>NC_018681.1 GCF_000250675.2 Nocardia brasiliensis ATCC 700358
ATGGACGACGAGCAGAACGTGTTGGCCACGGTGTGGCCCGAGGTAGTTGCCGAGCTGACCACTGGCTCACCGGACGGCGCCATTCCGCCGGTGACCCGAGCCCAGCAGGCCTGGCTGAAACTGGTCAAGCCGCTGACGGTGGCGCAGGGTTTCGCCCTGCTCTCGGTACCTTCCTCGCTGGCTCAGGAAGCCATCGAACGCGATCTGCGCGAACCGATCCTGCGGTCGCTGGCCCGGCGACTCGGCCCGCAGGTGGAAGGACTCGGCGTGCGCATCGCCGCGCCGACCGCCCCGGCCGCCGACCGCGCGGGCAGCAACCCCCGGCACGCCAGGATGACGAGCCGACCGGAACGGGCCAGGGACAACGGTCCCCGCGACAACGGCCCGCTCGACAACGGACGCAGGGACAACGGCCCCAGGGAAAACGGGCATTCCCAACCGGGCTACCCCGGCACCGACTACCAGGGACGCGACGAGTACCCGGCCCCGCGCTACGCCCAGCCGAACGACTACGCCCCCGAGTACGCGGGCGGCGCCGAGTACACCGATACCGAGTACGCGCCCGAGTATCCGCCCGCCGCCGAGTACGACCGGCCGGACTATCCCCGCGACAACTACCAGGGCCAGGACGACTACCCGGCGCACACCGAGTTGCCGCCGCGGCGCGAACCCGCGCCCGCCGCCCGCCGGGAACCGGGACTGCCGCCGCGGCGCGAGTCCATCCCGCCCGGCCAGGAGTCCCTGTTCACTCCCGATCCCGGTCCCGCCACGATGCGCGGCCCGGTGCGCGCGCCGGTGCGGGAGGCGGCACCGGCCGAGGATCCCGGCCTGGCGGCCGCGCACGAGTCGGTGCGCGAATCCGACAACCCCCGCGCCGAGCACGACGACGAGCCGGTGGTCAACGTGCGCAACTCCTGGCCGACCTACTTCACCAAGTCCCAGGAGACCTCGGCGCCCGCCACCTCGTCGGCCAGCCTCAACGCGAAGTACACCTTCGAAACGTTCGTCATCGGCGCGTCCAACCGGTTCGCGCACGCCGCCGCGGTCGCCATCGCGGAAGCGCCGGCCCGGGCCTACAACCCGCTGTTCGTTTGGGGCGCTTCGGGTTTGGGGAAAACGCACCTGCTACACGCGGCGGGCCACTACGCCCAGCGCCTGTTTCCCGGTATGCGGGTGAAGTACGTCTCGACCGAAGAGTTCACCAACGACTTCATCAACAGCCTGCGCGACGACCGCAAGGTAGCGTTCAAGCGCCGCTACCGCGAGACCGACATCCTGCTGGTCGACGACATCCAGTTCATCGAGGGCAAGGAAGGCATCCAGGAGGAGTTCTTCCACACCTTCAACACCCTGCACAACGCCAACAAGCAGATCGTCGTCTCCTCCGACCGCCCGCCCAAGCAGCTGGCCACGCTGGAAGAGCGGCTGCGGACCCGGTTCGAATGGGGCCTGATCACCGATGTGCAGCCGCCCGAACTGGAGACGCGCATCGCCATCCTGCGCAAGAAGGCCCGGATGGACCGGCTGGACGTGCCGCACGATGTGCTGGAACTGATCGCCAGCCGGGTCGAGCGCAACATCCGTGAGCTCGAGGGCGCGCTCATCCGGGTGACCGCGTTCGCCTCGCTCAACGGTCAGCCGCTGGATCTGCCGCTGGCCGAGGTGGTGCTGCGCGATCTGATGCCCGACACCGCGGCGCTGGAGATCAACGCGGCCACGATCATGGCGGTCACCGCCGAGTACTTCAACACCACGCTCGAGGAGCTGACCGGCCCGGGCAAGGCCCGTCCGCTCGCGCAGGCGCGCCAGATCGCCATGTACCTGTGCCGTGAACTGACCGACCTCTCGCTGCCCAAGATCGGTCAGGCGTTCGGCCGCGACCACACCACGGTGATGTACGCGGAGAAGAAGGTTCGCAAGGAGATGACCGAGCGGCGCCGCGTCTACGACCAGGTGCAGGAACTGACCGCGCGGATCAAACAACGCTCCCGCTAAAGTATCCACAGTCTCTTCGGCCGGATCAGCTCGCTGAGTTTTACTAACACCTGTGCACCGTCCCTGACCTGGGGCGGTGCACTTTTTTGCCCTGTGGATTCCTCGAGGAATCCTTGTGGAGTCCTCGAGGAATCCACCGGTTTGTGCACCGATCGGCTAACAGGTCTGGGGATGGGCATCGCGGCGTCCGCTAACAGGGCTCGATCCACAGTTTCCCCAACCGATCTTGCGCACAGGGGCTGACCAGCCAAGAGGCCCGTATCGGGTTGTGGAATCCTCGAGGAGTCCATGTGGAGTCCTCGAGGATTCCTCGAGTTGTCCACTCCTCGGTACACACGTGTGAACAACCGGGTGAATTCGGTGGAACAACTCGAGGAGCACTCGAGGATGAATGTGGGACAACTTCGGAACTCCACAGACGCCGCTCGTTCATCCTCGAGACACGCACCGGTCATCCCCATGGCACCACGCCCGCTGACCAGCAGATTCGGCGTCAGTGCACAGATTCCACAGTGCCTACTACTACTTCAGTTCTTCTTCTAGAAGAACTCTCTTGAAAACAGGCTGTGTGGAAAGTCGGTTGGGGAGCTGCGGTCCGCGAGTGCTCCCGTCCCCAGGCAAGGAGAAGGGGAGTGGATCCCTCATCGACCCATCCCTGCCCTACACCTATGCATCGCTCACCGACCCGAATCTGCGACACCCCCTTCGCGACAGTTCCTACTCGCACCCACCGACAAGTTCTCGACACACAGCGCGCAGGCGCCCGGAGGGTCGGACTAGGCCACGGGCGCAGTCGCGGGTACGGTTTGGTGTCGGTCGCCTGTGCCACACTTTTGATGGCGGCCGATCCAGCACCCTTCGCGAACCAAACGCTGATCGAGCCGAAAGGCTTGGAGGGACCAATGTCCGGCCACTGCACAACAGCTCACGGAACTGGGAGAGGACTGATCGGGCGATGGAGCTTGCAAGCATGAAGTTTCGGGTCGCCCGTGAGGACTTCGCGGAATCCGTTGCCTGGGTGGCACGTAGCCTCCCGTCCCGGCCTCCCGTCCCGGTGCTCGGCGGCGTCCTGCTCGTCGCCGACGACAGCGGGCTCACCGTCTCCGGCTTCGACTACGAGGTCTCCGCGCAGATGCGCGTCGCGGCCGAGGTCGCCGGTCCCGGCGAGGTCCTGGTGTCCGGCCGGCTGCTCGCCGACATCACCAAGGCGTTGTCGAACAAGCCGGTCGACGTATCCGTCGACGGCACCCGGGTGCTGATCTCCTGTGGCAGCGCGAAGTTCTCGCTGCCGACCATGCCGGTCGAGGACTATCCCCAGCTTCCCGAGGTCCCGCAGCAAACCGGTGAACTCGCTGTGGATGTCTTCGCGAGCGCGGTCGGCCAGGTCGCCGTCGCCGCGGGCCGCGACGACACGCTGCCCATGCTCACCGGTATCCGCGTCGAGATCGAGGGCGACAAGGTGGTGCTCGCGGCCACCGACCGCTTCCGGCTCGCGGTGCGCCACATCGAGTGGAAGCCCGCCAACGCCGATATCGAGACCGCGGTGCTCATCCCGGCCAGGACGCTGTCCGAGGCCGCCAAGACCCTCGGGGCCTCCGATGCCCCGGTGCAGCTGTCGCTGGGCACCGGCGCGGGCTCGGACGGGCTGCTCGGCATCGTGAACGCGGGTCGCCGCACCACCACCCGCCTGCTCGACGCGGAATTCCCCAAGTTCCGTCAGCTGCTGCCGAAGGAACACACCTCCATCGCCACCCTCCAGGTGTCGGTGCTGACCGAGGCGATCAAGCGTGTCGCCCTGGTCGCCGAGCGGGGCGCGCAGGTGCGGCTGGAGTTCTCCACAGAGGGCCTGCAACTGTCCGCCGGTGGTGACGACGCGGGCCGCGCCGAGGAATGGCTGGAGGCCGACTTCCGCGGCGAATCCCTGACCATCGCGTTCAACCCGGGCTACCTCATCGACGGCCTGTCCGCGCTGCACGCCGACCGGGTGACGTTCGGGTTCACCACGCCCAGCCGTCCCGCGGTGCTGCTGCCCGCTTCCGAGGAGGAGCCGCAGGCCCTCGATTCGGGTGCGTTCGCGGCGCTGGACAGCCCGTACATCTACCTGTTGATGCCGGTCCGGCTGCCGGGCTGAGCGCAGGTGCGTGATCGCGAACCGGGTTCGGCCGTCTGTGCTCGTCAGTTCCCTCGGCGGCCGACCCTCGGCGGCCGCGGTCGTTGGCAGCCATCCCCAGGCACGGTCGCCCCGGTAGCGCGACTGCGGGATTCGCCGGACCGAGGGTGGGCGAGAACACAATTCATCCACAGGCTCGCGCGACGCTGTGGATGGCCAGCAAACACCCCGGCACCTGCGCCGATGCGGGTCGCGCAGGTCGAATCTGCCGAACTCGTGCAGGCAGGAGCCAGATAGCGGATGTTCGTTCGAACGCTGTCCCTGCGTGACTTCCGTTCCTGGCATCATGCAGAACTCGAATTATCCCCAGGCCGAACGGTTTTCTTGGGATCGAACGGCAACGGCAAGACGAACCTGATCGAGGCGCTCGGCTACCTTGCCACCCTCGGGTCGCATCGGGTCGCCGCCGACGCGCCGCTGATCAGGATCGGCACCGAACGGGCCCGGATCGGCGCCTCCGTCGTCAACACCGGCCGGGAACTGCGCATCGACGTCGAGCTGAACCAGGGCACGGCCAATCGCGCGCAGATCAACCGGTCACCGGTGCGGCGTACCCGCGAGATCCTCGGCATCCTGCAGACCGTGCTGTTCGCGCCCGAGGACCTCGCCCTGGTCCGGGGCGACCCGGGCGAACGCCGCCGGTTCATGGACGAGTTGTGCACCACCCGACTGCCCCGGCTGGCCGCGGTGCGCAGCGATTACGACCGCGTGCTGCGGCAACGTTCCGCGCTGCTGAAATCCGCTGGGCGGCAAGCCCGGTCGAAGGCGGATCTGGGCACCTTGGATGTGTGGGACGGGCACCTGGCCACCCACGCGTCGGTGCTGCTGGCGCACCGGCTGCAGCTGGTGCACGAGCTGTATCCGTACCTCGCGACGTCGTACGCCTCGATCGCGCCCGAATCCCGGCCCGCCACAATCGGTTACCGCAGTGCCAGCCTGCCGCCCGAATTCCTCGATCCGGCAAGGGAACCCCAGCCCGACGACACCGAAGCGCTGGAAGCGGTGATGCTGCGTGAACTCGCGGCAGCCCGGCCCCGGGAGCTGGAACGTGGTGTGTGCCTGGTCGGTCCGCACCGCGACGAACTCGACCTGAATCTCGGCAGCGCGCCGGCCAAAGGGTTTGCCAGCCACGGCGAATCCTGGTCCTACGCGCTGGCACTGCGGCTCGCCGCGTTCGAGCTGTTGCGCGCCAACGGATCCGAGCCGGTGCTGCTGCTCGACGATGTGTTCGCCGAGCTGGACCGGCGGCGGCGTACCGCGCTCGCCGCGGTCGCGGCCGGCGCGGAGCAGGTGCTGATCACGGCCGCGGTGCCGGAGGACGTGCCTGCCGAACTCGCCGCGGTGCCGCTGCGGGTGGAGACGGACGGCGGGCCGGACGGGCGAACCTCCCAGATCGGCGAACCGGCCACACCCTCGCAGTGACAAGCACTTTCGTGCCCCGGTGGGCGCGCAAAGGCAAACACATTCGAATTTCTGCACAGGTTTTCCTGTTATCAACAGGCTCCTGTGGAGAACTCGCCGACCGGCACGTCCGCGTTCGTTCGACGATGTTCGCCGCACGGTCCGCGTCGGTGCCCTGTCGTAGAGTGACTCAGGCCGTGACCGACGAGAGTGTGAGGAGCCTTGGTGACCGATCAGCAGCAACCGGGCGCCGAACCGGCAGGTCCAGAGCCGGAGCTACGCGGTATCGATCTGGCCAGGCGCGCACTCGAGGAGGCCCGCGCGGCCGCGAAGGCGAGCGGTAAATCCGTCGGGCAGGGGCGTTCCTCGCCGCAGCGCCGCCTCCGCGCCGGTACCCGGCGCCGGTCCGGCTGGTCGGGCGCGGGACCGGATCAGCGTGATCCACAGACCTTCGCGGCGCTGACCGGCGCCCTGGCCAAGAGCCGCGGCTGGTCGGCCAAGGTCGCCGAGGGCATGGTGTTCGGGCGCTGGGCGGGGGTGGTCGGCGAGGACATCGCCGCGCACGCCACGCCGATCACCCTGAAGGACAACGTGCTGAGCATCGCCGCCGAATCGACCGCCTGGGCGACGCAGTTGCGCATGTTGCAGAGCCAGATCCTGGCGAAGATCAATGCCGCGGTCGGCCCCGGCGTGGTGACCTCGCTGAAGATCACCGGCCCCGCGGCGCCGAGTTGGCGCAAGGGGGAGCGACATATCAAGGGCCGCGGCCCGCGCGACACCTACGGATAGCCCACCGCGTTCCACGTGAAACGGTGCCGGATCGCGCGCCGGGACAACCGATTTCGTCAATGTGACGGAAGTTGGCCGAGTCCGGCGAACAGCGGGCGGTACGGACTAGGCTTTACCTGTCGTACCCGCTCACGGGTTCCACACGGGGGTTTCCGCAGCATCGTGGTCCGGACCGGTAACCCGTCGGCTACCGTCGACGGCCCGGAAACCGGCGGTGCGCCGAGGCGGTGGCCGGGGCGGTTCGGTGGGTACCGGACGAGCACCGTCCGATTGCTCCCAGAGCCGAGCGAAAGCGTTAAAAGGCGGAACAGACTCGCGGCGGTCCGATTTCTCGCATTCACGGAGCTGTCAGGGGTGTCGTAGGTGCGTTGTAGGTTGGCTGTACCAGTAGGATGGTGACGTAACTAGCGGCGATCACCTTCGGCGCGTTCCGTACAGCTCACGTGGCCCCACATTTCCCCAGTGGAATGGCCAGGGACCACCGTGTGCTGTGCAGTGCCTCGCCAGGAGGATCAGCAAGTAAGGAGAGCTACCGACCAGTGGCTGCCAACGACTCCAACGCATCGGGCTCGACCAACGCTAACTCGGGCAAGGCGGATTACGGCGCCTCGTCCATCACGGTCCTCGAAGGACTCGAGGCGGTCCGCAAGCGTCCCGGCATGTACATCGGTTCCACCGGTGAGCGTGGTCTGCACCACCTGATCTGGGAGGTTGTCGACAACTCGGTCGACGAGGCGATGGCCGGGTACGCGTCCAAGGTCGAGGTGACCCTGCTCGCCGATGGCGGCGTCGAGGTGGTCGACGACGGCCGCGGTATCCCGGTGGCGATGCACGCTCAGGGCGTCCCGACCATCGAAGTGGTCATGACCCAGCTGCACGCCGGCGGCAAGTTCGACTCCGATTCCTACGCGGTGTCCGGTGGTCTGCACGGCGTCGGTATCTCCGTGGTGAACGCGCTGTCCTCCCGGCTCGAGGCGGAGATCGACCGCGACGGTTACCACTGGAGCCAGTCGTACAAGGACTCGATCCCCGGCAAGCTGGTGCAAGGCGATGCGTCCAAGCAGACCGGCACCACGATCCGCTTCTGGGCCGACCCGGAGATCTTCGAGACCACGACCTACAACTTCGAGACGGTCGCGCGCCGCCTGCAGGAGATGGCGTTCCTGAACAAGGGACTCACCATCACCCTCACCGACGAGCGGGTCAGCGAGTCCGAGATCACCGACGACGTGGTCAGCGAGACCGCGGAGGCGCCCAAGCACGCGGAGGCCGACGCCGAAGCGGCACCGGTCGAGCACAAGGTCAAGACGCGGACCTACCACTATCCGGGTGGTCTGGAGGACTTCGTCCGCCACATCAACCGCACCAAGCAGCCGATCCACAACTCCGTCGTCGGGTTCACCGGCAAGGGCACCGGCCACGAGCTCGAGGTCGCCATGCAGTGGAACTCCGGCTATTCGGAGTCGGTGCACACCTTCGCGAACACCATCAACACCCACGAGGGCGGCACGCACGAGGAGGGCTTCCGCGCGGCGCTGACCACGGTGGTCAACAAGTACGCCAAAGACAAGAAGCTGATCAAGGAGAAGGACGGCAACCTCACCGGTGACGACATCCGCGAGGGCCTGGCCGCGATCGTCAGCGTGAAGGTCTCCGAGCCGCAGTTCGAGGGCCAGACCAAGACCAAGCTGGGTAACACCGAGGTCAAGTCGTTCGTGCAGAAGGCGTGCAACGAGCACCTCACGCACTGGTTCGAGGCCAACCCGGCCGACGCGAAGACCATCGTGAACAAGGCGGTCTCCTCCGCGCAGGCCCGGGTCGCCGCGCGTAAGGCGCGAGAGTTGGTGCGCCGCAAGTCCGCCACCGATCTCGGCGGCCTGCCGGGCAAGCTGGCCGACTGCCGGTCCAAGGATCCGAGCAAGTCCGAGATCTACATCGTCGAGGGTGACTCCGCCGGCGGCTCGGCCAAATCCGGCCGTGACTCGATGTACCAGGCGATCCTGCCGCTGCGCGGAAAGATCATCAACGTCGAGAAGGCACGGATCGACCGAGTCCTCAAGAACAACGAGGTCCAGTCGATCATCACCGCCTTCGGCACCGGCATCCACGACGAGTTCGACATCGCCAAGCTGCGGTATCACAAGATCGTGCTGATGGCCGACGCCGACGTCGACGGCCAGCACATCGCGACGCTGCTGCTCACGCTGCTGTTCCGGTTCATGCGCCCGCTGGTCGAGCAGGGGCACGTGTATCTGGCGCAGCCGCCGCTGTACAAGCTCAAGTGGCAGCGCGCCGATCCCGAGTTCGCCTACTCCGACCGGGAACGCGACGGTCTGCTCGAGGCGGGTCTCGCGGCGGGCAAGAAGATCAACAAGGACGACGGCGTGCAGCGCTACAAGGGTCTGGGCGAGATGAACGCCAAGGAGCTGTGGGAAACCACCATGGACCCGTCGGTGCGCGTGCTCAAGCTGGTCACCCTGGACGACGCGGCCGCGGCCGACGAGCTGTTCAGCGTGCTGATGGGCGAGGACGTGGAGGCCCGCCGCAGCTTTATCACCCGTAATGCCAAGGACGTTCGCTTCCTCGACGTATAAGCCGGTGCGCTCGCCCGCCGGGTTCGCGCCCGCGCGGCACCGCAACCGCACCGCCCGCTAAGGAGACTTGATGACCGACACGACGCTGCCTCCGTTCGGAGGCACCGGCGGCGACCGGATCGACCCGGTCGACATCCAGCAGGAAATGCAGAACAGCTACATCGATTACGCGATGAGCGTGATCGTCGGCCGCGCGCTGCCCGAGGTGCGCGACGGCCTGAAGCCGGTGCACCGGCGCGTGCTGTACGCGATGTACGACAACGGATATCGGCCCGACCGCGGTTACGTGAAGTCCGCGCGCCCGGTCGCCGAGACCATGGGTAACTACCACCCGCACGGTGACGCGTCGATCTACGACACCCTCGTGCGCATGGCGCAGCCGTGGTCGCTGCGCTACCCGCTGGTCGACGGCCAGGGCAACTTCGGCTCGCGCGGTAACGACGGCGCGGCCGCCATGCGCTACACCGAGTGCCGGCTGACCCCGCTCGCGATGGAGATGCTGCGCGAAATCGACCACGAGACGGTCGATTTCATCCCGAACTACGACGGTCGCTCGCAGGAGCCGACCGTGCTGCCGAGTCGGGTGCCCGCGCTGCTGATGAACGGCAGCAACGGCATCGCGGTCGGCATGGCGACCAACATCCCGCCGCACAACCTCACCGAACTGGCCGAGGCGATCTACTGGGCGCTGGACCACCACGACGCCGACGAAGAGTCGACGCTGGCCGCCTGCATGGAGCGGGTGAAGGGTCCGGACTTCCCCACCTACGGCCTCATCGTCGGTGGTCAGGGCATCCACGACGCCTACACCACCGGCCGCGGCTCGGTCCGGATGCGCGGCGTGGTCGAGATCGAGGAAGACAACAAGGGCCGGACCACGCTGGTCATCACCGAGTTGCCGTACCAGGTCAACACGGACAACTTCATCAACTCGATCGCCGAGCAGGTGCGCGACGGCAAGATCGCGGGCATCTCCGATATCCACGACGAGTCCTCCGACCGCGCGGGCATGCGGATCGTGGTCACGGTCAAGCGGGACGCGGTCGCCAAGGTCGTGCTGAACAACCTGTACAAGCACACCCAGCTGCAGACCAGCTTCGGCTGCAACATGCTGTCGATCGTCGACGGGGTGCCGCGCACGCTGCGGCTCGACCAGATGATCCGGCTGTACGTCAAGCACCAGTTGGACGTCATCGTCCGGCGCACCAAGTACTTGCTGCGCAAGGCCGAGGAGCGGGCCCACATCCTGCGCGGCCTGGTCAAGGCGCTCGACGCGCTCGACGAGGTCATCGCCCTGATCCGGCGCTCGGCCAACACCGACACCGCGCGTACCGGCCTGATGCAGTTGCTCGATATCGACGAGATCCAGGCCACCGCGATCCTCGACATGCAGC
Source organism: Nocardia brasiliensis ATCC 700358 (assembly GCF_000250675.2). Classification (NCBI taxonomy): domain Bacteria; kingdom Bacillati; phylum Actinomycetota; class Actinomycetes; order Mycobacteriales; family Nocardiaceae; genus Nocardia; species Nocardia brasiliensis. The sequence goes on from NC_018681.1 coordinate 10,344, forward strand.
TGCGCCGCCTGTCGGCGTTGGAGCGGCAGAAGATCATCGACGAGTTGGCCAAGATCGAGCTCGAGATCGCCGACTTGAAAGACATCCTCGCCAAGGAAGAACGCCAGCGCGCGATCGTGCGCGACGAGCTGGCCGAGATCGTCGACAAGTACGGCGACGACCGGCGCACCCGGATCATCGCGGCCGACGGCGACGTCGCCGACGAGGACCTGATCGCCCGCGAGGACGTGGTCGTCACGATCACCGAGACCGGCTACGCCAAGCGCACCAAGACCGACCTCTACCGCAGCCAGAAGCGCGGCGGCAAGGGCGTGCAGGGTGCCGGGCTCAAGCAGGACGACCTGGTCAAGCACTTCTTCATCTCCTCGACCCACGACTGGCTGCTGTTCTTCACCAACAAGGGCCGGGTCTACCGCGCCAAGGCCTACGAGCTGCCCGAGGCCAACCGCACCGCGCGCGGCCAGCACGTGGCGAACCTGCTCGCCTTCCAGCCGGACGAGAAGATCGCCCAGATCATCCAGATCAAAAACTACGAAGTCGCTCCGTACCTGGTGCTCGCCACCAAGAATGGCCTCGTGAAGAAGTCGAAGCTGTCGGACTTCGATTCCAACCGCAGTGGCGGCATCGTCGCGGTGAACCTGCGCGACGAAGACGAACTGGTCGGCGCGGTGCTCTGCTCGGCCGACGACGACCTGCTGCTGGTCTCGGCGCTCGGCCAGTCGATCCGGTTCTCCGCGACCGACGAGGCGTTGCGCCCGATGGGCCGGGCCACCTCCGGCGTGCAGGGCATGCGGTTCAACGCCTCGGATGAACTCTTGTCGCTGAACGTGGTGCGACCGGATACATACCTGCTGGTCGCGACCGCCGGCGGCTACGCTAAACGGACTGCGATCGAGGAGTACACGGCACAGGGTCGCGGCGGTAAAGGTGTATTGACCGTCCAATACGACCCCAAGCGTGGCACCCTGGTCGGTGCGCTCATCGTCGAGGACGAGGATGAGTTGTACGCGATCACTTCCGGTGGTGGTGTCATCCGGACAGTGGCCAAGCAGGTTCGTAAGGCTGGACGACAGACCAAGGGCGTGCGATTGATGAACCTCGGCGAGGGCGATACGTTGCTTGCTATCGCGCGCAATGCCGACGAGCCCGATCCCGATCTGCACGCCGGCGGCGACAGCGACACCGGTTCTTCTGAGTAAACCAACAGCGGCGGCAACGAACGGATCTAAGGATTCCCATTGACCACTCCGAATCAGCCGAATGACGAGCGGCACCAGACGAACGGTGTGACCGAGCGGATCGCACCGTCACCGATTCCGCCGCGGCCGATCCCACGGCCGGTCTCCTCGGCAGAGAACGGGCAGCAGGGCGGCGGGCAGCCGAATGGCGGCCCGCCGAACGGCGGCCAACCGGGTGGTGCGCAGTCGCCGCAGGGCCAGCAGGGCGGGCAACCGCACGGTGGTCAGCCGGGCGGTGCGCGGCCGGGCGGGCCGCAAGCCGGTGGTCACCAGGGGGGCGGGCCGTCGACAGGCGGTCCGCAGGGCGGACAGCCCCGCGAAATGCACGACCAGCAAGGCGATTTCGCGAACAAGCAGTCCGGCCCCGAGCAGGTGCCCGGTCAAGGCGGCCAAGAAGCGTTCGACCAGACTGTCCGCATGAACAACTCTGAGTCCGGTGCACCCGAGTCCGGGGATCAGTCCGGCGGCAACGGCGGTGGCCAATCGTCGTTCCAGGAAGGGTGGTCGCAACTTCCGCAGCGGGAGCCGCAGTCCAACCTGTACCGGCCCGGCCAGGCACCGGTGACCGGACGCCCGAGCGGCTCCGGCGGCGGCGGCGGTCTCGGCGGTGGCGTCACCAACGCGCGCACCACCGCGGACCTCGCCGCCAAGGCGGCCCGCAAGGAAGCGGCGATGGTGAAGTCCGTCGGCATCGACGGACCCACCCGCAGCATCGCGCGCCCCGAACTGATCAAGGACATGCCCGACCTGTCCGAGATCCGGCACCCGCTGCCGCCGTCGGCGCCCGAGACCACCGGCCCGCAGACCCCGATCTCGCCCGCGGTGCCCGTCGCGGTCGCCGCCGCCGTCGCCACCGGCGAACCGCTGCGCGCCACCGTGCAGATCCGGCGCATCGACCCGTGGTCCACGCTGAAGATCTCGCTCGTCATCAGCGTCGCGATGTTCTTCGTGTGGATGCTCGCGGTCGGCCTGCTCTACATCGTGCTCGAAGGCATGGGCGTGTGGGAGCGGCTGAACAACACCTTCACCGACATGGTGTCCCAGGACAGCGGGTCGGTCGGCCTCATCGACGCGGGCACGGTCTTCGGCTACGCCGGCGTCATCGGCCTGATCAACGTCGTGCTGTTCACCGCACTCGGCACCGTGGGCACGTTCATCTACAACCAGTGCTGTGATCTAGTCGGCGGCATCCAGGTAACCCTGGCCGACCCCGACTAGGAACAGCTCTTGCCAGACGGCCGGTGCCGCCCACCCTGGGCAGCACCGGCCGTTTCCGTCGGCGGCCATGCCGATCTGCCCTGTGCGGAGCTTCTACCAGCCGTTTTGGATGGCATGGCCGGTGTTGTGTACTCTCTACACGTTGTCGCGAACTACGCGCCACAACAACATAAGGGCCTATAGCTCAGGCGGTTAGAGCGCTTCGCTGATAACGAAGAGGTCGGAGGTTCAAGTCCTCCTAGGCCCACCCTTCACTCACGGCTGGCTCATGCTCACTAAGAGCGTGAGCCGTTGTTCGTTTCGGAGTGTTTAGTGGGGGTGCAACCCCCACGCCCCGCCCGGGGGACTTCGCCCCCGGACCCCCAATCTGTGGTTGCGTTCGAATGGCTACTACGGCTTGCCGACCTCGACCGTCTGTTTTGACCGTGCCGACAGCGGGAAGGTACCGTTGCGGGGTCGATCGCCGCGTACACGGCAAGCGATATCCGGGGCCTTAGCTCAATTGGCAGAGCACTGCCTTTGCAAGGCAGGGGTTAGGGGTTCGATTCCCCTAGGCTCCACTCGTAGGCGGCCCATGCTCACACAGAGCGTGGGCCGTGCTCGTTCCGCGTATTTTGTGGGGGCGCAGCCCCACGCCCCGCCCGGCGGGCTTCGCCCCCGGACCCCTCCCTGGTTCACACCGTCGGGCTCGCCCTGCGGGCTTCGGGTGCCGATGTCCGCCGGTGCTCGCCCTGCGGCGGTTGATGACATCGTCGTCGTTGCGGACTCGCGATCGTGTCGATGATCCGCCGTGTTTGGTCAAAGGCGTCGACACGCGGTCGGCGAATGATGCCGCTAGGTCGCCACAGGGAGTTCGGTGTCCTCGATCGTGGCGACATGCAGGCGTGGCGACTTGAAACGGGTGCCGGTCGGCTTTCGAAAACTGTGCTGGCTCAAGGGGATCAGGGCTTTGCCGCGATCCAGTCGCGGAATGCGGTGATGAATTCTTCGGGGGCGTCGGACTCCACGTAGGTGCCGGCGCCCTTGACGATGACGGTTTTGTGGTCGGGGAAGGTGGTTTCCAGGCGTTCGCGTTCCTGGGGGCGGAAGGCGATGTCGGCGTCACCCCAGACGATCAGGGTCGGCAGGTGGGCGATGTTCGCGTGACCCGCCGCGAGTTCGGCGAAGAAGGCGCGGCTGGACAGGACGCTGCGCGGGAACACCGCGGTGGCCTTGCGGCGCTCCGGAGTGTTCATCGGTCGGCGGTAGTGGGCCATCTCGGCGGCTGTCGGCTTGCGCCGCTTGTGGCCCAGGGGAACGAACACGTTGACGACGAAGTTCAGGTGCCGGGCCAGGAAGCGGCCCGGGGGTCCGCCGAAGATGCGGGAGAAGTACTCGAAGTGGAAGACGCCGTTGACCGGCCAAGCCCAGGTGTTGGCGAGCACCAGCCGATCGAAGGCGCCCGGCCGTCGCTGCACTGCGGCCAGGCCGATCAGCCCGCCCCAGTCCTGCCCGACCAGGGTGACGCCGTCGAGGTCGAGTGCGTCCACGAACGCGGTGACCACGTCGGCGTGTTCCTCTGGCAGGAAGCCGTAACCGGGCTTCGCCGTGGACAATCCGAAGCCCGGGTAGTCGAGGGCGATGCACCGGAAGTCGGCGCGCAGGGCGCGGATCACTTCGCGCCAGAGGAACGACCAGGTCGGATTGCCGTGCAGGAGTAGCAGAGTGGGGCCCGACCCCTCGTCGACGTAATGCACGGTGTGCCCGTCGATCTGGACGAAACGGCTCTCGAACGGGAACAGGCTGTCGTCGACCCATGCTGGTCGCGCACTCTCGGTGATCTCGGCCATGGCGGCCCCCTCTAGTACTGCGGGCTCGCCCGATCGCTGGAGGTGGTCGGCGATCGGTGGAATCTGCTCATCGTGCGTCAACTCCTTCTCGGCCCCGCGCGCTATCGGGATCTGATCGACGGCCTGCCCGGCATCGCGACCAACCTGCTCGCGGACCGGCTGCGGGACCTGGAGACCGCGGGCGTGGTCGAGCGGCGACTGGCCGGTGCGGGCAATGTGGTGGAGTACGCCCTCACGCCGTGGGGTGCGGAGTTGCGTCAGCCGATCGAGGGCCTGATCCGCTGGTCCACTCCGTTGATGGTGCGCGGCCCCGGCGGCGATTCCTTCCGTCCCGAGTGGCTCGCCCTCGCCGTCCCGGCCCTGCTGGCAACCCGGGTCGAGCACGGTCACGCCGCGACGATCGGTCTCGAGATCGGCGGCGAGCTCTTTCGGCTCTGCGCGACGGGATCGGGCTTCGTGGTCGGGCTGCCCGACGGCGGCGACGTCGACGCCACGGTCCGTGCCGATCCGGCGGGTGTGCTCGGCCTGGCCGCGGGTGCGCTCACCCTGGACGACGCGCGCGCCCTCGGGCTGGTCGAAATCGACGGCGACGAGTCGGTCGTCCGGGCGGTCTTCGCCGCCTGACCGGCATGCCGACGACAGTCGGCGAGCCCTGCCTGGACGGCGCGGAGCCGACTCGCGCGTTCGCGACCGCGCGGCGCGGCCAGCACCAAGATCGTTCCGGCGGAACGGAAATCGGCGCAGCTGACGCACCGGGACCTGGTTGTCCGCCGGAACCAACCAGTAGGGTGGGAGGCATGAAGATTCTGGTCGTCGTGGGTGCTGTGGTCGCTGTTCTCGTCGGTATCTCGAAGTTGCGCCGGCGCAGCGACGCGGACATGTGGCACGAGGTCACCACCCGCTGATTTCCACCCGCTCGACCTCTCGAACACGAGTTCGACTCGAGGTAGGGTCTGGGCCGTGCCTCCACTTTCGCGCCGGGACCGGGCCAGGATCAATCTCGAACAGGTTCGGGAACAGCTGCTGGACGCGGCGGCCTTCGGTAAATACCTTCCGCCGGAGCAGCTGGAGCACGCGGCGGGAAAGATCGCCGAGGGGTTACGCGTCTACACCGAGCTGACGCGGGACCGGGACTAGCCCGGCAGGCTCACAGCTCGACCGCGGCGGCCGCCAGCCGGGCTCGCACCTCGGCGTCGGGCCAGTGCCGGATCTCGTAGCGGCGCGGGGCGAGATCGGGGATCGGGGTGAGACCGACGATGTCGACGACCGTGGCGAACGGGACGGTGAACAGCACCGACTTCTCGCCGTTGTCCTCGACGCAGAACATCACGTAGTCGGCTTCCGGCAGGAAGTAGTCGACACCCTCGCCCCAGATGGTGACCGTGTAGGGACCGCTGTCGGCGCCGATGTACATGACGGAACCGACATAGGCGCTCTCGAGCTCGCCGTTGCCGGTCTCGAGGACGAGGTCGACCTCGAGCCGCTCGTTCAGGACGCGACCCTGAGCCTCGTACTCGGTCAGCGCCAAACCGCAGCGGGCGCGCTGGACGAAGGGCAGATGCCGGTGGCGGGGCGAGCGGTCGAGCGGGATCACGGTGCCGTCGTCGTCGACCGTGTACCCCTGCGGTGAGATCTGGCGGACCGCCTCGCGGTACTGCTTCTCGACGTATTCGTAGAGGGGGCCGAGGTCGTCGACGTCGGGGGCGATGATCAACGTGTCGACGTCGGGCAGGAACGCGATCGGCCGGTGCGCGCCGTCGCCGCAACCGGCGAGCCAGCCGGGGACCAGCGGCCAGGACGTGCAGTAGCCGTCGCCGTCGTCGCCGAAGAACAGCACGCCGGATTCCTGGAAACCACCGGAACCGACCTTGGCCGTGAGGTTTTCGCGAGCGGCGGCGAATACCTCGCCGGCCTCGACGCCCCACTCGGCGAGCATCACGCCGTTGACGATGGAACGCGAGTTCGGCAGGTCCACCGCGACGAGTTCGTTCAGGAACGGCAAAGCGGAGCGGGTGATCGGGTCCGTGTCGCGGCCGCTGGAGGTGCCGATCCCGAAGGTTTCCGAACGGAGGATGGGCAGCAACAACGACCGCACCTGCGGCCAACCGGGTATCGCCGCGGAATCGGCCGGGGTGGCGATGAAGCGGGCGATCCGGGTGGCGCGTTCGTCCTCGGGCAGGTCGTGCGCTTCTCGGAAGATGTTGCCCAGGAAGAGTTCCCACCCGCTCGACAGGCGAATGACGAACTCTTCCGGGTCGTATTCCGCCCCTTGCTCACCGGCGTCGGTCAGCTGCTGCAAGACGAGCGCCGCGAACTGGTCGGCATCGCTCCCGAGATTCTCCACGCGGCCACCATAACCGCGGTCTCCGGACAGTCGCACGGGAAAAGCGCCGGGCTCACTGCTCGGAGAGCGGGCCGTGCCGGTCGAGGTGCAGATAGGTGTAGCCGGTCACGACCAGGCATACGGCGGTGGCGGTGATCAGCATCGCCCAACCCGCGACCACCATGCTGAGCAGGCCACCGAGCAGCGCGCCGAACGCGAAACTCACATACAGCAGGAAGTAGCCGAGCCAGTCCGCGTAGTCGCCGCCGCTGATATGGCGTTCGATGCCCTGCGCCATTTTCACCAGCGTTCCGGTGACATAGCTCAGCGGCACCGACACTTCGCCGTCCTTCACGAACGAGGTGTTGAGCGCGCCGACACCGAACGCGACGAACAGGATCGGCACGAAGTCGATATCGGGCGCGTTCTGGATGCGGGCCAGGTCGATGATCGAGGCGGTGGCCAGGCTGAAGGTGGTCAGCAGCGTCGGGCCGTGCGGGTGCCCGGACCAGAAGTGCCGCCGGCACCAGGAGGCGACCACCACGCCGCCGACGAACGACGCGAGCAGGCAGGCCGCCGCGAGCGCCGTGTCCTTCTGGTCGTGGAAGTGCCCGAGGATGGCGCGTTCGGTGTTGCCGGTCATGAACGTGACGAAATAGCCCGCGGTATGCATGAACGCCGCGGCGCCGATCAAACCGGCCAATGCGGCCAGTACCCAGGACAATCTGGCCTCGTTGTCGAACAGTGCCCGCCTACGCTCTTCGTCCGGTACAGGCACAGCTCAGACTCCTTTTAGAGGCGGATGTGTCCCCATCAGTGATACCTGCTCCGCGCCGGGGCGCGCAGCTGTGGCGCGGCGAGTTGCCGGGAGATCACTCACGGCTATGCACTGTGGCTTTCACTGCGCCGATCGGTATACCGGCGGTAACCCAGTGTCGCGAAAGTGCCGTCTTCCGTGTTCAAAGCCGGTGACGCATGATGTTGTCAGTTACAAGAAGTAACCAAGAAGCCGGTCGGAGGCAGCGACGACAGCTCGTGCGCGCGAACCGGCCGGTGTGACCGGTAGCACGCAAGATCGCACGGCGGGAGCCTCGGCATGACCAGCACAGTGACCTCGTTCGCGGACCTCGAAGCCGAGTTCGACGACTTCGTCGGCCGCATCGGCTACGCCACCATGGTGACCGTGGACCGGCGGAACCGGCCGCGCACTCGCGTGCTGATTCCCATTTGGGAGAACGTGGACGGCGTCCCGGTGGGCTGGCTCGCGACCTACAAGACTCCGATCAAAGCCGCGCATATCGCGGCCAACCCGCACGTGAACTTCTCCTACTGGGCTCCGGGCAACAACTCGGTGGCGGTGGACGCGACCGCAGAGTGGATCGACGCGCCCGAGACCAGGCAGCGCGTCTGGCAGCTGTACCGGCAGACCAGTCCGCCCGGCGCCGGTTACGACCTCGGTCGGTTCTGGCGTTCGCCGCAGGATCCGAAGCTGCAGATCCTGCGCTTGGACCCGTGGCGGATCCAGGTGATCCGCGGGCGGGATCTGCGCAGCCGGATCTGGCAGGCGCCGGAACCGGTCGGGCGGGTCGCCGGCTGAACCGGCACGGAAAATCCACCTGTGCCGGTTACCGTGCACGAGTGGATTCCGTGCTCGATTTCCTGCTGACCGAACCGCTCGCCGCGACGCCGCTCGACGATGTCGGCGCGGCCTGGACCCGGCATCGGGTGGCGGCCAACCGTTTCGGCAAACCGGTCGATATCGCTGTCGCGGGCGGGTTCGGCGCCGACCGCCTCGGTTATGCGTTCCTGTCCGGATATCAGGAGGCGGTGCGCACCCTCATTCCCGGCCTGGCCGATGACGAGCTGGTCGCGCTGTGCGCGACGGAGGCGGGCGGCGGGCATCCCGCGGCGATCGAGACGACGGTGACCGAGGCGCACGGCGAAGTCCGGCTCAACGGCACGAAAACCTTTGCGACACTGGGCATGCTGGCGCAGCGGCTGGTGGTGATCGCCAGTGCGGGGGCGGGCCCGGACGGCCGGAATCACTTGCGCGCCACCACAGTCGAGCTGCCGCAGCCCGGCGTGCAGCTGACCGCCCTGCCCACGACCGCGTTCGCGCCGGAGATCCCGCACGCGATGGTCATCCTGACCGATGTCGCGGCCACGGTGCTGCCCGGTGACGGCTACCTGGACTACCTCAAGCCGTTCCGCACCATCGAGGACATCCACGTGCTCGCGGCCACGCTCGGCTGGCTGGTGCGGGTGGCGCGGGCCTCGGCGTGGCCGGAATCGGTGCTCGAGCGACTCCTGACCGGCGTCGCGGCGGTGCGCGGGCTGGATATCGACGCGCCTGGCTCGCCCGGTGTGCACATCGCGCTCGGTGGCGTGTTCGAGTTCGTCCAGCGGCTGTCGGCCGAACTGGATTCGCTGTGGGGGTCGGCGGATTCGCTGACCCGGGAGCGGTGGGAGCGGGATCGTCCGTTGCTCGGGGTCGCCGGGCGGGTCCGCGAGCAGCGACTGGCAACGGCTTGGCGATCGGTATCGCCGGGCGCTGAGCAAGCCGGCTGACCCGGTCCAGAAATGGGGAGCGGGCCTCGGCGAAGGGGGGAGTTAGCCGAGGCCCGCGTAAGGTCGGCCCGGGGGGAGGGGCCGACGTGAATGATCCTACGCGATGATTCGCGATTGTGTGCGCGTGGGGAGCGCCACTTTCTCGAGTTTTTCCGGGTCCGCGATCTTTCCCGTAGCCGGGGGTCGTTTCGGTGGCGGAATCCGCGCGGAATCCGCTCGGCGGGGAGGTGGCCTGGTGTTTGCCAAAACCACTGTTGCGCAGGTCGATACCTACGTACTCCGCGGTGCGGCGCAGGGATGGGAGTCGGCGCGCTAAACATGCCGACCGGTCTCTGTGTGTCGAGAATCGCTGTCGGCATATGCGGTACACGCCGTGTCTGAGGGCGAATGTGTCACGTGTCGGGCCCGGCGGCGTGTCCGGACCGGCTCCGTGCGCGCGGCGACCATGCGTCCGCGATGCGCCGGTGCGTGGCCCGTGTCGGTCGGATGTTCAACTCGCCCGGTCGGTTTGGGGTCGAGGTCTGGCCGGTCGAGTAGCGCCCGAGGACGAATCGGGTAGTGCGCTACGCACGACGATGCGGGGTCCCGTGCGGGACTATTTATCCGGTCGCACTTCGATCCGGCACCCCCGAGCACCGCCTGGATCGAGGTGCGACCTTCGTTTGCCGAGGGTCGAGCCGATTCAGGTCTGGGCAACCGGGCAGGATCTCTGTACATTGTAGAGAGAAAGGGTGCCCGTCGACCTCGGGCAAGAGCATCACCGGCGGCGAGACTTTCCGCGACACGGGTGATGAACAAATCGGATGAACTTGTCGGTGGGTAGCGCAATACTGACACGGAATCGGCCAGCGACCCGATCACGCGAATTGGCCGGCGTCGGATCTACCGGCGTCGCGCAAATACATCCCATGAAAACTCACGAATCCCAGGAGAGTCATGCCCGACGCAATAGTCGCCGAGGGTCTGGTCAAACGATACGGCCGGCTGGTCGCGCTCGACGGACTCGATCTCACGGTCCCGGAGGGGACCGTCACCGCGCTGCTCGGCCCGAACGGTGCAGGTAAAACCACTACTGTCCGGGTGCTGAGCACACTGTTGATCCCGGACGCCGGTCGTGCCACCGTCGCGGGTATCGACGTGCTCGCCGATCCGCGCGCTTTGCGCTCCCGGATCGGCGCGTCCGGCCAATATGCCGCCGTCGACGAATATCTGACCGGCTTCGAGAATTTGGAAATGGTCGGCCGGCTGTATCACATGGGCGTGCAGCGCAGTAAGGAACGGGCGCGGGAACTGCTCGACCGTTTTCGGCTCAGCGATGCCGCCGACCGTCCGGTGAAAGGTTATTCCGGCGGTATGCGCCGGCGACTCGACCTGGCGGGGGCGCTGGTGGCCAACCCGCCGGTGCTGTTCCTCGACGAGCCGACCACCGGCCTCGATCCGCGCGCCCGGCTCGACCTCTGGGACGTGATCGAGGAGCTGGTGGCGGGCGGCACCACGCTGCTGCTCACCACGCAGTACATGGACGAGGCGGATCGGCTGGCCGACGCCATCGCGGTGATCGACCACGGCAAGGTCATCGCGCGCGGCACCGCCGACGAGCTCAAGACCATGGTCGGCGGCGACCGGATCGAGCTCACCGTCGACCACGTGGACAATCTCGGGGTCGCCACACAGGTGCTGAAAGGCTTGGCGGACGGGGAGATTCACGTCGAACCGGGGTTGCGCCGGATCACCGTGCCGGTGTCCGACGGGTCCCAGGCGCTGGTCGCGGCGATCAACAGGCTCGCCGAGAACGACGTGAAACTGCACGATGTCGGACTGCGCCGCCCCTCGCTCGACGATGTGTTCCTCACCCTCACCGGACACGAAGCCGAGGAACTCGTCAACGGCGAAGGCGCGGGCGAGCTCGAAACCACGGAAGGAAAGACACGATGACCGTGGCGATTCCGGTCGTCGACCGGCCCTCGATCGGGGCGAAGCTGGCCATAGTGGTCAGCGATAGCCTGACCATTGCCAAACGCGGCGTTATCAAGATCAAGCGAGTGCCCGACGTTTTGATCTTCTCGACCCTCTCGCCGATCATGTTCGTGCTGTTGTTCGCCTATATTTTCGGCGCGGCGATCGATGTGCCCGGCATGTCCGGCGGCTACCGGGAATTCCTGATCGCCGGCATTTTCGCGCAGACCGTGGTGTTCGGCGCCTCCTTCACCGGCGCCGCACTGGCCGAGGACATGCAGAAGGGCATCATCGACCGGTTCCGGTCCCTGCCCATGGCCCCCTCGGCCGTGCTGATCGGGCGCACGCTCAGCGACGTGGTGATCAACGTGGTCAGCCTGACCGTGATGTCGCTGACCGGGTTGGTGGTCGGCTGGCGGATCCGCGGTTCGTTCCTCGACGCGGTGCTGGCGTACGCGTTGCTGCTGCTGTTCGCCTACGCGGTGTCCTGGATCATGGCGGTGGTCGGGCTGCTGGTGCGCACGCCCGAGGTGTTCAACAACGCCAGCTTCATGGTGGTGTTCCCGCTGACCTTCATCGGCAACACCTTCGTGCCGAGCGAGAAGCTCCCGTCGGTGCTGCGGGTCGTCGCCGAGTGGAACCCGGTGTCCGCGTTGACCCAGGCGACGCGTGACCTGTTCGGCAACACCAGCCCGCTGGCACCCACCCCGGAGGCGTGGTCGCTGCGGCATCCGGTGGCGACCACGCTCGTCTGGGTGGTGGTGATCATGGTGGTGTTCGTGCCGTTGGCGATCCGGCAGTACAAGAAGGCCGTCAGTCGCTGATCAGCGTCCGTTCTCCGCGCCGGCGCCGGCCACCGGGGTCGGCGCGGAGCCGTTGCGGGAGTACCCGATCCGCGGCGGCTCCGGGGCGGGCACGGGCGGCTGCGGCCGCTTGCTGCGTATCAGCAAGGCCACGCCACCCGCGAGCGCGACGGCCGCCGCGACAATCAGCCGGTACCGGGTACGTGCGGATACATGTAGGCGCCCCAAGGTCATTGGCCCATGCTGGCACAACCGCGTAGTTCATGCAGTATCTCCAGCTCAGCAGTTCGTCCCGGGTCGAAACGAACGACTCTCGCCGCCGCGTCGCGGGTTCGCCGCGGCGGGACCGTAGCATTGCGGCGTGACCTCACCGAACCAGACCGCTGTGGCGACGCTCCACACGAATCACGGCGATATCAAGATCTCGCTCTTCGGTAACCACGCCCCCAAGACGGTCCGCAATTTCGTCGGCCTGGCCGACGGCTCGGCGTCGTACACCACCCCGAACGCGAGCGGTGGCAGCACCGGCCCGTTCTACGACGGTGCCGTCTTCCATCGGGTGATGGCCGGGTTCATGATTCAGGGCGGCGACCCGACCGGCACCGGTCGCGGCGGCCCGGGGTACGAGTTCGGCGACGAATTCCACCCGGAGCTGCGTTTCGATCGCGGCTACCTGCTGGCGATGGCCAACGCCGGACCGGCGACCAACGGTTCGCAGTTCTTCATCACCGTCGGCCCGCAGCCGCACCTCAACCGCAAGCACACCATCTTCGGTGAGGTCGTCGATCCGGAGTCGCGCAAGGTGGTCGACTCGATCGCCACGACACCGACCGATCGCAACGACCGTCCCCTGGAACCCGTCGAAATCACCAAGATCACGATCGAATGAGACTATGACCGCTCAGCCGCCCGCACCCACGTGCGTCCGTCACCCGAATCGTCCGACCGGTCTGGCGTGCACACGCTGCGGACGGCCGTCCTGCCCGGAATGCCTGCGTCCGGCGTCGGTCGGCCAGCACTGCGTCGATTGTCTGCGCCAGGATCAGCGTGACGTGGCCCCGGTGCGTACCGTCGCGGGCGCGCCGGCTCCGCGCGGATCGTTGCCGTTCGTGACCTACGCGCTGATCGCGGTCAACGTCGCGATCTTCGCGGTGACGGCGGCCCAGGCGCAGAGCCTGCTGGAAAACCGCGCGTCGGACCTGTTCCTGCGCTGGGTGCTGTACCCACCCGCGGTCGCCGACGGTCAGTGGTGGCGCGTACTGGGTTCGGGCTTTCTGCACTACGGCCCGATTCATCTGCTGCTCAACATGTTCGCGCTGTATGTGATCGGCCGGGACGCGGAGCTGGTGCTCGGCAGGCTGCGCTACCTCTCGGTCTATCTGGTGTCGCTGCTCGGCGGTGCCGCGGCGGTCATGGTGTTCGCCCAGGACAGCGCCACCGCGGGTGCGTCCGGCGCGGTGTACGGCCTGTTCGGCGCGATCACCGTGATCCTGATCCGGCTGCGGCAGAACCCGAATCAGATGCTGATCCTGATCGCCATCAACGTCTTCATCAGCTTCTCCTTGCCCGGCATCTCGCTGTGGGGTCACCTGGGCGGACTGGCGGCGGGCACCCTGGCGACGCTCGGCATCCTGTTCCTGCCGGGCTGGCTGCGGGCGAAATCGCCGCAGGCGGCGCGGCTAATCGGCTGGAGCGCGGTGGCCGTGGTCGCGCTGATCTCGCTCGCGGTGATCGGTGCGACCGCGATGTCGTTGACCTGACGGGGTTCTCGGCTTCACGTGAAACACGAGCAGGTCGCTCGGCCCGGGTTCAGCGGGTGGTCTTGCCGGACAGCCGAAGTGCGCGGACAAGGGCGGTGTGCACCTCGTCGGGCCGGGCGCCCAGATCCCAGCGCCCGAAGATGAGCAGGCGCTCGGAGTCGGCGTGGTACACGTCGATCTCCAGCATCGGCATCTTGCGGCCGAGGCGGCGATAGTCGACGACGCGCGCCCGGATGATCTGCTCGCGGGTGTATTCGTCCGGGCCGAACAGGGTGCGGACCACCATCCGCGGATCGGCGCCGGGGACGACGCTGAGCCGGGGGCGCTGCCGGAAGCCGAGCCCGGCCAACCCGAGCAGGCCGACCGCCGCCAGGCCGATGAGCAACCGGGCCGGTGCGTCGCCGGCGAAGATCGTCGCCACGGCCAACAGCACGCCGCCGCCCGTGACGGCGGCGAGGGCGGCGGCGGGGGTGGTCCAGGCCAGCTGCGCCGAGTTGTCACCAGGCTGCTGAGCAGGAGATTCAGACGTCACGGGCCACTTTCTCCAGCGTTGCGCGAGTTGTCCACAGATTCATCCACAGGTGTGTATGAATGACACGTCTGTAATCCAGATGTGGTGTCTGCGTCACCTTCGGCCACCCAGATGTGGTGTCAGCGCCACCGCATGGTCATGATCAGACCGACGACCATGAGGCCGAATCCGATCAGGAAGTTCCACGCGTTCAGATCGCTCATCCAGCTGATGTGATCGGCGGCGATGTAGTAGACCAGCAGCCAGGCCAGCCCGGCGAGCATGAAACCGAGCATAATGGTGACGTACCAGACCGGCGACGGGCCGACCTTGACCTTCACCGGAGTCCGGCTGGCGGGGTTGATCGTGTAGTCGGTCTTCTTACGGACCTTCGACTTCGGCATGACGTCCTCGTGTTCGGCGTTCAGGTCGGTACCGGCGGGCAAACGCGGTGTGCCGAGTGGTGGTGCCGAGCTCGCTCGCCGCTGTGGACAAGGCTCTGGCTGCCCTCCGGTGTGCCTCTAGGCTATCCCAACTGGTATTGGATGCGACGCGGTGTCATGCGGGGACGTAATCTCAGAGCATGCGTGTTCTGGTCGTCGACAATTACGACAGCTTCGTCTTCAACCTGGTCCAGTACCTCGGACAGTTGGGTGCCGAGGCGGTCGTGTGGCGCAACGACGACCCGAATCTGGCCGACGTCGACGCGGTGGTCGCCCAGTTCGACGGCATCCTGATCAGTCCCGGCCCCGGCACTCCGGACCGCGCGGGCGCCAGCATCGAGCTGGTCCGCGCCTGCGCCCGGCACGCGGTACCGCTGCTCGGCGTGTGCCTCGGCCATCAGGCGATCGGCGCGGCGTTCGGCGCGACCGTGACCCGCGCCCCCGAACTGCTACACGGCAAGACCAGCTCGGTGTTCCACGTCGGGGCCGGTGTGCTGGCCGGGCTGCCCGACCCGTTCACCGCGACCCGCTACCACTCGCTCACCGTGCTGGAAGAGACCTTGCCCGCGGAGATCGAGGTGCTCGGCCGCACCGAGAGCGGCATCGTGATGGCGATGCGCCACCGCACGCTGCCCATCCAGGGCGTGCAGTTCCATCCCGAATCGGTGCTGACCCAGGGCGGGCACCGGATGCTGGCCAACTGGCTCGGCATCTGCGGCGAACGTCCCGCCGAGGGGCTCGTCGAAATGCTCGAGGCGGAGGTCGCCGCGCTGGTGCTGCAGTGAGTCGCCGCACGGGTCACCGCTACGGACGTACCGATCTCGGCTCGCCGCAAGGCCGGGGTGCGGCGTAGTGGCAACCCGGCCCTACGTCTTGCTGTCTGTCGCAGTGAGCGTCGACGGCTACATCGATGACGCGAGTCCGCAACGGCTGCGCCTGTCCGGCCCGGCCGATTTCGACCGGGTCGACCAGGTCCGCGCCGACTCCGACGCGATCCTGATCGGCGCGGAAACTCTGCGCCGGGACAATCCGCGGCTGCTGGTGGACAGCGCCGAGCGCCGGGACGCGCGCGTCGCGGCGGGCAAGCCGGAGTATCCGGTGAAGATCACGGTCACCGCCGGCGGTGACCTCGATCCCGGGTTGCGATTCTGGCACCACGGCGGCGAGAAACTCGTCTACACCACCGATGCGGGTGCGGCGCGGATCGGGGACCGGCTGGCCGGGCTCGCCGAAGTCGTCACGCTCGGCGCCGAACTCGACTTCGGCGCACTGCTCGACGACCTCGGCCGACGTGGCATCGCCCGCCTCATGGTCGAGGGCGGCACGCGGATCCACACCGCGTTCCTCGCCGCCGATCTCGCGGACGAACTGCACCTCGCGGTCGCGCCGCTCCTGGTGGGCGACCGTGCGGCACCTCGATTCCTCGATCCCGCGAGTTTTCCCGGTTCGCCACACCGCCGCATGCAGCTGGCCGGGGTCGACAAGGTCGGCGACGTCGCGGTACTGACCTACCTCCCGAAGGCGGGTCTGCGCTGAGTCCGCAGATCCGCCTTCGTGGCGATGCGAGGATGGATAAGGGGATATGACCTGGATCGGGAGGCACTCGATGGGTGACACGCAGGACGTGCGATTCATGCGGCACGCGATCGAGCTGGCGCGCGACTGCCCGCCGAGCACGACCGCGTTCTCCGTCGGCGCGGTGATCGTCGCCGCCGGGGTGGCGATCGCCACCGGGTACTCCCGCGAGACCGACGACAAGGTGCACGCCGAGGAGTCCGCGCTGAACAAGCTGGACGCGGCCGACCCGCGACTGTCCACGGCCACGATCTACACCACGCTGGAGCCGTGTTCGCAGCGCGGCACCGCCACCCGGCTGCCATGTACGGACCGAATCCTGCACGCGGGGATCCCCCGGGTGGTCCTCGCCTGGCGCGAACCCGCGACCTTCGTGACCAACTGCGTCGGTGTGGAAAAGCTGCGGGAACACGGCGTCGAGGTGGTCGAGCTGACCGAGCTGGCAGCGGAGGCGATGTCGATGAACCGCCACCTCGATCTGTCACGCTGACTGCCAGGGTATTCGACACTTATTGACCGTTATGCGGCGCTCCCGGTATATCTGTGAAAGTCAAATCTGCAATTCACACCCTGGGGGATCGAAGTGTTCTCTTTCTCGAAGTTCGCCGCGCTCACCGCCGCCGTTTCGTCTATTTTCCTCTTGCAAATGGGAACCGCCGAAGCGGACGGGAACGGATCGGGCACCTGCCGGCAGGATAGGTTCTGTGGCTGGTCGGAAGTCGGCTACACCGGCGCCGACTTCCACTCGAAATCGCCTGAGGGCTGCTGGGATACGACGCCGATCCGCTCGGCGCACAACGCGCTCAACCAGAAGGTCACCCTGTGGGCGAACTCGAACTGCACGGGGAAGAGCATCGTGCTCGACGCCCGGACGGTGTATCGGGGCATCGGGTTCCTGGCGCACTCGATGTCGCCGGCCTGACAGCAGCATTCGGCTGCCATAGATTTATGGCAGCCGAAGCTTTCTGCTCGATGAATTCAGTAGAGATACGTCGACCCGATCGAAATTCGAGCGCGAATATATCGAGCAGATTTTACGGCCGTCCGTAAACTGCTGTCACGAATTCGCCGAGTTGGTTGTCGTCGAGGTGGCGGGCCAGGTCGGCTTCGCTGATCATGCCGACGAGGCGCTTGTCCTCGATCACCGGCATTCGCTTGATCCGGTGACTTTCCATCTCGTCGAGCACTTCTTCGATATCGGCGTCGGCGGCCACCCAGCGTGGCGTCGACTCGCAGAGTTCGGCCGCGCGGGTGGTGCCGGGCGAGCGGCCCTGGGCGATGCATTTCACGACGATGTCGCGATCGGTGATGATGCCGCACATCCGATCGTTGTCGTCGGCGATGACCAGCGAGCCGACGCCGAGCTCGGCCATCACGCGGGCGGCCTTGCCGACGGTCTCGTCCTTCGCGATCCACTGCGCACCGGGTTTCATGATGTCCCTGGCGGTCGTCATCGGTTTCCTCCTCGCTACTCAGCACAGCTGATTCGGATGGAGCACACCAATTCTGCCGCTGAACACACCGACTGGTCGGTGCTTTGCGGCAACTGCCGAAAACAGAACGAGCGGACCCGAAGGTCCGCTCATCCACTGCCCGAGTAATCCGAATCGACTACGGCGGCCCGAGCACGCCGACGCCCACCTGCACCGCGCCGCTCTTCGGGAGTGAACCACCCGCGGCCGGCGCCTGGGTGATGATGCGGCCGACGCTGCCCGCGTCGAACGTGCCCTGCGGGGACTGGCTGATCTGGCTCTGCGAGCCGGTCCAGCCTTCCTTCTGCAGCTTGTCCACGGCCTGCGCGACCGTGAGTCCGGTCAGCGACGGCATCTTGATCTGGTCGCTGGACACCTGGACGACGACCGTCGACCCCTTCTCGACCGTCGTGCCGCCGGCCGGGCTGGTCGAGAGCACCTCGCCGACCGGACGACTGGACGGCACCTTCTCGATCGTGATCTTGAAACCGGCACTGTCCACCAGATTCGGCCGGGCGACCTCGATGTCCTGGCCGACCACATTGGGCACGCGGATCGGTTCCGGGCCGGAGCCGAGGGTCACCACGATCACCCGGTCCGCGTCCACCCGCGACCCGGCCGACGGGTCCTGCCCGATGACCTTGTCCTTCTCCTGCGTGCTGGACGGCTTGCGCTGCACGTTCGGGTCCATCTGCAAGCTGTTCTTGCGCAGTTCGGCCTCGGCCTCCTGCTGGGTCAGTCCGTCGAGCTTGGGCACCTGCACCTGAGTGGGCCCGGTGGATACCTGCACGGTGATGGTGCTGCCCTTGTCCACCCGCGAGCCGCCCAGCGGCTGGGTGGCGATCACATTGCCGGTCGCGACCTTGCTGTCGGCCTTCTGGAAGCTGGCGACGGTGAAACCGGCCTTCTGCAGCGCGTCGATCGCCTGCTGCGAGGACTTGCCCGAAACATCGGGCACCGTCACCTGATCCGGCTTGCTGCCCGGCCCGATCAGCACCCAGAACAGGGTGAACGCGACGGCGACCGCGGCGGCCGCGGCGACGGCGAGGTAGATCGTGCGGCGCGGGCCGCCGGGATCCACCGACGCCTGCTCGGAGGTGTCGTCGTTGCGCTCGACGGTGCGGTAGCTGCGCGGCGCGGGTTCGTTGTTGCCGAAGACAGTGGTGCGGTCCTCGTCGGTCATCACCATCGGGGCGCTCGGCTTCTGCCCGCCGAGCACCCGGATCAGGTCCGCGCGCATCTCGGCCGCGCTCTGGTAGCGGTTGGCCGGGTTCTTGCTCATCGCCTTGAGGATCACCGAGTCGAGCTCGCGGGGCACCCCGGGATGTACGTGCGAGGGCAGCCGCGGGTCTTCCCGGACGTGCTGGTAGGCCACCGCGACGGGCGAGTCGCCGGTGAAAGGCGGCTCACCGGTGAGGATTTCGAACAGCACGCAGCCGACGGAGTACACGTCGGAGCGGGCGTCGACGGTCTCGCCGCGCGCCTGCTCGGGCGAAAGGTATTGCGCGGTACCGATCACCGCGGCGGTCTGGGTCATCGGGTTGGAGCTGTCGGCGATCGCCCTGGCGATGCCGAAGTCCATCACCTTCACCGCGCCCGCGCGATTGATCATGATGTTGGCGGGCTTCATGTCGCGGTGCACGATGCCGGCCTTGTGGCTGAAATCCAGTGCGGCACAGACGTCGGCGATGACCTCCATGGCCCGGCGCGGCGGCAGCGGTCCCTTGCCGCGCACGATATCGCGCAGCGTCTCGCCGTCGACGTACTCCATCACGATGTAGGGCAGCGGACCGTCGTCGACCTTGGCCTCGCCGGTGTCGTACACCGCGACGATGGCCGGATGATTCAGCGCGGCGGCGTTCTGCGCCTCCCGCTTGAACCGCAGGTAGAACGTGGGATCGCGGGCCAGATCGGCGCGCAGCACCTTGATCGCGACATCCCGGCTGAGCCGTAGATCGCGCGCCTTGTGCACTTCGGACATACCGCCGAACCCGATGATCTCGCCCAGCTCGTAGCGGGAGGAGAGATTCTTCGGGGTCGTCATGGTTGTCCTTGCGAAGAAGTAGCGGGCGCGCCGACGGAGCCAGAGGGACCTCGGGCTCCGGGAATCTCCGGAAATGGTATGTCGATCGTCGGAACTCGCGGCCGGGTAGTGGTCGGCGAGGTCGTCGTCGGTTTACTGCTCGTCGTCGACGGCGTGGTCGTCGTCGGGGTCGGTGTGGTGGTGGTCGGTTCGGGGGTGGTGGTCGGCGGTTCCGTCGTGGTGGTCCGCTCGACCGTGGTCGGCGGCGGCGGAACAGGTTTCGGCGTCGTGGTGCTGGTCACCGGCGGGGGCGGCGGCTTCGGCGCGGGCACCGACGTCGTGGTGTTCGCCGGGCCCTTGTTCGGGTTGGTGTCGCCGCCGAACATCAGATAGCCGACGGTGGCGACGAGCAGCACGCCGGCCGCGACGCCGGCCGCGGTCCACTTCTGAGTTGTGGTGAAGCCCTTGTCTTTCGGCGGCACCCGGTTGCCACCGGTGCCCGGGTTGAGCATGGTGGCGGGCGCCGCGCCGGTGGCCTGGCCCGCCGCGCCGAGCGCACCGCCGGCCGGGGTCGAATAGCGCACCGTCGCGCCGTCGAAATCCGAAGGGGTGGACGGCAACACGACGGTCGGGCCGGGCGGCAGCACCCGGGTGGCGCCGGTCAGCGGCGTGCCCGCGGCGGCGCCGCGCGGCGGGGGCGGCCTGCGACCCGCGCGCACCGCGGCCACCGCGTCGGCGAACTCGCCGCCGCTGGCGTAGCGCAGGTTCGGGTCCTTGCCCATGGTGATCTCGATCAGCTCGCGCACGTTGCCGGGCAGATCGCCGGGCATCGGCGGCGGCGCCTCGCGGACGTGCTTCATCGCGACCGTGATCGCGCCGTCCCCGCTGAACGGCCGGGTCCCGGCCAGCGCCTCGTAACCGACGACGCCGAGCGAGTACACGTCGCTGGCGGCGGTGGCGTCCTCGCCGACCGCCTGCTCCGGCGCGATGTACTGGGCGGTGCCCATCACCATGCCGGTCTTGGTCACCGGCGAGGCGTCCACGGCCTTGGCGATGCCGAAGTCGGTGATCTTCACCTGACCGGTCGGCGTCACCAGGATGTTGCCCGGCTTCACGTCCCGGTGCACGACCCCGGCCCGGTGCGCCACGTCGAGGGCGCGCCCGGTCTGCTCGAGCATGTCGAGCCCCTGGCCGACGGAGAGCCGGCCGAGCCGGTTCAGCACCGTGTTCAGCGGCTCGCCCTGCACCAGTTCCATGACCAGGTAGGCGGTTTCACTGCCCTGCGGGTCGGTGGTCTCGCCGTAGTCGTAGATGCCCGCGATCCCGGGGTGGTTCAACTGGGCGGTGGTCTTGGCCTCGGTCCGGAACCGATGCCGGAACGTCGGGTCGGCGGAGAACTCCGACTTGAGCACCTTGACCGCCACCCGGCGATCCAGCCGGGTGTCCAGCGCCTCCCAGACCTGGCCCATGCCGCCGGTCGCGATCAGCCGTTGCAGCCGATAGCGGTTGGCGATCATCGCACCGTTGTTCAGCATCCCCGTACCTTCACTCGCACATCCATCTCGTTCAGCCCCCTCGCAGACCGGCGTCCAGCACCGCACGCGCGACCGGCGCGGCCACCGAACCGCCGGTCGCGGCCAGCGCCCGGTCGCCGCCGTTCTCCACGACCACCGCGATGGCGATCTTCGGATTCTGGGCGGGCGCGAAGGCGATGTACCAGGCGTGCGGTGGGGTTTTGCGTGGATCGCTGCCGTGCTCGGCGGTGCCGGTCTTGGAAGCGATCTGATAGCGGGACTTGTTACCTCCGGCGGTGTTGCTTTCCGAGGCGATCATCAGATTCGTCAGCGAAGACGCTACCTGTGCGCTGACCGCTTGGCCGACCGAGACCGGCTTGGTTTTCGACAACTCACTGAGGTCGGGCCCCTGCAGTTGGTCGACCAGGTACGGCTGCATCCGGACCCCGCCGTTGGCCACGGTCGCGGCGATCACCGCGTTGTCCAGCGGCGTCAGCGCCACGTCCCGCTGCCCGATGCTGCTCTGGGCCAGTGCGGCGTTGTCCGAGATGGGGCCGACGGTGCCCTCGGCCACCGGGATCGGGATATCGCGGTGCGTGCCGATGCCGAAGGCGGCCGCCTCGTCCTTGAGGTTCGCGGCGCCCACCTTGACACCGAGTTCGGCGAACGCGGTGTTGCACGAGAGCCGGAACGCGTCGTACAGCGAGGCGGTCGGGCCGGGGCCGCAGTTGCTGCCGTTGTAGTTCTCCAGCGTGGTGCTGGTGCCCGGCAGCGTGATGTTCGGCGCCGCGGTGAACTGGTCCTCCGGCGTCGCGACGTTGTTCGCCAGCGCCGCGGCAGTGACCACCACCTTGAACGTGGAACCCGGCGGATAGGTCTGCGAGACAGCACGATTCAGCATCGGCTGGCGCTCGTCGTCGCTGAGTTCCTCCCACGCCTTGGTGCCGCTGGCGCCGTCGTGCCCGGACAACAGGTTGGGGTCGTAGCTCGGCGTGGACACCATGGTGAGGATCTTGCCGGTGCTCGGCTCGATCGCCACCACCGAACCGGTGTAGCCCTTGCTGGTCAGCTGGTCGTAGGCGACCTGCTGCATGGCCGGGTCGAGCGTGGTGATCACGTTGCCGCCGCGCGGATCCCGGCCGGACACCATGTCGACCAGCCGCTGCCCGAACAGGTGACTGTCCGACCCGTTGAGCACCGAGTCCTCGGCCCGCTCGAGTCCCGTGGTCTTGTACTGGATCGAGTAGAACCCGGTGACCGGGGCGTAGGCCTCCGGCGAGGTCGGGTAGGTGCGCAGGTACTTGTAGCGGTCGTCGGTGGCGACCGAATTCGCCAGCACGGTGCCGCCCGCGGAGATCTGCCCGCGCTGGCGCGAGTACTCGTCGAGCAGCACGCGGTTGTTGCGCGGATCGGTGCGTAGATCGTCGGCCTTGATCACCTGGACGTAGGTGGCGTTGAGCAGCAGCGCGACGATCATCACCATCACGGCGATCGCGACCCGGCGTAGGGGAGTGTTCATGTCGCGGGCCCCGCTTCCGGTCGGCCGCCCTCGGGTTTGCGCAGCAACTCCGTCGTCGCGTCCGCGATCGGCGCGGCGGGCACGCTCTTGCGGGCGGGCGCGGGCGCGCGGGCCGCGTCGGAAACCTTGATGAGCAACGCGAGCAGCGCGTAGTTGGCCAGCAGCGAGGAACCACCGTAGGACATGAACGGCGTGGTGAGGCCGGTGAGCGGGATCAGCTTGGTGACACCGCCGACCACCACGAACAACTGGATGGCGATGGTGAACGCCAGGCCGGCCGCCAGCAGCTTGCCGAAGCTGTCGCGCACGGCGAGCGCGGTGCGCAGGCCGCGCACGATGAACACCAGGAACAGCACCAGCACCGCGGTGAGCCCGATCAGCCCGAGTTCCTCACCGATCGTGGTGATGATGAAGTCGGTCTTGGCGAAGGGCACCTGGTTGGGGCGACCGCTGCCCAGGCCGGTGCCGGCGAGACCGCCGGTGGCCAGGCCGAACAGCGACTGCGAGATCTGATAGCCGGTGTTGTTGTAGTCGTCGAACGGGTGCAGCCAGGTCTGCGTGCGCACCTGGACGTGCCCGAAAGTCTGGTAGGCGAACACGAAGCCGAGGCCGAGCAGCGCGCCGCCGATGATCAGCCAGCCCACCCGCTCGGTGGCGATATAGAGCATCACCAGCACCGTGCCGAAGATCAGCAGCGAGGTGCCGAGGTCCTTCTCGAAGACGAGCACGCCGACGCAGACGATCCAGACCACCACGATCGGACCGAGGTCGCGGCCGCGCGGGAACTCCATGCCGAGCAGGTGCCGGCCGGCCGCGGTGAACAGGTCGCGCTTGGCCACCAGCACCGAGGCGAAGAAGATGATCAGCAGGATCTTCGCGAACTCGGCGGGCTGAATGTTGAAGCCCGGCACCTTGATCCAGTTCTTGGAGCCGTTGATCTCGGAGAACCGGCTCGGCAGCAGCGCGGGCATGGCCAGCGCGACGAGCCCGACCAGCCCGAGGGTGTAGCTGTAGCGCGCCAGCGTGCGGTAGTCGCGCAAGGCGATCAGCAGCACGACGAACACCACCATGCCGAGACCGGTCCACAGGATCTGCTTGTTGGCGTCGGGGGAGGGCATCGACCACGAGTTGTAGACCGCGGTCTGCTGATCGGCCAGGTCGAGCCGGTGGATCAGCACCAGGCCGAGCCCGTTCAAGAGCGCGACGATCGGCAGCAACAGCGGGTCGGCGAACGGGGCGAACCGGCGCACCGCCAGATGCGCCACGCCGAACAAACCGAGATAGGCGGCACCGTATTTGGCGATATCCCAGGTGAGCGACTGCTCCTGACTGGCCTCGACCAGGAACAGCGCGGCCGTGGTGATCACTGCCGCACCCGCCAGCAGCAACAGTTCGACATTGCGTCGAGTGCTCGGTGGGGGCGCGGGAGCGAAGCCGCCGGGAGGACTGGGAAAAGCCCCAGCGGACGGCGGTGCCGGTGCGGACATCAGTCCGTCACCCGGCAGTTCTCCCCCGCGATCTGGGGGTTCGACGACGTGGTCGACGGCGGAACCGGAGCCTCCGACTTGGTCGGTGTGGGGCGGGCATCACCGGGGCCCGGCGCGGGCTCGACGGTGGTGGTCGGCGCACTGCTGGTGGCCGGCGGCAACGGCGGCTGCGGATCGGCGGGCTGGGGCAGCACGCCCGGCTGCGGCACCGACTCCTTCACCGGGCACGGCGGCAGCAGCTCACCCTGCGCGATGGAGCGCATCTGCTCCTTCGCGCGATCCAGCGAGCCCGGCGGCAGACCACGGCCGACCTGCTCGCGACCCGTCTGCTTGAGATCGGTCACCTTCAGCTGCTTGCACGCCGAAGGCAGATCGGCACCCGGGTTCACCAGCGAGAGCTCACCGGTCTTGGTGACGCAACCGACCTGATTCACGTCGTGGATCGAGTAGCCGAGCACCGAACCGGGTAAGCCGCGCAGGATCACCACCGAGCCGTTGTCGGCCCCGACGTAGTAGTTGCTGCGAATCATCTTGTAGCCGACCAGCAATCCGACGCTGACCGCGACCACCAGCGCCACGGCGAGCATGATCCAGCGCAGCCGGTGCGACTTGCCCTTGGCCTCCGGCTCGGGTGCCGCCGCCGCCCGGCGCGGTGCGGCGCGCGGCGGACGCATCGCCGCCGCCCGGCCCGCCGCGGTATTCGGCGGCGGCGTGTCCTCGTCCACCCCGGACGCCGCACCGGCGACGATCGGATGACTCTGGCCGTAGTCGAGATCGATCACATCCGCGACGACCACCGTGACGTTGTCCGGGCCGCCGCTGCGCAGCGCGAGCTCGATGAGCCGGTCGGCGCACTCGTCGGTGGAACCCTCGCGCATGGTGTTCGCGATGGTCTCGTCGCTCACCACATCGGAGAGGCCGTCGGAGCACAGCAGGTAGCGATCGCCCGCGCGCGCCTCCCGCATGATCAGCGTCGGCTCGATCTCGTTGCCGGTGAGCGCGCGCATGATCAGCGAACGCTGCGGATGGGTGTGCGCCTGCTCGGGCGTGATCCGGCCCTCGTCGACCAGCGACTGCACGAACGTGTCGTCCCGGGTGATCTGGGCGAGCTCGCCGCCGCGCAGCAGATAGGCGCGGGAATCACCGATATGGACCAGGCCCAGCTTCTTGCCCGCGAACAGGATCGCGGTGAGCGTGGTGCCCATCCCGTCCAGCTCGGGCTCCTCCTCGACCTGATCGGCGATCGCGGCATTGCCCTCCCGCGTCGCCGTGTCGAGCTTGCCGAGCAGATCGTCGCCCGGCTCGTCGTCGTCCAGATGCGCCAGCGCGGCGATCATCAGCTGCGAGGCCACCTCGCCCGCGGCATGGCCACCCATGCCGTCGGCGAGCGCGAGCAGCCGCGCACCCGCGTAGACGGAGTCTTCGTTGTTGCCTCGGACGAGACCGCGGTCGCTGCGCGCTGCGTAGCGGAGAACGAGTGTCACGATCGCAGCTCGATCACTGTTTTGCCGACACGGACCGGAGTGCCGAGCGGAACCCGCACGGCAGTGGTGACTTTCGCGCGATCGAGATAGGTGCCGTTCGTCGAACCGAGATCTTCGACGTACCAATCGTCGCCGCGGGGAGACAGTCGCGCATGTCTGGTCGAGGCGTAGTCATCGGTGAGCACCAGCGTGGAATCGTCCGCACGCCCGATCAGCACCGGTTGGGTGCCTAGCGAGATGCGGGTGCCGGCGAGTGAACCTTGAGTCACCACAAGAAATTTGGCGCCCTTCTGGCCCCGGCTGAAGGAGGGCAGCACCGCGGAACCGCGTGCGGCCCTGGGCTGGATCCGAATGCCGGATGCCGCGTAGATGTCGCTGCGCAAGGTGCGCAGCACCGCCCACACGAACAACCACAACAGCAGAAGGAACCCCGCACGGGTCAGTTGCAGGATCAGTCCCTGCACGGCGCTCCACCTCCTGTTCGACCGTGTATGTCGGTGCCGTAGGTGCGGTTCGACCACCCCCACCAGCATGCTGGTCTTGCCGACCCCGGTATCCGGTGCCGTGCGTGTGTTGGCAGCATCATAGGGCCGAAGGTCGATTTCGATCACGATACGACCGACGAATCCCTGATGGCCAAGTCGTGACCGGCATCGCGAGCTTACGGGATCAGACGATACGGATCAGGATCTCGGAGTGCCCGGCGCGGATGACATCCCCGTCGGCGAGCTGCCAGTCCTGCACGGGCGAACCGTTGACCAGCGTGCCGTTGGTGGAACCCAGATCCGACAGCATCGCGGTCGAACCGTCCCAGCGGACCTCGATATGCCGGCGCGAAACACCCGTGTCGGGCAGCCGGAAATGCGCGTCCTGGCCGCGGCCGATGATGTTGCTGCCCTCACGCAACTGGTACGTGCGGCCGCTGCCGTCATCGAGCTGCAGAGTCGCGGAGTAGCCCGAACCGGCCTGCGGGGCAGCGCCGTACGCCGGCGCGGCGCCGTAGCCCGGCTGCTGGCCGTACCCCGGCTGCTGCGAGTAGGCCTGGCCGTAACCGCCCTGGTCGTCCTGGCCGTACGCACCCGGCTCGGCATAGGCCTGATCGCCGTAACCCGGCTCGGCATAGCCCTGCTGGCCATACCCCGGCTGGGCGTAGCCCTGACCTTGCTGGCCGTACGCCGGATCCGCGTACGCCTGATCGCCATAGCCTTGCTGGCCGTACCCCGGCTGGCCGTAACCCGGTTCCTGGTAACCCTGCTGGCCGTAACCGGGCTCCTGATAGCCCTGCTGGCCGTACCCCGGCTCCTGGTAACCCTGCTGGCCGTAAGCGCGATCGGCATAGCCCTGCTGCTGGCCGTACCCCGGCTCCTGATAGCCCGGCTGACCGTAAGCCTGACCACCCTGCTGGTAGTCGTAGCCGTTCTGGTATTCGCCATACCCCTGCTGCGCGTCCGGCGCCTGATAGTCGGCCGAACCATACGGAGCAGCGCCACGACCGTAGTCCTCGCGGTACGCGCCGTTCTGCGGACCGCCGCGACCAGCAGGCGGTGGGGCGTACCCGCGGTTGCGTGGATCGGACTCCGCGGGCTCACGGCTCGGGTCGTAGCCTGAGTTCTGCGTCATGGGGCCAGCTCCTGGTTGCGGGTTATCAGGTCGTTGTGGCGGGGGTTCGGGGCTGTGAGCTGGTGTAGCTCGGCGACCGATGTCCGGGTCGACCCGGCCGCTTGCCCTGAACTGTCCGGTGTGCAGCGTAGGTGATGCCTCGAAAGCCACGTGTACTTCGCCGTAGGTCTGCCACCCTTGCTCCCGGATGTAATCCTGCAGATGCTTGGCGAACGCGCGGGTCGTGAGGTCGTGATCGGCATCCAGTTGCTGGTGATCCGAAGAATTGATCGTGATCACATAGCTGTTGGGCGCCAACAGATGTCCGCCGCCGAGCTCCTGGACATGATCGGCGGCCTCCTGCTGCAGCGCCGCCTCCACCTCCTGCGGCACGACATTCCCGCCGAACACCCGAGCGAACACGTCACCGACGGCGCCCTGCAGACGACGCTCGAACCGTGAAACGATGCCCATCTCGGCCTCCCTTCGGTGAGCGTCAGTTCTTCGGATCCGTAACAACGACACGCGGATATGGCGTGTCGCGTATCGAGCACGTTCATTGCATGATATCCACGATCGTCCACACCTGTAACTCTTGGCGCGATCAGCAGGTTCCCCGGCCTGTCCAGCCCCCGCGTCACCAGCCGACAAGCACGATTTCGTGTCCGCGCGTGGTGCGTGATACTGTCTCGGAGTCGCTCGGGCGAGTGGCGGAATGGCAGACGCGCTGGCTTCAGGTGCCAGTGTCCTTCGGGACGTGGGGGTTCAAGTCCCCCTTCGCCCACCGTTGCACTCGTGCAAGGCCCATGCTCATGGAGAGCATGGGCCTTGCTCGTTTCACTCGTATTTTGTGGGGGCGCAGCCCCCACGCCCCGCTCGGCGGGGCTTTGCCCCCCGAACCCCCCATTCCTGTGTTGTTTGCGCATCCGGGGTTTGCGTGCTGGGTGCGTTTTGTCTTGGGGTGCGGCGTTGTTCGTGGTGACGACGTTGGCTGGGCGCACATCACGCTGGGCGCGTTGGGGAGGTCTCTTCTCTGTTCTCGTTGGAGTCGTCACTCTTTGTCGTTTGGGGCTATCACTGGCCGTCTTGGGGCTGGTCGCTCTCGCGATGAAGGGTTGTCGCTCTCCGGGCCTGTGGCTGTCGCTCTCGCGATGAAGCGGTGCGACTTTTCGCCCACTTAAGGGGGTGTCATTTTCACCTTTGGGGCTATCAGTCTGTGTTCGTGAAGGGCTGTCGCTCTCGCTGTGCGGAGGTGGAGCCTGGCCGTGGAGGGAGTAGTTCAGGGGTGGATGGGGTGGGCGGACAAAGGTTTCGGTGGGGGTGGGCGGTGTTTGCTTCGAGGGGAAGTCGGGGAACGGGGAAAGTGGGAACTGGTTTTCGGCGAAACGCAATAATTCTTCGATTCATTGCACGGGGTTTCGTGGTGTCGGCGCTATGCTCGCCCGCGAAACTATCCCGAATCGGGCGTTTCCCAAACGCTTACGCGTCGCTCGTGTGTCTTTTGCGTGCGCGAAAAGTGACGCCGTTCGTGGATCTTCCCCGAAATGTTCTACTCTCCGACTGCGAAGGATCGCGTATGAATGTGCTCGGAACAGGGTCGCGGCGCCGATTAATCGTGACACTGGCGGCCGCCGCGGCGGTGACCGTTCAGGTGGCGGCCGCGGGTTTCGCCGCGGCTGAACCGGAAGCCGTTGGGCAGCAAGGGCCTTACCCGGTGTATCCGCAACTGCCGTTCCCGGTGCCGCCGGCGACGCCGTGGCACGACCACGGGATACTCGGCCGATTCCAGGGCCATGATCCGTCGTTCTACTATCCGCCCGCCGAGCTGGTCGCTTCGAAAGAGCCGGGCGAGATCATCGCGGCCCGGGAAATGGTGCCGTCCTTCTTCTCCCTGGTGCCGCTCGACGTGGACGCCTGGCAGCTGTCCTACCGGTCGACCAACTCGCGCAACGAGCCCATCGCCGCGATCACCACGGTGCTGAAACCGCGTGGCAGCAAGCCGGATCGGATGATCTCCTACCAGTTGCCGCAGGACTCGCTCGCGCCGCACTGCGCGCCGTCGCAGACGGTGCAGCAGGCCACCGTGCCGTCGAACTACCGCGGCACGTTCGCGCCGGACAGCGAAATGCTGATTCCGCTGTACGCGATTTCGCAGGGCTGGGCGGTTTCGCTGCCGGACCATGAAGGGCCCGCGAATGCGTTCGGCGCCGGACCGCTGGCCGGAATGGTGACCCTGGACGGCGTGCGCGCCGCGGAGAATTTCGCGCAGATGTCGTTGGACCGGGGCGCCGACACGATGGTCGGATTGATCGGTAACTCGGGCGGCGCCATTGCCGCGGGCTGGGCCGCGGAAATGAAAGAGCAGTACGCGCCCGAACTGAATATCGTCGGTGTCGCGGAAGGCGGCGTGCCCGCGGATATGACGGCGATGGTCGATCTGGCGAACAGCCAGCTGGCCGCGGGCCTCATCTACTCCGGCGTGCTCGGGGTCGCCCGCGAATATCCGGAACTGCAGGAGTATTTCGACCAGCACATGAATCCGCTGGGCAAGGCGATGGTCGGGCCGCAGAGCAACATGTGCATGGGCTGGAACGTGAGCACGATGTTCCCGTTCCTCAATATCAAGGGCCTGTTCGACAGCCCGGACATCACCCGCGAGCCGGTGCCCGCCGCGGTGCTGGAGAAGGTGAAGATGGGCAAGAGCGTGCCCAAGATGCCCATGTTCATCTACCAGTCCAATCCGGACTGGGTGGCGCCGGTCGGCCCGGTCAACAAGCTGGTCGACACCTACTGCGCGGATCCGGACGCGCGCGTGGAATACAACCGCACGCACGCCAACGAGGGCTACAGCCTGTTCGTCACCGCACAGCCGCGCGTGATGTCCTGGATGAAGGATCGGTTCGATCGGGTTCCGGTGGCCAACGGCTGCATCCGCAACGACGTCGCCGGTATCGCGCTGGAGGGTGAAGCGCTGCAGGAGTTCGCCGCCGCGGTCGGTCCGCGCGCCGCGGAGCTGTCCGAGCGGGCGATCCGCGAGATCAACTGAGCGATAGGACGAACGGCAGGGCCCCGGATCCGTGGATCCGGGGCTCTTTTCGTTGGGCGAAGTCAGGCGGGGGAGGTCAGCACACAGCGGGTGCCCCGGTAGATCGTCGGCATGCAGCGGTTGCAATGGGTGCACTGCGAGACCTCGGCCGCCTCGGCGCTCATCCGGCCGACCAGTCCGGGATCGTGCAGCAGCGCCCGCGCCATCGCGACGAACTCGAACCCGTTGGCCATCGCCAGCTCGATCGACGCGCGCGAGGCGATGCCGCCGAGCAGGACCAGCGGCAGCGCGAGTTCGGCCCGGAAGCGGCGCGCCTCGTCGAGCAGGTAGGCCTCGTGGAAGGGATAGGTGCGCAGGAAGCGGCGACCGGCCAACCGGATTCCGGCCCGTTGCGGCTGCGGGAACTGGTCGGCGAATTCGCGCAGCGGCACGTCGCCCCGGAACAGATACATCGGATTGCGCAGCGAGCTGCCGACCGTGAGCTCGAGCGCGTCGAGGTTGCCGTCCTGTGCGAGCCACCGTGCGACGGTCAGGCTTTCGTCGCCGCGGAAACCGCGGGGCACCCCGTCGTCCATGTTGAACTTCGCCAGCACCGCGATCTCGCCGCCGACCTCCTGCCGCACCGCGTCCGCGGTCTGCCGGGCCAGCCGCGCCCGGTTGACCAGGGTGCCGCCGTACTCGTCGGAGCGCTTGTTCAGTGCCGGGCTGAGGAACGAGCTGATCAGATAGTTGTGCCCGAAATGCAGTTCCACGGCATCGAATCCGGACTCGACGGCCAGGCGGGCGGCCCGTGCGTGCGCGGCGACGATCCGGCGGATATCCGCACCGGTCGCGGATTGGGTGAGTCGCAGGCTGATCGGGCTGAACTGCCGGCTGGGCGCGAGCGCGGGCGCGCGATTGGACGCCGCGTTGGCGACCGGGCCCGCGTGACCGAGTTGCGCCGAGACCGCGCCGCCCGCCTCGTGCACCGCGTCGGTGAGCCTGCGCAATCCGGGGACCGCCTCGGGCCGCATCCAGATCTGGTGCCGGTCGGTGCGACCCTCCGGCGCGACCGCGCAGTACGCGACTGTGGTCAGTCCCGCGCCGCCCACGGCGACCGCGCGATGGAAGTCGATGAGTTCGTCGGTGACCAAGGCGTCGGGCGTGCGTCCCTCGAACGTCGCGGCCTTGATGATCCGGTTGCGCAGCTGGACCGGCCCGAGCTCGGCCGGCTGGAACGCGTCGTGCGACATGGGTCCACACTAGAACGTGTTCCAGTTTTGCGTTCGGGAAATGGGATGACCGAAGTGTCTTGACTCACAATGGGAACCTGTTCTAATTCTTGACATGCGCAGATATGACGGCCGCCGCGTGGTGGTGACGGGAGCTGGATCCGGCATCGGGCAGGGCATCGCCCTGCGTCTGCTGGATGAGGGGGCGCAGCTGGTCGCCGCCGATATCGATGAGCCGGGCCTGGCGGCCACGGCGGAGAAGGCGGGTGATGCGGCGCAGCGGCTGCGGACCGTCGCGGTGAACGTCGCGGACCCGGACTCGGTCCGTACCGCGACCGGCGCGGCGCTCGAATTCCTCGGCGGGCTGGACGTGCTGGTGAACGGGGCGGGC
This sequence comes from Nocardia brasiliensis ATCC 700358, assembly GCF_000250675.2. Lineage (NCBI taxonomy): Bacteria > Bacillati > Actinomycetota > Actinomycetes > Mycobacteriales > Nocardiaceae > Nocardia > Nocardia brasiliensis. The sequence continues at coordinate 42,314 of NC_018681.1, forward strand.
ATCCTGCGCCCGGCGCGCACCCACGAGATGCCGCTGGAGGTGTGGAATCAGGTGCTCTCGGTGAACCTCACCGGCACGTTCTTGATGACCCAGTGCGCGCTGCCCGCGCTGCTCGAATCCGGGCACGGGGTGGTGGTGAACCTCTCCTCGACCGCGGCGTTCAGTGCCGCGCCCTATCTCGCGGCGTACGCGGCGTCGAAGGGCGGCGTCAACGCCTTCACCCACGCCATCGCGCTGGAGTACGCCAAGCAGGGACTGCGCGCGGTGAACATCGTGCCCGCCGGGATCACCAGCGGCATCACCACGAAGTCCATCCTCGACCAGCCGGAAGGGTTCGATCACAAGCTGTTCGCCCGGATGACCGGCTGGCTCAACGGCGGCGCGCTCGGCAGTCCCGAGGACATCGCGGGCGTGGTGGCGATGGTCGCGTCGGAGGACGGCCGCTATATGACCGGCACCGAGATCCGGATCGACGGCGGTGCGTTGATGTAAGTGTGGTCAGGGCGTGGCGATCAGCAGATGGCGGGGAATCGGCGGTGTCGCGGACTGCTGATGGTCCACGGTGCAGCCGGCCTGTTCCAGCGCGGCGATCACTTCGGCCACCGGACGGAGCCGGAAACCGTAGGGCGTGAACGGCATCTTCGCCATGGTGTCCGGATCCCCGATATCGATGACGATCCGTCCGCCCGGTCGCACCACCCGGACGAGTTCGGCGCAGGCGGCGTCCAGGTCCGGCACGAAGTAGAGGGTGTTGACCGTGATCGCGCCGTCGAGGCTGTGGTCCGCGAGCGGCAACGCGGTGAGCGAGCCCTCGGAAAGGCGCAGCCGGCCCGTGGTGATCTCGCGCGCGAACGCGGACCTGGCCCGGCTCAGCATGTCCGGCGAGATCTCCACGCCGTGCACGGTGCCGCTGTTGCCGATGCGTGCCAGCAGCAGGGAAAGCCCTGCGCCGCCGCCGAATCCGAGATCGGCCGCGGTCTGGCCGGGCCGGATCGCGGCGGCCGCCACCGCGGCCTCGATGGCGCGCTTGTTCGCGCGGTTGAGGACCACCGCGACGCCGCGCCCGAGCAGGCCGTGGGGATTACCGAGCTGACCGGCCACCGTCGACAGGACGCGGGCCCGCACACCGTTCATAGCGTCATGGTATCCACCCCGGCGCGGCTGTTCGGATCATCGACGTTCCCAATACTGTGCCGAGAGCGCCCGTTTCGGTTCGATCGGACGCGATGTCACCGACCAGAGAGACCCCGATGCGTACGTTGCTGATGTTCCTGGCCGGCTGTCTCGTCGTGCTGTGGCCCGGTACGGCCGCGGCCGCCGCGCCGTGGGGGCCGCTGGCCCCGGCCAACCCGTTCCTCGGCCCGCTCGGCACCTCGACCATGCACGGCGACGCGGGCTCGTCCGACGTCACGCCGCTGGCCGGGCCGGGCGCGGGAACAGTTCCGGTGGCCGGATACCCGCTGCTCTCGGCCTGCCCCACGCTGCTGGAGGGATCGGACAACCTGGTGGTCGCGCTGTGCACGGCGATCGCCGGGCAGATCCCGACGGTGCATCTGATCGATCCGGCGGCCGCCGGACCGGTCGGGCATTCGCTCGCCGCGCTCCCGCTGACCAAGGGCAGTCTGCTCGGCGGCGTCTACGCCTACCTGGACAACGCGGATCGCCTAGTCGTCGTGGACGGCGGCAACCGGCTGCTCCGCATCGGGCACTCGCGCGACGCGGGCGGGACGTGGCAGTTCACCAGCGCGGTCGAGGCGGACCTGAGTGCGGTGATCCCGGTGGGGGACAACGTGACCGGGCTGGTGCCGGATTGGTCGGGCAACGTCTGGTTCGCGACGGGTCACGGGGTGGTCGGGCTGGTCTCGCGCGCAGGCGCGATCGCGACGGTGGCGCTGCCCGCGGGAGAGCAGGTGGCCAACAGCATTTCGGCGGCGCCGAGCGGGCGGATCGCGGTGGCGACGACGCACGCGCTCTACGAGTTGGCGGCCGATCCGTCGGCCCGGCCCGAGATCCGGTGGCGCGCGGCCTATGACCGCGGCTCCGCGCGCAAGCCGGGACAACTCAGCTGGGGCACCGGGTCGACGCCCACGTATTTCGGCCCGGACACCGGGGCCGACTATCTGACTATCGTCGACAACGCCGACGGACAGGTCAACGCGTTGGTATTCCGTTCGGGCACCGGCCAGTTGGTGTGCACCCAGCCGGTGCTGACGAAGGGCGGTGCGGGCAGCGAGAATTCGCCGATCGGGATCGGCCGCTCAGTATTCGTCGCGAGCACCTACGGCTATCCCTATCCCCAGGTGCCTGCGGACGCGGGCCCTGCGCTGCCGCCCACCGCGCCGTTCGTCGGCGGCATGACCAGGGTCGACGTGGACGAAAACGGTTGCCACACGGTGTGGGAGAACGAGGTGCGCAGTGCGGCCGTGCCGCGCCTGTCCGTTCCCGACAACGCGGTGTACACCGTGACCCGGGTGGGCCCGGATACGACGACACCGCTGGACGGCTACGCGTTCACGGTGCTCGATCCGGCAACCGGAGCGGTGACCGCGCGACACCCCTTGCCCGGCACGCTGATCGACGACCCGCTGCAGACCTCGCCGTTGATCACCCACGGCCGACGGGTGTTGCAGGGCACGATCACCGGCATGCTGCGGATCGGCTGAGTCCCGCTCGCGGCGCTGCGATCTCGACCGCTGCGATCCGGATACCGGTGTCGCACAGACCGGTTCGGTGGTTATCCACAGGTGGTATGGGGCGGCGCGGTCCTGTGGATAGAGCTGTGCGCTGCTCGAGGATGGCCAGGCGCGGTCCGCTGGGGATAAGCCGTCGACAGCGGGGGTCCGCGAGGTTCGCCAGGTGCGGTGGCAAAGACTTCGAGGCTGTGGATGACGCTGTGGGTTGTTTCTGGATGGCCGGACGCTGTTCATCTCCGCGTTGCCGCCGCGACCTCGAGAATCGAGCGCTACCGCATCCCGAAACGCCTGGCTCGAGGCTGTGGATGAACGCTTTCCCAAGTACGGAAAGCGGGCGGCAGAGCTGGTGGCGCGCCGTCCCCATTGGGGATGAACGGGTGGTGCCGACGTGTGGACATCGATGCCGCCGGGCCGCATCCACAGCGGTGGCGACAAGGTGTGCCGAACCTGTGCACAGTGGTGGAGTACGCGTCATGCCCAGCCTGTGCACGAGCCGGACGGACATTGTGGAAGCACCGACGGACGCACCGGGTACGCGCCGCCGCGCCTGTTCGAGGCGAGGGCGCACCGCCGGGGTCCGCTCGCGGTATTCCGGTGTGTCGTCCCCGCGTGTCTGTGCCGCGGAACGCTTGCCCCCGTGTCGATTTCGCGCCTTTCGCCGGGTCTGCGCTACGGGTGAGGCGAAGATCACACCGGCTGTGAAAGTTGCGGCCGTGGTGCTGAACCCGCGCCTCCGGTGTCTGGCGGCGGCGACCCTGCAATGTCTGGTTATTCCTGATCTTGTCATGACGCATGCATGTGCACGGACGGTTCAACTAGGCGCACGTCGTGTTAAATACGCCGTAAACAAACCTGAAGTCGCTTTCTGTTCATCCACTGTCCAGCTATCGCCAGCTACTGGGCTAAACGTGCAGCTAGAGCGGCCCGCAGCGGAACATCGACGGATCTATGTCAGGGCGACAGCTAATCGCCCGGGGGAATGTTCGTACCGCCACGAAACGGATAAAGCGAGACCTGCGGATTCGCGGGGAGGGGGCGGAAATCGACGCGCCGAATCCGGGGGCATGGCGCGCGCTGCGAGTTAGCTGGAACTCTGAAAAACCATGCCCTCACAAGGGTTAGCTGGCTTGCTGCTTTATACGCTTGACACGAGCGACGAGGGTTGCATCGGCATAACGATTGTGTAGAGTCAACGGCAACGCTGGCCGCAGCTGAGCACGACTCGCTGCGGCCAGCGGAACTCAAATGGGGGACACCGCAACCGAACCGTGACACGGCGTAGCTGCCGGTTGCCCGAACCCGCTTCGCTCAGCGTGTGCTCGCGGTTGTCTGCCCGCCGCCGATCGGCCCGGCACCCAACGTCTCCGCTTCCTGTTCGGTCTTGGCCAGAACCACGCGCCGCCCCACGCCGAACACGTAGACCAGGAACAACGCTTCCGCGGTGAACCCGATGGCGATGCGCACCGGGGCGGGCAGCGGGCTCGGCGTCACGAAACCCTCGATGCAGCCGCACACCAGCAGCACCCCGACCAACCCGAGCGCGATCGTCGCGGTGGCCCGGCCTTGGCGCGCCACCGCCTCCACGCGGCTCAGCCGGCCCGGGTCGATCAGCGTCCAGCCCAACTTCAGGCCCGCGCCACCGGCGACGAAAATCGCGGTCAGCTCGAGCGTGCCGTGCGGCAGGATGAACCCGAAGAACGCGTCGAGCCGCCCGGCATCGGCCATCAACCCCGCCGAGACACCCAGGTTGAGCGCGTTCATGAACAGCAGATACACCGCGGGCAGGATCAGCACGCCGGTGAACAGGGCGATCGCGGTCACCCACGCGTTGTTCGTCCACACTTGCGCGGCGAACGCGCCCTGCGGATGCTCTGAGTAGTAGGTCTCGAACGCGCCGCCGCGCGCCGTCAGGCCGCTGGTGTCGTCGGGGATGCCGAGCACCGTGCGCGCCGAATCGAATCGGTCCACCCAGACGGCGAGTCCGGCGGAGACGAGCAGGAACACCGCCGCGACGCCGGCCCACCACGGCCAGGTCCGATACAGCGCGGCCGGAAAACGATGGGTGAAGAACCGGCCTATCTCCGCCCAGGTGTCGGCCCTGCTGCCGAGCACCCGCCCGCGCGCTCGGGTGAGGATCGCGCTCAAGCCGGCGATCAGTTCGGGATCGGGACTGTGCGATTGCAACCTGGCCAGCTGCTGGGAGGTGCGCCGGTACAGCATGACGAGCTCGTCGGCCTCCGCGCCGGAGAGCTTGCTGCGCGAGGACAGCTGATCCAGCCGCTCCCACGCCCTGCGGTGCGCGAAACTGTATGCGTCTACGTCCATCGGTTGCCTCCCACTACCGCCGGTCGCAAGAATGCTATCGACATGGCTGAATTCACCACCGGCGAAGCGGTCGCGCTCGAGCTGCCGATCGCCCGGATCCCGACCCGGGCCGCCGCGTTCCTCATCGACGCGGTGGTGCAGTTCGCGCTGGCCGCGGTGCTGTTCGTGCTGGCCGTCGCCGTGCTGCTGCCCAACGGCGCGGACACGGCCTGGCTGAGTGTCGCCGTGATCGTCACCCTCGTCACCGTGCTGGTGGGATATCCGGTGGCCTGCGAAACCCTTTCGCGCGGCAGGACGCTCGGCAAACTGCTGCTCGGCCTGCGGGTGGTGCGCGCCGACGGCGGCCCGATCGACTTCCGGCACGCGCTCACCCGCGGCCTGGCCGGTGCCGTCGTCGACTTCTGGATGCTCGGCGCGCTCGGTGCCGTCGCCGTGCTCACCTCGCTGTGTTCCCCGAACGCGCGCCGGGTCGGCGATGTGCTGGCGGGCACCGTGGTGGTGCACGCGCAGCGGACGCTGCCGGTGCCGTTGCTCGCCGTGCCGCCGCCGTGGCTGGTCGGCTGGACCGCGCAGTTGGAGCTGGCCGGATTACCGGACGATCTCGCGCTCGCCGTCCGGCAGTACCTGAGCCGGTCCAAGACACTGACGCCGGAGGTGCAGCACCAGCTGGGCAGCGCGCTCGTCGCGGCGGTCTGCGCCCGCTTGCAGGTGCCCGCGCCGAGCGGCTACCCGCCGGTGCAGGTCCTCGGCGCGATCATCGCCGAGCGGCAACGTCGCGTGCTGCCGCCGCCGCTGTTTCCGGTGTTTCCGCGCGGCCCGATCGGGCAACCCGCGGTTCCCGGCGTCGCGATGAAGTGAAGGGCGCGACTACCGAGGGCTAGGTGGCGGCGTAGTCGTCGATCTCCTGGAGGAAGCGGTCCAGCCGGGCCGGGGTGATCCAGGAGGCCCGGAATGAGTTCTTCGCCAGCGTGACGAGCTGCGTGCGGTCGAGTCCGACGTGTTCGGCGAGGGCCACGTAATTGTCCGCGGCGTAGGCGCCGAAGTAGGCGGGGTCGTCGCTGTTGATCGTCACGGTGAGGCCGCGGCCGAGCAGGTTCACGATCTCGTCGGACTTCATCTGAGTGGTCACGAATGAATTCGACACCGGGCAGCAGGTCAGCCCGATCCCCTTGGACTTGGCCAGCTCGACCAGCCGTTCGTCCTCGACGATGTTGGTGCCGTGGTCGAGACGGTCGACGGCGATGTCCTCCAGCGCCTGCCGGATGTGCTCGATCGAATCCTGCTGGTCGATATCGCAGTGCATGGTCAGCAGGAAGCCTTCGCGGCGGGCGCGCGCGAAAACCGCCGCGAACTTGCTCGGCGGGTTGCCGCGCTCGTCGGAATCGAGTCCGACCCCGATGATCCAGTCGCGGTAGGGCAGCGCCTCCAGCAGCGTCGCCATGGCGTACTCGGCGGAGTAGTCGCGCAGGAAGCACAGGATCAGCTCGGCCGAGATGCCGAACTCGCGCCGGGCCTGCACGATGGCCGAGCGATATCCGTTGATCACGGTGGCGAACGGGACGCCGCGCCCGGTGTGCGCCTGCGGGTCGAAGAACATCTCGACATGCCGCACGCCCTGCGCGTGTGCCCTGGTCAGGTAGTCGAAGGCCAGGTCATGGAAGTCCGCGGGTTCCTGCAGTACCGCCATGGCGGGGTAGTAGACCTGAAGGAACGACGTCAGGTCATGGAACTGGTAGGTCTGCCTGATCTCGTCGACCGTCCGCTGCGGCAGCTCCATCCCGTTGCGCTGCGCCAGCTGGAACTTCAACTCGGGTTCGAGTGTCCCTTCCAAGTGCAGATGCAACTCGGCCTTGGGCAACCCGCGGACGAACGAGGCAAGATCGGACATGGGTCCATCATGCGCCTCGCGGCGTCGGCGGCATGCCGAATTCCGGTGCCGCGGGACTACATGGTGCCGGACTGTTTGAGTTCGAGGTATTCGTCGGCGAGGGCTTCGGGCAGGCGGTCGGGGGAGGCGGCGACTACGGCGATACCGGTGCGCCGCAGGGATTCCTGGACGAGGGCGCGCTCGGCGAGGATGGTTTCGGCGGCTGCGGCCGGATAGAGATCGGCACGGTCGGTGCGGCGGGCGGCGGCCGCGGCGATATCGGGATCGGTGACCGAGACGATCAGCACGCGATGGCGCTGCGCCAGGGTCGGCAGCACCGGCAGCAGGTTCTCCTCGACGGCGGCACCGTCGAGACTGGTGAACCAGACGATCAGGCTGCGCCGCCGGGTGCGCTGGATGGCGGCGCGCACCAGGCCCGCGCTGTCGGTGTCGACGAGTTCCGGGGTGACACCCGCCATCGCGTGCATCAGCTTGAGCTGCAACCCTTTTCCGCTGATGCCGCGCACCTCGGCGCGCGGTGCGCGGTCGAAGGCGAGCAGATCGACCGAGTCGCCCGCCGCCGCGGCGAGCCCGCCGAGCAGCAGCGCCGCTTCCACGGCCGCGTCCAGCCGGGTGCCGTCGCCGACCCGGCCCGCGCTGATCCGGCCGGTGTCCAGCAGCATCAGCATGTGCCGGTGGCGTTCGGGACGCCACGTGCGTACCAGCACGTCGGTCGCGCGGGCGGTGGCGCGCCAGTCGATGGCGCGCACGTCGTCACCCGCGACGTACTCGCGGAACGAATCGAACTCGGTGCCCTGCCCGCGCAGGTTGGCCACGTTACGACCCTCGAGGTGTTGCAGCCGTTTGACTTTCGAGCGCAGCAGCCGCTCGCTGCGGAACTGCGGCAGCGCGCGCACCCGGGCCGGAACCCGGCGCCGGGTCTGCGTTCCGGCGAGCCCGAGCGGGCCGATCAGCCGCACCGTCACCGCGCCGGCCACCCGGTCACCGCGCTGGGCCGGGGTGAGCGTGGTGTGCCAGCGGACCAGCGTGGCGGGCGCGAGATCCAGCCGGTGCGTGCGGTTTTCGGCGCGGGCGCTGTCGGGCCAGTCGTCCCACACGGTGCCGCGCAGCGGCTTGGCGCCGTTGTTCACCGCGACCAGTGCCACCTCGGTGGCGCGACCCAGCCGGACGGTGGTCAGCGGCGGCCGGGACAGACCGAGGTCGCCGGCCCGGCCGACGGTGCCGAGGTCGAACAGCACGGCGGCGGCCAGTACCGCGGTCGCCACGACCACGCCGATCCAGGACGGCACGACGAACGTGACGAGCAGCGCCAGCACCCCCGCGAGCGCGGCGAGGCGGCCGGTGACCACCGGCTGGGCGCGGCCGACGGAATCGGCGGGGCGGGCGCGCACCACTACACCGGAACCGGGACCGAGAGCAGCAGCGACGACATGACACCCTCGGTGGTCACGCCGTCCAGCTCCGCCTCCGGCCGCAGCTGCAACCGGTGCCGGAGTACTGCGACGGCAACGGATTTCACGTCGTCCGGGGTGACGAACCCGCGTCCGTTCAACCAGGCGAACGCGCGTGCGGCGGCCATCAGCGCGGTCGCGCCGCGGGTGGACGCGCCGTGCTGTACCGCCGGTGCCATCCGGGTGGCCCGGCAGATGTCGACGGTGTACGCGAGCACCTCGGGACTGATCGTCACGGTGCCGACGGCGGCGCGGCCCGCGGCGATATGGGCCGGACCGGCCACCGGACGCAGGCCCGCCGCGGCCAGATCGCGCGGATCGAAGCCGGCGGCGTGGCGCTGCAGGATGCGGAATTCGTCTTCCCGGCCGGGCAATTGGATGTCGACCTTGAACAGGAACCGGTCCAGTTGCGCCTCCGGCAGCGGGTAGGTGCCCTCCTGCTCGATCGGGTTCTGCGTGGCGACCACGACGAACGGGTCGGGCAGCGGCCGCGGCTTGCCGTCCACCGAAACCTGGCGCTCCTCCATCGACTCCAGCAGCGCCGACTGCGTCTTCGGGGGCGTGCGGTTGATCTCGTCGGCCAGCAGGAGATTGGTGAATACCGGCCCGTGCCGGAAGGTGAACTCGGCCGAGTGCGGATCGTAGATCTGGGAGCCGGTGACATCGCCCGGCATCAGGTCCGGGGTGAACTGCACCCTGGCGTGTTGCAGGTCCAGCGCCGTCGCCAACGCCCGGACCAGCAGCGTCTTCGCCACCCCTGGCACACCCTCGAGCAGCACGTGCCCGCGGCAGAGCAGCGCGAGCACCAGGTACATGATCGCGTTGTCGTTGCCGACCACCGCCTTGCCGATTTCGGCGCGCAGCGCGGTGAACGCCGCGCCCGCCTCTGCGGCGGTGGGGCCGTGGTTGGTGTCGGTCGGAATGGTCATTGGACCTCCAGTGTCAGGTGGGGGTTCCCGGCGGCCGGGCAAGCGTGCGGCGGCGGCTGCGGTCTCATCCGACCTCCGCCTCGAGCCATTCGAGTTGGGTGGCAACGAGTTCCAGCGTTTCCACGTCGGGCACCGGTCCGTACAGCGCGGCGCCGAGCTGCGCGGGGTCGGTGCCGGTGCGCGCGGCCAGGGCGCCGACGAGCCGGTCCGGCGAGGTATCGGCGGTCAGCCCGAGGGTCGGGCGGATCCGGCGCAGGGTGGCCCCGCGCAGTTTCGCGGCGACGTGCTCGTAGTCCTTCGACCGCCGGTACAGCGCGGCCTGTCCGGCCAGCAGTTCGTTCGCGGCGACCTCGACCGGGCGCGGTTCGCGCACCAGGGCGCCGCGCCTGCGCGCCCGCCACCAGACCACCACCGCGGCGGCGATCAGGAATTGCACCGCGCCGAAGAACACCGGTGCGGGCAGCCGCTCCCAGATCGGGTCGTCGCCCGCGCCGAAACCGGACCCGGAGCCGGACCCGCCGGACCGCGGCGGTGTCGGCGGCTTCGAGGGGGTCGGCGGATCGGGCGCGGTCGGCGCGCCGCACGATTGCAGTGCGGCGTAGAGCAGCAGCAGTAGCGCGGCGACACCGGCGAGACCGGCCCAGAACCGCGGGTCGCGCAGCAGCGCGGGCAGTGGCGGCAGTCGCCTGCGGGTGCGCGGCGCCTTCTCGCTGACCTCGACTTCGGTGGGGGTCGGCACCGGCGGCGGGGCGGCTTCGGAGAACCGGTCGGCGTATTCGAGCCTGCGGTATTCGTCCTCGGTCGCCCGGCGGCCGCCGTAGACCACCTCGTCGAAACTCTGTGCGGCGGGGTGCAATTCGGTGGCGCCGTCGCTGGGCAGCGCGATCGTGACGTCGTCGGCGGTCTCCCGGGCGGTGCGGGAGCGGCGGACCTCGAGCACACCGCGCTGCTCCAAACCGCGCAGCACGGCGCGGAAACGTTCGCGCAGCGCGGCATCGAAATCGCGGCGCTGCGCGGCCTGTTCGGCGGCCGCGCGATGGTCGGCGGCGGCGCCGAGGCGCGGGGGACCGGGCGGCTGGTCCGGGCCGGTGGCGTGCGGCGTACCGGTGTCGTGGAAGTCGGTCATCGGGCCTCGGCACCGGGCACGTGGATGTCCAAACCCTCGCGGCGGCAGCGCCGGTCGACGTAGCCGACCACCCTGGTGGCCGACTCGACGATCTCGCCGAACGCGGCGATCAGCAGCGCACCCGAGGTGAGCAGCACGATGACCGCCCAGCGCCGGGTGCCGGAGAAATCCGACAGATAGAACGGAATACCCAACAGCGGCACGCAGAGCAGCGCGAGCAGGCAGCGATGCGCGACCCACAGCCAGGTGAACTGCCAGTCCGCCCCGGCGACAAGCAGTTTCGACCGGGCCACGGCACCGCGGTGCGGGGCCTGCTCGACGAACAGCACCGGCACCGCGACGAAGCGTTTGGCGCGCAACCAGCCCAGCCAGATCACGCCGAACGGCAGCGTGACGATCAGGACGCCGGTCAGCGCGAGCACGCTCACCCCGACCAAGGTGTACAGCACCTGGAACACGAGTAGCGCTCCGGCGACCGCGCTCAGCCGCCCGAGCGCGGTGGCCGCGCCGATCGGTGCGCCCGCGATACTCCCCAGCCCGATCGCCACGGTGGTGCCGCGCAGCACGAAACGCAGCACCCACACGCATGCCGCCGTGGACAGGATCGCCGCCCACGCGGTGCCCGCGTCCGAACCGCCGGTGCGGGACGAGACGACCGCGGTGAGCGCGACGACCACGAGCTCGGCGACCACGATGCCGGGCAGGCTCAACCGCAGCAGCGCGGGCAGGTTCGCCTGGATCAGCGCGAACGGCACGTCCAGGAGTTCACGGAAGGTCATCGGACGGATCGGCACCGTCGTTCCAGGTGACCCTGGTGCCGGATCGTCTCCCGCCCCGACGGCACCGGCCGGGTCGGCAGCTGGTAGCACGGGCCGAGTGTAACCGGCGCGGCCGCGCGGTCAGCGCTGCAGCAGCCGGTCCACCACGCGGCGATAGCGGGCCGGATCGATCGGCGGCAGGCCGAGCAGGGCCCGCAGGTACACGCCGTCGCCGACCAGCCGGACGATATCGGCCTGCACCGGGTCCTCGATCTCCTGGTCCAGATCGTCGGACCAGGAATTCATCATCTCGATCAGGGCCTGCTGCACCTCGTCGACCTCCGTGCCGTTCGCGGCGTCGATGGTGCGCATGGTCGCCAGCATCGAGCGGTAGACCTCGAGCTCCACCGCTTCGTCGGCGTTGTCCGGGTCCGGGGTCTGCAGGTACCACTCGACGACCGACTGTCCCCGGTCGGTGGCGCTGGTCAGCTGCTGGGCCGCGCGTTCGGTGAGCCGCCGCACCAGGCCGGCGAGCAGCGCGTCCTTGCTCTTGAAGTGATACAGCAGGCCGCCCTTGGAGACGCCTGCGGTCGCCGCGACGTTCTCCAACGTCACGTGCGACATGCCCTTTTCCAGGAGCAGCGATTCGAGCGCGTCCAGAATCCGGTCGCGGGTATTGGCCGTCACACCGCGGAACTATACCGGCTGGACGGTAAGGTCTGTTACTGTACCGTCTGGACGGTAAGAAAACAGCGACGGAAGTCGAGAAAGTCAATGACCACCCAGACCAAGACCACCCGGCCGACCGGGTCCGAGACGCCACCCCGCGCCGGCGCGCGCGAATGGGCCGGGCTGTCCGTACTCGCGCTGGCCCTGCTGCTGCTCGCGGTCGACGCGACGGTGCTCGACCTGGCGGTGCCCGCGATCAGCGCCGACCTGGCGCCCACCACGCCGCAGCTGCTGTGGATCATCGACGTGTACTCGTTCGTGCTGGCCGGCCTGCTGGTGATGATGGGCAACCTGGGCGACCGGATCGGCCGCCGCAGGCTGCTGCTGATCGGCGCCGCGGGCTTCGGTGTCGCCTCGCTGCTCGCCGCCTGGGCGGTCTCGCCCGAGATGCTGATCGGCGCCCGGGTCCTGCAGGGTGTCGCCGGTGCGACGCTCATGCCCGCGACCCTGGGCCTGATCCGGTCGATGTTCCTCGATCCGCGGCAGCGGACCGTGGCCATCGCGGTGTGGAGCGCGATGGCGGGCGGCGGCGCGGCGGCGGGTCCGCTGCTCGGCGGCTGGCTGCTCGAGCACTTCTGGTGGGGTTCGGTGTTCCTGGTGAACCTGCCGGTGATGCTGGTGCTGATCGGCTTGGGCCCGTTCCTGATTCCGGAATCGCGGGACCCGAACCCGGGTCGCTTCGATCTGGCGAGCGCGGGGCTGTCCATGCTCGCGCTGGTGCCGATCGTCTACGCGGTGAAGGAGACGGCGGCACACGGTTTCGCGGTGACCACCACCCTGGTCGCGGTCGTCGGCGCGGTCGCAGGCGTGCTGTTCGTGCGCAGGCAGCGGACGCTGGCGCAGCCGATGCTGGACCTGAAGTTGTTCGCGCTGCCCAGGTTCCGCACCGCGGTGCTCACCAACCTGCTCGCGGTGTTCGCGCTGGCCGGCGTGCTGTTCTTCGGCTCGCAGTACCTGCAACTGGTGCTCGGCCGGACGCCGCTGCAGGCCGGATTGCTGTTGCTGCCCGGGCTCGCGGTGAGCGTGGTCGCCTCGCTCGCCGCGGCCTGGCTGGTGCGCCGGATGGCGCCGGGCCGGGTGCTCGGTGGCGCGTTGACGGTGGCCGCGATCGGTTCGGCGCTGTTCCTGTGGCTGGGTCCGGACGCGGCGACCAGCACGACGCCGTTCATCCTCGGGTTCCTGTTCATCGGCGCGGGTGTCGGTGTCGCGCTGACGGTTTCGGCGGACCTGGTGGTCAGCTCGGCGCCGGCCGAGCGGGCCGGTGCCGCGGCGGCGGTGTCGGAAACGGCGTACGAGACCGGTATCGCGCTGGGTGTCGCCATCCTCGGCAGCGTGGTGATGGCGATCTTCCGCAACGGGCTCGACCTGAGCCACGTGCCGAGCGACCAGGTCGGTGTCGCGTCCGAATCTCTGGGTGCTGCTACGGCTTTCGCCCAGCAGCTACCGGAATCGGTGGGCGGGGCCTTCCTCGCCTCGGTGCACGAGGCGTTCGTCTCCGGCATCCACTTCGCCGCCGTCGGCACGGCGTCGATCCTGCTGGTCGCCGCCTGGGTGGCGTTCCGGTTGCGCACGGCCCGGTAGTGATTCCCTTCGCACCCGCTCCGATTTTCCGGGGCGGGTGCGTTGCCGTTGTGGGCCACGTTGCGAAGACGAGTGCGCGAAGCCAGAAGTGGGTGCGGAACTACGTGGACGCCGGGCGGGCCAGCTGAGTGGGGGTGAGCCGGCCGCGCAGCGTGACGGAGTCGCCGAGCTGCCAGTGCGCCGCTTCGGCCGCGTCCGCGGCGTTCACCGTGTTCGCGGAGGCGAGCAGCAGGTCGTCCTGTTTGGCGAGTTCGCAGAGCCGGGCGGCCTCGTTGACCGCGTCGCCGATCACGGTGAACTCATAGCGTTGCCTGGCCCCGACATTGCCCGCGACCACGCGACCCGCCGCCACTCCGATCGCGGCGATGAAGTCGTTGGCGGTGGCGTCGAGGCGGCCGCGGATCGCGCGGGCACAGGCCAGCGCGGCGCCGGGGGCGTCCGAAAGTACTGCGGGCGTGCCGAAGACGGCGAGCGCGGCGTCCCCCTCGAACTTGTTGAGCAGGCCGCCGTGCGCCTCGACCTCGTCCACCACGATGTCGAAGAAGCGATTGAGGATGGCGACCATCTCGGGGGCGGGCACGGTCGCGGCCATCGTGGTCGAGCCGACGATATCGACGAACAGCGCGGCCGCTTCGCATTCCACACCGCCGAGGGTCGGGTTGCCCGCCAGCGCGGCGTCGGCCACCTCGCGCCCGACGTGCTTGCCGAACAGATCCCTGATCTGTTCGCGTTCGCGCAGGCCCTCCACCATGTGGTTGAAACCGCTTTGCAACTCGCCGAGTTCGGTGCCGTCGTACACGGTGATCGTCACCCGCAGGTCGCCGTCCTCCACTTGACGCAGGGCGCGCCGCACCCCGCGAATCGGTGCGATGGTCGCCGCCACGGTCTGCATCATCAGCAGCAGGCCGAACACCAGCGTGGCGCCGCCGAGCGAGAGCATGCAGACCGCGAGCCGGGCCGTGCTGACCGAGGAGTCGGCCAGCGCCCACACCGCGACGATCATCGACAAGGTCACCGGCACGCCCGCGCCGAGCATCCACGCGATCAGCGAGCGCACGAACACGCCCATACCCCGGCGGCGCCGCGACGGCGCGGCGTCCAGCACCCGAGCGGTCACCACGCGCAGCGCGAACTCGGCGATCAGGTAACTGTTGGCGCACACCACCACGGCGCTGAAGCCGATGCCGAGCAGGATCTTCGGGATGAGCGCGGGCTCGGCCACACCGTAGAGCGGGGTGAGCACGGCGGCACCGGAGAACCACAGCACCGCTTGCCGCACCACGAGGCGGCGCGGGACGGCGGAGGCCGCGATCTGCTCGGCCTCGGTGGGTATCTGGTCGGGATCGGTGGCCCAGCGCAGGGCGCGCAGCCCGCCGACGGTGCCCCACCAGATCCCGATCAACAGCGCCAGCGCCGTGTACAGGGGCGTCGCGATCACGTTCAGCAGCAGCAGTTCCCGGGTGAACACCGTCGGTCCGGGCAGCACGAAGCCGATCAGCGCGAACGTGACCGCCATCCCGGCCAGGTTCGCGGCCACCGTCGGCACGGTCAGCAGCAGCTGCACCCGGATCCGGCGCATCCCGGAGGATTCGTCCACGGGCCCGAGCAGCCGCGACCCGAACGCGGCCGGGGAGACGTCAGTGCGGGTCATGAGAGAAAAGCCTATTCCGGGCCATCCGCGCAGCGCAGGACCCGAGGTCCACGAGCGGCCGAGTGCGTCGACGATCGGCTGGGCCCGGGCCTCGAGGCGGGCGCAGTGGGCCGGCCGCGCAGATCGGAGTGGACGGGCATTGGCCGACGTCGCGGCCGATGCGCCGGGCGGCGTGTGCGGTCTGGTGCGGGTGCGCAGGTGCGCGTGCCGCTGCCGGATCTCCTGCCGGATCGGGCAGCGCTCGAACGCGGCGCCGTCTCGCGCCGACACCGTGCGGGCCAGGTTCGCTCGAACGCGTCGCATAGCCCCCACGGTAGGCACATCAGTGGCCGCGCGGCAGCTCGCGTTGCCCGCGACCGGGCAGTTCGTGCGTATCGCGGCCGGTCAGCTCGTCGTGCCGGGCGTTCGGCAGACCGTAGGGTTGCGCCCCCGAGTGCGCGGGCAGCGCCGAATAGCGCGGATCCTGCTGCCCGTAGTCGGCGTCCACCACGGTGGCGGCGATGCGCTGCGCGTGCACCGCTTCGGGCGAACCCGGCGCGAACTGGTAGCCGCTCGTCCCGTGCGAATCCTGGGTGTCCACCGTGACCTTGCGGGTGCGGCGCAGCGTGAAGGTGATCTCCTCGACCTCTTCGAAGGCCTGCTTGGCGGTGCGCAGCGGGTGCGTGGCGTTGTCGATCGCGGTGGCCACGAACGCGGGGACCAGCGGCCGGATCAGGCGTGCCGCGGTATCGGTGAAGGGCACCGTGCCGATCAGCGGAAGTTCCAGGCCACCACCGGTTTTGGGCGCGAGCGGCGGCGGGGCGCCCTGCGGCGCGAGGGCACCCGGGGCGACAGGGGCGGGCAGGTTCGGTGTCACGAATCCTTCGGCAGACACGGAGCTGTCCTTTCGTTCGTCAGCCGGTGCGGCTGGGAGTTCGGGTCGGCGGGCCGGTTCGGTGATACCGAATTCCACGCCGCCGACGGCCGCGATGATCCGGGTGCGCTGACGCTCCCGGTCGATGGCGGTGTCCGCCTCGACGGCGAGCCGGGCGGAGGTGAGGCGCTGTTCGGCGCGCAACTGCTCGGCCGCGGCGCGGACCTCGGCCTGCTTCACCGCGATGGCGGCCTCGGCGTCCTGATCGGCTTTGTCCCGCACGGCGAGCGCGGCGGTGGCCCGGTCGAACGAGGTGTCCCCGCGCCACCAGCGCAGCAACAGCGGCAACAGGGCGAGCGCGATCATCGAGATGATCGTCAGGATGCGCAGCGGCATGGCGCCCGCGTGCTGGGTGGTGTAGTCGTTCATCGCCTGCCAGCGCGCACCCAGACCGCGGTCGGCCGCGGTGAAGGCGGCGGATTCGGCTGCCGTCACGGCCTTTTCGGCGTCCGCGATGCGCTGGTCGGCCGGTTCGACCCGGGCCTGTGCGACGGCGAGCTGCTTGCGGGCGTCGTCGAGCATGTCGTTGGCGACCTGTGCTTCCGGCCCGCGGCCGGGCACCCGGGTGATCAACTGCTGCGGGCATTCCGGGCCCGGGTTCAGCTCACAGCGTGCGATCGTCATGGTGCGATCGATGTCGTCCTGCGCCTTGGCGATGGCCCGATCCAGCGCGGTCCGGTCGTCGCGCGCCCGGTCGAGCTGGGTGCGCGCGGTGACGACCTGCGGCGCGGAAGCAGCGTCGCGCTGGGCCCGTTCGTCCAACGTGCGGTCGACGCTGCCGCCGAAGACCACGATCGCCGCGAGTTCGGCGATCAGCCCACCGGTCAGTACGGCCAGGGCGACGCGCGCGAGCAGGCCGAGCTTGTCCGGCATCCGATCCGGCCGCGGCGTGGCCAGGGCCCGCGCGATCGCGCAGGCCGGCACCCCGACGAGCAACGCGACCGCGAGCACACCGAGTACCGGCCAGGTACCGACCGAGCCCACGGCAAAGGCCGTGACCAGCGCGGATACGATCGCGAAGAGCAGCACCACCGCGCCGGTGACGGCGTATCCGGTGCGTTCGTGGCGGTAGGCGACATCGTTGGGCTGACCCCCGCCGAGCCAGGTGAACAAGCCGGTGACGGTCATTGGGAACTCACATCCTCTTCGTCCCAGTCGATTTCGCGGACACCGCTAGCGAGCGAAACCGTCACGGTTTCGTGGTCACAGCGTGACAGGACCGTCCCCGACACACCGAGTACGAGCGGGCGTATGTGGCCAGGCTCACAAACGGTCCGAGGCGGTGTCGGCGCCGATTCACCTGCGGGTTCTACTCTCGATCGATGATCCGTTGCCAGGCGTGCCGTCTCGGGAGGTCAGCTCATGCGTATTCGTTTCGTCCGACGCACGACCACACGACGCGCGGCGCCGCGGCTGGCCACCTTGCTGGTGGTGTCGGCCGCGCTGATCATGTCCCCGCTTAGGGCGGGAGCCGACACGCCCGAGTCCCTGGATCGTCTGGTGGGCCTGGTGCTCGAGCGGTTGCAGACCGCCGACGCCGTGGCCGCGGCGAAATGGGCCGGCGCCGCTCGCACCGGCACCGAGCCCACCATCGACGATCCGGCCCGGGAGGCCGCGGTCTACGACGCGATGACCCAGCTCGGCGCCGGTCGTGACCTGCCCGAACACTGGGTGCGACAGGTGTTCTCCGGGCAGATCGAGGCCAACAAGATCGTGCAGCGCGGTCTGATCACCGGCTGGCGCTTCGATGCCACGTCCGCGCCCACCGCGCCGCCGGATCTGCTGTCGGTGCGGCCGGTGATCGATCGGGTGAACGTCGAGATCGTCGACCAGCTGGCCGCCGAACGCGGCGAGCTGACCGCGCCGGACTGCGCGGAACGGGTGGCGCGCAGCGTTTTCGGCGTGTTCACGGCGGGCCGCACGGACGCGCTGCACCAGGCGGCACTGGTGCGCGCCGCGGTGGTGCTCTGCGCCCCGCGCTGAGCGCGCCTCGTCCGGCGCCCAATTTGTGCGTGTTCGGCGAAACCGGTGCCGTGAACTGTGCGCCGGGTGCACCCTTCCACCCGAAACTTTGTGGTCCCGGGTAACGCTGGTGTGCGCCGCCGGAACGCAGCCGGCTGACGCCGTAAGACGTCGTCTTAAGTTGAACTCAACGACGAAAGCCGGATCGGCTGGCGAATATTCGGTAAAGGGTGGCCCATTCCGCAATAAGTCACGTCGATTACGGCGTAAGAGTGGATAGGTTTCGGGTCAGAAAAATGTGTCGAACACCACTGACTGGCGTTAGCTGAATATGTGCTGAAGCCCACAGCAGGCAAAAGAGGCCGAACGGTCGGATCGCATGCTTGGCTCGTCAGGAGCCTGTCGGAAATATCTCATTCACCCGGCTTCCGAGTTAGCCGCCCTTCGGTGGTTTGCCGGATGCTTCGCCGGGGAAATCATCTGCGATGCAGGTGGGAGCGTTTTTCTGACCGTTTCGCGAGGTTTGGGGCCGCTCTCCCGCGCCGACCC
The DNA here is from genome assembly GCF_000250675.2 of Nocardia brasiliensis ATCC 700358. Taxonomy (NCBI): domain Bacteria; kingdom Bacillati; phylum Actinomycetota; class Actinomycetes; order Mycobacteriales; family Nocardiaceae; genus Nocardia; species Nocardia brasiliensis. The sequence continues at coordinate 60,869 of NC_018681.1, forward strand.
TGAGTAGTCGGCACCAGACGCCGCGGGATCGATCATGCGGTGCCTGCTGCTTTACACTGGACGACGCGCACACGTGGAGGACCGAATGAAGAAGCCCAGCTAGACCCAGTTATTAGTACAGCCTAAGTTGGTTGGGCCTCGGACCTGACTTATCGTTTGCTCTTACGCCGAACACAGAATGCTCGGCCCACTCGCCCGCTCGGGGCAGCTCCTGACCGGTGCTCAGCGTAGCGGGCCGGAACCCGCGCGGAGGTAAGGATCTTGTTAGAGATCCGTTACCGACGAGCACCCACTACGTCACTGAAGCGGGTGAAACAACTGGAGACGTGACTGCACGCCGAAGACCATCAGCGCGGCTGGTTTCGGAACGTACGGGCGCAGTCTTGTACGGAGGCATTCCGACGAAATAGCCCATTTCGTTTTCGTCGAACGCCCTTCTTGAAGGCAGAGGCATGATGCAACTTCCTGGCCACAGGTCACCTGGACCCGTCGGGCTCTACGACCCGGCGAACGAACACGACGCCTGCGGTGTCGCGTTCGTCGTCGACATGCACGGCCGCCGCAGCCGCGACATCGTCGACAAGGCTATTACGGCTCTGTTGAACCTGGAGCACCGTGGTGCCGCAGGCGCGGAACCCAACAGTGGTGACGGCGCAGGCATCCTGATCCAGCTTCCGGACCGCTTCTTCCGCGCGATCGTGGACTTCGAGTTGCCGCCGGAGGGCTCCTACGCCTCCGGTATCGCCTTCCTGCCGCAGGCCCGTCGCGAGGCCGCGCGCGCCGCGTACGGTGTGGAGAAGATCGTCAAGGAAGAGGGCCTCGAGGTTCTCGGCTGGCGTGCGGTGCCGATCGACGAGTCCTCGCTCGGTGCGCTCTCCCGCGACGCGATGCCCACCTTCCGGCAGATCTTCATCGGCTCGCCGCGTGGCGCGGCCGAGCAGCTGTCCGGCATGGACCTGGAGCGGCGCGCGTACGTGATCCGCAAGCGGGTCGAGCACGAACTCGGCAAGTCGGGTTCCGGCGAGGGCGCGGTCGGCAAGGAGTCGGTGTATTTCCCGAGCCTGTCCGGCCAGACCTTCGTCTACAAGGGCATGTTCACCACGCCGCAGCTGCGCGCCTTCTACCTGGACCTGCAGGACGGCCGGGTGGAATCGGCGCTCGGCATCGTGCATTCGCGCTTCTCCACCAACACTTTCCCCTCGTGGCCGCTGGCGCACCCGTTCCGCCGGGTTGCGCACAACGGCGAGATCAACACCGTCACCGGTAACGAGAACTGGATGCGGGCGCGCGAGGCGCTGCTGCGTTCGGACATCTTCGGCATCGACTCGGCGGGCAACAACCGGCTGGAGAAGATCTTCCCGGTCTGTACCCCGGGGGCGAGCGATACCGCGCGCTTCGACGAGGTGCTGGAACTGTTGCACCTCGGCGGCCGCAGCCTGCCCCACGCGGTGCTGATGATGATCCCCGAGGCGTGGGAACGCAACGAGAAGATGGATCAGCGCCGCCGCGCGTTCTACGAGTACCACTCGATGCTGATGGAGCCGTGGGACGGCCCGGCCTCGGTGTGCTTCTCCGACGGCACCGTGGTCGGCGCCGTGCTCGACCGTAACGGCCTGCGCCCCAGCCGCATCTGGGTCACCGACGACGGCCTGGTCGTGATGGCCTCCGAGGTCGGCGTGCTCGACATCGACCCGTCCAAGGTGGTCCGCAAGGTCCGACTACAACCCGGCCGCATGTTCCTGGTCGACACCTCGCAGGGCCGCATCGTCGGCGACGAGGAGCTCAAGGACCAGCTTGCGGCCGAGCACCCGTACCAGGAATGGCTGGACGCGGGTGTGACCAAGCTCGAGGACCTGCCCGACCGCCCGCACGTGCACATGTCGCACGACCGGGTACTGATCCGTCAGCAGATCTTCGGATACAGCACCGAAGAGCTGAACCTGCTGATCTCGCCGATGGCCAAGACCGGCGGCGAGGCGCTCGGCTCGATGGGCACCGATACCCCGATCGCCGTGCTCTCGGCGCGGCCCCGGCTGCTGTTCGACTACTTCTCCCAGCTGTTCGCGCAGGTCACCAACCCGCCGCTGGACGCGATCCGGGAAGAGGTGGTGACCAGCCTGCGCCGCGCGATCGGCCCCGAGGCCGACCTGATGCACCCCGGCCCGGAATCCTGCAAGCAGATCGCGATCGAATCGCCGATCATCGACAACGACCAGCTGGCCAAGCTGGTGCACATCAACGACGACGGCTCCCAGCCCGAGCTGCGGTCGGTGATCGTGCGCGGTCTGTACCCGGTCGCCAAGGGCGGCAAGGGACTTCGCAAGGCGCTCAAGGCGATCAACACCCAGGTGTCGGCCGCGATCGACGGCGGCGCCCGGATCGTCGTGCTGTCCGACCGCGAGTCCAACGAGAAGCTGGCGCCGATCCCGTCGCTGCTGCTCACCTCGTCGGTGCACCACCACCTGGTGCGCGAACGCACCCGCACCATGGTCGGCCTGGTCGTGGAGGCCGGTGACGCCCGCGAGGTGCACCACATGGCCATGCTGGTCGGCTTCGGCGCGGCCGCGATCAACCCGTACATGGCCTTCGAGACCATCGAGGACATGCTCGAGCGCGGCGCGCTCGACATGCCGGGCAGCACCGGCGATCTGGCCGCCGACTACGCCAAGGCGGTCGCCAACTACAACAAGGCCGCGAGCAAGGGCGTGCTGAAGGTGATGTCCAAGATGGGCATCTCCACGCTGGCGTCCTACACCGGCGCGCAGCTGTTCCAGGTGATCGGCCTGTCCCAGGACCTGGCCGACGAATACTTCACCGGTCTGCGCTCGCACCTGGACGGCATCGGGCTCGATGACATCGCGGCCGACGTCGCCCAGCGGCACCGGCTCGCGTTCCTGGAGAACCGCAACGAGCGCGCGCACCGCGAGCTCGAGGTCGGCGGCGAATACCAGTGGCGGCGTGAGGGTGAATACCACCTGTTCAACCCGGACACCGTGTTCAAGCTGCAGCACGCGACCCGCTCCGGCCAGTACTCGATCTTCAAGGAGTACACCAAGCTGGTCGACGACCAGTCCGAGCGGCTCGCCTCGCTGCGCGGCCTGTTCAAGTTCAAGAAGGAGCGCGCGTCGATCTCGATCGACGAGGTCGAGCCCGCCTCGGAGATCGTGAAGCGGTTCTCCACCGGCGCAATGAGTTACGGCTCCATTTCGGCCGAGGCGCACGAGACCCTGGCGATCGCGATGAACCGCCTCGGCGGCCGGTCGAACTCGGGTGAGGGCGGCGAGTCGCCCGCGCGCTTCGAGCCGGAGGAGAACGGCGACTGGCGGCGCAGCGCGATCAAGCAGGTGGCCTCCGGCCGCTTCGGCGTGACCGCGCACTACCTGACCAACTGCACCGATATCCAGATCAAGATGGCGCAGGGCGCCAAGCCCGGCGAGGGCGGCCAGCTGCCCGCGCACAAGGTGTACCCGTGGGTCGCCGAGGTGCGGCACTCCACGCCGGGCGTCGGCCTGATCTCGCCGCCGCCGCACCACGACATCTACTCGATCGAGGATCTGGCGCAGCTGATCCACGACCTGAAGAACGCGAACCCGCAGGCGCGGATTCACGTGAAACTTGTTGCGGAGCCCGGTGTCGGCACGGTCGCGGCCGGTGTGTCCAAGGCGCACGCGGACGTCGTGCTGATCTCCGGGCACGACGGCGGCACCGGCGCCTCGCCGCTTACCTCGCTCAAGCACGCGGGCGGCCCCTGGGAGCTCGGCCTGGCCGAGACCCAGCAGACGTTGCTGCTCAACGGACTTCGCGACCGCATCGTCGTGCAGGTGGACGGGCAGATGAAGACCGGCCGCGACGTGATGATCGCCGCGCTGCTCGGTGCCGAGGAATACGGTTTCGCCACAGCGCCTTTGGTGGTGTCGGGCTGCATCATGATGCGGGTCTGCCACCTCGACACCTGCCCCGTGGGTGTCGCCACGCAGAACCCGGTGCTGCGCGAACGCTTCACCGGCAAGCCGGAATTCGTCGAGAACTTCATGCTGTTCATCGCCGAAGAGGTCCGGGAACTGCTGGCGCAGTTGGGCTTCCGCACGCTGGACGAGGCCATCGGCCGGGTCGACCTGCTCGACACCGCCAAGGCCAAGCAGCACTTCAAGGCCAACAAGCTGGACCTGTCGCCGATCCTGGACAACGTCGAGACCGCGTTCATGTACCAGGACCGGCGCTGCACCAAGACCCAGGACCACGGCCTGGACAAGGCGCTGGACCAGCAGCTGATCACGCAGAGCCGGGACGCGCTCGAGCGCGGCCAGGCGGTGAAGTTCGAAACCAAGATCACGAACGTGAACCGCACCGTCGGCACCATGCTCGGCCACGAGGTGACCAAGCTCTACGGTGGCGCGGGCCTGCCCGACGACACCATCGACATCACCTTCACCGGCTCGGCGGGCAACAGCTTCGGCGCCTTCGTGCCCGCGGGCATCACGCTGCGCGTGCAGGGTGACGCGAACGACTATGTCGGCAAGGGACTTTCCGGTGGCCACCTGGTGGTGCGCCCGTCGCTCGACGCGCCGGACGGCTTCAAGCCGGAAGAGAACATCATCGCGGGCAACGTGATCCTGTTCGGTGCCACCAACGGGCACGCGTTCATCAGCGGTGTGGTCGGCGAGCGGTTCGCCGTGCGCAACTCCGGCGCCACCGCGGTGGTCGAGGGCGTCGGCGATCACGGCTGCGAGTACATGACCGGTGGCCGCGTGGTCATCCTCGGCGAGACCGGCCGCAACTTCGGTGCGGGCATGTCCGGCGGTGTCGCGTTCGTCTACAACCCGGACGGCACCTTCGAGGACAAGCTCAACCCCGAGCAGGCCGACGCCGTCGAACAGCTCTCCGGTGACGACTTCACCTGGCTGCGCGACGTCGTCACCGAGCACCGCGACCAGACCGGATCGGCTGTCGCCGAACGCATCCTGGGCGACTGGTCGCAGCAGGTGAACCACTTCGTGAAGGTCATGCCGCGCGAATACAAGAAGGTACTGCTCGCCATCTCCGAGGCGGAGAAGGCCGGCAAGGACGTCGACGAGGCGATCATGGAGGCGGCACGTGGCTGACACGCGACGCATCCAACAGCTGAGTCCACTGTCCACAGGCAAGATTACGGAGGCCGAACGTGGCTGACGCACAAGGTTTTTTGAAGCACACCAAGCGGGAACTGCCGACGCGTCGACCCGTGCCGCTGCGGCTGATGGACTGGAAAGAGGTCTACGAGGAGGGTTTCGCGCACGAGACCCTGCAGCGTCAGGCCAGCCGGTGCATGGACTGCGGTATCCCGTTCTGCCACAACGGTTGCCCGCTGGGCAACCTGATCCCCGAGTGGAACGACCTGGTCTACAAGGGACAGTGGCGCGAGGGCATCGATCGGCTGCACGCCACCAACAACTTTCCGGAGTTCACCGGGCGGTTGTGCCCGGCGCCGTGTGAGGCGTCCTGTGTCCTGGGTATCAACCAGGACCCGGTGACGATCAAGCAGGTCGAGGTCGAGCTCATCGAGAACGCCTTCGACGAGGGCTGGGTGACCCCGGTCTACCCGACCCGGTTGACCGGTAAGCGGATCGCGGTCGTCGGCTCCGGTCCCGCGGGACTCGCCGCGGCACAGCAGCTCACCCGTGCCGGGCACACCGTGACCGTGTTCGAGCGGGCCGACCGCATCGGCGGCTTGCTGCGCTACGGCATCCCGGAATTCAAGATGGAGAAGCGCTTCATCGACCGCCGGATGGCGCAGATGGAGGCCGAGGGCACCATCTTCAAGACCGGCGTGAACGTCGGTGTCGACATCACCGCCGAGCAGCTGCGCGAGCAGTTCGACTCGATCGTGCTGGCCGGCGGCGCGACCATCGCGCGTGACCTGCCGATCCCCGGACGCGAGCTGGACGGCATCCATCAGGCCATGGAGTTCCTGCCGTGGGCCAACCGGGTGCAGCTGGGCGACGACGTCACCGATGCCGACGGCCTGCCGCCCATCCACGCGAAGGGCAAGAAGGTCGTCATCATCGGTGGCGGTGACACCGGTGCCGACTGCCTCGGCACCTCGCACCGGCAGGGCGCCGAGAGCATCCACCAGTTCGAGATCATGCCGCGCCCGCCGGAGGAGCGCGCTTCCTCCACTCCGTGGCCCACCTACCCGCTGATGTACCGGGTGTCCTCGGCGCACGAGGAGGGCGGCGAGCGGGTGTTCTCCGTCAACACCGAGCGTTTCGTCGGCGCGGACGGCAAGGTCACCGGCCTGCAGGCGCACGAGGTGACGATGGTCAACGGCCGCTTCGAGAAGGTCGACGGCACCGACTTCACCCTCGAGGCCGATCTCGTGCTGCTCGCCATGGGCTTCACCGGTCCCGAAAAGCGCGGCCTGCTCGAAGAACTCGGCGTCGGCTACGACCAGCGCGGCAACGTCCAGCGCGACAAGGGCTGGTCGACCAACATCCCCGGCGTGTTCGTCGCGGGCGATATGGGCCGCGGCCAGTCCCTCATCGTCTGGGCCATCGCGGAGGGTCGCGCCGCGGCCGCCGCGGTGGACCGCTTCCTGGAGGGTGAGACGGCGCTTCCCGCCCCGATCACCCCCAGCATGGTCGCCCAGCGATGATCTGAACCCCTCTCTTACCGGAGCGGAAAAAGGCGTCTGTGGACTTCGGTCCGCAGACGCCTTTGTTCTTTGCGTCGTCGCGGTACTGCGACGCGACACGCGCGTTTGCGGAATTCGACGCCGGGCGTTCGGCGTCGCTGGGCGAGACACGGCGCGATGATTCTCTGGGCGATTGCTAGCCTGCGTTCTCCGGGCCTCGGTTCGCGTCTGATCGGCATCGGTCTGTGTGCGTTCACATCGGTGGTCGGTGTTGTCAGCGCTCTGATTGCTGAAAGATTGCGGATATTCGCGAGTGGCGGATTACCGGCTGATCAGGGCGGTTGGTGCCGGGATGTGGTGCGGAGCTGCGGGTTTGGGCATCGGACGGAAATCGGACATCGGACGCGGGTCGGGATGGCGCCGGGCGCTCGCGACCTTTATTGTGATCCCGGCACGTTGCTGATCTTGGGATGTGGGTTCGCCGGACAGCAGCGTTCGGATCGCCGGGTGGCTCGAGTTAACCCAGCGTGCACTGGAAAGTCACTCCTGCGGTCCAGCATTGGTGCGCAACTTGTCGGGATGCCCAGGGCGGGCATGGGTTTGGACTGGAGCGGTATGCAGTTGAAGAAGGTTGTCGCGGCTCTCGGTGCATCCGCGACGGTATTGTCCGGCTTGGTGTTCGGCAGCGGATCGGTGAGTGCCGACCCGGGCTGCCCCAGCCTGTACGTGGTGGCGATCCCCGGCACCTGGGAGACCGGCAAGGACAAGAAGCCGCAGCCCGGCATGCTCGCCGGTGTCACGCGGAACCTGCCGAGCTCCACCGACGTCGACTACGTGACCTACGCCGCGACCGCGTTCCCTTGGGAGGGTGAGGTTTACGGCAACTCGAAGAAGGAAGCCACCGACCGCGCGCGCGGCCTGATCACCGATATGGCGAAGTCCTGTGGCGCCACCAAGATCGCGCTCGTCGGCTACAGCCAGGGCGCGGACGCGGCGGGCGACCTCGCCGCCGAGATCGGCACCGGGCTCGGCCCCATTCCGGCCGACCGGGTCGCGGGCGTCGGCCTGATCTCCGATCCGCGTCGCTCGCCCACCGACGTCCAGGTCGGCGCGCCCGCGCCCGGCGCAGGCGCCGGCGGCCCCCGGGTCGGCGGCTTCGGCTGGCTGAGCGATCGCACCCGCACCATCTGCGCGCTGGATGACCTGTACTGTGCGACCGCGCCGGACGACTTCGTCACCCGGTTCGCGGGCTTCATGGCGCAGGCCTCGGACATGAACCCGGCCAACATGTGGCGGTACCAGATCGAGGCGGGCAACATCATGACCGACCTGTTCGCGCACGGCGGGGTGCCCGCGCTGCAGGCCCAGCTCACCGAATCGGCGAACGAGCAGCGCGCCAAGGACCTGGAGCGGTTCTACAAGTCGCAGGCGCACACGCTGTACGGCAGCTACCCGGTCGGCGGCGGGCAGACCGCCACGTCCTGGATGCACAACTGGATCGCCGGCATGGCCTGATCCACGGCAGCCGAACGAAGGCCCACCTCCCTCGCGGAGGTGGGCCTTCGTCGTCGCGGGACTACTCGGGATCAGCTACTGCCCGCGGAGCCGCTCGGCGGGCGGACGTGCAGGGTCCGCGGACCGGGATCGTCCTTGTGGATGCGCGGACCGTGCCGTCCCGGCCCGTCCCGGTACTCCACCCGCGGCCCGCCCTGATCGCCGCCGGGCAACCAGCCGGGTCCGCCGCGCGGATGTGCGCTGATATCGGTGCCTTCCGGGTCGGCCTGGGTCAGCTGGATGGCCGCGGGGTCCGGCGTCTCGGCCGATGCGGTCGCGGCGAGCGCGCCGAGCGGCAGGGCGATCAATGCCCCTGCCACCGCGACCCGGGTGACCCGGCGACGCAGCGGCGTCGATGTTCTGCTGAGCAACGGAATTCCTTTCTCTCGGACCATGAGCCGCTGGTGTGGCGGCTCACCGGTCCCATCCAAGGTTCCGTCGCTGGGGTGCGGGTGTGACGTCCCTGCCAATCGGCTGTGAACCCGACAATCAGGACTTGATGTTGCGCGGCAGCAGATCCCACACGTGCCCGTTCTCGTTGATCGTCGCTGCGGTGCGACGGCCGTTGCGGGAGAACAGGATTCGAGTGATCGAGCAGTAGTCGATCGGGAAGGTCAGCGGCCGTTCCAGGCCGAGTATCTGCTGCAGCAGCACGTTGATCACACCACCGTGGGTGAACGCGAGCACGGTGTCGGCCGGGTCGGTGGCGGCCGCGATCTCGGCGACCGCGTCCAGCACCCGGGACTTGAACGCGGTCCCGTCGATCTGCGGCGGAAAATGCCCGGCCTTGATCTGCTCGTAGACGGCGCGGAACTCGACCTTGGCGTCCTCGATCGGAATGTAGGCGGGCAGATCCCGATCGTATTCGGCCAGATCGTCGATCACCTCGACGTCGAGCCCCAGCTTCGCCGCCGTCGGCCCGGCGGTGTCCCGCGCCCGCCGCTGCGGACTGCTCACCACCCGCGCCACCCGATGCTGACTCAACGCCGCCGGCACCCGCTCCGCCTGCTCCACCCCGACCGCCGCCAGCTCAGGATCAGCCGCCCCCACGGCATTCACGATCCGCACCGGCTGCCCATGACGAACAAGAATCAACTGCACAGCCCCACTCTGCCCCATCAGGGACTGCCCCTTCGACATCGACATTGATCTGTCGGATATCGAGCGGCTCTAGGGGACTGCAGCAGACGGCGAACGGCCCGGTTCGTGCCCCCACGAACCGGGCCGTTCGGCGGTTCCGAGCTACTGCTTCTTCTTGCGCTTCATCAGGAGGTAGACGCCGAGGACGATGAGGGCGACCACGAGCAGGCAGCAGATGCCGCCGAAGATCAGGCCGCCGCTGCTGCGCTTCTTCTTGCGGGCCGCGAGCTCGAGCACCTCCGGGCTCGCCCAGACGCTGTGGTCCACGAGGGCCATATTGGTCAGCAGGTCAAGGTACATATCTGAACCCCATTTCGTGTCACGGTCCCCTCCCGGGCCGAAGGTTCTCGGCCGCTCCGGTTCGAATTCTCAAGGGTAGCTGTCCGATTCGTCCGCTGGGTTCCGTTCGCCGAATCAGCGCGGTTTCACCAGCGGGAACGGGAGTGTCTCGCGGATGCTGCGCCCCGTGATCAGCATGACCACCCGGTCGACGCCGAGCCCGAGCCCGCCGGTCGGCGGCATCGCGTGCTCGAGGGCCTGCAGGAAGTCCTCGTCGAGTTCCATCGCCTCCGGATCGCCGTTGGCGGCGAGCATGGATTGTTCGGTGAGCCTGCGTCGCTGCTCCACCGGATCGGTGAGTTCGCTGTAGGCGGTGCCGAGTTCGACGCCCCAGGCGACCAGGTCCCAGCGTTCGGTGACTCCGGCGATGCTGCGGTGCGCGCGGGTCAGCGGGGACACCGAGGTGGGGAAGTCGATGTAGAAGGTCGGCGCCTCGGTGCGCGCTTCGACCAGGTGCTCGTACATTTCCAGCACCACCTGGCCCGCGTCCCAGCCGTGCTGATAGGGCACCTCGGCCTTGTCGCACAGTTCGCGCAGCAGCTCGACCTCGGTGGCCGGGGTGATCTCGGTGCCGAGTGCCTCGGACACCGCGCCGTGCACCGTTTTGACCGCCCACTCGCCGGAGATGTCGACCTGCTCGAACGAGCCGTCGTCCTGCGGCCGCAACGCCACCATCGCACCGTTGGCCGCGACGGCGGCGTTCTGGATGAGTTCGCGGGCGGCGTGCATCATCCGCTCGTAGTCGCTGTGCGCCTCGTAGGCCTCGAGGATGGTGAACTCGGGATTGTGGCTGAAGTCGACGCCCTCGTTGCGGAAGGTGCGGCCGATCTCGAAAACCTTCTCCATGCCGCCGACGCAGAGCCGCTTCAGGTACAGCTCGGGCGCGATCCGCAGGTACAGATCGAGGTCGTAGGCGTTGATGTGGGTGAGGAACGGGGTGGCGTTGGCGCCGCCGTGCACCTGCTGCAGGATCGGCGTCTCCACCTCGAGGTAGCCCCAGCCGTTGAACGTGTCGCGTAGCGAACGGACCACCGCGCTGCGTTTGGCGAGCACCTCGCGGGTTTCGGCGTTGATCGCCATGTCGACGTAGCGCTGCCGCACTCGCGCCTCGGGATCGGACAGGCCCTTCCACTTGTCCGGCAAGGGATGCAGGCATTTGCCGAGCATCCGCCAGTCCGCCGCGAGCAGCGAGAGCTCGCCGCGGCGGCTGCGCCCGATCTGCCCGCTGACCTCGATCAGGTCACCGAGGTCGAAGAATTCGGTGAATTCGGCGCTGCGTTCGGCGCCGACCCGGTCCCGATCGATCACCAGCTGGATGTCGTCGGTCCAGTCACGCAGCACGGCGAAGATCACGCCGCCGTAGTCGCGGATGCGCAGCAGCCTGCCGCACACCCGGACCGTGGTGCCGCGCGGCGATTGCCGGGCGCCCGCGACGCTGTGGGTCGGCGGGTAGGCGACCGGGTATGCCTCGACACCGGAGGCGGTGAGCCGGTCCAGCTTGTCCATCCGCACCCGCACCTGTTCGGGCCGGCGCGGCAGCAGTTCCTGTCCCTCGACCTGGTCGAGGTCGGGCGGGCTGCCGTCGGCGTGCAGGCCGGTCATGCTCGCGGGCGCCGCGCTGTGCGAGCCGGTGTGGGTGATCGTGTCCGGTTCTTTCCCGAACCGCGGCAGGAAGCCCTCGGCGAGCGCGCTGGCCACCGCGACCCGCGGCAGTTGCCTGCGCTCCTCGAACAGGAAAAACCTTGGTACCCAATGCGGCTGGTATTTCACGTTGGAGCGGTACAGCGCCTCCAGCTGCCACCATCGCGAAAAGAACAGCAGCACACCGCGCCACATGCGCAGCACCGGCCCGGCGCCGATCCGCCCGCCCTCCTCGAACACCGAGCGGAACACGGCGAAGTTCAACGAGATCTTGGTGACGCCGTGCTGTTCGGAGTTCAGTGCGAGCTGCGAGATCATCAGCTCCATCACGCCGTTCGGACCGTTCGGGTCGCGGCGCATCAGCTCCAGCGAGACCCCGGTGCGGCCCCACGGGACCAGCGACAGCATGCCGAGCACGCGATCCTGTCCGTTCACCGCTTCGACCAGGAGGCAGTCGGCGTCCAGCGGATCGCCGAGCCGGCCGAGCGCCATCGAGAAACCGCGCTCGGTCTCGGTGTCGCGCCAGGCGTCGGCACGCGCGATCACGGCGCGGAACTCCTCGGCCGGGATATCGCGGTGCCGCCGGATCCGCACGGTGATGCCGTGCTTGCGCAATCGATTCGCGGCCTGGCGCACCGGTTTCATCTCCGGGCCCGCCAGCGAGAACGTCCTGGTATCCAGGATGGCTTCGTCGCCGAGCCGGATCACCGAGAGGCCCGCGCGCTGGTAGGCCGTGGCGCCGAGTTCGCTCGCGCCCATCACCGCGGGCGCCCAGCCGAATTGGTCGGCCAGCCGCAGCCAGGCGTCGATCGCCTGCGGCCAGGCCTCGCGGATGCCGACCGGGTCGCCGCTGGCCAGGCACACGCCCAGCTCGACCCGATAGGTGAGGGCCGCCTTGCCGCTGGGCGCGAACACCACCGCCTTGTCCCGGCGGGTCGCGAAGTAGCCGAGCGAATCCTCGACGTCGGAGCGTTCCAGCAGGCCGCGGATCGCGGATTCGTCGGTGCCGGTCATCGCGTTCGCCGCGCGCTGGGAGCGCAGCAGGATGATCACCGCGGCCAGCAGTGCGATCGCGCCGAACAGACCGAGCAGGAAGTTCACGAACGGGCGCGGATGCCCGTCGAAGCGTTCGTTGTCCACCAGCACCGCGGCGGTCACCCGGTACAGCGCCCAGCCGGGCCGCTGCGCGCCCTGCGGCAGCGATCCGGGGAACAATTCGACCAGGCCCCAGCCGAGCAGGAAACCGACCGTCAGGCCGCCGGCGAGCACGCCGAGCGCCTTCCAGCCCGCGCCGCGGCGCACCTTCGTGTAGAACTCACGCCACGCCGCGACCAGCACACCGATCACCGCGAGGTGCACGATCATCGCGACCAGCGCGTTGACATCGCCGGTGTCCGCGAAATCCAGGCCCTCGGCCAGGGCGTACAGCGACACGTAACCGAGCAGCAACCACCACGCGATCCGCTTCCGGCTGGCCAGCGCCCCGGCGAGCAGGCCGACGATCAGCGCCCACATCAGGTTCGTGTCCGGCGCGTCGAAGTAGTAGTTGTCGATGTAGTGCCGGGGCACCTGCGTGAGGTAGCGCAGGGTGGGTGAGAGGCTCCAGAGGAAACACGCGACCGCGAACACCCCGAGCACTAGACCCGCGATATGCGGGACCTCGGCCAGCCTGCCGTGCCCGCGATGCGGCACAGGCGGGGTCGGTCTGTCGGCTGGCGGTTCGATCAGGTGTTGCCGGGCTTGCGTGGTGGTCACCGAACCAGTGTGTACGGTGCCGCCGTCCGGGTGCTCGAAGACCTACCGGGCATGTCGGTTATCGGCGAGTCGCACACGCGTGTCCGCGGCCGGTACGGGGGCTGGCGTTCACCGATTTCGGGTGCAAGGTAAGGATGTAACCCATGTCAGAACCAGTCGACGTACCGATCGATGACGAAGTTATTCGGCTAGGTCAGTTCCTCAAGCTGGCCAACCTGATCGAATCCGGCTCCGAGGCGAAGACGGTGATCGCCTCCGGCCTGGTCCGGGTCAACGACGAGGTGGAACTGCGCCGCGGTCGCCAGCTACAGATCGGCGACGTCGTCGCCCTCGCCGGGCACAAGGCGCGCGTATCGGTCTGAGCTGTTCGTTCAGTCTTCGGCGCGCACGACGACACCGTCGTGATCGCTGTAGAGCATGTCGCCGGGAACGAAAGTGACACCGCCGAATTCGACGGGGACGTCGCGATCGCCCGTGCCGGTCTGGGTGCTCTTGCGCGGGTTGGTGCCGAGCGCCTTCACTCCGATGTCGAGGGTGCGCAGGATCGCCGAGTCGCGCACCGCGCCGTTGACGATCACGCCTGCCCAGCCGTTGTCCACGCCGCGCCCGGCGATGATGTCGCCGACCAGCGCGGTGTGCACGCTCGCGCCGCCGTCGACCACCAGCACCTTGCCCTGCCCTGGTTCGCCGAGGGTCTGCTTGACCAGCAGGTTGTCCTGGAAGCAGCGGATGGTGGTGATCCGGCCGGCGAACGCCGCGCGGCCACCGAACTGGATGAACTGCGTGTCGCAGCTGCGGATCTCGGGGCCGATCTCGTCGGCCAGGTCGGCAGTGGCAACAAAGTCCTGGGATTCGGTCACGCGCTCAGCTTAAAGGCGGCCGCAGCGTGATTCGCTCCCGGTGTGCCGAGGGTCGCTATCGGTGTCCGTAGTGCAGTTCGTACATCTCCCGGTCGTGTTCGGAGAACTTGGCACGATCGGCCAGCTCGGGGTTCAGTCCGTGCTGGACGAGGCGGAAGCGGCGCCAGACGTAGCTGAGCGCGACGGTGAAGATGACCAGCGGCACGATCATCATCACGATCAACCCGAGCTTGAGCGCCATCGGTCCCGGAAAGAGCAGGACCAGCGCGAAGAACGGGATAACGGGGCCGAGAAACCGGACGAGATAGCGCTCCATGGCCCCGTGTCCGACGAGGTCGTGGATGACCCACTCGTGCAGCTCCCCGGGGAGCTCGCGGCCGAGATCGTAGGCGATCCGCTGCCGCATCGTGGGGGTTTTCATACCTTCAGGCTATGCCTGTGGCATTGGTCACCGCTAGGTTGCTGAGCCCCCGGATTCGGGACGCCGCGACCGCGCGCTCAACGCACCGGCTGATCCGATTCGCCGGCGCGGGCGGCGTGGAAGGCGGCGATCTGGGTGATCAGGTTGTGCGTGGTGTGCTGCACCGCGATCTTCACGAACGGTTCGATGGTCTTGCCGAGGGCGCGTCCGGCCAGTCCGCCGGGCACCCGGTAGTCGACGATCGCGTCGACGGTGCACCGCGCGTCGCCCTTGGGGTGGAACAGGAAGGTCGATTCGATCTCGAAGCCCTTGATCGACTTCACCGCGATGACCGCGTTCTCCTCCCAGCGCACCACCTCGATCCGCGATTTCAGCGACGCGGGGCCGAGCTTGATGTGCCCGTCGAAGGCCGCGCCGACGCCGGTCGTCTGCGTGCCGACCGGGGTGAAGGACTGGATGCCGTGCAGAAAGCGCGGCAGGTTCTGGTAGTCGTCGATGTACGCGAACGCGGATTCCGCCGACGCGGCACAGTCCTCGACGATCTTCACTTCGGTCATGCCCGAACAGTAACCGGTTCTGCTCTCGGTCGTCCGGTCAGGACTTGGGTCAGGCCGTGACCGCGAGGGTGGCGGCGAGCCCGAAGGCGAGGGCCATCACGACGACCTCGAGGACGGCCCGGCGCAGCGAGGCGTCGGCGCTCACCCGATGGTCGGCGGCCCGGCCGACCCAGCTGCGCCGCCACCACCAGCCCAGGCCGAGCAGGCCGAGCAGCACCACGGTTTTCGCGAGCAGGATGCGGCCGTAGCCGGTGTCGAAGAACGGCGTGATCCCGCCGACCTTGATCAGCCCGTTCAACAGCCCGGTCACCGCGACGATCGCGACCAGCGGCAGTGCCATGGCGGAATACCGGGGCAGCGCAACGGCCCACGTGCCGCGGGTACGAACCACCAGCGCGAGCGCGACCAGCAGCCCGAACCAGGCCGCCGCGGCCAGCGCGTGCACCGCGGCGAGCACCGAGCCGAACGCGTGCTGGGACATGTGCCCGGTGATCGGCCGCAGCGCCAGCGTGACCGCCGCGAAGACGAGCACCAGGTCCGGCGCGGCGATATCGATCCGCCGGAAGGCCAGCGCCGCGTAGCAGGCGATCGCGCCCGCGCCGAGCAGGATCGCGATGCCGACCTGGCCGCCGCTCACATCGAGCAGGTAGTCGCCGAACGAGCCCGCGCCGAGCCCGCCGACCGGCACCCCGAGCACCTCGGCCGCCTCGGCTACCAGCACCGCGAACTCGGTGCCGCACCAGAATCCGGCGAGCACGGCGAGCAGGCGCCACGGCGGCGACAACTTCGCGTGCACCCGGGGCAGTGCGGCGAGACCGAGCACCACCGCGCCCGCGCCGTCGGCGAGCACCCGGGCCACCGATTGCCCGGCGAACCCGGCGGGCAGGCTCAGCGCCCAGGCGAGCAGCACGCCGAGCAGCCCGGCCGGGACGATCAACAGCACCGGCCACGGCGCGCCCGCGGTGTCCCGCCGCGCGCCGCCGCCGCGCGTCTTACCGGTCACTGTCGTGTTTTCCGGCTCCTGCCGCCGAACAGGGCGAACGCGAGCCCGCCGCCGAACAGCACGACGGCGCCGACGATGAAGACCCACAGCGGCACCCCGCCGGACTCCTCCTCGTCCGAATTACCGTTCTTGGCACCGGGTTTGGGCCCGGGGACACCATTGCCCGCCTTGCTGAGCGTGAACTGGCGCTTGCCGCTGACCGGATGGCCGTCGGCGGAGGTCACCCGGTAGGCGACGGTGTACACCCCGGCCGGGCCGAGTTCCCCCACCGGCACGCTGACGGTGTTGCCCTCGACCGTCGGCTCGCCCTTGGACCACAGGTTGCCGTCCGGGCCGACCACGGTGAGCGACGGGTAGTTGGGCTGCAATGCCTCGTTGAAGGTGATGCTGGCTCGCGCGGGGCCTGCCTCGATCGTCGCGCCGTCCTCCGGCACGCTGCCGGTCGGGGCGGAATGCGCGGCCGCGGTTCCCGTGGCGGCCAGGCCGAATCCGAGCAGGAACAGTCCCGCGACGAGCGCGGTGAACAGCCGGCGGATCACGACTGCCGTGCCCGGATCACGTTGCCGAGGCCGAGCGCGACGCCGAGCAGGCCCAGCGCCAGCCCGATGCCGCCGAGCCAGCGCGCGGTGTTGTCGGTGTCGTCGACGGGACGGTCCGCGCTCGCGGTGTCGACGCTGTGATCATCGGTCGACTTGCCCTTGGCCAGGGTGAGCGACGGGGCCGGATGTTCGGGCTCGGCGCCGTCTTTGCCCGCGGGCTGATCCCACGCGACGACCTTGCCGTCGCTGTAGGTCTGCTTGGTCGGGAAGCTGACGGTTTCCTGCTTCGGCAGCGGCCCGACCGAGACGGCGAAGCGTTGGAACTGGCCCGGGCCGACGCCAGGGTTGCCCGGCTCCGCGGTCCAGGTGATCGCGGTGATCTCGGCCTTCTCGTTCTTCTCGATCTTGGCCGACCAGCCCGGAATCGGTTCGGTGCGTGCGCTTTTCAGGTTGGGCACGGTGACGGTGAGCGCGGTGGTGCTGGCGGTCTCGGATTCGGTGGGCACCCGGAAGGTGGCCACCGCGTAGGAGCCCTGCTGGGCGCCCGGCGAGTCGACGGTGACGTGCGCGGCGGCGCTACCGCAGGCCAGCAGCGCGAACGTGGCGGCGGCAGCGGCGGTGCCGGTGGCGCGCGAAATCGAACGGTACATGGAAGGTCTTTCTGTCCGAGGGGGAGTGGTGCGGCGGGTCAGGCGGGCAGCGGTGGCGCGCGCGGGCCGATGGCCCCGTTCGGAGTGCAGTGATAGTGCGGGAGACCAGGATTGGACCAGTGCGCCGGGCCCGCGACGCGCCCCGGACGCGGTCTGGCGAGCACCGCGCGCACCGCGCCGGAGACGGCGGCGTAGAGCCGCTCGGCCGTAGTGATCAGCGCGGCGCAGCCGAGGGTGGCCACCGCGTGCGCGACGAGCATCCACCCGGTGGGCAGCACGGGGACCGCGGTGCTCGCGGTGGTGTGTTCGTGGCCGATCAGGCCGGACAACGCGAGATGACTCGCGAGCTGCCCGAGGCCGAGCAAGGTGAGCACCGCGGCGGATCCGGTGGCGAATCGCTGTGCCGCGCAACCCGCTACCGCGGCCGCCAGCAGCACCAGCGCCGACTCCGCCGACCCTGGCAGGCCGCCGCCGGCGACGCCGTGCGCGGCGATCGCGAGCACGGCGACCAGCACACCGACCAGACCACCGCGGAGGTGGCCGCTGGTCGGTGACTCGGACATCGTGGCAGGGGTCAGCGCACGCCGAGGCGGGCCAGTACGTCGGATTCGACCTGGGACAGCTCCTCGGAGATGGAGGCGTGCACGGTGCGACGGCGCGGCGCGGGCATCTGCTCGGCGGTCTGCACCGCGGTGGCCAGGCTGTCCAGGCGGGCCTGGGTCGAGACGACGAACTTCTGCGTATCGCCCTTGTCCTTGCCGTCCTGCGCGCCGACCTTGCCAAGGGCCGCTTCGGTATTCGCGATCCGGGCCTGCAACCGGGCGCCGTGGCCGGCGAAGTCGCCGAGCTGCTCGATGCCGATCCCGAGCTGCTGGGCCTTGCGGAGGTCGAGCTGGCCGCGCACGAAGGTCGCGGCACGGTAGGCCAGCGGCGCGAGCACCGGGATCAGCACCCGTGCCACGCCGAGGTACTTCTTCATCTGGCTCGCGCTGAACAGTTCGCGCTCGGCCCGCGCCGCCACCTTGAGCGCGGCCTTCTCCTCCGCCTGCAGCGTGGAGATCTGGGCCTTGGCCACCTTGCGCTGGGTACGGGCCTCCGCGCGGCGGGCCTTGCGGTCGTTCTTGGCGACCAGTTTCGCCTCCAGACCGGCCTTGTGCTTGAGGGCTTTCGCCTCGGCCCTGCGGCTCGGCCGCCCCTTGCGCTTCGTGAACAACCCCATCGAAGGCCCTCCGTCATGCTGGTTTGCCATGGCAGTACGACGCCGGGGAAAGCCCGTCCGCCCATGTCACACGGTTTGTCCATACCCTATCGGTTCAACTGCGACAGTTAAGAGCGTAGGGCCTCGCTCCCGGTACCGAAGGCAAGTGGGGATCGGACCGAAACGTGCCCGTGCGCACGGGGTTCGTGGGTTTGTCGGGGGGAGGGACCATACTGCATTACGTGGATTCGGGCATCGGTGACCGGGAAGGTCGCAAGCACAACGGCATGGCCGTGGAACGGCCGGCCGGTGTCGCGGATGCGCCGACCCCCTTCATCGACGCGCGAGCGCTGATCGGTTGCCGGCACCGGCTGCACCTGGACGCGGCCCATCCGGGGGCGCTGACGGGCGTCAGCGAAGACCCCGGCGTGCGGCAGCGCCGCGAGGCCGCCACGGCGCATCGGCTACGCGTGCGGGACGCGTTGATCGCGGCGGACCCGGACGGCTGGGTGGTCATCGATCCGACCCTGCGCGCGTCCGAGCGGGCCGCGGCCACCATGCGGGCGTGTGCCGACGGAGTGCGTCACATCTGGGGCGCCCTGCTACCGCAGGAACCGGAGACCGGCCGCCGCGGCGGCTCGGAGATCCTGCTGCACGACGCCGACCGCGGCGGCTACATCCCGGTGATCGTGGTGAACCACAAGGTGACCGACCCGCGCCAGCCCGAGCCCGCCGATTTCCACCCGACCACCTCGGACCCGTATCACTGGGATCCGCAACCGGATCGGCATCGCAAACTACGCCAGCAGCCCCGGGATCAGCAGCGCCTCGCGCACCTCTACCGGATGCTGCAGCGGCACGGCCTGGCCAGCCCCGCCCTGGTCGGCGGCGTGATCGGCTATCACTTCGACCGCATCCTCGTGCACGACCTCGGGCCCATCCTGGCCGACTACGACCAACGCTATGCCGACCGGGTCGCGGTGGTCCGCGGCGAGCTGCCGACGGTGCCGTCCAAGGTGCCCGAGTGCCGGCAGTGCCCGTGGTGGACGCGCAGCATCGAGGGGCCGAGCTGCGAGGGCTGGCTCATCGAACACCGCGACGTCAGCCTGGTCGCGCCCGGTTCCCGCGCCGAGGTGCTGCGCAGGCACGACGTGCAGACCATCGACGATCTGGCGAGCTGGACCGGCGAGGACCCGGACGACTGGCAGCACGGCCCGTTCGACGAGGCGGTGGTCACCGCCCGGGCCTGGATCGCGGGCGCGCCGCTGGTGCGCCGGGTGCAACCGGTGCGGGTGCAGCGGGCCGACGTCGAGGTCGACGTGGATCTGGAGAGTTTCCAGGAGTACGGCGCGTATCTGTGGGGCACGCTGCTCGACGGGGTGTACCGCCCGTTCGTCACCTGGGACCCGCTGCCCACCGAGGACGAGGGCCGCTCCTTCGGCGAATTCTGGACCTGGCTGATGACGGTGCGGGCGGAAACCAGGGCGCACGGGAAAACCTTTGCCGCCTACTGCTATTCGCGCACCGCAGAGGACAAGTGGCTGTACGAGTCGGCGCGCCGGTTCGCGGGCAGGCCCGGTGTGCCGACGGTGGACCAGGTGCGCGCGTTCGTGGACGGGCCGGAATGGGTGGACATGTTCCAGGCCGTGTCCGAGCAGTTCATCTGCCCGAACGGCAAGGGGCTCAAGAAGATCGCGCCGGTCGCGGGCTTCGCCTGGCGCGACGCCGAGGCGGGCGGCGAGGCGTCGATGAGCTGGTATCGGCTGGCTGTCGGCTACGAAGACGCGCCGGATCTGTCCCAGCGCACCCGTTTGCTGGAGTACAACGAGGACGACGTGCGCGCCACCCAGGTGCTGCGGGAATGGATGTCGAATCGGGCCGACCTGGAGGTTCCTGGCCTCGAGGATTTCGGGAGACGTACTATCGCGACGTGACAGAGCACGTCGAACAACTCGAGTTCCAGGCAGAAACCCATCAGCTGCTCGAGCTGATGATCCATTCGGTCTACTCCAACAAGGACACCTTCCTGCGGGAGCTGATCTCGAACTCCTCCGACGCGCTGGACAAGCTGCGGCTGGAGTCCTTCCGGGACAAGGATCTGCACGTCGACACGTCCGACCTCCACATCGAGCTGGCGGTGGACAAGGACAACCGGATCCTCACCGTTCGAGACAACGGCATCGGCATGTCCCGCGCCGAGGTGGTCGACCTGATCGGCACCCTGGCCAAGTCCGGCACCGCCGAGCTGCGCAAGAAGCTCAACGAGGCGAAGTCCGAGGCCGCGGCCGAGGAGCTGATCGGCCAATTCGGCATCGGCTTCTACTCGACCTTCATGGTCGCCGACAAGGTCACGCTGACCACCCGGCGCGCAGGGGAGACCGAGGGCACCCGGTGGGAATCCGCCGCCGGCAGCTCGACCTACACCATCGAAACCCTCGACGAGGCCCCGCAGGGTACCGCGGTATCGCTGCACCTGAAGCCCGCCGACGAGGAAGACCACCTTTTCGACTACACCCAGGAGTGGAAGCTCCGGGAGATCGTCAAGAAGTACTCCGACTTCATCGCATGGCCGATCCGTATGCAGGTCGAGCGGACCGTGACCGTAGAGCCAGAGGGCGACGAAGGAGCGGATCCCGCGGAGCAACCCGATGGGACCGAGAAGTCCGAGAAGACCATCCTCGAGGACCAGACCCTCAACTCCATGAAGGCGTTGTGGACCCGCTCGAAGAGCGAGGTCAGCGACGAGGAGTACAAGGAGTTCTACAAGCACGTCAGCCACGCCTGGGACGATCCGCTGGAGATCATCCCGATGAAGGCGGAGGGCACCTTCGAATATCAGGCGCTGCTGCTCCTGCCCTCGCAGGCGCCGTTCGACCTGTTCACCCGCGAGCACAAGCGCGGCGTGCAGCTCTACGTCAAGCGGGTGTTCATCATGGACAACTGCGAAGAGCTGATGCCGGAGTACCTGCGCTTCGTCAAGGGTGTGGTGGACGCGCAGGACCTCTCGCTCAACGTGTCGCGCGAAATCCTGCAGCAGGACCGCCAGATCCAGATGATCCGCAAGCGGCTGGTCAAGAAGGTGCTGTCCACGGTCAAGGAGCTGCAGGGCGCCGAGGACCAGGGCAAGTACCAGACCTTCTGGCGCGAATTCGGCCGGGTGCTGAAGGAGGGTCTGCTCGGCGATTTCGACAACCGCGAGACCATCCTGCAGGTGTCGTCGTTCGCCTCGACGAATTCCGAGTCCGAGCTGACCACGCTCGCGCAGTACGTCGAGCGCATGCCCGAGGGCCAGGACGCGATCTACTACATGACCGGCGAATCCCGGCAGCAGATCGAAAGCTCCCCGCACATGGAGGCTTTCAAGGCCAAGGGCCGCGAGGTGCTGATCCTGACCGACCCGGTCGACGAGATGTGGGTCGGCTCGGTGCCGGACTTCGACGGCAAGCCGTTCACCTCGATCGCCAAGGGCGAGGTCGACCTGGAGTCCGAGGAGGAGAAGAAGGCCTCCGAGGCGCTGCGCGAACAGCAGGACAAGGACTTCGCCGAGGTGCTCACCTGGCTCGGCAAGACCCTGGACGAGAACATCAAGGAGGTGCGCCTCACCAACCGGCTCACCACCTCGCCCGCCTGCCTGGTCGGTGATGTCTTCGATTTCACCCCGATGCTGGAGCGGATGTACCGCGCGTCAGGGCAGGCGCTGCCGGAGTCCAAGCGGATTCTGGAGCTCAACCCGACGCATCCGCTGGTCACCGGCCTGCGCGACGCGTACGACACGCGCAAGGAGGACGCGGACGCGGGCAAGGTGCCCGAGCTGACCGAAACCGCCGAACTGCTGTACGGCACCGCCGTGCTGGCCGAGGGCGGCGAGCTGAAGGATCCGGCGCGGTTCGCGCACATCCTCACCGATCGGCTCACCCGCACCCTCTGAGTTCACCGCGCGCACACCCGAAGGCCACCCGATCCGCGGATCGGGTGGCCTTCGCTCTTTGCTTCGCGCACAGCGTTTTTCGTTCGAGTTGGTGGTCCGGCGCGGTCCGAGGCGGTTAAATTTGGACATTCGAAAGGATCGCCAGCTCATGTCCGGAAACCCCCTCGCGGTCGCCGAGCCGTGGGATCTCGTCGCCGACGGCTACGCGGAATTCGCGCCCGCGCTGATGCAGCCGTTCTCCGATCGCGCCCTCGAATTCGCCTCGCTGACACCGGCTTCGCAGGTGATCGATGTCGCGGCGGGTACGGGACTGTTGAGCCTGCTGGCCGCGCCGCAGGTGGCGCGGGTACACGCGATCGACTTCTCCGAGCCGATGCTGGCGCGGCTGAGCACCGCCGCGCGGGCCGCCGGGCTCACGAACATCGAGACGCGGGTGGGCGACGGACAGGACCTGCCGTACGAGAACGACCGGTTCGACGCGGGGTTCTCCATGTTCGGGTTGATGTTCTTCCCGGAGCGGGCCAAGGGTTTCGGCGAACTGTTCCGGGTGCTGCGCCCCGGCGGGACGGCGGTGGTGTCCAGTTGGGCGCCGGTGGTCGAATCCCCGTTGATGCGCTTGATGTTCGGCGCGATCGCGGCCGCCGACCCGAGCGTCCAGGAGCCGCAGCCCAACTACCTCAGCCTGGAAAATCCGGAGATCTTCGAGACCGAGATGCGCCGGGCCGGCTTCGAAGCCGTGTCCATCCAACGTCACTCGACCGCGCTGGCCTGCGCCGACGCCGACCAGCTGTGGGACACGATGGTGCGCAGCAGCGCGCCGCTGACGCTCATGCGGCGCACTGTCGGCGAGCAGGTGTGGGCCGAGCGGGTGTCGCTGATGAAGTCCTATCTGGCCGCCAACTACCGGCCGAACCAGCCGCTGTCGACCACCGCATTCCTCGGTATCGGGCACAAGCCGGCGCCCTGAAAAACCGAAAGCCGCCGCCGACCGGGTCGGTCGACAGCGGCTTTCACGCAGGGGAGGCCTAGCGCGGGGCCATGCGCAGCGCGCCGTCCATGCGGATGGTCTCACCGTTGAGGTAGTCGTGCTCGACGATGTACTGCGAGAGCTGCGCGTACTCGTCCGGGCGGCCCAGGCGCGACGGGAACGGCACGCCGGCCTCGAGGCCCTTGCGGTACTCCTCGGTGACGCCGGCCAGCATCGGGGTGTCGATGATGCCGGGGGCGATGGTGTTAACCCGGATGCCGAACTGGGCCAGGTCGCGCGCGGCCGGCACGGTCATGCCGTGCACGCCGCCCTTGGACGCGGAGTACGCGATCTGGCCGATCTGGCCCTCGAACGCGGCCACGGAGGCGGTGTTGATGATGACGCCACGCTGGCCGTATTCGTCGACGGTGTCGGTCTTGGAGATCGCGTCGGCGGCCAGGCGCATGACGTTGAAGGTGCCGAGCAGGTTCACGGTGATGACCGTGCGGAACAGCTCGAGGTCGTGCGGGCCGTTCTTGGACAGGATGCGTCCCGCCCAGCCGACGCCCGCGCAGTTCACCACGATGCGCAGCGGCGCACCGGACTCGACGACCTTCGCGACCGCGGCGCCGACCTCGTCGTTGCTGGTGACGTCGGCCGGAATGAGGGTGACCCCGGCGGGCACGTTATCGCCCGCGCGCTCGATGGACTGCGGCACATCCAGGCCGAAAACGGTGGCCCCCAGCTCGGCGAAACGCTTGGCAGTGGCGGCGCCGAGGCCGGATGCGCCTCCGGTGACAATGGCGGCGGAACCCGAAATCTCCACGATGGTCCTCTCGTTCGTGACAGCCAGTTGGCCTTTCGTCAATTGCACCCTAACGGGTGTGCCCACCGGACCCGATGAGGCCTCCCTCTCATTTCGGCACCGGTGAACGGCCCCGCTGCCGCAGGGTTACGCGCGGGCGAACGGGCGGTGTGCCGCTCACCCGGGTCGAACAGCGCGCCCGGTGCGCTGGGATTATTTGCGAACAGATGTGTTCTTGGGTGGTACCGTCGCTGGCATGAAGCTGTTCTCCGCGACGTCCGTGGCCGGTCGCAAGGTTTTGATCACCGGGGCGGCGCGGGGGATCGGGGCCGCGCTGGCCCGGCAACTGCACGCCCACGGCGCCCGGGTCGCGCTGCTCGGGTTGGAGCCGGAACTGCTCGCCGAAGTCGCGGCCGACTGCGGGGACGCACCGTGGCGTTACTGCGATGTCGGCGACGCGGAACAGGTCGACCGCGTCGTGCAGACCCTGGTCGGTGAACTCGGCGGGCTGGACGTGGTGGTCGCCAACGCGGGTATCGCGCGGCAACTGCCGCTGCTCGGCGGCGACACCGCGGTGATGGAGCAGACGCTTGCGGTCAACGTCCTAGGCGTCTACTACACGTTGCGCGCGGCCGGGCCGCACATCAGTCACGCGAACGGCTATGCGCTGCTGGTGTCCTCGCTCGCCGCGGCGGTCAATCTGCCGCTGGTCGGCGCGTACAGCGCGGCGAAGGCGGCGGTGGAGGCCCTGGGCAACACGTTGCGCATCGAGGTCAAACACACCGGCGCGAAGGTGGGCGTCGCGTACTTCGCCGAACTGGACACCGACATGACCTCGCGCGGCTTCGGCACCGACGCGGCACGCGCCATCATCGGGCGCGCCACGGTCTCCGGTGTCGCGCCGCTCGGCCCCGCCATCGATGCGGTGGAAAAGGCGATTGCGCGCCGGAGCCGTCAAGTCGTGTCACCGTGGTGGGTGGCCTACGTGCTGCCCGCCCGGCCGGTCGCCCAGCGGGTCATCGACCTCGCCCTGCGGCGCGGCGTACCGCGCGCGCTGGAGATCGCCAGGAAGGAAGCGGCACCCTTCACAACAGACCAACCGGACAGACCACGCAAAATGGAGCGGCCCGTCTAGACCGACAACACCGGAGTTCCTGAATGACCGAATCGGCAACCAGCGCACGGCAACTCCCTCGGGGCAGGCACGGCCTGCCGCGGGAGCAGGTGGTCGCCTCGCAGCGCGAGCGCATCCTGATCGCGATGGCCGAGGCGATGGTCGAGAACGGTTACGTCGGCACCTCCGTCGCCGCGATCCTGAAGCGGGCCGGGGTCTCCCGGGAAACCTTCTACGAGCAATTCCGTTCCAAGGAAGCCTGTTTCGAGGCCGCGTACGAGCGGGCCGCGCAGAACCTGCTCGAGCGCATCGCCGATGCGTCCCTGGAAGCCGACGGAGCACCGGCCGCGGCCACCGAGCTGGACCCGGTGACCCGGATGGACAAGATCTTCGCCGCCTACCTCCAGCACCTGGTCGACGACCCGGCCAGCGCGCGCCTGTTCCTCGTCGAGGTCTACGCGGTCGGTTCGGCCGCGATCGCGCGCCGCGCCCAACTGCAAGAACTGTTCGTCGGCCTGATCGCCGACGTCCTCGACGCCCGCACCGACGACCAGCGCTTCGCCTGCGTCACCCTGGCCGCCGCGATCAGCGCCATGGTCACCGGCCGAATCGCCGCCGAAGACCTCGACGGCCTCCTTGCCCTCCGCGCACCCCTGCTGGACCTCGTCCGCCGCGGCGGACGGCTATACGGCGAAGCCCTCGCCCACCCCTGACTCCGCAGCTCCCGCCCGCACTCCGCAGTTGTTCAACCGCTGCCGCGCAGGTTCCAGCGCGCCGCGCGCGTGTCGGGTGAAGGACACGCGTGCGGGGTGGCGGAATGTGCGCGGCGGCCTCGGGCGTGGTCGGCCTAGCGGTGGGTGGGCGGGTCCGCGGGGATCGCGGGTTGGTCCGCGGGCTCGGCCGGTGTCGTGCGGCGCCGGCGGCGGGTGGCGAGCAGGGCAGCGCCGCCGAGGGCGGGGGCGGTGGCGGCGAGCAGGGCGACGACGAGGCCGCCGAGATCCGGCGCGGCGGTCGAGATCAGTGTCATGGCACCGAAGTAGAGGAACAGGAGACCGGAGCCGATGCCGATGGCGCGCTCGGGCAGGTGCTTGCCGACCAGGATGCCGATGGCGATGGCCAGGGCGTCGGCGGCGACCATGCCGATGGTCGAGCCGAGCCACACGCCGACCCAGTCGTAGTCGGTGGCCAGCGCGGCGGTCGCGAACATGGTGCGGTCGCCGAGTTCGGCGAGCAGGAACGCGGACAGCACCACGAAGAACGGGGCGGTGCTCGCGCGCAACGATTTCGGGGCCGGCTCGTCCTCGTCGGCGGTGCCGAAGTGCTCGCGCAGGGTCCACCCGCCGACGGCAAGGAAGGTGAGCGCGGCGACCAGGGCGATGGCCCGGGTGGGCAGCGCCGAACCGAGGAAGTAGCCGACGCCGACCGAGAGCAGATGCACCGCGGCGGAGGCGGTCGCGATCCCGCCGAGCACCACCCACCAGCGGTAGCGCAGGGCGAACGTCAACGCCATCAGCTGGGATTTGTCGCCCAGCTCGGCGAGGAAGACGATGCCGATACTCAGCAAAACGGTGGCGATCATGACGTGTGCGGCTCCCGGGTCTCCGGCCTGCCGGCCGGAGTCTGGATACGCCTCC
Organism: Nocardia brasiliensis ATCC 700358; assembly: GCF_000250675.2. Taxonomy (NCBI): domain Bacteria; kingdom Bacillati; phylum Actinomycetota; class Actinomycetes; order Mycobacteriales; family Nocardiaceae; genus Nocardia; species Nocardia brasiliensis. Next base: position 87,584 of record NC_018681.1, read on the forward strand.
GGCCGACAACGAATGTTGTCCTGGCCGAAGGTCTCGCCCACCGGAACGGACCGGTTCACACAGCCGGACCCGATCCGTTGTGCGGTGGCGGGTCAGTATGTCGACTATGTGATTGGGGGCTACTCCCCTTCGCTGCTGCCGACTCTACCCGCCGCACGCCGGGCACGCCACCATGCTGTAATCGAAATCGCAATGCGCGCAATAAGTTTGGCGCTCCTCGCCGCGAGTTTCGGGTACCCTTACGCGGCCAGCAGCATAGCCAGAACCGCGGTGTCGGGATCGCTGATCGGGTCCAGTCCGACCCGGCTGACCAGCGAGGTCACCGTGCCGTCGGACTCCGCCTCGGCCCACGCCGCGCGGTGTTCCAGGCCCAGATGCGGCACCCCCGGCAGCAGCACACACCCGGACGCGGCGCCCGCGCATTCGGGCAGCGTCGGTTTGGTCTCCGAGGGCGGATGCAGCATGAGCAGCGCCGTCGGCACATGACCGGCAAACCGGCCGGGGGTCAGCGCCTCTTCGCCGAGCACCGTGCCCTCGGCCATCACCAACCCGACCGTGCCGGGCGCCGGATCGTCGGGCAGGTCCTCGCGCACCCCGAACACCGTCGACGTGGCCAGCAGGCCCGGCATGGAGGCCACCCGGACCGCGAGTACCAGCACCTGCGCCCACTCTTTGGTGGTGTCCGGCCAGCGGCCGGAGATGACGAAACCCCGCAGCGAGCCGCGGGCTTGGAACGGCGTGATGCCGATCGGTTCATTCGTACGCATCGTGCCTCCCGTCATGAAACCGGGGGCGGCCTTGCCCGTCCTCGAACTGTGGATTCCGAGGATGACCTAAGAAACACCTGGCACACAAGTACCAAAGAGTGCCAGTCGGCTGGTAGAAACCGCCTGACCAGCTGTTCTCGCTGGGCAGATGCCGTTGCCAGTCGAACCGATACCGCTCCGCGCCCCGGGCGTGTCCATCGTGGACCCCGGAAACGACCGAACCCGCGGGCAGTAACTGCCTGCGGGTTCGATTCGGCTCCCAACGCGACAACACCGGTAGGACCGCGGGTTTCGAGCGGAGCGAGATCAAGCATTGTCGTTCGCGGCCCGGTTCGGATCCGAGTGGCCGATGCGCCGGCGACGCAGTCGCGAGCTGGCGTCACTCGGATCCGAACCTTCGAGGGGCCGCGAACTCACCGCGCGAAGGCGCGGCAATCAGACTCAGCCGAAGAAGAGGCCCTTGCCCTGCGAGACGGCGCGGGCGAAGCGCTCCTGCACGTCTTCCCAGTTGACGACGTTCCAGAACGCGGTGACGTAGTCCGCCTTGACGTTCTTGTACTGCAGGTAGAAGGCGTGCTCCCACATGTCGACCTGGAGCAGCGGGATGATGCCCAGCGGAACGTTGGCCTGCTGGTCGTAGAGCTGGAAGGTCAGCAGCTTCTGGCCGAGGGTGTCGTAGCCGAGCACCGCCCAGCCCGAGCCCTGCAGGCCGTTGGCGGCCGCGGTGAACTGACCACGGAACTTGTCGAACGAACCGAACTGGTCGTCGATCGCGGCAGCGAGCTCGCCGACCGGCTTGTCGCCACCGTTGGGGGAGAGGTTCTTCCACCAGATGGAGTGGTTGACGTGGCCGCCGAGGTGGAAGGCCAGGTTCTTCTCGTACAGGAAAATGGCGCCGTGGTCGCCGCTTTCGCGCGCGGCTTCCAGCTTCTCCAGCGCGGTGTTCGCGCCTGCGACGTATGCGGCGTGGTGCTTGGAATGATGCAGCTCGTTGATCTGCCCGGAGATGTGGGGCTCCAGGGCGCTGTAGTCGTAATCCAGATCTGGCAGCGTGTACTCAGCCACGATGTCCCTTCCTATGTCGGGCTGGGCGCGCCGTTTCGCGGGCACACCCAACCATCATTCGTACACCCGATCGGTTCCAACCGGGCCCGAGGCCTGCGCATTCCAGCGTTGACGTCCAGCGCGCGGGCTGTGCGCCGTCCGGTCCGCGGTACGGGCACCGGGTCGAAACCTCACGCGTAGCATCGAACCATGTCGTGGTACGACGAACTAGTGGGGCGGTTGCGCCTCCCCACGCCCGTCATGGTCGCGCCGGACAATGCGCTGCCCGGCCGTGCGGAACCGATCCTCGTGCCGGATACCCACTACGTCAACGGTCATCCGCTGCATCCGCCGTTTCCGGACGAACTGCAGGTCGCGGTGGTCGCGATGGGTTGCTTCTGGGGTGCGGAGCAGCTGTTCTGGCAGCTCGACGGCGTGTACACGACCGCGGTCGGCTACGCGGGCGGATTCACCCCGAATCCCACCTATGAAGAGGTCTGCAGCGGGCAGACCGGGCATACCGAATCCGTGCTGATCGTGTTCGACCCCGGGATGCTCGACTACGCGGCCGTGCTGCGGTGCTTCTGGGAGAACCACGATCCGACCCAGGGCATGCGGCAGGGCAACGACCGCGGCACCCAGTATCGGTCGGCGCTGCTCACGGTCGATACCGGTCAAGCCGAGTCGGCGCGCAGCAGTGCGGACGCCTTCGGCGCCCGGCTGGCCGCGGCCGGCTTCGGCGAGATCACCACCGACATCGCGGCGCTGCCCGATCTTTCTGCGTTCTACTACGCCGAGGGCTATCACCAGCAGTACCTGGCCAAGAATCCCGGCGGCTACTGCCCGGTGCACGCGACCGGGGTGAGCTGCCCGGCCGGCCTCGGCGCCTGAGCGCCCACGTGAACGAAAACCGCACACCCGGTCGGTCCGGATGTGCGGTAGGGGGTGCGGAGTTTCAGAGCGGCGGCGCAACACCGGGCCGGGTCGCCCGCGGATCGCCCGCGTCGTGTGCCGCCCACCAGCGCGTGGCGCCCGCGATGAACTGGGCCAGCGGGATCTCCTGGCCGTTCGCGTCCTGGATCAGCACGTTGTCGAACCACACGCGCACATCGAGTTCACGCGGGTCGATGCCCTCCTCCTGAGAGAACTCCAGCACGTGCGCGGAGTCGTGATCATCGATGCGGGTATCGAAGCTGAGCAGCTCGCCCCACAGCGTCCACCCGCTGTCATCGAGGTCGATGAACTCCCAGCCGTGCAGCCTGCCGCCGCCGAAACTGCGGATCGCCTCGTCCAGGCCGTCCAACTGCAGCGGCAGCACCTGCGGTTCGACGGCATCCCAGTTCTGCATCCGCAACGACGCGGCGACGCGGCCGACCCCGGTGAACGTCACCTGCACCCGGTAGTCCTCGGTGGGCGTTCCGTTCTCCGGAAGCGTCAGCACCTCTAGATCGAGTCGTAGTTGTCCGGCCACCGCGTCGACCTGCAGGCCGAGGCACGTGGCCTCGGACAGGGCGACATTGAGTCCGGCCGTGTCCATTCCGTCGAGTAGCCCCCTGCTCACGTTCATGCGCACAGGCTACCGACAGCTACCGGTGCAGCCCAATATTTAAGTTTTTCGCTAGCGTTCTCGTTTTTTATGGAACCGAACCGCACGCTGCGTCGTCCAAGTAGTTGTCGGAACATGTTGCGCCACAAGTTCCGAGGTCAGCGGCGGATGACCGCTCCGGGATGTACTTGGTGGAGGGGAGTCCCGGATCGGTCGTTCGCGCCCGCGTGACACGCCAGAGAGTGCCCGGCGCGACGCGAAGTGAACGGCTTCGAGTGCGTGCGACGGCGAGAAAGTTAGCCATACGGTTGCTTTGATAGCCGAACACTGGATTGATGCGCTGTCTGATAGCCGCAGCCTGTGGATGAGGTTGTGGATTATGTGGATAACTCTGTCGGAGATATGCACATACCGCCCCTGAGCGGGGCTCGTTCAGGGTTCCGGGACGCAGAACATACCTGAAGTATCGGCTTGCTGTCGAGGTCCCCGGCCGAGCCGGAACTGCGCGGTCCCCGCGTGCCCATGGCAGGATCGAAACCGTGACGAGTCCCCATGTTCCCTCCGTCCCGGTGGACGCGGTGCCGAGCGATTTCGACCGCGCCGCGCCGACCACGCCGGACCCCACCCGGGCGATCCTGCTCGACGTGCGCGAAGAGGACGAATGGCAGCTCGGACACGCGCCCGGCGCGATCCACATCCCGATGGTCGACGTGCCCGCCCGGGTGGACGAACTGGAGTTCGACGTCGACCTCTACGTCATCTGCCGGCAAGGCGGCCGTTCTCTCCAGGTGGTCGAATACCTCACGCACATCGGCTTCGAAGCGATTCAGGTCAGCGGTGGCATGGTGGCGTGGCAGCAGGCCGGCCGCCCGCTGATCGCGGACGGCGACCACCAGGCGAAGATCTACTGAGGGAGAGCTGAGGTGCGATGAGTACGGTTGTCCAACCTTGTGCGCGTTGCGGTGCGCGATGGGCCGTGCAGTCGACTCCGATGCACTGGTGCCCGCGCTGCCGTGGCGTGCTGCTGTCGCCCGCGCCGATCGACGCGCCCGCCGAACGCCGCAACTACCGGTGGGTGGCGCGCCGACCCGATCACCGCCTCCGCAAGAGCTCCGGCGCCCCACCCGCCGCCACCGCCACCCCGCGCTACACCCAGATCCCGCGCTGGGGTCTGCTCGACCAGCCGCCGCGGGAATCGGCCGGTCCGGCGCTGCCGTTCGCGAAACTGACCCGCAAGGTGCCGACCCTGCTGATCACCACCGCCGTGGTGTTCGGCCTCGCGGCACTCGCCGAACTGCTGCGCTATCTGTTGCTGCTGCGCAATCGGACCCGGTTGATCCACCCCGCGCTGCTGTTCGCCTCCGACGCGTTCGTCGTCGGCGCCGCGCTGCTGGCCCTGCTGCTCGCGCTGATCAGCGCGCTCGCGATGGTCGGCTGGCTGATCCGGACCCGGCGCACCGTCTTCGAGCAGGCCGGTCGCGGCGAGCCGCGGTCGGTGCGCGCGCTCGTGCTCGGCTGCGTCGTTCCGGTGGTCAATATGGTGTGGCCGGGCATCTTCCTGACCGAGATCGTCGCCGAGCGCGACGATCCGCGGGCGGTGCGGGCGATCCGGATCTGGTGGGCGGCCTGGGTAATCGGCGGCCTCGTCGCGGTGGCCGCGCTGTACTGGCGGACCGCGGACTCGTTGCAGGTCAAAGCCGACGGCGTGCTGTTCACGGCATTCACCGACTTGGTCGCCGCCGCCGTCGCGCTGCTCACCCTCACCATGCTGCGCGCGATCGAGGAGCGAGACGCGTTCGGCCACAGCCGGATCGCGCGCCGCTGGGTGATCGCCGTCGACCCGCCCGTACCGGTGATCGAGCCCGTGCAGCCCGGCGGCCGCGGCGCACCGGCTACCGTCGAGCAGCCCGTTGCCGCGCCGGACGCCGAACCGCAGAACCCGCCCGACGGTGCAGTGGACCGTGAGCACGAGGAGGTTATGGCCAAGTGAGCCAGGGCAGTCGCGCGCCGTTCGTGGTGGCGCATCGGGGTGCCTCGGCGGCGCGTCCCGAACACACGCTCGCCGCATACGAATTGGCGCTGCAGGAAGGCGCGGACGGCGTCGAATGCGACGTCCGGCTGACCAGGGACGGGCACCTGGTGTGCGTGCACGACCGCACCGTCGACCGGACCTCGTCCGGCACCGGCCTGGTCAGCGAGATGACGCTGGACGAACTGAAGGAACTCGACTTCGGCGCGGACGGCGAACCGTCGCCGGTGCTCACGCTCAGCGAGCTGATCACCCTCGTCCTGGACTGGCGCAGCAGGCCGACCAAACTGTTCATCGAGACCAAACATCCCGTGCGCTACGGCGCGCTGGTGGAGAACAAGCTGCTCGCCGAGCTGCAGCGGTTCGGGATCGCGACGCCCGCGTCCGCCGATCATTCCCGCGCGGTGGTGATGTCGTTCGCCGCGACCGCGGTCTGGCGGATCCGCCGCGCCGCGCCGCTACTGCCCACCGTGCTGCTCGGCGAATCCTCCCGCTACCTCGGCGGCAGCGCCGCGACGACGGTCGGCGCGACCGCGGTCGGGCCGTCGGTGAAGACGCTGCGCGAACATCCCGAACTGGTCGACAAGGCCGCCGCCGCGGGCCGCGCCACCTACTGCTGGACCGTCGACGACCCCGACGACGTCCGCCTCTGCGCAGACCTCGGCGTCAGCTGGGTCGCCACCAACCACCCCGGCCGCACCAAAACCCTCCTCGGCACCCCCTGATCGCTGGCCCGACCGCTGGTCCGAAAGAGCCGCGCGGCTCAGACCCCGATCGCCCGCAAACCGTGCGGCAGGGGTGACACACGCGGGGATTGCCGCGCTCAGACTCGGCCGCATGCAAACCGTGCGCGGCAGGGCGCGACCGCTCGCTGGGAGCGCCGGGCACTTGGGCACGACCGCATCAAGCCGTGTTCGCGGCAGGGTGTGACCTCTCGCCCAGGAGCGCGGCGTGCTCAGGCTTGGCTGCACGTAGGCCGCCGCGGCAGGGGTGCGGCCGCTCGCCGGGAAGCGCTGCGCGCTTGAACCGGCCGCAAACAAACCCTTCACGGCAGCGTGTGACTGGTCGCCGGAAAGCGCCGAGCGCTCAGACTCACCCGCACGCGAACTTTGCGGCAGTGGGTGACCCACGCTGGGAATCGCTGCGTGCTCAACGGGATTCGTGGTGGCCGGAAAGCGGCGGTGCCGTGTTGCGCCCGCCGGGATATGTGGGTGGGTTGTATACCCCGGTGAACGGGGGTTGCCGGGTGTCGCCGGGCGGGTCGGGGAGTGCGGGGTAGGCAGGATGGCGAACGTGGTTGGGTGCGTTGGTTATTCGGATGCCGGTGGCGCGGCGGCGGGGCCGGGTGGGATTCGCCGACGTGGCGCGCGGGGTGGCGGCGGGCACACCCTGTAGGTTGACCCCCCGTGGGTAAGAGCAAGCGCAACAGTCCTAAGCCCGGCGGGAACCGGGCCCAGCGTCTCGCCGAGCGGAAGGCCGCGCAGGAGCAGGCGGCGCAGACCGTGACGCGTCCCTTCGAGGGGCTGGCCGCGGAGTGCGATCTGGTCGCGCTGCGCGAGTTCGTGCCGTCGGCGACCGCCGAGCTGAAGCTGGCGTCGAGCGTCGCGGCCGAGCGCCCGGTCGTGCTCGCCACCGTGCTCCCCGGTGCGGTCGCCGCGCTGGCGCGCGCGGGTGAGCCGCCGACCGGATTCGTCGGCGCGCAGACGCAGTTCCAGAGCGCCGATGCGGGCGCCGACCTGGCCGCCGCCATCCTGTGGACGCAGTCCGCCGAGCCCGGCGATTCGCTGTCGTCGGTGGAGAGCGTGGCGGGCGGTCCGCGGCTGGCCGACGTGATCGATCCCGGTGCCGCCCTGGAACTCACGGTGCACCAGGACTTCGACTGGTGGGTGCCCGAGGGCGTGCAGCCCGACGCGCAGGTGGCCGCGACCATCGAACAGGCCAAGCAGGCGATCATGCCGTCGGCGCGGATCGCGCTCGCGCCGGACACCGCCGGGGCCGCGTGGTGGGTGGATGCCGGCGAGAAGGCGCATATCCGCTGGGTCCGCCCGGAGAACGAGGACGATCTGATGCTGGCGCTGGCCCGGCTGCACGCCGCGGGCGGTCTGCAACTCGGCGAGGGTTCCCGGTTCGCCGGTTCGTTCCGCACGCACGGCGTGCTCGTCCCGGTGTTCGACCTGGATCGGGAGCGGCACGCGGACGAATGGACCAAGCCCGCCGAGGAATTCGGGGCTCGGCTGGCCGAGGCGCTCGCCACGGACGCGCCGTTGACCGCCGACGAGCGTCGTTCGCGTGACGGTTTGCGCTCGCGCCAGGTCACCCTGCGCTGACAAATTAAGCGGATTGATTTCAGTCAAAATCCAACTGAATGATCGCTGCTCCGTTAGGTTCTCCTCTGACACCGAAGGCTGGTGCAGGTGAGGGCAGTCTCACCAAATCGATGAGGAATGAGGCACACCAATGGAGCAGATCCTGAAGATCATCACGTCCTTGATCAGCACGCTGAGCGCCAGCTAGCGCAGGGAATGGCAAAGGCCCAGCTCGTCGCGAAGAGCTGGGCCTTGTCGCTTATCGCAGCGCGTTGATCAGACGGTGCCGCCCGCGGCCGACGGCGCGCCGGAAGCATCGCTCGGACCACTCATTTCGCGCGCGATGAACTCTTCCAGATCGAACAGGTTCGACCCGGCGCGATCGGCGATATTGAGCAGGGTGGTCATATTGGCGACCTCCTCGACCTGCTCCTTCAGGAACCACTGCATGAATTGCTCGCCGAGGTAGTCGCCCTCTTCGCGGGCCGTGCTCGCCAGCTGGATGATCTGGTCGGTGACCGTCTTCTCCTGGGCGAGGGCCAGCGCGATCGGCTCGCGCACATTCTCGAACTTGGATTTCGCGGCGTCGATCCCGGCGAGGTCGACGCTGATATCGCGATCGAGGAAGTACTGCACGATCATCATCGCGTGATTGCGCTCTTCGACCGCCTGCGCGTAGAACCGCTTGGCCAACTGGGGCAGATCAGCATTGTCGAACCACACCGCGATAGCGATGTATTGATGTTCGGCATTGAATTCATGCCTGATCTGATCGTGAAGCAGGCCGTGGAATTTGCTGCGCGGGGACTCCGGATGGCTGGACATAGAGGTGACATTAGCGCTGGTCAACGCGCGTGTCATCCAAGTGCAACCTTATTGAGGCTAGTATTGCCTAATTAATTCTTTGCTGCGCCTGCCATTTTCGGCGTCGTGGTATCGAGGCGTTGGGGTGCCCTCAACTCGCGCGCAATGAACTGTTCGACGTCGAACAGGTCGCCCGCCGCACGGTCGATCACAGCCAGCAGGGTGGTCATCCGGGCGACGTCTTCCACCTGCTCCTTGAGGAACCACTGGATGAACCGCTCGCCGAGGTAGTCACCGGATTCGCGGGCCGCCCGCGCCAGCCCGGTGATCTGCGTGCTCCGGTTCTGCTCGTCGTCCAGCAGGAAAGCTATTGCGGCACGCGGAGATTCGAAGGTGGACCGGACCTCGTGCAGCCCGCCGATCCGGATCTCCAGGTCGCGATCGAGCAGATACTGGACCATCCGCAGCGCGTGCGCGCGCTGCTCGGCGGACTTCGCGTAGCAGTGTTTCGCCAACTGCGGCAACCGATTCGAATCGAAGTACACGGCGGCGGCCAGATACTGCTGGGCGGCGGTGAAGCCGCGGTGCAGTTGCTCGCGCAGCAGACCAGGGAACGACTCGTCGATGTCGGCCATGTGATCGACGTTACCTGGTGAGCAGATCCTCCGGGATCGGTTGGTCCTTCGCGAGCGCCTCGAAGAACCCGCTCGCCTTGTTCTTGTCCCAGAGCAGCACGTTGCCGCTCGCGGTGTCGTCGAAGCCGCCGATCGGCACCGTCGTGGCCACCGTGTCGCCGCGCAGCGCCCAGCCGAGCTGACCCAGATTCCAGATGTGGTCCCCGTTGTCCACCTTCAGTGATTTGACGGTGTCCGACGCCAACGGCCACAGCTTGAACGGATTGGCCAGTGTCGCAGCGCTTGTCGCCTTCTTCAGCAAGGCGGACATGAAGATGCGCTGGTTGTTCATCCGGTCCAGATCGGCCAGCGCGGTCGCGCGGCTGCGCACGAAACCGAGCGCCTCCGGTCCGGTCAGTTTCTGGCAGCCCGCGGGCAGGTTGATCCCGGCCAGCGGGTCGTCGATGGCGGTGGGCAGGCACACGTCGATGCCGCCGAGCGCGTCGACCACGCCGGCGAAACCGCTGAAACCGATCTGCGCGTAGTGGTCGATGCGCAGGCCGGTGGCGATCTCGACGGTCTGCACGAGCAGCGGCGCGCCGCCGATCGCGAAGGCGGCGTTCAGCTTGTCCTTGCCGTTGCCGGGGATGCTGACGTACGAGTCGCGCGGCAGGCTGACCAACGTCGCCTTACCCGACTTCGGGACGTGCACGAGCATGATCGTGTCGGTGCGTTCCGGGCCGACCTCGCCGCCGGTGGCGAGCTCCTGCTCCTGTTCGGGAGACAGCCCCGCGCGGCCGTCGGAACCGACGAGCAGCCAGTTGGTGCCCGGCGTGTCGCCGACGCGCTCGGCGTAGTTCGCCAACGCGGGGATACGGGTCAGGGATCGGTCGAGCTGGATCACGGCACCGATCGCAGCCAGGACGAGCACCAGCAGCAATACCAGGAACCAGCGGAAATAGTGCCGCTTGCGGCGCGGCCGCGGAGCCCGCTCCCGCCGCGGCGGGGCCGACGGGGGCGGCGGGGGCGGCGCGCCCCGGAATTGGCGTGGCGGCGGCGGATCCTCGCGGTAGGGGACCGGCTGCTGCGTCGGTGCATGGGTCGGCGGGCGTCGCTTGTTCATCGGTGGCGGCATCCGCGTCGCGGCCTGCTCCGGCGGCACCTGCGAATAGGCGAGCGGCTGCGCGTGCGGGCCGCGGCGCCGCATCACCTGGGTCGGTTCGACGTACGGCGCACGCGGGTCGCCGGGGGGCGGGCCCGCCCGGTGCGGCCCGGGCCGCGGCAGCGGCGGCCGGCCGGGCGGCGGCACCCGGCGCATCGGTGCGCGGTACTGGGGGTCGTCGCCATTCATCACAAAGACTCTACTTATCGCTCGTCGTTCGGGGTGGTCGTGCGACGGATCGATCTCGGTCCGGCGCGACTGCCCGGCGCGCCGAAGCCAGTGCCCTTCCGTCCGAGCACTCTCTATGAATTCGCCTGGGCTGATTCACTGTTATCGCCTGGCCGGGAACAGTTGGGTCACGAATGGATCGGCGCAGGTCGGCCGCTCGGGCTCGGTCCGCCTGCCGGACCGGAAAAGATTTTCGGAATTCGTCCGCCATGGATGTCGAGAACGCGTAGACGGCTCCGTCCCAGGGGCACAGCGGCCAGAATGGGCCGCACCACATCAAGGAGATCAAGATGGCGAAGTACCTGCTGCTCAAGCACTACCGCGGCGGCCCGACCCCGGCCGTGGACTACGCGCCGATGGACCAGTGGACCCCGGCGGAGGTCGACGCGCACCTCCAGTTCATGCGCGATTTCGCGGCCCGGTTGGAGCAGACGGGCGAATTCGTCGACACCCAGGCGCTGTCCCCCGAAGGCGCGTTCGTGCGGTACGACGGGGAGGGGCGGCCGCCGGTGACCGACGGGCCGTTCGCCGAGACCAAGGACCTGATCGCAGGCTGGTTGATCATCGATGTCGAATCGTGGGACCGTGCGGTGGAACTGGCGCGCGAGCTGTCCGCGGCGCCCGGGCCCGGCGGCGAGCCGATCTGCGAATGGCTCGAGGTGCGGCCGTTCTACGGTGTGCCGGCGACCATCACGGAGTGACGACGGTGGACGAGGCGTTGCTGCGCACGCTCACGCCCGCTGTCCTCGGGATCCTCGTCCGCCGCGGCGCAGACTTCGCGGCGGCCGAGGATGCCGTGCAGGAGGCGCTGATCGAAGCGTTGCGCGCCTGGCCGGACGAGCCGCCGCGTGATCCCAAGGGCTGGCTGGTCGCGGTGGCCTGGCGCAAATTCCTCGATGCCGCCCGTGCCGAAACGTCGCGGCGCAGGCGGGAGGAACTCGTCGAGGTCGAGCCCGCGCCCGGCCCCGCCGAGACCGCGGACGACACGCTGCAGCTGTATTTCCTGTGTGCGCATCCGTCCCTGACACCGGCTTCGGCCGTCGCGCTCACGTTGCGCGCGGTCGGCGGCCTGACCACGCGGCAGATCGCGCAGGCGTACCTGGTGCCGGAAGCGACCATGGCGCAACGGATCAGCCGGGCCAAACGCACGGTGTCGAGCGTCCGGCTGAACCGGGCCGGGGACGTCGCGACCGTGCTGCGCGTGCTCTACCTGGTGTTCAACGAGGGCTACTCCGGCGACGTCGATCTCGCGGCCGAAGCGATCCGGCTCACCCGTCAGCTGGCGGCCGTGACCGCGCACGAGGAGGTCGCGGGTCTGCTCGCGCTCATGCTGCTGCATCACGCGCGCCGCCCGGCCCGCACCAGCGCCGACGGCAGTCTCGTGCCGCTCGCCGAACAGGACCGCGCCCGGTGGGACACCCGCCTCATCGCCGAAGGCGTCGACATCCTCCAGACCGCCCTCGCCCGCGACCGGCTCGGCGAGTTCCAAGCGCAAGCCGCCATCGCCGCGCTACACGCCGACGCCCGGACCGCCGAGGAGACCGACTGGGTGCAGATCGTCGAGTGGTACGACGAATTGGTCGCGCTCACCGACAGTCCGGTGGCGCGCCTCAACCGGGCCGTCGCGGTCGGCGCGGCCGACGGCCCGCGCGCCGGCCTGGCCGCCCTGACCGACCTCGACCCCACCCTCCCCAGGTACACCGCCGTCGAGGCATACCTGCGCGAACGCGACGGCGACCCGGAAACCGCCGCCCGGCTCTACAGCGAAGCCGCCCTCGCCGCCACGTCCCTCCCGGAACGCGCGCACCTCACCCGCCAGGCCGCCCGGCTCAACGGAGAACTGCGGGACGGATCGCGCTGACCGTGCCGGGGAAACGCGGCGACGGCGTAGTCGGCGGCCGGATCGCCAGTGCTGTCCGGCATGTCGAGCGGGCCGCGGTCGAGCATGTCTTCGATGGCCAGGTACGCGTTGAACGCGGCCGCGTCGAAGCCGATCAGCACGGCCAGGTGGTGCAACTCGCGGGCATCGCAGACGGGGCCGGCCATGGTGCGGGGTGGTCCGTCAGCGGCCACTTGCTGCGCGATATGCGGCCGCTACCTGCCGCATGGTTAGCCGTGGGTTACCGGGTGCAGGGCAGCTGCTGCCTGCTGTTCCGTTGCCGCACAGTCGGTCTCGCGGGCTACGGCAACCAGGAGACGTGGCCGCGCAGGGCGGTGTAGCCGAGGTAGGCGACCGCGTCGATGGTGGCGTGTGCGAGCACGAGCGGCCACAGTTTGTTCGTGCGCTGCCAGTAGCGGCCGAACACCAAGCCCATCACCACGTTTCCGATGCCGCCGCCGAGGCCCTGGTACAGGTGGTAGCTGCCGCGTAGCAGCGCCGAGGCGAACAGCGCGGAATTCTCCGACCAGCCGAGCCTGCGCAACCGGGTGATCAGGAACGCGACCACGATGATCTCCTCGGCCAGCGAGTTCGCGCACGCCGACAGGATCAGCGCGGGCAACCGCCACCAGTGGTCGCCGATCGAGGCGGGCACGATCGTCACGCTGACCCCCAGCGCGTGCGCGGTCAGATACAGACCCAAGCCCGGCAAACCGATCACGGCGGCCAGCACCAGCCCCGGCAGCACATCCGCGCGCCACCGCACGCGCGCCGCCAGCCCGATCAGTCGCGGCCCGATTCCGCTGCGCCACAACAGGTACAGCCCGAGCGCCGCCCACCCCAGCAGCCGCGCCACACTCAGCAGCTGGAACAGCAGGTCGATGATCGACTGGGCAGAGCGCGACGGATTCAGCGCGACCGTGCGCCCACCCACGCCGCCCGGCGCGAGCGCGCTCTCCACCAGCGACAACGCCGCATTGAGCCCGCTCAACCCGAAGGTGACCACGAGCACGACCGCGATCTCGAGCTTGATCCCGAGCCGCTCCCGCCCGGTCAGCTCCGCCGACTCGTCACCAACCGCACTACGCATCCCTCGAATCTATTGCCCGCCCCCGCCCGCGTCGCGCCACGCACCGCCGCGGACTACGCGGCGCTCGACAGCGGTTACCCCCGGATGCGGTCGAAGCCGCTTTGGCCGCTGCCGAAACGCGGAGAGCCCACCGCCCCGGGCGAGCCGGTTCAGTGCCTGGCGTTCTGCGCCGGGTGGTCCGGATGCTTAGATGCGGCGCAGACCGTTGAGGCCGCAGATGCGGCGCAGACCGTTGAGGCTCAGATGCGGCGCAGGCCGTTGAGGAAGGGGCAGCCCGCGAGGGTGCGGACCGCGCGGCTGAGCGCCTCGATATCGTCGGCGGGGGAGGTGAAGGGGAGCCGGAAATCGTGGTCGCCGTCGCGTCCTTCGACGCGCAGGGTGAGGCCGTAGCGGTCGATGGCGAGCGGATGCACGATGCCGTGCTGCAGGCGCGGCGGCAGGTGCCTGGCCAGCTGTGCGACCACGTCGGCATGGTCGGCGTCCATGTGCTGCAACCACGCGGATTCCAAGGTGCAGAACGGATCCGGCTGTGCCAGGCGTAGTTCGTCGACGCTGACCGACTCGGCGCCGGTCGAGTCGGCGACCACCGCGGAGTTGATCACCAGGCGCAGCAGCGTCGCGGTGTGCCCGACATCGAGCAGACCCGGATCGGGGTTCTCCTTGGCGACCTCGGTGGCCAGCGCGCGTTGCGCCTGCGTCGGCACCGCACGGACCCAGCCGCGCAGCCACACCAGCGCGCGCACCGGCTCACGCAGCGGCAGCGGCGCGTGATCGGTGAGCTCCAGCACCGCGGGAGCGCCCGCGTCCGGCGAATTCCCGGCCAGCACCGCCGCCACCGACGTGGTCGGCACCGCGATCACGGCGTCGCCGCATTCACGCACGTGATGGACCGAGATCGGCGTCGGATCGATGCCGGGCATGGCCAGCACGGCGTGTTCGGCATGCGCGCAGGCACTGCGCACCCGCTCGGCCGTGGACGGCGCGACGGTCGGTGTCGGACGCGGCATACAAACCTCCGTGGTCGGGCTCTGCTCGCCTCGCTCGGCGCTCAATTAGGTTACCCTAAGCTAAGTGACGTGCGGGACATCCGCAAGCGTTCCCGCCACCCTGATCCTGAGAATTCACCCGCGGACCCCGACTCGAACGCGGTTGTTACGGTGGGTCGGTGGCGCACGGATCGGAATCAGCGAGCGAACCGGTACTCGTGGCGTTGACCGCGCCCGCGCGGCGCAGCCTGGTCGAAGGCCTGGTCCGCACCCCGCGGGCCGAGGTGCCGGCGCCCGTGCTCGACGCGGACGCGCCCGACGCCGAGATCGCCGAGTTCCTGGCCGGCATCGTGCACACCGACTCCGGTTTCGTCGCCCGCACCGGCTCCGGCGATCGCGCCCTGGCCGTCATCGCCGGCACCGCCGCCGCCCTCTGCGGGGAAGACATCCCGGCCGCCCTCAGCCACCCCGATCTCCCTTTCCTGACCGGCCTGAAACCCCCTGCGGTGGAAGCACTCCGCTCCGTGCTGCTCGCCATCGAAACCGATGACCCGGACACCCTCACCGCAGCCCTGACACCCCTCGCCCCCACCTGAATCAGGGGTGACCGGAGAGCGAGGTGCGGTGGGGACGCGGTGAATCCCGGGAGGGTCGGCGGCGGACGCAAGTAAGGTCGTAACCGTGCCGCGCATCGCGTACTTCGGGCCCTCCGGAACCTTCACCGAGATGGCCCTCGCCGACCTCGAGATCTCGGGAGCCTTCGAAGGGGCTGTCGAGCGTGTCGCCGCGCCCAGTCAGGGCGCCGCGCTGGAGTTGATCCGTAGCGGAGACGTCGACGGCGCGGTGGTGCCGATCGAGAGTTCCGTGGAGGGTTCGATCTCCGCGACACTCGATTCCCTGGCGATCGGTCCGCGGTTACAGATCGTCGCGGAAACCGAGCTGGAGGTGACCTTCACGATCCTGGGCCGCCCCGGCGCCACCCTCGCCGAGGTGCGCACGCTGGCCGCCTATCCGGTGGCCGCCGCGCAGGTCCGGGAATGGGTCGCTCGCGAATTGCCGCAGGCGCAGCCCTACACGTCGGCGTCCAATGCCGCGGCCGCCGAGGACGTCGCGGCGGGCAAGGCCGATGCGGCCGTGTCCACCGCGCTGGCCGGGCAACGGCTCGGTTTGATCCCGCTGGCCACCGGTGTCGCCGATGTCGAGCAGGCGATCACCCGTTTCGTGCTGGTGACTCGGCCTCGGGTGGCACCGCCGGCCACCGGCGCCGACCGGACCTCGATCGTGCTCGAACTGCCTAACGAACCCGGGTCGCTGATGCGCGCCTTCGCCGAATTCGCAACCCGCGGTATCGATTTGACCAGGATCGAATCCAGGCCGACACGGACCGGGATGGGCACCTACCGCTTCTATCTCGACTGCGTCGGGCATATCGACGACATCGCGGTGGCCGAGGCGCTCAAGGCTTTACATCGCACGGCCCGGATCCGGTTCCTCGGTTCCTGGCCCGCTACCTCGGCGACCGGCACGCCGCCGCCGTCCGACGAGCCCGCGGCGGCGTGGCTGACCCAGCTGCGAAAGGGGGTGGCGGATCTGTGAGTACCGCACCGGATTCCGACCGCAAGATCGGCCCGGCCAAGTTGGTGCTGGTCCGGCACGGCGAGACCGAGGGCAACGTCGCGAAGTTGCTCGACACCAAGGTGCCCGGCCTGCCGCTCACCGAACGCGGTGCGGCACAGGCGAAGACGTTCGGCGAGACCCTGCTGACCCCGCCGCGCGTGCTGTTCTGCTCGGCGGCGCTGCGCGCCCGGCAGACCGCGGGCTACATCGAGGCCGCGACCGGGGTGCCCGCCACCGTCCTGGATAACCTGCAGGAGGTGCAGGCCGGTGACCTGGAGGGGTTGCACAGCGAGGAAGCGCACCTGTTCTTCCAGCGCATATACCGCGCCTGGCACGAGGGCGACCTGGACGAACGCATTCCGGGCGGGGAATCCGGCAACGACATCCTGGCCCGGTTCTTCCCCGTGATCGAAGACCTACGCGAGCGCTACCTGTCCGGCTCCGGCGAAGGCGACGTCCTGCTGGTGAACCACGGTGCCGCCATGCGCCTGGTCTCCCGCTACCTGGCCGACGTCCGCCCGCCCTTCACCACGAACAACCACCTCGACAACACCGAAACCATCGAACTGGTCCCGCTCCCCGATGGCGGCTGGAGTTGCATCCGCTGGGGCCGTTTCACCCCACCCTTCGGCTACGACGTCTCGCCCACCCCCGACGACCCGATGGGCTGACTCCAGCCTGCCGCACGAGCGTGCCTCGCGCGCGAATTCACCTCCCGCGCACCATTTCGCGTCCCGCGCGCACAATTGCTGACCATTCCGCGCGCACCGAACTGAAACGCGCGCGTCGCGCGGCAGATCACGCTGCCAGTCGCACCAAGCGACAGCTAGGTCCCAGGCCCACAGAGCGTGCACCCTGTTCACAGCGGTTGTATGCCCTGTGAACCGTGTGGATCGTCTGTGAACCCGCCCCGCGGCGGTTCGTACGCAGCGCGCACTCAGGACGCGGCGAGGTGCACACCGTGCACGGCCCGCCGCCAGCCGCACGGTGGGTCCGCCCCGCGACGTTCGTGCGCAGCGCGGCACTCAGGACGCGGCGGGGCACGCCGTGCACGGCCCGCCGCCAACTGCACCCAAGCGATAGATCGGCGCAGGGTCACAGAGCGTGCACCCTGTTCACAGGGGTTGTATGCCCTGTGAACCGTGTGGACTGTCTGTGGGTCCGCCCCGCGACGTTCGCGCGCAGTGGTGGCACTTAGGACTGGTGGGGTTCCGGAGAGGTGGTGCGGGTCCCGAGGACGCCGTGGGGCGCACACCGTGCACGGCCCCCCGCCAGTCGCATCCAAGCGACAGATGGGCGCTGGACCCACAGAGCGTGCACACGGTCCACAGGGGTTGTATGCCCTGTGAACGGTGTGGACTGTCTGTGAACCCGCCCCGCGACGGTTCGTGCGCAGCGTGTCACTCAGGACGCGGTGGGGTGCATACCGTGTACGGCCCGCTGACAGTGGCACCCAAGCGACAGATAGGTGCGGACCCACAGCGCGTGCATACGGCTCACGGGTTGTATGCCCTGTGAACGGTGTGGACTGTCTGTGAAACCCGCCCCGAACCTCAACCGTCAGCCGCGCGGCAAGCCACCAGCGACAACCCCCGCTAACCCTGCTGCGGTTTGGCCGGGAACTCTTCTCGCTCCGGCAGCCCACTGATCAAGTCCTGCAACGCCGTTCGCAACCGACCCGGGGTCCCCGGACTCAGCGACGTCCATTTCACGCCGTCGTCGGATTTGCTGGCGGTGGCGAGGAAACGCCCGGAGCGGGTGTTGAATACGGCGATGTGGTTGTCGGTGACGTCGCGGGTGCCGTCGCCGTAGACGACGCCGACGATTTCGGCGTGCGAATGGATCTGCACCATCGCGGAGGCGAGGGTTTGCGCATCGCGTGGCGGGGTGCCGACTTTCGCGAGCCGGTTGGCGGTGGCGGCCGCGTCACCGGTGTCGTCGAAAATCGGAACGAGCTGTTCGGTCGGCGCGTTCATGCCGGTCAGGTCGAGCGGTTCGGCAGGGCCGAGCGCCGCGATCACCGGGCCGGGCAGGTCGTCTTCGACCTCGTCGATCACGTAGGACTGCGGCCCGCGCAGGGCGACGGTGACAACATCGTCGCCCTTTGCGAGACACATGCGACTCATCGCACCGTCCACATGCAGCCGTAGCGCGACCACCCAGTGCGGTCGGTACAGCGCCTGCAGCCGGTCTTCGAGTTCGTGATGCACCGCGTCACCGATCAGCAGTTCCCGATCGGCGAGCGACTGAGCGGCCACGGCCATCGCTGCGTCGTGGTCGGCCACGTTGTCGTATTGCCCGCGCGCGTCCAACACGACGGGGACCTCGTCGATCTCCAGTTTCTCCAGGAGGAACTGCATCTCGTCGAGCGACAGCACAACCGACTTCAGCAGTGACGGGCCGCGGCCCGCACCCAGTACGGTCACTTAGCCGCCGCTCCGGCGGGTTCGGCGCCGATCACTCCGTCCGCGGCGTAGCGGCCGTCGTTGAAGTGCTCGGTCGAGCGCAGGTAGTCCTGGCTCTTGTGCTCGGACTCGTCGTCCTCGTCGCGCACCTGGTTGCCCAGCAGCGGGCTGCCGTGCGCACCGTTGTTGTTGCGGACCGGCGCGCCGGTGGGCTGTGCCACCGCGTTGTTCTCGACGACGGCGGCCGTGGCGGGTGCGCCGCCTGCCGCGCTGCCCGCGCCCCAACCCTCGGGGAGCTTCAGCGAACCGTTGCCGAACGACACCGTGCTGCCGCCGAGGGACGCGGACCGGGTCGCGGACGACGCGGCGGCAGCCGCCAGGCCTGCCCCGCCGACCATCGAAGCCGGTGCCGCTGCGGTGATTCCGGGCGCGGCGACCGCGCTGGTGACGGCCGAGACCGCCTGCGAGCCGATGGTGCCCACGGTGGATACACCGGTGGTCGCCACCGAACCCGCGACGTTCGCCACCTGCGTCGCGGCGCTCACCACGGCCGGGTTGTTGACCAGCGCACCGGCCGCGGAGATCGCGGTCTGCACCGGGTCGGCGTTGGTGGTGCTCTGCGCGGCCTGCTCGGCGCCGCCCGCGTTCGCCTGGCCCGCGCCGTGCGCGATCGCGGGCGGGTTGATGAACTCACCCGGCGTCACGACCATCGCGGTGGTGGCGGCCTCGTAGGTTTCCATGGTCAGCGCGGCGCGCAGATCGAGCGCGGCCTTCGCGGCCTCGGCCGCCTCGGCGGTGCCGTTGAGCACGCCGCCGGTCGAGTAGGCGGCGACGCGGGCCGCGTCGACGGCCGCGATCTCCGGGATGCTCGGCATGGCGATCGACGCCACGGTGTAGGCGATCGCGTTCGAGGCCGCCTTCGAGCTCATGGTGGCCGCCATGACGCCCTGCTGTTCGGCCCAGCCGACGAAGCCGGTCAGCTTGGACAGCGCCGAGATGCCGTTGAGGCCCTGCATGCCGACACCGAGCTCGGCCATCACGCGGGCGACGGTCGCGGTGGCGTCGATCCAGGCGGCGGTCAGGCCACCCCACGCGGTGGCGGCGGCCGAGATCGGCACGGCATGCGCGCCCGCGTTGAGCGCGATCGAGTTTCCTTCTGCCATACGGGGCAGCCAGAACACCCCGGTGATTCCTGCGGTCATGCGTTTCTCCCCTTGCTTGTTCTTTTGTGCTGTGCCCGCAGGCTTAGGCGATAGTGGAGCTGACGGCACCGATCGTGCCGGCCCGGACGACGTCCTCACCGATGTGCGTGACGAGCTGGGAACGCAGCGTCGCGGCCGCGTGGTGCAGCTCGAGGATGCCCTGGGCGACGGCCTGATCGTGCGTGGCGGCGCCCTTGTTGAGGTGGTTTGCGGCGTGCAGCGAGACCTCGTCCATACCGGAGGGGATGACATGCGTCGCGGGCGCGGTGAGCGCGGCGGCGGCGGCCAGCCGGTCGGCGAGCAGATCCAGCTCGGCGGCGGCGGCGAGGACGACTTCGGGTGCGACTAGTACGTGGCCAACCATGACTCGACTCCTTCTAGTGGCGGCTATGGGGCGGAACCACGAGAATTCCCCCTTCGAGTGATAGGACGCGACAGCCAGGCAATCGGTTCCATCGAATCCCCTAAAGTTTCTTCCCTGCTCACCCCAACTGCAACCGCACTCATACAGCTGGGGTAAAGACTAGCCCCATCCCAGCTCATGCAGGCGGTCTTCGTCAATGCCGAAATAGTGCGCTATCTCATGGATCACCGTGATCGCCACCTCCTCGACCACCTCGTTCTCATCCGCACAGATCGCCAAGATGGAGTCGCGATAGATGGTCACCGTGTCGGGCAACGAGCCGCCGTAATGGCTGTCTCGTTCGGTCAGCGCGATGCCTTGATACAAACCGAGCAGATGTGGATCCTCCGAATTGCGAGGTTCGATCAGCACAACCACATTATCGATGGCGCGGGACAGCTCCGGCGGGATCCGATCGAGCGCGTCGCCGACCAATTCCTCGAACCGGTCCTCGGACATGGAGACCGACATCGTCGTGGACTACCTCGGCTGGGGTTGCGGCGGCAGCGGCGCGGCGCCGGGCAGCGGCGTCGGCGTGGACCGGCCGGTGTTCGGCGGCGGTTCCGGCGCCTGGCCGTTGATCAGGATGTCGCCCTTGGCCGAACCGGTGATCGGCGCGAAGCCTTCCCGGTCGGCCCCCTTGCCGACCATGCAGTCCAGCTTGCGGCTGCCGGCCAGCCAGCTGCGGGCGTCCAGGTAGTCGAAGAACAAGGTGAGGGTCTTGTTGCGGATCACGTCGGGTCCGCCGAGGTAGTCCGAGGACGTGCGCGCGCACTCGTCCTCGACGAACCGGTCCTGCTCCTCTTTGGCGGGCGGACCGCCCTGGAAGCGCTGGCCGAGGTCGATGGTGGAGACCACCTCGACCGCGTGCACCTGCGAGCAGTCCACCGGGTCGGTGGGCAGGCTCTGGTTGATGCCCAGGCAGACGCCGGGGCCGTAGACCTTCGACTGATCGTGCTGGGTGGCGCTGCCGGTCGAGGCGGGGGTGCCCGCGCTCGCCGCGTACTGCAAGCCGCAGCGCAGCGTGCGGTCCCCGTGCTGCCAGCCGTCCGGGCTCGGGTACATCAGCCCGACGATGTAGCGCCCGCGCGGATCGAACCGCCCGCCCAGGTACTCCTGCACCGCGGGCACGCAGTGCTCTTCCTTCAGTTCGGTGAGCCGCAGCGAGTCGGGGAAGCGGGCGCCGGTCGCGAATTCCTTGCCCGGGTACTTGCTCATGTCGACATCGGCCGCGACCTCGAACATGTGCTTCGCGTCGCAGCGCACCTTGACCAGATCGGAGTGGTCCGGCTTGGACCAGCTCAGGCAATCACCCTTGACCGCGGTGCCGAACTCCTTGTCGACCACCGGCTCGGCCGGCGAGCCCGGCGTGTGTGCCTCGAGCCCCTTGTTGTCGAAGCCGGTGACGAACAGCGTCACAAGCGCCGCGACGACCGCGCCCGCGGCGACCAGCAGCAGGCCCCAGCGCAGGGTGGGCGCGGGCAGCGCGGTCTCGCCGGTGAACACGCCACGCACCGAGTCGAACACGCGCCGCGCCCCGGCGGGGCGGGACGGCTTGCCGCGCGTGGGGAACCGGCTCGACGGGTCGGACTGGGGCTCATGATCGGAAGGGGACATCGCGATCCATCATGGCAGTCTCCGGCCCGCGGTGCCACGACCTGGTCTGATCAGACCTCTGCGCGCGGAACCCCGCAGCGCGCACGCGCTCACCCGCGCAGCGCGGACCAGAAGATGCCGGGGATCCGGGCCGGGTTGCCGGTGGCGTAGAACTCGGTGAGCTTGCGCCCGGTCGCCGCCGCGGTGGTGTTGCCGACGAACCACGGCGGCTTCGGCGAGAGCGCCAGTTCGCCGTGCAGCACCGAGCGCGGCGCGGGGCGGAACGGACCGCGCACCACCGTGCGTTCCACGTCGTCGAGCAGGAACGCGTTGTGCACCACGCCGATCCCGCTCTGCACGTCGTCGAGCGTGTGCCCGGGGAACGCGCCCCACGAGGCGCGCGGCGCCAGGAAGGCGAGCCCGGTCCACGCGTTCACCGCGATCGCGCCGTAGCGCAGCTGCTCGAGCGCGCGGTCGAAGCCCGCGCCGAGGTCGCGAATCGTCGTGGGGTGCGCGAGCACGTTGGCGCCGAGCGTGCCGGTGAGCTCGGTGTTCGCGAATTCGACCGCGCGCGAGAGGAATTCGGTGCCCGCGTACGGCAGTTCGACCACGCCGAGCACCGGCGAGAAGTATTCCGTGCGCAGCAGCGGGGTGTCGGTGAGCGGTACCTGTTCGACCAGCACCCGCCCGCCCTCGACCTGCGCGGCCGCGGGATAGGCGGCCAGCGCGTCGGCCACCCGGGTGTCGCTGCCGGGGTAGTACGGGGTGCGTTGCGGCGCCTGCGCGAGCGCCGTGCGCAGTTCGGCCAGGAACTCGTCCTTGAGATGCCAGTCCTTGCTCAGCACGAGCGCCTGCGCGGCGACGCAGTTGTAGCCGCCGTTGTGCAGCCGCTGGGTGGCCACGTGCTCGGCCTGGTAGCGCAGATCCGCGTCGGACCATGCGCCGGGCACCACGATGGTCGGCGACACCCCGCCGAGTTCGCTGGTGATCGGCTTGTCCAGCAGCGGCCGGCGGTCCTTCTTCCGTTCCAGTCCTTCCGGTCCCGGCCCCCACACGATCGCATCGTGCGTGTGCGCGCTGCCGGTCATGTGCACGTGCGCGACGTCGCCGTGGTGCACCAGGTATCGGCCGGTCTCCGCGCCGCCGGTGACGATGCGCAGCACCCCCAGCTCGCACAGCGGCGCGAAGACCATCTCGAACACCGTGAACAGCGGGTCGGTGATCGGGTTCAGCTTCAGCAGGACGACGCGGTTGTGCGCGTACAGCTCGTACAGCGCGTCCAGCGGCGGAATCGAGGTGATGTTGCCCGCCCCGAGCACCACCCCGATGCCCGCGGTCGCGCTCGGATCGAGTTGAGCGAGTCCGGCGCGCCGGCGCGCGGTGTCGGCATCGACGCCGGGACGCAGCCACACCTCGCCCTCGAAACCGTTGAGCAGCAATCGGTCATAGGCGCTGTGCGGCAGGATCGGCACCGCGACGCGATCGCCGGGCGCGGTCCGCACCGCGACGCCGTCGAGCGGGCTGCGCCCCTCTTCCAGCGCGGCCAGCGTCGCGGACAGGGCGGCGGTGGCCTGCAACAGGGTGAGCGGGCCGGACATCCACTCCTCGCCGACCAGCGGCGAATCCTCGGCCAAGCCTTTGATGGTCCGGGCGGCGCGCACCCAGTCGCCGGCGAAGCGGCCGGTTCTGGTGTTGATGTCGTCGAGCAGTTCGCGGCGCCGGCGCAGCGAGGTCTGGGCCCAGGCCTTCTCGCCCGCGGTCAGCTCGGTCAACGCCTCATCGATCGCGGCTTCATCGAAAGTTGTGCCCATCCGGCAACTATGCCCGGGCGATTCGGCCGGTGGTTTACATCCTGGGATATCGGCGTGAAACAACAATCCCCAGACCATTAGGCTCAGTGCCCATGATCGACCTCCGATTCCTGCGGGACAACCCCGACGCGGTCCGTGCCTCGCAGCGCGCCCGCGGCGAAGACCCCGCCCTCGTCGATGCCCTGCTCGAGGCCGACGCGGCGCGCCGCGCCGCCGTCGCCACCGCCGACAACCTGCGTGCCGAGCACAAGGCGATGGGCAAGGTGATCGGTAAGGCGAGTAAAGAGGAACGGCCCGCCCTGCTCGCGCAGGCGCAGGAGATGTCGCAGCAGGTCAAGGATGCCGAGGTCGCGCAGAACGCGGCCGACGCCGACCTCGACGCCGCCCAGCGCGCGATCTCGAACGTCGTGCAGGAGGGCGCGCCGGCCGGCGGCGAGGACGACTACGTCGTCCTGGAAACCATCGGCAAGCCAAAGGAATTCGACTTCGAGCCGAAGGACCATGTGGCGCTCGGCGATGCGCTCGGGCTGTTCGACATGGAACGCGGCGCGAAGGTGTCGGGCGCGCGCTTCTACTTCATGACCGGTTACGGCGCGCTGCTCCAGCTCGGTCTGTTGCAGCTGGCGGCCCAGCGCGCGGTCGCCAACGGCTTCACCATGATGATCCCGCCGGTGCTGGTGCGGCCCGAGATCATGGCGGGCACCGGGTTCCTCGGGCAGCACTCGGCCGAGGTCTATCACCTCGAAGAGGACGACCTGTACCTGGTCGGCACCTCGGAGGTGCCGCTGGCCGGCTACCACTCGGATGAGATCCTCGATCTGAGCGACGGGCCGAAGCGGTATGCGGGTTGGTCGACCTGTTTCCGGCGGGAGGCGGGTAGCTACGGCAAGGACACCCGCGGCATCATCCGGGTGCACCAGTTCGACAAGATCGAGATGTTCGTCTTCACCACGCCGGAGCAGGCCGACGCCGAGCACAAGCGGTTGCTCGCCTGGGAGCAGGACATGCTCGCCGCTGTCGAGGTGCCTTACCGGGTCATCGACGTCGCCGCAGGCGATCTCGGCAGCTCGGCCGCGCGGAAGTTCGACTGCGAGGCCTGGGTGCCGACCCAGCAGACCTACCGGGAACTCACCTCGACCTCGAACTGCACCACCTTCCAGGCCCGCCGCCTCGCCGTGCGCTACCGCGACGAGAACGGAAAGCCGCAGATCGCAGCCACTTTGAACGGCACGCTGGCGACGACACGCTGGATCGTGGCGATCCTGGAGAACCACCAGCAGGCCGACGGTTCGGTGCGGGTGCCCGCCGCGCTGGTGCCGTTCGTCGGCACCGAGGTGCTGACCCCGCCGCGGTGACGACGCCCAACGTTCGCTGCGCACACCGGGTTTGACCGGATCGGCCGGGTCCGGTGTGGAACCCTGCGCACGGTCCGAATATGTTTCGTGTCCGTGAATAGCTACCTGTTCGCCATGCCGGATTCACGGGATGTGGCAACCGTCGGGATTCGTTGTGTCTAGGCTGTTCCCCGTGCGAGGAATCGGGGCGCGCGGCGATACCCGAACCCGGGTGCGGGCGGCATCGGCGCTGGCGACAGCTATGGTCATGGCTCGGACCACCGGGGCGTTCTACGTCATGGGTGGTGTGCTGGGTCTGCTGATTACTGCGATCGCCCCGGGCGACGAGGGTAATCGGCCGTTGGTGGGCACGGCTGCGGCGATCGCCCTGGCGCTCGGACTCACCCTGCTCGCCTGGGGGCCGCGGTTGCCGCATTCGATCCACCACATGTACGTCGCGATCGCGACCGTGCTGGTGACGATCGCGGTCTACGCGTTCCCGAACACCGTCGGCGCCATCAGCCTCGCCGCGTTCTACGTCTTCATCGCCTGCGATGCCGCGCTGTTCTTCGCGTGGTCGCATGCCGCCTCGCACATCGCCTTCGCGCTGGTCCTGTGTCTGTGGGTGTTGCCGGCGCGCCCCGTCGAGCCGGGCCTGCCGTGGTGGTCCGGGCTCATCCCGGCGGGCGTCACGCTCGGCGTCGGCATCGTCGTCGGGATCCTCACCCGGATGGCGTCGGAAGCCGATATCGACGTGCTCACCGGGCTTTTGAACCGTCGCGGTTTCGATCGGGCGCTCAACTCCGCGATCGAGCAGGCCTCGCGCACCGGCCAGGGACTGGCCCTCGTGCTCGTCGACCTGGACCGTTTCCAGAAGATCAACGACCACCTCGGCCATCGCGCGGGCGACGCCGTCCTGCAGCGCGTCGCCGACACCTGGTCGAAACTGCTTGCGCCGGAACAGCGTCTGGCCCGCTACGGCGGCGACGCGTTCGCGCTGCTGTTGCCGAACACCACCGAGCAGGCGGCCATCCTGCTCACCGAGCAGCTGCGCGCCGCGGTGACCACCGGGTGCTCGGCGGGCGTGACCTCCTGGCAGCCGGGCGAATCCGGCTCGCTGCTGGTCAGTCGCGCCGATGTCGGTCTGTACCGGGCCAAGCAGGCGGGCCGCAACCGGACGGTGCTCGAATCGTCGCGGCAGCTGCCGCTCGCGGTGGAACTGCGCGAGGCGATCGACCGCGGCGCCCTCGACGTGCACTACCAGCCGATCGTCAGCCTCACCGAGGGCGGCGGCAAAGCGGTCGGCGTCGAGGCGTTGCTGCGCTGGTCGTCGAGCGCGCAACCCGACGTCACCACCGAGGGCCTGATCCGCGTTGCCGAGGAATACGACCTCATCTCCGACCTGGACGAGCTGGTATTGCGCCGCGCCTGCGCCGATGCCGCCCGGTTGCAGGACACCTTCGCGCAACTCGACCTCACACTGAACGTCAACGTGAGCGGGCTCGAACTGGCCGAAGCCGGCTACGCCGACCGGGTCGCGGGCATCCTCGCCGGCACCGGCTGGCCCGCCGATCAGCTCGTGCTCGAGGTGACCGAGAGCGAGCTCGCCGCCGAATCGCAGACCGCCATCGCGAACCTGCACACCCTGCGCGAGCGGGGCGTGCGCATCGCCATCGACGATTTCGGCACCGGATACTCCTCGCTCAGCCGGCTCGCCACGTTGCCCAGCGACATCCTCAAGGTCGACCAGTCCTTCGTCGCCGCGATCCGCTCCGACTCGCCCGCGCCGCCGCTGCTCGGCGTGATCGCCGCGCTGAGCAGCGCCCTCGATCTGCAGGTCATCGCCGAAGGCGTGGAAACCGAGTACCAGGCCGCGGTGCTCACCGAACTCGGCTTCGCGCTCGCCCAGGGCTATCACTACAGCGACTCGCATCCGGTCGCGGAGTTGATCAGCGACCTCAATGAGAACCAGGGGCGGGTCGGTCCCGGTACGTCTGACCGCGAACTCGGCAACGGGGATTCCATGCACGCCGCCAACGGATGGTTGCCGCTCGGCTGAGCCGCGGTCGGGTTGCCGCGGGAGGTCGGCCACGGCTGAACCGACTCGAGGTCCTGGCGGCCGCCCAGGTCCGTAGCAGGTGCCGGGTCTACGCCGCGTCGGAGTGTGGATAATCCGGTTGACCTGGCTCGAGCGGATGCCCATGCTGGGGGCATGCGTTTGCTCGTTTATGGCTGTTGATCTGTCCGGACGGTGCTGGCCCGGCTGACGGGTAGTGCCGGAACCGTTCGTTCCCTCGCGGTTCGCGTGGTGCTCTTCAAGGGCATCGGTGAGCTGATTCCGTTCTATGCGGTGTACGCCCTGTTGTTCGCCGAGCACGGGCTGAGCACGGGACAGATTTCGTCGCTGTTCGCGATCTGGTCGGTCACCGCGTTCCTGCTCGAGGTGCCCTCCGGCGCGTGGGCCGATACCGTTTCGCGCCGGGCGCTGCTCGTCCTCAGCGGTGTCCTGCTGACCGCCGGCTTCGCCCTCTGGACCGTGGTCCCGACCTACTTCGGCTTCGCCGCCGGATTCGTATTGTGGGGCGCGGCAGGCGCTTTGGCTTCCGGCACGTTCGAAGCGCTGCTGTACGACGACCTGGTCGCGCGCGGCGCACAGTCGGCCTATCCGCGCCTGCTCGGCTACACCCGTGCCGCGTCGGAAAGCGCCGTCGTCGTCGGTATCGTCGCCGCCACCCCGCTCTACCTCTGGGGTGGCTATGCCCTGATCGGTTGGTCCAGCGTAGGTTTCGCCGCCCTGCACACCCTGCTCGCTTTTGCTCTTCCCAGTGCCCCCAAATCCGTCTCCGCCGCGGACATCGAGGAACTGGAAGACGAGGCGGGCGAGGAGGTTTCGTGCCAGGCGGACGTCAACTCGACTGCGGCCGAGCGCGCGTCGGCCGACGAGCGCGGCTGGATCGACACGGCGAAGCCCTACGCCGCCGGGCCGAGCGAAGCGGGGCCGACGGTGGACGATCACCGCGCGGCGCTGACCAAGGTCGGCCCGCTGGTGGACGACGCCACGAGCCCGTTCGCGCGCTACTGGGAGATGTTGAAAACCGGCGTGGGGGAGGCGATCCGGGTGCGGGCGGTGCGCAACGGCGTGTTCCTCGGTGCGCTGCTGTTCGGCGTGACGGCGTTCGACGAGTATTTCGCGTTGCTGGCCGAGGCGGTCGGCGTCAGCACGGCGGTGGTGCCGTTACTGGTGGGTCTCACGGTCGTCGGCTCGTTGGTCGGCTCGCTGCTGGCCGGGCGCACCGAGGGGATGTCGGCGCGCACCATGGCTTACGTCGTCGGGGCCGGTGGGTTCTTGTTCGTCGGCGGTGCTTTGATCACCGGACTGGCCGAGCACCACCCGGGCGCCGTGTATCTGCTTGCCGGCCTTGGGTTCGCCGCCATCGGCCTGTCCTACGGCCTCGTGTACAACGCGGGCATCGTCGCCGCGGCCCGACTCCAGGACGCCATCGAAGGACCGGCCCGCGCCACCGTCACCTCGGTCTCCGGCCTGCTCGGCGAGGTCGTAGCCCTGGCAGTCTTCGCCTTCGCCGCCCTGGCCGGCACCGTGTGCTCGCTCCCGGTAACCGTTGCACTCCTGGGTGCGACCCTCCTGCCCATGGCCCTCGTCACCCCCGCCTGGCTCCCCCCGAAACCCGCGCTTACTGAATGAGTGGTTCCTGGTGATCGGCACGCAGCCCGTCGAGCGAGATGTGCAGCAGCCGCTGCCACCGGTGCGGGTTGCCGTCGCCGGTGATCTGGACGGCGTGCCCCAGCGAAACCAGTAGGAGCAGTAGATCGTCGGTGGTCACGCCGGGCCGCAGCACGTCGGTGGCCCGGGCGCGGAGTTGCTCGATGACGAGGCGAAGCTGCTCGATGCCTTCGAGGTCGGGGTCGGTCCACGTGAGCGCGAAGTTCTCCACGATCGCGCGGTGCCGGGCGTAGCCGGTGAGGGCCTGCTGGTAGAAGTCGGTCAGTGCGGTCCAGGGGTCCGTGGCGTCGATCGCCGTGTGCCGCGCGGATTCCGCCCACGTGGTGAAGTCCCGGCGCAGCACCGCCTGCACGAGGTCTTCCTTTTTCGGGAAGTGCCGGTAGAGCGTGCCCATGCCCACCCCGCTGCGGCGGGCGATCTCGCGGACGTCCACCGCAGTGCCGTGTGCGGCCAGAACCGCCGAAGCCGTCTCGACGATCGCCTCCCGGTTGCGGATCGCGTCCACCCGGGGTGCACGGCGTCGGCTGATGCTTTCCGGTACTGCCATCGGGCCAGCATAGCTCCTTATGTGGAGCATCTGCTCCGGTACGTGCTAGCTTAACGGAGCAAGTGCTCCGGATAGTGAAGTGAGATGCCATGTCCGACCAACCCACCCCCGATATCAACGACTGGAACGCCCGAATCATCGCCGAGGTCCGGGCGAGCGGCGGGTACGCCGCGTGGAGTAGCGAGGCCGAATTCGCCGCGGGCCGCCCGGTCCCGCCCCGCATCCCGGGCTTCGGTGACTCCCGCGGCATGCCGCTGATCCTGGTCCACCACACCGGCGCCAAAACCGGACGCGCCCGGATCAGCCCGCTGTTCTATCTGCCGGTCGGCGACAGTTGGGCCGTCTTCGGCACGCACGGCGGCAGCCCGCACCATCCGGCCTGGTACCGCAACCTCATGGCCGACCCGCAGGTCACCGTCGAAGCGGGCGCGGAAACGGTGTCCGCCGTAGCCCGGCTCACCGAAGGGGCTGAGCGTGCGCAGATCTGGGCCGAGCAGACAGCGCTCGTGCCGAAGTTCGCCGACTTCGAGGTCGCTTCCGGCCGGCAGATTCCGGTCGTCCTGCTGGAGCGCGCCACCTAGGGCTGTTCGGCCCGGCGGCGCACGCAGTCCTCACTGCGTGAGCGGTGCGCCGATCAAATGCTCTGCGGTGAGCAGGAATTGGTCGGTGGAGCGGTCGATGAGGTCGGCGCGGGAGATGGGGAGGGTGCCCGACAACCAGCTGTTGGTGGTTTCCCAGAGGCCGCCGAGTAGGTGGGTGGCCGCGAATTCGGCGCGGTCCCCGGCATTTTCGACGATCTCCGCGCCGACCTCGGCGGCGCACACCGCCATCATGATGCCCGCGAAGGAACGCATCACCTCGGCGCGGCGCTGCAGCAGGGCCGGGTTCAACTGGGCTTCGACCGTGACGATGCGCGCCTTGCGCGGGTTGTCGGCGATCAGGTCGACGGCGGCGGCGATGGCGGCCCGGGTCTTGGCGCGGATATCGGCCGACGTGGTGACGAACGCGGCGACCACGGCCTGGCCGATCTCGTCGACGATGCGCTCGAACAGCTCGCTGAACACGGTGTCGAGGTCGGTGAAGCTCTCGTAGTAGTACCGCTCGGACAGCTTGGCCTGGGTGCACAGCCCGGAAACGGTCAGTTTGGCGAAACCTGACGTGCCGATGATGTCCTGAGCGGCGTCGAGCAGGGCCGCGCGCCGCCGCGCGCGCCGTTGCTCGATGGGCACGCCGCCGTAGGACCGCGAGGTGGTAGCCACGGCACCATTCTGGCATACATCCTTGCCAGATATTCGATTGTGTGGGACGGTCTTGTCAGAATGTGCTCGACCCCGAGCCGAACCTCGACCCGACGGGTGAAGTGCAATGGCGCATGACAACCAGAAGCTGCCGACTCCGCAGCTGTTCACGGAGTTCCCGTT
This sequence comes from Nocardia brasiliensis ATCC 700358, assembly GCF_000250675.2. NCBI lineage: Bacteria > Bacillati > Actinomycetota > Actinomycetes > Mycobacteriales > Nocardiaceae > Nocardia > Nocardia brasiliensis. The sequence goes on from NC_018681.1 coordinate 118,117, forward strand.
CAAATACGCGGTGCCGGTGCTGGCACCCGGCGATCTGAGCTGCACTGCCGCCCAACGTGATTCGTTCCGGCGCTTCGCACAGGTCGGTGACCCGCTCGCGGACGACGTGGTCGCGATGTTCAAGCGGCTGCCCGTCGGTGAAGGACGCCGGATGTTCGAGATCGCGGTGGAACGCGGCATCGACGCGGTGCCGGACGCGCCCGCGGAACTGACCGCCTTCTTCGCGCAGGTGGAAGCGGACCCGTACTGGCTGGACCGGGACAAGCTCGACCGCGGGGCCCGGGTGGTCGGGCGCACCAGCGTCTGGGGCGGTATCGCGATGGGCATGTTCGCCCTGATGGGCGGCTACCTCGCGTCCCGCGCGGACAAAACCCTCGTCGGCACCGGCGACCTAGACGCGATGGCGCCGCGCCGGCTTGCCGAAACCACCCAGTGGTGGCTGGACGTGACCACGCCGGGCGGGCTGGCGCGCAACGCCGTCGGCTACAAGAGCGTGCTGCGGGTCCGGTTGATGCACGCGCTGGTGCGGGCGGGCATGAACCGCAGACCCGACTGGGACTACGACGCGTGGGATCACCCGGTCAACCAGGTACTCACCGTCGGCACCCTGGGCCTGTTCTCGATGGCGAATCTGGTTGGCGCGCAAGCACTCGGCCTGCGTTTCTCGCCCAAAGAGAAGGACGCGGTCTTCCAGCTGTGGCGCTATGTCGGGTTCCTGCTCGGTATCGATCAGGAAATCCTGCCGACCTGTGAGACCGATACCTGGCGCGCGTTCTGGATTCTCGCCGACACCGAATTCATCCCCGACGCCGATTCCCAGCGCCTGGCCCAGGCGCTGATTCCCGCGGCGGGCGGTCTGTTCATCGACAACACCACCGCGCCGCGCCGGGCGGTCCGTGCCGTGCTGACCAGCTACATGGTGGCCTACAGCCGGATCATCCTGGGCCGCAGCAACGCCGATTTCCTCGGTCTCCCGGACAGTCGCTTCTTCCAGAGCGCGGTGCTGGCGACCGCCGTCGTGAACGGCGCGCTGGAGGTGCCCCGCCGAATCCTGCCCGGCGCCACCCGTTTCAGCGAAAACCTCGGCGCCCGCGTCCGCACCCGCCTCGTCCGCGGTTCCATCGCCCGCAACGGCGGCGACCGCACCTACGCCCGGCACGACACCTACGCCCGCCCCGCCCTCCGCGCGGGGTAGGGATCGGCCCCGACGGATTTCGGCGATGCCGCAGAGGCGGACGAGCCCGCCTGCTGCCACGCCAGGCCGATTCCGGCCGGCCCCGAGCCGCACCCGCGGCCACGTCTTACCCTCCCGCGCACATTTCGTCTTCCCGCGCGCGTGTCAGCCGACGGACACGCGCGCGGGACGACGAAATGTGCGCGGCAGGTCAACAGGACTTCGCGCCCTCACCGACTGCGGCGCGCCTGCACGATCCAGGCGCGGGAGTCGAAGTAGACGCCGGTTTCGGTGTGGTGGGCGTCGAGGGTGGCGGTCAGGCGGGCGCGGGCTTGTTCGGCGGCGGCGGGTTCCAGAGCGGCGAGCAGGTCTTTGACTTCCCACAGGCGGAGCACCGTATCCAGGGCGGTGGCGGTGTCCGGGCCGTAGTAAACGGGTTCGTGCACGTCTGTAAAGGTGAGGTCGGTGTATCCGGCGGCCTGCAAGATGCCTTCGGTGACCGCCGGATCGGCGAGGGAGAACGCGTCCGGCCCGCCGGGCGAAGCCGGTGTGCTGGTGAGGGATTCACGGATCGCGGTGGCCCATTCGTTGCGCGCACGCTGCTGCCAGACCAGCAGCACCATCCGCGCACCGGGGCGTAAGGCCCGCCCGATGTTGGTGAACGCGGCGACCGGGTCGGGAAAGAACATCGTGCCGAATCTGCTGATACACAGGTCGAAATGTGCTGTGGGGAAGGGATGCACCTGGGCATCGGCCAGTTGGTAGGTGACGTTGGTGCAGCCCTGCTCAGCACTGATCCGACGGGCTTGTTCGAGCATCGGCGCGGAGCGATCGACGCCCAGCACGCGCTCGGCGACGCGCGCGGCTTCCCGCGTGGACTGTCCTGTCCCGCAACCGATATCGAGCACGCGCTCGCCCGCGCCCACGTCGACGGCGGCACGGAAGTGTTCGTTGTGCCGCCGCAGTTCCGCGTCGTAGTCGAACAACTCCGGCATCATCGACCCCTTCCCGGATCCACCGGCCCGTCGCGGAGGACGCCCCGCACCTGGTCGAGTGTCACTGTGTCCGGCTCGAATTCCGCCAGCCACCACGTGGCGCCCGCCGCGGCATAGGGCGCCGAGTCGGTGCCCGCCGGAAGCGCGACCGCGATGTCGTACGGCGTCGCGGGTTCGGCACGCAGACCGGTGAGCGTGCCGGCGATCTCGGCGACCTGATCCGGGTGTTCGAGGTTGACCGGGAAGAATCCGTCGAGCCGGGCGGCGCGTCGCAGCGGGGCGACCTTCCCCGGGAATCCCGCGGCCCACACCGGCACGCCGGGCCGCTGCACCGGCCTGGGCAGGAACGAGACGTCGTCGACGGTGTAGTGCTGTCCGTGGTGCCGCACCGGCTCACCCGACCAGGCCGCGGCGAGAATCGCCAGCGACTCGTCGAGCATCTGCGCGCGCCGCCGGTCGTCGAGTTCCTCGCCGGTCGCGCGCAATTCGTCGCCGAACCGATTACTGCCGAGGCCGACACCGAGCGTGAGCCGGCCACCGCCGAGCCGGTCCAGCGTCGCGGTCTCCTTGGCGACCTTGGCCGGTCGGCGGCGGGCGAGCGGGGTGACCATCGGCCCGAACCGGAGGCGTTCGGTGGCGGTGGCGATCGTGGCCAGGGTGATCCACGGGTCGGCCGCCAGCTGGACCGGTGCCTGCCAGCGCAGATGGTCCCACACGAACACGCCGTGCCAACCGGCTTCCTCGGCCTCCGCGGCCAGCCGCGCGACCGCGATCGGATCCGCGAGTTCGTCGAACAGCGGCAGCCAGAGGGCGGACCGGAAGACGTCGTCGTGCATGTGGCAACGCTAGACCGGGGATGTCGGCCCTGAAAGCAGTAGTTTTCCGGGCAGCCCGACGGGGATCAGAGCTTGCGCGAGCGCAATTCGTGCCCCTTGGACGTTTTACACCGTCCCGATTCCAGATCCCATTGCCAGCCGTGCAAATTGCAGGTGAGGGTATTGCCTTCCACTACACCGAATTTCGAGAGATCCGCCTTCAGGTGCGGGCAACGCCGCTGCACTTCCCAGCCGTCCAGTTCGGTGGACGCGGAATCGTCGTGCGCCTCGGAGAACCAGCCGTCGGCGTAGGCGATGCGCTCATCGGTGAGGCATTTGAAGAAGGTGTAGAGGAATTCGTTGTAGCCGCCGATCCGCCACGCCTGGAAGCGGGTGGACAGGAAGATGGTGTTCACCCAGTCCGGTTCCCGGTCCCGCAGCACGGTGCGCACCAGGTCCGGCGCGATGCGGAAACCGTAGCGGTACTTACCTTCGCCCTCGATCGGGCCGCGCACCACCCGCTTCGGGAAGTCCAGCACCACCGTCTCGTCGCCGAGCACCAGCCCGACGGGGTAACCGATGCCGTCGCAGATCAGATCGCTCTGCGCCATGATCGGCTCGAACAGTGCCCGCAGCGGCTCCAGCAGCGGCTCGTCATTCGTTGCCCAGGAAGCCTTTTCGGCCGCCAGCACCGGCGCGAGGCGCTGCGCCATCAGTTCGATGTACTCGGCCTTGTTGTCGTAGATCAGGCCCGGCTCGAACGGGTGGGTGAGCTCGAGTTCCCGCCCGCGCACGTCGGCGACCGAGCCGGGGATCATCAGGATCCCGCCCTCGTTGCCGTGGATGCGCATCTGCTCCAGGAACACCATCTGGTCCGGGAAGATGTTGCCCTCGTCGCCGCGGTCGTCGTTCAGGTAGCGCAGTTCGTCGTCGAGGAACACCGGCGGACCGGCGGAGGGCACCACCCAGGTCGCGCCGACCTGCTCGACGTAGCTGCGGCAGCGGTCCATGCCGCGCTGACGCTTCTGTTTGCCGAAGTTCGCCTTGGTGCGGTTCGGGATGTCGTAGACCATCGGGTACCAGATCGCGCCCGAGTACTGCAGCAGGTGGATGTCGACGTGCCCGAACGCGTCGTGCAGCACGTCCATGTCCACGGGGCGGGCGTCGTTCATGTTGAAACAGGTGGTCTCGCCGTCGGAGACGACCAGTCCGGAATCGCCGATCGGGCCGTCGGCGGGCGCACGCAGCGCGATGATCATGATGTCGATATCGCCGCCCGGACCGGTGACCGTGTGCTTGACCGAATCCTCGGTCTCGAAGAACTTGGTGAAGCCCAGCTGCTCCAGCTCGCGCTTCAGATCCGGCACCGGGTAGTCCGGCAGCAGCACGGTCGCGTCCTTGTTGACGTGCTCGGCCAAATTCTTCGCGTCGAAGTGGTCGCGGTGCAGATGCGAGACGTAGAGGAAATCGCAGTTGCCCAGCTCGTCCCAGTCCAGCTGGGTGTTGTCGGGGAACGGGAACCACGAACCGAAGTAGGCCGGATTGACCCACGGATCGCAAAGGATCGACCCGGCCGCGGTGCGGATGTGGAATCCGGCGTGTCCGACGCTGGTGATCTGCACGAGCTGCTCCTCCTGAAGCGTTGCCAGTCATCCAGGGTAATGGCTGCGCCGAGCGGCCCGGTCGGCGGCCGCCGTGGTCGCGCGGGCACGTGACCACGGCGGTGCGTGCGCTACGCCGAAACGTCGCCGATGCAGTAGCCCTGCGCGCCCGCCAGCACCGTGAAGGTCCGTGTCTGGGTCACACCGGACGAATTCGTCACGGGCACCTCGACGGCGAGGTAGTCCCCGCGCAGCGCCTTGGAGCTGATCTCCTGATCCGCGAACTTGGTCGCCCCGGTGAGTTTGCCCGGGTTGTTCGCCAGCGGTGCGGCGACCGGCTTACCGGTGCCGCTGGGATCCCAGGCCGCGGGCGCGGCCGGGCACACCAGCGGGTAGGTGCCTTCCTTGTCGGCCGGATCCAGCGGCTTGCCGACGAATCGGGCCAGGTAGCGCCGCACGGTGTGCCGGGCGTCGGCGTCGTTGTACTCGATCTCCGCGCCGCCGGTGGCCACCCGCGGGCAGGCGTATTCGGTGTCCAGTGCGGCGCGTTCGACGGTGACCGTGGTGCCCCGGTTCTGCCAGGTGATGCCGTTCGAGGTCGCGGTACCCGGCTGCGCGAGCGCGGCCAGAATGGCCTGCTCGTTGCCGTACATGTCGGCGACGTTGCGCGGCGCGATGGTCCAGCACTTGGTTTTCAGCTGCTCGGCAGTGCTGGTCGGCAGGTCGTCGGCCCAGCGCTGCACGGCTTGCGGCAGTTCGCGCACCGTGCCCGACGTGGGGACGACCACCGACGGGGTGGTCGTCGCCGGCGTCGCGGTCGGCACCGCGGCCGCCGGGGTGCCAGCCGCGGCGACCGCGCTCGGCGCGTCATCCTGCGGGATGCCGACCGTGGAGTCACAGCCCACGAGGGCGAAGGCGCTGGTCACGGCTAATCCGCCGAGGACGGCGCGGCGGGCCGCCCGCCGTACCGCCCGATGGTCATCCCGCGCTGATTCCTGTTCGCGTCCACACAATTTCGGTAGGGCGCAGTCCACTTCGACGATCCTCTTCTCTGCCTCCGGCGGCGGGCCGATCGGGGTCTGTTCCGAACCGGGTGCGGCCCACATCGTGATGGCGCACTGCCGGATGGGACAGTCTGCGACTACGCTAGCGGAATTGTGGAACCCGTCTACCGCACGATCATCGGCCTGGCCCGAACCGTCTTCTTCGTCGAGGGGCTGAAGTTCACCGTCAAGGGCGATGAACATATCCCCGCGCAGGGTGGTGCCGTGCTCGCGGTCAACCACACCGGCTATATGGACTTCACCTACGCGGGGCTGCCGGTGCGCACGCCCAAGCGCTACATCCGGTTCATGGCCAAGAAAGAGGTCTTCGACGACAAGATCTCCGGCCCGATCATGCGCGCGCTCAAGCACATTCCGGTCGACCGGGGTGCGGGGGCCGACTCCTACAAAGCCGCGGTGGAGTACCTGCGCCGTGGTGAACTCGTCGGGGTCTATCCCGAGGCGACCATCAGCCGCAGCTTCGAGATCAAGGAGTTCAAATCCGGTGCCGCGCGCATGGCGCTGGAGGCGGACGTGCCGATCATCCCCATCGTCATCTGGGGCGCGCAGCGCGTGTGGACCAAGGGCTTCCCGAAGCGTCTGGGTCGCACCAACACCCCGATCTCCATCGCGGTCGGCGCACCCATCGCGCCGTTCGAGCCCGCCGCCGAACTCACCGCGAAGCTGCGTGCGACCATGCAGGAAATGCTGCTCGACCTGCAAAAGGACTACGTGCACGAACAGGGCGCGTACTGGGTCCCGGCCCGCCTCGGCGGTAGCGCTCCTACCCTGGAAGAGGCCGACGCGCTCGACGCCGCCGAGGCCGCGGAAAAGGCCGCACGCAAGAAGTCGGCCTCGTAGCAGCGGAGAGTTTCGGATGGCGCGGGAACCGGTTTACGACCTACTCACCGGCCTGGTCCGCACCATATTCCTGGTGCAGGGCCTGCGGATCGATATCGCCGGACAGGAACGCATCCCGCGGACCGGCGGCGCAGTACTCGCCGTGAACCACACCGCGTACCTGGACTTCATGGAGGTGGGACTGGTCGGCCGCAAGTCCGGCCGCAACGTCCGATACATGATGAAGGCCGAGCTGGAACACGGCATCGTCGGCTTTCTGATGAAGCACTGCAAGGCCATCGGCGTGGACCGCACCGCGGGCGCCGAATCCTACGGCCGCGCGGTGCAGGCGCTGCGCGACGGCGAACTGGTCGTGGTCTATCCCGAGGCCACCATCAGCCGCAGCTTCGAGTTGAAGGAATTCAAGTCCGGGGCCGCGCGCATGGCGATCGAGGCGGACGTGCCGATCGTCCCGGTGGTGATCTGGGGCGCACACCGCGTGTGGACCAAGGACATCCCGAAAAAGCTGGGCCGCCACAACTTTCCGATCAACATCCGGGTCGGCACGCCCATCCCCGCCACCGAACCCGCCGAAACCCTCACCGCCACCCTGCGCACCGCCATGTCCACCCTGCTCGGCCAGGCCCAGCAGGACTATCCGATGGAGCCCGGCGCCCGCTGGGTCCCCGCCCGCCTGGGCGGCACCGCCCCCACCCTCGACGAGGCCGCCGTCCTGGAACAGGAAGAACTCGCCCGCCGCCGCGCCGCCCGCGACCACTAGCCCCACAGGGGTTGTCGCCAGCTCGCACAGCGAATTGCCAGAGGGCACACGGGTCATCGGCGTCCTCCATGCGATGTAGGGGTTGGCGTCGGGTAACGGCGACGTCCGAATTCTGGCCGCCGATAAGCAAATGAACTCGGTGGTTACAACGCGTGTTCCCATCCGGAAGCGTCCGCAGTTCCGAATGCGTAGTGCAGCTGTGAGCTATCAGAATCGACTCACGAAGGAGCACGAACATGACTCACTGGAACCACAGGGTTCGCTTCGTTCCATTGCTCGTCGGTGCGTTGTTGTCCGGTGTGCTGGTCGTTACTCCGGCTGCGGCGGACCCGGAGGAGGTCAATCCGAAACGGCTGCCCGGCTGCTTGGAAGAGGTCAACTCCATACCCGAGAGCGAGGGGGTCCTGAGGGAGAAGTTGCTCCTGCGATGCCTGAGCGAGGGCTGCCTGCATCAGGTCACGGGGGATGGCGACAACGTCTCCAAATTCCTCAAATGCACGGACGATGCGGTCGACCAGGTCGACACGAGCGAGCAGTCTCGTGCCGCCTATAAAGCGGCATTTCAGAAGGCTCGACCCTGCCTTGAACCCCTGCTCTCGGATATCGAGGTTCAGGTCAGCGGAGACCGAGAGGCAGAGCTGGGACCCAAGGCGGCGTATTGCCTGAGCGAGGCCGTACACGGTTAGATCCCCGGTTCGAAGCTGGGCGGCGGCGGACGCTTCGGCGTTTCTCGACCCCGCGTCGGCCGCGCGCGTGCCCATCACCTAGTGCGACTCGGTCCTGTGAGTCGGCTGGCAGGTGGACGGGAAGTTGCCGAGAGTTCGACTGAGAGCGTTGTGGAGAGCCGTTGCGCGACAGTACTTTTCGGGTACCGGACATCGCTCTACGGAAGGTCGACCTCATGATTCTGCTCTCGCTGCTGGCCGCGACGGGAAGTGCCGCCGCGGCATGGGCCACCGGAAGTGCCGCGATGGTGTTGGGAAACAGCGGCATTCTGCAGTAGACCCCGGAAACACCGAACGGGACGGCACGTTCTGCCGCCCCGTCCGGGTATCACGCTGCGGTGGAACGGAATCCGCGCAGCCGCAGGCTGTTGCTGACGACGAAGACCGACGAGAACGCCATCGCCGCACCGGCCAGCATCGGGTTCAGCAGCCCGGCCATGGCCAGCGGGATCGCGGCCACGTTATAGGCGAAGGCCCAGAACAGGTTGCCCTTGATGGTGCCCAGGGTCCTACGGGACAACCGGATCGCATCGGCGGCGGCACGCAGGTCGCCCCGGACGAGGGTCAGGTCGCTCGCCTCGATGGCGACATCGGTGCCGGTGCCCATGGCCAGGCCCAGATCGGCCTGCGCCAGCGCCGCGGCGTCGTTCACGCCGTCACCGACCATCGCGACGACCTTGCCTTCGGCCTGCAACCGCTTGACGGTGTCCACCTTGTCCTGCGGCAGCACCTCCGCGATCACCTCGCCGATCCCGACCTGGGCGGCGATCGCCGCGGCGGCCGCCTTGTTGTCGCCGGTCAGCATGATCGGGGTCAGGCCGAGCGCACGCAGTTGCGAAATCGCCTCGGCCGAGGTCGGTTTCACGGCGTCGGCGACGACCAGCACGCCGCGTGCCTTTCCGTCCCAGCCCACCGCGACCGCGGTCTTACCGTCTGTCTCGGCAGCCTGCATGGCCCGTTCCAGATCGGCACCCAACTGCTGGGACCAGTCCGCGAGCAGCCGGGCTCGTCCGACGAGCATCGCGTGCCCGTCGACCACGCCCTGCACGCCGAGCCCTTCGATGTTCTCGAAGCCCTCGACCGCGGCCAGTTCGCCACGTTCCTTGGCGCCCTTGGCGATCGCCTGCGCGATCGGGTGCTCGGACGAATCCTCCAGCGCCCCGGCGAGTGCGAGCACCTCGTCGGCGTCCTCGCCGTCGGCGGCGACCACGTCGAGCAGGGTCATCCGGCCGGTGGTGACGGTTCCGGTCTTGTCCAGCACGATGGTGTCCACGCGCTTGGTCGATTCCAGCACCTCGGGGCCCTTGATCAGGATGCCGAGCTGCGCGCCGCGACCGGTACCCACCAGCAACGCGGTCGGCGTGGCCAGGCCGAGCGCGCACGGGCACGCGATGATCAGCACCGCGACCGCCGCGGTGAAGGCCGCCGCGACGGAACCGCCGGTGCCGAGCCAGAACCCGAGCGTCGCGACCGCCAGCGCCAGCACGATCGGCACGAAGATCCCGGAGATCCGGTCGGCCAGTCGTTGCGCCTGCGCCTTGCCGGTCTGCGCGTCTTCGACCAGCTTCGCCATCTGCGCCAGCTGGGTGTCCGAGCCGATCCGGGTGGCGCGCACCACGATTCGCCCGCCGACGTTCACCGTCGCGCCGACCACGGTGTCCTCGGGGCCCACCTCGACCGGCACCGATTCGCCGGTCAGCATCGAGGCGTCGACCGCCGAGGAGCCCTCCAGCACCACGCCGTCGGTGGCGATCTTCTCACCGGGCCGGACCACGAACCGATCGCCGACGACCAACTGCTCCACCGGGATTCGCTGCTCCGCACCGTCGCGCAACACCGAGACCTCTTTGGCGCCGAGTTCGAGCAGCGCGCGCAGCGCGGCGCCGGCCTGTCGCTTGGAACGGGCCTCGAAGTAGCGCCCGGCCAGGATGAAGGTGGTGACGCCCGCGGCGGCTTCCAGGTAGATGCTGCCCGAACCGTCCATCCGCGAGATGGTGAACTCGAACGGGTGCGTCATGCCCGCCGTCCCGGCGGTGCCCCAGAACAGCGCGTACAGCGACCAGCCGAAGGCGGCGAGGGTGCCCATCGATACCAGCGTGTCCATGGTCGCCGTGCCGTGGCGCAAATTGGCCCACGCCGCCCGGTGGAACGGCAGCGCACCCCACACCACGACGGGTGCGGCCAGCGTGAGCGAGAGCCACTGCCAGTTGGTGAACTGCAAGGCGGGGATCATCGCCATCGCGATTACCGGCACGGTGAGCACCAGCGAGACCAGCAGCCTGGTGCGCAACGCGGCGGTCGGATCTGCTGCCACGGCAGCGGTTTCCGCAGGGGCGGGGGTGGGCAGGGTCGCGCTGTACCCGGCCTGCTCGACCGTGGCGATCAGCTCGGCGGGCGAGACGTCACCGGTGACGTCGACCCGCGCCTTCTCGGTCGCATAGTTCACCGTCGCCGTGACACCGTCGAGCTTGTTCAGCTTCTTCTCGATGCGGTTGGCGCAGGATGCGCAGGTCATGCCGCCGATCACCAGTTCGACCTGCCCGGTTCCGGGTGGTTGCGTCGCGGTGGTCATTGTGTGCTCCATTCTCTGCGGCACAGTGGTGGATCGGCGGGTCAGTGGCCGTGGCCGGCGGTGGCGTGGGTGCCGTGGCCGTCGGTCGCGGGTGCGGCGTCCGGCGCGACGGTCAGCGTGAACTCCGCGGTGCGGACCACGCCCTCGTGCTGGAAGTCCAGGAACAGCCGGTAGTCGCCCGCGGTCGGTGCGGTCACGTAGAACGTGATACCCGGTCCGGCCGGGGTGACGCCGTCGCCGGGTGCGCCGTCCGGATGTACGTGCAGGTAGCCGAGGTCGGTGCTGCGCAGCGCGACCAGGTGACCGTAGGCGCCGAGATAGGGCTGCAGGTCTGTGACGGGCTTACCGTCTTTGCGGACCGTCAGCGTGACCTTCGAGGCCTGGCCGGGTGCGACCGTACCGTCGAGGGTGACGGCGTAACCGTCGACCGTGCTGGTGGGCGCGGGTGCGGGCAGCGGCTGCGGGTCGTAGGCGCCCGCGACGCGCAGGTCGGTGCCGAGGGTCAGGTTCGCGCCGCCCGCCGGGGTGAAGTCGGCGAAAACCCGGTAGTCGCCGGCGCGTGCCAGATTCAGCGGGACGCTCCAGGTGCCGTCCGTGCCGAGCACCGGGTGCACGTGCTGGAAGCCGGCCAGGTCGCGGCGGACCACGATCAGGTGCAGATCCTTGTCGTGTGCGCGGGTGTAGCGGGTGAGCAGCGTGCCGTCCTGGTTCAGGATGCGGAATCGCAGCGGAACCGATTGCGCCGCAGTGGTGATCGGGGTGTCGAGCCGCAGCGTGTATCCGCTTTCGGTGCTCATCATTCCTCCAGGTGCTTGGTCGGCGGGGGCGGGCCCGGCCTCGTGTTTCGAATCAGCGGCGCCGTCGGGGCCGAGCGCCGCGCCGGTCGCGAGTGCGATCCCGAAGACGGCGGCCAGGCCCAAGGCGAAGCCGGCGAACTTGGTGGACGTTTTCATCGGATGCTCCGTTTTTGGTCAGGCGGTGCGGCAGTGGCGACGGCAACTCGGTCCGGGAATGGTCACGGTGCTCATCGGTCTCCTCCTGCGCCAGCGGCTCGCTCTCGTTGATTACCATACCCCCCTAGGGTACTAAGTCAAGCCCGCGACGGCGGATCTCCCGAATGCCCCACGTCACACAACGAGAAAGACCGCCGCGCAGCGCTGCGCGGCGGTCTTGTCCGGCGAGGGGGAACTGGTGGCGGGACCTACTCGGCCGACGCCGCCACCAGTTCCCCCTCGGCGACTAGGTGGCGTGGAGGTTGCGGGCGGTGGGGGAGGTTTCGGTGGTCGCGGGGTCGGGGTGGGTGCCGAAGAGGCGATCCGCGGTGCCGGAGGTGGTCACGGTGAACCAGTAGTGCTCGTTCTTGTAGTGGTGGTGCCGATGATTACGCCAAACCGCCCGGTAGAGCGCGCCTTTCGGCTTGTAGTCGGTGTGGATCAGGTAGTGGGTCCACTCGTAGCCGAGTCCGAGCACCGTGATCGTCAACAGGAAGGACAGGCCGAGCCCGAGGCGCGGAAACGCGAACAGCGCCAACGCGATCAGGACGACCACCAGCACCGAGAGGGTCTTGGTCGGGATGAAGATCAGCGGAATATCGCGCGGATCCACATGATGCTCGCGGTGTTTGCGCGCCAGCTCGCTGTCGATCGCGATCGGGCCGAGCTGCCGTGGCCGCCAATGCAACACGGTGACGTGCACAATCCATTCGAAGGCCGGGAACACCGCGAGCATCACCGCGGGCACCATGGCGTCGGTCACCTGCCAGTCGCCGACCAGGATACGGCCGATCAGCGCCGCGACCAGCGTGCCGCCGATGAGCCACGGCGACGGATGGCGGAGGAACTCGCGTGCCGCCGCCCCGAGCGTGAGCCCCCGGCGCAACGACCGTTCGTCCTTGCGCACTCGCTCACGCGCACTCGCCTCGACCGGATCGCGTCCGGCTGCTGAATCCTGTTTCCCAGCTGCGGGTTTCGTCATGGTACTTCCTCGATGAAGCGTGATCAGTGGCCGCCGAGGACCTCGATCAGAGCGGTGGTCGCCGGCTCGAGCAGCGCCCGAGCGGTCTCGGCGGCCTCTTGCGGCCGGCCCGCCACAATGGCGGCGGCCAGTTCGCGGTACGCCCCGACATTGCCCACCTCGGCGGACATGATCGGAGCCAGCGCCACGAGCGCCGGTTCATAAGCGGCCCGCAACATGTTGAACATCAACCGGAACACAATGGAATCCGCCGCATCCACCACGTGATCCCAAAAATCCAACGCCAACCGCTGCCGCACCACCGGATCCCCCTCCGCCGCAAGCGCTTCCACGCTCGCGAGCAGCGCGTCGAAGATGGCGGGGCCGGTGTCCGCGGTGGTGGCGGTTCCACCGGAGGGTCTCGCACTCGATGCAGCTGCGCCGGAGGTAGTCGTGCCGGAGGTGGTCGTGCCGGAGGTGGTTGCGCCGGAGGTGGTCGTGCCGGAGGTGGTTGCGCCGGAGGTGGTTGCGCCGGAGGTGGTTGCGCCGGAGGTGGTTGCGCCGAAATCGTTCGTGCCCGAGGTGGTTGCGCCGGAAACGGCTGTGCCAGAGGCGGTTTTGTCGGGGGTGGTTGTGTCCGAGGGGGTGGTGCCGAAAGTGGTCGTGCCTGAGGCGGATCTGTCCGAGGTGGTCGCGCCAGGGGTGGTTGCGCCCGGGGTGGTGGTGGAGGAGGCGGTTGTGCCCGAGGGAGGTGTTGTCTCGGCGCTCTCCGTGTGCGAGGTGTCGCCCTTGTCTGTCGCGCTCGATGTTGAGGTGGGGGTGGTGCGACCCGACCGGTCGGCTGAGGGAGTGGTGGTAGCTGTGCCGTCGGCGTATGGGGCGGCGTCGGGTTCGGTGTGGGCGCGGGGGGAGCGGGCGGCGGCGAGTTCGGCGACTTTGGGGCCGTTGTGCAGGCGCGCCTCCAGGATGCTGCGCGCTACGGCGGGATCCAGTTCGCCGGCCTGCACCAGCAGCCGGGGTAGTACCTCGAGCCCGGCGCCGCGCCGATAGTCCAGCACGGTCGTCGCATCCCCTTGCCGCACCGAAACCAGCCCCGCCGCCGCCAGCCGCTGCAACGCCTCCCGCACCGCAGGCCGCGACACCCCCAGCGCCTCGGCCAACTGCCGCTCACTCGGCAGCGTCGCCCCCGGCGCCAACTCCCCACTCAGCACATCCGCCACGATCTGCTCGAAGACATCCCCCGACACCGACCGCTTGACCACAGGTTGCAACGCCATAGCCCCACTCTGCACCGGCAAAGGTAAGGAGGTCAAGTGGTCAGACCAATTTACTCGTTAGCCGACCGGGACTTAGGCCACGAGATGCGCCGAGGTCGCGCAGCATGCCGACGGATCGAACTATCCGCGCGCTTCCTAGCGCACCCGTTTGCGCAGGCCCGAACATGTGCGGGAACCCAAAGGGGTGCGTTCGCCCAGAAGCGAGCCGCACTGTGTACCAAGCGACAGATAGGGGCCTGAATCACAGAGCGTCCACACGGTCCACAGGGGTTATAAGCCCTGTGAACGGTACGGAGACTCTGTGAACCCGCCGAGGCACAACGACACCCACTTGAAACCCGCTGCCCCCGAGCCAAAGTCCCTCTCGAGAGCGGCACCACAGGCCGACGACCACGCTGGGACGAGACGCCGCGTGCCCGGCACCCGCCTGAAGCCGGGAACGGCAGGCGACGTGCCCGGCATAACCCATGTAACCCCCGCGGCAGGAACACAAAACTGGGCTAGTCGAACTTCGGTAGCCAGCCAACAAGCCCAAACGCAACACCACAAGCCCAACGATGATCCCCACCCCGACCGCGGTATCCGAGCCAACCACCTCCGGACGCAGCCAAAGCCCAACGGTGCGTGACGATTTCGGCCGCAGCCAAAGACCGTCGACTACGGCGGCTGACATGCGTCGACGCCGTGCAAGTATCCACCTCGACACTCGAAGACCTGAGTGGACGCGCTGGCCCCAGATCAGCCGGACCTCTTCTGCCGTCGCACAACCCATTCCGCACGTCAGAGCGTGCGTGGCTCGACGGAGCGGTGCGAGTCCGGCGCGGAGTCAGCTGGGGTCGGAGCCGCGGATGGCGGCCAGCCAGAGGGCGGCGGCTGCGGCGACGGTGGTGGCGGCGAGGAAGGTGACGACGTCGCCGCCGTCTATGTAGATCCAGAGGAGGGCGGCGAAGGGGGCGGCGACGGTGGGCTGGGCGTCGAAGAGCAGGCGGCGGCGCACGCGGGTGGCGGTGTGGACGGGGGCTGCGGGGTCGGGGCGGGACGGGTTGTCCACGAGGCGGCCCGGCGGTTCGGTGGCGCGGATACGGCCCGAGGGGTAGAGGCGGTGACCTGCGAGGCGAAGAGTGCGGTCGGTGAGTTCGGCCCGTCCTTCGGTGAGCGTCAACAGGGCCGGATCGAAATAGACGGGAAGCCAACGCGGCCTACCGGTTCCGCTGATCTCCAGCCAGGACCGGCTGACCAGCCGATACTGCTGCCGGATCCGCGAAACACCCACCTCACGTGCGGTTCCTCCCGGCCAGAAGGCGAAAAGCCCACGCGCGACACCGATCCGGTAGCCGGAATACCCGGCAATCCCGAGCACCACCGTGGCGAGCGCCGCTACCTGGTCCGGATCGCCGAACGGCGCCCAGGCGAAACAAACCACCAGGGCGCCGATCGTCACACCGATCGGATAGGCCAGGGGGTGGCCTGATCCGAAAGTCACTTCAAGAAACCGACTTTCGTGTAGTCCACCGAGGCGAGGCCGAAAGCGCCGTAGTTGGCGAGGTTGTCGCGGACCGCGACGGCACCCGGCGACTGCACGATCGGCAGCGAGAAGCCTTCTTCGAAGATCATCCGGTCAGCCTTGTTCGCCAGCTCCACCGCCTTCTGCGGATCGAGCTCCGAAATGACCTCTTCGATCAGTGCATTCAGTTCCGGCGTGCCGATCTTGCCCTTGTTGCTTTGGGGTACCGCGGGATCGTATGCGTAGATCTGCGGCAGCGCGCCGAGCGGGAAGATGCTCCCGGACCAGGTGAACTGGACGACATCGAAGTTGCCCGGGTCGACCACGTCGGTGAACAAGCCGTTGCCGGGAACCGTCTGGATCTCGAGTTTGACGCCGACTTTCGCCAGGTTCTGCTGCGCGATCTGCGCGATCTGCACCCAGGCATCCTGCTGGTACATCACGTCGCGAATCACGAGTTTACGGCCGTCTTTTTCCCGGACATCCCCGTTGAGTTTCCAGCCCAGTTCGTCGAGCATGCGCGCGGCGGCATCGGGGTCATAACCGACGACGGCGGAGTTGTCCTGGTAGCCCTTTTGGCCTTCCATGAAGATGTGGTTGTTCAGCGGTTTCGGATCCTGCACCACGCCGTTCTGCGTCGCGGTCGCGATACCCTGCCGGTCGATGGCCTTCGAGATCGCCACGCGCAGTTTCGGATCCGCGAGAATCGAGCCGGGCGCGCCGTTGAAAGTGAAGTGCGAGAACGTCGGGCGCGGGGCACGACGCACCTTGATGCCCGGCGAGTTGGTCGCGGTCTTCACCTCATCGATTCCGGACACGGTGGCGAAGTCGAGTTCGTTGTTCTGCAACGCGCTCATCCTGGCCGAGTAATCGAGCACGCTGAAGGTAACGGTGTCGAGTTTGGGTGTGTCGCCCCACCATTTCGGGTTGCGGCTCAGCACAATCCGCTGCTGCGCCTTATCGATCGACGTGATCGTGAACGGCCCGGAAGACACCGGCAGGTTGTTTCGGTCGACGTCGTTGAAGGCCTGCGGCGTCGCCATCGATGCCTTCGGGTAGAGCGGATTGAACAGGCCCTGCCATTCCGCGTAGTGCTTTCCGAAGGTGACGATCGCTTGCCGATCATCGACTCCGCGTTCCACCTTGTCGACGCGGCTGTAGCCCTGCGTCGCCGCCACCTGGAATTCGGTGTTGCGGCCGCTCAGCGCCTCCGCTTGCGCCCGCATGTCTTCCCACGTGATCGGGGACCCGTCCGACCAGATCGCTTTGGGATTGATGGTGTAGGTGATCTGCTGCGGCTCTGTACCGGTCAGCTTCACGTCGGTGAAGAAGTTGTGGTCGACCGAGATTTCGCCGGCCGCATTCGAGGTGATGGTGCCGGGCATCGCCCACGAAATCAGATCCGAGGCCTCGCCATCGGAGTCGACGTGATGAGCGTTGAATGTCGCCGGAAAGTTGGTGAGGGTAAGCCGCAGATTGCCACCGTCGCGCAGCTCGCTCGCGTCCTTCGGATTGACGTCGTTGACCGAGCCGATCCCGACCGAGCTTGCTTCCGGCTCGTCGCCCGAACCACATCCGGTAACGATCAGCGCCAATGCGACTGCCGGTGCGGCGCATCGCACGCCGATCGAACGGATCGTTCGAGGCTTCCGTGTGCGTGAGTTCATTTCACGTTTCCGATCTCCGTGCGGTCATGGGGTCCGATCACTTCACAAATCCGATCTTGGTGTAGTCGTACGACGCCAACCCCGGTGACCCGAAGTTGGCGATATCGGCGCGCACGCCCCAGTTGCCTTCGGACTGGGTGAGCGGCAGCGAATGCCCCTCCTCGAACACCTTGCGGTCCACCTCGTTGGCGAGTTCGATCGCCTTCTTCGGGTCCAGTTCGGACAGGGTGCGATCGATGAGGTCGTTGAGTTCCGGTGAGCCGATCTGGCCGAAGTTGTTCTGCCAGTCGCCGGGATGGAACCCGTAGGTCTGCGGGATGCTGCTGAACGGGAACGCGTCACCGACGAAGATGAACTGCGCGGCGTCGAAGTTGCCCGGGATGATGACATCGGTGAAATAGCCTGCGCCGGGCTTGGTGTCGATCACCAGCTTGACGCCGATCTGGGCCAGGTTCTGCTGGATGATCTGCGCGATCTGCACCCAGACGTCGTCCTTGTACATGACGTCGCGAATCTCGAGCTTGCGGCCGTCTTTTTCCCTGGTGTCGCCGTTGAGTTTCCAGCCGAGCGCGTCGAGTTCCGTTGCGGCGGCGGCCGGGTCGAAGCCGAGGCTGTTGTCCTGGTAGCCCGCCTGGCCTTCCAGGAAGACGTGGCTGTTCAGCGGCTTCGGCTGCTCTACCAGCCCGTTCTGTACGGCGTTAGCGATGCCCTGCCGGTCGATCGCCTTCGAGATCGCCACGCGCAGTGCGGGATCGGCGAGGATGGAGCCCGGCGCGCCGTTGAAGGTGATGTGGCGCCAGCGATTACCGGGTGCGCGCCGGATGGCGACATCCGAGGAGCGCCGCAGCGTGGTCACATCGTCGAGGGTGCGCAGCAGTGCGGCGTCGAGCTCGTTGTTCTGCACGGCCTGTACCCAGGCGGTGCTGTCGAGCACGCTGTAGGTGATGGTGTCCAGTTTGGGCTTGTCACCCCACCAGTTCGGGTTGCGGCCCAAGACGATCCGGCCCTGGCCGCGATCGGTCGACTGGACCAGGAAGGGGCCCGCGGTCGGCCCCATATTGTCGACCAGGCCCTTGTTGAAGGTCTCCGGGTCGGCGGTGACCGACTTGGGGAACAGCGACATGTTCCCGGCGAATTGTCCCCGCCACTCGGTGAACGGCTGTTTGAAGGTGATGACCGCCTGCCGGTCGTCGACGCCGCGCTCCACCTTCGCCACCCGGTCGAAGCCGACGGTGATGGCGATCAGATAGCGCTTGTCGGTACCGTCCAGCGCCTTCGCCTGCGCCGCGATGTCTTCCCAGGTGATCGGATTACCGTCGGACCACACGGCTTTCGGATTGATCGTGTAGGTGACCACCTGCGGCTCGGTGCTGGTGAGCTGGACGTCGGTGAAATAGTCCTTGTTGATGGTGAGTTCGCCGGCCGCGTTCGTGTGGAACGCGCGCGGCATCAACGGTCGTTCGATATCGGCGATCTCGCCGTCGTTGCCGTCGATGGACAGCGTGTTCCAGTTCGCCGGGAACGCGGTGGTCGGCAGGCGCAGATTGCCGCCGTCGCGTAGCTCGGCGGGGTCCTTCGGGTTGATATCGCTGGTGCTGCCCAGCGCGCTGGTCACCCCGCTGACCGAGCCGCCGTCGTCCGCGCCGCAGCCAGTCGCGATGAGGGTCAGCGCGACCACCGCGATCGCGCAGCGCGGTGCCAGTATTCGGCTCGATCGGACCCTCATCGCGCTCCCCTTACTATCGGCTGACGGCAGGCACGGGCACCGCGTCGATCAGCTCGCGGGTGTACTCGTGCCGAGGCGCGGCGAAAATCTGTTCCGCGGCACCGGATTCGACGATCTTGCCGCGGTACATCACCGCGATGTCGTGCGCGAGGTTGCGCACCACGGACAGGTCGTGCGAGACGAACAGGTAGGAGAGGCCGCGTTCGACCTGCAAGTCGCGCAACAGGTTCAGCACACCGGCTTGAATGGAGACGTCCAGCGAGGACACCGGCTCGTCCAGCACCAGGATCTCCGGGTCCAGCGCCAGCGCGCGGGCGATGCTGATGCGTTGCTTCTGGCCGCCGGAGAAATCGGCGGGGTAGCGCTCGGCATGTTCGCGCCGCAGGCCGACCTGCTCGAGTAGTTCCGGCACGCGCCGCTCGATCTCGGCGCGGGGGCGTCCGTCGATGCGCATCGGCTCGGCGAGCGCGTCGAAGATCGGCAGGCGCGGGTCCAGGGACGCGGTCGGATCCTGGAAGACGATCTGCATCTTGCGCCGGATCTCGCGTCGTTGCGCCTTGTTCAGGGACGCGACATCGCTGCCCATGATCTCGATCGTGCCCGATTCCGGGCTGATCAGGTCGAGAATCTGGGTGAGCGTGGTCGATTTGCCGGAACCGGACTCACCGACCAGCGCGAGCGTGCGACCCTGCCGGATCTCGAAGCTGATCCCGTCGACCGCGCGGATCTCGCCCTTGCGGCGGCGGAACACGATGCCGGAGGTGATCGGGAAGGTCTTCACCAGATCCGAGACCCGCAGCACCACCCGGTCGCTCACCTCGGCCTCGGCCTCCGGCGCGGACACCTCCTGCCGATAGGCCTCGAACAGCGCGTCGCTGCCGACCTCCGCGGTGCGGATGCAGGCCGCGGCGTGGCCGGGGTTGGTCTTCTCCAGCGGCGGTTCGGCGACCCGGCACTCGTCGATCGCGATCGGGCAGCGCGGCGCGAACGAGCAGCCCGGTGGCAGATCGTGCATGGCGGGCGGCGAGCCGACGATCGGGATGAGCGGCGACCTTGCGGGGCCGTCCATCCGCGGGATGGAACCGAGCAGGCCCACCGTGTACGGCATTCGCGGCGCGCTGAAAAGCGCTGCGGTGGAGGCTGTTTCGACGATCTTTCCGGCGTACATCACCGCGACCCGGTCGGCCAGGGTCGCCGCGATGCCCATGTCGTGGGTGATCATGACGACGCCCGCGCCGGTGATATCGCGCGCCTTGCGCAGCAGATTCAGGATCTGCTTCTGCACCGTGACGTCCAGCGCCGTGGTCGGTTCGTCGCAGATGATCAGCGCCGGATCGTTCGCGATCGCCATCGCGATGACCACGCGCTGGCGCATGCCGCCGGAGAACTCGTGCGGAAACGCCTTGGCGCGCACCTCGGGTTCGCCGATGCCGACCAGGCCGAGCAGTTCCACCGCTTTGGCCGCGGCCTCGGACTTGCTCAGCTTGCCGTGTGCCAGCAGGGCTTCGGCGATCTGCTCGCCGACCCGGTACACCGGGGTCAGCGCCGACAGCGGATCCTGGAACACCATGCTGATGGAACTGCCACGCAGCCTGGACAATTCGCGATCACCCAGGCCGAGCAGCTCCCGGCCGCGCAACCGGATCGAGCCGCCGATGCGGGCCTGCTCCGGCAACAGCCCCATCACCGCGAGCGAGGACACCGATTTGCCGGAGCCGGATTCGCCCACGATGGCGAGCACTTCGCCGTCGGACACCGTGTAATTGACCCCGCGCACCGCGTCGATGCGGCCCTCCTCGCTGGGGAAGGAGACACGCAGATCGGTCACCTCCAGCAGCGGCGCGGTGAAGTTCCCGGTCATGGTTTTGCCTTCTTCTTCGAGCGCGCCCGCTTGGCCCCGGGATCGAACGCGTCCCGCAGTCCGTCGCCGACCAGGTTGGCGCACAACACGATGGTGATCAACAGGCCACCGGCGAACAGGAACAGCCACGGATAGGTCAGCGCCGATTTGGTGCCCGCCGCGATCAGCGAGCCGAGCGAGACATCCGGCGGCTGCACACCGAAACCGAGGAAGCTGAGCCCGGTTTCGGCCATGATCGCCGCGCCCACCGCCAGCGTGGTGTCGATGATCAGGATCGAGGCGATGTTCGGCAGGATGTGGCTGACGATGACCGTGCGCGTCGGCGCGCCCATATATTTTGCGGCTCTGACGAATTCGCGGTCGCGCAGGCTCAACGTGAGACCGCGCACGATGCGCGCGCTGATCATCCAGCCGAACACGCTGAGCAACAGGATGAGCAGCAGGATCGATCCGCTGCCCTTCGTCCGCGGCGCGAACAGCGCGACGATGATGAAGCTGGGCACCACGAGCAGCAGGTCGACCAGCCACATGATCGCGCGATCGGTCCAGCCGCCGAGCAGTCCGGCCGTCGCGCCCGCCGTCGCGGCGATGACGGTGGAGATCACGGCGACACACAGGCCGATCACCAGCGATTTCTGCATACCGCGCAGCGTCTGGGCGAGCACGTCCTGCCCGATCTGCGTGGTGCCGAACGGGTGCTTCGCGCTCGGCGGCTTGAGCAGCGCGGTGTAGTCCAGCTGCTGGTAGTCGTACTTCAGCAGCGGCGGCAGCGCGAAACTCGCGATGAACAGCAGGATCAGGATCACGCCGCCGACCACGGCCGGCTTGTTGCGCAGGAACCGGCGCCACACCAATTTGCGCCGGCCCGCCGCAGCGGGCTCCGGTGCGCCTTGAACAATGATTTCCGCTTCGGTCATGAGACTCGCACCCTCGGATCGAGCAGGGCCAGCACGATATCGGAGAGCAGGCCTGAGACCAGCACCACCAATCCGGCGAACGCGGTCACCGTGACCACCGGGTACAGGTCCTGGGCGTTGATCGAATCGACGAGCCACTCGCCGACCCCGTGCCAGCCGAAGATCTTCTCGGTGAACGTCGCACCGGTGATCAGGCCGAGCAGGCTGTAGGCGAACAGCGTCGCCATCGGGATCAACGCGGTGCGCAGACCGTGTTTGTACAGCGCCTTGCTGCGGGTGAGACCCTTCGCGCGGGCGGTTCGGATGAAATCGCTCTGCAGCACGTCGAGCATGGCGTTGCGCTGATAGCGGCTGTAGCCCGCCATGGCGCCGAGGGCCAGGCCCGCGGTCGGCAGCACGAGATGCTGCAACCGGTCGAGCAACTGCGGCCAGAATCCATCGATCCGGTTCGCCGACGTTTCCCCGGTATAGAGGAAAATCTGCGCGCCGGTGAGCGAATTTATTTCCAGCGCACCGTATTTCAGCAATGTCGCGAGCAGGAACACCGGCGTGCTGAGGACCAGTAGCGAGATGATCGTGGTGAAGTAGTCACTGAATTTGTATTGCCGGATCGCGCCCGCCGCACCGATCAGGACACCGAGCACCGTGCCGACCAGAGAACCGATGATCAGCAGCCGCAGACTCACCGCGACCCGGCGCGGCAACTCCGCGCTCACCGGCTGACCCGCCAGCGTCTTCCCGAAATCGCCTTGCGGAATTCCTTTGAGCCAGGTGAGATAGCGCTGCGGGATCGGGTCGTTGAGATGTAACTCCTCGGCCTTGGCGTCGATCACCGCCTGCGGCGGGCGCGGATTGCGTTGTTCCAGACTGTCCAGCGGCCGGAACGTCAACGACGCCAGGCTGAAGGTCAGGAACGACGCCAGCAGCAACAGCACGACATAGTGAAGCGCGCGTCGTAGCAGGAAGCCGGTCATCAGTCCTCGTGTGTCTTTCGGCTGGACGGACCAGCGACGAGTATTAGCCCCTGATCATAAGGACGTCGACCCGAACGCGCGTGGCACGTGGCGTTCGGGCATGTCCTTTATTCTGTGCGGCACAGACATGTGCGGGGTTTTCCCGCTGAGGGGGAGTCATGGTGTCACCGCAATATCCCAGCGGCTACAACCCGTATCCCGGCTATCCGGGCGTTGTGCCTGCGCCCAGTAGCGCGACCGCGATCACCGCGGGTGTGCTCGCGTGTGTCGGGGCGTTCGGGCAATTACTCGGCGGCGCGGTGAACCTGGTGTTCGGGATCGTCGATATCGGCCATGAACTCGGCGAATACGATGCCACCGGACTGCTGGGGCAGAGTTGGTACCGGACTTTCGCCCTCACCAGCGGGGTGGCGGCGATGCTGAGCGCGGTGCTGCTCGGCGTCGGCGCGATCGGCCTGTTGCGCCGCAAACAGTTCGGCCGAATGCTCGTCGTGGTCGGCTGCGCGGTGGTGATCGTGCTCGGCATCGTCTCGTTCGCCCTCGTCCAATCCGCGGGCGGTTCGTGGGACAGTTCCCTCGGCCTGAGCACCGGCATCAGCGGACTCGTCACCTTGCTCTTCCCCGTCGGCACCGCCGCCCTCGCCCTGGTCCCCGCCACAACCCGCTGGCTCGCTCACACCCCGGCCGCCTATCCCTACGCCCCACCTCCAGGCGCCCCCTGGACCCCGCAGCCGTGGCAGCCTCCCTACCCCAACCAATCCCAACCCCAACCCAATTGGCAGGCCACACCCGCGATACCGACCCCGGGCGAGCAACCCGCCTGGGGCGCGCCGGGAAACCAAGCCGCGCACTCTCCTTGGGCCGCCCCGGCGCCCAACAGCCCAACCCCGCCCCCGGCCGGGGCTCCCGCACCCTCCGACCAGCCGCCCGCCCACGGGCAACCGAGCTGGGGAGCACCGGAAGCCGCAACCCAAGCCGTCCCCGCGTGGGCCACGCCCGGTGCCGAAGCTCCGACGGGCCAAACCCCGCCCGCAACGTGGGGCCCTGCGCCGCAAGACGGCCGATCCGCAGCGGCCCCGCGAGCCCAATCCGATTCCCCGGCGCAGCACGACGATTCGGCTTGGCAGCAGCCGTCTTTCGCGAAACCCGCGCCGCCCTCCCCGGACTCGGACGGCACGGTCGGGCACCCACCCTCCGCCTAGCCCGCGGGGCAGGTCGTGTCGTGTTCGGGCATGATGCCGTCCACCAGGTAGCTGGTGACGACGTCGGACGCGCAGCGGTTGGCACCGAGCACATAGACCCCGTGTCCACTCCCGTCGACAGTGACCAACCGGGACCGTCGACCGAACTTCTCGTCGAGCAGCTCGCCGCCGCGTAGCGGGGTGACCGGGTCGCGCTGGTTCTGCACGATCAGCACATCGGCCGGGCCGGTGTCGTCGATCCGCACCGGCGGCTCGGACGGCCCGAGCTTCCAGTAGGCGCAGGGCATGACGTTCGCGGTGGCAGCGCCATAGAGCGGGTACCGTTCCCGGTCCTCGGCGACGGCACGGTGGTAGGCCTGGACGTCCTCCGGCCACTCGACGTCGTTGCAGGTCACAGCCAGAAAGACCGACCAGGCGTTATCGTTCGGCGAAGCCGCGCCGGTACCCGGTGGCCGCCCGCCCGCGGGTCCGGGTCGTCCGGTGTCGAGCAGCGATTTCCAGCTTTCGGCCGCCGACGCGTACAACGCCGGGCGATAGAGCGTGAAAAAGGTGCCGAACCGGAAAAGGTTGCCGTCCATCCCGTCCACCGGGTTCGCGTCGAGTCGCTCGGCGAGGGTGAAGTACGTTCGTCGCACCTCTTCCGGTGTGCGGCCCAGACCGTAGGTGTCGTGGCGGGCGGCGGCCCAGGCAGCGAAGTCGGGAAACGTCTCTTCCATGCCGCGGCCGTACAGGCGCATCCCGTCGTGGTCGAGGTAGGTGTCGCCGATATTGCTGTCGAGCACGATGCGGTCGGCCCGCTGCGGGAACATCGAGGCGTAGGCGGCACCCAGCGCGGTTCCGTAGGAGTAACCGAGGAAGCTGGCTTTGTCCGCACCCAGCGCCTCCCGGATCCGGTCCAGGTCACGGGCCATATTCGCGGTCGACACGTACCGCAACCGGCCCTCGTGGTCGTTGGCCGCGCACTGCTCGGCGACCCCCTGCGCGACCTTGGCCCGCTCGGTGACTGCCGCATCGTTCACCGCATACGGCGGGATATTGCCGAAGTACACCTGATCATCGGTGAACCCGCAGCTCACCGGTGCCGAATGGCCTACCCCGCGGGTGTCGATACCGATCACGTCGTAGCTGTCCAGCACCTCGGCGGGCAGCCCGTGCGCAGCCAGGAACTTGGGCTGGTCCAACCCGGCGCCACCCGGACCACCGGGGTTGAGCAACAGCACTCCGCGACGCTTGTCCGGGTTCTTGCTCGCCAGCCGGGAGATCATGATCTCGATCTGCGCGTCCGCGGGCTCGCGGTAATTCAAGGGCGCCGTCACGGTGGCGCACTGCAACTGGGCCGGCCCGGCCGCGGGATCTTCGACCCCGTCCGGGCACGCGCCCCACTGCACCTGTGCTGCTTGGTCTTCGGCCGGCTCCGCGACCACGATGAGCGCCGCGACCAACGCTCCGGTGAGACCGAGAACGGCCAGCAGGCTCCAGGTCCGTTGTCGATTCATACGCTGCTACTCCTTGACGGCATGGCGCCAACCACGAGAAAGCTGTCCGTTCGGCTCGTGTCCGGCTGGTACCTGAACGAGTCTGTCGAGCCGGTCTCGCCGACACATCGCTCCGGAGACGGCAATCAGATTCGACGAAAGTCGAGGCGGCGATTCGCCCCGGGTCGAGCCCACATCAGCCGCTGGGCTGCTGCTTCCGGCCGGTCGATGTCGCGATAATGGCCGGGTGGACACCGACGGCGCCGCACGACTCGGGGTATGGCAGCAGACCTGGCGGCTGATGGCGGCAGCGGTACTCGGCGCGGCCTTCTGGTTCGCTGTCGCCACGGCGCTGCCGGCGGGCTGCACAGCCGATACGTGTTCCTGGTTCGTCACCGGTGATCCGCTGATCGCGCTCGGCTGCCTGACGGTACTGCTGTGGCGGCGGCGGTTCCCGTTCGCCGTCGCCCTGGTGGTCGTGATCGCCTCGGCCGCGTCGGCGCTCGCCACCGGGGCCGCGCTGCTGGCACTGTGTTCGCTGTCCACTCGCCGTCGTCCGGTCGAGATCGGAGTGGTCGTCGTGTCGTTCGTGGCCGCGGCGCAGTTCGCCGAAGACCTCTATCCGATCGGCATGCCGGCCGCTCCGGTCTGGCTGCAGCTCGTGCTGCCGCTGGCGAGCGCGGGGATCGCGGTCGCGATCGGTGTGGCCATCGACGCGCGTCGCGTCGAAGTGCGATCGCTGCGGGACCGCGCCGACAGCGCCGAACGCGAACAGGCCGCCCGGGCGGCGCAGGCAAAGGCCACCGAACGTAACCGGATCGCCCGCGAAATGCACGATGTACTCGCGCACCGGATCTCGCTGGTCGCCATGCAGGCCGGCGTCCTGGATCACCGTGACGACCTCGCGGACGCGGAGAAGCGCACGCTGATCCGCGGGATCGCCGACGGTTCCCGGCAAGCGCTGGAAGAACTCCGCGACGTCCTCGGCGTCCTTCGCGCCGACCCCGACCGCCCCGAACCACCGCAACCCACCCTGGACCGGATCCCGGAGTTGGTGGCCGACGCCCGGTCGTCGGGCCTGGACGTCACGCTCGCGAGCACGGTGACCGCCACCCCGCCCGAGACCGTGGGACGGACCGGTTATCGGGTCATTCAGGAAGGGCTGACCAACGCCGCGAAACATGCCCCGGCCGCGCGGGTCCACATCACCGTAGCCGGGACGCCCGGCGGCGAACTGCACGTCAGCGTCCGCAATTCGGCGGCCGCCACCGCCGTCGCCCGGCCACCGGCCTCGGGCTTCGGTCTCCTCGGCCTCGCCGAACGAATCACCCTCGCCGGCGGATCGCTCGACCACCATCGCACCTCCGACGACGGGTATGTCCTCACCGCGCAACTTCCCTGGCCGGGGCACGACCACGAGAAAAGAGCATGAGTGCACAGCGAACAGGAGACGGTGCGCGTCGTCATCGTCGATGATGACCAACTGGTGCGGATGGCACTACGACTCGTCATCGACGGCGAGCCGGATCTGACCGTCGTCGCGGAGGCCGCCGACGGGGACGCCGCGCTCGCGGTAGTGGACGAACAGCGACCGGACGTGGTGCTGATGGATGTGCGGATGCCCGGCCGCGACGGCGTCGACACCACCCGGTGCCTGCGCGCCGTGCCGGGTGCCCCGGCGGTACTCATGCTGACCACCTTCGACTCCGACGAGCTGGTACTCGGTGCCCTGCGCGCGGGGGCACTCGGCTTCGTGCTCAAGGACACGCCACCTGCCCGGATCGCCGACGCGGTGCGCACCGTCGCGGCGGGCAACCCGGTGCTGTCCCCCACGGTCACGGCGCGGGTGATAGCCGCGGCCACCGGGCCGGGCTCCACCGAAGCCCGCAACGCCTCCCGCGACGCCGCGCGGAAACGCCTGGCTGCCCTCTCCGAACGCGAGCTCGATACCGCGCGCGCCATCGCGGACGGGCTCGGCAACCCGGAGATCGCCGCGCGGCTGCAGGTCACCGTCGCCACCGTCAAGGCGCACACCGGCAATCTGTTCACCAAGCTGGGCGTCGCTAATCGAGTACAGATCGCGCTGTTGGTCCGCGACGCAGAACAATGACCGGGCAGCCACCCCACAGGGCAACCAGCCCGGCCTCGGCTGGATAGGCCGGAACCGGTTCGTGGAGTTCGGGTCGCTGGGGCCGGTGTCGGGGTGCGCGGCTTACTGGTGGGTATCAACCGGTGGCACCGGGTCACCCGGGGGACGGTTGTCCGGCAGGATGGAATAGGTGACCCACTTGCACCTGCCCAAGCCGAAGATGGTGGCCACCGACGTGGACGGCACCCTCATCGATCACGACGAGCGGGTCACCGCGCGCACGAAGGCCGCGGTGGACGCGCTGATCGGCGACGGTGTGCCGTTCGTACTCGCCACCGGACGCCCGCCGCGCTGGATCGACCCGGTGGTGGACGGGCTCGGCTACGCGCCGCTGTGCGTGTGCGGCAACGGGGCGGTGATCTACGACAGCGCGACCGACCGGGTGCTGACCAGCATGACGCTGGACGTGGACACCCTGTCCTGGATCGCGGACCTGGCCGAGGAGGCGCTGCCCGGCTGCGGTCTCGCGGCCGAACGGGTCGGGGCGAGCGCGCACGACGCGGTCACCCCGCAATTCGTCAGCTCGCCGCTGTACGAGCACGCCTGGCTGAACCCGGACGACACGTCGGTGGCCCGGGACGAGGTCATCGACGCGCCGGCGATCAAGATGCTGATCCGACTACCCGGGGCGCGCAGCTCGGACATGCGCACCGTGCTCGCCCCGCTGATCGGTGAGCGAGCCGACATCACGTACTCCACCGAACACGGTCTGATCGAACTCTCCGCGCCGGGCGTCACGAAGGCTTCCGGCCTCGCGGTCGTCGCGCAACGCCTCGGCGTCGAATCCGCCAACATCATCGCGTTCGGCGATATGCCCAACGATGTCCCGATGCTCACCATGGCCGGCCACGGCGTCGCCATGGCCAACGCGCACCCCGAAACCCTCGCCGCCGCAAACGAAGTCGCCCAATCCAACCGTGACGACGGCGTCGCGCGCGTGCTCGAACGCTGGTGGGTCTGAGTCCGGTCCGCACCAGCCCTGCGTCATTTATCTGCTGCCGTCCCGGAATGAACTGGGCGCCAACATGATCGGAGCCCGCTGCCGGTGACGAGGTCACGGGCAGCGGGCTCCGCAGTCGGGGTCGAGTCGTGTCAGCCTGCCGGGGCAGGCTCCGGTGGGAGGAAGTCGGCAGGGGACGGGAATTGCAGACCCTCAGGGGCCGGAGCCTCGGCAGGGGCAGGGGCAGGGGCAGGGGCAGCGGCTGGAGCTGGTGCCGGAGCACCTGCGGGGACGCCACCCTGGCCCGGAGCCTGGCGACTCGCCTCCTGCTGATAGGTGTCGTTGAACGTCTTCCACACCGTGGTGACGATCCCGGTCGCCTGGTTCAGGATCAGCGAGCCGTGTTCGAAGTCCGAGCGCAAGCCGTTCGGCACGGTGTAGGCGTCGCTCTGCGGAATGCCGAGAACGCCCGCGTCGCCGCCGAGTTGGAGGAAGCGGTCGAGAATCTTGCCGAGCACCTCGATGACCTTGCCGTCCGGCGCGGCGTAGACGTAGCCGTTGGCGAACTTGGCGTACTGCCGCCCCTGCGCGGCGGTCATCGGCTCGGTTTGCGGCGCGCCGAGCGGCCCGTCCGCGCCACCCTTGGCGGCCCAGTGTTTGGCGATGGGGTTCTGGTCGACCATGGCGAGCAGCTTCTTGGTGAGCGCGGCCAGCGCGGCGAGGTCGGGTTTGGTGCGTGGCGTGGCCTGGGGTGCGGCCGGCGCGGCCTGGCTCTGCTCGGTGCCGGTCCCGTTGTCCGCGTAACTGTCGGTGCTGTTCCCGCTGTCGGCGAGCCCGGCACCACCCGCGACACTCGCGGCGATGCCGCGGATCCGATCCATCATGTCGTAGGCGGCGTCGCCGGGGCACGAGGTGTTGCCGACGTCGCGATGGGCGAACACGATGGGCAGTTGCACCGCCTGACCCATGGCGTAGGAGGTGAATTCGGTGCCTTCGGAGTACATCGTGGTGTAGCCGGTCGGGTCGAGGTGCGCGATCTTCGAGCGCCAGCCGATGAAGTTGCCGATGGCGTTGATCGCCGCCTCGCTCGGCGGCTCGGATTCGTGGTTGCCCATCAATGCGACGCCCGCGGTGTTCTCGTTGAAGCCGCCCGCGTGCGCGCCCTGCACCGCGCGGGTGAGTCCGCCCGCGCGGCCCTCGAAGATCTGGCCGTACTTGTCGACCAGCGCGTTGTAGCCGATATCGCACCAGCCCAAGGTCTGTGCGTGATAGGTGTAGATCGCGCGGACGATGCCCGCGGATTCCTCGGGGGAGTAGTCGTTGCGACCCGCGGTGTGGTGCACGGTGATGCCGCCGAGGCCGTCACCGCCGGGTCCGTCGTCGTAGGTGGGTTCTTCGCAGCGGATGTTCTCGTCCGCGCCCCAGCCGGCGCGGCTGATCACGGCGGGACCGCCGCTGGGCAGCACCTCGGCGACCTTGTGCAGCGCGCCGTCGATGGCGCCGCGGCCCGGATCGATGAGCACGGCGGTGAGGTCGAGCGCGGACATCTGCGCGGGATCGTCCGAGCGCGCGGGCGTTACGGGGGCGACCGTGTCGTCAGGTGTCGTCGCCACGGCGGGCTTGCGGGTGACCAGCATCTGCACCGCGTTGGTGGTGCCGACGTAGAGCGGTTCAGTGCCGGTCTTGCCGCCGGCGGCGGTGCGATCGGTGCGGCGCGTGTCGACCTCTTCGGTGTCGAACCACGGACCCCAGCTGCCGTCGGCCTGGCGGGCCCGGATCAGCGCCTTGGTGTTCGCCAGATCCTTCGAGGTGAGAGCGACGACGCTGAACGGCGTGTCCCGCGAGACCTCCTTCACCTGTGCGCCGACCTGATCGGTCAGCTCGGGCGGGACCGCGCCGGGAGCCAGCGCGGGCGTGTCGGGCGTGGTGCCCGGCGGCAGGTGGCTGGGATCGGCGATGAACCGCGTGCCCGCGGCATCAGCCGGCGCTGGGGCGGGAACTGGGCTCTGAACTGGGACGTTCTGTCCGGGCAGCGGCGTCTGGCCCGGCGCTGTGCCCTGTGCGGGAAGTGGTGTCTGCCCCGGAACCGCGGCCTGCGGTGCTGGTCCGGGAGCGGCGGCCTGTGCCGGCAACGGTGTCTGTCCCGGCGCGGTGGCTTGCGGCACTTGTCCTGGTGCTGCGGCCTGGCCGGGCAGCGGTGTTTGCCCCGGGGTCGCGGCTTGCGCGGGAAGCGGCGTCTGGCCGGGCGTGGCGGCCTGTCCGGGAAGCGGCGTGTGGCCCGGAGCGGCGGCCTGTCCTGGGACCTGTGTCTGACCAGGTGTGGCGGCTTGTCCGGGGCGGGGAGCGGCGGGCTGACCTGGCACGGTCGGCCGGCCGGGAGCGGCGGGGCCGTTCAGCTTGGGTAGGGGGATCTCCTTGGGTAGCTGCACGCCCGGCGGCAGCGGTAGGCCCTCGGGGATTCGGATGGACGCGGGCAACGGCAGCATCCGCAGGTCGGACAGGCGCAGGTCGGGCAGGTCCAGTCCGGTCAGTTCGCGCAGCGGCAGCACGATATCGGGGGCCGAATTCAGCACCACCTCGGCGAGTTGCGCCGGTACGGCGGCGAGTTCGGTGTCGGTGGTCTGCCGATATTCGGACGAGTCGCTCATCGTGAGCACCGCGAGCGGGGCCGCTACCGCAAGGGTGGTGACAACCGGGAGGACGTAGGAACGTTTCGGTTTGCGGTACGGCACGAGCTTCTCCATTCAGGTCGAACCAGTGATCGTGTCGAACAGGGTTGCTTCCTGATGTATCAACGATCACAATAGTCACAACTGTCACATATCTAAACCTCTTGTTGAGGATTATATGATTGCTCGAATGTAGCTCTCGGATTGTGGCCGGATGGAACGACATGCCGACAGGTATCGAATCCGCCCGGCCCTGGAAAACCGTGGGAGTGAACGGATGCGACGCGACACAGCACAGCGCACAGGGGGAGCACAAACGCGGGTGAAATTCGCGCGTAGCCCGCGAGGTGGTTTCGTCCGGCGACGACCGGGCCTGTCACCTGTGATAACTCTGCGAAGAGTGCTCGTGACGGGCGTGGCGGGCTCGGCCGCCGCCACGCTGCTGCTGCTCTGGTCCGCGCCGGGGGAGTTGCCGTATCGCACGGTGGCCGGGCCCGGTCACGGCCGTGGCATGAGCCAGCTCGGCGCGCTGGCGAACGCCCAGGAGGGCTGGACGGCCGAACGCATCCTCGACTACTACTACCCGGGCGCCAAGCTCGGCACCATTCCGGCAACCACCGTCGGCATCCGGCTCACCGCGCAGGACGACTCCACACTCGACGCCTTCTCGGCCGCCGGGCTGCGCGTCGCCGGGCAATTCGTCGAGCCGGGCCAGGCCGCGCACCTCACACTGCTGCCGGGTGGCGGCGCGAACGTCGTGGTGACAGTCGGCTGTGACGGCGAAGTGCTGTGGCAGTCCGCGACCGACGATCCGTGGATCCATCCCGTCGATCCCGGCCCGAATCGTCCTGCCGCCGAACATCTCACGCTGTGCGGCGGCTCGGCGTACCGGGGTGCGCTCGGTTTGGCGGACGAGAACGGGGCGGCGCGCACCGTCAACCGGGTCGATGTGGAGGACTACCTGCTGGGGGTCGTCCCGGCCGAGGTGCAGGCCAACTGGGCGGACAAGGGCGCGAACGAGGCGCTGCGCGCGCAGGCGATCGCGGCGCGCTCGTATGTGCTTGCGGAGCACCGCTATCCGTACGCGCAGAGCTGCGACACCACCGACTGCCAGGTGTATCCCGGTACGGACAAAGAGGATCCGCGCGCGGCCGCCGCGATCGCCACGACGGCGGGCACGGTCATGGTGCGGGACGGGCGAATTCTGCGGTCGGAGTACTCCTCCGCGCCCGGCGGCGGCGAACCCGCCGATATCTACACCTTCGAGGTCGGACCCGCCCTGACCGACCTCGCACCGAATGTGGTTGCGCCGCCGATAGATCCACGCACGCAGACGGCCGTCGGGGAATCGGCGATCGATGTCGAGTACCGGCGGATCGGCGGTGCGGCGAGCGCGGTGGGCACACCGCTCGGCCCGGAGATGGTCCTGCCCGAGAACGCGGGCACCTACCGCATGTTCACCAACGGCGTCATCATCTCGACCGAGACGCTCGGCGCCCAGGTCGTCGACTTCACCACGCTGCTGCAACTGGTGCCGGACCCGGTCGCGCACGAGTCCGCGCCGACCGGTGGCACCCCGCCCACGGCGCCCGCGACGTGGCCGGGCAGCACCGCCGCGCCGACCACCGCGTCGACGCCGACCCCGCGGCCGACGCCGGGACTGCCGCTTCCTGCCACGCCCGCGGACGGGGGTCGCTGAGCGCCGCTACCGCGAGCGTTGTTGTGCGGCAATCACTCCGGTACGCCGTCGCCCAGTGACTCGGTGAGCGTGCGGAGCAGTCCCGCGAGCTGCTCGCGCGCGTCCGAGTCCAGTGCGGCGAGCATGCGCTGCTCGTTCGCCATGTGCTGGGGCAGTAGCTCGTCGATCGTCCGGCGGCCCTCCGGGGTGAGCCGGACTCGGATCACCCTGCGGTCCTCCGGGCACGGGATGCGCTCCACCCAGCCCTTGGTGGCCAGGCGGTCGATCCGGTTGGTGATCGCGCCCGAGGTCACCATCGCCACCTTGAGCAGCGCGCCCGCGGTGAGTCCTTCCTCGCTGCCGGAGCGGCGCAGCGTGGCGAGTACGTCGAACTCCCAGAACTCCATGTCGAAGCCGCCGAAGAAGTGCTTCAGCTCGTGCTCGAACAGTCGCGACAGCCGCTGAACCCGGCCGATCACGGCCATCGGCGAGACATCGACCTCGGGTCGTTCCCGGTTCCAGTGCTGGGTGAACAGGTCCACCGCGTCCGCCATTGTGACTCCTATCATCTTCAAGAATCTTAATGTTGAACAACTTGACGTTGAGATACCTCTGCGAGTAGATATTTCAACGTTGAGATTATCAATGAGGAGCGAACGACATGACCATAAGCCCAACCCCGCGCACCGGCACCTCGTACGCGGGCACCCTGGCGCTGACCGCCCTCACCCCCATCGTCTGGGGTTCCACCTACGCCGTCACCACCGAATTCCTGCCGCCGGACCGCCCGCTGTTCACCGCGCTCATGCGGGCGCTGCCCGCCGGCCTCGTGCTGCTCGCCTTCACCCGGCTGCTGCCCCGCGGCATCTGGATCGGCCGGGCCGTCGCCCTCGGCATCCTCAATATCGGCGCGTTCTTCCCGCTGCTGTTCCTGGCCGCGTACCGGCTGCCCGGTGGTGTCGCCGGCGTCCTCGGCGCGGTCGCACCGATGTTCGCCCTCGCCTTCGCGACCGTCGTGCTCGCGGAAAAGCCCAACGGACGCAAGGTGATCGCCGGTTTGATCGGCATCTTCGGCGTCGCGCTCGTGGTGTTGAAGGCCAACGCGCAGCTGGACACCGTCGGCGTCATCGCCGGACTGGCCGGAGCCGCGTCCATGGCGGCGGGCACCGTGTTCACCCAGCGCTGGGGGCGGCCCGAGGGGGTCGGCCCGCTGGTGCTGACCGGTTGGCAGCTGACCGCCGGCGGCCTGTTCATCCTGCCGTTGGCCCTGCTCATCGAGGGCGCGCCGCCCGCGCTGGACGGGCGTGCGATCGGCGGCTACCTGTACCTCGCCGTGATCGGAACCGCCGTGGCCTACTGGCTCTGGGTGCGCGGCATCTCCAAGGTGCCCGCCACCTCGGTCGCCTTCCTCGGACTGCTGAGTCCGGTATCGGCCGCGGTGATCGGGTGGATCGCGTTGGGTCAGGCGCTCGGCCCGCTGCAGGTGGCGGGGCTGGTCATCGCGCTGGCCGGCACCGTGTACGGCCAGCTGGCCGGGCGTCCGAAGCCCGCGGCGGTCGTCGTCGCGGCCCCAGCCCCCGTGCTGGTCGGGTCCCGCTGAAACTCGCCGGGTAAACAGGTTGACCTTGACGTAACGTCAACTTGCATGCTGGACACACCGACGAGAAAGAAGGGAGAAGGTCGTGCATACCGAATGGTCCATCCAGGATCTGGCCAAGGCGGCCGGTACCACCAGTCGCACGCTGCGCCACTACGGGCAGCTCGGGCTGTTGCCGCCGAGCCGGATCGGCACCAACGGTTACCGCTTCTACGACCAGGACTCCCTGGTGCGGTTGCAACGCATCCTGCTGCTGCGTGAGCTCGGCCTGGGCCTGCCGGTCATCGCCGAAGTGCTCGCGGGCGAACAGGACACCGGTGCCGCACTGCGCACGCACCTGGAACTGCTCCGGCAGGAACAGGATCGGATCCGGCGCCAGATCGAGTCGGTGCAAACAACGCTGCACAAGACGGAAAGAGGTGAACAACTCATGGCAGCAGAGGTTTTCGACGGCTTCGACCACACGCAGTACAAGGACGAGGTGGTCGAGCGCTGGGGCCGGGAGGCCTACGACAGCGGTGACAAATGGTGGCGCGGGCTCACTGCGGAGCAGAAGCAGGCGCACATGCAGGCCGCCAAGGACATCGCCGCGGATTACGGCCGGGCACACGCCGCCGGGCTCACGCCCGACAGCCCCGAGGCCCAGGCCATCACCGCCCGCCACCGCGCCTGGATCGGCGACGG
The DNA here is from genome assembly GCF_000250675.2 of Nocardia brasiliensis ATCC 700358. Classification (NCBI taxonomy): domain Bacteria; kingdom Bacillati; phylum Actinomycetota; class Actinomycetes; order Mycobacteriales; family Nocardiaceae; genus Nocardia; species Nocardia brasiliensis. The sequence goes on from NC_018681.1 coordinate 152,936, forward strand.
CTGGCAGGGCCGGGCCGTGGTGAAGGAGGCCTTCATCGGGCTCGGCGAGATGTATGTCGCGGATCCGCGCTTCGGCGCGAACTACGACGTGCACGGCGCGGGGACAGCCGAGTTCGTCCGGGACGCCATGCGCGTCTACGCGGAGACACAGCTGTAGATCGAGCTCGACCGACGGCCGGTGCGCATAATGATGCGTGCCGGCCGTTTTCGGTGCGGTCGACCGAAAGGGGGCCAGACATGGCAGAGGCCGAGCCGGGTACACGCACCACGGAACCCGGTGGCGTGGTCGCGACCGTCGCGGGGGTGCTCGCGCTCTGTACCGCCCTGTTCGAACTGTGGGGCGAGCGGGCGGTGTGGAACGCCCTGCGCCATCAGCCGCCGCATATCGACAAATCGCTCGCCGCGTTCTCGATCGTGGGTGGGTTGCTGGCCGCGCTCGGCCTAGGTTACGGCGCAGTCCTGCTGTTGCGCCGCAACGAGACGGGTCGCTACCTGCTGATCGTCACCTCGGGCGTGCTGACCGTGACAGCCCTTGCCGCCCTGGTGGTTTCGCTCACCGGATACCAGCCCGACTACGGCATCGACTGGATGCCGGAGGAAAGCCGGGTGCTCGAAACCGTCAACGGACTGTTCGGCGGGCTCATCGGCAGCTTGACCGCGCTGCTGCACCGCGAATGGCTGGCGGCTCTCGCCTCCGCGGTCTTCCCCCTTGCCGTGTTCATCCTGGCTTCCTCCCGCTACACCGCCCGCTGGCTCGAGTACGTCCCGTCCCGCCACCGTGTCCAGCGAATCGACTACGACACCCTCGACGCCTGACCCCCGGTGGCACTGCCCGCGTAGACAAGGGCTCGATCGCCAGTCCCGCACCCGGTAGGGTTCCCCCGTATCACGAGGGGGGTTTCGATGAACGATCCATATGGCCGACCCGGCAATTACTTTCCGCCACCGGTGCCGCGCTCGCCAACCGAGGTGCTGGCAGGTCTGGCCGCATGCGTCGGCGGCGTGGGTATCGGCGGCGGTTCGCTCCTCGGCGTCCACGTGTTGCGGACGGTAGACGGGATCAAGAAGCCGAAAAGCGGCGACCGCACGTTCCTGGAGACCTACGACGCCTGGAAACTCACCGCGGACGTCCATTTCGGGCTGGAAATCCTGCTGGTCGTATCCGCGTTCATGGCCGGGATCCTCGCGCTGGGCGGCCTGTTGTACCTGGCCGGCAAGCCGCTCGGTCGCCCGATGCTGCTCATCGGCGGCGCCTGGACCTTCGCCGGCGGCCTGGTCAGCGCGGTCTACGGCGGCGAGCGCGGCTTGGCCGTCGACGCGGAGTTCTCCTTCATGGTGCTCGTCTGCGGCACGGTGGTCGCGCTGACCGCCACGGTCCTCGCCCTCACCACGCCGCCGACCGCCCCGGTCCCCGCCCCGCAACCCTTCCCCGCGCCCCATCCACACCCGAATCCCCAAGGCGGGCATCCCCCGCAGCCGATCCGCCCCTGATCGCCGGGCGCATCCCTGCGGGCCGCACGCCCCGAGTCGCGCGATTTCAGGCGGGCGATTCGTGACCGCCGCGCTACTTCCGTCGTCCCGCGCGCGTGTCATTCGAACGACACCCGCGCGGCGTGACGAAACGTGCGCGGCAGCGGGTGACCGAACAGTCAACCGGCGGCGCCTTACCGGGACCGCGATGATCGGCGAATTCCGGGCGAAATTCGGATGGCGCGGACATGAGAGCGGGCCGGGACAGGGGCCGGTTCGGTGCTCCTCGTGACTCCACCCGGAGCCCGCGCGGACTTCGGATACTCTGGGCTCCCGTGACCGTCGCATCGTCCCCGGGTACCTCCGCCAACTCCGCACAGTACGACCTGATCGTCGTCGGCTCCGGCTTCTTCGGCCTGACCGTCGCCGAACGCGCCGCCTCGGTGCTCGGCAAACGCGTTCTAGTGCTCGACCGTCGCTATCACATGGGCGGTAATGCCTATTCGGAACCGGATCCGGATACCGGCATCGAGATCCACAAGTACGGCGCGCACCTGTTCCACACCTCCAACAAGCGCGTGTGGGACTACGTCACCCAGTTCACCGAGTTCACCGGCTACCAGCACCGGGTCTTCGCGATGCACAAGGGCCAGGCTTTCCAGTTCCCGATGGGTCTGGGCCTGATCTCGCAGTTCTTCGGCCGCTACTTCACTCCGGAGGAGGCGCGCAAGCTCATCGCCGAGCAGTCCTCGGAGATCGAGACCAAGGACGCGCAGAACCTGGAGGAGAAGGCGATCTCGCTGATCGGGCGCCCGCTGTACGAGGCATTCATCCGCGACTACACCGCCAAGCAGTGGCAGACCGACCCGAAGGAACTGCCCGCGGGCAACATCACCCGGCTCCCGGTGCGCTACACCTTCGACAACCGCTACTTCAACGACACCTATGAGGGCCTGCCCAAAGAGGGCTACACGAAGTGGCTGGAGAACATGGCCGCCTCGGAGCTCATCGAGGTGCGGGTGAACACCGATTGGTTCGAGGTGCGCGAGGAACTGCGCGCGGCGAACCCGGACGCGCCGGTCGTCTACACCGGCCCGCTGGACCGCTACTTCGACTACCAGGAAGGCGAACTCGGCTGGCGCACCATCGATTTCGAGACCGAGGTGCTCGAGACCGGTGACTACCAGGGCACCTCGGTGATGAACTACAACGACGCGGACGTGCCGTTCACCCGGATCATCGAGCCGCGTCACTTCCACCCGGAGCGCGACTACCCGAACGACAAGACGGTGATCATGCGCGAGTTCTCCCGTTTCGCGCAGACCGGCGACGAGCCGTACTACCCGATCAACACGCCGGAGGACCGCGCCAAGCTGGCCGCCTACCGCGCGCTCGCGAAGAAGGAAACCGCAACGGAGAAGGTCCTTTTCGGCGGCCGCCTGGGCACCTACCAGTACCTGGACATGCACATGGCGATCGGTAGCGCGCTGAGCATGTTCGACAATGTGCTGCGGCCGCACCTGGAGACCGGCGCCCCGCTGACCGCTGAAAGTGCAGAATGACCTCCCAATCCCTTTTGGACGATATGGCCACCGAGACCCGCGCGAAGTCGCTGCTGCAACGGATCATCCTGCCCCGGCCGGGTGAGCCGCTGGACGTGCGCACCCTGTACGTCGAGGAATCCGCGACCAATGCCCGGCGCGCGCACGCCGCCACCCGGACCTCGCTGTCCATCGGCGCGGAGTCCGAGGTGTCGTTCTGCACCTACTTCAACGCGCTGCCCGCCAGTTACTGGCGCCGCTGGAGCATCCTGTCCGCGGTGGTGCTGCGGCTGGAACTGGCCGGGCACGGCCGGGTCGACGTGTACCGCTCGAAGGCGGACGGTTCGCGAATCCACGTGCAGGGCAAGGAGTTCGCCGTCGCGCCCGGCACCGAATCGGTGTCCGTGGAGTTCGAGACCGATCTCGGCCCGTTCGAGGACGGCGGCTGGATCTGGTTCGACATCACCTCCGACACCGCGGTCACCCTGCTGGCCGGCGGCTGGTACGCGCCGATCGAGGCGCCCGGCGCGGGCACCATCGCGTGCGGCATGCCGACCTTCAACCGGCCGACGGACCTGGTGAAAACGCTCGGCGCGCTCGGCTCCGACCCACTGGTGCTCGGGCAGGTCGCCGCGGTGATCGTGGCCGATCAGGGCAACCGCAAGGTGGTCGACGAACCCGGTTTCGACGAGGCGGCCGCCGTGCTCGGGGACCGCCTGGTGATCCGCGACCAGCCGAACCTCGGCGGCTCCGGCGGGTACAGCCGGGTGATGTACGAAGCGCTGAAGAACACCGACGCCGAGTACATCGTCTACATGGACGACGACATCGAGATCGAACCCGACTCGATCCTGCGCGCGCTGGCCTTCGCCCGGTTCGCCAAGTCGCCGATGCTGGTCGGCGGTCAGATGCTGAACCTGCAGGAGCGTTCGCACCTGCACAGCATGGGCGAGGTGGTGGACCGCGGCATCTTCATGTGGACCTCGGCGCCGAACGTCGAATACGACCACGACTTCGCCAAGCACCCGCTCAAGGACCGCGACAACTCCAAGCTGCTGCACCGGCGCATCGACGTCGATTTCAACGGCTGGTGGACCTGCGTGATCCCGCGGCAGGTCGCCGAGCAGATCGGGCAGCCGCTGCCGCTGTTCCTGAAGTGGGACGACGTCGAATACGGCCTGCGCGCACGCGATCACGGCTATCCGACGGTCACCCTGCCCGGTGCCGCGGTCTGGCATATGGCGTGGAGCGACAAGGACGACGCCATCGACTGGCAGGCCTACTTCCACCTGCGCAATCGCCTGGTCGTCGCGTCGCTGCACCTGCCGGGCAACGGCAAGGCGATGGTGGTCAACACGATCAAGGCGACCCTGAAACACCTACTCTGCCTGGAGTATTCGACGGTCGCCATCCAGAACCTGGCCATCCGCGACTACCTCGCCGGACCGGAGCGGCTGTTCCAGCTGCTGCCGAGCGCGCTCGGCGCGGTGCACGCGCTGCGCAAGCAGTACCCGGACGCGGTGATCCTGCCCTCGTCCACCGAGCTGCCGCTGGCCAGTCACCTCGAGGTGGGCGCGGTCGCCGAACCGGCCAATCCGATCGCCAAGGTGGTCCGGCTGGCCAAGGGCGTGCTGCACAACCTGCGTCCGGCGCACGCCCGGCATCACGAGACCCCGCAGCTGAACGTCCCGACACTGGACGCGCGGTGGTTCTTGCTGTCGCAGGTCGACGGGGTTACCGTCACCACCGCCGACGGACGTGGCGTGGTCTACCGCAAGCGTGACCCGCGCCAGGCCCTCGGCCTGTTCAAAGAAGCGATGCGCCTGCGCAAGGAACTGGCCGCGCGCTTCCCCGAGATGCAGCAGCGCTACCGCGCCGCGCATCCGCAGCTGACCAGCACCGCGGCCTGGGAGAACGCCTTCGGCCTCGGTGCGCAGACGAAGGGCGAGAAGTCTTGAGTTCCGGTGCAGTCGACAACACGGCGGTGCATCAGCCGCTGCAGAGTTCGAACGGGCACGGCGGGCCGGTCTCGGCTGTGCCGTCGAGCACGCAGGTCCCGGCCGAGGTGAAGATGCTCAACGCCGTGCAGGCCAAGATCGCCACCCCGGAGGTGATCAAGGCGGCCCGCGCGATGTCGCACTTCGGTGAGCACGCGCTCGGCTGGATCGGCATCGCGGCCGCGGGCTGGGTCGTGGACAAGCCGCGGCGCAGGCAGTGGGCCGGGGTCGCGGTGGGTGCCGTCGGCGCGCACGCGGCCTCGATCGTGATCAAGCGGGTGGTCCGCCGCCCGCGCCCGAACGATCCGTCGGTGCAGGTCAACGTGTCGACGCCGAGCAAGCTGAGCTTCCCGTCCTCGCATGCCACCTCGACCACCGCGGCGGCCGTGTTGCTCGGCCGATTGACCGGGCTACCCTTGCCTGCGGTGCTCGTGCCGCCGATGCTGCTGTCCCGGGTTGTCCTCGGGGTGCACTATCCCTCCGATGTGCTCGCCGGTTCCGCACTCGGTGCCGCATCCGCCGCCGTTGTGCTTGCCGCCGAAAAGAGACTCGATGACCGCACAAGAAAGAGCACTGGTAGTTGACCATGAGGGAGCGCAGCGAGCGAATCATGACGAAGCCGAGCGTGAGCGAGGTGCGGTCATGAGTGAAGAGCCGACCGGAGCAGACCTAGCGGAAGCGGTCGTCAAGGGCCCGCCGAAGACGTTGGCCGGTGGGCTGTTCAAGGCGATCCGCCCGCGGCAGTGGGTGAAGAACGTCTTGGTGCTCGCCGCCCCGCTGGCCGCGGGCACGGCGAACGAGATCGACGTGCTCGCGCATGTCGGCATCGCGTTCGTGGTGTTCTGCATGGCGGCCTCGGGCATCTACCTGGTCAACGACGCGCTCGACGTGGAAGCCGACCGGGCGCATCCGACCAAGCGGTTCCGGCCGATCGCGGCCGGCGTGGTCCCGGTCAACCTCGCCTACGCGCTGTCGCTGGTGCTGCTGGTCGGCTCGATCGCCGGATCGTTCCTCGCCTCTTGGCATCTCGCCGTGGTGATGGCGGTCTACATCGGCATCCAGCTGGCCTACTGCTTCGGCCTCAAGCACCAGGCGGTGCTGGACATCTGCATCGTGTCCTCGGGCTTCCTGCTGCGCGCGGTCGCCGGCGGCGCGGCCGCGAATATCGATCTGTCGCAATGGTTCTTGCTGGTCATGGCGTTCGGCTCGCTGTTCATGGCGGCCGGTAAGCGCTACGCCGAACTGCAGATCGCGTTGGCCACGGGCGCCAAGATCCGCCGGTCGCTGGAGTACTACACGCCGACCTACCTGCGATTCGTCTGGACCCTCGCGGCCACCGCCGTCGTGGTGTTCTACGGTCTGTGGGCGTTCCAACAGGACAGCCTGAAAGACACCAATTGGTACGCAATCTCTATGATTCCGTTTACCATCGCAATTCTGCGTTACGCGGTCGACGTCGATGGTGGCCAGGCCGGTGAACCTGAAGAGATCGCGCTGGGGGACCGCGTCCTCCAGCTCCTCGCAATCGCCTTGATCGGAGCGGTAGGTGTCGCTGTCTATCTCACCTGACGAGATGTTGGTAGCGGGAGTGCAGCGTTCGGAGAACGCGAACGACGGGCCGGCTGAGCAGCCGGCCCGCTCGGCGTCGCGGTTCGCCCGGCTATCCCGAGCCACGTTCGTCGGTGGGATCGTGCTCACCGTCGTCCTTTTCGCCGTCGGCGGCTGGCAGCGTCGCTGGATCGCCGACGACGGACTCATCGTGCTGCGCACGGTGCGCAATCTGCTGGCAGGCAACGGCCCCGTCTTCAACATGGACGAGCGGGTCGAGACCAACACCAGCACCGCGTGGACCTACATCGTCTGGTTCTTCAGCTGGCTCACCCAGGCCAGGCTCGAATATGTCGTGCTCGGTGTGGCTTTGACGCTCTCGCTCGCGGCGATGGTGTTCGCCATGCTCGGCACCGGCCGCCTGTGGGGCGGCACGAAGTCGGGACTGCTGCTGCCCGCGGGCGCGCTCGTCTACATCGCGGTGCCGCCCGCGCGCGACTACGTCACCTCGGGTCTGGAGAGCTGCCTGGTCATCTGCTGGCTCGGCCTGCTGTGGTGGCAACTGGTGCGCTGGAGCCAGGCCGAGCGGGTGCGCCTGCCCGGACTGCTCGGCCTGGTGTTCCTCGCCGGACTCGCGCCGCTGATCCGGCCCGAGATGGCGGTGGTCGGCGGCCTGGCGCTGCTGATGATCTTCCTCGCCCCGATGCCCGAGTCGAAGCTGCGCCCGATCGTGTTGCGCGCCTTGATCATCGCCGTCGCGGGCGTGCTGCCGCTCGGTTACCAGATCTGGCGGATGGGCTACTACGGCCTGCCCTACCCGAACACCGCGGTGGCCAAGGACGCCGGCGGCGCCAAGTGGGGGCAGGGCTTCACCTACCTCTGGGATCTGGTCGGCCCGTACTACCTGTGGGTGCCGCTGCTGGTGCTGCTCGTCGCCGGTGTCGTGGCGGCGCGCTCGCGGCCCGCGGCCGCGCCCGCCGGGCGGCACGCCACCCCCGACGAACCGCAGCGTCGCAGCGTGCGCCGGGTGCGTGAGTGGCTGCGTTCGCCTGCCGCCGTGGTGACCCTGGTGCTGTTCAGCGGATTCGTCCTCACCGTGTACGCGCTGCGCGTCGGCGGTGACTTCATGCACGGCCGAATGCTGTTGGCGCAGTTGTTCTTGCTGCTGCTGCCGGTCGCGGTGGTGCCGGTCCGGCTGCCGCAGGGCGGCCTGCGCGCGGCGACCGTGGCCGACTGGTCCTTCGCCGTGGTGCTGTTTGCGCTGCTCGGCACCGCGGGCTGGGCGCTGTTCGCGGCCAACACAACTGCCATCAAGACCGGTACCAAGATCAGCTCGTCCGGCATCGTGGACGAACGGGTCTACTACGTGCTCAACACCGGGCACGATCACCCGATCCTGGCCGAGGACTATCTCGACTATCCGCGCATCCGGCCGATGGTCAACGGCATCGCCGACACCCCGAACGGTGGGCTGCTGCTGAACTCGCCGTCGTTCATGTTCTGGTACATCGCCCCGCCACCGCAGCCGATCCCCGCGGGCGGCGCCGGGCACACGGTCTACTTCCTGAACCTCGGCATGACCAGCATGAACGTGCCGCTGAACGTGCGCGTCATCGATCAGATGGGGCTGGCGTATCCGCTTGCCGCGCATACCGAACGGCTCGTCGACGGCCGGATCGGGCACGACAAGAACCTGTATTCGGACTGGGTGGTCGTGGACACCGGCATGGTCGACCGGCACCCGTGGATGCCCTGGTACATGGACGAGAAGTGGGTGACCCAGGCGCGCACCGCGATGTCCTGCCCGGACACCCAGGCGCTGCTGATCTCCTCCCGGGAACCGCTCACCTTCGAGCGCTTCCGGCACAACCTGAAGAACGCGCTGCGCTTCGCCGAGTACCGGATCGATCGCGTGCCCAAGTACGAGATCGAGCGCTGCGGTCTGGTCGATCCGTTCCCCAGGCCGCCGCAGCCGCCGCGCTGACGCAATTCCGCCACGGTGGCGCATTGCGGCCACCCAACGCGTACCCACTGGGCCCACCTTTCACAGGGGGCCCAGTGGTCGCATTGGCGGGGCTCTACAACGTGGCGTCCACCGCTTAGTCTCGTTTCGATAACGCCCCCGCAACGATGAAGCGCTACGCTGCGAAAGTACGCCCGTCATGACGTCAACTTGTTGTGGGCATCGGCGGGTCATCGTGAGACACGGCCGATGCCGTTGCATGAACGAGAGGTCGAAACTGATGCGAGGCGTGTTCGGGCGTCTGAATACTCGAAGAGCCGGATCGTGGCTGAAGCGTTCGGTGCTGGTGTCGATGGCGATTCTGCTCCCGCTCGGGGTGTCGGTGGCAGGGCCCGCCGGAACCGCGTCGGCCGCCTTCAATCCGGATGGCTTCGACTTCTGGGTCGACTCCGAGATGGGGCCGATCAAGAGCCGGGTCTTCCGCGCCGCCGACGGCAACACCGGGCGCGTGGTCTACGCGCTCGACGGTATGCGGGCGCGCCCCGACCTGAGCGGGTGGGAAGTCGATACCGAGGTCGTGCGCGAGCTGACCAAATGGAACATGAACGTCGTCATGCCGGTCGGCGGCCCGTCGAGCTTCTACGCCGACTGGAACGGGCCGAGCAACTTCTTCGGCGTCGGCAGCGCGGGTTCCTCCTCCACCGGTTCGGCCAGTACGGGTTCGGGTAACTCCGGCTCCGGCCTGCTCTCCGGTTCCGCGGGGATGGGCAAGTCGAACACCTACAAGTGGGAGACCTTCCTCACCCAGAACCTGCGCAACGCGCTGCGTGACCGGCTCGGTTTCAACCCGAACAACAACGCGGTCTTCGGGTTGTCCATGGGCGGCAGCGCCGCGCTCACCCTGGCGGCCTACCACCCGGACCAGTTCCGTTACGCCGGTTCGTATTCCGGCTACCTGAACATCTCGGCGCCGGGTATGCGCGAGGCGCTGCGGGTGGCCATGCTGGACGCGGGCGGCTTCAACATCGACGCGATGGCGCCGCCGTGGGGCCCGCAGTGGCTGCGGATGGACCCGTTCGTGTTCGCGCCGCGGTTGAAGGCCAACAACACCCGGCTGTGGATCTCCGCGGGCAGCGGCCTGCCCAGCGGTGCCGACGGGCTGAGCTTCAACACCCTCAACGCGATGGGACTCGAGGCGCTCGCGCTCGCCAACACCCGCGCGTTCCAGGTCCGGATGCTCACGCTGGGCGCCGATAACGCCACCTACGACTTCCCGGCCGTCGGCGTGCACAACTGGACCTACTGGGCCGATGAGGTTTACCGGATGATTCCGGACATGTCCGCCAATATCGGATGATCTTCCGTTAGGTCGCTTCGACACGAACCGCCCGGTGCATCAGCACCGGGCGGTTTCTTTTGTGCAGGGCGGTCGTCCAACGCTTGTTTGGTAACGAATGAGAAGGGTACGGGTGCGGAAGTTGTGGCTTGGGTCACTTTCCAGCAACATAGAAGCATCCAGGACCGATTGATACACGGAGAACATGTGCTGAGGTCGATTCGTCCGATTTGTTCGGACGAGGGCTCTTGGTGTCCGATACGGGGGCCGGTGTAGATTGCCAGATATTTGCTGCCCTGGCTGCCTGAACGAAAGGTCGAGTTGATGCGATTTGCCCGCTGGAGACGTGGCCCCGGAAAACCGGGCGCGACCGGTGCCTGGGTCAAGCGATCCGCACTGGGGGTAGCTACGGCACTGCTGGTGCCCTTCGGTCTGGCGGCAGCCGGCGGCGGCGCCACCGCGTCGGCGGCATTCAACCCCGCGGCCTTCGACTTCTGGGTCGACTCGGGCATGGGCCCGATCAAGACCCGCATCATCCCGGCCCGCGACGGCAACACCAGCCGGGTCGCCTACGTGCTCGACGGCATGCGGGCGCCGGAGAATCTCAACGGCTGGGAGATCGAGACCAACGTCCCCCAGCAGCTGGCGGACTGGAACATCAACGTCGTCATGCCGGTCGGCGGCATGTCCAGCTTCTACGCCGACTGGAACGCGCCGAGCGAGCTGCTCGGCATCCCCGCCGGCAGCGGTTCGTCCTCCGGTTCGGGCGCGCTGAACATCCTGGCCGCCGGTCCCGGTAAGAGCTACCGGTACCAGTGGGAGACGTTCCTGACCCGCGACCTGCGCAACGCGCTGCGCGACCGGCTCGGCTTCAATCCGAACCGCAACGGCGTGTTCGGTCTGTCCATGGGCGGCAGCGCCGCGCTCACCCTGGCCGCGTACCACCCGGACCAGTTCAGCTTCGCGGGTTCGTACTCGGGCTACCTGAACATCTCAGCGCCCGGCATGCGGGAGGCGATCCGCATCGCGATGCTCGACGCGGGCGGCTACAACGTCGATTCCATGGCGCCGCCGTGGGGCCCGCAGTGGCTGCGGATGGACCCGTTCGTGTTCGCGCCCAACCTCGTCCGCAACGGCACCAGGCTGTGGATCGCGGCGGCGAGCGGCCTGCCGACGGCGCAGGACGGACCGAGCTTCAACACATTGAACGGTATGGGCCTCGAGGCGCTGGCACTGGCAAACACGCGCGCGTTCGAGGTCCGGATGGCCACCCTGGGCGGCGGCAACGCTGTGTACTCCTACCCGGCGTTCGGTATCCACGCGTGGAACAACTGGATCGACGAGGCCAATCGCATGATCCCGGACATGTCCGCCAACATCGGCTGACGCACTCGACCCGACGGACCGCCCGGCGCTGCTCAGCGCCGGGCGGTCCGTCGTTTACCGCTCTTGTTGTCTGAACGGTCGCTGGTGTGAGAATGCTGTGCGTGGCAAACATTGCGTTCGTTGCCATTTCACTTCGTTGGCAAATTTCTGGCTTTGTCACGATCCGGCATCGCAGCGCGTTTTCGAAACCGCATTCCGCGCATAACTGCATATAGAAGAGCGATAAAATCGAGAACTTCGTATGGAAGTCTTCGGTCCCGAGTGTCGATCTCTGTGCACAACAGTTGCGGTCAATGGCGAGCGCGCGGTGAAAGGTCGGATCGATGCGAGCAGGTGTAGTACGCGGGATGGTTGCCGGACGTGCCGTGCGGGCGGATCGGCGCTGGCTGCGGCGCGCGCTGCTCGGCCTCGCCGTGACGCTGGCCCTGCCGTTCGGCGCCGCGCTCGGCGGTCTCGGCCCGGCCGCGCGGGCCGGTTTCGACCCCGCGGGCTTCGACTTCTGGGTCGACTCCAGCATGGGGCCGATCAAATCCCGGATCTTCCGTGCCGCCGACGGCAACACCCGCCGGGTGGTCTACGCGCTCGACGGACTGCGCGCCCGCAACGATCTGAGCGGCTGGGAAATCGACACCGACATCTCGCGGGTCCTGACGAGCTGGAACATCAACGTGGTGATGCCGGTCGGCGGGCAGTCCAGCTTCTACTCGGATTGGGTCGCGCCGAGCAATACCAACGGGCAGCTGCAGCCGTACGCATGGGAGAGTTTCCTGTCGAACAATCTGCGTTGGGCGTTGCGCGACCGGCTGGGTTTCCACCCGTACGGCAACGGGGTGTTCGGCCTGTCCATGGGTGGCAGTGCCGCGCTCGCACTGGCGGCTTACCATCCCGACCAGTTTCGTTATGCCGCTTCTTATTCCGGCTATCTGAACATTTCGGCGCCCGCCATGAAAGAAGGCTTGCGCCTGGCCATGCTCGACGCGGGCGGGTTCAACATCGACGCCATGTGGGGTCCGCCATGGGATGCGCGCTGGTTGCGCAACGATCCGTTCATGTTCGCGCCGCTGTTGCGTGCCAACGGAACTCGGCTCTGGATCGCCACCGGCAATGGCGTCAACGGACCACGGGACGTGATCAACTCGCCGATCGACGTCTACCACCTCGGTAATGCGATGGCTTTGGAAACGATCGCACTGGCCAACACTCGCGCCTTTGAAGCGCGGCTTAACAGTCTCGGCCCGAGCAACGCGAACTTCGTCTACACCCCGGTGGGTGTGCACAGCTGGAACTACTGGCAGGACCAGGTGTTCCAGATGCTGCCCGACCTGAGCGCGAATTTGGGGTGAGCTGACACTTCCGGCCATCAGGTGAAAATTTGGTGCTCCGGCACGACAATCACCGCGTCGACGCGATAGGGTCACCGCACCATCACAGATTGCGTACGGGCGGATTTCGGCCACCTGGTTGCCTCGGCCTTGCTAAGGCTTCGGGCGTCGAATATCGTCCAGCGAGCGCAAGTGTGACCAGATCGTTGTAGCGCGGTCGCCTGTGCCGGAAAGTCGGGGTCCGGTGTGGAGCGGCGTGCGTCTCGTTGGCAGCACTGGTGTGGTTGCGCCCTCCCGGGTCGCCGACCGCACCACAACAGGCAGAAAAGCAGAAAGAGAGCAGGATTCATGCGTTTCGGCAGGGCGGCCGCGCCGATGAGAACCAAGTCGGGCCGGCGCGGCGCACCGCGTAGTTGGCGCCAACGAATTCTGGCTGTCGGTGCCGCCGCGCTGGCGCTACCGATCGCCGCCGGTGTGGCGGCCCCGATCGCCACCGCGGCGCCGGTGCAGGCGCCGGTATTGCGTTCTCCCGCAGGCGGCTTCGAAGATCTGATGGTCCCGTCCAGCATGGGCCCGATCAAGGTCCAGGTGCAGTGGGCCTCGCGCGGCGGCAACGCGGCGCTCTACCTGCTCGACGGACTCCGTGCTCGCGACGACCGCAACGCCTGGTCGTTCGAGACGAACGCGCTGCAGCAGTTCGCGAACGACAACATCACCCTGGTCATGCCGGTCGGTGGCCAGTCCAGCTTCTACACGGACTGGTACGCGCCGAGCAACACCAACGGCCAGAAGACCACCTACAAGTGGGAAACCTTCCTGACCAAGGAACTCCCCGCCTTCCTCGAGGGCTACGGCGTCTCGCGCACCAACAACGCGGTGGCCGGCCTCTCGATGGGTGGCAGTGGCGCCCTGGCGCTGGCCGCGTACCACCGCGATCAGTTCAAGTTCGCCGCGTCCTACTCGGGCTACCTGAACATCTCCGCGCCCGGTATGCGCGAGGCGATCCGCATCGCGATGCTCGACGCGGGCAAGTTCAACGTCGACTCGATGGCCGCCCCGTGGAGCCCCGCATGGCTGCGGATGGACCCGTTCGTGTTCGCGCCGCAGCTCAAGGGCCTGCCGATGTACATCTCGGCGGCCAGTGGTCTGCCGGGCCAGTACGACAACCCGAACTCGGCGGTCGGCGTGTTCAACACCGGTAACGCGATGGCGCTCGAGGCGCTCTCGCTGGTGAACACCCGCGCGTTCCAGGCTCGCCTGGCCTCGCTCGGCATCCCGGCCCGGTTCGACTTCCCGGCCACCGGCACGCACTCCTGGAAGTACTGGGAGGGCCAGCTCTTCGCCTCCCGCAACCAGATCCTGGACGCCACCGGCGCCTGGTGACCTGCTGACCGACGGCTCGGGCCGCACCCTTCTCGGGTGCGGCCCGAGTTGCTTTTCGGGACAGGTGGTTTCGCGTGGTCCTGCGCGTGTCTCCCCGAAACCTGGCCGTTACGGGGGTAGAAAGCTCTTGTGGCAGGGATTCGGCGCGGCAGATGGGGGCGACGCGAGCGTCGCGGCGGTCGTCCGTCGCGCGGGCGGTCGGTGCTGCTCGCCACCGCCATGGTCATCCCGCTCGCCGCGGGTATCGCGCCCGCCGCCGCCCAGCCTGTTCCCGAGCCCGCACCCGCGGTGGATCCCGTCGCGGCGGCGACGGTGCAGAAGGTGATCTGGCTGACCGACCGCCGGGTCGCGCTGTGGATCAATTCCCCGTCGATGGCGGCCCCGATCCAGGTGCAACTGCTGCTCGCCCGAGACTGGGCCACCCGCCCCGACGCCCGGTTCCCGGTGCTGTACCTGCTCGACGGCCTGCGCGCCACCGACGACGAGAGCGGCTGGACCAAGGACGCGGGCGCCGTCGATTTCTTCGCGGACAAGAACGTCACCGTCGTGCTGCCGATCGGCGGTCAGTCCAGCTTCTACTCGGACTGGTTGCAGCCCAACAACGGCAAGACCTACAAGTGGGAAACCTTCCTGACCAGGGAACTGCCGCCGTTGCTCGAGGGCCAGTGGCGGGCCACGGATGTCCGTGGCATGGAAGGACTTTCGATGGGCGGCACGGCGGCCATGTTCCTGGCCGCCCGCAACCCCGGCTTCGTCAAGTACGCGGCCTCCTACTCGGGCTTCCTCACCACGACCACCATCGGCATGCCGCAGGCCATCCAGTTCGCCATGCGGGACGCGGGCGGCTACGACGTCGGCGCCATGTGGGGCCCGGCGGGCGGCCCGGAGTGGGCCGCGCACGACCCGTACACCCAGGCCGAGAAGCTGAAGGGCGTCTCGCTCTACGTGTCCAGCGGCAGCGGTGCCACCGGCCCGTTCGACCAGGCGTCGGCCATCCCCGGAGTCAGCACCAACTACGCGGGCATGGGTCTGGAGATCCTGTCCCGGCTCACCTCGCAGAACTTCGTCACCAAGCTGGGCAGGCTGGCCATTCCCGCGCAGGTGAATTACCGCCCGTCCGGCACGCATTCGTGGCCCTACTGGGATTTCGAGATGCGCCAGTCCTGGGCGCAGGCCGCCAACGCGCTCGGTGTCGACGCGGGCAAGGGCGCGTGCAGTGTCGGCGGCTCCATCGCGCCGGTGGCCGCGGCGAACGCCTGGCTCGGCGATTGCCAGTCCCCGGAGTATCCGGTGGCGGGCGGTGTGGCCCAGGACTTCCGGTCCGGCCGGGTCTATTACACGCAGGCCGACGGCGCGCATCCGGTCGGCGGCATGATCGGCGGCGGTTACCAGGCCGCGCAGGGCCCGGCCGGTCCGCTCGGCTTGCCGACCGGTGACGAGCGCGGCCTGCCCGACGGCCGCGGCCGCATGCAGTCGTTCCAGCACGGTGCCCTCTATTGGACTCCGCAGACCGGCGCCCAGGTGGTGCGCGGCGCGATCCTCGACGAGTGGGGCAGGCAGGGTTACGAGGGCGGCCCGGCGGGCTACCCGATCGCGCCCGAGGTCAAGACGCCGAACCGGGACGGCGCGGTGCAGGCGTTCGAGCACGGCCCGTTCTACTACGGCGCCAAGACCGGGGTGCACCGGGTGCAGGGCCTGATCTTGGACAAGTTCGCCCAAATGGGTTACGAGAACAGCTGGCTCGGGTTCCCCGCCACCGAGGAGCAGTCGCTGAAGGATCTCGGCCGGTACAGCCGTTTCGAGGGCGGCAATATCTACTGGAGCCCGCTGTCCGGCGCCTGGGCGGTGAAGAACGGTCCGCTCATGGATGCCTGGCAGGTGCTCGGCTATGAGAACGGCAAACTCGGGTATCCGATCAGCGACGAGTTCCCCGTCCCGGGTGGTGTGCAGCAGAACTTCCAGGCCGGCTACATCGTCGTGAAGGACGGTAAGCCCGAGGTGCACGGCCTTTAGTACGGACCGGTCTGTTTCTTGACCGGCCGCGCTCTGGGCCGACTTTCCTTTAGCCTGGTGGGCGACCTCCCCCGTTTGCGAACAGATCGAGGACAGAATTCATGCAGAGGACCCGTGGCAAGGTATTCGGCGTTGTCGTGGCGATCGCCGCGACCGGCTTGCTCGCCGCCTGTGGTGGCAACGATTCCACCGCGTCGAGCACGCCGACGCTGACCCGCACCACGGCGGCAACGCAGCCGCCCGCCTCGTCCACCCCCGGCGACACCGCACCGTCCCCGGCACCGGCGCCCGCCCCGGCACCGGCGCCCGAATCCGAGCAGGCGCCGGCTCCCGCGCCGGAGCGGCCGGAGCCGATCGAGTCCGCGCCGCCCGCCGACACCTCGAAGCTCACCGACAAGGACAAGAAGTACCTCGACGCGCTGAAGCAGCAGGGTGTCACGCCGTCCACCCCGGATATCGCGCTCAGCGTCGCGGGCTACGTCTGCCAGGGCATCGCCTCCGGTGCGTCCGATCAAGACCTGATGACCTTCGTGACCGCGATGGCCGGTTCCGACCCGTCCTTCGATC
Source organism: Nocardia brasiliensis ATCC 700358 (assembly GCF_000250675.2). NCBI lineage: Bacteria > Bacillati > Actinomycetota > Actinomycetes > Mycobacteriales > Nocardiaceae > Nocardia > Nocardia brasiliensis. The sequence continues at coordinate 169,462 of NC_018681.1, forward strand.
CGGCGAAGATGCCGGTGGAGAAGGCCGGGCAGATCTACGTCAGCGCCGCTAAGCAGACGTACTGCCAGTGAGCCCGCGCCGCGGAACGACATCCCGCCGGTCCCGGCCGGCGGGATGCCTGCTGCTGCTCGCGATCCCGGTGCTGATCATCATCGTGGTGCTGCTGCTGTGGTACCTGCTCGCCGGACCGCTGCGGCAACCCAAGCCGGGGCCCAAGCCGCCGGAGGAGCCCACCTCTCAGCCCGCGGACTGCCCGGACGTGCAGATGATCTCGGTGCCCGGCACCTGGGAATCGAACAGCAACGACGATCCGCACAACCCGACGGCGAACCCGAACTCGTTGATGCTCAACATCTCCGGTCCGGTGGCGCAGCAGTTCCCCAAGGAGCGGCTCGACGTCTACACCGTCCCCTATGTCGCGCAGTTCTCCAATCCGATCGCGATCCCCCCGGACGGGCAGCAGTCGTACAACAACAGCCGGACCGAGGGCACGCAGAACATGGTCAAGGCCATGCAGGAGCGGGCGAGCAGGTGTCCGCTGACCAACTACGTGATCGCCGGCTTCTCCCAGGGCGCGGTCATCGCGGGTGACGTCACCAGTCAGATCGCCGCGGGCAAGGGACCGGTCCCGGCGAAGCGGATCCTCGGCGTGACGCTGATCTCGGACGGCCGCCGCACCGGTGACACCGGTCCCGGTCAGGCGGTGCAGATCGGTGCGGTGCCCGCCGGCGTGGGCGCCGAGGTGGCGTTGAAGGGTCTCAATGTGCCCGGTATCACGATGACCGGACCGCGCCCGGGCGGCTTCGGCGAGCTGGCCGAGCGGACCTTCACCATCTGCGCACAGGGCGACCTGATCTGTGACGCACCGCGAGAGGCCTTGAGCCCATGGAACATCATGGGCAGCGTCGGCGCGCTGGTGCGCGCGGCGGGCAATCCGGTGCACGCGCTGTACAACGGATTCATCGTCGACGACAACGGCACCACGTCCACCCAGTGGACCGCGAACTGGGCGAACGGCCTCATCGAGTCGGCCCCGCATCCGCCGCACTCGTGAGATCTCACAGGCCGTCCTCCGGTGTGTGCCCAGTACACCCAGTAGTGCCGGAGCAAGCGCGCGTCCGGCTGGACACGACGCTGTAAAGTGCGCTGGTGATCGCGACGCGGGTAACCCGTACCGAGTGTCGGGTATGACCGCCCCGCACTGTCGCGCCCGGATTTCCTTACAGCCAGGAGCATGAGTTCATGACAGAAGCCGCCGCCCCGGCCGGTGAGTTGACCGCGCTGGGTACGCCGCTGCGCAGCTTCCGCTTCGCGGCAGCTGGTGAGGGAAACAAGCAAGAAGGTGGCGCCCGCAAGTTCATCCAGACGGCGCAGCAGGCCGAGGAGTACGGCTTCGACAGTTTCGTCGTGCCCGACCACCTCGGCGACCAGATCGGCCCGATCGCCGCGCTCGGCGCGCTGACCCAGGCCACCGAGCGGATCCGGCTCGGAACCTCGGTGCTGGCCAACGGCTTCCGCAACCCGGTGGTGCTGGCCAAGGATCTGGCCACCATCGACGTGCTGTCCAAGGGCAGGCTCGAGGTCGGTCTCGGCGCGGGCTGGAAGCAGGACGAGTTCGCCGCCGCGGGCATCGCCTACGAGACGCCCGGCGTCCGCCTGGAGAAGCTGGACGAGGCGCTGACCATTCTCGACGTGCTGCTGCGCGGTCAGGAGTGCACCTTCGAGGGCAAGCACTACCAGGTGCACGGCGTCAAGGGCACGCCGCGTCCGCGGCAGGGTCCGCGCCCGCCGATCTGCACCGGCGGCGGCGGTCCGAAGATGTTGCGCCTGGCCGCCAAGCACGCCGACATCATCTCCGTCGTCCCGGTCACCACCAAGCACGGTAAAGGCCTCTTGTCGGGCATCACCATGGCCAAGACGATCGAGAAGGTGAACCTGATCCGCGAGGCCGCGGGTGATCGGTTCGCCGATATCGAGCTGAACTGGGCCATCACCGCGATCGTCATCACCGACGACCGCGAGAAGACCGCTGAGATGGCGCTTTCCGCGATCGATCGGGGCCTGCACCCGGATCTCGAGGTGGACGTGAAGCTTTCGGTCGAGGAGATCCTCGAGTCGCCCTACGTCGCCATCGGAACGTTCGAGGAAATCGCCGAGCAGATCCGGCGTGTGCGCCAACTCACCTCGATGTCGTATGTCGGGGTATTTCCCACCCAGATGGACGCATTCGCCCCCGTTATTCCCCTGCTGCGAGACGAGTGACCGGGCCTTCTCTGTAACATAACCCTGGTTTGAGTACATCTAGCCGATAGCGGTCACCGCGCAGACCGCCCAGAATCTGCAAGCTGACTCTCCGCACAGTGGGAGCAGCCAGCGGGCGAAAGCGAGTCGGGGCCTCACAGGTAACAGCGGCGTAGTCGCCGTCTTGCTGCGTGTGCCTCGGAGGAGAAGAAGGAATGGAAGAGACTTTCGACGACTACCTGGACGAGACCGGGAACATCCGAATTCCCGAGGATCACACCCTGGTCGATCACGTCGAGAAGCACACCCGGAACGACGCGAACACTCTGGCGTACCGCTACATCGATTACTCGCGTGAGCGTGATGGTGAGGCCCAGGAACTGACGTGGCGTGAGTTCGGCATTCGGCTGCGCGCGGTGGCCGCTCGACTGCAGCAGGTGACCAACCCGGGCGACCGGGTCGCGATCCTGGCGCCGCAGGGCTTGGATTACGTGGTCTCCTTCTTCGCCGCGATCTACGCGGGCACCATCTCGGTGCCGCTGTTCGACCCCGACGAGCCGGGTCATACCGACCGCCTGCACGCCGTGCTCGGCGACTGCGAGCCTGCCGCCATCCTCACCGCGAGCTCCTCCGCGGCCGGCGTGCGGCAGTTCTTCCGTTCGCTGCCCGCCGCCCAGCGCCCGCGCATCATCGCGGTGGACGCGATCCCCGACAGCGTCGGTGAGGGCTGGGTGCGTCCGGACATCGCCATCGATGACATCGCCTACCTGCAGTACACCTCGGGCTCGACCCGGACCCCGGCCGGTGTGGAGATCACCCACCGCGCGGTCGGCACCAACCTGCTGCAGATGGTCAACTCGATCAACCTGGACTGGAACTCGCGCGGTGTCACCTGGCTGCCGCTGTTCCACGACATGGGCCTGCTCACGGTGATCCTGCCGGCGGTCGGCGGCAAGTTCATCACCATCATGTCGCCGAGCGCGTTCGTGCGCCGCCCCTACCGCTGGATCAAGGAACTGGCCGCGCAGTCCGACGGTGCCGGAACCTTCGCCGCCGCACCGAATTTCGCGTTCGAGCATGCCGCCGCGCGTGGTCTGCCGAAGAACGGCGAGTCGCTGGATCTGTCCAACGTGATCGGCCTGATCAACGGCAGCGAGCCGGTGACCACCGCGTCGATGAAGAAGTTCAACGAGGCCTTCGCGCCCTACGGCCTACCCAAGACCGCGATCAAGCCGTGCTACGGCATGGCCGAGGCGACGCTGTTCGTGTCGGCGACCAAGGCCGAGGACGAGGCCAAGGTCACCTGGGTCGATCGCAACGAGCTCAATGCCGGCCGCATGGTCAAGGTCGAGCAGGGCACCGACAACGCCATCGCGCAGGTCTCCTGCGGTTACGTCGCGCTGTCGCAGTGGGCCGTGATCGTCGATCCGGAAACCGTCGAGGCCGATGGGGGCCAGGAACTACCCGACGGCCGGGTCGGTGAGATCTGGTTGCACGGCAACAACATGGGCATCGGCTACTGGGGTCGCCCCGACGAGACCTCGGCCACCTTCCAGAACAAGGTGCCCCATCGCCTCGCCGAGGGCAGCCACGCCGAAGGCACCGACCGCGACGCCAACTGGATGCGCACCGGCGACTACGGCGTGTACCTCGACGGCGAGCTCTACATCACCGGCCGGGTCAAGGACCTGGTCATCGTCGACGGCCGCAACCACTACCCGCAGGACCTCGAGTTCTCCGCACAGGAAGCCTCCAAGGCGTTGCGCCCCGGCTTCGTCGCCGCGTTCTCGGTGCCCGCGAACCAGCTGCCCGCGCTCGTCTTCGACCAGGGCAGCCACTCCGGCCTGAAGTTCGACGCCGACGACGGCTCCGAGCAACTGGTGATCGTGGCCGAGCGCGGCCCCGGCGCGGGCAAAGCCGACCCACTGCCGATCGCCGACGAAGTACGCGCCGCGGTGGCCGCGCGCCACGGCGTCACCGTCCGTGACGTCCTGCTGGTCCCCGCGGGCTCGATCCCGCGCACCTCCAGCGGCAAGATCGCCCGGCGCGCCTGCAAGGCCGCCTATCTGGAGGGAACACTGCGCGGTGGTTACACCCAGCAGGCCTTCCCCGATGCACCCGAGGAAGAATGACGGAAGTTCCCGCCTCGATCAGGTCGGAACAGTGGTTGTCTGGCTCGCCACTCGGTTCCGGCCTGTGCCGGAACGACACCGAGTGATCCGGGCCGTCAATCCCCGCCGCGCAACCGCACGCAGACAGGTAGCTTGAGGAATTGATGGCCGACAACGAGTCCACCCAGACGACCGATAACTTGCCCGCCGAGCAGGGTGCCGACCAGGCGCCCGCGCCGGTGACCGCTGCCGCCACGAGTGGTGCGCGGACCGATCTGTCCGTGGCCGAGCTGCGTGAGTGGCTGCGCCGCTGGGTCGCCGACGCGACCGGGCAGTCGATCGAGGCGATCACCGTGGACCGGCCGATGGAAGAGTTCGGGCTCGCCTCGCGCGACGCCCTCGCCCTCGGCGGCGACATCGAGGAACTCACCGGCGTGGTGCTGAACGCGACCGTCGTCTACCAGCATCCGACCATCGCGTCGCTGGCCGAGGTGGTCATCAACGGCGAGCCGGAAAGCGTGGACGAAGGCTCCGACGACTCCTTCTATACCGCGGGCTACCAGCCGGGCCAGGCACACGACATCGCCATCGTCGGCCTGTCCACCCGGTTGCCCGGCGCGGGCGATACGCCGGAATCGACCTGGGAGTTCCTGATCAATCGCGGGGACGGGATCCGGGAGCGGCCGGAAGGCCGCTGGGCGGAGTTCATGAACGAGCCCGCGATCGCCAAGGCCGTCGCCGAAGGCAATACGCTGGGCGGCTATCTGGACGAGGACGTCGTCAAGGGTTTCGACGCCGAGTTCTTCGCCATGTCGCCCATCGAGGTGGAGCGGGTCGACCCGCAGCAGCGCCTGATGATGGAACTGACCTGGGAAGCGTTGGAGCACGCCAGGATTCCCGCCAGCGAGCTCAAAGGCGAGGCGGTCGGCCTGTTCGTCGGCTCGTCCACCAGCGACTTCATGCTGATCGCCGCCCTCGGCCTCGGCGCGGAACTGGATCCGAACGTCCCCGCGTCCGCACAGGCGTACGGCATCATGGGTAGCTCCAACGGCATCATCGCCAACCGCATTTCCTACTTCTTCGATTTCCGCGGCCCGTCCGTCACGGTCGACACCGCCTGCTCCTCGACGCTGGTCGCTGTGCACCAAGCGGTGCGCGCCCTGCGTGAAGGCGACGCAGACGTGGCGTTGGCCGGTGGCGTGAACATGCTGCTCGCCCCGGTCACCACCCTCGGCTTCGATCAGAACGGCGGCGTGGCGAAGAACGGCCGGATCAAGGCGTTCTCCTCCGACGCGGACGGCATGGTGCGTTCCGAGGGCGCGGGCCTCGTGGTGCTCAAGCGCCTGGCCGACGCCGAGCGTGACGGCGACCGAATCATGGCCGTCATCAAGGGTTCCGCCGTCAACAACGACGGCCGGTCCAACGGCCTGCTCGCACCGAACCCCGACGCGCAGGCCGATGTGCTGCGCCGCGCGTACCGCGATGCGGGCATCGTGCCGTCCACGGTCGACTACATCGAAGCCCACGGCACCGGCACCGCGATCGGTGACCCGATCGAGGCCGACGCGCTCGGCCGGGTGGTCGGCCGCGGCCGCGACGCCGACAAGCCCGCGCTGCTCGGCTCGGTGAAGACCAACGTCGGTCACCTGGAGTCCGGTGCGGGTGCGGCCAGCCTGGCCAAGGTCGTGATGGCCTTCCAGCACAACGTGATTCCGCCGAACATCAACTACGCGGGACCACATCCGTACATCCCGTGGGATCAGGCGCACCTGAAGGTGGTCGCCGAGCCGACGGAATTCCCCCGCTACAGCGGCACCGCCACGGTCGGCATCTCGGGCTTCGGCTTCGGCGGCACCAACGCGCATGTCGTTGTGCAGGAATACGTTCCGGCTGCGGCCCAGATCGCCGCCACCCCGGAGCCCGCGTCCCAGGCGGTCGCGGCTGTTGACGCCGATGTCGCCGAGTCGGCGGCCGATGTCGCCGAGCTGCAGGCCGAACTCGACGACGAAACGACAGATGTGATCGCGGAAGCGGACGCGATCGTCGCCGCCGCGGACGAAGACGACATCGACGTCCCCGAGCCGGTCGCGGAGACCGCCGCCCCGGTCACGGAAGTGGTTGCCGCCGTTGCGGAGTGGACCGCCGAGCGTACCGAGCCGCTCCCGATGATCCTGCCGGTCTCCGGTTACTTGCCCTCACGCCGCCGCCGCGCCGCCGGTGAACTGGCCGACTGGCTGGAATCCGAAGCGGGCCGCGATGTTTCGCTCGAGGACGTGGCCAGGTCGCTGGCCAAGCGCAGCCACTGGCGTTCGCGCGGTGTGGTGCTCGCCAAGACGCACGAGGAGGCCGTCGCCGGGCTGCGTGCCATCGCGGCGGGTAAGCCGGGCAACGGCGTGTTCACCGCGGACGCGCCCGCCGCCGTCGGCCCGGTGTGGGTGCTCTCCGGTTTCGGTGCCCAGCACCGCAAGATGGCCAAGGCGCTGTACCTGGAGAATTCCATCTTCGCCAAGGCCGTCGACCAGGTCGACGAGCTGGTGCAGGACGAGGCCGGGTACTCGATCCGGGACATGTTCCTCGACGACGGCCAGGACTACAACGTCGGCACCTCGCAGGTCGGCATCTTCACCATCCAGATCGGCCTGGCCGCGCTGCTGCGCGCGCACGGTGCGGAACCCGATGCGGTGGTGGGTCATTCGATGGGCGAGGTCGCCGAGGCGTACATCGCCGGTGGCCTGCCGCTCGAGGACGCGGTCCGGGTGATCTGCGCCCGCTCGCGCCTGATGTACGAGGGCGAGCAGATGCTCACCGACAACGACGTGCGCAACATGGCGCTCGTCGAATACAGCGCCGAGGACATCGAGAAGCTGCTCGCCGAATTCCCGGACGTCGAGGTCGGCGTCTACGCGGCCCCGACCAACACGGTGATCGGCGGCCCGCGCGAGCAGGTCGAGGCGATCGTGGCGCGGGTGGAGGCGGAGGGCAAGTTCGCCCGGATCCTGCAGACCCGCGGCGCGGGCCACACCTCGCAGATGGATCCGTTGCTCGGCGAGCTGGCCGCGGAGCTGGCCGGCATCGAGCCGACCAAGCTGAAGACCGGTCTCTACTCGACCGTGCACAAGGGCGAGTTCTACCGCGCGGGCACCGATCCGGTGCACAACGAGGACTACTGGGTGAAGAACATGCGCGGCAGCGTGTACTTCACCAACGCGGTGAAGCTCGCGGTCGACGCGGGCCACACCACCTTCCTGGAGCTCGCGCCGAACTCGGTCGCGCTGATGCAGGTGCTCGGCACCACCTTCGCCGCGGGTCTGCACGACGCGCAGCTCATTCCGACGCTCAAGCGCAAGGAAGACGAGGCGGCCGGCGTGATCGGCGCGCTGGCGCAGCTGTACGTGCACGGGCACAAGGTGGACCTGTCCTCGCTGCTGACCCCCGGCGCGTACGCCGACGTGCCGCGAACCACGTTCGTGCGCAAGGAGTACTGGCCGAAGGCGTCGCTGTCCGCGGGCGGCGGCAACACCAGGGTGCCCGGCGCGCACGTGGCGCTGCCGGACGGCAGGCACGCCTGGGAGGTGCAGGCCGCGTCGGCCGGTGACCTGGCCGCGCTCGTGCACGCCGCTGCGGCACAGGTGCTCAGCGAGGTCTCGCTCGGCGCCTCGATCGGGCACGCGACTGTTCCGGCATCGGGCACGCTGACCACCACGCTGACCCCGCACCCCGGCGGTGCGTCGGTGCAGGTCCACGCCAAGGAGGGCGCGAACTTCCGGCTGCTCTTCGACGCCGTGGTCACCTCCGGTGCGCCGCTGCCCGAACCCGTTGTGGCCGAACTCGTTCCGGCGGCCGCCGCCGTGGTCGAACCGTCGGCGGGCACCGACCTCGACGTGGTGGAGACCTTTGGTGACCGCTGGGATCCGAATGGCAGCCAGAAGCTGGAGGACCGGCTCGCGCTGATCGTCGCCGAGTCCATGGGCTACGCGGTCGAGGACCTCCCGATGGAGATCCCGCTGATGGAGCTCGGCCTCGACTCGCTGATGGCGATGCGCATCAAGAACCGCGTCGAATACGAATTCGACATCCCGCAGCTGCAGATCCAGGCCGTGCGCGATGCCAACCTCAACGAGGTCGGCAAGGTGCTGCGCTACGCGGTGGAACACCGCGACGAGTTGCAGGCGGTCGCCGCGAAACAGGCTGCGGGCGAAGAGGTCACCGTCGACGCCGGCTTCATCGAGGCGGCTCGCGCGGCGGTGGCTGCCGGCGAGGACCCGGCCGCGATCGCCGCTGCCGCCGCGAATACCGCTGCACCCGAGGCTGTTTCGCCGTCGAACGTGGATGCCGAGGCCGCTGCGCCGGCTACCGAAGCCGCCGCGCCGGTCGCCGCTGCCGCGCCGGTAGCCGAGACACCTGCCGCACCGGCGGAACCTGCGGTGGCCGAACCTGTTTCGCCGGTTGCCGCGCCTGCTGCCGCCCCGGCCTTCGGCGGTCAGCAGGCCACCGACGAGGACGACGTCCCGCCGCGCGACGCCGCCGAACGACTGACCTTCGCCACCTGGGCGGTGGTCACCGGTAAGTCCGCCGGCGGTATCTTCAACACCCTGCCGATCCTCGAGGAAGAGGTCGCCGAGAAGCTGGCGGCCCGGCTCACCGAACGGGTCAAGGCCGAGGTCACCGTCGACGATGTGCTCGACTGCGAGACCATCGAGCAGCTGGCGGATGTCGTGCGCAACCTGCAGGACAGCGGTGCCGACGTGGACGGTTTCATCCGGCCGCTGCGCCCGCGGGCCGAGGGTTCGAATGCGTTGCCGGTCTTCGTGTTCCACCCGTCGGGCGGTAACACGCTGGTCTACGAACCGCTGCTGAAGCGCCTGCCAGAGGGCACCCCGATGTACGGCTTCGAGCGCGTCGAGGGCGACATCCTGGAGCGGTCGAAGCAGTATCTGACCGAACTCCGCAAGATCCAGGGCGACGGCCCGTACGTGCTGTACGGCTGGTCGCTGGGCGCGGTGTTCGCGTTGCAGGTCGCGCAGCTGCTGCGGGCCGAGGGTGCCGATGTGCGGCTGGTCGGCCTGATCGACCTGGCGCTGCCGATCGAGGACGAGGACAACAGTCCCGAGGAGCGGGTACGCCGGATCGAGCGATACCAGGTCTTCGCGAAGAAGACCTATGGCGTCGAGGGTGAGCTGGATCGCGAGCAGCTGGAGACGCTGGCCGCGGCCTCCGACGAGGAACAGTTCAAGATGATCAGCGACCTGATCAAGATCAGCGGCACCAAGATCCCCGGCGGCGTGCTCGAACATCAGCGCACGTCGTGGATCGAGAGCAGGCACCTGGCCAAGACCCAGCCGACCCGCTACGACGGCGATGTCGTGCTGTACCTGGCGGAGCGGTACCAGGACGGCATGATCGAGCTGGAGCCGCGCTTTGCCGATCGCCGCCCGAACGGCGGGTGGGACGAATACATTCCTAACCTCGAGGTCATCCACATCCCGGGTGACCACCTGCAGATCATCGATGAGCCGCGGATCCAGCAGATCGGAGCCGATCTCACCGCGAAGCTCGCTGCCATCGATGTGAAAGGGGCTCAGTGACTACGACTGCCGAGAAGCTCGCCGACCTGCGCAAAAGGCTTGATCTAGCGCAGGAACCGGCGGGTGAAGCGGGGGTGGCCAAGCGGGCGAAAAAGGGAATTCCCAGCGCCCGCGACCGGATCAACATGCTGCTCGATCCGGGCACCTTCGTGGAAATCGGTGCGCTGGTGCGTAAACCGGGTGACCCGACGGCGCTGTACGGCGACGGCGTGGTCACCGGGCACGGTTTGGTCGAGGGCCGGCCGGTGGCGGTGTTCTCGCACGACCAGACCGTCTACGGTGGTTCGGTCGGCGAGATGTTCGGCCGCAAGGTCGCCGGGATCATGGAGTACGCGGCCAAGGTCGGCTGCCCGGTGGTCGGTATCAACGACTCCGGCGGCGCCCGGGTGCAGGAGGCGGTGACCTCCCTGGCCTGGTATGCCGAGCTGGGCCGCCGCCAGGAGCCGCTGTCCGGTCTGGTGCCGCAGATCTCGATGATCCTCGGCAAGTGCGCCGGTGGCGCCGTGTACGCGCCGATCAACACCGACGTCGTGGTGGCGACCGAAGAGGCGTACATGTTCGTCACCGGCCCCAAGGTGATCCGGGAGGTCACCGGCGAGGACGTGAGCCTCGAGGAACTCGGCGGCGCGCAGAGCCAGGCCGAGTACGGCAACATCCACCATGTCGCGGCGGATGAGAAGGCCGCCTTCGAGTGGGTGCGCGACTACCTGAGCTTCCTGCCGACCAGCTGCCAGGAACTCGCGCCGATCGTGAACCCGGGTCTGGAACCGGAGCGCACCGACAGCGACCTGGAACTGAATTCCCTTGTGCCGGACTCGGACAACGCCGCGTACGACATGCACGACATCCTGCTGCGGATCTTCGACGACGGCGCGTTCCACGAGGTCGGCGGTTCGGCCGGGCGCAACATCATCACCGGGTTCGCCCGGGTGGACGGTCGCAGCGTCGGCGTGGTCGCCAATCAGCCGATGGTGTACGCCGGTGCGCTGGACGCCCGCGCCTCGGACAAAGCGGCGCACTTCGTGCGGTTGTGCGACGCGTTCGAGATCCCGCTCGTCTTCGTGGTGGACACCCCCGGCTTCCTGCCGGGTGTCGAGCAGGAGAAGATCGGCGTGATCAAGCGCGGCGGCCGGTTCCTGTTCTCCTTCGTGGAGGCGACCGTGCCGAAAGTGACTGTGGTGATTCGCAAGTCGTACGGCGGCGGCTACGCGGTGATGGGCTCCAAGCAGCTCGGCGCCGACGTGAACCTGGCCTGGCCCACCGCCCGGATCGCGGTGATGGGCGCCGAGAGCGCGGTCAGCCTGATCGGCGGCAAGCAGATCGAGGCCGCGCCGGAGGAGCAGCGGGCGGCCGTGCGCCAGCAGATGATCGACTTCTACAACGCCACCATGGCGACGCCGTGGGTGGCCGCCGAGCGCGGTTATATCGACGCGGTCATCGAGCCGTCGGCCACCCGGCTGGAGCTGCGCCGCGCGCTGCAGTTGCTGCGGGACAAGACGCAGGCGCGCAACCCGCGCAAACACCACCTGCTGCCGCTGTAGTTCGCGCGGAATCGGGCCGCATCCGTTGGGACGCAGCCCGATTCAACCGTTGCGGGTTTCAGGCGATGCTGGCGGACTCGATCACGACGTCGTCCTTCGGCACGTCCTGGTGCCCGGCGTTGTTGCCGGTGGCCACGCCCTCGATCTTGTCGACCACGTCCTGGCCCTCGACCACCGCGCCGAACACGGTGTAGCCCCAGCCCTGCGGGTTCGGCGCCTTGTGGTTGAGGAAGTCGTTGTCGCTCGCGTTGATGAAGAACTGCGCGGTGGCCGAGTGCGGATCGTTGGTCCGCGCCATTGCCACGGTGTACTTGTTGTTCTTCAGTCCGTTGTTCGCCTCGTTCTGAATGGGCGCCTGCGTCGGCTTCTGCCGCATGCCCGGCTCGAAGCCGCCACCCTGGATCATGAAGCCCGGGATGACGCGGTGGAAGACGGTGCCGTCGTAATGGCCGGCCTTCACATAGCTCACGAAGTTCTGCACCGTGGTCGGCGCCTTCTCGTCGTCGAGTTCCAGGACGATCGGGCCGAAGTTGGTCTGAAGATTCACCTTGGTCATACCCCCACCTTGCCAGCCCGCTCCCGCGCGCCTTTTGCCGGTCGTGTGTATAGGCCCCCTTGACCATCACGGCGCGCATTTACGAACAATGGCGTGCTGCGGGCGCGGCATATTGAACACAGCTAGCATTGCCAATCGTGCCCGACGCCGCTACCGCTGTTCTGACGAAACCGCCCGCCGCTCCGGCGGCCTCTCCGGCCGATTTCCGGACCGCGCGAATAATCGCGCTGATCGCCGGTCTGCTCGGCGCGCTGTTCGCCATTGCGACCCCTTTCCTGCCGGTCACGCAGACCACGGCGGTGTTGAACTGGCCGCAGACCTCGACGCTCGGCAACGTGCAGGCCCCCTTGATGTCTCAGGTCCCGATCGACCTGAAGGCCACGATTCCGTGCAGCACGGTCGCGCAGCTGCCCGAACGCGGCGGCATGCTGCTGGCCACCGCGCCACCGCAGGGTGACCGGGCCGCGCTGGAGGCCCTGTTCATCCGGGTGTCGGAGACCTCGGTCGACGTGATCGATCGCAATGCGGTGGTGGTGTCGGCGCCGCGGGCGGATATGGAACAGTGCTCGTCGCTGGTGCTCACCTCCGATCACGATCGCACGCGCGCGGTGTTCGAGGGACTGACCACCACGGTCACCAAGCCGGTCGCGGGCGGGGCCGAGGAGCAGGTGCAGGTGCCGGTCGAGGGTTCGCTCAACGGCGACCTGCGGCCGCAGGTGGTCGGCGTCTTCTCCGACCTCAAGGGCGCCGCGCCCGCCGGTCTCGGCTTCACGATGACGGTGGACACCCGGTTCTCCACCAGCCCGACCCTGATCAAGCTGATCGCGATGATCGCGGCGGTGCTGTGCACGCTGGTCGCGCTCGCGGCGCTGGCCCGGCTCGACGGCAGTGACGGGCGCGGGCACCGCCGCTTCCTGCCGTCGAACTGGCTGAAGCCCACCTGGGCCGACGGTGCGGTCGTCGGCACGCTGCTGGTGTGGCATTTCGTCGGTGCCAACACCTCCGACGACGGCTACATCCTGAGCATGGTGCGGGTCGCCCCGCACGCCGGCTACATGGCCAACTACTTCCGCTGGTACGGCGTCCCGGAGGCGCCGTTCGGCTGGTACTACTACGTGATCCAGCTCTTCGCGGAGTTCTCCACCGCCAGCGCCTGGGTGCGGGTGCCCGCACTGCTCTGCGCCATCCTCTGCTGGCTGGTGATCAGCCGCGAGGTGGTGCCCCGCCTCGGGCGCGGCGTGCGCAACAGCAAGGTGGCGTTGTGGACCGGCGGCCTGGTGTTCCTGGCGTTCTGGCTGCCGTTCGACAACGGCCTGCGGTCCGAGCCGATCGTCGCGCTCGGCGCGCTGCTCACCTGGGTGTCGATCGAGCGAGCCATCGCGACCGGCAGGCTGCTGCCCGCCGGGGTCGCGGTCCTGGTCGCCGCGTTCACCCTCGCGGCCGCACCGACCGGCCTGATGTGTGTGGCGGCGTTGCTCGCCGGTATCCGCCCGCTGATCTGGATCGTGGTGCGCAAGCGGCGCCAGTTCGCCGAGCAGGGCGGAAAGTGGTGGGCCACACTGCCGTTGCTGGCCCCCATCGCGGCGGCCGGGGTGCTCGTGCTCATTGTGGTGTACAGCGATCAGACGTTCGCGGGCATCCAGGAGGCGAACCGGGTGCGTCAGGTCACCGGGCCCAACCTCGCCTGGTACGAGGACTACCTGCGCTACTACTACCTGTTCGTGGAGACCGTCGACGGTTCGCTGTCGCGCCGCTTCGCGTTCCTGGTGATGCTGCTGTGCCTGTTCACCACCATGCTGGTGCTGTTGCGGCGCAGGCGGGTGCCCGGTATCGCGAGCGCGCCGACCTGGCGGTTGATGGGCGTCGTGTTCGGCACCATCTTCTTCATGATGTTCAACCCGACCAAGTGGACGCACCACTTCGGCGCGTACGCGGGCATCGCCGGTTCGCTGGCCGCGGTGACCGCGGTCGCGGTGTCGGCCTCGGCCCTGCGGGCGCGCAAGAACCGGGCGATCTTCCTGGCCGGGCTGTTGTTCGTGCTCGCGCTGGCGTTCTCCGGCATCAACGGCTACTGGTACGTGTCCAGCTTCGGTGTGCCGTGGTTCGACAAGCGCATCTCGCTGCACGGCTACCAGTCGAACACCTTGATGCTCGGCCTGTTCGGGCTGGCGCTCGCGTTGGTCGCCTGGCACTCGCTGCGCGAGGGTTACGCGAAGCCGGAGGCCTCGCCACGGTCGGCGCGCGGCAAACGGATTCGCAAGTTCGCCGCGATCCCGCTCACCGTCGTCGCCGCGCTGATGGTCGCGCTCGAGGTGCTCTCGCTGGTCAAGGGCGCGGTCTCGCAGTACCCCGCGTACTCGCTGGCGCGTTCGAACCTCGACGCGCTCGGCGGCAACAGTTGCGGCCTCGCCAATGACGTTCTGGTGGAAGCGGATCCGAACGGCGGCCGGTTGCAGCCGCTCCCCGATCCGGCGCTCGCCGATGCGAGCGATCCGCTGGCCGGCGTCGACCCGGTCGGGTTCGATCCGAACGGCGTGCCCAACGATCTGTCCGCCGACAGTGTCGAGGTGAAGCCGGGCACCGGCAATACCTCGACCCAGTCGGTCGGCGCCGCGTTCGCCGAGGGGCAGAGCGCGGGCACCGGCGGCGGCCAGGGCGCGCGTGGCGTCAACGGCAGTACCGTGGCGCTGCCGTTCGGGCTGGACCCGGCGACCACGCCGATCCTCGGCAGCTACCAGAACGGCGTGCAGCAGCCCGCGCATCTCACCTCGAGCTGGTACGGGCTCTCGCCGCGGTCGGCGGACAGCCCCCTCGTGGTGATCAGCGCGGCGGGGCGCATCCTGTCCGTCGACGACACCGGGGACACCCGCTACGGGCAGTCGCTGACCGTCGACTACGGCAGGAAGCTGCCCGACGGCAGCGTCGAGAAGCTCGGCACCTACCTGCCGCGCGATATCGGCCCGTTCCCGTCCTGGCGTAACCTGCGCGTCCCGCTCGCCGAGATCGCGCCGGAGGCCGACGCGGTCCGCATCGTCGCCAACGATCCGATCCTGATCGGTGACCAGTGGCTGGCGTTCACCCCGCCGCGGATGCCGAAGTTGCAGTCGCTCAACACCTTCATCGGTTCCGAGCAGCCCGTGCTCGAGGACTGGGCGGTCGGTCTCCAGTTCCCCTGCCAGCGTCCGTTCAACCACAAGAACGGCGTGGCCGAGGTCCCCGGGTACCGCATCCTGCCGGACCGCCCCCTCGCCATCAGCTCCACCAACACCTGGCAGGCCGAAGAGTTCGGCGGCATCCTCGGCTTCTCCCAGATGCTGGCGAAGTCGGTGACCGTCCCGACCTACCTGAAGGACAACTACGCCCGCGACTGGGGTTCCCTGGAGCGCTACGACCAGTACGACCGCAGCGCCACCCCCGCGAAACTCGACACCGGCACCGCCACCCGCTCAGGCTTCTGGACCCCCGGAAACCTCCGAGTCTTCTAGCCCCACCACCCCGCAGGCCCGCCGAGCACCAGCTCAGCGGGCCTGCGGGCGTACCGGGCCCAGCTCGGTCCCTCCGGGTAGGCTCGGCGCATGACGAGCGGCGCTCCGACCGACTGGTACCGGTGGATACCGGAGCAGATCACTGCTCGGGATTATGAACTGCTCCCCGAAGATTTTTGCCGCACCATCGAGGTGGTCGACGGCCACATCGTCAAGTGCGAGAGTCCATCACGCCTGCACAACCGAGTGGCGCGCCGCACGGCAGAGCGGATGGAGGCGGGCCGTAAGCCGGAGCCGTGCCTGATGGTCGAGACCGACGTCGATGTGCGAATCAGCGATGTCCCGTTGAGTCTGCGCAGATCTGACGTCGTCGTGTACCGCTGCCTCGCCGACGATGCGCGGCTGTACTCGGGTGACGCTGTGCTGGCCGTCGAGATCGTCTCGCCGGACAGCTCTTTCCACACCGACACCGTAGAGAAGAAGGCGGCTTACGCCGCGGCGGGCATCCCGGTTTACCTCATCGTGTTTCTCACCGAAGCCGGTGACGGCATCGAACTGATCGAGGAGTACCGCCTTTCCGAAGGGCGATATCACCTCGTCTGCCTGCACACCCGCCGCCTGACCATCGATTCCCCCATTGCCGTCGACATCGCCTTCAGCGAACTGTCTTCGGGGTAGTCCGCTCGGCCGACGGCTCACGGCATGCGATGAATCGCAGCACGAGGGGGCGCAGATCGCGCTGCTCGTCCTCGGTCAGGAGGCAGACGAGCGCGGGCAGATCCAGGTCATCGAAAGACGCCGTCATGCGTGCAACCTATCCCTCGGCAATTGGACTTCGGGGTCGATCGGCCTACCGACCCGGGGTCTACGAAGGTCGTGCCGGTGTGGTCGCCACGGGAGGTAATGGCGTTGATGGCTTCTTTGGGACTTGTGGCTCAATGGGCCGGGCGTGTGGCTACCGCGGGGCACTCGACGTTGGGGGTGCGTGGTGCGCGGGGTGAAAGTGGTGCGCCCGCATCAGGTTCGGGGCGGGTGATGCGGGGCGCGCGGTTCGGAGTTGCCGACGATTGCCGCTGGGCTTGGGCAGCGGTGGTGGGCAAGAGGTTTCGTTGGGGTTGCGATCCGGGCCGGGTACGTTCGGGCGGGGCTGACGCGGGCCGGGGGTGTAGGGCGCGGATCGGGCTAGCCGGGGGGTTGCTCAGACCTTGGTCATACGCAGGCCGAGTTCGCGGCGGAGCACTTCTTGGGAGGGGAGGCGGTTGAGTACGCGCAGGACCGCGGGGCGCAGTTCGCGTTGTTCGTCCTCGGTGAGGAGACCGACGAGATCGCGCAGATCCATCTGATCGAAAGCCGACGTCATACTGCACAGATTACGGTTTTTCGCTGAACTCGTCCTGTGATCGCACCGTGAATTTGCCGTCCAACCGGTCTGTTTACGATATTTTTTCGCCGCCGCAACACCCAACCGGTCGGTTCGGGTGCGCGGCGGCGACCATTCATCCGCGTGCGCGAATCGGATCGTCCTTGGCGAATCCGCTGCGCGTTTCGACCGTGCCGCCGATAACGGCGGGACGGGCATTCGGGTCATACGGGGTGAACTTCTCCAGCGAACCCCAGTCACGCGACCAGTCGTGTTCGAGGTAGCTGGGGACGGTCTCGGATTCCAGCAGCAGCCCCGTCCAGCCGAGCGGTCCGCCGCCGATATCGTCCTGCCAGGCGTTGGAGGCATCGGAGCCGACCCGGTCGGGCAGGATGCGCCAGCGCGGCACCTCGGCGACCCCGTCGTGGTGGTCGAACGGACGCTGGCACGGGAACGCGAGCCCCACGTGCCAGTCCAGCAGCACCGGATCCTTGCTGCCGACAACGGAATTCAGCGCGGCCAGCTTGGGCAACCGCGGCGGGGTCACCGCGAGCCACTGCTTGGGCGTGATGTCGTTGTCCACCGCGACCAAGCGCACCGCGTTCGCCTCGACCGGCAGCTGGTCCAGCGGCACCCGCAGGTTGCGCCAGGACGGTGCGGGCCCGATGTCGAGCGGGTCGATCGAGCCGAGCTTGCGCACCGCGCCGCCCGCCTCGCGCACGCCGTATTCGAGGTGCAGCTCCTGTCCGTAGGTGAGCACGCCGTCGGCGTCGATGTGCCGGATCCGGCCCGCCGCGGTGATCGCGAGCACCTGGTAGGCGGGGTCGTGGCGCATGCTGTCGGTCAGGTCCAAGCCGTACCACTGCGAGGTGAGCGAGGCCTGCTGCTGCTCGTTCTCCTGGTAGCTGCCCAGGACCGGGGTCGTGGCCGGGTCGAGCCCGAACGGCAGCGCGACCGTGCTGCCGTTGATACCGGTCTGGGCGGTGGTGCCGCCGCCGGTACCCGCGCCGGTGGTCTTGGTCGTCTTGTTCTTGGCGTCGCTGTTCACCGAGTTGGCGCCGCCGGACACGGTCTCCTCGGCGTCGGCGGTGAGGTCGCTCGCGACCCCGTTCGGCGTGAATCCCTTTGTCTCGGCGGCCAAACCGTCGGCGGGAGCGCCGGTGAGCGGCAGCAGCAGCGAGTTCTTCGTATCCGTCTCGACCAGCACCTCGTTCGCGAGGGCGCACGAATCACCGGCCAGGGATTCGAGATTCGACTTGGCGATCGAGTAGGCCGGGTACTGCGCGACCGCCGCCTTGGCCAGCGACGCGACCTCGAACAGCACCAGCACCGCGGCGGCGATGGTCAACGGCGCGCTGGCGAACCGGTCGAAGCGCCTGGGCGCCAACCGATCCCGGCGGTACGGCTCCCGATAGTGCGCCCACACCGCGACGAGCAGCGCGACGCCGCTCAACCCGAGGAACAGCGTGGAGAACCCCTTGCCCGCCACCAGCGGCGCCTTGTCCCACCACGGCACACCGTAGCTGGACACGTACCACCAGCCGTTAGATCCGGTGAACGTGATCGCGAGCAGGAACAGCACCGCGGCGGCGAACAGGGCCCGGTTGCGCGGCGAGCGAATCCCTTCGGTGCCGACCGCGACGGCCGCGAGCGCGGCGAGCGAGCCGGCCAGCCCGGCGTACACGCCGAAGTGGTGCGTCCACTTGGTCGGGGTGAACATCATCAGGAACAGCGAGGCGAACACGATGCCGAGAATCCGCACCGACGGCCCGCGCGAGGTGCCGGGGATGCGGCCCTTGCGCAGCACCTGCAGCACGCAGACGAGCAGGCACAGCAGCATGACGAGCACGCCGAAGCGCCGGGCCAGCGAGCCGTCCGGCGAGAGCATCAGCAGTGAATCCCACCGCGTGCGTTCGTCGAACCAGGCCACATTCGGCCCGACGAGCGTGCGTACCCGGGTCGCCTCCATCACGGTGGACAGCGTCTGGTCCGCGAAAACCACCACCAGCACCAGGGTTCCGGCGGACAGGCCCGGCGCGAGCAGTGCCAGATAACGGAAGATCGAGGCGGGCAGCGAGTTTCGGCGAGCGAGCTGGGGGGTGCCGGTATCGGCGGCGGCCGTGGGGCTTTCGGCCACACCGCCGCCCGGCGCGGGGACCACACCGCGGGCGCGTTTGATGATGATCTGCAACACCGGTCGTGATCCGGCGATCAGCGCCGCGATGCAGATGAGCCCGGTCGGGCCGGCCGCCAGCGAGAAGCCCGCGATCAGCACGGCGATGGCGGCGGGCAGCAGTCGCCCGGTGGCGATGGCGCGTTCGATCGAGCACCAGGTGAGCAGCGCGCCGGCGGCGATCAGCGGTTCCGGCCGCAGGCCGTTGTCGTAGGGCAGCCAGAAGGCGAGGAACACCAGGCCCGCGGTCCACAACGCGACCTTGTTGCGCCGTACCCGAGCGCCCAAGCGCGGCAGCACTTCCCGGCTGATCACCAGCCAGCAGGTGATGCCCGCGAGCAGTGCGGGCAAGCGCATCCACGGGCTGGCGTCGGAGACCCGGGTCATCCACGCGAGCACCTCGTAGGACCAGCCGAACGGCGCCTCGGGCACGCCGAACCAGCGGTAGTAGTTCGCCATGAAACCGGCGTGCCCGGAGGCCCGCGCCATGTTCAGGATGTAGCCGTCGTCGGAGGTGTTGGCGCCGATGAAGTGCCACAGGCCGAGCGTGCCGAGCACCACCGCGTCGGTCGCGCCGAACCGCCACCAGCGGGCGGGCAGGAAGCGCCGGGCCCGGCGCCCGTCGCTGGTGTCGAGCAGATGCAGCGCGAGCAGCGCGACGACGGTGCTCAGCGCGGCGACGACGATCGCGGCCAGTTTCAGCGCGGTAGGGGAGGAGGAGAAGCGCGAATCGATATCGGCGTGCACCTCGGCGCCATCGAGCCGGTCGGCGGCAAGATCGGTGAAGACACCGGCGATCTGGGGCCGGATGTCGCGAGTCACGGTGTTGCGGAACGGCGTTCCGTCCTGCCGGGTCACGCCGGTGATCTCGGTGCTCGTCGCGGCGGCGGTCGAGTCGATGGTCAGCGCCGTGCAGCCGGTGCCCGCGGTGATCTCCTCGACCGGCGCGGACAGTAGCGGCACGTCGCGCAGGATCACCGACAGCACGCCGTCGGCGACCGAGACGACCAGGCCCTTGGTCGCCGCCTGACCCGACGCGACGGGCGCGGTGGACACCACGGTGCCCGCCGGTCCCACGGCCCGCACCAGCGCGCACGGCAGCGTCGCGTGCATCCGCAGCGGCACGTAGGACACCAGCGGCGCCTCGACGCTGCTCGTCCCGGCCTGTGGCCAGTCCAGCGTTGCCCGGTCCTGTTTCACCGGCAGTATCGGGGTGAGCAGCGCCAGCACGAACCCGAGGAGTCCGGCGACGACGGCGATCAGGCGATATCGAGCGGCCCGATCCCGGCGCCGACCACCGTCGGCCCCGTCGCTGTCGCCGGGACGGGTGAACGCTCGAGTTGCTCGGTCCGCTCGCACGGTCGTTGATGCTAGCTACTCGACCGGCCGCTGCCGATGATCACCTCAGCTTCCAGAGCCACACGTCGTCGACGCGGGCCGGGGCGAAGCCGAGCAGTTGGGTCACGGTGGTGCGCAGCGTGTCGCCGTTCTTCGTGGCGGGCAGCACCAGAACGTCGGCCTGCCAGAACCTCAGATCGTCCTGGGCGGCGGCGCGAGTTTCCTCGGTGATCGGCGGGACCGTGCCGGTGTCCTGCGCCTGCACGAGCAGTGCGGTGGTCGGACGCATCTCGGGACCGTAGATCCCCTTCTTCTGGGTGCCGGTCGGGCCGACGAAATACCCTCCGGCGAGCGGGAAGTCGAAGCCCGCGTCGGCCTGCCAGCGCAGCGCGCCCGCGTCCAGCGGCCGCGGCGGCGGCACCATGACCACCGACCCGCCGTGGACGTAGTCGCGCACCGTCCCGTCCGCGAAGAACGCGGGTGTGGCGGGCCGTTGGACCACCGGCAGGATGGTCGGGGTCAACGGAACCAGCGCGCACAGCAGCGCGCCGCACCAGGCCAGTGGCCGCCAGTCGCCCGGCGACTCGCGCCACCGGTCGATCGCCCGCTGGGTGGCCAGGGCCAGCACCGCCGCGATGGCGGGGATCGCCGCCATGGTGAGCCGGGTCTCCAGCACCGTGCTCAGCAGCGGCACGTGTTCGGCCCAGCGCCAAGGCAATTCGATGCCGGTGTCCTGCTTGCCGAACATGGCGACGGCGCCGAGGGAGAGCACGCCGAACACCGCGATCACCACGCCCGCCGCGCGCACCACCCGTTCGCGCCAGAGCAGCGCGAGGGTGGCGGTCAGCACCAGCAGCAGCGGCCAGCCGAAGTAGGCGTTCTGCTCGGTCTCGTTGATCGCGACGTTCTGTCCGGGCGCGAAGAGGCCGCCGAGGGATTCGGACGGGAACTGCACGATCGCCTTCAGATCGTTGCCCATCGGGCCGTGATCGATGGAGCGGTAGCTCTGCGGTCCGAAAAACTGCCACCACAGCGGGATTTCGGTGAGCATGAGCGCGATCACCGCCGCCAGCAGCAGCGCGGGGGTGAGTCCGCGCAGCACGCGCAGCCCGTGCCGGGGGGTGTGCAGCAGGTAGACGACCGAGAACAGGCCGAATGCCAGCGCGAAGATCAACAGCGGTTCTTCGCCGAGCGCGATCTGCAGTGCGACAAGGAATCCCAGCCAGACGGCATCGCGGACGCGCCAGCGCCGCGCGTCGGTGTCGCGCACACCCGCCCGCCGCGCCATCCGGATCAACAGTCCGGCCATGATCGGAAGCAGGAGCAGCACAACGAAATTCGGGTGCGCGTTGGCATGGGAGATCATCGCCGGCGCGAAACCGCAGAACAGCCCGCCGATCGCGGCCGCGACCCGGGATTCGACCAGTTCCCGGGAGAACAGCCAGTACCACGCCGCGGCGGTGCTGGCGAGGCCGAGCGTGAGCACCAGGACGAAGGTCACCGTGGGCCCGAACAACAGGGTGATCGGGGTGAACGGCACGCCGACCCCGAACATGGCCGTGTTGGCCATCATGTTCACCCCGGCGGGGAAGTTCTGCAGATCGGTGCCGAGCGGATTCTCCAGGTGCGCCACCGAGTGCGCGGTGACCGCGAAGAACCATTCCCACATCGTCTGGTCCTGACCGCTCTTGATCAGGTACCCGCTCTCGGTGTTGCGCCACTGACCGGACAGCACCGTGGCGGCCAGCGCCAGGTACCCGATCGTGACGAGCAGGTCGGCCCGGTGCACCCGGATCCGGGGGAGTCTTCGGCGGCGCGCCGGAGCCGAGGGCTCCGCGGTGGGCACTCCGATCGCGGTGGCTTCCCGTTCCGCGATCCCTACCGCCGACCCGTTCGTGACCACCGGATCGGCCTGTCGTGCCCGTACCACCTGCAAACTTCTCCTCGGCCTAGCTGAAACTCAGCCGCCGACCCTACCCGGCAACCCTGTGTTCTGCCTGGCAGTCGGGTAGGGATGTGATGAACCGGACCCGCCCGGCCCAGGCGTGCTCGAATCCTATTTGCGCAGTGTGACCAGGGTGAACGGGCCGATATCGGTGCTCGTGAAGCGCGGATCGGCGAAGAGGTCCTTGGGGAAGGCCACCGAGTAGCGCTGCACGTTGGGATCGTTCGGATAGACGTCTTTGGCCAGGCGCAGCGTGTAGGTGTCGCCACTGCGCCGGAACAGGAAGGCGTCCGGGGCCCGCCACGGGCAGGCCGCCAATGCATCGAGCAGCGCTGCGGACGTCTTCAGCTTGCTCCAGCTCTCGATGGCTGCCGCCCGGCCGGGGAAATCGGCGAGCATGTTCGCGTAGTGCGAGGTGAGCGCCTGGAAGCCGTAGTACGGGTAGAAGGACAGGAAGCTGGTGTCGGCGGTGAGCAGCACCGTGTCCGAGCGCGGCCGGCCGGTCTGCGCGAGCAGCGCCGCGTCGATCGCGCGGTAGTGCGCGACCGCCGACGGGGCGCGCTGGTCGGCGCGTTCCCCGTTGCCGTCGGTGTCGGTGTAGGCGGTGGTGATCTCGGGCGCGAGGATGTGCGGGATGTGCTGGGTGAACGCGAGCGCGCCGACCACCGCGACCGCGACCACGGCGATCCGGAACTGCCGCGGCTCGTTCAACGCCTGATAGATCGCCCGCGCACCCTCCACGAAACCGAATGCGCCGGCCGCCGCGAGCAGCGCGAGCAGCACCGATTCCAGCCGGAACGAGAGCAGCGTGGTCCCCGCCGCGGTCGCCGCCATGGACAGCAGGGTCCACAGGTACACGGCCAGCACCCCGATGCCCAGCGCCTGTGCCCGCCGCGACGAGGCGGCCCGCACCACCAGCCAGAGCAGCCCGATCAGGCAGAGCGCGCCGCGCAGGGAGAACTCGGCCATCGGCAACGGCAGTTCGGCCCCGGATTCGGGCAGGTAGTGGAAGGCGGAACCGGAGGTGGCGACCTTGCCGCTCAGCGTCTTCAGCAGGTACGGCAGCCACACGATCAGCGCGACCAGCGCGGCGAGCACCGCGATCACCGCCAGCCGGACCAGCGGCGGGACCGCCGCCCGCCATGGCGGGCGGGTCTCGGCGGCGCCGCGCGCGCGGCGGGGATGAGTGGCGGCCCGCTGTTCGCGCACCGCGAGCCCGGCCGCGATGAGACCCATCAGCGCGACGGCGAAGGCCGCGAACGCCGCGTACAGCGTGTAGAACGTGGCGGACCAGCCGAGGAACAGTCCGGTGCCGAGCACCGCGCCCCAGCCGCCGAGGGTCTTGCCCGCGTCGAGGGGCCGGTGCAGCGCACCCCAGGCGAGCACGAGTGCGGGCGGCAGCAGGATCACGATCACCGCGCTGTAGGCCTCGGGCGCGGCGTACGCGACGGCGAGCGCGGTCACGGCCGCGGTCACCGCGACCGCCCAGTCCGCACGAATCAGCTTGGACCACAGCACAAGTGAGATCACCGCGGCGACCGCGAGCGAACCGATCGCGTACGGCTTGAAAGCTTCCCACCCGGTCAGGCCGAGCACGTTGGCGACCCGGCCGCCGATCCAGAACCAGCCCGCCGGATAGAACGGCGGCAGGTCGGCATAGGTCATATCGCGCAGCGCCGCGGTGTCGGTGAGCCGGGTCAGATACTCGGTGCGGAACTCCTGGTCCACCGAGACGCCGAACAGATACAGCTTGGTCGCCGCCAGCGGCATCCCCAGCGTGAACGTGACGAAGGTCGAAACACCCACCCAGGACAGCACTTTCGCCGCCCAGGGCCAGCGCTGGCGGCGCAGCAGCGCGATCGCCGCGATCAGCAGGACCGCCGCGACGACCTGTCCGACCGTGGTCAGCGCCCGAGTGACGTTGGAGGAGTTGAACGCGGGCCACTGCACCCGCGAGAACGCCAGCAGCCCAACGCCGGTCACCACCGTGGCGACCACCGCCGCCAGCAGTGCCTCGCCCACCCCGGAGCCGAGGTGGCGGGCCAGCAGCGGCGCTTTACCCGGCGCCCGCTCGCCGTGCTCCGTCGATGCACCGCTCGGTGCGGTCGCGGTGGTCACCGCGGCGCTCCGCAGTCGTCACAGTCGAACACTCGCATGGCATCTCCGGCTTCGTTCGGGCTCGGCTTTCACGTCGGCGTCACGACGCCCGCACCGCGGCGTTCGGACGATCCGCGAACATGCTGCCAGGTCCGGTGCCGGATGGGGCGACCCATGCCGGTGCCGCCTGATTTCGCGCAGGCCCGCCCGCCGCCGGTTAGCCCCGGCACAGCGGCGCGGACCGGCGCGGCAGCGTGCGTCAGATGGGGAGCTTGCGGAAGATCGGGCGCGGGATGTGGCGCAGGATCATCATGACGTAGCGCCAGGTGCCCGGTGCCCAGATGAGTTCCCGGCCCTTCTGCGCGGCCGAAACCGCCAGCTCGGCGATGACTTCCTTGTCCACGGTGAGCGGCGCTTCTTTGACGTGCGCGGAGAACTTGGTGCGCACCATGCCCGGCCGGATCACCAGCACGCGCGGCCCGTGCGGGCGCAGCGCCTCGCCGAGCCCCAGGTAGAAACCGTCCAGGCCGGCCTTGGTGGACCCGTAGACGAAATTCGTGCGACGGACCCGCTCACCGGCGACCGAGGACATCGCGATGATCCGCCCGAAGCCCTGCGCCTTCATCTTCTCGCCGACCAGCACGCCGACCGAAACCGATGCGGTGTAGTTGATTCCGGCGACCTGCACGGCTTTGCGCTGGTTCTGCCACAGCTCTTCCGGGTCACCGTCGAGCGCGAACGCGACGATCGCGATATCGACATCGCCGCCGTCCCAGGCCGCGTCGATCACCTTCGGGTGGCCATCGGTGTCGAGCGCGTCGAAATCGATCAGCTCGACACTGCTGGCACCCGCCGCTTTCATCTGCGCGACGGCATCTTCGCGCAGCGGATCATTCGGCAGGGCGGCCAGGATGATCCGTGCGGGCCCCTTCTTCAGGTATTCCGCGCAGATCGCCAGGCCGATCTCGGAGGTCCCGCCGAGCAGCAGAATGGCCTGCGGGTTTCCCACGGCATTGATCACTGAAGCTCCAGCCTTCTCGCCATATCGGACATGAAAACGCCTGTGGGATCGACACTTCGGCGGATCTTGATCCACTCGTCGATCCGCGGGTACATCTGGTGGAAGGTTTCCGCGCTGGTGCGCGAATCCTTCGCCGTGTACAGCCGCCCGCCGAACTCCAGCACCCGCCGGTCCAGCTCGCTGACCAGCTCGTTCAGCCCGGGTTTGATCGGGAAGTCGACGCAGATGTTCCAGCCGGGCATCGGGAAGCTCAGCGGCGCCGGGTTGCCCGCGCCGAACAGCTTGAACACGTTGAGCGCCGAGTAGTGACCCGAGGCCTGGATGTCGATGATGATCCGCTTGAACTCCTCGACCGCCTCGGTCGGCACCACGAACTGGTACTGCAGGAATCCGTTGGAGCCGTAGCCACGGTTCCACTCCGCGATCATGTCGAGCGGGTGATAGAACTGCGTCAGGTTCTGCACCTTGCCGGTGTAGTTGCCGCCCATCGCGTAGTACGCCTCGCCGATGGAGCGCAGCGTCAGCTTGTTCATCGTCCAGTTCGGGAAGATGTCCGGCACCGTCATCAGTTGCGGCGCATCGAATTTCAGCGGCTTACTGCGCAGGCGCTTGGGTAGCTCGTCGACCTTGGCCAGCCTGCCGCGGGTGATGGTGGCGCGGCCCAGCTTCGGCAGCGGGCTGATCACGTCGAACCAGGCGCTCGAGTACGTGTAGTGGGCTTCGCTGCCGTCGCTGTGCGCCGCGATGGTCTCGTCCAGCGTCGTGGTCTTCACGCCGTCGTTGAGGAAGTACGCCGATTCGGTCGGCGTCATCTCGATGGTCGCGCGCAGGATGATGCCGGTGAGGCCGTTGCCGCCGACCGTCGCCCAGAACAGCTTGGCGTTGCGCTTCGGCGTGAGGTGCTGCACCTGCCCGTCGGCGGTGAGCAGCTCGATCGAGCGCACGTGGTTGCCGAAGCTGCCTTCGCTGTGATGGTTCTTGCCGTGGATATCGGAGGCGATGGCGCCGCCGATCGTCACCTGACGGGTGCCGGGCAGCACCGGAACCCACAGCCCGAACGGCAGCGCCGCCTTCATGAGCTGGTCCAGGCTGACCCCGCCGTCCACGTCGACGATCCGCGTGTCGCGGTCGATCCGGTGGATGTTGTTCAGCGCCGTCATGTCGACCACCAGCCCACCCGCGTTCTGCGCGTGGTCGCCGTAGGAGCGGCCGAGCCCGCGCGCGATGACACCGCGGCGCAGGTGTGGTGGCTTGCTGTCGTTGTCCTCGGCGACCATGGCGACGGCCTTGGCGATCAGTTCCGGATCGCCGGTCGAGAGCACTTCGGATGAGGTTGGTGCGGTGCGACCCCACCCGGTCAACGTGCGGGTTTGCGTCGGCAAGGCGAACGCGCTCCCGGCGTCGGCGTCCCCGTTTGTGACGGTGGCGCCGTTCTCGTTCCCGGTCGTCGTGGTGGCGGTCGGAGCTTTCGTGGACATCGGCATAGAGGCTACAGGTATGACCGGACATCCGGTCGATGTCTCTTACTCCGGAGTAGTGACATATACGTCGCTATGGCGCTGGACACGCCCGCCGCCCACATCGCGGGTTCCCGGGGTCGGCCGGTCCGCGCGCCGCCGCGGCGGGCCCCGGCTACGCTCGTGCCCGTGCCTGCCGAACCCCACCTGCCGCTTCCGGTCGAGTTGCCGCTGGTCGACGAGCCGGGCGGTACCGATGTCGACCTCAAGACGCAGATCGTCCGGTTCACCCTGACCGGCGGCCTGTCGGCGATCGTCGACTTCGGGTTGTACAGCCTGCTCTTCAACCTGATCGGGCTGCCGCGCGAGGCGGCCAAGTCGCTCAGCTTCATCGCGGGCACCACCACCGCGTACCTGATCAACCGGCGCTGGACCTTCCAGGCGCCGCCGAGCCGGGCCCGCTTCGTCGCGGTGGTGATCCTCTACGCGGTCACCTTCGCCGTACAGGTCGGCATCAACGCGGTGCTGTACGAGGCGCTGCCGGACGCGGCGTGGCGCCAGCTGCTCGCCTTCGTGGTCGCGCAGGGCACCGCCACCGTCATCAACTTCGTCGTCCAGCGCCTGGTGATCTTCAAGATCAAGTGAGGCTCGGCCCCGCTCACCCGTTCGTGAGCAGGGCTTCGGCCAGTTCGCGTCCCTGCGCCTTGGCCCCGAAGTAGTCCCCGCCTTTCGCGCGGGTGCTGTCGGTGCCCCAATCACGCTGTTCCCGGTCGGCGGGGACGAGGTGCGGAATGTGCTTGCGGCAGTGGATGTATGCCTCTTCGATGTCGACGACGACCCAGCGCTCGGCCGCGCGGCCCTTGGCGTTGGCGGGCAGTCCCGGGGTGATCTTGCGCAAAGTGTCGTCGGCGATGATCCGGGCCGAGCCGTTGACGTGCAGGCCGATCAGATCGCGCACGAAATCGATTAGCAGGATGCCTACGTGCGGATTCTCCAGGATGTTGCCGAGGCTGGCGAGTACGCCGTTGCCCCGATATTCGGGGTAGGCAATCGTGCGTTCATCGATCACGTGCAGGAAGCCGGGCTCGCCGGCGCGGAAGCTGGCGTCGCATTCGCCGTGTTTGTCCGAGGTGGCGATGAAGGCCATCTCCATCCGGCCGATGAACTCGATCATGGTGTGGTTCAGGTGATCGAGCACTTGGTCGTTGTAGAAGCGTGCGGCTCTGTCCTGGGTGCCGTACCGATCCTGTAGCTCGCGTTCGCCGTCGCTGCCGTGCTGCGCGCCGGGCATTCGTGCCCCCTCTGGTAGGCGGAATCGGGTTCCGTCGAGGGGTCGAGATCGCGCCCGCGACTAAACCGAAATCCTGCCCATTTTAGTCCGATTCGGCTTGGCAAAAGTACGAAATCCACGTTGAGAATGCACTGAATGCGTAATTAGCGCAAGGGTTTCCACGGATTAGCTGCATTCCGACCGGCCGGAATTTTTCCGCCGACTGGCCTACCGGAAACAGTCCGATTTTCCGCGCCCGTCAGGCCGGCGTCAAGGTCACCGGGACGCCGTTGAAGACCGCGTTGCCGGATGGGACGTCGACTATCGAGTCGTCGGTCAGCACGTTCGCGTTGACTCCGGCGTGTTCTTTGGCGACGCTCTGCGTGCTGTCGGTGTGGCCCCAGCCGTGCGGCAGGCTCACCACCCCCGGCATGATCGCGTCGGTCGGCTCCAGCGGCACCGTCAGCATGCCCGCCGCCGATTTCACCACCGCGTGCTCGTGCAGGCCGAGCCGCGCGATATCGGCCGGATTGATCTGCAGCGTGCAGCGATTCGAGCCGCTCACCAGCGTGGCGACGTTGTGCATCCAGCTGTTGTTGGAGCGCAGCTGCCGCCGCCCGATCAGCACCACGTCCGGGGCCGCGTCGGCCAGGCGGGCCCGCATCCGGCTCACGTCGTCGAGCAACGGCCGCGGCGCGAGTTCCACTTTCTTCGATTCTGTCCGCAGCGCACCGGGCAGCTTGGGCTGCAACGGCCCGAGGTCGACGCCGTGCGGATTGTCCAGCAGCACTTGCAGATTCAGGTGCCCACCGGCCCATTCGCCGTAAGGGCCGAGCCGCAGCATCAGGTCGATGCGTTGTTCTGTGGTGTCGGCTCCGATCAATTCGGCGCGCCGCTCGGTCATTCCGGCCTTGTGCAGCATGCCCGCGATGATCAGTTCGTCGACGCCGGTGAGCGGGTCGACGCCGTCGGTGCCCGCGTGCGGCATGCCCGACACCGCCGCCGCCAGCCTGGCGAGCACCGCCGACTCCGACGGCCGGTCGCCCAGCGGCACCAGCGGGCGCGAATACCGTGCGTAGTTGTGCACCGCGAATTGCAGCAACGCGAAGTCGTAGTGCGGTGACTGCACAGGCCGCGGCGGCGGCAGGAGCACGTCGGCGTGCCGGGTGGTTTCGTTGAGATACCGGTCCACGCTGACCATGAAGTCGAGCTGGGCGAAGGCAGCGTCGAGCCGGGCGCCGCTCGGCGCGGAGAGCACCGGATTGCCCGCGACCGTCACCAGCGCGCGGATCTGCCCCTCGCCGGGGGTGCTGATTTCGTCGGCCAAGGTCGCGACGGGCAGCTCACCCATCGCCTCGGGCAGGCCGCGGACCCGGCTGGTCCAGCGGCCGGGCCGGAACGGCTTGCTGCGGACGATGCCGCCCGCCGCCGCGGTCGCGAACATCGCGCCGCCCGCGGTGTCGAGGTTGCCGGTCAAAACGTTGATCGCGTCCACGAGCCACTGCGTGATGGTGCCGAATTCCGCTGTACAGGTGCCGATCCGGGCGTAAACGGCCGCGGTCGGCGCGGCGGCCAGCTCCCTGGCGAGCCGGATCACCGTGTCGGCGGGCACGCCGGTCCGTGTGGCCACCGTGTCCGGGCTGAACGCCGCTGCGGCCGTGCGCAGTTCGTCCACGCCCGTGGCCTCGACCCGGATATCGATGAGGTTCTCGGCGAACAAGGTGTGCACAATGCCGAACAACAGATACGCGTCGCTGCCCGGCCGGATGAACAGGTGCTCGTCGGCCAGCTTCGCGGTGCGCGTCACGCGGGGATCGACCACCACGAAGCGGCCGCCGCGGCGGCGCAGCGCCTTCAGCCTGCCGGGGAAATCCGGTGCGGTGCACAGCGATCCGTTGGATTCGAGCGGGTTGGCGCCGAGCATCAGCAGATAGTCGGTGCGGTCCAGGTCGGGCACCGGCACGGTGAGCGGATCGCCGAACATCAAGCCGCTGGCCACCTGTTTCGGCATCTGGTCGGCGGTGCTCGCGGAGAAGATGTTGCGCGTGCTCAACGCCCGCAGCAGCACCGGCACGTACAGCGCGCCCGCCACGGTGTGCGCGTTGGGATTACCCAGATACGCTGCCGCGGATTGTTTTCCGTGCTCGGCGACGATCTGGGGGAAGCGCTCTGCGATGAGGTCGAACGCCTCGTCCCAGGACGCGGTGCGCCAGGTATCGGTGGCCCGGTCGCGAATCATCGGCTCGCGCACCCGGTCCGGGTCCTCGTCCAGATGGCCGAAGCTCGCGCCCTTGGGGCAGATGAACCCCTTGCTGAACGGGTCGGCCTTGTCGCCGCGCACCGCGGTCACATGATCCTCGGGATCGAGCGTGATCTCCAGGCCGCACACCGCCTCGCACAGGGGGCAGGTGCGCAACAGATTCCGCTGATCGGTGACGTCGGCCATGCTCGTCCGCCTTTTCGCGTGTTCCGGCTGGGCTCGAGCGTCGCGCCGGTGGCTGGCGCGCGGCGGGGTGGCGCATCGGCCGGGCTGACCCACGTACGCGCAATTCAGTCGTGACGTCCCGAGTGTCTCAATCCATAGCGTAATCGAGATCGGCGTCACAGACGGCCGTCCACGCAAAACGACCGATATCCGCACGCCGGTGCAGGCCGGCTTGGTGGCGGATATCGGTCGTGCAGTCCGGGTAGTCCCAGTCCCGGTCTGTGTTCAGCAGGTTGTGCGGTGTCAGCAGGCGACGCTGGTGAGCTGCGTCTTGCTGCGTGCGGTCGCGGCCCGGACGGCCGCGCTGAGCGCAACCACCGGCGGAACCCAGCGGGCCTCGGTGGGTGCGACCCCCCAGCAGGCCGAGCCTGCCGAGAGCTGAGTGGGCGGCAGCGGGACGCCCGCGCCGTCGGTGTGGACGACAGCGCCCGCGGCGGTCAGCGCCGCCAGCGCCATGGCGGCCTTGCGGACGCCGGTGACCAAGTGGATCTCGCGACGCTCGGTGCCCGGGATCTCGATGACCGGCCCGGACAGGTTGTTCGCTCGCAGGAAGCGGCGGACCTGACCGGCCAGTTCGCCGCTGACCTCGATGGCCGAAAGCTCGTCATCGGTGATCAGGCAAAGACCGTTGGCCGTTTCGGCGACCGTCCATCCGCGCTGGGTGTATTCCTGCGCTGCGGCGGTCATGGCAGCCGCCGAGACGGAAGTCGGAAACGTGGTGCGCACTGTCTTTCTCCATTCCCCGGTAGATCTGGGTCCTGCATTCATGGGTCGTATCGGTGGTGGCCGTCCGCAGCGTTACGCGATCTTCAAAACTTCTTCACGACTGTTGCTCACGTCTCTTCTGCGGGTGCGTAAAAGCTGTTCGCTATAACCTGGGTTTTTCCATCCGGAATCGTTGTGCTGCCGCCACTTTGGGGCGCTGACCTGTTCTTTCCCTGGGATCTCGCTGAGCAGAACCTGGGAATGATGTGACCGCGGTGTGAGGATGATGTGACGTATCGGTCCGCTCCCGAATCCCCGCTGGCCCGGACGCGCGATTGCGGGGAGGATTTCTTGCCATGAGCGATGAGTCCAACGGAACCGGTGCGGCGAAGGGGAGTCCGCTGCCGGACCCGGAGGAGTTCGAAGCCGAATCGCGCTGGATCACGTGGAAGGAATCGGCGGCCCGCAGGTTCTCGCGCACGGAAACCGCCGCGACCGAGCAGCCGCTGGAGCCGTTCGAGAGCCCGCGTGCCTTCGGGCAGTGGAGCGTCGAGGCCGCCCGCGGTTTGCTGGATGTGCAGTTCCATCGCCCGGCCACCCGGACCCTGCTGCCGCTGGCCTATATTCTCGGACTCGCCTTCGCCGTCGCCGTCCCGATCGCGCTCACCGTGCTCATGTGGCGGGTGTCGGCGGTGCTGGGCGTGCTGGCCGCGTTGCTCGGCGTGCCGCTGGGACTGACCATCGCGGCCGCGGTCCGCCTGATGCTCGAGTTCCTGGTGAACGCGTCGCGGCTGGCCACCAGGGTCGAGCACATCAGCGAACTGGCCGACGATCTGTTCCAGGCGCTCTCCGATGTCGCCGAACCGGTGAACCAGCTCTCCGAAGACGTTCGCGCGGTGCAGTTCTGGCGTTTCCGCAAGCGAGGCCCCCGGCGCTAGGTCCGGTGCACAACGCGCGCGGCGGGTTTCCCCGCAATCTGCCCGCCCTCGGGTTGTGGTGTCGCCCATAGTGACCGGGGGTTGTTTTGCTGTGAAACAATGCCGTTTGGATGCTCCAGCTCCGGCTGGGACGGTGTCCGATAGAGAAGGGTCACACTGCCGGGCTTCGGAGTAGTCCGGTCACAGTGCCCGGTGCTCGGCTACAAGGGGGGAACACCTATGGCATTACCGCAGGGGACGACCGGTTCGACCATGCCCCGGCGCCAACTCGGCCGGCATCTGCGCGACCTGCGTAATCGCGCGCGGATGACCACCAGAACCGCTGCCCAGCAACTGGAATGGTCGGAGGCCAAGATCTGGCGGATCGAGACCGGCCAGACCTCGCTGCGCAGCCTCGACGTCGAGGCGATGTGCAAGGTCTACGGCGCGCCGTCCGATCTGATCGGTCCGCTCACCGCTTTGGCGCGGGAGACGAAGGCCCGTGGCTGGTGGACCGCGTACGGCGACGTGATCGCGGAGGGGTTCGAGGTCTACATCGGCCTGGAGGAGGCGGCCACCCGGTTGTCGACCTACGAGAACGAACTGGTGCCCGGCCTGCTGCAGACCGAGGACTACACGCGGGCGTTGCTCACGGCCGCGCGCCCGGACATGCCCGCGAACGAACTCGACCGGCGGGTGCAGTTGCGCATGGCACGTCAAGCCCTGGTCACCCGCGCGCACGCGCCCCTGCACTTGGACGTGGTGATCAGCGAGTCGGTGCTGTGGCGGCGCATCGGCGGTGACGCGGTCACCGCCGCGCAGCTCGAGCACCTGCGGCGCATGTGCGACCTGCCGAACGTCCGGATCCAGGTGGCGCCAACGGATTCCGGCTACCACGACGGCATGGACTCGGGCCGTTTCGTCATGCTCGAGTTCCCCGAGCTGCGTGCGGGCGAGTCGCCCGAACCGCCGGTGGTCTACGTCGAATCGTTCACCGGTCCGGTGTATCTGGACAAGGAGAACGAGATCGACCGGTACCGAAGGGCTTTGGCGAGCATCAAATCGGTCGCGGTGGACGCGCGCGACGATATCGAGCAGGCGCGCAGCAGCCGCGTGTTCTGAGGGCGGGAATCTCCTGGTGCCTCAGCACTTTTGGCCGGGCACGCCCCAGGTGTCCGCCAGCACGGCGCGGTGGGTCGGCAGCGCTTGCTGGTAGGCCGCGCGACCCTTCTCGGTGAGGCAGACGAAGACCGCGCGCCGGTCGTCCTGGCACATGGTGCGCGCGACGAGGCCGTCGCGCTCCAGCCGGGCGACCGCGCGGGACAGCGCGCTCTGGCTCAGATAGATGTCATTGGCCAGATCGCTCATTCGATAGTCGCCGCAGTTGGCGTCGATCAACCGGTCCAGCGTCTCGAACTCGCTGAGTCCGATCCCGTGCTTTCCCTGTAGCGCCTTTTCCATGGCGCAGCTCACCGTCGCGTGCCGGTCCAGCAGCTCACGCCACTCACCCACCAGCCCGGTCGGCGCGACGGTGCGCCGGGCTGTCTCGATTGTCGACGGCTTCGACATGGCCCCATCCTAGTGGTCCGCAGCTATCTATGCAACTGCATTAGATGTGTTGGCATTTAATGCGCATGCATGTAACGTACCCCGCATGACTTCACCAGCAACCCTGGCGGCCGCATCCGCGACCGATCCCACCAAATGGACTACCCGCCTGTGGGGCATGCTGATCACGCTGTGCATCGTGCTGTTCCTCGATGGCCTCGACGTGTCGATGATCGGCGTCGCGCTGCCGTCCATCGGCAATGAACTCGATCTCTCGACGTCCACCCTGCAGTGGCTGGTGAGCGGCTACATCCTCGGCTACGGCGGCCTGCTGCTGCTCGGTGGCCGCACCGCCGACCTGTTCGGCCGCCGCAAGGTCTTCCTGATCGCGCTGGGTGTGTTCGCCCTGGCCTCGCTCGCGGGTGGCCTGGTGAGCTCGGGCCCGCTGCTGATCCTCACCCGCTTCATCAAGGGTCTGGCCGCCGCGTTCACCGCGCCGACCGGTCTGTCGATCATCACCACCAACTTCGCCGAGGGCCCGGCCCGGAACAAGGCACTGTCCATCTACACCGTGTTCGGCGCGGGCGGCTACTCGTCCGGTCTGCTCTTCGGCGGTCTGATGACCGGCGTCGGCTGGCGCTGGACCTTCCTGCTGCCCGTCCCGATCGCGCTGGCCGCGCTGGCCGCCGCCTGGGTGCTGGTGCCGAAGGACAAGCCCGCCGAGGAAGGCGGCCACGACCTCTTCGGTGCGCTGCTGTCCACCTCCGCCATGCTGCTGCTGGTCTACACCGTGGTCACCGCGCCGGAAGCGGGTTGGGCCTCGGCGCGCACGCTCGGTTCGTTCGCTGCCGTGCTCGTGCTGTTCGCCGCGTTCGTCGCGGTGGAGAAGCGGGTCAAGCACCCGCTGGTCCGGCTCGGCATCCTGCGCAAGGTGTCGCTGGTGCGGGCCAGCCTGGCGATCGTCGCGGTGGCCGGCTCCTACTTCAGCTGGCAGTTCATCGTGACCCTGTTCATGCAGGACACCCTGGGATGGTCGCCGCTGAAGCTGTCGATGGCGCTGCTGCCGGTGGGCCTGATGGTCGCGCTGTCCGCGGTGTTCTCCGACAAGCTGGTCGACCGTTTCGGCACCGGCCCGATCATCGGCGTCACCATGGCCGTGATGGCCGTCGGCTACCTGTTGTTCCTGCGACTGGACACCGCGCCGTCCTACTGGACGATGCTGCTGCCCGCGATCCTGCTGATCGGCATCGGCTGGGTCGGCTTCCCCGCCATCAACATTCAGGCGACCAACGGGATCGACGACGAGGAACAGGGCCTCGCGGCGGGCGTGCTGCAGACCTCCATGCAGGTCGGTGCCGCCATCGTGCTCGCGGTGACCACCGCGATCATCGCCTCGGGTGCGCACGGCGGGACCTCACCGACCGCGATGCTGGACACCTACCGTCCGGGTCTGATCTTCGCCGCGGCGGTCTCGATCGTCGGTGCGCTGGTTGCGCTTTCGGCCTTCTTCGGGAAGCGCGGCAAGCAGGCCGAGCCGGTCGCGGAACCGGAGCTCGAACTCGTCGGCTGATTACGCACGAGTGAAGACCGGCCGGCATCACCCCGAGGGGTGGTGCCGGCCGGCTGTTTCCGTGGTCAGGAAAAAGGCGGTGCCGCAGCGTCTTTGGCGGACCGGACGAACGTGAGCGGGTTGCCGTCCCGGCCGATGGTCGGCCAGTCGATGCCGAGCCGGGCATCGAAAGCGTCGATCTCCCGGTCGAATTCGGGCGTGTACTCCAGCGAGCACAGATAGGTGACGGTGGAGTGGTCCTCCAGCGAGAGGATGGCGTGGCCCAGCCCCTCGGACAGGAACATCGAACGCCGGTCGACGTCGTCGAGCAGCACGCTGTCCCATCGCCCGTAGGTCGGTGAACCGGGACGCAGATCGACCACCACATCGAGAAACGCGCCGCGCACGCAGGTGACGTACTTCGCCTGCCCCGGCGGGTCTTCGGTGTAGTGGATGCCGCGCAGCACGCCCGCCGCGGACACCGAGCAGTTCACCTGGCGTAGATCGAGCGCCCGGCCCGTCGCCTTCTCGAACTCCGAGGCCTTGAAGCTCTCGAGAAACATGCCGCGCTCGTCGCCGAACTGGCGCGAGGTGATCACCCACGCGCCCGGCACGGCCAGTTCACGGAACTCCATACTCACCAATCCCGTCCGCGCTGCAGCAGATCGAGCAGATAGCTGCCGTAGCCGGAGCGGACCAGCGGCTCGGCCAGCTTGCACAGCTGCTCGTCATCGATGTAGCCCATCCGCCAGGCGACCTCCTCGGGCACGCCGATCTTGAGTCCCTGTCGTTCTTCGATGGTGCGCACGTAGTTGGCGGCGTCCAGCAGCGAATCGAAGGTGCCGGTGTCCAGCCACGCGGTGCCGCGCGCGAGCACGTCGACCTGCAACCGATCCTGTTCCAGGTAAGCCCGGTTGATATCGGTGATCTCGTACTCGCCGCGCGCGGAAGGGCGCAGCGTGCGGGCGATCTCGACCACGTCGTTGTCGTAGAAGTACAGCCCGGGGATGGCGTAGTTCGAACGCGGCGTCTTCGGTTTCTCCTCGATGGAGACCGCGCGCCCCCCGGTGAACTCCACCACGCCGTACGCGGTCGGGTCCGACACCCAGTAGGCGAACACCGCGCCGCCGTCGATGCCGGTGAAGCGATTCAGGTTGGTGCCCAAACCGGGTCCGTGAAAGATGTTGTCGCCGAGCACCAGTGCCGCGGTATCGGTGCCGATGTGCTCGGCGCCGAGCACGAAGGCCCGCGCCAGTCCGTCCGGTTCCGGCTGCACCACGTAACTGATCGACAGGCCGAATTGGGTGCCGTCACCGAGTAGCCGGGTGAACGCGGCGGCATCGCCCGGCGTGGTGATGACCAGGATGTCCCGGATGCCCGCGAGCATCAGCGTGGACAGCGGGTAGTAGATCATCGGCTTGTCGTAGACCGGGACCAGCTGCTTGCTCACGCCGCGCGTGATCGGGTGCAACCGCGAACCGGTGCCGCCCGCCAAGATGATTCCGCGCATGCCGAGGAGTCTGCCAGGGGACTGCCGTTTCGGTACGGGCGGCCTTTCGAATTGATTACGGAATCGGCCTTCGTGGTTTCGCGGGCGGGCCGGGGGGAGATTCTGTTGCTTAGGTCACACAACACATGTTGTTCTGAAACAACATCGTGTGAGTTGTCAGCGCCGACAGCTCGCCTGGGACCGCCCGGTCGGGACTCGGCGCGCCAGTGGTGAGGTAGGTGCGCGATGGCTGCCAGTCGAGTCGGCGATCCCGGCATGGTCATGAATCCGGAAAATTTGAGCGCGCCCGCGCGCCTGTTGCTTGCGGCCTGCCTCGGCGTGATCCGTCCGGCGCTGCGCGCGGCGCCGATCACCCGCGCCACCATCCCGATCGGCGCCGCCGCGATCGACACCCTGGCGCGGTTGCGGCCGGAGCCGACGGGCATCGATCGGGAACGGGTGTCGCTCAACGGTTTCCGGATGGAGATCATCCGCCCCGCGGGTGCGGCGCGGGCGCTGCGGCACGGCGCCATGCTGTATATGCACGGCGGCGGATTCGCGGTCTGCGGCCTGCGCACGCACCGTCCGGTCGCCGCGAGCCTGGCGCGGCGTACGGGGCTGCCGGTGGTGAATGTCGACTATCGGCAACTGCCAGGGCGGCGCATCACCGATTCGGTCGAGGACTGCCTCACCGCGTATCGCTGGTTGCTCGCGCACGGGGCGGATCCGGGACGCATCGTCTTCGCCGGTGATTCCGCGGGCGGCTACCTGACTTTCGCGACCGCGCTGCGCGCGCTGGCCGAGGGTCTGCCCGCGCCCGCCGGTCTGGTCGGGCTGAGCCCGCTGCTCGATCTCGACTACGCCGCCAAGCGCGGGCACGTCAATGTGCGCCGCGATCCGTACATCCCGCTGCTCGCGCTGGCGGCCGTGGTCCGGATCGGTGCGGAGGTGGACGGCGAACTCGACCCGCTGCTGTCGCCGGTGAACGGAATACTGGCCGGGTTGCCGCCGGTGCTGCTCATCGCGGCCGAAGACGAGGTGCTCCGGTACGACTGTGAGCTGATGGCCCAGCGGCTCACCGCGGCGGGCGTGCCGAACGCGGTGGAGCTGTGGCGCGGCCAGGTGCACGCCTTCATGAGCATCGCGCCGAACCTGCCCGAGAGCCGGGCCGCGCTGGCCCGGGTGTCGCGATTCGTCCGAGCCAGGATCGAGGAGAGCCAGCAGGCGCGGACCGCGTAAAGCGGGCCGGCCTGTCCAGGCGAGCCCCGTTCCGCTGTGGCCGGGACGGGGCTCGCGCATGTCGGGACCCGTTCGGCGGCAGGGGGTTCGGCGCCCGCTCGGAAACGGCGATACCCCGCCCAGCGATCGGCTGGCCGGGGTAACGCGGTATTCGGTTTTGCGCGTGCGGTTTCGCCTACTTGGCAGGCGCGGGCACCGGCGGCTGGTTGATCGTGGCGAAGTACTGAATCGCCGCACCGATGGCGACCGGGGCGGTCACGAAGATCTGGCCCGCGACGGTGCCCAGGGCGCCGACGGCGATGATGCCGCCGAGGCAGCCGACGGCCGCGGCCGGGATGAACGGGCCGAACAGTCCGATGATGGTGGCCGAGGCCACCGTGGCGCCGGCGATGCCGCCGAGCACGCAGCCGACGGCCGCGCCGCCGAGACCACCGACCAGGGTGCCGATGGTGGCGCCCATGCTGATGGTGCTGGTCATCCGGCTCCAGGCCGCCTGCTCACGGTCGTACTCGTTCTTCCACGGCGCCTTGTCCTCGAACGGCAGGGCGACCGGCTTGTAGGTGGCCTTTGCCATGTCGAGCTGCGGGGTCAGCGTCGCGGTGCGATCGGAAATGTCGGCGGCGATGGGGAATTCGAACTCGTCGACGCGGAAGGTCAACGGGGCACCCGCGATCGTGGCGCCGTTGGCGGCCTTGATCTTGAAGACGCCGTCCTCGACGACCATCGAGCCGGCATCGGTCTTGATGATGGAGGTCGAGTCGGCGGACTCGGCGGTGAAGTTGATGGCCTCGTCGGCGGGAGCCGCGTGGACGGTGCCCGCGGCGACGCCGAGCGCGGCGATCAGCAGGGCGGAGGTGGTAGCTAATTTCTTGATAATCATTTCTGGGTCCTCATCCAGGTGCTTGTGGCAGGGTGGGGGCCGGAAACCTGAGTTCGCAAACTTTCAGTAACTCGGCCGGGCTGAGGAGACCCCGCCCGACTGGACGGTCGAGCGGGGTCTCCTGGCTCGCTTCTCTTCAGTTGTGCGAATTCAGTTGTGGGAGAAGGAACTTCGTGACTACTTCGCGGGGGCCGGCGGCGCGTTGAACGGGCCGCTGGTGGTGGCGAAGTACTGGATGGCCGCGCCGATGGCAACCGGGGCGGTGATCAGGATCTGGCCCGCGACGGTGCCCAGGGCGCCGACCGCGATGATGCCGCCGAGGCAGCCGATGGCGGCCGCGGGGATGAACGGGCCGAACAGGCCGATGATGGTGGCCGAGGCGACGGTGGCGCCGGCGATGCCGCCGAGCACGCAGCCGACGGCCGCGCCGCCGAGGCCACCGACCAGGGTGCCGATGGTGGCGCCCATCGCGATGGTGTCCTTCATCCGGTTGAAGGCGGCCTGTTCACGGTCGTATTCGTTCTTCCACGGCGCCTTGTCCTCGAACGGCAGGGCGACCGGCTTGTACACCGCCTTGTCCATGGTGAACTCGGGGCTCAGTGTCGCGGTGCGATCGGAAATGTCCGCGGCGATCGGGAATTCGAAGTCATCGACCCGGAAGTGCAGGTCGGTGCCCGCGATCGTGGTGCCGTTGGCGGCCTTGATCTTCAGGGCGCCATCTTCGACGACCATGGAACCGGCGTCGGTCTTGATGGTGGTCTGGGTGTCGGTGGAGCTCGCCGTGAAGTTGACGGCTCCGTTATCGGCCTCAGTGGCCGGAGCCGCGTTGACGGTGCCTGCGGTGACGCCGAGGGCGGCGATCATCAGCGCCGAAGTCGCGGCGAATTTCCTCATCAGCATTTGTGGAGAACCTCGATGTGAAGCGTTCGGAGGGGACTAGACGATGGAAATCTAGACCAGCTAACGAGTGGTGAACCGGTTGTGACCGTTAATTCAAATTATGTTCACCCGCGAGACTCGTGATCCGGTGAGGTGTCCGAAATGTGCACTCCTGTCGTGGTTTTGGGCCAGAAACCAGACTGGGCGTTCGGCATCTACCAGGCGGTAGGAGACGAAGGTCACAGAGTGCAACTGTGGCAATTTTTTGCTCGGATTGCCAGGTCTTGGCGTAGAACCCGACTTGTCGCGCCCGCCGACGTAGAGTCGTGGGGTGCGATTGCTTGTCACCGGCGGAGCCGGATTCATCGGGGCGAACTTCGTCAAGTCGACCGTTGTCGATCATCCCGACACCACCGTGACCGTTCTGGACGCGCTGACGTACGCCGGAAATAAGGCCTCGCTCGACGAAGTGGCCGACCGCATCGATTTCGTGCACGGGGATATCGCCGATCTCGACCTGGTCGACGAACTCGTCAGCGGTGTCGACGCGGTGGTGCATTTCGCGGCCGAATCCCACAATGACAACTCCCTCGCCGAACCGTGGCCGTTCGTGCAGACCAATATCGTCGGCACCTATTCACTGTTGCAGGCGGTCCGCCGCTACGACGTGCGCTACCACCACGTCTCCACCGACGAGGTCTACGGCGACCTCACCGCCGAGGCGCCCGCGTTCACCGAGCAGACCCCTTACAACCCGTCCAGCCCGTACTCGGCCACCAAGGCCGCCAGCGATCTGCTGGTCCGGGCGTGGACCCGGTCGTTCGGCGTGCGCGCCACACTGTCCAACTGCAGCAACAACTATGGGCCGTATCAGCACGTGGAGAAGTTCATCCCGCGCCAGATCACCAACCTGATCGACGGCGTGCGCCCCCGGCTGTACGGCGCGGGGCACCAGGTGCGCGACTGGATCCACGTGGACGACCACAACCGCGCGGTGTGGGATGTGCTGGAGCGCGGCCGAATCGGGCAGACCTACCTGATCGGCGCGCAGGGCGAACTCGACAACAAGACGGTCGTGCGGATGCTCCTGGAAGCTTTCGACCGCGACCCCGACGATTTCGACCACGTCACCGACCGCCCCGGTCACGACCAGCGCTACGCGATCGACGCGACCCTGCTGCGCGAGGAACTCGGCTGGACTCCGCGCTACGCCGACTTCCGGGCCGGCCTCGCCGCGACCATCCAGTGGTACCGCGACAACGAAGCCTGGTGGCGTCCGCACAAGGCGATCACTGAGCGGGCCTACGTCGCGGCCGGCGAGCAGACGCTGTAGTCCCGCGCGGTCTCAGCCCCAAACGATCTCGTAGTACTTCCAGACCGCGCCGATCAGGGCGACGACGGTGGCCACGATGACTGTGACCGCCGGGCCGAGCGTGGGGGTCCGTCCGGCGATGTTGGTGAGCCGCAACGGCATCCAGCGCAGCAGCACCGCGAAGGCGACGATCGCCAGCGGCACGAAGTAGCGGCCCTGCACGCCGTCGATGATGTAGTACCCGACCGGGGTGAACGACATGTACAGCGTCACGTAGATCATCGCGACGCTCGCCGCGACGGTGAGCGCGACGAGCAACGTGCGCCGGAAGGTGGCGGCGCTCATCCGATCCGCGATGCCGATGCTCACCGCGAAGGCGAACAGGCAGGCCAGCATGGTCAGGGCCGGCACGTCGATATAGGCGAAGCCGAGCTCACCGAAGAACTGGCTGAACCACCGCTCGTCCCGCAGTGCGATGCTCTCGCCGAATACGCCGATGAAATGCCCTGGGTCGGTGAGGATTCCGTGCAGCTGGTCACCCGGCCGCACCGAGCGCCACTGGTGCTCCGGCCGCATCAGGCCCATGCCGTCGCCGGTGGGCGCCGCGATCTTCATCCACCCGGCGAAGGCGATACCGCCCAGCGCCGCGAAAATCCAAGGGAGCGCGCGTCGCCAGCCGGTGAAGCCGAACCGCTCCGCGGGCACGAGCACCACCAGCATCGCCAGCAGCACATAGGTGGGCTTGCTGACGGGCAGCAGCACCGTCGCGGCCAGCAGCGCACCGGTTTCCACCCGGCCGAGCCGATCGCCGAGGAACAGCGCCTTCACCAGCAGGGCCGAGACCATGATGGCCAGCGCGTTGGTCATCGTGTCCGCGGTGACGGTGCCCGCCTGGAACACCGCGATCGGCAGCACCGCGACGGTGAACGCCAGCCACTGCACCCGATGCTTGCGCAGCGCGTACAACCCGAAGCCGACCACGGCCAGATAGCAGAGCAGCCCGGCCAGCCTGGTCAGCGCGACCATCCCGCCGACATCCAGGCCGAACACCTCGGCCAGCCGAATACCAACGGCGGCAGGGATATACGGCACCGGCGAATAGGCGGCGGTGTTGGTGAACCAGACCGGCTCGGTCGCCTCGGACACCGCGGCCCCGCCCAGCCGGTCGTAGGCGCCGGGGTCGGCGACCATGTTGTCCGGCTCGTCGGGGTTGGTGGTGTAGTCCTTCAGCGCGTAGCCCATCAGGGCGGTGATGCTGGTCGGGACCTCGCCGCCGTAGGCGACACCGCGGTCGTCGTGGATCTGCTGCGGCAGGAATCCGCCGTGCGCGACCTGGTAGGCGCGGCCGAACTGGGTGATCTCGTCATGTCCCCAGAACGGCGGGGTGAGCACCGTGAACAACCCGCCGAAGATCGCGACCAGCACGGTGAAGGCGATGGTCGCCGCGCCGAAACGTTCCACGACACGCGCGCCCGCGGTCGCTACCGCGGCCTTGCCCGCTTTCGGCTCGTCGCCTGCGCTATCGGGTCGCGCTGTCGGTGTTGCGCCGGGCGCGGTCTCGTCGGGCGCCTGCGTCGTTGCGCTGGGCTCAGCCGTCGTGCTGTCCGCCGAAGTGGTCACCGTCCGGCCCCGCCGGTGCGGGCGTCACCGCCGTTGCCGTTGGGATGGAAGTCGTCCGCGCTCACCGCGGAGTAGCGCAGGTAGACCAGGCGCGCGGCCTCGTGCCGGGAGCGCCGGATGCCGTCCAGGATCAGGCCCGCGGTCCAGGCCAGGCTGCCGAGCAGCAGCAAGGTGAACGCGAGGAACAGTGTCGGGAACCGGGGCACCTCGCCGGTGTTGTAGAACTCGACCACGATCGGGATGCTCAAGATGATCGAGACCAGCCAGCTCAGCGTGCCGAACACGCCGTAGAACGCGACCGGCCGTTCGTGCCTGGCCAGGCCGATGATCAGCGCCAGGATCTTGAAACCGTCGTGGTAGGTGCGCAGCTTGCTCTCGCTGCCGGCCGGGCGGTCGCGGAAACCCACCGGCACCGCGGTGCGCGGCACCCGCAGGTGCAGCGAATGCACGGTCAGCTCGGTCTCGATCTCGAACTCGCGCGAGACGGCCGGGAAACTCTTCACGAAACGGCGGGAGAACACCCGGAAGCCGCTCAGCATGTCTTCGACGTTCTCGCCGAAAACCTGCCCGACCACGCCGTTGAGCACCTTGTTCCCGGTCTCGTGACCGGCCCGGTACGCCGAACCGCTCTCGTCCTGCTTGCGCACGCCGAGCACATGGTCATACGGGCCGTCGAGCAGCGTCTTGATCATCAGCGGTGCGGCCGACGCCTCATAGGTGTCGTCGCCGTCGATCATCAGATAGACATCGGCCTCGATATCGGCGAAGGCGCGGCGGACCACGTTGCCTTTGCCCTTGGTGTACTCGTGGCGCACGATCGCCCCCGCGGCGCGGGCACGCTCGGCTGTCTTGTCCGTACTCAGATTGTCGTAGACGTAGACAACGATCCCCGGCACGGCAGCCTGAAGGTCGGCGACGACCTTGGCGACCGAAGCCTCTTCGTTGTGGCACGGCACCACTGCGGCAATACGAAGCTCGGTGGAGTCCACCCGGGTC
Organism: Nocardia brasiliensis ATCC 700358; assembly: GCF_000250675.2. NCBI lineage: Bacteria > Bacillati > Actinomycetota > Actinomycetes > Mycobacteriales > Nocardiaceae > Nocardia > Nocardia brasiliensis. The sequence continues at coordinate 213,261 of NC_018681.1, forward strand.
AATCCTCGCGATCGGTGGTGAATGTGGGAACACCGGGAGGGTACAGGGAACGCACCGGCGACGCGTGCCCGACCTCACCGCGGCGACCGAGGAATTTCGCGGCGCGGTCGGTGACGGCGGCCCTGCGGTACCGTCGGGCCGTGCCAACGAGTGAGTCGACCGCGCAGGCGGGCCAGACCGTGTCCGCCGCCGAGGGATCGATGGTCCGGAAGGTGCTGACCGCGTTGCGGCAGGGCAGTGCGTTCCTGGTCGTCGGCGCGATCGGGTTCCTCGTCGATGCGGGCACCTACAACCTCCTGGTCTTCTGGGGTGGCGAGGGCCTGCTCTATCACTACCCGTTGCCCGCCAAGATCATCGCGATCGCGGTCGCGACGGTGGTCACCTACTTCGGCAACAAGTGGTGGACCTTCGCGCACAAGAAGACCGACAATCCCGGGCGCGAATATCTGTTGTACGCGGTGTTCAATGTCGTCGCGATCGGCCTGCAACTGGGGTGCCTCGGCTTCTCCCGGTACGTGCTCGACCTGTCCTCGCCGCTGTCGGACAACATCTCCGGCACGCTCATCGGGCAGATCGTGGCCGTGGTCTTCCGGTATTGGGCCTACGACAAGTTCGTTTTCACCGGCGCGGCCGAGCGCGCCGATGCGACCGACGGTGACAGCGCAGCGAATTCCCAGCAATAGCATGGGACACGGCGGCGAAGCGCCTGAGCAGGCAGCTACCGAGGGTGATTGATATCCTCACCCCCGCCGCGAACGGCATCCAGGGGCGTGTCTGTCCCGTCCGGCACGATAACGATTTCGAGGACTTCATGGAGCAGTCGGCTACCCAGGCCGTTACCGAAACGAAAGATCGAGCGACGGCCGTTGACGCCCCGGCTTCGCTGCGCTCCGACCATCGGGCGCCGGACCGGCTGGTGCTGCAGCGTGGCATCTTCACCGGACCGTCGGCCAAGGTCAGCGACGAGCTGTACGCCGTCGTGAAGGGACGCGCCCACCGGGAACGTCAGGCGTTGCGGCTGGAAAAGGGCGCCGCCGCGCACACCAACACCTACTTCGGCCGGTTCGCCGCCAGCTATTGGCAGCGCTGGACCACCGTCACCGAGGTACGCGTGACCATGGTGCTCGATGTGGGCGGGAAGGCGAAGCTGCGCCTGGTCGCCTCCGATATCGCGGGGCACCGCCGCATCATCGACACCGCGCAGGTCACCGCGAGCGGGCCGGTGACGCTATCGGCCACGCTGGACCAGTACGTCGACGGTGGCGCCATCTGGCTCGAATTCGACGCTGTCGGTGGCGATCTCGGCATCACCGAGGTCAGCTGGACCAGCGCGGCGCCGGACCACATCCGGCCCGTCGCCATCGCCATCTGCACCTTCAACCGCGCCGAGGATTGCGCGCACACCGTCGCCGCGCTGGCCTCCGACGCGGTCGTGCTCGGCGCGATCGACGCGGTGTACGTCGTCGACCAGGGCACCGACCTGGTGCAGAACCGGCCGCTCTATCAAGAGGTGGCGCCGACCTTCGGGGACAAGCTGCGCTACATCCGCCAGCCCAACCTCGGTGGCGCGGGCGGCTTCACCCGCGGGCTCTACGAGGTGTCGGCCGCCAACGAGCACGCCGACGTCATCCTGATGGACGACGACATCCTGTGCGAACCCGAAACAGTGTTGCGGCTCAACGCTTTCGCCAACATGACGGTGGAACCGACCCTGGTCGGCGCGCAGATGTTGTTCCTGCTCAACCCCGATTACCTGAACGTCGGCGCCGAAGAGGTGCATCTGCAGGATCTGCGGCACGGGCAGAAGGTGCCGAAGGCGTTGCGCAACACCAGCATGCTCAAGCGCAACCAGGAACGTCGCGTGGACGCCGGCTACAACGCCTGGTGGACCTGCCTGATCCCGGCCGAGGTGGTCGCCGAGATCGGGCTGCCGGTGCCGATCTTCTTCCAGTGGGACGACGTCGAATACGGCATCCGGGCCAGGGAGAGCGGCTTCGTCACGGTCACCCTGCCGAACGCGGCGGTCTGGCACGCGGACTTCTACTGGAAGGACTACGACGATTGGGCGCGCTACTTCAGCACGCGTAACTCTCTGATCGTCGGCGCCTTGCACACCGATCTGGATGGAAAGGCGATCACCCGCAAGCTGTTCCGGGAACTGTCCGAGCAGCTGGTCGCCATGCAGTACGGTCTGGTGCACACCACGCTGCAAGGTATCGAGGACTTCTTGCAGGGCCCGAAGGTGTTGCAGGACGGCGGTATCGCCGCGCTCGCGGCGGCTCGCACCAGTCGCGGCGACTACGCGGAGACCAAGAAGCATCCAGCGTCGACGCCGCCGGTGCGTTCCGGTGACATCCAATTACGCCGTGCCACCGGCGAACCCAGCCGCCCGCTGCTCGTGCTGATCAAACGCGCGATCAACCAGTGGTTCGGCCGCACCCAGCACGGTGTCATCGGCGTCACCCGCGAAGATGCCTACTGGTGGCATGTGTCGCTGTTCGATCATGTCGTGGTCACCGACGCCTCCCAGTCCGGTGTCCGGGTCCGGCAGCGCGACAAGGCCCGCGCCCGCCAACTCCTGCGCCGCACCTTCCACGTCCTGCGCCGCCTGCGCCGCGAACTCCCCACCCTGCAACAGCAATACCGCGCCGCCGTCCCCGACCTCACCAGCCGCGCCAACTGGGAACGCCTCTACGGCATCACCCCCGAATAGACAGCACCCCACCGCGAGCCGCCCCGCACCCCAGCCGGGCGGCTCGCGGTCGTTCAGGCACTGACGTCGGCCTCGATTCGTCGCTACCCGAAAACGTCCGCATGCCACCAGCGCTCGGGGTCGCTGAACCAAGGCCCCACGCGCTCGGCATCGAGAACGCGCAACTGTTTCAGATCGATGTCGTATCTCCGATACAGCGCAACGAGTTCCCGCAACCCGTCCTCATCCACCGCCCCGAGCCGCACCGTCAAATACAGCGTGCGCAGTTCCCCGCGATAAGACTCCACACACCGAATCCGGTCGAGCCACCCGAAGAACCCAGCCTCATCCAGCGCCGAATAATAGGTAACCCCGGTGGCCTCCACCACCACCGTACCGACGCCACTCATCGCGACTTCCCACCCGGATACACGTTCGTGTAACCACCTTTCTGCTCCAGCGCGGTGCCGCCGATGCCGCAGTGACAACGACCGGGAGGCCACCTTCAGCTGGGTTGGGGGCTGAAGGTGGCCTGGGGGAGTGCGTCAGAGGAAGAGGTCGGTGGTGAGGGGGCCGTCGCCGGGGACTACGCGGTATTTGTCGAGGTCGGTGATGCCGTGGGCGGCGAGGACGTCGTCATCGATGAAGAAGTTGCCGGAGGTGTCCTTGGCGGGGGAGGTGAGGACGAGGTAGGCGGCGTCGGCGTAGATGTCGGGGGTGCGTGAGGTGGCGATCATTTCTTCGCCGCCGAGCAGGTTCTTGACCGCGGCGGTGGCGATCGTGGTGCGCGGCCACAGCGAGTTGACGCCGATGCCGTCGTTCTTCAGTTCCTCCGCCAAACCCAGTGTGGTGAGCGACATTCCGTACTTGGCGATGGTGTAGCCGAGCGACGCGCCGGCCCACTTGGGGTCGAGGTTGAGCGGCGGCGAAAGGGTGAGGATGTGCGGGTTGCGCCCCGCCGCCGCCGACGCGCGCAGGTGCGGGATGCTCAGCTTGGCGAGCAGGAAGCTGCCGCGGCAGTTGATGTCCTGCATGAGGTCGTACTTCTTCATCGGCAGCAGATCGGTGGGGGACAGGTCGATCGCCGACGCGTTGTTCACCACGATATCGATGCCGCCGAACCGCTCCACGGTCTGCCGGACCGCCTCCGCGACCGATTCGTCGCTGCGCACGTCGCCGACGAACGGCAGCACCTGGCCGCCGGCCTGCTCGAGCTCCGCCGCGGCGGTATGAATGGTGCCGGGCAGCTTCGGATGCGGCTGATCGGTCTTGGCGATCAGCGTGATGTTCGCGCCGTCGGCCGCCGCCCGCTTGGCGATTTCCAAGCCGATGCCCCGGCTACCACCGGACATGATCATCGTCGCGCCCGCGAGCGGCTTCGATCCCGATTCCGTCATGTGACCTGCTCCTGTCGTCCATGCCGCAGGTGGGCCCCGCGGCCTTCCGCACTTCGCACACTAAGCGTAACCCCCATTACTATGCAACCAGTTGCATAGGGTGAGTGGGTGAACTTCCTCTCTGCCGACAGGACAACCGGGCGGGTGGTGCCGATCGCCGACTGCACCACCCGCCCGGTCACTGTTCAGCGGCGCGACCCGCGCTCCCGATAGATCTGCCGCTGCTGTTTGGTGATCTCCCGCCATTGGCGATGTCGCTCCGCCTGCAATCGCCGGTCGGTGCGCGCCGCCATCCAGGCGTTCTCCTTGGCCAGCTTCCGATAGCTGTCGAACCGGCGCTGGGTGAGTTCGCCGCTGTCGATGGCCGCCAGTACCGCGCACCCGGGCTCGCCGTTGTGCGCGCAATCGCCGAAACGGCATCGCGCGGCCAGGGATTCGATATCGCTGAAGGTCTTCTCGATACCTTCGGCGGCATCCCACAGCCCGATCCCGCGCAGTCCCGGTGTATCGATGAGCGTGCCGCCGTTGGGCAGCGGCCGCAGTTCCCGATGTACGGTGGTGTGCCGGCCCTTCTTGTCGGCCGAGCGAACGGCGTTGGTGGCGAACACTTCTTGCCCGAGCAGCGCGTTGGCGAGGGTGGATTTCCCCGCACCGGACGGACCGATCAGCGTGACCGTCCCGTCGAGTACCGCGGTGAGCACATCCAGCCCGGCTCCGGTCTCGGCGCTCACCGCGAGCACCATCGCGCCGGGCGCGACAGCCTGCACTGCGTCGAGCGGAATATCCACTGCCGCATCGGCTTTGGTGAGCAGGACGACCGGTTGCGCGTTGCTCTCCCAGGCCAGCGCGAGCATCCGTTCGATCCGTCCGAGATCGACATCGGCGTCGGCCGCCGTGCAGATCAGTACCGTGTCGACATTGGCGGCCAGCACCTGCCCGTGGGACCGGCCGGAGACCGAGGACCGCATGATCACCGACCGGCGCGGCAGCAGCTGCCGGACCGTGGAGTCGGCGTCGATGCTCACCCAGTCACCGGTGCACAGACCGCTGACCTCGGCATCGGCTCTAGGGCAGCGGGCTCGTGCGAGCCCGGCGGGTGTCGCGACATCGCATTCGCTGCGGTCCATCCGAATCACTCGGGCGGGCACGCAGTTCTCTTCGATCAGCGCGGTGTATTCCTCGGCTACGGCTTCGGTCCAGCCGTAAGGGACAAGAAGGTCGTACTCGACCATGATGGAGGGAATCCTTCGTCGGGCACCGAGCCCGTACCGGACTCAGCGACTGGAGATGAGGGTGGAGGTCCGTGTGGCGGCGTGCATGCGCACAGCTCGTCCGGGCACGGCAATCCGAACAGTCCTAGCCACGGTCCACACCTCCTCGTCTCTCTCGCAGTTGGCCCTCACCATCGCATGCGCGCCGAGGGCACGCAACCGAATTAAATCCGCACCGCTACCCGCGTGGGTCCGGTTTGCCGAACTGCTCGTGCCGGCCCAGCGAGCGCAGGTGGAACCATTCGCGCAGACCGGCCGGGTCGCGGCGGGTGACCAGAAAGAACCAGGAGAAGCGGATCCACTCCTGCGGCAGCAGCTTGCGCATGCCGGGCTGGGACATCAGGTAGCCGCGGTTGCGGTAGGTGAAGTAGCGCTTGACCGGGTCGTCGGGGTACTGGGTGTGCATCCGTCCGCCGAGGATCGGCTTGAATTCCGCGGCGCCGTTGGGATGCAGGTACGCGGTCTGCAAACAGGTACCGAACGGCAGTCCGGAGCGCACCAGCCTGCGATGCACCTCGACCTCGTCGCCGCGCACGAACAGGCGCAGGTCGGGCACGCCGATCACGTCGACGGCCTTGGCGGAGATCAACGCACCGTTGAACAGCGACGCGATCCCGGGCAGGAAGTCCTCGTCGCCGAGTTCCGAGCGCAGCCGCCGCCACACCACGCCGCGGCGCAGCGGGAAGGCCAACCGGTCGGGCTCATCGATATCGCACACCACCGGCGACACCTCGACGAGTCCATGCCGGCGCGCGCAATCCAGCAGGGTGGCAAGCACTTCCGCGCCGTCGGGGCGGCCGTCGTCGTCGGCCAGCCAGACCCAGTCCGCGCCCATGCTCAGCGCGTGCAGCATGCCGAGCGCGAAACCGCCTGCGCCGCCGAGGTTGTGCGCCGAACCGAGGTAGGTGGATTCGATCGGCTGATCCCGGACCAGGTCGGCCACCTCGGCCTCGTTCGCATTGTCGATCACGATCAGGTGGTCGACCGGACGTGACTGGGAGGCAATGACTTTCAGCGACTCGGCGAGCAGTTCGCGGCGCTTGTGCGTGACCACCACGGCGACGATGCGCGCGTCCGGTCCGGTGCCGGCGGGGGTCACCGCGCTCGAATCAGAGCCGCCCACTGCGGGTTCCGCGGCGGCGGCACCGGGCGTCTTCGATGCGGAGTCGACCTGGGCGGCCGCCCCTGTCTCGATCGGGGTGTCCTGCCCGGTCGGCTCACTCATACCTGGTTCCGCTCCAGTTCTCGTCCGTTTTCCATGGCCCGTTCGGCTTCCAGTTCGCGCAGCACGGTCGCGACGTGGTTGCCCGCGTCCGGACCTTCATAGGCTCGCACCACTTCTTCGATACCGCCGCGCAAACGGATCTCGCCGTGATCGATCCACAGCGCGGTATCGCAGAGTTGTGCGAGAAATTCGTTGGAATGGCTGGCGAATACCAGGATGCCCGATCGGGCCACCAATTGCTGCAGGCGCAGCCGAGCTTTCTTCATGAATTCCGCGTCCACCGCGCCGATGCCCTCGTCCAGCAGCAGGATCTCGGGATCGATCGAGGTGACCACGCCCATCGCGAGGCGGACCCGCATACCGGTGGAGTAGGTGCGCAGCGGCATCGACAGGTATTCGCCGAGATCGGTGAAATCGGCGATCTCATCGATCTTGGACAGCATCTGCTTACGCGTCTGCCCGAGGAAAAGGCCGCGGATGATGATGTTCTCGTAGCCGGAGATCTCCGGATCCATGCCGACGCCGAGGTCGAACACCGGCGCCACCCGGCCGCGGATGCGCGCACTGCCGCGCGACGGTTCGTAGATGCCCGAGAGCAGCCGCAGCAGTGTCGATTTGCCCGCTCCGTTGTGGCCGACCAGGCCGACCTTGTCGCCTTCCTTCAGCGACAGCGTGATGTCGCGCAGCGCCTCGACCACCACCACGTCGGACTTGTTGCGCCCGATGGCGCCGCCAGCCTTGCCGAGGAACGCCTTCTTCAACGACCGCGATTTCGCGTCGAAGATCGGGAATTCGACCCAGGCCTGGCGGGTTTCGATACTCACATGCTCGGTCATCGATCCGCTCCTAAACCCAGTACGGCACGCGCGAACGGAATTGCTTCATCGCGAAGATGGCGACGATCCAGCCGACCACCGTGATGGCGCCGACGATCAGCCAGTGATACAGGTGCTGGTCGTCGCCGAGCAGGGGGGCGCGGATGATCTCCAGATAGTGGAACGTCGGCACGATCTCGGCCAGCTTCGCGCGCTCGCTGACCTGTCCGCCCTGCGCCTCCAGGCTCTTGGTATTCCACATCACCGGGGTCAGCACGAACAGCATCAGCGTGAGGCTGCCGAGGATCGGCGCGATATCGCGGTAGCGCGTGCTGAAGATGCCGAACACGATCGACACCCACATCGCGTTGAGGAACAGCAGTCCCAGTGCCGGAATCGCGAATATCGCGGTCCAGTGCAGTTTTTCCCACACACCGAACGCGACGAGCACCACGAAATAGATCAGCAGGTTGTGCGCGAAGAACAGCAACTGCCGCCAGACCAGGCGATAGACGTGCACGCTCAGCGCCGACGGGAGCTGTTTGATCAGACCCTCGTTGGCGATGAAGACATCGGAACCCTCGAGAATGCTCGCGTTGATCACATTCCAGACGATGATGCCGACCGCCACATACGGCAGGTAGTCCTTGACCGGCTGGCCGAGCAGCGCCGAATACAGCAGGCCGATCGCCGCCGCCTGCACACCGGTCGCGATGGTGATCCAGAACGGGCCGAGCACCGAGCGGCGGTACCGCTGCTTGATGTCCTGCCAGCCGAGCGAAAGCCACAGTTCGCGCTGCCCGAAGCCGACACGGAAGTCCTTGAAGGCGCGCTGGAAGGTCTGCGAATCCGAGGTGATCGGCGCATCGTCGACCGGTTCGGTCGGCGCGGCAGCCGGCTGCTCGTCCGCCGCGGTCTCCTTCGACACGGCGGGAGCCTCCCCGGCGCTCACCGCGCCTGCTTCCGGCGGGCTGTCCTCGGCGCGCGCCACAGCGGCGTCGGCGTCTGGTGGCGCGGACGCATCGGAACGCTCGGACTCATCGGAACGCTCGGGGTTTTCTGAACGCACTGAGCTGTCATCTGAACGCACTGAGCTCTCTTCACGACGCCCCGGACTCTGATTCGAGTCGGGGCGAGCGGCAGCGGCGGGCACGGTGCCCGAGCCTACCCTTGGACATTCGTACCGACCCGCGTGGCACACACGGGCCGGTGCCTCTCACAGCCGTGCGGCAGGGCTCACAAATACTGCCCGGAACCGCCGGTGACGTGATTCGCCGGCCCGCCGCGCGGGTCCGCGGCGTGGATGCCGGGCGGTAGCGCGCCCTGGCGCATCTGCTCGAGCTGGGCTCGGGCGGCCATCTGCTGAGCGAACAGCGCCGTCTGGATCCCGTGGAACAGCCCTTCCAGCCAGCCGACCAGCTGGGCCTGGGCGATCCGCAGTTCCGCGTCCGAAGGAATGGCGTCGTCGGTGAACGGCAGCGTGAGCCGCTCGAGTTCGTCACGCAGTTCCGGGGCCAGGCCCTGTTCCAGCTCGCGCACCGACGACTTGTGGATGTCCTTGAGCCTGCTGCGGCTCGCGTCGTCGAGCGGAGCGGCGCGCACCTCTTCGAGCAGTTGTTTGATCATCGTGCCGATGCGCATGACCTTCGCGGGCTGCTCGACCATGTCGGCCAGCGATTCGCCCGCGTCGTCGCGGTCGTCCGGCTCGCCCTTCTTGTCCTCGTCGGTCACCACCTGCGCGGTGAAGGGCGCGTCCGATGCGGCCTCCGCCGGGATGACCAACGGGCGGCCGTCCGGTCCGACGACGACGATGTGGTCCGGTGACTCATCCGATTGCGTCATGGTCCCTATCATGTCGCGTTGCCGCCGAACGCGCTAAAGGGGCTGCGCTGAGCGTCGCGCGCGGCGGCGCGACGAGCTGTCGGACCGGTGTGCCCGGTCCCCGCCCTGGCGGCGCGGCGGCGTTCTATTCTGTTCGGGTCGTGTGGTTCGGATTTGCTGAAAGTCGGTTGCCATGCTGAGTCCCAGGTCGCTGTGCCCCCGTGCGGAAGCGGAGGGGAACACAGTTACACAGGCTCGCCCGCTGCCCTTAGAGTGGCCAACATGACTTACGACGTCGCGAGGGTTCGGGGCCTGATACCGTCCCTCGGCGACGGCTGGATTCATCTCGACCCGCAGGCGGGCATGCTGGTGCCCGATGCGGTATCCCGCGCGGTCTCAACAGGTTTCCGAACATCCTCTTTTTCGCATATCGGCCGCAACGGCGCGGCGGTGCGCAGCGCCGCCATCCTGGACGCGGCGCGCGAGGCGGTGGCCGATCTGGTCGGCGGCGATCCGGCGGGTGTCGTGCTCGGGCCCGACCGTGCGGTCCTGCTGGCCTGGCTCGCCGAATCGCTGAGTTCGCGGCTCGGGCTCGGTACCGGCATCGTGCTGTCCCGGCTGGACGACGAGGCGAATGTCGCGCCCTGGCTGCGCATCGCCAATCGTTACGGCGCGCACGTGCGCTGGGCCGAGGTGGAGATCGAAACCTGCGAGATGCCGTCCTGGCAGTTCGAGGAATTGATCGGCCCCACCGCGCGACTGGTCGCGCTCACCGCCGCCTCGCCGATCGTCGGCTCCGCGCCCGCGGTCCGGGTGGCCGCCGACCGGGTGCACGAGGTGGGCGGACTGCTCGTCGCCGACGCGTTCGGCGCCGCGCCCTACGCGCTCATCGACATCGACGAACTCAACGCCGACGTGGTCGCGCTCAGCGCGCCCGCCTGGGGCGGGCCGCAGATCGGTGCGCTGGTCTTCCGCGACCCGGCCTTCCTGGACCGGATTCCCTCGATGTCGTTGAACCCCTACGCGAAGGGCGCCGAGCGGCTCGAGGTCGGCGGGCACCAGTACGCCCTGCTCGCCGGGCTGACCACCTCGATCGACTTCCTGGCCGGCTTGGACGAGCGGGCGCGCGGCAGCAGGCGCCAGCGCCTGGAAATGTCCATCACGTCGCTGCAGGACTACCACGATCAGCTGTTCGAGCATCTGATGGACGTGCTGGAGAAGATCCCCGGCCTGACCGTCATCGGCCGCGCCTCCACCCGAATCCCCACCGTCAGTTTCACTCTCGCGGGCATGCAGGCCGAGAAGGTGGCGGCCAAGCTGGCCGACAACCGGATCGGCACGGTCAGCGGCGTGCACGGCGGCAGCAGGCTGCTCGACGCGCTCGGCGTGAACGACGAAGGTGGTGCGGTCACCATCGGTCTCGCGCCCTACACCACCATGTTCGAGATCGACCAGCTGGGCCGGGCGCTCGTCGCGTTGGAGTGAGCGCTGCGGGCTGTTGTGCGGCGTGTGCGAGTTCGCTTCGGGGTCGGGCGTTCGTTGTGTTGGAGTGAGTTCGCGAACTGCTATGCGCTGCGCGCGAATTCGCTTCGGGGGTCGGACGCTCGACGCGTTGGAGTCAGTTCGGCGGGGCTGGTGCGCCCCGTGCGCGTATTCGCCTGCCGCGCAGGTAATTTCCGCCGTGCACGTGTTCGCCTGCTGTGCGCGTGTTCGCCTGCCCGCACGTACTCGTCTGCCGCACACGTGTTTGCCCGCTGTGCGCGTATTTGCCCGCCGTGCATGTGTTCGCGTGTTGCGCGCGTATTGCTAGCAGTGCGCGTGTTCGCCTGCCGCGCGAAGTCGCCTGCTGCGCAGGTGATTTCCTGCTGCGCACGTGTTCGCTCGCCGCGCACGTATTCGCTCGCCGCGCACGTATTCGCCGACGAATCTGCGCGCGGCGCGCAAATTCGCGCGCGGGAGTCAGGGTTTGCGGATCTGCAAGGTGACCTTGCCGAACGCGTCGCCGGATTCCAGCAGCCGGTGCGCCTCGCCCGCTTCGGCGACCGGTACTTCGGCGTCGATGACGGGGACGACGCTGCCCTCGGCGACCAGCGGCCACAGGTGCCGCCGCACCTCGGCGATGACCGCCGCTTTGCTGCCGACGCCGGTGGCCGGCCGGTTCCGCAGGTTCGTCGCGTGCACGCTGCCCCATTTCCGCAGCAGCGCACCGAGATTCAGCTCCCCGGTCGCGCCGCCCTGCATCCCGATCACCACGAGATGGCCGAAGTTCGCCAGTGCCTCGACATTGCGGGACAGGTAGGCCGCGCCCATCAGATCCAGGATGACGTCGGCGCCCGAACCGTCCGCGCGCACCGCGGCGACGAAATCGTCGTCGCGGTAGTTGATCAGCAGCTCTGCGCCGAGTTCCTGGCACCGGCTCAGCTTCTCGGCGGAGCCGGCCGTCACCGCGACGCGCGCGCCGAGAGCGCGGGCCACCTGGATCGCGTGGGTGCCGATGCCGCTGCCGCCGCCGTGGATCAACAGCAGCTGGCCGGCCTGCAAGCCCGCCGTCATGACCAGGTTCGACCACACGGTCGCCGCCACTTCAGGCAGTCCCGCGGCTGCGCCGAGATCCAATCCCTCGGGGACCGGCAGCAATTGCGTCACGGGCGCGACCACCTTCTCGGCGTACCCGCCACCGGACAGCAGCGCGCACACCCGGTCACCGACCTGCCAGTCGTGCACACCGGCGCCGAGTTCGGCGATGACACCGGAACATTCGAGCCCGAGCACCTCGCTCGCGCCGGGCGGGGGCGGGTAGTGCCCTTGGCGCTGGAGCAGATCGGCCCGGTTCACGCCGGCCGCCGTCACCTCGATCAGCACCTCGCCGGGGCCGGGCGCCGGATCCGGCGCCTCGGCCCACTCCATCACCTCGGGTCCGCCGAAACCGTTCAGCTTGATCGCATGCACGAGACCCATACTGCCCCGGTGCCCACCCGCATGGGCGGTGGCCCCGGTCGCCGCACCGCAAACCTCGCGCTTCGATCTGTGCGATGGCACAAAATCTTGCTGTGGCGAACGGCCTGCAGACCTACTCCGTTGGTAGTCCGGTATGGCTTTCCCGCACCAGGGATCTCCCCAGTTCGCCCGGCTTAGAATGAGCACCGTGCACCCCGAACCGAGCAGTCCCGTTGCGGCCGAACCGAGGTGGCTCACCCCGGCGCAGCAACGAGCCTGGCGGGCTTATATGGACGGACATCAGCGCCTGATGACCGCGCTGAACCGGCAATTGCAACGGGACAGCGACCTGAGCGTCCCCGAATATCGCATCCTCGTCCTGCTCTCCGAAGCGCCCGGCCGCGCCCTGCGGATGAGTGAACTGGCCGACGGCGTGCTCTCTTCCCGCAGCCGCCTCACTCATCAGATCCGGCGGCTCGAGGCCGAGCGGATGGTGCGCCGCAACACCTGCCTCGAGGACGGCCGCGGGGTGCTCGCCGAACTGACCGACGAAGGCATGCGCCGCCTCGAAGCCGCCGCCCCCGGCCACGTCGACGCCGTCCGCCGAGATTTCGTCGACCTGCTCACCCCGCACCAGCTAGAGGTCATCGCCGAAGTCTTCGCCCGCATCGATCAGGAAATCGGAACGCGCCCCCTCTGACCCGTCCGCTACCATCGTGATCCTGGAGACGTGGCAGAGCGGCCGAATGCACTCGCCTTGAAAGCGAGCGTCGCGAGAGCGACCGGGGGTTCAAATCCCTCCGTCTCCGCAACAGACGCCCAGGTCATGCCATTTGCCTGCGGCGTCCCAACGTTCGAACCAAAAGACCAGGCCGTCTTGTCATGGTTGTCACAACCGCGTCCAACACCGAGCGGCTTCGGCCAACGCGCATCGGGCTGACTGTAGACGTGCCTGAGCCAGTCCGAGACGCCCACGATCGGTATGTGCTGGAAAGAGCGCAGATCGATTTGCGCGGCGGACCCACCCTCGTCAAACCTTTGGCACCAACCCTTGATGAGAGGCCCCGAGATCAAAGGTTGGACCCTTATCCTTTAACACCGATCGCTCTGATCAAAGGTTTCGTGTTATCGCTTGCGGCCGGGACCTCTGCGCTCCTGGTTGCGCGGCGGGCGAGTTTGCCTCCCTATACGCCGGGTACCCGGCCGTCGACTGGGAGGTCTCACCATGACAGAAACGCATACCGGAGCGCCGGGTGACACCCGGTCCGTGGCAGAGCTGGTCAACGACGCCACCGCGCAGGTGAGCAGGCTGGTGCGGGACGAGATTCAGCTCGCCCGGCTGGAGGTGCAGCAGAAGGGCAAGTTGATCGGCCGGGGTGCCGGGCTTGCCGGGGTCGGCGCGTTGCTCGGCCTGTACGGCGGTGCGGCGTTGGTCGCGGCGGCCGTTTTCGCGTTGGCGATTCCGCTGCCCGGGTGGGCGGCGGCGTTGATCGTCGGCGCGGTGCTGCTGGTCGCTGCCGCGCTGTTCGCGGTGCTCGGCAAGAAGGACGTTCAGCGCGCGGTGCCGCCGGTGCCGCAGGAAGCCGCCGCGGGCGTCAAACAGGACATCGAAACCATCAAGCACGGGAGCCACTCATGAGCGACTCGAAACGCGCCAACGCCGAGGATCCGATCGTGAGCGGGCCGATCGACGAGGAAGCGTTGCGTCAGGACCGCGACGAGACGAGAGAGCAACTGGGCCAAACGGTTTCGGAGCTCACCGACAAACTCGACGTCAAGGCGCGGACCAAGGACAAGCTGCACGATACCGCCGACAACGCCCGCGCGAAGGCGGCCTCGGTGGCCGACAACGCGAAGACCACCGCGGCCGAGAAGACCGCGCAGGCAGAGGAACTCGTGTCCCGCAAGGCGTCGGAGGCGAAGGAGGTCGCCGGCATCGCCGCGGACCAGGCCAAGAACGAGGCCCGCCGACTGGCGGACCGGGCCGAGGCCGCGACACCCGATTCCGTGGTGACCGGTGGCAGGCAGGCGGTCGGCTTCGCCCGCCGTCAGCCCGTTCCGGTCGCCGTGGCGGCGGCGTTCGCGGCAGTGCTGGTGTGGTGGATCGTGCGGAGGCGGCAGGCGTGAAAACTCTCTACAAGCCGCTCGGCATGCTGGTGAGCATCGTCGGCGGACTGGCGGCCAACGCGGCGTTCATCCGGGTGTGGCGTGCCGTGAGCGGCGAGGATCAAGCTCCCACCGCCACCGCGCGCAACCACACCTGGCGGGAAGTGTTGCTCGCCGCCGCCCTGCAAGGCGCGATCTTCGGCTTGGTCAAAGCGGCCATCGATCGCGCGGGCGCCACCGGCTATCAGTCCCTCACCGGCACCTGGCCCGAATAGTCACTCGAAAAGCCCCGGCCCTCATACGGTTTCGAGGGCCTCAGCAACGCCGCCAGTCGATGTAGTGGCTCCACTGCGGATGCGGTGTCCCGCAATCGGCCCACGCGTCGATCACGATGCCGAATTCCATCGGCGCATCCGAGCACGAGGCGGTCGACGGGGTGCCCGGCGCCACCGTCGGCCCCGGTGCCGACCACTGCCCGGGGAACGGGATCGTCACGGGACCCGCGATCAGCGGCATGATGCCCACGCACCGCACTCCGGCCCGATGTACTCCGTCCCCGCCCGCACAGTGCGACGTCGCGGCCGTCACGCCACGATCAACTCCGCACCCCGTCGGCGCGGCACTCGCCGCACCACCACCCACCATCGACATCCCCGCCCCGAGCCCGACCGCCACGACGGCCCCGGCCATTCCACGCAACAAGTTCTTCATCCCGCTCCTCCCATGCAGTCCCGAACATTCCGATTGTCCGAAGATCGGCGGACTGTATGCCCTCGTTACCCGCGCCCGTTGCCCCGGAGGCAGAACAGCCCTCTGAATGGATGGGCTGTTTCGCATCTGGCAGGCCGGCGAAGTCGGTTCAGGGACCTCGGGAGCAATCCCAGGACTGTCCTTGATGCCCCGGACAATAGACCTTGATCGTCTTGAGTCGCGCAGTCCGTAACTCCCGTTCGGGCCCTTGGGGTCGGTGTAGACGTACTTTGTTGCGAACTCATACGTGCCCTGCTTGACCGGCATCCATTGCACGGTCGCGGTGCCGTTCATCGACGCGATCGGCTTCAGACAGTTGATTATGCGATCGACGCGCCGAGTCGAGCGCTCTGGAATCCGCACGGTGCGCGACCCGCACCGAGATGCGCACGATCGCCCAGACAACAAAACAGCCCCTCCGCGTGGAGGGGCTGTTTTGAATTGTGCGGCTGAAGGGATTCGAACCCCTAACCTTCTGATCCGTAGTCAGATGCTCTATCCGTTGAGCTACAGCCGCATGGGTATTCAGTTGTGTACCCGGTTACCCGGGTGTGGCGGAGGCGAGAGGATTTGAACCTCCGGTCCCCGTGAAGGGACAACTCATTAGCAGTGAGTCCCATTCGGCCGCTCTGGCACGCCTCCTGGAGCCTTCTCTTCGAGGGCACCGGTCCTTTCGAACCGCCGAGCATGAAGGTTACAGGAGCTGCTGTCCAGATCGCAAAACGGCTGGTTATCAGCGTAAGTTGCTGTCGAACCAGTCGAAAATGCGGGTCTGTGAATCGACCAGCGTGCTGTCGTCGTCGACGTCGGGATGGTCGGCCCGGTGCCGCAGTCCCGGATAGCTGACGACCAGGCTGGCGACGGCGGCGCGGCCGGTCGCGTCGCGGAGTCGTTCGACTTCGGCGGGCGGCGTGGCCGGGTCGTCGGCGCCGAACAGGCCGAGCCACGGGGCTTGCAGACTCGGCGCCACCCGGACCAGGGCGTCAGCCTGTTCGGTGAGCGGCTCGAGGATGCCGGGTGCGGCGACGCTGACGGCGGCGCCGACGGGGCGGTTGGTGGCGACGAGGAACGCGGCGGTGCCCGCGGTGTCGAAGCCGAGGACGCCGATGGTGTCGGGGAAGACGCCGCGGCGGGTCAGCCAGTCGAAGCAGGCGTCGAAGTCGTCGAAGAGCTCGTCGCCGAACACCTCCTGCGCCGGTTCGTGCCCGGTCCGGTGAAAGAGGTTGGGCGCCACCACGGTCCAGCCTTCGGAGGCCAGGGCGCTCATCAGGGCGAGCAGGGCGCCGGTGAACTCGCGGGACTCGTGCAGCATCACGATGCCGCCGCGCGCGTTGCCTTCGGGTTCCACCACGATGATGGGCACCTGGGTGTCGGTGGACGGATGTGCGGGCGCGGCTCGATGTTCGGGTGCCGGCTCGTCACCGCGTAAGGGGGCAAGGTCGTTGTAAGTGCCCGACATGAAACCAGGGTAGGGCGACTTCGTGCTCTGCGGTAGAAATTGCTGCTGAGAGCCTATCGGCCGCATATTTTTCGGTACGCAAGCCCGGCTTTGTGCGTGATACCCAGAAGATCCCATGACTTCCCGACATATGGTTGGGGGGTGACAGCGTCAACCCGGCCGGACCTCGATGCGATTCCGGCGTATGTCCCAGGCCGCAGCCACCCCGGCGCGGTCAAGCTCGCCAGCAACGAAACCACCTTCGGCCCGCTGCCTTCGGCGGCCAAGGCCATCGCGGAGGCGGCCGAGCTGGCCAACCGGTACCCCGACAACCAGGCCGTCGAGTTGCGGGCCGCACTCGCCGATTTCCTGGACGTCGAACAGGCCAACATCGCGGTCGGCTGCGGCAGCGTGGCGCTGTGCCAGGAACTGGTGCAGATCACCTGCGACACCCCGACCGACGAGGTGCTGTTCGCCTGGCGCTCGTTCGAGGCGTATCCGATCGTCACCAAGGTGGGCAACGCGACCGCCGTGCAGGTGCCGCTCACCGCGGACCTGGTGCACGATCTGGACGCGCTGCACGCGGCGATCACCGAACGCACCAAACTCATTTTCGTCTGCAACCCGAACAACCCGACCGGTACCGCGGTCGGCCAGGCCGCACTGACCCGCTTCCTCGATTCGGTGCCCGCCCACATCCTGATCGTGCTCGACGAGGCGTATTTCGAGTACATGCGGCTCGCGCCGCAGGATTACCCGAACGGTATCGAGCTGGGCCGCACCCGGCCGAATGTCCTTGTGCTGCGTACCTTCTCGAAGGCCTACGGGCTCGCCGGCCTGCGCGTGGGCTACGCGGTGGGCGATCCGGCGGTGATCACGGCGCTGAACAAGGTGCACATCCCGTTCAGCGTGAACCGGCTCGCGCAGGCGGCGGCGATCGCCTCGCTGGAGGCGCGGCACGAATTGCTGGACCGCACCGAGGCGCTGGTGCTCGAACGGAATCGGATGCGCGAGGCTCTGCTCGCCGCCGGCTACCAGGTGCCGCCGAGCGAAACGAACTTCGTGTGGCTGCCGCTCGGCGCGCGCAGCGCCGAATACGGCGAGGCGAGCGCGGAGGCGGGTGTGCTGGTGCGTCCCTACGGCACCGATGGCGTGCGGGTCACCACCGGCGACCCGCACGAGAACGATCTGTTCCTCAGCTTCGCCACCGATCCCGCGGTGGTGGCGCGCTTCCTGGGCTAGACGCCGAGCGCGCCCGAGATGACCGGCCACGACCGCACCAACTCGTCGGCCCAGTAGGGCCACGCGTGGGTGCCGGTCGCCCGGAAATGCGCGGTCACCGGGATGTCGAGGCCGCGCAGCCGATCGGTGAGGCGGCGGGTGCAGACGTTGGTCGCCGCCTCCAGCGGACCGCCGAAGGTGATCGCGGTGGGCAGGTCGACGTCCGGTTCGCCCGGCACGTCGTGGACGCCGGGCAGGCCGCTGCCCACGGACATGTAGATCGTCTTGCCGCGCAACGCTTCCGCGTGCAGCGTGACATCGTGGTCGAGCCAGGCGGGGTCGTCCTGCGCGCCGAACATGTTGTCCGGCTCGCCTTTATAGGTGGCGACGACCGCCCTGGCTTGGGCCTGACCGAGATCGGTGCCCATCGAGAAGCAGCCGCTGTGCGCCGCGACCGCCGTGTACAGCTGCGGCTGCCGGAACGCCAGCATCATGGCGGCCTCGGCGCCCATCGAGACACCCATCACCGCATTGCGTCCGTTGCCTTGGAATTTCGCGTCGATCAGCGGCGGCAGCTCCCGGGTCAGGAAGGTCTCCCACTTGTTGGTGCCGAGCACCGGATCCGGTTGCTGCCAATCGGTGTAGAAGCTGGCGGGGCCGCCGACGGTGAGCACCACGTTGACGTCTTTGTCCTCGAAGAACTTGTCGGCGTGACCCTTTTCGGTCCAGTTGTTGGTGGTCGGGTTCGCCTCGCGACCGTCGAGCATGTAGACGGTGGGCCGCGGGTGCGAGGTGTCCCGCGGCAGCAGCACCTGCACTTCGACGGTGCGACTCATGGCAGGGGAGGCGACGAACACCCGCAGCCACCGGTCGTCGATCGGCTCGATCCGGTCGATCCGTGGCCGGGCGGGTCGTTCCGTCGTGGCCGGGGCCGGAGCCGGGCCATCGGAAGAACCGGTACTGGGCTGCTGGGGGTCCCCGGGTTCGGCCGACACCTGGGGAGCGCCGAACGTCGCGGCACCCGAAACCAGTGCCACGCTGACCATGACGCTGGACACCCAGCGCCGCACCCCACGCCGAGACAGCATGCGATCCATCCTGCCAGAAACGCCCGGTTCGCCTCGGAAGCCATAGCGGTTGGCCATAATGTGTGACCAGTGCCACGTTTACCCGGCTGTGCCGAATGTGGCGGTACTGCCAGGATCTTTGTTCATAGCCGAGGCGCACTGCGCCGGCGTGGTCGCTGCATTGGGGCCAGCGGAGCCGGGCGGCGGTGTTGTCTAGATCACTGTGTCAACAACGCTCGACAGCACCTTTTACTCGCCGACTTGGGCCGACGTGGTAAATCGAGCAAATCCGGGCACACTGCCAGCACACCCGCCGTACGCTACTGTCCGGGCCTTTTCCGGGGCATGAATGAGGACGAACATGGGTGTGGCTGCACGGCCGAAGCTATTTCGCGGCATCAGCGCGCCGACCCGTCTGCGCGGGCCGCCCGGTAGGGCGGTATCGGCTGCGCGCCTGCGCGAATTCTCCTGCTCGAAATTGTCTGTTTCACCGCAGTACCTATGCCCGACCGGAGAAAACCGTGAACCCTGTGTTACCCGCGTCACCGCTCGAAACCACCGCTGACACAAAGCCTTTCAGTAGCGATCTGAAGCGCAGACTCCGTGAGTGCGATGAATTCTTCCGCATGCCCGAGCTGGCGCACCTACCGGCACAGCGCCGCCGCACCGTGCTGCACCACCTGGAACAGACCGGTTGCTATCTGCAAACCGCCGAGGAAATCCTGATCGGAGCCAAGCTCGCGTGGCGTAACCACGCCCGTTGCGTCGGCCGAAAGCATTGGCGCTCACTGAAATTGCTCGACGCCCGGCAGGTGCGTTCGGCGCGCGATCTGGCCGAGGTCTGCTGGGAGCACCTGCGGGTCGCCACCAACGGCGGTGCCATTCAGTCGATGATCACCGTCGGCCCACCGCGTCAGGCCGACGGGCGGGAGTTCCGCATCGTCAGCCCGCAGCTCATCCGGTACGCGGGGTACCGCAACGGCGACGGCACGGTCACCGGTGACGCCGCCAACATCACGCTCACCGAATTCGCGAGGAAACTCGGGTGGCGCGGCGCGAGAACGCCTTTCGACATTCTGCCACTGCTGATCAGCACGCCCGACGAGCCGATCCGCTGGTTCGACGTTCCGCCCGAACTGGCGCGCGAGGTCGAGCTGGAGCACCCGGAGTTCGAGTGGTTCGCCGGCCTCGGCCTGCGCTGGCACGCGGTCCCCGCCGTCTCCAACATGAACCTCGAAATCGGCGGTGTCACCTATCCGTTCGCCCCGTTCAACGGCTGGTACCTGGGCGCGGAGATCGGCGCGCGCAACCTCAGCGACACCACGCGGTACAACATGCTGCCGCTCATCGCCGAAATGATGTGCCTGGACACCAGATCCGAGCGCACCCTGTGGCGCGACCTGGCCCTGGTCGAGCTCAACCGCGCGGTCCTCTACAGCTTCCGTAAGGCGGGCGTGTACCTGGTCGACCATCACACGGTGGCGAAACAGTTCTGCGACCACGTCGAACGGGAAAAGTCCGCGGGCCGCGCCTGTCCCACCGACTGGAGTTGGATCAACCCGCCCCTGTCTTCCGGCCTGACTCCGACGTTCCACCGCTATTACGACCCACCCGATCTCGACATCCGCCCCAATTTCGTCCGCCGCGACTTCAGCGGGGAAGCGTGAGATCCGCGCACTGACGATTCAGGCGGCATGTCACACATGGTTCCCGTGCTTCGTCTACTCGGTGTCCGACCTTGAACACCGCACGAGGAGCACGAACCAATGCATGCCGCTTATGTCATCGTCACGATTCTGGCCGCCGCCTGGGTGGGCTTCTCGGCCGCGTCGATCTTCTTTCGTGCCGCCTGGGTGGTGGACCCGCTGGTGCAGTACGGGGTGCCGCAGACCTGGTGGACGTGGTTGGGTGTCGCCAAAGCGGCTGGCGCCGTAGGACTTGTCGCCGGATTGTTCTTTCCTGTGATCGGCATCGCCGCTACTATCGGGATCGTGCTCTACTTCGGTGGAGCGGTGATCACCAACATCAAAGCCCGCGCCTACGCGCACATTCCGTTCCCGCTGATGTACATGATCCCCGCGCTGATCGCCGCAGGTTTGGGAGCCGCCGTCTGAACACCCCCATCGCTCATCCAGCAAAGCCCCGCTCTCGAAATATTCGAAGGCGGGGCTTCGCTAGGTTGACGCGATACCCGTAGAAAAGGAGATTCGAATGACAGGCAGCTGGGTTCGTTTCATCAGTGGGTCCACCTTGCTCGCGGCAGTGGTGGCCTCGGCCATCGTCACCGCTGGTCCCGCGGCCGCGGAACCGCGCGACTGCACGCTCGATCGCACATTGACCGGCGCGACGGGCTTCTGTCCCGGTGGCGACGGCTTCTTCACGGTGGAAGCGGACTGCATCGGCATTTCGATCGGCCGCAACCCGGGGATCGGCCCCTACCGGCAGTCGAGTCAGCGGCACGCCTACGCGGGCCCGCATCCGGAATTGGATGCCACCCAGACCCATCCGCACGCCGAATGCAACGAGTTCATCACCGGCCACTTCGGCATCCTGGTCGACGCGCGACTGTACGAAACCTTCCGCTGACCGACGCGCTGAACTTTATTTTCCCATCCGGTCCCTGCTTGCCCCGGCCGAGAATGCCGTCCAGGCTGGCGAGATGGTCAACAATTCCCGCATCCGCCTGGGCATCATCGGTCTCGGCGTGATGGGCACCGAGATGCTCGAAGTGGCGCACCGGCATCCGGAGTTCGACGTCGTCGCGGCGGCCGATCCCGACGCGGCGGCGGTCGAACGGGTCCGCGCGCAGTATCCCGATCTCGCGGTCGGACATGATCCCGAGGCGCTGGTTCGAGATGACCGACTGGCCGCGATCTACATCGCGGCCCCGCCGAATACGCATGCGTCCTATGCGATCTCGGCTATGAACGCCGGCAAGGCGGTGTTCTCGGAGAAGCCGCTCGCGGCGCGGCTCGCCGACGGCGCGGATATGGTGCGGGTCGCGGCGGAAACCGGTGCGGTGAACGCGCTCAATTTCACGCTGTCCGATCGCGCGGCGGCCGTCGCGGTGATGCGAGCCGTGCACGACGGCGAAGCGGGTGAAATCGTCGCTGTGGACATGCGTTTCACGTTCCCGGAATGGCCGCGCGCCTTCCAGCGCGACGCCCGCTGGGTCGCGGGTCGCGAACAGGGCGGACTACTGCGCGAGGTCGGTTCGCACTTTCTCTTCCTGACCGACCGGCTGCTGGGCCCGCTGACGCCGGCGCATACCCGAATCGCCTACGGCGCGGACGCCGAACTCAGCGCGCACGGGCTGTACACCGCGGGCGCGGTACCGGTCACGATCACCGGGTTGGTAGCGGCCGCACCGGAAACGTACGAGTGGATCCTCTACGGCACCAAGCGTTCCTATCGGATCACGGACTGGTCCCACCTCGAGGTCAGTACCGGCACCGCTTGGCAGGAGCGTCCGCTCGACGGTCCACGCGGCACCGAGCACACGCGGCTGACCGCGTTCGCCGCCGCCATCCGCGGCGAAGCCTCGACCCTCGCGGACTTCGCGGCGGGACTGCGCGTGCAGGAAGCGGTGGAACACTTCCATCGAGCGTGATCACCAGGTAATGGTGGCGGCATCGGTCGAGTCGGCCGCCACCATTACCTGGTGATCGTTTGTCCAGCAGCTACTTCCAGTCCGGCAGGGTCGGCAGTTCGCCGGTCAGCTCGTCGCCGGCGGAGCGGCCGAGCAGCCAGGCGGCCAGCGCGGCGGCAGTGCCGGTGACGGTGCTCGACACAGTGCCGGTGCCGACCAAGCCGACGAAGTCGGTGTCGGTGGAGCGGATCTCGAAGGTGGGCGTGGGTGTGGTCGCCGCGGCGGTGAGCCGGTTCATGTCGACCGTGGCCTGCGCCAGAATGCGCGCGACGAACGATGCGGGCCAATCGGCGGGCGAGAACCCGGCATTGAGGTCGACGTGGTGAATCTCCACCTCTTGCAGGCGCATCCAGCGCACCTCGGTGGCCGGAATCGGACGGCCTTGCCGGGTACGGACTTCCGCGTGCCAGGCCCCCTCGGTCAGTGAATTCGCTACCGCCGCCCAGCGTTTCGCCGCGGCCTCGTTGTCGGCGAGCTGTGCGTCCAGCGGTCGCGGCGCGCCGGCCTCGATATCGAAGTCGCGCAGGAACATGCTGGCGTACTGCGGGATCTCCACCCCGGTGTGCGCCCACAGCAGCAGGTTGAGCACGCTGTCGGCATTGCGGGCGAGATGGGCGAGCACATGGCCGCGGGTCCAGCCGGGCAGCAGCGACGGACCGGTCAGGTCGTCGTCGCTCAGCTTGCGGATGGTGTCGAGGAGACGGTCGGTCGCCTCGGCGAGTACGTCGAGTGGAACTGGGGATCGCTCAGCGTCGCTGGTCACAGTTGCGACCCTAGCGACCGCGCTCGCGCCCCGCCGAAGAACAACGACGGGCCGCGCTCGGCTACCCGCCGATGATCGCGTCCGCTTCGATCTCGACCAGCAGTGCGGGTGTGATCAGCGCGCTGATCTCGTACATCGAGGTGGCGGGGCGGATCTCGCCGAACACCTCGGCGTGCACCTTGCCGACCTCGGCCCAGCGGGAGATATCGGTGACGAAGATGCGGGTGCGCACCACATCGGACAGGCTCGCCCCGGCCTCGGTGAGGGCGGTGGCGATGCGGCGCAGCACCTCGCGCGTCTGTTCGCCGATATCGTCGCCGCCGACCGCGGTGCCGCCGGTGACCGAGGCCGTGGTGCCACTCACCGCGACGGTGTCGCCGATCCGGACGGCGCGGCTGTAGCCGACGAGATCTTCGAATTCGGAGCCGGAGGCGATGTTCACGCGAGCAGTCATGGCGACAGCATCGCACGGTGCGATCGGCACGGTCACCGGCTTTTTCCGGGGTTAGCCGAGCGGAAACCGGCACCGAGTTGTCACCCGCACGTCGTCCAGATTTCGGATCGGCGCGGTAGGCATTCCGGGTGAAAGATCGATCTCGTCCTCGCGTCACCGCCGTTGCCGTCCTCTGTGCCGGTGTGCTGGCCGCAAGCTGCTCCAGTTCCGACGGCGGAGTGGATTTCACCGCCACCGCCGGGCAGCCGCTGGTGATCTCGCTGGATGACCTGCTCGCCAAGACGGGCGGCAGTGCCGCCGTCGGACTCGCCGACCCGGCGCACGGCACACTGAGCCGTCGCGTCGACGGTGCGCTCGTGTACACGCCGAACCCCGGCTACACCGGCGACGACACGTTCGAGGTGACCACCACGGACGCGGTTCGCCTGTACACCACCGACATTCCGGCGCTCGGCGAGTTCGGCGGAACGACGGTGCAGGGCAGCGGGTTCGGCTCGGCGTGGACGCCGGTACCGGGCAGCACGGACGAGTTCTACGGACTGACCGACCGGGGGCCGAATGTGGACGGTCCCGGCAAGAACGAGAAACTCTCGCCGACACCGGCTTTCGTGCCGAAGATCGGCCGATTCAAGTTGGTGGGCACCCGTGCGGTGCTGCAATCCACGATCGAGCTGCACACCAAGGCCGGCGTCCCGTTCAACGGTCAGGTCGATGTGGCCGCGAGCACCGGCGAGACGATCAAGGATCTCGCCGGAAACGTCTTGCCGCCCACCGATCACGGCCTCGATCCGGAAGGTTTGGTCGCCCTGCCCGACGGCACCTTCTGGGTGTCCGACGAATACGGCCCGTTCCTGGTGCATTTCGATGCCAAGGGCGCTGAGATCGAACGCCTCGCCCCGGGTGCCGGGCTGCCCAAGGAACTTTCGCTGCGCACGCCGAACCAGGGCATGGAGGGCCTGACGGTCACCCCCGACGGCAGCACCCTCGTCGGCCTGATGCAGAGCGCGCTCAACACCCCCGGCCTCAGTGGCTCCGCGAAAGACGTTCCGCTGACCCGCATCGTCACCGTCGACCTGAAGACGAAGGCGCTGAAGGAATTCGTGGTCCCGCTGGAGAACCCGAAGAGCACCAAGGTCGCCGACTCGGAGATCACCGCACTCAGTGCCACCACGTTCCTGATCGATGAGCGCGACGGGAATCTGGCGCCCAAGGGGGACAAGAAGCTGTGGACGGTCGACATCGCCGCCGCGACCGATGTCGGTCCGGACGCGAAAGTGCCCGGCGCGCAGTATGACCCGGAACGCGGCTTGCAGGTCGACGGCAAATCGCTGGAGGCGCTGGTCGGTTCGGTCACCACCGCGGAGGGCGTCGCGGCGCTCACCAAGGTCGGAATCACGCCGGCGGCCAAGCCGAAGAATCTCGATCTAGGCGCCCTGGTGAAAGAACTCGACGCGAACGGAAAGTTCTTCGGCCACGACAAGATCGAGGGCGTCGCCACCACGGACGGTGGCAAGACGCTCTACATCGCCAACGACAGCGACTTCGGCCTGGCCGCGAGCACCGGCGAGCAGCCGCCCTTCGGGCTGAAGCCGAAGACGCTGCCGAACGGCGTGCAGGACAGCGGGGAGATTCTCTTCGTCGACACCACCAAGCTGCCGGCGAAGACCGGTACACACACGGTCAAGGTGACGGTGAAGTAGCTCCGTCGGGGTCCGGGTCGGTCCTTTCCCGGCCCTCCAAGATCACCGCGGCGGCCAGCGTGATCAGCCACAGTGACATCGAGCTGACCTGGATGCGCTGAGCGATGCCCAGGGCATAGTTGCCAGGCAAGTTGTCGGCAACCAGCATCCACACGGTGGCCGCCGATCCGAGCACGAGAACAACGAGGCCGAACTCGCGCAGGATCCGCCAGCGGTGGTAGCGGAAAGCGGCCAAGCTGAACGCGAACGTGGCGATCGCGATCGACGTCACCGCGATGGTGCTGGACAGCGCATGCGGCTGGTGCAGCTGCGGGAACAACTCGCTGCCGCCACCGCCGCACGTGGTGTCGCCCTTCGCGCAGTCGCGCAAGGGCAGCAGCACATCGGCAATGGTGGCGGCGCCGAAACAGAACAGGGCGACCCAGCCCACCGTGGTGAGCCGGCGCCGCGGGAACAGCAGCAGACCGCCGATCGCGGCGGGGATCAGCAGTGCGCCCACGATCTTGTCGGCGGTCGCGAACACCTGCCGGTAGGGCTTGCCTTCGGCGTCCAGTTCGCTGAGGAACGAGTTGACCGGGTCGATATCGAGCTTCAGGAAGAACTCGAGCACCCAGGACGAATAGCAGAGTCCCGCGATCAGGATGGCCGCCGCGATCACCAAGGACGCCACCCGCACGCGCCGTTCGGCGATCTTCCGGCTACCAGTCACGGAACCATTCTCCTGCCTGCCGCTGGACCGACGACCAACGGTAGGCCAGCGTGTCTCGGCTGTCACACGGCTTTGCCAAGCGATACACAGGCTCTTGTCAGGTTCGGTGGCCACTCTGGGCAGGGAAGCGTTCCCAAGGAGGTTCCCATGATCGGCTACGCAACAGCCGCCGCCGCCCTCGCGGTGATGTCCGTAATGGTGGCGTCGAGCTACGTGGCCGCCCACGCCCCCCGCACCCTCGTCCGCGTCCGCAACCGCTGACCTCCAGGGCCCGGCTCGCCCTGTCGGCAACCCTCGCTCACCCCGCCGCGTCGCCCTCGCTCGCCCCGCCGCGTCGCTTGCCGACCCGCCGCTACGTGGCGTGACGGCCTGCCGGGGTGCTGAGCGACCAAGATCAGGGGGAACTGGTGGCGGCATCGCCCAAGAAGCCACGGCCACCAGTTCCCCCTGATCTTGAAGGGTCCTGGAGCTACGGCGCTGAGCTTCGCGCCCGTCACCCTGCGCCCGTCACCCTCGACCAGCACCGGGGTTAGCATCTGCGGCCTTGCGGCCTTGCGGCCTTGCGATTGCGGCGGCCTCGTGTACTCGACCCGCCGCCCAGGATGCGGCGTGTGGCGTCCACCGTTGGAGGTGCGTCGCGCGGCGTTCAGCTGCGCAGGGCCGCTTGGACCCGGTCTGCGGCGGCGACCGCGTCCTCGTGTTCCCACACGCGGATGACCTGCCAGCCCGCTTCGGTCAGCGCTGTGTCCGTCGCGCGATCGCGCGCTACGTTCCCGGCCAGCTTCGCGGCCCACCACTCGCCGTTGTTGCGGGGATCGGTGGCGTGCTGCGGGCACCGATGCCAGAAACAGCCGTCGACGTAGACCGCTACGCGCAGGCGTGGGAACACCAGGTCGGCTCGCCGCCGCTGCCCGCGGATCGGCGCGCGATCGACGAAGTACCGCAGCCCCCGCCGATGTAATTCCTTGCGCAGCGCCAATTCCGGCTTGGTCCCGCTCCGCCGCTGCCGCGCCATCCGCGCACTCGTCGCCGCATCCGTAGTCGGACGCCCCGCGCGCACCGATTCGCGCCCCGCGCGCGTGTCAGTCGGCGTTTCCCCGCGCGGCGTGCGATTTCCCGCGCGCGGCGGTTCGTTGTCCGCCTCAGAGGTAGCACGCGCGCGTTTCGCGCCGCTCCCGCTGCCGACGTGAGCGGCGGCCCTTGCTTGTTCGCGTGGTTCGCCGTGGTCCGCGGGCTTGGGGATGGCGTCTGGGTGTGGATCATCCGCCGGGGGAGTGCTGGGCGCCCGCTGGGTGCGCCTGTCAGCCGGGCTCATGCGGCCCAGCCGCCCATGCGGTGGAGGTGGCTTTCTACGTCGTCGAGGAAGCCCGGGGGGAAGCGGAGGCTGCCCATGGTGGTGCGGCGGAGGAAGCCGGCGGTGGCGCGGGCGGAGAGCAGGCGCGAGTCTGTGAGGTAGTTCCGCAGGTCTTCGTAAGGCTCGTGCACTGGCCAGGTGGAGACCGGCACGCGGTAGGCGACGCCGTTGTGTCCCCAGGCCGCGGCGGGCCACGGCGTTCCGGGTGGCAGCGGCTGATCGCCCGGGATGGGGTCCAGCGGTGCGCTGAGCCGCGAACCCACCCAGTCGGCCATCCGGACGCTCACCGCGTTGCCGACCAGCTTCCACCGATGTCCTTTGCGCACCCCGGGCACGTCCGCGGCGGGCGCGGTCCATTCGGGGTCGAAGCCTTGCAGCCGTTCCACATCCACCAGTCCGGGTGTGACGATCTCGCCGGAGGGCAGCCGCACGGCGGGCGGGCTGGCGATCCCCAGCGCCGAGCCGCCCTTCAGCGTCGGCACCGCGTTCACCGCCCAGCCCAGGCCACGCACCCCTTCGGTCCAGTAGAAACCGCACGGGTCGTGGTCGGCATCGCCGACGATGCGTGGGCCGGCGTCGTCGCCGAACAGCACCCCGCGGGGGTCCTCGGTGCGCGAGGCGAGCATCAGCACCCGCTGACGCCGCTGTGGCAGGCCGAACGCCCGCGCGTCCACCACCCGGTAGGCCCAGGTGTAGCCGAGCTCCTCCAACGCCGCCGTGATGTGCCGCATCGCCGCGCCCCGGCCGAGTTGCAGCATGAACGGCACGTTCTCGATCAACAGCCAGCGCGGCCCGCGTTTGCGCCGCACCAACCGGAACACCTCGTCCACCAGACCGGAGCGTTTTCCGGTGATGCCCGCGGTGCGGCCGGCCTGGGACAGGTCCTGGCAGGGAAACCCCGCGGCGACGAGTTCGGTGCCCGCGGGAATCGCACGCAGCGTGGTGATGTCGGAATGCAGTGGCACGTCGGGGAACCGCGCGGCCAGCACGCCTTGCGCGCCGGCGTCGATCTCGCACAGCAGCTCGGTCTGCCAGCCGTTGTGCCCGAGACCGAGCTCGAGCCCGCCGATCCCGGCGAACAGCCCGACCATCCGCGCGCCCGTCACCGACCGTCCTTCCTCGCCTCGGTGGCCGGGTCGCGCCGACCTCGCGCCCCGTGCCCGGGGTAGCAGGTTACTCGAGTTGCCCGGCGCCGTCCGCGAGCAACGCGATCACGGGCAGCGGACAGCGCGGGTGCGGGTGCGCCTGGTACGGTCCGCGTGTCAGCAAGATGATCGGTCTGCTGCTCCTCGATAATGCTCATCGGCCGATCACATGCGGCCCTGATGACGGCTCGGCGGGCGTTTCTGCCTGCGTTCATGCGTGCTCCGCGCGGATGCCGCCCCGGTTTCTCCGGCGCGTCCGCGGACGAAATGCCATTGCTCCACCAGGTTTTCGGCTCGACAGATTTCTTAGTCGTCACGCTAGGGAAAGTGAGCGAACATGCAGGTACCTTCGAAAAACAGGAGCTTTCCCAACGTGGTCGTCACCAGCCTGGCGGCCACCACGTCGATCGCCGGTGACGTCGATTCGACCTGGAAAGGCCTGCTCAACGGGGAGAGCGGCATCGATGTCCTGGAGGACACCTTCATCGACCAGTTCGAGCTGCCGGTGCGCATCGGCGGGCATCTGAAGGTTTCGCCCTCGGACTGCCTCACCCGCAACGAGGTGCGCAACCTGTCCTACGTGGAGCAGATGGCGACCGTGCTGTGCCGCGAGGTGTGGCGCAACGCGGGCAGCCCCGAGGTGGACAAGGACCGGCTCGGCGTGTCCATCGGTACCGGCATCGGCGGCAGCGAATACCTGGTCGGGGCCAGGGACCGGCTGGAACACGGTGGCTACCGCAAGGTTTCGCCGCTGACCATCCAGCGGATCATGCCGAACGGCTCGGCGGCCTGCGTTGGCGTGGAACTCGGTGCGCGGGCGGGTGTGGTGACGCCGGTGTCGGCGTGTTCCTCCGGCTCCGAGGCGATCGCGAACGCCTGGCAGATGATCGTCATGGGCGACGCGGACATGGTGGTCACCGGTGGTGTGGAGGGTTCGATCCAGGCGGTGCCGATCGCGGCGTTCACCATGATGCGCGCGATGAGCACCCGCAACGACGCCCCGAAGAACGCCTCGCGCCCGTTCGACAAGGACCGCGACGGGTTCGTGTTCGGTGAGGCCGGCGCGATGATGGTGATCGAGACCGAGGAGCACGCGAAGGCGCGCGGCGCGACGATCCACGCGCGCATCATGGGCGCGGGCATCACCTCCGACGCGTTCCATCTGGTCGCGCCCGAACTCGAGGGCAAGGGCGCCGCCCGCGCGATGACCAAGGCGATCGAGAAGGCCGGACTGTCCAAGCGCGACATCACGCACGTGAACGCGCACGCCACCGCGACCCCGATCGGCGACACCGCCGAGGCGAAGGCCATCGCGGCCGCGGTCGGCGATCACACCTCGGTGTACGCGCCCAAGTCGGCGCTGGGGCATTCGATCGGTGCGGTCGGCGCGCTCGAATCGGTGCTCACCGTGCTGTCCATTCGCGACGGGATCGTGCCGCCCACACTGAATTTGGACAATCAGGACCCGGAAATCGACCTCGACGTCGTCAAAGGCCAAGCCAGGACCGGGCGGATCGATTACGCCGTGAACAACTCCTTCGGTTTCGGAGGACACAACGTGGCGATCGCCTTCGGGCGGTACTGAGCGCCGGAAGGCGGCGCACCTGCTAGCCTTCCCGACGCTTCGTTATCGACCTGTGTTCGGTGTAACTGCACGGCCTGAGTGCGTGCTTTGGCAAAAGGATAAGGCGATGATCGACGAGACTTTCGACGACTATTTGGATGACCAGGGCAATATCAAGATCCGCGGTGACAAGACCCTCATCGACTTCGTCGACAAACACAGTGCGGAGAACGGCGACGACCTCGCTTACCGCTATATCGACTATTCGCGGGAACGCGACGGTGAGTACCACGAGCTGACCTGGCGGCAGTTCGGCGTCCGTTTGCGGGCCGTCGCGGCACGCTTGCAGCAGGTGACCGAGCCGGGCGACCGGGTGGCGATTCTGGCGCCGCAGGGACTCGACTATGTCGTGTCCATCTTCGCGGCCGTCTACGCGGGCAATATCGCGGTGCCGCTGTTCGATCCGGAGGAGCAGGGGCATACCGATCGGCTCACCGCGGTGCTCGGCGACTGCACGCCCGCGGCGATTCTCACGGTGGGCTCCGCGGCCGGGGGTGTGCGGAACTTCTTCCGGCATCTGCCCGCCCCGCAGCGGCCGCGCATCATTGCGGTGGAAGCGATTCCGGACAGCGTCGGCGCGACCTGGGTGCGGCCGGATATCAATATCGACAGCGTGGCGTATCTGCAATACACCTCCGGTTCCACCAGAACGCCTGCGGGCGTGGAGATCACGCACCGCGCGGTGGGCACCAACCTGCTGCAGATGATCGACGCCATCGGCGTCACCGAGAATTCCCGCGGCGTCACCTGGCTGCCGCTGTTCCACGATATGGGCCTGCTCTGCGTGATCCTGCCGACGGTGGGCGGCGGATTCATCACCATCATGTCGCCGAGCGCGTTCGTCCGGCGGCCGTACCGCTGGATCAAAGAACTGGCCGCCGCCTCGGACGGCGCCGGAACCTTCGCCGCCGCACCGAATTTCGCGTTCGAACATGCGGCGGCCCGCGGCAAGCCGAAGCCCGGCGAGGAACTCGACCTGTCGAATGTGATCGGCCTGATCAACGGCAGTGAGCCGGTTTCGGTGTCGTCGATGAAGAAATTCAACGAGGCGTTCGCCCCGTACGGGCTGCCGAAGACGACGATCAAACCCTGCTACGGCATGGCGGAAGCGACGCTGTTCGTCTCGGCGACGAAGGCCCAGGACGAGGCGCGGGTCGTCTATGTCGATCGCGCGCAACTGAATTCGGGCCGGATGGTCGAGGTCGAGGAGGGCGCGGAGAACTCGATCGCGCAGGTCTCCTGCGGTTATGTCGCGCTGTCGCAGTGGGCCACGATCGTCGATCCGAGCACCGGGGTCGAGCGGGCCGACGGCGAGGTCGGCGAGATCTGGCTGCACGGCGAGAACATGGGCATCGGCTACTGGGGGCGTCCGGAGGAGACGGCCGCCACGTTCCGCGCCAAGCTGACCGCCCGGCTGCCCGAGGGCAGCCACGCGATCGGTACCGCCGAGGACGCGAACTGGATGCGCACCGGCGACTACGGCGCCTATCTCGACGGCGAGCTCTACATCACCGGCCGGGTCAAGGATCTGGTGATCGTCGACGGCCGCAACCACTACCCGCAGGATCTCGAGTTCTCCGCGCAGGAGTCCAGTACCGCGCTGCGACCGGGTTTCGTCGCCGCGTTCTCGGTGCCGGCCAACGAACTGCCCGCGCTGGTCTTCGACAAGAACAGCCACTCCGGGCTCCGGTTCGACGCCGACGACACCTCCGAGCAACTGGTCATCGTCGCCGAACGCAACACCGGCGCGGGCAAACTCGAAACCCAGCCGGTCGCCGATGTCGTGCGCGCGGCCGTCTCGCAGCGGCACGGCGTCACGGTGCGGGACGTGCTGCTCGTGCCCGCGGGTTCCATCCCGCGCACGTCGAGCGGCAAGATCGCGCGGCGCGCCTGCCGCGCCGCGTATTTGGACGGCACATTGCGCGGCGGATACCAGCAGCAGGCGTTCCCGGACGCACCGCAGGAGCGCGAGGCCGAAAGCGCGGGCGTCCGCTAACCCGCCTGCACACCCCGACCGGCCGGGCCGCTGTCCACCACGGACAGCGGCCCGGCCGGTTTTCTTGACCTCGAGGTTACTTCGGGTTGTTGACTGGGTTCATGACGGCGACGAAATGCGCGGCAGGGGTGATATCCAGCACGAACGTCGACGTGCGGGGATCGGCCGGCGCGGAAAATCGGTTGGCGGATGTGGATGTTGATGCCACCCTGGATTGTCGGACCCCGATGCGATCATCAGCGGGCGTCCCGTCTCTTTCCATCGCCAGCCACAGACCTCTAGGGGGAGCTATGTCAGTCGCACTGGACGTCGCGACAGCCGATCCGGAGGCCGACAGACCGCAGCGGCCCGCGGCGTCGCCGCCGGGCCGCCTGGATTCGCTGCGGCGGTTCTGGCCGTATGTGCGCCCGCATCGGCGCGCGCTGCTCGGCGCGACCGTGCTCGCGATCCTCTCGTCGCTGACCGCGATCGCCATCCCACTGGTGATCGCGCGGATCGTCGACGGCCCGATCGCCAGGAAGGATTTCGGCGGGGCCCTGTGGCCCGCGCTGCTCGTGCTCGTGCTCGGCCTGCTGGACGCCGCGGGAGTGTGGGGACGGCGCTGGCTGGTCGCGAAGCCGGCCACCGAGTTCGAGATCACCATGCGCGCCAAGATCTTCCGCAAGTTGCAGACGCTGGCGATCGGACGGCACGACGCGTGGGAGTCGGGTCAGCTGCTGTCCCGCGCGGTCGACGACATGGCCACCATGCGCCGGTTCGTCGCGTTCGCCGGTCCGTTCCTGATCCTGCACATGGTGCTGATCCCGGTCGGCCTGCTCGCCCTGCTGTGGCTGAACTGGCAGATCGGCCTGCTGTTCCTGATCATCTCGATTCCATTGACCTACATCGCCGTTCGGTTCGAGCGGGAGTACGCCAAGGCGTCGCGCCGCTCGCAGGACCAGGCGGGCGACTTGGCGACCACCGCCGAGGAATCCGCGCAGGGCGTGCGGGTGCTCAAGGCGTTCGGCCGCGGTGCGTTCTTCGGTGGCCGGTTCCGCGCGCAGTCGCGCGAGTTGCAGCGGACCGAGCTGTACAAGGTCCGGCTGGACGCCCGGTTGTGGTCGGCCATGACCGGCATGCCGCAGCTGGCCATCGTGTTCGCGCTCGGTTTCGGCGCCTGGTCGGTGGTACAGGGCACGATGACGCTCGGCACCCTCGTCGCGGGCATCACGCTGGCGAATTTCCTGCAGTGGCCGATCATCTGGACCGGCTTCCTGCTCGCCGAGTGGAACGACGCGCGCACCGCGGGTGACCGCTACTGGGAGATCATCGATACCCCGGTGGACATCACCGACCCGGCCGATCCGGTCGAGTTGCCCGCACAGATCGTCGGCGAACTGCGTTTGGACGGGGTGAAATTCACCTTCCCCGACGCAGAAGCAGAAGTGCTGCAAGACGTTTCGCTCAAGATTCGGCCGGGTGAGACGGTCGCGCTGGTCGGCGCGACCGGCAGCGGCAAGACCGCGCTGCTCAATCTGATCCCGCGGCTCTACGACGTCACCGGCGGCGCGATCACCATCGACGGCATCGACATCGCGGACATGCGGCTGGCCGACCTGCGGTCGCTGGTCTCGGTGGCGTTCGAGGAGCCGGTGCTGTTCTCGGCGAGCGTGCGGGAGAACGTCGCGCTGGGCGACCCGTCGGCCACCGACGCCGACGTGCGTCGCGCGCTCGACGTCGCCCAGGCGAGCGAGTTCGTGGACGAACTGCCCTGGGGCCTGGACACCAGGATCGGCGAGCAGGGCCTGAGCCTGTCCGGCGGTCAGCGCCAGCGGCTCGCGCTGGCCCGCGCCGTGCTGAGCGGGGCGGGTGCGCTCGCGGGCGTTGGCAAAGCTGATGGTGCGCACAGCGAGACGGCAGGAGGCGGAGCCGACGGGGTGGGTGGGCACCGCCCGAGCCGGATCATGGTGCTCGACGACCCGCTGTCCGCGCTGGACGTGGAGACCGAGGAGCGGGTGCAGGAGCGGCTGCGCACGGTGCTGGCCGGCGCGACCACCCTGCTCGTCGCGCACCGGCCTTCGACGGCGGCGCTGGCCGACCGGGTCGCGGTGCTCGCGGAGGGCCGGATCGTCGCCGAGGGCACCCATGACCAACTGCTGCGCAGCAGCAGCCGATATCGCGAACTGATGGGAGGTGAGCAGCAATGAGTACGGACACTGTCACGTCGAAAAACATGGCACCGGAAGCGGATTCGTCCGTGAACCCGGACACGCGGGACGAGGCCGCCGACTGGCGCGGCATCGCGAGCGAGGACAAGGAGGTCACCCAGGCCGGAAACCTGGTGCTGGCCGGTCGATCCCGGCGGCTGCTGCTCGACCTGATCCGGCCGTACCGCAAGCTGGCGGCGCTGGCGCTGGTGCTCATCGTGGTGGACAACGCCGCGATGGTTTCGGCGCCGCTGTTCGTCGCGCACGGCCTCGACACCGGCATCAGCGAAGGGCGCAAAGGCAACTGGACCCCGCTGGCCTGGACGGTCGGCGGGTATCTCGGCGCGGTCCTGCTCGGGGTCGCGACCACGTTCCTGTTCCTGCGCGTATCCGGCCGGCTGAGCCAGAGCGTGCTGTTCGACCTGCGAGTGCGTTCGTTCACGCATATGCAGCGGCTCAGCGTCGCCTTCCACGAGAAGTACACCTCCGGCAAGGTGGTCGCGCGGCTCACCGGCGACATCGAGACGCTGCAGGAACTGCTGGAGAGCGCGCTGAACCAGGCGCTCAGCGCGATCCTTTCGGTGCTCACCATCGCGGTGCTGCTGATCTACCTGGACCTGACGCTGGCCGCGATCGTGCTGATCGGCTTCGTGCCGCTCGTGCTCGTCACCCGTTGGGCCCAGCGCAGGCAGCGCGCCGGATACCGCCGGACCCGCGGTGCCATCGCGAAGGTGGTGGTGCAGTTCGTCGAGTCGATGGGCGGCATGCGCGCGGTGCAGACGTTCCGGCGCGAGCAGCGCAACGAGTCGGTGCTGGCGCACGAGGACGCCGAATTCCAGCGGGCGACCACCGCCGCCATGCGCGGCATGGGCGATTACGCGGGGCTCACCAGGGTGATCGGCAACATCACCCGGGTGATCATCATCGTGGTGGGCGCCTGGCTGGTGATCGAGGGCAACCTCGCGCTCGGCGTGCTCGCGGCATACCTGTTGTACCTCAACGAGTTCTACGGTCCGCTCGACGAACTCGCGCAGGTGTTCAACTCGTACCAGTCCGCCGCGGCGGCGCTGGAGAAGATCTCCGGCGTGCTCGAGGAAGAACCCTCGGTGCGCGAACCCGCCGAGCCGGTGTCGCTGACCAAGGCCACCGGCGCGGTCCGGCTGGATCGGGTGTCGTTCGGCTACGGCGAGCGCGAGGTGCTGCCGGAGTTCAGTCTCGAGATCCCCGCGGGACAGGTCGTCGCCCTGGTCGGTGCCACCGGCGCGGGCAAGTCGACCCTGGCCAAGCTGCTGACCCGGTTCTACGACCCGACCAGCGGCACGGTCACCCTCGACGGGATCGATCTGCACCGGATCACCGACACCGACCTGCGCCGCAATGTCGTGATGGTCACCCAGGAGTCCTATCTGTTCTCCGGTTCGGTGGCCGACAACATCCGGCTCGGCCGGCCCGACGCGTCCGACGCGGACGTGTTCGCGGCGGCCCGCGCGGTCGGACTGTACGAGTTCGTGCAGGCGTTGCCGGAGGGTTTCGACACCGATGTGCGCAAGCGGGGTGGTCGGCTGTCCGCGGGCCAGCGGCAGTTGGTCGCCTTCGCCCGGGTGTTCCTCGCCGACCCGGCGGTGATCGTGCTGGACGAAGCCACGTCCAGCCTCGACATCCCGGGCGAGCGACTCGTGCAGCGGGCACTGGAGACGGTGCTGCGCGACCGCACCGCGGTCATCATCGCGCACCGGTTGTCCACGGTGGCCATCGCCGACCGGGTGCTGGTGCTGGAATCGGGGCGTGTCGCCGAGGACGGCACCCCCGATGAGCTGATCGCGGGCACCGGCAAGTTCGCCAGCCTGCACGCGGCGTGGCGCGAGTCGCTGGTGTGATGCGGGCCCGGTGTGGTGCGGGCAACGGGCCGGCGTCGCTTACGGTAGAGATGTGACGATCCCAGCCTCCGAGAGCCAAGCCACCGGCAACGAGACGCCACCGGCCTCCCGCTGGCCGGCGATTCTCACCTGGCGCGCGCACAACGCGTCCCGGATGGAATCGGTGCGCGTGACCCTCAACGGCAACCGTATCCGCGCCGCCGGTCGCATGATCGGCGGCGCGTGCGACGACCACCCGGCCTTCAGCGCGTCCTACGACCTGGTGACCGACGAGAGCGGCGCCACCAAACGTCTCTCGCTGCGCACCACCACGGCCGCGGGCGAGCGGCACGCGTCCATCGCCCGGGACGAGGAGAACTACTGGCTGGTGGACGCGGGCGGCAGCCACGTCCGCTCCACCTTCGCGGGCGCGCTCGACGTGGACGTGGTGCTCAGCCCGTTCTTCAACACGCTGCCGATCCGGCGCTTCGACCTGCAGCACGCGGTGCACGATGTGCAGGTGCCGGTCGTCTATGTGCGGCTGCCGGACCTGCTCGTCCAGGAAGCCAGCCTGACCTACAGCGCGGCGGCCGACGGCATCAGCGTGCTGTCGCCGGTGTCCAGCGCGACCGTCACCGTCGATGCCGACGGTTTCCTGCTCGACTACCCGGGCCTGGCCGAACGCATCTGATAATTCGGGTTCCGGGAAATTCGATGCCGTCCTGGTCGCGGCACTAGTTCAGTCGCGTGATGACGCCGCCGCGTTGTCCCGCGTCGCGCAACTTCGCCAGCCAATTGTGGTCGCCGGGGTGGATATCGGTGATTTCCCAGCGTTGCGCGGTTTCGTAGCGTTGCCTGGCGTCGTGTCCCGCCTCGACCAGCTCGGCCAGGGAATTGTCGGCGCGCAGCGTGTCGCGGGCCGCGCCGAGCAGCGTGAGCGTTTCCTCGAGCACTTCGAGCAGGGCGCCGGAATTCGGTTCACAAATGGCGCGCACCAGATCGGGCGCGGTGCCCGCGACCCGGGTGCCGTCGCGGAAAGAACCGGCCGCCAGCCCCAGT
Organism: Nocardia brasiliensis ATCC 700358; assembly: GCF_000250675.2. NCBI lineage: Bacteria > Bacillati > Actinomycetota > Actinomycetes > Mycobacteriales > Nocardiaceae > Nocardia > Nocardia brasiliensis. The sequence goes on from NC_018681.1 coordinate 250,496, forward strand.
GCGAGATCGCCGCCCGCCGCGCCGGCCACCGCCAGCGCCTCGGCCAGCACATGCGGCAGATGCGAGATCCTGGCCACCGCGCGGTCGTGCTCGTCGGCGACCACCGGGACGACGACCGCACCGCAGTCCAGGGCCAGCCGGGTCACCGTGGTCCACGGTTCGGCGCGCGTGCCCTCGTCCACGCCGACCGCCCATACGGCGTCCCGGAAGAGATCGGGATCGGTAGCGGCCCAGCCGGATTCGGCCGTGCCCGCCATCGGATGGCCGCCGACATAGCGGGCCGCCAGGCCTTCCTTGCGCACCGCCGCCGCGACCGGGCCTTTGACGCTCACCACGTCGGTCAGCGCACAGTGCGGCGCGAACGTCGCGACCGCGGAGAGCAGCGGCCCGACCGCGGGCATCGGCACCGCGAGAACCAGCAGCGCGTCGGCCTCGGCGGCCTTGGTGAGTGCGGCAGGCAGGTCTTCGGTGACATCGAATCCGTCCGCCCGCGCCGCGCCCGCGCCCCTCGCCGAACGGTTGAAACCCCAGGCGTCATAGCCGGCCGCGACCGCGGCACGCAGCAGAGAACCGCCGATCAAACCGGTTCCGAGGACACAAACGGAGGCTTTCGGGACAGCAGTCACCCCAACAGATTCGCATACGACTTCAACATTTCCGCTCGAGCAGACTACCGTTGCGGCCATGGCAGCACAGCGCTCGGGCACGAATAGGGCGACGTCGGACGATTACGACGACGTAGAAGGGTTCGCAGTGGCGGTTGTCCGCGAAGACGGCAAATGGCGGTGCAGTCCGCTGAGCCAGGCGGCACTCACCGATTTGTCCGCAGCGGAAAACGAACTGAAGGCTTTGCGCAGCTCGGGTGCGGTATTCGGCCTGCTCGACATCGACGACGAGTTCTTCATCGTGGTTCGCCCCGCGCCGAGCGGCACCAGGATGCTGGTATCGGACGCGACGGCCGCCATTGATTACGACATCGCCGCCGACGTGCTCGAAGCCCTGAACGTGGAAATCCCCGACATCGATCCCGACGAGCTCGACGACATCGAGCCGTGGGAGGAGGGCGACCTCGGCGTGCTCGCCGATCTGGGTCTGCCCGAACCGGTGCTGAGCGTCATCCTCGCCGAAACCGACCTCTACCCGGACGAGCAGCTCGGCATGATCGCTCAACGGCTCGGCTTCGCCGACGAACTCTCGGCGGTGCTGGACAAGCTGCCGCGCTGACGTGGCCGGGCAACCCTTCCCTTCCGATACCGACATGGTGCGCGCCGCGATCGCCGCGGCCGCCGCCGCGGACCCCCGCGACGTCCCCGTCGGTGCCGTCGTATTCGATTCCACCGGAAGGGAACTCGCCCGCGCGGCGAACGCCAGGGAGGCGCTCGGTGATCCCACCGCGCACGCCGAGGTCCTGGCGCTGCGCCGCGCGGCCGAGGTGCACGGCGACGGCTGGCGTCTGGAAGGCGCCACCCTCGCCGTCACTCTCGAGCCGTGCACCATGTGCGCGGGCGCCCTGGTGCTGGCCCGGGTGTCCCGGCTCCTCTTCGGCGCGTGGGAACCCAAGACCGGTGCCGTCGGCTCGCTCTGGGACGCGGTCCGTGACCAACGCCTCAACCACCGCCCGCAGGTCCGCGGCGGCATCCTCGAGTCCGACTGCACCACCCTCCTGACCACCTTCTTCCACACCCAACGTTGACCCACCACCCCCTCTCCCTGCGGATTTAACGTTCAGCCCAGGGTCCGGTATGGTTGTCGGCGGTGGCGTGTCCGAGCGGCCTAAGGAGCACGCCTCGAAAGCGTGTGAGGGGTAACCCCCCTCCGAGGGTTCAAATCCCTCCGCCACCGCCAAAGCCCCGCCCTGTTCCGACAGGTGCGGGGCTTCTTGTTTCGACGGCCGTTCAGGCCACGTGTTTGACGGTGACGATCTCCACTTCGAGGGCGTCTGAAACCCGCAGCAGAGTTTTCAAGGTGGGCACGACGTCGCCGGACTCCAGCCGGGACACCGCGTGCTGCTTCAGTCCGGCCCGCTCGGCGAGCTCCGATTGGGTCCAGCCGCGCGCCTCTCGAGCGGCCCGGACAGCGTCACCGATCTCGGCAGCCAGTCGGAATGCCGCTGCTGCAGCCCGGTATTCGGGAGTGGCGCGTTTCGCCGCGAGACTGGCCGTGGTTTCGCTTCGAGTCTTCTTCGAGGTCTGCTTGGTCTTGTTCGCTGTGGCTGTCATGATCACTCCGTTTCGAACGTGGTGTGGAAGCTGAGGTCATGCTCGGTCTCGCAGACTTTGCGTGCCTGCTTCGCCCTCGTGACCTGTTGACTCTCCACCTGTTTGGTCTTGCGGAAGGCGGTGAGAAGGATCGCCAACGGCCCCGCTTTCGGTGGGAACCAGTACGTCATGCGGGTCGCCCGGTCCCCGGTAAGCCGGAAACGGAGTTCACGGACGCCGTCGCCGAGATAGCGGCAGTGAGGTTCGCTGAGTGTCGGGCCATGTTCTGCGAGGTACCCGGCAGCGGTATCAGCGCGGGCGAGGTCGAGAATCGACAGGGTATCGAGGAATTCGAGCACTTCGTCGTCAAGGTAGATCTCGAACAGCTCCACTACTTCAGGGTATCACGTAGATGTGATAATTGACGTTTCAGAAGGTGCTGCCCGCTGGCCGGGGCCTGCGGGCGCTGGCTTCTTCGTCGTTGGTCAGTCTTCGATATGGACGCCGCGCCAGAAATCGATGTAGCCCTTGATGTTTGGCGGCGTCATTGTTGCGTTCACCGTCGACTTCGATGGTGTAGAGCTGGCCGTGCCATTCCATGGGCAGATGGTGTGCGTGTCGGAGTCCCTGAGCAGTTCGGTCTGCACCGAGTCGATGGGGAAGTAGTGGGTTCCTTCGACGACTTCGGTCTTGTCGCTCTACGCGATCACAGCGCCGTTCCGGGTAGCAGTAGCCATGACTCCACTATGTCGAAACGGGGTCAGGGGTTTCGCCGGTGAGTTGGGAGAGGGGGGTGCCGGCTAGGAGTTGGTCCAGGGCGGTGCGCATGGTGGGGCATTCGCGGGCGGGGTGGTCGGCGGGGCAGTGCAGGGCGTGGGTGAGGAAGGTTTGGGCGGTTCGGGCTTGGGTGATGACGCGTTCGAGGTCGGTGATCTGCTGGGCGAGCAGGTCGCGCCATTCGGGGCTGGGGGCGTCGAGGACGGCGCCGGCGGTGTCCAGCGGCAGGCCGAGGCTTTGCGCGACCTTGATGAAGGCGAGGCGGCGCATCTGGTCGGTGTTGTACATCCGTTTGCCGCCGGTGCGGGTGGTAGGGCACACCAGGCCGCGCTCGTCGTAGTAGCGCAGGGCCGATGTGGTCATGCCGAGCATCGCCGCGGCCTGACCGATCGGGATCAGATCCATCCCACTATTTGACTTCAAGTCGACTTGAACCTGCAAGGTGGCGGGAGACAACCACTTCCGAGGAGACCCGCCATGAATGCCCCACTGGCTCCCGTCGTCAACCACCACGCCGACCACCGCGGTTTCGCCGGACCGATCGGCCTCGCAATGGGATTCGTCATGCTCGCCCTCGGGCGTCGCCGTGCGCGCACCGTGGTTGATCTGGCCGCGGTGACGGAGGCCGACCACGTCCTGGATATCGGGTGCGGGCCTGGCGGCGCGGTGCAGGCGGCCGCGCGCCGCGGGGCGCGGGTGACCGGCGTCGATCCGTCCGCGTCGATGCTGCGTCTGGCTCGAGTCTTCGTGCACGGGAAGACGATTCGCTGGACGACGGGAGTCGCGGAGAATCTCCCGTTACCCGACGGCGCGGTCACCGTGGCATGGGCAGTGGCCACCGTGCATCACTGGCCCGATGTCACCGGTGGGTTGTCCGAGGCGTATCGCGTGCTGCACCCCGGCGGCCGATTCCTCACGGTCGAGCGGGCGGTGCAGGCCGAGGCTACCGGCCTGGGCAGCCACGGATGGACCGGGGAACAAGCCGAGGCCTTCGCGAACCTTTGCCGCGCAGCACATTTCACGGACGTGCAGGTCGAACGCCGTGTCATAGGCCGCTATGCCCTGTGGGCAGTCCACGCCACCCGTCCGTGAGGCCGTCCGGCTCTGCAACCTTGCGGCTCCAGCTCCGAAGGTGCGGCCCCTCGGCTTGTTTCGGCGGCGAGGAGTTTCCGCCCGGATGGCCGAGCGGCCCGCCACGACTACGTCAGGCGGTGAACCCGGCCGTTGAGGTGAGACCGTCGGAACGAGATCGGTCGATGATGTTGCCGTCGAACCGGTCTCAGGCGGTGCTGCGGCCTGCACAGCGATCGCGCACGACCGTTAGGTCGCTGGTGAATTCGATCCACCGGAGTGGGATCGCACGATGCTCTCCGCGTGCGCACCGACCCAGGTGAGCAGACCGTGCAACTGTTCGGCCAATTCGGCGCCCATCGGTGTCAGCGCGTAGGTGACCCGGGGTGGGATGGTCGGTTCGACGATGCGTTCGGTGAAGCCGTAATCGGTGAAGGTGCGCAGGTTTTGGGAGAGCATCTTCTCGCTGATGCCGTCGATCCGATCACGCAGGACGTAGAAGCGCAGCGGCCGGTCGCGCAGGGCCGCGAGGATCAGGACACCCCAGCGGCTGGTGATCTTGTCGAGGATCGTCCGGGCGGGGCAGTCTTTGTCGAATGCGTCACGCTGCGGGATGGCGGGATCACTGTCTGCCTGGAAACCTACCGTCACGCCCTGAGCTTACCTCGGGGTAGAGACTTACCTGAGGTAAGCCCGATTTATACCGTGACCGCATGGCATCCAAATATCTGGTGATCGGCGCGACCGGTCATGTTGGCGGGCAAGTGGTTTCGCAACTGGCGGCCGCGGGGGAGCAGGTGCGCGCAGTGGCTCGTAACCCGGCCGCCGCGCGGCTACCCGCGGGCGTGGAGGTGGTCTCCGGCGACCTGACCGCGCCCGACGCACTGGCGGCCGCCCTCGCCGATATCGACGCGGTCTATCTGACCTGGCCCGCACTGTCGGTCGAGCACGCCGGGCCGGTGATCGAGGTGATCGCGGCGTACGCACGTCGGATCGTGCTGCTGTCTTCGGCCGCGGTCCGCGACGACATCGAGGAGCAGGACAATCCGATCGGCGCCACGCACGCCGCCGTCGAGCGGCCGATCGTGGCCTCCGGCTCGGAGTGGACTTTCCTGCGCCCCTACGGTTTCGCGACGAACACCCTGGAGTGGGCGGCACAGATCCGCGCGGGCGACACGGTCCGTGGCGCCTACGGTGCGGCGTCGATGACGCTGCTGCACGAGGCCGATATCGCGGCGGTGGCGGTGTGCGCGCTGACCACCGACGACCATCTCGGAGCGAAATACGAGCTGTCCGGCCCGTCGGCGACCACACGCGTCGAGCAGGTCGCGACTATCGGCCGGGCACTCGGGCGCACCTTGTCCTGGGAAGAGATCACACCCGAACGGGCCAGGCAGGAAATGACTTGGCTACCAACGGAATACGCCGACTTCGTGCTGGCGGGCCTGGCCGCGATGGTCGAGACGCCGGGCCGGTCGACCACCACGGTGGAGCAGGTCACCGGATCGCCCGCCCGCACGTACGCGCAGTGGGCGGCCGATCACGTCGCCGACTTCCGCTGACACCGGTCAGGAGATGCGCTGACAGGAACTGCCGGTGTCGAGTCCGGTGCCGATCACCTCGATGGAGGTGAACTTGGTCGAGGTGTAGCGGCCGGGCTCGCTCTGGATGGCGACGAGGTTCTGGCGGCCGACGCGCGTCGGCGTCCAGGTGGCGCTGACCGTGTTGTTCTCCGGATGGTGCACGGCCTCGCCGGAGATGCGTTCCCCGTTGCCAGGGATGACCCCGCCGGACAATACGAAGAACACCGAACCCGGCGGAATCACCGCGTCGGTAACCCCCGCCGTGACGGTGTAGCGGCACCCGGTCAGCAGACCTTCGGCGCCGACGGCGACGCTGACGTCGGCCACGTCGGCGGTGGCCGGAGCCGCGAGCACCGCGCCGAAGGCGGTCAGGGCGACACCGCTGACGACAATTCGAGCAATGGACCTACGCATCGTGCTACCTCCTCGGACAGGTGGGTATACGGGCGATCAGGTACCGCGTGAGAAGAGCCTAATCGGCGCCGGAACCCGGTAACCGAAGGATTTGATGAATCGGGCGCCGACCCGGGATCCGCGCTCGTCCAGCGCCGGGGCGCCGAAGGTGTTCAGCATCCGGTTGATCACGTTGAAGAACGTGCCCACCCAGACGGCCTCTTCGAAAGCCTCGTCGGAGACGCCGGCCTGCCGCACTTTGTCGGCGTCGGCCGGGGTCAGGCCGTCGGGATCGCGGGTCATCCGCCGCAGGAATTCGATCATCGCCTGCGCTTCGGGGCGCATGGGCGAGTCCCCGTTGTCGGTCAGCGCGCGATCCACCACGCCGATGTCGATGTAGGCGCCCGCGATCGCGTGATGCGCGGAGTAGCAGAACGGGCATTCGTTCGCCTCCGACGTTGCGGTGGCGAAGATTTCGCGTTCGGCCACGGTCCAGAACGACGGACCGCGCAACGACTGCTGGAACATGTCCGACAGCGGCGTGCCGAAGAAACGGTGCCGGTAGAACAGGAGTTTGAGGACCGCGGGCGGCTCCATTCTGCTGGACCGCCGGATGCCGCCGAGTACGGTCCGCGCTACCCGATCATGTCCGGATTCGACTGCGCCGAGCCACATTTCAGTGCCCTCCCCAGGCGCGCCGGGCTGCGCGTAGTCGCCGATCGGCGGCGCCGTAGGACGCGAGAGCCGCCGCCTCGAAGATCTGGTCGTCGCTGTGTCCCGCCGCGGTCAGACCGGCGATGGTGTCCGCGGTGGATCGGTACGAGTGCTGCGCGACCAGATCGGCGAAGTCGGCTAGTTCGGCCGGAATATCGCCGGCGCTGTCACCGATGGCGGTGCGCTGCCTGATCTTTCGCCGAATTTCGCTCGACAACTGGCCGGGGGAGGAAATCAAGTGCTCGCCGAATTGCCGCCACTTTTCGTCCATCGACTCATTCTCATCGATCGGTGCGCAGTGCGCCCCGCTATCGGAAAGTCACTCGTCTTTTGGCGGATTCGGTCGCAGCACGACGGTGCGCCGGTTCAGATCGACGCCGAGCAGTGGCGGCGCGCCCTGCTCCTCGTCGTCGCGCAGCACGGCGACCGACTCGCGGTGGTCGAGTTCCGGGGATCCGCCACTGCGGTACCGAGGCCGTGCTGTCGCACCGAACCGGGCGCCGCAGGTGTTCCGCGTCACCGGAGTGCCCGCCCGAACCTGCTGACCTGCGCCGAAAAGCGGGACACGCCTGCGGGATCGAGCCGGCGAGCAATAGTTCGGGCGGAGCGGATATTTCGGGCGAACCGGGGTATACGCCGGTTAGCAAGTTGCGGGAAGGACGAGATGCCGTATGCGCCGTCGAACTGTCCGCTCGAGACCGATGAGCGAGAGAAATATGAGAATCGGAAGCATTATTGTCTTGATCTGGTTGCTGATCGGCGTCATCGCCGCGGCCCAGCGGGACTACTTCGACAGCGGCCCGGTGAACTGCGCGGGCTTCGGCACGATCGCGGTCACGGTGATCGCGGGTCCGCTCAACTACATGGGCGTGAACCCGAAGGTCGATGATTGCAATGTGCCGCAACCGAGTCCGTAACCCACCGGCCGTGATCCACTGAGCCGGCGCGCACCGGCAAAGACCTTGCGGCGACGACCTCGCATCCGGTTACCGGGTGCGAGGTCGGCCGCGTCTCGGCGACACAACAGACCGTCCTGTCGTGTTGGGCGCGTCGCGTCCGACCGCCAGATAATGACGTTGCTCGAGATGCGCCGACGAACGAGGCAGTAATGAGACTTGGAAGCGTGATCGTCGTGCTCTGGTTCGTGATCGGCGTGATCGCCGCGGGCCAGCGCCATTACTTCGACAGCGGCCCGATCAACTGCGCGGGCTTCGGCAACATAGCGCTCACCGTGCTCGCGGGCCCGCTCAACTACGTCGGGGTGAACCCGAAGGTGCCCGACTGCAACGTGCCGCAGCCGAGCCAGTAGCAAAAGCCCAGCATAAGTGGGTCGCGCCCGGGTATCTCCAGGTGGGGAGCACGGAAGGAAGCGATGCCATGCGCGACCGCGACACCCGCGATATCCGTACACGGGGCTCCCGTCGTACGGGTACCCGCTTGTTCAGCACGCTGTTGCTCATCTGGTTGGTCATCGGCCTGCTGGCCGCCGGCCAGCGCCACTATTTCCAGAGTGGCCCGACGAACTGCGCGGGCTGGGGCACCATCGCCGTCACCACCATCGCAGGCCCGCTCAACTACTTCGGCGTGAATCCGAAGGTGTCGGACTGCGTCCTGCCCGAACCCAGCCAGTAGCGCACCGGCGCGCCCCCACCCGGTCACCGGATGGGGGCGCGTTCGGATCGATCAGCCGACCGGCTGTTTCGCGGTGCTCGGGTGCTCTTGCCCGCGCAACGCGAACAGTTTGGCGCCCTCCACATCGATATCCGGCACGATCTTGTCCAGCCAGGCCGGCATCCACCACGCCCACTTGCCCAGCAAGGCGAGCAGCGACGGAATCAGCACCATCCGGACCAGGAACGCGTCGAACAGCACGCCCGCCGCGAGCGCGAAACCCATCATCTTCGCGGTGACATCGGCCTCCAGCAGGAACGAGCCGAACACCGAGATCATGATGACCGCCGCGGAGGTGACCACCCGCGCGCCGTGGTGGTAGCCGCTGATCATCGCCTCCTTGGGTGGCTTGCCGTGCACGTATTCCTCGCGCATGCGGGTCACCAGGAAGACCTGATAGTCCATCGCGAGGCCGAATACCAAGCCGATCAACATGATCGGCAGGAAGCTGACGATCGCGCGCGGGTCCTGGATCAGGCCGAGCTTGCCCTCCTGGAAGATCAGCACGGTCGCACCGAAGGTGGCCGCCATGGAGAGCAGGAAGCCGAGCGCGCCGGTGAGCGGCACCAGGATCGAGCGGAACACCAGAATCAGCAGCACGAACGCCGCGCCCGCGACGATGGCCATGTACGGCACGATCTTGCTGAGCAGCACATGGTCGATATCGGCGTAGATCGCGGTGGTACCGGTGATGCCGTATTTCATCCCGTATTCCGCCTCGAGCCTGCCTTCGGCGTCGCGCGCGTCCCGGACCAGGTCCTTGGTGGTCTGGTCGTTCGGTCCCGACTTGGGTACGCCGTTGATCAGCGCGCCCTGTCCGTCCTGGCTCAGCTGCGGCTCGGTCACGTAGTCCATATCCGGGTACGAGGCGAGCTCCGAGCGCAACGAGTTCAACGCGTCGATGCGTTTGTCCGGCGCGACCCCGGTGAGATCGACGGCGATCTGCAGTACGCCGTTGCTGCCCTCGCCGAACCCGGACGTGCGCAGTTCGTAGGCCTTCCGGACGGTCGAGGTCTTCGGCATGCTGTCCTCGCCGGGGAGCCCGAGATTCATGTGCACCGCGGGCAGGGCGAGCAGGCCGAGCACCACCACGCTCAGGATCAGCGCCACCGCGGGCGCCTTGCCGATGAGCTGGGCGAAGCGCATGCCGTTGGTGACCGAGTCGTCGTCTTCCGGGTCGTGCTGCGCGATGACCGGCAGCTTCGGCTTGAACAGGAACCGGCCGAACGCGCCGAGCAGGGCGGGCATCAGGGTGATCGCGGTGAGCACCGCGAAGCCGGCGGCGACCGCGCCGCCGAGACCCATGAAGGTCAGGAACCGCACGCCCACAATGGCCAGTCCGACCAAGGCGATGATGACCGTCAGTCCGGCGAACACCACCGCCGAGCCGGCGGTGCCGAGTGCGGTGCCCGCGGCTTCTTCGGGTGAATCTTGTACTGCGAGTTCGTGTTTATAGCGCGAGACGATGAACAGCGCGTAGTCGATGGACAGCGCGATGCCGATCATCGAGGCGAGGAAGGTGGTGAAACTCGGGATCGACAGGAACGCGGTGCCGAGGAAGATCAGCGAGGTGGCGGCGCTGAGCCCGACGATCGCGGTGATGATCGGCACGAAGGCGGCGACGATCGCGCCGAACGCCACGATCATCACGACCAGCGCCACCGCCATGCCGATGAGCTCGGACTTGCCGCTGGGCGCCTGCTGCTCCATCGCGATCGTGCCGCTCATCTCCACCGTCAATCCGGCGGCGCGCGCCTGATCGGCCACGTCGTAGGCCGCCTTGCGGTTGTCGGCGGTGATCTCGGTGAATTCCTTGATGGTGAACGGGACGCTGAAGAAGGCGACGGTCTCGGGCTCGGTCTTGTTGAGCACGTTCAGCGGTGCGCCGCTGCATTTGGCCGGGTCCGGCTGGGCGACCAGGCAGCCCAGCTGCTCGGTGGCCGTGAGCGGGTTGGTGATCGGCTTGCTGTGGTCGACGATGTCGAGCTGGTTCAGCTTGTCCAGCAGCGCGTCGATGGCCTGCCGGTTGGCCGGGTCGGTGAGCTTCTGCCCGGGCGGAGCGCCGATCACATAGGTTCCCGTGACGGCGTCGAATTTGAAAGCCGCAGACATACCGGGGAAGTGCTGGTCGAGAATCTGCGTCGCCCGTTCCGAGGGCAGGTTCGGCATGCTGAAGTCGTCGCTCATCGGCTCCTTCAGCTGGGTGCCGAGCCCGCCGAGCACCAGGAACAGGGCGATCCAGATGGGCAGTACCAGCCACTTGTGCCGGAAGGCGAACTTTCCCCACCGGTATAGATACACGGACACAGGGTTCTCCTCGCGGTGATCGGGTCGTGCCGGATCGGATCGAGCGACAAGCGCGCGGGCCGACAGCGCCCGCGGAACTACCGAGCTGGAGAGTCGAACTTCTTCTGAGTCTGCTGCGGACCAGTCACAAGATCAAGAACCGCCGCTGGATATGACTCGGCCCCGCACGCGAAATTCGCATGCGGGGCCGAATCGGACCAGGTCAGCTGACGGCGACCGGTTCCTTCGCCGGGGTGGCCGAGCGCTGCTGCAACTCGCGCAGCTTGGTGCCCTCCACGTCGATATCGGGCAGGATCCGGTCCAGCCACTTCGGCATCCACCAGCCCCACTTGCCCATCAGCACCAGCAGCGACGGGATCAGGATCATCCGGACGATGAAGGCGTCGAACAGCACGCCCGCCGCCAGCGCGAAACCGAACGACTTCGCCGTCACGTCGGTTTCCAGCAGGAACGAGCCGAACACCGAGATCATGATGACCGCGGCCGAGGTCACCACGCGGGCACCGTGGTGATAACCGGCGACGACCGCCTCGGTCGGCGACTTGCCCTTGACGAACTCTTCGCGCATGCGGGTCACCAGGAACACCTGGTAGTCCATCGCGAGGCCGAACACCAAGCCGATCAACATGATCGGCAGGAAGCTGACCAGCGGATGCGGGTCCTCGATCAGGCCGAACTTGCCCTGCTGGAAGATCAGCACCGTGGCGCCGAAGGTGGCCGCCATCGAGAGCAGGAAGCCGAGCGCCGCGGTCAGCGGCACCAGGATCGAGCGGAACACCAGGATCAGCAGCACGAATGCGGCGCCGGCGACGATCGCCAGGTACGGCACGATCTTGCCGAGCAGCACGTGGTCGACATCGGCGTAGATCGCCGTGCTGCCCGTGATGCCGTACTCCACCCCGAATTCGGCTTTCAGCTGCGCTTCCGCGTCGCGGGCGTCGCTCACCAGATCCTTGGTGGCCTGGTTGTTCGGACCGGACTTCGGCACGCCGTCGAGCAGCACGCCCTGCTTGTCCTCGCTCCACTTGGGCGCGGTCACGTAGTCCATGCCGGGGTAGGCGGCGAGCTTGTCCCGCAACGCCTTGACCGCGGTCTCCCTGACCTCGACCGGCACGTTGGACAGGTCGGCCGCCACGTTCAGCACGCCGTTGCTGCCCTCGCCGAACCCGGCGGTGCGCAGCTCGTAGGCCTTGCGGATGGTCGAGGTCTTCGGCTGGCTGTCGTCACCGGGCAGGCCGAGGTTCAGTCCGGCGGCCGGTGCGGCGAGCGCACCGAGCACCACGACGCTCAGGATCAACGCGACCCACGGCGCCTTGCCGATCAACCGGCCGAAGCGCATGCCCATGGTGACGGAGTTGTCGTCTTCGGGGTCGTGCTTGGCGATGAGCGGCAGCTTGGGCTTGAACAGGAACCGGCCGAACGCGCCGAGCAGCGCGGGCATCAGGGTGATCGCGGTGAGCACCGCGAACCCGGCGGCGATGGCGCCACCCAGACCCATGAAGGTCAGGAACTGCACGCCGACGATGCTCAACCCGGCGAGCGCGATGATCACCGTGAGACCGGCGAACACCACGGCCGAGCCGGCGGTGCCGAGTGCGGTTCCGGCTGCTTCTTCAGGCGAATCCTGTACTGCGAGTTCGTGTTTGTAGCGCGAGACGATGAACAGCGCGTAGTCGATGGACAGCGCGATGCCGATCATCGAGGCGAGGAAGGTGGTGAAGCTGGGGATCTCGATCGCCGAGGTGCCCAGCATGATCAGCGAGGTGGCCGCACCGAGGCCGACGATCGCGGTCACGATCGGCACGAAGGCGGCGACGATCGCGCCGAACGCCACGATCATCACGATCAGCGCGACGCCCATGCCGATCATCTCGGACTTACCGCTGGGCGCCTGCTGCTTCATCGCGATCGAGCCGCTCATCTCGACGTCGAGCCCGGCATTGCGCGCGTCGGAGGCCACGGCGTACGCGGCGTCGCGCTCCTTGTCGGTGACGTCGGTGAACTTCTTGATGGTGAACGGCACGTTCAGCACCGCGACCGAGTCGGGTGCGGTCTTGCTGAGCACGTTCAGCGGTGCGCCGCTGCAGGTCGCGGGGTCGGGGTTGGCCAGGCAGCCCATCTTCTCGGCGGCCTCGACCGGATTCATGACCGGCTTGCTGTGATCGACGATGTCGAGTTCGCCGAGCTTGGCGATGAACGCGTCGAGCGCGGCGCGGTTGGCCGGGTCGGTGAGTTTCTGTCCCGCGGGCGCACCGATCACATACGTGCCGGTGACCGCGTCGAATTTGAAGGCGGCCGAAGCGCCGGGAAAGTGCTTGTCCAGAATGTCGTTGGCGCGTGCCGAGGGCAGATCCGGCATGCTGAAGTCATTGCTCATCGGCTTGCTCAGCTGCGCGCCGAGTCCGCCGAGCAGCAAGAACAGCAGCAGCCAGACGGGTAGCACGATCCATTTCCGGCGGAAGGCGAACTTCCCCCATCTGTATAGATACACGGACACGAAGGGTCTCCTAGCGGTGCTGAGGCGTGATGAATTCAGAGCCGGAGACAGCTACTCGCGGGGTTGCCCTGCCGTCCCCGCCTCCACTGACGCTTTCTGCCTACCGTGCGGTAGGTAGACTATCCGAGCGATAAGCGGAGGTACAACCTCAATTTCTCCGGCATGGTTAGCCCGGCGCACTAGTGGTGAGAGGATCATCCGATGGCTGCCCGTTCCACCCCCGACGGCATTGTCGCTGGTCGGGGCACCAAATCCGCGATACGCGATGCCGCGGTGAAGCTTTTCGGCGACAAAGGATTCGAACAGACGAGTCTGCGCGAGGTCGCCGATGCGGTGGGAATCACAAAGGCATCGCTCTACTATCACTACGCTTCCAAGCTCGAATTACTGCACGCCATCATCGATCCGATCATCGACCACCTGCGCTCGGTCGTCGTCGACATAGAGCAGCGCCCGCACGACCCCGACACCATCCGGGACGTGCTGCGGGTCTACCTGCGCGGCATGGTGTCGCACCGCGACGCCGGCGCGCTGGTGCTGCGCGACACCGTGACGATCGTCAACGCGGTCGCCGACCGGCATCCCGATCTCGTCGACGACGACCAGGCGCTGCGTGAATGGCTGGCCGGCCCGGACCCGACCGACGAGGCCAAGCTGCGCGCGAGCGCGGCGCTGGCGATGCTCGGGGTTGCGTTGATGTCCAAGGAGTTCGCGCCGGGCGCCGACGACGGCCTGGTGGAAGCCACGTTGCTGGACGCGGCGACGTGCGTACTCACCGCGCGAGATTGCGCGTAGATTGCAGCTACTTGACCGGAAACGCCGTACATCGCCAGGAGTCGCTGTGCACATCACCGCGAAGGTCGACTACGCGGTGCGGACGTTGCTCGAGATCGCCCGCGCATCGCAGCTGAGTCAGGCCCCGTCGGGGCCCACCCCCGCTATACCGGCGGCGCCGGTCGTCAAGGCGGACGCGATCGCGACCGCGCAGGGCATCCCGCCCAAGGTGCTCGAGACCGTGCTCAGCGACCTGCGCCGCGCCGAACTCGTGATCAGCAGGCGCGGGCCGGACGGCGGCTACTGGCTGGCCCGCCCGGCCGCCGAGATCTCCATCGCCGACGTGATCCGCGCGATCGAGGGGCCGCTCGCGTCGGTGCGTGGCGAGCGGCCGGAGGACGTGACCTATTCTGGCGCTGCCGAATCTTTGCAACGCGTGTGGATTGCGCTGCGCGTGAATATTCGTGCGGTACTGGAAAATGTGTCGATCGATGACATAGCCGACGGTAGGCTGCCTGGGTTCATTGATGCGCTCACCGAGGACGCGGGCGCATGGGCGCGCAGGGAGCGTCCGCTGAATCAGACCTAGCATCCGCTGACTCGGGATCGGCGCCGGCTGGATTAGAACGAGCGAAATAGCCGCTGCACGTCACCACCTTAGGCGCGAAAAGCGCCCCGACGGGAGGGTATTCATGCTGGTCAGGAGTCATCGTGACGCGCGTCACGGCATGCGGGTAACCTGCGGTTCAGCATGCTGATCCGACTGCTTCGTACCTATCTGTACCCCTACCGCACCCAGCTGGCCGGGGTCGTTGTGCTGCAGCTGATCTCGGTGATCGCGATGCTGTATCTACCGAGCCTCAACGCCGACCTCATCGACAACGGAGTGACCAAGGGCGATATCGGCTACATCTGGAGCACCGGACTGCGCATGCTCGCGGTCACCGGCGTGCAGATCGTCGCCTCGGCCTGCTCGGTGTATCTCGGCGCGCTCGCGGCGATGAGCGCGGGCCGCGACCTGCGCGGCGCGCTGCTGCACCGGGTCGGCACTTTCTCCGCGCGCGAAGTCGGCATGTTCGGCGCACCATCGCTGATCACCCGCAACACCAACGACATTCAGCAGGTGCAGCTGCTCATCGCGATGTCGGCGACCATCCTGGTGATGGCGCCGATCATGTGCATCGGCGGCATCATCATGGCGCTGCGCGAGGACTTCAGCCTGTCCTGGCTGCTGCTCATCGCGGTGCCGGTGCTCGGTCTGTCGATGGCCTTCATCATCAGCCGGATGGTGCCCGGCTTCCGGGACATGCAGACCCGCATCGACGAGGTGAACCGGGTACTGCGCGAACAGATCACCGGCATCCGGGTGGTCCGCGCTTTCGTCCGGGAACGTCAGGAGACCTGGCGTTTCGGGGTCGCCAACAACGAACTCACCGAGACCGCGCTGCGCGTGGGCAGACTGATGGCGTTGATGTTCCCGACGGTGATGCTGATCAGCAACCTGACCGCGGTCGCGGTGATCTGGTTCGGCGGCAAGGCCGTCGACGAGGGCACCATGCAGATCGGCTCGCTCACCGCGATGCTGTCCTACATCATGCAGATCCTGATGGCCGTCATGATGGCCTCGTTCCTGGCCATGATGGCGCCGCGCGCCGCCGTCTCGGCCGACCGGATCGGCGAGGTGCTCGAGACCGAATCGTCGGTGGTGCCACCGAAACTGCCGCAGCCGTTCGCGGGTGACCCGGCCGACGTCGAATTCCAGTTCGCCGAATTCGCCTTCCCGGGCGCGGAGAAGCCGGTGCTCAAAGCCATTCGCTTCCACGTGAAACCGGGCACCACCACCGCGATCGTCGGCTCGACCGGTTCCGGTAAGACCACGCTGCTCAACCTCATTCCGCGGTTGATGGATGTCACCGACGGCGCGGTGTACCTCGGCGGCACCGATGTCCGGCACGTCGATCTGGAACTGCTGCGCGCGCAGGTCGGGCTGATTCCGCAGAAGGCATACCTGTTCTCCGGCACGGTCGCCAGCAACCTGCGCTACGGCAACCCCGACGCCACCGACGAGGAACTGTGGCGCTGTCTGGAGATCGCGCAGGCCGCCGACTTCGTGCGGGAGATGCCGCAGGGCTTGGAAACGCCGATCGCGCAGGGCGGCACCACGGTGTCGGGCGGCCAGCGCCAGCGGCTCGCGATCGCACGGGCGCTGGTGAAGGCGCCGCGCGTCTACCTGTTCGACGACTCGTTCTCCGCGCTCGACGTGGCGACCGACGCCCGGCTGCGCGACGCGCTGCGCCCGGTGACCAAGGACGCCTCGGTCATCATCGTGGCCCAGCGCATCACGACCATTCGCGACGCGGACCAGATCGTGGTGCTCGAAGACGGCGAGATGGCCGGTGTCGGCAGCCATGAGCAGCTGATGCGCGACTGCAAGGAATATCAGGAGATCGTCGCATCCCAGCTGAGCGCGGAGGAGGTTCGATGAGGCCAGGAATGCCCGGTCCGGGTGCGCCGGACGCCAAGGCGAAATCGTTCGGACCGTCACTGAAGCGCCTGCTGCGCAGGCTCGCACCGGAAAAGAAGTACGTCTGGGCCGTCGTCGTGCTCGCCATCGCCTCGGTGGTGCTGAACACCCTCGGGCCGTACATGCTCGGCAAAGCCACCAACCTGGTCTTCGACGGGGTCGTGGGCAAGCAGCTGAAGTTCCCGCCGGGCACCACCAAGGAGCAGGCGGTCGAGTTCCTGCGGTCCAGGGGTGACAGCACTTTCGCCGACATGTTGAGTTCGATGGATGTGGTGCCGGGCGTCGGCGTCGATTTCGACGCGGTCGGCCGGGTGCTCATGGTGGTGCTCGCGCTGTACGTCGGCGCCGCGCTGTTCGGCTGGCTGCAGGCCTTCCTGCTGAACATCGTCATCAACCGCACGGTGAAGCGGCTGCGCAGCGACATCGAGGACAAGATCCATCGACTTCCGTTGCGCTACTTCGATTCTCAGCCGCGCGGCGACGTGCTCAGCCGGGTCACCAACGACGTGGACAACGTGTCGCAGAGCCTGCAGCAGACCATGAGCCAGCTGATCGTCTCGGTGTTCACCGTGATCGGCATCCTCGGCATGATGTTCTGGATCTCCTGGCTGCTCGCCCTGATCGCGCTGCTCACGGTGCCCGCGGCGATCATCGTCACCGCGCAGATCGCCAAGCGGTCCAAACCGCACTTCGTGGATCAGTGGAAGTACACCGGCGTGGTGAACGCCCAGGTCGAGGAGGCCTACACCGGCCACGAGATCGTCACCGCGTTCGGCCGCAGCCGCGAGGTCGGGCAGGAGTTCGACCAGCGCAACGAGCAGCTCTACCAGTCGAGTTTCAAGGCGCAGTTCATCTCCGGTCTGATCATGCCCGCGATCATGTTCCTCGGAAACGTGAACTTCGTGCTGGTGGCGCTGGTCGGCGGCCTGCGGGTCGCGACCGGTCAGCTCTCGCTCGGCGAGGTGCAGGCGTTCATCCAGTACTCGCGCCAGTTCAGCCAGCCGCTCACCCAGATCGGCGCGATGGCCAACCTGCTGCAATCCGGTGTCGCCTCGGCCGAACGGATCTTCGAGATCCTCGACGCCGAGGAGGAGAGCCCCGATCCGGCGCAGCCCGACGTTCGCCCGGTGGATCGCGGCGAGGTCGAGTTCGAGGGCATCTCCTTCCGCTACGACCCGGAAAAGCCGGTGATCGAACGGCTTTCGCTGATCGCCGAGCCGGGGCACGTGATCGCCATCGTCGGCCCGACCGGCGCGGGCAAGACCACACTGGTGAACCTGCTGATGCGGTTCTACGAACTGGACTCCGGCACCATCACCATCGACGGTGTCGACATCACCCGGATCACCCGTGATCACCTGCGTTCCCGGATCGGCATGGTGTTGCAGGACACCTGGTTGTTCAAGGGGACCATCCGGGAGAACATCGCCTACGGCAGCCCGACCGCCGGCGAGGAAGACATCCTCGCCGCGGCGCGCGCGGCCTACGTCGACCGGTTCGTGCACGCGTTGCCCGAGGGCTACGACACGATCATCGACGAGGAGGGTTCCGGCGTCAGCGCCGGCGAGAAGCAGCTGATCACCATCGCGCGGGCGTTCCTGGCGAAGCCGTCCATCCTGATCCTGGACGAGGCGACCAGTTCGGTCGACACCCGCACCGAACTGCTGGTGCAGCACGCGACCGCGGCCCTGCGCCGCGATCGCACCAGCTTCGTCATCGCGCACCGCCTTTCCACCATCCGCGACGCCGACCTGATCGTCGTCATGGAGGCGGGCCGCATCGTCGAACACGGCACGCACGAGCGCCTGCTCGAGGAACGCGGACCGTACTACCGCCTGTACAACGCGCAGTTCGCGGCGGCCGCCGCCGACGCGTAGCCCACCGGGCGCGCCGCACAGCAGACACCTCCGCTGTGCGGCGCGCTCGCGTTCGCCCCGCCGATCTCGGTACTCGCGCACCGGCTCTGTCCTGCCGAAACGGGTGCGTCGGCACCGAAGGGGTGCGGGAAAACAGCGGGGGTGCGGGCACCTGGGAGGATGTCGGGGTGTCTGATCCTGGAAACTTCTCGTTCACCGTCGGTAGCCGCCTCGACGGACGGCACGGCCGCTCGGGTGTGATCAGCACGCCGCACGGGGAGATCGCCACGCCCGCGTTCATTCCGGTGGGCACCAAGGCGACGGTGAAAGCCGTGCTGCCGGAGACGATGCGGGAGATCGGGGCGCAGGCGCTGCTGGCCAACGCCTACCACCTGTACCTGCAGCCGGGATCCGACATCGTGGACGAGGCCGGTGGACTGAGCAAGTTCATGAACTGGCCGGGGCCGACCTTCACCGACAGCGGCGGCTTCCAGGTGATGTCGCTGGGCGTCGGGTTCAAGAAGGTGCTCGCGATGGAGGCGGTCGACGTCCGCAGCGACGACGTGATCGCGAAGGGCAAGGAGCGGCTGGCCACCGTCGATGACGACGGCGTCACCTTCCGCTCGCACCTGGACGGATCGAAGCACCGGTTCACCCCCGAGGTGTCGATGGGCATCCAGCACGAGCTGGGCGCCGACATCATGTTCGCCTTCGACGAGCTCACCACGTTGCTGAATACCCGCGGCTACCAAGAGAAGTCGTTGCAGCGCACGCACGAGTGGGCGCAGCGCTGCATCGACGAGCACGAACGGTTGACCGCGGCCCGCACGCACCGTCCGTACCAGGCACTGTTCGCGGTGATCCAGGGCGCGCAGTACGAAGACCTGCGGCGCAAGGCCTGTCGCGAGCTGGAGGCGATCCGCGGTAGCGGCGGCACAGGTTTCGACGGCTACGGCATCGGCGGCGCGCTGGAGAAGCACAACCTGGGCACCATCGTCGGCTGGTGCTGCGACGAACTGCCCGAGGACAAGCCGCGGCACATGCTCGGCATCAGCGAGCCCGAGGACATCTTCACCGCCGTGGAGAACGGCGCCGACACCTTCGACTGCGTGAATCCGTCCCGGGTGGCGCGCAACGCCGCCATCTACGTCGCCGAGGGCCGGTTCAATATCAACACCGCGCGCTTCCGCCGCGATTTCACGCCGATCGACGAGACCTGCGACTGCTACACCTGCGCCAACTACACCCGGGCCTACCTGCACCATCTTTTCAAGGCGAAGGAAATCCTGGCGGCCACGCTCTGCACGATCCACAACGAGCGCTACACGATCCGGCTCGTCGACCGCATCCGCGCCAGCATCGAGGGCGGCTATTTCGACGAGCACAAAGCCGAAACCCTCGGCCGCTGGAAAGGGCGGATCGCGACGCCGTGACGTGCGCGCACCTGACCGCGGCCGAGGACGAATCAGCTGAGTAGCGCGGAGTTCTCGCTGGGCGCGTAGGTCGGCTCGTGCTTCTTCAGCCACGCGATGACGCGGTAGGTGATCGGCAGCACGATGACCTCGGCGAGGGTCTTCCAGAGGAAACCGACGATCACGTAGTTGACGAACTGGCTCCACGAGTCGATGCCGATGGCGGTGGCGGCGATCGAGCAGAAGATCAGGGTGTCACCGAATTCGCCGACCACGGTGGAACCGATCAGCCGCGCCCACAGGTGCTTTTCCTTGGTCTTTTCCTTGATCAGCACCAGCGTCGCGGAGTTCAGCATCTCGCCGACGAAGTAACCGGCCAGGCCGGCGGCGACCAGCTGGGGCGTGGTGCCGATGACGGTGCGGAACGCGTCCTGATTCTCGTAGAAGCTCGCGGCGGGCAACTCGATCGCGATCTTGAAGCACACCACGGTCAACAGCAGGACGCCGAAGCCGTAGTAGATGGCCCGGCGGGCCGATTTGAAGCCGTAGATCTCGCTCAGGACATCGCCGAGGATGTAGGCGAGGGGGAACAGGAACCAGGCGCCGTCGGTGCTGATCGGCAGCACCTCGATCGGGCCGATTTTCACCGAGTGGTCGGTGAAGAACTGCACGCCCTTGGTCGCGCAGATATTGGAGATGATCAGGGTTGCCGTGAACAACGCCACGATCGGTGTGTAGTACCCCCGCGCCACCTGGGCAAATGCCGCATGTTCCGGTGCGGGGTGCCCAGGTTCTGGGACTTCGGTTTCATTGAGCTGACTCACGGGCTTCATCCAACCAGGTTGTGGAATACCCTGTAGCAATGACGAATCCCGGCGATTCCGACGAATGGTGGAAACAGTACGGTGGCCAAGGCGTGTCGCCGGAATCGGGGGCGTCCAGCTCGGTTCCGCAATACCCGAACGCTGAGCAACCATCCGGATACCCGTCGGCGCCGCAATACCCGCAGCAGCCCGCTCAACCGATGACACCCCCGCCGCAACCGCAGTACCAGCCGGGGTATCAGCAGCCGCCCGCCCAGCCCTATGGGCAGCCGCAGCCGAACTACGGGTACCAGCCCGCCTATCAGCCGTACGGGATGCCGCAGCAGCAGGGCAGCAACGGCATGGCGATCGGCGCGCTGATCTCCTCGCTGGTCGGCTTCTTCACCTGCGGTATCGGCTCGATCGTCGGCATCATCCTCGGCGTCGTCGCGCTGGGCCAGATCAAGCAGACCGGTCAGGAAGGCCGCGGCATGGCGCTGGCCGGCATCTGGATCGGCGTCGGCATGATCGTGCTGGCCGTCCTGTGGTTCGTCGTCGTGATCGTCGCGGGGGTCAGCGGGGCCTGACCCCCGAAAACGTCAGGGGTGTCATCCGTATAGATGACACCCCTGATACTCGGCGGTAAATGCGTCGTCTAGAGCGGCATTCGGCGACAAGCGACCGCGCCACGGCGCGGTGGCACCGCTACATGCACTTGAACACCGGGTTTCCGACGATCTGCCTGATCTCCAACTCCCCGTTGCACACGCCGCCCCGAGCGCTGATGAACGCCGCCGCGCCGGCCAAGGCACCCGCTACCGCAGGACAGGCCAGGCCGGCCGTGGAGCCGCAGATGGTTGCCCCCAGAGCCGCAGCGCTGCCCGCCGCCACCATCTGCTGTTCGGCAGGCGTCAGGTAGATGTAGCTACCTGCCCCGAGCCCGACCCGGAACTGCGGTGCGGTCTGGTTGAGTCCCGCGCTGTTGGGTGCGGCAGTGGCCAAGGCAGGTGAGAGTGCGGCTCCTGCGCCCGACATAGCGGCGAGCACGATTCCGGCGGCGGCGATCTGCTTACGAATCTTCATAATGAGAACCCCTGTTGTGGTGATTGGATGAACCGCATCTGGATGCTGCCTGAAACGCTACGTAGCCGCCGCGTCAGATGCTAAGGGAAGCAACACCTTTGGCAGTGACTGGCAGTCGATGCTCTTCGGCCGGGGTTGTCCCGGTGGCAGCCGTCAGACCGTGCGTGAGGTGCGCGGTTACCGGTTCGGGAACACAACAGTCAGGGGCGCGTCCGAATCGGACGCGCCCCTGACTTGGCAGTGGTTCGTGCGTGTAGATCAGGCTTTGACAACCTGGGTGCCGCCGGCGAACTTGTCGTGCCAGCCCTGCTTGTTCGGGTCCTGCGAGATGGTTACGGCGATGTAGATGGCCATGCCGAGCCCGGCGAGGTTGCCCAGACAGTAGACGATGTTCACGGCCACGAAGAGGTTGCGCTTCAAGGACGTCACCGGGTCGATCTTCGCCGCGCCGCCGGGCGCGAGCACCTTCAGACCGACGATCTTCTTGCCCAGAGTGGTTCCCTGAGTGGTCTCCATCAGCACGAAGTAGGCGGTGTACAGCGCGTACAGCACGGCCATGCTGAGGATGGTGCCCACGATGCCGCGCATGGCCAACGAAAGGACGAAGTAGACCGGGATGCCCACGACGCCGCAGATCAGGCCGTCGAGCAACCGCGCGCCGAAGCGGGTGCCGAGGTCACCCGGCTGGCCGCCGTAGTTGTTGAAGCCGCCCGGTTGCTGCGGGTACTGGCCGTACGGATCCTGGGGCTGCTGGCCGTACTGGGGCTGCTGGCCGTATTGCGGCTGCTGGCCGTACTGGGGCTGCTGACCGTATTGCGGCTGCTGACCGCCCTGGGGGAACTGTTGGCCGCCCTGCGGGAACTGCTGACCGCCTTGCGGATATTGCTGGCCGCCTTGCGGGTACGGCTGCCCATACGGCTGCCCGCCCTGCGGATACTGGTTGGGGTCGTACCCACCGCTTGTCATAGTTGTTTGTCCTCGTCGAGTGATCAGTAGTTGGACGAATGCGTACGTTACGGACATCGACTGCGTTGCAACAACCCATTCCCGTCGAGTATCCACGGTTCGCTCGGCAGATGTGCCGGGTCGAAACTGTCGAGGAGCTCTGCCGACGAGGTCGCCGCGGAGCCGAGCGAGGCGGCGATCGCCGCCACTATCTGTCCGGGCGTGTTGCCGAGGGCCAGCTGGTCGGCGAGCGTCACCGCGCCGTCCCGTTTGGCGAGCCGCTTGCCCTCGGTATTGAGCACGAGTGGGACGTGGGCGTAGCGCGGGACCGGTAGCTCGAGCAGCGTCGCCAGATAGGCCTGGCGCGGGGTGGAGGAGAGCAGGTCGTCGCCACGCACCACCTGATCGACACCCTGCGCCGCGTCGTCGACCACCACCGCGAGGTTGTACGCGGGAACGCCGTCGCCGCGCCGCAGCACCACGTCGTCCACCGCGCCGCGGTAGCGCCCGTGCAGTTCGTCGACGATCTCGAATTCGGTCGCCGTGGACCGTAGCCGCAGCGCGGCCGATCGTCCTTCGGCCACGAACGCGGCTCGTGCCTGCGCTGTCAGCGTGCGGCAGGTGCCCGGGTAGGCGCCCATCGGCCCGTGCGGCGCCGTCACCGCCTGCTGTATTTCTCTTCGCGTGCAAAAACATTCGTAGGTGCGCCCGGCGGCGGTGAGCCGATCGATCGCGGCCTGATAGAGCGGGAGCCGCTCGGATTGCCGGACCGCCGGGCCGTCCCAGTCCAGTCCGATCGCGGCCAGATCCGCCAGCTGACGTTCCTCGGCGCCCGGTCGCACCCGATCGAGATCCTCGACCCGGATCAGGAACTCGCGACCGGTCGATCGGGCGAAGGCCCAGGCGAGCAGGGCGGTGCGCAGGTTGCCCACGTGCAGGTCCCCGGACGGGCTCGGGGCGTAGCGGCCCGCGCCCGGTTCAGGCACGAGCCCGATTTGTCAGGAACGACGGAGGCACGCACGCCATCGTAGAGGTCAGCCGCACAGCCGTGGCTTGAGCTCCTCGGGTGCAATCGGGCGTTGCGCGTCGACGGCCGCGAGCAGCGCCTCGGCGTAGGCGATGAGCCCGGCGCGGTCGATGCCGTACGGTGCGTCGGCCTCGTCCTCGGGCCGGAACTCGGTCAGACGGGTCGCCGCGCGGGTGAGCAGGGTACGCGCGCCCTTCGGATTACCGCGCTGGATGTGTGTGACACCGACAGCGAGCTGCGCGAGGGCCTGCCACAGCATCCGTTCGGCGAACGGTCCGTTCTTCCACGCGGCCTCTAATACCTCGTGCGCGTTGAATGCCAAACCGTCGTCCAGCAGTTGCTGAGCGAAGGTGAGTGTTTGCTGCGGGGGTAATTCAAGATCATCGGGAATTCGGGCAACTCCGGCACTTCCGGACGGCAGTGGGCGCCCCAACCGGTCTCGCGGACGAGAGTTCCGGGCGCGACCTGCATCGTCGCGATCGCGGTCAACCATGCCTTCCATCATGCCCGGTGCCGGCGATGACGTCGATGAGCCGTTGTCCAAAGAAAGAACAATTGACGGATCACGGAGCAATTACATCAGGTCAAAAGTTACTGGAACAGCACCGAGTGGAATGCCTACTACTAGCTGGCAATGTTTCCGCAACTGGTCATCTTCGCAAACGTGGCAGATGCGATGATTTAAAAGGCAAGAATCGGGCAAACTTTCGATAGACCTGCTACTGTTTAGCGCGCGGGGGCAACCTCGTGGGGCGCATTGGCCCCGAACGTACCGTGCGATGACGACGCACCGTGGAGTTGCGCGCTTCCACCAGGCGCACAGGGGATTCGGCGTTCTGGCCGAGTGCCGGTGCTAGTTAGAACGATGTCAGAAGGAATCTCGTTCTCGACGCAGCAAAGGAGCTAGTGCCGTGGAAGTTGATTTGACTGATGCTGTGTGGCGCAAGAGCACATACAGTGGCCCCGACGGAAACTGTGTAGAAGTCGCATTTCTGATCGACGGCGAAGTCGCGGTCCGAGACACCAAGGACAACGGATATGGCCCGGTGCTGGCGTTTGCTCCGGGGCAGTGGGATGCGTTCCTAACCGGAGTTGCGCAGGGGGAGTTCGGGCGCGCCTGATAACCGCAGGTCACCCAACTAAGCAGTACGGGCCCCGGGTCGGTACGGACTCGGGGCCTTCGCATTGCCTGCCGTATTTCAGCTATCCGACGAACCGTTCCCGTGGGAACCATTGCCGTTGCGCCGATCTCGTTCCTGGTAATCGCGGAGCACCGCGAGTTGCTTGTGCTCTTCGGCGTGGTCGGTTTCGTGGTTGCGCTCCGACTCCTGCCAGGGGTCGGCCCGCAGGAAGCTGCCGGTGCCCGGCTTGCCGGCCAGGCCGAGCTTGCTCATCTTCTTGGGGACCGGTGCGCCCTGGTATTCCAGCGGGATCGGGTGGCCGTGGTCGTCGACCGGGCCGAGCGGCTGATGGATCTCGATGTACTCGCCGTGCGGCAGTCGCTTGATCACGCCGGTCTCCACACCGTGTTCCAGCACTGCCCGGTCGCTGCGCTGCAGGCCGAGGCAGACGCGGTAGGCGACGAAGTAGGCCAGTGGCGGCAGCAGGAGCAGGCCGATCCGGCCGGTCCAGGTGGTCGCGTTCAGCGAGATGTCGAACTTGTAGGCGACGATGTCGTTCACGCAGGACAACGTGAGCACCACGTAGAAGGCGATCGCCATCGCGCCGATCGCGGTGCGCACCGGCACGTCACGCGGACGCTGCAGCAGGTTGTGATGCGGGGCGGTGTCGCGGGTGAGCCGTTTCTCGATCCACGGGTAGGTGATCAACACCGTGAACACCAGGCCCATGAGCAGCGCGCCCCAGACCGGCGCGGGCACCGTGTAGCGGCCCAGATACAGCTCCCACGGCGGGATCAGGCGCATCATGCCGTCGGTCCACATCATGTAGAAGTCCGGCTGCGAGCCCGCCGAGATCTGCGCGGGATTGTAGGGGCCCATGGTCCAGATCGCGTTGATCTGGAAGATGCCGCTCATGATCGCGACGATGCCGAGCGTGAAGGCGAAGAACGCGCCCTGATCCAGCGAGAACACCGGGACGATGCGCGCGCCGACGACGTTCTTCTCGGTGCGGCCCGGGCCGGGGAACTGGGTGTGCTTCTGGTACCAGACCAGCGCGACGTGTGCGGCGATCAACGCGAGCATGATGCCGGGGAACAGCAGCACGTGCGCGATGAACAGGCGCGGAATGATGATGGTGCCGGGGTAGTCGCCGCCGAACATCAACCAGTGCAGCCAGGTGCCGATGATCGGCATGCCCAGGGTGATGGACGAGAACGCGGCGCGCAGGCCGGTGCCGGAGAGCAGGTCGTCGGGCAGCGAGTAGCCGAAGTAGCCCTCGAACATGGCCAGGATCAGCAGCAGCGAGCCGATCACCCAGTTCGCCTCACGCGGCTTGCGGAACGCGCCGGTGAAGAACACCCGGAACAGGTGCACGATGATCGACGCCGCGAAAAGCAGTGCGGCCCAATGGTGTACCTGACGGACGAACAAGCCGCCGCGTACCTCGAAGGAGATGTTGAGCGCCGACTCGTACGCCCGCGACATGGTGACGCCGCGGAGCGGCTGGTACGACCCGTTGTAGACGACCTCGGCCATCGACGGATCGAAGTAGAGGGTCAGGTAGATGCCCGACAGCAGCAGAATGATGAAGCTGTACAGCGCGATTTCGCCGAGCAGGAACGACCAGTGGGTCGGGAAGACCTTGTTGATCGACCGCTTCAGGAACGCGGCGGCGCGATATCGCTCGTCGGCGGAGTCCGCCTGTGCGCTGACCTTGTTACCAAGTTGAGTTGTCATATCCGACACCCCGCCCACGAGAAGTGATTTGCTTCTACTACAGACGGTAGCAACGGATCGTGTCCGAATCGATGGTTTTCCCGGATGATCTTGTAAATCAAGATCATTCGATGGCTTCGCGGACCGGCGAACAGGGCGATACCGTGCGGTTTTCCGGGTTTCGGCGCAGTTGGGCCAAGATCGCGGCCGCACGGCCGTTTGTGCGCGCGAAAAGTGGGTATTGCCTTGCGCTGTCAAACAATTCGTGAATTTTATGTCAAGTCTGATTCGAGGCTCGCTATTTGTGCTTCGGGGTTCTGGACGCCGGGGTTCCCGACGCGAGAGAGCGGTGGTCCGGCGGCTTCGTTACTGTCGGGCGGTGCGCAGGATGGCCCCGCAGGACGCGACGATGTACTGGCTGGCGGGTCGCACGCGTAACGACCTGTTCCTGCTGTACTGCTTCGACGATGCCGGGCACTCGTTCGAACAACTCCGCGCAGCTGTCGCGGATCGCGTCGCAACCATCGACGCTCTCCGCGTGCGGGCGCGGGATGTGCCGGGCGATCTCGACTACCCGTCCTGGGCACCCGCCGAGTTCGATGCGGAGCAGGTCGTAGAACACCAACTGGCCCAGCCGGATTGGTCGCATCTCGAAGGTGCGCTGGGGGACGTGGCCGGCAGCGTGCTCGATGCGGCCGTGCACCCGTGGCGGTTGCATATCTTCCGGGGCATCGTCGGTTACGGGGATCGGGAACGTGCGGCGGACTTCGCGGGAGCGTCGCCGATCGCCCGTAGGCCTGCGCTGGTGGCGGTGCTGCAGATGTCCCATGCGCTGGCCGATGGTCGGCGCGCTGCCGAGATCGCGCGAGAGCTGTTCACTGAGCCGCAAGCCGTCAGTGGCCTGCCGGGTATCCGAGAGACATCGGGGGTGCTCGGCGCGGCGCGTTCGGGGGCTAACCCTCCGCGTCGCGACAACCCTGCCGCTATGACGCACGTGTCGGTCCGGAAGGTCAGGGCAGCGGCCAGTGCCCTCCTTCGCCTACCGGTTCATCTCGCCGAGAACAGAATTCGTAGCCATCGGTCCTTCCACGCGCAACACACGTCTGGTGGATGCAGCGTGGCGGACCGGCTGTGTTCCGGAGCTGTGGCTCGTTTGGTTGTGCGGACGGCCCGCACGCCGTTGGTGTCCGCACGCTGGGTGGACGCGGCGATCGCGGTGCCGTGGCTGCCGATTCGAATGATGCGGACGGCGTATCGCGGCTACGGAGCGTTCCAGGCCCAGCGGGAACTCGCGGACCTGACCGCGGCGGGCGAATTGCCGGAGCCCGGCGAGGGTTTCGTGCCGAACCGGGTCAACCACATCGTGGCAAGCGGTGCTGCCGTGCATCGGGTTCGGATGCTCGTGTGGGAGGCGTCGGCGTTACGCGTTCCCGGGCGGACGGTCACCGTCGTCGTGCTGACCGCGGTGTCCCTGGCGCTCGCTCGCTACCTCGTATCCCATGGTGAGCAGGTGGATCGGCTCGGCGCACAGGTGCCGATGGCGCTGTCGGATACCGCGAAAGCTCGGGCGCACAACAACTATCGCAGCCTCAGCGTCGACCTGAGTGCCGACGTCGCAGACCTGCGTGAGCGCGCCGACCAGATCGCGGCGACGCTGCGCGACCGCCGCGTGCGCGCGCAACACCCGTTGCTCACCGCGCAGGATCGGGTCACCGAGGTCGTCCCCGCGCCCCTGCTCCGCCGCGATATCGCCCGCTATCCGATCGACATCGTCCCCGACTCCATCGCCGGCCACACCGTGGTCTCCAGCGTGCACCGCGGCCCCGCGGACCTCACCTTCGGCGGCGGGCGCGTCCGCTGGACCGCCGGTTTCCCCGCCCTCGGCTCCGTCATGCACCTCACCCACGGTGTGCACGGCCTTGGCGACACGATCACCATCTCCGTCCACGCCGACCACGCGACCATCCCGGACCTCGACGTCTACACGGAACTGCTCCGAGCCGCCCTGGACGAGGTCGCGCGCGGCTTGAAAGAGGAATTGGTCGACTGATCACCAGGTAATGGTGGGCGGCATCGGCCGAGAGGCCGCCACCATTACCTGGTGATCGACTGTCCAGGTTCAGGCCGTGCCTTGGCGGGTTACGGGCCGTGCGTCGGCAGACTTTCGCCAGGCATTCTCGGAGAGGTCCGGGGGTGGGTGCCTGGAACCGACCGCGATCGTCACCCCGTATGTGGATCGACGGGGGATATCAGCAGGCTCATTGCCGAGGGCGTGGCGGGTGGATGTCCAGCGACTGCGGGAGCAGGTCAACGGCCAGATGGGGCCGTGATCTCGTCGCCATCGAACCGAACGCGGCGGGTGCCCCGGTTCTCCGGACCGAAAGCCTCGGCCTACGGGTGCGGTTTGTGCCAGACCAAGGAGTAGCGCCAGAACAGGCGGCGGCGGACTTGCGCGCCGGGGAGCAGGGTGCGCGCTTGTTCGCGGACCTGGCGGGTGGTCAAAGGTGGGTCGAGGCGGACGGGCATGTCGGCGTGGGCGGGATCGAGGGCGTGCCGGTCGCCGAGGCCGAGTTTGCGTAGTAGTGCGAAGGTGCCGCCGAGCACTCGGTGTCCAAGTGCGGCAACGAGTTCGGTGGGCAACTCGCGAGGGAGATCGGTGCGGGGCAGTGCGACGGCGGCGAGCACACCGCCGGGGCGCAGTGCGTCGGCCAGGACCGGCAGCACTTCATCGAGCGGCAGGTGGTGCAGTGTGCTGATGGAGACGATCGCGTCATAGGTCGCGGGCGGAAACTGCTGTTCCAGGATGTCGCCGAGGATGCATGTGACGTTCGCGGGTACGACCTGCTTCGCGGCGTCGATCATCACCGGGGATTGATCGAGCGCGTCGACCCGCTCGGCCTGCCGTGCCAGCACGACGGCGAAGGCACCCGCCCCGCAACCGACATCGAGCACACGGGACATGTTCTTGGGTAACTGACGCAGGAGGAGCCGGTGGTAGAAACTGTTGTGGTTCCAGTCGATTCCGGTCACCGCACCCACTCTGCCACGAGGAGCATGCGGACCTCACAGACCTTCTGCACGAGACACCGGCGGGTCGCACGGCGAGTCCCTGTGTGAACTGTGCACAACCTCTGTGATCTCACCGATTCCGCTCGGCGGCTGCGGGTACAGGCGCCGGAACTCGGTCGCCGTACACGGCGGCGGTATGTAATCGTGCCCGAGTACAGGTAACGGCAGAACCCATCAGTCAGAACGCGCTTTCCGGTAGGCAATGGCTGCGCCTCGCCTGGTAGGACGGCGGACTTTCGTGCAGACGGCGGCTTGCTGTTGGTGGGGACGGCGGGCTCTGCTGGGGGGACGGCGGCTTGCGGGGTGGTGGGGACGGCGGGCTCTGCTGGTGGGGACGGGGGCTTCCTGCTGTTAAGGATGGCGGATTTCCTGCTTGCACATAACGCCGGGCCCTTCCCAGCGCGCGTCTGGTTGTCCGCGTGTGATCGCCTGTGCACAACCTCTTGCACACCATCCAGACGGCGACGGCGTGAACTCAACCCCGCCCATGCACCGTCGGCTTCAGCCGAGATCCACTGTCGCGGTGACGGTGTCGCCATCGACGGCGGGTGTCGCCGCGGCCAACAGCTTCCGGGCCGCCATGTTGTCGACCGTGGTGACCGCGTGGATGCGTCGCGCGCCGATCGCGGTGGCCGCCGCGCGCAGTTGTTCGGCGACCGCCTTTCCGACGCCTCGTCCGCGCTGGGAGCGGCCGATCCACACACCTGCTTCGACCCCGTGTTCGCCCGGCTCCAGCCGCGCGGCCCCGACCACCCGGCCGTCGACCGTGATCACATACGTGTACTCGACGGGTGCGTCCGGCCGCAGCGCGCGACCTCGATGGAAGTCGAGGAACGCCTGCTCACTGACCGCGTCCCAGCCGGTCGACCCTGCTACCGGCGGCATCACCTCGAGCGGATCGGCATCCGCGACCGCCGCCGCCAACAACAGCCGCAGATTTCCCTCCGCCAACGGCTCGAGTCCGACCACCTGTGGATGCCTGTGCACAACCGCGAGCCTCTACGATCAGCGACCGCGAGGTCAACGGATTTCCGTCGCGGTATCCGTTCGTCGCGTCCTGCGGCCGCACGCCGCTTACGGGTCGATCGAACCGACGACTCCGTGCACAGCGAACTCCATGCGCGCCGTCGTCGGTGCTCGACGGGCATTTGTGCGTGACTGTCGGCCGGATGAGTCATCGATATTGCGGTCGAGGTCTTCTGCTGCGGCATGCGTCGCCGCGGACCTATGTGTCTGTTGGTCAGGTGCGTCTGGTCGATGAGGGCGGCGGCGGTGATGATGTACCCGCTGTGCGTGGCAGGGGCATGGGCGTAGGTGGTTCTGATCGCGAATTCGGGCACCGCTGATCGCGAATTCGGCAGCGTGTCGTGCGTGAGCTGGTCGCGAATTTCGACACCTCTCGGCCGACGTGGTTGCAGCCCAGCGGTACCCGGGCTGACCCCCCGCACCTGGCCGGGATGTCTGCGCTCCCAGTCGCGCGACTGGCCGGGGTGTCGCCAGGTTTCGCGAACGTCGAATCCAGCGGTGCTGAGATTCGCGCGACCGAGGTGGTGCCGAGGTCCGCGATCGGAGCCGCGCGGGTTCCGGGTGTGGAGTCGAACTGTGGACAGCTGTGGACAACTTCGGCCCGCGTGCTCGCGTCGGTCAGGTCCGCGCGTAGGGGGATCCGTGCTGCGGGTATGAACGGCGGATTGTGGTGTGGGTGTGCGGGGTTCGTGGCATGGCGTCCGCGTGCGGCGGACCGCGGCTGGGTGGGGCCTGGGGACTGTTGCGTCGGCGCGGGGACCGCAGCATATCCGCAGGCTACGATGACCGGGCCGGTGGTCGGGGGACCCAGGGTGGGAGAGGACGGAATGCTGCGCGCTGGTGAGATCTTCGCCGGATACGTGGTCGAGCGCCGGCTGGGCCGGGGCGGGATGGGGTCGGTGTATCTCGCGCGGCATCCGCGACTGCCGCGCCGGATCGCGCTGAAACTGCTCAGCTCGAACCTGCATGCCGACCAGGAGATGCTGGCGCGGTTCGAGCGCGAGGCGGAGCTGGTCGCGCGGCTGGACCATCCGAACATCGTGGCCGTGTACGACCGCGGTATCGACGATGACACGCGCTGGATCTCGATGCAGTATGTGGACGGCACCGACGCGGGCGCGCTCGACCCACGCTCGCTGGCTCCGCTGCGCGCCATCCAGATCGTCGCCGAGACGGCCAAGGCCCTCGACTACGCGCACGCCGTCGGGGTGCTGCATCGTGACGTGAAACCGGCGAACATCCTGCTGGCCCGGGCGACGGCCGGACAGAACGAGCGAATCCTGTTGACGGACTTCGGCATCGCGCGCCTGCGCGACGAGTCCCAGCAGTTGACCCGCACCGGAATGTTCGCCGCGACACTGGCGTACGCGTCACCTGAGCAGCTGTCCGCCGCCCCCGTCGACCACCGATCCGACCAATACGCGCTGGCCTGCACGCTGTTCTGGCTCCTGACCGGCACGGCTCCGTTCGTCGCGGACAGTCCGGCGGGCCTGATCGCGGGTCATCTGCAACAGCCACCGCCCGCGGTCGGCGACCGGCGTCCGGGCTTGCCGCCCGCGCTGAACGCGGTGCTGGCCAAGGCATTGGCGAAGACCCCCGCCGAACGATTCGCCTCCTGCACCGA
Source organism: Nocardia brasiliensis ATCC 700358 (assembly GCF_000250675.2). NCBI lineage: Bacteria > Bacillati > Actinomycetota > Actinomycetes > Mycobacteriales > Nocardiaceae > Nocardia > Nocardia brasiliensis. Next base: position 282,687 of record NC_018681.1, read on the forward strand.
ATTCGCCACCGCGGCTCTGCACGCCATGTCCGGCACTGCGGCGAACGAACTCTCGGCTCCGCCGACCACTCCGCTGGCCTGGGTGCCGCCCGTGGAATCAGCACAGCGACAGGATGATTCAACCCAAAGCCGGTCAGCAGGCGATGCTGACGCGGAAACACAAACAGCGAATCCAGCGGCCGCCCGGCCCTCGGCGACACCTGAACCTAACGAGGAACCTGAGCCGACGCTCCCAGGAACCTGGCCTGCACCAACTCCAGGCTCACATCCCGAAACCCGTCCCGCCGAATGGCCGACGACTCTGTCCGAGGATGCCTATCCGGCGTCAGGGACGCGTGTAACCCATCCCGCGGATGCCGGGGCGGTCCCTGAACCGCCGGACAACCAGCCTGAATCCGCAGGTTCGGGTCCGCGGCTACAGTCGTCGGATGCGTTGTCCCGGAACGCGGTCCACACCGCACGATCTGCGCAGAGCCGCGTACTGCGGCGGACGGGCATCGGTGGTTCCGTGCTTGTGGTCGCGACCGCGGCGGTGGTGGGGGCGGTGTGGGCCTTCGGCGGGTTCGACGGCGGGCACAAAGCCCCTGGCGATACCTCCGCCCCCATCGAGTGGGCCGGTGCGATCGCGCCGGGGACCGTCGGCGCGCCGAGAACCGTTGCGCCGCTGGCCCAAATCGACATGCAAGGCCAGGAGTCGGCCAAGGCGGCAGCGGCCGCCGACCCTGCCGGTGACGGCAAGGCGACTTGCGCGCCCGTCACTCTCGCGGCGACCGGCCCCACCGGACCGGGTCGCTATACCTACGGTGCCGTCAAGCTCGCGGTGGACCGGTTCACCAAGGCGAATCCGGGGTGCACGGTTACGGTGCGGGAGGTCGACACCGCGGGCGGCGCGGCGGCGCTGACCGCCACGCGCATCGTGCAGGACCAGTCGACGGTCGCGCTGGTCGGCCCGATGATCTCCGATGAGATCCGCACCGTAGGAGCAGTTTTCGACAACGCGGGACTACCGTTCCTGACGCCGTCGGCCACCGATCCGACGCTGTCCACCAACGGCTGGTCCAGCTTCTTCCGTGGCTTGGCCGCCGATGACGTGCAGGGCGCCGCACTGGCGAAATACCTGGTCGGCACCGCGCATTTCCGCAAGATCTGTGTGGTCGAGGACAAGTCGGGGTACGGCAGGAGTTTGGCAGGCAGCGTCGTCGCCGGGATCGGCGCCGCGGCCGATGCGCGGTGTGGCGCGGAAATCACCAGGGGTGACCGCGGTTTCGCCACCGTGGTCGCCGCTATCGCCACCGCTGAACCGGACGCGGTCTTCTATTCCGGACAGTACGAAGAAGCCGCCGAACTGCTGCGACAGCTGCGCGGAGCGGGCGTCACGGCACCGTTTGTGTCTGCCGAAAGCACCGTGACCGCGGACTTCGTTGCTGCGGCTGGTGATTCGGCGGCGGGCGCGCTGATCTCCTGCTCCTGTGGGCCGGTGGTCAGCCGGTTCGCCGCCGACTACGAGGCGCTCAATGGTCAGCCGCCGGGCCCGGGCTCCGCCGAAGCCTATGACCTGACCACCATCGTCCTGAAGGGTATCGCCGCGGGCCAGGACACGCGCTCGAAACTCCTGACCTACCTGCACAACTACGACGGCACCGGGTTGGCGCGCACTTATCGCTGGACCGCCACCGGTGAACCGGCCGCCCCGCAGATCTGGCTCTACAAGGTCGACTGATTCCGGCGACCGATTGATTCCGGTGCGCCGAGTCGTCTGCACGGAGGAGGGCACCTGCCCGCGTCGAACCGAAGGAGGACCACCGTGCTCGACCTGAAACCGGCCGGTGCCACCGTGATCGAACTCCTGAATGCCACCACGGACGAGCAGTTGGACCGGCCGACCCCGTGCAGCGAGTACACCGTCGCGCAACTGATCGGGCATATCCGTGAGGTTGCGGTCGGGTTCGCGGCGATGGCGCGCAAGGATTCCGATCGTCCTCCGGATGACCCCGACAGCATCCCGAGCGTTTTCGACGCCGCGCGCCGCCGCGAGACAGCCGAGCTGGTCGACGCGCTCACGCTGGCCTGGGACGCGCCCGACGCCTGGCAGGGCACAACGGCACTGTCCCCGGATGTGGCGCTGCCGAACGAGGTTTGGGGCAGGATCGTGCTCACCGAACTGGTGGTGCACGGCTGGGACCTGGCCAGGGCGACCGGCCGCCCCCTGGACTTGCCCACCGCGACCTTGCGGGCGTGCCTGGACCACGTAGTCGATTTCGTGCCGAAGGCTCCGATCCCGCAACTGTGGGGACCCGCCGTGGTCGCCTCCGGCGATGCCGCCCTGATCGATCGCATCGTCGCTGTCACCGGTCGCGACCCCCGATGGTCCGGGACGGCGTCCGAGTCCTGACCTCCGGCGAACCGAGCGCTACCCCGATCGAAATCGGGTGCTGGGCAATAACTGTGCGGTTACCACGGCGAATCCACCTTCGCCCCACCGAGTTCCGTCCCTCGATGTGCATCATCCACATATAGTCACTTATGGTCGGCTGGAACCTGATACACCTCCGATCTTTTCAGCCGCATGTGACCGAGGTGCGTGACCGGCCTTACACCGTATGGAGCTCACTGTTTTGACCACGTCGCAGACCACCGCAGCCACCACCACCGCACTGCCCGGCGCCTGCCCGGTGCAGCACGGATCGCCGATCGACACCGACGGCCCCCGGGTGCTGCTGCACACCGCCGAGTTCGCCGCCGACCCGCACCGCGCCTATGCCGAGATGCGCGAGCGCTATGGCTCTTTGGTGCCGATCGAAGTGGCGCCGGGCGTCCCCGCGACCCTCGTGGTCGGCTATCAAGCCGCGCTGCGCATCTTGAACGACCCGGAGCACTTTCCGGCCGACCCGCGCACCTGGCAGCAGAACATCCCCGCGGACTCGCCGGTCAAGCCGATGATGGAGTGGTACCCGAACGCGCTGCGAAACAGCGGTGCGGCGCATGCCCGCTACCGGCACGCCTACACCGCGGCCATCGACGGAATCGACCTGCACGCACTGCATTCCACCGTCGAGCAGATCGCGATCCCGCTGATCAACACGTTCTGCCAGGCGGGCTCCGCGGATCTGGTGACCCAGTACGCCTTTCCGCTCGTGTTCGAGGTGCTCAACCAAATGGTCGGCTGCTCGGCCGAATTGGGCCAGCGGGTGGCGACCGGCATGGCCGCGCTCTTCGACACCGTCAATGCCGCGCAAGGCATGCAGATGCTCAGCGAGGCGTTGATGGAGCTGATTCAGCTGCGCCGGGCCGAGCCCGGTGACGATGTCACCTCACGGCTGGCGCACCATCCGGCCGAGCTGGACGATGTGGAGATGCTGTCGCAGCTGATCAGTTTCTACGGGGCGGGCATCGAACCGCAGCAGAACCTGATCATCAACACGTTGCTGCTGATGGTCACCGACGATCGGTTCGGCGGCGATGTGCTCGGTGGCAGCCTGTCCACCCGGGACGCATTGGACGAGGTGCTGTTCAACGATCCGCCGATGGCCAACTTCTGCACGTCCTATCCGCGCCAGCCGATCCTGATCGACAACAACTGGCTGCCCGCGCATCAGCCGGTGCTGATCAGCCTCGCGGGGTGCAACAACGATCCGGAGATCCGCGGCGGCGACCGTACCGGTAACCGCTCGCACCTGGCGTGGAGCGCCGGACCGCATGCGTGCCCCGCGAAATCCGTTGCCTACCTGGTGGTGCAGGACGCCATCGATCAGCTGCTGGACGCGCTGCCCGAGATGCAGCTCGCCGTCTCCGTCGCCGAATTGTCCTGGCGGCCCGGGCCTTTCCACCGTGCGCTGGCTTCGCTTCCGGTCATTTTCCCCAAGTCCCCTCCGTTGAACATGATGTAAGGAGCGTCCGATGGAGCATGAACCACTGGTCCTGGACACGACGGGTGTCGACATCCAGGGCGAATCCGCCAGGATTCGCGCGCGTGGACCGGTCGCCTTGGTGGCGTTACCCGGCGGTGTGCCCGCGTGGTCGGTGACCGATGCCGTCCTGCTCAAGACCTTGCTGGCCGACCCGCGCGTCTCCAAAGATCCGCGCAGGCACTGGTCTTCGTTCATCAACGGGGAGATCACCGAGGCCTGGCCGTTGTTGCCGTGGGTGGCGGTGGACAACATGTTCACCGCCTACGGCCCCGATCACCGCCGGCTCCGCCGGCTTGTCTCGCCCGCGTTCACGCACCGGCGCAGCACCGCCCTGCGCCCGCGCATCGAGGAGATCACCACCACGCTGCTCGACGCGCTCGCGGCAACACCGCCGGGCGAATCGGTCGATCTGCGTGCGCATTTCGCGTATCCGGTGCCGATCAAGGTGATCACCGAGATGATGGGTGTGCCCGAGCATCTCGGTCCCGGCCTGCACAAGTGTGTCGACGGTTTCTTCGACTCCTCGTTCACCGCCGAGCAGGCCCAAGCCAACTACCTCGAAATGTACGGTTTGATCAGCGAATTGGTCGCGTTCCGCCGGGCCACGCCCGGTGACGACGTGACCAGCGTGCTGATCGCCACCCGCGACGAGGACGGTTCGCAGCTCGTCGAGAAGGAACTCGTCGACACCCTGATGCTGGTGATCAACGCCGGGCACGAGACCACGGTGAACCTGCTCGATCAGGCGATCTTCGCGCTGCTGACGCACGACGGCCAGCGCGCCGACGTGCTGGCCGGCCGGGTGCCCTGGTCGGATCTGGTGGAGGAGACGCTGCGGTACGAGGCGCCGGTCGCGCACCTGCCGCTGCGCTACGCGGTCGAGGACATCGAGCTCGGCGAGATCCGAATTCCCAAGGGGGAGGCCATTCTCGCGTCCTACGCGGGCGCGGGCCGCGACCCGCGGGTGCACGGCGCGACGGCCGATACCTTCGACGTGCACCGGGCGAACAAGGAGCACCTGTCCTTCGGTCACGGCGCGCACCACTGCATCGGCGCGCCGCTGGCCCGGCTCGAGGCCACGATTGCCTTGCCCGCGCTGTTCGAACGGTTCCCGAAGCTCAGGTTCGCCGTGGACCCGGCCGAACTGGAACCGGTGGGCAGTTTCATCTCCAACGGCCACCGCACATTGCCGGTGTACCTGACGTAGCCGCGGATCGGACCGCGCGCCCCAGCGTGCGCGGTCCGGCGGCAGGTCAATCGAGCGTGCAGATGGCGTTGGCCTGTGGCGCCTTCGCCTCCCGCTCGGTGCGCACCGTGCCGTCGACGGTGATGCGGCAGATCAGGTCGGCGTCCTTGCCGCCCTGTGCCGTGAGCGTCAGCAGTACGTCTTTCTGCAAGGTCAAGACCTCCTTGGACCACGGCGAGGCGACCTTGGTCTCGGAATGCGGACCCGCGTCGTCGATGTAGTGCAGCCGCGGCACCGTTCCGGTCGACGAGACGACCTCGTAGCGCACCCTTTTCGGATCGGTGGGCAGTCCGGCGCGGGTGCCGGTGGGCGGCACCGTCGTCGGTCGGGCGGGCTGTGACGTCGCCTGCACGGCGGTGGCGGAGCCGCTCGCGTCCTTGGTGGCCACCACTGCGGCCGTGGCCACACCGCCGCCGACCACGAGCGTCACCACGATGAGCAGCACCCACAACCAGGTCGGTAGTCGCGGCGGCCGGTCCGCCGGCGGGTGCTGCGGGACATGCGGTGGGGTGGTCATGGTGCGCCAATCGTTTGCACTGCGGCCGCGCCGAGCCAAGAAAAACCGGGTTCCGAGTCGGTCGGCGGCGGGTCTGCCGCGCTGGACAGTACTGCGCGCCGCGCCACCACGCATCCGCAGGAATCGCTACGCCGACGGCCGTGGCGGCACCAAGAGCGCGGTGAGCAAAGCCGCGGAAAGACTTTCGGCGTTGGTGTGATCGTCGACCCAGGAACGAGTGGTGATCGTCATGGTGTGCGGCGCGGGCGCCCCGAGGCAGTGCGGGGCCAGTGCGGCGAAGAAGACGTCGGGGTCGAGCAGGGATTCCGGGGTGTGCACACCGGGCGAGGTGGGCAGCAGGCGTGCGGCGACGGCCAGCGGGATGCCCGTGATCTCGGCCATCGACAGGCCCGGGACCTGTCCCAACGCGGTCGCGGCGGTCGCGGGGACACCGGCGCGGGTGCCGCTGAGCACCGCGAACATCGGCGGCGGGGCGCCGGGGCGCAGGACGCTCGCCGGGCGCGCGGGCGCGCGACGTTCCACCGCTTCGACGATGCGGGCAGCGTTGTTCGCCGAGAGCAGCCCGCGATCCACGCTGTAACGCAGCGCCGAGAGCAGCGCGATGGTCCAGCGCTGACCGATCACGAGGTTGACGTTCTCCCGCGCGTGCGGATGGTTGCGGTGCAGCGTGACCGCCTCCGGATGACCGAAGGTCCAGCCGCGCGCGGGACCGATGCCCGGGTAGTGGAACCTGCGCTGTTCCAACGCGGGCCGATCGACCATCCTGCCGTTGCGCAGCACCCGGATCGTGCCGGTGATCTGGTGGATCCCGTGTGCGACAGCCGCGTTCGGGGTTCCGGGTGTGGCCGCCGGTGGCGCGGATCCGGCGATGTTCCACCCGGTGATGATGTCGTCCACGGTGTCGAGTTCGCGAGCGGCGGTGCACGCCAACAGGTTTGCGATGCCCGGACTGGCGCCCATGCCCACCAGCGCGGTGACCCCGGCCTGCCGTGCCGCCTCGTCCAGTTCGAGCATCTGCAGGGTCGGTTCCCAGTCGTCACAGATGTCGACGTAGTCGCGGCCCGCCGCGATCGCCGCGGTCAGGATAGGCACGCCGAACCGGAAGAACGGGCCGACCGAGTTGGCCACCAAGTCGCAGTCCCGCAGCGCCGCAGCCAGGGCGGCTTCGTCCAGCACGTCGAGGTCGATGCCGGATACCTTGGGCCCCAACCGATCCGCGACGGAGCGCGCGTTGCGTTCGTCGAGGTCGGTGACCACCACCCGCTCGACCGCGTCGTCACCGGCGAGGACCGCAGCGGTGACCCGTCCCATCTGTCCCGCACCGCCGAGCACCAGAATTCGCATTGCTCCCCTTCCCCGGACTGCCACCATCGTGACAGCAGCGCGCGGTCCTGGCCACCGAAGGCAGCACATCGGCAGTACTGTGGATGGCATGGCTCAGGACCCGGTGCGGCTGCGCCGTCGGATCAACAAACTCAACGGGCTGGTAAAGCTGTTGCAGAAACTGGGAATCTCGTTCAGCGAGATGCACATCCTGACAGTCCCCGGCCGTCGCACCGGCGAACTGCGGACCGTCCCGCTGTCGGTGCTCCCGATCGCCGGCGAGCGCTACGTGTTCCAGGCCTACGGGAAGTCCGCTTGGGTGGCCAATGTTCGCGCGGCGTCGACCGTGACGTTATCCCGTGGCCGGCGCTCGTCGGTGGTGCGGATGGTCGAATTGCCTGTGGCGGAACGCCGTACGCTGCTGCGTGACCATGTCGCGCACGGTCCGGCCCGGTTGGACGAATGGTTCGTGAAGACCGGACTGGTCGCGGAGGCGACCCCGGCGGCCCTGGCCGAAGCGGCCGAGCGGATCGCGGTGTTCCGGATCGAGCCCGCCTGACCTGTTTCCAGGTGACCGAGCGCTGATTCCGGCAATTTTTTTCCGGCATCGGCGCCTGCCGTCGTTCATCAATATCCCGTTGTCCAGCGGGTATCGTTCCCTCGGCTGCTCGTCTCCCGGAAACAGTGCTCTATCGCCCGACGCGATCTCCCGCATATTCCGGCGCAGCGAAATTGCCGAGCGCATACGCGAGGACAGTTCCTACTCATTCGGAGGCGTCATGGATTGGGAGCGGTGGCAGGAAAGCTGGGACCGGCAGCAGGAGTTCTATATGCCCGACCGCGAGGAGCGGTTCCGGGTCATGCTCGATATGGTCGAGGCCGTGGCCGGATCGACGCCGCGGGTGCTCGATTTGGCCTGCGGCACGGCGACCATCAGCAGGCGGCTGTTCGCGCGGCTGCCCGCGGCGACCTCGGTCGGCATCGATCGTGATCCGGCCCTGCTGGCCATCGCTCGTGGCACCTTCGCGGACGACGCCCGGATGACCTTCGTGACCGCCGATATCAAGTCGCCGGACTGGATGTCGCAGCTGCCCGACGAACCGTTCGACGCGATCGTCACCGCGACCGCACTGCACTGGCTGAAAGCCGAACCACTGGTCCGCCTCTACGGTGACCTCGGCAAACTGCTCCGTCCCGGCGGCATCTTCCTCAACGCGGACCACATGCCCGACCCGGGTACACCGCTGCTGAATGCCCTGGACGAGGCGGTGCAGCAGGCGCATCAGCAGCGGGTCACCGAGGCCGGCACGCTGGATTGGGCGGATTGGTGGGTGGCCGCGGCCGCCGACCCGCAGCTCGCCGCCGACGTCGCCGCCAGCCGGGAAATCCTGAGCACCCATGTCACCGGCGAGACCCATCCCGTCGACTGGCATCTCACCGAACTGCGCGAAGCGGGCTTCCTCGAAGCGGGCGTGATCTGGCGCTCGGTCACCGACGCCTTGGTGGCCGCCATTCGCTGATCCGATAAGGGGTTGGCTGCGCGGGCGTTGCGCGCGAGACTGGGGAGGTGAGCAGTCGCCTCCGGGAGCGAACGTATGAGCGGATGCTCGGGCTGGCCGCGGCCGGCCTGAGCACGGCCGATCTGATCGATGAGGCGGCGGTGCTGCTGGCCGCGGCGGTACCGCACGACTCCGGTTGCTGGCACACCACCGACCCGGACAGCATGGTCGAGACGGGCTATCGATCGTTCGATATGCCGCCGCCCGACGCGGAGGTGGCGCGGTTCGCGTACCTGCCCGACGACTACAACTCCTTCGTCGCCCTCGCGCTCGGCGAACGGCACAGCGGGGTGCTGAGCGAAGAGACCGGCGGACAGCTGGAGCGCAGCATTCGCTATCGGGAACTGTTGCGCCCCAACAACATGACCGGCGAGCTGCGCACCGCGCTGGTGATCGACGGTGCCTGCTGGGGCAATATCTCGCTGTTCCGGGAGCGGCCGCACGACTTCAGCGCCGACGAACGCGATTTCGCGCACGATCTCGCCGCCGTGCTCGGGCGCGGTTTGCGCACCGCGGGCGTGCTCGCCCGCTCGGCGCCCGGCAACGAGCTGCGGTGGCCGGGCGTGCTGGTGCTGGATGCGGCGGGGCAGATCCTCTCGATCTCGCAACCCGCGCGTTCTTGGCTGGCCGAACTCGGCTCGGCCGACGACGCGCTGCCGTTCGCGGTGCTCGCTCTGGCCGAGCGGGCGCGCACCGAACAGGAGGCGTCGGCCCGGGTGCGCGGGGGCACCGGGCGGTGGGTGTCGTTGCACGCGTCGGCCACCGACACCCAGGTCGCGCTGGTCTTGCAGGCCGCGCACCCCGGCGCCGTCGCGCCCTTGCTCTACGCGGCCTTCGGGCTCACCGCACGGGAACGGGAAGTCCTCGAGCTGGTCGTTCAGGGCTGCAGTACCGGCGAGATCGCCGAACGGCTGTTCATCTCGCCGCTGACCGTGCAGGCCCATCTCACCGCGATCTTCGCCAAAACCGGCATCCGCAGCAGACGCCAGCTCACCGGCCTGCTGTACGGGCGCGACTAGCAAGAAATACGAGAAATCTGCGATAGGCCGGGCCCTCGGCCGTCCGTAGCGTCCTTTGCACCAGGTCCCGGGAGGTGGACCGTTCCGGTGGGAAGGGTGATGTCGGATGTCGATGGCCGGACACGAGGTGGACTCCGCAGGCAGAGTCGTCGAACTGAATGTGCTCGACCCGGCGTTCCGGCCGGATTCGGCGGAGGTCGCCGCCGCCCGTGCCGCGAACTGGTACGCCCGCACGCCGATCGGGTTCGCGGTGTTGCGGCATCGCGAGGCCGCGGCCTTGCTCGCGGACCGCCGCGTGCGCTGGGGCGGCGTGGAATCCTTGGCCGCGCAAGGAATTACCTCGGGGCCCGCGGTCGAATGGATCGGCTCGGTGCTCCCGAGCGTAGAAGGCGCCGATCACACCCGGTTGCGGCAATTGGTGAGCAAGGCGTTCAACCGGGCCGCGGTGGACCGGCTGCGACCGGTAATGCGTTCGGTCACAGCGGAACTCATCGAGCCGATCGTTGCCGCGGGCGAGTGTGAGTTCATGGCGGACTTCGCGGACCGCTATCCGGCGCGGATTCTGTGTGAGCTGCTGGGTGTGCCGCGCGAACGATGGGAGGACTTCCGTCGCCTGCCGAGCGAAATCGGTTTGATGTTCAGTGTTTCCGCGGCCGCACAGCTGGATCGGATCGAGACCGCCCTGGCGACATTGCACGAAGCGATCGATGAACTGATCGAGCAGCGCCGCACCACCCCGTCCGACGATCTGCTGACCGATCTCATAGCGGCTGAGGAAGCGGGGGACCGTCTTTCACCGATCGAATTGCGCGCCATGACGAGTGCGCTGCTGTTCGCGGGACAGGACACCACCCGCCAGCAAATCGGTCTGGCGATGCAGACCTTCCTCGACTATCCGGAGCAGTGGCGGATGCTGGCCGCGGATCCCGCCATCGCACCTCGGGCGGTCGAGGAGATCATGCGGGTCGCGCCCGCGGTCAACACGATCTGGCGGATGACCGACGAGACCATCGAATTCGAGGGCCTCACCATTCCTGCGGGCAGCTTCATCAACATGCTGACCAATGCCGCGAATACCGATCCCGCCGTATTCGGTGCCGCCGAATTCGATATCACCGCAACCAGACCCGCATCGCACCTCATGTTCGGCGGCGGTATCCACTACTGCCTCGGCGCAGCACTGGCCCGCGCCGAGATCGCCGAAGCCCTCCCGATTCTGGCCCGCCGGCTCCCGCACCCCGTCCTCGCCGCCCCCAGCCGACCCGGCCCCACCCTCGGCCCCACCGGCCCCCTCACCCTGCCCCTGCGCTTCGAAACCCCGACCCCGTGATCGCAGGCTGCGCATTCAAAGGTCTGGTGAGCGAAGAACGGTCGCGGTTCGCGCGGCCGGCGCCTGTGGCGATGCACAGCGCGGACTCTGCATCCCATCGCCGCGGCTCGGTGCGTGTGCGCGGCCAACGCGCGACCGCTGTCGGCACCGCCGGCATCGAACCTCGAGGTAGCGTGCCAGCCGTGGCCGGTTGAGGTCGGATCGAAGGGGAACATCGGTGGTCGCGTGGCGAGAGACAGCGTCGGACCTGGCGCAATCCGATCTGGACGGCTTGCTCGACGAAGCCTTGACGGTGGCAGAGCAGCGGCTGACCGAACACGGGCAGCTCGTTCCTTTCGGTCTCGTCGTAGACCGAAAGGGCACAACACAGTTGATTACCGCCGAGGCGGCGGGCGCGACGCAATCGCTGGCGCTCGGCACCGCGGCGATAGGCGCGATGCGGAGCCGGATCCGGGCGGCCGCGCTGGTCGTCGACGTCCGGCTGCCCGACACCGGCGGCGACGGGGTCGAAGTTTTCCTGGAGCATGCGGAAGGCATCGCGTTGACAGTTCTCGAGCCTTATCGGCTCGAGGGGGAGAACCTTTCCGTCAGCCCGTTGGAAGCGTCGACAGCGCAACGCCGCATCTGGCGCTGACCTCGAGCACCGTCAGCTCTCGTCGTAGCGGGCGATTCTTTCCGCGGTCCGGCGATGCCATTTGTTCTTGCTGGTCAAGAACGGTTCGATCTGCTCGCGCACCCCTTGGGGCCGTAGTTTCGCGAGCGCGTCCAGGGCGTGGCCCTGGACGTCGGTGTCATCGAGTTGGGCGAGGGCCACCTCGGCGGCGCGGGGATGGCGGGACTTGCCGAGCCAGCCGACCACCATCTGCCGATCCGCGCCGAAGGCTCGGTTCGCCGCGATATCGGCAAGTTGGTCGAAATAGTCGATCCCGGCGGGGATTTCATAGATCGAGTTGCCTGCCGCCCATCGCGTCCGGGCACTCATCGGCTTGGCCACATCGAACTGAGAGATCAGTGCGGGCACTGCCGAGGTCTTGCGGGCTTCCTTGCGGCCGAGTGCGTTTGCCAGACTCAGCCGGGCGAGCTCGCGCCCTTCGGTTTCGGGGCCGGGCCACCGCTTTTCCAATTCGGACAACCATTGCGCGACCACTTCGACAGCCGGCGGAGTGAGCGAAACACTGTTCGGGATATCAGGGATGGTCTGACCGTATCCACCCGCTTGCCGATATTCTTCGAGCAGCTCGGCCGCGGCGGCGTCGTCTGTCGTCGTCAACTCTTGAAGTCCATCGGCACGTGTTTGATCTTCCCCTGATTGATCAGATCCTGGATCTCTGATGCTAGCTTGGTGTTCTTGTCGGTGACGAGCACGAACTCATAGCCGTTGGTCTCGCAGTAACTGACGAAATCCTTGATCTGATCAGTGTATTCCTGGCGCTCCACGTTCTTGACCTCGGTCAACCGCTTGTTCGTGGTATCCAGGTCGTCCGGGATGCGACGGCTGGCCGTACCCGAAGCAGACGGTATCGACGTCTTCGGCTTGGTCGGATCGATACCGGCTCGGGCCTCGGCTTTGGCTCCTTCGAGCTTGTTCTTCCGCCGCCGCTCGGCCGAGGTCGGCTCCGGCGGCCGTTTGAGCTGCTTGTCCAGTACCGGCTTGAATTTCGTGTTCACGCTGTTCACCACGGTGGTCGAAACCCCGGTGAGAATGGTGGCGGTCATGTCGCGGGCGCTGTTCAACCCGGTCAAGACATTCTCGATCTGCCTGCGGCTGTAGGCGATCTCGAGCTCGGCGACCACCTTGATCGCCTTTTCGATCGGCTTACCGATGGTGGCGGCGTTGAGGTCGTTGACCGCCTGGACCAACTTCTCCACCCGCAATTCCCACTCGATGTCCTGCTGCGCGAGCCGTAGGAGACCGGCGTACCCACTGGTCGCCCCGCCCTGCTGGCGCATGGCATCGGCGAGCAGCGAGACGCCCTCGAACACGGTCGTGTGGGTCTCGCCGATGGTGGGAATCTCCTCGGAGGTGGAGCCCAGCAGGCTCTTCATCTTCGGCGTGATCGCGTCATCGAGCGCCTGATAGCTGCTCGCGGCCGCGATCCAGCTGTTGGCGGCGTTCTCCATGAGGTCGGCGTCTCCGTCGATCCACTCGACCGCGCCCATCACGTCTTTCCAGAGCGACGGTTCGGCCCGCGTGCCGCCCGCCGGGTTTTTCGGCGGCCGGGCCTCGGCGGTCTGCGAGCCCGGATCGGCGTCCGGCAGCGTGCCGCCGGGAGTGTTGTAGGAGTCCGCCTGTTCGGACTGGTCGTGATTGACTCCGCTCTGTCTGACCAGCGCCGCCATCTGGGCCAGGGCCCGGGTCGCCATACCCGCCGTAACCAGCGCCTCCACCGCGGATTTGAAGTAGGTCCCGCCCCACGACCTGCTACCGGAGTCCGAGCCACTCATCTTGACGGCCGCGCGCAATTCCCGGTCCAGTTTCAGCAGCGCCGCCGAAGCCGACCGGCTCGCTCGGCTGTATGCCCCGGCGACCTCGTAGAACAACTCGGGGTCTACATCCAGTTCGGACAACCGCCTCAGCCCTGCCACATGTCGACATTGGCCTGCACCGCGGCACTGTAGTTCGCGTGCGCGGCCACCGCGGCTCGGCGCATATCGCCGACACCGTCATGAATGTCCTTGGCGGCTGCCATGAGTCGCCGATGCGAATCCTGCTGTGCGATCGCCGCGTCCCCTTCCCACACGCCGTGCATCTTCGTGACCGCCGCGTCGAAAGCTTTGATCTGCTCGTCGAAGAATCCCTCGAATCCCTTGATGCGCGCGATGACCGAGTCCAGCAGGGTGAGATCTACGCTATGTCGCATCGGGCAAATCCAACGAGAACGCCACCGCTTCGATGGCCTCGGCATGCACCTGCTGCTGTTCCAGGTAGGACTCTGCGCCCGCATCCAAAGCCACCGTGGTATCGGCTATGGCGTCCAAGAGATCAGCGATTCCTTGTTTGACTTCGGTGTACCCCTGCGCGAACAGCCCGCCCTGGTAGCCCTGCCAGGTTTTGGTCAGCGAAACCACGTCGGTATCAAGCGATTTGAATCCGGACGAGAGTTCGTCCAGCAGGTATTTGATCGTTTTCGCGGCGGCGGCGAGCTCTGCGGGCACAACGCGCAACGTGCGGCCGTCCGATGATTGATCGTCGCTCATTGAACCCCCCGGGAGCGCTTGCTGCGCCTGACACTACCAAATAGTGTCGCGCCGCGCGCATTTCGATCGAACGCGCACTGTAGACCTGGGGGAAACGCGTCGGTCGACGCGAAAGATTCGGGGGCGCTTCACTGTTCGATGCGGTGGCGGGACAGTAGGGCGCGGAAGATGCGGAGTCGGGAGGCGGAGCGGGGGGTTTCCTCGACCTGCGGTCTGGATCGTGGGCGGGTCGGCCAGGGGCTGCCGGGTTCGCCGAGCACGTCGCGCTCGTAGGCCAGGTACCAGTGTTCGTGGTCGGGCATTGCCGCCTCCTCGTGGTCCGGACGGTAGTGCGTACTGGACCCGAGCGTTACCGAGACCGGCCGTTCGAAGCAACGGCCGGTCTCGGTTTGCACGTGGAGCGTGCTGTATGCCTATTTGACGCCGATCGGCTTGCCGAAGAACGAGGCCACGGTCTCGCCGAAGGTTTGGGCGAGCAGACCCAAACCCTCGGGATTCAGGACCATTAAGCCCGCGTCGGAGGTGCTGCAACCGGGTGCGGCCGGTTTGCCGTCGAGCCGGTCGCGCAGCCAGAGCAGGGCGGTCGCGACGCCCGAAACCTCCGTCGTCACATGCTCGCCGAGATGTTCGCGGACGTACTGGACCTGCGCGTCCGGGCTCTGGCAGTACGTGTCCACGAGGGTGTTGACGGGGCCGACCGGAATCAGCTCGTCCGGGTTGGCCTGGTAGATGAACATGGGCATGTCGGGCACTGCCTTACCCATGCGGGTCTTGTCCAGGGTGTCGCGCACCACCGGGTTGCGCATCGGGTCGCCTTCCGGAACCCGCAGCATCCCTTTCAGATTCGCGAACGGGAACAGTCCGGTGTTGTACTGCACGCACAGGCCGCCCTTGACCACGGACAGCACCTGACCGAGTGGATCCAGGTCGCGGTTGAGCAGCGCGCCGAACTCCGGGTACTCGCGTCCGATGCCGAGCACGGCGCCCATGATCATGCCCGCCCACAGTTGGCCGTTGCCGTTCTCCAGCGCCGCGCCGAAATCGGCGGGTACGCCGCCCTCCGCGGCCGCGACGATGTTGAGTTCGGGTGCGTAGGACTGCTTCAGCTCGGCGGCATGGCCGGTCGCGATCGCGCCGCCGGAATAGCCGTACATGCCGATGCGCGCGTCCGGTGTCAGTCGCATGGGACCGAAATCCCTTGCGGCCCTTATTCCGTCGAGGGTGATCCGGCCCGCCAGCGGTCCGGCCGCGAACGCGCTGTCCGGACCCTGGTGGTCGGGAATGACCACGCCCCAACCCTGTTGGAGTGCGCCCTGCGCGATGACGAATTCGAGCGGGGCGACGATCTGTCCGACGAAGGTGGCCAGCGACCACTGCTGCACCGCGTACGACGGCGAGCAGTACGCGGCCAGCGAGTCCTCGGCGATCTGCATCGAGACCAGCTTGTCCGGCGCCGATCCGCGCGGCTTCAGCACCGTCGCGACGGCGGGGATGGGTTCGTCGCGGCTGTTGTTCGACCGGTACGACACCTGCCAGGCGTCGACATTGACCGGGATCAGTCCCGCGTTCGCGACATTGACCTGCCGCGCCGCGATGATCTCACCCGGCGCTTTGGCCGCGACCACCTCGGCGGGCGGGCGGTAGAACCCGGGATCGAGTTCGGGCGGCACCGGTACCGGCGCGGCAGGCTGCACCGGAACCGGCACCGCCCCCTCCGGCGCCCCCGCCGCGATACCGGCGTTCAACGTCGCCGCCGACGCCGTGATCGCCACCGCCAGCACAACCAACCGCCGAGACCACTTCGTCAACACGGCCATCTCCCTAACCCATTGTGAGACCACATCGACTCACATCTGAGCCGAACCTACCCCGGCGTTTGCCGACGAGCAATAGTCCGTCTCGGACGGATCGATGCGGCTTCGCGCCAAATCTCCCTCGACTCCACCCGCGCAGATCCAGCTACTACCAGCCGATATATGGATTGACCTGGCATTACCTGAGACTGCATGCCTCATGTACCTCCGTCGCAAAGAGTGCTCGCGCCGTCATGGACACCGACGTGTCCCCGACAGTGGAAAGCCGCGAGATCGCGATTGCTGTACGCCGCGCGGAGGGGTGCTGAACGGCTCTGGGCAACTGTCGAGAGGAGTCCTCGGGGCGGTTCGGTTAGTGGAATCGAGTGGCGACAGCGACGGTGGGTGGCGCGTAATGTAACTCGGGTCACACTTCGACGGCGCATGGCGGTCGTCAAGGGACGGGGGCTCGGTATGGACTGGAAGATCGTTGCCGACCGCGGGGTCAGGGTTCGGCGGGGTGCGCGGCTGCGCCTGACGGTCTTGATGAGCGCGGCTGTGCTGTTGCTGATCGGGACGCCGCCCGCCGGCGCCGACAATGCCGACGGTGACTGGCCGATGTGGCAGTTCGATCTCGCGGGTTCGCGCTACAACCCGCACGAGACGGCGCTGACCCCGGCCACGGTGGGCGCGCTGAAACTGAAGTGGGCCTTCGCATTTCCCGACACGATCGCCGCGTCCAGTCAGCCTGCCGTAGTGGACGGCACCGTCTATGTCGGCGGTCGCAACGGGACCTTTTACGCGCTGGACGCGAACACCGGCGCGACGCGGTGGTCGTTCCAAGCCGAGACGCCCCTCGGCGGAAACCTCCCGACCTACGGGTTGCGCAACGGGCCCGCGGTCATGGACGGGATGGTCTTCTTCGGCGACAACTCGGCCAGGATGTGGGCGCTCGACGCGCAGTCCGGCGCCCTGCGCTGGGTTCGCCAACTGGACGCGCACCGGTTGGCGATCATCACCGGCTCGCCGCTGGCCTTCGACGGTCACATCTATGTCGGTGTTTCCAGTCAGGAACTCGGCAGTGCCACCCTCGACCACTACCCGTGCTGCACCTTCCGCGGCAGTGTGGCGGCGCTCGACGCCGCGACCGGCGACATCCGGTGGCAGCACTACACGATTCCGCCGCCGGAGCCGACGCCGAGCGGGTCGCCGCCGTTCGCGCCCAGCGGTGCGCCGGTGTGGTCGTCGCCCACGATCCATCCGGAATCACGCACGCTGTACTACACCGCGGGCAACCCCTACACCGGCTATCCCGAAGGGGCGGAAGCGATCGGCGCGCTCGATCTCGACACCGGGACCACCCGGTGGGTGCGCCGGATGACACCGGGGGACGCGCCGTGGAACGGCCGCTGCACGTATCCGCCGCCGGGCGGCAACTGCCCGGATCCCGGCCACGATTTCGACTTCGGTTCGCAGCCGAACATTTTCGAGATCGGTGACCGGCTGGTCGTCGGCGCCGGGCAGAAGAGCGGGGTGTTCCACCTGCTCGACGCGGTCACCGGCGAGATCATCTGGCAGACCAGGTTGAATACGCCGGTCCCGGTGCTGCCCATCCCGGGTTCGGAGTCGCTGCAAGGTATCCAGTGGGGCGCCAGCTACGACGGTCAGCGCCTGTACGTCGCCACGTATCAGGGCACGCCGGGCACGCTTTTCGCATTGCACCCGGCGACCGGCGACGTCCTCTGGAGTACGCCGAATCCCGCGCACGGTTGCCTGTTCGACCCGCCGCCGCTGCCGATGCTGCCGCTCTGCCAGCTCGCGATGCCGAACGCCGTCTCCACCACCCCGGGCCTGGTCTTCGAGGGCAGCATGGACGGCAAGATGCGCGCCTTCGCCGCCGACACCGGCGCCATCCTCTGGGAATACAACACCGCCCGCTTGTTCCACACCGTGAACGGCGTCCCCGGCGTCGGCGGCGGCATCAACGGCCACGGCGCAGTGATCGCCAACGGCATGCTGTTCACCAACTCCGGCTACGGCCGTCAGATCACCACCGGCATGCCCGGCAACGTCCTGCTCGCCTTCGGTCTGTGAACAACCGCCGTGCACGGAGAATGCGAAAGACCCCGCACAGCTGAACCGGCGGGGTCTTTCGTGGCGGAGGATAGGGGATTTGAACCCCTGAGGGCGTTAACCCAACCCGCGTTCCAGGCGAGCGCCATAGGCCACTAGGCGAATCCTCCGTGGAGCAGCATACCGGTAGGGGGAGGGCGGACGCCAAATGGGGGCGGTGGGAGGGCGGAAGTACCTGTTCGGGCTGTTTTCGGCGGGTTCGGGGACCCCCGGGGAACCACGCTGGGCGCGGGAGCGGCTACACTGGCCGACGGATCCCGCGCGGCGCGCATCCTGTGAACTCCCCCAGGGCCGGAAGGCAGCAAGGGTCAATGGGCTCTGCCGGGTGCGCGGGGTCCCCTTATATTTTCGGGGCTGCGCACGGACCTCGTCCGGCTGACGGATAACGCCTCCAATTCCGAGCAACACACGGGTAACGTGAACACGGTTCGTCTGCACATGCGCCAGGCGGATCGAATGCCCGGCCGCCGCACATCGTCCGGCCGACACCCCACGTCCCCGCAAGCTTCGAAAGGCTGCCCAGGATGCCCCGGCAAACGCAGATCGGTTTGATGAGCCACGAGGAACTCGTGTCCGAGCACGAGACTCAGAACGCGAACTACGCGACGCTCAAGACCGAGAAGCTCACGCTGGACCTGACGCGCGGAAAACCTTCTCCGGAACAACTCGACCTGTCCGCCGCCCTGCTCACCCTGCCCGGCGAGGGTGACTACCGCGACGCCGCGGGCACCGACTGCCGCAATTACGGCGGCCTGCAGGGTCTTCCGGAACTGCGCGCGATCTTCGGCGAACTGCTCGGCATCCCGGTGGACAACCTGATCGCCGGCAACAACGCCAGCCTCGAGCTGATGCACGACGTGCTGGCCTTCGCGATGCTGCACGGCACCAACGACTCCGAGCGCCGCTGGGTTGCGGAGGAGAAGCTGAAGTTTCTGTGCCCGAGCCCCGGCTACGACCGGCATTTCTCGATCACCGAGACGCTCGGCTTCGAGATGATCCCGCTGCCCCTCGGTCCCGACGGCCCGGACGCGCACGCCGTCGCGGAGCTGGTGGCCAACGATCCGCAGATCAAGGGCATGTGGGTGGTGCCGAACTACGCCAACCCGAGTGGCGTCAACTACTCCGAAGAGGTTGTCCGGGAACTGGTTTCGATGCCGACCGCGGCACCGGACTTCCGGTTGATCTGGGACAACGCCTACGCCGTGCACCCGCTGACCGATACCGCCGCGCCGGTGCTCGACGTGCTCGGTCTCGCCGCCGCGGCCGGAAACCCCAACCGGCCCTTGGTGTTCGCGTCCACCTCGAAGATCACCTTCGCCGGCGGCGGGGTGAGTTTCCTGGGCGCTTCGACGGCGAACCTGGACTGGTATCTGCAGCACCTGTCGAAGAAATCGATCGGCCCGGACAAGATCAACCAGCTGCGGCACGTGCGGTTCTTCGGCAACGCCGAGGGCGTGCGCGCGCACATGCAGAAGCATCGCGCCATCCTGGAGCCGAAATTCGCGGCGGTGCTGCGGATTCTGGAGGACCGGCTGGGCGCGTCGAAGGTGGCGTCCTGGACCGAGCCGAAGGGCGGCTACTTCGTCAGCCTCGACGTGCTGGAGGGCACCGCGAGCCGGGTGATCGCGCTGGCGAAGGACGCGGGTATCGCGCTCACCGCCGCGGGTTCGGCGTTCCCGCTGCGGAATGACCCGGAGGACAAGAACATTCGGATCGCGCCCAGCTTCCCGAAGCTGCCGGAGCTGGAAAAGGCGATGGACGGCCTGGCCACCTGCGTGCTGCTCGCGGCCACCGAGAAGCTGCTCGGCAAGTAGCCGGAACAGCGGGGCGCGTTCGGTACGCGCCCCGCTGTGCGCCTATTCGGGCTTGTGCGCGAGCACCGCGAACATGGTCACCGAGAGGTGGATGTCGCCGCTGGCCGCGCCCGCCTCGAGATCCTCGAGCAGCCGGTCGCGCTGTTCCCCGGTGATCACGCCGCGGGCCACCGCCATCGCCGAGATGCGGTTGACCAGCGAGCCCGCGCCCACGGTGCGGTCCTGCACCAGCGCGTGCGAGCCGATCTCGTCGATCACCAGCCCCGCCTTGGTCAGCTGGCCGGGCAGCCTGCGGCCGGAGAACGGGTTCGTGGTCGCGGAGATCAGCGTGTCGATCACCTCGCGCACCACCGACCGTTCGCCCGGATGCACGATCGCCGTGCCCCAGTCGCTGTCCACCACCACGACCCGGCCGCCGGGCCGCAGCACGCGCGCGATCTCGTTGGCGGCGCGGGCGGGCGCGGTCAGATGCTGGAACACCCGCTCGCACAGCACGGCGTCGAAGCTGTCCGCGCCGAACGGCAGGCCGTAGGCGTCGCCGGAGTGGAACTTGGCGATCGAGCCGGCCTGGGCCGCGCGGCGTTCGGCGGAGGCGAGCAGGTTCGGGTCGGGCTCGACGCCGACCGCGACACCGTCCGCACCGACGGTGTCCGCGAAGGCCAGCACCTCCGATCCGGTGCCGGAGCCGATGTCGACCGCGCGTTCGCCGGGACGCAGCGCGAGCGCGTCCTGGGCCCAGGTCCGCAACCTGCGGATTCCGGGCAGTGCGGCTTGCAGATCGCGTACGTCTACGAGCTGGTCCTGGCCTGCTCGGTCGAACCGATCCGGGCGCAACGTGTAGGTGTCCATGCTCCCGTTTCCATCTCTGGCGGACCCCGTCGTGTGGGGCGCCGATGTAGGTACTGCCGTCGTCTGAGGCATGCGCTGGAGCCTACGCGCGGCGGTATAGCCCCGCACTGCGCCCCTGTGACCTGACTCACTGTCCGGCGGGTGAGCGTGCGATGAATAGTGTGCGCCCGGGGCGTCGGCACTAATGAGATGATCGAGCCGTCCGAGCAGTTTCGGTAACGGTGGGAAGGAACGGCGATGAGTCGCAAGCTTTGCCTGGCACAGGATGTCGAAGCCGACGAGCTATTGACCGAGGACCACTTCGCCACCCTGCTCGGCATGCTGCTCGATCAGCAATACCCGATGGAACACGCGTTCCGCGGCCCGAAGAAGATCGCCGACCGGATGGGCGGCTTCGACATCCACCGCATCGCCGAGGCCGATCAGCAGGAGTTCGAAGACCTGTGCGCCACCCCGCCTGCCATCCACCGGTACGGCCGCTCGATGGCGCGCCGCGCCCAGGACCTCGCCCGCTACATCATCGAGAACTACGACGGCAGGACCGAGAACCTGTGGAAGAAGGACAAGCCGGACGGGAAGGAAGTGCTGCGCCGGTTGAAAGACCTGCCCGGTTTCGGGGAGCAGAAGGCGAAGATCTTCCTTTCCCTGCTCGGCAAACAGCGCGGCGTGCAGCCGGCGGGTTGGCGCGAAGCCGCGGGCGCCTACGGTGACGAAGGATCACGCCGTTCGGTCGCCGACGTCACCGACGCCGAAACCCTGGCTCAGGTAAGGGAATTCAAGAAGCAGGCGAAGGCCGCCGCCAAGAAGTAGGGCGGGCCGCTCCGAGCCAGTGGCGGGGGACTGGCAGCGGACGGGCATTGCCGGGGACCGTGGTCTACCGGGATTGTTCTGGGCGAAAGGAGTGGTTTCGATGAGGCGACGACCGGCGGCGATCGGATATCTGCGCCGCGATGTATCCGGTGCCCGGCAGCAATGGGACGAGGTTCTGATCCGGAGCCTGGCCCAGCGATTCGGGTACGACCTGGCGAAGACCGTGGTGTTCGGTGCGGAAACCGACGACGTGCTGCACAGATTGACCACGGTGGCGCAGCGACTGGGGGTGGACGCGGTAATCGTCCCCGCCGCAGCGCATTTCGAGGGTGGCATTCCCGAACAGCTAGTCCAGCTCTGCGACGTGATCACCGTCGCGCCCGAATACACCTACGCCCGGCCCCTGCAACCGCCGCTAGCCGACGGCGCGTGAGCCTGCGCTAGTTGACCGAACTCGCCGGCGCCGTGAACGTATTGCATTGCGCGGCACGGTTCTTGTCCAGTCCGGTCTCGAACCACTGGCCACCGTTCTCGGCGGTGCCGTGGTCACGCATGTCGCCCGCCTGGTCGCCGCGTCCATAGGCGTCCTTGCGGGCGACATTCAGTTGCGAGTTGGTCAGCGAACCACCGCCGGACGAGGACGCGATATACATGCCGTCGAAGCAGTTGGCCTGCAACTCGACTCGGCGCGACAGCTCGAGGCCGCGGGTGCTGCGCGGGCCCGCGTCGGCGCGCTCGCTATTGGCCTTGCGCAGGATCCCGGACATCGCCTGGATGTGGTGGCCGTACTCGTGCGCGAACACCGACAGGTAGACCACCCAGTTGTCCTTGAAGAAATCGGTCTGCAACTGACTGACCGGCATGTAGATGGTCTTGTTGGCCGGGCAGTAGAAGGCAGCGAAATTACTGGTGGTGCCGGTGCACGGGGTGGTGATGCCGGTGGTGGTGGCGCTCACGTTCAGCGTCGGCGGCTGGAACGGCAGATTCGCCTTCTGCAGCACCGGTTTCCAGGCCGCCTCCAGGCACGACGCGGCACTCTCGAAGAACTTGCGCGCGGCATCCACCTGGGTACCCCACGGCGAGTACGGGCAGCGGGCCGGGATCAACGTCGCGCTCGGGTCGGCGAGCAGCGGGTTCGCGCCGGTCTCGGCGGGGCCGGTCGACCCGTCGGGGGAGAAGGTGAGGCTCGGCGTGACCGTCGAGGGGCTGCTGTCGTTGCGGCCGACCGAGATCGCGTTGCGGACCAAGCCGCCCACCACCAGGAACACCACGACGACCAGCAGCGCGATCCACGCGCCGCCGCCACCGGAACGCCGGCGCGGCGGGTACGGGGGACGGCCGGGTGGGCCGTACGGCATCGGCGGCGGTGCCGGTGCGCGGTAGCCGGGCGGCGGACCGTAGCCGGGCGGTGCCGAATAACCCGGTGGCGGACCGTATCCCGGCTGGGCGTACCCCGGTGGCGGACCGTATCCGGGGGGCGGACCATAGCCCGGCGGCGGGCCGTAGCCGGGCGGCGGCTGACCCTGCCCCGGGGGCGGACCGTAGCCGGGCGGGGGCGGAACCGGTCGCCCACCAGGCGGAACCGGCCCGTATCCGTACGGTGGTTGTGTCACGCCCCCGTACCCCCTCGTCTCAGTGATCGCCGACAGCCGATGACGCAGAATAGCAAGCTGTCTAAAGTAGGCTGCCATGCTGACTTTTCGGGGGGCCGCCGTAGGCGCGCTGCTACTCGCGTCCGCGGCATTGTTCGCGACGGCCCCGGCGGCGCACCCGGAGCCCGCACCGAGCGGTGTGACCATCACCGCCGATCTGAAACTGAACCGCGACGGCGTGCTCGAGGTGGTCGAGCAGGTCGAGGTGCCGCCGGACGGCACGTTCCAGATGTCGCTGCCGCTGCGACTGCAGGTGCGCGACGATGTCGAGCGCCGCTTCAAGGTCACCGACGTCGACACCAAGGGTGCGGGCACCGCGACGGTCGCCAACGACCAATTCACCATCGAGGCCAAGCCCGGTACGTCTACGTTCACCTACTCGGTGCACAACCTGGTCAGCGACGCCCCGGGCAGCCAGGTGTTCAACTGGCTCGGGGTGGTGCGCAGCGATATCGCCGCGATCAGCGCCACGTTGATCAGTCCCAGCTTCGAAATGGGCATCGTGGACTGCAAACTCGGTCCGCCCGGCAACACCAGGGCCTGCGCCGACGTGAAGACCGAGGTCGACGGCGTGCTCTACCTGGAGCAGACCGACCTGCACAAGGGCGACGCGATCGACCTCACCCTGCAGTTGCCGCCGAACACCGTGCCGAGCAATGCCGACGTGCGTGACGACAGCGCCGCGGGTCCGTTCGCGTTCACCACGCCGGTGCTGGTCGCGTTCGGCGTGCTGGTGCTCGCGCTGATCGGCTTGGCCGTCTTCGTGTTGCGTGCGCGGCGGCAGAACGCCGCGGCGGGCACGGGCTCGCAGACCCTCGATCCGCTGCTGCGCGAGGGTGAACGGGTCCAGTTCGTCTCGCCCGACGGTGTACTGCCCGGCGAGGCCGGGCTGCTGCTGGACGAGCACGTCGACCCGGTCGACATCGCCGCGACGGTGGTCGATCTCGCGGTGCGCCGCTATATCCGGGTGCTGCCGCTCAGCGACGCCGACTGGCGGATCACCCGGGTCAATACGCCCGACGATCAGCTGCGCGGGTACGAGAGAGCGGTCTATCTGGCCCTGCTGCCCGACGGCACGGACGCGGTCACGATGACCGAGCTGCGCGCGCCCGGACGGGTGCAGTCCGGACCGGTGCGCACCGCACTGCTCGACGACGCGGTCGCCCGTGGCACCTTCACCGACCGGCGGCGGCCCGGGCTGGCCGGCTGGCTCGGCGGCGCGTTGATCGTCGCGGGTATCGCCGCCACGATCGGGCTCGCGCTCACCGCCGGACACGCGCTGGTCGGCGTGGCGATCGCGCTCGCGGGTATCGCCACGGCGCTGCTGCCGAAGTATCTGCCGGTGCGGACCGCGCACGGTCTCGCGCTGTCCGGGCAGATCCGCGCGCTGCAGCGCGGGCTGGAAACGACTCGGCGCGAACAGGTTCCGCCGATCGATCAGGAGACGGTGTTCTCCCGTGCGTTGCCGTTCATGGTGATCGGCAGCCGGGCCGACAACTGGATCCGGGCCTTCCGCGATCTCAACCCGTCCGCCGACGCACAGCCCGGGCTGTACTGGTTCGGCGGTTTCGAACGCGACCGCAACCTGCAGCGTTTCGCCGGCCACTTCCCGTTCTTCATCACCGCGCTCGAAGGCTTGTTCGCACCGGAGCGCTGAGCGCACACCGTTTCCCGCACACAAGAGATCGTGTGCGGGAAACGAACGGCCGGAATACTCAGTCGGCCAACGTGGTTCGGCGGATGGCCGCCAGTGGGTCCGCGTAGAGCACGCTCAGCGAGGTGACCACGGCGGCGAATTCCTGGACCTTGCCGCCGAATCCGCTGATCCGGATATCGGTGGGGGGCAGGCTGGAACCCTGGTTGAAGGCGCGGGCCACATGCGCGACCGCGGGGCGGTAGCCGGTGAAGGCCTGGCCGCCCAGGATCACCCGGTCGGGGTTGAGCATGTCCCGGACCATCGCCACGGTGTTGCCGAGGATGGTGGCGCGCTCGGCGAGCAGTTCGCGCGCGGGCTCGGACCCGGCCTCGGCGGCCCGGTACAGGTCGGCGATGGTGGAGCCCGCGGTTCCGTTGTGCGCCGGGATGATTCCGCGACCGACGGCGCGCGAGTGCAGCGAGCGGTCGCCGACGGTGACCTCGAGGCAGCCACGCCTGCCGCAGGTGCATTCCACGTCGGAGCCGGTCGGCAAGTGTGCGATGGAGCCGGGGCCGTTGCTCGGGGTGTGCACGCGACCGTCCAATGTCACTGCCACACCGGCGGTTTCCCGGACATAGAAGTAGAGGCTGCTGCCGCGCTCCGGGCCCGCGGTACGGCCGGCCGCGGCGTCGCGCGATTCGATGGTGGGCAGCAACAACTCCGAGGCCGCCATCGCCTCGACGTGCGGCGCCACCGAGACCGGCAACTCCAGCACCTCGCCGAGCACGGCGCCGATCTGCGCGCCCTGCCACTCCAGCTTGGGATGATCGACCACGCCGGTGACCGGGTCGACCCGGCCGCCGATGGCGACGCCGGCCCAGAGCGGCTTGCGACGATGCCAGCGCTGCAGGAACGCCTTGGCACTGCGGGCGACGGTGGTGGTGGCGAATTCCTGACCGGTCTGCGGGGTGGCGATGGCCAGGCCGCCGAGGATACGGCCGCGCAGGTCGGCGGCCACGATCTTGGTCACCGCGGCGCCGACGTGGATGCCGAGGGTGAGGTACGCCTCGTGATCGATCTCGAAGGGCACCCGGGGGCGTCCGACCGCACCCGAGGCCGTCAGGTCGGGCCGTTCGCGCAGCAGGCCGGCCGCGAGCAGCGCGGACACCTGGCGGTTGACCGTCGCGATGCTCAAACCCGTTGTGCGCGCGGCATTGTCGCGCGAGACGGGACCACCGGTCGCGGCGCGCAGTACCGCGGCCGCCGGGTTGTCGCCGAGGCGCAGTTCGGGGGCGACGACCGGGCGCTGGACCCGGGCTCGACCGTTGGTGACCCTGGCGGTGGAGCGTTCAAGGGTAGGGAGGGACATAGTGCAGATTCCTTGCCGAGGTCCCGCACCGGGGCGGGACGTGCCTACGTGGGCGACTGGGCAGTGAACGAGCCGAAAAGGCTGCTCAGCTGCAGCAAGGGCGACAACACAGTTCGCGCGTCAAGGGCAGCCGGAGACCGAGCGCGGCGGTCACATAGGTGACCCGCAGTGCGGTCGGTCGGCTGGCAGACATGTAAAAGAAATTAACACCGGTTGGCGCGACTCACCAAGCCTCAAACTGCCGCTGTGTTCTCACCCACACTGTTTCCGCAGGTCACGCGGGTGCGATGGGCAGGCGGGGATCGCTTTGTCCGCCTACTACGAGAAAACCCCGCTCAGCGCGGCTGGGCGGGGCTTGCTCGGAGCGGTTGTGGACTACTTCGGTGGTGCCACGAAAGGCTGGTTGATCGTGGTGAAGTACTGAATCGCCGCACCGATGGCGACCGGGGCGGTCACGAAGATCTGGCCCGCGACGGTGCCCAGGGCGCCGATCGCGATGATGCCGCCGAGGCAGCCGATCGCGGCGGCCGGGATGAACGGGCCGAACAGGCCGATGATGGTGGCCGAGGCGACGGTGGCGCCGGCGATGCCGCCGAGCACGCAGCCGACGGCCGCGCCGCCGAGACCGCCGACGAGGGTGCCGATGGTGGCACCGGCGCTGATGGTGCTGGTCAAGCGGCTCCAGGCGGCCTGTTCACGGTCGTATTCGCTTTTCCACGGGGCTTTGTCCTCGAACGGCAGGGCGACCGGCTTGTAGGTGGCGTGCGCCTGGTCGAGTTGCGGGGTGAGCGTCGCGGTGCGCTGTGAGATCTGCGCGGCGATCGGGAACTCGAACTCGTCGATACGAAGCGTCAGCGGCGTGGCCGCCACGGTGGTGCCGTCGGCGGCCTTGACCTTGAAGGCACCGTCTTCGACCACGAGCGAGCCGGCGTCGGTCTCGATGATCGATGACGTGTCGGTGGTGCGGGCGGTGAAATGCACCGGGCCCGGGGTGTTTTCGGGCGCGGCGACGGAGGTGCCCGCGGCCACTCCGGTCGCCGTGGTCACCAACGCGGCGACCACGGCCAGCTTCCTCATCCTCATCTACGGCATTCCCTCGATCTCGATGTGCGTTTCTCCTGGCGAAGCATCGAGCAGTAAGCGCAGGAGAACGAGGGAATAACGCAGGCAGATTCCAACTGGCGACGTCAGCGCGATCGGCGTTGCCCGGCCAGCCAATCCATCAGGTCCGCGGGCGCGGGATCCGGGCCGATCAGGTCGACCACCACGTGGCCGACGCACGCCGCGCGCAGCACACGATTGGCCACCTCCTCCGTGTCGCCCCACGGGATGAACGGTTTGGCGATCAGCAGCGAGGCGATGCCGTGCGCGGCCGCCCAGAGGTCGAGCACGACCGGCAGGGTGTCGCCGGGGGTGAACACACCCGCGTCCATGCAGTCCTGCACGGTCTGCGAAAAGTGCTGGAACGCACCGCTGGTCATCACCTGATCGACCGCGCTGCTCGATTCGGTGGGCAGGGTCGCCAGCCGGTACTGCTCCGGATGTTCCCGCGCGAACCGGACGTAGGCCAACCCCTGCTGCTGCATCCGGGTGAGCGGCGTGTCGGCGGGATCGGTCGCGGCCACGATCGCGGCGTCCAGATTCTCGAAAACCTGCACGACGACGGCCCCGATGAGCTCGTCCTTGTCGGCGAAGTGCCGGTAGATCGAGGGTGCGCTGACCCCGACCCGCTGGCTGATCGCCCGGATCGACACCGCATCGGCGTGCCCGGTGCGCGTCAGCAGTTCCGTTGCCGCGTCCAGGATTTCGGTCCGTAGCTGGGCGCCGGCACCGCGCGCCGAACGGGATCGACCGGCACGGATCATTTGTGCCCGGCCAGCACGGGTTCGGCGGGATCGCTCTCCTCGCGCAAGCCGATCCGGGCGTGCAGCCGGGCCAGCGGCTTGGGCGCCCACCAGTTCGCGGTGCCCATCAGTTTCATCAGCGCGGGCGCGAGCATGGTGCGGATCAGGGTGGCGTCGGCGAGCACGGTCAAGGTCAGGCCGAGGCCCATCAACTGGATGAACGACACCTTCGAGGTGATCATCGCGCCGATCACGATGGCCATCAGCAGGGCCGCGGCCGTGTAGATCCGGCCCGTCCGCGCGATGCCGACCGCGAGGGCGTGCACATTGTCCTCGGCGGTACGCACGACGACGCCGTCGACGACCCGGCCCGACGCCAGCCACTCCTCCCGGATCCGCGACAGCAGGAACACCTCGTAGTCCATCGACATGCCGAACGCGACGCAGAACATCAGGATCGGGGTGGTCGGCGTCAGATAACCCACCGCCGTGAACCCGAGCAGGTCCGACAGATGGCCGTCCTGGAAGATCCAGACCATCGCGCCGAACGCGGCGGCCATCGAAAGCGTGTTGAGCACAATGGCTTTCAGCGGCAGCAGCACGCTACCGGTGAACAGGAACAGCACGACGAAGGTGGCGAGCGCGATGAGGGCGACCGCGGGCACCATCCGCTTGCTCAGCGAATCGAGGGCGTCGGCATTCACCGCGGCGGCACCGCCGAACAGGGTCGGGCCCGGGGCGGGCACGTCCCGCAGCGCGAGCAACTGCGCCTTGCCCGCGGGGGAGAACGGGTCCGGCCGGGTCGCCACGCTCACGTATTCGCCGGTGCCGTTGGCCATTCCGGGCGGACCGCTCGCCACCCGTGCGCCCTTGATGTAGATGCCCGCGCTGGACAGCACCGCCGAAACGCCGTCCACCCGGGACAAACCCGTGGCGTATGCGCCGATCGGCCCTGGCCCGCCTTGATATCCGTCCAACACGATCGTGGTGTTGTTGCCGGAATTGGCCGCCGGGAACTCGGCCCGCAGCACATCGCCGACCTGACGGCTCGCCGCCGAGGTCGGCAGCACGCGGTCGTCCGGATAGCCGAATTTCACTGAAAGGAACGGTGATCCGAGTGCGAGGAACAGCGCGACCAGCAGCAGGGCCACCGGTACCGAACGCCGGGTCACCCAGGTCACCACGCGGTACCACCAGCTCTGTTCCGGCCTTTGGCTTCTCAGCGGATCGGGCGTGGGGCGACCGAACATGCGGCGCAACGGAATTCGGATATCCAGCGCGTTCACCCGATGGCCGAGCAGTACGAGCGCTGCGGGCAGGATCACGATGGCCGCCGCCGCGGCCGCGACGACCACGGCGACACCGGCGTAAGCGAACGAGCGCAGGAAGTAGATGTCGAAAATGCTGAGCACGGACATCGAAAGCGCCACCGTCAGTGCGGAATACAGCACTGTGCGGCCCGCGGTCTGTACGGCGCGGATGGTGGCGCGCACCGGATCGAGGCCGTTGGCGAGTTCTTCCCGGTACCGGCTGACGATGAACAGGCTGTAGTCGATCGCCAACGCCAGACCCATCGCCGTCGTCATGTTCAGCGCGTAGATGGAGACGTCGGTGATCAGTGTGAACATCCGCAGGATGGCCAGCGTGGCGAGGATCGCGAAGATGCCGACCGTGAGCGGCAGGGCGGCGGCGATCACGCTGCCGAACACCAGGATCAGCACGATCAGCGAGATGGGGATCGCCACCGCCTCCGCCACCGCGAGGTCGTGCGTGATCTGCTTGTTCACGTCGTGGAAGACCGACGCGATGCCGCTCTGGCGGACGGTGACGCCGTCGGCGCTGCCCGCGAGTTGTTCGGTGAGTTCGCCCGCGGTGCGCTGGGCCTCGGTGTCGTCGCCGGTCAGGTAGGCGAGCACGAGCGCGTCCTTGCCGCTGGTGCTGCGGAGTGCGGAGCCCACGGCGGGCGGGGCGGTCCAGTAGGACTGCACGCCTTTGACGTCAGGGCGGGCCCGCAGCGTCTCCACCAGGCGGGTGCCGACCGCGCGGGTCGCCGGTGCGTCGGCGCCCGCGTCGGAACTGACCAGCAGGATGTAGTTGGGTGCCGCGCCGTCGAAATTGTCCGCGAGCAGCCGGGTGACCTCGGAGGAGTCGGCGTCGGGTGAGGTGAAGCCCGCGGACTTCAGGTGCGATGCCGCCGTCGCGCCGAACGCGCCGCAGGCGATCGCGAGGGCGGCCGCCGCGATCAGGATGGCGCGCGGATACCGCGTGACCAGCTGTGCGATCCGAATCAGCATGCGCGGCTCCCTCGCTCGGCGCAGTAAGGTAACGGCGTTAGCGTAACGCCGTTAACCCTGCGCCGACAGTGGGAGTTCGTGGCCGGTCAGTGATCCCGGTCACTCGCAGTGCTGTGGCCGAAGTGGCCGCCCTCGCCGAATCGGCGCGGCGCGTGACCGTGCACGCCTTCGGCGTAGGCGGTCTCGGCGTGCAGCGCGAAGTCGATGCCCGCCGTCTCGTCTTCCTTGCTCACCCGGAAGCCGATGACCCGGTCGATGAGCTTGCCGAGCGCGAACGTCACGAGGAACGCGTAGGCCGCGACCACGAGCACGCCGACCAACTGCTTGCCGAGCTGGGCGAAACCGCCACCGAAGAACAGGCCGTCGACACCGCCGGTCATCACCTGGGTGGCGAGCAGGCCGATCAGCACCGTGCCCACGATGCCGCCGACGAAGTGCACACCCACCACGTCGAGCGAATCGTCGTAGCCCGCTTTGAATTTCCAGCCGACCGCGAACGAGCACACCACGCCCGCGGCGAGCCCGACGACCAACGCGCCGAGCGTGTTCACCGAACCGCAGGACGGGGTGATCGCGACCAGACCGGCCACCACACCGGAGGCCGCGCCGAACGTGGTCGGCCTGCCGTCACGGATCTGCTCGACCGCGAGCCAGCCGAGCATGCCGAGGCAGCCCGCCACCAGCGTGTTCAAGAAGACCGCTGCCGCAATGCCGTTCGCGGACAGCGCCGAACCCGCGTTGAAGCCGAACCAGCCGAACCAGAGCAGACCCGCGCCGAGCAGCACGAAGGGCAGGTTGTGCGGGCGCATCGCGTCGGTCTTGAAGCCGATGCGCGGACCGAGCACCAGGGCCAGCGCGAGTGCCGAAGCGCCCGAAGCGATTTCGACGACCAGACCGCCCGCGTAGTCCAGCGCGCCGAACGAGGCCAGCCAGCCGTCCGGACCCCACACCCAGTGTGCGATCGGCGCGTACACCGCCAGCGCCCACACCGGCACGAACACCATCCACGCGGCGAACTTCGCCCGGTCCGCGATCGCGCCGCTGACCAGTGCCGCGGTCAGGATCGCGAAGGTCAGCTGGAACGTGGCGAACAGCAGTTCCGGCACCGCACCGCGCACGGTGCCCGGGTCGATGTTCGCCATACCGAAGTGGTCCAGGTTGCCGATCAGGCCGCCGCCCGCGTCGTCGCTGAAGGCCATGCTGTAGCCGAGCAGCAGCCAGGCCACGGTTACCAGCGGGATCGCGATGAAGTTCATCATCAGCATGTTGAGCACGCCGGTCGAGCGCACCATGCCGCCGTAGAACAGCGCGAGCGCCGGGGTCATCAGCAGCACGAGAGCGGTGCTGACGAGCAGCCAGGCAGTGGCCGCGGGATCGAGGGGTGTGGGCACGGTAGCTCCTTCCACGCAGGATGCGTTGCAAGGAAATTACCGAACGGTCACCACCGGATATGCGCTGGTCCGCGTATTGCGAGCGGTTCTGGACATGGGATGTTTCGTCCGCACTGTGGGATCGAGGCCGCTTTCGCTACCAGTCGGTAGCGCTCAGGAGGTGCGGGATTTGCGGGCGATCGCGCGCTGGCCGCGCTTCCCCGGCACGGGCAGTTCGTCCTCCAGGGCGACCCAGTCGGCGGTGGTCAGCCAGAGCTCCTGCGCCCGGGCGTCGGCCGTGTTGTGGAAGACCCGGCGGCCCCGGTCGTCGCGCAACTCCTGAGCCACGGTGCACCAGCGCGGCGCACGGCCGTGCTCGGTCCGGTAGTCGGCGAGGTAGGCGGCCACGGCGGTGCCGATGGTGTTGACGGGGCGCAGCGACACCCGGTTGCCGTATTGATCGGCGTGGAACCGGCGGCCCGCGCACAACGAGCCGGCGTTGGCGTTGGAGGCGATCCAGCCGGCCCGTTGCGCGCGCTCGATCAGCCACAGGTGTTTGACGGCCGAGGGCGCGATATCGCCGATCCGAGTTCGGATCAGGGACATGACCTCGTCGGAGGACAGCACGTCGCGCCGGGTCGGGCCGATACCGTGCGCGGTCCAGTGCGCGTCGGCCAGCACGGCGAGCGCGCGGCCGAAATCGTCGATGCTGCGCTGGGCGCGGCGGCCGAGGCGCTCGATGCGTTCGGCCTCGCGGCGCATCTCGTTCTGCGCGGTGAGGGTGCGGATCGCGGCCATCGTCGGCACCTGGCCGCGTTCGAGCAGTTCCAGGATGGCGGTGGAGGTGGCGGGATCGGCCGCGGCGGTCACCGGGAGCGAATCGCGTTTGATCGCGAAGTCCTGCGGGCTGATCGCGCGACTCAACAGGTCGACTGCGGATCGATTGCCGGCGAAATCGGTGCTGGCGAGCAACGCGGCGGCGATGTCGTCGGGCGACACGGTGAGCAGTTCCTCCGATGGACGTGGCACTCGGTGGCGCTGGAACTCTGGGCGCTGAACTGTGCACTTCGGTTGTGCCCCGGTCGGGATGAGGGACCGGCCGGGGCAACCAACCTGATGAAGGTTTGGCTACCGAAGTTGCCGATTGCCACGGTAGCCAGACGATTGCGTCGATGTCATCCGTGTTGACGCTTTCGTTATCTCCATAAACCTGCGGCAAATCGGGGGATGAGTCTTATTTTTTCGTCTACTTGGGGGAATTGGGCGGTAGTTTCCCCGTTACGACCGGTGTCGTATCCGTGATTGCCGGTACGTTGCCAATGTTGTCGTGGGTCGATGGGGTCTAATGGGGGACTCGGAATCTTGTGAGTTAGATCACAACTGTCGCGCTGTGCTGCCGAGTTTCCGCCGCGCCGAGCACCACGACGAGCGGGAATGTTCTTTGTCGGTGCACGCCGGTAACCTCTGCCCGTGGCTCTGTACCGGAAGTACCGACCGGCAACGTTCGCTGAGGTAGTGGGTCAGGAGCACGTCACCGACCCACTGAGCACCGCCCTCGACACCGGGCGGATCAGTCATGCCTATCTGTTCTCCGGGCCGCGTGGCTGCGGTAAGACCTCGTCCGCCCGCATCCTCGCGCGCTCCCTGAACTGCGCCGAGGGGCCCACGTCCACGCCGTGCGGCACCTGTCCGTCCTGTGTCGCGCTCGGCCCGGGTGGCCCGGGCAACCTCGACGTGATCGAGCTCGACGCCGCCAGCCACGGCGGCGTCGACGACACCAGGGAACTGCGCGACCGCGCCTTCTACGCCCCCGCCGAATCCCGGTACCGGGTGTTCATCGTCGACGAGGCGCACATGGTCACCACGGCGGGCTTCAACGCGCTGCTGAAAATCGTCGAAGAGCCGCCCGCCCACCTCATCTTCATCTTTGCCACCACCGAGCCGGACAAGGTGCTGCCCACCATCCGCTCGCGCACCCACCACTACCCGTTCCGGCTGCTGCCGCCCGCGACCATGCGCGGGCTGCTCGGCAAGATCTGCGACCAGGAGCAGGTGCCGGTCGAAGAAGCGGTGTACCCGTTGGTGATTCGCGCCGGTGGCGGTTCGCCCCGCGACAGTCTCAGCGTGCTCGACCAGTTGCTGGCCGGCGCGGGCCCCGAAGGCGTCACCTACTCCAGGGCGGTCTCGCTGCTCGGCGTCACCGACGTCGCGCTGATCGACGACGCGATCGGCGCGCTCACCACCGATGACGGCGCCGCGCTGTTCGGCACGGTCGACCGGGTGGTCGAGGCCGGTCATGATCCACGCCGCTTCGCCGTCGACCTGCTCGAGCGCTTGCGTGACCTGATCCTTATGCGCGCCGTCCCCGACGCGGTGGACCGGGGCCTGGTCTCCGGGCCCGGCGACGTGCTCGACCGGATGCGTGACCAAGCCGAACGGCTCGGGCCCGCCACCCTCACCCGCTACGCCGAACTACTGCACGAGGCCCTCGGCGAAATGCGCGGCGCGACCTCCCCGCGCCTGCTGCTCGAGGTCGTCTGCGCCCGCATGCTGCTGCCCTCGGTTTCCGACGCCGAATCGGCCACGCTGCAACGCCTGGAACGCCTCGAACGCGGCTTCGCCGGCGGAGCCGTCCCGCCCGCACCCCCCGCCGCGAGCGCCGCCCCCGCCAGCGGTACACCCGCCCCCCTACCCGCCCCCGGCTCCGGCCCCGAATCGAACCGCCGCCGCGGCGCCGAAGCCCTCGCCGCCATCCGCCGCGAAGCCGCAGGCAAGGGTGCCGCCGACACACCCCGCGACGGTGTCGCCCCCGATCCGAGCATCGGAGGAACGCAGGGCTCCTCGGTGGACGCGTCGACCACCACGGCCGATGCGGTGCGGTCGCAACAGGTCGACGGGGCGGCTGCCGGGTCGGGCGCGCACGCGACGGCTGGCGTTCCCGAGACTGAGCGACCGGCCGATCGGTCGAGCGAGTCCGCTGCCGACCAGGTCCCTGCGACCCCAGGCGGTACGGCTGCCGAAAACGCCGAATCTCCAGTGGCGCAGCCTGTTTCCCCGACAGAGCAGGGCGACGGGCCGCGCGACGCCGGAGCGGCCGGCGGTTTCGATGACGGTGCCGAGGGATCGGCTGCTGCGCCGAGCCGCGATGCGGCTTCGCACGGTACCCACGAGGGGCCTGGCGGGGCTGCCGAACCCCACGCGCCCGCCGCAGCAGACGGCGTGGTCTCCGGACAGGCCGCGCCGACCACGCAGGGCGCGCCCGACGCGCAGCCGACATCAGCCCCGCAGGGTGCGCCGACTGCGCAGTCGGGTCCCACCACGCAGGGCGCGCCAGTCGCACGGGGTGCATCCGCCGCACAGGGCGCGCAGTCTGGTCCAACGACGCAGGGCGCGCCAGTCGCACAGGGTGGATCCGCCGCACAGGGCGCGCAGTCTGGTCCAACGACGCAGGGCGCACCTACCGCGCAGTCCGCAGCTGCCGCACAGGTGGCACCAGCCGCACAAGGCGTATCCGCCGCGCAGTCCGGGCCGACCGCGCCGCCTGCGGCCGCCGCGCAGGAGATAACCGGCGCGCAGGCTGCGCCGAATGCGCAAGACGCGCAGTCCGCGGCCGCCGCACCAACCGCCCCGGACGTATCCGCTGCACCGGCCGCGCCTGCCGCGCAGTCTGCGCCCGCCGCGCAGGACGGGGATCTGTTGCGGGAAGTGGAAAGTTCTTGGGGGGATATTCGGGCCAAGGTGCGGGAGTTCGGGGCTGCGGTGCAGGCGATGCTGGCGGGGGCTTCGGTGGCGCGGATCGAAGGCGATGTCATCGTGTTCGCGCATCAGCATGCGCCGTTGGCGCAGCGGCTGTCCGATCCGCGCAATGTGGAGGCGGTGCGGTCGGCGGTGCGCGCGGTGCTGGGGCGTGAGCTGGATGTGCGCTGGGAGGCGGGTGGCGCCGCGACTCGGCCCGCGGCCGCGCAGCGGACGACCGGTCAGGCGAAACCGCAGCGTGCGTCGGGTCAATCGGCCGGTCGTGAGGCCGGTGCCGCAGGCGGGCGGGGTGCGGACGCGCCCGCGCCACCGCGTTTCTCCCGGCCGAGCCAGGCCAAGAACGCCGCCGCGGACAAGGCCGCGAACCGGCCGCGATCCTTCGGCGACGACGATATTCCGCCGCCCGACTTCCCCGATCTACCGGATGATCCCGGCCCTTTTGACGGTGCGCCGCCCGAGTCGGCGCAACCCCCGACCGGAAGTGACACTGGCAGCGGCAACGGCTGGTCCGCCGACCGGGCGGTCCCGGTCGACACCCCCGAGGACGAAGAGGAGATGATCCGCGCCGCGGCGGTGCCGGTGGCGCCAGAGGATCGCCGCGACCCCGACGAGGTCGCCCTCGAATTGCTGAAGAGTGAGCTGGGGGCCACACGCCTGAGTGGTTGACAACCACCGCCGTCACGACGTTAAGTTAACCGGAGTTCGCACGCCACGCTAATATGAACGGGTGGCCGTGAGCTCCGGTACGACGAGGTTCTATGGTAAGCCCAGGCGTATGGGCGATCGGAACCTGCGTCCGCCGTCGCATGCCGCGTTTTGTACAGCGTCAGGACGGTCGGTCGCAGGACCGGTCGGCGAGGTTACCCGCGCCTATGCCGCATCGCGCGGGGTAGGCGCACAGAGCGCTCGGGCGGACCACGTCCGGCCGCCGCACCTTTAAGGAAGGAACACTCCGATATGACCACAGAGGCCTACATTTACGAGGCCATCCGCACTCCGCGCGGCCGCGGCAAGAAGAACGGCTCGCTGCATTCGGTCAAGCCGATCGACTTGACTGTTGGTCTCATCCAGGAGCTGCGCGGCCGTTTCCCCAACCTCGACGAGGATCGGATCTCCGATCTCATCCTCGGTGTCGTCAGCCCGGTCGGTGACCAGGGCATGGACATCGCCCGCACCGCCGTGACCGTGGCCGGCCTGCCGGACACCGTCGGCGGCTTCCAGCTGAACCGCTTCTGCGCCTCCGGCCTCGAGGCCGTCAACCTGGCCGCGCAGAAGGTGCGCTCGGGCTTCGACGATCTGGTGATCGCCGGTGGCGTCGAGTCCATGTCCCGGGTCGCGATGGGCTCCGACGGCGGCGCCTGGGCGCTGGACCCGGCCACCAACTACGACACGTACTTTGTGCCGCAGGGTGTTTCGGCCGACCTGATCGCCACCATCGAGGGCTTCAGCCGCGAGGACGTGGACGCCTACGCGGTGCGCTCGCAGGAACTGGCCGCCAAGGCCACCACCGGCGGCTACTTCGCCAAGTCGATCGTCCCGGTCAAGGACCAGAACGGCATCGTCGTGCTGGACAAGGACGAGCACATGCGTCCGGGCACCACGTCCGAGGATCTGGCCAAGCTGAACCCGTCCTTCGCCGTGATCGGTGAGATGGGCGGCTTCGACGCCGTCGCGCTGCAGAAGTTCTACTTCGTCGAGAAGATCAACCACGTGCACCACGGCGGCAACAGCTCGGGCATCGTCGACGG
Organism: Nocardia brasiliensis ATCC 700358; assembly: GCF_000250675.2. Classification (NCBI taxonomy): domain Bacteria; kingdom Bacillati; phylum Actinomycetota; class Actinomycetes; order Mycobacteriales; family Nocardiaceae; genus Nocardia; species Nocardia brasiliensis. Next base: position 319,855 of record NC_018681.1, read on the forward strand.
CGCCGCGCTGGTGCTGGTCGGCACCGAGGATGCGGGCAAGGCCTCCGGCCTGACCCCGCGGGCCCGCGTCGTCGCGACCGCGACCAGCGGCGCCGACTCGACCATCATGCTCACCGGCCCCACCCCGGCCGCCAAGAAGGCGCTGGCCAAGGCGGGTCTGACCATCGAAGACATGGACCTGGTCGAGATCAACGAGGCGTTCGCCTCCGTGGTGCTGAAGTTCCAGAAGGACCTGAACGTCCCGGACGAGAAGCTGAACGTCAACGGTGGCGCGATCGCCATGGGCCACCCGCTGGGTGCCACCGGCGCGATGATCACCGGCACCATGGTCGACGAGCTGGAGCGCCGCAACGGTCGCTACGCCCTGATCACCCTGTGCATCGGCGGCGGCATGGGCGTGGCGACCATCATCGAGCGCGTCTAATCCCAACCGGCAGCTGAGAAATTCAAGGAGACACAGAGCTGTGACCAGCACCGAAACCAACATGATCGGTTGGGAGCAGGATTCGGACGGCATCGTCGTACTGACGATGGACGACCCGAACCAGGGCGCCAACACGATGAACGAGCTGTACAAGTCGTCGATGACCGCGACCGTCGAGAAGCTCGAAGCCGAGAAGGACAGCATCACCGGCGTGGTGATCACCTCGGCTAAGAAGACCTTCTTCGCGGGCGGCGACCTCAAGAACATGATGAAGGTCGGCCCGGAAGACGGCCAGGGCGTCATGGACGAGCTCGGCACCATCAAGGGCGCGCTGCGGCGCCTGGAGACCCTGGGCAAGCCGGTCGTCGCCGCCATCAACGGCGCGGCGCTCGGCGGCGGCCTGGAGATCGCGCTGGCCTGTCACTACCGGATCGCGGCCGACGTGCCGGGTTCACAGATCGGCCTGCCCGAGGTCACCCTGGGCCTGCTGCCCGCCGGTGGCGGCGTGATCCGCACCGTGCGCATGCTCGGTCTGCAGAACGCCCTGATGCAGGTGCTGCTGCAGGGCCAGCGCAACAAGCCGGCCAAGGCCAAGGAGATCGGCCTGGTCAACGAGCTCGTCGGCACCGTCGAAGAGCTGGTTCCGGCCGCCAAGGCGTGGATCAAGGCGAACCCGGACAAGGGCGTACAGCCCTGGGACGTCAAGGGTTTCAAGATCCCCGGCGGCACCCCGTCCAGCCCGGCCTTCGCGGCCAACCTGCCCGCCTTCCCGGCGAACCTGCGCAAGCAGATCAAGGGCGCGAACATGCCCGCCCCGCGGGCGATCATGTCCGCCGCGGTCGAGGGTTCGCAGGTCGACATCGACAACGCGTCGCTCATCGAGTCGCGCTACTTCGTGCACCTGCTCACCGGCCCGGTCGCGAAGAACATGATCCAGGCGTTCTTCTTCGACCTGCAGTCCATCAACAACGGTGGCTCGCGGCCGAAGGATGTGCCGAAGAAGGACATCAAGAAGATCGGTGTGCTCGGCGCGGGCATGATGGGCGCGGGCATCGCCTACGTCTCCGCCAAGGCGGGCTACCAGGTCGTGCTCAAGGACGTCAGCATCGAGGCGGCCGAGCGCGGCAAGAACTACTCCGAGAAGATCGAGGCCAAGGCCCTCTCCCGCGGTAAGACCACGGAGGAGAAGTCCAAGGCGCTGCTCGACCGGATCACCCCGTCCGCCGACGCCAAGGACTTCGACGGCGTGGACTTCGTGATCGAGGCCGTCTTCGAGAACACCGAGCTCAAGCACAAGGTGTTCCAGGAGATCGAGGACATCGTCACCCCCGACGCGCTGCTCGGCTCGAACACCTCGACCCTGCCGATCACCGGCCTGGCCAAGGGCGTCAAGCGCGAAGAGGACTTCATCGGTATCCACTTCTTCTCGCCGGTCGACAAGATGCCGCTGGTGGAGATCATCAAGGGTGAGAAGACCTCGCCCGAGGCGCTGGCCCGGGTGTTCGACTACACCCTCGCGATCAAGAAGACCCCGATCGTGGTGAACGACAGCCGCGGCTTCTTCACCTCGCGCGTGATCGGCACCTTCGTCAACGAGGCGATCGCCATGCTCACCGAGGGCATCGAGCCCGCGACCATCGAGCAGGCCGGTCTGCAGGCGGGCTACCCGGCCGCGCCGCTGCAGCTGTCGGATGAGCTGAACATGAAGCTCATGCAGAAGATCGCCAAGGAGACCATCGAGGCCGCCGAGCACGGCGACACCACGATGGGCAAGAAGCGGCATCCGGCGCAGGACGTCATCGACTACATGGTCGGCGAAAGTCGTCCGGGTCGCCTGGAGAAGGCGGGCTTCTACGAGTACGACGAGAACGGCAAGCGCACCGGTCTGTGGCCGGGCCTGCGTGAGCACTTCAAGACCACGGCGGACTTCACCGTTCCGCTGCAGGATCTGATCGACCGCATGCTGTTCGCGGAGGCGATCGAGACCCAGAAGTGCTTCGACGAGGGCGTGCTGGAGACCACCGCCGACGCGAACATCGGCTCGATCTTCGGCATCGGCTTCCCGGCCTGGACCGGTGGCGTGCACCAGTTCATCGTCGGCTACCCGGGTGGCCAGGCGGCGTTCGTCGAGCGCGCCGACTACCTCGCCAAGACCTACGGCGAGCGTTTCGAGGTTCCGGCCTCGCTGCGCAAGTAGCTCCAATGGCAAAGCCCGCCACCGCAACTCGCGGTGGCGGGCTTTCGCCGTCTTCGGGGCTTGACGGGCCAGGGCGCCCTGCGCACCGCAAACCGGCGACGGAAAGACCACCGGGATAACGGAATTCGCCGGTTTGCGCGGTGTTCACCCGCCGGTACCGTGCGGTGATTAGCGTGATGCGGATGGGACGACGGGTAGTGCGCGGGCAGACATTGGTGATCGCGGCGCTGGCGGTGGCGCTCGGTGCGGTGCCTGCCGCGCGGGCGGTGCCCGAGGCGGCGGCCGGGCCCGGCGCGGGGGCCGTGCGGCTGCTCGGCGCGCAGGTGGTGCCGAACGATCTGGTTTACCAGGGCACCGCGGTCGGTGGCCTGTCCGGGATCGACTTCGACTCGCGCACCGGCGATTACGTGCTGATCAGCGACGACCGCTCGGAGCGTAATCCGGCGCGCTTCTACACTGCCCGCTTCGCCGTCGGCCCCGACGGTCTCGGACCGGTGAGCTTCACCGGCACCCGCCCGCTGCCGACCGCGAACGGCGCGCCCTACGGTCCCAAGTCGGTGGATCCGGAGGAGATCCGGGTCGATCCGTGGACCGGCAACTACTTCTGGACGCAGGAGGGGGAGCGCACCGCCACCGTGCTCGCCGACCCCTCGGTGCGGGTGTCCCGGCCCGACGGCAGCTTCGCGGGCGAGCTGCCGATCCCGGACAACGAACGGATGCAACCGAATTCGGGTCCGCGCCAGAACAGCGTGCTGGAGGGCGCGACCTTCGCCGCCGGTGGCGCGCTGTTCGTGACGTCGGTGGAGGCCCCGCTGCTGCAGGACGGTCCGGAGCCGACGACGACCGCGGGCGCGCCCGCCCGGCTGACCGTGCAGGCCAGGACCGGTGCGCTGCTCGCCCAGTACGTGTACCCGCTCGAGCCGGTGTTCGCCGAGTCCAGGCCGACGCCCGGCCAGGGCGGTAACGGCATCGCGTCGATCCTCGCGGCCGACCCCTACGATCCGTCGAAGATCCTGGTGCTCGAACGGGCCTTCGTGGTCGGGGTCGGCAACAAGATCCGGATCTACGAGGCCGATCTCGGCGGCGCGAGCAATGTGCTCGACGCCCCGATCGGCAATGCCCGCCCGGTGACCAAGCGGCTGCTGGTCGACCTGGCCGACGTCGGGTTGCCCGCGATCGACAACGTCGAGGGCGTGACCTGGGGCCCGCGCCTGCCCTCCGGCGAGCGCACCCTGGTCCTGGTGAGCGACAACAACTTCGCCCCGAACCAGATCACCCAGCTGATCGCCCTCGCCGTCCGCTAAGGCTGCGCCGGTAGCTCCCCGAGTGCTCCGGCAACTGTCCGGCGCGCACCCGGCCGACGCCGCCTGTCGTTGGCGGATCGCCGCGTTTCTCCCACGCCAGGCGTCAGAATGTAATGGAGCGGATCTCGTTTCTGTGCGCATCGGCGGCGAGCCCCCGCCGCGTGGCACTGACCTGGGCAGAATTATCCGGAGGGTGGTGGTGGAAATCATGCGGATTCGAAACTTCTGCCGACCGATGCCGGGCCGCGCTACGTTGGAGTATGCGCAGACATATCGGACATCGCGGGGTTGCTCGTGCGGTCCGGGGTCGGCGCGCCAGTTGGTCGCCGGTGACGTCGATTCGATGTGAGTTCGAGGTGGTCACATGAATCCGCGGACGCGGTCGGAAGAGGTCGGTCCCGACTCGACCCCTGCCGACTCGGACACCCAGCGCCACCCGCTGCTCGGCATCGCCGACGAGCTGGAGGCGATGGGGCTCTCCGATGCGAAGGAGATCGGCCGGGGTGGATTCGGCGTGGTGTACCGCTGTGTGCAGCGGACGCTCGAACGCGTCGTCGCGGTGAAGGTGCTCTCCTCGGAGATCGAGGTGGAAAGCCGCGAACGCTTCCTGCGCGAGGAACAGGCCATGGGCCGGTTGTCCGGGCATCCGAACATCGTCGATATTTTGCAGGTCGACGTCACGCCCAGCGGTTTGCCGTTCATCGTGATGCCGTATTGCACCCGTGGCTCGCTGGAGCAGGTCATCCGCGATCAGGGTCCGCTCACCTGGGCCGATTCGCTGCGGGCCGGGGTGAAGCTCGCGGGCGCGATCGAGAGCTCGCACCGGGCCCAGATCCTGCACCGTGACGTGAAACCGGCGAACGTGCTGCTCAGCGGTTACGGCGAACCGCAGCTGACCGATTTCGGGATCGCCCGCATCCCCGGCGGTTTCCAGACCTCCAGCTCCATGATCACCGGCTCGCCCGCGTTCACCGCGCCGGAGGTGCTCAAGGGCGACGATCCGACCATCCGCTCCGACGTCTACGGCCTGGGCGCCACGCTGTTCGCGCTGCTGACCGGTCATGCGGCGTTCGAGCGGCAGGCGGGGGAGAAGGTGGTCGCGCAGTTCCTGCGGATCACCACCCAGCCGGTGCCCGATCTGCGCGAGCACGATATCCCCGCCGACGTGGCCGAGGTGATCCAGCACGCGATGGCGACCGATCCCGCCGATCGCCCCACGACGGCCTACGACTTCGGTCAGCTGCTGCGCTCGGTGCAGCGCGATCACGACCACATGCCCGACGAGATGGCGCTGCTGGAAACGGTCGCCGCGCCCGAGCCGATCGATCGCCCGGCGGAGACCTCGTCGTCGCGGCCCGCGGTGACCGCCCGGCGCAGTTGGCCGTTGACGTTGCGGCCCGCGGTTTCTCAGCACACCGGAGGTGGACGGCAGACGGGTACGGGGGCAACCCTGCCGCCCACCGCCGCGACGAAGTTCCGGCCGCCCACCCCGGCGCGGGAACCGGTGCCCCGCCCGCGCCTGCTGGACGTGCTGCGGGCCGGCGGCCGGCGCAGGCTGGCCGTGATCCACGCGCCCGCCGGGTTCGGCAAGAGCACGGTGGCCGCGCAATGGCGTACCGACCTGACCGAGCGCGGCATCCCGGTCGCCTGGCTCGGGGTCGACCACGGCGACGACAACGAGATCTGGTTTCTCGCCCACCTGATCCAGGCGATCCGCCGGGTCCGCCCGGATATCGGCAACGGCTTGGACCAGGTGCTGGAGGAAAGACCCGCCGACGCAGCCGCTTTCGTGATTTCCACGCTGATCGACGAGATCCACGCGAGCGGCAGCACCCTGGTCGTGGTGGTCGACGACTGGCACCGGGTCACCGACGCGGGCGCGCACCGGGCGATGGACGCGTTGCTGGACAACGGCTGTCACCATCTGCGCTTCGTGGTGACCAGCCGGGAGCAGTCCGGCCTGCCTACCAGCCGGATGCGGGTGCACGACGAATTGGTCGAAATCGGTTCCGCCGCACTGCGCCTGACCGCGGCGGAGACCCGGGAGATCCTGGTGCAGCGGCACGGGTTCGCGCTCACCGACAGTCAGGTGTCGGAGATCCATCGGACCACCGACGGCTGGCCCGCCGCCATCCAGCTGGTCAGCTTGTCCCTGCGGGGCAAGACCGATCCGGCGCAGCTGCTCGCGCAACTGTCCGGGGGCAATCACGGCATTCGCGAGTATCTCGCCGAAAACGTCTTGGACACACTGGAACCCAGGATGCTCGACTTCCTGATGTCGATCGCGGTGACCGAGCGGGTGTGCGGTTCGCTGGCCTCGGCGCTGTCGGAGGACGAGGACGCCGAACAGCTGCTCATCCAGGCCGAGCAGCGGGAACTGTTCCTGCGCCGGATCGAGCACGATCCGGAATGGTTCCGGATGCAGCCGCTGTTCGCCGAGCACCTGCGGGCCCGTTTGGAGCGCGCGCAGCCAGGGAAGTCGAAAACCTTGCACCGCAAGGCCTCCCGCTGGTACGCCGAACACCAGCTGTTGCGCAAATCGGTGGACCACGCGCTGGCGGCCACCGATCTCAAGATGGCGCTGGACCTGCTCGAGGTCGGCGGCATGGACCTCATCGACCGGTCCCGGCTGGCCACACTGCTCGGCACGGTCTCGAAACTGCCGATGCAGCAGGTGGCTTCGCGGTCCAAGCTGTTGATGGCGGTGGCGCGGGCGAATGTGAACCTGCAGCAGTCCGGTGCGGCGCGTACGGCGCTGGGCCGGTTGTCGAATCTGCTCGCGCGTGGCGCGGCCACCGACGAGGACGTCAAACAGCAGCGTTGCCAGGCCGCCGTGCTCGGCGCCGCCGATCAGATCGCCAGGGACCGGACCGAAGGCGTGCTCGATCGGGTCGCGGACTGCCTGCAGAGTCCGCAGGACCTGCCGGCCTGGACCGTGTCGACCGCGGCGAATCTGACCTCGTTCGTGCGGTTGTGCGAGTTCGACTTCGACGGCGCACGGTCCATCCAGGACTGGGCGGCGGAATATCATGCGCGGTCCAAGGATCCGCTCGGTGCGGTGTTCGGGTTGTGCGGGCGCGGCGCGGCCGCCTACGAACAGCTCGACATCCCCACGGCGACACAGTGTTTCCAGGAGGCGTGGGAGGTCGCGAAGGCACGCTCGGGTCCGCGCTCGCACGCGGTGCGGGTCGCGGCGGCGCTGCTCGGTGAATTGAACTACCGCCGCGGCGATCTGGACGTCGCCGACCAGTTACTGGACGAAAGCCACCAATTGGTCGCCCGGGTCGGCCCGGTGGACTTCCTCATCGCGACCTTCGTGGTCGGCGCGCGGGTGAAAGCGGTGCTGGGCGACCTGTTCACGGCCGCGGCGCGGCTCGATGAGGGCGCGCGGATCGCCGCCGACAACCGGCTGACCCGGCTCGGCGCGCACATCCGCGCCGAACGGGTGCGCCTCGGACTCGCGCTGGAGCGCGACGGCCAGTCCGCGGAAGCACCGGCGGGAGCGCTGCATCCGCGCCACCGGATGATCGGAGCCGCCGTGCTCGCCGCCGAGGCCGAGGAGATCGCGGCCATCCGCACGCTGCTGGCCGAGGGCAGCCTCGGCTCGGACGACCGCGCGGTGCGGCGGTCGCGCGCCCTGTATGCCCGAATGGTCGACAAGCACCGCCCGCGTGCGGAATTGGACGCGGCGCTGTTGCTCGCCGAATGTCTCGCCGCCTCCGGCTGGGTCGGCGAGGCCACCGGCCTGCTCCTGCCCGCGGCCGCGACCTGCGCCGAACTCGGCTGGACCAGGCCACTGCTCGACGCGGGGCCCGGCGTCGTGTCCATCCTGCGCGTGCTGCGCGCCGAAATGCCCTCCGCCGCAGCACACACCGGCGACATAGAACTGCCCGCCCTGTTCCTGGACGAACTCCTGGACTAGAGCGGGCAATTCACGGTCTACATTCAGACGGTATACATCGAGCTCAAGCTGTCCACCAGGGGCGCAGGGGCACGGTCCAGGTGCCGTCCGGCGGAAGTTTGACGCCGAGCACCTGGTGCAGCTGAACCACGTTGCGCTGGAAGCCGAGCCGGCAACCGGCCATGTACAGGCCCCACACCTTGGCGGTGCCCTCGCCGACCTCGTCGACGCAGGCATCCCAGTTCTGCACCAGGTTCTTGCACCATTCGTGCAGGGTGAGCGCGTAGTGCTCGCGCAGGTTCTCCTCGTGCAGCACCTCGAGTCCGACATTCTGGATCTCGGAGATGATCCGGCCGGAGCCGATCAGTTCGCCGTCGGGGAACACGTAGCGGTCGATGAAGTCGCCCGCCTTGGTGGTCCTGGTGTTGTCCGGCCGGGTGATGCAGTGGTTCAGGAACAGGCCGCCGTCGCGCAGCTTGCTCTGGATGAACTCGAAGTAGTACGGGTAGTTGTGCACACCGATGTGCTCGGTGAGGCCGATCGAGGACACGGCGTCGAAGCCGGACTCCGGGATGTCGCGGTAGTCGGAGTGCCGCACCTCGGCCAGCTCGGACAGGCCCTGTTCGGCGATCTTGGCCTGGGCCCATTCGGCCTGCTCGGCCGAGAGGGTCGCGCCGATCACCTTGACGCCGCGCTTGGCCGCGTAGCGCACCATGCCGCCCCAGCCGCAGCCGATGTCGAGCAGCCGGTCGCCCTCCTTCAGCCGCAGCTTGTCGAAGACCAGGCGATACTTGTTCTCCTGCGCCTGCTCGAGGGTCTGCTCCTCGTTCTCGTAACACGCACAGGTGTAGGTCATCGACGGGCCGAGCACGTACTCGTAGAAGGTGTTCGAGACGTCGTAGTGGTGGTGGATGGCCTCGGCGTCGCGAGTCTTCGAGTGCCGCAGGCCTTCCAGTGCGATCCGGCGCCAGCGCGGCAGCGTCTCCTGCGGCGGCGGCGCGATCGGCTTGAGCCGTTCCCAGCCGAGCGAGCGGGCGATGGCGAGCAGCGCCAGCGCGGACGGACGCCGGAACTTCAGGCTGTCCATCGCCTTCAGGATGTCGTACGGGTCGCCGGGATGCACGCCCTCGGCGGTCATGTCGCCCGCGATGTAGGCGCGCGCCATGCCGAGATCGCCGGGCGCGGTCGCCAGGTAGTTGATGCCGCGGGGAGTCTTGATGTCGAGTTGGTACTTCGAGTCCGCCGGGCCCGTCGTGCTGCCGTCGTAGGCGGTCAGCCGGATCGGGACTTCGCCCTCGATCAGCGTCTCGAAGATCTCGGCAATGCTGAGTTTGGTCCCGAGATCGGCTAAGACGTCAGAACGGTCCTTGAATGTCGTCATTTGCGTTGCACCGCCTTCGAATACAAATCCAGCAGCCGCTGGTCCGGGTCGTAGCGTTTTTTCAGTTCGGTGTAGGTATTGCCGCCGTACAGCGCCGCGAACTCATCTTTGTCGTAATAGGAATCCGAGTACAGCGACTTATGTCCGTCGAAGTCGGTCACGGTGCGCTCGATCGCCCGGTTGGCCGCCCCTTCCGGCGCGCCGGGGACGGTGGGCACGGCCGACCAGAATCCGGCGTTGACGTAGGTACGGTTCGGCTCCAGCGGGTACAGCGGCCAGGTGCGTTCCGTGCTGCCGGAGGTGTCGCCGGTGTCGCGCAGCCGCAGCGGGCACAGCCAGAGCGGCTCGATCGGGATCTCGCGCAGGAACCATTCGACGAAGTCGGCGGTGCGCTCCACCGGCACCTCGATGTCCTGGACCACCCGCTCGCGCGGCGGGTTGCCCTTGCGCGCCTCGAGTTTGTCGGCGATGTCGTACTTGTGGTCCAGCGCGATGAGCTTCCAGTAGAAACTGCTGCGCCGGTAGCGTTTCGGCCAGAACCGGCGGATCTTCGGGTTCTGCGTGCCGAAGGCGCGCGAGCACCAGAACCAGTCGGTGTCCCAGCGCCACAGGTAGTCGTGGATGGTCAACCGGTCGCGCTTGGGGGCGGCGTCGTCGTGCTGGATGGACCGGTAGTAGATGTCCATGTCGGTGTAGTCGCTGACCGGGCCGGGCTCGTCGGTCTGCCGGCCCAGCGTCAGGTAGCTCTCGTCGGCGGTGAACACGACCCCGTCGAGGTAGTCCACCCGCTCGCCGTCATAGGACCGTTCGATGACGATGTCGGCGAGTGTGCGCTCGAGTTCACGCAGATCGTGGAAGCGCAGGTGCCGGATGGCGACGAAGGGCTGCACGGTCTCCAGCTCGATCTTCAGCCGGACCGAATAGCCCAGGGTGCCGTAGGAGTTGGGGAAGCCGCGGAACAGGTCCGCGTGCTCGTTGTCCGGTGTGGCGGTGATGATCTCGCCCGCGCCGGTCAGGATGTCCATCTCCAGCACGGACTCGTGCGGCAGGCCGTTGCGGAACGAGGTCGACTCGATGCCGAGGCCGGTCACCGCGCCGCCCAGGGTGATCGTCTTGAGCTGCGGCACCACGAACGGCGCGAGGCCGTAGGGCAGGGTCGCCGCGACCAAGTCCTCGTAGGTGGTCATGCCTGCCACGTCCGCGGTCTTCGCGACCGGGTCGACCGCGATGACCCCGGTGAGGCCGGAGACGTCGAGTCCCGGTGCGGGGTTCTTGGCTCTGGCTCGGAACAGATTGGAGGTTTTCTTCGCTAAACGGACATTTGCGTTCCGGGGAATAGCGCGATAACTCGCCAAGAGTCGCTCGACCCCAGCGTGGTGCGCGGTAAACCCGGATTCGCGTGCGACCGGCGCGCGTCCGGCCTTGCCCAACAGACTCACTGCCACCCCTCGACGCTAGTACGCACCGCATTGTCAGACCACCGCGAGGGCGGGGTCCGGGGAGAAATGTCACGCATATGTTGCGAACCGGAATATCGGCCCGGGTAGAGAAGTTCGCCACACGGCTGCACCGGTATACGGCGTGGCGGCCGCTACAGGGCAGGATGTACACCGGTCGAGTTACCGTACCCGGACAAGGAGCTCATTGTGGGACAGGTCAGCGCCAGCAGTTCGATCGCCGTTGCGGCGGACCCGCAGCGCACCCTCGAAGCCATCGCGGACTACGAGACGGTGCGGCCGCGCATTCTGTCCGCGCACTACCGCGATTACAAGGTGGTCGAGGGCGGCAAGGGCGCGGGCACCGTGGCCGAGTGGACGCTGCAGGCCACCGAGAAGCGTTCGCGCAATGTGCACGCCGTCGTGACGGTGTCCGATTCGATTGTCACCGAGCGTGATTCGAACTCCACCCTGGTCACCACCTGGACGGTGACTCCGGACGGCACCGGTTCGCAGGTCACCCAGCGCACCATTTGGCAGGGCGCGGGCGGGGTCAAGGGCATCTTCGAGGGGATCTTCGCGCCGCTGGGCCTGAAGAAGATCCAGGCCGAGGTGCTCGGCAACCTGCAGAAAGAACTCGCCTGACGCACCGGCACGAATAGCGGAGCCCGGCACCTGATGGTGCCGGGCTTTCGGCTACTGTGCGCCGATATCGAACAGGTTGCCTTCCGGATCGGCCAGCGTGGTCCACTGCGCGCCGTACTCGTCGAAATCGCCGATGCGCTTGGCGCCCAGGCCGATCGCCCGGTCCACGTGCCGGCGCCAGTCCGCGGCGTGCAGGTCGAGGTGGATGACGTTCTTGCCGGGAGTCTTGTCGGGCACCCGGATGAACATCAGCACCGGCGCGGCTGCGGCGGTGCGGCCCACGGTGGCGAATTCGGTCGAGGCCTCCGGGTCGACCGGGAGGTCGAGCAGCTCGGACCAGAAGTCGGCCAGGGCGGCGGCATCGGCGCTGTCGATGGTGATGTGCGCGAGGGCGAGAGTCATGGGGGTCTCCATTTTTCAGAGCAGGCCGATCGGCCAGCAGACTTCGGTGCGGTAGGCGTGCGGGTCGTCGGTGGCGTCGGGGCTCACCAGATAGCGTTCGCGGATCGGTTCGGCGAGCGACTCGTCGTGTTCGGCGACATGACTGCCGAGTGCGCCGTAGGTGCGGTCGAAGTCGTCGAACGGTCCGTCGTGTCGCGCGACCGCGAACCGGCGCGCGGGTAGTTCGATGCGCGAGACCCGGTCGGGCAGTGCGATCTCGGCGTCGCCGGGGATCGGGACGAAGGCGACCACCGCACCGATGTCGTTCTCGAAGAACTCCATCGAGTAGGTGGCGCCGTCGACGCCGTTCGGCGCGATGCCCGCCGCGCCCAGCGTCTGATGCAACAGCGTGAACGCGGCTTCGCACCACGGGCCGATCGCCTCCCGGGTGACCACCTCCGCGATCGCGAGTGCGGGAAAGGCGGGTTCCGAGCGATATTCGACGGCGAGCGGCGCGGTGGGGGTCAGCAGCGCCCGCAGCGACGTCACCACCGCGCGGGTGCGCGCCAGTTCGGCTTCCATCCGTTCGAGGTGGGCGCGCAGCGCGGCGTTGCGGGTGTCCTCGTCGGCCGCGTCGAGCACGGCCTTGATCTCGGGCAACGGCATATCGAGCTGGCGCAGCCTGCGGATCAGATGCGCCTGGGGCACCTGATCGATCGAATAGCGCCGGTACCCCGAGCCGCTGTCGATCGAGACGGGCGCGAGCAGCTCGATGTCGTGGTAATACCGCAGCGTCTTCACGGTCAGGTACGTGAGCCGGGCGAACTCCCCGATGGCGACGGTCGCTGTCATGCCTTCAGCGAACACCCTCCAGCGGGGGGAGAGTCAAACTTCTGTGGATCGGGCCGGTCAGGTCAGCACGAAGGTGAGCAGCATGGTGGTCTGGACGCCGCCGCGCCACCACGAGTAGCCGAACCAGACGCCGGGGGTGACCTCGCGGATCTCGTCGTAGACCTGCGGGGTGGGGGCGGGCGCGTAGTCGAGGGCCCAGGCCGGGTTGCCGTCCAGCAGGGCGGGCGCGGTGTACACGTACGCGGGCCAGGCTTCGTAGCCTGCGCCGGTGACGCGGTTGGTCAGGGTGCCGCCGTCCGGGCCGGTGTAGAAGACCTTGCCGATCCAGAACGCGGACGAAATGCCTTGGATCGAGGGCGGTCTGGTGACCCAGCCGTCTTTCACGCCCGTCGGCACCGCACCGCGTGGCGCGTCCCGGAAGATCGCGTCCTGCTGCTCGGGCCCGCAGCGGAAACGCAGGGCGTCGATGGTGGCGGCCCGATTGTCCGGGTAGAGGACGCAGCCGCCGCCGTAGTCGGCGGCCGCCTCGGTGACACCCGGATCGGCGGTGGCCACCGGGCCGCCGACGCCGAGGAGGATGCCGGGAATGCCCAGCGAGAGCACCAGCGTGCTCAGGAAACGTGCTCGGATCGCGTGCATAGCTTTTCTCCAGAACTGCCGCACCGGTCTCCCGACCTGCCTCCGATGTTAGGTCGATCTTGATCCGGTTAAGCCGGAACTACCCAACCTGTTACCTGTCATGCGCCGCGGGCGGCTCCCGTCGGCGCCGCGCGCCCAGGGACTAGGCTGATCAGTGACACTTTCTTCAGAGAGGACATGCCGTGCAGCCCGGTGGTCAGTTCGACATGCAGCAGCTACTCGCCCAGGCGCAGCAGATGCAGCAGGCAGTGATGGAAGCCCAGGCCGAGCTCGCCGAGGCCGAAGTGGAAGGTCAGGCCGGCAACGGGCTGGTCAAGGTGACCGTCAAGGCGACCGGTGAGATCGTCGCGCTCACCATCGATCCGAAGGCGGTGGATCCCGAGGACGTGGACACGCTGCAGGACTTGGTGATCGGCGCGGTGAACAACGCGATGGCCACGGCCCAGCAGCTCGCGGCCGAGCGCCTCGGTCCGCTCTCGGGCGGCGGCATGCCGGGGTTGCCGAACTTCTGATCACCACGACGAGTGCCGCAGAGGCGAAGAGGACGTAGCCGTTGTACGAGGGTCCGGTTCAGGATCTGATCGACGAGCTGGGCAAGCTGCCCGGTGTCGGTCCGAAGAGCGCGCAGCGCATCGCTTTTCATCTGTTGCAGGTGGAGCCGCCGGAGATCGACCGGCTACAGGCCGCCCTGCAGAAGGTGCGCGACGGCGTGCAGTTCTGCGTGTCCTGCGGCACCGTCTCCGACGGCGAACTGTGCCGCATCTGCGCCGACCCGCGGCGCGACCGCACCATGATCTGTGTGGTCGAGGAGCCGAAAGACGTGCAGGCCATCGAGCGCACCCGGGAGTTCCGTGGGCGGTACCACGTGCTCGGCGGTGCGCTCGACCCGCTCAGCGGCATCGGGCCCGACCAGCTGCGCATCCGGGAACTGCTGGCGCGCATCGGAAACCAGCAGGACGGCGTGGACGTCAGCGAGGTGATCATCGCGACCGACCCGAACACCGAGGGCGAGGCGACGGCCACCTACCTGGTGCGCATGCTGCGCGACTTCCCCGGGCTCAGCGTGACCAGGCTGGCCTCGGGTCTGCCGATGGGCGGCGACCTGGAATTCGCGGACGAGCTGACCCTGGGGCGCGCGCTGTCGGGACGCCGCGCGCTCTAGTCCCGCGCGGGCCGATTCAGCCCGTGACCGGCCGGTCCAGCCCCGAATCACCGGGGGTTGCGCTCGCTGTGGCGCGAGTTACTGTGTCGGAAATGAGCATCGAATTCCTGCTGACCACGCTCGTCATCGTGGTCACCCCGGGTACCGGCGCGCTGTACACCCTCGCGGCCGGGCTCTCCCGGGGCACGCGGGCCAGCCTGATCGCGGCGTTCGGGTGCACGCTCGGCACCGTCCCGCATCTGCTCGCGGCGATCACCGGTCTCGCCGCGCTGCTCAACACGAGCGCGATGGCCTTCCAGACCTTGAAGTACTTCGGTGTCGCGTACCTGATCTACATGGCGTGGAGCACGTTCCGCGACAAGGGCGCGCTCGCCGTGCCCGATGAGCCCGAGCAGTCCGGGCAGTCGGCGCGCAAGGTGATCGTGTCGGCGGTGCTGCTCAACCTCCTCAACCCGAAGCTGACCCTGTTCGCCTTCGCGTTCCTGCCGCAGTTCGTGCCGAGCGGTTCACCGAACGCGCTGGCGCGCATGCTCGAACTGAGCGCGGTGTTCATGCTGGCCACGTTCGTCGTCTTCGCGATCTACGGCGTGTGCGCGGCCGCGCTGCGCAACCACGTCATCACCCGCCCGGTGGTGGTCACCTGGATGCGACGGGTGTTCGGCGCTTCCTTCCTCGCGCTGGCGGGCCGCCTCGCGGTGCAGAACCAGTAGTCAGAGCTCGACGCGCGACCAGGGCAGGGTCTGCATCCGGTCGCGGTTGTCGGTGGCCCAGTCCCAGATCAGCGCGGAGACGGTGGCGGCGTCGAGCACCGTGGTGCCGAAGTGTTTCTCGGCCGAGCCGTCCCGGTATTCGAGGGTGAACGCACCGGTCTTCTCCCGGTAGGTCTGCATGTAGACCTGGTCGTCGCGCTCCACCACCAGATAGGGGTTCGGCGGCGCCAGCTCGGAAACCCATTGGTCGGCCAGGGTTTTCGTCAAATAGGGGAACTCGCCCGCGCCGCCGTGGGTGACCGTGGCCGGCACGTGCCCGGCCGGGTCGATCAGCCAGGCGAGCTGCGGATCGTAGACCGCGTAGTCCAGCGGGGTCGCGACCGAGAAGATCAACTGCCGCACGAAGCCGATCGCGTCGTAGGGGCAGGACACCTGCAATGCCGCGCCGGTGGCGGCGCCGCCGACCGGGGCGCTGCTGAGGAAGCTGTCGTCCGCGGGCAACTCGTCGTTGCGTTTGTTCAGCTCGGTCGCGATCTGCGCGACCACCTCCGACTCCTGCACTCCCTGCTGGGTGCTCAGGTAAGCGTCGACCTCGGGGATCGATGACGCGACACCGGACGGCAACAGCACGTGGTCATAGCTCACCCGAATAGGGTACGGGTCTGCTCAGGCGCGGCGACGGGCTACGTCGGGCTCCGCGCAGGGACAGCCGCCCGCGACGTCGCCGCAGTCGACGACGAAGGCGTGCCGGGTGTAGTCGAGATCGACGCAGCCGTCCTCGGTGCATTCGGTGCGCCTGGTGGAGTGCACGACGAGGGTGCCGTGGCAGTGGTCGATCGCGGATTCACAGCAGGAACAGTCCAGCTCGCGCATGGCTACCTCGCAGCGGGGACGAAGGGCTGAGATCGGTCCGTCATTTCGTGTGTAGCACTCCCGGGCCGTGCGGCGGGGGACGTCGGCGTCGTGTGTCGCGCGGCGGCCTCGGTGCGGCGACTCTCGGGAAACTCCACGTCCATGCCGCGGCCGGGTGTGGTGAACTTGCTGCATGGGCATCAAGGTGTCGCTCGAACACCGGACCGTCTACACCTTCGACCGGCTGGTCGAGGTACATCCGCACGTGGTGCGCCTGCGCCCGGCCCCGCACTCCCGCACCAGGATCGAAGCCTACTCGATGCGGGTGACGCCGGCCGGGCATTTCTGCAATTGGCAGCAGGATGCTTTCGGCAATTTCCTTGCGCGGCTGGTCTTTCCGGAGCCCGCGCGGGAACTGTCGGTGACCGTCGGGCTTATCGCCGACCTCGAGGTGATCAACCCGTTCGACTTCTTCATCGAGGACTACGCCGAGCATTTCCCGTTCCGCTACGGCGCGGACCTGCTCGCGGATCTGGAGCCGTACCTGCGGCCGGTGGACGAGGCGGAGCCGGGGTCGGGGCCCGGTGCGCCGGTCCGCGACTGGGTGCGCGCGCACTCCGGTACCGCGCGACCGCGCACCATCGACTTCCTGGTTTCGGTCAACCAGGCCTTACGGCACGACGTGGGCTACACCGTCCGGATGGAACCGGGCGTGCAGACGCCCGATCAGACGCTGCGGGCCGCGCTCGGGTCGTGTCGCGATTCGGCCTGGCTGCTGGTGTCGATCCTGCGCGAGCTGGGGCTCGCGGCGCGGTTCGTGTCCGGCTATCTGGTGCAGCTGGCCCAGGACGTGCCGTCGCTGGACGGCCCGTCGGGCCCGCGGGCCGACTTCACCGATCTGCACGCCTGGACCGAGGTGTACCTGCCCGGCGCGGGCTGGGTCGGGCTCGATCCGACCTCGGGCCTGTTCGCCGGTGAGGGGCACATCCCGCTCGCGGCGACGCCGCACCCGGTGTCGGCCGCGCCGATCACCGGCGCGACCGGGCCCACCGGCGCCACCATGGACTTCAGCAACATCGTCCGGCGCATCCACGAGGACCCGCGGGTCACCTTGCCCTACACCACCTCTCAATGGGAGCGGATCCAGCAATCGGGTGCCGCGCTGGACGCGCGGATGGCCGCCGCCGACGTGGGCCTGACCGTCGGCGGCGAACCGACCTTCGTCTCCATCGACGACCAGACCGCGCCCGAATGGACCACCGAGGCCGATGGCGCGCACAAGCGCGAACGCGCGGTCGACCTCGCCGACCGGTTGCGGCGAATCTACGCGCCGACCGGGTTGACCCAGTACCGGCAGGGGAAGTGGTATCCGGGAGAACCGTTGCCGCGCTGGGAGATCGCGGTGGCCTGGCGGGCCGACGGGACGCCGCTGTGGACGCGCCAGGACCTGCTCGCCGACCCGTGGACGCCGGTCGGCACCGCGTGGCCGCAGCCGGATGCGCTTGCCCCCGGTGGTGCCTCGGCCTCCGGCACGGGGGCCATCGCATTGGCGAATGATGCTGAGCTGTCGAGCGTTTCGGTGGACAGCGGTGGCGGCACGGCAGCGGGCGCACAACGTCGCGGCGACGATGCCGCACTGTCGTCCGTTGCCCCCGCTACCCCCGTGACGTCTGTTGCCTCCGCTACCCCCGTGACGTCCGTGGCCCCCGCTACTCCCGTGACGTCCGTGGCCCCCGCGATGTCCGTGGCCCCCGCGGCGTCCGGAGGAGAAAGGGTTGCCGGAGCGCAGGTGTCGGCGGTGCAACCCGCCAACGCGCAGGCGGGATTGCGCCCGCGCGCGCATGGTCCGGCGCGGCCCGATTCGGCACGCGCGGTGATCGCGCACGTCGCCGCCGGTCTCGGCCTGCCGGACACCCAGGTCCGTCCGGCGTACGAGGATCCGCTGCTCCGGATTTCCGGGAAAGCCCGTGCGCCGCAAGGTGTTCCGGTCGCACCACAGGACGATCTCGACCCTGCCGACGACTCGGTGCAGGCCAGGGCGGCATTGCTCGCGCGGCTCGACGCCACGGTCACCGAACCGGCCGCCTACGTCCTGTCGCTGTACCGGCGCGACGACGGCGCGGGCTGGGCGAGCGCCGACTGGCGGTTGCGCCGCGGGGTGTGCGCGGATCAGCCCGCGGGGCGAATCGTGTTGACGGACGGGGATTCTCCGGCCGGACTGCGCCTGCCGCTCGACTCGGTGTCCTGGCATCCGCCGCGCCCGCGCCCCGACGCCGACCCGCTGTTCGTCGGGCCGCGGGCACCGGCGCCCGCCGAGCCGCCCGCGGTGGTCCAGTCCGCCGCGTGGGAACCGACCACCGCCCTGGTGGGCGAGGTGCGTCACGGCAGGCTGCACGTATTCCTGCCGCCCACCGAACAACTCGACGATTTCCTCGATCTGATCCAGCGCGTGGAAGCCGCCGTGGTCGAGCTCGACCGTCCGGTGGTACTCGAGGGCTATCCGCCGCCCGCCGATCCCAGGCTGCGCACGCTCTCGGTGACCCCGGATCCGGGCGTGATCGAGGTCAACGTGCAGCCGACGGTCTCCTTCGCCGAGCAGTCCGACCTGTTGTCGACGCTGTACGAGCAGGCCCGGCTGGCCCGGTTGAGCACCGAGTCGTTCGAGGTCGACGGCACGCACGGCGGAACGGGCGGCGGCAACCACATCACGCTGGGCGGCGCGACGCCCGCCCGCTCACCGCTGCTGCGCAGGCCGGACCTGCTGGTGTCGATGCTGACGTACTGGCAGCGTCATCCCGCGCTGTCGTATCTGTTCGCCGGTCGTTTCGTCGGGCCGACCTCGCAGGCGCCCCGGGTGGACGAGGGCCGTGCGGAGGCGCTGTACGAGCTGGAGATCGCGTTCGCCGAGATCGCCCGGCTCACGGGACCGGGCGGCCCGTTCCACGCGCCCTGGCATGTCGACCGCGCGCTGCGGCACCTGCTCACCGATCTCACCGGCAACACCCATCGCGCCGAGTTCTGCATCGACAAGCTCTACAGCCCCGAAACCGCCAGGGGCAGGCTGGGTCTGGTGGAACTGCGCGGTTTCGAGATGCCGCCGCACTTCCAGATGGCGATGGTGCAGTCGCTGCTGGTCCGCGGGCTGGTTGCGCGATTCTGGGCCCAACCGTTGCGCGCCCCGCTGATTCGGCACGGCGCGAATCTGCACGGCCGGTACCTGCTGCCGCATTTCGTGCTCGCCGATATCGCCGAGGTGGTCGCGGACCTGCGTGCGCACGGTATGGATTTCGACGTCAGCTGGCTGGATCCGTTCGCCGAGTTCCGTTTTCCGCGCATCGGTACGGTCGTGCTCGGCGACGTCGAACTGGAACTGCGCGCCGCCATCGAACCGTGGCACACCCTCGGCGAACAGGCCACCGCGGCGGGCGCCGCGCGATACGTCGACTCGTCGGTGGAGCGGCTGCAGGTGCGGGTGGTCGGCGCGGACCGCGAACGGTTCGTGGTGACCTGCAACGGCATGCCGATCCCGCTGCTGGCCACCGGCAAGGCCGGGGTGCAGGTGGCGGGGGTGCGGTATCGGGCGTGGCAGCCACCGAATTCGCTGCATCCGTCGATCACCGTCGACGTGCCGCTGGTCTTCGACCTGATCGATGCCGAGACCGGGCTCTCGCGCGGTGGCTGCACCTATCACGTGGCGCACCCGGGCGGCATGGCCTACGAGGAGCCTCCGGTGAACGCGGTGGCCGCGCAATCGCGCCGCAACCGCCGCTTCGAGGCGGCGGGGCACACCACGGCCCGCGCGGATCCCGGGGAACTACGTGCGAAAATGGCAGCACAGTCCCTGGACGGCGGCGTGGCGGGCGTGCTCGATCTGCGCCGCGCGCGGACCGTCTGGGGCGTGGTCGGCGACCGGTAGGCACGTCTGACAGGGGAAGCGAGGTCGGCGCGGTGACAATGCGCGAAGCCGAAGCGTCGTCGCGGGATGCGCGGCGGGCCACGAGCGCCGCGCCCGGCGTGCGCGAGCAGGTTGCCGAGCAATTCGCGCGCTACCGCAGCGGCGGGGTGGAGACCGCACCCTACGACGAATGCGGCAGGCCCACCGAGGGGTACTACGACGAGCTGGTCGACGCCGGCGGCCGGGTGCGCCGCATGTGGTCGGAGCTGTCCGCGGATTTCGTCGAACTCGGCACCACCGGCCTCGGCAGGCTGGACAGCCGCGTGCGCAGGCTGATCGAGGACGACGGCATCACCTATACCGAGGTCACCGGCTCGGGTGAGCAGGCGGTGACGACGCCGTGGCGATTGGATCCGATTCCGCTGCTCATCTCCGCGGACGACTGGACCCGGCTGGAGGCCGGTCTGGTGCAGCGGTCCCGGGTGCTCGACGAGGTACTCACCGATGTGTACGGTCCGCGCCGGATGCTCACCAACGGGCTGCTCCCGCCGGAGGTGGTCTTCGGCTACAGCGGCTATGTCCGTGCCGCACATGGCATCACGGTGCCGGGGCGGCATCAGTTGTTCCTGCACGCCTGCGATATCAGCCGGTGGAGCGACGGCCGGTTCCGGGTCACCGCCGACTGGGCCCAGGCGCCGTCGGGTGCGGGTTACGCACTCGCCGATCGCCGGGTGGTGTCGACGGCGATCCCGGAGGCCTTCGAACACTCGAATCCCCGCCCGCTCACCCCGTTCGCCAGGGCGATGCGGCTGATGTTGATCGAGTCGGCACCCGAGGGTGAGGCCGACGATCCCGTGGTCGTGGTGCTGAGTCCGGGTGTGCACTCCGAAACCGCTTACGACCAAGCCAATCTCGCGTCCATGCTGGGCTTCCCGCTGGTGGAGAGCGCGGACCTGGTGGTGCGCGACGGCGCGCTGTGGATGCGCTCACTGGGCACGCTGCGCCGGGTCGACGTGGTGCTGCGACGCGTGGACGCGGAGTTCTCCGATCCGCTGGATCTGCGGCCGGACTCGCGGCTGGGCGTGGTCGGTTTGGTGGAGGTCCTGCGCAGGGGCGCGGTGACCGTGGTGAACACCCTCGGCAGCGGCCTGCTGGAGAACCCGGCGCTGACCGGTTTCCTGCCGCGTCTGGCCAAGGCGCTGCTCGGCGAGGATCTGCTGCTGGAGAGCGCGCCGAGCTTCTGGGGCGGCGACGACAAGGAACGCGCCCATCTGACAAAGAACCTGCACCGCTTGATCATTCGGTCCGCCATCGACGGTGCGACGCTCTTCGGCCCCGCGCTGTCCATCCGGCAGCGAGCCGATCTGCGCGCGCGGATCGAGGCCGATGGCTGGCAGTGGGTCGGCCAGGAGCCCGCGCAGTTCTCGGTCGCGCCGGCGGTGGAGGGTTACGGCGGGCTGACCCCCGCGCCGGTCGGCATGCGGCTGTTCTCGATGGCCCGGCGCGGTGGCTACACGGCGATGGCGGGCGGCCTCGGCCAGTTGCATCAGCGCACGCTGCCCGATCGGGTGGTGATCAAGATCGCCGCCAAGGACATCTGGGTGCGGGCCGCGCCGGCGCCCGCACCCGCAGTCGGCACCGAGGCCCCGCACGAGGAGCGGGTCTCGCGGCGGTTGCCGATCGTGGCGGCGATCAGCTCGCCGCGCGTGCTCAACGATCTGTTCTGGATGGGCCGCTACAGCGAACGCGCCGAAGCGGCGGCCCGATTGTTGATCGCCACGCACGAGCGCTACCAGGACTTCCGGTACCGGCCGTGGTTGGAGGGTGCGGAGGCGGTGCCGGTCCTGATGGCCGCGCTGGCGCGGGCCACGGCGACCGTCGCGCCGGCCGCGGTCTTGTTCGGCGCCGCACCCGACGACGCGATGTCACCCGCGGGCGCGACACCCGATCACACTGCGACGCAAACGAGTTCGGCAGGACGCCAGGCCCAGACCCAGCCGGGTGCGATGGCGGCCACGCAAGGCGCCTCCGGGCAGTCCCAGTCGATGGGCGCGGCCGATTCGCCTGAACCCCGGCCGGCCGTGGCCGGGGCCTCTCGCGAGGGACACGACTATCTGGTGGCCTTGACCGTCGACCGAGATCTGCCCGGCTCCTTGGCTTTCGCCGTCGATCGCTGCGCGAACGCCGCGCGGGCCGTGCGCGACCAGCTCTCCAACGACACCTGGATGATCCTCAGCGCGGTAGACCGCGCCATGGCCGAATACCGGGGCTTCGGCGAGGACCGCGAAGCGGCGCTGTCGGCGGTGCATTCGCTCACGCTGGCCGCACTGCTGTCGCTGTCCGGGATCGGCGCCGAGTCACTGGTGCGCGACTCCGGCTGGTACGTCATGGATATCGGCAAACGCATCGAACGCGGGCTCGCGCTGACCGCGTTGATGTCGGCGGCGCTGACCCAGACCTACCCGGAGGAGGCCGAGCGGGTGGTCACCGAGTCGGTGCTGCGGGCGGCCGAATCGCAGGTGAGTTACCGACGGCGGCACCGGGATTCGGTGCGCATCTCGGCCGTCGCCGGGCTGCTGCTCTTCGATACCGCCAACCCGCGTTCGCTGGCCTACCAGCTGGACCGGCTCGACGCCGACCTGCGGGCGCTGCCCGGCGCCTCGGGATCGTCGCGGCCGCAGCGGTTGCTCGCCGACGCACAACGCATGCTGCGGCGGGTGGATCCCGACGATCTGGAAGTCACCGACGACGAAGGCAGGCGCACCGAATTGGCCGAACTGCTCGACGGTGTGCACCTGCGCCTGCGCAAGCTGGCCGAATCGTTCGAGACCGCGAAACTGGCGCTGCCCGCGGGCTTCCAGCCGCTGTGGGGCAGCACCCGGGTGGTCGGATGAGCGAGCGCAAGGGTGCGGCCCGGCGGTATCGCGTCGCCCACCGCACCACCTACCGGTACTCCGACGAGGTCACCAGTTCCTATGGTCGCGCGTATCTGACGCCGCGCGAATTTCCGGGGCAGCGGCTGCTCTCGCACGACGTGTCGGTCGATCCGGTGCCCTCGGATCAGTCCATCGGCTCGGATGTCTACGGCAACACCACGTCGTATTTCCATGTCACGGCCGAACATCGGACCCTGGTGGTCACCGGTGAGTCGCTGGTCGAGGTCGACCGGCCCGGCGACGCCGCGGCGGGCCCGGCGAGCAGGCCGTGGGAGACTGCCCGGCCGACCGGCGCGACGGGGCCGCTGGCCGTGGAATTCACGCTCGATCTGCGCCCGCCCGAGATCACCCCGGAGGTCACGGCGTACGCGGCCGAATCGCTGACCCCCGGGCGTCCGCTGCTGGCGGCGGTGGCCGAACTGAACAGCCGGATCCACGCGGATTTCGCCTACAAGTCCGGCTCGACCACGGTGTCCACCAAGGTCGCCGACGTGTTCGCGGCCCGGACGGGCGTCTGCCAGGACTTCGCCCGGGTCGGCGTGGCCTGCCTGCGCGCGCACGGTTTGGCCGCCCGCTACGTCTCGGGCTACCTGGCCACCGACCCGCCGCCCGGCAAGGAGCGCATGGTCGGCGCCGACGCCACGCACGCCTGGGCCGCCGTGTGGGTACCCGGCGCCGACGCGCAGGACCGCACCGGGCGGTGGATCGATTTCGACCCCACCAACGACCAATTCGGCGACGAACGCTACGTCACCGTGGCCTGGGGCCGCGATTACGCCGACGTGCCGCCGCTGCGTGGCATCATCTATACCGACGCCAAAGAGAGCACAATTACCGTTTCGGTCGACGTCTCTCCGGTGGAGGTGTGAGCCAGCGTGCGTGATTTCGCCTGTCCCCACTGCGGCCAGCAGTTGGCCTTCGAGAACTCGGTGTGCCTGTCCTGTTCCAGCCCACTGGGTTTCAATCTCAGCACGCTCAGCCTGGTGGTGATCGGTGACCCGCCGGGTGACGCCGCGGTCGACGCGGCCGCCGGCGTGGTCGACGCGAGCCGCTTCCGGCTGTGCGACAACCTCCATGTGGCGCAGTGCAATTGGCTGGTCCAGGTGCCGCAGGACGGGTCGGACGCGGGTATCGGCAACGGCAACGGACAGCCGGTGCTGTGCGCGTCGTGCCGCTTGACCCGGACCCGTCCGAACGATCTCGACGCCGCGGGGCTGGCTGCGTTCGCCGAGGCCGAAGCGGCCAAACGCCGGCTGCTCGTCGAATTGACCGAACTCGGCCTGCCCATCGTCGGACGCGACCGGGATCCGGCCCGTGGCCTGGCCTTCGACCTGCTCTCCAGCGTCGACAAGCAGGTGATCACCGGTCACAAGGACGGGGTGATCACGCTGGATCTGGCCGAGGCCAACGATCCGCACCGCGAGCAACTGCGTATCGAGATGGACGAGCCGTACCGCACCCTGCTCGGGCATTTCCGGCACGAGATCGGCCACTACTACTTCATGGTGCTGGTCGCCGACGACGAGGCGCGGCAGCGTTTCCGGGACCTGTTCGGCGATCCCGACGCCGACTACCAGGCCGCGCTGAACCGCCACTATGCCGAAGGCGCGCCGCCCAATTGGGAGTCCGACTACGTATCCTCCTACGCCACCATGCATCCCGCCGAGGACTGGGCCGAAACCTTCGCGCACTACCTGCACATCCGCGACACCCTGGACACCGCGGCGGCGTTCGGTATCGCCCCCGCCGGCGCCAGTCTCGACCGTCCGCAGGTCGGCCGCTCCGGTTTCGACAAGATCATCGACCTCTGGCTGCCCTTGGCCTGGTCGCTCAACATGGTCAACCGCTCCATGGGCCACCCCGACCTCTACCCGTTCGTGCTCCCGGACCGCGTGCTCGACAAGATGCGCCTGGCCCACGAGCTCTGCGCGCGCTCGGCCGGGTGACCCTGTCCCAGAGCGCTATTCGTGCGCGGCGTAGATCTGGGCGGAGACCTCGTCGCGCATCGTGGTGAAACCGGCCCGGTCGCGCATGGCGGCGAACGTCGGCTCGACGAGATCGGCCTTGAACGAGGTGGGCTCGTCGTAGCTCACCCGGCCGGGACGGGTGCCCATGACCAGGACCCGGGTGCCGAGCAGGAGCGCTTCCTCGATGCTGTGGGTGACGAAGAAAACCGTCTTGCGGCGATCGCGCCACAGCGTGAGCAGTTCACCCTGGAGTTTTTCGCGGGTCAGCGCGTCCAGCGCGCCGAACGGCTCGTCCATCAGGATGATCTGTGGATCGTTGACCAGTACGCGGGCGATCTGCGCGCGCTGCTGCTGCCCGCCGGACAGCTCGTAGGGTCGGCGACCGCCGAGGTGGTCGAGGCCGACCAGGGACAGCATCCGCTCCGCCTCGGCGACGCGCCGAGCCTTGGGCACGCCACGGACTTTCGGGCCGAACTCGACGTTCTGCCGGACCGAGAGCCACGGGTAGAGGTTGGGTTGCTGGAAGACGACGCCGCGGTCGGGGTCCGGTCCGGTGACGGGACGGTCACCGACCCGGACTGTGCCCTCGGTAGGCTCGAGGAAGCCGGCGAGCAGGTTCAGCAGCGTCGATTTGCCGCAGCCGGAAGGGCCGACGACGCAGACGAATTCGCCGCTCTCGATGGTCAGGTCCGTCGGGGCGAGCACCTGCGTCGGACCATCGTCGCCGGGGTAGGACTTGCTCACCCCGGCGAGGGTGACCCGGTGCCGCACGTCGGCGCGCACCGTCACGAGCCCGCGCCCTTCGCGGCATCGACGTAAATGCCGTCACGGTAGGCGGTTTCGTCGCCGACGGCGTCGATGCCGCCCTGGCTCGACAGGAATTCGGCGGTCTTGCGCAGATCGCCGCTGAAGCCGCCGCCGAGATACTTCGCGTCGGCCTGCTCGGCCGCGCCGAGATAGGTGTACCCGGCCAGCTGCGGCCCCACCAGCTTCGGGTCGATGCCGAGCTGCGCGCCGATCGAGACGGCCGCGTCCGCGGGCGCGGTCCGCAGCTGCTGGACGGCGTAGTCCTGGAGTTTCGCCCAGACCACCGCGAAGCGCGCGTGCTCGTCCAGGAATTTCCGGTCCGCCACCGCCAGATCGAAGGTCGGCGCACCCGCCGCGGCGGTGTCGGCGCTGGACGTCACGATGTGGCCACCGGATTCGAGCAGTTTCGACAGGGTCGGATCCCACACCCACGCCGCGTCGATCTGGCCACCGGTCCACGCGCCGGGAATCGCGTCGGGTTTCAGGTTGATCAGCTGTACGTCCGCGGCCAGGCCGGCCCGGCCCAGCGCGGCGAGCAGGCTGTAGTGCGCGGTGCTGCCGAACGGCGTCGCGACGCGCTTACCGCGCAGCCCGGCCAGGTCGGTGACCGCGGCGTCCCTGGCGACCAGCGACTCCGACTTGCCGATGACATCGTGGATCCACAGCACCCGCACCGGCAGCTGCAACGGTGCGGACAGCGCTTTGGTCGCGGGCGCCGAGCCGAGTGTGCCGATGTCGAGGCTGCCCGCGCCGAACGCCTGCACCACGTCGGCGCCCGAAGCGAACTGGCTCCAGGTGACTTTCGCGTTGGGCAGGCAGGCGGCGAGCAGCCCGCGATCCTTCACCAGCAGGTCGGCGTTGGGGATCGCCTGGTAACCGAGCCGGGCCGTCGTGGTGACGCCGGGGTCCGCGGCGAACGGGCAACTCGCCTGTGCACCAGTGGCGCCGGTGTCGCCGCGGCCGGATTCGACGCACCCCGCCGTGGTCGCGAGGACTGCCGCCACGGCCAATCCGGTCGTGACGGCACGACGCACAGCGGATTTCATACCTTGCCTTTCCACGGAACTGCTTTGGCACCAAGAAATTTGATGACCGAGTCGAGCGCTAGTGCGGCGCAGCCGATCACGATGATGCACGCGATGGTCAGCGGCGTATTCAGTTGTGTGCCCGCGATGTAGGCGAGGCCGCCGATGCCGGGAATGCCGTTGTTCAGCTCCGCGGCGACGACGGTGGTCCAGGCGAACGCGGTGGCGATCCGGATACCGCCGATCACCTCCGGCAGCGTCGCGGGCAGCACCACCCGCGAAACGACCTGCGCCCGACCGGCGCCCAGCGCGCGGGCCGCGTTCAGGTAGTCCTGCTTGACCCCGGTGACGCCGCTGAGCGTGGCGATCGCGATGGGCGGGAAGGCGGCGAGGAACAGCAGCCAGATCTTGGACACGTCACCGATGCCGAACCAGACGATCAGCAGGCCGATGTAGCCGAGCGGCGGCAGCGACCGCAGGAAGTTCAGGATCGGCTCGGTGATCAGCCGCACCGGCGTGAGCATGCCCATCACGAAGCCGGCCAGCGGCCCGGCCACGATCGCGAGGCCCACTCCGGCCGCGATCCGCTGCAAGCTGGCGACCAGGTGTTCCCACAGGTAATAGTTCTGTTCGCCGATCACCGTGCGGTCGACGCCGGCCGCGACCTGGTGCCGGGAGTTGGCCCGCACGAACGCATCCCATACCGCGCGGGGCGAGGGCAGATAGAGCGGATCGACCCAGCCCGCCGCGGTGAGCACCGTCCAGAGTCCGAGCACCAGGCCGAGCGCCGCGACGCGGGTGAGCACCGGCCTGATCGAGCGGCGCGAGCGGTGCGGGCGTCGTACCGGCACCGGGGCCGCTCCGGCCGCGATCGTCGGCGTCTCCGGTGAGCTGATCGCGGTCATCCGGCCCTGCCCAGCAGGCCAACGTCGGACACGACACTCTCCTCACGATTCGCCGCCCAGCACGGCAAACGTCGACGTTATCCGGGTGGGCCGGGGCGGGGGAGAGTTAAGAACGCCGTGAACATAATTCGGGCGCGGCCGGACGTACGACGTCCGGCCGCGCCCGTCCGAACGATTTCAGCCGACCCCGTTCATGCTGGTGTTGATTGTCGCGTTCGGTGTCACGCTCATATTGATGTGCTCGCTGATGTTGCCCGCCAGCCATTGGTTCTGCGCCAACGTCTCGAAGACGCAGATCAGCAATAACTTTCGGCTGCGCCTGCTCACGGAGTATTCGAGATCCGGTGCGGTTTCCGGGCCACGCACGGCGTTGCTGATCCCTTTGCGCAGACTGGGTTCGGAGAGCAACCAGAACAATTCCGGCCCGATCAGAACCGACTGCCCGCCGGTTTCGTGGAACCAGCGGCCGGCGAATTCGATCAACAGGTCCGTGAACGCGTCCCCGCTTTCCACGGCTTCGGTGAGCTGGCTCAATGCGCCCGATCGATCAACACTGCTCTGGATCACCGAGGCGAGCCTGCTCGCGACTTCCCGGAACTGATCGACGTCTTGGTCCTGCCAGACTGTGAGAGCCATGTTTACTCCATCGAAGTAGTCGAGCGCGGATGTATTTTCAGCGAAACCTGTCTATCGGTTGTTGGAGTTGAGCAGGGTGCGGCCGTTCGCGGCCTCGAAACCGTTGAAGCGCAGGGGGGTACGCGGCCCACCGGGCGGTGCGGGGCTCACCATCGCCGCGGGTGCCATCGGAGCATGGCCATCCAGCTCCGATTCGTGGCCATTGAGCTGGGGCGATGTCACCGGGTCGGCGACCTCGTCCGGCTCGGTCGAGAGCACCGGCTCGACGACGGGCGCGGGCCGCGCGGTGCTGCGGGCCAGCAGGATCAAGGTGAGGTGGACCGCGAAGAGCAAGGTGAGCGGCATTCCGGCGTAGATGATCAAAGACACCGGGCCGCCGCCGATTTCCCGCGCGTATTCGATATTTCCGGCGACCGAAACCAGGGTGGAAAGAACGAATAGTCCGGTCGCATACCACCACCCCGGGCTGCGTTTGGGAAATGATGCGGTGGCCACGATGGAGCCGACCACCAGGCCGTCGATGGCGATCGGCACATTCGAGGCCAGGCCGGGTTCCACCAGATTCCGCACGGCGAGATGATGGAGCGCGGCAAACGACATTTCGAACGCTTTCATCGCCACCACGGCGGAAACGAGCAGCGACAGATACAACGGACGCGGCCGGAGCAGGCTGCGTACCCGCGACCACGTGGCGGGACGGGCCGGCTGCTTTATTGATTCGGCAGGAGCGCCCGGCGTGATCGTCGTCATAGCGGGGAGCGTAGCGCGCGCGACGCGCTATCCGACGGAGCGAATGGTTCGAGTCGCGAACGCATTCATTTACGGACTCGGCGCGATGAATGAATTCGGCCCGATGTGCGTTGCGTGCACATCGGGCCGGAATTCCGCGCTGCCGGGCGGTAATCGATACCTGGCGTATCGCCTAGGCGCGCAGCCGCTCCCTGCGCAACTGTTCGACCTCGGGCAGGTCCAACGGCGCCAGCTCCGAGACGCCGAGCGCCCGCATCAGCAGCAGATCCGCGAGTTCCGGATTGCGCGCCAACGCGGGACCGTGCATATAGGTGCCGAGCACCGAACCCTGCACCACGCCCTCCAAGCCATCTCCGACGCCGTTGCCGACGCCGCGGGTGACCCGCGCCAAGCCGGTCGCGTCGCCGCCGAGTTTGGTACCGCCGCGGTGGTTTTCGAAGCCGGTCAGCGCCGCGGTCAGGCCGGGCAGCAGCGGCGTGGTGGTCACCTCGCCGATCGCGCGTTCGGCCTGCGGCGAGGTGGTCACGTCGATCATGCCGACACCGTCGACCCGCTCACCCGAGGAGGTCTCGTACCACTGGCCGAGCACCTGGATCGCGGCGCAGATGGCAAGCACCGGAGCGCCTTTCGCGGCGGCCTGCTGTAGCCCGGGGTAGCGCTGCAGATGCCGGGTGGCCAGTCGCTGGGCCGAATCCTCCGCGCCGCCAAGGGTGTACACGTCCAGCGAGTCGGGTACCGGGTCGGCCAGGGTGATCTCGACGATCTCGGCGGCGTAGCCGCGCAGCCGCAGCCGCTGGCGCAACACCAGCGCGTTGCCGCCGTCGCCGTAGGTGCCCATCACGTCGGGCAGGACCAGCCCGATGCGAACTATCGATTCGGTCATGCCGTCCGTCCGTCGAGGTCGCGGTTGAGGTCACGGAACGCGGTGTAGTTCGCCAGCACCTCGACGTGCCCGGCGGGACAGGAGGCGATGGCGCGCACCGGATTCGGCACGGTCGTGTGTTCGACACCGGCGTAGGTCAGGCGCACCGCGAGGTCGGTGGCCCGCTCACCCGACGCGACCACCTGGACCCCTTCGAAGTGCTCGAACCGCACGTCCCAGAGCCAGGACAGATCCTCGCCGTCGGGTACCTGTCCGTTCACCGCGATGACGAGTCCGGCCGAGGCGGGTTCGATCATCGAGAGGGCCTCCTGCCAGCCCGCCGGGTTCTTGGCCAGCAGCAGTCGCGCGGCATGCTCGCCGACCTGCACGGTCCGGTAGCGGCCCGCGATCTCGCGCACCGTGCCGGTGGCGGCGACCGCGTCGGCGGCGGTGGCGCCTAGCGCGACGGCAGCGGCGACCGCCTGCGCGGCGTTGCCCCGATTGGCACGGCCGGGCAGGGCCAGCTCGAGCGGCAACCGTACCCCGTCCGGGCCGACCAGGTCGTTGCCGTCCAGCCACCAATTCGGTTCGGGCCGTTCGAAATCCGCGCCGGTACTGCGCCAGTGGCTGCCCTCCCACCGGATGGGCTCGCCGCTGCGCGGGCAGCTGGTGGCGTCCATCGACCAGCCGCTGCCCGCGGCCACCCACACCACGTTCGGGTGGTCGTAGGCGATCGAGGTGACCAGCACGTCGTCACAGTTCGCGATCACCACGGTGCCGGGGTGGCGGGCCAGGCCCGCGCGCAGCCTGCGTTCGATCATGTTGATCTCGCCCACCCGGTCCAGCTGGTCGCGGCTCAGGTTGAGCAGCACCACCGCGGCCGGATCGAGCGAGTCGGTGACGTGCGGCAGATGCAGCTCGTCCACCTCGATCGCGGCCAGGGGGGCGCCGCGGTGCGCGCTGAGCGCGGCGACGATGCCCGCGTCCATGTTCGCGCCGTCGGCCTGGGTGGCCACCGCGCCGAGCGTGCTGAGCGCCGCCGTGGTCATCCTGGTCGTGGTCGACTTGCCGTTGGTGCCGGTGATCAGCACCGTGCGCTTGCCGCGCCCGAGCTGGTCCATGATCGTCTTGTCGATCTGCAGCGCGATGAGCCCGCCGATCATCGATCCCTTACCGCGTCCCGCCCGCTGCGACGCCCACGACGCTGCCGCCGCGGCTCGCAGCGCGATTCGCCCACGCACCGAAATGTCTGCCACGCCGCGAGTCTAGTGTCGACCGGCGCCGTAGGCTCCGCCAGCTGTCCTCGGCCGGTACCCGTCCCACTCGAGCGGCATCAGCCCTGGTAGAGCTTGGCGTTGTAGTTGGCGGGGGCGTAGTGCTGTTCGAGCTGCTCGATCGTCGCGGTGACCTCGCTCTGCACCTCTTTGACCAGGTGCGGCCAGCTGGGCAGGCCGTCGTCGGGCCACTGCTCGGGCTGCCAGAGATGGCTGCGCAGGAACGCTTTGGCGCAGTGGAAATAGATCTGCTCGATCGACACCTCGACGGCGAGGATCGGGCGGTGGCCGCGCACCACCATGTCGTCGAAGTACGGTGCGTCGCGCACCAGCTTGGCGCGTCCGTTGATCCGCAGGGTCTGCGGCCGCCCGGGAATGATGAACAGCAGGCCGACGTGCGGGTTGGCGAGGATGTTCAGGTACCCGTCGGCCCGTCGATTGCCCGGCCGCTCGGGGATCGCGATGGTCCGGTCGTCGAGGACCTTCGCGAAGCCGGCCGGGTCGCCCTTGGGCGAGGCGTCGCAGTTGCCCTCGGCGTCGCTGGTGCTCATCACCAGGAAGGGCGTGGCCGCGATCCAGTCCCGATCCCTGGGATGCAGCGCGACGCGCTCCTTGTTCGCCGCGAGCGGCGTGACCTCGCCGAGTAGTCGCCGCAGGTCGGCCGGGTCGGTGATCTGATCGCTGATTTCGCCCACAGTTGATTCAAGCATCTGCGCGGGCGAGGCGATCTTCCTTCCGATCGATCGCTCAGATCGCGACGTCGAACAGGTTCGGCTGCCCCGCCGCGTAGCGGTCGGCGTCGATGCGGCGCAGCGGTTCGAGTTCGGGTGCGCGGTACAGGGTGTACATCCGGCAGCGTTCGGCGTTCGAGCCCGCCACGTCGAGCAGGGCGTTGACCGCGGCCCTGGCCGACTCGTTGGCCCCCTCCATCGTCGCGAGATCGACATTGGTGCGCACGTAATCGCCTGCCAGGAACAGGTTTTCGAGCGCGCCGTGCGGTGCGGGCCGGTGCGCCCAGGAGCCCGCCGTGTTGATTAGCAGCGGATCGGCGTTCGCGTTGCGGCCTTTGTCCGCCTGCCAGGTGATGCCCGGATCGAGGAACCACGAGTGCAGGTCGGCCTCGCGCAGTACGTCGCCGCGGTCGTCGAGATGCGCCGCCAGCTGTGCCCAGACCTCGCGCGCGATCTCCTCGTGCGTGCACTCCTTGGCGGGTTTGCCGTACAGCAGGCCCGGGGTGTTCCAGTCGGAGATGTCCACCGAAAGGCAGTCCTGCACGGTGCCGTCGCCGAATTCGCTGAATTTCCGGGTCCACAACTGATTCTGGTTGATCGAGGTGAGCGCCCACGGTGCGTCGATATAGGCGGCGTGGCCGCGCGAGATATCGGCGGGCCTGCGCAGGTAGAACTGGATGCCGTTCATCCAATCGGTGACCAGCCTGTCCATCGCGCCCAGTTCGGGACGGACCTCGAGCAGCTCGGGCGACCAGAGCATGCGGGCACGTTCGGCGGGCAGCGCGACGACGAAGTAGTCCGCTTCGACGCTGCGGTGCGTGCCGTGCTCGTCGACGATGCGCGCGGCGCTGATCCGGCGGTCGCGCAGTGCCAGCTCGCGCACCTCGGCGCCGAGCACGAATGTCACACCGAGCGTGCGCAATCGGTCCAGCCACGGCTCGATCCAGACCGCGTTGGTCGGCCCGTTCAGCACCCGGTCCATCCCGCCGTCGTTGCCGATCTCCAGCGGGTTGCCGAGGAACTGCTCGCCCATGTTGCCGATGGTGCGGACGCTGGCGACGTTCTCCTTGGCGGCGACCATGATGCTGGTCAGCGTGCGCGAGAGCAGCGCGCGGAACTCGTGCGAGCGCGCGTGGTTGCCGACGTAGTCGTGCCAGGAAGTGTTGTCCCACTGGCCGTCCCGGCGGGCATCGCAGCTGCTGTTGAAGACCAGCAGGCGGTCGGCGAAGTACATGCCTTCGGCGGGCGGCATTTTCAACGCGGTCGACAGAGCCGCGCCGAGTGTCTCGCGGAAGGCGTCCGGACTGAACGGGCCGCGCGCGCGGAAGCCGAGCGGTACTCGGAAATCGTCGCCGCCGCGCCGGGCGAAGCGCGCCTCCGGCACCGCGACCAGGTTGTTCCATACGCCATTCGGGTTGTCGCCGAACGGAATTCGCCGCATCGTGTCGGGCACGTGCTGGTAGAAGCCGGGGAAGAAGCGGAAACCGTGCTCGCCGGGCAGATCCGGCCGGCCGCCGGACCCGGTGCCGGGGACCGGCACGCTGCGCGCCTTGCCGCCCCAGGCGCGTCGCTCGAAAATCGTGACCTCGAAACCACGTTCGATCAGTTCGTGCGCCGCGGTCAAACCCGCGACGCCACCGCCGAGTACCGCGACCCGCCTGCCGCCCGGATCACCGGCGGCAGGCCCGGATCTGAGCGCGCCGGTCAGCAGTGCCCCCGCTGTTGCTACCCCCGCCGTCACCGTGCCGCGAAGTACGTTCCTGCGCGATACGGTCCACCGATTTTCTGCCATGCGCCGCTCTGTGCCTAGCCTCGGGACCTTTGTTACATGTTGTCACTACTGTAAAGCGGCAGGTCCCGAACCGGCGTACCCGCCCCGTGCCTCGCCCGAGGGAACGCTGATTCGGACAATGGCTGTGAGCATAGCGATATCGGCGCCGGGATAGGCGAACCTGTGACGACGGTTGCCAGAACCCTTTGGCACACATGAATATCCGGGCGGGTTCAGGCCTCGATCAGTTGCGGACGGGGACGATCGGTGGCCGCGTCGGGGGACGCGGCCTGGCCGGTGGCGGTCGCGGTGCGCTTGCCGGAGGTGGCGGCGAACGCACCGGCGATGACGATCACGCCACCGACCAGGGACAGGGGGGTGGGGGTTTCGTCGAGAAACGCCCAGGCAGCGGCGATTCCGACGACAGGGACCAGCAGCGTCAGCGGTGCGACGACGCCGGCGGGGTAGCGGCTCATCAGGTAGGTCCACATGCCGCTGCCGATGACCGTGGCGAGCACCGCGATGTAGGCGAGTGCCACCAGGGCGGGCCAACCGGCCGCGGAGAAGGAGTCGGCGAGTGCGTGCCAGCCGGTGGCCGGGCCTTCGGCGGCCGCGGACAGCGCGAACAACGGCAGCGGTGGGACCACGGCCAGCCACAGCGTCAGATGCAGGGTGTTCAGGCCGGGTGACTCGACCGTCGCCTGGCGCGCGCCGATATTGCCGAAGGCCCAGCCCAGACCGCCGGCCAGGGTCAGCAGCACCGGCAGCAGGGTGGCGTGTTCGAGCCGGTCCCAGCCGATCACCGCCATGCCCGCCAGCGCGACCGCGATGCCGGCGACCTGGATCGACCGGATCCGTTCCCGTAGGAACAGGGCGCCGAGCAGCACGGTGAACGGTGCGGAGGATTGCAGCACCAGCGAGGCGAGGCCGGTCGGCATGCCGACCCGCATCGCGGTGAACAGGAAGGCGAACTGCAGGATGCCGAAACCCGTGCCGTACAGCAGGAGCCAGCGCGTCCGCACCTGCGGCCGCGGGACGAACAGCAGGACCGGGACCGCGATGACCGCGAACCGCAGCGCGGCGAAGAAGAAGGGCGGGAAGTGATCGAGGCCCACGCGGATGGCGAGAAAGTTCAGTCCCCAGAGCAGGACGACGGTAAATCCGAGCAGTCGATCACGAGCGGTCACGTGGTCCATCGTGCGTTCGGCTAACCATCAGAACAATCGAATAAATACGGATCATTGATGTAGTTTTGCTTCATGATCGTTGCGCGGTGCTCGCTCGGCACGGGCGCCGGTGGCTGAGCATCCCGGCGGCCCGCCGATGTCGCTGGACCGGCTGCGGGTGCTGTGCGAATTCGCGGATCGGGGCACCATCGCCGCCGTGGCCGCCGCGCTCTCGATGACGCCGTCGGCGGTATCGCAGCAGCTCAAGGTGCTGGCCCGGGAGGCGGGCGTCGCGTTGCTGGAGCCGGACGGCCGCCGGGTCCGGCTCACCGACGCGGGGCAGGCGCTGGTGGTGCGCGCCGACGAGGTGCTCGCGGCGATGGATCGTGCCGTGGCGGAGATGGCGCACTATCGCGGCTCGCCCCGCGGCCGGGTTCGGGTGGCCGTATTCCCTTCGGGCGGAGCGCTTTTGCTGCCCCTGGTGTTGCCCGCGATGACCGACAGCGGCGTCGACGTGGTCGCCACCGACTGGGACCTGCCGCCCGCCGACCTGCCCCGGCTGCTCGCCGACAACGACGTGGTGCTCACCCACCGCGACGAGCGCGCCGCGCCCGTCGCCGATTCGCGCATCTCGGTGCACATGCTGATGCGCGAACCCATCGATGTCGTTGTCGCGCCGACCCATCGGCTCGCCGGACGCTCCGCGGTGACCCCGGAGGAACTCGCGGACGAGACCTGGCTCAGCGTCAAGGGTGGCTTCCCGATCGACGACGTGCTCCGCTCGATCGCCACGGTCACCGGGGTGCGGCCACGAATAGCGCAGCGGCTCAACGAATTCCACCTCATCGAAACCGTGGTCGCGTCCGGTTACGCCGTGGCGCTGATGCCGCGCTATGCGGTCTCGCACCCCGGCTTGTCGGTGCTGCGGCTCACCGGTGTGCGCGCCGCCCGCGTCTACGAACTGGCCACCCGCCGCCGCGCCGAGCACCGCCCCGCCATCGCGGCCGTGCTGGCGGCGTTCCGGGACGCCGTCGCCACCGTCACCGCCGGTTCCCCGCCGCCGGACGGGAGCCGAACCGGCCTGCGGTGAATTGTCGAGTTCGCACAGGGGGTTTCGCGGCCGTTCGGGTCCGGCTCGGCGAAGCCACTGGTACCGGGGGTCGAGTGCCGAGCTTAGGGGGCGAACGCGTCGGCGTCGTTGGTAACTTCGCACAACTCCCGCGCCCGGCTGTGAGTGTTCCGCACATGACGCGCCGTCGATCGGCCAAATAAATTGCAGGACAGGCTATCCGGCAATACGAAAGGACACGCGACAGCAATGCGCGATATCACCGAGTTCTCCACCCGCAACGGAGGATTCCGGAGCGTGGTGGTGACCGCGGTCGAGGTTTCCTCCGCGCTCGGCGCCGACGCCGAGTCCACCTGGAAGGGGCTCCTCGCGGGCGAGAGCGGGGTGCGCAAGCTCGACGACCCGGAGGTCGAGAGCGGACGCTTACCGATCGATATCGGTGCGAAGTTCAAGGTCGACCCGACCGCCGAGCTGGACCGGGTCAAGAAGCGGCGCATGTCCTACGTCCAGCAGGTGGCCTACGTGATGGGCAAACGGATCTGGGAGACCCTCGGTGCACCCGAGGTGGACCGGGACCGGCTCGGCGTCTCGATCGGCACCGGCGTGGGCGGCGCCGAGGTGATCGTCGAATCGAACGACATCCTGCGCGATCAGGGCTACCGCAAGGTCTCGCCGTTCGCGATCCCGATGGCCATGCCGAACGGGCCCGCGGCGGTGCTCGGACTCGAACTCGGTGCCCGGGCCAGTGTGGTGACGCCGGTGTCGGCATGTTCGTCGGGGTGTGAATCGCTGGTGCACGCGTGGCGCTCGATCATTCTCGGCGAGGCCGACATGATCGTCGCGGGTGGCGTCGAGGGCCGTATCAATGCCCTTGCGCTGGCGGGCTTTACGAACATGCGGGCGTTGAGCTCGCGGGTCGGGGAACCCGAACGCGCCTCGCGTCCGTTCGATCGGGACCGGGACGGGTTCGTCTTCGGCGAGTCGGCGGCACTGCTCGTGCTGGAGGCCGAGGAGCACGCGCTGGCACGGGGCGCCCGGCCGATCGCCCGGCTGCTCGGCGCGGGCCTGACCGCCGACGGCTACCACCTGGTGGCGCCGGACCCGGAGGGCCGGGGCAACGCGCGCGCGATGCGGCGCGCGCTGGAGACCGCGGGTGTCGACGGCGCCGAGGTGGATCACGTCAACGCGCACGCCACCGGCACGCCGTTCGGCGATGTGGCCGAGGCCAAAGGGGTTTCGGCCGCGATCGGCAACCATCCGTCGATCTACGCGCCCAAGTCGGCGCTCGGCCACTCGGTCGGCGCGGTGGGCGCACTGGAGGCCGCGATCTCGGTGCTGACGCTGCGCGACGGCGCGATCCCGCCGACCCTCAACCTGGACCACCGGGACGCCGAGATCGAT
The DNA here is from genome assembly GCF_000250675.2 of Nocardia brasiliensis ATCC 700358. Taxonomy (NCBI): domain Bacteria; kingdom Bacillati; phylum Actinomycetota; class Actinomycetes; order Mycobacteriales; family Nocardiaceae; genus Nocardia; species Nocardia brasiliensis. The sequence continues at coordinate 356,934 of NC_018681.1, forward strand.
CTCGACATCGTCAGCGGCGCAACAAGATACACCGACGTGCAGTACGTGATGAACAACTCGTACGGCTTCGGCGGGCACAACTCCGCGGTGCTGTTCGGCAAGTACTGAGATCGCGCAAACGACCGCGGCCCGGCACAGAAGTGCCGGGCCGCAACGTTTTTCAGGTTTTCAGTGACCCATCGGGCCCGGGTGGTGGTACTGCTGGGCGCCGACGTAACCGAAGTCGTCGGCGACCATCGCGGCCAGCTCCAGCAGCGCCCGCCTGGTCGGCTTGCTCACCAGTTCCAGATCGATCTCGGCGCCCTCGGCGAGGTGGTCGTCGAAGGGCACCACCTGCACCGCGCGGGTGCGGTCGAGGAACAGCTTGCGCAGCTGATCCAGGTCGACGGTGGAGGCGCCGCGGCGAGACGCGTTGACCACCACGACGGTGCGCTCGACGAGTTTGCCGTAGCCGTGGTGATCGAGCCAGTCGAGCGTGGCCGAGGCGCTGCGCGCGCCGTCGATCGCGGGCGAGGTGACCAGCACCAGTGAGCTGGCCATATCGAGCACGCCCGCCATGGCCGAGTGCATCAGGCCGGTGCCGCAGTCGGTCAGGATGATGTTGTAGAACGACTGCAGGATACCGATCGCCTTGCGGTAGTCGGCCTCGCTGAACGCCTCGGAAACCGCCGGATCCTGTTCGCTGGCAAGCACTTCCAGGCGGCTCGGCGCCTGCGAGGTGTGCGCGCGGACATCGGAGTACCGGCTGATGTGCTGGTCTTCGAGCAGGTTGCGCACGGTGGAGCGGGTCTGCCGCGGCACCCGGTGCGCGAGCGTGCCGAGGTCGGGGTTGGCGTCGATCGCGATCACCCGATCGCCGCGCAGCGACGCGAACGTCGAGCCGAGACCGACCGTGGTGGTGGTCTTGCCGACACCGCCCTTGAGCGAGAGGATCGCGATCCGGTAATCGCCGCGCACCGGCTGGTTCACCCGGTCGACCAGGTCGCGGTAGACCACGTCGGCCGCGGACTCACCCGGGTTGAGCATGCCGCCGGTGGCCTTGTGCACAGCCCGGCGCCAGCCGCTGCGCGGGGCCCGCCTGGCCCGCTTGAGCAGGTTCAGGTCGTTGACCGAATGACCGGGCTGACCCGGCGCGGGCACGTGCTGCGGCTGGAACGGCTGCGCGGGCTGATGCGGATTCGGCCCACCCTGCCAACTCGGCGCCGGCTGCTGACCCATCGGCTGCGGCGGCGGAGGCTGCTGCTGGTAGACCGGCGGCGGCTGATGCGACACCGGCGGTGGCGGCGGGGCCCAGCTGTAGATGGGCGCGGCCTGCGGTTCGGGCTGCGGCGCGGGCGCTTCCGGCTGATCCGGTACGCGCCGGACCAGTCCGTCGGGGCCGATCTCCTGGCGGTACTCGCCGTAGCCGGGGTTCGGCGCCTCCGCGATCTGATGGCTGCCGCTGTGTCCGGCCACCGGCTGGTACGCGCCGGTCTGATATGGCTCATATGCGCCAGGCGGCGCGAACGGACCGGCGTTCGGCGGGGCGTAGCCGCCGTATTGCTCGGCCGGGCCGGGCGGCGGGAAACCCTCGGGCGGGCCGTAGGGCTGCGGCGGCGCGGACGCCTGCGGGTAGGACACGGTCTGGTCCGTCGAGCCGCTGAAGTCGGGCTGCGCGGGATCCTGCTCCGGCTGGTCCGGCGTCTCCGCCTCGGCCGCCGGCACTTCCACGTCACCGGTCTGCTCGGGCGACTGCTCGGCGGATTTCTCCGACTCCGTGGCGTCGGCCGTGTCCACCGCTTGACTCTGCAGCCAGGGCGGTGAGGTCGGGTTGTGGTCGTTAGTTGTCACAGTTCCCCCATCTGCTCGGGACTTCGAGCAGAGAGCTCGGCGCTTGAGTGCGAAACCAACGCTAGCACGGGGTTCGCGGGCTCGCGTCGCCGTGTGCGGCCGCCGGTATTCGCTTGCAAACGCACTATGGACGGCGGACGCGCCCGGATGACACGCCGCCGATATCTGGTCTCCGACAGCAAGATCGAGAGCCGGGCGCCCGGTCGATCAACGACCGTCGCGCCCGGCTCTCACCGTACTCGACCTGCGCGATCAGCGTGCCCAGCTTGACCCAGGACACCCGCCGCCCGCGTCGCGGGTCAGTGCGCGCGGTTCACCGCGGAGACCACCGCGCGCAGCGACGCCGTGGTGATCGAGGTGGCGATGCCGACGCCCCACACCACCTTGTCGCCGATCGCGCACTCCACGTAGGCAGCGGCCTGCGCGTCGTCGCCCGCGGACATCGCGTGCTCGGAGTAGTCCAGCACCCGGACGTCGAAGCCGACGGTCGCGATCGCGTCGATGAACGCGGCCAGCGGGCCGTTGCCGGTGCCGGTGATCTCCTGCTCCACGCCGTCGACCTTGACCACCACGGCGATGGTGTCGGTGCCGCCGTCGGTCTCGGAGGCGGTGACCTTCTGCCGGATCCGCTCCAGCGGCCGGATCGGGCTCAGGTACTCGTCGGCGAAGACGTCCCACATCTCCTTCGGCGTGACCTCGCCGCCCTCGCCGTCGGTGATCCGCTGGACCGCCTGGGAGAACTCGATCTGCAGCCGCCGCGGCAGCGCCAGGCCGTGATCGGTCTTCATGATGTAGGCGACGCCGCCCTTGCCGGACTGCGAATTGACCCGGATGACGGCCTCGTAGGTGCGCCCGACGTCCTTCGGGTCGATCGGCAGGTACGGCACCGACCAGACGATGTCGTCCACATCGGCGTCCGCGTCGTCGGCCGCGACCTTCATCGCGTCCAGGCCCTTGTTGATCGCGTCCTGATGGCTACCGGAGAACGCGGTGTAGACCAGGTCGCCGCCGTAGGGGTGCCGCTCGGCGACCGGCAGCTGGTTGCAGTATTCGACGGTGCGGCGGATCTCATCGATATCGGAGAAGTTGATCTGCGGATCGACGCCGCGGGAGAACAGATTCATCCCCAGGGTGACCAGGCAGACGTTGCCGGTGCGCTCACCGTTGCCGAACAGGCAACCCTCGATCCGATCCGCGCCGGCCTGGTAGCCCAGTTCGGCGGCGGCCACCGCGGTGCCGCGGTCGTTGTGCGGGTGCAGCGACAGCACGATCGAATCGCGACGGGCCAGGTTGCGGCTCATCCACTCGATCGAGTCGGCGTACACGTTCGGCGTGGCCATCTCGACGGTTGCGGGCAGGTTGATGATCAGTGGCTTGGCCGGGGTGGGCGCGATGATCTCGGAGACCGCGTCGCACACCTCCTTGGCGTACTCCAGTTCGGTGCCCGTGTAGGACTCCGGGCTGTATTCATAGCGCCAGTTGGTGTCGGGGTACTGCTGCTCGATCCGCAGGCACAGCGCCGCCGCGTCCGTCGCGATCTTCTTGACCGCCGCCCGGTCGGCCCGGAAGACCACCTTGCGCTGCAGGATCGAGGTGGAGTTGTAGAAGTGGACGATCACGTTCTGCGCGCCCGAGCAGGCCTCGAAGGTGCGCTCGATCAGCTCGGCGCGACACTGGGTCAGCACCTGGATGGTGACGTCGTCCGGGATCGCGCCGTCCTCGATGATCTCGCGGACGAAATCGAAATCGGTCTGGCTGGCCGAGGGGAAGCCGACCTCGATCTCCTTGTAGCCCATCCGCACCAGCAGATCGAACATGCGGCGCTTGCGGGCCGGGCTCATCGGGTCGATCAGGGCCTGGTTGCCGTCGCGCAGGTCGACCGCGCACCAGCCGGGCGCGACGTCGATGATCTTGTCCGGCCAGGTGCGGTCGGGCACCGTGACGGGCTCGACCTCCTCGGCGAACGGACGGTACCGGAAGGTCGGCATCGACGAGTTCTTCTGCGCATTCCAGGCGGGCTGGTCGGCCGGCGCGGGCTTGGACGGCGGCGTGATGGTGCGGGAGCCGGATACGAAGGCGTCAGCGGGGGACATGGCGATTTCTCCGAGGGGGTGTGGTGTTTCCCAAAGGTTTGGGTCGACCGGCGCGGCAAAACCCCGCGACGGGAGCCGGTCCAATCAGAACCCGTCGCGGCGGCCGAGAAGAAGTGCCCGCTGCATGATGTCGGCGAGTTTACCGGGTGGCAATACACGGGCGAAAGCCCGGTCCCGTCGTCGGGTCATCCGACGACGGCGCTAGCGTTCCGCAAAGAAGCAAGGAACGGATTTTCCTATGACATGGCTCGAACAGCTCGCCATCTTCGGCGCGGGCATCGCGGCGGGCGGGATCAACACGATCGTCGGGTCGGGCACCCTGATCACCTTTCCGGCGCTGCTCGCCTTCGGCTTGCCGCCGGTGACCGCGAACGTCTCCAACACCATCGGCCTGGTCCCGGGGGCCATCAGCGGCGTCCACGGTTACCGGCGGGAACTGGCCGGACAGCGCGAACGCTTGGTGCGACTGGGCACTGCGTCGCTGCTCGGCGGCATCACCGGCGCGGTCCTGCTGCTGACGCTGCCCGCGAACGCGTTCAAGGCGATCGTGCCGGTGCTGATCATCCTGGCGCTGATACTCGTCGTCGTGCAGCCCCGGCTGTCGCGCTGGGTGAAGGCGCGGCGCGCGGACGGGGAGGGGCCCGCGCCGAAGCACGGCGGGCCGGTGCTGTTCGTCGCGGTCTTCGCGACCGGCATCTACGGCGGTTACTTCGGGGCTGCCCAAGGTGTGCTGTTACTCGGTTTGCTCGGTGTTCTCGTGCACGAGGACATCCAGCGGCTCAACGGCGTCAAGAACGTGCTCGCGCTGATCGTCAACGGCGTGTCCGCGCTGATCTTCATCGTGATCGCGGACGTGAATTGGCAGGCGGTCGTGCTGATCGCGCTGGGCTCGATCATCGGGGGTCAGCTCGGTGCGAGGATGGGCAGGCGCATGCCGCCGAACGTGTTGCGCGCGGTCATCGTCGTGGTCGGCACCATCGCGGTGGTCCGGCTGTTGATGTCCTAGGAGGTGGTCGGTGCCGACTCAGGGTGCAATTCATCCCTGCGGGGGACGACGGCCGCGCCCGCGCGGCACAAGATAATCGGTATGCGTGGGTGGAGGATCGTCGTTGTCGCTGCGCTCGCCCTGCTGGTGGCGCCGCTGAGCGGCTGCGGCACCCCGGACGAGCACGAACAGGCCGTGGCCGACCTGGCCGGGCAGGCCGACGCGGCCGCGACCCCGCGGCTGGATTGGGCGTCGTGCCAGGACAAGGCGTTGGGCAAACTGCAATGCGCGAGCGCGACCGTCCCGCTGGACTACGCGCAACCGCAGGGGGAGACGATCGAACTCGCGGTCGTGCGTCAGCCCGCGACGGATCAGTCGCGCCGGATCGGTACCCTGTTCACCGCCGCGGGCGGGCCGGGTGGCTCGGGTCTGCAGTGGGCGGCCCAAGGCGAGATGTTCCCCGGCGAGATTGCGCGCCGCTTCGACGTGGTGACCTTCGATCAGCGCGGTACCGGCCGCAGCGCGCCGGTCCGCTGCTTCGCGAATCCTGAAGAGCAGCAGCGCTTCTGGGCTGCCGCGTGGCTGCCGCCGGTGACCGCCGAGCAGGAGGCGCAGCAGGCGCGGGCCAGTCGGGACCTGGCCGCGGGCTGCGCCGCGCACAGCGCCGCCTTGCTGCCGCACCTGACCACCGTCGACGCCGCCCGCGATCTCGACCTGCTGCGCCGTGCGGTCGGCGACCGCCAGCTCACCTTCGAAGGTGGTTCGTACGCAAGCTATCTCGGCGAGGTGTACGGCGCGCTCTTCGGCGACCGGGTGCGGGCGCTGAGCCTCGGCTCGATGATCGACCCGGACGCCTACACCTCCGATACCCGCACCGAGGTCGCGAACTCGGCGGCGGGCACCGAGGAGGTGCTCGCCGAATTCTTCCGGCTGTGCGCGCAGGCGGGCCAGCCGCGCTGTGCTTTCGCGAGCGCCGGCAAGCCGGCGACAGCCGATCCGGTCGGTCAGATCCGCACCGATCAGAAGCCGACCGGCGGTGAGGATCTGCGCGCTCGGGACAACGCGCTGCTGGATCGGTTGCGGCAGGGGCCGATTGTGGTCGGGGCCGGGGACCGGGCCCGCTCGGTCACCTATCACGAGGTCATCACCCCGCACGCGCTGCTGCTGTACGACTCCGAAAAGGGTTGGCCCGCACTGGCACAGCTGCTCACCGAGCTCGAGCGCGGCGCGGAGGGCAACCCCGATGTGGTCCGCACCGTGCTGGCCGCGAGCGCGCTGCCGCCCGGGTTCCTGGATTCGTTCACCGCGATCTCCTGCGCGGACAACACCTTTCCGCGCGACCCCGCGCAATGGCCCACGATGGCACGGGATTTGAGTGCGGAGAGTCCGATCTACGGCGCGTTCTGGCTGGCCATCCGGCAGCCGTGCGCCGCGTGGCCGATTCCCGAGGGCGGCTACCCGCAGCGGTACGCGGGCCCTTGGATCATGCGCTCGGACGTGCCCGCACTGCTGTTCAGTAACCGATACGACCCGGTGACGCCGCTGTCGGCGGCACGCACCGCGCAGCAGGCCCTGGTGAACGCGCGCCTGGTGGTCATCGACGGCGGCTATGGCCACGACACCACCACCGACTGCACCCGGCGGTTGCAGGAGCGCTACCTCATCGATCAGCAACTCCCGGCGCCGGGCGCGACCTGCGAGCCGGACGAGGCGCCGTTCGCGCGGTGAATCCGGCTCGGGAACCGTGCCGTCAACCGGGGTCGACCCGGCTCGTTGCCAGGACGTCACCTGGCCGTTGCCCGCTGCGCGCACCCGAATGCGGAAGTCCGCCAGGGCAATAGCAGGCGGACAGTCGGTGACGGGCCGTGAACGACTGTTCAGCGCACGGGAATACCGGTAATCTGCGCTCGGCCATGCGTGATGAGGGAGGTGGCTGGGTGCGTAGACGCGCCTTCTTCAAAGCTGCGGGTGCAGCCGCCCTGCTGGGCGCTGCCGCGGGTTCGGCTTCGTCGCTGACGGCCGGTGTGGGGTCCGCGGACCCCGTCTGGAATCTGCTGTTCCAGGCCTGGGTGCCGGAAATCTTTGCCCCGCTGCCCGATCCGCCCGAGCATTCGCCCGCGATCGTGATCGGCTCCGGCTTCGGCGCCGCGGTCACCGCGTTGCGGCTGGCCGAGGCCGGTATCGCCAACACGGTGCTCGAACGCGGCTCGCGCTGGCCCAATGATCCCTGGCGGGAGATCTTCACCGGCGACGACCTGCCCGACGGCCGTGGCTTCTGGCATCGCACCAGCTTCACCGGCGTCTCCAAGGTGCCGGTGCATTTCGCGAGCTTCGGCGGCGTGCTCGACTGCACCAGCTACCCCGGCATCGATGTCTGGCGGGCGGCGGCGGTCGGTGGCGGCTCGGTGATCTTCACCGGCGCGATGGTCGCCCCGGAGCGCCGCTTCTTCGACCACGTGTTCGGCGGCACCGTCGACTACGGCGAGCTGGACCGCGTCTACTACCCCCGGGTGCGAGAGATGTTGCGGCTGAACACGATGCCGCCGGACATCTACGGTTCGACGCCGTTCACGCACTCCCGGGCCTGGGACGATCAGGTGCGCAAAGCCGGCTATCAGCCACTGCCCAACGACTCGATCTTCAACTGGGACATCCTGCGCGCCGAACTCGGCGGCGGCTCCCGTCCGTCGGGCACCGCGGCGCGCAGCAACCTGGGCAACTCCAACGGCGCGAAGTTCGACCTGAACCAGAATTATCTGCGCTACGCCCAGGGCACCGGCCGATCCGCGATCTTCCCCGGCCATCAGGTGGAATCGATCGCCCAGGAGCCGGGCGGCCGATACTCCCTGATCGTCTCGAAGCTCGCGCCGACCGGGGAGGTGCTCGGCACCCGCACCCTCACCTGCGATCAGCTGTTCCTCGGCGCCGGCTCGGTCGGCACCTCGGAACTGCTGGTCCGCGCGCAGGCCACCGGCACCCTGCCCAACCTCAACGAGCACATCGGCGACGGCTGGGGCACCAACGGTGACGTGGTGCTCGGCCGGGGCGCGAGCGCGCTGGCCGGGCTCGGGCAGGGCGTGCCGAGTGCGAGCCGGATCTTCGACGAATCGGGGGCGCCGCTCACCCTGGAGAGCTGGTACATCCCCGGCATCCCATTCGAGACGGGCGCGCTCGCCTCGCTGGGCATGGTGCTCGACGGGACGCGCGCGCGGTTCGGTTACGACCGCGCGGCGAACCGGGTCGGCTTGAGCTGGCCCGCGGCGAACCGCGCGGAGATGGTCGCGGCCGCCCGCGCGGTCGATCACCGGATCGCCGAAAGGGCCGACGCCGTCCTGGAATACGGCGCGCTCGGCTACGACGCCAACGCCCTGTTCACCGCGCATCCGCTGGGCGGGGCGGTGCTCGGCCGGGCCACCGACGGCTACGGCCGGGTGCACGGCCATCCCGGTCTGTACGTGATGGACGGCGCCGCGATCCCGGGCAGCACCGGCACGGTGAACCCGTCGCTCACCATCGCGGCGCTCGCCGAACGCAATATCGAGGCGATCATCCGCCAGGGGAAGTAGCACCGGCTCGCGGTCCGTGCCGTCGCGCGGACCGCGTACTACCCTCGGCCTGACCATTCAGTGTCGAAAGGGATCCGCGTCGTGGCCTATGTCAGCCCCACTCCGGTCGGCGAGGAGCTTCCGGAGGGCGATTACCCGCGTAAGCCGCCCGCGTTGTGGACCGATTTCGTGATGCTCGCGCTGGCGATCGTCTCGGTGGTGCTGGTCGTCTGGATCACCTTCTTCCCGGTCGCCGCGCAGACGCATCGGGTGATCGTGCTCGTCGACTGGTCGATCTGCGGGATCTTCGCGGTCGAGTTCCTGTGGCGCTGGCGCCGGGCGGGCTGGCCGTGGACGTTCCCGTTCGTCTACTGGTACGAGGTCCTCGGCATGATCCCGGTGACCAGCCCGTTCTTCCGCGGGTTCCGGCTGCTGCGGATCGTGGTGATCCTGGTCCGGCTCGGCCGCGTCGCCGACCGGATCTTCGGCGACCGGATCACCGCCGCGGTGGTGAACCGGTTCGTGACCACCATCGTGGACGTGATCAAGCGCCCGATGACGATCGCGGTGATGGACGAGGTGGCGCACGTGCTGCGCACCGGCCACTACACCCGCAACATCGCGGCGGCGCTGGAGGAGAACCGGGCCGAGATGGACGAGATGATCCTCGAGCTGATCAAGAAGGACCCGCAGGCCGGCCGGGTGCGCTACATCCCGTTCCACGACGAGATCATCCGGTTGATCGCCGACACCACGTTCCGCATCGTCTTCCAGGTGCTCGCCGATCCGCGCACCGACGAACTCGTCTCGGATGTGTTGCGGGAGAACATCGATCAGATCCGGGACGCGGTGCGCGACGGGGTCCGGGTGGCGCCGTCGGCGTACGGGCCGACGGCGGCCGAACACGGGGTCGCGCACAAGCTCACTCAGGTACGCCGTGCCTGATCTGGTCGCGGGGCTGGGCGAAGCGCACGGTCTCGAAGAGGGTGAGCGCCGTGAGTACCGCGCAGAGCATGGTCAGTGAGATCAAGGCGGGCAGGGCGGCGGCGAGCGGGATCAGCGCGAGCAGCAGCACGACGGTGAGCACCCGCGGCACGCTGATCGCCCCTGTCGCATAGTGTTTCGCGCCGATCAGCGCGACCAGGTACAGCACCACGCCGCCGTACAACGCGAACAACGGGATGCCGTAGAGCGCGTCGCTCAGCGTGTGGTGCGAGGCGTCCCCGACGTAGTAGAGCACCTTCTTCAAACCCAGTGAGAGCCCGATGATTCCGACGATCATCGGAAAATGCCAGAAGGTGTAGGCGCCCCGCGCGATCTTGATCTGCCGCGCGCCGTCGGCGTGTTTGAGCTCGTGTTCGATGGACAGCGCGGCGACGTCGAAATAGGTCCACCACAGCAGTCCGGAGATGGCCAAGCCGAGCAGCGCGCCCACCGCGATCGGCCAGGAGATCGGCAGCCCGGCCACCCCGATGCCGATCGAGACGATCGATTCGCCGAGCGCGACGATGATGATCAGCCCGTACCGCTCGGCGAAATGACTCGCCGAGTTCAGCCGCCAATCGGTGCCCGCGAGCAGGGTCCACAGGTAGTCGCCCGCGATCGCGGCGATCCACAGCGCGATCTGCACCTTGCCCTCGGTCATCGCGGCGATCACCAGCAGGGTGGTGCCGATCGTGATCGAACCGAGCGCCCAGCGCAGCACCTGGTTGCGCAACTGCGCGTCCTGCGCGCTGGCCAGCCAGAACACGAAGACGTGCACCAGGCGCACGACCAGATACGCGATGGCGAAGACCAGCGGGCCATACCAGCCGCCCGCCATGTCGTGGAACGCCTCGGGGATGGTGAGCGCGGCGAGGAACGCACCGCCCATCGCGGTGAACATCGCGACCCTGGCGAAGCCCTCGTCGGCGCGGATCACGTTGCCCAGCCAGGAGTAGGCGATCCACAGCCACCACATCAGGGCGAGCACGAGGAAGGCGCGCAGCAGGTTCTTCGCGCTGGTCTCCTCCGCCGCCAGGTCGGTGACCATGGTGAACGCGAACACGAGCACCAGGTCGAAGAACAGCTCGAGCTGCGTCACCGACGCACCCTCGGCCACCGGCTGAAGCCGAACCCGTTTGGAACCGATCATGGTGCACATCGTCGCACCCGGACGCCGTCGATGCCGGTCAGGCGGGGCGCGCGTGGCGGGGAATTCTCCGGTTATTCGTCATGGCTATACGGCTTGAAAGTTTTCCGTCTCCGGAAACCGTTCGGCAAACTCGATGAAATTCTGCACCGCGGTCTCGTTGAGCTTTCGCACGGTGCGCTTGAGTAGTAGGCCGGGCACCGGGATGGGTAAGTAGATCTCCGCGTGATACCAGACCCGGGTGCCGTCCGCGCCCTCGGAGATCTCGAAGAAGCCGCCGCCCTTCGCGTTCCGAGTGCTGTCGGTGACCTGCCAGGACACCCGATCTTCGGCCCAATCGTATTCCAGCACCTGCATATCGGAGCTGCCCAGGATTTCGGTCTTCACGAATACGCGCAGTGGTCGTCGCGCGTCGTCGCGGGACGCGACGCGGGCATCGGTATATCCCGGTGACCATTCCGGCAGCATTTCCACGGCGGCCAGGGCATCGAGTACCTGTGCGGAATCGGCGTCGACGACGAATCGGATATCGGTTCTGGTGCGCATGAAAAACCTTCCGACCCCCGATGGACAACGGCCCGATTGTCTCCAGCACTTCTCGGTCCGTCAACCTTCTGGTACGGATTGGTGGTTCGCGCACACCCGCGACGTGCACTGATGTGTTCGGGGTGAAGATCGACTACGCGGTGTACAGCTTCCGGGTGGAAGGTTCGGCGGGCGTCGTCGTGATCATCGGTCCGCCGGTTCCACTATCGCGTCCGGTCCCGGATACACCAGGGATTCGCGCCCATCGGTGTAGCGGACGAGATAGGGCGGCGACCCGTCCGGGCCGCGCACCTCGATGATCTCCCCTTGCCGATCACCCCGCCCCACCACGTGTCCGTGCACGAGCAACCGGTCGCCGACCTTCGCCATCATCGACTCATTATCGAACGGTGTGACGGCGCTCACCGGGTTTCCGATCGTTGCGACCGTTTGGTCTCACCCCTGGATGACCCGAGCTACCGCCGCCTCGATGAGGTCCTGGCTCTGCTGCTCGGTGAACACCTCGGGCAACGTGAGCCGGTCCACGATCAGCCAGTTCAGCGCGAGATAGAGCAGTAGTACCGACTTTTCGTCACCGGGCAAGCCGGCGTCGAGGTGATTGCGCACGTTGAACTCGATGTCCGCGCGCACCCGATCGGTCAGCACAGCGCGCAGCTCGGGCCGCCGGGTCGCCTCCAGGCGCAGCTCCAGCAGCGCGAGGTAGCCGGTGCGGTACGCCTCGATGCGACCCACGACCTCTTTCATCAGCGTGACGATGTGCTCGCGGGTCTGCGGTCCTGTGGCGAGTTCGGCCATGGTGGCCTCGCTCGGCTGCAGCCGTTCGTAGAAGCGCCCGCCTGCCTGGGTGAGCAGATCGTCGCGGTTCGCGAAGTAGTTCGACGCGGTACCCGCGGGCACCCCGGCGTCCTTGTCCACCGCGCGAAAGGTGAGACCGCGCGCGCCGTCCCTGGCCAGGACCTCGATGGCCGCGTCGAGCAGCGCCTGCCTGCGCTCGTTGTTGGTCCGCACTTGACACCACTCCATCCGTAGTACTACATTCTGACCACTACAAAGAGAGTACAACAAGCTAGGTGGTAACGGAATGCGAAAGCTCGTCTATTACGTCGCCGTGTCGCTCGACGGCTACATCGCAGGTCCGGCGGGGGAGTACGACTTCTATCCGCAAAGCGACGAGATGGGCCGTTGGCTGAACGCGGAGTACCCGGAGTTCGTGCCGACCGGGTTCCGGTCGCAGGTCGGCATGGCTGTGGATGAACCGAACACGCGATGCGACACCGTGCTGATGGGTCGCCGCAGCTACGAGCCCGGCCTGGCCGTGGGCATGACCAGCCCGTACAGCCATCTGAAGCAGTACGTGGTGTCGAGCACGCTCGGCCGGATCGACGATCCCGCAGTGGAATTGGTCGAGTCCGACCCGCTCGGGCTGGTGCAGCGACTCAAAAAGGAAGAGGGCGGCGACATTTGGTTGTGCGGCGGCGGCAACCTCGCCGCCCAGCTGCTGGGCGAACTCGATGAACTGATCATCAAGAGCTATCCGGTCGTTGCGGGCAGCGGGATCTCGGCCTTCGCCGGCGCGTTCCAGCCGACGCTGTTCACCCCGGCCCGGCGCAAGGAATTCGACAACGGCGCGCAGGTCACCTGGTTTACCCGCGCCTGATTGCTCCCCCTTCTGAAAGAGGTTCTGCCATGCGAAAGCTCACCTACTTCGTCGGCATGTCGCTCGACGGCTACATCGCCGCACCCGACGGCGATATCAGCTTCTATCCGTTGCCCGAGGACTTCATCGCCTGGATCGGGCACGACTACCCCGAGACCCTGCCCACGCACGCGAGGCCGCACTTCGGTGTCGCCGTCGACGCGCCGAACCAGCGGTTCGACACGTTGGTGATGGGCCGGGGCACCTACGAGCCGGCCTTGGCCGTGGGGCTCACCAGCCCGTACGGCCATATGCGGCAGTACGTGGTGTCGAGCACGCTCGGCCGGATCGACGATCCCGCAGTGGAATTGGTCGAGTCCGACCCGCTCGCACTGGTTCAGCGGCTCAAAAAGGAAGAGGGCAAGGATATTTGGCTGGCCGGTGGCGGCAAGCTGGCCGCCACGTTGCTCGGCGAGATCGACGAGCTGGTGATCAAGAGCTACCCGGTGGTCGCGGGCCAGGGTGTGCGCGCTTTCGACGGCGCGTTCCAGCCGACCCTGTTCACGCCGACCGCACGCCGCGAGTTCAGCAACGGCAACCAGGTCACCTGGCTCACCCGCGCCTGACCCGGCAATGGCGGCGGCCCAGCGTCTTTCGCTGCGGCCGCCGCCATTCGCGATGCACGCTCGGTGGACTCGGTCGTCGCTCACCGCGGGGTGCGCCGGCTCCGGTAGGCCGCGACGCTGGCCCGGTGGGCGCAAGTGCGGGTGCAGAACTGTTTCGAGCCGTTGCGCGAGAGGTCCACGAAAGTGCCTCGGCAGTTCTGTCCGGCGCACACGCCGAGCAGTCCCATTGGCGCTTCCGCGGTCCGACCGGACTGCGAGACAGGATCTAGTCGCTGAGGAAGGACAGGCGCACCTGGCGGTCGGGGTTGTCGACGTTCAGGTCGACCAGTGCGACGGACTGCCAGGTGCCGAGGGCGAGCGCGCCGTCGATCACCGGGATCGTGGCGTAGGGCGCGATCAGGGCGGGCATCACGTGGGAACGTCCGTGTCCGCGCGATCCGTGTGCGTGCCGCCAGCGATCGTCGGCGGGCAGCAGTTCGCGCAGCGCCGCGAGCAGATCGTCGTCGCTGCGCGCGCCGAGTTCCATGACCGCGACCCCGGCTGTCGCGTGCGGCACGAACACATTGAGCAGCCCGTCACCGCCACCGGAGGCTTCGCGCACGAATGACGCGCACTCCCCGGTGATGTCCTGCACGACCTCGGTCCGTCCGGTGGTCACCGCTAATACCGTGCTCTTCATCACTCCATCGTGCGCCACCGCTCAGTCCTCGGCGGTGCGCAAGGCCTTGGTGACCCGAACCGAGGTCTCGTGCAACCGTCCGAACAGTTCGAGCAAGAGTTCCAATTGCTCGTCCGTGTAGTCGGCGGTCACCGCGCCGAATTCCTGTGCCAGCAGTTCGTAGTGCGGGGCCAACTCGTCGATCCGGGCGGGGACGGCGGTGATGATCACCCGCCGCCGGTCCTGCGCGTCGTGTTCGCGCTGGACATACCCCGCCTGCAACAGCCGGTCGATCATCCGGGTGATCGCGCCGGTGGTCAGTCCGGCGGTGGCGGCCAGCTCACCCGCGGTCGCGGGCCCGCCCAGTCGCAGCATGTTCAAGCAGCGTAGATCCGTCACGTGCAGTCCGGCTTTGTCGGCGACGGCCTGATGCATCATCACCGCGTCCGTCGCGCTGACCTGGGCGGCCACGGTCAACGCCGCGCCCAGTTCGGCTCGTTTCGATTCCGCGTTCTCCGGCATGGCTTGACACCTTAGTCTCACTCGGACAATATCTTACTAAATCAACTATTGAGCCATGCAGTTAATGAACTGATCAGCTTTTTCGAGGAGTTCGTGATGTCCAGCACGCAGCACACAGACGAGGCCGCCATCCACGCGTTGTTCGACCGTCAGGCCAGGGCGTGGGGTGCGGGCGACGCCGCGGCTTTCGCGGCGGTTTTCGCCGAGGACGCCGACTACGTCACCTGGTTCGGCACGCACAGCAAGGGCCGCCAGGAGATCTACGAGTCCCACCTCCCGGTCTTCGAGAAGTACTTGAAGAACACCCGCATGGACGGGGAGATCACCGGCTTCCGTTTTCTGACCCCGGATGTCGCGGTGGTGCACGGGCGCGGGGCGGTGCTCAAAGGAAGGCGCCGGCGCACGCTGCGCAACACCAAGGTGCAGACCACGATCGTGGTGCGCGCCAACGGCGAATGGCGGATCGCGGCCTTCCAGAACACCAAATATCACTGGCTGCTCGCGAAGTTCGCGACCAAGTCCGACCAGCGCGCCGGCTCCCGCGCGGCGGCCGGCTGAGGAGGTAGCGGCAATCCGCTGGACCACGGCCGGTACGCTGGGTGGCTGTTAGCAGCTGGTTGTCGATCTTGGAGGACCCTGTCGTGGCTCTCGTTGTTCAGAAGTACGGAGGATCCTCGGTGGCAACCGCCGAGCGTATCCGGCGCGTCGCTGAACGGATCGTCGAGACGAAGAAGCAGGGCCACGACGTGGTGGTCGTCTGCTCGGCCATGGGTGACACCACCGACGAACTGCTCGACCTCGCCCAGCAGGTCGCGCCCGCGCCGCCCGCGCGGGAAATGGACATGCTGCTCACCTCGGGTGAGCGCATCTCCAACGCGCTGGTCGCGATGGCCATCCACTCGCTCGGCGCCGAGGCTCGCTCGTTCACCGGCTCCCAGGCCGGCGTGATCACCACCGGCGCGCACGGCAACGCCAAGATCATCGACGTGACGCCGGGGCGGCTGCGCCAGGCGCTCGACGACGGTCAGATCGTGCTCGTCGCCGGTTTCCAGGGCGTCAGCCAGGACAGCAAGGACGTCACCACGCTGGGGCGCGGCGGTTCCGACACCACCGCGGTCGCGCTGGCCGCAGCGCTGGAGGCCGACGTCTGCGAGATCTACACCGACGTGGACGGCGTCTTCACCGCCGACCCGCGGATCGTGCCGGACGCGCAGCGGCTCGAGCAGGTCTCCTACGAGGAGATGCTGGAACTCGCGGCCTGCGGCGCAAAGGTGCTGATGCTGCGCTGCGTCGAATACGCGCGCCGCTACAACGTGCCCGTGCATGTGCGTTCGTCCTATACCGACAAGCCGGGCACCTACGTTTACGGATCGATGGAGGACATCCCCTTGGAGCAAGCAATCCTCACGGGCGTCGCGCACGATCGCAGCGAGGCCAAGGTGACCGTGGTCGGTCTGCCGGACGTGCCGGGCTACGCCGCCAAGGTGTTCCGCGCGGTCGCCGACGCCGAGATCAACATCGACATGGTGCTGCAGAACATCTCCAAGATCGATACCGGCAAGACCGACATCACCTTCACCCTGCCCAAGACCGACGGCGCGCGTGCCGTCGAGATGCTCACCAAGCAGCAGGACGAGATCGGCTTCTCCCAGGTGCTCTACGACGACCACATCGGCAAGGTGTCGCTGGTCGGCGCGGGCATGAAGAGCCACCCGGGCGTCACCGCCAAGTTCTGCGAGGCGCTGGCCGACGCGGGCGTGAACATCGATCTCATCTCCACCTCCGAGATCCGGATCTCGGTGCTGGTCAAGGACACCGAACTGGACGAGGCCGTCAAGGTGCTGCACCGGGCCTTCGAGCTGGGCGGCGACGAGGTCGCCGTGGTGCACGCGGGAACAGGACGATAACCATGGGCATCCGAGTAGGCGTTGTCGGCGCGACCGGTCAGGTCGGCGCCGTCATGCGGAAACTGCTGGAAGAGCGCAACTTTCCGGCCGACGAGGTGCGTTTCTTCGCCTCGTCGCGCTCGGCGGGTAAGACGCTGCCGTGGCGCGGCGGCGAGATCGTCGTCGAGGACACCGAACTGGCCGATCCGGCCGGACTCGATATCGCGCTGTTCTCCGCCGGTGCCACCATGTCGCGCGTACAGGCCCCGCGGTTCGCGGCCGCGGGCGTCACGGTGATCGACAACTCGTCGGCGTTCCGCAAGGACCCCGACGTGCCGCTGGTGGTGAGCGAGGTCAACCCGGAGCAGACCCGCAACCTGGCCAAGGGCATCATCGCGAACCCGAACTGCACCACCATGGCCGCGATGCCGGTGCTGAAGCCGCTGCACGACATCGCGGGACTGCGCCGCCTCATCGTGTCCAGTTACCAGGCGGTGTCCGGTAGTGGCCTGGCCGGTGTGGAAGAGCTCGCGACGCAGGCGCGCGCGGTGATCGACGGCGCCGAGCAGCTGACCCACGACGGCAGCGCCCTGGACTTCCCGGCCCCGAACAAGTACGTCGCGCCCATCGCGTTCAACGTGCTGCCGCTGGCCGGTTCGCTCGTCGACGACGGCTCCGGCGAGACCGACGAGGACCAGAAGCTGCGCAACGAGAGCCGCAAGATCCTGGGGCTCCCTGATCTTTTGGTGAGTGGCACCTGCGTGCGCGTCCCGGTGTTCACCGGGCACTCGCTGTCGGTGAACGCCGAGTTCGACCAGCCGCTCTCGGTCGAGCAGGCCAAGGAGATCCTGGCCAAGGCGCCCGGCGTCAAGCTGGTCGAGGTGCCGACGCCGTTGCAGGCGGCGGGCGCCGACGACTCGCTCGTCGGCCGGATCCGGCAGGATCCCGGCGTGCCGGACGGCCGCGGCCTGGCCCTGTTCATCTCGGGCGACAACCTGCGCAAGGGCGCTGCGCTCAACACCATTCAGATCGCTGAGGTCCTGCTCAGCAATCGCTGACCCCGTGCCGCGGCCGTGCACGCGCACGGCCGCGGAGCGGTTCGCCTACGCTTCGATCTGCGTGGTCAGCGGTCGTTCGGCGAACGAGTGGCCCGCCTCGATCTGGTAGACACCGGGTACCGGACGCCATGCGTCCCGGTCTTCGTCCCAGATCTGGAATGCCCGGTCCGGGAGGGTGATTCGTGCCTCGACCAGCTCGCCGGGGTCGGCTTCCACCCGCGCGAACCCGGCCAGCCAGCGAGCCGGTCGCACCACCGAATCCGCGACGGGTGCGAGATAGACCTGCACCACCTCACCGCCGCGGCGGGCGCCGGTATTGCGCAGCCGCACGGTCACCGTCGTCGCCTCCCGCTCGATCGACTCGTATTCCCATGTGGTGTAACCGAATCCGTGCCCGAACGGGTACGCCGGCGCGGTGCCCGCCCGCTCCCAGGCGCGGTAGCCGATGAACAGATCCTCCCGATAGACCAATTCGCCGTCGGTCGGCGTGACCTCGGAGACCGGGCAATCGGCCAGGGCGACCGGCCAGGTGGTCGGCAGCCGCCCGCCCGGTTCGGTGTCGCCGAGCAGGACCTCGGCCAGTGCCGCCCCGCCCTGCTGGCCGGGGAACCAGCTCAGCAGCACCGCCGAAACCTGGTCCCGCCAAGGCATTTCCACCGGCGAACCGGCGTTGACGACCACCACGGTGTGCGGGTTGACCTCGGCCACGCGGTGCACCAGCTCGTCCTGCCGGCCGGGCAGGCGCAGGTTCGTGCGATCGAAGCCCTCCGATTCCACCTGCTCGGTAGTGGCGACCACGACCACCGCGACGTCGGCGTTGCGCGCCGTCTCGACGGCCTCGGCGATCAACTCGTCCGGGTCGCGCCGGGGATCGGCGTGCCCCAGGGTGAAAAGGACGGCCTGGATGGGCATGTCCGCGAACTTCACCGGCGTGTGTGTCATCGTCACCTCGACCGTCGTCCCGGCCGTCAGCTCGACGGTGCCGCGCGTGGTGGGGGTGCCGAAGAAGGCCTCGAAAGGATCGGAGCCGGTGAGGGTTTCGGTGCCGTCGAACAGCACCGAGTCGCCGACCGTGAGCCGGAAATCGCCGATCCCCTTGGTGCCGAACGCGTGCGCGCCGGTCTCCTCGGGCGTGAAGGTGCCGCGCACCTCGACCGTGTGCAGGTCGGCGTAGGCGACACCGTCGGGTAGTTCGCCCAGCCAGTTGACCGTGCCGTTGGGCAGCGAACTCTCGCCGAGCAGCGCACCGTCGGCGTCGAAAATGCGGGCGCGCAGGTCGAATCCGCGGCCGGCGGCGCTGAGTTCGTCGCTCGGGGCGGCGCCGATCGCGTAGGTCAGGGCGCCGGGCGGCAGCGCGGCGGTGAGTCCGTCCAGCGGGGAGACCACCGACGCGGGGAACACGGTCGCCGAGCCGCCGCCGAGGATGCGCGCGTCGCGGGCGGCGAGCCCGAGCAACGCCACCTTCGTCCCGTCCTTCGCCAAAGGCAGCGCGGGCCGCCCGCCGACCTGCTCGTTGCGCACCAGAACGAAACCGCGACCGGCGATTTCGTGCGCCAGCGCGACGCCGTCGATCTCGTCCGGCAGCGTGGTCACCGCGGGCTCGGCCCCGTCGAGCAGGCCGACCCGCGCCGCCAGCCGCAGCACGTTGCGTACCGCGGCATCCACCACGGACTCCTCGACCTCGCCGTTGCGCACCGCCGCGGCGAGCGCCTCGCCGTACACGCCACGCGGTCCCGGCATCGCGACATCGAGCCCGGCGGTGATCGCCGGGACCGTCGAGCGGGCGGCGGTCCAGTCGGAGACGACGAAACCGTCGAAACCCCATTCGCCGCGCAGTATTCCGGTGAGCAACGCGTGGTGCTCGGTCATGGTCGGGCCGTTCACCCGGTTGTACGCCGCCATGATGCCCCACGGGCCCGCATCGCGGACGATCGCCTCGAACGGTGCCAGATACAGTTCGCGCAGAGCGCGCGCGGACACCACGTTGTTCACGGTGAAGCGGTCGGTCTCCGCGTCGTTGGCGACGAAATGTTTGACGGTGGTGCCGATTCCGCCGTCCTGCACGCCGCGGACGTACCCGGTCCCGATCTGCCCGGTGAGGTACGGGTCCTCGGAGTAACACTCGAAATGTCTTCCGCCGAGCGGAGATCGGTGCAGGTTCACCGTGGGCGCGAGCAGCACGTGCACGCTCTTGCGCCGCGCCTCCTGCGCGAGCAGCCTGCCCGCCCGCCGGGCCAGCTCCGGGTCCCAGCTCGCGGCGAGCGCGGTCGGCGAGGGCAGCGCGATCGACGGATCATCGGCCGTCCAATGCACCCCGCGCACCCCGATCGGCCCGTCCGACATCACCAGCGAACGCAGCCCGATCTCCGGCAGGGCGGGCAACGACCACATGTCCTGCCCCATCAGCAGCCGGGCCTTCGCGTCCAGGTCGAGTTTGCCGATGGCCGCCGCCACGACTTCCTCGCGGGCCGGGTCGAGCTGGGTCATGGTGAACTCCTTTGTCTCGCAACGACAATGCGCGTGGCGGTCGCGAAACGGTCGGCGGTCGCCACGAAGGGCGGAGCGTGCGGCGGGCGACGCCGCCATGCTCACCTAATCAATAGTAGGTGAAGTTATGTTTTCGTTATCTTCAGATAAGTCTGCGGGCTCGGCTTCCGGTCCGAGCAGAGCGATGAAGTTCCGGAAGGAATCACCCATGTCAACAGTCTGCGGGTCGAGCAGCCATTGCGTCTGCAAACCGTCCATCACCGCGAGCAGCAGCGGCGCCACCTGTTCCGGGGTGCGCCCGCCCGCGAGTCGGTCTCCGAACTCCGCCCGCAGCAGCTCCGTGACCTTCGTCCTGGCGTTCGCGTACCGCTCGACGAAGTAGGCGCGCGCCGGATGCCGGCCCGTGACGCTTTCGGCCGCCAGCGCCGTGAACGTCTGCACCACCCCGGGCCGCATCGCGTTGTACTCCACCAACTGCGCGATCGACGACAGTCGCGAACTCGCCGCGGGCCCGGCCAGGAACGCCGCGGTATCCCACCGATCCCGCGCCTCCAGCACCGCGACCAGCAGGTCCTCCTTACTCGCAAAGTAGTGCAGCAGCCCGGGCTGCGTCAGCCCC
Organism: Nocardia brasiliensis ATCC 700358; assembly: GCF_000250675.2. Lineage (NCBI taxonomy): Bacteria > Bacillati > Actinomycetota > Actinomycetes > Mycobacteriales > Nocardiaceae > Nocardia > Nocardia brasiliensis. The sequence continues at coordinate 377,556 of NC_018681.1, forward strand.
GCCCGCTCGGCCACCGCCGCCAGCGAAGCCCCCCGATACCCCCGCTCTGCGATGACCTCTCGCGCGGCCTCGAGAATCTCCTCCCGCCGCCGATCCGCCTGCGCCGCCCGACCGCCACGTCCCTCAGTCACCGCCCGAGCCTAATCCGGCGGTCGCGCTGTGCCCTCGATCTCGACGCGTGCGAAACAGCCCCCGGAACTCCGACGGTCAGCGCAGCTTTTCGACGACGAGTTTGGTGGCGGCGGCGACGAGGTCGTTGCTGGGTTCGGCTGCTGTGGTGGATTTGCGGGTTTGGATGGCGATGACAAGGGGGGCGCGGCCGCCGTCGGGCCAGGTGACGGCCGCGTCGTTGGCCATGCCGTAGTCGCCGGTGCCGGTTTTGTCGCCGGTGGTCCAGCCTGCCGGGACGCCCGCGCGAATGCGCTTGTCGCCGGTGGTGTTCGCCTTCAGCCACTTGGTGAGCTGGTCGCGTTCGGGAGCGCCCAGGGCATCGCCCAGGACCAAGGCGCGGTAGTCGGCGGCGAGCGCGGCGGGGGTGGTGGTGTCGCGTTCATCGTCGGGCAGGGCGGTGTTGAGATCCGGTTCCCAGCGGTCGAGGCGGCTGACCTGGTCGCCGAGGGTGCGCAGAAAGGCGGTGAGTCCTTGCGGCCCACCGAGTTCGCGAAGCAGCAGGTTGCCCGCGGTGTTGTCGCTCTGGGTGATCGCGGCGTCGGCTATCTGGGCGATGGTCATGCCCTCGGCCACTTTGGTGCTGGTGACCGGCGAATAGGTGACCAGGTCGGCTTCGGTGAAATGCACGACCTTGTCGAAGTATCCGGTGGCGAGCGGGTGCGCCTTCAGCAGTGCGCCCGCAGCGAGCCCTTTGAAGGTGGACAGGAAGGGCATGCGCTGGTCGGCGCGATTGGTCAGCGTCTTCCCACTGCCGGTGTCGACGGCGAACAGCCCGAGCTGGGCGTCGTACTGCTGTTCCAGCGCAGTCAGTTCGGCGGGAGCGGCCACGGCCGCGGTGCTCGCCACGGCTGATTCGGTCTGTGCCGCAGGGGAATCGGTACCGCAGCCGGCGAGCAGCGGCAGGACCAGCGCGGCGGCGGCCAACGCCACCCGGGTATCACGTGTGAACCGAATCATCCCACCACTTTTGCAGGCGGGTGATCATCCGGCAACTGCGACCGCGGTCCGGTTGACCTGCGGAAATGGTCGCGGGATGCGCATGTGCGCACCCCGCGACCAGGCACTCAGCCCTGCGCGGGCGGCGGTGTCGAGGCGCCGTCGAGCCCGGCGCGCACCCCTTCTTCGATCCGCTTGCCGATCTCGGGATCCACCTTGGTCCAGTATTCGAAGACCCGGCTCAGCACCGGCTCCTGCACGCCGCCGAGCACATGTCCGACGACGTTGCTCACCAGACGGTCCCGCTGCGCATCGTTGAACACCTCGCGCACCAAGGTGCCCGGCTGGGTGAAGTCCCCGTCCTCGGCGTGCTCGATATAGCCCGCCCGCACCATGGTCGGCTCGAACTCCCAGAGTCCCCCGTCGGGCGCCTGCGCCGGATCGGCGTGCGGCCCGCCGTACGAATTCGGCGCGTACACCGGCACATTCGCGTCGTTGTAGAAGTACCGCATGGCGCCCTCCTTGGAGTAGGAGTTCACCTGCGCGGCGCGCGGCAGGTTCGGCGGCAGCTGCGCGTAGTTGGTGCCGATCCGGTAGCGGTGCGCGTCCGCGTAGGCGAACACGCGGCCGAGCAGCATCTTGTCGGGCGAATAGCCGATGCCGGGAACGACATTCGACGGCTCGAAGGCGGCCTGCTCGATATCGACGAAGTAGTTGGCCGGGTTGCGGTTCAGCGTCCACTTGCCGACCTCGATCAGCGGGTAGTCCTTGTGCGACCACACCTTGGTCAGGTCGAACGGGTTGAACCGGTAGTTCTCCGCCTCGGCGACCGGCATCACCTGGACGTGCAGCGTCCAGCTGGGGAACTCGCCGCGTTCGATCGCATCCCACAGGTCTTTGCGGTGGTAGTCGGCGTTCTCGCCGGCGATCCGGTCGGCGTCGGCCTGGGTCAGATAGTCGATGCCCTGGTCGGTCTTGAAGTGGTACTTCACCCAGAAGCGTTCGCCCGCGGCGTTGATCCACTGGTAGGTGTGCGAGCCGTAGCCGTTCATGTGCCGGTAGGTCTTCGGGATGCCGCGATCACCCATCAGCCAGGTCACCTGGTGCGCCGACTCGGGGCGCAGCGTCCAGAAGTCCCACTGCATGTTGTGGTCGCGAAGTCCGTTGCCGGGCAAGCGCTTCTGCGAACGGATGAAGTCGGGGAACTTGATCGGGTCCTTGATGAAGAAGACCGGGGTGTTGTTGCCGACCAGGTCGTAGTTGCCGTCCTCGGTGTAGAACTTCACCGCGAAGCCCCGTGGGTCGCGCCAGGTGTCGGGGCTGCCCTGCTCGCCGGCGACGGTGGAGAACCGGACCAGCGACTCGGTGCGCGCGCCGGGCTGGAACAACTTGGCCTTGGTGTAGCGGCTGACGTCGTTGGTGACGACCAGTTCGCCGTAGGCGCCCGCGCCCTTGGCGTGCACGATCCGCTCCGGCACCCGCTCGCGGTTGAACTGGGCGAGCTTCTCGATCAGGTAGTGATCGTGCAGCAGGATCGGGCCCTGCGTGCCCGCGGTGAGCGATTCGTTGTCGCTCTCCACCGGGGTGCCGGTATTCGTCGTTGTCGGCTTGGTCATGTTCGAAGCCTCCTCGTCGGTGCGAATGTCCCAGGGGTGGGCTGTTCCCCCGGGACTCGATCAGGATTCTTGCCGCGTGGATGTACGGCATTGCGGGCACAGACCCCAGAAAACGACTTCTGCCTCGTCGATCGCGAACCCGTGTGCGTCGTCGGGTTCCAGGCACGGGGCTGCGCCCACGACACAGTCGATGTCCACGACTGTGCCGCAGCTGCGGCACACCAGATGGTGATGGTTGTCTCCGGTCCGGGTCTCGTACAGCGCCGCCGATCCGGCGGGCTCGATCCGGCGCAGGATCCCGGCGTGCACGCAGGCCCGCAGGACGTCGTAGACGGCCTGGGTGGAGACCGAACCCAGCGCTTGCCGGACGGTGGCGGCCACACGATCCGCATCGGTGTGCGGTGCGGCCGCGACCGCGTCCAACACCGCGATCCGCGGGGCGGTGACCCGCAGACCGGCCGCGCGCAGCTGCGCCTTGGCGTCGGTGTGGTTGGTGTGCATGACTTCGATACTCCCCTCTTTTCTGGAATGAGTCAAGAAAAGAGGAGGCATGTCATGCGTGGAATACTTCCGCGCCGGTGGTCGTTGATCACCACTGTCGGCGTCCGGACAGCCCCGGGCCTCACCCTTTGTCGCTACGTGCGACCACTCGCCGAGAGGCGCTTGTGGGACGTCGGCACGAGTCGTGACGCTGGCGTGGCGTCCGGCGACTCAGCGCCGCCAGGTCGTAGGACCTGGCGGCGTTTGTGGTTTCTGACGCGCCGGGCCGGGCTGGCCCGATCCGGGCGAGCGCGGCGATAGCCTCGTGCGCATGGGGCGATGCAGTGGATTCCTGGTCGGGTTCGCCGCGCTGGCACTGGTGGCCGGGAATCTGTGCACCGGCACCGCGCACGCGACCCCTGACCGCGCGTCCGGCGACGTGCGCTGTGCGGTGTCGCCGGGTCGCGAGTTCGCTCGCGCCGAGCCCGAGCAGGTCGGCCTGGATCGCGACCGGCTCGCCGACGCGCTGACCTTCGCCGCCACCCGGGCCCGTTTCAATGTGCAGGTGTTCCGGCACAACTGCCTGATAGGCGAGGGGCCGACGAACGCGCAGACCGGCAACGTCGCGTGGAACATCTGGAGCTCCACCAAGAGCATCGTGTCGCTGCTCGCGGGAATCGCTTGGGACCGAGGCGAACTCGATCTCGACGCGCCGATCGACCGGTACCTGCCTGCGGGACTCGGGGACGCCGAGCATCGCTCGATCACCGTGGCGAATCTGCTCACCGAATCCTCGGGCATGCGGGTCGGCGCGCTCACCGAGGGCATCACCGGCGTGATCCCGATCGACCCGAACAGCGCGGTGCAGGCGTTGGGTATGCCGCTGGACCACCCGCCGGGCACCACGTTCCGGTACAGCCAGCGCAACGTCGACCTGCTCACCTATGTCATGGAGCTGGCGGTGGGCGAGCCGTTGCAGCAGTTCGCGCAGCGCGAGCTGTTCGATCCGCTCGGCATCGAACGCGGCGACTACTACTGGGCGCGCGATCGTGCCGGGCACACCTACGGTTACGCCCACTTGATGATCCCGCCGAACGATTTCGCCAAACTCGGCCTGCTGGTGAGCAACGACGGACGTTGGGGCACAAAGCAAATCGTCTCGACGGAGTATTTGCGCGCGGCACTGCGGCCGTCCGAGCCGAACGAGTGTTACGGCTACCTGTTCTGGCTCGGGCCCGAGTGCGCGGCACCGCTCTACAACGTGCCGGAGGACATCTTCATGATGGACGGGCTGGGCATGCAGAACGTCTTCGGCATCCCCAGCCTCGATCTGACGGTGGTCTGGACCGGCTTCTTCGGTAACAAGAGCAGCGGCGGATTGACCGGCACCCTGCAGAATCAAGCCGAACTGCCCTACGAATTCTTCCGGCGACTCTTCGCCGCCTTCCACGATCGGCCCCTGCCCGACCCCGGCCCGTTCGTCGAGCCGCCGGTGCGGCTGGATCCGCGCACCTACGTCGACGAGGACATTCTGCTCGCGGTGTTCGGCATCGGCCCGAACGCCTATCCGGGCTGCAACGTCTTCTCCTGCCTGGACTATCCACTGGCTCCGCCCTTTTGGGATACCGCACCGGGATGTGCGATTCTGCTGTGCACCGGGCCCGGTGCGCCAGGAATTCGCTGAATCTCGGCCCGCCCGGCATCCGTCATTCCCCGGTCTGTCCTGGACGCACGCGATAACCTCGTGTCCATGGGGCGATTCGGTGGATTCCTGATCGGGTTCGCCGCGCTATCGCTGGTGGCGGGCCACGGCGTCGTCGCGAGCGCGCAGGCAGAGCCCGGCCGGATATCGGAGACGGCGAGTTGTGCGGTGTCGTCCGGCCGCGATTTCGCCAGGGCCGAACCGGAGCAGGTCGGCCTGGACCGGCAACGGCTCAGTGCCGCATTGCAGTTCGCCGCCACCCGAAACCGGTTGAACGTGCAGGTGTTCCGGCACAACTGCCTGATCGGCGAGGGTCCGACGAACGCGCAGACCGGCGATATCGCGTGGAACATCTGGAGTGCCACGAAGAGCGTGGTGTCGCTGCTCGCCGGAATCGCCTGGGACCAGGGCAAGCTCGATATCGACGCCCGGATAGACCGGTACCTGCCGCCGGGCCTCGGCGATGCCCAACATCGCTCGATCACCGTGGCGAATCTGCTCACCGAAACCTCGGGGATGAAGGTCGGCGTGCTGACCGAGGGTGCCACCGCGGTGATTCCGATCGATCCGAACAGCGCGGTACAGGCATTGGGGGTGCCACTGGACAACCCGCCCGGCACTGTTTTCAGCTACAGCCAGCGCAACGTCGACCTGCTCACCTACGTCATGGAATCGGCGATCGGCGAACCGCTCCAGCAGTTCGCGCAGCGGGAACTGTTCGATCCGCTCGGCATCGAACGCGGCGACTACTACTGGGCCCGGGACCGTTCCGCACATACCTACGGCTACGCGCACCTGATGATCCCGCCCAACGACTTCGCCAAGCTCGGACTGCTCGTCGGCAATGACGGACGCTGGGGTGCAACGCAACTCGTCTCCCGGGAGTATCTGCGACAGGCGCGCACGCCGTCGGCGACCAACCGGTGCTACGGCTATCTGTTCTGGCTCGGGCCGGGTTGTGCCGAATCCGCGGCGATTCTGCCGTCCGATGTGTACATGATGGCCGGCCTCGGCATGCAGAACGTCTTCATCGTGCCGAGTCTCGATCTCACCGTGGTGTGGACCGGGTTCTACGGCAATGTCAGCCAGTACGGTCTGTCCGGCGTGATCCAGAACACCCAGGAACTGCCGTACGAGTTCTTCCGCAGGCTCTTCGCGGCGTTCCACGAGCCGCCGATTCCCGATCCGGGACCGTACGTCGAACCGCCGATCCGGCTCAACCCCGGCCAGTTCGTCGACTTCAACTTCGTGCTGGCGGTTTTCGGCGCGGGGCCCTTCGCCTATCCCGGATGTAACGTCTTGTCCTGCCTGAATTCCCCACTGGCGCCGCCATTTTGGGACACCGCGCCGGGGTGCGCCATCCTGGTCTGCCTGGGCCCCGGCGCACCCGGCATTCGCAGGTAGAACTCGTTCAATCCGCCCGGCGTAGTGCGCCTTCCAGGCCGTCGAGGATGAATTCCAGCTGGCGGACGAACAATTGGTCGCGTTCGGTCGACAGATCGTTCGTGGGCGGTGCGGCATAGCGTTTGTGCAGATACGGATAGCTCCGGGCGGCGGACTCGGCGGCCGGCCAGATGCTCGCGTACCACTGCGTTTCGCTGAGCCCGCTGCGCTGCACCACCCGGAGCGAGGCGGCCTCGGACATGGTGATGCCGAAGGCGTAGCCGAGGACGGTGCTCATCGCGAGGTCGGCGGTGGCCGAGTCCATTCCGGCCTGCTCCAGCACACCGAGAAAGCCGTCGGTGCCGCGCATCATGTTCGGCCCCAGGTACAGGGTGCCGATTTCGCCGATCATCGATGACAGCCACGGGTGCCGCAGCATGGTGCGGCGCAGTGCGACGGTGAAGTCGGTGACCGCCGCACGCCAGCCGCGCGGGTCCGCCGGATCGGGGACCGGGAGTGCGCCCAGTGCGGCGTCGGCGACCAGTTCGATCAGCTCGTCGCGATTGGCCACGTGGGTATACAGCGAGGTCGCGCCGGCATTGAGTTCGGCGCCGAGTTTGCGCATGCTCAGCGCTTCGAAGCCCGCGCTGTCCAGCAGTGCGAGCGCTGCCGCGACGATCTGTTCGCGGCTGAGCGCGGGCTGTTCGCGTCGTGGTTTCCGCGGCCGCGCCCACACGGACGCGATCGGTTGTTCCTTCGCCGGCATGCGTCTGCTCCTTTCGGGCCTCGGCCCAGCATAGCCGCCGAGACCGCACATCGTGCGGTCTGACGCACACTGTTGGGTATTGCGCACGTTGTGCGCTGACCGTACAGTGTTCGAATATCCGCACGGTGTGCGGCGGGGTTTATCCAGAAGGGTTCACGAACATGACCGAATCGACCGAAGAGGTGGCTGTCGCGGCGCGCGATCCGCGCCGCTGGCTCATCCTGATCGTGCTGTGCTTCAGCTCATTGGTGCTGGTCATCGACAATATGGTGCTGAATGTGGCGATCCCGCAGATCGCCACCGACCTGGGTGCGGGCGCGCAGGACATTCAGTGGATCATCGACTCCTACATTCTGGTTTTCGCCGGACTGCTGCTCACCTCCGGCAGCCTGTCCGACCGATACGGTCGTCGGCTGGTGATGGTCATCGGCCTGTTCCTGTTCGGCGCGGCGTCGGCGCTCGCGGCCTTCGCCACCACCTCGGAGTTGCTGATCGGCGGCCGCGTGCTGATGGGCATCGGCGGCGCGTTGATCATGCCGAGCACGCTGTCGATCCTGATCACCGTCTTCGACGAGCGGGAACGGCCGAAGGCGATCGGCGCGTGGAGCGCGGTCTCCGTCGTCGGCATGGTCGGCGGCCCGATATTCGGCGGCTTCCTGCTCGATCACTTCTGGTGGGGCTCGGTGTTCGTGTTGAACGTGCCCATCGTGGTGGTGGCGATCGTCGCGGCGTTCCTGCTGATGCCCGAATCCCGAGGGCCGTGGCGCAAGCCGGACCTGCCGGGCATGCTGCTCTCGGTGATCGGCATGACCGCGCTGGTGTGGACCATCATCGTCACCCCGATCGACGGATTCACCGCGCGTGGCACCTTGACGGCGTTGGTGATCGCGGTGATCTCGTTGGCGGGCTTCGTGATTCGCGAGCTTAGTACCGAGTCGCCGATGGTTCCGCTGGAACTGTTCCGCAACCGGATCTTCACCGGCTCCAGCTTCTCGCTGGTGCTGCTGACCTTCGCCAGCGGCGGACTGCTGCTGGTGCTGACCCAGTACCTGCAATTCGTGCTCGAGTACACGCCGACGCAGACCGCGTTCGCGTTCACGCCGATGGCCGTCGCGGTACTGGTGTGCAACGGCATCGGGGCGTCGCTGGCCGGCAAGGTCGGCAACCGGTGGATCGTGGCGACGGGCCTGGTGATCACCGCGACCGGGTTCGGCGTGCTGGCGACGCTGGATGTGGACGAGAGCTTCTGGATGCCCGCGGTGGCGCTCGCGCTGCTGGGCAGCGGCATGGGTCTGGCGATGCCCGCGGCGATCGGCGCGCTGATGAGCGCGGTGCCCGGCGACCACGCCGGCGTCGGCTCCGCGCTCAACGACACCATTCAGCAGGCGGGCGCCGCGCTCGGCGTCGCCATCCTCGGCGCGGTGCTGGCCGGCAGCTACACCGGCCAAATGCCGGACGCCGCACCGGAACACGCCAGGGAAGCCATCTCCGATGCGTTGGCCCTGGCGAGCGCCACCGGTGACGGCGCGCTCGCCGCCGCCGCTCGTTCCGCGTTCACCGTCGCCATGTCCACCACGTTCGTCGCGGGCGCCTGCGCCGTGCTCGGCGCGGCCGCCTTGGCGCTGGTGCTGATGCGTGAACGTGCCGGGCGCACAGTCGATTCGGCGGAGGGGGAGAAGATCGTGCCGGATTCGGTCGGCGCGGACCGCTGACCCTGCCGAATCTCACTGCGCCTCCGGCACTTTCGCCGGAGGCGCAGTGTGGTCAGGGCGCTCGGCGGGTGGTTGAGCCGAAGTAGTGCGGGGGCGGGTGGACGGCCCGCTGCGGTGGGATGCGCCGTGGCAACTCCCGGCGGTATCGGCGCGAACGCCTACGACCGCATGTAGTAGGCCTGGTCCGGGTGGACCAGGCTTTCCGGCCGACTGCTACAGCAGGCCCCACCAATACAGCACACAGGCCAGTACCCAGACCACCACGGTTTCCATCGTCGTTCCAATCTCCTTGGCGCACTTGTCTCCATCATCGGCTATCCGGGACCGCGTGCTACAAACTCCGCACATTCGTCGCCGTATCGGCACCATCACCTGCAATTTTTCCCCTACAAGGTGTTCTTAAGTGCGTGCTAAGCCGCCGACGGCATTGTTTGAGTCACACCGAATACACCGGGTGCTCCGGTTGACGGGGTGCAGAGCCACCACCGGGGGTGGGGAACGGGGCTCGACCTGTCTTCGAGGGGTTGGCAGGTCGGGTCCCGGGGGTTGAGAGTGCCTGCCGGGCCGGTCCACGAGGGGTGACCGGCTCGGTAGGCCACTCGGGACACGGGGTATACGCCTTCGATGGCTCTTCCCGGAGCTGGCGGGCAACTCGGCGTTGCCACTGCCGAAGGTAACCACGGGGTGCGCAGGCGCCGGTCTCGGGTCGGACGGGCGGCCGGACCGGTTTCGGAGGGTGATCGGTCCGGGCAGCACGACTGGAACTTGTTCTAGACACTTTTGCCATTTTGTCTTACCGTCACTACATGTTGATCGATGCGTATCGTCCGGCTCCGGTCTTCGAGTTGCGATCCGGCCCCACCTGGGTTTCGCCGTGGGCGATGTATGCCGCGCTGCGCGAACAGGACCCGGTCCATCACGTGGTGCCGCAGGCCCGCCCGGCCGCCGACTACTGGGTGCTGACCACCCACGAGCACGTGTACGCCGCCGCCCGCGACAGCGAGACCTACTCCTCCCGCGACGGGCTGACCGTGGAGTACGGCGAACTGGAACAGATCGGCCTCACCGACAATCCACCACTGGTGATGCAAGATCCGCCTGAGCACACCGACTTTCGCAAACTCGTCGCCCGCGGCTTCACGCCGCGCCAAGTGCGCGAGGTGGAGCCGGTGGTGCGGCAGTTCGTTCGCGAACGCCTGGACGGCCTCGCCGCCGACGGCGGGGGCGATATCGTCGCGCGGCTGTTCAAACCGCTGCCGAGCATGGTCGTCGCGCATTACCTGGGTGTGCCCGCCGCGGACCGGGGCCGGTTCGACGGCTGGACCGACGCCGTCGTCGCGGGCAGTACCGATCGGGCCAGTACTCAGGCGCTGCCCGCCTCGATGGCGATGATGGGTTACTTCGCCGAGCTGATCAAGCGGCGCAGAACCGATCCGGGCGACGATACGGTGTCGTTGCTCGTACAGGCGGGGATGGCGGCCGACGATGCCGATGTCCGTGGCCTGGTGCAGATTCTGGCCTACACCTGGACCATGGTGGCCGGGGGCAACGACACCACGACGGGCCTACTCGGAGGCGCTGTCCAACTGCTGCAACAACATCCGGACCAGCGGGCGGCGCTGGTCGAGGACAGGGACCGGATCGGTACGGCCATCGAGGAATTCGCCCGGCTCACTGCGCCGGTGCAGTGTTTGGCGCGCACCGCGACGCGGCCACTTCAGCTGGGCGGCAAGTCGATTCCCGCCGGACGCAAGGTGCTCCTGGTCTTCGGCTCCGCCAACCGGGACGAGCAGGCGTTCGGCGGCGACGCCGCCGAACTCGACATCGACCGGAATCCGCAGCGCATCCTCACCTTCGGCCACGGACCCCACCACTGCCTGGGTGCCGCGGTCGCCCGGATGCAGGCCCGGGTCGCGTTGGAGGAACTGCTCGAACGCTTCCCCGGCTATGTGGTGGATATGGATTCGGTCGAATACGCGCCCGGACCGTATGTGCGGCGGCCGACCACGCTCGCGTTCCGGTGTGCGGCATGAGCGGCTGGCTGGCGGACGGTCGCGCGGAACTGGCGAGCGAGCGCATCCTCGACGCGGTCCGTGCGCTGTTCATCGAGAAGGGGGTCAGCGGTATCGGCATGGCCGAAGTGGCCGAGGCCGCAGGGTGTTCGAGGGCGACGCTGTATCGCTACTTCGAGAATCGCCAGGCGCTGTACGTGGCCTTCGCCGGGCGCGAAGCGCGCCAGGTGGTCGAACGGGTGTGGCGTGATCCGGCCCGCCCGGCGGCCACGGACCCGGCGGACCGCTTGCTCGACGGGCTCACCGCGTTGCTCGCGGAGGTGCGCAAGACTCCGCACCTGGCGGTGTGGTTTGCCGCGGACAACGCCGGAATCGTTGCGCAGCTGTCGAATTCGTCTGCAGTGCTGGACGCGCTCGCCGCCGACTTCGTGTCCGGTTTCCGCCCCGGCCTGCCCACGACGGCGGCGCAACGCGTCGGCCAGTGGGTGATCCGTGCCATGGTCTCGCTGCTGACCCTGCCCGGGAACGGCGAAGACGAAGAACGAACCATGCTGCGTACCTTCGTGCTTCCGTTTCTGCTGGACGAGCGGACCGTGGTCGAGTAGCCGGATTACCCGGCGATGCTGTGTGCCGGGTAGTCCGGCAGTTCGTAGGACTCGGTCTTGGTGAACATTCTCATCATCAACGGCCGCAGCACCTTCGAGGTCATCAGCTTGCTGAGCGTCTGGCCCGCCCGGATGCCCCACGCGGTCTCGGGCGTCATGGCCTTCAGGCCGCCAGGGGCGAGTTCCTGCGCCTTCGCGATGAACGGGCGCAGCACCTCCTCGTAGCGGGCCAGCGCCAGCTCGGGATCCGCGCCGTGCGAGGCGATTTCACCGGCCAGCACGTAGGCGCCGAGCAGCGCCATCGCGGTGCCCTGCCCGGACAGGGGTGAGCCGCAGTAGCCCGCGTCGCCGAGCAGCACGACCCGGCCCTGCGACCAGGCGGGCATGTCGATGCGCGCCAGCTCGTCGAAATAGAAGTCGGTCGCCCCCGGCATCGCGGCGGCGATCCGCGCCGCTTCCCAGCCGCCGCCCGCCAGCTTGCGCCGGAGCAGGTCCTGCTGGGCCGCGACATCGCGGCGCAGCGCGGGGTCGGCCGGTATGCGCACTGTGATCAGGGCCTTCGAGGTGGCCGGGTCGGCATCCGGGCGCAGTCCGATATTGGTCGCGCCGACCAGCGAGTGCGTGGTGAACCAGTGGTCCTCCGCGTCCGCGGCGCTGGGCATGGTGAAGAAGGACATATACCCGCCCAGGTAGGTGGAGAACTGCTCCTCGGGGCCGAACACCATCCGGCGGGTGCCCGAGTGCAGGCCGTCCGCGCCGATCAGCACGTCGTAGCGGGCGCTCGTGCCCGATGCGAAGGTGACGTCGACGCCGGTTCCGTCCTGGTGGATATCGGTGATCCACTCGCCGTAGCGGTAGTCCACGCCGCCCTCGGCCGTCAGCGCGTCGAGCAGAACCTGGTTCAAATCCCCACGGGTGATCTCGATTTCGGCGATGGCGCCCTTGCCGTCGAACAGCTCGGTCGGCATCCGGACGATGTCGCGGCCCGCGGCGTCGACGAACTTCATGCCGCGCTCGTCCAGCTGGAAGGCGCGGATGCCCGGCATCAGACCCATCCGTTCGGCGACCTCGGCGCTCGGTCCCCGCAGGTCGACCGCCTGTCCGCCCGGCCGCGGGGCGGCGGCGCGCTCGACCACGGTGGCCCGGATGCCGGCCCGAAGCAGTTGCAACGCAACGGCGTTGCCGCCGATGCCGCCGCCGGCGACGAGGACGCGGGGCTGGGTGTGGGTGCTCATCTGTTGTTCCCTTGCTTGCTCGAATGTCTTAGACATATGTCTACAGCAGGCTGAGACATGTGTCTAGTACAAACGTGTAAGACGAGCGTTCAGGGTTGGTCAGTGCTGGATATAGGCCTTCCATCCGCCGAACGACGTGATGTCGGTGGCGGTGATCGCGGCGTCGTAAGTGCACGCGAAACCGATCACCGAACGGCCATCGGACAGTTCGATGCTGGTCAGCGCCATCGGGGCGGGCAGAGCAGCCAGGAACTCGCCCAACCCGGCGGTAGCGACGCGGAACAGTTCGCCGGCGATGGGGGCGCCTAGGCCCGGGCCGTGCCGCACCAGTCCAGGTTTCGCCGGTGTGGTGTCCAATGCGGTCAGGCGGTAGGCGTCTGTCGTGCGGATGTCGCCGGCGAAGCGCGCGCCGATCTGCTCGAGCTGCCAGTGCAGCGGTTGACCGCGCAGGTGCGCGCCGAAGACGGCTAGTTCGACACCGCGCTGTACCAGCAGCGGCGCGGTTTCGGCGCCGAGCAGGCGAGCTGCGAGATCGATGCCGACCTGATCGGCGAACGCGGCGGTCACCAGCATGACGCCGAACGGCGCACCGTCGGCCGTGGGTGCGCCGGGCACCGCCACGGCCGCCAGATCGAGCAGGTTGCAGAAGTTCGTGTAGGTACCGAGCCGGCGGTTGATACCCAGCGGATCCGCCTGCACCGCAGCGATACTCGGATGCTCGGTAGTGGTCGGCAGCAGCAGTGCGTCGTAGTCCGCAAGCAGCTCGGCGGCGGCCGCACGGGCGCGCGCCAACGCGTCGAGATCCGCGGCGAATCCCGGACCCGTTGTCTTACCCGCGGATTCGATGATCGCGGCGACCGTCGGGTCCGCACCGGCGGGCGCGGTGGCCAGGAACTCGCCGACCGCGGCATGACGTTCGGCGACGATCGCGCCGTCATAGAGCAACCGCGCGGCCTCGAGCAAGCCGGAGATATCGACTTCTTCGAGCGTCGCACCGGAATCAGCCACGGCGGCAACAGTTCTGGTGAACGCCCCGCGATACGATGCACACAGTGCGGCGAGGTCGGCGGCGCGCGGGACCGCGATACGCGCCGCCGCCGGTGCCGCCAGCCGGACATCGGCCGGCCAGGTGCGACTACGCGGATCGCGTGGCTCGGGCCCGCACATCACCGCGGCCGCCGCCACCGCCGTATCGAGATCGCCGGCGAAAACGGTGACCGCGTCGTAGTCCGCGCACGCGGGCACCACGCCGTGCGTCGGGATGATGCCCAATGTCGCTTTGACACCGACGATTCCGTGATAGGCGGCGGGCACGCGGCCGGAACCCGCGGTGTCGGTGCCGATGCCGAGATCGGCGATTCCCAGCGCGACGGCCACCGCCGAACCCGAACTGGACCCACCGGAGACCAGTGCTGGGTCATGCGCGTTGCGCACCGCGCCGTACGGACTGCGCGTACCGACCAAACCGGTGGCGAACTGGTCGAGATTGGTCTTGCCGAGCACGACCGCGCCCGCCGCGACCAGCCGTTCGATCGCCGACGCGGTGCGCTGCGCGGTGTAGGCGAATTCGGGGCATGCCGCGGTGGTCGGCAGGCCCGCCACATCGATGTTGTCCTTGACCGCGACCAGTAGACCGGCCAGCGGCAGCACCGCGCCGGCGGCCAGCCGCGCTTCGATCGCCGCGGCCTCGGCGGCGACCGCCTGCTGGTCGCGCAGCGTGATCCACACCTCGGGTCGATCCACCTCGGCGATCCGCTGATACGCGGCGGTCACGCGTTCGGTGGGGGTTGCGGTCCTGGCTGGGTCGCCGGTGGTCATTCAGTCGACTCCGATCACTGCTGGTGGGGATTCCCGTATTTCGGCGTGGTCTATTCGGCGGCCATCGCGGCGATGGCCCGGGTGACGCGGTCGAGCACCACGTCGAGCGATGCGCCGATATGTGTGTGCAGCAGCCGGTAGGCGAGCGAAAGATCTTCGGCCAGTAAGGCATCGAGGATGTCGAGGTGTTCGGCGATGGTGGTCTCGACGCGGTTGTTGACCATGAAGTCGTACATCCGGACATGCCGGATGCGGGAGTTCACCGCCTGCAGGGCCCGCACCATTTCGGCGTTGCCCGCGGCCGTGAGCAGCGTGACGTGGAATTCTTCGTCGCGCACCACGAATCCCGGTTCCTGCGCGGGCGGGTCGGCGCGCAGTGCCAGCCACGCGTCGCGTTCCGCCTCGAGCAGGGCACGGTCGTGCGACACCGCCGGGTTCGTCAGCGCGCGCTGTATTCCGCCCAGTTCCAGTGTGGTTCGCAGCTCGTAGAGGTCGCGGATCAACGGGATGCTCGGACGCACCGGGCTGAACCCGAACTCCTCGCGTCGCAGCAGGCCGTCCGCGCAGAGCACGGTCAACGCCTCACGGATCGGTGTCCGTGAGATGCCGAACCGCGCCGCCAGCTTCGGCTCGGTCAACCGCTCCCCGAACTTGATGTCCCCGTTCATCAACTCTGCGCGCAACGCCGCATACACCACATCCCGCAGCGGCCGCCCGCCCGCACTCTCCAGTGTGCCCGCCCGTGTCGACATACCTGTATACGCTACCGACCTCGCATTTCATCCACATGACACCAAGTAAGCACCCCGTAACCCACCCGCCCTCAAAGCATCAACAACTCGGCCCGCAGCTTGGGATACGGATCCACAATCCGCCGCGGCACTTCCGCCCGGACGACCGATCTGAGCTCCAGCAACTTCGGTCCGGCGACGTAGTGGCGTGCGCGGGTCTCGCCCCGCGCGGCCAGCAGTCCGATCTCGGTCAAGGCTTTGAAGTCGCGCGAGGCAGTGCGCTCGTCGATCGCCGCGCGCACGAGGTAGCCGTGCCTGCGGATGCGGAACCCGATCAACGCGTCGTACAGGATATCGGTAACCCGTTCGGGCAGTTTGAGTTCGGTGGTCCGCTCATCGAGGCGAAGCCAGGCGCGTTCGGTGCGCCGTAGTCGTCCCTCGACCGTTTGGGCTTGGATGTCATGGGCACGCAGGTTGAACTTCAGCCACAGCCCGGCGTCTCGTGTCGGGGACCAGACGCCGGCACCGGTGATCGCCAGAATGCGGTAGTAGTCCTCGGTATTCACGCCGAGCCATTCCTCGATACTGCAAAAGGTCGGTTCGGCGAGACCACCGCGGGAGACGACGAGAGTTTGTAGTGCGCGTGCCATTCGGCCGTTGCCATCGCGAAAGGGATGGATCATCACCAGATTCAGATGCGCCATCGCACCCGCGACGATCGGATCGGTCTCGTTTCCCAACGTGTCCGCGAATTCGGCCATCAACTCCGGAACCATCGCTGAACCCGGGCCCTCGTAGACCGCATCACCGGTCGATTCATCGCGCACGTAGATCGCTCCGGTGCGGTACTGGCCGGGGCTCTTGGACAGATCGTGGCCGAGCATCATGAAATGCAATGCCTTGATGGTGGATTCGTCGACGGACGCACTGCCCTGCGCCACGGTGAGGACATAGCCGAGGGCCTGCCGGTATCCGCGGATCTCGGCGAAGGTCTGTTCGTCCGCGGTCAGCGCCTCTTCGTAGTCGACGGCAGCCGCCGCGTCATCGGTTTCGACGTGGTAGCCCTCGATGCTGTTCGAGCCCCGGATGGCGCGAGCCATGAGATTGCGGCGCAGCAAACCGGGCCACCGTTTCGGCACCCGCATCGCCGAGGCCAGATTGTCCCGACGACGGTAGATTCCGGCGAGCACGATCTGGTCGGTGGCGTCGAGTACGGGGGTTGTGTAAAGCACCGCACACCTCCATGTCCTGATGTCTCTAATCTTAGGACAAAGGTACGAAGATTGTCTCAAAATTAGGGACAACGGGACTCTGTGAACTGGCCATGGGAATTCGGCCGCACGTCGAGAGCGGTGCGCGGGGGGTTGGCTGGGGGTGGGAAGGGGCGCACACTTTTAGGGTCGGCGGGCGTGGAAACGGGGCTGGTCCAGTTGGATGAGGTGGCGTGTGCGCGCCGGACACAATGGGGTGCTGCGTCGTGATGGGCTACAGCGAGCACGGGGAACAGGCCCGGATCGAGCAGGTGCCGCTGTCGCATCTGTCGCTCGAGGTCGGCCACTTCTCGGTGCCGCAGATCGCGCACGACATGGATCAGGTGCTGCGCCGGTTTCGCTGGATCGCGCCGTTGGCCGAGGCGTTCATCGCCGTCGCCCGCGCGGAATTCGGCTCCCGGGCGCGGGTGAGTACCTGCTATGTCCTCGACGACTACACCGCGCCGAATGCCGACCCGCGGGACATCCTCGGCAAGTTACTCACCGCGGCGGACGAAACCGGTGTGCGGATCGACTATCTGGCCCGCCGAGCGGGCTGCGCGGCGGCGATTCCACGCGACGACGACGGCGGGTCATCAGGTGCGCCGATCAGCCTCGCTGAGCTGGTCGCCGCCAGTATCGTTGCCGAGCCGGATGTTTCGTCGTCGACCGGGCGTCGGCCGCCGACCGCGGAGTCCGGCTGGTTGTGCAACGGCCGCCGCCCGTCGGACGGGGAACAACCGCAGCACATGTGGATGCTGCCGTTCCGCCCCGCGGAGGAGTTCGGCCGAAGCGAGCATTCGATCTTCCTGGATGTGCAGCTGTGGAGTGAGCGCACCGAGTCCGTCAACGGGCGCAACGAAATTCACCGCCGATGGTCGGCGCCGCTGCTCACCGCGGTCTGGCAGTTGCTGCGGCTCGGCGCGCTGCGCTACCACGGTGCGGCGGTCGTGCGGCCGCAGCTGTTCTCGCCCGAAACACCGTGGCCTAGCCGGTGGCAAGAACTACCGGCAGTAATGCAACTCGCACCCGACGCAGCTCCGTTCGCGGCCTACCGGTCGATGTCGATCGTGCCCAAACATCGCGCCGCTCTGGTTCATTCGATGCAGCTGATCCTGGATCACCTGGACGTGGATCGTGCCGTGATCGATCAGCTCGTCGCCCGCGGAGCCGCGGAGGAGGTGCCGGTCACGGTGTCGCGCAAGATCTCCGACCGCGTTTCCCATTTGCTGTGGGACGGAACGTGAATGACTGCGCTGCTGGTCCTCGGTGAGATACAGACCTGCCTGGCCCCGTCGTCCGCCGTGCTGTCGCGTCCGGCGATCCAGGAACTGCTGGAGCTGATACCCGGCAGGCCGGTCCGGTGGCGTGAACGTCCTGGGACGCTTGCCGTTTCGGACGCTCCGCCGGTCGGTGTCGACTGTGCACTGGTTCTCGACGGCGCCGCGTCGGCCGCCGGGTTGGTCGGCACGGTCGCCGGCCGGGTGATCGTGGTGGGCGGACGCCTGCTGCAGAGTTCGGTGTGCACCAGGGTGGTTCGTGCGCCTGCGCGACGTCGCCAGACGTGGTCGCACTATACGAGCCAGATCGGCACGACCGAGTTGTTCGGCGCGAGCGGTGCGCGCGAACCGCTCATCGACGCGCTGACCGCCGGTTATCTGGACGGCCCGGCTACGGCGGAAACACTCGACCTGGCCTCGATCGGCGACCGCCTGCTCCTGCGGCTGCGCGCCGATCCATGCCTCGACCAGTTGGTACCCCTGAGCACAGGAACCACACGGCTGCGTTGGACGGCGCGCATCGGCGGTTCGACGGGACCGGCACTGGGCGTGCGATTGGACGATGGATCCGTGCGTTCCGCCTGGTTAGTGGTCCGCCATGCGGCCGAACTCGAATCGGTACCGGGCCTCTGCGCGGATCTGGCGGTGCACGACTGGCTCTTGACCGCAGTCGGCGGGGCGCTGGAGCAGGCGGACCGATTCCCCGCGGCGGCGCCGCAGCGAGGTGAGATCGCGGCAGCCGTGCTGCAACATCTGGCGAGCCTGTGGATGCCCGGGGCACATAGTCCCGCCGAGTTACGCGGCCTGTGGAAGGGTCTGCAATCGGATCCGGGATTCTCCCGGCAATGGACCGCGTCGATCGGGCAAGTGCGCGATCGGCTTTCCGTGGCGCAATGGCATGCGCATTATGAACGTGGCTCGCGCGCTTGATGTTCGAGAATCGTATTCCGGTCAGAGTTTGTACTCGAGTATGTCGCGAGGCTCGCCGATGCCGAAGTAGTGCTCCTCATAAGCGGTCCAGGTGAAACCCATTCGCTTGTATAGGTTATAGGCCGACTGGTTGGTTGGCCGGACGGTTATCAGGATGCTGCGCACCGAGTGTCGGCTGCACAGCTCGATCGCCTGCGCCAAAAGGGTTGACCCGTAGCCCCTGCCGCACTTGCTCTCGGTGACGGCGAAGCTGAGCAACCAGGCGCGCCGATCGGGGGTGAGGGCGACCAGCAGGTGCCCGCAGACGACGTCGTCCACCTCCGCGACCAGCCAGTCGCAGCCGTGCAGGTCGAAGAGCTGGCGCAACACGAAGTAAGGGTAGGCGTCGGCGCCGAACCGTTCCTGCTCGACCGCCGCGACACGGGCGAGATCGGAGAGTGCGGCCAACCGGTACACGGGCGTCGATGACGCTGTCGCGATGTCCACTGTGTTCCCTTGCGCGGTAACGCGGGTCATAAATCAACAGCGTAGGCGTTTGCTCGCATGTTCGGCGGGCGCACGGCACACGCTGTCCGGATCGAGGTAGTTTATGCGCCATTGCGTTATTCCGTCGGGGCGGCCCCGGGATGACCAGGGCGGCCCGGTGGTAATTCGGCGGGATATCTCGTTGCTCGATATTCGCCGATATGCGCCTCAGGCAGTCTTTCCGGTTCCCGGGCCACCCTCGGCGACCCGAATATGCTGCGCAGTGACCGCTTCGGCGGCGTCGCTCGCCAGAAACGCGACCACTTCCGAGATTTCGGTTGTTTCGCTCACGGGACCGAGCAGGCGCGCTGCGGTGGTCGCGTTCGGGTCGAGGTTGCCGGTCGCCGCACTCACCGCGTTGACGGCGATGCGCCGCGGTGTGAAGTCCGCGGCCAGTGCGCGGGTGAACTCCGCGATTGCCCCCGTGGCGGCCTCGTCGACGGTATTGCCCGGCGGGGCGGCGTTCGCGACGGTGATGACCCGTCCGCCGTCGGCCAGATGCGCCGAGGCGAGTTGCAGGCCGTGCAGCACGCCTCGCGCCGGGGTCGCGAAGGCGCTGTCGAATTCGTCCGCGGTGAGCTCGGCCAGGGAAGTGCTGAGCGCGGCAGCCGTGGTGGTCACCAGCACATCCCAGTGCCCGCACTCTTCGAGCAGGGCCTGCACCAGTTCCTCGTATTCGAGGCGATCGCCGATATCGGCCGCGAGCGCCAGCGCCGAACCGCCGGAGCCGGTGATCTCCTTGACCACATCGGCCGCCGATTCCGGTGCGTGCGGATGCTGGATCACCACCTGTGCGCCCTGCGCGGCGAGCGAGACGGCGATCTTCTTGCCGACGCCGGTGTCGCCACCGGTGATCAGCACGGTCTTCCCGGCCAGCGTTCCGGTGACGTCCTCGGCGGGTGCGCGCATGATTCGGCCTTTCGGAGGGGGCGAAACCGATTCTGCCCCAAGGTGAGCCACCCTCCCGGCCGAACCGCGCCGATCAGCGCGATGGTGAGGGGTGTCACCCCGGCGTGCTGCGCCAGGCGGGGCGGCGGGCATTGGTGAGCCAGCGCAGGATCCACTCCGCGGGGCCGTATCGGTAGCGGCGCAACCACACCGCGCTGACCACCAGCTGGAGCCCGAAGACGAGCACCGCCACCGCCATGGTCGCGGCGGGCGACAGGCGGCCCGCCCAGCCGAGACCGACGCCGGTGAACAGGAGCAGGCCGATCGCGGATTGACCGAGATAGTTGGTCAGCGCGATCCGTCCGGCCGGGGCCAGCGCGGTGCGGATCCACGCGGTGCGGGGGCTGTGCATCAGCCGCAGCAGCGTCGCGACGTACGCGGCCGACAGCAGGGGCGCGGTGGCGACGCTGACCGCCACCGCGAGCGTGGTGCCGGTCCCGCCGCCGAGGGTGTAGAGCACGCTGCCCGCCAAGCCGATCGAGAAGCCGATCCACTGGATGCGGCGCAGCACCGGTTCGTCACCCCGCACCCGCGCCAGCAGCTTGCGGCGACCCGCGACCAGGCCGAGCAGGAACATCGCCAGCGCGGTCGGCCCCTGCAGGGTGATGGCCTGCAGGATCAGCAGCGGGAGTCCGTCGAGGTGGGTGCCGATGATCTCGCCCCAGCCACCGAGCATGGCCGCGGTTGTTTGCTCGGCGTTGGCTCGCGCCTGTTCCGGCGCAGGCAGCCAAGCGGCGGTATCCAGGAACAACCCGCTGATCAGCAGGCTTGACAGCACCAGGCCGTAGAGCACGCCGGCGATGCGCAGCGCGGTCCGGTCGGTGACCCTTCGCAGCAGGAAAAGCGCGAGGCAGGCGAGCGCGTAGGTGGTGAGCACATCGCCGCCGTACAGGAACACGATGTGCGCGACACCGATGAGGAACAACCCGGCGATGCGCCGCAGCATGCGCGGTCCGAATGCCGCGCCGGCGTCGGCCGCCGCGGTCAGCTGCAGGGTGAAGCTGTAGCCGAACAGGAACGAGAACAGCAGATAGAACTTCATGTCGACGAAGACCGTGGACAGTCCGCGGACCACCTCGTCGACCGGACCGGCGAACGCCGGATCGGTCACCAGGTTCCCCGGGTAGCCGGACGACATGAACGTGATGTTGACGATGAAAATGCCCAGCAGGGCGAAGCCGCGTAGCGCGTCTACGTCGTAGACACGGGTGCGCGGGGTGACCAGTTGATCGGTCATGGGCTGCCAGCTTCCTCGATTGACCGCGAATCTTAAATATCTAGTGGATACTATCCAATAGATACTATCTATGCGGCTAGTATGCAACCGGTCCTTTGTGCCGAACTCGAGGAAGGTGCCCGCAGTGCCCGACGAGGCAATGCCCGCGGAACTGAGCAGGTTGTGGCGGCTCGCCTCGCCACCGCAGCGGCTGGGACGGCCCGCCGAGCTCGACGTCGACCTCGTGGTGCGCAAGTCCGTCGAACTGGCCGACCGTGATGGGCTCGCGGGCGTCACGCTGATGAAAGTCGCTGCCGCCCTTGGTTTCACGAAGATGGCGCTGTACCGGCACGTCGGGTCCAAGGACGAACTCTTCGAGCTGATGGCCGATCACGCGGCCGGCCCGCCACCCGAATTCCCGCTCGCGCCCGCCGATTGGCGCGCGGAGCTGCGGCGCTGGGCGCACGCGATGCGGGCCACCCATCTGCGGCATCCGTGGCTGCCGCAACTGCCGATCTCGGGCCCGCCGCGTGGCCCGAACACCGTCGGCTGGATGGACGCGCACCTGCGCGTGCTGGCCGGCACGCCGCTCGACTGGGCCACCAAGGTCGCCGTCATGATGCTGGTCAGCGGTCACGTCCGCCAAGCGAGCCTGCTCACCCAGCAGTTGGCCGAAGGACGCGCGGACACCGGTCTCGACGAAGCTCAGGTCAACCAGGCCTACACCCGCTCCCTCGCCGCCCTGGTCGACCCGTCCCGCTACCCGGAAGCCGCGAAACTCTTCAGCTCCACCGTCTTCGACCCCCCACCCGCCACCCCCGCCGACCCCACCGAAGACCCGGACTTCACCGTCACCCTGGAAATCATCCTCAACGGCATCGCCCAAGAAATAGCCGCCGCCGAGTGCGCCTGACGGCCTAGCGCTAGGGCTGGAATTCGCGGTTGAGGTCAGTCGACGCCGAGGTCGAGTTCGTCCCACATGATTCGGACCTCTAAGGGGCTCAATGACTCGATCGCTACGGCAAACTGATCTGTGCGAGTCCGGTGCCGGTCGGCGACGTACTTTCCGTCCGAATTCAAGTAGAGCATCTCGACCGAGATCGCGGGACCGTCGTCGCGGGCCATGCGCACGATCCAGTAGTTTTCGATGCCGAATCGCGCGTACTCGGCCCGTTTGTCGATCATGTCCGCAGTGACAGTGCTCGGTGAGACTACTTCGACCACCAGCATGGTTTCCGCGATGGTCGGCTTCAACTTCCAGCGCCCACGGGGTTCTTCGATACAGCGGTAAACGATGACATCCGGTCGTTTGTAGTGCAGCGGTACTTCTGAGACGAGCATGTCGACATCACGATTGATACGCAGGCACGGCTCCGAGTCGGAACGTTTTGCGTAGGCATCGAGTAGCGCGCGTTCGATGTTGCGCGCGACCGCGTTGTGGTTGGGCGTGGCGGATTCGCAGAAAACGACCATCCCGTCTTGCACCTCGACGTTGCGCGCGATGTCCTCGGGCATGGACAGGTAGTCGTCCATGTCGACAGGAAAGACGTACGTCTTCGGAGTAGACCAGTCGAAGAGTTCCGACACGGTGACCGTCCTTCAGTGTGGTAGTCGCTGCAATCGTAGGACACAACGGCTGCCGGCTGCCCCGCGCAAACCAGTCCCGGAAACAAGTCCGCCCCCGGCCGTTGGGCAGGGGGCGAACTGTTCGTCTCAACCACGAGTCGGGGTGACAGGATTTGAACCTGCGACCTCTTCGTCCCGAACGAAGCGCGCTACCAAGCTGCGCCACACCCCGTGAATCGAACCTGCAGTAGCTTACAACAGGGACGGCCTGGACGTTAAACCGCCTGTTCAGCGGGGGTATCGCGACGCGGTCTAGCCCTCGTGCGCGCGGATGCTGGTGAAGATGCGCTTGGCGGTGTCGGCGTCGAGGGCGTTCGGCACGCCGGTGTCGGCGGCGATCACCATGACGAAGTTGCCGCTGTCGGTGGGGTAGGCCACGGTGAAGACGGAGTAGGCCGTCGCGCAGCCGGGCTTGGCCTGGGTGACGGTGCCCTTGGTCTCCACGAACATGCCGTGCTGGGTGCCGTCCAGCGATTCGAGCGGCACCGGCGTGCTCGGCGTGCCGTTGGTCGAGGCGGTGTAGGCGAGCTTGGCCGTCCGGGTGCCGAGATCGGTTGCCGCCGTTGCGGAATCGGGGCTCTGCGAACCGGTGAGGAAGGACACGGTGCGGGTGGAGCCGGGGCAGTAGCCCTTGCCGTCGCTGGCATATCCCTTGCCCGCGACCGCGTTCGGTGGTTCGCCGAACCCGCCGATGGCGGTCTCCGGCGCGATCGTCCAGCCGGTGGGCACGTCGTACGCGGCGCCCCGGTCGGGCGCGACGACGACCTGGTAGCCGGGGATCACGGGGGTTTCGTTGCGGCCGTTGGGGTTGGTCGTCGGCGCCGCGGAGGTGGTCTTGGTCGGCGCCGGCTCGGTGCTGGCGCTGGGCGTGAGCGCGCTCACCATCGACGGCGAGTTCTCTTGCGCCGCAGAGTCGTCCGAGCCGCGCCCGGCCAGCGTGACCGCTGTCACCGCACCCGCCACAACCAAGAGCACCACGAGCCCGATCAGCAGCGCCGCTTTGCCGCGGCCACCCGGCTGTGGTCCGCCCATGCCGTGGCCGGGCGGCTGCGGCGGCCCGCCGAACCCGCTCTGCGGCCCGTAGCCGCCCGGCTGTCCGTATTGCGGCGTGCCGTACGCGGGGGCTTGATACTGCTCGATCGGCGGCACCTCGCCGTACTGGCCTGGTGCCGGTTGCCATTGCAGCCCGGGGTCGGGCTGGCCTAGTCGAGTGGCCTGTGGATAACCGAGCAGCGTCGGCGCGGCTTCGGCCGCGCGATGCTGATTCGGGTCGGCCCCCAGGCTGGGCTGCCACAGTCCTGCCGGTTCACCACCGCCCGGCGCGCCGCCGGGCACCGGCTGTGCCAGCAGCGTCGGGTCGGCCTGCGCCGGGGACTGCCATCCCGCGGGCTGGGCGGTGCCGCCCGGCTGCCACTGCACCGTCGGCGCGGGCGCGCTAGGCCCGGGCTGCCACTGATAGTTGGGGCGTGCCTGATTCGGGTCGGCTCCGGCATGCTGGTCGGGCACAGCGGCATTCGGCTGCCATTGCAGCGTGGGATCGGCGCCCTGGCCCGCTTCGGCCTGGCGTTCGGCCCAGCCGGCCGGCGGCTGCCAGGTTTGATGGAAGCCGGAGTCCCGCTTCCACGGGCGGCCCTGCGCCTGCTGTTCGGCATCCGCGTCCCGGGGTGCGGACGGGTCGAATTGCGCGTCGCCGGACGGGTACGGGTACGGCACACCGGGCTGGCCCAGAACCGTCGGGTCGTTGCGCCGGTCGTCGAATCCACTCACAGTTGTCCCCTGCCTGACACAAGTCTCGGCACGCGACCTTAGCGGGCGATGGCCTCCGATGCGGACACGCCCTGGCCCGAGTCCGTCGCCGGACGCTTCGGGGGCGCGGCGACCAGCGTCAACAGGGTCGCCTCGGGGCGGCAGCAGAAGCGGTACGGCGCCCACGGCGAGGTGCCGACGCCCGCGGAGACGTGCAGCTGGGTGTGCTCACCCCACTTCGACGGACCCTTCACCCGGGACCGGTCGATACCGCAGTTGGTGACCAGCGCGCCGTATCCGGGCAGGCACAACTGACCGCCGTGCGTGTGCCCGGCCATGATCAGGTCGTAGCCGTCGTCGGCGAAGCGGTCCAGCACCCGCGGCTCGGGCGAGTGGGTCAGGCCGATGCGCAAGTCCGCCAACGGGTTCGGGGTGCCGGCGATGGTGTCGTAGCGGTCCCGCTGCAGGTGCGGGTCGTCCACGCCCGCGGTGGCGATGCGGATGCCGGCCACCTCGAGGTCGCGGCGCACGTGCGTCAGGTCCAGCCAGCCGCGCTCGGTGAAGGCCGCGCGCAGGTCTTTCCACGGCAGCGGGGCGCCGTAGACGCGCCGGTGATCCTTCTTGAAGTATTTCAGCGGGTTCTTCGGCACCGGCGCGAAGTAGTCGTTGCTCCCGAAAACGAAAAGCCCCGGGCGGGAAAGCAATCCGCCGAGGGCCTGGACTACCGCGGGTACCGACTTCTGGTGCGAGAGGTTGTCGCCGGTGTTGACGACCAGATCCGGCTCCAGCCGGTCCAGTTCGCGCAGCCACTGCTGCTTGTGCTTCTGGCCGGGTGTCATGTGCAGATCGCTGATGTGGAGCACCCGCAGCGAGGACGACCCCGGCGCGAGCACCGGCATGGTTGCCTCCCGCAGAACGAAGGCGTTGCGTTCGACCAGCGAGGCGTAGCCGATTCCGGCCACCGCCGCCCCAGCGGCTCCCAACGCGGTCGTGCGGACAGCAGAGGTCGAGATCACGGGCATTTGCCCAGCATAGGTGACCTCGCTGCGGATCGCCGAGTGTGTTTACGCACAAGGCCTTGCGCGAGCGCCGTCGATCGGCGTGCGCGCGAGCGCCGATATTCGCCATCGGCGGGGCAAATGTGGTGGGCGCTGCGTGCGCGAGCGGCTACCGTGAGCCTCATGTCGGAACTCAAAGCGCAACTGCGGACGGATATGACCGCCGCGATGAAAGCCAAGGATACGCTGCGTCTTTCCACACTGCGGATGCTGCTCGCCGCGATCCAGACGGCCGAGGTGGCCGGCGCCGAGGCCCGCGAGCTCTCCGACGCCGACGTGATCGCCGTATTGCAGAAAGAGGCGAAGAAGCGCAGCGAGTCGGCCGAGATCTACACCCAGAACGGGCGTGGCGAGTTGGCGGCCAACGAACACGCCGAGGCCAGGATCATCGACGAATACCTGCCGACCCAGCTGTCCGAGGCCGAGGTCGCCGATCTCGCCGATACGGCGATCGCTCAGGTGGCCGAGCAGCTCGGCGAACGTCCCGGCATGCGCCAGATGGGGCAGGTCATGAAGATCGCCACCGCGCTCGCCGAGGGCAAGGCCGACGGCTCGCGCATCTCCGCCGCGGTCAAAGCACGCCTCTGATCGGCGTGCGGCCACGGCCGCGCAACGCGAAGGGCCGCGAACTGGCGAGTTCGCGGCCCTTCGTGCGTCAGCGGGGGATGGGGATCGGGATCGGGATGGGCGGCAGCAGCGGTGGCGGCGGCAACCCGGGGATGATCCCCGGCGGTGGCGGCGGACCGGGTGGCGGTGCGGCCCGTTGCGTGCCGTCACTGACGTAGAGCGTGATCACCGAGCCGGGAATGGCCGAGCCGTTCGGCGCGGTACCCATCACGGTGCCCTTGGCCTGTGCGCCCGGCCCGGTCACCGGCGTCACCTGGAACCCGGCGCCGACGAGCGCGGCGGTCGCCGCGCCCTGGGTCATGCCCACCACGTCGGGCACCTGGGCGTTGTTCGAGCCGCGCACGTACTTGTCGTCCAGCGGCGGCAGCGCGGGCGGCGGGAATTGGCCGAGCACGGGTTTGATCGAGTTGAACCAGCTGCGTGCGGGCTCGTTACCACCGAACAGGTTGCCGTCGCCGCAGTTGCGCAGCGGGAACGAGCAGATCTCGCCCGGCGTCGGGCTGTCGCCGTACACGTAGGTGGCGGCGGCCAGCGAGTTGGTGAAGCCGAGGAAGGCCGACGAGCGGTGGCTTTCGGTGGTGCCGGTCTTGCCGGACAGCGGCGCGGCCCACCCCGCGGACTGGGCGGCGCCGGCGGCGGTGCCGCTGATGTCGTCCTTGCTCATCGCGTTGGCCAGGGTGTTCGCCAGGCCGGGTTCGACGACCTGCTCGCAGGCCTGCTGGGTGAGCGGCACCTGCCTGCCCTGCCGGTCCACGACCTCCTTGATCGGGTTCGGCGGGCACCACTTGCCGCCGGAGGCGAGCGTCGCGGCGACGTTGGACAACTCCAGCGGGTTGATCGCGACCGGACCGAGGGTGAAGGAGCCGAGGTTCTGCTCCTTGATCATGTCGGCGAGGCTCTGGTTGCCGTGGCCGGAGGTGCCCGCCTCGGTGTAGGAGCGCATGCCGAGCCGGACCGCCATGTCGACGGTGGGCGTCACGCCGACGGCCTGGATCAGCTTGACGAACGCGGTGTTCGGTGAGGTCGCCAGCGCCTCGGTGACCGACATCGGCGACTTGTACTTGCCCGCGTTCTCCACGCAGTAGGTGGCGGGCGGGCAGCCGCGGGCGCCGCCGTTACCCATGCCCTTGGCCTCGAAGCGGCCGGGCACGTCGAGCTGGGCGTTGATGCCCAGGCCCTTCTCCATGGCGGCCGCGGTGGTGAAGATCTTGAAGATCGAGCCCGCGCCGTCGCCGACCATCGAATACGGCTGCGGCTGCACGGTTTCGTTCGCGTCGCGGTTCAGGCCGTAGGTGCGGCTGCTCGCCATCGCGACCAACGGATGTGAGTCCTGGCCCGGCGCGACGACGGACATCACCTGGGCGATGTTGTCGAGATTCGGGTTCGCCGAGTCGGTCACCGAGCGCTTCACCGAGTCCTGCACCGCAGGATCGAGCGTCGTCCGGATCAGGTAGCCGCCTTTGTCGATCTGCTCGCGGCTGATGCCCGCGTTGGCGAGGTACTGCAGCGCGTAGTCGCAGAAGAAACCGCGGTCGTGGGCGGCGATGCAGCCGCGCGGCAAACCCTTCGGCTCGGGCAGCACGCCGAGCGGCTTGGTCTTGGCGTCGCGGAACTCGTCGGCCCGGCTGGGGATGTTCTGGATCATGGTGTCGAGCACGGTGTTGCGCCGGGCCAGCACGCCCTCGGTGTTGGTGTAGGGGTTCAGCTTCGAGGAGCTCTGCACCATGCCGGCGAGCATCGCCGCCTGCGAGACGTTCAGCTCCGAGGCGTCGATGCCGAAGTAGGTCTGCGCGGCGTCCTGGATGCCGTAGGAGGAGTTGCCGAACGGCACCAGGTTCAGGTACCTGGTCAGGATCTCGTCCTTGGTGAGCTCGCGGTCCAGGGTGAGCGCCATCCGGATCTCGCGGATCTTGCGGGCGGGAGTCGTCTCGATCGCGGCCCGGCGTTCGGCGTCGGTCTTGGCCACGACCAGCAGCTGGAAGTTCTTGACGTACTGCTGGTCCAGCGTCGAGGCGCCCTGCTGCACCTCGCCGCTCGAGGTGTTGGTCAGGAACGCGCGCAACGTGCCCTGCCAGTCCACGCCCTCGTGTTCGGCGAAGCGCCGGTCCTCGATGGAGACGATCGCCAGCTTCATGTCGTTGGAGATCTTGTCGCTGGGCACTTCGAAGCGGCGTTGCTCGTACAGCCAGGCGATCGGTGCGCCGCTCGCGTCGACCATGGTGGACACCGCGGGCACGGTGCCCTCCACCAATTCCGAGGACACGTTGTCGACGGCGTCGGCGGCCCGGTTCGAGACGAACCCGAAACCGCCTGCGAGCGGGAACAGCAACCCGGCGACGAGCACGGCAGCCAGCAAGCAGCTGCCGGCCAGCCTCGCGAGCGTTTGTGTGATCGGCACGATCCTCAGACTACGGGGTGCGCTCCGAGCTCTCTTCCGTGCGTTTACCGGAGCGAGATTGATGACGGGTAATGGGCGTGTCGCGCGAGCGAGTCTGGCGTGTCGCGGGACGGCGCGCCGCGAATAACCCGGCCTCGCCGCCGCTCCGGGGATTTTGCAGGGACGGACGTACCAAAAAATCCGGGGGCGGTCTTGCGCTAGCCCCATACCTTTACCTAGATTGAGAACCCAGTGTGATAGAGCTAACACTCAAAGTGGAATGTGGTGCAGTTCGCAGCGGGGTTTGGGTTGCTGCGACGCTGACACGCGATTCTGGAGCGCCGTTGACCCGGTGTTCGGACTGCAAAGGGGCACACCAAATGCACATGACAACCCCCATCGCTCGATTGGACGTGGAGCAGGCCGAAGCAAGGATCGCCTGGGTAGCCCAGGCCCGATGCAAGGAAGTGGATCCCGATCAGTTGTTCGTCCGCGGCGCTGCCCAGCGCAAAGCCGCGACGATCTGCAGGCACTGCCCGGTGCTGATGCAGTGTGGTGCCGACGCGCTCGACAATCGAGTGGAGTTCGGTGTGTGGGGCGGTATGACCGAGCGGCAGCGGCGCGCGCTGCTCAAGCAGCACCCGGAAGTGACCTCCTGGGCCGACTTCTTCCAGGCCCAGCGCCAACATCAGGTGGCAATGTAGCCCCCGTGAACCCTCGGAACTGAGCCTGCGAAAGCGGGCTCAGTTCCGTTTGGGGGCAAAAGCTTCCGTTTGGACCTATAGCGGATGCGTCTATGTATCAAGCAGATGCTCGGTTGGTGGTCAGTTGATCACCTACGGCACGCAGCGCCTCGAGATCGGACACCTCGAACGGCAACGCGGTGACCGCGACGATCGGTACCCGCGGATGCGCCCCCGTAAACCGGTGCAGCAGATGCTGTTCGCGCTTGTCCGTGGCCACGCGACGGGCGTGAATGCGCAGCACCGCCGCGGTCAGCGGGTCCGAGTCCGCCAGTTGCTCCGCCACGGTCGCCGCCCGCCCGGCCGACAGCGTGCTCAGCGCCGGATGCGTCCGGTTGAGCACCAGGCCCGCCAGCGGCATCCGTTCGGTGGACAGCCGGTCCACGAAGAACGACGCCTCGCGCAGCGCGTCCGGTTCCGCGGCCGCCACCACCAGGAAGTGGGTGCCCGGCTTGGAGAGCATCGCGTAGGTCCGATCCGCGCGGTCCTGGAAGCCGCCGAACAGCGAGTCCAGCGATTGCAGGAAGTTCGATGCGTCCTTGAGCATCTGGCCGCCGACGATCGTGGACACCCCGCGCACCGCCAGGCTCATCGCGCCGGTGACCAGCCGGGTGACGCCGCGACCCGGCGCCATGATGACCCGGATCATCCTGCCGTTCAGGAAGTTTCCGAGCCGCTTCGGCGCGTCCAGGAAGTCGAGCGCGTTGCGCGACGGGGGAGTGTCGACCACGATCAGGTCCCACTCCTTGCGCCCGGCCAGCTGGCCGAGCTTCTCCATCGCCATGTACTCCTGCGTCCCGCCGAACGACGAGGCGACCGTTTGGTAGAAGGGATTGGCGAAGATCTGCTCGGCCTTCTCCGGGCTGGTGTGCTCGAGCACCATGTCGTCGAAGGTGCGGCGCATGTTCAGCATCATCGCGTGCAGCTCGCCCTTGGCCTCCGGACCGAGCGGCACCCGCTGCGGCGAATTGCCGAGATCGGCGACTCCGAGCGACTGTGCCAACCGGCGCGCCGGGTCGATGGTGAGCACCACGACCTTGCGGCCCCGTTCGGCCGCGCGCAACGCGATCGCCGCGGCGGTGGTGGTCTTGCCGACCCCGCCCGAGCCGCAGCAGACCACGACGCGCGCCGTCCGGTCTTCGATGATGCTCGAAATATCCAGTGGCGCAGGCGCGGTCATTTGACCCCTTGGGTACTCAAGTGTTCGGCCAGTTCATATAAGCCGCCGAGGTCCATGCCCTCCGGCAGCGCGGGCAGGTACAGGCGGGACACGTCGACCTTGGCGAGCTCGGCCGCGCTGTCGTCCTGCGCCTGCAAAGTGGCGGCGTGCTCGACTGTTTCGGTGATCAGACCCTGGAAGTCGTTGTCCGGCAGGGTGATCCCCGCGGCAGCGAGCCCGGCGCGGACGGCGTCGGTGTCCACCGCGCCCTGGGCGGCCGCGGCG
This sequence comes from Nocardia brasiliensis ATCC 700358, assembly GCF_000250675.2. Classification (NCBI taxonomy): domain Bacteria; kingdom Bacillati; phylum Actinomycetota; class Actinomycetes; order Mycobacteriales; family Nocardiaceae; genus Nocardia; species Nocardia brasiliensis. The sequence continues at coordinate 408,493 of NC_018681.1, forward strand.
CGCAGTTCGGGCGGCAGCTGACCCTCGGTGGCCCGGTTCACGATGACCGTGCCGATCCGCAGATCCGCCGCCTTCAATTCCGCGATCGCGTCGGCGGTTTCCTGCACCGGCAGCGCCTCGAGCAACGTGACCAAGTGGATCATCGTCTGATCCGAGTGCAGCAGCTTCGAGACGCCCTCGGCCTGGGAGGCGATCGGCCCGCCCTTGGCCACCTCGAGCATGGCCTGGGTGACGTCGAGGAAGCTGGCGATCCGGCCGGTCGGCGGCGCGTCGACCACGATCTCGTCGTAGACCCGCTTGCCGTCCTTGCCGACCCGGACCGCGGTCTCCTTGATCTTGCCCGTCAGGATGACGTCGCGCAGGCCGGGCGCGATCGTGGTGACGAACTCGATGGCGCCCATCCGGCGCATCGCCCGGCCCGCGAAGCCGAGGTTGTAGAACATGTCCAGGTATTCGAGGAAGGCGTGCTCGATATCGAGCGCGAGCGCGACCACCTCGCCGCCGCCGTCCGCGGTGGCGATCCGGGTCTCGGTCGGCGGCAGCGGCGGCAGGTCGAACAGCTGGGCGATCGACTGCCTGCTCTCCACCTCCACCAGCAGCACCCGCCGCCCGCCGGCCGCGAGGGCCAATGCCAGCGCCGCGGCCACGGTCGACTTGCCCGTGCCACCCTTGCCCGAGACGTAGTGCAAGCGAGCCTTCTCGGCACGTTCCGGCCAGCCTTTTTCGAGCTCGGGCTCGGCCGAAAGCGGCACTGCTGTTGGTACTCCCACGTTCGCGAGCCTATAACCCGTTCTGGGATCGCGCCCGAGGGATCCGCCTAGTGCCTGGTCCAGGCGGTGTATCTGTACCAGACAGTAGGATTTCGGGACGTTTTGCCCACCGCGCGCGGGCGTGCGGAACGCGATGCCGCAGGCGCGCTCCGGGAGCCGGCAACTACGCTCCTCCCATGAGTGAAGCGAGCTTGTGGGAGTACGCGACCGTGCCGCTGTTGACGCACGCGACCAAGCAGATTCTCGACCAGTGGGGCGCGGACGGATGGGAGCTGGTGACCGTGTTGCCGGGGCCGACCGGTGAACAGCACGTCGCCTACCTCAAGCGTCCGAAGTAAAGGAGACGGGGAGATGACCACAGCAACCCAGTGGGAAAGCAATCTCGCCCGGCTCGGCCTGACCCTGCCGCCCGTCGCGCCGCCGGTCGCCGCCTACATCCCGGCGATCCAGACCGGTTCGCTGGTCTACACCTCGGGTCAGCTGCCGTTCGTCAACGGTGAGCTGTCCGCGGTCGGCAAGGTCGGCGCCGAGGTGAGCACCGAGCAGGCACAGGAAGCCGCCCGCCTCTGCGCGCTCAACGCGCTCGCGGCCGTGCACGGACTGGTCGGGCTCGACCGGGTGGTGCGCGTGGTGAAGGTGGTCGGGTTCGTCGCCTCCGCACCGGGATACAACGATCAGCCGGTCGTGATCAACGGCGCCTCCGAATTCCTCGGCGAGGTCTTCGGCGATGCGGGCGTGCACGCGCGCTCCGCCGTCGGCGTCTCCGAACTGCCCAAGAACACCCCCGTCGAGGTCGAGATCATCGTCGAGGTGGGGTAATTCGGCCGCGCGGCCGCGAAGGGTCGCTCGTCAGGCTCGCTCCGTTGTGGCTGAGGGGCGGCCGGGCGTGCGGCACCCGATGGCCGCGCGGGGAGGTGCCGGGCGCGCGGCATGTGAAAGTCGCGCGCGTGGTTGTCTTTTGGGTAGACCACTCTGGAACGGCAGATCGCACTCGAGGACGATGGCATGGCACTTGAACATCCCGCGTACGGGCAATTACGGCAGGTCACCCCGACCGCAGCGGTGTTGCTCGCGGACAATCCGGGCCAGATGACGTTGCAGGGCACCAACACCTGGATCCTGCGCGCGCCGGGGCGATCGGACTGCGTGGTGGTCGATCCCGGTCCGCAGGACAAGGCGCACGGCGCGAAGATCGCCGAGGTCACCGGGGGCGAGATCGCGCTGACGCTGATCACGCATCGGCATCACGACCACACCGGCGGCATCGATCGGCTGGTGAAACTCACCGGAACCCCGGTGCGCGCCAAGGACTCCGAGTTTCTGCGCGGTTCGACCGCCCCGCTGGTCGACAGTGAGGTGATCGAGGCCGCGGGCCTGCGCATCACCGTGCTCGACACCCCGGGCCACACCGGCGACTCGGTGAGTTTCGTGCTCGATGACGCGGTGCTGACCGGTGACACGATTCTCGGCAGCGGCACCACCGTGCTGGATTCCAGCGACGGCACCCTGGCCGACTATCTGTCCTCGCTCGACCGTTTGGTCGAGGTCGGCGCGGGCAAGGCGCTGCTGCCGGCGCACGGGCCGGACCATCCCGACCTGGAGCCGGTGGCCCGCTACTACATCACGCACCGGCAGGAACGACTCGAACAGGTCCGCGAGGCGTTGCGGGTACTCGGCCCCGACGCGGGCGCGATGGCCGTGGTGCGCCGGGTGTACGCCGACGTCGACAAGCGGCTGTGGCTCGCCGCCCGCAGCTCGGTGCAGGCCCAGCTGGAATACCTGCGCGCCGAAGGCTGACGCGCATCGAAAACCGGCCTGCCGGATTCATGGAGCTGTGAATCCGGCAGGCGGTACACCTGTGGACTAGCGCGCGCGGCGGGCCAGGCGCTCGGAGTCGGAGATGAGCACGCTCTTGCCCTCCAGCCGCAGCCAACCGCGGTGCGCGAAGTCGGCGAGCGCCTTGTTCACGGTTTCGCGGGAGGCGCCGACCAGCTGGGCGATCTCCTCCTGGGTGAGGTCGTGGGTGACCCGCAGCGCACCGGCCTCCTGGGTGCCGAACCGCTGTGCGAGCTGCAGCAGCGCCTTGGCGACCCGGCCGGGCACGTCGGTGAAGATGAGGTCGGCCAGGTTGTTGTTGGTACGACGCAGGCGCCGGGCGAGGACGCGGAGCAACTGCTCGGCGATCTCGGGTCGCTGGTCGATCCAGGACTTGAGGGCGTCCCGGTCCATCGTCACGGCACGCACCTCGGTCACCGTGGTGGCGGTGGAGGTACGCGGGCCCGGATCGAAGATCGACAGCTCACCGAACATGTCCGAGGGGCCCATGATGGTCAGCAAATTCTCCCGGCCGTCGGGAGAACGACGTCCGATCTTCACCTTGCCCGAGGTGATGATGTAGAGCCGGTCACCCGGTTCACCTTCGTTGAAAATGACATGACCACGTGGGAAATCCACGGGCTGCAATTGCTTGGCGAGGGCGGCCACCGCAGTGGGCTCGACGCCCTGGAAGATGCCTGCTCTGGCGAGGGCCTCGTCCACTTATGTGCTCCTTATGGGAAATGGCTCTGTACTGGACCGAAAGCGACTCGGCCAACAGCGCAGTCTACGCGGCATGATGACAGCGTAGTGACAGACACCACGTAACGTGTGGATTGCATGGCGCAGCGAGGAACCGTACCAGTTTCTGATCTTGGCTTTCGCGGGCACCCACGTGGTTACCGCAGCTCTAGCCGCCGGGTCCGTCGGTCACTTCGGGGTCAGCTTGCTCGGGCCACATCCAGCTCTTCGCCCCGGGCGCGGCGCTTGCGCATCCGTGCCACGGCGGCGGGCAGGCCGAGCCTCGTCAGCTCTTTCACTTCTGCGTTGCTTGCCTTGTCCAGGTACTGCTGAACCTCTTCGTCGGGTTCGAGAAGTTTGCGGAGCCGGTTCTCGACCCGCTCCATACCCAGTGCGAACAGCATCAACAGCACTGGGAAGAGCACCACAGCGAGTCCTTGCATACGGAGGAGTAAACACGGTCTAGGTCTCAGATGGAACACGGCAACCGAACTGGACGGGCAACGCCGTCCGACAGTTCCGTATGGTGGACGGGTGCGTGTCACCCCTTCCAACGCCGCCGGAAACGGACGTGCGACTGCCGCCGCGGCGACCGATGCGCAAGCCACCGCGGCCGCTGCGCCGAAGCGGAAAACCCGCGCGCGACAGGCGGAAACCCAGCTCGGGCTGGTCCGTCGCGCGCGCCGGATGAACCGTGTGCTGGCCGAGGCTTTTCCGGACGCGCACTGTGAGCTGGATTTCCGCACGCCGCTCGAATTGGCGGTCGCGACAATACTTTCCGCGCAGTCCACCGATGTGCGGGTGAATCTCACCACGCCCGCGCTCTTCGCGAAGTACCCCGATGCCCGCGCCTACGCCGAGGCGAACCGCGCGGAGCTGGAGGAATACGTTCGCTCGACAGGTTTCTACCGCAACAAGGCGAACTCGCTGATCGGCCTCGGACAGGCCCTGCTCGAGCGGCACCACGGTGAGTTGCCTCACACCATGGACGAATTGGTGCAGTTGCCCGGCATCGGGCGCAAGACCGCGAACGTCATCCTGGGCAACGCGTTCGGCGTGCCGGGCATCACGGTCGACACCCATTTCGGTCGCCTGGTGCGGCGCTGGCAGTGGACCGCCGAGGAAGACCCGGTGAAGGTCGAGCACATCATCGGCGAGCTGATCGAGCGCAAAGAGTGGACGATGCTCTCGCATCGGGTGATCTTCCACGGCCGCCGGGTGTGTCATGCCAGGAAGCCGGCCTGCGGTGTGTGCGTGCTCGCCAAGGACTGCCCGTCCTTCGGTGCCGGTCCCACCGATCCCGACACCGCGGCCGATCTGGTCAAAGGTCCCGAGAAGGAGCATCTGCTCGAGCTGGTCGGCCGGTGAGGGGAGTCCCGGTTGCCTGGCGATGGGCGCTGGCCGGATTGATCGCTGTGCTGGCGCTGACGGTCGCGCTGTGGCCGCGCGGCGATCGCGACGCCGATCCTGCGCCGGATGCCGCGCGGTCGCCGCGCAGCGCCGGAGTTGCCGAACAGCAACGCGCCGCCGCGGATCTCGCGCCGTGCCCGCGACCTGCCGCGGGCGCGCAGAGCGCCGGTCCGCTCGCGGGCATCACGCTGACCTGCCTGGCCGACGGTGCGCCGGTGGAGCTGGCCGCCGCGCTCGCGGGTAAGCCCGCGCTGCTGAACCTCTGGGCCTACTGGTGCGGGCCGTGTGCGCAAGAATTGCCGTATTTGCAGCAGTTCGCCCGGCGCGCCGGAAACGCGATTACCGTGCTGACCGTGCACAGCGACCCCGACGAGGCCAAGGCGATCGCCCGGCTGACTGGACTCGACGTGAAGCTGCCTGGTGTACTCGATGCCGACACGCGGGTGCGGACCGTCGTCGGCGCCCCTGCGGTACTGCCTGTTTCGGTGCTGGTCCGGGCGGACGGTTCGGTGGCGCGGGTGGAGGTGCGCGCGTTCAGCGGGGTCGACGACATCGCGAACACCGTCGCCCGGGAGCTGGGAGTAGCCGCATGACCATCCCTGTGCCCAAGGACATTCCGAAATGGCTGAGCCGGGCCACCGAGCCCGACACCGACTCGTCGGACACCCTCACGCTGGCGCGCACGCTGCGCCGCGCCATGACGGTCACCACGACCCCGCGGCAGGCGGCGGTGCTCGTGCTGTTCGGCGGATCGCCCGAAGCCGACCCCGCCGCGCCCGGCGGGCTACCCGCGGACGCGGAGGTGTTGCTCACCCAGCGTGCCGCCACCCTGCGCCAGCATCGCGGCCAGGTCGCCTTTCCCGGCGGCGCGGTCGATCCCGGTGACACCGGGCCGATCGACACCGCGCTGCGCGAAGCCTGTGAGGAGACCGGGCTGGACCGGTCCGGCGTCGAGCCGCTGGCGATTCTGCCGAAGCTGTTCGTGCCGCCCTCCCGATTCGACGTGACACCGGTCGTGGCCTACTGGCGCACGCCGAGCGTGGTCGGGGTGGTCGACGCGAGTGAGACCGAGCGAGTGGTGCGGGTGCGCCTGGCCGAGCTGCTCGATCCGGCCAACCGCTTCCTGGTCCGCGGCAGCCTCGGCTACCAGAGTCCCGCCTTCCAGGTGGACGGCATGCTGGTCTGGGGGCTGACCGGGGGCATCCTCGCTGGAATCTGCAAAACCGCGGGCTGGGAACAAGAGTGGGACCACACCGACGTACGTGATCTGGAGACGGCACTGGCTGCAGTGGGAATGACCTTATGAGGGAGCGTCGGTGAGCTCATCCGCATGGCTCGATATCGCTGTCGTGCTGCTCGCGCTGCTGGCCGCCTCGTCCGGGTGGCGGCAGGGCGCGGTGGCCTCGGCCCTGGCCTTCCTCGGCGTCGTGCTCGGCGCGGTCGCGGGCATCCTGATCGCGCCGCACATCCTGGTCCACGTCGACGAGGGCCGCACCCGCGTGCTGACCGGTGTGCTGCTCATCGTGCTGCTGGTGATCATCGGCGAGGTCGCGGGCATGGTGCTCGGCCGGGCCGCGCGCAGCGGCATGCGGCATCCGTTCACCCGCAGTGTGGACAGCGTGGTGGGTGCGGCGCTGCAGGCGGTGGCCGTGCTGGTCACCGCGTGGCTGCTCGCGTTGCCGCTGGCCACCTCGTCGCAGCCGTCGATCGCCACGGCGATCAACGGCTCCCGGGTGCTCACCGACGTCAACCAGGTGGCGCCGAACTGGTTGCGCCGCTTGCCCAACGAGTTCTCCAAGCTGCTCAACACCTCCGGTCTGCCGGACGTGATCGGCCCGTTCGGCCGGGCGCCGATCGCGGCCGTCGAGCCGCCGGACGCGAGCGTGCTCGGCAGTCCGGTCGCGGGCTCGTTGCAGCAGAGCGTGCTGCGCATCCGCGGTGTCGCGCCGAGTTGCCAGCGGGCGCTGGAGGGTTCGGGCTTCGTGATCGCCCCGGAGCGGATCATGACCAACGCGCACGTGGTCGCGGGTACCACCAGCATTCAGGTCGATTCGTCGACCGGGCCGCTGGACGCCACCGTGGTGCTGTTCGATCCGTCGACCGACGTCGCGGTGCTCGCGGTGCCGGGGCTGACCGCCCCGCCGATCGCCCAGGCGCCGGCGCCCGCGCGGTCCGGTGACAGCGCGATCGTGCTCGGCTACCCGGGCGGCGGGCGTTACACCGCCAGCGCGGCCCGGGTGCGCGAGACGCTGGATCTGACGGGTCCGAACATCTACCGCGACGGCACGGTGGAGCGGCAGGTCTACACCGTGCGCGGGCTGGTGCGCGCGGGCAATTCCGGTGGGCCGCTGGTCGATACGGAAGGCCACGTGCTCGGCGTCGTGTTCGGTGCGGCCGTCACCGACGACGACACCGGCTACGTGCTGACGCTGGCCGAGGTCCGTGCGCAGCTGGACGCCGCACCGGGCGTGAACGCCCCGGTCGGCACCGGAGCCTGCGTGCTGAGCTGACGGCGTGGTTCGAGGGCGGTCTTCGTGAGGCCGCCCTCGAGTCTCGCTGATCGGTCGACGCGAGTCGTGGTTTTCAGCTGTGCAGTGACGCGGCGCAGCGTGGACCCGTGGTCACCACCGACCGCGGACGTGCGCGGACTGTGGACGTGCGCGGATCCCCGGACGCGCGTTGGTCCCGGACGCGCGTGGATCCCCGCCCGCGCGTGGATCCCCGGACGCGCGTTGGTCCCAGACGCGCGCGGATCCCGGACGCGTGCGGACCGTCGGCGCACGTGGACCGAGGACGTCCGCGGACACCGTCTGCCCGCCCCTGACACGCAGTGGCCGTCGCCGAAATTACGCCAGCAGTTTCGCCAGCTCTGCTGTCACCATCTCCGGATTCTCCTGGTGCGCATAGTGTCCGGCGGCCGGGATGGGGGTCAGCTGCCGATTGGGGGACAGGTGCTGACCCCGCCGGAAGGTGCTGGCGAGCACGTACGGATCCAGATCGCCGCGCATGGCCAGCACCGGGATCCGGATCGGTTCGCGCATGGTGGCCATGAACCGGCGGCCGTCCGGTCGCCACTGGCTGCGGAAGGCCCAGCGCTGATACTCCAGCGCACAGTGCGCGGCGCCGGGGATCTGGATGGCCGAGCGCATCCGCCGGGCGGTGTCGACGAATTCGGTGGTGCCCGACCATGATCCGCTGACCCGCTGCCGCAGCAGCCGTTCGGCCTCGAAGCCGTCACCGGTGGTCAGCAGCCGTTCGCCGTAGCGTGGCAGCTGGTAGCGCAGGAAGTTGGGCAGCCAGGTCGCGCGCTGGTGGCGGTTGTGTAAGACCGCGCTCTTCAACGCGGCGGGATGCGGTGAACTCACCACCGCGATCGAGCGAACCAGCCGGGGATGCAGTACCGCGGTGGCCCAGCAGACCAGTCCGCCGTCGGCGTGCCCGACGAGGGTCGCGTCGGGATAGCCGAGGGCGCGGATGAGTCCCGCGATATCGCCGGCCAGCGTCCAGCCGTCGTATCCGCGGGGCGGTTTGTCGCTGTCGCCGTAGCCGCGCAGATCGACGGCCACCGCCCGGTAGCCGTGCGCGGCCAGTCCGGTGAGCTGGTGCCGCCAGGACCACCAGAAGTCGGCGAATCCGTGCAGTAGCACGACCAAGGGCGCGTCGGTGCGGTCCGGGGCCGCGTCGACCACGTGGAAGCGGATGCCGTTGGCATGGACGTCCCGATGCGCCCACGGGCCGTCGTAACGGACGCTGGACGGATCCGGAATTGAGTGCGACGACACGCCGAGGCAGCCTAGTTGTCGAGGTATCCGCGCGCGAGCGAGCGGTTACGAAGCGGGTTTGTCCAGGGCGGGACGGCCGTCATGGGTCAGCGCCGGACGGTCCTCGTGCGCCGCCGCGCCGAGACCGTGCGGCAGCACCGCGCGGGCCTGCTTGAGCGAGTCGATCGTCTTCTCCGGCGCGCGCAGCTTCTTCACCCGCAGATAGCCGAGCAGCGCCAGCAGCGCGGTCGCGACGATCATCAGCGCGAACACGATCAGGAACGCCGCCCAGCGGGCCAGCCACACATCGAGCAGTTCGCCGAGGAAGAAGAAAAAGAAGAACGTGCTGAACAGCAGGACGGTCAGCGCGAGGATGAAGTAGACGCTGCCCTGCAGCCCCTTCTTGATCTCCCCGGTGACCTCCGCTTTGGCGAGCGCGACCTCGGCCCGGACCAGCGTCGACATCTGCTCGGTCGCATCGCGCACGAGGCTGCCGAAGCTGGCGCTGCCGGTGGGATTCGCGTCGGACAAGGGAATGGAGGTCACTGTACGACCGCGCTGCGCGTCGTTCCCGTTACCGCCGTTTGTGTAACTCACTTGGTCGACCCTTCTCCCTGTCCCGGCACTGCATCCTCGTCTTCTCGTTGTAGCGCACGCGCGTCTCGACGCGCCTGGTGGACACGCCCTCGCCGCAACAGTAGCGCCGAACCGGCAAGCGACGCCGCCATTGATGTGACCAACACAGCGGCCTTCGCCAATTCCGCGGCCGAGCCGTCGCCGACATCGGCCAGCGCGAGTTCCGCCACGAGAAGGCTAACGGTGAAGCCGATCGCGCCGAGCACCGACAGGGCGAACATGTCGCGATACCCGAGTCCGGCGGGCCGCTTGGCCACACCGAACCGGATTGCGAGCCAACTGATCCCGAAGATGCCCAGGGTCTTGCCGAGCAGTAACCCGAGAATTACCGCCAGCGCCAGCCTGTCGCTGAACAGTTCGCCGAACACTTTGGCGTCCAACGGAACTCCGGAGGCGAACAACGCGAACAACGGGACGCACACACCGGCCGAGATCGGCTGGATCAGATGCTCGAGCCGAGTGGCCGGCGCCTCTTCTTCCCCGGGGTCGGGGCGCACCCTGGTGAGCAGGCCGAGGACCACCCCGGCCAGGGTCGGGTGGATGCCCGCCTCGTGCAGCGCGTACCAGGCGACCAGTGCCAGCGGCACGTAGAGCCACGGGGTGCGGATCCGCTTGTGCTGAGCCAGCGCCCACAGCGCGAAGCAGGCCGCGGCGGTCAGCAGCCACAGCAGCGCCAGCGTCGTGGTGAACAGCACGGCGATCACGATGATGGCCATCAGATCGTCGACCACCGCCAGACTGAGCAGGAAGACCCGCGCGCTCGCCGGGATGCGGGAACCCGTCATGGCGAGCACGGCCAGCGCGAACGCGATATCGGTGGCGACCGGGATGGCCCAGCCCCGGTCCATCCCGGGCACCCCGAACCCGACCGCCACGGCGATGAGCGCGGGCGTGACCACGCCGCCGACCGCGGCGATGATAGGCAGGGCCGCGCGTTTCGGGTCGGCCAACTCGCCGACCACGAGTTCGCGTTTGAGTTCCAGGCCCGCGACGAAGAAGAAAATGGCGAGCAGGCCGTCTTTGGTCCAGTCGGCCAGGGTGAGATCCAGGTGCAGCGGCGGGATGGCGAGCACCGTCTCGGTCATCGTCACGTAGCTCGCGCCCCACGGCGAGTTGACCCACAGCAACGCGACCGCGGCGGCGATCAGCAGGATGGCGCCGCCGACTGTTTCGGTGCGGAGATAGCGGGACAGTTCCGAGCGCACTTGCGTGATCACGGGGAACCTTTCGGCAGGGTCGGTCGGGGCTGCGACCACGCCATCCCGCCGCATCGGCTGCGGGTGCACGGCCGCATGCCGACCAGACTTCCCGGCACACCTTACGCAATCCTAACGGTTGAAGCCGGTGACCAGAACAGCCACCGGCCTTACCATGCGTGCCGCGGTTCCGTGGGGGTTACGCCTTGCTGGCCCGGATCGCCTCGAAGACGTTCGGATCGACCAGCGTCGAGGTGTCGCCGAGCTCGCGGCCCTCCGCGACGTCGCGCAGCAACCGGCGCATGATCTTGCCGCTGCGCGTCTTCGGCAGCTCGGGCACCACGTGGATCTCGCGCGGCCGCGCGATCGGGCTGATCTCGCGCGACACCTCCGCCTTCAGCTCGTCCACCAGCGCGCTGCCGGTGTCCTCGGCCTCCGCGGTCAGGATGACGAACGCGACGATGCCCTGGCCGGTGGTCTCGTCGCTGGCCCCGACCACCGCGGCCTCGGCGACCCCCGAGTGACCGACCAGTGCCGATTCCACCTCGGCGGTGGAGATCCGGTGGCCCGATACGTTCATCACGTCGTCGACCCGGCCGAGCACCCACAGGTCGCCGTCGGCGTCGAGCTTGGCGCCGTCCCCGGCGAAGTACCAGCCCTGCTCGGCGTAGCGCTCCCAGTACGTGGCCCGGTATCGCTCCATGTCGCCCCAGATGCCGCGCAGCATCGACGGCCACGGCTGGTCGAGCACCAGGTAGCCGTTGGCCTCGGTTTCCCCGCGCTGCACCGGCTTTCCCTCTTCGTCGACGACCAGCGCGGAGATGCCGGGCAGCGGCGCCATGGCCGCGCCGGGCTTGGCGGCGGTGACGCCGGGCAGCGGCGAGATCATGATCGAGCCGGTCTCGGTCTGCCACCAGGTGTCCACGATCGGGGTGCGGCCCGCGCCGATGGTGTCGCGGTACCAGCGCCAGGCCTCCGGGTTGATCGGCTCACCGACCGAACCGAGCAGCCGGATGCTGGACAGATCGTGCGCGGCCGGGATCTCGCGACCCCACTTCATGAAGGTACGCACCAGTGTCGGTGCCGTGTAATAGATACTGACGCCGTACTTTTCGACGATCTGCCAGTGCCGGTGCTCGTCCGGGAAGTTCGGCGTGCCCTCGTAGACGACCTGGGTGGCGCGGTTGGCCAGTGGTCCGTAGACGATGTAGCTGTGGCCGGTGACCCAGCCGATGTCGGCGGTGCACCAGTAGACGTCTTGTCCGGCTTTGTGATCGAAGACGTTGTGGTGGGTGTAGGCGGTCTGGGTGAGGTAGCCGCCGCTGGTGTGCAGGATGCCCTTGGGTTTTCCGGTGGTGCCGGAGGTGTAGAGGATGAACAGCGGGTGCTCGGCGTCGAAGGCCTGCGCCTCGTGCTCGGGCGACGCGTTCGCCACCGTCTCGTGCCACCACAGGTCGCGGCCGTCGGTCCACGGCACCTCGAGCTCGGTGCGACGCACCACCAGCACGTGCTCAACGCTGTGCGGCACATCGCCGTTCGCGTACAGCGCCTCGTCCACGGCTTCCTTCAGCGGCGCGGCCTTACCGCGCCGCCACTGCCCGTCGGTGGTGATGATCAACCGAGCCTCGGCGTCGTCCACGCGTTGGCGCAGCGCGGTGGGGGAGAACCCGGCGAACACCACCGAGTGGGTGAGGCCGAGCCGCGCACAGGCCAGCATCGAGACGACGGCCTCGGGCACCATCGGCATATAGATGGCGACCCGGTCGCCCGCTTCGAGACCGAGTTCGGTCAGATAGTTCGCGGCCCGGCTCACCTCGGTGAGCAGCTCGCGGTAGGTGATGTCGCGGGAGTCGCCGGGCTCGCCCTCCCAGTGGATGGCGACCTGGTCGCCGTGTCCGTCGAGCACGTGCCGGTCGACGCAGTTGTAGGCGACGTTCAGCTTGCCGCCGACGAACCACTTGGCGACCGGCGCGCCGGACCAGTCCAGCACCTGGTTCCACCGCTCGTGCCAGTGCAAACGATCGGCCTGCTCGGCCCAGAACGCGTCGCGATCGGCCGAACCTCGCTGGTACAGCGCGGCATCGGCGTTCGCCGCGGCCGCGAAGTCCGCGGCGGGCGGGTACGAGTCCCTGTGGTCGGCTGTTTCGGTCATCTCGCTTCTTCTTTCCACGTAGCCTGAGCCCACGATTCAAACGCAGCCAGTTCGACAGTAGACAACTGTGACCTACGCCGCGTCCGGTGTGTCCACCGGGTTTCCGTACCGTCACGCCGTTGCGCGATCCGCAGCGATGAGGGGGTGTCAGGGAGACGCCGGAACGCCCCGTACGGAGGCAATGTTTCGGCGGATCGCCCGTTTTCACGCGATGTTTTTCGTGTTTCGGCGATGTTGCCGAATTGGTAATTAGTGGAACGAACTCTGGTCAATCGGCTGACAGAGCCCCTTCCAGGTGGATAATCTCCGAGGCACCCAAGGCGGATCGTGCCGGCATGCGCCTGGTTGACCTCAACGCGTGCCACCAGGCTCCGCCCTTCTCGAAAACGGGAGAACGCGTTGAGATTCAACAGAGCAATGGCGCTGACTGCGGCAGCACTACTGGCCACAAGCCTCGGACTGGCAGCTTGTTCGTCGGACGACAGCGCCGACGCGAGCATCGTCACGACCAATGGTGGTGAACCGCAGAACCCGTTGGTACCGACCAACACCAACGAGAATATGGGTGGGCGAGTCGTCGACCGGCTGTTCGCGGGTCTCAAGTACTACGACGGCAACGGCGTGGCGCACGACGAGATGGCCGAGAAGATCGAGACGACCGACCGCAAGACCTACAAGATCACCATCAAGCCGGACTGGAAGTTCTCCGACGGCACCACGGTGAAGGCGAAGTCGTTCGTCGACGCGTGGAACTACGGCGCCCTCGGCACCAACGCCCAGCTGCAGAGCTACGTGTTCACCCCGATCCTGGGCTTCGACGAGGTGTCGGCCGAGAAGCCGACGGCGCAGACGATGAAGGGCTTGAAGGTCGTCGACGATCGCACCTTCACCGTCGAGCTCAAGTCGCCCTCGATCGACTTCGAGACCGAACTCGGCTACGCGCCGTTCTACCCGCTGCCCGACGCGGCCTTCAAGGACATGAAGGTCTTCGGCGAGAACCCGATCGGCAACGGCCCGTACAAGTTCGCGCACGAGGGCGCCTGGCAGCACAACGTGCAGATCGACCTGGTGCCCAACCCGGACTACAAGGGTGGCCGCGCGCCGAAGAACAAGGGCCTGCGCTTCGTGATGTACCAGTCGTTCGACACGGCGTACGCAGACCTGCAGGCGGGCAACCTCGACACCCTCGACACGATCCCGGACAGCGCGATCACCTCCTACGAGAAGGACCTGGGCGACCGCGCGATCACCAAGCCGACCGCGCAGAACCAGCACATCGGCATCCAGGCCAACGTCCCGCACTTCAGCGGTGAAGAAGGCGTGCTGCGCCGCAAGGCCCTGTCCATGGCGATCAACCGAGAGCAGATCTGCCAGAACATCTTCCACGGCACCCGCCTGCCGGCGCGGGACTTCACCTCCGCCTCGCTGCCGGGCTTCCGCGGCGACCTGCCGGGCTCGGAGTTCCTGAAGTTCAACCCGGACGAGGCCAAGAAGCTGTGGGCCCAGGCTGACGCCATGTCGCCGTGGTCGGGTCGCTACGAGATCGCCTACAACTCCGACGGCGGCCACCAGGCCTGGATCGAGGCGGTCGCGAACAGCATCAAGAACACCCTGGGCATCGACGCCATCGGCACGCCGTACCCGACGTTCAAGAACATCCGCGACGAGGTCAACGCCAAGACCATCAACAAGGCGTTCCGCTACGGCTGGCAGGGCGACTACCCGACCATGCTGCAGTTCCTGACCTCGCAGTACTACAGCTACTCCGAGACGAACAACGTCGACTGGAAGGTCCCCGAGTTCGACAAGCTGCTCGACGCCGCGCTGGCCGCGCCGACGCAGGAGGAGTCCTACAAGATCGTCGCGCAGGCGCAGACCATGATGCTCAGCCAGATGGCCGACATCCCGGTGCTGGACTACATCGCCGCCGCGGGCCGCTCCGAGAAGGTGAAGGCGAACCTCGCCTGGAACGGTCTGTTCGACTTCGAGAACATCGAGAAGTAGCCGCCAGATGAGCCGCGCCGTCCCCGGGCGGCGCGGCTCATCTCCGACCCAGGAGACGAAATGGCCTGGTATGTCGTGCGGCGTCTGCTCCAGATGATCCCCGTGTTCCTCGGGGCGACGCTGCTCATCTATGCCCTGGTATTCCTCGTCCCCGGCGACCCGATCCACGCCCTCGCCGGCGACAAACCGATGACCCCCGCGGTGGAGGCGCAGTTGCGCGCCCGGTACCACCTCGATCAGCCCTTCATCATGCAATACCTGCTGTATCTGAAGGGCATTCTGACGTTCGACTTCGGCACTGCCTTCTCCGGCAGGCCGGTCCGCGACGAACTCGCGCGGGCCTTCCCGATCACGATCAAGCTCGCCTTCATGGCCGTGTTCATCGAGGCCGTCTTCGGCGTCGTGTTCGGTCTGGTCGCCGGGCTGCGCAAGGGCAAGCTCTTCGACTCGACGATGCTGGTCATCAGCCTGATCGTGATCGCCGTCCCGATCTTCGTGGTCGGCTTCCTCGCCCAGTTCCTGCTCGGCGTGAAGTGGGGGATCGCACCGGTGACCGTCACCGGTAAAGCCAGCTTCACCGAACTGCTCGTCCCCGCGTTTGTGCTCGGGTCGCTGTCGTTCGCGTATGTGCTGCGCCTGACCCGGAACTCGGTGGCGGAGAACATGACCGCCGACTTCGTGCGCACCGCCACGGCCAAGGGCCTGAGCCGGCGCCGGGTCGTCACCGTGCACATCCTGCGCAACTCGATGATCCCGGTGGTCACCTTCCTCGGCGCCGATCTCGGCGCGCTGATGGGCGGCGCCATCGTCACCGAGGGCATCTTCAACATCCCCGGCGTCGGCGGCACGATGTACCAGGCGATCACCCGCGGCGAGCCGCCCACGGTCGTCTCGTTCGTGACCGTGCTGATCATCATCTTCCTGGTCTCGAACCTGGTCGTAGACCTCTTGTACGCCGCACTCGACCCGAGGATCCGCTATGCCTGACCTCGAAAAAGGAATCGACCTCGCCGACAGCGCGGCGCGGGGCAGGCAGGTCTACTTCGTCGCACCGCCGGACGAGGTCGAGGTGCTGGCCACCGACATGGTCGCCGAAGGCGGCTCGCCGACCAGCATCTGGTACGACGCGTGGCGGCAGTTGCGGCGCAACCCGATCTTCATCGTCGCGGCGCTGATGATCCTGTTCATCCTCGTCGTCGTGATCTGGCCGGGCCTGTTCACCAGCCAGGACCCGCGCTACTGCAACGGCGACTTCAGCATGGACCCGCGCGGTGCGGGTCACCCGTTCGGCTTCGACAAGCAGGGCTGCGATATCTACGCCCGAACCGTCTACGGCGCACGGGCTTCGGTGATGGCGGGCGTCGGCTCGACGATCATGTTCGTGTTGATCGGCGGCATCCTCGGCGCGCTGTCCGGCTTCTACGGCGGCCTGCTCGACTCGATCGTCTCGCGCGTCTCGGAGATCTTCTACGCGATCCCGCTGATGCTCGCCGCGATCGTGATCATGCAGCTGCTCGACGACCGCACCATCTGGACCGTCATTCTCATCCTCGCCTCGTTCACCTGGCCGCAGGCGGCCCGGATCGCCCGCAGCGCGGTGATCCAGGCGAAGAACAGCGATTACGTCACGGCGGCAAAGGCTTTGGGCGTCTCGCGAATACGCACGCTGATCCGGCACGTGCTGCCGAACGCGGCGGGCCCGCTGATCGTGGTCACCACGATCTGGCTCGGCGTCTTCATCGTCACCGAGGCCACGCTGTCCTACCTGGGCGTCGGGTTGCCGCGCACCATCGTGTCCTGGGGCTCCGATATCTCCTCCGGGCAGAAGGAGATTCGCACCTCGGCGATCCTGTTCTATCCCGCAACGGCTTTGGCGCTCACCGTGCTGAGCTTCATCATGCTGGGCGACGCGGTGCGCGATGCCCTCGACCCGAAGGCGAGGAAGCGATGAGCGCGGAAACGCCATTACTGGAGATCAAGGATCTCAACGTCTGCTTCACGTCCGAAGGTAAGCGGATCCCCGCGGTCCGGGACGTGAACCTGCAGGTGTATCCGGGACAGACGGTCGCGATCGTCGGCGAGTCGGGTTCGGGCAAATCGACCACCGCGCACGCGATCATCGATCTGCTGCCCGGCACCGGCAAGGTCACCTCCGGCTCGATCCTGTTCGACGGCAAGGACCTCGCGACGGCCTCCAAGAAGGACGTCATCGCGGTGCGCGGCAACGGTATCGGCCTGGTGCCACAGGACCCGATGTCGAACCTCAACCCGGTGTGGAAGATCGGCTTCCAGATCCGGGAGACGTTGGAGGCCAACGGCATCGCCAAGGGCAAGGCGGCCAAGCAGCGGGCGATCGAACTGCTCGAAGAAGCGGGCATGTCCGACGCGGGCCGGCGGGTGAATCAGTACCCGCACGAGTTCTCCGGCGGCATGCGCCAGCGTGCGCTCATCGCCATCGGCCTGGCCTGCCGGCCCAAGCTGCTCATCGCCGACGAACCCACCTCGGCGCTGGACGTCACCGTGCAGCGGCAGATCCTGGACCATCTCGACGGCCTCACCGCCGAGCTCGGCACCGCGGTCCTGCTGATCACCCACGACCTCGGTTTGGCCGCCGAGCGCGCGGAACACCTGGTGGTGATGTACCGCGGACGAGTGGTGGAATCCGGTCCCGCGCTACAGATTCTGCGCGAGCCGCAACACCTGTACACCAAGCGGCTGGTGAATTCGGCGCCCTCGCTCGCCTCGCAGCGACTGTCGTCGGTGAAGCAGCGCATCGAGATCCGCGAGCAGGCCGAGAAGGTCGCCGAGCAGATCGCCGCGGCCGATACCGAGATCGCGGCCGCGTCCGACGACGTGGTGGTCGTGGAGAACCTCACCAAGGTCTTCCAGATTCGCGGCAGCACGCCCTGGAAGTCGACGGATTTCACTGCGGTGCAGGATGTTTCGTTCCGGCTGCGGCGCGGCACCACCACCGCGATCGTCGGCGAGTCCGGTTCCGGCAAGTCCACCGTGGCGCAGATGATCCTCGGCCTGCTCGAGCCGACCTCGGGCAAGGTGCTGTTCGACGGCAAGGAGGTCGCGAAGCTGGATCGCAAGGGCGCCTTCGCGTTCCGGCGCCGGGTGCAGCCGATCTTCCAGGACCCGTACGGCTCGCTCGACCCGATGTACTCGATTTTCCGCACCATCGAGGAGCCGTTGCGCACGCACGACATCGGCACCCCGAAGGAGCGCGAGGCGACGGTCCGTGAACTGCTCGAGAAGGTATCGCTGCCGTCCTCGGTCATGCGGCGCTACCCCAACGAGCTGTCCGGCGGTCAGCGCCAACGCGTCGCGGTGGCTCGCGCCCTCGCGCTCTCGCCCGAGGTCGTGGTCTGCGATGAGGCGGTTTCCGCGCTCGACGTGCTGGTGCAGGCGCAGATCCTGCGGCTGCTGAACGACCTGCAAGCCGAACTCGGCCTGTCCTACGTGTTCATCACCCACGATCTCGCGGTGGTCCGCCAGATCGCCGATGACGTGCTGGTCATGCAGAGCGGCAAGGTGGTCGAGGCGGCTTCCACCCAGGAGGTCTTCGACTCGCCCCGGGAGGAGTACACCAGGCGGCTGCTCGACGCCATCCCCGGCCGGGATCTGCTGGCCGGCTGAGAAACGTTGGCGGGCTGGGGATCAGCTCGCCGGACGTCAGCGGCTCACCCTGCGACAGGGTGAGCCGCTTTCTCGTTTCCGGCTTGTGCTCGCTGCTCGGCCGCAGGTGCTCGCGATCGAGCAGGCGCTCGACCGCAATATGCCGAGTCGTGTGCGCAGGCCTGGTTGTGTGCTGAGCCCTCAGCTCCGGGCTGTGTGCGCGAGCAGGGCGGGCACGACCGCGTCCCACTGCCACGGCGGGGGCACCTGGTGTCCGGTCTCCGGCATGGGCAGTAGTTCCGCGCCGGGAATCGCTGCGGCCAAAGCCTTTCCGTGCTCGAGCGGGAACAGGGGGTCCTCGGTGCCGTGCAGCACCAGCGTCGGCGCGGTGATGTCACCGAGCCGATCCCGCCACGGCGCTCCGGCGTCCAGCAGGAACGGATTGGTCAGCTGCGCGGCGATATCGGCGGCCCGATCGACCACCTGCGTCGCCAGCTCGGTGCGGTGCGCGGTATCGAAAACGCGGCTCGCTGCCGCGAACGGGCGCTCGGATTCGACCAGGTACTCGATGACCGCCGCGCGGTCCGACCAGTCGGGTACCGGGGCCTCGGCCGAGAAGTACGCCAGCAGTTCGGGAGTCATCCCCGGCAGGTCCGGATTCTCATGGCCGGGGCCGCCCGGTGAAGCGGAGGCGAGGACCAGCGAGATCACCCGATCGGGGTGATCCAGCGCGATGAGCTGGGCGGTGGCCGCGCCCTGGGACATGCCGAGGATATGTGCGCGTTCGATGCCGAGCGCGTCCAACAGGCCGATCGCGTCCGCGACCAGCGTGCGCAGATCGTAGCCGGGCGTACCGACGGGGAAGGTGGTGGATTGCCCGGAATCCCTTGTGTCGTAGCGAATTACTCGTCGCCCACCATCGACCAGTCCGGTGATGAAGCCGGGTTCCCACGCGAGCATGGATTCGGCGGCGCCGTGGATCAACAGCAGTGGCGGCAACGTCGAATCGCCGAAACTCTCTGTGCACAGGCGGATTCCATTGACTTCGACGATCCGCTCGTTGCCCTGCATGTGCCCAACCTCCAAGTATGTTACATGTAACGAGAACCGTAGCCGAAGATTCGTTACATGTAAATAAGTCGCGGTAGACTCGAGGCATGACCGAATCTGCCGACGCTGGATCCGCACGGCGGCGTGCCGCCGGATCGGTATCGGGGGCGGCTGCGGGATCGGCGTCGCGGCCTGCCGCCGAGTCGGCATCGCGGGCTGGCGCCAGATCCGCAGCGCGGCCTGCTGCCGAACCCGCACAGCGGCCTGTTACCGGATCGGCGTCGCGGCCTGCGACCGGAGCCGTATCGCGGCCTGCTGCCGGATCGGCATCGAGGGCTGCCGCTGGATCGGCACAGCGCCTTGCCGCTGATGCGGGCTGGGTGGCGTATCAACGGATGCGTCTGCTGGTGGATGCCGAGATCGCCCGGGATCTGGAGCGCAGCACCGGACTTTCGATGCCGGATTACGACGTACTCGCCGCCGTGGCCGAGGTCGCCGAGACCGCGGAGTGTGTCCGAGTGAGCGGCCTCGCCGCCCACATGCACTGGCCGCACAGCAGACTGTCCCGGCAACTCGGCCGCATGGAGCGGCGCGAACTGATCGCCCGCGAACCCTGCGAGCGCGACGGCCGCGGCGACGACGTGCTTCTCACCGCGGCCGGTCGGCGTGCCCTCGATACCGCCGCACCCGCCCACCACGCCTCGGTGCGCAACCGCTTCACCGACCTGCTCACGCCCACGCAGCTGCGGATGCTCGCCGAGATCGAGGAGTCCATCGCCCGGCACGCCGAGGACCGCAAGTAGCCTCGTATGCCGTGACCGATCCGCTACAGCCCCTCGTCGATCTGCCTGGCGTGCGTGCCGCCGCCGACCGTGCCAGGGACGCGCTCGCCGCGGTACACCGGCACAAAGCGAATCGTCGCGGCTGGCCCACCACCGCCGCCGAGGCCGCGGTGCGGGCGGCCCGCTCGTCCGCCGCCATCGACGGCGGCAGCACCGAACTCCCCGCCGACGGCAACGTCGCCGATCCGATACTCGCCGGCTCTTTGCGCGTCGGCCAGGCGCTGGACGGCGACGCGCTGCGCAACCTGGTCGGCACCTGGCAGCGGGCGCCACTGCAGGCGCTGGCCCGACTGCACCTGCTCGCCGCCACGGATCTGGTTGCGGACGAAGAGCTGCTCGGCAGGCCGCGCGCGGACGCGGGCGTGGCAGAGCGTCTCGATCTACTCGCGCAGACCGTCGTCGGTTCCCGCGCACCCGCCCCGGTGCTCGCCGCCGTGGTGCACGGCGAGCTGCTCGCCCTGCGACCTTTCGGCACCGCCGACGGCGTCGTGGCGCGCGCCGCATCCCGGCTCGTCGCCGTGTCCAGCGGACTGGACCCACACAGTCTCGGCGTGCCAGAAGTTTTCTGGCTCCGCCGCCGCCAGTCCTACCTCGACACCGCCGCCGGTTTCGGCACCGGCACCGCCGAAGCTGTCGGGAGCTGGGTCATCCTCTGCTGCGGCGCCCTCGAAGACGGTGCCCGCGAAGCAACCTCGATCGCCGACTCTGCCGCTTAGTCGCCGGTCTTCCCGCACCAGTTCCGCGTTCCCGCACCCGCTTTGCCCTGGCAGAGGGCGTGCGACAAGACAGAAGTGGTGCGGCAACTGAGTGATCCTCTTCTGCCGCGGCGCGCTGGAAGAGGGTGCCCGCGAAGCAACTTCGATCGCCGACTCTGCCGCTTAGTCGCCGGTCTTCCCGCACCAGTTCTGCGTTCCCGCACCTGCTGTGCCCTGGCAGAGCGGGTGCGACAAGACAGAAGTGGTGCGGCGAAGACGGAACTGGTGCGGCAACGGGGCGCAGGTCCGTCACTGAGCCCGCCCCGCAGACGGGAGCGAACCGGGCGCAGGTCCGTCACTCGGCCCACCTCGCAGGCGGGAGCGAAACTGGGCGCAGGTCCGTCACTCAGCCCCCTGAACGGGCGCGAACCACAGACCCCCTGCAACCCCGCTCCCACACATCAAAGCGGGCGGCGTGTCGTTTCCGACCTCACCGCCCGCGTAGCACGGACTACCTGGTTACCAAGCGTGCTGAGTGGGTTGTGTTCCTATCGGCCTCGGCGATAATCCGAACTCCGGCGGTTCATCCCCGCAACCTGTGCGAGGCCCTCGCCGACGAAACCCGAATCTCGCAGGCCCACAACGCTTCTGCCCTTGTCGCGGCGCGCTCCGCGTGGGTGCCTGGTGCCCGTGCTGGGAAGGATGGCTGGGAGACTGGAACCTTCTCTTCCGGTCCTGCCTTGGCCTTCCGACCCTTCCGTAGTTACCTTTCTACACCTGTGACCGCCCTCACATCAAGACCTGCGCGGACATTCCATTAGCGGCGTGTCGATCGGCGTTTCGTGGTTAAATGCCTGGTCGTTTCCGGGTGTCGTGTGCGGACTGCACATTGCCCGGCAAGCGCTCCGCTTCCGCTCGAACAGCGTGACTCGCGCCGTGGTGGGTGGTGGTTAAAATTCAGCTCCGCTTGCGCAGCAGGCGATAGCTGATCGCGCCGGCGACCAGCGCGCTCAACCCGACCACCGCGGTGGCCGCAAGGGTGGTGGACGAGGGGGCCTGGAAGCGCGCCCACAGCGACACCGGGTTGGAGAACGTCAGAATGGGCCAACCTTTGGCCACCGCTTCGCGACGAAGATTGCGGTCCGGGTTGACGGCAGTGGGGTGGCCGACCGCGTTCAGCAGCGGCAGATCGGTGATCGAATCCGAATACGCGTAGCAGCGCGCGAGGTCGTATCCCTCACTGGCGGCGAGCTTTTCGATAGCGGCGACCTTGCCTTCGCCGTAACAGTAGAACTCCACCTCGCCGGTGTACTTGCCGTCCGCGACGACCATCCGGGTCGCCGCGGTGTGGGACGCGCCGAGCACCTCCGCGATCGGTCCGACGATTTCCTCGCCGGAGGCCGACACGATCACCACGTCGTGGCCCCGGATCTTGTGGTCGGCAATGAGATCGGCGGCCTCGGCGTAGATCAGCGGATCGACCAGCTCGTGAAGTGTCTCGGCCACAATGGTTTTCACCTGCTCGACATCCCAGCCCGCGCACATGTTCGTCAGATGTGCGCGCATGCGCTCCATTTGGTCGTGGTCGGCGCCGGAGAGCATGAACATGAAGTGGGCGTAACTGCTTTCGAGCACGTCACGGCGATTCAGCAGGCCCTGCGCATAGAAGGGCTTGCTGAAGACGAACGTGCTCGACTTCGCGATCACGGTCTTGTCGAGATCGAAGAAGGCGGCGACGCGTCCGTTCGCGTGGGGTGAGTCCACCCGACCAGAATAGGCGGCCCGGCGCGACCCGTCGCCGACGGTGGTGTCCGAGGCCCGATCGGTGGCCGCGAGCGGGGAGTTTGCTCAGCGAATGTGGAGCATGCGAGGCTCACAAAGTTCTCCGACAACAGACTTGCGTTGTGGCCGGGGCTTGGGTGTAGTATTGCTGGCACCTGGACATGGTCCAGGCGCGTTCAGCCCGACCCCCCGGGGCTGAACCCGACGGCCCCAGCCTCCTCCCCCCCCGGCTGGGGCCGTCCTCTATTCAGGGGACGGTCTGGTTCCTGCTCAGGAACGAAAAGTTCTCCACACCCGCGAGTTATCCACATTCGGCATAGTGCCCCTTCTGTCGGACCGCCGATTCAGCGACGCTCAGCTGCATGAATCGTGAAGCGGCGCCGGACAACAGCACGCCACCGGCACTCGTGCTCCTGCACGACCCCCGGCTGCGCGACGAGGTGCGGCGCGTCGCCGCCGCGGCCGAACGCACACTCGACGAACAGGAGCTCCCCGTCGGCCGGCCCGCCTGGACCGGTGCGCCGCTGGTGATCCTGGACACAATCGCCGCGCGCGAGTCCGTCGCGGCGGCATACCTGCGCCGCGTCGGCGTAATCCTGGTCACCGACGGGGAACCGGCACTGCCGGACTGGCAAGCCGCAGCCGCCGTCGGCGCCGAACGCGTCATCGCGCTGCCGGGCGCCGCCGTAGGACTTATCGAGAGGTTTGCTGAGTACGGCGAACACCGTGACGGAGACGGCATCGTCGTCGCCGTGGCAGGGGCCGGCGGCGGCGCGGGTGCGTCGACGCTCGCCGCCGCGACGGCACTGCGCGCCGCAGCCGAAGAGTTCCGTCACGACACGATCCTGGTCGACGGTGCGCCCCTCGGCGGCGGTCTCGACCTGCTGCTCGGCATCGAGACGACCGCCGGGCTGCGCTGGCCCGACCTGGTCGTCGAAGACGGCCGGGTCTCCGCCGCCGCGTTGCACTCCGCGCTTCCCGCCGCCGCCCCCGGGCTCGCGGTGCTGTCCTGCGCGCGCAGCGGTGCGGGCCGGTTGCCGCGCGAGATCGGGCCCGCCGCCGTCCGCGCGGTACTCGAAGCAGGCCGTGCCGCAGGCGATTTGGTGATTTGCGACATTTCCGGCGAACGGGGCCCGCATGCCGACCAGATGCTCGACTCCGCCGACCTCGTCGTCCTGGTGGTGCCCGCCAAGCTGCGCGCGGTCGCCGCCGCCGAAGCCGTTTCCGCACATATCGCACGACGAAACCCGAACCAGGGCTTGATAGTCCGCGGGCCCGCTCCCGGCGGCCTACGCGGGCCCGAAGTAGCGGAGGTGCTCGACCTGCCCCTGCTCGCCGCGGTGCGCGCCCAGGCCGGACTCGCCGCACACCTGGAACGGCACGGCCTCACCATGCGTCGTGGACCGTTGCGGGAAGCCGCGGATGCGGTGCTCAGCGTATTGAGCGCACCGGCCGGACAGCGCCGATGAGCGTCACGGTTCACTCGCCGCTTGCCTCGTCGTCCGTATGTGACCGGTGCGAGCGACGAGATCTCGGCGCTGAGCAGTCAACTGCGCGGATCGACCTCCCGGCCGGGTCTGTCGGTTGCGGGAGTTCGGGGCGGGGGCGGCGATGAGTGCGCTGGTGACTTCCGAGTTGTTGGATCGGGTGCGGGAGCGGCTGTCCGGTGCGGCCGGAGAACCGGATCCGGCGCGGGTGGCCGCCGCGATCCGAGCCGAGGCGGGCGGTGTACTCGGCGATACGGACCTGCTGCGGGCACTGCGGCTGTTGCAGACCGAAATGACGGGTGCGGGGTTGCTCGAACCGCTGCTGCACGATCCGCAGGTGGCCGATGTCCTGGTCACCGGGCCGGATGCGGTGTGGATAGATCGTGGGCACGGTCTGGAGAAGACCTCGATCACCTTCCCCGACGAGGCGGCGGTGCGTCGGCTCGCGCAGCGGCTGGCGTTGTCCGCCGGTCGGCGGCTGGACGACGCGCAACCCTGGGTGGACGGCAAATTGTCCGGAACCGGAGCGGCCCTGGGTGATTCGTTCGGCGTCCGCCTGCACGCTGTGCTCGCACCCGTCGCGCACGGCGGCACCTGTCTGTCCCTGCGAGTACTGCGGCCCGCCACCCAAGGTCTGGATGCCTTGGCCGCGGCCGGAGCGGTGCCCGCGGACGCGAAACGCCTCCTGGAACGAATCCTGCGCGCCCGGTTGGCCTTTCTGGTGGTCGGTGGTACCGGATCGGGTAAAACCACGCTGCTGTCCGGCCTGCTCGCCATCGTGAACCCGCACGAACGGATCATCTGCGTCGAGGACGCGGCCGAACTGGCGCCGCCGCATCCACACGTGGTGCGCTTGGTCGCGCGCACCGCCAACGTCGAGGGTGTCGGCGCGGTCACCGTGCGCGACCTCGTACGGCAAGCCCTGCGCATGCGGCCGGACCGCATCGTGGTCGGCGAGGTGCGCGGCGCCGAGGTGGTCGACTTGCTGACCGCCCTGAACACCGGCCACGACGGCGGCGCCGGCACCGTCCACGCCAACTCGCCGCAAGAGGTGCCGGCCCGCCTGGAAGCCCTTGCCGCCCTCGGCGGAATGGACCGAGCCGCCCTGCACAGCCAGCTCGCCGCCGCCATCCAGATCGTCCTGCACGTCCACCGCCGCCCCGACGGTTCCCGCGGACTCCGCGAAATAGGCCTGCTCCACCGCCACCCCGACGGCCGAGTCCACATCACCCCCGCCTGGCACGCCACCACCCCTGCCCCCGCCGCCGAAGACCTTTCGCAACTCCTCGACGAAAGGCTCCGCTGATGCCCACCACCTCGACCCGAGCACAACCGCTACAGGCCGCCGCACTCGGCGAGGAGCGTTCGACAGGTGCGGTGCCGAATCCGCCAGCAGCACTCCATCTCTGCCCAGCTGCAGGTCGAATCAGACGCGCCGCGTGCCGTTCTCATCGTCGGGCGGCGGGGCGATGATCGGCGCGCTGAAGTGCCCTGCTGCCGCATCCATCGCGGCACCAGTGTCGTTGTCCCGCCGTCGACCCGCCCTGGTGCTTGCGCTGCGAGGTTGTCGTCGTTGGGCGGTGCGGTGATGGTTGGCGCGTTGGTGTGTATCGCGGCGGCGTTGCTGGTAGCGCCGGTGTCGTTGTCGCGCCGCCGGTTCGCGCTGGTGTTCGTGCAGCGAGCGGATACGCGACGTTGGCAGCGCGGCTGGATGTTTCGCTGCGCAGCTGTCGCGACGGTGCTGGCCGTGCTGCTCGTCGGCCCGGGCCCGTTCCTTGCGGCGGCGATGGTCGCTTGCACCGTCGGCTTCCGGGTCCGGCGGGCGCGCCGGGATCAGCGCAGACATCTCGAACGCACGCATCTGCTGGATGCGTTGGAGGCAGTCGTCGGCGAACTTCGGGTGGGCGCGCACCCCAGCGCCGCCGCCGCGCTCGCGGCCGCCGAAGCGCGCGGCGAATCCGCGAAGGCGTTCGCCGTCAGCGCGGGCCGCAGCAAGCTGGGCGGATCGGCTGCCGCAGGGCTACGCGACTCCGATTCCGTTGTCGCAGTGGAGTTGTCACGGATCGCCGACGCCTGGCAGGTGGCCGAGCAGCACGGTCTCGCGCTGGCCGAACTCCTCTCCGCCGCCCGCGCCGACCTGTCCGGCCGGATCCGCTTCCACAGCCGTACCACCGCTGCCCTCGCCGGTGCTCGGGCCACCGCCACCGTCTTGGCAGCCCTCCCGCTACTCGGCCTAGCCCTCGGCCACCTGATGGGCGCCGCCCCCCTCCACGTCCTGCTGGCAACCCCAACCGGCACCGTCCTCCTCCCGCTAGGCGCCGCCCTAGCCTGCACCGGCCTCCTCTGGACAGACGCCATTACCCGAAAGGCGCTGGCATGAACCACTCTTCGTGTGCCCCACCCCACAAGGCGGTAGATGCGTCTCCCGCAAAGGCCCCCCGCATAAAGCAGCCACTGGCGGGTGCCGGTATGCGCTGGATACATGCGGTCGCCCCGGCAGGTGCTCGCTTGATCAGTTCGCCGTGGGTGTTGCTCGCCACGGCTGTAGGCGCTTCTCCTGCAAGGCGCCCCGTATGAGCCAGGTGTTGGCTGGTGTCGGCGTGTGCCGGACGGATGCGGTCGGCCCGAAATGTGTTGGTGTGGAGAAGCTGATGCTTGGGTGCACCGCTCACGTCGGGACAGAGGCGTGGACTTGTGAGGTGCTCGGATGAGTCGACTGCTTTGTGGTCCTGAGGTTTTGGTGTACTCGCTCGGACGCGGGGGTGTGGCGATCGACGTGGGATATCCCGAGATGCCGGTTTTGTTGCTTGCTGTCGCGCTGATTCTGTTGCCCGGCCGGGTGGCGGTCAGTCGACGGTGGCGGGCGCTCTGGGCGTCAGGAACAGCGCTGGCGGCCGCGCCCACGCGGCAGCAACTCGACTCGCTGGCGTCGGCGTCCGTGTTCGACCTGTTGGCAGCCTGCCTGCGGGCCGGTTTGCCGATGGCGGGGGCGGCGCGGGCGGTGGCGCCCGGCGCGCCGGAGCCGCTCGGAACCGCTTTGCTGCGCGCCGCCGACTTGCTCGCCCTCGGCGCGGATGCCACTACCGCTTGGGAACGGGCGGCCGCGGAGGGCAACGGCCGCGCGGGTGCGGAGGAGATCGAGTCACTGGCCCGAATGGCGCGGCGATCCGCTCGCTCCGGCGCCTCCCTCGCCGCGGCGATCGGTGAACTGGCCGAACAGCGCAGAGCCGCAGTGGAAGACGCGGCCGCCGCCCGCGCCGAGCGAGCCGGAGTACTGGTCGGCGGCCCCCTCGGCCTGTGCTTCCTACCGGCATTCGTCTGCCTCGGCATCGTCCCGGTCGTGATCGGCCTGGCCGGTCGCGTACTCGATGGCGGCCTCCTGTGAACCCGCGACACAGTGCGCCGAGCGAGTGCTGCCATACCAGCCGAGAACGCGAGCTTGCCGCCAGCGCAGCGCCAGGCACAAGTAATCGGGGCCGCGCGGGCGATGCCGGCGCGGCGACGTGCGTGGTCAGGACGGACATGAACAGCAGCGAGGGGGAGTCGTGCAGATGAAGGTTTCGGTTTCGGGGACCTGCCCGGGGATTGGCGACGAAGGGTCGGTTGACCGGGCGACGGAAACGTGCCTGTGCGGAGCGGCCGCACGGGTCGGAGTGAGAGGGGAGTCAGGTGCGAGTCGGGCATGTAGTGCACAGCACGGTGAGTGGAGTGGGCGCCATATATATGGAGGTGCGGGCGCGGACGTTGCGGGCGATGGTCGCCGAAGACGGCATGAGCACGGCCGAGTACGCGATCGGCACGATAGCGGCCGCGGCCTTCGGCGCGGTTCTATATGGCGTCGTGACGGGCGACAGCATCGTGAACGCGTTGACGCGGATCATCGATCGGGCGTTGAACACCGCCGTCTGAACAGGGAGCAGAGCCTGTTAAAACGTTGCGGTGGAATCGATCTCGGTGACGATCGTGGTTCGGTCACGGTCGAGGCGGCCATTGCCCTCGCCACCGTGATCGTGGCGGTGGTGCTGTGCCTCGGCGCATTACTGGCGGCGTCGGCGCAGGTGCGCTGCGTCGACGCCGCCCGCGAGGCAGCCCGGCTCGCGGCCCGCGGCGACGAGGCGAACGCCCTGACCGCCGCCCACCGCGTCGCCCCGCCCTCCGCCGACATCTCACTCCGCACCGAAGGGACCTACGTGATCGCCCGGGTAACCGCTCGCGCCCCACTCCTCCCACTCTTCACCCTCCACGCCGATGCCGTCGCCACCCGCGAACCCGGCTCGGCCCAATGAACGGACGCGCGCACCTTTCTGGGGCACGTGCCGGACAGGGGGATCGGGGCGTGGTGACCGTGCGCGTAGGCCTGCTCCGCATTTTCGGATCGGACCGACGCTGTCGGACCGTGTGTTTCTGGGCACGTCTCGGACGGGGGATGGGGCGACTGTGTTCGCGGTCCTGACCCGCATCTTCGGCCGGAACCGACACCATCGCCCCTGCCCGTCCTGGACCCGTCTTCGCCACGGGGACCGGGGTGCGGCGACTGTGTTCTCTTGTCTGGCGCTGGCCGGGTTGATCGCGGTGACACTGTTGATCGGGCAGGTGGGCGTGGCGGTGGTCACCCGGCATCGGGCGCAGGCGGCGGCGGATCTGGCGGCGCTCGCGGCGGCGGCGCGGTTGGTCGAGGGGCTGGAGGTGGGGTGTGGCGAGGCGACAGAGGTGGCGCGGCGGATGGGTGCTCGCGTGCGCGGATGTGCGGTCGCCGAGTGGGATGCGACGGTGATTGTCGAACGGAATGTACCAATAGGTCTGTTAGGTGTTCGGGTGGTGCGCGCAGTCGCACGAGCAGGACCGGTTGTGAAGTGAGACAGATCAGTGTGTGTGTTCGCTGTGAGAACGATGTCGCGAGTAGCGGAAATCGGTAATTCCCCAGGCCGTTTAATTTCATCGGGGACAATTTCCGCAGGAGCGCGGATAAAGAATCGGATGAATGCGCATGTACGCAGACGGCGATGTGGGCAATAGCGTAGTTAACCTGAATTCATTCCTCTTTATTCGGCGGTGGGTCGCTGCGCTCCGACCGCCCGCACCCTCGTGTCGAGGCCGACTACGCAGGTCAGATGGATATCTGATCACACCTCGGGCTCGACCTCGTCACGAGGAAGGCGCGACGGCGTCACCGAACCGTCAGTTCGGCCAGCACCGCGCTCAGCAGCCGCGCCGCGCCGGCCTTGTCCAGCGGGTGGTTTCCGTTCCCGCACTTCGGTGACTGGACGCAGGACGGGCACCCCGCCGCACAGGCGCAGGCTTCGATGACGTCGAGGGTCGCCGAGAGCCAGCGGTGCAGCTGGGCGAACCCCCGCTCGGCGAAGCCCGCGCCGCCCGGCTGGCCGTCGTAGACGAACACCGTGGGCAACCCGGTATCCGGATGTTCGGCGATGGAGACGCCGCCGATATCCCAGCGATCGCAGGTCGCCACCAGCGGCAACAGTCCGATCGCGGCGTGCTCGGCGGCGTGCAGTGCGCCGGGCACGGCCGCCGGCTCGATGCCCGCCAGCGTCAACAACTCCGGGCTCACCGTGTAGAGCACGGCCCTGGTGGGCAGCGTGTGCTCCGGCATATCGAGTTCGACCAGGTCCAGGACCTCGCCGGTGACCAGGGTGCGCAGATAGCCGATCACCTGACTGGTCACCCTGACCTTGGCCAACGCGGTCGTCACGTGACCGTGCCGGTGCTGGTCGGTCATCGCGTCGATGGCGATGGAGGTGACCGAGCGGGCGCTGGTGGTCCACCCGGGTTCGGCGGCGTGCACGAACGCGACGCCGTCCTCGAGATCGAGTTCGTCGACGACATAGGACTCGCCTTGATGCAGATGGACGGCACCCTGATGCAGGGTCGCGGGCGCCCGTCCCGCGTCGGCGGTGCCGAGCAGCCTGCCGGTTTCCCCGTCGACGATGGCCACCGGAGTGCCGATGCCGCCGCGCACGTCGACGGCGTCGTGCGGCTGTGTCTCCGCGGTGACGTACCAGCGTCCGCGGTCCGCGGCACCTTTGACGGCGCGGCGTCGGATTAGTCCCTGTGCGGCGAGTTCGGTCAGTATTTCTCTGGCGCCGAACTCGTCCACTTCGGTGTCGGTGAGCGGTAGTTCGAGTGCCGCGCAGAGCAACTGGGGACCGAGGACATAGGGATTGTGCGGATCGGTGATCGTCGCCTCGACCGGCTTGTCCAGCAGTGCTTCCGGGTGGTGCACGAGGTAGGTGTCCAGCGGATCGTCCCTGGCGACGAGCACCACCAGCGAGCCCTGGGTGCGGCGTCCGGCCCGCCCGGCCTGCTGCCAGAACGAGGCGACGGTACCGGGAAAACCGCAGATCACCGCCGCGTCCAAGCCGGCGATGTCCACGCCGAGTTCGAGTGCGTTGGTGGTCGCCGCGCCGAGCAGCGAACCATCGGACAGCGCCTGTTCCAGGTCCCGCCGGTCCTCGGCCAGGTATCCCGCGCGATAGGCCGCGACGCGTTCGGCCAGGCTCGGATCGACCTCCAGCAGCAACCGCCGGGCGTCCATCGCGGTGAGTTCCGCGGCGCGACGGGAGCGCACGAAGGTGAGCGTCCGTGCGCCTTCGACCACCAGATCGGCCATGATCCGCGCCGCCTCCGTGGTCGCGGCCCGCCGCACCGGGGCGCCGTTTTCCCCGGTCACGGCGGTGAGCAGCGGCGGCTCCCAGAGCGCGACGGTGCGCGGGCCCTGTGGTGATCCGTCCTCGGTGACCGCGGCGCAGGGCGCTCCGATCAACCGGGCGGCGGCCGCCGCGGGCTCGGCCGTGGTCGCGGAGCAGAGCACGAACACCGGATCGGCGCCGTAGCGCGCCGCGATGCGCCGCAACCTGCGCAGCACCAGCGCCACGTGCGAACCGAAAACGCCCCGGTAGGCATGGCATTCGTCGATCACCACATAGCGCAGCCTGCGCAGCACCCTGGCCCAGCGCTGATGTGAGCGCAGGATGCCGACGTGCAGCATGTCGGGGTTGGTGAACACCCAGCGGGCGTTGGCCCGGACCCACTGCCTGATCTCGGCCGGCGTATCGCCGTCGTAGGTGGCCGGATGGATATCGCGCAGCGGCCCTTCGTGGGTCAGCGTGCCGACGGCCCGCAGCTGGTCCGCGCCGAGCGCCTTGGTCGGCGCCAGATAAAGGGCTGTGGCCCGTGGGTCTCGTTGCAGCGCGGTCAGGACCGGCAGCTGGTAGCCCAGCGATTTTCCGGATGCTGTGCCGGTGCTGACGACCACGTGCGCGCCGCCGAAGGCCAGATCGGCGGTGCGGGTCTGATGGCTCCACGGCGTGTCGATGCCCGTGTCCTGTAATGCGGCCACCACCTCCGGCGATGCCCAATCGGGCCAGGTGGTGACGGCGGCGGCGCGCGCGGGGAGTTCGACGGCGTGGGTCAATCGGGAGTCCGAACCGGTCCCATCCGCCAGGACACGATTCAGCAACGATGTCCCGTAGCTGAGGCTCTCGTACTGGGCCGTTCGGGCGATAGGGGCTGTTGGATTCATGCGGCGCGCGCCACGACACGCGGAGAAAGTGTGAAACGTGTGCGGTTAGGAACCCTCACCTGCCATTTCGATACCCAATAGCGACCTGGGTCACAGGCTGTTTGCCATACGCCGACTCGGTTATCGGGAGGCAAACGAACCTGAAGTCTGGATTCTGGCATTGTGTCCCTCACCTGCGCATTCGCAAGATCAACTTTTTTGCAAATTGTCGGTAACTCGACTGTTGAATTGCTCGAAGACATGGTTCACTGGTTCCTGGTCGCAAGCTTCTGTGTTCGAGGGACGGATCCAAAGTCCAAACCGTCAGCAGGATCGATGTTGCGAACGGTGTGCTTGGTGCTTTCCTGCAGGGGGAACCAACAGTACAGCGGTCGGAACGGACCCGGTGGACGAACCCAGTTGTCCGCCGTTCCGGTAAGAAAAGAGAAGGAACAGAATGGCACAGGGAACTGTGAAGTGGTTCAACGCGGAGAAGGGGTTCGGCTTCATCGCGCCCGAGGACGGCTCCGCTGACGTCTTCGTCCACTACTCCGAAATTCAGGGGTCGGGCTTCCGCACCCTCGAAGAGAACCAGAAGGTCGAGTTCGAGGTCGGCCAGGGCACCAAGGGCCCGCAGGCCACCGGAGTTCGCGCGCTCAGCTGAGCGACGCAATCCAACACTCGTCCCTCACCGCCGGTAACGGAGGTGGGGGACGAGCTATATCCGGGGTAGGGCACAACCCGCCGTGCTGGGGCGAAGTACCTTGTGAACACGCCGTGGCGTAGCCGCGGTGAAAAGACAGGGCATACTGATTCCCAGTGACGCGCGTACGCTCTGTGGTTCAAGTCGCAAGTACTCGGCCACACGTAGCGTCAAGGTATAACCGTGTCTGGTGGCGACGCCCAGCCGTCGTCGTCGCTTGCCCCAAACCCGTGTCGGCGCTGCAAGCGCCCCGCGCGGGTCGACAGGAAAGGTGTATTCGCCGGTGGCAACACGAGACCGCGGTGCAGCCGACCAGGGCCGTCCCCTGCGTCGTCTCGTGATCGTCGAGTCCCCTACCAAGGCCCGAAAGATCGCGCCTTATCTCGGCCGTAACTACACGGTCGAGGCGTCGGTGGGACACATCCGAGACCTACCGCGCGGTGCCGCGGACGTGCCCGCCAAGTACAAGGGCGAGTCCTGGGCGCGCCTGGGCGTGGACGTCGACCACGACTTCGAGGCCATCTATGTGGTGAGCCCGGATAAGAAGGCCAAGGTCGCCGAGCTCAAGAGCCTGCTCAAGGACGCCGACGAGCTCTATCTCGCCACCGACCCCGACCGCGAGGGCGAGGCCATCGCCTGGCATCTGCTGGAAACGCTGAAGCCCAAGGTCCCGGTCCGGCGCATGGTGTTCCACGAGATCACCGAACCAGCCATCCAGGCCGCCGCGGCCGATACGCGTGACCTCGACAACGACCTGGTCGACGCGCAGGAGACCCGCCGCATCCTGGACCGGTTGTACGGCTACGAGGTCAGTCCGGTGCTGTGGAAGAAGGTCATGCCGAAGCTGTCGGCGGGCCGCGTGCAGTCCGTCGCCACCAGGGTGATCGTGCAGCGCGAACGCGAGCGTATGGCGTTCCGTTCCGCCGAATACTGGGATATCGCCGCGAAACTCGACGCGGGTCCCGGCGAGGACGGCGACACCAGCAACCCGCGGACCTTCGGTGCGCGGTTGGTGAGCGTCGCCGGTGCGCGCGTTGCGACCGGTCGTGACTTCAACTCCGACGGTCAGCTCAAGTCCGCCTCCGGTGTCGTCGTGCTCGACGAGGCACACGCGCGCCGACTGGCCCAGGCGCTGGACGGCGTCGACATGGTGGTGTCCTCCGCCGAGGCGAAGCCGTACACGCGTAAGCCGTATCCGCCGTTCATGACCTCGACGCTGCAGCAGGAGGCGGGGCGCAAGCTGCGCTTCAACTCCGAGCGCACGATGCGGGTCGCGCAGCGGCTCTACGAAAACGGCTACATCACCTACATGCGTACCGACTCGACCACGCTGTCGGAGTCGGCGATCGCCGCGGCTCGCTCGCAGGCGACGCAGTTGTACGGCTCCGAATATGTGCATCCGACGCCGCGGCAGTACACCCGCAAGGTGAAGAACGCGCAGGAGGCACACGAGGCGATCCGCCCGGCCGGCGACACCTTCGCCACCCCGGGTCAGTTGCACGCGCGGCTGGACAACGACGAGTTCCGGCTCTACGAGATGATCTGGCAGCGCACGGTCGCTTCGCAGATGGCCGACGCCAGGGGCACCACGCTGACGCTGCGGATCACCGGCGTCGCGGGTACCGGCGAGGAATGCGTGTTCTCCGCCTCCGGTCGCACCATCACCTTCGCGGGCTTCCTGAAGGCCTACGTGGAGAGCGTGGACGAGGAGGCGGGCGGTCAATCCGACGACGCCGAATCGCGACTGCCCGCGCTCAGCGAAGGCCAGGGCGTCACGGCGGTCGAGCTGAATCCCGATGGGCACAGCACGAATCCGCCCGCCAGATACACCGAGGCGTCGCTGATCAAGACGCTCGAAGAACTGGGCATCGGCCGTCCGTCGACGTACTCGTCGATCATCAAGACGATCCTCGATCGCGGCTATGTGTACAAGCGCGGTAGCGCGCTGGTGCCGTCGTGGGTGGCCTTCGCCGTAATCGGTTTGCTGGAAGAACATTTCGGTCGATTGGTCGACTTCGACTTCACCGCGGGCATGGAGGACGACCTCGACGCCATCGCGGGCGGTCGTGAACAGCGTGGAAGTTGGCTGTCCAACTTCTATTTCGGTGGCGACACCGGGGTGGAGGGCTCGGTCGCGCGGTCCGGCGGTCTGAAGAGGATGGTCGGCGAGCGGCTCGACGATATCGACGCGCGAGAAGTCAACTCCATCAAGCTGTTTGCCGACGAGTCGGGCCGCGACGTGGTCGTCCGGGTCGGCCGGTATGGGCCGTACCTGGAGCGGATGGTCCCGAATCCTGATGACCCCGAAGGGGATTCGGTGTCGCAGCGGGCCAACCTGCCCGACGACCTGCCGCCGGACGAACTCACTCCCGAGGTCGCCGAGAAGCTGTTCTCGACCCCGCAGGAAGGTCGCTCGCTGGGCATCGATCCGGCGACCGGGCACGAAATCGTCGCCAAGGAAGGGCGTTTCGGTCCGTACGTCACCGAGGTGCTGCCCGAGCCCGCCGCGGACGAAACCGCCACGCCCGCAAAGAAAACCGCGAAGAAGGCGGCCGCGCCCAAGCCGCGGACCGGATCGCTGTTCAAGTCGATGGACCTGGCCACCGTCACGCTCGACGACGCGCTCAAGCTGTTGTCGCTGCCGCGGGTGGTCGGCGCCGACCCGGCCACCGGTGACGAGATCACCGCGCAGAACGGACGTTACGGCCCATATCTGAAGAAGGGCACCGACTCTCGCTCGCTCACCAGCGAAGGCCAGATCTTCGACGTGACGCTCGAAGAGGCGCTCAAGATCTACTCCGAGCCGAAGCGCCGAGGTCGGCAGGCCTCCGCGGCGGCGCCGTTGCGCGAACTCGGCAACGACTCGGCCTCCGGCAAGCCGATGGTGATCAAGGACGGCCGCTTCGGTCCGTACGTCACCGATGGCGAGACCAACGCCACCCTGCGCAAGGGCGACGAGATCGAGTCGATCACCCCCGAGCGGGCGATGGAGTTGCTCGCCGACCGGCGCGCACGCGGACCGGTGAAGAAGGCGGCCAAGAAGTCGGCTGCGAAGAAGGCGCCCGCGAAGAAGACCGCGGCCAAGAAGACGGCCGTCAAGTCGACGACCACCAAGACGGTCGCCAAGAAGTCGGCCGCGAAGAAGGCGGCGACCAAGAAGACGGGCGTCGGGAATTCCTGAGTTCGCGGGTCGGATGCTGGAGCCGTAGTACGGTCTCGAGTGCACGACCCGCGAAAGGATGTACCTGTGGCCGACCAAGAGCGCGAAGACCTGATCAGCATGCTCGCCGACCAGCGAGACCTGTTCCGGATCACCCTGCGCGGCATCGATGACGACCAAGCCCGTAAGCGCACCACGGTCAGCGAGCTGACCCTCGGCGGCCTGCTGCATCACCTGATCAGCTGCGAGCGGCACTGGGTCACGGTGCTCATCGAACGGGACGAGAACGCCGCGATCGACCCGGCCCGGTTCGAGGGCGAATACGCGATGGCCGAAGGCGAGACCGTCGCGGGGCTGCTCGCCGAGTGGGACGAGGTCGCCGCCGCCACGGCGGAGCTGATCCGCACGGTGGACACCCTCGATACCTCGGTGCCCACGCCGACCGCGCCGTGGTCGCCGGAACGGGTCTGGTGGACCGTCCGCTTCACGGTGCTGCACATCCTGCGCGAGATCGCGCACCACAGCGGGCACGCCGACATCATCCGCGAGGAACTCGACGGCGCGAACAGCACCTACTCGCGCTGAACCGCCTATTCGCCCAGCACCCTGAGGAATTCGCGCATCCACGCCGGATGATCCGGCCAAGCGCGGCCGGTGACGATGTTCTCGTCGACGTGGGCCGCGCTGTCGACGAATTTCGCGCCGGCGGCCTCGATGTCCGGGGCCAGCGCCGGGTACGCGCTGCACGAGCGTCCGGTCAAAACGCCTGCGGCAGCGAGGATCAGCGGTCCATGGCAGAGCGCGGCGATGGGTTTGCCCGCCTCCGCGAAATGCCGGGCCAGGCGCTGGCATTCCGGGTTGTTGCGCAGATATTCCGGCGCGCGGCCGCCCGGCACCACCAGCGCGTCGTAGGCGGCGGGGTCGACGTCGGCGAACGCGACATCGGCCGGCCAACTGTGCCCGGGTTTTTCGGTGTAGGTGTCGAAGCCGTCCACGAAGTCGTGTACCACGAACTGGAGCTTCTTCACGGCCGGGGCGGCGATGTCCACCTCGTGGCCCTCTTCGAGTAGACGCTGATACGGGTACATGACCTCGAGGTCTTCCGCCGCATCGCCGGTGATCAAGAGAATTCGCACGGTGATCGCACCTCCGTCTCGAGGATCCGCCCGGGTGGCACGCGGGTCAAGAGGGATGCGCGTGTCCTGTGCCCGGCGATCGGTGTCGGTGCGGGCCGCTAGGGTGTACGGCGTGGCAGGTGTCTTCGATCGGTTGGTCGGCCAGGATGCGGTCGAGTCCGAGCTGACGGCTGCCGCGATCGCGGCACGCGCCGACGTGGTCGAAGGCGCGATGACGCATTCATGGCTGTTCACCGGCCCGCCCGGGTCCGGGAGATCCGTTGCGGCACTGTGCTTTGCGGCCGCGTTGCAGTGCACCGACCCCGGTTCGCCCGGCTGCGGCCGCTGTCACGCCTGCACGACGACCATGGCGGGCACACACGGCGACGTACGCCGCGTCATCCCCGAGGGGCTGAGCATCAGCACCAAGGAGATGCGCGAGATCGTGCAGGTCGCGTCGCGCCGGCCGAGCACCGGCCGCTGGCAGGTCGTCGTCATCGAAGACGCCGACCGCCTGACCGAGGCCGCGGGCAACGTCCTGCTGAAGGTGGTCGAAGAGCCGCCGGACCGCACCGTGTTCCTGCTGTGCGCGCCGACCGTCGACCCCGAGGACATCTCGATCACCCTGCGTTCGCGCTGCCGGCACGTGCACCTCGTAACCCCGTCGGTGCCTGCCATCGCGCAGGTCCTGCGCGAACGCGACCACCTCGACGAGAAGACCGCCAACTGGGCGGCCTCGATCAGCGGCGGCCACGTCGGCCGGGCCCGCCGTCTCGCCACCGACGGGGATGCGCGCGCCCGCCGTCAACGTGCCCTGGCACTGGTCGCCGCCGCCTCGAAACCCGGCGCCGCCTACGCCGCCGCCGACGAACTGGTCAAGGCCGCAGACGACGAAGCCAAGCAGATGAGCGCCACCCGCGACGACAGGGAACGCGAAGAACTCGCGACCGCCCTCGGCGCGGGCGGCACCGGCAAGGGCGCAGCTGGCGCCACCCGAGGTTCCGCAGGCGTGCTGAAAGACCTGGAACGCCGCCAGAAGTCCCGGGCCACCCGCACCGGCCGCGACGCCCTCGACCGTGCCCTAATCGACGTCGCAGGCGTCTACCGCGACGCGCTGGCGGTCCGCTTCGGCGCCGCCCGCAACGGCTCCGGCGTGGCCCTCACCCACCCCGACCTGTCCGACCAGATCCACGACCTGGCCCGCCGCATCCGCCCCGAGGGCCTCCTGCAATCCATCGACGCCGTCCTGGCCTGCCGCGAAGCCCTCGACCTCAACGTCAAACCCCGCTTCGCCCTGGCTGCCCTCGCCGCCGCCCTAATGGCCGCCCAAACCCCCTGACCACCCGTTTTCGCGATCCACCCCCGAAGACGATAGACTCGCCACGCCGAAAGGCACGCCGCCTTAGCTCAGTCGGTAGAGCGCTTCACTCGTAATGAAAAGGTCGGGGGTTCGATTCCCCCAGGCGGCTCCATATACCCAGGTAGGGGCCGATTTCTGCCCCGCAGAAGTTCAACCTGTCTGGCTGAACTCCCAACTAAGTCCCAACAAAGTCGCTGGACACGCCCGGTGATCAGGTGGGATTGCTCACTGCACGGTTCAAGGCGTCTGCCGCTGCGTGATGCACCCGACCACGTGCCATGTAGCGCCGCTGGGTCATCGCAGGATCAACGTGCCCGAGCACATCTGCTGTCACTCGCGCCGACAGGCCAGCGTCGTCCAGAATCGTCGCCACCGCCCCCCGAAAGCTGTGTGCAGTCACGTCATCAGGGATGCCGAGGGCTTCGCGAACCCGCTGCCATTCATGGCCCAAGTTCTGCGGATCACGCAAGGTCCACACGGCAGACGGGAACACGAGATCGAGCGCATCCCCACCGGTAGGGCGGGAAGCCAGCTTCCGCGCGGCCAGCTCCTTGCGCCGCAGTTTCAACATCTCCACCACGAAGTCAGGCAAAGCGATGGCACCACTCCGATTCTTCGGATCGTCATCGCTCACAACGCGTACAAGGCCGTCACCCTTGACCCGGACGACCTTTCCCGAGGTGCGAAGCGTTCGACGCTCCAGATTGATGTCCGACCACAACAACCCCGCCGCCTGGCTACGGCGTAGGCCGGTACCGGCGAGCAGTGTCACCCAGTCCGCCAGGTCAGCACTCTCGCAGTACTCCGCCACGGTTGGAGGCGTATACGACTTCACCGGAGTCTTGCGGTTCCGCTCGGCTCTCGAAAGCTTTCGCGGACAGGCAACTTCCGATGTCCGCACCGCCGCTAGGATGAACCGCAGCTCATCAACGGTGATGTCGCGTGAGCCGCCTGTGCGGCCCTTCGCCTCGACATTCTGAGCCAGCTTGGATTCACGAACTGGGTTGACGCTCAGCGCGTCTTTACGCACCGCGTAGCGGAACATCCCTGACAGGACAATGCGCCCGGTCCGCATCGTGCCTGGCCCCTTGGCTTCGCCTAAGTCGTTGAGAAAAG
This sequence comes from Nocardia brasiliensis ATCC 700358, assembly GCF_000250675.2. Lineage (NCBI taxonomy): Bacteria > Bacillati > Actinomycetota > Actinomycetes > Mycobacteriales > Nocardiaceae > Nocardia > Nocardia brasiliensis. Next base: position 447,428 of record NC_018681.1, read on the forward strand.
CCTCGATAGCGGAGGTCGTCACCTCCAGAAGACGCCGACCACCGAACGCCGTGTCGAACATCTCAGCCACCAAGTCGTAGCGCTCCACCGTTGCCGAAGCCCGCCCCTGCTCAACCAGGTAAATCCGGTACAGCGCCCACAGTTGCCGAACACTTGTCGCCTCCGACAACTCGCCCCCGACATCGATCCGGATCGCGTTCGCCGCATCGAGTACCGCGTCCGTTGCTCGAGAACCGTTGCGATCAGGAATCCTTCGTCCCTGTGCATCGCGTTTCATCGGCGACACCCGCGCCAGATCACGCCGTTTGCCGGATGCATCACGCACCAACACCCGAGCTTGCCAATGCCCCGGGGACAGCTCCGTGAGCATTACGCCACCCGCAACACCGATCGGGCGCGGAGGTCGACCGGTTCTCATGCTGTCTCCAGCGTGGTCAGTCCTCGCGTGCCTCCAGCGCCGCGTCCAGTGCGTGCAGATCCCACCGGAAGTCCTTTCCCACTCGCTTCGGTTTCGGTAGCCACGGATGCTTGTCACGCTCTCGGTTCCAACGCCGGAGCACTTCCGGGTTTACGCGGATGTGCGCAGCGGCCTCCGTGGTCTTCGCCCACCTGCGAACTGGCCAGGTGGATGCGCTCTCAGCTGACATCAGTAGCTCCTGAGTGGTCAAGATCAGTAGTTTTGCTGCCTGTTTGCTCGATGGCAATCGTTGCCCCTGCGCGAATTGCCGAACCTCTGCCGTCGCCGTCGGGGTGCTGTGCGGCGTAGAGGGCGCGGTCGTATTCGGCGCGCCAGGTGATGCGTTGGCTGATCGCTGCCAGCAAGAGTTTCGCTCGCGAGGGCGTGCGAGTGCCGGGGGCGATCGTGGCCCACACATAGCGGCGCGGGTCTTGGGCGGGTTTGTCGATGCCGACTGCGGCCAGGGTGCGGCGGACGAATTCGAGGCGGTCGGCCTTGTGGTCGCCGAGGGTTTTGCCGGTCCACTGCTCGGAGGTGAGTACTCGGTTGCCGGGCAGGGCGAGGGTTTCGCGGCGGTGTGCGCGTGCTTTGCATACGCCGGGAACGGTTTTCGACGTCGCCCCCTTGGGGATGATGCCGTAGAGCAGCCAGATGGCGCACCGCGGACTACACGGTGTCCGGCACAACGCCACGTGTAAGCGGTCGTAGTGGTCCTGCTGGCAAGCTGTGCGGGCGCGCAGCACCTCGGTCACTGATTTGGTCAGGTACTTGCACAGGTAGCCGATCGCTGTATCAGCGGCGGGTGTGCCTGCCGCGATGCCTTGGATGTCGATGCGCGGCCCGAACCGAGCAGTGTGGGCGGGAACGTCGTCAGGTCCGATCGCGTCGACCGCTTCGCCCCAACTCTCCAACGGTTTCCGGCTCACCGGGTCAACAAACGTGGCGTGCTCGGTGTCCCACATCGGAACGACCTTGCCCGGATACCGCATCTGCTCGGCGGGCGGCCACCACACCTGGTGGTAGGTGGCTTGGTGCACCTTGTGCAGCACAGCTCGTGGGATCGCGCCCCGCAATGCCACGTGCAGGTGCGGCGCCCCGCGCCTCTGGGGTTCGACCACGGCGAAGTACTGGACATTCCAGCCCACCACGCGTCGCAGGTTCTGAATCCAGCGTGAGAACAGCCGCGCACAGGTGATCGCATCCCAGGCTGCGCGCCGGTAGTCGTAGGCGTCGGGATCGCGGGCGGCCCCGTCGCCATGGACTTTGCCGTAGCTGGGCATGGTCAGGGTGACGAACATCGAGGAGATGTGACCGCCGAGGGCTCGTCCTACCGTGCGCTCGGAGACATCGGCGCGCGGCAGACCGGGCGCATCCTGGCGGCGGCGAGTCGACCGCCGACGCCGCGAACTCTCCTCGACGCTGCTGTCCCCGCCGGCGTGTGTCTCCTCTGTCTCCGCTGGCGGTGATCCCCTCATGCCCAGCACTGTCAGTTGTTTGTCTGCCCAAGCGATTTCGGCACGCAGCTCGGCCGCCTCGTGTTCGACACCTTCAGCGAGGAGTGCGGCCAGGTCGGCTCGGTAGAGCAGCAGGCCCTCGTGGTCGTAGGTCGCGCGTGTCCGCGCCGGAGTCGGTTCTTCGGTCAGGTGCCAACCTTCGCGGCACTGGGCTTTGCGTAGGGCTTGTGCTTTGCGGGCACAGGGGCCGCAGCGTGATTCGAGTCTGGCACCGCATGGCACCGGAACGAAGGTGGTCCGTCCGGTCACGGTGTCGGTTTGTTCGAGCACGACCGGGCGCACGCAGACTCCGTGTCGGTCTGCGGCAGCGACCGCGATTTCCAGAAACGACGGCCCCCGCCCGCTCGCCTGACTGTCGCTGTCGTGTTCGTGGGATACGTCGTCGAGATGGACAGCCATGAAGACCGCTCCTGTTCCGTTAGGGGAGCTGCGGCACCAGGTCCGCCACGAGAACGCAGCCCGGTCCGGTGCCACAGCAAGCACCGAAAGTCTCTGTGCCGGAACAGCAATGAAGGATTGATGTGGCACCTGCCGGTACAGGCCACGAGCGCTACCCGCGCTGAAAATAGGTCTCGAGGATGCGCTACCCGCGCTGAGAGACTGTGTGATCGCGCTACCCGCGCCGAGAAGTCTGTGTCTGAGTGCGCTGCCCGCGCTGTTGAAAGTGCGGCTCGCAAAAGGAAACTGAAGAGATCGCCTGGCACGGCTTCTACCAGGCTAGCTCGCCGAGATCAGCCAGCGCTCTTACCGAGGTCCACGCCGGTCTCGTCCTCACCCTGGCGGTGTGGAGGCGGGTAGGTGGACATGATCCAGCGGATGTCGTCGTCGGTGACATGAAACGCGCGCACGCGAGTGATTTCCGGTGATTCTTCTTCTTCCACGAACCCCACACCCGGCATCGAGACCGGGATCTGATCACACAGCGCACCCCGCTCACGCGCGTGGTCCCCGAGCGCCATGTCGGGTTGAGTGCGTTCTTTCATCCGCAACCCGATTCGGGACGGGAACAGCTGTCGCAACGGGATGACCTCCTTCGACGGGTCTTGCAGACAACCCATCACCGGCATCGCCACCGCCCGGGACTTGGTCAGCACATCCCCGAGCAGCCGCATGAACTCGTCTCTGATCCGGCGGTCGCTGAAGTAGCTACTCAGGCTCGCTGCCTCATCGATGATCAGCAGCACCAGCGGTTCCGCCACGGTCGGGGTGATCTTGCGCGCCCACGAATCCATGTAGCGCACACCCCGGCTCTGCACCACCGCCGCAGCGTCCTGAACCAACTTCAACGCACCAGGGCCGTTGTCGTAGGCGAAGCGCGCGAACCAGCGCCGCCCGGCACCGAACTCCATACCGCCCTTGGGATCGATCACCCACACCTGCACCAACCCGGCCCGGATCGCCGGACCCAACGCCGCGATCGTGGCCCACGCCACCGACCCCTTACCCGAGCCTGTGGCCCCGGCGACGAGGAACTGATTACCGAGCAACCGCACCTGCCACGGCTTACCCAGTTCGGTCACCCCGATCGTGAGCGCTTCCAGGTCAACGGTTTTCGCGTCCACCCGAGGTAGTGGAATCGGTTCGGTGAGCCGGTCGACCTGGATCACTTCCAGGCGTACCCATCCCGGCTCGATCGTGCGCACCCGCACCCCGACAGCGCCGAACGCATTGCGCAACGCATCGGCGCGATTGGCCCAGTCGTCCACGACCTGGGACTTGAGCATCTTGACCGTCAGCACATCGGCGGTGTCGCCGACCTCGATCTTCGCCAGCCGCGGAGTCAGCACTCCCGTGTCGAGTACCTGAGTCAGCGAGTTCAGCGCGAGCGTGGAGTTCCAGCCCACCCGGTAGCGCTTCCACCCCAGATACCGGCCTCGGATACGCCCGGACACCCACCGCCGCCACGAACCCGGCCACCATGCCCACCACGCCACCCACAACGCACCCGAAAACGCCACCGCACCAACCCCATACGGCCACCCCTGCCACCACCACAACACCCCCGCACCAGCCAGCGGCACCGACAACATCGGATACAACACCGCCCACCACACCACGTGCGCCACCCCGACCACCGCAGCTTCGAGCGCATAGAAAAACGCCTTACCGATGGCATCGAGCATCGTGGGCGTCCCCGGAGGGGGCTTCTGATATTCGGCCGAACGAACCATCTTCTTGATTGCCTTTCATCAGGTCGTGCTTGCGAAAAACACTGTCTTACAAGCTTTTACGGTCATTCCACCCGCAGGAGTTTGCGCGGGATGGGTCCGGGCATGCTGGCACCGGACCCCATCCCTTTTGTTCAGCGCCTCAGATCAGGCACTTTTCTGTCCCGAACTGCCCGACGAACGCGGGCTGGTAGGAGGCTGGGCGTAGCCTGTCGCACGAATGGTTCGGCTCAGGTATTTGTATTCGCCCTGCCCCGCGATACGCGGACTGATCGTCATCCCGGTCAGCTCGATCCACCGGACTCCCGGGCGGATCTCCTCACTTGGTGGCACCGGTTCGGTGTCGGAAAGAAGGAACACCTCGAAACTGGCGCGGCGAGGGTTGCTCTCACCCGGATCAGTCACGCTGATCTTCCAGACTGGCTGCCCCGTAACGGGATCGCGCTTCTGCGGGCCTGGTCTGTTCGGATCACCTGTGTACTCGTTGTCCGGACGGACCTCGCCCAACTGCAACAAACCGGCGTGGAAGTGGTCCGGGAACGGAACCGGGTATCGGGGATCTTTGCGACGGTCATATTCGTTTTCGGTGGCCATCTCGGCACCTTTCCTAGGGTTCGAATCTGAGTAATCTGACTGATTTCCGCCAAAGTGAGAGTGTTAGTGGCGCAGTAAGTTGCGCGTCACGCCACTGGGCTGGACCTACTGCCACGTGGCGGACCTCGGCACCCGAACCGCCCGCAGCCACGCGTCGTCAGCACGGCTTACACCCCAGCTCCGGGGACGTGCGGACGGGGCGAATTCGCGGCGGAAAGATGACTTAAACAGCATCTATCGACTACTCTTGACAAGGCAGAGACCTCGTTTCTGCGTGAATGGGAAGTGGGGACTCCACAGGCGAGGGTGGCGACCCATTGACACCTGCTGGAGTTTCTTTTCGTTCAGGCTGTCCCCTCGTTAGCGCGGGGGGACAGCGACGAAACCTTGTTCGGCCCTGCCGAACTCACTCACTGAATCCTCATCACCTGCCTCTCTGGCGTTCCGCGACCAACATTCCATCCTGACCTCGCGGGCGGCACCTGTCCAGTACATCAATTCACGCAATTTGTGTGCACAACGTTGTTGTGACGTCCTGCGTTACTCCTTTCTACGCCCACCACACCGGCTAAAGCGTCGATCTCACACCCGCTGTGGGTGCACAATCTGTGCAAGTTCCGCTCGGTGACTTCACTCGCACACTGGGCTGGGGGAGCCGAACGTCAAGTCCGGCATGGAGTTCGCTGAAAAATTGCGATTCGCATATCGCGCACCCGGCGATACGAACTACTCCGTCGATCCAGAGCCAGGAGCGCCATACGGCGGCATCAACCGTTCCTGAATCATCACCAGGGTACCGCGTGCCGTGTCGAGAGATCGTTCTCCGCAGCCCAAGACGGCAGAAACTCGCTATTTATCGAAATCAATACTGCTGCAAGTATTTTCGCGATCCTCGTCTGTGTCCCTGGGCGATTGTACGCTCTAGCGGGTGCGAAGATGCTCCTCGCTCCAATGTTGCGAAATGGTAGCAATGGCCGAATTGCCATGAGCGGCAATGGGTTGTAATGAATGGCAATGGGTAGTCATGGGTTGCGATGAGTAGTCTTGTGCTGCAACGACTCCCGCTCTTCTCTGGAGATCCGAACGTGCTAGCCCCGCGCGGAGAGTGCCTGTCGGTGTGTCCGCTTGACAGTTAACCGATCGTCTGGGAGGTGCGTGCTCTACCTTCGCCGCTAGGCATGGGCGAACCGAGTGAGCGCATTGGCTGTCCACTCAGAGCGGGGGCACCGCGAAGTGCTCGGTGTTGAGTTTTGCATCCCGTTCTAACAGTGGTTCTAACAGCAAGTGTTACAGCTGAACATCGAGGGATTAGGTTTCTGTCAGATCCGGATCTACCCTTCGCAGCGCCGAAGCCAGCCATTCTGTACCGCGATGCTCGATCGGCATCTCTGCAAGTCCAGCTGTAGCTTCTTCGACCGCCTGCGCGGTGTCTCCCAGCAGGGCTAGAACACCGCCACGTTGGACGGCACCGAACCCAGGCGTCCACCAGTACATCGCTTCGGGTGGCTCGAGGCTATCTGCTGACGCTGTCACCTCGTCGGCTGCGGCCAGGGCGCGTTGTGCGGAGTTCGTCTCTCCACGTGCCGCTAGTAGTTCGGCGCGCCGCATCCTTGCGTAGGCCGCCAAGACCGGATGTGCGTTGCGGACTTTCAGCGCGGCGTCGGAGAGGGCGATAACCCTGTCGTAGTCCCCTGTGGCTCCCCAAGCGACGTACCCGGCGAAACCCAGGCTGTGTACCAGCCGGTCAGGGTCGCGGGATTCTTCCGCTAGCTCGACGGCTGTGGAGAGGCTGCGTTGAGCGGCCGTGTCAGCTCCAACAGCGTGTTCGAGCCAGCCCCGATACTGGGTCACCTCCGATGCGAGCGCGGCCGCGGCGGTCTTGGCCTTCCGCGCTTGCCGTGCGAACTGCTCGGTCATCGCTGATATGCCCCGCACTGCCGGAAGGACCGACAGCGCGCCTGTCGCATCTTCGACCCGGCGCATAGCTGACAACATCGAAGCGACGTCGGACAAGGTGCTGGCGTCCACGCTGGACGCAGATATCGCGGCGGCCGTTAGCCGTCCTAGATCGGTCGTGCCTAGCACCCGTTCGTACGCAGCTGTTACCCCAGCAGGCACAGGGCGCTGGCCCGTTTCGATTGCGCCCAGATACGTCCGGCTGTAGAAGGTCCGTTCGGCCATCCCACGCAGCGAAATTCCCGCTGCCTCACGGGCAGCACGCAACAGCGCCCCAGGGTCCACAGCTCCAGCGTAGCGAGCATTGAGGACACATGTGGACACCAACCAGAGCCATTCCGGACGTTCCCGATGGTTGTCTGAATCGGTGCCCGGTAAGCGGCTTTACCCCTTGGACGAGCCGCCGCACCTCAACTGACCGGAGGGCCGGGCACACCTAAACGTCGTTCGATGCCGCAGGGGGCTGAATCACGATGCAACACATACCGAACCAGGACACACCGCTAACCCGTTGCGCCCACTACCGGGACGTGTGCGGACTGCCCGCGATAATAGATCCACCTTCGCTGGGTCGAATCACGTTCCCGGCGGGCCACATCGGTGCACTGACCATGCCCGCACCGTTGGGTGAGACGGTGCGCCAGCACATGAAGTCTCGAGGTGCTGCGGTCGGCCCGATCATCGGGCATATCGGGTCGAACCGGTGGACGTACCTGGTCCGTCCGAATGTGCCCGAGGACGACACCCGCGTGTTCTCGGACATGTACCGGGCGAACGTGATCATCGTCCGTGCCGGGGTGGTCGTATTGCCCTCTCCCACAGCGCAATCGTGGGCATTGCGACGCTGGATCGAACCACCCCGCAACACCTTCCGGCCCAGCGCTCTACTCGTGGTCGAGACGATCCGGATGTGTACCGGTTCCGATCGCGATTCGCGGACGCTGGTGATGCCCCGTGTCCGGTGATACCGCAGGTAGCTATCCGTCGAAGGTGGTGCGGCGGTGAGCACGTTCGAGCAATTGCGGCAGCGGGTGTTGCTCCAAGCCGGAAATGCGGGGTACGGACTCGTACGGCAGAACCGCGCCCCCTACGGATGGGACCTGGTCACGGTAGGCGGCCGTAAACCGGTGAAGTCCGGATCACTGATCGAGCTGGACAACTGGCTAGCCGCACAGGCCGCCAGTGATCGGAAATCGCGATGAGTACCGGCCACACGCCGGTGTCTCCGCACCCGGACCAACCGGACGTGCACCTGGTGGTCACGCTGGGCGGGGTACGGCTCCACTACGCGGCGTGCGTTACCTGCGCGCTGTGGTTCGTCCAGGAGCACCACCAGCGCCATTTGTTGGATCAGGTGGACGTAATCCCTGGCAGCACAGCGGGATTGCGTCGACTGCCGAACGAGAGGCTGTACGAGCCGTGAAGAACGGATGGTCGACCCTGCGATGTACTGCGTCGGGGTGCATCGTCACCGTGTCCGTGCTGATCATCCTGCATTGGATGTACCGCGAGAACGAAAAGCTGTATCCGAACGCGAAGCGTCCCAAAGACAACGGAGCTCTGTCGTGACCGGCGAGGCGCATTGCGTCCTCGAGATGGTGCCCGAGGCGACCGAAGAGCCCGTGCGGCTTCCCGCGCTCACCACAGGCACCCTGGCGCACTGTGTCGAGCATCTAACGACCTCCGGCGACATCCTCCACAACGCCGGGTTCCCGATGTACTGGTTCGACAATCACACCTTCACCGTGGATCTTCCCGATGGGCGGGTCTTGTTTCGTATCGTCACCGGGACCGAAGCGGACGGTGATGTCGTGACCGGCTTGTACCGTGACCGCTACAGCGCGACACTGAACAGTTCCGACCATGACGAGAAGGGGTAAGAGCATGGGCGATTTCCGGCCTTTCACACAAGCCGAACTCGAACAGATAGAACGCGACCAGAACGACCCGAAATGGCTCGAATGGGTAGCGCCGGAGAACATGAACGCACAATTGGATGCCTTCCTGAACGAGACCGTCCCGGACATGCCGGACGACCCTTGGTCGGCTCAGGGGCTCGACCATGCAGAACGCGCCGCACTCTCGATATTTCCGACCGTCGACTCTACCCTTGCGCCCGAGAATCGAGCGGTTGCCGATCAGTTTCACAGGTTTATCGGCGAAGTATTCCGACGCAATTTCGAAGGCGTCTGGCGTAACGTCCCTTCGTTCGATGATGCGAAGCGAAGCCAGGGATTCGGCCCGGTCATCCACAGGCCATTTGCGGAATTCTATCTGGGCGTCATTCCTGCACTCACCACTGCTATTGATCGCAAGACGAGTAGCACTTGGGCACAGGGGTTTCGCTATAGCGAAGAGGACTATCGGATATGGGTCGAAGCGGGTCGCCCCACCCTTTCCGGACGCAGGGACTGAACGCCCCTATTTCATCCGGCTCAGGGGGAGCCAATGGGCTATGAATGGAACGACAGGTTAGAAGCGGAATACACTCGATACGTCGGCAAGAAGTGGTTCCAGGGGCTCAACGCTAGAGACCGTGAGGGTTATCTCAAGGCGCGGCAGTGGTGGAAACGCTCGCGGGACATGGGCAACCGGTTCCGAGACGGCATGGCACTTCTGCGAGGTCAGACGCCCGATCGCGGCTATGAGAAGGAAGTCCGGCTTGAAACCTCGCTAGGCCCTCGAATCAGCGACGTTGCCAATGTCAGTCTGACTAAATCGTCGGAGTATAAGGCGGGCGGATCCCAAAAGGAGAAGACGCTTAAGCAGCTCGATAAGGATGAGCGATACATCCGTGAGGTGCCAGGTGCAATGGTCGACTGGACCATTGTGCAAGGTGCCCGGCACGACAAGGAAGTCAGAGACCGGATCAAGGAGCTTGAGGGAAAATATCCGGGTCAGTTCGTCGTTCAGGAGATCACCCGCGAGCAGCGACGCCTAGCCCTCACGATAGGTAAGCGTCTCGAAAAGCAACAGCGAGCCAAGGAGAAGGCGGACCGGGCACGAGAGCGAGCAGAGCAGCAGCGCCTACGACAACGCAGGGAACGCGCTCAACAACGGCTCGAGAACATCCGCAGGATCGCCAAGGAGAAGCAACGCCGCGAGCAAGTGCAAGCCGCTGAACTAGCCGCAGCGAGGCAAGCCGCGAAAGAATTCCCCACGCTCGAACATCTGATACAGCGGGAATCAGCTAAGCCACCCGCTAAGGAACCTAAAGCGCCGGAGACCGAACGCGACCGGATAGCCCGCGAAGCCGCAGAGACGGCGGCGCGGGACGTTCAAAAACAATTCAGGATCGAACCCGTAACGCCCGTGAAAGCACCCGAGAAAAACACCGCTGAACGCGAGGCAGCCGAACAGAAGCGACTGACCGAGCTTCAGATACAGCGCGAGGCACGCGAAACCCAGTTGGCCCAACTCCCGCCGCACGTCGCGAAGCTGATGAACCTGGGGCAGGCACACGGGCCGGAACGAGCGGTTGAGACCGCCCGCGAGGAAGCGGCAAGGGCGCAAGGTCGCAGCAGGGACGGACGAGACTCGCCAGGGCAAGAACGCAGCCGGTGACGGCGCACTGGGTTACCTCGAGTGCAGCGCTATGAACTGCGGCGACGCCGCAGCCGGCGTCGGGCTGGGTTCTATAGATTCGCGAACACGGAGGTTCGTCCCTGCACCCAGCATCTGCATACGGACCTGAAAAACCCCTACAAGATCGGGGAGCCTCAAAACGAGCCGGTGTAGGGACCGGGGGATGGGGTTATACGGGCGGGGGCCAGGCACCTAAGCGTTCGGTTGAATCCCTAAGTGCCCCAAGTTCTCACGAGAACTTGGGAACTGGCCGCACCGAATCCTTAACAGCCGGAACCTATCCAGCCCGACAGTCAGTCGCAGCACGGCCGTATTGCACCCTGTGCACCCTGTAGGGGCATCTGCACCGCCACCGCCACCATCGGGCTCCTGTGCGTGAAATCGGCCGGTATGACTGGAGGTGGGCCGCCAAGGGGAGGAGGGTGTATCCACACAACCCGATAATCCTGTTCGGGGAGACAGGCCGGTATGCCTGAGAGCTGACCACGAACTGCTGAGCGGGTTACACCCCAACAGAGCGTGTTGCTAGCCGGGATTGTGGACAGCTAGCGTCGGACTCGGCACCACGCGGGCCGGTTACGCGTTCCCGTACGCGCCGGGCGAGCAGTACGCACGACTGCTCGGATGCTAACCGCGTGGTGTCTCACAAGCGATCACTTTTTAAGACGCTCGATTTTCGAGGCTCGAAGTTCGTGCCCGGATTCGGGTCGCTTCATCCCGGTGCCACGCGCCAGGGGGCTGTCCGTCGCATCGCGACGGGTCGGACACAAGGTCAGTAGCGCGAAGATGTTGTGCCGCAGCCTTTGATGGACCAGGTAGGGCAGGTGAAGAGAGTTTGGGAGCCCCCGGGAAGTGAGAAGAAGGGGAAGAGAAACCGGAAACCCAAGTAAGAGAACTTGCCGAATTCACCTCTACTGGATCAAGAGCGGCGCGCATGCGCGCGCCGCCCAGGGTGCCCGCCCTTCGCTGCGCTCCGGGCGGCACCCTGGCGCGTAACCAGGATGGGGGACCGAAGCGGCGCACTCGGCCCCCATCGGGCCAGCTGCCGCAGCGCTGGACGATGGGTCATGGAACCGTCGGATGTGGGCTGCCGCACCCCTTCGGGGCTTGCCTCTTACTGCCGTCGCTGATCGATAGCTGATGCCAAAATTTCACGGTGTGTCGCTGATGTGACACGCCGATACTCTGGCGCGGCTGCCCCCAACTAAGTCCCAACTAAGTCGGTGAACGCCGTCTGGTGCCGAACGCATATTCGATCGTTGAGGGTAGTCGAGAGTAGGTATATGGCCAGTTAGAGGGTGTTTTAGAGAACATGGTGGGGGTCTGTAGTTGCCCGTGGTAGTCGTCATTCTCGGTAATGAAAAGGTCGGGGGTTCGATTCCCCCAGGCGGCTCCACAAACATCCTGGTTGACTGCATTGCAACTCGCCTACGATTGCGGCATGTCTCTTCCGAGCATCGAGCGGCCGGATCTTCCTGAGTACATGACTTGGGATGAGCTGCAGCGACTTCCTGAGGACATCGCTGATCAGATCGAGCTGTGGGATGGTCGCGTGGTGTGGGTCCGTCGCGGGCCCGGCGAGCACCAAACCTTCACCCGCCGTTTGACCAACTCGATCGAGCGCTGTTCGCGGAAGGCGATGGCGGACAGGCCGGATCGTTGCTGGGTGGTCAACTTCGAGACCAACGTCTTCCTGGGAACGAGCGGGAAATCCGACTTCCTGACACCAGATTTTCTGGTGCACCGCTGTCTGGAATCGGCGTATCAGGATGTCCGTGGTGCCGATGCGCTGCTCGTCGGTGAAGTACTGTCGCCTTCCAACACACAGACGGACATGGAGGCGAAGAAGGGGCGCTACGCGAGTGCTCGGATTCCCTGGTACTGGGAGGTGACTTTGGCGCGCGAAGCCAGCGCCATCGCCACGGTCCGCGCCTACGGGCTCGAAACAGAACACGGACCCCTGCCAGATGGCGTGCGCCCACTCCGCTCGGCCGACTACATCCTGGTCGGCGAATGGACGCACGATGATCCCGACGGCGTCCGGATCGGCGCACCCTTCCCCATCGACATCCCATGGTCCGATCTGGAGTACTAGCTCGACGGGCTTTCGAGCAGCGCCGGATCGCGGTCGAGTGTGGATTCTGTTGTCCCGCACCGGTTCTGTGTTCCCGCACCCGCTCTACCGCGCTGGGCGGAGTGCGGGAAGACGGAACGGGTGCGGGAGCTGGGTCAGGAGGGGGTGGGGTGGAGGGTGAAGGTGGGGTCTATTTGGGTGAGGAGATCGGGGCCGGCCCAGGCGTTGGCGTTGCGGATGTGGAAGTCGACGGCTTGCTGCTGGTAGGTGGTCCAGTCGCGGGTGCGGGCGTCGAGGGCGGAGTGGAGGGTGGCGAGGGTGGCGCGGTTCTCGGGTTCGAGGTCGGTGATGGGGCGGATGTCGCCGCGTTCGGCGGCGCGCACGTGTGCGGAGCGGCCGGTCCAGCAGAGCAGGTTGTCGCCGACGTGTTCGCGCAGGAAGGCGAGGTCGTCGGCATCGCAGATCTTGTTGCCGACGACGGCGATGTGGATGCCGAAGTCTTTGGCGTAGTTCAGGTATTGGCGGTAGACGCCGACGCTGCGCAGGGTCGGTTCGCACACCAGCGCGGTCAGATCGAAACGGGTGAACAGGCCGGAGGCGAAGGAGTCGGCGCCCGCGGTCATGTCGACGACGACGTATTCGCCCGCACCGTCGACCATATGGTTGAGCAGCAACTCGGCCGCGCCGACCTTGGAGTGGTAGCAGGCGACGCCGAGATCTTCGTCGCTGAACGGCCCGGTCACCATGAGTCGTGCCCCGCCGACATCGCGCATGCACGCGGCGTAGATCGGGTTCTCCTCGACGACGCGCAGCAGCCGCGAGCCCGAACCCGGCGGCGTGGTCTTGATCATCGCGTCGGCGGTGGCGATCCGAGGGTTGTCGCCGCGCAGATAGTCCTTGATCAGGGGCAGGTGTGCGCCGAGGGTCGGCAGGGTCAGTGACTCTTCTTCCCCGGCACCCAGCGCGGCCGCCAGATGCTGATTGATATCCGCATCGATCGCCACGGTGGGCAACCCGCGCTCGACCAGATGCCGGATGAACAGCGAAGACAGGGTCGTCTTACCGCTGCCACCCTTGCCGACGAAGGCGATCTTCACCGCCACACTCCTCTCGTATCGGTAACGACATTCATATTCGTGCTGGCCGCGACAATGTACTCGACCGGCGTCCGCGTGCGCATACGGGACGGCTCCTAGGCGCTGAAAGCACTTCTTCCGCAACAGGTTCGAGCACGACACGCAGGGCGTGCACCGCTGCGCCCGGCGGCGAGCCCGAAGGCATCCGGAAAAACTTTTGCGGACGTGTCGATCGAGACCGCTCCCCGTTCGACCTAGGGATGAGAGGGTCCAGAAGGGGCCCGGGATGATGACCGAGGAGACGGAATCATGAAGTACATGCTGGTGATGCGGGCGACGGACGAGGGCTACGCGAAGATGGGCGAGGTCGACTTCGACGAGATGCTGGAGGTCATGGGCCGGTTCAACGAGGAGATGATCCGCGCCGGGGTGCTGCTGGCGGCCGAGGGGCTGGAGGACCCGGCCGAGGGCGTGGTGGTCGACTATTCGTCGGAGACGCCGATCATCACCGACGGCCCGTACGGCGAGACCAAGGAGCTGTTCGGCGGGTTCTACATTCTCAATGTCGCGTCCAAGGAGGAGGCGATCGAGTGGGCCAAGCGGATGCCGATGGCCGGACCGGGCTTCAAGACCGAAATCCGGCGCGTCTCCTCGATCGATGAATTCCCGCAGGACAACGAGTGGATTCAGAAGGAGCGGGCGTGGCGCGAAGCCACCGGCCAGCTCTGAGCGGGACGGCGGGTGATGGCCGAACGTAGTGGACGGGCGGCCGTCGCCGCGGTCTGGCGGATCGAATCCGCGCGCATCGTCGGCGCCTTGGCGCGCTACACCGGGGACTTCGCGCTCGCCGAGGACCTGGCGCAGGAGGCACTGGCTGAGGCGCTGGTGACCTGGCCGCGCGACGGGGTGCCGGGCAATCCCGCGGGCTGGTTGCTGACCGTCGGCAAGCGGCGGGCCATCGATGGGTTCCGCAGGCGTTCCGCCCTCGATGAGCGGTATGCGGCCCTCGCCCGCGATCTGGGCGAGGGCGGTGCGGTCTCAGGCGGCGAAGTCCTCGAGACCGCCGACGACGTGCTGTGGGATCCGGACCAGATCGATGACGACGTGCTCGCGCTGATGTTCATCTCCTGCCACCCGACGCTGTCGCGGGACGCGCGAATAGCGTTGACGCTGCGCGTGATCGGCGGTTTGAACAGTGACGAGATCGCGAAGGCGTGCCTGGTGCCGACGGCGACGGTGCAGGCGCGGATCACCCGCGCGAAGAAGACCTTGGCCGCGGCCAAGGTGCGATTCGAGGTGCCGTCGGGGCCGGAGCGGGCCGCGCGCCTCGGTTCGGTGCTGAACGTGGTGTACCTGATTTTCACCGCGGGCTCGTCGGCGAGTTCCGGACGCGACCTGATCCGGTTCGACCTCGCGGGCGAAGCACAGCGATTGGCGCGGATTCTTGCCCGGCTGATGCCGAACGAGCCTGAGGCGCAAGGACTTCTGGCGTTACTCGAACTCACTGCCGCCCGGTTCCCGGCCCGCACCGCACCCGACGGCAAGCCGATCCTGTTGGAGCAGCAGGATCGTCGGCGCTGGGATCACGCCGCGATCGGTCGTGGCCGCGCGGCCCTGGAACGCGCGGCGCGTGCGGGGCGGGGGCTCGGCGCCTACGGCCTGCAGGCCGCGATCGCCGAATGTCACGCTGTCGCCACGTCTGTCGAGGAAACGTCCTGGGAGCGCATCGTGCTGCTGTACGAGGCCCTCGGCCGGCTCGCGCCCTCGCCGGTGGTCGAGCTCAACCGGGCGGTGGCGGTGTCCATGGCGAAGGGGCCGGCCGTGGCCCTCCCCATCGTCGACGAATTACGTTCCGCGACAGGGCTTTCGGATTCGCACCTGCTGCCGAGCGTGCGCGGCGAACTACTGATCCGGCTCGGCCGGACGGCGGAAGCGCGGGCCGAGTTGGCACGCGCGATCGAGCTGTGCGGCAACGACCGGGAGCGCGAAGTGCTGGCGGGCAAACTCGCCTCCTTGGACTAGAGCCGGGCGGTTGATCACCCTGTGGCGGTCGGCGGCAACGGTCGAGAGGCCGGCGGCGTCGATGCAGAGCGCGCCGCCCCGTCGGTACCCGGTGATCGCTGTCCAGGTGTGCGGGCGCGGCGCACGCTACGACGCCGCGTTGAGGACCGCCAGGTAGGAGCCGGGATTGGGGACCAGATGACGGCCGCCGAGGGTGATGTGGGTGCGGATACGGCCCGAGGGGGTGGTGTGCGGCGCCTCGACGGTCAGCGACGTGGTTGCCGGAAGCGCGAGGAACTGTGTCGCGAATGGTGCGAAATCCGTTAATTCCCAGAGGGTTCGGGCTGACCACGCATCGTGTTGGTGGTCCTGTGCGCAATGGACCCGCCAGCCCGACGCGCGGATATCGTCGGTCTCGTCGCGGGCGAGCACGAGCGCGGGCAGTCGATCGTGCACGCAGGACGCGACGGCCGCCGACTGGTGCTCCGCCGGAAAGTCCAGGCGTTCGGTCAAACCGAGGCTCGCCGCGACCTCCTTTTGGTACCAGGTCTCGCGCAAGGTGAGTTCGACGTGTTCCTCCCACATGTCGGCGTATACCCGTTCGTGCAGCCCGAGCAGGCCGTCGGCCCGCTGCACCACGCGCAGCGTGCGCCACCCGGCGCGGACGGTGTGACCGGGCGCGAAACGTGCTCCGTCCGCGATGGCATGCTGTAGATCGTCCAGGACGAGGTCCACCAGCACGTCATCGATATCCGGTATCGCGGGTTCGCTGAGCCGGGCGACGATCTCGGGATGCCCGTGCTGGTAGCCGATCGTGGTGCGATACAGGCCCGGGGCGGATTGCCCGATCGCGAAGCGCACCTGCAGTTCCAGGTCCAGCGGCGCGGGCGCCGGACCGAAGTGCACACCGCCCTCCGTGGTGCGCAGCATGTCCTGATACGCCACCTCGGCCACCAGGCCGCCGGTCTCCTCGACCCGGTCGCGTTCGATGAGCAGCCCGGTTTCCGTTGGCAGCGCGAGGAATTGGGTGACGAACGGAAATGCCACCGCGAGCTGGTGCAGGTCGATATGGGTCCAGTCCCCGTGCTCGTGGTCCACGCCGCAGTGCACCGACCAGCTGCCGTGTTGCGGTGAATCCGGACCGAGCCGGTTCAGAATGAGCAGCCCGGCGGAGTAGGCGCACGACTGCACGGCGGCGGCTTGCTCCTCGCCGATGGACGAGAGCTCAACGGGCAGGCCGAGTTTCGCGGCCGCCGCGGTCTGCCACCACAGATCGCCCATGGCCTGATCGACGTGCTCTTCCCAGAAATCCGCGACCACACGCTCTTCGAGGCCGAGCGTCCCGTCCTGGCGGTCGATGATGCGGAGCACCCGCCATCCGAGCGGGAAAAGCATTCCCGCGGAGAGGCTGCTGCCCTGCGTCACAGCCTTTTCGAGCATGTCCAGCATCCAGCCGATGATCAAGGGTGAGGGTGGCTGCTCGGCGAACACCACGGTGAACTCGGGGTGCCCGGCGGCGGCACACCCGGTGGTACGGAAGATCTGCACCTTCGCCGTTCTAGCACTCGGCAGGTGGTGCCCCTAGTTCTGGGGCGACTCACTCGGCGGGTGGTAGCCGGTCGACACCGAACGCGACCAGCTGGCGGATCGGGTCGTGGTAGGTGACCCATTCGGCGATCTTGCCGTCCCGGAAGCGGAAGACCGTGAGGTAGTCGTTGCGGTAGGGGAGGCCGGTGCTGCGCACCACGAGATCGCCCTTGACCGTCACCAGCCAGACGTTCGGGTCGAGCATCGGCTCGATGGAGGTCACGATCTGTCGGTAGGAGTCGTACATCTGCAAAGCCTGCTGGGAGATGTCGCGTAGTACCTCTTTTCCGTTCACCTCGCGGACGGCCACCACGGGATCGAACGGGATGCGCATCCGCAGATCGTCGGTGCACAGGTCGAGCACGCCGGCCATGTCTTTGGCGGAGGTGCGGTCGTAGAAGGTCTCGATGACTGCGCGCATCCGGTCCCGATCTTCGTCAACTCGAACGTCAATGGAAGTCATGCCCCCAGCGTAAACAATAAGCGCGAACGATCGTTCGTATAGTGGTTCAGATCACGGCCGATCGCCGGATCGGTGCACCTCAGCCGAACGGCGGACGGGCCGAGCCGACGGTGTATTCCATGACGTCCGCGTCGAAGGGGATGCCGGTCTGCGGTGGGTCGGAGATCGCACGCCAGGCCTCGAGGTTCTCCCGGTTGTCCCAGCGTTCCAAGATGTTCACGCGGGACGGATCGACCGAATCGGCGGTGATGGCGATGTCCAGGCAGCCGCGGGCGGCGCGGCACCGGCGGATCATGTCCTGGAATGCGGCGACATAGGCGTCGCGCTGGTCGGCATCGACTCTGGCGTGACCGGCGATGATCAACACTCGCTGAACCTCTTCTCCCAAGGGTGCTTACGCGTTCAGCAGTAAGGACGCCGTGGGATCGAGGGACTCATCGCTGCGCCGGGAATCGGTGCTCCTGAGCCGGGCGCCGTTGACCGGCTCAGGAGAACAGCCGGGGTCAGCCCGCGGCGGCGGCCGGCAGGTGGGCCTGCTCGGCGACGGCAGCGAGGACCTCGTTGAACTTGTCGGCGGCTTCGATATTGCCGAGATGTCCGGTGGGCCAGCTGTGGTACGCGGCGAGGTGGCCGGTTCGGGCCAGGTCGTCGGCGATCCGCCGGGACATCCGTTCCGGCAGCAGGTGATCGTAGGTGCCCGCGATGACGGTGGTCGGCACGGTGAGATGCGCGGCGGCGTCGCTGACGTCGATATCGGCGAGCGCCGCGGCGTGCCTGCCGCGGGTGAGCGGGCGACAGGAACGCACGATGCCCAGCGAGAAGTTCACCTCGTCGGCCGTGGCGTGCTTGCACATCACGCGCGCCTTCAGAATGGCACCTGCCAGCAGGCCGCCGGGCAGTGGAACCGGCGAGGTGAGCACCGCCTCGGACAGGATCGTCGGCATCCGCACCGGAGCGCCGAGCAGGGTGATCGGCTTGTTCTGCACGACGAGCTGCTTGTTCAGCAGCGGCAGCAGATCGGTGTCGTAGCGGATATTGCCCGAGGTGGTGTTCAGCAGGATGGCCGCGGCGGCGCGGCGCTGTACCTGTTCGGGGTAGTGCGCGGCCCAGGCCTGAATCGTGATGCCGCCCATGCTGTGTCCGGCGAGCACGGCGCGTTGACCGGGCCGCAGGACGGCGTCGAGGACCGCGGCAAGATCGTCGGCGAGGGTTTCCCGGCTCGGCATCCGCTTGCCGAGCTGGCTCTCGCCGTGTCCGCGCTGGTCGTAGCAGACCACCCGGTAGCGGTCCGCGAACGCGTTGATCTGCGGGTTCCAGTACTCGATGCTGCAGCTCCAGCCGTGGATCAGCACGATGACGTCGCCGTCGGCGGGGCCGTAGGTGTGCACCCGCAGCCGCGCGCCGTCGACGGTGGTCACCGGGATGACCGCGTGCGGGGCGGTGGGGGTGTTCAGGGACGCGGTGCGAAAGGTGCGGGATCGCAATCCGGCACGGTAGGCGGCGGTCAGTGCGCCGTTTCGGGCGTCCGCCAGCGTCTTCATCGACTTCACCAGCATCGAGCACTCCTTTGTGTCTGCCGCCACAGTACAGTGCAAGCTCAGTGCTTGCTAGTGCAAGCGCACCGCGGCGGAAATTCTGGCTCATCGGGAGTAATACCCGTAAACCAGTGCAGTGACACTGTCTCTCTTCACAAATAAAGTCGCGTAAAAGAGGGTGTTCAGTGGGTTCATCGCCCAACCGGTACTGCGCCGTTAGCCTCTGAAAGTGGCGATCCTGTAACGACTTACGCGAGCCGCGGGTCGACCGGCGGGTACACCGCGGCGATGCCCTCCGGCAGCACGAGGCACACCTGATCGTCGGGCTGGAAGGCGCTCGGCAGACCCCGGTCGTCGGCCGGGACGAAAACCACGAGTGAGGATCCGTCACCGGGATCGATCTCGACCGCGACCGTCGGGGCACAGTTGTTGTCGTCGAGATCGTGGTGCCGGGCTGCGGACCATTGCCCCACATGCCCGAATTCGAGCCTGCGAGCGGCGCTCGTCGCGCGGTGGCCGAGCCGGGCAGAACCAGCGGCATCCACAGGCGGAATTCTACTCTACCTGCGGAAACGGTGACCATATTCGATCTTGAAGCGGCCGGATCGTGATCATCGGTGCGAAGCGGGCCGAGAATCGTTCTGCCCCCGGTGCGTTGCCGTGGTGGCGGCGGCCGGCGCACCCCGGTTACGGTTGGTGCTGTGGAAAGCACGCACGTCGCACCGGAACCGGCGGCGCATGAGGGAGCCCCGCACCCGTCCCGGTCCGGTTGGCGCGGCGTCGGAGTTCCGCTGCTGGTCGCGGGCGTCGGTGTCGGGCTCGGTGTGCTGCTGCACGTGCGGGATCCGCACGTCGAGGGTTCCTATGGCGTCTGTCCCGTCTTCGCGTTGACCGGGTACTGGTGTCCCGGCTGCGGCGGCATGCGGGCGATCCACAACCTCACCGACGGCAACCTGCTCGACTCGTTGCACAGCAATCTGCTCGCGATTCCCCTGGTACTGGCCTTCGTGCTGTGGGTAGGTGACTGGACCCGGCAGGCCTGGCGCGGGCAGAAGATGCGGCTGCCGTCGATCAATGGCGTGACGATGTGGACCTTCTTCGCGCTGCTCACGGCCTACACCGTGCTGCGAAATACGCCCTGGGGCACCTGGTTCACCCCGGTTTAGCCGGTGCGGCGCGGCGTGCGTGGTTCGATCGCCCGGCACCGGGCAAGCTGAGATCATGAGTGATTCGCTGAAAGACCGTGTCCGCGCGAAGCTACAGCGCCAACTGGCCGAGGACGGCACGCCCGACACCGAACACGACGACCCACGTCAGGTCTCGGTCGAATCCGATCTCGAAGCGCTGGACAGCGTGTCCGACGACGATCCGCTCGTCGAGGAACTCGCGTCGCGCTACCTGGTGTTCTAGGCGGGCGGCAGCTGCGGCAGCGGCTTGGCGCCCAGCCAGCTGTCCCACAGCGCACGCAGCGGCACCCGGCTGTAATGCCCGGCCAGGTCGGTGAATTCCTCGGTGGTGACCGAACCGTGCCGATAACGAATGGTCCACTCGCGCAACAGATCGAAGAACGCGGTATCGCCCAGCTCCAAGCGCAAGGCATGCAGGGCGAGGGCGCCACGCTTGTACACCCGATCGTCGAACATCCGCTGCGGGCCGGGGTCGCCGACGATGATGTCCTGCGGTTGCCTGGCCAGGTTGTGCCGCACGCCGCGGGCGAGCTGATCGGCGGTGGGGCCGCCCGCCGCTTCGGACCAGATCCATTCGGCGTAGCAGGCGAAGCCCTCGTGTAGCCAGATATCGCGCCACTGCCGGATGGTCAGGCTGTTGCCGAACCACTGGTGTGCCAGCTCGTGCGCCACCAGTCGTTCCGCGCCGCGCCTGCCGTCGCAGTGGTTGGCGCCGAAGATCGAGATGCCCTGCGCCTCGATCGGAATCTCCAGCTCGTCGTCGGTGACGACCACGGTGTAACCCTCGAACGGATAGGGCCCGAACCGCTCGGTGAACAGCTCCATCATCTGCGGCTGCCGGGCGAAGTCGTGTTCGAAGTTGGCGCGCAGCCGCGGCGGCACCACGGCCTGCATCGGCACCGCGCCCTGCGCCGCACCGATGCGGTGCTTCTGATACGCCCCGATCTGAATGGTGGCCAGATAGCTCGACATCGGCTCCACCTGCTCGTACACCCAGGTGGTCTGGCTGGCCTTGATCTGCTTGCGCAGCAGCGTGCCGTTGGCCAGCGCGTAGTACGGGGTGTCGGTGGTGATCGAAATCCGGTAGCTGGCTTTGGAACTCGGGTGGTCGTCGCACGGGAACCAGGACGCGGCCCCGTTGGGCTGGCTGGCGACGAGCGCGCCCTCGGTGAGCTCCTCCCAGCCGACCTCGCCCCACGGCCCGCGCACCGGTCGTGGTGTGCCGCCGTACTGCACGACCAGCGACAGCGCACCGCCAGAGGGGATCCGCTGCTGGGGCGTGATCGTCAGCTTGCCGCGCTGGTGCACGTATTTCGCGGCCTTGGCCCCGTTGACGAACACCTTCGACACGGTGAGCGCCTGGGAGAGGTCGAGCGCGAACCGCGGCTGTACGGCGGTGGTCACCGCCGTGATCGCCGCCCGCCCGGTCAACCGATTGCTCGCGACCTTGTAGGTCAGCTCCAGCTCGTACCGCGAAACCCGATAGCCTCGGTTTCCGTTCTGCGGCAAGTAATCATCGATGGGCTCTTCGTAGAACTTGCCCGGCATCAGGAGGCAGCTCCGGGGTCGCCGCGGAACCAAGGCGCGATCGGATTGCCCCACCAGCGGGTGGACGGCGGCACGGTGTCGCCACGCATGACCAGCGAGGCGGGACCGATGGTCGCGCCCTCGCCGATGGTGGACGCGGGCAGCGCGACACAGTGCGGGCCGAGCGTGGCGCCGGCTCCGAGGGTGACGGTGTCCATGGACATGATGCGGTCGTGGAAGAGATGAGTCTGCACGACGCAGCCGCGTTCCACGGTCGCGCCGTCACCGAGTGTCACCAGGTCCGCCTCCGGTAGCCAATAGGACTCGCACCATACCCCGCGGCCGATCTCGGCCCCGAGGCCGCGCAGCCACAGATTCAGCACCGGAGTACCCGTCGCGGCGCGCGCGAACCATGGCGCCGCAACGGTTTCCACGAAGGTGTCGGAGACCTCGTTGCGCCAGACGAACGAGCTCCACAGCGGATGCTCCTCGGTCCCGATCCGGCCGACCAGCGCCCATTTCGCGGCCACCGAACTCGCGCCGGCCACCGCGCCCGCGGCCAGCAGCACCACGCCGCTGAGCAGTGCGGTGGGCAGGTGGCCGACGGTGTGCGCCAGCCAGGCCAGGGTGAACAGCACGCCGAGCCCGATCGCGAAAGTCACCAGCACCGGGATGAGCCGGCACGTCTCGATGATGCCGCGCGCCACCCGCAATCGCGGCGGCGGATCGAAAGTGCGTGCGGTGTCGCTGCTTTCCGGTGCGCGGCGCAACCGGACGGGCGGGCTGCCCAGCCAGGACGAGCCCGCCTTCGACTTGGACGGCGCGGCCGAAAGCACCGCGACCAGACCGTTTTTCGGTACCCGCCGACCGGGCGCGGTCATGCCGGAATTGCCGAGGAAGGCGCGCTTGCCGACCTTGGCCTCGCCGATCCGCAGCCAGCCGCCGCCGAGTTCGTAACTGGCGATCATGGTGTCGTCGGCCAAAAACGCGCCGTCGGCGACGACGGTGAACTTGGGCAGCAGCAGCACCGTCGAGGCTTCCACGTTCTTGCCGATCTTCGCGCCGAGCAGGCGCAGCCAGATCGGCGTGAGCAGGCTCGCGTACAGCGGGAACAGGAAGGTCCGGGCCGCGTCGAGCAGGCGCTCGGTGGACCACACCTGCCAGCCGGTCCGGCTGCGCACGGGGTGATAGCCCTCGCGCAGGCGGAAACTGAGCAGCCGCACCAGGATGATGGTGATCGCGGCGTACACGCCGAGGCTGAGCAGCGTCGCCACCGGCAGGATCGCGAACGCGCGGCCCAATCCACCGGCGAGCGTGCGGGTGTCGCGGATGAACCAGGCGATGAACAGCCCGCCCGCGCCGAGCCCGAGGATCGGCACCGCGGCCAACGCCATCGAGGTGATGCCGAAAATGGCCACCCAGTGCGCCGCCCGGTCGGGTGTATGCGCGGGCCAGCGGTGCTGGGCCTTACCGAGTTTCACGGCGGGCGAGCCCGCCCACTCCTGCTCCGCTTTGACCTTGCCGGATACCGCGGAGCCCGGCGCGACCTCCGCGTTCTTGCCGATCCTGGTGCCGGGCAACAGGATCGATCGGGAACCGACGACCGCGCCGGGGCCGACGACGACCGGCCCGATGTGCACGACGTCGCCGTCGATCCAATAGCCGGACAGGTCGACCTCGGGTTCCACGCTGCACCCGTCGCCCAGTTCGAGCATGCCGGTGACCGGTGGGATGGTGTGCAGGTCGACGCCCTTGCCGATCCTCGCGCCGAGCGCCCTGGCGAACGGCACCATCCATGGTGCGCCGGAAAGGTTTTCGGCCCCGCTGGCCTCGGCGAGGCGGACCGCGGCCCACAACCGCAGATGCACCGAGCCGCCGCGCGGATACTGACCCGGTCGCACGCCGCGCAGCAGCACCCGCGCGCCCGCCACACAGATCGCCATCCGGCCGATCGGGGAGATGAAGAGCAGGAACGCGACGAGCGTCCACCACCAGGACAGCTGCGGCAGCCAGGGCAGCGAGCCGGACCAGGCGGCGATATTGCCGACGATCGCCAGCCAGGTGAGCCACTGCAGACCGGTCAGCGTGGTGAGCGGGACGGTGGCCAGCACCTGGATCGCCTGGGCGCGCAACGGCGTCGGGCGCACCACGCGCTCCTCGACCGCGACGGCCGGGGTGCTCTGCTCCAGCAACTCGACCAGTGCGCCGAGGCGCGGGTGGTCGTAGAGATCGGCGACGGTGATCTGTGGATAGCGTTCGCGCAGCGCGGTGACCAGTTGCGCGGCGGCCAGCGAACCGCCGCCGAGGTCGAAGAAGTCGGCGTCGAGATCGACCACTTCGCCGCCGAGGATCGAATCCCACAGTCCGGCCACCCACTGCGCGGTGCCGGTCAGATCGTTGTGCTCGTCGTCGTCGGCGCTGTTGGGCAGCGGCCAGGGCAGCGCGTTGCGGTCGACCTTGCCGGAGGTGCGGGTCGGCAGTTCGGCGACGACCGCGAGCCGGGGCACCAGCGGGGCCGGAAGCTGTTCGGTGAGCTGGGCTCTGGCGGCTTTGAGGTCGAAGTCGGGGCCGGGTCCGGTGAGGTAGCCGACCAGGATCTTGTTGCCCGCCTTGGTGCTTCGGATCGCGGCGGCGGCGCCGGTGACGCCGGGCAGGTGTTGCAGTGCGTTGTCGATCTCGCCGAGTTCGATGCGGCGGCCGCCGAGTTTGATCTGGTCGTCGGCGCGGCCGAGGAACACCAGGCCCGCGCTGTCGTTGCGGACCAGGTCGCCGCTGCGGTAGGCGCGGTCCCAGCCGACCGAGGGCAGCGGGGCGTACTTCTCGGCGTCTTTGGCCGGATCGAGGTAGCGCGCCAGGCCGACGCCGCCGATCACCAGCTCGCCGGATTCGCCCTCGCCCACCGGGTTTCCGTTGGCGTCGATCACCACGAGGTCCCAGCCGTCCAGCGGCAGGCCGATCCGGATCGGCCACTCGCCGTCGAGCAGGGCGGCACACGCGACCACGGTCGCCTCGGTCGGGCCGTAGGTGTTCCACACCTCGCGCTCCGAATGACCTTTGCCCGCAAGACGTTCCGCTAGTTCGGGCGGTACCGCCTCGCCGCCGAAGATCAGCAGCCGGACCGCGTCCAGCGCCTCGGCGGGCCAGGTCGCGGCCAGGGTCGGCACAGTGGACACCACGCTGATCTCCCGCCGCACCAGCCACGGACCGAGGTCGGCGCCGGTGCGCACCAGGTCGCGCGGGGCGGGCACCAGGCAGGCGCCGTTGCGCCAGGCCAGCCACATCTCCTCGCAGGACGCGTCGAACGCGACGGACAGCCCGGCGAGCACTCGATCGCCCGGGCCGATCGGCGCGTCCGGCAGGAACAGGTTCGCCTCGGCGTCGACGAAGGCGGCGGCGTTACGGTGGGTGACCGCAACACCTTTCGGTGTCCCGGTGGAGCCGGACGTGAAGATGATCCACGCGTCGTCGGCGGGCGTGGGCAGGGTGCTCTCGCTCGGACTGAGCGAATTGTCTTCGGCGGCACGGATTCCGGCGGCGGTGGTCTCGATGCCCGCGGCCGTGACGATCGCGGTGACCTGCGCCTCGCCGAATACCAGCTGGGCCCGTTCGTCCGGGTCGTCGGCGTCGACCGGCACGTAGGCCGCGCCCGCGTACAGCACCGCCAGGATGGTGAGATACAGCTGCCGGGAACCCGACGGCATCCGCACGCCCACCCGGTCGCCCGGTCGCACGCCCGCGGTGGCGAGGCGCGCCATGGTCTGCTCGATCTCGACGACCAGTTCGAGGTAGCTGAGCACCACGTCGCCGTCGTCGATGGCGGGCGCGTCTGGATGCGCGAGGGCCGTCGCGGTCAGAATATCGACGAGAGTCCGGGCCTGCGGTGTGTGCGTGCCGCGGAGCAGGGGATCCACCGTCGCATCAACCTGTGGCTGGAGCATGACGCCCTGCCCACCTCCCATTCGACCTGCCTCGCACTTTCCTGGTCTTGTTGTGTCATAGCTGGGTTACCAGTGGGCAAACACCACGGTGACCAGTTGTCCACGGTACTCGGGGTTGTCGACGTTTGTTGTTCACCGGCGTGGTTGCCGGGTGCCGCGGGCCGGGCGGAGTCGTTGCAGGTCGAGGCGATTTCCAGTGGACACGCCGAAGCAACCGCTGGTGGGCGGGCTGTCCGGCGGGTTCGCTGGCCGATCGCTACGGCCGGGTGGTCACAGCGATGTGATTCCGCTCATCGGCTTGGTGATCTTGCAGCTCAGAGCGTTTCGGGGCGCTCGGGATCAGGCCGCGGAGGCCGCCGTGCCGATTCCGAGGGTCGCCAGGATTGCCGCGCTGGCCTGTTCGAGACGCTCCCGGATCTTCGGCCGGCGCAGCAGCGCGACCGCGCGGGAGGCGACCAGGGCCAGTAGCACCATCTCTACCGCGGCGATCGAGGATTCGACGGCGCCGAGCGCCAAGGTGTTGGCGAAGGTGACCTCGGTGAGGAACTGGGGGAGCACGGCGAGATAGAACAGGCCCACTTTCGGGTTGAACATGCACGAGACCAGACCCGCGGTGAACGCCGAGCGAACCGACGCGCGGGCGCCCGCCGCGGCCTGCGCCGCGTCGTCGCCGTGCAGGCCGGCCCGGCGCGCCCGGCGCTGTTCCAGCAGCGCGCGAATTCCCAAGTACACCAAGTAGATTCCGCCGACCACCTTGAGTATGCGATACGCGGTCGCGGACTGTTCCAGCAGCGCCGCGACGCCCGCCGCGACCACCACCGCCCACACGATGCCGCCCACTGCCGAGCCGATCGCGGCGGCGATCCCCGGTCGCGCGTCCACGATCGAGAAGCGCAGCACCAGGAACGAATCCGGGCCCGGGGTGATCGAGAGCAGGACGCATACGCCGATGAAGCTCAGCAGCAGGGAAAGCGACATTTCCTGAATCTGGTCCTCGGTCGGCGTCCGCGCAAGGTGTTTTCGGCGGTGTGGGCGCGTGTTGACAGGGCGGGGCGGTGTCTGTCAATCTCGGGACAGGTCATGAGTACCAGCGTTCAGCCCCGGCTTGCTGGTCGGCAACCCTCCTCCGCGGTGGGGTGCTCCGGGTGACGACCGGGCCGTCGCCCGACCGGGTGCGGCAAGCGCGGACTCGATGAATCTTCCAGATCATGGGTCCCAGAGCCGACGGGATTTTCGTGATGACTGCTGTTGTGGACCAGACCTGTGCCGCCCTCGCCCGGGTTTCCGGTGACGACCTGCGGGTGCCGCTCGTCCAGGGCGGAACCACCACCTACGCCAACTTCGACTACGCGGCGAGCGCACCCGCGTTGGCCCAGGTCACCGACCGCGTGCAGCAGCTGCTGCCGTTCTACGCGAGCGTGCACCGCGGCGCCGGCTACGCCTCGCGCATCTCCACCGAGTGCTACGAGGCCGCGCGCGGCTCGGTGACCCGCTACCTGGACGCCGCCGACGACCAGGTCGTGGTGTTCACCCGCAACACCACCGACTCGCTGAACCTGCTCGCGTCCTGCGTGCCCGGCGACACCGTGGTGCTCGACATCGAACATCACGCCAACCTGCTGCCCTGGACCCGGCACGGACGCCGGGTGGTGCAGGCCGCGGCGACCGTCGAGGAGACCATCGGCCGGTTGGTCGCGGAGCTGTGCAGCAAGCCCGCCGCGCTGCTCGCGGTGACCGGCGCGTCCAACGTGACCGGCGAGGTGCTGCCGCTCGAGCGCCTCGCCACCGTGGCACACCAGTGCGGCGCCCGCATCCTCGTCGACGCCGCCCAGCTGGCTCCGCATCGTCGAATCAGCCTGCGCGACACCGGGATCGACTACGTCGCCTTTTCCGGGCACAAGCTGTACGCGCCGTTCGGGGCGGGCGTGCTCGTCGGTCGCCGGGACTGGCTCGACCGGGCCGAGCCGTACCTGGCCGGTGGTGGTGCGGTCCGCGAGGTCAGCACCACCGGTGTCGAGTGGGCGGCCGCGCCGCAGCGGCACGAGGGCGGTTCGCCCAACGTGCTCGGCGCCGCCGCGCTCGCCGCCGCCTGTGACGCGCTCTGTGAGATCGACGCCGAAACCCTTGCCGCGCACGAACACCGACTCGCCGATCGGCTGCGCGAGGGCCTCGCCGCGATTGCGGGCGTGCGCCTGCTGCGCATCTGGCACGACAGCCCCGACACCGTCGGCATCGTCGCCTTCACCCTGGACGGATTCGTCCCCGGCCACGTCGCCGCCTACCTGTCCGCCGAACACGGCATCGGCGTGCGCGACGGCCGCTTCTGCGCGCACCCCTTGCTCGCCCGCCTCGACCTCGACGGCGCGCTCCGCGCCAGCATCGGCCTCGGCACCACTCCCGCCCAGGTCGACCGCCTGATCGACGCCGTAGCCACCCTCGTCCGAACCGGCCCCGCCTGGAACTACGCCATCACCAACGGCCTCTGGAACCCCACCCCCGAAACCCGCCCCTTCACCTCCCAAGCCCCCACCGGCGCCGCCCCCTGCCTCATCGACTGACCGACGACAAGTTGTCGGTCCGGTTGGCTTTGCCGGTCTATAGCATCTACGGCATGGCTGAGCGGACGGAGTGGGCGGACGTGCGGGATCGTCGAGCGGCAGAACCAGGGTTCGCCGCGGCGTACGAGGCCGCTCGGTTGTCCTACATGCGCGATCGCGAGGTTCGACTGAACGGCGGCAAGCACCGATGACCACCTTGCCCGCATGGGCTACCGATCCGCGCGCACTGCTCATCACCGAAGAGGGATACGCGGCGCTGCCCGTGGACGTTCGTAAACAGATCGAGGTCGTGGACGGTCACGTCATCTTCTGTCGGAGCGGCAGCTTTCAACACAACAACGTCGCTCGCCGGTTGGCCAACAGCCTGGAGTCGGCCAAGCCGACCGAGCCCTGCACCGGAGTCGTCACGGACTTCGAGATGCATTATGTCCAGAGTCGGCCGGGTAGTCCCGGGTTCTCCTTCCGACGGCCCGACGTCGTGCTGCACCGATGTGTGGACGAGGACCGGAAACTGACGACCGCTGACGCGCTGCTGGTCGTCGAAGTGGTGTCGCCGGGCTCGGAATACACCGATACGGTCGACAAGCGGGCTGAGTACGCCAACGAAGGCATCCCCATCTACCTCGTCGTTCATCTGGATGTCGAACGCCGGGTCAAAATCGTGCAGGAGTACCGGCTCGATTGGGCCAGCAAGACGTACCGGCTCGCGGAGACCCATCAGGACTTCCTGCGCTTGACCGATCCGTTTCCGATGGAGGTTTCCTTCGCCGAACTGGACGGAAGCTAGCCGCTCAGTCGCCGAGTTGGGTGGGGCGGTGGTAGCGGCCGTTGTAGTAGAGGAGGGGGGCGGCGGCGGGGGATTCGTTGGTGTTGTCGTGGACTCGGGTGACCAGGCCTACTACGAGGGTGTGGTCACCCAGGGGAATCAGTTGGTGGATGGTGGCGCGCAGCCAGATGGGGGTGCCGTGCAGGACGGGTTCGCCGGTGTCCAGGGTGGTCCAGAGGGCACGGTCGGTGAAACGCTCGTCGGCGGTGCGGGCGAAGCGCTGGGCGATGTGGCGCTGGTGTTCGCCGAGGAAATGGATGACCACCGAGCCCGCGTCCAGCAGTGCGGTGAGGCTGGACGAGGTGTGCGCGATATTGAACGAGACGAGTGGCGGCGCCAGCGACAACGAGGCGAACGACGTCGCGGTGAAACCGATCGGCCCGTTCGGCGAATTCAAGGTGACCACGGTGACGCCCGCCGGATAGTGCCGCATGGACGCGCGGAACTGCTCGGCGGTGATCCCGCTCAAATCATCGGGGATCTGGAAATCCACGGGTCGTTCAGCCTCGGTCACCTAAGCCAACCTACGCCGGGTTCGTCCGCTTCGCGTTCCCCCGCCCGGGGGTTTCTGCGCGAAAAGTCGATCTCGCGCACCGCATGACACCCCGATCGTGTTGCTGAAAGCCGGTGCGCGCGCTGCCTATACGACCTCGATGGGCAGCCCGGCGGTGATGCGCACCAACTCGTGAAAAGAGGTGCGGAACACAGTGTTCGGATGACCGCCCGCGGCCCACACCTCGCGATGCCGGGACAGCTCCGAATCCACCCAGGTGGGCAGGTTGGTGGGATGGCCGACCGGGGCGACTCCGCCGAGCGGTTGCCCGGTCACCTGCCGGACCAGCTCGGCAGGCGCTGCGGTGAGCGTGCCCTCCAGCCGTGTGCCGGTGGCGGCCAGGTCCACCTCGTGCGCGCCGGAGACCAGCAGCAGCACGGGGTCCTCGTCCAGCAGGAACACCGTCGCAGTCGTAATGGCCCCCACCTCGACGCCGAGTGCGCGCGCCGCGTCGGCGACAGTGGGTGTCGGTGCCGGCTGGGTCACGATGACACCGTGATGGCCTCGGGCGATGAGGGTGTCCGCGACTCGGCAGGCGATCGGTGGCAATGTCGACCTGCGCATGAAAACCAGAGTAGAGCGATTCGCGGGGAATGCGTCAGTATTCCGGATAGCCCTCGCTCGGCCCGAGCAGTTGGGCGATGCGCGCGTGCGTGCAACGTGCCAGCTCGGACACGCTGTGCTCCGAGACCTGTTCGTGCGCAACCGCTTCGAACGCCCGATCCAGATCGCCCGGCGAGAGCGCGAGCAGGCCGATGTCCGCGGTGGCCAGCAGCGCGTCCCGATCTGGGAAGGGTCTGGCGTCGGCGAGTTCGGTCGCCCAGGTGACATTGCCGCAACAGCCGAAGAGCGCGTGAATCGCGCGGGCGCGGGGAAATTGGTTGAACCGGTCGAGACCGATTCCCTGATGCATCAACACAGTGGCCTCCGAGCCGAAAAGTGAGGTTCGATGACTTGGTTCCATGATCCGCGCACGGCCGGCTAGGAACTACTGCCTCGCAACAATTTTGCGCACCTTTAACAGGATTTACGCCGCACGCGGCACCTTGCGGCGAGCTTCGCGGTCAAAGCGTCAGGGGAGTGGACCGGACGAGGTGTGTTCGTCTCCCGCCCTCTGGAATACGCTGTACAAATGACTGACTGGCAGGCATTTACCGTCGAGATCAAAGACCATGTCGCGCAGGTGACGCTGACGGGTCCCGGCAAGGGCAACGCGATGGGCCCGGATTTCTGGCGGGAGCTGCCGGAGATCTTCCAGGGGCTGGACGCGGATCCGGAGGTGCGCGCGATCGTGCTGACGGGTTCGGGCCCGCACTTCTCCTACGGCCTCGATCTGCCCGCGATGAGCGGCATGTTCGGCCCGCTGCTGGGCGATCGCGCGCTGGCCGCGCCGCGCACCGAATTCCTGGTTGAGCTGCGCAAGATGCAGGGTGCGGTGACGGCGGTGGCGGACTGCCGCAAGCCGGTGATCGCCGCGATCTCCGGCTGGTGCATCGGTGGCGGTCTGGACCTGATCGCCGCCGCCGACATCCGCTACGCGAGCGCCGAGGCGAAGTTCAGCCTGCGCGAGGCGAAGGTCGCGATCGTCGCCGATATCGGCTCGCTGCACCGGCTGCCCGGCATCATCTCCGAGGGACATCTGCGCGAGCTGGCGTACACGGGCAAGGACATCGACGCCGCCCGCGCGGAGAAGATCGGCCTGGTCAACGACGTGTTCGCCGATCAGGCTGCGGCGCTGGACGCGGCACACGCCACCGCACGCGAGATCGCCGCGAACCCGCCGCTGGTGGTGCAGGGTGTGAAGGATGTGCTGGATCAGCGCACCAAGAACGAGGTCGCCACCGGACTGCGTTACGTGTCCGCGTGGAACTCCGCGTTC
The DNA here is from genome assembly GCF_000250675.2 of Nocardia brasiliensis ATCC 700358. Classification (NCBI taxonomy): domain Bacteria; kingdom Bacillati; phylum Actinomycetota; class Actinomycetes; order Mycobacteriales; family Nocardiaceae; genus Nocardia; species Nocardia brasiliensis. The sequence goes on from NC_018681.1 coordinate 478,906, forward strand.
CTGCCGTCGGAGGATCTCACCGAGGCGATCAAGGCCGTGTTCGAGAAGCGGGCTCCTGAGTTCAAGGGCGAGTAAAGCGTCGTTTATCGCTTGCCCCAGTTCCGGTTCCGTCTGCATACTTGCATCGCGCAACTAGTTGATTGATGCAAGCAAAGGTGAGGCTGTGGACGACCAGACGATCGACACGATCGCGATGCAACTCACCCGCTTGCAGCGGATCCGGGACCGCACCGCGGCCCAGATCGGCACGTGGACCAAAGACGGGCTGGACCCCGCCGCGTTCGGCGCCCTGATCCGGCTGTGTTTCGACGGGCCGATGCGCTCCGGCGAACTCGCGGCCGCACTGCACTCGGACGCGTCGACGGTCAGTCGTCAGGTGGCCCAGTTGGTCGGCAGGCAACTCGTCGAGCGGCAGGCCGACCCGGCGGACGGCCGGGCGACCGTGCTCGTGGTCACCGCACGCGGTCGCGCCGTCGCGGAGCAGATCCGCCGACGCCGCAACGACAACCTGAGCAAGGTGATGGCGAAGTGGGCACCGCAGACCCGGGTCGAGTTCGCCGAGTTGCTCCGGCAGTTCGTCGACGATTTCGAGCGAACGCGACCGGAGATGATCGCCGCCATGCGCCGCAACTGGGACGAGGCCCTGACCGAGACGGAGAACGACCAATGACAGCAGCAGCGCCGACCGCGGCAGCGCCCCCGGCTTTCACCCATCGTCAGATCCTGGTGATCCTGAGCGGTTTGATGCTCGGGATGCTGCTGGCAGCGCTCGATCAGACGATCGTCTCCACCGCCATCCGCACCATCGCCGACGACCTCAACGGCTACTCGATGCAGGCGTGGGCCACCACCGCCTACCTGATCACCGCGACGCTGGCCACCCCGCTGTACGGCAAGTTGTCCGACATGTTCGGCCGCAAGCAGTTCTTCATGCTGGCCATCGCGATCTTCATCGTCGGTTCGCTGCTGTGCACGATGGCCCAGTCGATGTATCAGCTCGCGGCGTTCCGCGCGGTGCAGGGCATCGGCGCGGGCGGTTTGATGTCGTTGGCGCTCACCATCCTCGGCGATATCGTCGGCCCGCGTGAACGCGCCAAATACCAGGGCTACTTCCTGGCGGTGTTCGGCACGTCCAGCGTGATCGGCCCGGTGCTCGGCGGCGTGCTCGCCGGACAGCAGACGATTCTCGGCGTCAGCGGCTGGCGCTGGGTGTTCCTGGTGAACGTGCCGATCGGCCTGATCGCGCTGGCCGTGGTGTCGCGGGTGCTGAAGCTGCCCAAGCGGCCCAAGTCGACCGACCGGGTGGACTGGTGGGGCGTGCTGGTGCTCGCGATCGGCCTGGCCCCGCTGCTCGTGGTCGCCGAGCAGGGACGCGAATGGGGGTGGGGCAGCGGCCGTTCCATTGCCTGCTACGTGATCGGCGGCCTCGGCATCATCGGCTTCGTGCTGGTGGAGAAGAACCTGCGGGACGCGGCGCTGATCCCGCTGCGGATCTTCAAGAACGGCACTTTCGCACTGGGCGTGGTGATCTCGTTCGTGGTCGGCGCGGGCATGTTCGGCGGTATCTCGCTGCTGCCGCAGTACCTGCAGGTGGTGCGCGGCGCGAGCCCGACGCTGGCCGGCCTGCAGATGCTGCCGATGGTGCTCGGCCTGATGACCGGTTCTGTCGTGTCCGGCCAGTTGATTTCGCGGACCGGCCGCTACCGAGCCTTCACGATCATCGGCGCGACCATGCTGACGCTCGGCTTGTTCCTGCTGCACTATTTGACCGCCGACAGCCCACTGTGGCTCGCGATGATCTTCATGGCGTGCACCGGTTTCGGCCTGGGCAACCTGATGCAGCCGCTCACCCTGGCCCTGCAGAACGCGTTGCCGCCCAAGGACATGGGCGTGTCGACCGCGGCGGCCACGTTCTTCCGGCAGATCGGCGGCACGCTCGGTGTCGCGGTGTTCCTGTCCATCCTGTTCGCGCAGCTGACCCCGAACATCTCGGACGAAATGCGCAGCGCCGCCGCCGATCCGCAGTTCCAGCACGCGGTGGTCGAGGGTGCGCGCAGCAGCAACCCGGCCGATGCCGCGCTGGCGAAAGGCTTGCTCGCGCAGGACACTTCGGCCGCGGGACAGGTGCTGAAGGACAGCTCGATCATCCAGCAGCTGAGCCCCGACCTGGCCCGGCCGTTCAAGATCGGCTTCGCCGATTCGATGTCGACGGTGTTCCTGTCGGCGACCGGTGTCGCGCTGATCGCGCTGATCCTGGTGTTGTTCTGGCGGGAGGTGCCGCTGCGGATGACGGGCGGTATCGAGGCGGCGCACGCTGCGGCGGCCGCGGAGAACGGTGAGAGCGTCTCGGCCGAGGAGGCCCGCGTGGTCGATCAGGTGGGACTGGTACTCGGCGGCGGAGAGGTCATCGATCCGCCGGAGCACGGCGGCGCGCGGGACGACGCGGCCGGGCGTCCGGCGGACGGCCCCGGCTCTGCGTGACCGCCCGCGGCTCGCGGACTGATGTTCTGACAGCATGACGAGGGTGAAAGAGGTCCTGCGTTCCGCGCTGGCGCGGTTGCGGCTGTTGCCGGGTGCGATCGGGTACCTGGCGGTCGGCAGCGTGACCTCGCTGGCCGCGATGCTCGCGGTGATCGGCCTGCTCCTGGTGCTCGCGTTCTGCCTGATCGGGGTCGGCATCCCGGCGGTGCCGGAGGCGATCCGGGTGGTCCGGCCGCTGGTCTCGTTCGAACGGCGCAGGGCGGCACAGCGACTCGGCACGCCGATCGAGGAGAGCTATCAGCCCCTCGTCGGCGGCCTGCGCCTGCGGGTGCGCACGGCGGTCACCGATCCGGCGAACCGCCGGGACGTGGCCTGGCTCATCGCGCACGGTCTGACCGGCATCTATCTGGGCATTTTCGCCGTCGCGCTGCCGGTGTCGGTGCTCGTTCAGCTGGCGACACCGGCGCTGTGGCAGCACCTGCCGCCGGGGGAGTTCATGACCTTCGGCTACGCGGTGGACTCGTGGCCCTCGGCATGGCTGAGCGCTGCGCTCACCTTGCCGCTCATCAGCTTGACGCTGCTGGTCCCGGTGGTGGCGCGGTGGCAGGCGCTGCTGGCCCGCGCCCTGCTCGGCCCCGCCGAAGGGGTGGTGCTCGCCGATCGGGTCGCCGCGTTGACCGCGACCAGGGCGGCCGCGCTGGACGCGCACGGCGCGGAACTGCGCCGGATCGAACGTGACCTGCACGACGGCGCGCAGGCCCGGATCGCGGCGGTGATCATGCAGCTCGGGCTGGCCGATCAACTGCGCGAACAGAATCCGGCGGCGGCGCACGAACTGGTGCGCAAAGCCCAGGACACCGCGACCGCCGCGCTCGCCGAACTACGCGATGTGGTGCGCAACGTCTACCCGCCGGTGCTGTCGGATCGCGGACTGGTGAGCGCCGTGTCGGCGATCGCGGCGCGCAGCCCGATCCCGTGTGTGCTCGAGCTGGCCGATGTGGGCAGGCAGCCCGCCGCGGTGGAGGCCGCCGCCTACTTCGTCATCACGGAGGCACTCACCAACGCGACCAAGCATTCCGGCGCCGAGGGCATCACCGTGGCGCTCGGCGGCCGACCGGAGCTGTTGACCATCGAGGTCCGCGACGACGGCGTCGGCGGCGCGGTCGAGACCTATGGCGGCGGGCTGGCCGGCATCCGCCGCCGTGCCGAGGCGCTCGACGGACGGATGGTGCTGACGAGCCCGGCGGGTGGCCCTACTGTGTTGCGGGTGGAGTTGCCGTGCGGGTCATGATCGCCGAGGACGACGCCCTGCTGCGGGAGGGGCTCGTGCTCTTGCTCAGCACCGCGGGGATCGAGGTGGTCGCCGCGGTCGGCAATGCCGACGACTTCCTCGCCGCCGTGGCCGCGGACCGCCCGGACGCGGTGGTGGTCGATATCCGGATGCCGCCGACGTTCACCGATGACGGGCTGCGTGCCGCGGTGCGCGCCCGCGAACTGCATCCCGGCCTGCCGGTGCTGGTCCTGTCGTCGTGGGTGGAGGACAGTTACGCCGCCGAACTGCTCGGCGACGGCCTGGGCGGGGTGGGCTATCTGCTCAAGGAACGGGTCGGCAAGGTGGACCGGTTCCTCGACTCGCTGCGCCGGGTGGCGGCGGGCGGCACCGCCATGGACCCCGAGGTGATCTCGCAACTGCTGGTGCGGCGCAAAGCCGACGACCCGCTGGCCGCGCTGACGGCACGGGAGCGGGAGGTGCTCGCCTTGATGGCCGAGGGGCACAACAACGGCACCATCGCCGAGCGGCTGGTGGTCAGCGAAGGCGCGGTGCACAAACATATTCGGAGCATTTTCGCGAAGCTGGGGCTGTCCACCGAGGAGGTCGGGCATCGCCGGGTGCTCGCGGTCTTGGCCTACCTGAACGCGTGAAGGCCTGAACCCGTACGGGTTCAGGCCTTCACGCGTCCGGCCTAGTCCGCCTTGCAGGTGAGTTCGGTGGCGGGCAGCGTGCCGTCCCGCAGGTACGCGTTCACCGCGCCGTACGCGCAGGTGTTGGGGTAGCGGCCGAAGATGTAGTGGATCGGCACATCCTGCAGGGTGACGAACGCCGAGCCGGTCATCTTCTGATGCAGCACGCGCGCGCCCTCATATGCGGTGCGGGTGTCGCCGGTGGAGTTCAGGATCAAGCTCGGCACCGAATTGTCCACCACCGTAGGCGGTTCCAGCGGCGGCGCCCAGAACGCGCACGAGGTGATGTTGTTGGCGAACGCGCCGAACACCGGCTGGCTCGCCCGGGCCGCCTCGATATTGCGCAAGTAGAACGCCGGATCGCGGGGCGCGGCGACGTCACCACACAGCACCGCCATCTGCGGTGAACCGTCCTGGTCGACCGGCTTGAAAATGTGCTCGAGGCCTTCCCGCAGCGTGTCGTCGGGTTGCACGGGCATACCGTTCGCCGCATCGCGGAGCTGGCTTACCTGACCTGCCAGCATCTCGTAGTTGCGCACATCGTCCAGCCCGACGAACAGCAGCATCGGCGCGATGTGATCGTCGACTTCGAACTCGCCCAACCGAATCGGCTGCCGTGCCGATCGCTGGATCAGATCTACGATGGTGGCCCGCACCGCGGCGCGGGAGTCGCCGAAGTGGTACTCGCCGTCGTGCGCGGCGGCCCAGTCGGCCCAGAGATCGAGTGCGGCCTCGTTCGCCGGACCCATGGCCTGCATCATGCCGACGGGGCCGTAGGTGTCCGGATTCGCCGCGCTGTCCAGCACGATCCGGTCGCTGCGCTGCGGGAACATCTGGGTGAACACGGCACCCAGGTAGGTGCCGTACGAGGTGCCGAAGTAGCTGATCTTGTCGACGCCGAGCGCGCCGCGGATCACGTCCATATCCCGCGCGGTGTTGCGGGTGCTGATGTGCGGCAGCCTGGCCGCCTCGGTCGCCGCGCAGCGCGCCGCGAAATCCGCTTGGGTGGCCACGGATTCGGCGTAACTCGCGGCGTCGACACCGGCCGACTCCAACGCGAAGCCGCGCGGCCAGTGACAGTTGATCGCCGCGGAGCGCCCGATGCCGCGCGGGTCCATGCCGATGAGGTCGTACTGTGCGCGTACGTCGGGCGTCATCGCCTCGCGGACGCCGAGCATGAAGTCGAGCCCGGGGCCGCCGGGGCCGCCAGGATTGGACAGCATGACGCCACGTCGTTTCGCGGGTTCCGGAGACACGAGCCGGGAGATGGCGACCGTGGTGGTGGCGCCCTGTGGCTCAGCGTAATTCAGTGGCACCGTGACATCGGTGCACTGCCCGCCCGCCTGAGCGAGTTTCGGGTCGTCGCAGGCCTTCCAGTCGAGCTGCTGGCTGTAGAAGCGTTCCAGCGCAGGGGGTTCGGCGTTGGCGTCGGTGCCGGTGCAGCCGGCCAGGCCGGCGCAGAGCGCCAGCCCGGCGGCGACGCTCGCGACGGCGGTGCGCCTGCGGGTGCGGTTCACGGTCGATCCTCCGATGTCGTTCGGCCGCACCGAAATCGGGTGCGGAGAAGGTAGCTGTGTGGTCACTGAGCGCAGAGTGCGGTGTCGAGCACGGCCTCGATGAGCTCGGACGACTCGTCCGAGGTCGGCAGCTGGTTCACCGCCACGGCCACTGCTTTCCCGTCGGCCGTGGCGCTGTTGCGGGTACCGAATCCGGGGATGCTGCCGCCGTGGCCCCAGACGTCCTTGCCGCACGAGGTCGTCCGATGGATCAGACCGAGGCCGTAGCCGGCGCCCGGCATCCGGTCGAACGGCACCGTCTGCTGCATCTGCGCCAATTGCGCAGGCGGCAACAGCTTTCCGGACAGCAGGGCGACCGTGAACGTGTTGAGATCGGTGTTGCTGGCGACCATCGCGCCCGCCGCACCGCCCCAGGACGGGTCCAGCTCGGTGAAGTCGATCCGCTTGCCCTCGCGGACGTGATAGCCACGCGGATGCGGATCGCGCAGCGTGCGCTCGCCCGAGGCAGGGGAGTAGGTGGACTTCAGGCCGAGCGGGGCGATGATCCGGCTATTGATCTCGTCGGTGTAAGGCCGTCCGGTGACGCGTTCGATCAACATGCCGAGCAGCAGGTAATTGGTGTTGGTGTACACCGATTTCGCGCCGGGCTCGAAGTTCGGCGGCATGGTCATCGCGTTGCGGACCAGCTCGGCGGCCTCGAAATGCTGTGTCCGGATGGCGTCTTCGTCCGGGGCGAGCTGAGCCGGGCCGTCCGTTTCGATGCTGGTGCCGTTACCTCGGCCGAGGTAGTCGGGCAGACCGCTGGTGTGCTGCAAGAGCTGGCGCACCGTGACGCGGTTGCCGTCGTTGCCGTTGCCCTGCACCACGCCGGGCAGGTAGCGCTCGATCGGCGCGGCCAGGTCCACCTTGCCCTCGGCGACCAGCTGGAGCACCAACGTCGCGACGAAAGTCTTTGTGTTGCTGCCGATCCGGACGAGTGCGTCGTCCTGGAACGGCGCACCCGTGCCGATGTCGCCGACGCCCGCGGTGTAGACCCGATGCCCGCCGGGACCGTCGAGGACGACCTGCACCCCGGGAATCCCGCTCTGCACCACACGATCCAGCGCGGCGGCGAGTGCGGGCGGCGCCGCGCTGCCGGGGGTCGGTGTCGTCACCGATGTTTCCCCGCCGCACGCGGCCGCGGCGAGCACCGCGCCCACCACGAGGGCCGATAGGGCCGCCTTTCCGCCATTGCGCCGAAATGGGTTCATGAGCAGTGTTGTCCTCCTGTTCGAGTCGGGAGGCATCGGTGCTCCGCGACGGTTTCGAGCCTAGGAATTCCGGGAGGTCGCGCCCATGCCGCGCGCACCCGGATTTCGGGTAACGCCTACGGGCCTTCGATGGTGGTGCCAGCACCACCATCGCCCGTCTGTGGGCGGGACATCAGCATCCGATCAGCTGTTCGTCACCGAAAACTCACGGAATCCTCGGTTTGATGCGGTATCTGTGGCGATGGATCATTGGTGGCTCATCGTCCGATAGTTGGGCGAGGTTGCCGCGAACGTCGGACGATTGGTTACCTTCGAAGCCGGACGTCCGACGGTCGGAGAGAGAGGGCCGCATGCTGAAGTTCGCTGTGCTGGGTGAGGTGCGTGCGTGGCGCGATGACCTGGAGCTCGATCTCGGGTCGAAGCAACGCAGAGCCTTGCTGGCAGCGCTGCTGCTGCGCAGTGGACGGTCGGCGACGGTGCCCGAACTCATCGACGGCGTCTGGGGGGAGCATCCGACGCCGAGCGCGATCGGCGCGTTGCGCAATCACATCCTGCATCTGCGCCGCGCGCTCGAGCCGGACCGCCCGTCCGGCGCGCCCGCGACGGTGCTGGTCGGGTTCGGTGGCGGCTACGCGTTGCGGCTCGACCCCGGCGCGGTCGACGTGGAGATGGTCGAGGATCTGCTGCTGGAGGTGCAGCAGGAGCGGGCCGGCGCCGAGCAGCCGCATTCGGTCGAGCAGGTCCGCGAACGGCTCGACGCCGCGCTGCGCCTGTGGTCCGGCACGCCACTGGCCGGACTGCCCGGCCCCTACGCGGATCGCCAGCGCACCCAGCTGATCGAGCGCCGGGTCGCGTTGCTGGAGCAGCGGATCGAGCTGGATTTGCGGCTCGGCCGCTACACCGAGGTGATCGCCGAACTCACCCCGCTCTGCGCCGAGCATCCGATGCGCGAGCAGACCCGCGGCCTGCTGATGACCGCGCTGTACCACGCGGGCCGCCAGGCCGAGGCGCTCGCGGTGTACGCCGAGACCCGCAAGGCGCTCATCGACCGGCTCGGCATCGAACCCGGCCAGCAGCTGACCGAGCTGCACCAGCGCATTCTGCGCGCGGACCTGACCGCGCCACACCTCGCCACGGTGCGCAACCCGGCGGCGGTGCGTCCGCAGCGGCGCGCGGTCACCCGGGTCGCGCAGCTGCCCGCCGATGTCGTGGACTTCACCGGCCGGGCCGATACGGTGCGCGCGATCAGCGAATGGCTCACCCGCGCAAACAGTTCCGCGGTGCCGGTGTGCGTGATCGGCGGCATGGGCGGCATCGGCAAGAGCGCGCTCGCGGTGCACGTGGGTCACCTGGTGCGGGACCGGTTTCCGGACGGGCAGCTGCACGTCGACCTGCACGGCTTCGCGCAGGCGCGCGGCGGCCACCCGGCCGGGCGGGCCACCCCGGCCGCCGACGCGCTCGGCGACTTCCTGCGTGCGCTCGGGGTGCCGGAGGGCGAGATCGCGCCGACGCTGGCGGAGCGTTCGGGTCAGTTCCGCAGCTTCCTCGACGGCAAGCGGGTGCTCGTCGTGCTGGACAACGCGCACGACGTCGATCAGGTCACGCCGCTGATTCCCGGCACTCCGGGTTCGGCGGTATTGATCACGAGCCGCTCGTCTATGCCCGAATTGCCCTGTGTCGTAGGTATTCTCGGGGTGCGGCTGGACGTGCTCGCGCGCGCCGAGGCGCGCACGCTGCTGGCCGGGATCGCCGGGCTGCGGCGGGTCGCCGCCGAGCCGGCCGCGGTGGACAGCGTGCTGGACGCGTGCGGTGGGCTGCCGCTGGCGGTCCGGATCGTCGGCGCGCGGCTCGCGGCCCGGCCGCAGTGGACCATCAGCAGCCTGGCCGAGCGGCTGGTCGACGAGCAGCAGCGGCTCGGCACGCTGCGCAGTGGTGACCTCGCGGTCGAGGCCGCGTTCCGGCTCAGCTACGACCAGCTCGACTGCGCGCAGGCCAGGGCGTTCCGGATGCTCGCGGTGCCCGAGGTCGCGCAGATCTCGCTGGACGGCGCGGCGGCGGTCCTCGGCTCGGACCGGATGCTCGTCGAGGAGCTGTGCGAGTCGCTGGTCGACCTGAATCTGATGGAGACCAGCGCGCCGGGCCGCTACACCTATCACGATCTGCCGCGCCTGTTCGCCCGCGAGCTGCATCAGGCCGCCGACGAGCCGGCCGCGGACGCGTTGATCCGCCTGCTGGACTTCTACCTGGCGAGCATGAAAAACCTGATGGTGGTGTGCAATCCGGGTACGACGCTGTCGGAGCATCTCGGTGCGACTGTCGCGCAGGGCCTTTCGTTCGTGGACACCATCGCCGCGCAGTACTGGCTCGATGCGGAGCGCCCGAACCTGATCTCGCTGTACGAGCAGGCCGCGCGGGTGGGCGGTGCGGCCCTGCCCGCCGCCGCCGACATCGCGTGGGCCACCGCGGAATTGATCGATGGCGGCCCGCACAGCCAGGAGCTGTCCCGGGCCTTGAACAAGCTGCTCGACGCCGCGCTGCGGGCCGGGGACCGGCGCGTCGAATGCCGGATCCGGGTGACGCTGGGCTCGATCTTCAGCTACTCGCTCGGCACGCTGCGGCAGGGCCGCGACCATCAGCGCATCGCGCTGTCGCTGGGCGGTGCCACGCCGGGCGACGTGCGGCTGGTCGCGTTCGCGGCGCAGTTGCTGGCCTCCTCGACCCGGATGGGCACCGAGACGGCGGCCTCGATCGCGCACGGCGAGCGTGCGATCCGGCTGGCGCAGCGGGTCGGCGATCCCGCGGTGGAATGCGCCAGCCTGGTGCACATCGCCAAAACCCTCTCGGACGCAGGCGAATTCGTCGAGGCGCAGGAGCGAGCCACTACCGCCAAGACGCTCGCCGCGAAGATCGGCAACGCGGCGCTGGAGGCGATGGCGACCCACGAACTCGGCGTGTGCCGCAGTTTTCAGGGCGACCACGCGCAGGCCATCGAGCTGTGCAACGAGGCGGTGCGGCTGGCCCAGCTCAGCGGCGTCGAACTGCGCGAGGGCTGGGCGTTGGCGCGGCTCGCGCACGTGCACATGATGGCGGGCGAGCTGGTCAAGGCCGAACCGATCGCGGAAGCGGCCGTGCGCACGCTCAATCGCGCCATCGGACCGTTGAGCCGGGCGCGGGTGCTGGTGATGCACGGGCTGATCCTGCAGGCGCTCGGGCGAACCCATCAGGCGTACTGCGTATACCGCTCGGCGGCAGAGACTTTCGCCTCGATCGAGGACGCGCACTTCACCCACGAGCGGCTCGACGGCGAGGTGGAGGCGCCGATCCTGTCGCTGCTGCGCGAGCACCTGGATGAGGTGATGGCCGAACGGGCCGAGCGGCGCACTCGCGCCACTGATGCGTGAGCGTGGTTCAACGAGCCTGCGCCACAACGCGAAAGCGGGCAGCCGGACGATCCGGCTGCCCGCTTCGGTTCCGGCTCAGTGGCCGCCCTGGTCCTTCAACCGCTGCACCGAGGCCTCGGCCTCGGCCTCGGCCTCGGCCCGGCCGACCCACTCCGAGCCCTTGACGTACTTGCCCGGCTCCAGGTCCTTGTACCGCTCGAAGAAATGCTTGATCGCGGCCAGCTCGAACTCGGGCACATCCTTCAGGTCCTGGATGTGCTCCCAGCGCGGGTCGCCCGCGGGCACGCACAGCACCTTGTCATCGCCGCCGGCCTCGTCGACCATCTTGTACATCGCGACCGGACGCACCTCGATGAGGCAGCCGGGGAACACCGACTCGGGCAGCAGGACCAGCGCGTCCAGCGGGTCACCGTCCTCGCCCAGGGTGTTCTCGATGTAGCCGTAGTCGGCGGGGTAGACCATGGAGGTGTAGAGGTGCCGGTCGAGCCGGACCCGTCCGGTCTCGTGATCGACCTCGTACTTGTTCCGAGAGCCCTTGGGGATCTCGATGGTGACGTCGAACTCCACGCCATCTCCTTCGGTGCATCTATGAGCATGAGCAGTCGCGACTGCCGACTCGCCAGGTTGTTCAAGGGAACGGTTGCGCAACGAGGATAGTGTGGTCGGCGGGGACATGGGTGCGGCAGGCGGCTGCTGCGGAGATCAGTCGAGGAGAGCTGCGGTCAGTGGTGGGTAAGAACAAAGGTGGCTTGGCCAACCGGCGGCGCCGCAATCTCTGGATCGCGTTCGGCGTCACACTCGCCGTATTGCTCGCGGCAGGAACAGGAGTGCTGCTCACGGTCAAACCGTGGACCGACGAATTCCGCCACGGTGGACTCACCGTCGCGGCCCCGCCCACGCCGGTCCGGCCCTTCCCGCAGGTCGCGCCCGCGCCGTCCAACGCGCCCGCGCCGAGCCCGGCCGGTATCGCGGCCGCGCTCGCGCCGGTGATCGGCAATCCGGATCTGGGCGCCTTCGCCGGACAGGTGACCGACGCCGACAGCGCGACGGTGCTGTGGAGCGGCGACCCGGGCAAGCCGATGATCCCGTCGTCCACCGCGAAGATCCTGACCACGGCCGCGGCGCTGCTCACCCTGCCGGCCGACCATCGGCTGATCACCAGGGTGGTCGCCGGTGCCGCGCCGAACGAACTGGTGCTCGTCGGCGGTGGTGATCCGACGCTGACGGCCGAGCCGGAAGGCAAGGGGTACTACCCGAACGGCGCCAAGGTCGCCGATCTGGTGTCGCAGATCAAGAACTCCGGCCGCGCGGTCGACACCATCGTGGTGGACATCTCGGCCTATACCGGGCCGTCCATGGCGAAGGGCTGGGATCCGATCGATATCGGGGACGGCTCGATCGCGCCGATGGAGCCGGTGATGATCGACGGCGGCCGGTTGCAGCCGCTCGTGGAGTATTCCCCGCGCACCCCGACGCCCGCGCTGGACGCCGGACGCAGGCTGGCCACCGAACTCGGCCTCGATCCGGCCCGGGTGCGAATCGGCACCGCCGCGCCGGGGGCGGCCGAGGTCGCGAGCGTGCGCTCGGCACCGCTGCGGGACCGGTTGCGCGACATGATGGTCTACTCCGACAACATCCTCGCCGAGGCGGTCGGGCGCGAGATCTCCGTCGCCACCGGCGGCGAGGCGTCGTTCAGCGGTGCGGTCGCCGCGGTGAACACCGCCCTGGGCAAGGCGGGCTTCGACCTGACCGGTCTGGACATGCACGACAACAGCGGACTCTCGGTCGACGACCGGATTCCGGCGCGGCTGCTGGACCGGGTCGTGGCGACCGCCGCCAAACCCGGCGCGAGCAGCGCGGTGCAGCCCGCGGGCACCATGGCCCGGCCCGAGAACGACCGGCTCGCCGCCACTTTGGCGCCGCTGCTGGACGCCCTGCCGATCGCGGGCGCGACCGGCTCATTGACCAGCCGCTATGTCGACCACAACCGGCAGGCCGCCGGGTTCGTCCGGGCCAAGACCGGAACTCTGTCGGTGTCCAGCGCGTTGGTCGGGTATGTGCTCGACGCCGACGGCCGGGTGCTGACTTTCGCGCTGATGTCGAACGATCGACCGCCGGAGGTGAGCAGGCCCGCGCTCGACGCGATCGCGGGCACGCTACGCAACTGTGGATGCTCGTGACGGGTGGTTGACATGCACGGAGAAAGTTCCGACCCGGCCGGTACCGGTGCGGCGGACGCGGTGATGCCGACCGGTACCGCGGTCGAGCAGACGAAGGGACGTTCCGGATTCTCCGGCGCGGTCGACTGGCGCCTCGCGGCGAAGACCGGCGCCGCCCTGGTGCCCGCCGGCCCGCGGACCTCCCGCTACTCGGCCGAACAGGTCGTCGCCGAGCTGGCCGCGGCCTCGGTGCGGGCCGAGGGCCCGGTCCGCGAGGTGAGCGGGCTGCTCGACGATCAGCCGGTGCCCGCCGCCCGGATCGTGGACCGGCCCGGCTGGATCGCGGCCGCCGCCGATTCCATGGCCCAGCTCACCGGCAGCGACGGTACGAGCGCCGAACGCGGGCTGTTGCAGGGCAAACCGGCGGGCGTGCAGGCGGGCGCGATGCTGGCCTTCCTGTCCACCGCGATCCTCGGCCAGTACGACCCGTTCACCGGCCCCGACGGCACCCTGCTGCTCGTCGCGCCGAACATCATGGCGGTGGAGCGGGCGCTCGGCGTTTCGCCCAGCGACTTCCGGCTCTGGGTCTGCCTGCACGAGGTGACCCACCGGGTGCAGTTCTCCTCGGCGCCCTGGCTGGCCGAGTACATGCGCACCAACGTCGAGGTGCTCGGCGAGGTCGGGGACGAGCCGCTCAACGAGGTGCTGTCGCGGCTGCTCGAGGAGGTTCGCGACCGCCGCCGCGGGACCGTGCCCGACGACCCGGCCACCCGTGGCGTGGTCGGCCTGCTGCGCGCCACTCAGGCCCCGCCGCAACGCGAGGCGCTCGACCGGCTGCTCATGCTGGGCACGCTGCTGGAGGGCCACGCCGATCACGTCATGGACGCGGTCGGGCCCGCCGTGGTGCCCTCCGTCGAGCAGATCCGCTCGGCCTTCGATCAGCGCCGCAAGCGGCCCACCAACCCGATCCAGCGCATCATGCGCGCGCTGCTGGGCGTGGACGCCAAGGTCGCCCAGTACGTCCGCGGCAAGAAGTTCGTGGACGAAGTCGTCGGCCGGGTCGGCATGACCGAGTTCAACACCATCTGGACCGACGCCGAAACCCTCCCGCGCACAGACGAAATCGAGACTCCCGAACGCTGGGTGTCGCGCGTCCTGGGCTGAGTCCCGCACCCGTTCCGTCTTCCCGCACCCGTTCTGGCATGGCACAGCGGGTGCGGGAAGACGGAACGGGTGCGCGAACCCGTAGGGTGCGCGTATGGGTCGCGCGGACGCCGGAGCGGCGGAGCCGCGCCGTCTGCCGGAGACGGCGGCGGCGCTGGCGGTACGACGCGCTGTGCGCGCGTGGCGTGCCGCGCACGGCGGGTCCGAGGTCGCCGTCGCACTGTCCGGCGGGGCGGACTCGCTGGCATTGACCGCGGCGGCGGTCATCGAGATGGACGCGGTGGACGCCCTCGTCATCGATCATCAACTGCAGCCCGGGTCCGACGCCGTCGCCGCGGCCGCGGCCGCGACGGCGCTGGCCCTCGGCTGCCGCTCGGCCCGAATCCTGCCGGTGGCGGTCGGCGGCACGGGCGGGCTCGAGGCGGCGGCACGGCAGGCTCGGTACGCGGCATTGGCCGCGGCTCGCGCCGGACTGCCGGTCTTGCTCGGGCACACGCTCGACGACCAGGCGGAAACCGTGTTGCTCGGCTTGGCGCGCGGGTCGGGCGGGCGGTCCATCCAGGGGATGACCGAGTGGGCCGAACCTTGGGGACGGCCCTTGCTCGAGGTGCGACGGGAGACGACGCGGCAGCTGTGCGCCGACGCCGGGCTGACCCCGCACGAAGACCCGCACAACCACGCGCCCGAATTCACCCGGGTGCGGCTGCGCACCGAGGTGCTGCCGCTGCTGGAGGACGTGCTCGGCGGCGGCGCGGCCGAGGCGCTCGCCCGCACCGCCGCCCAGCTGCGCGACGACGGCGCCGTGCTGGACGCGCTTGCCGGGGAGCTGCTGGACACCGCGAGTGATGGCGGTGCCCTGGTCATCGAGACCCTCGCCACTGCGCCGGCCGCACTGCGCCGCCGGACCATCCGGGCATGGTTGCTCGAAGGTGGCGCGAAAGCCCTGACGGGCAAGCATTTACGCGCGGTGGACGAGCTGGTCACGGACTGGCGCGGCCAGGGTGGGGTGGCGGTCGGCGGCGGAACCGGGGGTAGCAGGTTGGTCGCGGCGCGCGAACATGGCAGGCTGACACTGCGTCTGCGCAGCGGCCGATGACACATAATGGGTCGGCCGTCCGGGAGCGAAAACCAGAAGGGAACAGCTGACGTGTACGGGGACGACATCGCGTCGGTGCTGATCACCGAGGAAGAGATCGCCACCAAGACCCAGGAGCTGGCCGAGCTCATCGCCAAGCGCTATCCACCCGGCGCGCCCGAGGGCGATCTGCTGCTGGTGGGCGTGCTCAAGGGTGCGATCTTCTTCATGACCGACCTGGCCAAGGCGCTGCCGATCCCGACCCAGATGGAGTTCATGGCCGTCTCGTCGTACGGCTCGTCCACCTCGTCCTCCGGTGTCGTGCGCATCATGAAGGACCTGGACAAGGACATCGCGGGCCGCAATGTGCTGATCGTCGAGGACATCATCGATTCGGGCCTGACGCTGTCCTGGCTCAAGCGCAACCTCTCCACCCGCAACCCGGCCTCGCTCGAAGTGGTCACGCTGTTACGCAAGCCGGACGCGTTACGCACGCACGTGGACGTCGCGCATGTCGGCTTCGACATCCCGAACGAGTTCGTCGTCGGTTACGGCCTCGACTACGCCGAGCGCTACCGCGACCTGCCCTACATCGGCACCCTCGATCCCAAGGTCTACTCCTGACCCCAGCCCGTCAGGTGCCCGGCAGTATCCCGAAGATCGTTGCGGGAGAGCCGGAACCGTCGCGGTAGAGCGGCGCACCGACCAGGATCCACGCACCGGTCGCCGGTAGGGCGGCGAGGTTGGCCAGGCATTCCAGGCTGATCCGGTGCTCGCGGTACAGCAGTTTCGAGACCGCGTAGGTGTGGTCGGTGCCGAGGTCGGGCCCGAACGTATCGATACCGAGCGCGCCGCGCCTGCCCAGTCGCCCGGTGCGCAGCAGCCATTCCATCGTGTCCAGCGCGAAACCCGGTTGGTGTTCGGCGGATTCGGCGGTGCCGAGGAATTCCGGGGTGCCCCACTTGGCATCCCAGCCGGTCCACGCGACGACGGCGGCGCCGTTCGGAATCCGGCCGTGCCGCGCTTCCCACTGCTTCAGATCGGCGATCGAGATCGCGTAGTCCCGGTCGTGGGCGCAGCGGTCGCGCACGTCGATCTTCACCGCGGGCAGCAGCAGGTCGTCCAGCTCCAATTGATCGGCGCCCAGACCGTCGGGATGGAAATGGATCGGTGCGCCCCAATGGGTTCCGGTGTGTTCACCCTGCTGGATGTAGCGCAGGTAGTAGCCGTCGTTGGCGACCGTCGCCACGATATCGGTGCGGAACTCCGGATCGTCCGGATACAGCGGCGTCGTGGCCGGATCGTGCACATGCGACAGGCTCACCAGCCGCCCGAGCGGCCGCGGCGAGGTCATCGCTGCCGCTGCGGGATGGCCCGCGCCAAGGCGAGCAGATCGGCCTCCAGCCAGCGGAACAACCGGTAGGTAACCACGAATGCCAGAATGCCACCGACGCTGAGTAAGCGCACCGGAACTATGACCAATCCCAGATCGGCGGCATCGACGAAGGTCGCGCCGACCACCCCGAGCAACGGCACCGAGGCCGCGACGCCGAGATAGAAGTTGCCGCGCCGGGCCAGATTTCGGAGCTGACGCTCGTCGCCCGGGCCGACGCCGCCGCGCACCAGCAGTTGCGGATACACCACCCGTACGGCGAAGAGCATGGCCGGAAAGAACGGATAGGCCAGCGCGATGGCGGCGCAAACGAGCTGTGCCGCAAAGAAATGCAGGAAGGTCCCCGGTGGGAGCGAGACGCCGCTGGCGGCCAGGGCCAGCGGCCAGGCCACGCCCGCGATGATCCACATCGCGAACGGCACCAGCACCGCCCAGTCGCCGAGCAGCAGGGTGTCGCGTCGCGCCTTGGCCAGCGTGCGCGCGGAATACTCACGGCCACGGGCCAATCGGAACGAGACGGTCAGCGGCCTGCGGCTGAGCGCGATGAGCAGGACGGCCGCGAGCGGAAAGGAGATCAGATTGTTGATCAGGCCGACGGCGAAGAACTTCTCCTGATCGGCCGCCGCGAGCCGATCGATGATCAGCGACTGGTTGAGCTGGATGTTGTACCAGCTGGCGAGCACGTTGGGCACGCCGACGCACAGCGCCGCCACCGGGATGAGCCAGCCGCGGGCCCGGAACCGCAGGCTGGTCGGCGGCGGGTCGACCAGGTCGCGAGCGCGGGCGTCCAGACACAGATCCAGCTGCCCGGCCAGCTCGGCGCCGTTGCGCCAGCGGCGTTTCGGTTCGGCGCGCAGACAGTCGAGCAGGACGCGGCGCAGCGCCGCCGGGGTATCGGCGGGCAACTGCGCCGACGCGGTGTCGGGCAGACCCGCCCTGCGGGCTTCGAGCATGCGCGCGAGGGCGTCGGGCCGTGCCTCGCCCGCCCGCGGCTGGTCGTCGAACGGGTGTGTGCCCGTGAGCATTTCCCACAGCAGCAGGCCGAGTGAATAGAGGTCGCTGCGTGTTCCGGGTGCGGGGGCCGCTGGATCGAGCAGGCGGGCCAGTTGTTCGGGGGATCGGTAGCGCAGCGAATCCGTTTCTAGCTCACCAGGATTCGCCGCACCGGCGGTCGGGCCGGATGCGCGCAGCGCGAAATCGGCCAGCTTCGGCACGCCCTCGGCGGTGAACAGCACATTCGCCGGTTTGATGTCGTGGTGCAGCACGCCGAGATGCGCGGCGTGATCCAGTGCGCCGGCCAACCGCCTGCCCACCCACGCCACCGTCTCCGGCCAGCTCAGCGCCGCGATCTCGGCCCGCACACTCGAATCCGACGGCCGGATCTCCCCTTTCGCCTCCATCGCCGCGTCGACCGCCCGCAGCAGCAGGGCCCCGCCGGCGGACTCGGGGCCGCGGCGGCGCTGCTCGAGCACGCCGAGCGCGGTGCCGCCGGGCAGGTACTGCATATAGACCAGCCGCGGCGCGGCCGCGTCGAGCATCGAGTGCACCGGCCTGGTATGCGCGCGAACAGCGGCAGCGCCGTTCCCCGCGGGGTCCATGGAGCGGTGTGTGGGATCTCCGCCCGGTTCGCGGTCGGCCGCCTTGACGGTGTGGTCATCGAGGCCGGGTGGCCCGGCGACTGTATTGCCGGTCAGGTCGGGTGGGTCGGCGATCGTGTGATCGTCCGGGTCAGGACGCCGGGCGATGGTGCTGTCGTCGTCGATTGCTGCCCAGCCTTCCTCGAAGATCCCGGCGGTGGCGTCGGTGTGCAGCAATCGCTGATCGAACACGCGGACGATGTGGGCGTGATCCAGCTGCGCCATGGTCTGCGGTGCGCTCGCGCGGCCTGCCGAAAGGCGCACCGCGACAAGGCGTTGCATGGATCGCTGCCGGGCCAGGAATACTCGGCCGAGCACTCCGGCACCGAGGTCGGTCAGCAGATCGAAGTCGTCGATGCGCCGGCCGGGGGCGAGTTCGGCCAGCGCGGCGACGGCGGCGGCCGATTCCGCCGTACCGAAATCCACTGTGCTGTCGGCGACGTCGAACGCGGCGAGGCGCCGGCGGATCTCGTCGGCGAATTCGGGGTACTCCGCGATGAACTCCGCGACCGGCAGCGGCGCGTGGCGGCGCCGGGCCGAGAACTCCGCGCAGACCAGGTCGGCCAGGTCGGGACTCTGCTCGACCTCCGGAAACTCCTTGCGGTACTCCGTGATCCGCTTGCCGAGAGCGGCGGCGCGTCCCCAGCGTTCGCGCAGGTCGATGCGCAACAGCTCGGTCAGGATGGCCAGCCGGGTCTGGGCGCCGTCCGGCACGTAGTCCGCGATCCGCGGCGGTTCGAGCCGGTCGTCACGCAGGCTGCGCTGCCAATCGGCGGCGAACCGGGCGATCGCGTCGGCCCGCGAAGCCGTCACGTGCGCGGCTCCCGCACAGCGGGATCAACCACTGCCACCGTGGAGTCGACCACTGCCACCGTGGAGTCGACCACTGCCACCGTGGAATCGGCCACCGGCACCGTGGAATCCGGCACTGCCGCAGCGGGTTCCGCGCCGGAATCGGACCCCGTGGACCCGGGCGCGACCACCCGCTCCAGCGCCCGCAGATCCGCCTCCAGCGCGCGGAACAGCAGGTAGGACACCACGAACGCGATGATGCCACCCACGCACAGCACGCGCACCGCGAAGATCACCATCGGAATGTCGGCGGGCGGCAGGAAGGTCACCCCGGCCACCGCGAGCAACGGCACCGAGGCGGCGACCGCCAGATAGCCGTTGCAGCGGCGGTCGAGCCCGCGCAGCCAGATCGCGTCCTCGGGGCTGATGTCGCCGTGCCGCAGGAACAACGGGTAGATGCAGCGCACCATATAGAAGGTCAGCAGGAAGAACGGATAAGCCACCGCGATCGCGCCGCACACCACCAGTGACGCGAGAAAGTGCACGATCGCCCGCGCGGGCAGGTCCCCGGTCACCAGCTGCAACGCGATCGGGAAGGTCACCCCCGCCACCACCCAGAGCGAAAACGCCACGGCCACCGCACGATCCCCGAGCAGCAGCGCGTCGCGCCTGGTCCGGCGCAGGGTTTCGGGATCGTATCGGCGACCCTTGGCCAGCCCGTGCGGCACCGTGAGCAGGAACCGCGACATGTACAGCAGGATCGCGATACCCGCGGGAAAGACCACCGCGTTCACCACGCCGGTGATGATGCCGAAACTGTGCTGCGCGTCCTCGTTCAGCCGGTTGATGATGAGGTGCTGGTTGTGCTGGATGTTGTACAGCGAGGCAAGCACATTCGGCAGCCCGACGGCCAGCGCCGCGACGAGCAGCCGCCACGGGCGCAGCCGCAGTCGCCAACTGGTCGGCGCCGGGTCGACGAGTTCGCGGGCCCGCGCGTCCAGGCACAGCTCCAGCTGCCGCGCCAGTACCGCCCCGCTGGCCCAGCGCATCGTCCGCTCCGGCGCCAGGCAGGTGAGCAGCACCCGGCGCAGCGCCGCCGGGCAGTCGGCGGGAATCCGTTCCAGCGCCGCGGCTTCCACGCCCGCGCTGCGTCGCTCCAGCATCGCCTCGAGCGTGGTGTCGTCGCCGTGCGCGTCCGCACCCGCGGTGCTGTCGTCGAACGGTTTCGCGCCGGTGAGCAGTTCCCAGAGCACGACGCCGAGCGAGTAGATATCGGCGCGGGTGTCCAGATCGGCCGCGCTGCGGCCGAATCCGGGATGGCAGGCCTCCAGCTGCTCGGGCGACATGTAGGACAGCGAGCCGCCGAAATAGGCCACCGGACTGGTGCCTTCGACATTGCGGCTGAAGCTGATGTTGAAGTCGGCGAGCTTCGGCACCGCCTCCGCGGTCAACAGCACGTTCGCCGGTTTCACGTCCCGGTGCAGTACTCCGTGCGCGGACGCGTAGTCCAGCGCCTCGGCCAGCCTGCGCCCGAGCCAGGCCACCGTCTCGGGCCAGCTGAGCGTGGCGATCTCGGCCCGCACGCTCGAATCCGTCGGCCGGATCTCGCCTTTCTCCTCCATGGCCGCGTCCACCGCGTCCAGCAGCAGCCGTCCGCTGCGCTCGGCGGGCGGGGTGGCGCGCACCCAGCGCAGCACGCCGAGCAGCGTGCCGCCGGGCAGGAACTGCATGTAGAGCAGCCGCAGCCGGCGCGCGGCACTGCTGCCGGAATCGAGTACCCGCTGGTCGAAGACCCGCACGATGTAGTCGTGGTCGAGCTGGGCCAGCGTTTGCGGTTCGGTGCCGTGATCGGTGGAGATCTTCACCGCGACCAGCCGTTGCAGTGAGCGCTGCCGGGCCAGGAAGACCCGTGCGAACGCGCCGCTGCCCAGACCGGTCAGCAGGTCGAAATCGTCGATCCGCTGGCCGATTTCGATCCGGTCGAGCGCGTCGTAGCGGCCGGGACCGGTGCCGATCGTGGTCGGCACGGCGGTCGCCGTCCCGGTCAGGTCCGTGCTCGCTCGCGTCACTTCTGAACTACGGGTCGACGCGACGGTTCGGTTCAATCCGCTCTCGGCGAAGGCGGTTCGGGTGCGGTCCAGCGCGGCCAGTGTGGAATCTTCCAGCACCGCCCGCCGCGTACTCTGCTCGACGTCGTCGGCGTTGAGCAGGTCCCGCAGTTCCGCCGCCTGGTCCGGATATTCCCGCAGACAATCCCGGGGATCCACGCGTTCACCGCTGTGCCTGCGGATGACGAACTCTTCGTACACCAGTCCGGCCGGGATACTTTTCGGTTGCAGTTCGGGAAATTCGCGGCAATATTCGGCGAGCCGTTTGCGCGGTCGCGGTTCGGCGCGTTCCGGCGCGTCCGGGTCGAGCACGGTGCGGCGCAGCCAGCGATGCCGCAGGTCGACCCGGATGAGTTCGAGCAGTGCCGCCGTGCGCAGGGTCCGGGCGTCGGGCAGGAACTCCGCGATCCGCGGCGGCTGCTTGCCCGCGGTGCCCGCGGCATCCTCCCAGGCCGCGGAGAAGGCTGCCACCGCGCTGAATTCGGTGCCCAGCGCCGGATCGCCATAATCGGAAGTACTTCTATCGGACTCGGCACTCATTCTCGGACCTTAATTTTTCCGCCACACCCGATGTCATCATCCCCCGTGCAGTATTCGGAATGATAACTTGCGGCTGAACAGCGATCACCCGAATTCGACGACGATGCGACGGGGGACGACCAGCACATGTTCGAGAAGGCCACAGCGGTGGCGGACGGTTCGGCACAGACATCAGCACAGCGCCCGGCGGCTGAACGGCCGCGGGTCGGCCACGCCCCGGCGCCGGCGGTCAGATCCGTGGCGCCGGTCGAGGAACACCCGGACGGCAACCGCGGGCCGGCCGCGGCGCTCGCGGCGGGCGTGCGCGACGGCTCGCTGACGGCGCGCGAGACGGTCGACGCCACGCTCGCCCGGATCGTCGCCGAGCACCGGAACACCAATGCGTTCAGCGTTATTCGCACCGACAAGGCCAGGGCCGAGGCGAGCGCGCTGGAGCAGCGCGCCGACCTGGACGTGCTGCCGCTGGCCGGGGTGCCGATCTCGATCGAGCACCACATCGCGGTGGCGGGTGAGACGATGCGGTCCGGTTCGGCCGCCACCGATGCCCGTCCGGTCGCCGACGACCACGCGGTGGTGCGCAGGCTGCGCGCGGCGGGCGCGGTGATCGTGGGGCTGACCACGGTGCCGGAACTCGGATTGTGGGGTACCACCGACACCCCGGACCGGATCACCGGTAATCCGTGGAACGTCGCGCGCAGTGCGGGCGGTGCGTCGGGTGGGGCGGCCGCCGCGGTCGCTGCCGGGTTGGTGCCGATCGCGCACGGCAGCGACGGACTCGGCTCGGTGCGGGCGCCCGCGGCCTGCTGCGGCGTCTACGGTTTCAAGCCCGGACACCACACGGTGCCCGCCCAGATCGGCGTCGACGACTGGTCCGGCATGATCGAAAACGGTGTGTTCGCAACGACAGTCGGCGATGCCGCGCTGGCGTTGTCGGTGCTGGCCGCACGCCCGGACCTAGCCGAGGTGGAGCCGCCGGGCCGACTACGCATCGGACTAGCCGTGGCCCCACCACTTCGCTTGTTCCCGGTCGACCGCCAGTGGACCAACGCCGCCCGCACCGCCGCCTCGGTGGCCGCGGCCGCGGGGCATCTGGTCGAACCGACCGCGTTGCCCTACGGTGACGCGCTGCTCTGGATCTTCTTGCGCTGGTTGGCCGTCGGCGCGCGGGAGGCCGCCGCGCTACCCCAGCCCGACCGACTACAGCCGCGTACCCGACGGCATCTCGCACTCGGTCGCACCGTCACCCGACTACGCCTGGTCCGGCAGAGCCAGGTCGATCGGGTCGAGGCGCGCCTGCTCGAATTCTTCGAACGCTACGACGTGGTGATCACGCCCACGCTCGCCGGCCCGCCGCCCAAGGCGCGGGCCTGGCATCGCCGCGGCTGGCTGGCCAATGTCCTTGCCTGCGCGCGGTATTCCCCCTTCACCCCGCTGTGGAACCTGGTCGGCTGGCCCGCCGCCTCGCTCCCGATGGGCATGCACCCCGATGTCGGAACGCCGCTGGCCGCTCAGCTGGCCGGTCCGCCGGGCAGCGAATCCACTCTGCTGCGGTTGTCCGCACAGCTGGAAGCGCAGCACCCGTGGCGGCGCACGATCAACTGATCAGGAGGCGCTGACGACGGGTTGCGGCTGCTGTACCGAGAACCCGCCGTCGACCGCGCGACCGGCGAATTCGAGGATGGTCGGCCGGGTGTCGTCGGCCCGCCACGCGACGGCGAGTTCGCACGGCGCGAGGCCGGCCACCGGGCGGGCGGTGAGCCCGGGCCAGCGGTACATCGGCACGTTGTTCTCGGCCAGCAGGCAGACGCCGAGGCCGAGGCTCACGGCCTCCAGCTTGTCCTCGGGGGTCGCCGCCTCGGCGCCGATCTTCGGCTGCCGTCCGCTGCGCGCGTCGTTGCCGAGCCAGAAGTCACGGACCGCACCCGCCTCGGTGGGCAGCGCGACGAACGGCTCGTCGAGCAGATCGGTGAACTCGATCGTCTCCTGATCGGCCAGCGGATGGTTCTCCGGCAGCAGCACCCAGCGCGGCTCGGTGCGCAGCACCTGCCAGCGGTAGCGGTTCGGGTCGGGCAGCGGCAGCCACACCAGCGCCAGATCGGCCTGGCGGCCGGACAGGCCGCTGGACGGGTCGGTCCAGGACGCCGCGTGCAGGGCCAGCCGATGGCCGCTCGCGCTCTCCAGATCGTTCAGCAGCCCACGCCCGAGCGCGGACTGGATGCCGACGCGCAGCACCTCGCCGGCCTCCTGCAGCGAGACGTTGGTGATCTCCCACAGCTCCAGGATCTTGCGCGCGCCCTCGAGTAGTTCCTTGCCCGCGACGGTCAGGGCGACGCTGCGCTGGTTGCGGTCGAACAGGACCACGTCGAGCTGGCGTTCCAGCTGCCGGATCTGACGCGACAGGGTGGGTTGAGCGATGTGCAGCCGCTGAGCGGCGTTGGTGAAGTGCAGTTCCTCAGCGACGGCGACGAAATACCGCAGGTCGCGCAAATGCGGGTCCATAGCCCCTTGCTATCAGAATCAGTCCTGAATTTCCAGCCTTATCAAGCCAGAAAGTTCGGATACGGGTACCAAAACATTCGACAGGTTTGTTAGAGACAGCATATTGCCTGTGATGGTGTGGCGCACCACCGCCTCCGCGAATGATCGGCATACCGCCGCTCAGGTGGCGGCAAAGATCAATCGGTCACTAGACCAGCATGAATGGCCGATTTCGCGCAACATCAAGTTGAGCTAAAGACCGACCGACCGGTTGCTGGTCGTCCGCTGAGGGCCTGCTTCTGGCCGCCGTGGAGTCATTTGTACCCTCTATAGTGATTTTCGTCACATTATGGTTTGACCGACCGCTCAGAAAGGTTTGCGGACGCGCAAAAAAGCGCTGTGGGCCCGGGTGAAGCCGGGGCCCACAGCGCTCGTCTGCCGGGCGATTCAGACGTTGCGTGCGCGATCCTCGTACGCCTTGCGCTGATCGGTGTCGACGTCGTCGAGGAACGCGCGACCCGAACCCAGCGCACGGGCCACGGTGTCGCCGACCGCGTCCGGCAGGATGCCGAACAGTTGCGCCAGCAGGCCCGCCACCGCGGTCACCCGGACCTTCGACTTGGGCGCGGCGATCAGCCCGACGATGGCGGCGGCGATCTCCTCCGGCTCCGCCGGGCGCAGCAGCTTGGGCGGGGTGACGCCCGAACCGAGCTCGGTGTTGGTCAGCGTCGGCAGCACCGAGGAGAAGCGCACACCGGACTCGCGGTACTCCTCGCGCAGCGTGTCGGTGAACCCGAGCACCGCGTGCTTGCTGGCGTTGTAGGTGGCCAAGCCGGGGATGTGGCTCTCGCCCGCCAGCGAGGCGATGTTGATGATGTGGCCGCTCTTGCGTGGCAGCATACGAGTCAGACCCAGCTTGGAGCCGAGGATGACACCGTAGACATTGATGTCCAGGATCCGGCGGGTGATCTGATCCGGTTCGTGCACCAGCCGCCCGGTCGGCATGATGCCCGCGTTGTTGATCAGCACGTCGATCGGGCCGACGGTGCGCTCGACCTCGTCGAGGAAGGCCTCGAACGAGGCCGGATCGGTCACGTCGAGCTTGCCGTAGTACTCGAAACCATGCGTGGTGCCCGACTCTTTCACCGTCTTCTCGTCGATATCGCCGATCGCGATCTTCGCGCCGAGCGCCCGCAGCGCGGTGGCGGTAGCCAGCCCGATGCCACGGGCTCCACCCGTGATGGCAACGACCTTGCCGCGGATCTTCGAAGAGTCGCTCACTTCTTGCCTCCCTTGAGTTTCAGAACAGCCGGAATGTCGATGCGGCGCAGACCGCGGGCGCCGGCCGCGCGCATGGCGCCGACCGCGAACAGCAGCTTCGGCATCTGGTACGGGAACCAGAACAGCTCCTTCTGCTGGGTCGGCAGGATCGGCGTCGTAATCGCTTGCTGGCGGCAGTATTTGCGGACGCCGTCGGCCCCGCCCCAGCGCGCGCCGACACCGGACTGACTCCAGCCACCCATCGGCAGCGCGAAGCTGAACAGATTGCTGAAGACGTCGTTGATGTTGACCGCACCCGCGTTGAGCTGCCGGGCGATCCGCTCGCCCCGCTCCTTGTCGCCGGTCCACACCGAGGCGGACAGCCCGTAGATCGAATCATTCGCCAGCCGAATGGCTTCCGCCTCGTCGGCCACCTTCATGACCGGCAGCGTCGGGCCGAAGGTCTCCTCGGTGATACAGGACATCGTGTGGTCGACGTCGACCAGCACGGTCGGCTCGAACGCGGTACCGAACCCGGCTCGCTTGCCGCCGGTGAGCACCTTCGCGCCGGCCGCGACGGCCTCGTCGACGTGGCGCTGCACGATCGTCGCCTGGTTCTCGTTGGCCAGTGCACCCACGTCGTGCGCGGACTCGCGATCGTCCAAACCCTGGCGCAGCGCTTTGACATTCGCGGTCAGCTTGGCCACGAATTCGTCGTAGACCGGCGCCTCCACGTACACCCGCTCCACCGAGATGCAGACCTGGCCCGAGTTGAACATGCCGCCGAAGGTGATGCCGTGCGCGGCGCGGTCGAGGTCGGCGTCGGCGAGCACGATGGCCGGGTCCTTGCCGCCCAGTTCCAGGCTGTAGGGCACCATCCGTTCGGCACAGGCCACCGCGATCCGGCGGCCGGTCGCGGTCGAGCCGGTGAACTGGATGTAGTCGGCGTGTTCGACCACGGCGGCGCCGGTCGCGCCCGCCCCGGTGACCACCGCGAGGACCGGCGGTGCGCCGATTTCGGCCCAGCCCCTTGCCAATTCGAGCGCGGACAGCGGCGTCACCTCGGACGGCTTCAGGATCACCGCGGCACCCGCGGCCAGCGCGGGGAACACGTCCAGCGCGGGCATGGCGAGGGGGAAGTTCCACGGCGTGATCACCCCGACGACGGGGTACGGCTTGTACGCGGTGGTCAGCTTCTTGACCCGGGCCAGCGGGCTGTGCGGGGAGGGATGGTCGTCGCTGAGGAACTTCGCCGCGCGGCGCGCGTAGTAGCCGACCAGATCGGTCGCGAACGCCGGGTCGATGAGCGAATCCACCCGTGGCTTGCCGGTTTCCGACTGCACCACGTCGGCGATCCGCTCGGTGTTGTCGATCAGCCAGTCTTGCAGTTTCAGTAGCCATTCCTTGCGGCCGTCGGCGCCGATCGCCTCCCACTCCGGCTGGTACAGGCGCAGCTCACGCACCTTCGCCGCGACTTCGTCGGCGGACACCGCGGGAACCGTGCCGACCAGCTCGCCGGTCCCGGGGTTGCGCACCTCGATGACGGTGGGGGCGGGCGCCGGAGTGGGCTTCTTCGCGGTCGCCTTGCGCGCCTGCGCTTTTTTCGCTGGTTCGGTGTTGGTCACGGTTGTTCTCCCACTGACGTTGTGCTGTGAACCGTGTGGCGGGATGTGAAAGGCGCCACTGAACTATGATGTTGGCACAATTGCAAGGGAGTTTCTTGGCTCAGTTTGTCAACTGGATTGATCTTTTTTGTGTTCGAAGTACAAATCGGAGGGCATGTGACCGGCGTATCACCGAGTCAGGGCGGGGCGGATCTCGAGGTGGTCCGCGACTGGCTCGCCGAATACGTCTACGAGACGATGCGGGCCGAGACGCTCGAGCAGATCGTGGCGCGCCTCGACAGCACGATCGTCGCGCGCGTGCCCGAACTCGCCGATCGCGACATGCGCCGCGACCTCGCCGCGAGCACCCGCGCGCACGCCCGGCTGATGTTGAGCGGAATCACCAGTGACACCTATGAATTCACGATTCCGGAGGAGGCGCACGCGTTCGCGCGGACGATCGCGCGGCGCGGATTCGAGCTGCGCGTGCTGCTACGGACCTACCACGTCGGCATGGAGGGCGTGCTCGACTACATGACCGACGCGATCGATCAGCGCCAGGCCCCGCAGGAGATCGAGCGGGCGGTGATGCTGCGGATGTTCGAGCGCTCGACGAAATGGGTGAGCACCTCGGTCGAACTGCTCACCGAGACCTACATGGAGGAGCGCGAGCGGGTCATGCGGGCCGCGCTCAACCGGCGCACCGAGACCATCCGCGCGCTGCTCGCCGGCGACGATCTGGACGCCGACCTGGCCTCGGCCCGGCTCGGTTACCGGCTCGGTCAGCGCCACGTCGCGTTCGTGCTGTGGACCGACGAGGGCGAATCGGGCAGCGGTGACGGCGAAGTCATCGGTTTGCTGGAACGAGTCGCCACGCGGGTCGCCGCGGGCCTCGGCAGCAGCAGGCTGCTCACCGTCGCGTCCGGCTCCAGCGGCATGTGGGCTTGGGCCGGGCTCGGTGATGGGCCGAATTCCGATGGGGGACAGGGCAGCCGAGGGGACGCGGGGGAGCCCGGTGCGCTCGGGCGGATCGCCGCCGGACTGGTCGACGCGCCGGTCCGGGTCGCGTTCGGGGTTCCGGCGGGGCAGCTCGCCGGATTCCGGCAGAGCCATCGCGAGGCGGTCGCCGCCAGGCAGGTCGCCGATCGGGGCCCGGCCGGTCCGGACCGCGTCATCGGCTATCGCGACGTGGAGATCGCCTATCTGGCGGGCGCCGACGAAGTGGCGATGCGCGGTCTGATCGCCAGGGAGTTGCGCGCGCTGTCCGGCTCGGACGCGAACGCGGCGCGACTGCGCGCGACGCTGCACGCCTACCTGACGAGTCATCGCAGCCCGGAGGCCACGGCGAAACTGCTCGGCGTACACAAGAACACGGTGCGCTACCGGATCCAGCGGATCGAGGAACTGCTCGGCCATCCGATCGAACAGCGCAGCTTGCCGCTGGAACTGGCGCTGGCCTGCGTGGCCGCCTACGGCGCGGCCGCTCTGCCTACCGGATGATCACTCGGCCGCCTCGCCCGCGGCCACCCGCCGCAGCGGCGGTTCGGTCGGCGCGACGGCCGGACGATCCGGTAGGTCGGCCAGCAGCTGGGTGGTTGCCGCGGCGATGGCCGTAACGGCCTTGTCGACGGCGGCCTTGGTCGTGGAGCTCAGGCCGGACACACCACCGACCGTACGCACGTACTGCAGTGCGGCAGCATAGATTTCCTGCTCGGTAGCGGCAGGTTCCAGGCCACGAAGGAGGGTGATGTTGCTACTCATGCGAGCACAGTAGCTCTCTGGCCGGGTATGCGGCAGGGCAAGAAACTCCTCGGCCGAAATTGGACGTCCGGCGACCGCGCCGCGGCGAACGACACCGCGCCGCAGGCACGGCCAATAGACTCGGGCACATGCCTGCCCGCGGTGTACCCACGTTGACGACCTTCCCGTACGACGAGCTGGATCAGCGCGAAGAGGACCACTGGTCCGGCGCGGCGGTCGCGGACGACGAGTTACGGGCGCTCGCGCTCGGCGCGTTCTACTCGGCCCGCTGGGACGCCTTCCACGACGCGCTGCTGCTCGGCCCCGAACGCGAGCATCCGCTCGGCGACCGCCGGGAACTCGCCATCGACACGCTCACCGGCGCCTGGGGCATCACCGACGGAACCGAGGCGCAGGCCTCCATGGAGCAGCTGCTGGACGGCATGCACGCGCCGCTCTACGCGCTGGTCCACCCGCTGGTGATGGCCTCGATCAACGCCAGCGAGCGGGACCGCTTCGGCGAGCGGGCCGATCGGCACCGCGCCTTCCTGCGCCAGGTCGGGTCGTTCCGCGGGATGGACAATCCGGAGGCGCTGGTCCGCGACTACGACATCTGGTCCCAGGCGATCAAGATCGGCTTCACCGATCATCTGGCCCGCCCGCTGCCCAGCGATATCCACGCCTGGGACCTGGCCCGGGTGGTCGCGGTCGCGCGGATGGCCTTCACCGCCGGCTACCTCGACGCGGATCTGGCCTGGGACTACCTCGCGCGGGCCCTGCCCATCGCGCAGGCCAAGTACCGCAACTGGCGCCAATTCGGCGACGCGTACCTCACCGGCTGGACGTACTGGCAGGCCTGCGAAGACCTGGCGGAACTGAAGAACGGCGGGGTCGACCGGCGGATGGAACTGCTGCGCCTGTGGATGCGCCCGACCAGCCCTTGGCGGCGCATCAGCCTCACGCCGATGCCCGTCGCGCAAGCCTGATCGCCGACACCTTCGATCGCCCGGCCGTCCGGATCGACCAGCCTCCCGATCGATCGGCTTCCTGGCCGCCCGGCCCCCTGGTCGCTACCCGCCGTCGGGTAGCGACCGGAGGATGCCGCGGCCGTAGCGCTGGAACTGCGCGTCGTCGACCATGCCGAGCGAGTGCCGTTCGACCAGCAGTTCCCACTCCGAATACAGCTGTGCCACACCGGGATCGGCCGGGCCCGCGGCACCGTCGGCGGAATCGCGGCGGACCGCGAAGTTCACCGCGAGCGTGACGCGCTCGGTGTCGGCCCGGTCCGCGCCGGTGAAACGTAGCGTGACGTTGCCGTCGTGCACTTCCATGCCCGCCTCGCCACGGGGCGAGCCGATCTCGCCCGCCGCTACCGGCGTGCCGTCGGTATTGCGCGCCCACAGCACCGCCGGGATGGGCAACTCGTGCGCGTAGCGGCTGCCGGCACCGATGGAAATGAACAGCAGCCGGCCGGTGGTCGCGGCGAGCAGGCCGGAACCGCTGCCCGCGGGCGCGTGCGCCACCGCGATCGCGGTCTCCAGCACGTACTCGTCCGGCGTGACATAGCGATGCAGCGCGGCTATCGCCGCCTTGGCCTCGCGGTGCGGCGCCATCCGGCGTACCGCGCGCTCCACGTCGGCCCGGGTCGGCCCGGACTTGCCCCAGCTCGGTGCGGGCGGGTTGAGATCCGGCGCTGCGACATCGATGCGCTGCGTGGACAGGATCTGGCTGTTGATCCGGTCCACGATCTCGCTCGCGGCCGGGACATCGTGCTCGGCGATGAGCACCGGTAACGGCGTACGGTCTGCGGGCACCCCGGTCAGCACCGGCGTC
The DNA here is from genome assembly GCF_000250675.2 of Nocardia brasiliensis ATCC 700358. Lineage (NCBI taxonomy): Bacteria > Bacillati > Actinomycetota > Actinomycetes > Mycobacteriales > Nocardiaceae > Nocardia > Nocardia brasiliensis. The sequence continues at coordinate 509,300 of NC_018681.1, forward strand.
GGATATCTCAGGTAGATCTCGATGACCACCGCGTCGTCGGCGCGCCGGTTCAGCCGGACCTTCAACAGGTCCGAAACCGGTACGTCGAGCACCCGCTCACCATCGGATCCCGGCCGCAGGACGATCAATCTCCCGCGACCGTGACGCACTATCGCTGTGGGTGTCCGTAGTTCGACTATGTCCATACCCCCTGCGCTCTGTTGGATTTGCGGTGCTCGCGGGGCACTACGTGGTTACGCAAGCTACCGCCTTCGCGCCCGTCGCTCGCACCGCGGTGTTGTGTCGTCGCTCACGATAGGCCGAACATGCCATGATTGTGACCACTTGGAGTAACACAGCCGGAGGACTTCGGGAACCACCGACGTCCCTTCGCCGTTTACCTCTTTAACTGCACCTGCAGCCGAACTGCGCGATGTATCGACTAGACCGTACGCGGTAACGTGGCATGTCCGCATCCGAACCCTCCCGGAGCCGGACGCGCCCGACGCATCGCTTGCACGAACCGGAGACACCGGAAAGGACTGGCCGGCCGGCCGACGCTCTATGAACCGCAAGACAGTGTTTCGCACCCTGGCCATAGTCTCGGGCATTCTGCTCGTGATCTATGCGTTCAGCTACTTCGGCAATGACACGCGCGGCTGGAAGAACGTCGACACATCCGTCGCTTTGAGCCAGCTGACCGACAAGAACAACGTCAAGAACGTCCAGATCGATGACCGCGAGCAGCAGCTGCGCATCGAACTGAAGAACGGCAACGACGCGACCAGTGGCGAGAGCAAGATCATCGCGAAGTATCCCGGCGGTAGCGAGACCTCCAGCCAGGTCTTCGACGCCGTGAAGAACTCGGGCGCGCCCTACAACACCGTGGTCAAGCAGGAGAGCTGGCTCACCCAGATCCTGCTGTTCGTGCTGCCGATGATCATCCTGCTCGGCCTGTTCATCTTCGTGATGGCACGCATGCAGGGCGGCGGCCGCGGCGGCATGATGGGCTTCGGCAAATCGAAGGCCAAACAGCTGTCCAAGGACATGCCCAAGACCACGTTCGCGGATGTGGCCGGCGCCGACGAGGCGGTCGAAGAGCTCTACGAGATCAAGGACTTCCTGCAGAATCCGGTGCGCTACCAGGCGCTCGGCGCGAAGATCCCCAAGGGCGTGCTGCTGTACGGCCCGCCCGGCACCGGTAAGACGCTGCTCGCGCGCGCCGTGGCCGGCGAGGCGGGTGTGCCGTTCTTCACCATCTCCGGTTCGGACTTCGTCGAGATGTTCGTCGGTGTCGGTGCGTCCCGCGTGCGCGACCTGTTCGAGCAGGCCAAGCAGAACAGCCCCTGCATCATCTTCGTCGACGAGATCGACGCGGTCGGCCGCCAGCGCGGCGCGGGCCTCGGCGGCGGCCACGACGAGCGTGAGCAGACGCTGAACCAGTTGCTCGTCGAGATGGACGGCTTCGGCGACCGCACCGGCGTGATCCTGATCGCCGCCACCAACCGGCCCGACATCCTGGACCCGGCGCTGCTGCGGCCCGGTCGGTTCGACCGGCAGATCCCGGTCGGCAACCCCGATCTGGCGGGCCGTCGCGCGATCCTGCGGGTGCACTCGCAGGGTAAGCCGATCTCGCCCGATGCCGACCTGGACGGCCTGGCCAAGCGCACGGTCGGCATGTCCGGCGCCGACCTGGCCAACGTGATCAACGAGGCCGCGCTGCTCACCGCGCGGGAGAACGGCGCCGTCATCACCGGCGAATCGCTCGAGGAGTCGGTGGATCGCGTGGTCGGCGGTCCGCGCCGCAAGAGCCGGATCATCAGCGAGCACGAGAAGAAGATCACCGCCTACCACGAGGGCGGGCACACACTGGCCGCCTGGGCGATGCCCGATATCGAGCCCGTCTACAAGGTGACCATCCTGGCCCGCGGCCGCACCGGCGGCCACGCCATGACGGTGCCCGAGGACGACAAGGGCCTGATGACCCGCTCGGAGATGATCGCCCGCCTGGTGATGGCGATGGGCGGCCGCGCGGCCGAGGAACTGGTGTTCCACGAGCCGACCACCGGCGCGTCCTCCGATATCGATCAGGCGACCAAGATCGCCCGCGCGATGGTCACCGAATACGGCATGAGCGCGCGCCTCGGCGCGGTCCGCTACGGCCAGGAGGCGGGCGATCCGTTCCTCGGCCGTTCGATGGGCCAGAGTTCGGACTACTCGCACGAGGTCGCTGGCGCCATCGACGAGGAGGTGCGCAACCTGATCGAGGCCGCGCACACCGAGGCGTGGGCCATCCTCAACGAGTACCGCGACGTGCTCGACGTGCTGGCAACGGCGCTGCTGGAGCGGGAGACGTTGCACCGCAAGGAACTCGAGACGCTGCTCGCCACCGTGGAGAAGCGGCCCCGGATCACCGCGTTCAACGACTTCGGCGACCGCGTCCCGTCCAGCAAGCCGCCGGTCAAGACCCCGGGCGAGCTGGCGCTCGAACGCGGTGAGCCGTGGCCGCCGCCGGAGCAGGTGCCCGCACCGCTGCCCGCGGGGGCGGCCCGGGAGGGCCAGCCCGCCAACGGCTACCCGGATGACGGTGGCTATCACGCCCAGCCGCAGTACGGCTACCCGGCGCAGCCCGCGACCGGTTACCCGCTGCCGCAGGCGCCCGCGCCCGGCTATCCACAGCGGGGTGGCACGCACGGCTCGCGTCCGGACTACGGCGCTCCGGCCGGTTGGTCGGCGCCCGGCTGGCCGCCGCGCGAAGAGCAGCAGTCCGGTCAGCCCAGCGGCTGGACCGAACAGCCGCAGCGCGGTGGCCACCAGCAGTGGGCTCCACCGCAGGGTGGTCCGCAGGACGGCAATTACGACCGTCGCGGCAGCTACGGCGATCGCCCCGGCTACGACGAGCAGGGCCGCCCGAACCAGAACGGTGAGGGCGAGAACAATGAGTGGGATGGACCGAACGGTCGGCACTGACCCACGGGCGGCCTCGCCCGGCCTCGCGGCCGGGCGAGCTGTCGTCTCCGGGCCTATCGCGCTCGTCAGGAGCAGTGCCGATTAGGCTCGACCACCGGGGTGCCGAATGATTGCCGGCACCCGAGATTTTGGAGGTGTCCTCGATTGTCGGCCAACAATCACCTCGGCGGTCACGCGCTCGCCGATCCGGACGGTGCCGCGGAAACCGGGTCGGCCAACGGTGTGACCGGCCCCGAGCTGGTCGCGCTGGAGACCGGTAGACCGTTCGACCAGGCCAGAGCCGAAGCCGCGGTCCGGGAGTTGCTGATCGCGGTCGGCGAGGATCCCGACCGGCCCGGACTGGTCGACACCCCCGCGCGGGTCGCCCGCGCCTATCGCGAGATGTTCGCCGGGCTCTACGTCGAACCGGACGCGGTGCTGAACACCACGTTCGACGAGGGGCATCAGGAACTGGTGCTGGTCCGCGACATCCCGCTGTACTCCACCTGTGAACATCACCTGGTCTCGTTCCACGGGGTCGCGCACGTCGGGTACATCCCCGGCAAGCACGGCCGGGTCACCGGACTGTCCAAGCTGGCCCGCGTGGTCGACCTCTACGCCAAGCGTCCGCAGGTCCAGGAACGACTGACCAGTCAGATCGCCGACGCCGTCATGCGCAAGCTGGATCCGCGCGGCGCGATCGTGGTGGTCGAGGCCGAGCATCTCTGCATGGCGATGCGCGGTATCCGCAAGCCGGGCGCGAGCACCACCACCTCGGCGGTGCGCGGCCTGCTGCAGTCGAGTCCGTCTTCGCGTGCCGAGGCCCTCGACCTCATTCTGCGCAAGTGAGCGGATCCCGGATGAGCGTGCGCGCGGGCCGGCGGACGAGCCACCGGCTCGGCGCGACGGCGGGCGTCCGGTGCGAGGCCGCATCATGAATTTCGCGCGCGACGGCCGCCACTGCGTGGTGATGGGCGTCGTCAACGTGACCAGCGACTCGTTCTCCGACGGCGGGCGCTATCTGGATCCGGAAGTCGCGATCGCGCACGGCGTCGAGCTGTACGCGGCAGGCGCCGACATCATCGACGTCGGCGGCGAATCGACCCGGCCGGGTGCGGTGCGGGTCGATCCGGACACCGAGGCGGGCCGGGTGGTGCCGGTGATCCGCGGCCTGGTCGCCGCCGGCGTGCCCACCAGCGTCGACACCATGCGGGCCGGGGTGGCCGAGGCCGCCCTGGCGGCCGGAGTGTCGGTGGTGAACGACGTGTCCGGCGGTCGTGCCGACCCCGATATGGTGAAAGTCGTTGCCGCGGCCGAGGTCCCGTGGATTCTGATGCACTGGCGGGCGGGGGCCGACTACCGGCACACCGGCCCGGCCGATCACTACGACGACGTGGTCGCCGAGGTGCGCGCCGAACTCGCCGGCCAGGTCGACCTCGCGGTCGCCGCGGGCGTCGACCCGGCTCGGCTCATTCTCGACCCGGGGCTCGGCTTCGCCAAGAACGCCGAGCACAACTGGGATCTGCTCGGCGCGCTCCCGGAACTGGTCGAGGCCGGTCTGCCGGTGCTCATCGGCGCCTCGCGCAAGCGCTTCCTCGGCGCGCTGCTCGCCGGCGACTCGGGTCCGCGGCCGCCGGACGGGCGCGAGACCGCCACCGCGACGATTTCGGCGCTGGCCGCCATGCACGGCGCGTGGGGGGTACGCGTGCACGACGTGCGCGCTTCGCTGGACGCCATCACCGTTACCGACACCTGGCAGCGCGCGGCCGCGGCACGCGCGGGCAGGCCGAGCTCGCTAGGAGCGCATCGATGAGTGGAACCCGGACCGACGCCGCGCGCCCGGCGGCGCGGCAGGATGCGCCGATCGGCCGCGGCGCGACCCGGATCGAACTGCGCGGCCTGCGCGCGTTCGGCTATCACGGGGTGTTCGAGCACGAGCGGCGCGACGGCCAGGAGTTCGTCGTCGACCTGACCGTGTGGGTGGATTTCGCGCGCGCCGTCGCCACCGACGACATCGCCGACACGGTGCACTACGGCGAGCTGGCCGACAATGCCGTGCGGATCATCGAGGGCCCGCCCCGCAATCTCATCGAGACCGTGGTGTCCGAGATCGCCGACGACGTGATGACCGATCCGCGGATCACCGCCGTCGAGGTGGTGGTGCACAAGCCCTCCGCGCCCATCCCGCACACCTTCGCCGATGTCCGGGTCGTCGCTGCGCGACACCGCGAGGAGCAGCAGGAATGAGTCGCGCCGTCCTGTCCGTCGGTTCGAATCTGGGCGACCGGCTCGCGCACCTGCGCAGCGTCGTGCACGGCTTCGGCGACCGCGTCGTCGCCGTGTCACCGGTCTACTCGACCGCGCCCTGGGGCGGAGTCGAGCAGGACGACTATCTCAATGCCATTGTCGTGGCCGAGGATCCGGAGCTCGGCTGTCTGGACTGGCTGCGCCGCGGTCAGGCCCTCGAGCAGGCCGCCGAGCGGGTCCGCGAAGTGCGCTGGGGCCCACGGACGCTCGATGTCGACGTGATCTGGTGTGCCGAACGGTCCGGGGACGGACTCGTGGCGCGTTCGAGCACCGACCCGGTGCTCACGCTGCCGCATCCGCAGGCGCACCGGCGGGCCTTCGTCCTCATGCCGTGGCGGGATCTCGAACCGGACGCGACGCTCGAGGTCGACGGCGGCGCGCGGCGGATCGCCGACCTGCTGGCCGAGCTGCCCGCGGCCGACCGCGCGGGCGTGCACCGCACCGATCTCGTGCTGACCGCCGAAGGGCCGGTCAGATGAAACTGAAGCCGACGCGCGTGCTGGACCTGGTCGCGAACGTGGTGATCGCCGCGATCGTCGCCTGGATCGCGACGCGGATGGCCTACAACAGTTTTCCGCCGATCTCGATCTTCGCGGGCGCCTCGCTGTATCCGGTGGCCGCGATCGAGGCGGTGCTGGCGTTCGTGATCCGGTCCCGGGTCAACGACAACGACCTCGGCAACGGCAGGCATCAGCTGCATCCCATCACCGCCGCCCGTGCGGTCGCGCTGGCCAAGGCCTCGTTGCAGGTCGGTTCGATCGCGGCGGGTGTCTGGCTCGGCTTCCTCTGCTGGGTCTTCCCGCAGCGCGGCACGCTCGGCGCGGCCGCGGCGGACAGTCCCGGGGCGATCGTCGGGATGCTGGCGGGGGTGGCTTTGGTTGCTGCGGCCCTGTGGCTCGAGTATTGCTGCCGGGCTCCGGAGGACCCGACCGACGACCCCGCTACTACTTAGCAAATATTATCGGCGGAATCACCGGACGAGACTGTGGGCGCGGGGAGACGATCAAGCTACCCTGGCGTGCATGGTTTCACCCTCTCGTACCAGCACTTCCCGTCGCCGACGGGAAGACGCGGGAAAATTCTTCATCGGCGTGTTGATTCTGCTCGGGCTGGTTGCCAGCGTTTTCCTGATCTTCAGCAACAGCCTGCAGTACGTACGGATCGGTCTGGTGGCGGCGCTGTGGGCGGCCGTCATCGGGGCATTGGCCGCGACGCGGTACCGCAAAGAAGCGACGATCGACAAAGCCAAGGTGCGTGACCTGCAGACGGTTTATGAGTTGCAGCTCGAGCGGGAGGTCACCGCGCGCCGCGAATTCGAACTCGGGCTCGAGGCCCGAGTGCGGGAGGAAGTGGGCGCCGACGCCGCCGAACTGGCCGCGTTGCGCGCCGAACTCACCGTGCTCCGGCAGAGTCTGCAGCGACTTTTCGACGGTGACCTGCTGATGGAGCGGCCCGCGTTGCGCGCCGACGCGACCCGGATCCAGGAGCTGACGAGCACGGTCGGCGACCCGGCGAACAATAGCTCCACGAATGCCGGAGTCTGGTCCTACGGCCCCAACCAGCAACCACGCAGCAGCGTCACCCCCGTCTTCACCCCCGACCATCCCGAGCCGCCGGCCTTCGCCAGCCCCTTCGACGATCCGGTCACCGCCGAGACCTCGGTGGTCTCCCTCGACGACGAGACCGATGCCGAGATCACCGACATCAATATCGCCGCCGAGCCTGTCGAGCCCGCCGAACCCGCCGATGAGGATGCCGCCGCGGCTTCCCACGGCTGGGCCGACGCCTTCACCGAGAGCCCGGTTGTCGAGCAAACCCCCGACCCCGAGCCGACCCCGCCCCCCGCGCCCAAGCCCCCGGTCACCCCATGGCCGATCGCGTCCACCCCGTCGACCCGCCCCTCCGCCTGGCCGACCACCACGTCCCCGGCAGTCGGCACCGCCAGCTCCCGCCGACGCAGGCGCGCCGAACCCGACACCGACTCCGCCACCCCCGAACGCCGCCTCTCGGTAGCCGAAATCATGGCCAACCTCCAATCCGAGGAACAAAGCCGCGACCGCCGGTAAATCACGCGCCCGCAGCTAACATCTGCTGCGCCGAAGAACAAGCCCGACCACTCCAGAACAACCCTGGCGAAGTCGACCGAAGGCGAAGCTTTCCTCCCCGACAGCACCACAACGGAGCAAGCCTGCGGGCAAGGCTGCCGCGTGAACGTCGGACTCAGGCGTAACTGTGCCTCTCCGACAGCACCACAACGGAGCGAGCCCGACGAGCGACCGTTCGCGGCCGTCTCGTGTCTCAGCTGTCGAAGCGCACGCGCCGCAGGCGCAAGTCTCGACAGCTGAGACACGAGACAAAAGGGGCCGCGAACCCCGCCGCGCCCGCGCGGCCAAAAGCACTGCGGTGAATATCACTGCCTAGGGGCGTGGCATCGGCAAACGTCGGGCCGATATTCTCGATGGCGAAACGTCCGGTACCCGCATGGCGGGACTGGAACGACATCGAGAGGACAACGTTGACCTCGAGAAGCGTTAATTCTGACGACGCGCCTTCGAGTTACGACCCTGCTCCCGCACGCCTCACGGTAGGCATCGTCTCGGCGGGCCGGGTGGGCTCGGCGCTGGGTGTGGCACTCGAGCGCGCCGGACATGTGGTGTTCGGTACCGCGGCCATTTCCGATGCGTCGGTGCACCGGGCGCGGACCCGGTTGCCCGATTCGGAGATTCTGCCGGTCGAGGATGTGGCTGTGCGCAGCGAGTTGTTGCTGCTCGCGGTGCCCGATACCGAGCTCGCGGGGCTGGCTCGCGGTTTGGCGTCGGCGAAGGCGGTCCGGCCGGGCACCATCGTCGCGCACACGTCGGGTGCGAACGGTATCGGCGTGCTCGCCCCGCTGGCCGAGGTCGGTGCGCTACCGCTGGCTATTCATCCGGCGATGACCTTCACCGGGCACGACGAGGACATCACCCGGCTCGGCAACGCGTGTTTCGGTATCACCGCCGCCGACGAGATCGGTTACGCCATCGCGCAGGCGCTGGTGATCGAGATGGGTGGCGAGCCGGTGCGGGTGCCGGAAGAGCATCGCGCGCTGTATCACGCCGCGCTCGCGCACGGCAGCAATCACCTGGTCACGGTGATCGTGGACGCGGTGGCCGCGTTGCGCGTCGCCCTGTCGGGGCCGGGTCTGCTCGGGCAGCAGGTGGTCGATGATCAGCCGAACGGGCTGGCCGAGCGACTGCTGGCTCCGTTGGCGTCGGCCGCGTTGGACAACGCGTTGCGGCGTGGTCAGTCCGCGCTGACCGGGCCGGTCGCACGCGGTGACGCCGATGCGGTGGCCGCGCATCTGCGTGCGCTCGAATCCGTCGATCCCCGCTTGGCCGAGGGCTACCGCGCGCTGTCGCTGCGCACCGCCGAACGCGCGGGCACCAATCCCGCTGTCATCGAGCTGCTGAAAGGGCGCTGATGTTCGATCCGAAATTACGTGGCGCTTTCAAGCCGGGCGAGCTGACCGTGCACCACGATCCGGCCGTGCTCACCCAGGTGTCCAATGCGCTGCGTGGGGTGGGCCGCACCGTTGCGCTGGTTCCGACGATGGGCGCGCTGCACGAGGGGCATCTGGAGATCGTGCGCCAGGCCAAGAAGACCAATCAGGTCGTGATCGTCTCGATTTTCGTCAATCCGCTGCAGTTCGGCGCGAACGAGGATCTGGACAAGTATCCGCGCACCCTGGACGCCGATGTGGCGCTGTTGCGCGCGGAGGGTGTCGAGTTGGTGTTCGCGCCGAGCGTGTCCGATATGTACCCGGACGGCCCGCGCACCACTGTGCAGCCGGGCCCGATCGGCGCGGAGCTCGAAGGAGCAAGCAGGCCAACTCATTTCGCGGGCATGCTGACCGTCGTCGCGAAGCTGCTGCAGATCGCCCGGCCGAGCGAGGTGTATTTCGGCGAGAAGGACTATCAGCAGCTGACGCTGATCCGGCAGCTGGTCCGCGACCTGAACTTCGACGTCCGGATCAAGCCCGTGGTGACCGTGCGCGAGCCGGACGGGCTCGCCATGTCCTCTCGTAACCGTTTTCTCGATGCGGCGCAACGGGAATCGGCGCTCGCGTTGTCGGCCGCGCTGGCGGCGGGCAAGCACGCGGGCGGTCTGGGCGCCGAGGCGGTGCTCGCCGCGGCCCGTCAGGTGCTCGACGCCGCGTCCGGCGTCGACGTCGACTATCTCGAATTGCGTTCGGCCAACCTGGAACCCGCGCCCACGACCGGTAATGCCCGGTTGCTCGTCGCGGCCAGGGTCGGCCAGACCAGGCTGATCGACAACACCGCCGTCACGCTCGGCGCGCCGATCGACGGCCATCCCAACGTTTCCGCCACCCGGACCTCCCAGCCCGCCTGACCCGCACCAACGAAAGGGCGACGCCATGCTGCGCACCATGATGAAGTCGAAGATCCACCGCGCCACGGTGACCCACGCCGACCTGCACTACGTCGGTTCGGTCACGGTCGACCAGGACCTGCTCGATGCCGCCGATCTGCTCGAGGGCGAACAGGTCTGCATCGTCGACATCGACAACGGCGCTCGCCTGGAGACCTATGTCATCGCGGGTGAACGCGGTTCGGGCGTGATCGGAATCAACGGCGCCGCCGCTCATCTGGTGCATCCCGGCGATCTCGTCATTCTGATCGCCTACGGGCAGATGAATGAGCAGGAAATCGCGGAATACGACCCGAAGGTGGTTTTCGTGGACGAGCGCAATCGACCGGTTGAACTCGGTTCGGACCCCGCGCACGCGCCCGAGGGTTCCGGATTGACCTCGCCGCGATCCCTGTCCTTCGCGGGCTGAGCAACCGGCGGGCATGAGATGCTGCTGACGATCGACGTCCGCAATACCCATATCGTTCTCGGGCTTTTCTCGGGCAGCGGCGCGCATTCGAAACTGGTGCGGCACTGGCGGATCCATACCAATCCGTTGCTGACCGCCGATGAATTCGCCATGCAGGTGCGCGGCCTGATCGGTGCACAGCTGGACGAGGTGATCGGAGTTTCCGCGCTGTCCACGGTGCCGCCGGTGCTGCGGGAACTGCGCACCATGCTCTCTCAGTATTGGGGTCAGGTGCCGCACGTGCTGGTGGAACCCGGGGTGCGCACGGGCATTCCGCTGCTGGTGGACAACCCGAAAGAGGTGGGTGCGGACCGGATCGTGAACTGCCTGGCCGCCTATCAGCATTATTCGTCGCCGACGATCGTCGTCGATTTCGGCACGGCCATCTGCGTCGATCTCGTGTCGGGCAAGGGCGAATTCCTCGGCGGCATCATTGCGCCCGGGGTGGAGATTTCGATGGAGGCCGTGGTCGAACGCACCGCGATGCGCCGGGTCGAGCTGACCAGGCCGCGTTCGGTGGTCGGCAAGAACAGCATGGAATGTATGCAGTCCGCGGCGGTCTTCGGTTTCGCCGGGATGGTGGACGGACTGGTCGACCGGATTCGGGACGAGTTCGAGGCTTTCGCCGGCGACGATGTCGCGGTGGTGGCGACCGGCCCGAGCGCGCCGTTGATCGTCCCGGAATCGGAAACCATCGAAGATCACGACCCCTATCTGACGTTGACCGGCTTGCGCCTCGTATACGAGCGCAACCAACGTCGCAAGGGTGCCGCCTGAGTTCCGGAGTGTCGGATTCGTCGCACCGGATCGGACTTGCCGAGTCCGGGTCCGGTACTGATACACTCACCGCTGTGTATTTTCGCGTGCGCACCCAGGAGTGTTGTCGAGGCTGATCTGGCCTCGACCGTTCGAGGCTGACCATCTGCCCTCGACCGTTCACCAACTCCTGGAGATTCGCTCATGCGTTCTTCTGTTCTTTCCCTTTCCTCCGCACGTGACGACTTTTCGGCTACCCCGCCGCTCGATCGTGCCGTGGCTTCCGCATTACCGACGCGGCTGCGTCCCGCCGACCTGTTGCGGTTGACCGACGAAGGCGCCGAAGACGTACTGGCCGGTCGATACGACCACCTGCTTCCCGCGAACGGAATCTGGCCCGCCGACGAACGCTGGGCGGCCCGGCTGCTCGCCGATGACGAGGTGGATGTCTGGCTGATCAGCTGGACGCCGGGGAAATCCACCGAATTGCACGATCACGCCGGCTCGCTGGGCGCGTTGACGGTGCTCAGTGGCGCCCTTTCGGAATTTCGCTGGAACGGCACCGAACTGCGCCGCCGCATCCTCACCGCCGGTGATCAGGCGTCGTTTCCGATCGGCTGGGTGCACGATGTGATGCGCGCCCCCGCCCAATCCGTGACCAGCACCGCCGACGCCGCCGCGACGGATCCGGCACTGCTCGAACCGACGCTCAGCGTGCACGCGTATTCGCCGCCGCTCACCGCCATGTCCTATTACGAGGTCACCGGCCACGGCACCCTGCGGCGCTCCCGAACCGTTCTCACCGATCAGCCCGAAGGTGATATGTAATGGAACATTTGACGATCGATCAGATGCTCGACAACGCCCGGGCGCAACTGACCCGGATCTACGCTTTCGAATTGCCGAAGGCCCTCGCCCGCGGCGCGATTCTGGTCGACATCCGGCCGCAGGCGCAGCGGGTGCGCGAAGGCGCCCTGCCGGGCGCGCTGGTGATCGAGCGGAATGTGCTGGAATGGCGGCTCGACCCGTCGAGTTCCGCGCGCCTGGCGCTGGCCACCGATCACGAGATCGAATGGATCATCGCCTGCTCGGAGGGCTATACCTCCAGTCTCGCCGCGGCCTCCCTGCAGCAACTGGGATTGCGCCGGGCCACCGACCTGGTCGGCGGTTTCCACGCCTTGAAGGCGGCGGGGCTGCTGCACATCGGAATGCGCGCGCCGCACTTCGCCCGCGAGGTCGCCGCGCTCGCCTCGCTGTAATTATGGCGTAATCGCTTCCAGCTCGAAAGATTCGGGCCGCCAGGAGTTTTCGCAGCTCGCCGCACCGTGGCGGCAATTCCGGACCGCGCGGTACCGCACAAATCCGGCAGGCGCGCCGGCCCGTTCCGCGGCCGCCGGTGTTACCTCGCGCGTTAGTGCCGTGGCCGGGACCTTCTCCGGACGCGGTACCGGGGCGGGCGGCCCGCAAAACGATTTCCGATGCACGCTAGGGTTGTTGGATGTGAGCACCGCCAACACTTCCCCCTCCAGCGATCCCGCATCGGATTCGCGGCCTGCCGTGGCCCCCGAGGCCGACGATGCCCCCGAGCAGATCCGGATTCGCAAGGAGAAGCGGGAACGGTTGCTCGCGGCCGGCGGTGACGCGTATCCCGTGGTGGTGCCGCGGACGCATACCCTCGCCGAAATTCGCGCCGCATATCCCGATCTCGCCGCCGACACCCAGACCGGTCTGCAGGCCGGTGTCGCCGGACGCGTCATATTCATGCGCAATACCGGCAAACTGTGTTTCGCGACGCTGCAGGAGGGCGACGGCACCAAGTTGCAGGCGATGATCAGCCTGAACGGCGTCGGCGCGGACGCGCTGGCGGCCTGGAAGGCCGATGTGGACCTCGGTGACTTCGTTTTCGTGCACGGCGAGGTGATCTCCTCGCGAACCGGTGAATTGAGCGTCATGGCCGATTCCTGGTTCATGGCCGCCAAGTCGCTGCGACCGTTGCCGGTGGCGCACAAGGAGATGAACGAGGAGTCGCGGGTCCGGCAGCGCTATGTCGATCTGATCGTGCGACCCGAGGCCCGGGAAATGGCGCGCACCCGGATCGCGGTGGTGCGCGCGCTGCGTAACGCGCTCGAGCGCCGCGGTTTCCTCGAGGTGGAGACGCCGATGCTGCAGACGCTGCACGGCGGCGCGGCGGCCCGGCCGTTCGTCACCCATTCCAATGCCTTGGATATCGATCTCTACCTGCGTATCGCGCCGGAACTGTTCCTGAAGCGCTGTGTGGTCGGCGGACTCGAGCAGGTCTTCGAGATCAACCGGAACTTCCGCAACGAGGGTTCGGACTCCACGCATTCCCCCGAGTTCGCGATGCTGGAAACGTACCAGGCGTACGGAACCTACGACGACTCCGCGCGGATGACCCGGGAATTGGTACAGGAAGTCGCCCAGGAGGTGTTCGGCACCCAGGTAGTGACCCTCGCCGACGGCACCGAATACGACCTGCGCGGTGAGTGGGCGACGGTGGAGATGTACCCGTCTCTCTCGGACGCCCTCGGCGTCTCCGTGACACCGGAAACTTCGATAGCCGAATTACGCGCGCTTGCCGATCGGGTCGGTCTGGAAATTCCCGAGGGCAAGGGCTATGGGCACGGCAAACTTGTCGAGGAACTGTGGGAACACCAGTACGGCGACAAGCTGTACGCGCCGACTTTCGTGCGTGACTTCCCGGTGGAGACATCACCGCTCACCAGGCAACATCGGTCCGCTGCGGGCGTCACCGAGAAGTGGGATCTGTATGTCCGTGGCTTCGAGTTGGCTACTGGCTATTCGGAGTTGGTGGATCCGGTGATCCAGCGCGAGCGCTTCGTGGATCAAGCCCGGCTGGCCGCCCAGGGCGACGACGAGGCCATGGCCTTGGACGAGGACTTCCTTGCCGCGATGGAGCACGGCATGCCGCCGACCACTGGTACCGGTATGGGAATCGATCGTCTCTTGATGGCGTTGACGGGTCTCGGAATCCGGGAAACAATACTGTTCCCAATTGTGCGACCGGTCACTCGCTGACGAGCTGATTGCAAAATCTCGGCCTCGTCTTGGAAATTTGGGAATTCGAGGTATTCTTGCCTCGGGTAATCGGCCTAGTATGCGGGTCGCACGATTTCGAGAGGACGTTCATCTCATGGCAAAGAAGGTCACCGTTAGCCTGATCGACGATGTCGATGGTGAGTCCATCGCGGACGAGACCATCGAGTTCGCGATCGACGGTGTGTCGTACGAGATCGACCTGTCGTCGGCAAATGCCGCGAAGCTGCGCGACGGGCTGGAGGAGTGGGTTTCGAGCGCACGCCGGGTGAGTGGCCGGCGCCGGGTCAAGGCCGCCGCCACCGCGACGGGTGCCCCCAAGGGCCGGGTCTCGATCGACCGGGAACAAAGCGCGGCAATTCGTGATTGGGCACGTCGGAATGGGCACAAGGTGTCCGCGCGGGGCCGTATCTCCGCCGACATCACCGACGCGTACAACAAGGCCGCCAAGGGTTAGTTTCGTATTTTTCACACCGCCGCCCCCGCGAATCGTGCGACGTCGGGGCGGCGGTCTTGTATTTAGCGGTTGCGGTCCCGTCGTCGTTCATAGGCAGCGGATATTGCCGCGGCGCCGGCGGACACGCGGTCCGGCGTGGCGCGCGGCTCGATCTTGCTCGTAGTTCCAGGACACGGCACCATGGAAACGTGCAACGGTCACTGGCGGTATGGAGAGGCGAGGTATCGGCGCAGTGACTGGATTCGTCGGATCATTTTTGCGATTCCAAGATGACACGGGACGGCAGCAGGAGTTCATGCTGACGCCCGAGCAGGAGCGCATCACGATCGGCCGCTCCCCGCAGGCCGACCTCGCCCTGTCCTGGGACGCCGAGGTGTCCCGCCTGCACGCCGCGATCGAATATCTCGGCGCCCAGTGGACCATCGTCGACGACGGTCTCTCGCGCAACGGCACTTTCGTCAACGGTGACCGACTGGTCGGCAGGCGCAGGCTGATGGCGGGGGATGTCATCCGGGTCGGTACCTCGCGGGTGTCCTTCCACGATTTCGGCGGCGTGGCCGACGACATCACCCGCACCTCCACCGGTTCCACGCCCACCACCAGTCAGCTCACCGATACCCAGCGTTCGGTGCTGATCGCGCTGTGCCGCCCGTACAAGAACGGTGCGGCCTTCGCCACCCCCGCGTCGAACCAGCAGATCGCCGAGGAGCTGTTCCTCAGCGTCGACGCGATCAAGACCCACCTGCGGGTGCTGTTCGGCAAGTTCGGGGTGGAGGATCTGCCGCAGAACGCGAAACGGGTCCGCCTGGCGTTTCTGGCGATTCAAAGCGGCCTCATCTCCGATCGGGACCTGTGAGAGTTCCGTAGACGATTGCTTAGTCGGCCGAGCTTCTCGGCCATGGATAGCCGTGTCCGAACCGGCTTGACTGAGAACCAGGAACCGGAGCGATGAGGGCTCCGGTCGGGTTTCGCACAGGAGGAACAATGACCGCCGCACGTCTCATCGCCCTGGTGCTGGCCACGCTGGCCACGGGCCTGATCGCAGGCCTCTTCTACGGGTACGCGAACTCGGTGATGCCCGCGCTGAACCGAACCGACGACCGCACGATGATCGACGTGATGCAGAAGATCAACGTGGTCATCATCAATCCGGTGTTCATGATCGGGTTCCTGGGCACCGTCGGCTTCTCGATCCTCGCGGCGCTGCTGCACCTGGGCAAGGACCAGCGCACGGTGCTGCTCTGGATCGGTGTCGGCCTGGTGATCAACGTGATCGCCTTCGCGGTCACCTCCGGCCTGAACGTGCCGCTGAACAATCAGCTCGCCGCCGCCGGTGACGTCGCCCAGATCGCCGATCTGGCCGCTGTGCGGGCCGATTTCGAAGCCGTCTGGGTCCGCTGGAACATCGTCCGCGCGGTGCTGCACACGCTGGCCTTCCTGGTGCTGTGCGGCGCGCTGTTCGTCGCGGGCATCCAGCACGGCAAGGCGAACGCCGCGGCGGGCCCGGCGGCGACCGGACCGCAGGCGGCGCAGGGGCAGTTCCCCGGCCAGCCCGGTGTCGCGGCCTACCGTCAGGGCTGAGGCCAACCGCCGCACCAGGTTCGACGACCCCGCCACCCGCTCGACCCGGGTCCGGCGGGGTCGTCGTCGGTTCAGCGAACCGCCTCGGCGGCTACGGCTTTGCAAGCCGGGCCCCACCGCTTCGCCAGCTGGGTGAGTTCGGCGATTTCCCCCTCGACGTCCTCGGCGGACGAGGGCAGCGGCACCGTCGCGCCGACCGGCCGCACGCCGCGCCTTTTGGCCGCGCAGGCGCGAGCCAGCTGAACGGCGTACCGCTCCAAGGGATCTCGGCTCGAAGGTGGCCCCGCCGGGGTAGCCAGGTCGTAGCGTGCCAGGATGCGCAGGCAGTCGCGGATCTCGATCACCGTGCGGTGCAGCAGGAATCGGTTGCCGAGGCCGGGCGAGACCGGGTCGTGATAGACGCACTCCGGGCACGCGGCGGTCAGGTCCGACCACAGCGGTAACAGCCGGCGCCGGCACCGAGACGGATAGTCCAGGCCGAGGCGGGCGCCGGCGTGCAGGACTACCGGAATGGCCATGACCGCGGTGAACAGCGTCAGCTGATAGAGCGCGAAGTCACGATCGGTGGCGATCTGAATCCTGGTGAAGACGCTCGGTATTCCGTTCAGCTGGTACGCGCACGAGAGCGGGCCCCAGACGAAACTGACGACGTGCAGGCCGACCACCCCGAGCGCCATCGCGGGCACCACGAGACCGCGCCGGTCGGTGCTCGTTCGTAGCTCCGCGAGGCCGATCCGGACGAGCAGCGTGTCCATCCAGAAGATCAAGGGGCACAGCGAGAGCCAGAATCCGGTCGCGTGCCAGCCGACGTCCTGCTCGATCAGCAGACCCGCGGTCCTGGCGCGGCTGCCGAAGGCCAGACCGGCACCGCAGCAGATCAGTGCGAAGCCGAGCAACGCGGGCAGCGGCGGGGTTTCGCCGAGCACCGCGCCGAGCGTCACGATGGTGAGGGCCGCGACGAACACCAGCACACAGATCGTGAGCTGGAACAGCAGCGCGGCCGAGAGGCGGCCGCCCGAGGCCGTTGTCAGCCAGCGCTGCCAGGTCGGTTCCCGCAGCGCGGCCGAGCAGGCCAGACCGGTGAGCACGAGGGTGCCCTGACGTTCGAGCAGGGTCGCGCGGAAGACGAAGGCCCGCACCGCGGCCAGCGCCAGCGCACCGCCGACGAGCGGCGCGGACAGTGCGGTGGGCCACGACGAGTGCAGCACGTTGGACACTCAGTCCCGGAAAAGCACACGCCGCAGCGGTGATTCGGACGTCCCGGCCCGCGCCGTGGACATGATGAGCGAGGCGAACAGTTCGGCCTGCCGTTCGGCGAGATCGTCGTAGTCGCCGCGGTGCAGCACCCGCAGCACGGTCTCCGGTCGCACGTTGGGGAACAGGATCTGCACGGCCGCGTCCGGTGCGCTGGATCGCCGCCCGCCGTGCGCGAGCAGCAGGTGCCCCACCTCGTGCAGGATGATGTGATCGGCGTGGTACTCCGAGCCGGTCGCGTCGTAGGCGATCACGACATCGTCGGCGCGCTCGAGCACCAGCCCGCACGGCAGTTGCCCGGCCACCTCCGCGGCCAGTGGCAGCAACCGAATTCGCTTGCCCACCAGCGCGGCCACCTGTTCGAGGAAGGTGTCACGCCGCCAGGTACGCGGCAACGCGAGCGTCCGCACCAGCTGATGGACCTGTTCGGTCGCCGGATCTCGCTGTCTGAATCGCACCATGCCTCTTTGTTCGACTGCTGGGCCGCAATCGGACGTCGGGACAAACAATCGCCGTCTGTGCCGAACTTTACCGGTCGCCGCGGCGGCTCGACCATCACGTTTCGGCGGCGTAGGTCCGAGCCGCACCAACTTTCGCGACTCGCCCCGACTGAGACACCGCCTGCGGTATTTTCTGTAACACGTTCTAGATCTGGAGGCCCCCGTGCGGCACATTCCCGGTTTTTCCCTACTCGTCGTCCTGCTCGCCGCGCTGTGTACGGTCACCGCGAGCCCCGCGCGAGCCGACTACCCGGTCGACTACAACTTCTTCGCGGGCATCCCGAACGAGCTGCTGAATCACGGCGGTTCGCTGCCCGGCAGCAACGACTGGTCCTGCCGCCCGAGCGCCGCGCACCCCGACCCGGTCGTTCTCGCGCACGGCACAGGCGGTGGCGCGCAGACGAATTGGGGCGTGTATGCCCCGCTGCTGGCCAATCAGGGCTACTGCGTGTATTCCCTCACCTTCGGCGCCTACGACCTGCCGTGGCCGATCTCGGCCCTCGGCGGGATGCTGCCGATCGAACAGAGCGGACCGCAGTTCGCCGCGTTCGTCGACCGGGTGCTCGCCGCCACCGGTGCGCAGCGGGTCGACATCGTCGGACACTCGCAGGGCAACCTCATCGGCAACTACTACGTCAAGCGACTGGGCGGTGCGGACAAGGTCGGCAAGCTGGTCGCCCTCGCGCCGCCGTGGCTGGGCTCGAATGTGCTTGCCACCGGGGACATCGCGGCCTTCAGCAAGCGTCTGGGCGCCGGGCCCGCGTTCGATGTGATGGTCGGATCGCTGTGCCAGGCCTGCCGTCAGGCGGTGCGCGACTCGGACTTCCTGCTGGCGCTGAACGCCGACGGCGTCTACCACCCGAACGTCACCTACACCAATATCGCGACCCGCTACGACGAGATCGTGGTGCCGTACACCGCCGGACTGGTACCGGCGCCGAACGCCACGAATGTCGTGGTGCAGCAGGGGTGTTCGGACGACTACTCCGAGCACGCCGGTGTCGCGGGCAGTCCCCGCGCGGCGGCGTATGTGCTGAACGCGCTGGACCCGGCGCACCCTCGCCCCGTGCCGTGTGAATTCATCCCGCCGTTCACGGGATAGGCGTACCGCTGCCCGCTCGACTCGAGCGGGCAGCGTGCGCACCGATCAGGCGATCGCCTTGCGCAGCAGGTCCAGTGCGTCGTCGGCGATGCGCACCGCACGCTGCTCGGACACGATGTCCTCGATATAGGTGAAGTTCCAGAACAGCTGCCCGTGACTGGAATTCACCGTTCCCACGTAGTAGCCGCTCATCGAGATACCGGCGATGAACTGGGCGCCGGAGACGGTCCACGCGCCGACGCGGTCGGGGAAGTCGAACCGGCCGATATTGGACAGGCAGATATTGCCCGGCCCGCGCTGTTCGGCCATCTTCATGGTCTTGCCGCTGTGCCCCAACGACTTCGGCGTGACCACGCCGAGCATCGAGACCAGCGCAAAATGCTGACTCGCGGCGGCGCGCTCGCGCAGGTCCCTGTTGGTCTGTGCGGCGACTTCCCAGAAGTCGACGGCGGGTCCGAAGGGCAGCACCGTCGGCAGCGTGCACACGTAGGCGCCCGCTTCGTCCGCCCCGACGGGCGGCTGCAACTCGCCGCGGAAATCGACCGGTGAGCCGATGGCCAGTTTGCCCGCCTGGCCTGGTGTCATCTGTTCCCCGATCGCGGCCGCCAACGCGGCGCTCAGCGCACCGTGCACGGATACGCCCTTGGCCCGGCACGCGCCGGCCAGCCGGTCGAGTTCGTCGCCGTTCAGTTCCCGTCGGAGGAACCGGGTGCGTCGCCGCGAAGGCTCCACGGCCGCTTGTGCTTCCAGTCGCTTCGGCCGGGCCGCGGTCATCCGCAGTTCCTCGGCGAGCGCGACCCGCATCGACCGTGCCGCGCCGATCGCACCCCGGAATTTCTTGGGCAGTCGCGCTTCCGGCGGATCGAAGGTGGCCAGGCTCGTGACCGGAGCCGGATCGCGCTGTGCGGCTTCGGCGTAGGTCACCAAGTCTTGGAGCAAGCGCAGCGCCGAGGTGCCGTCCGCGATGACATGGGACACCACCAGCACCACATCGTGGTCCCCGCCGAGATCGACATGCAGCACGCGCGCCAGCGGTCCGCTCGCCCAGTCCGTGCCGGTCGCGAGTTCGACCTCGTCGACTTCGCGGGCCCAGGTCGCGTCGTCGCCGGTGATCGTGCGCACCTCGATCCGCGCGGCGGTCGGGACGAATCTCGGGTCGGTGCCGTCGTCGGCGGCGGCGATGGCGACGCGCAGGAACGGGTGCCGGGCGGCCAGCGCGTCGGCCGCGGCACGCAGCAGCGTGGCGTCGAGCGCGCCGTGCACCCGGACCCGGGAGACCACGTTCAGCGGCGAGACCTGGTCGAGAATCCAGTACCAGCGTTCGATCGGGCTCAGCGGGCGCGACGATGTGCCGGGCATCAGTCCACGCTGCCTTGCACCCGCGCGGGCAGCGGGTCGACGGTGAAGCGCATCGGTTCCATGTTCACGCGTTTGACCACCGAGGCGGGCGCGAAGCGCAGCACCAGATCCCGGGCGCCGACCGCCACCGGGTTGGCCAGCTGCTCGGTCATGCTCAGCCGCCGCGAATCGGCGACCAGCTGCTTCGTCCGGGGAATGCGCTTGGTCTCGTAGTCCCGCAGCGCCGCAACGATATCGGTGGCGCCCGCCAGGGACTGGGCCAGCACGTAGCCGTCTTCGATGGCCGAACCCGCGCCCTGGCTGAGGCTGGTGAGCATCGGGTGCGCGGCATCGCCGAGCAGCGTCACCGGTCCCTCGCCCCACCGGTCCGAGAACGGCCGGTCCTGGGCGGGTACCGCCACGATCGCGCCCGGATCGGTCTCCTCGATGGCCTGGCGCACCTCCGGCGCCCAGCCCGCGAACGCGGCGACGATCTCGTCCTTGCCGCCCTGCCACTCCCGGGCTTGATCGACGGGCATGTTCTTGGTGCCCCACCAGTAGGCGCGGCCACCGCCGATATCGATGAGCCCGAAGCGCTGACCCGGCCCCCAGTAGTGGCCCGCGTACCCCTCGGTCATCCGCGGATGCCGGAACGGGATGATCGCCAGCCAGCAGAGGTAGCCGTACTCGCTCACCGGCTGCTCGCCTTGCAACTGGGCGCGCACGGTCGACCGGATGCCGTCCGCGCCGACCAGCAGATCACCGGTGGCCACCCGCCCGTCGGCGAACGCCACCTCGACACCGCCGTCCGCGCGAACCGTGTACCCGGTCGCCTTGGCGCCGTAGGTGATCGGATGCGGCCCACCCGCGGCGCGCAGCGTCTCGATCAGCTCGTTGCGGTGGATGCTGACCACCGGATGGCCGAGTTCGGCGGTGATCGCCGCGATCGGCAACTCGCGCAGCGGCTTTCCGGCCGCGGTCCGCAGTTCGAAGGTCCGCAGGGGTTGCCCGACGGTGGTGATGTCGAGGTCGAGCGCGGCGAGCACGGCCGTCGCGTTCGGTGCCAGCCCGAGGCCGGTGCCGGTCTTGCGCTGCTCGGTCGCCGCCTCGTAGAGCTCGACCTCGACGCCGACCCGGCGCAGCGCGACCGCGGCGGTCAGGCCGCCGATACCCGCCCCGAGCACAATCGCTTTCGTTGTTCCCATTCGTCCTACCGCCTTGCCGTACTCGTAGCAGATTCCGCCGTGTCGAGGCTGGCCGAGAGCTTCTCGGCCAGCGTCCGCACATGCGGGTCGATCATCATGTTCAGGTGATCGCCGGGGATCGAAACGACCTCGAGCGCGCCCTCGACGTAGTCCGCCCAGCCGTTGGAGTCGCTGTCGAACATGGTGCCGACGATCTGGTGCGCGATGTCCACACCGGGCGGCAGGCCCTGTTCCGCGCGCAGGAGCGTGACGTCCCGGTCGAGTGGTTCGAGCCGGTAGTCCCGCGCCGCAGCGGAATTGGCCTCGAAGACGTCGTAGAGCCTGCGGATCGAGCGGGCGGAGCTGCCCGGCGGCAGGATGCCGACGGCGATCGCCTCGGTCAGCATCCGGTCGAACAGCTCGTCGGTGTCCTCGATGTCCTCGTCGAACTCGAACTCCGCGGCCGCCGCCCCGCGGGCGTACCAGAGCAGTTCCAGGAAGAACCACTTCATCTGCGCCTGTTTCTTGATCGGCGCGCGTTCGCCCGGCCGCAACGCGATGGTGTCGAGCAGCGTGACGCTGGCGACCTCGGATTTCGGTAGCTGCCTGGCGATTTCGAGCGCGACATAGCCGCCGAACGACCATCCGGCGACGTGATACGGCCCTTCGGGACGGACGCGCCGGATCGCCGCGAGATACGAGGCGGCCATGTCCGTCATCGACCGGATCGGCTCGCTACCGACATCCGCACCCGCCGCCTGCAACGCGTACACCGGCCGATCCGCGGGGAGATGCTTCGTCAAAGCCAAGTAGCACAGCACGTTTCCGCCGATCGGGTGCACCAGGAAAAGCGGCGCGCCCGCACCGTCGGCCCGCAGGGTGACCAACGGATCGAAAGCCCGGCGTCCGTCGTTGCGCACGATCGCGGCGAGCGCCGCCGCGGTCGGCGTGCTCACGAACGTGTCCAGCGGAATCTCGGTGTCCCAGCGCCGATTCAGGCTCAGTACCACCCGCATGGCGCCGACCGAGGTGCCGCCCGCGGCGAAGAAGTTCTGATCGGCGCCGATGGCGGGGATACCGGCGAATTCGGCCATGATCTCCGCGACGGCGGCCTCCACCTCGTCGCGCGGTGCGAGGTATTCGGGGGTATCCGCGGCGAAATCGAGCCGCATTTCCCGCAGCGCCTTGTCGTCGCGTTTGCCGCTCGGCGTCTTCGGTAGTTCGTCGAGCCAGGCGAATTGGGCCGGCACCATATGCACCGGGAGCACGGTACGCAGCCGGTCGGTCAGCGCCGCGACTTCCGTACCGAGTTCGTCCCCGACGAGGAAGGCGGTCAAGACCGCGTCGATACCGCCGAACTCTCGTGCCACCACCGCGGTTTCGGCGATGCCCGGGAATTCCTCTGCCAGCGCGGCGATCTGCAACTCCACCTCGGCCGGTTCCACCCGGAAGCCACGAATCTTCACCTGGCTGTCCGCCCGACCGCGGCACACCACATCGCCGGAGGCCAGGCGTACCCCGAGATCGCCGGTGCGGTAGAGGATCTCGCCGTTCGGCCCGGCGGGCACGAAGCGCAGCGCGGTCAGGTCGCCGCGCTGTTCGTAACCGGCGGCGAGGGCCGCGCCGCCCAGATAGATCTCGCCCTCGATACCGGTCGGCACCGGCCGCAGCCGATGATCGAGCAGGTATGCCTCGGCCCCGGCGATGGGACGTCCGATCGGCGGCAGCGCCGGGAACCGGTCCGGTGCGCCCTGCATCGAATAGCTGAGCGCGACATGGGTTTCGGTGGGACCGTACTGATTCTCCAGCAGCACTCCGGGAACCGCGGCCAGCAGCTTCTGGATCTCGGGGGTGATCCGCAACTGCTCACCGGAGGAGACGATCACGGCCAGGTCGGTGGGGTAGCGACCGGTCGCGATCGCGGCTTCCGCGAACGCTTGCAACGCCACGAACGGCAGGAACAGCCGTTGCACCCGCTCGGTGATCACGGTGTCGAGCAGCGCCGTCAGATCGGAGCGATGCGCGGCGTCGGCGAGGCGCAGTAGACCGCCCGCGGTGAGCGTCGCGAAGATCTCCTGGAACGAAACGTCGAAGCTCAGGGGCGCGTACTGCATGGTGCTCATGGCCCGGGTGCCGGACTCCGCGCTGTTCTGCCACTCGACCAGGTTGGCCAGCGCGCGGTGCGGCATCACCACGCCCTTGGGCTCGCCGGTGGAGCCGGAGGTGAACAGCACGTAGGCGGGGGCGTTCGGCGCCACCACCGGCAGCGGGCCCACGGGCTCGCCGGTGCCGTCGGTGAGCGTGTCGGCGGTGAGCAGCAGCCCTGGATCCGGGACCAGGTCGACGTATTCGGCGTCGGCGACGATCCGGGCCGGTGTGCTGCGCTCGATCATCGAGCGCAGCCGCTGTGGCGGATAGTTCACGTCCAGCGGGACGCAGACCGCGCCCACCTTGGCGATCGCGAGCACGGTGGCGATCAGTTCCGGTCTGCGCCGCATCAGCACGCCGATCCGAGCTTGCGGCGGCAGACCGAGCGCGGCGAGCTTGCCCGCGATCACCTCGACGCGGTACGCGAGCTCGTCGTAGGTCCAGCTGTGCGACTGCGACCGGATGGCGATCGAATCCGGCTGCCGGGCAGCCTGATCCGCGATCAGCTGGGCCAGATCTCGGGCGTTGGCGCGGTCGGCGCCGACATCGATCGCCGCATGTGGTTCGGCGACAATGCAACTGAGCAGCCGCAGGCACGCGGTCGCGAGCGCCGTACACTGCTGCTCGGTGAGCGAGGTGTCGCCGTCCACCCGGACCAGCATCCGGCCGTCGCGCGGATCGGTGGCCACGGTGAGCAGCATCGGGAAATTGGTCTCCTCGCGCGCGTCGAAGCCGAGGAACTCGAGGCCGTCGACCGCCGTGACCGCGCTGAAGACGTGGTAGTTGACGAAGTTGAACGCCGTCTCGAACACCGTGGCGCCGCGATCGGCGAGGATCGACCGCAGCGGGTAGCGCCGGTGCGGGTAGCTCTCGCGCTCGCGCCGCGCCACCTGGTCCACGGCGTCGAACCACGTCGCCGCGCTGTCGTCGAGCCGCATCGGCAGCGTGTTGAGGAACAGCCCCGCAATGGATTCCGCGTCCGCCCGGCCCGGCCTGCCGTGCCCGATCACGCCGGTGGTCACGTCGTCCTGCCCGGTCAGCGCCCGCAGGGCGAGGCAGTGCGCGGCCAGGAACAGCGACTTCAGCGGGACCTGGTGCTCGGAACTGAAACGTTGTGCGGCGGCTTGTAATCCGCGCGGCAGCAGCAGGGTCGTCTGCGGGCGGACGGCGGGGCCGTCGTCCGGCAGGTGCTGCAGCAGTGACGGCAGCGCGGTCGGGTTCGCGTTGTCCAGGAACTCGCGCCAGTAGGTCCGGTGCGCGGGATCGTCGGCTGCCTGCTGCTCGATCTTCGCGTACTCGGCGAGCACCGTGGTCGGCAACGGATCCGCCGCGACCGCCGGCAGCGCGAAACCCAGATGGCTCAAATAATCCTGTAGCAGGCTGCGCATCAGGTTGGCCACGCTCCAGCCGTCCAGGATGGCGTGGTGGAAGCTGAGCACCAGTTCGACCCGCTCGTCCGCGTGGTAGACGCGCAGGTGGAACAGCGGCGCGCTACGGATGTCGTAAGCGAAATGCCTGCGCTGCTCGACATATTCGTCGATCTGCGCCGCCTCGCCGGCCGGTGCCACCGAGAGGGCGTCCTCGACGCGGTGCCGCACGATCTGCAGCGGCACCGAGTATCCGGTCAGGTCGAACGCCGAGCGCAGCGCGGGCTGGCGGTGGACCAGCCGGTCGAAGGCGGCGCGGAACCGATCCTCCTGCCACGGCATCGCGAGCCGGTACCGGAAGACATCCTTGTAGAGCGTGGAATCGGTGCGCTCCGCGGCGTGGAAGAGCATGCCGAGTTGCAGCGAGGTCGCCGGGAACGAGTCCGCCGCGGCGTGCAGGGCCGCCCGATCGACGAGCGGAAGCAGTTCGAACGGCTCGGCCACCCGATCCGCTTCGGCCGGCGGCGCCGCGCTCACCTGCGCGGCTAGTTCAGCGATGGTCGGCGTGGCGAACAGCAGGTCCACGTCCAGGTAGAGGCCACGCTGCTCGGCCGCCGTGCGCAGTGCGAGCGCCAGAATCGAGTCACCGCCGTGGGTAAAGAAGTTGTCGTGCACCCCGATCGGGGCGCCGAGCACCTGCGCGCAGATCTCGACGAGCGCCGCCTCGGTGGCGTTGCGCGGCTGCCCGGCGCCCGCACCGCGCGCGGCGGCCTCGGCGGCGACCAGCGCGCGGCGATCCGCCTTGCCGTTGGCGGTGAGCGGAATGGCGTCGAGTTCGATGAAACGGCTCGGCACCAGGTAACCGGGCAGGCGGGCCGCCAGATGCGCGGCCACGGTGTCCGCGGTCGCGCCACCCGCCTGCTCCGCGACGAAATAGCCGACCAGGTACGCGCCGTGGGTGTCCGAGGGGCGGTCGAGCACGGCGGCGGCCCGCACACCGGGTGCGCCGAGCAACTGGTTCTCGACCTCGCCGAGGGTCACCCGGTTGCCGCGGATCTTCACCTGATCGTCGGTGCGGCCCAGGTATTCGATGGTGCCGTCGGCGCGCCAGCGGGCGATATCGCCGGTTCGGTACCGGCGCCCGCCCGGCACCGCCGGGTCCGGGACGAAGGCCGCCGCGGTGAGTTCCGGTTGGTCGAGGTACCCGCGGGCGACACCGACACCCGCGATGTTCAGCTCGCCCGGCACCCCCGCCGGGACGCGGTTGCCCGCGGCGTCGCGGATCGAGAGCGCGATGTTCTCGATCGGGCGGCCGATCGGCACGACCGGCAACGCCGCCGGGTCGGCCGGGCAATCGAAGTACGAGACGTCGATGGTTGCTTCGGTCGGCCCGTAGAGGTTGACCAGCTGGGGTGCCCGCGTGGTTCCGGCGAACACCTGCGCGAAGCGCGACACCAGCTCGGCCGGCAGCGCCTCACCGCTGCAGAACACCCGGCGCAGGGTCGAAACACGCTGGAGCGCAGCCGGATCGGCACTCAGCTCGGCCAGGAACGGGCCGAGCATCGACGGCACGAAGTGCAGCACCGTGACGCCGTGGGCCGCGATGGCGTCGATGATCCGGCGTGGATCGCGTTCACCGTCCGGGCCGAGCAGCGCCACCTCGGCGCCGGTCATCGACCACCACAGCAGTTCCCACACCGAGACGTCGAAGGTGGCCGGGGTCTTCTGCAGGATCACATCGGTCGCGTCCAGCGGATACCGCCGCTGCATCCAGGTCAGGCGGTTCACCACCGACCGATGCTCGACCATGACACCCTTGGGCCTGCCGGTGGAACCGGAGGTGAAGATGACGTACGCGAGATCCGATGGGGCGGTGGGCGATTCGTCGAGTGCGGCGGCTTGCTGGTGCACCGGGATCCGGCGGATCGGTCCCGGTGTAGCCGACTCGTCCAGCTCGGGCGTGGTGATGACGAACCGCGCGCCGCTCTCCGCGATGACCGTGGCGATCCGGTCGGCCGGGTAGCCGGGATCGATCGGGACGTACGCGGCGCCCGCGCGCAGCACGCCCTGGATCGCGATCAGCAGTTCGGGGGAGCGGGGCAGCACGATCGGAATCCGCTCGTCGCGCTGTACTCCGCGCCGGAGCAGTTCGGCGGCCAGCCGGTCGGCCTTGTCGCGCAACTGCCCGAAAGTCAGTGTGCCGGCGTCGGACAGCACCGCGGCGGCATCGGGGGTACGCGCCGCCTGCGCGGCGAACAGTTGATCCAGCGTGGCGTCGGGGAACTCGGCGTCGGGGCCGTGTTCGAAGGATTCCAGCGCGGCGCGATCGGGTCGAGGCAGCCAGTCCAACTCCGCGATCGGCGCGTCCGGCGCGGCCAGTGCCGCGCGGAGCAGCCCACCGACCTGCCGGACGGCGGCCGTGATCGGGAAGTTCTCGTCGAACACATCTCGCGAGTCGAAGACGTGCAGATCCACGGTGCCGTCCCGTTCATGCTCCACCGCAACGATATTCACCGCCTCGGCGACGGTGCCCGCGGAGAAGAACTTGGAGCGTTCCATCAGCCGCTCGATATGGTCGGCCGAGGGCATCCGGTTGTAGGAGTAGGTGACGTCGAACAGCGTCGGCACCATGGCGTGCCGCTCGGCGAGCGCGCGCACGATGTCACCGTACGGAAAACCCTGGCGCTTCTTCAGTTCTCGTACCTCGGCGACGATCTGCGCGGCCACCTGCAGCAGCGTCGGCGTGCCCGTCAGCCGCACCCGCAGCGGCACCACATTGGTGAAGTCACCGACGGTGAGCATCTCCTCGGGCGTGTTCCGGTTCAACATCGGCACGCCCAGCACCACCTCGTCGGTCCGGTGCGTCATCGCCAGATAGGCGGCGATCGCCGCGGAGGTCACCGAGAACAGCGAAATACCCGTTGCGCGTAGCCCGTTCACCAATTCGCGGTCCAGCCGCAGCGAGTGCATACCGCGCTCGACGGTGTCCAGCGTCGCGGTCCTGGGGAACAGGGCGGGCCGCACGTCGGCCAGATAGTCGACGAACCAGTCGCGATCGGCGGACCAGCCCGGCGTTGCCTGATACTCGGCCGTTCGCTCGGCGTAGGCGAGGTACGACGGCATCTGGTAGAGCGGCAGCGTCTCGGTCGGCGCCTCGCTCTCGTACTCGGTAATGATCTGTCCCGTAACGATGTTCAGTGCCCAGCCGTCGCCGCCCGCGTGATGCATCCGGCCGAAGAGGTAGAACGAGTCCGGGCCGTCGACGAGGACGGCGAACCGGAGCATCTGGGTGTCGGCCGGGACGACACGGCGATTGGCGGCCAGCATCCACTCCTGGCAGGCCTGCTCGGGATCGGGCGCTGTGCTGAAGTCCAGCACCTCTACCTCGGGCGTGTCGTCGCTGAGATGTTGCCGGAGTTCGCCGTCGACGGTCGTGATGCGCAGTCGCAGTGCGTCGTTGCGGAGGTATGCGAGTTCGATGCAGCGAGTGATCCGCGCGATATCGACCGATTGCTCGATATGGCTGTAGCCTGCCGCCTGGACGATCGGGAGATCCGGGTGCCGCGAGGCGATGGCCATGATGTCGCGCTGATAAGCGGTCAGCGGCCAGCTTTTCGTCGGGTGAAGGGACGAATGGGAACGGTCGATCATCGAAGCCTCTCTAGCATTTGGCGCACTGCACAAATCGGCCGCTGAAATGCGTCCCATCTGCACGAAAGCCGGCGTTGCCACGAGAAATTCGGCAGCGTCGTCCCCGCCCCGCGCCCCATTGCGCACATTTGCTGCCCAGTTTGCGGCACCCCACCGTTATGCATACCTTGGCGGGTGGTGCCCGTGCGTAGCAAGCCCCGAGACTCGGGATCGTGACTTGTTTCACGTTGGGCGGCAGATGGTTTGACGTAGATGAGGTGGATATGCAACCCAGTGATCGAACAGCGCGTGGTGCCGTCGTACTGACCGGAGCGTCGTCCGGTTTGGGTCGGGCCGCCGCAATTCATCTCGCACGCAGCGGATTCACAGTTTTCGCCGGTGTGCGATCGAAAGAAGCTGCGAAAGATTTGGCAAACGAATCCGAACACCTGATCCCGCTCGAACTGGATGTCACCTCGGCGGCGGCGATTTCGGCAGCCCGGGAAAAAGTCACCGAAACGTGTGGTGAACAAGGGCTGCTGGGCTTGGTGAACAATGCGGGCGTGTGCGTCTCGGCCCCGCTGGAATGCGTTTCCGCGGAAGACCTGCGCTATCAGCTCGAGGTGAACGTGGTGGGCGCGATGGCGATGGCGCAGGCATTCTTGCCGCTGCTGCGCGCGGGCCGGTCGGCGGGTGGCCCGGTGGGCCGGATCGTGAATGTCAGCTCCGGTGTCGGGCGGGTTGCCTCGCCGTTCCTGGGCGTCTACGCCACCTCGCAATTCGCCAAAGAGGGCCTGTCCGATTCGCTGCGCCGGGAGCTCGCCGCGCAGTCGGTGAGCGTGTCGGTGATCGAGCCGGGCGCCATTCTCACCCCGATCTGGGACAAGGTCTCCGACACCGCGGAGCGCATCCTCGGCGAGTCCTCGCCCGAGGTCGCGGCCGTCTACCGGAAGCCGTTCACCGCGTTCGTCGCGATGAACGACCGCCGCGCGAAAGCCAGCCGCACCAAACCGGACCAGTTCGCCGCCGCGGTGGCGCATGCGATGACCGCGCAGCGTCCCAAGGTGCGCTACCGGGTCGGTATCGACTCGTGGGCAGCGACTTTCGCCTCGCGCCTGCTGCCGGACAGCGTGCTCGACACGGTGCTCGTCAAGGCGACCGCTAGGTGAGGACCCGCTACCTCGGCCTGGCGGTGCTCTGCCTGGCCGAGGTGCTCGTGGTGATCGACAACACGATCATCAACATCGCCTTGCCGACCCTGAGCCGGGAGCTGGGCGCGGGCGTGAGCGGGCTGCAATGGTCGGTCGACGCCTACACCCTGACCTTCGCCGGATTCCTGCTAGCCGCAGGAAATTTGGGTGATCGATACGGACGCAGGCTGGTGCTGTTCATCGGCATGGCCGGCTTCGGGGTCGTCTCGGCGATCGCGGCCTCGGTGGACTCGCTCGGCGCGCTCATCGCGGCCAGAGCGGTGCTCGGCGTCTTCGCCGCGGCAGTGTTCCCCGCGACGCTCGCGCTGGTCACCGTCCTGTTCACGGAGAAGCGAGAACGTTCGATCGCGGTGGGGCTGTGGGCCGGGGTGGCGGGCATCGCGATCGCGTGCGGGCCGCTGGTCAGCGGTTGGCTGCTGGCGCATTTCAGCTGGCATTCGGTGTTCTGGATCAACGTGCCGGTGGCCGTGCTCGCCTTCGCCGGAACCGTCCTGTGGGTTCCGGAAGCCAAGGCAGACAACCCCTCTCGGCTCGACGCGGTCGGGCTCGTGCTCTCGGTGCTCGGCGTGACGTTGCTCGTCTGGTCGATCATCGAGGCGCCGCGGCACGGCTGGACCGCGCCGGTGACCCTGGCCGGTGGCGCGGGCGCGGTGCTCGCGCTGGCCGTGTTCGTCTGGTGGCAGTTGCGGGTGCCGTATCCGCTGCTCGACGTGCGCCTGTTCACCCACCGCCGCTTCGCCATTCCGGCGGCGGCGATCTCGGTGGCGTTCTTCGCGCTGTTCGGCTTCGTGTTCTTCTTCACACTGTATTTCCAAGCGATACGCGGATATTCGACGCTGGAGACGGGTGTGCGGGCGCTGCCGTACGCGCTGGGCGTCGCGCTGACCGCACCGGTGGGCATGTGGGCGGGCCGCCGCTTCGGTACCGCCGCACCGGTGGTGCTCGGTCTGGCCATTTTCTGCGGCGGGTTCATCGTGGCCGCCTACTCCGACGAGTACACCTCCTACGTCGGCGTGATCCTGCCGGTGACGCTGGTGATGGGCGCGGGACTCGGCCTGGTTCAGGGCCCCGCCACCGAATTGCTGATGTCCAACCTCGCGGAGGCGGACATGGGGGTCGGCGCCGCGATCAACGACACGACGCGCGAGATCGGCGGCGCGCTCGGCGTCGCGGTCATCGGGTCGGTGCTGGCCTCGAACTATTCGTCGGCGATCCGGCCGCGGGTGGAGGGCGCCGGCCTGCCGCCGGAGGCCGCCGACGCCGCGGTGTCCTCGGTGGTCGGTGGTTTGGAGGTGGCTCGGCGGATCCCGATCCCCGAGCTGCGGGAGCAGGCATATGACGCGGTGCGGGCGGCGTTCTCTGGTGCGATCTTCTGGACGTCGATGACGGCGGCGATCGCGACCGGGGCCGGTGCGCTGCTGGTTGCGTTCGGTTTGCCATGGCGCGAGGGCAGGCACGACACGGCGGCCGCACCGCTCGACGTGGTGGGCAAGCGCTGACGGGCACGGCCTGCCCGGGTCGGGAGGGCGCGGCGGGCAGGCCGTCGCGCGCTCGTCGGACGCCTGCTGTCCCCACCGTCGACCGGTCGGTTCCCGTAGGGTGGAAGCGAGCGGCCAGACCCGCCGGTGACACCGATCCCGCAGGTCGACCTCACGCCGAACCGTCGTGCCACGAGCAACCAGGCGAGGGGCGAGCAGCGGTGCGGTGACCGTGGTCGGCCGGGAACTGTGCACGGACGTTCGGGTTGCCACGTTTTCATCTGTTCGCTGAGGGCAAAACCTTGTCGGAAACGAATCATGCAACGCTCACGTTATGAGTGAATGACCGTGCTGACGCCGGTCGCCAATAGGGTGGACTGGCGGCGGCAGTATCCCCCGGCAACTAGAGTGGAGTCGGGGGCCACGACCCCCGGGCTTCATGGCAGGCTGACGCCCACGGTTGTTACACAGCACACTGCGGCGTCTGTTGCCAGAATGTCGGAAGCAGGAGAGTGAGGGACCATGTCCTTGTTCTTCAGCTGTTTGGCGACGCGGCCGATCATCAGGTCGACCATCTGCACGATCTGGTCGGTGGTGAGCTGGTGGAAGACGATGACGTCGTCGATGCGGTTGAGGAACTCAGGGCGGAAGTGTTTCTTGAGTTCGTCGTTGACCTTGAGTTTCATCCGCTCGTAGTTCGAGCCCTCGGCGTTGGACTGGGTGAAGCCCAACCCGACCGCTTTGGAGATATCGGAGGTGCCCAGGTTCGAGGTGAAGATCAGCACGGTGTTCTTGAAATCGACCGTGCGTCCCTGACCGTCGGTGAGCCGGCCGTCTTCGAGGACCTGCAACAGGGTGTTGTAGATCTCCTGGTGTGCCTTCTCGATCTCGTCGAACAACACCACCGAGAACGGCTTGCGCCGCACCTTCTCGGTGAGCTGACCACCCTCCTCGTACCCGACATAGCCGGGAGGAGCACCGAAGAGCCGCGATGCGGTGAACCGGTCATGGAACTCGCCCATATCGATCTGGATGAGCGCGTCGTCATCACCGAACAAGAAGTTCGCCAGCGCCTTGGACAACTCGGTCTTACCCACACCCGAAGGACCGGCGAAGATGAACGACCCCGACGGGCGCTTCGGGTCCTTCAACCCCGCCCGCGTACGCCGGATCGCCTTCGACACCGCCTTGACCGCGTCTTCCTGGCCGATGATCCGCTTGTGCAGCTCATCTTCCATCCGCAGCAACCGGGTGGTCTCCTCCTCGGTCAGCTTGAACACCGGAATACCGGTCCAGTTCGCCAACACCTCGGCGATCTGCTCGTCATCGACCTCGGCGACCACATCCAGATCACCGGAACGCCACTGCTTTTCCCGCTCGGCCCGCTTGGCGACGAGCTGCTTTTCCTTGTCCCGCAACCGGGCAGCCTTCTCGAAGTCCTGCGCATCGATCGCGGACTCCTTCTCCCGGCGCGCATCCGCGATCTTGTCGTCGAACTCCCGCAGATCCGGCGGCGCGGTCATCCGGCGGATCCGCATCCGCGCACCCGCCTCATCGATCAAATCGATCGCCTTGTCCGGCAAGAACCGATCATTGATATACCGATCCGCCAGCGTCGCCGCGGCCACCAGCGCACCATCGGTGATCGACACCCGATGATGAGCCTCATACCGATCCCGCAAACCCTTGAGAATGTTGATCGTGTGCTCCACCGTGGGCTCACCGACCTGCACCGGCTGGAACCGCCGCTCCAACGCCGCGTCCTTCTCGATGTACTTACGATACTCATCCAGCGTCGTCGCACCGATGGTCTGCAACTCACCACGCGCCAGCTTCGGCTTCAAAATCGAGGCCGCATCGATCGCACCCTCGGCAGCACCGGCACCCACCAACGTGTGCAGCTCATCGATGAACAAGATGATGTCACCACGCGTGTTGATCTCCTTGAGGACCTTCTTCAAACGCTCCTCGAAATCACCACGGTAACGACTACCCGCCACCAGCGAACCCAGATCCAAGGTGTAGAGCTGCTTGTCCTTGAGCGTCTCAGGCACCTCACCATTGACGATCGCCTGCGCCAAACCCTCCACCACCGCGGTCTTACCCACACCGGGCTCACCGATCAACACCGGATTGTTCTTGGTGCGCCGGCTCAACACCTGCATCACCCGCTCGATCTCCTTCGAGCGCCCGATCACCGGATCCAGCTTGCCCTCCAACGCCGCCTGAGTCAGGTTACGGCCGAACTGATCGAGCACCAGCGACGTCGACGGCGTACCCGCCTCACCCCGCGAACCCGACTCCACCGGCTCCTTACCCTGATACCCCGACAACAACTGGATCACCTGCTGACGCACCCGATTCAAATCAGCACCCAGCTTGACCAGCACCTGCGCCGCCACACCCTCACCCTCACGGATGAGACCCAGCAAAATATGCTCGGTACCGATGTAGTTATGACCCAGCTGCAACGCCTCCCGCAGACTCAGCTCCAAAACCTTCTTCGCCCGCGGGGTGAACGGAATATGACCAGACGGAGCCTGCTGACCCTGCCCGATGATCTCCTCCACCTGGCTACGCACCCCCTCGAGCGAAATCCCGAGCGACTCCAGCGACTTGGCCGCGACACCCTCACCCTCATGAATCAGCCCCAGCAGGATGTGCTCGGTACCGATGTAGTTGTGGTTGAGCATCCGGGCCTCTTCCTGGGCCAGGACAACGACACGCCTCGCACGGTCGGTGAACCTCTCGAACATCGCCGATCGAGCTGGCTCCGCAGGGCAAAGCGCTGCTGGCCAAGCGCGGCTTCGACCCCGTGCTCGGTGCCCGCCCGCTGCGGCGCACCATCCAGCGCGAGATCGAGGACCAGCTCTCGGAGAAGATCCTCTTCGGCGAGATCGGCCCCGGCCAGACCATCGTGGTCGACGTCGAAGGCTGGGACGGCGAAGGCTCCGGCGAGGACGCCAAGTTCACCTTCACCGGTAAGGCGAAGCTGACCAAGGGCGACAAGACCGAGGACAAGCCCGAAGTCGTGCTGACCGGCGCGACCGAAGGTTCCGCGGAAGCCGTCGGCGAGTAAGAGCACCACGAAAGGCCCGCCTTCTCTTGGGAGGCGGGCCTTTTCGCGTCGTTCGTGCTAGGGCGACCAGTGTGTGAGCACCGGCGCGAAGGCGTCCGCGATCTCACCGGGGACGATCACCTCGTCGATGCCGTACTTTTCGCGGCGAGTTTCCAGTGTCTCGATGGCGGCGGCCGGATCGGCGTCGAGGACGCCCGCCGCGCCCGCTGCGCGCAACGCGCCGGTCGTGTGGCCGAGGCGGGTGCTGGTCCAGTAGGGCAGCCGGTCGCCGATGCCGATCAGCTGATGGCTGAAGGCAATCGGACGGTCGGTGTGGTCGCGGACGATACGGACCATGTCGGCCAGTTCCGGCTCGGTGACCTGTGGTCCCGCCGCGAGCAGGATCCGGTCGGCGAATTCGGCTGCGGCGGCCAGCATCCGGGGGCCACTGGCGGCCACGATGACCGACGGCGCGGGATCGACCGCCGCGCGGACCGCGGCCACCGTGTCGGCCAACTGTGCGCGCCGGGCTGCCGCGGATCCCCATGGCAGGCCGAGCTGTTCGGCTTCGGCGCTCGCGCCGGGCCGTCCGGAACCGATGCCGAGTTCGAAGCGTCCATCCGAAAGTAGTTGCAGCGCCGCGGTTTCCCGGACGGTAGCGGCGGCGTTGCGCAGTGGTCCGGCGAGCACGTTCGGGCGCAGCCGGATGGTGCCGGTGACGGCGGCCGCGGCGGCCAGCGCCGGGAACGGCGACGGGGTGTCGAGCGTGTCCGGCAGCAGGATCGTCGCGTAGCCCTGCCGTTCGGCGGCTTGCACGGACCGGACCCACTCGGTACCGGAGCGCGGGATGAGGACGATGGCGAATTTCATGCGCCAAGCCTGCGCCGGGAGACCGTACCGTGACATCGGCCGCGCGTCCCCGGTCGATATACGCCTGCGCGCGTACGCGATCGCGGCCGATGCGGGTAGTGCTCCGAGTTTGCCGCAGTGCCGGGCGGGTCACGGTGCGCAGGCTGCTCGATGGTTGCCGTTCGCGGACGTCCCGAGCTTCGACTCGCGCGGTGGACGAGCGGATCGGCGTACGTTGGATGGGGTTCGATACACCGACCGCGGGGGTGCGTATGACAAATCCAGATCTGACCTTGATCGCTGTATTGCTGGACCGCTCCGGCTCGATGCAGTCGATCAAAACCGACACCGAGGGCGGTTTCGCCGCGTTCCTCGAGCAGCAGCGCGAAGTGCCGAAGACGATCGAGGTGACCCTCGCGCAGTTCGACACCGAATACGAATGTCTCTACGCGAACAAGCCGCTCGCCGAGGTTCCGCCGCTGCAGTTGCAACCCCGCGGGATGACCGCGCTCTACGACGCGGTCGGCAAGCTGGTCACCGATATCGGCACCGAGCTGTCGAGGCGCCCGGAAGATCAACGGCCGGGCACGGTCATCGTGGTCGTGCTCACCGACGGTCACGAGAACTCCAGCCGGGAATGGTCGCACGCGGCGGTGAAATCGCTGATCGTGCAGCAGCGCGAGGTGTACAGCTGGGAGTTCCTGTTCCTCGGCGCCAATATGGACGCGGTCGAGATCGGCACCGGCATGGGCTTCGATCCCGGCTCCTCGATCACCTACGCCGCTGCGCCGCAGGGTGTTTCGGCAGTCTTCCGCTCCGCGTCCCGCTACTCCGCGCGGTTGCAGAGCGCGCCGGGCGCGCCGGGGCGCGGCTTCACCGACGCCGAACGGCAGGAGGCGAACCCGGGCAGCTGAGCGGCGCGTCTACTGCCAGCCCGGCCGCACCAGGCCGGACTCGTAGGCCATGACCACCAGCTGGGTGCGGTCGCGGGCGCCGAGTTTCATCAGGATCCGGCTGACGTGCGTGCGCGCGGTGGCGGGGCTCATGAACAGCCGCGCACCGATCTCGGCGTTGGTGAGACCCTCCGCGACCAGCACCATCACCTCGCGCTCGCGCTCGGTGAGTTCGGAAAGTGTTGCGGGCGGTGGGGTTTTCGCGTGCGCGGAGAATTCGGCGATCAACCGCCGGGTGACGCCGGGGGAGAGCAGCGCGTCCCCGGCCGCCACCACCCGCACCGCCCGGACCAGGTCGGCGGGCTCGGTGTGCTTCACCAGGAAGCCGGTCGCGCCGGCGCGCATCGCCTCGAAGACGTACTCGTCCAGCTCGAAGGTGGTCAGCACCACCACCCGCACCGCGGCCAGCTGGGGATCCTCGGCGATCATGCGGGTCGCGGCCAGACCGTCCAGAATCGGCATCCGGATGTCCATCAGCACCACGTCGGGCGTCAGGCTGCGAGTCATCCGCACGGCCTGTTCCCCGTTGTCCGCCTCCCCCACCACCTCGATCCCGTCCTGCGCGGCGAGCAACGCCACGAACCCACCCCGCACCAGCGCCTGATCGTCGGCCACCAAAACCCGGATGCTCATGGGCGCACCTCGTCCGCGCTCGGTTGACCGGCGGTTCGGTCGCCGGGGCGGATCGGGCGGACGTTGTCGGGGCGCGCGGTGTCTTCCGGGCGGGGGACGGGCGGCTTGCGGTCGCTCGGTTCCATGGGCTGCAAGGGCAGTCGGGCCGCGACGCGGAAGCCGCCGCTCGGGCGGGGGCCCGCGGTGAGCGCACCGCCGAGCGCGTGGGTGCGCTCGCGCATGCCGAGGATGCCGTTGCCGCCGCCGGGGCCCGATTTCGGGGTGGCGGACGCGGGCCGGGAATTGTCGACGGTGATGTCGACCGATTGCGCCGCGTAGCGCACGGTCACCGAGGCCTGCGCGCCCGGTGCGTGGCGCACTACGTTCGTCAGCGACTCCTGGATGATCCGCGCGCCTGCCACGTCGATCACGCTGGGCAGTTGCTGCGGCGTTCCGATGATCTTGGTGTCCACCGCGAGTCCCGCCGCGCGCGCCCGTTGCAGCAGCGCGTCCAGGTCGCCGATGCTCGGTGCCGGAGCACGCGGTGCCGCCGGGCGCGGCGCGTCCGCCTCCGATTCCCTGCTCGCACCACCGGATTCGTGCTCCTCGGCCGGAACCCGTCCGCTGCCACCGGCATTGCGGGTGGTCCAGCCGCGGCCCGGCCGCCGCCGATTCGGTGCGGGCGGCTCTTGCACGAATTCGGCTGCCTCGCTGTCGGATTCGCCCGCGACCGGACCGCCGGAGCGAATCGAGTGCAGCAGCGTGTGCACTTCGGCCAGTGCGTCCCTGCTCGCCGTCTTGATCGCGTCGAGCGCGGTCGCGGCCTGTTCCGGTTTCTTGTCGAACAGCTCCAGCGCGACCGACGATTGCACATTGATCAGCGAAAGACTGTGCGCCAGTACGTCGTGCAGCTCGCGGGCGATCGCGAGCCGCTCCTCGCCGGCCCGCCGCTCCCGCTGTGCCTCCTCGTCGCGGCGGGCGGCCTCGGCGCGCTGTCTGCGCGCGATCAGGACGACCTTGCGCTGCCGGATCCCCTCGGCGGCGCACAGCAGCACCACCAGCCACGCCATCAGGGCGAAGATCTGCCAGACGTTGGCGCCGCGCCCGAACAGTTCGGGCACCGGCCAGGCCAGCACCAGATAGCCGAGCGGCACCAACGGGTAGGTCCACCAGCGTGATCCGATGCTTCCCGCGGTGAGGAACGCGATGATCAGCGACAGGAAGATCGGCCCGTAGCCGTACCCGAGCGACAGGTAGGCGATGCACGCGCCGAGCGCGATCAGCAGCACCGGCACCGGATGGGCGCGTCGCCAGATCAGCGCGACGGGTCCGGCGAGTAGTAGCGCGTAACCGATTACCCCGAGCGAATTCTCGCCGATTCTCATGTTCGCGAACGTGCCGCCGACGATCTGGAGCGCGGCGACGACGAGCGCCACACCCCAATCCCAGCCCAGTGAGCCTCGACTCGTCATGCTTGTCCTCACCCGCAGCAGCCTATTCGGCTCGTCGGCCGAACGGCGTCCGCCTCGCTACGTATTGCTCAGGTAAGGCAGCAGCGTAGTGCGGCTTACGTACCCGCAACGTCGCCGCGGGACGGATGTGGCGGGCCGGGGGCACGGCGAATGCTCAGTGGCATGAGAGATTCGATCGTGGTCACCGACGGGCTGACCAAACGCTACGGCGAACACGTCGCCGTCGACGACGTGCGCATGCGCGTGGCGGCCGGCGAGATCTACGGTTTTCTCGGGCCGAACGGCGCGGGCAAGACGACCACGCTGCGCATGCTGGTCGGGCTGATCCGGCCGAGCGCCGGCACCGCGACCGTGGCCGGGCACGCACCCGGTGCGCCGGCGGTGGTGCGCCGAATCGGTGTGCTCATCGAGGGGCCCGGCTTCTACCCGTACCTTTCCGGCCGGGACAACCTGCGGGTCTTGGCGAAATACCGTGGTCTCGGCCGCGACGACCTCGAGGACGCGCTGGACCGGGTCGGACTGGCCGACCGCGCGGACGACAAGTTCCGCACGTACTCGCTCGGCATGAAGCAGCGGCTCGGCGTCGGCGCGGCCCTGCTCGGCCGGCCGGATCTGCTGATCCTGGACGAGCCGACGAACGGCCTCGATCCGCAGGGCATGGCGGAGATGCGGGAACTGATCACCGCGCTGGCCGGCGACGGGCACACCGTACTGCTGTCGAGTCACATGCTCAGCGAGGTGCAGGAGATCTGCGATCGGGTCGGGGTGATCTCACACGGCAAGCTGCTCGTCGAATCCACTGTCGCCGAATTGCGCGGCGCCTCATCGCTTCTGCTGCGCGCCGAGCCGATGGAGGTGGCCTTCCCGGCCGTGCGCGGCGTGGTCGGCGAGCGGGCCGCGATCCTCACCGCGAGCGGCATCCGGATCGAGGGCGTCGACGGCACCGCGCCCGCGGTGGCGCGTGCGGTGATCGACGCGGGCGCCGACCTGCTGGAACTGCGACGCGACGAAAAGTCGCTGGAGGAAGTGTTTTTCGAGATGACGAGCGGACAATGACGATGAAAGACCTGATTTCGAGCACGCGGGCCGAGGCGCTGCGGCTGCGGAAGTGGCCCGCGTTCTGGATCATCCTCGGCACCTGGATCCTGCTGAATCTGACGTTCTCGTACCTGTTCAACTACCTCGCCTATACCTCGGGTGAGTCCGGCCGGATGTCGAACGGACTGCCCAGAGAGCTACTGCTGCAACAGATGCTGCCCGCCGCGGTGCCCGGCGTCTTCACCCAGGGCATGGCGATGTTCGGCGGTGCGCTGATGCTGGTGCTCGGCGCGCTGACCACCGGCAGCGGATATGGCTGGGGGACTTGGAAAACCGTGTTCACCCAGGGGCCTTCGCGGATCAACGCGGTGGGCGGCGTGCTGGTGAGCCTGCTGGTGGTGGTGCTCGCGCTGGTGCTCACCGCGTTCGTGGTGGACATCGGGGTGGCGTCGTTGATCGGTGCCACCCAGGGGCAGTCGCTCGCACTGCCTTCGCTGCGGCAGTCGGCGCTCGGGGTGCTCACCGGTGTCGTGATTCTCGGGATGTGGACGCTGGCGGGCGCGTTGATCGGGGCCCTCGCGCGCGGACCTGCGCTCGCGGTCGGTCTCGGGCTGGTGTGGGTACTGGTGGTGGAGAACCTGCTTCGCGGGGTGGCAGGCATCTTCGCGCCGATCGCGGTGCTCACCGATCACCTGCCCGGGACCGCCGCTGGGTCGCTGGCCGGCGCGATGCGGACGGTCGGGGCCGGGACGCCCGGCGTGCTCGACATTTTGTCCCGCACCGAAGCGCTGATCGTGCTGGCGATCTATATCGCGCTGTTCGTGGCGGGGACGGTGTATTCGATGCGCAGGCGCGACCTGGTGTGACCGTTCGAGTCGAAAGCCGTTGGCGGACTGCCCGCCAACGGCTTTCATCGTTGTGGGGCCAGAGCGTCCTGGCGACGCAGCTCAGTCGTCCGCGGGGCGCAGCACGGCGTGCGCGAGCCGGGACAGCGCTTCCGCGATCCGCGCGGAGCTGAGGCCGCGACCGCGCTGCTGCTGGAACACCTCGGCCGACAGCGGCGCCAGCAGCGGATCGATCAGCGCGTCGGGCTCTCGAATCCCCGCCTCCCGCAACAGCGCTCGCACATGTGCGGACCAGAATCCGTACGCCCCGGTCGCGAAGCGAGCCCCACCGGTCTCCGCGCCGAGCACGAGATCGGCATGTGCGTCCAGCATTTCGACCATCGCGACGTAGAACGCGGCCAGCCGTTCGGCGGGCGGCGCACCGGGCCCCAGCGGCGGCTCGCCCCCGATCAGCTGCTCCTGCAATGCCCGTTCGTGCTCGTCGAGCAGGGCGACCGCGATCGAATTCCGGTCGGGGTAGCGCCGATACAGCGTGCCGCGGCCGACGCCGGCCGCCTTCGCGATGTCGTCCATGGTCACCGTGCGCGGGTCGCGGGTGGCGAACAGCTCCGCCGCCGCGGCGAGCACCTTGGCCCGATTGCGAGCGGCGTCCGCGCGCTCCGGTGGGGCGGCGGGGACGGCCGCTTGCCCGCTGAGCAGGTCCGGATGGCTGGTCATGCTGCCGACTGTACTCGATTTCCGAATAAGTGGACAACATGTCCAGTTGTCGCTACAGTCGATCTCGCCATCAAGTGGACATGTCGTCCACTTAAGTTTCGACAGGTGCCGAGAGCGCCGAGTGAGGTCCGAAAAATGAGCAGCTTGTTGCACCTGGACGCGAGCGCACGCACCCGTTCGATCAGCCGGGAGGTCAGCGCCGCGTTCGCCGCCGCATGGCAGGCGCAGCACCCGCACGGCGAGTACCGCTACCGGGATCTGGCGGCCGAGCCGGTCCCGTTCATCGACGAAGCGTGGACCGAGCTGTGCGATCTGGTGCTGCGGCAGGAAAGCACCGATCTCTATGCCCTGGGCGATCTGGTGCGCTCGCCCGCGCAAGCCGCCGCATGGGAGATCGTGCGACCGCTGCTGGCCGAGGTGCTCGCGGCGGACGTGATCCTGATCGGCACCCCGATGTACAACTACTCGATCCCCGCCTCGCTCAAGGCCTGGCTGGACCAGGTGACGTTCCCGCGAATGTCGTTGGGCCACAGCCGTTTCGTGGTGACCACCGCGCGCGGCGGCAGCTACGTGCCGGGCGCGCCCAAAGCCGCCTACGACTATCAGGAGCGTTTCCTGCGCGACTTCTTCGCGGGTCATTTCGCCGTGCACGACACGGTCTTCGTCAACGCCGAATTGGCCAACGCGCGCCAGGATCCGGCGCTGGCCCACCTGCGCGACAAGCACGACGAGTCCTACACCCGGGCCCTCGAGGCGGCGCGTGATCTGGCAAAGGAGTACTGACATGAACTGGGTCGTCCTCGGTCTCGCCGGACTGGTCGAGATCGTCTGGTCGCAGAGCATCAAACCGACGGAGAACTTCACCCGCCCGGTGCCGACCGTGCTCTGCTTCGTGCTCGGCGCGACCGCCGTCTACCTGCTCTCGCGCGCCATGCAGACGCTGCCCGTCGGCACCGCGTACGCCGTGTTCACCGGCATCGGCGCGGTCGGTGCCATCGGGCTGGGCATCGTGGTGCACAAGGACCCGTTCAGCGCGGGCCGCGCACTGGCGCTGTCGATGATCATCGGCGGGATCGTCCTGGCCCGGGTCACCAACCCGGAGTGAGGTCAATGCGTCGGCACCGCAACCGATTTGGCGTGGATTCGGCATATTCGGCGCGGAACCGCAATTCCTCGGCCCTGCGTCCGCGGCACTCGAGTCGGACCTGAAGACGTGGCGGGGCGGACTGGCTAGGCTCGGTGCCGCATCGGAATCGATCAGAATTCACCGAAAGGACCGTGATGCCTACACGTAGCGCGCGTACTGCCTGGACCGGCTCTCTGCAGGAAGGCTCGGGGCAGGTCGAGCTGACCAGCTCGGGCGTCGGCAAGTACGACGTGTCGTTCCCGAAGCGTTCCGCCGAGGAGGCCGACGGCACCACCAGCCCGGAGGAGCTCATCGCGGCGGCGCACTCGTCCTGCTACGCGATGGCGTTGTCGGCCCAGATCGGCAATGCGGGCGGCACGCCGGAGAGCCTGGACGTCTCTGCCGACGTCACCCTCGGCCCCGACCCGGCCGGCGGCTTCCGGATCAGCGGCATCAAGCTGACCGTCCGCGGCAAGGTCTCCGGCA
Source organism: Nocardia brasiliensis ATCC 700358 (assembly GCF_000250675.2). Lineage (NCBI taxonomy): Bacteria > Bacillati > Actinomycetota > Actinomycetes > Mycobacteriales > Nocardiaceae > Nocardia > Nocardia brasiliensis. The sequence goes on from NC_018681.1 coordinate 551,648, forward strand.
TCGACGCCGACGCGTTCGCCGCCGCGGCCGAGGCCGCCAAGGCGGGCTGCCCGGTGAGCAAGGCGCTGGCGGGCGTCGACCACATCACCCTCGACGCCGCCCTGGCCTGAGAACGCGCGACTGCCCCGGTTCGGTGCTGCCGAACCGGGGCAGTCGGGTGCTGTCCCAACGCTTATGCGCCGGAGCGAGCGAAGAAGCGGCGAGCAGCCGGGTGATACATCGCTGGAATGGCGACCAGGACCGCCAGCACGTGGATCGCGCGGAGCAGTCCGATCACGGCCGACTCGGCGTCGAGGTGGTCGAAGAGATCGCCGAACCGGTCCGCGGACAGCAGGGCCGCGAGCGGCTCGATGATCAGCGAGGCCAAGCCGACCACGCCGATGCCGAAGGTCAGCACCAGCCGCGCCCAGCGGGCACCGGCCGACATCCGGATGGCGACCAGGAGCACGACGAAGTAGATTGCCAGGCGCACGGCCAGCCCGGACGTGACGCCCGCGACATCGGCCTCGTTCCGCTCCAAAATCAGTGCGGCGCGCAGGATTCCCTCGCCGACCCCGGCGAGCAGGGCGGTGACGAGGCCGACGAAGGCGACGCGCACGGGGCGCGGCGGCGCGGCGGGAGCGTCCGAACGCAGGTGTGCTGGCCAAACGGAAAAGGCAGTGCCGGTCATGACACCGACACTGCCCTGCGTTCTCCCGCTGCGGATCAGCCCGCGGTAGCGACCGGCTCTCGTACCGGAGTATCAGTGCGCGAGGCGAATTCGGTGAGCGCGGCGAAGCCGAGGGCCAGGCAGGCCCACAGCGTGGCCGTCTCGGCGAGCGAAGCCACCCGGAACTGCCACAGCAGACTCGCCGGGAAGTCCGTCTTCACCTCGTCGATACCGGGCAACAGGATGTAGCCCAGCGCGGTGATCAGTACGAAAACGGCGAGCCCGCCGATCAGCCGCAGCGTACTCGGTTGCGCCCGCAGCAGTTTGAACGCGTAGACGGCCGCGCCGACGGCAACGAAGCCGAGCGCGACGGCGGCCACCCACAGCAGGGTGCGTTCGTTGATCGTGTCCGGATCACCGACCGCGGGCGGATTCGCCGGATATTTGAAGAACGGCACCGCCACGATCGCGGCCCAGCCGCCGAGCCCGAGGCCGAGCGCGAGCGCCGGCCCGCCGAGGGTGGTGTAGCGCCGCGCGAAGTGCGCGACCGAGGCGAAGATCGCGCCGAGCGCGAGCCCGGCCAGACCGAGCGCCAGGAATTGGCCTGCCTTCTGCCCGGCGCGGCTGACCAGTGGTTCTTCCTCGTCGCCGTGCGAATGTCCGCCGGTGGCTTCCGGTTCGGCGCCGTGCGCGTGCTCGGCGGGCGGCGCGGTAGCGGCCTCTTCGATGGCGATGGCCGCCTCGACCTTCGGTTCGCCGACGAAGTAACCGACCGTGGCGGCGAGCAGACCGGCGATGAGACCGGCCAGCAGGCCACGCAGCAGCAGGGTTTTCAGGGAACCGGTGAGGGGAGGAGCAGTGTGGGAGTTCAGTGGCACGGAAGCCCCAGCAGGTGGCGTCCATCGTGCATCAACTCGTGCAGATACATCCCGCTGCGCGAGATGACACCCTGATCGAAACCGACCAGGTAGAGCGTGAGTAGTGCGAGAAGAACGACACCGACTGTGATGAGCACAGTGGCCAGTGAATCGTTTGCCCGGCTCGGCGAATGCGCGATAGCCATGCGAGTCCTCCTTGGGATGCGCCGATCGGACCGTGTCCGCCTGCGCTTTTCCGCGTCCCGTCGAGTGGTCGGCGCGAAGGTGCCGGTGTCTGGCTTTCCGGCACCCGATGACCCGGTGCATGGAACACAGTGGCGCGACCGCTCCGGAATCACACCGGAATTACCGCATCACCCTCGCGTTTTGTCATTCGAACTGTGACACCTGGAGGCGGCCGCCGTCAACACGACCAGCGACGACCGCGTCCCGGCCTCGGGCGAGTCGCTGGGCCCCGAGTTGGACCGCGCTCAGATGGCGGGTTTGCCCGCGATGTCGAGCACGACCTCGAATTCCAGCAGCGACGCACCGGTGGAGACCGGCTTCTGGCGTTCGCCGGCGTGCGCCTCGCGAGCGGGCCCGTCCCGCCACGCCGCGAACGACTCTTCCGAATCCCACTGGGTGACAACGAAGTACCGGTTCTCGCCGGCCACCGGCCGCAGCAGCTGGAAGCCGAGGAAGCCCGGCGAGCCCTCGACCGCGTGCGCGCGGTGGGCGAACCGCTTCTCCAACTCGGGGCCCGCGCCCTCGGGAACCTCGATCGCGTTGATCTTCACAACAGCCATGGCCTCGACAATACGACCCGCGCGGCCGGGCCGGGGATGAGCCTGCTCGGGGCCGGGCGCACAGCGGCACGGCACAATCTGGAGCGTGTTGCACGACGAAGGTGGCGCGGGCGTCCCGATTCTGCTGTTGCACGGGTTGATGGGCAGTGCCCGGACCTGGCACGACCAACTGGACTGGCTGCGCGGCCACGGCCACGTGTTCACCTTCGACGCCGCGGGCCACGGCCGACCGGCCCCGGCCGAGCTGACCACCGAGGCGTTCGTCGCCGATCTGGCCGCCGCGACCGCGGGCATCACCGAACCGATGGTGGTGATCGGGCATTCGATGGGGGCGCTGCACGGGTGGGTGTTCGCCGCGACCTATCCGGAGCGGGTGCGCGCGCTGGTGGTGGAGGACATCGCACCGGATTTCACCGGCCGGACCGCGGCGGGCTGGGCCGCCATGATCGAGGCCTGGCCGCAGCCGTTCCCGGACGAGGACGCCGTGCTCGCGTTCTTCGGGCCGGTGGCCGGGCGGTACTTCCTGAACTCCTTCGAGCACGGGCCGGACGGCTACCGGTTACACGGTTCGGTAGAGACGTTCCGCGACATCTCGGAAGAGTGGGGCACCCGCGACTTCTGGTCGCAATGGCAGGCCCTGCGCGTGCCCGCGCTGCTGCTGGAGGGCGAGCACACCATCACCCCGCCCGGTCAGATGGCGCGGATGGCCGCCACGCATCCCGACGCGCGGCACGTGATCGTCTCGGGCGCAGCACATCTCGTGCACGACGACCAACCCGCCGCCTACCGCGCCGAGGTCGAGCGCTTCTTGCGGCGCGTGCTCGGGTAGCCGCACCTGTGCCGCCTTTCTGCACCCGCTCTCGTTGCCGGAGAGAGTGCGTCGGGTCAGCGGGGTGCGGCTCAGGAAGTCGCCCGCAGCCGGAGGGCGTGCGTCGGGTCAGCGGGGTGCGGTTCAGGAAGTCGCCCGCAGCCGGAGGGCGTGCGTCGGGCCAGCGTTGTGCGGCTCAGACGCCGCCCTCGCCCGCCAGTGCGAACAGCCCGTCGGCGGTCTGTTCGACGAGACCGTCGACGAGCAGAGAGTCCAGGGCGCGAGCGCGCTGGCCCGGATCGCGCGGCCAGGCCAGGTCGAGCCGGACCTGTTCGACCGGCCCGGTGGCGTCGCGCAGGACATCGAGCAGGCGACCGCGGGCCTGACGGTCGGTGCCCTCGTATTTCTGCGTGCGCCGGACCACCTCGGAGACCGGGCGGCCCGCGCTCACCCAGGCGCAGGCCGGTAAGGGGCAGCGGGCGCAGTCGGGGGTACGGGCGGTGCACACCACGGCCCCGAGTTCCATCAGCGCCGCCGAGAACACCGCCGCCCGGTCGATCTGCTGCGGCAGCAGGGCCTCGGTCTCGGGCAGATCGCGTGAGGAGGGGTTGCCGGCCTCGGCGCGACCGTGCACGGCCCGCGCGACCACCCGCCGGACATTGGTGTCCACCACCGGAACCCGCTGCCCGTAGGCGAAGCACGCGACCGCCCGGGCGGTGTAGGCGCCGATGCCGGGCAGCCCCAGCAGCACCTCGACGTCGGCGGGGACCACGTCACCGTGTTCGGCGGCGAGCACCCGCGCGCACTCGTGCAACCGCAGCGCGCGCCGGGGATAGCCGAGCTTGCCCCACGCCCGCAACACCTCGGCCTGCGAGGACGCCGCCATCGCCGACGGGACCGGCCAGCGTGCCACCCACTCCCGCCAGATCGGTTCGACCCGGACCACGGGGGTCTGCTGCAACATGATCTCGCTCATCAGGATCTGCCAGGCGGTGACGCCCGCCCGGCGCCACGGCAGATCCCGCGCGGTTTCCTGGTACCAGTCCAGCAACACGTCCGCATCGATACTGTTCGGGGCTTTCCTCACGATTCCTGTCTTACTGTCGCCGGTCGGTGTTAGCCGATCTGTAACCAATCGAACTCGCTGGTAACACAAGCGTTGTGCACAATGGTCGGTATGCCTGATTCAAATCCGATCAGTGCCTGGAAGTCTTTGCGAGAAGGCAACGATCGCTTCGTCACCGGCACGCTGCTGCATCCTAGTCAGGGGGCGGCCGACCGAGCCAAGCTCGTCAGCGGCCAGCACCCGTCCGCGATCCTGTTCGGCTGTGGCGACTCCCGGGTCGCGGCCGAGCTGATCTTCGACCAGGGACTCGGCGACATGTTCGTGGTGCGCACCGCGGGCCACGTGGTCGACAGTTCCGTGCTCGGCTCGATCGAGTACGGCGTCCAGGTCCTGGACGTGCCGCTGATCGTGGTGCTCGGGCACGACAGCTGTGGCGCGGTGAAGGCCACCATCGACGCACTGGACGGCGGTGAGGTGCCCGGCGGGTTCATCCGCAGCGTCGTCGAGCGGGTCACGCCGTCGATCCTGGTCGGCCGCCGCGAAGGCCTTTCCTCCGTCGACGAGATGGAGGCCAGGCACGTGGTGGAAACCAGCAAGCTGCTCATGCAGCGGTCGATGATCATCTCCCAGCGCATTGCGGCCGGCGAACTCGCGATCGCCTGTGTCACATACAAACTCGCCGAGGGCAAGGTGAAACTGCACCGCGTCGTCGGCAACATCGGCGAACTCGCCTAGCTCCCGGCCGCCGTCCCGACCCACGTCGCCGCAGCGTGCGGCCCGGAATTCACCCGGCACTCCGGCCGGGTCCGGGCCGACACGCCGCGGCCCTGAGTCGTTGCGCCCGACCGTGCCCTTACCGTTGAGGCGTGCTGGAACCGAATGGACCGCTGCCACCGGAGATCTATTGGCGTCGTCGCGCGTTGGCGATCGGGGCCTTGGTCGTGGCGTTGGCGCTGGTGATCTGGCTGGTGCTCACGGTATCCCGCGGCGGCGACTCGCCCGGTGACTCGAAGCCCGTCGCGGCCGGCTCGTCCACCTCGGTGCCGAGCAAAACCGCGGACCCCTCGACGCCGAAACCGTCCGGCAGCGCCGAATCCAGCGCGCCGCCCTCGACCAGTGCGGCGCCCGCGTCGAACGAACCCGCCGCGGGCCAGTGCCCCGACCAGTCGCTGGCGATCAAGATCAGCGTGGACCAGCCGACGTATCGGGTCGGCGAGCAGCCGAACTTCCGCATGGTCATCACCAACATCTCCAGCACGCAGTGCCAGCGGGACATGAACTCGGCGCAGATCCAGGCCTCGGTGCTGTCCCTGGACGGCCAGCGCCGGTTCTGGACCAGTTCGGACTGTTCCCCGGTCGACGAGTCGAACGCGCGCAACCTCAAGCCCGGTGAGCAGGCGCTGTTCACGGTGCGCTGGTCGGGCACGACCTCGCAGCAGGGTTGTGTGGGCGAGCGGGTGCCGGTTCCGGCGGGCGCCTACCAGGTGGTGGCCCAGTTCGGGTCGCTGCACAGCTCGCCCGAGCCGTTCAACCTGACGCCCGCTTAGAAGTCGGGGGCGGTCTCCTTCGGCTCCGGCTTCTCCCGCTTCTTGCGGGTGCCGGTGATCCGGATGGCCGCGCGCACGTCGGCGACCTCGTGGATCTTCATGCCGCCCCGTTTCAGCGGTGCGTAGCCGGGCGGCACCAGGGCGGTGGTGAAACCGAGGCGCTCCGCCTCGGCCAGCCTGCGTTCCAGCCCGGTCACCTTGCGCACCTCACCGGCCAGACCGACCTCGCCGAGGATCACCCAGCCCGCCGGAATCGCCACCTCGGAGTTGGCGCTCGCGATGGCCAGCGCGATGGCCAGATCGGCGGCGGGCTCCAGCAGCCGCATGCCGCCGACGGTGGCCGCGTAGACGTCGGACTTGCCGATGAACACCTTGCCCCGGCTCTGCAGCACGGCGAGCACCATGGCGACCCGGTTGTAGTCGAGGCCGCTCACCGCGCGCCGCGGGTTCGGGATCTCGGTCTCCACGGTCAGGCCCTGCACCTCCGCGACCAAGGGTCGCTTGCCGTCCATCGCCACCGTCACGGCGGTGCCAGGCACCGAATCGGTGCGGTGGTGCAGGAACAGGCCGGACGGATCGTCGACACAGGCGATGCCGTCCTCGTGCAGCTCGAAACAGCCGACCTCGTCGGCGCTGCCGAAGCGGTTCTTGATGCCGCGCACCATGCGCAGCGTCGAGTTCTTGTCGCCCTCGAACTGCAACACCACGTCGACGAGGTGTTCCAGCGTGCGCGGGCCCGCGACATTGCCGTCCTTCGTGACGTGCCCGACCAGCAGCACGGTGATGCCGCTGGCCTTGGCCAGCGAGGTCAGCGCCGCGGTCACCGCGCGGACCTGGGTGACGCCGCCGATCACGCCGTCCACCTCCGGCGCGAGCATGGTCTGCACCGAGTCGACCACGAGCAGGGTGGGGCGCACCTGTTCCACGTGACCGAGCAGCACGGAGAGATCGGATTCCGCTGCGAGATAGACCCTTTCGTGCACCGCGCCGGTGCGGTCGGCGCGCAGGCGGACCTGGCCCGCCGACTCCTCCGCGGTGACATACAGCGAGCGCGCGTCGTGCTGGCGGGCCCAGCGGTGCGCGACCTCGAGCAGCAGCGTCGACTTGCCGACCCCCGGCTCGCCGGACAACAGCACCACCGAGCCCGGCACCACGCCGCCGCCGAGCACCCGGTCGAGCTCGCTCACGCCGGTCGGACGGGCCTTGGTGATCTGCGAATCGATGCTGGAGATGGGGGCGGCGGCGGTACTCGGCAGCATCGCGCGCCGGGCGGGCGCGCCCGCGCCGGTCGCCGCGACGGCCACCTCGTCGATCGTGCCCCAGGCGCCGCAGTCGGGGCATTTGCCCACCCACTTGGCGACCTCGTGCGTGCAGGCGGAGCACCGGAAGATCGACTTGGTCTTGGCCACATGCGCACCATACGGATCGCCTCCGACAACGGCGGCAGCCGACGCCGGGGGAGCCGTGCCGTGGCCGCACCGCGGAATGCGAACGGCCGCCGCACCGTTGGGTGCGACAGCCGTTTCGTCAGGGGGTCTGGACGGCTTTTTTAGTGCCCGCCGCCCTTGTGCTCGGCCTCGGCCGGGCCGGACTTGTCCGATTCGTGCCGCTCGGTCACGACGCCCGCGTCCACCGGCACCTGCACCTGGACGGTCCCGTTCTGCTTGAAGTTGAACGTGACGGTGTAGGTGAGCCCCGGACCGATGTCCTTGCTCAGGTTGGTGATCTCGATCAGGATCGGCTTGGCCGCCGGATCGTCGGAGACGGCGGGCTCGGTCGCGTGCTCACCGGTGCCGTGCGCATCCGCCGGCGCGGGCGTGCTGCTCGGCGCGCCCGAGGTGGTCGGCTTGGCCGTGGCGGGCGCCGCGTGCGTATCACCGGCCGGTGCGCCGTGCGCGCTCGGCGCGGCGGCGGCCGCGACCACGGTCTGCTGCGGGGCGAGCGCCACCGTCGACTGACCGGCCGCCGGCGTGATCTTCACCGTGCCCAGGTCGGTGCTGATGCTGGTCAGCTCGTCGGGCACGGACGGGCTGTTGTTGACGATGGACAGCGCGATGAGCGCCTTGCCGCCCTTGGCGTTCGTGTACTCGGAGCCGTGCGCGGGGAACACGATGTGCACGTTGCGCAGCGCGATCTTGCCGATGTCCGCGTGGTTGCCGTTGATCGCGGCCACCTGGTCCGCGGTCTGTGAGATCTGACCCGCGCTACAGCCGGTCAGTGCAATCGCCGCTCCGGCGGCGAGTGCGGCAACCGGCACCATGCGACGGCGCACCTTTTGCAAGGCGGTCACAGCTTTCAGGGCAGTCACGGGTTGTCCCTCCATGTCGACCGGGCTCACTCCGCTAGGGAGTTAATAACTAGGGAGCGTAGTAGTTCGTCCGGCGGACCGGGACCCGGGGCTCGCGACTCGCGGGCGGTTGGTAACAACTCGATCGAGTGCCGACCGGTTGCGGACGTGCTGCCAGCGATGTTCGCGGCTGAGCGCGGGCACAATGCGGGGAGTTAACCCGTTCTGGCACAACATAATGCACACCGACCGGGTCTTGTCAAGCCCTGAGGTTGCCTCGTTGTGGCCCTGACCTGCATGGTTGATCGCGCCGTTACCGAGTCGCATGTTAAACTGTGAACATCGAAAGGGGCACGGGACACATGATTTTTAAGGTCGGAGACACCGTCGTTTACCCCCACCACGGAGCGGCGCTGATCGAAGCTATAGAGACTCGCACCATCAAGGGTGAACAAAAAGAGTATCTGGTCCTGAAGGTCGCCCAGGGCGATCTGACTGTTCGGGTTCCCGCTGAGAACGCCGAATACGTCGGCGTACGTGACGTCGTCGGCCAGGAGGGTCTCGATCGAGTCTTCCAGGTTCTGCGCGCGCCGCACACCGAGGAGCCGACCAACTGGTCCCGCCGCTACAAGGCCAACCTGGAGAAGCTCGCCTCCGGCGATGTGAACAAGGTGGCCGAGGTCGTTCGTGACCTGTGGCGTCGGGAGCAGGATCGCGGGCTGTCCGCCGGCGAGAAGCGCATGCTCGCCAAGGCCCGGCAAATCCTCGTCGGTGAACTCGCGCTTGCCGAGGGCACCGATGACGGCAAGGCCGAGACGCTGCTCGACGAGGTCCTCGCCGCGGCTTCCTGACCGTGAACACATTCGACAACGGTGCTCGTCTCACCGACGGAACCGTCGTTGCTTTGGTGCCTGCCGCCGGTCGCGGCGTCCGCCTGGGTGAAGCCACACCCAAAGCGTTCGTCCCGGTCGGCGGCAGCCCTATGGTCCGGCTCGCCGTCGAAGGTCTCCTGGCCTCCGGCGCGGTCGACCGGATCATCGTTATGGTTCCCGCCGAATTCGTCGAGAGCGCCGTTGCCCTGCTGCCGCCCTCGGATTCGGTACACGTGGTCGTCGGCGGCGCCGAGCGCATCGATTCGGTGCGAGCCGGCCTCGCCGCCGCACCCGAGGCCGCTTACTACCTGGTGCACGATGCCGCGCGCGCACTCACGCCACCCGGGCTGATCGCCCGGGTCGCTGCCGAGTTGCGCGCCGGCCATCTCGCCGTCGTTCCCGCGTTGCCGGTCGCCGACACGATCAAGTCGGTCGATGCCGCGGGCGCGGTCACCGGTACCCCCGATCGTGCGCAACTGCGCGCCATCCAGACGCCGCAGGGCTTCGCGGGCGAGCTGTTGCGCTCGGCCTATCTGTCCGAGGGCGTGCAAGCCACCGACGACGCCGGGCTGGTCGAACTGCTCGGCACCCAGGTGCGCACCATCCCCGGCGATCCGCTGGCTTTCAAGATCACCACGCCGCTCGATCTGGTGCTCGCGCACGCCGTGCTCGACGGTGCGGACCGTCCCCGGGCGGTCGCGCGATGACCGACGGCATGCGGGTCGGCATCGGTAGCGACGTGCACCCGATCGAATCGGGCCGCCCCTGCTGGATGGCGGGCCTGCACTTCGAGGGCGATGACGGCTGCGCCGGGCACTCCGACGGCGATGTCGCCGCGCACGCGCTCTGCGACGCACTGCTCTCCGCCGCCGGGCTCGGCGATGTCGGCGCGGTCTTCGGCACCGGCCGCCCGGAATGGGCGGGCGTCTCCGGCGCCGCCATGCTGAAGGAAGTGCGCAGGCTGCTCGGCGAGGCCGGTTTCGAGATCGTCAACGCGGCGGTGCAGGTGATCGGCAATCGGCCGAAGATCGGCCCGCGTCGAGCCGAGGCCCAGCAGGTGCTCGGCGAACTACTCGGTGCGCCGGTCTCGGTATCGGGCACCACCACCGACGGACTCGGCCTCACCGGCCGCGGCGAGGGCGTTGCCGCGATAGCAACCGCCCTGCTACAAGCCTGTCGCTGACCCCGCTCCGGCGGACCTGAGCCGGGTCCGTGTACAGGCTTGTCTACCAGCTAGGATCGAACGCCGTGACATTGCGCCTCTTTGACACCGACACGCGGACCACGCGCGAATTCGCGCCCCTGGTCCCTGGCCGTGCCTCGGTGTACCTGTGTGGCGCCACCGTGCAGGGCGAGCCGCACATCGGCCATGTGCGCAGCGGCGTCGCCTTCGACGTGCTGCGCCGCTGGCTCCTCGCGCACGACTACGACGTGTGGTTCATCCGCAATGTCACCGATATCGAGGACAAGATTCTCAACAAGGCCGCCGAGGCGGGCCGGCCGTGGTGGGAGTGGGCCGCGACCTACGAGCGCGCCTTCGACAACGCCTACGAGACCCTCGGCGTGCTGCCGCCCTCGGTCGAGCCGCGGGCCACCGGCCACATCACGCAGATGGTCGACATGATGCAGCGCCTCATCGAGCGCGGGCACGCCTACGCCTCCGCGGGCAACGTCTACTTCGACGTGCAGAGCTACCCCGAATACGGCAGCCTGTCCGGGCACCGGCTCGACGACGTGCACCAAGGCGAGAGCGCGGGCGAGGGCAAGCGTGACCCACGCGACTTCACCCTGTGGAAGGCCGCGAAGCCCGGTGAACCGACTTGGCCGTCGCCGTGGGGGCCCGGCCGCCCCGGCTGGCACCTGGAATGCTCCGCGATGGCCGAGTTCTATCTCGGCTCTGAGTTCGACATCCATTGCGGCGGAATGGATCTCGTTTTCCCGCATCACGAGAACGAGATCGCCCAATCCAAGGCCGCGGGCGACGGGTTCGCGAACTACTGGCTGCACAACGGCTGGGTGACGCTGGGCGGCGAGAAGATGTCCAAGTCCCTGGGCAACGTGCTCTCGGTGCCGAACGTGCTCAAACAGGTTCGCGCCGTGGAACTCCGGTTCTACCTCGGCAGCGCGCACTACCGGTCGATGCTGGAGTACTCGGACAAGGCGCTGCACGACGCGGCCCAGACCTATCAGCGCATCGAGGCGTTCGTGCATCGCACCACCGATCGCGCGGGCGATATCCCGGTCGGCAAGTGGACCGACGCGTTCGCCGCCGCCATCGATGACGATCTCGCCGTGCCGAAGGCGCTGGCCGAGATCCACCGGGTGGTGCACGAGGGCAACAAGGCGCTGGAGTCCGGCGCCGTGGACAGCGCGCGGGACCTGGCCGGACAGCTGCGCGCGATGCTCGGTATCCTGGGTGTCGACCCGTTGGATCCGCACTGGTTCACCCCGCGCGACTCATCGGCGGCGATCGGCGCGCTGGACGTGCTGGTGCGCGCCGAGCTCGACCGCCGCCAGCAGGCGCGAGCAGCGAAGGATTGGGCGAGTGCCGACGCCGCCCGCGATCGATTGCAGGCAGCCGGAATCGAGGTCACCGACACACCGAACGGTCCCGAGTGGGCCCTTGCCGCTGCGCAGCACTCGCCGCCGGACGCGCAACAACCTGGAAAGGCCGACTGATGGCAGGCAATTCGCAGCGCCGTGGTGCGATCCGCAAGGGCGGCACGAAGAAGGGCGCCGTCGTCGGCTCCGGTGGTAAGCGCAGGCGCGGGCTGGAGGGGCGCGGTGCGACCCCGCCCGCCGAGGCGCGTACCAAGCATCCCGCCGCCAAGCGGGCCGCCGCTGCCGCGAAGGCGGCCGCGGCGGGTCGTGGCGGGCCGCGCGGCGGCGGCCCGGGACGTCCGGCCGGTCGCAAGAACGACGACGGCCCGGAGATGGTGCTCGGCCGCAACCCGGTAGTCGAGTGTCTGCGTGCGGGCGTGCCCGCCGCGGCCCTGTACGTGGCGGTCGGCACCGAGAACGACGAGCGGCTGACCGAGAGCGTGAAGCTGGCCGCCGACGCGGGCATCTCCATCCTGGAGGTGCCGCGCACCGATCTGGATCGGTTGAGCGCCAACGGAATGCATCAGGGCCTGGCCTTGCAGGTGCCGCCGTACCGGTACAGCCATCCCGACGATCTGCTGGACCAGGTGCGCAATTCGGCGGAGCCCGCGCTGCTCGTCGCACTGGACAACATCTCGGACCCGCGCAATCTCGGCGCGGTGATCCGCTCGGTCGCCGCGTTCGGCGGTCAGGGCGTGCTGATTCCGCAGCGGCGCAGCGCGAGCGTCACCGCGGTCGCCTGGCGCACGAGTGCGGGCGCCGCGGCCCGGCTGCCGGTCGCCCGGGCCACGAATCTGACTCGCACGCTGAAGGATTGGGCCGCCCAGGGGATCCAGGTGGTCGGTCTCGACGCGGGCGGCGACACCACCCTCGACGATTTCGACGGCCGCGAACCGACCGTCATCGTGGTCGGCTCGGAGGGTAAGGGCCTGTCCCGGCTGGTACGCGAGAACTGCGACGCCATCCTCGGCATCCCCATGGCGGGTCCGGTCGAGTCGCTGAACGCCTCGGTGGCCGCGGGCGTCGTGCTCGCCGAGATCGCCCGCCAGCGGCGCTCCTGAGCGGTTCTGCGGCGTCGCTGATCGGCGGGGTCGCGGCGGCTTCGGGGCCCGTAACGGCGAAACACCCGGTGGCGCACCGCAACCGGCAATAGCCGCGCACTTGTCCGACGGCCCCGTAGAATTCGGCTCGTGGTGATACCCAATCAGCCGATCGGCAACCCGGTCGAGCATCCGAACGCGACGGCGGTGCTCGCACTCGGGGCGGCCAGCGTGTTCTGCTGTGGCGTGCTCGGCCCGGTGGCGTGGGCGATGGGCAAGCGCGCACTGGATCAGATCGAGCAGTCGCACGGCGCCTACGGCGGCCGCGTTCAGGTGATGGTCGGGTACATCCTCGGGATCATCGGCACCATCCTGATGATCATCTTCGCCATCCTGTTCCTGCTGATCCTGCTGGGCGGCAACGCTTAAGCCTCAGTCCAGGCTCGGCCGTTCCTGGTCCGGTCGCTCGTCCCAGGCCGGCCATTCCGTGCTGATGCTGCCGGTCCATTTCGGCTGGCGGCGTTCTTTGAACGCGGCCATCGCCTCGTCGCCGTCGATGCTCTTGCCGACGTGCTGGTTGAGGTCGGACTCCAGTTGCCCGACCACGGCCGGGCTCATACCGAGCCCTTCCCAGAGCAGCCGCTTGGACATCGCCACCGGCAGCGGCGCGGACCCGTTGGCGATGTCGTGCGCGACGGCCAGCGCCATCGGCAGCACCTCGCCGCCGGGCAGGCAGGCGTTGGTCAGGCCCATCGCCTTGGCTTCGTCACCGTCGAAGGTGCGCCCGGTCAGCATGATGTCCGCGGCGTTCGCCATGCCGATCAACCGCGGCAGGGTCCAGTGCGCGTAGCCGTCGGCGAGCACGCCGCGCCGCACCTGGTTGAGCCCGTAGACGGCATCGCGGGCCATGTAGCGCAGATCGCATTGCAGCGCGAGAGCCAGGCCGAGGCCGACCGCGTGGCCGTTCACCGCGGCGATCACCGGTTTGCGCACCCGCCACGGCGGCGGGTCGATGGTCGCACTCACGTCGCCGACGCGACTCGACAGATCCGCGCCCGCGCAGAAGGCGGGCGGGGTGCCGGTGATCACGACGGCGCGAATGGCGTCTTCGGCGTCGCATCGCTGTAGCGCGGCGCTCAGTTCGTCGGCCATCGCGGGAGTGAAGGCGTTCTGCTGAGCGGGTCTGTTGAGCGTGAGCACGGCGATGCCGCCGGAGACATCGACGAGCAATTCCGAACTCATGCCAGCGATGTTAGCTCTGTTCAATTTGGCGAGCAGGTCGATTCCCGGCTACTGGACCGTGCGCAGCACCTTGCGACCGATGGCGTATTTGTGGACTTCGGTCGGGCCGTCGTAGAGCCGGAAGGCGCGGATGTCCCGGAAGATCATCTCGACCACGGTCTCGTCGCTGATGCCGATCCCGCCCAAGACCTGCACGCACCGGTCGGCGACCTTGAAGAGTTCCTCGGAGACGAACGATTTGGCGATCGAGCTCTCGTGCCGCGCCTTCTCGCCCTGATCCATCAGCCAGCAGGCGTGCCAGATGGTGAGCCGGCACTGGTGCAGCGCGACCTCGTTGTCCGCCAACATGAACGACACACCCTCGTGCTCGCCGATCGGCTTGCCGAACGCGGTCCGGGTGCGCGCGTGCTCGACCGCGATGCTCTGCGCGCGTTCGGCCGCGCCCAGCCAGCGCATGCAGTGCGTGAGCCGGGCCGGGGCCAGCCGCAGCTGGGCGTAGCGCAGGGCCTGCCCGGCCTCGCCGAGCAGCGCCGATTTCGGCAGCGTGAGGTTGTCGAAGCGGACCACGCCGTGCCCGGCGACGTAGTTGCGGTCCATCGTGTTCATGGTGCGTTCGATCACGATGCCCGGCTGATCGCCGTCGGTGAGGAACAGGGTCGGTCCCGCGGGCAGGTGCGGGTTCTCGGCGAGCCGGGCCATGATGATCCACGTTTTGGCGCCGTTGGCCCCGGTGATCAGCCACTTGCGGCCGTCGAGGGTGAAGTTCTCGCCGTCGAACGTCGCGGTGGTGGCCAGCTGTGCCGGGTCCGAGCCCGCGCCGTCCGGCTCGGTCATCGCGAACACCGACCGCTGATGTCCGGCGACCACCGGCGCGAGGTAGCGCTCTACCTGGTCCGGGTTCGCGACCTTGGACAGCAGGAACATATTGCCCTCGTCGGGCGCCGCGCAGTTCATCGCGATCGGGCCGAGGGTCGACCAGCCCGCGGCCTCGTAGAGCACCGCCTGCTCGATGTGGCTGAGCCCGCGGCCGCCGAGCGCTTCCGGCGCCTGCACGGTCAGCAACTTCTCGGCCCGCGCGAGTTCGACCAATTCCTGCCGCAGTTCGTCGGTCGGCCCGTGCGCGGTCAGGCGCGGATCGCGCTCGAACGGAACGATCTTGTCGATGACGAACCGGCGAACCCGATCGCGTTCGGCGGCGAGCTCGGCGGGAATCGAGAAGTCGATCATCGTTGGTCACCAATCGTTCGGGGGTGCGTGCGTTCGAGCATACGAAACCCAGCTAGAGCGACTGAAGGCACCCGCCCTCAATGGGTGGGCGGCCGCCGGCCGGGGCCGTCACCCGAACGTAGGCACCGCGCGGCGCGTACGCGTAGAGATCTCCGGCCATATTTCCACCGCCGCACCCTTTGCGCGCTCCCGCACCCGCTCCGACCTGCCGTAGCGGGTGTGAGAAGACGGAAGGGTGCGGGGAAGGTCAGCGGACGCGGGCCAGCGCGCGGCGGCGGGTGCCGACGACTCGGCAGATCACGTAGATCAGGAACGAGATCGTGGTGACGAAGGTGGAGACCGGGACGCCGGGGGCCAGCGAGAGCAGGATGCCGCCCACCGCCGCGAGTTCGGCGAAGACCACGGCCAGCACCGTCGCCCGGACCGGGTCGGCGGTCAGTTGCGCCGCTGCGGCGGCGGGCGTGATCAGGAGTGCGAGTACCAGTAGCGCGCCGACGATCTGGACGCCGAACGCCGCGGTGATGCCCAGCAGTACCGCGAACACGATGGACAACGCGCGGACCGGCACGCCGCGCGCCACCGCGACCTCCGGGTCCGAACTGGCGAAAAGCAAAGGGCGGTAGACGATCGCGAGCACCGCGAGCACGCCGACGGTGCAGGCGGCCAGCAGGCCGAGGCCGCCGTTGCCCACGCTGACGACCTGCCCGGTGAGCAGCGAGAACTTCGATCCGGCACGGTCGGGGCCGAGCCAGAGGAACAGCACGGACAGGCCGAGCCCGAACGACAGCACCACCGCGATCACCGAATCGCGTTCGCGCGCACGGGTTCCGAGCAAGCCGAAGAGCACCGCCGCGACCACCGAGCCGGCGATCGCGCCGACTCCGACGCCGATCCCGGCGAGCAGCGCCGCCGCGGCGCCGGTCAGCGACAGCTCGCTGGTGCCGTGCACCGCGAACGACATCTGCCTGCTGATGATCAGCGGACCGATCACGCCGGAGAGCAGACCCAGCAGCGCGGCGGCGAGCACCGCCTGCTGCACGAAGTCGTAGGAGAGCAGGTTCGCGGTGGTGCCGAAGTCGAACATCTTCGACAAGACGCCGGACAGCTTGTCGATCACGAGCGGACCCCGGTTGCGTCAGAGTCGGAAACCGCTGTGCCCGAGCCGATATCGGCACCGGCCTCGCCGTGGCAGTGCGCGCCTGCGCTGCCGAGCGCATCCATCGTGTCCCCGGTGCCGACGACCACCAGCCGCCCCCGCACGCGCAGCACATCCACCTCCGTTTGGTACAGCTCCGACAGCACCGCGGAGGTCATCACCTCGTCCGGCGTACCGACCCGGAACTTGCCGTCCACCAGGTACAGCACCCGATCGACCAGCGGCAGAATGGGATTGATCTCGTGGGTAACGAAAAGCACCGCGGTGTCGTGGCTGCGGCGGCGTTTGTCGATCAGCTCCGCGACCAGTCGCTGGTTCGCCAGATCCAGGCTGAGCAGCGGCTCGTCACACAACAGCACCTTCGGGTCGCCGACCAGTGCCTGCGCCACCCGTAGCCGCTGCTGTTCACCACCGGACATCGTCTCCAGCGGCGCGTGCGCGAACCGCTGCGCGCCGACGTCGGCGATCGCGGCGGCCACCTTGCGCTTGCGTTCGGCGCGCGACCGGAGCCCGAGGCCCCAGCGGTGCCCGTCCACGCCGAGCCCGACCAGGTCGACCCCGCGCAGCTGCACCCCGGCGTCGATCGTCTTCTGTTGCGGCACATAGCCGATATCGGGATTGCCGGTGCGCGCGGGCGCGCCCGCGATCGCGGCGGTGCCCGCGCTGAGTCCCTGCTGGCCGAGCAGGACCTTCAGCAGCGAGGTCTTGCCCGATCCGTTGGGGCCCAGGACGGCGACGAATTCACCGGCAGCCACCGCCAGATCCAGGTCCTGCCAGAGTGTCCGGTCGCCGTACGACAGGCGGGCGCCGTCGAGCCGCACCGCCGAGACGTCGTTCGCGGTCGCCCGCGCCGGTTCGGTGTGTTCGGTCAGCGCGGCTCCCTGAGGCATGGCGGTGGTGGTCAACGCAACGCCGCGGCAAGCGCTTCGGCGTTCTTGGTCTGCCACTGAATGTAATCCACTCCGTCCGGCAGGGTTTCGGTCACCTCGACGACGGGAACGCCCGCGGACTGGGCGATCGAGCGCAGCTCCTTGGTGATCTTGTCCTGGGTCTGCACGTTGTAGATCAGCGCGCGAACCTGCTTGCCGGTCAACAGTTCCCGGGTAGCGGCCACCGCGGCGGGCGCGGGGTCGGTCTCCTGCTCGATCGCCTCCTGGAACTCGTGCGGCGTCCGGTCCTCGGCTCCTGCGGTCAGCAACAGGTAGTGCGCGAGCGGTTCGGTCTGCAGCACAGGCGTTTTCGGGTGTTCGGCGGCGACCTTGGCGGCGATCGCGACGATCGCGCCGAGCTTGTCCTTGAAGGCGGTGGCCCGCTCGGTGTACCCCGGCGCGTGGTCCGGATCCAGCGCGCCCAGTTCGGTCGCGATCTTGTCGGCCACCAGCCCGACCGTCTTCAGGTCGTAGAAGACGTGCTCGTTCTCGTCGCTCTGGTCGGCGCGCAGGGCGAAGGCGTCCACCGTGCGCTTGCTCTTGCCCGCGACGGCCTTCTCCGCGAATTCGTCGTAGCCGCCGCCGTTGTAGACGATCAGGTCGGCGTCGCTGAGTTTCGCCGATTCCACGGCGGAGGTCTCGTGCGAGTGCGGGTCCGCGGTCGGGTCGCTGATCAGCGATTCGACCTTAGCGTCCGGTCCGGCGATCGCGGTGGCGATATTGCCCCAGGCATTGGTGGAGGCGATGACCGACGGTGTGCCGGAATCCTCGGTGCCGCCGCAGGCGGTGAGCGTGACCGCGGTGGCCACTCCGACGGCGATACCTGCGAGTCTGCGGGCGAGTCGGGTCTTCACGCGGCACTCCTGGAACGCATAACAGCTGGTGACGCACTCGAGCGGGTGATACAGCGCAGCTTAATGGAAATGGTTTCTGTTTCACTTTAGCAACTGCGCGCCGCCGACACGAGCCGGGCCCGCCGACTGCCGTGCGCTGACGGCGGCCGACGGGCCCGGAAAAGCCACGAAGGACCGGTTAAACGAGGGCCTCCACCGGCTGCCCGAGCAACTGCGCACACCGCAGCAGACCGAGGTGGCTGTAGGCCTGCGGGTGATTACCGAGCGAACGCTCGGCAACCGGATCGTATTCCTCGCTGAGCAGTCCCGTCGGTCCGGCCACGTCGACCAGCTGGGCGAACAGCGCCTCGGCGTCCGAACGCTTGCCGATCAGCAGGTACGCCTCGACCAGCCAGGCCGCGCAGAGGTGGAAGCCGCCCTCGCCGCCGGGCAGGCCGTCGTCGTGGTGGTACCGGTACACCGTTGAGCCGCTGCGCAATTCGGCTTCGGTCGCGACCACGGTCGCGGCGAAGCGCGGATCGGACGGATCGATCAGTCCGCTCAACCCGATGTGCAGGGTGGCCGCGTCCAGGTCGGTGCCGTCGTAGGCGGCGGTGAACGACTGCACCTCGTCGTTCCAGCCCTTGGTCTTCACCTCGTCGGCGATGGTCTCGCGCAGCACCGCCCAGGCCGGATCGACCTCGCGGCCGAACTTCTGGGCCAGCGTCAGCGCGCGATCGATGGTCATCCAGCCCATCACCTTCGAGTACACGTGATGGCGCGGGTTGCCGCGGATCTCCCAGATGCCGTGGTCGGGTTCCTGCCAGCGCCGCTGCACCGCGGAAACCATGGCGCGCACCAGTTCCCAGTCCGCGTCGGGCAGCGCGCGGGCCGGGTCGGTGATGCCCTTGAGTTCACGTGCGTGTGCCAGGCTCGCGATGAGATCGACGATCGGGCCGAACACGTCCAACTGCACCTGCATGTTGGCCGCGTTGCCGACGCGCACCGGGCGCGAGCCCGCGTACCCCGGCAGCTGATCGATCACGGCTTCCGGCGGCAGTGTCTCGCCGTACAGGGTGTACAGCGGGTGCAGCCGTTCCGGACCGGGCAGCGTCTCCAGCACGCGGTGCACCCAGTCGAGGAACTCCTCGGCCTCGCCGAGCGAGCCGAGCGAGACCAGCGCCTGCGCGGTGAGCGAGGCATCGCGCAGCCAGCAGTAGCGGTAGTCCCAGTTGCGCACGCCGCCGATGTCTTCCGGCAGCGAGGTGGTCGCCGCGGCCAGGATGGAACCCGACGGCGCGTGCACGAGCCCGCGCAGCGTCAGTGCCGAACGTTTCATCAGATCCGGCTTCAGCGAGGGCAGGTCCAGCGTGCCCGCCCACTGCGACCAGTAGCCCTCCGCGGCGCGCCTGCGTTCCAGCTCCGCGGTCTGCGCGGGGCCGAGATCGGAGGTGCCACAGCGCATCTCGAGCACGATCGGGCCCTGCGACGGATCGACCACGGCGCGCGCGGAGTCGTGCGTGCCGTCGCTGACGATCTGCCACTCCAGGCCGGGGGAGCGCAGCACCATCGGATCGTTGGTGCCGAGCACCCGCAGCCCGTTCGCGTCCGCCTCGATGGTCACCGGCACCTGGCCGAATTCCGGCCGCGGCGCGAAGGTCACCACCGCGCGCGCGTCGCCGGTGATCACCCGGGTGAGGTCGGTCCGGGTCGGCGCCACGTCATGCGGCAGATAGTCGACCACTTGCAAACTCGCCCAGCGGGTTTCGACGGTCATGGTGCTGTCGATATAGCGCTGCGAGAGCGGCAGGCCCGCGCGTTCCGGCTCGATGGTGAAGTGACCGGCCTGCGGACCGCCGAGCAGATGCGCGAACACCGCGGCCGAATCCGGTTCGGGGTGACAGAACCAGGTGACCGTGGCGTCGGGGGTCAGCAGCGCCACCGAGCGGGGGCTGGCCAGCATGGTCAGCCGCTCGATCCGGGGCGCGCTCGCGCCGGCCAGCCAGGTGCGCCGCTCCTCGAGTAGGAAGGCCAGTGCGCACGACACGTCCTCGGTGCTCTCGACGCGGTACTTGGCCAGGCTCTCGCCCTCGCCGACCTTGATGCCGAGATCGGGGCCGGACAGTACGCGGAAGGCCTTCTCGTCGGTGACGTCGTCGCCGAGGAACACCGCGGCGGACGCGCCGTGCTGGTGGCGGATGGTGTCGAGGGCGGTGCCCTTGTCGGTCTGCACCACGGCCAGCTCGATGACGGCCTTGCCCTCGGTCACCTGCACACCGAACCAGCAGGCAGGGCCCTGTCTGACCTGGGTCAGCGCCCGGTGCCCGATCTCCGGGCTCGCGTTGCGCACGTGCAATGCGACGCTGGCCGGTTTGATCTCGACCGTCACGCCCGGGTTCTCGGCGGCGACCTGGGTCAGCGCCGTCTGCACCTCTTGCAGTAAGTGTTTGGCGTCGTTGTCGATCGCGTGCACGAAGCCCACGTCGAATTCCGAGCCGTGGCTACCGATCAGCTGCACTTCGACCGGCAGGCGCGAGAGCGCCGCGAGGTCGCGCAGTGCACGGCCGGAGATGACCGCCGCGGTCGTACCGGTGAGCCCGGCGAGCGCGCGTAACGCGCTCACCGATTCCCGGTGCGGAAACGCCTTGGCCGGGTCGGACACGATGGGCGCAAGCGTCCCGTCGTAGTCCGAGGCGACCAAGAGTCGTGGCACGCGCGCGACCGTCGACAGTGCACGACGAAGTTCCAGTGGCAAATCCTGTGCGCTCACGCATCCAACCTAGTGATCGGAGGAGTTTTTTCAGGGGCGGGCAGAACAATACTGGGTTGAATTCGCCGCACCGACGCCCGCCGCTATGCGTGCGTTGTGTCTGATTTTCCGCGCGTCGGGCCGATCTCGCTCGCCGCCGCCGGGATTCGGGTCCGAACGGCGGCGATCGATGACCGCGACGCATGCGCTGCGATCACGCGGACGCGCCGTGGCTCGGGCACGGCTCCCGCAAAACTCGCGCTAACCCGCAGACCGCGACGGCGAACGGGCACCGTTGCGGAGTTCCGGCGGTGCGTCGTTTTCGGGTGTGATTTTCCACACGAGCAGGCCGACGGTCCGGATTTTTGCCGGATATGCGTCGGCTGTCCGGTGCTGGGCGATGTCGCGCAGCGCGCCGAAATTTCCCAGTGCGGGGAACTAGGAGTTCTCGCCGAGCAGCAGATCGACGGTGAGCTCGAGGCGCTCGGTCACGTCGGTCGCCGAGGCGCGCCGGGTCAGCCAGGCCACCAGGTTCGACAACCAGACGTCGCTGATCACCCGGGCGATGGCGAGCTGGCGGTCGGTGGGTTCGCCGTCGTTCATGGCGCGGGCGAACAGCCGGTCCATCACCTTGCCGACCCGATCGACCTCGGCGGCCGCGGACGCGTCGGCGAACATGAACGCGCGGGTCATCGCCTCGGTGAGCAGCGGGTCGCGCTGCATCATCCGGGTGATCTGGGTGAGCAGCAGGTGCATGCGCTCCTGCGGTGACTGCCCGGCAAGCGGCTTGCGCTTGCTCTCGATCTGCTCGAACTCGCGCGAGAGCGCGGACACCAGCAGGTGCACTTTCGAGGGGAAGTACCGGTAGAGCGTCCCGACTGCGACATCGGCGCGTTCGGCCACCGCGCGCATCTGCACCGCGTCGTATCCGCCCTTGGAGGCCAGTGCCAGGGTCGCGTCCAGAATCCGCTTGCGGCGTTCCCGCTGCGCGGCCGAACTCAGCTCGTCCTCACTCAGCGTGGCGACCGGCGCCGGACTCGAGTCGGTCGGCTGCGATCGGGAGGGGCTGGCCATGGATAGGAGTCCTTTCCGGAAACGTCATTTCGGTACTGGCCTGGGCGGCGGTTCGGGCTCCGCGGTCGTCTCTTGACTTCCGCACAGCTAGGATATTAGAACATGTTCTAGGTGTGGGAGTCACGCCGGGAAGGCGGTACGGAGTGTGACCATCGCCACCACTGACGAGCATAAAGCCGTCCAGGAGTCGATGCGCGGATGGGCCGGATCGGCCCGTCCGATTGCAACAATGCGGACCGATCCGAGCGCCTTCTGGCGCGCGTATTGGCCCGGTCTCGCCGAGCTCGGCATCTTCCGGGTCGCCGTCGCCGAGGACGCGGGCGGTGCCGGCGGTTCGGTGGCCGACCTGGCCGTGCTGCTCGAGCAGGCCGCGCACGATCTGGTCGGCGGGCCGGTGCTGAGTACGGCGCTGGCCAATCTGATCACCGCGGGGCGGCTCGACGAGCGGCAACCGTGCGGTGTCGCGCTGGACGTCCTTGTCGGCGCGGAGGTCACTGTACCCGCCGCCGCGGACGCGTTGTCGCTCACCGGTTCCTGGGACGCGGTACTCGGCGCGGCACCGGAAACCGCCGTGTTGCTTCCGGTTTCGACCCCGAGCGGGCGGCGCTGGGTGCTGGTGCCGCCGGACGCCGACGGCCTGCGCGTGGAACCGCTCGCGCCGCTCGACCTGAGCACGCCGCTGGCGCGGGTGCACTGCGCCGACGTGCGGGTGCCCGCCGAACAAATATTCACCCCGGCCCACGCGGTCGAGGATCTGCTGGTGGTGCTGGCCGCTGCCGAACTGGCCGGGCTGGCCGGCTGGTGCCTGACCACCGCGGTCGAATACGCCAAGGTGCGGGCGCAATTCGGTCGCAAGATCGGCTCGTTCCAGGCGGTCAAGCACATCTGCGCGTGGATGCTCTGCCGGACCGAACTGATCCGCGCGGTGGCCGCCGACGCCGCCGCCGCGGTGGACGAGGGCGGCGCGGAGCTGCCGATCGCGGCCGCGATCGCCGCCGCGATCGCCTTGGACGCGGCCGTCGAGACCGCCAAGGACTGCATCCAGGTGCTCGGCGGCATCGGCTTCACCTGGGAGCACGACGCGCATCTCTACCTGCGTCGCGCGGTGGCCCTGCGGCAACTGCTCGGTGGCTCGGCGCACTGGCGCGCCCGGGTGACCGAGTTGACCCGCGCCGGGCACCGGCGCACCACCGGGGCCGACCGGGTCTTCGCGGCCGAGGGCGTGGCCACCGTGGACGACGATCGGGCCGGCGAACTGGCCGCCGAGGTGGCCCAGATCGCGGCGCTGCCCGCCGACCGGCAACGCGACGCGATGGTCGAGGCCGGTCTGGTCATGCCGCACTGGCCGAAACCCTTCGGGCGTGGCGCCGATCCGATGACCGGCCTGCTGATCTCGGAGGAACTGCGCCGGGCCGGGCTCGCCGCGCCGGATCTGGCGATCGGCGGCTGGGCGGTGCCGACGCTGCTCCAGCACGGCAGCCCGGAACAGGTCGAACGGTTCGCCTGGCCGACCTTGCGCGGCGAGGTGGTCTGGTGCCAGCTGTTCAGCGAGCCCGAGGCCGGATCCGATCTGGCCGCGTTGCGCACCACCGCGAAGCAGGTGGACGGCGGCTGGGTGCTGCGTGGCCAGAAGGTCTGGACTTCGTTGGGCGACAAGGCCAATTGGGGTATCTGCCTGGCCCGCACCGATCCCGAGGCCCCGAAACACCGCGGCATCAGCTACTTCCTGGTCGATATGCACAGCGCGGGGGTCGAGGTGCGCCCGCTGGTGCAGATCACCGGCGAGGCCCGGTTCACCGAGGTGTTCCTCGACGATGTCTTCGTGCCGGACGACGCACTGGTCGGCGCGCTGCACAACGGATGGAAGATCGCCCGCTCGACCCTGTCGACCGAGCGGGTCGCCATGGGCGGCAACGGAATCGGTCCCGCGCTCGAGGAACTGATCGCGAAACTTCCGGCCACCGGCCCCGGTGCGGAGCTGACCAACGACCGGCTCGGCGGGTTCGTCGCCGAGGCGATCGCCGGGCTCCTGCTGGAGCAGCGGGCGGCGGTCGCGATGCTCGCGGGCGGCGATCCCGGCGCACAGAGCAGCGTGCGCAAACTCGTCGGCGTCCGGCATCGGCAGGCGGTCGCGGAATTCGCTGCCGAGACGGCAGGTCCCACCGGTGCGCACGACGCCGAGGTGGTAAAAGAATTCCTGCTCACACGCTGTTTATCGATCGCAGGGGGTACCGAACAGATCTTGCTGACCGTGGCCGGTGAGCGGATCCTCGGGCTACCTCGCGACGCCGGCAGCTAGTCGACGAGTCAACTGGAGTAAAGCGTGGACTTCACCAGGGACGAAGGTCAGGACGCGGTGGCCGAGGTCGTCGTGAGTTTATTGGAGCGCGAACCGGCCCGGGATATCGCGTTGTGGCCGAGTCTGGTCGAGAGCGGGCTGCTCTCGGTGGCGCTGCCGGAGCGGTTCGGCGGCGACGGCATGGGCCTGCCCGAGGTGTCGGTGCTGCTCACCGAGCTGGCGACCGACGCGGTCGCGGTGCCCGCCCTGCCGACGCTGGGTTTCGGCGTGCTGCCGCTGCTGTCGCTGCTGCCCGACGCGCTCGCCGAGCGGGTGTTCCCCGAGGTGGCGCAGGGTGCGGTGCTCACCGCGGCGCTCAGTGAGCCCGCCGCGCCGTTCGCGGTCAAGCCGGAGACGGCGGCGGTGGTCGAGGGCGGTTCGGTGCGGATCACCGGTCACAAGATCGCCGTGCCCTACGCGGAGCAGGCGCGCTGGCTCCTGATTCCGACCAATTCCGGTATCGCACTTGTCGATTCGGCGGCAAAGGGGGTGATCCGGGTGCCGTCGCCGGTCTCGGGCGGGATTCCGGAGTGCACCGTGCGGCTCGATCGCGTGGAGATCCCGGCGGAGCAGCTGTTGCCGGGCGGCCTCGCGCAGCTGCACCGGCTGGCCGTCGCCTCGATCGGCGCCGTCGCGGACGGGCTGCTGAAGGGCGCGCTCGTGCTCACCGCCGAACATCTGCGCACCCGGCGGCAATTCGGCAGGCCGCTGGCCGAATTCCAGGCCGTCGCCCAGCAGATCGCCGACCTATACGTCGTGTCGCGCACCCTGCATGTGGCCGCCGTATCGGCGAATTGGGCTCTGGCGCAGGATGATTCCAGCCCCGAGCATCAGGAACGGATCGACGACGATCTCGACGTGCTCGCCTACAGCGTGGCCGCGGATCTGCCCGCCGCCATGCAGAAGTGTCATCACCTGCACGGCGGGCTCGGCGTGGACATCACCCACCCGATGCACCGCTACTACTCACAAGCCAAGGACATCGCTCGCTGGCTCGGCGGCGCATCGTTCCGACTAGATCGATTGGGGGCCAGATGTTCATCGACCTGACCACCGAGCAACGCCGGCTGCGCGACGAATTGCGTTCGTACTTCGCCGATCTCGTCACCCCTGAAGAAGAGGCGGCGATGTCGGTGAACCGGCACGGCGACGCCTATCGCGCCGTGGTCCGCCGGATGGGCCGCGACGGCTGGCTAGGCGTCGGCTGGCCCAAACAGTACGGCGGGCAGGGTTTCGGCCCGCTCGAACAGCAGATCTTCTACAACGAGGCGGTGCGCGCGGACGTGCCGCTGCCGCTGGTCACGCTGCTGACCGTGGGCCCGACCCTGCAGCAGTTCGGCACCGAGGCGCAGAAGAGCCAGTTCCTGCCCGGAATCCTTTCCGGCGACATTCATTTCGCGATCGGTTACTCCGAGCCCGAGGCGGGCACGGACCTGGCCTCGCTGCGCACCGCTGCGGTGCGCGACGATTCGGGCGACTGGATTGTCAACGGGCAGAAGATCTTCACCACCGGCGCGCACGAGGCCGACTACATCTGGCTGGCCTGCCGCACCGGCTCGGTCGAGTCGCGGCACCGCGGCATCACCATCCTGATCGCGGACACCACCGACCCCGGCTATTCGTGGACGCCCATCATCACCTGCGACGGCGCGCACCACACCAACGCCACCTACTTCGACGACGTCCGGGTGCCGGCCGACATGCTGGTGGGCGAGGAGAACAAGGGCTGGCGGTTGATCACCACGCAGCTCAATCACGAGCGGGTCGGCCTCGGTCCGTCCGGCAAGATCGAGCAACTCTACGACCGGGTGCGGGCCTGGGCGCAGCCGCGCGGGGTGCTCGGCGAGACCGAGGTGCGCCGTTCGCTGGGCCGCATCCATGCCATGGTCCGGTTGAACGAGCTGTTGAACTGGCAGGTGGCCGCGACCTCGGCCAGTGCGGATCCCGACCCCAACGGTGTGATCGCGGACGCCTCGGCGACCAAGGTCTTCTCCACCGAGTCGTTGCAGGAGGCCGGTCGGCTCGCCGAGGAGATCGTCGGGCGCTACGGCGATCCGGCCGACGCGGGCACCGCGGAACTGCTCACCTGGCTGGACCGGCGGACCAAGCAGAACCTGGTGGTGACCTTCGGCGGCGGCGTCAACGAGGTGATGCGCGAATTGGTCGCCACCGCCGGGCTGAACCTGCCGCGAGTACCCAGATAGCCATAGCCACAGCTAGTCGAGAAGGAGCCGCGCGTGCCGGAAACCACCAGTCCGGAAGCGATAGTCGCCGCAGCCGAACGGATCAAGGCCGAGGGGGATTGCGCGCGCCGCCTCGCGCGCGACCCGGTGAACCAGCCGATGATCAACAATTGGGTCGAGGCGCTCGGCGACACCAACCCGATCTACGTGGACGAGGCCGCCGCCAAGGCGGCGGGCCATCCCGGCATCGTCGCCCCGCCGGCCATGGCTCAGGTGTGGACGATGTTCGGGCTCAACGGATTCCGGCCCGCCGACGATCCGATGGGCAAGGCGGTCGAGCTGCTCGACGCGGCCGGTTTCACCTCCGTCGTCGCCACCGACTGCCAGCAGACCTACCACCGGTACCTCAACGTCGGCGAGCAGGTGACCGCGACCAGCCGGCTCTCCGATATCCGCGGTCCCAAGCGCACCGCGCTGGGCGAGGGCTGGTTCGTCACCTTCCTGACCAGCTGGCACGTCGGTGACGAGCTGGTCGCCGAAATGCTGTTCCGGCTGCTGAAATTCGCGCCGGGCACCGGTACCGCGGCGCAGGCCCCGGCCGGCGACCGGGTCAAACCGCTGGTCTCCTGGGACACCGAATTCTTCTGGGAGGGCACGAAAGCGGGCGAGCTGCGGATTCAGCAGCTGCCCGACGGTTCGCTGCGGCATCCGCCGATCCCGGCCCTGTGGAAGGACAAGTCGGAGCAGACCGACTACGTGGTCGCCTCGGGCGAGGGCACCGTTTTCAGTTATGTCGTGCACCACGCGCCGAAAGTGCCGGGGCGGCAACTGCCGTTCGTGGTCGCGCTGGTCGAATTGGCGGAAGGAGTGCGGATGCTCGGCGAACTGCGCGGTATCGAGCCCGATGCGGTCGAGGTCGGATTGCCCGTCCGGGTCGAGTTCGAGCGGCTCGACGAGGACACCACCCTGCCGGTCTGGCAGGTGATCGCGTGACGACGACCGCCGAACCGACCTCGGTCGAGGTCGGCACCGCGCTGCCCGAGCTGGTGATCGAGGCCGATCCCACCTTCGTGATCAGTACCGCGTTGGCTACCAGGGACTTTCAAGATGTCCACCACGACAGGGACAAGGCTGTCGCGCGCGGTTCCAAGGACATCTTCGTCAACATCCTCACCGATACCGGCATCGTGCAGCGTTTCGTCACCGACTGGGCCGGACCGCGCGCCGTGCTGAAGTCGATCTCGCTGCGCCTCGGGGTGCCGCTGTACGCCGGGGACACGCTGACCCTGTCCGGCACGGTCACCGCACTCGACGGCGACGACATCCATATCGACGTGGTGGGCCGGGACAGCCTCGGCGACCACGTGACGGCGAAAGTCGTCATCGCCTACCGGAGGACGGCCTGATGACCACCCAGAGCATCGCCGGGCGCGCGGCCATCGTCGGCATCGGCGCCACCGATTTCTCCAAGGACTCCGGGCGCAGCGAACTGCGCCTGGCCGCCGAGGCGGTCAATGCCGCGCTGGCCGACGCCGGTCTCACGCCCGGTGACGTCGACGGCCTGACCACCTTCACCATGGACACCAACACCCAGGCCGCGGTCGCCAGGGCGGTGGGCATCCCGCAGCTGAAGTTCTTCAGCCACATCGGTTACGGCGGCGGCGCGGCCTGCGCCACGATCCAGCAGGCGGCCATGGCGGTGGCCACCGGCATCGCCGATGTGGTGGTGGCCTATCGCGCCTTCAACGAGCGGTCGGTGTCCCGGTTCGGTCAGTTCTCCACCGCGCTCGCGACCGCCCCGACCTCCTCGGGCATCGACGCGGGCTGGTCCTATCCGCAGGGCTTGGGCACGCCCGCCGCGCAGGTGGCCATGGTGGCCCGGCGCTACATGCACGTATACGGCGCCACCAGTGCGGATTTCGGACGGGTCGCGGTGGCCGATCGTAAGCACGCCGCGGTGAATCCGGCCGCCTTCTTCTACGGCAAGCCGATTTCCCTGGCGGACCACCAGAATTCGCGCTGGATCGCCGAACCGCTGCACCTGCTCGACTGCTGCCAGGAGTCCGACGGCGGGGTGGCGATCGTGGTGACCAGCGTCGAACGGGCCCGCGACCTACCGCAGCGACCCGCGGTGATCGCCGCCGCCGCACAGGGTTCCGGCGCCGACCAGTACGTCATGACGAGCTACTACCGCGACGCCATGGACGGCCTGCCGGAGATGGGTCTGGTCGGCGACCAGCTCTGGGCACAGAGTGGTTTGCGGCCCGACGACATGCAGGCCGCGATCCTCTACGACCACTTCACCCCGTTCGTGCTCATGCAGTTGGAGGAGCTCGGGTTCTGCGGGCGCGGTGAGGCCAAGGATTTCATCGCCGACGGCGCCATCGAGGTCGGCGGCAGGCTGCCGCTGAACACCCACGGCGGCCAGCTCGGCGAGGCCTACATCCACGGCATGAACGGTATCGCCGAGGCGGTCCGCCAGATTCGCGGCACGTCGGTGAACCCGGTGGACGACCTGACGAACATCCTGGTCACGGCTGGTACCGGCGTGCCGACGTCGGGATTGGTGCTCAGCGCCAACTGATCCCGCTTCCGTTGGCCCCGAAAACGCGCGGGGCCAACGGATGTGCGTCAGTGCTCCGGCTTGCCGGGCTGATCGTGGGTGGAGCAGTGGATGCCGCCGCCGCCCGCGGCGATCTCGTCGATCGGCACCGGGACGACGTCGCGGCCCGGCAGGTGATCGCGCAGGATGCCCTGCGCGCGATCGTCGGCAGCGCGGTCGCCGAACTCGGGCAGGAATACCGCGCCGTTGGCGATGTAGAAGTTCGCGTAGCTGGACACGAATTCGTCGCCCTCGCCGGTGATCCGGTCGGGATCGGGCTGCGGCAGATCGATCACCTCGAGCTTGCGGCCACGCGCGTCGGTCGCCTCCGCCAGCACACGCCGGGCCTGATCGCTGGAACGCGACCAAGAGTCGGCCGGCGCACCGGGGAAAGGCTTGTCCAGCAGCACGACTCCCGGCGCGATGTAGCGGACCAGGCAGTCGATGTGCGCGTCGGTGATGTCCTCGCCGCGCACGCCCTCGAACCAGATCACCTTCTCGATGCCGAGGGTCTGCTTCAGCTCGGCTTCGAGCTGGTCGCGGCTCTTGCCCGGGTTGCGGTTGTCGTTGACGATCGAACTCTCGGTGACCAGCAACGTGCCCTGGCCGTCGGTTTCCAACGCGCCGCCCTCGGCGACGAACGGCGCCGAGTAGCTGGGAATGCTGTAGCGCGACAGCAGGTTCCGGCCGAGCGGGCCGTCGTTGGGATGCGGCTGCTTGTTGCCCCAGCCGTTGAAGTGCAGGTCGACGCCGACGACCTTGCCCGCCTGTTCGACGAAGACCGGGACGGTGTCGCGGGCCCACAGGTCGTCGACCTCGAGCGCGATCACCTCGACGCCGCTGCCGCACTGCTTTTGCGCGTCTTTCACCTGGCCGGCCCTGGCCAGCATGACCACATACTCGTACTCGGCGATCTCGCGGGCCAGTCCGGCGATGTCCTTGCGCACGTCGCCGAGATAGTTCCCCCAGATCGCGGCCTGCGCGGGCCAGGACATATAGGTGCGGGCGTGGCTCTCCCATTCGGCGCCGAAACGGCCGCCGGGACCGGCGGGTTCCGGGGTCGGCGTCGCGGTCGCGGACGGTTCCGACGAGCCGCACGCCGACATGCCCGCGGCGAGCAGACCCGCCCCCGCGAGGACGCTGAACACAGAACGGCGAGACATGGGGTTCTCCATAACGGGCTCCGATAGTCGGTGATCTCTGGGCGAGAATCCTGACTAAAATTTTAGTCAGGATTGCACTGTACCATTGACCCCATGTCTCGTCGTGATTCGATCTTGGAGTCGGCCGCCCGCGTGGTCGCGCAGCGCGGTATCCGTGGCCTGCGGGTGGAGGAGCTGGCCGAGGCGGCCGGTGTCTCCACCTCGCTGATCTACTACCACTTCAAGGACAGAGCCGGCCTGCTCGCGCAGACCCTGGACTTCATCAGCACCCGCGCCGAGCGCTACACCGACGCCGAGATCGACGCCGACGCCGACCCGGTCGGCCATCTCGAACAGGTGCTGCTGCTGGAATTGCAGGACCTGCCGGTGGTGGTGGAGAACAGCATCGCGTGGGGCGAGTACTGCTCCGCCGCCATCTTCCAGCCCGAACTCCGCGATCAATTGCGCGAGGCCACGGCGCGCTGGAACGGCTACCTGAGCGAAGTGATCGGCACGGCGCAGGAGCGCGGTCTCGTCGATGTCGAGGTGGTTCCCGGCGATGTGGCCGAACGGCTCACCGCACTGGTCGAGGGGCTCAGCATGCGCTGGCTGAGCGGCTCGCTCGAGCTCCCGCGCGCCCGCGAATTGGTTTGCGGCGCCATCGCTCTCGAACTCGGCCGGGTCGGAGTCGCGTGACCACCCGGCATCTCGTGGACGCGCACGTCCTGCTCATCCGGGACGGCCGGTTGCTGCTCAGCAAGCGGCGCGGCGCCGACGAATTCGACGGCCGCTGGCATCTCCCGGCGGGCAAGGTCGAGGTCGGCGAGTCGGCGACCGCCGCGGCGGTACGCGAGGCGAACGAGGAGATCGGCGTCCACATCGACCCGGCCGACCTACGCCACGTCCACACCGCGCACGTCATCGGCAACGGACACGAGCCACGACTCGGTCTCTTCTTCGAGGTTCGGACCTGGCGCGGTGAGCCGGTCAACCGCGAGCCGGACAAGTGCTACGAACTGCGCTGGTTCCCCCTCGGCGCCCTCCCCGCCGACATCATCGCCTATCCCACCGCAGGCATCAGCGCCCTGACCACCGGTGCCACCTACAGTGAGCGCGGGTGGACTGCCGAAAAGTAGCAGACCGCGGACCAATGTAGTAACATTCCTACATAGCTGCTGAGGAGGGTCGATGGCGGCGACCACGATGACGAGCCGGGAGTTCAATCAGGACACCGGTCGAGCCAAGAGGGCCACGTCGAGTGGGCCGGTCATCATCACGGATAGGGGGCGTCCGGTGCATGTGCTTTTGAGTTATGAGGATTACCAACGACTTACGGGAGGTGGCATGACGATCGTCGACTTGCTCAGCCTGCCGGAGGACGCACCGGATATCGATCTGGATCTTCCCGAGCCGGGAGAACATGCTCGCGGGGCGGATCTCGACTGATGTTCCTCCTCGACACCAATGTGGTCTCCGAGTTGCGGAAGGCCAAGTCGGGCAAGGCCGATAAGAACGTGGTGACCTGGGCTGCGGAGAACCCGGTGACCGAACTGTTCATCTCGGCCATCACCGTTCAGGAATTGGAGGTCGGTGTTCTGCGAGTCGAGCGCCGTGACGCAGCGCAGGGGGTCATCCTGCGGGACTGGCTGGAATCGCAGGTGTTGCCGACGTTCCTCGACCGCGTCTTGCCGGTCGACGTGCCGGTGGCTCGCTGTTGTGCACAGCTGAATGTGCCGGAGACTCGCTCTGTTCGGGACTCGCTGATCGCTGCCACCGCGCTCGAGTACCGGATGACCGTCGCGACCCGCAATGTTCGCGATTTCGAGCCGACTGGTGTGTCGATCTTGGATCCCTGGCTGCCTTCGGTCATCGCCTGAGCCGCGCTGTCGAACCCGTCACGTTGGCTAGCTTTCGCTGCTCCCGGCCACAAATGTGGTGGGTGAGGAGGTTCGACGATGGCGGCGGAATTAGTGCTCGACGCGGATCAGGCGCGGGCGGCGCAACGCCTGGCGGAACTGGTGGACCGGCGCGGGCGGCCGGTGCGGTGGCATCGGGGGATCTATCTGCACGGCAGGCCGGGGCGCGGCAAGACGATGGTGATGGATCGCTTCTTCGCCGCGGTGCGCTCGGAGCGTAAGCGCCGCTTCCACTTTCATCAGTTCTTCGCCCAGTTGCATGCGGCGGCGCATGCGTCCGGGTCGATCGACAAGGCGGTCGCCACGTTGCTGGGCGAGGCCCGGCTGGTGTGTTTCGACGAATTCCACGTGCACGACATCGGCGACGCGATGCTCATCGCGCGCATGCTCGACGCGCTGTTCGCCCGCCACGTCGTGCTGGTGGTCACCTCGAACTATCCGCCCGCGCAGCTACTGCCCAATCCGTTGTTCCACGAACGGTTCCTGCCGACGATCGCCCGCATCACCGCGCACCTGGACGTGGTATCGCTGGACGGTCCGCTGGATTACCGCACCCGAGGCGGCCGCGGATCCGCGAGCGGCCGTTCCGGTTTCGCGGCGGGGCGGTACTTGGTCGAGCGCGCCGCCACGCAACCCGCGCCGGTGGCTTCGGTCCCGGTGCCGATCGGCGCGCGGACCATCCAGGCCAGGAAAACCGATGGTGACGGCCTGGAGATCGAATTCGCCGCGCTCTGCGGCACTCCCACCGCGGCCTCCGACTATGTCGCACTGGCGCAACGCTTTCGGCGCTGGACCATCGTGGATGTGCCCCGTTTGTCCGAGGTGCCACCGGACTGGACAATGCGTTTCGTCAATGTGGTCGATGTGCTCTACGACGCGGATCGGGAGCTCGGAATCGCGGCGCGGGTGCCTTTGCCGGAGTTGGTAGACGGTGTACACGACATCCCCGATATTTCCCGGCTCGCCAGCCGACTTTGTGAACTTTCCCAATTGGTGGCTTCTCCCGTCGGATAGTTGTGCAATGAACCGGCGACCTGCCCCTGAGCAGCGGGATTCATTGATAAAGAGGATCAATTCCGAAGTATTCGATTCCATCCCGAGCGGACCGCTCGGCATGTAACTATGTGGCTGTTTTGTGCAGTACTCAGGTTTGGTGGTAATCAGTGGCCGGGGCGCGATCGCCGATATTGCGCGTGATCGTTCTGATCACGCTGCTGGCGTTTGCCGCGTTCGCGTTACGGGGATACATCCCAGGGGTGTCCGAATCCCGCGACCACCCGGCGCCGCCCTCGGCCCTGTCGGTGGCCCTGATGCCGGTGCTGCTCACCGTGTCCATGGTCATCCTGCTCGCGGGCGTGATAGCGAGCCAGCATCGGCTGCCGTTGGCCATGCCGGAACCCGACCGCGACGCCGACCGGCCGCGCGGCGGTCTCGGCCGGGTCGGGCTGTTGGTGCTCGCCGGCCTCGCTGTACTGGCCACGATCCTCTCCGCCGCCTCCGCGATCTTCTTCGTGGGTGTCGGCGGTGACGACAGTGCGCCCCCCAGCCCCGCCGAGGCGCCGAACCCCGGACGGCCCCCGGACGAATTCGCCACCAGCGCACCTGACCCCGGCGCCACGCCCGCGGAACTGACCGGCACCGCGTTCCTGCTCACCGCCGTCGCGGCGATCGCACTGGTCGTCGTCGCCTTGACCGGGCTCGTCGTGGTCACCGTCGCGTCCCGGCGCCGGCCCGCGCCCGCGCCGCCGCCGCTGGTCGCCGTGCCGCCCACCGCGGTGGACTCGCTGGCCAGGGCCGCCGAAATGGGTTTGGCCGCAATGAATGTGCCGGGCCAGGACCCGCGGACCGCGATCATCGCCTGCTACGTCGCGATGGAACGCGGGCTTGCCTTCGATCGCGCTGCCGCACCACTGGTTTCGGATACCCCCATGGAGGTGCTCGCCCGCGCGTTCGAGCGCGGCGCGCTGCACGACGCTTCCGCCCGGGAATTGGTCGCCCTGTTCGAGGAGGCCAGATTCAGCCCGCACGCGATGCTCGAATGGCAGCGGATGCGGGCCGAGCAGCTTCTGCGGATCGTCCTCGCGGATCTGCAAGGGGAGGCAGCATGAGAGAGCGGGAGGCAGTTTGAATCGTATGGCCGTTGTCCTCGGCGCCGCGGTGGTGATCGCCGTGATCGAGCTGGTGACCTTCGAAAAGGCGCGCGGCATCATGTTGTTCGCCGTCGCGATCCCGGTCGCGCTCGCGTTGGCCTGGCTGGTCTGGTCGCTGCTCGACCGGGGCGAGCCGCGCACCTTCGACGAGATCGACGAGATCGAGAACGGTCCCGCCGAGATGCTGCGCCGCTGGCATGCCAGGGCCCAGATGCTCGCCGACCGTGCCGAGGGCACCCGCGCGGACTGGGACCGGCACCTGCGGCCGTTGCTGGCCAAGGAGTTCGAGCTGTCCAGCGGACAGCGGGTGGCGAAGAACCGCCGCGCCACCGAGGCCGCCGGGATCCATCTGTTCGGACCCGAGCTGTGGCGCTGGGTGGACCCGGCCAACTCGGCATTGCGTGATCAGACCACAAGGGCACCGGGCCGGGCGGCACTGGACGAGATCCTGAGCCGCCTGCAGAGAATGTGAAATGGGTTGAGGCAAGTGCGGGTACACAGATGACAATGCCGATGGATGTCACGGTCCAGCGCAGCGACGCCGTGCTCAGAGAGATCTCCCGGGTGGTGGTGGGCAAACGGGACGAGATGCAGCTGATCCTGATCGCGGTGCTGGCCGGCGGTCACGTGCTGATCGAAGATCTACCCGGCCTGGGTAAGACACTGATCGCCAGATCGTTCGCCGCCGCGCTCGGCCTGCAGTTCACCCGGGTGCAGTTCACCCCGGACCTGCTCCCCGCGGACCTGCTCGGTTCGACGATCTACGACATGAACTCCGGCCGCTTCACCTTCCGGCGCGGTCCGGTATTCACCAATGTGCTGCTCGCCGACGAGATCAACCGCACGCCACCGAAAACCCAAGCCGCGCTGCTGGAGTCGATGGCCGAGGGGCAGGTCAGCATCGATGGTGAAACCTTCCCGCTGCCACAGCCTTTCATCGTGCTCGCGACCGACAACCCGATCGAGTACGAGGGCACCTATCCGCTGCCGGAGGCGCAGCTCGATCGCTTCGCGATCCAGTTGCGGCTCGGCTATCTCTCCGAACACGACGAGACGCAGATGATCCGGCGCAGGCTCGAGCGCGGTGCGACCACGCCGCAGGTCGGCCAGGTGGTGGACGCGAACGGGCTGCTGGAGATGCGGCAATCCGTCGAATACGTCACGGTGCATCCGGATGTGGTGAGTTACGTGGTGGCGCTGGCCGGAGCCACCCGCGGCCATCCTCAGGTAGAAGTCGGGGCGAGTCCGCGCGCGGAACTCGATCTGGTGCAGATGTCGCGGGCCAGGGCGCTGCTGCTCGGCCGCGACTACGTGATCCCGGAAGACGTGAAGGCGCTGGCGATTCCGGCGATGGCGCATCGGATCACGTTGCGGCCGGAGATGTGGGTGCGCCGCATCCGGGGCGAGGACGTGATCACCGAGCTGTTACGCCGCCTCCCGGTTCCCCGCGCGACCGTGACATGAGACATCGCGACGCCAGCACCGCGGTCGAGGCCGAATTGCGGTGGCGCCCGGCACCGCTGGTCTTCATGCTCGCGGTGTGCGCCGCCGTGGCGCTGGTGCTCGCGGTGGTGCTCGGCCGCTGGCAGCTGGTCGTGTTCGCGGCGCCGCTGCTCGGGGTGCTCGCCACCGCGCCGTGGCAGCAGTCGAGCACCAGGATCCAGGTGGACGGCGGCGGCACGCTGCGCTGCTTCGAATCCGAGGAGGTGGTGCTCACCGTCGCCGCCTTCGTCGAGCAGGGGCATGCACTGCTGCGGCTGACACCGGCGCAGACCGACGCGCTCGGCATCGAGGTCGAACAGTCCAGCGATTCCGGCGCCGCGCCCGCCGGGCTGCGGCTGGCCCTGTCTGCGGACCGCTGGGGCCGCTATCCGGTGTCCGTGCGGGTGTCCGCGCTGAGCCCGGCCGGTCTCGCGGTGGCCACCGCGGTGCTGCCCGCCGGGCAGCTGTTCGTCTATCCGATCACCGATCCACAGCGGATGCGGTTGCCGCGCACCGAACTTCCCGAGCGCCTCGGCACCCATCTGACCCGGCGATTCGGTCCCGGCGTCGAGTACGCCGACATCCGGGCGTACGCGCCCGGTGATCAGTTGCGCATCGTGAACTGGCCGGTGAGCGCCCGGCGCGGCCGGCTCTACGTCACCGAGCGGCTGACCAACCGGTCCGCGGATGTCGTTGTGCTGGTGGACACCTCGCAGCAGGCGCCGGGTCCGGCGACGGATTCGCTCGAACTATCGGTCCGGGGTGCGGCGCAGGTGGTGCAGTCGACCCTGCAGGCCGGCGACCGTACCGCCGTGGTGTGCCTCGGGCAGGAGCCGCGCTGGTTGCGTCCCGATATCGGGCGCAGGCAGTTCTATCGCGTCGTGGACACCGTGCTCGGTGTCGGCGAGGAACACATCCCGACCACCGGCACGCTCGCGCCGCACGCGGCCGTGCCGCTGGGCGCCATCGTGGTCGCCTTCTCCACGCTGCTGGACACCCAGTTCGCGCTCGCGCTGATCGATCTGCGCAAGCGCGGGCACGTGGTGGTGGTCGTGGATGTCCTGCGCGGCACGCCGTTTCGCGACGACCTCGACCCCACGCTGGCCAAGATGTGGCAGTTGGAGCGGGCCTCGATGTACCGCGACATGGGCACCGTCGGCGTCGATATCGTGGCCTGGCCTGCCGACACCCGGCTCGATCAGATCATGCGGGTGCTCCCGGAGCACCGCCGTACCGTGCGAGTGCGCCGATGACCCGATTCCTCGCCGTACTGTCCGGCGTCCTGCTGGTCACCTCGGTGGCCCTGCTGGAACCGTGGGCCGCCGGGCCCGCCCTCGTGCTGGTCGCGCTCGGCTGGTGGTTGCGCCCGTTCGCCGTGGCCGCCGTGCTGGTGGCGGTCGGCGTGCTCGTACTCGCGGACCCAGGCGTACTCGCCGCGGCGGCAATGGGTCTGGTGGCCACCGCGTACCTGTTGAACACCGCGACCGTCACCGCGCCGCACGGGGTGGTGCCGACCACGGTGCCCTCGGTGGCGGGCGCGGTCGGCTTCGCCGCCGTGGCCGTCGGCGCGGCACTGGTGCCGATCCGGGTGCCGTGGGCGCCGCTCGCCGCACCGGTGCTGGTGATCCTGCTCTACGCCATGATCGTGCAGGGCGCGGCGATCCGCCGGGCGCGTACCCAGCCGCGCACGTCCTGATTCCCGCACCCGGAGTCCAGGTGCGGGAACCGGATCCGCTCAGCCGCGGAAGCGCAGCCGCACATCGCTGAGCACAGGTGCGTCGTCGCGTTCGACGACCGTTGCGGCGATGACCAATTCGTTGTCCTGCCGCCAGATCCGGGTGCGGATCGTCTCACCCGGGTAGAGCACGCCGGCGAAGCGGGCGCGGAATCCGGTGACCCGCTCGGCCGCCGCGCCGAGCACGGTGTCGGTGGCCGTCTTGCAGACGATGCCGTAGGTGCACAGGCCGTGCAGGATCGGCGCGGGAAACCCGGCGGCACGGGCGAATTCGGGATCGGAGTGCAGCGGGTTGCGGTCACCGCACATCCGGTAGAGCAGCGCCTGCTGCGGCAGGGTCGGGGTGGTCACCTCGAAATCCGGTGCCGTCTCGGGCAGTTCGGCCTTCGTACTCGGTCCGCGCTCGCCGCCGAAGCCGCCTTCGCCCTTGGCGAAGATCGACGAGCGCGCGGTCCACAGCGGCTCGCCGTCGGAGCCGATCACCAACTGCTCCTGCACCACCACCGCGGCCGAGCCCTTGTCCCAGAGTTCGGTGATCCGCCCCTTGCTGGTGGCCTTGCCTGCCGCGGGGATGGGCCGGTGCAGTTCCACCTCCTGGTGGCCGTGCACCACTTTCGCCAGATCGATGTCGATGCCGGGAAAGCTGACCCGCGGCGGTTCGGTCTCGTGCAGGGTCGGCGCGACGGTCGCGAACGTCGGCAGCACCTGGGGTGCGCGGTCGTCCAGGTAGCGCAGCTCGGCCGGATCGGTCCATCGCGTGCCCGCGCCGAGGCCCAGCTGATACAGCTGCACATCGGACGGGGTCCAGGCGAACTCGCGGCTCGGAAGTTCGGCTCCGAGAGCGATTTTCGGATCGAT
Source organism: Nocardia brasiliensis ATCC 700358 (assembly GCF_000250675.2). NCBI lineage: Bacteria > Bacillati > Actinomycetota > Actinomycetes > Mycobacteriales > Nocardiaceae > Nocardia > Nocardia brasiliensis. The sequence goes on from NC_018681.1 coordinate 589,797, forward strand.
GGGCATCAACGTGGATCAGCGACACGGATTACGCCTCGGCGCCGGTCTGCGCGGGCTGCTCGGATTTGTTCCGCACGATATCGAGCACGGCCAGGTAGCCGTAGGTGATGGCGGGGCCGATGGTCGCGCCGGGCCCGGCATAGGTGTGGCCCATCACCGGGGTCGAGGAGTTGCCCGAGGCATACAGTCCGGCGATCGCGGTCCCGTCCTCGCGCAGCACCCGGCCCGCGGTGTCGGCGACCAGGCCGCCCTTGGTGCCCAGGTCGCCCGGCACGATCTTGGCGGCGTAGAACGGGCCCTGCACCAGGGCGGCGAGGCACGGATTCGGCTTCACCGTCGGATCGCCGTAGTAGCGGTCGTAGTGGCTGTCGCCGCGCCCGAAATCGGCATCCTTGCCGGTCTCGGCGAAGGTGTTGAACCGGGCGACGGTCGCCGCGAGATCGGCTGCGGGAACACCGATCCTGGTGGCCAGCTCCTCGATCGTGTCCGCCTTGACGATGTTGTCGTTCTCCATCCAGCGGGACGGAAAGCGTTGGCCGGGTTGCAATCCGGCGAAGATGTAGCGGTTGCGGTAGCGCTGGTCGAAGACCAGCCAGGCCGGAATGTTCGCGCCAGGCCCGTCGCCCTGGCCGTACTCGCCGCCATACATGGTGTGCACGGCCTCGACATACGGCGCCGACTCGTTGCCGAAACGCTTGCCCGCGCTGTTGATCATGATGGTGCCCGGCAGGTTCCGCTCGGCCAGCGCGAACCACGGCCGCCCGCCCTTGAAGATGGTCGGACCCCACCAGGCGTCCTCCATGAAGCCGACATCGCCGCCCGCGGACATTCCCGCGAGGATGCCGTCGCCGGTATTGGCGGCCGCGCCGGTGGTCCATTCCGTGGTGATCGGCTGACGCTGATACTTGGTGCGCAGTTCGGCGTTGTGCTCGAAACCGCCGGTGCCGAGCACCACGCCGTAGCGCGCGCCGATGGTGACCGGCTTGCCCTCGTGTTCGGCCTCGACGCCGGTGACCACGCCGTCGCGGACCACCAGCCCCGTCAGCGGGGTGTTCAGCAGCACCGGCACCTGCGCGTCGAGCAGGCCCTTGCGCATGGCGGCGATGATCGCCTGCCCCATGCCGAGGATGTGCTTGCCGGTGAACTTGGCCCAGTAGGTGCGCGCACCGACCCGCATGGCACGCATGATGCCCTTCGGGTGCCTGCGGATCAGGTTCAGCCGGACGAAGTCGGCCTGCATGACGACCACGTTCAGCGGCGCCTTGGCGTACGGCGGTTCCAGATTGGCCAGTTCCGCGCCGAGCACCTTGGCATTGAACGGAGCGGGCTCGCAGGAGCGGCCCTCGCCGAGCCCGCCCGGCGCCTCGGGGTAGTAGTCGGAGTAGCCCGGCACCCACTTCATCTTCAGCGGGGTGTGGTCGAGGACGAAGTCGAAGGCTTCCGCACCGCGATCGATATAGGTGTCGATCCGCTCTTTCGGCACCACGTTCCCGATGATGCTGTGCAGGTAGTTGCGGGCCACCTCGCGGTCGTCGGGCCGGCCGGACGCGAGCAGCGCCTTGTTGCCGGGGATCCAGACGCCACCGCCGGAGCGCGCGGTCGACCCGCCGTAGTGCGCGGCCTTCTCGATGAGCACCACGCTCAGCCCGTGGTGGGCGGCGGTCAGGGCGGCGGTCATCCCCGCGGCGCCACTGCCGACCACGACCACGTCGTATTCCCGATCAATCATGTAGAACACGTTATAGAGTGTGGCTGCCGTTGGTCTATATTTATGTGGCAGAAGACCCACTCGGCGTCCGATATGTCGAGGAAACTCGTTTCAGTTTTAAGGCCGGAGTGAAGTACATGGGGTTCGATTGGGACCTGGTTGCCGACGTGGTGGTGGTCGGCTTCGGCGCGGCAGGCGCCGCGGCCGCGCTGGAAGCGGCGGCCGACGGTGCGCAGGTGCTCGCGCTGGAACGTTTCGCGGGCGGCGGGGCCTCCGCATTGTCCGGCGGCATCATCTACGCCGGCGGCGGCACGTCGGTGCAGCGCGAGGCCGGTGTCGCCGATACGCCGGAGGCGATGCTCGCGTATCTGGAGCGCGAGGTCGGCGCCGCGGTGACCCCGCAGACCCTGCGCCGCTTCGTGGCGGAGAGCCCGGCGATGATCGAGTGGTTGCGCGAGCATGGCGTTCCGTTCGAGGCGTCGCTGTGCCCGTACAAGACGTCCTACCCGAACGACAGCTACTACCTGTACTACTCGGGCAGCGAAATCTCCGGTGCGTTCCGGGATATCCCGGCGGCGCAGCGCGGGCATCGAGTCAAGGGCAAGGGTACCTCCGGCAAGCAGCTGACGGGACCGCTCTCGGCGGCCGCGTCCCGGCTCGGTGTCCGGGTCGAAACCCTGACGCAGGCAACGCGACTGATCATCGACGACGCGGGCACGGTGCTCGGCGTGGAATGCCGCACGCTGCGCGACGCACCCGGCCGGGTGCGCGAACGGTACACCCGGATGGCGAAGGTCGCCGCCAAGCCCGGCATCTACTACCCGCCGCTGCGTGCCGCGCTGGAACGGCAGCTGACCCGGCTGGATCGCCGATACGGCAGCACGATTCGCGTGCTCGCCCGGCGCGGCGTGGTGCTCAGTGCCGGCGGGTTCATCGCGAACCGGGCGATGGTGCGTGAATACGCGCCCGCGTATCGCGGCGGACTCGCGCTCGGCACCACCGGTGACGACGGCAGCGGCATCCTGCTCGCGCAGCAGGCGGGTGCGGCCACCGATCGGATGGGCAACGTCTCCGCGTGGCGATTCCTCTTGCCGCCCAGTGCCTTCACCGGTGCGCTGCTGGTCGACGCGGCCGGTCGCCGGGTGATCGACGAGACGAGGTACGGCGCCGCGGTGGGGCAGGCGCTGATCGCCGACCACGACGGCAAGGGCTGGCTGCTCGCCGACGACGCGCTGATGCGGACCGCGATCGCCCAGATCGGTAAGCAGGGCGCCTGGTTCCAGCGCGGCCAGTTCGAGGCGATGCGGCGCAGCGCGATTCGCGGTGCGACGCTGGAAGCCGTTGCCGCGAAAGCGGGCATCGATCCCGCGGGTCTGCGCGCCACGGTGGCCGCGCACAACGCCGCGATCGAACTCGGCACCCCCGATCCGGTCGGCAAGCCCGCCGAATTCACCGAACCGGTCCGCACCGGGCCGTACTGGTTGCTGGATGTGGGCATCAAACCGAGCCTGACCAATCCGTGCCCGATGCTCACCCTCGGCGGCGTCGTCGTGGACGAGCACACCGGTGCGGTGAAATCGACTGCCGGAATGGACATTCCGGGTCTCTACGCGGCCGGGCGGACCGCGGTCGGCATCTGCTCGGAGTCCTATGTCAGCGGATTGTCGCTGGCCGACTGCATTTTCTCCGGACGACGGGCCGGCCGGTCCGCCGCAGGCGTACAAGTCCCGGCGTCCGATCAAGCAACAGCGGAAGGAAACTAGCGTGCTGTCCGACGGGGTACGAACCGAACTCGCCGACGAACTCGAGCGCGCCGAACGCGACCGGGTGCCGATCGACCCGCTGGTCAGCCGGTACCCGGACATCGACGTGGTCGATGCCTACGAGATCCAGCTGATCAACATCCGGCGCCGGCTCGACACGGGCGCCCGGGTGGTCGGCCACAAGGTCGGCCTCTCGTCCAAGGCCATGCAGCAGATGATGGGCGTCGACGAGCCCGACTACGGTCACCTGCTCGCGGAAATGGAAGTCTACGAAGACGTTCCCGTCGAGGCGGGGCGCTACCTGTTCCCGCGGGTCGAGGTCGAGGTCGGTTTCGTGCTCGGCGCCGACCTGCCCGGCGCGGACTGCACCGAGGCCGACGTGCTCGCCGCGACAGTCGCTTTCGCCCCCGCCATCGAACTGATCGATTCGCGGATCAAGGACTGGAACATCGGGTTGATGGACACCATCTCCGACAACGCGTCCTCCGCGGGATACGTGCTCGGTCCGGAACGCGTGGCCCCGAAGGACATCGACATCAAGTCCATCGACGCGGTGCTCACCCGCAACGGCGAGACGGTGGCCGAGGGACGCAGCGATGCCGTGCTCGGCGATCCGGTGATCGCCGTGGCCTGGCTGGCGCGCAAGGTGGCGAGCTTCGGGGTGCGGCTGAAAGCGGGCGACATCGTGCTGCCCGGCTCCTGCACCCGCGCCATCGACGCCCGGCCGGGCGACGCATTCCATGCCGAGTTCGCCGGGCTCGGCTCTGTCCGTTTGCAATTCATTTAGGAGGCCTGTGGTGTCCGAGACTGGGACCGTCACCGCCGCGATCGTCGGGTCCGGCAACATCAGTACCGATCTGCTCTACAAACTGCTGCGCTCGACCACCATCGAGCCGCGGTGGATGATCGGGATCGACCCGGACAGTGAGGGATTGAAGCGGGCCAGGGGGCTCGGCCTGGAAACCTCGGCCGAAGGCGTGGACTGGCTGCTCGGGCAGTCCGAGCTGCCCGAGCTGATCTTCGAGGCCACCTCCGCGTACGTGCATCGCGCCGCCGCCCCGCGCTACGCCGAGGCGGGTATCCGCGCGGTCGATCTCACCCCGGCCGCCGTCGGCCCCGCCGTGGTGCCGCCGGTGAACCTCGGCGCGAATCTGGACGCGCCGAACGTCAACATGATCACCTGCGGTGGCCAGGCCACCATTCCGATCGTCGCGGCCGTCTCCCGGGTCGTGCCGGTGCCCTACGCCGAGATCGTCGCGTCCGTGTCCTCGGTGTCCGCGGGCCCCGGCACCCGGGCCAATATCGACGAGTTCACCAAGACCACCAGTCGTGGGGTCGAGACCATCGGCGGCGCGCAGCGCGGCAAGGCCATCATCATCCTGAATCCGGCGGAGCCGCCGATGATCATGCGCGACACCATCTTCTGCGCCATCCCCGAGGATGCCGACACCGACGCGATCACCGAGTCGATCCAGCGCATGGTCGCCGACATCCAGCAGTACGTGCCCGGGTACCGGCTGCTCAACGACCCTCAGTTCGATCCGCCGTCGGTGATTTCCGGTGGCATGGCGAAGGTTTCGGTATTCGTCGAGGTCGAAGGCGCGGGTGACTTCCTGCCCCCGTACGCGGGCAACCTCGACATCATGACCGCCGCCGCGACCAGGGTCGGCGAGGTACTCGCCGGTCAAGTCCGCGCGGCCCGGGTGTAAGGAGCGAAAACATGGGCTACTCAGCAGAACTCGACATCCGCGTCACTGACACCTCGCTGCGCGACGGATCCCATCACAAACGGCACCAGTTCACCGCCACCGAGGTGCGCGATATCGTCGCCGCCCTGGACGGGGCCGGCGTGCCGGTCATCGAGGTGACCCACGGCGACGGCCTCGGCGGCTCGTCGTTCAACTACGGCTTCTCCAAAACGCCGGAGCAGGAACTGATCACGATCGCCGCCGAGACGGCCAAGCAGGCCAAGATCGCGGTGCTGATGCTGCCCGGTGTCGGGGTCAAGGAAGACATCAAGATCTCCCAGGACAACGGCGCGTCGATCTGCCGGATCGCCACCCACTGCACCGAGGCCGACGTCTCCATCCAGCATTTCGGGCTGGCGCGCGAACTCGGCCTGGAGACCGTCGGGTTCCTGATGATGTCGCATTCGCAGCCGCCCGAAGTGCTGGCCAAGCAGGCGCGCATCATGGCGGACGCGGGCTGCCAGTGTGTCTACGTCGTAGACTCCGCGGGCGCGCTGGTCTTGGATCAGGTCACCGACCGGGTGGCCGCGCTGGTCGCCGAACTCGGTGACGACGCGCAGGTGGGCTTCCACGGTCACGAGAATCTCGACCTCGCCGTCGCCAACTCGATCTACGCGATCCGCGCGGGCGCCACGCAGATCGACGGTAGTGCGCGGCGCTTCGGCGCGGGCGCGGGCAACACCCCGGTCGAAGCGCTGGTCGGGGTGTGCGACAAGCTCGCCATCAGTACCGGCATCGACTTCTTCGCGATCGCCGACGCCGCCGAGGACGTGGTCCGGCCCGCCATGCCGCAGGAATGCCTGCTCGACCGCTCTTCGCTGATGATGGGCTACGCGGGGGTCTACTCCAGCTTCCTCAAGCATGCCGAGCGGCAGGCCGAGCGTTACGGTGTCTCCGCCGCGGAAATGCTGGTCCGTGCCGGCAAGCGGAAACTGGTTGGCGGACAAGAAGATCAGTTGATCGACATCGCGCTGGAATTGCAGCGGGAGCAGGCGGCGGTCACCGTCTGATCGGCGCCTCCGGGCCGTGGCCGGTGCGAGTCACCGGCCACGGCCCGTTGTCATGCCGCGGCTGCCCAGCGCCCGTCGGCCTGTGCGGCCGCGATCGCGGCGAGCCCCGCCGCCCGCATCCGCCCGGCGGCGATCAGTGCGCCCGCCTTGCCGACATTAATCCGCGACCACGGACTTTTGGCGCGCCGCGGCGAGTACCGCTGCAGGTAGTACTCCGCATCCAACTTCCGCCGATGACTGTCGATCCACCCGAAACACAGTGCCCCGTCGAGGGCTTCGGAAATCGTGATCGTCGAGCCCGCCGCGCTCTTCTTGGCGATCTTCAGCCATACATCCTGTGCCGCATCGTGATTCGCGCTGAGCCAGTGCTCCCACTGCGCGAGGTCGGTGCAGGTGATGATCTCGGTGCTGCTCATGCCTTCATCTTCCGCGCATAAGTGCGCACCGAATGAGCACTTAAGAATCAGCGCACGACTTTGATGCCGAAGTGGCCGCCGAGCGCGAAGCCGAGGGCAGAGTGCAGGTGGGCGTACATCTCCTGGCCGCGGGCTGCGACGAGGTCGCCGAGATCGAGGACGTCGGTCCAGCCGTAGGACCGCAGCAGGTCGGTGACGGCGGCTTTGGCGGTGCTGTCGTTGCCGGAGATCGGCATGGTGTGGTCACCGCCGTTGACGGTCGCCGGATCGACCACGGTCGCCTGCTCCTGCGTGACAAAAGCCTTGACCACCTTGGTATCCGGTAACGCGCGCTGGATCTGCTCACCGAGGCTGTCGGTGTCCAGCACCGTGAAGCTCGGCATCGCGCCCCATGGCGTGGGCCAGGGGTAGGGGCCGTGCTCGGTGTAGTTGTAGGGCACGCCGTAATCGATGAGTACCTTGTCCGCGAGTTCTTCGCTGATACCGCTGAGCGCGGTGACCGCGCTGGCGCCGTCGATGCCATTGATCACCAGCCGGTCCGCAGCGGCGGCCGCCTCGCCGAAGGTGCGCACCGGGATCTGCGGGTGTGCCGCCGTCCATTCACTGAGCGGGGGATTGCCCATCCGATCAGGCTCGGTCCTGGCCAGCGTGACCGCCGGATCCCTGGTGCCCAGCACCACCTCGTGACCCAGCTCGGCCAATTTCGCGGCATGCAGCCTGCCGCCCTCGCCGGTTCCCAGAACTGCGATCTTCATGCCGTACTCCTTCTCGTCACGGAACTCGATGTCGTCGGGTCGGCACCGCCGAGCGCGGCGCCCACGGACGCGAAGCCTTGCTAGGTACATTTGTACCTTACAAGTTGCCGACTGTTTGCGGAGTGTGGCAAAGGTCGCTTTAGGTACATACGTACCATCAAGGAAAGCGGCCCGCTGCATGCGGGCTACACGGGGGCGATCTCCACCATGCTTTCCGGGCCGCGGAAGTCGGCGCTGTTGCGGGTGGACAGCGACAATCCGCGCGACGAAGCGATGGCCGCGATCATCAGGTCCATCTTGCGCGGGCGCCAATCGCGTTGCGACGCAAGTGTCAGTGCGACCAGCGTGCCGTAGCGGGTCGCCGCGTTGTCATCGAAGGGCAGTGGATCGTGTCCCGGGCTAGCTCTGGGGGCGGCTGTCGGCCAATGCGGTTGCTGAGGCGCGGAGGAGGGCGACCAGCTGGGCTCGGTCGGGGCGGGGGAGGCGGGTGCGCAGTTCTTGTTCGAAGGCGTCCCGGATGTCGGAGCCCATCGTTCGGCCCTGTTCGGTGATGATGACCCGAGTTACCCGGCGATCCGCGGAATCGGTTTGCCGGGACACGTAGCCTCGGCGCTCGAGCCGGTCTACCAGGCCTGTGACGTTGGTCTTGTCGCAGCCCAGCGCGCTTGCCAGCTCGCCGAAAGACGGTGGCTCGCCGTGTAGCCGGCACAGCAGTTCGGCCTGCTGCATGGTCAAGCCGAACCGCCGGGCGATCAAGTGGTACAGCGCGTTGACCTCGCGATTCAGCGCCGAGAAGGCGGCCGACAGCTCTTGCTCTTCGATCGTCACGAGACAAGTTTAGGGAACCAACTGTTGACACCCTCAACAATTTAGTTGAGCATCTCTACTATCTATCTAATGGACTAATTGGGGAGGCGTTATGCCGGTCGTGATCGTTACCGGAGGATCCCGCGGGATCGGGCGGGCCATCGCGGAGCGATTGGGTGCTGAGGGCGCCTCGGTCGTCGTCAACTACCAGTCGAACCGATCCGCCGCAGCGCAGGTGGTCGACACGATCGAGAGGGCGGGCGGGCGCGGCTTCGCGGTACCGGCGGACGTGGCCGACCCGACACAGCTGCGGAGCTTGTTCGACAGCGCCGAGGAGCGGTTCGGCGGCGTGGACGTGCTGGTGAACAACGTCGGCACGGCCAGATTCGCCGCGATCGCCGAGGCGACCGACGACGACTACGAGCTGATGTTCTCGATCAACACCAGGGCCACGTTCGTTGCGTTGCGTGAAGCCGCGAACCGTCTGCGGGACAACGGCCGGATCGTTGTCGTCTCATCCGGAGTGACGGCGACGCATCGTCCCAGCTCCGGTCTCTACAGCGCCAGCAAGGCCGCGGCCGAGGAGCTGGTGCGGGTCTTGGCGAAAGAACTCGGCTCCCGTGGCATCACCGTCAACAACGTGCTGCCGGGCGCGATAAAGACCGAGGCACTGGCGGCGGTACGGAGCCCGGAGCTGACCGGACAGATCATCGCCGACACGCCCCTCGGTCGCATCGGCGAACCCGACGATATCGCCCGCATCGTCGCCTTCCTGGCCTCCGCGGCGGGCGGCTGGATCACAGGCGAAACCGTCCATGCGGGTGGAGGACTGTTCTGAGCCGAGTCGCCGCGTGAACCTGCGCCCGGACTGGCGATGTGTCACCTTGTCCGGCACAGGTTTTCGCGGTGCTTCCTCACAACCAGGTGTCGAGCGTGGTGGTGGTGAGAAAGTGTTCGAGGTCGGCGCGCCAAGGGGCGGGCGTGGTTTTGTCGGGCTCGATGGCGCTGTATTGACCGCGATAGAAGAGGAGGGGGCGGCCGGTGGCGGTGGATTCGGAGAGGGCTTGTACGCGGCCGATGACGATGTAGTGGTCGCCGCCGTCGACGACCCGGTCCACCGTGCATTCGATGGTGGCCAGGGCGTCGTCGAGGACGGGGAGGGTGCGCGGGGAAGCGTGCCAGGCGGCGCCGGCGAACTTGTCCGGTTCGCGGGAACCGAAGCGGGCGCACAGTTCTCGCTGCTCTTCGGCCAGGACGTTCACACAGAAGCGGCCGGAGCGCTCGATCGCCGCCCAGGAGCGTGACGCCTTGGTGGGGCAGAACAGGACCAACGGCGGGTCCAGGGAGAGGGCGGCGAAGGATTGGCAGGCGAAACCGATCGGCGCGTCCGCCTCGTCGAAGGTGGTGATCACGGTGATGCCGGTGCAGAACTGCCCGAGCACATTCCGGAACTGCCTGCCGTCGATCTCGGGGTGGGCCATGGTGTCGCGCACCTCGTGTTCGCCCACGCCGCCGTCCGCCGTCCTCTCGCCGGTCACTGCGGACGCTGCCCGACGGTGAAGTCGTGCCCCCACAGGCTCACCGCGGTGGATTCCCGCGCGATCCAGTCGTGGTCGTCGACTTCGAGTCCCTCGCAACCGAATTCGACGTCGAAACCGCCGGGCGTCTTCATGTAGAAGGAGAGCATCTTGTCGTTGACGTGCCTGCCGAGCGTCGCCGACATCCGAACCTTCTTGCGCAGCGCGCGATCCAGGCACAGGCCGACGTCGTCGGCGTTCTCCACCTCGAGCATCAGGTGCACGATGCCGCTCGGTGTCGGCATGGGCAGGAACGCGAGCGAATGGTGCCGCGGGTTGCAGCCGAAGAAGCGCAGCCAGGCGGGTTCGCCGTCGGCCGGGCGGCCCACCATCTGCGGTGGCAGCCGCATGGAGTCCCGCAACCGGAAGCCGAGCACGTCACGGTAGAACTCGAGCGCCGCCTTGTCGTCTTTGGTGCTGAGCACGACGTGACCGAGCCCCTGCTCCTCGGTGACGAACCGATGCCCGTACGGGCTGACCACGCGCCGATGTTCCAGCGCCGCACCGTGAAACGCCTCCAGGGTGTTCCCGGAGGGGTCGTCGAAGCGGATCAGCTCGTACACCCGGCGGTCGGCGAGTTCGGCGGCGGTGCCTTCCTTGTAGGGCACGCCCGCGCCTTCGAGCCGGGTTCGGATATCTTGCAGCTCTTCGGCATTGGCGGTTTCCCAGCCGGAGATCTGCAACCGGTCGTGTTCGCCGGGCGAGATCACCAGCCGGGCCGGGAATTCGTCCATACGCAGGTACAGTGCGTCCGGGTTCGTGCCCTTGCCTTCGACCATGCCGAGCACTTTGAGTCCGTATTCCCGCCAGGCGGCCATGTCGGTCGCCTCGATGCGCAGATACGCCAGTGATCGAATCCCCATCACTTCTCCTTGGAACCGGCCAGGAAATCGATGGCCAGTCGGTTGAATTCGTGGAACTTCTCCAACTGTGCCCAGTGTCCACAGCCGCCGAACACATGCAACTGTGCCCGCGGAATCACCTTGGTCGCGATGAGCGCGCCGTCGAGCGGGTTGACCCGGTCTTCGCGGCCCCAGATCAACAATACCGGCTGGCGCAGCTTGTAGGCGTCGCGCCAGAGCATGCCCTTCTCGAAATCCGCACTGGCGAAGGACTTTCCCATCGCGCGGGTCGCGGCGAGCGCTTCGGGCGTGCTCGCCGAGGCGAACCGTTCTTCGATCAGCTCGTCGGTGATCAGCGACTGGTCGAAGACCATGATGCGCAGGAACGCCTCCAGGTTTTCCCTGGTCGGCTCGTAGTTGAACTTGCCGAGCAGCTTCACGCCCTCGGTGGGATCGGGCGCGAAAAGATTGTTGCTCAACCCGCCCGGGCCCATCAGCACGAGTTTTCCGGCGCGCTCGGGATAGTCGAGCGCGAATCGCACGGCCGCCCCGCCGCCGAGCGAATTGCCGAGCAGGTGCACCCGTCCGGTGATCTCCAGATGGTCGAGCAGATCGTTCAGCGCCGAAGCGCTGTGCACGAAGTACTGCGGATGCTCGGTGGGCTTGTCCGAGCGGCCGTAGCCGGGCTGATCCACGGCGATCACGTGAAAGTGCTCCGCCAGCACCGGAATATTGCGGGCGAAGTTCGACCAGGAGGACGCGCCGGGACCACCGCCGTGCAGCAGCACGATCGTCGGGCCGTTGCCGACGCCCGCCTCGTGATAGTGCAGTTTGAGGTCTGGTCGCACCTGGGCGTACCGCGAGGTCGATTCGGCGGTCAGTGCCACGGTTGAAGTCAAGGCAGCTCCTACACCATGCCGTCGGTGACGGGCAGTCCGAATTCGTGCGTGCCGTACATCAGGTAGGCCCGCTCGGGATCGTTCGCGGCGTGCACCCGGCCCGCGTGCGCGTCACGCCAGAAGCGTTGCAGTGGTGTGCCGTTCGCGAGCGCGGTGGCGCCGGAACTCTCGAAGAGCTTGTCGATCGCGGCGATCGAGCGCCCGGTGGCGCGCACCTGGTCGCGTCGCGCCCGCACCCGCAGGTCGAACGGTACTTCCTGACCGGCGGCGAGCAGCGCGTATTCGTCGGCGACGTTGCCGGACAGCTGCCGCCAGGCCGCGTCGATATCGCTGGACGCTTCCGCGATGCGCACCTTGGCGAACGGATCGTCCTTGGCCTTCTCGCCCGCGTAGGCCGCGCGCACCCGCTTGCCCTGGTGCTCGACGTGCGCCTCGTAGGCGCCGTAGGCCATGCCGACGATGGGCGTGGAGATGGTGGTGGGATGGATGGTGCCCCAAGGCATCTTGTACACCGGGTCCGTGTTCTGTTCCAGGCCGGGCGATTTCATCTCGCTCATCGCGCGGAAACTGAGGAACCGGTGCGACGGGACGAAGATGTCCTTCACCACAACGGTATTCGAGCCGGTGCCGCGCAGGCCGACCACGTTCCAGACGTCGTCGATGCGGTAGTCGTCGCGCGGGATGAGGAAGCTGCCGAAGTCGACCGGCTTGCCGTCCTTGATCACCGGCCCGCCGAGCACCGCCCAGGTGGCGTGGTCACAGCCTGAGGACCAGGCCCAGGCGCCGTTGACGAGGTAGCCGCCGTCGGTCACCACGCCCGCGCCCATCGGGGCGTAGGACGAGGAGATCCGCACCTCGGTGTCCTCGCCCCAGACGTCTTCCTGGGCCTGCTGGGCGAAGAGCGCGAGGTGCCAATTGTGTACGCCGACAATGCCGGCCACCCAGCCGGTGGAACCGCAGGCGCTGGCGATCTTGCGCACCGTGTCGTAGAAGACGACCGGGTCGGCCGCGTGCCCGCCCCACTGCTTGGGCTGCAGCAACCGGAAGAACCCGGTTTCCTGCAGGGCCTTCATGGACTCGTCGGGGATGCGCCGCAGGTCCTCGGCTTCTTGTGCGCGCTCGCGCAGTGTCGGCAACAGCGCGTCGACCCGTTCGGTCACTTCTTGCGTCATCTCGGGACCTGCTCCTGCCTGGTCGATTGATAACCGGTAGTCATTTGCCTCTGAGACTAGAACAGGTTCCTATTTATGTCGAGAACGGGTGCTGATCCCGCCGCATTGATGGACATGTGCAGGAAGTGACCGGAATCGCTGGCATGGAACGCGACATTTTTGTAACGTGTTCTAGTACAGAAGGAGGAGGATTCGCGATGGCAGTTACCCCACAGGGGGGCGGTGCGAAGGTCCGGGAGCTAGATGTCGGCACCGCACCCACCCGTTATGCACGGGGATGGCATTGCCTCGGCCTGGCCAAGACGTTCCGCGACGGGAAACCGCACGCGGTCAACGTTTTCGGCACAAAGCTCGTGATCTGGGCCGACAGCTTCGGTGAACTGCGCGTGCTCGACGCCTACTGCAGGCACATGGGTGGCGACTTGAGCATGGGCGAGGTCAAGGGTGACGACATCGCCTGCCCGTTCCACGACTGGCGCTGGTCCGGCACGAACGGCAAATGCACCGCGATCCCGTACGGCCGGCGGGTGCCCCCGCTCGCACGTACCCGGAAGTGGACCACGCTGGAACGCAACGGACAGCTGTTCGTCTGGCAGGACTTCGAGGGCAGCCAGCCGCCGCCGGAGGTGACGATCCCGCACATCGAGGGCCCGTACACCGACGCGGACGGCAACCCGACCGAGCAGCTCGACAGCGGCTGGACCGACTGGACCTGGAACTCGATGCTGATCGAGGGCGCCAACTGCCGCGAGATCATCGACAACGTGGTCGACATGGCGCACTTCTTCTACATCCACTTCGCCTTCCCGACCTACTTCAAGAACGTCTTCGAGGGGCATATCGCCACCCAGTTCCTGGAGACCAAGGGCAGGCCGGACATCGGGATGGCGTCCAAGTACGGCGGCGACACCCTGCTCAAGTCGGAAGCGTCCTATTTCGGGCCGTCCTACATGATCAATCCGCTGATCAACATCTACAGCGGCTACGAGGTCAAGAGCGTCCTGATCAACTGCCACTACCCGGTCACCCAGGACTCCTTCGTCCTGCAGTGGGGCATCACGCTGGAGAAGCCGCAGGGCGTCGAGGGCGAGATGGCCGACAAGCTGGCCGCGAAGATGACCGAGGGCATCAGCGTCGGCTTCTTGCAGGACGTGGAGATCTGGAAGCACAAGTCCAAGGTCGAGAACCCGCTGCTGTGCGAGGAAGACGGCCCGGTGTACCAGCTGCGCCGCTGGTACGACCAGTTCTACGTGGACGCGGCCGACGTCACCGAGAAGATGACGCAGCGCTTCGAGTTCGAGGTGGACACCACCAAGGCGAACGAGGCGTGGGAGGCCGAGGTCGCGGAGAACCTGCGACGCAAGCGCGAAGCCGACGAGGCCGAGGGCAAGCAGGCGGAGGCCGGGGTCTGATGGTCCGCTGGGCGAAAGCACCCGACTTCGCCGATCAGCCCGCTCGGCAGGCCGAAGTGCGCGCCCAGACGGTGGTCGACAAGCAGCGCTATCTGGAGCAGGGCCTGACACCGCTGCGGTGCCAGGCCTGCCAGAGCCAAGTGCTGGTGCGCAAGAGCAGCGCGCACCAGACCTCGGTCCAGTGGACCGAACCACCGCAGACGCACTGCCCGGTCTTCGCCGAACTCAGCAAGAACGGTGCGCAGCCCGGCCGCCCCGACACCTGCGCACAGTTGGAGAAGACCATCAAGTGGGCCGTGGACGAGGGCGTGCTCGAGGTGCCGGAGTAGGTCGGCGGACGCTCGGCCAGGTACACACGCGCGGGCACAGCGGTGTCGCGGTCCAGCCGGGCGATCGCTGGCAGTTGCACTGCGGGGACGCGTTCATGCACCGCGGTCAGCTGTTCGACGACGGCACCGCGCCGGTGGGCCTGAAGTTCTCTCAACGGGTGACCGACGTCCTGCACGAGCGCCGGGTGCAAAATCTCGAGCGCCTGCGCGCCGAGCACGGCAACGAGATCACGCTGCTCTGCGCGCACTACGCGCAGCTACTCGCGGACCTGCAAGCGGTCTCTTGAGCAATGCCGGTTCGGGCAGGGCGATCTGCCGAGTTCCCCTGCCGTTCTATGGGCACACCGCCAAAGCGGTGTCGCGCGGCTTCTTCTCGCCCCGCCGGTTGCTTTAGTGTCCGGGCATAGCTGTTCCGGAAGGGGGCACAGATGTCCGATGACGTGAGGTTCGCCGAACTCACCGCACGGCTGACGGTCCCGTTGATCGCCGCGCCGATGTTCCGGGTCTCCGGGCCGGAGCTGGTGATCGCGGCCTGCCGGGCGGGCGTGATCGGCTCGTTCCCGACGGTGAATGCCCGTACGCCGGAACAACTGTCACAGTGGCTGGCCGAGATCGATGCCGCGCTGACCGCCGGCGGAGCGCGCCCGGCTCCCGTCGCGGCGAACCTGATCGTGCATCCGGGGAACGCCCGATTGCAGCCGGACCTGCGGGCGCTGTGCGAGCAGCCGAGGGAGATCGTGATCACCTCGGTCGGTACCCCGCGCGACGTGGTGCGGCCGCTACACGAGGTCGGCTCGCTGGTGCTCGCGGACGTCGCGTCGGTGCACCACGCGGTGCGCGCGCTCGAATGCGGCGCCGACGGGCTGATCCTGCTCACCGCCGGCGCGGGCGGGCAGACCGGCTGGGCCAATCCGTTCGCTTTCGTCCGCGCGGTGCGCGAATTCTTCGACGGACCGGTGGTTTTGGCGGGCGGGGTCGCCGACGGCGTCGCGTTGCGCGCCGCGATTACACTGGGTGCGGACCTGGCCTACATGGGCACCAAGTTCCTCGCGACGGCCGAGAGCATGGCCGACCCCGCGCACAAGGAGCTGGTGGCCGCCTCCGGCCTCGACGACGTGGTGCTCACCTCCGCCTTCACCGGCCTGCCGACCAACATGCTGGCGGGCTCGATGCGGGCGCTCGGCATCGACGTCGCCGCGCTACGCGCCGGCACCTTCGACCTCGCGGCCCACTTCGCCGGCGCCGACGCGCCGAAGAACTGGACCGACGTCTGGAGTGCGGGGCATTCCGCCTCCGGGGTCGGTGAGATCCTCGGCGTCGCGGCGCTGGTCGAGCGGACCCGTCGCGAGTTCGTCGGCGACTGAGGTCGATCCGCGCGGTACCGGTCGCGCGGACCTGCCGTGAGTTCGTCGGCGACTGAGGTCGATCCGCGCGGTACCGGTCGCGCGGACCTGCCGTGAGTTCGTCGGCGACCGAGACCCATCCGCACTCGCCGAGCAGAATTGCCGCGAGGTCGACGGCGATCGAGGTCGACCCACACGGCACTGGTCGAGCAGGCCTGCCGTGAGTTCGTCGGCGACCGAGGTCAATCCATGTGGAAGTCGGCGAAATCGAAGCCGGGCGAGACGATGCAGCTGACCAGGACGTATTCGTCGCTCGCGGGGCGCGCGGCCTGGACGACCCCGCCGGGCACGACAGCCTGCAACACCTGTCCGCGCTCCACTTCGGGGCCGAGGATGACCTCCTCGCCGCCGATGTTCAGCACCAGCGGCCCGCCGCGATGCCACAGCCACAGCTCGTCGGAGCGCACGGTATGCGGGGCGGACTGTTCGCCGGGGAACAGCAGGAAGTGGATCGCGGTCGCACTGGCGCGGCTGCCCGCATAGCCTTCGGGGGTGAATTCCACAGCGCTGCGCCATGTTTCGCGAAACCAGCCGCCCTCCGGGTGCGGGGCGAGGTCCAACGTGGCGGCGAGTTCGGGTCGGGTGTCTGTCACTGTTCCGACTATGCCTGATCATGGGCGGGCGCGCCGGTTGCACGCGTGGAAAATGGCGTGACCAGGGCGGACCGGTCGCGCTACAGTACAGCTCGGTGCGGCCGTAACCGCCGGTGATGCCGTAGAAGGCGATCCTGTTGTCATGGGTGGCAATCTATGGCGATTGCCTGAGACTTCCAATGGCTGTATCGCTCTAATCTATGTTTCGAACGCTCAGTGCGGGAGCGCTATGGTGCGAGAGTGGACGTGCTCAGTGAAACCATCGCCGCGATCCGGACCGGTAGCCCGACCTCCGGCATGTTTGTCCGGCATGCGCCGTGGGGACGTCGCTATCCGGTTGTCCCGGGTGCGGGTTTCCATGTGGTGCTGCAGGGTTCGTGCTGGCTGGTGCCGCCCGCCGGGGGCGAACCGATGGCGCTCGGGGCCGGGGACGTGGTTTTCATGCCGCGGGGCGCCGATCACGTCCTGATCGACCGGCTGGACAGCGCCGTCACCGAAACCGCGCGCCCCGGCGAACCGCGAGAAATCCAGGGCCCCGGCGTGCGGACCGCATTGCTTTGTGGCGCCTACGAACTCGGCAGGCAGCGTAGTCATCCGCTGCTCGACGAGCTGCCCGAGTTCATCCATCTCCCAGCGCGTCCCGGCCGGCATCCGGCCTTGCGTGGTGCGGTCGACCTGCTCGCCGCGGAGATCGCCGAACCGCGCCAGGGGAGCGACGCCGCGGTCCCCGCACTACTCGAAATGCTGCTCCTGTTCGTCCTGCGCGCCTGGTTCGAAGAGCAGGCCGGTGCCCGAACCTCCGGCTGGGCAGGCGCTTTCGCGGACCCGGCGGTCGCCGCAGCGCTCCGGGCGGTCCACGAAGAACCGGCCCGCCCGTGGACCGTCCCCGACCTGAGCGAGGTCGCCGGCGTCTCCCGCGCCACCCTCGCCCGCCGTTTCTCCGCCACAGTGGGCGAACCACCACTCGCCTACGTCACCAGATGGCGCATGCTCACCGCGGCCCGCCTCCTGCGCGAAACCAACGGTTCGCTCGGCGCCATCGCCCGCAAAGTCGGCTACACCTCAGAATTCGCCTTCGCCAAAGCATTCAAGCGTGAATACGGCCTCGCCCCCGGCCGATACCGCACCGCCGCCGACAAACCACCCCTGGTCGCAGTCTGATCCCCGCGAGCTGACCGGCTTCCCGCGCAGCAGGCGCCACGCGCGCTGACCGGCCCCGTGCCCTTCCGGCCCGCCACGCGCTGACCGGCTTCGCGCCTCGACCGGCTCGCCCCGTGCCGGTCGGCTTCCCGCGTGCTGGTTGGCCTCATGCGCTGATGGGCTCCGCACACTCCGACCAGCTCGCCGCAAGCTGGCCAGCTTGCGGCGAGCTCGCTTTGCGCTGACCGGCTCCTCGCGAGCTGACCGGTTTCTCGCTCGCCGCGCGCCATTCGGCGTCCCACGAGGAGGGTTTCTCGCGCGTTGATCGGTTCCCGAACCTCTTCTGACTTTCCGCACTCGCTCCGACATGCGGAAACGCGTGCGAAAGGGCAGGAGGGGTGCGGGAAATCGGTGGTGGTGGGGTGCGCTACCGGCAAGAGTGGACGGGTGGACGCTGTGATCGAGGAACATCGGGAGTTACTGGAGGGTGTGCTGCCAGGTGCACGAGTGTCCGAGCTGACGGTGCGCGAAGGGCAGTTCCACTACCTGGTGATCGGTGCCGACCGGGTGGTCTGTCTGGCCCGCACGGCGGCCGCCGCGGCGCGGCTCCCGCTGCGTGCGGCCGCGTTGCGGGCCGTCGCGGGGCTGGAGTTGGTTGCGGCGCAGGAATTTCGGGGTCACAGACCTTCTGCACCGAGCACCGGTGTGTCGTGCGGTGAGTCCCTCTGTGAACTGCAGACAACCTCTGTGAACAGGCCCCGGATAGCGGTGCCGCGGCTGGTGGACGTGTCCGACGACCCGCCGTACCTGGTCATGACGCGGGTCAGCGGCGAACCGTTGGCGGCGACGGTGCTGCGCGATGTGCGTGCCGCGGAATCGGTTGCGCGGCAATGCCATGCCCTCCTATCTGCGTTGTCCGCAGCCGGAGCCGACCAACACTCGGCATTGCCGACGACACCCGCCGACCGCTGGACACGGTTCGCCGACGACGTCCGTGCCGAACTGTATCCGCTGATGAAAGCCGCCGGACGCGCCCGCGCGGATCGCGAACTCGCCGCGCTCGGTGCCTTGCCGCACCGCACCGAGGCCGTCGTGCATGGCGACCTGGGCGGTGAAAACCTGCTGTGGGACAACGAAACTCATGACCCGATACTCTGCGGCGTCGTCGATTGGGACGGCGTGTGCCTCGGTGACCCCGCCGAGGACTTCGCCGCCATCGCCGCGAGCTACGGCGAGAGGGTCCTCGACACGATCCTGCGGATGACCGCGCCCGCCGACGACCTCGCCGTCCGAATAGCCACCATCCGAGGGACTTTCGCCCTCCAACAAGCTCTCGACGCCCACCGCGACGGTGACGCGGACGAACTCGCCGACGGCCTCACCGGCTACCGCTGAGCGGGTTTCAGCTGAACGGGCTGCGCGGGCGTTCCTGGAGTTCGCCGTCGAGATAGATGTCGACCTTCTCGTTGTAGAAGCAGACCAGGCCGGCGACCTTCTGGCTCTCGGGTAGTGGCGTGCGATAGCCCCAGACGTAGTCCTGGTAGTCCTGCTCGCCGACACGGACGGTCCAGTAGTCCGCGGTGCCCTTGTACGGGCAGCTGGTGTGCGTGTCCGAGGGGTGCAGCAGATCCATCCGGACGTCGGTCATCGGCAGGTAATACCTTGCGGGAAGGCCGGTTTCGAAGAGGATGCGGGGCGAATGCGAATCGGCGACGGTGACGCCGTCGATTTCCACGCGCACGTGCCGGGAACTGCCGAGGACATCGACCCGGGTGTAGGGGTCGCGCGGATGGACGTAGACCGGCTCGTCCTCCTCGAACCATTCGTCCATCTTGTTCCACTCCAGCCGGACCAGCTCGTTCAGCTCGGGCAGCGGGGAGTCGTGGTAGCGCAGCGCGGCCGCCGGTGCGGTGGTGCCGTCCACGACCACGTCGTATTCCGCCGCGTCGCCGCGGCTGGGGGAGTGGCGGGTGCTGCCGGTCGGCTCGAGTTTCGCGTGCAGGTCGGCGACCGGCAGGTAGTACGTCGGATAGTGCGGGCTCTCCCAGACCAGCACCGGATGCGCGGTATCGGCGACAACGCGGCCGCCGAGGAACACCCGCACCCGCTTCTGGCTCGTCTCGATCTTCACCCGGCCGCGCTGCGTATCGCCCATACCACCCGAGGGTACGCGGCACGGCTGCCTGAATCCGGGGTACGGATTCGAGCAGCCGTGCGTAGCGGAAATCTCAGTCGCCGACGGTGATCGCCTCGGCCTCGTCGACGCTGTGCGGCGCGGGATCGTGCTCGTCGATGTGCGCGAGCGCCGCGCGACCGGCGAGCAGGACGAGCACCGCGCCTGCGGTACAGGCGGCGCCGACCCAGAACGGCAGCGCGATGCTGTGCTCACCGAGCTTGCCCGCCAGGTAGGGCGCGGCCGCGCCACCGGCGAAGCGCACGAAGCTGTAGGCCGCCGACGCGGTCGACCGCTCGACCGGCGCGGAGATCATCACGGCCTCGGTGATCAGGGTGTTGTTCACGCCGAGGAACAGTCCGGCGAGCACGGTCCCGGCGATCAGCACCGGCTTGTGCTCGGCGAACGCCGCCATTACCGCGAGATCGGCGGCGAACAGCCCCAGCGACAGGCCCATCATCGGCAGCGATCCGAACCGCCGCTGCAGGCGCGGCGCCAGGAAGACCGAGGCGAGTGCGAGTAGCACGCCCCAGCCGCAGAAGATGAAACCGATCGCGTAGGTGCCCATGTCCAGTGGGAACGGGGTGTAGGCGAGCAGGGTGAAGAAACCGAAGTTGTAGAGCAGCGCGGTGAGGCTGACGGTCAGCAGTCCGCGGTGCCGAAGCGCCAGGAACGGCGCGGCGATCGAGGTGTGGTGGGTCGGCTTCGGTCCCTCGGGCAGCAGCGTCACGATGCTGATCAGCGCTACGGCCATCAGCACGGACACTCCGAAAAACGGTCCACGCCAGCTGATTCCGCCGAGCACGCCGCCGAGCAACGGGCCGGTGGCGATGCCGATGCCGAGCGCCGCCTCGTAGAGGATGATCGCGCGGGCGACGCCGCCGCTGGCCGCGCCGACGATGGTGGCCAGCGCCGTCGCGATGAACAGGGCGTTGCCCAGACCCCAGCCCGCGCGGAAACCGACGATCTGGGTGACAGTGCTGGACATTCCGGCCAGCGCCGCGAACACGATGATGATGGCCAGCCCGGCCAGCAACGTCTTCTTCGCGCCGAACCGGCTCGACACCACGCCGGTGATCAGCATGGCCACGCCCGTCACCAGCATGTAGCTGGTGAACAACAGCGACACCTGCGAGGGCGAGGCGTGTAACTGCTCGCCGATCGGTTTCAGGATGGGGTCGACCAGTCCGATGCCCATGAACGCGATGACGCTCGCGAAGGCAACGGCCCAAACGGCTTTCGGCTGCCGGGTGGGTTCGGTGGGGTCCGCGCCCACGGCGCGGTCAGGTGCCAAAGTGCTACTCATCGATGTTCCCTCGATATCGGATGTTGCTGTCGCGTAGCCGTTTTCAGGGCCTCCAGCAGTTCGTTGAGATCGGTGTCCAGTTGCGCGAGCCGCGCGGTGTCGAAGCCTTCGAGCCGGGTGGTGAGCGCGGTCGCGAAGGCTTGACGCGCCTGGGTGAGCCGAGTGCGCCCGGCCGGGGTGAGTTCGACGACGACCGCCCTGGAATCGTCCGGGTCTCTGCGCCGGGTCGCGAATCCGTCCGCGACCAGTCGCCCGATCAGCGTCGTTGCCGCCGGTTGCGAACACCGATCGATCCTGGCGAACTCGCTCACCCGCACCGCGCCGTGCTCGTCGAGCACGGCGAGCGCGCGCAATACGGCTCGCGGCAGGTCGTCGCGGCTGATCACCCCGGCCAGCCGAGTGAGCCTGCCCGCGGTCACGAGTAGATCGACGACGATGTCATCCGCTGTGGTTTCCTGAGCACGCTGCACCAGAATATTATTACATAAGCTAACTATGTAAGTATCGTGAACCCGATCACGACTCGAAAAGGCCCGGTCGGCGTCGGCCCCAGCCGAGGCGGCTATGCGCCCGCTGCTTCCCGACGGTAGCTTTTCATCAAGTCCCCGGGAGGAGCCGCACCGTGACCGACCCCGCCGTTACCTTCGCCCTGGTGCCCGACGAAGTGACCGATGCCGGGCGTTACGTCCAGCAGGCCGCCGCCAACCTGGTCGCAGGTCTGCGATCCGGCTCGGCCGAGGTCGACGGGCTGATGACGACCTGGCACGGCACCGCCGCCACCGCCTACGCCGCCGCCTGGGACGAAACCCATCGCGCCGCCCTGTCGGTGTTCGAGGCCCTCGCCGACATGGCCGAACTGCTCGGGGTGGTGGTCGACCGCAGCCAAGTCACCGACACTGGGACTGCCACGGCGGTGAGCTCGCTGGATCTGCCCTGAGTCATCGAAACCGAAGGGGGACCACAGAAATGGCCGAACAGTATCGGGCCGACCTGGCTCATATCGAAGCGGTGACGGCGAAATTGGGCGGTCTGGACGAGTTCGTCACCGAGACGCTGCGCGAGGTCGAAGAGCGTATCGCCGCCGTTCAGCGCAATTGGTCCGGCAAATCGGCCGACGCGCACGCCACCGCGCACGCCGAATGGACCACCGCGGCCGGCGAGATCGCCGCGGGCCTGGCGAAGATGCATCAAGCCGCCGCCGCGGCCCGGACCTCCTACGCGGACGGCACCGTGACCATCCTCTCCGCCCTGGGACGCGGCGGGCCCGCGCAATGACCGGCACGGTCCTCGACGTCGACACCGCCGTCTACTACGACGCCGCCACCAAGATCGCGGCCGGCGCCGCAGCCTGGTGGTCGGCGATCGATGCCCGCTGGCCGGAAATGGCCAAGGCCACCGACATGGCCGGCTCGTACACCGACGGCAAGGAGTGGGGCAAGAGCTACGACCAGCGGGCCAAGGACATCCTGGCCATGGTCACCAAGGTGGCTTCGGCGGCGCACGCCTATGCCATCGTGCTCAACAACTGCGGCTACCAGCGAGCGCTCGATGAGCACGGTGCCACGATCGACGCCGGGCCCGCACCGGTCAAACCGCCGACCCCGATGTACCCGGTCCTCAACTGCCGAGTCCCACTGCCGTCGGCGGGAGGACCAGGCAGCGGCCTGCTCGACGAAGGCCTCGGTCTGGTCGAGAAGATCGGGCTCACCGTGCCCGACGGCAACGCCACCACCATTTCCAACGCGGCATTGACCTGGGATGCGGCCCGCAATGCCGAAGGCGCGGCAGGGTTTCCGGCCATCCTCGAGGCCGCCGCGGTCGCGTTCCAGGACGTGGCCGCGCCGGAGGTCGAGTTCATCGACGAGGATCTCCGCGCCCTGAAAGCCGCCGCCGAGGCCGCGCTCACCGCCATGGGCGACCTGGCCCAATCGTGCCGCGACCACCGCGCCGCCCTCGACGAACTCCGCGACCTGCTCAAACAACAGCTCGAAATGGTGCGCGACGCCCTAATCCAAGAGCTGGCGATCACCGCCGCCATCTCCGTCGCCTCCTCCTTCATCACCTTCGGCGCAGGCGCCGCGATCGGCGTCGCCGGCGCCGCCGCCATCTGCGCCCGCTACGCCCGCCCCATGCGCCTCATCATCGAGCAGTGGCAGACCCGCCGCCGCATCGCCGCCGGCGTGAAATTCGACCAAGACCTGGCCCGCCACGTCCGCGAATGCGAACGGTTGGAGGAATTGGGCCCGGCGGGGAAGTTGAAGCCGAAGGCGGACCCGCCCCCGAAACCTGCCGATGTGGTCTTACCGAAGATCGAGCACCCACCAGGTGTTCCCCGCACAGAACTGTCACAAGCAGACCGGGACATCATCGGCCGGTACACCGGGTCAAGTGGCGAGATCAACGGAGCGTTGCGTAGTGGCGAAAAGCTGACCCCGGCTCAGCAAGCGCAGGTGGACGAGCTCAACCGCGTGCTCGACGAGTTGCCGAAGTATGACGGCCCGGTCACTCGACGTACGGACTTGTCCGCCGAGGAGCTGGCCAAATATGAAAAGGGGAGCGAGGTCACTGAGGATGCTTTCACCTCGTCCTCGGCGACTCCCGCCGCGGCGAAGGATCGTCCGGTCGAGTTCCGGATCTGGTCGACCGACGGCCGCTATATCGGTCACCATTCGACCGCACCGCAAGAACTGGAAGTGCTGTTCAAGAGCGGAACGCCGTTCAAGGTAACGGATCGCTTCGAGCAGGACGGTCGTCTCATCATTCGTATGTCAGAAATACCTCGATAACGGCAGGGGAGTATCGCGATGCCTGAGAAGTTCAACGGAAAGACGTTTCGGACGCCCGAGGAATCCACTTATGAAATTCCCCCGGAAGAACTGGAGCGACAGCGGCGGGGGTGGGAGGAGTTCGATCGGGCTCGCGACGCGGTCCCGCCGGAAGAACAAATTCATCTGCGGGATCGATTCGGCGATGAGGACAAGATAGGGACGGCCGACGAAGCCGCCTATTGGGCCGATGTGGAGGAACGGAAGAAACGCGGAGAGTACTGGGGATAGGTTCCTGTATAGCGTCCGACCGCATCGCGAGGGCAGGGAAGTTCAACCGAGGTGACATCGTGACCGAGCTCGGTTTCACCTCCGCGTCACGCACGCCTGAGGCCGCATTCGACCGGCCCAAGTCCGGAACCGACTTCGATGTCCGCCAGGTCGTGGGGAACGATCCGAGCGGGCGAATCATCATCCACATGAACGAGATCCTGTAGGGGGAACCGATGGCCGAGTACTACAAAGGCCGCAAGTTCAGCAGCCGCGAAGAGTTGGGACTGCCTCCACGCGACCCAGAGCGGGATGCAGAAATCGCGGCGGGATGGGCCGAGTTCAACGCTCGGCGCGAGGCCGTGCCACCCGAGAAACGTATCCATCTGTCGAGCCGCTTCGGGGACGAGGACTGGAATGATGATGCCGACTGGGACGACAGCACCCGGTACGCACCTCCCGCACCACCTGCCGATGACAGCAGCGGACAACATCGGATCCCCACGGACGGCGAGCAGCGCCAGTAACCGGCACCCAGGTTGACGAGTGCCCGTTCCCGCACCCCTCGTTGTTCTGAACCCGGCGTGTCTCCCGGCAAGTCGGGGTGCGGGAACACGGAACGGGTGCGGGAACCTCGCTCACGCCGAAAGCGGGGGGATGGGTCGGGGTGGGGTGCCGAAGAGGTGGGCGTCTCCGTGGGCGCGTTTGAAGAAGAGGTGGGCGTCGTGTTCCCAGGTGATGGCGATGCCGCCGTGTAGTTGGACGGTTTCGGCGACGATGGTGGTGAGGGCGTCGGAGCAGTGCAGGCGGGCGACCCAGACGTCTTCGGCGGCGCTGGGGGACTGGTCGGTGACCGCGAGGGTGGCGGCCTGAGCGGCGGATTTGGCGGATTCCAGCAGCACGTACATGTCGGCCATGCGGTGCTTGAGTGCTTGGAAGCTGCCGATGGCGCGGCCGAATTGGACGCGGGATTTGGTGTAGTCGACGGTCAGCTCGAGGCAGCGTTCGGCGGCCCCCACCTGCTCGGCGGCGATTGCGGCCCAAGCGATTTCCCGCAGTCGCGTGCGGACGGCGACCGGGTCGCCGGTGCCGAGGCGGCGCGCTTGCACCTCGGTGAAGGTGATGCTGCTCAGTTTTCGGGTCGGATCCATGGTGGGCACCGTCCGCCGCGTTACGCCCGCCGCGTCCGCCGGAACCTCGAAGAGGCCGCTCGCGGTGACGACGAGGAGGGTGTCGGCAGCCACGCCGTCGAGCACGTAATGCGCGGTACCGGTGAGCTTTCCGTCCGCCTCGCGGACTCCGGCTTCGTCCCAGCCGTTTTCGCCCGCCCAGCAGACCGCCAACGTCCGGGTGCCCTCCGCGACGTCGGGGAGGAGCCGCGCGCACGCCTCGGCGTCGCCGGAAAGCAACACGGCCTGTGCGCCGAGCACGGCGGACCCGAGCATCGGCACCCCGGCCAGGGTGCGCCCGAGTTCGCCTACCACCAGCAGGGATTCGACCAAACTCGCCCCGATCCCGCCGTACTCCTCGGGCACGGCCAGCGCCGCGACGCCGATCTGCTCGCACAGCAGCCGCCACAGCGCGGGGTCGTAGCCGAGTTCGGTGTCCATCGCCTTGCGCACCGCCGCGGATCCGGCGTGCTTGGTGAGCAGTGCGCGCACCGAGGCGGTGAACTCCTGGTGTTCGGTATTCGTCATGCCGTTCCTCGCTCGGCCGTCGCCTCGTCGCGCAACGCGCGGGCGATCCGGCCGCGATGCAGATCTGTTGTGCCCCAGGCGGAGCGCAGCGCGGTGACCCGGGTGAGCCACAGCGAAAGGTCGTATTCGGCGGTGTAACCGATCGCGCCGTGCACCTGCAGGGCCGCGCGCGCAGCCCGGTAGGCCGCATCACCGCAGGCGATCACGGCCGCGGAGACGTCGCGCCCGCGGGTCGGTGTCGCCATGGTGAGGGCGGCGCGGTAGAGCAGCGGTTCGGCCAGGTCGAGCCCGATCAGCACATCGGCGAGCTTCTGTTTGACGGCCTGGAACTCGCCGATCGGCTTGCCGAACTGCTTGCGCTGCTTGGCATATCCGGTGGTGGCGTCGAGCAATGCCCGGCCCGCGCCGAGCAGCTGGGCCGCGCAGGCCAGCGCCCCGGTATCGAAGGCGGTGGCCACGGCCGCGCGCACCGCGTCGCCCTCGGCGACCGGTTCGTCGGCCGCGACGGTGAACAACCGCCGAGCCGGGTCGATCGATCGGATGGTTCCGGTGCGTTGCGCGGTGGACAGCCGCGCGCCGTCGGCGATCAGCACCACTTCGGCGGTGTCGGCGTCCAGCGCGACGCTGCTCTGTTCCGGCGGGGTGCACGCGAGGGTGCCCAGCGCGCTGCCTTCGGCGAGGCCGGGCAACCAGCGCGCGGCGGGTTCGCTGTCGGGGAGTGCTTGCAGGAGAGCGGGTATCGCGGCCGCCGTCTCGATCAGCGGTCCGGGCGCGGCGGCCCGGCCGAGTTCGATGAACGCCACCACCAGATCGATCGGTTCGGCCCCGACCCCGCCGTGTTCGTCATCGATGGCCAGACCGAGCACACCGGCCCCGGCCAGCTGCCGGATGAGCGCGCGGCCGGGCCGCGGATCACCGGTCGCCCAATGGCGCACGGCCGCCGGCGTGCGCCCGGCGTCGAGCAGCTTGCGTACGCTGCCGCCGAAGTCGAGCTGTTCGGGACTGAGCGCGAACCTCATCGGCTGCTTCCTCTCGGTAGTCCGAGCAGCCGCTCGGCGATGATGTTGCGCTGAATCTCGTTGGTGCCCGCGTAGATCGGGCCGGAAAGCGAGAACAGGTAGCCGTCGGTCCACGGCCCGGAGCGTTCCGCGGCGGCGCCGAGCACGTCGAGTCCGGTCTCGTGCATCGCGATATCGAGTTCGGACCAGAACACCTTGGTGATCGACGATTCCGCGCCGAGCTTGCCGCCCTCGTTGAGCCGGGTGACGGTGCCGAAGGTGTGCAGGCGGTAGGCCTCGCTCCCGATCCAGGCGTCCACCACGGCATCTCGCTGCGCGGTGTTGGCCTGGTCACCCTGGTCCAGCCAGAGGTCGATCAGTCGCTGCGCGGTCGCGCTGAACCGTCCCGGGCTGCGCAGGGACAGCCCGCGCTCGTTGCTCGAGGTGCTCATCGCGACCCGCCAGCCTTCGCCTGGCGCGCCGATCACGTCACGGTCGGGCACGAACACCTCGTCGAGGAAGATCTCGGCGAAACCGGGCTCCCCGTCCAGCTGGGGAATCGGCCGGACCGAAACGCCGTCGGCGGTGAGCGGGAACATGACGTAGGTCAGTCCCTTGTGCCGTTCGGCTTCGGGGTCGCTGCGGAACAGGCCGAATGCCCAATCCGCGTACGCCGCACGGGAACTCCAGGTCTTCTGCCCGCTCAGCAGCCAGCCGCCGCTGGTGCGCCGCGCGGTCGACCGGATGCCCGCGAGGTCGCTGCCCGCTTCGGGTTCGGACCAGGCCTGGGCCCAGATGTCGTCACCGCGCGCCATCCGCGGCATGATCCGGTCCAGCTGCTCGGTGGTGCCGTGCTCGAAAAGTGTTGGCGCCAGCAGGAAGATGCCGTTCTGACTCACCCGGCCCGGCGCGTTCGCCGCGTAGTATTCCTGCTCGAACAGCACCCACTCCAGCAGCGACACGTCGCGGCCGCCGTACTCGTCCGGCCACGCGACCACGGACAGGCGCGCCTCGGCGAGGGTGCGTTCCCACGCGCGGTGGGCCTCGAACCCCGCTTTGGTGTCCATCGAGGGGAGCGGTTGCGCGGGTTTCTGCGCGGCCAGGAAGTCGCGGACTTCGGCCTGGAATTCCTGTGTCGCCTGGTCGATCTCGAGGTCCACTACTTCGCCCCGTTCTCGCCGGTCGCGGTGGCCTTCATCGACTTGGCGTTCATGCCGCCGAGCGAATCCGCGCCGACTTCGGCGTTGTGTGCGTGCGCGAAGTGGTGCAGGCCGAACACCGAGTCCATCCCGGCCCGCATGCCCATCAGGTCTTCGGCCTGGTTGACCGCCTTCTTGGTCAGCGCGAGACCGAAGCGCGGCATGGTGGCGATCTTCTCGGCCAGCGCCAGCGTCTCGGTCTCCAGTTCCGCGCGGGGCACGACCCGGTTCACCATGCCCCACTCCTTGGCCTGGGCCGCGCCGAATCGGTCGCCGGTGAACAGGAACTCCTTCGCCGCGCGCGGTCCCATCACCCACGGATGGGCGAAGTACTCCACGCCCGGAATTCCCATCCGTACAACGGGATCGGAGAAGAACGCGTCGTCGGACGCGATGATCAGATCGCACACCCAGGCGAGCATCAGCCCGCCCGCGATGCACGCGCCCTGCACCATGGCGATGGTCGGCTTGGGAATCTCCCGCCAGCGCCGGCACATGCCGAGGTAGACCTCGAGCTCGCGCGCGAAACGCTGATCGCCGCCGGTCTTGTCGACGTGATCCCACCACAGCGTCGCCTTGTTCGGATAGCGCACGTGGTGGTCGCGGCCCGGCGTGCCGATATCGTGGCCGGCGCTGAAGTGTTTTCCGTTGCCCGCCAACACGATCACCCCGACCTCGGGGTCCTCGACGGCTCGTTCGAACGCGGCGTCGAGCGCGTAGGTCATCACCGAGTTCTGCGCGTTGCGGTAGTCCGGCCGGTTCAGCGTCACGATCGCGACGCGGCCGCGCACCTCGTAGGTGACGACTTCCCCTTCGTCCGGGACAGCCGGTTCCGACATCACGAAATCTCCTCACGTAGTTGACGCTTGAGCACTTTCCCGGCGGCGCTGTAGGGCAGCTGATCGCGGAATTCCACGAATCGCGGCACCTTGAAGTTGGCCAGCACGGTGGTGGCGTGCGCGCGCACCTGTTCTTCGGTGAGCGTCGCGCCTGCCTTGCGGACGACGAAAGCCTTGCCCACCTCGCCCATCCGGGTGTCCGGCACCCCGACGACCGCGGATTCGGCCACGCCGTCCAACCTGGCGAGGGCTTGCTCGACTTCGGCCGGATATACGTTGAATCCGCCGGAGATGTACATGTCCTTGAGTCGGTCGGTGATCTTCAGATAGCCGCGCTCGTCGACCGTGCCGATGTCGCCGGTGTGCAACCAGCCGTCGGAATCGATGGCGGCGGCGGTGCTTTCGGGGTCGTCGAGGTAGCCGAGCATCACGTTCGGCCCGCGCAGCAGCACCTCGCCGTCGTCGGCGAGGCGCAGTTCGAACTCCGCGATCGGCCGGCCGCAGGTGCCCGCGATGGTCGCCGCGTCGTCGTCGGTGCGGCACATGGTGCCGAACCCGGAGGCTTCGGACAGGCCGTAGGCGGTGAGCACGATGTCGAAGTCGAGTTCCTCGCGCATCCGTTCGATGAGCACCACCGGCACGGTCGCCGCGCCGGTCACCGCGATCCGCAGCGTGCCGAGGTCGAAGTCGCCACGTTGCGGGTGGTCGAGAATCGTCTGATAGATCGTCGGCGGGCCGGGCAGGACGGTGATCCGCTCTTCGCTTATCAGCCGCAACGTGACGGGCACGTCGAAGACCGCCTGCGGCACGATCGTGGCGCCGGTGACCAGGCAGGCCAGGATGCCCGCCTTGTAGCCGAAGTTGTGGAAGAACGGATTCACCACGAGATACCGGTCGTCGCCGCGCAGTGTGGTGCATTCGGCCCAGGCTCGGACCACCGCGAGCGCCTGACGGTGCGCCACGAGCGTGCCCTTGCTGCGTCCGGTGGTGCCGGAGGTGAACAGGATGTCGGCGATATCGTCCGGCCGGACCGCCGACGCGCGGTCCTCGGCCTCGGCGAGCGTGGCCTTCTCCGCGATCCCGGCCAATTCGGACCAGTCGAACGCGGTGGCGTCGGTGGTCGCGGTGTCCGGTTCGACCGGGATGACGACCACTGTCTCGATGCTGAGATCCGGTGCGGTCGCGCGTAATTCGGCCAGGCGATCGCGCCCGAGGAAAGTTCCGGCGATGAACAGTGCCCGCGCGTCCACTCTGGCCAGCACGTCCGCGGCCTCCGCGGCGACATAGCGGGTGTTCAACGGCACCAAAGCGGCGCCGACGTAGTGCGCGCCGAGCGCGGCGACCACCCAGTGGTAGGTGTTCGGCGCCCACATCGCGACGCGGTCGCCGGCTTGCACACCGCGCGCGATCAGCGCCCGCGCCACGTCCAGGACCGCGGCGTGCAGTTGCGTCCAGTCCAGCGGGACCGCGCCGTCGGCGAGCGCGGGCGCGGCGCCGAAGGTCTGCGCGGCATGCCGCAGCGCCAGCGGTGTCGTCTGTGCAGGGGTTGTCACGGTTGTCCTTACCGTTCGTGCAGGGCACTTATGTGCGCGCCCTACAAAGCAAGTGCTTGGTAGGGTACCCTACCGGCGTGGGTGCGATCCAGACCTCAGAATCCGATACCGCCGGTTCGGGCGGGCGGTTTTCCGCGAGCGCGGACCAGCAATTCGCCGCCGACGTGCGCGAGTGGCTCGCGGACAACCTGAACGGCGAGTTCCGCGAGCTGCGCGGACTCGGCGGGCCGGGCCGCGAGCACGAGGCGTTCGACGAGCGCCTCGCCTGGGACCGGCATCTCGCCGCGGCCGGCTGGACCTGCCTCGGCTGGCCGGAAGAATACGGCGGCCGGGCGGCCAGCGTGCGCCAGCAGGTGATCTTCCACGAGGAGTACGCGAAAGCGAATGCGCCCGCGCGGGTTTCGCATGTCGGTGAAGAACTGCTCGGACCGACGGTGCTCGCCTTCGGCACCCAGGCGCAGCGCGATCGTTTCCTGCCCGGTATCCGCACCGTGTCCGAACTGTGGTGCCAGGGGTATTCCGAGCCCGGCGCGGGCTCGGACCTGGCCGCGATCACCACCTCGGCCCGCCGCGACGGCGACGAATGGTCGATCAACGGGCAGAAGATCTGGACGTCACTGGCCCACGTCGCCGACTGGTGCTTCGTGATCGCCCGGACCGAACCCGGTTCCACCCGCCACCACGGCCTGTCCTACCTGCTTGTTCCGATGAAACAGCCAGGCATCGATGTGCGGCCGATCATCCAGCTGACCGGCACCTCGGAGTTCAACGAGGTCTTCTTCGACGACGCGCGCACCGCCGCCGATCTGGTCGTCGGCGAACCGGGCGATGGCTGGCGGATCGCCATGGGCACGCTGACATTCGAGCGGGGCATCTCCACGCTCGGCCAGCAGATCCGGTTCGCCAGAGAACTGGCCGATGTCGAGGCCTTGGCCCGGCGCACCGGCGCCGCAGCCGACCCGTTGATCGCGGAGCGGATCGATCGCGCCTGGGTCGGCCTGCGGGTGCTGCGCGCACACGCCATCCGCACCATGCAGGGTGCGGGTGTCACCGACGGCGGTCAGGCCTCGGTCGCGAAACTGTTGTGGGCCAACTGGCATCGCGGACTCGGCGAACTGGCGATGGCCGTGCTGGGACCCGCGGGCCTGGTGGCCGACGAGGACGATCTGAACGAATGGCAGCGGCTGTACCTGTTCACCCG
Organism: Nocardia brasiliensis ATCC 700358; assembly: GCF_000250675.2. Taxonomy (NCBI): domain Bacteria; kingdom Bacillati; phylum Actinomycetota; class Actinomycetes; order Mycobacteriales; family Nocardiaceae; genus Nocardia; species Nocardia brasiliensis. Next base: position 621,372 of record NC_018681.1, read on the forward strand.
CGCCGACACCATCTACGGAGGTTCGAACGAAGTGCAGCGCAACATCATCGCCGAGCGGGTGCTCGGCCTACCGCGTGAGGCACGAGGATGACCGACCTCTCCGTCGCGCCGCAGCCGGTTCCGGGACACGGCCTGCTCACCGGCCGTGCCGCCGTCATCACCGCGGCCGCGGGTACCGGCATCGGCTCGGCCACCGCGCGCAGGCTGCTCGCGGAGGGCGCCGATGTGGTCGTCTCCGATTGGCACGAGCGGCGTTTGGCCGAGACGGCGGCCGAGCTCGCGGCCGAATTCCCGGACCGCAAGGTCGCCTCGATCGCCTGCGACGTGCAGCGCACTGAGCAGGTGAACGCGCTGGTGGCCGGAGCGGGCGAGGCGATCGGGCGGATCGACATCATGGTCAACAACGCCGGCCTCGGCGGGGAGACGCCGGTTGTCGACATGACCGACGAGCAGTGGGATCGCGTGCTCGACATCACCCTCAACGGCACCTTCCGCTGCACGCGCGCGGCGCTCAATTACTTCCGGGCCGCCGGACACGGTGGCGTGATCGTCAATAACGCGAGCGTGCTCGGCTGGCGCGCGCAGCACGGCCAAGCGCACTACGCCGCGGCCAAAGCCGGCGTGATGGCGCTGACCCGGTGCAGTGCCGTCGAGGCTGCCGAACTCGGGGTCCGGATCAACGCGGTCGCGCCCAGCATCGCGCGGCACGCTTTCCTGGACAAGGTCAGCTCGACCGAACTGCTGGACCGGCTCTCCGAACGCGAGGCGTTCGGCCGGGCCGCCGAGCCGTGGGAGGTCGCGGCCACCATCGCCATGCTTGCCAGCGACTACACCACATACCTGACCGGTGAGGTGGTGTCGGTCAGTAGCCAACGAGCCTGAGCTGCTTCGATTTCGAGGTCGCGCGCCCCGGTTCGCATCGGGTAGCCGACCGGTGGCTCGCGGCCCGGAACAGTCCGGTCGGGACGGACTGGACGGACCGTCGAGCACGCGAGAGCGCGGTCGCGGGCGAGCTTCGGCGCACCTCCGGCAAATGGGCGGCTGATCAGGTAGAAAAGCCGACGGCAGATGTCGCCGGGTTGTGCCATGCTGGTTGAGATCGGAACCCGCACTCTCCAAAGGGGCGATGGCTATGGGCCTTGATAGCCCAGCTGCCCGCGAACAACTGGAACTCGAATTGGTGCGCGAAGTGGTGCTGGCTCGGCGCAGGCTGGACAGCCTGGTGCTCGCCGCACTCACCCTCGGCGCCGAGTTGATCGAGCACACCTCCGAACGTGCGACCGCGATGCGTGCCGCACAGATTCTCGAGCAGTTCGCGATCGATGAGGCCGCGGTGGCCCGTGATCCGCGCGGCGCGCTGCGGGCCGACCTGGCCCGAGATCACGAGCGAGCCAAACAGATCGGTCTCGAACCCGACCCGCACGAGCTGTCCGCCGAGGAGTCCGAACAGGATCGGCGCCGGCATCGCCAGGCCGCGCTGCTGTGCGAGGTGCGCGCGGACCTGCTCGACGTGGTGGCCAAGTGCCGCAAGTTCCGGCTCGACCGCGTCGCCTTCGACGAGGAGATCGCGCAGGGTTTGTGCGCCGCCACCGACAAGCTGGTGATCGGCGCCGACATGGATACCTACCAGGCGTGGCAGCGCGGCATGGTGCTCAAGCTGATCGAAGAGCCGGTGCCCTCCGGTCCGCCGCGCGTCATGGCGACCGTGGACGCGGGGCCGGGCCGCGGCCAGCTCACCGTCGAATGGGACAGCTGCGAAAGACGGCTGGCGCTGGTCGCGCGCATGGCCAGAGCCGGGGTGGCGCCGGTGGTCATCTGCGACCGGCTGCTCGCGGACCTATCGGTGTCCTCGCCCCTGCGTTATTCGGTGCGCTGATCGGTCCGCGGGACCCAGCGCAGCGGTGATCCACCGCCTACCCGCGTGCCGGTCTGTACCAAGCAAACGCTTGGTTGTATTATGGCCGGTGTGACGGCACCCGACGCTTCGAAATCAGCACGGCGCAATGAACTGCTCACGCTGGCGGCCGAACTGTTCGCCGAACGCGGACTGCGCGCCACCACCGTGCGCGATATCGCCGACGCGGCCGGGATTCTATCCGGGAGCCTCTACCACCACTTCGATTCCAAGGAGTCGATGGTGGACGAGATCCTGCGCGGGTTCCTGGACGACCTGTTCGGGCACTACCGCGAGATCGTCGCCGCCGGGCTCAGCTCGCGAGACACCTTGGAAGCCTTGGTGATCGCGTCCTACCAGTCCTTCGACCGGCATCACGCCGCGGTGGCGATCTATCAGGCCGAGGCGAAGCGGCTGCGCACCGCCGAACGGTTCACCTACATCGCCGACTACAACCGCGAATTCCGCGAGCTGTGGCACCGCGTCTTGACCAACGGCGTGCAGGACGGCAGCTTTCGGCCCGAGATCGACGTCGAGCTGGCGTACCGGTTCCTGCGCGACACGGTGTGGGTGGCGGTGCGGTGGTACCAGCCCGGTGGCCCGATCACCGTCGACAACCTCGCCAAGCAGTATCTGACCATCGTGCTCGACGGGCTCACCGCCTCCGAAAACGGCTAGGCCGAGCACATCACGTAGGAGTACTCCGATGTCTGCACCCTCCGCTCCCCGCCGCCCCTACACCCCGCTGCGGGACGCCTACGTGATCGATGCGGTGCGCACACCGGTCGGTAAGCGCGGCGGCGCCCTCGCCGCCGTGCACCCGGCCGACCTCGGCGCCGCCGCGCTGCGCGGGCTGCTGGATCGCCACTCGATCGACCCGGGCAATGTCGACGACGTGATCGTCGGCTGTGTCGACAACGTCGGCCCGCAGGCCGGCAACGTCGGCCGGACCGCCTGGCTGGCCGCCGGATACCCGGAAGAGGTACCCGGCGTCACCGTCGACCGGCAGTGCGGATCCAGCCAGCAGGCCATCAATTTCGGTGCGCAGGCGATCATGAGCGGCACCGCCGAGGTGATCGTCGCGGGCGGCCTGCAGAACATGAGCGCCATCCCGATCTCCGCCGCCATGTACGCGGGCAAGGAGTACGGCTTCGAGTCGCCGTTCGTCGGCGCCGCCGGCTGGGACCACCGCTACGGCACCGCCGAGGTCACGCAGTTCCGTGCCGCCCAGTTGATCGCCGAGAAGTGGGGCATCAGCCGAGAAGACATGGAGCGCTGGGCTTTGCGCAGCCACGAGCGGGCCCGCGACGCGATCAAGAACGGCCGTTTCGATCGCGAGATCGTGCCGGTCGGCGATTTCTGGATCGATCAGGGGCCGCGCGAGACCACCCTGGAGAAGATGGCGTCGCTGCCGCCGCTGGCCGAGGGCAGCCCGTTGACCGCGGCCGTCGCGAGCCAGATCTCCGACGGCGCCAGCGCCACCCTGCTCGCCTCCGACTGGGCCGTCGAGACTTACGGTTTGACCCCGCGCGCCCGCATCCATCACGTCAGCGCCCGCGGCGCCGACCCCATCTTCATGCTCACCGCGCCGATCCCGGCCACCAAGTGGGCGCTCGAAAAGACCGGTCTCACTATCGAGGACATCGACGTCATCGAGATCAACGAGGCCTTCGCCCCCGTCGTCCTGGCCTGGCTGAAGGAAACCGGTGCCGACCCCGAAAAGGTCAACGTCAACGGCGGCGCCATCGCCCTGGGGCACCCCCTCGGCGCCACCGGCGCAAAGCTTTTCGCCACCCTCCTCAACGAACTGGAACGCCGCAACGGCCGCTACGGCCTCCTCACCATCTGCGAAGGCGGCGGCACCGCCAACGTAACCATCATCGAGCGCCTCCCCCACTGATCCTGCTCGTGCTCCCCGGCGGTGGTCGAAACGCGCCACCGTCCAGGGGGCGCTGCCGGAACGGTCGCCGATCTCGCACAATCGCGGGGTATGTACCCGAAACCTCGAGGTTGGTGAGAATGGAATTGCTATTGCAGATCGAAGGATTGCCGGTGGCAGCTGTAGTTCGTGGTGCCACGGCGACGATTCGATTCGGCGAGCCGGATACCTTCGAATTGCAGATCGAGGGTGAGCTGACGTTCCGAACGTCGACCGGGAGTGTGCTGCAAGCCCCCTCCAACGACTATGCCGTAGTGGCCGCTGAGCTCGAATCTCTCATCGGCTCCGTGGTCACGCGAGCAGATGCTAGCGAAAGCGATGGCTTGATCCTCGAGTTCAGTTCTGGAGCTGCCATCCATGTTCCCATCGACAAAGACTATGAGGCATGGGGGATTGTGGGAAGAGATGGGTCACGCGTGATCTGCACGCCGGGTGGGGAATTCGCCATCTGGTCGGCGAACAAATAGCGGTGAGGATGACCGTCGCGTCGCGATTATTTCCCGCATTCCGGAAGCGAGTGCGACCGGATGCGGAAATCGGGGGAGGTCAGTTCTTCTCGGCGGGTTCCAGGAGGACGGCGGTGCCGTAGGCGGCTACTTCGCTCATGGTGTTGGCGATCTCGTTGCAGTCGAAGCGCATGGCGAGGATGCCGTTGGCGCCGAAGGACATGGCGTGCTGGCACATTCGCATGATCGCCTCGTGGCGGGAGTGGTAGAGCAGCTGGGTGTATTCGGTGATCTCGCCGCCGCCGAGGGAACGGAAGCCGGCGGCGAGGTTCGAGCCGAGGCCGCGGCTGCGCACGGTCAGGCCCGCGACCTCACCGAACACCCGGACGACCCGGTGGCCGGGCACGTCGTTCATGGTGGAGACGAGGATCGGGAACTGCGGGCCCGGCTGCTGCTGCGGAGGTTGCTGGTATCCCGGCGGCGGCTGCTGGAACCCGGGCTGCTGCTGCGGGTAGTGCGGTTGTTGCGGCGGCATCGGCTGGTTCATGAGCGGATCGTACGGGCCGGGCGAACTCGACCACCACAGCAGTTTGCCCGCCCGGTGGCAACGCGTGCCGGCTGAACCGGCCGATAAGCCCTGAGCACGCGAAATGCCCCGGCTCCCGGCGGGAACGGGGCATTCGCGGTAGGTGTTCAGAGGTTCTTCTGCAACGCCTCGATCCGGCCGACCGCGTCGGCGACGATCCGATCGATCAGCTCCTTGCAGGTGGGCAGGTCCTCGATGATGCCGGTGACCTGACCGGCGGCGAGCACGCCCGCTCCGGTGTTGCCCTCGACCAGCCCGGCGCGCAACAGCATCGGCGTATTGGCCGCCATGACGACCTGAGACCAGCTGAGGTCCTTGGCCTTTCGCATGGACAGCCCGTCACGCACCAGGGTGGACCATTTCATACCGGTCATGCTCTTGAACTTCGCCGCGTTGGCGACCGCCGCGGCGAGCCCACGGGCGCGACCCGAATGTTCCAGGCGCTGCACCAGTTCGGTGTTCAGCACCCGGTGCGGCATGCCGTCGACTTTGGTGGAGACGACGGTGTCCTGCAATTGCCGGGTGAGGTATTCCTTCTTGACCGCGTCCGGCACGGTGCTCTCCTGGGTGAGCAGGAAGCGGGTGCCCATCGCGACGCCCGCCGCCCCGTAGGAGAGGGCGGCGGCCAGCCCGCGACCGTCGAAGAACCCACCTGCCGCGACCACCGGGATATCGACCGCGTCCAGCACCGAGGGCAGCAGCAGCGTGGTCGCCACCGGCCCGGTGTGCCCGCCGCCCTCACCACCCTGCACGATCACCGCGTCCGCGCCCCAGGACGCCACCTTCACCGCGTGCTTGGCCGCGCCGATCGACGGGATCACCACCACGCCCGCATCTTTCAGCTTCGCGATGAGTTCCTGCTTGGGCGCCAAAGCGAACGACGCGACGGCGACCTTCTCGCTGATCAGCAGGTCGATGCGTTCGGGCGCATCCGAGGCATCGGCGCGGATGTTCACACCGAACGGTTTCGCGGTGTGCGCCTTGGTCTTCGCGATCGCCGCCTCGAGTTCCGCATAGGTCATCGTGGCGGAGGCGAGGATGCCCAGCCCGCCCGCCTCGGCCGTGGCCGCGACCAGGCTGGGCCCGGCCACCCAGCCCATGCCGGTCTGCACCACGGGATGGTCGATGCCGACCAGCTCGGTCAGTGCGGTGCGCAAGCGCGGCGTGGGCGCGCTCATGCCGGCACCTCGGTTTCCCGGATCTTCTTGGGGTCGAGCACGTCCCGGATCAACCGCAGTTCTTCGGCGGTCGGCAGCCGGGTCTCACCCGCCTCGGCGAGACCGTCGATCTCGAACCCGGTGTTCTCGGCGACCTCGGCGGCGGTGACGCCGGGGTGCAGGCTGCGCGCCCGCATGGTGTGGCCGGGACCGGTGAAGTCGAAGACGCCGAGGTTGGTCACCACCCGGTGCAGGTGGTGGAACCGGTACGCCGGGTTCGCCGGATCGACCTTGTCGTAGCCGACGCCGGAGACGATGTCGACCTGGTCGGTGAAGACCCGGCTCGTGTGCCGCGAAACCCAATAGCTGGTCGCGTGATTGAGGGTGTTGCCCGGCGCACCGCGGACCCCGAACATCTGCCGGGTGGGTTGCTGCAAGGCGCCGAACGCGGACAGGTTCTGATTGCCGTACCGGTCGATCTGATTGGCGCCCATCACCACGTGCCGCCGCCCGGAGGCGACCACGTCGAACACCTTCCGGAACGGAATCCACCCCTCGATCGGCGCTTTCCCACCGAGCGGCGGAGTCCCGGCGAAAAGCAGCGCCTCGCCGTCGGAGAGCAGCAGGTCGGGTTCGGTGGTGAGCTTCGCCAGCCGCGCGCCGATGATCGACATGGGTGACATCGGGCTGGCCATGATTTCGCCCGCGCCGCTGAAGATCTCCGCGCAGGCCACCGCGCACACCTCGGCGCGGGTGCAGGTCTCGGCCGTACCCGCTACGGAATCGCCTTGCGCTGCGGTCATTTCTGGGCCTCCTGTGCGAACTCGCGGACGGCGGCCTGGTACTCGTCTTCGGAGACCGCCAGGTACTTGTCGACGAACTGCTGCCACGTCTCGGGGGTCTTCGCCGACTGCACGTAGTGCTTCTGGAACTTCTCGTCCCGGCCGTAGCTGTCGCTCGCGAGGGTGAAGTGGGCCCCGCCGGGCGCCTCGACCACCCCGTCCACCATCATCCGGTTGAGCAGCAGCGATTGCAGCGGCACGGTTTTCACCAGCTCGTCGGTGTCGACGATGCGCTCGACCGAGACGTACCGGCGCTCGGCCGCCAGGCAGTACAGATCGTCGAAGTACGGGTCGACACCGGTGTAGGCGGCGTTGCCGTGCTGGTCACCGAGGTTCAGATGCACCAGCGCCGCATCGAGATTCAGCGCGGGCATCGCGATCAGGGTTTCGGTGCGACCGTCGGCGTCGGGATAGGGCGAAGCGACCGTGCGCAATTCGCCGTCCCAAAAGTTCGGCACGTCCGAGCCGAGCCCGGCCCGGATCGGCAGGAACGGCAGCCGGGCGGCGGCGGCCTCCAGTCCGCATTTGAGCATGCCTTCGTCCATTTCGCGGGCCACCAGCGCGCCGGTGGTGCGCGCGTGCGCGAACCACGGATCGTAGAACGGCGGCGAATCCAGGGAGACGAACCCGTAGTACGCCTTACGTACCTTCCCGGCCGAGCACAGCAGGCCGAGATCCGGCCCGCCGTAGCTGACCACGGTCAGGTCGGTGAGGTCCGAGCGCAGGATGGCGCGCACCAGCGCCATCGGCTTACGCCGCGAACCCCAGCCGCCGATGCCGAGCGTCATTCCGCTGCGCAGCTCGCCGACGACCTCGTCGAGCGACATTCGCTTGTCTCGCATGAGTTCTGAACTCCCTATTTCTCGGCCTTGCGCGCGGCCAGGTCGTCGTCGAACCGGGCGCGGATCTCGTCGGCGACACCGGCGAGGTTGAGTTCGAAGGTGAATCCCTGTTCGTAGCGGTAGCTGCGGTGCACGTCCTGCCCGTCGATACCGTTGAGCGCGCGTTTGGCCGCACGGATCACCCGGCCGTCCTTGGCGGCGATGTTCTTGGCGACTTCCATTGCCGCGGCGTCGAGTTCGGCACGGGGCACCACCTGGTACACCGAGCCGAAGTGCTGCAGCTGCTGGGCGGTGATGGTGCTCGCCGTATAGAACAGAGCGCGCATCAGGTGTTGCGGCACCAGCCGGGACAGATGGGTGGCCGCGCCGAGCGCGCCGCGGTCCACCTCGGGCAGTCCGAAAGTGGCGTCGTCGGAAGCGATCACGACGTCGGCATTGCCGACCAGGCCGATGCCGCCGCCCAGGCAGAAGCCCTGGACCACCGCGATCACGGGCACCGGGCAGTCGTAGACCGCCGCGAACGCCTCGAAACAACCATGATTCGCGTCGATCAGCGCCTGATGGCCGGGCTTGCTCTGGATCTCCTTGATATCGACACCGGCGTTGAAACCGCGATTCTCCGCGCGCAGCACCACAACCCGGGTCTCCGGATCGCGCCCGGCCTCGCGCAGCGCGTCGGCGATGGCGAACCAGCCGTCCGTCGGTATCGCGTTGACCGGCGGGTAGTCGACCGTGACCACGGTGATGCCGGTTGATTCGGAGTGACGGTTGATCCCCATCGCCTATCCCATCGTGAGTAGCTCGGCTCGTGATTAATCCAACACAGTGGCAAAGCAAGCAGTTGCTTGGTAGGTTAGCACGGTGACACTCGAAATCGATCTGGTCGATCGCGTCGTCCTGGTGACCGGCGGCGTCCGCGGCGTAGGCGCCGGGGTGAGCCGGACGTTCCTCGCGGCGGGTGCGACCGTGATCGCCTGCGCCCGGCGTCCCGCCGAGGCCCCGATCGAGGTCGACGGCCGCGCCATCGAGTTCCTGCCCTGCGACGTCCGGGACGCGGACGCGGTGCAGGGACTGGTGGACACCGTCGTCGAGCGGCACGGCCGCCTCGACCACCTGGTCAACAACGCGGGTGGCGCGCCCTTCGCTCTCGCCGACACGGCGAGCAAGAACTTCCACGCCAAGATCGTCGAGCTGAATCTGCTTGCGCCGCTGCTGGTCGCCCAGGCCGCCAACACGGTGATGCAGCAGCAGCCGGGCGGCGGTTCCATCGTGAACATCTCCAGCGTCAGCGGGCACCGCCCGTCGCCGGGCACCGCGGCCTACGGCGCGGCCAAGGCGGGCATGGACAGCCTGACCGCCTCGCTCGCCGTGGAGTGGGCACCCAAGGTGCGGGTCAACTCGCTCGTCGTCGGACCGGTGGTCACCGAGCTGAGCCAGCTGCACTACGGCGACCAGGACGGCATCGACGCGGTGGGGGAGACCATCCCGCTGGGGCGGATGGCCCACCCGGACGATATCGGCCGCTGTGCGGTCTTCCTGGCCTCGGCATTGGCCGGCTACGTCAGCGGGGCGAGCCTGCTCGTACACGGCGGCGGCGAACGCCCGGCCTTCCTCGCCGCGTCCACCGCGGACGCAGGCCGGCAGCAGTCCTGAACACATCGGACCCACACGAAGAGGACACAGGTATGGACACCGAGCAGATCTGCGCAGGACGCACCGTCATCGTGACCGGTGCGGGCCGCGGTATCGGCCGGGCGCACGCGCTCGCCTTCGCCGCCGCCGGGGCGCGGGTGGTGGTCAACGATCTCGGCTCGGCGCTCGACGGCGCGGCGACGGGGGAGACGCCCGCCGAGCAGGTCGTCGCGGAGATCGAGGCGCTCGGCGGCGCGGCCGTGGCCAACGGCGACGACGTCGCGGATTGGCAAGGCGCGCAACGCCTTGTCCGTCAGGCGGTGGACACCTTCGGCGGGCTGGACGTGCTGGTGAACAATGCCGGTTTCGTGCGCGACCGGATGCTGGTCAATCTCGGCGAGGACGAATGGGACGCGGTCATCCGCGTGCATCTCAAGGGCCACTTCGTCACCATGCGGCACGCGATCGAGTACTGGCGCGGCGAGTCGAAGGCCGGTCGGCCGGTCGATGGCCGCATAATCAACACCAGCTCCGGGGCCGGCCTGCAGGGCAGCGTCGGTCAGGGCAACTACGGCGCGGCCAAGGCGGGTATCGCCGGTCTCACACTCACCGCCGCCGCGGAGTTCGCGCGCTATGGCGTCACTGTGAATTCCATCGCACCGGCGGCGCGCACCCGGATGACCGAAACGGTGTTTGCCGAGACCATGGCGCGGCCCGACGCCGGCTTCGACACGATGGCGCCGGAGAACATTTCTCCGCTGGTCGTCTGGCTCGGCAGCGCACAGTCCAAGGACGTCACCGGCCGCATGTTCGAGGTCGAGGGCGGTAAAGTGGCCTTGGCAGACGGGTGGCGGCACGGCGTCGCGGTGGACCGGGGCGCACGGTGGGATCCGGCCGAGCTCGGCCCGGTGGTGGCCGACCTGATTGCCAAGGGGATGCCGCCCGAACCGGTGTACGGGGCCTGACCTGGCACCACCCTTCTTTCTGCGCAGGTAACGATAGGGGTTTACTATGGCCCCCGTCCGTTAAAAATCCCGTGTGAGCGTCGTGACCGGGGAAGTTCTGCGCTTTGCAAATGAGGGGAAGGCTCGACGCATGGCCGTTGGTCGCACGTTACGTGTGCTTGCAGTAGCGGGGACCGTGGCCGGTTTCGCGCTACTGGGCCCGGTAGCGGCCGAGGCACAGCCCGTCGGAGGCTGCCCCCAGTGCGCCCTGGACCCCGCTCCGCCGCCATATGACACCGGCGGTCCCTGGTACCCCCTTTCGGTCCCCGGACAGCCCAGTGACGTCAGCGCGGTGCCCACCAATCCCGCGATCGGTACCGGTTCGGCGACCGGCTCCGCGGCGGCCGGCGGTTCGGCTGCGGCCGGCTCCGCGGCGGCCGGTGGTTCCGCCGCCGGCGGGTCTGCGGCTGCGGCCGGGTCGGCGGGGCTGGGCATCGTGCTCGGTTCCGGTTCGGCCGGACTCGGACTGACCCTCGGCAGCGGTTCGGCCGGGCTCGGTGTCGTACTCGGTTCCGGCTCGGCCGCGCTCGCCGCGACCGGGTCGGCCGGATTAGGCGCCGCCGCAACGGGTTCGGCCGCAGTCGGTTCGGCGGGTGTCGGTGTCGGCACCACCGGTTCGGCCGCGGTGGGCTCGGCCGGTGTCGGGTCCGCGGCGGTAGGTTCCGCTGGTGTCGGCTCTGCGGGTGTCGGGTCCGCGGGTGTCGGTTCCGCCGCAACCGGTTCTGCCGCAGTCGGTTCCGCGGCGGTGGGTTCGGCCGCGGTGGGTTCCGCGGCTCCGCTGCTCCTGCTGCTGATCCCGATTCCAGCCCCGCCCGCCCCGGTGCTGCCCCCGATCGCGGTGCCGCCGGTGCCCTCGCCGGTGCTACCGGCCATCCCGCTGCCCGTGCTCGCCCCGGTGCCCGCCGCGGCCCCGGCCGCCGTGCCGCCGCCCGCACCGCCCGCCCCAGCGGCGCCGCCGCAGGCCTCGCCCGCCAAGCCCAACCCCGACGTGCGCCCGACGAGCGCCGACGACGGGCTCCCGAAACCCAAGCTGCTCTCGGTGATCGGCGGCCTGATCGCGCTCGGCCTCGCCGGCGCGGGTTCCGGCGCGGTCAGCTTCCAGGGCGCCTCGGCCGCACAGGCCCGAGTCGACGCCGCCCGTGCCATGTTCTTCCCGAGGCCGTGAGGGGTGTGGCATGAGTGAGCGGAGCGAACGAATCGTGTCACAGCGTGCGTCGCGCATGCCGGAGCCGAGCGGCAGCGAGGTGCAGGCATGAGTGAGTGGAGCGATCGAATCGTGTCACAGCGTGCGTCGCGCATGCCGGAGCCGAGCGCCAGCGAGGTGCGGGCATGAGTGAGTCGAAGACGCAGAGCAGTTCGCGGTCTTACCGTCGGGTGGCCGCGGCCGTGGACGCCGTGTGCGCGGTGGCCGCGGACTCCGACGCCACGACGCTGGACGAGGTCGTGCTCGCCATCGCGAGCGAGCGGCGGCGCGAAATCGAAATCGCCAGTGCGCATTTGGGGCCCGGCGTATGCGGTCAGCGCCGGTTCTATCCCGATCGGGACGTGATCGTGCTGGCTGAATCGCTGCCGAGCCGCGAGCACACGCTCGCGCATGAACTCGGCCATATCGTGTTCGATCACGAGGGCGCACCCGCGCCCGAGGTGACGCTCGAGGCCAGCGACGACCTGATCGCCTACATGCTGAGCCAGCGGGCGCACCAGCAGATCGTCGACGACGGCGCGGACGAGCTCGCCGAATGGGAGGCGGAGACCTTCGCCGCCATGCTGATGACCCGGCTCCGGGTGTTCAACAGCCGAGGCGCAGGCGTCTCGGTCCTTCGATTCGATGAGGCGCTGGGATGACCCTCTGGTTGACGGCACTGCTGGTCTGGATGGCGGCAGGCGCCCGGGTGGGGCGCGTGCTGGTGAAGCCGGCCACGACGGCCCGGGTGGCCATCGTGATCGCGGTCGCCGCCGTTGCGCTGGCCGCAACCGTGGCGGTGCCGGAGATCGCGGTGGCGATCGACAACCTGCTGCCGGGTGGCGTGCACGCCGGGTGGCTTTCCGACGGCGTCGTGGTGTCCGCGTGGATCGCCTTCGTGACGGCCACCTCGGTGGTGGCCTCGGCCGCCTGGCCGGTGGTGTCGCGCCGGAACCTGCGCCAGGTCGCGCTGGTCATCTACAGCCTCGGCTTGTTCGCGGTGGCCGCGACGATCGCGTGGTCGTTCACCTTCGGCTGGGAGGTGGTCGCTTTCGGCGCGGTGTTCATCGTCATCACCGGTCTGCGCAACCTCGACTGGACTACGCTCGGCCGCGGTATCGCGATCTACACCACGGGCACCGCGGTCGTCGCAGTGCTTGCGGCGCTTCAGGTTCGGCGCGCGTTCAACGATACGCCGCGAGTCGCGCCGGGGAATCCGACCTGGGCGTGGCCGGCCTGGGAGGCGGCGAGTCTGCTGATCGCGTTCGGCGCGGTCTGGATCGTGGTGGAGCTCTGGGTGCGAGCGCGGGTGCTGCTGCGCCAGATTCGGCTCTTGCACAAGATCATGGTCGGGCGCTTCCCCGAAGTCGTCGCGCATGACCAGACCGGTACCTCGACTCAGCTACGAGCTTCCGATCAAGTGGCCCAGATCATGGACGCGCTGTATCTCCAGTCCGGCGGTGGCGTGGTGCTCGCCGCGGTGGCCCCGCCGCCGCGGTCGATCGCGGAGCGGGCGGGCACGGTGGCGGAGTGGGCGAGAAACCCGTTGGGCGATGTGGCTATCGATGCGCGGTGGATTGCTCCGCCGGAGGGCATTAGTCCGCGCGGCTGGGTCCAGGCCATCGCGCGGGCATATGACGCGACAAGCCTGGAGCACGCCCGAAATTGAGCTAAGCGGTCTGTTCCGCCGGTATTTGGTGCACCTGTAGTCGCCCCGGGATCCGCGTTGCGGGCTCGGGGTCGAGTTCTGCCCCGGTGAACGCTGACTTATCGAAGCATGCACAAAATCAGGGGTCCGGGATAACCGGTGCGGCAGTCTGTTCCGAGATAGTCGAATGCGGGTCCGCGCGTGCGCGCGATCGGATACCGCAAGCACCCTTGACAGGGCAAGCCCCTATTACCCGGGGCGCGCAATCATGCATTGTCCAGGGTGTGAACGCATAACACAGCACAGTGCGACCCGTGGGGTCGCACTGTGCTTCGTGCAAGTGAACCTATTCGGTTCCATCCGGAGGAATTTCGGGCAAGCCTTCGCTTGCCCGCAACTTCTCCGCCATGGAGGTGAGGAGGTTCTGTGATTCTTCGGACAGGTCGAACGCTCTACTCGACAGCCGTCGCAGTCCGTAGCCCTGCAGCTGGGACAGCAACTCCAGATCGTGATCGATCTTGGCGGCATAGATGTCGTTGAAGAAGTAGTCCGGCTTGACCTTGAAGAACTTCGCCAGGGCGGCCACCGTCTCATCGGACGGGTTCGTCCGTTGTCCCGACCGCAACTGCGACAGGTACGGTTTCGAGATCGGATGTCCGGAGGCCGTCAGCGCAGCCGCAACCTCCGCGTTGGTGTGCGGCTTACGCCCCGGGGGATGCACGGTTTCGAACAGCTTGTTCAGCCGCGCCGCGAAATCAGCCATTGTGAGCCGCCCAATTCCCTTCGCTGTACTAACAGTCGTTATCTCGGATACGTATCATTGATATTAGCGGCTCAGTAACTGAAAACCTACGCCTGATTCCGGATTTCCTTGAAGCTTCTAGGTGCCGGTTGGGCGAAGGTACTGGGACCGTTGCGTTTGCGGGTCACCCCAACGGCTCTCGAGAAGCCGAGGTACGGACCGGTTCTGGCCCGTCCTGGAGGTCTTCCCCGCGACACCCATGATAGCGGAAAGATAGCTGACGTCTCATCTAGTTGACGAAGCTCACTCATGTGTGGCGTACGACACGTTTTCGAGCCTGGGGGATGAACGTTCAACAAACCCGTTTCGTGGAGTTGAACACCCTATAGACGCTCGATGATGGTGCCTGTCGCCAATGCGCCACCGGCACACATCAGCACCATCGCGGTGCTGTTGCCGGTGCGCTCCAGTTCGTGCAAAGCCGTTGTGATCAGCCGGGATCCGGTCGAGCCGACCGGATGTCCCAGCGCGATCGCGCCGCCGTTGACGTTGACTCGATCCAGGTCCGGCCGGTGCACCGAGGCCCAGGAGAGCGCGACCGAGGCGAAGGCCTCGTTGATCTCGAACAGGTCGATGTCGCCGATGCTCATCCCGGAACGCTCCAGCAGGCGCGTGCAAGCCTGCACCGGTCCGTCGAGGTGGAACTCGGGCTCGGAGCCGACCAGGGCCTGGGTGACGATCCGCGCCCGCGGCCGCAGGCCCGCTCGCTGCGCCGCCTGCTCGTCCATCAGCAGGACCGCGGCGGCGCCGTCGGAGATCTGGGAGGAGCTGCCCGCGGTGTGTACGCCGCCTTCGAGCACCGGCTTCAGCTTGGCCAGTCCCTCGACCGTCGTCTCCCGCAGGCCTTGGTCGCGTGACACGTCCAGCTTCTCGCCGGTCGCGTTGCCTTCCTTGTCCACCGCCGGGGCGGTGATCGTGAGCACCTCGCGGTCGAAGCGGCCCTCGGCCCAGGCCTGGCCGGCCAGGCGCTGTGAGCGAGCGCCGAACTCGTCGACGTCGGCGCGAGTGATGCCGCGCCGCTTGGCAATCCGCTCGGCCGCTTCGAACTGATTGGGCAGGTCGATGTTCCAGGAGGCCGGCCGGCGCGCGCCCGCGTGCTCGCCGACGTTGGCGCCCAGCGGAACTCGGCTCATCGCCTCGACGCCGCAGGCGATGCCGACATCGATCGCCCCGGTGGCGATGAGCCCGGCGACGAGGTGATTGGCCTGCTGGGCCGAACCGCACTGGGTGTCGATGGTGGTCGCGCCGACCTGCCAGGGCAGTCCGGCGTGTAGCCACGCGACGCGGGTCACGTTGTTGGACTGTTCGCCCGCCTGGGTGACGCAGCCGCCGATCACCTGCTCGACCTGTGCCGGGTCCAGATGGGCGCGTTCCAGCAGCCCGCGCTGCGCGAGGCCGAGCAGTTCCGCGGCGTGTAGGCCGGACAGCCAGCCGCCGCGCTTGCCGATGGGGGTGCGCGCGGCCTCGACGATGACGGGTGTGCCCATGTCCAACCTTTCGTATGGGACAGAAACTGTAACGAGTTCAGGGATGTTTCTGGCGGTTCTGTCCGGTTTCTTTCCTGATACTGCCGCCTATGCTTCAATGATTATAGAACGTGTTTCAGTTTGTCGAAGGAGACATCTGGTGGTAGACCCTCGGAATGTCCGGCCGAATCTGCCGGACGGATTCGACGTCACAGACCCCGGCATCTATGCCGAACGAGTCCCGGTCGAGGAGTTCGCCGAACTGCGCCGAACCGCCCCGGTCTGGTGGAATCCGCAACCGGCCGAGGTCAGTGGCTTCCACGACGAGGGCTTCTGGGTGGTGAGCAAGCACGCCGATGTCAAAGAGGTGTCCCGGCGCAGCGAGGTGTTCTCCACCTACGAGAACACCGCGATCCCGCGCTTCAACGACGACATCACCCGCGAACAGATCGAACTGCAGCGCTTCGTGCTGATCAACAAGGACGCGCCGGAGCACACCAAGCTGCGCAAGATCATCTCCCGCGGTTTCACCCCGCGTGCGATAAACGGTCTGCGCGCGGAACTTTCGGCGCGGGCCGAATCGATCGTCAAGGCCGCGGCTGAATCCGGCAGCGGCGACTTCGTCACCCAGATCGCGTGCGAGCTGCCGTTGCAGGCGATCGCCGAGCTGATCGGGGTGCCGCAGGAGGATCGGATGAAGGTCTTCACCTGGTCCAACGACATGACCGGATACGACGACCCGGACAACGACGCGGACCCGGTCATGGCTTCGGCCGAAATCCTCGGCTACGCATACCAAATGGCCGCCGCACGCAAGGAATGCCCGGCCAACGACCTCGTCACCACGCTGATCGAGGCCGACGTCGACGGCGACAAGCTGAGCGAGGAAGAGTTCGGCTTCTTCGTCATCATGCTGGCCGTGGCCGGCAACGAGACCACTCGTAACGCCATCACGCACGGCATGAACGCCTTCATGGAGCACCCCGAGCAGTGGGAGCTGTTCAAGAAGGAGCGCCCGGCCACCGCCGCCGACGAGATCATCCGGTGGGCCACGCCGGTCACCTCCTTCCAGCGGACCGCGCTGGAAGACACCGAGCTCGGCGGCGTGCAGATCAAGAAGGGCGAGCGGGTAGTCATGCTGTACCGCTCGGCCAACTTCGACGAGGACGTCTTCGACGAGCCGGAGAAGTTCGACATCCTGCGAAAGGACAACCAGCACTTGTCCTTCGGCGGCACCGGCGCGCACTTCTGCATCGGCGCGAACCTGGCCCGGCTCGAGGTGGACCTGATCTTCAACGCCATCGCCGATCATCTGCCGGACATCACCAAGCTCGGCGACCCGAAGCGGCTGCGTTCCGGCTGGCTCAATGGGATCAAGGAATTCCCGGTGGACTACAAGACCTGCCCGGTCGCGCACTGAGCGCACCGAAACCACAAAGGCCCTCGGCCCGGTAGTCCCCACTCCGGTCCGAGGGCCTTTCGCCGGTCGGTCTGTCAGTCGACCTTCTTCGCGGTCGCCATGGCGCGGTCGACCTCCCAAAATGCGCGCAGCGCGGCGATTTTGCCGGTCTCGTCCACCCGGTAGGTGAACACCCCGTCGGCGTCGATCCGATGGCCGCCGAGCGTGCTGCGGATGGTGCCGGTGAACGCGATCTCGTTCCCGCACGCGAACGAGTCACCGAACAGGAACTCGATCGAAGTCGTCTGCGCGATCGCCTTGTCCCAGAACGCCGCGATCGCCTCCTTGCCGCGGTGGCCCTTGCCTTCCGGATCGAAACCGGAAGGGCCGATGGGATCTTCGACGATGCCGTCCTCGGCGAACAGGGCGACCCAGGCCGCCTTGTCCCGGGCGCGCACCGCGGCCTGCGACGCGAGCCCGGCGGTGCGGGCGGGATGGTCGGTGGTGGTGGTCATGCCGGTACCTCCGCGACGATCGGGTCTTCGATATTCGCCGCGGCGAATCGGCGCAGCGAGTCCTGTTTGGCGGCGAGTTCGCCGTCGAAGCCGATGCCGTCCATCAGCCACGGCACCACGATCGCATCGGTGACACCGGCATCGGCCAGATCTTGATAGCCCGACCGGCCGAACCGGTCGACGCACACCGCCTGGATCTCGAACGGTTCGGTGCCCCGGCCGAATTCGGCGCGCAGCGCGTCGAGCTTGCCGATGGTCCGGCGCAGCTCGTCGTAGGTCATCATCGCCGAGGCCCATCCGTCGCCGACCCGGGCCGCCCGGCGCAGCGCCGCCTCGGTGTGCCCGCCGATATAGAACGGCACCGGCTCGGTCGGGGCCGGGCTGACCTGCAACGGATCGAAATCGAAGAATTCGCCGTGGTATTCGACCATGCCGCCGCCCAGTACCAGCTTGATGACCTCGATCATCTCGTCGACCCGGGCCCCGCGGCGCGCGTACGGCACGCCGCACCATTCGAATTCCTCCGGCGCCCAGCCGATGCCGACACCGAAGCCGAACCGGTTGCCGGACATGGCCGCCACCGAGCCCACCTGACGCGCCAGCAACAGCGGATTGCGCGAGCCGAGCTTGAGCACATTGGTGTAGAACCGGATTCGGCTGGTCGCCATGGCCATCGCGGTCGCCCCGATCAACGGGTCGACCCAGGGTGTCTCCGGACCCCAGAACCTGCTCCCGTCGGCGGTGTAAGGGTATTTCGCCGCCGCGGACTGCATGTAGAACAGCGAGTCCGGTAGCGCGACCGACGAGAAGCCGCACTCCTCAGCGGTTTTCGCCAGTTCCGGCAACTGCTCCAGGGGGCTGAGCGCGATGCCGAGGGTGAACTGCAGTGGGCTCATCGCCGCTCCGAGCCGACGACCCAGAGCGAGAAGTACTGGGAGCCACCGCCGTAGGCGTGGCCGACGGCCTTGCGGGCTCCTTCCACCTGGTACGCGCCGGCGCGGCCCATGACCTGCTTGGCCGCCTCGGCGAACCGGATGAGCCCGGACGCGCCGATCGGGTTCGAGGAGAGCACGCCACCGGAGGGGTTGACCGGCAGAATGCCGCCGATCTCGGTTTCTCCCTTGTCGGTGAGCTTCCAGCCGTCGCCCTGCGGCACGAAGCCGAGGTTCTCCAGCCACATCGGCTCGAACCAGGAGAACGGCACGTAGATCTCCGCGACGTCGATCTCGTTGAGCGGGTCGGTGATTCCGGCGGCCTGCCACAGCGCGGCCGCCGCGTCCTGACCGGCCTGCGGGTTCACCTGGTCGCGTCCGGCGAAGGTGGTCGGCTCGGTGCGCATCGCGGTGCCGTGCACCCAGGCCACCTTCTTGCCGGTCGCCTCCACCGCGGTCGCCGCTTCCTCGTCGCCGATCACGATGGCGCAGGCGCCGTCCGACGACGGGCAGGTCTCGTCGAAACGAATGGGGTCCCACAGCATTTGCGACGCCAGCACGGATTCGAGCGTGATATCGGGCTGTTTGAGGTGGGCGAGAGGGTTTTTCGCGCCGTTGCGCCGATCCTTGACCGCGACCATCGCGCCGATATGGCTCGGCGCGTTCGAGCGCCGGATGTAGGAGCGCACATGCGGGGCGAAGTAACCGCCCGCGCCCGCGCCGACCGGCATGGTGAACGGCACCGGAATCGACAGTGCCCACATGGCATTGGACTCCGACTGCTTCTCCCAGGCGATCGCGAGTACGCGCTTGTGCACGCCGGCCTGCACCAGGTTGGCGGCGACCACTCCGGTGGATCCGCCGACCGAGCCCGCGGTATGCACGCGCAACAGCGGTTTTCCGGTGGCGCCCAACGCATCCGCGAGATACAGCTCGGGCATCATGACGCCCTCGAACAGATCGGGAGCCTTGCCGACCACCACGGCATCGATATCGGCGATGGTCAGGCCCGCGTCGACCAGCGCGCGGTCGATGGCCTCGCGGCACATGCCCGCCATCGATACATCGGTTCTTTTCGTCACGTGATGGGTTTGGCCGGTGCCGAGCACCGCAGCGGGATTGGTCATCGGCTCGCCTCCGAATCCAGGACTGTCACAAGGTTCTGCTGCAGCGCGGGGCCGCTGGTGGCATGGGCGAGTGCACGATTCGCGGTGCCGCCCATGATCGCCTCGGCCGCGAAACCGATGCGTTCGAGCCCGGCGGCGAACATCGGGTTCGCGGCGAGCGCGCCACCCGACGGGTTCACCTTGGTCCCGTTCTTCAGGCCGATCGCCTCGGTGAGGATCAGCTGCTGATGGCTGAACGGCGCGTGCAGCTCCGCGATATCGAAGCCGCTCGTGTCGCCACCGGTAACCGCCTGTGCCGCAGCCGCGGTCGAGGGGGAGACGGTGAGGTCGCGGGCGCCGAGATTCGGCGTGTCCACCCGATGCGCCATACCGGTGATCCAGGCGGGCCGCTCGCACAGTTCGCGCGCGCGGTCACCGACCGCGAGCACGATGGCCGCCGCGCCGTCGGTGACCGGCGCGATGTCGTGGGCGCGCAGCGGATCGGCGACATACGGTGTGCCGAGCAGGCTTTCGACGTCGCCGTCATCGCCTGCGGCGACCGCGGCCATGTCCTGTTCGGTCCAACGCCCCGCGTCCAGACCCGCCCGGGCCTGCAGACCCGCGATCGACCAGGCGTCCGGCCAGAGCGGTGTCACCAGGTACGGGTCTAGCTGCATGGTGAGCACCTGGCGCAGCGTGCCGGCCGAGGACTTGCCGAAGCCGTACACCAGCGCGGTCTCCGCCTGCCCCGAGCGCAGTTTCACCCAGGCCTCGTACAGCGCCCAGGCCGCGTCCATCTCCACGTGGGACTCGTTGATCGGCGGCACCGCGCCGATCGCGTCGATCGCCGAGATGAACGAAAATGCGCGTCCGGCAAGGTAATCCGAGGAGCCGGAGCACCAGAAGCCGATATCGGACTTGGTGATGCCGAGCCGGCTGTAGAGCTGCTGGAAGCAGGGCACCAGCATCTCGACGCCATTGGTGGTGCCGAAGGTCTCCGGCACGTGCGGCGCGTGGGCGAAGCCCACGACCGCGATATCCGTTCCGTGGTCAGTCAACGTGGGCCTCTCAGAGGTGGTGCTTGTAGGTCTCGTAGTCGGCATCCGGCTCGCCGGTGGGGCGGAAGTGGTCCACGTTCTCCAGCCCGAAGCCCCACTCCTCGCGCGGCTTCCACACCGCCTCGACCCGCATACCCATCCGCACTTCGCTTGCCTCGCAACCGAGTACGAGGTGCAGCACCGGGATGTCGGCGCCGTCGAGCAGCACGTACGCCGCGACATAGGGCGGCTTGATCCGCTGGCCGAGGAACGGCACGTTGACGATGCAGAACGTGGTGACGGTGCCGCGGTCGGGCAGCTCGACGGTCTGGTCGGTCGGCCTGCCGTCGGTCGGATTGGCGCCGCGCGGCGGGAAGTACACCTTGCCCGCGGCGTCGGTGCGCCCGCCGAGCAGCTTGCCTTCCGCGAGTCCGCGCAGGTAGACGGTCTCCTGCGGCGACGCGGTGTGCTTGTAGCTGAGGTCGACCGGTGTGGTGATGACCGAGATCGGATCGCCGCCCGTCTCGGTGCCTTCGGTGGTCGCTTCCGGTTGTTCGCCCGGCACGAAGCACGCGATGTCATGAATGCTGCCGCTGGTTTCCGCGGCCCACCGGACGGCCACCCGCATGCCGGTCCGGATGTCCTCCGGCGCCGCGATATCGACGGCGTGCAGCAGCGTGGTGTCCGCGCCGTCCAGCCGGATCAGCGCCCACGCGAACGGCCGGTCGAACGGCTGGCCGGGCAGCGGTTCGCGTACCCAGGTCCACGATTCGACGGTGCCGACCGCGGCCACGTCGACGAAGTCGGTGAGCGGCTCCGCGCTGACCGGGTCGTACTCGGGCGGCGGCACCAGCACCCGGCCGTCCGTGCCGCGCACCCCGACGATCTTGCGGTCGCGCAGGGCGGTCAAGAACTTGCCGATCGTCGGTCCGACGGACCGGGTGTAGTCGAATTGCACCCGTAGGGGCGCACTGAGTACATCAGGTGCGGTGGTGTTCAAATCCGACCCTCTCTCATCCGCGATTACGCCGGATGCGGTATTCCCCTGAGTCACAATGTCGAGTAGAACAGGTTCTTATTCTGCTGGCAAGATGCGGTGTCGGTGACGGGCTGTGCAAACTGCTCGGAGGTCGGTCGGAAAGGGTCGAGCATGAAGTTCGGATTGCAACTCGGGTACTGGATGGCGCAGCCGCCGCAGCACGCGGGGGAGTTGGTGCTGGCGGCGGAGGCAGCCGGTTTCGATGCCGTGTTCGCGGCGGAATCGTGGGGCTCGGATGCGTTCGGCCCGCTGACCTGGTGGGGTTCGGCCACGCAACGGGTCCGGCTCGGCACCTCCGTCGTGCAGATGTCGGCGCGCACGCCGGCCGCGACCGCGATGCACGCGCTGACCCTGGATCACCTCAGCGGCGGCCGGGCCGTGCTCGGGCTCGGCGTATCCGGGCCGCAGGTCGTCGAGGGCTGGTACGGCCAGCCGTTCGCCAAACCGCTACAGCGGACCCGCGAATACGTCGGGATCATCCGGCGCATTCTCGAGCGGGCGGCGCCGGTGACCAACGACGGGCCGAACTACCCGCTGCCCTACGCGGGTCCGGGGGCGACCGGGCTCGGTAAGCCGCTCAAGCCGATCGTGCACCCGTTACGTGCGGATCTGCCGATCTGGCTCGGTGCCGAAGGGCCGAAGAACGTCGCGCTCACCGCGGAGATCGCCGACGGCTGGCTCGCGATCTACTACGCGCCGCGGCTGGCGAACATGTACAACGACTGGCTCGACGAGGGCTTCGCCCGGGCGGGTGCGCGTCGGTCGCGGGCGGATTTCGAGATCGCCGCGAGTTGTCAGGTGGTGATCACCGACGACGCCGCGAGCGAACTCGAGCGGATGCGCTGGGTCATGTCGCTCTACATCGGCGGGATGGGCGCGCCGGAGCAGAATTTCCACGCGCAGGTCTACCGCCGGATGGGCTACGAACGCGAGGTCGACGAGATCGGCAGGCTGTTCCAGGCGGGCAAAAAGGCCGAGGCGGCCGCCGTCGTGCCGGACGAAATGATTCTCGATACCGCGATCATCGGCGACGAGGCGCATGTGCGCGAACAACTGAAGGTGTGGGAGGCGGCCGGGGTCACCATGATGCTGGTGTCCGCGGCGGACGTCGAGCAATTACGTCGCCTCGCCCCCCTTGTCGATATGTAGAACACGTTCTAGATTCGAATGATGACGGCGCAGGAGTCAACGAAAATTCTCGGTCTGTGGAACATCGCCGAAGCCGAACCGGATCGCATCGCCTTGGTCGATCCGGCGGGCCGGGAGGTGACGTATCGCGAATTGGCCACGCTCGCCGACCGATACGCCACCGGCCTGCGCGGGCTCGGCCTGAAAACCGGTGACGTGCTGGTCAGCATGGTGCACAACTGCACGGAGGCGGTCGCCGCCTACTTCGCGGCCTACCAGGCCGGGCTGTACATCGTCGCGGTGAACTGGCACCTGACCGGCCCCGAAGTCGCCTACATCCTCCAGGACAGCGAGGCGAAGGCGTTCCTGGCCAGCGACCGCTTTGCCGCGACCGCGACCGCCGCGGCCGATGAAGCGAAACTGCCTGCCACGGCACGCTTTTCGGTCGGCGAGATCGAAGGCTTCCGCTCGGTGGCCTGGCTCGGGGCCGCCGACACCGGCCGTCCGTCCGACCGCAGCACCGGCGCGCCGATGCTCTACACCTCCGGCACCACCGGGCGGCCCAAGGGTGTTCGCCGACCGCTCACCGGCGCCGACCCCGACGTCGTGCCGCCGCACACTACGGCCTTCTTCGGTTTGTTCGAGCTCGCGCCGTACGACGAGCACGTGCACATCTGTGGCTCGCCGCTCTATCACACGGCCGTGTTGAACTTCGCGACCATCTCGATCCAGTTGGGGCACAAGCTCGTTCTGATGGATCGGTGGGAAGCCGAGGAAATGCTGCGGCTCATCGACCGGTACCGGGTGACGCACAGCCACATGGTGCCCACCCAGTTCCATCGGCTACTCGCCCTGCCCGAGGCGGTGCGCGCCAAGTACGACGTTTCCTCGCTGCGCAGCATGGTGCACGGCGCGGCCCCCTGCCCACAGGAAACCAAACGACAGATGCTCGACTGGTGGGGTCCGACGGTCACCGAGTACTACGCGGCCACCGAGGGCGGCGGCACGGTGATCAACGGCACCGACTGGCTGCGCAAGCCCGGCTCGGTCGGCAAGGCCTGGCCCTGGTCGGTGATCAAGGTGCTCAGCGAGGAAGACGGCACCGAGGTGCCCGCCGGTGAACCCGGCCTCGTCTACATGCGCATGGGCGCTTCGAGTTTCGAATACCACCACGACAAGGCCAAAACCGAGGACTCCCGCGTCGGTGACCTGTTCACCGTCGGCGACATCGGCCACCTCGACGAGGACGGCTACCTCTACCTGCACGACCGTCGTTCCGACCTGATCCTGTCCGGCGGCGTGAACATCTATCCCGCCGAGATCGAGAACGTGCTCGTCACCCACCCCAAGGTCGCCGACGTCGCCGTCTTCGGCATCCCGCACCCCGACTGGGGCGCCGAAGTCAAAGCCGTCGTCCAACCCGCCCCCGGCATCGAAGGCGACGACGCCCTCACCGCCGAACTCTTGGCCTTCGCCGCAACCCAACTCGCCAAATACAAGATGCCCAAATCAATCGACTACCTCCCCGAACTCCCCCGCGACCCCAACGGCAAGCTCTACAAGCGCAAACTCCGCGACCACTACGTACCCGCCCCCTAGCGGACCCGCCCCGCGCCCTCCGCCTGTCGCGTCGTCTGGCCGCGCGAGATGCCGTGTGGCACGCGAGATTCCGCGCTCCACGCGAGATTCCGCGCGGCACGCGAGATTCCGTGCGGCGCAGCATCGTATGCGTGCCCCCGCGGGGGCTGCTGGTGTAAACGGAGCGCGCCCCCGCGCGCGTCTTCGCGACCCTTCCGGTGTGTCGCCCGGCAAGTCGTCGCGCGCGGTGCGAAAACGTGCGCGGCGCAGCGCCGCGCAGGCGAGACCCGCGCGACAGTTGGGGCGTCGCGCGCACGTTTCGCCAGCCTTCCGGCGCGTTGCTCGGCAAGTCGTCGCGCGGGGGGGCGAAAACGTGCGCGGCGCTGCGCCGGGCGAGTGCCCGGTGGCGCCTGCTGCGGCTAACGGAATGCCCCCGCGCGCGTCTTCGTGACCTTCCGGTGTGTTGTGCGGCAAGTCGTCGTGCGAGGCGCGAAAGCGTGCGCGGGGCGAAGACCTGCGCAGCATTGCGTCGGGCGGGTGCCTGGTGGCGCCTGCTGCGGCTAACGGACTGCTCCCACGCGCGGTTTCGCGGCTCTTCCAGCGTGTCGCCCGGCAAGTCGTCGTGCGCGGTGCGAAACGTGCGCGGGACGCGAAAACGTGCGCGGCGCAGCGCCGCGGAGGCGAGACCCGCTGCGGCAGTTAGGCGTCGCGCGCACGTTTTCGCCAGCCTTCCGGCGCGTTGCCCGGCAAGTCGTCGCGCGGGGCGCGAAAAAGTGCGCGGGAGTGCCGGGTGCGTGTCTGGCGGGGCCTGCTGGGCTAACGGATTGCTCCCGCGCGTGTCTTGGCCAGCCTCGCGGTGTGTTGTCCGGCAAGTCGTCGCGCGGGGGCGCGACAACGTGTGCGGGACGCGAAAACATGCGCGGCAGCGCCGGGTGGGTGTCCGGCGAGGCGTGCTGGTGCTAACGGATTGCTCCCGCGCGCGTCTCGGCCAGCGTTCTGGTGCGTCGCTCGGCAAGTCGTCGTGCGGGGTGCGAAAACGTGCGGCGGGAGCAGCGTCGGGTGGGTGCCCGGCGGGGGCCGCTGGTGCTAATGGATTGCTCCCGCGCGCGTTTTCGTCAGCCTCCCGGTGTGTCGCTCGGCAAGTCGTCGCGCGGGGCGCGAAAACGTGCGCGGGGTGCGAAAACGTGCGCGCGGCAGCGTCGGGTGGGTGTCCGGCGGGGGCTGCTGGTGCCAATGGAGCGCTCCCGCGTGCGTCTTCATGACCCTCCCGGTGTGTCGCCCGGCAAGTTCATCGCGTGGCACGCGTGAAGACGCGCGCGGCAGCCGAAGACCCGTGCGGCGCAAGGGGTGTACCCGCGCGCACAGGGACCAGCGGGTTACCTGCGCGGTGCAGCGGGCGAGGTCGGGGCCTACTGCGGTGGCGCGCATTTCCAGGTTGCGGCGCTCTACGCCGTCTCTGCCGCGGTATTCGCGCGAGCGCAGGGCCGCAATGCCCAGCCCGCAACGAGCTGGGCACCACGCCGTCTGCCCCATACCTTCCGGGAGCGGCGGAACCTTACACCGCTTCGCGCAGTTCGGGGGCCAGGCCGAACAGGGGGAACAGCTTGTCGGTGTCGAGGAAGAAGTTGAGGCCGGAGATGGTGTCGCCGTCGAGTTCCAGGACGGTGATCGACCAGGGGACCCAGACGCCGGGCTCGCCGCTCGGCTTGTAGTGGCCGAAGGCGGGGTGACCGTTGGCGCCCTCGAGGCGGATCATCCGGGAGTCGCGGCAACCGCTGCCGTGACCGAGCATGAACGCGACCACGTTCTCCGGGCCGGAGATCCACAGTTCGATCGGCGGCATGGACAGCGCCACATCGGTTTTCAGCAGCGAGGTCAGGGTGTCCATGTCGTAGGCCTCGAAGGCCTTGACGAAGTTGTCGACGAGCTTGCGCTGGTCGTCGTCGGACTCGTCGTAGTTGTCCGAGGTGGTCGGCTGCACCTTGGACATGGTCGCCCTGGCCCGCTGCAGCGCGCTGTTGACCGACGCGGGTGACATGGTGAGGGCTTCGGCGGTCTCGTTGGCGGAGAACCGCAGCACCTCGCGCATGATCAGGATGGCCCGCTGGGTGGCGGGCAGGTGCTGGCAGGCGGCGACGAAGGCCAGCCGCAGGGTGTCCTTGGCCGAGGCGTGGTCGGCCGGGTCGGCACCGAAGGCCAGAGCGTTCGGGATCGGCTCGATCCAGACGTAGTCCGGCTGGGGTGCGGGGAGCGGCGAGTCCGGTCGTGACGGACCGGACAGGTCCATCGGCCTGGCCCGCCGCTGCGGGCCGTCGAGCATGTCCAGGCAGACGTTGGTGGTGATTCGATACAGCCAGGAGCGCAGGCTCGCGCGACCCTCGAACGAGTCGTAGGACTTCCACGCGCGGGTGAAGGTTTCCTGGACCGCGTCTTCGGCCTCGAACGAGGAGCCGAGCATGCGGTAGGCGTAAGCGCACAATTCCCGGCGGTGCTTCTCGAAGGATTCGAGGACGTCGGGAGCGAGGCCGGCGGTGTGGCCGGACAAGTCGTTCATGGGTGTCACCCTGCCACAGCCCACCGACACATCCCAGACCCAAATGTCCGTTACCTGCGTTTTCAAGATCGCGCAGCGGGCCGTGTGCCCGGTCACATCGCCCGCTCAGCGATGAGTTCCGGGCCTGCGCGTCGTCTTCATAGATGCGCAGAAAACAGGCGGACTACGAAAAGGGACCGACACATGAGCAGCCGGATGATTTTTCTCAACTTCCCCGTCGCCGATCTGGATCGGTCGAAGAAGTTCTACGAGGCGCTCGGCTGGAAGGTCAATCAGGAGTTCACCGACGACAACGCGGCCTGCATCGTGATCGACGACAACATCTGCATCATGCTGCTGACCAGACAGTTCTTCACCACGTTCTGTCGCCGCCCGGTGGCCGAAACCACCGAAAAGATCGGCGCCTCCTACAGTTTGGCGCTGACCAGCGTCGCCGAGGTGGACTCCTACATCGGCGCGGCGCTGGCCGCGGGCGGCACCGAGGAGGTCAACGCGGAGAAGCGGGCGCAAGAGGAACAGGTCGGCATGTACAGCCGCACGTTCATCGATCCCGACGGTCACCAGTGGGAGCCGTTCTGGATGGCCTACCCGGCCGGCTGAATTCGCCGTGCGAACGCCCCCGGTCACCGAAAGGTACCGGGGGCGTGTTGTTTTCAGCTACCGGTGAAGGTCGGCTTGCGTTTTTCCGCGAACGCCTTCGGGCCCTCCTTGGCGTCGGTGGACTTGAACACCGCCATGCCGAGCTTCGCGTCGATCTGGAACGCCTCTTCCTCGTGCATGCCCTCGGTTTCCCGGATGGTGCGCAGGATGGCCTGCACCGCGAGCGGACCGTTGGCGGCGATCTGGGCCGCGAGCTCGAGGGCCTTGTCGAGCGCGCCGCCGTCCGGGACCACGTGCCCGATCAGGCCGATGTCCTTCGCTTCGGCCGCGGTGACGTGCCTGCCGGTCAGCAGGATGTCGGCGGCGACGGTGTAGGGGATCTGGCGGACCAGTCGCACGGCGGACCCGCCGAGCGGGAACAGTCCCCAGCGAGCTTCGGACACACCGAATTTCGCGCTTTCACCGGCCACCCGGATATCGGTGCCCTGCAGGATCTCGGTACCGCCCGCGATGGCGGGGCCCTCGACCGCCGCGATCAACGGCTTGGTGAGCCTGCGGCCCTTCAGCAGCGCCTCGATCTTCGACAGGTCCCAGCCGCCGCCCGCGAAGGAATCGCCGG
Organism: Nocardia brasiliensis ATCC 700358; assembly: GCF_000250675.2. Classification (NCBI taxonomy): domain Bacteria; kingdom Bacillati; phylum Actinomycetota; class Actinomycetes; order Mycobacteriales; family Nocardiaceae; genus Nocardia; species Nocardia brasiliensis. The sequence goes on from NC_018681.1 coordinate 649,320, forward strand.
GATGCTGCGCGGTCATCGCCTTCAGGTCCGCGCCCGCGCAGAACGCGCCGCCCGCGCCGGTCAGGATCGCGACCCGGATATCCGGATCGTTGTCCACCTGGTCCCAGGCGTCACGCATGATCGCCATCATTTCGGCCGAGAGCGCGTTGCGCGCCTCGGGGCGATTCATCGTGACGATCAGGACATGATCGCGTTTCTCGACGAGACAGTGTGGCATCGGCGAATCTCCTGACTTTCGAACCTTGCCAGGAACAGTAACACGTTCTATTTTAGGGCTGTGAGCTACAACATAGCGGACCTTGTCGAACACGCCATCGACCTGATGCCCGACCGCGTCGCGCTCGCGGACGACAGCCGTGAGGTCACCTACGCCCAGCTGGAGGAGCGCGCCAACAAACTGGCTCACTACCTGCTCGAACATGGTGTTCAGCCGGGCGACAAGGTGGGCATCTACTCGCGCAACACGATCGAGGCCGTCGAGGCCATGGTCGCGGTGTTCAAGGCGCGGGCGGTGATGGTCAACGTGAACTTCCGATACGTCGAGAACGAGTTGCAATATATCTTCGACAATTCGGACATGGTCGCGCTGATTCACGAGCGCCGCTACAGCGATCGGGTGGACGGGGTGCTCCCGAAAACGCCGCTGCTGAAGACGGTGATCGTTGTCGACGACGATACGACCGGCAGCACCGCGACCGCAGCGGATTCGGTCGAATACGAGGCCGCGCTGGCCGCCGCGTCGGGGGAGCGTGACTTCGGTGAACGCTCCGGTGACGACATCTTCATGCTCTACACCGGCGGCACCACGGGACTGCCGAAGGGCGTGATGTGGCGGCACGAGGACTGGTGGCGGGTGCTCGGCGGCGGTATCAACTTCCTCACCGGCGAATACGTCCAGGACGAGTGGCATCAGTCCAAGCTCGGCGCGGGCAACCCGCAGATGGTGCGGTTCCCGATTCCGCCGATGATCCACGGTGGCTCGCAGACGGCGACCTTCCACAGCCTCTTCGACGGCGGCAAGGCCGTGATGATCCCCGAGTTCACCGGGCACGGGGTGTGGCAGCACATCGACCGGCACAAGATCAACCTCATCTTCATCACCGGCGACGCGATGGCCCGGCCGATGGTCGACGCGCTACTGGAGGGGAACCCGGAAACCGGTGCACCCTACGATCTTTCGAGCCTGTACGTGATCGCCAGCAGCGCCGCGCTGTTCTCGCCGACACTCAAGGACAAGTTCCTCGAACTGCTGCCCAACCGGATGATCACCGATTCCATCGGGTCCTCGGAGACCGGTTTCGGCGGGCTGTCGGTAATCGCCAAGGGCGCCAACCACACCGGTGGTCCGCGGGTGAAGATCGACGCCGCCACCGAGGTGCTCGACGAGGACGGCAATCCGGTGGTGCCCGGCTCCGGGCAGGTCGGGCTCATCGCGCGCAAGGGCCACATCCCGGTCGGCTACTACAAGGACGAGGCCAAGACCGCGGCAACGTTCAAGGAGTTCAACGGGATTCGCTATTCGATCCCCGGCGACTACGCGCGGGTCGAGGAGGACGGCACGGTCACCATGCTCGGCCGGGGTTCGGTCAGCATCAACAGCGGCGGCGAGAAGATCTACCCCGAAGAGGTCGAGGGTGCGCTGAAATGCCATCCCGAGGTCTTCGACGCCCTCGTCGTCGGCGTCGAGGACGAACGCTGGGGTCAGCGCGTCGCCGCCGTCGTCCAGTGCCGCGGCGACAAGCGCCCCACCCTCGAGGAGCTGCGCCCCGTCCTCACCCAGGAGATCGCCCCCTACAAACTCCCTCGCAGCCTCTGGTTCGTCGACCAGATCAAGCGCAACCCCGCCGGCAAGCCCGACTACCGCTGGGCCAAAGCCCAAACCGACGAACGCCCCGCCGACGAGCACGCAGAAGCAAGTACCAAGTAAGCCGCGAGCGCATACCGAGGGCCGCCACGGATACCGTGGCGGCCCTCGGTGTGGTGCCTTCCGGCCCGCGCAGACAAGAACGGCCCGCCGGATCGGCGGGCCGTTCGGGGGTGGGTCAGGTGGGGTTGGTGGTGAGGAGGGCGCCGAGGGCGCGGAGGTGGTCGGTGGCGGCGCCGAGGGCGAATTCGTTGTGTTTGGCGGCGGTGAAGTAGTTGTGCACGATGTGGTCGCGGTCGATGCCGACGCCGCCGTGAATGTGCACGACGGTGTGCGCTACGCGGTGGCCCGCATCGGCGGCCCAGAATTTGGCGGTGTGCACGGCGGCGGCGCTCGGCAGGTCCTCGGACAGCTGCCAGGCCGCCTGGGTGACCGCCAGACGCAGGCCCTGGACGTCGATGTAGGCGTCGGCGAGCCGCTGGGCCACGGCCTGGAAGCTGCCCACTGCCTTGCCGAATTGTTCCCGCTCGCGGGCATATTCGGCGACCAGGTCGAGTGCGCGCTCCACCGTGCCGAGCTGGAGTGCGCTGAGACCGAGCCAGGCCCGGGTCAGCAGCCAGCCCAGGATCTCGGCCCCCTGTTCGACGGTGCCGACCAATTCGGCTGGGGCATCGGCGAATTCGACGAGGTACTCGGGGCTGCGATCGACGACCTGCTGCGCGGTCACCGTCGCCGCGGCGGGATCGACCAGGAAGACCGCGGGCCCGCCCGCGACGGTGGCCGGGACCAGGATGCGCTCGGCGCGATCGGCCACCGGCACCGTGGTTTTGACGCCGGTGAGCCGCCAGCCGCCGTCCGCCTCGACCGCGACGGTGGTGGGCCTGGCCGTATCCCAGTTGTGCTCTTCGGTCAGCGCCGCGGTCAGGATCACCTGGCCCGCGCCCGCCTGGGTCGCCCGATCCTGTTGCGCCGCACCGCCGAACCGCGCCAGCGCGCCCGCGCCGACCACGATCGACCAGAGGTACGGCACGGCGGCGAGCGACTTGCCGAGTTCGCGCAGCACGGCGGTCTGCTCGAGGACGCCGAAGTCGCCGCCGCCGACGGACTCCGGCAGCGCCGCCGCGAGCACGCCGGTGTCGGCGAGCGAACTCCACAGCGCCGCGTCGAATCGTTCGTCGGCTTTGTCGAGTTCGCGCAGCCGGTCGGCGGTGACGAGTTTGGCGCACACCTCGCCGGTCAGCCGGGCCAGATCGAATTGGGCTTCGGTGGGAGTGAAATCCATGTCGGCTCTCTGCTTTCCGGATCAGCGCGCGGCGGCGGGTTGCTTGAGGGCGGTCATCGCGATGATGTCGCGCTGCACCTCGTTGGTGCCGCCGCCGAAGGTCAGGATCAGCGCGGCCCGATGCATCCGCTCGAGCCGTCCGCGCAGTTCGGCGCCGGGGGAGTCCTGCCGCAGATAGGCCTGCGGGCCGAGTACCTCCATGAGCAGCCGGTACGCCTCGGTGGCCAGCTCGGTGCCGTACACCTTGCAGGTGGAGGCGTCCCACGGCCGGGGCGCCGCGTCGCCGCCCGCGTCGGCCCGGCTGGCGATCTCCCAGTTCAGCAGCTTCAGGTATTCGACCTTCGCGTGCACCCGGGCCAGGTTGACCTGAACCCATTCCTGGTCGATGACCCGGGAGCCGTTGCCCGCCTTGGTATTGCGCGCCCAGTCGACGGTCTGGCGCACGGCGAGCGCGAGCGGTCCCGCGGAGGTGAGCGCGACCCGCTCGTGGTTGAGCTGGTTGGTGATCAGCGCCCAGCCGCCGTTCTCCTGGCCGACCAGTGCGCTCGCGGGCACCCGGACGTCCTGGTAGTAGGTCGCGCTGGTGTCCGGCCCCGCCATGGTGTGCACCGGGGTCCAGGAGAAGCCCTCGGCCGTGGTCGGCACGATGAGCATGCTGATGCCCTTGTGCTTCTTGACATTCGGGTCGGTGCGCACCGCGAGCCAGACGTAGTCGGCGTAGGCGATCAGACTGGTCCACATCTTCTGGCCGTTGATCACGTAGTCGTCGCCGTCGCGCACCGCGGAGGTGCGCAGGCTGGCCAGGTCGGTGCCCGCACCGGGTTCGGAGTAGCCGATGGCGAAGTGCAGCTCACCCGCGGCGATCTTGGGCAGGAAGAAGCGCTTCTGCTCCTCGCTGCCGTAGTGCATGATCGTCGGCGCGACCGAGTTGATGGTCAGGAACGGCACCGGGGCGCCGGCGATCGCGGCCTCGTCGGTGAAGATCAGCTGATCCATCGTCGACCGGTCCTGACCGCCGTATTCCTTCGGCCAGGCCAGCGTCAGCCAGCCGTCGCGGCCCATCTCCCGCACGACGTCGCGATAGACGGTGCCCTGACCGTACTCGCCCGTCTGCGCGCTGAGCGCGGCCCGCCGCTCGGGGGTGATGAGTCGCGCGAAGTAGTCGCGCAGCTCCGCGCGTAGCTCCTCCTGCTGCGGCGTGTACGCAATGCGCATGGCAAATACCTCATGCCTTCTCGATGTGGGTGCACCCGATCATTGCATACCGACTGAAACATGTTCCAGTATTGCTACTGAATCCGGTCGATAGCGCCACCTGCGGCGGTACCGGCTTGTTAGGGTTCGCCAAGGATCGCGGTAAAGGAGTTCTCATGAAGGTAAGCGTCGATCTGGATCAGTGCGAGGCGAACGGAATCTGTGTCGGAATCGCCCCCGACGTGTTCGAACTCGATGACGAAGACCAGTTGCACATTCTGGCGGCCGAGGTGCCCGCCGACCGCGTCGCCGACGTCGAGGACGCGGTCGCGCAATGCCCGAAAGCGGCGCTGCGGCTCCAGTGAAATGGTCCCTTGCCATCGGCTGGAACACGTTCTAGGGTCGGCCCCGTGGACGATGTAGATGTGAGCCTGGCCGGACGAGTGGCGATCGTGACCGGAGCGGGCGCCGGGCTGGGGCGGGCAGAGGCGCTCGCATTGGCCGGTGCCGGTGCCTCGGTGGTGATCAACGACCTGGCCGAATCGGATGCGGTGTCCGACACCCTCTCCGAGCTCCGCGCGCTCGGCGTCAAGGCCGAGTTCGTCGCGGGCAGCATCGCCGAACGCGCGACCGCGGACGCGCTGATCCGCACCGCCGAGGAAGCCTTCGGTGGCGTGCACATCGTGGTGAACAATGCCGGGATCACCAGGGACCGGATGCTGTTCAACATGTCCGACGAGGATTTCGACGCCGTCGTCGCGGTACACCTGCGTGGGCATTTCCTGTTGTCCCGCAATGCCGCGGCCTATTGGCGCGGCAAGTCGAAGGCGGCCGGCGCGCCGGTGTACGGCAGGCTGATCAACACCTCGTCGGAGGCCGGTCTGCTCGGCCCGGAGGGGCAGGCGAATTACGGCGCCGCCAAGGCGGGCATCACCGCGTTGACGTTGTCGGCGGCGCGGGCACTGGCGCGCTACGGCGTGCGCGCCAACGCGATCGCGCCGCGCGCGCGGACCGCGATGACCGAAGCGGTGTTCAGCGCCGCGCCCGAGGGTGCGGTCGATCCACTGTCTCCCGACCATGTGGCCCGGCTCGTCGCCTATCTCGCGTCCCCGGCCGCCGACGCGGTGAACGGTCAGCTGTTCGTGGTCTACGGCGCGATGGTGGCGCTCATGGCCGCGCCCGTCGTCGAGCAACGGTTCGACGCCGCGGATGGTCAATGGGCGCCGGGCGATCTCGCGGCCACTCTCGGCGGCTACTTCGCCGAACGTCCTGCCGGGCAGACCTTCTCGGCCTCGGCGCTGCTCGATCTCGGCTGAGCCCGCAGCGTCGCCGCCCGATCTCCGGCGCGAAACATGCGCAGCGAGGATCGGCATCTGCAAGACCCACTCGACACGAACTGCTGATCAACCGACCAACTGTTGATCAAGGGTCCGGCACTTGGTAGACATTGGGTGTCGAGATGTGCTCCGCCTCACAAAGGTGGGATCAATCTCTCTGACACCCGTTCCAGATTTATATGCCGATGCAGCTAAAAAGTGCAGTTCAAAAGTGACAAACATCTTCCGGCAACGTTGTGAACGTGTTCTAATCAATGAGGCGGTGCGGCCTCGGTGAAGAATCGTGCCGTGAGGTTGTACGCGGGTTCTGAGCAAGGAGGTTCGTAGATGAACGAGGTCCTTGCCGTGCCATTGCGGGCCGTCGGCGGGTTCTTCGAACTGACTGCCGAAGTCGCACGCGCCAGCGTGCGCAGGCCATTTCAATGGCGCGAGTTCATCGACCAGTCCTGGTTCATCGCACGGGTCTCGATCGTGCCGACGCTGTTGGTCGCGATTCCATTCACGGTTTTGGTGAGCTTCACCCTCAACATCTTGTTGCGCGAGATCGGCGCGGCCGATCTCAGCGGCGCGGGCGCGGCGTTCGGCGCGGTGACCCAGGTCGGGCCGATCGTCACGGTGCTGATCGTGGCGGGTGCCGGAGCCACCGCGATCTGTGCTGACCTGGGCGCCCGCACGATTCGCGAGGAAATCGACGCGATGCGGGTGCTCGGTATCAACCCGGTGCAGCGACTGGTGGTGCCGCGCGTGCTCGCCTCGATGTTCGTCGCGTTGATGCTCAACAGCCTGGTCTGCACCATCGGCATCGTCGGCGGATTTCTCTTCTCGGTGTTTCTGCAGGACGTGAACCCCGGCGCGTTCGTCAACGGCATCACGCTGCTGACGCATTTGCCCGAATTGATCATCTCGGAAGTGAAGGCCGGATTGTTCGGGCTGATCGCCGGGCTGGTGGCCTGTTATCTGGGTTTGAATGTCAAAGGTGGTCCCAAGAGTGTCGGTGATGCGGTGAATCAGACCGTCGTCTTCGCCTTTATGGCTTTGTTCGTCGTGAACGTGGTGGTCACCGCGGTAGGCATCAAGTTCACGGCGCGGTGACCGCATGGCCTTCGTGATCGAATCCCGCTTCCCGCGTACCGTTCGACGGGTGCGTCGGATGTCGGACTCGCTCGATTCTGTCGGAAAACAGGCTGTGTTCTACGCGCAGGCGCTGGGGGCAATTCCGCGCGCGCTCACCCACTATCGGACCGAGACCATTCGATTGATCGCCGAAATCAGCATGGGCAGCGGTGCTTTGGCGGTGATCGGCGGCACCGTGGTGATCGTCGGCTTCCTCACCCTGTTCGCCGGCGGCACCATCGCGGTGCAGGGCTACAGCTCGCTCGGCAATATCGGCGTCGAGGCGCTCACCGGATTCTTCGCGGCCTTCATCAATGTCCGCATCGCCGCCCCGGTCATCTCCGGCATCGGTTTGGCCGCCACCATCGGCGCCGGCTCGACCGCGCAACTCGGCGCCATGCGGGTGGCCGAGGAGATCGACGCGCTGGAGTCCATGGCCATCCGACCGGTGCCGTACCTGGTCGGCACCCGGGTGCTGGCCGGGATGATCGCGATCGTGCCGCTGTACGCGCTCGCCGTGATCGCGTCCTTCCTGGCCAGCCGGTTCGCCACGGTGGTCATCTACGGGCAGTCGGCGGGTGTGTACGACCACTACTTCTCCACCTTCTTGATCCCGAGCGACATCCTCTGGTCGTTCGCGCAGGCGATCTTCATGGCCCTGGCGGTCATGCTCATCCATACCTACTACGGCTACAACGCCGCGGGCGGCCCGGTCGGGGTCGGCGTGGCGGTCGGCAACGCGGTGCGGACCTCGCTGGTCGCGGTGGTCACGGTGACACTGCTGATCTCGCTGGCCATCTACGGCACCTCCGGCAACTTCCACCTCTCCGGATAGCGATATGGCGGATTCGACGAAATTGCGAAACGCGCTCGGGTTCAAGCTCGCCGGAGCCGCGATGGTGCTGGCGATGGTGGCGATCGTCGCGATCGCGCTGCTGATGTTCGTCGGTGGTTTCACCTCGACGGCGACCGTCATGGTCGATGCGCCGCGCAGCGGCCTGGTACTCGACCCGGACGCCAAGGTGAAGGTGCGCGGCGTGGAGATCGGCCGGGTCGTCGGGATCGAGCAGACCGCCGAGGGCGCCAGTCTGAAACTGGCGGTGAATCCCGATCAGCTGAAATTGGTTCCGGCGAACGCGGGTGTAGATATCCGCTCCACCACCGTCTTCGGCGCGAAGTATGTGAATTTCACGGTGCCCGAACAGCCTTCGGCGACCTCGCTGAAACCCGGTGCGCGGGTGAGCGTGCAGCACGTGACCGTCGAGTTCAACACGCTGTTCCAGCACCTGTCCGACGTGCTGGCCAAGGTCGAGCCGGAGAAGTTGAACGCGACGCTGTCCGCGCTCGGTACCGCGTTGCAGGGCCGCGGCGAGAAGCTCGGTGACCTGCTCGCCCGCAGCGATGCCTACCTGCGCGATATCAACCCGTATCTGCCCACCCTGCAACAGGATCTGGTGCAGACCGGTCAGGTCACCGACCTGTACGCGGACACGGCGCCCGATCTGCTGCGCACCGTGGACAACGCCACCGTCACCAGCCGCGCGCTGGTCGATGAGCAGCAGAGCCTGGACGACGTGCTGGCCAACCTGGTCGGCCTGGCCGACACCACTGGGTCGGTGCTGAAGGAGAACGAGGGCAACCTCGGCACCGCGCTGGATCTGTTGCGGCCCACCACGCAATTGCTGTTCGAATACAACCCCGCGCTCGGCTGCATCATCAACGCGCTCGGCCCGATGATGCCGCTGGCCGAACGGGTATTCGGCGGCGTGCTGCCCGGTATCGGGATGAACACCAACTTCATGTTCGGCGCCAAGCCCTACACCTACCCGGACGACCTGCCGAAGGTGAACGCCACCGGCGGCCCGCATTGCGAGGGCGTGGTCGACCGGGTGCCGAACAGTCATGCCGACTACGTCGTCACCGACACGAATCAGGGAGCTCCGTACGTGCCCAACACGGGTTTCGTGAAGCCCAACTCGGCGCCGAAGGTGTTCCAGCTGCTGTTCGCCGGGTTGCCGGGGGTGGACGCACTGTGAAGAACACCGCGACGACCGTGAAACTGGCCATCTTCACCTTGGTGATGGCGCTGGTTTTCGCCGGGCTGACGGTCGTTTTCAGCCAGATGCGCTTCGCCAGGGAGCACGGCTACCACGCCGTGTTCACCAGCTCGTCGGGCATGCTGCCCGGGGCCAAGGTGCGCATCGCGGGGGTGCCGGTCGGCTCGGTCTCCTCGGTGCGGGTCGGTAAGGACAAGCTGGCGCACGTCGAGTTCGACGTCGACCGCAAGTACCGGTTGCTCACCAGCACCCGGGCCACCATCCGCTACGAAAACCTGGTCGGTGACCGGTATCTGGAGCTGCTGGAGGGCCCGGGCGCCGCGGACGTGCTGCGGGACGGCGGCACCATCGACAAGGACAAGACGGCGCCCGCGCTCGACCTGGACATGCTGCTCGGCGGGTTCCGGCCGTTGCTGCGCGGCCTCGATCCCGCGCAGGTGAACGATCTGACCAGCGCGCTGCTCCAGATCTTCCAGGGCCAGGGCGGCACGCTGGTCTCGCTGCTCAACAGTGGTGGTTCCTTCGCCAAGACGCTGGCCGACCGTGACGAACTGATCGGCAACGTGATCAACAACCTGAACACGGTGTTGCAGACCATCGATCAGCGCGGCGACCAGTTCGCCACCACACTCGATGAATTGCAGCGCCTGATCACGGATCTGGCCGCCGACCGCGATCCGATCGGGGACGCGTTGCCGCGGATCGCCGGGGCCACCAGGGATCTGACCGACCTGCTCGCGCAAGCGCGACCCGATCTGCGCTCCACCATCGAGCAGACCGGGCGGCTGTCGAGCAATCTCGACGACGGCTCCGACACCATCCAATGGGTGCTCGACCGGCTGCCCGACACCTACAAGAAGCTCATCCGCATCGGCGCCTACGGCTCGTTCCTGCAGCTCTACGTCTGCGGGACCAACTTGCTCGTCGACGGGCCGGACGGGCAGCCGTTGCAGGTGAACCTGCCGGGCAAGCAGACGACCGGAAGGTGTGCGCCCGAATGAACGAGCAGCGATCCCGTGTCGTCACCATCGGCATCGTCGGCCTGGTGGTCGCGGTGTGTGTGGCATTGTCGGCCTTGCAGTTCGAGCGGCTGCCGTTCATCCGCGGCGGCGCGAACTACACCGCGTTCTTCGCCGACGCCGGCGGACTGCTGCCCGGCGATCCGGTCCAGGTGGCCGGGGTGCGTACCGGCCGGGTGGACAGCGTGCATCTCGACGGCGACAAGGTGCTGGTGCGTTTCACCCTCGACGAGTCGATCGTGCTCGGCCAGAAGACCGCTGCCGCGATCAAGACCAACACCGTGCTCGGCCGCAAGTCGCTCGAGCTGACGCCGACCGGGCCGGGCGCGCTGCGGCGCGACGACACGATTCCGTTGGACCGCACCACTTCTCCGTACTCGCTCAACGACGCGCTCGGCGATCTCGGCCGCACCGTGCAAGGGCTGGACCTCGAGCAGGTGGACAAGACACTCGACACCCTCTCGGCGACCTTCGCCGACACTCCCGCCCCGCTGCGCGCGGCGCTGGACGGGGTAACGGCGTTGTCCCGCAGCATCAATGCGCGCGACCAGGCGCTGTCCGATCTGCTGGTCCGGGCGCAGAGCGTGACCAAGATCCTGGCCGACCGCAGCAACCAGATCAACATGCTGCTGCTGGACGGCAACAACCTGCTCGGCGAGCTGGACCGGCGGCGCGGCGCGATCGGGCAGCTGATCGTCTACGTCAACGAGGTGGCCAAGCAGCTGTCCGGTCTGGTCAACGACAACGAGGCGCAGCTGAAACCGGCGCTGGACAAACTGAACTCGGTGCTCGGCCTGTTGCAACGCAACAAGCAGAACCTGTCCGACGCGCTCGACAATCTCGGCCCGTACGCCGCGGCCCTCGGCGAGCAGGTCGGCAACGGCCCGTGGTTCAACGCCTATGTCGTCAACGCCACCAGCACCCAGCTGCAGGGCCTGGTGGACGCGCTGGTGTGGCCCGAGCATCTGCCCGATGACCTGCGCAACATCTTCACGCATCCGGCACCGCCGTCGATCGGCCCGTCGATTCAGGAGCCACCGCGATGACCCTCATGGACAAGGCGAAAAAGGTGCCTCGCTGGGCGGTCGTGGTCGCGGGCGCCGTGGTGGTCGCGCTGGTGGCGTTCGGCGCGTACACCGGGATCACGCGGCTCGGCACGACCAGCATCACCGCGTACTTCCCCTCGACCTCGGGCCTGTACAAGGGCGACGAGGTCCGGGTGCTGGGGGTGAAGGTCGGCCGGATCGATTCGATCGATCCCGGCAAGGACCGGGTGAAGGTGCGAGTGACCATCGATCGCGGGATCGACCTGCCCGCGGACGCCCGCGCGGTGATCATCTCGCCGTCGCTGGTCTCGGCGCGGTTCATCCAGCTGGCGCCTGCCTACACCGGCGGCCCGAAAATGGGCGACGGCGCGCAGATTCCGATCGAGCACACCGCGGTGCCGGTGGAGTGGGACGACATCAAGGCCGAACTCTCCAAGCTGGCAACCACTTTGGGCCCGGTGGGCGACGACTCGCAGGGCTCGTTCGGGCGCTTCGTCAACACCGCCGCGGACAATATGGACGGCAACGGGCAGAAACTGCGCGACACGTTGCGTGAACTGTCCGCCACCCTCAACACCCTCTCCGACGGACGCACCGACCTGTTCGGCACCATTCGCAACCTGCAGAAGTTCGTGGATGTGCTCGCGGCGAGCAACGAACAGATCGTGCAGTTCGGCGGCAGGCTCGCCTCGGTCTCCTCGGTGCTGGCCGGCGCCTCCGCGGAACTCGGTGCGGGACTGGACAATCTGGACACCGCATTGGCCGATGTGAAGCGTTTTCTGGAGGGCAGCGGCGCCGAGCTCACCGAGGGCGTGCAGCGGCTGGCCGACGTCACCCAGATCCTGGTGGACAAGCAACCGGAGCTGGAGCGGGTGCTGCACTCGGGCCCGACCGCGCTGGTGAACTTCTACCAGATCTACAAGCCCGCCCAGGGCACGCTCACCGGTGCGGTGGCGCTGAACAATACGGCCGATCCGCTCGGCTTCCTGTGCGGTTCGGTGCGCGCGCTGGAGATCAACCAGTCCGATCGCTCCGCGGATCTCTGCGCGCAATACCTTGCGCCGGTGATCAGTTCGCTCGCCATGAACTACGCGCCGATCCTGCTGAACCCGGCGACCGGTGTGCACGCGTTCCCGGAGCAGCTGAAGTTCAGCCCGCCGAGTCTGGCCGAGCAGGCGCCCGCACCGGGCCCGCCGCCGGTCACTGTGCCGGAAGGCCTTGCCGGACTGGCCATTCCGGGAGGGGGACGATGATGCCGCGCCGGATGACGACGATGGTGCTCGGTCTCGCTGTGCTGCTCGGTGTTTCGGGTTGCGAGTGGGACGGCTTGAACTCGCTGCCGATGCCGGGCACCGAAGGCACGATGGACGGCGCGTACCAGGTGCGCATCCAGATGCCGAATGTGACCACGCTGACCAGGAATTCGCCGGTGCGGGTCGACGACGTGACGGTCGGGACGGTGTCGAACATCGAGGTGGAGGGCTGGCACGCGCTGGTCACCGTCTCGCTGAATCCGAATGTGCACCTGCCGGCCAATGCCGTCGCCAAGATCGGGCAGACCAGCTTGCTCGGCAGCAATCACATCGAGCTCGCCGCTCCCACCGATACCGCTGCGCAGGGACAGTTGAAAGGCGGAGACGTGATTCCGCTGGACCGCGCGGGCGCCTACCCGACGACAGAGCAGGTGCTGTCCTCGCTGTCGGTGGTGCTCAACGGCGGCGGCATCTCCCAGCTGGAGACGATCACCCGCGAACTGAATTCGGCGTTGACCGGGCGCGAGAACGACATCCGCGACCTGCTGCCCCAGCTCGAGACGCTGACCACGGGACTGGACAAGCAGCGCAACGACATCATCGCGGCGATGAGCGGACTCGACCGGCTCGGTGGGCAATTCGCTCAGCAGCGCGACGTGGTCGCCAGGGCGATCGAGCGGATCCATCCCGCGCTCGCCGTGCTCGCCGACCGCAGTGCGAGCATCACCGCGGCGATCAGCGCCCTCGGCGACCTCAGCGACGTCACCGACCGGATCATCACCACGAGCGGTGAGAACCTGAAGGCGAACCTGCGCAGTCTGGCACCGGTGCTGGAGACGCTGGCCGATACCGGGATGAACCTGGTCGAGGCGCTGAAGATCGTCCCCACCTTCCCGTTCCCGATGAAGAACCTGGACAAGGCGATCAAGGGTGACTACTTGAACCTGTTCATCACGGTCGACCTCACCGGGAAGCGGTTGGACAACAACTGGTTGATCGGCACGCCGCTCGGCGGCCGCTTCGGCGGTGTCGAAGGCGTGGTCGGCGGCTTCGCCCCGGATACCGCTACGCAGGCAGGCAATCCGGCGACCGGACCGCTGCTGCCACCGCCGCCCGCCGGACAGCCCGCACCCGCGCTGCCCGGCCTGCCGCCCATCCCCGGCTTGCCCGCGATCCCGGGCCTGACCGTGCCGTTGCCGGGAAACACTGCGCCACAAGGGGGCCCGGGCCGATGACGCTGACCAGATTCGTCCGCACGCAGCTCGCGATCTTCGCCATCTTGACGGTGATCGGCCTGGTGGTGATGGGCGGGGTGTATGTGAAGGTGCCCGCGATGCTGGGCATCGGGCGCTACGACGTCACGGTGCAGCTGGCCGCGACCGGTGGTCTCTATCCCACCGCCAATGTCGCCTACCGCGGCACGAATGTCGGTGTGGTGCAGGATGTCCGGTTGACCACGACGGGGGTCGAGGCGCACCTGTCCATCGACAGCGACTACAAGGTGCCCGCGGACGTCAACGCCTGGGTGCGCAGCGTTTCGGCGGTCGGTGAGCAGTACGTCGATCTGATTCCCGCGGAACGTCCGGTCGGCGGCAACCTGGCCGACGGTTCGGTGATTCCGGTGGGGCGCACCAAGTTGCCGCAGGATGTCGGTACCTTGCTCGACCAGTCCGACCGATTGCTGTCCAGCGTGGCCGACACCCGCCTGCGACAGGTGATCGACGAGGCGTTCAAGGCGTTCAACGGGGCGGGCCCGGATCTGCAGCGGTTCATCGATTCGGCGTCGCTGTTGGTGCAGGAGGCACAGAACAACGCGGAACCGACGAAGAAGCTGCTCGACCAGATCGGGCCGTTGCTGGATACCCAGATCCAGTCCGACGCCGCGATCCGGTCGTGGACCAGTGACCTCGCCACGGTGACCGATCAGCTACGCGCACATGATGTTTCGCTGCGCAATGTGCTGCACGAGGGCCCCTCGGCGATGCAGCGGGTGAACGCGCAGTTCGAATCTTTGCGACCGACCCTGCCGTTGCTGCTGAACAACCTGGTCAGCACCGGACAGGTCGGCGTGACGTATCACGCTGGGCTGGAACAACTTCTGGTGGTGTTCCCGCCGCTGATCGCGGCGCTGCGGACGGTCATCCGCGGACCCGCGGAGTACGGCGCCATGGTCGACTTCGGGACCGTGGTCAACGATCCGCCCGCGTGTACCACCGGATTCCTGCCCACCGATCAATGGCGCTCGCCGAGCGAACTCGATTCGCTGCCCTCACCGCGTGGCCTGTATTGCAAGGTGCCGCAGGACTCGCCGATCCAGGTGCGCGGCATCCGCAATACGCCGTGCGCGGAATTCCCCGGTCGTCGCGCGCCGACGCCCGAACTGTGCCGCACCGGTTATGTTCCGGAGGGCAACAACCCGCCGTTCGGCCCCGTACAGCCCGTGGCGCCCGCCGCCGCGCCGCCCGCGGAGGTTCCGGCGCAGACCGCACCCGCCGCGTACGGCACCGGGACACCGGCGGCCGCGCGATCCTACGACCCGTCCACCGGTCAGTACATCGGTCCGGACGGACGCACGTACCGACAGGGCGATATCGGACCGAGCGGTTCGGGCACGGTACCGTCGAGCTGGCAGGCGATGCTCGAGGAGCAGCAACGATGACTGATAGCAACGGAGATCAGCGGCGCACCCGGCGACGTGCCGTGCGCTCGGTGGGGCCACCGGCCGACGAGTCGGCGGCTCCCGGTGTGACATCGATACCGGCCGAACCGGCGAAGGCCGGTGTGCCGGTGCGTGCGGCGTCGTCCGGTCCCGGGAGCGACCGCGTGCCGACGCCGGACGACGCCGTGGTCGCGGACGCCGGAACAATCGATCCAGGCACGGCGGCCGACGCCGAAACCGGCACGGCGGCCACCGTCGAAACTGCAGATAATAAGACGGCGGACGTCGAAACCGTGGAACTCGGCAAAACAACGAGTACGAGCGCAATCGAGCCCGATGCGTCGCCGGCCGACACGACCGAGTCGAAGTCGCGTCGCGGCGTAGGCCGCATCCTCGCCTTCGCGGCGGCCGCCGTCCTGGTGCTCGCGCTGGTGGTCGGTGCGGGACTGTCGGTGGTCAAAGCTCGTTCGATCGACGCCCGCGACGAGCGGCGCACCGAATTCGTGCAGACCGCCAGGCAGGCCGCCCTGAATCTGACCACCATCCGCGCCGATTCGGCCAAGCAGGACATCGATCGGATCCTCGCGGTGGCCTCGGGCCAGTTCAAGAGCGAGTTCGACGGGCGGGTCGATCCGTTCCTGAATGTCGTGCAGCAGGCCAAGATCGTCTCCAACGGCGAGGTCGTCGAGGCGGCACTGGAAAGCGATGACGTGGACTCGGCGCAGGTGCTGGTGGCGGTCAAGCAGACCCTGACCAACGCGGGCCAGGAGGGCCCGCAGACGCGGCTCTACCGTTTCCGGATCACCGTGAGCCGGGGCGACGCCGGGTTGACCGCATCCAAGGTGGAGTTCGTCGGATGACAATGCGCAGCAAGATCCTGTTGGCGGGCGCGAGTGTGGTCGCGGTGGCGGCACTGATCGTGCTCGGCGTCAACGGATTCCGGATCTGGAACGACGATCGGGCGGAACAGGCCCGCAAGGACGCGGTGGCCGCGGCCGATCGGTCGGTGTCGGCGATGTTCACCTACGACTATCAGACGGTGGACAAGGAACTGCCCAAGGCGGCCGACAACCTGTCGCCGAAGTTCCGCGACGACTATCTGAAGCTGATCACCCAGGCGATCGCGCCCGGTGCGAAGGAGAAGCAGCTCACGGTGCACGCCACCACCCAGGCGGCCGGCATCGTGTCCGCGGACAAGTCCGAGGTGGTCGTGCTGCTGTTCGTCAATCAGGTGACCACCAGCAAGGATTCACCGCAGGGCACCACCACCGGCAGCCGAGTCAAGGCGACGGTGCAGAAGGACGGCGACCGCTGGCTGGTCGACCAGGTCACGCCGGTCTGAGCCCGCGCGGCAGCCGGACCGTGAACGTGGTGCCGATGCCCTCGACGCTCTGTACGCGCACCGTGCCGCCGTGCGCGGTGACCAGCGCCTGGACGATGGACAGGCCCAGGCCGGTGCCGCCGCTGCTGCGGGTGCGCGAGCCGTCGGTGCGGTAGAAGCGTTCGAAGACGTGCTCGGCCTCCTCGGGTGGCAGGCCGGGGCCGGTATCGGCGACCTCCAGCACGATGTCGTCGGCGGTCGGGGTGAGCCGGACCGCGACGGCGGCCTCCGGCGGCGTGTGCGTGAGTGCGTTGTTGAGCAGGTTGGTCAGCACCTGACGGAGCCGGGTCTCGTCGCCGACGATCTCCAGAGTGCCCTCGCCGGACTGTATTTCGAGTTCGATGCGCCGCCGCGGACCCGCCGGATCGGCCGCCGCGGCCAAGGCGCGGGCGCCGTGCACGGCGTCGCTGGCCACGGCGAGCAGATCCACCACCCCCTGTTCCAGCGGACGTTGGGCGTCCAGCCTGGCCAGCATCAGCAGATCTTCGACCAGGATGCCCATCCGCTGGGACTCCCGTTCGATGCGGTCCATGAACAGATCGGGCTCGCCGGTCGCGCCCTGCCGATACAGCTCGGCGAAACCGCGAATGGTGGTGAGCGGGGTGCGCAATTCGTGGCTGGCATCGGCGATGAACTGGCGCATCTTCGCCTCGGAGTGCCGGGCGGCCGCCTCGGATGCCTCGGTCTTGGCGAAGGCCTGCTGGATCTGCGCGAGCATGCCGTTCAGCGACCGGGACAGGCTGTCGACCTCGGTGTTGGTGCCGCGCACCGGAACTCGTCTGTACAGGTCACCGCGGGCGATCGCGGCGGCGGTGCTCTCGACCCGGCGCAGCGGGCGCAGGCTGCGCCGGATGACGAAATAGGCGACCAGTGCGAGCGCGGCCAGCACCGTCAGCCCGACGACCAGTTGCAGCACGACCAGGCGATGCACGGTGTCGTTGTTCTGGGTGAGCGGCAGCGCCACGGTCGTGGTGCCGTCCGGGGCGCGCAGCGTCAACGCTCGCCACTGGACCGGCCCGCCGGCCGTCGAACCCACGGTGATCGGTCCCCGCGGTAAATTCTCCGGCAGCGCGGGCTCACCCTCGACACCGAAAGCCTTGATGAAGAACGTCCGGCCGTCCGTGCTGGTGGAATGCACGTAGAACTGGCTCGGCGCGTGCCGCGGGTCCGGTGGCAGCACCGGCGGCGGTGGCATCCGGGCCCGGCGTGACCATTCGATCACGCCTTCGCGCAACTGCTGATCGGTGCGGTTGGTCAGCGACTGCTCGAGCCCGGAGGTGACCACCGCGCCCGAGATGAGCAGGCCGAGCCCGGCGGTGAGCACGAGCACCACCATCAAGGTCACCCGCAACGGGACGGCCGACAGCGCGGCGGCGGCCTTGGCGCGAATCCTCCCGATCCGCCCCAGGCTCATTTCCCGGCCGACCGGCTGCGGCTCGGTGCGCGCATCACATAGCCGACGCCACGCAGGGTGTGAATGAGCCGCTCGGAGCCGGTGTCGACCTTCTTGCGCAGATACGACACATAGGTCTCGACCACGCCGACCTCACCGCCGAAGTCGTAGCGCCACACGTGATCCAGGATGCGCGGCTTGCTCAGCACGGTGCCCGCGTTGACCATGAAATAGCGCAGCAGCGTGAATTCGGTGGGCGACAGCGCGACCGGCTCGCCCGCCTTCCACACTTCGTGCGTGTCGTCGTCCAGCTCGATGTCCTCGAACCGGAGCCGCGAATTATCCCGTTGCGGCGCGGTGTGCCCGGCCCGGCGCAGGATCACCCGCAGCCGTGCGACCACCTCCTCCAGGCTGAACGGCTTGGTGACGTAGTCGTCGGCGCCGAGGGTGAGCCCGGTGATCTTGTCCTGCATCTCGTCGCGCGCGGTCAGGAACAGCACGGGGGAGTCGATGCCGTCGGCGCGCAGCCGGCGCAACAGGCCGAACCCGTCCATGCCCGGCATCATCACGTCCACGATCAGCGCCTGCGGCCGGAAGGTGCGCGCCTTGTCCAGCGCCTGCGCGCCATCGGCCGCGGTGTCCACCGCGAAGCCCTGGTAGCGCAGGCTGACCGCGAGCAGTTCGACGATCATCGGCTCGTCGTCTACCACCAGCACCCGCGCCTCGGGTGCCTGCTCCGCAGGCGCACCACTCATGGGCTTCATGGTCCGTCATCCTCCTGCGAAGTCGCTGGACCAAACCTGGGTGATTCCTGTGAACGGAATTCAGCGGGTGGGTTGACGTTCCTCCGGGTAGACGTCGTCGTCGGAGAGCAGGGCGCTGCCCGCGACCTGATCCTGGGCCAGGGCCTCGAGGAACGCGCGGGCCCAGCGGTCCACGTCGTGGGCGAGCACCTGCCGGCGCAGCGAGCGCATCCGGCGGCGTTTGGTGTCGCGGTCGTCCTCGATCGCGGAGACGATCGCGTCCTTCACGCTGTCCAGGTCGTGCGGGTTGCACAGATAGGCCTGGCGCAATTCGGCTGCCGCGCCGGTGAATTCGCTCAGCACCAGGGCACCGTTGAGGCCGCTGTGGCAGGCGACGTACTCCTTGGCGACCAGGTTCATACCGTCGCGCAGCGGCGTCACCAGCATGACGTCGGCGGCGACGAAGAAGGCGATCAGCTCGTCCCGCGGGATCGGACGGTGCAGGTAGTGCACCACCGGGTAGCCGACCCGGGCGAACTCGCCGTTGATCCGGCCGACCTGGCGCTCGATATCGCCGCGCATCTGGATGTAGCTCTCCACCCGCTCCCGGCTCGGCGTGGCCAGCTGCACCATGACCGTCTCCGCCGGATCGATCCGCTGCTCGAGCAGCAGCTCCTCCAGCGCGTTGAGCCGGATATCGATGCCCTTGGTGTAGTCCAGCCGGTCGACACCGAGCAGGATGGTCTTCGGATTGCCCAGCTCCGCACGGATTTTCGCGGCCCGCTCGCGGATCGAACGACGGCGCGAATGCTCGTCGAGCTCGGCGGAGGAGATCGAGATCGGGAACGCGCCCACCCGCACCGTACGGAAGCCGACCTGTACGACACCGAGTTTGGAACGGACGCCGATGGTGCCGCGCGACGTCGGCTGACCCGCCAGCCTGCGCGCCAGATACAGGAAGTTCTGCGCGCCGCCGGGCAGATGGAAGCCGATCAGGTCGGCGCCGAGCAGACCCTCCACGATCTCGGTACGCCACGGCATCTGCATGAACAGCTCGACCGGTGGGAACGGGATGTGCAGGAAGAAACCGATGGTCAGATCGGGCCGCAGCATGCGCAGCATCTTGGGCACCAGCTGCAACTGGTAGTCCTGCACCCAGACGGTGGCGCCCTCCGCCGCCACCTTCGCGGTCGCTTCGGCGAAGCGCCGGTTCACCGTGACGTAGGCGGCCCACCACTTGCGGTCGTAGACCGGCCGCACGATCACATCGTGATACAGCGGCCACAGCGTGCCGTTGGAGAAGCCCTCGTAATAGTCGGCGACCTCCTCCGCCGACAGCGGCACCGGATGCAGTTCCAGGCCGTCCTCGATGATCGGATCGACATCCGCGTCCGGCACCCCGGCCCAGCCGACCCACGCGCCCTTGTTGTTGCGCAACACCGGTTCCAGCGCGGTGACCAGGCCGCCGGGGCTGCGTTTCCACCGGCTCGTCCCGTCCGGCAGCCGCTCCAGGTCGACCGGAAGCCGATTGGCCACCACCACGAAGCCGGAACCGGATTCGGCGGGGCCGACGGGGGTTTGCGAGTTGTCGGCGGGGGTTTCTAGGGCGGGTTCGGAGCCGTCGGACGAAGTCATCTGGTCCACTCACGCATCCTTTGCGCGTCGCTGGGTCCCACAGGATCTGGGTAGCTCGACGTCGCCGTTGGCGTCGAAGATAAGTACGGGTTATTCGACCCGGGAGCTGGGGCCGATGCCGAGCATCGACAACAGCATCCGGCACTCGTCGGCGTCCTCCGCATAGGCGGCGACCACGCGCTGAGCCTGTCGTGCGGTCTCGTCGGCCAGTGGTTCCAGATCATCGTCCGCGATGTCGTTCGCGCTGCCCTTCGCGGCCATCTTCAAGTCCTCCCGGTTCACTACGCTCGTACGTGCGAATAGTCAATGGTATCTGGCGCCGCCAGGAGCGGGTGGTACCCGCGTCACACCGGCCCCCGGCCGGGTGTGCCGCCCCCGCTCGCCCCTATACCGTGGGGGACAGCAGCAACTCCACGAAAGGGTCGATATGCCGCTGGCCACGGTGAACGGAATTTCCCTCAACTACCAGGTCAAAGGTGACCGTGCGCGGGGTACCGATGTCAAGGGGTCGGGGCCGCTTGTGGTCATGATCATGGGCACCGGCAGCCCCGGGCGGGTGTGGGAACTGCACCAGGTGCCCGCACTGGTCGCCGCCGGCTACCGGGTCTGCACCTTCGACAACCGCGGCATCGCGCCCTCCTACGAGGCGGCCGACGGCATGACGATCGACCAGTTGGTCGCCGACACCGCCGGGCTGATCGAACTGCTCGACGAGGGCCCGGCGCTGGTCGTCGGCACCTCGATGGGTGCGCGGGTGGCTCAGGAATTGGCGTTGGCCCGGCCCGAACTCGTGCGCAAGGCCGTCTTCATGGCCGGCCACGGGCGGCTCGACCAGTTCCAGAAGACCCTCTCGCTCGGCGAACACGAACTCGACGCCGGCGGCGTCAAGCTGCCGGCCAAGTACGAGGCCGCGGTGACCGCCGTGATGAACCTCTCGCCCGCGACGATGGCCGAACCGAACTCGGCCCGCGACTGGCTCGACCTGTTCGAATTCACCGGCGGCCCGGTGCCGCCGGGCATCCGCGCCCAGCGCCGGATGGATCACGACTTCGAGCGGGTGCAGGCCTACCGCGCGATCACCGTGCCGTGCCTGTCCGTCGGCTTCGCCGACGACCGGATGATCCCGCCCTACCTGTCCAGGGAGATTGCCGAGGTGATTCCCGGTGCGCGCTACCAAGAAGTCCCCGATGCGGGCCACTTCGGCTACCTGGAACAGCCGGAAACGGTCAACAAGATCCTGCTTGATTTTTTCGCGAGCTGAGTTCTCACCGCCAGAGGTAACCGCCCAGGCGTAACGTCTGCCTTGCTAGGGTCGAAACTACGCTCGGGACTCTAACGGTGCGGACGTCCGTGGAACCTCGGTTCATCGGGCCTGTGCCGGGTGAACCACGAGCGGTCCCGTACATAGCGCCAGTATCCAGTGAGGTGAAATTGAGCACCAACCCCTTCGATGACGAAGACGGCCGCTTCTTCGTCCTGGTCAACGACGAAGAGCAGCACTCCCTGTGGCCCGCCTTCGCGGAGGTCCCGGCCGGATGGCGTGTTGTGTTCGGTGAGGACAGCCGGGCCGCCTGCGTCGAGTACGTCGAGAAGAACTGGACGGATATGCGTCCGAAGAGCCTGCGTGACGCGATGGCCGCCGACGATGCGGCCCGCCAGGGCGCCCAGTCCTGATCCGCGGTATCTGATACTGCGCCGGGACATTTGATCGATCGCCGTCTGCGTGACACCGCAATGCCGGTGTCACGCAGTCGGCGTGCCCGGTTATGATGGCAACCGCTTTCGAGCGGACCCGCCTCCTTAGCTCAGTGGTAGAGCACTCGCCTTGTAAGCGAAAGGTCGTCAGTTCAATCCTGACAGGGGGCTCGAGACGAGCGCGTCTGTAACGGCGCGCTCGTTCGGTCGGTAGAGGCCCTGCCTGATTTGTAAGCGAAAGGTCGTCAGTTCAATCCTGACAAGGGGCTCCGAGTAGATAGGCGCGTCGGTTTCGGCGCGCCTATCGGCGTGCTTGGGACATGGTGCGGACGTAGTGCTCGGGTAGGGCGCGGACGTATTGGGGGCAAGACGGCGGCGAGAGTTGTCGTACCTGCCTGGTAGTTGTGGTGGCAGCGGTTGGGGTCGACCGCGTGTGAAACGGAGGGGAAAACCGATGCGCCCGAGCACGAGTCAGTTGATCAACGACATCTGTGACGAACTGGAGCGGATGCCGGAGGGCTACGGGTTGCCGGTGTGGCCGCCGCGGGAAGAGTCGGCCGAGGCGCCGAAAAGGGTGACCAGGCAACCTGTTTCGGCGCCCGGCCACCCTTGGGTCAAACATCATGTGCGACGGGCTCAGTCGGGCACGTTCGCTCCGTAGCCGAGGTCGCGCAGCGCCTGCTTGATCCTGATCTGTGCGTCGTCCATGGATTCGGGCGACGGGTCGGTGTCCGCGCCCGAGATGTCGAAGTCGCCCATGGTGAACGCCGGGAAGACATGGACATGCAGGTGCGGCACCTCCAGTCCGGCGACGAGCAGGCCCGCGCGCGGCGCATCCCATGCCTGCCGCACCGCCTGCCCGATCTTCTGGGCGACGGCGGTCAACCTGGCGAACGTCTCGGTATCGACGTCCTGCCACTGATCGATCTCCTTGCGGGGCACCACGAGGGTGTGTCCCGTGGTGACCGGGGCGATCGTGAGGAAGCCGACGAATTCGTCGTCCTCCCACACGAATCGACCCGGGAGCTGACCGGCGATGATCGCGCTGAAGACAGAAGCCATACAGCGCAGACTAGTCCGGCCCGGCGCGGACTACACCGACACGAAGTGCGACAGGATGCCCTGCACCTCGTAGATGTCCACCTGACGGTTGAACCGTTTCTGCAACGGATCGGGATTGCCGGAGATCCAGATGGCGAGCTCGGCGTCCAGATCGAAGGTGCCCGCGGTCTCCACCGAGAAATGCGTGATCGCCCGGTACGGAATGCTGTGATAGCTCACCTTGCGTCCGGTCATGCCCTGCTTGTCGACCAGGATCAGGCGGCGATTGGTGAACAGGATGGCGTCACGCACCAGCAGGTACGCGGCATAGATCTGTTCGCCCTCACCCATCAGTTTCGCGTATTCCTGTTGTGCCCGACCGGGATCGATCCGTCCGGCATTGCCCATGATTCCGTCGATCAGGCCCATCGTTTCCCCGTCCTTCGCACGATCTGGGTGTGGCAGGCCCGCGGCGGTATGCCGGAACCGTCCCCCTTCCATGATGCGCGTCGCGAAGCTGATATTCGATGGTCGCCTATCGTTCATGAGCCGAGGCGTGGCTTCCTGCGGCTTCACCTAAGCTGTCTGCCGTGCGCGTACTCGTCATCGGTTCCGGAGCCCGTGAACATGCCCTCGTCCTTGCGCTGCGCAGGGACCCCGCGGTGACGGGGATCGTCGCCGCCCCGGGCAACGCTGGCATCGCCCAGCACGCGCAGACCCGGCCGGTTGATCCGTGCTCCGCGGAGGCCGTGGTCGCGCTGGCCACCGACGTGGCGGCAGACCTGGTGGTGATCGGTCCCGAGGTGCCCCTGGTGCTCGGTGTGGCCGACGCGGTGCGGGCCGCGGGTATCGCCTGTTTCGGCCCGTCGGCCGCGGCCGCGCGGATCGAGGGCTCGAAGGCCTTCGCCAAGGATGTGATGGCGGCGGCGGAGGTGCGCACCGCGCACAGCGAGATCGTGGACAATCCCGCCGACCTCGACGCGGCACTGGACCGCTTCGGCCCGACCTGGGTGGTGAAGGACGACGGCCTGGCCGCGGGCAAGGGCGTGGTGGTCACCGCCGACCGGTCGGCGGCCCGCGATCACGGTGCCGAACTGCTCGAACAGGGCCATCCGGTGCTGCTGGAATCGTTCCTGGACGGGCCGGAAGTCTCGCTGTTCTGTCTGGTCGACGGCGAGACGGTGGTGCCGTTGCTGCCCGCGCAGGACCACAAGCGGGTCGGTGACGGCGACACCGGTCCGAACACCGGCGGCATGGGCGCGTACACACCGCTGCCCTGGCTGTCCCCGGACGCGGTAACCGCGATTGTCGAAGACGTGGTGAAACCCGTTGCCGCCGAACTGGTTCGGCGCGGCAGCGGCTTCTCCGGACTGCTGTACGCGGGCCTCGCGATGGGGGTCGCCGGGCCCGCCGTGGTCGAATTCAATTGCCGCTTCGGCGATCCCGAGACCCAGGCGGTGCTCGCCCTGCTGGAGAGCCCGCTCGGTGAACTGCTCAACGCCACCGCGACCGGCACCCTGGCCGAGGTCGAGCCGCCGCGCTGGCGGGACGGTTCGGCGATCACGGTGGTCGTCGCGGCCGAGAACTACCCGGGCCGCCCGCGCATCGGCGATGTGATCTCCGGCGCCGGTGACGGTGCGCTCGACGACACCGCGGCGGTGCTGCACGCGGGCACCGCGTTACGCGAAGACGGCGCGCTGATCTCGGCGGGCGGCCGGGTGCTCAACGTCGTCGGTGTGGGCGCCGACCTGGCCGAGGCGCGAACCAACGCCTACGCGCGGATCACCGCGATCAAGCTGCCGGGCAGTCACTACCGCACCGATATCGGTCTCGCCGCGGTGGAAGACCGCATCGCCGTGCCGGACCGCGCCTCCGCGAATTCGGGCCAGACCCGGGAGGCGTAGCGGCCTCAGCCGAAGTTCAGGCCGTGCACCGCCAGCCATTGGCGGGGGTCCACGTGCTGACCGCCGACGATGACCTCGAAGTGCAGGTGCGGGCCGGTAGAGTCGCCGCGGTTGCCCATGCGCGCGATCTGCATACCCGCGGGGACGCGCTCGCCGCGGGACACGAAGAAGTCGTACATGTGCCCGTACACGGTGATCGAGCCGTCGTCGTGCCGGATGCGCACCCACAGCCCGAATCCTTCGGCGGGGCCCGCGTCGATGACGGTGCCGTTGGCGACCGCGTAGATCGGCGTGCCGATCGGGCCCGCGATGTCGATGCCGTTGTGGAAGGTGCCCCAGCGCGAACCGAACCCGGAGGTGAACACGCCGCGTGCGGGCATGACGAAACCGCCCATGCCGGGCAGCACCGCGCCGGGATTCGGGAGGGTGCCGCCCGCCATCCACGGTTGGTATTCGCCCGCCGCCGCGGCGGCGGCTTCGGCCTTGGCACGCTCCAGGGTGGCTCGCGCGGCGGCTGCCACCACGGCTTGTTCGCGCAGGCGTTCACCGTTGGCGATGGCGTTCAGGTAGCGGCGTACCGAGGGTGGTGTGGTCTGCATCTGCAAGGGATAGGCCACCGCCACGCGCTGTACGTGGTCCACGTCGGGAAGTTGATCGCTGATGGTGCCGGTGTAGGCGGTGTCGCCCGCGGCGAACACGGCGGTGGCCGCCAGCCCGGCCAGCAGCACGCGATGCTTGCGCAGCAGCGCGAGTAGTTTGTCCCGATCGGGTCGCCGCTGTGCCCACAGTTCGGGTAACTCGGCCCGTCGCCGCCACAGTTCCCGAGGGTCGGGCCGGTGTCGCAGCAGCTCACCTAGTTTCACTCGATCGAACAGCACGCGGATGCCCCGGACGGGTTTCTCCCGCATCCGGGCACGCCAATCCGGCGGAATGACCACGATGCCGCCCACTCCGCGCACCCGGTCGAGGCCGGCTCGTCGAGCATTCTCGAGCATCAAAGCGACCATAACCCTGGTCGCGGCCGCGTGCAGGACCGGCAGGCACGACGACGGGAGACGGCGGAGTCTGCGCGACGAGACGAAAGCCCGGCAGCCGCGCGCTGCCGTCGGGGGACACCGTCTAGCGTCTTGCGGGTGTCCAGAGAATCTCGCCGGTCGACCATTCCACCTTTCTACGTGATGGATGTCTGGAAAGCTGCGGCGCAACGGGCCAGAACGCACGGCGATGTGCTGGTACTCGCCGCCGGCCAGCCGTCGACGCCCGCACCCGCGCCGGTGCTGCGCGCGACGAGAACCGCGATCGAATCCGAATTGCTCGGCTACACCGAGACATTCGGCATCCTCCCGCTGCGCGAGGTGATCGCGGCGCACCACACCGTGACCTACGGCTACCCGGTGGACCCGGACGATGTCGTGATCACGACCGGATCGTCGGGTGCGTTCTCCCTGATCTTCTTGGCCGCCTTCGACCCGGGGGACACCGTCGTGGTGGCCCGGCCCGGTTATCCGGCCTACCGCAACACCCTCACCGCGCTCGGCTGCCGGGTCGTCGAACTGGACTGCGGCGCGGAGACCCGGTTCCAGCCGACCGTGGCCATGCTGGAGGCGTTGCCGGAACCGCCGGCGGGGCTGGTCGTCGCGAGTCCGGCGAACCCGACCGGCACCATGATCGCGCCCGCCGAACTCGCGGCGCTGGCGCGCTGGTGCGACGAGCACGGCACCTTGCTCATCTCCGACGAGATCTATCACGGCATCACCTACGCGGGTGCGGATACCGCGACCTCGTCCGCGTGGGAGACCTCGCGGGAGTCGGTGGTCATCGGCTCGGTCTCCAAATACTTCTCGATGACCGGTTGGCGGCTCGGCTGGATGCTCGCCCCGGCCGGGTTGCGCCCCGCGTTGCAGCGGCTCGCCTCCAATCTGACCGTGTGCCCGCCGGCCATCTCGCAGTACGCGGCCCTGCACGCGTTCGGTGCCGAGGCGAAAGCCGAACTCGACGGGCACGTGCGGCGCTATGCGCTCAACCGGCAGTTGCTGCTGGACGGGCTGCCGAAACTGGGCATCACCGACCTGGCCCCGGCCGACGGCGCGTTCTACGCCTACGCCGATATCGGTCACCTCACCGACGACGCGCGCGCCTGGTGCGCCGACGTGCTCGACCACACCGGGGTCGCGCTCGCGCCCGGCCTGGACTTCGATACGGTGCACGGAAATCGGACAGTGCGGTTCTCCTTCGCGGGCGCCACCGCCGACATCGAGGCGGCGCTGCTTCGTCTAGGGCACTATCTCGCAGTCTGATCGTCGTGTACGGCAACAACTTTCCGCAGTTCGACACCATGACCGCGCGGATACGGTAAAACATCGATGGTTGCTTTTCCTCGCTGATTTCCCCTGGAAGAACTGATGACGACTGGCACGATGGCACGGTGATCACCGCGACGACCCCGAAAGGCGAACGGCGTCGCCAGGCTTTGGTAGCTGCTGCCGCCGAGTTGTTGCTCGAAGGCGGATTCGAGGCAGTGCGGCACCGTTCGGTCGCGACCCGCGCCGACCTTCCCTTGGCGTCGACCACCTACTACTTCGAATCGCTGGAAGACCTGATCGCGCGCGCGGTCGAATTCAGCGGGAACGTGGAACTCGACGCCATGCGCCGCCGGGTCGGCGAGGTGAGTCACCGCCGCCGCGGCGCCGAGGCGACCGTCGATCTGGTGCTCGATCTGCTGGTGGGCACCGACGGGCACGACGAGGGCGCGCGCGGGCAGTTGATCGCCCGCTACGAGCGCTCGGTCGCCTCGGCGCGGCACCCCGAGCTGCGGGAGGTGCAGCTACGGTTGCGCGCCCAGCTCGACGAACTGCTCGCCGACGTGCTGCGCCGCTCCGATCGGCTCGTCCGGCCCGAACAACTCCGCAGACTGGTCGCCGTGGTGGACGGCGCGGTGGTCGCGGCACTCACCGAACTCGACCCCGAACCCCGCCGGATGGCGCGCGGCGCCCTGCTCGAGGTGATCGACATCGTCGCCCCGGCGACGCCCCAGCAAGTGGACCGTTTCCGCACATTAGACTGACCAGACGTGACTCTCGTTCCGAACGTCCTCGCCACCCGTTACGCCAGCCCCGAACTGGTGCGGCTGTGGTCGCCCGAACACAAGATCGTGCTCGAACGGCGACTCTGGCTGGAGGTGCTGCGGGCGCAGTCGGAACTCGGAATCGACCTTCCCGCAGGCGTACTCGACGATTACGAGCGTGTGCTCGAGCAGGTCGATCTGGCGTCCATCGCCGAACGGGAACGGGTCACCCGCCACGACGTGAAGGCGCGTATCGAGGAGTTCAACGCGCTGGCCGGGCACGAACACGTGCACAAGGGCATGACCAGCCGCGACCTCACCGAGAACGTGGAGCAGCTGCAGATCCGGCTCTCGCTCGAGCACGTGTACGCGCACGGTGTCGCGGTCGCGGCCCGGCTGGCCGAGCGGGCCGCCGAATATCAGACCCTGGTGATGGCGGGACGCTCGCACAATGTCGCCGCGCAGGCCACGACGCTGGGCAAACGGTTCGCCTCGGCCGCCGACGAACTGCTCATCGCGCTCACCCGGGTGCGTGAGCTGATCGAGCGGTATCCGCTGCGCGGAATCAAGGGCCCGATGGGCACCGCCCAGGACATGCTCGACCTGCTCGGCGGCGACCCGGCGAAGCTGTCCCGGTTGGAGCAGCAGGTCGCGCGGCATCTCGGGTTCGCGAACGTGCTGACCAGCGTCGGCCAGGTGTATCCGCGCTCGCTCGACCACGATGTGCTGTCCGCGCTCGTGCAGGTGGGCGCCGGTCCGTCCTCGTTCGCGCACACCATCCGGCTGATGGCCGGGCACGAACTGGTCACCGAAGGCTTCCAGCCCGGCCAGGTGGGCAGCTCGGCGATGCCGCACAAGATGAACACTCGCTCGTGCGAACGGGTCAACGGACTGCAGGTGGTGTTGCGCGGGTACGCCTCGATGGCCGCCGAACTGGCCGGCGCGCAATGGAACGAAGGCGACGTGTTCTGTTCGGTGGTGCGCCGCGTCGCACTGCCCGACGCGTTCTTCGCGATCGACGGCATGATGGAAACCTTCCTCACCGTGCTCGCCGAATTCGGCGCCTACCCGGCCGTGATCGCCCGCGAACTCGACCGCTACCTGCCGTTCCTGGCCACCACCCGGATCCTGATGGCCGCGGTCCGCACCGGCGTGGGCCGCGAAACCGCGCACGAGGTCATCAAGGAGCATGCCGTCGCCGTCGCCCTCGCCATGCGCGAACAAGGCCGCGAACCCGATCTGCTCGACCGCCTCGCCGCCGACGAGCGGCTCCCGCTCGACCGCGCCGCCCTCGACACCGCCCTCGCCGACAAGTCCGCCTTCATCGGCGCCGCCGAGGCCCAGGTCTCCGATGTCATCGCGGCCGTCCAGAAACTCGTCGACGCCAACCCCGAAGCGGCTCGCTACACCCCCTCGCCAATCCTGTAGCGAGAGCAACGATTTCGCCGGAATTCGATCGCGGTTGTCATGGGCGACCGCTATCGTCCCACGGTGGCCATTCACGCCTTCGTGGACGAATCGATCCGCCGGGACAGGTACATTCTCTGCGCGGTCCTGATACGCGGCGAGCAACTGCACCGTGCGCGGGCGCTGGTGCGCAGCTTCTGTTTACCCGGTCAGCGGCGCTGGCACTTCAACGACGAGTCGGAACAGCGGCAGCGGCACATCATCGCGGCCATGGCCCAGTGTGTTGGAGTGGGTGTTGCCATCTATGAAGGGCGTGGTCGCGAGGTCAGTGTGCGGCACAGCTGTATGACGGAGTTGGTCACTGATCTGGTCGAGATCAAGGCTGCTCGGCTGGTCATCGAGTCTCGGGAGAATCAGGACCAACGCGATCGGCAGTCCATTGCGACCGCGCTTCGTAAGGCGTCTGCCGAGCTGCAATACGCCCACATGCCGCCCCATACGGAGCCGTGCCTGTGGTGGGCAGACGCCGCGGCGTGGGCCTTCGGCGCCGGAGGGCGATGGCGGTTGACCATCATGCCCCTCGTCCGACTGGTATTCGACGTGAATAAGCCCCCACTGCAGCGCGAAACCCGGATGCTGGTCGTCCGGCCAGGACCCGGGTCCACTTCTTCCAGCTAGTGCCAGAAGCTATGACTGATGCTACAGCAGGTTGTCGAGAGGGGGCCAGTCGTTTGAATCATGTTGCCCGCGGCCGCAGCACATCTTCGAGGTGGAGTGCCGCAGATAGCGCGAAACCCGACTGCCCACCGTCCGGTGAAGAGCCGGGTTCACTTCTCCCGGCTAGTGCCAGGAGCTGGTGGCAGTATGGCCGGTCGGCAGGGTGTGGCGGTAGCGGATTTCGCTGGGGTGGGATGGGGTGGGGTTAGGGTGCTGCGGTGAATCCGTACACGATTTTTGGTGACATTGTGGCTGGGCGGGCTCCGGCGAGCCGGGTCTTCGAGGACGACGATGTGTTGGCGTTCATGGATATTCGGCCGATGACGCCGGGGCATGTGCTGGTGGTGCCGAAGGTGGCGGCGCGGAGTCTGGCGGAGCTGGATCCGGTGGTGGGCGGCAAGCTGTTTCAGGTGGGGCAGCGGGTGGCGGCGGCGTTGCGGGTCAGCGAGGTCGGCTGCGACGGGGTGAATTTCTTTCTGGCCGACGGGGTTACGGCGGGGCAGGAGGTGTTCCATGTGCATCTGCACGTCATTCCGCGGACACTCGGGGACGGATTCGGTTTGCGTGGCCGCCCGACCAGTCCGCCGCGCGCCGATCTGGATTATCTGGCCGGGTCGATCCGTGGGGCACTCGAGCGCTGAGCCGCCGGGTGTAGCGCATACATACCGGACAGTTTGCTGAATAGAAGCCCGGAATCAAGATCTCTTCCGTCCCGTCTTGCTGTGAGTTACCTTGAAGGTCATTGTCTTGCGGTGATGGAGGTGGGGACGTGCGGCGAACATCGGTTGCTGTGTCAGTGCTGGCCTTGGCGCTGGGCCTGGCCGTACCCACGGTGGTGGGTTCCGGCACGGCGGCGGCCGCGCAGATCGAGCGCATCGACCGCATGACGCCCACCCGTGCGGCGCTGTTCATCGATTCACCCGCGATGGGCCGGACCATCCAGGTGCAAGTGCTGCATCCGGCCGGCGGCGGCGCCCGGCCGACCTATTACCTGCTGGACGGGCTCGACCCCGGACTGACCCAGAGCACCTGGACGAACGCGACCGACGCGGAGCATTTCTTCGCGGGTTCGCGCGTCAATGTGGTGCTGCCCGTCGGCGGCCAGGCCAGCTACTACACCGACTGGCAGCAGGACGATCCCCGCTTCGGCCATTACCGCTGGGAAACGTTCCTGACCGAGGAGCTGCCGCCGCTGATCGATGCGGCGTTCAACGGCAACGGCGTCAACGCCATCGGCGGGCTCTCCATGGGCGGCAACGCGGCCTTCATTCTCGCCGCCCGTAAGCCGTGGCTGTATCGCGCGGTCGCGGGCTACAGCGCCTGTCCCGACACGGGTTTGGCGATGGGCGCGACGATGTTCTCGATCGCCAACCGCGGCGGGAATCCGGTGAACATGTGGGGTCCGCCGGGTAGTCCGGCGTGGGCCGAACACGATCCCGCGCTGCTGGTGGAGAATCTGCGCGGCAAAACGATCTACCTTTCGTCCGGCACCGGCCTGCCGGGACCGCACGAGCTGGAGATCAAACCGCAACTGGCTGAGAACATTTTCCTCGGCGGCCCGGTCGAGGTCGGCGTCAACACCTGTGTGGTCGCCTTCGAGCAACGCTTGCGCGCCCTGGGCATTCCGGCCCGAGTCGACTACAGCCCCACCGGAACTCACTCCTGGTCGTACTGGCAGGACACTTTGCACGCGTCATGGCCGACCATCGCGCCTGCCATCGGCGCCTGACCGGTTCCGTTGCGGCCCAGCGGATCACGTGCCGGGGCGGCCCGCGGTGAGCACCAGGATCGCGATCTGCACCCGGTTCTCCGCGCCGAGCTTGGTGAGCAGTCTGCTGATGTGCGACTTCACCGTGGCGACGCTGAGGTGTAGTTCTTTGGCGATATCGGAGTTGGACAGCCCGCGTCCGATGGCTTCGGCGATCTCGCGTTCCCGATCGGTGAGGACGGCCAGGGCACGGCGGGCCGGCTCGCGAGCCGCCTCGTCCGCGCTGGGTGCGGCGGTGGCCACCGAGATCAGCTGCGCGGTCACGCTGGGCGACAGCATGGGCTTGCCCGCCGCGACCTGTTTGATCGCGCTGACGATCTCGGCGGGTGGCGTGTCCTTGAGCAGGAATCCGTGCGCGCCGATGCGCAACGCCTGCAACACCATCTCGTCGGCGTCGAAGGTGGTCAGCACGACCACGCGCGGCGGATCGGCGCGGCTCAGCAGTTCGCGGGTGGCGTCGAGTCCGTCGCGTACCGGCATCCGGATGTCCATCAGCACCAGATCGGGTCGTTGCTCGCGTACCACGGCGAGCGCCTGTTCACCGTTGGCGGCCTCGCCGACCAGTGCCAGCTCCGGATCGCCGCCGAGGATCAGCGTCAAGGCGGAGCGGGCCAGCGGTTCGTCGTCGACGACGACCACGCGGATCGGCGCGGTCATCGCTCACCTGTGCTGACGGCGGCGGGCCAGGGCAGCACCGCGCGCAGGCGGTACCCGCCGGCCGGGTCCGGTCCGTAATCGAGGGTGCCGCCGACCAATTCGGCGCGTTCGGTGAGACCGAGCAGGCCGTATCCGGAGGACGGGATGGACAGCCCGGGCGCTCGCGCGGCGGCGTTGCCGACGACGACGGTCAGGTCGCCACCGGGGCCGCCGTCGATGCGCACCCGCACCGGCGCGCCGGGTGAATGTTTGCGCGCGTTGGTCAGCCCCTCCTGGGCGATGCGATACGCGGTGCGGGCGCTGGTCGCGGGGAGTTCGGCGGTGGTGGTGTCGGTGATCGACACGTCCATGCCCGTCGCGCGGGCTTCGGCGACCAGCCGCTCCAGGTCGGCCAGGGTGGGTTGCGGCGGTTCCGGGGTGTCGTCGAGCGCGGTGTCGGCGCGCAGCACGCCGAGTACCTCGCGCAGCTCCTGCAGCGCCAGATGGGCGTTCTCGGCAATGGTTTTCGCGGTCGCCGCGGTTTGTTCCCTGGTCAGGTCGGTGCGGAAGCCGAGCGCCCCGGCGTGCATCGCCACCACCGAAATCCGGTGCGCCAGTACGTCGTGCATCTCCCGCGCGATGCGGTTGCGTTCCAGCAGCCGGGCCTCGGCGGCGCGCGCGTGCTGCTCACGTTCGGCGGTTTCGGCTCGGGAACGCAACGACCACACCAGATCTCGGCGTGCGCCCACTGCGAAGCCGATCGCGACGATGGCGGCAACGGTGGCCGTGAGCACGGTCGGCCCGTACCAATCCGGCTGGATGTCAGGGCGTTTGGGATAGAAGACAGTGTCGGTGAGCAAGCCGGTGCCGATGCAGACGATCGACATCGCGATCGTCTCGGCGTACCGCCTGCGCGTGGCCAGCGAGCACAGGACGAGGGCGGCCGCGCCGTTCGCGGTCACCGACACGGTGGACACCACCGTCACGATCGCCGCGATGGTCACCGGGTACCGGCGCCGCAGCAGCGTGAGCAGGATGCAGGCCACGCCGAGCAGCGGATCGACCACGCGGAACCAGGCCAGCTGCATGCCGTCGAGCGGTGCCATCTCGACCTGGGAGGTGTTCCAGGCCAGCCCGCCGATCAGCGCCGCCACCGCCAGCCGCCAGGCGTGCGACCACCACCGCAGCGGCGGTGCCGACGACAGGGGAGCGCTGGACATGAGGTGACTCTATGTGGGGGTCGTCGGCGCGCGCATCGCTCTGCAGGGCGAATCGCGAGCGACCAAAGGATGAACCCGCGCCCGACCGATGACCGATGCGCGGTTCAGGGTGTGCGGCGAACCATGAGGACGGCACCCGGGGTGTCTGAACCGGGCACAGCGACGAAAGGAAGACCGGAATGGGCAAGAACGCGTGGATCGGCGTGCAGATCGTCGGCATGGTCGTGCTGGTCGCCTCGGCACAGGCGGTCATCCGGCTGCTGATCGATCACCGGAAATCGCAGCTGTGGGGCCTGTTCGACTGGGTGCCGGGCGGCTGGCTCGGCGAACTGGCCGGGCTCGTCGTGCTGGCGGCGCTCGGCGCGATCCTCGCGGGCCGGGCGAACGACAAGGTGAAGGTACTGGAAGGTTGATCTGTCACTTCGGCTGTCTGCGCAACGTGCGGAACAGCGCGAACAGCACCAGCGCCGCGGCTGCCGTCGCGGGTGCGAGGATCACCGGTCCGGCGGGCATGCCCAGGAATTCCACGGGTTCGAGCACGGTGAGCCGGCCGCGGACCTCGTCGTCGGTGGGTGCGGCGGCGAAGGTGAAGTCGGTCGTCCGGTTCGAGGGGTCCGTGATCGCGACCGACATCTTCGTCAGGTAGTTCCGTCCGCTATCCGCCATACCGGTCAGCGTCGGGTTGCTGGTGTCGGCGATGCGTCCGGCGAACTCCACATCGACGGTCTGCGTCGTCGCGTCGGGGTCCGAACGTGTCATGCGGTGGTCGCTCAGCACATACAACTGCAACCGCTGTGGCGCGGTGCCGGAGATCCGCATCGGGTAGACGGGTCGTTCGGTCGCGAAGCTCAAGCGGATCGGATCGATCCGCCCCGTCAACGACGGCGTCCCGGTCGTCGAGCCGGGGCGGGTGAGCCGGATCGCGACGAACGACCAACCGTCCCTGCCGTATTCATCGAGTGCGGTATTCGCTTCCGGCCGGAGTGCGTAACCGGTGGCGGCCAACCACGTTCGCATGTCGGCGAGCTGCGCGCCGGTGAAGTGAAACGTCTCTAACGGACCTGTCAAGTCTTCCAGCGTCGTTTGATAGGGCCCGTCGGATGCGCCGGTGGGCGCGCCGGCGCCGAACCAGCGGCGCTCGGTCACGATCTCGGGCAGGGTCAGTCGATTCAGGTCGACGAAGGTGGTTTCGGCGACCGGCTCCAGACTGGCCCGGCTCGGCGTCGGGACGACGAGCACCGCATTGTCGGTGTCCGCCAGCAGATTCAGGTCGAAAACCAGAGTCTCGCGTTTGCCGTCCCAGCTGAGCAACGCGGTTTCCGTGGCGATCGAAGCCTGCCGTCCCGGGGGTACCGCGAGTGCGCCGCCGGTGGCCGCGGCCGGGCTCGCCGCGCCGAGCCCCGCCACCGCGGACAGTATCGCCGCGGCGACGGCTACCCGGCTGGCAACGGCGATACGCATAATCGCAACCCTACGACACGACGCAGACACGCCGATTCGTCAGGGCGACACGCCGATTCAACTTCGCGGCTCGCCGATAGCACTGAGCGTCCGGCGCGGGCTCACGCGCTGCGTGCCACGCTCTCCGCAAATGCCGGATAGTCGCTGTAACCCTCGGCCGTGCGGCCGTACAGCCCGTCCTCGCGCAGGTCGGCCAGCGGCAGATCGTGGGTAATGCGGTGCACCAGATCGGGATTGGCGATGAACGCGCGACCGAACGACACCAGGTCGGCGAGGCCGCGCGCGAGCACAGCTTCCGCACCCGCGGCGGAGGTCGGTTCCCGGTTCTCGCCGATATTGGCGATGAGCGTGCCGTGCCAGCGCGGCCGCAGGTCGGCGAGCGCCGGGTAGTCGTCGTTGTCGATCAGGTGCAGGTAGGCGAGGTCGCGCCGATCGAGTTCGGTGACCAGCCTCCGGTAGAGCGGTCCCGGATCGGCCTCGTACATGTTGAACTGCGGATTGCCGGGGGAGAGCCGGATCGCGGTGCGCTGCGCGCCGATCGCGCCCGCCACCGCGTCGACGATGGCCAGCGGCAGGCGCATGCGGTTGGCATGCGAGCCGCCGAACTCGTCGGTGCGCAGGTTGGTGTTGTCGGCCAGGAACTGGTGGATGAGATAGCTGTTGGCGCCGTGGATCTCGACACCGTCGAAGCCGGCGTCGATCGCGTTGCGCGCCGCGTGGGCATGCTGCGCCACGGCGGCGGCGATGCCGTCGTGGTCGTACGCGGCAGGCGTGATCGGGTCGGCCTTGCCGCCCGCGATCAGGTGCACCCGGTCCTCGTCCACCACGGCGGACGGACCGGCAGGCCAGGAACCGTCGATGCGCGCAAGCGGATGCCCTTTGCGTCCGCCGTGCATGAGCTGGGCGAAGATGCGGCCGCCGCGCGCGTGCACGGCGTCGGTGACCTGGCGCCAGGCCGCGACGTGCCGCTCCGTGTGCAGACCGGGCGACCACGCCTCGCTCTGCCCGGTCGAATGCGGCCAGAGGCCCTCGGTGATGATCAGCCCCGCCGTCGCCCGCTGGGCGTAATAGTCGATGACGTCGGCGGTCGGCGCGCCGTCGGGCTGGGTGCGCAGCCGGGTCATCGGCGACATCACGATGCGGTTGGGGGTGGTGAGTTTCGGATCGCGGTATTCGGTCAGCAGCCTCATTCCTGTACCGTAAAACCTGACATCGGTGTCAGGTCAAGGAGCGATTGTGCGCATCGGAGAACTGGCCGAGCAGACCGGCGTGAGCGTCCGGTCGCTGCGGTACTACGAGACCAAGGGGCTGCTCGCCGCGACGCGGACCTCCGGTGGACAGCGGGAATACCCCGCCGCCGCCGTCGAGCGCGTGCGCCGCATCCAGGAGATGTTCGCGGCCGGTCTGCACAGCGACACCATCGGCGAATTGCTGCCGTGCATCAACGATGTGGACGGCACGCCCAACGCGACGGCCACGCCGTTGCTGTTGGAACGGCTCACCGAGGAACGCCGCCGGATCGAACAGGCGCTGCGTGATCTGCAGAGCACCCAGCAGGTGCTCGACGGCGTCATCCACGCCGCCTCCGATCACGCCACGATGCCCCGGGGAAACGCGGGATCAGCGGAGGTCTGACCGAAAGGCCGGAGTGTCCCCGCTGATCAGCGGGCAGGCCGGGTCCTGCCGGGACGGACGATACGCGCGCCGCTACGGTGGAGCGCATGGCTCTCGACAGTGGTACCGGAACGATCTCAGACCTGGGCGGGGTGGCCGCGCCGATCGCCAAGACGGTGCCCACCGAACGCGCGCACCACGGCGACGTGTTCGTCGACGAATACGAATGGCTGCGGGACAAGGAGAACCCGGAGGTCATCTCTTACCTAGAGGCGGAGAACGCCTACACCGAGGCGCAGACCGCGCACCTGGCCGGGTTGCGCGACAGCATCTTCGACGAGATCAAGTCGCGTACCCAGGAGACGGACCTGTCGGTGCCGACTCGCATGGGCGACTACTGGTACTACTCGCGCAGCTTCGAAGGCAAGCAGTACGGAGTGCACTGCCGCTGTCCGATCGCGGCCGACGCCGAGGGCATCGACGCGTGGACCCCGCCGCAGCTCGAGGCGGGTACCGAGGTGCCGGGCGAGCAGATCCTGCTGGACAGCAACGTGCTGGCCGAGGGCCACGACTTCTTCGCGCTCGGCGCGTACTCGATCAGTCACGACGGCAACCTGCTCGCCTACTCCGTGGACACCAACGGGGACGAGCGGTACGTGCTGCGTTTCAAGGACCTGCGCACCGGTGACCTGCTGCCCGACGAGGTCGCCGAGACCGCGCCGGGTGCGACCTGGTCGCTGGACGGCACGCACGTCTTCTATCAGACGGTCGACGAATCGTGGCGGCCCGACACCGTGTGGCGGCACCGGCTCGGCACCGCGCCGGACGCCGACGTCAAGGTGTTCCACGAGCCGGACGAGCGGTACTGGGTGAGCGTGGTTTCCACGCGCTCGGAGAAGTTCCTGATGATCTGGGTCGGTTCCAAGATCACCACCGAGGGCTGGGTGCTCGAATCCGACAACCCCGAGGGCGAGTTCCGGGTGATCCTGCCGCGCCGCGAGGGGGTCGAATATTCGGCCGAGCACGCGGTGGTGGGCGGCGAGGATCGATTCCTGATCCTGCACAACGACGTCGTGGACGGCGTGAAGGCGGAGAACTTCGTGCTCG
Source organism: Nocardia brasiliensis ATCC 700358 (assembly GCF_000250675.2). NCBI lineage: Bacteria > Bacillati > Actinomycetota > Actinomycetes > Mycobacteriales > Nocardiaceae > Nocardia > Nocardia brasiliensis. The sequence continues at coordinate 686,930 of NC_018681.1, forward strand.
CCGACGCACCCGTGGCCGACCCGTCGAACCTGACCCTGCTGATCGGGCATCGCGACGACGTGCGGCTCGAGGATGTCGACGCGTTCGCCGATCACCTGGTGCTGAGCTACCGGCGCGAGGCGCTCACCCGCGTGACGGTCTGGCCGCTCACCGAAAGCGGCTACGGTGAGCGCAAGGAACTCGACTTCGACCTCGAGCTGTTCTCCGTCGGCGCGGGCGCGAATCCCGAATGGGCGCAACCGACATTGCGCATCGGCCTGAGTTCGTTCATCACCCCGGTGCAGGTGTTCGACTACGTGCCGGCCACCGGCGACCTGCTGCTGCGCAAGGAACAGCCGGTGCTCGGCGGGTACGACGCGAACGACTATGAGCAGCATCGTGATTGGGCGGTAGCGGAGGACGGCACCCGGATCCCGATCTCGCTGGTCTGGAAAAAGGGCGGCCTCGCGCATTCGCGGCTCGCAAGCGCTCCAGGCGTCCCGCTGGACGCCCCGAAACCGTTGCTGCTCTACGGATACGGCTCCTATGAGGCGAGCATGGATCCGTCCTTCTCGGTCTCGCGCCTGTCCCTGCTGGACCGCGGCATGGTGTTCGCCGTCGCGCACGTCCGCGGTGGCGGCGAGATGGGCCGGCTCTGGTACGAGAACGGCAAGACGCTCACCAAGAAGAACACCTTCACCGATTTCGTATCGTGCGCCCGGCATTTGATCGACACCGGCGTCACGGCCGCGGATCGGCTGATCGCCGACGGCGGCAGCGCCGGCGGCCTGCTGATGGGCGCGGTGGCGAACCTGGCCCCCGAGCTGTTCACGGGCATCCTGGCGAACGTCCCGTTCGTGGACCCGCTCACCTCGATCCTGGACCCGTCGCTGCCGCTGACGGTCATCGAATGGGACGAGTGGGGTAACCCGTTGGCGGACAAGGACGTCTACGACTACATGAAGTCGTACGCGCCCTACGAGAACATCGAGGCCAAGGACTACCCGGCCATCCTCGCCATCACCAGCATCAACGACACCCGGGTGCTCTACGTCGAACCGGCCAAGTGGGTCGCCAAGCTCAGGGCGACCAAGACCGGTGACGCGCAACTGCTGCTCAAGACGGAGATGAGCGCGGGCCACGGCGGGGTCAGCGGCCGGTACGAGAAGTGGAAGGAAGTCGCCTTCGAGTACGCCTGGGTGCTGGACCGGGTGGGTCTCGCCGGCGCGTGACCGCGCGCGGTGCGGCCGCCGGATCGGCCGCACCGCAGGTAGCGCCCTTGCCCGGTGCTGTTCGTCGCGCGGTCACCCGACCTGCACGTCGAATACATCTGTCGCTGGCATCGTAGGTTCATGAACGCTGAGCTGATCGTCTCGATCTCCGGCATCAGGGACACCACCCGGGACGCGGCGATCGAGTTCGCCGCCTCGATGGACCAGCGTGGTGTACCGCTATCGCTGCTCGTGGCGCCCCGGCTGAAGGGCAAGTACCGCCTGACCGAGGACCCCGCCACGCAGGCCTGGCTGCGCGGCAGGCGGGCCCGTGGTGACGCCATCGTGCTGCACGGCTACGACCAGGCGGCGACCAAGCGCCGCCGGGCCGAATTCGCCACGCTGCCACGGCACGAGGCGAAGTTGCGGCTCACCGCGGCGGATCGGGTGATGGAGCAGGTGGAACTGCGTACCCGGCTGTTCGCGGCGCCGCGCTGGGACGCCTCGGCCGGCGCCCTGGAGGTGCTGCCGGAGCTCGGCTTCCGCGTCGCGCTCGGCCTGACCTCCATCTTGGATCTGGAAAGCAATGTGGCGCAGAAGGTCCGGGTGTACGGCATCGGCGAGGGTTTCCGCGCCGAACCGTGGTGGTGTCGCGCGCTGGTGATGGGCGCCGCCCGCACGGCGCGGCGCGGTGGACTACTGCGCCTTGCGGTTTCAGCCGCCCAGCTGGAGCGCTCCGGCCCCCGCCAGGCCATGCTCGACGCCGTCGACCTCGCGCTGTTCCACGGTGCCGTAGGCGCCGTCTATCGGTGGGAGTCGCCCGCGATCGCACGCGCGGCGTAACGCACCGGCGTCGCCGCCCGCCATGGCGTAACGCGGGCGGCGACGCGCGAAAAGCTCAGGCCGGGTGCGTGTCCCGTTTCGGGTCCGGCACCTGCGCTGTCGCGCTGTGGGTGAACCCGCCGGCTTCCTGGCGGGTGAGCGAGGTCGAGAACGGATGCCGGGCAAGCTGTTTCACGCAGCGGTCGAAGTCGGCGAGCAGTAGGTCGGCCATGTCGACGGTGAAGCCGTGCCGGATCACCGCCCGCATGATGATCTCGTTCTCCCGGTGCGCGGGCAACGGGTAGGCGGCGATCAACCAGCCGCGGCTGCGTAGTCGATCCGACAGGTCGTAGAGGTTGAAGCCCGGGTCGCCGGTCAGCCGCCACGACACCGCGGTGATCCCGTGTCGCGGGTCGCCGTCGTGGATCGGCTCGAAGATGCCGAATTCGCGCAGCCCCGCGGCCAGTTTCCGGGCTGCGCGGTAGCTCGCGGACTGCACCCGTGTGTAGCCGATGCGGCCGAGCCGGATGAATTCGTAGTACTGGGTGATCGCCTGTCCGCCCGGCCGGGAGAAATTGAGATTGAAGGTACCGACGCTGCCGCCCAGGTAGTCCACATCGAAGATCAGCTCGGCAGGCAGATCGGCGGCCTCGCGCCAAATCGCCCAGCCCGCGCCCAGCGGCGCCAACCCGGTCTTGTGCCCGGAGGCGTTGATCGATTTCACCCGCGGCAGCCGGAAATCCCAGACCAGGTCGGGCGCGGTGAACGGGGCCAGGAACCCGCCGCTCGCGGCGTCCACGTGGATCGGGATGTCCAGGCCGCTCACCTCCTGCACCCGGTCCAGCGCGCGGCTGATCCCGGCGACGTCCTCGTACAGACCGGTGAAGGTCTGTCCGAATGTCGGCACCACCATAATGGTGCGCTCGTCACAGTGCGCAGCGACCTCGTCCGGGTGCAACGTCAGCCGGTCACCGCTTAGCGGGACCTGCCGGATCTCGACGTCGAAATACCGCGCGAACTTCTCCCAGCAGACCTGCACCGGGCCGCAGACGAAATTGGGTGTGCCGGTGCCGCCGCGCTGCCGCCAGCGGAATTTCGCGGCCAGGCCGCCGAGCATCGCCGCCTCGCTGGAGCCGGTGGTCGAGGTGCCGTGCGTACCCGCCGGATCGGGGCAGTGCCACAGGTCGGCGATCATCCGCACGCAGCGCCGCTCCAGCTCGGCGGTCTGGGGATACTCGTCCTTGTCGACGATGTTCTTGTCCAGCGACTCGGCCATCAGCCTGCGCGCCGTGTCGTCGGACCAGGTGGTGCAGAAGGTCGCGAGGTTCATCCGCGAGACGCCGTCGAGCAGCAGTTCGTCGTGCACGATCTCGTAGGCGACCTGGGGGAGCAGTTCGTGCTGCGGGAAACCGCCGCGCGGCGCGATCCGGTTGATCCCGGGTAGTGCGAACAGGTCGTCGGAGTCGGGGGTCTCGGACATCGGCTGCCTCCGGAGGGTCGGCTCGCGTGCTGGTACCGAACTGTGCTCGGGTACCAGAATCACACACGCGGCGCGGGGCGCGGCGACACGAATCGGCCGGTGCGCGATATTTCACTCGGTGGACCGGTCTGTTCGTGCCAGAGTGGACGGGTGACCGACGATTCTCGTACCGCCGAACTGCGCGCGGCCGTGGCCGCGCTGATGCCACAGGCGAAAACCGATCTGACACAGCTGGTTTCGTTCAAATCGGTGGCCGACCCACGGCAGTTCCCGCCGGAGGAATGCGACCGTGCCGCGCAGTGGGTGGCGGACGCGTTCGCCGCGGCGGGGTTGACCAGGGTCGGCCTGCACGAGACGCCGGACGGCAGCAAGGCGGTCATCGCCGCGCGTCCGGCACCCGAGGGCGCGCCGACCGTGCTGCTGTACTGCCATTACGACGTGCAGCCGCCGCTGGACGGCGCCGCCTGGCACTCGCCGGTCTGGGAACTCACCGAGCGTGACGGCCGCTGGTACGGCCGCGGCAGCGCGGACTGCAAGGGCAATATCGTCATGCATCTGACCGCGCTGCGCGCGGTGGGACCGGACCTGCCGCTGGGCATCACGGTGGTCGCCGAGGGATCCGAGGAGCAGGGCACCGGCGGCCTCGAGCGGTTCGTCGAGACCAACCCGGAGCTGCTGCGCGCCGACGCGATCGTGATCGGCGACTGCGGCAACTTCGCCGCGGGGGTGCCGACGCTGACGGAGACGTTGCGCGGCAACGTGAATGTGGTGGTGACCGTCGAAACCTTGACCAGCCCACTGCATTCCGGCATGTTCGGCGGCGCCGCCCCGGATGCGCTCGCGGCCTTGATCCATCTGCTCGCCTCGCTGCGCGACGAACACGGCAACACCACCGTCGCGGGACTGCAGCACGATCAGCGCTGGACCGGCGTGCAGTACCCGGAAGACCAATTCCGTAGCGACGCAGGCCTGTTGCCCGGCGTCGAGTGCACCGGCGACGGCACGATCGCCGACATGCTGTGGGCCCGGCCCGCGTTGACCGTGCTCGGCATCGACGCGCCGCCGGTGGTCGGGTCGGCCGCCGCCGTGCAGCCGTCCGCGCGGGCGCGGCTCAACCTGCGCATCCCGCCGGGCACCGATCCGGAGCAGGCGCACAAGGCGCTCGTCGCGCACCTCGAGGCGAACACGCCGTGGAACGCGAAGCTCACCATCGAACTCGAAGGCGTCGGCGCCGCGTTCCGATCGAGCAGCGGCGGACCGGCGCGCGAGGCGATGGAGGCGGCGCTGACCGCCTCCTACGGCCGCCCCACCACCACGCAGGGGCAGGGCGGCTCGATCCCGCTGTGCAATGTCTTCGCCGACACCTACCCGGCCGCCGAGATCATGCTGCTCGGCGTCGAGGAACCGAAGGCGCTGATCCACGCGCCGAACGAGAGCGTGGATCCCAGCGAGATCGAGCACATGGCCCTGGCCGAGGCGCTGTTCCTGCTCGACTACGCCGAGCAGGCCCGGCGGGCGCGCTAGAACTCGCGCTGGTCTTCCGGCTCCACCACGGTGAATTCTGTTTCGGCAGGCCCCATTTCGGCCAGCCTGCCGAAGTAGATGCCCTGCGCGGCGGGCTCGATGATGCCGTAGTGGATGGGCAGCGCGGTGCGCGGCCGCACCGCGCGCAGGTAGTCCACCGCCTCGCTGAGCCGCATCCACGGCGCGGCCGCGGGCAGCGCGAGCACGCCGACCGGGACCGGCGGCACCCACAGCGAGTCACCCGGGTGCACCAGCTGCGCCGGATCGTCCGGGGTGCCCAGCTGGAAGACGGTGTTGTCCACCACGGGCAGCTCCGGATGGATCACCGCGTGCCTGCCGCCACCACCGGTGATCCGCAGGTCACCGAGCGCGAGCACGTTGCCGGCGTGCACCGCCTCCCACTGTTCGCCGCGCTGCTGCGCGGTCTGCGGATCGGCGAGCAGCCGCGCCCCCGGATTGGCCTCGATCAGCGCCTCGATCCGGTTCGGGTCGATGTGGTCGGGATGCTGGTGGGTGATCGCGATCGCGTCCAGGCCGGTGAGACCCTCGAAGCCGTGCGAGAACGTGCCGGGATCGAAGAGCACCTTCTTGCCGTGCAACTCGACGAGTAAGCAGGAGTGGCCGAAGTGGGCTATGCGCATGGCGCCATGTTAGGCGCGGCGCGGTCCACGGCCCTCGCCCGCGAATCTTGGCCGACCCCGGAGGTGCCGCGGGCAACCAGCACAACTACGCTGCTGAGGTAACCCCCCACCCCACTTGAGGAGCAACGCGTGGCACGAGTCGTGGTCGAGGTGATGCCGAAGGCCGAGATCCTGGACCCCCAGGGACAGGCCATCGTCGGTGCACTCCCGCGCCTGGGATTCGAGGGCATCTCGGATGTCCGGCAGGGCAAGCGATTCGAGCTCGACGTCGACGACAGTGTCGGCGACGCGGAGCTCGCGCAGATCGCCGAATCGCTGCTGGCCAACACCGTGATCGAGGAGTGGAAGGTGGTTCGCCTGCCATGACGGCGCGGATCGGAGTCATCACCTTTCCGGGGACGCTCGACGATGTCGACGCGGCCCGCGCGGTGCGCTTGTCCGGCGCCGAGGCGGTCAGCCTGTGGCACGCGGACGCGGATCTGAAGCAGGTCGACGCGGTCGTCGTGCCGGGCGGTTTCTCCTACGGTGACTACCTGCGCGCCGGCGCGATCGCCCGGTTCGCCCCGGTGATGGGCGAGGTCGTGCGCGCGGCGCAGTCCGGCCTGCCGGTGCTGGGCATCTGCAACGGTTTTCAGGTGCTGTGCGAGGCCGGCCTGCTGCCCGGCGCGCTGACCCGCAACGAAGGTCTGCACTTCATCTGCCGCGACGAGTGGCTGCGGGTGGAATCGGCGGCCACGGTGTGGACCTCACGGTACGAGGCGGGTGCGCAGATCCTCATCCCGCTCAAGTCCGGTGAGGGCCGCTACCAGGCGTCCACCGCCGTGCTGGACGAGCTGGAGGGCGAAGGCCGGGTGGTCTTCCGCTACGCCGGTGACAATCCGAACGGTTCGCAGCGCGGCATCGCGGGCATCGCCTCGGCCGACGGCCGCATCGTCGGCCTGATGCCGCACCCCGAGCACGCGACCGAGCCGCTCACCGGCCCGAGCGACGACGGCCTCGGCCTGTTCCTCTCGGTGCTGGACACCCTCGTCTCGGCCTGATCCGCCGTCAGGTGATGCGATCGACGATGTCGAATTCGACGCCGTCGGCGCGGGCGATGAAACCGTGCTGGATCGCCTGATTGCCTTGAAAGGCGCGCTGGCCGCCGGGGGTCTCCAGGATCACCCCGTGGTCCAGCGCGCCGAGGACTTCGGGCACGCGCAGTGAGCCGACCGCGTGCGCGAGCCCGGCCAGGGTGTGGATGGCCTCGTAGGTCATATTGCTGAAACTGGTCAGCGCGGGGGCGAATTCACCGTGCCGCTTGCGATAGCGGGCCACCCGTTCGCGCCCGTCCGGTGAACGCTCGTCGATGAAAAAGCTGGATGCCACATAGAAGTTGTGGTTGGCCCCGGGGCCGCCCGCCAGCAGGACGTTCTCGTCCGCCGCCGGACTGATCCGCAATTGCGAGGCCGCGCGGCCGGTCGCCGCGAACTGCCGGTTGAACCGGGACACGTCCGCGCCGACCATCAGGATCATCACGCCTTGGGCCTGATCCAGCGCCGGATGGGAGAGGAAGTCGCCGAAATCGGGCGAACCGAGCGGCACGAACCGCTCGAGCACGATGGCGTCGGGGTCGGCCAGGCTGTTGCGGATCGCCTTGGCCGATTCCCGCGGCCAGATGTAATCGTTGCCGATGATCGCCCAGCGCCGGATGCCGTGTTCGCGCGCCAGCCAGTGCACGGCGGGCAGCGTCTGCCCCGCCGGATGCTCGCCCAGCATCAGTACGCCGGGCAGTTCGTCCGGCAGGCCCTCGTGCCCGGTGGCGAACAGATAGGGCACCCGGCTCGCGGTCGCTCGCGCCACCGCCAGCCGCACCGCGGAGGTGTGCCAGCCGGTGATCGCGTCCACCATTCCGGTCGCGAGCAGGGCGGAAACCTCGCTCGCCACCTCGTGTGGCGGCCTGCCGCCGTCGATATTCGTAGTACGAATTTCGCGACCGAGAATTCCTGTGCCCCGGTTGATTTCGTCGACGGCCAGCGAAATCGCCGCGTCGCACGAGGGGGCCACGATACCGCCGGGACCCTGCATCGGAACGATGTTCAGGATCTCGATAGTGCCCTCGGGGCTCTCGCCGAACGCTGACATTCGGTACTCTTCTTCTCGTTCGAGCGAAATTCATGGCAGGCAGGAAATAACAATGACGACCATTGTAAGCGGATATTCGACGCTGCATGGTGCGCTGCGTGCCGCAGAACGCGGTTGGCTGCGTCACTTGGACGCAGCACTGTGTGCCAGGCAGCTCACGGCCGATCAGTGGTCGATGCTGTCGAATCTCTCCAGCGAGACCGGCATCACGATGAGCGAGCTTGCGGCCAGGTCACAGCTGGCGCCGTCCTCGGCGACCAGGCACGCGGACTACCTGGCCGAGCGCGGTCTGATCTTCCGGCTCGCCGCACAGGACGACCGCAGGCGGATCCTGATCGGGCTCAGCAGGCTCGGCGCGGAACTCGTCGCGTCGGTGCGCGCCGAAGAGGCGCGCGCGGAACAGGAACTGCGCGCCCGGATCGGTGCGCGCCGTTATGCGGACCTCATGCGACTGCTGGAACTCGTTTCCGTGAATCCGGGGTAAGCGCGCATTCATCCGATGTATGTCCAGAACGTCCGATCTGTGATCGGCGGTGTCTTCGCTTGTCCGCCAAACCGTTCCACCCGGAACTAACCGGCGGTGCCGGGCATTCGAACCGAATCGCGGATTGTTTCGCGGCCATGTGAGTGGCCGTTCATTGCGGCCGCGCAATAGCCGGGCGCGGCTGCGGCTCGGCGGTGCCGCCGTGGGGTCTGTCGGCCCGCTGGAGCCATCGGCCCGCCCCGGGCGACTAACTCGTCCATCTTTCCTTTTTTGTCGGCACAGCGGCAGGCCGGGCTCGGCCGGCCGGTTGTGTTGCCATCGGCCGGATTGGGTTGTGCGGGTTGAGCATTGATTTGGTCGGACGACCGACCAGTTAATTATGGAGTAGCCAAATTCTATTTAAATGAAGTCCGGAGCGAGGCGACTTCGTTTAATTTCCCGACACGCCGGGTCGGATCGTCACGCGCCACGTGACAGTTGGCATGATCACGTGCGCTAAGTCATCCATGGATCGACCTACAAACAGGAGGAACAATGCTGCTGCCCGTGGTTGGAAGTATGGCCGGTGCCGCTATTGCTGCGCTTACCGTCATCCTCGGCATCATCATCGCGGTCATCTAGCACTCCGTTCGGACCGAGTTCGTGAAACTGCCTCCGGTGTGAGGCGACCTCGGCTAAGTTCCTGAAATGTCGAGGTAGTTCGACATCTCTGATATCCGCAGCGGCACTCCGTCGCTGTGCGATCACTAGCTCTACCGACAACAGGAGGAACAATGCTTCTGCCCGTGGTTGGAAGTATGGCCGGTGCTGCCATTGCGGCTCTTACCGTGATCCTCGGCATCATCATCGCGGTCATCTAGCTTCCCAGCTGGCTGAGCTCTCCCCCGCCTCTCGTCCGAGGCGATCCTCGGCCGATTTCCTCTCCGGCCGAGATGGTTTGACATTCTGAAATCGAGAGTGGCATGATCGCCGCTGCTCGATTAAATGGTTCAACCGACAAACAGGAGGAACAATGCTTCTGCCCGGTGTTGGTAGTTTTCTGGGTGCAGCCGTCGCGGCCCTGGGTGTGATTCTGGGGATCATCGTCGCGGTCATCTAGTCAGCGCCTTCGGCACTGCTAGCTGAGATCGCCACCGCCTCGCCTCTGAGGCGCCCTCGATCCGAATTCTGTGTGATCGAGGATGTTCGACAATCAATGGATCGACCGACAAACAGGAGAAACAATGCTTCTGCCCGGTGTTGGTAGTTTCTTGGGTGCTGCCGTTGCGGCCCTCGGCGTGATTCTCGGCATCATCGTCGCCGTCATCTAGTTGGCGCCGCCCGGCTTCATCGTGCCGGGCTTCATGAGGAATCGGACTACTTCCAGCTGGAGTCTCCGAGCCTGTTGAAATCTGCATCGCCTCGACTGCGAGGCGTCCTCGACGAGCATTCGATACGTCGAGGTAGTTCGACAGACTGAATGCCACTGAGCTGGCATCATCACTACTTTTCCGACAGTGGTTAGACCGACAAACAGGAGGAACAATGCTTCTGCCCGGTGTTGGTAGTTTCTTGGGTGCAGCCGTGGCGGCCCTGGGCGTGATTCTCGGAATCATCGTCGCCGTCGTCTAGTTGTCACCTCTGACTGGCTACTGATCCAGTCAGCACAGAACGAAATCGTGCCGGACGACTGCAGCGTCCGGCACGCTTCTTTTTATCCGGCGAAGTTTGTCTCCCGGGGATTGCTGTAGCCGAACAGTGAAATAGATTCTGTTCATTTCAGGGCGGTGCGAATGGCTCCCGACGACGTAGCTCGGGGCATCCGGCGGGTGCCGGTCGTGGGGGCGTACGCGGGGCTCGAATACCACCGGTGCGGGGCATATCGTGCGCGGCCGGCTTTCGGGTGCCCGGGGACGTCTTCCGTGCGCACAGCGCTGATCGCCGCAGCGCCGCGGTTCTCCTTCGGGTCGCGTAACCTGTTGGCCCCCAGACGCATCGGAGGACCGGGGCGGCCCGTACACAGGCCACACCCGGTCCTCCGGACCGTCGAACTATCGGTGGTGGGGAACTACTCCTGCACGCCCATGCCGTGCGCGAGGGTCGGCCAGGACAGCTTCAGCTCATCCTGCCAGTAGCCCCACGAATGCGTCCCGGTGTCGTGGATGGTGAAGGTGGCCGGAATGCCCAGCGAATCCAGTTTCGTCTTCAGATTCTGGGTGCAGTGTGCCGTGGCCGCCTCGATCAGACCGCCGATGATGATCTGATTGGCCAGACCGTTCGGGCCGGGCTGCGTATGCGGTCCGTCCAGGGTGTCGTAACGACCCGGCATGCCATTACCGGAGGAGATATACAGTTCGGTGCCGCGCAGGCCTTCCGCGTTGACGTAGGGGTCGTTGGCGACCCATTCCCGGGAACCGGTCGGCCCCCACATGTTCTCGTGGCTGGCGCCGCCGTATCCGTCGACGACGAACTTCACGAATCGCGAACCGAGCGGGTCGCTGGTCTGCGCGCAACCGCTGTATGCGGCCGCCACGTTGTAGAGACCCGGTTTGGCGATGGGCAGTGCGAGCACGGTGGTCGCGGAGGTCGAGATGCCCGCGATGCCGTTCACGCCATTCGTGCCGAGTGCCGCATCGATGATCGGCGGCAACTCTTCGGTCAGATAGGTCTTCCATTTGTTGCGGCCGAGTACCGGATCGTCCTTGATCCAGTCGGTGTAGTAACTGAACATCCCGCCGATCGGCAGGATCAGGTTCACGTTTTTGTCCGCCATGAACGCGCGGGCGTCGCTTTGCGCCTGCCAGGAAGCGATGTCGATACCGCCGCCCGCACCGCTCAGCAGATACAGGCTCGGGCGCGGCTTGGACGTATCGGCGGGGCGCTGGATTTCGACCGGAAAGGTCTTGTCCATCGCCGCAGAATAAACCTGAAGTCGGATATTGCGGTCGTCGATGGTCTCTGTGTCGGTTATCCGAGATCCATCCGGCGCGGTAACCGAAGTGGTCAGCAGTTTTGCATCGGTGGCCGGGTCGGCCGTTGCCGCCGATACACCCAGTGCGGTCATAGCGCAGGCGAGCAGTCCGGTCGCCGCGATGGAGGCTACGGAACGTGATCTGCGGGAGTTGTGTGCTTCTGCGTTTACGCTCCAATTCATAGGACAAGCTTTTAGCACGCCGTTCGGATCGCACATGCGGCGACACGAAGCAATGTCCGAATTACGTAGAATCCTCGACAAACTGGTCAGTTGTCACAGGCGGGGTTCCGGAAGCTGCCAAGGGGCGCAACGTTCTTCGCCGCACCAACGGCCGCCGGTCGTCCGCGGTGGAAATCTCCGGGGTAATTCGCCACGTCCGGCCGCGAATGCGCGTACATATCCGGGTGCGAATCGGACGCACTTGGTACTTCATGGAAGTCCTTGGGTACCATCTGCGCCGGGGTATTCAGCCCCGACATCCGATCGAGCTCTCCGAAGGGTGAATTCATGAAGATGCTCAACCCGCGTTACGCCTTCGCTTCTCTCGCCATCACCGGTATCGCCGCCGGCGCCTCGCTGTTCGGCACCGGAATTGCCGCGGCGGATATGATCGACGATCTCGCTCCGCTGCTGAGCTCGGAATGCTCCTTCAAGCAGATCGACGCCGCGATCCATCAGGACGCGCCGGAGATGGCCGCGAAGCTCGACGCCTCGCCGGTGCAGAAAATGGCGCTGGAGGCGGCCTACAACATGCCGACCGACGTGCGGGTGAAGACGTTCCAGGAGTTCACCGCGCAGAAGAAGAGTGGCGTGGAGACCCCGCTCGACGCCATGAGCCCGGACCTGGGCGACAAGATGACGAAGATCAGCACTTCCTGCAAGTCGTTCCCGCAGTCGTAGTTTCGCGCTAGGAACTACTCGGGCACTCGCGCTGTTCGACGGACAGTGGGTGGGCAGGTCGGCGTTCGCGCCTCGGCGGGGACGCCACCGGCCCTGCCCTCGCCCGACCCCCGGCGGGTCGGCTGTCCATCGCCGCGGTGCACGCGTGCCTAGGATCGCAGGCATGCCCGTTTCCACTACTGCTGCCACGGCCACCGGATTGTGCGCGTTCGTCGACGACTCGCCCTCGCCCTTCCACGTCTGCCGAACGGTGGCAGCGGAACTGGAAGCCGCCGGGTTCACCCGGCTGGCCGAGGCGGACCCGTGGCCGGCGGACGGGTCCGGTAAGCATTTCGTGGTGCGCGGTGGTTCGCTGATCGCCTGGTCCGCCGCCGATGCCGCGGGGGTGACGCCGTTCCGAGTGGTCGGCGCGCACACCGACAGCCCGAATCTGCGCGTCAAACAGCATCCGGATCTGGCGTCCGCGGGCTGGCAACTGGTCGGATTGGAGCCCTACGGCGGCGCGTGGCTGAATTCCTGGCTGGACCGCGAACTCGGGATCTCCGGGCGACTGAGCGTGCGCGACGGAGATGCGGTGCGCGAGAAGCTGGTTCGCATCGATGAGCCGATTCTGCGGGTGCCGCAGCTGGCCATTCACCTGTCCGACGATCGCAAGGGCGTCGCGCTGGATCCGCAGCGGCACGTGAACGCGGTATGGGGTGTCGGCCGCGAGCCGCGCTCGTTCCTCGAATTCGTCGCCGAGCACGCCGATCTCGACCCCGCCGCGGTGCTCGGCTGGGAACTGATGACGCACGACCTGGCGCCGAGCCGGATCGTCGGCCGCGACCTCGATCTGGTCAGCGCACCACGCCTGGACAACCAGGGCACCTGCTACGCCGGCCTGCAGGCCTTCCTCGCCGCGGTGGCCGAGCCGGGGGCCGCGATTCCGGTGCTCGTCATGTTCGACCACGAGGAGGTCGGCAGCCAGTCCGATCGCGGCGCCCAGTCCGATCTGCTGCCCCGCGTGCTGGAACGGATCGTGCTCACCCGCGGCGGCGACCGCACCGAATACCTTGCCTCGCTGGCCGATTCGGTGGTCGCCTCCGGCGATATGGCGCATGCGACGCATCCGAACTACCCGGAGCGGCACGAGCCCGCGCACCGGATCGCGGTGAACGGCGGGCCGGTGCTCAAGGTCAACCAGAATCTGCGCTACGCCACCGATGCGGCCGGAGCCGGCGCGTTCGCACTGGCCTGCGCGCAGGCCGGAGTTCCGTTGCAGCGCTACGTGCATCGCGCCGATCTGCCCTGCGGCTCGACGATCGGCCCGATGACGGCCGCGGGCACCGGCATCACGACGGTCGACGTCGGCGCGGCTCAGCTGGCGATGCATTCGGCACGCGAAGTGATGGGCGCCGCGGACGTGCCCGCCTATGCCGCGGCGCTGGCCGCCTTCCTCACGCCCGCCGTCACCGGGCGGTAGGTGAGCACGGCGACGACGAAGACGGCGAGGGTGGCCAGCACATAGCTGCTGCCGATGAGCTGCTGCCACCACGCCCAGTCGAGTTCCTTGTCGTCGGAGTGCGGCAGCAACCACTGCGGTCCGATCAGGAACATGACGGTCAGTGCGCCGACGCAGCCGAGGAACACCGGCGAACGTTTGCCGCGCACGATCACGTCCGCGGTCACCACCGCGGCGGGCGCGATCCACACCCAGTGGTGCGACCAGGAGACCGGCGAAACCAGCAGCACCGCGGCCGCATTCACCAGCAGTGCGGCCACGGTGGCGCCCGCGTCGATCAGCCTGCGCATCCAGACCGCGGCCAGCGCGACCGCGACCAGCGACAGCGCGATCCACAGCACGGTGGCCGCCGAGTCGGGGAGTCCGAGCCGGAACGCCATACCCTTGATCGACTGGTTGCCCGCGAAGTAGGGCGGGCCGATCCGGCCGGTGTCGGCCAGCGTGTGGAACCAGTATTCGGTCGAATCGCTCGGGAACAACAGGAAACCCAGCCCCACCGCGGCGATCGCCGAGACGATCAGCGTGCCCGCCGCCTTCCAGTCCTTGCGCAGCAGGAAGTACAGCAGGTACCCGCCGGGGATCAGCTTCACCGACACCGCGATGCCGATCAGCATGCCGCGCGGCCAGAACGGCTTGCGCACCAGGCAATCCAGCGTGACGGCGGCCATCAGCACCAGGTTGATCTGGCCGAAACCGAAGGTCTGGCGCAGGGGTTCGAAGGTTTGCAGCAGCGCGACCGCGCCGATCACCAGTGTCCACATGGTGGCCCTGGGCAGCCCCGGCCGGATCCGCGCGAGCACCAGCCACAGCGTGATGGCCAGGCTCGCCAGCGAACTCGTCAGCACGATCACCTCGGCGACCGGCAGCGCGATCAGCGCGAGCGGGGCGAAGAACAGCGCGGCCAGCGGGGGATAGGTGAACGGCAGGCCGATGCCCGCCACCGGCGGCATCGGGCCGTACAGCTCGCCGTCGTCGAGCCAGACCCGGGCACCGTTGCGGTACACCTGAAGATCGATGTAGCCGGACCACCAGTGCACGGCCAGCGACAGCACCGCGGACGCGGCGAACAGGCCGATGGCGAGCAGGAGCCAGCGCAGTTGGTCACCGGACAGCGGAACGCGCACCTGGGCAGTCGACTCGGTGGTGGTGCCATCCTGCCCGTCGTGCTCGGCAACCGGCCCGGCCTTCGCGACAACCGGCTCAGCGGAATCCGCGATCCCCGATCGTTCGTTCACGGGGCCCAGAGTAACTGTGTGGGACGGTGTGACCCGCGTCGGCGCGCGTTGCCACCCCTGCGGGCTGTGACCGGGCGCACAGGAAAACGGCGAACCGGGCGTGAGGTGTATGCGGCCCGGTGCCCACGAACCGTGACGGCTAAACTTCCAGGCGAATCCCCAGCTTCGCGCTCCCGGCCCGAAAGGACCCTGGTACCCCGTGACTTCGCAGGTCGACACCGTCAGCGCAGCCGCAGCAACTCCCGACGTGCCGCAACCCTATAAAGAGCTGGGTCTGAAGGACGACGAGTACGCCCGCATCAAGGACATTCTCGGCCGCAGGCCGACCGACGCCGAGTTGGCGATGTACTCGGTGATGTGGAGCGAGCACTGCTCCTACAAGTCCTCGAAGGTGCACCTGCGCTACTTCGGCCAGACCACCACCGAGCAGATGCGGGCCTCGATGCTCGCGGGCATCGGCGAGAACGCGGGCGTCGTGGACGTCGGCGACGGCTGGGCGGTCACCTTCAAGGTGGAGAGCCACAATCACCCGTCCTACGTCGAGCCCTACCAGGGCGCGGCGACCGGCGTCGGCGGCATCGTGCGCGACATCATGGCGATGGGCGCGCGCCCGATCGCGGTGATGGATCAGCTGCGCTTCGGCGCCGCGGACGCGGCCGACACCCGGCGCGTGGTCGACGGTGTGGTGCGCGGAGTCGGCGGTTACGGCAACTCGCTCGGCCTGCCGAATATCGGCGGCGAGACCGTGTTCGATGCCTCCTACCAAGGCAATCCGCTGGTGAACGCGCTGTGCGCGGGCGTGATGCGGGTCGAGGATCTGCACCTGGCGTTCGCCTCCGGCACCGGCAACAAGATCATTCTGTTCGGTGCGCGCACCGGCCTGGACGGCATCGGCGGCGTCTCCGTGCTCGCCTCGGACACCTTCTCCGGTGACGAATCGGGTACGGGCCGTAAGAAGCTGCCGAGCGTGCAGGTGGGCGATCCGTTCACCGAGAAGGTGCTCATCGAGTGCTGTCTGGAGCTGTACGCGGCCAAGCTGGTGGTGGGCATCCAGGACCTCGGCGGCGCCGGATTGTCCTGCGCCACCTCCGAACTGGCGGCCGCGGGCGACGGCGGCATGCGTATCGAGCTGGACCGGGTGCCGATGCGCGCCACCGGGATGACCCCGGCCGAGGTGCTCTCCAGCGAATCGCAGGAGCGCATGTGCGCCGTGGTGACCCCGGAGAACGTGGACGCGTTCATGGCCGTGTGCCGCAAGTGGGACACCCTCGCCACGGTGATCGGCGAGGTCACCGACGGCGACCGGCTGATCGTCACCTGGCACGGCGAGACCGTGGTCGACGTTCCGCCGCGTACCGTCGCGCACGAGGGCCCGGTGTACGAGCGCCCGGTGCAGCGCCCGGACGAGCAGGACGCGCTGATCGCCGACAGCACCGACAAGCTGAGCCGCCCGAAGACCGGCGACGAGCTGCGCGCCACGCTGCTGCAGATGCTGGCCAGCCCGCAGCTGTGTAGCCGCAAGTGGATCACCGAGCAGTACGACCGCTACGTGCGCGGCAACACCGTGCTCGCCGAGCACGCCGACGCGGGCGTCATCCGGATCGACGAGTCGACCGGGCGCGGAATCGCGCTGGCCACCGACGCGTCCGGCCGCTACACCAAGCTGGACCCCTACACCGGCGCGCAGCTCGCGCTGGCCGAGGCGTTCCGCAACGTCGCCACCACCGGCGCGACCCCGAAGGCCGTCACCAACTGCCTGAACTTCGGCTCGCCGGAGGATCCGGGCGTGATGTGGCAGTTCCAGCAGGCCGTGCGCGGCCTCGCGGACGGCTGTGTGGCGCTGGGCATTCCGGTCACCGGCGGCAATGTGAGCTTCTACAACCAGACCGGGCAGACCGCCATCCTGCCGACCCCCGTGGTCGGCGTGCTCGGCGTCATCGACGACGTGCACCGGCGCATCCCGACCGGGCTCGGGCTGGAGCCGGGCGAGACCCTGATCCTGCTCGGTGACACCCACGACGAATTCGGCGGCTCGATCTGGTCCCAGGTCGTGCACGATCACCTGGGCGGTGTGCCGCCGAAGGTCGATTTCGCGCGCGAGCAGCTGCTGGCCGAGGTGCTCACCGCGGGTTCGCGCGACGGCATGATCAGTGCCGCGCACGACCTTTCGGAGGGCGGCCTGATCCAGGCCGTCGTGGAGGCCGCGCTGGCCGGTGAAACCGGTTGCCGCATCCTGCTTCCCGAGGACGCCGATCCGTTCGTGACGCTGTTCGCCGAATCGGCGGGCCGGGTGCTCGTCGCGGTGCCGCGCTCGGAGGAGACCCGGTTCACCAAGATGTGCACCGCCCGCGAACTGCCGTGGGTGCGCATCGGCGTGGTCGACCAGGGCGCGGATTCGGTTGAGGTGCAAGGACAGTTCTCCGTCCCGATGGACGAGCTGCGGGCCGCGCACGAGGGCACGCTGCCGAAGTTGTTCGGAGCAAGTGCGCTCTGATGACGGCTGAGGCTGGAGCGGTCTCAGTAGTACGTGTGCGCGATGGCGCCGGCCGGGTCGTCGGCGCCGTCGAGCGGTTCTTTCGCCCGAACTATGTGGGTCTCGTCGTCGCGACGCTGTTCTTCTCGTTGTCGCTGACACCCTCGCTGCTGCCGCGGGATTGGCTGTTCGAGGGTCTCATCGGCGGCGTCAACGCGGCCATCGGCTACGGCGTCGGCTGTCTGCTCGAGTTGATGTACCGCAGCTGGATTCGGCCGCGCCTGCCCGAGCAGGTGACCAAGGTGCTGGCGGACCTGCCCACCTGGCTGCCCGCGGTGGTGAAAGTGGTGGTGCTGCTCGGCTGTCTGCTCGCGGCGGTGCTCATGCTGGTGCAGTCGGCGCGCTGGCAGCGCGAGATCACCCAGCTGATGGGCATGGACGACATCACGACCAGCGGCTTCCTGCGCACCGGTGCGTTGAGCGCGGCCGTGATCGCGCTGGTGATCGGTGTGTTCCGGGCGGTGCGCTGGCTGGTGCGGTGGGTCGCGGGCGAGCTGACGAAGTGGGTGCACGTCCCGCGCCGCCTGGCCATGCCGCTCGGCTTCCTGATCGTCACCATCGTGGCCGTCACGCTGTTCAACGGCGTGCTGGCGAAAGCCTTCTTCTCGGTGGCGAATTCGGCGTTCAGCGTGCGCAACAGCCACACCTCGCCCAATGCCACGCAACCGCAGCTGCCCGAAAGATCCGGTAGCCCGGCCTCATCGGCGAAGTGGGAGACCCTCGGCTCGGAGGGGCGATGGTTCGTCTCCTACGTGCCGAGCGCCGCGGATATCGAGAAGGTCACCGGCAAACCGGCCAAGGAGCCGATCCGGGTGTACACCGGCCTGGAATCGGCGGACGGTCCCGAGGCGCAAGCCGAACTGGCCGTCGCCGAACTCGAACGCACCGGGGCCTTCGACCGCAAGGTCCTGGTCGTGGTGACCACCACCGGCACCGGCTGGGTCGATTCGACCAGCGCCGAATCCGTGGAGATGATGTACGGCGGCGACAGCGCGATCGTCGCCACCCAGTACTCGTATCTACCCAGCGTGCTGTCTTTCCTGTCGGACAAGGACAAGGCGACCCGGATGGGAAAGCTGGTGTTCGACAAGGTGTACGAGCACTGGTCGGCGCGGCCGGCCGAGGCCAGGCCGAAGCTGCTCGTCTACGGCGAGAGCCTCGGCTCGCAGGGGGCCGAAGGCGCGTTCTCCGGTCTCGCCGACCTGCGCAACCGGACCGACGGCGTGCTGTGGGTGGGGCCGCCGAACTCGAACCGGTTGTGGAGTGAATTCGTCGCGCGGCGCGATCCCGGGTCCCCCGAGGTCCTGCCGACCTACGCCGACGGCCTCGTGGTGCGCTTCGCGGACGGTCGCGGTGATCTGTGGCAGCCGTCGAGCACCTGGCTGACACCGCGCGTCGCCTACCTGCAGCACGCGTCCGATCCGGTGGTGTGGTGGTCGCCGGATCTGCTGTTCAGCGAACCGGATTGGCTGCGCGAGCCGCGTGGCTCCGATGTGTCGCCGACCATGGCGTGGTATCCGATCGTCACGTTCTGGCAGGTCGCCGCCGATCTGCCCAATGCGCAGGGCGTCAACGACGGGCACGGGCATCGCTACGGCACGCTGGTGCTCGACGCCTGGGCCGCGATCGCGCAGCCGCCGGACTGGACCGCCGATCTCTCGGATCGGATCCGAAACTACTTGGCGGAGTCGGCCGTTCGGGAACGCTCACTCAAATGACGGATTGATCCGCTGGCCTGGGCGGGCCAGGACCCCTCGTCACCGGGCCCGCCCAGGAGCGGGATCAGGCAATGGTGTTGAACGGATCGTGCTCGGCGAGCAGCTTTTCCATCCGTGCCTGATCGATGCGACCGTGTACGGTCGCGGCTTCGTGCTGGTCCCGCACCACCTTCGCCAAGGTGAAGGTGCTGGTGACCAGGAAGAGAAGGCTCATCGCCAGAAAGCTGCGCTGCCAGATGTCCAGCGGCAGATACAGAATGCCCGCGCCCGCCCCGAAAAAGCTGACGCCGAACGCGATCGCGGCCTGGGCGACGAAGGCCGAGGTGGTCTTCGGCTGTGCGTTGGGAGTGCTCATGCCAAGAATTCTGGCGACACGCGTACCCGCACAACCGTGTACAACTACTCGAGCATCCTGGGTAGTTGCCGACCCGCCGCTGCGCGAGACGACCGGTGCAGGCGGGTGTGATCTGTGTCGATACGCCGTGTGGCGGCCTGGCCAACGCTCGCCGGCGGAACCGGACCGCCATACTGTTGCGATGATGATCGCTATGGAACTGCTCGCGGCCGACCTCCGCACGCGCTGAGTTTCGTGCTAGAGACCGCCTCCACCCTGACGAAGCTGCGCACGCGCGGCGTCGTCGTCGTGCGGCGCGTGGAAGACGTCATCGACCTGAACTATGTCGGACTGGTGTTCGCGACGTTGTTCTTCGCGCTGTCGGTGACGCCGTCGCTGGTGCCGCGCGACTGGCTGTTCCAGGGCCTGATCAGCGGTGTCAACGCCGCGCTCGGCTACGGCGTCGGCTGTCTGCTCGAGTGGCTGTTCCGGCTGTGGGTGCGGCCGCGGTTGCAGAAGTTCCTTCCGCCGCCGCCCACCTGGGTGCGCTACGCCGTGAAGTCCGCGATCCTGTTCACCGCCGCGTTGAGTGCGGCACTGATGCTGGTGCAGTCGGCGCGCTGGCAGCGCGAGATCACCGCGCTGATGGGCATGGAGGGCACCACGACACCGGCCTATCTGCGCACCGGCTTGCTGAGCATGGCGGTCGGCGCGGCCGTGGTGGCCGCGTATCGGACGGTGCGCGAGACCATCCTGTTCCTGGCGCGGCTGCTCAACCGGTGGGTTCGGGTGCCGCGCGAGCTGGCGCCCGCCGCCGGCTTCCTGGTGCTCGTCGTGCTGACCGTGACGATCTTCAACGGCGTGGCCTCGCGGGCGTTCTTCGCCGTGGCCAATTCGGCGTTCAGCGTGCGCAACGACCACACCTCGACGAATGCGGTCCAGCCGACCCAACCGGAACGTTCCGGCAGTCCGGCGTCACTGGCCAAATGGGAGACCCTCGGGTTCGAGGGGCGGTGGTTCGTCTCGCACGGCCCGACCGCGAGCAAGATCAGCGAGGTGACCGGCAAGCCCGCGCGCGAGCCGATCCGCGCCTACGTCGGGCTGGAGTCGGCTGAGAACGGTGAGGAACCAGCCGAGCTGGCGGCCGCCGAACTCGAACGCACCGGCGCCTTCGATCGCAAGGTGCTCGTGGTGGTGACGACCACCGGCACCGGCTGGGTCAATGCCATGGCGGCCGGGGCGATCGAGTACATGTACGGCGGCGACAGCGCGATCATCGCCACGCAGTACTCGTATCTGCCGAGCGTGCTGTCGTTCCTGGCCGACCGCGGCAAGGCCGCGACGGCCGGAAAAGAGCTGTTCGACGCGGTGTATCGGCACTGGAGCGCGCGCCCGCAACAGCAGCGGCCGAAGCTGCTGGTCTACGGGGAGAGCCTGGGCTCGCAGGGCTCCGAGGCGGCGTTCGATGGGCTCGCCGACCTGCGGACGAAGGTGGACGGCGCGCTCTGGGTGGGGCCGCCGAACTCGAATCGGCTGTGGGAACAGTTCGTTTCGCGGCGCGATCCCGGCTCACGCGAGGTCGAACCGGTCTATGCGGACGGGCTGGTCGTGCGATTCGCCTCGGACAGTGCGGATCTCGCGCGCCCGTCCACCGAATGGCGACCGCCGCGCATCGCCTACCTGCAACACGCCTCGGACCCGATCGTCTGGTGGTCGACGGATCTCATCTTCTCGCAACCGGATTGGCTGTCGGAGCCGCGCGGCTCCGATGTCTCCTCGCAGATGCGCTGGTGGCCGTTCGTCACCTTCTGGCAGGTCGCCGCCGACCTCACCAACGCCCAGGGCGTCACCGACGGGCACGGGCACCGCTACGGCAGTCTCGTGCTGGACGGCTGGGCGGCGGTGGCGGCGCCGCCGGACTGGTCGGCGGCGATGTCGGACCGGATCAGGGCGGAGATCGAGTCCGCCGAGGATTTCGAACGGAAGATCAAATGAGCCGTTTGCCGAAAGCCGTTGCCGCCATCGGGATTCCGCTGGCTTGGAGCAATCTTGTGCTGCCCGGTCTCGGGCTCGGAGTGCGGGGGCGGACCGCAGCGAACGCCGGATTCGCGACGGCTTACGCGGTTGCCTTTCAGGGTGTGCCTGATTGGTTCTCCGCGAAGGGTCTTCGTTACGGCGCGGTGTCGGCTGCGCTGGTTGCCGCCGGTTATGGTGTGGCCCTTACGATTCCGTCGGCGCGCAAAGGTTTGGCGGCGGCCGCTGATCGAGCACCGGATATACCGATCGCCGAATGGGCCGGTGTGCATATTCCGATCGGCACGGTGTACAGCGAAGAGCTGATCTTCCGTGCGACGTTGGAACCCCTGCTGGACAATGCTTTCGGTCCGATCGCCGGAGCCGTGGTGGGTTCATCGGCCTTCGGCTTCTGGCATGTCCATCCGGCGCGGGCCGCGGGGGACAGCGTTGCGGTGACGGTAGCCGCCACCGCCGCGGGCGGTTTCGTGCTCGGCTGGCTCCGCCGACGTACCGCGAGCGCCACGGCTCCGGCGCTGCTGCATCTCGCCACGAATGCGGGTGGTGCCATCGCGCCGCAACTGGCTCGGCGACCGTCCTTCGGACAGGGCAAGGCGCGGCTGTCGCCGAATGGGCTGGTTGCCGGGGGCGACCGCTAGCGCGTTCAGCGCTGCGCCGGCGTGTGTTGCCGGTCGGGCGGTTTGTGATCGCCGAATTCCGTTGAATCGGCTGTGAACTGGCCATTTTTGATGCTTCTGCGATGACTCTTGCGTACAACGTTCCTGCATGCGTACAGTGTTCGCAACGAACAACGGCGTACGCGCCGACTGGAAGTAGAGCAGGAGAAGGACATGTCGAACACGGTGAACCGAGGCGTCGAGGGTGGCCGGAAGCTGGATGGAGATGCGTTCCCCCTGGCGCATTGGCAGCAGCGGCTGGACGAACTACGTGTTACGCACCATGTGCCCGGCGCGGCGCTGGCCGTGCTGGTCGACGGTGAAATCCACGAAATCGCCAGCGGAGTACTGCATCGCGGCACCGGCGTACCGGTCACCACCGACGCGGTGTTCCTGTGCGGTTCGGTCGCCAAGGTCTACACCGCGACGATGATCGTGCGGCTCGCGGATGCGGGCAAGCTGGACCTCGACGCCCGCGTGATCGAGGTGCTGCCCGAGTTCGCGACGCCGGATGCCGAAGCCACCCAGCAGATCACGGTGCGTCAGCTGCTCAGCCACACCGGCGGCGTGACCAACGACTTCAACTTCGACGGCGGTCGCGGCGACGACTGCCTCGCCCGATACGTCACGGCGGCAAGGGAAGTCGCGCTCGACTGCAAACCGGGAACGGCAATGTCCTACGGCAGTCTGGGCTACGTGGTGCTCGGCCGCATCATCGAGGTGATCACCGGCACCACCTTCGACCAGGCACTGCAGGATCTGATCGCCACGCCGCTCGGCCTGGACCATCTGGTGACACTGCCGGAACAGGCGCTGAAGTTCCCCACCGCGATGAGCCACCTGGGTGCGCCGGGGGCCTACCCCGAACCCGCGCCGGAGTGGGACATCATGCCGCGCTCGGTCGCGCCGATGGCCAGGGTGATCACCTCCGCGGGCGACATGGTGCGGTTCGCCCGCCTGCACCTGGACGGTGGTCGTGCCCCCGACGGCACCGCGCTGCTGTCCGCGCAAGCCGTTGCGGCGATGCAGGATCAGGTGGTGGATGTGCCGGACAAGTGGTCGGTCAGCGCGGACGGGTGGGGTCTGGGCTGGACCCTGTACGACTGGGACGGCATCAAAGGATTCGGCCACGACGGTGCCGCGATCGGCCAGTACGCGTACCTGCGGGTCGTCCCCGAGGCCGGGGTGGCGGTCGCGCTGCTCACCAATGGCGGTGGCGCCCGCCAGCTTTACGCGGCGCTGTTCCGTGAGCTGCTCGGCGATCTGGCCGGGGTGCGGGTGCCGGAAGCATTCGGCCCGGCCGACCCGCCGGTGCAGGCGGACATCGCGCCGTTCGTCGGCACCTACCGGCGAGCCGGTGTCGTGATCACGGTCAGCAAGCGCGCCGACGGATCCGCGCACATGCTCTACGAATTCGTCGACGACATGAAGGACATGTCCCCGCCCCTGAGCATGGACCTCACCCCCGTCTCGCCCACCGTCTTCGCCGCCTCCGGCGCCGGCCCCTCCTTCAGCGAGGACTACATGCCCGTCGTCTTCAGCACCCTCACCGACGGCACCGAAGCCTGCTACGTAGGCATGCGCGCCACCCCCAAACTCCCCACCCCCTGAACGCAGGGCGTCGGATCGGGAGTGGAGGTCCGTCGGTAATGTCGGTGGGGTGGCACGTCAGACGGTGAGTCCGGCCGAGTTGCGGTCGGCGGTGGATGCGGTGAGCGAATGGTTGCGGGATGAATCGGCGACAGCGCCTGCGCGCACCGAACTCGCCGCGGCGGTCCGCGCGACGGCCCGCACACTGGCCGCTTCGGCACCCGGCCACTCGGTGGAGGTCCGGGTGCCACCGTTCGTCGCGGTCCAATGCATCGAGGGCCCCCGCCACACCCGAGGCACACCCCCGAACGTCGTCGAAACCGATCCCCGCACTTGGCTACTGCTCGCCACCGGCCTCCTGGATTTCGCCACCGCCGTCACCTCCGGCACCCTCACTGCCTCCGGCAACCGCGCCCCCGAAGTAGCCCACTGGCTCCCCATCGCCCGCCTCGCCGCGGATTGAACCCACTGGGCTCAGCCGCCGTTAGCCCGGGCGTTTGGATTTCGCCGCCGCCGTGAACTTCAGCTCTACGTGTCGGGCCACGGTGCCCCGAAGGAGCCATAGGTTGCTGATCACCCGCCTCGCCGCGGATTGAACCGCCGGGCTGGGCTGTCGGTGGCCATCGGCCTGTTGGATATCGCCGCCGAAGCGGCCGGCACTCTTTCGCGGCGGGCAACCGCGCCCTGAAGTCGCGTACTGACTACTGAATGCGGCTGCGCTCGGATGTTGTTGGACGCCAAGGATTGTAGGTTCGCTGCGGTCGTGGCAGTACGTTCTTCCGGGGCCGGCAACTACGCAGTCGAAGCCGCGCACCGGCTCCTGATCGCCCGTTTCGCTCGGGACCGGCCCCACAGCGATCAGCGGCAAGGGGTTTGGTGAGCCGAGGTTGGTCAGGGTTGTCCGGCGGCGGTCCCGGTGAGGTGGTCGAAGAGTGCGGTTTTGATGGGCGGGCGGGAACCGAAGACCAGGGTGAATGTTGCTTCTCGGAGGGTGCGTTCGGCGGTGGAACCGGTAACGATGCCGCGGCTGCCGGTCGCGGTCATCAGGGCTGCGGCGGCGCGTAAGGCCAACTCGGAGGCGCGGGCGCGTGCGACGAACAGGTCGGTTTGCCCAAAGAGTCCCGCGTCCAATTCTTTTCGGGTCAGCACCGCTTCTTCGCACAGCGCCGCATGGTCGGCCCCCAGCGTTTCCAGTTCGGCGACGCACCGCCGGACGAGGCCTAGCGGTAGTGAACCGTTGCGCCACACGGCAATAGCGGCGGCGTCATGGAACTTCTGCAGCGGAACCAAGGTGTCGACGTCGGCGTCCGGGACGAACAGACCGTCGAAGGTCGCGGTCACGGTTCGGCTCGCGTTCGCGGCGACCAACGGGATCTGCCGCACCCGCAGCTGCGGCCCTTCGACAGCGGGCACGACGACGCTCATCAGGGCGTTCTCGTCGGCGCTGTCCCGTGCCATCACCCCGACGAGGTCGACCATGCCCCAGCCGCTGACGAACGGTGCGGTCCCGTCGAGCAGATAGCCGCCCGCCGTGCGGCGGGCGACGAGCGACGGCGGTTCGGCAGCGCCGGCGTAGCTGACACCGGCGCGGAGCCGCCCGTCCCGCAGGTCGGCGGTGAGACGTTCGCGCAGTTCGTGATTCGGCGACACGCTGACCCGTCGGGCCACCCCGTGATGTTGCGCCCAGACGAACGCCGTCGCCAAACAACCCGCGATCAGGATCTCGGCGGCCTCGGTGAACGTGGCCGGATCCAGGTCGTCCTGGAGTGCTACACCGTAGAACCCGGCCTCGGCCAGCCGATCGAAGTGCGCCCGCGGAATCTCCCCGTCCTGGTCGGCGGTCTGCGCCTGCGGCGCGAGCACCTCGTCGGCCACCTGCTCGGCCCGTTCGATCCACGATGGCATAGGCATCATCTTCGCGCCCGCTGCCGGTCAGGCTTCGACGCGGTTGGTGCGGTGCAGGCCTTTGCGGTCGTAGAAGCGGGTGATGGCGGCGCCGAAGGCCAGGCCGATGGCAAGGCCGAGGACGGCCATCCAGACGCCGCGGGACAGGCCCGCTTCGAAATTCGCGTCGAAGTACAGGATGGCGCGGATGCCGAGGAACACCTGGTGCATCGGTTCGAAGGAGGCGAGCCAGCCGAAGTACTGCGGGGTCGCCTCGATCGGGACGGTGCCGCCGGAGGACGGGAGGCCCAGGATGATGAACAGGATCAGGTTCACCAGCAGGCCCGCGGAACCGATCGCGGCCAGCATGGACAACCCGGTGGCGCCGACGGCGATCATGGCGAGCGCGCTGTAGAGGAAGAGCGCGAGCGGATGATCGATCGGCATGTCCAGGATCTTGCCGACGATCAGGAAGACCGCCGAGACGATGTTCGCGGTCACCACCAGCACGCCCCACTTGATCAGCAGGGTGCGGAAGCGGGAGATCGGCGTCGGCGGATAGTGCACGTACCACGGCCCGTATTCGGTGGGAATGAAACCGAGTTGGGCGTCGATCATCGTGTGGATGACCATCGCGCCGACCACGCCGGCCAGCAGCAACAGCAGCGCGTAGAAGAACGCGGACAGGCCTTGGCCCGTGCCGTCGGGCAGCGGGCGATACTGCTGGACGACGACTTTCACCGGGTCGGCGATCGCCAGCCGGGTCGCGCCGGACAGTTCGGGCGCGGGCGGCCCGCCGGGCTGCGGTTTCAGCTGTTCGTTCACCTGATCGGTGAGCTGCTTGCCGACCTGCTTGTTCACTTCGGTCAGCGCCTGATTGCCGACCCGCAACACGATCTGGGTGCCGAACGCGCCGGTGCGCGGATTGGTCTGCAACGTGATGATCGGGCGCTCCAGGTCGCCGGGGATCACGCTTCCGATACCGAGATTGCCGAGTTGCTTGCTGAAGTCGCTCGGGATCACGATCGCGCCGTAGACCTTGCCGGCCTGCAGTTGCCGTTCGGCCTCGCTGATGCTGATCACATGCAGGTCGACCTTGTCCGCGGGCACCCCGGTGCGCAGCGCCTCGGTGATCTGCGCACCGAAGTTCACCTGCTGCTGCCCGTCGGCCTTCTTGACGACATCGCCCACATCCTGGTTCACCAGGGCGATCGGAAAGTCGTGCAGGTTCTTCTCCGGATCGACGACGTAATCCAGATACATGATGCCGAGCAGAGCGGTCAGCAGGGTCAGCACGGAGATGGGAAACAGCACCATACGGGCCCATGGCCGGCGCTGCGGTCCCGTTCCCGCCGTGTTCGATCCCGCTCCGCCGCCGGTGTCCGCGCTGTCGGTAGTCGTCACGGCAGGCACGGTAACAGTTACCGGCCCGCCTGCGCCGAGTCCTGTGGCGTGCTCGATTGCTGTCCGGATGCGGTGGCGAGTGATCGCGAACGAAGTTTCACCCGTAGAATGAAATCGCCCCCAGCCCGCCCGAACAGGGAGCAAACGGTGACCAACGCCGAACTGCCGGTCGTAAGCACATCCGCCACCCCCGATCAGGACGAGAACGAGCCACGCGAAGAGTGTGGCGTGTTCGGTGTCTGGGCCCCGAGCGAGGACGTGGCGAAGCTCACGTACTACGGGCTCTACGCCCTGCAGCATCGCGGTCAGGAGGCGGCGGGCATCGCGGTCTCCGACGGTTCGCAGATCTTGGTCTTCAAGGACCTGGGTTTGGTCAGTCAGGTTTTCGACGAGCAGACGCTGGCCGCCATGCCGGGCCATATCGCCGTCGGGCACTGCCGCTACTCCACCACGGGCGGGGTGACCTGGGAGAACGCCCAGCCGATCTTCCGCACCACCTCGGTCGGCTCCGGACTTGCCCTGGGCCACAACGGCAATCTCGTCAACACCGCCGAATTGGCGGGCCGGGCAAGGGAACTCGGACTCATCGGCGCGACGGTGGCGAACGGCCGCCCGCAGCCGATCGCCGCGACCTCCGACTCCGACGTGATCACCGCGCTGCTCGCGCATGCCTCCGCCGATTCGAGCATCGAGCAGGCGGCGATGGAACTGCTGCCGACCTTGAAGGGCGCGTTCTGCCTGACCTTCATG
This sequence comes from Nocardia brasiliensis ATCC 700358, assembly GCF_000250675.2. Taxonomy (NCBI): domain Bacteria; kingdom Bacillati; phylum Actinomycetota; class Actinomycetes; order Mycobacteriales; family Nocardiaceae; genus Nocardia; species Nocardia brasiliensis. The sequence goes on from NC_018681.1 coordinate 714,687, forward strand.
GACGAGCACACCCTCTACGCCGCGCGGGACCCGCACGGCGTGCGCCCGCTGTGCCTCGGCCGGCTCGACCGTGGCTGGGTTGTTGCCAGTGAGACCGCGGCCCTGGACATCGTCGGCGCCGCGTTCGTCCGCGAGATCGAGCCCGGCGAACTGCTGGCGATCGACGCCGACGGCGTGCGCTCGATGCGGTTCGCCAACCCCGAGCCCAAGGGCTGTGTCTTCGAGTACGTGTACCTGGCCAGGCCGGACAGCGCGATCTCCGGCCGTTCGGTGCACGCCACCCGGGTGGAGATCGGTCGCCGCCTGGCCAAGGAACATCCGGTCGAGGCCGACCTGGTGATTCCGGTGCCCGAGTCCGGCACGCCGGCGGCGGTCGGATACGCGCAGGGTTCCGGCGTGCCCTACGGCCAAGGCCTGATGAAGAACGCCTATGTCGGGCGCACGTTCATCCAGCCGAGCCAGACCATCCGGCAGCTCGGCATCCGGCTCAAGCTCAATCCGTTGCGTGAGGTGATCCGCGGCAAGCGCCTGATCGTGGTGGACGATTCGATCGTGCGCGGCAACACCCAGCGCGCGCTCATCCGCATGCTGCGCGAGGCGGGCGCGCTGGAGATCCACGTCCGGATCGCGTCGCCGCCGGTGAAGTGGCCGTGCTTCTACGGCATCGACTTCGCCTCGCCCGCGGAGTTGATCGCGAACGGTTCCGGCGCGGAGGGCAGCTTCGACGAGATGGTGGAGGGTGTGCGCCGCTCGATCGGCGCGGACACCCTCGGCTACATCTCCACCGAGGGCATGATCGCCGCGACCGAGCAGCCGCGCTCGCGGTTGTGCTGTGCGTGCTTCGACGGCCACTACCCGATCCCGCTGCCCACCGAGGCGGCCATCGGCAAGAACGTGCTGGAGGGCATGCTCACCGGCCAGTCCGAGGCGGCCCTGCTGGCCGACAACGCCAACGCCAGCGCGCTCAGCCGCCCGTAGTCCATCTCTTTTTCCGCAAGCGAGGCGAAGTCCACTCCGGTGGCTCGCCTCGTTGCTTTTCCGGCCGGTTCGGCACGGCTGCGCAGTGTCCCTGATCGACTGTTCAGGCGAGTGCCGGTAACCCCGACACCGCGCGGGGTGTTTCCGGGGCGGATCTATTTCCCGCGACGATCGTCGGCCGGCGCGCTGAGGTGCGCGCTTGCCGGGTCGCGGACTTTCGGCGAGTCGAATTCGCGCGCCGCATGTTTCCCGGTGTTTTGTCCAGTTGGGAACAGTGGCGTCTTCGAGACGCGGAATCGGACGTTCTAGCCAGAACCTGGACATTCGTCCGGTGATCTGGCCCCTGTGATGCACTATTTGCAACGCTGGCTCACGTCCCGGCAATCTTTTCTGTGAAAACGCAACGTGCCGGAAATGGTTCGTGGGTACGGTGCCCGTCAGATCGGATGTTCAATTGTGTCCGCACCGGGCCTGCGATCCAGGACAACGCGGTGTGGCGCTCGAGAAGTGGGGCCCTGATGTTGGTTTCGAAAACACCTGGGGGCCGGACCCGGACGCGAACTATCGCGGCCGTCGGCCTGGCGACGCTGGTGGCGTCCGCCTTGGCCGGCTGCGGTTCGGGCCGGACCGGTGATGGTGGTGACGGTGGTGGCTTGCTTGCCGGCACTACGGACAAAATCTTCTCGCTCGACCCGGCGGCCGCCTATGACAACGGCTCCCTGGTCGCGGAAACGCAGTTCTACCAGTACGTACTGAACTTCGCGCCCGGCGACGCGACCCCGAAGCCGGACGCCGCGGAGAAGTGCGAGTTCACCAGCCCGACGGTGTACAGCTGCACCATGAAGCCGGGCCTCAAGTTCGCCAACGGCAACCCACTGACCGCCAAGAGCGTCAAGTTCTCCTTCGACCGGATGGTCAAGATCAATGACCCGAACGGTCCCGCGTCGCTGCTCGGCAACCTCGAGAAGACCGACGCCCCGGACGACCGCACGGTCAATTTCACGCTGAAGGTCGCCAACGACCAGACCTTCCCCGCGATCCTGCCGACCCAGGCCGGCCCGATCGTCGACGAGAAGGTGTACGCCGCGGACAAGGTGATGGCCGACGAGGAGGTCGTCAAGGCCAAGGGCTACTCGGGCCCGTACACCATCGCCAGCTACGACAAGAACAAGCTGGTCGAGTACAAGGCGAACCCGGACTACAACGGCATCCTCGGCACGCCGAAGTCCAAGACGGTGTCGACGAAGTACTACGCCACCACCGACAACATGAAGCTCGACCTGCAGAACGGGTCGCTCGACGTCGCGTACCGGTCGCTGACTCCCACCGATATCGAGTCGCTGCGCGGCGACAGCAAGGTCACCGTGCACGAGGGCCCCGGCGGTGAGCTGCGCTACATCGTGTTCAACATGAACACCATGCCGGGCGGCACGCCGGAGCAGAAGCTGGCCGTGCGCAAGGCGCTCGCGTCCACCGTCGACCGGGCCGCGCTGGCCAAGGGCGTGTACAAGAACACCTACCTGCCCGCGTACTCGTCTGTGCCGCAGGGTGTTCCGGGCGCGACCGAGCCGTTCAAGGACATCTACGGCGCCGATCCGAGCAAGGAGAAGGCGGCGAAGTTCCTCGCCGACGCCGGTGTCGCCACCCCGGTCGAGCTGAACCTGCAGTACAACCCGGACCACTACGGTTCGAGCAGCTCCGAGGAATACGCGGCGATCAAGTCGCAGCTCGAGGCCAGCGGCCTGTTCCGGGTCAACCTGCAGTCCACCGAATGGGTGAGCTACCAGCGCGAGCGCGCCCGGGATTCCTACCCGCTCTACCAGTTCGGCTGGTTCCCGGACTTCCCGGACCCGGACAACTACCTGACCCCGTTCTTCGGCCCGAACAACTTCCTGCAGTCGCACTTCGAGGATCCGAGCATCTCGGCGCAGCTGACCGCGGAGACCACGGAGAACGACAAGACCAAGCGCATGGAGATCTTGAAGAACGTGCAGCGTGACCTCGCGCAGAACCATCTGCCGATCGTTCCGCTCTTGTCCGGCAAGCAGATCGCGGTCTCGGGCAAGAACGTGCAGGGTGTCGAGGAGACACTCGACGCGTCCTTCAAGTTCCGTTACACGGTGCTGAGCAAGTGACATCCGGCGAAGCCGGGCCCGGGACGATAGCTGCTCCAGAAACGAAGCCAGCGCCGGCCCGGGCCCGGCGCTTCGGCGTGCCCCGAAAAAGGAAGGGCGGGAGTGATTCTCGCCAGCTCGCGCTGCTCCGCTACCTGGGCGTGCGCCTGCTGCTGATTCCGGTGACCGCGTGGATTCTCGCCACCGTGGTCTTCTTCCTCATGCGCGTGGCCGGTGACCCGATCAGCGCGGCCATGGGTGGCCGGATGACCCAGGACCAGATCGAGGCCCGCAAGGAGGCGGCCGGGCTGAACCGGCCGATCCTGACCCAGTACTGGGAATACATCTCCGGCCTGTTCCGCGGCGATTTCGGCCGCTCCCAGGACAATCGGCAGATCAGCGAGGTGATCACCACCTACGGCGCCGCCTCGCTGGAGCTGATGTTCTGGGCGCTGATCGTCGCGTTCGCGATCGGCATCCCGCTCGGCCGTTACGCGGCGACGCACCGTGATTCGGTGTCCGACACCGGACTTCGGCTGTTCGCGATCCTGGCCTACGCGGCGCCGGTGTTCTTCGTCGGTCTGCTGCTCAAGCTGGTGTTCGCGGTCAAGCTGGGCTGGCTGCCGGTGGCCGGCCGCGCGAGCACCAACGTGGAACTGCAACTGCAGCACGTCTCGCCGAAGACCAACATCATGCTGGTCGACGGAATCCTCTACGGCGACGCCGGATACATCGGCGACGTCCTGAAACACGCTGTGCTGCCCGCGATCGCGCTCGGCCTGCTCACCGCGGGCATCTTCCTGCGCCTGGTGCGGATCAATCTGATCCAGACGCTGCGTTCGGATTACGTGGACGCGGCCCGGGCTCGTGGCCTGTCTCAGCGGGTGGTCACCGGACGACATGCGTTCCGCAACGCGATGATTCCGATCGTCACCGTGATGGGCATGCAGATCGCGATGATGCTCGGCGGCGCGGTGCTCACCGAGACCACCTTCGAGTGGAAGGGTCTCGGCTACCAGCTCGCGACCTACCTCTCGGCCCGTGACTTCGTCGCGGTGCAGGGCATCGTCGCGTTCATCGCGGTGTTCATCGCCCTGATGAGCTTCCTGGTGGATGCCCTTGTGGCACTGATCGATCCGAGGGTGAGGTTCTGATGACCGCACCGGAATTGCTCAACGAGCCGGTGGTGACCCCGCCGGTGCCGCCGTCGGCCCGCCGTCGCCTGCCCGGCCTGCGGCTGTTCTCGATGACCGCGGGCCTGCAACGCGCGACGCTGATCCTCGGCTTGGCGCTGGTCGCGATCTTCGTGCTCGCGGCCGTCTTCGCGCCGCTGATCGCGCCCTACGGTTTCGCGCAAAGCGCCGCCGACGGCGTGGATTTCGTCCGGCAGCAGGCGCCCTCGGCCGACCACTGGTTCGGCACGTCGGTGCGCGGTGAGGACGTGTTCTCCCGGGTGATCTGGGGTGCGCGCACCGCGCTGTTCGTGATCGTGATCTCGCTGGTGCTCTCGTTGTTCATCGGCGTGCCGCTCGGCCTGCTGTCGGGTTACCTCGGCCGCTGGTTCGACCGGGTGCTCGTGCTGTTCATGGACGCGATGTACGCCTTCCCGACGCTGCTGCTGGCGATCGTGGTGTCCATCGTGGTCGCGGGTGGCCGCTCCACCAGCTTCGGCGGCGTGCTGTCCGCGGCGGTGGCGATCACGGCCGTCTTCGTGCCGCAATACTTCCGCGTGGTGCGCAACGCGACGGTCGCGGTGAAGAACGAACCCTATGTCGACGCCGCCAGGGTGACCGGGGCGTCGACGGCGCGAATCCTGTTCCGGCACATCTTCGCCAACGTCACCCAGTCGTTGCCGGTGATCGTCACGCTGAACGGGTCCGAGGCCATCCTGACGCTGGCCGGCCTCGGCTTCCTCGGGTTCGGCATCGAGCCGACCCAGGCCGCCGAATGGGGCTACGACCTGAACAAGGCGCTGTCGGACGTGTCCAACGGCATCTGGTGGACCGGCATCTTCCCCGGTTTCGCCATCGTGCTCGTGGTGCTCGGCATGACCCTGGTCGGCGAGAGCCTCAACGAGGTGCTCAACCCGATCCTGCGGACCCGTCGCGCCGTCTCGGCGGCACCGGGTGACGCGATCACCGTCGAGTCCGCCACCGAACCCGAAAGTGCCACGGCGACAGCCGGAGCCGAGCCCGCTGTCGGGCTGACGAAGGACGGCACCGCCGGGAAGGAGACGTCATGACCAAGTCGGTACCGGTGGCCGAGCGGGATCGTCCCGCGCTGTCCATCGAATCGCTGTCGGTCACCTTCGCCACCGACGCCGGACCCGTGTACGCGGTCAAAGACGTGTCCTACGAGGTGTATCCGGGCGAGGTGCTCGCCATCGTCGGCGAATCCGGTTCGGGCAAATCGGTGAGCTCGCGCACGGCGATGGGCTTGCTGCCGCTGACCGCGCGGGTGAACGGTCTGGTGACCCTCGGTACCCAGACCATCACCTCGATGAACGAACGGCAGCTCACTGCCCTGCGCGGCGGCGCGATCTCGATGGTGTTCCAGGAGCCGGGCCTCGCGCTCGACCCGCTGTTCACCGTCGGCTTCCAGATCGGCGAGGCGCTGCGCGCGCATTCGGACATGAGCAAGAAGGACGCGAAGGCGCGCGCGGTCGAACTGCTCCGCATGGTCGGCCTGCCCGACCCCGAGCATCGGGTGGACTACTACCCGCACCAGCTCTCGGGCGGGCAGAAGCAGCGCGTGGTGATCGCCATCGCCATCGCCTGCGAGCCGAAGGTGATCATCGCCGACGAACCGACCACCGCGCTCGACGTGACCGTGCAGGCCGAGATCCTCGAACTGCTGCGCGATCTGCGCGACCGGATCGGCAGCGCCATCGTGCTGATCACGCACAACATGGGCGTGGTGGCCGACCTGGCCGACCGCGTCGTGGTGATGCGCAACGGCAAGGTGGTCGAGCAGGCGCCGGTGGACGAGCTGTTCGCCAGCCCGAAAGCGGACTACACCCGGGCACTGCTCGCGGCCGTCCCGCACCTGGGCACCGAGCAGCTGGCACACGGACCGGCGAAGGAGGTCGACACGACCGCCGAGCCGGTGCTCGAGGTGTGCGATCTGGTGGTCGAGTTCCCCGGCTCGTTCGGACGGCCGCCGTTCCGCGCGGTCGACGAGGTGAACCTGCGCATCGGACCGGGCGAAACCCTCGGACTGGTCGGCGAATCCGGTTCCGGCAAGTCGACCATCGGCCGCTGCGTCGCCGCGCTGCAACGCCCCACCTCGGGTGTGGTCAAGGTGCGCGGGCAGGACATCGCCGGACTGTCCGGGCGCAAACTGCGGCCGATCCGGCGGCGATTCGGGTTCGTGTTCCAGGACCCGGCCAGCTCGCTGAATCCGCGACTCACCGTCGGCGAGTGCGTCGCCGAACCGCTGATCGTGCACCAGGCGGGCAGCTCGGCCGAGATCAAGGCGCGAGTCCGCAAGCTGCTCGACGACGTGCAACTGCCCGCGGGCACCGAACGCCGGTACCCGCACGAACTGTCCGGCGGCCAGCGGCAGCGCGCCAGCCTGGCCAGGGCGCTCGTGCTGGACCCGGATCTGCTCGTCGCCGACGAACCGACCAGCGCGCTGGACGTATCCGTGCAGGCCGCGGTGCTCGAGCTGTTCGGCCAGCTGCAGCGCGAATGCGGTTGGGCGTGCCTGTTCATCAGCCACGACCTGGCGGTGGTCGATCAGCTCGCCGACCGGATCGTGGTGCTGCGCAACGGCGCGGTGGTGGAACAGGGTGACCGGGATCGCATTCTGCGGGCACCGCAGGAGGAGTACACCCAGCGCCTGGTCGCGGCGGTGCCGGTGCCCGATCCGGTGGAGCAGCGGCGCCGGCGCGCGGCCAGCGCCGGATTGTTCGCCACCGAGATCGACGACGTCGAGGTGCAGACGGGATAATCTGGCGAGTGATTTCCCACGCAACTGGGTAACTCGCCGGTCATCCGTCGACGGCGCCGCGGGGCGCGACCACCGGCAAGGTTGTCAAGTCCCGCGGCGCCGGCAAGCGGTAAAAGACGCCGAGAGGCGGGCAGCACGAAGCAATACCGGTGCTGGGCTGTTATTCGTCTCCGGTAGCGTGAGCAGGCATCTATCCGCCGATTCGGTTTGGAGCTTTCCCCGAAAATGACTGAACAGACCCCCAGTGGTGGTGCCTCTTACGCCGCGGCAGGCGTGGACATCGAGGCAGGTGACCGCGCAGTCGAGTTGTTCGGGCCATTGGCGAAGAAGGCGAGCCGACCCGAGGTGCAAGGCGGCCTCGGCGGATTCGCCGGGCTGTTCGCACTGAAGGGTGGCTACCGCGAGCCGTTGCTCGCCGCGTCCACCGACGGGGTCGGTACCAAGATCGCGGTCGCGCAGGCGATGGACAAGCACGACACCGTCGGACTGGACCTGGTCGCGATGGTCGTCGACGACCTGGTGGTGTGCGGCGCGGAACCACTGTTCCTGCAGGACTACATCGCCATCGGCAAGGTCGTCCCGGAGAAGGTCGCCGAGCTGGTCTCCGGCATCGCCGAAGGCTGCGTGCGGGCCGGTTGCGCGTTGCTGGGCGGCGAAACCGCCGAACATCCCGGCCTGATGGATGCCGACGACTACGACCTGTCCGCGACCGGCGTCGGCGTCGTCGAGGCCGACGCGGTGCTCGGCCCCGACCGGGTGCGTCCCGGTGACGTGGTGATCGCCATGGGCTCCTCGGGCCTGCACTCCAACGGCTACAGCCTCGCCCGCAAGGTGCTGCTCGACATCGACCGCATGTCGCTCACCGGGCACGTCGAGGAGTTCGGCCGGACCCTCGGCGAAGAACTGCTCGAGCCGACCCAGATCTACGCCAAGGACTGCCTGGCCCTGATCGCCGAAACCGATGTGCGCACCTTCGCCCACGTCACCGGCGGTGGCCTCGCCGCCAACCTCGGCCGCGTGCTGCCCGCCGGCATGGTCGCCGAGCTGGATCGCGGCACCTGGAACCCCGCGCCGGTCTTCAAGATGATCGCGCAGCGCGGCCGGGTGGAGCGGACCGAGATGGAGAAGACGTTCAACATGGGCGTCGGCATGGTCGCCGTCGTCGCTCCCGAAGACGTCGACCGCGCCCTCGCCGTCCTGACCGCCCGCCACATCGAATGCTGGACCCTGGGCACCGTCAAGAAAGCCAAGGACAGCGACGCCCTGCGCGCCGTCCTCGTCGGCGAACACCCGCGCTTCTGAGGGTTCGCGTCCGGCCGACCATGCGTCCGCCGCACGTGCTGTGTCGGCCCGTCTCGCAGAGCATCTGAACACGAACGCAAGCCCCCTGCCCGGTGCGCCGCAGCTACCCCTGTGATGCACCGGGCAGACGCTCGTGTGCCGTGTGCCGTGTGCCGCGTGCCGCGTGCCGCGTGCCCCGTGCCCGTGGCCTCACAGCCCCGTCAGCCTCGCCCATTCGATCGCCGCGCACGTTTTGGTGCGGCGCGCACGAAATAGTCGGCTATTTCGCGCGCGGGACGCTGAGATGTGCGCGGGATGCTGAGGTGTGCGCGAGACGTCGAGATGTGCGCGGGGCGCTGAGATGCGCGCGGCGGTTGTGATGCGCGGGTGCCCCGGGTGTGCCGCCTCCCGGCGCCCCCGCTCCCGTAGGCAAGGGCGGGCTGGGTGACGTTGTGTTGTGCCGGAGGCGTCGCCGTTGTGCCGCGCACGTTTGTCGTGCCGCGCGAATTGTTCGACTATTTCGCGAGCGGTTGGAGGAGGTGTGCGCGGAGCGCTGAGATGTACGCGAGGCGCTGAGGTGTGCGTCGGGAGGTTGAGATGCGTGCGGGGTGCCCGGGTGTGCTGCCGCTTGGCGCCCTCGCTCCCGTGGGCGGGTGCTTGGGTGGCGTTTGTTGTTGTGCCGCGCACGTTTTGTCGTGCCGCGCGCGAATTGTTCGACTATTTCGCGCGCGGGACGCTGAGATGTGCGCGGGGGCGCTGAGATGTGCGCGGGACGTCGAGATGTGCGCGGGAGACGTGGTGCCGGTGCCCGCTGGGTTGCGGTGCCCAAGGCTGGTGCTGTGTGGCCGCGCGCTGCGGATGTCGGGTCGAATCCTCGTTGGCTTGGCTTGGCTTGGCTTGGCTTGGCTGGCCTGGCTTGGCCTGGCTCGGCTTCGGGATGCGGCAGGGAGGTCAGATGCTCGGCGGGATGAGCCCCGCGGCGGAGTGGGAACTCACCTCGTCCGGTGTGCTGACCCGAGCGCTCGGCGCATCGTGAAATCAACGCAGCGTCCCGCATCGCTCGGATGCGGGACGCTGGTGTGTTGTAAGGCTTTTCGGCGGAGGCCGTCGACACTGGGCAACGGCTGAAGGGGGAGGCACGCGACCTCCCCCTTCATGCGTTGCTTCGAGTCAGCGGCGCCAGTCGTCGTAGTCGTCCTCTTCCCAACGGGTAGAGGACTCGTCCGCGTTGTGCTCATCGGACAGCACACCACTCCGTTGGGAGTTGGGGCTGCCCGAAAGCTCGCGCTGAAGGCTCGCGAAGTCGCTCGGCGGGCTGCTGTACTTCAGCTCGCGTGCGACCTTGGTCTGCTTTGCCTTAGCCCGGCCACGGCCCATGGCTGACCCCCTCGCGTCACTGCGGGGCGGCCTGGGGTTTGGTTGGCGGCCCCGTTCGAATTAATACTCTTCCTGACAGACACTTTAGCGTGTGTCCGGCGGTCTCGCTTCCAGGAGTGGGTGAAGAACTCCCGAAGAGGTTCCGTTTGCCGGGTTGTCGCCCTTGACCGGGGCGGCTACAGCACTCCGGGAATCGCTCGGATGACGCCGACGCGAGCGCCGCCACCGAGTACCGCCGGGGCCGCCAACTCGGCATGCGCGTCGGTCCAATCGACCCCGATTCGATGCAAAATGGCCAGCGTCAGGGGCATTCGGGCGCGGTCGTGGCCGTCGTCGATCTTGTAGGCGAAGGCGGTGCCGTCGGGTAGCGCGCCCGCGTGCACCCCGTCCGCGCCGATCTTGCAGACGAGTCCGGGGGTGGCCTGCATAGCTGACAAATCGGGTGCGTTGGTGCCCGAAATCACTCGCGGATGGGCGCGGATGGCGTCGGCGACGCGCCGCTCCGGCGCGTCCGGTGCGGCAGTGGCCATGGTGGCGAACACCCGGGCCAGGTTCACCAGCGAGACCGGAATGATCGGCAGTCCGCAGCCGTCGATGCCGAGATCGGTCTCGGGTTCGCCGGTCAGGTCGGCGACGGTGGCGATGACCGCCTGCTGCAGCGGATGCGCGACGTCGAGGTAGCCCTCGGTCGGCCAGCCGTTGATCGCGCAGGTCGCCAGCATCGCGGCATGCTTGCCGGAGCAGTTCATGTAGATCCGTCGCGGTTCCTGCGGCCCGGACAGCACGGCCGCCCGCGCCTTGTCGTCGACCGGCAGGTCCGGTGGGCATTCGAGGGATTTCTCGTCGAAACCGAACCGGTCGAGCAGCCGGCGGACCAGTGCGACGTGATCGGGTTCGCCGTAGTGCGAGGCGGTCGCGATGGCGAGTTCGGCGTCGTCGAGTGGTTCGAATCCGTGCCGCAGCAACGTGATCGCCTGCATCGGCTTGTTGGTGGAACGCGGGAAGATCGGCAGATGCACCTCGCCGAGGGCGAGCGTCGGCTCACCCGCGGGATCGAGGATCACCACCGAGCCGCGGTGCACGCACTCGCGGAAACCGGAGCGGACTACTTCGACCAGATCCACACTCACAGCTGTGCTCCCGTGTCGAGTTCGGCGGCGTGCCGGTCGGCGACGCCGGGATCGGTGGCCGTGCCGGCCCGGCGCTGCGCGGCACGTGCGGTGTTCGCGTGTCGGCGCGCGTGCCGCTCGATCTGCATGCGCACATCGTCGGAGATGCTCGGTTCCGCGGCGAGCAGGATGGCCAGCAGGTCCGGATCCTGGCCGGTGAACAGGTCACGGACGGTGACGCCGTGATCGGGCACATGCTGCACTGTCACCGTGTCGCCCGCGCCGATCGTGCCCTCGGTGAGCACCTGGAAGTAGGCGCCGGTGTCGCTGCGCAGCGTGAACCGCTTGACCCACTGGGCTTCTCCGCTCCAATGCTGGAACGTCGCGCACGGCACGCGGGGCGCGCTGACCTCGAGCAAGGTGTCGCCGATGCTCAGGCGGGCGCCGAAAACCGCGTCGCTGATCGGCAATCCGGACACACGGAGATTCTCGCCGAACCAGCCCGCGGGCAACTCCCGATCGAGTTCGCCGGCCCAGCGCCGGGCGTCCTCGTCGGCGTAGGCGTAGACCGCCTGGTGTACGCCGCCGTGGTGGGCGGTGTCGCAGACGTGGTCGCCGTCGAGTCCCAGCGCCCGCACCGGAACGCGGTCCGGGCGCGGTCGCTTGTCGATGGCGGAGCGGCCGACCCGGGTGGGTACCTCGATCTCGGCGTGCACCACGCACACCGCGAGCACTTCGCCGGTGTCACCGGGTCGCATGGACGCTCCTTTCGCGGAGTGTTCTGGTCGGTGGGTGCGCGCTGCCGGCACGGTGGCGCAGCGCCATGCGGCTTGCGCCCCTTCGGAATTCGATCGACATCGGTGGGTCAGCGGCCGCGCAGCCGGTCGACGGCGAGCCTGCCCGCCTGCGGTGAGTCGTCGGCGGGTACCGAGTCGGGGTCGATGGCCGCGGCCGCCGGGCCGGCCGTGAGCTGGGTGTCCACCGGGATCGTGCGTTTGATCAGCGCGAGCGCGATCGGGCCGAGTTCGTAGTGGTCGATCACCGTGCCGAGGCGGCCGATCGCCCGCCCGCCCGCGGTGACGTCGTCACCTGCCGCCGGCCGTTCGTCGGCCGATCCGTCGAGATGCAGCAGCACCAGATGCCGCGGCGGTTTGCCGAGATTGTGCACCCGCGCCACGGTCTCCTGCCCGCGATAGCAGCCTTTGTCCAGGTGCACCGCGCCGTGCTCGGCGACGCCGCCGATCCAGCGGGCCTCGTGCGGGATGGTGCGGTCGTCGGTGTCGAGCCCGATTCGCGGGCGCACGGCGGCGACCCGCAGCGCCTCGAACGCCCACATGCCGGCCGGCGCGGCACCCGCCGCGACGAGTTCGCGCCACCGGTCGGCGAGTTCCGCGCGCGGAACCACGAGGTCGAAGGAGTCGGCGACCGGCCACGGCATCCGCCGCACGAAACCGCCGCCGGGCAGCGCCACGGCCTCGTAGACGCCGGGCACGGAGTCGACGCCGAGCGCGGCGAGCACCTCGGGCGCGTTCGGCCCGAGCAGGCTGAGTACGGCGTGCTCGGCTTCGACGGGCTGCGCGTCGGCCCAGAAGACCATCTTGCGCAGGAACTCCAGCAGTGCGGGGCCGCGGTCGCCTTCGGTGTCGATCCACACCGTGGCGTCGAGTTCGGTGAGCACGAAATGGTTCAGCACCCGGCCGTTGAGGTCGAGGTCGAGGCTTTCCGCGGACTGCCCTTCGGTGAGGGCCGCGATGTGCTGGCTGGTGATGGTGTGCAGCCAGGTCAGCCGCTCGGCGCCGGCGATGCTCAGCACGAATCGATGCGAGCGATCGACGATCGCGGCCCGCTGCACGGCCGCCCGCTGTTCGCCGAGCGGGTCACCGTAATGCCACGCCACGGCGGCATCCGGCGAACCGGGCGCTCCCGCGACGGCTCCCGGAGTAGACAGGATGGGGCTGGGTGCAACGACCACGGACACGTTTCTACTGTAGGCCGGGTCCGCGGTGGGTGCCCGAACCGGGGCTCGCGGAACGCGTTCGCGGCACCATCTCGGCGGCGCGGCGACGACGCGGTGATGAACCCCGCGCGACCCGCGGTAAAAGATGGACCGAAGTCTGCCGTGACCTAAGCGCGACCAACCAACACCGCCTAGTCTCGACGCATGGTAGATCGGGTTCTTGTCTCACTCGACGGCGCGGTCCGGGACGCGGACGCGCCGTTGGTGTATGCGGACGATATCGGGCTTCTGCGAGGCGACGGTATTTTCGAAACGGTACTGGTGCGTGCGGGCAACGCGTGCGCGATCGAATTCCACCTAGGCAGGCTGCGCCGCTCGGCGCAGGCGCTCGATCTGCCGGAGCCGGAACTAGGGCGGTGGCGTGCGGCGGTGGAGCGGGCCGCGAAGGAGTGGGGCGCCGATCGCGAGGGCGTGATGCGGCTGGTGCTCACCCGCGGGCGCGATTCGGAGCTGTCCGGAGTCGCGGAGAAGGTGACCTCCGGTGATCTCGCGGCCGCGGTGCCCGTGCCGACCGCCTACGTGCTGGTGCTGCCCGTGCCCGATCGGGTGCAGAAGGCGCGTACCGAGGGCGTCGCGGTGGTGACCCTGTCCCGGGGCATCTCGATCGACCTCGCGCAGGCCGCGCCCTGGCAGTTGCTCGGCGCGAAGACGCTCTCCTATGCCTCCAATATGGCGGCGCTGCGTTTCGCGGCCCGGATGGGCGCCGACGACGTGATCTTCACCAGCACCGAGAACCGAGTGCTCGAGGGGCCGCGTTCGTCCGTGGTGATCGCGCGGGACAAGCAGCTGCTCACCCCGCCCGCGAAAAACGGTGTGCTGCCGGGCGTCACCCAGCGCGCGCTGTTCGCCGAGGCGCAGAAGGCCGGGTGGGAGTGCATCTACAAGTCGCTGTTCACCGCGGACCTGCTGACCTGTGACAGCATCTGGCTGCTGTCCAGCATCTCGCTCGCGGCGCGGGTGAATTCGCTGGACGGCCTGCGGATGTCGGCGCCGGACAACGCGGCCGAGATCATCGATCTGGTGGACCGCGGTGTCGAGCGGGCGGGTGCCATCGGCGACTGGTGATTACTGCCTGCACGCGTGCGGTTGCCTGCCCGCAGCCGACGCCGCCGAGGTGATCTCCGTCTAATCGAGGCGCGGTCCGGCGCGCCCGAACTCGGAAAATGCCTGTTCGGGGCCGAAAGGCCCGGTGTGTCGTGGCCTACGACGCATTGCTCAGCCCTGCCTCCGGCGTAGTCTTACTACGACATGTCGTAGACCGGCAGGAGGTTCAAAGGTGAACGCGCTGGACATCTCGCGATGGCAGTTCGGCATCACGACCGTCTACCACTTCCTGTTGGTGCCGCTGACCATCGGCCTCGCGCCCTTGGTCGCCGCCATGCAGACCGCGTGGGTGATCACCGGCAAGGAGCACTGGCTCCGGCTGACCAAATTCTTCGGCAAACTGTTCCTGATCAACTTCGCGCTCGGCGTCGCCACCGGCATCGTGCAGGAATTCCAGTTCGGCATGAACTGGAGCGAATACTCCCGCTTCGTCGGCGACGTGTTCGGCGCACCGCTCGCGCTGGAAGGCCTGGTGGCCTTCTTCATGGAATCGACCTTCCTCGGCCTGTGGATCTTCGGCTGGTCCCGGCTGCCGAAACTCGCGCACCTGGCCGCGATCTGGATGGTCGCCATCGGGGTGAACGCCTCGGCGTACTTCATCGTCGCGGCCAACTCGTTCATGCAGCACCCGGTCGGGGCGCGGTTCAACCCGGAAACCGGGCGCGCCGAACTCGAGAGCATTGTCGCGGTGCTCACCAACAACACACTGCTGGCGGCCTTTCCGCACGTGGTCGCCGGATCCTTCGTCACGGCAGGCACTTTCGTCGCCGGTATCGCGGGTTGGTGGATGGTGCGCAAGGCACGCACCGGTGACGCCGCGGAAATCACCGAGGCGCGCACCATGTGGCGGCCCGCCGCGCTGGTCGGCATCTGGGTGATGCTCGTCTCGCTGGGCGCGCTGTTCCTCACCGGTGACACGCAGGGCAAGCTGATGTTCGAACAGCAGCCGATGAAGATGGCCTCGGCGGAATCGTTGTGCCACACCGCGACCGACCCGGACTTCTCCATCCTCACCGTCGGCACGCACAACAACTGCGACAGCGTCACGCACGTGCTCGAGGTGCCCGGCGTGCTGCCCTACCTCGCCAAAGGCAAGTTCAGCGACGTCACCCTGCCCGGCGTCGTCGACCTGCAACAGGAGTACAACGCGAAATACGGTGTCGGTGACTACCGTCCCAACCTGTTCGTCACCTACTGGTCGTTCCGCGCCATGATCGGCCTCGCGGCCGGCTCGGCCCTGCTGGCGCTGGCCGGACTGTGGCTCACCCGGCGCGGACGTGTGCCGAACCAGCGCTGGTTCGCCTGGCTCAGCCTGCTCGCCATCCCGACGCCGTTCCTGGCCAACAGCGCGGGCTGGGTGTTCACCGAAATGGGCAGGCAGCCTTGGGTTGTCGCGCCCAACCCGACCGGCGACCCGAACCTGCGGCTGACCGTGCAGCAGGGTGTGTCCAACCATTCGCCCGGCGTGGTGCTGTTCTCGCTGATCACCTTCACGCTGCTGTACGGCGCGCTCGCCGTCGTCTGGTTCTACCTGATGCGGCGCTACGTGGTGCACGGGCCGGAGCAGCCTGCCGCGAGCCCGCCCACCGGCTCGGGGCCGGACAAACCCGCGGGGCCGGCCGGACGCTCCGGCGAAGAGCCTGCCGTCGAACAACTTTCGTTCGCCTACTAGGAGCCGACGATGAGTTTGCAAGAGTTCTGGTTCGTGCTGATCGGGGTGCTGTTCACCGGGTACTTCGTGCTCGAGGGGTTCGACTTCGGCGTCGGCATGCTGATGCCGATCCTCGGCAAGGGCTCCGACACCCGAAGGCGGGTGGTGCTCAACACGATCGGGCCGGTCTGGGACGGCAACGAGGTCTGGGTCATCACCGCGGGCGGTGCCATGTTCGCCGCCTTCCCCGAGTGGTACGCCAGCCTGTTCTCCGGCTTCTACCTGGCGTTGCTGCTCTTGCTGGTGGCGTTGATCCTGCGGATCTGCGCGATCGAATACCGCGGCAAGATCGACGACCCGCGCTGGCGGGCGCGCTGTGACCTCGGCATCGGAATCGGTTCCTGGATACCGGCACTCGCGTGGGGCTGGGTCTTCGCGAACGTGGTGCGCGGTGTGCCGTTGAACGAGAAGAAGCAGTTCGCCGGTTCGGTGTGGGATCTGCTCGGACCCTACGCCCTGCTCGGCGGACTGACCACGGGACTGCTGTTCGCTCTGCACGGGGCGGTCTTCCTCGGTCTGAAGACCGGCGGCGAGGTGCGGGCCGACGCGCAGCGCACCGCCAAGCTGCTACTGGTGCCCACCGCGGTGGTCGTCGGCGTCTTCGGTGTCTGGACGCAGCTGGCTTACGGCACCGGGTGGACCTGGATTCCGTTGGGGCTGGCCGTGCTCGGGCTGATCGGCGCGGGCGTCGCGGTGTACGCGGACCGGGACGGCTGGGCTTTCACGGGCACCGCCGTCACGGTGGCGGCGGCGACCGCGCTGCTGTTCGGCTCGCTGTTCCCGAATGTGCTGCCCTCCACCATCGACGCCGCGTTCGATTTGACCATCCACAACGCGTCGTCCACGCCGTACACGCTGAAAGTGATGAGCTGGGCCGCCGTTCTGGTCACGCCGGTGGTGCTGCTGTACCAGGGCTGGACCTACTGGGTGTTCCGCAAACGGATCACCGTCGACCACATCCCCGCGCCCATCGGGCTTTCGCTGAAGGACTGAGCTCATGGCTCGACCGCCTGTCGACCCGCGCCTGTGGCGGTACGCGCGCTCGGCCCGCCGCTACCTGGTGCTGAGTGTGCTGCTGTCACTGGTGATCACCGGATCGATCGTCGTCGCGGCGGTCCTGCTCGCCCGGGTGCTGGCCGGGGTCGTCACCGCACCCGGCCAGCGCACGCTCGGCGCGTGGAGCACCGAAATACTGGTGCTCGCAGTCGTTCTCGGCGTGCGAGTGCTCGCCATCTGGTGGCAGTCGCGGCTCGGGCACCGGGCCGGAGCCGGCGTGGTCGCGGAGCTGGAAACCGCGGTGCTGACCGCCGGTGCGCAGCTGCCGCCACGTGAACTCGAAACCCGCAGAACAGAACTCGCGGTCGTCGTCGGCACCGGGTTGTCCGGGCTGCGCGGCTACCTCACCGGCTACCTGCCCGCGCTGCTGCTCGCCGTGCTGGTACCGCCGATCGTGTTGGCCGTCATCGCGATACACGATCCGATCTCGGGTCTGATCGTGATCGTCACCTTGCCGCTCATCCCGATCTTCATGATCCTCATCGGACTGCTCACCCAAGGCCGGGCCGAGGCGACACTCGCCGCGACCACCCGGCTGTCCGATCAGCTGCTCGACCTGTTCGCCGGGATGCCGACGTTGCGCGCGTTGGGACGGGAAACCGGTGGGGCATCGGCTGATCGGATCAGTGATGGCTCGAGGCGAATGGGTGGCGGGCGTGGAGTCCGCTCTGGCGCAACCGAAGCGGATGCGCCGGATTCCATCGAGTTGCGCCGGACCACCATGGTGCCCAGGGTGCGCGAGCTGGGCGATGCGCTGCGGCAGCGGACGATGCGGGCACTCCGCATCGCCTTCCTCTCCTCCATGGTGCTGGAAATGCTCGCGACACTCAGCGTCGCTCTGATCGCCGTCTCCATCGGCCTACGCCTGGTCTTCGGCGAAATGAGTCTGTACGCGGGCCTGGTCGCGCTGATCCTCGCCCCCGAGGTCTACCTCCCGCTCCGCATGGTCGGCGAACGATTCCACGCCGCCCAAGACGGGATGGCCGCCGCCGACCGCGCCTTCGCGATCCTCGAATCGGAGTGCGGCGCAAGTGATTCGGCGCAGGCAAGTGACTCTTCGGCGGTGGTCGACAAGCCCGGGACGTTTGCTGCGGTTGGTCAGCGGAGCGGGCCGAATGCGGGTGGTGTCGAGGTTCGTGATGCTTCGAGCGGGCGTTCGGATGTGGACGAAGTCGGGCTGGCGGGTCAAAACAGCGGGCGGGTGACAGGGTTTGGCGGGGTGGTCGAGGTGCGGGGGTTGTCTGTGGGGGCGCGTGGGGGTTTCGCGCCCGAGGGGTTGTCTGCGGTGTGTCGGCCGGGGGAGGTGACGGTGCTCGCCGGGGCCAACGGGAGCGGGAAATCTACGGCGGTCCAGGCGATTCTGGGGTTGATCGAGCCTGATCGCGGGGCGGTGACGGTCGACGGGGTCGATGTGCGGGAACTGGATTCGGCCGCGTGGTGGGCGCGGGTGGCCTGGTTGCCGCAGCGGCCCGTGCTGGTGCCGGGCACACTCCGGGAGAACCTCGAGTTGTTCGGCGCGCAAGCGGAGAAGCCCGCGGCGCACGGGGCCGCACGGGTCGTGGACGATCTCGAAGCCGCCTGCGTCGCCACCGGTTTCGACGCAGTGCTGGACGAACTGCCCGACCGCTGGGACACCGTGGTCGGCTTCGGCGGCGTCGGCCTCTCCCTCGGCCAACGCCAACGTCTCGCCCTCACTCGGGTTCTCGCCGCCGACCGCCCGATCCTGCTCCTCGACGAACCCACCGCCCACCTCGACACCGACAGCGAAGCCGCGGTCCTCACCGCACTACGCCAACGAGCCCGCGCCGGCACCACGGTCATCCTCATCGGCCACCGCCCCACCGTCCTGGCCGCCGCCGACCACGTCATCCCAGTCCGCGCCGCCACGAACGCCCTGACGGAGGTGCGGGGATGAGCGGGGCGTTGGTGGGGGATTTGCGGCGGATGTGGGCGTTGCTGGGGTTGTCGCGGTGGCGTGTGGTGGTTGCGGTGGGGTGGGGAGTGCTGGCGCTCGGGAGCGGGCTCGGGTTGGCGGCGTTGGCGGCCTGGTTGATCGCGCGGGCATGGCAGATGCCGCCGGTGCTGGATTTGAGTATCGCGGTGGTCACCGTACGGGCGCTCGGCATTTCGCGGGGGCTGTGCCGGTACCTGGAACGGTTGGCGACGCACGATGTGGCGTTGCGGGCGATGACGACGGCTCGCACCACGGTGTATCGCACACTGGCGCGATCGGACTTCTGGTTGCATCGGCCGACGCGTTCGAAAGACTCGGCGGCGCAAGGAGGGAGCGCTACGGCGCTGCGGCGCGGTGATCTACTCGTTCGAACGGGCAGCGATATCGATGATCTCGGCGCGGTCGTGGTACGGGTGTTCGTGCCCGTCGCGGTGGCCGTGGTGCTTTCGCTCGTGGCGATCGGACTGCTTGCCACCATCTCGGTGGCGGCCGCGGCCATTCTGGCTGGGGCGCTGGCACTTTCCGGTGTAGCGGCACCCTGGCTGTCGGCTCGGGCCGCACGTGACGCGGAACGCGCGGTGCGAGCAGACCGGGCCGAGTTCACTGCCCAGTCGTTGACCGTGCTCGATCACGCAGCCGAACTGCGAGTGGCGGGCCGCCTCGACGCCGCGCTCGCCGCCGCTGCCACAGCCTCGCGGCGCGCGGTCGCCGCGGAGGACAAGGCAGCGGCGCGCAGTGCCTGGTCGGCCGCGGCCACACCGCTCGCCATCGGCGCAAGTGTGCTGGGCGCCTTGCTGATCGGCATCACCCTCTACGGGCCCTCCGGCGGCACCCCTGGCGCCATGACACCGATGGCGCTCACCATCCTGGTCCTCCTCCCACTGTCGGCATTCGAAGCCGTCGGCCCACTCCCCGCCGCGGCCCAATCCCTCACCACCGCCCGCGCCGCCCTGCACCGCCTGACCCAACTCGACGAAATGCAGGTCCACCGTCAAGGTTCCGCCGCTCGTTGTGACTCGTCGGATAGTGCGTCGGCGCAGGTGGTTTCGGAGGTTCCGGTGGGGCGTCGGGTTGCGGTGGTGGGGCCCAGCGGATCTGGGAAGACGACGTTGCTCATGCGGTGGGCCGGGTTGTTCGAAACTCCGCGTCCCGGGGTCACGTTCTTTGCGGAGGACGCGCATCTGTTCGGTACTTCGGTGTTGGAGAATCTGCGGGTCGGATGCGGTGATCTCAGTGTGTCCGACGCCGAGAAAGCTTTGCGCACAGTGGGTCTCGGTGAATGGCTGGACGGGCTGGCGGACGGTGTGCACACGGATCTCATCGGCGGTGCGGCTGCGGTGTCCGGTGGGCAGCGTCGTCGAATTCTGCTCGCCCGGGCACTCGTGTCGCCGGCGCGGGTGCTGCTGCTCGACGAACCCACCGAGCACCTGGAGGCCGACGCTGGGGCACAGTTGCTGCGCGACCTGCTGGACGCCGAGAGCGGGCTGGTGGAACCCGACCGAATTGTGGTCGTCGTCACACATCAGCTCCCGGCGGGCCACCGCGCCGACGTGATCGTCCGTGTAGACGCATCAGGCCAGGTGACGACGCATTTTCCGGACCAGGCGGGCACCGTTTCCGCCCACCGAGAAATTCCGTTGCCGACCCGCTGACTCCTCGCTAAATTCGTTCTTACACAAGGAAGGAGGTGGTTCGAAGAATGTATGTTCATAGGACTCGTGAGGTGGCTGTCCGCTAGCGCCACCGCTGCAACGGTCTCCGTTCGCGCGAGCGCTGAGCGAATACCAGGCAGCCACCCGGCCCCCGAGCCCCCGGTCTTGTCCGATCGGGATCGCGCAGGTGTTTACACCCGCGATATGGCTCGGGGGTCGTTCCTGTTTTGGGGTGGGTGATTGGTGGGCCTGCTGTCGCGGGCTTGCGGCTGCTGTGGTGTGTGCCAGTTGCGGCGAGCGGCGCGTCTGTGGCGCGAAGGTGCGGGCGGTGTGGTGTGTGCCAGTTGCGGTGTGTGCCACGCCTGCGGCGCGAGGGTCCGGGCGCGTCGTGTGTGCCAGTTGCGGGGAGCCCCACGCCTGCGGCGCGGGTGCTGCGGCAGGTTGGAAGCGGGAGGTCCGCGGAGGGTGGCAGACGGCTACCGCGCTCTGTGACCGCTATCGCGTGCCGCTCGGCACCAGTTTCGGCGCGCCCTTCGCTTGCGGCGCGGGGCTGCGAGCAGTGTGGCGGGCCAGAAGCGGAGGTCCACAGAGGATGCGTACGGTTCACAGGGCTTGTGAGGGCTGTGAACCGTGTGGATGGTTTGTGAAGGCGGGGGCGCGTGCGCGACACGCTTGGGGTTGGGACTGCCCCGAGTTCGGTTGACTAGCGGAGTGTGGTGGTTCAGGCCGCCGGTGGTGTGGTGGGCCTGAAGCAGGTCGTGAAAGGTGCCTACGGCTACCGGTGCTGCGACCGCTGTCGCGTGCTGCTCGGCACCGGCTTCAGCACCCTCCGCTTGCGGCGCGGGTGCTGCGGTGGCGCGGCAGGTTTGAAGCGGAGGTCCACAGAGGGTCTGTACGGTTCACAGGGCTTCTGAGGGCTGTGAACCGTGTGGATGGTCTGTGAAAGCGGGCCGCGTGCGCGACACGGTGACCCGCCGGTGGCGTGCTGGTCAGGTGATCACCAGGTAACTAGGGCGGCATCGTGCGGGAAGGGCCCGCCGCCGGTACCTGGTGAGCGGTTGTACAGGAGAACCGCTCAGCCGATGTAGCGCTGGAGGCGGGCGGAGAGGCGCGGTTCGAGCGGACCGTCGGCTACGACGCGCTCTTCGACGTAGGCGAGGTCGCCGCCTTCGACGATGCCGTAGAGGCGTTTGGCGCCGCCGACGACGATGCCGGACTGGCTGCGGATGACCACGTCGGTGGCCAATTCCCAGGAGGACTGGGTGAGGGCTTCGCCGTAGAAGAGTTCGACGATGCCGGTGCTGTGGGTCAGCAGCAGTTCGATGACCTCGTCGTTGCCGTCGATGCCGACGCGCCAGAAACCGCTCTCGCGCAGGTCGGGGCCGCCGTAGCTGCCGTCGGCGTTGATCACCCAGGAGCGGGAATCCCAGGCCAGGTAGTCGCCGCCGTCGTGGGAGACGATGATCTGCTGGCCGAAGCGGTAGTCGCCACGCTCGGGGTGGTTGCCTTCGCCCTCGCCACGCCACACGCCGACCATGGGCAGCAGGGCGAGCATGGAGGAACTCAGGTCGGGGCCGAGGCGCAGGTTCGCGGTGTCCTCGGGTAATGGCAGGTCGGGGAGACCGGGGATGTTGCGCGCACCGGTCGACTTGGCGCGCTCGGCAGCCTCGGACACGGCCGCGTCACCGCTGCGGCGGGGAGCCGGATCCGCCGAACCGTTGCCGTTCAGTTGTTCACTCGCTCGCTCGGCTGGACTGGAACCCTCGCTCGCGAGTTCACTCATGCCTGAGCCTCGCTGGCGCTCACCTCAGGCATGCGCGAGGCACGCTGTGACATGATTCGCTCGCTTCGCTCACTCATGACTCGGTGAACAGCCGGTAGAAGACGTAGAGGCCGAACCATCCGATGAGGACGGCGACAGCCACCAGCAGAATCTCGAAGAAGAGGACCACATTTGGAGTCTAACGACTCCCGCGGCCGCGTACACAAACGACCCCGGTGGTTCTCCTCATAGTGAGGGGAAGCACCGGGGCCGTTTGCTGCGTACGGTTTCTTACTTGGCGACCGCGACGTCCACCGGGTGGATTCCGGCGCCGTCGGGGCGGATCTCCGCGGAGCCGTTGCCGGCCGAGGAGAGTGCCCGCACGGTCCACGCGCCGGGCGCCGCGAAGAAGCGGAAGTCGCCGGTGCCGGAGGCGACGACCTCGGCGGTGAAATCACCGTTGCCGTCGAGCAGGCGCACGAACGCGCCGCCCACCGGCTGGCCGTCGGTGCTCAGGACG
Source organism: Nocardia brasiliensis ATCC 700358 (assembly GCF_000250675.2). NCBI lineage: Bacteria > Bacillati > Actinomycetota > Actinomycetes > Mycobacteriales > Nocardiaceae > Nocardia > Nocardia brasiliensis. Next base: position 737,273 of record NC_018681.1, read on the forward strand.
CGGCCGGTGATGACCGTTTCCTTCTCCACGTCGACACCGGCGGGGATGGCCTGACCCTGGGTAGGTGCTGCACACATGATTACGCTCCCAATTCGATCGGTGCACCGACGAGGGAGCCGTACTCGGTCCAGCTCCCGTCGTAGTTCTTGACATTGCTGTGGCCGAGCAGCTCCTGCAGCACGAACCAGGTGTGCGAGGAGCGCTCGCCGATGCGGCAGTAGGCGATGGTGTCCTTCTCGCCGTCGAGGCCGGCTTCCTTGTAGATCTCGGTGAGTTCGGCGTCGGACTTGAAGGTGCCGTCCTCGTTCGCGGCCTTGCTCCACGGCACGTTGATGGCGCCGGGGATGTGGCCGGGACGCTGGCTCTGTTCCTGCGGCAGGTGCGCGGGGGCCAGGATCTTGCCGGAGAACTCGTCGGGCGAGCGGACGTCGACCAGGTTCTTGGTGCCGATGGCCGCGATGACCTCGTCCCGGAAGGCACGGATCGAGACGTCGGGGGCGGCGGCCTTGTACTGGGTGGCCGGACGGTTGACGCCGGCGGTGGACAGCGGGCGGCCGTCGAGCTCCCACTTCTTACGACCACCGTCGAGCAGCTTGACGTTGTTGTGGCCGTACAGCTTGAAGTACCAGTAGGCGTACGCGGCGAACCAGTTGTTGTTGCCGCCGTACAGGACTACCTCGTCGTCGTTCGAGATGCCGCGGGCCGAGAGCAGATCGGAGAACTGCTCCTGGTTCACGAAGTCACGACGAACCTGATCCTGCAGGTCCTTCTTCCAGTCGAGCCGGACAGCACCCTCGATGTGGCCACCGTCGTAGGCGGAGGTGTCCTCGTCGACCTCGACGAAGACGACGCCGGGGGCGTTGAGGTTCTCTTCGGCCCAGTCCACGGAGACCAGGACATCGGAGCGAGCCATGTTGTTCCTTTCAGAGATGACTTGCAGGGTCAGTTCGGTGCCGGGGACCCCGGACCACCGCCAGTTGGTGCAGCTATCCGGCGGAAACGGGCGACCAGCGGGTAGATCTGGCAACCCAGGCAGATCCCGAACGCCGCGTTCAGGAACGCCGCGAACAGGGCGAAGCCGGCGAACACCGCGCCGACGATTGTGGAGCCGAGCGCGAAGCCCAGCAGGCTGACGGCCGCGAACACCAGGCCGAGCAGCTGCGCGAATTTCAGCGGCGGCACCGGCTCGGTTTCGGTGGTCGGGGCCCGGCGCGGCGCGACGAATTTCGCGTAGATGCGGCCGTACGGGTGCTTACGCGGGCCGTAGGCGGCGCCGATCGCGAAGACGACCGCCTGAACGGCGATCAGCACCGCGGCCGCGATGGGGGAGAAGATGGCGGCGATCAGTACCAGGGCCAGGACGGCGGTGGTGATCCAGGCGGCGAAACGCGGGCCGCGAACATCTACCTGTCCCTGCGGAATTGACTGATTCTGCGAAGTATTACGAATTTCGGTGGACATTGTGCGTACTCCTGCGCTGGATGCGACTGATGGCTGGAAATTGGCCAGTTCGCCGGGGGATCGAGAGATCTCTCGCGCGGCGGACGAAGGTCGGCGTCAGGAAATCCGGAAAAGCCGACCGCTCAGCGGCACAGGCAGCAACAACCACCGAGGCGGCACAGATCAACCGTGCGGCGTCGGGTGAGCATCAGCTCGTGGTTGGAAAGCACGAAAGCAGTTTACCCAATTGGGCGGGAGAATTGGACCCCGGGTTCGTCACAGGGATCCGGTGAACCTGTCAAGCCGCCTACACGGCCTGCTCAGGCGGCGACGGTGAGCGGCTCCAGTGCGGAGCGCAGATCGGTCACCTTCGGCACGCCGGAGATCCGAAAACGTTCGCGCCCTTCGGTATCGAAGACGAACGTGGTCGGCAGCGAGAGCACGTTGAGTTCCTTGGCGAGCACCGGCTCGGCGTCGATGTCGATCTCGATGTCCAGCGGCGGCTGCGGCGATTCGGCCAGTTGCCCGGTCACATCGGCGACCACCCGGCGCACCGCGGCGCAGGGCCCGCACCAGTCGGCGGAGAAATGAAGCACGGCGGGGCCGGTACCGGTCACGCCGACGGACGCGAGCAGATCGGCACGCGCGGAGCCGGTCTCGAGGTCGGAGCGCTTGCGAGTCGCGAATGCGCGAGGCCGCGGATCGGCGGCGCGGACCTTGCCGTCGCGCCGGCGCAGCAGCAGGCCCACCGCCAAAGCGGCCAGCAACACCACTGCCAGAATTGTGATTTCGATCATGGTCGCTGCAATCGGTCGAGGTCGATCGTGACGTTCACACCCTTGCCCTGGACGACGATCCAGCCGCCGTCCGCACGGACTTTCGCGGGCTGGACACCGAACGGCAATTCCTTGATGTCGATAGTACGGGTGAAGCGCGCGAGCACTGCCGGTCGATCGGCCTCCGGCAGCATCGCCACCGGAATGGTCGAGGTGTTGGTGTCTTTGCACGAACCGGTCGCGGTGACCCGCACCTGACCGCCGTCGAGCGCCAATTCGGCACGCACCGCGACGTTTTCACCGCCGAATTGCGCACCGGGCGATTCGGGCAAAGTGCCTGTGAGGCAAAGCACACCGTCGGTCGCGGTCATTCCGGTGCCGCCCGAGCCGCCGGTGCCGTCGGATTTGTCCGCGGGCGGGCCTTTCACCTGCAGGTCGGGAATGCCGAACAGCTGGCCGAGTTCGGTCGGCCCGATCCGCAGCGAACTGTCCACTCGCTCCACCGGCACATTGCGCAGGCTGCCGTCGACCAGGTCGCGCAGCGGGATGCGCATGCCGGTCAGCGTCGCCTCCATCTCGAACTCCCCGCGAATGTCGGGCCGCTTGCCGCTGGCCCTGATCACGACGTTGTCGTAGCGGCCGTTGACCGCCTGAGCGAGGAAGGAGACGCCGCTGATGGCCACCGAGGGCTCGGCGGCGAGGTCGGCGCCCTGGCGCAGCGCGCGCGAGACCCGATACTCCGAATAGGCCGCGACGCTGAAATCAGTGACCACTGCCAGTCCCGCGAGAATCAGCAGCCCGATGATGAGCTTGCGCATTGGTGAACCTTAACGGGGGCGGGTGCGACGGTGCATTTCCGGTATCAGACATATCTGCCGGGGTGCGTCGGCAACCCGGATGGCGAGGTCATCGGGGTTCACACGCTAATCTTGCATCCGATTACCTGTGATCAGCGACGTGGCCCCGGCAATGCGGCTGTAGTCCTCGGAGCTATGAGATGGGAGGAGAGCTTGTGGAGCTGCTCCTGCTGACCTCCGACCCCGATCCCGAGTCGGTGTTGCCTTCGCTGGCGTTGCTGGCGCACAACGTGCGCCCCGCACCCACCGAGGTGTCCTCCCTGCTCGAAGCGGGTACCGCGGATGTCGCACTGGTCGATGCCCGCACCGATCTGGCGGCTGCGCGTGGGCTGTGCCGGCTGCTCGGCAGCACGGGGTCCTCTGTTCCGGTCGTCGCGGTGCTCACCGAGGGTGGCCTGGTCGCGGTGAACGCGGACTGGGGTCTGGACGACATCCTGCTGCCCGGCACCGGCCCGGCGGAACTCGATGCCAGGCTGCGCCTGCTCGTCGGGCGCAACGGCGGCGTGGCGAGTCCGGAGAACACGGGCAAGATCACCCTGGGCGAACTGGTGATCGACGAGGGCACCTATACCGCGCGACTGCGCGGCCGCCCGCTCGACCTGACCTACAAGGAATTCGAGCTGCTGAAGTACCTCGCGCAGCACGCGGGCCGGGTATTCACCAGGGCGCAGCTGCTGCAGGAGGTCTGGGGCTACGACTTCTTCGGTGGCACCAGGACCGTCGACGTGCACGTGCGCCGCCTGCGCGCCAAACTCGGCAGCGAGTACGAGTCGCTCATCGGCACCGTGCGCAACGTCGGCTACAAGGCGGTGCGTCCGTCCCGGTCCGCGAGCAAGGGCGAGTCCGCGCCGCTGCCGGAGGACGAGGCCGAGGGCACCGACGACGCACCGCTGGCGCCGGTCAACGGCTCTGTGCAGTGAGTTCGGTACCGCGCAGTGAGTTCGGCGCTGTGCAGTTATTTCGGCGCCGTGCAGTGAGTTCGGCGCCGATCGGATCCGAAACACCGATGCGTCATTATGCGTTCGTGTGGAGTTCAGCCGCCTCCGCAGGGTTTCGCCATGTGGCGCCGGCCGTGCTCGGTCGCGAAATGTTCGCTGCGTCCGCGGTGTTGAGCTGAAAGCAATGACGTTGTCCGAGTGCAGAAATGGGGACCGAGTGAGCGAGCGCCGGCAAGCAGACCGAGCAAGCGGTGCCGGGTCGACACCGTGGTCGGCGCAGGTCGACGCGGACACCGCTGCAGCGATCCGGCAACTGCTCGACCGGGCCACCGCCGCCGACGGGGTCGCCCCCGTCTCCGAACAGGCGGTCCTGTCCCTGAACGCGGCCGAGGATGCCTCCGCCCGGCACCTGTTCGCCACCCGCGACGACTTGGTCACCGGCTACGCGAATCTCGTTCCGGCGCATGGTGAGCACCCGGCCATGGCCGAGGTCGCGGTGGATCCGGCGGCGCGCGGCCAGGGCATCGGCGCCGAATTGGTCGCGGCCGCGCTCGCCGAGGGCGGGGCGGGCACCCGGGTGTGGGCGCACGGCAACCTGCCCGCCGCGCAGGCCGTCGCGGCCCGGCTCGGCCTCGCCACCGCGCGTGAGTTGTGGCAGATGCGACGAGCCCTGGCAACGCCGGAGCTACCGGATTTGCCGGAGCGTGCCGACGTGACGATCCGGACCTACGCGGGCCCCGCCGACGACGCCGAACTGTTGCGGGTGAACAACGCCGCCTTCGCCTGGCACCCCGAGCAGGGCGGCTGGACCGAACGCGATATCGCCGCGCGCCGCGCCGAGTCGTGGTTCGACCCCGCCGGACTGTTCCTCGCCACCGATCCGGCCACTCCTGAGCAGGTGCTCGGATTCCATTGGACCAAGGTGCATTACGACGAGAACCCGCCGGTGGGTGAGGTGTACGTGGTCGGTATCGACCCGGCCGCGCAGGGGCGCGGACTCGGTCGGCTGCTGACCCTGGCGGGGCTGCGTCAGCTGCGTGATCGCGGCCTTGCCGAGGTGTTGCTCTACACCGAGGCGGACAACACCGCGGCCGTGCACACCTACACCCGATTGGGGTTCGCGCCGGCGCATGTCGATGTGGCGTATTCGGCCGTGTCAGCTGAATAGCGGAAGGCGTGCCGGAGGCGCCTGAGTAAAACTGGGGCTAATGTCACACATAACGCCCCAATCGCGCTTGCCTGTTCACCCGCCGTTCACTCAGGTCGGTCCAACTGTCAACCACATGACTTTACGTTGATTGGTGGGCAGCCCACGGCTGCCTGGTGCGCAGGTTCCCCGCGAACAGCACCCACATCACCCGTCCGGGCCAGGTGAGGGACCGGACGAGTAGGACGCCTTTCCGGAGGAATAGTGAATCTCAAGCGCAGCAGCGCCCTCGTTGGTGTGCTGGCGGTCAGTGTCATGGGCCTCGCCGCATGTGGCAGTGATGACAACACGTCGAGCAGCAACGGCGACACCGCCAACTCCAATGTCGCCTGTGGCGGCAAGAAGGCGCTCAAGGCCAGCGGTTCGTCGGCGCAGAAGAACGCGATGGAGCGCTTCATCGCCGCCTACGAGGCCAACTGCGACGGCAACACCCTGAACTACACCTCGAGCGGCTCCGGCGCGGGTGTCAACGAATTCATCGGCGGCCAGACCGATTTCGGTGGCTCCGATTCCCCGCTGAGCGCCAAGAAGGACGAGCCGACGAAGGCACAGGACCGCTGCGGCGCCCCCGCGTGGAACCTGCCGACGGTGTTCGGCCCGATCGCCGTGACCTACAACATCGACGGCGTCACCGACCTCGTGCTGGACGGCCCGACCGCCGCCAAGGTCTTCAACGGTGCGGTCACCACCTGGGACGCCCCTGAGATCAAGGCGCTCAACCCGAACGCGAAGCTGCCGAGCGACAAGATCGCCGTGATCTTCCGTTCCGACGAGTCGGGCACCACCGACAACTTCCAGCTCTACCTCGACGCCGCCTCCGACGGCGCCTGGGGCAAGGGCGCGGGCAAGGCGTTCACCGGCGGTGTCGGCGAGGGCGCGAAGGGCAACGAGGGCACCTCGGCCGCCATCAAGGCCACCAAGAACTCGATCACCTACAACGAGTGGTCGTTCGCGAAGGCGCAGAACCTGTCCATCGCGCAGATCGTCACCTCGGCCTCCAAGACGCCGGTGAAGCTGGACACGGCCTCGGCGGGCAAGGCCATCGACAGCGCGAAGATCAAGGGCGAGGGCAACGACCTGGTGCTCGACACCAGCTCGTTCTACAAGCCGACCGAAGCGGGTGCCTACCCGATCATCCTGCCCACCTATGAAATCGTCTGCTCGAAGTACAAGGACGCCGACACCGCCAAGGCGGTCAAGGCGTTCCTGACCTCGGCGACCACGAACGGTCAGAAGGGTCTCGACGAGGCGGGTTACGTCCCGATCCCCGACAAGTTCAAGACGCGTCTGACCACCGCGATCAACGCCATCTCCTGATCGCACAGTTGCAGCCATGACCGTGCACCCTGAGGTGACCGCTGCCGGCTCGTCGGATTCCGATCCGGCGGGCCGGCGGGCGGCCGGAGACAAAGCCCCCATGCCGAGTGAACCGAGCACCGACGAACCAGCCAAAAGGGTTCGACCAGCCCAGAGCCATCGGGCCGAGACCATCTTCCGGTCTCTCGCCACGGCATCGGGCGCAATCATCGTCGCCGCCATCGCGCTGATCGCGCTATTCCTGCTGATCCGCGCGGTGCCCTCGGTCATGGCGAACGACGCGAACTTCTTCACCAGCACCGAGTTCAACACCAGCAACGCCGACCACCTACGGTTCGGCATCCGGGATCTGTTCATGGTCACGGTGCTGAGTTCGATTTTCGCGCTGGTTATCGCGGTGCCGATCGGTGTCGGCATCGCGCTGTTCCTCACCCATTACGCGCCGAAGGTACTGGCCCGGCCGTTCGCGATGCTGGTCGACCTGCTGGCCGCAGTGCCGTCGATCGTGTTCGGTCTCTGGGGCTTTCTGGTGCTCGCCCCGCAGCTGGAGCCGGTGCAGAAGTTCCTGAACAACAAGCTCGGCTGGTTGTTCCTCTTCTCCGACGGCAATGTCTCGATCGCCGGTGGCGGCACTATCTTCACCGCGGGCGTGGTGCTTGCGGTAATGATCCTGCCGATCATCACCTCGGTCTCGCGTGAGGTCTTCAATCTCACGCCGCCCGCACATATCGAGGCCGCGCACGCGCTCGGCGCCACGAAGTGGGAGATGGTGCGGATGACCGTACTGCCCTACGGCCGCAGCGGCGTGATCGCGGGATCCATGCTCGGCCTCGGCCGAGCGCTCGGTGAGACCATTGCGGTGCTGGTCGTGCTGCGCACTTCGGCGCAGGCCGGGCACTGGTCGGTGTTCGACGGCGGCTACACCTTCGCATCGAAGATCGCCTCCGCGGCTTCGGAATTCAGCTCGCCGCTGCCGACGGGCGCTTACATCGCGGCAGGCTTCGTGCTGTTCGCGCTGACCTTCGTGGTCAACGCGCTCGCGCGGCTGGTCGCGGGCGGAAGGGTGAACGGGTAATGACTGCAACGCTCGACAAGCCGATCAAGGCGCCGACCTTCCGCGACATCAGCACCGGACGCCGGGTCAAGAACCATATCGCGACCGGCATCGTCTGGCTCTGCTTTGCCATCGCGCTGATCCCACTGGCCTGGGTGCTCATCATGGTGGTGAGCAAGGGCTTCGAGTCGATCGTCTCGATCGACTGGTGGCAGAAGTCGCAGAAGGGCATCCTGCCGGACCAGGCCGGCGGCGGTGTGTACCACGCCATCTACGGCACCATCGTGCAGTCTGCGATCGCCGCGGTCATCGCGGTGCCGCTGGGCATCATGGCCGCCATCTACCTGGTCGAGTACGGCCGCGGCATGCTGGCCAAGACCACGACCTTCATGGTGGACATCCTCGCGGGTGTGCCCTCGATCGTCGCGGCCCTGTTCATCTTCGCGCTCTGGATCGCCACTCTCGGCGCACCTCAGAGCTCGTTCGCGGTGTCGCTGGCACTGGTGTTGCTGATGCTGCCGGTCGTGGTGCGCAGCACGGAGGAAATGCTGAAGCTGGTGCCGGATGAACTCCGGGAAGCGTCCTACGCGCTCGGCGTGCCCAAGTGGAAGACCATCGCCAGGATCGTGGTGCCGACCGCGCTGCCCGGCATGATCAGCGGCATCCTGCTCGCGCTCGCCCGCGTGATGGGCGAGACCGCCCCTGTGCTCGTGCTCGTGGGCTACAGCAAGTCGATCAACACCAACCTCTTCGACGGCAACATGGCCTCCTTGCCGCTGCTCATCTACCAGGAGCTGTCGAACCCGGAGGCGGCGGGCCGCGAGCGCGTGTGGGGCGCGGCGCTGACGCTGATCCTGCTCATCGCGCTGCTGTACGCGGCGGCCGCGGTCGTCAACAAGCTGCTCACGCGGAACCGATAGAAGCGAACGGATAACTGAGATGGCCAAGCGGATCGACGTCAAAGATCTGAATATCTTCTACGGCAAGTTCCACGCGGTCGCCGATGTCGACCTCACTGTGCTGCCGCGCAGTGTCACCGCCTTCATCGGCCCGTCGGGTTGCGGTAAGTCCACGGTGTTGCGCTCGCTCAACCGCATGCACGAGGTGACGCCCAACGCGCGCGTCGAAGGCGCGGTGCTGCTGGACGGCGAGGACATCTACGGCTCGCAGATCGACCCGGTCGGGGTGCGCCGCACCATCGGCATGGTGTTCCAGCGCCCGAACCCGTTCCCCACCATGTCGATTCGCGACAACGTGGTGGCCGGGCTGAAGCTGCAGGGCGTGCGCAACAAGAAGGAACTCGACGAGGTCGCCGAGCGCTCGTTGCGCGGCGCGAACCTCTGGAACGAGGTCAAGGACCGGCTGGACAAGCCGGGCGGCGGCCTCTCCGGTGGTCAGCAGCAGCGGCTGTGCATCGCCCGCGCGATCGCGGTCTCGCCCGACGTGCTGCTGATGGACGAGCCCTGTTCGGCCCTGGACCCGATCTCCACGCTGGCGATCGAGGACCTGATCACCGAGCTGAAGAAGGAATTCACCATCGTCATCGTCACGCACAACATGCAGCAGGCTGCCCGCGTGAGTGACCAGACCGGCTTCTTCAACCTGGAGGCGCAGGGCAAGCCCGGCCGCCTGATCGAGATCGACGACACCGAGAAGATCTTCTCCAACCCGGGCCAGAAAGCCACGGAGGACTACATCTCCGGCCGCTTCGGATAAACCCCGGCATAAAACGAAAGGCCCGCACCGTCCGGTGCGGGCCTTTCGCTATTCGGCCGGTGCCGGTACTTCGTCCTGGACGAATTGCGGGACGTAGTTGTTGGCCTGGTGTTCCTGGTCGGTGTCGCCGCGGGTGGGGGAGGGGAGGCCGAAGAGGCTGCTGCCCTGGGATGTGGTGGTGGAGGGGTTCTGGGCGGCGGGGTAGGACGCGGGGCTGGTGGTGCCGGGGTCCATCAGCGAACTCTGGGGCTGGGTAACGGATTTCGGTGCGACGGTGTCCGGCTTCGGTTCTGTGGTGTCCGGCTTCGGCGCGGTGGTGCCGGGTTCCGCGGGCTTGGCGTTGGGCTTGTCTTCCTGCTTGGCTTCCGGGTTGTCGCCGGCCTTGGGGTCCGGTTGTTTGCCGTCGGTCTTGTCCTCCGGGTCCGTGCTCTCGGGAGTCTTCGGCTGCTGGTCGGTGTAGGTGGGGTCGTCGCCGGCGGGTTGCGACGGTGTATTCGCCGGCGCGGCAGCATTGTTGTCGACCGCGTCGACGATCTTCTCGATACCGGTCGTCGACGCTTCGATGAGGTTCTTGCCCGCCTCGCCACCCGCCTTGACGATATCGGCGAGATTGTCGTCGAGCTTGCCGACCGATTCGAGCAGGGTGGGGATGTTGCCGGTGACCGAGGTGATCGCGGAGGCCACGGACGTGAGGTCGGAGACCTTCCAGGTGCTGAGGTCGGTGAGCTTGCTGGTCGAGGTGTCCGTTGCGGGCACTTCGGATTCGGGGTTATCGGACGCCGGCTTCTCGGATTCCGGTTTCTCGGACGCAGGCGCCGCGGCCTTCGGGTCCTCGGACGCAGGCGACGCGGTTTTGGGCTCCTCGTTCGTCTTCTCGGAGACCTCCGTCAGCTTGCTCGGGTTGGTCCCCGCGGGCTGCGTGTCCGGCTGGGACTCGTCCTTCGCCGTCGTCGGATCGTCCTCGACCTGCTCCTGGGTGAGCGTCGACTTCGGGGCCCCGCTGAGCAACGAGTCGCTGTTGTCGATCGGATCACCGTCGCCGAGCTGCTCGCCGCGCGTTTTCACCGCGGCGCTGGCCGTTTCGATCGCGGTGGTGATGCCGGCCTGGGTGCCGAGCATCTCGTTGAGCGCGGTGGTGATCGCGGTCTGATGGGTTTGCAGGTTCTCGTCGTCACTGCCGGAGCTGTCACCCGACGAGGTGACCTGCCAATCTTCGGAGACGGTGAAACCGGCCGCGGTGGCCTCGGTCACCTTGTCCAGCAACGCTTGCCGGTAACCGGTCAGCGTGGTTCCGCCGTCGACCAGGGCCTGCGCCAAGGTCTCGGTCTCCTGCGCGACCTTGTTCCCGTTGTCCCGGTCGCCGGCGACCCGGTCGTATGCGGCGTAATACGCGTCACCGCTCCAGTGCGACCCGGCCTCCCTGATCTGGGTGACGGTGCCGTCGATCATGGTGACGAATTCGGCGTTGCGAGTACGGATTTCGGCGCCCGCGTCGTTGAGCAGCCACGGCTTCCATTCCGTCTGCACCTGGCTCAGCGTCGGAACGCTCTGGTCGCCGCTTCTCATCGATCGCTGCCCGCCGCGTTGAGCTTGTCCCGGAAGTCGGTGTCGGTGACCTCGTAGTTACCGGCGCCGCCCTTGGCGATATTGGATACGGCCTTGCAGCGCTGCGCCATTCGCAGCCAGGCCGCCTCGATCTGCGGTGCGCCGCCGGAAAGCGCGCTGCTGATCGTCGAGCCCGGCAGTGCGGTGCTCAACGTGTCGGCGGCGAGGGCCTTCAGCCCGCCGATCTCGCCGCTGATCTTGTCCATCGATGCGGCTAACGCGCGCAACTCTGCCGGATCGACCTTCATCTGCTGTCCCCTTCGTGCCGCAACTCCCTAGCGGCAGGTACAGCCGAAGTCCTGCGCTCGGCTGTAAGGACGATTTTTTACTGATCTACGACGTAAAAGCAAGACTGGCAGCGTGATACGGCAGTGCCGAGCTGCCTGCCACCGCCGGCGGCAGGCAAACCGCTCGCTCAGCCCTCCGCGTCGGGGTCCGGGGGCAGGACACCGGTGACCAAGAAGATGACCCGGCGACCGATTTCGACGGCGTGGTCGGCGAAGCGCTCGTAGTAGCGGCCGAGCAGGGTGACGTCGACGGCCGCGGCGACACCGTACTTCCAGTCGCGGTCCATCAGCAGCGTGAACAGGTGACGGTGCAGATCGTCCATCGCCTCGTCGTCCTCGTTGAGCTGCGCGGCGCGCTCCGGGTCGCGGGTCTCCAGCACCTCTTTGGCGCCCGCGCCCATATTGACCGCGATACGGCCCATTTCGGCGAAGTAGCCGTTGACCGCCTCGGGCAGTGCGTGATTCGGGTGCCGCCGCCGGGCCACCTTCGCCACATGCAGCGCCAGGGCACCCATCCGGTTGACGTCGGCCACGATCTGGATCGCGCTCACCACCTGGCGCAGATCGCCCGCGACGGGCGCCTGCAGGGCCAGCAGCGCGAACGCGCGCTCCTCCGCGTCCTGGATCAGCTCGGCGATCCGGTCGGACTCGGTGATCACCTGCTCTGCCAGAGCGAGGTCGGCCTGGAGCAGTGACTGGGTGGCCCGGTCCATGGCCGAGCCGGCCAGACCGGCCATCTCGCCCAGCAGCTGGGCGAGATCTGCCATTTGCTCGTTGTAGATGACACGCATGAAATCAGACATTAGTTCCCAGCGCTGTCCAAGTCACGAACGGTGGGTGAATGCCCGGTGCCGATGGCCCGTATCGGTGTTACCGCAGGTAGCGCACAACCCCTACTTGCAGGTCTCGTCCGCGGCGTTCACGTGTTCCAGATCGGACGGCAACGTGACCGGCGTCGCAGGCCCGGTGCTGACCGTCACGTCCGGGATCGGGTCGCCGACCGGCGTGGGCGCCTTGACCGTTCCGGTGAAGTCGCCGCCGATCACCACCTCGATGATGCCGCCGAGATCGGTCGCCGGTTCCAGCAGCGCGCCGGGGATGGTGCTGGCCACCGTGGCCGCCGCGGCCTCCTGCCCCGCGCCGAAGCGGACCTTGGAGGTGAGTTCGCTGCCGCCGGAGTAGTTGCCGGTGTTGAAGATCTGGAAGCCCTGGTTGCCGAGCTTCGTCGCGGCCCGCTGCGCGGCGCCCGATACGCCTGAGCCGTTGGACACCAGCAGCGAGGCGGTGCTCGGATCGACCGCGGTGAGCTTCGGCGGCGACGGCGGCGGGGTCGGGATCGACCCGGGGGCGGGCGTCACCTTTTTCTCGCCGGGCAGCGGCTGGTCGTCGCGGATCGCCTTGAAGATCGCCTTGATGTCCTGTTCGCGCGGGATCTCGTTGCCGTACGAGGTGGTGCCCGCGGTCGGAATGGTCAGAAAGGTGACCGTGCCCGCGTCCAGTTTCTGCAGCGAGCGGCCGAGCGTGAGCAGATCCGCGGGCTGCACCTTGTCGACCCAGGTGTGTTTGGTGAACGCCTGGATGAAGCTGTTCAGCTTGCCCGGATCGAAGAGCACCTTGCTCGACAGCGCGCCGCGCAGCAGCGAGGCCATGAAGCGCTGCTGCCGATTGATCCGGTCGTAGTCGCTGCGTTCCTCGCCGTAGACGTGCCTGGCGCGCACGTAGTTCAGTGCCGTCTGCCCGGTCACCATCTGCTTGCCCGGGTTCTCCAGCACGGTGCCGAGGACCTCGTCGTTGATCGGCTTCGGCGCGCACACCTCGACGCCGCCGATGGTGTCGACCATCGCCTCGAAGCCCGCGAAATCGATCGCGATGAAGTGATTGATCGCGCTGCCCGTCATCCGCTGGATCGTGGTGAACAGGCACTTGGGTCCGCCGAGCGCGTAGACCGCGTTCAGCTTGTCACCGATCGCCGAGGGGTAGACCTCGCTGGTGTACTGGACCTTTTCGTTGTCCCAGCCGTTGCACTGCGGCCGGGTCACGTCCAGGTCGCGGGGGAACGACACCACGACGACGCGCGACCGGTTCTTGGGGATGTTCACCAGCATGACGGTGTCCGCGCGGGAGCCTTCGGCATCGTCGAGCGTGCCCGCGCCGACCTGACTGTTCACACCCGCGCGGGTGTCGGTGCCGACGAGCAGATAGTTCTCGTCACCGAGCTGTGCGTTCGAGTCGACGACGTCCTCGGTGTTGTCGTCGATCGCCGAGATCTGGGTGAAGCTGTTGCCGGTGGAGCGCAGATAGCTCCAGCCGCCACCGGTGGTGAGCAGGCAGATCACCGCGAACACCACCAGGGTGCTGCGGCCTACGACGCGCAGCCGCTTGTTGCGACGTTGTTTGCTGGCGGCCAGCCGCGACAGCGGGGCCGCGCCGACCGATTTGGGTGGGGCGGCACCGTCTTCGCCGGTCTTCTTGCGCTTGGCCCGGGTGGGCTCGTCGAGCGGCGGGAGGATATCGGTGACCTCTTCGGCCGTCTCCGGCTTCGGCCGCGCCTTGGGTACGGCTCGGGTTTCCTCGGCCGGGCCGCGCCGATTCGGGGTGCGCGCTGCCGGAGTGCCCGCGATGTCCTGGGCGACCGGGGTGCTGCCGGTGCGCGGCGGCGGCGCGTCGGCGCGCCGGGTGGGTGGTTCGGCGGGGCGGCGTGGCGGCGGTTCGGCCGGTCGGCGGTTCGGCGGGGGAGCCACCACCTGCCTGCGGCCGGTGGTGTCCGGCGCACGCGGCGGCTCCTGGCGGCGTTGCGGTTCGGCGGGACGGCGGGGTGGCTCGGCCTGGCGCTGCACGGTCGGGTCCGCGGGCGGGGTGCGCCGATTGTCGGGGGCCGGTGCGGCGGGGGCCTGTGCGGGCCGCCGTCGGCGGCCGGTGCGCTCGTTGTCGACCTTCTCGACCAGATCCTGCACGGTGAGCGGGGCGGCGCCGGGATCGGCGGAGGCGTCGGTATGCCGGGATCGTCGCGAGGTCCGCGAACCGTCGCGTTCGGTGTCATCCGCCGTGGGATAGCGCTCCCACGGGGCGCGATCTCCGGGCCGTGGCGAACGCCCGTGCCGATCGTCACCCACCAACGAACCTCGCTTTTCGTCTACGTCGCCGCCTCGGGCCGTACTCGACCGGCTTGACCGATTCCGCAATGATAACGATTCCGCCACGGCGGGCCACCCGAGTGCGAAACAGGCTCCCCGTCGGGAGTATCACGATTTAGCCCGACCGGCCGGTCTTTGTCTACTTCCGTTGTGTCTCTTCGCTTGTCCGCAGCGGGATGCGCGTGGCCTCTCGCGGGTCTGCTCGCCCAGTTCAGGCGGGTTCAGCCACCGCTGTGCATCACGTCGGCGCCCTGCGGGACCGCGGGATCCGCCGGATCGTCCAACCAGCCATGCGGCAGCGCGACTTTGCCGGGGGAGCCCTGTCTACCGCGCGGCCCCTCGGCGTCCTTCGGGAACGGGGCCGTCGGATCGAGCTGGCCCACAAGGTCTTCCAGCTCGGTGAGCCGCGACACGGTGGCGAAGGCGCGGCGCAGGTCGGCGCCGACCGGGAAGCCCATCAGGTACCAGGCCATGTGCTTGCGCAGGTCGCGCATCGCTTTGTCCTCGCCGAGGTGTTCCGACAGCAGCGCACCGTGCCGGTACAGCACCTCGCCGACCCGGCCCAGGTTCGGCGCCGCAGGCAGCGGCTCGCCGCGCAGCGCGGCCTGCAGCTCCGCGAACAGCCACGGGCGGCCGAGGCAGCCGCGACCGACTACCACACCGTCGCAGCCGGTTTCGTCCATCATGCGCACGGCGTCGGCGGCGGAGAAGATATCGCCGTTGCCGAGCACCGGGATCGTGGTGACCGCTTCCTTCAGCCGGGCGATGGCCGTCCAGTCCGCCTGGCCGGAGTAGCGCTGTGCGGCGGTCCTGGCGTGCAGCGCAACCGCTTTCGCTCCCTCGGCCTCGGCGATCCGCCCGGCGTCCAGGTAGGTGAGGTGCTCGTCATCGATGCCGATCCGGAACTTCACCGTCACCGGCACGCCCGCCGGCTCGGCGGCACGCACCATGGCCTGCACGATCCGGCTGAACAGGGCGCGCTTGTACGGCAGCGCGGCCCCGCCGCCGAGCCGGGTGACCTTGGGCACCGGGCAGCCGAAGTTCATGTCGATGTGATCGGCCCAGCCTTCGCCGACGATGATCCGCACGGCCTCGCTGAGGGTGGCCGGGTCCACGCCGTAGAGCTGCATCGAGCGCGGCGACTCGTCCGCGTCGAAGGACATCATGTCCAGCGTCTTCTCGTTGCGCTCGACCACCGCCCTGGCGGTGATCATCTCGCAGACATAGATCGAGGTCGGGCTACCGAATTCGCGGCACAGCTTGCGGAACGCCAGATTCGTGATGCCCGCCATCGGCGCGAGCACCACCGCCGGATCGACCGGATACGGCCCGATCCGCAGTGCACTCGTCGCTTCGGTAGTCATCGTCACGCCGTCCAGTGTCTCATTTCCGCACGTGAGCGGCCTGGTCGGGTCGTTTTCGCTGCTCGGGCCGGGTGCTGCGGGCCCGCGCCCAGCGGTGGCGAGCGGCCGCGTACGCGGATTGTGCCGTATGTCACACCGGGTGCGCGCCCCGCCGGTTGCCGCCCGGCGGACGCGCACGCCCGATCAGCCGAGATCCGGCAGCCGGTCGGCCAGGTCGGCGAGTTCCCACGGCCCGCCCGTCTCGATCGTCGCGGCGGCGGTCCAGCCGGCGAGCACCGAGATGGCCCCGCCCTGAACCGCGAAGACCTTGCCGGTGATCGGGCACTTCTCCTGGGCGAGATAGGCGACGAGGGGTGAGATGTTCTCCGGCGCAAAGGCATCGAACTCGCCCGCGGGCACCTCCTCGGCGAACATCGCGCCCATACCCGGCGTGGCCAGGGTGAGCCGGGTGCGGGCGACGGGCGCGATCGCGTTGGCGCGCACGCCGTATCGCTCCAGCTCGAGCGCGGCGACCTGGGTCAACGCGGCGATGCCCGCCTTGGCCGCGCCGTAGTTGGCCTGGCCGGGGTTCGGCAGGAAGGTGCCCGAGGCCGAGGCGGTGTTGATCACGGAAGCGGCGACCGGCCGGCCCGCCTTCGACTCTGCCTTCCAATACGCGGCGGCGTGGTGCAGCACCGCGAAATGACCCTTCAGATGCACCGCGAGCACCGCGTCCCACTGCGTCTCGTCCATCGCGGCGATGAACGCGTCGCGCAGGATGCCCGCGTTGTTGACCAGGACGTCCACTCCGCCGAAGGTGGTGATCGCCTGGTCCACAAGGGCTTTCGCGCCCGACCAGTCGGCGACGCTCGCGGTGTCGGCGACGGCGCGACCGCCCGCCGCGACGATCTCGTCGACCACCTGTTGCGCGGGACCGGCGTCGGCGCCGATGCCCTCGTTGTCGCCGCCGAGGTCGTTGACCACGACGGCGGCGCCTTCCGCGGCCAGCAGCAGCGCGTGCGCGCGGCCGATGCCGCGGCCCGCGCCGGTGACGATCGCGACGCGTCCGTCCAGCGAACCCATGTCGTTCCTTTCGATGCGGGTGATCCGGTCAGGCGAGCAGGCCGGCGAGCTTGGTGAGCGAGGCGTCGAGTTCCCGGGTCGAGGCGCGTTCGATCGCCCCGCCGATCGCACCGACCATCATCTGGCTGATGAACTCGGCGTCGATGGTGACCAGAGAGTTGTTGTCGCCCTGGGGCGTCACGGTCAGCGTGAAGCTGATCTGCGCGCCCGCCATGCCGGTGCCGGAGAACTTCGTGGTGTTGGGGGCGTCGTAGTCGACGACGGTGAAGGTGATCGTGTTGGCCATCCCCATGATGGAGAGCACCTCGGTCATGGTCGCGCCCGCGGACAGCTGCGCGGGCGGCAGCTCTTTCCATTTGGTGTGCACTGTCAGCCACTGCTCGAAGCGGTGCGGGTCGGTCAGCACCGTCCACACCCGGTCCGGTGCGACGGGAAACTCCTTGGATACCTTGGCAAGTGCCATTGCGGGTACGTCCTTTCAGCGGTCGGCAGGCCGGTAGGCGGTGACGATGGCGGCGCCGCCGAGGCCGATGTTGTGTGCGAGAGCGACTTTCGCGCCCGCGACCTGTCTGGCCGCCGCGTCGCCGCGCAGCTGCCAGGTGAGTTCGGCGCATTGCGCGAGTCCGGTGGCGCCGAGCGGATGGCCCTTGGAGATGAGGCCACCTGAGGGATTGACCACCCAGCGACCGCCGTAGGTCGTGTCCGCGGCGTCCACCAGCTTGTGCCCCTCGCCCTCACCGCACAGGCCGAGCGCCTCGTAGGTGAGCAACTCGTTGGGCGAGAAGCAGTCGTGCAACTCGATCACGTCGAGATCGTCGGGTCCGATATCGGCCTGCGCGTAGACCTTTCGGGCTGCGGCGGCGGTCATGTCGACGCCGACCAGCGACCGTGCCGTCTTCGTGGCGAAGCTGGATTCGAGGTCGGTCACCATGGCCTGCCCGACGATCTCGACCGCGCGGGCGCCGAGATCGTGCTCCTCGACGAAGCGTTCGCTCGCGAGCACCGCCGCGCCGGAACCGTCGGAGGTCGGCGAGCACTGCAATCTGGTCAGCCCGAGCGGCTCGTAAACCATCTTGGCCGCGGTGATCTCGTCGAGCGTGTACGCGTTCTGGAACTGCGCGTACGGGTTGTTCGCGGAGTGCCGGTGGTTCTTCTCCGCGATCTTCGCGAAATGCGTTCGGGTGGAGCCGTATCGCTCCATGTGTTCGACGCCGGCCGCGCCGAACATCCACGGTGCCACCGGCAGCGCGAAGTCCCGCAGCTGCGCCAGCGCCTCGATGTGGCGCAGCAGCGGCTGTTCCCGATCGGTGAAACCCGCCTCCAGCGAACCCGATTGCATCTTCTCGAAGCCGAGCGCCATGGCGCAGTCGGCCTCGCCGCCGCGAATCGCCTTGGCCGCCAAGAAGAGCGCCGAGGAACCGGTGGAGCAGTTGTTGTTCACGTTGACCACCGGCAGGCCGGTCAGCCCGAGCTCGTAGATGGCGCGCTGTCCGCTGGTCGAGTCGCCGTAGACGTAGCCGACGTACGCCTCGGCCACTTGGTCGTAGCGAATGCCCGCATCCGCCAGCGCGTGCTCGCCCGCCTCCCGCGCCATCGCCGGGTAGTCCCACCCTTCGCGGCGGCCCGGCTTCTCGAACTTCGTCATGCCGACACCGATGACGAAGACTCTGTTGGTCATGTCGTTTCCTCTTGTGCGTGCGCGAATTCGGCGAGCCCGTCCTGGATGACGAACTTGCCGCTGTCGGATCGGGTTTCGAAGACGTAGCGGCCGCGACCGGCCGACCAGGCCGAGGTGCTGATGGTCTGGCCGGGCTGGGCAGGCGAACTCAGGCGCACCGCAAGTCTTTTCAGCCGGGCCGGAGCCTCCGGGCTGATCCGGGTGAGCAACGCGTGCGAGACGAACGCGATGGTGCACAGGCCGTGCACGATGATGCCCGGCAGGCCCATCGCCTTGGCGAAATCGTCGTCGAGGTGAATCGGCATCGGATCGCCCGCGGCCTCGGCGTAGCGGAAGGTCTGGTCGGCGTCGAAGGTCTGCGCCGCGGTCCAGTCCGGCGCCCGGGTGCGTAACCGCTCGTCGAAGGCGTGCGCCGGGCTCGGCTCGCCGCGGCGCCCGTCGAACGTGCCGCCGCGGAAGAATGCGACGAAATACTGCTCGTTGACGAGGTCGCCGCGGTCGACGCTGTGCGTCTCGAGGTGCGCGGTGACGACCACCCCCGACGCCTTGCCCTCGATCCCGATCGGCCGTGCCCGCACCGCCAGCGTCTCACCCGGCTCGATCGGCCGATGGAAGCGGAAATCGTGCTCGCCGTGCAGGATCTGCAGCATCAGCTCGTCCGGCACCACCGACATCGCGGCATCGGCCATCAGCGCGGTGACGGGCACCACGGCGAAGACCGGTGGCGCGGATATCCCCGCGATGTGGTCGGCGATCGGATCGTTGGTCGCGGCGGCATAGGCGATGGCGCGCTCTCGGGTCACCTCGAAGGTGTCGGTCGCGCACCAGCTACCGAGCCGCTCGAGGTCGAAATCCGTCCCGTCCGTCTGCTGTCCCTGCATTCGGCCTCCTGGTCGTTGCTCGACAACCCACGCTAGGAACCCGGGCGCGTGGCCGGGATGACCGTGCTGCGCGCGTTCTGTGACCGCCGCGCTCAGCGCATCCGGCCTGGTAGGTTCGCTTCGACCGGTGACGCAGGAGGTAGGGGTGACGGCCAGGACGGTGCCGATCGACTTCGTGCGGGCCGCCGTCGTCACCGCCGCCCGGCAGGAGGTCGACTTCGAGCAATTGCTCGGCAGCGTGGGGGTGGCGCCGGAGTTGCTCGCCCAGGATCGCGCCCGGGTGACCGTCGATCAGATGGCCACCACCGTGCGTGAACTCTGGCGGATCAGCGACGACGAATTGTTCGGTCTCGGTCCGGCGCCGCTACCGCGCGGATCCATTCGGTTGGTCGGCTTCGGGCTGATCGGTTGCGCGGATCTCGGGGCGGCGATCGAGCGGTTCTTCGAATATCGGCGCCTGCTGCCCGGTCTGCCGCCGATGACGATGACCACCACCGACGCGAACACCCGCTTCACCCCCGACACCCGGGAGGTGGCCGAGGGCAACGAGTTACTGACTACGTTCCTGCTCGCCGGGGTGCACCGGACGATCGCCTGGGGCATCGGCCGCCGAGTTCCGTTGCGGCAGGTCGAGTTCCCCTATCCGCGGCCACGCAACCTCGACGACTATGCCCTCGTCTTCGACGCCCCGCTCGTTTTCGACGCGCCCATCGCGGCGCTCACCTTCGCCAGTGACCTGCTTGCGGCGCCGATCACCCGCACCGAGGACGAGCTGATCGCCTGGACCCGCAACGCGCCCACCGACGTGCTCTCCCGCCGCGAATACGGCAGTTCACTCGCCGAGCAGGTGCGCAAGATTCTCGCCCGCGGGCTGCGCGGTGACCGCGACGCGGGCGAGCGCTGGCCGAGCGCCGACGAGGTGGCCAAGCGGCTTGCGATGAGCCCACAGACGGTGCGCCGCAAGCTCGCTGAGCAAGCCACCTCGATCACCCAGATCCGTGAGGACATCCTGCGTGACGCCGCGGTGGCGAGCCTGGTGCGGGGCGAGGAGACGGTGGAGGCGCTGTCGGCCCGGCTCGGCTTCTCCGAACCCAGCGCCTTCCGGCGCGCGTTCCGCCGCTGGACCGGCAGCCCGCCCGGCTCCTACCGTGGCGCCGCCGAACAACGCTGAACGGTTGCGGGACAGCTGTTCTCGCGGTCCGGCAAACGCTACTGACCGCGCAGCCGACGGTGGTAGCGCTCCCTGATCACCGGGTCGGGCTGCGCGTAAGCCGTTGTCGCCCCGGTGATTCGCGCGACGACCAGCTGGGCGCGATAGGGCAGCAATTGCGCGGTCTTGATGATCGCGGCCAACCTGCGCGGCACCGTCACCAGCGGCTTCTCCTTCGCCACCGTGCGCACGATCGCCTGTGCGACATCGGCGGGGTCCACCGTGGTCATCGGCTCGATCCAGTTCGGCATGTTCGCGCCCGCGGACAGTTCGGTGCGCACGATGCCCGGCAGCACCGCCGAGACGTGCACGCCGTGCTCCTTCATCTCCAGGTGCAGGGCCGCGGTGAAACCCACCACGGCGTGCTTGGTCGCGCAGTAGGTGGCCAGTCCGGGAAAGCCCTGGGTCCCGGCCAGCGACGCGATATTGATGAGATGGCCGCTGCCGCGCGCCAGGAAACGCCGGGTGGCCAGCCGGGATCCGTGGATCACGCCGCGCAGGTTGATGTCGAGGATCCGATCCGTCATCGCCTCGTCCTCGTCGGCGAACAGTCCGGTCGGCATGATGCCCGCATTGTTGACCAGCACATCCAACGGCCCGAGCGCCTTTTCGAGCGTGTCTAGGAATGCGGCGAACGACTCGCGGTCGGTGACGTTCAACGGCAGGCCGACGATCGTGGCGCCCGGATCGGCGCCGAGTTCGGCGGCGGTCTTGGCGACCAGCTCCACGTCGATATCGCCGATCGCCACCGCGGCGCCCGCACCGAGAAACGCCTCCGCGGTGGCCCGGCCGATGCCGCGGGCGCCGCCGGTGATCGCGACGACCTTTCCGGCGAGCGAGACCTCGCCCTTCGGTGCACTGGTCATGTTCCCGGCCTTCCTCTTTCGTGAACGTTCGAGCACGCACCGGCCTGCGCACGCCCGGAGCGAAGGTACGGTGCGCTGTTCTCAGTGTCGGTCTTTTCCGGCCTGCCGGTCGGCGGATTCGTTCGATCACGGTGCGGCGGACCAGTGCTCGCGGCGGGGCGCGCGCAAGTCCGAGCCGGTGCCGGGCAGGCAGCGAAATCATCGGGTGGTCGCGGATATCGCCTGCCGAAAAACTGCGAGCGAGCGACCGCCATTTCCGCCGATTAGTCGACCGGTGCGGCGCATCGAATACCACCGCGGGGCCTGTGTAACTACCGCGTGGGTTTCTGACCAGGGGAATGTCACAACGCGAATGCAGGTCGCGCGGAAACCGCCGGGTATGTGCGCCACCGGGAATGTCGGCCGGGCCGCGCGGAGAATGTTCGACGCAATAAACCTTCGAACTAGATAAATGCGGTGCGCGGAGTTAGCCGGACAAAAGCGCGCCGCCGCCCGGAATCCGGGCGGCGGCGTGAGATCTGTTGCGCTGGATCAGCTGGCGGTGCTTGCCATCTGGCGCTCGGCCTTCGCGGCCTCGCGGGCCAGCATGCGGTCGCGCTGTTCCTCGAACTTCAGCACGTCCTTGCCGAGCTTGTCCAGGAACAGGCCCAGCCGCTCGCGGACCGCCTCACCGCGCGCGGTGAAGTCGGTGCGGTCGAAGATGTTCCACTTCTTCAGTACCGGCTGCACCACCTCTTCGAGGTGCTGGCGCAGGTCGTAGATGCCGTGCTTGGCCATCAGGACGCCGTTGCGGCGGAAGTTCGGCATACCGGCGCCGGGCATCTGGAAGTTCTCCAGGATCAACGTGATCGCCTCGATCGCCTGATCCGGCGACAGGTCCAGGGCGGCGCCGCACATGTTGCGGTAGAAGATCATGTGCAGGTTCTCGTCGGCCGCGACGCGCTGCAGCATGCGGTCGGCGATCGGGTCGTCGCAGACCTTGCCGGTGTTGCGGTGGCTCACTCGGGTGGCCAGTTCCTGGAAGGTCACGTACGCGACCGAGTGCAGGAAGCCCGCGTCGGCCTCGGTGGGGGAGGCGAAGCCGTTGGTCATGTGGATCATTCGCGCTTCTTCGAGCGCGACCGGGTCGACGCCGCGGGTGACCACCAGGTAGTCCCGCATCACGATGCCGTGCCGGTTCTCCTCGGCGGTCCACCGGCCGACCCAGGTGCCCCACGCGCCGTCCTGCGAGAAGTTCTCGGCGATCTCGCGATGGTACGACGGAAGGTTGTCTTCGGTCAGCAGATTGGTGATCATGGCCGCCTTCGCGACCTCGTTCAGCCGGGACTGCTCCGGATCCCAGTCGATACCCCCGAGTGCGGCGAAATTGCGGCCTTCATCCCACGGGACGTAGTCGTGCGGATGCCATTCCTTTGCCAGGGAGAGGTGCCGGTTGACGTTCTCTTCGGCAACCGGCTCCAACTCCGTCAGAAGCTCGAGTTGAGTCAGATCCCTTGCCATGTATGAACCCTTCAGTCTGTGCGTCCGGTCGTGCAGGTCATCCCCCCAAGGTAGACCGATGCCGTGCGGCCATACCTTACGGCACCGTAGGTGTGATGCGAAACGCATCCGAATGCCTGTTGACGCCCCGTGATGCACGTCATACGCCATCGTCGGCGTTCGGTGGCCACCTCCGAGTGTATGGCGTCGGCCCGCAGCGAGGGGATTATCGCCGCGGGCCGACCGGTGTTAGCGCGGCGTGCTGCATCGCACACGCCGTCGCGTCGCGCATGCGCCGAGTGGTCAGCGCTTTCCGCCGAACAGGCCACCGAGCACGTTGCCCAGTGCGCCGCCGGCATTCTTGGCCAGCGCCTCGCCGATCGCGCCGCCGATGCCGCCGCTCTTGCCGCTGCCGCCGAGCAGGCCGCCGAGGATGTCCCCGATACCGCCGTTGCCGGCCTGGGTCTGCTGCTGCGGCGCCGCGGCACCGCCGCCGCCGGTCATCTGCTTGGCCAGATACGCGAGCACGATCGGAGCGAGGATCGGCATCAGCTTGGCGATCAGGTCGTTGCCGCCGGTGCCCTCGGTCGCGCCGAGCGCGCTGATCACCGTGTTCTTCTCGGTGCCGAAGACGTTCTCGACGATCTTCGAGCCGTCGTTCACGTCGACCTTGTCGATGTCGACCGTGCCCTCGCCCTCGACGAGTTCCCCGTGGTTGTCCAGCGCGTCGACCAGGGACGCCGCGCCTTCGGGTTTGGTCGCGTTCGCCTGCAGTCCGCCGAGCAGCGTCGGCAGGGCCGCGCTGACCGCCGCTGTCGCGGTGTTCTGGTCGACGCCGAGCTTCTCGGCGATCTGGGCGATAGGTACCTGGGAGAGCAAATCATCGAAGGAAGTCATCGGCTCCGCCTTGTCGAGGGACGACCCGGGTTTGTCCGGGTCGCGCTCACAGTAAGGGACGGCTCGAGGCGAGTGGGGTGTATCCGCGCCGGGCGCGTTGGTCACACCCGTGCCGGGTCCACAGACGAGAGCGGGCGCCCGGTGTGACCGGGCGCCCGACGTGTGCCCCCAGTAGGGCTCGAACCTACGACCTGCGGATTAAAAGTCCGTAGCTCTACCAACTGAGCTATAGGGGCGCGGTGGGCAGTGTAGTAGGCGCGGCGCGGAAGGCCCAAATGGGGGAGCGGGGCGCGTGGCGGGTGTGCGAAGCCGCCCGATCGCGGGCGCGGGACAGTAGTGGCGACCGGATGCCGAGAGCTGTTGCGGCGCCGAGTAACGCGCGGAGCTCGGCGGGCGATCTCGGCGGTAAACATTTGGCACCCAACTTTGTTCATTGTGGCCGGAATTGGCTACCATCCAATCATGTTGGCTAGCAATGTCTTTGGATTTGCCGGGGGTGCATGCCCCGAGCCCGTCGGGGCCGGCCCGGATGGTGAGCGGGTGGGCCGCGGGTGCCCGCCGGTGTTCCGGCCGGCCGGTCCACGCGGGTGAACGTTGCTGCGACGCTGGCGAATTGGGCGACCATGCGCCGCCCCGCTCCAGGTTGCACGATGTTTGCTGTAACAGTAAACCTGAGTAGTTGGTTACCTGACTCGTCGGTTTGCCGCGTGTCGGATGGGGTTTCCGGGTACGGTGACAACTTGATGAATTCCGGAAGAATCGCCGGCCTGTTCGGGGATTCGGAATTCGACTTATCGCTGATGTGCCCGAATCTGTCGCGACCGGTCCGGCCGATCGTGGCTTCCCTGGAGACGACGCCGCAGGAGGCAGATCCGAGACGAAGAAATGCCCGGGTGCGCACCCCCTGC
Source organism: Nocardia brasiliensis ATCC 700358 (assembly GCF_000250675.2). Lineage (NCBI taxonomy): Bacteria > Bacillati > Actinomycetota > Actinomycetes > Mycobacteriales > Nocardiaceae > Nocardia > Nocardia brasiliensis. Next base: position 761,949 of record NC_018681.1, read on the forward strand.
AGCGCACCCGGGCAGGAAAACTATACCAGCTGGTGTGTTTCAGGTTTTTCGCAAGTTTTCGTACCGAAAGTTTGAAACTGGGCGAAAACCCGGTTTGAAGTATTGATAAAACTCATAACTTCGCGCCAAGGGCCCGTTCCTTTGGGGGTGGCTGTTTGGCGGCGAGTAGGCTTCGGAGGCGTTTCGAGCATGGCACGGCAGCAAGAGCGGGCCCGCCGGACACGTGCGGCGATTATCAGGTCCGCCGCCGTTGAGTTCGGGAAGAGCGGCTATGCCGCTGCATCGCTCAACCGCATATTGGAAGGGTCGCGTGCCACCAAGGGCGCCATGTACTTCCATTTCGATTCCAAGGAAGATCTCGCGCGCGCGGTCCTCGAGACGGCGGTCGAGCGCTACCGCGCCTCGGCCGAGCGCTGGCTCGCGCGAACAGATCTCGGACCCCTCGACATCCTGCACGGCATGATCGACGAGATGGCATTGCGGCTCGAGCACGACATCATCGTGCAGGCCGAATACCGGTTGATCATCGAACCCGACTTCTATCGGGACGTGCAATCCGGCGGCGGGCGAATACTCGGGCGCGCCACCCGCGCGCTCGCCGTCCGCGCCATCGACCAAGGACAACTACGGCCCGGCGCCGACGCCGATCGGTTCACCCGAACCCTCGTCGCCGCCCTGGCCGGCCAGCGCTACCTGGTCGACGCCCACGGCACCGGGATCGACCTGCGGACCCGATTCGAGGAAGCGCTCGAAGTGGTCATCGAGTCCATGGCCACCCCCGAATGGGCCGAGAAGTTCCGCAACGACGGCTGGCGCACCCAAGCCCGCCTCGAAGAGCTCAGTTTGGGGCTTTGACCAGCCGGTTTGGTTAACGAGTCCGGTCTGTCATAAGCTAACCGGGCTCCCAACGGACAGCCGTTGAAGCCGGTTCCGGAGAAATCCGGAGACGAGCCCCCTTCGTCTAGCGGCCTAGGACGCCGCCCTTTCAAGGCGGTAGCGCGGGTTCGAATCCCGTAGGGGGTACGGTCTTCGGATCGTTGGAAGCACAGCAAGGCCCTGTGGCGCAGTTGGTTAGCGCGCCGCCCTGTCACGGCGGAGGTCGCGGGTTCGAGTCCCGTCAGGGTCGCAAGTGAGCGCCGGAGCAATCCGGCGTTTCGCGTATGGCATTCAACTCGGGTGCCTGCGGCCAGGTAGCTCAGTTGGTACGAGCGTCCGCCTGAAAAGCGGAAGGTCGCCGGTTCGATCCCGGCCCTGGCCACTCGGAAACGAGGGAACGCTGCGTGCAAAGGGCGCACGCTTTGTTCCCTCGTCTTTTTCATTTTGTGGGGTGCAACCCCACACCCGCCCGGAGGGCTTTGCCCCCGGGACCCCGGCTTCCGTAGCCGGACCTTCCTCCGTCGCTGGGCCTTCTCGTGTAGCTGGACCTTCTCGTGCAGCCGGGCTTACTCCCGTAGCCGGACCCGCCTCTCGTGGCCGGGCGCGCTCCCGCCGCCGGACCCTTCGTAGTCGGGCCCCGCTTCCGTTGTTCGACCGGCCCTCCCGTTGCTCGACCGTTCTTCGCGTAGCCGACCGCCCTCGCGTAGCCAGGTGCCTCGCGTAGCCGGGCGCCTCCCGTAGGCGGACCCGTTCCCTGTCGCTGGACCCCTTCCATGCAGTTGACCCTCCTGTCGCTGGATCCCCCTCCAATCGGGGCGCCTCCGTGCTCGGGACCTGCCCTCGTAGTCGGATCACGCTTCCGTGGATGACCGCTCCCGCAGACAGACTCGCCTCTCGTGTTCGGTGTCGGACTCTTGCCGTTGGACTCTGGTTTCCGCCGTTCGATCCGGCTCCGTGCGATTCGGCTGTGCGATCGGGGGAGGTTTTTGAAGTACTGGTTGGTTTTTGTGGGGGTGGGGAATCATGAGGGGGGTGCGGTTTGGGCCGTACCTGATTTCGAGTGTGTTCCGCGATCTGCTTCCAACACTCAGGAGGAATGGATCCATGGTGACTATTCGGAACTATCGGCGTGCTGCGTTTGTGGTGAGTGTGGTCGGGGCGGTGGGGGTGGGGCTGGCGGTGACGGCGGCTCCGGCCTTCGCTGAAAACAGCATCGAGATCACGGGGGTGGGGCCGGCGAATGTGGGGGCCGACTACAGGTGTGAGGCTTCTGCGGGGGTGGTCGGGATCAAGGTGATGGTGGGGGATCCGCAGGCGGAGGGTCCGTCGGCCACGGGTACGGAGACCGGTGTCGTCTGTGACGGGAGTCCGCAGTCGGCGGTCGTGATCGTGGCCGGGGTGGACGGGTCGCCGGAGCCGATCCAGCGCGGGCAGACGGTACAGGTGCGGATGGCGTTGGTCGACGCCACCGACACCGTGATATCCGGCACGGCCAAGGTGGTCAGCTTGGGTTAGCGCAGCTGGTCAGTCGATCACGAGGAAATGGTGGCGGTGGTCTCTCGGCCGATGCCGCCACTATTTCCTCGTGATCAGTCGACCAGGATGTGCCTTGGCGTGTCGGGCAGGACACGACGCGGCGTGGTGGCCGAAATCCCCCGTCACTGAGGGGGTTCCGAGTGGTCGGAGTGTCGTCACGTTCGAAAGGGTCGGGTGGGGCTCACCGGTTGACGATCCAAGGCTGAAAGGTGAGGTCCAGGGGGTCGAGCGTCGGCGGTGTCTAGGATCGAGGCACTGGCCGGAGGTTGTCGGAGGGCGTGACCATGGTTGGCAACATCGTGATCTTTGTGGTGATCGTCGGAGTTCTGCTCGTGGTCTGTGGGTTGATTTTGCGGTCGGTCCGCGCAGGGTCGGTCCAGATCGATGTGGTGCCGCGCCATCCCCCGGAGGAACCCGCCGCCACCGACGACGAACACCGCTGAAATCGCAGACGCCCGAAAGGGATGCCTGAGCCCCGCCCGAGGCCCTACCGGGACGCAGGCGACAACCCGCCTCGACTGACGACGAGCGCCGCGGAAATCGCAGACGTCGGAAGGCGCCCGCCCGTGGCCCTACCGGTTACCCGTGCGACAGCCCGGCCACGATGGTGCGCATCGCTGAGATCGCGGACGCTGGAAGGGGATACCGCGCTGCATCGTGAACGCCTGAACGGGATGTGCGCGGCCGGCCGAGGTCCTGTCTGTGCGCGTGCGACAGCCCGGCTCGGGTGACGACGAGCGTCGCGTAGGGCAATCGCCCGAATGGCGTATGCGGGCCCGGCCGAGGCCTTGCCCGCCCGTGTGGCTGCTCAGCGGATGGTGACGGGTGTCGCTGCTGTCACGCCGCCGGAAAGAGTTGCCTGCAGCGCGGACGAGGTTCTGCGGGTAGGCGTGTGGCAGTTCGACCGCCATGCGCACGAATGGTGCGTGGGTTGCGTGCGGTGGCGGTAGCAGCTTGCCGGAAGCTCAACAGCGCCAGCTGATCTCACGGCGCACCTGTTCGGTCGGCCTGGTCTTCGGTGGCGGCTCCGATCGGCTGGGATCGAGTGTCCGCTGAGTCCCTGCGTCGCCCGAGCGGAGTATCCGAAGGATTGTATGCCTTGACAGTTATATAACTGGGGAGGACTATGAGTTGGTGACCGCGGCGACTGTCTTCCAAGTGCTGGCCGAACCGAATCGGCTGGCGATTCTGGAGGTGTTGCGGGCGGGGGAGTCCCCGGTGGGGGCGTTGGTGGCGGAGTTGGGGCTCAGTCAGCCGGCGGTGTCCAAGCATCTGCGGGTGCTGAAGGAGGCGGGGCTGGTGGAGGTGCGGGTCGACGCACAGCGCCGGCTGTACCGGATCAGGCCGGAACCGCTGGTGGAACTGGACGATTGGCTGGCCCCGTATCGCCGGATGTGGCACACCCATCTGGATCTACTCGAAGAGCATCTCGATCGGAGGAGACGATCATGACCGAGGCCCAGTTACGGACCGACGGCGAACGACCCGCGGTGCGGTTGGAGCGGGAGCTGGTCGATCCGCCGCCGGTGGTGTGGCAGGCGCTGACCGACCGGGAACAGCTGCGCGCGTGGTTCCCGTGTGACGTGCAGGTGACCGGCGGGGTGTGGCGGGTCGGCGCGACGATCGGCTTCGATTTCGGTGACGAGAGCGGACTGACGCTCGACGGCGAGGTGCTCGCGGTCGACGAGCCGAAGCTCTTGGCGTTCAGCTGGGGCGACGAGCGTCTGCGTTTCGAGTTGGCGCCGCACGGCAGTGGCACGCACCTGGTGCTCGTCAACGAACTGGCGCCGGACGCCGCGGCCCGCAATGCCGCGGGCTGGGATGCCTGCCTCGATCAGCTCGCCGGCCTGGAACCCGGCGACTGGAAGCCGCGCTTCGAGGCCTACTCCGCCGTGTTCGAGCCGCTGATCGGTCCGCAGTCCGGCCCGCCGATCGCCTGATCCGCTGCCCCGTGCACCATGGGCGCGCATCGCATGCCCTGCTCGAGGCCCGGCCGCGGGTTGCGCCGGCTCCCGTAGGCTGGGCCGGTCATGGTGCCTCTCCTGCTCGCGCTCGCCGGATTCGCGCTGCTGGATTCGCTCGACGTGCTGCTGGTGGGGTTGACCACGGCGGTGGTGGCCGACAGTCGTCTGGGCCGCCGGTCTCCGGTGCCGGGCGGATTGAGTTTCATCGCAGGGGTTTTCGCGGTCACCACCGCGTTCGGCATCTGCACGGTGCTCGGCCTGACCTTCCTCACCGAGCTGGTGTCGTTCGAACTCACACCGGCGGTGCGATATTGGGGCGAGCTGGTGCTGGGCGTGGTGCTGATCGCGCTCAGCCGAGTCCCGGTGACCACGCGCGACGAGCCGCCCGCGTGGGCCTCGACACTGCGTCGAAGACCGTGGCTGTTCGGTTTCGTGGGGATGGCGATCGGTCTGGCGCAGGCGCCGACCGCGGTCCCGTATCTGGCCGGGCTGGCCATGATCTCGGCTCGGCACCCATCGTTTTGGCCGCTGCTCGTGGTCGCCTACTGTGCGCTCGCGCTGTTGCCGCCGCTGCTGGTGCTGTCGCTGTCGCTGCGCCGGACGCCCCGGGCCAGACGCGTCTACCGCGCCATCGTCCGCTTCTTGACCCGTCACGTGCCGCGCGTGCTGCGCGTTCTTTTCGTGGTCTTCGGCATAGTCCTCGTGTTCGATGCGCTCGTGCACCTGTGGTGAATGTGCTCACACGCCGGGACTGATCTCGGAAATTCCGTTGAGCGGGCGAAGTAGGTGGAATGCTGGGGGCATGGCTGAGCGCTGGTACTACTGCTTGAAGCACAAGCGGGCCGAGAAGGGCCGGCAGTGCTGGTTCCAGGATCGGATGGGGCCGTATCCGGATCAGGCGACCGCGGAACGAGCCCTGGAGATCGTCAAGGCGCGCAACGCGCAGGCCGACGCGAGCGACGGCGACTGACCTGACGGTGGTGCCGCCGCAAAGCTAGTCCGGTGTGCGGCAAGTGATCCCGCGCGCACCGTCGATCCGCGGGTTCGGGGCGAGGCGGAAAACGCCCGGTGAATGTGATCTAGAGACCTGGCGGTACGGGCGCGAAGTCCTGGCGTCCAGGTATATCCACTCAGGTCCGCTTCAGCACGATCAAGTACGGTTTTCTCGAATCAGACGAGTGCTCGGTGGTCCTGACGTGGGCTGCGAGCCGGACCAGGATCAGCAGGGAGGGCGACCCTTGAGGGTTACCGTTGTTGTGCCGACCTACAACGAGCGGGAAAATCTGCCGGTGGCGGTGGCGCGGCTGACCGCGCTGCCGGTGCCCGACCTGCACGTGCTCGTGGTCGACGACAATTCACCGGACGGCACCGGTGAGGTCGCCGACAAGCTGGCCGTCGAGCTGCCGAATGTGGTGGGCGTGCTGCACCGGACCGAGAAGGACGGCCTCGGCCGGGCCTACATCGCCGGGATCACCCGTGCGCTGGACGAGGGCGCGGACGTGGTCATCCAGATGGACGCCGACCTGTCGCATCCGGCCGAGGTGATTCCGGCCATGCTGGAGAAGCTGTCGACCACCGACGCGGGCGTCGTGCTCGGGTCGCGCTACGTGCCCGGCGGGTCGACCGCCGAGGAGTGGAAGTGGTACCGCAAAGCGCTGTCGGCGTGGGCCAACTTCTATGTGAATCTGATCCTGCGGCTGCACGTGAAGGACGCCACCGCGGGCTTCAAGGCGTGGAAGGCGGACACGTTGCGCGCCATCGAGGTCGGCTCGATCCGCAGCAACGGGTACTCCTTCCAGGTCGAGATGAACTACCGGACGGTCAAGCAGGGCATCGAGATCGCCGAGGTGCCGATCCGTTTCGAGGAGCGCACCCTCGGTGCCTCCAAGATGAGCCTGAAGGTGCAGCTGGAGTCGGCGTTGATGCCGTGGAAGCTGCTCTTCGGTCGCTCGGTCTAGATCGCGGATACCGAGCAGGGCCCCGCATCCGGTGGATGCGGGGCCCTGTGCCGTTCGCGGGCGGTCAGCGCTGTGCCAGACCTTGGCGCATCGCCTCCAGGCCGAGCACGACCACCGGGGCGAGCACGACGTGCATGACCGAGAGCGCGATGGTGGTCACGGTGTCGAATGTGGCGGCGACGGTGAGGCCGATGGTCGCGATGGCGAGCACGCCGCCGACCACCTGAGCCACTCGCAGCACGCCGGCCCAGAAGTAGGACACCAGCGCGGCCAGCGTCATGCCGATGAACAGCGGCACCGCGGACGAGGTGATCACCGAGCCGATGCCGAGGTGCGTCGTGACGCCTTTCTCGACCACGTCGAAGGAGCCGCCCGCCGCCAGGCCGAGCAGCCACACGCCGAGGTTGATCACGACCGCGACCGCGACGCTGCCGAGGATCGCGATGGGGCGGTTGACGGCCGGGATACGCAGGGCCGCTGTGGTGGATTGCGCGATGGTCATGATGTTCTCCTCATCCGAAGCTGTGCTTGGTGCTGAGAACAATGGTGAAACCTGAACAATTGTTCAGGTCAAATCGATCGGCCGTGGCCTGGATCACACCCCGGTTTGCGGCGTAGCGGAATGTGTTGCGGCCCCCCGATGTTCGCGCGTGTTCAGTCCGGCTGCGGCCAGTCCAGCAGTAGGTCCACGTAGCGCTGACGAACCTCGGATACCTTGGCGTCCAGATCCGCGAGATCCCAGTCGCTGACATCGATCGGCTCGAGGATCGCGACATCCACGATGCCCGGGCGCGCGACCATCGCGTTGCGCCGGCAGATCTCGCCCGCGTTGCGAATGACGATCGGAATGACCGGCACGCCGGCCTGCATCGCGATATGGAACGCGCCCTTCTTGAACGGGCCGACCTCCGGTGTGTAGGAACGGGTTCCCTCGGGCGCGACGGCGATCGACAGCCCGCCGCGCAACGTCTCGACGACAGGTGCGAGGGCGGCCTTGGCCGCACTGGTGCTCGAGCGGTCGATGAACGTCACACCGACGAAGCGCATCAGCGGTCCGAAGATCGGGTTGCGGGTCAGCTCCTTCTTGCCGATGCCGGTGACGCCACCGCCGAGCACCTCGGGGACGATGATGATGTCGAACTGGCTCTGATGGTTGAACAGGAACACCGCGGGCCGCGGCGAGCGGGCATGTTCCGCGCCGAGCACGCGCAGCTGAACACCGGTGATGCGCAAGGTGTTACCGGCCGCGTGCGCCATCAGCGCGTCGGCCATCCGCTGCCGGTCCTTGGTGGCCGATTTCGCCGCGACACCATAGAACGCGCCGCCCAGCAGTCCGGCGAAACCGGCGGTGGTGCGCAGATAGTCGGTCGGCCGGGCAGCCTGCCGGGCTGCGAAGTGCAAGACGGGCCACCGGTTTTCCGCGGCCGTCGTGGCGAGCCGTGGGTCGGGATGCACCGCTACCGGATGACCGACCAGCGCCAACAGTGGCAGGTCCGCGTCGCTGTCCGCGTAGCCGTAGCTGTGTTCGAGATCCAGTCCGTGGTCGGCCGCGAACTCGCGTACCGCCGCGGCTTTACTGTTGCGCCACAGCGTTTTCCCGTCGGCGTAGCCGGTGAGCATGCCGTCCTGCACCGCCATCGGCGTGCACAGCACATGCTCGATACCGAGCGCCGCCGCCGCGGGTGCCACCTGGAAGCGGGTCAGTGAGCTGGCCAGCACCACGGTGTGGCCGGCCGCTTGATGCGTTCGAATCAGTTGCCACGCTTCGGGATACAGGTATTCGTAGGTGGTCTCGCGAAACAGCCGCACGCCGAGTTCGTCCAATTCCGCCTCGGGTCGGCCCGCCGACGCTTCGGCGAGCTGGTGCAGCCACCGGCCGTACGCGCCGTCGGTGGTGCCGCCGCGGATGCCGCGCAGCAGGGCATTCGCGATATCGCGGCCGCGGAACAACCGCCGCAACGGGCCCGGTGCCGGCGGAGCGGCGATCACGGTGCCGCTGAAATCGAAGATCGCGGCGATCTGTGCACCCTGCGGCCCGGACCGGATCGCGGCGAGTTCCGCGTCCAGATCCCCTGAAACGCTCGGGTCAGTCGAAACGCTCGGTTCCCCTGAAACTCCCGAGTTCACCGCAGCGCCCGATTCGACGGATCGAGGGCGGCGGCCTGCGAGATGCGGGTGCCGATGGTGCGCAGGCGGTCCGCGAATTCCACCCGGCGCTCGGTCAATTCGGCCCTGGTCTTGGCCGAGTCGTCCGACACATGATCCAGCAGGCCGTAGTTGTCCGCGAGTTTCAGTGCGCTGGTGAACAGTTCGGTGGACACCGATTCCGGGCTGTGCAACCGCTGCTGCAGCATCATCTGCTTGCCCACCGCGACGCATTCGGCGATGAGTTGCTTGCGGTCGATCTCGGTCTCCGGATCGCGCGCGGCCAATCGTTCGGCGACCACCAGCTGCGCGTCGAAGAACGAGCGAAGCACGCGGTGCGCCATCATGAATCCGGAGTCGGTGAGCCGGGTCATCACCTCCGAACCCAGCGTGTTCTCCCTGGTGTGACTGTGCCATTCCGGATCGAGCAGCAGCATCTCGGCGGTCATCTGCTCGGCGAACTCGGCGCGCTCGGGAAAGAAGAACTCGAACTTCAGCAGGTCGCGCAGCCGGAACGCCTCGTCCCAGCCGGTGCTCAGCTGGTCGGCGCCGTCGCTGTCCAGCGCGGCGAGGATGGACAGTTCGAGGATGGCGCGGTGCACGAACCAGTGCACCGCGCTGTTGCGATAGAACGCGGCTTCCAGGTGTGCGCCCGCCTCGATCGAGTACACCGGCTCCAGTCCGCCGCGATACACCGTGACGACCTTGGCCAGCGAGAGTTGTTCCAGCACCACGGCGAGGCCCTGATCGTCGCGCAACGCGGCGAGTTCCCCGTGCGGCAGGTCGCGTTTCTCGATGTAGCCGAGCACCGGCGCGAGCACCGTGCGGACCTCGCCCAGGGTGAGTGCGCGCTCGTGCACGCCGAGCAGTGCGAGGGTGACCAGCGCGTTGACCGTGACCGGGGTGACCGCGTTGATGCCGACCGCGATCTCGAACGCCAGCCGCTGCACGGCTTTGCGCTCCAGTTCGGCGATCTCGGGTGCGTCGGGCTCGCCCTGCCCGAGTTCGGTGTGCCCCGGAGGTGCGGGCTCGGTGCGGTGCAGCGGAATGGTCAGCGGCGGGGTGGTGAGCGGATCGCCGTGCGCGGCAAGCCGATCCCGCGCCGACAGCGGTTCGCCGAAGCGGACGTACACGTGCCCGGCCGAATGCTGTTGGCTGCGTACATAACGCGCCAGCCAGGTGAGTCCCTCCGGCTTCTTCTTGCCGCCCACCTGCTCGGTGGCGATGGCGCCCAGCTCGTTCAGCCGCTCATAGGTGATCGATACCGGAACCAGCATGACGTCTTCGACCCGATGTGAACGCACCGCCGAGGCAAGGTAATTCAGGAGCCCGTAGCGCGGCGGCCGCAGCTTGCCAGTGCGGGTGCGCCCGCCTTCGAAGTACCACTCCAGGTTGAATCGTTTGGCGAGCAGATAGGCGAAGTACTCCTCGACCACCGCCTTGTACACCTCGTCGTCGCCGAAACTGCGGCGGATGAACACGGTGCCGGTGCGCCGGGCGATCGGGCCCATCGGCCAGAAGCTGAGGTTCGCCCCGCCGATCACATGATTCGGCGGGAAGTCGTTGCGGGCCAGCACATCACCGAGCACGAACGCATCGACGTAGGAACGGTGCGAAGGCAGGAACACCAGCGGGAAGCGGCGGTTCAGGTCGCGCAGACCGGCCAGGCCGGAATCGTCGGAATCCACCTTCCAGGTCGAGGCGTGGATCGGCCGCATCGCCTGGGTGAACAGGTCGGAGACCAATCTGCTCTGCGCGGCGACGAGTTCGTTCAGCGCCTTTTCCGCGCGGCGGTACACCTCGTGCGGGCTCGCGCCGATCTGGTCGGCGATGAGTTCGAGTCTGCGCAGGAAGTCGGGCGAGTCGAGGATCTCCTCGGCCACCAGCCGGGGCACCTTGTAGCGGTCGCCGATGACGGTGCGTTCGGCGCGCTCCAACGCGACGACCGCGGCGCGCACGATGGCGCGCGCGAAGGGTTCGGCGCTGCCCTTCGCGAACAGCGCCGCGGCTTCGGGATTGTTCGTGCGCAACTCGCTGAGCAGCGCGGGCTGCCCGGTGAGCACCACGTGCCGGTTGGGTTGGCCGACCAGTTTGCGCTGCGCGAGCCGGTTCGGCTTGCGCGGATTGGTGAGCAGGGCCATATCGGCGAAGGTGATGCGGCGCACGCCGTCACGTTCCGGCGGCAACCAGAGCACCCGCACCGGAACCACGAGCGGGTCGTCGTGTCGGCCGACCAAACGGGTGGCGATTGCGCCCGCGTCCAGATCCAGCTGGGTCACCGGCGCGGTGCTGCCGAACTCACCGGCGAGGCCACCGTCGTTGAGCCAGTTCCCGATCAGCTCGCGCTCCACCGCGGACGCCGCGTCGACCAGGGCCACCACCGATTCCGGCGCCGACGCTCGCTGGATATCCGCGGGCGACCCGCCACGGTGCTCGATCATGACCGGTTCCCTCCGATTGAAAAGATCTCGTTCCGCCTCCCCGGGGCTTCGAGCCAGACCCGGGTGGCCCCGGCCGTTGCGTCGGCGCCCGGCGGTCAGCAGCGGATTCGGCTCGGCCCGTACCCGGTGAGTTACCCATGTTCCTACGTGGTCAGCTGTTGCGGGCCGGGAAACGTGTGTTGGACAGGATCATAGGTCGCTGCGGCGTGGCCAGGTCGCAAGTTTGTTCGCTTTGGCCGGGATCGAACTGCCGCGCGCATCCGGCGCTATCTCCCCGAGCCGAATTAGGCTGCGCGGATGGACTGGGCGTTGCGCGCGTGCGGCTGGCACGGCCACTACACCTACCAGCCGGATGAACCGGATCTGGCGGCGCGGCTGCGCGTCGACACCGTGGCGGGGGTGGCGTGGCGCTGCCTGCGCTGTGGCACCTTTGTGCCCGGTGACCCGGTGGGATCCGGGCCGGCCGATCACGCGCCGGAGGTGCCGCGCGGGCGACTGCTGCGGGATCGCTGGCTGATGCGTGCCTTGGCGATCGAACGTCTGCTGCGCGGCCTGGTGCTGGTGGCCGCCGCGTTCGGGGTGCTGAAGTTCCGTTCCTCGCGCGAGACGATGCGCGCGGCGTTCGACCAGGACCTGCCGCTGTTGCGCCCGCTGGCCGACCAACTCGGCTGGGACATCGACCGGTCGAAGATCGTGCACCTCATCGATGAGGCGTTCTCCCTGTCGAACACGACCCTGCTGTGGGTGGCGGTCGGGATTTTCGTCTATGCCGGGCTGCAGGTGATCGAGGCGACCGGCCTGTGGTTGATGAAACGCTGGGGTGAGTATTTCGCGGTGGTCGCGACGAGCCTGTTCCTGCCACTGGAGATCTACGAGTTGACCGAGAAGATCACCGTGCTGCGGATCGGCGCGTTGCTGATCAATATCGTCGCGGTGGTCTGGTTGCTCTACTCCAAGCGACTGTTCGGGTTGCGCGGCGGCGGCGCCGCTTACCACGCCGAGCACAGTGCAGAGAGTTTGCTGAGCGTCGAGCGTTCGGCCTTGGCGGTACCGGCGAACTAGGCTTCCGTGGGTCCCCGGCTGTGTTCGCCAGCACAGCTCTTCTTGAATCAGGTAATGCTAACCTTACCTCCAAGTCAGCCAGTTTTGAGCTTTGGAGGATCGTTGTCGACCACGGACGAACGCTTGCGGGTGGAGTATGTAACCGATCCGGCGGCAGCGATGTCCCGACTGGCGGGGGCAGATCGGTTCGGTGAGTACGTCATGTACGAGAGCCCGGGCGAATGGGTCTTCGCCGCCGATCCGATCGGCGGCATCGAATTGGACGTCGAAGAGCTGCGGGTCACCTGGGATGGGAAGACGACCACCAGCAAGTGGGAAGGCCGCCCGGCCACCGTCATCGACGCGGCGCTGCGCGCGCTGCCGCTGGCCGGTCGCAACGCCTACGGCTGGATCGGATTCGAGTTCTGCGCTTGGGCCTTCGAGGCGACTGAGCACCTGGATCCCCGGACGACGGTGGCGCACTTGATGATTCCCCGGATCGAGGTCCGGGTCGGCGCCTACGGCGTCCGGGTGTCCGGCGCCACCCCGACCGAGACCGGCGATATCCACAGCCTGATCGCCGAATCGCAGGAATCCGAACTGCCGCAGGCGCATCCCGCCGATGTCCGGATCGATCCGACCGGCTACCGGGACCGGGTCGCCGAGGCGGTCGGTGAGATCCAGGCGGGCCGGTATCAGAAGGTCATCCTCTCCAGGAAGGTCGATCTGCCGTTCGTGGTGGACGTGCCCGCGACCTACCGCCTCGGCCGGGCGAACAACACTCCCGCGCGCTCGTTCCTGCTCCGCCTGGGCGGGCTCGAGGCGGCGGGCTTCAGCCCCGAACTGGTCGCCTCGGTCGACGAGAACCGGGTGGTGACCACGGAACCGCTGGCGGGCACCCGCGCCTTCGGCCGTGGCGAAGCGGTCGACATGGCGGCCCGGGCCGACCTGGTCAGCGACCCGAAAGAGATCGTGGAGCACGCCATTTCGGTGCGCACCTCGTTCGCGGAGATTGCCGCCGTGGCCGATCCCGGCACCCCCGCGGTCTCCGATTTCATGGTGGTGCGCGAGCGTGGCAGCGTGCAGCATCTCGCCTCCACGGTGCGCGGCCGCCTGGCCGCCGACCGATCCAGCTGGGACGCGCTCGAGGTGCTGTTCCCGTCGGTCACCGCCTCCGGCATTCCCAAGCGTGAGGGCATCGATTCGGTGTTCCGGCTCGATCACGACGCGCGTGGTCTGTATTCCGGTGCGGTGGTGACGGTTTCGCCCACCGGTGCGCTGGAGGCCACCCTGGTGCTGCGCGCCGTGTACCAGAACACCGAAGGCGCCTGGCTGCGGGCCGGCGCCGGCATCGTCGGGCAATCGCGCCCGGACCGGGAGTTCGAGGAGACCTGCGAAAAGCTCGGCAGCATCGCGCCTTACGTAGTGCGCGCCTGACAATCCGACGGGCAGTACACCGAAAGGTGTACTGCCCGTTTGCTGTCTCACCCCTCGAGGCCGCGCAGCACCTTCTTGTCGATCTTGCCGACGGCGGTGACGGGCAGCGTGTCCGCGCGGCGGAGCACATCGGGCAGTTTGTAGGTGGCCAGACCGCGGTCGATGAGGAACGTCTTGATCTCGGCCAGGGTCGGCATATCGCCGTCGACGACGAGGACGGCGCAGACCTTTTCGCCGAGCGTGGGATCGGGCAGTCCGACCGCGGCGGCGTGCCGCACGGCCGGGTACGCGAGCAGGTGCTCCTCGAGTTCGTCGCAGGAGATGTTCTCGCCGCCGCGATTGATCACGTCCTTGATTCGTCCGGAGACGATCAGGTGACCGCTCGGCAGTCGGCGCACCAGATCACCGCTGCGGTAGTAGCCGTCGGGGGTGAAGGCGCGGGCGTTGTGCTCGGGCGCGCGGTAATAGCCGCGAATCGTGTAGGGGCCCTTGGTCAGCAGCTCGCCCTCCGCGCCGGGCGGCACGTCGTTGCCGTCCGCGTCCACCACCCTGATCTCGTCGTCGGGCGAGAGTGCCCGGCCCTGTGTGGTGCACAGCAGCTCGGTGTCGTCATCGAGCCGGGTGTAGTTGAGCAAGCCCTCCGCCATGCCGAACACCTGCTGCAGCGTGGCGCCGAGCGCGGGGGTGACCTCGCGCGCGTTGACCTCGGCCAGCTTCGCGCCGCCCACCTGGAGCAGCCGTAGCGAACTCAGGTCGGCTTCCTCCCATTCGGTTGCGGCGCACCACAGTTGGGCCAGCGGCGGGACGACGGCCGTGACGGTCACCCGGTGTCGTTCGATCGCCGCGAAGGCGTTCTCCGGGCTGGGGTCGGTGACGAAGCTCACCGCGCCGCCCACGCTCACGGTGCCGAGGATGCCCGGGCAGGCGAGCGGAAAGTTGTGTGCGGCAGGCAAGGTCGCCAAGTAGACGTCGTCCTCGGTGAGTTCGCAGATCGCGGCGCTCGCGGTGGCGTTGTAGGCGTAGTCGTCGTGGGTGCGCGCGATGAGTTTCGGCAGACCCGTGGTGCCGCCGGAGACCAGCATCAGCGCGATATCGCTCGGATCGATCTCCGGCAGCGTCTCGCCCGCGCGGGGCACCGAGGCCAGATCGGTTCCGGCGCCGGGCTCGCCGACCACCAGCACGTGGCGCAGTGTCGGTACCGCGGCCCGCACCGTGTCGGCCAGTTCGCGATAGTCGAAGTCGCCGAGCCGGTCCACGATGATGTAGGCGACGGCTTCGGAAAGTGCTGCCAGATGCTCGATTTCGGCCCGGCGGTGGGCGGGCAGCGTCAGCACCGGAATGATGCCCGCGCGTAGTGCGCCGAAGAGCACGGTCAAGAACTCCGGCACGTTCGGCAGCTGCACCACCACCCGGTCGCCCGGCGCGATGCCGAGGGCGAGCAGGCCGTGCGCCATCCGGTCGGCCTCCGCGTCGAGCCACGCGTAGCTGCGCGTCTGTTCGGCGTCGAGCAGCGCGGGCCGGTGCGGATGCCGCCGGGCGGTGTCGCGCAGCAGGTCGGCCAGCGGGCGTCCGGTCCAGTATCCGGCGGCGCGGTAGGCGTCGGCGGCTTCGGTGGGGAAGCCGACGTAGCCCGCGCGATGCGTGGTGGATGTCGAAGTCACGGCCTTGCCTCACAGATAACTCGAGCCGAGCGTGGATGGAGGATCTCGGCTTGTAGGTTAGGCAACCCTATCTCACCGCGGTCGGCGCTGCTACGAAGGCTCTGACCGCCGCCGCGGCGGCTCGCGCGACCCTCGGGAAAGGCCGCGAATCCGTTTAGACTTCTCGGCTATGAGCAGGTGGGATACCTCGGACATGCCCGATCAGACCGGACGCACGTTCATCGTGACCGGCGCGAACAGCGGGCTGGGGGCCGTCACGGTACGGGCGCTCGTCCGGGCCGGGGCCCAGGTGGTGCTGGCTTGCCGGAACGTGGCCAAGGGCGAGCGCGTGGCCGCGGAACTGGGGGAGCGCGCGGTCGTGCGCCGGTTGGATCTCGCGAGCCTGGCCTCGATCCGCGAGTTCGCCGCGGCCACCGACGGCGCCGACGTGCTGATCAACAATGCCGGGGTGATGGCGCTGCCCGAGCAGCGCACCGCCGACGGTTTCGAAATGCAGGTGGGCACAAACTATCTCGGGCATTTCGCGTTGACCGGGCTACTGCTGCCCAAGATCTCGCAGCGGGTGGTCACCGTGGCCAGCGGTGCGCACGTGATCGGCAAGATCGACCTGGACGATTTGAACTGGGAGCGCCGCAAGTACCAGCGTTGGCTGGCCTATGGCCAGGCGAAGCTGGCCAACCTGATGTTCGCCTACGAACTACAGCGCAGGCTCGCCGCGGCGGGTTCGCCGACGATCTCGGTCGCCGCGCATCCCGGCTACGCCTCGACCGAATTGCAGTCGCACACCGAGTCGATCCAGGGCCGGGTGATGTGGCTCGGCAACCGGGTGCTCGCACAGAGCGCCGAAATGGGCGCGCTGCCAACGTTGTACGTCGCCACCACGGAGGTCCAGCCGGGCGGCTACTACGGCCCGACCAAGTTCGGCGGATTGCGCGGCTACCCCGGCGTCTCGGGTTCGTCCAGGGCATCTCGGGACGAGGGCGTCGCGCGTGGCTTGTGGGAGCTGTCGGAAAAACTGACCGGCGTCAGCTACGACTTCGGCAGGTAGGGTCCGCATCGTCTGCCACCACAAGGTGCATCTGCCGGTGTCGACGGGGAGTGGTCCACATCACTCCTCGAACGGTGTCACACCTCGCGGCGCTGCGTCGTCCTCTCTGTGAACCGCCCAGTACGGCACGAATCAGAAAGAAGGCAGACATCATGAGCGCTCGCTTCAACCTCTTCGGCAACCGCGTCGCCGCCAGCTTCGTCAAGCGCCTCAACACGGCGGGCCGGGTGGTCGCCGAATCCACTTTGCCCGCAGCGACTTACGAGCTGGTCAAGATCCGGGCCAGCCAGATCAACGGCTGCGGCTACTGCACCGACATGCACACCAAGGACGCCGCGCACGCCGGGGAGACCTCGGTGCGGCTCAATCTCGTCGCGGCCTGGCCCGAGGCCACCGTCTTCACCGATGCCGAGCGCGCCGCACTGGCGCTGACCGAGGAGGCCACCCGGATCGGCGACGGCCGCGGCGTCAGCGACGAGGTGTGGCAGCAGGTGCAGAAGCACTACGACGAGGACCAGGTCGCCGCGCTCATCGCCGCCATCGCGATGATCAACGCCTGGAACCGGATGAACGTCATCGCCCGCACGCCCGCGGGCGACTACACCCCGGGTCAATGGGGGTGAATTCCCGACCTGGTACAGTCGCCGACGTGCAGCGCGCGTATTTCTGGTTTAGCAAGCCGGCCCTGGGTGGGCTGGTCTGCGGCAACCACATGCGCTGACGACATTCCACCCCGAGCCGGATATGGACCGGCTCGACGGGGTTTCACGTCCGTGGGTCGGCCGAAGAAAAGGAACCCACGACAATGACACGAGCTGCCGACATAGACCCCCGGCATTGCGACCTCGATGACCAACGCACGATGAGCGTCAGCCCGCTGCGCTCGCCCGCCGAGGTCCGTCGCGTGCACCCGATCACCGACGAGCTGGCCGACACCGTCCGCAAGGGCCGCGCCGCCACCGTCGACGTGCTGAACGGCGCCGACGATCGCCTCATGGTGATCGTCGGCCCGTGCTCGGTGCACGATCCCGCCGCGGCGCTCGACTACGCCCGTCGGCTGGCCGCCAAGGCGGCCGAACTCGACGACCGGCTGCACGTGGTGATGCGGGTGTACTTCGAGAAGCCCCGCACCACGCTCGGCTGGAAGGGCTTGATCAACGATCCGCACCTGGACGGCTCCTTCGACGTCAACACCGGCCTCGGCATCGGCCGCAAGGTGCTGGTCGACATCACCGCGCTCGGGCTGCCGGTGGCGTGCGAGTTCCTCGATCCGATCACCCCGCAGTACATCGCGGACCTGGTCTCCTACGGCGCCATCGGCGCGCGCACCGCGGCCAGCCAGGTGCATCGGCAGCTGAGCAGCGCCCTGTCCATGCCGGTGGGCATCAAGAACGGCACCGACGGTGACGTGCAGGTGGCCGTGGACGGCGTCCGCGCCGCGGCGGCCAGCCATGTGTTCCCGGGTACCGATCTCGACGGCCGGGCCGCGCTGATCCGCACCACCGGTAACCCGGACTGCCATGTGATTCTGCGCGGCGGCAGCACCGGCCCGAACTACGACGCCGCCTCGGTGGCCGAGGCCTGCCTGCGGTTGGAGAAGGCGGCGCTGCCGCAGCGGCTCGTGGTCGACGCCAGTCACGGCAACAGCAACAAGGACCACAACAAACAGGTCGACGTGGTGACCGATATCGCCGAGCGGCTGGCGGCGGGCGAGCCCGGCGTGGTCGGAGTGATGCTGGAGAGCTTCCTCGTGGCGGGCCGGCAGGACCTCACCCTCGGTAAGGCCGCCGACCTCACCTACGGGCAGTCCATCACCGACGCCTGCCTGGACTGGGAGACCACCGCCGGCCAGCTCGATCGCTTGGCCGATGCGGTCGCGGAGCGCCGTAATCGTTGACAGCCGTGCCGGTTTCGGCTGCCCGCAAGGATGCGCGGGCAGCCGGGCCGTCGATCTCAGGCCCGGGTGGCGAGGATGCCGAGCAGGTCGCCGGCGGTGACCACGTGCACGCCGAACCCGGCGTCGGCGAGATAGTCGCGGAGCTTGCCGGGTGCGGGTTTCGGGCTGCTGCTCTCGGCTTCCGGTGTGCCGTAACCGTAGAAGAGATGCAGCGTGCCGGCGGGCGCGAGCAGCCGGCGCAGCAGCGCGAGTTCGGCGAGCGGTCGCTTTGTCCAGAACACGTTGACGTTGACCGCCAGTATCTTGTCGAAACCCGCTGCACCGCAGGCATGCTCGGCTAGGAACTGGGCTGGGTCGAGATCGGCGAGGCCAGTCTGCGCCAGTCGGACCTGCCCTGAATCAATCAGCGCTGCATGGGTTTTCGAGGCACGCTGGATCGCTGTCGCGGAACGATCGATGCCCACGACGCGTCCGTCGGTCGCCCGCGCGGCGAGATAGGCGATCGACTTGCTCGACCCAGGGCCGATTTCGAGTATCAGGTCGGTGGGCCGAACGCCCATGACCTCGGCCATCCACGTGAACCGCCGGTCGTCAGCCATGGTTCGCAATGTACGACGGGAACGCGGCCACTGTTCGTCGTTTGCGCCGGTCGAAAGGCCAGCGACCGACAAGTGGACCGCGACGCGGTGCTTGCGCTCGACAAGGATCGGCAGGGTGATCGAAATGACGGCAGTGCTGGGTGTGGCGGCGGTGGAATTGGGACTGGTACTGACGCCGGGGCCGAACATGATGTATCTGGTGTCGCGCACGGTGGCGCAGGGCAGGCGGGCCGGACTGGTCTCGCTCGGCGGTGTCGCGGCGGGATTCGGGGTGTACCTCGTCGCGGCTACCGTCGGGATCACGGCGGTATTCGCGGTGGTGCCCGGTCTGTATCTGGCGGTGAAGCTGGCGGGCGCGGCATACCTGTTGTGGCTGGCGTGGCAGGCCCTGCGGCCGGGTGGGACCTCGGTTTTCGCGCCGACGGCCCTGGCCCCGGATCCGGCCGGCCGGCTGTTCACGATGGGGTTCCTCACGAACCTGCTGAATCCGAAGATCGCGATCCTGTACATGGCGTTGATCCCGCAGTTCGTGGTGCCCGAGCACGGACAGGTCTGGTTGCAGAGCCTTGTCCTGGGCGTGGTGCAGATCGTGGTGGCGTTGTCGGTGAACGGATTGATCGTGCTCGGCGCGGGCGGCATCGCGACTTTCCTGGCCGGTCGGCCACTCTGGTTGCGGGTGCAGCGCTACCTCATGGGCACTGTGCTCGGTCTCATGGCCGTCCTCGTCGCCACCGACCGCGCACGGCCCACCCCGGCCTGACCTGCTCGTTCGGCCGCTCGTGGCGGGCGGCCGAACGTGGCCGGGTGTGGCACGGTGAGCGGCATGGTGCAATTCGGTGCTGAGAGTGTGGCGCTGGCCGGGTATTTCGGCTCGGCGGTCGGTGCGGTGCAGCATCTCGGGGAGCTGTTCGGGGTGTTCGCGTTCGCGAGTTCGGGTGCGCTGCTCGCGGTGCGCCGGGATTTCGACATCTTCGGAATCGTCGTGCTGGCGTGCAGCACGGCGCTCGGGGGCGGTGTCATCCGCGACCTGCTGATCGGGCGGACCCCACCCGCCGCCTTCGTGGACCTGAGCTATCTGTGGACCGCCCTGCTCGCCGCGCTGGTGATCTTCTTCTGGCATCCGCCGCGCCGGCTCACCAAAGGACCGCTCGAGGTAGCCGATGCCTTCGGCCTCGGATTGTTCTGTGTGACAGGCACTGTCGTCGCCTATACCGCGGGTGCCGGTGCTCCGTCGGCGGCGCTGCTCGGCCTGGTCACCGCGATCGGCGGCGGTGTCATCCGCGACCTGCTCGGCGGCCAGACGCCGAATGTGCTTCGGCCCGATCAGATCTACGCCGTGCCCGCGCTGCTCGGCGCGATCTGCACCGCGGTGCTGTTGCATTTCGAGCTGTATCACGCGTGGACCGGTGCGCTGGCGGCGCTGGGCGCCATCGGGTTTCGCCTTCTCGCACTGCGCTTCCGCTGGCGTGCGCCGCAGGCGCGCCGGCGACCGGAACCACGCGGGCATCTCACCTAGCCCTGTCTAGGACGTCAGTCGATAGGTCAGCTGGGCGAACTGTCCGATCCGGGTGACATCGACGAGTTCCAGCCGGTCGGAGAGAATGCGCCGGGGCAGCAGCGGCGCACCGGCGCCGAGGGTGACCGGCGTGACGCCCGCGATGATCTCGTCCAGCAGGCCGGCGTCGGCGAACTGACCGACCAGCTCACCGCCGCCGAGCACCCAGACATTGCGATCGCCGGCCGCCGCGACCATGTCCCGGTGCACCGGCTCGACCGCGCCGGATACGAAACGCAGGTTCGCGTCCGGCAGCGTGGGCAGCTCGCGGTGGGTGAAGATCCAGCACGGGAGGTCGCCGTAGGACTTGTGCCAGTTCTCGGGTTCGTCGTTGGCCAGGATCCACTCGTAGGTGGTCGCGCCCATGCACATCGCACCGACGCCGCCGATGAATTCGTCGACATTGTGCTCGGCCATCTCGTCGGCGCCCGCGACCGTGAACAGCCAGTCGAGCGAGTTGTGTTCGTCCGCGAGATAGCCGTCGAGGGTCGTCGCCGTGAAGTATTGCGTCACCATGCGACCTACCCTGCCAGCGAATACTGACAGGGTGTGTCAAGGTTTTCTTCCTGATCAGCGCGTGCCCGCACGCAGTCGGCGCACACCCTCATCGATCGTCTCGTCGCGCTTGCAGAAGGTGAAGCGCACCAGATGGTTCCACGCGGCGGTGTCGTCGGCGAACACGCTGAGCGGCACCGCGGCGACACCGAGCCGTTTCGGCAGCTCGCGGCAGAAGGCCAGGCCGTCGGCCGTGCCGAGCGGGGTGATGTCGCCGCACACGAAATAGCCGCCCGCGCTGTAGGTCACGGCGAAACCGGTGTCGGCGAGCGCGGCGGAGAGGCGAAGTCGCTTGGCGGACAGGTCTTCGCGCAGCCCGATGACCCAATCCAGTTCGTTGTTCAGGGCGTGCGCGATCGCGGGCTGGAAGGGTCCGCCGCCGACGAAGGTCAGGAATTGCTTGGCCGCGAGCACGCCGTCGATCAATTCCTTGGGGCCGCACGCCCAGCCGATCTTCCAGCCCGTGACGTTGAAAGTCTTTGCCGCGCTGGACACCACGACGGTGCGCTCGGCCATGCCCGGCAGCGTGGCCAGGCTGATGTGCTCGGTGCCGTCGAACACCAGGTGCTCATACACCTCGTCGGTGAGCACCAGAAGGTTGTGCTCGCAAGCGATTTCGGCGATGGCCTGTAGGTCGGCCCGGCCGAGCACGGTGCCGGTCGGGTTGTGCGGCGAGTTGACCACCAGCATCCTGGTGGCCGGGGTGACGGCCGCGCGCAGGCTGTCCAGGTCGAGCACGAAGCGGTCGCCGTCGGCGACCAGGCGTGCGGTGCGCCGCTGGGCGCCGGCCAGCGCGACCGCCGCGGCGTAAGAGTCGTAGTACGGCTCGATCAGCACCACCTCCGCACCGGGCTCGACCAGGCCGAGGATGGCGGCGGCGATCGCCTCCGTCGCGCCGACCGTCACCAGCACCTGGTTCTCGGGGTCGTACTCGGTGCCGTAGCGGCGGGCTCGGTCGGCGGCGATAGCGCGGCGCAGTTCGGGCCTGCCGCGGCCCGGCGGGTACTGGTTGAGGCCGTCGGCGATGGACTGCCGGGCCACCTCGAGCATCCCCGCGGGCCCGTCGGTGTCCGGGAAACCCTGGCCGAGATTGACCGCGTCGTGGCGCACCGCGAGCTCGGTCATCTCGGCGAAGATCGTGGCGGCGAACGGGCGCAGGCGGGCAACGGTGGCGGGTTGCGGAGGCATATCCGCAGCGTAGTGAATTCGCCGCCGAGGCAGGCCGCCGGATGAGGGGCGAACGGTAGGGGGTTGCCTCAGCCCAGCCGGACGCCGGTGAGTTTCGCCGGGTTCGCCAGGTCGTAGGTGCCCCAGACCAGTCCGTCGCGGATGGTGAATCCGATCACCCGCGCCGGGCGGTCCTCGTCCGCCGCGGTGACCGCGACGCCGAGCTGTCCGTTGACCGACACGAGTTCGGCGGTGAACAGCGGGTCCGTCACGTCGGGCGTCATGCCGTATTTGCGCACGATGCCCAGGTAGAACCGCGCGATCCGGTCCGCGCCCCGCAAGACGTTGATCGCGGTGGACGTGGTGCCGTCGGCGTCGCCGATCACGATCGAATCCGGGTGCAGCGCAGCGGCAACCGCGCGCACGTCACCCGAACCCAACGCGTCCAGGAAGCGGTGCACGGCCGCCTCGTGCTCGGCGTCGGGCACCGGCGGCGGGGTGTGTGCCACGGCCTTGCGCGCCCGTACGGCGAGCTGGCGGGCCGCCTCGGGTGAGACGTCGAGCAACTGCGCGATCTCGGTGAACGGCACCGAAAGCCCTTCGTGCAGTACGAAAGCCACGCGCTGGGGCGGAGTCAAGCTGTCCAGCACCACCATTGCCGCGAGGCGGTAGTCCTGATGGCGGACCACGATCTCCAGCGGGTCCGGCATGCTCGAGCCGGCGCGGCCGGTCACCACCGGCTCCGGTAGCCATTGCCCCACATAGCTTTCCCGGCGCACCGCGGCACTGCGCAAGCGGTCCAGGCAGATCCGGCTCACCACGGTGGTCAGCCAGGCGCGCAGGTCGTCGATCTCGGATTGATGCGCTCCCGCCAGGCGCAGCCAGCTCTCCTGCACGGCGTCCTCGGCGTCGCCGACGCTGCCCGTCAGCCGATACGCGACCGAGAGCAGATGCGCTCGATGTGATTCGAACTGTCCGGCAAGCAGAGCGGCAACCATCGAGACGATTCTACGATCTGTCCTAGACGGGGTTTACCCCGGTGCCGTCCGGGCGACGCGCGCGAAACCCGGTGAACTGTCCGCGCTGTTCATGACAACATGACTCGATGGATGCACAAGCGCTGACGAACGGAACGGTGTGGCTGTCGATCCCCACGAGCGAGGACATCGACGCCATCACCGAGTGTTGTCAGCATCCGTCCATCGGTGAATGGGTGACCATTCCGGTGCCGTACACCCGCGACAACGCGAAGACCTTCATCGAGGACATCGTCGGACCCGGTTGGGCGGGCAAGAGCCCGACCTGGGCGGTGCGCGAGCGCGCGGACGGCCCGGTCGTCGGCATGATCGGTCTCGGTGAACGCGACGAATCGTCCGCCGAGATCGGCTACTGGCTGGCGCCGCGGGCCCGCTCGCGCGGCCTGATGACCCAGTCCGTCGCGCTGGTCTGCGACTACGGTTTCCGGCCCGACCGGCTCGCACTGCAACGCATCAGCTGGCGGGCGTTCGTCGGCAACTATCCTTCGGCCGCCGTGGTCCGCCGCACCGGCTTCCGTTACGAGGGCCTGTCCCGGCTCGGCAGCCTGCAGCGCGGCCGCCGCCGCGACCACTGGCTCGCCGCCCGCCTCAACACCGACCCCTCGGGCCCCGTCGCCGACTGGCCCGCCGAATTCCACCGCACCCTAGAGCCCTCCCCAGGCACCCACTAACCCCGCTCCACCCCAGATTCCCGTGGTCAGGGGTACCGGCGGTGGGCGGGTGTCGGGGGGTTCAGGAAGAATAGGGGGAATCGATGCGAGGAGGGGCTGTGACGGACGGTCCGCTGATTGTGCAGAGTGACAAGACGTTGCTGCTGGAGGTCGACCATGAGTTGGCCGATGCGGCGCGGCAGGCCATCGCGCCGTTCGCCGAGCTGGAGCGGGCGCCGGAGCACGTGCACACCTATCGGGTGACGCCGTTGGCGCTGTGGAACGCGCGGGCGGCGGGGCACGACGCCGAGCAGGTGGTGGACGCGCTGGTCAGCTTCTCCCGGTACGCGGTGCCGCAGCCGCTGCTGGTGGACGTGGTGGACACCATGGCCCGGTACGGACGGCTGCAGCTGGTCAAGCATCCGGCGCACGGTTTGACGCTGGTCAGCCTGGATCGCGCGGTGCTGGAAGAAGTGCTGCGGCACAAGAAGATCGCGCCGATGCTCGGCGCCAGGCTGGACGACGACACGGTGGTCGTGCACGCCTCCGAGCGCGGGCGGATCAAGCAGATGCTGTTGAAGATCGGCTGGCCCGCGGAGGACCTGGCCGGGTACGTCGACGGCGAAGCGCACCCCATCGAGCTGGACTACGGCGACGACAAGTGGCATCTGCGCGACTACCAGGAGCTGGCCGCCGACTCGTTCTGGGCGGGCGGGTCCGGCGTCGTCGTGCTGCCGTGCGGCGCGGGCAAGACCATGGTCGGCGCGGCCGCGATGGCCAAGGCGAAGGCGACCACGCTGATCCTGGTCACCAACACCGTGGCCGGTCGGCAGTGGCGGCGCGAGCTGCTGGCACGCACCTCGCTCACCGAGGACGAGATCGGCGAGTACTCGGGCGAGCGCAAGGAGATCCGCCCGGTCACCATCGCCACCTATCAGGTGATCACCCGGCGGACCAAGGGCGAGTACAAGCACCTGGAACTGTTCGACAGCCGCGACTGGGGCCTGGTCATCTACGACGAGGTGCACCTGCTGCCCGCGCCGGTCTTCCGGATGACCGCCGACCTGCAGTCGCGTCGGCGCCTCGGCCTGACCGCGACCCTGGTCCGGGAGGACGGCCGCGAGGGCGATGTCTTCTCGCTGATCGGCCCGAAGCGCTACGACGCGCCGTGGAAGGACATCGAGGCCCAGGGCTGGATCGCCCCGGCCGACTGCGTCGAGGTGCGGGTGACGCTCACCGACGCGGAGCGGATGGCCTACGCGACGGCGGAGCCGGAGGAGCGCTACAAGCTGTGCTCCACCGCGCACACGAAAATACCGGTGGTGCAGTCGATTCTGGCCAAGCACGCGGACGCGCCGACGCTGGTGATCGGCGCGTACCTGGACCAGCTCGACGAATTGGGCGCCGCGCTCAACGCCCCGGTGATCCAGGGTTCGACGAAAACCAAAGAGCGAGAAGAGCTCTTCGAAGCCTTCCGGCAGGGTGAGGTTCCCGTGCTGGTGGTGAGCAAGGTGGCGAACTTTTCCATCGATCTGCCGGAAGCGTCGGTCGCGGTGCAGGTTTCGGGTACGTTCGGTTCCCGTCAGGAGGAGGCGCAGCGCCTCGGTCGGCTGCTGCGGCCGAAACACGATGGCGGCCAAGCGCACTTCTATTCGGTGGTGGCAAGGGACACCCTCGACGCCGAATATGCCGCGCATCGCCAGCGTTTTCTCGCCGAACAGGGGTATGCCTATCGCATCACCGACGCAGATGATCTGCTCGGTCCGGCCATCGGATAAGCGGAGGCAATTCCTCCGCAAGCTGTGCTAGGAATAGGGACGTGCGACGCTTCGAATTCCCGGTCGACCGCAAACATGCCCATGCGGTCAACGAGGTGTTCGCCGACCAGCGACGGCTGCGCGTCATGGCGATCGCGGCGGGGATCATCGCGACCACCGGTGCGGCCTATCTGATCTGGCTCGACCATCCGTGGGCCTATCTGCTGGCGGTCGCGTTCGTGCTCGGCGCGGTGGTGTCGGTGTGGGTGGCCGTCTGGACCTCGCGACACGCCAGTATGGACAAGCTGTATGCCGACGGCGAGCTGGTGCCCGCGGTGATCTCGGAGACCTACCCGTCCGGCGTGGTACTGCTGGCGCTGGTCGACGTGGCCAAGCCGGGCGCCACCGTCTCGCACTATGCGCTGGTCATCCGTAAGGTCCGCTCGCTGCCAGGGCATGCGGCGAAAGCGGGCGAGCGGGTGCCCGCGGTCGCGGTGCGCACCGATCGGGCGCCGCGGCAGGTCGGGGAGCGCTGGCAGTCGGTCAGCGCGATGCCCATCGCCTGGGGCACCACCGACGAAGCCGTCATCGAACGCGCGCGGGACGCGATCAGCGACGCCGAATGGCGGCTGCTCACCGACAATCTCGCCCTCGCCGACAAGGTGCGCCGGGCTCCGGCCCGGCGCCTGCTGCTCGATCCGCATCAGCTGCCCGGCGACCTGGGTTCCTGACCGGCGACGAGTCCGGTTGTGATCTCCCTTAATTCGGGTTGCGACAGCGCATAGACTCCGAAGATGGTCCCACTGTCCAACCTGCTGGCGTTTCTGGCCGCGGCGGTCGTCCTCATCATCGTGCCCGGCCCCGGGGTGCTGTTCACCATCGGGCGGGCGCTGACCCTCGGCCGGCGCGCGGCGCTGCTCTCGGTGGCCGGGCACTGCCTCGGCGTCTTCTTCGTGCTGCTCCTGGTCGCGGTGGGGCTCGGCACCCTGCTGATGGCGTCGGCGTTGGCGCTCGCGGTGGTCAAGTTCGCCGGTGCGCTGTATCTGATCT
This sequence comes from Nocardia brasiliensis ATCC 700358, assembly GCF_000250675.2. Taxonomy (NCBI): domain Bacteria; kingdom Bacillati; phylum Actinomycetota; class Actinomycetes; order Mycobacteriales; family Nocardiaceae; genus Nocardia; species Nocardia brasiliensis. The sequence goes on from NC_018681.1 coordinate 788,323, forward strand.
ACATCGGCATCCAGGCGATCCGGGAGCGCAAGTCGCTGCGCGCCGCGCTGGGCGCCGAGGTTCCGGCCGTGCCCACCACGAAGGTGCTGCGGCAGAGCGTGATCGTGGGGCTGACCAACCCGAAGGCGATCGTGTTCTTCGCCGCGATCCTGCCGCACTTCGCCGATCCGGCGGCCGGCTCGCTGCAACTGCAGTTCCTGATTCTCGGTTCGCTGTTCCTGGCCATCGCGGTGGTGTGCGACAGCGCGTGGGCGCTGCTGGCGGCCTCGGCGCGGTCGTGGTTCGCGCGCTCGCCGCGCAGGTTGGAAGCGGTCGGCGGTGCGGGCGGGATGATGATCGTCGGCCTCGGCGCGTCGGTGGCGCTGACCGGCAGCGCCGACTGAACCGGCTACCATCCACCGGGGCTCGGTACGCCCGTACCGAAGGTCCCGGTGGCGGAAAAGGGGTGGTGTGCGAATGAGGTTCGCCGGCTTGGTGTGTGCCGCGATCGCCGGAGCGCTCGTCACCGCCTCGGTGCCCGCCGCGGCCCAGCCGCCCGCCGATCCGACCGTCGGTGCGCCGGGTCTCGGCGACCCGTACTACCCGCTGGACGGCAACGGCGGCTACGACGCCCGCCACTACGACGTCACCATCGAGTACGACCCGCCGACTCATCAACTCACCGGGTCCACCCGGATCGATGCCGTCGCCACCCAGGCGTTGCGCATGTTCAACCTGGATTTCGCGGGCCCTGACGTGCGCATGGTCTCGGTGAACAACCTGCCCGCGTCGTTCGCCCGCAACGGCGAGCACGAACTCACTGTGACCCCGATGCTGCCGCTGCTGCCCGGCCTGCCGTTCACCGTCACCGTGGACTACGCGGGCACCGCCGAGAACACCGAGGGCGACGGCTGGACCTACGCGCCGAGCGGCGGCGCGTTCGCCGCGGGCGAGCCGCACTCCGCCTCGACCTGGTATCCGCTCAACGACACGCCGCTGGACAAGGCGACTTTCGCGCTGCACGCGACCGTCCCGGCGGAGTGGGAGGTGGTCTCCAACGGCCTGCGCACGCAGGACGCGGTGCAGGGTGACCGGCGCACGGTCAGCTGGGCGGTGAACCAGCCGGTGGTCGGCTACCTGACCACGGTCGCGATCGACAAGTTCAGCTTCCTGGAGCAGCGCCGCGCCAACGGCACCCCGCTGATCAGTGCCTTCGCTCCGGAGGCCGAACGCAACCGGGAGACCGAGCAGCGGCTGCCGGAAATCCTCGACTTCATCGAAAGTCTGTACGGCCCTTATCCGTTCGAGACCTCGGGCGGCATCTACGTGGACGCCGACATCATGTTCTCGCTGGAGACCCAGACCCGGCCGATCTACGCGCCGTGGACCGACCTGCCGACCGTGGTGCACGAGATCGCCCACCAGTGGTGGGGTGATTCGGTGTCGGTGCGCCAGTGGTCCGATATCTGCCTGAACGAATGCTTCGCCAGCTACACCGCCGACTACCTGTGGCCGGAGCAGAAGGAAGGCAAGGACGTCGACGCGGAGTATCGCCAGACGTTGCAGAAGTACCTGGGCAACAACGAGTTCTGGCAGATCCCACTGGCGAACCCGGGCGCCGGTAACGAATTCACCTCCGTCTATTACCGCGGCCCGCTGTTCCTGCACGCGCTGCGCAGGCAACTCGGCGACGCCGTGTTCTTCGGCGCGGTAAGGGAATTCAACGCGAATCACGCCTACGGCAACGCGTCGATGCCGGAGTTCCGCAAGTTCGTGCAGTCCAAGTCGTCGACGGATCTCACCGGCTTCTTCGACGCGTGGCTCGATCAGGCCACGCCGCCGCCGGACGAGTACCTCTATCCGGGCAGCCTGCGCGGCTGAGGCCGCACCGCTGTCCTCAGTCCGCGACGCGCTCGCGGGCCCGCGCCACCCACCGCTCGACCCGGTCGAGTTGTCGCTGCGCCGAACGTAATTGGTCCTGCGCCGCGCGTTCGGCGGTACGGCCGAACTGACGCTCCTGCTCGGCGTGCGCGAGCGCGTCTTTCAACTCGGCGATCCGGGAATCGATCTCGCCCAGTCGGTTCGTCGCCTGCTCGGCCTCGTCGGTGGCGGAATCCTTTGCCGCGCGGGCGGACTCGAGCGCCTCCAGCGCGTCGTCCAGTTCGCGGCGCGCGTCGTCGTCGGCCGCGGTGTCCTGCGGCGGTTCGGCCGGGGGATCGTCGACCGCCACCAGTCCGGGGCCGGACGGACCGAAGCCCGAGTACGTCTGCGCGGTGGCCAAGGTGCCGGTGCGTACCCGGTCGGCGACCTCCGGGTCGGCCAGCGCCGCGGTCAGGGTCTGCCCGATCTCGCGCAGCACGTTCTCGCTCACCGGGTGCCCCTGCTCGGCCGCCAGCGCGCCCGCCTTCTTCGCCAGCGCGTTGACCGCCTGCTGGCGCTGTCCGGTGAGGGTGCGCAGTTCGTCGCCGGAAAGCCGCTGCTGGGCGGCGCGCAACGCCGCACCCAGGTGCAACAGCGCTTCGACCTCGTCCGGCACCGCCCGGGCCAGCAGGTTCGCCGTCCACGCGGTGACCGTCGGTTTGCGCAATTTGCCGATCGCGGCCGCGAGTTCCTTGTCGCCCGCGTCCTTGGCTGCCTTGACCTGGGCGGTGCGCGCCGGCACGAACTCGTTCGGCGGGAGCCCGTACAGGTCGACGGCGATGTCGTCCAGGGTCATACTGACCAAGCGTAACGACTTGCTCGCAGGAACCGACAGAGACCACGTATCGGACGAGTGTCCACGTTGTGGTCATGCGCGAAAGGCATTGCTAGTGAATTACTTTGGACTCCAATTGCTCGGCCGTCTGCTCCCGAGCATCCTCGGCTACTCGCTGCTCGGCATGTGGGGCACCATCTGGTGAGCCGAGGCGGGGGTGTCAACCCTGGAGTTGATGCGGGCGTGCTGAGCGTCCGGGTATTCTCACCGCGTTCGCGACCGGCGTGAATGTGTTCGGTGAGAGAGGTTTTCAGGTGAAGTTTCCAGGAGCGAGGTTGCTGGCACGTGTGGTGCTCGCCCTCGTAGCGGTGGCCGCGGTAGTGGTCACGGTGGTCGGCTGTTCCGCGGCCAAGGACGCGAGCAAGTCCGACACGGCCAAGGCCAAGGTCGGCGACTGCATCAACGTCATCACGGGATCGTCCACCGACGCCAAGACCGAGCCGATCGACTGCTCGTCGGAGAAGGCCGTGTACAAGGTCGCGCAGTCGAACGACAAGAAGGTCGAGTGCGCGACCGACTACACCTCCTACGAGGAGACCCTGGGCGGCGGCACCACCGCTTTCCTGTGCCTCGCGCCCAACTTCAAGCAGGACGCCTGCTACAACGAGAGCACGACCACCGGGTACAAGCACGTGGCCTGCACGTCCAGCGAGGCGACGTTCAAGGTGGTGAAGCGGATCGACGGCGAGGCCGACGAACTGCTGTGCGGCGCGGACGCCACCAGCTTCCGGCTCATCTCCGAGGCGCCGAAGATCACCTTCTGCCTGGCCAAGCCGCAGGCCTGATCCCTTCGATCATTCGATGAGGGCGACGGATGCGATCCGGTGCAACGTGAAGTGCCGGATCGCCCCCGTCACCGGGTCCAGCGCATCCAGCTGGCCGTTGCCCACCTTGAGCGGCTCCACCACGCGCTGCGTCGCGACGCCCTGCGCGTCCACGTAGCCGATATTGACCGGCCGGCGCACCCGCGCCGCCAATTGCAGCAGCGCCAGCGTCGCGGCGGTGTTGGTCCGGGTGCCGTCCGTGCGGACCGCTTGCGCCGAGCGGGCACTGGTAGCGCGTTCGGCCGCTCGCAGCTCGGTGACGAGCAGCTCCAGCTGTTCGGTGCTCGGCGGCGTCGGCCGCCACGGCTGCCTGGCATTGGGCCGGATGGAAATCCGCGCGCCCCGCTGCCGCAGATCCACGATGACGCCCGCCGAATCCTCGCCCGCGGGTGCGAAACCGGCCGACCGCAGCTGCTCGAGCACCTCGCCGAGCGGCGCCTGCGCGATGGCGACCGTCGGCGCGATCGCGCGCAGCGCCAGCGTGCCCGCCACCGGTGCGGCCAGCACCTGGGCCAGCAGGGCCGGGTCGTCGCTGCGCAGGAACGACTGCGCCATCCCCGCCCGCAGCTGCCCGTGCCGCCGCGCCACATCGTCGATCAGGTAGGTGAGCGCCTGCGGAATCGGCGTCCGCGAGTGCTTGGTGAACAGCGCGTGCAGTTCGGCCGCGGTCAAGCCGGCGTCGAGCGCCCGCCGCACCGAGGTCTCACTGATCCGGTAAACCGTTGCGGCGCCCGCGGATTCGACATCGGCGACGAGTGCGACCCGATGCTGCAATTCGGCGGTCAGCGGGCCGGGCGCGATCACCGTGAGATCGGCTTGGACCAGCACATGGTCGACCGGGGCGGGCAGCGCCGCCTCCATCTCCGCCTCGGCGTCGGCCGCGCTGCTCGCTTCGCCGTGCAGCAGCGCCCGCGCCGCGGAGCCGAGCGCGTCGCGCCCGACGAAGCCGAGCGCGGCCGCCTCGGCAAGGGTGTGCTCGACCGCCTCGAGCCGGAAGTGCCTGCGCCAGCGCGGTTGTCGCCACGCGAGCACCCGGCCGATATCGGCGGGCGGGAGGGCACTGCCGGACGGATACTCGGCGAGCAGGCCGAGGATGGCGTGGCGGTCGCGCGGCGCGTGCGGGTTACGCAGCTCGAGCGCGAGCGCCGCGAGCGGTTTGTCGTTGGCGTCGCGCATGCCGATCATCCATGGCATCCGGTCCAATTCGAGCCAGGCGATGGCCAGGGCCGCCCAGCGCCGGGCGAGCGGAGCCTCCAGCCACGCCTCCACGGCAGGGGTCGGCGCCCAGAAATCGTCGGTCGAATCGAGCTCCGGCGGCGGGTCCGGCAAACCCTTTTCGATCAGTTTCGCGGCGGCCAGCAGCTCGACCAGCAAACCGGCGCGCGGCTCGTCGATCCCGGTCTGCTTGGCGACGCGGCGCAATTCGCGCACGCCGAGTCCGCCGGCGCGCAACGCGGGCGCGGGCGCCTGCCCGAGCGCGTCGATGATCGCGGCGCAGTGCCGCAGCAGCTCACCCACCTCACCGGCGGCCACCGCGTTCACCTCGGCGGAGGTGTGCTTCTTGGCTTTCGGCTTGGGCGGGGTCAACGCGTGCGGGTGCGTCACGGGTTCGTTGCGCAGCACCTGGCCGACCGTGACCGGCAGTTCCACCGTCTCGTCATCGATGCGGTGCACCAGTCTGCGGGCGAGTAGCTGCTGGATCGGCCGGTCCGCCGGGGTGCCCGGTGCGGCATCCTTCGTGCGCCCCCGCGGGCCCGTGGTGGCCAGCTTGTCCAGCAGTGCCCTGGCGGCGGCGGGGAGCTCGGGCAGCGCCGCGCGTACCTCGGGTTCGGTGAGAGCGTCGGGGATCTCGGTGGTGCTGCCGATCGGCCACGGCAGCGCCTCGACCGCCGCGGTGACCAGATGCAGTTCGTCCTCGACGAGCCAGACCAGCGCGCGATCGGTCAACCTGGTGAGCGCCGCGTCGATCGCCGCCGCGCTCACGCGTTCGTTCAGCTGCACGTGCAACTCGGCGCGGCGCAGCGGCGCGCCGTTGCTCTCGGTGCGCGTCACCCCGTGCACGGCAAGGGTTTCCAGGATCGCGAAATCGAGGGTGTCCAGGTCGTCGGTGGCGCGCAGCACCGAGGCACGCTGCTCGGCGCGCGCGGCGAGCACCGCCATCGAGGACGGCAGCGGCACGGCCAGATCGGGCCGGAGTTCGAGCAGCGTCACCAATTGGGCATCACTACGTGCACCGAGCCAGCTGGCAAGGGAGGTCGAGGGCTTGCCCGCCTCTCCGCGACTTCTGCCGGTCCCGGGTGCCCCGGGACTTGCGCTGCGGGCCGGTGGTTCGGTGCTTGGCTTGGTTTCGGGCGTGCCCGACGAGTTACCCATGTGCTCCCGAGATCAGTCGTTTCGTCTCATGCCGATCCTTACCAGCCTAATAGGCAGCGGCGAAGTTGCTCGGCGAGCGGGACATGCCAGAATGGGGGCCGTGGTGAACAAATCGAAGAAACCGTATGTCGACAACGGTTGGCCCAAGGTCGCCGATGGTGACCACGCGGTCACCGAACTCTCGTCGACCCGTTCCGGTGGGCTCTCGCCGTACGGTGAGGACACCGAGTTTCCGGTCCCGGCGGATCAGCTGCCCTACATGCACCCGAACACGGTGATCAACCGCTGATCTCCGGACGGAAAGTCCGCAGATACGAAGAAGGGCCCCCATCCGAGGATGTGGGGCCCTTCTTCATGAGTACCTCAGGAGGGAAGCAGTCCCTTGTTGGCCTCGTAGAAGTTCACGATGTTCGGGTCCAGCTTGGTGCCGCTGGCCTTGGCGGCGTTGAAGAAGTCGAAGGCTTCCTTGGGCACCTGGACGCCCTGGCCTTGCACGACCGCGAGGGCGCGGTCGACCGCGTTGAAGACTTCCTGAGTGCTGTCCGGCGCGGCCTGAGCGGCCTGCGGCGCGGGCTCGGGGTTCCAGCGCGGGGTTTCGCTGGTGGTGGGCGCGGAGCGCGGCGTGGGGGCGCTGCTGAGGCCGAGGTTGGCCGAGCAGCTGGGCCAGGCACCCCAACCCTGCGAGGCGAGCACCTTCTCGGCGACCGCGATCTGCTGTTCGCGGGTGGCCTGGTTGGCGTTGGCCGCGTACTCGCCGCCGCCGTGGGCCTTCCAGGTGCTGGGCGAGAACTGAAGTCCGCCTTGGAAACCGTTGCCGTTGTTGATGCCCCAGTTACCGCCGGCCTCACACTGTGCGAGGCGATCCCAGTCGGAGTCGGGTGCCGCGCTGGCGTTGCCTGCGAGGGCCACACCTGCGGTGCCCATGATCGCGCCGGTCACGGCGACCTTGGCTACCGTGCGACCGGTCGAGCTTGGCTTGCGATGGCGTCCACTCATATCGGGTTCGTCTTCCTCTCGGCGCACCTGCGAGGTCATCGATCGGGCTGGACTGAGAGGTCGTCATGCCCGCCCTCGCCCCTACGTTTCCGTCGGGGGTCCGGTACCCGCGGGGCGAGGTTCGGTGCGGCGGGCCGGTGGTAGCCGGTCGTCCCGGCTGGATAAGACCGTACGTCGATCCCGGCGAAAAATCACCATTTGGTAACCGGCGTGTACGAGCGGGTCTCGGTGCGGTATCAGAGCGGGCGAAAGACCTTCTCCGCAGCTAGAAGCAGTGCCGTCCGGCCAGTGTCGGGCCGTCACCGGTCCGTGACCTCCCCGTTATGTGACGAGGATCACAACTGGGATTCGGTAACGAAAGGCTCGGGTAACCGGTTCGTACCCCGGCGGTCGGACGCGGTTGGGTCAGCGCGAACGCCGACCGGCGCGCAGCGCGTAGACCACCGCGACCAGCAGGCCCAGCGGCACGAGCATCGCGCCGAAGTAGAGCCACAGCCCCGGCGTCGCGTCGGACAGCACCGGGATCAGGAAGATCGCGAAGATCGCCAGCAATCCCAGCGCGAACAGGCTCAGCGCGACCTGTAGCAACCAGTCACCCGGCTTGCGCGGCGGGGGCGGAGCGGAAGGGTTCGTCACCGCACGACCGTAAAACTGATGTGCTTGCGTTATTCGCACCGGGGTAGACTCGTAGGCACTCGCGTCCCGCATCCCTGCAGGGCGCGTTCTTTTCGCAAAGAGAAAAGAACCTGCTCGTGGCGCTGTGCCACAGCGGGTTCCGTGGACCAGTGTGCTCGGGCCGTCGGGGTCCGAGTTTTCGATGATGAACGGGTGAGCGCAGTGCCGACCGGCAGGGTGAAGTGGTACGACGTCGAAAAGGGCTTCGGCTTCCTTTCCCAGGACGAGGGGGAGGACGTCTACGTCCGGTCGTCCGCGCTGCCCGATGGCGTCGAAGGACTGAAGCCCGGGCAGCGCGTCGAATTCGGCATGGCCGCAGGCCGTCGTGGCCCGCAGGCGCTGAGCCTGAAACTGCTGGAGGCGCCGCCCTCGGTCCGGCAGGGCCAAGAGCGTGAGCGTGCCCGCAAGGAGCCCGTCGCGCGCCGGCACACGCCGGACGAACTGCACGGCATGGTCGAGGACATGATCACCCTGCTCGAGGCGACGGTACAGCCGGACCTGCGCAAGGGCCGCTACCCCGATCGCAAGACCGCGCAACGCATCTCAGAGGTCGTCCGCGCCGTCGCGCGCGAACTCGATCACTGAATTGTTGGCCGCGTGGCCGCGGCGTTGTTCGCGGCCCCTTAGTCTCGCGTCTCAGCTGTCGAGACTCGCGCCTGCGGCGCATGCGCTTCGACAGCTGAGACGCGAGACGGCCGCGAACGGTCGCTCGTAAGACTCGCTCCGTGGTGGTGCTGTTCGGCGGTGAGGGGCGGTCGCTCGCAATACTTGCTTCGTCGTAGTGCTGTTACGGCGGTAAGTGGACGGTCGCTCGTAAGACTCGCTTTGTCGTGGTGCTGTTCGGCGGTGAGTGGGTGGGCGCTGGTAAGACTCGCTCCGTGGTGGTGCTGGCGGCGATGAGTGGTGCGGCGCTGCCGACTTTGGTCGGCCGCGCTCTACGGGGCCGTGCTGATGGACCAGGCGGCGTGCGGGAGGTAGAACTCCTTGCCGGTGTCCTTGTCCTTGGCCAGGATCGGCAGTTGCAGTTCGAGGCCGACGAGGCGCAGGTCCGGTTCGGGGCGGGACTCGATGGTGACGGCCATGGCGCCCTGCGGGTAGTTGGTGTGGCTGATCACGCGATCGACTCGTTCCCCGTTGGGCAGCGCGTAGACGACCTGGGCCAGCCACGGCGCTTCGGCGATCTGCTTCGGCAGCGAGAGCTGCAGCGGGTAGTTCGGCGGCACCACGAGCTGCACGGTCTCGCCGTAGTGGCAATCCGCCATCTGCACCGAGCAATACACGTACGGCTCGACGGTGACGGTCTTGCCGTGCGCGTAGGCGGTGATCACCGGGTCTTTCTCGTCCGCGTTGCGGACCAGCACGACGAGCACGCCGACGAAGGCGACGGTGACGACGAGCAGTCCGGCGCCGAGCAGGGCCACGACGGTGCGCGCGTTGAGCCGCTTCACGCCGCTGCCTCGCCGCGGCGCGGGCCTGCCGTCGGCGCGGCCGCTGGGTCGAAGGTTCGCTCGCTCACTGGCTGGGATCTCCTATCCCTCGTTGGATATGTGTCGTTTCGCCCCCGGCAGCCCCCGGCTTGCGGTACGCGTTCGAAGTCTGTGGCATCGGCCTGGTCGCGGGAACTTCCTGTTCCGCGTGTTGCGGGCGATTTCCGCCGAGACCGGGCAGCAGCGAATGGCCACGGTAGCTGACGAAGGTCTGCACCAACCCGACCACGAGCACCGCGGTGATCACCGCGAAGCCCTTCCAGTAGTCGGTCGGCAGCAGCACGCCGGCCGCGCCGCCGACCACCCAGCTGAGCTGCAACACGGTTTCGGACCGGCCGAAGCCGGACGCGATCGACTCCGGCGGCAGATCGTCCTGGATCAGCGCGTCCAGCGACACCTTCGCCAGCGCGCTCGTGCCCGCCGCGACCAGGGTGGCCAATGCGGCGCCGAGCAGGTTGTTGGTGAACGTGGCGAACAGCGCGACCAGGGCACAAGCCGCCGTGCAGCCGAGCACGATCAGCGACGGCCTGCCCAGCTTGATCCGGGCGCCGGTCGCATTGCCCGCGAAGTTGCCGATCGCGGCGGCGGCGCCGACCACGCCGAGCATCGCGGCCTGCTGCACCGGGCGGTGCTCGGTGGCCTTGGCGACGAAGGCGATGTAGAAGGTGAGGAACCCGGTCAGCACGCGGATGGCGCTGTTGCCCCACAGGCCGGTCACCACCGAACGGCCCAGCGGCTGCCTGCGTTTGCGCGGCGGCACCGCGGATTCCTTGTCCGGCGAGAGCACTTCGGTGTGCGCGTCGGGGCCGTGATAGCTCAGCGTAGCGGGCACCTCGCCCTCGGTGACCTCCACCCAGGACGGGATGCGCAGGCTCAGATAGGTTCCGGCACAGGCGATCAGCGTGGCGAAGATCAACGCGCCGTTGGACCCGGCGGCCATCGCGGCAATGCCCGCGATCGCACCAGCGCCGATCGTGCCGCCCACCAAGCCGAACACAGTGAGCCGAGAGTTGGTGCGCACCAAGTCGATATCGGGCGGTAGCACGCGCGGCGTCACCGCGCTCTTGAGCACCGAGAACGATTTACTGCCGACCATCATGCACAGGGCGAGCGGATACAGTGCCCAGCTGTCGAATTCGAGCACCAGCACCACCGCGACGACGGCGCGCAACGCGAACGAGGTGGCCAGCGCCACCCGCCGACCGTGCTGCAGCCGGTCGAGCATCGGCCCGATCAGCGGCGCGATCACCGCGAACGGCGCGATCGTGATCAGCAGGTACAGCGCGACTTTCGTCTTGCTCTCGGCGGTTGCGCTGGCGAAGAACAAGGTGTTGGCGAGGGCGACCGCGACCGCCGCGTCGAGGGCGAAGTTGGCCATCGTCGCATAGGTGAGGGCGGTCAGACCGGACTTGTCGGCCCCGTCGGCCTTCGCCGCGCGCTGGAAGGTGGCGATGCCCTTCTCGGTGAGTTCGCGGCCGCGCATCGCGGCGACCCGGGTGACCGTCAGCTTGCGCGGTACCCGCTGCGGGCCGGGCTGGGCGGGTTCGGCGCCGGCGTCGGCGGTCTCCGGTTGTTCGGGGAGCGGCTTGGTCGGCGGGGGCGGCGCGGCGAGCTCCGGCTCCGGTCCGTGCGGCGGTTGCGGGCGATGCGGGAAGACGCGGCGCGGTGCCCGCCCCGGCGGATCCTGCTGCCCCGCCGCCGCGGCCGGATGCCGCCTGGTCTCGGCCTGCGATCCGCCGAACCGATCGGGATCCAGCGGCGGCAACGGACCGCGGCGCGTCGGCGAGTTCGGCGGCGGATACCGGTCGAATCCGGGATGCCGTTCGATCGGCGGATACTCCCCACCGTCCCACCGATCACGGTCGGGACCGGAAGGTTCGCGGGGAGTAGTCACATCCTCAATTCTGTCGTACTTCGCTGCTGGGCGTTCACTCGCGCTCGAAGGTGTCGGCGGAAGGTGACGTTTGTCGCGTCGCAAACGACAATGCATACCCGCAGGCTGCCCGATCCGGCGAAGCGCAACCGAAATCGTGGTGAACTCGTCGCGCCGCCGGACTCAGGCGGGCACGAAGCGGACCTCGAACATGCTCGGCCATTTCTTGCCCGCGAGCAGGAATCGATCGGTGCCGGGCAGCTGTGCGATCCCGTTCAGCGCGTCGCTGCCGGTGAGTACCCGGGCGGCCGCCGGATACAGCGCGCTCGCATCGATGCGCGCGAGCACCTCACCGGAGTCGGGATCGAGGCGCAGGATCGTGTCGGTCGGCCAATCGTTGGCGTAGACGGAACCGTCCTCGGCGCAATCGAGCTCGTTGAGCCGGGCGCTCTGGTGGCTGGTCAGCCGGATCGAGTCGGTCGGCGCGAAGGTGACCGGATCACGGAAGGTCAGTGTGTCGGTGCCATCGCTCATGACCAGCCGGCCATTTCTTGTGCACAGCCCCCAGCCCTCGCCCTCGTACGGCACCCGGGCGCGTTCGGCCAAGGTGACCGGATCCCGCGCGAAAGCCGTGTGCTCCTGCCAGGTGAGCTGCCACAGTGTGTCCCCGGCGACGGTGAGGCCCTCGCCGAAGAAGGGGGCGGGGAGATCGGTCCTGGCCAGTTGCTCGCCGGTGTGCACGTCCGTCGCGCGCACACTCGACGCGCCCGAGAGTCCGGTGCCTTCGTAGAGCACGTTGCCGTCGATCTCGAGGCCCTGGGTGAAGGCGGTCGGGTCATGCGGTCTGACGGCGACGACCTCGATCTTCAGCTCGGGTGTGGCCTCCTGTGCGGCGCCACAGCCACTGAAGATGACCAGACCGACCAGCAGACCGACAGCCAACGAACGCCGATTGCGTTTCATACGGCAAAATGTAGGCGGTGAGCGCAGTTTCTGTTTCTGAGTCCGGCGTCCGGCCGATTCTGGCCGACGCCGTCGATCTGGCCCGCCGTGCGCTCCTGGAGTTGGAACCAGCCGGAGTCGGGGCGCATCTCGGCGTGGCTGCCGAGGACGAGAGCGCGGCGACCCATCGCTTCGAAGCCACCCTGCCCGGCTATCGCGGCTGGCAGTGGGCGGTCGTGGTGGCCGCGCCGCCGACGGCCGAGTACGCGACCGTCAGCGAGTCGGCGCTGCTGCCCGGTCCGGACGCGTTGGTCGCGCCCGACTTCGTGCCGTGGGATCAGCGGATCCGGCCCGGCGACCTGGCCCCGGGTGACCTGCTGGCCCCGCCGCCGAACGACCCGCGCCTGGTGCCCGGCTACGTCGCCAACGGTGACCCGGTCGTCGACGAGGTCGCCCTCGAGGTCGGCCTCGGCCGCACCCAGGTGCTGAGCCTCGAGGGGCGCGCGGACGCCGCTGAACGCTGGCACGCCGAATACGGCCCCGACACCGAGATGGCCAAGGCCGCCCCCTCCACCTGCGGCCTGTGCGGTTTCTACCTCCCGCTCGCCGGTTCCTTGCGCGCCGCCTTCGGCGTCTGCGGAAACGCGATGGGCGCCGACGGACGGGTCGTGCACGCCGCCTACGGTTGCGGCGCCCACTCCGACACCGTCGCCCCCACCGGCGGCGGCTCCCCCCTCTACGAGGCCTACGACGACGCCGCGGTCGAACTGTTCCCGACCGCGGACCTGCGCCAAGCCCCCGCGGACGAAACACCCGCCGCCACGCCTGCGCAATCCGCGGAAGGTGCTGCCGGGACGGTGGACTCGGCCACGACGACCGGCGACGCCAGTGCGCCCGAACCGGCTTCCGTTCCGGGAACTCCGGATACCGAGCCGGCCGCCTCGTCTGTCGCGAACGGCGAACCGACCGTCGAGGTGCCCGTGGCGTCGCCGCACGGTGACGCGGAACCCGCCGGTGCGGAAGCTGTTTCGGCCAGCGGATCGGAAGAACCCGCTGGCGCGCGGCAAGCCGAGGCGGCACCGCCCGCCGACGAGCCGGCCACGGGGGGCGAGTCCGCCGCGACCTCGGAAGCGATCGCCGCGCAGCCCACGGCTGACGCTGTGGCCGCAGTTGTCGCCGACGGCACGGCTGCGGCGGTGGCGTCCGAGTCGGCGCGTGCGTACGCCGAATCCGCTGGCGCGGAGATCGTTTCGGCTGGTGCGGCCGACTCGGCTCGCGCTGCGTGGAACGCTGGAGCCGTGTCCGATGCGCCGGTGGCCGCAGAGTCGCTCGCGTCCGGCGGCGAGACGCAGCCTTTGGCCGCAACGGCGGATGCTGCGGCAGACGAGGCGACGGGCGTCGCGGAACCGATCGCGCCGGTCAGCGAGGTGTCACCTGCGGTCGGTGCTCCCGCCGCGGAGCCGACTGCGCCGGGTGCCGGGAATGCGCCGGAGGCGGTGGTCGGTGCAGGGGACGAGCCGGCCGCGAGCGCTGCCGAAATCGCGGAAGCGGTAGCGGCCGACGATGCCTCGACTGCCGACGACAGCGGTGCCGGTTCGAATGCTCGGGGTTCCGATGCGGTATCGGATGCAGGTGCTGAGGTTTCGGCTGTCGAGAGTGGTGCCGTCGCTTCGGATGTCGAGCAGGGTGGCGACGAAGGTCGTTCTGCCAATGCCGGTTTCGAGGCTCAAGGTCCGGATGCTGAGCAGCGGGGTGACACGGTCGAGGGTGGGGCGGACGAGTCATCGCGACAGGGGTGAGCGGCGGGGCGGCCGATCCGTTCGGTACTGCCGCGTTGCGGGCGGGCGTGCTTGCCGCATGGCGTGATTCGCCGACCCGGCTGCGCGAGGACGCGGCGACCGAGGCGGATCTGGTTCGCGCCGGTTATCGCGACCGGCTGCTGACCGAGTTGGCGCAGAACGCCGCGGACGCCGCAGCCAAGGCGGGCGTGCCGGGCCGGTTGCGGGTATGGCTCGACGGTTCGGTGCTGCATGTCGCCAATACCGGTGCGCCGCTGGATGTCTCGGGTGTGCACGCGCTGACCGCGCTGCGCGCGTCCGGGAAGTCCGATGCGGCGGATGTCGGACGTTTCGGGGTGGGCTTCACCGCGGTGCTCGCGGTGAGCGACGAGATCGAACTGCGTTCCACCACAGGCTCGCTCCTGTTCTCCCGCGCGCGCACTCGGGACGCGTTGCGGTCCGGCGATCTCGCCGGCACCGCGGATCAGCTGGCGCAGGGCGAACCCGGCGCGGAGGCGCTGGCACCGCCCGCCTTGCGGCTCGCTTGGCCGAGTGATGCGCAACCCGCTGACGGTTTCGACACCGAGGTGGTGCTCGCGCTGCGCCCAGCGGTGGACGCCGCCGCGCTGCTCACGGGAATGCACGCCGAAGCGGCCGATCTACTGCTGGAATTGCCTGCGCTGCAAAGCATTACCGTCGAAACCGCGGAATTCTCCAGCCGCACCGCCGATCTCGGTGACGGTCTCCAAGAGGTCCGCGTCGACGGCCCGGCTGACGAACGCCGGGTCTGGTGGTCCTACCGCACGCCGCGCGCCCGTTGGCTGCTGCCGATCCGCAATGGCAGGCCGGTCGCCGTCGCCCCCGACGTGCTGCGCGCCCCGACCCGCTCCGATGAGGAACTGTCGCTACCCGCGCTGCTGATCGCGGACATTCCGATGCAGCCGGATCGCCGCCGTCTGCTGCCCGGTGCCCGCGTCGCCGAATTGGCCACTGGCTATGCCGATTTCGCTCGCGTGCTGCCACCCCGCGACCGACTGGTGCTCGTCCCCAGTCCCGCCTTCGCCCGCAGCGAAGCCGACGCCCTCCTCCGCGAGGCGGCGATCCGTGAACTCCGAACCAACCCCTGGCTTCCCGTCCTCTCCACGAGCACCGAGGACGCTGCCGTCGCATTCGACCCTGTACCGCTGGACCCCGCGACCGAGGAACACCCGACCACCGAAACTCCGGACGACTCAGCGTTTTTCGACCTGCCCAGTGCGCCCATCTCGGATGTCGCGGTACCTACGCGGGCGAGTGTGTTCACCGGGCTCACGGGGGAATTGGCGGGATTGCTCGATGACGTGATCGGGCCCTTGGTGATTCCCGAGTTGTCGGGGCAAGGGCAGGCCGAGGCGCTGGGCGTGCTCGACGTGCATCGGGTCGGGTTGGCTCGACTGGCGGAATTGTCCAGCGGTCTGGAGCGGGCGCCGCGGTGGTGGTACGCACTATATGAGGCGCTGGAGCAGTTCGTGGCGGACCCGCTGGCCGCCGAGGAGCTGGGCGCGCTCGCTGTCCCGCTGGCCGACGGGCGCCTGGTGACCGGGCCGCGCACGACGGTGCTCGACGACCAGCTCGAGGTCGCGATCCCGGTGCACTGGGCCAGGTTGGTGCATCCGGATGCCGCGCATCCGCTGCTGGCCCGGCTGGGTGCGCGTTCGGCCACCGTCGAGGATCTTTTGCGCGAGCCGGACCTGCGCGCCGAACTCGAGGATCACCCGGACGACCCGGATACGGTCGACGCGGTGCTGCGCCTGGCCGCCCATGCCGACGCGGCGGCCCTGCCGACCTGGCTCGGCCTGCTCGAACTGCCCGATGCGGACGGAGCGCTGCACCCCGCGGACGAGTTGCTGCTGCCCGACGCGCCGCTGCGCGAACTGCTGGTGGCGGATTCGCCGTTCCATACGGTCGACGCCGCCATGGTGGAATACTATGGCGCGCAAGCGCTTCGGGCCGTGCGGGTCGGCTGGGATTTCAGCTTGGTCGTCGAGTCCGATCCGACCGGGCCCGATCACGACCTGGACGACGAGGACAGCTGGTGGTCGACGCTGGCGCAGGAGCCGCGGGAGCTGGCCGCGGTCCGCGACCTCGACCTGATCGATGACGACGCCTGGCCGGAAGCGTTGTGGCAGCTGGCGTCCGCGCCGCGTACCCGGCGACTGCTCACCGATCACGACGGCTACACCGCGTGGTGGTTGCGTACCCACGCCCGGATCTCGGGTACTCCGCTCGGCCTGCTCCGGCACCCCGAGGACACCGAATTCGACGGCCTGCTGCCGACTTTCGCCGTCCCCGGCCTCGCGGAGGACGCCGCCGCGATCCGCGCCCTGCTCGCCGATCCGGCGGTGATCACGCTCGAATTGGCCGCGGCCTTGCTCGACGCGCTCGCCGATCCGGCGAATACGCCTACGCCCGAGGTCATTTCGCGGACCCACGCGCGATTGGCCGCCGCGGTGGCCGCCGATCGGCTCGAGCTCACCGAGCTCGAGCTGCCCGACCGGGTGCGCGCCTTGTCCGGCGCTGTCATCGATCCGGCCGACGCACTGGTGCTCGATCAGCCGTGGTTCGGCCTCGCGCTGCCGCCGGACCGCTTGGTGGTCGGTGTCGCCGAGACCGCGCCCGCGCTGGCCGCGCTGCTCGATCTGCCGTTGGTCTCGGGGGCGGTCACCGCTGAGGTGGTGAGTTCCGGCCGGCGCACCACGTGGTCCGCGGAGCCGCTCGGAGTCGTCCTGCGCCAGCTTCTTTCGCTGCCGCCGCAGGACGGGGAGTTGGTGCTGCACGACGAGCTGACCGTGCGGCTGCACGGCGCGGTCGAGCGCACGACAACGGTCCCGTGGTGGCGCGAGGGCACGACGGTGCACGCGAGCGCACCGCGGTAGTGCACGCACGATCCGGTTCCCGCACCCGACTCCGCGCGGTATGCGGGAACTCAGATTGCGCGAGAACTACTGTGCCGCACCAGGTTCAGGACGCGTACTCCGCGATCATCTGGCTGAGCAGATCCAGCTGGGCGCGGACGGCCTCGCTGTCGTTGTCCACCAGCCAGCGCAGCACCACCCCGTCGATCACGTTGAGGGTGAACCGGCTCAGGGAGGGCAGCGGTACCGACCAGGTGTTGGCGGTCGCGTCGCGCGCGTGCTCGAGGATGTCGGCGACGGTGGAGTCGTTGAAGTTGTACTGCTCGCGCGCGATCGCGAGTTTGGCGGGAGTTTGCTCGCCTTCGCGCAGTGCGTAAGTTGTTGTTTCGTAAGTGAGTAGCTGACGTTCCGGGGTTGCCTCAATGTTGAGCCACATGAGTTCCAGTCCCGCGCGGATCAATTTTTGAAGCGCTTCTTTTCCACTTCCGACGTCTTGCCACACTGTTTCATTGGCGTCGACGGAATCTCGTAATTCCATCGACAACGCCTTGACCAGCTCGGTCATCAGCGCGTCCTTGTTTTCGAAACAGTAATGGACCACACCCAGCGAGACGCCCGCCGCCTGGGCGACATCGCGCGTGGTCACGCCCGCAACGCCCTTTTTTTCGGCAAGACCGATCGCGGCCTCGATAAGGTGGGCCCGTCTTTCTTCGACGCTCAATCGGGAGGACACCTCAGGGAGTTAAGCGCTCTAGGCGCGTGCAGTCAATTCGCTGGTCGAAAAATCTGGACTGGACGAGTGACCAGTTGTGTGGTTCGCTGCCATCAGGATCGAAGGAGACGTGTATGCCGCTGTCGCGCAGAACCGTTCTGGCCCGAACCGTAGTCGGTTCGGCAACGCTGGCCGCCGCGGCCACGGTGCCTGTCCTGGCCGAGCGCTCGGGCGCGCGGGCCGCCGCGGCACCGGATTCCGGCGGCTACGAGATCGGTGTCGGCCTCTCCGACATCACCGGTCCGGCGGCGGAATGCGGAATGATGGGCTATTCCCAGTTCGAGCAGCAGACCGCCGGCATCCACCTGCGTCCGCGGGCCAGGGCGTTCATCATCGGTGCGGGCGGCAGGCGAATCGTGTTCGTGGTGGCCGAGAACGGCATGATTTTCCAGTCCGTGCACCGTGGCGTCCTGGCCGAACTCGCGCGCCGCTTCGGCGATCAATACACCGAACAGAACGTGTTGCTCACTTCGACGCATTCGCACGCGACCTGTGGCGGCTCCAGCAACGATTACGCATACAACCTGTCCATCATGGGTTTTCAGCAGCAGGTGTACGACGCGGAGGTGAACGGCATCGTCGAGGCCGTCGCGGCCGCGCACGCCGATCTCGGTCCCGGCGCCCTGGCGCTGGGGCGCGGCGAACTGCACGACGCGAGCGTCAATCGGTCCAGGGTGGCCTGGGAACTCAATCCGATTGCCGACAAACAACATTTTCCCGAGGCCATCGACCCGGCGGTCACGGTGCTGTCGCTCGTCAAGGGCGGTCGACAGGTCGGCGCGATCACCTGGTTCGCCACCCACAACACCTCGATGACCAACCAGAATCGGCTGATCAGCGCGGACAACAAGGGTTACGCGGCGTTCTCCTACGAGCATCTCGAGCACGGCGTCCGCTACCTCGACGGCGACCCCGGCTTCGTCGCGGCCTTCGCACAGACCAACGCGGGCGACATGTCGCCGAACCTGAACCTGCGCCCCGGCTCCGGACCCACCGAGGACGAGTTCGAGAACACCCGCATCATCGGCGAGCGGCAGTACCGGGCGTCGAAAGACGCGCTGGCCCAGGCCCGCTCGACCAGCGGACCGGTCGACGCGCTGCTCTGCTACATCGACCTGGCAGATATCGCCGTCGACGGCCGTTTCACCCCGGACGGGCAGCCCCGGCATACCGCGCCCGCCGCCGCGGGCGTCTCGCTCATCGCGGGCAGCATCGAGGACGGTCCGGGACTGCCGGGTGTGCCCATCCCGGAAGGGGTGCGCAATCCGTTCCTGCAGGCGCTGGGCGACCCGAACGCGCCCGCACCCGCGTGGCTCGCGGATGCCCAGGCGCCCAAGGCGATCGCCGCGCCGCTCGGCCTGCTGCCGCCGGTGGCCTGGGTGCCGAACGTGCTGCCGATCCAGTTGGTCCGGATCGGTGAGCTCTATTTGGCCGCCGCCGGTGGGGAATTCACCATCACCGCCGGGCTGCGGGTACGCCGGGCGGTCGCGGACGCGCTCGGCGTCGGGCTGGAACAGGTCCTCATGCAGGGCTACGCGAACGCCTACCACGAATATGTCACCACCCCTGAGGAATACGACGCGCAGCAATACGAGGGCGCCTCGACGCTGTTCGGCCGCTACACCCTCGGTGCGTATCAGCAGGAATTCACCAGGCTGGCAACGGCGTTCGCGGCCAGGCAGCAGGTGCCGCGCGGGCCCGCCCCGCGCGACGTGTCGCACCTGCAACCCAACTTCCAGCCGGGTGCCGGGCCGGACACCACCCCGCCGGGCCGGACCTTCGGCGACGTGTTGACCCAGCCCGCACCGGCATACGCCGCGGGCGCCCAGGTCGTCGCCGAATTCGTCTCGGCCCACCCGAAACACAACCCGCGCCGCAACGGCACCTTCCTGGAGGTGCAGCGGCAGAGTTCCGCGGGCGACTGGATCCGGGTGGCCAACGAGGGCGAGTGGGCGGTGAAGTTCTACTGGAGCAAGCGCGGTGCCGCGGACTCCGTCGCGCGGTTCACCTGGGATATCCCGGCCGACGCCACGCCGGGCCGCTACCGGCTGCAGCACTACGCCGACAGCCTGAGCCCCGACGGCGCGCTGCACCCGTTCACGGGCACCAGCAACGACTTCGAGGTGGGCTGACGCTCAGAGCCCGGTCTGCGCGCCCTTGTCGCCGCGCCGCGCACCGCGTCGCTGGATGAGGAAGATCCCGAGCGCGAGCCCGCCGACCACCAGTCCCATCAGGCAGACCGGCAGCACCGACGCCCACCGATCGCCCCCGGCCCACACCACCACGGTGGCGATCAGCCAGAGCGCGCAGCCGACCGCGAGCACGGGCCGCGGATCGGTCAGCCGCGGCGGGATCTGCGGCACGTTCTGAGTCACGTCATCCAGCATAACGGCGGCGTGCCGGGCGGCCCGCGCACCGCCGATGTGGCTGCGGCTGTGCGCGTACCGGCGAGAACGCCGGTCCGTCGGCCACCGGTCCCGTATCGTTCACCTCTGTGACAACGCCATCCGATGTTCGAACCCTCGCCGGTGAACTCTCGCTGGCGGTGGTCCGGCTGACGCGTCATCTGCGTGGTCGACGTGCCGACGCGCAGATTTCGCTGACCCAGCTGTCCGCCCTCGCGACCCTTTCTCGGGACGGTGCGATGACCCCGGGTGCGCTTGCCGCGAAGGAGCGCGTCCAGCCGCCGTCGATGACCAGAGTCATCGCCTCGCTCACCGATCTCGGTCTGGTCGAGCGCAAACCGCACCCCACCGACGGCCGCCAGATCATCGTGTCGCTGTCCGAGGCGGGCCGCGCGTTGATCGCCGACGAGACCAACGCCAGGGAAGCCTGGATGACCGAGCAGCTTTCGGGCCTGACCGAGGATCAGGTCGTGGTGCTGACCCGTGCGGTCGGCATCATGAAGCAGATCGTCGACGAATCCGAATAACTCAGCGCGCGCCGAACGGCTGGTCGCTGTCGACGATGTCGCGGCCGAGCGGGAACAGCGACAGCGGAATCAGCTTGAGGTTGGCCCAGCCGAACGGGATTCCGATGATCGAGATGAACAGCGGGATGCTGGTCAGCAGGTGGCCGAGCGCGAGCCACCAGCCCGCGACGATGAACCAGATGACATTGCCGACCAGCGAACCCGCGCCCGAGCCCGGCTTCTCCACCGTGGTGCGGCCGAACGGCCACAGCGCGTAGGCGGCGATCCGGAACGACGCGATGCCCCACGGGATCGTGATGATCAGAATGCAGCAGATGACGCCGGCCAGGATGTAGCCCAATGCCATCCAGAAACCGACGAACACCAACCAGAGGATGTTGAGGACGAGCTGAATCGGCTTCACACCCACCAGCATGCCAGCACTCGGCCCGGAGCACACGTGGCCGTGTGCTCCGGCCGGGTTCAGAAGAACCAGCCGAGCACCGCGTCGCGGTCGGTGCCGAAGGCTTCCTGCAGGGCGGCCAGATCAGCGGGGTCCTTGGCCTGGAGCCGGTTGGCGGCGGCGAAGACTCGGGCCGGATAGGCGCCGAGGTACATGCTGGCGAGCACGTCGATGCCGAGTTCGATCTCCGGGGCGCGGGTGGTGGGCGCGCATTCGGCGATACCGTTGCGGACGCGCAGGGCGAACGTGCCGCCCGCGTCGCGGAACGGATCCTGTACCGCCAGCACGAGTTCCAGGTCTCGCTGGTACGTGCGCGCGGTCAGGGCCGCGGGAATGTCCATGAGCCGCAACCACAGTCCGTCCTCGCGGTTCGTGGTGCGCACCAGCCGCGGATCGGTCAGCAGGTACGGCAGCGGATCATTGTCGCCCAGTACGGCTTTCACCCGCTGCGCCAGATCCAGTCCGAGCAGCGCCCGCCACAGCGCGGCATGCGCCTCGGCGGTGACCGCCCGCAGCTCCAGCACGTCGACGGTCCGCTCGGACTCGGTGAAGTGATTCCGGTACAGCGCATAGCCGTCCGGATGGGTGAACGCGAAAAGCTCTGAGCCGCCGTCGCGGACCGGCTCCGGATCGGCGAACAGCATGGCCCATGATGCCGCCGGCCGCACCTGCACGCCGGGGGTGAACCTGCGCCACCTGTCGTACACGGCCTCGACGTGCTCGGTGACCTCGGCGGCTTCGGCGAGCAGCACGCCGCCCGGATCCGGTGTGGTGGGCCGGAATTCGGCGAAGCGCCGATCGATGGAGACCGCGTTCTCCCGCACCGCCGGTCCGTAGCCGAACCGCCCGTAGATGCTGCCCTCGCTGGCCGTGAACAGGGTCAGCGCCAGCCCGGCCGCCTCGGTGCGCCGATGCTGCTCGGTGTACATCGCCCGCAGGATTCCGCGCCGCCGATGCGTCGGCGCCACACCGACCGCGGCGATCCCGCAGCCGTCCACCGCCCGCTCGCCCGGCACGGTCACCGTCATCCGCCGCGATTTCACATGCCCGACCACCACGCCGTCGTCGACCGCGACGATCGCGTCGGCCGGCGGGAACAACTGCCTGCTGTGTTCGCGGAAGCCCGCGGGCCCGTAGGCGCCGAACGAGGTCGCCACCAGCGTCCTGATGGAAGTCAGATCGTCCTCGGTGGCAGAGCGGATAGTGATGCCGTCAGTCAACGTCATCGTTGCACCCTCCCACGCGCCGAGCGCGCCACGCACTCGATTTTCGCCCGGGTCTCCCGCGGCGCACGGCCACCGTGTTCGCGCGGCGTCGCGAGCGCGGGACGACACCCGCCTCCGGCGCATCGGGTAGCGGGGATCGGACACCGGTCGCGCCACGCGGTAGCCCGGACGGGCAGGATGTAGCCGTGGCCGAAGTGATCGATATCGATGACCCCGCCGATCCGCGGGTGGATGACTTCCGCGACCTCAACTCCGCCGACCGCCGGCCCGATCTGCCCGGGCGGCGTGGCCTGGTGATCGCCGAGGGGGTGGTGGTGGTCCAGCGGATGCTGGCTTCGCGGTTCACTCCGACGGCGTTGTTCGGGGTGGACAAGCGCCGCGTGGAACTCGCCGGCGAGCTGGCCGATGTCGCGGTGCCGTACTACCGGACCTCGGCCGAGGTGATGGCGGAGGTGGTCGGGTTCCACCTCAATCGCGGCGTGCTCGCGGTCGCGCGGCGGCCGGCGCCGCTGAGCCTGGACGAGGTCACCGCGCACGCGCGCACGGTGGCGGTGCTCGAGGGCGTCAACGACCACGAGAACCTCGGCGCGATGTTCCGCAACGCCGCCGGACTCGGCGCGGAGGCGATCCTGTTCGGCGATCGGTGCGCCGACCCGCTGTACCGGCGCGCGGTGCGGGTCTCCATGGGGCACGTGCTGCGGGTGCCGTTCGCTTCGGTGCCGGATTGGCCGGATGGTCTGGATATACTGCGGCGCAAAGGATTCCAGATCATCGCCCTCACACCCGACGGGGCGGCGATGAACCTGGCCACCGCGATGACAGGGGAGCGTGTGGCACTGTTGCTCGGTGCCGAGGGACCGGGGCTGACCGAGGAAGCGATGCGGGCCACCGATGTGCGCGCGCGAATTCCCATGTCGCCGGGCACCGATTCGCTCAATGTCGCGACCGCCGCGGCCATGGCCTTCTACGAGCGGGTTCGAACGTGACCTATCCGCCTACCCAGAGCCCGGCGCCGTGGGGTGCCGGGCTGACCGTCACGATCATGGTCGCGCTGCTGAGCGCGACCGCGGTGTATTCGTTCGGGCGGGCGCTCGCCGAGGTGCACCCCTTGCTCGCGTTCGCGGTGAACGTCGTCGCGGCCGGCGGTGCCGCGCCGACCGCTTGGCGGTTGCGCGAGGCCCCGGTAACCAGATGGGTGGTGCTCGGCGGTGTCGCCGGGGTGGGGCTCGGCTGGTTGGTGCTGCTGCTCGGTGGCCTGGCGAGCTGATCAGGACACGCGGTCGGAGCCGCGGAGCCAGCCGAACAGGCCGCGCCGGGGGCGGACGTCGTCCGGTTCCTCCTCGGGCGGTACCAGGGTGGCCGGGTCGGGCGCCTGCCCTTTCGGGTAGAGCGTGAATCCGCACACCGCCACGTCGCCGGGCACCAGCGCGCCCGCTGGAGCCGGTGCGCGGTAGTGGAAGCCGAGCCATTCGTTGTTCGCGGCGTCGGCGAAGTCGGGCGGATCGAAGGGCAGGGTCTGCGGGTCGGGGAGTTCACCGGCCTGCCAGCGCACCGGGTGCTCGCCGGCCCAGTACGGGCGTTCCCACACCAGGGGGAGGCCCTCGTCCTCCAGGATGTTGACTCGGCTGGAGCTGAACGCCCGGCGGAATTCGCCACGCTCCCAATGCGCGAACGCGCCCCACCCGTGCGCGGTGTCGAACGACACCAGGTAGGTGTGTTCGGAGGCCAGCGGCCGCACCAGCAGCTCCGGCAGCTCGGTCGGGTGGATGCGGGCGGCCTGCGCGGAGCACACCACGGTCACCCCGGGGTAGCAGCCGATGTAGACCTCGTCGAGGTCCGGGCCCGCGCAGCCGGCCAGCGTGCCGACCATGATCGGCAGGACGTCGCGATCGCTGTGCAACTGTTTGGCAAGCGCCAGTGCGGCATCGGGATCCGGGTCGTGATTGGCGCGCAGTACCGTCAACGGGTCGGATGCGTCGACGTACCAGAGCGACGAAGCTTTCGATAGCATTTCCGGCACCTCCCGATGGTTGCACGAATCAGCTCCGCGAACTTCGAGCAACGCACTGGGGTGTCGAACAATTCACCGCGTCGGTGTCTCGTCCGATGCCTGGCACGCCGTCGATCACACACTAAAAATCTACCTGCCGTGCGCGGTTCCGGACCGTCCTTCGGTCCCGGAACACGCCCGCGCGCCGCGAAATATGTTGCTACGCGGGGCTCAGCAAACCAGCCTCGGCCTCAGCAAACCGATTTCGGCCGGACGGGCGACCTACGAAACTGAACTCGAGTGCGGCGGAGCGCTCGCCGCGCGCATCCCGCCGTCACGCGCGTGTCAGCCGAGCGACACGCGCGCGCGGAGTGCGAAACATCGCGCTGCAGCTTTTGAACGAAACGCGCCAACCGTTCTCGGCGGGTCCTGAATACGCGAGAGAGACGGGCGGGTGCGTCAGTGACCTGAGCTGCGCACGCCGAGCAGCACGTCCTCCCAGGACGGCATGGGCGCCTTGCCGCGCTTGGTGCGGGCCGTCTTGGCCGGGGCCTTGGCGGGCTTGGCCGGTGCTTCCTCGGCCGCCGGTGCCTTCGCCGCCGGTGCCTTCGGTGCGGCGGGTGCGGGCGGGGCGGTGTCCGCGGTGCTGTCGGCGGTCGACGCGGCGGGGCTCGGCGCAGGCGTGCTCGGCGCGGGGCTCGCGGCGGCGGGCGTGGTGGTGGTCGCCGCGGCGGGAGCCGCGGGTGCGCCCGCCGTGATGGCGGGCGTGCTGCTGCCACCGGCCGCGACCGCACGCTGCTCGAAGTATTCGTCCAGCGTGGGCTGGCCCTGCTGGCGGGCGGCGGGGCGGGTGGGCGGCGCCGCCGGGGCCGGGCGCGGTTCGGCCACCGGCTCGGGCTGCGGTTCGGGGGTCTCGGCCTCGGCGGGCAGGATCGTCGCGAGACCGCGTAGCGCGCGGCCGAAGTCGGGATCGATCAGGTCCGAGGCCGGGTCGTCGAGCGGGGAGACCGAGCCGCCGTGCGCGTCCGGCTGGTAGCGCCAGTGCGCGGCGATCTCGGAACGCCCGTTCTGCCACTGCAATTGGGCGACCCAGAAGCCCTTCTCGTCCTTCCAGGCGTCCCATTCGGCGCCTTCGATGTTGTGCCCGCGTTCGGTGAAGGCCGCGGTGACGACGTCGATGAGGGTTTCCACGGCGGGGCCGTCGGGGCGGACGGGATGCGCCTTCTGGGCGAGTTCGGCGGCGCGAGCGCGTTCCAGCAGCACCGGGTAGGCGAACCGCTCGACGCGGCTGGCCGGCATGCCGGACTCGGCGGTGACCTGTTCGACGGAGGCGCCGGCGCGGATTCGAGCCTGGATATCGCGAGGACGCATAGTTGCTTCCATTTCGATCTCTATCTGGCCGAATCGGGCAAGGTCTCCGCGTGCTGCGGCTCGTAGCTTGTCGTCGGCGGGCAGCCGGTACTTCGCGCCGGACTCGGTGTCGATACACACGATGTGCGTGGAGTCGGGCGTCACCCCGATCACTCGAAGTTCACGCACCGTTACCTCCTTACCGCGTCGACTCGCGACACCGCCCACTTTCCGAAACAGTAGTGCACTTCTGGGATCCGTGGGGCAGGACACGCGGGGCGGAAATCTCCGCGGAGACCTCCGCACCCCGCTAATCTGCTCTGTTCGAGTTGAAGCTTCGCGCTCCACGGCGTGTCATGTGTGGCGTGTCACGTGTGCGGAGCGCGTCGAATCCGGTGTGTCAGCCCAGATTCTGCACGACCCAGTCGATGCTCCGGGTGAGCTGGCTGATGTCTTCGGGGTCGATCGCCGGGAACATGCCGACGCGCAGCTGGTTGCGGCCCAGCTTGCGGTAGGGCTCGGTGTCGACGATTCCGTTGGCCCGCAGCACCTTCGCCACCGCGGCCGCGTCGACCGAATCGGCGAAGTCGATGGTGCCGACGACCTGCGAACGATGCGCCGGGTCGGTGACGTACGGCGTGGCGAATTCGCTCGACTCGGCCCAGTTGTACAGCCGCGACGAGGAATCCAGCGTCCGCTTGACCGCCCAATCCAGGCCGCCGTTGCCGTTGATCCACTCGATCTGGTCGGCGAACAGCAGCAGCGTGGCCAGCGCCGGGGTGTTGTAGGTCTGATCCTTGGTGCTGTTGTCGATCGCGACCGGCAGCGAGAGGAACTCCGGCGTCCAGCGACCCGAGGCCTTGATCTCCTCGACCCGGGCCAGCGCCGCGGGGCTCATCAGCGCGACCCAGAGGCCACCGTCGGCCGCGAAGCACTTCTGCGGCGCGAAGTAGTAGACGTCGGCGTCGGCGATGTTCACCGGCAGGCCGCCCGCGCCCGAGGTGGCGTCGATGGCGATCAGCGCGTGCTCCGAACCGGCCGGACGCTGCACCGGAATGGCGACACCGGTGGAGGTTTCGTTGTGTGCCCAGCCGATCAGGTCGGCCGCCGGATCCGACACCGGTTCGGGGGCGCTGCCCGGCTCGGACGAGACCACGATGGGATCGCCGATGAACGGGTTGCCCTTGGCGACCGAGGCGAACTTCGAGCTGAACTCACCGTTGGTGAGATGCAGCGAGCGCTCCCGGATCAGGCCGAACGCGGCCGCGTCCCAGAAGGCCGTGGTGCCGCCGTTGCCGAGCACCACCTCGTAGCCGTCGGGCAGCGTGAACAGTTCGCGTAGCCCCGAACGGACCCGCGCGACCACATCTTTCACCGGCTTCTGCCGGTGGCTCGTTCCGAACACCGAGGCGCCGACACTCACCAGAGACTGCAACTGCTCCGGTCGCACCTTGGAGGGGCCGCAACCGAACCGTCCGTCGGCGGGCTTGAGGTCGTCGGGAATCGTCGGGAACGCAGTGGTCATGCCGAACAGGGTAAAGCGTGTCGGACCAGCTCTGTCAGTGCGGGTGGGCTGCTGTGCTCGAAGCCACGGACCGGGCTCGGCCCGGCCGCGCCCGAGCGGCTGCCGGATTTCCCGCGGCGTGCTCGAGTTGCGGTGGTATTGCTGTGTCGCCGGGCACACTCCAGCTAACCTTTGCGCCCATGAACATGGCGTCGGCGAGCTCGGGGTGGCGACTGCGCGGTCGCCGGTCACGCACCTTCGGGCTACGGGTGGGGGCGATCTCGGACGCGGCGCGGCGCGAGTTGCTGATACGCGGAGCACTCGGCTCGGCAACGATTTTGGGCGTGCGGCCGAGTTCGAAGGCGGGCGAGCCGGATTCGAGCACCACCTCGCGGCGCGAGCCGGAGCACGTGTTCTGGGTCCGGGTGCTGGTGGACGGCACGGCGCCGTACGAGACCCGGGTGCGCCAGCGGGTGTCCGCGGCCGATCTCGAATGGATGCAACCCGCAGATGTGGTGTGCTGCCGCATAGATCCGGGTGACCGGGACCGATTGGTGCTCTACGTACCGGATTTCGCGGAGACCGGGCGGGCCGGCATCGCCAAGATCCTCGCCGACGGACGCCGCGCCGACGCGACCGTGCTGGCGGCGACCCCGGTGGCGGCGGACTACTCCGGGCGCGACGATCCGGTGCTGCGGCTGGATCTGGAGGTGCGCGCCTGGGACGAGCCGACGCCCTGGCTGGTCCGGCTCGTGCAGCCGGTGCCGTTGGCCGCGATCGGTCTGGTCGATCTCGGCCAGCATCTCGAGGTCGCCTTCTTCACCGTCGACCACGGCGAGTCCGTCGCCGTGGACTGGGCCGCCTCGCTCGGCGAGGACTGACCGGTGTCCGTCAGGGGAGGTGGACGAAGGTGAAGCCCATCGCGCGGATGGTCGGCAGCGCCGCGATCATGCCCGCGCCGGTGCCCGACTGTGGCCGGTGCATGTGCGCGAGCGAGATCGCCCCCGGCGCAGCGGCGTTCATCGCGGTCTCGACGTGCTTGGCGGAGGCGGTGGCGCCGTAGTCGGCGTTGATGCTGAAACCGAGCGGGGTCTCGCCGATTTCCCGCACGATCCGCACGGCGACATCGTCGTAGTGCGCGGTGCCGGCGCGGAAGAAACGCGGCGGGCGGCCGAGCAGGCCGGACAGCCGCTCGTGATTGGCCCAGACCTCGTCGGCCGCCTCCTGTGCCGAGCCGGTGCCCGTGATCCCGTAGGCCGCCCGGCCGGTCACCGACAGCGGCTTGTGTGCCACACCGTGGTTGGCCAGTTCGAACAGGGGGTTCGCGGCCAACTGGGCCGCCCGCCCCTGATTGGCATCGATCCAGCGCTTGTTCAGGAACAGCGTGGCCGGAATCCGCTGGGCGACCAGGAAATCGATCAGCGACTGATCGATATCGTTGTTACCCGGCCCACCGCAGGCGTCGAAGGTCAATGCCATCTGCTTGCCCGCGGCCGCGAAAGTGCTTGTGATGCCTGCCATCTCCACGCCCCACTGCTGCGGCTGGACGCCGGCGTAGCGGGCGGCGACCGCGGCCGGGGAGTTGTCCGGCGGCGGGGGAGCGGCTTTCGAGACGACGACCCGGTCGCCCGGCGGGGACGCGGTCTCGGGGGAACTCGGCGCCGCGGTCGTATCACGCTGGGCGGTAAAGCATCCGGTGGCGACGAAACCGGCGGCCATCGCGGTGCCCAAACCGAGCATCCGCCGCCGCGACATTCCCTCTTCCACCATCCGTCCGCTCTCTCTCGACGTCACGGGGATGCTACTCGAGCCGAACGCCCCACTGGTGCAGGGCATTCGGCTCGTGCGTGCGACGGCCGCGGGACTACGCGTGCCGGACCGAGCTCCAGCCCGCGACGTCCTCGGGGCGGCGCGGTCCGGGGCCGGTGTAGATGGCGGCGGGCCGGACCAGTTTGCCGAGCTGCTTCTGCTCGAGGATGTGCGCACACCACCCGGCGGTGCGGCCACAGGTGAACATGGCGGGCATCATGTGCGCGGGCACCTCGGCGAAGTCCAGGATCACCGCGGCCCAGAACTCCACGTTCGTCTCGATGGCGCGATCCGGGCGACGCTCGCGCAGTTCGGCCAGTGCGGCCTGCTCCAGTGCGGCGGCCACCTCGTAGCGCGGGGCGCCGAGCCGCTTCGCGGTGGCGCGCAGCACGCGGGCCCGCGGGTCCTCGGCCCGGTAGACCCGGTGCCCGAAGCCCATCAGCTTTTCCTTGCGATCCAGGATGCCCTTGACCAGAGCCCTTGCGTCGCCGGACTTTTCGACGCCTTCGATCATCGGCAGCACGCGCGCGGGCGCGCCGCCGTGCAGCGGGCCGGACATGGCGCCGATCGCGCCGGACAGCGAGGCCGCGACGTCGGCGCCGGTGGAGGCGATCACCCGGGCGGTGAAGGTGGAGGCGTTCATGCCGTGCTCAGCCGCGGACACCCAGTAGGCGTCGATCGCCTCGGTGTGCTTTGGGTCCGGGTCGCCCTTCCAGCGGGTCATGAAGCG
This sequence comes from Nocardia brasiliensis ATCC 700358, assembly GCF_000250675.2. Lineage (NCBI taxonomy): Bacteria > Bacillati > Actinomycetota > Actinomycetes > Mycobacteriales > Nocardiaceae > Nocardia > Nocardia brasiliensis. The sequence continues at coordinate 817,654 of NC_018681.1, forward strand.
CTCGGTGACCGTGGTGCACTCGTCGATCTGCTTCTGCGGCACGGCGGGCTGGTAGATGCCGCGCGCGGACTGCGCGACGTAGGACAGCGCCATCACCGAGGCGCGGGCCAGGTTGTCCCGCGCGGTCTCGTCGTCGATGTCGAGCAGCGGCTGGTAACCCCAGATCGGCGCGAGCATCGCCAGACCGGCCTGCACGTCGACGCGCACGTCACCGGTGTGCACGGGCAGCGGGAAGGGCTCGGCGGGTGGCAGGCCGCGACCGAATTCACCGTCGACCAGCAGGGCCCACACGTCACCGAAGGTCACCCGGCCTTCGACCAGGTCCTCGATATCGACGCCGCGGTAGCGCAGCGCACCGCCGTCCTTGTCGGGTTCGGCGATATCGGTGGTGAAAGCCACCACGCCCTCCAGGCCGCTGACGAAATCACTGGGTACGGCGGTCTGCCCAGTAGGCACCGCGGGGGTGGTGGTCATGCTGTGACTTCTCCTTGCACTTCGGGCCGCATGATGCTCGTCGAAGAGGGGTAGCAAGGCTCGCCGAGTACATGCCGATCACTAAAACCTTAGCTCCTTGCTACTGCGGAGTAACGTCTGCCCCATGCGTGACCTGGACAATTCATCTGGCGGACAGGAAGCGGCCGGATTCCTGCCGACCCCCGATCTCGCGGCGATGCGAGTCGACTACGGCGGTGCCCCGTTCGGCAGTGGCGAAGACGTCGATCTGGACGAAACCTGGCTGGCCGGCGGCTGGGAACCGTTGCTACGCCACTGGATCGAGCAAGCGACCGCGGTCGGTGTCGCGGAGCCCAACGCCATGGTGCTCGCCACGGTGGCACTGACGAGCGGCGCGCCGCGGCCCGTCGCCCGGACGGTCCTCTGCAAGGGACTTTCACCAGAAGGTGTGACTTTCTACACCAATTACGACTCGGCCAAGGGCAGCCAGCTCGCCGCCGTCCCGTTCGCCGCGGCCACCTTCGTCTGGCCCGCGCTCGGCAGGCAGGTGCACGTGCGCGGGGCGATCGAGCGGGTCGGCGCCGAGACCACCGGCGTGTACTGGCGTTCCCGCCCGCGCGACTCGCAGCTCGGTGCGTGGGCCTCGCACCAGTCCAAGACCATCGGCTCGCGCGCCGAGCTGGATCGGATCATGGCCGAGACGGTCGAGCGGTTCGCCGCCGTCGACGACATTCCGGTGCCACCGCACTGGGGCGGGTTCTTGCTGCGTCCCGACGAGGTGGAGTTCTGGCAGGGTCGCCGCGGCAGGCTGCACAACCGCATCCGGGTGCTCATTCGAGACGAAACGATGACGGTCGACCGACTACAGCCGTGATTTATTCCCGTGGCGCGGGTGATCAATATCCAATCGTGACAACCGGGTTCGACTCGCTACAGTGCGCCCGGTGAAGCTGCTCGCCGACACCGCGCCCCTGCGCCACAGCGACTTCCGGCGGCTGTGGACCTCGGGCATCGTCACGATGATCGGCGCCCAGCTGACCGTCGTCGCGGTGCCGCAGCAGATCTTCCAGATCACCGGCAGCTCCGGATACGTCGGTCTGGCCGGGCTGTTCGGCCTGGTGCCGCTGATCGTGTTCGGCCTGTGGGGCGGCGCGCTGGCCGACGTGATGGACCGGCGCAAGCTGATGCTCATCACCAACACCGGCACCGGGCTCACCGTGCTGGCCTTCTGGCTACAGGCCGCCGCGGGCCTGGACAACGTGTGGGTGGTGCTCGGCCTGTTCGCGGTGCAGCAGGCCTTTTTCGCGGTGAACCAGCCGACGCGCAGCGCGACCATTCCCCGCCTGCTGCCCGAAGATCAACTGGCGGCGGCGAATTCGCTCAGCATGACGGTGATGCAGTTCGGCGCGATCGCCGGACCGGTGCTCGCGGGCGCGTTGATCCCGGTCATCGGGCTGTCCATGCTCTATCTGATCGACGCCGTCTTCCTGCTGGCCACGCTGTGGGCGGTCTGGCGGCTGCCCGCGCTGCCGCCGACCGGATCGGCCCGCAAGGCCGGGTTCCGCACGGTGCTGGACGGTTTCGGATATCTGGCGACGCAGCGGGTGCTGCTCGCGTCGTTCGCCGTCGACGTGATCGCGATGGTGTTCGGCATGCCGCGCGCGCTGTTCCCGCAGATCGCGCACGAGACCTTCGGCGATCCGACTACCGGCGGCGTCGCGCTCGGGCTGCTGTTCGCGTCCATGTCGGCGGGTGCGGTGCTGGGCGGGGTGTTCTCGGGGTGGATTCCGCGGATCCGGCGGCAGGGACTGGCCGTGCTCATCTGCATCGCCCTGTGGGGCCTGGCCATGGTCGGCTTCGGCCTCGCCGTCGGTTTCACCGGACACGGCCTCAGCCTGGGGGCCGGCCTGTGGATCGCGCTGCTCTGCTCGGCGTTCGGCGGTGCGGTCGACATGGTCTCGGCGGCGTTGCGGGTCACCATGCTGCAGCAGGTGGCCACCGACGAGATGCGCGGCCGGCTGCAGGGCGTGTTCATCGTGGTTGTCGCAGGTGGGCCGCGGATCGGTGATGTTGCCCACGGTTTCGCGGCCGCGAGTCTGGGTACTGCTGTGGCGGCCGCGGGTGGCGGCGGACTGGTCGTGGTCGGCGTGGTGCTCGCGGCGGTGGCGTTCCCGGCATTCGTCCGATACCGGGTGGGCCGCGCACATGCGGAAACAGTGGCGTGAAGCCTCCTGCGAATTCCTGGCAACTGTGGTGCGATGGCCTTGGCCGACCTCACTTGGCCGGGAAGTGATTGTGAGCCTCCCCAGGACTACCCTCCGTGGTTGTCCGGGTCGGTGAACGTCTAGCGTTGAGACAAGTGCATCGTGCGCCGACCGCGACGATGCCTACGGTTCTAGCCTGAGAGGGATCCTTCCGTGCCCGCTGAGAACATCATCAACGTCGACGAAGACGCCAAGCCGGTACTCACCTATCCCGGCGGGGAATTCCCGATGACGGTCACCAAGGCCGCCGAGGGCAACGACGGGATCGAGCTGGGAAAGCTGCTCGCCAGCACCGGGTACGTCACCTACGACCCGGGGTTCATGAACACCGCCCCCACCAAGTCGGCGATCACCTACATCGACGGTGAGGCGGGCATCCTGCGCTACCGCGGGTACCCGATCGACCAGCTCGCCGCGTCCTCGACCTTCATCGAGGTGAGCTACCTGCTGATCTACGGCGAGCTGCCGTCGCAGGCCCAGCTGGAGGACTTCACCGACCGGATCCGCCGGCACACCCTGCTGCACGAGGATCTGAAGCGCTTCTTCGATGGCTTCCCGCGCAACGCGCACCCGATGCCGGTGCTCTCGTCCGCGGTGAACGCGCTGTCGGCGTACTACCAGGATTCGCTGGACCCGCGCGACCCGGAGCAGGTCGAGTTGTCCACCATCCGGCTGCTGGCCAAGCTGCCCACCATCGCGGCCTACTCGTACAAGAAGTCGGTCGGCCAGCCGTTCCTCTACCCGGACAACTCGCTGAGCCTGGTGGAGAACTTCCTGCGGATGACCTTCGGCTTCCCGGCCGAGCCCTACGAGGTCGACCCCGAGGTCGCCGCGGCGTTGGACATGCTGCTCATCCTGCACGCCGACCACGAGCAGAACTGCTCCACCTCGACCGTGCGGCTCGTCGGTTCCTCCGACGCCAACCTGTTCACCTCGGTGTCCGGCGGCATCAACGCGCTGTGGGGCCCGCTGCACGGCGGCGCGAACCAGGCCGTGCTGGAGATGCTCGACGGCATCAAGTCCGAGGGCGGCGATGTTCGCGAGTTCATCCGCAAGGTCAAGAACAAGGAAGACGGCGTGAAGCTGATGGGCTTCGGGCATCGCGTCTACCGCAACTACGACCCGCGCGCCGCGATCGCCAAGAAGCACGCCGACGCGATCCTGAACAAGCTCGGCAACGACGAGCTGTTCGATATCGCGCAGGCGCTGGAGGAAGCCGCGCTCACCGACGACTACTTCGTCGAGCGTCGCCTGTACCCGAACGTCGACTTCTACACCGGCGTCATCTACAAGGCCATGGGCTTCCCCACCCGGATGTTCACCGTGCTGTTCGCCATGGGCCGGCTGCCGGGCTGGATCGCGCACTGGCGCGAAATGCACAGCGAACCGCTGAAGATCGGCCGTCCGCGGCAGATCTACACCGGCTACGGTGCGCGCGACTACCGCGAGATCACCAATCGTCAGTAGTACCGAGTAGAACCCACCATCCACCAACGAAGGGGATAACCCGAATGACCAAGCCGGAGATCGAGTTCCAGGGCGGCCCCGCGCCTTCCGAGCTGGTGATCAAGGACATCATCGAGGGTGAAGGCAAGGAAGCCGTGCCCGGCGGCAACGTCGAGGTGCACTACGTCGGCGTCGAATTCGACACCGGTGAGGAATTCGACTCCTCCTGGAACCGCGGCGAATCCATCACGTTCCCGCTGCGCGGCCTGATCCAGGGCTGGCAGGACGGCATCCCGGGCATGAAGGTCGGCGGCCGCAGGCAGCTCACCATTCCGCCGGAGCTGGCCTACGGCGGCGCGGGCGCCGGGCACCCGCTCGCGGGCAAGACCCTGGTCTTCGTGATCGACCTGCTCGACGCCAACTGATCCGTCGCGCCCGGTGGCCCATATCCCGTCAAGGGGTATGGGCCACCGGCGTTTCTACTGCCGGACGATCTCGACCGGGTCGGTCAGGGCGAGGGCCAGGGCGGACTGCTGGGTGCTGCTGCGTTGTGGGAGGGCGGCGAAGGCCTTGTCGGTTTGGGTGCCCAGGTTGTTCACGATGGTCTGCAACTGGCTGACGCCGCCGGTGAGTTGGCTGATGGCGCTGACCAATTGGGCGCCGCCCTCGTCGGCCAGCTTGGGCAGGCCCTCGGCCAGCTTCGCGCCCTCGTTCAATTGCGCACTGGCGCTGGTCAATCGGTCGACCACGGTGCGAAGCAGGGTGCCGAGATCGGTGTTCGGGTCCACCGCGCCGCCGACGAGCGAGCCGAGGCCGGTCAGCTGCGAGCCCGCCTGGCCCGAAATGTTCTGCAGGCCTTCCAGTTTCTTGATGATGTCGGCCAGCGCCGGATCGTTCGCGAAGGGGAGCGCGCGCAGCAGCGGGATGATCTGATCCAGGCCGGAGTTCACCGTGTTCGCGGTCTGCTCCACCTGCGCGATCGTGATGCCGGTCGAATCCAGTGCGGTGGCCAGTTCGTTCGCCTGTTTCGCGGCCCCGTCCACGGTCGAGTTCAGCAGCGCGATGGCCGAAGTGAGCTGTGCGGAGCCCTCTTTCGCGAAGTCGAGGAAGCCGAGGAGTTGGTCGGCGCCCGAGCTGAATTGGTCGGCGCCGGCGGCCGCGGCGTTCACCCCGGCCTTCAGCAGCTGGGTGGTGAACTGCACCTGGGTCATCTGCGAACGCGCCTGTGCGACCGCCGCCAGCGCGGCGTCGACCCCGAGCGCGCCGACCCGGTGGGTCACCTCGGTCACCGCGCCGTGCACCAGCTCGCTGTCGGCGTTCTTGTGCGTGGCCACGGTGACCTTGGCCCGGCGCGGCTGCGCACCGGCCAGGGTGCCCATCGATTCGGTGAGGTCGGCGGGCAGGGTGATCACCGCCGCGTAGTCGTCGGTGTTCGCTTCGCCGGCCGTCGCCGCGGTCCATTCGTAGCCGCCCGCGTCCTCGAGCGCTTTCACCACCTTCGCGCCCGTCGGTCCGGTATCGGCGTTGACCAGTGCGATCCCGGTCGGGCCGCGGTCGGAGCCACCGCAGGCGGTGATACCGGCGCCGAGCGCGCCAGCGCTGACGAGAGCAACGGCGAGAAGAGCCCAGCGGGCGCGTTTTCTGATCACAGCCCGACCCTAGAACTCGGATCCGTCCGCGCCCATGGCTGTTCTATGAGAGTTCGCTAAGGACAGCGGACCGTCAGTGCGCGCTGCGTTCTGGCAGGTCGAGCACGAGGCGGACGCCGCCGAGCGCGCCGTCGTCGAAATAGGCGCGCCCGCCGTGCAATTGGGCCTGCTGCGCGACGAGGGCGAGGCCGAGGCCGGAACCGCCCTTGCTCGCCTGGCTGCCACGGAAGAACCGATCGAACACGGCCTGCCGTTCGTGCTCGGGGATCCCGCGGCCGTTGTCGTCGATGCTGATGACGATATGTCCGTTCGGTGCCCGATGCGCGGTGACCAGCGCCTGGGTGGCTCGGCCGTGTTTGGCCGAGTTGGCCAGCGCGTTGTCCACCGCGAGGCGCAGCCCGGCGGGCAGGCCCCGGGTCACCAGCTCGGCGTCGCTGTCGATGCGCACGGTGAGACCGGGGAAGTGCCGCATGGCATCGTGTGCGGCCTGGTCGCACAGGTCGCCCACATCGGTGGCGACGTGATCGCGGTCGTGGGTGAGATCGCCGGTGGCCAGGCGCTCCAAGGCCGCGAGCGTGGTCTCCACCCGGCCCTGACTGCGTTGCAGGTCGCCGAGGATCTCCGCGCGCTGGGCCTCGTCCAGGTCCAGGGTGCGCAGTACCTCGAGATCGGTGCGCATGGCGGTGAGCGGGGTGCGCAGCTCGTGCGCGGAGACCGCCGCGAAATCCCGTGCGGTCTCCAGCGCCGCGGCGGTCGCGGACTGCGCCTCGTCGACCCGCTCGAGCATCGTATTCACCGCGTCCGCCAGCTTTTCCGCCTCGCGCACGCCCGAGCCGTCCACCGGTGTCTGCGGGTTGTGCGGGTCGGGCAGCGCGCTGCGCGCGTCGACCTGGCGGGTGAGCCGCACGATCGGGCGCACCGCGCGCCCGGCGAGCAGCCAGCCGAGCGCGGCCGCGGCGGCGATGGCGAGCAGCGCGCCCGCCAGCACCCAGCGGCGCTGCTCCGCCGTCGCCTCGGCCGCCGACGCGGCGGGGATGCCGATCGACACCACCCGGTCCGCGGGCTGGTTCTCGCTGGTCGACAGGATGCGGTACGGCGTCCCCGCGACCGGGATGGTGCGCGAACCCGGTGTCAGATCGGGCAATTGGGTCGGCGTGCTCGCCGTGACGCCCCCGCCGTCGCGGACGGTGACCGCGATGTCGTTGGTCAGTCCGGGCAGCAGGCTGATGAAGCGGATCGCGATGACCGGTTCGACCAGCACGATGCGCGCGGCGATCGCGAGCTGCTGATCGGATTGCTGCACGTTGTTGCGCTCGATCGCGCGAATACTGATCACGCTGATCACCGAGACGATCACGATCGCCCCCGCCGCGGCCGCGCCCGCGACCCGGGTGCGTAACGAAAACGCCCGCAGCCGACGGGTTTTCGGCGCCGCGGCATCCGTCATTTGGGTGCCCGGAGCACGAAGCCGACCCCGCGGATCGTGTGCAGCAGCCGGGGCGCGCCGTCCACTTCGAGCTTGCGCCGCAGGTAGCCGACGAACACGTCGACCACGTTGGTGTCGGCGGCGAAGTCGTAGCCCCACACCAGTTCCAGCAGCCGTTCCCGGCTCAGCACCACGCCGACATTGCGGGCCAGCGTGGACAGCAGCTCGAATTCCCTTTTGGTGAGCTCGATTTCGTGTCCGTCGAGCAGGGCGCGATACCCGGCGACATCGACCTCGAGCGGTCCGACGGTGATCGCGCCGGGCGTCGCGGGCGGGGGCGTGTCGGTGCGCCTGCGCAGCAGCGCCCGGATCCGCGCGACGAGTTCGGCGAGCACGAACGGTTTCACCAGATAGTCGTCCGCACCGGACTCCAGCCCCGAGATACGGTCGTCCACCGAGGCTCTGGCGCTGAGTACGCAGATCGGCACCTCGTTGCCCATCGCGCGCAACGCGGTCACCACCCCGGCGCCGTCGAGCACCGGCATGTTCATATCGAGCACGATCGCGTCCGGCGCGTGCTCGTTCACGCTGCGCAGCGCCTGCGCCCCGTCCCGCGCGACGAGCACGTGGAACCCGGACAGCCGCAGCCCGCGCTCGACCGACGCGAGCACGTCCTCGTCGTCATCGACGACGAGGACGGTCGGTGTAGAAGCAGGTGTCACAGCGTCCATTTTGGGCTAACCCGCTCCGCCGGGACTTCAGGCAGGGTAGTTGTGGCAGGTCGCGGCGACCTGGCGGATGGTCTCGGCGAGTCCGGCCGCGCGCGGATCGTTCTCGGCCTGTGCGGCCGCGTCCGGGTTCTCGGCGAGGGCGCGCTGCAGATCCGCGCGGCGCTGTTCGACCGGCTGATCGAATTTGCGCTGCAGCTCGGCCTTCTGCGCGGGGTTCGAGTCGAGGATCGAGGCCAGCTGCGGCGCCTTGTCGTGCAGTGCGGCGTCGACCTGCGCGAACGTACAGTCCGACTCGAGCAGCGGCCCGGCCAGCGTCATCGGATCGGCGGCCGCGATCGCGGGACTGAGGAACAGGGCCACGGTGGCCAGTCCGCCCGCGGCGAGTGCGGCGACGGCGGGACGACCAACGGAACGCTTCATGTGTTGCCTCCAGAGCATCGAGGGGTTGCTTTCAGCGCCCTCGACGCTAGGCCGTCACACTGGCCCCCGTTTGAACGTTCTTTAAGGAATCTCTGAGTAGCGGTCGATCACCAAGGCACAGTGGATTTTTCGCGAGTGACGGATCAGGCGGGGGAGCCGACGTCGGGCGTGGCGACCGGTGCCTGGTCGGGCGTCGGCCCCGGGCCGTCCAGCGGCCGGGCCGCCCGGATCTGTGTCTCCAGCGCGTCGAGCACCGCGGGGTCCTCGATGGTGGACGGCACGTCGTAGGTCTCGCCGGCGGTGATCTGCCGGATCGTCTTGCGCAGGATCTTGCCGGAGCGGGTCTTCGGCAGCGCGGTCACGATGACGGCGTCGTGCAGGGTCGCGATCGCGCCGATCTGGGTGCGGACCCGTTCGATCAGTTCGTCGCGCAGCTGCGCCGGGTCCACTTCGACACCCGACTTGAGCACCACGTAGGCCAGTGGCCGGTGGCCCTTGAGTTCGTCCGGCAGGCCGATCACGGCGCATTCGGCGACGGCCTGGTGACCGGCGATGGCCGCCTCGATGCTGCCCGCCGAGAGCCGGTGCCCGGCCATGTTGATCACGTCGTCGCTGCGGCCGAGCACGTAGAGATAGCCGTCGTCGTCGAAGTAGCCGGAGTCGCCGGTGAGGTAGTGGCCCGGGTAGGCGGAGAGATAGGAGCGCTTGTAGCGCTCGTCGTCGTGCCACAGGCCGGTCAGCGTGCCGGGCGGCAGCGGCAGCCCGATCACGATGTTGCCCTCGGTGTTCGGCGCCACCGGGTTGCCCTCGGAGTCGAGCACGCGCAGCCGGTAACCGGGTACCGGCACCGACGCCGAGCCCGCCTTGATCGGAAGTTGTTGCAGGCCGAGCAGGTTCGCGCAGATCGGCCAGCCGGTCTCGGTCTGCCACCAGTGATCGACCACGGGGCAGTCCGTGCGCCCGGCGAGCAGCACCTCCTCGGCCCAGGCATAGGTCGCGGGATCGAGGCGCTCGCCCGCGCAGAACAGCGCGCGCAGCGACGAGAGATCGTTGCGGTGCGCCAGCGCGGCGTCCGGGTCGGCCTTGCGGATGGCGCGCAGCGCGGTCGGGGCCGTGAACAGTACGCGAACATTGTGCTCGGCCACCACGCGCCAGTACGCGCCCGCGTCGGGGGTGCCGACCGGCTTGCCCTCGTAGAGCAGCGTGGTCGCGCCGACCAGCAGCGGCGCGTAGACGATGTAGGAATGGCCGACGACCCAGCCGACGTCGGAAGCCGTCCACATCACCTGTCCCGGTCCGATGTCGTAGATGTTGCGCATGGACCAGGCGAGGGCAACCGCGTGTCCGCCGTTGTCCCGTACCACCCCTTTGGGTTTCCCCGTGGTGCCCGAGGTGTAGAGGATGTAGAGCGGATCGGTGGCGGCGACCGACACCGGATCGGCCGGTGTCGCACCGCGGACAGCGTCGTCCCAATCGAGCCATTGCGCGGCGATGGTCTGGGTGGAACTCGGTAGTGATTCCGTGGCGGCCTGCGGGGCGGGGAAATGGATGGTCCGGAACTGCTCGCGCTGCTTCACGATCACCGTGCGCGGTGCGGTGGTGGTGGCGAGGTCCAAGGCCTGCAACACAATCGGCGGATATTCGAGCTGTTTGCCCGGTTCCAGGCCGCCCGAGGCTGTGATGATCAACACCGGCTCGGCGTCGTCGATGCGGGCCGCGAGCTCCGGCGCGGCGAAGCCGCCGAACACCACCGAGTGCACCGCGCCGATCCGCGCGCAGGCGAGCATCGCGATCACGGCTTCCGGGATCATCGGCAGGTAGATGACCACGCGATCGCCTGCGACAACGCCGATTCGGCGCATCGCGCCCGCGAACTCAGCTACCTTTTCCAGCAGTTCGGCGTAGGTGAAAACGCCTCTGGTGCCGGTCATAGCGGAGTCGTATATTAAGGCGGGCTGATTCGCGAGGCCCCCCTCTTCCCGCACATGCCGGTCGAGGGCGTTGAAGGAGGTGTTCAGGCGAGCGTCGGGAAACCATCTGGCCACCGGCCGTGCGGCGGTGTCGACGACCTGGGTCGGCGGTACGTCCCAGTCGATCGCTTCAGCCGCACCAGCCCAGAACTCGGCGGGATCGACCAAGCTGGTCTGATAGACCGGTCGGTACTCGTGCCGCACGTTCAAACCCGTGACTCCCTAGCCTCGCCTCGATGCCCGCCTCGATAGATCTGGTTGATTGTGGCAGACTTCACGCGACGCCCGGGATGGTGTTGTGACCATTGGTTTTGCCTGGAACGGGCAGGTCAAGGGGCGCAGCCTGACTCGGAGTCACCCAAGAAGTTATTGATCCGTTAGAATCTGATGTCACTTATTTGGGCCGTCGTAGACGCAATTTCTCGGCCAGCCGCAGTTCTCGGCCAGCTCCGCCTGTCGAGCCAGTATGCGTGTGGAGGTTCGCTGATGGCGCGTGGTTGGGGCCAGTTTGGAAAGTGAGTGGGAGATGCGTGACGCCGCTAGGTCCGGCAGAAGGCGCTGGGCGCTCGGCAACTGGGACCTGCGCTGGAAGGTAACGGCAGTCCTGGCCGTTCCGCTGGCGGTCGCGGTAGGGCTCGGCGTGTCCAGGATTTCATCAGAGTTCGCGGATTCGAGCCGGCTTGCCGGGGTCGCGGAGAACGTCGGGGCGATCCCTGCGGTCACCGCGCTGAGTGCGCAGACGGCGACGACCGTCGGTTCCCAGATGATCGCGGTCGCGCCGAATGTGTCCGTGGTGACCGATCAGAACCTCGCCGATCTCGACAAGGCGATCGCCAACGCGGAGAAATCGGCCGACCGGCTCAACGGTGTCGCCGGCGCCCGCGCGGCGCTGGACAGCATGCTCACCCAGGCCAAAGCTGTTCGGGCGCAGGGTAAGAACGTCAGCACCACGCCGACCTCGGACGCCATCGGACTGATCGACCGGGTCCGCAACGACAGCGTGCGGATCGTCGAGACGACGGTCGGCCAGGTCAGCGATACCGCGGTCGACACCGCGAAACTGCGGCTGGTCGACTCGCTCAACACCCGCGCCACGCTGGTCGGCGAGGTCGCCGCCTTCCCCGAGGTGCTGCGCAATCCGACCGCCGGCGTGCAGGGCTTCCTCACCGCCGCCAACACCGAGCGTTCGCTGCTCAGCGTGTTGTCGCACCGGTTCGCGGATGGCGACACGTCGATCGCCGACCTGCGCGCGGGCATCGACACCCGAGTGGCACTGCTGAGCAGCCCGGAGTCGCAGGCGGGGCGGATTCCGGTCGGTGACCTGAAGAAGTCGCTGACCGACAGCCTCGCGGTCTACGAACTCGTGGTGAGCCGGGCGACCAAAGATATCGACAGCGCGATGAACTCCCTGGTGTCCACCGCACAGCGGGACGCCTGGACCTACACCGCGGTCGTGGTCGCGACCATCCTCGCCGCGCTGTTGCTCGCGGTGTTCGTGGCGCGCTCGATGATCGTGCCGCTGCACCGGCTGCGGCTCGCCGCGCTGCGGGTCGCCGAAAGCGACCTGCCGCACGAGGTTTCCCAGCTCCGCAACGGCGCGTCCCCGGAAGAGGTACCGCTGGAACCGATGCCGGTGCGCAGCACCGAGGAGATCGGCCAGCTGGCTCGCGCCGTCGACGACATCCACGGTCAGGCGCTGCGTCTGGCGAGCGACCAGGCGCAGATGCGTTCGCAGGTCAACGACATGTTCGAGACGCTGGCCCGGCGCTCCAAGTCGCTCGTCGATCATCAGCTCAGCCTGATCGAGGCGATGGAGTACGACGAGAAGGACCCGCGCCTGCTGGAAAACCTGTTCCGGCTGGACCATCTCGCCGCGCGCATGCGGCGAAACGGTGACAACCTGCTCATCCTCGCCGGTACCCGGCAGCGTCGCGCCAAGTCCGCGCCGGTCGAGATCGCCGACGTGCTGCGCGCCGCGATCTCCGAGGTCGAGGACTACGAGCGGGTGAAACTGGGTGCCACCCCGCGTGGTTCGCTGGTCGAGCCCGCCGCCTCCGATATGGCGCACCTGTTCGCCGAGCTGCTGGACAACGCGCTGCGCGCCTCCCCGCCGGAGACCGACGTGAAGTTCACCTTCGCGCAGGCGCACGATCAGGGCATGCTCATCGAGGTGGCCGACCGCGGTATCGGTATGCCACCCGCCGAGATGGCCGATATCAACCGACGGCTCGAGCAGACCGCCGAGCCCGGTCCCGACACCGCCCGGCACATGGGTCTTTTCGTGGTCGGCAGGCTGGCCGAGCGGCACGGTCTCACCGTGCGGCTGCGGCCCACCTTCGACACCGCGCGCGATCCCGGCGTCACCGTGACCGTGCACGTCCCGGTGGGGCTGATCGTCGCGGGCAAGCCGATCACGGCCCAGCCCGTCACCCCGTCGCCGCAGACCCCCGAACGCACGCGCCCGGCCGGTCCGTCGTCGATGCAGATGCGGGCGATCACCCGCACCCCCGGCGGCAACGTCATGGTCACCGTCGATCCCGGGGTGAGCGGGCCGATCCCGGTCAGCAAGCCGAACACGTCGCCCAGCACGCCGATCCCGGCCGCGGGCGGGCTGCCGCAACGGCAGCCGGGCAGCAATATGGCCGCGACGCAGGGCAACGCGCAGGGGCCGACCCTGCGGCCCGCGCCCGGTCAGCAGCAGTCCAGTGGCCCGCAGCGGGGCAAGCTCGCCGCCGCGAACCTACCCAAGCGCAACCTCAACCCGGGCGGTCCGCCGCGGCCGCCGGGCGCGCCCGCCGAACCGACCGTGACGGGTCTGCCGCCGCGCGATCCGAATTCGGGCGAACTGCCGAAGCGGCAGCCGGGCACCAACGGTGTGCCGCAGCCGAGCATCAGCGGACTCTCCCAGCCGCCCGGCGGCTTGCCGCAGCGCCAGCGCGGCGAGAACGGCCTGCCACAGCGCGAGAGCGCGGCCGGTGGGCTGCCGCAGCGTGAGCCGAATGCCGGTGGCCTGCCGCCCCGTCAGGGGCCGAACGGCCTGCCGCAACGGGAAGGGTTGCCCCCGCGCGATCCGAACGCCGGTGGGCTGCCACAGCGTCCGTCGGCGGCGCCCTCGCCGGGCCTGCCGCAGCGCGAGGCGGGCGCCAACGGCCTGCCGCAGCGGGAGCCGAGTTCCGGCTTGCCGCAGCGGGAGCCGGGCGCGGGCGGCCTGCCGCAGCGGGAAAGTGCTTCCGGTGGCTTGCCACAGCGCGATCCGAGCGCGAGTGGTCTGCCGCAGCGTGCGGCCGGTGCGAGTGGCTTGCCGCAGCGCGAGCCGAGCTCGGGCCTGCCGCAACGTGATCCGAGTGCGGGTGGCTTGCCGCAGCGCGAGAGCGCTGCCGGTGGCCTGCCGCAACGTGAGCCGAGCTCCGGTCTGCCGCAGCGCGATCCCAGCGCAGGTGGTCTGCCGCAGCGTGATTCGAGCTCCAGCGGTCTGCCGCAGCGTGATCCGAGCGGGGACGTTTTGCCGCAACGTGATTCGAATACCGGTGGGCTGCCGTCCCGGCATGCGGCGGCGACGAGCCTGCCGCAGCGTGAGACGCCGACCGGGCTGCCGCAACGGCAACCGGGTTCGCAGGTGCCGCCGAATCTGCCCCAGCGTGAGCCGGGCGGCGACGGTCTGCCGCAACGCGAATCCTCGCCCGGCATCGGCCTTTCGCCGCGCAGCCGCGGCATCGAGGAACCGTCCGGCGACGCGGACGCGACCGGCGGCGATCCGGGCCGGCACAGCTACCGGGCCAACCCGGGCCGCACGGCGTCGTTCTTCCAGACCAGGCTGCAGCCCGCGGTCGACACCGGTGATTCGGTGATGGGCGGGACACCAATTTTCGCGGAAATGATGTCCGCGTGGCTGTCAGACCCCAATATGGATCGATCCCAAGTGGCCGCTTCCTTCGAATCACCGGGTGATGAAGGGTGGCAGGCGGCCCGGCGGGCGAGCGAGGCACAGGCAGAAACGAAGACGGCGGCCGGGTTGCCGCAACGCAATCCGGGCGGAAGGCTGGTCCCGGGCGCCGTCAACGGTGCGGTGGAACGGGCACCGAGCCGCGATCCAGAAACAATCAGGTCCAGCTTGAGTCGTCACCAGCAAGGCGTCCGGGATGGCCGCGCAATGAGAGCAATGAACCTAACCGGAGATAAAGGAGACCGATGAACCCCGATCTAGGTGGTACGAATCGTCAGCTGGATTGGCTGGTTTCGAACTTCGCCAACGAGGTTCCTGGCGTAGCCCATGCCGTCCTGGTCTCGGCTGACGGCCTACTGATGGCCGCGAGCGCTCAGCTGCCCGTCGACCGCGCCGAGCAGCTCTCGGCCGTCACCGCCGGACTGGCCAGCCTCTCGGTCGGCGTTTCGAACCTGTTCGAGGGCGGCACCGTGTTGCAGTCCGTCGTCGAGATGGAGCACGGCTACCTGCTACTCATGGCAGTCGGCGACGGCTCGTACCTTGCGGTGCTGACCAATACGTCATGCGATATCGGTCAGGTCGGGTACGAGATGGCGCTGTTGGTCGAGCGTGTGGGCCAGACGGTTCAGGCCACGCCACGCGTCACGATGGGTTCCTGATGGTGGGATGGACATAGAAGATCACCGCGTGGGGAGCGCCGAGCCGAGTCTCGTCCGCCCATACTCGTTGACCGCCGGCCGAACGAGGCCCGCGGTCGAGTTGGCGTTGGAGGCGCTCGTCGCATCGCATCCGGTCGCCCTGGAGCGGCAGTTCGAACTGACCAACATCGAGACGTCAATCGTGGAGTTGTGCAGAGAATCGCCGTCCGTTGCCGAGGTAGCAGCCCGATTGGGTATCCCCATCGGGGTGGCGCGTGTGCTGGTCGCCGACCTGATCGAGGCCGGGCATGTGCGCGTTTCGGCAACTTTGAAAGACGATTCCAGCGACGATGAACGTCGCGAGCTGATCGAAAGGGTTCTCAGTGGACTCCGGCGTATTTGATTCGACGGCGCAGGTCGACACCCGTACCAGCAAGCCGACGTCGGCGAAGATCGTGGTCGCGGGTGGCTTCGGTGTCGGGAAGACCACGATGGTCGGTGCTGTCTCGGAGATCGTTCCGCTGCGCACCGAGGCATTGGTGACCAATGCCAGTACTGGAATCGACAACCTGACCGGCATTCCGATGAAGTCGACCACCACCGTGGCGATGGACTTCGGCCGGATCAGCCTCGCCGACGATCTGGTGCTGTACCTCTTCGGTACGCCGGGCCAGTACCGATTCTGGTTCATGTGGGACGACCTGATCCGCGGCGCCATCGGCGCCGTGGTGCTGGTCGATACCCGCAGGCTCGAGGACAGCTTCGCGGCCGTCGACTACTTCGAAGCGCGCGGCCTACCTTTCCTGGTGGCGCTCAACGAGTTCGACGACGCGCCGCGTTACCCGATCGAGGACATCCGGCAGGCCCTCGCGGTGCCTGCCGATGTGCCGATCCTGTCCATCGACGCCCGGCGTCGCGAGCCGGCCAAGCAGGCCTTGGTCGCGCTCACCGAATACGCCCTGCGCAAGGTGATGCAGGGCTACTGAGCACTCGCGCGGCGTCGCCTCGGCACCGGTGCCGACTGGTTAGTCTCACCCGGTGAGGATTTCGGCGCGCGAGCTGCTCGGACAATTGCTCGACCCCGCCTCGTTCGTCAGCTGGGATCGGCCACCCGTCACGGTGGCCGCCACCCCGCGGTACCGCGAGGACATGCAACAGGCAGCGGTCGCGGCGGGCACCGATGAATCGGTGCTCACCGGCGCGGGAATGCTGCGTGGTCGTCGAGTGGCCGTAATCGCCTGCGAATTCGGCTTTCTCGCCGGCTCGATCGGCGTCGCCGCGGCGGAACGGATCGTGTCCGCCGTCGAGCGCGCCACCGAGCTCGGGTTGCCGCTCATCGCCTCACCGACCTCCGGTGGCACCCGTATGCAGGAGGGCACCGTCGCCTTCGTGCAGATGGTGAAGATCGCGGGCGCGGTCGCCGCGCACAAATCGGCGGGCCACCCGTATCTGGTCTATCTGCGTGACCCCACCATGGGCGGCGTTTTCGCCTCGTGGGGTTCGTTGGGGCACATGACTTTTGCCGAGCCCGGTGCGATGATCGGGTTCCTCGGGCCGCGTGTGTACCAGGCCCTGTACGGGCAGCCGTTCCCGGAGGGCGTGCAGACCGCCGAAAACCTTTATCGCCGAGGCGTTATCGACGGGGCGGTGACCGTCACCGTCTTCCGGCGCATCGCCCACCGCGCGTTGAGTGTGTTCAGCGGAGTGGTGGCGCCGGAAAGCGTTGTGGTGAAGGTTATCCCGTCACAAACGCAGATCGATGCGATGAATTCCACTGCGGCGGAACCGCAACGAGTATTGGGGCCTGACTATGTCGCGACCACGGCGACGTCCGGGCAAGCCGCTGATCCTGCCCCGGTGCCGAGTCCGGTTGGGGCAGCGGCGCTCTCGGAGCGAGCCGCTTCGGCGTGGGAGTCGGTGCTGATCTCGCGCCGCCCGGACCGGCCTGGCATTCGTGATCTGCTGCGGCAGGTGACGCAGCGGGTCCCGTTGAGCGGTACCGGGCAGGGTGAGTCGGACCGGACGGTCGTGCACGCGCTGGCGCGGTTCCGTGGTCAGCCGTGTGTGGTGTTCGGGCACGACCGGACCGGGCAGCTCGGCGAATACGCTATGGGGCCGGCCGCCCTGCGCGAAGCGCGCCGAGCCATGGCGCTTGCCGAAGAGTTGCGGTTGCCGCTCGTGCTCGTCATCGACACGGTCGGCGCCGCGATGTCGAAGGAGGCGGAGGAGCGCGGTCTGGCGCCCGAGATCGCGCGCTGCCTGGCCGATCTCGTGACGTTGGACACACCGACGGTCTCGGTCCTGCTCGGCCAGGGCACCGGTGGCGGCGCGCTGGCGCTGCTTCCGGCCGACCGCGTCCTGGCCGCCACCCACGGCTGGCTGGCCCCGCTACCGCCCGAGGGCGCCAGCGCCATCGTCTACCGCGACACCGAGCACGCCGCCGAACTCGCTCGCGCCCAACGCATCCGCGCCGCCGACCTGCACGCCGACGGTGTGGTCGACCGCATCGTCCCCGAATTCCCCGACGCCGCCGACGAACCGGTGGACTTCGCCCGCCGCATGGTCGCCGCCATCGCCACCGAACTGGCCCACCTGCGCACCCGCCCGCCCGCCGACCTCCGCGCCGCCCGCCACCACCGCTACCGCCGCCTCGGCCTCCCCCGGTGAACTCGGGGGCGGCCCTAGCTCCGTTTGCTTATCGTGGGGCAGCGCCCAGGTAGGGCAGTGTGACATCCATCAGTGTTCGGTGCCGGTGGATGGATCGAAAACCCGGACACCGCGTCCGACGAAGTCCTTTACGTTCTGCGTCACCAATACGGCATCATGCGCCAAGGCGATAGCTGCGATCTGGGCGTCGGTTACCTCACCCGCACTGGGTTTCGGCCGCTTCGCCATCAAATAGGCGTAACAGAACGCCGCGGAGTAGTCGAAGTTGAGGATGCGATCGGCCTGCACGAGCGGTGCGAATACGGCGTCGGAAGCCGCCATCAGCGTGTCACGTTTGCGTCCTGCTGCCATCGGATAGACGCCCTTGGCCACTTCCATAACGGTGATGGATGTCGTGTAAAAGCCTGGGAGCGTAGCCAGCCACGCCGCGACGACCGGGTTCTTTTCGGGAACCATCGCTGCCGCGATCACATTCGTATCGAGGATCAGCACTACTCCGCCGGATCTTTCGAATCTTCGTGCCGCGCACCGATTTCTGGCACTTCCCCGTCCAGTGCTTCCCGCAGCTGTGCTAGGCGTCCCAGCAGGGCCGCACCCGAGAGTGGGTTGACCACGGGAGCCTGGCTGGTGTCTTCATCGGCGGCGTGGGTGAGAATCGCCCGCACCTCCGCCTCCATGGACCGTCCGTTGCTGCTGGCCCGCTGCTGAATGGCGGCTTTGATCGCTGGGTCCAGATTGCGCACATTGAGGTTTGTCGTGGTCGACTTACGAACTGTTCTGGCAGCCTTCGCCTTGGCCTTCGGGGTCTTGGTGGTCGCCATGCACCCAATGATAGCGTGACGCCCTCAATCTGCGCTCAACATTTTTCGGTCGACGCGGTGCCGCGGGCTGTGATGCGGTCGTCATCCCTGGCTCGGATCTGTCGGAGGGAGCCCTGTCGCGGGGGTCACTGTTCGCCGCGGTGAACCCGCAGGTGGGACAGCAAACATGGAGACAACACGCCAGGGGGCAGCGTTGACGGCTCGCCGCCGCACTTCTACCGTCGCAGGGTGACCTTCAGAAGCGAGACCTCCGCCGTTCCCTCGATCGTCCTCAACGACGGGAATGTGATTCCGCAGCTCGGCTTCGGCGTCTTCCTGGTGCCTGACGACGAGGTTTCGCAGGCCGTCACCGCCGCGCTCGAGGCCGGCTACCGCAGCATCGACACCGCGGCGGTCTACGGCAACGAAGCGGGCACCGGCCGCGCGATTCGTGAGTTCGGCCTGCCGCGCGACGAGATCTACGTCACGAGCAAGGTGTGGAACGCCGACCAGGGTTTCGACTCCACGCTGCGCGCGTTCGACGCCAGCCTGGAGCGGCTCGGCCTGGAGTACCTCGACCTGTATCTGATCCACTGGCCGGTCCCCGCCGCCGACCGCTACGTGGACACCTTCCGCGCGTTGCAGGCACTGAAGACGCAGGGACGGGTGCGCTCGATCGGTGTCTCGAACTTCACCCAGGCGCACCTGGAGCGGCTCATCGCCGAAACCGGTGAGATCCCCGCCGTGAACCAGATCGAGTTACATCCCCGGATGGCACAGCGCGAGCTGCGCGCGTTCCACGCCGCCAACGCCATCGCCACCGAGGCGTGGGGTCCGCTCGGTCAGGGCAGCATGCTCGACGATCAGACCATCGCCTCGATCGCCGGCGCGGTCGGCCGCACGCCGGCCCAGGTGATCATCCGCTGGCATCTGCAGCTCGGCAATATCGTCATCCCGAAGTCGGTCACGCCCGCCCGCATCGCGGAGAACTTCGACGTTTTCAACTTCGAACTGTCCCGCGACCAGGTGGACGCCATCAACGCGCTCAACACCGACAGCCGGGTGGGCGACAACCCCGACACCTTCGCCGCCGGTCTCGACGGCTGAGCACCTGCGCGCCGAGCGGCGCACAGGTGATGGGCGTCAACGTGATTCGGTGCCGCGGACGGCCCGTACTGGAGGTCACCCAGTGCGCGCTCCGGTGCGATTCGAACGACTGATCAGTCCGATCCGCGCCCAATCCCCAGGTAGCGGGTGAGTTCGGCGGCCGCGGCGCGCCCGGCCCGGTTGGCGCCGATGGTGCTGGCGGACGGCCCGTAGCCGATCAGATGGATGCGCGGATCCTTCGCGACCTGGGTGGCGAGCCGCCCGGTCATGGTGATGCCGCCGCCGGGGCCGCGCAGGCGCAGCGGCGCCAGATGGTCCAGGGCACTGCGGAATCCGGTCGCCCAGAGGATCACCTCCGCGTGCTGGAAGGTCCCGTCGGCCCAGCGCACCCCGTCCGGCTCGATGTGGTCGAACATCGGCAGGCGATGCAGTGCACCCCGCGCCTGGGCAGCGCGCAGCCGGTCGTCGAGACGCAGCCCGGTGACCGAGACCACCGAGCCGGGCGGTAGCCCGCGGCGCACCCGGTCCTCCACCTTCGCCACCGCCGCGCGCCCGTCCTCGGGGCCGAACGAGTCCTCGCGGAAGATCGGTTCCGTGCGCGTCACCCAGGTGGTCGAGGTGACCTGGGAGATCTCGTCGAGCAACTGCACCGCCGAGATCCCGCCGCCGACCACGACCACGTGCCGGCCCGCGAACTCCGCGGCGGTGCGGTAGTCGTGGGTGTGCAGCTGGCGTCCGGTGAAGGTCTCCGCCCCGCGATAGCGCGGAATGAACGGACGTTCCCAGGTGCCGGTGCCGTTGATCAGGCCGCGTACCCGAAGGGTTCCGGCCGTGCCGGTTTCGGCGTTGAGCACCGGCCCGTGCTCGGCGGGGCTGCCGTCCGCCGCGCGGTCGCACACGACAGTTACCGAGACCTGCCGACGCACGCGCAGGTCGAATCGCTTCTCGTAGAGCTCGTAATAGTGCGGCACCGCGGTCGCCGCGGGCGCCGACTCCGAGCCGGGCGGCAAAGTCTCGGCGAACGACATGCCCGGGAGGTCGTGCACCCGGTTCACGGTGGTCAGGGTCAGCGATGGCCAGCGGAACTGCCAGGCCCCACCGGGTCCCGGCGAATGGTCGACGATGAGAAAGTCCTGCTCGGGGCGTAGCCCGAGGCGCTGGAGGTGATAACCGGCCGACAGTCCCGCCTGACCAGCGCCGATCACCAGGATGTCGAAGTCTGTCGGCACAGCCGATGATCGTATCGGCTTCAACGAAGTGTGCCGTCCGCTGTGGCAAAGTGAATGTAACCAGACGGATCGCTCAGTTGGGGAGGTCGCATGCTCGGAGTTAGCCGAGACGGTGACGTAGTGACCATCGAACTTCAGCGCGAGGAGCGGCGCAACGCGCTGAACCTCGAACTCATCACGCTGCTGCGCGAAGCCGTCCTCGCCGCCGTCGCCGACGACGCACGGGTGCTCGTGCTGACCGGGCGCGGTCCCATCTTCAGCGCGGGCGCGGACCTGTCCGGGGTCTACTCGCAGGAGTTCCTCGGCGGCCTGATGGACATGCTGCACACCATCGAGTCGGTGCCGATCCCGGTGATCTCGGCGATCAACGGCGGCGCGCTCGGCGCGGGCGTGCAGCTGGCGCTGGCCTCGGATCTGCGGGTGCTGGAGCCGGACGCCTACATCGCGGTGCCCGCGGCCAAGCTCGGCATCTCGGTGGATCGCTGGACGATGACGAGGCTGGTCTCGCTGATCGGCGGCGGTCCCGCCCGGACCATCCTGCTCGGCGCGGACTCGGTGACCGCGGCCGACGCCTACACGTTCGGCTTCGCGAACCGGCTCGGCTCGCTCGCCGACGCGCAGTCCTGGGCCAAGCAGATCGCCGCGCTGGCGCCGCTGTCGCTGCGGCACATGAAGCTGGTGCTCAACGACGACGGCACCAGGGCGCCGGACACCGCGCAGCAGCGCGCCGCCCTGGAGGCGGCGTGGAGCAGCGCCGACGCCCAGGAGGGGCGCCTGGCCAGGCAAGAGAAGCGTGCCGCGAAATTTGTGGGGCGATGATGAGCATTCGCGGCATCATGGGTTGGGCGGCTGGGGCGCTCGGTCTCACCTGGGTGGTGCGCGCGGCGTGGGGTATCCCCTCCGCGATGGGCGCCTCGATCTCGGCCATCCAGCCGTACGCGACGGGCGCGACCACCTACCGCGACCGCCAGTTCCACAACACCGAGCCGAGTAGTCAGATCGCGGCGGGATCGGCGCCGTCCCTGCTGGTTTCGGCGCTCACCAAACGCAACGCGGGCCGGCCGACCGGAGTGATCCCGTTGCAGACACCGCAGTTGCCCGCGGCGGCCGCCGAACTGGCCGTCACCTGGTACGGGCACGCCACCGCGCTGATCGAGGTGGACGGTTACCGGGTGCTCACCGATCCGGTGTGGAGCGAACGGGTTTCGCCGTCCGCCCTGGTCGGGCCGACTCGGATGCACCCGGTGCCGACGCCGCTGTCCGCCCTGCCCGCGGTGGACGCGGTGATCATCTCGCACGATCACTACGACCACCTGGACAAGGACACCGTCCGCGAACTCGTGCTGCGCCAGACCGCACCGTTCCTGGTGCCGATCGGCATCGGCGCGCATCTGCGGCACTGGGGCGTGCCCGAGCATCGGATCATCGAATTGGATTGGGGCGGTTCGGTTTCGATGTCCGCGCTGGGCCGGGCGCACGCGGACGCGGATCTGACCATCACCTGCACCGAAGCGCGGCACTTCTCCGGCCGCGGACTGATACGCAACACCACGCTGTGGGCGTCGTGGTCGATCGTCGGCCCGACCCGGCGGGCGTACTTCGGCGGCGACACCGGCTACACCAAGGCGTTCGCCGACGCCGGTGCCGCGCTCGGCCCGTTCGATCTGACGCTGCTGCCGATCGGCGCCTACGACGAGCGGTGGCGTGACGTGCACATGAATCCGGAGGAGGCGGTACGCGCGCACGCCGATCTGTGCGTCGGCAACGCGGGTTACGGCCTGCTGGTGCCGATTCACTGGGCCACCTTCAACCTCGCCTTCCACGGCTGGTCCGAGCCGGTGCGCCGGATGGTCGCGGCGGCGGAGCGGGCCGGCACCACGATCGCCGTTCCGATGCCTGGTCAGCGGGTCGATCCCGATGGGGCACCCGCACGGGATTCGTGGTGGGAAGATGTGGGGTGAACACTCGTGCTAGTGGGCTACGGAAAGGATCGAACGCTATGAGCTTCGCCGATACTCTGAAGGGCCTGGTCGGCAAGGGCAAGGACGCGGCAGCCAAGAACGCCGACAAGATCAACGACGCGATCGACAAGGGCGGTGACTTCATCGACCAGAAGACGCAGGGCAAGTACTCGGACAAGATCGCGAAGGGCAAGGAGGCCGCCAAGAAGGCGGTCCCGCCGGAACAGCCGGGTACCCCCGAGCAGCCGGGTCCGCAGGGCTGATGAGCGGCGGGGACCCGGTTTCTGTCGGTCCCCGCCTCTAAACTCGTTGTCATGGCCGCCCGCCGGAACTTCGGGGGTATCGAGGTTGAGCTGAGCAACCTCGACAAAGTGCTGTATCCAGCCACCGGCACCACCAAAGGTGAAGTCATCGCCTACTATTCGGCGATCGCGCCCGCCATGCTGCCGCATATCGCCGGTCGAGCGGTCACCAGGAAGCGCTGGCCCAACGGCGTCGACGAACCCTCCTTCTTCGAGAAGAACCTTCCGTCGCACGCGCCGTCCTGGATCGAGCGACGCACCGTCCGGCACTCCGATCGCACGGTCACCTACCCGCTGATCGAATCCGAGGCGGGGATGGCCTGGCTCGGCCAGCAGGCGGCCCTGGAAGTTCATGTGCCGCAATGGCGTTTCGACGATGACGAGCGAGGGCCGGCCACCCGGCTGGTGTTCGACCTGGATCCCGGGCCCGGCGCCGGGCTGGCCGAATGCGCGAAGGTCGCGCTGGCGGTACGCGATATGGTCGAGGGCATCGGCCTGCGCGCGTTCCCGGTGACCAGCGGTAGCAAGGGAATTCATCTCTATGTCCCGCTGGATCGGGAGTTGCGCGGCAGCGGCGCGTCGACGGTGGCCAAGCAGGTCGCGAGCAATCTGGAGAAGCTGCATCCCGATCTGGTGACGGCCACCATGTCGAAATCCGTCCGCGGCGGCAAGGTATTCCTCGACTGGAGCCAGAACAACCCGTCCAAGACCACCATCGCGCCCTATTCGCTGCGCGGGCGGGAGCAGCCGAATGCGGCGGCGCCCCGTAGCTGGCGGGAATTGGAGAGCCGGAAAAAGCTGCGGCACCTGCGTTTCGACGAAGTCCTCGCGCGCTGGCAGTCCGACGGCGACCTGCTCGCCGAGCTGGATCCGGCGCTGCCGCAGCGTAATACCGCCTCGGCGGAGTCGGGCCCCGACGCCTTGGCGAAGTACCGGTCGATGCGTGATCCGGCGCGCACTCCCGAGCCCGTGCCGGCCGACCGGCCGGTGCCGGGGGAGGACAGTCGCTTCGTCGTGCAGGAGCACCATGCCCGGCGGCTGCATTGGGACGTGCGGCTGGAGCGGGGCGGCGTGCTGGTGTGCTGGGCCGTGCCGAAGGGACCGCCCACCTCCTCGAAGCAGAACCGCCTCGCCGTGCACACCGAGGACCACCCGCTGGAGTACCTGGATTTCCACGGCACGATCCCGAAGGGGCAGTACGGCGGGGGCGAGATGACGATCTGGGACTCCGGCACCTACGTCACCGAGAAATGGCGGGACGACGAGGTGATCGTCCGATTCCACGGCGAACGCCTCAACGGGCGCTATGCGCTGATCCAGACCAACGGCAATCAGTGGCTGATGCACCTGATGCGGGAACAGCACGGCGACGCGGCCGAGCCCGAGCCGAACGGTGCGGACACGGCCTCGACCGGGCGGATCATCAGGGTGTCCAGCGGTCCGGCGCCGTTCCCGCGGGGACTGGCGCCGATGCTCGCGACCCCCGGCGACGTCGCGGATCTGCACACCGACGAGTGGTGCTTCGAGACGAAGTGGGACGGCTTCCGGCTGATCGCGGAGATCAGCTCCGGCACAATGACTTTGCGTAGCCGCAAAGGCAACGTGGTGACCGCGCGGTACCCGGGGATCGGGCCGCTGGCCGACGAACTGGCCGGGCACGAGGTGGTGCTCGACGGTGAGGCGGTGGTGTTCGACGATCACGGTGTCGCCAATCTCGGCCTGTTGCAAGCGGATGCGGCGCGGGCCGTGTTCGTGGCCTTCGACGTGCTGTACCTGGACGGCACTTCGCTTGTCCGGAAACGGTATTCGGACCGGCGCCGGGTGCTGGAGGCGCTCGCCGGTACCGCGCCGTCGCTGCGGGTGCCGCCGCGACTGGACGGCGAGGGCGCCGACGCGGTGCGCTACAGCCAGGACCACGGTATGGAAGGCGTGATCGCCAAACGCAGGGATTCGGTCTATCTGCCGGGTAAGCGCGGGCACTCCTGGGTGAAGCAACGCAACTGGCGAACCCAGGACGTGGTGGTCGGCGGCTGGCGGCGCAGCGAAGCGCGCGAGTTCAAGTCGCTGCTCGTCGGCATTCCGTACGAGGGCAGGCTGATCTACGTCGGCCGGGTCGGCACCGGCTTCAACGATGCCGACATGCAGGGGCTGGCGGGACGGTTGGCGAAGCTCGAACGCAAGACGAACCCGTTCGACAACGACCTGACCGCCGAGGAACGCAAGGAAGCGGTGTGGGTGACACCGAAACTGCGCGGCTCGGTGCGGTTCATGAACTGGACCGAGACCGGCCGGCTGTGGCACCCGGCCTGGCTCGGCGCGCAGGACTGACGGTGTGACCGTTTTCGCGCTCGTCGTGCCGTCGCGGCACGTGTTCGCCTCGGTAGGGTGAGTCCGCGGTTGAACTCAGCGCGAGAACGAGGAGTGCACGGTGGACTTCAAGAACCTGGCAGGCAAGGCGCTCGACCTGGCGCAGCAGAACGCCGACAAGGTGGAGACCGTCATCGAGAAGGCGGGCGATATCGTCGACCAGAAAACCGGCGGTAAGTTCGCGGGGCAGGTGGACTCCGCGCAGGAGGCGGCGAAGAAGGCCCTGCGCAAGGAGGGCTGAGACCGGCTGCGGGGCGTCCAGTTCGTTCTGCAGCCGAAGCGGCATCGAACCCGTTGGGGCGAAGCATCTTTCGGCGGCGGACACGCGCGGCGGCGGCCTT
The DNA here is from genome assembly GCF_000250675.2 of Nocardia brasiliensis ATCC 700358. Taxonomy (NCBI): domain Bacteria; kingdom Bacillati; phylum Actinomycetota; class Actinomycetes; order Mycobacteriales; family Nocardiaceae; genus Nocardia; species Nocardia brasiliensis. Next base: position 843,368 of record NC_018681.1, read on the forward strand.
GACCGAGGATGCCCGTTGCCCGGCCCCGCGCCCGGCAAGTACCGTGGACAACCCGGGGCTCGAGTGAATCGGCGCAGGTCACGGCTGGTGCGCGAGTGCGCCCGGGCGAACCCGGGGAGGCCCTGTGCGCGACCATCCTGCTGCCGCCGAGCGCGGCGTGTCCGGTCTATCGCGGCCGGTCGGCCGAATATGTCGGTCCGGCAACGAATTAGGGGTTTCGGCGAAACATCCGGCGAGTACCGGCCGGGGCGAGCGCGGGCAGGGTAGGTTGCCTGCCATGGCGACTCCGAGCGGAATCGGTAGTGGGGCAACGTTCGTCGGCGCGGCAACATCCACCCGAACCCGGAGAGCGGCCCTGCTCAGATTCGGCTTATCGGTGGCCGCCGCCGCGCTGCTGACCGCGACGCCGATCGTCCCGTCGGGGACGGCGCACGCCCAGATTCCGCCCCCGGACGCCGACCCCTTCTACGCGGCCCCTGCCGACCTCGCCGCCTACGCCGAGGGCGCGATCGTGGACTCGCGCCAGATCGCGTTGTTCGGGCTGCCGCTACCGGTTTCGACCTGGCAGGTGAAGTACCGCAGCACCGACGCGGGCGGCGCCGCCATCGCGGACGTCGCCACCGTCATGGTGCCGATGCTGCCCTGGTTCGGGCCGGGACCGCGGCCGCTGCTGTCGTATCAGATCGCCGAGGACAGCCTCGGCAGCCGGTGCGCGCCGTCCTACGCGCTGCGCGGCGGCGGCGATCTCGGTGGCGCGCAAGCCCTGATCGACACCCCGTTCATGGCCGACGCGCTGCGCCGCGGCTGGGCGGTGGTGACCAGCGATCACGAGGGCCCGCAGGCGCGATTCCTGGACGGGGTCAACGCGGGTCACGGTGTGCTGGACGGTATCCGGGCCGCGCGCGCGTTGCCCGCGGCCGGTCTCGGCCCGCAGACGCCGATCACCGCATGGGGTTATTCGGGTGGGGCGTTCGCGACGCTGTGGGCGGCGCAGATGCAGCCGCAGTACGCGCCGGACGTCCAATTCGCGGGCATCGCCGCGGGCGGCTTGCCGTCGAACTGGCCCGCCATCGCGAAGCACGTGGACGGTACCGGCCAGGCGGGCCTGGCCATGCTCATCCTGCTCGCGGCGATCAAGGACCAGCCGAGCGCCGGTGTCGCCGACCTGCTCAACGATCGTGGTCGAGCGATGCTGGCCGCGGACGGGAACGCCTGTGGTCCCGATCTGGTGCTGAAGTACATGGGCGCCCGCGTCGACGACTACGCCGCCGTCCCGGACCTGCTGTCCCACCCCAGTTTTCGTGCCGCCACCGCAGGCCAGGAGCTGGGCGACCCCGCCCCGACGGTGCCGTTGTACCTGTACCACAGCACCACCGACGACGTGATCCCCCCGGCGGGCTTCACCGACCTGGTGGGCCGCTACTGCGCACAGGGCGCCGACATCACGTATCTGAATTCGCCGCTCCCCGGCCACAATCCGGCCGCCGCGGGCGAAGCGCTCGGCGCCATGGCCTACCTCGCCGACCGGGTGGCCGGCGCTCCCGTGCCGCGGGGTTGCCACGCGCGCTAGCCGGCTGCCGCGCACCTTTTCGCGTGCCGCGCACGGACGCGCCGAGCGACGCGCCGCTGCTGGCACGAAAAGGTGCGCGTCGCGCCCGCACTGAAAGCCGCTGCCGCGCAAAACAGCACGGCGCACACCGGCCGAGCGGGCCGATGTGCGCCGTGGTGGGTGCGCGTCAGTTCTTGGGGCTGCCGTCGTTCATCCACTTGGTGGTGCCCGGCGGCGCGGTCAGGGTGCCGATCAGGTCGATGCCCGCGACGATCAGGGTGGGTCCACCGGCGACGATGGTGCCGATGATGCCACCGATCGCGGCGCCCGCCAGGACGCTGGCGATCACCGTCGGACCCCCGAGGATGCCGGTCAGGCCGACCAGCGCGCCGATCGCGGTGCCGATGAAACCGCCGACCGCGGTCGCGATGCCGAATTGCGAGAGAAATGCGTCCTGGGCCCGCTGATTCTCATACGGCGAGGCGATTTCCGTCGCGGGTACCGGACGCGCTTTCGCCGCGTCCTTGACCACGGTTAGTTCCAGGGTGCGGCCCGCGTCGCTCACCGCGTGCGGTAGCGGGTATTCCAGGCCGTCCTGCCGGAAGGCCAGCGGCATGGTCACCACGGTGTTGCCTGCCTCGTCCTTCACCGCGACCGCATCGCCCGCGACCTCGAACGAGCCGCCGGTGAGCGTGGTGATGATCTTGTCGCCCACCAGGTTCGACGCATAGCCGATGTCGTTGGCGGCCGGGGCGGCCGGCGCTGCGTACGAGGTGCCCGCGCCGACGGCGACCGCCGCGACGAGAGGAATGGCAGCCGCGGTGATCTTGCGGAGAATCATTCGGGTGTTCCCATCTTCATCAGGTTTCAAGCATTGGAGAACGCTGCGCACGCCGAATTTCCTTCCCCCACTGCGGTGCGCAGACACCATGTGATTCAAACAACAGCTACTCCACAGATAACTGTACCGCCCCGGAGGCGTTTGGCCCCAAAAATAGGGGGTATTCTTTCGGTTTAAAATACGCGGATTATGTTATAGCCGTTGGCTATTCAATTCCGGCTCAGTGCAGCACGTTGACCGCACGGGCGATGACCAGGGCCGCGAGCACGAGCGAGATCCCCGGCTGCGCCATCATCATCGCCTTCGCCCACCGCGTCATCGGCATCACGTCCGTCGGGCTGAAGGCCGTGGCGTTCGTGAAGGACAGGTAGAGGTAGTCCATGAACTGGGGCTCCCATTCCGGGTCTGCCAGTTCGGGGTTCTGCATCTGGACAAACAAGAAGTCCGGCAACGGTTTTCGCGCGTTTGCCCGGGCGCCTGGGCCGCCCCGGTCGAACTCCCAATAGCCGAGCCCGAACACCACCACATTGGTCAGCCAGATCGCCGCGCCGGAACCGAGCAACCGGGCCGGGTCGTCGCTGAGCGTCCCGTCGATCAGTCCCATGACCAGGTGATAGGCCGAATACGCGGTCGCCATCGCGAGCAGGCCGACCAATATCAGCCCGCCCCAGCGCAACCAGTTCTCTTCCCGGTCGCGGCGCAGCGGATCGGCTACCGCCAGCACGACCACGAGCAAACCTTCCAGCGCCGGCAGCAACCATCCAGGCGCCGGCAGAAACCGGTCCGGCAACGCGAGCTGCAACCCGATCATGGCCAGCACGGCCACCGACATCGCCGCCCGGGACTCCCGGGCGGTCCGTCGCTGCCAAGCCGGTACCGCGTCGTCACTCATTCGGGCCAGTATCACCCGTCGGCGCAACGTCTTCCGGGAGGCGGGGCGGGCCCGCTCAGAGCAGCGCGAGGCCGAGGGCGAACGCGCCGCCGCACACGGCGAATACGACGGCCAGTGCGATGGCGTCGCGTCGTCCCGGCGAGCTGGGATGGGCGGCGAGTTCGCCGGTGCCGCCGCGCGCGGAGATCGCTTCGCCGAGTTCGCCCGCGCGGCGGGTGGATACGGCCATGGCGGCGGTGAGGATATCGATCAGCACGTTCTCGGTGGCCAGATAGAGCGCGCCGTCTTTGGGCCGGAGTTTGCGCGCGGCGCGCAGCACCCGGATCTCGTCCATCAGCAGCGGCAGACCGCGCAGGGTGAGCGCGACGACTACCGCCCACTCGTCGACGGGCACCCGGAGTTTGCGCAGCGGCGCACCGAGTTTGGCGAGTGCGGGCGCGATATCGCTCATCGGCGTCGTCCAGGCGACGAGGAAGGACGCGGCCACCATGATCAGGCCGAAGATCGTCACCTGGGCGTAGCGCAGCAGGGCCTGACCGCCGACCGGCAGGTTGATCAGCGCCCCCGCGACGAGCAGCGCCCAGAACCACCAGGGCAGCCGCGGCAGGGTGCCGAGCGGCAGCCGGGCGACCACGCCGATGAAGATCAGGAAGGCGATCAGGATGCCGAGCACCGGCCAGGTCGGCAGGACCATCAGCAGCAGGCTGATCAGGAAGGTCGCGATCATCTTGGTGCCCGCCCAGAGCCGGTGCACCGGGCTCTCCACGGGCACCTGACGAAACAGCACGAGGCTCATCCGCACACCTCGGCACGCGTCGTGGCGTAGTCCATCATCGACCTCCGTGCTCTAGACCCCACGCCGCGTCGCCCGGTCGCGACGCCGGCCCGGCCGGGTGCGGATCAGGGTGGGGCGCGAGGGTTTTCGGTACCGGCGCGACGTCCGTCGCCGATTCGGTGGCGAGCAGCCGCCCGGACCGCAGGTGCACCGTGCGGTCGCACACCGCGGACATGTCCTCGACATCGTGCGAGATGACGATCAGGGTCAAGCCCGAATCGCGTAGCCGTGCAAGCAGTTCCACGATATCGGCGCGGCCTTCGGGATCGAGGCCGGCGAGCGGCTCGTCCAGTACCACCACCTGCGGGTGGCTGGCCACGATGGCCGCGAGCACCACCCGCTTGGCCTGGCCGCCGCTGAGCTCCTCGATCGAGCGGGCCGCCAGCGAGCGATCGAGGCCGACGGCGTCCAGCGCCCGCCCGACCGCGCCCGAGCCGGTGGCCCGTCCGCCCCAGTCCGCGATCTCCGCGCCGACCGTCTGCTTCTGCAATTGCAGCCGGGAATGCTGGAAGGCCAGTTCCACCCGGCCGATCTGCTTGGTGATCGACTTGCCGCCGAGTTCGCAACGGCCGGAACTGGGTTCGATCAATCCGGCCATGATCCAGGCGAGGGTGGACTTGCCCGATCCGTTGCCGCCGACCACCAGCAGGGCCTCGCCGCGGCGCACGGTGAGGTCGACGGAGTCGAGCGCCGCCGCCTCCCACGGGGTGCCGCGGTTGTAAGTGTGTCGTACGCCGCGTAATTCGAGCAGGGTCTCGCCCATCGGCCTGCGCCGGTCCGCGCGGGCCGGCCGGGGCCAGGCGGGCAGGCTGTCCACCGCGCGCCCGTCCGCGAGATGCACCACCCGGTCGGCCGCGTCGGCGTCGGCCTCGTGGTGGGTCACCAGCACCACGGCCATGCCGTGTCGTTTCGGCAGCGCGGCAAGCAGTTCGACGAGTTCGCGGCGCCCGTCGGGATCGATCATCGAGGTGGCCTCGTCGGCGATGAGCAGTGCGGGTCTGCGGGCCAGTGCCGCGGCGACCGCGAGCCGCTGCTGCTGCCCGCCGGACAACGTCGCCGTCTCCTTGGCGCCCATGCCCGCCAAACCGACTTCGCCGAGCAGCGCCTCGACGTCGACCTCGGCCGCGAGTTCCGGTGGCAGGCCCCACACCACGTCGTCGGCGACGAGCACGCCGAGGGTCTGACTCTCCGGCCGCTGCATGACCAGCGCGGTGCCGCCGGGATGCCCGAGGCCCGCTGAGCCCGGCCGGCGCACGGTGCCGGTCGTCGGCGGCAGGCCCGCGAGCAGCCGGGTCAGCGTCGATTTGCCGGAGCCGTTGTGCCCGACCACCGCGACGAACTCGCCGACGTCCACGGTCAGGTCGATATCGCGCAGCGCCGCGCGTTGCGCATCCGGGTAGTGGAATCCGGCGCCCTGCAAGGTCACCGGCAGCGGCCCGATCGGCCGGTCGTCCGGCGGCGCGTCGAGCCGGTCGTGGCCGGGCAGCCAGGCCAGCCGGTCCAGCACCGAGCCGAGCACGAACCAGGAGAACAGCGTCGTGGTCACGATGCCGAGCGCGGCGCCGCCGCCGACCCACAGCCACCACCACCGCAGCACCGAATCGGTGATATCCGCGGCGGCGCGGCCGAGCGGTTCCAGTTGCGATTGGCGCGCCGCGAGATCCTGGATGCCGCGTGAGGCGTTGCGGATGTTGTCGAACACCAGGTTGCGCGTCGCGGTGACCACCTGCAGGAAGCCGACCGAGAACGCGCCCCAGATCAGCCCGGCCAGCACCGAGAGGCCGAACACGGTCACGAATCCGCCGCCACGGCGCTTCTGCACGCCGATGATGCCCGCGATCGTCGAGGTCATCAGCAGCCCGATGGTGGCGAGCAGCCCGGTCGCGACGAAGGTGACCAGGGTCGCCGCGATGGCGGCGGTGAGCAGTGCGCGCAACCGGAACCGGTGCGCGATCATCCCCATCGGCACCGCCGCGACCAGATTCAGCGCGGCGGCCATCGGGATCACCGACCCGACGGTGACCAGCCCGACGGTGGCGCCGCCGAGCACCGCGCCGGTGGCCAGCTCGATCGGACGCAACGGCCCGTGCTCGGCCGGTTTGTCAGCTGTCGGCAGTCCACTCACGGCACAAGTCTGCCACCCCGCGCCGACCCGCCTCAGCCTGCGGAGGTGAGGGTGTAGTCCGCCGGGTCGAGCTTGCGGAGGTGACGGCGGTAGCTGGTCTGCGAACCGGGCCAGTTGTTGGTGATCCGGCCCGCGGCGTCGCGATACCAGCTCGAGCAGAAGTTCCACGGGGTTCGGGACAGCCGCTGCTGCAGCGCGTCGTTGAACCGCTGCTCCTGGTCGGCACGCACCTCGAGCCGCCGCCCGTCGCCGAGCAGCGCGACCGCCTGACGGATATAGCGGGCCTGCGATTCGATCATGTAGATGATCGAGCCGACCCCGAGGTTGGTGTTCGGGCCGTAGACCAGGAACAGGTTGGGGAAGTCCGGCACGGCGATGCCGTAGAACGCGTGCGCCCCCTCGGCCCAGGCATCGGACAGCTTGCGGCCCGCGCGGCCGTAGATGTCCATGGGCCAGAGGAATTCGGTGCCCTTGAAACCGGTGCCGTAGATGATCACGTCCGCCGGGTGCACGGTGCCGTCGGCGGTGCGTACGCCCTCGGGCATCACCTCGGTGATGGCGGTGGTCTCGACGTGCACGTTCGGCTGGGTGAGGGCCGGGTAGTAGTCGTTGGAGAACAAGGCGCGCTTGCAGCCGATCGGGTAGTCCGGGGTGAGCTCGGCCCGCAGCCGCGGATCGGCGACCTGCTTGCGCAGATGCCGTTCGGCGATGCGGGCCACCAGCCGGGCGATGGCCGGGAACTCCACCAGGCCGAGCGAGACGAACTCCGCGATCGCCCACCAGCCGAACCGCTCGACCAGCAGCGCGCCGGGCAGGCGGGCGAACAACCGGTGCTGGACCGGCGAGTAATCGGTGTCGAACTTGGGGATCACCCAGGCCGGTGTGCGCTGGAACAGCGTCAATTCGGCCACCCGCGGCTGGATCTCGGGGACGAACTGGATAGCGCTCGCGCCGGTGCCGATACAGGCGACCCGCTTGCCGCTCAGTTCGACCGTGTGGTCCCACTCCGCGGAGTGGAACGCCGGGCCCGCGAACGTGTCGAGGCCCGCGATATCCGGCAGGGCGGGCCGGGACAGCTGTCCGACCGCGGGGATCAGCACGTCCGCGGTGCGCGCGGTGCCGTCCGCGGTGTGTACCGTCCAGCGGCCGGTCGCGTCGTCGAACTCGGCGTGCGTCACGTCGGCGCCGAATCGGATGCTGTCGAGCACGCCGTTGCGGGCCGCCACACCGCGCAGGTAGTCGTGGATGGCGAGGCGTCCGGAATAGCGCTGCGGCCAGTCCGGCTTCGGCTCGAAGGAGAACGAGTACAGCGGGGACGGCACGTCGCAGGCGGCGCCGGGATAGGTGTTCTCGCGCCACACACCGCCGAGGTCCGCGGCCCGCTCCAGAATGGTGATGTCGGGTAAACCGTTGCGGCGCAACTCGATCGCCATCCCGATCCCGCCGAACCCCGCGCCGATGATCACCACCGACGGCTGCCGCCCTGCTGCCATGTGACACTCCTCACGGGAATGCAGTTACTTCCACTCTAAGTCCCCGCCACCCACCCGATCGACAAATTCGGCCACAGAGTCCAGAGCGCTTGCGAGCCACGTATGTGCGAGGCCGCTGGGAGCGCTTGCGAGCCGCGAATGCGCGAGGCCGCTGGGAGCGCTTGCGAGTCACGTATGTGCGAGGCCGCTTAGAGCGCTTGCGAGTCATGAATATGCGAGGCCGCTGGGAGCGCTTGCGAGTCACGGATGTGCGAGGCCGCATAGTGTGGCGCTGTGGAACGGGTGCAGGATCCGGGGATCCGTGACTGGAACTTTCCGCGCGGGATAGCCAGCGTGGCGCTGATGGTCGCGTACGCGGGGGAGCGCGGCGTGCCCGCGGGGCGCATGCTCGCCGGGACGGGGCTCACCGAATCGTTGCTGCGCGACCCGGACGCGCAGATCGCCGCGCATGTGGAACTCGCGGTGATCCGCAATCTGGTGCGCGAACTCGCCGCGCGCCCCGCGGTGGGGGTGGAGGTGGGCCGCCGCTATCGGATCACCACCTTCGGCATCTTCGGCTTCGCGTGCGTCAGCAGCCCGACCCTCGGCGAGGCGATCTCGTTCGCGCTGCGCTATCTCGAACTGAGCTTCACCTTCTGCCTGCCGGTCGCCGAGTGGCGCGAGGGCGAATTCGTGGCGTGGGTGCACGACGAGCTGATCCCCGCCGATGTGCGCCAGTTCCTGGTGGAGCGCGACGTCACCGCGATGCATCAGGTGATGAGCGATCTGCTCGGCAGGCAGTTGCCTCTGGCCAGGGCCGAATTCCGGTTCCCGGAACCGGCATACGCGGACCGGATCGAAGAGGTCACGGTGGTGCGTCCGCGTTTCGGGCGGCCGCGCAATCTGTTCGCCATCGACCCGGCCGTGCTGGATCAGCCGCTGCCCCAGGCGAACGAGCAGACCTGGGCCATGTGCCTGGCGCAATGCCGGGATCTGGTGCACCGCAGGCGCGCCCGCACCGGCATCGCCGCCGAGGTGCGTGCGCTGCTCGTGCCCGGCGGGTCGGAGGGCTTCACCGCGCCACCCGGAATCGATTCCGTCGCCCGCGATCTCAATATCAGCACGCGCACTCTGCGTCGTCACCTGGACGCGGCGGGCACCAGCTATCGCGCTCTGCTCGACGAGGTGCGTCGCGCGCTGGCCGAGGAAATGCTCACCACCACACCGCTTTCGGTGAGCGATGTGGCGATCCGGCTCGGCTACGCCGAGTCGTCCACCTTCATCTACGCGTTCAAACGCTGGACCGGTGCGACTCCGGCCGCCTATCGCCGGGAACGCGCTCTGCGTCGCTGAGCTGCGCCCTGGTCAGGACTCTTCGCCGCGACCGCCTCTGCTTCCCGCGTAAGCGAATTCGCGTACCTTGCCCACGGCTTTGGGTACCAGGTCCACACCATCCGGGGCGTTGAGCATCGGATCGTAGAAGTCCGTCCGATGTTCCTGCGGTTCGGCGAGGCGCAGGGTCAGCTCCGCCAAGCGGAAGGTCGGCGTGCCGAGGCCGCTGGCCGTCAAATCGAACGAAAGGGCATTGTCGCGCAGGTACTCCCGCAGTTCGGCCAGCGAGGCCGTAGTGGGCTGATCCGGGTCGGGTTCGGCGAAAAACCAAGTGGGCGCCGAGCTTCCGATCCGGTAGGGCATCAGGCTGCCGTACCGCGCGTGCGCCCAGCCGCGGGCCGGCGTGATGACGAACCGGCCGAGCGCGCCGCGCCCCGTGGTCGCCAACGCGAAATCCCAAGGCCGGTCCTGGCTGTCGAGCACCCGGAAGGCGAAGCCGAGCACATCGGGCAGCCCGCCCGGCGTGCCGACGCCTTTGGACAGCCGGGCGATGACGGCGCGGTCACCCTCGCCGAACAGGGTGGTGAATTCACCCTCGGCACGCAGCCGCCCGGACAGCGCCAGGCCGTTCGGATGAAAGACCCTGGCCCGCCGCAACCGGGCTCCGGCGGCGAAGGCGGTACGTACTGCTGACGCGGCAAGATCCGGCATCGGAGTTCCTTCTGCTCGAGGGACACTGCTATCCCTCGACTGCCCGGACCCGGCGCGGCTAAACGGCGTCGGTTCAGCTGGGCGGCACGCCGACCCGGCCGCCCATCGGCACGCTGCGGAAATGGGTTGTCAGGCCGTGCTTTTCGTCGATGATATGCAGGGCTATCGCCGGGTCCGGCGCGTAGTCCATCACGTGGTCCGGCGGGTCCAGTTCCCACTCGCCGCCGAGCACGGACGCGGTGCTCGGTGCGACCAGCAGCGGGCGGCCCGCGAATGTCGTTGTGGCCGCGGAATGCGCGTGACCGGTGAGCACGGCGATGATGCGATCGTCGCCCGCGACCAGCTCGGCGAGCTTCTCCGGCTCCGCCAGCGCGATCTCGTCGACGATCGGGCTGAACAGGTGTGCGGGCGGATGATGCAGGGCCACCAGCACCGGCTTGTTCGCCGGCGCCGCCGCGAGCACGTCGCGCAGCCAGGCGTAGGTGTCCTCGGTGAGCAGGCCGCTCGGCTCACCCGGAATGCTCGAATCCAGCAGGGCGACGGTGAGATCCCCGATCCGATGGCTCTGGTTGATCGGCGCGGTCGAGGCAGTGGTGCCCAGCAGGACGCTGCGGAACGTCGCGCGATCGTCGTGGTTGCCCGGGATGGCGTACACCGGGATATCGAGTTCGAAGGCGCGCCTGGCCTGCTCGTACTGTTCGGGTTTGCCGGAATCGGTGACATCGCCGGTCACCAGGATCGCGTCCGGCCTGTGGCGCAGGCCGGTGAGAAAGGCCATCACCCGCTCGACCCGGGCGGCGTTGCGGGCGCCGAGATCGAAATGGGTGTCGCTGACCTGAGCCACCAAGATCATCGGTGTTCGCTTTCTCTGGGGGATCGCTCCGTTGCGTCAGAGTGTGCCCGCCTCCCGTGCGCGACACGGTACAAGGCTAGTTGACCTGCGGCTTAACCGTCGCCATGAGGCTCACCACCAGCGAAAACGTGCGCGGTGGTCTGTGTCGGCGGTCATAGCGGCGTTCAGTTCGGCTCGTCGGTGACCAGGGCTGCCAACCGCTGTAACGAGCGGAGGAAGACCCGGCGGTCGGCCGCGGGCAGCTGGCTCAACCAGTGTTCTTCCTGCTCCTGGATATCGCGCTGGGCGCGGTCGCGCAGCTCGCGTCCGGCGGCGGTGAGCGACACCAGATTCACCCGGCGGTCCGCCGGATCCGGTTCACGCCGAATGAGTTCGCGCTGCTGCAACTCGTCGAGCACGCCGATGATCCGGGTCTTGTCCGCGCCGATCGCCTTGGCCAGTGCGGCCTGCGTGTAGACGGGCTCGCGGCCGAGCCCGAGCAGGACGGCGTACGCCCACATCGACAGCTCATGGCGTTGCAGGACAGGCAGTTCCGCCGCCATCAGCGCGCGGCCGAGTGGCGCGATCATCGCGGCGAGGTCGGGTCGGCGTGCTTCGGACATGGGTAGAAAGTACTGCTTGCGAGATAATAAGCTCACGCATACGATATGTATGAGCTTATCAATTGAAATCTGCGAGGAGAGCCGAGATGTCCATCGATCCGGATACCCGTACGGAATTGCGCACCCTCGACGCGCTGGTGCAGGAGGTCGACCTCGTCGCCTTGGACGCGCAGGCGGTGCGGGCCAGTGTCGCCCTGGTCGAGCGGGTGACCGGCGCCGATCTCCGGAAGCCGACACCGTGCGCCGACTGGACCCTGCACGGCCTGCTGACGCACATGATCGCCCAGCACCACGGTTTCGCCGCGGCGATGCGCGGGGACGGCGACCCGGCCGTGTGGAAGACCCGCGCGCTCGGTGCCGACCCGGTGGCGAGCTATCAGGCCGCCGCGACGGACGTCCTCGCCGCGTTCGCCGAACCGGCGGTGCTCGACCGGAAGATTCTGCTCGCCGAATTCAGCGCCGAGTTCCAGTTCTCCGGCGCGCAGGCGGTGAGCTTTCATTTCATCGACTACGTCGTCCATTCCTGGGACGTGGCAAAGACTTTGGGGCTGCCCGTGCAGTTCGACGCGGACCTGCTCGACGCCGCCTACTCCGTCGCCGCGGCCGTTCCCGGGGGCGAGATCCGCCTCGCGCCCGGCGCCGCCTTCGCCCCTGCGGTTCCGTGGTCCACCACGGACCTGCTCGACCGGATCGTCGCCATGCTCGGACGCTCCCCGCGGTGGCCGCGCGACTGATCCGGGCGGTGGCTAAAGGGTGGCGAGCATGCGGCCGGCCTCGTCGGGTGTCGCCTCGACCGGGAGCCAGAACTCGGCGTCCGGTGTCGCCTCGAGCGCGAGTTCCGGTGGCGTACGCCAGGATGCGGTCAGTCCGAGCCGCCAGGAATGCAGATAGGTGCGCTCGTGGATACCCGATTTGTCGAAGAGGGGATCGCCGACGATGGGGTGGCCGATCCAGGCCAGTTGCACCCTGATCTGGTGCCGGCGTCCGGTGATCGGGCGCAGCGCGAGCACCGTGCGCTCCGCCCGCCGCAGCACCGTGGTGAACTGCGTGGTGGACGGGTACGACTTGGTGTCGAGCAGGTCGGCGTCGTCGACGAACCAGCGGTCGCCGACTCGCTGGATGCACTCGCGCGGGGCCGCGATCCGCACCCGGTTCTTGCGCCCGACACTGAGCGGTAGCTCCAGCGTCCCGGTCTCGGGCAGCCCGGCCGACTCGACGATGGCCAGATACGCCTTGTCCGCGGTCTGCTTGTTGAACTGTCTGGTCAACTGGCCGTGCGCACCGAGTTCCTTGGCGAACAAGATCAGGCCGGAGGTCACCTTGTCGATCCGGTGCACCGGGTAGAGCGTTTCACCCGCCGCGGCCGCCAGTTCGACGAGATCGGTGTCGTGTCGCTCGCCGGTGACCGAGATGCCGGCGGGCTTGTGCAACGCCAGAATCGCGTCGTCCTCCGCGACGAGGCAGCGGGTGCGCAGCTCGGACCAGTCCATTTCCACCGGGATGAGGATACGGACGGCCGGTCGCCGGACCGTTGCGCGCCCGGCTCAGCTCTTCTTCTCGTTGCGCCGCAGCACATGCGGGCGGAGCCGGTTGAATCCGCGCACCCGCACGCTGCGCAGGTTCTTGACGATGAATTCCGGCTCGCCGTCGAGCGCGTTGGCGGCCTCGTCGTCGATCATCACCGTGCCCGGCCGTGCGACACCGGTGAGCCGGGACGCGATGTTCACGACCGAGCCGTACAGGTCGCCGAACCGTTGCAGCACCGGCCCGTACGCCACCGCGACCCGCAGCTCCGGGGTGCCGCCCACCATCATGGTCGACTCCTGGATGGCCAGCGCGATGCGGGCCGCGTCGGCAGCGCTGGTGGCCGCGAACATCACCTCGTCGCCGACGTTCTTCACCACCCAGCCGCCGTTCTCGGTGATCGCGGCGGTGGTGGTGGACTCGAACGACTCCAGCAGCAGCGACAGCTCGTCGGGGTGCAGATGCCTGGTCAGCCGGGTGTAGCCGACCATGTCCGCGAAGCCCACCGCCAGATCGCGCACGGTCTCGCCGGCCGAGGTGCCGGGGTCGAGCGAACGCGACAGCGCCGCGGCGAGGTGGCGACGCCAGGCGTAACTGTTGAGCTGTTCGAGCGTGGCGATGGTGCCTTCGGTCGCGGCGCGGACGGTTTCGATGGGGTCCGCGTTCGGATCCGCGGCGGCGATGCGTGCGCCGATCTCGGCGAGCACCAGATCGACCTGCCATTCCGCCAATCGCGCCATGCCCTGGCCGAGGGTGCGCGCCGTCGCCGCCTGCTGCCGCGCGTCGGCGGAGGACAGGACGTCGAGGGTGCGGAAGTTCTCCACCGCCGCGATATCGGCGTCGGTGTAGTCGACGGCGTCGTCGTCCAGTCCGGCCGGGAAGCCGAGCGCGGTCCACAGCCGCTTGGTCAGCGTCGTGGTGCTGTCCGACTGCTCGGCGACCTGGGTGCGGGTGTACTGCCGCGGGCCGTCGAGCAGATACGCCTCGACAACCGCCTGCACCAGCTCGGACTTCTCGGTGGGCACCATGTCCGTACCTTACGACGGGCCCGGCCGCGGCCGGTGTGAACGCCGTCGCAATTGGGTGACCTCACAGCGGCCGGGCCGCGGCGTCGGTCAGCGCCGTGGCGGCACGTAGCAGATCGTCAGCTGGAACCGCTGGTTCGTCACGGCGTCTTCACGTTCCCCGCAGAGACCGGAATCGGCGACACCCTGATGGATCGCGGTGACCCTGCCGATCTCGTTGCCGGGCACCGCGCAGTCCACCTTGTGATACGGGCCGTTGCCGGTGAAGTCGTAGCAGGTGCCCTCCCGCCAATCGAAGACGAAGCAATAGGTCGGCGACACATCGCCATTGCGGTCACCGGTGGAGAACTCCACGTCGGCCGCCGGATCGCTGCATTCGCCGTAGGTCTTCTCCACCAGCCGGTAGTTGGCTTCCAGTGAACCGCAGTCGGCGGGTGTGCCGGAGCGATCCGAATAGTTGATGCAGTCGCCGACTTCCAGCGACTCGACCGAATCCGGCACGGCCGCCGCGATTCCCGAGCCGACGAGGCAAGTGATCGAAAGGGCGCCGAGCGCCACCGTGGCCGGTGCAGCGAAATTCCGCATGCCGAGGTCCTCCCCATGGTGCACACAACCGGTTGTGCGACAACCGATGTCGCGCCGGACGCGGCGCAACCGCAGCACATTACCCAAGCGCGGTGCTCAGCACGAATCACCTGCGCCGGCAGGGCAGTGGCGCTCTTGCGACGTCCGCTATCGCTGGGCCGGGGTGGCCTTGATGTGGTCGAGGAAAGCATCGAGGGCAGACCACATCTGGGGGTTCAGCTGGGTGTGCGTGCCGGTGCCCGTGACGGTGCGGAAGTCGGCTCCGTTCGCGGCGAGCTGAGCGGCGAGCGTCCCGTGCAACGGGGACGGGACCGTCGTGTCGGTGAGATTGACCAGCAGCAGGATCGGGGCGTCGTAGCCGGCGGTCGGCACCGTCAGGTAGTCGTCGTAGGCGGCACGAAGGGTGCTGTCGGACAACGACTTCGAGAGCAGCTGGCCGATGCCCAGGCCGTCCACCCTGGCTTCGATCTCCGGTTTGCACATGGTGCCGATCTCGTCGATCACGGTGCGCCCCAGCGGGCTGAGGAACTGATTCACGTCGACATCTGGCCGAGCGGCGCGTAGTCCGGCCAGGATGCTGGAGAAGAAGCCGAGCGTTTCGCTGGTGCCGGGCAGCGTCGGAATGCCCGGCCCCGCAATGGGAAGTACCTTCTCGACATCGGATTCCGGGTCTACTGCGACGGTCCCGCGGAAGTCGAGTTCGGGCGCGTAGGTCGATTGCAGGTGGCCGGTGCCAAGGGCTGCTTGCCCGCCTTGCGAGAGGCCGAGCACGGACCAGGTCTCGGACAGCTCCGGCCGGGCCGAGCGGGCGGCGCGCAGCAGATCGAGGGTGGCGGTGGCCTCGGTGCGCAGCTCGAGGTACGGGTGCGGGCCGGTGTCGAACAGGCCGAGACCGAGATAATCGGGCGCCACGACGGCGAAGCCCTGGGCGACGAGATGCTGCATGATCCCGTCTTCTTCCTCGTGCCAGTGCGAGGCGGGCGCGGTGCCGGGATCGGATTCGCCGCCGCACCCCTGCCCGAGTCCGGTGGTGCCGTGGTCGAATGCGACGATCGGCCAGCCGCCCGCGGGAGGGGTGCCTTGCGGGACGAACAGCGCACCGCTGGCGGGCTTCGGGGTGCCGTCGGAGCCGGTCATCCAGTAGCTGATCGCCGACCCATCGGCCATGCCGTGCCAGCCGTCGGCCTGCGGTGTCACCTGGATCAGCATCCCCGGAGCTTCCGCAACCGCCGGAGTGGCTTGCAGGGCGAGTGCGGTGCAGGCCGCCGCCGTGGCAACCGCGACGGAACTTTTCCAACCACGAATAACGCGCATCGAAACCCTCTCCACCTTGTTGGACGACCGTCCAGTTGAAGATCAGGTTAGGCCGGTTGTGTATCTACCACATCGTGTGATGGCGAACTGTAAGCAAACCCACGCTACCTGTGCGGCTGTGCCGAGCGGACTCGAACGCGCCGGAGTGTGCGGTATCGCGCCGCGCCACGGGGTTGTCCGATGGTCGTAGGTGCCGGGCAAACGCGGCAGCAGGGGACCGATGCGCCCGGTCGCTTGTGCACTGAATCGTGCCCACGGTGGGCGCGTGCGGGCACGGCGTTTGTCTGTGCGGTCGCGTCAGGTCTGCTGCTGAATGCGCCCGGCCAGCACTCGGGCTTGCCGCTGATGCTCTGTCGCTGGACGGCCGAGTGCGGTCGCGAGGTTCGCAAGGTAGTGCGCGACGGGTTCCAGGGTGACCATTCCGCTACCCGCGCCCGCGAGTTCGGTTGCGGCGGGTAGTAATTGGTCGTAGCAGCGGAGCATGGTCACTTCTTCGCCCAGGGCGAGTGCGGCGCGCGCGGTGAGGCAGGTGCGGAGTTCATAGAGCAGGTCGTGCGGCGAGTCCGGTGTCGCCAGCAGTGCGCTGGTGGCCTCCTCGTGAAGTCCGCTGTCCAACAGGGCTATTGGTCGAATCCACGGTTCATATGGCCCGTACTGCTCGGTGGCGGTCGGGTCGATAGGCAGTCCGTGGCGCAGCCGCAGGCAGCAGAGCGCGAGGGGGAGCAGGCCCCGTTCTACTCCGGGCATGCCGCTGCCGCCGAGGCTTTCGGCCGCCGCGCGGTAAGCAGCCTCGGCCTGGGCCGGACTGCCGGTGAGGGCGGTACGCAGGGCCGCGAACCACTCCGTGAACACGCCGACCATCGGTAGTTCGTATTCGGTCGCCAACCGATCCGCCGCGGCCGCGTGATCCGCGGCCGCTCGGAGATCAGCTGTGGCACAGCTCGATTGGAGGGCGATGAGGTGGCCGAGAACCTCGAAGGAGATCAGCCGGTGTGCGCCGCCGAGCGCCACGAGTTCGTCGCCGATCCGGCCCCGTTCCGGGCTGAGGCCGGTGCGCTGGAAGGTGTGCATGAAGCGGCCGTTGAGGGCGAAGGCCAGCAGCGCGGGATCGTCGAGTTCCCGGGCGATCCGCTCCGCCGCCGCGGCCGCGCGTACGCCCCGGTCATCGGTGGTGCCACGGAGTTCCAGCGCCAGCGTGGTACACAACCGGGCCCGCAACTCGCGACGCTCGGCGGGCAGCCCCGTGAGCGCGCGCTCGGCGGCGGCCACGATGTGCCCGGCGAGTTCGGGATCATCGTTGGTCGTCCACACGGCGGGAATGTCGAACGCGCTCAGGATCTCTGCGGTCAGGGCGGGGTCGCCCCGCTGTTCGGCACGGGTGATGGCGAGGCGGCGGAACGTCCGCGCCTCATCCAGCGCACCGGTGATCGCCAGCACCCGCGCGAGTCCCGTCGTCGCGGCCAGTTGGGCGGACAGATCGGGGGTAGGCGATCGGTCGAAGGCCGCCAGGGCCGCCCGCCACAGCCGCACTGCCTCCGCCAGCGCGAAGCCTTGTTCGGCCGCGCGGGCGGCGGCGCTCGCGTACGCGGCGGCACTCGCGGCGGTCGCCCGGCTCTGTGCTCGGATGAAATGGTGCGCCAAGACGGAAACGTCTGTGGTGCCGGTCTTTTCGAGCAAGCTGCCGATCTCGCCGTGCCACGGGGCTCGGCGTGGGCCGCTGATCTCGTGGTAGACGGTGTCGCGGACCAGTTCGTGGGTGAAGCGCAGGGAGCCGTCCGGCAGTTCGGTGAGCAGCCCGACGGTTATGGCCTGGTCCAGCGCGTCGAGCGCGGACTCCGCGTCCCCGAACACCTCGAGGAGGACCTCTCGATCGATGTCCGCGCCGAGCACGGCGGCCTGCTGCACCACGGTCTGCGTGGCCGGCGGCAGTGCGGCCATCCGATGCCGGATGACCGCACGGACGCCCGCGGGTACCGCGTCGAACGCGGTGGTCCCTTCGTCGCGCAGCAGTCGCGCCAGTTCGCGGACGAAGAACGGATTGCCGTTGCTGCGCCGGTGAATTCGAGAGCCATGGCTGTCCGCGACCTCTGGTCCGGCTATCTCGCGCACCAGCGCGACGGTGTCGGCCTCGGACAGCCCGCCCAGGTAGATCCGTACGGGCTCGGTGGGGGCCACCTTCCCGAGCAGGGCGGTGAGTTCGGTGCCGATCTCCGTGCTGCGGTAGGTCGCCAGGACGAGTACCGGGCCCGCTGTTCGGCTGGTGGTCAGAGCGGCGAGCAGGTCGAGTGTCTCGGCACCGGCATTGTGCAGGTCGTCGAAGACCAAGAGCACGGGCGCGCGGCGCGCCACGTCCGCCAGTTCCGCAGCGGCGGCACGGTGGAACAGGAACCGAGCCTCGACCGGATCGGCCCCCGCGAAGGCAGGGCGCGACCGATCGGTCTCCGATTCCATTGGCGCGGGGCCGTTTTCGTCCTTGCTCGCTGCCAGATCCGGATCGGATCGGCTGTCCGCCAGTGCTGCACGGATCCTCGTCCACGCCCAGCCCGGTGGGACGCCGGTATCCGCGGGGTTCTCGCCGAGCGCGACACGCCAGCCGGCATCGGCCAGTAGGGACGAAAGCGTCTCGGCGAGAGAGCTTTTGCCGGAACCGGCTTCGCCGGAGAGCAGCGCGAGGTGGGTAACGCCGCGGCGCCGCACCACTGCGGCGGCATTGCGCAAAGTGTCGATTTCGGCTTTCCGGCCGAGGAAACCTGTTCCGGGCGAGGGAGTTCGAATCGTCGCAGGGGCGGGCCGCAGCTGTGGGGCGTGCGCCAGAATGTCCGCCTCCAGCTGTTGCAGGCCGGGGCCCGGGTCCGCACCGAGTTCGGTACGCAAGAGCCCGCGGACGTGGCGCAGCGCGGCCAGCGCATCGCTCTGCCTGCCCGACCGGTACAGCGCGAGGGCGAGCAGCTGCCAGGCGTGTTCCCGCAGCGGATGTGCGGCGAGCAGCGCATGCAGGCCGGACACCGCCTCGGCGGGCCGAGCGAGGTCGATCAGCGCGGCCGCACGGTGCTCGGCGGCGAGCTGCCGCAGGCCGTCCAGGCGATCGATTTCCGCACGCGCCCAACCCTGCTCGGCGAATTCGGCGTAGGCGGGGCCGTGCCACAGCGCGAGCGCGCCGTCGAGGGTCGTCAGCGCGTCGGCGCTGTCGCCGGCTGCCAGCAATTCGGCGGCCCGGCCGACCGCGGCGCCGAAATCGTCCGCGTCCACCGTGTCGGCGCGTAGTGCGTAGCCCGGTGTGGCGGTGACCAGCACCGTCGCCGGGCTGCGCGGCGCGCGGCCCGGTTCGAGGAGCCGCCGCAGTTCTGCGACGAACGTCTGGAGCGCACCCACCGCGCCCCGCGGCGGGTGCTCCCACAGGTCATCGATCAGCTGATCCGTGGTGACCATGCGCCCGTGCGCGACGAGCAGCCGGGCGAGCACGGCCCGATGCCGCGGGCCCTTCAGCGGTAACGGTTCGCCCGCCCGCTCGGCGCCGATGGGGCCGAGCACGCGGAAGCTGAGCCGCGTCACGCGACCGGTCCGGCGACGGCCGCGCTCAGTCGACGCTGATTCGGTGCTGAGCGCGGGCGCAAAGACTGTCCGGCGTCACCAGCGACCATCGGAAGGACACCTCATGACATCGGAGATTACCGGATTCGACTACCGCCGCATCGCCGTCGGCGACGGGGTCGAACTCAACGTCGCGGTGGGCGGTGCGGGCCGTCCGATCGTGCTGCTGCACGGCTTCCCGCAGACCCACCTGATGTGGCGGCACGTCGCGGCCGACCTGGCGGCCGATCACACCGTCATCTGCCCTGACCTGCGCGGTTACGGCGACAGCGACAAGCCGGCCGAGACCGGCGGCGTGTACTCGAAGCGCACCATGGCCGCGGATGTCGTCGCCGTGGCCCGGGCGCTCGGCCACGAACGATTCGCGGTGGCGGGGCACGACCGCGGCGCGTTCGTCGCCATCCGGGCCGGTCTGGATCACCCCGAGGCCGTCACCCACCTCGCCTCGCTCGACGTGCTGCCGCTGCTCGACACGTGGGACGTCATGCACGGGGTGACGGCCGCGGTCGGGTTCCATCTCTTTCTGATGGCGCAGCCGCCGGGCCTGCCCGAGGCGATGATCGCCGCCACGTCCGACGACTTCTTCGGGTACTTCCTCGATGCGTGGACGCGGGATCCGGCCGCCATCCCGCCGGCGATCCGCGAGGTCTATCTGCGTGCGTGCGCGGCGGCGGTGCCCAGCATCGTCGCCGACTATCGGGCTTCGGCCGGCATCGACCTCGAACACGATCGCGCCGATCGTGCCGCGGGCAACCTGCTCCGTATGCCGGTGGCGGTCCTGCAACAGGATTGGGGCGCTGCGCTCGGCTTCGACGCCGAAGCACTGTGGCGCGCTTGGGCTCCCGACCTGCAGCACACCACCGTGAGCTGCGGTCACTTCATGGCCGAAGAGTCGCCGGCCACCGTCACCGCGGCCCTGCGCGCGTTGCTGACCCGCTGACCCGCGGCGAGGTCCGCGCGCCGGGCGCGGACCTCGCCGGGCACTAGAGGAAATCGAACAGCGGCGGGAACACCAGCACCACGACCCAGGCCCAGATGAGGTACACCGCAAGGTATCTCGTCTGCCAGCGTTCCAGTCGCGCGAACGTCTGCTTGCGCCGCAGGAACCCGAACAGCAGCCAGGCCGACCAGGCGAGGTTGGTCAGCAGGATGACGTTCTCGCCGAGCGCCGCGATCTTGTTGGGGGTGGAACCGTATTCGGTGATGCGGCCGGTGATGGCGGCGAGCACCAGCACATCGATGATCAAGGCACTGACCACCAACGCCAATTGCAGCCTGTCGAACAATCCCGGCGCGGCTTCGGGATCCCGGGCGGAGATGGCGTAGAGCAGCAACCCGAGCACGACGACCAACAGCAGGTCGAACAGGATCAGCACGTCGCGATCCACATCGATCCCGGTGCTGCTCAACCCGATTCCGATCAGCAGCGCCAGCAGCGCGACCGTGAACAGCGGCGTGAACACCCTGGTGAGCACCGGCGCCATGTTCTCGACCACGCTCTGCTTCGCCTCCACCAGCCAGGCCGCGACGACGACCGCGGCGACGGCGCCGCACGGCATCAGCCACATCGAGACGAAGTCCTCGGCGTCGACACCGATGGCGTTGAAAGTGCCGACGGTGAACGCCGTCAGCACGCCACCGCCCAGCGCGATGAGCACGAAGTAGACGAACCATTCGCCGGTGAAGCGGATGAAATCCATTCGCCTGCGGTCCGACCGCCAGTCGCCGCCCATATACGCGACGCCGGTCACCAGCCACAGTGCCAGCGGCAGGTGAATGGCGGTGAGTACCAACGACTGTGACGAACTGTCCAACGGATAGGCGTTCGCGCCGACCGCGCCGATCACGAACACCAGTGCCAGTACCGCGACGATGCGCGGATCGAGCCGGCGCCGGATCGCGAAATACGCTGCGAGCGGCGCGAGTCCGAACAGCGCGATATTTCTGGCATAGAGTTCCGGGTTCTCGTCGAAGCCCGCGCCGAACAGGGACGGCACTTTGATGGCGACCGCGGCGGCCGCCGCGCACCCCACCATGGTGAGCAGTGTCGTCCGGTCTCCCGTCGCGGTCGGTGAGTCCGAATCAGGCGTCAGCACAAGCTGTTTCCACAATCGCCCCGAGTGCTCGCGGGCGAATTCCCGGGACAGTTCGTCTTGGCTGCCCATCCGCTTCACCGCGACGAGGAATCCTTCGTCCGGTTTCAGGCCGAGACCGGTCAGCTCGGTGATGGTGCTGCGCAGGTGGTCTTCCAGCTCGTCGGTGTCGGTCGTGGCCACCGCCCGCCTGCGCCGCATGTAGCCGCGCCACTGCGCGATCTGCGCTTCGAGTTCGCTGTCCGCGCTCATGGTTACGCCTCCGCCGGACGTGCGGTCATCGGTCCCTGGGCCAGCTGCCAGATCCCGTCGAGGGCCTCGACCACCGCCGCCCACTGCCGTCGATGCTGGACCAGTTCCCGGCGTCCCTGCTCGGTGATGCGGTAGTACTTCCGCCGTCGGCCGCCCTCGGGTGTGTCCCAGAACGATTCGATGTGCTCGATTCGTTCCAGCCGGTGTAGCAGCGGGTACAGCAACCCGTCACTCCACTCCAGCTCCCCGCCGGACAGCTCGCTGATCTGCTTCAGGATCGCGTACCCGTAGCTCTCCTGCCGCGCCAAGATGCCCAGTACCAGCGGCGTCGCCGAGGCCGCCACCAAATCCTTGGGTATGTGCACGCCACCCACCTCCTAACCCTAGATCTGCTAGGGATAGTAGCTCTAGGTATGACGCCGCGCCAGGAATTGTCCCGGCGCGGCGTCGGAGGTGGGGTCAGGAGTGGTAGCGCAGGATGGGTTGGCCGGTGCCGGTGGTGATCAGTTGCGGCAGGCTGGTGGTGATGTAGAAGGTCCAGCCGCGCGAGCAGGACTCGAAGCATTCGGATTCGGCGTTCAGGCCCTCGTGGGTGAAGTTCAGCGTGGTGCCGCCGGGGGTGGGGACGAGGTCGAAGACGACATGGGTGTCGGTCCACTCGTGCTGGTCATCGACGAAGGTGAGGCACGAATCCACGACGTGCCAGACCATCCGCCGGCCGGGCACGACCTCGGTGATCCGGAATCGGCTGAAGCGGATGCCCTTCTTCTCCTTGACGGTTTCCCCCGCGTACGCGAAGTCGTCGTTGAAGATGAACTCGTCGTGCAATGCGGCGGTATCGCCGATGATGTTCGCGTTCCACCAGCCGCGCACATCGGTGATGGCGGCGAAGACCTCGTCCGGCGTCCGGTCGACGGACATGGTGGCGGTCATGTGCTCGGTGTTCGACATTGTCTTACCTCTCTTATCGGGTGGTTTCGCCCCACCGACGAAGGAGGTCGCGCCGGATCGACATCGGCGCGAAAAAAGTTCCGAAATCTTTTGCGGCGGTCTCAGAGCGTGCGCAGCCGGTCGGCCAGGTAACGGCGTTCCGCGCTGGTCGGAGCCAGTTTCAGGGCCGCCTCATAGGCGATGGCGGCCTCCGCGGCGCGGCCGTCCCGGCGCAGCAGATCGGCTCTGGCGGCGGGCAGCAGGTAGTAGCCGTCCAGCCGACCGGACGCGTCGATCTCCTCGATGAGGGCGAGCCCGGCCGGGATGTCGTCCGCCATCGCCACCGCCACCGCGCGATTGAGGTCGACCACCGGTGACGGCGCCAGCCGGGCGAGTTCGCCGTAGAGCGCCGCGATCTGCGGCCAATCGGTGGCCGCCGCGTCGGGTGCGGTCGCGTGGCAGGCGGCGATCGCGGCCTGCACCTGATACGGCCCTGGTCGCCGGGCAGCCAAGGCTTCGTCCAGTGTCCGCACGCCCTCGGCGATCAGCGCGTGATCCCACCCGGACCGGTCCTGGTGTTCGAGCGTGACCAGCATTCCGTCGTCGGTGCGTTGCGCGCGCCGCGCCTCGAGCAGCAGCATCAGGGCGAGCAGTCCGCGCGCCTCCGGCTCGGTGGGCAGCAACCGGACCAGGACCCGGGTCAGGTAGATGCCCTCGGCGGTCAGTCCGCGGTGACCGTCCGCGTCGTCGTAGCCCTCGTTGAAGATCAGATAGAGCACCGCGAGGACGGCGGCGAGCCGCTGCGGGAGCAACTCCGCGGGCGGAACCCGGTACGGGATACCGGCTTCGACGATCTTGCGTTTGGCCCGGACCAGGCGCTGCGCCATCGTGGACTCGGCGGTCAGAAAGGCCTTCGCGATCTCCGCGGTGGTCAGGCCGATCAGCGTGCGCAGGGTGAGGGCGACCCGGGCCGGAAACGGCAGCGCCGGATGGCAACAGGTGAAGATCAACCGCAACCGCTCGTCGGGCACTGCTTCCGGGTGCGGTTCGAGCGGATCCCTGGCCAGCACCGCGAGCTCGCGCACCTTCGTGGCTGTCGCGGTGTTGCGCCGGAGCCGGTCCGTCGCGCGATTGCGCGCCGTCGTGGTGAGCCAGGCCCCCGGGCGGCTCGGGATCCCGTCGCGCGGCCAGGTGGTCAGCGCCGTGGCGAACGCGTCCTGCGCGCAGTCCTCGGCGAGATCCCAGTCCCCGGTCCAGCCGATGAGCGTGGCCACCACCTGGCCCCACTCGTCGCGGTAAGCCGCGGCAACCGCGGCCCGAACTTCTTGCGGCGCAGTCATTCCCACACGGGGCGGACCTCGATGCAGCCCCGGCTCGCGTACGGGTGCAGCGCCGCCAGTTCGATCGCCTCGTCCAGATCCGCGCATTCGATGATGTCGATGCCGCCGATGAAATCCTTCGTTTCGGCGAACGGGCCGTCGGACACCAGCGTTTCGCCCTCGCGCACCCGCACGGTCGTCGCAGTCGCCACCGGTCGCAGCCGCGCGCCGCCCAGGCTGCGACCGCGCCGCGCGACCTCCGCCGAGAAGGCCTGATGCGCCGGATCCGCCGCGATCTCGGCCATGCTCGGCGCGGAGCTCTCGTCGTCGCAGATCAGCAACACATATTTCATGTCCTCAATATGCCCGACCCGCCCGGTTCCAGCGTCGGAAGACGTGGATCAATCCTCGATGGTGATCGACAGGTGCGGCTTGGCGCTGTCGCCCGGGGCGGCGACCCGATCCCAGACCGCGTCGATCAGCGGGGCCAGCAAGAGCTCGCCGAGCTGGCGCACCAGGATCGCGATCACCTGTGTGGATTCGCGCCGCCGGGTGGAGGCGAGCCCGGCCTCGCGCAGCGAAACCACTTCGGAGCGAACGAGTTCCACCAGTCGCTCCAGGAATTGTGACTGCGCGGGCTCCGGTTCGAGAAGGGCCCGGCGCAGATAGTTCACCACGGCGGGATTCTCCCGCAGCATCTCCCGCACCGCCTCGTCGCGCGCGGACGCCACCTCGGCGGGCGTGCCGCTGCCCGGAATCGAGTGCACGGCCTGATAGAAGTACTCGCCGACCAGCTGGTCCACCGCGTCGCGTAGCCCCGCTTTGGTCTTGAAATGATGCTGGACCAGGCCGAGGGTGACACCGGCCTCGGCGGCGATGGCGCGCAGCGAGACCCGGGATTCGCCGTACTGGGCGAACAGATCCATGGCCGCGTTGCGGATGCGCGCCTTGGCGGTCAGGTCATCGTTGGTTGCCCGTGGGTTCAGCATCAGCTCTCGGTTCGTCGACTGTCCGCAGATCTTACGTCGGGTAATGGCACCGGCTGCCCGCTCCGCCACGCGGCGGCGCGTGTGGTGTGAAGTCGGCCACTGACATAGATGCGAGTACAACCGACAGGGTTACGATACACATGTATCGTGCCGGGAAACGGCTGTCGCGATGACGCAACTCCCTCGATCGGAAAGTAGAGAGAACAACGATGTCCGCACTCTTCCCCGACTACCGCCCCACCTGGGAAACCGATCAGCATCGTGAACTGCGCAAGCACGCCGCCGAGTTCTTCCGCAAAGAGATCGTGCCGAACCGTGAGCGCTGGACCGAGCAGCACATGGTCGACCGCGAGTTCTGGAACCAGGCCGGTGCGGCCGGCCTGCTCGGCCTGGACCTGCCGGAGGAATTCGGCGGCGCGGGCGGCGATTTCGGCTTGCAGGCCGTGGTGCAGGAAGAGTTGGTCTACGCGCACGACAACGGCTTCGGCTTCTCGGTGCACTCGCCGATCGTGTCGCACTACATCTACACCTACGGCAACGAAGAACAGCGTCAGCGCTGGCTGCCCGGCATCATCAGCGGCGAGTTGGTGCTGGCCATCGCCATGACCGAGCCCGGCACCGGATCTGACTTGCAATCGGTGCGCACCACCGCGATTCGCGAGGGTGATCACTACGTCATCAACGGCTCGAAGACGTTCATTTCCAACGGCACCCACTGCGATCTGCTGGTGATCATCGCCAAGACCGATCCGTCGCAAGGCGCGGCCGGAGTCTCGCTCATCGTCGCCGAAACCAAGGATCTGCCCGGCTTCGAACGGGGCCGGGTGCTGGCGAAAATGGGGCAGCACGCCCAGGACACCCGTGAGCTGTTCTTCTCCGATATGCGGGTGCCGGTCGCGAATCTCCTTGGCGCGCAAGAGGGCCTGGGCTTCTACCAGCTGATGGAGCAGCTCGCCCGGGAGCGGTTGATCATCGCCAGTCTGTGCTCGGCGCTGGCCGAGGCGGCGGTGCTAGAGGCGTTGCGCTACTCTAAGGAGCGCGAGGCCTTCGGGCGGCCCATCGGCAAGTTCCAGCACAACGCGTTCACCCTCGCCGAGTGCAAGACCGAGGCGCTGGCCATCAAAACCCTTGTCGACCACGCGATTCAGCAGTACATCGACGGGAAGAACGATCCGGCCACCGCGTCGATGGCCAAGCTGTTCGCGGCCGAGACCTGCGACAAGGTGGTGGATCGCTGCCTGCAGCTGTTCGGCGGCTACGGCTACATGATGGAGTACCCGATCGCCGCCATGTACACCGGTTCCCGGGTGAACCGTATCTACGGCGGCACCAGCGAAATCATGAAGGAAATCATCTCGCGGTCGCTGTGACGCGCCCCGGCTCCGCATCAGACATCGAAGGGATCTCGGCATGACCACCGAGGCATACGTTTTCGAGGCCATCCGTACCCCGCGCGGCAAGGGCAAGCGCACCGGCTCGCTGCACGAGGTCAAGCCGATCTCCCTGGTGGTGGGCCTGATCGAGGAGCTGCGCGTGCGGTTTCCCGACCTCGACGAGAACCGGATCTCCGACGTGGTGCTCGGCTGCGTCACGCCGATCGGTGATCAGGGCATGGATATCGCCCGCACGGCGGTGAATCTGGCCGGGCTGCCCGACACGGTCGGCGGCGTGCAGATCAACCGGTTCTGCGGTTCGGGACTCTCGGCGGTCGGGATGGCCGCCGCCAGTGTGCGTTCCGGTTTCGAGGAGCTGGTCATCACGGGTGGCGTGGAGTCCATGTCCCGGGTCGAAATGGGCAGCGACCGTGGGGCGATGGCCTACGACGCGGCCACCGCCTACGACAACTACTTCGTCCCGCAGGGTGTGGCGTGCGATCTGCTCGCCACCATCGAGGGGTACTCGCGCGGAGAAGTGGACGAGTTCGCGGTGCGCTCGCAGCAGCGCGCGGCGGCGGCGTGGGACGGCGGGTACTTCGCCAAATCGGTGGTGCCGGTGCGCGATCAGAACGGCGTCACGATTCTCGATCGGGATGAGCATGTGCGCAGCGACACCACCGTCGCCGACCTGGGCAAGCTGGTGCCCGCGTTCGCGGGCATCGGCGAGTTCGGTGGCTTCGATGCCGTTGCCGCGCAGAAGTATCCGTTCGTGGAGCAGGTGAACCATGTGCACACCGGCGGCAACAGCTCCGGCATCGTGGACGGCGCCGCGCTCGTTCTCGTCGGTAGCAAGGCCGCGGGTGAGGCGAGCGGCCTGGTGCCACGGGCGCGGATCGTCTCCTACGTCACCAGCGGCGCAGACCCGGTGCTCATGTTCGAAGGCCCGATTCCGGCGGTGGACAAGGCCCTTGCGCTCGCGGGGTTGACCGTCGACCAGATCGATGTGTTCGAGATGAACGAGGCATTCGCCGCGGTCGCCCTGAAGGTGCAGCGGCACTTCGGGATTCCCGACGACAAGTACAACGTCAACGGCGGCGCCATCGCCATGGGCCACCCGCTCGGCGCGACCGGCGCCATCCTGGTCGGCACCGTGCTCGACGAGCTCGAGCGCAGTAACGGCCGCTACGGCTTGATCACACTCTGCGTCGCCGGCGGCATGGGTGTCGCCGCCATCATCGAGAGGGTCTGAACCCATGTCCGAGAACACGATTCGCTGGGACCGGGATGCGGACGGCATCGTCACGCTGACCCTGGACGCACCGGACCACCAGGCCAACACCATCACCGATGCTTTCCGGTCGTCGCTCACCGCGGCGCTGGACCGGATCGACGCGGAATCCGACGACATCAGCGGTGTCGTCCTCACCTCGGCCAAGAAGACCTTCTTCGCGGGCATGGACCTGAATGTCCTGCTGGAACAGCTCGTTCCGGCCGAGCCCGCCGAGATACTGGCGATCACTACCGAATTCAAGAGCCAGCTGCGCCGCTTGGAGACGATCGGCAAGCCGGTGGTGGCGGCGATCAACGGGGCGGCCCTCGGCGGCGGCCTCGAACTGGCGCTGGCCACCCATCATCGGATCGCGGCGGAGGTGCGTGGCAACCAGATCGGCTTGCCCGAGGTGCTGCTCGGTGTGTTGCCCGGCGCGGGCGGTATCGGTCGCGCGGTGCGGTTGCTCGGTATCCAGAACGCGCTCATGCAGGTGCTGCTCACCGGCGCGCGGATGACTCCGGCCAAAGCGCTGAAGGTCGGATTGGTCGACGAAATCGTCGGCAGCGTCGAGGAATTGGTGCCTGCCGCCAAGGCATGGATCCAGGCCAACCCGGACAAGAACGCCCAGCCCTGGGATGTGCAGGGCTACAAGCTTCCCGGCGGCTCCCCGGCCACGCCGGCGTTCGCCGCCAATCTGCCCGCGTTCCCGGCGAACCTGCGCAAACAGCTCAAGGGCAACAATCAGATGCCCGCCCCGCGCGCCATCATGGCCGCCGCGCTGGAGGGCGCACAGGTCGACTTCGACACCGCCCAGAAGATCGAATCGCGCTACTTCGTTTCCCTGGTGAAAAGCCAGGTGGCCCGGAATATGATCCAGGCGTTCTTCTTCGACCTGCAACAGGTCGAGCGCGGCGCGGCCCGGCCCGCCGGCATCGAGCAGCAGCCGATCAAGAAGGTCGGCGTTCTCGGTGCGGGCATGATGGGCGCGGGCATCGCCTACGTCACCGCCAAAGCCGGCATCGAGGTAGTGCTGAAAGACATTTCGCTCGAAGCGGCCGAGAAGGGCAAGACCTATTCGGCCAACCTCGAAGCCAAAGCACTGGCCAAAGGCCGTACCACCGAAGCGAAGTCGAAGTCCCTGCTGGACCGCATCACCCCGACCGCCGACGCCGCCGATTTCGCCGGCGTGGACTTCGTCGTCGAGGCGGTCTTCGAGAACCCTGAGCTGAAGCACAAGGTGTTCCAGGAGATCGAGGGCATCGTCGAGCCCGGCGCGGTCCTCGGCTCCAACACCTCGTCGCTGCCCATCACCGGCCTGGCCGAGGGGGTGCAGCGTCCCGCCGACTTCATCGGCATCCACTTCTTCTCACCGGTCGAATCCATGCAGCCGATCGAGATCATCAGGGGCGAAAAGACTTCCGACGCCGCCCTGGCCCGCGCGATCGACTACACCCTGGCGATCAAGAAGTACCCGATCGTCGTCAACGACGGCCGCGGCTTCTTCACCACCCGCGTGTTCTCCATGTGGCTGCTCGAGGCCATGACCATGCTCGCCGAGGGCATCGACCCCGCCATCATCGAACAGGCCGGTTTCCAAGCCGGCTACCCGGCCGCCCCCTTACAGGTCGCCGACGAACTGTCCTTCGGCACCATCCGCAAGATCATGGACGAATCCATCGCCGCAGCCGAAACCGAAGGTCGCACCCTCGCCGAATCCATCCCCACCGCCCGCGAGGTCATCGTGACCCTCATGGACCGCTTCGACCGCAACGGAAAGCTCGCCGGCGCAGGCTTCTACGACTACACCGACGGCAAACGCACCGGCCTGTGGGACACCCTGCGCACCGAATTCCACACCACCCGCGAACTTTCCGTCCCTTTCACCGACCTCCAAGACCGCCTGATGTTCATCCAAGCCCTCGAAACCCAGAAGTGCTTCGACGAGGGCGTCATCTCCGCCGACCCCGACGCCAACATAGGCTCCATCTTCGGCATCGGCTTTCCGGCCTGGACCGGCGGGGTGCGCCAGTTCATCCAGGGGTATCCGGGTGGGCGTTCTGAATTCCTCACCCGCACAGAGGCGTTGGCCGACCGCTACGGTGCGCGGTTCCGTGCACCAGAAAGCCTGCGGACCGAATAGAGGTCACGCGCCCAGCGCGCTCACCCGCGGCGGAAAACGGTGCTGCGGTGCCACGCAAAGTACGGTTCCGAACCGACTTTGTGTGCACCGCAGGCCAAACCCATCAGCGCTGCCAGACGGTCACGAACCGCGGGTGTGGTCGCCGCGTCGCTGATCAGCAACTGGCCGCTGTCGTCGACAGAGACCCATCCGTCCTCATACAGCGCGTCACAACCGAAGGTGCACGCGAGCATCGCCACGTTGGACAGGTCGCGGCGTTCGTCGGGCGTGCAATGCTGCCGTTTCTTGATGTGCGCGGCAACCAGTAGTCCCGTCGGGAACTCGTGTCCGCAGAGTGCACAGACACCGGTCTTGCCTGGACCACACAGGATTCGACGAAGTCGTGCCTGCTCGCGTCGAATCTTGACGCGGGCATGGCCGTCGGTCTCGCCCACCGGTGCTTCGGCCACGAGCGCGGCCCCCGACCGGGAGAGGTCGGTCGCGAGTTGCTCGGCGTCGGACGCAGCGTAGTCCGGGACGGTGATGCGCAACAGCACCCGTTTGCGGTTGTTGCCCTCCTTTTTCGAGGCCGATGTGAGCCCGACCCGCCCTTGCGCCCGAGTGAGGTCGAGCCGCAATCGGGCGATGTCGGAGACGTTCGCCATCGCGATCGGACTGCTGATCAGCTGACGTTCAGTAGCTTCGAGTCTGGTCGCGTTCGCCGACACGACTTCCGCCCCCGACATCACTGCCTCCAGCTCACGCAACCGCCCGAGCAACAGTTCGAACAGCGGCACGTAGTCGCTGTTGCGCGGTAAGTCGCTACCGATGACCCGGCCACCGGCACTCTCGATGATCAGCGAGAACGCATCCCCGTCGGCCACCACCGAGAACTCAGCATTGAGCTGCTTGCCATCAGCCCCCTCAGCACGACGGCGCACGGCCCGTCCGATGGCAACGGAATCTTCGATGACGCTGCTGGAGGCGTCGACTGCTTCCATACCGCGGACTGTAGACCGTCGCACCGACACCGCCAGGCCCGTCGGCGATGCAAGCGCCTAGCCACGTCCCGATGGGACAATATCTCCCAATCTTGGGGTCATGGATTCGGTGCCCGCCTCTGGCATGGTGGTCGGCATGCGAAATGTATGGAGATCATTTGCAGCCTCCGCCGCGGCGTTGGTTGTGGTCGGGGTGGTGGCAGGCAACGCGAATGCCGAAGGCATGTTCATCGGCGAGTATCAGACTCACGGGGAGTGCGTGCGCGAGGGGGAAAAGTGGCAAGCGTGGTACGGCAGCTCCGACACCCGGCCTGACTGCGTCTACGGTCAGCAGGGCAGCGGCTGGCAACTGTGGATCCGCTCGATCTAAGGGGACTCGCCTGCGAATGACCAGGCAGGCGACATGATTCGGTCGAGCTACCGGCGATGGTAACCGCGGGGGTTTGGGGGAGCCATCATGCGAAACGAGTACATGGCGTGTCAGCGATGCTGTCACGCCATGTCCGCTATTCGGCGGGGCAAGCCGTTCGCTGTGCCCTCGGCAGGGCACGAAAGCGTGGGAACGGGCCTGACCAGTATTTTCTTGGTGGAAGAAGACTGGTGATCAAAGCCGATTTTGCCCTGAGCAACGGTAGGCGCCAGGAGGCTATCCGCCTTCTAGCATGAGTACCGTCCAGGGCAGCGGATGCTCTATTCCTGCTGCTGTGCGGCCCACCATTTCGTGACCTCCTACAACACATCGGCTTGGCGGCGTGCAAGGATCTCGCCCTCGCCGCCGTCGACGATCAGGTATTCGAACTCCGCCGTTGGTCCGATTTCAGACTTCATCGGCTGATCCGCAGACGGGCTCCGCGATCATCGATAGGTGTCCTTCAATCGGTGTGCGTTCAGACCGACTCCTCCCGGTGATCTTCGACCACGGGTCCACTGATCCAAGGTCGAGCGGGGCGGTGCCAGTTGGCAACGGGCCTTCGTTACACACAGAAACGGATATTCGGTCCTTGCGCCGCGATTGTTTAACCCTGAAACTCCCGGATGGCGTTGGCGAGGGGTTCCGGGTCAAAATCCTGGACGTGGCCAGGGATCCACGACAGCCGTAACCCATTGCTGGCTGCGTGGTCAGACAGATTGAGGGCCGCCAGTACATGGCTGGGCGTGTACGAAGCGCTGGTGCACGCCGAGCCCGTCGAAACAGCGGCAATATTCTTAAGCCGTACTATCAGCGCTTCCGCGTCGACCGCGTCAAAAGAGACATTGACGATGTGGGGAACAGTGTGATCAGGGTCGCCATTCAGGTGATAGCGAGTACGCGACAGCGCATCGAGAAGACGGAGACGAAACGCTTGAGCCGAGGCCATCCACTTCTCGTTGTCGTCAGCGACAATTTCGGCGGCTTTGCCTAGGCCAGCGATCAACGGAACGGGCAGAGTTCCCGGTCGCAGCCCCTGCTCTTGGCCTCCGCCGTACATCAACGGGGTCAACGGGACCTGGTCAAAGTCGCGTTCACGAAGGAGTAGCGCGCCGATCCCTTTGGGGGCGCCGATCTTATGGCCACTGATGCTGATCATGTCGATAGGGCCAACAAGGTCTGCAGTGAGCTTGCCGAAGCCCTGTGCAGCATCAACGTGGAAGTAGGTAGGCGTCGCACGTAGAAGATCGGCAAGCTCAGCAACCGGTTGGATCGTGCCGATCTCGTTGTTTACGTGCATCAATGAAACCAACAGCGTGTCAGGCCTCAGCCTTTGGGCAACTGCTTCCGCACTGATTCGCCCGCCGGGTTCGGGTTGTACGAGATCGATGTCGAAGCCCTGGGACTCAAGGTGGGCAAGGGGCTCCAGGACAGCTTTGTGCTCGATGGCCGAGGCGATAATATGCCGTCGATCAGTCGCGATGCCATGGGGAGCAAGGCCGAGGATAGCGATGTTGTTGCTCTCGGTAGCACCGCTGGTGAAGATGAGCTCGTCAGGCCCGGCGTTGAGTTGTCCGGCCAACAACTCCCTCACCTGTCCTACCTCCCGTTTTGCTCGTGTGCCGTACTCATGGGTTCGACTGCCAGCGTTGCCGAAGTCTTCGGTCATCCAGTGCAGTACCACGTCGGCGACGCTTGGGGCGACAGGTGAGGTGGCAGCGGCGTCCAGGTACGGGAGCATGCACGCAACTGTACGTGCCGAACGCCGTCAGTGGCACGTACAGCAATCGCGAAGGTACGTGTCCGCCGTGCGTTAGGGTACGTGCGTGAACACACGTACGCCTCTGGCGGTGAAGACAGCCACGTCGAGTGGTTTCGAATACGTTTTCCCAGCCATTCGCGGTGTGCAGGCCGGACGCGAGTACTACGTGTCGATGTGTCCGCTACGCCTGATCCCCAAGATCTTCTTGTTCGACGACGAGGAGCTGCCCGCGGAGGTCCGAGCGCAGCGAGTGCTCAATAAGGGCAGACTTCCCGCCCTGGTCCGCTACCTAGTGGACAATCACGACGACTACGTATTCAGCGCGCTGACCGCGTCGATCGACGGCGACATGTGCTTCGAGAGCATCACCGATGCAGGTACTGGCATGCGTGCCGGCCAGATCCGAATCCCTATGGCTGCACGGTTCCTCATAAATGACGGCCAGCACAGGCGTGCGGCAATCGAGTTAGCCCTGCGAGAGAACCCAGATCTTGGTGACGATACGATTGCCGTGGTGTTCTTCCACGATGCAGGTCTGCAGCGCTGTCAACAGATGTTCGCTGATCTCAATCGTCACGCCGTCCGCCCAGACCGTTCGCTGAGTGTGCTGTACGACCAGCGGGACAGCGTGGCGTATCTGACTCGCCTGCTGGCGTTCCAGTCACCAGTCTTCAAAGGGCATGTCGAGCTGGAGACCAGCACACTGTCGGCGCGATCTCGGAAGCTGTTCACCCTCAGCGCTCTTCATACCGGCAACCTGTCACTGTTGGCGGGGCTGGACCTAGACCAAGATGCCGCTCGACAAGTGGTCGAGCAGTTCTGGCAAAGTGTCGATGCACTGATCCCGGAGTGGGCGCTGGTCCGCGAACGCAAGCTGGCCGCTCCGGAGGTGCGCCGTGATTTCATACACAGCCACAGTCTTGCGTTGCATGCCATCGGGGAGGTCGGCAACCATCTGTTACGAGAGTCGCTCGAACCAGATGAGTGGAGTTCGCGGCTGGCTCCACTAGGCCAAGTGGACTGGACCCGTTCCAACTCTGACTGGAACGGAAGAGCAATCATAGGCGGCCGCGTTTCGAAGGGCCGTCAAAATGTCGTAGCCACAGTGGAATATCTCTGTCAGCGCCTCGACTTATCCATGGATGCGCTGGCACCCGCCACATCCGACGCCGACGAACGAGGAGACCGATGACTATCTCGGCGACACCCGCACCGTTTCAAGGGCGCACTCTCACTGAGGTTGTCGACGAGCTGACCGCCGAGATCCGTGAACTGTATACGGCCGATCAAGTGCCTTGGGTGGTCGGCTACAGCGGTGGAAAGGACTCCACCGCAGTCCTTCAGCTCGTCTGGCTTGCGTTGAAGGACCTGCCTGAGGATCAGCGCACCAAGCCCGTGCACGTGATCAGTACAGACACGCTCGTGGAGAACCCTGTCGTAGCAAGTTGGGTTGCCGCCTCGTTGGACACGATGCGCTCAAGCGCCGCTAGCCAAGGATTGCCGGTCGATTCGCACCGGTTGACACCCCAGGTCAAAGACACATTCTGGGTGGGACTGATCGGCCGTGGCTACCCAGCACCGCGACCGAAGTTCCGATGGTGCACTGAGCGATTGAAGATCAAGCCATCTAACGCGTTTATCCGAAGTGTCGTGCGTCAGCACGGCGAAGCGATCCTCGTGCTGGGAATCCGTAAGCAGGAAAGTGCAGTTCGAGCGCGCGTGATGGCGAAGCATGAAAAACGACGGGTTCGAGATCGTCTGTCGCCCAACGGAAATTTGCCAAACTCTCTGGTGTACAGCCCGATCGAGGACTGGGACACCGACGAGGTGTGGATGTTCTTGATGCAGTACGCCAATCCGTGGGGCGTCTCAAATAAAGATCTCTTAACGATGTACCAGGGCGCCTCGGCCGATTCCGAGTGCCCGCTCGTCGTAGACAGCACAACCCCCTCTTGTGGGGATAGCCGCTTCGGTTGCTGGACGTGCACGCTCGTCGAACAAGACAAATCCATGGCCGCGATGGTGCATAACAGCGCCGAGCATAAATGGATGAAACCGCTGCTGGATTTACGTAACAATCTGGATAACCCCGATGACAAAGAGGATCGGGAATACCGGAAAATGAACGGCACGATTCAGCTTTTCAAAGACAAAATTGTACACGGACCATACACCCAGAAGGCCCGTGAGAAGTGGCTGCGGGAGCTTCTCAAGGCTCAAACGAAAGTTCGCAAGCGTGCACCAGAAGGTTTGCGAAACATCGAATTGATCTCGATGGACGAATTGCATGAGGTTCGCCGAATCTGGATCTTCGAAAAACATGAGGTTGAAGATATTCTGCCAAAAATTTACGAGGACGAGACCGGCGAGAAATTCCCAGGAAAACCTCTCGACGCGTATCTGACGCTGGGTGCAGACGAGATGGAATTGCTGCGTGAGCTTTGTGAGGACGATGACACTCATTTCACGACCATGAGGGAGCTCCTGTCTGTGGAACGCCGATATCGCACAATGTCACGACGGTCAGGGCTGTTCGAGGCGCTGGAAAAGGTCGTGCGCAAAGGTTACTTTGCCGATGCAGACGATGCACTCGACTACGCACGTAACCGGGATCGGCTGCGCATGGAGAACCGTGACCGACCACAGTTACGCGCTGAAGCCCAGCAGCTGCTTCCGTTGATGGAGGTGAACGCCGATGCTTCTGCATAGCTTGAAGCTGCAGGATTTCGGCGCTTATCGCGGTACTCAGTCAATCGAACTGGCCACTACTGATCAGCGCCCAATCGTGCTAATCGGCGGTCTCAATGGATGCGGGAAAACTACGCTGCTCGATGCTATCCAACTAGCGTTGTATGGTAGTCGCGCGCGGTGTAGCGGCCGCGGCAATCTGGCCTATGAGACGTATCTGCGGCAGTCAATCAATCGCGAGGCCGACCCTGCAGACGGAGCTGGATTGACAATCGAGTTCTCCACAATCGTCGACGGAGAGCCCCGCATTTTTGAGGTTTCGCGGCAGTGGCGAGTGACCGGTAAGTCCGTTCGGGAGTTTGTCGCCGTTTTGGTCGATGGCGTTTACAGTAAGGTTTCTAGCGAAGGATGGGCCGATCACGTCGAGGACATCCTGTCGTTGGAGGTTGCTTCGCTATTCTTCTTCGACGGCGAAAAGATCGAAACATTGGCTGACCCCGATCGGGCCTCGTCGGTCATCGAATCAGCTGTCCACTCCCTTCTGGGTGTCAATGCGGTGGAGCAGCTTCGTACCGACTTGCTGGCTTTGCAGCGTCGCCAACGCCGGACCGACGAAGATGACAAGAGGACTCTTGAGCGCATCGCAGAGTTGCAGCGCGAGCGTGACGCTGCCGAGAGCGATTCGGACAGGGCTTATCAGGAAGCTGGATCCGTACGGGCGCAACTGAGCTCGGCGAAAGCCCGACTCACCAAGGCGAACAATGCCTTTGTCAAGGAAGGCGGCGAACTGTTCCGGCGGCGCACGGAACTCGAACTAACGCACACAGAGACCAAGAACAAGCTGAAGGCTGTTGAAGACGAGCTGCGCGGCCTTGCCGCCGGCGCGTTGCCATTGGCATTGTTGACCTCTCAGATCGAGGCTGTCCGCATGCAGGCAAGCCGCGAACAAGAGTCGGCCAACGCCGCGCAGGTGGGAGAGGTACTTGCTCACCGGGACAAATGGCTGCTCGAACTGCTCGGGGAGACACTACCCACCACGGAACTGACCTCACTGCGCCGAAAACTCAGCACCGATCGGAAGAAGCGTAGCGATCTCGCTGCTGTAGATCCTGTACTTCGATTGTCGAAAGAAGCATTCGACGAACTCGCCACAGTCGATCGGATCCTCGATCACGAGCACACTCAAGCTAGCAACTTACTTGCACAGCAAGAAGATCTGGCACGAAATCTTGAGGACTTGGCGCGCCAACTGACTGGGGTCCCAGATGAAAAAGCAGTCGCAGACGTGTTGAACGCCCGCGACGACGCCATGCGCAATATCGCCACACTGGAGTCGAAGGAACGCGCGCTCACCGACACCCACGCTCGTAGCAGGCATCGTCTAGAGCAGCTTGACACCGAACTCGACCGTGCCCACAAAGCTCGAGTCGAGGCTCTTCTCAAGACAGAGGACACCACCCGTATCATCAGCTACTCCGAACGCGCCCGTGCGACCCTGGAACAGTTCGGGGACGCGCTGCTCAAGCGCCACATCAGCCGTCTGGAAGTAGCGATGCTGGACAGCTTCACCCAGCTGATGCGGAAAGATCGCCTTGTGCAAGACCTTCGGATAGATACCGAACAGTTCACACTCACCCTCATCGGCGCAGACGGCGAACCGATGCCCTCGGCACGGTTGAGCGCCGGTGAGCGTCAACTGTTGGCAATCGCACTCCTGTGGGGCCTGGCGCGCGTCGCCGGCAACCAACTACCGACCGTCATCGATACACCTCTTGGTCGGCTCGACAGTCGGCACCGTGAGCACCTCGTCGAACGCTATTTCCCTCATGTGAGTCACCAAGTGCTGCTGTTGTCGACCGATGAAGAGATCGACGAGTACCTACTGAGCAAACTGGAGCCAGCGGTTGCCCATACCTACACCCTGGTACACGACGACCAAGAGCTCATAACCCGAATCGAACCCGGGTACTGGTGGAACGCAGGAGCGAGCCATGTCGCCTAATACAGTGCGCCTGTCCCAGCCTGCCAAAGATCAACTCGTCAAAGTCAAACGCACTACCGGCATCGTGAACTGGAATGTCCTGTGCCGCTGGGCATTAGCGCTATCGCTTCAGGACCCAACTACACCACTTGTTCGCGAGGTTAACACCGATTCCAACGTCGAAATGACCTGGAAGGTGTTCGGCGGCAAACACAGCGATCTGTATCTGGCATTGTTGAAGGCCCGCTGCGCCGGCGACGGCCTGCCTGATACAGAAGAAGCGCTGAGTCAGGTGCTAACTGTGCACCTACACCGCGGGATCGGGTATCTTGCCGGACGTGATGACCTTGCCACGATAAGCGGGCTCGTCGGCCTGGCGATGGCTCAGCAGCCGGCTCCCACCGGATAGCGAAATAGGCTGTCACGCAGGATCATTCACCCATTACGCACCAGAGCGGTGGACCACAAGGTTATCTTCATCCGTCAGGAGGCCCCCGTCAGGGTCGGCCTCCTGACGGGGCCGGGTGAGAGCTGACAGGCACCGATATCCAGCCCAACCCACTTATCGGGGCTGCTGCAGGATCGAGTGACGGAGGTTATGCAGCTTGCCGGGCCGCTGGGGACATGATGATCTCGAATTCGATCGGGGTCAACCGGCCGTGTCGGGCCTAGCGGCGCCCACGATGGTAGGTGCGCTCCGATCCAGGTGACAATCGCGATCCGCAACTGTTCGCGGGTGTCCCAGCGCTGCCAGTACAGCACGTTGC
The DNA here is from genome assembly GCF_000250675.2 of Nocardia brasiliensis ATCC 700358. Taxonomy (NCBI): domain Bacteria; kingdom Bacillati; phylum Actinomycetota; class Actinomycetes; order Mycobacteriales; family Nocardiaceae; genus Nocardia; species Nocardia brasiliensis. Next base: position 881,575 of record NC_018681.1, read on the forward strand.
GTTGCAGCAGGCTGAAAAGGCTTTCCATCGCGGCGTTGTCGCCGGCCGCAGCGACGCGGCCCATGGAATCCGACCATGCGGTAACGGTTGAGCGCGTGAACGAAGCTCCTTGAACAAAACCGGCTTCCGCGGTCGGTGTGCAGAATGCAGCCGGTGACATCTCCGCGGCGGGCGACGGCATTGTTCACCGCGGTGACCGCGAGTCGCGACTTTCATCCTCGAATCGATCGAGTAACCGATGATCCGGTTTGAGAAAACATCCTTGACCGCACACAAATACCGCTTGCCTTCACTGAGTCCAGGTTTTCGGTAAGGGACTGCCCCGAGTTCGGTTGACTCGCGGGGTGGGTGTTTCAGGCCGCGAGTGCGGACTGATCGATTGTCTCAAACTCGATTGGTGTCCGGCGGCCGAGTCGGCGTTGCCGTCGATGGCGGTGGTAGGTCCGTTCGATCCGGATGACGATGGCGATGCGCAGCTCCTCTCGGGTCGCCCAGTGCCGAGGGTCGAGGACGTTGCGTTGCAGCAGCGCGACGAACCATTCCATCGCGGCGTTGTCACCGCATGTCCCAACTCGCCTCATCGACCCTCGTAATCCGGTGGCCAACAAAACCATCCACGAACTGTCGAGAACGAATTGACTGCCTCTGACCGAGTAGACCACGGTGGCGACCGGTGCGCGCATCGCGACCGTGTTGCGCAGAGCCGCGACCGCCAGGGCTGCGGTAATGCGCTCGTCGATCGAGTAGCCGACGCCCCGATTGGAACGGCAGCCCTTGATCGCGCAAAGATGGAGCTTCCTTTCCTCTGTTCGATGTTCGGTGATACCGGTGAGCCACAATCGATTCGGGGCTGCCACGGTGAACGCGCGAGCGACGAGATCGTCATGGACGGGCGGGCCCGCACGCCTGTTGAGCCCGCGTTTGCGGGCGAATATCTACCAGATCTGCTGCTGCTAGCACAGTCGCCGCACCCAATTTTCACCCGCACGGATGCCGCGATCACCGAGCTCGTCGGCGATGAAGCGGTAGCCGAACGCGGGGTCGTCGGCATGGATGCCGAGGGCAGCATCGATCAGATGGGCATCATCCCTATCACGCTGTGAGACAGGCGGCTTCCACTGTAGAACGCTTGTGGAGTGAATCCGAGCACCCGGCAGTCCAGTTCGAGGACCAGGAGGTCCGTTTGCGCAGTTAACGCAGCTCCGCGGACTCTTCCTCGGTCAGGCCGGGCTTGTTCCCGTCCTCGATGTCGGCTTCTTTGAGCCAGTTGTGAAGGCACGCTTCTGAGATCCCGAAATCCCTGGCGACCTGCTTCATCGGCGCGTTGCCCTTGCGGGCGACCGCGACGACATCACGGCGAAACTCCTCCGGATACGGCTTGGGCATGGTGGACATCCTTCCAGCGAGGACGAAGTCCTCACGGATCAGGAACCAACCACACCGGGAGCAGTCCCTTCTGAGGTTCGTGCTGGCTTATACGAACACCCGGAACGTATCGGGACACTGAAGAGATGGAACGCGACTCTTGCGGCCGCATCCGTATCACTGCGGTGCCATCGGTTGACACTGACCGAATAGTCCCTAATTGCAACTGTCTTGCGACCTAATCACTATTCGATGACCGCTGTACCCAGCTTTAGGAGGGGCAATAATGGATCTTGCACCAGGGACTCATCACCCATTTCTCTTTCTATACGCCCCACGCCCTCAACGGCCGATAGTATCAAATCGTGTACACCACTCTCGTCTCGCGCATGTTCTTTAAGCCAATCGAATCCAGCATGCGCATATTGATCCAATAGGGCCAATCTTTCGGTCTTTTTCTCCTCCGAGAGGAGGTCCAGCTGAGAGTGAAGCATCTCCCTGGTCATGTCGTCGGCGTCAGCACTCGTCAATGAAACGGCACCGGCGATCTCGTCCGCTCCTTCCGCCCTAAGGAATACCCGATCTTGAATCTCAGTTGCATCCCTTCTGGATTTCGGCATCTCATCAAATGGGGTCCGGCGATTCATTGCGATAGCTAGCGATGCGGCAAAGACATACGCATCGCGCATATCGCTGAATGGGCCCGTTTTAGTTGCCGCGGCCACAGATTTGGCCTTACCTGTGGTTACCAAAATATCGAGAATATCCTTATGATCGGGATAAACGTACACGCTTGCCATCCGAAGAGTCCCCTCCTATCCGATCTTGTTTATTCGCGTCCTCGCGGGATCTACACCGTCGTCCTGAATTCCGTACAGGTGATCCTTTCCGCTCCAGGATACGGTTCGATTGTTGGTCACGTGCGACGTCAACTCCATGATGCTGACACATCCAATTTGCGAAGAAATCGATTCCCATGCTTCGACCGACTTAGCAGAGACGATTATGACGACTTGCGGCAGAAGTTTGGGCAGGGCTTTGACGACCTCGGCTTCATACTCGGTATCCAGCGCGCTGGTCGGGGAATCGAGAACCACCGGGAAACCGTTCTTCCGAGACGTTCTAACAACGCCAGCCCGTTGTAATTGCTGGTTGTTGCGCGCGATTTCTTCGTACTGTGGTGCAAGGCGCGCGATTGCGCCAAGGAAGGCAATCAGGAGTAATACCTTCTCAGACTGAGAGACGGGCATAGAGTTGCCCTTACCCGCTGCCCCCACGGCGATCCCAAAATCGTCACCAACGCGGATCTCGAACGGTTTAGCTATCAGGTCAGAGTATGTGTCATTGATCGCTTTTTGGAAGTCTTCACGGCCGAATTCATTTAATCCCGCACGAGCTTGCTCAAAGAACTGCTTCACCTCATTGAGGATCTCGATCGCCGAAGTTTTTCGTTTATGTCTGTCCGATTTTGATGACTTCTTTGTATAGTCTTCGAAATATCCTTTCGCAAGTTCTGCCTGTTCCTCAATCCTGGCAGCAACGCCTTTGCTCTCGGTTTCAAGAAGAACCACGGCCCGCTGTCGAGTGAGCGCAATCTCGATCGGGCTGCCGCCGTCCGAAGGTCTCGCAACATCTGTGGACTCCGAGAATTCTCTGAACTCCCGTGTTGCTTTTGTGAGCCGTCGATCTGCCACCTCAGTACACATGCGCAGCACGGACTGGATCATCCTCATGTCTGCATCGTGTTGTGGCCCGGGAACAACCAGGTCGGTTGCGAGTGCGCCAACCTGTTCGCGCAGGTTTGCGATCTCTCGAGAGCTCCGCTCCAAATATTGCCTAAGCATTGTCCTGGTTTCTAGACCCAAGACAGCGACCCGCGCCTCCGTCACATGGTTGAGCAACTGATGAACGCGATCCCGACCATGATCAGTAAGTTCTACCTGACACAAGCTACAATGTCCATCCACCAACGATTGATTCAATACGGACTCGTGTATCCTTGGTGGCATTAGACCAAACTTCTCTGCGACACCTAGTCGAGAGATCGCATGTTCTACTGCATATTGACTGAAGTAGAAATGTCCCTTTCGAGAAAGCTCCACATACAGGGCACTGGCCCGTCGAACGCTTTGCTCAGCCTGTCCTACTTGATCCTTGAGTCGGCTGAGTTCAAGTTCCCATTTCTTTATTTCATCCGGATTGTATTTTTCTGCCTCATGCTTGGCTTTGCTGGCCTGATCCCGTGCCTGAGCCAATATCGAGGGGAGTTGATCGCGGCGTTCCTCCAAGGCGCTGAGATCGGCTTGTGCCTGCTCCCAGTTCTTGCGCGCAGTCTCGACGGTGTTGTCTGTATAGTTCCTCGGTGGCTTCAGTGCGTCGCTGGTTATTGCCTGACGGAGGTCATCGACAGCCCGATCATAAATATCTCCCGCAAGGAGCGAGCGGATTGCCGTTCCAATGTCCAATGACGCGCCCTCACCGGGCCGTTCGCCTTCGAGGACACTGGCGCTGCCGAATGTCTCCGCAGGGAAAAAGAATAGATCTTTGAGAGGTTTGGGAAGAATACGGTAAAGATCGTCCTCGACTGTACGTTCACCGTTCTTTGTTACCGTCAGGCTGTAGTCGCCGGAAGCTTGACGATGAGCGTCGGTTTGTCGGCGTACACAGTATTCATCGCCTTCGTGTTTGAGAACAAGTTCAACCGATGTTTGAGCGGCTGCGTCGGCATTGACTGCTTCGAAGTTGACTAGACTTTCCGGCTGCTGGAAACCATCGGTGAATTCTCCGTACAGCACCCATGTGAACGCATTGAGTAAAGCGGTCTTTCCGGCACCGTTCGGACCTAGGATCAAGGTGACTGGCTTCTCGGAATCGACCGAGAAATCGATACGGTGATTTCCATGGAACGGTCGCCAGTTCCGAAGCACTAGCGAGGTGAACTGCACTGGGCTTCCTCCTTTGCCTTTGCGAGTTGCAAGGCTCGGTGGGCAAACTCATCGGGGAGGACGCTCCGGTCCTCTGAGAATCGCCGCTTGTGCTCGGCATCAATGACTAACGCTGCTAATTCCTTTGCTTCGGGGCTAAGTTCCGAAGCGATTTGTGACATGCGCTCCTCAAAGGCGCTCACTGGACCCACTCCTCCATTTCGCCGTCATCTGTGAGGTTCATCCATGTATAGTCGGTAGGGTGAAGACCATATTCATACGCCCAAGAGATCACGGCATATAGTACTTCTCGATTACGTGCAGCCTCGGCAAGTTCAGCTGCTCTGGAAAGCTCCGCCCCGATGAGTCGCTTTTCGGAGTCGGACAGTTCTCCGTCGGGGCGGGGTGGCATCACGATAAAATCGTAGATCATCGCGTGCGACTTCGGATTTTCAGGATCGCGGCGCAGGAGGCGCCCACGCCGCTGGACGAATTGACGAGGGTTTTGGGTTGACGCGGTGATAATCCCGATACGGGCGGACGGGATGTCAACTCCTTCATCGAGGCATTTCATGGCAAGCAGTGCCTGAACATCTCCGCTAGCGAGGCGAGATTGAAGTACTTCACGTCGGCCGCTATCGGTCTCGCCGTAATAGCGCTCGACTCGCATGCCGAATTCTTCCCGAAGCATCCTGTCCGTCTCATCGAGCTGAAAGAAGTCGGATTCTGGATCTCTACCCTCAGCTATGTAGATGATTTGGTGGGTTTGATCCTTGAGGCCACTGGCCATAAGTTCACGCAGGCAGCGTTGCTTATTGGTGGCATGTTGGATCAGTCGTGTCCTTGCCCGAATGTGCGCCTCGGCCGCCTGGTCGTCACCGCCAGTGAAAGCCGTCGCAATCTTTTGCGATATCAGTCGATACTTCTTGGTTTCCTCGTCGGTCAACTCAATCTGCGACGGCATGTAATCGTATGGAACTAGTGCCTTGTACTCATAGATAGCTTGCTTGATGTTGATCGAGATCACTGGATCGCCGAAATATTCTAGGAGAGCCTGGGTTCCATCTTCATCGCCGTGCCGCTTGGGAGTGGCAGAAAGTCCCAGAGCAAGTGTCGCATTCTTTGGTAGCGCGGCGAGGCGGGCTGGGGTTCCTAGCGAATGCATCTCGTCTCCGATAACTAGCAGGTGCCCACCGTGGCGGGCGAACTGACGCTGCAGAAAGTGATCAGACGCAGATCCGACGTACCCGTTCCGCGGTGTCAGACTGTCGGCGGTTGTGATGACCATTTCTGTCCGTCGGCCATGACGGGAGCGCGCCGCGGAAAATACCGACTTCAGGTGCTCCTCTTGCCCTCTATTGAGCGCTCCGTGACAGATAGCTGGCCGGAACCCAAATCTCTCCGCATCGTTACGCCACTGACTCACGAGATCAACTGAAGGAACAATCACTAGGATAAGCAGAGGTCGGTCTGACTCTGCGATGTGATTCGCAGCCTGAGTCGCCGCAGCCAGCGCTGTAACTGTCTTGCCTGTCCCAGTCGCCATTGCGAATGTACCACGCCCACCAGCCAGGAGCCAGTCATTGACTGCCTTCTTCTGATAGTCACGCAGCGGTAGATCCTCCGGCAAGGAGGGAACGAATGTGACGTCATCGAGCAGCGCCTCCGAAGAGAACAACACGTCCATGGCGTCTGTGCGTGCCTTGGTAACCGATGGTTCGCGTACCCCGAAAGTGGATCGCATCGGCTCTTCGATCCACTCATTTACTTTCCAAGTCACGATTCCATCGACCTGTTCGTTCCAAACCTGATCGAAGCGAGATCGTTCCTCGTCGGCGTATGCGAGTTGATCCTCGTTTGCCCAGCTTCGATGAAGGGGAAACGATTCCGAATGCACACGAGCGCCACCGATGGTTTCGTTTGGACTACCAGTGAAGGTCATCCAGTTGCCGTGATGGTCGGTGAAAACACCAATCTTTTCATGAAAAAGGCCGTACCCGCTCGCATGTTTTCGTAGAGCGATACGCACCTGAAGCCTGCTTTTGGCCACCATCCAGGTCAAGAGTTTGAGTCGGTCTTTCAGCACAGGGTTCGGAATTGGTTGCAAGATCGCTCGACGCAGATCCTCTCTAAGAACGTTCTTCAGATTCTCACCTTTGCCCATCGCTTCAAGTTCGTCGTCATTCAAGTGGGCCGGCGATGTTATTAGGCGCATCACTCCGTCATTAAGCACAAAGCGATCAATTGATGGTGCGATAGCAGCCAAAAGGCTCGCAGAAAAGAACCCGACGGCGCGGTCGTAGCTGCGCGAGCGCGCGAAGGCTGGTATGTAGAAGCTATTGATCAGATCGTCGGGAGGGGAATTGTACCGACGTTTCCAATTCGGGTCCCATGAAGGCAGGTTGTCGGCCACTATCTCCCCTTTAGAAGGTGGAGTAGTGGATCCGAAACGGACGTACGGTTTATCTCGTTACCACGAGGCTCGATGCGCTCGGACAGTTCCATTTCGACGCCCATTCCAGGCAGAGGAACATCTGCCCCGACAGGAACGGGTTGGTTGTCGACAAGTGTCATCAGCGCCGCAGCCAAGATATCAATGGCACTCTGACGACCGCATCCTCGCAGTGCCCATACTTCGCGTATTGACAATGCCGTCAGTCGATCGAGTCGGCTGAGGCCGTTCGCACGCAGGAGGTTTCGGGCGCGCTTAGTACGGCAGCGCGACTCGACATTGTGATCGGTGACCTTGACATCGCCAAGCAATACACAAAGGGGATCGTCTGAGTCGACGGATGCGAGGATCTCGGCCCAGGTCGAGGCTGTGCCCGAGCGCGCGGTCTCGACAGCTGCGCATATGTCCGTGATGGCCTGCTCGTACACTGCTTGCTCCCTCCCACTCTGCGACGTATGAATGTTAAACCCTGGCACCGACAGATTCCCAACAATCACGTTCCCGGCCAACCACTTGTCCTAGCTGAGACCTGCAGAAAGTGTGTAGATCTGGCCGCGTTGGACAACAACCAGACCCTCGCGCTGGAGGATGTCAACATGGCCGAGGCAGCCGCTGCACGAACTGTTGGTGTTCATGGTCTGTCGACCACCCAGTGCGTCACGATCCGGGGACGTAGCAGACACGCGCATTCTTAGCGGTCAGAGTAGGGGAGCCAGCCAGCCACGCACGATCGCATCGGACCGGCGTCGTCTCGCACATAGCCCTCGCTAAAGGGGCCGCACGGCAGTACCAGCGGAACGCTGTGATCTGGATAAGTTCCCCCACGCCATCGCTTCCGCGACGATGGGTCGCACCGGAAGGCGTTCATGAGTTGGTGGACAAGAGGACGCACAACCTCGTCGGGGACCGCTCGCGCCATAATGCCGCACCACATACCGCGCTGACTGAACCGGCCACCGCGGGTCGAGCGAAGATCAACCCGCGGTGGCCGATATAGCGGCCACTGGAACATCCACGGCGCTGTGCCGGAGGTTCGGACTGGCTGGCGAGCAACTTCGAAAAGTTGCTCTGAGGTGGGGTGCTAGTTGGCAGCAACCCCCTATGGTTCGAACCTGCGACACGCGACCTGGGGATTTGTGTCACCACTGATTTTCGACCAATTCAGAAACCGTGCCCGACCGGCGGGAATGACTGTCCCTGCTGTGCCCTCGGCAGGATTCGAACCTGCGACACCCGCTTTAGGAGAGCGGTGCTCTATCCCCTGAGCTACGAGGGCTGGCCGGGATGGCTCCCGGACGTTCGGGAGTCTACCGGGTGGGGGTGGGAGACGCCGCATCCGCTGGCGAGGGGGAACTGGGGGCGGCGTTGTGCGAGTGGGGTGCGCCACCAGTTCCACCTGATCATGAGGGTTTGACGCCGACGGCGATGATGTAGTCGGTCCACGGGCCCCAGAGGGTGAGGGCGGGGCGGCTGAAGGCTAGGCGGAGGGCGGGGTTGACGCGGCGCATGTCGGGGTCGCGGAGGCGTTTGGTGAGGTAGTCGGCGAGGGGGGTGTATACGTGGCGGCGGATGGAGTAGGTGACTACGTCGGTGAAGCCTGCGGCTTGCAGGGCGTGGTGGTAGCGGTGGATGTCGAAGACGTTGCCCAACGGTGGGTGGTCGCCGAGGTTCGGGAAAGCGGTGCGGGGGACGATGTCGGCGGTGACGAGTTTGCCGCCGGGGCGTAGGACGCGGTGGGCTTCGCCGAAGAACTTGGGGTAGGACGGGAAGTGGAAGGCCGATTCCAAGGCGGTGACTTTGGTGCAGGACTCGTTGTCGCGGGGGAGATCGATCGCGGAGCCGTATTCGTATCGAATGCGTTGGGTCAGGCCTAGTTCGGCGGCGCGTCTGGTCGCGATCTCGATCTGTTCGACGGCGATGTTCATGCCGATGATCTGTTGCGGCGCGAATTCCTGTGCCCACAGAAAGTCTTGGTCGCCGTAGCCGAAGCCGATATCGAGCTGGATGTCGTCGGGGCCGAGTTCGGCTTCGCGACCGACCAGGCGCGCCAGGTCGCGGCTCGCCTCGTCGAGGGTGGCCGGATTGTCGCGCCAATAGCCGAGATTGATGAACAGCGAGTCCTCGCCGAACAGGTTCTGCGGGCCGAGCACGTCGTACACCCGGCCCACCCGCTGGCCCGACGGTAGCAGCGGCACCTTCGCCCATTCGTAGCATTCGCGGGCCCAGCGCAACGATCGGGTCCCGAAGTCCTCGACGGGGATATCGGCGGTGGTCAGCGTCATGGAACCTCCCGACGTGCGGCCGGCAAGCACCGGCCGATCTCGATATCAACAGTCTGAGACAGTTGTCGGCAGGGCGTCAAGAGCAGACTGCGCAGTTCGACAGATCAGCCGAGCCAGCGCAGCGCGCGATCGAAGGCGGAGTCGAGATTCCGCGCGAACTCCTCGTCGGTGAAGACGGGCTCGCTCAGCTCGGGCGGGATGCCCGACCCGTCGAAGGTCTGTCCGTCCGAGGTCAGGAATTCTTCGTTGGGCAGGCCGAACCACCAATCCGCGTATCTTGTGCCGGGCAGTCTGCGCTGCATGACATCGGAGAAGACGCCCTGCGTCGGCTCGCCGATTCGCGTTGTGCGCGAAGGGCGTTCCAGCATCGCCTGGGTGAAGGTCTCGCCTGCGCTGATGGTGGAACCGCCGGTGAGTATGGCAATGGGACCGGTGAAAGCGTTGGGCGCCGGCTCGACGCGCAGTGGCTGCGGGTCGGTGTTGCGTGTCTTCTTCGCGTAGGCGAAGTATGGGCTATCGGTGAGGCGAGCGGCCAGTTGCAGGCCCAAACTGTCTGAGCCGCCGCCGTTGATGCGCAGGTCGAGGACCAGTCCGCGCAGTCGGCTCAGTCTGTCCGGTGTGAAGATCGCATCGAGGGCGTGGGCGAGCTCGGCACTGTCGGCGGCGAAGGTGCGTTCGGCCGTGTATCCGCTGAAGGCGGAAATTCGCAGGTAGCCGTGGTCTTGTCCGGGTATGTCGGCGTAACTGATGCGTCCGTTGGCGTATTCGGTCAGCCGGTGGTCGGCGAGGTCGCGCCGCTGGACGAGTTCCTTGACCTGCTGGTCGAATGACGGACCGGGCATCGTGGTGCCGGGCCGGGTGGTACCGAAGAATCCGAGGTTACCGGCGGAGACCGCCACGTGTGCGTCGTGCAGCGGCGCGATCATGTCGCGGAAGACGGTGAACAGTTCGGCGTCATCGCCCTGCCGTTCGGCGCGCACCGCGCGATCCCGGAACCGATCCCGGACCTGTTGCCAGTCAACGTCTTTCGCGGCGAAAAACGGGTAGTTCTCCTGGAACGTCTGCCAGAACACGTCGAAGGCGGGCGGTTGCTGCGGGTCGTTGCACAGCGTCGGCAGCACAGGTAGGCGGCGCAGCGTGCGGTCGCCGGGTGAACCGTCGATATGAAGGGCGGCTCGATCGGGCGAGCCTGCCGCGCGCACGGTGAGCACATCTTTGCCTGCGGTGACAAAGGTCGCGGGATCGTCCGTACGGGTGGCGGTCTCGTCTTTCAGACAGCTGAGCGAGGTCACCTGAAAGGTTTCGAGCACGTCGCCGTGGATCGAGAGTGTGGTGCCGTAGTCGGCGACCTGCCAGAAACCGGCTGGAAACTCGGTCGCGTCGTCCGGTCCGCATGCCGCGCTGATCGCGCCCGTTGCCACCAGCGCGGCCGTGACAGCCGCGGTTCGATTGCGCTGCATGGTCATTCGACCACGGTCCGGCATCGGACCGCTCGATCACAACCGTGCAGACAGGTGTCCCCGGGTGTAGCCAGCCCTACCGTCGCTCAGAACCCGCCGTCGAACCCGCCCCCATCGAACCCACCCCCATCGAATCCGCCGCCGTCGAAACCGCTCCCGTCGAATCCCCCTGTGTCACCACCATATTCGCCCCCCGAGTCATACCCGGCGTCTTCGAATCCGCCCGGACCGGCATCGAGCCCGCCGCCCGCCGCCAACCCGTCCTGATACCCGTCTCCGTATCCGCTCTCGAATCCCTGTGAGCCATAACCGATCCCGGACATCCCGGAGAACAGCGACGAGAACAGCAAGGCTGACCCGAGGCCCCACGCTCCGCCGATCAACGCGGGCTTCCACCACGGCTCGGAGTACCAGCCCGCGGGGACCGGCCGACCGGCGACGCGACCACCGGGGAAGTAGTTGGGCGTGGCCGCGGACGGATTCGGCGAGGCCGCGATCTCCCGGCCCTCGTGCTCGATGACCCGGTTCTCGCTGACCTTGCCCGCCGTGTCCTGTCCGTCGAGGGTGGGGATGGCGGGGCCGGGGTCCATGCCCATCGCGCTGCGCGCGGCCTGGGTGTAGTAGAGCCCTTCCAGCGCGGTCTGCTTGGCGAGCCGGGCCTGGGCCGGTGTACGGGCCTGGTCGAGTTGTGATCCGGCGGCGACGTGCCGCTCGGAGGCGTCGACGAGGGCCTGTTTGGCGGCGTCGTTGGTGCCGCTGAGGTTGTAGATCTGCCCGCCGAGCCGCTCGTTGACCTGGCGGGCGTCGGCCAGCGCGTCCGCGAGTTCGGTCGCCGCGCGCTGGGTGCGCTGCCGGGCCTGCACGAAGACGAGCGCGCCCACCGCCACGATGACCACGACGATCAGGAGCCATAACACGGTGCGCACCTCTTCTGTAGCCGGTCGGCGAATACCGTCCAGTTTACTGGGCGCTTGCTGAGACTCAGCTGAAAGCGGTGGCGGCTAGCGCACCGCCGCGGCCTGTGCCTCGTCGTAGTCGGCGGTGTCGAAAGTCCTTGTCTTCCAGCGGTACAGCACGGTGGCCCCGGGCCAGTTGTTGGTGATGCGGCCCGCCGCGTTGCGATACCAGCTGGAGCAGAAGTTCCACGGCGTATCTTTCAGCCGGCGCTGCAACCAGTCGTCCCAGGCCTGTTCGGTGCTCGCGCGGGCCGCGAGATACCGGCCCGGCCGGTCGGTGAGGTACTGCACCACCTGACGGATGTAGCGAGCCTGCGATTCCAGCATGTAGATGATCGAGCCGGAGCCGACATTGGTGTTCGGGCCGTACATCATGAACAGGTTCGGGAAATGCGGCACGGACAGGCCGAGGAAGGCGCGTGCGCCTGCGTCGCCCCAGACGTCGGCCAGCTTGCGACCGCCGACGCCGTAGATGTTCATCGGCGCCAGGAATTCGGTGCCTTTGAAACCCGTGCCGTAGACGATGACATCGACCTCGTGCTCGACGCCGTCGGCGGTCCGGATGCCGGTCGGCGTGATCGCCTCGATCGCGGTGGTCTCCACCGTGACGTTCAGCTCGGCCAATGCGGGAAAGTATTCGTTGGAGAACAGGCCGCGCTTGCACCCCGCCGCGTAGTCGGGTGTCAGTTTCGCGCGCAGCTCGGGGTCGGGGACCTGCCGTTCCCGGTGCCGATCGGCCAGCGCGATCACCGGTGTCTTCATGCCCGGGATGTCGGTCAACGCGAGGGCGAGCACCTCGAACAGCGACCAGATCGCGAACCGTTCGGCGAGCCGGGTCGGCGGCAGATACTTGAAAACCGCCTTGTGCGTATCGCTGTACTCGGTGTCGAACTTGGGCAGCACCCACGCCGCGGAACGCTGGAACAGCGTGAGGTGCGCGGCCGTGGGCTGGATGCGCGGAATGTATTGGATCGCACTGGCTCCCGTGCCGATGCAGGCAATGCGCTTGCCGGTCAGCTCCACGCTGTGGTCCCATTCCGCCGAATGGAACGCCGGTCCCGCGAAGGTGTCGATGCCCGGGATGTTCGGCATGGCGGGCCGGGAGAGCTGGCCGACGGCGGGCACGAAGACGTCGGCGCTGAACTCGGCGCCGTCGGCGGTGCTGATCTGCCACTGGCCGGTCGACTCGTCGAATTCGGCGTCGGTCACCTCGGTGCCGAATCGGATGAACCGGGTCAGTTCGTGCTCGTCCGCGACCGCGCGCATGTAGGCGTGGATATCGCGCTGCTCCGAAAAGCGGCGCGGCCAATCCGATTTCGGTGCGAACGACCACGAGTACAGCGGCGACGGCACGTCACACGCGGCGCCCGGATAGGTGTTCTCCCGCCAGACGCCGCCCAGATCCGTGGCCTTCTCCAGGATCGTGAAGCTGTCCACCCCGGCCCGCCGCAGCTCCAAAGCCAGGCCGAGCCCCGCGAACCCGGCCCCGATGATGATGATGGACGGCGTAGTCATACTCCGAGCGTATGACTCGAATGCCCAGTTCCGAAGACATCCGCGGTCAACGAATCAACATTTTCGGCCAGTTGGCCGCGGCTCAGTTGCCCGCGAGTTGGCGGGCGATGACCAGGCGCTGGATTTGGTTGGTGCCTTCGAAGATCTGCATGACCTTGGCTTCGCGCATGTAGCGCTCGACGGGGAAGTCCTGGGTGTAGCCGTAGCCGCCGAAGACCTGGACGGCGTCGGTGGTGACCTTCATGGCGGCGTCGGTGGCGACCAGCTTCGCGACGCTGGCCTGACGGGAGTAGGGGAGTCCGGCGTCGCGGCGGCGGGCCGCGTCGAGGTAGGTGGCGCGGGCCGAATCCACGGCTGCGGCCATATCGGCGAGCACGAAGCCCAGGCCCTGGTGGTCGATGATGTGGCGACCGAATGCTTCCCGCTCCTTGGCGTAGGCGACCGCTTCGTCGAGCGCGCGCTGCGCCAAACCGGTTGCGACGGCGGCGATGCCGAGCCGACCCGAATCCAGCGCGCTGAACGCGATCGAAAGTCCTTGTCCCTCTTCGCCGACCAGTCGTTCGGCAGGGAGGAATGCGTCGTCGTAGGCGGCGGTGGTCGTGGGCACGGCGCGCAGGCCCATCTTCTCTTCGGGTTTGCCGAAGCTCAGGCCCTCGGTGTCGCGCGGTACGAGGAAGCACGAGATGCCGCGTGATCCTTCGCCGGTCCGGGCGAAGAGTGTGTAGAAATCAGCCTTGCCGCCATTGGTGATCCAGGCTTTCGCGCCGTTGATCCGGTATCCGCCATCGACTTTCGTGGCCCGGCAGCGCAGCGCGGCCGCGTCGGAGCCCGCGTGCGGCTCGGAAAGGCTGTAGGCGCCGATGGTTTCGCCGGACAGCATGGTCGACAGCCAGCGCTGTTGCTGTTCCGCGGTGCCGAAGGTGAACAGGGGATGGCAGGACAGGCTGTGCACGCTCACCGCCACCGCGACCGCGGCCCAGCGCGCCGCGAGCTCCTCCAGCACCTGCAGATACACCTCGTAGGGCTGGGCGCCGCCACCGAACTCTTCCGGATACGGCAGACTGAGCAGACCGGCCGCGCCGAGCGCGGGGAAGACGCCGTCCGGAAACGTGCCCGTCTTCTCGCACTCGACCACCCGCGGCTCGAGCACCTTGTCGGCGATATCGCGGGTCAGCTCGAGCAGGTCCCGAGCCTCGGACGTCGGCAGCATTCGATCCACTGGCATGCCCCCTACGCTAACGCCAGATCGGCCGGAAGGAACTCGATGGTGCGCGGTATTCGTTGCGGCAGGCTGTCGGTCGTGCTGCTCGCCCTGCTCGCGCTGGGTCTGCAGTTCCTGATCGCCGCGGCGCCCGCCGCGCAGGCCGCGCCGTTTGAGCGGACCTTCACCAACGCGGCGGGTACGCGCGACTACTACCTACATGTGCCGCCGGGAGATACGGCGGGCAAGCCGTTGATGATCTACCTGCACGGCTGCACCGATCCGCAGAGTCAGCTGGCCGACACCGGCTTCTCGCTGACCCGGATGGCGGACGAGTTCGGTTTCGTGCTGGCCTATCCGATCCAGACCGCGGCAGCCAACGAACGGTACTGCTGGAACTGGTTCGACCCGGCGAATCAGTCACGCGGACAAGGAGAATCGTCGATCATCGCCGATCTCACCAACGCCTTGATCGCGGAGTTCGGGCTGGATCGCACACGGGTGTACGTCGGCGGGTATTCCGCGGGCGGCGCGATGTCCACGGTGCTGGCGGCCGGCTATCCGGACCTGTACGCGGCGATCGCGCCGATGGCGGGCGGCCCCTACGGAATTGACCTGAAGACGTTCGCCGCCGATCTGAGCGGTACATCGATCGTCGATGCGATGGGTGCCCGAGCCCGCCCGGTCCCGGGCTTCTTCCTCCAAGACCTGGCCGATCAGACCAGCCTGTATCCGATCGGGCGGGCCAATCTGACGCAATGGCTCGGCGCCTACGCGCGAGCGGGTGACGTGGCCGTACCCGCGGTGCCGAGTACGGTCACCGCGTCCGCCGATCCGGTACCGACCACCATCGAGCGCTACGCCGCGGGCGACTGTCTGCTCGCCGAATTCCGCACGCCGATCGGGCCGGATCACATCGGCGGAGGTTTGCTGATGCAGTCGGCCCGCGGTCTCGACCTGCAACGGCAGTTGATGAGTTTCCTGCTGGCACACCGGTTGGGCGCTCCGCGGCAGGCGTGCGGTTGAGCGAAATCGCAGGAAAACGGGCGTAGACGACCGGTCGGCCTGCGATGCACGTGCAGATGAGCGCACATTCCGGGGGTATGTACTGCCGTGCGCCACAGGCGTATTCGTGCAGGTCACAGGCTTTGTTGCGATGCCGTGAAAGGCGGCGCGCCGACCAGGATTGTCTCATTAGGGTGTTGATCGGCCGGTCGCCTGGCGCACTAGCGCCATAGCGACTAGACAGTTATCGGTTCGATAGGGGACGGACCGGCATGTCGGCGGCCACGCAGGGGGTGTCGCCGCCATTCCGGTCCGGTGGGCCTCGATGATGCCCTGTGGCCGTGCGGCATTCGCTTGGTCTATTATCTGCGTATGAATGCAGATAGCCAGGAACCGCGCCTGCGTCTCGCGGACGATCAGGTGGGCCTGGTTGTCGAGGTCTTCCGGATGCTGGCCGACGCCACCAGGGTTCGCGTGCTGTGGGCTCTCGTCGACCGTGAGCTGTCGGTCAACGACCTGGCCGACTACATCGGCAAACCCGCGCCGTCCGTCTCGCAGCATCTGACCAAGCTGCGGATGGCGCGCCTGGTCAGCACTCGCCGCGCCGGCACGACCATCTACTACAGCCTGGAGAACGAACACGTCCGGCAACTGGTGGTGGACGCGGTGCACAACGCCGAGCACGCGGGCCCGGGGATCCCGCCGCATCACCGCGGCGACGTCGTACGCGAGCTGCCGGAGACCGGAACCGAAGCGAAATAAGTTACCGAACAACAGATCTCGGAGCGTGACGCAGTGCATACCGCGAACCGGCACGGACTCGGTGACCAGCACCCACACCATCACCACGGCGAATCACGTACGCATACCGCCGCTTTCGGCCATCGGCATGATCGCGGCCCGCATTCGCACGAGCATCCGAAGGGGCTGCGCGGCGTACTGCGCGAGATCTTCGTGCCGCACAGTCACGATCCCGCCGACCGTGTCGACGATGCCCTGACCGCCAGTGCGGTGGGTATCCGAGCGGTGAAGATCAGCCTCGTGGTGCTCGGCGTGACGGCCGTGGCGCAGGTGCTCGTGGTGGCCGTGTCCGGCTCGGTTGCCTTGGCGGCCGACACGATTCACAACTTCTCCGACGCGTTGACCGCGGTCCCGCTCTGGATCGCCTTCGCGCTCGGGCGCCGCGCCGCGACCCGGCGCTACACCTACGGCTTCGGGCGCGCCGAGGATCTCGCGGGGCTGTTCGTCGTGGCGATGATCGCCCTGTCCGCGCTGATCGCGGGTTATCAAGCGGTGCGCAGGGTGCTCGAGCCGGTGCCGATCGGGCATCTCGGCTGGGTCGCCGCCGCGGGATTGATCGGCTTTCTCGGCAACGAGATCGTCGCGCTGTATCGCATCCGGGTCGGCCGGCGGATCGGCTCGGCCGCGCTGGTCGCCGACGGCTTGCACGCGCGTACCGACGGCTTCACCTCGCTGGCCGTGCTGCTCGGGGCCGGTGGCGTCGCGCTGGGGTTCCCGCTCGCCGACCCGATCATCGGTCTGCTCATCACGGTCGCAATCCTCGCGGTGCTGCGAACCGCGGCCAGGGACGTGCTGCATCGCCTGATGGACGCGGTCGAGCCGGGGCTGGTGACCGATGCCGAGCGGGCGCTCGCCGCCGAGCCGGCGGTGCAGGGTGTGCGCAGCGTGCGGATGCGCTGGATCGGCCACCGCTTGCACGCCGACGTCGAATTGGACGTCGCCCCGACCATCACCCTTGCCGAGGCCCATCGGGTCGCGCACGAGGCCGAGCACACCCTCACCCATGTCGTGCCCAAGCTCGACACCGCGCTCGTGCACGCCTATCCGGCGCACGCGAGCTGAGCGGTCCGTGGGCGTCAGCTCGGCGCGTCTCGGCTGACCTGCCGAAACTGAAGGCGGGTGCTGTCCGATTGGTCTCCCGAGTACATTCCCGATGAGCACTGCCCTCGGATGTTTACCGTTGGGTAGCATTCGCGATGTGATGCGGCTCATGGTCGGAATTAGGTGAACCATGCTGACGCGCGTCCGGAACCTCCCGAAGCTGCCTGACCTGCTCCATCGGAGCCGGATTCCGGACGAGCCGGAGTCGGTCGCCACCATCGGCGCGGAGGCGGATCCGGGTGATCTCGGGCTGCCTCCCGATTACGCGGAGCGCATCTGGCGGCGGATGCAGGTGGTCTACCGCAGCGGCGTGCATCCCGCCATTCAGGTCTGTGTGCGCCGGCACGGTGAGGTCGTTTTCGATCGGGCGCTCGGTCATGCGCACGGCAACGGACCCGAGGACGCACCGGAAGCACCTAAGGTGCTCGCGACACCCAGCACCCCGTTCGTCACCTACTCGGCCTCCAAGGGGGTCACCGCGTTCGTCGTGCATCTGCTCGTGGAACGCGGCCTGATCGACCTGCACGCCCCGGTCTGCGCCTACATTCCCGAATACGGCTGCCACGGTAAGGAATCCATCACCGTCGGGCAGGTACTCGCGCATCGTTCCGGGGTGGCGAACCTGCCCCGTGATGCGCTGACCGCCGCGGCTGTCGCGGATCGTGAACTGCTGGTACGGAATCTGTGCGCGGTCCGGCCTACCATGCCGCCCGGCCGGTTCCAGTCCTATCACGCACTGTCCGGCGGCTTCATTCTCGGCGAGGTGGTGCACCGCGTCACCGGCACCGATATCCGCACCGTGCTGGCGACGGAGATCTTGCGCCCGTTGTCCTTCCGCTGGACCAATTACGGTGTATCAGCGGCGGATTTCCCGCTGCTCGCGAAGAACTACCGGACCGGCTTGACGCCGCTGCCACCGTTGTCGTCGGCGCTGGAACGGTTGCTGGGCATGCCCTTCGCCGAGGCGGTCGAGATCGGGAACGACCCCGCCTATCTCGGTATCGTCGCGCCCTCGGCGAATATCGTCAGCACCGCCAACGAGCTCTCGCGCTTCTACGAGATCTTCCGGCGCGGCGGCGAACTCGACGGCGTTCGCGTGCTGCGGCCGGAAACGATTGCGGCGGCGCTGGTTCCGCAGTCGCGAATCGAACCCGATCTCTCGCTCGGGATGAACTTCGGCTTCGGGTACGGCCCGATGCTCGGCGGCCGGGTGGTGAGCCTGTACGGCCCCGACACCCGGCGCGCCTTCGGGCATCTCGGTTTCACCAACAACGCCGCCTGGGCCGACCCGGAACGCGCGCTCTCGTGTGCCGTGCTCACCAGCGGCAAACCGATTCTGTACCCGGAACTGGTGCGCTGGGTCGGGCTGCTCTACGGCATCACATCGGAGACTCCGAAGGTGCCCGCAACAGACTTGGCTTTCTGAGTGGAAGTCACTGAAGAAAAAGGAGTTCCGATGTTGAGCACTATGCAGGACGAGCCTTTGTCGCTGGCGACGTTGCTGCGCTACGCATCGACGTTTGTCGGCGATTCGACCGTGTCCACCTGGACCGGTACGGGCGTGCGCACCATGACCTATCGCGAACTCGGCGCGGAAGCGGCGCGGCTGGCGAACGCCTTGCGCGGGCTGGGCATCGGCGTCGGCGATCGAGTCGGCACCTTCATGTGGAACAACAACGAGCACATGGTCGCCTACATCGCGGCGCCCGCGATGGGTGCTGTGCTGCACGCGCTGAATATCCG
Organism: Nocardia brasiliensis ATCC 700358; assembly: GCF_000250675.2. Taxonomy (NCBI): domain Bacteria; kingdom Bacillati; phylum Actinomycetota; class Actinomycetes; order Mycobacteriales; family Nocardiaceae; genus Nocardia; species Nocardia brasiliensis. The sequence continues at coordinate 900,380 of NC_018681.1, forward strand.
GTTGTTCCCCGATCAGCTCGTCTTCGTGGCCAATCACGCCGAGGACCAGGTGGTGCTCGTCGACGGCACCCTGGTGCCGATGTTCGCCCAGTATCTGCCGAACCTGAAGACGGTGCGCCACGTCATCGTGGTGAACGGCGACGCGTCGACGCTGGCCGCCCCCGACGGCGTGCAGGTGCACTCCTACACCGAACTTCTTGCCGGACAACCGGATACCTACGACTTCCCGGTGATCGACGAACGCTCCGCCGCCGCGATGTGTTACACCTCGGGCACCACCGGCGACCCGAAAGGCGTGGTCTACTCCCATCGTTCCAACTGGCTGCACGCCATGCAGGTGTGCTCGCCCAGCGGCATGGGCTTCTCCGGCAACGACACGGTGCTGGCCATCGTGCCGCTGTTCCACGCCAACGCCTGGGGCATCCCCTACGCGGCGCTGATGTCGGGTGCGAATGTGCTGATGCCCGACCGCTTCCTGCAGCCGGGTCCGCTGCTGGAGATGATGGCCGACCAGCGCCCGACCTTCGCCGCCGCGGTGCCGACGATCTGGGGCGGCGTGCTGGCCGGCCTCGCCGCGCACCCGCAGGACATCACGCATCTGCGGACCGCCGTGGTCGGCGGCTCGGCCGTGCCGCCGTCGATGATGCGCGCGTTCGAGGAGAAGCACGGCGTGAAGATCCTGCACGCCTGGGGCATGACCGAGACCTCACCGCTCGGCAGCGTGGCGCACCCGCCGACCGGCGCGACCGGTGACGAGGCATGGGAGTACCGCTACACCCAGGGCCGGTTCCCGGCCAGTGTGCAGGCCAGGCTGGTCGGTGACGACGGCACGGTGCTGCCCAACGACGGAGTGGCGCTGGGCGAGTTGGAGGTTCGCGGGCCGTGGATCACCGGCTCGTACTACGCACCGGACGGCGCGGTGGTCGACCCGGACAAGTTCGACGACGGCTGGCTGCGCACCGGCGACGTCGGCCGGATCGGCCCGGACGGCTATCTCACCCTGGTCGACCGGTCCAAGGATGTGATCAAGTCGGGCGGCGAATGGATTTCGTCGGTCGATCTGGAGAACGCCGTGATGGGTCATCCCGCCGTCGCCGAGGCAGCGGTGATCGGCGTGCCGGACGAGAAGTGGGACGAGCGGCCCCTGGTCGCGATCGTGCTGGCCGAGGGTGCGGAGGCCAAGCCCGACGAACTGCGCGACTTCCTGTCCGGCAAGTTCGCGAAATGGCAACTGCCGGAACGGTGGACGTTCATCGCCGAGGTGCCCAAGACCAGCGTCGGTAAGTTCGACAAGAAGCGCCTGCGCGCACAGTACGCCGACGGCGACCTGACGGTCACCACCCTGTCCTGAACGCCGCAGCAGCCCGGTGCGGCGAAATCGCCTGCCGCGCCGGGCTGTTGTGCGGACGGATCAGCAGTTACGCAGTTCCGGGCTCTGATTGAGCAGCTGGGCCCTGGTGCCGATGAACGTGCTGTAGGTCTCGCCGCCGACCGCGGCGATCGGGAAAGCCGCCACCCGGTGGCAGTTCTGGAAGGCCAGCTTCACCCCGAAGTGCCGTTCCAGCCCGCCGCGGATCGCGTCGGAGGCCATGGCGCGCAGCAGCTGGCCCCGGGCCACCTCGTCCGGTGGCGGCACCACGTTGTCGGCGTATTCGGCTGTGCCGGAGTGCAGTTCACCGGCGACCCGGCTGACGACTTCCCAGGCGTAGGGCAGCGAGTTGCGGACACATTCGACGAAATCGGCGTCGTCGACTTCGCCGCGTTCGGCGCGTTCGAGCAGTGCGGTGGGGACATCGAGGGACATAGCGCTCTCCTCCGAGGGTGGATGGCTGATGCGATGCGTCTCGATTCTAATCGAAAGTCGTTGTCAACAATCCTGGATTCGCCGCGAAAGTGCTGCATTCAGTGCGGTTTTCGTCTCGGCGGCCAGGGTGCGGACCAGTTCGCCGGCCGGTAGCTCGGGGGCCAGGGTATGGGTCTGCCCCGCCCACAGGTTCACCTTGTCCGGGTTGCCCGCCGACCGCGCCGCCGCGCGCAAAGGCGCCGTGGCGTAATGGATCTCCGGGTAGGCCACCGGCGCGGTCGCGGTGTGCTCTGCCATGAACTCGTTGCGCAGGCCACGTGCCCGGCGGCCGGTGAAGGCGCGGGTGAGCATGGTCGGCGTCGACGCCGTCAGCGCGGCGCGGTGCACCGGATTGGTGCCCGCCTCCGGGCAGCGCAGGAACACCGTGCCCAGCTGCGCGGCGGCCGCGCCCGCGGCGAGTGCTGCGGCGATGCCCGCCCCGGTGCTCAGGCCGCCGGTGGCCACGATCGGGCGGTCGGTCGCCGCGCGCAGCAATTGCAGCAGCGCGATCAGGCCGAGCGGATCGGTGGCGTCGTCGGCGACCCGGTCGACGAAGGTGGCTCGATGCCCGCCCGCCTCCGCGCCCTGCGCGACGAGCACGTCCGCGCCGCGCTCGACGGCGATCGCGGCCTCCGCGGGCGAGGTCACGGTCACCCAGACCTCCGAGCCCGCGTCGTGCAGCCGGGCGATCTCCGCGGCGGTGGGGCAGCCGAAGGTGCAGGAGACGGCGGCGACCGGGTCGGCGACGAGCAGGTCGAGTTTGGCGTCCCAGTCGTCGGTGTCGTACTTGGCGGTCCCGACCTCGTTGTCGCGGGCGAGCTCGGTGAGATAGTCGGCGAACTCGGCGGCGGGGGTCGCGGGGCCCGGCACGAAGAGATTCACGCCGAAGGGGGCGTCGGTAGCGGAGCGGGTCGCGGCGATCCGGGCGGCGGTATCGGCCGCGCTGAGATAACCGGCGGCCAGGAAGCCGAAGCCGCCGGCCCGGGTGACGGCGGCGGTCAGCTCGGGCGTCGAGGGGCCGCCGGCCATCGGAGCGAGCACGATCGGGATGGTCAAGTCATCGATGATCACGGCTTCCAGTGTTGCTTACTGGACGTCCGACCCGTTGTTTACCTGCGTCTTTTGCGCAGAAGGTTGCGGAATGGTCACGCCGGGGTAGAGTTCCCGTCACAACGGATGCCAAACCGTTACATCGCAAGCTTCACCGGATCGTTACCGAACCGGCGGCCCCCGCGACCGGCCCGGCTCCGCTGAACCACTGTTCTTCGGACGCAAGGACGCAGCTGTGTCGCACCACCGGGTAGGCCCCAGTTCCATTACCGTCATGAGCCTCATCGGCGATGATATTTCGGGTCGGCCGACGCGGCATCGCGCCGAGTCGACCGCGGCCGATCGCGTGAAGGTCGCCGCCGGTGTCGCGGTCGCCGCGGGCGCCCTGATCGGCACCGTGAGCCAGGTCGCCCCCGCGGTCGCCAGCCCGCTGCTCCCCGGCGCGCACGACGGTGACGAGGCAGACGCCCCCATCGTGGTGAAGGGCACCGGCATCCTGCCGATCGCACAGGCCAAGGCCGCCGCTCCGGCGCCCGAGGCGCCCGCTCCCGAGGTGCCGGTCGCCAGTCAGGTCGCCGCGCCCATCGCCGCCGCTCCGTTCGGCCTGCAGAATCTGCCGCCGGAGGTGGCCGGTCCGCTGGCCCAGGCCGAGCAGATCCTCAAGGGTGTGCAGCAGCAGGTCGCGCCCGCCCCGCAGGTCGCGGTCCGGCCGGTCGCCGGCGCGATCAGCTCCGGATTCGGTAGCCGCTGGGGCGAATTCCACTACGGTCTCGATTTCGCCGACAATCTCGGCGCACCGATCCACTCGGTCAGCAACGGCACCGTGATCGAGGCGGGCCCCGCGTCCGGTTTCGGTCTGTGGGTGCGCGTGCTGCAGGACGACGGCACCACCGCGGTGTACGGCCACGTGAACGAGATGCTCGTGCAGGAGGGCCAGCGGGTCAATGCCGGTGACGTGATCGCCACCGTCGGCAATCGCGGCCAGTCCACCGGACCGCATCTGCACCTGGAGATCTGGGACCGGGGCGGCAGCAAGATCGACCCGATGCCGTATCTCGCGGCCAAGGGCGTGCCGCTGCAGTGGGGACCTTCGGCCCACTGATTCCACTGTCCGGCTTGATATTCCAGCGCTCCCGCCGGCCATTGCCGGGCAGGGTTCCCCACGAGACCCAATCGGTCATTAGGCTCGATTCGTGAGCGAGGGAGCGTGGAGTGCAGCACGTCCGGTCACGGCGGCGCCGAGTGTGCGCGAGGTGCGGCCGTGAGTGATTTGGGCGACATCTTCGAGCCGGGATCGCCGCACGGCCGCACCTACGCCGTGCTGGTGCATCATCCGCGGTCGAACCTCGCCGATATCGCGCAGTATCTGGGCGTTTCGGAGGACTCCGCCGCGGCCTCGCTGGACGTGCTGTGCGAGCTGCGCGCCGCCGTGCGGGTGCCAGCGGCCGATGGCGAACCGGTGGTCTGGGACGCCCACGCCCCGGAATCGTTGTCGGAGGCCGAAGCTCGGCGCAGGCAGCAGCAGATCAACCAGATGCACACGGCCGCAGCGCGGCTCAGCGAGACGTTCCGTTCGGTGCGGCGCTCGCCGCGCAGCAACGGCGCGGTGGTGCCGGTGTTCGAACGGCTGGAAATGCTGGCCGATTTCGAGGAGATGCAGACCAGCGCGCGCACCTGCGTCAAGGTCGTCGAGCGCGGGCCCTATCTCAGCGATCTCGACCGTGAGCGACAGTTGTTCCAGCTCAAGCGCAGTCGGCTCGGCGAAGGCATCCGCTACCAAACGCTCTACCAGGACACCATCTATCAGGATCCGGAGCGGCTGCGGCACGCGCTGTCCACCAATGCCAGTGGGGCACAGGCGCGGACGTTGCCCGAGCCGCCGTTCAAACTCATCATCAGTGACGACGAACGCGCTAGCCTGGTGCTGCACGTCGACGAACGTCGCCCGGACCCCATGGGCTTGCGGATCACCGGCTCACCCGCGCTGGACCTGCTGATCAAAACGTTCGATGTGTTGTGGTCCCTGGCCGCCCCGATATCGGTGAACCCGACGGCGGAGGCCCTCGACGAACGCGACCGCGCGATCCTGACCCTGATGGGTCTCGGTGCGACCGACGACACCATCGCCCGCAGGCTCGGCATGTCGCGGCGTACTGTGGTCCGCCGGACCGCGCGACTGCTGGAGCGGCTCGGCGCGAGTACCCGATTCCAGGCCGGGGTGCAGGCGACCCGGCGGGGTTGGCTGTGAACTAGTTCACCGATCCGGGTACTCCTGCAACAAGACCGGTCGGATACCGATATAACTCCTGGCATCTGGCAAGACAGCGCTTCCAGGGGCGCGCGGACCGCTGCCAGGCGGGCCGTATCAATCCAAGACAGCACGCGTGGACACCGATCAGTCCCTTATATGATTGCTCGGTACCGCGCTGGCCCCGGACGATACGCCCTTGTTATGGGCAGGGCCGGGTCCTAGCTCGACGCGAGAGGTGAATGCACTCGAATGGAAACTGCCCGTCGTTCCGCTCGTGGTAGCCGTCGCCGCAGGTCGGGCAGCCCGCTGTTCGGGCAGTTGCTGACCGCCGCCGTCGAATCCGCGGCCGCCGAGGTCGCCATCCGGTTCAATCCGTCGGGCCTGCCCGACGACGACCGTCAGCTCACCTACGGCCAGCTCGACGCCCAGTCGTCCCGGTTGGCCAGGGAACTGATCGAGCGCGGCGTCGGACCCGGCGATGTGGTCGCCATCGGCATCGCCCGCAGCCTGCAATCGGTCGTCGCCGTGTGGGCGATCGCGAAGACGGGCGCGGCGTTCGTCCCGGTGGATCCCGCCTACCCGACCGACCGGATCAACCACATCCTGTCCGACTCCGGAGCCAAGGTGGGGCTCACCACCTCGGCGCATCGCCCGGTGCTGGGCACCGGCGTCTATTGGATCGAGCTGGACGACCCGGTGCAGTCCGCGCGCATCGCGGCCCGCCCCGAGCACCCGATCTCCTACACCGACCGGGTGCGCCCGCTGGACGAGCGGCACCCGGCCTACGTCATCTACACCTCCGGTTCGACCGGACGGCCCAAGGGCGTCGTGGTCACCCACAGCGGTCTGGCCGGTCTGGTGGCCGCCGAGCGCGAACACTACGACGTCACCGCCGACTCGCGGGTGCTGCACGTGTGCTCGCCGAACTTCGACGTCTCGGTGCTGGAGCTGCTGCTCGCGTTCTCCGCGGGTGCGACGCTGGTGATCGCGCCGCCCTCGGTGTTCGGCGGCTACGAACTCGCGGATCTGCTTCGGCGCGAACGGGTCACGCACATGCTGATCACACCGGGCGCGCTGGAGTCGGTCGAGCCGACCGATCTGGACGACCTGCGGGTTGTGGTGGTGGCCGGCGACAAGTTCGGCCCGGAACTGCTCAACCGCTGGGCGGGCGAGCGCGAGTTCTACAACGGCTACGGCCCCACCGAGGCCACGATCCTGGCCACGAGCACCCCGCAGCTGGCCCCGGACGAGCTCATCACCATCGGCACCGCGATCCCGGGAGTCGGTGCGTTCGTACTGGATTCGCGGCTGCGGCCGGTGCCGGCCGGGGTGGTCGGCGAGCTGTACCTGTCCGGGCCCGCGCTGGCCCAGGGCTACCTCGGCCGCCCGGGTCTCACCGCGGAACGCTTCGTGGCCAGCCCGTTCGGCGCCGATACGGGTAACCCCGGCGTGCGGCTCTACCGCACCGGCGACCTGGTGCGCCGCGGCGAGGACGGCGGGGCCATCGAGTACCTGGGCCGCTCCGACTTCCAGGTCAAGATCCGTGGCTTCCGAATCGAATTGGGCGAGATCGACAACGCGCTCACCGCGCACCCGGACATCGACTACGCGGCGACGCTCGGCAAGACGCTGCCCTCCGGCGCGACCGCGCTGGTGTCCTACGTGCTGCCGCGGGCCGGAACCACCGTGGACACCGGGCAACTCGCCGAATTCCTCGGAGAATCCCTGGCCGCGTACATGATTCCGGCCGCCATCATGGTGCTCGACGAGATCCCGCTGACCCCGGTCGGCAAGCTGGACCGTGCGGCGCTGCCCGCACCCGTGTTCGCCGCCAAGGCTTTTCGCGCGCCGTCCACGCCGGTCGAGGAGATCGTCGCCGACGTGTTCGCCGCCTTGCTCATGGCCGGCGACGACGGCCGGGTGGGCGCGGACGACGACTTCTTCGAACTCGGTGGCAATTCGCTGCTCGCCGCCCAGGCCGCCGCCCGGATCGGGTCGGCGCTGAACGTGCGGGTGCCGGTGCAGCTGCTGTTCGAAGCGACCACCGTGGCCGCGCTCGCCGAACGGGTGGAGCGGCACGCGGGTTCGGCCGCCGGGCAGGCGCTGCACGCCCGCCCGCGCCCGGCGCGGGTGCCACTGTCCTATGCGCAGCAGCGGATGTGGTTCCTGAACCGGTTCGATCCGGCCAGCGCGGTCAACAATATTCCGGCCGCCGTACGACTTTCGGGCCGGCTCGATCTCGACGCGTTGCGCGCGGCCGTGCGTGACCTCGCGGAACGGCACGAGGTGCTGCGCACGCGGTACCCGGATGTCGACGGCGAGGGCTACCAGCAGGTGCTGCCGGCCGGCGACCCGCAGGCCGTCCCGGAATTCGTGGTCGAGCAGGCCACCGAGGACCGTCTGCCGGAACTGGTCGCCGCCGCGGTGACCGCGGGCTTCGACGTGACCGCCGCACCACCGGTGCGGGTGCGGGTGCTCGTCCTCGGCGAGACCGAGCACGTGCTGATCTGCGTGGTGCACCACATCGCGGGCGACGGCTTCTCGATGGCGCCGCTGACGCGCGACCTGATGGCCGCCTACCTGGACCGGATTCGCGGCGGCGCGCCGCAATGGCCCGCGCTCGAGGTGCAATACGCCGACTACGCGCTCTGGCAGCGCGAGATCCTCGGCGCCGAGGACGATCCGGAATCGGTGCTGGCCAAGCAGATCGCCTACTGGCGGACCGAATTGGCCGCGCTGCCCGAGCAGTTGGAGCTGCCCGCGGACCGGCCGCGTCCCGCGGTGGCGTCGAACCACGGCGCCACGCTCGCCTTCGAGATCGACGGTACGGTGCACGCCGCGCTGAGCCGCCTTGCGCACAGCCATAATTCGACGCTGTTCATGGTGGTGCACGCGGCATTGGCGGTGCTGCTGTCGCGCCTGTCCGGCACCAGGGACATCGCCGTCGGCACGCCGGTGGCCGGCCGCGGCGAGGCCGCGCTCGACGACCTGATCGGCATGTTCGTCAATACCCTTGTGCTGCGGACGGATATCGATTCCGGCGCGACCTTCGACGAGCTGTTGCGCGAGGTGCGCCGGATCGACGTCGAGGCGTTCGGGCACGCCGACGTGCCGTTCGAGCGGCTGGTGGAGCTGCTGGATCCGGCGCGTTCGGCGGCCCGGCATCCGCTGTTCCAGGTGATGCTGACCTTCCAGAACCTGGCGCGCACCGAGCTGGAGTTGCCCGGCCTTTCGGTCTCGGCGGTCGAGCTCGCGATGCCGCTCGCCAAGTTCGATCTGCAGCTCGCACTGGTCGAGCGAATCGACCGGCACGGTGCGCCGGAGGGCATGTCCGCGGCCTTCACCTACGCCACCGACCTGTTCGACGAGGCGACCGTGCAGGACTTCGCCGACCGCTTCGGCCGGATCCTGGCCGCGGTCGCGAGCGACGCCACGGTGACCGTCGGCGATATCGATGTGCTCGCCCCGGGCGAGCGCGAACTGGTGCTGCACGAATGGAACAGCCCCGGCGTCGCGGTGCCCGAGGTGACGCTGGTCGATCTCATCGGTGCGCAGGCCCGCCGGCGTGCGGACGCGGGCGCCATCCGCTTCGGCGACACCACGCTGACCTTCGGTGAATTGCAGCGCCGGGCCAACCGGGTCGCGCGGGCCCTGATCGCGCGCGGCGCGGGTCCGGAATCTCTGGTGGCCGTTGCCATTCCACGTACCGAGGAGCTGCCGGTCGCGCTGCTCGGCGTGCTCGTCGCCGGCGCGGGTTACCTGCCGATCGATACGACCTATCCCACGCAGCGCCTGGAATTCATGCTCGGCGACGCCGCTCCGGCGTGCATCCTGACCACCGCGAGCGAGCTGGAATCCATTCCCGCGGGCGATATCCCGGTCATCCTGCTGGAGGAGACCGGCGACTTCGCCGACGCGCCGGTGCGCGACGGCGAGCGGCTCGCGCCGCTGCGGCCGGACAACCTGGCCTACGTCATCTACACCTCGGGTTCGACGGGTGTGCCCAAGGGCGTCGGTGTCGCGCACCGCAATGTGGTGCAGCTGTTCGCGAACACGCAGATGATGTTCGAGTTCGACGAGACCGACGTCTGGACGCTGTTCCATTCGTTCGCCTTCGACTTCTCGGTCTGGGAGCTGTGGTGTGCGCTGGCCAACGGCGGCACCGTGGTCGTGGTCGACTACCTGACCTCCCGGTCGCCGGAACTGTTCCGCGAGTTGCTGATTCGCGAGCAGGTCACCGTGCTCAACCAGACTCCGTCGGCGTTCTACCAGCTCGCCGAGGCCGACCGCGCCGCGCAGCCGGGCGACCAGGCGAAGTTCGCGCTGCGCTACGTGGTGTTCGGCGGTGAGGCGCTGGACCTGCGCCAGTTGCAGCGCTGGTACGAGCGGCACGCGGTGGACGCGCCGTGGCTGGTCAACATGTACGGCATCACCGAGACGACGGTGCACGTGTCGTTCCTGTCGCTGGACGAGCAGATGGCCGACAACGCGGCCAGCGTCATCGGCCGCGCGCTGCCCGGCCTGGACGCGTACGTGCTCGACGATCGGACGCACCCGGCGCCGGTGGGCGTCGCGGGCGAGATCTATGTCGCGGGCGCGCAGCTGTCCCGCGGTTACCTCGGTCGTCCCGGGCTCGCCGCGAGCAGGTTCGTCGCGAACCCGTTCGGTACGCCGGGATCCCGGATGTACCGCACCGGCGATATCGGCCGCTGGGTCGGCTTCGGCGGCCAGGCGACGCTCGAGTACGCGGGCCGCGGCGACCAGCAGGTGCAGTTGCGCGGCTTCCGCATCGAGCTCGGCGAGATCGAGTCGGCGTTGCTGCGTTGCCCCGGCGTGAGCCAGGCGGTGGTGCTGGTGCGCGCGGACGAGCACGCGGGCGATCGGCTCATCGGCTACGTCGTGCCCGACACCGGCGCGCAGCTCGACCCGCTCGAATTGCGCGGCCAGGTAGGCGAATTCCTGACCGGTTACATGGTTCCGGACGCGCTGGTCGTGCTCGACGCGCTGCCGTTGACCCCCAACGGCAAGCTGGACCGGACGGCTTTGCCCGCACCGGAATTCGCGAGCACCGCCGCGTTCCGCGCGCCGAGTTCGCCGGTCGAGCAGGCGGTCGCCGAGGTGTTCGGCGGTCTGCTCGGCGCGCAGGAGATCGGCCTGGACGACGACTTCTTCGGGCTCGGCGGCAACTCGTTGCTCGCCACCAGGGTGGTCGCCCGGATCAACGAGGCGCTCGACGCGAATCTCGTTGTGCGGGAACTGTTCGAGTCGCCCACCGTGGCCGCGCTGGCCGCGCGGGTGGTGCCCGGCGCCGCCAAGGCCGCGGGCGCCCGCCCGCCGCTGGCCCGGGTGCAGCGCGGCGAACGCGTGCCGCTTTCGCTTGCCCAGCAACGGATGTGGGTGCTCAACCAGTTCGATCCGGACTCGCCCGCGTACAACATTCCGATGGCGATCCGGCTCAGCGGCGTGCTCGACGTGCCCGCGCTGCGCAACGCCGTCGCGGATGTGCTGGAGCGGCACGAGGCCCTGCGCACCCGTTACCCCGCGGACCCGTCGGGGGTGGCCTACCAGCAGATCGTCTCGGTCGGCGAGGCGTTGCCCGGTGGGCTCGAGGTTGTCGAGACCACCGATCCGATCGCCCGGATCACCGCGCTGCTGTCCGCCGGATTCGATGTGACCCAGCAGGTTCCGGTGCGCGCGCTGCTGCTCGCGGTCGGGCCGGACGAGCATCTGCTCGCGCTCGTCGTGCATCACATCTCGGCCGACGGCGCCTCGATCGCGCCGCTGGCCCGGGACATGGTGACCGCCTATCTCGCCAGGGTCGGCGGCAATTCACCGCGCTGGTCGCCGCTGGAGGTGCAGTACGCGGACTTCGCGCTGTGGCAGCGTGCCGTCGTCGGCACCGACGATGATCCGGAATCCATTGCGGCGCAGCAGTTGACCTACTGGCGCAGGCAGCTCGACGGGTTGACCGGTGAGCTGACCCTGCCGCTGGACCGGCCGCGTCCCGCCGTGCCCTCGATGCGCGGCGCCTCGACCGGTTTCGCGGTCTCGCCCGACGTGCACGCCGCGCTGGTCCGGATTGCGCGCGAACACAATTCGACGTTGTTCATGGTGGTGCACGCCGCGCTGGCGGTGCTGCTCGCCCGCCAGTCGAACAGCACCGATATCGCCATCGGCACGCCGATCGCGGGCCGTGGCGAGCGGGCGCTGGACGAGTTGGTCGGCATGTTCGTCAACACGCTCACGTTGCGCACCGCGGTCGAATCACGCTCGACCTTCGCCGAATTGGTGGATCGGGCCCGCGAGACCGACCTGGCGGCGTTCGCCAACGCCGATATCCCGTTCGAGCGCATCGTCGAGGTGGTCCTGCCCGGCCACGCGACCGTGTACAACCCGCTGTTCGGCGTCGTGCTGTCGTTCCAGAACAACGAGCAGCCGACGCTGGAGCTGCCGGGCCTGACCATCGCCGGGTTGGACAGCGGCGAGATCGCGGCGAAGTTCGACCTGCAGGTGAACGTCGATCCGCGGCACCGCCCGGACGGCTCGCCGGACGAGCTGATCACCGCGATCACCTATGCCACAGACCTTTTCGACGAGTCGACGGTGCAGGCGCTGTGCCGCAGGCTGGAACGGATCCTGACCGTGGTGGTCGCCGACCCGCAGGTGCGCGTCGGCGATATCGACCTGCTGGACGAGCAGGAGCGTGAGCGGGTGCGGACGGCGGCGGAGTCCTCGCCCGAGTTCCGGGCCGACGGCGCGCCCACCACCACCGGCACCGCGCTGACCCAGGCGCTGACCGCGGTGGTGGAGGACGATCCGGACGGTCCCGCGCTGGTCTCCGGTGAGGACGCGGTCTCCTACGAAGAACTCGACGCGCGGTCCTCGCGCCTGGCCCGGGTGCTGGCGGCTCGCGGCTGCGGCCCCGGCGACGGTGTCGCGGTCCGGCTCGACCGGGGCGTGGACGCGGTCGTCGCGACGTGGGCCGTGCTCAAGGCCGGGGCCGCAGTTGTTCCGGTGTCCTCGGTCGACGACCCGATGCCGGCACAGCTGGTCGTCAAGGTGGGCCTCACCGACGTCCGGGTGCACGAGTCGGGCGAGATCGATTGGCTCGTACTGAGCGATCGCGCGGTGGCCGCGCAGATCGCGGCCGAATCACCGCGGCCGGTGACCTACGCGCACCGCACCCGGGTGCTGCGTGGCTCGGACCCGGCCTTCGTCGGGGCGCGCACCGTCGGCTACGACGAGCTGGCCGCGGCGGTGGACCGGTTGCGCACCCGCACCGACCTGACCTTCGAGTCACGGACCTGCCGGCTCGGCGGGCCCGCCGAACTCGCGGTGCTCGAGGCGGTGGCCGCCGGTTCGTCCGGGGCTGCGATCGTGCTCACCCCGGCCGGCGCCGAGCCGACCGAGGCGCTCGCGGACGAGTGGGTCAGCCACCTGCTGACCGACTCCGCGGGCCTCGATACCCTTGACCCGGCGGCCCTGGAAGATCTGCGGGCCGTGGTGGTCGCCGACGGACCGATTCCGGGTGGTGCATGGTCGCAGGTGACCGTGGCCACTCTCGGCGATCTTCTGAATGTCGGGTAGCAGACCGACGGGTATGGGGTGCAAGCCCCAAAAAACATGACTATGGTCACTCAGATCGGGTTGTCCGACGCCGACACCCGATGGTGGTGTGGTTTCACATGTTCGACAGGCAGGATGAGCAGAGTTTCATGGTTCGCGTAGTGGGGGACGTCAAGGAAAAAGAGGCACTCCTGTTGGTGCGAGCATGACGCGCCCAACTCGTGTCCGCCCCGCCAGAACCCGACGACCGCGGGTCATCACGCTGCCCCAGCTGATGGCGACCGCCGCGGAGGCGAACCCCGACGGCATCGCGCTGACCTACGCGGACGCCACGGCGACACTGTCGCAACTGAGCTACGCGGAGCTGGACGAGCGGTCGACCCGGTTGGCCCGGCTGCTCATCGACCGCGGGATCGGGCCGGAAGATCTGGTCGCCATCGGCATCCCCCGCTCGATCGAGTCGGTGACCGCCGTCTGGGCGGTGGCCAAGTCGGGCGCCGGTTTCGTCCCGGTGGACCCGAACTATCCGGCCGACCGGATCGACCACATGGTGAAGGATTCCGGTGCGGTCTTCGGCCTGACCACGCGCGCGGCCGCCGCGCAGCTGCCCGGCCAGGTCGAGTGGCTGGCCATCGATGACGAGTCCTGCCTGCGCTCGCTCGAGCGCTATTCCACCGAGCCGATCACCAACGCGGATCGGCTCGGCCGTCTCCATGCCGAACATCCGGCGTACGTCATCTATACGTCCGGTTCCACCGGCAGACCGAAGGGCGTGGTCGTCACGCAGGCCGGTCTGTCGAGTTTCTGCGACGAACAGCGCGAGCGATACCAGGTCGTCAGTGCTTCGCGGACACTGCATTTCGCGTCGCCTTCGTTCGACGCGTCGGTGCTGGAGTTGCTGCTCGCGGTGGGTGGCGCGGCGACGATGGTGATCGCGGCGCCGACGGTGTTCGGCGGCGAAGAATTGGCCGCTCTGCTGCGTCGAACAGGTGTGACGCACGCGTTCATCACGCCTGCCGCGCTGGCGTCGGTCGAGCCTGCCGGGTTGGACGAATTGCGGGTCGTGGTCGCGGGTGGCGAGGCGTGCCCGCCGGAGTTGGTGCGGCGCTGGGTTATTCCGGTGGCGAACGGACGGACCCGGGAGTTCTTCAACGGGTACGGCCCCACCGAGACCACGATCATGACGAATATCAGTGCGCCGCTGGTGCCGGACGAGCTGGTCACCATCGGCGGGCCGATCCGCGCGATCACCGAATACGTGCTGGACGAGCGGCTTTCGCCGGTGCCGGACGGCGTCATCGGCGAGCTGTACATCGCGGGCGCGCAGGTGGCGCGTGGCTACCACCAGCGGCCCGGGCTCAGCGCGGCCCGCTTCGTGGCAAACCCCTTCGATCCCAACGGTGCTCGGCTCTACCGCACCGGCGATCTGGTCCGCTGGGTGGCCGACGGCAGGCTGGAGTACGCGGGCCGCAACGACTTCCAGGTGAAGGTGCGTGGCTTCCGGATCGAGCTGGGCGAGATCGACGCCGTGCTCGCCGCGCACGACAGCATCGATTTCGCGGTCACCGTCGGTCATCAGCTGGAGAACGGGTCGACGATTCTCGCGTCCTACGTGCTGGCCGCCCCGGGCGCCGCGGTAGAGGTCGCCGAACTCGTCGCGCTCGCCGAGCGCAGCCTGCCCGCGCACATGGTGCCGACCGCGATCACGATGCTCGACGAGATCCCGCTGACCCCGGTCGGCAAGCTGGACCGGCGCGCACTGCCCGCACCGCAGTTGCAGACCAAGGAGTTCCGGGCGCCGAGCGGGCAATGGGAACAGCTGGTCGCCGACATCTTCGGCGAGCTGCTGGACAGCGATGTCCCGGTCGGCGCCGACGACGACTTCTTCGAGCTGGGCGGCAACTCCCTGATCGCGACGAAGGTCGTGGCCCGCATCGGTGCGCAGATCAGCGCCCGGGTACCGGCCAGGACCGTGTTCGAGGCGCCGACCGTCGCCGCTCTGGCAGCGCGGCTCGCTCCGCTGGCCGGGGCGGGCGGGCGCGCCGCGCTCACGCGAATGCCACGGCCGGAACATATTCCGCTGTCGCTCGCGCAGCAGCGGATGTGGTTCCTGAACCAGTTCGATACGGCCTCGGCGGCCAACAACATTCCGTTCGCGATCCGGCTGACCGGCGCGCTCGACGTGGCGGCGCTGCGTGCGGCGGTGGCCGATCTGGTCGAGCGGCACGAGACCCTGCGCACGGTCTATCCCGCGCTGGACGGCACCGGCCACCAGGTGATTCTGCCTGCGGCGCAGGCGACTCCGGAGCTGGCGGTGACCCAGGTCGCGGCCGCCGACCTGCCGGCCAGACTGGCCGAATTCGCGGTGGCCGGTTTCGACGTCGCGGCCGAGGTGCCGCTGCGCATGGCGCTGTTCGAGGTCGGCGCCGACGACTACGTGCTCGCCGTGGTGGCGCACCACATCGCGGCCGACGGCACCTCGATGGCGCCGATGGCGCGCGACCTGACCCTCGCCTACTTCGCCCGCAGCGCGGGCAACGCACCCGAATTGCCCCCGCTGCCGGTGCAATACGCCGATTACGCGCTGTGGCAGCGCGCCATGCTCGGCGACGAGAACGATCCGGCCTCCGTGGCGGCCGAGCAGATCCGTTACTGGCGCGGCGCACTGGCCGGACTGCCCGGCCGGCTCGAATTGCCCACGGACCGGCCGCGTCCCGCGCTGGCCTCCGGTCGGGGCGGCGTGCACGTGTTCGAGGTGGACGCCCGGATCCGCGCCGGATTGGACGCGATCGCGCAGGACACCGGCGCCTCGCTGTTCATGGTGGTGCACGCGGCGTTCGCGGCCCTGCTGGCCCGGCTGTCCGGCACCACCGATATCGCCGTCGGCACCCCCGTCGCGGGCCGTGGCGAAGCCGAATTGGACGACCTGATCGGCATGTTCGTCAATATGCTCGTGCTGCGCACCGAGATCGATCCGGGCGCGTCGTTCCGCGAGCTGGTCGCCGCCGCCAAAACGGTGGACCTCGCGGCGTTCTCCCATGTCGAGCTGCCGTTCGAGCGGTTGGTCGAGGTGCTCGATCCGGTGCGCTCGCAGGCGCATCATCCGCTGTTCCAGGTGGCGCTGTTCTTCCAGAACATGGACAAGCCCGCGTTGGAACTACCCGGGCTGTCCGCGTCGGCGCTCGAACTGGACGGCGCGGCAGCCAAATTCGATCTGCAACTGACGGTGACCCCGCACGAGGGCGCGGACGCGGGTCTGTCGGCCATGTTCACCTACGCGACCGACCTGTTCGACGAGGCGACCATCGCCCGCTTCGCGGCCCGGCTGCGCAGGCTGCTGCGCGCGGTGACGACCGACCCCGGCCGCCCGGTCGGCGACGCCGAACTGCTGTCGCTGGTCGAGCGTGACCGAATTCTGTTCGAGTGGAACGAGACCCGGCAGCGACTCGCGCCGGAGCTGCTGCTCGACGGCTACCGGCGCGCGGTCGGCGCCCACCCGGACGCGGTCGCGGTGGCCGACGAAGACACCACGCTCACGTATCGGGAGTTCGACGAGCGGGTCAATCGGCTCGCCCGCCTGCTGATCTCGCAGGGTGTGGGCGCGGAGTCGCTGGTCGGCTTGGCGATTCGGCGTTCGGTCGACCTCGTGGTCGGCATGTACGCGATCGTGACGGCAGGCGGGGCGTATGTGCCGCTGGATCCGGATCATCCGGCCGAGCGGATCGCGCACATCCTCGACACCGCCCAGCCCGTCTGCGTGGTCACGACTTCCGCCGATGCGGCCGCGCTGCCGGACGGCGTGGCCACCGTGGCTCTCGATATTGCCGACCTCACGGCCTTCCCGGGCAGTCCGGTCGGCGCGGCGGAACTGCTGCGCCCCGTCTCGCCGCTGAATCCCGCGTACGTCATCTTCACCTCCGGTTCCACCGGGCGGCCCAAGGGTGTCGCCGTCTCGCACGCGGCGATCGTCAACCAGCTCGTGTGGATGCTCGCCGAGTACCCGTTGACCAGCGACGACGTCTATTTCCAGAAGACCGCGACGACGTTCGACGTATCGCTGTGGGGCTTCTTCCTGCCGCTGCGGGTGGGCGCGAAGCTGGTCGTCGCGACCCCGGACGGCCATCGCGATCCGGCCTACGTCGCGGAAACCATTGCCGCGCAGTCGGTGACGGTGACCGACTTCGTGCCGTCGATGCTGACGATGTTCGCGGCGCACACCGCGAAGGGCGCGTGCCCGACGCTGGCACAGATCTTCGTGATCGGCGAGGCGCTGCCGCCGGCGACGGTCGACGCGGTGTTCGCGGTCACCGACGCGGACGTGCACAACCTCTACGGCCCGACCGAGGCCGCGGTGTCGGTGACCTACTGGCCCGCGGACGGCTCGGACACCGGTTCGGTGCCGATCGGCTTGCCGCAGTGGAACACTCGGGTCTACGTGCTCGATGCCCGCTTGCGTCCGGTGCCCGAGGGCGTGGCCGGTGAGCTGTACCTCGCGGGTGATCAGCTGGCGCGCGGTTACGTCGGGCGGCCGGATCTGACCGCGGATCGGTTCGTGGCCAACCCGTTCGGCCCGGGACAGCGCATGTACCGCACCGGTGATCTGGTGCTGTGGCGCAAGGCCGCCGGCGCGGAGACCGATGACGAGATGGTGCTCGACTACCTCGGTCGCACCGACTTCCAGGTCAAGTTCCGGGGTCAGCGGATCGAGCTGGGCGAGATCGAAACCGCTTTGCTGGCACAGCCTTCGGTGAGTCAGGCGGTCGCGCTGGTCAGCCAGTCGACGCTGGGCGACCAGCTCGTGGCCTATGCGGTGCCCGTGCCGGGCGCCCGGATCGACCCGCAGGAACTGCGCACCGCTGTCGCGGAAACGCTGCCCGCCTATATGGTTCCGGCCGCGGTCGTCGTCCTGGACGAGTTCCCGCTGAACCCGTCCGGCAAGCTCGACCGCAAGGCGCTGCCGGAGCCGATGTTCACCGCACGGGAATTCCGTGCGCCCTCGACCGCGATCGAGGAGATCGTGGCGGGCGTGTTCGGCGAGGTACTCGGCCTGACCAGGGTCGGCGCCGATGACGATTTCTTCGCCCTCGGCGGCAATTCGCTGATCGCCACCCAGGTCGTCGCGCGGCTCGGCGCCGCGGTGGGCGGCCGGGTGCCGGTGCGCACGCTGTTCGAGGCGCCGACCGTGGCCGGCCTTGCCGCCGTGGTCGATTCGCAGGTGCACGGTCGCCCCGGCGTCGCGCTCGGCAGCATCGAGCGTCCGGCGGAACTGCCCCTGTCGCTGGCGCAGCGGCGGATGTGGTTCCTCAACCGGTTCGATCAGTCCGATGACGGTTCGGCCGGTTCGGCCGCCTACAACCTGCCGTTCGCGCTGCGGTTGACCGGTGCGCTGGATGTCGAGGCGCTGGGTGCGGCGCTGGGCGATGTGGTGGCGCGGCACGAGATGCTGCGCACCGTGTACCCGGCGACCGACGCGGGCCCGATCCAGGTGGTGCTGCCGCCGAGCAGTGCCGTGCTGGACGTCACGCCGCAGGTGCTGACCGAGGCCGAGGTGGCCACCGCGGTCTACGCGCTGGCCGCGCGTCCGTTCGACGTGACCGACGAGGTTCCGGTGCGGGTCGCGCTGTACCGGATCGACGGCACGGCCGACACCTACGTCTTCGCCGTCGTCGTGCATCACATCGCCGCGGACGGCTCTTCGATGGGTCCGCTGGTGCGTGACGTGATGGTCGCCTACGCGGCGCGGACTGCGGGCGAGGCGCCCGGCTGGGCTCCGTTGCCGGTGCAGTACGCGGATTACGCGTTGTGGCAGCGTGCGGTGCTGGGTGACGAGTCCGATGCGGAATCTATTGCGGCGCAACAGATCGATTTCTGGCGTACGCACTTGGCGGGTCTGCCGGATCGGCTGGAGTTGCCTGCCGATCGGCCGCGTCCGGCGATCGCGTCCATGGCGGGCGCGCGGGTGGATGTGCGGGTCGATGCGGCTACTCATGCGGGATTGCTGGAGCTGGGCCGGGCGCACGGTGCGACGCTGTTCATGGTCGTACACACGGCGCTCGCGGTGCTGCTCGCCCGTCTGTCCGGCTCCTCGGACGTCGCCATCGGCACGCCGCTGGCCGGTCGTGGTGAGCGCGAACTCGACGATCTGATCGGCATGTTCGTCAACACCGTGGTGTTCCGGACCCGCTTCGAATCGGACGAGTCGTTCGTCGAATTGCTCGGCAGGCAGCGCGAATCCGATCTGCAGGCGTTCGCGCACGCGGATATTCCGTTCGAGCGTTTGGTCGAGGTGCTGAATCCGCCGCGCTCTACGGCGCATCATCCGCTGTTCCAGGTGGGTTTGTCGTTCCAGAACATCGCGCGCACCGCGCTGGAGTTACCCGGTCTCGCCGTCGAGGGGCTGGACGCGGATCTCGCGGTGTCGCAGTTCGATCTGCATCTGATCGTCGGCGACAGCTATGACGAGTCCGGCGTGCCCGCGGGCATGGGTGGCTTCTTCACCTATGCCACCGATCTTTTCGACGCCGCCACGGTGCAGGGCTTCGCCGAGCGGCTCACCCGAATCCTGGCCGCCGTAGTCGCGGACGCGACGACGCCGGTCGGCGATATCGAATTGCTCGACGCGGCCGAGCGCGACGAGGTGCTGGCCCGGTGGAACGCCACCGAACAGCAGGTCGACGAGTCGGCCACCTTGGCTTCGCTGCTCGACGCATCGGTGGCCGCCGATCCGCGCGCTGTCGCGCTGGTGACCGATCTGCCCGACGGGGGGCGCGAGAAGGTCACTTATGGTGAGCTGGATGCGCGGGTGAATCGTCTTGCGCGGTATTTGATTTCGGTCGGTGTGGGTCCGGAGTCGCGGGTTGCGCTGGCGTTGCGGCGCTCGGTGGATCTGATCGTGGCGATGTATGCGGTGGCGAAGTCCGGTGGTGCGTATGTGCCGGTGGATCCGGATCACGCGGCGGAGCGCACGGGCTACATCCTCGAGACCGCTGCTCCGGTGTGTGTGCTGACCCATGCCGCGGCTGAGTTCGTTACTGATGTAGCGCCTTTGGTGCGCATCGATGAGCTGGAGCTGGATGGTTTCGCTGCCACGCCGGTCACGGATGCGGAGCGGGTCGTGCCGTTGCGTGCGGAGAATACGGCGTATGTGATTTTCACGTCGGGTTCGACGGGTCGTCCTAAGGGTGTTGCGGTTTCGCATGGGGCGATTGCGAATCAGTTGCAGTGGAAGGTGACCGAGTTCGGTCTGGATGCTGCTGATGCGATTTTGTTGAAGACTGCGGCGACGTTCGATCTTTCGGTGTGGGAGTTCTGGTCGGCGGCGGTGTGTGGTGGTCGTTTGGTGATCGCTGCTGCGGATGGTCATCAGGATCCGGCGTATCTGAACGAGTTGATGGCCCGGGAGTGGGTCACCACGCTGCACGTCGTCCCCTCGATGCTGGATGCCTTGGCCAACAACGACTTCCCGACCTCGCTGTGGCGGGTGCTGGCGATTGGTGAGGCGCTGCCCGGCGGGCTGGCACAGCGATTCCTGCGCGACTATCCGCGCGTGGAGCTGTTCAACCTGTACGGCCCGACCGAGGCGGCGGTGTCGATCACCAGTCACCGGGTCGGTCGTAACGATCAGGCTTCGGTGCCAGTCGGCGGACCGGCGTGGAACAGCCACGTGTTCGTGCTGGACGCGCGGCTGCGGCCGGTGCCGGTAGGCGTGTCCGGTGAGTTGTACCTGGCCGGTGCGCAGTTGGCGCGCGGTTACTTCGGTCGCCCGGATCTGACCGCAGATCGGTTCGTGGCCAACCCGTTCGAGCCGGGCGTGCGGATGTATCGCACCGGCGATCTGGCGGCCTGGAATGCCGCGGGCGAGTTGGAGTACCGGGGCCGCACCGATTTCCAGGTGAAGATCCGTGGTTTCCGGATCGAACTGGGTGAGATCGAGGCCGCGCTGCTGGCTTTGCCGCAGATCACGCAGGCTGTAGTCGTCGCGAAGTCCGACCCGACGACTGGTGACCGACTGGTGGCCTACTTGGTGCCTGCGGACGGCGAAGTCGATGCGGCGCAGGTGACGTCCGCGCTCGGCACCGAACTGCCCTCGTACATGGTGCCTTCGGCGTTCGTTCTGCTCGATGCCTTACCGCTCAACGCGAACGGCAAGCTCGACCGGAAAGCCTTGCCGGAGCCCGAATTCGAGGCACAGGCTTACCGTGCCCCGTCGACGCCGATCGAGGAGATCGTGGCGACGGTGTACGCCGAGGTGCTCGGTGCCGAGCAGGTCGGCGCGGATGACGATTTCTTCGGTCTCGGCGGTAATTCGCTGCTGGCGACCCAGGTCGCGGCTCGGCTCGGCGCCGCACTGGATGCCCGGGTCCCGGTGCGCACCCTGTTCGAGGCGTCCACCGTCGCCGGACTCGCGGCCAAGGTCGCACAGCAGGCGGGCAGCGGCGGCCGCAAGGCGCTGGTGGCAGGCCCACGGCCGGAACAGATTCCGCTGTCGCTGGCTCAGCAGCGCATGTGGTTCCTCAACCAGTTCGACACCGCATCCTCGGTGTACAACATCCCGGCCGCGATCCGGCTGGCCGGTGACCTCGACGTCGCCGCGCTGGGCGCGGCGGTGACCGATCTGGTCGCCCGGCACGAGATCCTGCGCACCACCTATCCGCAATCCGGACTCGGCCCGGTGCAGTCCATCGCCGCGGTACCGGACGTCGCAGTGGATCTCGCCCCGACGCGGATCAGCGGGGCGGAGGTTGCCGACGCCGTATACCGCGTGGTCGCCACGGGTTTCGACGTCACCACCGAGGTGCCGTTCCGGGCCCGGCTGTTCCAGATCGACGACGCCGACTACGTGCTGGTCTTCGTGGCCCACCACATCAGCGCCGACGGCTGGTCGATGGGCCCGCTCACCCGGGACCTGATGCTGGCCTACGTCGCCCGCACCGGCGGCGCGGCCCCCACCTGGGCGCCGCTGCCGGTCCAGTACGCGGACTACAGCATCTGGCAGCGCGAGGTCCTCGGCGCCGAGGACGATCCGAAGAGCGTGATCACGCAGCAGGCCGAGTACTGGCGCGGGGTGCTGGCGGCGTTGCCGGACGAACTGGCACTGCCCACCGACCGGCCGCGGCCCGCCGTCGCGTCCTATCGCGGGGCAACTCTCGATTTCGAGATCGACGCCGAGTTGCACGCCGCGCTGGACCAGGTGGCCCAGCAGCACAATTCGACGTTGTTCATGGTGGTGCACGCGGCACTCGCGGTGCTGCTGGCCCGACTGTCCGGCAGCACGGACATCGCGATCGGCACGCCGGTCGCGGGCCGCGGCGAAGCCGAACTCGACGACCTGATCGGCATGTTCGTCAACACGCTGGTGCTGCGCAGCGAGATCGCGCCGGGCACGACCTTCGCGGCGTTGCTCGCCGCGGTGCGCGACACCGATGTCGCGGCCTTCGGCCACGCCGACCTGCCCTTCGAGCGGTTGGTCGAATTGCTCGATCCGGTCCGCTCGGCGGCCCGGCATCCGCTGTTCCAGGTCATGCTGGTGTTCCAGAACCTCGCCGAGTCCACGCTGGAGCTACCCGGACTCACCGTGGCGGGCATCGATCCGCAGGTGACCCCCGCCAAATTCGATCTCCAACTCACTGTTGCGGAACGGCCGGAGCGGCAAGGTATCTCGGCGGTCCTGACCTATGCGACCGACCTGTTCGACGCGTCGACCGTGCAGAATTTCGCGGATCGTTTCCAGCGTGTCCTGGCCGCGGTCGCCGCCGATGCGACGGCGGTGGTCGGCGATATCGACGTGCTGGCGGCGGGCGAGCGCGAACTCGTACTGTCGGAGTGGAATTCGCTCGGTGCCTGGGTTCCGGGCGCTACGCTGCCAGACCTCATCGCCGAGCAGGCGTGGCGGCGCCCTGACGCCGTCGCGATCCGCTGCGGCGCTCGAGCGCTCACGTTCGGGGAGTTGCAGTCCCGGGCCAACCAGGTGGCCAGGGCGCTGATCGCGCAAGGCGCCGGCCCGGAAACGCTGGTGGCCGTGGCCATGTCGCGCACCGAGGAACTGCCGGTGGCGCTGCTCGGTGTGCTCGCGACCGGTGCCGCCTACCTGCCGATCGATGCCGCCTATCCGGCGCAGCGATTGGAGTTCATGCTCGCCGATGCCGCGCCGGTCTGTGTGCTGACCACGCGGGCCGAACGGGACGCGGTGCCCACCGGGGAACTGCCGGTGGTATTGCTCGACGAGACAACCGCTTTCGCCGACGCACCGATTCTCGAGGCGGAGCGGCTCGCGCCGCTGCACCCGGACAACCTGGCATACGTGATCTACACCTCGGGTTCGACCGGTGTGCCGAAGGGCGTCGGTGTCGCGCACCGCAATGTCGTCGAACTGTTCGCGAACACGCAGCCGCTGTTCCGGTTCGACGAGAACGACGTGTGGACGCTGTTCCACTCGTTCGCGTTCGACTTCTCGGTCTGGGAGCTGTGGTGCGCGCTGGCGCACGGCGGGTCGGTCGTGGTGGTCGACTACCTGACCTCCCGGTCGCCGGAGCAGTTCCGCGAGTTGCTGATTCGCGAGCGGGTGACCGTGCTGAACCAGACCCCGTCGGCCTTCTACCAATTGGCCGAGGCGGATCGGGCCGCCGAGCCCGCCGAACTCGCGCTGCGTTATGTGGTCTTCGGCGGTGAGGCGCTGGATCTGCGCAAGTTGCAGCGCTGGTACGAACGTCACGGTGCGACAACCCGTTTGGTGAACATGTACGGCATCACCGAGACCACGGTGCACGTGTCGTTCCTGCCGCTCGGCCAGAGCGATGTGCGCGACGCGGCCAGCGTGATCGGCCGGGCCATCCCCGGACTGGACGCCTACGTGCTCGATCCGCGGCTGCATCCGGCGCCGTTGGACGTGCCCGGCGAGATCCATGTCGTCGGCGCGCAGCTCTCGCGCGGTTACCTCGGCAGGCCCGGCCTGACCGCGACCCGGTTCGTCGCGAATCCGTTCGGCGCACCGGGATCCCGGATGTATCGGACCGGTGACGTCGGCCGGTGGCGCGACTGCGGCGACAAGGCCCAGCTCGAGTACGCCGGGCGCAGCGACCAGCAGGTGCAGCTGCGCGGCTTCCGGATCGAACTCGGCGAGATCGAGGCGGCGCTGCTGCGCTGCGACGGCGTGCGCCAAGCCGTCACGCTCGTCCGCTCGGACGCGTACGGGGAGCGACTGATCGGCTATGTGGTCGGCGCCGAGCCAGGGGCAATTGATCCGGTGACCGTGCGTTCCGAGGTGGCCCGGTTCCTGACCGGGTACATGGTGCCGGACGCGATCGTCGTGCTCGACGCGCTGCCGCTGACGCCGAACGGCAAGCTGGACCGAAAGGCGCTGCCCGCACCGGAATTCACCGGCGCCGCCGAGTACCGGGCGCCCGAGTCGGCACTGGAGCAGGCGGTGGCGCAGGTGTTCGCCGAACTGCTCGGCGCACCGGCCGTCGGTCTCGACGACGATTTCTTCGCCCTCGGCGGCAACTCGTTGCTCGCCGCGCAGGCGGTCGGCCGACTGCGCGAAGCCACTGGCGGCTCGGTGAGCGTGCAGTGGTTCTTCACCGACGCCACGGTGGCGGGGCTGGCCGCGCGGATCGAGGCGGGAGCGGCGGGGGAGATCGACGCCAACGCCGCGCTGAACGTGCTGCTGCCGATCCGCACCGGCGGCACCGAGACGCCGCTGTTCTGTCTGCACCCGATGTACGGGCTGGCCTGGACCTACGTCGGGTTCACCCGATACCTGCCCGCCGCGCAGCCGATCTACGGCGTGCAGTCCCCGGCGTTGTCCGAGGACGGCGTGCTGCCGGAGTCGATCACGGCGCTGGCCCGTCGCTACGTGGCCGAGATCAGGGCGGTGCAGCCGGAGGGCCCGTACCGGCTGCTCGGCTGGTCGCTCGGCGGCGTGCTGGCGCACGCCATCGCGACCGAACTGCAGGCCGCGGGCCAGCGGGTCGAACTGCTGGCCATGATGGACAGCCACCCGAATCCCGACGTCGTCGGCTTCCGGACGGCACTGCGGGGCGCGCTCACCGAAGTCGGGTTCGGCGCGGACCTCGTCGCGGCCCAGGGCGATGTCTACGACCTGAGCGATCAGGCGCTGGCCGCGCTGCACGCGATGATCCCGCCGGAGCTGGTCGCCATCACCCCGGAACGGTTGCGCAGTATCTACCGCAGCGCGGTCCGTTCGGCCGAACTCATCGCCGAGCATCGGCCCGGCGTGTTCCACGGCACACTCGAGTACTTCAGTGCCGCGGTCACCGATCCCACGGATGTGCTTCGCGCCACTGCGGGTGACTGGACCGCATTTGTCTCGGGAGAGGTGGTCGATCGGCCGATCGGCGTGACCCACGCGCTCATGACCTCGCCGGAAGCGCTGGCCGAGATAGGTCCTCAGCTGGCTGTTCTGCTCGGTCGCCGGGCCTGACGAGGCCCTGCCGACGCGCGCGACACCATTCTCGCGTCGGCAGGGAATAATCGTTCCGGGCGCTCGTTTCCCGTGGTTCGTCGCTACCCTTTTCCCGGGGTCGCACCGGGCTGTGTTCGGCGTGGGCCGGTTCCTTCGGTAACGATGGGCGGGCACGCGTTCGATGATCATGGGGGCGGGGGCCAGCTAGGCGGAAATGCGGCGACAACAGGCAGGGTGAGGCATCTTCATGGTTCGGTCGGTCGGGCAGCGAAGTGACGAGACCCGTGCAGCGGTGTGCGCATGACCCGCCCGGCACGCGTTCGACCGACCCGGACCAGGCGCCCGCGCGTCACCACCCTGCCGCAGCTGCTGGCGACGGCCGTCGAAGCAAACCCGAGCGGCCTCGGCGTCACCTACGCCGACGCCACCGGCGTCCTGGCCGAACTGAGCTACGCCGAGCTCGATGAGCGGTCGACGCGGCTGGCCCGGCTGCTGATCGATCGCGGCATCGGTCCCGAGGACCTGGTCGCCGTCGGCATTCCCCGCTCGATCGACTCCGTGGTCGCGGTCTGGGCGGTGGCCAAGACCGGCGCCGGCTTTCTCCCGGTCGATCCGAACTATCCGGCCGACCGCGTGGAGCACATGGTCGCCGACTCCGGCGCCGTCTTCGGGCTCACGGTCGCGGGCGCGCGCGCCGAGTTGCCCGATCGGGTCGATTGGCTGCCCATCGATACCGCCGACTGCGCCCGGCTGCTGGAGGAGTTCCCGGCCGATCCGGTGACCTACGTCGACCGGGTGCGTCCGCTGCGCGCCGAACATCCGGCCTACGTCATCTATACCTCCGGCTCCACCGGCAAGCCGAAGGGCGTGGTCGTCACGCAGGCCGGTCTGTCGAGTTTCTGCGACGAGCAGCGCGAGCGATACCAGGTGACGAGTGCCTCGCGGACCCTGCATTTCGCGTCGCCCTCGTTCGACGCCTCGGTGCTGGAGCTACTGCTCGCGGTGGGTGGCGCGGCCACGATGGTGATCGCGGCGCCGACCGTGTTCGGCGGCGAGGAACTGGCCATCCTGCTGCGCCGGACCGGTGTGACGCACGCGTTCATCACGCCTGCCGCGCTGGCGTCGGTCGAGCCTGCCGGGTTGGACGAATTGCGGGTCGTGGTCGCGGGCGGGGAGGCTTGCCCGCCGGAGCTGGTGCGGCGCTGGGTGATTGCGGTGGCGGGCAGCCGGACCCGGGAGTTCTTCAACGGGTACGGCCCCACCGAGACCACCATCATGACCAATATCAGCGCGCCGCTGGTGCCGGACGCGCCGATCACCATCGGCGGGCCGATCCGGGCCGTCACCGAGTATGTGCTGGACGAGCGGCTCGTGCCGGTGCCCGCCGGCACGGTCGGCGAGCTGTACATCACCGGCGCGCAACTGGCGCGGGGATATCACGATCGTCCGGGGTTGACGGCCGCTCGGTTCGTCGCGAATCCGTTCGACGCCAGCGGCTCCCGGCTGTACCGCACCGGTGATCTGGTGGTCTGGAACGACCGGAACGAGCTGGAATACCGGGGCCGCAACGACTTCCAGGTGAAGATCCGCGGCTTCCGGATCGAGCTGGGCGAGATCGACGCGGTGCTCGCCGCGCACGAGACGGTCGACTTCGCGGTCACCGTCGGACACGACCTGGACAGCGGCGCCACGATTCTCGTCTCGTACGTGCACTCCGCGCCCGGAAAAGCCGCGGACGCCGCCGATCTGGCCGCGTTCGCCGAGCAGAGCCTGCCCGCGCACATGGTGCCGACGGTCGTCATGGTGCTCGACACCATCCCGCTGACCCCGGTCGGCAAGCTGGATCGGGCCGCGCTGCCCGCACCGCGCTTGCAAACCAAGGTTTTCCGCGCCCCAGTCGGCCCGTTGGAAGAGCTGGTCTCGGATGTGTTCGCGGAGGTGCTCGGCCCCGGTGCACCGGTCGGCGCCGATGACGACTTCTTCGAACTCGGCGGCAATTCGCTGATCGCGACGCAGGTGGCGGCTCGGCTCGGCACGGCGCTGTCGGCCCGGGTGCCCGCCCGGCTGATCTTCGAAACCCCCACGGT
Organism: Nocardia brasiliensis ATCC 700358; assembly: GCF_000250675.2. NCBI lineage: Bacteria > Bacillati > Actinomycetota > Actinomycetes > Mycobacteriales > Nocardiaceae > Nocardia > Nocardia brasiliensis. Next base: position 927,598 of record NC_018681.1, read on the forward strand.
GGCAGGCCTGGCCGAGCGGTTGGAGCCGTTGAAGGGCGCCGCGGACCGGCGCGCGCTGGCCCCGATGGAACGACCCGAACACATCCCGCTGTCGCTGGCGCAGCAGCGGATGTGGTTCCTCAACCAGTTCGATCCGGCCTCGGCGGCGAACAATATTCCGTTCGCGATCCGGCTCACCGGCGCCCTGGATATCGGCGCGCTACAGGCCGCGATCACCGACGTGATCGAGCGGCACGAGACGTTGCGCACCGTGTACCCGGCCATCGACGGCACCGGCCACCAGGTGATTCTGCCTGTCACGGAGGCGGTTCCGGATCTGGCGCCGAAGCCGCTCGCCGAACACGAACTGGCCGACTGGCTGCGCGAATTCGCTCTGCGCGGTTTCGACGTCGCCACCGAGGTGCCGTTGCGCCTAGCGCTCGCCGAACTGTCCGCGAGCGAACACGTGGTCGTGGTGGTGGTGCACCACATCGCCGCGGACGGCGCATCGGTCGCGCCGTTCCTGCGTGATCTGCTGGGCGCGTTCCTGTCCCGGCGCAACGGCGCGCCGCCCGCGCTGCCGCCGTTGCCGGTGCAGTACGCCGATTACACGCTGTGGCAGCGCGAGGTGCTCGGCGACGAGCACGATCCGGATTCGGTGGCGGCCGCGCAGATCGCCTACTGGCGCAACGCGTTGGCGGGCATCCCGGACCGCATCGACCTGCCCGCGGACCGCCCGCGCCCGGTCGTCGCGTCCGGCGCGGGCGCGGAGTACACCTTCGAGGTGAGCGCCGAGGTGCACCGCGGACTCACCGAACTCGCCCAGCGCGCGGGCGCTTCGGAATTCATGGTGGTGCACACCGCGTTCGCCGCCTTGCTGGCCCGCCTCACCGGGACCGCCTTCATCACCATCGGCACACCGGTCGCCGGACGTGGCGAGCGCGAACTCGACGGGCTCATCGGCATGTTCGTCAACACCCTCGTGCTGCGCACGCCGATCGATCCCGGCGCCTCGTTCACGGACTTGCTCGCGGCGACGAAAGAGACCGACCTCGCGGCGTTCTCGCACGCCGAGTTGCCGTTCGAGCGGTTGGTCGAGGTGCTCGATCCGGTGCGCTCGCAGGCGCATCATCCGCTGTTCCAGGTGGCGCTGTTCTTCCAGAACATGAACAAGGCGCAGGTCGAGCTGCCCGGGTTGTCCGCGCAGGCGGTCGAATTCGACGGTGCGGTGGCCAAGTTCGATCTGCAGCTGACCGTGGTGCCCAAGACCGAGTCCGGCTTCTCCGCCCAGTTCACCTACGCCACCGACCTGTTCGACGAGGCGACGATCGCGCACTTCGCGCATCGTTTGGACCGGCTGCTCGCCGCGGTCGTGGCAACGCCGGAACGGGCGGTCGGCGACATCGACCTGCTCGATCCCGCCGAGCGCGAGCGCATCCTGTACGGCTGGAACGAGACCAGGCACGCGGTGGCACCGGAGCTGCTGCTCGACGGCTACCGCCGGACCGTCGCGGCGCGCCCGTCCGCCACCGCACTGGTCTACGAGGGCGCGACGCTCACGTATCGCGAATTCGACGATCGGGTCAACCGTCTCGCGCGGCTGCTGATCGATCGGGGTGTCGGTGCGGAATCGTTGGTGGGGCTCGCGATTCGGCGATCCGTGGATCTCGTGGTCGGTATGTACGCGATCGTGACGGCGGGCGGCGCGTACGTCCCGCTGGATCCGGACCATCCGGCCGAGCGGATCGCGCACATCCTCGAGACGGCGCAGCCCGCCTGCGTGCTGACCACGGCGGCGGACGCGATCCAGGTGCCGGACGGCATCGAGGTGCTGCGGATGGACGAGATCGACACCGCGGCCTACGACGGCTCTGCGGTGCGCCCGGACGAATTGCGCCGCGCGGTGCTGCCGCAGCACCCCGCCTACGTCATCTTCACCTCCGGTTCGACGGGACGGCCGAAGGGCGTTGCCGTCTCGCACGCGGCGATCCACAACCAGATCGACTGGATGCTGGCGCAGTACCCGCTCGGTCCCGACGACGTGTACCTGCAGAAGACCGCGACCACGTTCGACGTGTCGCTGTGGGGTTTCTTCCTGCCGCTGCGGGCCGGCGCGACCCTGGTGGTCGCCACCCACGACGGTCACCGCGATCCCGCCTACGTCGCGGAAACCATTGCCGCGCAGCGGGTCACCGTCACCGACTTCGTGCCCTCGATGCTGACCGTCTTCGCCGCGCACGCGGCCGCCGACACGGGGCCGACGCTGCGCGAGGTCTTCGTGATCGGTGAGGCGCTGCCCCCGGAGACCGTCGCCGCCTTCGGCGCGGTGTCGCAGGCGCAGCTGCACAATCTCTACGGCCCGACCGAGGCCGCGGTGTCGGTGACGTACTGGCCCGCCGACGGTGCGGACAGCCGCTCGGTGCCGATCGGCCTGCCGCAGTGGAACACCCAGGTCTACGTGCTCGACGCCCGGTTGCGCCCGGTGCCGGCGGGCGTCCCCGGCGAGCTGTATCTCGCGGGTGATCAGCTGGCGCGCGGCTACGTCCGGCGGCCGGATCTGACCGCGGATCGTTTCCTGGCCAACCCGTTCGGTTTCGGCGAGCGCATGTACCGAACCGGCGACCTGGTGGTGTGGCGCGCGGGCGGCGCGGGCCGGTCGCATCGGCTGGAGTACATCGGCCGTACCGACTTCCAGGTCAAGTTCCGGGGTCAGCGGATCGAGCTGGGCGAGATCGAAACCGCTTTGCTGGCACAGCCTTCGGTGAGTCAGGCGGTCGCGCTGGTCAGCCAGTCGACGCTGGGGGACCAGCTGGTGGCCTACGTGGTGCCCGCGCCCGGCGCGTCCGTCGAGCAGCCGGCGCTGCTGGCTGCCGTCGCCGAAACCCTTCCGGCCTATATGGTTCCGGCCGCGGTCGTCGTCCTGGACGAGTTCCCGCTGAACCCGTCCGGCAAGCTCGACCGCAAGGCGCTGCCGGAGCCGATGTTCACCGCTCGGGAATTCCGGGCCCCCGCGACGCCGGTCGAAGAGATCGTCGCCGAGGTATTCGGCGAGGTGCTCGGGCTGAGCCGGGTCGGGGCCGACGACGATTTCTTCGCCCTCGGCGGCAATTCGCTGATCGCCACTCAGCTGGTCGCCCGGCTCGGTGCCGCGGTCGATGCCCGCGTGCCGGTGCGCACGCTGTTCGAGACGCCGACGGTGCAGTCGCTGGCCGCCGCGGTCGAGTCACAGACCCATGCCGCGCGCGGCATTCCGCTGGGCAGCATCGCCCGGCCCGCCGAACTGCCGCTGTCGCTGGCGCAGCGGCGGATGTGGTTCCTCAACCGGTTCGACCAGTCCGATGACGGTTCGGCCGGTTCGGCCGCCTACAACCTGCCGTTCGCGTTGCGGTTGACGGGTGCGCTGGATGTCGCGGCGCTGGGTGCCGCGCTCGAGGATGTGGTGGGCAGGCACGAGGTGCTGCGCACCGTGTACCCGGAGACCCCGGCCGGTCCGGTGCAGGTGGTGCTGCCCGCGAGCCGGGTGGCCCTCGATGTCGCCGCGCGTCCGGTGCCCGCGGCGGCGGTACCCGCCGAGGTGTACGCCCTGGCGTCCACCCCGTTCGACGTCACCGGTGAAGTGCCGCTGCGGGTTCGGTTGCTCGAGATCACCGACAGCGCAGACGAATCCGATCATGTGCTCGCGGTGGTGGTGCACCACATCGCCGCGGACGCGTCCTCCATGGGTCCGCTGGTGCGTGACGTGATGGTCGCCTATGCCGCGCGGACCGTGGGTGAGGTTCCCGGTTGGGCTCCGTTGCCGGTGCAGTACGCGGACTACGCGCTGTGGCAGCGTGCGGTGCTCGGCGCCGAGTCCGATGCGGAATCTATTGCGGCGCAACAGATCGCGTTCTGGCGAACGCAGCTGTCCGGGTTGCCGGATCTGCTCGAGCTGCCCACGGACCGATCGCGTCCGGCGATCGCGTCCATGGCGGGCGCGCGTGTCGATGTGCGGATCGATGCGGCTACTCACGCCGGTTTGGTGGAGCTGGGCCGGGCGCATGGTGCGACGTTGTTCATGGTGGTGCACACGGCGCTCGCGATGCTGCTCGCCAGGTTGTCCGGTACGGGAGACATCGCGATCGGCACGCCGGTGGCGGGTCGCGGTGAGCGCGAACTCGACGATCTGATCGGCATGTTCGTCAATACCGTCGTGTTCCGCAGCAGCGTGGACGGCGCGGAATCGTTCACGGATCTGCTCGCGCGGCAGCGCGACACCGATCTGCAGGCGTTCGCGCACGCGGATATTCCGTTCGAGCGTTTGGTCGAGGTGCTGAATCCGCCGCGATCGACGGCGCATCATCCGCTGTTCCAGGTGGGCTTGTCGTTCCAGAACATCGCGCACACCGCACTCGAATTGCCGGGCCTGACGGTGGCCGGGGTCGATGCCGACCTCGACGTGTCGCAGTTCGACCTGCACCTGATCGTGGGCGACAGCTACGACGAATCCGGTGCGCCCACCGGCATCGGCGGCTTCTTCACCTATGCCACCGACCTTTTCGACGCCGCCACGGTGCAGGGCTTCGCGGCACGGTTGGCGCAGGTTCTCGCCGCGGTGGTGGCCGACGCGGGCACGCCGGTCGGTGATATCGACATTCTCGTTCCCGGGGAACAGCATTCGGTGCTGTCGGCCTGGAACGACACCGCGCACCGGATCGATCCGGCGGCCACGCTGCCGTCGTTCCTGCGACGGTCGGTGCTGGCGGCCGCGCCGGAGGCGGTCGCCGTGGTCGCCGACCTGCCCGACGGCTCGCGCCACGAGCTGACCTATGTCGAACTCGACACCCGCGTGAATCGGCTTGCCCGATACCTGATCTCGCGAGGCGTCGGCCCGGAGTCCCGGGTAGCGCTGGCCTTCCGGCGATCGGTGGACCTGGTCGTCGCGATGTACGCGGTCGCCAAAGCCGGTGGCGCGTATGTACCCGTCGACCCGGACCAGGCCGCCGAGCGCACGGACTACATTCTGGCGACGGCCGCTCCGGTCTGCGTGCTGACCAATGCCGACGCCGATTTCGACACCGCCGCGGCACCGGTCGTGCGCCTCGACGAACTGGTGCTGAGCTCGTTCGCCAGCGGACCGCTCGCGGATACCGAGCGGGTCGCGCCGCTGCGGCCCGAGCACACCGCGTACGTGATCTTCACCTCGGGTTCGACCGGCAGGCCGAAGGGCGTCGCCGTGTCGCACGCCGCGATCGCCAACCAATTGCAGTGGAAGATCGCCGAATTCGGCCTGTCCGGGCACGACGCCGTGCTGCTCAAGACGGCCGCGACGTTCGACCTCTCGGTGTGGGAGTTCTGGTCGGCGGTGGTCTGCGCGGGCAAGCTGGTGATCGCCGCGCCCGATGGACACCGCGACCCGGCCTATCTCAACGACTTGATCATCCGGGAGGCGGTGACGACGCTGCATGTCGTCCCGTCCATGCTGGACGCGCTCCTGGTGCACACCAGCACGGCGGCCTCGGCCCAGCCTTCGCCGCTGACCCGGGTGCTCGCCATCGGTGAGGCCCTGCCCGCCGCGCTGGCGCAACGTTTCCTGACCGCGCAGCCGGCGGTGGCGCTGTACAACCTGTACGGACCGACCGAGGCCGCGGTGTCGATCACCCGGCACCGGGTCACCGAGGACGACCAAGCCGTCGTGCCCATCGGCACACCGGAATGGAACAGCCGGGCCTATGTGCTGGACAGCAGGCTCCGGCCGGTACCGGTCGGCGTCTCCGGTGAGCTGTACTTGGCCGGCGCGCAGTTGGCGCGTGGCTATTTCGGCCGGGCGGATCTGACCGCGGATCGGTTCGTGGCCAACCCGTTCGAGCCCGGTGCGCGGATGTATCGCACCGGCGATTTGGTGGTGTGGCAGGCCGCGGGCGAGCTGGAATACCAGGGGCGCACCGACTTCCAGGTGAAGGTCCGTGGTTTCCGGATCGAACTCGGTGAGATCGAGGCCGCGCTGCTGGCGCTGCCCGAGATCGCCCAGGCCGCGGTGGTCGCCAAATCCGACGCCAAAACCGGTGACCGGCTGGTGGCCTACCTGGTCGCCGCCCAGCCGTCCGCCGCGCCGGCGGCCGCCACCTCCTTCGCCGTCCAGGCCGCGGCGTTCGCCGCGCAGGCCGCCGAGGCGGCCGGTGCCGCGCCCGCGGGTCTCGATGTGGCGCAGGTGAAGTCGGCGCTGGGTGCGGGTTTGCCGTCGTACATGGTGCCGTCGGCGTTCGTGGTGCTGGATCGGTTGCCGTTGAATGTGAACGGCAAGCTGGATCGCAAGGCGTTGCCGGAGCCGGAGTTCGAGGCACAAGCCTTCCGTGCGCCGTCGACGCCGATCGAGGAGATCGTGGCTGCGGTGTTCGCCGAGGTGCTCGGTGTCGAACGGGTCGGCGCGGACGATGATTTCTTCGCCCTCGGCGGTAATTCGCTGCTGGCGACTCAGGTCGCGGCCCGCATCGGTGCCGCGCTGGATTCCAGAGTGCCGGTGCGCGCGCTGTTCGAGGCCGCCACCGTCGCGGGACTCGCGATCAAGGTGGAGCATCTGGCGGGCGAGCGCACCCGTACGCCGCTCGTCGCGCAGCCACGGCCCGACCATGTTCCGCTGTCCTTCGCGCAGCAGCGGATGTGGTTCCTCAACCAATTCGACACCGCCGCAGCTGTTTACAACATCCCGGTGGCCATCCGGCTGTCCGGCGACCTGGATGTCGACGCGTTGCAGCAGGCCGTCACCGACCTGGTCGCCCGGCACGAGATCATGCGCACCGTCTATCCGGAGGCGCTGGACGGCCCGCAGCAGCGCATCCTCGCGCCGCACGAGGTGCTGGTCGACCTGGCGCCCGCCCAGATCGGCGAGGAGCGGGTCGCACACGAGGTACAGCGCATCGTCGCCGCCGGTTTCGACGTCACCATGGAGGTGCCGTTCCGCGCCAGACTCTTCCAGCTCGCGGGCAGCGAGTACGTCCTGGTGTTCGTCGCCCATCACATCAGTGCCGACGGCTGGTCGATGGGTCCGTTGACGCGAGATCTGATGCTGGCCTACGCCGCCCGCAGCGGGGGCGAAGCGCCAGCCTGGTCGCCGCTGCCGATCCAGTACGCCGACTACGCACTCTGGCAGCGCACCGCGCTCGGCGCCGACGACGATCCCGATTCCGTGGCGGGCACCCAACTCGCCTACTGGACAACCGAACTCGCCGACCTGCCGGACGAGCTGAACCTGCCGACCGATCGGCCGCGCCCGCCCGCACAGAGTTTCGCGGGCGGCAAGACCCACTTCGTCGTCGACGCCGACGTGCACGCCGCGTTGGTCGAGGTGGCCAAGCGGCACAACGCCACCCTGTTCATGGTTGTGCACACCGCGCTCGCGGTGTTCCTGGCGCGCCTGTCCGGGACCGAGGACGTCGTGGTCGGCACCCCGATCGCGGGTCGTGGCGAGGCCGAACTCGACGACCTGATCGGCATGTTCGTCAACACCCTGGTGCTGCGCACCCGGGTCGCGCCGCAACTCGGCTTCACCGAACTGCTGGCCGCGAACCGGGAAACCGATCTGCGGGCCTTCGCGAACGCGGACACCCCGTTCGAGCGGCTGGTCGAGGTGCTCGATCCGGAGCGTTCCGCCGGGCGGCATCCGCTGTTCCAGGTCGCGCTGTCCTTCGAGAACCTCGCCGCCACCAGCTTCGAGCTGCCCGGGCTGAGTTTCGCCGCGCTCGATCCGGCCGCCGACACCGCCAAATTCGATCTGCTGCTCACCCTGCGCGAGCAGCGCACCGAGGCCGGCGCGGAGGCCGGGCTGGCCGCCGAATTCACTTACGCCCGTGACCTGTTCGACGAGGCGACGGTCGCCGACTTCGGGCGCCGGTTCCGCCGCATTCTTGCCGCGGTCGCGCAGGACCCCGGGATCGCGGTCGGTGATCTGGAGATCCTGGACGATTCGGAGCGCGCCGACCTGATCTCCCGGGTGGGCGCCGAGGCTGTGCCGCCGCGCACCCTGGCCGAGCTGATGGCCTCGGCGGTGACCCGCAACCCCACCGGCCCCGCCATCGTGGTGCACGGGCGTGCCTTCAGCTACGTCGAACTCGACGCCGCCTCTTCGCAATTGGCGCGCTCGCTGATCGATCGCGGTGCCGGGCCGGACGTGCTGGTCGCGGTGGCGATCCGGCGTTCGGTCGAATCGGTGCTCGCGCTGTGGGCGGTGGCCAAGACCGGCGCCGCGCTGGTGCCGATCGATCCGACCTATCCGGCCGAGCGCATCGCGCACATGGTCACCGACTCCCAGGCGTATCTCGGCGTGACGCTGACCGCGGAGCTCGGCACGCTGCCCGCGATGGCGGGCGGGCGGCCGTGGCTGGTACTCGACGACCGGGACTTCACCTACGACGTCGCGTCCCGCTCGGACCGGCCGATCAGTTTCAGCGAGCGGCACGGCCCGATCCGCAGCAGCAACGCCGCGTACGTGATCTACACCTCCGGCTCCACCGGCCTGCCCAAGGGTGTGGTGGTGACGCACGCGGGCCTGGCCAACTTCAGTGCTGAGCAGGTGGAGCGCTACCAGCTCGACCAGTCCACGCGCGCACTGGCTTTCGCCTCGCCGTCGTTCGACGCCTCGATGCTCGAGCTGCTGCTCGCCCTGGGTTCGGCGGGCGCGCTGGTGGTCGCGCCGCCGCTCACCTTCGGCGGTGCCGAACTGGCGAGCCTGATCCAGCAGGAGCAGGTCACGCACGCCTTCCTCACCCCGTCGGTGCTCGCCTCGCTGGACCCGGACGCCCTGTCCGGCATGCGGGCGATCGTCGCGGGCGGTGAAGCGGTGCCCGCCGATCTGGTGACCAAGTGGGCGGACGACGAGCAGCGGAATTTCCACAACGGCTACGGGCCGACCGAGACCACGATCATGACCAACATCAGCGATCCGCTGCGTCCGGGCGAACCGGTCACCATCGGTGGCCCGATCCGCGGCATGCGCTCGCTGGTGCTCGACAGCAGGCTGCGCCCGGTGCCCGAAGGCGTTGCGGGCGAACTGTATCTGGGCGGTATCCAGCTGACCCGCGGCTACCACGCGCGGCCCGGACTCACGGCGGCACGCTTCGTGGCCGACCCGTACGGTGCGCCCGGCGAGCGGCTCTACCGCACCGGCGACGTGGTGCGCTGGCGGCGCGGCAGCGCTGTGCCGCAGGTGGAGTACGTGGGCCGCAACGACTTCCAGGTGAAGATACGCGGCTTCCGGATCGAGCTCGGCGAGATCGACGCCGCGCTGGCCGGGCAACCGGGCGTCGAATTCGCGGTCACCGTCGGCCGCGAATCCGGGTCCGGCGCCACGATGCTCGTGTCCTACGTGCTGCCCGCGCCGGGCGCCACCCTCGACATCGCCGGGCTCACCGAGGAATTGGGCGCGATCCTGCCCGAATACATGGTGCCGACCGCCATCGTCGAACTCGACGAGATCCCGTTGACGCCGGTCGGCAAGCTGGATCGGCGCGCGCTGCCGGAACCCGCGCTGGCGAGCGCGGCCTATCGAGCGCCGCAGACCCAGGCGGAACTGGCCATCGCCGAGGTGATCGGCGAGGTGCTCGGCCTCGACCGGGTCGGGCTGGACGACGACTTCTTCGCGCTCGGCGGCGACAGCATCGTCTCCATCCAGGTCGTATCGCGCTGCCGCGCACGGGGCGTGACCTTCACGCCCCGTGCGGTTTTCGAGTCGCGCACGGTCGCGGCGCTGGCTCGGGTCGCCGTGGTCGAGGACGGTCCGGGCGACGAATCCGGTGACCTGCCCTTGACACCGCACGCGGCCCGGCTGCTCGACGTCGGCGTCGAGGTGCGTGCCATCGCGCTGGACGTGCCGGACAGCTGCGCCGTCGAGGCCGTGCACGCCGCGGTGGGCAAGGTGCTCGACCAGCATCCGATGCTGTGGGTGCGGCTCGATCGCGCGGGCGAGGCGCCGGTGCTGCGCATCCCGCCGGTCGACGAGCGCACCGGCGAGGCGTTCCGCAGGCTGGATCCGCAGCACGGCGAAACGTCGCTGCCGATCGACGATGTGGTGCAGGCCGCCGCCGCGGCACTGGATCCCGAACAGGGACGCAATATCCATTTCGTGCTGACCGGCGGGCCGGAAGGCCGGTCGACCCTGATCGTGGTCGCCAACGGCCTTGTCGTGGACGATATCTCGTGGCGCACCATCGTCGACCAGTTGACCGCCGCGTGGAGCCGGGGCAGGCATGCCGCCCCCGCCGCGCCGGAATCCGGTCTCGGCGTACTGATCCGGGCCTTGTCGACGCGCGCGCACGATCTGCGCACCGTCGGCGAGCTGGGCTGGTGGGAGCGGGCGCTGGGGGCCGTACCCGCCGACGCCGACACCGATCAGCTCGATCTGCGGACCCGCAGCCGGGTCTCGCTGGCCATCACCGCCGAAGGCGCCGCCGCGGTGGCCGCCGTCGCGGCGGCCTATCACACCATCGTGGACGACGTGCTGCTCACCGCGGTCGCGCTGGCGTTGCAGACCTCGGCGCAAGAGTCCGTCACGCGCGCCGTCGGTTCGTTGATCCGGCTGTCCGCCGATCAGCGGTCCGCGACCCACGCCGACGAGAGCATGGTCGGCGGCTTCACCACCGAGTACCCGCTTCCGTTGCGGCTCACCAGGATCGACACCGCCGAGGCCCTGGTCGGCGGACCCGCCGCGGGCGCGGCCCTGGCCCAGATCAAGGAATCGCGCCGTGCGGTGCCCTCGCAGGGCGTCGGCTACGGCCTGCTGCGCTACCTCAACGCGGACACCGCGGACGAGCTCGGCGTGCTCGGGCGCGGCCGGTTCGCGTTGCGCTACCGGGATCTGCGCCCGGCCCGGGTGCACACCGATATCGCCGCCGACGATCTACTGCTCGACCTGACCGTCGACGCCACCGACGACGGACTGCTCGCCCGATTCGACTACGCCACCGCGGCGTTCACCGCCGATGAGGTGAAAACCTTTGCCGAGCATTGGATCCGGGCGCTCGGCGGGCTGGCCGAACACGGCTTGCGCCCCGACTCGGGCGGTTTCACGCCGTCGGACTTCGGTCTGGTCCGGCTGAACCAGAGCGGCATCGACCGGCTCGCCGCCGCCTACCCGAACCTCACCGACGTATGGCCGGTGACGCCGCTGCAGTCGGGCATGCTGTTCCACGCGCTGCTGGCCGAATCCTCGATCGACGCCTACACCACCCAGTTCGTGCTCGACCTGGGTGGCGCGGTGGACGCCACCCGGATGCATCGCTGCGCGCAGGCGGTGCTGGACCGGCACGACAACCTGCGCGTCGCCTTCGCCGAGGACGCGGAGGGCAATCCCCTGCAGATCGTGCAGGATTCGCTCGACGTGCCGTGGCGGCTCATCGATCTCGCGCAGGTGGAGCCGAGTGCCGCGGCGGCCGAGCTGGACCGGATCAAGGCCGCCGACCTCGCGGACCACTTCGATATGCGGACCGCACCGCTGCTGCGCTTCGCGCTGATCCGCTCGGCGGCCGACAGCTACCACCTGCTGGTCACCAGCCATCACATCCTGATCGACGGCTGGTCGATGCCGCTGCTGATGAAGGACCTGCTGACGCTGTACGCGCTCGGCGGCAACGCCCGGCACCTGCCCAGGGTGCCGTCGTATCGAAACTATCTGGCCTGGCTGGATGCGCAGCCCGCCGACGCGGCCCGCGACGCCTGGCGCGCGGCGCTGGCCGGTGTCACCGAGCCGACGCCGCTGGCGCCGGTCGATCCCGGTCGCGAGATCTCGGCGGGCGTCGGCGAGGTCGGCTTCGAGCTGGCCCCGGCGGACACCACCGCGCTCACCCGGCTCGCCTCCGGGCTCGGCGTCACGGTGAACACCGTGGTACAGGCGGCCTGGGGTCTGCTGATCGGACGCAGTGTCGACCGCGACGACGTGGTCTTCGGGGCCACCGTGTCCGGCCGGCCGCCCCAGCTCGACGGCGTGGAGAGCATGGTCGGCCTGTTCCTCAACGCGATTCCGGTGCGGGTCCGCCTCGGCGCGACCGACACACTCGGCGGACTGCTGCGCCAGCTGCAAGCCGAACAGGCCGGATTGCTCGATCACCACTACCTCGGCCTGAGCGACATCCAGGAAACCGTCGGTGTGGAAGGGCTTTTCGACTCCCTGGTGGTGTTCGAGTCCTTCCCGGTCGATCGGGAAGGACTGGAGAAGGCCAGCGCGATCGACGGTATGCACATCACCGGCGTCGGCGCGGTCAACGGTACGCATTACCCGCTGACCGTCATGGTGGTGCTCGACAGCCAGCTGCGAGTGTCGGTGAAGTACCTGCGCGACCTGTTCGACGAGGCGACGGCACAGGCGCTGGCGGAAAGACTTTCGGCCCTGATCCGCCGCTTCGTGACCAACCCGCAGGCCCGCGTCGCCGACATCGACGTGCTGCTCGACGGGGAACGCGCCGAACTGGCCGCCCGCAACGGCACCGACGTGCCGGACCTGCTGGACGAGGCCACCCTGCTGTCGCTGTTCGACGCGCAGGTGGCGCGGACGCCGGACGCGCCCGCGGTGCGCTTCGGCGAGGTCACGCTCAGCTATGCCGATCTCGACCTGCGCTCCCGCGCGCTCGCCGCCGAATTGACCCGCTGGGGCGTCGGCGCGGAATCGCTGGTGGCCGTGGCCATGCGGCGAAGCATCGATCTGGTCGTCACCATCTACGGCGTGCTGCGTTCGGGCGCCGGATACCTGCCGATCGACCCGGACCATCCGACCGAGCGCAACGAGTTCGTGCTCGCCGCCGCGGCGCCCGCGTGCGTGCTGACCACCACCGGCGACGCGTTCGACACCGATGCCGCGGTGCCGGTCGTCGCGGTCGACACCCTGTACCTACCGCTGGACGCGGTGTCGCTCGCGGATCCGGAGATCACGCCGGACAACGTCGCCTACGTCATCTACACCTCGGGCTCCACCGGCCGTCCGAAGGGCGTGATGATCACGCACCGTCAGATGGTGAACCAATTCCGGTGGGCGCAGTGGATCTACCCGCATGACGCTTCGGACGTGGTGCTGCACAAGACGCCGATCACCTTCGACATCTCCACGTGGGAGTTGTTCTGGCCCTTGCAGACCGGCGCCGCGATCGTCGTCGCCGAGCCCGACGGGCATCGCGATCCGGCCTATCTGGCCCGGGTGATCGCCGAATACGGCGTCAGCACGGTGCATTTCGTGCCGTCCATGCTGGATGCCTTCCTGGATCCCGCACTCGCCGAGCAGCTTCCGACTTTGCGGCGGGTGTTCGCCGCGGGCGAGGCGCTCACCGGCGAGACCGCGGCGAGCTTCGCCGCCACCATCCCCACCGCCCAGCTGATCAATTGGTACGGGCCCGCGGAAGCCACCGTGGTCACCGACTATCCGGTGCAGGACACCGCCGTCGTCGCCGTGCCGATCGGCACGCCGGTCGCGAACACCCGGGTGCACGTGCTCGATCGGCAGCTGTGCCCGGTGCCGCTCGGCGCCGCGGGCGAGCTGTACATCTCGGGCGTGCAGCTGGCCCGTGGCTACCTCGGCGCCCCGGCCCTCACCGCGGAACGGTTCGTCGCGCACGCGGGCGGTACCCGGTTGTATCGCACCGGTGACATCGTGCGCTGGCACGGTGCTGCGCTGGAATACTTGGGCCGCAGCGATTTCCAGGTGAAACTGCGCGGGCAGCGGGTCGAGCTCGGCGAGATCGAGACGGTGCTGCTCGGGCATCCGTCGGTGCGGCACGCCGCGGTCGCGCTGGTCCACGGCAGCACCGGGGACCGGCTCGTCGGCTACCTGGTCGCCGCGCCGGGGGAGATCGTCGACAACGCCGCGGTGCTGAGCCACGCGCGCGGTGCGCTGCCGTCCTACATGGTGCCGTCGACATTCGTCGTACTGGACGCGCTGCCGCTCAACCCGAGCGGCAAACTGGACCGCAAGGCCCTGCCCGTACCCGAATTCGCCGCGCGCCCATACCGTCCGCCGACGACCCCGCTGGAGCGGACCATCACCGAGGTCTTCGCCGAGGTGGTCGGCGCCGAGCAGGTCGGCTTGGACGACGACTTCTTCGACATCGGCGGCAATTCGCTGGTGGCGACCCGTGCGGTCAGCAGATTGCGCACGCTCACGGGGGCCGAGGTCCGGGTGCAGTGGTTCTTCACCGACTCGACCCCGGCGGCGCTGGCCACCCGCATCCTGGCCGCGCTTGCCGGCGACCACGACTACGACCTGGAATCGAACGCCGCGCTCGGCGTGCTGCTGTCGATCCGCACCAGGGTGCCGCACGACACCGCGGCCGCCGAGCCGCTGTTCTGCATCCACCCGATGTACGGATTGTCCTGGTGCTACGCGGGTCTCGCGCGCTACGTGCCCGCCAGCACACCGATCTTCGGCCTGCAATCGCCGGCGCTGTCCGAGGACGGCTACCTGCCGACCTCGCTGGCCGAGATGGCCACCCGGTATGTCCGGGAGATCCGCGCGGTCCAGCCGGAGGGGCCGTACCGGCTGCTCGGCTGGTCGCTCGGCGGCGTGCTCGCGCACGCCATCGCGACGGAGCTGCAGGCCGCGGGCGAGCAGGTCACGCTGCTCGCCATGCTCGACAGCCACCCCGACATCGACGTGACGGACTTCCGCGCGGCGATCCGGGAGGCGCTGGCCGAGCTCGGCATCGGCGCGCACGCGTTGCTGCCCGAGGACGGCGACATCCACGACCTCAGTGAGGAAGCGCTCGCCGCACTGCACGCGACCATTCCGCCGGACATGGCCGTGCTCACGCCGGAGCGGGTGCGCCGGATCTACCGCAGCGCCGTGCGTTCGGCCGAGCTCATCGCCGAGCACCGGCCCGCGGTGTTCCACGGCAGGCTCGACTACTTCAGTGCGGCCGGTCACGAGACCGCGGCCCAGAATTGGTATCCGCTGGTCGAGGGTCGTGTCGAAGATCACCCGATCGGGGTCCCGCATGATCAGATGACCTCGCCGGAGGCCTTGGCGGACATCGGCCCGGCCCTGTCGCGCCTGCTCGAGCCGCGCACCGGGAACACGGCGCGCACATCGGGTCTGACGTGACGAAATCGAGACTGCTCAGGCATGATGGGCAACGCTGCGGTAACGGTGACCCCTGTCGGCACGACTACATAGGCCGTATGGTCTGGCGCAGGTGTGCCCAGGGCGCTATCGCCGGCGCGTGGGGCAGGCAGATGACATTTCGAGACGAAGCGAAGGTGCGAAATTGATACGTCGACAGACTCGGCGCGGCGGCCTACGTGCCGCGGCGGCGATCGCCGCAACGGCGGTCCTTGCGGGCGTGATGACCGGTCTGGGCGTGACCACCGCGTCGGCTGCTGACCCGATCATCGACGGGAAGAGTCTGCTGGCCAACCCGACCGCCCCCGACGGTTCGAAGATCACCAAGGCCGAGTACAAGGACGACCGGAACATCCGGCTGTACGTGTACTCCGCGGCGATGGACCAGAAGGTCATCATCGACGTGCAGCGTCCGGCCGACGCCTCGGTGCCGCGCCCGACGCTGTACCTGCTCAACGGCGCGGGCGGTGGCCAGGACGACGCCTCCTGGCAGGCGAAGACCGACGCGCTGAAGTTCTTGTCGGACAAGAACGTCAACGTCATCCAGCCGATCGGTGGCAAGTGGAGCTACTACACCGACTGGATCAAGGACGACCCGACGCTCGGCCGCAACAAGTGGAAGACCTTCTTCACCGAGGAGCTGCCGCCGCTGGTCGACGGCGCCCTCGGCACCAACGGCGTGAACGCGATCGCGGGTCTGTCCACCTCGGGCACCACCGTGCTCTCGCTGCCCATCGCCAAGCCCGGCCTGTACAAGGCGGCCGCGGCGTACAGCGGTTGCGCGCAGACCAGTGACCCGGTCGGCTCGGAGTTCGTGAAGCTCACGGTCGAGACCTGGGGCGGTGGCGACACCGAGAACATGTGGGGCCCACAGGGTTCGGCCGAATGGGTGGCCAACGATCCCTACGTGCACGCCGAGGGCCTGCGCGGGCTGGACCTCTACATCTCGACCGGCAACGGCCTGCCCGGCCAGTACGACACGCTGGACGGCAAGTACGCGCTTCCCGGCGCCTACGGTCTGGCCAACCAGATCATCATCGGCGGCGTGATCGAGGCGGGCACCAACTTCTGCACCAACAACCTCAAGAACAAGCTGGAGTCGCTGGGCATCCCGGCGACCTACAACTTCCGCAACAGCGGCACCCACTCGTGGGGCTACTGGCGCGACGAGTTCCAGCTGTCCTGGCCCGTCCTCGCCCGGGGCCTCGGCATCTGAGGTAGCACCGAATACCGACCGGCCGCCCGGTTACGCCTCTCGGCGTAACCGGGCGGTTGGCTTTTACGGGTACCACTAACGGAAAAGTTCGGGAACCCGTAAAATTCTGTTCTGTGAGTACAACCTTGGCTGAGTCCGCTAAATCCGCCACCCAGCGCGCCCGGGCGGCCAGTCTGCTGCTGGGCCCGGCGTTCGTGGCCGCGATCGCCTACGTCGACCCCGGCAATGTCGCGTCGAACATCAGCGCGGGCGCGCAGTTCGGGTATCTGCTCGTGTGGGTCATCGTGATGGCCAACGTGATGGCGGGCCTGGTCCAATTCCTCTCGGCCAAGCTGGGTTTGGTGACCGGACTGTCGCTGCCGGAAGCGGTGCGCGACCGGTCGAGCAAATGGACCCGCCTGGCCTACTGGGGGCAGGCCGAGACCGTCGCGATGGCGACCGACCTGGCCGAGGTGGTCGGCGGCGCGATCGCGCTGAACCTGCTGTTCGATCTGCCGCTGCTGGTCGGCGGCGTGATCACCGGCGTGGTCTCGATGGGTCTGCTGCTCGTGCAGGACAAGCGCGGCCAGCGGCCGTTCGAGCGGGTGATCACCGGGTTGCTCGCCATCATCGCGATCGGCTTCCTGGCCAGCGTGTTCATCTCACCGCCTTCGGCCGGCGGCACCATCGGCGGACTGGTGCCCCGATTCCAGGGCACCGAGAGCGTGCTGCTCGCGGCGGCGATGATCGGCGCGACGGTCATGCCGCACGCGGTGTACCTGCACTCCGGCCTGGCCCGAGATCGGCACGGGCACCCGGAGCCGGGACCGATGCGGGCCAGGCTGCTGCGCGTCACCAAGGTCGACGTGCTGCTGGCCATGCTGCTCGCGGGCACGGTGAACCTGGCGATGCTGCTGATGGCCGCGAACACGCTGCGTGGTCGCGAGGTCGAGACCCTGCAGGACGCGCACACCGCGGTCGGCGATGTGCTCGGCCCGGTCGCCGCTCTGCTCCTCGCCATCGGCCTGCTCGCCTCCGGGCTGGCCTCCACGTCGGTGGGCGCCTACGCGGGCGCGATGATCATGCAGGGCCTGCTGCGCAGGCATATCCCGCTGATGATGCGGCGGCTGGTCACACTGGTCCCGGCACTGGTCATTCTGGCCATCGGCATCGATCCCACACGCGCGCTGATCATTTCGCAGGTGGTGCTCTCGTTCGGCATCCCGTTCGCGCTGATCCCGCTGGTGCGTCTGACCAGCGATCGCACCCTGATGGGCGCGGACACCAACCACCGCGTCACCACCGCGCTGGCCTGGCTGATCGCCGGGATCATCTCCGCGCTCAACGTGGCGCTGATCTACCTGACCATCACCGGCGCGTGAAAGCCGTTCAGACCACCCAGTTCTCGATCCAGTACCGCCAGATGAGCGGGGCGTAGCCGGCCAGCGGCGGGACCTTGATATCGGTGCCCGCCAAGGCCGCGGTGGTGTTGCGGCAATCGAACCAGCAGCTGAACTCGCTGTGCTCCAACACCTCTCGGGGCACCCCGACGCGGGGGAGCAGCCAGCTCGCGCCGGGTACCTGTAAGGCCATGTCCAGTGCCCGTTTCGGCATCACCTCGACCAGGTGCGGCGCACCCGCTTCGTCGGCGAACAGGTTGAGCGCCTCGGCCACGCCCTGCCTGCGGGGGTCGATCAGGTGATAGGTCTGCTCGTTCGGGCCCGCCCGGTGCGCGAGGTGATCCAGCGCGCGGGCCACGAAATCGACCGGGACCATGTTGGTTTCGCCGAGTTTGGGCACCAGCACCGGCAGGATGCGCGGCAGCTGCGCGCCCATCCGGAGCAGCCGGAAGAAGTAGTACGGGCCGTCGATCCGATCGATCTCGCCGGTGCGGGAGTGGCCGATGACGATCGATGGACGATAGATCCGCCAGGGCAGTGCCGACGTGCGCACGATCCGCTCGGCTTCGAATTTGGCGCGCTGGGCCGGCGTGGTGAGCTGCTGGCCTTCGTCGAACATGTCCTCGGTGAACCGGCCGGTCGCGGTACCGGCGATATCCACCGTCGAGACGTGATGCAGCAGACCGGCTTTCAAGCTTTCCGCGACGTCGACCAGATGCTTTGTGCCGTCGCCGCGCTCGGCCGTGTCGTAACTGGACGCCAGATGGAAGACATGATCGATCGTGCCGCGGTGGGCGGCCAGCCAGGCCGGGTCGATGCCCAGCCCCGGGGCGCCGAGGTCGCCGCGCACCGCCTGCACCCGATCGCCGCCGTCCCATTCCCGGGCGCAGCAGCTGAACCGGTCGGCGGACTCGACGCCCGGCCGCACCAGCACATGGATGTCGCCCTCGTGTTTCAGCAGCTCGGGGATGAGAAAACGACCGATGAACCCAGTTGCCCCGGTAACCAGGTAGCCCATAGCCGATCAACATAGCTCATCGGCCGCGTCGCGTCTGCAGCCCAGACCCGGTGCGCCGACGGCGATGCGCGCCCGATCAGTCCGCGAAGACGGCCTTGCGCTTGGTCAGCATGGCGGTGGCGCCCTCGGCGAAGTCCGGGGATGTCAAAAGTTCGCTCTGCCCGGACTTTTCGGCGGCCAAGGCGGCGTCGAGGGAAGTAAGCGTCGCCTGGTTCAACGCCTGCTTGGTGAGCTCGAGGGCGCGGCGTGGGCCCGCGGCGAGCTTGGCGACCGCGGCCTCCACCTTCGCGTCGAGTTCGGCCTCGGGGACCACCGCGGTGAACAGCCCCGCCGCTTTGGCCGCGGGCGCGGGCAGCCGCTCGCCGAGCAGTGCCATCTCCGCGGCCAGGGTGCGGCCCGCGGCGGCCGCGATCATCGCGGCCGCGCCGCCGTCGGGCATCAGCCCGATGTTGATGAACGCCAGCAGGAGGTAGGCCTCCTCGCTGGCGTAGATCAGATCAGCGGCCAGCGCGATGCCGACGCCGACCCCCGCGGCCGCGCCCTTCACCCGGACCACCACCGGAATCGGCGCGTCGACGATCGACTTCACCAGCCGGTTGGCCGCGTCCATCGTCATCTCGGGGGTGATGCCGCGCTGCGCCTCGGCTACCGAGGTGGACAGGTCGGCGCCGGTGCAGAAATCGCTGCCCTCGCCGGTCAGCACGATCACCCGCACGGAGCGGTCGGTGGCCGCGGCGGCGATGGTGTCGCCGAGCGCGACCATGGTGTCGTAATCCACCGCGTTCTTGCGCTTCGGCTTGGTGAGGGTCACCCGGAGGACCTTGCCGTCCCGCACCGCCGAGAAACCCGCGGCAGGCCCGGAAGATGCGGTCACATCCGCGGAATCTGTATTGCTCATGTTCGCTCCTACGCTGCAACTCTGCGGCTATCGTGCCATGAATACTGGTTAACTTTGCGAATTGTGGTTAACTTAGGTTCCATCGTCGGGCGCTGTCAACCAGCGCCGCCGAGCAGAACGGAGAGGTGCATGGTCGCGGAACGTAGCGAGGTCGGCCTCGCTTCCGCGCGCCCTGATGCCGGACCCGTGCGCCGCAGGCCCAAGGATCGCAAGGTACAGATCATCCGGGCCGCCGCGCGCGCGTTCAGCGACCGCGGGTACTACCCGGTCGGCGTGGACGAGATCGCCGCCGAGGTCGGCATCTCCGGTCCCGCGCTGTATCGGCACTTCACGAACAAATACGCGCTGCTCGTCGCGGCCGCGGAAGAAGGCGCGCGGCACCTGCTCACCGTCGCCCGGGCCGCCGACGATCCGCAACTCGAACCCGCCGCCCGGCTGGACGCGCTGATCAGGGCGATCAGCGAGCACACCATCGAGATCCGCCGCGAGGCCGGGCTGTACCGCTGGGAGCGGCGCTACCTGGAACGCGAGGACCGGATCCGGATCCGCGAGATCTACGACGACCTGAACGCCACCCTCGCCGCACCTATCGAGCAACTGCGTCCGGAAAGTCCGCCCGCCGACGTCGCGATGCTGGCCGCCGCGGTGCTCAGCGCGATCGCCAGTATTTCCGCGCATCGCAGCGCGCTGTCCGGCGCCAGGCTGCTGCCGCTGCTGCGCGATATGGCGTGGGCGATCCTGCGCGCCGACCTGCCGCCCGCGCCGCCGGAGCCGGAGCCGGGCCCGGTCACCCGTGGCCTGCCGGTCTCGTCGAAACGCGAACAGCTGCTCACCGAGGCGATTCGGATCTTCGGTCGCCAGGGCTACCACGAGGCGAGCATCGAGGAGATCGGCGCGGCCGTCGGCATCAACGCGTCGAGCGTGTACCGCTACTTCGCCAGCAAGTCCGACTTGCTTGCCGCCGCCTTCTATCGGACCGGCGACCGAGTGGCACTCGCGATCACCGAGGCGCTCGCCGAGGCGACCAGCCGGGCCGACGCCGTCCGCCGGATCGCCGAACGGCAGGCCAAGCTCACGTTCCAGATGCCGGAGATCATGCCGGTCTACTACGCCGAGTTCAGCAACCTGCCCCCGGCCGAACAGCACAAACTCCGGGCCATCCAACGCCAGAACGTGCTGGAGTGGGCCAATCTGCTCGACGGTGACCCGACCGAGGCGCGGTTCCGGGTGCACGCCGCGATCGGCCAGGTGATCGATGTCGGCCGGTTGATCCGATTCGATTCGCGCCCAACGCAGCTCGCCCGCGTCACCGCGCTCATGGAAGCGGTGCTGCTAGGGCCTGCGGCCTAGCTGCGTCTGCCGTGCCGCAGCCGGAAGATGGCTCTGGCCAACCGCAGATGGCGCGGATGACGGTCGAAGGTGGACAGGTCGACCGGCGCCTTGTAGCGCTTGCGGGCGATGGCCAGGGTGTGGCTGAACTCGCGGAGGCCCTGATCGCCGTGGCTGTGGCCCTGCCCGTATTCGCCGACGCCGCCGAACGGGAGCGCGGGAATGCCGGCGTAGGCCGACGAGGAATTGATGGTGACCACGCCCACCCGGAGCTGTTCGGCGAATTGCTCGATCTCGTGCACGTCCCTGGTGAACACCGAGACCGCGACATCGGTGCCGACCGCGTTGATGCGCTGGGCGGCGTCGTCCATGCTGGTCACCTTGTTCACGATCAGCACGGGGCCGATGCCCTCACCGGTGATCGCCGTGCTGTCCTCCGGGACCTCGGCGAGTACCACCGGCTCGATGTAGGGCTCGCGAATCGAATCGAGGCCGCCGACCACGGCGCGGCCGCCGCGGGCGAGCGCGTCGCGAATCTGCTTGCGCACCACCTCGACCTGTGACTCCAGGATCATCGGGCCGTAGGACGCACGCTTGTCCGCCCCGGGGCGGAGCTTGCGCGCCTGGGCGGCAACGAGTTCCAGGAACGGTTCGTACACCGACTCGGCCACGTAGGCGCGCTGGATGCCGGTGGCGTTCTGTCCCGCGTTGGCCATCGCGCCGAAAACCGCTGCCTCCGCGGCATCGTCGAGCTTCGCGTCGACGTGCACGACCATGCTGCCCTTGCCGCTGCGCTCGACCACCACCGGTGTCATCGTCTGGGTGCACAGCGCGATCACCTCGCGCGCGCCGGATTCCGAACCGGCATAGGCGATCTTGTCCACCTTGGCCCGGCACAGCGCGTTACCGGTCCCGGTTTCGCCGGTAACCACTTGCAGCACCGGCTGATTCGGCGCCAGCCTGGACCAGCTGTCGGCCAGCCAGACGCCGACCCCGGTGGTCAGCTCATGCGGCTTGAACACCACCGTATTGCCCGCGGCCATCGCGTAGGCGATCGAACCCATGGGTGTGAACACCGGGTTGTGCCAGGGTCCGAGCACGCCGATCACGCCGAGCGGCAGATAGCCCACCGAGGCGCGCTGGTTGCGGCTCAGCCAGCTGGACCCGAGCTTGTGCCTGCCGAGCGCGCGGCCGGCGTTGCGCGCCGCCCAGTCCAGGTTCTCGACCGCCAGCATCACCTCGATCGCCGCGTCCGCCTCCGGTTTTCCGGTTTCCTCGGACAGGATCTCGACCAATTCGCCTGCGCGGCGCGCGATATCGTGTTTCCAATCCAGCAGCCAGCGCTTGCGTCCGCTGAATCCCAGTTCGGCCCACCATTTTTCGGCCGAGCGCGCGCCTCGTACCGTTCGGTTGATTTCACCCGCGCCCATGATGGCGTAGTTCCCGACGATTTCGCCGGTGCGCGGGTCGTAGGACGTCAGCACGTTCGGTCGGCCCGATCCTCCCGGCTGCGCTGCCACCCGGGGCTGCGCGGACTCGGCCATGATCACCTCTCGCAGTATCGAAATCGGCGAACGGACCGGTTACCGGCGGCCGCCGCGGACGAGTGAGTGTTCCCCCGAATAGCAGACTATGGTCGCCGCGACGGACCGTAAAGGCTCCTCCGTCGCCACCGCGCTGCCCTTGACCACGTCCACCAGCGCCGATTCGCCCGATGCCGGATCGAGATCGGTAAATGTGAGTAAGGACACAATTAGCTCGGGGTCCAGTTGGGTACTGCGCGGGTGGCCCGGCCGGAACCCCACAGACCGGTAACATCACGCCCAGCGCTACGGATCACCATTCGGGACGTATACGCGCGCGCTCCGGCGACCGAGAATCGCCGCAATTGCCGATAGTGGAGAGTTGATGCCGAGCTTGAACCAAGCAGATCTGCGTGCGAATGAGCCAGCGGTCCGTGTGGCGGATGTCCGGAAGTCGTTCGGCGACGTGCATGCACTGCAGGGCGTCAGCTTCGTCGCCGAGCGGGCCTCGGTGCTCGGCATCCTCGGCCCGAACGGTGCGGGCAAGACGACGATGGTGAAGATCCTGTCCACCCTGCTGCGCCCGGACTCCGGCACCGCGGTGGTCGCCGGGCACGACGTGCTGAAGGACCCGGCCGGGGTGCGGCGCTCGATCATGATGACCGGCCAGTACGCCGCCCTCGACGAGAACCTGTCCGGCCGGGAGAACCTGGAACTGTTCGGCAGGCTGATGGGACTGAGCAAGTCCGTCGCGCGCAAGCGGGCGGACACCTTGCTCGAGGAATTCGATCTGGTCGGCGCGGGTCGGCGGGCGGTGCGCCACTACTCCGGCGGTATGCGCCGCCGGGTGGATATCGCCTGCGGTCTGGTGGTGCGACCCGAGGTGGTGTTCCTCGACGAGCCGACCACCGGTCTCGATCCGCGCAGCCGCCAAGGCGTGTGGGATCTGGTCAACGCGCTCAAGGCCCAGGGCATCACGGTGTTGCTCACCACGCAGTACCTCGAGGAAGCGGATGTGCTCAGCGACAACATCATCGTCATCGACAAGGGCACGGTGATCGCCGAGGGCACCGCCGACGAGCTCAAGGAGAAGACCGGCGGCAGCTACTGCGAGGTGGTTCCGCTGGATCCGACCAAACTGCAACTGACCGCGGACGCGCTCGGCGATCTGGTGCCCGCCGCGGTGCTCGCCGACCTCAACGGCAGCGATCGGCTCTCCATCCCGGCGCGCGACGGCGCGGCCACCCTCACCGAGGCGCTGCGCCGGCTGGACAGCGCGGGCATCCCGCTGGCCGATATCGCGCTGCGCCGGCCCTCGCTCGACGATGTCTTCCTGTCCATCACCGGGCACACGGGCGGCAAGTCGTGAGCACTGCCACCGCTACGGCGCCCGGCGCCGACGCGGCCATGCTGTTCGCGGACCTACCCGAGGCCAAGCTGTCCTCGTTCGCCCAATGGCGCGCGCTGACCGGCCGCATCGTCCGGACCATGGCCACCAAAGGCGAACTGATCGTCGCGGTGGTGACGCCGCTGGTATTCACCCTCGGCTTCTATCTGCCGCTGCGCTTCGTGATGAAGTTCCACGGCATCGACTACGCGCAGTACGTCATGCCGATCATCGTGTTGCAGACGATGGCGTTCACCATGATGTCGAACGCCCAGCTGTCCGCCTTCGAGGCGCTCACCGGCTTGAGCACCCGGATGCAGACCATGCCGATCGGCATGCTGGTCCCGCTGTCCGCGCGGATCGCGGCCGGGCTGGTGCGCTCGGTCACCTCGCTCGCGGCGGCAATCCTGTTCGGCTACCTGATCGGTTTCCGGTTCGTCGCGGGCTTCGGCCAGGCCGTGTTGTTCTGTGCGTTCTCGCTGGCGGTCGGTACCACGCTGGCGCTCGGCGCGGACGCGCTCGGCAGTCTGACCAAGAGCCCGGAATCGCTGAGCCAGGCCTTGACCCTGCCCACGTTGATCTTCGGCATGCTGTCCTGCGGGTTCGTCCCGGAAGGGCAGTTCCCCGAATGGATTCGCGGGTTCGTGCGTAATCAGCCGGTCTCCCAGTTCTCCTTCGCCCTGCGCGACATGGCGGCCGACGGGGTGACCTGGCAGGTGTTGTGGGTGCCGTTGGTGTGGGTGAGCGGGCTCGCGCTGGTGTTCACCCCCTTGGCGATCTGGGCGAGTGTGAGGCGATCATGACCAGTTCAGCGGAGGCGACCATGGCGCCGGCCGACACCGAGCATCTCGCGTGGAACACGCCGTTGCCCGAGGTGACGGCGAAACCCGAGAGTGCGCTGGCCAATTGGGCCACGCACAGCCTGATCCAGTGCAAACGTCTGCTGCTGGTGTGGGCGCGCGACCCCGCGACCACGATCCAGACCCTGGTGTATCCGGCGCTGACGCTGTGGATGTTCCAGATCGTGCTCGGCCGCTCGATCACCGGCTACACCGGTCAGCCGAGCATCTACGCCCAGGTGTCGTTGCTGACGCTGGTCGCCGCCATGTCCGGCGCGGTCGTGAGTGCGCTGGGTTTCAAGAGCGAGAAGATGACCGGCCTGCTGGGCCGGTTCTGGACCATGCCGATCCACCGGGCCGCCGGGCTGACCGGGCGACTGCTGGCCGAAGCGGTGCGCGTGCTCGTCACCACGTTGTTCGTGATCGTGGTCGGCCTGCTGCTCGGGTTCCGCTTCCTCAACGGGCCGCTCGCGGGTCTCGCGCTGATCGGCATTCCGGTGCTGTTCGGCGTCGCGTTCGCGGTGCTCGTCACCGCGTTGGCGACCATCACCGAGGGGGTGATGCTGGTGAACGTCATCGGCATCATCAACACCCTGCTGATGTTCTTCAACACCGGTTTCGCGCCGGCCTTCGCCTATCCGAAGTGGTTGCAGGCCACGGTGCAGAACCAGCCGATGAGCTGTGCGATCGACGCGATGCGCGGGCTGTCCTATGGCGGACCGGTCGCCGAGCCGCTGCTGAAGACGCTGCTGTGGACCCTGGGCGTGATCGTGGTGTTCACCTACCCCGCGATCCGCGGCTACCGCCGGGCCGCCGAGACCGGCGCCTGATCGAAGTCGTAGCCGAGCCAGCGGTTGCGGTGGGTCCAGCCCACCAGGTCGTAACGCCAGCGGAACGGCCAGGTGTGCGCGACGGTGTTGAACAGCACCGCGCCGAGCGCGGTGTAGTCGTCGTGCGCGGACAGCAGCGCGCGCTGTCCGCGCGGGGAGGCGCTGAAGAACGCGTCGAACATCGCGATGGACTGTTCGGTGGTCAACCGGCCCAGGCCGTACAGGCCGCGCATCCGCATCCAGTACACCAATCGCGCTCGGCGCGGCCACAATTCGGCCACCGGGTCACGTCCGGCCTGCACGGCGGCGACCGCGGTGTCGACCAGGGCCAGCGAGTCGGCGACGCTGTAGCCGGTGCACGGGTGCATCATGCCGCCGCGCGAGCCGAACGGCACCGCCACGGCCGTGCCCCGCTTCGGCGGCGGCTGATCGAGCGGATAGTGCGCGGCCTCGTGCGGCTCGTCGCCGGTGAGCCGGATGCCGTGCGCGGCAAGGCGATTGAGCGTGCGCCTGCGTAGTTCGTGCTGCGGCATGCCGCCGCGCAGGCCCAGGCTGGTCTCCTCGAAGATCACCGTGCCGTCGCCGAGCGGCACCGCGTAGAGGAACGACGGCGGCTCGTCGGGTCCCGCGCCGTTCTCCGGCCGCCAGTCCAGCAGGAGTCCCTCCTGGTCGGCGACCATCGGCGCGGCCGTTTCCGCGGCGACGAAGATGCCGTGGGCGCTGGCAGCCCGGCGTTGCCCGAGCGTGGGCAGGCCGCGGGTGTCGAAAACCGTTGCGGCGGTGATCGTCGTGCCCCCGGCCAGCTCGACGCGGTGGGCGTCGACGCTGGTGGCGCGGTCCGCGAGCACGGTGGCGTCGTCGAGGGGGAGCGCGTCGCGCAATCCGGTCTTGGACAGCACGCAGTAGGGGCGGTCGATCCGGAGTTCGGTCGTCGTCCAGACGGTCGGCGTGGGAATCCGGCTGGCGACGGCGCTCGCCGGCAGCCACTGCGGTAGTTCGTCGACCCAGCAGGAAAAGGTGGGCGGCCAGAGCCGATCCGGGCGCGGATCCACGGCGGTCACGCGCAGCCCGGCGCGCATCGCCCGGTGCGCCAGTGCCCGGCCGGTCGGGCCGAGCCCGACCACGCAAACGTCGACATCTCCGACCGCGCTGACACCCATACAGGCATTCAATCCGTTGCGGCCACACCGACGCAACTGCCCCCGCCCGGCGGGGCCCCGGAATTCGGGTCTCGCGGTAAGTCGCCGACGTGAAATAAAGCGGTTCGAAATTGCATTCCGGACCTGCCCCCAGAATTGGTGTCCCAGCAACTCGAGGCGTGAAAGTGGTTGTGCCGCAAGCTAGCCTGACTCGGGAGCACGGGCGGTGTCGTGCTCTGGAGAAGGGGAATCATGAGAGGCAGCTACGTCCGCTGGCTTGGTGTGCTCGCGGTCACGGTCGGAGCGGTCGCCACAGCGGTAATTCCGGGCCGGGCACAGGCCGAGCCCACGGAATCCTCGATTGTCGCGGTGCAGCAGCACGATGCGCGCAAGGCAACTTTGACAATTCATTCCGCGGCAATGGATCGCGATATCCAGGTCGATATGCAGCGCGCGTTCGACACCAGCGTGCCGCGTCCCGTTCTCTATCTGCTGCAGGGTGCAGGCGGCGGTGACGACGGCGTCACCTGGGCGACGGAAACCGATGTGATGGAGTTCCTTTCGCCCAAGAACGTCAACGTGGTCTCGCCGATCGGCGGACAGTTCAGCTACTACGCGGACTGGGTGACCGACGACAAGCGGCTCGGCAAACAGAAGTGGAAGACGTTCCTGACCCGGGAACTTCCGCTGATCGCGGACCGGTACTTCGCGAGCAGTGGCCGCAACGCGCTGGCCGGATTCTCCATGGCGGGCACCACCACGCTCGCGCTCGCCGCGACCACCGGGGACCTGTACGCCAGTGTCGCCGCCTACAGCGGTTGCGCGCAGATCAGCGATCCGGTCGGTCAGCAGTTCGTCCATCTCACGGTCGAGACGTGGGGGTGGGCGACCATGGCGAATATGTATGGGCCGCCCGGAGATCCGCGGTGGGCGGCGAATGATCCGTACGTCCAGGCCGAAGGGTTGCGCGGGAAATCCATCTACATTTCCAGCGGCGGCGGCATTCCCGGCAAATACGACGAGCTGAACGGCAAGTATTCGTTGCCCGGTGTCGACGGTTTCGCGGCGCAACTCATCAAGGGCGGCGCCATCGAGGCGGCGACCAACTATTGCTCGCGCAATATGCAGACCCGCCTGAATTCCTTGGGCATTCCGGCGACCTATGACATCCACCCGGACGGCACCCATTCCTGGGGCTATTGGGAAGAAGCGTTCAAGAACTCCTGGCCGACTCTGGCCGCTCCGTTGGGAATTTGACATGTGGTTTCGCAGACAGGCCGTGCGGATCGCCGGCCTGATGTTCACGGCTGCCTGCACGACGTTGCTCGCCGCCCCGGCCGCGTCGGCCGCACCGCTGTTTCCCGCGGTCGGCGGGGCCAACGAGGCGGCCTGCCGGCCATCGCAGGCCCGGCCGCAGCCGGTGGTGCTGGTGCACGGTTCCGGCACCGACGCGGTGCGCAGTTACGCGCTGCTCGCGCCGCTGCTGCGGTCGGAAGGGTATTGCGTGTACGCGGCGAACATCGGTGCCGCGCCCGCGTTGCGGGATGTGGTGAGCGGCCAAGCCGGTTCCAGCACAACGGGTATCGGGCCGGTCGGGGCCGCGGCCCTCGGCCGCACCGTCTACGGCGTCGCCGATATCGACCGGATGGCGAACGAGCTCGGCGATGTCGTGCAGGCCGTGCGCGCCGATACCGGCGCCCGTCAGGTCGCGCTGGTCGGGCACTCCACCGGTGGCACCGTGATCCGGCAGTATCTGCGCACGCACGGTCCGGAGGCGGTCGAGCAGGTGGTGACCCTCGGCACGCCGTATCGGGGCTCGACCTGGGACGGGCTCCGGAAGAACTACCCCGATCTGGCCTCGATCGGCCTGGGCAACGCGCAGATCGCGGCCCAGGTCTTCGGAGCTCCGGGAACACAGCAGGTGGTCGGGTCACCTCTGTTGAACCGGTTGAACGCGGGGGGCGAGACCGTGCCCGGTGTGCGGTACACGGCCATCGCCTCCCGCGCCGACTCCGTGATCACTCCGCAGGAGACCGCGCTGCTGGCCGCGCCGGCCGGTGCCGACCGCAATATCTGGCTGCAAGACGGTTGCCCGACCGACCAGGCCGATCACGGTGGGATGCTGGCGGACTCGCGCGCCTCGGTCGCGGTACTCGGCGCGCTGGCCGACGACGGCCGGGCGCTGCCCTGCTGAGGCGGCGTTCGCGGCCGGAGGTGGCCGCCGGTGCGGGCAGCGACTCGGCGGCTACTTCGGGGTGACCCAGGTGGTGATGTCCGCGTGCACGACTTCGAGGCCGTGCTTGTCGTAGACCGACACCGGGACGGTCAGGTTCTGCCCCTCGGTGATCGTCGCGAAGTCGGGGATCTCCGGCAGCTTCGCCACGGCCCGCAGCCCGGTCTCCGCCTTGGCCAGGTACTGCACGTTCATCGCCTTCGGGATCCAGCGATGCGTCGCGGGCACGGTCGCCTCGCTCAGCATGCCCATCGCGACCTCGGCCAGGTTGCACGCCGCGATGGCGTGGAAGGTGCCGAGATGGTTGTGGATGCCGAACCATTTGGGCGAGGTCACCTCGCACAGTCCGGGCTCGAGCCGCACCACGTTCGGCAGCACCGTGCCGAAGTACGGCACCCGCGCCACCATGCCCAGCGAGAACAGCGTGTGCCCGAGCCGATTGTCCGGCAGCTTCTTCCAGCCGCGGTAGGTCGCGGTCTCTTTCGTCATGCGGACATCTTACTGCGGAGTAAGTTCGGCTCGTCCAGTGTGCCGCAACTCACGCGCAAAATCGCGATACCGAACTTTTCGGACAAGCGCCCAACTTGCTAAGTTGTTGCGTTGCGCAGAGCTGTCACGCAACTGGGGGCCAACACCATTTCTGTTGGTGTGCAGGTGAACTGGAGTTTTTGAATATGCGTATTCGTACTGTCGTCGCCGGTGTCGCCACCGCGCTCGGACTCGCCGTGCTGGGTGCGACCACCGCGGGTGAGGCGGCGGCGATCGTGCCGGAGTTCGATCCCGGCGCAGGTATCTACGGGGCCCTGGACCTCAACGGCGCGGAGACCGCCGCACTGCGGAACAGCCCCATTCCCGGCATGCTCGACGGCCTCTGGATGGATCGCGGGCTGATCGACGCGGACCCGGCGTCGCAGCTGTCCGGTGCGCACACCGGTGAGGACATCGACGCGAACTTCTCCGACGTCGTCGCCGAGGCGGCCGCGCGCGGCGGCACGGTGAGCATCGGCATCGTCGATCCGGTGCGGTTCTATGAGGGCAACATCTACCCGAGTCAGGTCAATCGGAACTTCCTCGTGGTGCAGTTCCTCTAAGGAGACGTCTTCGCCGGCCGGACTCCGGCCGGCGCTCGATGCGGCGGTGCGTTGCGCACCGCCGTTTCGCGTTTTACGCCGTTGACCGGGGGTAGTCTGGTCCAAGTGCTTGCGCGGGGGGCCGGATTTGATGTCGCTGAGCGCGTCGGGCATACTGTTCGGGTTGCCTTGCACCGGGCCGTGCCTGTTTCCGAGCGAAACGGGATTGGCCGGGCGAGGCGAGTGAGCACTAAATCGTGTACCTCGCTGGGAAACCGGCGTGGGTACGTCCGGGACGTTGTTCCAGGCCTGAGATGAAGTTCGATCCGGGACCGAGGAATGAGCGGAGGGGCGACACGCCCGACCGCGTGGACCGGAGAACCATGACAGATGAACAGCGGCGAGGATCGAGCATGCGTGCTTGATCGCGGTCTCACGTGAGACGTCTTCGTGTGTTCGGGCTGTGCAAATAGAGGGTGGTACGGAAGCCAGCTTCCGGATCACGAAGGTAAAAGCGGAGAAAAGGACACTTAGCGTGGCGGGACAGAAGATCCGCATCAGGCTCAAGGCCTACGACCACGAGGCGATCGACGCGTCAGCACGCAAGATCGTGGAGACGGTGACCCGTACCGGGGCCCGCGTCGTCGGCCCGGTGCCGTTGCCGACCGAGAAGAACGTGTACTGCGTCATCCGTTCGCCGCACAAGTACAAGGACTCGCGCGAGCACTTCGAGATGCGTACGCACAAGCGGCTGATCGACATCCTCGACCCGACGCCGAAGACGGTCGACGCGCTGATGCGCATCGACCTGCCGGCCAGCGTCGACGTCAACATTCAGTGACGGGGACTCGAGATATGACTGACAACAAGAACAGGCCTGCGGCGGGCATCCTGGGCACCAAGCTCGGCATGACCCAGGTGTTCGACGAGAAGAACCGCGTCGTTCCCGTGACCGTGATCAAGGCCGGACCGAACGTTATTACCCAGATCCGCACCGTGGAGCGCGACGGCTACAGCGCCGTCCAGGTCGCTTTCGGCGCCATCGACCCGCGCAAGGTGAACAAGCCGGTCTCCGGCCAGTTCGCCAAGGCCGGTGTCACCCCGCGCCGCCACGTCGCCGAGATCCGCGTCGCCGACGCGTCCACCTTCGAGGTCGGCCAGGAGATCAACGCCGACGTGTTCGAAGAGGGCACCTACGTCGACGTCACCGGTACCAGCAAGGGCAAGGGCTTCGCCGGCACCATGAAGCGGCACGGCTTCGCCGGCCAGGGCGCCTCGCACGGTGCACAGGCCGTGCACCGTCGCCCGGGTTCCATCGGTGGTTGCGCCACCCCCGGCCGCGTGTTCAAGGGCATGCGCATGTCGGGTCGGATGGGTAACGACCGTGTCACCACCCAGAACCTCTCGGTTCACAAGGTGGATGTCGAGAACGGCCTGCTGCTGATCAAGGGCGCCGTCCCTGGTCGTCGCGGCAACGTCGTCGTCGTCAAGAGCGCCGTGAAGGGTGGTGCGCACGCATGACCAGCCTCGAGAAGAAGGCCAACCTCACGCTGCCGGTGAAAGAGCCGGGCGGCAAGACCAATGGCACCGTCGAACTCCCCGCGGAGATCTTCGACGTGACCGCCAACGTCGCCCTGATGCATCAGGTCGTCACCGCGCAGCTGGCCGCGGCCCGGCAGGGCACGCACTCGACCAAGACGCGTGGCGAGGTGTCCGGTGGTGGCAAGAAGCCGTACCGCCAGAAGGGCACCGGCCGCGCCCGTCAGGGTTCGACCCGCGCACCGCAGTTCACCGGCGGTGGCACCGTGCACGGCCCGCAGCCGCGCGACTACAGCCAGCGCACCCCGAAGAAGATGAAGGCCGCCGCCCTGCGTGGTGCCCTCTCCGATCGGGCGCGCAACGAACGTATCCACGTGGTCACCGAACTGGTCGCCGGGCAGACCCCGTCGACCAAGACCGCCAAGACCTTCCTGGCCGAGCTGTCGGACCGCAAGAAGTTCCTGGTCGTTGTCGGCCGCGAGGACCTGGCCGCGTGGAAGAGCGTGGCGAACCTGGAGCACGTGCAGCCCATCGCACCGGACCAGCTCAACACCTACGACGTGCTCTACAGCGACGAAGTGGTGTTCAGCGTCGAGGCCTTGAACACCTTTGTGCACGGCCCGGCCGAGGCAGCACAGGAGGAGAGCAAGTGACCACGATCGCCGACCCCCGCGACATCCTGCTGGCGCCGGTCATCTCCGAGAAGTCCTACGGACTGATCGAGGAAGGCACCTACACCTTCCTGGTGCACCCGGACTCCAACAAGACGCAGATCAAGATCGCCGTCGAGAAGGTCTTCGGTGTCAAGGTCACCAGCGTCAACACCGCCAACCGTCAGGGCAAGCGCAAGCGGACCCGCTTCGGTTACGGCAAGCGCAAGGACACCAAGCGCGCGCTCGTGACCATCTCGGCCGACAGCAAGCCCATCGAGATCTTCGGAGGCCCGGTCGCGTAAGCGGACGGGAATCCAGAAAGCAGAGAAGAACTCATGGCAATTCGTAAGTACAAGCCGACAACCCCGGGTCGCCGCGGGTCGTCCGTTTCGGACTTCGCTGAGATCACTCGGTCGACCCCCGAGAAGTCGCTCATCCGTCCGCTGCACAGCAAGGGTGGTCGTAATGCGCACGGTCGCATCACCACTCGGCACCGCGGTGGCGGCCACAAGCGCGCCTACCGTTTGATCGACTTCCGTCGGCTGGACAAGGACGGCATCCCGGCCAAGGTCGCGCACATCGAGTACGACCCCAACCGCACCGCGAACATCGCGCTGCTCCACTACGTGGACGGCGAGAAGCGCTACATCATCGCGCCCAAGGGCGTGGTGCAGGGCACCCCGATCGAGTCCGGCCCCACGGCCGACATCAAGCCGGGCAACAACCTGCCGCTGCGCAACATCCCGACCGGTACCACGATCCACAACGTGGAACTGCGTCCGGGCGGTGGCGCGAAGATGGCCCGTTCGGCCGGATCCAGCATCCAGCTGCTCGGTAAGGAAGGCACCTACGCCACGCTGCGTATGCCCTCCGGTGAAATCCGCCGCGTCGACGTGCGCTGCCGCGCCACCGTCGGCGAGGTCGGCAACGCCGAGCAGTCGAACATCAACTGGGGCAAGGCCGGCCGTATGCGCTGGAAGGGTCGTCGCCCCACGGTCCGTGGTGTCGTCATGAACCCGGTCGACCACCCGCACGGTGGTGGTGAAGGCAAGACCTCCGGTGGCCGCCACCCGGTCTCGCCGTGGGGTCAGCCGGAAGGCCGCACCCGCAAGCCCAACCGCCCGAGCGACAAGCTCATCGTCCGCCGCCGCAAGTCCGGCAAGAACAAGCGCTGAAGGAGGAGGTAAGAAATGCCACGCAGCCTCAAGAAGGGCCCGTTCGTCGACGACCACCTCCTCGCGAAGGTGGACGTGCAGAACGAAAAGGGCACGAAGCAGGTCATCAAGACCTGGTCGCGTCGTTCGACCATCATCCCCGATTTCATCGGTCACACCTTCGCCGTCCACGACGGTCGCAAGCACGTGCCGGTGTTCATCTCGGACAACATGGTCGGGCACAAGCTCGGTGAGTTCGCGCCGACCAGGACGTTCAAGAGCCACGTCAAGGAAGACCGGAAGAGCAAGCGGCGATGACGACTGAGACTCAGAACCCGACCGCCCGCGCGACGGCGAAGCATGTTCGCGTAACCCCGATGAAGGCACGCCGTGTCGTGGACCTGGTCCGCGGCAAGCGCGTCGAGGACGCCCTGGCGATCCTGAAGTTCGCGCCGCAGGCCGCGAGCGAGCCGGTCGCCAAGGTCGTCGCCAGTGCCGCGGCCAACGCCGAGAACAACCTCGGCCTGAACCCGTCGACCCTGGTGATCTCGACTGCCTACGTCGACGAAGGCGCGACCATGAAGCGGTTCCAGCCGCGTGCCCAGGGCCGTGCGTTCCGTATTCGCAAGCGCACCAGCCACATCACCATCGAGGTCGAGAGCATCCCCGCCGCCGGTGGAGCAGCAACTCGTAACCGCCGGAAGGGAGGGGCAAAGTAAATGGGACAGAAAATCAACCCCCATGGCTTCCGCCTCGGTATCACCACCGACTGGAAGTCGCGTTGGTACGCGGACAAGCAGTACGCGGACTACGTGAAGGAAGATGTCGCCATCCGCAAGCTCCTCGCCACCGGCATGGAGCGGGCGGGCATCTCCAAGGTGGAGATCGAGCGGACTCGGGATCGCGTCCGTGTTGATATCCACACCGCTCGTCCGGGCATCGTCATCGGCCGCCGTGGCGCCGAGGCCGATCGCATCCGCGCCGAGCTGGAGAAGCTCACCAAGAAGCAGGTGCAGCTGAACATCCTCGAGGTCAAGAACCCCGAGTCGGATGCGCAGCTGGTTGCTCAGGCCGTGGCCGAGCAACTGTCGAACCGTGTGGCGTTCCGTCGCGCGATGCGTAAGGCCATCCAGTCGGCCATGCGTTCGCCGAACGTCAAGGGCATCCGCGTGCAGTGCTCGGGCCGCCTCGGTGGCGCCGAAATGTCGCGCTCGGAGTTCTACCGCGAGGGTCGGGTGCCGCTGCACACGCTGCGCGCCGACATCGACTACGGCCTCTACGAGGCCAAGACCACCTTCGGTCGCATCGGCGTGAAGGTCTGGATCTACAAGGGCGACATCGTCGGTGGCAAGCGTGAGCTGGCTGCCGCGAGCGCGCCGGCCGGTGGCGATCGCGATCGTCCGCGCCGTGAGCGTCCGTCTCGCCCGCGTCGCTCCGGTTCCGCCGGTACCACGGCGACCAGCACCGAGGCCGGACGCGCCGCCACCGTGGTGGCCGACGCACCGGCAGAGACACAGGAGGGCTGACGCAATGCTGATGCCTCGCAAGGTCAAGCACCGCAAGCAGCATCACCCGAGTCGTTCCGGTATGGCCAAGGGCGGCACCTCGGTGGCGTTCGGCGAGTTCGGCATCCAGGCGCTGGAGCCGGCGTACGTGACCAACCGGCAGATCGAGTCGGCGCGTATCGCGATGACCCGCCACATCAAGCGTGGCGGCAAGATCTGGATCAACATCTACCCGGATCGCCCGCTCACCAAGAAGCCTGCCGAGACCCGCATGGGTTCCGGTAAGGGTTCGCCGGAGTGGTGGATCGCGAACGTCAAGCCCGGTCGCGTGATGTTCGAAATGTCTTACCCCAACGAGGAGATCGCTCGCGAGGCCCTGCGCCGCGCGATGCACAAGCTCCCGATGAAGTGCAGGATCGTGACCAGGGAGGAGCAGTTCTGATGGCTACTGAAACACCGGCCGCAGAGCTCCGCGAGCTCACCGAAGAAGAGTTGGTGCAGAAGCTGCGCGACTCCAAGGAAGAGCTGTTCAACCTGCGCTTCCAGATGGCGACGGGTCAGCTGGACAACAACCGTCGGCTGCGCGTGGTCCGTCACGAGATCGCGCGCATCTACACGGTCATGCGCGAGCGCGAGCTCGGTCTGGCCACCGGACCCGCTGACAAGGGAGACGCGGCATGAGCGAGCAGAAAGTGGAAGAGCGCAACAGCCGCAAGGTTCGTACCGGCTACGTTGTCTCGGACAAGATGAACAAGACGATTGTCGTCGAGCTGGAAGACCGTAACCGGCACCCGCTCTACGGCAAGATCATTCGCACCACCTCCAAGGTGAAGGCGCATGACGAGAACGAGATCGCCGGCATCGGCGACCGCGTCCAGCTGATGGAGACCCGACCGCTGTCGGCCACCAAGCGCTGGCGTCTGGTCGAGGTGCTGGAGAAGGCCAAGTAGGCCGCTTCGATCCGAATGTCGAAGGCCCGCTTCCCGT
Source organism: Nocardia brasiliensis ATCC 700358 (assembly GCF_000250675.2). Classification (NCBI taxonomy): domain Bacteria; kingdom Bacillati; phylum Actinomycetota; class Actinomycetes; order Mycobacteriales; family Nocardiaceae; genus Nocardia; species Nocardia brasiliensis. The sequence goes on from NC_018681.1 coordinate 963,343, forward strand.
TTCGGGAGGCGGGCCTTTGTCGTTGCGGTCGTTCGGTGCATGATCCGCAATCCACGTGATTCTCACGTGCTCCACGTGATATCCTGTGGCATGTCCAAAAGGAACCTGACCATCCAGCTGGATGAAGAGGTGATCGCGCAGGCAAAGCTGATCGCTGCCCATCGGGGTACTTCCATCAGCGCGCTGCTTGCGCAGCAGGTGCGCGAGCTCGCCCAAGATGTCGATCGCTACGAGTATGCGAAAAAGCTTGCATTGCAAGCGATGGCGGAGGCGACAGGGCATGGTGGGACTATCACCTGGAGCCGCGACGAGCTGTATGACCGGGGGGAGCGCAGGTACTCGTGACGGACTTGGGGCGCACCTTCATTGATACCAATGTCCTCGTCTATGCGCACGATACAGATGCCGGTCGAAATCATCAGATTGCGCAGACCATCTTGGAGAGCCTGTGGAGTCGCAAAACCGGCGCCCTCAGTACTCAGGTACTTCAGGAGTTCTACAACATTGCCACTCGTAAGCTGACGCCGCGGATGAGTCAGGCGAAGGCCCGTGGCATAGTCGCCTTGTACAGCGGATGGTGCGCCATCGACATGGACCCGCTGGTCGTCGTGAGCGCTTCATTCCTTCAGGAGACGCACACCGTGTCCTGGTGGGACGCGTTGATCGTCGAGGCGGCCGTGCAGTCCGGCGCGAAGTACCTGCTGTCGGAAGATCTCCAGCACGGGCGGAAGTTCGCGGGTTTGGAAGTGCGCAATCCGTTTGTCGATCTGCCGAAATAGGTTTGTTCGCCGCGGAGTTCGCACCGACTCGAGTTGTCGCCGAATTCGAAATCTACATGCCGTACTCGGCCTGTGATATGCCGACGTTCTGCGGGATGTCCGTCGTGCCTTGTACTGTCGGATTGTGTTGCGGCAGGTCGGGGCTCAGCGCACCGCCGCTCGCGCAGTCGGTCGATGCGGAGGTGTGACCAGTGGAATCCACGCGGGAAGCAGGACAGTCCAACGACCGGATGTTGCTGCGTAAGCACCTGTTGAAAGCGAAGATCGCCGGGGAGGTCGCGACACCCCGCGAAGGAAACCTGGCGCACTACCGCAGGATGGTCGACAAAGACCCGGCCTACCAATTCGGGCTGGCGCTGAAGGATTGGACATTCACCGAAACGCTGGCGATGATGGCGCAACTGTGCGGCGTCAACCCGGATCCGCGGCATCGGCACGGGCAGGACACCATTGACCCGGAACTCACCCTCGACGCGCTCGACGCAATGGGGGCCCGCATCGGCCGCGCCGCCGACCGCCAGGAAACGGTGCTGCTCGCGACCGGACATCCCGGGCCGCTCATGGGTGTCTATCGCGCGATCGAGGATGCGTTGCGCGGCAACGGATGTACGGTCCTGACGCCCGCCGCCGGATGGTCGTATCGAATCGCCACGCCCAACGGCGCGGCCCGTCGCGAAATCGTCTACACATCGCGGGTGGCCGCGCTCGGCACCAACGGCTACCTGAAACACACGCACGACCCGCAGCCGATGCAGGCGATGCTGCACGAACTCGCCGACGGAGCGGGCTGGCCCGACCTCGTCGTGGCCGACCACGGCTGGGCCGGCGCGGCAGGCGAAGCCGGTATCGACACCGTCGGCTTCGCCGACTCGAACGACCCCGCGCTCTTCGCCGGGCACGCCGAAGGCAAGATCGCTGTCACCGTCCCGTTGGACGACGGTGTCTTCCCCGAGTACTACGAGCCGCTGACCACCTACCTGCTCGACCGCGCGGGTCTGGCTTCCTGACGCGTCCGGGAGTCATGCGCCGAGGGCGCCGCGGCCGGGCACGCGCACGAGCGCGGCGTCGATCGGCCGCACCAGGCGGCCGCGGTCGTCCGGAGGGGCGAAGATTCGGCACAGCGGGCGAGCGCCGCGACCTCGATGCGTGAGAACCGGGCTCCGCCGGGCGATCTGGCGCCTGCCCGCATGGCCACTGTCCGCGATTTCGGTGTTCGGCCGCAGCGTCGTCGGCGTGCTGCCGGGGTGCCCGCAGCGCGTTCGCGCGGGTGGCAGAAATTCATGGGATAAATCGGTAGCGGAGGGTGCCCGGCGCGTGCCAAGCTCGGTCGGTGCGGGCGTATCGGGTGGTTTTGGCGAGCGCGGCGGTGCGCAATGTTCTCCTGCTCGGATCGCTGGTGCGAATCCCGTTCTTCGCGGGAGCCGTGCTGCTCGCGTTGCATGTGGTGCAGACGCTGGGCGGATCGTATGCGCAAGCCGGTGCGCTGAGCACGGTCGTCACCGTGTGCATCGCGCTCAGCGGGCCGTGGCGCGGCCGCCTGCTGGACCGGTTCGGGTTGCGGCGCACGATCCTGCCGTCCATCGTGATCGAGGCGGTGTGCTGGTCGATCGCGCCGTTCGTCGACTACGTGCCGCTGCTGATTCTGGCCGCGATCGCCGGATTGTTCAGTGTCCCGATCTTTTCCGTGGTCCGGCAGGCGGTGATCGCCGCGACCACCGAGCAGAACCGGCAGCCCGCGCTCGCGCTGGAAGCGGTATCGGTGGAGGCCGCCTTCATGGTCGGTCCGATCATCGGCGTCGCCGCCGCGAGCATCTGGTCGACGACGGTCGTATTGTTCTGTGCGCAAATGGGTCTCGTGCTCGCGGGCGTGCTGCTGTGGATCATGAATCCGCCGCTGCGCTCGGCCGACCCCGCCGCCGATGCGCCCGCGATACCGCGTCGTAGCTGGTTCCGCGTCGAGTTCGTCGCGCTGTGTGTCGGTGCGAGCGTTGCCATTTCGGTACTCGCCGCGACCGAGCTGACCTTCGTCTCCGCGATGCGCGAGTTCGACGCGCAACAGTGGCTCGGCATCGTCCTGGCCATCTGGGGTTTCGGGTCGATCATCGGCGGGCTGGTCTACGGCGCATTGCACCGCGCGATCTCCACCTATCTGCTCCTTTTCGGCCTGGGTGTGGTCACTCTGCCGATGGCTTTCGCCGTCGGCCCGATCTCCCTCGCCATCACCGGCCTCATCGCGGGCGTGTTCTGCGCACCGACCGTCACCGCCTCGCTCGATCAGGTCAGCCGCATCGTCCCCGAGGGAGGCCGCGGCGAAGCCATCGGCTGGCACGGCGCCGCCCTCACCCTCGGCAACGGCATCGGCAGCTCACTCGCCGGCGTGGCCATCGACGCCGGCGGCTTCTCCGCCGGCTTCGCCGCCGCAGCCCTCCTCGGCATTGCCCTCGGCGCCGGCCTAGCCCTCCTCGTCCGCCTCATGAACCGCCGCCACCCCACCCCCAAAGACCACCCCTCGCCGGTCGGCGGAATCGCATCCTGAACCGTCTGCTCGACACGGTTGCTGCGGAATCAGTCGAGGTCACCGATCCACTGGACCATGAGCAGGTGGACCTCGCGGCGTTGTTCTACGACGAGGTAGGTCGCGAGTCCTTCGTGGTGCATCCCGAACGGCAGCGTTCGCACCGGCGCATCGGGATTCGCCCGGTTGACCGAATCGCCGCTCCACGGGCTGACTTCGAGAGTGACTCGTAGTTCAGCGAACGATGCGAGTGCGGGTATCGGGAGGGCTGCGATTTGCTGAGCTACGTCAGGATCGTTCTCAACTCTGTACACCTACATGCCGGCTTTGGCGCGGGTGACTTCCAGCGGTTCATCTTCGGGGATCGCGGCACCCGTCAGCAGCTCGGCCGCTTTACGCACGATGTTGCGATAGCTTTCGCGGTCGCTTTGCAGAAGTGCGGTGCGCCGCCAGAGTTCGAGGGTGCGGAAGAGTTCGGTCAGGTCGAGACTCTTCCGCGCTTCGACCAGGGCTAGCTCGTACGCGATGTCGAACTCTGCGCGGTCGGTAGGTAGTAACGCCGAGCGAATGTCCTGTGGCGACGCGCCAGGGCGCAGCGGGTGTCCACTGCTCGGCTGTTCGTCGTAGGCATACGTGGCGGTCATGCCACTAACGATAGCCGGACGGCGGTAGTGATCACGGGGTTGTGGTGTCCAGAGCTGGTGGGTTTGGTTTGGGTCTTGCGTTATACGTATACATCTACTTATAGTGAGTCGGACGGCGGGGGAGGGTGCTTGACCGTCTCGGGTTGGACGAGGTGGGGGTCGGGGTGGCTGGTGCGTCGTGAACGGAGCTATGCGCGTATGCGCATCGACGAATGGAGTTGATCATGGTTGAGGAATCGCAGCAGGTGGAGGTGGTCGACTTCCAGAAGGAGTCGGCGGAACTGCCTGAGGTCGTGCTGTCAGTCGGGCCAGGCGGGGCGCGTAAGCAGCGTTTTCACGGGCGCAAGCTCGGTGAGGCGAAGCAGTTCAGCAAAACCGGTGTGGAGCTCGTTCGGCTCTACGCGACCCAGAAAGGCAAGTACGTCGTGCATCGGCAGGCGGCCGATTGGACCGACCTGTCGCTGATGAGCGATTGGGTGCAGGAACTCAAGAAGACCAATTGGCGCGGCTTGGATCTCGAACGGTGCGCCTGGAGCGATTACGCGCTCGACATCGTGGACACCGTCGAGGAGCTGCGAGATCTGGTCCCGCCCAAGATCTTCCGCACGCTCGACGCGGTGAACGAACATCCCCCTATCGAGGATCTCGACATCTGAGCCACGGCTCGGATACCGAAAGGAACTGTCCCCCATGTTTGCTCGACTCGGGCGCCTGGTTGTTCACCATCCGTGGAAGGTGATCGGTCTCTGGCTGCTCATCATCGTCGGCGTGGTCGCGGCGGCACCGCAACTGAAGTCCACCACCGACCAATCCGCGTTCCTGCCTTCGCATTACGAATCCATTCAAGCAATGGAAATGCAGCAGCAGGCCTTTCCGCAGAGCGCGGCCCCCGCGGCGATCATCGTGTTCGAGCGAGCCGACGAGGCGCCGCTGAGCGAGGGCGACGCGGCCTCGGTCGCGGCGATCGGCGGAAAGCTCACTGCGGCGAATATCAAGGATGTCACCGGGTTACAGGTGGTCCCGCCCTCGGAGAACAAGCTCATCCAGATCATCGCGGTGCAGATGACCAAGGTGACCAGCGCGGGCGATACCACGCAGAGCGACGCGGTCAAGGCGTTGCGCACCGCGTTGCAGGACCAGGTGCGCGGTAGCGACCTGAAGGCGGGCATCACCGGTCAAGCGGCGCAGATGCTCGATCAGACGGAGTCGAGCGAGAAGGGCATGGCGATCATCGGCATCGCCACGATCGCATTGATCCTGGTGTTGTTGCTGATCATCTTCCGCAGCCCGGTCATCGCGCTGCTGCCGATCATCACCATCGGCGCGGTCTCCAGCCTGGTGAACGGCCTGATCGCCATGGTGGCCAAGGCTTTCGATCTACAGGTGGACAGTTCGGTCACCGCCATCCTGCTCGTCGTGCTGTACGGCGTCGGCACCGACTACATCCTGTTCCTGATGTTCCGCTACCGGGAACGGCTGCGGGCGGGGGAGGATCCCAAGACCGCGATGGTGAGCGCGGTGACCCGGGTGGGCGAGGCGATCACGTCCGCAGCGGGCGCCGTGATCATCGCCTTCATGGCGCTGACGCTGTCCACCCTGGGCATGTTCCGTGCGCTCGGCCCGGCGCTGGCGATCGCGGTCGCGGTGGCCCTGCTCGCCGGACTGACGCTGATTCCCGCGGTCGTTTCGCTGTTGGGCACCAAGGTGTTCTGGCCGTCGAAGGCCTGGCAGGCCGAGCCGAAGGGGGCGCGCTTCGCCGCGATCGGTGCGGCGCTCGGGCGGCGTCCCGCCGCGTTCGCGCTGGCCTCCGGTGGTCTGCTCGTCGCGCTCGGCATTCTCGCTGTCGGATTCAACCCGACCTTCGACCTCAGCTCCGGCTCGACCTCGGACGCCTCCGAATCGGTGGTCTACAACAAGGAATTGCTCAAGGGCATGCCTGCCGGCGCCACGCAACCTTCCGATGTCCTGCTCCGTTCGGATGGTGCGTTGACGGTCGAGCAGCTCACCACCTTCCGCTCCGCGCTGACCGAGGTGTCCGGCGTCGGACAGGTGGGCGAGCCACGGTTGTCCCAGGACAAGGCGATCGCCGAGTTCCAGGTAACCCTTACTGCCGCACCGGAATCGGATGCCGCGCTGGAAACGGTCGAGGGTCCGCTGCGCGATGCGGCGCACGCGGCGGCTCCGGCCGGCACGACGGCAGCCGTCGGCGGGCTGACCGCGGTCTTCGTCGACTTCCAGGACGCGATGAATCGGGACTATCTGATCGTGTTCCCGGTGGCGGCGATTCTGATCATGATCGTGCTCGGTCTGCTGCTGCGCAGCCTGGTCGCACCGTGGTATCTGATGGCCTCGGTGTTCCTCGGCTTCGCTGCGACGCTCGGCGCGGCGGTGCTGGTGTTCCAGCACATCCAGGGGAATTCCGGACTGATCTTCACCCTGCCGTTGATCATGTATCTGTTCGTCGTCGCGCTCGGGACCGACTACAACATCCTGATGGTCGCCCGGTTGCGGGAGGAAGCGCGCGAAGGCCATGACCCGAAACAGGCTGCGGCACTGAGCCTGCGGCACACCGGCCCGACGGTCGCGGCGGCCGGCGTGATCCTGGCGGGCACGTTCGCCTCGATGATGCTCGCGGGCAACAATGTGCTCTCGCAGATGGGCTTCGCCATCTCGGTCGGTATCGGCATCGCCGCCTTCGTGATGGCGATGTTCTTCACGCCGGCGCTGACGGCGCTGCTCGGGCATCGGGCCTGGTGGCCGGGGCACGGGGACGAGCGGCCCGGCGGTGCGGACCCTGCCACCGGGAGTGGTGAGTGGCCGGACCCGAGGCACGATCCCGCTCCCGCGGGCGGTGGCTGGCCGAACGCCGGTGAGCGACGGCCGTAGTCGAAATGGCGAGGGCCGCCCTCTGGTTGATCCGGAGGGCGGCCTTCGTCGTTCAGTCGTGTGAGCCCGCGGTCAGTTTCGCGAGGGTGCCGCGGAGCAGGCCGGGGGCCAGCCCGCGATGCTTGACGGACAAACGCTGCCAGATGGTCGCGGCGAGCGGGCGGTCGTATCGGATGATCGTCAGCAGCGTGACCTGATGGTCCTTGAGCCTGATCACGAGCTGCCCGACGAGCATCCAGGAGTGTGCTTCGAGCCGGATCCAGTCGTCCCCGTGCCCCACGATCCGCCATCCGGCGATATGCGCGGACGAGCGCCGCCACGCGAGCCGCATGCCGAGCAGCACCCGCCAGATGAATTGTCCGCCGAGGCCTGCGACGTCTTCGAAGGCCGCATGCGCCCACTGGTCCGGCGACCACTTCGGGCCTGCGTTGGTGCTCAGGGTGAAGGCGTCGAGGTAATCGGCGTCGGCGAGGGTGCCGAGCGCGCGCAATGAAGCGGGAATGTCCTGGAGTTCGAGCACGACGGGCTCGAACTCGCTTGCGGGCGCGTCTTTTCGGTTGCCGATGTGGATGGTGGACTGATTCGGCAAGGCAGGCTCCTTCGACTGCGAACGCCGTTTCCGGCGTCGGATCGACCTGGTCGGCGCGTGCGACGATCCGTTCGACCCATCTATACGGTTGCGTATAGATGGAGGTTAGCGCGCGATATACGGTGCCGTATAGACGGTGTGACGGAGGTATCGCGGTGCGAACGCAAACGCACCCCTTCTGTGTCCGCGCACCCGCTCTGGCATGCGGTTTCGGGTGTGGGAGGACGGAAGGGGTGCGGGAAGTGCCGGCTAACCGCTGATCGCGTACGGCCTGCGGACCTTCATGGCCGCCTCGACGGCACGATCGACGGCTGCGCGGGACACGCCGACCTCGTTCGCGATACCCGGTGTCGCCCATGCCTCGTCGGCGAGGCGCAGGATCTCCGCGAGCTGTGCGGCGGGCAGGTTCGACATACGACGCCGCACGATTTCGTGCGCTATCACCGCGATCTCGTTGTCCTCGTCGAACTCGTCTTCGTCCTCGTCGTCGAACATCTCGGGTTCCGGCTCGATCGGGTCGCGAGAGACGATGCTGCTCGGCTCGACGCGAGCGCGCGGCCGGGGCGGTTCGGCGGGTTCCTCGAAAACCAGCTGTTCGATCTCGGCCTCCGCCCGAGCGCCGTTGGGCGCAGCGGACTTCCGTCGACCGGCGGGCTTGGGGGCGGGTTCACCCGAGATCGCCTGGGCGACCGTGTCGGCGATGGTGGCGGCGGCCTTCCTGATGGGGTCACCAGGGTGAGGCTCTTCGGGATCGTCGCCGCGCGGCGCTTCGGTGCTGGGCTCGTTCATCGGCGGCACCGCAGTGCCGGGGCCGGTCTGCTCGCGCGCGACCTCGTGCATCGGGAACAGCGGAATGGCATGCCCGTTCGTCCCGTTGTGCCCATTGGTGCGGGCCGCCTCTTCCCCGTTGGTCAGCGGCCGACCGTTGGCCGTGCCGGTCCGCCCGTTGACGGCGTGACCGTTCGTCACAGCGTGGCCGTTGATCCGGGGCTGCTGCACCGTGCCGTGCTGCTCAGCCGAGACAGGCTGTGCGCCGGCGCCGTTGATCGGCCGTGTGGCCTGTACCGGCCGTGTTTCAGCGGGCCGGGTGTACCCGTCGATCGGCGCGACGGCATGCCCATCAGTGGTGTGCTGGTTCGGCTCGGGCGTACGCGGCACGTCGTACCCGTTTATCTCCGGCGCACCAGACGCATTCGGCTCAGCCGCGGGGATCGCATCAGGGTGGTCGGCGGAGGTAGTCCGCGCGTGATCCTGCGTCGGGAACGCGGGCGCTGCCTGGCGATCATCGGGAACCGCCTGCTCCGCAGAGCCATTGACCGCCGCGCCGTGTGGTCCGAAGACGTGATCCAACCGGTGTCCGTTGGTTCCGGGCGACGCGTGCCCATTTGTCGCTGAGCCGGCACGCTCGGCGGAGGTCGACAGGGGCTGCCCGTTGCCACTCGAAAGTCCGCGCACCACATGTCCGTTGGTCACTCGGGCAGTGGGAGCAGCTATCGCGGGAGATCCACTCGCACCGTCGGGCAAGGTGTCGCGCGTTGTCCGCTCGTGCTCGGAGGTCGCCTCGAACGCGAACCGTCGCGGCTGCCCGTCGTCGTCCAGGCTCGCATGCTCTCGCTCCTCACCGGGGGCCGTGGCCGGGTGATCCACCGGCTGGTCGGTCCCGTGCACCGTTCGCCCGTCGCCCACCGTGGTGGCCGACTCGGTCGACGGCGGCACCAGGTGCCCGTCGGCGGAGGAAAGTCCCTGCACCGCATTGCCGTTGGTGGGCGCGCTGGACGAAAGACCCTGGACTGCCCGGCCATTGGTGACCGGACCAGCGGGTCCGTACGCGTGGCTCACCTGCTCGTCGACCACGGGCAGGACGTGACCATTGGTCGCGCGCAACGAATGTCCATTGGTCAACGGCGTCGCCGACCCGGCCGCGTGCACCAGCTCGTGACCATTGACGCCTGTGAGCCCCTGCGCCGCACGTCCGTTGACGACGGAATCAGTGGCCGCGGCGGCGCGACCGCGCATCTGGTCGGGAGCGGCATGGCGCTCGGTCGCTGGACTGCGCAGCCCGGATACCGCCGCACGGGTGTCGGTAGCCTGGCCGGCGGCTGCGGGCGAATAGCGCAGTTGATCGCCGTCGGCGGACGGGAAGGTGGCCCGGTCGTCCGGGGTGCGCCCGCTGTTCAACTGCCCACTGTGTGCCTCCCGGGTGGGCAGCCAGGCGAGGTCGTCGGGGGCGTCCAGCGGGAATCCCCGTTCGACCTGCCGCCGCACCATGCCGGGCTCGGGATCGACCACGGCCGCGCCGTCGATGAGTAGTGCGTAGCGGGCGGAAACCCAGGCGTGCAGCCAGATCACGACGCCGACCATGACGGGGGCGATCGCGTATTCGGCGGCTTGCCCGTAGGAGCCGGAGGCCAGATGTGGTCCCGCGTTGAGCGCGATGGTGGTGCCGAGCAACGCGGTTTCGAAGAACACCACTTTGCCGCGGGCGAGTTCGCGGCCCCAGCGGGCGGCGGTGGTGGCAGCCACCATGATGGTGATGATCGGGATCGAGATCATCGCTTCGATGCCGTAGCTCAGCCAGTACAGCGGGTCGGACATGTCGCCGCTCGGTACCAGGTTGTGCTGCACGTTGACCCCGGCCCACACCATGCCGAGCACGACCACCGCGATCAGTGCGCGCGAGGACCATTCGGCCCGCCGGTACAACTGCGCGAGCCGGGCGTCTTGACTGGATACGCGCCGCCGCGCGGCCAGTGCGCGCCGATGCCACCGCGCGTCGTCTTCATCGGATCGGCGAATATGAGCCGCGGTGCGCCGGTCGCGTTTCTCCGCCGCCAGTTCCGCTTCGACGGCGCGTTTGCGCTGTTTGCGTCGTTGCGCCCGAACCCATTCCGCGAGTTCGCGCTCCGCCACGATTTCGTCTTCGGACAACACGTCGAACAGGGCGGCATCGTGTTGCAGTGGCAATTTGCCGCGGGCGGTTTCGACCCGCTGCGCCAACGCGGCGATTTCGGAACTGCCGGTCGATTGTTCGTCGCGCATCGCGAGCCTTCCCGGAGCAGATCGTGCAGCAGACCTACTTGCTCGAACGTATGTGTGATCGGAGTGAGACTAAACCGGCCACCGGCCCCGGTCAACGCCGACGCTCGAAAACATGTGCGAAATTGTCCGCACCGAAAAGGCGCTCCCGCGGAACGTCCCGGTAAACACACCTTTCACTCCCGACACACCGGTTCGGGCAACACGCCGGTAGCCGGACGCCGCGCGAGGCGGGGAATTCCGCTGAGGGATGGCGGAATTCAGCGCGGGGAAACGCTCAGCTGAGGGTGGTGTGCCACACGATGGCGGCGGCGAGCGCGCCCGCGCCGTTGACCGACCAGTGCAGCGCGATCGGGGCGAGCAGGCTGCCGCTGCGACGGCGCAGCCAGGTGAACACGACGCCCGCGGCCGCGGTGGCGAGGACGGCGAGCAGAATGCCGGCGATCTGTCCGGCCACGCCGCCGCCGACGAACCCGGCCAGGCCGCGATTGCTGCTGGTGAGTCCGAGCGAGGAGGCGATATGCCACAGCCCGAACAGCAGTGAACCGGCCGCGAACACGCCGCGCGCACCGTAGACCCGGTCGAGCGTGCCGTGCAGTACCCCGCGGAACGCCAGTTCCTCGGGGATCACGGTCTGGAGCGGAATGACGATCATCGAGGCGATCAGCGCGCCGGAGATGGTGGCGTAGCGATCGGCCAGAAAGAACGGCCGGGTGACGGGCAGTAATGCGCCGATGGCGACCGCGGCGAGCACCACACCTACGGCGCCGAGTGCGTAGAGCGTCCCGCGTTTCCATTGCCGCGGCGAAAGCCCCAGCTCGTGCCAGTGCATTCCCCGTCTGCGCATCAACGCCAGCAAGACCACGGCGGCGACGGGCACGGTCACTATGCTCGCCCAGGCGGTGGTGAAGTGGGCGATGAGATTGGTGCCCGCCAGTGCGAGGACCACGACCGCCACATCGAGATAGGCGTGCAGTTTGTGGCGGGGCGGGGCCTCGTCCGCGAGTTCCGGTGCGAGCATCCCGCCTAGTGTACGGATGGTCGCCGGGGGTGCTGATCGATCGGTCATTTGTGGTCGGGCTACCCGAATTCGGCCGATCCACCGGTCTCGGTGTGCGGTCGCCATTCCCGAGCTACTCTGACTAGAACTCGTTTCAATTGAGTGGGCCACGCCCGGCGCGGCTCGAGCCACCGCGCCGGACGTCCGGGCCGGATCGGTCCAGGCCTGCAGCGTGCGGGTGGTCTCGAAGCGGCGCGGCGCGCGGCTGATCGGATCAGTGAATTCCAGTGTCGCGGCGAGCAACTGCAGCGGGCGGGTGAAGTCGTCGACCGGTTTGTCGGTGAGCACCGGATAGAAATCGTCGCCGAGGATCGGGATGCCGAGGCTGTTCATATGCAGCCGGAGTTGATGGGTGCGCCCGGTCAGCGGCCGGAGCCGGTAACGGCCGAGCCCGTCGCGGTGCTCGAGCAGCTCGATCGCGGTTTCGGCGTTCGGCTCGCCCGCGACCTCCTGCGCGGCGAGGACGTGCTTCTCTTTCACGATCCGGCTGCGGACGACCCGGGGCAAGGCGAGCGCGGGATCGTACGGCGCGATCGCTTCGTACTCTTTGCGGACCGTGCGCTTGTGGAACATCGTCTGATATGCCCCGCGTCGCGCCGGATCGATGATGAACAGCACCAATCCCGCGGTGACCCGATCCAGCCGATGCGCCGGAATCAGCTCGGGCAACTCGAGGTCCCGGCGCAGCCGCACCAACGCGGTCTGCAGGATGTGCTGACCACGCGGGATGGTCGCGAGGAAGTGCGGCTTGTCCACCACCAGCAGCGTGTCGTCGCGGTGCACGATGGTGATCTCGAACGGCACGTCCGTCTCGGCCGGGAGGTCACGGTGGAACCACACCGCCCCGCCGGGTACATAGGGCGCGTCCGGGGCGATCGGCCCGGCGAGGTCGACGATCCCGCCGTCGCGGAGCAACTCATCGATCCGGGCCGGATCCACCCGCGGTAGTCGCTCCACGAGGTGGTCGCGAATTGTCGCCCAGTCGCCGTCCTCCGGCAGCCGGAGCCGGGCCGGGTCGAGGCCGTGCCGCTTGGGCAACGGCGGTTGTTGCCGCCTTCTCATCGGCATCGACCCTAGTCGCCGCCGGTTTTCCCGGCCGTGGCGGACCGTGCGCGCGGCTCAGAAACCGCGCAGCCGATCGGGCCGGATGCGCACAACGGTCGAATATTCGTCGTAGAACTGTTCGGCGGTCATCGAGAGTCCGGCCAGTCCGTCGCGGTATTTCGCGGTGAAGGCGGCGACTTCCGCTGCGGTCGGCGCGTTCTCGTCGATCCTGGCCGTGCCGGTGAACACGACGACGTCGCCGCCGTGCGGGGTGCTGTTGAGGTGCAGCGCGACCCGCGGGTTGCGGACGAGATTGCGGAGCTTGGCCTGGCCGGGCTTGCTGAACAGCAGGAATTCGTCGTCACGCCACTGGAACCAGACGGGATTGGGTTGCGGGGTGCCGGTGGCGCCGACGGTGGTCAGCCAGAGCACGTGTTCGGTGCCGAGGCGCTCGGCCACCCGCGCGCCGAAGTCGGTGCCCGGGTCGAGGACCGGGGTGGAGCCGGAGGCCGTTGTAGTCATAGATGGCACAACGCCGGTCCGCTCGGGGGGATTCCGGGGACGGGAGACGAATCGTCGGCGCGGTGGTCGAGCACCCTCCCGGATGGTCAGGGACCAGCGAACTTAGGCTAGCCTATCTTCTCGCATCGTTCTGTGTTTGGATGAGTCCGATTCCGGGCGAGACATCTGATGATGGTCGAGAGGCGAAGAGATATGACGGTGGAGGTCGCGCCGCTGCCTGCGGCGGAGACGGGGAACCGACCGCCCCGAGCGGTACAGAAGGCACGCAAGAAGCAGGAGGCGCAGGCGCGCAAGGAGATCCTTGCCCCGGTCCGGCGCACGCTCACGCTGGCGAGCCTGATCATGGCGGTGGCCTCGGTGTGCACCGTCGTGCCGTTCGTGCTGATCGTCGAAGCCTGTCGCGAGCTGCTCGCCGCCGAGGTCGACACCGATCGGGTGTGGCGCCTGGTGTGGCTGGCGATGCTCGTGCTGCTGGCGCGCGGACTGCTGCAGGCGGTCGCGCTCACCTGGTCGCATCTGGTGGACGCCGGCTATCAGCTCACCGTCCGGCGGGCGCTCGCGGCCAAGCTGACCAGGGTGCCGCTCGGCTGGTTCGGCGAACGCACCTCCAGCGAGGTGAAGAAGTATCTCCAGGACGATGTCGAAGCACTGCACTATCTGGTCGCGCACGCGCGGCTGGAGTTCGTCGGCGCGCTGATCGTGCCGCTGGTGACCCTCGGCTACCTGGTGACCGTCGACTGGCGGCTCACCCTCGTGCTGCTGATTCCCTTGGTGGCGTACGCGATCTCGCTCAGCAAGATGATGGATCAGGACAGCAGGGATCGGCTGGCCGTCTACAACCGGTGGGAGCGCCGCGTCCAAGAGGCGACCGTCGAGTTCGTAGACGGCATCCAGGTGGTGCGCGCGTTCGGCCAGGCGGGCAAGGCGCACAGCGAATTCCAGGCGGCGGCGGACGGTCAGGCCCGCAGCCTCGATCGGTGGAAGACGCCGATGATCCAGTTGCAGTCCGGGTCCGATATCACGCTCGCCCCGGTGTTCGTGATGGTGCTCATCGTGGTCGCCGGATTGGCGGGTGTCGGGCTCGACTGGTTCGCCCCGCTCGACGTGCTGCCGTTCCTGTTGGTCGGTCTGGGACTCGGCAGTTCCCTGCTCGGCCTCGGCTACGGCGGTCAGGCGTTGCGCGCCGCGGGCGCGGCGGCGCTGCGCCTGCACGAGCTACAGCAGACACCCGAATTGACGACCGGGACCGGCACCACACCGGTGGGCGATGAAGAGCAAGGTGTGGTTCGGTTCGAGGCGGTCGGCTTCGGCTACCGCAGCGACCACCAGGTGCTGCGCGATCTCGATCTCGAACTGCGGCCGGGCACCATCACCGCGCTGGTCGGCCCGAGCGGCTCGGGCAAATCGACGCTCGGCAAACTGGTGCCGCGCTTCTATGACGTCGACTCGGGCCGAATCACCATCGGGGGTCGCGATATTCGCGATTACTCGACCGAAGAGCTGTATCGCACCGTCGGCTTCGTCTTCCAGGACGTGCGGCTGATTCGCGGCACGATCCGGGAGAACCTGCGCTTGGCCGATCAGGACGCCGACGACGCGGCCCTGGAGCGCGCCGCGCGGGCGGCGCAGATCCATGACCGGATCATGGCGTTGCCGCGCGGCTACGATTCCGAGATCGGCGTCGACGCCAGCCTGTCCGGCGGTGAGGCACAACGACTCTCGATCGCCCGGGCGCTGCTCGCGGACAGTCCGGTGCTGGTGCTCGATGAGGCGACCGCCTTCGCCGACCCGGAATCCGAGGCCGCCGTGCAGGACGCGCTCGCCGTGCTCGTCGCGGGCCGGACGGTGCTGGTCATCGCGCACCGGTTGCACACCATCACCGGCGTGGACCGAATCCTGGTGCTGGAGCACGGATCCATCGTCGAGCAGGGCGACCATCAGAGCCTGTATCAGGCCGGCGGCACCTACCAGCGCCTGTGGGAAATCAACGAGGCGGCGCTCGGCGCCGTCACCCTCATCGAGAAGGAGGCGGCGCGATGATCCGCAAGTTGCTCGGGCTCGTCCCCGACGAGTTCGCCCCGCTGACACCGAAATTGTTCGCGGCGATCACCGCGCAGGCGCTGAGCCAGGCGGTCGCGTATCTGCTGCTGGTGCCGGTGCTCGAGGCATTGTTCGATCGCGACCTCGGCCGGGCCTGGTTCTGGGCGTTGCTGATGATCGCGGCGGTCGCCAGCGTCGCGATATTCGGTTATCTCCAGGCCGTGCTGGGCCTGCGGATCGCGGTCGGTATGCAGCTGAAGGTGCAGACCCGCATCGGCGATCAGCTGAACGCGTTGCCGCTCGGCTGGTTCGAAACCGCCAATGCCGGAAAGCTTTCCAGGATCGCCGTGGAAAACGTGCGGGAAATCCAGGGCGCTGTCGCGTATCTGCTCGCCAAGGTGCTCAACAGTGTCATCGTTCCGCTCGGTGTCGCGGTGGGCATGCTGTTCATCGACTGGCGCATTTCGCTGGCGATGTTGCTGGCGGCGCCCGTGCTGTTCGTGGTGAACAGCTTGGCGAACCGGGCCTACACCAAATCCGACGAGCGAGTGCACGCCGCAGCCGCCGAGGCGGACGCGCGGGTGGTCGAATTCGCACAGGCACAGCCGGTGCTGCGGGCGTTCGGCGCCGTCGGCGCGGGCAACCGTGCCCTCGATTCCGCACTGCACCAGCAGCGTTCGGCGATCACCCGGATGGTGTTCACCGCGGTGCCCGGCTTGATCGTGTTCGCGCTGTTCGTGCAGGCGGTGTTCCTGGTGCTGGCCTACGTGGTGATCAGCCGGTTCACCGACGGCGCGGTCTCGGCCGCCGCCGCGATCGCGCTGATCGCGGTCAGCGCGCGGTTCATCGAGCCGCTGAACCAGGCCGCGCAGCTGGCCAACGGACTGCGCGCGGCCGCGGGCGCGGTCGGCCGGATCACCGGCCTGCTCACCGAACCCGTTCTGCCGGAGGCGAAGTCGGCGGTTACGCCGGGCGCGCCCGCGGTGGTGTTCGACAACGTGAGCTTCGGTTACCGCCCCGGCGAGCCGGTGGTCGCCGACCTGACGTTCAGCGTGCCCGCGGGCACGACCACCGCGATCGTCGGCCCCAGTGGCGCGGGCAAGACGACGCTGCTGCGGCTCGCGGCTCGTTTCTACGATGTCGACGCGGGCCGGGTGGTCGTCGGCGAGCACGATGTGCGGGAGCAGCCGTCGGAGAC
The DNA here is from genome assembly GCF_000250675.2 of Nocardia brasiliensis ATCC 700358. Taxonomy (NCBI): domain Bacteria; kingdom Bacillati; phylum Actinomycetota; class Actinomycetes; order Mycobacteriales; family Nocardiaceae; genus Nocardia; species Nocardia brasiliensis. Next base: position 979,656 of record NC_018681.1, read on the forward strand.
ACTGCTGGATCAGCTGTCGCTGGTCTTCCAGAACGTCTATCTCTTCAATCGTTCGGTGGCGGACAACATTCGGATCGGCAAGCCGGATGCCACCGACGCGCAGGTTTGGGCAGCGGCGAAGGCCGCCCGCGTCGACGAGATCGTGCAGCGGCTGCCCGACGGTCTGGAGGCCGCGGTCGGCGAAGGCGGTGTCGCGCTGTCCGGCGGTGAGCGGCAACGGGTTTCGATCGCTCGCGCGCTGCTCAAGGACGCGCCGATCGTGCTGCTCGACGAGGCGACCAGCGCGCTCGATCCACACAGCGAGGCGGTGGTGGTGCGCGGGATTCATCAGCTCACCAAGGACAAGACCGTGATCGTGGTCGCGCATCGGCTGGCGACCATCGCGCACGCCGATCAGATCCTGTTCCTCGACGGCGGCCGGATCGTCGAACGGGGCACGCACGCGGAGCTTTTGGCGGCGGACGGGCGCTACGCCGACTTCTGGAACGAGCGGTCCCGTGCCGCCGGATGGCGGCTGGAGCCGGTCACAGTCTGATCGAAGAGGTTGGACCTGCTCGCGGATTCGACACCGCGAGCAGGTCTTATGGCACCGGCCCGCCGTGGACGTTGCGGTAGTGGGCCGCGGCCGCACCGACATCGCCCTGGCCGAGTCCCAGTGGCGCCTGCAGGAACTCGGTGAGGATGTCGTTGGTCGCGCGCTGTGTTTCGCGCGGCCCGCGGGAGCCGCCCATCAGCTGGGCCATCAGGAATCGGGCGGGGTCGGCGAGGAAACGCGGCACGTCGGTGAAGCTGTAGTGATTCGCCTGCCCGATCTCGTAGCGATAGCCGCCGACCCGCAACCGGTCGAGCAGGCGCCGGTTGCCGACCAGATACTCGACGCTGTGCCCGGTCTCCTCGTGGTCGCTCTCCAGCAGCAGGAACGGCTTGGCCAGCGACTGTTCGGGGAGCGTGCCGTACAGCGTGCCATCGATGTTCGATCCCGCTTTGATCCGCGGGTCGTGCGCCACCGCCGCGGCCGCGGCCGCGCCGCCGAACGAATGGCCGATGGCCGCAACGTGTTCGGTGTCGAGGTGCGCGCCGAGGCGCGGTCCCAGGCGTTCGGGCTTGCTCAGCTGATCGACCACGAAGCGCAGATCGGCGGTGCGGACGTCGAGTTGCCCGGTCATATACCGGGTTTGGTCCGGATCATTGTCGAGAAAGCGTTCGCGCGGGGTCGCGAGGGTGCCGTCGGCGAGCTCGGTGACCGCGGACTCGTACGGATGGTCGACGGCCAGCACCACGAATCCACGACTGGCCAGGTCGGCGAGCAACCCGGTGTAAAAGGCCCGTGGCGCACCGTATCCCGGCGAGAACAGCACCACCGGCCAGCGGTCCCGTTCCGGGTTGATCGGCACCTCGAGCCTGCCGTGGGTCTCGATCCGGTCGTATCCGCGCAGCAGCGCGCTCGGCAGCACGGATATCCGGTCGGGGAGCCGGCCGTGGCCGTCGAGATAAGCCGAGGGTCGGCCCAGTGCGTTCGGGTCGGCCGGATACCACGCCTGCACCACGACATTGCGCCGGTCGGCGGGTGCGTCCGAACTCGGCTCCGGTCGATCCGGATCGACCCAGCGGAAGATTTCGGTGCCCACGGCATACTGTCCGTTCGGCCGCGGTAGGTCGGGCACCGGCAGCAGCGCCCAGGCCGCCATCGCGGGGACCACGAGAAGTCCGACCGTGACGCGCGCGACGATCGCCCATCGCGTCTCCGGCCGGTCCGTCCGCCGGAATGCCTGCCGGGCAACGAGTCCGGCGGCGGCGCCCACGAGCAGATACGTCGGTGCGAACTGCCAGTAGAACCCTTCGAGCAGCCACTGCGCGACACCGCCGGCCAGCAGGGCGGGCAGTGCGAAAGGAGCGATCCGGCGGGCGAGGGGCGGGGCGGCGATCGCCGTCACCGCGAACGCGAACGCGGCGACGGCGAGCAACGCGTCCAGCATCGACATGACAGGTGACCTCCCGCTCCGTTGCCGGTCCCGCGAGACCGGTCGTGCATCCTGGTCCCAGCCTGGCCGACGGGCAGGTCAGCGCGCGTCTACAGCAGGTCGCTATCGAGTCATCCCGTGGGATGAACCGAACCCCGCCGGACGGCGGGCCGGTGTGCTACTTCCAGTAGGCCTGCGATTTGATCGCGGTCTTGGGCAGCTGGTGAGTGGTCTTTAGCGTCTTGACGATGGACCGCGTGGTGTGACCGTCGCAGGTGACCCAGCCGAACGCGTCGTTCGCGCACGACATCTCGTGCGCCTGTTCGCGCAGCAGCCGGCCGTCATCGATCCGCTGCACCCAGGTGACCTGGTGATGCGGCTTGTTGCGCACCGGCAGGGTGGTGTCGGATTCGTACTGCCATTCCAGCCAGACCCGGGCCGGGGTGTCGCCGATCGCGTCGAGCAGCGAGTTGATCGCGGGCAGTGACGCGGTGTCGCCGAAGACGACGTATTCGCTCGGTGTCGTCTCGGGCAGCCGGAAATTCGAGCCGAGCACACACGCCTCGATCTCGTCGCCGACCGCGGCGCGCTGGGCCCAGGCGCTGGCCGGACCGCTGTGCAGGGCGAATTCGATGTAGAAGTGGTCGTTCTCGGGATCTTGATCGACCAGGGTGTAGCCGCGCTGGTGCAGTTTGTCGCTCTCGGCGTCGGGGATCCACAGCCTGATCCACTGCGTGGGGTGCACGGGGTGGTTCGCCAGCAGACCGCCGGCGGTGAAGCCGATGCGCTGGTACTTGTCCGTGATGCTCTCGGTCGAGGTGACCCGGAAGCGATAGTCGTCCGCCCGCCACGCCTTCAGGATGAGACCGTTGGCTCCTTTACCCATGCGGCTAAGGCTAGCCTAAGTAAAGTCGAAAGTCTCGTGGTGGGCGGGGTGCATCGGGCCCCGTGCGCGGCACGGAGCCCGATGTCGTTGCGGCGCTGCGCGATCAGCGCTGCTGCCCGGCGTAGTACGCGATGGTGTCGACGGACTCGCTGGTCAGCTTCCAGGTGCCGTCGATCTGCCGCCAGGCGATCTGGATCGGCGGGAAGGTGCCGTAGCCCGGCACGGTCACCATCAGGTCGGCATTGAGGGTGTCGCCCGCGGCGTTCGCGTTCTGCACCGCCCAGGTCAGGCCGGGCACGCTGCCCATGACACCGCCGACCCGCTCGATCACCGCGAGGTCGACCTCGCCGCCCTCGAGTTCGGCCGCGCGCGCGGAACGCGAAGCGCCGGAGTTCAATACGAGCGAGAGCTTGGACTGGAGCTCGCCCGCCGACGGCGCGGCGGTGCGCACGATGGACGGCGCTGCGATTGCGGGAGCGGCGGCGGCCACCGTGCCGAAGGCGCCGAGGGCGGCGGCGGTGAGGGCGATTGCTGCGGTAGTCACGCGGGCATTGCGCTTGATCATGTGCGTTTCCATTCCTTTGGGGCGTGGTGGTGCCGCGCCTGGGTTCTTCGCCACAGTGCTGGCACTGCCCATAAATATAAGGTAAGCCTATGCATATTAGGGCGGGCCACCCGTCCGACGTCGGGCGGTCGACTGGCCGCCTCGACCGTCACCGCAGCTGACGGCCCGATCCGATAGCTGCGAGGTGGCTGGAATCACAGATGGGAGCACCGGTGGACAGACTTCTCGTGGTCGGCGCTGGTCCGAAAGCGATGGCTGTGGCAGCGAAAGCGCATGTGCTTCGTGCGTTGGATCTGCCCGCACCCCAGGTCATCGTCGTGGAATCGCATGCCGTGGGCGGCAACTGGTTGCCCAGCGGCGGCTGGACCGACGGCCAGCACCGGCTCGGCACCAGTCCGGAGAAGGACGTGGGCTTCCCGTATCACTCCACCTGGGCGCGCGGCCACAACCACGCGATCAACGAGGCGATGATGGCGTTCAGCTGGACGTCGTTCCTGGTCGAGCGCGGCACCTACGCCGAATGGGTGGACCGTGGGCGGCCGAGTCCGCACCACCACGTCTGGGCCAAGTACCTGCAGTGGGTGGCCCGCAAGACCGAGCTGGAACTGGTGCTCGGCTCGGTCCGCAAGATCTCCGCGGCCGCCGACGGCTGGACGGTCTCCGTGGCCGACGCGGACGGTGCGGTCAGTGCGATCGACGCGGACCGCTTGATGATCACCGGCCCCGGGCACTCGCGCCGGGCCCTGGCCGATCATCCGAAAGTGCTGAGCATCGCGGACTTCTGGGATCTCGCGGGTAAGCGCAGGCTGCCCGCCTCGTCGCGAGCCGCGGTGATCGGCGGCGGCGAGACCGCGGGCTCGGCGATGGACGAACTGGTGCGCCACGACGTGCTCACGGTGTCGGTGATCTCACCGGCGGCCACCATCTATACCCGTGGCGAAAGTTACTTCGAGAACTCGCTCTACAGCGATCCGGCGAAGTGGCGGGCGCTGAGTATCCAGGAGCGACGGGATGTCGTGCGGCGCACGGATCGTGGCGTCTTCTCGGTTCGTGTGCAGGAGAACCTGTTGGGCGACAGCCGGGTTCATCATCTGCAGGGGCGGGTGATGCGGGTGGCCGAGCAGGGGGAGGGTGTCGCGCTCACCCTGCGCAACGATCTGCGTCCGGATCAGGTGCACACCTTCGATCTCGTGGTCGACGCAACCGGCGGGCAACCTTTGTGGTTTCTCGAGTTGTTCGATTCGGACGCGGCGGACCTGGTCGAATTGGCCATCGGCGGACCGATCACGCAGGCGCGAATCGAGGCCTCGATCGGTCACGATCTGGCGATCTCCGGGCTCGATACCAAGCTCTACCTGCCCAATCTCGCGGGCCTCGCGCAGGGCCCAGGATTTCCGAACCTCAGCTGCCTCGGCGAATTGTCCGATCGCGTGCTCGCCTCGGCGCCTGCCCGATCCGTGGCGATACCGCAGGCGGCAACACAGCGGGCAACCAATAGGCTAGGCTAGCCTTACTTATTTCGAGAATGAGGTTCGGTTCATGCGCATCGTGTCGTTCGGCTTTCAGACCTGGGGCCGTAAAACCCTGCAGGCGCTGCTCGATTCGGAGCACGAGGTGGTGCTCGCGGTGACCCACCCGGCCAGTGCGCAGTCCTATAAGGCGATCTGGTCGGATTCGGTCGAGGAACTCGCGCGCGAGCACGGCGTGCCGGTGCATCTGACCGAGCGGGCCGACGCCGCGACGATCGATCTGGTCAAGCGGGCCGAACCCGATGTCATCGTGGTGAACAGCTGGTACACCTGGATGCCCGCCGAGCTCTACGCCCTGCCGCCGCACGGGACGCTCAACCTGCACGATTCGCTGCTGCCGAAGTTCACCGGGTTCTCGCCCGTGCTCTGGGCGCTGATCAGCGGTGAGTCGGAGTTCGGGCTCACCGTGCATCGGATGGACGAGCAGTTGGACACCGGCGACATCCTGGTGCAGCGCTCGCTGCCGATTCCGCCGGACGCCACCGGAACCGAACTCGTGCTGGCCGGCATGGAACTCATTCCGGGTGCGGTGCACGAGGCCCTGCGCCTGCTCGAGTCCGGTACCGCCGTCTGGCGTCCGCAGAACAAGGCCGAACGGACCTACTTCCACAAGCGTTCCGACCGGGACAGCCAGATCGATTGGCAGTGGAGCGCAGTCGATCTGGAGCGTTTCGTGCGGGCCCTCTCCGAGCCGTACCCGCGTGCGTTCGCCTACTACCGGGGCGAGCGGATCGAGGTGCTCTCGGCGTCGGTGTCCGCGGCCTGCTACGGCGGCACCGCGGGGCGCGTCGTCGTGCAGGAGGGCGGCGGTGCCGTGGTGTGCGGGCCGGACCCGGTGCGCGGCCGCAATCGCGGCCTGGTGCTGACCCGGGTGCGCACGGCCGACGGCGTCGAGCACGAGGGCGCCGAATTCTTCAGGCGCGGAGGGTATCTCACCGCCACGCCGGAGCCGGTCGCCGGCTGACGGTTGCGTAGGGGGTGCTCGCGGCTCGGGCCGCGAGCCGGGAAGCGACGCTCAACCGGGGGGCGAAGGAATCATGTCGACCATTGCCAACACCCCGAACCGCCTGCGGGACAGTAGATCCGAACGGCCATCGAACGAAACCAGCGAGGGTGCGCGGTATCCGTTGTCGGCCGCGCAGCGCCGGGCCTGGTTCCTGCAGACCCGCGATCCCGCGGACACCACCCTGAATATCTGTGTCGCGTACCGCTTGACCGGTCCATTGGCCGTGCCCCGGTTACGGTCCGCGGTCAGCGCGGTCGTCGCGCGGCACGACATTCTGCACACCACTTACGGTCTGGCGGCCGACGGTGAACCGTTCCAGGTCGTGCGGCCGGACGTGCAGCCGTCCTGGCAGGAGCACGACCTGTCGGAGCTGGCCGAACCGAGCCGGGCCCGGCGCTCGGAAGTGTTGGCGCGCCGGGAATTCGGCCGTCCCTTCGACCTGGCCGCCGAGGCGCCGCTGCGCTGCACCCTGGTGCGCACCGGCGCCGAGGAGTTCGTCTTCATCCTGGTCGCGCACACCATCTGCTGGGACGACGACTCGTGGAGTGTGCTGCGCGCCGAACTGAACGCCGTGTACAACGGTGCCGAGCCGCTGGCTGGTCCTGGCGCCCAATTCGTGGATGTCGCCGTGCTCGGCGAGGCGCCGGGCGCCCCCGAGGACGCGGCGGTCGACTACTGGCGCCGCACCTTGCGTCCGCTGCCCGAGCCGCTCGAGCTGCCGGGCAAGCCGACCGGCGCGGATACCGAGAACCGCCGGACCGGGCGCAGCGTGCTCGCGGTGCCGCCCGAACTACTCGCGCGGGTATACGCGTTCGCGGGCGAACACGACTCGACGCCGTTCGCGGTGGCGCTCGCCGCGTTCCACGCGCTGATCCACCGCTACACGGCGGCAACGGATTTCCTCGTCTCGGTGCCCGTGTCCACCCGGGACGCGTCCGCGGTCTCGGTGATCGGATACTTCGGCAACACGGTGCTGCTGCGGGCGGCGGTCCGGCCCGGCGACACCTTCGCGGAGTTCGCCGCGGGCGTCCGGGACAACTGTGCCGCGGCGTTCGCGCACCAGGAGGTCGGCGTCGACCGGGTGATCCGCGAGATCAACCCGGACCGCGGCAACGGCCGGGACGGCCTGGAACAGCTGGTACGGGTCGGCTTCGGCGTCCGTGAGGCGCCCCGCGGATTCGAGTTCGACGGCGTCACCGCCATCGGACTGGATCTCGGCCGCTCGGCGCCCCAGGTACCGTTGCGGGTCACCGCCGTGTTCGACGTGCACGGCGTCCACCTCGAGGCCGAGTACTGGGCCGACGAGGTCGAACACGGGCTGGTCGAGCAATTGCTCACGCATTACGTCCGGCTGCTCGGCAGCGCGCTGGCCGCGCCGGGTGCACGGGTCGGCGAGCTGGATATGTATGGCCCGCAAGACCGTTCGCTTTTGCTCGCGCAGTCGCACGGCGTGCTGGTGGACACCCCGGCGACCACGATGGTCGCGCTGTTCGAACGAGCCGTCGCGGCCACACCCGGCGCACCGGCGGTGCTGGCGCCGCGACATGACCGTTCCGGCGACGTGGCACTGACCTACGACCAGCTCAATCGGCGCGCGAATCGCTTGGCGCACTGGCTGATCGGGCAGGGGATCGGCCCCGAGGACGCGGTCGCGCTCCGCCTGGGCAACTCGGTCGAGTTCGTGGTCGCGGTGCTGGCGGTGCTCAAAGCCGGTGGCGCCTACCTGCCGATCGACCCGGCGGACCCGGACGAGCGAATCGAGGAGTGCTACCGAGACGCGCGCCCGCGGCTGGTGTTCGGCATGGTCGAGCTGGTGGCCGCGGAAGAGTCCGCGGTCGAGTTGCCCGATCACGATCCGGCCGATTCGGAACGGGTCCGCCCACTGCGCCCCGGCAATCTCGCCTATCTCATCTACACCTCGGGTTCGACCGGAAAGCCCAAAGGCGTGGCGGTTTCGCACGCGGCGATCGCCGAGCATCTGGACGGCTTCCGCGCGGAGTGGGGGATGACGGCCGAGGACCGGCTGTTGCAGTCGTCGCCGGTGAGTTTCGACGCGTCACTGCTGGATATCTTCGTCACGCTGACGGTCGGTGCGTGCCTGGTGATTCCGAAGCCCGCCGCGTTCCGCGACATCCCGTACGTCGCCGACCTGATCACCCGCTGCGGTATCACCGTGCTGCACATGGTGCCGTCGACACTGAGCACCTTCCTGCTGCTGCCCGAGGTGAGCGAATGGCGTGCGCTGCGCCATGTTCCGGTCGGCGGCGAGGCGTTGCTCGGTGAGGTGGCCGACCGCTTCGCGGGGGTCTTCGACGCCGAACTGCGCAACCATTACGGCCCGACCGAGGCCGTGGTCTCCGCGACGCATATGCCCGTCGACGGTCCCCAGGGCACCCGGATCGTGCCGATCGGCGTGCCGAACCGCAACGTGTACTGCTACCTGCTCGACGAGCGGCTGCAGTTGGTCCCGCACGGCGTCGTCGGGGAGATCTATTTGGGGGGAGCGCAATTGGCGCGGGGATATCTGCATCGGGCCGGGCCGACGGCGGAGCGTTTCGTCGCCGATCCGTTCCTGCCGGGCGCGCGGCTGTACCGCACCGGCGATCTGGCCCGGCGCGGGGCCGACGGCGTGCTCGAATTCGTCGGGCGCGCCGATGCCCAGGTGAAGGTACGCGGGTTCCGCATCGAACTCGGTGAGGTGGAGGCCACCATCGCCGCGCATCCCGGCGTCGGGCACTGTGCGGTCGTCGCGGTGGCGGACCGCTCGCTCGGGACCATGCTCGCGGCCTACGTGGTGCCCGCCGCCGCTGACCTCGACCTCGAGCAGGTGCGGGCCCGTGCCGCCGCGAGCCTGCCCGAATACATGGTGCCCGCGGCGTTCATGCTGATCGACGAGATCCCGCTGACCAAGCACGGCAAGCTCGATCGCGACGCGCTGCCGGAGCCGGTCCGGATCGCGCACGGCTATCGAGAACCGGGCACCGCCACCGAGATTCGGCTCGCCGAGCTGTATCAGGAGATCTTCGGCCTGGACCGGATCGGCGCCGACGACTCGTTCTTCGACCTCGGCGGGCATTCGCTGCTGGCCAACCGGTTGGTGCCGCGGCTGCGTGCCGAATTCGGGGTGCAGATCGACGTGCGGGTGGTTTTCGACAATCCGACGGTGGCCGGGCTGGCCGCGCTCATCGAGGCGACTCCCCTTGCGGCGCCGGAGGAATTGACCGCCGCCGAACGCGAGCGGGTGCTCGGCGAGTGGTCCACCGGCGTCGACCTCGCCGATGTGCCCGACCTGGCCGAGGTCATCCGCCGCGGTCACAGCTTCCCCGGTAGCCGGCCTGCGATACGTTGCGGCACAAAGTCGTTGACCTACGGCGAGTTGTTCGCCCGCCTGGCCGCCGGGCGCCCGGACGAACTCGCACCGGCCGACGACGCGGCCGAGCGCCTGGTGCGTTTGGTGACGACGTTGCTCGGTGCCGTGGCGGAATCGGGCCCGCAGACCTGCGCCCTGCCGCCCGCCGCGGCGTTGGCGGTAGCGGTCGCGGATCGTCGTGCGGTGGCCGCGGACCGGCGGTGCCGAAGCGCCGACCCGGCCTACCACGCCCGGGATGTGCGACTGCTCGCGGTGCGCCGCGTCGATGCGCGTGCGGCGGTCGAACTGTTCGCGGCGTTGGCCGATGGCGCGCAGTTGATCGTCGCTGCACCGGCGCAATGGTCCGATCCCGCCGAATTGGCGGCGCTGATCACGGAATTCGCGGTGACCCACGTCGTCACGGAGGTCGGCACCGCGGCCGGAATCGCGCAGGTCGCCGCCGCGGCCGCCGCGACGGTCTGTCGCTGGGATCTCACCGGAACCGACACTGCGCCAACGCTTCCCGGGTTGCTCGCGACGGCAGCGCCAGGCTCGGTCGGCACTGTGGCCTACGCAGTACCGGAGTACGTGGGTGCGGTGGCGCGCGGACCGCTGGACGGTACCGGGCGCGTGCGCCCGATTCCCGGCGCGCGGGTGCTGGTGCTCGACGAGCGCGGCAGACCGGTCCGGCCCGGGGTGCTCGGCGAGGTCTTCGTCGGCGGTGCGGCGCTGGGCCGGGTGGGCGACGTGGCGGCCGGGCCGTTCCTGGCCGACCCGTTCGCACCGGGGTTGCTGGTGCGCACCGGCGATCGTGCATCCTGGACCGATGAGGGTTGGCTGGTGTTTGCTTAGCCTTACCTTTTGCGGCAGGGATCGGATATGAGGAGTGACGGAATGAAGCTGGGCCGAAGAACGGCGGGTCGGGGTCGCGGCGTGGTCGGTCGCGCTGTTGCGGTGCTCGCGGTGGGTCTGCTGCTGACCTCCGCCGCCTGTGGTTCCGACGACAAGGGCGACGACGCGTCCGGTGCGGTGACGATCACGCATTCGCTGGGTGAGACCGCCGTCAGCGGCACCCCGAAACGCATCGTCACCCTGGGCAACCAGTGGCTCGACGCCACGCTGGCGCTGGGCGTGACGCCGGTCGGCTACGCGGACAACGTCTCGATGGGCAGCAAGTCGAAGGTGCCGTGGGTGCCGGATTCGCTGAACGAGGCGAAGGTGCTCAGCATGGGGTCCGACGTGGTGGAGCAGATCGCCGCGCTGGAACCGGACCTGATCCTGGTGCCCGGCTTCATGGTCGACAAGGCGATGTACGAGAAGTTGTCCAAGCTGGCGCCGACCATCGGACCGGTGACGCCCAACGCGCAGGTCGACCAGTGGTCGGATCAGCTCGCGACGCTCGGCAAGGTGCTGCACCGGCAAGCCGATGCGGACAAGGTGGTCGCCGACGTCAACGGGCGGATCGACGGGGTGGCGCACCGGTATCCGGGCTTGCGCGGCAAGACCTTCCTCACCTGCATGCTGACCGGCCCCGCGCAGTTGATGGTGCTGGCCGATCCGAAGGACGGTTCGGCCATGCTGTTCAACCGGCTCGGCATGTCGATCCCCGAGAAGATCGCGCAGGAGGCGCCCGCCGGCGGCCGCCTGGCACTGTCGCCGGAACGGTTGGGCGACTTGACCTCCGACATGCTGGTCTGCGGCGCGTTGCCCGCGTTCGAGGAGAAGTTCAAGCGGCTGCCCGGCTACGACGCGTTGCCGTCGGTGCAGCGCAACGGCATCGCCTTCGTCGACGTGACGACGATCAGCGCGATCAATACCCCGACGCCGCTGTCGGTGCCTTTCGTGCTGGACAAGCTGGATCCGACGTTCGCTGCTGTGAGCAAGTAGGCACAGCTGGTCCGCTGGCCACAGCTGTTTTAGGATAGGCTAACTTTAATCCGGGGGTGGGTAGCTGCGCGCTGCCCACCCCCGATTGGTTGATCGGTAGATAGTGGCCGCAGCGGTTTCCCAGGTGGTTGCTGCGGTGCTCGGAAGGATCGAACATGTCAGATTCGCTGGTGCGAAACGTGCACAGGGCCACCACCACTGGTGATCGTGGCACGCCGCTGTCACTCGCGCAGCAGGCCGTGCTGCTGCCGGAACGCCTGCGGCGCACCGCCGCCGCGAATCTGTTCGTCGCGCTGGAAGTCGTCGGCGATCTGGACGACGAGGCGTTCGAGCAGGCGGCCATCGCGATGCTGACCGAGCACGAGATTCTGTGCACGGTCTTCCCGGACGATCGTCGCGTGCCCTATCAGCGCGTGGTCGCCGTGCCGGACGCCGTGATCGAGACCGTCCGCATCGAGGAGGCCGCGCTGGACTCCGCGCTGCGCTCGGACGCGGTGCACCGCTTCGACCTGGTGCACGACCTGCCGATCCGGCTGCGGCGCTATGCATTGCCCGACCGCGCTGTCGTTTCGATCACGGTGCATCCGGTCGCCGCCGACGACCGCACGGTGGATCTGCTGGCGGCCGGGCTCTTCGCGGCCTACGAGCACGGCCAGGCCGAGCCCGCCGCGGCGCAGTACCGCAGCCTGGTCGCGGCGCAACTGAAAGCGCTGGGCAGCACCGCCGCCGACGACCCGGACCTGGCCTACTGGACGGCGCGGCTCGCGGATCTGCCCGAACGCGCGACCCCGATCCTCGACGACGAGCCCGGCGCGGAGGGCCCGCGCCGGTCCTTCCGTCTGCCGCGGCCCACGTTCGACGCCGTGCGCGGCGCGCACGACGCGAGCGTGGTCTTCGCCGCGCTCGTGGCCAGGACGCTCGGCGAGGCGGGCCTCGGCGACGATGTGCCGGTGGGTGTGGTCGAGGCCGCGCCGGCGGAGTCGGGCACGGTCCTCGGCAATACCGCCAATCAGCTGGTGTTGCGGTTGGATTCGGTGCGGACGGGCCTGCCCCGGGAACTCGTCGATGCGACCGCGGCCTGCGCCACCGAGGCCCGGGCGCACGCGCGGACCAGGATCGAACGGCTCACTCATCAGTTGAAGGGCACCGGCGCGGTGGTGACCGGCGCGCTCTTCCAGGTGCTCGTCGGAGTGCGGGTCGACGGTCCGATCGCGCTCAGCACCTCTGAATACACAGTGCGCGAACTGCACCGGCGCACTGCCCGCCCGTACGGGGTGGATCTCGTCGTGGACGTCGCGATCGACCCCGACGGCGCCACCGTCACCCTCGATTTCCCGGCCCTGGCGGGCCGCCGCGCCCTCGACGACCTCGCCGTCCATCTCGAAAGCCGTTGCGCGGCATGGGCCGACGGCACCGACGTGGCCCTCGACGTGACACTGTTCACCGAGCCGGGCGCGACCGGTGACCTGGCGGGCGGCCCGGGACTTGGCGGCGCGCCGCAAACCGACGCCGAACGCGTTGTCGCGGCGGCGATCCGGAAGGTGCTCGAGCTCGACGAGGACGACGAGGTCGGCCGCGCGGACACCTTCTTCTCGCTCGGCGGCGACTCGATCGCCGCGCTGCGCCTGGTCACCGACCTGGCCGAGCAGGGCTACGTGCTAGACGTGCAAACCGTTTTCGCCTTCCCGACGGTGCACGAACTCGCCACGCAGCTGGCCGAGGGCGAGCCCGTTGCCGCGGCGCCCGCCCCGGCCGCCGCGGCGCCGATGAGCGCGTCCGGCCTGGACCCCGCGGCGCTGGCGGCGCTCGGCAAGAAGTTCGGTGCGAAGTGAGCACCGAGATCCTCGACGTCGTCGCGCTGTCGCCGCTGCAGCGTGGCCTCTATTCGGTCAGCACCATGTCGGGTGAGGTCGATCCGTACCTGGTGACGTTCGCCGCGCGGATCGACGACTTGGTCGATCTGCCCGGTCTGCGGGTGGCGTTCGACGCAGTGCTGCAACGCTATCCGCACTTGGGCGCGGCCGTGCTGACCGACGGCCTGCCGCACCCGGTGCTGGTGATCACCTCGGACGGGCGGATCGGCTGGCGCGAGGTGGATTTGCGCGAGACCGCGGACCCCGAAGCCGCCGCCCAGCAGCTCTATTGGGACGAAGGCCGGGTGCGCATCGACCTGGACAACGGCCCGCTGTTCCGGGTGACCGTGGCGCGGGTCGCCGAGCACTCCTACGAATTGATCTGCACCGCACACCACATCGTGGTCGACGGCTGGTCCATCCCGTTGATCTTCGCCGATCTGATCGCGTTGTACGGTGGCGGCGGATCGGCGCTGCCGCCCGCCCCGCCGCTGCGCGAGCACGCGGCGTGGCTGGCCACCCGCGACACCGCGGCCTCCATCGCGGCCTGGACCGAGGCGCTCGCCGGGCTGTCGCCGATGCCGATGCTCGCGCCGCCCGCGCCGGGCGACATCCCGGTGCTCGGCACCGCCGAATTCGACCGCGCGGAAACCGAACTGGTCGCCAACTGGGCCCGCTCCCAGGGCATCACCATGAACACCGTGTGCCAAATGGCCTGGGCCCGGGTGCTTTCCGGCCTCACCGGACGCGACGACGTGGTGTTCGGGCAGACCACCTCCGGACGCGACGCGTCGCTGCCCCATGCCGATCGGTTGGTCGGCGCGCTCGTCACCACCATTCCGGTGCGGGTGCGGATGGACGAACGCTCGCCCGCGCGGATCGGTGCCGAGCTGCAACGCACCGTGGCGCAGTTGCGGGCGCACGAATATCTGGGCATCGCCGAGATCACCAAACACGCCGACGCCGGCCAGCTTTTCGACACGCTGCTGGTCTTCGAGAACACCCCACTCGGCGAGATCACCACCTCGATGCAGTTGACGGGTGGCGCCACGATGCGGCCGCGCCGGATCGATTCCCCCAGCCACTATCCGATCGCGGTGGTGCCGGTGCTGGAGGACCAGCGGCTCATCACCCGGGTCGAAATCCGCCCCGACCTGGTGGACCGATTCGATCCGGATCAGCTGGCGCGCCGGGTGCTGGCGGTCATCCGGCGGTTGGTCGACGCCGAGCGCGGTTGCGATGTCGACCTTTTGCTTGCCGGCGAACCCGCCGCGCTGACCGTCGCGCCGCAGTCGCCGGTGCCGTACGCCTCGGTGCCCGCGGCCTTGCTCGCGGCCGCGGATCGGGCCGCTGAACAAGTAGCCGTGGTCGACGCTGCCGGAGAGCAGTCCTTCACGGAATTCGGCTCGGCCGTACAGACTTTGGCCGCGGGCCTGCGCGCTGCGGGGGTGCGGCCTGGTGCCGCGGTGGCGGTAGTGCTGCCCCGCGATCGCCGGGTGTTGCACGCGCCGTTCGCGATCGGCCTCGCCGGTGCGCTGTGCGTGCACGTGGACCCCGCGACGCCCGCTGACCGGTTGGCCTACATGTTCGAGGCGGCCAACGTCGGCGTCGTGCTCGGCGACGAATCGCTGGCCGACACCTTGCGACTCGTCCGCGAGCAGGGACGTGAGTTCGTGCACGCGGTACCGGACGATAGCGGTGTGCTGCGGGTGCTCGGCGCGTCCGGCCCGGTCGAGGCGAATGTGCCGGTGCCGCAGCAGGATCGGAACGCGCCCTGCTACGTGGTGTTCACCTCCGGCACCACGGGCCGCCCGAAAGGCGTGGTGGTCCCGCACGGCGCGCTGCTGAACCACTGGTCGAACCACGAGCGGCGGATCTTCGCGCCGCTCGCCGCGCAGTCCGGACGGCAGCTGCGGATCGGGCACGGCTGGTCGACCGGTTTCGACGCCGCCTGGCAGCCGACGGTCGCGCTGCTCAGCGGGCACACGGTCGTCTTGCTCGGCGACAAGGAACGCACCGACGCCGAGCAGATCGTGGCGGCGATCGAGCAGCAGCGCATCGACATCTTCGACACCTCGCCGTCGATGTTGAACCGGTTGATCGCGGCCGGCCTGTTCACCCCGAGCCCCGACCCGTCCGAGCCCGCAGGGGAGTCCTGCCCGCTGCTGGTGCTCGCGCTGGGTGGCGAGGCGATCAGTCAGGACACCTGGACACGGCTGCGTCGCTTGCCGACCACCCGGGTCATCAACTTCTACGGCCCGACCGAGACCACGGTGGAAGCGCTGATGGCCGACGTGCACGAGCACGCGGCGCCGACGATCGGGCGCACCTTCGACAACCTGGCGGCCGAGGTGCTCGACCATCGGCTGCGCCCGGTGCCGCCCGGCGGTCACGGCGAGTTGTACCTCTCCGGTGCGCAACTCGCGCTCGGTTATCTCGGCAGGCCGGCCACCACGGCCGCCGCCTTCGTCGCCGGCGGGGGCGGAAGGCGTTACCGCACCGGCGATCTGGTGCGCCGGACCGCCGCGGGCACGGTGGTCTATGAAGGGCGCATCGACAGCCAGGTCAAGATCAACGGTTACCGGGTGGAGCCCGACGAGGCGACGGTCGTGTTGCGTGAGCTCGACGGCGTAACGCACGCCGCCGCACTGGCTTTCGTGGAGAACGGCCGGACCCGGCTGGGTGCCTTGGTCGTCGCCGAGCGGTCCGTCGCCGAGATCCGCGCCGCCCTCGCGCAGCGCCTGCCCCGGTTCCTGGTGCCGACCCGGATCGTGCACGTCGAACAGATCCCGTTGAACCGCAACGACAAACTCGACGTCCACGCCGCGACGGCACTATTGCACGCACCGGTCACCGATGCGGTGGTGGCCGAGCCCGCCACCGAGACCGAGCGGACCCTGCTGGGGCTGATCGCCGCGATGGGCGAGGGGCGCACGGCGGCGGTCGGCGTGCTGGACAATCTGGCCGATCTGGGCATCGACAGCATCGGCATCATCGATCTGGTGTCCCGGCTGCGCGGCGCGGGCTACCGGGTCACCGCGAAAGACGTTGTCGCCGCAGGGGATCTGCGCGAACTCGCGAGCAAGCTGGACACCGCGGCGACCGACGACGTCGCCGAGGCCGCGCACACGCCCGCAGGCACCGTCCTTGCGCTCACCGCGCTGGCACACGAGATCATCGCCAACGGCGACTACCGCTACCTCGCGCAGAGCCAGGTGATCACGCTGCCCGACGACGCGACGGTCGAACTGGTCGTCGCACGACTGCACGCCTTGGCCGCGGCGCACCCAACGCTGCGTTCGCGCCTCGACACCGAAACGCACGGCACCCCGGTGCTGATCGTCGAGGAATCCATCGACGCGGCAACCTGTTCGGTGCTCACCGACACCGCGGCGGACCCTGCGGCGCGCCTGGCCGAGACCGTGGACCGGCTCGACCCGGCGGCAGGCCGCATGCTCGCCGCCACCGTGCTGGACGGCGGGCCGGGTCGGCGCCGCCTGCTGCTGTCCATCCATCACCTCGCCGTCGACGTGGTCTCCTGGTTGATCCTGGTCGATGACCTGCGCAGGCTCGAACAGGGCGAACCTCCGCTGAACGAGCAACCCCGCGAGGCGGAACCGGCCGCGGCGCCGGCCGCGCCGCTGCCGATCCTCGGCACCGCCCTCGGCGGCCGGTTGACCGATCCGGCCACCGATCGTGCGGGCAAGGTGATCCAGCGGGTGCGCGAGCTCGGACCCGAGCCCACCGAGCGGTTCCTCGCACGGTGTGCCGAGACCGGAATCCCGTTGGAGGACATGCTGATTCTGGCCTGTGCGCGCACTTTCGCGGACAGCGCGGACGCCGCGGGCCGAGTCGCGCTGACCAGGGAGTCGCACGGCAGGCCCGCCGAGGACGACACCCGCCAGGTCGGGTGGTTCACGGTGGAGGAGACGGTCCTGGTGCCGGTGACCGACCTCGGCGGCTGGACGCCGGATGCGGGGCCGCTGCCGTTGGCCGAGCGCACGCTCGCGGCGCGCGGCCAGCTGCGGCTCAATCATCTGGGCCGGTTCGACGTGCTGAGCTTCGGTTCCGGACCGTGGACACCGGCACCGCTGGCGGAATTCACCGCCGAGTTCGGCGTCGCGGGTCACCCGGATCTGCCGGTGCGGTTCACGGTCGACGTGATGACGGCGGTGGTCCCGCGCGACGGCAGGCCGTCGCTGGTCGCCCAATTCGACGTGAATTCGGCGGTTCTGGACGAAGCGGACACCGATGTCCGGGTCGACCGTTGGGCCGCGGTACTGACCGAGCTCACCGCTGGGTGAGCCGGTAACCGGCTATGTGCCGGTGACTAGACATAGCAAATAGGTTAGGCAAACCACACTCTGCCTCTGGGTGCCCTCCGTGGGTTACGATGCCTTGAGGTTAGGCAAGGCTTGCCTCTGCGGTCCGATGGGCTGTTTCTCGGCTGGTGAGGAGTCTGATGTTCGGCAAGGCTGAACTGCGCGACATGGTGGCGGCAGATCTCGGCGTAGCACCCGAAACGGTGGGTTACGACGACGATCTGGTGAGCCTGGGCATGCATTCGATGAAGCTCATGCACCTGGCCGCCAAGTGGCGCAAACAGGGCTACGAGGTGCGTAGTTCGGCCCTCGCGCTGAATCCGACGATCACCGGATGGGCGGAGTTGCTGGGAGTGAGCCAGGTGGTCGAGGAGATCGTGCCCGCGCCCGCTCCGGCCGCCGAAACCGCCACCGAGACGGACGAATTCGCGTTGGCGACGATGCAGCACGCCTACTGGGTGGGCCGTCGGCAGGATCAGCGGCTCGGCGGTGTCGCGGCACACCTCTACGTCGAATTCGACGGCCGTGGCCTGCAGGCCGATCGGATGCGGCGTGCGGCCGAACGCCTGGTCGCGCACCACGCGATGCTGCGGGCACAGTTCCTGGACAGCGGCACGCAGCGGATCCCGCCCGCGCCGTTGGTAC
This sequence comes from Nocardia brasiliensis ATCC 700358, assembly GCF_000250675.2. Classification (NCBI taxonomy): domain Bacteria; kingdom Bacillati; phylum Actinomycetota; class Actinomycetes; order Mycobacteriales; family Nocardiaceae; genus Nocardia; species Nocardia brasiliensis. The sequence goes on from NC_018681.1 coordinate 997,659, forward strand.
CGGTCTGCCACACCCTCGACCTGAGCGCGCACTCCGCGTCCGAGGTCGAGACCGCGCTGGAGGGCCTCCGCCAGGACAAAAGCCACCAGCGCATGGACGTCGCGGCGGGCCAGGTGGTGGACATCGCGGTGACGGTGCTGCCCGGCGGCGCGCATCGCCTGCACCTCGACGTCGACATGGTGGCCGCCGACGCCCAGAGCTACCGCCGCATCCTGGACGACCTCGCCACGCTCTACGAAGCCGACGACGAGGCACTCGAGCCGCTCGGTTTCACCTTCCGCGACTACCTCGCCGCCAAAGCGCGCACCGCCCCGGACAATTCCGCCGACGCGCAGTGGTGGGCACAGAAAGCGCCGACGCTGCCCGATATCCCGTCGCTGCCGGTGGTACCGGAGAACGAACGGCCGGACCCGTCGCGCAGTATCCGTCTGCACCACTGGTTCGACGCCGGAGAGAAGGCTCGGCTGCAGCAGTACGCGCACGGCAACGGCGTGACGCCCGCCGTCGCGCTGGCCACCGTGTTCAGCGAGGCCATCGCGCGCTGGTCGGCGCAGCAGCGCTTCCTGCTGAACCTGCCGCTGTTCGCGCGCGAGCCGCTGCACGACGACATCGACCGCGTGGTGGGCGATTTCACCAACTCCGTGCTGGTCGACGTCGACGCGCGCACCACCGAATCGATGGTGGCCCGGGCGAAGCGATTGCAGCGCGAACTGCACACCTCGGCCGTGCACTCCGGCTACGAGGGCTTGGACGTACTGCGCGATCTGGGCAGGCTGCGCGGCGCGCCGGTCACCCCGTCGGTGGTGTTCACCTCGGGCCTGGACCTGGGAGAGTTGTTCTCCGAGCGCGTCACTCGCGTGTTCGGCGAGCCGGTCTGGATCCTCTCGCAGGGACCGCAGGTCGACCTGGACGCGCAGGTCGTCGAGCTCGCCGGCGGCTTGCTCGTCAACTGGGACATCCGCCGCGACGCGCTGCCCGAGGGCGTCGCGGCGGCGATGTTCGCCGAATTCCGCGACACGCTCACCGCACTCGTGCGGCCGGACGCGGACTGGTCTGCCGAGCTGGCGCTGCCGCTGCCGCAACCGCAACGCGCGGTGCGTGACTCGGCCAACGACACCGCCGCCGAGCTGGGCGCGCGCACCCTGCACGACGCGTTCTTCGCACTCGCGCAACAGCATCCGGACCGCGTCGCGCTGCGCTGGCGCGACGGCGGGTCGGCCGGCTACGGGGAACTGGCCACCCAGGCGCTTGCGGTCGCCCGTGCACTCGCCGATGCCGGGGCCACCTCCGGCGACACCGTGGCCGTGGTGGTGCCGAAGGGGCACCGGCAAATTCCCGCTGTGCTCGGTGTGCTCGCCGCGGGCGCGGCCTACCTGCCGATCGGCGTCGATCAGCCGAGCGCGCGCCGGGATCGGATCCTCGCGCGCGGTGGCGTGCGGGTGGCGATCGTCGACGATGCCCAGAACCTGCCCGACGCGGTGACCGGAATCGCGCTCACCGACGCGCTGGCGGGGCCCGGCCTGGACCGGCCGGTGGCCACGACGCCGGACGCCATCGCCTACGTGCTGTTCACCTCCGGATCGACCGGGGAGCCCAAGGGTGTCGAGGTGAGCCACCGTGCGGCCGCCAACACCATCGACGCGATCGGCGCCCGTTTCGATCTCGGGCCGGACGATCGGCTGATCGGGTTGTCCGCGTTGAGCTTCGACCTGTCGGTGTACGACATCTTCGCGCCGCTGTCGCTGGGCGGGACGCTCGCCTGTGTCGACGCGGAGACCGAGCGTGATGCCGCCGCGTGGGCCACCCTCATCGCGGAGTCCGGTGTGACCGTGCTCAATTGCGCGCCCGGCCTGATCGGCATGCTGCTCGATCTCACCTCGCCCGAGCAGCTGCGTTCGCTGCGGCTCGTGCTGACCGGCGGTGACAAGGTGAAAACCGAACTCGCACAGCGGATGCGCGCGCTGGTGCCCGGCTTGCGCTTCGTCGGCCTCGGCGGCACCACCGAGACCGCGATCCACTCCACCGTCTGCGAGGTCACCGGCGATTTCCCGGCCGCGTGGGTCAACGTGCCCTACGGCACGCCGCTGGCCAACGTGCAGTTGCGCGTGGTGAACGAGCGCGGCGAGGACTGCCCGGACTGGGTGCTCGGTGAACTCTGGATCGGCGGTACGAGCGTCGCCGACGGTTACCGCGGCGACCCGCAGCGCACGGCGGACCGCTTCGTTCAGGTCGACGGCGTGCGCTGGTACCGCACCGGTGATCTGGCCCGCTACCTGCCCGACGGCACCGTCGATTTCCTCGGCCGCGCCGACCACCAGGTCAAGATTCGTGGCTACCGAGTCGAACTCGGCGAGGTCGAGTCGGCGCTGCACGGGCTCGCCGCGGTTCGCGAGGCCGTCGCGCTGATCACGCCCTCCGGCCGGCTCGCCGCCGCGGTGACCGCCGCCGCGCCGGTCGAGCCCGCCGAACTCGCCGAGCAACTGCGAGAACTGCTGCCCGGCTACATGATTCCTGAGGTCGTCGAGGTGCTCGACGCCATCCCGCTGACCGCCAACGGCAAGCTCGACCGCGCGGCGGTCGGCGCCCGGTTCGCCGATGACGCCGACACCCGCAACGTCTATGTGCCCCCGGCGAACGAGGTCGAGGCCGCGGTCGAATACATCACCGCCCAGGTGCTCGGCGTCGATCGCCTCGGCGTCGAAACCGACTTCTTCGACGTCGGCGGCAACTCGATCCTGGCGACCACACTCACCGGCCAGATCCGCGGGCTGCTCGCGGTGCAGGGGTTCGGGGTCACCGGCGTGCTCGAAGGGCGCACGGTGCGCCGGATCAGCGCGGGTCTGCTCGCCGCCGAGCCGTCATCGGACCGGCTGGTCCAGGTGGCGCGCATCCTGCTCGAGCTGGCCGAGATCGACCTGCCCACGCCGGCGGCCCTGGTGTAGCGCGGAATGTGTTGTCGCACCGGTTGTTTCGAGAAAAGATTGGTTTGACGTAGATGCGATCGCTGGAAGACCTGCAGGAAGCGATGCGGGCCAGGCTCGCCGCCGAGGGCCTGGCGGGCACTCCTACCGTGCCGCAGCGCCGGGATCCGTCCCGCGCGGCCATGTCCTTCGGCCAACGCTATGTGTGGGCGCACCAGCAGATCTCGCCGGACAGCACCGCGTACAACCTGTGCCTGGCGCTGACCTTCGAGGGCGAGGTCGTCGACGACGCGCTGCGGCAAGCCTTTCTGGCCCTGGTGCAGCGGCACGAGGTGCTGCGCACCACCTATCACAATGACGAGCACGGCAACCCGTATCAGCGCATTCATCCCGAACTCGCGCCCCGCGTCCGCGAATTCGACCTGACCGGTCTCGCGGCCGACGAGGCGCAGCGCACCCTCGACGCTCGGGTCGCCGCGGCCGCGCACGAGACCTTCGACCTGTCGAACGAGTCGTGCATGCGGCTCGATTTCGTGCGGGTCGACGCGCGCAGGCTGGTCGTCATCGTCGTGATCCAGCACATCGCCTGGGACGGCATGACTTTGCCCGCGCTCTCGAAGGACGTCGAGCGGTTCTATCGCGAGGCGCTGACCGGCGCGCTCACCGTCGAGCCGCTGCGCCGCCAGGTCGCCGACTTCGCGGAGTGGGAGCAGGACCGCTTCGAGACCGCCGATCACCGCGCGGACAGTGAGTTCTGGGCGAGCCGCTTCGACGGCGAGGTGCCCGAGTTGCCGCTGCCGTACAACCGGCGTCCCGCGCTGGTCACCGAAACCGGTAGCCGGCTCGACCGCCTGCTCGGTGCGGCGGCGGACGCCAACCTGCGTACCCTCAGCGCGGCGCTGCGCACGACGCCGTTCGCGGTCTTCCTCGCCGCGTATTACGTTGCGCTGCGCCAGGTTACCGGACAAGCCGACATCGTGATCGGTACCACCGTCGCCAACCGCGAAGAATCCGGCATGGAACTGCTGATCGGCAATTTCAGCAATATGCTGCCGCTGCGGCTGAACCCGCTGGGGGAGGGCGCGGGTCCGGCCGGCACCTTCGCCGAGCTGGTCGGCTATGTGCGTGCGGTGACCACGGAAGCGTTCCGGCACAAGAACTTCCCGCAGGAGGGCGTGGTGCGCGCGGTCAACCGCGCGACCGGCAACGTGGGCTCCGCGCTGTTCGACACCATGGTGCTGTTCCTGGATCAGCAGATCGATGGACCACAGCTGCCCGGCGCGGTCACCAGCTGGCAGCTGGCCGACCACGGCGCGTCGCTGCTGCCGATCGCCGTGGAGGCCTTCCTGCACAGCGACCGGGTCGACGTGCAGATCACCTATCGGACCGATCTTTTCGACGAGTCGACGATCGAACGGCTGCACGACTACATCGATCAGACGCTGGCCGCTGCCGCGGCGGACCGCCGGGTGGACGAGTTGCTCGTGCTCAGCGCGGCCGATCGCGCCGCGGTGCAGAGCTGGTCGCGGGGTGGTGCGGTGCCGATCGCGGCGGACAGCGTCGACGCGATGATTCGTGAATCCGCGCGGCGGTACCCCGATCGGGTCGCGGTGATCTTCGGTGAGCTGGAACTGACCTACACCGAATTCGACGCGCGGGTGAACCGTTTCGCCCGGCGACTGCTCGAACGCGGTGTGCGCGCGGGCGATCGGGTCGGCGTCTTCGCCGAGCGCAGCGAATGGCTGCCGGTGGTGTTCGCGGCGGTGCTGCGCACCGGCGCCGTCTACGTTCCGATCGATCCGAGCTACCCTGCCGATCGGATCGAGTTCATGCTCAGCGACGCGGAACCCGCCCTACTGGTTCGCTCGGCCCGCCCGGAACGCCTGCTCGACCCGGAATGCGTTGCGGGAGTGCCGGTCCTGGACCTCGCCGACGAGTCGGAACGCGCGGCCGCGGCGCGCCTCGATGACAGCGCGATCCGGCCCGACGAACTCGAGCGCCCGATCCATCCCCTCGACGCCGCCTACCTGCTGTACACCTCGGGCACCACCGGCAGGCCCAAGGGCGTGGTGAACCACCACCGCGGTGTCGTCAACCACGTCCAGTGGATGCGCGACTACCTGGGTTTCGGCGCGGAACGCATCCTGCAGAAGGCGCCGATCGGCTTCGACGTCTCGGTCTTCGAACTGGTCAACGCGCTCTGCACCGGCTCGGCCACGGTGCTGCCGCCGCCGGATTGGTGGCAGGCCGACGTGGAGGCGCTGGCCGGCATCATCGATCGGCACCAGATCACCCAGATCTCGTTGGTGCCCAGCGTGACCCGGGCCTTCCTCGACGCCGAGCCCGATCCGGCCCGGTTGCAGTCCATGCGCTTCGTCTACCTCGGGGGCGAGGCGGTACCGCCGCCGCTGGTGGAGGAGGCGAGCCGGGTGTTCGGCGGTACGGTCCTGGGCCTCTACGGGCCGACCGAGGCCGCCATGGACCTGATGCACGAGAACTTCGCGGGCGCGCTGGCAAAGCCCGCGGAGTTCCGGTCGGCACTGATCGGCCAACCGGAATGGAATTCGACGGTCTACGTGCTCGATGATCGGCTGCGCCAGGTGCCGCCCGGGGTGACCGGCGAATTGTATTTGGGCGGAGTGCAACTCGCCCAGGGCTACCACCATCGATCCGATCTGAGTGCGGCGACCTTCGTCGCCTGCCCGTTCGCCGACGAGCCCGGCGCGCGGATGTACCGCACCGGCGACGTGGTGCGCTGGCATCCCAGCGGCAGTATGGAGTACCTCGGCCGGATCGACGACCAGGTCAAGGTGCGCGGTCATCGCATCGAACTCGGCGAGGTCGGCTCCGTGCTGCGCCAGGTGCCGGGCATCGCCGCGGCCGCGGCGATCGCGATCAACCGCGACAGCGACGCGGCCCTGGTCGCCTACTACGTGCCCGAGGCCGGATCGGCGTTCGAGTCCGGCACCGAGGCCGAGAATGCCGGGGGCATCCGGGTTTTCCTGGCCGATCGGCTGCCCGAATACATGATCCCCACGGCGCTGGTGAAATTGGCGGCGCTGCCGCTCACCGCGAACGGAAAGCTGGACCGCAAGGCGCTTCCGGTGCCGGATCTCGGCGGCGACACCGGTCGCGGACGGGCGCTGCGTGATCCGGCCGAGCAGGCGGTCGCCGAGGTGATCCGGCAGGTGCTCGGCCTCACCGCGCAGGTCGAGCTGGCCGCCGACGATGATTTCCTGGCGCTCGGCGGCGATTCCATCAGCGCGATCCGGATGGCATCGGCGCTCAAGAAGCGTGGCCTGCTGATCAGCACCAGCGCGCTGTTCGCGGCGCGCACCATCGCGCTCATCGCCGCCGCCACCGCGCCGATCGATCTGTCGACCGCGCCCGCGCTGGTCGAATCCGGTGACGGCACCGGCTGGATTCCGCTCAACCCGATCGCGACCCTGCTGATCGAACAGAGCACCGACTACGCCGCCTACAGCCAGGCGACGGCCGTGGTGACCCCCGTGGGCAGCACGCTCGAGCGGCTGGGCGCGATGCTCGACGGGCTGGTCGACCGGCATCCGCTGCTACGCGCCCGCCTGGCGGCCGGACCGGACGGCCGAACCGCTTACTACGTGCCGCGCGTGGACGAGCCGTTTACCCGGCCCAGCCTGCACGACATCGAAATCGACGGTGCCGCATGGGCATCGAGCGCGTCCGAGGTGCTGAACGAGCAGCTGCGCCGCATCGCCGAGGGCCTGGATCCCGCGGCGGGCCGGATGGTCGGTGCGGCCTGGGTGCACACCGACGATCGCACCGCCGGACGCTTGCTGCTGGTGTTGCACCACCTCGTGGTCGACGGTGTCTCGTGGCGCGTCATCCACGAGGACCTGCGCAGACTCTGGGCGGGCGAAGAACTTTCGGCAGCCGACCTGGGTACCTCGGTGCAGGCCTGGAACACCGGCCTGGTCCAGCTGGCCCAGGCCGACTCGGTGGTCGAGACGTTGCCGTGGTGGCAGGCGATCGCGGACAGTGCCGATCCGCTGCTCGGCGATCGCGCGTTCGATGCCGCCGTGGACACCGTGGCGACGGTGCGCGAGGTCACCGCGGAGCTGGACACCGCCGACACGCACTACCTGATGACCACCGCGGCGCAGGCCTTCGGCTGCGACTTCCTGGACATCCAGGTGGCCGCGCTCGCCGTGGCGACCCGGCGGTTCCGGCAGGTTCGCGAGCGGGACGCCGACTCGGTCAAGCTCACCATGGAGCGGCACGGTCGCGTCGAAACCCTGTTCGCCGGAGTCGATCTCGCGAATGCCGTCGGCTGGTTCACCACCGCCTATCCGGTCGCGCTCACCGTCGCGGCCGAGCCGGACATGGTCGGTGCGGTCAAGGCCGTCAAGGAGCAACTGCGCGCGGTACCCGATTCCGGCATCGGCTGGGGTCTGCTGCGGCGGCTCAACACCGACACCGCACCGCAACTGGCCGCCGCCGCGGTGCCGCAGCTCAGCTTCAACTACATGGGCCGGTTCGCCGTTCCCGACGCGGCGGGCCAGGTCGAGGAATGGGACGCCGCACCGGAATTCGGATATCTGGGCGGCCATGCCGATGCGACCATGCCCGCGCCCGCGCTGCTCGACATCAACACCGTCGCGTTGCTGGACAACGACGATCCGGTGCTGCGGGCGTCGTTCCGGTACCCGTCGGGCCCGCTGTCCGAGCAGGACGTTCGGGAACTGGCCGATCTGTGGACCGGCGCACTGCGCGAGCTGGCGAAGACCGTGCGCGAGGATCCCACGCGACGCTTGACCCCGAGTGACGTACTCGCCCGCGACGTGACGCAGCTCGATCTCGACCGCTGGCAGTCGCTCTACGGCCGCTACGCCGACGTGTATCCCCTTGCGCCCCTGCAGGCCGGGCTGTATTTCACGGCGATCAGCAGCGCGGGCCGCGACGCCTACACGGTGCAGACCACCATCACCGTGCGCGGCACGCTCGACGTGGCGCGACTGACCCGTTCGCTGAACAACGTGCTGAATCGGTATCCGAATCTGCGCGTCGCCATTTCGGTCTCGCATGCCGGGCAGCCGTACGCCGTCGTGGCCGAGCGGATGGAATTCCTGGTCGAGGAGGTCGATTTCGCGTCGAAGCCGGACGCCCAACAGCGCCTGCTGGAATTCCTCGACGCGGATCAGGCGGGCGTGTTCGACCTGTCGCGCGGTCCGTTGATGCGGGCGACGGTGGTGCATCTGCCTGCGGGCGAGCACATGCTGGTGCTCGCCTCGCACCACATCCTCACCGACGGCTGGTCCGGTCAGCTGCTGCCGCGCGAGATCTTCGCGGACTACGCCAGCGGCGGCACCGCCGAACCCCTGGGCAACCCCGCCACTTTCGCCGAGTTCCTGCGGCTCACCGAGGACCGCGAACAGGCGACCGAGGCCGTGTGGAACGAGTACCTGGCCGGCGTGCAGCCCTGCGTGGTCGCGCCGAACCGAGTGCCAGGAGGCTCGAAAGTGCCGGTGGCGCATCGCTTCCCGGTCGACGCCGCGGTTGCCGACGCGCTGACCGAGCTGGCCGCGACGGTCGGCACGACCTTCAGCGCGGTCTGCCAGCTGGCCTGGGCCAACGTGCTGCGCCACGTGACCGGCGGCGACGCAGCGGTTTTCGGCGAGGTGGTGTCGGGCCGTCCGGCCGATCTGGACGAGGTCGACAATGCGATCGGCTGCTTCGTGAACACCGTTCCGGTCGCCATCGAGCTACCCGCCGGGCAGAGCTGGCGGGACCGGCTCACCGACGTGCAGCGCCGCCGGGCCGAGCTCATGGAATTCCAGCAGTACCGCCTCACCTCGGCGAACCGGGCCGCGGGCGCGCGCAGGCTGTTCGACAGCATGTTCGTGTTCCAGTCCTATCCGTCGGGCCGTGACGAACTGGTGCGGCTGCTCGGCGCGGAGCAACTGGAGCTGGTGTCGTTCGAAGGCCGCGGCGCCACCGACAACGCGCTGCTGATCATGATCTTCCCCGCGGACCTGCTGTTCCCCGGTGAACCCCTTCAGGTCGTCGTCTTCTACGCCGAGGACTCCTTCGACGACAACGACGTTCAGATCATCGAGTCCGCTTTCATCAACACCCTGCGCGCCATCGCCGAGGACGCCGATCGCCGCATCGGCGACACCGAGGTCCTCGACGACTCGGACCTGGGGATGTTGGTCATGCGACGGATGTGGCAGTGACGCACCGCATTGCGGTGCCAGGCAGGAGATCAGGTAATGGCTAGTACACCGGGCTGGATCCGAAAGTTTCACAAACCGCGGTCCGCGGACAACCCACCACTGGTGATCTGTCCGCACGCGGGCGGCGGCGCCTCGACGTACCGGCCCTTCTCCAAGGCCCTGAGCGCGAATTTCGATGTGGTGCTGCTGCAATACCCCGGCCGCCAGGATCGGGCGCAGGAGCCGGTGCGCGAGACCATCCAGGAGACCGCCGCGGACGCGTTCGAGGAATTCGCGCGGTCGCCGTTCAACCGGGGCGTGCCCATCACCATCTTCGGCCACAGCATGGGCACCATGGTCGCCTTCGAATTCGCCCGGCTGGCCGACGCCGCGGGCGTACCCGTCCGGCTGCTCGGCGTCTCCGGCGCCTGCGCGCCGTGGCAGGTCGCCGATATGCCACCGCACCCGACCGAGGACGACGAACTGCTCGATCACGTGGGCGGGCTACAGGGCACCGGCGCCGACCTGCTGGCCAACCGCGAGCTGATGCGTATGGCGTTGCCCGCGTTGAAGGGCGACTACCGCGCGTTCGACGCCTACACCTGCGGTAAGGATGTCACCGTCGGCACCGGCATCCACGTGATGGGTGGCAGCGAGGACGAGTTCGTCGGTATCGGCGATCTGTTCGCCTGGCAGCAGCACACCGAGCAGAAACTGGCGGTGACGATGTTCGACGGCGGGCACTTCTATCTCAACGATCATGTCGAGGGCATCGCGGAAATCCTGTCCGCCGAGCTGGTTTCGGCGGAGGCGACCCGATGAGCGCACAGCGGATCGACGACCCGATCGTCGTGGCGGGCATGGCGGTAGAGGCGCCGGGCGGTATCGACACCCTGCCGGCGTACTGGTCCGCGCTGGCCGGATCACGCGATCTGATCGGCCCGTTTCCGCGGGACCGGTCCTGGCCGATCGAGCAGCTGATGGCCGCGGCCGGCACCGACGGCTGGAGCCAGGTGCGCGACGCGGGCGGGTTCCTCGACGGCGCGGCCGAATTCGATCCGATGTTCTTCGGCATCACGCCGCGCGAAGCCGTGGCGATGGATCCGCAGCAGCGGGTGGCGCTTCGGGTGGCGTGGCGGGCGCTGGAGAACGCGGGCATCAACCCGGCGAGCCTGGCCGGTGCGGAAATCGGTTGCTACATGGGCGCTTCTTACACCGAGTACGGTCCGCGCGGCGACGAGGCCAACGAGCACACCGGATATCGGGCGACCGGCGCGGCCCTGGGCGCGGTGGCCGGACGGATCTCGCACGCCCTCGGACTGTCCGGTCCGTCGATGACGGTGGACACCGCATGTGCGTCGTCGCTGTCCGCGGTACACCTCGCGGCGTCGGCGATCCGCAACGGGGAATGCGACTGGGCGCTGGCCGGCGGTGTCTGCGTGATGGGCTCGCTCGCCGGTTTCTTCGAATTCGCCAAGGCCAACGCGCTCTCCACGGACGGGCAGTGCAAACCGTATTCGGCGGACGCCCTGGGCACACTGTGGGGTGAGGGCGCGGGTGTCGTTGTCCTGGAACGTGAATCGCGTGCCGAAGAGCTGGGACATCGGGTCTACGGACGGATCCTCGCCACTCGGGTGAACCACAACGGCGCGGGCGCACCCATCGCGGTGCCCAGCGCGGCCGCGCAGGCGCAGCTGATCGCGAAAACGGTGCGTGCCGCCGGTATCCCGGCGGAACTGGTGGGCATGATCGAGGGACACGGCACCGGCACGGCGGTCGGCGATCCACTCGAATTGACCGCGCTGGCACAGGTTTACGGTGCGGCGAACAACGGCGACAATCGTCCGCTACTCGGTTCGGTCAAATCGAACCTCGGCCACGCGCAGGCCGCCGCGGGCATGCTCGGCCTGATCAAGGTGCTGCTGAGCGGACTGCACGGGCAGATCGCCCCGACCAGGCACACGGAAAACCCGACCACACAGCTGGATTGGGCGCAGTCGGGGCTGCGCCTGGCCGAGCGGTTGGCGGACTGGGCGCCGCACGACGGCGTGCGCTACGCCGCCGTCTCGTCATTCGGCGTCGCGGGCACGAACGCGCACGCGGTCATCGCGATGCCCGTGCTGGAGGAGGAGATCCATGTCTAGCCATCGCCTGCCGGACGGCAGCATCCCGGTGCTGCTGTCCTCGGACGCGCCGGACTCGTTGCGCCGCGAAGCCGCCGCCATCCTGTCCTACCTCGAGGCACATCCCGCGGTGGGCCCGGATCAGGTGGCCGACATGCTGTTCCGGACCCGGGTGGCGCGGCGGTGTCGCGCGCTGGCCATGGTCACCGAGCGCGTCGAATTGGTCGAGGCGTTGCGCGCGGTCGCGGCGGGCGAGCCGCACGCGGCCGTGATCGCGACCGGGAGTGCGGCCAAGGCCCGCAAGATCGGCTACATCTTCCCGGGACAGGGCAGTCAGTACGCGGGCATGGGCCGGATGTTCTATGAGAACTCGCCCGCCTACCGCGCCGCGGTGGACGAGGCGGAGGCGGTCTTCCAGGACCTGTTCGAGCTGTCGCCGCGGTCCTACCTGCTCGCCGAATCGGAGCCGGGTCACAACCTGCTACGTATCGTGCAGCCCGCGCTGTTCATGCAGATGGTCGGCCTCGCGGCGATGTGGCGGGCGGCCGGAGTGGTCCCGGGCGTCACCGTCGGGCACAGCCAGGGTGAACTCGCCGCCGGTGTGGTGTCCGGCGTGATCACGCTGGCCGACGCCGTGCGTGTGGTGACGCTGCGCGGTGGTCTCGTGGACACGATCGCCAAACAGGAAGACCGCGAAGACAAGTACTCGATGGCCGTCGTCGGCGTCGATCGCGAGGAATGCGAGGCCATCCTGGCGCGGCACTCCGGCTGGGCCGAGCTGTCGGTGATCAACTCCCCGCACGTGCTCGCCATCGGCGGTGAGCGCCGGACGGTCGCGCAGGTGGTCGCCGATCTGACCGCGGAAGGCAAGTTCGCCAAGGAGATTCGTGTCGGCTACCCGGCGCACACCTCCGTGGTGACCGAGTTCCGGGACAGCTTCCTGGACGACTCGCTGGCCGCCAAACTGGACCGCCCGGAGTTCACCGCGACCGAGATCGAATGTATCGGTTCCACTTTGGGCACGGCGATCACACCCGATCTGCCGGTGGGCGACTACTGGTACTGGAACCTGCGCAACCGGGTCCGGTTCGATCTGGCGATCGCGCTGGCGGCCGAACGGGGCGTCGACACCTACCTCGAAATCGCGGACCACCCGGCGCTTTTCCTCGCGGTGCAGGAGAACCTGAGCACCGTCGCGCAGCAGCGTGACTTCCAGACGATCGGCACCTCGCGCCGGACGGCCACCGATCTGCGCGAGTTCACCCGCAACCTCGGACTCGTCGCGGTGAGCGACCTCGGCTACGACTGGTCCGCGCTGCGCACCGATTCGGCGGGCGCGCCGCGGCTCCCGCTGCTCGACTTCCCGAACACACAGATGAACCCGAAGCACCTGTGGGCGGCCTACGACCACACGGCGGTGCGGACCGCAGCGCCGGACGTCGTTGCTACCGCGCCGAGTTCCGCCGGAACCGAACAGCGCACCGTGCCCGCCCAGCGCATCGTCGAGCAGTGGGTGCGTTTGCGCAGCCGGGCACTGGTGCCGCCGCGCACCATGGCGGTGCTCGAGCACGGTGGTCGCAGCGCCGAACTGGTCGCGGCGCTGCGGGACGCCGCCGCGCTGCACGGGGTGACGATCGTCGATCCCGCGGCGGCCACGCACAGTGCCGGAACGGCTTTCGATACCGCGGTCGTCGTGCTGCCGGAACTCGATGACCCGACGACCGAAGCCGCGGTGGCCGAACTCGCCGAGTTCCTGGGCGATCGCGCGCGGTTGCCCAGGCTCGACGGCGTGCGGGATGTGTGGCTGGTGACCGTCGGCGGGGAGCAGGTGCTCGAGGCCGATGTGCCGAATCTGTTCCACGCCGCCGCCCAGGCCGGGTTCCGGTGCCTGGCCGCTGATCACCTCGGTGTCTCGTTCCGGCACGTGGATCTCGCTCCCGGTCTGCCGCTGCCGGACTCGGCCAAGGCGCTCATGGTGGCGCTGCACACCGCACGGGAGCCGGAGCTGGCCCTGCGCGAGGGCGGCGTCTACGCGAAACGGCTCGTCGCCGAAGATGTTTCGACCGTGCCGTCACTCGGCGCGGACGACGTGCGTGAGGTCGTGATCGTCGGCGGCACCGGCAAACTCGGGCTGGACTTCTGCGAGCGCTTCGCCCGCGACGGCGCCGGGCGGATCACCTTGCTGAGCAGGTCGGGCGGTACCGCCGAGGCGCTCGCGCGGATCGAACAGATCCGACAGCTCGGTGCCACCGAGGTGGTCGTGCGGCGCTGCGATGTCACCGACGCGGCGGCGGTGCGCGCGCTGGCCGACGAATACCGTTCGACGCCGGCGGATTTGATCGTGCACGCGGCGGTCGACTATGTCGCGGCCGCCGAGCTCACGCCGGCGTCGGTGCGCGCGGCCGCGGCGCCGAAGGTCGGCGCGCTCGAGCATCTGGTCCAGCATTTCCCGCGCACGTCGAACGGCCGTGTCGTGCTGTGCTCGTCGCTGTCGGCCACCATCGGCGGTCGCGGCCACATGGCGTACGCCGCGGTGAACCGCATGCTCGACGCGGCTGCGGCGCGCTACCGCAGTCAGGGCATCGCGAGCACGTCGGTGCAGTGGGGTCTGTGGCGCGCGGTCGGCGCGGATCAGGCGGATGCGCTGGCGGCGATCAGCGGCACCGGCCTGCGGCCGATGGAACCCGCGAGCGCGATCGCCGCGGGCCTCACCACGCGCGCGGAGAACGTCATCATCGCGACCGCCGATTGGGACCGGCTCGCTACCTTGTTCTCCGCCTTCGGATTCGACCCGTTGTTCAGCACGCTGGATCTGGGCGACTTCCCGGCGGAGCAGGGTGAAGCACCGGCCGATCCGGTCCCGGTGCCCGCGCCCGTGGCCCCCGAGCCCCGGACTGCGGCCGTTCCGGTAACCGCCCCGAACACCGCCGAGCAGGTGCGGTTCGCGCTGCGCGCGGTGATGGGCATGGACACCACCGAGACCATCGACGGGTCCGTGCCGCTCGTCGCCCTCGGGCTGGATTCGTTGCAGGCGTTGGACTTACGCAAGCGCATCGAAGTCGAACTACAGCGTGAGCTGCCGGTCACCGCGATACTGGGCGGCGCGTCCCTCGACGAGGTGGTGACATTGCTCGGCTGATCGCCCGGCTCGGGCAGGTAGACAACGGGCGGACTCGGCGGTGGCCGGGTCCGCCCTGATCGGGATTCACAGGCACCAACGACGATTCGTACGTAGCAAGGACGGAGAGCAGCACGGTGGATTCGAGCAGGGAAACGGCGGCGGGCACGGTTTCGGCCGATGCCGCGATCGTCGTCGAGGGCGTGGAGAAGTCGTTCGGCGAGGTGAAAGCGTTGCGCGGCATCAGCTTCGAGGTGCCGAAGGGCAGTGTGCTCGGTGTGCTCGGCCCGAACGGGGCGGGCAAGACCACCACGGTGTCGGTGCTCTCGACGCTCACCAAGCCGGATGCGGGGCGGGCGCTGGTGGCCGGGTACGACGTCGTGCGGGAGGCCGCCGCGGTCCGGGCGTCCATCATGCTCACCGGCCAGTACGCGGCGTTGGACGAAATGCTGACCGGCCGGGAGAACCTGGTGCTGTTCGGCCGCCTGATGGGCTTGCGGCGCAAGGAGGCCAAGACGCGCGCCGACGAACTGCTCGGCCAATTCGAGCTGGAGCAGGCCGCCGATCGCCGGGTCGGCCAGTACTCCGGCGGCATGCGCAGGCGCATCGATATCGCCTGCGGGCTGGTGCGTCCGCCCCAGGTGGTCTTCCTGGACGAGCCGACCACCGGACTCGACCCGGTGAGCAGGCAGAGCCTCTGGGGTCTGGTGCGCGCGCTGAAGCAGCAGGGCGTCACGATCCTGCTCACCACGCAGTACCTCGAAGAGGCGGATGTGTTGAGCGACAACATCATCGTCGTAGACAAGGGCACCGTGATCGCCGAAGGCACCGCCGACCAGCTCAAAGCGCGCACCGGCGCGAGCTACTGCGAGGTGGTCCCCGCCGATCCGGGCGAGCTGCCCGCGGTGGTCACCGCGCTCACCGGGCTCGGCGAGATCACCGTCGCCGAATCCGCCGACCGGGTCTCGCTGCCCGCGCCCGACGGCGCGGCCACGCTGGGGGAGGCGCTGCGCCGGATCACCGAGGCCGATATCGAACTCATCGACATCGCCTTGCGCAGGCCCTCGCTCGACGAGGTGTTCATCGAGCTGACCAAACCCGCCGCCGAGGCCACCGCATGACCGCCGCCACCGTCCTGCGGGTGCCGAACGGCATGCAATGGACCGCGTTGAGCGGCCGTGGTATTCGCGCCGCGGTGCGGGAGGGAGATCTGATCCTCGCCTTCGCGGCGCCGCTGACCTTCTTCGTCTGTGTCTATGTGCCGCTGCGTCGTTCGATGGAGGCGACGGGCATCGACTACGCGCAGTACCTGCTCCCGTTGATCGCGGTCCAGGCCATGTTCTTCACCGCGATGTTCGCGGGTGACCGGGCGGCGCGAGAAGTGGCCGGTGGCATGGGAACTCGGCTGCGGTCCATGCCGGTGCCGCCGTGGGTACCGCCTGCCGCTCGGATCTCGGCGAACTCGGTGCGTGCCCTCGCCGCGCTGGCCGGTGCGCTGACCATCGGCTCGCTCTTCGGTTTCCGCTTCCACGGGGCGGGCGCGACGGTGGCGTTCCTGGTACTGATCCTGGCGTTCGGCGCGGCCGTGGTGGTCGCCGCCGACGCGCTCGGCACCGCGACGGCCAATCCCGAACTCGGCGCGACGGTGTTGTTCGCGCCGCAACTGCTGCTGTTGATGATGTCGACGGGTTTCGTGCCCGCGCAAGGTTTTCCGGGCTGGATCCAGCCGTTCGTGCGTAACCAACCGGTATCCCAGGTGGCGGGCGCGTTGCGGGAGTTGTCCGACGGCCGCTTCACCTCGACCAGCACGGTGGCCGCGATCTGGGTGGCCGGACTGCTGATCGCGGCGATGGTCGTGGCGGTGTGGGTGGAAGGACGGCGGCGATGAGCACCCTGGTCGATCAGAGCCTGGTGGAAACCGGCAGACTGCTGCGCCGCTGGAGCAGGCAGCAGGAGGTGGTGACCACGACGCTGGTGCTGCCGATCCTGCTGCTGCTCATGTTCGATCTCGTGCTGAGCAAGTCGCTCGACCTCGGCGACGGCCCTGACGCGATCTACGGTTTCGTGCCGATGATCGCCGTGTCCGGCGCGATGTACGGGGCGATGGGCACCGGCCTCTCGCTGTACGGCGAACGGGAAAGCGGTCTGCTGCGGCGCTTCTGGGTGCTGCCGATCAACCGCTCGGCCGGACTGATCGGCAGACTGCTCGCCGAATGCCTGCGCGCGGTGGCCGCGACGGCGATCGTGCTCATCGTCGGCGTCATCCTCGGGCTGCGTTTCGAGCAGGGTCTGCTGGGCGTACTGGGGGTGCTGATCGTGCCGGTGATCGTCATCGCGGGATTCACGCCGATGGTGATCGTGGTGGGGGTCAGCCGCATCGGTGACAAGGTGGTGCAGATCTTCGCCGCGGTCGTGCTGCTCGCGATGTTCTTCAACTCCGGCTTCGTCCCGATCGAGAACTATCCGGGCTGGTTGCAGCCGATTGTGCGCGGCCAGCCGATGAGCTGCGCGGTGGAGGCGATGCGCGGATTCACTGTGGGCGGTCCGGTCGCGGTGCCGCTCTTGCAGACCGTCGCGTGGTCGGTCGGTCTGGTGCTGGTCTTCGGCGCCCTCGCCGTCCGCGGGTACCGCAAGGCCGCGGAGAGTTGATCGGTCGCACTCGTCCGGCGGCCGCGAGCTCGGCTCGACAGGCCGCCCGGACGAGTGCACCCGCCGGTTACAGTCGTCGACGATGAATTCCGTACCTGCCCTGCTGATCCTCTCGGTCGGCATGTTCGCCGCGATCGTGACGGCCGGGCGCTGGCTGCTGGTGCGGGACTCGAGCATGGATCGGCTGCTCAATCGCCTGTGGAGCTGGGAGATCGGCGGCTTCCTGCTGCACGGCATCGCCAACGCGGCCGGTGCGCCGGAGCTGGGTCGGCGATTGTTTCTGGGTTGCGGCTTGATGGCAGGCGCCGCCGCATACGGGTTCGCGCGGCTGCTGTTCGACGGCCAGGCCCGGTACGAGGCGCGCGACCGGCAGCGCTGGTACGACACCACGGCCGCGGTCGCGGCGGCCACCATCGTGCTGGCCGAATCCTTCCTCGACGATCTGTTGCCCTTCCGCTGGGCCACCGGTGTGTGGGCGGTGGTCTCGTTCGCGGGCGGGATCGCCGGATACATGATGGTGCATGCCTGTATCCGGGAGTTGCGCTCCGGCGGCCTGACGATCAGGGAAAAGCTGCTGTTCGGCGCGCTGCTCGTGCTCGCCGTCTATTGGACCTGCGGTTCCGCCATCGGCAGTGTCCGGACGCTGCTCGGCGCACCGCCCTCCGAACCGGGCAAGGTGTGGACGATAGTCACTTTCGCCACGTTCTCCGTCGCCACCGCGTTGCTCTCGGTCCGACTGATCGACGTCCTGTCCGCGCGCCTGGGCTGGGACCGGGCGAGCAGGCATTGCCGCCGCCTCGGCCCGATGTGGCGTGACCTCACCAGTGCCGTGCCGGAAGTGGTGCTGGCGCAAGACGAGTCGGGAGATCCGGATTCCGCGCACCGCCGGTATCGGATGACGGTCGAGATCTGGGACGCGCTCTTGCAACTGCGGCCGTATATGCCGGACACCGCAGCGGTACCCGGCCCGTCCGACAACCGGAGTTACGCACTGGTGCTGGCCCGGGCCGGTCGCGCGAAGGCGCGAGGTGCGCCGCCGGCCACCCGGCCCGGCGCCCTGGTACTGCCGCGTCCCGCCGATCGAACCTCGGAACTGCGGATGCTGCTCGGCCTGGCCCGGGTGTGGCCGTCGGACGCGACCTACAATCGGCGCCGATGAATTCCGCGCCGCCCGTGTTCACGACGATCATCGTCGTGCTTGTGCTGGGTGTGATCTGCGGCCGTTGGTTCCTGGTCAACGAGACACTCACCGATCGTCTGATCAATCGCGCGCTGACCTGGGATGTCAGCGCGGTGTCCGCGTACGCGTTCGTCGCAGGCATCGGCTATCCGGATCTGGCGCAGCGGGTGTTCTTGGCCGTCGGCTTTCTGGCCCTGTCCAACGCTTTCGGGTTCGTCGTGACACTCGGCGGGAGGGATCTGCGGAAAGGATGGCGGCGGCAGCGTCGATACGACACGATCGCCACCTTGGCCGGGCTCGTGGTGGCGTGCTGCGCCGCGATCAACGAGATGGCTTGGTTCCCAGCGGTGTTGCCCGCTGTGGACTGGGACGGGGTGCTGTGGATGGCGGTCGACGCATGTCTCATCGTCATCGCGGGGTTACTCGGTCGTGCGTGCATTCGAGATCTCCGCATTCCCGGCGCGACGACCCGGGAGAAGTCGACCTATTGTGCGTTACTCGCGGTCGCGCTCTACACCGCCATCGCCTCCGTTTACCGGTCGCTGTGCACGCTCTCCGGTGTGTCGCCGCAGCACATGAGCGCCGGGTGGGCGGTGGGTTCGTTCACCGTGCTCGCGATCCTGGCCATGCTGATCTCGATCCCGCTGGTCGACGCGGTACTTATCCATGCGGGGCTGGATCGGGCCGGTCGATGCTGTCGGCAGTTGCGTCCGATGTGGCACGACCTCACGACCGCCGTTCCTGAGGTGGTGCTGCCACTGGCACACACCGAGCATCCTGGCTCGAATGCGCGGCTTTATCGGATGACCGTCGAGATCCGTGATGCACTGCTACATCTGAAGCAGTTCGTGCCGGACCCCGAGACCGGCGAGACCCCAGACCTCGGCACCTACGCTCGCGGTATTGCCGAGGCCACCCGCCAGAAGCTGCACGGTATGCCGCCGTCGTACCCGCGGCATGCCGTGCGTTTCCCCGCGGGTGACCGGACTACCGAACTTCGCAATCTGCTTGCGCTGTCGCGCGAATGGGCGTCCGCCCGCGTGGTCCTGGCGGGCGGACGCCTCGCGTCCTAGCGGGTCGCCTACTTCGCCGCGGCGGCGAACGCAGGCTCCAGTTTGGTCAGCATGTAGGGCACCGACAGCGCGGTGGGCTGGTTGATCGCGCTGATCTCCTGCGTGGTCAGGAACACGACCGAGCCCTTCCGCACCGCGGGCAGATCGTTGTATCCCGGGAGCTGCCGGTACTTTTCGTCCAAACCGGGGGTGTAGCCGGCGAGCAGCAGATCGGCGCTCAGCTGGTCGACGCGCTCCGGGGACAGCGACAGCCGCCCCTGGTTCGACGGTTGCTCGGTGAGATTCGCCGGAATAGTCATACCCAGCTGCGTGAACAGCTTGCTGGAGCCGTCGTTCGGGTCGGTGAGCACCATGAGCTGGGTCGGACTGCCCAGCCAGGTGCTGGCGAAGGTCTTGCCCTTCAGTCCCGGATTGGCCTGGCCGATCGCCTCGATCTGCTTGTTCACGTCGGCGATCACCTTCGCGGCGGCGTCCTGCCGGCGCAGCACCTTGCCCAAGGTGGTCACCAGATCGGGCCACGGCGTGACCGCGTCCTTGCCCAGCGCGGGCAGGGTGGGGGCGACCTTGGACAGCTCGTCGTAGGTCTTCTGGTCGGCGATGAACGGATCGACCAGGATGAGGTCTGGCTCCAGCGCCGCCACCTGTTCGGCGACATTGCCCGTGGTGCTCAGGGATTTCGCCGATTCCAGGGTCTTCGGCTCCCACGGAGGCGTGCTCTTGGACACCGCGGCGACGTTGTCGATGTAACCGACCGGCGTCACGTCCAGCGCCAGGGCGGTGTCGAGCCACTGATTACCCAGGGCGACAACCTTCTTGGGCGTGCCCGTCACGGTGGTCGAGCCGCGCGCGTGGGTGATGGTGACCGGCTCGCCGCCGGACCCGCCGTCGTCGCTCGACGTGCCGCAGGCCGTCAGGCCCAGCGTCAACGCGACCGTCGCGACCGCGACTGTTGCCCAGCGTGCTCTCCGAACCGGTTTCATCAGTGGCCCCCTTCAAGGACATTTCCGCCGGTCCAGGGACCGGCCAGCAAATTCAGCCAAGGCTAACCTACCCAGCCGTGAATCACACCGATCGATCTTGATAGTTAGATCAGCTAACTATATAGTTTGCGGAGATAACGACTCGCTAGGGGACGCCGTGCCGATGCCATCCACCGATCTCGATCTGGGCGAGGTCAACACCATCCGTCGCAGGCTGCGCTATGACCGCGACCATCCGCACTACAAGTGGATCGTGCTGACCAACACCACACTCGGGGTGTTGCTCACCGCGATCAACTCGTCCATCGTGCTGATCTCGCTGCCCGCGATCTTCCGCGGCGTCGGCCTGAACCCGCTGGAAGCCGGCAACGTCGGCTACCTGCTGTGGATGCTGATGGGCTATCTGCTCGCGACGGCCGTGCTGGTGGTGATGTTCGGCAGGCTCGGCGACATCTTCGGCCGAGTCCGGGTGTACAACCTGGGTTTCGCCGTCTTCGCGATCTGCGCGCTGGCCCTGTCCTTCGATCCGTTCCACGGCGGCGCGGGCGCGATGTGGATCATCATCTGGCGCGTGGTGCAGGGCATCGGCGGCGCGATGCTGACCGCCAACTCCGCGGCCATCCTCACCGACGCCTTCCCGGCTAAACAGCGCGGCACCGCGCTGGGCATCAACATGGTCGCGGCCGTGGCGGGTTCGTTCCTCGGGCTGCTCATCGGTGGCGTGCTGTCGGAATGGGATTGGCGCGCGGTGTTCTGGGTCAGCGTGCCGATCGCGGTGCTCGGCGCGTTCTGGTCCTACCGCTCGCTGCACGAGGTCGGCATCCGCTCGGCGGGCAAGGTCGACTGGGCGGGCACGATCACCTTCGGGCTCGGTCTCACCGCGCTGCTCACCGGCATCACCTACGGCATCCAGCCCTACGGCGGTCACGCGACCGGGTGGTCCAGCCCGTGGGTGCTGGGCTCGGTGCTCGGCGGCCTCGTGCTGCTCGGCGTGTTCTGTGTGGTGGAGAGCAAGGTCGCCGATCCGATGTTCCACCTCGGCCTGTTCCGCAACCGGGCCTTCGGGCTGGGGAACTTCAGCAACCTGATGGTGTCCATCGGCCGCGGCGGCATGCAGTTCATGCTGATCATCTGGTTGCAGGGCATCTGGTTGCCGTTGCACGGCTACAGCTTCGAGTCGACACCGCTGTGGGCGGGCATCTACCTGTTGCCGCTGACCGTGGGATTCCTTGCGGCCGGGCCGATTTCGGGATGGCTCTCGGACCGCTACGGCTCCCGCCTGTTCACCACCGGCGGCGCGCTGATCTCGGCCGCGACATTCTTGCTGCTGCTGATCATTCCCGTCGACTTCGACTACTGGCTGTTCGCCCTGATCGTGCTGCTCAACGGCATCGGCAGCGGACTGTTCTTCTCGCCCAACACCGCCGCCATCATGTCCAGCGTGCCCGCCGCGCAACGCGGCGCCGCCTCCGGTATGCGCGGCACCCTGTTCAACGGCGGCAACGCGCTGTCGATGGGAATCTTCTTCTCGCTCATGGTCGTCGGCCTCGCCGCCAGCCTGCCTTCGGCGCTGGACACCGGCCTGCGCGCGCAGGGCGTGTCCGCGAGCGCCGCCGCCGAGGTCGCCGGGATGCCGCCGGTCGCCAGCATGTTCGCCGCGTTCCTCGGCTTCAACCCGATCCAGGAATTGCTCGGTCCCACCGGCGAATTGGCCAAACCCGGCGTCAACTCCGACACCCTGACCGGTCAGGAATTCTTCCCCAACCTGCTGACCGGCCCGTTCCACACCGGCCTCGTCGTCGTGTTCGTGGCAGCCGCCGTCATGATGCTCCTGGCCGCCGTGGCCTCGTACTTCGCAGGCAACAAGTACGTGCACGACGAACAGGCCGAACTCGCCGAAGCCGACGAACTGGCCGAACAGGTTCCGGTCGCCGCACGGTGAGAGCGGTCGCCGACGCAGCGCCGACGGGGATGTGGCACAGCGGATTCCGGTGGTCGGTGCGGCCTGCGGAATCTAGGCTGGTCACCGATGGACTCCGCACCACCCGCATTCATCGCGATCGTCGTCGTGCTGGGTGCGCTGGTGGTCGGCGGCCGATGGGTGCTCGTGCACGACACGATCGCCGATCGTTTGATAAACCATGCGCTGAGTTGGGATCTCGGATCGCTGCTCGGGTACGTGTCGGCCGCCGCGCTCGGCTACCCGGAGTTCGGCCAGCGGGTGTTCTTCGCCGTGGGCATGCTGGGCCTGTCCTATTGCTTCGGGTTCACGATGCTGCTCAACGGTGCCGACCCGCGCACGGTGCGGAGCCGGCAGCGTAAATACAACGCCTGTGCGGCGCTTGCCGGGATCGTCTGGCTGGCCTGCGCGGCGGTCGAGGCAGCAGGGGTGCCGCTGCATCGCACGCTCGACTGGGAGGGTGCGCTGTGGGCGGTGGTCGGTGTGGCCGTGGCGGGGATCGGTCTGCTGCTGGTGCGCGCCTGCCTGCGGGAACTCCGCAGCGGTGGTCCAGCCCGGCACGAGAAGCTGACCTACCTGGCGTTGCTGACCTTCGGCGCGTACTGCATCGGCACGTCACTCGATTCGGCGCTGCGAGCCGCGGCGGGCACGTCGTCGGGCGCGCCGCGACCACTACTGGTGATCGGCACTTTCTTAGCGGCACTCTCGCTGATCTCGCTGGTCGCGATCCCCTTGATCCACGCGCTGCTGCGCCGGGCCGAGTGGGACCGGGCCGGCCGCCACTGCCGTCGGCTCCGACCCCTGTGGCAGGACCTCACGACGGCGGTGCCCGAGGTGGTGCTGCACGCGGCGGGTTTCGACCAGCAGGACTCCGCGTCCCGGCTGTACCGGATGACCATCGAGATCGGCGATGCCCTCCTGCATTTGAAATATTTTGCCCCAGAGGCCGATTCGGGCCATTCGGACCCCATGCACGGCTACGCGATGCGAATCGCCGCGGCGGTGGACCTGAAACGCCGGGGAGCGCCGGGCACGAATCACGTTCCCGGCCCGCCCATTCTGCCGCCTGCCGATGATCGCGCCGGCAATCTCGCGAACATGCTCGCGCTGTCCCGCGCGTGGCCGCGGGCGCGCGACGCACACGCATCCGAACGGCGGGCCTCGGCAAGCCCGTGAAATGGCTGCCGCATCCCGGGCCGGCGGGGCTCAGAAGGTGACGCGCTGGTCCGCGGGCAGGAACAGTTTGTCAGTCTCTTTCACGTCGAAGGCAGTGTAGAACTCCGCCAGGTTGCGCACGACCTGATTGCAGCGGAATTCGGCGGGGGAGTGGGTGTCGGTGGCCAGGTACCGGATCGTCAGCTCCTTGGTCTGCTTTTCCCGCCAGCTGCGGGCCCAGGACAGGAACATGGACCGATAGTCGGGATTCTCGACCCCGCGCCGTTTCTCCGAAATGCGGAAGGCGGCCAACGTGATCTGCAGTCCGCGCAGGTCGGCGAGGTTCTCACCGACGGTGAGCTCCCCGTTGATGTGCTGGCTCGGGTCCAGGCCCTCGGGCACCAGGGCGTTGTACTGATCGATGAGCTGTTTACTCTTGGCGTCGAACTTCGCCCGGTCCTCCGGCGTCCACCAGTCGCGCCGGTTGCCGTCGCCGTCGTATTTCGAGCCCTGATCGTCGAATCCGTGACCGATCTCGTGACCGATCGTCGCGCCCACCGCACCGAAATTGACCGCCGACTGCGCGTCCTTGTCGAAGAACGGCGGCTGCAGATAAGCGGCGGGGAACACGATCTGGTTCGAGGTCGCCTGGTAGTAGGCGTTCACCGTCTGCGGCGACATGCCCCACTCGGTCTTGTCGACCGGGCCACCGAGCCGGGCGAACGCGCGCTTGCTCTCGAAAGTGTTGATGGCGAGCAGTGATTCGATCAGCTTGCCCTTGGTGATCTTCAGCTGCGAGTAGTCGACCCACTTGTCCGGATAACCGATCTTGGGATCGATCTTGTCCAGCTTCGCCAGCGACGCCTTCCTGGTCTCCGGCGACATCCACGAGGAGTTGGTGAAATTGTCCCGGTACGCGGCGATCACGTCGTCGAGCATTTCCTTCGCGCGCTGCTTCGCCTCGGGCGGAAAGTGCTTGTCCACATACACTTTACCGAGCTGCTCGCCGAGATGTTCGTTGACGATCCCGACGCCGTACTTCCAGCGCTCCGGCCGCTCGTCCTGACCGTTGAGCACCTTGCCCTTGAACTCGAAGTTCGCGTCGTTCACGGCCTTCGGCAGATACGGCGCGTAATTGCGGAGCACGCTCAGCTTCAAGAAGTCACGCCAGGTGGGGATGTCGACCTCGGTCCACAGCTGTCCCGCGGCCGTGATGAACGACGGCTGGGCGACGATCATCGTCGCGAACAGCTCACGCGGCCGGTCGGTGTTCCCGGCCATCCACGGATCCCAGTCGAAACCCGGTGCAAGAGCGGTCATCTCGGACCAACTGAACACGTTGTAGGTGGCGTCGGCATCGCGGTTGCGCACGTTGTCCCAGTGCGCGGGCGCGATGCGCTTCTCCAGATCGAACACCCGCTGCGCCATACCCGCCGGATCGGGGAAACCCGCTCCCGCACAGATACGTTCGAGGAACACCCGGTACTGCGCGAGCACCTCGGCATGCTCGGGCTTGCGGAAATACTGCTCACCGAGGCCGAGACCGGACTGCCCGACCGAGGGCACGTAGGCGTTCGAGTTCTTCCGGTCGATGCTGATCCCGATGCCGATCAACCCGCTGATCGGCAACTCCGCCATCACCTTGGCCAGATCGGCCTTCGTCGCCGCCTTGTCGACCTTGTCGAACAGCTCAGCCAGCGGGCTCATGCCGAGCCGTTCGATCTCGTCCCAGTCCACCCGCGCGTCGTACAGATCGCGGATCTGCTGCTCCTCCGAACCCTGCTTCGGATCGGAGATGCCGTCGATGATCTCGCGCAACTGCTGTTCGGTGCGCTCGGCGGCCTCGCTCGTCGAACCGAAGGCGGGCTTGTCCGGCGGCAGCTGGTACTCGCGCAGCCACTTCCCGTTGACGTGCCGGTACAGGTCGTCCTGCGGCCGGATCGCCTCGTCCGCGCCACCCAGGTCGACCCCGGTGAGCGTCTTGCTCGTCTGCGTGGAGTCGCTCGAGCAGGAAGCCAACGCGGCCGCGGCCGGCACCAGGCCGAGCGCGATCAGGAACGCACGGCGGTCCAGCTGTCCGAGACGTGTCACGAGGATTCCTCTCCCGATGCGGCCCGCCGCATCCTCGTCAGGCCCAACTTGTTCGCCCGAGGCTACCTGCCTCGGGCGCCACCCGGCCTTCCATCTCAGAGGCTGACGCGTTGGTCCGGCGCCAGGAACAGCTTGTCGCTCTCGGTGACGCCGAAGGTGGTGTAGAACTCCGCGATATTGCGGACCACCTGGTTGGCGCGGAACTCGTTGGGCGCGTGCACGTCCTTGACGAGCAGTATCTCCTGGTACTGCTTGGTCGCGCGCTGCCGCCAGATCCGGGCCCAGGACAGGAACATCGTCTTGACGTCGGGCTCCTTGCCGTCGCGCCGGGCCGCGGCGCGATACGCGGCCAGTGCGATCTGCAATCCGCGCAGGTCGGCCAGGTTCTCGCCGACCGTCAGCGCGCCGTTGACGTGCTTGCCCGCGTCGAGGCCCTGCGGCACCAGCGCGTCGTACTGACCGATCAGCTGCCGGGTCTTGGCCTCGAACTTCGCCGTGTCCTCGGCGGTCCACCAGTCGCGCCGGTTGCCGTCGCCGTCGTATTTGGCGCCCTGATCGTCGAAGCCGTGCCCGATCTCGTGGCCGATCACCGCGCCGATACCACCGAAGTTGACCGCGGCGACCGCGTCGGCGTCGAAGAACGGCGATTGCAGGATCGCGGCGGGGAAGGTGCTCTGGTTGGCGTTCGGGTCGTACATAGCGTTCACCGTCTGCGGCGGGAAGCCCCATTCCGTCTTGTCCACCGGGGTGCCGAGTTTGGCGAACGCGCGTTTGACCTCGAAAGTGTGTGCGGCCCTGATGGATTCGATCAACTTGCCCTTGGTGATGCGCAATTCGGCATAGTCGATCCAGCGATCCGGGTAGCCGATCTTGGCGACTATCTTGTCCAGCTTGGCGATTGCGGCCTGCTTCGTCTGCGGCGACATCCACTCGGAATCGGTGAAGTTCTGCCGATACGCGTCCATCAGATCGGCGACCAACGCCTTGGCGCGGTCTTTCGCCGCCGCCGGAAAGTGCTCGGCCACATACAGTTTGCCGAACGGCTCGCCGAGATACCGGTTGACCGTGGCGAGTCCCTCGCGCCACGGCTCGGGGCGTTGATCCAGGCCCTGCAATGCCTTGCCGGTGAATTCGAAGGCCGGGTCCGCGACCGCCTTGGGCAGGTACTGCGCAAATTCCTTGACCACACTCACGCGCAGATACTCCCGCCACTGCGCGATATCGACCTCCGCCCACAACCGGCCCGCCGCGGTGATGAACGACGGCTGCCGGACCACCACCTTGTCGAACAGCTGCTTCGGCCGGTCGGTGTTGCCCGCCAGCCACGGATCCCAATCGAATTGCGGTGCGAGACCGGTCATCTCGGTCCAGCCGAGCAGGTTGTAGGTGGTGTCGGGATCGCGGTCGCGCACACCGTCCCAATAGCCTGCGGCGATTCTGGTCTCCAGGTCGAACACCCGTTGTGCGGTACCCGCGGGATCGGCCAGACCCGCGCCGGACGCGACGCGTTCCAGATAGGTCCGGTACGCCGCCATCTGCGCGGCGTACTCGGGCTTGCGGTAGTACTGCTCGTCCAGATTGCCGTCGATACCGGACTGACTCAGCTGAGCGATATAGGCGCCAGAGTTCTTCTGATCGACTACGACCTGCAAGCCGATCAGTCCGTCGATCGGCAGCGCGCCCATCACCCGGGCCAGGTCCGGCTTGGTCGCCGCCCCCTCGATCGCGGCGAGCAGGTCGGCGATCGGCGCCGTGCCGAGGCGCTCGATCTCGGCGCGATCGAGCCTGGCGTCGTAGAGATCGCGGACCTGCTGTTCGGTGGAGCCCGAACGCGGATCGGCGATGCCCTCGACGATGCCGCGCAACTGCTGCTCGGTGCGATCGTTCGCCTCGTCGAACGCGCCGAACGACGACTTGTCCGGCGGCAATTGGTACTGCTGCAACCAGAGGCCGTTCACGTTGCGGTAGAGATCGTCCTGCGCGCGGATCGCCGGATCCGCGCCGGCCAGGTCGACGCCGGTGAGTTCGACGTTCGATCCCTGCGACCGCTGGGTGCACGCGGTCAGCGCCGCGACGGCGGGTATCGCGCCCAGGGCGGCGAGGAAAACGCGGCGATCGATGCGGCGCGGGCGAGCAGGCGAGTTCAAGGGCATCCTCTTTCGGTACGGTCGAGCCGAATGGTGCGTCTCCTTCTTGATCTTGCTCGGTTCGAGGGTAGCCGCGGATCGTGACTCGCCCAGGTGCCCGGACAGGCTGCGCGGCGTGATCTGCGACCCCGATTTGGGCCGGACCTGCGCGGCCGCCTACACTAGACCGGTTGCCTGCGGGAGCTATGCCCGCAATCCGGCAGTGAACCCCCAGTGGTCGGGTCGCAAGATCCATCGAAACCGCTGGCAGGCGCGCGTCCGGAGGGCAACGGACCATGCCCGTCGGGTCGGCAATCCGGCGTGCGTATACATCCAGGTCAAGGAGGCTGAAGTGATTCAGCAGGAGTCGCGACTGCGCGTCGCCGACAACACGGGCGCGAAGGAAATCCTTTGCATCCGCGTTCTCGGTGGTTCGTCGCGTCGCTATGCCGGTATCGGCGACATCATCGTCGCCACCGTGAAAGACGCCATCCCCGGCGGCAACGTCAAGCGGGGTGACGTGGTCAAGGCCGTCGTCGTGCGCACCGTCAAGGAGCGTCGTCGTCCGGATGGCTCGTACATCAAGTTCGACGAGAACGCGGCCGTGCTGATCAAGGCGGACAACGACCCGCGTGGTACCCGCATCTTCGGCCCGGTCGGCCGCGAGCTGCGCGACAAGAAGTTCATGAAGATCGTCTCGCTGGCGCCGGAGGTGCTCTGACCATGAAGGTGCACAAGGGCGACACCGTGCTCGTCATCTCGGGTAAGGACAAGGGCGCGAAGGGCAAGGTCATCCAGGCCTACCCGACGCAGAACCGGGTCCTCGTCGAGGGCGTGAACCGGATCAAGAAGCACGTCGCGAACTCCGCCAACCAGCGCGGCGCCTCCTCGGGCGGCATCGTGACCCAGGAAGCCCCGATCCACGTTTCCAACGTGATGGTCGTCGATTCCGATGGCAAGCCGACCCGCGTCGGCTACCGGACCGACGAAGAGAGCGGCAAGCGGGTCCGGATCTCCCGTAACAACGGGAAGGACATCTGACATGACGACAACTGAGAACAAGGTTCAGCCCCGGCTGAAGCAGCGCTACCGCGCGGAGATCAAGGACGCGCTGAACAGCGAGTTCGACTACGCCAACGTGATGCAGATCCCGGGCGTCGTCAAGGTCGTCGTGAACATGGGTGTCGGCGACGCCGCCCGCGACGCGAAGCTGATCAACGGCGCGGTCAAGGACCTCGAGCTGATCACCGGCCAGAAGCCCGAGATCCGCAAGGCCACCAAGTCGATCGCGCAGTTCAAGCTGCGTGAAGGCATGCCGATCGGCGCGAAGGTCACCCTGCGCGGCGACCGCATGTGGGAGTTCCTGGATCGCCTGGTCTCCATCGCGCTGCCGCGTATCCGCGACTTCCGCGGCCTGTCGCCGAAGCAGTTCGACGGCAACGGCAACTACACGTTCGGCCTGAGCGAGCAGTCGATGTTCCACGAGATCGACGTGGACTCCATCGACCGCCCGCGCGGCATGGACATCACCGTGGTGACCACCGCGACCAACAACGAAGAAGGCCGCGCGCTGCTCAAGCACCTCGGCTTCCCGTTCAAGGAGAACTGAGCCCATGGCTAAGAAAGCACTGGTCAACAAGGCCAACGCCAAGCCGAAGTTCGCGGTCCGCGCGTACACCCGCTGCCAGCGGTGCGGCCGCCCGCACGCGGTCTACCGCAAGTTCGGCCTCTGCCGCGTGTGCCTGCGCGAAATGGCGCACCGCGGTGAACTCCCGGGCGTGCACAAGAGCTCCTGGTGAGCCCGCGCTCCACGTGAGCGCACCCAACTGAACACCCGCAAAGGCACGGTCTCCCCAGACCGTGCCTTTCGGCGTCTCCAGAAGCGTTGCCTGAGTTCAGAACTCGAGTTCGGACCAGGAGATGCGGATAGGGAAGGGGTAGTCGGCGGTGATCGCGTCGGAATCCTTCGGGGTCCATTTGCCGGTGAGGAGATAGTTGGCGGGATACAGCGGATGGACACCCTCCGGGAGGTCACCGGGATTTGTCGCCAAAGCGAATGCTCGAATCATGGCGATCGCACTCTTCTCGCGCTCCAGAGTCACCTCCCAGTACCAGGGGATGCCCGCCTTCGCGTACCGCGCCTTCTTCTCGTCGATATCGGTCTGTGTATTCGACGGTGAAAGTACTTCTCCCGCCAAGAGGACATCGTCGGCGCGGACATCCTGATAAGGGGCGGGCAGGCACCGATGTACCAAGAAGTCCGGTGTGACGAAGTCGGACTTCCCGGAGATGCCGAAGAAGATATTCGTTTCGGTATGAACCCGCCAGCACCGCTGCGGATTCGCACCCATGTCCTCCTTGGCGCAGCGCCGTAGACCGCTCCACAGCAGATTGGTGAACTCCTGGTGCTCGGCCGGTCCCCGCCGCACCCAAACCACCCGCCCATCCCACAGCTCGATCTGCCGAGCGATCTCTTCGGGGAGTTGTTCGAGCTCCTCCCAGGTCATGCGTTCAGGGAGGTCAGGCCGTTCGGTGCGCGGGCTCGCCATGAGCTCATGGTAGTCGCGTCTGACCAGGCCAGGAGGAGGAAGACGGTAGGCGGCAGCCCTACGCCGCCGAGGTTTCACGACGTCCGATTCTCTTGGAACCAGTGGCGCCGCTGGCGCGTCATAGTAGGTACAGAATGCCCCCTGAGCCACCGACGAGAGGAGCGCACCAGGCATGACAGATCCAGCTGCACTGTCGGTCGAGCCTGAAGAGGTGAAGGCACTAGGGCGTATGGCGTATCAGATCGCGGACGAACTGCAGGCTGGGTATTCGTCGCTGGTCACCGACACGAAAGCCACGATCGATAGCTGGGCGGGTAACAACGCCGGCGCTTTCACCGCTGCTTGGGACGAGTTTCACGAGGGCGCGGACCAGGTGTGGGATGCCCTGTTCGAGCTCGCCGAGAAGCTGGGAGTGACCGCGGATACCCTTCGCGCGACCGATCAGTCGTTCGCAGCCGGCGTCAGCTCTTTGGATCTGCCGTGAGCCCGGGTGAGTCCCATGGGCGCTGATACGCCGGCCTTCTCGGTCGAACTCGGCAAACTCGAAGAGCTCGCGGCGCGGATGCGCGGCTATAAGGCGGCAGTCACCGATCGCCTGGCGGAGCTCGAGGCGAAAGCCAAAGAGGTCGAAGGCGTTTGGGTTGGCAGCGCGGCCGTGGCCTACACCGACGCGCACCGCGAGTGGGTCGCGGGCGTCACCGACATGCAGGACGGGCTCGCCGCTCTCGAATCCGCCCTGAAGACGGCCCATGAGAGCTACACGAACGCCGCCACTCAGACCCGACGAATTCTCGGCATATGACCGAGAAGCTGGAGGTGGATCCCAAGGTCTACTACCAGGCCGCCACCAACTGCTTCGACGCTGCCGCCGCGCTGAACGACAGCTTCAAGTATGTATTCGGCGAGCTGAACAGCTGCGGTCATATGGCAGGGCGGGACGAGGACGGTCGCGCGTGGGGGACCTCGTACGACGAATCTGCCCGCGACGCCGTAGCGTTCTTCGATCAAACCTTTGCGACGCTCCGCGCATACGGCACGGCTCTCAATGATCTCGGGTTCGAGCACGCGAAATCCGATGCCGCGCTCAAAGGAACAGCACAACCGGACAGGTCGCAGGACCAGGCCTCGACAGTGACGTTCGGCCCGTACGCGCTTCCTGCGTCAGCCGCCGGTGGCGCCCCGCAAGGTCTCTTGAAGGCGTCCGTAGAAGTGCTCGACGCCATCAACTGCCCACTCCCGGACGGCAACACCGACACTTTGGCCAAGGCGGCCGACGCCTGGGATCGCCTTGGCAGGATCTACCAGAACACCAACGCCAAAGACAAAATCACCATCGCCGCAAGCCTTTTCGATGGTGTGACCTCGCAGGACGCCGTCCAGGTCCGGGAGGATCTGAAGACTCTCGAAACCTCCATCGGCGCGCTACTCGACACGTGCAAGGCGATCAGCAAGACCTGCCTCGACTACAAGGAGTCGATCGAAGAACTCCGCAATGAGATCAAAGGCTTCATCGACGCCATCATCCAAGAAGCCGCGATCGACATGGCGATCACCGTCATCGCCACCTGCCTAACCGGCGTCGGTGGCCTGATCGCCGGCGCAAAAGCCGTAGAGTCGGCCCGCCGCTGGTCCATAAAAATCAAAGCCGCCGTCACCGCCTGGCGAGCACGCAAAGCCCTCCAGCTCAAAGGCCTAGCAGACGACGCGAAGACCGTGCTCGCGAAGGGGAAGCAAGCAGTCAAGGACTTGCGTGAGCGACTGCGTGCCAGCAAAGATGGCCACAGCAAGCGCGAGCCAAGTTTGACGAACAGTCCGGAGTTCGACGGCAGTCAAGCGGCAAATGACCTGCGGGCCAGGCTAGCCGCGAATGGTGAGGCGGTCGCAAATTCTAGAAATGTTGCTGTCGCCCGAGGGCAGATCGACGGGCAGAACATTTCTCTCGATGCAGTGAGTGGGGCGCGAACTCCGTCGGGTACTGTTGAGACACCCGGTAATCCGATCCTTCGGCCTGAATCTGTTGATGGGTCGGTAGTCCGATCAGCTGATTCCGAGTTCAAGATTTTGGATAATCTTGCGCAGAACCTCCGCCCTGATTCGAAAGGAAGTATCGATCTGTATACCGAGCGGGCACCTTGTGACGCTTGTACAAATGTGATCGAGCAGTTCAAGCAGAGATTTCCGGGAGTGGAGGTGAATGTGACGTATGGCTAGCGAAGAAGGTGAAGCGGCCATGAGGGCTTTGTGTCAGGACCTCGTGGAGTCAGGCTTCGCAAAGGCTGGCGAGATAGCGGGTTGCACGGCCGATGAGGTCGCCGAAGTTGTTGCCACGGCTCCGGATTCGTTTCCGGTTCCTGACGAGTACCTCGCGTTTCTGGCGGTGCTGGGCAAAGCTGCTGGTACGTTTTTTGTCGGTACCGATCTGTTCTACCCGTCACTGCTCGAGGCAAACGAAGCGGCAGCGGATATAAGTAGCGGGCCGGGCGAAGATTTGTCGTTGAGTGATCGTTTTTTCTTCGGGCATCACCAGGGCTATAAAGTGTACTTCTTCGAGCGGAACGCGGAAGCGGTGTATGTATATCAGGAGGGGCATCCCGAAATTCAACGGCTGGCAAGCTCGTTCCTGGAGTTCCTGCGACAGGCATTCGAATTGCAGAAGAGTCTACGTAATGGTTGAGCCTGGCCCAAGGATTTTATGGGATGACCAAGGTCAAGGTGATCCATAGTTTCTATTCTCGATGGAAACCGATCTGGTAGTCGCACGTTTCGTCGACCTGGAACGGCTTATTGATGTATTCGCCGAGTGTCGCTGCCTGCGTCGGAGAGACGTCGCAGCCGTATATTTCGATACCTTCGTCGATGCCGAGCATCTTCTTCAGTGCCGTGAGTTCTACGTTGTGTAGCGGATACTCGACAACCAGGATTCCAGTCTTCTTGTCATAGGCTTCCAGGTAGTTCAATTGCTCTCCTACGGCGTGAGGTCCAGCCGAGTTGTCTCGGCTCAACATCCTGCCTGCCGACGGGAGTGGACCAGCGAATCGGGTGCGAATTGGCTATCTGCACAGATCATGGGGGTGACTACGGTCGATCCGGTGGCTGACATACACGAGATTCAGGTAGGGCAGACAGAACTTGCGTCGGCGGCGATGCTGGCGCTTCGTCCGCGTTGGGAGACGCGCCAAGCGGTGGTGGAGCTGATTGATACCCGCCTGCGGCCTGGGGGCTATCGGCTCGTCGGTCTCTTCGAGTCGGAAGCGGGTGAGGCGGCATCGGTGGTCGGCTTTCGTCCCGCCTGGTCATCAGCGTGGGGGCAGCATCTCTACGTCGATGACGTTTCGACTCTTCCCGAGTCACGCGGCCACGGTTACGCCGACCTGCTGATCCAGTGGGTCGTCGAGGAAGCTCGCCGTCTGAACTGCGAGGGCGTGCATCTCGACTCCGGTGTCGGCCCGACCCGTTCCGCGGCCCACCGCCTCTACATGCGAAACCACTTCCAGATCTCCGCCCACCACTTCGAACACCCAATCTGAGCCGGGCCAGGGGATCGCATTCGAAATACAGCAGAACCTACGCGGCGCGCAGACACAGTACAGTTCATAAGCCAGTACGGAGGAGGAAATGGATGTCTGACAGTGAGTTCGTTCAGCCGGCAGAGTCGGACTTCCTCCTGGCATTCGGTGCAGAGCATAGGCCTGTCCCAGGTGAGGTCGCATGTTTCGTAGTCGGCATTGATATCGACAGCCAGAACGAGCTGGAGCTTTCCTACGATGTGGTTGCGAGATCGGCCCGGGTCAAGTGGATT
Organism: Nocardia brasiliensis ATCC 700358; assembly: GCF_000250675.2. NCBI lineage: Bacteria > Bacillati > Actinomycetota > Actinomycetes > Mycobacteriales > Nocardiaceae > Nocardia > Nocardia brasiliensis. The sequence goes on from NC_018681.1 coordinate 1,031,577, forward strand.
CGAGATTCGGCAGTTTGTGTCGATCTCTTTCGAGAGCACGTGAACCGTATTGCGGTGGAAAACGGAGGTACAATCAGGATCTCGACGAGGGGACCTGGCTTGGCGGGGGAGTTGACGATCGAAGTCTATCCCGTGCGAATTGTCGACGCCCTGCTGTCGGTATGACTACGGATAGGTAAGTCTTTGATGCGGGATTACACGGATTTTCCGAGTCTGTCTGGTATTTATCTTGAAGACAGCTACGTGATCGATATCCTCGAGAGTCGATCCGAGGTCCAGTTCGTGCTGGAAGCCGTACTGACACCCGTACATCCCTGCTATAGAGCGCCTGCGTCCGGCGAGAAACATGCCTACCTCTGCGGCGACCTTGTGTTTTGTGATGTGCAGGGGGTCGAGTGGCTTGACCGGTCCTTTCAGCGGTACGTGGATGCTACTGGCGCCAAGGACTTGGGTAACATCGACTCATTGGCAAGTCGGGATGGGGTGTATTCGGTGATCGGTGACTGGGGGAGTGTGCGGATTCGCAGCAACGTCGACCCGGAGTTCATCGCTCGTGTGGATGCCTGAGTTTTCACCCGCTAGTTGCGCATCCGCTCATGGGGCTGATTCGGGAGTAACGGACGAAGTCGCCTCCGGCAATTCCTGGTTGATCTCGTCGCCTCGGCGGTTTTTCCAGTGAGCTACGTTTTCGAGATTGGTGATGAGACGGTCTGGAGTCCGTCGTTGCGGGTTGGAGACCTGTACGTGCGGATGCTCCGGGAGGTCGCGTCAGTTTTGGGGATGCCTGCTGGGCTCAGTGCGGTGGCGTCCGATATGTGTAACATCGATATCGAGGTTTTCGGCGAGCTCGTGAATTTGATGCACGAAACGTATTTCACGAGTAGCCACCACGTACTCGAGGCGTTGATTGGGGGTGTCTTGGCGCCATCTCTTGTGATCCTGGAGCGTAGTGGGCTCGGTATTCCTCCGCGCACCGAAGAGGAACGGGAGTTTCACGATTGGGCGCGCAGGCTATCGATGGCTCGCTGAACACGCGTCGAATCTCGCGGTGTTGGCCGGTTGATCACCAGGTAATGGTGGCGGCATCGACCCCTTGAACCCACCCGAGAGGCTTCCACCATCAGTACCTGGTGATCGCTTATCCAGTGCGCAGAGTGGGTGAGATGCGCAGATGCATGTGGATGCTGCGGGGTGCGGCGAACTTGCCGTTGAGGCGGTGGGCGGTCATGCGCGGGGCGCGCATGCCTGCGAAGGTGACGGCGAGTTTAGCCCGCCTAGCCCGCCTAGTCGCCGCGGTAGCGGTGGTCGCTGCTGCCGCGAAGTCGACGGCAAGTTTGTCGCCGAGGCGGCGGGTGGTTATGCGCGGGGCGTGGATGCCTGCGAAAGTGATGGCCAGTTTTGTCGCCGAGACGACGGGTGGTCACGCGCAGGGGCGTGGATGCCCGCGAAGGTGGCGGCCAGTTTCGTCGCGATGCCGTGGTGGTCGCGGATTCCGCAGAGGGCGACGGTGAGTGTGTCGCGCAGCGGCAGGTGCACAAGCTCGCGGCGTTACCGCGAGATGTGGCGAGGGCTCGCGAACTAATGCGGATGCGGCGAGGGCTCGCCAGCTAATGCGAGACGCATCAAGGCCTCGCGAATGGAAGACGCATCAAGGCCTTCCGAGTGCGAGACGCATCAAGAACTCCGGGTCCCGGGAGCCCCTAGAGGGGGCCAGAGAACCTGAGCCCACGCTGCCGTGTCCTACAACCTCGCACGGCAGCCGAATGCCGGGTTTCAGTTCTGCTGACCCAAAAGCTCCAAAGACCGCTGGTGGGCCCGGGCGGCGAGGGCGGTTTCCCTGGCGGCGTCGGCACCACCTTGGCCCGCGAGGTAGGTGTGCAGGTTGGCTTTGGCCTCGTACCAGGCGGCCCGTTCGGTGGCGCCGGCTTCGGCGGTGGGGCGGCTCAGGGTCAGGGCGGTCATTTCGACCAGGACGTTCACCCGCGGTCCTCCTCGACGATGTAGCGGATGGTTCGGTAGGTACACCGTGACCCGTGTTCGAATCGTTACGCCGGTCACTCCGTACCCCACGTAGTATGTCCCGTTCTGTGACCTGGACAACAGAGGTCACGTGATATTCGCTGAGGTGTCCTCTGGAGGTTGCTGCGGCTCGGTACCGCGGAGCTGGCGGTTTGCGATCATCCCGCTCGCCGGGCCTTTGTTATCTGGCCGTGTCCGAGAAGCTGTGGGATTGCCGGGTGCGGTGAAGTTCGCCAGCCGCGGTTCACCAGACGTGCCGCGAACATCGAGCTGACCACGGGAACCCGATCCGACCCGGATTTGGTGGCCAACTGGGGTTTGTCTACACTAGACCGGTTGCTTGGGCACCTCTGTGTCCGCATGTCCTGGATGTGGTTGTCTGCATCGACATGTGGGACGGCCCGGGCACCGAGAACTCTCACGAGAACTCAATCCGGTCGACAAGTGTCGGCCGGACCGCCGAATTGCTGTAGGCCCACGGTTGACGTGCAGTTTTGCTCGTCGACGTTGCATGGGAACCGCAGCGAGAAAGGTGTCAAGGTCGAACCATGACCATGACTGATCCGATCGCAGACTTCCTGACGCGTCTGCGCAACGCCAACTCGGCGTACCACGATCAGGTGAAGGCTCCGCACTCGAAGCTCAAGGCGAACATCGCCGAGATCCTCAAGCGCGAGGGCTACATCGCCGACTACCGCACCGAAGACGCGACCGTGGGCAAGAGCCTGGTCGTCGATCTGAAGTACGGCCCCAGCCGTGAGCGCAGCCTGCAGGGCCTGCGTCGCGTCTCGAAGCCGGGTCTGCGTGTGTACGCGAAGTCCACCAACCTGCCCAAGGTCCTGGGCGGCCTCGGCGTGGCGATCATCTCCACGTCGACCGGTCTGCTCACCGATCGCCAGGCGGCCAAGCAAGGTGTAGGCGGGGAAGTCCTCGCCTACGTCTGGTAAGCGGAGGTAGGACAATGTCGCGTATTGGCAAGAAGCCCATCGCAATCCCGGCGGGCGTCGAGGTGACCATCGACGGCCAGCAGGTGTCGGTGAAGGGTCCCAAGGGCACCCTGTCGCACACCGTCGCCGAGCCGATCACCGTCGCCAAGGGTGAGGACGGCCAGCTCGAGGTCGTTCGCCCGAACGACGAGCGCCAGAGCCGCGCGCTGCACGGCCTGACCCGCACCCTGATCTCGAACATGGTCGAGGGTGTGACCAAGGGCTACGAGAAGAAGATGGAAATCTTCGGCGTCGGTTACCGCGTGCAGGCCAAGGGCTCGAACCTGGAGTTCGCCCTGGGCTACAGCCACCCGGTGCCGATCGAGGCCCCGGCGGGCATCACCTTCGCGGTGGAGTCGCCCACCAAGTTCTCTGTGTCCGGAATCGACAAGCAGGCGGTCGGCCAGATCTCTGCCGTGATCCACGGACTGCGTAAGCCCGACCCGTACAAGGGCAAGGGCATCCGCTACGCCGGCGAGGTCGTTCGCCGCAAGGTCGGAAAGACGGGTAAGTGATCATGGCGCAAACCGAAAATCAGATCGCCAAGCGCAAGCCGCGCGGCAAGGACGTGTCCACGACGCGTCGTCTGTCGAAGACCCGCCGTCACTTCCGTCTGCGCAAGAAGGTCGTCGGCACCACCGAGCGTCCGCGCCTGGTGGTCAACCGCTCCTCGCGGCACCTGCACGCGCAGCTCGTCGACGACTCGGTCGGCAAGACCATCGCCGCCGCGTCCTCGATCGAGGCCGATGTGCGCGCGCTGGACGGCGACAAGTCGGCCAAGAGCAAGAAGGTCGGCGAACTGCTGGCCGAGCGTGCCAAGGCTGCCGGTGTCGACGCCGTCGTGTTCGACCGTGGTGGCCACGACTACCACGGCCGCATCGCCGCGCTCGCCGACGCCGCTCGCGAAGCGGGGTTGAAATTCTGATGATCAAGAACAACGGAAGGAACGTCTGATGCCGGGACGTCAGAGGCGTGACGGCGGCAACGGACCCGCCGGACAGAATGGCGCTGCTGGTGGTGGCGACAACCGCGACAACCGCGGCGGTGGCCGCGACCGTCGGGGCGGCGGCGACAACCGCCGGGACAACGCTGCCGAGAAGAACCAGCTCGAGCGCGTCGTCGCGATCAACCGTGTCTCCAAGGTCGTGAAGGGTGGTCGTCGCTTCAGCTTCACCGCCCTCGTGATCGTCGGTGACGGCAACGGTCTGGTCGGTGTCGGCTACGGCAAGGCCAAGGAAGTTCCGGCGGCCATCCAGAAGGGTGTCGAGGAGGCTCGCAAGGGCTTCTTCCGCGTTCCGATGATCGGCTCGACCATCACCCACCCGGTGCAGGGCGAGGCGGCGGCCGGTGTGGTCATGCTGCGCCCGGCGTCCCCCGGTACCGGTGTGATCGCCGGTGGTGCGGCTCGTGCCGTGCTGGAATGCGCCGGCATTCATGACATCCTGGCGAAGTCGCTCGGTAGCGACAACGCCATCAACGTCGTGCACGCGACCGTTGCCGCGCTCAAGATGCTGCAGCGTCCCGAAGAGGTCGCGGCTCGCCGTGGCCTGCCGCTGGAAGACGTTGCCCCTGCGGGCATGCTGCGTGCGCGCGCCCAGGCTGCGGGAGGTGCCAGGTAATGGCGGATCTCAAGGTGACCCAGATCAAGAGCACGATCGGTGCGAAGCAGAACCAGCGTGACAGCATGCGCACGCTCGGGCTCCGCAAGATCCGGCAGACCGTGGTTCGCGAGGACACCCCGCAGAACCGCGGCCTGATCAACGTCGTGCGCCACCTCGTGACAGTTGAGGAGGTCTGACATGACCATCAAGTTGCATCACCTGCGTCCCGCACCGGGTGCCAAGACCGAGAAGACTCGGGTCGGCCGTGGTGAGGGTTCCAAGGGTAAGACCGCGGGCCGCGGTACCAAGGGCACCAAGGCTCGTAAGAACGTACCGGCCGCCTTCGAGGGTGGGCAGATGCCGCTGCACATGCGGCTGCCCAAGCTCAAGGGCTTCACGAACCGGTTCCGCACGGAATACCAGGTCGTGAACGTCGGCGCTATCGCCAAGCTGTTCCCCGAGGGTGGCGAGATCGGCAAGGCCGAGCTCGTCGCGGCCGGCGCGGTTCGCAAGAACCAGCTGGTGAAGGTCCTCGGCGACGGCGAGATCGGCGTCGCGGTCCAGGTGACCGTCGACAAGGTCACCGGCGCGGCGAAGGAAAAGATCACCGCGGCCGGTGGCACTGTCACCGAGCTGGGCTGACGGTACTCTGACAATCAGTGGCACCGGACGAGTGAGAGCTCGTCCGGTGCCACTGTTAGAGTTCAATAGTTGTCTGCCAAGCCTCGCCATGGTTTTCAGCGTCCCCACATGCCGATTCGTCGGCGATGGGGTATTGCTTGAAATGACCATGTCCTGACCATGTCGTTCGCCAGGAGGATCTGTGCTTTCCGCCTTCGTATCGGCCTTCCGGACTCCGGACTTACGGCGGAAGATTCTCTTCACGCTGGGGTTGATCGCGCTGTACCGGTTGGGTGCCGCGCTGCCGTCCCCCGGTGTCGACTACAAGGCCGTCCAGGAGTGCGTCAAGCAGGTGTCCGGCGGTGAAGACGCCGGTATCTACCAGCTGATCAACCTGTTCTCCGGTGGTGCGCTACTGCAGCTTTCGGTGTTCGCGATCGGCATCATGCCGTACATCACCGCGAGCATCATCATCCAGCTGCTGACCGTCGTCATCCCGCGGTTCGAGGAACTGCGCAAGGAAGGCCAGTCTGGCCAGACCAAGATGACGCAGTACACCCGGTACCTGTCCATCGCGCTGGCGATCCTGCAGGCCACCGGCCTGGTCGCGCTCGCGTCGCGCGGTCAGCTGCTGCAGGGCTGCCAGAAGGACATCATCGCCGACAACGGCATCTTCGCGATGATCATCATCGTGCTGGTGATGACCGCCGGCGCGGCACTGGTCATGTGGTTCGGCGAGCAGATCACCGAGCGTGGTATCGGCAACGGCATGTCGCTGCTGATCTTCGCCGGCATCGCGGCCCGCATCCCGACCGAGGGCAAGTCCATCCTGGACAGCCGCGGCGGACTGGTGTTCGGCCTGGTGTGTGTCGCGGCGTTCGCGATCATCGTCGCCGTCATCTTCGTCGAGCAGGGCCAGCGCCGGATTCCGGTGCAGTACGCCAAGCGCGTGGTCGGCCGCAAGATGTACGGCGGCTCCTCTACCTACCTGCCGTTGAAGGTCAATCAGGCCGGTGTCATCCCGGTGATCTTCGCGTCCTCGCTGCTGTACCTGCCCAACCTGGTGGCTCAGCTAACCTCCGCGCGCAACAACCCGGATCCGAGTTGGTGGCAGGACATCATCAACAAGTACCTGGTGTCTCCGGGCAACCCGGTCTACATCGCGATCTACTTCGGTCTGATCGTGTTCTTCACCTACTTCTATGTCGCGATCACCTTCAACCCGGAGGAACGCGCGGACGAGATGAAGAAGTTCGGTGGCTTCATTCCGGGGTATCGCCCGGGTAAGCCCACCGCCGACTACCTCAACTTCGTCCTGAGCCGTATCACCCTCCCCGGCTCGATCTACCTCGGTCTCGTTGCCGTGCTGCCGAACCTGTTCCTGGATATCGGCGCATCCGCTAACACCCAGAACCTCCCGTTCGGTGGCACCGCGGTGCTGATCATGGTGAGCGTCGGTCTGGACACCGTGAAGCAGATCGAAAGCCAGCTGATGAATCGAAATTACGAAGGGTTCCTCAAGTGAGAGTTGTACTCCTCGGTCCGCCTGGTGCAGGCAAGGGCACCCAGGCCGTCCTGCTGTCGGAAAAGCTGGGCGTTCCGCACATCTCCACTGGAGACCTGTTCCGCGCGAACATCAGCCAGCAGACCCCACTGGGTCGCGAAGCGCAGAAGTACATGGACGCGGGCGATCTCGTGCCCAGCGATGTCACCAACCGCATGGTCGAGGCCCGGGTGAACGAGCCCGACGCCGCGAACGGCTTTGTGCTGGACGGCTACCCGCGCACGGTCGACCAGGCCGACGCGCTGGAGAAGATCCTCAAGGACATGGACACCAAGCTCGACGCGGTGCTGTGTTTCGTGGTCCCCGAGGACACGGTGGTCGCACGCATGCTCTCGCGTGGTCGCGCGGACGACAACGAAGGCGTGATCCGCAACCGGCTGCGGGTGTACCGCGAGGAGACCGAGCCGCTGCTGGAGCACTACGACGGGCTGGTCGTCTCGGTGGACGGCGTCGGCGAGGTCGACGAGGTCAACGCGCGCGCACTGCGGGCCCTGGGCCATTGATGACCGACGCCGAGGCACTGTTGCCGCGCACGATGGAGCGCTGAGGCCGCGTGGTCTTCAATCGCAAGAAGAAGGTCGTGCCGTTCCGCACGGCAGGTGAGCTGGACGCCATGGCGGCCGCCGGTGCGATCGTCGGTCGCGCCCTGGTTGCCGTGCGCGCGGCCGCCAAGCCCGGCGTCTCCACCCTCGAACTCGACGACGTGGCCGAGCAGGTGATCCGTGACGCGGGCGCCGTACCGTCCTTCAAGGGCTACCACGGCTTCCCCGGTTCCATCTGCGCGTCGGTGAACGATCGTGTGGTGCACGGGATTCCGACCGCGGAAGAGATCCTGTCCGAGGGCGACCTGGTTTCCATCGACTGCGGCGCCATCCTCGACGGCTGGCACGGCGATTCGGCGTGGACGTTCGGCGTCGGCACCATCATCGAGGCCGACCGGCTGCTGAGCGAGGCCACCAAGCTGTCCATGGAGGCGGGCATCGAGGCCATGTTGCCGGGCAACCGTCTCTCCGACGTCTCGCACGCCATCGAACTCGGCACCCGCGCGGCGGAGCAGAAGCACGGTCGCGCCTACGGCATCGTCGACGGCTACGGTGGGCACGCCATCGGCCGCGAGATGCATCTCGACCCGTTCCTCGCCAACGAGGGCGCCCCGGGCAAGGGCCCGAAGCTCGTGGTCGGTTCGGTGCTCGCGATCGAGCCCATGCTGACCCTCGGCACCACGCAGACCCAGGTGCTCGGGGACGATTGGACCGTGGTCACCATTGACGGGTCGCGTGCCGCCCACTGGGAGCACACGGTCGCGGTCACCGAGAACGGCCCCCGCATTCTCACCCTCCGCCCGGAGTAATCGGGCAACGTTTCCGGGCCCGATCCGATCGAGCCGTGCCTACGGTGGGTATGCACGGTTCCCCAGTTCCGCGTGGCGAGGACGCGATCGCACCGACACCGGACTCGAGGTCCGGGTGATCACGTCGCGTGATCCGGCGACACGTTTGTTGTCGCTGGATCTGGACGCTACCCAGCTGTTGCGCTGGATCGGTGACGTCGTTCCTTGCGCCTACTGCGCCTGGCCGTGACGTGGCGGTCCGGGCGACGCTGCCCGGTGGTGGATCAGGTCGACAGTCGGTCCTGATTCCCCGTGTGTTGAACGATGCTGTCAGCGTATGTCCGGGGTGGTCGGCTGCACGTGAGTAGAGAACTACTCGAATCTGCTTGGCGCACCACGTAGTTGGGGCCGATGCGGACGAAACGTCGAAGCCTCGGCGCATCCGGAAAGGGCCGCTGGCATGCGGATTCGGCCGGGGCAGGTAATGTCCGGCAGCCGCGGGGAACGACGGGCATCCCGTCTTGCCCGAGCCGGCGCAACAGGTTCAGGCAAGACAGGTCGTGGCCGTGTCGCGGGTCAGTTGCCGCGTAGCCTGGCGCGCAGCACCAAAGTGACCAGGGGAAGGTCGAATTCACCCTCGGCCGTCTCGGGCCTGCTGCGCAGATAGTCGACGATTCGGCCGAGCACCTCGGCCCGCTGCTGCGCGGACACCACCAGCGTGTGCGAATGGGTACCGATGGTCGCGGCCAGCGTCTCGGCGGTTCGGCGCTGGGAGTGCGGGAATTCGGCGCTCACGAAGTCTTCGAACAGGGGATGCGCGGGCAGCGCCGAATCGCCGGGTTCTACCGCCGTAGTGGAGGCGTCGGTCCTGGTGACGTCCGCGAGGCCGGCGACCCAGGCGACGCGTTTGTCGTCGGTGTTCCACAGGGCCGCGAAAACGCCGCCGCGGCGCAATACCCGAGCGAACTCGGGGAAGGCCCGGTCCTGATCGAACCAGTGGAACGCCTGCCCGGCCACGATCGCGTCGACGGATCCGGTCGCCAGCGGAATCGCCTCGGCCGTACCTTCATACGCCCGCACGCCGGGTAGCCGGCGCATCAACTCGACCCGCATACCGTCGTCGGGCTCGACAGCGATCACCGTGGCGCCCGCGGCCAGCAGACCCTCGGTGAGTTTTCCGGTGCCCGCGCCGAGGTCGAGCACGACCGGCGCGGGCACGGCCGGAACGGGTTCCAAAGCCCATTGGACCGCGGCGAGCGGGTAGTCGGGCCGGTGTTCGGCATAGGCTGCCGCGTGGGTACCAAAAGAGGATGCGCGCCGGGCGCGCAGGGCACGTTTGTCCGTTTCTCGATCAGTCGTATTCCCCATGCGCCCAACCATAGATCCGTGCGGCGGGCGCGCGGGGATATTTACGACGCGCCCGGCAGCCGCCGTACGCCGGCGCAGACCTCGGCAGCCAAGTCGTCGTAGCCGACGGCCAGTTCGGCCAACCGCTGCCAGGCATCCCACAGATCCCACTCCGACGCACTCGCCAGCGCGGCGTAGGCGTTGGCGGTGAATTGGGCGAGCCGATCGATCACCGCGCCGACCGTTTCGGTGTGCACGTGGGCGGCGCCGTGCGCGGGCGGCAACTGGACGGTGATCCAGCGATCGATGTCGCGCACCAAACTCGCACGCAGCGCGTCGATTTCGTCCGCGGACCGGCGATCGGCGCTGATCCGCCGCTCGTGCAGGGTGGTCAGCTCGTGCGCGCACCGCAGCAGCGGATTGTCTTCCGGATGATCACCCCGGCAGGCCTGCAGCACTTGATGTTTGGCGGGGAGCTGGCCCGTCGTCATCGCGACCCCATGTTCCGGCAGGTGCGCACGGTGTTGACGATCGAGACACCGGAGGGTCGAAAGGTGTTCTCCGGAGCCACAATCCACTCCCGATAGCCGGTACCGGGGTAGCCGGGGGAGGGCAGCGCGATCTCACCGCCGATCGGCACGATGGACACGTTGAGCCGGAACAGTTCGGCGAACAAACGGACGTCGTCGGGCAGGTCGGGACGGATCAGAAAGGTCCAGCGTTTGGATCGAACATGAGAGATGATCGGGCCCAATGGATTTCGGTGGCGTATCAAATCGTCGTGTACCTGTTTACCCAGCGCGGCAGGCATCGTGATGGCGCCGACGAAACCGGCCCGGACGGTGATCCGGCCGATCTCCGGATGAAATCCGGCGGGGAGGTCGCAGGTGTGGCGGTAATAGGCGCATCGGGCGGCAGGAGTTTCCGCCAACGCCACTTGGTCCATGGGGAGCCTCGACTAGCATCGTTGTCTGGTGAAGCCGCCGGAGCCGATACGCCATAGGCACTGGGAGTGACCTGGGACACCGTTCTGGCGTGATCTCAGTGAAGCACCCCGGGAGACGGTGGTAACCGTTGCGTTCAATTAGTTCTCGTTAAGTTCGCCACGACGACGTTTACCTGGTGTTTTCCGCTCATCCAGTGGGCTGAACAACCCCCGGTCAGGGGGTTGTGCGAAAGAACAGGGCGCGGTCACCGTGCTCGGCCAGCGGCGTGGTCGCGCTGATCTGCCGCAGCCCGCTGGAGGGCAGGTAGGTGAGGTTGGCGAACATCTGGGTGTTACCGAATGCCGCGCGCAGCTTGGTCTCCGTCGCACGGTCGGCGTTCAGTTCCGCCAGCATTTTGAAGTCCAGCGGCGCGAGCGGCTTGTCCAGCGGCTCCTGCCCGGCGGGCCGGCCCAGCGCGGCGTACTGGGTGGCGACGCCGTGCTCGTACCAGCACAGCTCGTAGGCGATGTGTTCGGTCACGGTGATCGCGGCGACCGGCCAATCCTGGGAAAGTCGCATCGCCAGTGGATGTTTCGCGACCGGTGTCAGTTCCCAGTGCAGGCTCATCACGGTGACCCAGCCACCGTAGGGCTGGTCGATCAGGACGATGTCGTCGCCGAGTTTCTCCGCCGTGTTCACCGTGGCGTCGGTGGTCTGCACGCGTTCGTCGCGTTCACCGAAGTAGCTGGCTCGATCCAGCGGATAGGCGTCATCGGTCGCGTACGCGCCGATGATCGCCGCCCGGATCTGGGCGATCGCGTCGGGGGTCGGGCAGTACACGCTCAGCGCGCCGAAGCTGGTGCCGATCTGCACAGGCATCGACGGCGGATCGGGCTCCGCACCGGGCAGCAGCGGTCGCAGGCCGACCAGCGCCAGCTTCCAGTTGAGTTCTTCGACGGTGGACAGGTCGCCGGAGGACTTGAACAGGATCTGCTGCTGGGTCAGCCGCCCCGCTTGCTCCAGCGTGCGGCAACCGAGCTCGGTGAGCGCCTTGTACGACTTCGGGGTCAAGTCCAGGTCTTGAATGCCGCACGCGCGCAAGCGGATCGACATATTCGTCGACGTGAACGCGGAGTAGCGCTCGCGGTACATCGACAGCGCCTGCTTGCGCGACCGGCCGACCATCAGTGTGCGCAGCAGGGTGCTCAGGCTGGCCAGGTACTTACCGGACAGCTCCGGATTCGCCGCGGCCAGCGCGCTGCGGATGCGCGCCGCCTCCCCGGTCGCCGCCACGGCGGCGTCCTGGTCGAGACGGCCCAGCCAGACACCGCATTTCGACAGGCCGTCGGCGCAGAGCCCGGCCACTTCCGGATGGATCCGGGCCAGTTGCCGGTAGGCGTCGCAGGCACGTCGAATGGTGGTGGTCGCCAGCTCGCGACGGCCGCTGTGCCGGGCCGCCAATTCGACCGCGCGCAGCGCCTCGTTCAGCTCGCCGGCGAGGCGGGCATTCAACACCTGCCCGGTGGCGAGCAACCGCAGCCGGATGCCGACCGCTTCCTCGGCGGGCGCGAGTGCGTCTCGGGTCCGGTCGCGGACCGACCCGTCGGTCTTCGTGGCGATAAAGCCTTTCGCGAGTTCACTCAGCGAGGTCGCGAGCCGAAGATCCGCCTCGATCGAACGATCGAGCGCCGCATAGCGATCCGCGGCGACCTGACGCTCCAGCGCGCCCAGATCCATCGAGCCCCTCGTTTCCAGCATGATCCTCCGCTAACCGGCGGCATCGAGCCACTCATCATCCGTGCACGAGTCTGTCACGGTTGTCGGCCGGGCGCACCAGGTTGTCCAGGCCTGCGGTGTTCTCGCTCCTCATGTCCTTGTTCGCCACCGCATTCCGGTGCCGGGCGATGCTGCCCGGGTGGCCGGGGTGCGCGTCCGGTGCGCTGGTCGGCAGGCGAAAGTGCTGACGGCTTTGCGGTATTCGTCGTCTTCGGGACCGGTGACCGGCGCCGCGGGTCATGCCTCGAGCAGCAGGGTGACCGGTCCGTCGTTGACCAGTTCGATCCGCATGTGCGCGCCGAACCGTCCGGTCGCCACGGTAGCGCCGAGTTCGCGGAGGGCCTGTGCGAACGTGTCGACCAACGGTTCGGCGACGGCTCCCGGCGCGGCCGCGTTCCAGGACGGCCTACGGCCCTTGGCGGTGTCGGCATAGAGCGTGAATTGACTGACCACCAGAATCGGGGCGCTCAGGTCGGCGGCGGAGCGCTCGCCGTCGAGGATGCGCAACCGCCACACCTTGTCGGCGAGTGCTTTCGCGACCGCCTCGGTATCGCCGTGGGTGACGCCGACCAGCGCGACCAAGCCGTGCGGCGCGCCGGTCGCGGCCGGCTCGATCCGGCCGACCACCTCGTCGTCGACCGTCACTTCGGCGGAGCGGACTCGTTGCAGCAGGACTCGCACAGCCGTTGATCATGCCGGGCGGGCGCGCCGGGCGGGCCGCGGGGTGCCCGGCAGCGCTACCAGAGCGAGCGTGGACGGATGTCGTTCGCGAGATCGATCAGCGCGTAACGATGCAACCGGCTCGGTGTGGTTCGCGCGACCGCGCGCAGGGCCGATTCCAGCCCGCCGCGCAGGCCTGCCTCGGTGAAGGGGCAGCCGAGGATCGTGGTGCGCGGTTCCGGGTGTCCGCCCGCCTGCACCCAGGACAGGGCCGCGCCGAGCACGATGGCCCGCAGTTGGGTCAGGCGCGGGTCGTCCGGGAGCGCGTGCACGTGCGCTACGGCCGCGTCGAGGTCGGCCCGGGTCAGGTCGGCCACCGGCCGGGTCGCCGACAGCAGGCACGCGGTCATTCTGGCGGTGTTGTGGTGCCGCGAGGAATCGGGCACCTGCTGCAACGTGGACACCGCGGCGTCGACGTCGCCCGCGGCTGCGAGCCCGCGCGCGAGCCCGAACGCCGCGCTCGCCACGCCGCGGGTGTTGCGCCAGACCGAGCGGTAGCGCTCGGTGGCCTGCTGTCGCCACCGATCCTGATCCCCGGTCGCCGCGCTCGACTGCAGGACGAGTTCCGCGGTGGCGGCCAAGGCGAGCAGCGGTGCGATCTCGCCCGGGACCATCGCGTGCACGCGATCGAAATGCGCGTGCGCCAGCACGTATTCGGCGCAGGACAGGTCGGCTATGGCGGTGTACCACTGAATCCGCCAGTCGGCCCGATGGGCGGGCGTCAGCTGGGTGAGGTACTGCCGTGCCTGCTCGACCTCGCCCAGATCGAGGTGCGCGCGCACCGCGGTCAAGGTGCCTTCCAGCTCGAAGGTCGCCGGTGTGCCGATGACCCCGGCACTCATGTCGGCGGCGCTCTGGCGCAGGGTGTCCAGGGCTTGTTGCGAATCGCCGTGCAGCAGTGGGGAAAGCAGTTCCGCGCTCGGATCCTCGCTGTCGATCAGTGGAACCGGTAGCGCGGCAATGACACTCGCGGGTTCGAGGGTCGGGGCCGCGTGCACCCCCTCGATGACTCCCTCGGTCTGCCGGATCAGCGCCTCGATGCCGAAATCCCCACGCGGCGAACCGAACACGGCCGATGTCTGCGGGTATTCGTGGTTGGTGTCCTCGGCCAGCACCGAACGGAGCACTCCGGCGAGTTGCCGGTACATCGCGTAGGCGGAGGGAAATCGCTGCTCCGGGTCGGCGTCGGTCGCGCGCAGGAGCAGCCGCTCGAAGGACGGATAGCGCCGCAGGACCGGTGCCTCGTCGGCCGTTGGGAGGGCGGGGAGCGTCGGGCCGAGCCGTTCGAGCGGGATCGGCAGGGTGAGCGCGGCGAGCGTGCGTCCGACCGTGTGGATATCGGAGGCCACCGTCGGTCCGGTACTGGTGAATTCGGGCGCTTGGTAGCCGAAGGTGCCGTACAGGCTGCCGCCGGATTCCCGGGCGGCGACCGCGCCGAGGTCGATCAGTTTGACCTCGCCCTCGGTGACCATGATGTTGTCCGGCTTCAAATCGTTGTAGGCCAGGCCGAACGAGTGCAGATAATCCAGCGCGGGCAGCACTTCCATCACATAGGCGATGGCTTCGGCGACCGGCAGGCGTTCCGGGGCCCGGCGATCGAGCATGGTCTTCAGCGATTGCCCGCCGATGTATTCCATCACGATGTATCCGGAGGAAATTCCGTCGGCGGAACGATGTTTGACGAAGTTGAAGATCTTCACGATCCCCGGATGTGACATTTCGGAAAGGAACTGCCGTTCGGCGAGCGCCACGACGTGCGCTTCGAAATCGAGCGGGTTCTGTAGTCCTTTCAAGACCACCCAGCGATCGCTGACATTTCGATCGCGGGCCAGGTATATCCACCCCATGCCGCCGTAGGCGAGACATCCCCGGACTTCGTATTGGCCCGCCACCAAGTCGCCGGTGTCCAGCGCGGGACGAAAGTTGAACGGAGAGCCGCATTGTGGACAGGTGCCCGCCGACGCGCCGCGTTGCGTGCCGGACGAACGGCCGACGGGCTTCTGGCATTTCCAGCAGAAGCGTTTGTCCTCGGGCACCTCGGGATCCGACAGCATCGCGCCGGCCGGGTCGACCTGATCGACCTGCGGCAGTTCGACCAGTCCCGCGGTCAGCCTGCGCACGCTGGGCCGGGATCGGACGCTGCGGCCCGAGCTGGGCATGGTCGCCGAGCCGAGCGCCGCTTCCGCCTCCGGTGACCACTGATCGGTCTCGTTCGCCGACGCGCGCCGGGTGGCCCACGGCGAGGGGGCTCGGTGCGGTATTTCCATGGGCTCGCGGGTCAGTGTCGTCGCCGGCGGGACCGGGCGAATGTTGTCGGACGCACTGAGGTGTTCCGGCATTCGACCCTCTCCGCACCACGAATACAATTCCTGGACCGAACCCGCCCTGTTCGGTGGCGCCGTACGATATCGGCGCCACCGAACAGGGCGAACTTCATCGGTCTCAGCGCGATTCTGCCTCATCGGACGTAACAGCGGCGTTAGTTGTGCGGGTGGAATCCGTAATACGGAGATCACGATGTTCCAACGGTCGCTCCGCGACCACCGGGAACACGCCGGTATAGCCATCGCGCATTGCGGCGACGTGCATGACCCGGCGTCGCGCGAGGTACCAGCCGCCGACGAGGGTCGGTCCCATGATCACCACCATCGCGATGACCGCGCCGCGCTGCACGTCGCTGTCGCTGAACAGCATCAGCAGCACGACGGCGGCGAGGAACACCAGCGTCGCGATGCTCGTGTAGGGCGCGCCGAGCAGCCGGAACGCGGGGCGTTCCATCCGTCCCTCGCGCGACCAGGACCACAGCTTGAGCTGGCACAGCACGATCGCGGCCCACGCGGTGACGGTGCCCAGGGCGGACATGTTCAGCACGATCTCGAAGGCCTTCTCCGGGACCAGGGCGTTGAGCCCCACGCCGATCAGCGCGACCGCGCCGGTCGCGAGGATGCCGACAAAGGGCACCCCGCGTCGCGACATCAGCGCCGCCATACCGGGAGCGCTGCCGTTCATCGCCATCGACCGCAGGATCCGCCCGGTCGAATACAGTCCGGCGTTGAGGCTGGAGAACGCCGCGGTCAGCACCACCAGGTTCATCATCGTGCCCGCGCCGTCGACCCCGATCTTGGAGAAGAACGTGACGAACGGGCTCTCTCCGGACTTGAACGCGGTGTAGGGCAGCAGCAGCGCCAGCAGCACCAGCGAGCCGACGTAGAACAGCGCGATTCGGGCGATGACCGAGTTGATCGCGCGCGGCATGATCTTGGCCGGGTTCTCCGCCTCACCGGCCGCGGTGCCGATCAACTCGACCGCGGCATAGGCGAAGATGACGCCGGTGGTACACAACACGATCGGGACCAGGCCGTTCGGCAGCAGACCGCCGTGCTCGCTGATCACGCTGATCCCGGTGCTGTTGCCCTCGATCGGCGTGCGGCGCGCGAGGAACACCGTGCCCACGATGAGGAACCCGACCAGCGCGACCACCTTGATCAGCGCCGCCCAGAACTCCATCTCACCGAACCAGCGCACCGACACCATGTTGATGCAGACCACCAGGGCCAGCGCGACCAGCGCGATGGTCCACTGCGGAATCACCTGGAAACTGCCCCAGTAGTGCACGTAGGTGGCGATCGCGGTGATGTCCACGATGCCGGTCATGCACCAGTGGAAGAAGTACATCCAGCCGACACCGAAGGCCAGCTTCTCGCCGTAGAACTCGCGAGCGTAGGACACGAACGAACCCGAGGACGGGCGATGCAGGATCAGCTCGCCCAGCGCTCGCAGGATGAAGAACACGAACACACCGCACACGGCGTACGCGAGGAAAAGCCCAGCCCCGGCATCTTTCAACCGCCCGCCGGCACCTAAGAACAAACCGGTGCCGATGGCACCACCGATAGCGATCATCTGCAATTGACGTGGACGCAGCGCCTTGTGATAGCCCACGTCTTCGGCGTGCAAAGCACGCGCGGCGGCGGCCTGTTGCTGCACCTCGGCCGGCGGTCGAACGATGGTCATGGGGTTGCCTTCCCTGTGACGGCTGTCATATCGCTGAGTAACGTACCGCTAGATAACGGCACGTTCAATAGTTGCGGCCAGTTGTCATCTCATGAAATGAAATCGTCATATAGGGCAATCGGTTGGCAAACCGTTGCGCGGCAAGCGATATCGCGGAGGTTGCCGGGTCCGCCGGACGGGCCCTGTGGGGCCGGCTCAGGGGGTGGTGTGGGTGAGGCGTCGCACCTCAGGTCGGTGAACAACCTTGTTTCGGTGTGGTTTCCTTGAGGTATGGCAGCGGATACCGAGTTCACTATCGACGAGCTGGCGCGCGAGGCGGGGACAACCGTGCGGAGTCTGCGCGTCTATCACGAGCGGGGCGTGCTGCCGCCGCCGCAGGTGAAAGGGCGGACCGGGTTCTACGGGGACGAGCACCTCAACCGGGTGCGCACCATCGGCAGGTTGCTGGACCGCGGAATCAAGCTGAACGGCATCCGGGAACTGCTCGAGGCCTGGGATCGCGGCGACGATCTCGGCGACGTACTCGGGGTGCCCGATCAGGAGCCGCACGCGCATTCCAGCGTGCCTGCCGCACTGCCCGATCCGGCGGCGCCGATCGCCGAAGTCGATGAAACATTAATAGCCGCAACCGAACTCGCTGACCTGTATCGGGACGTGCCGAACGGATTCGCCCGGGTGGTCGCGGCCGGTCTGTACGAGCCGCTCGATGCCGCCACCTACCGGGTGGCCGATCGCCCGCTGCTCCGGATCGTCGAGCAGCTGTGCTCGGCGGGCGCGACGCCGGTGCAGGCGCTCGATGAGGTCGAACGGTTGCAGGGGGATTGCGACCGGATCGCCCGTCGATTCGTCGAAACCTTCGAGCGAACCGCGTGGCAGGCGTTCCGGCAGTCCGGGCGCACCGCGGCTGATCGCAACGAGCTGGCCGAGCGGGTGGCCGGTACCCGGATACTCCCTGGTCAGGCGGCCGCTGATCTCGTAGGTCGATTCATCGCGCGGTACCTGGAGCGGGATCTCCCGGAACTGGGTGACGAGTTGTCCGGACGGTGAAACCCTTGGTCGAGGCCTTGGGATGACGCTGGTCAAATCTTGCCGCTAGACAGCGGCGCATTATTCGATGTAACGTTGTCTCAGGACCTGGGGGCATGCCCAAAGCGACGCCAATCTCTGCGCATGTCCCCGGGGCCTTACCGCCGGCCCTGGGTGGCCGCCGTGTCCCCTGGTACGAACACCGATGAGGGGAAGCAGGGGACACCGGCGCTCCCACTCGGGGCTGACCGGTCTTCGGCGCTCGATCGCAGGCGTGCTCGCACCGTCGCCGAACGTCAACGCATATAGCACATTTCGCCTAGCAGACGACCAGGTGTACCCGCCCGTTGTCTGTCACTGTCGTGGCACTTTCCGTTCATTTCTGAGCAACAGGCGAGTTGCTATCGGCTGTCATCGTCGAATCCGTAGGAGCTGACGTGCGGGCGACCGCGCATGTGCGGAGGGAACGCGGGTGGCGGACAAAGTCCAATACGACTCGGATCTGTTCTTCAAGGCTGCGAAGAAGACCGGGGACGCGCGGGACCGGATCAACGCGGTGCTGCACACCTTGCAGGCTTCGCTCAACGCACGCGGAAACCCTTGGGGCAACGACACACTCGGTCGTAACTTCGCGAACGGACCGGACGGCGCCGGCGGATACACCTCCTCGCGGGACAACATGATCACCGGCGCGACCAATATCGCGGGCTCGCTCGACAACTTCTCCTCCGGCCAGACCAAGAGCGCCAAGCTGCTCGAGAAGATGGAAAACGGCAACCGCGACGGCTTCAACTGAGCCCAATTCGCGTATAGCCCACAATGATTGAACTGCCCGGCTGGCTCGAATGGCTCGAGCCGATAGTCGGCATGGAGTGGCCCGAGGGCAACGAGGACCAGATGTGGGCACTGGCCCAGGACTGGCACACCGCCGCGGCGGACCTGCGCACCATCCTCGGTGACATCGACGCCGCGAAAAGCGCTTCGCTGACCGCGTATCCGGCCGGCGAGGGCGTCGAAGAGATGATCAAGGGCTTCGACAGCATGCGGTCCGGTGACGGATCGGAGAAGGACCAGTCGCTGGAGAAGCTGGCCACGCTCTTCGATCAGATCGGTGAATCCGCCAACAGCGTCGGCACCGAGATCGAATACGCCAAACTGATGTATTGGTCCTCGCTGGGCCTGCTGGCGGCCGAACTCGCTGCGGCGTGGCTGTTCCCGCCGACCGCTCCCGCGGTCGAGGCAGCCGCGATCGGGCTCACCCGGGTGGCCGTGCGGATCATCGGCCAGCGGGTCGTCGCCGCGATCATCCGGCACGTTGGCAAACTCGTCGCGTCCAAGTTCGCGAAATTCATGTTGCGGCATGTCGCGATCGACACGATGCTCGGCACCTTGCAGGAACTGGGTGTCCAGCAGTGGCAGGTCGACCAAGGGCATCGCAAGAACATCAATTGGGAGCAGGTCGCCGTCACCGCGGTGAGCTCGGCGGCGGGCGGTGCCGCGGCGGGGCCGTTCGGTGACTGGCTCGGCAACAAGCTGAGCGCGGAGATGAAGCCGTGGATGCGCGCCGCGATCACCGGTCCCGCCGCGGGTCTCGTCGGCGCCGGCGCGGGTTTCGTCGCCGCGACCGGCACCCAGTTCGGGATCGATGCCGCGAAGAACGGGTGGGGTGACGCCTGGAACAACCTGAAGAACACCCAGGTCGACTGGCGGATGTTCACTGCGGGCGCCTCCAACGGTGCCATGTCGGCGGTGAACAAGGTTGGCGCCCAGCATGCTTGGGGCAGCATGCGGCCGGAGATGTTCGGCAGGCCGGATTTCGGGACACGTTTCGCCGATGCGGTCGATGGTCCCGGCGGTGCGCAGTCGACCGACGGTGCGCGCGTCGGATTCCGGCCTGACGGGGCTGGTGACGGCAGTCGCGCCGCGGCTGGTGACGGCAGTACGGGTGCCGCTGGGGACGGGAGCCGCACGGCTGGCGACGGCGGTCGGTCCGGTAGTGACGGCAGTGCGACACGTCCCGCCGGTGCCGAGGGGCAGGGCCGCGTCGCCGAGGGGGACGCTGGTCGGCAGAACGGCAGCGATGGCCAAGAGCGGGGTTCGGCGGGCGAAGGTAGAGGGTCTGGAGAAGACGGCCGCCGAGCGTCGGGCGAAAGCGATAGCGACGCGTCGAGGGAAAGCGATAGCGGGGCGTCGCGCGATTCCACGAGCCGATCCGGTGATTCCGCTCGGAGCGCGGGTAGCGAGGCAGTATCGGAGAGCCGGGCGGGTGACGCCGCCGCCCGGACCGGTGACGGCAGCACCGGGCGGCCTCCCGAAGGCAGCAGTGCGAACCCTGACCGTGTTGCCGCGCAGACCGATTCGAGTGGTTTCGCCGATCAGCGGGCAGGGCTGGCGGCGCAGGACGCAGTGCACTCCTCTGACGGTCGCATCGACGCCACCACTACCGGAAACGACCCGGTTACGGCGCATACCGGCCTGGCCGACGGCGGTCCGGTCACTACCGCGCCCTCGCACCCGCCTGCCACCCATCCGAGTGCTGCTCCGCCGCAACAGAGTTCGACCGGGCCCGTTACTGGAGGTGAAAATCGCAGTAGCCCTGGCTCTTCCAGCCCGCTGCGACCGGTGACAGGCGAGGTCCGGCCACCCACCGGTGCGGATGCGCCGCGCGTCGAACAGCCCCGTACGGGTGCGGAGTCGCGCGCCGGGGCCCCGGACGGTCGAGCGACGGGCGAGGCGCGTACGTCTCCGCGCGCGGGTGATGTCCGTAGCGAAAGCACCGGCGGTGAGCCGCGTAGGTCGGGCCTGGCCGACGGTTCCGCGCGCGGCAACGATCACCGGTCGGGCTTGCAGTCGGGCTCGAGTGGCGAGTCTGTGCCCCGGGGTCCCGCTGTCGCGGACGGTTCCACTCCGGTCCGACAGCACGCCGATGGCGCAATACCGGTGTCGGAGAACGAGCTTGCGGCGCGAGCCGACAGTGGTGGTCCGCTCGATGTGACCGGGGTGTTGCCCCTCGCTGCCGCGGCCGGTGCGGAGGCGACCCCGACACCGCGCCCGGAACGAGCCGCGTCCCCGGATAGCGGCCAGCGTGCCGTCGATGAGCCGGACACGCCGCGTCCGGAACAGCCGGAAACCGAGCATCCGCGCGACTGCGCGATCCGCAGCCTCGAATTGATCCGAGATCTCACCGGTAGCGCCGTGATCGAGGTGCCGACCAGAGAAATCGGTCTGGATGGTGTGTCCCAGTCGGAAATCGAGCACGCCGCCGGTGCGCCGCTGCGAGACGTCGAGAACCACAACGTGATTCGGGACGCGCTGTTGTACGAGACCGGGCCGGACGGAAGCGTGCTCCGCGACGCCGACGGCAACCCGATCGAGCGCCCCGACGGGGTAGCCGCGCTGGTGGTGGACGTTTACGGCAAGGTCGACGAGCACAACGTCGGTGCCCACGCCTACGTGCTGGTCAAAGAGAACGGTGCGATCGTCGTACGTGATCTCACCGCGGGGCTCGAGCACGGTTTCCCACCGATCCTGCCGGACGGTGACCATCCGGTCGCGCTCATCCGCACGATCCTGTTCGACGAGAACGGAATTCCACAGCAGCACCACGAGTCCGGCGCGTCACCCCGGGGTTCGGCACTGCACGCCGTCGATGTCGGCGATCGCCCGCCCATACCGGGCAGCGACCCGGTCGAACCGGCTTCGAACTCGAACGGTGGCGGGAAGAAGCCGCCGAGCGAACTGCCGCCGCCCGCCTCGCCGGATGATCCGGGCGAGCACGCGAAGCCGAATTCGAACCGCGACAACGTTTCCGATGATTCACCGGTACTCGAACCGGACGAAATCGTGCTCGCCGACGATACCCGCCCGCACACCGTCGATATCGACGGCGAGCAAGTGCCGTTGGCGTTGCGTCCGGATGGCGAAGATCGTTGGCGCGCAGTACCGGCCGCCGACGGTGCGGTGCCCGCCCGCCGCGAGAACTCGAGCGAGGTCGAGAAGAAGTCGGCGGTTCGCCGTGCGTGGGAACGCTTTCGGGACCGGACCCATGTGCGCGGCTACGAAGGCGACAATCCTAAATACCCGTCCGGCTCGGGTGAAGACGGTCGCGGGCAGACCGCGCTACGCGACGGGGTTGCCAGCGCACCGGACCTGTTCGATCCGCCGCCCGCCCCGGCACCGCACGTGCCGGCCAACCCGGACGTCCCGACCATGGGGCCCGCTCCCGAGCCGGGAGCGGGCAACGCGCCCAATGTCGCTCGCATCCTGAAAGAGGGGGCGACGATGTGGAAGAACCGCGAGCTCGTCCCCCTCCTCGGCCAGCTGTCGGGGCGTGAGCGCGACGTGGCAGGCGATTTCGTGCCACCGCGCACGGCGGACGGCGAGGAGTACCGGTTCTGGGTCAGTGATGCGGACCCGGACCTGGTGCGTGAGACCGTGACCGACCTCTTCGAGGTCGGCCGGATGCCGGCCGAAGAGGTCAGGGCCGTCTTGACCGACGCGCTCACCGTGTCCGATCCGGAACAGCGTCGCCGGATCGTCGACGATATGGCACGGCTGGGTCTGATCTCCGACGTCGAGGCCGAGCGGCTGGCGCAGCAACCGCCGGCACCGGAGCCCATAGCCGAGCCGGACGGTCCGCCACCTGCCGACGAATCGCTGTCGGACATGGCGGAACGCCTGGGCTTCGAACTGCCCGATGACGATCCGGCGACGGTGCGCCGAACGATCGATGAGCAGGAATATCGCACCCTGCGCGAGGCCGCGGCGGTCGAAGGACTCGCGGACGCCTACCGGCGCTTCAACGAGGAACAGACCCGGCCGTACACCAGAGAGGATGTGGTAGGCCAGGATTCGCGGCCTCCGCTCGATCCGGGCGAGAGCCGGAACCGGCCGCCGGGTGAACTCGAGGGACCGGACGCGCGCCGGCGCGACGAAGACGACGCCGACTTCTACTTGGACGACGACGAATTCGACAAGGACGGCGCCGGTCACCGCGCCACCCGGCAGGAACCCGATCCGGCCGGTCAACCCATCCCGTACGCCGACGAAGTCAGCTTCTTCGACGAGAACCCGATGGGCCGCTTCCTCAAGGAGATCAACGCGGCCTTCGACGGCATGCCGGGTGTGCAGAACTACACTCCCGTCGGCAACGGCGCGGACCCGCTCAAAGAGTGGGGCGATATCGGGCCGGACGACGACGAACTCGGTCGTGATCAGGGGCCGCGGGCCTACTTCGAGCATGCGCTGCGCCGCGACCAGCTCCGCGATGAATTGTCCACCTGGGCACAGACGTTCGGTCTCGACATCGACTCCGTCACCATCCAGCGGATCGAAGAACTGCGGGCCGCGAATCAGGCGCGCGCCGACCGGCTGGCGGAGTTCGCCGATGCCGCCGAGATCCGGCTGTATCCCGCGTCCGACGATCAGCCGCCCGTCGGACAGCCGTTCGGCGATCAGGTCGTGCGGATCCCGGTCGGCGAGGGCGTGCCCGATCGGCTCGTGGTCATCGACGGGCCACAGGACCGCGCCACCGCGCTGGCCA
Source organism: Nocardia brasiliensis ATCC 700358 (assembly GCF_000250675.2). Classification (NCBI taxonomy): domain Bacteria; kingdom Bacillati; phylum Actinomycetota; class Actinomycetes; order Mycobacteriales; family Nocardiaceae; genus Nocardia; species Nocardia brasiliensis. Next base: position 1,055,049 of record NC_018681.1, read on the forward strand.
GGGTGCTCGCCGAGCATCCCGACCTCGCGCAGGCGGTGAATCGCGGTGAGGTGCAGGTCGATTTCCATAAGGCCCGGACGGATCGAAACGGTCGCATCCATCTCGAGCCGGTCGGCACCCCCGAGGTCTACCACCACCGGGAACGCGTCGACGGCCGCGATCTGGCGGTAACCCTGTTGCGCGACAGCGACGGTCAGTGGCGGCCGGTGGTGCTCGACGACACCGACGCGCCCCGCACCGAGCCGGATCCCGTGGACACGTCGGAAGCTCCGCCGCGGCCCCGCCCGGAGATTCTCGCCGATCTGGTCGACGTGGCGAGAACACTCGGACTGCAACCCGACGCCCTGCATCCGGACCGGCTGGCGCAGACGATCGCGGATCTGAAGCTGGACAACGCCGTTCGCGCCGGACAGATCGAGGCACTGGCCGACTTCGCGCGGTCGATGAACGATATCGCGTCGTTCAACGACATCAGCGACGCGCGCAGCCAACTGGCCACGCGCCTCGGCATTCCCGAAGCCGAGCTGAGCCCGCAACGCCTCGCCGACGCGCTGACCGACAGTTCGTTCCGAAACGCGTTGCGCGCACAGCAGGTAGCCGACCTCGTGGCATATGCCAAGCAACTGCGCGATCTGGATCCCGCCGCTTTCGTCGCCGCGCGCGACCAATTGGCGAAGCGGCTCGGTGTCGAGCCGTCCGAGCTGTTTCCGCCGAAGTACAGCAAGAACGAGGCGGGCCGGCTGGTGCACGGCCTGGACTCGAACAGCCTCGATCCGAAGAAGCTCCGCAAGCTGTTCGCGCAGCTCGAGCGGGACGGCAAACAGGATCTGCTGAAGAACGCGCTCACCGAGTACACGGGCGCGCTCATCCGGGTAGACCCCTACTCCGACGTACCGCGCGGCGACCTTTCCGCCGACCCGCGCGTCACCGGCGAACCGCCCATCCACGATCCCGAGGCGATCCACGCTCTGCGCGACATCATTCGCGACGCGATGCAGTCGGGTGATCCGCTCGACTTCGGGCAGACCCTCGCTGACCATCCCGGTCGGCAGGACGGCGACGGCACCTGGAATCGCGACAGCGACAACACGGGCGACCGGCCCGATCCCAACCGGGACTGGGCCCGGCTCGTCGGCGTGGACCTCGCCGATGCCGACGATGCCACCTTCCGCAAGGTGTACGAGGCCTATCGCGACGGCAAGATCGAAAAGCACGAGGGGCTCAACCCGCAAGAACTGGCCGCCGAAATCGCGAAGATGCGCGACGAGGTCCGCCAGCGGGCAGCACAGATCCGCGACCTCGCCGCGTTGGCCGAGGAGTTCTATGCTGCGCCGGAACAGCTTCCGGGTGGAGCGCAGCGCGGTCGGCCGGGTGACGGGCCGGGCACGCCGCTCGACGGGCCGGATGGGGATCCGCCCACGACCGCGCCGCCCGCCACCGATCCGCCGCCCCGTCAGCCGAGTTCCGGCGGCGCGGAGGTGCCGCCGGTCTCGCGTGATCAGCCGACAGCAGTCGATCCGAAGACGGAGGATTCGGATAGTTCTGTGCGGGAGCGCGATACCGAACCTGGTACGCGACGCGCTCCGGAACAGCGGTCGTTCGTCGAGGAAGTGCTGCGTCGCGAGACCGAGGCGTTGGACGAGGCGCTCCGGCACAACGAGGAGTGGGCGCAGCGCGAACATCAGCGCTTGATGGACGAGTTGGCGCAGCGCAGGCGCGACATAGCGGCGCGGTTCGACGCGGTCATCGATCGTGACGGTGCCGATGCTGGGCTTACGGACAAGACTGCAGCACCCGAGGCAGAGAACGGGATTGATCGCACGACGCCCATCCGGGACGGATCGTCGCCCGAGACGGACAGCGGTCGACCCACGAAGGAATCGCCGGTAGATCCGGTGCAACAGCCGGTTTCGGAGACGCCGACCGAAAACGCGCCGGAACGATCGTCGCGGATCGATGCGGCGTTGGCGCGTGAGCTGGCAGCGTTGGACGAGTCGTACCGGCGGCACGCCGAGGAAGCCGACGCGGAATTGCAGCGGGTGCTCGATCAGCTCGAGCAGGTCGGGCGCGAACTGGACGAGCCGCTGCAAACCGCTGATCGCACGCCGGAATCCGAGCCGGTCGAACCGGTTTCGCGCATCGACGCCGCGCTGGCACGGGAGCTGGCGAAGGTCGATGAAGCGTATCGCCGCCATGCCGAATGGGCCGACACCGAACTCCGGCAGGTGCTCGACCGCCTCGAGCAGATCGGCCGTGAACTGGGTGTGCCTGACAGCCAACCGGATTCGGTCGACCCGCGCACGCGAATCGATGAAGCGTTGACGCGTGAGTTGACCGCACTCGACGAGTCGTATCGGCGGCACGCTGAGGAAGCCGACGCGGAGTTGCAGCGGGTGCTGGATCGGCTCGAGCAGGTCGGTCGCGAGCTGAACGAGTCGCTGGATGCGCATGAGAGTGCGCCGGAACCTGATTCGAGTGCACGGATCGACGACACCCTGTCGCGGGAACTCGCCAAGGTAGACGAGGCCTACCGCCGCCACGCCGCAGCAGCCGATGCCCAGCTCCGACACACCCTCGACCGGCTCGACCGCATCCGCACCGACCTCGCAGCCCAGTCCGAACACCAGCGATTGATGGGCGACCTGGACGCCGCCCACCGCGAAATAGCCGACAAGTTCGCCGAACTCGAACAACGCGATACCAATGGGACCGCGTCGGCGGAAACGGGTGCCTCGCAGACGCGCAAGCCGGGAGCCCCGGACGAGTCTGCGCCGCAGCCGAGCACGGACACGCGCACAAACCGTGCAGACGATGACGATCCGCCGAAACCCCCTACACCCGAGGGCGATTCACCCCGAATCCCGCAGCTACCCGGCCGCGCCCTGCGTTCCCACATCCCACACCCACCCCGGGACTACGAGTTCGAGTTCCCCGACCCCATCCACCCCACCCCGCTCCCATGGCCCGTCCCGGACCCCCAACCCCCGACACCGCCCACCCCTCCGACACCACCCGAACCCCCGACCCCACCGGTCACCCCACACCCGCCCACACCCCCACAGCCCCCACGCCCGCCGGCACCCCCACCTCCTGTCCCCCCGCAACCACCCACACCGCCGGTCCCACCAACCGTGCCCGTGCCGCCGGGTATCGCGACACCCCCGGATTTGCCGGTGCCGCCTGGGATTCCGGTCCCGCCGGATTTGCCGGTCCCGCCCGGGATTCCGGTCCCGCCGGGCTTGCCGGTCCCGCCCGGGATTCCGGTCCCGCCGGGCTTGCCGGTCCCGCCCGGGATTCCGGTCCCGCCGGGCTTGCCGGTCCCGCCCGGGATTCCGGTCCCGCCGGGCTTGCCGGTCCCGCCCGGCATCCCGGTACCGCCGGGCGTTCCCGTACCGCCGGGTATTCCGGTTCCGCCGGGTCCGCCAGTTCCGCCCGAGATTCCGGTTCCGCCGGGCTTGCCGATCCCGCCCGGTATTCCGGTGCCGCCGGGCGTTCCCGTGCCGCCTGGGATTCCGGTGCCGCCGGATCTGCCGGTCCCGCCGGGTATTCCGATGCCGCCGGAGTTTCCGGCTCCGCCGAACGGACCGGTTCCGCCCGGGCTGCCGCCGAATCTGCCGACCCCGCCGGATCTGCCCGCCCCACCTGTGTTTCCGTTGCCGCCGGAGCCTTCAACGTCGCCTGTGCCGCCGAGCCTGCCCGTGCCGCCGGGGATTCCGGTACCCCCGGACCTGCCGGTTCCACCAGGTATCCCAACGCCACCGCCGGAGCCGACTACGCCGAGCCCGCTGCCGCAGATTCCGGCCCCACCGCATTCGCCGACCTTGTCTGCCCAGCCAGAGTCCGCGGCGCAGCGGGACGCAGCGCAGCCGTCAACGCTGCCCGGGCAGGCACAGACTGCGGTACCGCCGAATTCGCTTCAGCTGCCGACCATGCCCGGTCAGCCAGAGTCGTCCATGCCGCCGGGCGCGGCACAGTCGCCGATTCCACTTGGGCAACCGCAGTTTTCGGCACCGCAGAGCGTGCCGCAGTTGCCGACGACCCCGGGCGCACCTGCACCGGATTTGTGGGTGCCGCCGCAGGACCCGACTCCGAACTCTGCCCCGCCGCCAGCCCAGCCGGGGCAGCCGCAAGACTCCGCTCCGCACGCGCCGGGTTCGTCGGCGCCGGGGAGTCAGGCAGGTCCATCGCAGGATGCGGTTCGGCCGAATGTTCCGGCTCCGCCGCAGGTTTCGCCCACTCCGCCAACCCCGTTGGGCCTGGATGCATCCCCGGCGCAGAGCGCACCACCGGCTCCTCCGTTCGTTCCGCCGATGGGCGGCGGTGCGCCGCCCGCCGGCGGCGGGCGCGGTGGTGGGTACGGGCGACGCTCGTACATCACTGAAAACTCCAGCAGCACAACAGTTGTGGTGCGTCCATATGTGGGTTACGGCGTCTTCGCCGAGTTCGAGCCTGCGACGGGGGCGCTCCGGGCGACTCCTGCGGGCGTGAGTCCGCTGGGGGGCGTATACGGCGATTTGGGTGACGTGCCGGTGGTGCTCTATCGGCATCAGGGCCGGTTGGGCTTACGAATCGGAAATCAGGACATCGATCTGGACGGACCCGTCGCCGTGGATTGGCGTCCTTTCGATCAGCGCACGACACGGTTCGTGGTCAGTGTCGGGGGCGCGGTCGCCGCAGATCTGCGGTACCGCTCGCTGCCCGCGGACATGGATCTGGGCCTGCTGGTCCGGGACGTCATCGCGGACGCACCTCGGCGCGCCGCCATCTTCGCCTGATCGCGTACCCCCTGTGCTACGACACAGCAGGTGAGCGCCGGTTTTGTGCACTACGCCCGATCGAAACGGCGGTGATTGCCAGGGGTGCGAACCACTTGGTTCACTGGACAGATGATCAATGGCGATCCGCTGTCCCTACCCAGTCGCGGCACGATCTGGGCGCTGCAATCCACCCTGCGCCCGCTCGGTGCGCGCCTGCCCGCGAACCGCCTCGGTGTGGCCGGTGCGCGACTGGGTTTGGCCCTCGCCTGCCAGCTCTGGTTCGACCGCATGTTGCCGACCACGTCGGTGGACGTCACCACCCCGCGCGGCCGGACGGCGGGGGAGTGGGTCGGTGTGCCGCCGCGACCGGGGCGCGCCCTCATCTACTACCTGCACGGCAGCGGATACGTCGGATGCAGCCCGGCCACGCATCGCGGTCTGGTGTCCGAGCTGGCCCGCCGTCTGGACCGTCCAGCGTTCACCCTGCGCTACCGGCGCGCCCCGGAACACCGCTTCCCCGCCGCGCACGACGATGTGCTGAACGGCTACCGCTGGCTGCTCGACCAAGGGCATGCGGCGGAAGACATTGTGCTGATGGGTGATTCGGCGGGCGGCCATATGGCGCTCGGCCTGTGTGGGCAATTGCGCGAACTGGGCTTGCCGCAGCCGAAGGCGCTGATCGGCTTCTCCGCGCTGGTGGACGCGACGTGGTCGCTGGCGCGGGCCCGCCGCGCGGAGGTGGACGACGCCTTCATGACTCTCGGTCTGGCTCGCCGCATGACCGGCCTTTACTACGGCACAACGCATTTCGAAGACCCCCGCATGGACGTGGCCGCCCACGTCGGCCCCGACCTACCGCCCATGCTCCTCCAAGCAGGCGGCAGCGAAATGCTCAGTGCCGACGCCGAGCACTACGGCACCGCGCAGCGGGCCGCGGGCGGTCACTGCGAGGTCCAGCTGTGGCCCGGCATGTTCCATGTGTTCCAGGTCGGCCACCGATTCCTGCCGGAAGCCCGTGCGGCTCTCGACGCGGTCGAGAAATTCGTCGCCGAGGTGGAGAATCCGCAGGTCACCCGGGGTCCGCGCACCGCGTGAACGGGACCGCGGCGAGTGCCGGGCACTGTTGTGTCCGGCTACCCGTTGTGGCACAGTCGAGCGCGCAGAAACACGAGGTCCGACGGGGCAACTAGGGTGATCGCATGACGGAATGGCGCGCGCTGACCGACGAGGAGATCGTCGACCTGGCCACTCGGCTGCGTTCGGTGCAGTGGTCGTGGCGGGTGGCGGACGCGGCCGAACTGGCTGCGGAGTTCGGGTGGAAGGTGGTGCTCGCCAAGCCCGAATGGGCGATGCTCGACACCGGTTTCGGCATGGGCAGTGGCCGGATCGCCGGTTCGGACGGCGCGGCCGAGTACATCACGGCCAAGGTCGCCGGTCCCGCCTCCGACGACGCGGCGGGGCACGCGCAGTCGCGCGACGCGTTCGCCCAGCTGGGTGCCGCGCTGACGGGTGCGCTCGGCGACCCGACCGATCGAAAGCCGGGAGCCTCGGCCGAGATCCGTTGGGCCGGTACGGAAACGACTGTGGTGCTGAAGGATGTCGAAACCGCGGTTCAGCTTTCGCTGATCAACAACGCCAAGCTCGCGCTGCGCGATCAGGCTGTCGAACTCGAAGGGCAAGAGTTTTGACCGGGTGGGATGAGTTCGCGGCCGGGCTGGCCGAGGAATTGGCGGCGCTGCCGGAGGGCGCGATCGTGAAGGTCATCCAGTCCAGTTCGACCTCGGAGGTCGGTCCGTACGCCCAGTTCCTGCAAACCGCGGACAGGGTGTGGGCCGAGCTCGTCAGCGACAAATGGCTGAATTCCGCCGCGCAGGCAGGCGCGGCGGGCAACGATCTGATCGCGGGCGCGGGCTGGCAGCTGCCCGATTTCCAGCACGGCGACAACTGGTGGATCGAGTTGCCCTGGCCGATCCGAACCGCCGACTACGCGCGGCTGGCGACGATGGTGGTGGTCGGACTGCGCGACGCACTGCATGTTCCGGCGCCCACGGATCTGGTTTATCGGGCCTGGAACGAGAACACCGGCAACACCCCGTTGGAACTGCCCGCTCTGGGCCTGTCCCGCGCTGGATGAGTCGTCGCGGCGGGTGGCGCGATATTCGCCGCTCGCCATCGTGCCCGCTGTGCCAGGATGAATTCGTGCGGCCGTCCCCGGGGCCGGCCGGTGTCCGTGTGCCAGACGAGGAGAGTTCCGCGACGTGACCAGACCAGACGACGAGGCTCCGCAGGACAAGCCCCGCGCCGAATCGGCTACGGATCGCGAGCAATCCGACGTGTCTTCGCCCACCTCCCCGGCCCGGTCCGCGGAAACGTCGGCCGAGCAGGACGCCTTCATGCGCCGCTACTTGAAGACGGTAATGCGTCGAGCGCCTGAGGAGCCTGCCCCGGCGGGTGCAGCCGCGGCCGACGACGAAGCCGCGGGTGCGGAATTCATGCGCCAATTCTTCGCCTCGCTGTCGTCCGAGTCGGACTCGGACTCGGACGAAACCGTGGCCGAACTGCTCGAAGGTGTCGGCGTCGAACTGCCGGACGGCGACGACCCCGACGTGGGTTTCACGCTGATGGGCGCGGCACCGCAGACCGAGGACGTCGCCGAACGGACCAGTGCGATCAGCCACCAGGTCGCCCGTGAACTCGGCGCGGCCGGTCCGGAAGGGTGGACCCGGCTGGAGGCGACCTTCGCGATGGCGGTGGGCGCCGAGGTGGCACTGGTCGTCTTCACCGACGAGGAGGGGCGGGTCGCGCGCGCCTTCCCGCCCGAGGACGTGCTGGCGCTCATCCGGGAACACCGGCACTTGTCGGCACAGCTCAGTGACGGCCCCTGGTGGCGCTATCTGCTCACCCTGACCAACTCCGGTCAGGTCGAGGTCGATTACGACTACGGTGACGAGCCGTTCCCGGACGACCAGCTGTTCGCGCCGGAGATCTACCGTGCCGACCTCGAGGTGTATCCCCGTGCGGCGCTGCCGATTTGGCTCGCCGCGTATCTCGGGCACGGCGATCGCCAGTCCCGTACCCCGCGGGACGCGGCCGTGCAGGCGCGGGCGGATCGGGATACCGGCAGGCGCGGTGTGCTGTCCGAACACGACTTCCCGGCCTTCCCGCTGATGGCCGCCCGCTGGGGTGTGATCGCCGCGGCGTTCGTCGCCGCCGGCTCCGAACTCGGCCCGCGGGTGCTGCCCTCGATGAGCTGGTTCGAGGGGCTCAAGCGCAGCGGTTCCACGCTGTATTCGCTGCCCGGCGGCCGAGCCGTCCTGTCCGGCGGCGTGTGGAACGCGCCCGCCCTGGCCCGGGCCTACAACGACGGTGAGCCGATGCCGCAGCTGTATGCGGGCGCCCCGGAGTGGATCGCCAACCCGGTGCTGAACGCTCGGGTGGCGGGTGGCCTGCTGTCGTTCTGCTACTGGTGGGAAGGCGGCAACTGGTACCGCGGGGAGTCGCCGATCGCGGACGAGCTGAGTGACGCCGTGCCCGGGATGTGGACCTCGGAAACCGTCGTCGACATCGTCTGCGGAGTGCTCGGCGACGAGGTGACCGAACGGCAGCGCGCGGCCGCCGCGACCCTGGTGTCGGCCGCCGAGATCGGGATCGTCACCCGCGCCACCCTGGTCGACGTGTTCGGCGACGACGGCGCGTTCGACGTGGACAGCGCCTTTTTCCAGCTCGCCATGGCCGGCGCGACGATGACGCTGCCCGAGCCGATGCCGCAGGAGGACGCGCTGGCTCGAGTGCGGCAGTTCGTCATCGACAGCGGAATGAACACCGCGCGCTATCCGCTGTCGGATCTGCGGGCGGAGCGGATCAGCGTCGGCTGGATGGTTTACGTGCCGACCAAACCGGACGAGATCGCGATCGGCCGGGCGATCTTCTATATCGCCGACGACGGCGTGCTCGAGCAGTCCTCGTCGTCGGTGGCACCGTCGATCTTTATCGCGGAGTTCGAGGAAAGATTCCAACGACGGCACAGCGCGGTGGAGGCCTGAGCGATGACCGGCAATGAACCGATCGATGTCGACGACCCCGACGCGGACATGTCCAATGAGTACAGCCAGATGTTCTACCGCGGGGAGCGGTACACCGGTGAGGCGGTCGAACGCGACGCCGCCGGGACGATCATCGGACTGTGGACGTTTGTGGACGGATTCGAAGACGGCCCGAGCAAGAGCTGGTATTCCGACGGCGCGCCCAAGCACACCGGCATGGTCGTCAAGAACAGGCCGGTCGGGGAGTGGCGCGAATGGTATCCGGACGGCAGTCTGCGGGAGGTCAGCGTCTTCGACGGGCCGGGCAAGCTGGTCTCGCGGCGGAAGTGGGACGACAAAGGCGAGCTGATCGACCAGATCCCACGGCCCGGTCAAGGATGAATCCGCAGGTCGCAGCCTTGTGCCCCTAAATTCTGGGGCTCTGCGCACCCCCCGTTTGGAGTAGTGGGTGAGTGTTGTTGGTGTTACCGTAGTTTGACTGATCGCCGCTGCGCACGTGAACGTCGCATGAACGGGCGAGCGGGTCGTGAACGGGGGCATATAGCCTCGGTCGGTACAGGAAGGGGTTCACGATGGCCGATGAGAAATTCGAGGTCGATCCCGCCGCATTCCGCAGAGCCGCCGGAAAGACCCGTACCGTCGGCACGCGCGTCGCCAAGGTCTGGTCGAACCTGGAGACCGCTATCACCGGCAGAGGCGCGCCGTGGGGCGACGACAAGCTCGGGAAGCAGTTCACCGACGGTGCCGACGGCCAGCCGGGTTACAACGCATCGAAGAAGAACATGCACGACTTCGCCGTCGGGGAGGGCGGCAACGAGGGAATGGCGGGCACCTTCGACGGCCTCGCCGATTCGCAAGAGAAGGTCGCCGACGATATCCAGAACATCTTGGAAGAACGTAACCGTCAGGGCTTCGAATACAAATGAGTGAAGGTCGGTCGCTGTGACACATGATTTTTCGCGCGGAGATGTCGCGGGGCTCATGGACGAGGTGCAGTCGCAGCTTCGGAACATCGCGCAGCTGCAACGCCAGCGCACCGCGCTCGTGGGCAAGGCCACGGTCCGGGGTGGCCGGGTCACCGTGTCGGTGAACGCCGACGGCGTGGTCATCGACGTCAAATTCGGCCGCAATGTGGAAGAGCTCGAATACGCGGATCTGGCCCGTGCGGTACTGCAAGCCTCACAGGAGGCGGCGGCGGACGTGATGCGGCAGACGCAGGAGCTGATGGCGCCCATTCAAGAGGACCGCGCCCGGCTGCCCAAACTGTCCGACCTGGTCGAAGGCATGCCGGACGTGCGCTCGATGATGCCGACGATGGACCGGGCTCCGCAGTCCAAGCCGGACGCACCCGATCGTGCCGCCGCCGCGGCGGCGGATCAGGGCATGACGTTCGACAATGTGGAAACCGTCGAGCAGGTCATACCGAAGAAGCCGGGGGTCACCGATTCCGGTTGGTAATCGGGTGGTGACCAGGTATGGGCGATTTTTGGAGCGGCGTAGTCGATGTACTCGGGTGGGTCGCCGGTAGCGATTGGCCGGACGGTTCCGAGACCGGCATGCGTGGCTTGGCCGATGATTGGCGTAATGCCGCCGAGGGCATCAGAGGTATCGAATCCGATATCTTGGCCGCGAAGAGTGCTGCCCTGGCCGCGTACCCGCACGGTGCCGCCCGCGACGAAATCGGCGGCGTATTCCAGAAACTGCTCGACGGCACCGGCGCGACGAAAGAACAAGAAAACCAAAATCTGAAAAAGATGGCGGAGTTCTTCGACGGCATCGCCACATCCTGCGATAAAGTCGGCGACGAAATCGAATACGCCAAATGGATGATGGCCTCGTCGCTGGGCCTGCTCGCGCTGGAAATCGCTGCGGCGTGGCTGTTTCCGCCCACCGCGCCGGCCGTGGAAGCCGGGGCGATCATCGCCACCAGGTTCGCCATCCGAATGATCGCGCAGCGGGTGATGGCCGCGATCACCAGAGCACTCGCCAAGATGGTCAGCTCCGCCTTCGCCAAGTGGTTGATGAAGCACGTCGCCATCGACCTGGCGCTCGGCACCATGCAGGACCTCGGCATCCAGCAGATGCAGGTCTGGCAGGGCAACCGCAAGGAAGGCGTCGACTGGGGGCAGGTCGGCATGACCGCCCTGTCCTCCGGCCTCGGTGCGGCGGCAGCGGGCCCGGTCGGCGACAAGCTCGGCAACATGCTGAGCGGGAAGATGAAGCCGTTCTTGGCGGGCGCGATCACCGGGATGGCCGCTGGCACAGTGGGTGCCGTTGCCGGCGCGCTACCACAGTTCGCCCTCGACGTCTACAAGAACGGCTGGGGCGCGGCGTTCAGCAACCTCGATCCACGGATGTTCACCGCGGGCGTCTCCAACGGTGCTATGTCGGGTGGCAACAAGGCGTTGGCGAACGGGTACTTCAGCTCGTCGCCGAAGTGGGGCGGCGGCGTGCGCGTCGATCCGGTCGGCGTGCCCCGCGTCGGCTCTCTCGGCACCCTCACCCCGACCGGCGTCGGAGCGGGGGCGAACTCGCCCGCGGTCCATCCATCCGGGGCAAATGGGTTGGGCAACAACGGTTCTGGTGCGAACACCGGTACTACGGGCGGTGGCACCGGGGCCGGTCGTACCGGCGACGGTACGGGTGCCGGGGGGAACAACAACAGCGGTAGAGCCGGTGACGGTTCCCGTAATACCAACAGTGGCACCGGCGACGGTTCGTCGTCGCGGACGTCCACGGGTGATGGTTCGTCGTCACGTACCTCGACGGGCGATGGCGCGTCGCAGACCTCCGGTGACGGATCGAACCGGACGAACCCGAGTAGCGCTGAAACCGGTGCGCAGCAACATGATCGGGGCGGATCGGAAAGCCGCGCGTCCGACGGTGGCCGCCACGAAGGTGGTTCGGAGAACCGGGCGTCCGACGGTGGGCGTCACGAAGGTGGTTCGGAAAGCCGGGCGTCCGACGGTGGGCGTCACGAAGGCGGCTCGGAGAACCGGGCCGGAGCCGCGCCGGAGCAGGCCGGAAGCGGTGACCAAAGCCGAAGCGGCGCAACGGATCAGGGTGGCAGCGGACAAGATCGTGGTACCGCGGGTGAGACCGGGAACGCCGGTGCGGGTGCCGATCGCAACGCGGGCTCGCAGCACACAGGGGTCGACTCCGGCGCGCCGATGCAATCGGGACAGGCTGCGCCACAACATAATCCGGTCACGACGGCTGATCCGGCGCGCACCGGCGGCGACGGATCGCAGCCGAGGGCCGGTGTGCCGGGTGAAGCGCGGCCGCACACCGGCGCCGAGCCGGTGCGTGGCAGCTCCGAGCCGGTGCGTGGCGGCGAGCAGGCGCGGACTCAGTCGGGTGGTGAGACCAGGGCGACCGACCCGCGGGCAGGCTCGCCGGAGGCGCGCCCCGGTGCCGAACGGCCACGCGTTGATTCGCGTGCTTCGGTCGCGGATCCGAATGCCCGTGCGGGCACGCGTGATTCGACGCCGGGCATCCGCGCCGAATCGAGCGGAGAAGAGGCGCCGCGCGCGAAGCAGCGGGTCACGAGCGAAGCGGGCGATAACGTCCAAGTCCGTTCGGAAGCAGGCGATTCCACGGTACGTCCGCAGACCGACGCGCCGCGCTCGGGCGAGGCGACACCCAGAACGGGCGAGGCGACACCCCGAACGGGCGAGGCGGCACCGCGTTCGGGCGAAGCGCCCCGTTCCGTCGACACTTCGGCTCGGCCCGAGACCGGTGCACCGCGATCGGACGATCCTGCGACTCGGCCCGAGACCGATGCGCCGCGCTCGGATGACACCGCGACTCGGCCCGAGACCGACGCGCCGCGTTCGGATGACCCTGCGGCACAACCGAATCGGCCGCGTGTCGGTGAGGAACCACGCGCGGGCCGCGAACCGGGCGAGTCCGGTGCACGGCCGCGCGACGAGGCCCCGGCGGCGCGCGACGACGTGGATTCGACCCAGCACCCCGATCGTGTGGACGGCCCGGACGACCGGCAGCGCAGTGCGGATGATCTGCTCTTGGTCCCGCCGCTCGTGGGTCCGGACGGCGCGAACACCCCGCACGGGCGGCACCCGAGCGCCGATGCGCCCAACGACGGCTCGCCGCGACCCGACGGCGATACCGAGCCCGGTGACGCACCGCGACCGCGCGGGGACGACGATCTGCGCGGCAAGTGCGGCCTGCTCTCCGTTGTCGAGCTGATCCGCCGGTTCGGCGCCGAGAACTTCCGCCTGCCCAACCGTACGATCGGCCCGGACGGCATGACCGCGGGTGAGCTGGTCGCCTCGGCAGGTGGCGCACTGCGGGAGTTCCCGGGCGCGGATGCCATCGCGAACCGCCTGATGAGCCTCGGCGAGGGCGCGACCGCGCTGGTGGTCGACGTCTACAGCGGCCCGTCGGATCGGCACGGCGTCGGCGCGCACGCCTACCTGATGGTGCACGAGAACGGCAAGATCACCATCCGCGACGCCACTTTGACCGGTGAAGAAGGCGGCGCGCCGGTCCGTGACGTCGACCGTTCCCTGGCGATTCTCTTCAAAGGTGATGGGACGCCGGTCGATCCGGTGCCCGCGCACATCCGCGACGAACTCATGTCGCACGGTGCGGACGAGGCCGACCCGGTGCGCATCGGTGCGCGACCCGACGCGAACCAGTTCTACCGGGGTGCCGACGGCAAATGGCACCACCCGGAGGACGCGGACAATACGTGGCGTGACGAGGGCACGTTCCGACTGCGCGACAACACGGGCTGGATCGACGATCACCTCAGCAAGCGAGGGTTCGCCTTCCTGGCCGACGAAGGACCCGCCAAGCCCTACGACGTGACCGACCCGGACCTACAGAAGCAGTTGGACGACGCGTCCACCGAGCGGAAGAACCTGCAGACCCAGCGCGACACGGTGGCCGACGATCTGGTCAAGAATCTCATTCCGGAGTTCTCGCAGTACGGGATCAAGGAGATCCCGCAGTTGAAGGCCAGCGAACTCGACACGGTCATCAACCGGCTGACCGACAAGATCATGGCCGATCCCGGGCTGACCGACGACGCGAAGCTGGCGAAGCTCGAGAAGCTGAATGATCTGCAGAGTCAAGCAGAGAAGTACAACGAACTCGGCCCGAAGATGGTGAACGCCTCCAAGCTCCTCGGCGAGCTCGGTGCGAAGGCTTTCGGACTCGATCCGGTATTGCACCCGGATGCGGTGATCATCAGTCCGTTCAAGGGCGCGCGGGACGGCGCGGACATGGTCGACTACGCGATCCTGGTGCCGGGCAACGACGGTTCGGACGGCAACCCGCCGCGACCACCCAAATTGGTCGTGATCGAGGCGAAGGGTGTCGGTTCCGGGCTCGGCGGTGCGAACACCGTGGACGGTAGGGCACAGCAAGGCTCGCCGGAATACCTGCGGCGCACCCTGGCCATCGACCACAACTTGAAGACCATCTTGTCCGAGACGCCAGAGCAGTTGCGCGCTCGTGGCATCGATGTCGATTCGCCTGAGGGACAAGCACTTCTCAGTGCCCGCGACGAACTGCTGAAGGCGCACCGCGACGGCACTCTGGACATCGAGTACCACAAGGCGCACGTCAACATCCACGGCAAGGTCAAGATCTCCGAGTTCGGCCTGGACCGCAACGGTGTGCCGGTGCGGATGGACAACATCGGTGAGGTCCAATCCGATCACACTCCGCCGCAACAGAGTTCACCCGACGGCACGCCCCCGGCGGGACCGCATCCGCGCGGCGACAATGACCCTGCCAACCAGCTGGACGACCGCCGCGGCCGCTGCGGCGAGGACTCGCTGGTCGACCTGCGCAACCGGCACGGCGACCATATCTGGTTGCCGGAGCGCACAATCGGCCCGGACGGCATGACCGCCAGGGAACTGGAGGCGCTGGCCGGCGGCGAGTTGCGTCCCGTCGATACGCACGAGCAGATCCGCCAGCAGCTCATCGCCCTGGGCGAGGGCTCCTCGGCGTTGGTCGTCGACACTTACGCGGGGCGCGACGAGCACGGTGTCGGCGCGCACGCCTACGAATTGATCAACGTCGGCGGCGACAACATCATCGTTCGCGATATCGGTGCCGGACTGGACAATCACAGCTTCCCGCCACGCACGCCGGGGGAGGTGCGCAATATCCGCGCCATTCTCCTGGCCGGACACGAGGGACGGCCGGAACATCCGATCAGCGATGCCGACCGTCGTCGGATTCTCGATCAGGAAGCGGGCGCGCACGATCCGGCCCGCGTCGGCCAGCCGTTCGACGGCAGGCAGCACACCGGCACCGGCAGCCCACTCCACGAACTGTCCGACACCTCACCACCCGCCGACCTCGACGGCCCCGACACAGACGCGCCGCGCCGAGATACGGACCTGCCCGAAGTCGAGATGATCGGCGAGCCCGGCCCCGGTGTGACACCGGAGATGCTGGACGCCGCGCGCCGTTCGGTCGCCGAAACCGGTGAGCCCCTGGTGCTTTTCGGCAGCCGCCAAACCGGAATCTCGGAAAAGACCGGCGAACCGTTCCGCGCAGACAGCGATCTCGACCTTGCCGCGACCACGGCTGAAGGGCTGATGCGGCTCGCCGACCTGCACGAGGGCGAAAGCCCCATCCCGGGCGTCAAAGACGTAGCCGGAATCTTCTCCGAGGAAGTAGCCCGCGAAAAGGGCTACCTGGTCATCAAACCGGTAGCCGCCGACGCCCCCGAAACCCGCACCACCCCAACGCAAGAAGGCGCGCCCCCCACCAACCGCGCCCCCGCGGACACCACCGATACCCGCCCCCGCCCCGCCGAGGAAACCCCCGAACCGGCCACTCCGGTCCGTGACGAGAACTCGTATCCCGGTGCCAGCCCGCGCCCCGCAGACGAGATGGGCCGTAATGACGATGGCACGCAACGAGATTCGGACTCCGCCACCGATGGCCGGGTTTACGACGATCATCTCGCCAATGGCGAGGGCGTGGTACACCGCCCTGAGAGCACCTCGATCGGTGACGACACGAAGACACACAACGTGCGCGACAACGTGTTGCACGAGGACGGTGTCCATGATGTGGTCGTACACGGCAGCGAGGACGGCGCGCCGATCCCCGGCAACAACCTGAAGACCCATCCGGAGCAGATCGTCCAAGCGATCCTCAACAATCCGCATTACGTGCCCGGCACGCCGGTCAGGTTGCTGGCATGCCACAGCGGGAACGAACACGGCTGGGCCCAGTACGTAGCCAACCGCCTCGGTGTGGATGTCCACGCACCAACCGACGCGGTCGGTGTGGACCGGGCAAGAGGGCCGGGCCAGCTTCCCGTCATCCGCAACGGCGGGGAATGGCGGACCTTCCACCCCGATGCCGCAGTCGAACCGCACCCATGGGTCCGAGAGGGCGGTCACGAGCCGAATTATCGGCCCGCCCCCGAATCCGCGCGGCGTGATGGGACGGATGCGGAACCACGTCACCCGGATGCGGCTCGCCTGGATTGGATGAACAACGAAGGCAACCCGGTTAGGCCCGCGGATTCGTCGCGACCGGAACAGGATTCGTCACCGACGGTCAAGCCCGCGGATTCGGTTACGGAGGGTCGGCCGAAGCCTGCGGATTCGGCTCGGCCGGAGGGGGATTCGTCGACGCAGCCGCGGCCTAGGCCGGGCGGGGCGGATGATCCGGGGAAGATGGCGAGCGCGCTGTCGCATGAGCGTGAGGTGGGCTCGCGACTGATGCCGCCTCGGCCCGATGCAGCGGTCGACGGCGCTGCTCGCCCCGGTGACGACCTGCCGCAGCCGCATATCACCGACGAGTGGACGCCGTTGAGCGCGGCCGAGGTCGGCGCCAAGCTGGCCGAGGACACCGGCCTCGTCGTGTACGGGTTCGACCGGCCCGGTGTCGATGCCGAGGTGGCGCGTGAAATCGCCAGGGGCATCGTCGATCTGCGCGGCAAGTACCCCAACATGGACCTGCGCACCATCGGTATCGGTGATTTCCGGGGCCGTTGCTTGGCGATGGTCTTGCCGGGGATCAACCCGGAAACCGGTCTGCGGCGCGCCGATTCGATCAAGTTCAGCTCGGATTTCGTCGGCAGCATGAACGACTTCCGGCAGGAGGTTCAACGTGGCCTGAGCAACGGCCGGTTCGGCCCGAACATGATGGGTGACGGCCGGGCCGTGCTCGGCATCCTGACGCACGAATTCGGTCACGTGGTGGACATGCAGGGCCAGCGGGCCTCGCTGCGGCCGATGAATCCGGATGATCCGCATTCGCTGACGTACGCGGATCACGTGCTGCAGGAGTACTACAAGCAGAAGGCGGCGACAGATCCGGCGTTCCCGGCTACCCCACAGGGTTACGACCGGTGGCTGCGTCAGCTCAGCCCCTACAGCTTCGACCAGAACGGGGTTTTCCATCCGGGTGAGGCGGTCGCCGACGCCTTCCTGGACGTCGAACTCAACGGCTCGCGCGCGAGTGAGCCCGCCCAGGTCCTGCACCGGATGCTGACGGACCTGGCGGCGCTGGGCGCCGACGCGCTGCCGCCGCGCCTGCCGCGGCCTGATGCGGGCGGTGCCCAGCGCGCCGACGTACCCGCTGATCCTTCCGCACCGCAACGGGTTCCGGCTGCCGAAGCGCCACAGCGACCGGCGAACGAGCCGCCGATGCGGGCGGGCGACGACTCCGAGGCGGCACCCGCGCGGGATGAGGGCAGGCACGAGAGCCTCGCGGATTGGTCCGCACGGATGCGCGCCGAACAGGCGGAGTGGACGGCGCGGATGGCCGCCGAGCACGCGGCGGCGATGCGCCGGATCGCCGATACCGGACCTGTCGACTGGGCGTCGCAGATGCGCGCCGACCACGCCGAATGGCAGGCGCGCATGGCCGCGCTGCGGGCGGAGTTCTCTCGCGATATCGCCGACGGCGTGCTGCCGCGGGTTGCCGCCGAGGCGCCATCGGAGCCGACCGGTCGACACCGCGCCGAGAATCCCGAAAACCGGAGCCGCACAGGCGAGTCCGAAGGCGAGCCGCCGCATCCGGGTGACAAGAAGGTCTGGCCGCTCGGCGAGTCCGCGGCCGAGCCGGCGGCCGCGGGTGCCGGGGGCGGCAAGAAGCCGCCGGAAACCCCACCGCGCGTGGGTGATCCGGGCGACGAGGATGCGAACAACGGCGACCGGCAGAACCCCGAGGAGCCGGCGGCACGCGAACCGGAGCAGACGCAGACGCCTGAGGAACCCGCCCCGACACCGGAACGGCCCGCGCCGACGCCCGAGCAGCCGACGCCGACACCCGAGGAAGTGTTCGCCCAGCGGCAGCAGGACCTCGAGGCAGCGCGCGACCGTGCTCTTGCGGAGCGCGCCGATGCGCTGCGACAGCGCACCGAACTCGCGATGCGCTTGCGGGTCGACTCCGATGTCGACGCGCCCGGCCTGCGGCCCGAGAATCTGTCCGACACGATCGATGAGATCCTCGGGCGCACCACGGAGTTGCGCGAGCAGGCGGTAGTCGCGGAGCGGGTCCGCGATCTGGAACACCAGGTGGGCCGGATCGCCGACGCGGACGCCGAAATCGCCCGGATCGACCGGGATCTGGCGTTGCTCGCCGCGGAACGTGAGGCGGCGGCGCGCAACGAGACCCCAGAGGGCGAATACGACCGCCTGCTCGAGCAGCGGCGGCAGCTGTTCCAGGATCGCGAAGCGGCACGGACCATCCGGGACGAACTGGCGGTGCGGCACGGTATTTCCGATCTCGACGGCGACGCGTTCGAGCGCCGGGTGCTCGACCTGTACGACGAGTCGCAGGGCCGTAAGGTGCACGTGCGCGGCGGGCTGGACAGCATGGAGCGGATCGTCCGCGAGCCGCTGTCCGGGCCCGAAGCGGTGGCGCGGCAACGGGAGATCCGCGCACTCGCCGAGGCGCTCGCGGAGTTCAACCGGCTCGATCAGGCGATCGAACAGATCGACGCACGGATGGCCCAGCTGCGGGAAGACGGCGTCGGTCTCGATCGGCCGCCCACCGAAGACCTTGCCCCCGAACTGGATCGGCTGGCCGGTGAGCGCACCGAGCTGCTCCGTGACACCCGGGTGCAGCGCATGATGGTCACCGACCTGGCGCGCGCGTTGCGGATCGATGAGAGCAGCTTGCTGGAGAGTCCGCAGCGGCTGGCCGAGGAGCTGGAACACCAGCGCTCGCGGACGATGCGGGTCGACGAAATGGCCGACCGCCACGCGATGCTCGATCTCCTGGAGTCCGCGGCCGCGGATGTGCTCGCGGCCGACAACGCCATCGGCAGGCTCGAAGACGAGATGGCCCGCGTCACCGGGTTGTGGCGTGACCTCATCACCGCCCAGGGCGGGCACATGGTGACCGACCGCGTCGGCGTCATCTACGGTGAGCGCCCGCGGATCATCGTGTTCGGCCCGCGTGCCGAATTCGAGCACCCGCACCGCGCATTCGACGATGCGCTGCGCGACGCGTTGAACCGCAGTCCCGCTGCCGCGCAGGCGATGCTGCGGCATCCGCGCGTCGAGTACCACCAGATCGTCACCGACCGCTCGGGTGGGTGGCGCGATGTCGGTATGACCGGTCCCCGGATCGAGCGCACCGAAACAGGTTGGATCAATGGGGATCCCGGCATGCTGGTGGTCCGCTGGCAAGACGGTGACGGCGAGTGGCATCCGGTCAATCCGGCCCGGCCCGAATGGCGCACCAATCGCGAGGACGGCACGCCGGATCACTGGGAGGCGCCCGACCCCGATTGGTGGGCGGGCCTCGCCGACTTCATCAACGATCTGGCAACGCCTTTCGCCGATATCCCGCCCGGGCATATCGCGAAGAACATGCTGCCGATGAATCCGATGAGCGCGCCGGTGCTCTACGACGGCCTCGGCGTCGATCCGGATTCGATCGAGACTATCCACCTCGGCGGGGATATCTATGCCATCCAACGGAATCTGCGCACCCTGTTCGCGGCCATCGACCATCCGATGGTCCGGGATTGGATCCATCGGCATCCGGAAATCGGCGACTGGGTCAAGGCGCGGCCGTGGTTGCAGAAGATGCCGATCTTCGGCACCGTGTGGTCGTCGTTCGACTGGTACAAGCCGCCGGAGTCCAACATCCAGCCGATGTACCGGCGGTGGGAGCCTTCCGAGCATGCGCCGCTCGGTCACCGGGTCGAGATCCCGGAGTGGTTGCAGCGTTCGATCGACGCCGATGTCGCGCGCTGGCGCGAGGTGCAGCAGTGGGCCGACGGTGAATACGAGCGCTTCCGCGCCGATGACCAGCTGGCCGATCGGATGGCCGGGCCGTTGGCCGACTACCGCCAGCAGCAGCGGGTGGCCGGTGCGGAGGACGTGCTGAAGCACATCCGCGAGGAACTGGTGGATCCGCATCGCGGTGTCGACCTGAGCCGCCCGGATGTCGACAAGCAGTTGCAGCTGATCAACGAGCAGATCGATCGGCTCGCCAACAAGTTCGCCAACCACTTCGACACCGACAACCGGGTCGAGGTCCGTGACCAGATCGCCGATATTCGCCAGCAGCTGTTGGATATTCGCAACGAGCGCCCGATCACCGATGCCGACATCGCGCGCCTCGTCACGGAACTGACTCCGGCGATGCGTCCGCTGACCCCGGAAATCGAACGGCAGAACCCGGCTCTGAAAGCACCGGATCTGGACTTCGACCATGTCACCCCCCGGCTCGATTTCCCGGAGTTCACCACCGCGCAGCTACGGCAGATCCTCGACCACCTGCTCTTCGACGAGCACCTGGCCAGCGACCACGCCGATCCGAGCGGCCGGCCGGTGCTGCGGCGGATGGATCAGCTGGCCGATGTCGCCGAGGCCATCAACCGGATCGTCGAAGGCGAACCGCTGCCCGCGGATATCGTGCTGCTGCTGGACGCGCTCGCCGAGTCCAACTACCTGCGCGACCCGGCGAACGCCGGCAAGACCTGGCATCACGCGAACGCGCACGCGGTCGCCGAGGGCTTCCACTGGGACGCGAATCGCCCACCGCTGACCGAGGATCGGGCCGGTATCCCGTACGCGCCCGAACCGCTCAACCCGCCGGAACCGTTCCTGCCCCGGGATCGCTACGAGCTCCAGCTCGCCAAGGCTCGGGTTGCCTGGGAGGCGCGCACCGACGCCTTGCTCGAGGCGGCCAGAGCGGCGGGGGTCGACGCGGATGTGGTGTTCGCGGAGGATCCTGCGCCCCGGCTGGCGGAGCTGCGCGCGGAGCAGCCGGACGAGGCTGGGCGACAGCGCATCGACGATCTGAGCAGGGCCCTGCACGAGTTCGATGCCGCCGCCGCGGAAGTGACACGGTTGGAAGACCGCCTCGCGCAGCACGACGCCGACCGCGCGTTGCCGCGCGCCCAGCGCATGGAACTACTTGCCGGGGAACCGGATTCGCCTGCACGGCCGGAACCGGTGGCATCGCCCGAAGCGGTCGCCGAACGGCAGCGGGCCGCCGAAACGGAAGCGCAGCGCCGCCGAGCCGAGATCGATCGGCTGGAGCAGGCCAAGGCCGATGCGTTGCGGGCTCGGGACGAGGCCGAGGAGCAGTTGCGCCAGGCGCGGGACCAGGCCGAGGCGGAGGCTGCGTTCGAGCGGCAGCGGTTCGCCGAACGCGATGCGGCAGAGCTGGATCGGCAACTCACGCAACAGCTTCGGGACAACGCGCTGGCCGATGTCGAGGCACGTCCGTTGCCGGGTCTGCCGCAGGTCGGGGTGACCGATGGTGATCCGCGTCGCGTGGTCGTGGTGGTGCGCGGGGAGTCGGATCCGGCCACGCTGCTGGACCGGGCGGTCGCAGCGCATCCGGATCTCGGTGACCTGGTCGGGCCGAACCGTGACAATGCCACCGTCTTCCGGCTCACTCCCGGCGAAGACGGGCGCATGCAGGTCCATCGGGAGGATCCGCCGGATGCGCCGCCGCTGCACGCGGTGCGGCCCGAGCCTGACGCGCCGAGCGATGGCGGTGCCGCGAAGCGGTTGCCGGTCGCGGAGACGCCGCAGCAGCACCCGGAGATCGATCGGCTGGAGCAGGCCAAGGCCGAGGCGCTGCGCGCCCGGGACGACGCCGAGCAGCAGTTGCAGCAGGCGCGCGATCAGGCGGAGGCAGAAGGCGCGTTCGAGCGGAAGGGTGATGCCGAGCGCGCCGCTGCCGGGCTGGATCAGCAACTCACGCAACAGCTTCGGGACAACGTGCTAACCCAGGTCGGTGCTCGTCCGCTCACGGGTCTGCCGCAGGTCGGTGTGATCGATGGTGACCCGCGCCGGGTGGTGGTCGTGCTGCGTGGCGAGTCGGCGCAGCCCACGACGGTGCTCGATCGGGCGGTCGCCCAGCATCCGGACCTCGCCGAGGTCGTCGGACCGAACCGCGACAACGTGGTGCTGTTCCGTCTCGTCGTCGGCGAAGACGGTCGCACCCAGGTGCATCGCGTCGACCCGCCGGATGCGTCGGCCCTGCCCAGATCCCGCCCGGAACCCCACTCCCCGAGCGATGGCGGCGGTGCGAAGCAACCTCCGATCACCGAAACCCCGCAGTCCGGCGGAACCCCGCAGCAAGGCGAGAACACCCCTGGTGCCGCATCGCAGTCGCGGCAATCCCCGCCGACCGGCGAAATGCCCCAGCAGGGCGCGGTTCCGCCGGTCCGCGAGACACCGGTGGTCGGCGAAGCGCCGCAGTCGCACGAAACACCGCCGGGAGACGATGAGCCGCAGTCGCGGCAAGCGCCGCCGCCAGGTGCCGCCGCACCTGGCGAGGTCGCGCGCCCGGGGCGGAGTCAGACTTCGCCGACCGGCGCGGCCCCGCGGTCGAGCGAAGCGCCGACGGCACGTCAGGCTCCGCAGACCGGGGAAGGCGCCGCGAGCGAGGCACCGCAGTCGCGCAAGGCTCAGCAGCCGGGCGAGCAGTCGCGCCCGCAGGCTGGCCCGGTGTCGCCGGTGCGCGAAGCTCCGTCGGTCCCTGAACCCGCACAGTCGGGTCGGGGAGAGCAGGTGCGTCAGGCACCCGCCGGTACCGTGCCGCGGTCGAGTGCAGAACCGCAAGCCCGACCGGTGCCGGAAAACCAGACCGGTCCGCAGGCGGGGCCGGTGGCGGACACCGGTGTGCCGCAGCATGCACCGGGTGAGAGTGTCGGACAGGGTGAAACCGGCCCGCCCACGGGCGGCCCGGGAGTCCCAACGGGGAGCAATCGCCCGCGGACAGGTGCGCCGGCGGGCCAGTGGTCGACGGTCGGCGAACCGCGAGCGTACGAACCCACCACCCGTACACCGGAATTCGAAAGCCTGGTCACGCGGATCGCCGACGAGGCGGCCCGCGGTGCACAACTGCTCGATGGTGCGCGGTCGGCACTGCGCGGGCTCGGCATCGACCCCGACGGCCTGAATCCGCGGCAGATGGAGGAGCGGGCGCGCGAAGTCGCCGACGCCGCCGACGCCCGGATCACCGAGCTGAACAACCGCACCGGCATCCGGCCCGACGAGATGGTGCAGTACTTCGATGACCGCAACGCCGCGCAGCAGCGGTACGCCGAGGTCACCCGGTTGATGGGCACGCTGACGCAAAGTCTCGGCCAGTACCACGAGTCGATGCGGACAAAGAGCGACCTGTGCGCCGAAGCGGGCGCGGTGATCGCGCGTGACGTGCTCGCCACGGAGGGACAACCGTTGCGGAATGCGGACGGCGTCGCGGTCCTCCCAGGCGATCCGCGGCGTATCCTCGTGGTCTCGCCGTTCCGCGCGCCCGAGCACATCCTCGGCGACCAGTTGCGTGATTCCTTGGCGCAGCAGCACATCGACGTGGTCTACCGGCAAGTTCAGGTGGATGACACCGGCCGCGTGACCATCGTGGATCTACTGCCGCCGAGCGGTGCGACCCCGGTGGGCGAGCCGGTTACGCCGGGCCCGCGGCCGACTCCCGGCGAGGGCGGCGCACCGGTACGTCCGGGACAGTCGAACGAGACCCCCGGTTCGCGTAAACCGCCTGAGCCGGGCGAGGGTTCACGTCCGGGCGAGCCGAAATCCGAAGTGCCGCAAGAACCGCCCGCCCCGCCGCAGGCGGAAGGCGCAGGCGGCGGGAAGAAGCCGCCGCAACCGCCGGCGACACCGCCGGTCGGTGATCCGGGCGACGGCTCCGAGCGCCGCTCGAACCGTCGGGGCGACGCTCCCCGTGACCCGAACGAATCCGACACGGGCGCAGCCGATCTCGCCCGCGCGGTGGCTCGGGTCGAGGACGCGCCGACCTCGGGCGAGGAGATCCGCGTCGAAATTCTCAGCGAGGGCGCGCTGCAGATGGCCGAGCGGGTCGAGTTGATCACCCTCGCCGACGGCACGCAGCTGATCCGCAAGACGTTGAGCAACCCGATCCACGCCGACGCGGAAGTGCTTGCGGCGCTGGTCGGCCGGGCGGTCGGGGCGACCGTGCCGCACATCATCCGGGTCAGCGACAACATGATCTTCATGCAGTTCATGCCGGGCGACTGGCCGAGCAGCCTGCATCCGGGGGCCTGGAGCCCGCAGCAGACCGGGCTCACCGACACTCCCGCCGGTGTGCGTATGGGCTTGTTGGACGTGCTGATCCGGATGCCGGACCGCGGCATGACGAACTGGCTGGCCACCCGGGACGGTCAGATCAGCGGTATCGATCACAGCCTCGCGTTTGTCGGTGGCCGGCGTGGTGACGCCGAAACCACCAGCGGGTTCGCCTACCACTTCTTCGATCGCGGCGCCGATGGCACGATCCACTGGCGCCGGCACGAGGTCAGTGCCGCCGAACTCGCCGAGATCCGCCGCCGGATCGAGGCGATGGAGCCGGAATTCGCCGCGCACCCCGAGTGGTTCCAGTCGGTGCTCGATCGGTTGACGATTCTCGAGCAGAACGCGCGGCCGGACGACGGCCCGATTCCGCCCGAGGATCCGTCGAGCGGACCGGGCGAGCCGGGCGGTGCGGGTCCGCGGCAACCGGGTGGTCCGCAGCGCCCGGGTGCGCCCGAACAGCCGATCGCCCCCGAAAACGAAAGTGGCACACCGAAGCCGAAGGGTACTGCCGAACCTGAAGGCGGGACGCCCCCGCCGGATCCCGATCCGGCACCGACGCCGGAGGTGGATCCCGCCGAGCGTCGTGCCGAACTGGTCGAGTCGCGTGACCAGGTGATCGCCGACCGCGACAGCGCGGTGCGCCGGCGCGACGAGCTCGCCACGCTGCTCGGTGTCGATCCGTCCGACGACTGGGCGGCCCTGCGTCCGGGCGACGCCCTGGCCGACACGCTGCGCGAGCTGAACCACCACCGCATCGAGGGTCAGGAGCGGCTGCCGCACGACGTGCTCCGGGTGAAAGAGCTGGAGCGGCTGTGCAATCGGATCGCGACCGACGAGGAAACGCTCGCGCGGTTGACCACCGAGCTGGCCCGCCTGGACGCCGAGTACGCGCCGCTGGAAACCCGTGAAGCCGAATACGACCGGCTGCTCGAGGAGCGGGCGGACCGAGCGCGGGAACGGGAAACCGCCCGTGCCGCAAGGGATGACCTCGCACGGCGTCTCGATGTGCCGGAGCTGAGCGGTGACGCGTTCGACCGGCGAGTGCTCGATCTCTACCAGGAGGCGCGCACCCGAACGGTACGGGTGCCCGGCAACCTCGACAGCCCCGGCAGGGTGGTGCACGAGCCGGTGGCGGGGCCCGAGCGGGAACTGCGCGAGCAAGCCATCCGCAGCCTGCAGCAGTCGGTCCGGGAGTTCAACCGGCTCGACCAACTCGTCACGGGCATCGATGCCAGGCTCAACGAGTTGCAGCGGCAGGGCGTGGATCGGGACCGACCGCTCTCCGATGACGTTGTCGCTGAACTGGATGAGCTGGCGGGCCGGCAGGCCGCCATTTTCCAGGAGAGCAGGCGGCCACGCGCGGTCCTGGAGGATCTGGCGGAACGGCTGAGCATTCCGCTGACCGACCTGGGTCCGGAGCCGCAGCGGCTGGCCGACACGATCGATCACCACCTGCGTACCGACGACGGCACGGACCCCAATCGACCTGCGATGCTCGACGTGCTCGCCACTGCCGCCGCGGATGTGATCAGGGCCGACAACGCGATGACCCGGTTGCAGGACCAGATGACCGCGCTCACCGAGCGCTGGCATGAGGTCGCGGGCTGGCGCGACGCGCTCACGGCCGAGGGCGGGCGGATGGTGACCGACCGGGTCGGCTACTTCGGCGGTGAGCGGCCGCGCATCGTGGTCTTCGGTCCGGTTTCGGCCTCGGATCAGCCGCGGGCCGGGCACGATGCCGCACTCGAGCACGCCATCCGGACGAATTCCGATGTGGCGCAGGGCATGATGCGATCGCCGCAGATCGAATACCGGCATACCGCACCCGGCCGGGAAACGGTGGTCTCGCGCGGGCCCGAGGTGGAACGTCTGGAGACGGGCTGGACCAACGGTGATCCGGGTCTGTTGATGGTTCGCTGGCGCGACAGCGACGACGTCTGGCATCCGGTGAACCCGAGCAGGCCGGACTGGAAGACCAACCGCGACGCCGAGACGCCGGATGCCTACGACCCGGGTGATCCGGACTGGTGGGCCGGCCTCGCCGACTACATCAACGATCTGGCAACGCCTTTCGCCGATATCCCGCCCGGGCATATCGCGAAGAACATGCTGCCGATGAACCCGATGAACGTGCCGGTGAAGTACTTCCAGGACGGTGTGCCGGACGACGCTCTGGTCAACGTGCACATCGGCTCGGATTTCTATGCCATTCAACGGGATATCCGTACGCTGCTCGCGGCGATCGATCATCCGAAGGTGAAGGCGTGGATCCAGCGGCATCCGGAGATCGGGGACTGGGTCAAGGCGCGGCCGTGGCTGCAGAAGCTGCCGCCGTTCGGGACGGTGTGGTCCGGATTCGATTGGCACACACCGCCGGAGACCAATATCCAGCCGATGTACCGGAGCTGGGAGGCGAGCGAACACACCAGCTACGACCACGTCGAGATCCCGGAGTGGTTGCAGCGCCAGTTCGATCACGAGGTGGCCCAGTGGCAGAAGGTCCAGGACTGGGCCGACCGGGAATATGAGAAGTTCCGTGCCGACGATCAGCTGGCCGACAAGATCGTCGACCAGTTGGCGCAGTACGGAAAAGACCAGCAGGAGGCCGCCGCTCGCGCACTGATCGACCTGGTGCGCAAGCAACTGGTGGACGGGCACCGCGGCATCGACCCGACTCGATCCGACGTCGCCGAACAGCTGGCGCGGATCGACAAGCAGATCGACGAGCTGGCTGCGCGCACGGACACCATGTTCGACGGCAACGATCGAGACCTGGTGCGCGACACCATCGCTGATATCCGCAACGCCCTGCTGGACGAGCGGAGCAACAACGGCAGGATCAGCGACGAGCGGATCAACGAGATCGTCGCGGAGCTGGTGCCGAACATGTGGCACGACGCCACCGCCGAGGGCGCGCTGCCGCCGCCGCGATTCACCAAAGAGCAGATCCAGCAGGTGCTCAACCATCTGCTCACCGACGAGCACCTGGTCACCGACTACACCGATCCCAACGGCCGGGCGGTGCCGAAGCGGATGGACCAGCTCGCCGACGTCGCCGAGGCGATCAACCGTCTCGTCGCGGGCAAAGCGATGAAGCAGGACATCGTGCTGCTGTACGACGCGCTGGCCGAATCGGAGTTCCTGCGGGACCCGGAGAATCACGACAAGACCTGGCACGACGCGAACACGCACGCGGTCGGCCTCGGCTTCCACTGGGATGCGGATCGGCCGCCGCTGACGGGCGATCGCGCGGGCGTTCCGTACGCGGTCGGTCCCTTGCCGGAGCCGCCGCCGTTCCTGCCGCGCGACCGGTACCAGCTCGAATTGGACAGGGCGCGTGCGGCGTTGGACACACGCATCGATGCGCTGCTGGAGCTGGAGCAGAGCCTCGGTCTGGATCCGGAGTGGATGTTCGGCTCCGACCGGACGGTCGACGCGTTGCTGGCCGACCTGCGAGCAGCGCAGACCGATGCCGAAGGTGAACGGCGCGTTGATGATCTGGCGCAGGCCTGTCGCGACTTCGACGCCGCCACCGAGGTGGTGCGGGTGCTCGAAGAGAACATCGCGCGCCACGACAGCGAACTCGCGAAGGCGCGCGAGCTGGTGCGCACTGGTCGGCCGGAACTGCCTGAGACCGAAGCCGATTCGGCCGAGAATCAGCCGGACGGTGAGCGCACGCCCGGCTCCGCCGCGCAACGTGAGACCGAACGCCTCTTGGCGGAAGACCGCCGCGAGAGTCTGGAACAGGAATTGACCCGGGCGCAGGAGGCGCTGGATCGCGCCGAGGCGGCGCGTGCCGAGGCCGCCGAGGCGCTGCGCGTGTCGATCGAGCCGAACCAGCTCGGCTCCGAGAGTGAGATCGTCGCCCGCGGCGACGAACTGCGCGCCCGCACACTGGATGTCACCGAACAGCAAGCCCGGTTGGACAAGGTCGCCGAACTGGAGCGGGCCGCCCGTGACTATCTGGCGGCCGAGCTGGAAGTGGCGCGGATCGAGGAAGACTTGGCGCGCGCCGAGTCTCGGGCCGCGGCGCTGGCCGCCCCGGAGACGGGTGCGCCGGACCGTTCGCGCTCGGATCCGGAGCACGAAAACCGGCAAGGGGCAGTGGATTACACCGCTCCGGTACGTCCCGGTTCGGAGGACGGCGTGCTCGACGGCACCGATCGTCCCGAGCAGCAAAGCGATGCGGACTCGGGCCGGGACCGTGACGATGCCGGCAACAGCACGGATCGGGATCGGGCGACCGACGACGATGACGGCGACGACGGTGATCGGGCGCGCACGACGGAGGACGAGTTGACGCCGCCGGTGTTCCGTTCCCACATCCCGCATCCGCCGCACGAATTCGAGCTCGAGTTCCCGCCGCACGCGATGGCTCCGCCGCCGCCCAAGGCGCCGATGCCGGAGCTGCCGGAACCCGAAAAGCCGCCGGTGCCACCGGTTCCGCCGGTGCCACCGCAGCCGCCGGTTTCGCCGCGGCCGACGAGTCCGGCCAATCGTCCGGTGGGACGGCCGACCGGATCGCCGACGCCCACCGTGCCGCGGCCGACTCCGCCGCCGACCACGCCGCCGCCGACCACGCCGCCGCCGACCACGCCGCCGCCGACCACGCCGCCACCGACGACCCCACCGACGACACCGCCGACGACTCCACCCACTACGCCGCCGACCACGCCGCCGCCGACGACCCCACCGACGTTGCCGCCGGATCCGACGCCGTCGCCGGACCCGACGCCGTCGCCGGATCCGACGGGGTCACCGGACCCGACAGGTTCACCTGGCGGGTCGGGATCGCCGCGTCCGCCGCTGACGCCGTACCCGAGCGACGTGGCCAAGCCCGGCTACCCGGGGCAGAACGGCAACCAGGGACACAACGGCGTCCCGGGTCAGCACGGGCTCCCGCCGAACCCGCTGCTGTCCGGTGGACCACAACAGCCGTTGGTGCCGCCGATGATGCCGCCGCCCATGGTGCCGCCGATGGCCGGTGCCGCGGCCGGTGGCGGTGGCGGCGCGGGCGGGCGTGATGATCGGCGTCGCCGCTGGAACGACGAGAACGGCTCGGGCAGTTCGGAAGTCATCCTGCAGGCGCTCGACGGCGGCCGGCTTGCGACCTTCGACCCGGTCACCGGCACGTTGCGCGCCGCGACCATCGCCACCGGACAGGTGGGCGGCGTGCTCGGCTACTTCGGGGAGACCCTCGCCGTGTTCTACCGCAAGGACGGCAGGCTGACGTTGCGGCTCGGCGCGAACGAGTTCGATCTCGATTCGCCCGCGGTCGGCGTCGGCTGGGAACAGCGGGGTCCGCGACAGGCGCGGTTCCAGGTGCACGTCGACGGCCATACCGTCACCGATTTCCCGTATCCGCTCACCGGCCTCGGCACCGATCTCGGGCTGCTGGTCCGGGATGTGCTGGCCGATCCGCGGCGCTGTGCCACGATCTTCAGCTGAGGAGGAATCATGCTCTCGGACCACCCGAGCGAGGACGAACTGCGGCTGTTCTTCGACGAGGCGCTGACCGCGGTCCGCGGCGGTGCCGGTGTGCCCACCGACAACGGACTGGACCTGCGCACCGCGAACGCCCTGTGGGAGATCGCCGAGGCCTACCCGGACATCCCCGACCACCTGATCGCCGCCGCCCACGCCGCCTTCGCCGGCCAGCTGGACGGCGCCAACGCCGCCGCCCGCCAAGCCGCCATCAACCGCGCCTTCGAGTAGTGCGCGAGCACAGCACCAGCAACGGTAGGGTGACCAGCGAGTTACCGCACACCGAGCGCGACCGGGAGGGGTTGAGATGACGGACCTGAAACCCGTTGGCATCTATCGGGAGATGTACAAGCGTGGGCACGACGATCTCCCGTCGATCCACGAATCCCGCACCGACGACCAGCCCGCCGACCGCGACCGCATCCTCGATTACCTGCGCAAGGCGCCGGAGGTCTTCGACGTCATGGAAGCCGTCCCGAACCTGATCACCGGCGAGGGGTGGATCCAGGGTGGATCGTCCCTGCACTCCGACGGCGCCTGGATCTGGCGCACCGATTCGATCGAATACCTCACAGCTCGGCCGCTCGCCCTGCCCGACGAATTCGTCCAGCGCGTGCGTGCCAACGACTACGTGCCCCCGCAATACGACCTGCTAGACGACGCTTTTCGGGAGGCGTACCTGCGTTATTTCTGATGGTGGGCCAGATGCCTCGGACACGATGTATATGTGCCACCAAGATTCGGGTCTGTACGTGCGAGTCGGGCACTAGTACCCATAGGATTGGGACGCTGTAGTAACTGGCTGCGAAGCCGACGTGCGCACACAGCGTCAGCATCGCAGCTGCGAGGAGGGCCAGTAGCGGATGAGGGATCCAGCGCATGCGCGTCGTTCGATGCCGAGGACAGGTAGGGAGCTTGCTGCTGCCGGGCAGTGCTGCTGTACCCGTACTCGGAACTTCGAGCTGCTAGGAGCATGATCGATGGGTGAGCCGAAGGACGACTGGAAGGGCTTCAAGAGGCCCGGTGCGCTCAAACTGAATCACGACGTCGCGACGAAGGCGGCGACCTATTGCGCCGACATGCTCGACATCATCGACCTGGTGGTCGGTCGAGCAGACGAACTTTCGGATCAGAAACTGCCGACGTCTTATCAACTCTTCGGTCATCTGGGTTCTGGCCAAGAAATGACCAGGGAAGTCTACAAAATCGGCACGAAGTTTCGTGAAGAAGTTATAGACGCACATAAGAAGATTCTGACCGATATGGCTCAGTCATTTCTTATCGCGGGTAACAAGTACAAGAACGCGGACGGGGATTCCAAGGCCGAGCTCACCACGTTGCAGAACAGCCGGCACCCCGACGCGGGCATCGAGCACGCCGAGCAACACTACAACGGGGAAGTCGCCGATCCCGATCACTGGTACGACAACAAACTCCCTGCGGCGAAGGACAAGTACGAGAAGTCCAAGCGGGATGACAAGGGTAACTGGCAGATCGGCAAATACGAAGGCCTACCTTCCGGCCTGAAGGTCACGGACAAGGGGGCGGCAATCGACGCCGAACCCGCTTCGACCCTCGGGTTCGAGGACTTGCACAAGCTGCACACGACATTGCGGGGCATCGACTACGTCCAGGACCTGGCTTCGGACTGGCATCGAATGGCCGTTCAGCTGGATCGAGGTTTCTCCGATTTCAAGAGGAACATCTCGAACCTCGTGGATTCCGAGGAGTGGACCGGTTACGGCGCCAACAGCGCCAAGAAGGCTGTCGGAATATATACCGGTACCGGCTCGGCTCTGGTTCAAGCCATGTACACCATGAGCAGTAATCTGATGGATGCGTACAACTGGGGAAAGACCACTCAGGTGAACATGCCCGAGTCCCCTGCCAATACGCTGTCGAAGGAAAATCAGAATATCGAGCTCGGACTGGCCCGGGATACCTTCAAAGCCTGGTACGAGCCGGGCATGGAGACGACGTCTACGGCCTTTCCGCCCTTGCCACTTCCTGAAGGTCCCAAGCAGCAGGCCTATGATCCGGGGCCGCCCGGCCCTCCCGGACCGCCCGGCCCACCCGGTACCGCTAACCCGGGGCTGAATCAAAAGCAGCAGCAGGACCAGCAGCGGCGCCTTCAGGAGCAGGCTGAACAGCAGCGCAAGGCGCTGGAAGAGCAGATGGCCCGTGCGCGCGAAGAGCAACAGCAGCGTGCTCGAGAGCAGCAGCGGCAGGAGCAACAGCGAGCACAGCAGCAGGCAGCCCAGCAAGCCGCGCAGCAGGCATCGCAGATCGCGCAGCAGGTCGCCCAGGCGGGGCAGCAGCTCGGCCAGCAACTGGCCAGTGCGGCACAGCAGGCCGCGCAGCAGGCGAGCCTGGCGGGGCTGCCCGGACTGCCCAGCCTCAAGGACCTGGAGGAGCAGGCGAAAAAGGCGATGGGCACCGCGGGGAAGGGCGCTGGGGGCGCTGGTGGTCCCGGTGGCGCGCCGAAGGGGCTCAACATGAATCAGAGCCTGGACAAGGCGTCCAAACTGTTCCCGCGTGCCGAGGCGACGACCACCGGCACTGCGGCGGCGTCCCGTGCGGGTCTTGCCGCCAGTGGTATGGGCATGGGCCCCGGCCCGGGCCCCGGCGCTGCCGGCCAGCAGAAGGAGCACAAGCGAGCCGACTACCTCGATTCCACCGAGCACTTGGAAGACGCGATCGGTGACGCGCCCGTGGTGGTCAAACCTGTTGTAGAGCAATGAACCGCACCTGGACACTCACCGATCTCGAACTCTTCGCCGTCTGGGAACGGGCGACGACGACGTGGTTGCCATGGCCATTGGTCTGCACGACACGGGCGCGTACTCGTAGTGAACTCGACTACGAAATGCGGCAGGCCGTGAATCATGTCGCGGCTACGTACCCGGAGTTCATGGGCGAGGTATTAGAGACGTTGCGCTCGCCGGAGATCTCGATCGCGGTCAATGGATATGATGGTCGCGACGAAGACAAAGTGGAAACGCTGGTGCGGGTATTGGCCGTTCGCCGTGCTGATACGGGTTACATCGTGACTCAGAAACCCGGGGAAACATACTGGCACAGTGGCGGATACACGATCGTCGAATGTGATGCGGTGCGATTGGCGGACAAGGTGGTGGCGGCACTTCCTGAAGTGTCCGCGGGCCGCGAAGCGGATTACCTCCTTCCCGTGGAAGATCGCGCGGAGGAGCTGGACTATTCGTTTGCCAGTTCTGTTGTGCGAGACTCGTTTTCGGATCCTGTGCAGCGGCGGTCCGAGAAGTTCTTGGCCGCGCCGATCGAGTATCGAGGCACCGTTGATGTCCGGCAGGGGCGTTCGCGATTCGGCCCCCGTGGTGTTACCCGCCACCAACTCCAGTGGCGTGACATCGAGGATGACGGTCGTTATGTGATCACCGAGGAATCCCCGCCCGTGGCGGTGGCGGCTGACAGTAAGCGGTTCGTGCAGATGATCAACAGCAGGGTCGCCGAGGTGGTTCGGGTCATCAAAGACGAACGAGCATAAAGGGGGTTGACGTGCGTGAGACGCTGTTATTGATCCCATGTCTGGAGGAGGGGCGGATATGACGGCACCTAAAGACGAAACGGGGCAGGAGTTTCCGACGGAATTCGTCGTGACCTCGCTGACCGGGTCGCTTGCCGTGCGCACCACGGAACAGGGCCTTCCGCTGGGGATCAAGCTCGATCAAGATCAATTGCGGCGCGCGCCGGAAGCTTTGGCGGCCGAGATATTGCGGCTGTGCAAACAATCGGCGAACCGAGCCGGCCTGGCGCGGCGGAACCAGTTGAAAGAGGCAGGTTTCACTTCCGAGATGCTGGCGATGACCGGTCTGCCCACCGAGCAGGAAGTCGCGCGGCAGGAGATCATCGAAGAGCAGGAATACGAGACCGAGCCGCAGAGCTGGCTTCGATCGGTCTGAGCGGGGAGAGGATTCGGGAGGACCTCATGGTCGACACAATGGACGAGCTGATCGCTCGGGTGCAGCAGCAGATGTACCGGCTGCGCGATCTCAACGACGCGACCGCCGCGATCCTGGTCACCGAAACCTCGCCCGACGGCGCGGTCACGGCATCGGTGGACGGCAACGGCGCGCTGGTCGGGCTGGAACTGTCCGGTGCGATCGCCAAACTCACGCCCGCGGATTTCGAGAAGACACTGGTCGACACCGCGCAGGCGGCGGCCTATCGGGCTTTCG
The DNA here is from genome assembly GCF_000250675.2 of Nocardia brasiliensis ATCC 700358. Taxonomy (NCBI): domain Bacteria; kingdom Bacillati; phylum Actinomycetota; class Actinomycetes; order Mycobacteriales; family Nocardiaceae; genus Nocardia; species Nocardia brasiliensis. The sequence goes on from NC_018681.1 coordinate 1,089,083, forward strand.
CCGAGCGGGCCGGGCTGGTTACCGCTTACAACGAGGAAAGCACGAGGTGAGCGGCCCGGATGAGCCCGCAGTTATCAGCGAATTACGTTCCGATAGGTAAGGTTTTGCACGAAGCATCGAGGGGTGTTTCGGGATTGGACGCACAGTCATGAATCACATTGAAGTTGTTCCGGATGCGGTTCGGGCCTACGGTTCCGCCTCGGCCGCGATGGCGGCCGGCGTCGCGACGGCGGGTGCGGTCGACCAAGCCGCCACCATCGCGACCGTGGTGCCGGTGTTCGGCCTGATCGGTCAGGAGTTCCTCGCCTCGTTCGCGTTCGCGCAGGCGAACCATTTGTCCTCGGTGGCCGAACTCGCCGCGGTGCACGCGGGTACGGCGCTCACCGCGCATCAGGCCGCGAGCACGTACGAGGTCACCGACAGCGCGTCCGGTGCGGCCATCGGATCGGTCAACTCGAAGTCATGACCAATCCCGGGGCCATCCCACCGCCGGGGGCGGAGCCACTGGATCCCACCGTGCTGGATCTGTTGCGCGGCAGTGTTCTTGCCCCGATGCTCGACCAGCCGGTGAACGACATCCTGCACAACTTGGGCCTGCCGAACCTGCCCGAGATGCCCGCGCACATCCAGATGCCGGAGATGCCGCCGCTGCCGCCGCTCGATCTGACGGCGCTGATGCGGCCGCTGACCGATCTGGCGTCGGCGTTCGGCAGCGGGCAGTTGCCCGCGGCCGCGCCCGCCCCTGCCCCGGCCAACGCGGACGGTACGCAGAACGCGGCCGCACCGGCGCCCGCGCCCGACCCGACCCAGCTGCTGTCCGGCATCTCCACGGTGATGCAGACGGTGATGCAGGTCGGTACCTCGGCGATCCAGACGGCGATGTCGGTCTGGCAGGGCCTGGCGGCGATGGAGGCGGCGAAGAAAGCCGGTGAGGCGCAAGCGGATGCGGGCAAACTGCAGGCGCAGAGCGGCGAGGAGAAGCTCGTCCTCGGCGAGGCGGCGGGCAGCGTCTTCACCGGCGCGGGCCTGATGTCCGCGGTGGTGGCGAAGTTCTCCACGACCCTCGCACTGGCACCCCTGTACGCGGCCACGCCTGCGGGACAGGTGTTCTTGGCGGCATCGGCGGTCGAGGCGATGGCCGAGGCGCTCGGCATCACCGTCAAGACCAAGGGCGAACTGCTCGGCCACAGCGGCACCATGACCAAGGCCGGTACGAAGGTCCCGATCACCAACGCGCCCAAGGGCGTTGCGGGTGCGGGCGGCGCCGACCAGCTCAGCCAGCTGATGAGCTTGGTGACGCCGCTGATCAGCACCGCGAGCACGGCGGCGCAGTCACTCGGCCAGCTCGCGCAGGCGAGTTCGTCGCTCAGCGCGCCGAAATCGCCCATCGATTCGAAAGCCCATGTGGCCAGCGAACTTTCCGACGAGGAGAAGGCCAAGGCGGAGGCTTCGCGCGGGGCTGGCCCGGGTGTGGGCGCGTACGGCCCCGGTCCCGGTGCTGCGGCCGCTCCGGCGCAACCGCTGAACCCGTGGCAGGGCACCAGGGTCGCGAGCGGTTCGGTGGGCGCGCTCACCGGGCTGGGCAGTGTCGGCGCGAGTCCGGCTGCGGCAGCGGCGATGTCGGGCTCGACCGGTACCGGTAGCGGCATGATGCCGATGGGCGGCGCCGGTGCGATGGGTGCTGCGGGCATGGCCAGGGACGGCGAATCGTCTACCGACGCATTGCGCGGGCAGATGGTGACGAGCCAGCACGGCGACGAAGTGGTCGGCCGGATCGAGGGGGTCTCGCTGCCGGTGGTCGGCGCGGCCGACACCACGTCGGAACCGCCGCCGGATAAAGAACTCACGCTCTGAATCTTGAGGAGGGTCTCATGAGTGGTGAAGACGCGTTCGCGAGCGTTCAATTCGACGCTGTCGCGGCGGGGAAGGCATCGAACGGACTCGATGTGCTGGCCGATCGGCTGACCGCGGATCTGCAGGCGGCGGAGGAGGCCTTGCGGATTCAGCCCGCAGGCGCCGACGAAGTCTCCGGCCGGGCGGCGCAGACCGGGAACGAGGTCGCCACCTCGTACCTGGCGAGCGCCCAGGCCAGCGTGCACGAGATGCGCAAGCTGGCGGCCACGTTGCGGATGCACACGAACGAGTTCGCGCAGATCGAAACCGACAGCGTCGCGGACTTCGACGCCGCGGGCGGCCGGGCCGTCTGAGGCACGGTCCATGGAAGGGCACAGCGCAGCGATGATCGAACCACCGAAGCCAGGGTTCACCGGCGTGGTGTGGGAAGCGCGGCCGCCGGAGCGGCTCGCGCAAGACCTCACCATGGGGCCGGGTTCCTTGCCGATGGCCGAGGCAGCCGCCGAATGGGCGCGGCTTGCCACGGTTTTCGGCGCGGCGGTGCTCGAATACGAGCAGGTTCTTGCATCGCTGCGCGGTGCCTGGCAGTCCGGGCGCAGCAACGAGGTCATGGAGAAGGTGACCACGCTGCGCCAATGGCTGGTCGACGCGGCGGCGACGGCGAGCTCGAATGCCGCGCGGCTGCAGGCGCAGGTCACCGCGTACGAGGTGGCCAGGCTGGCCATGCCGAACACCGCGGAGATCGAGCAGATCAAGCAGGTGCAACAGGCGGTGGAGAGCGTCGGCGCCATGCTCGGCGCTCCGATCCGGGCCGTCGCCGCGGATACCGACGCGGACGCGGATGTGGCGAAAGCCGTTGCGTCGCGGGTGATGCGCAGCTACGAATCGGCGGCCGAGCCGCTGGCGACGCCGTGGCAGCATCAGGAACCGCCGAAGATCGCGCCCGAGCAGGCGTTGGTCGCGGAGCAGTCCGCGGCCGCCGCCGCGGCCGCGGCACCGAAGGCGATGCCGGGTTTCCCCGGCGTGCGGGTGGGTTCGATCGGCATTCCCGCGTTGCCGCCGCGTGCGCTGTCCGCCTATCGCGCGCCGGTGTTCTCGCAATCGACCACCGCCGCCGAGCCGGTGGCGCGCAGCACACAGGTGGGCACGACGGCCGCCACCGGACAGTCCGCGCCGATCGCGCCCGGCGCGATGGGCGCCGCGGGCGGAGCCCAGGATTCGGCTCGGTTCCCGCGCGCCAGCCTGGCGGGCGAGGCCGATCAGATCGGGTTGGAGGGCGAAATCCAGGCCGCTCCAGCCGTACTCGGCGGCACCGAGGCAGTGGCTAAGGCGCCCACCGAGACTCGGACCGAAACCGGCGGTGCGCCGTGACCGTGCTGACCAACGACGCGTTGCTCGCGGTCGCGGACCGAGCCGGGGTGCAGACCCTGCCACTGGCGCTGGCCGTAGGGCCGCAACAGGATTCGTTCGAGGAGTGGCAGCGCGCGCAGGAGTCGGCGGTGGCCTCGCTGATCGACGGCGGCCTGATCGACGCGCACGGCGAGGTGGACCCGGAGCTGGCCGACGTGCTGTTCACCCTGGCCCACCCGGAGCAGGAGCTGGCGGCCCGCATCTACACCGGAAACGGTTCGCGCCGAGTCTGTGTGGTGCGCCGCGCGCACATGCATGCCGTCGCGGTGCGCTCGGGCGACGATTTCGACGTGCGCCCGGTGTGGACCGACGGCTCGGCCGCCGATCTGGTGCGGCCGGTGCTCGCGGCCATGGACGCGTGCCCGCCCGCCGAGATTCCCAATTTCAGCGTCCCCGCCGCGGAGCTGGCCGAACGACTCGATTCGGCCACGAACTCCAGCGAGCTGACCGACGCTCTCTATGCCTTGGGTGCCACCGATCGCGACGCCACCACTTTGGGGCTGACCTTCGGTGCGACGCACGCTTACGCCGAGATCGTGGCGTGCGCCCATGAGGATGGTGTGACCACCAGAGCGCCCGGCGCCGTCGCCGTGTACGACACCGCTCGCGGGCGGATCGTCGCGGCGCCGATGGTTTCTCCGGATCAGCAGGTCTGGTCCACGGTCACACCGGGTACCGATCATCGGGTTGCGCAAGCAGTCGCCACGTTGATCGAGGGGTTACCCGGGGGGAGGTGGCTGCCTCAGTAGTTCTCGGGGTGCAACTTCGGTTGTCTCGTATTGCAACGAGATCGCTCGTATGGGACAGCGATCAACAAAAATGACGAAAGGTCAAAGAAATGTCTCTCACCTCTCTCGGTGGCTCGGGCAAGGCTGTTGGTGTCGAGGCCGGTGGCGTCGACAAGGTCGTCGGTGACCTGGAGACCGCGATCAACAACCTGCGGACTTCGGTCAAGGAAATCGATCAGGCCGCACAGGACGTGCTGAAGGGCTGGAAGGGCGATGCGTCCGACAAGTTCGTTACGGTCGCCCGTGACTGGCACGACGAAGCCGAGGACCTGAACAAGCGGCTCGACCAGTTCTCGCAGGCCGTCGACGGCGGCAAGAAGACCCTGCAGGCCATGGACCAGGCCTGACGGTCTGTCCATCCCTTATCGGAACCCCATCGTTCTAAGGAATAAAGAATGACCATCCTTTACGATCCCGCAGCCATGAACGAGCTGTACAGCGACCTGCAGAACCACGGCGGCAAGATGAAGGGCGAGATCGACTCGCTCAACGACGCCGCCAAGGCGTTCCACGACAACCTGACCGGTGAGAACGCGTCGCAGGGCTTCGACGCGGCGCACAAGAACCTCACCACGGGTCTGGAGGACACCCTGCAGAAGCTGGATGCCCTCGGTGCTCAGGTCGAGAACGCGCTGCAGCGCGCGCTCGAGGCCGACGGCAAGGTCGGCGACGGTTTCGCCGCGTTCTGACATGTCGGCTACCTGACGGCCGGCCGGAACCTGCGAGTTCCGGTCGGCCGTTTCGGTTTTCGGAGCGTTGAGCGCGAATCAGTCCGGCCGCACGGGCTTTCGCGCGGGCGGGCCGGGTGTGACTCAGCTGGGCCGGGTGCGCTTCAGCGCGCGGCCAGCGATTCGCCGATGTAGTGCATCTCGTCCGGCGTCGTCACCATGAACACGGTCGCGCTCGCGGTGGCGGTGCGCACGGTGATCCGGTTGGGCGCGAGCGGATCCTGGAGCAGCGTGACGTCCGCGTCGATCGGTGCTGGCGGCTCGTCCGGCGTCCGTACGTGCACGATCGTGGCACCGCCCGCGTGCGCGGTGGGCGCGATGCCGTCGAAGACCACCACGGTCGTGCTCGGATAGGGCGCTGCGGGCAGCGGTGGCGCGGCGGGCGCGTGATAGCTGGCGCCCGCGGAGCGCGGCGCGATCGAGATGACATGCGGCGCATCGAGATTGGTCACCATCGTGTGCCACGCGTCCGGCCGTGCGGTGTGCACGATGGCGTGCGCGCCGAGCGCGGTGGCGCGCAGGATCACCTGCTGGGCCAGGTCGAGATTGCCGACGACCTCCAGGTGCCGGGTGCCTTCGCCGACCAGCGGCACCGCGATGCCCTGGCCGAGTTCGTCGGCGCCGATCAACTGCCCGCAGCCCGCCGTCGGTACCGCGATATCGGTGAGCGCGGCGATGGTGCCGCGGTAGCCGGTATCGGAGCCCCAGCGGCCGGTGGCGCCGATCGGCAAGGTGTCCAACAGGATTCGCATCTGATTGCCCGGCAGCTCACGCAGGCCGGGCAGTGGCGGCTCGTCGGGTTCGAAGGTGGTGTCGAACCGGACGACGGCGTTGAGCACGACGGTGCCCAGGTGGTCGGCCCGCGTGTCGTGCCGGTTCGCGCCGGGGCGCAGCCGCAGGGTCACCGTGGTGGACAGGCTCTGCACCGTCCAGATATCGGCGAGGCCGGACGGGGCGATCATGTCCGCGCCGATCTGATACTGGGTGAGGTATCGGCCCTGGTACTCCAGCGATCTCGGCGATTCGGTGAGCTGATCGACCTCGAAGCCGTGGGTGAGTTCCCGGACCGCGCTGTTCATCTCGGTGGCGGTGAGCACCGAGGTGGCGATGTCGTGCGCGGCGAGCCGGTTGGCTACCCGGCGGGTGGCGATCATCGCGGTGCGCAGCGCGCCCGTACCTCCTCCGCCGCGCTTGTCCACCGCCTCGGCGTTGGCCAGCGGGTCCAGCCGCAGCACCAGCCAGAGGGTGCGGTGCGCGATCGCGGGCAGCGGACCCAGAATGCGGTCGTAGAGGTGCGAGATGATGCCGGTGCCCGCCGTGCGCGCCCCCGTGCTCACGATGTCCACGCTGGCCAGCGTCAGGTCGAATTGGTCCAAGCAGCGGGCGATTTCGGTGAGCGGCAGCAGTTGGTCGGTGCTGAGCGAACCGCGGCGCAGCAGCGTCATCGTGTCCGGCGGCGGGTCGATGCGCAGCATGGTGAGCAGCAGTTCGCCGTCCCAGCGCACGCCGTAACCGCCGCCCTCGCTGAACGGCACGTCGAAGGCAGGCGCCTGGGTGAGCTGGTCCGCGGGCCGCAGACCGCTGCGCCGCCGGGCCAGCGCGCCGCCGATCATGCCCGCCAGGGTGCGGCCGCGGATCGGGACCAGGCCGATCAGCGCGATTCCGACGCCGGTACCGAGCGCGGCCCACAGGTTCTCGCTGGTGGCGAGGACGACCCAGGCCGCCGTCGCGGCCAGCACCACCATGGGCACCACCACCCGCAAGGGATAGACACGGAAGAGCCAGAATTCGGGATCGCGCAGGGTGTCATAGGTCGACGTGCGGCCGGGCTCTGCCGCCGCACCGTCCTCCTGCTCGGTCGCCCCGTCAGGCCTGGTCTCGTTCACACTCGTCGTCACCGCGTAGTCCCTGTCTGCCACCCGTGCGGATACTCCGCCAGCCATGAATTCATCGGTTCAGGGCCGTCCTGGAATTACGGTACCGTGTCGATGAAGATGGTTCTCGACAGTTCGATGGAGACCTTGTGCCGGCACAGTTGACCACCCGAGCCCAGGTCAACGGGTATCGATTCCTGTTGCGCCGACTCGATCACGCGCTGGTGCGGCGCGACGTGCGGATGCTGCACGACCCCATGCGGTCCCAGGTGCGCTCGCTGTGGGTCGGTTTGGTGCTGGGCATCCTCATCATCGCCGGTGCGGCGATCCTGGGCTTCCTGCGCCCACAGGGCGCGATCGGCGACAACCTGATCGTCTCGGGCAAGCAGAGCGGCGCACTGTACGTCGTGGTGCAGGCCGAGGACGGCAGCAAGACGCTGCACCCGGTGCTCAACCTGGCCTCGGCCCGGTTGATCACGGGCAGCAACGCCGAGCCGCACGGCGTCAAGGACAGCAAGCTCAACGACATGCCGCGCGGCCCGATGGTCGGCATCCCCGGCGCACCGGGCGCGCTGCCCGGGTCCTCGCAGGGCTCGCGGTCGGCGTGGACGCTCTGCGAGACGATCGCGCTGTCGCAGGGCGGCAGCGCGGCCTCGGCGACCGGCGGCACCACGACGATCATCGCGGGCAAGCCGGAGCTCGGCGATCGGATCCGCACGGTCGGCGCGGACCAGGCGCTGCTGGTGAAGCGCAGCGACAAGACCTACCTGGTCTACGACGGCAAGCGGGCCGAGATCGACCCCAGCAACTCGGTGCTGGTGCGCGCGCTGAACCTGTCCGCGCACCGCGCCCGCCCGATCGGCACCGGAATGCTCGGCGCGACAACGGAAGTCCCCGCGATCACGGCGCCGCAGATCCCGCAGGCAGGGCAGCCCGGGCCGGGTCCGCTGTCGAAAGTTCCGGTGGGCGGCGTTATTTCGGTCAGTGACGTCGGCGACGGCAAGCCCGGCCTGTATGTGGTGCTCGCCGAGGGCCTGCAGCCGGTGAGCCCGTTCACCGCGCAGCTGATCCGGTTCGCCGACTCGCACGGGATGAGCGATATCCCGACCATGCCGCCGGACGTGCTGGACCGGCTGCCGATCCTGCATTCGTTGCCGGTCAACGACTTTCCGGTGGAGCCGCCGAAGATCCTGAACGCGGAGGACGCGCCGGTCACCTGCGTGGCGTGGACCAAGACGCCGGGCACGGCCCCGGCCAACCGCAAGGTGGACGCAGGCGACGGCCCGAACGAACGCGCGGCGATCACGCTGCTCGCCGGTGTCCGCGTGCCGATCGCGGAATCCGCCAAGACCGTCACGCTGGCCACCGCGGACGGGACCGGCGACCATGTGGACGCGGTGTACGTCCCGCCGGGCACCGGTGAATTCGTCCAGGTGACCGGTATGGGGCCGGGCAGCCCGCGCCGCGGCAGTCTGTTCTACGTCGCCGACAACGGTGTGCGCTACGGCATCCCCGATATGGCGACCGCGCAGGTGCTCGGGCTCGGGAATACGCCACGCCTCGCGCCGTGGCCGATCATCGGCCAGATGGTGCCGGGCGCGACCTTGTCCCAGAAGGAAGCGCTCACCGCCCGCGACCAGCTCCCCCTGGAACCGCCGGGGTAATCCGGCGGCCGGGGGGTCAGTCGTTGAAGCCCTTGACGTTCAGCGACGCGATGATGCCCGACAGCGCGGTGTGCATATCCGGGGCCTCGATGCGCATCAGCATCGACTCGTCGATATTGGCCAGGTCCAGCGACTCGTCGTTGGCCAACCGGAACTCGCGTTCCTCCTCGGCGGCCTCGATGACGTTGCGAATGAACCGGCCGTTACCCGCCAGGTCGACGCCGCGACGCGGCTGGCCGCTCTGGTCGGTGCTCTGCAGCGAGTAGAGCTTCGTGCAGGCGATCACGAGCAGTTCGAGCGCTTCGTCGGACAGCTCCGAGTCGCGCTTGTGCGCGATGACCTTGCCGATCTCGCCGAGTTCCTCGGGGGTGTAGGACGGGAACTGCACGCGCTTGGAAAAGCGGGACGCCAGACCGTCATTGGCGGCCAGCAGGCGATCGATCTCACCGTCGTACCCGGCGATGATCACGACCAGCCGATCGCGGTCGTTCTCCATCCGGGCCAGTAGCGTGTCCACGGCTTCGCGGCCGAACGAGTCGCCGCCCTGCAGGCCGGTCTGGATCAGGGTGTAGGCCTCGTCGATGAACAGCACGCCGTCCATCGCGCTGTCGATCAGCGCCTCGGACTTGACCGCGGTGCCGCCGAGGTGCTGGGCGACGAAGTCGACGCGCTTGGCCTCGACCACCTTGTCGGTCTTCAAAATGCCTACGCCGCAATAGATCTTGGCGACCACGCGGGCGATCGTGGTCTTACCGGTGCCGGGCGGGCCGGTGAAGGCCAGGTGCTGACCGCGGGCGCCTGCGGCCAGGCCCTTCTCCGCGCGGATCTTCGCCATCTGCGCGCTCGACTGCAGCTTGGCGACCTGGGTCTTCACCGAGGACAGGCCGATCTGGGAGTCCAGCTCCGCGCGGGCCGCGGCCAGGATCTTCTTGGCGCGGTCCTCGGTCTCGGCCTGCTCCATCGCCTTCATCGACGGTGCCGAGTTCGGATCCCACTTGTCGGTGCGGGCGTCGATCGTCTCGCGGGAGGTGATGCTGATCCGGTAGGTGCGGTCGCGCATGGCCGCGGCGTTCGCGTCGAAATCCGGTGCCTGCGAGTACACCTTCTCGAACAGGCCTTGCGCGATCTCCTCGTTGCCGGATTCGCGCAGGCACAGGCCGCGGCAGAACATGGCGGTCGATCGGGCGGCCGGGATCGGGCCCGCCTCGGCCTGTTCCATCCGGCGGATCGCCTCACCGAAGAGCCCGAGCTGGGCGCAGGCGGTGCCGACCATGACGTGCGCGCCCGCGGCGAGGTATGGATCGTCCCACTCGGCCGAACCGGCCAGCACCGCCATCACATCGGGCCAGCGCTGGGTGTTGTAGTGCAGCACGCCGCGCACGTAGGCGCAGATGCGGTTGTCTATCTCCCGGTCCGGATCGCTGAGCTGCGACTTGCGGTGCGTGTCGAGCTCGTTGAGCACGCGCTCGGCCTCGTCGTACTCCTTGTCCGCGATGAGTTGCGCGGCCCAGGCCAGCCAGATCTCGGTGTAGCTCGACAGCGGGTAGTCGATATAGAGGCCGGGCAGGAAGCGGCCGGCGAGCTCCCGGGACTGCAGGCCGAGCCTGCGCTGCTCCCGGTACAGCGTGCTGGCGCTGGTCCGGTGCATGTTGAACAAGACGTCCTTGGTGAGTTCGCCTGCGGCCGCGCGACCGAGCCAGGCGTCGCACATCGTGGGGTCCCACTCGGTGGCCCGCTGAAAAGCGAGCTTCGCGTATTCGAGATCGCGCGCGGATTCCTGTCCTTCGATGGACAGTCCGAGTGACAGAATTCCGGCGTCGAAGGCTCGTTGTGCTTGGCGATTGCCGGTCATGGCTGTCTGACCCCGAAGTCTTCGTTCGTAGTGATGGGATGAGTTCTTGTGGACTCCAGACTACCGATCGCGCAGCGCCTGGTCTGTCCGTTACATTAGGTTCAGCTGCCGGGAGGTTGCAACGCAAGTGTTGTCTAGGTGAGAGTCTTAGGGTGTCGAAGTCGTTCACTCAGAAGACGTTCCACCCAGCACAGATTCACGCAGTGCAGCTGGGGCGTGAACCATCGCCAGTGGAGAGGCTGGGGGTCCGGGGTCGTTGATCGAAACACCAACCAGTGGCGCACGCGCTACTGAGCCAGAATTGAGTCGGGTATCCGTTATCGGCGGTAATACTCAGCTCGACGTCGGGCTGCCCGCGACCGTGCCGATCGCCGGATTCATCGGCGATCTGGTGGCCCTGATCGAATCCCGCAATCCGGAACAGATCGACGCCGAGGACGACTCGGTGCCGCTGCAGGCCCAGCACTGGACGCTGGCGCGGGTCGGCCAGGAGGCCTTCGCCCCGAGCCGCACGCTCAACGACGCGGACGTGCACGACGGCGAACTGCTCGTGCTGCGCTCGGTCACCTCGAAGGAAGCCCCCGCGCTCTTCGACGACGTGATCGACGCGGTCTCCCGGCTCACCGCAGAGGAGTTCCGCAGCTGGACCGGCAACTCGGCACGGTGGACCGGCCTGGTCGCCTCGGTGCTGACGGTGCTCACCGTCCTGCTGACGCTGGCGAACGCGCGCGGGCACGGCGATCCGCTCGCGCCCGCGTTCATCCTGACCGCCGCGGGCATCGGCGCGTTCGTCGCGGCCGGCTTCGCCGCCCGTAGGTATCTGGACACGATCACCGCCACCTGGCTGTCACTGGACGGGCTGTTGCTGGTGTTCGGTGGCGGCGCGCTGTTCGTGCCGGGTGCGCTGGGGAGTGCGCATCTGCTGCTCGGCTGTTCGCTGACCCTGGTGGCCGCGGTGCTCGGGTACCGGGTCATCGGCACGGGCGCCACCCTGTTCTCCGCCGCGGCCGCGGTCAGCGTGATCGCGGGCGGTTCGGCGGCGGTGTACCTGGTCTGGCATCCGGGCCTGCCGAAACTCTCGGCCGGCCTGGTGGTGGTCGGCATCGCGCTGCTGTCGATGGTGCCGCGGCTGGCCGCGGGCCTGGCCCGGCTGCCGATCCCGCCGGTGCCGACCGCGGGCGCCGCGATCGATCCGGCCGATCACGAGCCGCGCCCGACCATCGAGGGCATCGGCGCGATCGGCGCCACCGCGCTGCCGTCGGCGGCCGGTCTCGGCGAGCGGGCCCGCGCGGCCAACCAGTACCAGTCCGGCCTGATCATCGCGTGCACGCTGAGCGCGGTGATCGGCGCGTTCGGTGCGGCCGACCCGCTGGGTTCGGCGCGTTGGCAGGGTGTCACCCTCGCCGTCGTCACCGCGATCATCCTGTGCCTGCGCGGCCGGTCCTTCGCCGATCTCACGCAGGCCGCGACCCTGATCGCGGGTGGCTGCCTGGCCTTCGTCGCGCTGATCGTCGGCGCGGCCGTCGGCGACACGGACCTGGAACTGCTCGTGGTCGGTCTGCTGGTCGTGTTCGCGGCCGGCACGGTCGGCTTCGGCGTGATCGGACCGCATATCGAAGTCACGCCGGTGACCAGGCGGATGATCGAGATCTTCGAGTACATGCTGATCATCTCGTTGATTCCGCTGGTGTTGTGGATCATGAACGTCTACTCGATGGCCAGAAACATATGAGCGCAGGGAGACATGAGACCTAGCGCCTTCCGCCGCAGCCTGCTGCGGATGGCCAGTGTCGCCGCAGTGATCGGCGTGGTGAGCCTGCCCACGCCGCCCGCTTTCGCGATCTCACCACCCGTCATCGATCCGGGTGCGCTCGGTATCGCGCAGGCCCTCAGCGGCCGCCCTGCCCCGCTGGAACCCACCGAGCAGCGGGATCTGTGCGCCGAACCCGCGCTCACCGGTGCCCCGCCGAACGAGCCGCCGATCTCGCAACGGGTGCTCGAACTGCCCGCCGCCTGGCAGTTCAGCAGGGGCGCGGGACAGAAGGTCGCGGTGATCGATACCGGGGTGAACCGGCACCCCCGGCTGCCCGCCCTGCAGCCCGGCGGCGACTACGTCTCCGATACCGACGGCACCGTCGACTGCGACGGACACGGCACACTGGTGGCCGGAATCATTGCGGCACAGCCGCATCCGGGTGACGCCTTCACCGGCGTCGCGCCCGACGCCGAGATTCTCTCCATCCGCCAGCTCAGCCTGGCGTACGAGAAGAAGGACCGCGGCGGTGACCGGCCGCCTGGCACCATCCGGGCCGACGGTTACGGCAGCGTGCTCACCCTGGCCGCGGCGGTGGTCCGCGCGGTCGACCTCGGCGCCACCGTCATCAACATCTCCGAAGTGGCTTGCAGCCCAGCCGGTTCCGATCCCGCCGACTCCACGCTCGGCGCCGCGGTGAAATACGCCTACGACCGCAACGTGGTGGTGGTGGTCGCCGCGGGCAACGTCGAGTCCGACGGACCGTGCAAGACCCAGAACGAGGGCACGGGTTGGGGTGCGGTCAACACCATCGCCAGCCCCGCGTGGTTCTCCCGGTACGCGCTCGCGGTGGGTTCGGTGGACGCCGACGGCAAGCCGTCGGATCTGTCGCTGCACGGCCCATGGGTCGGCGTTGCCGCGATCGGACGCAACATCGTGTCGCTGGACAGCAAGCCGGGCGGCATCGGGCTCGTGAACGGGGTGCAGACCAGCGAGGGCATCCGTCCGGTGGACGGCACCAGTTTCGCCTCGCCTTACGTCGCCGGGTTGGCCGCCCTGGTGCGGTCCCGCTTCCCGAATCTGGACGCGCAGGGCGTGATGGATCGGATCACCCGCACCGCGCAGTCGCCGGGCACCGGCCGTGACGACGCGATCGGCGCCGGGCTGATCGATCCGCTCGCCGCGTTGACCGCGCAGCTGCCCGAGCGGCCGGTGAGTGCCGGGGCCGATGTGTCCCGGGCGATCGCCGCCCCGGTCATCCCGCCGGGGCCGGATCCGCGCCCGCGCCGGATCGCGGTGATCGGTTCGCTGGTCTGCCTGAGCGCGCTCGGCATCGGTATCGCGGTGGCGATTCCGTACCGGCGCAGACGCAAGGAGATCGAAGCCGAATACGACCCGTAGCGGCAGGCCCCGCGCCGACCGCCGACAGCTCGACCGATCGAAGGAATCATGGCTACCGAAGGTTTCGTACGACGCCCCAGGATAGCGCCGCCCCGCGCACCCGGCGGGGAGGTGGCGCTCACCCCGCCACCGGAAGTCACCCGCGCGCTGCCCGCGCCGCTGATGATGAAGCTGATGCCCGTCGTCATGGTGGTCGCGGTGATCGGCATGATCGCGATGATGGCGATGATGGGTCGCAACCTGCTGGCCAACCCGCTGTCCATGATGTTCCCGATGATGATGCTGATGTCGATGGTCGGCATGATGGCGGGCTTCCGCGGCGGCACGGGCAAGCGCGCGGTCGAGCTGAACGAGGAACGCAAGGACTACTTCCGGTACCTGGACCAGGTGCGAAAAGATGTGCGGCGCACCGGAAACAAGCAGCTGGAGACACTGGTCTGGAGCCACCCCGAACCCGCCGACCTGCCGTCGCTGATCGGCACCCGGCGGATGTGGGAGCGCAGGCCCAACGATCCCGATTTCGGTCACGTCCGGGTCGGCATGGGCAGCCACCGGCTCGCCACCAAGCTGGCGCGGCCCGAGACCGGCCCGCTGGAGGACCTGGAGCCCGTCTCGACGGTCGCGCTGCGCCGGTTCGTGCGCACCCACTCCGTGGTGCACGGCCTGCCGACCGCGGTGTCGTTGCGCGCTTTCCCGGCGATCAACATCAGCGGCTCGCCCGAGGACTCCCGGATGCTGGTGCGGTCCATGCTGATGGAACTGGTCACCTTCCACGGCCCCGACCACCTCGCGGTCGCCATCGTCTGCGCGGATCCGGACGGGGCCTGGGGCTGGGCGAAATGGCTTCCGCACCTGCAGCATCCGACCCAGCGCGACGGCATGGGCTCGGCCCGCATGATGTACACCTCGCTGGGCGAGCTGGAAACCGCGCTGGCCGCCGAGCTGATGGAGCGCGGTCGGTTCATGCGCAATCCGCAGCCGACCCAGGGGCGTTTACACCTGGTGGTGATCATCGATGACGGATACGTCAACGGCAACGAACGACTGATCAGCGAGTCCGGTCTGGACTCGGTGACCGTGCTCGACCTCACCGCGCCGGAGGGCGGGCTCGCGGCCCGGCGCGGGCTGCAACTGATCGCCTCGGACGGCGACGTGTCCGCGCGCAGCGCGGCGGGCGTCGAGAAGTTCGCCACCGCCGATATGGTGAGTCCAGCAGAGGCCGAAGCCTTTTCCCGCACCCTGTCGCGGTACCGGCTGGCCACCGCGGCACAGATCGTCAGCCTCGGCGAAGGCTCGACCGCCGACCCTGGATTGATGGCCCTGCTGAAGATTCCGGACGCGGCGCAGATCGACCCGGCCCGGGTATGGCGACCGCGCACCGCGCGCGAGCGGCTGCGCGTGCCGATCGGCATCACCCCCGACGGCACGCCAGTGGAGATCGACATCAAGGAGTCGGCCGAGAACGGTATGGGCCCGCACGGCCTGTGCATCGGCGCCACCGGCTCCGGCAAGTCGGAATTCCTGCGCACCCTGGTGCTTTCGCTGGTCACCACGCACTCGCCGGACGCGCTGAACCTGGTGCTCGTCGACTTCAAGGGTGGCGCGACCTTCCTCGGTCTGGATTCGCTGCCGCACGTCGCCGCGGTGATCACCAACCTCGAAGAGGAACTCTCACTCGTCGACCGTATGAAAGACGCCCTCGCCGGTGAAATGAACCGACGCCAGGAGCTGCTGCGGTCGGCGGGCAACTACGCCAACGTCACCGACTACGAAAAGGCGCGCGCCGCAGGCGTTCCGCTCGACCCGCTGCCCGCGCTGTTCGTCGTGGTCGACGAGTTCTCCGAATTGCTCTCGCAGAAGCCGGACTTCGCGGAACTGTTCGTGATGATCGGCCGGCTCGGCCGCTCGCTGCACGTGCACCTGCTGCTGGCCTCGCAGCGGCTGGAGGAGAACAAGCTGCGCGGCCTGGAGTCGCACCTGTCGTACCGGATCGGTCTGCGTACCTTCTCGGCCAACGAATCCCGCGCGGTGCTCGGTATCACCGACGCCTACCACCTACCCAGCGTGCCCGGCGCGGGCTACCTGAAGAGCGACGCCTCGGATCCGTTGCGGTTCAACGCGAGTTACGTGTCCGGCCCGTACGTCGCGCCGCAGGGCACGGTCACCGGTGAGGACGGCACCCCGGTCGGCGGCCAGCGACTCGCGCTGTTCACCGCGGCCCCGGTGGAGATGCCCGCGCCGCCCGAGGAAGAAGAAGCTTCGCCCCTGGATCTGCCACCCTCGCCGACCAATCCGATGCTCGAATTGCCCCCGCCGCCATCGGCACTCGGCCTGCCCGGCGCACCGGGCAGTGACGAGGGCATTCCGGATTCGCTGCTCGACGTCGTCGTGAAGCGGCTGACCGGGCACGGCCGCCCGGCGCACGAGGTGTGGCTGCCGCCGCTGGACGAATCCCCGACCGTCGATATGCTGCTGCCCGATCCGGACTGGCGTTCGCCGGTCAACCGGCACGGCCAGCTGTGGATGCCGATCGGCGTGATCGACAAGCCGTACGAGCAGCGTCGTGACGTGCTGACCATCAGTTTGGCCGGCGCACAGGGCAATGTCGCGGTCGTCGGTGGTCCGCAGTCGGGCAAGTCGACCACGCTGCGCGCGATCATCATGGCCGCCGCCGCGACGCACACCCCGCAGCATGTCCAGTTCTACTGCCTGGACTTCGGTGGCGGCAGCATGGCGGGTCTGGTCGGTCTGCCGCATGTCGGATCGGTGGCGGGTCGGCTCGACAGCGACCGGGTGCGGCGCACCATCGCCGAACTCACTTCGCTCATGCGTCAGCGCGAGGAACGGTTCGCCGAACTCGGGATCGAATCGATGGCCGAGTTCCGGCGGCGCAAGTTCGCCGCGGCCGCGCACGTGCCGGAGGGCGCGGCGTCCTCCGGTAATCCGCTGGCGGACGACCGATTCGGTGACGTCTTCCTGGTGATCGACGGTTGGGCCGTGATCCGCGAAGAGTTCGACGTGCTGGAATCGCAGATCAATGCCATTGCGGCGCAAGGCCTGTCCTACGGCATCCACGTGATCATCGGCGCGTCCCGCTGGGCCGAGATCCGGCCGGTGGTCAAGGACCAGATCGGCACCAGGCTGGAGCTGCGCCTCGGCGACCCGACCGACTCGGAGATGGGGCGGCGCACCGCTTTCCAGGTTCCGGTCGGGCGCCCCGGCCGTGGTCTCACCCCGGAACAGCTGCACATGCTCATCGCCCTGCCGCGCTTGGATTCCGACTCCGATCCGTCCACCCTGGCCGACGGCGTCTCCCGGGCCCGGCAGGAACTCGCGGAACTGCACGCGGGCCGGCACGCACCCGAGGTGCGCATGCTGCCGATGCAGTTCAGCCGGGACGAACTGCTCGCCACCACGCGCGCGCAGGGCATCGAGCTCAGCCCCACCAAGGTGGTCGTCGGACTCGGCGAATCCGAATTGCAGCCGCTGGTCCTGGATTTCCAGACCGAACCGCATTTCATGGCGTTCGCCGACGTCGAATCGGGCAAGACCACGCTGCTGCGCAACATCGTGATGGGTGTGGTGGAGAACTCGGATCCCGAGCAGGCCAAGATCATCATGATCGACTACCGGCGCACCATGCTCGGCGTGGTCGAGGGCGAGCACCTCGCCGGCTACTCCACCTCGTCGCAGACCTGCGGTCCGATGATCCAGGAGGTCGCGGAGTTCCTGTCCAAGCGCATCCCGGGCTCCGACATCACCCCCCAGCAGCTGCGTGATCGCAGCTGGTGGGAGGGCCCGGAGATCTACATCGTGGTCGACGACTACGACATGGTGGCGACCGGCGGTATCAATCCCTTTGCGCCGCTGATCGAATACATGCCGCAGGCCCGCGATATCGGCATGCACTTCGTCGTCACCCGGCGCATGGGTGGTGTGTCCCGCGCGCTGTACGACCCGATCATCGGCGGTCTGAAGAACATGTCGGTGGACACGCTGATCATGAGCGGCTCCCGGGACGAGGGCAAGATCATCGGTGAGATCCGCCCGAGCAAACTGCCGCCGGGCCGCGGCACGCTGGCCTCGCGCAGCAAGGGGCAGGAGATGGTGCAGATCGCGTATCTGCCACCGGTGTAAGCACTTCCGGTACTCCCCGGCCGGGCGCGGTTGGCGCACCCGGCAAGGGAACGGACGGTGCGCGGTCGATCAGCCGCGCGCCCAGGAGATCTCGGGTTGTGCCGGGTCGAAATCCCAGCTGTCCGTACGGCGTTCGAACAGCGCCCGGGACGGTCCGGTGGCGATCGGTCCGGCGATGCGGGCCAGGCGGAAGCCCGCACGGCGGTAGTAGTCGTGCAGTTCGGTGTTGGTGGTCCAGGCGTCGAGCCGGACCCATTCGCGTTCCTGTTGGCGCGCAATGGCTCCCGCGTGCGCCAGCAGTCGGTGGCCGAGGCGCTGGCCCGCGAATCGCAGGTCCACGATCATGAAGTGGACCACGACCGCGTCGGCTAGTTCCCACGGCGACCACAACCCCGGGTCGGCGCGATGGTTGATGGTGATGGTCGCCGCGGGCTCACCCCCGACCTCGGCGATCCAGGTCTCGCCCGCGTCGAGCGAACGCCCCACCGCCCGCGCGAATATTTCGATCGGCAGGCCGCGCCCGGCCACCGTCCACTGGTCGGAACCCTGCGCGGTCAACCACGCGGTGCGTTGCACGCGTAGTCGGCAGATCAGGCCCAGGTCCCCGATGGTCGCGCGGCGTAGAACGGTACTCATGGCAACGCGATACCCGGCCCGAACGGCACGCCGAGGGTGCGCCCGATGACTGCCATGCCCTCGGCGTCGCCGAGCTGATAGGCCAGCCGGTTGCTCGCCGCGATGGAACGGTGCCGGGTGGCCCGGGTGACCCGCTCGTGATTGGCGCCGATCCGCAAGTGGTCCAGCAGGATCGTGCCGGTCGCCACGCCGAGCACATTCGCCTCCTCCGCGCTCGCCGGCCGCGCCGTCAAGGTGTCGCGGTGGGCCGTCTCGGCCTGACCGCGGTCGGCGAGCCTGCGGGTGGTGCCCTCCGGGATGTCGTGCGGCGAGTCGATTCCCGTGGCCTCGGCCAGATCTCGCGGATAGAAGCTGACCTCCCAGGACCACGGTTCGTTGTCGAGGTACTGAACGACCGTCCTGGCCAGCACCCAGGAATCCTCCGGCACGCCGAG
The DNA here is from genome assembly GCF_000250675.2 of Nocardia brasiliensis ATCC 700358. Classification (NCBI taxonomy): domain Bacteria; kingdom Bacillati; phylum Actinomycetota; class Actinomycetes; order Mycobacteriales; family Nocardiaceae; genus Nocardia; species Nocardia brasiliensis. The sequence continues at coordinate 1,107,614 of NC_018681.1, forward strand.
CCACAACGCGACCTCGGGGCCCGCGGGTTCCATCTTCGCGCTGAACTCCTTGGACGGCACGCGGTTCGCGGCCCGCGCGATCTCCTCGAAGATATCGTGTCCCGCGCGCGGGCGATCCTGTCGAATATGGTCGGTGACAACTGATTCCAGAACTTCCTGGTTTCGCACGATGGTGCCGCGGGAAGTCGCTGTATAGACCAGATTTTCGGTGACAAGCACCTGAATCGCGTTGCGAGCGGTCGTGAGTGAGACCTGCATGTGTTCGGCCAGCTCCGTGTGGCTGGGCAACCGATCACCCGGTTTCCACTTGCCTGCGCGGATCTCCTCGCGGAGGAGGTCTGCGATCCGGTGATACGTCGGACCGTCCGCCATCTTGCTCCTCGGTTGGTCGTGCAGGTAACGAAGTGTACTCTTCGTGACTTCCTACGGCCCGGTAACGCTTGACAGGTGCCTTCAGAGGTTTATTGTAATGAACGTCCTGATCCGGTGTTGTGCGGCGATGACGGCGAGGCAACGTGGCAGGTTCGGATACAACGGTCGTAATGGCTCTTCCCGGCACACTGCGGTGCGCCGATTCGGTGGTGCAGTCCCCGGCTTCCGGGCTGCTTCCCACCTCTGATCTACTCGTTCGGGCGTGTCGCGGCCATCGCGTCGTCGGCGGCCCGCTGCTCTGGTTCGCCCGCGATCTCGCGGTGCTGCACGAGCGGCGGCTGGTCGGCCGGGGTGGTTCGGTGGACACCGATCCGGTGGTGGTTCTCGAAATCGAGCGCCGCAGAGTCGAATTGGTGATGGCGATCGACGATTGGGTCGCGCGCAGCGTGCCCCAGCATCGACTCGGCGCCACCCTGCACACCGAAACCGTCGGCGCGGTCATCGACCGGCTCGCCGAATCCTCGGTGCGGGCCCACCACGCGCTGATGACTCTGGACGCGCACGACGAAAGACTGCACGGCGCTTGGCATCACCTCGCCGAGCTCGCCGACGCCTACGACGATCTGGTGCGCGACATCAGCGCAGGCAGGCGCCGACTCCCCGAGTGGTAGACCGGGTCCACAGAGTGTGCGGACGCTCCACAGCAGCTACAACCGCTGTGCTGCGCTCGGAAACTCTGTGGGGCTGATGGTTTCGCGGGCGATTGCCGAGAATGCCTGCGCCGTCCGTTCGGCGGTGCCGGTGTTCGGGAGCTCTGCGCGTGGTGCGTTCACCACCGCGCAGCGGGAAGCATGCTGCGGGTGCTCTGAAACTGTGCAGCCAAGCGCCGGCTCGCCGAGTGGTGGGCCGGGTCCACAGAGTGTGCGGACGCTCCACAGCACCTGTAAGCGCTGTGCTGCGCTCGGAAACTCTGCGGGCTGAAGGATTTCCGGGCAACCACCGGTTTGCGCGCACGGCGAGTGTCGTTGCTGTGCGGTGCGCGCAAACCCTGGGCTGACGGTTTCAGGAGTGGTAACGACGGTGGTCGGTGGCGAAGTCGTCGGCGATGGTGGCGGCGAGTTCGACGTAGGCGCGTTTGGTGTGCTTGTGCAGGCGGTGCAGGTCGATCTCGGCGCCCTCGGACATGTGCGGGTCGAACGGGATGATGTGCACCGCACGGCAGCGGGACAGGAAGTACTCGCGCAGCTGCTGCACACCGACATTCGGCGAGCCCGCGCGAGGTGAGTTGATCACCACCACCGCGTTGCGCACGAGATGGTCGTGCCCGTGCAGCGACAGCCAGTCCAAAGTCGCTGCGGCGCTGCGGGCCCCGTCGATGGCGGGGGAGGAGATCAGCACCAGCGAGTGGGCGAGATCGAGCACGCCCGACATCGCCGAGTGCATGAGCCCGGTGCCGCAGTCGGTCAGGATGATGTTGTAGAAGCGCTGCAGGATCCGTGCGACCGCCCGGTACTCTTCCTCGCTGAACGCCTCCGACGCCGCCGGATCGCGTTCACTGGCAAGCACTTCCAACCGGCTGGTGGCCTGTGAAGTGTGCCTGCGCACATCCGAGTAGCGCTGGATGGACGGGTCGAGCAGCAGGTCACGCACGGTGGACCTGGTCTGCAGCGGCACCCGCTGCGACAGCGTGCCGAAGTCGGGGTTGGCGTCCACCGCGATCACCCGATCGCCGCGAATCGAGGCGAAGATCGAGCCGATACCCATTGTCGTGGTGGTCTTTCCGACGCCGCCCTTCAGCGACAGCGTCGCGATCCGGTAGTCGCCGCGGACCGGCTGCCGGATCCGTGCGACAAGCTCCTGCAACCGCATTTCCTCGGCGGACAGCCCCGGATTGATCGCACCGCCGGACACGTGATGCACGGCCTTGCGCCAGCCGCTACCCGGCGACTTCTTGGCGCGCCGCATCGGCACGTCGTCGAGCGAGGGCGGCGGGCCCGGCTGATACGGCCCACCCGGCACGACCGGGCCGGGCTGCCGCCCCCACTGTCCGGGCATGGCCGGTGGCGGGGCGGGCGCGATACCGCCCGGAGGCGGTCCGCCCATGGGCGGACCGGTGTAGCCGCCCGGCGGTCCCTCGACCGGAGGGGGCCCGGACTGCTGGTTTTGCGGTGGGCCTTGCTGCGGTCCCGGCGCCTGGCCACCCGCCAAATGCGCGGGGCGTCCGACGGTTTCGTCCGCCCAGGTCGGCGCCGCGGCATTGCGCCACGGCTCGTTCGGCGCCGGTGCGCCCAGTTCGTCGCTGCTCGGTGCCTGGCCGCCGGTCGCGGGGGCGGCGTAGCCGGACGGACCGGGCTGGTGCGGGCCGGTTTGGGGCGGGGCCGATTGCTGCTGTGCGGCACCCGCCTGGTCGACCTCGTCGGTCGACATCGCTTCAGCGGGCAGACGGTGCCGCCCGCTGGTGCTCGGCCGAGCGGTCTCGGCACCGGACGACGGCACCCAGCTGGGTGTTTGGCGTCCGCTATCGCGTTGCGGTGGAGCGGATTCCGGACGCTCGGTGACACCGGGCGGCGGCCCGGTCACCCAGTTCGGTCCGGGCAGGCCGTTCGGGCCCGGCACTTCGGCGGCCGGTGCCTGCGGTGCGGTGTGATGCGGCATGGGCACACCGAGCGGGCCGCTCTCCGCGGGCACCGGACCAGGCGTCCGGCTCTGGTCCAGGGGACCGGAGCGATCCGGTGAGGTGGCCTGGCCCGGTCGGCGCTCGGCCACGGACCCGGTGTCGATCGGTCCGGTGCGTGCCGGGTCCGCGGCTTCCTGATCGGCGCCTTCGGCGAATTCACCAGGGGACGGCGGAAGTTCGGGTCGCCTGCTCGCCTGTTTCGCGGCCGCGGCCTGCTCGTCGGCGACCGTCGAGGCCAGCCAGGGCGGCGGGCCGTCGGTTCCCAGCGGTGCTTCGAAGCGAGCGGGCGGGACCTGCTCGACCGGCGCGGGGGCCGGAGCACCTTGCGGCGCAGGGGGTTCAGGGAGCGGCGGGCGCTGTGACTGCTCCGCGGTTCCTTGCTCGGACCGTGGGCCGGCCAGCCACGGCGGCGGCCCGTCGGGCTCGGTCGGCGCGTGCCGGTCGAACGGTCCCGGCGCGCCACCGGTCGCGGCGGGCGTAGGCGCCTCCGGAAGAGGCGGCCGCGCAGGGCTTTCGGGCGAGGGTCGATCCGCGGCGGATTGCGGGCCACGTGTCGAAGCCTGCGGCGGTGCGTCGGGGAGCGGGGGTCGCTCGGTCGAGCCTTGCTGGGTGCGCGTCGGCGAGTCCGGAATCGTGGACCGCTCGGCCGAAGCCTGCGGCGGTGCGTCGGGGAGGAGGGGTCGCTCGGTCGAACCTTGCGGTGCGGGAATCGGCGAGTCCGGTCGCTCGGCCGCAGGCTGCGGCGGTGCGTCCGGGAGCGGGGGCCGCTCGGTCGAGCTTTGGGGGGCGCGCTGCGGTGCGTCCGGGATCGCCCGTCGTTCTGCCGGAGCCTGTGTGGCAGCTTGCGGCGGTGCGTCGGGGATCGCCGGTCGCTCTGTCGAGCCTTGCGGAGTGCGCGTCGGGGCGTCCGGAAGTGGTGGTCGCTCTGCGGGGGCCTGCGGGGTTCGCGGCGCGGCGTCGGGACTCGCGGTCCATTGGGCCGGAGCCTGCGGCGGGCGCGTCGGAGCCTGCTGGGCGGCGTCCGGGTCTGCGGTCCATTCGGCCGGTGCTTGCGGTGCGCGAGCCGGACCCCGTTGCGCGGCGTCGGGGATCGCGGTCCATTCGCCCGGAGCCTGTGGCGCGCGAGTTGACGCCTGCTGTGCGGCGTCGGGGACCGCGGTCCATTCGGCGGGGGCCTGCGGTGGCGCATCCGGGAGCGGGGGACGTTCGGGTGCTCGCGTCGACGACTGCGGGGCGTCCGGTAGGGACGGGGGCGGCGGCAGATCGGGGCGGCCGGACTGTGGACGCGCGGGCAACTCGCTGGACTGCGGCGCATCGGTACCCGAGCGTCGGCCGAGCGGCTGGAAACCCGCGGGCGGCGGGCCAGGGTTACGGGTGGGCAGACCCTGCGGGGGCGCCTCGGTGCGCTGCGGCGGCGCGGGCGGGGCCGCTTCCTCCCGCGGCGGGGTATAAGCGTCCAAACCCTGCTGCCGCCACGGGTCTTCACGCGGGGCATCGGGGTGCGGTGCGTCCGGCCGGCGCGGAGCGACCTCATTCGGTAGCTGCTGCGCGGCAGGCTGCTCTTCGTGCTTGTCGCGGCGCCAGCCCTTACGGCGCTTACCGGGCGCGGCATCGGGGCGATCGCCCTCGGGCGCGCGCTTGAAGCGGCCACGGCCGCGGCTCGGCGCCTCCTCGATCAGATCGTCGGCAGGCAGATTCTGTACCGGGGCCTCATAACCGACCTGGGTGACATCACTCTCGGACAGCCACGGCGGCAGCATGGGCAAGCCGTCATTATTCCTACTCACGACTCCACCTCACTGACGCTCGGTGCCGTCGCTCCCATGGACGCGGTGGGCTCGGTGTTCCTCGTCGGCGCTGCGCATGGGGTTCGCTCGCTGCGCTCGCTCACGGATCCCCCTCGATCTGCTCGACCCTTAATACCTGGACAGCGGTCAGTTTACGCGAAGCCCGGACACCGCCGCGGCGCAGGAGGCCAGGGGGTCGCAGGACTGGTTTCCCGGTTCTGATCGGGGCGAAAAGGCTACCCAGACCCAGCTCGGTCCAACCCCGAAAGCGTGCTCGGGGCGAGGCATTTTTGCCGGAACCAACCGGTACCGGTAAGCTGGAGCGGCGGTGCACCTATGCGCCGACTGTTTGCATGTCACCGGTCAGGTCGACCGACGGGTACATGTAAGCAGAAACAAGCCAAACAAACCAGGTTGAGCGTAACCGGGATCGCGGAGGACATGGCGAAGAAAGACGGGGCCATCGAGGTCGAGGGTCGAGTTGTCGAGCCGCTGCCCAATGCGATGTTCCGGATCGAGCTCGAGAACGGGCACAAGGTTCTCGCGCACATCAGCGGGAAGATGCGGCAGCACTACATTCGTATCCTCCCCGAGGACCGCGTGGTCGTCGAGCTTTCTCCCTACGACCTGTCACGCGGCCGGATCGTATACCGCTATAAGTGATTCGACTGGGTGAACTCTGCTCGCGGAGAACGCTCGCCCAGGTCGATTCACTTCGTGTTTTTGTGGGGGTGCAACCCCCACGCCCCGCCCGGCGGGCTTCGCCCCCGGACCCCCAGTCGGGTGCGTACCCGGCTCGGGTGGGAACCGCATCGCGGGGGATCACGTCCAACAGGGCGTGAATCGCTCGGGGTGTTGAACCGCAGCGGTGCGCAGTAGCACGACTTGGACCTCGCCCGACAGGGCGAAATCGCCACCCGGTAGGGTGGAGCGTCGCCCTCGTGGCGATACAACAGACTTCCCCGGCCGGGTTGGCCGGGGAAAAACTGTGTTCACACCTGTGTGGACCACAACAAGATTGGACGGACGTGAAGGTTCAGCCGAGCGTCAAGAAGATCTGCGAGAAGTGCAAGGTGATCCGCCGCCACGGTCGGGTCATGGTGATCTGCGACAACCTGCGCCACAAGCAGCGTCAGGGCTGATCAAGCGGGGCTCGCCCCGACGATCACCAGCCGGGCACCGATCACTGATCGGCTTGGCCACAAGAAGAAGAACTCCCAGCTCCAGCCGCACGCTGCGGTATTCCGGGTTCGCTCGGAAGGCGTGTGTGCCTACCACCGGTACGGAGGCCGGTGCCCCACTACGACGAGGGGACGGACAGGGAGCAGACCTCCGACACAGTGAAGGAACCTGCCACATGGCACGTCTCATGGGCGTCGATCTCCCGCGTGAAAAGCGCATGGAGATCGCGCTGACCTACATCTACGGCATCGGCCGTACCCGCTCCAAGGAGATCCTCGCGGCCACCGGCGTCAGCCCGGACCTGCGCAGCAAGGACCTCAGCGACGACCAGGTGACGCAGCTGCGTGACTACATCGAGAGCTCGCCCGAGCTCAAGGTCGAAGGTGACCTGCGCCGCGAGGTGCAGGCCGATATCCGTCGCAAGATCGAGATCGGCTGCTACCAGGGCCTGCGCCACCGTCGTGGCCTGCCCGTGCGTGGCCAGCGCACCAAGACCAACGCGCGCACCCGCAAGGGCCCGAAGCGCACCGTCGCCGGCAAGAAGAAGTAGGGATAACCGATGCCTCCGAAGTCACGGGCCTCCGGCCCCAAGAAGACCCAGAAGTCGCGTCGCCGGGAAAAGAAGAACGTCCCGCACGGCCACGCGCACATCAAGAGCACGTTCAACAACACGATCGTGTCCATCACCGACCCGAACGGCAACGTCATCTCCTGGGCGTCCTCGGGTCACGTCGGCTTCAAGGGTTCGCGCAAGTCGACCCCGTTCGCCGCGCAGCTCGCCGCCGAGAACGCTGCCCGCAAGGCGCAGGAGAACGGCGTCAAGAAGGTCGACGTCTTCGTGAAGGGCCCGGGTTCGGGTCGCGAGACCGCGATCCGCTCGCTGCAGGCCGCCGGTCTGGAAGTCGGCACGATCTCCGATGTCACCCCGCAGCCGCACAACGGCTGCCGTCCGCCCAAGCGGCGTCGCGTCTAGCGGGAAAGGATAGATAACACATGGCTCGTTATACAGGCCCCATCACCCGCAAGTCGCGTCGTCTGCGTGTCGACCTCGTCGGAGGCGACCAGGCGTTCGAGCGTCGCCCCTACCCGCCGGGCCAGCACGGCCGGGCGCGGATCAAGGAGAGCGAGTACCTGCTCCAGCTGCAGGAGAAGCAGAAGGCTCGCTTCTCCTACGGCGTCATGGAGAAGCAGTTCCGCCGGTACTACGAAGAGGCCAACCGCCTCAAGGGCAAGACCGGTGACAACCTGCTTCGCCTGCTGGAGTGCCGTCTCGACAACGTCGTGTACCGCGCCGGTCTGGCGCGCACCCGTCGTCAGGCGCGTCAGCTGGTCAGCCACGGCCACTTCCTGGTGAACAACCGGGCCGTGAACGTCCCCAGCTTCCAGGTGACCCAGTACGACATCATCGATGTCAAGGAGAAGTCGCTGGGCACGCTGCCGTTCCAGGTGGCGCGCGAGACCGTCGGTGACCGTCCGGTTCCCGGCTGGCTGCAGGTCCTTCCGGGCCGGCTCCGGATCCTGGTGCACCAGCAGCCGGAACGCGCTCAGATCGATGTGCCGCTGCAGGAACAGCTGATCGTCGAGTACTACTCGAAGTAATCGGCTCTGCCGCTGTTCCCTTCCGTCGTCCTCGCGAAAGCCGGAGGACGGAAGGGAAACCCCCAGAACGAGGCGTCAAATAGCGGGCGCCCAAACAGGAGGATGATCCTAAATGCTGATTTCACAGCGTCCGACACTGACCGAAGAGGTCGTCGCCGAGAACCGCTCGAAGTTCACCATCGAACCGCTCGAGCCGGGTTTCGGTTACACCCTGGGCAATTCGCTCCGGCGTACCCTGCTGTCCTCGATCCCGGGGGCCGCGGTCACGAGCATTCGTATCGACGGCGTGCTGCACGAGTTCACCACCGTTCCCGGGGTGAAGGAGGATGTCACCGACATCATCCTGAACCTCAAGGGTCTGGTCGTGTCCTCGGAGGAGGACGAGCCGGTCACGATGTACGTGCGCAAGCAGGGCCCCGGCACCGTCACCGCCGGTGACATCGTGCCGCCGACCGGTGTCGTCGTACACAACCCGGATATGCACATCGCCACCCTGAACGACAAGGGCAAGCTGGAGATCGAGCTCGTGGTCGAGCGCGGTCGCGGCTACGTCCCGGCCGTGCAGAACAAGGCGTCGGGTGCGGAAATCGGCCGGATCCCGGTGGATTCGATCTACTCGCCGGTGCTCAAGGTGACCTACAAGGTCGAGGCCACCCGTGTCGAGCAGCGCACCGACTTCGACCGGCTCATCCTGGACGTGGAGACCAAGAACTCCATCAGCGCGCGGGACGCGCTCGCCTCGGCGGGCAAGACCCTGGTCGAGCTCTTCGGCCTGGCCCGCGAGCTGAACGTCGAAGCCGAAGGCATCGAGATCGGCCCCTCCCCGGCCGAGGCGGATCACATCGCCTCGTTCGGTCTGCCGATCGAGGACCTGGACCTCACCGTCCGGTCCTACAACTGCCTCAAGCGCGAGGGTGTGCACACGGTGGGCGAGCTCGTCGCCCGCACCGAGTCGGACCTGCTGGACATCCGCAACTTCGGCCAGAAGTCCATCGACGAGGTCAAGGTCAAGCTGCACGCGCTCGGCCTCTCGCTGAAGGACAGCCCGGCGTCGTTCGACCCGTCCAGCGTGGTCGGCTACGACGCGAGCACCGGAACGTGGAGCGACAGCGGCACGTTCAGTGACACCGACGGTGGCGAGCAGGACTACGCCGAGACCGAACAGCTCTAGGCCGCCGGGGTAGGCACCCCGGCGGGCCTCGCACCCGCGGCGTGAGCGACGCGCCCGGAGGCGGTAGCGGAGCGTAACCACGCAGGGCGCCGGGAGCGCCGCAATAAGACACAGGAGAACAAACCAATGCCCAAGCCCAAGAAGGGTGCCCGCTTCGGCGGGTCGGCGTCGCACCAGAAGGCGATCTTCGCCAATCTGGCGACGGCGCTCTTCGAGCACGGTCGAATCTCGACCACCGAGGCCAAGGCCAAGGCGCTGCGCCCCTACGCGGAGAAGCTGGTCACCAAGGCGAAGGGCGGCACCCTGGCCGACCGTCGCGAGGTGCTCAAGGTGATCCGTAACAAGGACGTCGTGCACGAGCTCTTCGCCACGATCGGTCCCTCGTTCGAGGGTCGCGAGGGTGGCTACACCCGCATCACCAAGACGCTGCCCCGCAAGGGTGACAACGCGCCGATGGCGATCATCGAGCTGGTTCGCGAGAAGACCGTGACCAACGAGGCCGACCGGGCCCGCCGGGTCGCGGCGTCCAAGAAGACCGAAGAGGCTCCGGCCGCCGAGGTCGTCGAGGAGACCGCCGACGAGGCAGTCGCCGAGACCGCCGAGGCCGAGGCCCCGGCTGCCGACGAGGCCGCTGAGGACAAGAAGGACGCCTGAGATCGTGTTCCCCGCGCCTGCGGGGATGATCCAGACGCCTGACGTCCGGAGTTCTCGAATGAACCCGCCGCCCGCTCTGCGGGTCGGCGGGTTCGTTCGTTATGACAGGAGATCGTTGTGACGGTGCAGGATTCGGCGGACCCCGCCGCGCAGTCACCCGACCCGGTCCGGGTTCGGCTCGACATCGGTTACGACGGTACCGATTTCACCGGTTGGGCGCGCCAGCCGGGACTGCGCACCGTGCAGGGCGTGCTGGAGGAATCGCTGACGAAGGTGTTCCGCGAGCCGGTGCAGTTGACCGTCGCGGGCCGCACCGACGCCGGCGTGCACGCGGAAGGCCAAGTCGCGCACTTCGATACGGCCGCCGAGGTGGACCCCGCCAAACTGGTGCACCGGATGGCCCGGTTCCTGCCGAAAGACGTGCGAATCAAGGATGTTCAGCTCGCCCCGGCCGAATTCGACGCTCGTTTCTCGGCGATTCGCCGGCACTACGCATACCGGCTGACCACCGCCCGCTACGGGGCCGAACCCTTGCAGGCCCGCAGCGTGGTCGCCTGCCGCCACGACGTCGATCTCGATGCCATGCGCGCGGCGTCGCGAAAGCTGCTGGGCCTGCACAACTTCGCCGCTTTCTGCCGGCGGCGCGAGGGCGCGACCACGGTGCGTGAGCTGCAGCGCTTCGACTGGGCACAGCAGGGCGAACTGTTGACGGCCTACGTCAGCGCGGACGCGTTCTGCTGGTCGATGGTGCGGAGCCTGGTCGGCGCGGTGCTCGCGGTGGGGGAGGGGCGGCGTACGCCGGACTGGGTGGCCGGGCTGCTCCAGGAAACCGAACGCTCCAGTTCGGTCACCGTCGCGCCGGCGCACGGCTTGAGCCTGATCGCGGTGGACTATCCCGCCGACGCCGACCTGGCCGCACGCAACGCGCAGACCAGAGAGGTGCGCACCGTGCCTGCGGCCCAAGGCTGCTGCGGCGACTGACGAACGGGGCCGACAGCGGAATAGGCTGCGCGGCCGGATCGTTCCGCAAGCATGACCTTTGATCAGTTCGGACGGTTCGGTGTATGGCGGGCGTACAACGGGTTCAGCCCGGAGGACGCACGGGAGCTGGAACAGCTCGGCTACGGGACGCTGTGGCTCGGTGCGTCGCCGCCCGGCGAGCTGGACACGGTCGAGCCGCTGCTGGCGGCGACCGAGACGATCTCGGTGGGCACCAGCATCGTGAACGTCTGGTCCACGCCCGCGAAGGAAGCCGCCGCGTCGTTCCATCGGATCGAAGCGAAGTACCCCGGCCGGTTCCTGCTCGGCGTCGGCGTCGGCCACCCGGAGCACGCCGGTGACTACCGCAAGCCCTACGACGCGCTCGTGGACTACCTGGACGAACTCGATGCCGCCGACGTCCCGGTGCAGCGTCGGGCCGTCGCCGCGCTCGGCCCGCGGGTGCTGAAGCTGGCCGCGGAACGTTCCGCCGGCGCGCTGCCCTACTTCGTGCCCGCCGCGCACACCGCGCAGGCTCGCCCGGTGATCGGCTCGGACGCGCTGCTCGCGACCGAGCACAAGGTTCTCCTGTCCGAGGACGCGCAAGCGCGTACCGCCGCCGAGCAGACAGTCAACTTCTACCTCGGCCTCACGAACTACGTCTCCAACCTGCGCAGGCTCGGCTTCACCGAGGAGGAGGTAGCCGACCCGAGCGGTCGCGTCTTCGACGCCGTAGTCGCGCACGGCACGCCGGAAGCGGTCGCCGCGCAGCTGATCGCGCACCTGGACGCCGGCGCCGACCACGTCGCGGTGCAAGCCCTGGACGACGACTACCTCGCCACCCTGCGCACCCTCGCCCCACTGTTGCGCTCCTGACGCGACACCCCTAAGGGAACGTTAGAAAGCGACCCGGACGGTTCCCCCGGGCCTGTGACTGGTCACACACTCGTTCTTGCTGACGCGCTGAGGCGTCGAAGAAGGAGATCTTGTGACTACGACACAGCCCGCGGGTGAGCGCCGGGTCGTTGCGAACGTGCTGCGCGGTTCGATCGGCAACCTGGTCGAATGGTACGACTGGTACGTCTACGCGGCGTTCAGCGTGTACTTCGCGAAAACGTTCTTCCCCAAGGACGATCCGACGGCGCAGCTGCTGTCCACGGCAGCGGTGTTCGCCGTCGGCTTCCTGATGCGCCCGATCGGCGGCTGGTTGCTCGGCCGCTACGCCGACAAGTTCGGCCGCCGGTCGGCGCTCACCCTCTCGGTGACGGTGATGGCGGCGGGTTCACTGCTGATCGCGGTGACTCCCGGGTACCAGACGATCGGTATCGCCGCACCGGCGATCCTGTTGATCGCCCGCCTGCTGCAAGGACTTTCGGTCGGCGGCGAATACGCCACCAGCGCGACGTATCTGTCCGAAGTGGCTTCCTCCGGTCGACGTGGTTTCTATTCGAGCTTCCAGTACGTCACCCTGGTCGCGGGTCAGCTCGTCGCGCTCGGCGTGCAGATCGTCCTGCAGCAGTTCCTCACCAGCGCCGAAATGAACAACTGGGGCTGGCGCATTCCGTTCGTCATCGGTGCGGCGGGCGCGCTGATCGTGATGTGGCTGCGCCGCGGCATGGACGAGTCCGAGCAGTTCCGGGCCGCCGCCGCGGACACCGCGGCGCACGAGGGCGCACCGAAACCGGAAGCCGCGCGCGGGTCGCTGCGGATGCTGTTGCAGTACCCGCGCGAATGCCTGCTGGTGATGGGTCTGACGCTCGGCGGGACAGTGGCGTTCTACACCTACACCACCTACATGCAGAAGTTCATGATCAACACCTCGGGCATCTCCAAGGGCACCGTCGCGTGGATCAACTTCATCGCGCTGCTGGTGTTCGTGGTGCTGCAGCCGTTGGCGGGCGCGCTGTCGGACCGGATCGGCCGGCGCAAGCTGCTCATCTTCTTCGGCGTCGCGGGCACGCTGCTGACGGTGCCGATCATGACGGTGCTGGCGCACACCACGAATGTGCTCGCCGCGTTCGCCTTGATGATGCTGGCTCTGGTCATCATCACCGGCTACACCTCGATCAACGCGATCGTGAAGGCCGAGCTGTTCCCGACCAAGATCCGCGCCCTCGGCGTCGGCCTGCCCTACGCCCTGACCGTCGCCATCTTCGGCGGCACCGCGGAAACCATCGCCCTCGCGCTGAAGAAGGCGAACCACGAGTCGGTGTACTTCTGGTATGTCGCGGGGTGCATCCTGATCTCGCTGGTCACGTACTTCTTCATGCGGGAGACCTCGACGTCGTCGACCATCGACGCCGAGGGCTCCACCACCAACGCCGACACTGGGGTCGGCGCCGGGGTGGCCGAGCCGGATCGTCCATTGGCCACTGTGCGTGGCTGACCGCCCGGCACACGCGCCGATCCACCCGTTATGGGAGGATCGGCGCGTGCGGCTTGCGGTGGTCGAAGATGACGACGGCGTCGGTGACGCGCTGGTAGAAGCGCTCAACGCCCGTGGCTACCGCGCGGAACGCAAGCGGCGCGGCGCGGATCTGCTGACCGCGCACCGGGGTTACGACGCGGTCATTCTCGACCTCGGCCTGCCCGACGCCGACGGGTTGCAGATACTGCGGCAGCTGCGCGAAGTCAGTCAGGTGCCGGTGCTCATCCTGACCGCGCGCAGCGACGAACGTTCGATCGTGCGCGGATTGCGCGGAGGCGCCGACGACTATCTGGTGAAGCCACCGCGGATCGCGGAATTGATGGCCCGCCTGGAGACCGTCACCCGGCGGGCGGCCGCGGCGGCCCAGCCCACCCAGGCGGTGGTGGTCACCGGTGATGTGCGGGTCGACCTGCAGGCGCGACTGGTCGAGGTGGCGGGGACGCCGATCACGTTGACGCAGAAGGAATTCGAACTGGTCGAGGCGCTGGTGGAGCGGCCGGGGGCCGCGGTGAGCCGCCAGCAGCTGATGGACCGGATCTGGGGCGACGCGTTCGTCGCCGTGTCGCGGTCGCTGGACGTGCACATGACGGGGTTGCGCGCCAAGCTGAATCGGCCGGGGCTGATCACCACCATTCGCGGCTACGGGTATCGGTGGGGGCAGTGATCAGGGGCAGGCCGTGCGGCGCCGCCTACTCATCGCGCTGACCGTCTTCGCCGCGATCGCGGTGCTGGCGTTCGCCGTTCCGCTGTCGCTGACGGTCGCGACCAGCCGGACCCAGACGCTGGTGCTCGCTCGTTCCGGCGATGCCGATCGCTTCGCGAATCTCGCGGCCGCCGCCGCGACCACCGGGGACGCCCGTGCGCTGGCGGATGAGGTGGGCCGCTATCACGAGTTGTACGGCGAGAACGTGCTGATCGTGGACGCCAAGGGCGCGACGACCGCCAACGGCGGTGCGAGCCCGAACGATCCGGAGATCGGCGCGGCAGTGGCGGCGGCGCGGCGCAACCAGCGTCCGCACGTGCCCGATCGGCTGACGCCGTGGGGCGCGCGGACGGTGCTCATCGCCCGTCCGGTCGGGACCGGCGTGCAGGTCGGCGGGGCCGTGGTGATCCAGGCGTCCACCGCGCGTGCGCGCGCCGATATCGCGCGGACGTGGGGGTTCATCCTGCTCGGCGGCGCAGGCGCGATGGCGCTGTTCACCCTGCTGGCGCTGACCTTGAGCCGCTGGGTGCTGCGGCCGCTCGCGGCGCTCTCGGGTGCGGTCGCCGAACTCACCGCGACACTGCCGAAGCCGCCCGCCGGACAGGTCGCGGCCGGGCCGCCGGTGTCGATCGCCGGCCATCACGGCGGTCCGCCCGAAATGCGGGCTGTCGCGGAGTCTTTCGACGCGATGGCGCTCGCCGTCGCGGATTCGGTGGCGGCGCAGCGCCAGCTCGTCGCCGACACCGCGCACGCCATGCGGAACCCGCTGGCGGCCTTGCTGATTCGGCTCGACTCGCTGGAGCCCGCGATACCGGCCGAGGCGGCGGCCACCTTCCGCGGCGCCAGTGCCGAGGTGGAGCGGCTGGCCGCGCTGCTGGACGGCCTGCTCACCCTCGCCGTGGCGGAAACGCCCGCCGCGTTCGACACCGTCCGGCTCACCGAGGCCGAGAACCGTTGCGACGCCGTGCAAGTAGTCGCCGACCGGTTCGACGCGTGGTGTTCGGCCTACGAATCGTCCGGTCAGGAGCTGAGCGTTGGACCGGCTGTCGCGCATGCCGACGTCGCGGTGTCCGCGGACGTGCTGGCCCAGATCCTCGATGTGCCGCTGAGCAATTCGTCGCGCTATGCCGGGGCGGGCGCACGCACCGAGATCGTGGTCGCCGTCGAACCCGGCTGGGTCACGGTGACCGTGCACGACGACGGAGCAGGCGTCCCGTCCGCCGAAATCGCCAAGCTCACCACGCGTTTTTACCGCGGGTCGACAGCGGTGCGCGGCGGCTCCGGCCTCGGCCTGCCCATCGCCGCGGCGCTCGCGCAGGCCCGGGGCGGGACACTCACCGTCGAACCCGTGCGACCCCACGGCCTGTCGGTCCGGGTGCGCCTACCTGCAGCGGTGCCGGAATGAGCGCGGGGGTGGTCGAATCTGTTGGCGCGGTGAAGGTTTGGGTGTGGATCGCGCGGGTGACGCTGCGTCGATGGAGTGCATGCGCGCCGCTGGGCGATCGGAATCGCAGGCTACGGGCGCACGGGACTCGAGCAGTTTTGCACGGACGAATCGTCACCCATGGTTGGGCCGGCGGATCGGCTGAAAGGGTTGCCGCCGAGTCGATTCGGCCGACCGACGCGAGTCCGAGCCGAACCCGGGGCAGTGCCGCGCACCGTGCGGGGAGGATGCGATGACCGTGCGGCGACGGGGTTTCCTAGCGCTGGCCGGGGTGGCGGCGGCGGGTGTGGCCGGGTGCGGGCCGAGCGGCGGTGGTCCGGTGGTGCGGATGGCGTCGGGGGAGGTCGGCGGCTTCTATCATGCGTTCGCGGGATTGCTGTCGGCCGCGGCGGCGCGGTCGGGGAAGGTGCGGATCGAGCGGGTCACTACCTCGGGGTCGGAGGAAAATCTGACGCTGTTGACGCAGGGGCAGGTGGACGCGGCCCTGGCGCTGTCGGATTCGGTGGGGGACAGCGCGGACCGGATGCTGGCGCTCGGCCGGGTGTACGAGAACTACCTGCAGTTGGTGGTGCGGTCGGACAGTCGGATCGGCAGCGTGGCCGACCTGCGCGGCGCGCGAGTCAACCTGGGCGCGGACGGGTCGGGTGCGGCGTTGACCGGTGAGCGGATCCTGCGGGTCGCCGGGCTGGATCCCGCGACGGACGTGGCGGTTTCGCATCGCCCGCTGCGCGAAGCGGTGACGGCGCTGGCCGCCGCCGAGTCGGACGCGCTGCTGTGGGCGGGTGGCGTGCCGACGATGGTGCTCCAGGTGCCGGCGCGCATGCGCCTGGTGGACATGGGTGAGTTGGCGGCCCCCATGCGGGAGCGGTTCGGCCCGGTATACGACCGGGTGGAGATCCCCGCCGACGCCTACCCCGGTGGTTCGGCGGTGCACACCATCGGCGTGGCGAACCTGCTGCTGGTCGCGGCGGGCCTGCCTGCCGAGACCGCCGCGTCGATCGTGGAACTACTGGTGTATCAAGCGGATTCGCTGGTGCCGACCGAGGCGGCGGGCACCCAGTTCCTGGACGGCCGCTCGCTGATCAGCACCGCCCCCATCCCGCTGCACCCCGGTGCCGCGGCGGTCTACCGGAGGTGGCACGGCTGATCAGGAGCGGACCAGGCGCGCGATGGCGTCGGTCGCCTCCTTGATCTTCGCCTCGGCTTCGGGGCCGCCCGCGACGGCGGCGTCGACGACGCAGTGGCTGATGTGGTCCTCGAGCAGGCCCATCGCCACGGCCTGCAGCGCCTTGGTCATCGCGGAGACCTGGGTGAGGATGTCGATGCAGTACTTCTCCTCCTCGACCATCCGCTGCAACCCGCGCGCCTGCCCCTCGATCCGGCGCAGCCGCTTGAGGTAGTCGTCCTTCGCGGTGATGTAGCCGTGTGCCGCGTGATCGTGCGCGTCGTGCGCTTGCGGGGTGGGTGTCACCGGTGCTCTCCTCGTCGATTGCCGGTCCGTGACCGGACCGGATTCATACCCCCCTAGGGTACAGTTTCCGGACCGGCTTGTCAGGTCAGCGCCGGTGGCGCCGTGTTGCGCCCCGATGCCGTCCATCATCGCCGACGGCACTGACAACCGTGCGCACGGCCGGTCCGGGGGCCGTTGCGCGGCCCGCGGGCCGGGGCGGGAGAATTGCGGCCATGAGTTCGCATGCCAGGCCCGCGCTCGCCGTTGTCGGCGGGAGCGGGTTCTACGATTTCTTCGACAACGAGGCGACCCAGGTCGAGATCGAGACGCCGTACGGAGCGCCGAGCGCGCCGATCGCGATCGGGGAGGTCGAGGGTCGCCCGGTCGCCTTCGTTCCGCGGCACGGCAAGAACCACGAGTTCGCGCCGCACACGCTGCCCTATCAGGCCAATATGTGGGCGCTGCGCTCGCTCGGTGTGCGCCGGGTGTTCGCGCCGTGTGCGGTGGGCAGCCTGCGCGGAGATTGGGGTCCGGGCACCGTGGTGGTGCCGGATCAGCTGGTCGATCGCACCTCTGGCCGCCCGCAGACCTACTTCGACGGGGGCGGCGTGCACGTGTCGTTCGCCGATCCGTACTGCGACGAACTCCGCACCGCCACCATCAAATCCGCGGACGACACGCTGCCGATGAAGGGCGCGGGCACGATGGTCGTCGTGCAGGGCCCGCGATTCTCCACCCGGGCGGAGAGCCGCTGGTTCGCCGGACAGGGCTGGGACCTGGTCAACATGACCGGGCATCCCGAAGCAGTACTCGCTCGTGAACTCGAAATGTGCTACTCCGCAGTGGCTTTGGTGACCGACCTCGATGCCGGACTGGAGGAGGGCACGGGCGTGCACGCGGTCGACGTGTTCGCCGAGTTCAAGCGCAATCTGGCGCCGTTCAAGGACCTGATCCGCCGCTCGGTCGCCGCGGTCACCGAGACCGACACCTGTGACCGGTGCCGTGTTCATACCGGGGTGTCGCTGCCATTCGCGCTACCGTGACCATGCGGGGGTGCCGAACAGAGGTGCGGTGAATGAGAGTTCTGGTCACCGGCGCGGCCGGGTTCCTGGGTACACATGTGCGCGCGGCCGCGGCGGCCGCGGGGCACGAGGTGATCGGCATCGATCTGCTGCTCGATGCCGTGCACGGCCCGAACGCCGAACCGCCGGAAGGTGTTTTGCGGGTCGATGTGCGTGACGGCGCGGCGCTGGCGCCGGTGCTTGCCGGGATCGACGTGGTCTGTCATCTCGCGGCGGTCAGCGCGGGCAGCCCGGCCGACCTGGCGACGCACAACGATCTCGGTACCGCGGCGCTGCTGGGTGCGATGGAGCAGGCCGAGGTGCGCCGGCTGGTGCTCGCCTCCTCGATCACGGTCTACGGCGAGGGGCGCTACCGCAGTGTGCGCGGCGGCCCGTTCTTCCCCGGCCTGCGCAGGCGCGCCGACCTGGACCGAGGCCTGTTCGATCATCGCGCCCCGCGCACGGGTGAGGTGCTCACCTGGGAACCGGTCGGCGAGGACGCACCGTTGCGACCGCGCGGCAGTTACGGCGCGAGCAAGGCGGCGCAGGAAAACTACGCATTCGCTTGGGGGTTGGGCGTCGGCGGCGCGGTGACCGCGCTGCGCCTGCCTCAGGTCTACGGTGACGGCGCGCGGACCGGGTTGGTCGGGCAGTTGCGTGCCGCGCTGGACGAGGGCCGCGCGCCGCACGTGTTCGAGGACGGCGGCCAGGTCCGGGATTTCGTCCATGTCCGCGATGCCACCGCCGCCCTGCTCGCCGCGATCGAGCGGGCTCTGCCCGGTTTCGTTCCGCTCAACATCGCGTCCGGCCGGCCGATCACGCTGTGGGAGCTCGCCTCGATCATGGCCAAGGCCCGCGGCGGACCGCCGCCCGTGGTCACCGGTCAGTACCGCATCGCCGACGTCCGCCATTTCGTGGCCGATATCGAAAGAGCCAAGCGCACGCTGGGATTCGCGCCTACGACACCGCCTGCCAAGGGGCTGGCCGAGTTCGCCACCGCGCAGGCCACCGCCGCCACCGGCGGCTGATCACGCCGGCTGCGCCGGGAGGTCCAGCTGCACCAGCGCGAACTCGGGTACGGCCGCGCCCGCGGTCCCGCCGGGCAGCGGCGAGGCCTCGAGGTCGGCGACGAGCCAGTCACCGCTGTCGGTGGCCAGGCGGACCCCGGTCAGCGTCACCCGTTCGACGCCGGAGCGGATCTCGTCCCGCGCCGCGACGATGCGTCCCCGGTCGGCCGGATGCGGCACGGTGCGTTCGTCGATGCCCCTTCCCCAACGCAGTTCGGGGACGGGCTCGGTGACCCAGCGGATGAGCCGGACCTGGGCCAGGTCGACGATCGCCAGGTAGAGGTTCGGCTGCGCGCCGCGCAGCAGGTCCAGGGTCGCCGCTTCGAACGATTTGCGCTGCGGAGCAACGCTTTCGGTGACGTCTACGGCCAAACCGAGCCAGTGGTAGCGGTTCTCGTCCGGGTTGTGCGCGGCGAGCAGCAGGGTGCGCGGGCCGGTGCGGGCCCGCACCGTCGCGGTGTCGAGCCAGCGGGCGCCCGGCGTGGACCGGGCCAGCGTCGCGACGAGTTCGAGTGCGCCGTCGAAACGTTCGATGATCTCGAAGGATTCCGCACCGATCCAGATGTTGTGCTCGTTGTCGAAATTCGCGCCGAGATCGTAGGAGAGCGCCTCGATGCGGCGATTGCGCGCGTCGACGCTGAACGCCGCCACACCGACCGGCTCCGGTGGTTCCGCGCCGCCGACCCACAGCCGCACGGCGTGCACGCGGCCATCGGGTCCGTGCAGCGGCACCGCGCGCAGATGCTGGCCGGACCAGTCGTGGCGTGACTGCGGCAGTTCCTGATCGATGACCGTGCCGCCGGTGTAGGCGGCCGCGATGAACGGCTGCAACCGGGTGGACACCGCGCGCTGGAACGACTTCCACTCCCGCGGCGCGGTGCCGACCGCGAGCAGCGACCAGGTGTCGACATGACCGAGCGTCTCGATCAGCAACCAGCGTCCGGTTATCACAATCCCCCTCCCCGAAGTCGAACACTATGCCACGGTCAGGCGGCTATCCAGTGCATATCGTGCCTGATTCGGTCGTCTGCGCGGCCGATGGGTCCGGCGAGCGGCAGCGGTGCGCGCGTTAAGCTCGCGCGGTGGACACTCCGTTGCGACTCGAGGTCATCGTGGCCAGCGTGCGTCCGGAGCGGTTCGCTCCGGTCGTCGCCGACTGGCTGTTGCGCACACTACGCGCGCACGACGAGTTCGATACGGGTGTCATCGATCTGGCGGACACTTTGTTGCCGGCCGAGCTGATTGAAACCCCGGAGGTGGTCCAATATCGCACCAGACTGGCCGCCGCCGACGCGTTCATCGTGGTGACCTCCGAATACAACCACGGTTACCCGGCCGCGCTGAAGACGGCGTTCGACACCGCCAAGCACGAATGGCGGGCCAAGCCCATCGGATTCGTCTCCTACGGCGGACTGTCCGGGGGTCTGCGCGCGGTCGAGCAACTCCGTCAGGTGGTCGCGGAGATCCACATGGTGTCGATCCGCGAGACGGTCAGCTTCCATCAGGCCAAGAAGCGGTTCGACGCGGCAGGGGAGACCGCAGACGGTGCCGCGATCGACGCCGCCGCCCGCATGCTTCGCCAATTGTCCTGGTGGGCAAGAACTCTGCGCGCGGCGCGAGCGGCCGACCCGTACCCCGCCTGACGCGCGCATTTCAGTTCGCCGCGCCCGATTTCGCCGACGAATGTGTGCGCGCCGTGCTGAAACGCGCGCGGCGTCAGCCGACGGGTGCGCCGCGGCGACCGCGCGGGTGACCGATGTAGGTGGCCTCGCGCGGGATGGAGACCAGGGTCAGGTCCACCTGGGCGGTGCCGGTGCGCAGGATGACGTGGTTGCCGATCGCCGCGGGCTGATGGATGGACAGGTCCGGCCGGGTGGCGGGCCAGCCCATCGGATCGCCGGTGACGTAGATCGTGGTGACACCGGCGTGCGGGGCGGGCGCGAGCACGCCGTCCACCACGGTCGCGGTGAAACCCGCGTCGGACTGATGCGTTTCGACCGCGAGGGTCAGCCGTTCCGGATTGCCGATGGTGGTGACCAGGTTCTCCCAGGCGTGCGCCCGGTCGGTGCGGATCAGCACCCGCTCGCCGACCGCGAGCGCGCGGAACACCAGCTGCTGGGCGAGATAGAGTTCGCCCGCCACATATACCGTCGAGATGCCGGTGCCGACGATGCGCACCGCGACGCCGTTGCCCTCGTCGTCCGAGCCGATCAGCTGGCCGCAGCCCGAGGAGGGCAGGTGCAGCGCGTCGATCACGTCGATCGGGTACTCGCTCATCGGCACGGTGTCGTCGACGCCGGGCACGGCGAGCGGCAGATGGGCGAGCAGTCCGTTGCGGTGCCGTCCGTTCATCGAGACCATGCCGGCGAGCTTGCTGCGTTCGGGCAGCTCGCGCGCCGTCAATCGCCAGGCCGCGCCGATGCTCACCGCCTCGGCCGAACTACCCGGGCGCAGCCGCACGGCCACCGTGGTGCCGCGCGACGGCGCCACCCACAGCTGCGCGAGCAGGTCGGAGCCGAGCTTCTTCGGATCCACCGCCATGCCGATGTTCACGCTGTTGCCGATTTCGGCGTAGCGCCAGCGATGTTCGAGGGTGCGCGGGTCGAAGCCGCCGGTGATCTGCAGGACCGCCTTCTTGATCTCCGGTGCGGTCAGGATGCGCGCGTTGCAGTCCGCGTCCTCCAGCGCGCGCATGATGCGCTGGGTGGCGATGGTGACCGCGCGCGAGGCGCCGTCCGCGCCGCCGCCGCGCCGGGCCGCCGCGTCCGGGCAGGCGACCGCGTCGAAACTGATTGCCAGCCAGACGGTTCGGTGCGCCGTCGCGGGCAGCGGCCCGAGCAGCGATTCGTAGATCTTGCCCGCGGGCGTGCCGGACCGGGAACGGTGGCCGTGGCTGATGATGTCGATACCGCTGAGCAGAATGTCGTGCTGGTTCAGGCATTTCGCCAGCTCCGGCAGCGGCAGCAGGTGTGAGGCGTGCACGGTGTTGCGGGCGATGCGGGTCAGCCCGCCGGGCGGGGCGAGCACCTCGACCACGGTGACCACCCGGCTGCCGTCCCAGTACAGGCCGAGTGAGCGTCCGTCCGCGCCACGGAAGTCGACGGTGTCACCGATGCGGTAGTCCCGCTTGGTGAGATAGCGCCACCAGGTGGCGATCCAGTCCAGCAGGGTGCGCTTGGCGACGGGAATCAGCGGAATCAGCGCGACGACCACGCCCACGGCCAGTGCGGGCAGCGCCTGCAAGCCGAGCAGGAGCGCGGCCACCCCCGCGACAAACCCCATGACCTGCGCGATCAGCAAATTCTGTAGCGAGATGCGGCCAAGGAGCGGTCGTGGTCCCGCCCCGGCAGGTTCCGCCATCGTCGTCCCCCAAGTACCCGGTGTCGGCCCAATCGGAGTAGCCGAGCTGAACAAGAGTCCTCGGGAACTGTACTGTGTTGCGCGAACGCGAGCACTGTTCGGGGGAGGAATAATGCCTTCAAAACCCACCACTCGGTGGCAGGTGAGCGGTTACCGCTTCCTGGTTCGTCGGATGGAACACGCCCTGGTCCGCAGGGACGTGCGGATGCTGCACGACCCGATGCGCTCACAGTCGCGGGCCTATGCCGCCGGACTGGTGCTCGCGCTGGTGGTCTTGGCAGGTTGCGGCATCCTCGCCCTGCTGCGTCCGCAGGGCAAGGTCGACAACAGCAAGATCCTGGTGGGCAAGGAATCCGGCGCGATCTACGCGGTGATCGACGACGTCGTGCATCCGGCGCTGAACCTGGCCTCGGCCCGCCTCGCGGTGGGGGACGCGTCCAAGCCGGCGATGGTGAAGGAATCCGAGATCGGCAAGAAGCCGCGCGGGCAGCTGATCGGTATTCCGGGCGCGCCGAGCGCGTTCAGCTACGACAAGGCGGGCAAGGGACGCACCTGGACCGTCTGCGATTCGCTCAAGACCGACGGCAGCGACGATCGCACCACGTCCGTGCTGATCGGCGACCTCGACATGGGTGAGAAGGCGTCGGCGCTCGGGCGGGACAAAGGCCTGCTGGTGAAGGGCAAGGACGCCACCTACCTGGTGTGGAACAACACGCGCGCCCGGGTCGACATGAACGATCCGACCGTCACCGTGCCGCTGAACATCCGCGGTGCGACACCGCGGCCGATCAGCGAGGGGCTGCTCAACGCGATCCCCGAAGTGAGCCCGATCGTGCCGCCGAAGATCGCCGACCCGGGCGGGACGCCCGAGGGTTACTCGATCCGGAATCTGAAGATCGGCACGGTGGTTCAGCAGGCGGGCAAGGCCGACAAGAACTATGTGCTGCTGCGCAACGGACTCCAGGCGATCAGCCCGCTGACCGCCGAGATCATCCGCATCGACCAGCGCAACCCCGACCACGGCACCTCGGTCAGCGACGCTGAGGTGGCGATCCCGCAGCCGTCGAAAGCGCTGCAGGTGGACACCTACCCCGAGGTCGCGCCGACGATCGTGCAGCCGAAGGCCCGACCGGTGAGCTGCATGTCGTGGCAGCCGATCGCGGGCGCGGCGGGCAATGCCGATGTCGCGGTGCGCGCCAAGCTGGACGTGATCGACGCGAGTGATCTGCCGCTGCCCGACAGTGCCCGGCTCGTGCCGTTGGCCCAGGCCGACGGCAAGGGCGACAACGTCGACTCGGTGTACTTCAAACCCGGCTCCGGAGCGTTCGTACAGACCACCGGCATCGAAGTCGACAGCCGCCGCAAGGACAGCATGTTCTATGTGTCCGACACGGGCGTCCGGTACGGCATCAAGAACGACGACGCCGCGAAAGCGCTCGGCCTGGACAAAGAATCCGGCGTGACACCGGAGTCCGCGCCGTGGCCGATCGTCGGCCTGCTCGCCAACGGCCCCACCCTCGGCCGCGAAGAAGCCATGGTCGCCCACGACGGTGTCGCCCCCGACGCCAACCCGGCCAAACAGCCTGTCGCCGCAAAGTAATTCGAGGTTTCCAGCCGACGGTGGCCGCCTTGTTCGCATCGAATCAGGCGGCCACCGCGTTCAGTGCGGTCGGACAGTACCCCTCGAGGTGACGCCTCGGACCGCTACCTGGTGGAGCACTTGACGATCGTCTCGCCGGCCACCAGCTGACGTTTCACGTCCGCCATGGCGAGCTTGACGGCTTCCGCCCTCGTCGGTGCCTCGGCCGTTGCCGAAACACGGCTGGCGCCACCACTTTTCGTCTTGGTGTCGCAGGTGACGATCGCGCCGGCCTTGGCCGAAGCGATCCCGGTCGCGACGGTCAGCGAACCCATGGTGCCGAGCACCACAGCGACGAAGGCCAGTTTCATTGCGGACTTGCTCATACTTCCCTCCCACGGCACGCTCGGTGCGGCCGCTACCAACTCTGACGCGGTAGGCGGCCGTTCGGTTCCATCGAATTCGGCGGCTAACCTGCTGCCGGAGAAGAACTTCCAGGACGCGCGCTATCGGTGCCGCTGCTGTTCGCCGGTATGGCAACGGGCCCGGTGGCCGCCGAGCGGTGCAGGTCCGCGATCTCCGCGCGCAAAGCCTTGACCTCGTCGACCAGCGCGACGATCTCGCGGTCGGTGCTCGCCGCGGTTTCCTCGACGGTTTTGAGCTGGTCGATCACCCAGCTGGTGGTGGTGCCGATGGCGAAGGAGATCAGGCCGATACCGAAAGTCATCAGGACCAGTGAGATCAGCCTGCCCTCGGCGGTCACCGGGTAGACGTCGCCGTATCCGACGGTGGTGACCGAGACCGCCGACCACCACAGGGCATCGCCGAAGTGCACCACCTTGCTGCCCTCCACACCCCGCTCGGCATCGAAAAAGGCCAGGCTGCACAGGAACAAGATCAGGATCGAGCTGCTGCCGACGAACACCGACAGCCGCGTCCGGTGGCTCAGCGTGTGCCGGTTGAGCGTGCCGAGCACCAGCACCGCCGCGCGCAACAGCCGCAGCGGGCGGAACGGTGGAATGAGCACGATCAGCAGTTCCAGCGGATGCGAGCGCAGAAACGCCCAGCGGCGGGTGGAGAGCCAGAGCCGGATCAGGAAGTCGGCCCCGAAGAGTACCCAGATCGCCACGTCGACCCGCGCCAGCCAGGTGTCCAGCTGCGGTGAGGCGCCGGTGTCCAGCACGAACCAGGCGTAGGTGCCGAGGAAGACGACGGCGAGCGCCACCATCGGCACGCCGGTCGCCCGCTCCCAGGCCTGACGGCGGCTCAGCCGCTCCGGAGTGGTCTCGGGTACGTGATTGAGTTGCGCCATGGTAACTACCTGCATCGATCGGTTCCGGCACCTTGTTTAACGCAATGTGCTGCGCAGACGCTACAGCCTGGGCCGAGGCACGCATCGGAGAGCGCCGGGAAAGTTTCCGATTCGATGGAACCGATTCCGATCTTGCTACGTCAAACCTTGTGTCAGAACGACGCGAACTACGTCGAGTTCTCCTGCCGCCCAGCCGGCGTAGACACGAGCGGCCGCCAGCTCTACGAGGTCACCTACTCCGAACGCGCCATCTGAGACCTCGCGGTCGGCGCGACCGTAGCTCGCGGCAAGTCGTACTCACAGAGAAAGCCGCTATGAGACTTGCGTATATCGCCGTCGTGGTGTTCGAGTCCACCTCGGACTCGCCCGATTACACGACCATGTACCAGGAGGACTTCGTCCTTCTCTATGCAGACTCGAAAGACGCGGCTCGGGAGTCGGCGCTGGCGGCTGCGCGAGAGCAGGAGTGCACTTATCAGAACGAGCAGGGCGAAAGCATCACTTTGTCCCTCAAGGGCGTCATCGATGTGAGCCCGTCTCTCACCGACGATCTTTCTACCGGTGGTGACCTGTACTCACGGCACTTCAGAGACTACGAGGCCTACCAGAGGATGGAGCCACTGCTGGGTGAAAACCCGCTGTGAAGCCTGCAGTCTCTGCGGCCCTGCCGCGTCATCCCAAGCGGCACAACGTGTTCCGAATCAATCGTAGTGATGGCAGTGTGTAGCCTCGGACAGTTTCCGCCTCACATATCGTCCCCGGTGACGCCGAAGCGGCGGCGGATGGGGAAGGACGCGAGCATGCCGAGGATCAGCAGGACCGCGACGGAACCGCTGCCGATCAGCGCAACGTTGCGGGCACGGTGGTCCGGGGGCGGGGGTGGGGCGGGGACCGCTAGTTGCACCTGCTTCGCCGCGGCCGGCTTTTTGGGCGGCAAGGGTTTTGTTGCTTCGGCGGTGAGTGCTGCTACCGGATCAATCGCGCCGTAGCCGATGTATGGGTTCCAGCCTTCGGCAGGGGAGTGTGCGGTGGCCTGGATGCGTTTGATGACGTCGACCGCGCTCAATTCGGGAAAGCGGGCACGCACGAGCGCCACGACGCCGGACACGTAGGGCGCGGCGAAGCTGGTGCCCTTGAGGGGGACCATCTGTTGCTTGTCGTAAATGCCGGTGATCGTGCCTGTACCACGCGCATCCAGCGAAACGATGTCTTCGCCAGGTGCCGCAACGCCGACCCAGGGCCCCGGGACCGTGAATTTCGAGGGTGCGCCGTTCTTGTCGATGGATCCGACTGAAAGGACATAGTCGTCGTAACGGGCGGGCGTGACGTTGGTCGTCACGTTCTTCCACGGGTCGCTCTCCGGATGGAGCGGATTGATGATGTCCGGGTTACCCGGCTTGCAATTGCCGTCGGTGTTGCCTGCGGCGGCGACTACGACGGAGTTCATTTCCAGCGTTGCGTAACGCACTGCGGCGCCGACGGCTGCGTCGGCGAACGGCTGGCCGGAGAGTACGCAGGAGACGAGCGAGATATTGATGACCGACGCGCGCCGATCGGCGGCTCGTCGAATGGCCGAGGCGAGCGCGTTGATATTGCCGTATCCCTCTGCGGGATCTTCCGGCTTTTTGTCCACCCGGCCCTGGGTGTCGTAGAACTTGCTGGTCTGCCGGATCGACAGGATTCTGGCCTCGGGTGCAACTCCGCGAAAGCCTTGCCCATCTACCGGTTTCGCGCCGATGATGCCCGCCACGACGGTGCCGTGTCCGTCGCAGTCCTCGCTGACGCCGTCGCCCGGGTCGGCGACGTAGTCACCGCCCGCTTCCAGATCAGGCAGCCTCGGGTGTCGCACGACACCGGTATCGATGACGGCGATTAGTTGCCCTTCGCCCTGGGAGAACTTCCAGGCTCGATCCAGATCGAGCGAAAGCTGAGGCGTCGGAGCCGCGGGGCCTTCCCCGCCCTGCTGGGTAGACGCGCACGGGCTGTTGGCCGGATGTTCCGTCTTGTCCGGCGGGCGGGCTGGATCACCTGGGGGCAGGGCACCCGGATCGACCGGGGGCGGGCGGTCGGCGTGGGCTATGCCCTGACCTGTGCCCATTCCGAGGGACATGCTCAGGGACAGCACCGCTGCGGCTGCACCGGTGCGCAGGATCCGGTTCACAGTCCGCGGACGAGGGAGTAGAGGCTCGCCACCCAGAAGGCCAGGGGGAGAACTGCTGCTACGAAGGCGTATTCGAGCAGTTCGACGCCGCGGCGCATCGGCGGGGTCGCCGACTGGTTCGGGATGATGATGCCGAGGATGAGGGCGGCGATCAGGATGACCATGGCGGCGCCGAACACGGCGAGCGGCTGATCCATCGCGAAACCCGCGCCCACCAACATGATCAGCACGATGCCCGCGCCGCCCGCGATCAGCACCACGGCCTGCTCGGCGCCGGCGTAGGTGCGGCTGCGGAACATCAGCACCGCCGCGCACACCAGCGCGAAGGCGATGCCCTGCCAGTACGGGCCGTCGGCCTGCGGGTCGGTGGCGCCGAGCGCACCCAGCACCGTGACGAGGGTGGTCGCGGCGACCAGGCCCGCCAGATACATCCGGGCGCGTTCGGACTTCACGCGCAGCGCCTCCATGGTGGGCAGTGCGCGGTGGTCGTCGGGGTCGTCCTCGGTCGGGTCGATCGGGGTGCCGGGCGAGGGCACCGGCGGCAGCGGCAGTTTGGCGAGCAGCATCGAGATGCGCGGCGAGAGCGCGAGACCGGCCAGGCCCAGCGCCGCGGCGCCCGCGCCGATCGCCCGCTCCGGCTGCCCGGTGAGCAGCCCGACCAGCGCGGCGGGCACGACGTACACCGCGAGGGTGGCCGTGCCGATGAACAGGGCCAGGCCGACGCCGGTGACCCGCCAGGCAAGCACCGCGGTGGCGCCGGCCAAAACCGCGCCGAGCAGGATGTGCGCCCAACCGTAATGGTCCGGCACATAAAGCATTCCGGCCGTGAAGGCGGTCGGTAACGCGCAGCCGCCGAGGACCAGCGCGGTCGCGGTGTCGCCGTACATCCGGCTGAGCACCATGGCCGCGACCACGAGCAGCAGGGTCACCGCCAGGGCGACCGAGCCGCTGACCCAGTACGGCAGCGCGCCGGGCGAGAGCAGCAGGCCGAGACAGCCGACGAGCATCGTGATCGCGGCGAGCACCGACCCGGTGATCCGCGCGACCTTCGGGGTCCAGCTGCGGTAATGGTCGGTGTCGGCGATCGCGACGTTGTACATGATGTCGTCGAACAGCGGCGTCGGCGCGATGTGTGACGCACTCTCCAACATGAGCAGTTCGCCGTCGCGGACACCGTGCTCGCCCAGGCTGAGCGAATTGGAGAAGGGCGGATGACCGATCCGCGCCAGCACCCATTCGGCGGGCTCGAAACGCTCGCCTTCGTTGTCGAAATCATTGGTGCGGCTGTGCTGAGCGACCATGTCGACGACGCTGGGAATGACGAGTGCGACCGGCACGTCCACCGGAATCGCCATATCAACCTGGGTGTGTTTGGCCAGAATGGTCACCCGGGCGAGATCGGGTGCGCGGACGATACCGCGCGAGGAATCTTCGTCGATGTGGTCAAGTCGCGCGTGCGTCAAGCTTCCCCCAACTCGTCTTCTACCTCTTCTACCTCGTATTTTCGCAAACTCACGAGCTGGCGTCGAGCTTGCGAACCCACGGTTCGGGCAGCAGAATGCTGGTCGAACTGTACGACATGTCAGCGGTGGCCTCTACACTGAGCCCGAAACTCGGCAGCCCCGTGAATGCGCGGCGGCCGTGTAGAGCTGTCGAAGAGGGGGAAGGCTTCGCAATGAGCACCGTCCGGTTTCAGCGTCGGGCCCGTCGGGAGATGCCGCGTTCGCCCGGTGGTGAGGTGACGCTGCAGCCGCCGCCCGAGATCCCCCGGGTGACGCCGGGAAATCTGCTGATGAAGCTGATGCCGGTGGTGATGATCATCGGCATGGTCGGCATGATGGCGCTGCTGTTCACCCAGGGCGGCGGCATCGGGTCGAATCCGATGAGCATGATGTTCCCGCTCATGATGATGTTCTCCATGGTCGGCATGTTCGCCGGTCAGGGCGGCGGCAAGGGGGCCAAGGCCGCCGAGGCGAACGAGGATCGCAAGGACTATCTGCGCTACCTGGATCAGGTGCGCCGCGACGTCGACGAGACCGCGAAACAGCAACGCGCCTCGGTCGAATGGAGTCATCCCGAGCCCGGCCTGGTCTGGATGCTCGCGGGCACCAGCCGGATGTGGGAGCGCCGCGCCGGCGACAAGGATTTCTGCCACGCCCGCATCGGCGTCGGCGGTCAGCGGCTGGCGACCCGTTTGGTCGCGCCGGAGACCGGCCCGGTGGAGGAGCTGGAACCGATCGCGGCGGTCTCGCTGCGCCGTTTCGTGCGGGCGCATTCGACGGTGCCCGACCTGCCCACCGCGATCGCGGTGAAGGGTTTCGCGACCATCGCGCTGGACGGCGACCGGGGCGAGGCCAGGGACATGACCCGCGCGATGTTGTTGCAGCTGGCCATGTTCCAGGCGCCCGACCAGGTGCTGTTCGCGATCGTCTGCGGGCCGGACACCGCCCGCGAATGGGAGTGGACCAAGTGGCTCCCGCACACCCAGCATCCGGACGCGCAGGACGGCATCGGCACCCAGCGCATGTTCTACGGGTCGATCCGCGAGGCGATGGCAGGCCTGCAACCGCTGCTCGGCAACCGGGTCCGCTACTCGCGTAACCAGCCCGCCAACGCGAACATGGTGCACATCGTGATCGTCGTGGACGGCGGCCTGCTGGAGGCCGAGGAAGATCAGCTGCGCGAATCCGGCTACGAGGGTGTCACCATCATCGACCTGTGCGGCTACGCGCCGCGGCTCGCGGTGTCGCGCGGCATCAAGATGATCGTGGAGAACGGCGAATGCGTCGGCCGCGGCGCGACCGGCAATCAGGAGCGCTTCGCGCTGATCGACCGGATCTCGCCGCAGCAGGCCCAGCAGGTGGCCCGCAGGCTCGCACCGTATCGCGCGGCGACCCAGCGCAGCAGCGACGTGGAATCCGATGACTCCGAGGTGATCTCGACCTGGAGTCAGCTGATGGGCCTCGGCGATATCGGCACCTTCAATCCGGAGCACGCCTGGCGGCCGCGCTACGGCCGGGAGCGGCTGCGGGTGGCCTTCGGTGTCGGCGCGGACGGCCTGCCGGTCGAACTCGATATCAAGGAAGCCGCCGAGAACGGCATGGGCCCGCACGGCCTGTGCATCGGCGCGACCGGTTCCGGTAAGTCGGAGTTCCTGCGCACGCTGGTGCTCAGCCTGCTCGCCACGCATTCACCGGACCAGCTCAACCTGGTGCTCGTCGACTTCAAGGGTGGTGCGACCTTCCTCGGGCTCGACGGCGTGCCGCATGTCGCGGCGGTCATCACCAACCTGGAGGAAGAGGCCGACCTCGTCGACCGTATGAAGGACGCGCTGGCCGGTGAGATGAACCGCCGCCAGGAGGTGCTGCGCTCCGCCGGCAACTTCGCCAACGTCTCCGAATACGAGAAGGCCCGTGCGGCCGGCGCAGACCTCGACCCGCTGCCCGCGCTGTTCGTGGTGCTCGACGAGTTCTCCGAACTGCTCACCCAGCACCCGGATTTCGCGGAACTGTTCGTGATGATCGGCCGGCTCGGCCGCTCGCTGCACGTGCACCTGCTGCTCGCCTCGCAGCGGCTCGAGGAGGGCAAGCTCAAGGGCCTGGAAAGTCACCTGTCCTACCGGATCGGCCTGAAGACCTTCTCCGCCAACGAATCCCGCCAGGTACTCGGTGTGCCCGACGCCTACAACCTGCCGAACAATCCCGGTGGCGGCTACCTGAAATCGGACTCCGGCGAGATCGTCCGGTTCCAGGCGTCCTACGTCTCCGGTGCCTACGTGGGCGGCGGCTCGCAACGCGACATGAGCGTCGCCAACCAGTCCGGCGAGATCGACATCAAGGCCCGGCCGTTCACCGCGACCCACGTCGGATTCCGTGCGGCGGACCGGGTTCCGCTGCCCGCCGAGCCGAGCCTCGAGCCGCAGGAGGGCGAGGACGGCGAGGAGATCTCGAACCTGAACATGCTGGTCTCCCGGATCCGCAACCACGGCCGTCCGGCGCACGAGATCTGGTTGCCGCCGCTGGACGAGGCGTCCACGCTCGACCAGCTCATCCCGCGGTCCATCCTCACCGGCGAGTACTCCGCGGTCGCGACGCTGCGCGCACCGATCGGCATCGTCGACCGCCCGTACGATCAGCGGCGCGATCCGATGCTCGTCGACCTGTCCGGTTCGCGCGGCAACGTCGCCATCGTCGGCGGCCCGCAGTCCGGTAAGTCGACGGCGCTGCGCACGATGATCATGGCGATGTCGTTGACGCACACCGCCGAACAGGTGCAGTTCTACTGCCTCGACTTCGGTGGTGGCACGTTGATGAGCCTGCAGGGCCTGCCGCATGTCGGTTCGGTGGCCAGTCGCTTGGACGAGGATCAGGTGCGGCGCACCATCGCCGAGATGACCACCATCGTCCGGCAGCGTGAGGCCCGGTTCCGGCAGCTCGGCATCGAGTCGATGGTGGAGTTCCGGCGCCTGCGCGCGATGGATCCGTCCAGCAGCCCGGCCGCGACCGGCGCGCACGACGACCCGTTCGGTGACGTGTTCCTGGTGGTCGACGGCTTCAGCTCGATCCGCCAGGACTTCGAACTGCTCGAGCAGACCATCATGAACCTCGCGGTGCAGGGTCTGTCCTACGGCGTGCACGTCGTCATCGCGCTGAACCGGTGGGCGGAGGCGCGGCCCGCGCTGAAGGACCAGATCGGCACCAGAATCGAACTGCGCCTGGGCGATCCGATGGACTCCGACCTCGGCCGCAAGTTCGCCGCCATGGTCCCGCAGGGCCGGCCCGGTCGCGGTATGACCCCGGACTGCCTGCACATGCTGACCGCCCTGCCGCGCATCGACGGCAGCTCGGACCCGAACAACCTCGGCCAGGCGGTCGGCGACGCGGTCGCCACCATCGCCCGGCTCACCCCGGGCCGTCCCGCGCCGCCGGTGCGGATGCTGCCCGAGCAGCTGGCCCGCGAGCAACTGCTCTACCTCGCGGGCGGCTGGCCCGCGCAGGTGGATCAGTCCACGAAGTGCATGCGAATCCCGATCGGCATCAACGAGTCCGAGCTCGCGCCGGTCTACGCCGACTTCGCCGAGAGCCCGCACCTGCTCATCATCGGCGACACGGAGTCGGGAAAGACCACGCTGCTGCGCTCGATCGTGGAGGGCATCTGCGCCTCGAACACGCCGAGCCAGGCCCGGATCATCATGGGCGACTACCGGCGCTCGATGCTCGGCATGGTGCCGGAGGGCTACCTCGCGGGATACGGTTCCACCGCACCGCAATTCACCCAGAACATGACCGACCTCGCGGCCTACGTCGACAAGCGGACGCCGGGATCGGACGTGACGCCGCAGCAACTGCGCGACCGGTCTTGGTGGAGCGGCCCCGAGCTGTACGTGATCGTCGACGACTACGACCTGGTGGCCACGTCCGCGGGCAACCCGGTGCAGGCGCTGGTCGAACACCTGCCGCACGCGCGTGACCTCGGTTTCCACCTGATCATCGCCCGGCGCTCGGGTGGCGCGAGCCGCGCCATGTACGAGGCCACGCTGGCCAGGATGAAGGATCTCGGGTCGGCCGGTCTGATCATGAGCTGCAGTCGCGACGAGGGTGTGCTGATGGGCACCACCCGGCCGAGCGCGATGCCGCCCGGACGCGGCACGTATGTCACGCGCGCCGGTGAAGGTCTGATCCAGACGGCCTGGATGCCGCAGCCCTGATGTCCACCGTCGAGCTGGTGGTCACCGAGACCCGCGTGTGGGCGCGCAGCGCGGCCACGCACTGGGACGGGCCGCCCTCGATCGTGCTGGGCAGCAACGGTTTCGACCTCGTGGTCGGCGAGTCGCTGACTCCGCCGACGCAGGTGAGTTCCGTCGTGCAGCATGTGTCCGCCGAGGCAGTCGCGCTGCTGCCTCGCGTCCCGTCCGTAGCAGACGGGATGGCCGCGATCCTCAGCACGGCCATGGAGAACCTGCGCGTCGCCGCGCCGTGCGAGCGGATCACCGTCATCTGCCCGACCGAGTGGGGTCCGGCGCGGCGCGCGGTGCTCGAGCAGGCCGCTCGCCGCTGGACCGGCGAGGTGCGGTTCGAGGAACTGGCGGTACGAGCGGTCGCCGCGGACGAAGGGACCAGTCACAGCCGCCGCACGCTGGTGCTGGAATTCGGCGCGCTCACCACCACGGCCGCGACGGTGCTGCGCAGTCATGAGGGTGTGCGCCTCGAATCCTGTGCGCACGAGCCGAATCTCGCGCTGGCCGAGGTGCTGCCCGAATCGCGGGGGTTCGACGAGCTGGCCACGGTGATCAGTCGGCTGCTGGACGGTCAACAGGTCGAATTGGCGCAAGTCGTCGGCCTAGCCGACCAGACGAAGTTCGAGGTACTCCGCGCGGCCGTGCAGCAGAGCTGCGGGCCGGGGGTGGAACTGCGGTCGATCGCCGGACCCGACCTCATCCGCGGCAAACAGACCGAACCCATCGCGGTGCCCGAGACGGCACCCGTTGGGCCGCCGCCGGATTGGATGCAACCGCTGCGCGAGCGCGCGGCCGCCCAGCAGCCGCGACGTCGCGGCACCGCGTACGTGGGAGTCGCAGTGGCGGCGGTGGTCGTGGTGGCGGCCGCGGTCGTCGGCGGTGTGCTGCTCCTGAACCGATCGGCGGACACGACGACGGCGGCCCCGACGACCATGCTGCCGCCGAACGGTCCGACCGTGGGACCGCCGCCGCCTTTCGGTGCACCGCCGCCCCCCGGCGGTGAGCCGGAAGTGTTCGGCCGCGTCCGCTTCCAGGTGCCCGACGGCTGGCATCTCGCCACGCCGATCGACGCCACCGGCCGAGCACGCGTCGAGCTGTCGCCCGACGACGGCGCACGCATGCGCATCATCGTGACGCAAACGCAGGTGGCGTTCGGCGCAGGCTACGAGCAGGTGGCGTCGAATTTGGAAGCGCAGATCGGGCAGCGCCCACCCGGCGTGCTCACCGACCTGAAACGGGACGTCGTGTTCGGCGGCCGTTCCGGGCTCGCCTACCGGGAGCGGCCCGGCGACGGCTCCACCGTCAATTGGCATGTATTGCTGGAGTACGGAATTCAGCTCAGTATCGGCTGCCAATATGTCGCCGACGGTTGGAACGCCCTGTCCACCACATGTGATCGTTTCGGCGGCTCGGTCCGCGTAGTTCCGTAGCGGACGCGCGATCCGACGCCGTCCCGCGTACGATTCGCCACCCGGCGCGTGATTCGCCACCCCGCGCGCGAATTCGCTGACGAAATTCTGTGCGCCGTCAAAACTTGTGCGCGGCACCACAATCAGTGCGCGAGCAAAGGAGCACCACATGCAGAAGCTACGATTCGTGCGCTGCGGGGACGGGTTGACTTACGAGTTCGTCCGCGCCGGTGCGGCTTATGGATATCCGGCGTACCGGCGAGGGGGCAGCGATATTTGGTGCCGGCGACTTCCCGACTACGGCTGGGCCGTGTCGGCCGAGTCCGGTGTGGTGCTTAGTCGGCCCTTCGATGACGCAGGCCGAGGTGCGCAACCGCCGACTGGGGTGTGGGTGAGTCGCAAAGGGGAAAAGTCGTATATCTACCACTTATTCCGCAGCGACGAGGAAGCCTGACGCATCGACGGCATCGCGGAGTTCAGCGGATTACCGTGACCCGCAACAAATTCGGGCCCCCGGCATGTAGCACGCCGGGGGCCCGAATCGCCGAGACGGGTAACTCAGAAGAGTCCCGCAAGGGAGGTGTCGGTGGTCTGCAGGTCCGTGTTGCCCTGGTCGACGAGCTTGCCCGCGGTCTCCAGCGTGGTGTTCAGCTGGGTGACGTTGGTGTTCCACTGCGCCTGGAGGGAGGCGAACGCGTCGTTCGCGTCACCCTTCCAGTAGTTGGTCACGAAGTCGGTGACCTGCTTGTGGAAGTCCTCGAGCATGGACATGACGTTCCGTGCTTCGGTGACGATCGACTGTGCGCCGGCCGAGACCTCACCGAAATTGGAGGCAATGGTTCCTGGGTTGTTTACAGCCATCTGGAGCTCCTTATCGTCTGATGGTCTGGTTGTCGATCAGGGAAGGTCCAGGCTGGAAGCCTGCGCCGCAACCTGCTGGGCGAACTGCTGGTCCTGATCGGCAAACTTGGTGCCCGCGTGGGCCAGCTTGTCGGAGGTCTGGTCCAGCTGATCGTTCAGCTTCTTCGCCTGCGCGAAGTAATTGTCCATCAGCGTGTCGAACGCGCCGCGCGCCGCGCCACTCCACGTAGCCGTGGTGGCATCCGACTTTGCATTCAGCGCCGTGATCGAGGCCTGCAGATCGCTGTGCCGCTGACGGCAGTTCTCCGTGAACTTCCGGATCGCTTCCTCGCTCGCTTCGAGCTGTCCTGCCATTTCGGCTCCTTTCGGTTCCCGTCTCGGCCAACGGCGGACGCCCTGGTTGGCCTGTACATCTGATTGGACGCTGTTCGGTCCTGATCGGTTCCATCTCGACCCGAGAAAGTTTCGGGATGACTCACATGATCAGTTCCGGCGTCGTCGACCAGTACTTTCGTGTGTTCAAGCCCCATCAGGGTCGCTCTACAGACACGGCCGATCACATGCCGCCAGCGCTCGGCTCCCCTCCTTCCCCCTGCTCGCTGTGTGTTGATCGGCGAGTGGGCTGGCTGCGGTACACCTTACCGAACGCCTATGAGTACCGCTACCAGCAGAGCGAACCGCTTCGAAAGCAAAATCGGGGCCATGTACTGCGGTTATCCGCGGATCGCAAATTGTGGTGTCGCGGAATTACGCGACGGTTGTTTACTTCACCCGATTCCGGAGTAACGGCACCAGCTTGTCGAGCAGGGTTTGTTCCGAACCAGCCGTCCAAGTACGCAGCGCGGCGACGGCGGCGGGATCGTCCAGCACGATGACCGTGGCCCGGGTGCCCGCGACCTGATACGGCAGTCCGCGCAGGCCACCGTTGCCTGCCTCCTCGTCACTGCGCACCGCGAGGACATAGCTGTCCGGCGCTACCTCGAGCGCACCGCTGGTGGTCAACGCGCGCGGCGAGGTCTCCTCGCCCTGCTTCGCGTAATTGAAGTTGTAGACGAAGCCCAGATCCTCGAGGAACTTGGCCGGCGCGGTACCGCCGAGGAAAGCCGCGATCTGCTTGGTTCGCGGTACATCCACCATGGTGATGACCTTGCCGCGAAACACCGGATTGTCGGCTCGCGCCTGCTCGACCGAGGTCGCCCCGCTCGCGATGACCGTCGAGGGCGTCGCCGGTGCATCGGGTGTACTGCTGCTGCCGCCGCTGACCGCCCAGATGCCGAATCCCGCGGCCAGGGTGATGACGACCGCGCCGATTTCCACGGCGATGAGCCTGCGCTTGCGCCGCTTCGGCGACGCCGGGGCCTGGCCGTGCGGGCCGGAGTGCGCGGCCCGCGGATCGGTCGGCGGGCGCGGGTCGACGACCTGGACGGGATAGGTCGGGGAGGTGTTGGTCGCGCCGGGGTTGTAACCGGGGACAAGGGCATTGGCCGCCGCGTCGGTGAGTTCGCGGCAGGAATTGAACCGGTCGGCGGGATTCTTCGCCATGGCCCTGGCGAAGACCTGATCGATGGCCGGCGGCAGCGCGGGGTGCACGGCGGTCGCCGCGGGCGGCGGCTCGTGCAGGTGGCCCATCATGACCAGGGCGGGTTGCGTTGCGGGATAAGGATTGCGGCCGGTGAGCAGCTTGAAGAAGGAACAGGCCAGGCTGTAGATGTCGGCGTGGTGGTCGAGCCGTTCGCCGGTGAGCTGCTCGGGCGGGGCGTAGGCGATGGTGGCGACGAAACTGCCGGTCTGGGTGAGTTCGGTGGTGTCGTCGTTGGACTTGGCCACGCCGAAATCGGTGAGCAGCACTCGCTCTTCGTCGCCGTCGGTGGCGGAGAGCAGGAAGTTGGCGGGCTTGATGTCGCGGTGCAGCAGCCCTTTCCGGTGCGCGTAGTCCAGGCCCTTGCCGACCTCGGTGGTGATCCGCAGCGCCCGCAGCGGATTCATCGCGTGCGGGTCGCGGGCGATCTCGGCGGAGGCGTCGATGCCGTCGACGTACTGCATGGCGATCCACAGCTGGCCGTGCTCCTCGCCGCGGTTGTACACCGAGACGATATTCGGATGGTCGAGCCCGGCCGCGAGATTGGCCTCGCGTTCGAAGCGGGCCCGGAACTCGTGGTCGCTGCTGAGTTCTGGACTGAGCACCTTGAGCGCGTCCATGCGCGGGAGGCTGGGGTGTTTGGCGAGGTAGACCGTGCCCATACCGCCGGCTCCGAGTACTCGATCGATGCGGTACCCGCCCACGATGGTGCCGGGGCTCATCGCCATAGTCCACAATCTCCTGACTCGGTCTTTCCCACGCAGCAGCATACTGGACTGCTCGAACCCGCCGCGGCGCCGCGCATTACCGGCTATTCGCGAAAAGCGAGTATTGCGCGGCCGCGCGTTGCTGGGCGTCGGCAAGCTGATTGGCCGACACGAAACCCACGTATTCCCGATACGCGACAATGCAGGTGAATCGTTTGCTGCCACTGAGGCCGGTTTTGTTTTCCACGCACGCCGAGTCGGGCAGATTGGCGGGCGCGTCCGCATTGGCGCCGGCCTGGGTCGGAGTGATCCGGTCTGCGACCACCTTTCGCGCCGCATCGGGTCCCGCGGTGTGCACCACCAGCGTGCCCGCGGACAGTGCGAACCGGTCCGCCCGCATCTCGGCGAAGCGCTGTTTCGCGTAGTCGCGATCGCGGGTGTAGTGCAGCACGCCCCGCCCGCCCAACAGGGCGTAGCTGTCGTCGAAGCTGGGCCGCTTGGCCTTGTCCGGGTTCAGCGCGCGGCTGAGCAGATGGTCCGGGTCCCAAGGCAACTGGAGCAGCTGCTCTTCCGACAGCACCGGGAGTTGGTCCAGCAGCGCGAGTTGGGTGCTGTAGGCCTTCTCCGCCAACGCGACCAGGTCGTCGAGCACGGGGGCCGGGGTCGAGACAAGGAAGCCGATCACGTAGGGGCCGTGTGCCATGGTGGTCCGCAGGAACGGCGAGTCGGGTCGCCAATGCGCATGCGCGTCAGCGTATTTCGGCAGCGGCACCGGCTGGTTCTGCTCGCGGTAGGCGCCGAAGTCGGTATCGTAGAACTCGGTCGCCGCGATCTTCGCCCGCTCGGCGTCCGGGAACTGCATGACGACGGTGCTGACCGTCGTCGAGTTCGGTTGCCGCTTGGTCGGCCACGACGAGGTGGAGTTGGTGCCGTTGTTATCCGAGCCGTTGGACTTGAACCCGTAGATCATCTTGTGCCGCTTGGCGATCGGCTCGAGATCGGTGGGACGGCCGAGTTCGTCGGGCATCACCCCACTGGAGATGCTCCAGGACAGCGAGCCGTATTTCATCCGGGGATCGATATCGTAGCCGGAGGCGACGTAGTCGGCCAGCCGCATCGCGGCGACCTCGCGCATTTCATAGAAGGTCGGCCGGTAGTCGTCGTCGTGCGCGTTCAACGGCACGGTCGGGTAATTGCCGACATCGAGTTTGCGAATATCGATTTCGCCGGGTTGGGCCGTGCCGGAGACGGTCGACCCGCACGCGGCGAGCAGAGTCATCGCGCAGCAGGCGAGGGCGGCGATGCGGCCGGCGCGCATGGAATTCATCGGGCATTCACCAGAATTGCGTATTGCGCCGATATCCGCTGTTGCGCGTCCAGCAGTTGATGCGACCAGGAGAAGGCGGCGTACCGGCCCTGAGACACCGAACAGTAGAAGCGGATCGCCATCGCCTGGGTGCCGATGTATTCCTTGCATTTGGCCACCGGCAGCTGTTGCGGCGACTCGGCACTCTTGAAGCGTTTGGTGAGCCCGCCGCGGTCGGCCCGGAACTTCGCGGCCGCGGCGGCGTCGCGGGCCCGGTAGACGTTGGTGGCGTCGACGGCGAACCGATCCACTCCGGCCTCCTCGATCAGCCTGCGGTCCTCGACCGGATCGGTGGTGAAATGCAGTGCGGCATGGCCGTTGTACGCACCCGGCGGATCGATCCAGGAATCCTCACGCGGCCGGGGGAGGGTGCGGCTGAGCATGTTGTCGTAATCGATCGGCTGGTTCAGTAGTTGGTCGGCCGGTGTCGGCGTGAACTTGCCGATCGCGGGGACGACCGTGTCGAGACTCTTTTCGACCAGCGCGAACAGCGCGGGCAGATCCACCTTCTCCAGGAAGATCTTCAGGTAGTCGTAGATCCAGGTGTAGACGACGAATTTGCCGGTGGCGAACCAGGAGCCGATCGATTGCTGCGTCGGTTGCCAATGTGCGCGCGCCGCCGGGTATTTCGGAATCTGCACCCGTTCGTTCTGCGGTGCGGCCTCGAAATCGACCCGTTCCAACGCCTCGGCAGCGGCCGTCGCGCGCTGTTCGTCCGGGAAGATCATGACCGCGTTGAACAGGTCCCGGCCCTGGTTACGCACGTCGGTGCTGCCGTTGCTGAGAAATCCGGCGACGAAATCCGGCGCCGCCTCGGCGAAACGATCAATGCTCATGATCTTGCCGAGGGAATTGCGCGGATCGATGAACACCGTGGAGACCGACGGATTGCCCTCGCGGAATGCGGGATCGATATCCGACGCGGTGGGCACGAAGTTCCCGAGCCGCTCGGCCTCGATGAAGCGGGCCTGATCGGCGTTCTTGACCGGCCCCAATTCGCGCGGCGTCGTGGGATAGCTGCCGACGTCCAGGCGTGCGATATCGATCACCGGATCCGCAGTGACCTGCGGCGATGTGCCGCACGCGCTGCCGAGCGCCAGTGTGCCCGCAATGACCAAGGCACCCGCGGTGCGCGCAGGTATCGATGTCACGCCGAACTGCAAACCGGCCCTCCCCGTACTGTGGTCGTCTCGCGGGATACTAACTCACCGCGTCGGCGGGCACAGGACCATAACGTTCGGGGCCTCGCTCAGAGGCTGTTCGCGAGCAACGCGTATTCGGCCGCCACCTTCTGGCGGACATCGGGTTCCTTGTCGCTGGTCACGACGCCCACATAACGTTTGTAGGTGACATAGCAGCGGAACTTGTATTCCCGGTCGGGATTGCCCTTGCTGTTCAGCTGCAGGCATTTGGCGCCCGGCACGTCCTTCGGCGCACCGAGGGTGTCGTAGTGCGCGCCTTCGCTTTCCATCAATCCGGCGGCGAGTTTCTGCGCGCCCGCCGCATCCCGGGCGCGGGCGACATAACTGTCGTCGGCCACGGCGGTGCGGTCCACGCCCGCGTCCTGGACCAGGCGCAGATGCGCGGCCTCGTCGGCGGAACGGTGCACCAGGTGATCGGCGCCGAAAACGGCGAAGGTGGCGGTATCGGGGGTGCGGCTCTTGCGGTCGCTCACGGCCACCCGGGCGAGCAGGCCCTCCGGATCGACCTTCAGGTCCTTGATCTTTTCCTGCGGCGTGGCCTGGAATTTGTCGAGCTGCGCGAGCTGGGCGGTGAGCGTCTTGTCGACCCAGCTCACCAGGTCCGCGCTGTCGGCGCGCGGGCGCTGGATGAACAGGGAGATGACGAACTCTTTGTAGGCGACGAAGGTGCCGATGGTGGGAACGCCTGGGCGCCAATGGATATAGGCGTCCGGAAATTTCGTCGACGGGAGCTTGCGGTTCTCCGGTGAGACGGAGATATCGACATCTTCGAGCTCGCGGGCGGCGAGTTTCGCGATCGCCGGATCCGGGAAGCGGAACAATGCGGTGGTCACCGCGGTGGCCTCGGGCGCGGGGGTGGTCTGCCCGTCCGGGTCCGGCTTGTCGGCACCGCTGGCCGCGTACCCGACGATCAGCTTGCGGTTGTCGAAGACCGGCTTGGAGACCTTGGCGACGAAATCGAGCGCCTGCTCGGCATCGGCGATCACGGTGCTGCCCCGGCCCACCTTCAGCGACGAATCGATCTGCACGGTCGGCACCACGGCATCGGACATCCGCATGCCCTCGAGCAGTGCGGCCTTGTCGCCGGGATCCTGGTTGTACCGGTGCCGATCGACGGCGTAGGTGCCGACTTCCAGCTGGCGCACGTCGAGCTCGCCCGCCGTGGCGGTGCCCCGCACGCCGCCGCAACCGGTCAGCAGACCAGTCAAAGCGATACACGACGCGGCGAGTGCGATACGTGATGTCCGAACCATGACGGGTCCTCGTTTCCTTCACTTGCTCACACTGAAGTTACCGGACGGACGCCTGGGAGGGGGGTCGATAGTTGTGGGATTGCAATACCCTGGTTCTCGTGGCAACGACCGTGCAGCGCACCCTCGACAGAGGCCGATTCCTTTGATGGATCGGCAGGTCGAGGTCGTTGTCGGCAGTCATGCGGTGGCGCGGGTCGCGGGTGCGCTGGTGGTCGTCGGGCACCGCGGACCGGGTCGGCCGACGCCGGATTCGCCCGCCGCGCTGGCCGCGGAATCGCTGGCCGAACTGGTCCGGGAGGCGACCGAACAGGACCGGATCGCGCCCGGTGCGCTGATCGCCAGGCAGGCCACCCGCTGGCTGATGAAGTCCGCCGAGCAGATCAGTCCGGGGGAGCCGATCGACTTCGGCATCCTCTCGCCCGCCGAGGCGGGCGGAGTGGCGATATTCCTGCACGGGGCCGTCACCGCGGTACTGGTGGGTGACGGCACGGTCGAGCGGCACCGCGGCAGCGACGCGGCGTTCACCGTCGACCGGGTGGCGAGTGCCCCGGCGCGGGCCGCCGCCCTGTTCGTCGACGATGCCAAAGGGCGAATACCCGAGGTGCCCGCGGAACGCGGAATCGGTTGGCTGGTCGAGGGTCTCGCGCAGGCGGGCGGGGCGATCGTCTGGACCGACGGCGCGCGCGCCGCGAGCCGACCGAGCGCGGCGGCCCGCGAGGCCAGGCGCAGGCGCGAAGACGAAGCGCCGCTGCCGACCGCACGGATCGACCACGAGCCACCGCATCGACTCGGCTCCGCACCGCCCTACGACGCGTCGCCGCGACAGCGTGCGGGTTCCCCGTCGCAACGGCAACAGCAGGCTGCCGCGTCACCACAACCCGGTGTGTCCGCGCCACAACTCCACGTCTCTGCACCGCAATCCGATGTCGCGTCGCCGCAGCGTGATGCGTCGGCCCCGCAGCGCGATATCTCGTCGGGGCAACCCGATGTCTCTGTGCCGCAACCCGATGTCTCGTCACTGCAGCGCGATGCCTCGGCCCCGCAACCCGATGTCTCGTCGCCGCAACCCGATGTCGCTACCCAGCAACCCGATGTCTCGGCCCCACAGCGCGAGGTCCCGCCGCCGCAGCGGGCGACCGAATCGCACACCGCGGCACAGCCGGACGCCGCCGATACCGACCTGCAGCACGCGGTGACCCAGATGCGGGGCACAACGCCCGCGCCGCCCCCGGATCCGGATCTACAGCGCAGACTGGAGGCGACGGCGAAGGCCACCGCGCTCACCGTCAAGGTGATGGGGTTCAAGTGCGCCCGCGCGCATCCCAGCGATCCGCGCTCGGCGTTCTGCACGGTGTGCGGTATGCCGGTGGACCAGACCCAGGCGCTGATCGAGGTGGTCCGGCCGCCGCTCGGCATGCTCGTCCTCGACGACGGCATGACCTACACCCTGGCCGCGGACGCGGTGCTCGGCCGCGATCCGGAGCATTCCGATGCCGCGCAGCGGGGCCTGGTCCCACTGCGGGTCGACGATTCCTCCGGCGGCATGTCCCGGGCACACGCCGAGATCCACCTGCTGAATTGGGATGTGACAGTGGTGGATCGGGGATCGACCAACGGCACCCGCACCCGGCTGCCCGGCTACCGCGACTGGATCCGTTTGGCGCCCAACCAATCCATGGTGCTGGTGCCCGGCGCCGAGGTCATGCTCGGCAACCGGGTGCTGCGCTTCGAGCATCTGGCGCCACCGCCGTTCGGCCGCTGACTCCGCGCGCGAAGGCGCTCAGGAGTACCGCGACATGCAGGTGTTCTCGCCGTTCAGTACCCCGGCGCGGAAGGCGTCCACGCGCGCGAAGCCGCTCGGCACCGTTTGTCCTTGGACGTCGCTGGCCGCCAAGCCGTCGGTGAGCAGGCCGGACACCGCTTCGTCGAGATCGCCTGCGGCAAGGCCGATATCGCCCTGCGAGCTGGGCCGGTTCGGCATCGCGAGCTTGCCGGTGACCACGCCGGACAGGCAGGCGGCCCGCAGGCCGGTCTTCGCGCCGACCAGCTGCTGGCCGTGATTCTGCTGCACCGCAAGGGTGTAGCGGGAGATGAAGACGATGTAACCGTTGTAGTCGCCGGTGACCTTCAGCGGCAGCGGATCGTCCACGTCCCAGTTGGAGGTGCCGCGCTGAGCGAGCGCGGGGATATCGGTGCCGATGGTGTTCTTCTCCGGGCAATAACTGACCGGCTCGGTGGTGCCGCCGTTGCGGCAGGCGAGCTTGGCGCCGTGGTAGTCGTAGGTCGGGCTCGGCTTGGTCGGCAGCAGTGCGCCGAGGGCCTTGCTGAGTTCGATCAGGTTTTCCTTGGTGATCGCGTATTCGCCGCGACCGGTATCGCCTTTGAAGTCCTTGGGCAGGTTGCCCCGTCGTTCGTTGATCTCGTCGATATCGATGCGCTTACAGCCCTTGGGGCCGTCGGTGAAGCCGACCTGCACGGCGGTGACCCGCTCGAACGCCGAGCCGTGCACGCTCTCCGGGTCGTCGGGGTCGGAATCGCGGATGGCGACGGTGGCGGCGAGCACGGAGTTGAGCCCGTCGGAGGTGTTGATGGTGAAGTGCTTCGACTTGCCCTCGGCGACCGAGCGCATGAACGCGCCCGCGAAGCAGTCGGCCTGCTGCTCCTTGACGATCACCGGGTCCTTGGCGCCGACCAGCTTCGCCATCGTCTGCACCGCGTGCCCGTATTCGTGCGCGAGCACCATGACCACGGCCATCTTGCCGAAGGTCTCCTCCATGGCGGGCAGCAGCACCGACCGGTCCCAGCCGATCGAGTTGTCCAGCCTGCAGTAGGCGGCGTTCACCAGGCGATAGGTGGTCTCCTTGCAGAACTCGAGCGAGTCGCCGCGCGGCGCCTTCGCGCTCCACGAGATCAACTTGTCGACCGGCTTGAAATCGTTGCCCTCGAACTCGTTGCCGAACTCCGCGCGCCAGTAGGTCTGGATGTCCTCGACGGCGTTGAGGGCGAGCTTGTCCTCGGCGCTACCGTCCCCGTTGGTGGCGGTCAGCGTACTGTCCGGGACACCGGCGCGGGGGCCGTTGGGACCGCTGGTGGTGGGTAGCCCGGCGACCTTGAACGGGTCGTCGTAGATCGAGACGGCGCGGCCGTCGACCAGCCTGGTGCAGCCCGCGACCAGCACCACAACGATCAGCGCGGCGGTAATGAGCGCCGTCGCACGGGCTTTCGGCAAAGCTCCCCCTTGTCGGCCGGTATCACGTTCACATCGGTCGCCGGATCGGGGCAAGAGGCGCGTCGGGGGCACCGCCGATGTCCGGGTGATGGAATAGTATCCGCTGCATGTCTTCACCGGGGGCGCAGACCATCACCGTGCGCCATGATGGAAACGAACGAGTATTCGATTCGAGTCAGCCGGTCACCATGGGCCGCGCGCCGGAGG
Source organism: Nocardia brasiliensis ATCC 700358 (assembly GCF_000250675.2). Taxonomy (NCBI): domain Bacteria; kingdom Bacillati; phylum Actinomycetota; class Actinomycetes; order Mycobacteriales; family Nocardiaceae; genus Nocardia; species Nocardia brasiliensis. The sequence goes on from NC_018681.1 coordinate 1,152,149, forward strand.
TGACGCTATTCGTCGACAGCCCGCTGGTTTCGCGGGTCCACGCGACGCTCACCTGGCAGGGTAGCGCCTGGGTGCTCGCGGACAACGGAAGCACCAACGGTGTCTTCGTGGACGCGCGGCGACTGACTCAGCCGGTGTCGATCGATCGGCCGACGCAGGTGCGCCTCGGCGATGCGATCAGCGGTCCGCTGCTCCATCTGCTGCCCGCCAATCCGCAACCCCCGCAGCGTCCGTCGGTGCGCCCGCCGCAGTCGGGGCAGGTGCCGCAGTCCGGCCAGCAGCCGATGGCCGGCCAGCCACCGATGGCCGGGCCGCGACCGGTGCAGCAGTTCCAGCGCCCGGCGTATCAGCCGCCGCAGGACGCGCCCCAGCCGATCAACCCCAACATGACCCACCGGGCGGACAGCTCGAACATGCCGCCGGTGCGGGCCAGGGCCTCGACCGCGGCGATCGCGCGCGCCGATCGGCTGCCGGCCGGTGGGCTCTCGATCGGCCGCACCACCGACAACCAGATCGTCGTCAACGATCCGCTCGCCTCGCGTAAACACGCGCGCCTCGTCGCCACCGCCGAGGGCCTCACCCTCGAGGACCTCGGCTCGGCGAACGGCACATTCGTCAACGGCCACCGGCAGCAGCGGGTGGTGCTGCGCGAGCGCGACATCATCACCGTCGGCAACGTCGACTTCGTGGTCCAGCAGGGCACTTTGGTGCACCGGCAGAAGCCGGTCGCCGAACAAGGCCTCGCGGTGCACGGCGTCGGATTCACCGTCGAGGGCAACAAGCAACTGCTCGTCGATGTGAACATGCAGGCCAGCCGGGGCACGCTGACCGCGTTGATCGGTCCGTCCGGTGCGGGCAAATCCACGCTGTCCCGGCTGATCGCGGGCACCACCCGTCCCTCGGGCGGCGTGGTCACCTTCGAAGGCCGCAACCTGCACGCCGAGTACGAGGCGTTGCGCTCCCGCATCGGCATGGTGCCGCAGGACGACGTGCTGCACCGGCAGCTCACCGTGCGCCAGGCGCTCGGCTACGCGGCCGAACTACGGCTGCCGCCGGACAACAGCAAGGCCGACCGGCAACAGGTGATCGACGGTGTGCTGAAAGAACTTTCGCTCACCGAACACGCCGACACCCGGGTGGACCGGCTCTCCGGCGGCCAGCGCAAACGCGCGTCGGTGGCGCTGGAACTGCTCACCGGTCCGTCGCTGCTGATCCTGGACGAACCCACCTCGGGCCTGGACCCGGCGCTGGACCGGCAGGTCATGGTGATGCTGCGCGAGCTGGCCGACGCGGGCCGCGTGGTGATCGTGGTGACGCACTCGGTCGCGCACCTGGACATGTGCGACCAGGTGCTGTTGCTCGCGCCGGGCGGCAAGACCGCCTACTGCGGTAACCCGGCGGGTGTCGGCGCGGCGCTCGGCACCAGCGACTGGGCCGAGATCTTCGCCAACGTGGCGGCCAACCCGGACCAGGCGTTCGCCGCCTACCGGTCCAGGCAGGCGTTCGCGCCGCCGCCACCGCCGCCACCCCAGCAGTACGGTTCGGTGGGATCGCCCCCGCAATCCAGTGGCGGGAAACAATTCTCGACGCTTTCGCGCAGACAGGTCCGATTGATCCTGGCCGATCGCGGTTATCTGATCTTCCTCATCGTGATGCCGTTCATCCTCGGCGCGCTGTCGCTGGTGGTGCCCGGCAAGGACGGTTTCCAGCGGGGTGCGCTGAAGGCACTGCCGGACGGCAGTTTCGTCCCGCAGGGCGGCGGGGAGACCCAGCAGCTACTCGTGGTGCTGATCCTCGGCGCCTGCTTCATGGGTTCCACGCTCACCGTGCGTGACCTGGTCGGCGAGCGCACCATCTTCCAGCGCGAACGCGCGGTCGGGCTGCTGCCCTCGGCGTATCTGCTGGCGAAGATCGCGGTGTTCAGTTTCACCGCGCTGCTGCAGTCCGCGGTGCTGGTCGGCATCGTGCTTGCAGGCAAGAAGCGGCCGGGCGAGGGCGCGGTACTGGCCTCGGGCAGCGCCGAGCTGTACATCGATATCGCGTTGACCGCGGTGTGCTGTGTTGTTGTCGGGCTGCTGCTTTCGTCGCTGGCGAAGTCGAACGAGCAGGTGATGCCGCTGCTGGTGGTCGCCATCATGTGCCAGCTGGTGATGGCGGGCGGCTTGATCCCGGTCACCGGCCGGGTGGTGCTCGAGCAGGTGTCCTGGCTGTTCCCGGCCCGCTGGGGTTATGCGACGGGCGCCTCCACGGTGAATATTCGCGAAGTGTTCATCAACGCCCAGCCGGACAAGTTGTGGGAGCACACGCCGGGCATCTGGGCGCTGGACGTGGGCGTGCTGATCCTGCTCACCGTCGTGCTGGCCGTCATCACCTGGCGGCGACTCCGGCTGAAGAAGTCGGTGGCCTGATGCCGGTGCGATTTTCCGGCCACTACCGGGGGCTGCGGACAAGAGCGAGCATCTCGGCCGCATACCAGGCACACTTATGCCTGTGACGGTGCGAGTAGGGGCGGTACATCTCGGCTGGGATGTGGTGTCCGTAGCCGCGGGTGGCGGGGGCACGCCGATCCGCCCGGTGCAGGTGGAGGGTATGTGGACACCGCCCGCGTATTTGCTGGCGGATTCTTCGGGACGGTTGCACACCGCCGGGGTGGACCGGCAGCGGCCCGACCTCGGCATGGCGATCGCCGATGTGCGCGACATCCTCGGCCACCCGCAGATCGTGGTGGCGGGTGCCACCTGGCCCGCGGAGCTGGTGTTCCGGGCTCGGATGTACAACCCCCTGGCCTCGATCGGTAAGCATCTGCGCGGCAAGCCCGACCTGGTGGCACTGCCGTTCCCGGACGGCTGGCCGGACGAGAAGGTCGAGGTGTACGCCGCGCTGGTGGAACAGCTCGACGTGATCGTCGAGCCGCTGCCGGAGAGCATCGCGTTGTCGGGGTACGTGCGCGCGCTCGGTCTGGTGCATCCGCCGGATCAGGCCAGGCCGAACGGCATCGGCGCGACCGGCGTGTACTCCGACGGCCGGACCGTGCTGGTGGTCGCGGTGCACGGCGACGACGAGCAGCCGACCGAATCGGTCGACGTGCCGGTGAGCCCGGAATCCATGCGAGACGCCAGATCCGCGGACAACGTGGTGATCGAGGTGATGGCGGCGGCCCGCCGGATCGGCGCGGACACCTCGACGGTGCTGCTGTCCGGCAATGTGTGCTTCAACGAGGCGTTGCGGCTGGCCTTCCAGAACCACCTCGGGCACCGGTTGCAGGTCGCCGATCACCCGATGCACGCGCTGGTGCTCGGCGCCGCGCACCTGCTGGTCACCGATACCGAGATGGACGAGCCGGAACCGGGCGGCAGGCATGCCGAGCCGGCGCCGCCGCGCGTCGACCCGACGCAGTACCAGGATCCGGGTCCGCAGCATCGGGACCAGGCGGGGCACTACCGGCCCGAGTCCGCGCCGCCGCAGGCGCCGCCCGGCCAGCGCCAGGCCGGCGCCACCCAGCGGCAGGCGGAATCGCCTCGGCACCAAGCCGAGTCCGGTCAGCGGCAGGCCGAATCGCCCCAGCGACAAGCGGAATCACCCCAGCGGCAAGCCGAGTCCGCGCCGCGGCGTGCGGATACCGTGCCGCCGCGTCCCGTGCCGCCCGTGCAGTACGGCCCCGGCTATCCGACCCAGGGCGATCTCGACGCGACCACCCGGCTCTCGCGGGAAGACGCCTCGCGCGGACTGCCGCCGAACCTCGCCGAACTGGGCAGCCGCTTCACCCGGCCGCCGGGGCAGCCCGCCGAGGAGCAGCGCGGTCCGGCGGGACCGCCGCAGAGCGGGCCGCCGCCCGGGCCGATCCCGCCCGGCGCCCGCTCGTATCAGGCTCCGCAGTCCGACGAGCCGGGACGGCAGGGCCAGTGGCGTGAGCCGGGGTCCGAGCCGGACGACGACGAGGACAGACCCCGCAAGGGAAAACTGTGGAACAAGATGAAGGACAACCTGTTCGGCGCACACACGGTGGTCGGCGCGGTGGCGCTCGCGGTGGTGGCGCTGCCGGGCAGCGGTGACCGGGTCGAGCTGACGGCGGCGGAGACGACGCTGACCGTGGCGCCGGGTCCGGCGGTCGCGGACCTGATCGCCTGCCCGTTGACGCCGTATGTGACCAACGAGGTCCGCCCCGGCATCGCCGCGGTGCGTGGTCACGCGCCGGGAGCGCCGCGCACCGACCGGCGGGCCACCGAGCCGGAATGCGAACAGCCGGGTGTCGACACCCTGCGCTACCTGCTGCCCGGCCCGCGCCGGGCGATCGATCCGGGGCCGCCGGTCGAGATCTGATGCGATTTCGGTCCGGCCTGCTCGGACTGGTATCGTGGCTCGTTGGCGTGCGGACGTACCGGGTAACCGGTCGTGCAATCGAGTCCCGGGTCTCCACCGGCCGCCGGGAGCATTCGACCACACGCCTGGCCGGCAACACCGACGACAGACAGGGAAGCACTGTGCCTACGTACAGCCCCAAGGCTGGTGACGTGACCCGCAAGTGGTACGTCATCGACGCCACTGACGTAGTGCTCGGCCGTCTCGCCGTCCAGGCAGCGAATCTGCTGCGTGGCAAGACGAAGCCGACCTACGCACCGAACTTCGATGGTGGCGATTTCGTCATCATCATCAACGCCGACAAGGTTGCCATCAGCGGCAACAAGAAGGCGGACAAGCTGATCCACCACCACAGCGGGCACCCGGGCGGCCTCAAGTCGCGCACTGTCGGCCAGGTGTTGGAGAGCCGTCCGGACCGGCTCGTGGAGAAGGCCGTCAAGGGCATGATCCCGAAGAACAAGCTCGGCAACGCGATCGCGGGCAAGCTGAAGGTCTACGCGGGCCCCAGCCACCCCCACGCCGCTCAGCAGCCGATTCCGTTCGAGATCAAGCAGGTGGCGCAGTGAGTAACGGAGAAGATTCAGTGACCGCTCCTGAGGAATTCAACGAAGAAGCCGTCGCCGAGGAATTCGACGCTGTCGAGGTCGTCGAGGATGGCGAAGGCTACGACGAGGCCGAGGTCAGCGCGGAGAGCTTCGCGCCGATCGTGATCGACCGCCCGGTGCAGACCGTCGGCCGTCGTAAGGAAGCCGTCGTCCGCGTGCGCATGCTGCCGGGCTCCGGCAACTTCGTGCTCAACGGCCGCACCATCGAGGACTACTTCCCGAACAAGGTGCACCAGCAGCTGGTCAAGTCGCCGCTGGTGACCGTCGAGCGGACCGAGTCCTTCGACATCCACGCCCGCCTGGTCGGCGGCGGCCCGTCGGGACAGGCCGGCGCCCTGCGTCTGGCCATCGCCCGCGCGCTGATCGAGGTCACCCCGGACGACCGCCCCGCGCTGAAGCGGGCCGGCTTCCTGACCCGTGACCCGCGTGCCACCGAGCGCAAGAAGTACGGCCTCAAGAAGGCCCGTAAGGCTCCGCAGTACTCGAAGCGCTGATTTTGGCCTCGTCGTCCGCTGCCATCCGGCACCCTTGGAGGTGCCGGGGGCACAACGGTCGACGGGCAGCTGTACGAGAGCAGGCTTCCAGCAACGGCTGGTTGCCTGCTCTCGTGCTGTATCACCGTGTGGCGTCTGCGCCTTCGCCGGTCGCGTACGCCGCCGTCTCCGGACCGCCGGCGCGCGCCGCCGCGGATCCACGATGAGGGGCTGAGGTATGGGACGTTTGTTCGGCACCGACGGAATCCGTGGGTTGGCCAACGAGTCGTTGAGTCCGGAACTGGCCATGCGAGTTTCGGGTGCGGCCGCACAGATCTTGAGTCGAGGCAAGCAGCGACCGCTGGCGGTGGTCGGGCGCGATTCCCGGGCCAGCGGGGAGATGCTGGAGGCCGCGGTGACCGCGGGCCTGACCGCGACCGGCGTGAACGTGCTCCAGGTCGGCGTGCTGCCGACCCCCGCCGTCGCGTATCTGACGGGTTTGTACGACGCGTGCTTCGGCGTGATGATCTCCGCCTCGCACAACCCCATGCCGGACAACGGCATCAAGATTTTCGCCGCGGGCGGGCACAAGCTCGACGACGCGATCGAGGACCGGATCGAAGCCCTGATCACCGAGGACCTGGTGGTGCGCCCGACCGGGGCGAGTATCGGCCGGGTGGTCAACGCGGTCGGCGCGCGCGACCACGGGCCCGCGGTGCCCGATCAGTACAGCCTGGCCGGCACGCACGAGCGCTATGTCGAGCACCTGGTGGCGGCGACGGCGCAGGACCTGTCCGGGCTGACCGTCGTGCTCGACTGCGCGCACGGTGCCGCGTCCGAGGTCGGGCCCGCCGCGTTCCGCGCGGCCGGGGCGACGGTGATCTCGATCAACGCCGAACCCGACGGCCTCAACATCAATGACGGTTGCGGTTCAACGCATTTGGACTCGATCCAGCAGGCGGTGCGCGAGCACGGCGCCGACCTCGGCTTGGCGCTCGACGGTGACGCCGACCGCTGCCTCGCGGTCGACGCCGCGGGCCGGATCGTCGACGGGGACGCCATTCTCGCGGTGCTCGCGCTGGCCATGCACGAGGCGGGTGAACTGGCGCAGCAGACCCTCGTCGGTACCGTGATGAGCAACCTGGGCCTGCACATCGCGATGCGCGCGGCCGGAATCGCGTTGCGCACCACCGCGGTCGGTGACCGGTACGTGCTGGAGGAACTGCGGCGCGGCGGCTACACCCTGGGCGGCGAACAGTCCGGGCACGTGATCTTCCCGCAGTTCGGCACCACCGGCGACGGCATTCTCACCGGCCTGAAACTGATGGCCAGGATGGCCACCACGCGGCGCAGCCTCGCCGAGCTGGCCGCCGTATTGCAGACCGTGCCACAGGTTTTGGTGAACGTGCCGGTCAGTGACAAGTCGCTGGTCGCGACGGCGCCGGAGGTGCGGGAGGCGGTGCAGGAGGCCGAGCGCATCCTCGGCGATACCGGCCGAGTCCTGCTGCGCCCCAGTGGAACCGAGGAGCTGGTCCGCGTCATGGTGGAAGCCACCGACCCGGCCCAGGCCAGGCAACTCGCCGACGATCTCGCCAAGCGGGTCGCGTCGGTCTGACCCGCACTCGCTCAAGTGGTTTCGGTGAGCTTGCCGGAATCCATGTGCCAGCGCCTGGTCGCCTGGATGGTGTCGAGCATTCGACGGTCGTGCGTGACCAGTAGCAGTGTGCCGGTGAAGGATTCGACCGCCTGCTCCAATTGTTCGATGGCGGGCAGGTCCAGGTGGTTGGTCGGCTCGTCCAGCACCAGCAGGTTCACCCCGCGCGCCTGCAACAGGGCCAGCGCGGCGCGGGTGCGTTCGCCGGGGGAGAGAGTTTCGCAGGGGCGCAACGTATGTGCGCCGCGCAGGCCGAACTTGGCCAGCAGCGTGCGGACTTCGGCGTCGGGCCAATCCGGCATCTGCGCGCCGAACGTGTCGGCCAGCGATGCGGTGCCGCGGAACAGCCCGCGGGCCTGATCCACCTCGCCGATCTCGACACCGGCACCGAGCGTCGCGCTTCCCGTGTCCGGCTCGATCTTTCCGAGAAGCAGCGCGAGCAGGGTGGATTTGCCGGAGCCGTTCGCGCCGGTCAATACGATCCGGTCGGCCCAATCGACCTGGGTGGTGACCGGGCCGAGCGTGAAATCGCCCCGCGTGAGCGTCGCGTCGGACAGCGTCGCCACCACGGAGCCGCTGCGCGGCGCGGCGGCGATGGTCATCCGCAGCTCCCACTCCTTGCGCGGCTCCTCGACCACGTCGAGCCGTTCGATCCGGCGTTGCGTCTGCCTGGCCTTCGCCGCCTGCTTCTCGGTGGACTCGGCGCGCATCTTGCGGCCCACCTTGTCCGAATCGACCTTCTTGGGATCGCGGGCCTTCCGGCGCGCATTGCGCACACCGTGTTCGAGCCAGTTGCGCTGCATCTGTGCCCGCGCCTCCAAACCCGCCTTGGTGTCCGCGTACTCGTCGTACGCCTCGCGCGCATGCCTGCGGGCGATCTCGCGTTCGGCCAGGTAGGCCTCGTAGCCGCCGTCGTAGGAGCCGACCTGCTGCTGCGCCAGATCCAGCTCGACCACCCGATTCACGGTGCGCGCCAAGAACTCCCGATCATGACTGATCACCACCAGCGGCACCCGCACGCCCGCGACGAACTGCTCGAGCCGGGCCAGGCCGTCCAGGTCCAGATCGTTGGTCGGCTCATCCAGCAGCAGAATGTCGAAGCGCGACAACAACACCGAGGCCAGACCCGCGCGCGCGGCCTGGCCGCCGGACAAGCCCGTCATCGGGGTCTCCAGGCCGTTCGCCAAGCTGACGGTCAGACCGAGATCGGCCGCCACCTCGTCGGCGCGCTGCTCCAGATCCGCGCCGCCCAGCGCGAGCCAGCGCTCCAGCGCGTCGGAATACGTCGTCGCCGCTTCGTCGCCGCCGTCGGCGAGGCGCTCCGCCGCCTCGTCCATGGCGAGCTGCGCGGTGGTGACTCCGGTACGGCGACCGAGGAATTGGCGCACCGTCTCACCGGACACCCGCTCGGGTTCCTGCGCGAGATAGCCGATGGTCGCGTCGGGCGGGCTCACCGTGATGCTGCCGGTGGGCGTGCGCCGGTCCGCCAGCATGCGCAGCAGCGTCGACTTGCCCGCGCCGTTCACGCCGACCAAGCCGATCACGTCGCCCGGGGCCAGGGTGAGATCCAGATCCTCGAAGAGGACACGTTCGCCGTGCCCGGCCGAGAGGCCGCGTGCGTGCAGCGTGGTACTCACGACTGAACCTCGCTCGGCACCGGCGCGCTGTGTTGCCGGTTCGCTCGCTGGCGCTCCCTCACGACTGCGCCTCGCTCGGTTCCGTGGTGCGGTACTCGTGGTTCGCTCGCTGGCCCTCGTTCACGTGAGCATTCTGCCGCGCGGGGGCCGGGTGGTCCGCATCGGTGCTCTCGGGGTTGCACCCTGAGCCGGGTGGCGTGGAAATCAGGGTCGGGATCGGTCGCCGGAGCGATGTGCCGACGGGCCGGAATCGGCAGAGTGGAGGTCGAAGAGAACACCGCCAGAGAGGGAAGACCATGACCGCACCTACCCGCCGTTTCACCCGCTCGACCCACGACAAGTGGATCGCGGGCGTCTGTGGTGGCATCGCCGAATACCTGGGCTGGAACGCCAACGTCGTGCGCCTGCTCTTTGTGATCTCGTGCCTGCTGCCGGGCCCGCAATTCATCATCTACCTGGTGTTGTGGCTGCTGATGCCGAAGAAGTGAGGTCGGTGGGGGCTGCGTCGGACTCCCGCGGATGTCAGTATGGAGCGATGACGTTGTTCGCGGACCACCGCGGAAACCAACGCAGCGCACACCACGAGTCCCGCTGAGGAGTAGCAATGATCACCTCGGGCGAATTGCCGGGTCTGGAACTGCCCGGCATCGACGCGTCCTCATCGCTGGACGGCCTCGGTGCGGTCGAACTGCATCACCCCACCCAGGACATCGACGGCGACGGCACCCTCGACACCATCACCACCACCGGTGAGGAGGCGATGCAGGTCTGGACCGACTACGACCACGACGGCCTCGCCGACCACGTCACCGTGGTGGAAAAAGACGGCGACTACGCCGCGTGGGAGTTCCACCGGCATCCCGACGGCACGTCCGAGTGGGTGCGCACGGATCACGGGAAGATCGGGTCGTAGTTCCCGGTCGGATCAGGTTGTCCCGGCCCGGCTCGCCCATTAGATTTCCGCGTACGGCGTTCGGCGGGAATTGATGGAACCGAACGTCGGAGTGCCGCGTCGAAGAAGGTATGGACACCACTCGGCGTCGGCACGGTATCGAAGCGCGAGTTCGGACGACGCAGGGACGAAGGGGGCACGATGGGCAGCGTCACGGTGGATCCCGCTGTGCTGCAACAGATCGGGGCCAATCTGAAGTCCTCGGCGGCGATCATCGGCAACAAGGTGACCGACGCGCGGCGGCAGGATTTCGGCGCGGCGCAGGCGGGCCGGTCCTACAGCGCCGAGGGCACCAAGGTGCACGACGGCTTGGCGCGCTTCGCGACCTGGTTGCAGAACTGGCAGGGTGCCGTCGACAAGACGGGTGCGCAGATCACCACCAGCGCCACGACGTACGCGACCGTCGACGATGCGAACGTACGCAAGATCACGGCAGTCGGTGTCCAACTCGCCTGACGGTTCGAAAGGCAGGCGAGGCGGCCGAGCAGCAGTGGCTCCGACGGGGACGAGTGACCAATGGTTGATTACCAGGCCGGCGACAGCGCGACGGTCCAGCAGATGCTGGATAACGGCGCCGAGGGCTTGATGTACTTCGAGAGCTATCTGCCGCGCTACCACACCGTCCACGACAAGTTCGGGTACGGGCGGGGGGATCTGCCCGAATACTCGGCGCTCTGCGCGCTGTTCGACGCCGAACGTGAGATGGATCTGGATACGCTCGGCCAGATCGCCGCCACGGTGAGCAAGGTGAACGGCGAGGTCGGCACCGAACTGCACAAGCAGCAGGTCCAGCTCGCGGCGTTGCCCGCGGTGTGGCAGGGCGTGGCGGGGGATGCCGCGCACACCATGCTGGCGGAGCAGGTCCGCCGGGCCGAGACCGATCGTGGCACCGCCGTCGCCGTCGCGTCGACGCTGTCCGCGGCGGTTCCCGGCCTGCGCAGCGTCGTACGGAGCAAAGCGGAGACCGTCGCGCGGTACTGGGACAAAGACAAGCCCGATATCGACAACACCGGCCGCAAGGCGATCGACCAGTTCATCTACAACGCCGAGAACTACGCCGACTACGAGCTCGGCAGAGACGCCAAGAAATGGTTGCAGGAGACGTTCGTCCCGCACGTCGACGGCACCGTCGACAACTTCCTGGCGCTGTGCAAGAAGACGGATTCGGATGTGCGGCGCATCTACGGTCAGCTCGCCGATGCGCTCGCGCGGTTGGACACCAGTCAGTATCCGGCACCGGCCGATGCGCCCGCGCCTGCGGAGCAGCCGAAAGGTACTGGTACGCCTGGTACACCTGGAACGCCCGGTACTCCTGGTACACCGGGTACTCCCGGTACCCCTGGAACACCTGGAACACCTGGAACGCCGGGCACTCCTGGAACGCCGGGTACACCTGGAACGCCGGGTACGCCCGGAACGCCTGGCACGACGCCTGCTTCCACTGTCCCTGCCGAGACCACGCCCGCCGCGACGGTGCCGACCACGACGAAGATTCCCTCGCTGGACGGTCTCGCCTCGCTCAGCCAGGTGGCGAGTTCGTTGTCGCCGTTGACGTCCACGCTCACCAGCGCGGTCACCTCCGGCCTCAGTTCGCTGACCAGCAGCCTTGCGACCGGTGTGAACGACGCGCTCGAGAATCTGCAGTCGAGCCTGGAACCCACACCCGTGGACAGGGACAACGACGGCAAGCCCGACCAGCCCGCGGCCGAATTCGATGTCGCCGGTAAGCATTTGAAGTTCGAGCTGGGCGCCGACGGGTTGAAGCTCACGATGTCCGACGCCGACGGCAAGCCGCAGGAGTTCAGCCTGAAGCTGGATGAGCATGGGGTGCCGGTACTTTCGGTGAACGAGCCGAAAGCCGAAGGGGAGCCCGTGCCGTCCGACGAACCCGCGTCCGATAAGCCGAAGGGGGAGCAGCCCACGGGGGAGCAGCCCACGGGGGAGCAGCCGACGCCGGCCGCGGAGGCGCCGCAGCCCAAGGATCCGGCCGCCGCTCCTCGGTCCGAGGAGGCCGCGCCTGCCGCTCCGGACCAGGAAGCGCCCGCACCGAAAGCTCCTGCGGCGGAGGAGAACACCGGGCAGCCAGGGCTGCCTTCCGGTGTGCCGTCCGCACGCCGCGAAGAGGACGGCGAGCACAAGCCGAAACCGATGCCCGGCAGCCAAAACCCTGACGCGCCGTTCGACAGCGGGGCCGAACTGGCGGAGGCAGGACCACTGTGACCCGGCTCGGCAGTGACAGGTCGGTGGCGCGGTGAACCACGCCTACGAGATCGAATGCATCGTCGAGGAGAATCGGCGCGCCGTGCTCCGCCTACAGGACGAATACGACGAGATGAAACAACGTCTCAGCGACCGAGGCGGCCCGGAATTGCTCGCCGCGATCCAAGAAGCCGAAGCCCAAGCCGAGGAAGAACGAGCCCGTCAGGAAACCGAGGCTCGCGAGCAACGAGAAGCAATAGCCCGCTCCATCGCCGCCCGGCGCGCCAACCGCGACGTCGCCCCCGTCGACGCGGAAGACGAGGAAGCAGCCTTCTACCAGCGCAAGACCTGGCTGATCTGAGCCCCCCGAAACCCCCGCCGCGCCCGGGCGTGTCGCCTCGAAGCGCGTGGGGCCGATTATCGTGCGCGGTCAGCGGTGGGTTGACCGCGGTGGTGCGCGGTCGTCACAGGGGTTGTCAACAGGGGGTCGGTGTGTCATGCGGTGTGTTGGTGTGTGAGGTGTCGAGAAGGTCTGTGGGCGTACAGGGGCGGCCGAGGCTCCGCCTCTGTTGGGGTCCGGCGTCTCGCCGATGTCCGCTACCCGTCGCGGCGCGCGTGCCGGTTGCCGTGCGCGGTTCAGCGCCGGGTTGGCCGTGGTCTAGCCCGTCGTCACAGAGGTTGTCGACGAAGCACGGGTGAATCGCCCCGGTGAGTCGGTGTGTGGGGTGTCGAGAAGGTCTGTGGTGGTGCGACGTTCGGGCTGACCGTTGTGCTGTCGCCGTCGGTCGAGGAATTCGCCGACGGCAGCTACCCGCCGCGACGCGTCGAGTCAGTTGCTGTGTGCGCGGGTCAGCGGCAAGTGGTCGTCACAGAGGTTGTCGACGGAGTGCCGGTGTGTCGTGCGGCGTGTTGGTCTGTGCGGTGTCGAGAGGGTCTGTGGCGTGCACGGTCGGCGGACGCTCTGCCGCTATTTGGGTCCGGAGTCTCGCCGCCGGTGCTATCGGCCGTGGGGTGTCGGGCTGGTTGGCGTGTGCGGGTCGGTGCCCTGTTGCGGGCGGTGCTGGCTGGTGCTCACAGAGGTTGTCGACGGAGGGCCGGTGTGTCGTGCGGCGTGTTGGTGTGTGAAGTGTCGACAAGGTTTGCGAGCGTGTAGCCGGTCGGCCGTGGCTGCTGCGGTGATTGGCGGTCGCGGCAAGTGGCGGGTCAGCGGCGGAGGAGGGAAGCTAGTTGGCCGACTTTGAGTTTGGGGGTGGGGGTTTCTTCTTTGGCGTTGGGATCTATGACGGCGGTGTGCGGGATGTCGGCGTCGGGGTCGGCGAAGACGCGGTAGGTCTTGTCGCCGGCGAGCTTGGCGAGCAGGTAGCCGGCGAGGAGGGCGCGGGTGGTGCGGGCGGTTTTCGATTCGTGCTTGCCTGCGCCGACCGCGGCAAGGACGCGGCGACCTTCGACGATGCCGTTGTGGGAGGCGCCGTCGATGGCGCGCAACACCATGGGCCCGCCCCATGTGGCGGCCAGGGGGAGCGCGTTGGAGCTGACGGAGGCGATATCGGTGGCTCCGGCCAGGATGAGGGCGGGCGTGTCGATGTCGGCGCCGAGCTGCTCGGCGGCCGGGGCGGTCGGCGCGGGGAACAGCGCGGCGACGGCGGCGACCTGCCGCTGGTTCGCCGCGATGACGGCCGCGCCCGCGCCCATGCCGTGGCCGACCAGGGCGAGGCGTTCGGGATGCACGCTGATCGAGCCGTCGCCGAGCCGCACCCCGGTGCAGATGTCCAAGGTGGTCAGCAGGTCGGTGGCCAGGCCGAGGTGCGACGGGATCGGGCCGCGCTCGGTGTCCGGGGCTGCGGCCACGATGCCCCAGGAAGCCAGATGCTCCAGCAGGGTCCGGTAGTGCGCGACGCCGGTCAACCAGCCGTGGCCGAACGCCACCGCGGGCAGGTTGAGTCCGGATTCCGGCGTGAACACCACCCCGGGCTGCCCGGCGATGGCCAGGTTGCCGCGCAGCACCCGATGGGGGCCGCGGCTGGTCAAGGTGCTCAGAAGCGATTTCACAGACGCCGACACGACGAGAACGTTATCCGATAAGTACTCTGGTGAGCCATGTGCGGAATCGTGGGGTACGTCGGATACCGGGACGCGCTCGGCGTTGTCGTTGACGCGTTGCGCCGCATGGAATATCGCGGCTACGACTCCGCGGGTGTGGCGATCGTCGACGGCGCCGGCGCGTCGGCGGTGGAACGCAAGGCGGGCAAGCTGGCCAACCTGGAGGCCGAACTGGCCGAGGTCGGGGTGGCGCGGTTCGCGGGCACCACCGGCATGGGGCACACCCGCTGGGCGACTCACGGTGCGCCGACCGACCGCAACGCGCACCCGCATCGCGACCACAGCGGCAAGGTCGCCGTGGTGCACAACGGCATCATCGAGAACTTCGCCCCGCTGCGCCGTGAACTGGAGGACGCCGGGGTCGAACTGCGCAGCGACACCGACACCGAGGTCGCGGTGCACCTCGTCGCGCAGGCTTACGCCGCGGGTCCGACGGCGGGCGATTTCGCGGCGAGCGCGCTCGCGGTGCTGCGCCGGTTGGAGGGCGCGTTCACGCTGGTCTTCACGCACGCCGACCATCCGGAGATGATCGTCGCGGCGCGCCGCTCGACCCCGCTGGTGGTCGGTGTCGGCAAGGGTGAGATGTTCATCGCCTCCGATGTCACAGCGTTCATCGAGCACACCCGCGAGGCGGTCGAACTCGGCCAGGACCAGGCGGTGGTGATCACCGCGGACACGTACACGGTCACCGATTTCGCGGGGACCGACGCGGTCGCGCGGACCCGCCCGTTCACGATCGACTGGGATCTGGCCGCCGCCGAAAAGGGTGGTCACGACTACTTCATGCTCAAGGAGATCGAGGAGCAGCCCGCGGGTGTCGCGGACACGCTGATCGGGCATTTCAGCCAGGATCAGGACGGCGCGGGCCGGATCGTGCTGGACGAGCAGCGCCTGGCCGATCAGGAACTGCGCGACTTCGACAAGGTGTTCGTCGTCGCCTGCGGTAGTTCGTACCACGCGGGCCTGCTCGCCAAGTACGCGATCGAGCACTGGACCAGGCTGCCCGTCGAGGTGGAGCTGGCCAGCGAATTCCGTTACCGCGACCCGGTGTTGGATCGTTCCACGCTGGTGGTGGCGATCTCGCAGTCGGGCGAGACCGCCGACACGCTCGAGGCGGTGCGGCACGCCAAGGAGCAGAAGGCCAGGGTGCTGGCGATCTGCAACACCAACGGCGCGCAGATCCCGCGCGAGTCGGATGCCGTGCTGTACACCAGGACCGGTCCGGAGATCGGCGTCGCGTCGACGAAGGCGTTCCTGGCGCAGGTCACCGCGAACTACCTGGTCGGCTTGGCGCTGGCGCAGGCGCGCGGCACCAAGTACCCGGACGAGGTGGCCCGCGAGTTCGCCGAGTTGGAGGCGATGCCGAAGCTGGTCGAGCGGGTGCTGGCGACCGGCCCGCAGGTGCGTGCCATCGCGCGGGAACTCGCTCATGTCCAGACGGTGCTCTTCCTGGGCCGCCACGTCGGCTACCCGGTGGCGCTGGAGGGTGCGCTGAAGCTCAAGGAATTGGCGTACATGCACGCCGAGGGCTTCGCGGCCGGTGAGCTCAAGCACGGTCCGATCGCGCTGATCGAGGACGGTCTGCCGGTGATCGTGGTGATGCCGTCGCCGAAGGGTCGCGCGGTGCTGCATTCCAAGCTGCTCAGCAATATCCGGGAGATTCAGGCGCGCGGCGCACGCACCATCGTGATCGCCGAGGAGGGCGACGACACGGTGCGGCCGTTCGCCGATGACCTGATCGAGATCCCGTCCGCGCCGACACTGTTCCAGCCGTTGCTGTCCACGGTCCCGCTGCAGATCTTCGCGGCCGAGGTGGCCCAGGCCCGCGGCTACGACGTGGACAAGCCGCGCAACCTGGCCAAGTCCGTCACGGTCGAGTAGGCCGGTGGCGCTGCGCCCATGGGGCATGGCGCCACCCGGCACCGCCGCATACGGCCACCACGAACGCTGTGGCAGCCTCGCCGAAGCCCGAAGCCCGAAGCCCGAAGCCCGAAGCCCGAAGCCCGAAGCCCGAAGCCCGAAGCCCGAAGCCCGAAGTCGCGACTGACCTCGAGGAACGGGTGGCCGGCCATGCGCGGATCCGCCTCGGTGACCGCCGCGCTCACACGTGTGTGGCTGCGTAGCAACGCCTTTCGCCGAGAGGGCGTAAATCCGGCGGTCTCGGTGACCGCCGCGCCCGCACGTGTGTGGCTGCGCAGCAACACCTTTCGCTGAGACGACGCGAATCCGGCGGTGACCGCGGGTCGCCGCCGGACCGGTCGCATGGGACTCAGTTCGCCGGCACCAGCGCGGGGGCCGGTTCGGTAGCGGCCCGGCGTTCGAGGGCACCCGACCAGACGGCCAGGCCGAGCGCGGTGACCACCAGCGCGACCCCGACCCAGTTGGGCGCGGTGTAGCCGAAGCCCGCGGCGATGACCAGTCCGCCGAGCCACGCGGAGACGGCATTGCCGAGGTTGAACGCGCCGATGTTGACCGCCGACGCCAAGGTCGGTGCGCCCGAAGCCTGGTCGAGGACGCGCTTCTGCAGCGGCGGCACGGTGGCGAAGCCGAGCGCGCCGATCAGCACGATGGTGATCGCGGCCGTGACCTTGTTGTGCGCGGTGAGGGTGAACAGCGCGAGCGCCACCGCGAGTCCGCCCAGCGTGAGGTAGAGCATCGGCATCAGGTGCCGGTCCGCGAATTTGCCGCCGATCAGGTTGCCCGCGGAGAAGCCGAGGCCGAACAGCACGAGTAGCCAGGTGACCGAGCTGTCCGCGAAACCGGTGACCTCGGTCATCATCGGGGCCAGGTAGGTGATCGCCGCGAAGACGCCGCCGAACCCGAGCACCGTCATGGCCATCGCGAGCAGCACCTGCGGATTGCGGAACACGGCGAGCTCGGTGCGCAGCCGGGCGTCCGGCGGCGCGGGCTGTTCCGGGACCAGCAAGGCGACGCCGAGCAGCCCGATGAGTCCGACCAGCGCGACGATCAGGAAGGTGAGCCGCCAACCGAACTGCTGGCCGAGCAGGGTGCCGACGGGCACGCCGACCATGGTGGCCACGGTGAGGCCGGTGAACATGATCGCGATGGCGCCCGCGCGTTTGTCGGGGCGGACCACGCTGCCCGCGACCACCGCGCCGATGCCGAAGAACGCGCCGTGTGCCAGCGAGGCGACGATCCGGCCGGTCAACATGAGTCCGAAAGTCGGTGCGACGGCGGACAATACGTTGCCCGCGACCAGGAGCAGCAGCATGCCGAGGAGCATGCGCTTACGCGAGACGCGGGTGCCGAGCCCGGTCATCAGCGGCGCGCCGGCCACCACGCCGAGCGCGTATCCGGTGACCAGCAGGCCCGCGGTGGGGATGGACACCGCGTAGGTGTCCGCGATGTCGGGCAGTAGCCCGACGACCACGAATTCGGTGGTGCCGATTCCGAAGGCCCCGAGGGTCAGGGCGAGGAGTGCGAGCGGCATGGGCGAGAGCCTCCACATGAGATTGCGCTTGAGCCTTACGGGCGTCAACAATAATTGCAAGCGCGTGATAATTGCAAGCGCGGGCTATTGCGGACGTCATCTATCCTGGAAGGACACTCCCTACGCGGAAGGACGATCATGACCGCGGATGCCGCCCTGACCGGCTTGGCCGATGGCTGGTACGCACTGTCGCTGCTGCACGACCGGATCGAGGCGCACATCGAACGCGCGCTGCAATCCGGCCACGACCTGAGCGTCCGCGAGTACTCGCTGCTTGTGGTGTTGAGCAGGCAGCACGACGGTCCCGGCGGTCACCTACGGATGAACCAGGTCGCCGAGGCGGTGGTGCTGAGCCAGAGCGCGACGACCCGGCTGGTCACCCGGCTGGAAGACCGCGGTCTGCTCCAGCGGTACCTGTGCCCCGACGACCGCCGCGGCATCTACACCGACGTGACCCCGCCCGGCCTCGCGCTGCTCGACCGGGCGCGCCCGACCCACGACGACGCGCTGGCCGGCGCGCTCGGCCAAGCGGCGGCGGACCCGGAGCTGGCACCGCTGGTGGCCGCGGTCGAAGCGCTCAACACGGCGTCGGCTCGTAGTCCGCGCACCCGGGCCTACCGGCCGGTCTGAGGCGCGTCTGTTCCGCTCGCCGCCGACGAAACCCGGCGTCGAGCGGGACTGCGCCTATTGCGCTGGGGTGGCGCGATATTCGGGGTGCTCTACTGCACAGTGACAGTGCCGCGCATTTCCGGGTGCAGGGAGCAGAGATAGCGGTAGGTCCCCGGCGCGGTGAAGGTGTAGCTCCAGTCGCCCTTGTCGATGATCGGGCTGTTGAGGCCCATCGCCTTGTCGCCGATGCCCTGCACGGTGTGCGGGGCCTTGTCGGTGAAATGCCAGGTGACGGTGTCGCCGACCTTGACGGTCACCTCGCCGGGCGCGAATTTCATGTCGCGCACATCGATGGTGACGGCGGCGGGTTTCGTATCGCCCGCGGGCTGGGTGGTGGTGGTCACCGGCTGCGCCGGTCGCTTCGTGGTCGTCGCGGCGGGGCCCGAATCGCCACCGCCGCAGCCCGCCACAAGTACCGCGGTCAGCACCGCCACTCCGGTGGCGACCTGCGTGGACCGTGCGCGACGCGTGACCATTGGCATGATGGCCAAGCGTAGTCTGCTGACGTTGCGGGTCCGCGCGGCAGCCGTACCGAACAACCCAGTGGAGGATCGCTCATGTCCACGCAGCGGGGCTATTTCACCGCAGACGAAGTGCGCGCGGCGGAGGCCGAGTTGTTCACGCGCGTCCCGGACGGCGTGCCCATGCAGCGCGCGGCATACGGGCTGGCCACCGTCGTCGCGCGGGAGTTGCGGGCGCGCACCGGCGGGGTCGCGGGTCGCGCGGTGACCTTGCTCGTCGGCTCCGGCGACAACGGCGGCGACGCGCTGTGGGCCGGATCGATGCTGCGCCGGCGCGGTGTCGAAGTGACGGCGGTGCTGCTGAATCCGGCTCGAGCGCACGCGAAAGGTCTTGCGGCACTGCGAAAGGTCGGTGGGCGGGTGCGCGCGGAGATCGGCGGCCCCGACCTGGTGGTCGACGGCATCGTCGGTATCTCCGGCCGCGGGTCGTTGCGCCCCGATGCCGCGGAACTGGTTGCGGGCCTGCGGGTTCCGATCGTCGCCGCGGACCTGCCGAGCGGCGTCGACCCGGATACCGGCGCGGTCACCGGCCCCGCCGTCCGCGCCGACGTCACGGTGGCGTTCGGCGCGTACAAGCCGGTGCATGTCCTGGCCGCCCCGTACTGCGGGCGAACGGAGCTGGTACCCATCGGTTTACGACTACCCGGGCCGAATCTGGCCGCGCTGACACCCGGTTCGATCGGTGCGGACTGGCCGGTACCGGCGGCGACCGACGACAAATACACCCAGGGGGTGACCGGCATCTGCGCGGGCAGCGCGAGCTATCCGGGCGCGGCGGTGCTGTGCACGGGCGCTGCGGTCGCGGCGACCTCGGGCATGGTCCGCTATGCCGGCACCGGCGCCGCGGAGGTGCTCGCGAAGTTCCCCGAAGTCATTGCCACCCAGCAGGTCTCGGAAGTCGGCCGGGTGCAGTCGTGGGTGTTCGGCCCCGGCGCGGGCACCGACGCCGACGCGCGCAATCGTCTCGTCGAGATCCTCGCCACCGAGCTGCCGGTCGTCGTCGACGCCGACGGTCTGACCATGCTCGCCGCCGAACCCGGGCTGGTGCGGGCCCGCACCGCGCCGACGGTATTGACCCCGCACGCAGGCGAATTCGCGCGCCTCACCGGGCGCGACATCGGGCCCGACCGGGTCGGCGCGGTCCGTTCGCTCGCCGACGACTTGCAGGTCACCGTCCTGTTGAAGGGCCGCGCCACCCTCGTGGCCACCCCGGGCGCGCCGGTCCTGGTCAACGAGGCGGGTGCGTCCTGGGCCGCGACCGCGGGCGCCGGTGACGTGCTGTCCGGCGTTCTCGGTGCGCTGCTCGCCGCCGGCCGCGATCCTGCCTGGTCGGCGGCCGCCGCCGCCCGGGTGCACGCGTTGGCGGCCAACCTCGCTGCCCAGGAGGGGCACTCGGCTGGTGCGCCGATCTCCGCGACACCCCTACTCGAGCACATCCGTCCGGCGATCGGCACCTTGCGCGCCTTCGCCGACCGCGTCGTCTGACCCGCGCGCACCGTCGTGATAGACCGTGCTGCGCGCTGTGCCCCGGAACACCTCCGCGCCCACCGACTCCACCAGGACATTCCCGGTCGATAGACTCTGGCGGAACACCGGTGACAAATTTCGCCGAGCGTATGGGTAATTCGCCGGCACGGTCTGACGGCACGGCCGAGGTCACCGCCGGTCGCCGCGCCACCCGAGGCGGCACCTGAACTCCCGGAGAGGCGGAACAGTGCAAGTGGAGACGGTTGTCGATCTCGACGCCATCGCGCACAACGTGCGGATCCTGCGCGAACTCGCGGGCGACGCCGCCGTGATGGCGGTCGTCAAGGCCGACGGTTACAACCACGGCGCGGTCGAGGTCGGCAAGGCGGCGCTGGCCGCAGGAGCCGCCGAGCTAGGCGTCACCACGATCGCCGAGGCCGTCCGATTGCGCGAGGCGGGTATCACCGCGCCTATTCTGAGCTGGCTCAACAACTCCGCCGCCGACTACGCCGCGGCGATCGGCGCGGATATCGAGATCGGGGTGTCCTCGCTCGATCATCTGCGCGCGGTGGCCGCCGCGACCGAGCAGACCGGCCGGACGGCGACGGTCTCGCTCAAGGTCGACACCGGCCTCAACCGCAACGGGCTGTCGCCGGTCGAATATCCGCAAGCCCTCGCGGAATTGCGGACGCTGGTCGACGCGCAGGCGATGCGGTTCCGGGCGCTCTTCTCCCACCTCGCGAACGCCGACGAGCCCGCGCATCCGGTCAACGACATGCAGCGCGACCGCTTCCTGGAGGCGATCGCCGTCGCCAAGGAACACGGCCTGGAACCGGAACTGGTGCACCTGGCGAACTCGCCCGCCACGCTGACCCGCCCCGACCTCGCGTTCGACATGGTCCGCCCGGGCATCGCGATGTACGGGCACAGTCCCGTCGCCGAGGACTTCGGGCTGCGCCCGGCCATGACCTTCCAGGCCCGGGTCGCGCTGGTCAAGCAGGTCGCGGCGGGCGAGGGCGTCTCGTACGGGCACACCTGGTACGCGCCGCGCGACACCACGGTGGCGCTGATCCCGGTGGGCTATGCCGACGGCGTATTCCGGCCGCTCAGTGGACGTTTCGAGGTGTGGCTGGGCGGTGCGCGCAGGCCGAACGTCGGCCGGGTCTGCATGGACCAGTTCGTGGTCGACCTCGGCGACAACGCCGCGAATGTCCGGGAGGGCGATATGGCCGTCCTGTTCGGCGGCGGTCCGGGCGAACCGCGCGCACAGGAGTGGGCGGATCTGCTCGGCACCATTCACTACGAGGTGGTGTGTTCGCCGCGCGGCCGGTCGGTTCGCCGCTATGTAGGCGGTGGCCGGTGAGCAGACGGCGGGTCACCGCGGTCCGCGGCGGTCTGGCGACCGCGGGCGTGGTCGCCGCGCTGGCCGGGGCGCACGCCCTGCGCCGCGCCGGCGCCCGGGTGCTCTGGCCCGCCCGCCGTGACGAGTATCGCGACGAGAACTTCGCGCTCATCGACGAGGATCGCGCGGGCAGCGTGCACACCGAGGACGGTGTGCGCTTGGCCACCCGCGCATGCGGTCCCGCGGACGCGCCGGTCACGGTGATCTTCGTGCACGGCTTCTGCAACACCATGGAGTCCTTCCACTTTCAACGCCGTGACCTCGAAAAGCGCTGGGGCGCACGGGCTCGGCTGGTGCTGTTCGATCTGCGCGGGCACGGCCGGTCCGGCACCTCGGCGACCGAGCGCTGCACCGTCTCCCAGCTCGGCCGCGACCTCGCCGCCGTGATCACGGACGCCGCACCGGCCGGTCCGGTGGTGCTGGTGGGTCATTCGCTGGGCGGGATGTCGGTGCTGGCGGCCGCGGCGCAGTTCCCGGAGTTGTTCGCCGAGCGCGTGCGGGGGATCGCCTTGCTGTCCACGGCGGCGGCCGAGGTCACCGCGGCCGGAATCACCCAGCTGCTGCGCAATCCCGCCATCGACGGCTTCCGGATGGCCGTGGCGGTCGCGCCCGCGCTGGTGCAGGCGGGCCGGACCACCGCGCGGCACGTGATCACGCCGATCCTGCATGTCAGCTCGTTCCACGGACCGGTGAGCCCGACACTGTCCCGGTTCACCACGATGATGATCGACGACACCCCGGTCGAGACCATCGTGAAATTCCTCAAAGCCATCGAACTGCACGACGAGTCGGCCGCGCTGCCTGCGCTGGCACAGGTGCCGGTGCTGATCATCGGCGGCTCGCACGATCTGGTGATCCCGTTTCGCAACTCACGCGCGCTCGCCCGAGAGTTGAAAGCCAGTGAGCTGATTCATCTGCGGGAGGCCGCGCACATGGCGCATCTGCAATTCCCGGACATCGTCAACGACGCGCTCGATCGATTGCTGGTGCGCGCCGGCGTGCTCGAACCGCACCCGTCGGAGGTGACCAGTGGCTGATCGTCAGCAACGCACACTGCCCACGGTGGCGGACACCGAAGCACTCGGCCGGGAACTGGCCGCCGGGCTCGGCGCCGGCGACCTGGTCGTGCTGGACGGGCCGCTCGGCGCGGGCAAGACGGCACTGACCCGCGGCATCGCGGCGGGGCTCGGGGTGCAGGGCCGGGTGAGTTCGCCCACCTTCATCATCGCCCGGCAGCATCGGGCAGGTGCGCAGGTAGGAGCGGTGCCGCTGGTGCACGTGGACGCCTACCGGCTCGGCGGCGATCTCGACGAGCTGGACGCGCTGGACCTCGACACCGATCTGCACCAGGCGGTGGTCGTGGTGGAGTGGGGCCGGGGCGTCGTGGAGCACCTGACCGACCGGCATCTGCGGGTGCAGCTCTCGCGCGAACCGGATTCGGACGTGCGCACCGCCGAATGGGAATGGGTGGATTAACCACCTGGTAGCTCCGCACCGGCGGCAGCTACCACCCGGTATCGTTGGGTCAATCATGCTGGTATTAAGTGTCGACACCGCGACACCCGCCGTGACCGCGGGATTGGTGGAACTGGAGCAGGCAGCACCGATCCAGACGCGCACGGTCGCCTCCCGTGTGCGGGTCGATCCGCGTGCGCATGCCGAGGTGCTCACGCCGCAGATTCTCGAATGTCTCACCGAGGCAGGCCGTTCCAGGACCGATCTCGCCGCGGTCGTGGTCGGTGTCGGCCCCGGCCCGTTCACCGGACTGCGGGTCGGCATGGCGACCGCCGCCGCCTTCGGTGACGCGCTCGGGCTGCCGGTCTACGGGGTGTGCAGTCTCGACGCCATCGCCGCCGACGCGGCGGCGGACCTCACCCCCGAGAGCGAACTGCTCGTCGTCACCGACGCGCGCCGCCGTGAGGTCTACTGGGCGCGCTACCGCGACGGCGTGCGCGTCGCGGGGCCGGAGGTGGCCAAGCCCGGCGAGGTCGATCTCGCACAGGCCACCGTGATCGCCGGATCCGCCTCGCACGTCGACTTCTTCGACCTGCCGGTGCTGCCGGTGGAGACGCCGTCACCGGCCGGCCTGGCCACCGTCGCCGCTGGGGCGGTGCTCGCGCGCGCGGTGCCCGACCCGCTCGTGCCGCTGTATCTGCGCAGGCCCGACGCCGTCGAGAAGAGCTACCGCACCCTCGACCGGACGGGAGCGTGAGATCGGTGGACATCCGGATCGAACCGATGGCCGGCACGGACATCGACCGCTGCGTCGAACTGGAACAGCTGCTGTTCCCGGAGGACGACCCCTGGCACGCGGTCGCGTTCCAGTCGGAACTGGCTGCCGCACACAATCGCTACATCACCGCGCGCGACGCCGACGGGCGAATGGTCGGCTACGCCGGCATCGCACTGCTCGGTGACGACCGACACCCCGAAGCCGAGGTACACACCATCGGCGTCGACCCGAGCTACCTGCGCGCCGGCATCGGCACCCGGCTGCTGGAGGCGCTGCTCGACGAGGCAGGCAAACGCGGCGGGCCGGTGTTCCTCGAGGTGCGCACCGACAACGATCCCGCGATCGCCTTGTACGCCAAGCACGGATTCCACATCATCGGCCTGCGCAAGAACTACTACCACCCCAGCGGCGCCGACGCCTACACCATGCGCAGGCCCGCGCTGAGCGCCCTGCCCCTGCCGGACGAGGTGCTCTCGTGATCATCATGGGCATCGAAAGCTCCTGCGACGAAACCGGAGTCGGCATCGTGCGCCGGCACGCCGACGGCAGCTGCGAGCTGCTCGCCGACGAGGTCGCCTCCAGCGTCGATCAGCACGCCCGCTTCGGCGGTGTGGTGCCCGAGATCGCGTCCCGTGCGCACCTGGAAGCGATCGTCCCCGCCATGCGCCGGGCGCTCGCCGCGGCCGGTATCGCCAAGCCCGACGCGCTGGCCGTGACCATCGGCCCCGGGCTGGCAGGCGCGTTGCTCGTCGGCGTCGCGGCGGCGAAAGCCTATGCGGCGGCGTGGGATGTGCCGTTCTACGCGTTGAACCACCTCGGTGGACACGTCGCGGTGGACACGCTGGAGCACGGTCCGATGCCGCCGTGCGTCGCGCTGCTCGTGTCCGGCGGGCACACCCACCTGCTGCACGTCACCGATCTGGCCGAACCCATCGTCGAACTGGGCAGCACCGTCGACGATGCCGCGGGCGAGGCGTTCGACAAGGTCGCGCGGCTGCTCGGGCTCGGCTTTCCCGGCGGCCCGGCACTGGACGCCGCTGCCGCACAGGGTGATCCGGGCGCGATCGCCTTCCCGCGCGGCATGACCGGGCCCCGGGACGCCCGATACGACTTCTCCTTCTCCGGCCTGAAAACCGCCGTCGCCCGCTACGTCGAGGCAGCGCAACGCAGCGGCCTGACCGCCGCCGACCTGCCCATCCCGAATATCGCCGCGTCGTTCCAGGAAGCGGTCGCCGACGTGCTCACCATGAAAGCGGTCCGTGCCGCCCAGGACGTCGGCGTCGATACCCTCGTCCTCGGCGGCGGCGCCACCGCCAATTCCCGGATCCGCTCGATGGCCGAAGAACGGTGCGCCGCCGCCGGATTGACCCTCCGCGTACCCAAACCCCGCCTGTGCACCGACAACGGCGTGATGATCGCCGCCCTCGGCGCCCACGTGATCGCCGGCGGCGCACCCCCCTCCGCCCTCACCGTAGCCACCGACCCCGGCCTCCCGGTCTCAGTAAGCCGCGTCCCCTAACCCCGCACCCCTTCTGTCTTCCCGCACCCGCTGTGGCCTGCCGTAGCGAGTGCGAAGCCGCAGAAGTGGTGCGTGAGTTCAGAAGTAGTGCGCCTTTCGAATCCGCGCGGTGCCCTCGCCGCAGGCCGTGGCGGCGGATGCCGTCCTGGTTGGGGCGAAACTTCCGGGCCCGCACCCAGGGCGAACCCTGTTCAGTCCGAGTGGCCCGGCTGCTCGGTTCCACCGACGTGTGCGGAGCCGGAGTTCGAGCGGGGGATGATCGGGAGTTGGGATTGGGCGGGGGCTTGGCGTTGGCCGGTGGGCGGGACCTGGGTCGGGGTGGGGGCGGCTCCGGGCTTGGGCTTGTCCGGGCCCGAGGAACCGCCCGGGGGCGTGGTGGGGTTGCCGAACAGCGGGCCGAGTAGTTCGGGGAACGGGATGACCGGGAGGTTCGGGTCCGGCCGCAGGGTGGGCGGGCTGGGCGGCGGGGCGGAGGACGGTGCCGGCGTGCTCGACGGCTGCCCGCGGTCTTGGGTGATCGAGGGCAGGTTGCCGTCGCTCGGCCGGTTGGTGCTCTCCTGGGTACGCCCGCTGGTGGCGGTGCCCGCACCGGTCGGCGGGACGACGCTCACCGGCGCGGGCGGCAGCTGGGACGCGCTGCTGGTAGTGCCCGCGGGGGAGACCTCGTCGTCGGAGGTGGGCGCGAACGTCTTCACGCCGTAGCCGATGATCAGCCCGACCACCACGATCGCACCGGCGAGCGTGCCGACCACCTTGGTGAACGTGCCGACCGGCGCGTCGCTACCGAGCGCGGCCAGCGGGATCACCGACGGCTGGACCGAATCGGCAACCAGCGCGGCGCCTTTCGCGATCACGGCATCGGGATCTTCCACGGTGAACACCGGCACGTCGAGCCGGCGGGCGAGGGTGTCCACGACGGCGGGGATATTGGCGCCGCCGCCGATCACGGCCACCGCCTCGGGGAACTTGGGCGCCCGGGCGAACACCGCGGCCGCGAAGACGGCGGTCTCGCGGAGCAGGTCGGCGATGAGCTCTTCGAAATCGGCCCTGGTCAGCTTGAGCGGCTGCCCGGCGACATGATCGATGGTGACGGCGGGCGCGATGGACAGATGTTCCTTGGCCGCGCGGCCGCGGTTGGTCAGCATGCCGCGGTTGGGGCGGGTGCCGCGCCGCGCGTAGTGCAGGTCGACCAAATGGTGGTAGATCAGATCATCGATGGCGTT
The DNA here is from genome assembly GCF_000250675.2 of Nocardia brasiliensis ATCC 700358. Lineage (NCBI taxonomy): Bacteria > Bacillati > Actinomycetota > Actinomycetes > Mycobacteriales > Nocardiaceae > Nocardia > Nocardia brasiliensis. The sequence goes on from NC_018681.1 coordinate 1,178,613, forward strand.
GCCGCTGATCGCGGCGGTGCGCTCGGAGCGGAGCACGGTGCCGTCGGCCTGGTCGGCCACGGTGACGGTGAGCCCGCTCGCGCCGAGGTCGATGATGGCGACCGTCTCGTAGCGGTCGAGCAATCCGGTGTGCCGGAGGTAGGTGAGTGCCGCGGTGCCCTCGGGCACCAGGCGCAGTTCGCGCTGTTTGCCGGTGGCCGAGCGGATCGCCTGCGCCTGCTCTTTGGTCCGGTAGGCGACGGCGACGCTGGTGGGCGGCCTGCTGGTCGGCGATTCGAGGTTGCGCGGGCTCGCGCCGGCGAACCGGGCGCCGACGGGGTAGTCCACGTCGTGGGCCAGCTGGGTGGTCGGCAGCTGGGTGGTCATCAACTCGATCGAGGAGGCGACCAGGTCGCCGAGATCGGAATGCGCCGCGTCGGCGGAGACGACGCGGTAGTCGAAGCTCTGTGCCCCGTTCGAGGCGGTGGCGACCAGTGCCGAGCACACGACCTCGGACCCGGCGGAGATGCCGAGGGATGTTCGCATGTTCATTCACCTCCCTTCGAGCGGATGGTCATGTGCGGCTGGGGTATTCGCTCTCGTAAGCAACTCGTTGTCGCCGACCATCTCGTTGGACTGCCGAATCGTCGTGGTCGACGCACGGTTCGGACTCCGAAATCCGGTCGGTCCCGTTGTCCGGTGGGGTCGCGGGGACCGGGGGTGGATCACGTGTGGCTAGCTCTCTGGTGCAGCTCTCGATGAGACGTAGTTCTGGTGACGCTGGGTGTTCCCCGGTGCCGGGTGGTTCGCGGGCTCCGGGGCGTCGGTGCCGTGGAACTGCTCGGTGCCGCTGAACTGTTCGGTGCCGCTGAGGTATTCGGTGAAGCCGAGTGCCGTGACGACGTGCCTGCTGTTGACGACCCCTGGTCTCCGACGGCACTGGTTCGGGACGAACACAGTGGTCGGACAGCGACCGTCGTCAATAGTGTCACAATCCGTTATCCGAACGTTACAGTTTTCCGGATCTATTTGGAACCCCCGCGAGCGTGCGTTGGGCGTGTCGCGACCGCCTGGGCTGCACGGCGATCCGAAATTGGCACCGCCCGGCCTTGAGCGCTGGCACTCTCATGTATAGAGTGCTAGTCGGCACTGTGTGACGTGCCCGGCCGGACTTCCATCCGCTCGGTGCTCTGTGCTTGTGCCAGGCAGTTTCGACTACTGGGCAGGGGTCCCGGCACCCGCGACGACGGGGCTGTGCGCAGGGTCGGCTACCGCTTGCGACTGTTTGCAGGTCGCTCGAAAGAACCTGTGACCGATACAGATACCGATGGTCCGGAACAACAGTTCCGGTAATCCCCTGAAAGTGGAGGGCTCAACGTGGCGAGCGTGAACATCAAGCCGCTCGAGGACAAGATCCTCGTCCAGGCCAACGAGGCCGAGACGACGACGGCCTCCGGCCTGGTCATCCCCGACACGGCGAAGGAAAAGCCGCAGGAGGGCACCGTCATCGCCGTCGGCGAAGGCCGCGTCACCGACAAGGGTGACCGCATCCCGGTCGACGTCAAGGAAGGTGACACCGTCATCTACAGCAAGTACGGCGGCACCGAAATCAAGTACCAGGGCGAGGAGTACCTCATCCTGTCGGCGCGCGACGTGCTGGCCGTCGTCACCAAGTGACCGCGCTCCGCGCGGTGGTGACGGTCCGCTGCCACCCGACCGCCCGGATCTAGTCGTGCCACTGCCCCGGTTCCGCTGAGCGGGGCCGGGGCAGTGGCATCTCAAGCCCTGGAATCCAAGGAATAGGACTTATGGCAAAGCAGATCGAGTTCGACGAGCAAGCTCGCCGGGCTCTGGAACGCGGTGTCGACAAGCTCGCCGACGCCGTCAAGGTCACCCTCGGCCCGCGTGGCCGCCACGTCGTGCTCGCGAAGGCCTTCGGCGGCCCCACCGTGACCAACGACGGTGTCACCATCGCGCGCGAGATCGACCTCGAGGACCCGTTCGAGAACCTCGGCGCGCAGCTGGTCAAGAGCGTCGCCACCAAGACCAACGATGTGGCGGGCGACGGCACCACCACCGCCACCGTGCTGGCCCAGGCGCTGGTCCGGGCCGGCCTGAAGAACGTTGCCGCGGGCGCGAATCCGATCTCGCTCGGCGCGGGCATCGCCAAGGCCGCTGACGCGGTCGCCGCGGCGCTGCTGGCCGCGGCCACCCCGGTGTCCGGCGAGAAGGCGATCGCGCAGGTCGCCACGGTCTCCTCGCGGGACGAGGAGATCGGCGAGATGGTCGGCAAGGCGCTGACCGTCGTCGGCAAGGACGGCGTCGTCACCGTCGAGGAGTCCTCGACGCTGCAGACCGAGCTCGTCGTCACCGAGGGCGTGCAGTTCGACAAGGGCTACCTGTCGCCGTACTTCGTCACCGACATCGATGCCCAGCAGGCCGTGCTGGAGGACGCCTACATCCTGCTGCACCGGGAGAAGGTCAGCTCGCTGCCCGACTTCCTGCCGCTGCTGGAGAAGATCGCCGAATCCGGCAAGCCGGTGCTGATCATCGCCGAGGACGTCGAGGGCGAGGCGCTGTCCACCCTGGTGGTCAACTCGATCCGCAAGACGATCAAGGCCGTGGCGGTGAAGGCGCCCTTCTTCGGTGACCGGCGCAAGGCGTTCCTGGACGACCTGGCCGTGGTCACCGCGGGCACCGTGATCAACCCGGACCTGGGCATCACGCTGCGCGAGGCCGGCCTCGACGTGCTGGGCAAGGCGCGCCGCGTCGTCGTCAGCAAGGACGACACCACCATCATCGATGGTGCGGGTACCGCCGAGGACATTTCGGCCCGCAGCGCGCAGCTGCGGCGCGAGATCGAGGCCACCGACTCCGACTGGGATCGCGAGAAGCTCGAGGAGCGGCTGGCCAAGCTGTCCGGCGGCGTCGCGGTGATCAAGGTCGGCGCGGCCACCGAGACGGCGCTCAAGGAGCGCAAGTACCGGGTCGAGGACGCGGTCAGCGCGGCCAAGGCGGCGGTCGAGGAGGGCATCGTGCCCGGCGGCGGCTCCGCGCTGGTGCAGGCGGCGGCCAAGCTCGGCGACCTGCGCGACTCGCTGTCCGGCGACGAGGCGGTCGGCGTCGAGGTGGTGCGGACCGCGCTGTCGGCCCCGCTGTTCTGGATCGCCACCAACGCGGGCGTGGACGGCGCCGTGGTGGTCAGCAAGGTCGCCGAGGGCAAGGACGGCTTCAACGCCGCCACCCTCACCTACGGCGACCTGGTCACCGACGGTGTCGTCGACCCGGTGAAGGTGACCCGCTCGGCCGTCGTGAACGCGGCGTCGGTGGCGCGCATGATCCTGACCACCGAGAGCGCGGTCGTGGACAAGCCTGCCGAAGAGGCGCCGGAGCACAGCCACCACGGGCACAGCCACTGAGCTGACCCTGGCGCAGCACCAGAGAAGGCCCTCGGACAACGTCCGGGGGCCTTCGTTTTATGTGCTCGAGTGGCTGCTATGTGTTCAAGAGGCTACGGGCGGCTGTTCGGCCGCGATGGCGGCGAGCAACCGACTCCGCAACGCTGCGGGCGGTTGGCTGGCCGAAGCAGTGGCGAGCGTCGCGAGGGCTTCGCGCGTCCGCCGGATCTCGGTGATGAACTCCGCACGTAGCGCGGGGTCCTCGGTGTCGAGCAGTTCCTGCACCTCATGGTGGTCTTCGTCGTCGATCGATCCGAGCGCGACGGTGTGCGCGAGATCGACCTGGCGTTCGTTCATCTCACGTCACCCCCAAACTTCTTTTGAGTCGTGTCAATCCATCCCGAATTCGGGACTTAACGGTCGGTAACCCTACGCCAAGGTAGTGGGCTACCTCCGCATAGGTTCGCCCGCCGTAGTAGGCGAGCGAGATGGCTTCTCGCTGGGTCTCGGTCAAGGTCGCGAGACCGTCGAGAACGGCCTGCTGTTCGAGCCTTCGCTCTACCTCTTCGGTCACTTCGTCGAATTCGTTACCGAGCACCCGGATGCCGTAGGCGACCTCGCGTTGGGTGTGTGCCTGCTCGGCGCGTACCCGGTCGACGGCTCGCCGATGTGCCAGCGTCATCAACCACGTCACGGCCGAGCCCTTGTCGGGGTCGAAGCTGGCGGCGGTGCGCCAGATCTGTAGATAGACCTCTTGGGTCGTCTCCTCGGCGTATCCGGGGTCGTGTAGGACGCGCAGCACCAGACCGAAGACGCGCGCGGACGTCCGGTCGTATAGCTCGGCGAAGGCTTCCTGGTCGGCTTGGCCGCACTTGTCCAGCAATGCGGCGAGCTCGATACTTTCGGCGGCGCGGGCCGTAACCGCAGAATCCACACCGGGTGGGAAGGCATCTCTTCGGAACGAGTCGCCCTCTGCGGCCGGCTGCCGCGTTGTCACAACGCTCCATTCTGTGTCATCGGTCACCACCGTAGCGGGCCGCTATGACCTCCCTTCGACTGGGGTGTCGGCAAACCGACTGTGGCCCAGCGACTTTGCGGAAAACTTCGACACGCCGGAGCATCTCGAGCTGAGACACGCCGTGACACGCCGAAATTAACTGCGAAACGCAGGGCTCGTCAGGTTATTTGGCTTCTGGCCTTTGGCGCCGACGGCGCCGCGGTGGTGACCGCATATCGCCTGCCGGTTGTTTGCTAGGGATTCGGCGCGCCGCGCCACATGGATGGGAAAATTTTTGGATCAGACCGCCATGCGGCGGCGATTGCGCCGGGCGTGCATCTCGCGTTCGGTTTCGGACATGCCACCCCAGATGCCGTAGGGCTCGCTGACTTTGAGGGCATGGCTGCGGCACTGCATCAGCACCGGGCAGGCCCGGCAGATCTCTTTGGCGCGCATCTCGCGCGCGGTACGGGCGCGGCCACGTTCGCCGTCGGGGTGGAAGAACACAGCGGAGTCCTGCCCACGGCAGGACCCTCGCATCTGCCAATCCCAGACATCGGCGTTCGGCCCGGGGAGGTGGGTGGGCATGGGCATGGTGAACTCCTCGTGGTGCGAGCTCGTCAGCGTTGTCGAGCAGTTGTTCTGCAAAGTTGTAGGCCACGGCGCTGTGTCGGCGAGTGCCCCTGTGCTGCCCGTTGCGGTCGCTGCAATTTCGCGCGGCGCCGACTGTGGCGATGAGCTACGTTAGGTCCAGCCGCGAAATTCCGTCAATAGTTCGGCGCAGCAGTTTTCCAAATCTTAGGCTGCGAAATTTAACCTCTGAGCTGTTTACTTTTCGCATTGGTTCCGGCGATACTGATCGGTTGACCAGAGGCGCATCGGTCGCTGCTGCCTGCGATATGGACACATTTCCGCAGGTAGAGTGCCTTTTTTGGAGATCTGAACCGTTCAGAGCTGGCGATGGCCGGTGTGGGGGCGGTCACGATGGGGTCCAGCCCCCGGTGTGGCGGGCGGCGCCGAGATGGCGAAAACGGGGCATCCAGGTAAATTGCGCGAAACGCGTGTGAATAACGACCACGGCCACCGCGGGATTACGGTGATGAGATTTACCTGACGGAAACATGACATAGTCGTCGTAAATGCTGCGCGGTAGCCGGTTGGTTGTTTCCGGTCTTTCTCCCGGACACTGCGCGGGGTGCCCGGTATACAGTGCGGCGGTGTTCGTGCCTGCTCCGCTCGGAGATCCCCGTATCGAGGTCCTCGCCGACGCTGCGTTCGGTGCCCGTCCGGGCCTCGCCGCTGCCGAGTTGCCGACCGCGCCCGGTGCGCTCGCTTCGTGGTATCGAGCGGTGATTCTCGGCGGACAGGGATGTTATGCGGCGGCGCGCGCGGAATTACGAATTATCGGCGGCGCGAGCACGGATCCGGTGTTGCTTTCGCTGGCCGCGAGCACCACGGGCTCGCTGCTGCGCCAGCTCGGCTGGCACGCCCGCGCCGCCGCCTACGACGGTCGCGCGGCCGCACTGGTCTCGGCGCGATCGCTGGGAGACCGCGCGAACCCCGCCCACTCTCGCTTCCCCGCGGCCGAAGCGATCTGCGACGCGCTGACCGGTCTCGCCGCGGACGCGCTCGGCACCGGCCGCCTCGCGCTGTCCTGGCGGCTGCTGCAACGGGTGGACGAACTGCTGCCCGGCGGGGAACTCGGCTGGCGCCCCACCCTGCGCAGGCACTGGGTCGGCGCCGAAACGGCGCTTGCCGCAGGCCTTGTCGAGCGGGCGCGGGACAGTGCGGCCGCCGCGCTCGAACTCGCCGAGCACAGCCCCTCGGTGCGGCATCGGGTCAAATCCCGCCTCTTGGTCGCCGCTGCCGCCGCGGCGGCGGACGAACACGACCGGTCGCGGGAGCTCGCCGAACAGGTCGACGCGCAGTGCCGCGAACACGGCCTGCTGCCGCTGCGCTGGGCGAGCGCGATGCTGCGCGCCGGCCTGTCCGTGCCGGGTGCCGCCGCCGCGGCCGACGACTGCGCGGCGACCATCGTCCGACGTGGCGGGCGGTTCCGCCCGATGACCGTGGGATGAGGTTCGCGCAGGGCGGCTGCGGGGTCGCGCGCATTTCGTGCGCGCATGCGCTCCCAGTTGCCTTGTTCCGCGCGCTGTATCGCTATTGTTAGTTCCGTTCCGCCGCTTCGGTGGAAGCACCGGTCAACACCGACCGTGCCACTTGTAACGCCAGGAATCTCTCTGACGATGACGAACACGGGCGAAGAGTTGGACCTCGCCGTCGCTGCCGCTGCGCAGGGCGACAGATCCGCTTTAGCTCAGGTACTGGAGATGATCCGCCCGCTGGTGGTGCGCTACTGCCGCGCGCGGATCGGAGCCGCGGAGCGTGGGCAGCTCTCCGCGGACGACGTTGCGCAGGAGGTCTGTTTGGCCGTGATGACCGCCTTGCCCAGGTATCAAGACCAGGGCAGGCCCTTCATGGCCTTCGTTTACGGAATCGCTTCGCACAAGGTCGCCGACGCCCATCGCAACGCCGCCCGTAACAAGGCGGAGGCGATGGCCGAAGTACCAGATGTCATATCCACCGACCATGGTCCGGAACAACGCGCTCTCGAATCGGAGACGAGCAGGCAGATGAACCGTCTGCTCGCGACGCTCCCCGAGAAACATCGAGAGATCTTGATCCTGCGATTGGTCATGGGTTTGTCAGCCGAAGAAACCGCAGTCGCCATGGGCAGTACGGCGGGCGCGATACGAGTGGCTCAGCACAGGGCACTCGCGAAACTCAAGTCTCAAGTGGCGAGGGCAGGTGAAATGTATGGCTAGGGATGGCGAGCGCGGTCGGGGCGACTGGAAAGCGCGGCTTGGATCGCGAAACAGCGGTCCCTACGCCGACGCGTCAGGGGACACCGGCCCGGTCGACATCGCCGCGGTACGCCGCGACGATGTGCTGATCGATGCCATCGCAAGCGATGGCCAGGTGCGCACCGACAGCGCGGAGGAGTATCAGCTCGCGACTTTGCTCGCGGACTGGCGCGCGGAGCTCATCGCTCCGCCGATGGCCGACGCACCCGATCTGGATGCGATCGTGGCCGCGGTCAATCAGGAGATCGGTGCGCGTCAGGTACGGATAGGGGCCCAGACCAGCAACCGACTACGGCTGGTCCGCCCGCTCCTCGGGGCCGCGGCGGCACTCGCCCTGGTCTTCGGCGGTATGACGGCGTTCTCCTACAACGCCGAGCCGGACGATCCGCTGTGGCGGCTCAAAGAGGTCGTGTTCAGTGAGCAGGCGCAGAGCACCGTGGTGCAGCGCACCGACAGCGATCTGAGCGAGGCCGGCAAGCTGGTCAAGCAGGATCCGGTTGCGGCCAAGCAGCGCTTGGCGGCGGCCAAGGAGAATGCCGGGCAGATCAGCGACCCCAAGAAGCACACCGAGGCGATGGAGGAGTGGAACCGGCTCGTCGCCGAGCTGGCCAAGGTGCGTCAGGACCTGGCCGATCAGCTGAACAACGGCACGTCGGATCCGGTCACGCCGACACCGACCAGTGGGGTCAAGCCCACGAAGCCGGTGCCGCCGGTGCAGACCACCCCGGATAACACGATCCTGCAGACGAAGCCGGGCGATCCGTCGGACAAGCCGACCGAACCGACCGAGCCGACCGACGACAAACCGACCACCCCGCCGCCGGTGACCACGCCGCCGCCGACCGTCGAGCCGACCACCCAGCCTGCGACACCCACCACGGTGTCCGGGCCTACGGTGGTCGAGCCGACCGGGGATTCGAACGGCGCGCCGACTCAGCCGGTGACCAAGCCGCCGACGGGGAACTCGGGGCCGACGTTCGCCGTGCCGTCCGGTGCGGGTTTGCCCAGCACCAGCTGAGTAGAGCGCCGCACCAGCCGGTTGGCACACAGCACAACCGAACAAGACATGAACCGATTGCCGAACGGCGGTCGGTTTTCTGTCTTTTCGGGCTGCCCGACCGGGTTGTCGCGGGGGCTGTGCGGCGAAGATCTATGCGGCGAAAATCACAGCGCCACACGACGCTGTAGCGCGGGTCCGAACCATCGATGCGGCACGGAGGGGGACGAAGCTCGGCGGCGAAACGCTCAGCTGTCGAAACCGTCGAAGCCGTCGCCGTGGAAGGCCTCGTTCATCGAGGCATCCGCGTAGCCCCGGCAGTAATCCCAGGTGACGTACGCTTCCGGCGTCGGATCGTAGGCGGGCTCGTGCGGGCGCACCGTGCCGTCCACCAGTAGCTGAAGCAGGTTGGCGCGCAACATGTCCCAGTCGTGGTAGTGGTCCTGCCGACAGTCTTCGCAGCTGACCACGAGTCCGCGGATACCGCGGTGCGCTAGTAGTGCCTCGTAGACGGCGAGATCAGCGAGATCCTCCTCGACCGCGAGGCGCTCGTGGGGATCCAGCGGCTCACCGGGCTCGATGGCATCGAGCGCGGCGGACGGGTCGGAGGGGTCTCCGGCGAAGGGATCCGGCGGCAAGCCAGGTGGTAGATGGTCACGCACATCCCCACGGTACGCAGAACAGGGTGGTCTGCGCCAGCGATGTGGGCCGCAAGTTTCGCCGGTACCCGCCCGCCACCGGTCCGCGCCGTCGCCCCGTGCCCGCGCGTTTCGCGTCGGCTTCGCCGCCCTCTCGTCCCCCGGTGGGCTCACTTGGTCGGTGCGTTTGCGGGACAGATACCATGGTGTCAGGCTCCGGCGAGCACCCGACACGATATCCGGAGCCACCAGTCCATCCCATCAGCTGCGCACGACGCCGGTGACCCCGGCGCCGCTCGCTGTCGACGTCCAGGAGGGGTCGATCCGAATGAGTAATCCCGTATCGGGCGAACGCACTGCTGTCCGCCCATCTACGGGTGGTGACGATCCGCACAAGATCGCCATGCTCGGCCTCACATTCGACGATGTGTTGTTGTTGCCCGCCGCCTCGGATCTCATCCCCAGTTCTGTGGAGACGTCCAGCCAGCTGACCAGGGAGATCCGGTTGCGGACCCCGCTGGTGAGTTCGGCGATGGACACGGTGACCGAGGCGCGGATGGCCATCTCGATGGCTCGCGCGGGCGGCATGGGCGTGTTGCACCGCAACCTCGCAGCAGCCGATCAGGCCGCGCAGGTGGAGACGGTGAAGCGGTCCGAGGCGGGCATGGTGACCGATCCGGTGACCTGCCGGCCGTCGGACACCCTGGCCGAGGTCGACGCCATGTGCGCCCGGTTCCGCATCTCCGGCCTGCCGGTGGTGGACGAGACCGGTTCCCTTGTGGGCATCATCACCAATCGCGACATGCGGTTCGAGGTCGATCAGAACCGCCGGGTCGAAGAGGTGATGACGAAGGCGCCGTTGATCACCGCGCAGGAGGGCGTCACCGCCGAGGCGGCGCTCGGCCTGCTGCGCCGGCACAAGATCGAGAAGCTGCCGATCGTGGACGGCAACGGCAGGCTGCGCGGCCTCATCACGGTCAAGGACTTCGTCAAGACCGATCAGTACCCGAACGCCACCAAGGACCGCGACGGCCGCCTGCTGGTCGGCGCCGCGGTCGGCGTGGGCGAGGACGCCTGGTCGCGCGCGATGACGCTGGCCGACGCGGGCGTGGACGTGCTCATCGTCGACACCGCACACGGCCACCAGGCGCAGGTGCTGCAGATGGTCACCAAGGTGAAAGCCGAGGTCGGTGACCGGATCCAGGTCGTCGGCGGCAACGTGGCCACCCGGGCCGGCGCGGCCGCGCTGGTCGAGGCGGGCGCGGACGCGGTGAAGGTCGGCGTCGGTCCCGGCTCCATCTGCACCACCCGCGTGGTCGCGGGTGTCGGCGCGCCGCAGATCACCGCGATCCTCGAGGCCGTGGCCGTGTGCAAGCCCGCCGGTGTGCCGGTGATCGCCGACGGCGGCATCCAGTTCTCCGGCGATATCGCCAAGGCCATCGCGGCGGGCGCGTCCACCGTGATGCTGGGCTCGCTGCTCGCGGGCACCGCCGAATCGCCGGGGGAGCTGATCCTGGTGGGCGGCAAGCAGTTCAAGAGCTACCGCGGCATGGGCTCGCTCGGCGCGATGCAGGGCCGGGGCCAGGCGAAGTCCTTCTCGAAGGACCGCTACTTCCAGGACGACGTGCTCGCCGAGGACAAGCTGGTGCCCGAGGGCATCGAGGGCCGGGTGCCCTTCCGCGGCCCGGTGAACCAGGTCATCCACCAGCTCGTCGGCGGTCTGCGCGCGGCCATGGGTTACACCGGTTCGCAGTCCATCGCGCATCTGCAGGACGCGCAGTTCGTGCAGATCACCGCGGCGGGTCTGAAGGAGAGCCACCCGCACGACATCACGATGACCGTCGAGGCCCCCAACTACACCGGTCGCGGCTAGCGGAGGTAGCACACCGGCGGTCGCTGCCGGGCGAACAGCGGGCGCGACCGCCGAGCCGGCGCGTCCGGACCCCGATGACGGGGCCCGGCGTGCCGTGTCCGCGCGGCCGTTGACCTGGCTGCGACTAGCCTGGGGCCGCGACCTCCGGTCAGGACAAGGTCACCACAGCGCGAGTCTCACGAGCGCCGTTCGTGGCCCGTCTCGCGCGCGAGTCTCGACGGCTCGGGCGCAAGGCACGAGGGGGCCACGAACACGCCGCGCCCGCGCGGCCGATAGATAGGAGTACAAACGTGCGCGACATGGTCGAGATCGGCATGGGCCGGACCGCCCGGCGTACCTACGAGCTGGACGATATCGATATCGTTCCCTCGCGCCGGACCCGCTCGTCGAAGCAGGTGTCGCTGTCGTGGCAGCTCGACGCCTACCGTTTCGAGATCCCGTTCCTCGCGCACCCGACCGACGCGCTGGTGTCGCCGGAGTTCGCCATCGAACTCGGCCGCCTCGGCGGGCTCGGTGTCATCAACGGCGAGGGCCTGTGGGCCAGGCACGCGGACGTCGCCGCGAAGATCGAGCAACTGCTCGAGCTGGTCGGCAAGGGCGGCTACGAGCGGGCCGTCTCGCTGCTGCAGGAGATGCACGCCGCGCCGATGCAGCCGGAGCTGCTCGCGGCCGCGGTCGCGCAGGTGCGGGCGGCCGGGGTGACCGTCGCGGTGCGGGTGAGCCCGCAGAACGCGCGCGCGTTGACGCCTGCCCTGGTGCAGGCCGGGGTCGACCTGCTCGTCGTGCACGGCACCATCATCTCCGCCGAACACGTCGGCGACGGTGAACCGTTGAACCTCAAGACCTTCATCGCCGAGCTGGACGTGCCCGTGGTGGCGGGCGGGGTGAGCGATCACCGGACCGCGCTGCACCTGATGCGCACCGGCGCGGCGGGTGTCATCGTCGGCTACGGCTCGTTCCCCGGCGCGACCACCACCCGCGAGGTGCTCGGCATCGGCGTGCCGATGGCCACCGCGATCGCCGACGCCGCGGCCGCGCGCCGCGACTATCTGGACGAGACCGGCGGCCGCTACGTGCACGTCATCGCCGACGGCGATATCGAGACCTCCGGTCAGCTGGCCAAGGCGATCGCCTGCGGTGCGGACGCCGCGATGCTCGGGGTGCCGCTCGCGGTGGCCGCCGAGGCGCCGGGCCGCGGCTGGTACTGGCCCTCGGCCGCCGCACACCCCTCGGTGCCCCGTGGCTCGCTGCTCGGCGTCGAATGGGAACAGGAGGAGGGCTCCGGCGATGCGGTGCGTCCCAGCCTGGAACAGGTGCTGTTCGGCCCCTCCGACGACCCGTTCGGCTCGCTGAATCTCGTTGGCGGCCTGCGTCGTTCGATGGCCAAGGCGGGCTACTCCGATCTCAAGGAGTTCCAGAAGGTTGGGCTCAGCGTCCGCGGCTGATTACTCGGCGTCCGCGGGCTGAGCGCCCGGCGTCGCGAATTCCGCGCTCGCCGCGCAGGTTTCAGCGGGCGATGCTCGGGATGACGCGTTCGCGCAGGAAGCGGCGCATCGCGGTGTTCACCGGGTCGGGATGGGTCATGGTGACGGCGAGTCGCGCGCCCGCGATCTCGACGTAGGTCGAGCCGGTGAGGCCGTGTGTCAGCTGCCTGGCCCGGTCGGGCGGAATGCCGCTGTCGGTGGCGTGGATCACCAAGGCGGGACAGGTGATTTCGGACAGCCGCTCCAGCACGGAGTCCCGGCTGAGCAGGCAGCCCGCCGCCACCTCGATACCGCGGCAGTCGCGCAGCAGCCAGCGGGTGGTCCAGATGGTGCGGTACCAGTTGTCGTTGCCGATCAGCCAGGACGCGAGCTGGTGCGCCGCCTGCTGACGCGAGTCGTCGTCGTACCACTCTTCCAGGAACTTCTGGGTGGCGTCGGACTGTTCGGGGGTCGGGCCGTTCGCCTCGGTGCTGATCAGGATCAGTGCCGAGACCCGTTCCGGCGCGATGAGCGCGGTTCGCAGGGCGGTGAAGCCGCCCTGCGCGGTGCCGCCGACCACGGCCCGTTCGGCGCCGACGTGGTCGAGCACGGTGAGCGCGTCGCGTGCCGCGGTCCAGTAGGTGAACGGCAAGCCTTCGTCCCTGGTGCGGCCATGGCCGCGGGCATCCCACGAGACGATCCGGAATTCCGGTGCCAGCGCGGCCATCTGAGCCGCGAACATGGTCCGGTCCATGAAGAATTCGTGTGCTAGCAGCACCACCGGGCCGCTCCCGCCGCTGTCCTCGTAGTGGATGTCGGCGTCGATCGCGCGGGCGAATGGCACTGCACGAGGATAGCCAGCGGGGCACCGGCTCGCGGGCCGATTTGCTGGGTCGCCCGATTACTTGCTGGAGTTCGCGGGTGCGGCGAGTTCCGAAATCGCCCCCGCCGACGGGTCCGCCAAGTCCACGACCGGGATCGCCGGACTTCGTTGCGGGGCGGCCGGGTTCGGCGCAGCGACGCTCGAGATCGAGCGCCGCGGCCGCGTGTCGGCGGTGCCGACAGTTCGCTCGCTGCGCCTTCGCTGGGCGGCTGCTCGTTGCGACGCCCGCGGCGGCCGGTGCCCGCGTACTACCTAGACGCCCTCGTCGGGGCTGGTAGCGGCACCGCGGTGCCGATGATTCGCTCGTGCGGCGCGCTCACTAAACTGTGCCGGTGGCGCAAACACAGAGACCGGTCCTTGTCGTCGACTTCGGCGCGCAGTACGCACAGCTGATCGCTCGGCGGGTCCGCGAATCGAGTGTGTTCTCCGAGGTGATCCCGCACACCACCACGGTCGAGGAGATCGCCGAGCGCCAGCCCCTCGCGGTGATCCTGTCCGGCGGCCCGGCCAGCGTGTATGCCGAGGGCGCACCGCAATTGGACGCGCGGCTGTTCGATCTGGGCCTGCCGGTGTTCGGCATTTGCTACGGCTTCCAGGCGATGGCGCAGGCGCTCGGTGGCACGGTCGCGCACACCGGCACCCGCGAATACGGCCGCACCGAACTCAATATCGACGGCGGCCTGCTGCACGGCGGCCTGCCCACTATCCAGCCGGTCTGGATGAGCCACGGCGACGCGGTGACCGATGCCCCCGAGGGGTTCGAGGTCACCGGTACCACCGCGGGCGCGCCGGTCGCCGCGTTCGAGGATCGGGCCCGCCGCCTGGCCGGTGTGCAGTACCACCCCGAGGTCCTGCATTCGCCGCACGGCCAGCAGGTGCTCAGCCGCTTCCTGCACGAGATCGCGGGCATCCGCGCTACCTGGACGCCCGCCAATATCGCCGAATCGCTGATCGCCGGGGTGCGTGAGCAGATCGGCACCGGGCACGCGATCTGCGGCCTGTCCGGCGGTGTCGATTCCGCCGTCGCCGCCGCGCTGGTGCAGCGCGCCATCGGGGACCGGTTGACCTGTGTGTTCGTCGACCACGGCCTGTTGCGCGCGGGCGAGCGCGAGCAGGTGCAGCAGGATTTCGTCGCCGCCACCGGGGCCAAGCTGGTCACCGTCGACGCGGTCGACAAGTTCCTCGGCGAGTTGAAGGGCGTCACGGACCCCGAGGAGAAGCGCAAGATCATCGGGCGTGAGTTCATCCGTTCGTTCGAGGACGCGGTATCCGAGGTCGTGCTCGAGCAGGGCACGGATGCGGCGGACACCGGCTCGAAGGTCGAATTCCTCGTGCAGGGCACGCTGTACCCGGATGTGGTCGAGTCCGGCGGCGGCACCGGTACCGCGAACATCAAGAGCCACCACAATGTCGGCGGTCTGCCCGACGACCTGGAATTCGAATTGGTCGAGCCGTTGCGCCTGCTGTTCAAGGACGAGGTGCGCGCGGTCGGTCGTGAGCTCGGCCTGCCGGAGGAGATCGTCGGCAGGCAGCCGTTCCCCGGCCCCGGCCTGGCCATCCGCATCGTCGGCGAGGTGACCCCCGATCGGCTGGCCACGCTGCGCCAGGCCGACGCCATCGCGCGGGAGGAGCTCACCGCCGCCGGGCTCGACAAGCAGATCTGGCAGTGCCCGGTGGTGCTGCTCGCGGATGTGCGCAGCGTCGGCGTGCAGGGCGACGGCCGCACCTACGGTCACCCGATCGTGCTGCGTCCGGTCTCCAGCGAGGACGCGATGACCGCCGACTGGACCCGGCTGCCCTACGAGGTGCTGGAGCGGATCTCCACCCGGATCACCAACGAGGTGCCGGAGGTCAACCGGGTCGTCCTCGATGTGACCAGCAAGCCGCCGGGCACCATCGAATGGGAGTGATCCCGCACTGAGCCGACAGTAAAGGCCCCGTCCGTTCGGACGGGGCCTTTACTGTGCTGTGTGCTCAGCGTCGTTTGCGTGGGGAGACCACCAGCACCACGCCGATGACGATGGCGGCGAGCACCACGATCCAGCCCAGCGGCACCCCGCTGGTCTTCGACCACGACTCGGGGCCGATGAAGGCCCAGGCGCTCACCCCGAGGGCCAGCAGGCCGACGATGAGCAGCGAGGCGGACGGGCCGCGCTTGGTCTCGGTCTCGTTGTACGAGTTGTCAGCCACGTTGCACCGCCATCGAGCCGGCCCGGACGTCGACCCGCAGGTCGAGCACGGGGGTGTCGGGTGTATTCGGTCCGGTGACGCCGTTGACGCAATCACCCATCGCCACATTGCAATTGGTGCGCACCGTCATGCCCGCGGGCACCAGCACCTGGAAGTCGCCCATGCGGACATTGATGTCGACGGTGCGATTCGCAGTGAGATTCAGCGACCGCAGATCGAGTTTGCCCGCGCCCATGTTGATCCGGTACTTCGCGTCCAACTGGTCGACCGAGGTCGGGGTCCAGACGTGTTCGCCCATCGCGGCGCGATCGAGTTCGACCGGGCCGATCGCCGAGGCGAGCAGGACGAAGCCGGCCAGCGGTGCGGTCAGTACCAGCAGTCCGTAGCCGCGACGCAGGAAGGCGCCGAGCACCAGGCCCAGGCCGACCACCGCCAGCGCCACCGCCGCGATCCGGCCGGGCGTCATCCATTCGACGCCCGAGGCGGCCAGCGCACCGGCGCCCGCGGCCGCCAGGATGGCGAGGCCGATCACCACCGGGGTCAGCCGGGAGCGTGGGCGTTTCGGCGGGGGCGCGACCACGGTGCGGAGCGGGGTCGGTTCGGGCAGGTCCCAGGCGAGCGGCGCGACGCCGAGCGGATCCCAGGACGGCGGAGCCGGGCGGTCGAGCGTCACGGATCTGCTTGCACCGGAAGACGTTCCGGTGTCGGGCCGCGCGGCGGGCGAATCCTTGCGCAGTGCGGGCGCGGGATAAGGGACGATCTCGGCGTCCTGGATGTCGTCGGCGGACTCGGCCGGCGTGCTCCACTTGTCCAGCAGGACGGTGCTGTCTTCGCCAGGCGTGTCGGGCTTTTCGAGGTCGATGATCGTCGTGGACTGCTCGTCCACCCGGAGCACGGCGGTGGGCGCTTCGGCGGCAACGGGCGAATCCGGTTGCGGCGGTGCGGTTTCGGGGGCTTGGGCGTCCGGTACGTAGGCGTCCGGCAGCTTGGTGTACGGGGTGTACACGCTGGTCGGCGGCTCGTACATGGCTCCGGCGGTACGCGGGGCGCCCGGCGGGAAGGCGGCGCCGGGGTACCCGGTGGCGGTGATGCCGTCGTCGGTCATCAACCCGCTGAACTCACTGGTGGTGCCGGGCGGTGCCGCGGGGTTGCGCAGATGCAGCATCCACCAGCCCGCCAGCATCAGCGCGAGGCTGATCAGCCCCGAGCCGCCGAGGCCGACCCCGACCGGACCCATCGTGCTCACCGCGATGGCGAGCGCGACGATCAGCACGATCGTCTTGGTCTGTGACTGGGAACTGTGGCCCTTCCCCACCAGCGACTCGGCCGCCGACGCCTGGTCCCCGGCCTCGCTGCACAGCAGCCAGGCGAGCAGGTACAGGACGACGCCCGCGCCGCCGAAGATGGCCGACACCACGAACGCCACGCGGACGAGCACCGGGTCGACGTTGTACCGCCGGCCGAACCCGGCCGCGACGCCGGCGATCGGCCCCTGCCGAGGCAGCCGCACCGGCCGCGTGCGCCACATGTGCTGGAGCTGGTCCCCGAAGCTCGTTTTCGTCATGGTTCCCATACTGTGCCTGACCAGCGCATCCGCACATCGGGGGGAACCCTGAATAATTCCCCCCATCCTTTGGACCGGCCGGTCAGCGGCGGGTGGGCGCGAAGATCAGGGTGATTCCTGATAGCTAGCTGCCGGGGCGCGTGTCACTATCGAAGACATGTACCCGTCTGCGCCCTCGTTCGACACCCGGGGGTTCGAAGCCACGCGGGGGTTCGATCCTGTGCGCGGTTTCGGCCCGGCGCCGGTGTTCGACCCCGGGCGGGCGCCGCATGCGCGGATGGTCCGGCGCTCGGGCGGCCGGATCGTCGGCGGGGTGGCGGGCGGCATCGCCGATCACCTCGGCATCGACGTCTTCAAGGTACGGATCGCCTTCGTGCTGCTGTCCGCGTTCGGCGCGGGCATCGTCACCTACGGGTTGCTGTGGATCTTCACCCCCGGCGGCAACGATGTGGTGAAGGCCTCCGGCTCGGAGCGGCGGCAGGCGATCGGCCTGGCCCTGCTCGGGCTCGCGCTCGCGGTCGGCGTGTCCTGGTTGTTCAGCGGGACCGCGGCGAGTGTGATCGTGCCGATCATCGTGGTGGCCATCGGCGCGGCGCTGGTCTGGCGCGAGTACGACGCCGACGGCCCGCGCTCGCTGCTCGGCCTGCCCGCCCGTCCCTCGGTGGTGACCTGGGCGCGCATCGTCGCGGGCGGCACGCTGATCGTGGCGGGACTCGGCGTGGTGGTGCTGGCCCGGATCGATCTGAGCTCGCTCGGGTCCGCGCTCGTCGCGGTGGCGGTCACCCTGGTCGGGGCGGCGCTGCTGACGGTGCCGCTCTGGCTGCGCATGATGCGGGCGTTGAACGCCGAGCGCGCGGCGCGCATCCGCAACGAGGAACGCGAGGAGATCGCCTCACACCTGCACGATTCCGTCTTGCAGACGCTGGCCCTGATCCAGCGTCAGGCCGATGACCCGCAGGAGGTGGCGCGGCTGGCGCGCAGCCAGGAGCGGGAGCTGCGCAAGTGGTTGTTCGAGGACGCGGGGCCCGCGCAGTCGAGTCTGGCCGCCGCGCTGCGCACCATCGCGGGCGAAGTAGAGGACCAGCACGGTGTGAAGGTCGCCCCGGTGACCGTCGGCGACGTCTCGATGGATCTCGGCGACACCGGATCCGGCCTGCCCAAGGAACATTTCACCGCGCTGCTCGGCGCCAGCCGGGAGGCGCTGGTCAACGCCGCGAAGCACGCGGGCGTCCCGGAGATCGATCTCTTCGCCGAGACCGAACCCCATCAGGTGAGCATCTTCGTGCGCGACCGCGGCACCGGTTTCGACGCCGCGGCGGTACCGCAGGACCGGCAGGGGTTGGCCAAGTCCATTCGCGGCCGCATCGAACGCCGCGGTGGTCAAGTGGAGATCCTGTCCCATCCGGGACGCGGCACCGAGGTACGAATCTTCATGCCGCGCACGGATTCCGGCGGCCAAGAGGACGTGGCCGCCGAGCAGCCGGCGCAGGCCGAAGTCCGGCAACCCGTGCCGTGACGATTTTTCATTAGACTCAGCGTGCGGCCGGTGGCCCGCGGCGACAGCGCGGTGGCTTTCATGTCCGGCGGAGTACGCGGAGAGGCGGATAGGTGACCGTGCGAGTCTTTCTCGTCGACGATCACGCAGTGTTCCGGTCGGGTGTGCGGGCGGAGTTGAGCAGAGAAACCGACATGGAAGTGGTCGGTGAGGCGGGCGGGGTGGCCGAGGCGATCGCCGGGATCAACACGGCGAAGCCGGATGTGGTGCTGCTCGACGTGCACATGCCCGACGGTGGCGGCGTCGCGGTGCTCGGCGGCATCGAGGACGGGCCGGTGTGCCTGGCCCTGAGTGTGTCCGATGCGGCCGAAGACGTGATCGCGGTGATCCGGGCGGGTGCCAGAGGCTATGTGACCAAGACGATTTCGGGCGCCGAACTGGCCGACGGCATCCGGCGGGTGGCGGGCGGCGACGCCGTGTTCAGCCCGCGTCTGGCCGGTTTCGTGCTGGACTCGTTCACCGGTAAGTCGCCGGTTCCGGAACCGCCGCTGGATCCGGAACTGGATTCGCTGACCCCGCGGGAACTCGAGGTGCTGCGCCTGCTCGCGCGTGGCTACACCTATCGGGAGATCGCCGAAAACCTGTTCATCTCGGTGAAAACCGTGGAGACCCACGCCTCCAACGTGCTGCGCAAAACCCAGCAGTCCAATCGCAACGCGCTCACCCGCTGGGCGCATCGGCGCCGCATCGACTGAGTTCACCGCACGCGAACGGCCGCCCGCTCCGAGCGGGTTGTCTTGGGGCAGAGGTGCTTACATCACCGCGACGATGATCGCGATGATGATGATCAGGCCGATCAGCAGGCCGACGGCGATGGCCAGCGGAGCGCTGCTCGGCTGCGGGGCCTTCGTGCGCTGCGGGGCGGGGGCCGCCGCGGCGCTCGCGGGGGTGCGATGCGGGCGGGGTAACGGGGTGGAGTGCGGGCTGCGTAAGCCGGAGGCGGAATTGCGGGCCGCCCACGCCGGAATCGTGCCGTCCTCGGTGCGCACCGGCGCGCCGAGAATGTACGGACCGGTGCCGGGACCGAAAGCGGCGGTGAGGATTTCGTCTCTGGCCTCGGCCATCGTCGGCCGTCGCTGCGGGGCGGGCTCCATCATGTGCAGCAGCGCCTCGGTGAGCATGCCGCTGCGGGTGGGCGGGATGATCTGCGCCATGGCCGCACGGGTCACCACGACGTCCTGGTCCTCGTCGAAACCGAACGGCGGTTGCCCCTCGATCGCGGTGTAGAGCGTGGCGCCGAGGGAGAACACGTCGCTGGCCTTGGTCGGCTGGGCGCCGCGCGCCACCTCCGGCGGCAGGTAGGCGGGGGTGCCGGTGATCACGCCGTCGGGTTCGTCGGAGTGCTCGCCCGCGCCGCGCGAGATGCCGAAGTCGCTGAGCTTGGCCATGCCGACGATCGGACCGCGGTCGGCGACAAGGATGTTGCCGGGCTTGATGTCGCGGTGCACGATGCCCGCCGCGTGTGCCGTGGCCAACGCGTCGGCCACCTGCGCGCCGATCTGCGCCACCTCGATCGGGGGGAGGGTTTCGACCAGCGCGAGCGCCTTGGCGACGCTGCGGGACGGCAGGTGTTCCATCACCAGCCACGGTTCGCCGGCCTCCAGCACCACGTCGTAGACGGCGATCGCGTGCTCGTGCGAGAGCTTGGCGGCGACCCGGCCCTCGTGCATGATCTGGCTGCGGATCTCGTTGGCCTCTTGCTCGTCGAGCCCGGCCGTCGAGATGACCTGCTTGATCGCGACATCCCGATCGAGCAGCCGGTCGTGCGCGAGCCAGACCGCGCCCATGCCACCTCCGCCCGCCTTCGACTGCAGCCGGTAGCGGCCGGCGACGAGGTAGTCGGGGCCGACGATGGGACGAGCGCGTTCGGTCACGGGTGCGAGGGTAGCGGAAAATGGGCTTAGCTGGCCTGATTCGTGGCGACACCGCATGCCGCCGTCGCACCCGCATAACGACCGGGTAGCGCGGCCGTCGTTGTACAACGGCCGCGTTTCGAAATCGCCGCCCGCGGGTGCGCCCTCTTGACGGAACCCGGGGGTCGGTTTCTACTGAGCAGGTATCGAACGTATATTCGATTACGGATCGATAGCTGAGTCGGTGCCGACCCGGGTCCATCGTGGGAAGTAGGTGGTAGGGATGGGTTCGGATGCGCGAACGCAGGCGGGGGCGCAACCGCGGGGCTCGTCGCCGTCGGCCGGTCGTCAGGCCGGGCCGACCCTGGCTGAGCTGCGCAGGAAGATGGCGGCCATCCCCGGGCGCGGTGCGGCGGCGGTCGAGCGGGCGCCGGTGGAGACGCGGTTGCGCCGGGAGGTGCTCGCGGTGCCGCCGCCGCTCGCCGAGTTGTTGCCGGACGGTGGGCTGGCCAAAGGTTCCGTCGTGTCCTACACCGGGGCGCGTTCGCTGCTCGCCGGGCTGGTCGCCGCGGTGACCGGAGCCGGCGGCCATGCCGCGGTGGTCGGGGTGCCGCGGCTCGGCCTGCTCGCCGCGGCGGAGATGGGCGCCCAGCTGGAGCGGCTCGCCGTGATCGCCGACCCGGGCCAGGACCCGGTGGAGGTGGCCGCCGTCCTGCTCGACGGTCTCGACCTGGTCGTGCTCGGCCTGAGCGGCGCGGCGGTGCCGCCCGCCCGCACCAGGGTGATCGCCGCGCGCGCCCGCAACAAGGGCTCGACCCTGGTGGTCACCGACGGTCGCTGGCCCGGTCCCGCCCTGCGGCTCGACGCGCGCGTCGCCGGTTATGCGGGGCTCGGCCGGGGCCGGGGCCGCCTGCGCGCCCTCGGCCTGGAGGTCGAGGTGCGTGGCAAGGAGGGGCAGCCCCGGCGCGGCAGACTCGACCTGTGTTCGCGGGCGGGCCGGGTCGAATGGGTCCGGCACGAGACGAGCCGGCGGGCCGTGCCGGTGGTCGACGCCGGCGAGGCAGCCTCGTGAGGTGCCCGGCCTCCTTGCGCGGGAACGGCTCAGCGGCACCATGATTCGTCCGAAGTCGGGAAAGCCGGCCCGGGTGCTCGCGTTGTGGTGCCCGGATTGGCCTGCGGTCGCCGCGGCGGCGCCGGCCGGGATACCCGCGACGCGGCCGGTGGCGGTGCTGTTCGCCAACCGGGTGGTCGCGTGTTCGGCGGTCGCGCGCACCGACGGGGTGCGGCGCGGACTCAAGCGCCGGGAGGCGCAGGCCCGTTGCCCCGATCTGTTTCTCGCCCAAGCGGATCCGGATCGGGACGCGCGGTTGTTCGAGCCGGTGGTGGCGGCGGTGGACGAGACGGTGCCCGGTGTGGAGGTGTTGCGGCCGGGTCTGCTGGTGCTCGGGGCCCGGGGTGCCGCAAGGTTTTTCGGCTCCGAGGAGGTGGCGGCCGAGCGACTGGTCGACACCGCGGCCGCCGCCGGAGTGGAGGCGCAGGTCGGCATCGCCGACGAGGTGTCCACGGCGGTGATCGCCGCCCGCCGCGGCGTGCTGGTGCCCGCCGGGCACGGCGCGCGCTTCCTGGCGCCGCTGCCGGTACACGAGCTGGCGGTCGAGCCGAGCTTGGCCGCCCCGGAGCGAACCGACCTGGTGGATCTGTTGCACCGCTTGGGTTTACGCCGGATCGGTGATTTCGCCGCGCTGGCCACCGCCGAGGTGGCCTCGCGCTTCGGCGCGGACGCGGTGCTCGCGCACCGCAGCGCCAACGCGGAGCCGGAGCGCCCGCCCGCCGCGCGGCAGCCGCCGAAAGACCTGGCGGTGGAGTATCCCTGCGATCCGCCGATCGAGCGGGTGGACGCCGCCGCGTTTGCGGGCCGCCTGCTCGCCACCCGCCTGCACGCCGCGCTCGCGGCCGCCGGACTGGCCTGTACCCGGCTGTCGATTTTCGCCGAAACCGAAGCGGGGGAGGAGCTTTCCCGGATCTGGCGCTGTGCGGAGCCGCTGACCCCGGAGGGCACCGCGGACCGGGTGCGCTGGCAGCTCGACGGCTGGCTCACCCACCGGGACCGGCCCACCGCCCCGATCGTCCGGCTGCGCCTGGACCCGGTCGAGGTGGTGGCCGCGGGCGCGCTGCAACTCGGCCTGTGGGGCGGCGTGGGCGAACAGGACGAGCGGGCCCGTCGTGCGCTCATCCGGGTGCAGGGCCTGCTCGGCGGGGAAGCGGTGCGGGTCGGCGTGCTCAGCGGCGGACGCGGCCCCACCGAGCGTGTCACCATGGTCGCGCTGGGCGACGAACTCGTGCCCGCCACCGATCCGGCGCTGCCGTGGCCCGGCCGGCTGCCGGAGCCCGCGCCCGCGCTGATCCTGCTGCACCGCCCGGTGGTGCACCTGGAGGACGCCGACGGCATGCCGATCCGGATCACCGAACGCGCGTTGTTCAGCGCCGACCCGTCCCGCCTGCGCTGGGGCAGCAGGCAGTGGCAGCTGGCCGGGTGGGCCGGACCGTGGCCGGTGGACGAGCGCTGGTGGGAAGCCTCCGAAAAAGCTGACGGCGCAGCCACTTTCACGGCCCGCGCCCAGGTGCAGCTGGACGGCGCGGCCGCCGAGGTACGGGTGCTGCTGCTGCTCTACTACGACGAGAACTGGCGCGCGGAAGGGCTTTACGACTGAGGCCGGGTCCACACCGAAGCCATGGTGAACGGCTGCCCCAGCAGGTGCGCCCACTTCGGTTTCGCGGCCAGCCAGGCCTCGTCGATCAGCGCCTCGGCGAATTCGGTGAGCACCCAGCCCGCGTCCAGCGCCGCGGTCAGGTGCTCGCTGAGCAGATGCAGGTTGGTGCTGATCGCCACCGGTTCGCCGCCGGCCGGGGTGTAGTGCGTCGGCATGCCGGTCACCATCATGAACTGGGGGTGGAAGCTGACCAGCACGCACCGCGCGCCGGGTGCGGCGAGCCGCCAGGCCTCGGCGTAGAACGGCGCCAACTCGGGCAGGTGCTCGTCGACCAGCGAGGCGATGATCAGGTCGTAGGCCCCGCCGCGCAGTCCGGTGTCGCGCACGTCGCCGGTGGTGAGCGTGCTGTGGGCGCCGCGCTGCGCGGCCCGCTTCAGCATCTGGGTGCTCACATCGACCCCGTCGATCTCTTCGACGCCCTGGGTGCGCAGCCAGGCGCCGGTCCGTCCGGTCCCGCAGCCGAGGTCGGCGGCCCGCCGCGCCCGGGCCCACTCCGGGCGGCGCAGGCGAGTCAGCAGCGCGATATCCATCTCGTCCATGACCGTGTTCTCGTACGTCGGCGCCCAGCCGTCGTATCCGGTGGCCACGTCGACGGTGGGATAGTTTCGGCGGTCGTACTCCGCGAAGGACGGCATGCCCGGAGTATTGCGCGGCACAACGGGTTTCGCCAGGAAGTTTCCCGCCGGCGCCGTCGGCTGAGCGGATCTGTGCCGCTCGGCGCACGTGATCCGGGTGACAAGTCGCAGGTCCGGCCGCCGCGACCCCGGTACCCTCGAAGATCGTGGATCTGACGGTGGCCGAGCTGGCATGCGGTGACGTGCGGATCGCCTACCGGGACTCGGGGGCGACCGCGGGTTCCGGCGTGCCCGTGGTGCTGGTGCACGGCATGGGCGGGGACGGGCACACCTGGGACCGGTTCGCACGGACCCTGGTGCAGGCGGGTCGCCGGGTGATCATCCCCGATCTGCGCGGCCACGGCCGCAGCGCGCACACCGAGTCGTATCGGTTCGACGAGTTCGGCGCCGATGTGCTGGCCCTGTGCGAGCGGCTGGAGCTGACCTCGGTGGATCTGGTCGGCCATTCGCTGGGCGGCTACGCCGTCTCCTGCGTCGCGCAGGAGCGTCCCGAACTGGTGCGCCGTCTGGTCATCGAGGAATGCCCGCTGCCGTTGCAGTCCGGTGCCGAGGAATTACGCCTGACCCGGCGTTTCCCGACCGTGCCCGAACTCTGGCACGCCACCTCGAGCCTGGTCCGGCATCCGCGCGCGGTGCTGGCCTTCGACCGGTCCATGACCAGGACCGCGCTCGAGCAGTTCCGCAAGCCGAACCCGGAGTGGTGGGACCGGCTGGCCGACATCACCGCGTCGACGCTGGTGCTGCGCGGCGGGCCCGGCGGCATGGTCGACCCGGTGAAGCTCGAGTTCCTGCGCACCGCCGTCCCCGACTGCACGGTCACCGCGTTCACCTGTGGCCACAGCATCCACCGCGACCGCTATCGCGAGTTCGCCGCCGCCGTGCACCCGTTCCTCGCCGCCTGAGTTCGTCGAGCGGCTCGGCTCACCAGTGGGTGCCGGGCACCCAGCGGGCCGCGCGGCGCAGGGCGGTGCCGGTGACGCGGCGGGCCGCCGAGCGCGGACGCGGTTCCGCTGGGGACACCACGGGTTCGGCGTTGTCCTCGGTCTCCTCCACCTGTTCGCCCTTGGCCGCGGGGGAGTCCGGCAGGGCGCGGTAGTAGCGGTGCAGGATCCGGTCGCGGAACTTGGGCGTGAGCAGCGCGCCGTATTCGGCGAAGGTACCCAGCGGCACGTCGATGCGCTTGGGGCGTTCGGTCAGCGCGCGCACGATGGTCGCCGCGGCCCACTCGGGGGATTCGGACGGTCCCTGGTCGCCGCTCGGGGTGATCATCGGGGTACGCACCAGCGGCATGTGGATGGTGGTGAAGGTGACGCCGTCGGCCATCGTCTCCACCGAGGCCACCTCGGCGAATTTGTCCAGCGCGGCCTTGCTGGCCAGGTAAGCGGCGAAGCGTGGCGTCGCCACCTGCACGCCCGCGCTGCTGATGTTGACGATGTGGCCGAACTTGCGCTCGCGCATCTGCGGCAGCAGGGCCAGCGTCAGCCGCAGCGCGCCGAAGTAGTTGACCGCCATGGTCCGTTCGAAGTCGTGCAGCCGGTCGGTGGAGCGGTGGATGGCGCGCCGGATCGACCGGCCCGCGTTGTTCACCAGCATGTCGACGTGGCCGTGTTCGTCGAGGATGGTCTTCACGGCGTGATCGACCGAGTCGGAGTCGGTGACGTCGCACTGGTAGGCGTACGCGCTGCCGCCCGCGGCCTTGATCTCCTCGACCACGCTCGCGAGTTCGTCGGCGCGGCGCGCGAGCAGGAACACCGTGGCGCCCTTGCCCGCGACGGCGATCGCGGCCGCCCGGCCGATACCGGACGAGGCGCCGGTGATCAGGACATGCCGTCCGGCGATATCACGGTTACGGCGGCGACGTGCGCCGGCAGCGTCAGCGGAGGCCTCGGTCATCGCTGCTCCTTTGCAGGTTGTTTGGCACGAACTTACTCCGAAGTAAGTTTACCTGCCAAGTGGTGCTGATCACTTTCCGGGGCGGCGGTCGAGGTGGTGAACACGGGTCGAACAACCCCTCGAAATCGATCGAACATATGTGCGATACTCGGCGCATGGCGGACGATCGGATGGCGGACATCTTTGCCGCGGTGCGGCTCGGTGGCGGGAACCCGGCGGCGGCGCGACAGGCGCTGGAGAAGTTGTGGGACGAGATCGGTGAGGGCGGTGATCCCTTGCACCGCTGCGTGATCGCGCATCACCTGGCGGATCTGCAAGGCGCGGCAGCCGACGCGCTGCTCTGGGATCGGCGGGCACTGGCCGCGGTGTTCGGCCCCGGCATTCCGCTCGACGAGGGGCTGCGCAGCTTCCTTCCGTCGCTGTATCTGAACCTGGCCGACAGCCATCGCCGCGTCGGCGATTTCGATACGGCGCGCATGCAGCTGACCATCGCCCGCGGGCACCTCGATGTCCTCGCCGCCGACGCGTACGGCGCGCTGATCCGGTCCGAACTCGAACGCGTCGAATCCGCGCTGGCCCGCGGTTCGACCGAACCGCTGTCGAGCTGAACCCGCCCGAGGAGGTGATGCGCGGTGGGGTGGAGTAACGGCCCGCCCACCTGGACGGAGCTGGAGCGCGTGCTGTCCGGCCGGCCCGGCCGCACGAACCCGGACGCGATGTATCCGGGCGACGGCGGCGACAGCCCGGCCTGGTCCCGCAAACGCGGCGAGTACCGGGCCGAGCCGGTGGCGCCGGCCGGCGAGCCACAGGTGCCGTACGCGGAACTGCACGCGCACTCGGCCTACAGCTTCCTGGACGGGGCGAGCCAGCCGGAAGAGCTGGTGGAGGAGGCCGTGCGCCTCGGCCTGGAGGCGATCGCGCTCACCGACCACGACGGGTTCTACGGCACGGTGCGCTTCGCCGAGGCAGCCAGGGAGTTCGGTCTGCCGACCGTCTTCGGCTCCGAGCTGTCGCTCGGTACCGAACGGCCGACGCCGCGGCGGCGCACCAAGGGCGCGGATCGGGCAGGCAGCCAACGGGATTCGGCGATCGGCCCGGACGGTGTGCTCGGCGCGCCGGACCCGGACGGGAACGGCGCCGGCCGGAGCGGGCACATCGATGCCCCGGATTCCGTGCCGCGCACCGGATCTCCCGACCCCGCCGGACCGCATCTGCTGGTGCTGGCCCGCGGTCAGGAGGGCTACCGCCGCCTTTCCCGGGAGATCGCCGCCGCGCACATGGCGGCGGGGGAGAAGGGCATCCTGCGCTACGACCTCGACACCCTCACCGCGGCGGCGGGCGGCCAGTGGCAGATCCTGACCGGCTGCCGGAAAGGGCACCTGCGCCGCGCGCTCGCGGACGACTTGCGTTCGGGCAGCACCCGTCTCGTGCACGCCGAGGCCGCGCTGCGCGATCTGACCGAACGTTTCGGCGCCGACCGGGTGAGCGTGGAGCTCACCCACCACGGCATCCCGGAGGACGACGAGCGCAACGCGCACCTGCTCGCGCTGGCCGATCGGCTCGGCCTGCCCGTGATCGCCACCACCGGAGCACATTTCGCCGCGCCGCGGCAGCGTCGTCGCGCCATGGCGCTGGCCGCGATCCGGGCGCGGCAGAGTCTGGACGAGATCGCGGGCTGGCTGGCGCCCACCGGCGGCGCGCACCTGCGCTCCGGCGTGGAGATGGCGCGGCTGTTCGCCGAGTGCCCGCAGGCGGTGCACAACGCGGTCCTGCTCGCCCGCGAGTGCGCCTTCGACCTGAAGCTGATCGCGCCGAAACTGCCGCCGTTCACCGTGCCCCCGAACCACGACGAGACGTCCTATCTGCGCCTGCTCGCCTTCGAGGGCGCGGCCGCGCGCTATGGACCGCGGGAGCGAAATCCCAAGGCCTACCAGCAGATCGAGCACGAGCTGGCGGTGATCGAGGAGCTGGAGTTCCCCGGCTACTTCCTGGTGGTGCACGACATCGTCAAGTTCTGCCGGGACAACGACATCCTGTGCCAGGGCCGGGGTTCGGCGGCCAACTCGGCCGTCTGCTACGCGATCGGCATCACCAACGTCGATCCCGTCGGCAACACTCTGCTGTTCGAGCGCTTCCTCTCCCCGGAGCGCGACGGCCCGCCCGATATCGATATCGACATCGAGTCCGACCGCCGCGAGGAGGCCATCCAGCACGTCTACGCCAAGTACGGCCGCGCGTACGCCGCCCAGGTGGCCAATGTGATCACCTACCGCGGCAAGTCCGCGGTGCGCGATGCCGCTCGCGCACTGGGCTTTTCGCAAGGGCAGCAGGACGCCTGGAGTAAACAGGTGAGCAGGTGGACCGGCGTCGAGGCGGAGGCGAACACCGACATCCCCGCCGCAGTGCTGCGGTTGGCGGGCGAAATCGAAGGCCTTCCGCGGCATCTCGGCATCCACTCCGGCGGCATGGTGATCTGCGACCGGCCGATCGCCGACGTCTGCCCGGTGGAGTGGGCGCGCATGCCCGGCCGCAGCGTGCTGCAGTGGGACAAGGACGACTGTGCCGCCATCGATCTGGTGAAGTTCGACCTGCTCGGGCTCGGCATGCTCTCGGCGCTGCACTACATGATGGACATGGTGCGTGAGCACACCGGCGAGGTGGTCGAACTGCACCAGCTCGACCTGAAAGAGGCCGCCGTCTACGAGATGCTCTCGCGCGCAGACTCGGTGGGCGTGTTCCAGGTGGAGTCGCGCGCGCAGATGGCGACGCTGCCCCGGCTGCGGCCCCGCACGTTCTACGACCTGGTGGTGGAGGTGGCACTGATCCGGCCCGGCCCGATCCAGGGCGGCTCGGTGCACCCCTACATCCGGCGGCGCAACGGACTGGAGGACTGGGACTTCGACCATCCGGCCCTGGAGAACGCGCTGGCCCGGACGCTCGGCGTGCCGCTGTTCCAGGAGCAGCTGATGCAGATGGCCGTCGATGTCGCGGGATTCACCGCCACCGAGGCCGATCAGCTGCGCCGCGCGATGGGGTCCAAACGGTCGCCCGAACGCATGGAGCGGCTCAAAGCGCGCCTCTACCAAGGCATGCGCGAGTTGCACGGCATCGAGGGCGAGATCGCCGATCGCATCTACGAAAAGCTCTACGCCTTCGCCAATTTCGGCTTCCCCGAGAGTCATTCGCAGAGCTTCGCCTCGATCGTGTTCTATTCGGCGTGGTTCAAACTGCACTACCCGGCGGCGTTCTGCGCCGGGTTGCTGCGCGCCCAGCCGATGGGCTTCTACTCGCCGCAATCGCTGGTCGCCGACGCCCGCAGGCACGGGGTGGTGGTGCACGGCCCCGACATCAATGCCAGCCGGGCCGAACCCACCCTCGAACGCCGGGGCACCGAGGTCCGGCTCGGTCTCGCGGCGGTCCGGCACATCGGCACCGATGTGGCCGAAAAGATCGTCGCCGCCCGGGGACAGCGGCCGTACACCAGCTTCCTCGATCTGACCGGGCGGGTGGAACTCACTGTCGCGCAAGCCGAATCGCTGGCCACCGCGGGTGCGCTCGGCAGTCTGGGCAGCACCCGGCGCGCAGCGCTGTGGGCCGCGGGCGCCGCCGCGGGAGAACGTCCGGATCGCCTGCCCGGCACCGGCGCCGCCACCGCCGCGCCCGTGCTGCCCGGCATGAGCGATCTCGAATCGGCCGCCGCCGATGTCTGGGCCACCGGGGTCTCCCCGGGGAGCTACCCCACCGAATTCCTGCGTCCGCGGCTCGACGCGCTCGGTGTGGTCCCCGCCGCCGATCTGCTCACGGTGCCGGACGGTTCGCGAGTCCTGGTGGGCGGCGCGGTGACCCATCGGCAGCGCCCCGCCACCGCGGGCGGTGTCACCTTCATGAACCTGGAGGACGAAACCGGCATGGTGAACGTCGTCTGCTCGGTCGGGCTGTGGACGCGCTACCGTCGCCTGGCCCAGAGCGCGCCCGCCCTGCTCATCCGGGGCCGGGTACAGAACGCCGAGGGCGCGGTCACCGTCGTCGCCGAACACCTGCGCAGGCTGGAACTGCGGGTCGATTCGAAGTCGCGGGACTTCCGCTGAGCCGCGGCGGCGGCTTTTAAGGAACTGTTAGAAGCGTTCTAGAGAACCGTTATGTCGGGCCGTTTCCGCAGCCTGAGGGGTTACTGTGCGAATCATGCGGAAGCTTGCTGTGCTGTGCATCGGCCTGCTCGGTCTCACGTTGCTCGTCGGCTGCGGTGCCGACGACGCGAAGAAGTCCGCGCCACCGGGCCGGCCCGCCACCTACGCCACCGAGGCGCCCGCGCCCGCCGCCGTGCCGCCGCCCGCGCTGCGCGACCAGGGCCCCGTGCGCAAGGACAACACCGGGAGCGGCGAAACCACCTCGGCGCGTAAGGAAATCGTCACCGGCAGCGTGGAGATCACCGCCGACAAACCGATCGAAGCGGCGGGCAAGATCGCCGATCGGGTGCGCGAGGTCGGCGGCCGGATCGACAGCCGGACCGAGCAACCCGGCGCCGGCGACACCGACGCCAGCGCTACGCTCACCGTCCGGGTGCCTGCGGACAAGACCGACGCGTTCATCGACGGGCTCGGCGGCATCGGCAAGGTCACCCGGGTGAGCACCAATCGCGACGACGTCACCATGCAGTGGGAAGACCTGGACGCCAGGATCAAGGCGCTGCAGGCCTCCGTCGAGCGGCTGCGCGGGCTCATCGCGAACGCGACCAACACCGCCGACCTGCTCAATGCCGAGCAGGCGCTGTCCAGCCGGCAGGGCGAGCTGGACAGCCTGACCGCGCAGAAGCGCCACCTCGACGACCAGGTCGCGCTGTCCAGCCTCTCGATCGACATCACCACCACGACCAAGAAGGTCGACGAGGAGCGCGCCGACAGCTTCTGGGAGGGCATCGTCGACGGCTGGAACTCGCTGGTGGATTGGCTGAAGGACGCGGTGGTGTTCACCGGCAAGGCGATTCCGTGGCTCGGGTTCCTCGTGGTGCTCGCCGCCGTGGTGTGGGGCATCGTGCGAACGGTGTTGCGACGGAACAAGACCGGGGCGAATGGTCCGGCGCACGGGGAATCGAGTCGGCCCGCGCCGGTCGCGGTGGGTGCCGAGCGGTCGGGCGGTGCCGTGGGTTCAGCGAGCTCCCCGGGCGCCGAGGGAACCTCGGGAAGCGGCGGTTCTTCGGGTACGGGAAGTGCTCCGGGCGCTAGTGGTTCTTCGGGCGGTGGACGCTCTCCGGGCACTGGAACTTCGCCGGGCACTGGAACTTCGCCGGGCACTGGAACTTCGCCGGGCACTGGAACTTCGCCGGGCACTGGAACTTCGCCGGGCACTGGAACTTCGCCGGGCACTGGAACTTCGCCGGGCACCGGAAATCCTCCGGGCACCGGGAAGCCTTCGGGCACCGGAAGTTCGGCGGAATCCGAGTCCTGAGCATATTGTGGCCGGGCGGGTCCGAGATCGAGGGCGGACCCGCTCAGTCATTGAATACTGTTGGAGCCCAGCCATTATGGGCGACCGGCGGGAGGTGCGGTGCCGACCATCGTCCGGGCCACGATCAAACCGAACAGCCGCAAGGGCCCGCTCGTCGAAACCCTCGACGACGGGACCTTGCAGCTGTATGTGCGCGCGCCCGCGGTCGAGGGCAAAGCGAACAAGGCCGCCATCGAACTACTCGCCGCGCACTACGGGGTTCCGAAGAGCGCCGTGCGCCTGGCGGCGGGTGCGACCTCCCGGCACAAGCGGTTCGAGATCGACCGCTGAGCCGGGCTACACGCCGTCCGGGAATCCGAGCTGCCGCCACGCCTCGTACACGGTGACCGCGGCCGCGTTGGACAGGTTCATCGAGCGGCGGCCCGGCAGCATCGGAATCCGCAGCTGCGCCGTCACCTGCGGGTCGTCGAGTACCGCGGGCGGCAGCCCGGTCGGCTCCGTCCCGAACAGCAGCACGTCGCCCGCGCGGTAGGCGACCTCGGTGTAGCGCGTCGTCGCCTGCGTGGTGAACGCGAACACCCGCTCCGGCCGCAACGCCGCCCAGGCCGCCGCCAGACTCGGATGCACCGTCACCGAGGCCAGGTCGTGGTAATCCAACCCGGCCCGCCGCAGCTTCGCCTCGGACAGATCGAACCCCAACGGCTCGACCAGATGCAGCTCGGACCCGGTCCCGGCCACCAACCGGATCGCATTCCCGGTGTTCCCAGGAATAGCGGGCTCATGAAACATCAGACGAAACACGCCCCCAAGTCAATCAGGTGCCGGTTGCGTCCGGTCGCGGGTGGGTCAGCCGAAGCTGCCGGTGCTGGGTTTGCCGACCACGGTGACGGGGATGATGTCGGTGACGGTCACGTTGTCGTGCGGGCCGGTGGGGCGTTCCCAGGCGCAGGCGCCTCGGACGTCGATTACCTGGCCGGCGGGCAGGCCGCCGTTGCCGATCGAGGTCTGCACCATCTTGTGGTCGCCGGTGGCGAACGAGGTCGGGTTGTTGCCGCCGAAGATTTCGCCGGTCTTGGCGTTGAAGATCCAGCACACGCCGTCGTTGTTCGGGTTGTGGAACTTCGCCGACACGGTGCCCGACACCGAGAAGACCTCTTCGATCACCGGCGCGTCGAGGCCGGGGATCGCGTTGGCGGTGGCGCCGGGCAGCGCCAGCGCCGCGGCCGGAACGGCGAGCAGCGCGAGGAGGGAAAGTCGTCGAGTCATGGTCGAGATGATGTCACCCGCGTGCCGTCGCCCCCATTTTTCGGGGCGGTGCACCGAATCGATTCGACCGCACGACTATTCGGCCGCGGCGGGCCGTTCGGGCAGAGCGCAGACGCCGCCTTCGGCCATGCCGGTCGGGCGCACGCCGAGCCCCTGATTGACGCGGGCGCGTTGATTCTCCCAGGCGATGGTGACGGCCAGTTCGGCCAGCTGCGCTTTGGACAGATGGACGAGCAGGGATTCGCGCAATTCATCGATGCCGATCGCGGGCGTGACGGTCATGGCTTCGGCGAAGGCGATGACCAGCTTCTCCAAATCCGTGTAGGCGGAGCTGGTCTGGTAGCGCGGCAGGTCCAGCAGTTGCTGTTCGGACAGCCCCGCGGATCTGGCCAGTGCGGAGCCGATGTCCAGGCAGAACTCGCAGTTCACCAGACCCGCGGTTTTCAGTTCGGCCAGTTCCTTGAGTTTCGGGTCCAGTCGATTCGCGAACAGCAGCGAGGTCTCGAATACCGCTGTGCTGAACAGTAATTGCGGCCGGCGCAGCTGCCAGCCGACCAGATCCGATCGGTGCCGCTTGGCCTGGCGCATCGCCTGGAGGTAATGCCCGATCCGTGTCAATGCTCGCATGGCCCACCTTCTGTGCCGCTGATCCCTTCTCAAACTACGCTCGGTAGTAATTTTCCGGCAAGGGTGGGACTCGCCACGTGGCGACCGCCCCGACGTAGCCATCGCGGCCGGTGGCGGCGTGGGATATGCGGGTCTGTAAGAATCGGGGAGTGACAGGTGCCGAGCGGTCGAGAGTGGATCAGCGGACCGGTGGCGCGGGAGCCCAGTTCCTGCGTTGCCATCTGCCGCTCGTGCTCGTCACGCTGGTCATCCTGGTGGCGATCGTGTTCGTGGCCCAGGATCGCTGGCGCCGCGGCGCCCTGTTCTTCGGCGGGGCCACTTTGCTCGCGGCCGCCTTCCGGCTGTGCCTGCCGACCGCGCGGGTCGGTCTGCTCGCGGTGCGCAGCAAGCCTTTCGATGTGGGCGCGCTGACGCTGCTCGGCTCGTCCATCGTCTTCATCGCCGCGACGATCAACACCCTCGGCGTTTTCTGAGCGCGGGACCCGCCGCGCCACACCCCTCGACGCGGCGGGCGGATCCCGTGAAATACCTTCCGGTCAGGCCGATTCCGCGACGAGCGACGGTACCGGCCGGGCGCCGCGACTGCCGTAGAGCGCGCGGGCCTGCGCCGGCGTGACGGTTTCCGGCGAGGTCGGCGGCGCGGCGTTGATGTGCTCCTTCAGGATCTGTCCCGCCATCGGCGCGATGAACGGCGCCGCGGCGAGCAGCCCGAACGAATTGAATCGGCTGAAGCTCCACACCAGGACCTTCGCGGGAATCTTCACCGCGAGATCGACGATGCCCCAGCGATCGAAGCGGCCGAGCTTGCGCATCCACTTCGGCAGCGTCGCCACCGAGGCCAGCGAAAGCAGCCTGCTGCCAAGGGCATACGCGAGTCCGGCGCCGTTGCGCGGCGAGGTCCACAGCAGGTGGTGCATGCCCTCTTCGGCGCGTTCCGAGGTGCACAGGCGGGGGCGCACCCGCTCGAAGTAGGCGCGTACCTCCTCGCGTGAACGGGGTACATCCTCTGGCTTGCAGGTCTGCAGTTCGGCCGCGATGGCGCACTCGTGCCAGAACCGGGTCTCTTCTTCCGGCGAGAGCGGGCCGGGGCCGAATACCTCGTAGGCCTTGAGCACCGAGTGCCAGCCGGTGATGTGGATCCACAGCTGGGTCTCGGGGCTGTTCGCGCTGTAGCGGTTGCCGCTGATCGGTTCGATGCCCGTCATCGGGGCGTGCACCTGCATCAGGTGTTCGGCCGCCTGGATGGCGGTGCGACCGTCGGCGATCGCGGCGATCAGGAAGTAGGAGAAGGTGTGGTCGAGCCGTCGGCGCGGGTTGCTGTAGATGCCCTGCGAGTCGGCGACGGCGGCGGTGAGGTACGGGTCGAAGTGCTCGAGCACCACGGCCCGCTGGAAGCCGATCACCGCGGTCGGCGCGGTCCAGATCTTCCAGCTGGGCGAATCGGGGCCGAAGAACCCGTAGTCGTCCCGGCGCAGGGTGGTCGGATCGAAGTGCATCACGTGCTCCTTTGCGGTGATCGCCCCTGGGCGCGGGGGTGAATGCAACGCAACCGTAGCAATTGCGTGTGTCGAATACAACGGGGGCGTAGCATTTGTGACCGGCGGATTCCCCGCAGGTGGGCGAATGCTGTCAGGATGGACCGCATGGAGGTGAGGCGGCAGTGACCACATCGCGTACCGCGGCGGAGCGGCCGCGTCGCCGTTACGCGCCGCGCCTGCCGCCCGAGCAGCGCCGGGCCCAGTTGCTCGACGCCGCGTTCACGGTGCTGGGCCGGATGGAACTGCACGAGCTGAACATGGAGGCGGTCGCGCAGGAGGCCGGCGTCGGCAAGCCGGTGCTCTACACCGTCTTCAAGACTCGCGCCGAACTCGTTGCGGCACTGCTGGAACGGGAACGCGAGCGCGGCCTGGAACAGGTCGCCGCCACCCTGCCGACCGATCTGATCGGCGCCGACCCCGTGGTCGCCGCCTCGGCCACGGTCGAGGCGTTCGTCGGTGTGGCACTGGAGAATCCGACCCGCTGGCGGCTGATCCTCGCCGGGCCGGGCAACGCGCCCGACGAATACCGTGAGGCCCTGCGCCATTCGCGGGCGGGCATCTTCGATCAGGCCGAGGCGCTGGTGCGGATCGGCACCGCACTCGAACCGCGTTGGGCCGGTGTGGATTCCGCGCTGCTCACCAACTCGCTGCTGCAGGTGGCCGAGATGCTCGGGCGGTTGGCGGTCAGTGAACCCGACGAGTACCCTCGCGAACGCCTGCAAGGCTTCGTGCACGCCATCGTCCGGCTACTCGTCGGCGCCCCAGCCCCATAACCCCTGCCGCCGCGCACATCTCAGCACCCCGCGCACGAATTGATCAGCGATTCTGTGCGCGCCAAGACAATTCGTGCGCGTGAACCTCAGGTGGCGGGTTGCCGAGCGGCGCGGGCCAGCCGCACCGTTTCGGTCAGCAGCTTCGCCACCGCTGCCGCCTCGGTGAGGAAGCCGTCGTGACCGTCTCGGGAGTGCACGACCTCGAGGCCGTCGCAGCCGGGCAGCCCGTCGGCGAGTTCCTGTTGGGTGCGCAGCGGATACAGCCGGTCGGAGTCGACACCGCCGACCACGCACGGCACGGGCGTCGCGGCCAGCGCCGCCTGCACCCCGCCGCGGCCGCGGCCGATGTCGTGCCGGTTCATCGCCTCGGTCAGCAGCACATAGGTGCCCGGATCGAACCGGTTGCACAGCTTGTCGGCCTGGTGGTCCAGGTAGCTCTGCACGGCGTAACGCCCACCGCGCCAAGGATCTTCGGCGCCCTGCGCGCTGTTCTCGAAGCGGTGGTCGAGCTCGTCCTCGGTGCGATAGGTGAGGTGCGCGATGCGCCGGGCCAGTCCCATGCCGGTCATCGGCGCGCGGTCGGTGTCGTGGTAATCGCCGCCCTGCCAGTCCGGATCGGCTTTGATGGCGGCGATCTGGGTGGTCTGGGTGCCGATCTGATCGGCGGTGGCGCGGGCGCCGACGGCCAGTACCAATGCGGCGCCGACCCGGTCGGGACTGCCGACCATCCACTCCAGTACCCGCATACCGCCCATCGATCCGCCGACGACGGCGGCCAGCCGCGTGACGCCGAGCCGATCCATCAGCGCTGCCTCGGCGGTCACCTGGTCGCGGATGGATATCTCGGGAAACCTTGCGCCCCAAGGCTTTCCATCGGGCGACAGGGTCGACGGCCCGGTGCTCCCCTGGCAACCGCCGAGCACGTTCGTCGCGATCACGCACCACTCGTCGGTGTCGAGCGGACAGCCCGGACCGACCATGCCGTCCCACCAGCCGGGCAGCGGGTGGATATCGTCCGGGAAGCCGACCACGTGCGAGTCGCCGGTGAGCGCGTGCTCGACCAGCACCACGTTGTCCAGCTCGGGGGAGAGCTCGCCCCACCGCTGGACCGCGAGATGGACCTGCGGAATGACCGCGCCGCTCTCCAATCGAATATCACCGACCGGGATGATCCCGAGCCGTCCGTCCGGCGGCGGCAGGGCCACCCCGGACGAACGGCGGAAACTCGGTTCGGTACCCACCGTCACGTCGCCGCCGCCGTGAAGCCGGCGCGCAGATCGGCCAGGATGTCGTCGATCCCCTCGATGCCCACCGCCAGCCGGACCAACCCCGGAGTGACGCCCGCGCGGAGTTGTTCGTCCGGCGTGAGCTGCGAATGTGTGGTCGACGCGGGGTGGATCACGAGAGAACGCACATCTCCGATGTTAGCCACATGGCTGTGCAGGACTAATCCGTCCACGAACTTCTTGCCCGCATCGACACCACCGCGCAGCTCGAAGGCCACGATCGCGCCCGCGCCCTTCGGCGCCAGTTGCCGGGCGCGTTCGTACCACGGTGACGTGGGCAGACCCGCGTAGCTGACCGAGGTCACGTCCGGGTGGGTGCGCAGGAATTCGGCGACCGCCGTGGCATTGGCCACATGTCGCTCCACCCGCAGGCTCAGCGTCTCGAGACCCTGGCTGATCAGGAACGCGTTGAACGGTGAGATGGCCGCGCCGAGGTCGCGCAGCAGTTGCACGCGGGCCTTGAGCGCGAACGCGGGCGCGCCGAGATCGGCGAACACCGCGCCGTGGTAGCTCGGGTCCGGGGTGGTGAAACCGGGGTAGCGGGACTGTCCCTGCGCGTCGGTCACCGTCCAGTCGAAGGTGCCGCCGTCGACGATAACGCCCGCAATAGCCGAGCCGTGTCCGCCGAGGTACTTGGTCGCCGAGTGCACCACGATGTCGGCGCCGTGCGCCAGCGGCTGGATCAAATACGGCGTGGCCACCGTGTTGTCCACGATCAACGGCAGCCCGGCCGCGTGCGCGACGGCGGCGATGCCGGGGATGTCGAAAATGGCGCTGCTCGGGTTGGCGATGGTCTCGCCGTAGCACGCCTTGGTGTTCGGCCGGATCGCGGCGCGCCACTGTTCGAGGTCGTCCGGGTCGTCGACGAAGGACACCTCGATGCCGAGTTTGGGCAGCGTGTAGTGGAAGAGGTTGTAGGTGCCGCCGTACAGGTGCGGGCTGGACACGATGTGGTCGCCGGCCGCGGCCAGGTTCAGGATCGCGTAGGTCTCCGCGGCCTGCCCGGAGGCCAGCAGCAGTGCGGCGACGCCGCCCTCCAGCGCGGCGACGCGCTGCTCGACCACGTCCTGCGTGGGGTTCATGATCCGGGTGTAGATATTGCCCGGCTCGGCGAGGCCGAACAGCGCGGCGGCGTGATCGGTATCGCGGAAGGCGTACGAGGTGGTCTGGTAGATCGGCAGGGCCCGGGCGCCGGTACCGGCGTCGGGCGTTTGGCCCGCGTGCACCTGCTTGGTCTCGAAGGACCACTGACTCGGATCGACCTCGGACACGGTGGGGTCAGTCATGTCGGTTTTGCTCCAAAGAAAAGGTTGCTCGCCAGAACTGCTGGGTTATCGGGGCGCAGGCGCAGAACAACAACACATTTCGGGAACCTCCTGGAAGCGCGCTTGCTCTCGACCGTCGAGAGCCGGGTCATCACCCGGAGCACCCCACCGCTGCTGGAGGGTTGCCGACCAGCGAGCCGGGGCTTGGCGCTGGTACTCATGACCTGACCGCGATCATAACCGGCGCGGCCGCGGCCGCCGCAACCTCACCCCGCGGCGGCGCTACCGGTACCGCAGCACAAGCGCAGGAACTCGTCGAATGTCGTGGTAAAGGCCGTGCGCGCGGCCTGGGCCGCGCCCTCGAGATCATCGTCGTCGAAGACTGCCTCCTGACATTCCATGCCGACGTGCCCGATCAGCTGCCAGGTGCCGAGGATGAGCCGTACCGGCAGTGCGTCGGGCGTGGTGTCGAGCCGCTCGGCGAGCACGCTCGCGATCGCGGCGTTCTTGCTCTCGGCGTGGTCGATGCTGCGGGTGCTGACCGCCGCGCTGCTGCGCATGATCCGCCGCATCTGCTGGAACTGGCGGAAGGTCACCGGGTCGGTGCTGTCGTTCGTCGACGCGCTGTCGACGACCCGCAGGAACGCTTCGCGCAACGCGTGCAGTTCGTTCC
Organism: Nocardia brasiliensis ATCC 700358; assembly: GCF_000250675.2. NCBI lineage: Bacteria > Bacillati > Actinomycetota > Actinomycetes > Mycobacteriales > Nocardiaceae > Nocardia > Nocardia brasiliensis. The sequence goes on from NC_018681.1 coordinate 1,217,039, forward strand.
CGGTGTGCGGCAGTTCGCGCAGGGTGTGCGCGACCGCCGCGCCGAAGTCGACCACCGGCCCGAGGACGATGTCTTCCTTGCTCTCGAAGTACCGGTTGATGGTGCGCGGCGAGATATCGGCCGCGTGGGCGATCTGTTCGATCGTGGTCGCGTCGAATCCCTGTGCGTCGCACAGATTCAGGCCGACTTCGATGATGCGCAACCGCGTCTGCTGCTTCTTCCGCTCGCGCAGGCCGGGGTGGGGTTGCGGCGTGGGGGCCGCGGCGTTCGCACTCGTCGGCGTCGGTGACTCGAGCATGCATCCATGCTATCGCAATCGGGTCGGATCGTGTCATTAACAGACAACTGTCGTGTTACGACATTTTTCTCTTGACGCCAAATGTCGCGCAATGCCAGGATGGCAACACTTCGATATGAGGGAGAAGACAGTGACCGACACTGCGACAGCGGTAGCAGTTCCAGAAAAACAAGGCAGTTCCGCGCGCTGGTTCGCCCTCGGCGTCATCGCGTTGGCCCAGCTCATGGTGGTGCTCGACGCCACCATCGTGACGATCTCGCTGCCCTTCGCGCAGCAGGACCTCGGCATCAGCGACGGCAACAAACAGTGGATGCTCACGGCGTACACGCTGATCTTCGGCGGCCTGCTGCTGCTCGGCGGGCGGCTGGCCGACTACCTCGGCCGACGGCGGATCTTCATCGTCGGTCTGATCGGCTTCGCGGCCGCGTCGGCACTTGCCGGTCTCGCGCAGAACGGGGCCGAGATGTTCGCCGGACGTGCCCTGCAGGGTGCCTTCGCGGCGTTGCTCGCGCCGGCCGCGCTCTCGCTGCTCTCGGTGACCTTCACCGAACCAGGTGAGCGGGCCAAGGCCTTCGGCCTGTTCGCCGGGATCTCCGCCGGTGGCGCCGCGCTCGGCCTGATCGCCGGTGGCGCGCTCACCGAATACGCCTCGTGGCGCTGGTGCCTGCTGGTGAACACCCCGATCGCGTTGCTCGCCCTGGTCGGCGCGCTGGCCTGGGTGGTAAAGGATGTGCCGACACCGCGGACCGGCGGCTACGACGTGCCCGGCGCCGTCACCGTCACCCTCGGCCTGATCTCGATCGTGTACGGCTTCAGCCGGGCCGCCGACGACGGCTGGCTGGCGGGCAGCACGCTCGGCCTGCTGGTGGCCGGTGCCGCGCTGCTGATCGCGTTCGTCGCGATCGAGCGACGCTCGGCGAATCCGCTGCTGCCGCTGCATATTCCGGGTGAGATCAACCGGGGCGGCGCGTTCCTCGCCGCGCTGCTGGTGCCGATCGCCATGTTCGCGATGTTCCTGTTCCTCAGCTACTACTTCCAGATCACGCTCGGCTACTCGTCGCTGAAGGCGGGCTTCGCGTTCCTGCCGTTCCCCGCGGGCATCGCGATCTCCGCGGGCGTGACCAGCGCGCTGCTGCCGAAGATCGGTCCGCGGCCGCTGATGGTGGCCGGCGCGGTGCTCGGCGTGCTCGGTCTGCTGTGGCTGGCCCAGCTCGGTTTCGGGGACGGCTACGCGACCAGCGTGCTGCCCGCGCAGCTGCTGATCGCGCTCGGCATGGGTCCGCTGTTCGTCGGCATGCAGACCGTCGCGCTGCATCAGGTGGAAGAAGCGGATTCGGGCGTGGCCAGTGCGCTGCTGAACGCCGCACAGCAGGTCGGCGGCGCGGTCGGCACGGCGCTGCTGACCACCATCTCGGTGCAGACGGCCAAGAGCTACGCCGAGAGCCACGCGACGCTGGACAACCTGCTCGCCCGCGCCTCGATCCACAGCTACGACGTGGCGTTCTATGTCGGCGCCGGGTTCTTCCTGGCCGCCATCCCGGTGATCTGGCTGATGATCCGGGACCGGCCGGCGAACCTGATCGAGGGCGCCGACGACGCGGCGCGCCCGGTGCACGTCGGAGTCTGATCAGCTGGATAACGACTCGGTCCGCGGATCGCCAGGCGGCGGTCCGCGGACCTATCGTGGGGGACGCGGGCGACCTGCGCATTGCGCCGTATCAACCGATGCAGTGGGCTGTGACCAACCGGTGAATTGCGCTGGGACCTACCAGTCAGTAAGTTCGTGGGGTTTCTCACTCGGGGGGCTGCCCGCACACCGCGAACAGCGGCAGCAGTACGCTTGTCTTGTTTGCACCACACGTCTCGCGGACAACGCGGGGCATATACGTTGTCTGTTGGAACAGCTGGGGTCCGCTCACAAGCGTGTTCGCCTGGCCGTGCAATGAGGGCACCATCCTAGGAGGACACGAAGATCCATGTCCAAGATCAAGGTTGAAGGCACCGTCGTCGAACTCGACGGCGACGAGATGACCCGGATCATCTGGCAGTTCATCAAGGACAAGCTGATCCATCCGTATCTCGACGTGAACCTCGAGTACTACGACCTGGGCATCGAGTACCGGGACAAGACAGACGACCAGGTCACCATCGATGCCGCCGAGGCGATCAAGCGCCACGGCGTCGGCGTCAAATGCGCCACCATCACGCCGGACGAGGCCCGCGTCAAGGAATTCGGCCTGAAGAAGATGTGGCGCTCGCCCAACGGCACCATCCGCAACATCCTCGGCGGCACCATCTTCCGCGCCCCGATCATCATCTCCAACGTCCCGCGCCTGGTGCCCGGCTGGACCAAGCCGATCATCATCGGCCGCCACGCGTTCGGCGACCAGTACCGCGCCACCGATTTCAAGGTGTATCAGGCGGGCACGGTCACCGTGACCTTCACGCCGGAGGACGGCAGCGAGCCGATCCAGCACGAGGTCGTGAAGATGCCCGAGGACGGCGGCGTCGTCATGGGCATGTACAACTTCAAGAACTCGATCATCGATTTCGCGCGCGCCTCGTTCAACTACGGCCTGCAGCAGAACTACCCGGTGTATCTGTCCACGAAGAACACCATCCTCAAGGCCTACGACGGCATGTTCAAGGACACGTTCCAGGATGTCTTCGACGCCGAGTTCAAGACCCAGTTCGACGCGGCGGGCCTGACCTACGAGCACCGCCTCATCGACGACATGGTCGCCTCCTCCATGAAGTGGGAGGGCGGTTACGTCTGGGCCTGTAAGAACTACGACGGCGATGTGCAGTCCGACACCGTGGCCCAGGGCTTCGGTTCGCTCGGCCTGATGACGTCGGTGCTGCTGACCCCGGACGGCAAGACCTGTGAGGCGGAGGCCGCGCACGGCACCGTCACCCGGCACTACCGCCAGCACCAGCAGGGCAAGCCGACCTCGACCAACCCGATCGCGTCGATCTTCGCCTGGACGCGCGGGCTCGAGCACCGCGGCAAGCTGGACAACACCCCCGAGGTGATCGGCTTCTCGCAGACCCTCGAGGATGTCGTCATCAAGACCGTCGAGGGCGGCCAGATGACCAAGGATCTCGCGCTGCTCGTCGGCGGCGATCAGGGCTACCTGAGCACCGAGGAATTCCTCGGCGCGCTGGACGCTAACCTGGCCCGCGCCCTGCGCTGACCAGCTGAATGTCCCGGCGCTGGCAGCGAATCCGGCGCCGGGGACGACTCTACGGGCACCCGCACCACACGGTGGTACGGGTGCCCGGACTGTTTTCCGGTCAGGCCGCGACGGTGTGGTCGCGCAGCACCGTGGCGGCGCGGGGGAAGTTGTCCGCGCCGAGACCCCGTTCGACGCTCGCGTCGAGCAGTCGCTGCAACGGGTCCAGCAGGTCGGTGGGCAGTCCCTGCTCGCGACTCACGCCGCGGATCGTTTCCAGCACCGACCCCATCTCCGCGATGCTCGCGAAGGTCGGCGCGAATTCGTCCGCGTCGATTTCGGCGGCCAGGGCCGGCAGCACGTCGAGCAGCGCGCGCAGCCAGGGCACCAGGAAATCAGCGGTGAGACCGTGCACCGTGGCCGGTGCGCCGCCGAGCATCGCCGCCGCGTGGAAGAAGCCGCCGAACAGTCCGTACATGCCCGCGAGCACCGCCATGTCGTGCAAGGCCGCCAGGCCGGTGTCCGCGCCGAGATAGCTGGTGGCGCCCAGCTCCGCGATCGCCGCGCCGTGTGCGTCCGCGGCTTCGGCCGACCCGCTGTAGGGAACGAGCGTGGCCGCGGTGCCCACCGTCGCGGGCATGCCGAGAATCGCGCCGTCGAGAAAGTGACCCCGTTGCTCGGCGATCCAGGAGGCCAGCGCGCGGGCCTCGTCGGGGCGGCCAGTCGAGACGTTCAGCACCGTGCGTCCCGCCAGCGCGCCGGGAACGGTCGCCAGCAGCGCCGCCACGCCGGGGGTGTCGACGTGCGAGACGATGATCAGTTCGCTCGCCGCTATCGCGTCGGTGAGCGGCGCGGCGCGGCGCGCGCCCAGTTCGTCCAGCTGCGGCGCGCGGCCCGGCGTCCGGTTCCACACCGTCGTCGGGTAGCCGGCGGCCAGGTAGCGTCCGGCGATCGCCGAGCCCATCCGCCCGAGTCCGAGCACCGTTATCCGCGTGCGCTTTTCGCTGGTCATGCGTTTCCTCCGTAGATCTGTGCGGGTGTCGGGTGGGCGCCCGCGTCCCAGTCTTCGCGTTCCGGTCGCGTCGCACGAGTGGCAGGACTGACCGTCGACGCACGCTTCCTGCCATATCCTGGGCGGCATGACCGGCCGCACCGTCGCCATCGCCGTCACACCCGGTGCGATGCATCCCTGGGATCTCTACGAACTCGGCGTGCTCGCCTCGATCTTCGGCACACCGCAGCCCGATATCGCCGAGGACTGGTACGAGCTGCGGATCTGCTCGGTCTTGCCCGGCACGGCCGAGTCGGCGATCGGGCACGGCGCCTTTCTGCGCGCCGAGTACGGCGTGGCCGAACTGGTCGCCGCCGACACGGTTTTCATTCCGTCGATCGCCTACGACTGCACGACCGACAACCGCCCGGTGCCGCCCGAACTGATCGACGCCCTCGGCGCGGCGCACCGGCGCGGCGCGCGGATGGTCGCGCTGTGCAGCGGCACCTTCGTGCTGGCCGCAGCCGGGCTGCTCGACGGCAGGCGGGCCACCGTGGGCTGGGAGCACGCCGCGATCCTGGCTCGGCGCTTTCCCGCCGTCGAAGTGGACGGCGCGGCGCTCTACGTCGACGACGGGGACATCCTCACCAGCTCGGGAATGACCGCCGCGCTGGATCTCTCGCTGCATCTGGTGCGCCGCGATTTCGGCGCGGCCGTGGCGAACCGGCTGGCCAGGCGGCTGATGGTGCCGCCGAATCGAGCCGGGGGACAGGCCCAGTTCGTCGACCTGTCCGTCACGGCGCGGGCCGCCGCCGATCTCGGCCCCGCGCTCGAATGGGCCGGCGCCCACCTCGACGAGCCGCTCACCGTCGACCAGCTCGCCGCCCGCGCCGCCATGAGCCCGCGCACCTTCCACCGCCGCGTACAGCAGTCGATCGGCGTCACGCCGAAACAGTGGTTGCTGACCCAGCGCCTCGCCCGCGCGCAATCGCTGCTCGAATCCACCGATCACCCCATCGATCGGGTCAGCCGCATGTGCGGCCTCGGTACCGCCGCCAACCTGCGCAGACACTTCGCCGCCGTGGTCGGCGTGACGCCCGCGGAATACCGCCGCACCTTCGCGCTGCGCGAACCGCCCGCGGCGTGAATTGCCCGCCGGCGTAACCGAACCCGGGCCGGGATGACGCCGCGCACATGCGGTGGCGGCGGCGGGCGGTGCGATCGGGGTACGCGAGTGTTTCCGAATGAAACTTGCCAGGTCGAATGGCCGGCGCGTCCAAATTGGGCGATTTTTCCTTCTGACCTGCATGTTTTCTCGAAACTAAAGGTGTTTCAACTCACGTTTACTCGGGAAGCGAAACCGCCGCGGGAGGCGTTTCATGAATACGTGACCACCCCACTCGCCACCCAGGTACCCGCACGCCCCGAGGCTGAGCGGACGAGCTGGCATATTCCGGCCATGCTCGCGCTGGCTCTCGGCGGATTCGGCATCGGCACAACAGAATTCGTCACCATGGGCCTGCTGCCCAATATCGCCCACGCGATGGGCGTCTCCGAACCGACCGCGGGACACGCCGTCTCCGCGTACGCGCTCGGGGTGGTGATCGGCGCGCCGGTCATCGCCGCGCTGTGCGCGCGGGTGTCCCGGAAGAAATTGCTCATCGCGCTGATGGCGGCGTTCACGCTGGGCAACATCGCGACCGTGCTGGCGCCGACCTTCGGCACGCTGGTGGCCGCGCGGTTCGTCTCCGGTCTGCCGCACGGCGCGTACTTCGGCGTCGCCTCGCTCGCCGCCGCCACCCTCGCTCCGGTGGGTCAGCGCGCGAAAGCGGTCGCCGCGGTTATGCTCGGGTTGAGCGCCGCCAATGTTGTCGGCGTTCCTGCTGCGACCTGGCTCGGCCAGCATCTCGGCTGGCGCGACGCCTATGTCGTGGTCGCCGTGATCGGGCTGGCGACCGTCGCCGCACTGATCAAGTTCGTCCCGGAACTCACCGGGATCACGATGACCAATCCCGTCACCGAACTCGGCGCGCTGCGTCGTCCCCAGGTCCTGCTGACCCTGCTGGTCGGCGCGATCGGCTTCGGCGGCATGTTCGCCGTCTACACCTACATCACCACGACGCTCACCGGCGTCGCCGGCATGTCCGCCGGACTGGTTCCGCTGGTGCTGATGCTGTTCGGCGTCGGCATGGTGGTCGGCAATATCGTCGGCGGCGTGCTCGCCGACCGCGGTGTGGATCGCGCGATCTACGTCGCCATGATCGGCATGGCCGTCATCCTCGCCGGATTCGTTGCGGCGGCGCACAATCCGTACACCGCGGCGATCGGCGCGTTCCTGGTCGGTGCGAGCGGCGCGTCGCTCGCCCCCGGCTTGCAGACGCGGTTGATGGATGTGGCGCACGAGGCGCAGACGCTGGCCGCCGCGTTGAACCACGCCGCGCTCAACATCGCCAACGCCGCGGGCGCCTGGCTCGGCGGCGCCGTGATCGCGGCCGGGCTCGGCTACACCGCGCCCGCCATGGTCGGCGCGGGTCTCGCCGTGATCGGCGTGGTGTTGTTCGCCGTCACCGTCTGGGCGGCCCGGCGCGACGCGCGCCTCGTCGCGGCGGCGGCCCTGATCGCCTGACGGTGCGCCGCGCTTGAACATACAGAGCTGTATGTAAGTGTAGAATCGCCGGATGGCCAGGATCGAAGTCGCGAAACCGCAGCGTCGCACCCAGGAGCAGCGCAGCACCGAGATGCGGACGCGGTTGCTCGACGCGACCATCGACTGCCTGGTCGAGTACGGCTACGCGGGCACGACCACACCGCGGGTCGCCGAACGCGCCGGCGTCACCCGCGGTGCGCAGGTGCATCACTTCGGTTCCAAAACCGATCTGGTGGTCGCCGCGATCAGCCATCTCGCGCAACTGCGCGCGGAGACCGCGATGCGGGAGATGGCCAAGGTCGAGCGCGGTGACGACCCGGTCGGGGCGGCGCTGGAATTCCTGTGGGAACTGCACCAGGGGCCGCTGTTCATCGCCACCGTCGAGCTGTGGGTGGCGGGCCGCACCGACCCCGTGCTCGCCGCCGCGATGGAGAAGGTCGAGCCGTTCGTCAACAATGCCGTCCTGATGGCAGTCGCCCGCTTCGTCCCCGACGAGATCCGCCGCAAGGAAGCCCGCGATTTCATCTACACGGCGATGGACGCCCTGCGCGGCATTCTCGTCTCCAACTTCATCGACCCGGACAACGAACGCGCACAGCGCCGTTGGCGTCGCGCCACCGCCCACCTGCACGACATCGCCGCCGCGGCGTTGGCCGGCGTCCGCACCACCGACTGAGGCGTACCGCCGACCCAGGTGCCGCCGACTGAGGCGCACGCCGACTGAGGCGCACGCCGACTGAGGCGCACGCCGGACTGAGGCGCACGCCGGACTGAGGCGCGGCGTCTATTCGTCGCACAGTGCCAGGGCGAGCAGCTCGGACTTCTTTTCGATTTTCGTCTCCGCCGAGTCCGGCCGATAACGCCGTCGAGCGGGACGAGACCGGTGTGCCGTTCGGTCGCGTCCCGCTCGACGGGTGGGTCAGTGCTGGCGGGGGAGGAGGTGGTGGCCGGGTTTGTCGGTGGACAGGGCCAGCGAACTGATGTACTGGATCTCCCCTTCGGGCCCTGGGGTGGCCGAGGCGATCATGTCGGGGCGTTCGAATTCGAGGCCGGTGACATGACAGGTGAGGGTCTCGCCGGAGGGGTTGCCGTGCTCGTCGAACATCGGCAGATCGATGCCGTCGTCGCTGCGCCGCAGGTAGTACTTGCCCTTGGTGGCGATCGCGGTCAGCGGGGTGGCGAGGAACGCGACGACCACCGCGACGATGGGGGAGTAGGGCTTCAGCAGCTCACCGAACAGCCCGAAGAACGTCATGATCGAGAGCACCGCGGACAGTCCGAAGCCGACCAGGCCGACCGGGTTGAAGTCGTACAACATGCCGCGCCGGAACTCCGGCTGCTTCGGCGAGATCTTCAACAGGTACTTGTTGACCGCGATATCCGTTGCGACGGTGACGATCCAGGCGATGCCGCAGTTGGCGTAGAAACCGAGGATGTTGTTGAGGAAGTCGAACATGTTGGCTTCCATCAGGATCAACGCGATCACCAGGTTCACGCCGAGGAAGATCAACCGGCCCGGGTAGCTCTTGGTGACCCGGGTGTAGGAATTGGTCCAGGCCAGCGAACCCGAGTACGCGTTGGTCACATTGATCTTGATCTGGCTGATCACGACGAGCACGACAGCCAACGTCATAGCGAGCCAGCCCGGCACCATATCGCGGTAGATCTCCAGGAACTGGTGCACCGGCTGATTGGCGATCCCCTGTGCAGCAGGCACATTCGCGATCAGGTACACCGCGAGGAACAGCCCGACCACCTGCTTGAGCGCGCCGAAAACCACCCAGCCGGGCCCGGCGAGCAGCATCCAGCTCCACCATTTGCGGGCGTTCTCCGGCGTGCGCGGCGGCATGAAGCGCAGGTAGTCGATCTGCTCGGCGATCTGAGCGATCAATGACAGGCAGACGCCCGCCGCCAGCAGCGTGCCGGAAAAGCTGACGCCGGAACCGTTTTCGCCGCCGTAGGCGAAGAACGAGGACACCGAATCAGGGTGGCGTACCAGCAGGAACCCGAACGGCAGCACCATCAGCAGCAACCAGAGTGGCGTCGTCCACACTTGCAGCTTGGCGAGGGTGTTCATGCCGTAGATGACCAGCGGGAAGATGATCAGTGTAGAGGCCAGGTAGCCGAGCCAAAGCGGTATGCCCAGGCCGAGTTCCAGCCCCTGGGCCATGATCGACCCTTCGAGCGCGAAGAAGATGAAGGTGAACGAGGCGAACACGATATTGGTGATGACCGACCCGTAATAGCCGAATCCGCTACCGCGAGTGATCAAATCGAGGTCGATGTTGTAGCGCGCCGCGTAGTAGGCGAGCGGAAAGCCGGTCAGCATCACGACGACGGCGAACAGTCCGATCCCGAGCAGCGCGTTCCCGGTGCCGTTGGCGATGCCGATGTTCGCGCCGATGGCGAAGTCGGCCAGGTACGCGATGCCACCGAGGGCGGAGATGCCGACGACGGCCGGGCTCCATTTCCGGTAACTCCGTGGCGCGAACCGCAGGGTGTAGTCCTCGAGTGTTTCTTTTGCTGCGGCGATCCCGTCGGAATTCGACGACCGGGTATCGAGCTCGACCACGTTCTTCTCCTCATGTTCGCACTGACGATCTGCGACCTGTCGACCGTCGTACACGGTTGTGGACGATGAATTTCCGGACCATTACGCGGCTGTTACGTCCGTCGAGGCGGTGAATTGGGTCACAGGAACCGGCTCGGAGTAGTCCGCAGGTCGCTCGAACCGGTCCGAATACCAGCACGAACTGGCGATACATACACCTCCGACGGTATGTCGTAGAAGCGTGTCCGTCGGCTGGACAATGCCTAGATGGAACCGTGGGTACCGGTGACAACCTTGCGTACTTACATACATCTCTGTATGTTTGTTTCAGCTCGATCCGGACGGATCGGTCAGCGTCGTCCGCCCGTGGGCGGTACCCGGCGGGGACCGCCGGGCTAGGCACTATCTGAGGAGTTCGATGGCGAACAAGGTTTACGTCGTCGGCGTCGGCATGACGAAGTTCGAGAAGCCGGGCCGCCGCAAGAACGAAGACGGGACCGACTGGGACTACCCGGACATGGCGCGGGAGTCCGGGACCAAGGCGCTCGCCGATGCGGGCATCGCCTACGACCTGGTGGAGCAGGCCTACGTCGGCTATGTGTACGGCGAATCCACTTCCGGTCAGCGCGCGGTCTACGAACTCGGCATGACCGGTGTCCCGGTGGTGAACGTCAACAACAACTGTTCCACCGGCTCGACCGCGCTCTACCTTGCGGCACAAGCGATTCGGGGCGGGCTGGCCGAGTGCACGCTGGCGCTCGGCTTCGAGAAGATGCAGCCGGGCTCGCTCGGCTCCACCTGGGACGACCGCGAGCAGCCGATGGCCAGGCACATCATGGCGCTCGCCGAGATCTCCGAGGTGCTGTTCCCGGTGGCGCCGTGGATGTTCGGTGCGGCCGGCCGCGAGCACATGAAGCAGTACGGCACCACGGCCGAGCACTTCGCCAAGATCGGCTACAAGAACCACAAGCACTCGGTGAACAACCCGTACTCGCAGTTCCAGGACGCGTACTCGATGGACGACATCCTCGGCGCGCGCATGATCTACGACCCGCTCACCAAGCTGCAGTGCTCGCCGACCTCGGACGGTTCCGGCGCGGTGATCCTGGCCAGTGAGGCGTTCGTGGACAAGCACAACCTCGCCGCGCAGGCGGTGGAGATCGTCGGACAGGCGATGACCACCGACTTCAAGTCCACCTTCGACGAGACCGCCAAGAACCTCGTCGGCTACGACATGACCGTGCAGGCGGCCCGCAAGGTCTACGAGCAGGCCGGTCTCGGCGCCGAAGACTTCCAGGTCATCGAGCTGCACGACTGCTTCTCGGCCAACGAGCTGCTCACCTACGAGGCACTGGGGCTCTGCGGCGAGGGCGAAGCCGGAAAGCTGATCGACGACAACCTGACCACCTACGGCGGCAAGTGGGTGGTGAACCCCTCCGGCGGCCTGATCTCCAAGGGACATCCTTTGGGCGCAACGGGTTTGGCGCAATGCTCCGAACTCACCTGGCAGCTGCGCGGCACCGCGGACAAGCGCCAGGTCGACGGCGTCACCGCCGCGCTGCAGCACAACATCGGTCTCGGCGGCGCCGCGGTCGTCACGGCCTACCAGCGCGCCGACCGCTGAGCCGGACCGGCGCCGAACATCCGACCGCTGAACTCGCACAACACATCTCGACGAGGAGTCAACTCATGGGACACATCGAAGCCACCAAGGACGTCAACGCCACCCCCGAGGCCCTCTGGGCGGTCGTCTCCGACCCGCAGAGCTGGGACAAGTGGTTCACCATCCACGAGCGCTTCATGGAGGAGCCGCCCGCCGTGCTCACCGAGGGCGCCAAGCTCGTCGCCAAGATCGTGATGCTCGGCATGGCGAACAAGCTGGAGTGGACCGTCGTCTCCGTCGCGCAGCCGTCCAAGCTCACCCTCGGCGGCACCGGAATGGCCGGTGTGAAAACCGAATTCACCTTCGACATCCAGCCCAAGGGGGACGGCGGCAGCACCATCCTGGTGTCCGGCGACTTCGAAGGCGCGCTGATCAAGGGTGCGCTCGGCAAGGCGGTCGAGAAGGACGGCCTCAAGCAGCTGGACAAGTCCCTCGAGCAGCTCGACGCGCTGGCTTCGGCATGACCGCCGAGACCGCCGCGGCGCGGCTGGTCGAGTTCGACGACGCCGGCCTGGAAACCTGGTGCGACGACGAGCGGTTCGAGGTCACCGGCGAGCGGATCGGCGAATACGCCGCGGCCACCAACGATCCGATCGAGGCGCACCTCGCGGGCCGGGTCGCCTCGCCGATCTTCGCCATCGTGCCGGTGTTCGAGGCGATGATGATGCCGGTGATCGATGTCGCGCCGATGGACATCTTCGGCCGGGTCGTGCACGGCGAGCAGGACTTCCACTTCCACCGGGCCATCCAGCCCGGCGACAAGCTGGTCTCGCGGGCCAAGGCGACCGGATACACCAGCCGGTCCAACGGCACCACCATCACCATCCTCATCGAATGTCGCACCGAGGAAGGGGAATTGGTCAACGAGCAGTACCTGACCGCCTTCTTCCGCAATATCGACGCGGGCAAGTCGGTCGGCGCGGCGGCGCCGGCGCACAAGTTCGACGAGGCCCTGCGCGCGCAGCCGCCGGTGGCGGTCGTGGCCCAGCATGTGGACGACGACCAAACCTTCCGGTACTCACCGGCTTCCGGTGATCCGGTGCCGCTGCATCTCGACGAGCAGGTGGCCAAGGACGCCGGGTTGCCCGGCATCATCGCGCACGGTCTCTGCACCATGGCGTTCGCGTCGTGGGCGGTGCTCACCGAGGTGGGTGGTTCGGATGTCAACCGGCTGAAGCGATTCGCCGTGCGGTTCGCCAAGATGGTCTTCCCCGGCGACGACCTGGAAACCCGCATCTGGAAGGTCGGCTCCGCCGACGGCGTCACCACCTACGCGTTCGAGACCGTGCGCGGCGCGGACGTGGTGCTCAGCGACGGGCTCGCCGAGATCGCGGACTGAGCGAAAACCCTTACCAGGTCGAATAATTCAGCACAGACTTCAGGAAGAGGAGACATCGATGGGTGCACTCGAAGGTCGAGTAGCCATCATCACCGGCGCCGGGCGCGGCATCGGCCGCGAGCACGCCCTGCTGTTCGCCCGGGAAGGCGCTGCGGTGGTCGTCAACGACCTCGGCGGCAGCAACGAGGGCGAGGGTACCGACACCACGCCCGCGCAAGAGGTCGCGAACGAGATCGTCGCCGCGGGCGGTAAGGCGGTGGCCAACACCGACAACATCGCCACCTGGGACGGCGCCAAGCGGGTGGTCGACCAGGCCGTCGCCGAGCTCGGCGGGCTCGACATCGTGGTCAACAACGCGGGCATCCTGCGCGACGCGTTCATCGCGGGCATGGACGAAGCGCAATGGGACGCGGTGATCGCGGTGCACCTCAAAGGCCACGCCGCCGTGCTGCACCACGCCGCCGCCTACTGGAAAGACCAGAGCAAGGCGGGCAACCAGCCCAACGCGGCGGTGATCAACACCGCCTCCGCGTCCGGCACCACGGTGCCCAACGCCGGTCAGGGCAACTACGGCGCGGCCAAGGCGGGGATCGCCGCGCTGACTCTCGTCGCGGCCGACGAACTCGCCCGTTACGGCGTGCGGGTCAACGCCATCGCGCCGATCGCGCGCACCAGGCTCACCCTCGCCACGCCGGGCATGGGCGCGATGATGGCCGCCGAGGCCGACGAGGTGGCGGAGGGCGGCTTCGATGCCTTCAGCCCCGCCAACATCTCGCCGCTGGTGGCCTACCTGGCCTCGGACAAGTGCCCGATCACCGGCAAGGTGTTCGCGGTGCAGGGCGGCGCCATTTCCGAGCTGGCCGGTTGGCACGATGTGAAGACGATCGAGACCGAAGGGCCCTGGCTGATCGACGACATCTCCGCCCGGCTGCCCTGAGCTCGCCGCAACGTTAGGAGAACAACGATGTTCGAATGGTCCGAGACCGATCTGCTGATCCGCGACGCCGTGCGGACGTTCATCGACAAGGAGATCCGGCCCAACCTGGACGCCCTGGACAGCGGCGAGCTGTCGCCGTACCCGATCATCCGGAAGCTGTTCAGCGAGTTCGGGATCGACGCGATGGGTGAGGAAGCGGTGACCAAGCTGCTCGCCAAGCAGGAGGCGAGAGAAGCGGCCATCGCGGCGGGCGAGCCGAAGCCGGAGAAGAAGGACAAGTCCGCCGGCGGTAGCCCGTTCGCCGGGCAGGAATCGCTGATGGCGGTGCTCATCGGCGAGCTGTCCGGTGTCTGCATGGGCGTGGTCACCGCGCTCGGCGTCAGCATCGGTCTCGGCGCCACCACCATCATGTCGCGGGGCACGCTGGCGCAGAAACAGCGCTGGCTCACCGACATCGTGACCATGAAAAAGGTTGCGGCGTGGGCTATCACGGAGCCCGACTCGGGGTCCGACGCGTTCGGCGGCATGAAGACCTACGTCAAACGCGACGGCGAGGACTACCTGCTCAACGGGCAGAAGACCTTCATCACCAACGGTCCCTTCGCCGACGTGATGATCGTCTACGCCAAGCTCGACGAGGGTGACGGCGCCGACAAGCGCGAGCGCAAGGTGCTGACCTTCGTGCTGGACAAGGGCATGGAGGGCCTCACCCAGGGCAAGCCGTTCAAGAAAATGGGCTTGCACGCCTCGCCGACCGGTGAACTGTTCTTCGACAACGTCCGCCTCGGCCGGGACCGGCTGCTCGGGGAAACCGAGGAGCACAAGGGCGGTGACGGCCGGGAGAGTGCCCGTTCCAGCTTCACCGCGGAACGGGTCGGCGTCGCATTCATGGCGTTGGGCATCATCAACGAATGCCACCGGCTCTGCCTGGAATACGCCAAGAGCCGCAAGCTCTGGGGCCAGGAGATCGGGCGGTTCCAGCTGGTGCAGCTCAAGCTGGCCAAGATGGAGATCGCGCGGATCAACGTGCAGAACATGGTGTTCAACACGCTGGAACGGGGCCGGGCCGGCAAACCGCCGACACTGGCCGAGGCCTCGGCCATGAAGCTGTACGCGTCCGAGGCGGCCACCGAGGTCGCCATGGAGGCGGTCCAGTTGTTCGGCGGTAACGGGTACATGACCGAGTACCGCGTGGAACAGCTTGCGCGCGACGCGAAGTCGCTGATGATCTACGCGGGCAGCAACGAGATCCAGGTGACCCACATCGCCAAGGGTCTGCTGGCCTGACAGCTCGTCGTTCGGGGCGCACGACAACGGCGTGTGCGCTCCGAACGTGCTGTGCCGTTGCAACGCCGTTGTCCCTGCACCTTTTCGAGGTGCGCCGCTCGTGAAGGGCATCGGCCATGATCACCGAATCCACCGCGCGCTACGGCGGAGTCCGGACCCGGGTGCTTTCCGTCGCGGGTGCGGGCCCGCCGATGCTGCTGCTACACGGGTATGCGGACAGTGCCGACACCTGGCGCGGGGTGCTCACCGCGCTCGCCGTCGCCGGGCGTGCGGCGTTCGCCGTCGACCTGCCGGGTTTCGGCCTGGCGGATCGGCGTCGGCCCGGTGCGTTGACCCCGCAGTTCGATGCGTTCGTCGATGCGATCATCGCCGAGCACGGTCCGTTGACCGTGGTCGGCAACTCGCTCGGCGCGGCCACCGCGCTGCATGCCGCCGCCCGGCATTCGGCTGACGAGGTCGTCGCCGTGGTCGCCTTGGACGAGCCGCTGCTGGCTCGGCATTGGCTGGCCCGGGTCGGCCGATTGCGTGAGTACCGGCTGTTGTTCCGCCTCCTCGCTGTGCTGCCTGTTCCGGCTTCGGTGGTGCGCTGGGGTGTGCACCGTGCCGTCGCCACCTTCGTCTACGGCCCCGGGTTCGCCGCCACCCCCGAATTCCTCAGCAGCGCAGTCCGTTCGATCCCCGACATGGCTGCTGTCGCCGCACGCGGTCGTGACGCCGTCCGCTACGCCCGCGAACATCCCACCGGCCACGGCCCCCTCGCCCTCACCTGCCCCGTCCTCATCGCCCACGGCACCAAAGACCGCATCATCCCGATCACCGCCGCCCGCACCCTGCACGCCCTCCTCCCGCACAGCGAGTTCGTCCCCCTCCCCGGCCTAGGCCACTGCCCCCAACTCGACGCCCCCGACCAGATCGCCCACCTCCTCCTCCACTTCCCCGCCACCCCCCAATCAACCGCCGCCTCCTGACCCCGCCCTCAGTCGACTGCGAAGTCGTAGTGCTGGAGCTCGGCGATTCCCATGGGGCGCAACGCTAGCCGTCGCTACCGGGCACGTCGACCACATTGTCGACCTGCGAAAACCGCTCTGATCTGCGGTGCATCGGGCCGGTCCGCTGCACCGCACATCGGGCTCGTCCGAATGGAACGGGTCGTTGGTTTCAGAATGGAGGTTCGAGTTCGTCCCTGCGTCGTGCGGGTTGCTGTTTGCGCAGGAGTTCGAGGACGGTGTCGAGGGTCCGGGAGTTCTGATGGATGGTCCCCTCGAGTTGATTTACCTGCGCTTGCAGATTGCCCATCTGAGTCTCGAGCGTGACGAATCGTGCAGGTAAAGCGGCGAGTTCACCGACCTGGTTCGTGAGTTGGTCAACGCGGCTGGTGAGTTCGCCGACTTGGTTGGTGAGTTGGTCGAACCCGCCAGTGAGTTGGTCGACCCGGTTGGTGAGTTGGTCGACCCGGTTGGTGAGTTGGTCGACCCGGTTGGTGAGTTGGTCGACCCGGCCGGTGAGTTCGTTGACTTGGGTTGTGAGGGTGCTGACCTGTGCTGGTAGTGGCGCGAGTTTGTCGAGACCGGTGGTGAGATCGCGGAGGTGGGACTCCACGCGGTCCAGACGGTGTCCGTGTTCATGCTGGGCGGTGAGCAGTAGACCGAATTGGCGTCCGGAGGTTCGCCCCAGCCGTCCTAGGCGAAGGTGGACGTCTCGGACCACGCGGTCGCACTTGATCACGTCGTCCTTGATCCCCTGGGCCACGTCGTACAGTCCGTAGACGTCGCCACGCAGTTGATGGAAGGTTCGGTCGGTGTGCTGGCTCCCCATGCCACGAGACTAAGTCCGGGCGCGAGCACGATCGAGATCTTTCTCCGATCTGGGGACAACTTCGCTACCTGTGGATATCCGGTCGTTCAGACTGCGCGGAGCCGGTTGCGGCTGGCGTAGACGTGCTCGGCGATCAGGGTGGCGATCCGGTCGGGGGCTTCGAGCATCGGGACGTGCCCGACCCCGTGCACGACGATGCGATCGGCGGAGTCGGGCAGCTCTTTCAAGTACCGACGGGCGTACACGCGATTGGGGATCACCCGGTCGTATTCGGCGAGCAGCAGCCGGACCGGCGTGGTGAGGGTGGACAGGTCTTCCTGTCCCGGCCCGCGCAGCCCGGCGACGAGGAACGGGATCATCGTCGGGCAGTGCAGCGCCGCCATGATGCACGCCGCGGCGTCGGCCCGGGACACCGCCGACGCGTTTTTGCTCAGCGGGAGCAACGCCAGCCGCTGCGCGATCGGATTGTTGATCGCGAAACCGCCCAGCCGCTTGCCGATTTCGACGACCGGGACCAGCGAGAGGAACTTCAGGTTGATCCGCAGGTGGGTGATCGAAGGGACGTGCCAGCCGCCAGCCGGCGCGATGAGGGTGAGTGTGCGGGCCCGCCCGCGCCGGGCGAGTTCGACTCCGACCCATCCGCCGAGCGAGTTACCCGCGATGTGGCAGGTGCGCCAGCCGAGGTCGTCCAGTTGGTCCTCGATGCGGTCCGCGAGGGTATGCACGTTGACCGACCACCCGTCGGCCTCCTCGCCACCCCAGTGGCCCGCGAAGGCGGGCGCGTACACCTCGCACTGGATCGACAGCCGCGTCGCCGTCTGCTCCCAGCAGTGCGGCGACATCATGAAGCCGTGCAGCAGGAGCAGCGGGTCGCCGGAGCCCAGGTGTAAAGCCTTGACGGCCTTGGGCATTGCCGGAGCCTGCTTGGCGGCGGCCGGCGGGCGCGCGGGGCGCTTCGCGCCGGCGGTGGGCTTGGAGGTGTCAGACGGCATCGTCATCACCCTTTCCTGGACGGCGGTGTCCGAAGGAATTCATCTGACCAGCATTGTACGGTCGTTCGGTGGCCTACATCATTTCGAGTGTGAACGTAAACGGCGTCCGCGCTGCCGCGGGCAAAGGCATGCTGGCCTGGCTCGCCGCCACCGAGGCCGACATCGTCTGCGTCCAGGAGGTCCGGGCGACCGACGAGCAGACCAGAGCGGCGTTGGCGCCTGCGCTGGCCGAGGGCTGGTGGCTGGCCAATGCCGAGCCGGAATCCAAGGGCCGCGCCGGGGTCGCGATCCTGTCCCGCCGGGAGCCGCACGCGGTCCGAATCGGCTTCGGCAGCAGCGAATTCGACGCTTCGGGCCGTTACCTCGAGGCCGACTTCGGCGACGTCACCGTGGCGAGTGTGTACGTGCACTCGGGCGACGCAGGTACCCCGCGCCAGGACGAAAAGTACCGGTACCTGGCCGAACTCGGCGCCTACCTGACCACGCGCACCGGCGAGTTCGTGGTGAGCGGTGACTGGAACATCGCGCACACCGAACTGGATCTGAAGAACTGGAAGGGCAACCTGAAGTCGGCGGGCTTCCTGCCGGACGAGCGCGCCTGGATCGATCAGTTGCTCGCCGCGGGATACGTCGATGTGGTGCGCAAGCTGCATCCCGGCGTCGAAGGCCCGTACAGCTGGTGGTCCTACCGTGGCCGCGCTTTCGACAACGACACCGGCTGGCGGATCGATTACCAGCTGGCCCGCGGCGAGCTCGCGACCCGCGCCAAGCAGGCCGTGGTGGAGCGGGCCGCCGCGTACGACCAGCGCTGGTCCGATCACGCACCGGTCACGGTGCAGTACCGATGAACCTGTCGCCGAAGGCGATTCGTGCGGCGGTCGCGCTCGGCGCGGTGGCGCTGGTGCTGATCGTGGCCGCGGTGCTGGCAACCCGCGGCGGTGACGACCGGGCCGCGGGGGCCACCACCACCCGCGCCACGCCGAGCGCCGGCGCACCGGCCGGGAATGCTCAGCGGACACCGGAAGCACCTCCGTCGGCCAGCCGTGCACCGGGCGTGCCCGATCGCGCGTACGCCACCCTGCGCGAGATCGACGCGGGTCGCTGGCCGGATTCGGCGAACGCGCCGGGCACCAAGGGCGGCGACCGCTGGATGAATCGCGGCGGCGATCTGCCCGCCACCGACGCGTCCGGCACACCGATCACCTATCAGGAGTGGGACGTCAATCCCAAGCAGCGCAACCGGAATCGGGACGCAGAACGCATCGTCACCGGAAGTGACGGTGCGGCCTGGTACACCGGGGACCATTACAAAACCTTCACGAGGATGCGTTGATGACCGAGTCAGTCACGTTGTCGCAGTTCCTTGCTCGTCCCGTCGCCGCCGACGCGGGGGTCCCGTCGATCGCCCCGCTGCCGCCGCGGACGGCGCTGGGCGCGACGGCCGTCGATGCGGCCGAGCTGAGCAGTGTGCGCTACCGCGCGCCTTCCGGTTTCGCGGTGCGTGAGCTGCGCGGGCCGAAGATGCGGTCGGTCGCACGGGTTTTCGACGAGATCGCCGCCGCGTTGCAGTTCCCGTACTACTTCGGCGAGAACAAGGACGCGTTCGACGAATGTCTGCGCGATCTGGACGATTTCGTCGGCGACGCGACCGGATACGTGGTGGTGATCCGTGATTCGGCACAGCTGCTGGCCGACGAACCGGACGAGCGGGCCTGGTTCGGCTCGGCGATTCGCGATGCCGCCGAATACTGGTCGGGTAAGGGCATTCTGTTCCGGGTGGTGCTGCAGGGCGGATCGACCGGGTTGCAGGACGTTTCGGTGCAACTCTGACTCCGCCGGGTCAGCTCAGGCGGTGTGCCAGGTCCTCGCCGAGCAGGACGAATACGTCGGTGGTGTGCTCGATCAGTTCGTCCCGGCTGATCGGCAACTCACCCTGTAGCCAGGCGGTCAGCGTCTGCACCAAACCGCCGACCAGGTAGTTCGCCCGGAACGCGATCGCCGGATCCGCGGCCGGATCGTCGATGCCGTAGAAGTCGATGCCTTCGGCCGCGACCATCCCGGCGAACAACCGCACCGTTTCGGTGGTGCGGGCCCGCAGTTCCGGCGTCGCCATACCCGCGACGAGCGCGACCTTGGCCTTGCGCGGATCGTCGGTGAGCAGGTGGATGCCCGCGGCGATCGCGGCGTGTGCGGTGCCTCGGGAATCCTTCGGCGCGGCGCCGACCGCCGCGACGATCACGCTCGCGAGTTCCTCGGCGATGGCGTCGATCAGGGCGGTCAGCACGGCGTCGCGACTGTCGAAACTCTCGTAGTAGTACCGCTCGTTGAGTCCGGCTCGGGCGCAGAGCCCCGAAACGGTCAGTTTGGCCAGCCCCTGGGTGCCGATGATCTCCAGTGCGGCATCGAGCAGTGCCGTGCGCCGCTGGGCTTTGCGCTCCGTCGCGGAGACCCCGCCATAGCTACGAGTCACGACTCCGATTCTGGCACGGCCCATTCTGGCATAGCCTCTTGCCAGAATTGCAGATCTGGCGGATGCTATTGCCAGATGGTCTCGATGAGGAGGCAGTGATGTCCGAACCCGGCTATTTCAGCGACCACTCGATGGCCCGGCGGGTGATGCGCAAGCGGGCGGTCGGCCTGACCTATGGCCAGCGCGCCCTGGTTGTCGGTGCGGTGCAGCCACTGCTCTACGTCGGCACCGCCGAGCACACCGAGCACCGGATGACGCCCTACACCAGGCTCGCACTCACCGGTCACCTGTTCGAGGCGGTCTTTCTCGGCAGCAAGGCGGAGGCAGACCGGGCATTGGAGTTCACCAAGAAGAAGCACGCCACGGTGCGGGGCGTGCTGCCCGAGGACGCCGGGGCCCATCATCCGGCGGGCACCGGATATTCGGCCGACGATCCGCACCTGATGTACCTGACGATGGCGTTCACCTTCGACTCGGCCGAGGTGATGTACGACCTGCTGGTCCGCACCCTGACCGACGGCGAACGCGAGGGCCTCTACCAGGACTATGTCCGCTGGGCCGAACTGTTCGGGATGCCGCCCGCGGCCGCGCCCGCCACCTACCGCGAGTTCCGCGCGTCGTTCGACGCCTACCTCGCCTCGGATGAACTGTTCCTCACCGACGAGGCGCGGTTGGTCGGCTCGTACCTGGCCGGGCAGCGGGTGCCGTATCCGCAGCGGATGCCGTTGCAGCAGGTCACCTCCGCCTTCTTCCTGCTGGTGCAGGGCAGCCTGCCGCCGCGGATCCGCGAGATGTACGGCATGCGGTGGGGGATTGCCGAGCAGGGCGCGTACCGGGCGCTCGCGCAGGCCGTGCGTACGGCGCATGTCGCGTTGCCGCTGGCGCCGCCGGTGCTGCGCGGCACGCTGGCCGGGCCGAGCGCGCCGGTCTACAAGCTGGTTTCCCAGCGTGAACGTCGCCTGCTGCGCACCGGGCGACCGAGTATGCCGGGCATCGATCCACGCAACTGGGTGCAGCGGAATTCCGCTTGAGGGGCATGGAAAGATCGGGGTATGTCCGTTCCTGCAGAAACCCCGGCCGCTGAACGCAAGCAGCGGGTCCTTTCCGGGATCCAGCCCACCAGTTCCTCGTTCCATCTCGGCAACTACCTTGGGGCGCTGCAGTACTGGGTGTCCATGCAGGACGATTACGACTCGCTGTACTTCATCCCGAACCTGCACGCGATCACCGTGCCGCAGGACCCGAAGGCGCTGCGGGCGCAGACCAGGGGTGCCGCCGCGCAGCTGCTCGCTGTCGGCATCGACCCGAAGAAGTCGACGTTGTTCGTGCAGAGCCAGGTGCCCGAGCACGCCGAACTGGCCTGGGTGCTCAGCTGCATCACCGGGTTCGGCGAGGCGAGCCGGATGACCCAGTTCAAGGACAAGTCGGCCAAACAGGGCTCGGACAACGCCTCCGTCGGCCTGTTCACCTATCCGGTGCTGATGGCGTCGGACATCCTGCTCTACCGTCCGCATCAGGTGCCGGTCGGTGAGGATCAGCGCCAGCATCTCGAACTGACCCGAAACCTGGCGCAGCGCTTCAACACCCGGTTCAAGAAGACCTTCGTGGTGCCCGAGGCGCATATCGTGAAGGGCACGGCCAAGATCTACGACCTGCAGGATCCGACGGCGAAGATGAGCAAGTCGGCGTCCTCCGACGCCGGGCTGATCAACCTGCTGGACGACCCGAAGATCACCGCCAAGAAGGTGCGTTCCGCGGTCACCGACACCGAGCGCGAGATCCGCTACGACGTCGAGCACAAGCCGGGCGTCAGCAACCTGCTGGTGATCCTCAGTTCGGTGACCGGCACGCCGATCGTGACGCTCGAAAAGGATTACGCGGGCAAGGGCTACGGCGACCTGAAAGCGGATGTGGCCGACGCGCTGGTCGAATTTGTCACGCCATTGCAGGCGAAGGTGCAAGAGTATTTGTCGGATCAGGGCGAACTCGACCGCATCCTCGCCGCCGGTGCCGAGCGTGCGCGAGAGATCGCCGGCAACACCCTCGCACAGGTATAC
The DNA here is from genome assembly GCF_000250675.2 of Nocardia brasiliensis ATCC 700358. Classification (NCBI taxonomy): domain Bacteria; kingdom Bacillati; phylum Actinomycetota; class Actinomycetes; order Mycobacteriales; family Nocardiaceae; genus Nocardia; species Nocardia brasiliensis. Next base: position 1,239,259 of record NC_018681.1, read on the forward strand.
GACCGAGTGGGTCTGCTGACCCGCTAGTGGCGGCACCTGCGAGATCACTCCTGAAGGGGCGAACTGGTGCAGGTGATCGACAACATCCAGGCCGGGATCGAACGACGGATCCAGAAGCGGCCGTGGCTCGACCATTTGGTGCGAGCGGGCGGACGGTATCAACGGCAGCGCGGTGACTACTACGCCGCGGGCATCACGTATTTCACCGTGCTGTCGCTGTTTCCGTTGCTGATGGTCGCCTTCGCGATCGCGGGCTTCGTGCTGACGAGCAATCCCGATCTGCTCGGCGAGCTGCAGGCCAAGATCGTCGACAACATTCCCGGCGAGCTCGGCACCCAGCTGAACGAGCTGGTCGACAAGGCCGTCGACTCCCGCGGCACGGTCGGCGTCATCGGTCTGCTGGCCGGGCTCTACACCGGGCTCGGCTGGATGGCGAACCTGCGCGCGGCGCTCACCGAACAGTGGGAGCAGAAGAGCGAGGAGCAGAACTGGTTCCTGGCGAAACTGTCCGATCTCGGCGCGCTGCTCGGACTCGGCTTGGCTTTCGTTGTCTCTCTTGGTCTTTCCGCACTCGCGTCCAGCACCCTCGGGGCTCGGCTGCTGATCAGCCTCGGCCTTTCGCACCTGCCGGGCGCGCGGCTGCTGTTGGCACTGGTCTCGATCTTCCTCGGTTTTCTCGCGTCCTGGGCGGTGTTCGCCTGGATGATCGCGCGGCTGCCGCGCGAGCCGGTCACGTTGAAGAGTGCCGCGAAGGCGGCGGCGCTGGCCGCCCTGGTCTTCGAGGTCTTCAAGTTCGTCGCCTCGATCTACCTGCGCACCGTGCTGTCCAGCCCGGCCGGCGCGGCGTTCGGCTCGATCATCGGCCTGATGGTCTTCAGCTACATCACCTACCGCATCGTCCTGTTCGCCACCGCGTGGGCCGCCACCGCCTCCGACAACGACCGCGACGCCGATATCCCGCCGCCACCCGCCGCTGTGATCGCGCCCCGGGTTTCCGCCCGGGAACTGTCCGTCGGCGCGGGCGCGACCTTCTTCGGTGCGGGAGCCCTTGCGGCCCTGGCGCTTTCGGGCCTGCGCCGCCGTCCCTGACTCGACCGTCGTTGTCCTGCTGCTCTGAAAAGCCTTGCTATCTGCGGCGATTGAGGCGGCGGGCGCCCAGGAGCAGGGCGAGGACCAGAATGGTGCCGCCCACTATCCAGACGGTACGGTCGGGTCCGTGAGAGTCGCCGGGAGCGGAGTCTGCCTGGGGGGCCGTGTCGCGAGGCGGCGGGGAGGCCAGGGCGGCACCGGTTTTCGACTGGTCGGGGGTGGCGCTGGGCAGTGTGCCGATGCTGGTACCGCGGGGCAGGGCGAAGCCGTAGTCGAGCAGGCGGGCGGCTTGATCGGTGGGGCGTAGCGGCCGGACATCGGCTTTGAGCAGGGTGACGACGAGCCGGCGGCCGTCGCGCTCGGCGGCGGCGACGAAGGTCTGCCTGGCGTCGTCGGTGAAACCGGTTTTGCCGCCGAGGGCGCCCTCGTAGTCGTAGAGCAGGTGATTGTCGTTGCCGATCGGGAAGCCGGGATGGTCCTTGTCGTCGGGGATCTTCGGGTTCGCGGGATAACCGGGGAAATCGACCTGTTCGGTGTGGATGAGTTCGGCGAACAGCGGGATCGTCATGGCCTCCCGGAAGAGCACGGACAGGTCGTAGGCGGACGTGCTCATGCCGGGGCCGTCCAGCCCGGACGGGCTGGCCGCGCGAGTGTCCAAGGCGTGCAACGACTTCGCCAGCTCGTTCATCTTGGCGACGGTGGCCTCCTCGCCGCCCAGCTGGGTGGCGATGGCATGGGCCGCGTCGTTGCCGGACGCCATGATCAGGGCCTGCATGAGCTGACGGTTGGTGTAGCGGCCGCCGGGGCCGATGCCGACCCGGGTGCCGTCGGCGTTCGCGTCGTCCTCGGTGCCGGTCACCACCTTGTTCAGGTCGAGGGTGCGCAGCGCGATGGTGGCGAGCAGCACCTTGATGGTGCTGGCCGGCCGATACCGGCCGTGCGGGTCCTTGGCGACCAGGACCTCGCCGGTGTCCAGGTCCGACACCTGCCAGGCGGTGGCCGAAATATCCTGCGGCACAGCGGGTGCGCCCTTGGGCAGCACCAGTCCGCATTCGCCGAGCCTGCTGCCGCCGACGGGTGGGACGGGGACGGGCAGCGCGGTCGGCGCCGACTGCCCGGGCCGCGGCACCTCGGACTGGTCGATCGGCGGGGGCGGGCTGGTCTTCTGCGGGCACCCGTCGGTATTGGGCGTGCTGAACGGTGTCGTCGTCGTGCTCGTCGGCGCGGCGAACGACGGTACGGCGGCCAAGCCCGCGGTGACGGCCAGTGCGGCCAGCGCGGAACCGAGGCGAAGTGTGGCGCGGCGGCGCGACTCCCGGATCTTCATCGTTTGCGAGCGTAACGGTCGGCGCGGGCGGTGGCCGCGCACGCGTCCTGGCCGGGTATCGACAGACGCTACTAAATGAGAGTTACTATCAAAAAGTAGTTTCTCTCATTTACGGAGGGGTTGTGCAGACTGATTCGACTCGCCGCTGGCTGGCGCTCGGCGCGCTGGCGGTCGCGATGCTGACCATCGGGCTCGACGTGACGGTGCTGACCGTGGCGTTGCCCACGCTTGCCATCGATCTGCAAGCGAATACCGCTGCGCTGCAATGGTTCAGCAGCGCGTACACGCTCGCGCTCGCCGCGGTGATGCTGCCCGCGGGCGCGCTCGGCGATCGGTACGGGCGCAAGAAGTTCCTGCTCGCCGCCCTGCTCTTGTTCGGCGCGGCCTCGCTCGCGTGCGCCTTCGCGACCTCGGCGGGCGAGCTGATCGCCGGGCGAGTGGTGCTCGGCGTGGCGGCCGCGGCGATGATCCCGCTGTCCATGGCAGTGCTGCCCTCGCTGTTTCCCGAGCCGGGCGAACGGCAGCGTGCGCTCACCGTCTGGGTGACCTCGACCGCGCTCGGCCTGCCGCTCGGGCCGATCGTGGGCGGCTGGTTGCTGCGGAACTTCTGGTGGGGTTCGGTGTTCCTGATCAATGTGCCGATGGTGATCATCGGTGTGCTCGCGGTACTCGCCCTGGTGCCGGACTCCCGCAGCGCACAGCGCTACCGGCTGGACGTGCCCGGTGTCGTGCTGTCGGCCGCGGGCATGCTGGGCCTCACCTACGGTTTCATTCGGATCGGTGAGTTCGGCTGGGGCAACGGGGCGGCGTGGGGCAGCGTCGGCGCCGGGGTGCTGCTGCTCGGTGCGTTCGTGCTGTGGCAGCGCAGGACCGCGCATCCGCTGATCGATCTCGGCTTGTTCGGCAACGCCGGATTCCGCTGGGGCACCGTACTTTCCATCGTCGTCAACTTCGCGATGTTCGGCATGTTCTTCACCGTGCCGCAGTACTTCCAGGCGGTGCTCGGCGTCGACGCGCTCGGCAGTGGGCTGCGGCTGCTGCCGCTGATCGGCGGCCTGCTGGTCGGCAGCCGGGTGGTCGACAAGGCGTTGCCGAAACTCGGCACCCGCACGGTGCTCGCCGTGGGCTTCGGCCTGCTCGCCGTCGCACTCGCACTCGGCGGGCTGACCACCGTGGACAGCGGCTACGGTTTCACCGCGCTGTGGCTGACCCTGCTCGGCGCCGGCATGGGACTGGCCATGCCGACCGCCATGGGCTTGGCGATGGGCGGACTCTCCGCCGAGCGCTCCGGGTCCGGGTCCGCGTTGATCCAGGCCCTGCGCCAAGCGGGCGGCACCATCGGCGTCGCGATCCTCGGCACCGTGCTGGCCACCCGCTACCGTTCGGAACTGGGCGATGTGAATCGTGACCCGATCTCGGACGGGGTGAACGCCGGCGCCGCGGTGGCGCACCGGACCGGCGACCTCGCGCTGCTGCACCAGGTGCAGACCGCGTTCGTCGGCGGCATGGCGGCGATGCTCTGGGTCTGCGCGGCCCTGTGCGCAACGGCGGCGGTGCTCGCCGCCGTGTTCATCCGCGTGCCGCGACCGGCCATGCCCGCCGCGGCGCAGGATCGGCAACCCCCGGTCGCCGGAGCGGAGGTGATCGTCGGGGCGGATGCGTCAGAATCGAACCATGTCGGTTGATCTGTCCGGAGAAGAACCCGCGGTGCCCGGTCTACGGGAGCGGAAGAAGGAGCGAACCCGCCGGACGATTCGCCTCGAAGCGTTCCGGCTGTTCCGCGAGCAGGGCTACGGCGAGACGACCGTCGAACAGATCGCGGCGGCGGCCGAGGTCTCGCCGAGCACCTTCTTCCGCTATTTCCCGTCCAAGGAGCAGCTGGTGCTCGCCGATGACCTCGACCCGGTGCTGGAGGCGGTCTTCCTGGCGCAGCCGCCGGAGGTGCCGCCGCTGCAGGCGTTCCGCGACGCCATCGCCGAGGTGTTCGGCTCGCTGCCCGCTGCGGAACTGGCCTTCGAGCAGGAACGCCAGGCGCTGGTGTACCACGTGCCCGAACTGCGCTCGGCGGTCGGACAGGAGATGCTGCGCAGCATCGAACTCTCCGCGGGCATGCTGGCCGAACGGCTGGAGGTGTCCCCGGACGACTTCGAGGTCCGGGTGCTCTCCGGCGCGCTGGCGGGCATCGCGCTGGCCATCGCGACGATCGCGCCGGTCAACGCCGAGAACATCGCCAAAGCGATGGAGTTCCTCGAAGCGGGCCTGCCGCTGGGGCGGGACCGTTCCGGGAAGTAGCCCGAACCTACTGCGCTCCAGCGGTATTCGAATGCCGCAGCCGCTCCGGGGTCTCGTCGTCCATGGTCGCGAAGAACCCGCCCACCACGTCCTCGATCTCGGCGATCGACTCCGCGCAGTAGAGGATCGGCTGGTAGTGCGTGATGTCGTAGACCGCGCTGCCCATCTCGGCGACGTCGAGCGGCCGCAGGTCGGCGCCGCGGAACTCCTCGATCTCCCCGTAGGAGGAGAGCAGGCCCGCGCCGTAACAGCGCACCTCGCCCTGTTCGCGGACCACCCCGAATTCCATCGAGAACCAGAACACGTTGGCCAGGAATTTCAGCGCGGTATCGGTCTCGAGTCGTCCGACGGCCGCGCCGACCGCCTCGTAGATGGCGGCGAAGCGCGGGCTCGCGATCTGGTTGGCGTGCCCGATGATCTCGTGGATGGCATCGGGTTCGGGCGTGTACAGCGGTGCCGAATGGTGCCGAATGTACTGGGTGGAGTGGAAGATCCGATCGGCGAACGAGCCGAAGAACTCGCGCAGCGGCACCAGGCCCGCGGCGGGCGCGTAGCGGAATCCGCTGAGCGGCAGCAGTGCCGCGGAGACTTCGTCCAACTGCGGAATATGGTCCTCCGGCAGGGCGAGCCGCGCCGCCGACGCCAATACCTCTGCGCAGGCGTAGGTCTGGTGCTTGCGGGCGAGTTCCGCCGAAGCGATCCGCCACACCTGCTGTTCCTCGTCGGTGTAGGCGATCTGCGGAACCGGCTTGCCCGGCGCGTAGTCGAGTGCCAGTTCGGCGATGGCGTTGCGCCGGGTCCGGTAGTCAGCGTCGTGCACGCCAGGGTGCTCGTCGCTCAGGTGGACGGTCACATCGCCGTCGCCGGACCGGGTCACCGGTGAGTACAGCTGAGCTTCGGTGAACATACGACGATGCAAGCACCGCGGCGGCCCGGCGACAACAAACGGGCATTCAGCTTGGCAAAGTGTCTAGCTGGTGCCGGATCGGTGCCCACATACCGGCGTAAGACCGCCTGATCCGGCGGCGAGCTGACCAGTGACCGTCGGGTCGTCACACCCGCCCGGCGCGCGGTGCCGAAGACGATGCCGAGTGTGTGCCGGGAACCACCCACGTGCCTGTTCACCCGGCTGCCCAACCTGCTTGCGGCCCTGAAAAACTCGGCGAATTCGGTGACTCTGATCGATTTGCCGGACATGAGCGGGCGAGACAGCGCAAAATGGCGAACGTACGAAGGAGGACGCATGAAATCCGTGCGGATCGATCTCGACCAGAAACTGCTCGCCGCCGCTGCCGCGATCATGGGCACCTCGACGAGCAACGCCACTATCAACGAGGCACTGCGCCGGATCGTCGTGCACGAACGTCAGCTACGCCATCTCGAAAAGCTCGCCGCGACAGCATTGTTCGCGCTGCCGGGGCCCGAGGTCGTGGTGGTCGACGGGTAGCCGGCTCAGGACTTGCGGCAGCGCAGGCCCTCGGCCGGCACGGTCAGATCGATCAGATACTTCAGTACGGGCTCGTCCACGCACGCGACACCCTCGAAGGTGACGCCGTGCTGGGTGCCCTCGTAGGTGATCAACGCGGCGCCGAGGGCTTTCGCGAGGGAAACGCCGCCGGGATAGGGCGTCGCCGGGTCGCCCGTCACCGCGACGACCACGACCTTCGGCAGCCCGGCCACGTTCGGCACATGCGGCTGCGCGGTCGGCGGGATCGGCCAGAACGCGCAGGCGTCCAGCGGCGTCTGGCCGGTGGCCACGCCGTCGTCGAAAATCGGGGCGGCACTGCGGGATCGGCGGTCGATATCGGTCGCGACCGCGCGGTCGGTCACCCGGACCTCCTCCAGGCAGAGCACCGCGCGGTGCACGTCGTCGGAGGAAACCTCCTGATACTCGCCCGCTTCACCGAGCAGCGCGTCGCCGCGGCCGTTGGCGAGTTCGGCCAAACCCCGGGTGAGCGCGGGCCAGGACTCCGGGTTGTAGAGCGAGGCGATGGTCGCGGTGATGACCGCGTCGTAGTCCAGGCCGCGTTGGCCCGCGACGCTGATCGGGCGCCGGATCAGCGGCAGCACCAGAGCTCGGTAGGCCTCCGTCGCCTTCTTCGGATCGGTGCCGAGCGGGCAGTCCGGCGCTTTGGCGCAATCCGCGGCATAGGCGTCGAAGGCCTGCTGGAAGCCGGCCGAGGTGATCACTTCGTCGCCGATGTTCGTGGTCGGATCCACGGGGGCGTCGAGCACCATGGCGCGGACCCGGTCCGGGAACAGTTCGGCATAGGTCGAGCCCAGCCGGGTGCCGTAGGACCCGCCGAAGTAGGTCAGCTTCCGGTCGCCGAGCACGGCGCGGATGACATCCATATCGCGCGCGACGTCACCGGTGCCGACGTGGCCGAGCAGCGCCAGCCCGGTGCGCTGGGCGCACGAGTCCGCGTATTCCTCGTTCTCCTGCTCGATCTGGTCGATCTCGGCGAAGGGGTCGGTCATGCCGAGCACGCGCCGGCTGGTCAGGTGTTCCTTCGTGGAACGACACCGGACCAGCGGGGTCGACGCGCCGAGCCCGCGCACGTCCATCCCGATCACGTCGAAGCGTTCGGCCACCGGCAGCTTCGCCAGCGCCAGCGGCATGAGCAGGCCGGGCACCCCCGGCCCACCCGGATTCGTCAGCAGCGAGGCGACTTTGGCGCCGGTGGCGCGCAGCCGGGAGATCGCGATCTTCGCCGTCTCACCGTCGGGGCGGCCGTAGTCGATCGGCACGGTGACCCGCGCGCACTGGATTCCGGTGGCGGTGAGTTCGGCCCCGCCGCCCGGATAGTCGTCGCACGGGCCCCACGCGATCTGCTGCTGGTAGTACCGATCCAGGGTCGGGACGGGCGGCGGGGGCGCGTCCTTGCCGCCGCCGCACCCGGCGGCCAGCAACACGACCGCGGTGAGCAGCGCGGTCAGCGCGGCAACCCGCTCGGATGCCGCGGTTCCCTTGCGCGATGTGCACATTCGTCGACCCCTGTACTCCGTGTGACGTACTCAGTCTGCCGGACGGACACCGAACCGCAATCGGCAGGACCGGACAACTCGGGCGGCGCGTGGACGCGGACACCATGTCGGTGGGTCCTGGCAGACTCCGTGACACTGTCGCCGTGACCAAGGGGTGGAACGATGCCGGTTTCTCTTATCGATGTGCCCGTCGAGCAGCGCCCGCGCGAGCGGCTGCTCGCCCTCGGTCCGCAGGCGCTCAGTGACGCCGAATTACTGGCTCTGCTGCTACGTCACGGCAGGCCCGGGGCGAGCGCCCTCGATCTGGCGGTGGAGTTGCTCGTCGAGCACGGCGGCCTGGCCGAACTGGCGGCGGCACGCCCCGAGGAACTGGCCCGCCGCGCGGGCATCGGGACGGCCAAGGCCGCCGCCCTCGTCGCCGCGTTCCATCTCGGCTCGCGCGCCCGCACCGGCACCGCCACCGCGACGCGGCTCACCGCCGCGTCCGATGTCGCCGCCGCGGCCCGCCCGCTGTTCACCGGCGCGCGGGTGGAACGGCTGCTGGTGCTGGTGTGCGACGCGCAGAATCGGCTGCGGCGCAAGGTGTTCGTCGCCGAAGGCGCGGTCGATCAGGTGGCCGTCCCGGTCCGCGAGATCCTGAACACCGTCCTGCGCCACGACGGCCGTGCCTTCGCCGTCGTGCACAACCACCCCTCCGGCGACGCGGCGCCCAGCCTGGACGATCGCCGCGCCACCACGCTGCTCGCCGAGGCCGCGCGCACCGTCGGTCTCCGCTTCCTCGACCATGTGGTAATTGCGGGCGAGGAGTGGGCCAGTGCGCCCGCCATTTCGTACTGACCGGTGCGTTGTGTGAACGATATCGGCGGCGATAATATACTTCCCGGTCGGTCAGCAGATCATCGGTGGATAACTCGGTTATCGGGCGATATCGGGTCGAGGTGCGAATGCGACGCGGATATGCGCTGTTCAGCGTGCTTTTTGCGCAGCGCATAGCCTTAATTGTGACATGCCTGCAAATAACAACATTATATTCGTGAGACGGACGGCGGGCGGCCGTTCCGGGATAAAAGTGAAAATGCGCTATTTGCATCGCTGTCGAACGTCCTTGAATTACCCTTTTTGTATTCCCGTATTCATTGGGTGGCGACAGGCGGTACGAGATGGAAAACATGCATCACGGTGCGGGAGCGACCGGATGGGAGATCGCCGGAGCGATCGCGATGCTGTCGTGGATGGTGGTGATGTGGGCCGCGGTAGCCGTGCTCATCGTCGCCATGCGTCGCGGCGTGCGACCGTGGATGTACCGCGGGAGCCTAGGCGTCATCGGGCTCGGCGTCCTGGCGCAGATCGGCCACTTCCAGGAGCACGTGCTGCAGGTCGGCTACTGGCTCGGGCACCCGAACTCGCCGGCCTGGATGACGCCGTGGGGCACCGGCCTGGCCAACGGGTTCGGGCAGGTCGACACCTCCAAACCGACCCTCGGCATGGAAATCCTGCACCTGGCAGGCAATTTCCAGTTCCTCGCCGGGCTGGTGGGGGTCGCGCTGATCACGCATCGGGCGCTGGCGAGCAAGGCGCGCAAATGGGGACGGATGGGCGTGCTGATGCAGGGCATCCACGGTCTCGAACACATCGCGCTGACCGTCTCGGTGGCGTTGGGGGCGAAGGCCATCGGGCTGTCGACCTGGTTCGGGTTGCTCGACCCGGGCCCCGGCCTGTGGACCTATCGGGTGTGGTGGCATTTCGGGGCCAACGTGGTCGGCACGACGATCTTCGTCCTCGCGCTGATCCACCTGTGGCGTGAACGGGCCACCATCGAAGCGACCTTCCGGACGCCGTCCGAGCGTTCCGCCACGATCGCGGAAACGCCCGCGACGTCGTTGCCGGTCCCGGTTCGGTAGTCGTCGGCACACTCGCTGTATCCCGCCCGTCAGCAGGTGGCGTGCGGGAACAGCCTGTGCGGCAACGGGTTAACGAGGGCCGGTGGCTGGTGGGGCCGCGGCCGAGTCCGGTGCCGACGACGGGGGAGCCGGTTCGGACTGCGCGTCCTGAACCACGCCGGGAACGCGATCCTGCACCACGAACGTGGCCCGCGTCTGGATGGGCGCACCCGGGCGGCGGATGTACGGCACCACCCGGAAGTCGCTGCGCCACAGGCCGTGCTCGAGTTCCACCCGGACGTAGCCGCGCTGCGCGTTGAAGAACTTCAGATCGGGGTTGGCGGCGAGCAGATTGCGCCCGGACGGGTTCATGTCCACCCCGTCGCCGCCGCTGCTGATCGAGGTACCGATGAATTCCGAAGCGACGACCGGTGATTCGGGATCGGCGAAGTCGCGGCGCAGGTTCGCGGCGTGGTTCTGGTGCCGGTCGCCGGTGATCACCACGAGATTGCGCACACCGAGATCGGCGGCCGCGCCGAGGACCGTGTTGCGGTCGGCGACGTAGCCGTCCCAGGAGTCGGTGCCGACCGCGGTCACGGGTCCGGCGTCCTGATCGGACTGACCCATCGACACCTGATTGCCGAGGATCTGCCAGCGCGCCGCCGAGCCGGCGAATCCATCGATCAGCCAATCACGTTGCCGCGCACCCAGTATCGTGCGATCGACGGCGAGGCGATCCGCGCAATCGATGACGGTGTTGCCGTCGCCGCAGGCCTGCTTGTCGCGGTACTGCCGGGTGTCGAGCATGGTGATCTCGGCCAGGTCGCCGAAGGCGTAGCGGCGGTGCAGGTGGATCGACGGCCCGGCGGGCAACTGCGCCAGCCGCAGCGGTTGATGCTCGTACATCGCCTGGAAGGCGGCGGCCTTGCGGCGGCGGAACAGTGCGGGCAGGCGGTAGATGTCGAGGCCGAGCCCGGGGGCTTCGCCCGCCCAGTTGTTGTCGATCTCGTGATCGTCCATGGTGACCAGCCACGGGAACGCGGCATGCGCGTCGCGCAGCGGCGGCTCCGCCTTGGCCTGCGCGTAGCGCAACCGGTACCCGGCCAGATCCACCGCCTCCCACTGCAGGTGCGGTTCGATCGACATGCCCGCACGCCCGCGGTTCCAGCCCCGTTCGTAGATGTAGTCGCCGAGGTGCACAACGAGATCCAGGTCCTCGGCGGCCATGTGCTCGTAGGCCGTGAAGAAGCCCGAGGTCCACGACTGGCACGAGGCGAACGCGAAACGCATCCGCGCGGTCGGCTGTCCGGGCTGCGGTGCCGTGCGGGTCCGGCCCACCGGCGAGAGCACCGATCCCGCCCGGAATCGATAGAAGTACCACCGGTCCGGCGCCAACCCGCTGATCTCGGGATGCACGCTGTGTGCCAGTTCGCGGGTCGCGACCGCCGTGCCGCGCGCCACCACCTGCCGGAACTGCTCGTCGTGCGCGACTTCGTAATCCACGCTGACCGGGGCCAGCGGCATCCCGCCCAGCCCGTCGGGCGCGAGCGGATCCGGGGCGAGCCGCGTCCACAGCACCACGCCGTCGGCCGTCGGCTCACCCGAAGCCACGCCGAGCGTGAACGGGTCGTCGGACCAGCGCGGCGCGCGAAAGCGTCCGCTGCTCGCCGCGGAGGTCCCGACCAGCACGGCGAGCGATCCGGCACCCCCGAACCTCAGCAGTTGGCGTCGCGACAGACCCATACGTCAGGGTATATCGGTGATCGGTGGGTCCGCCCGGCGTTGGCTGCTGGTGGGCCGCGTGGGGGTGCCCGGCCGCGGCCCGGGGGAAGGGACCGCGGTGGCCTCAGCTGGGCGGGCCGAGCCGGAGCGGCTTGTACTCGGGTTCGGTCTTGCCAGTGCCAGTGCCAGTGCCAGTGCCAGTGCCAGTGCCAGTGCCTGACTTGGGATCGGCGTCGGGGGTGCCCGCGACCGGTGACGCGGCGCTGAGCGAGGCCATTCCCGCACTGCCGGTGGCGATTCCGGCGGCCACGCCTGCCCCGAGGGCGACGCCGAACGGGACGGCGGCGGCGCTGCCGTTGCCGAGCATGGCACTGCCGGTGCCCGCCATCGCCGCGAACGGTGCGGCCGCCGCGCCCGCGCCCGCCAGGCTGGCGCTGCCCGTGCCCGCCGCCGCGCTGCCCGCACCGAGCATGGCCAACGGGGTGCCGAGGCCACCGCTGGCCACGCTGCCCGACGCTCCCAGGGCCGCGCTGCCGGTGCCGAGAAACGCCGCGCCGGTACCGAGTACGACGCCCAGTGGCGCGAGTGCCGCGCTACCGGTGCCCGCCGCGGCGCTGCCGGTGCCGAGCACGGCCGCCCACGGCGCGGCGGCGGCGCTGCCCGTACCCAGCATCGCGCTGCCGGTGCCGATCAGCGCGGCCAGGCCGAGGCCGAGAGCAGCACCGCCGGTGCCGAGCGGGCCCGCGGTGTCGACCAGACCCGGATAGAGCAGGCTGTTGAGCACCGTGCGGCGCGAGGTCGCGACCGGGACGAGTCCCGGGTACAGCAGGGTGCTGAGCACGGCCTGCGATGCGGCCGGTTCAGAGCGGTGCGTGGTGACGACCGCGCTTACCGCGGAATCCCGATGTGGCGCAGTCCCGGTCGGAGCGGAGGCCGTCGCCGCCGCGGCGACCAGTGCTGGGCAGGTGAGTAAAGTGGCGGCGATCGCGGTGCGGAGCATGAACATGAATGAGCGCCTTCCTCCGGGCCACGCACGGTGAGCGGTGTGGCGTGGCTGACGATGTATCGGCAACCTGGAGAACACGTCCAAGATCAACTTACCGGCAACCCCGCGGTAGTGCCGGCACATTGCGCTCGATCGCCGCCGGACGGACCAGCCGCCCCGGAAAACAGTCGAGCCGCGCCCGGCGCGTCGCCTACTGTCCAGACATGGGAATCACGCTCAGCCCCGCCACCATCGCCCTGCTCGACGGCAAGAACTACGCGGTCCTCGCCACCCTGAACGCCGACGGCAGTCCGCAGACCTCCGCGATGTGGGTGCTGCGGGACGGCGACGACCTGCTGTTCTCCACCTTGGCGGGCCGGCTCAAGCACCGGAACATGCTCCGCGACCCGCGGGTCAGCGTGACGGTGATCGACTCGGCGGACGGTGAGAGCTACGTCGAACTGCGCGGGCGCGCGACCATCACACACGACGACGATTTGCGGGTCGGTCACGAACTGTCCTGGAAGTACGACGGTAAAGACCACGCGCTGCCCGCGCCGGGCGAGGTCCGGGTCGCGGTGCGCGTCGAAGTCGAGAAGGCGACCGGCTACGCGGCCTGATCCCGCGCGTCCGCGGTTGCGCTGATCCCGCGCGGCCCGCCACTAGGGTGGGGCGGCATGGACACCGCTGCGGTCGCACCGAAGGTCGGGTCCGACCGGGACTCGAGCGACGTGCCTGCGCGTCCGAGTGATGTGCGGACCGCGCGCACCGCGTCCGCGGTCGGTGCCGCGCGATCCAGCGGCGGTGTGGCCCCCGCCGGCCGGTCTTGGCGCGTGCCGCCCGTCCTGCTCGTCGCGGGTGGTTTGATCGCTCTGCAGCTCCTACTTCGAGGCTGGGTGGCGGCCAGTGGCTACTTCTACTGGGACGACCTGATCCTGGTCGGCCGGGCCGGTCGATATCCGCTGCTGTCCACGGAACTGTTGCTGCACAACCACGACGGGCATTTCATGCCGCTCGCCTTCGTCGTCGCCTGGGTGGTGACGCAGGCCGCGCCGCTGATCTGGGCGGCACCGGTGCTGGTACTGGTCCTCGGACAGCTCGCAGTCTCGTTGGCGGTGCTGCGCATGCTGCGGCTGCTGCTCGCCCTGCGGTGGGCGCTGCTGGTGCCGCTCGTGTTCTTTCTCTTCTCACCGGTGACGCTGCCGGCCTTCGCGTGGTGGTCGGCCGCATTGAACACGCTGCCGCTGCAATTCGCGCTCGCCTGGGTCATCGGGGACGCGCTGCTCCTGCTGCGCACCGGCCGCCGCCGATACGCGGTCTCCGGGATCGTCGTGCTAGCGCTCGCGCTCCTGTTCTTCGAGAAGTCGGTGATCGTGCCGTTCGTCGCGTTCGCGGTCGCGGCGCTGACCCAGTACATCGACCGGCAGCTCGGCGGCGGGCGAGAATCGGGGCGCGCGCAGGACGTCGACGGACCGCAGCAACGCGGCGGTGGGCGGGAATCTGTGGTGCTCGCGCAGCACGTCGACGGACCGCAGCAGCGCGGCGGTGGGCGGGAATCTGTGGTGCTCGCGCAGTACATCGACGGACCGCAGCAGCGCAGTGACGGACCCCAGCGGCGCGTTGGCGATGGGGAACCTGCGGTGCTCGAGCACGCTGGGGGAGAGCGGCGCGGCAGGCGAGAATCCGCGGTGCGCGCGCAGCACATCGACGGGCAGCAACAGTGCGTCGGCGGGCAGGAACCTGCGGCGTTCGCGCAGGACGTCGACGGAGAGCAGTTCGGCGGTGGGCTGGAACCTGCGGTGCTCGCGCAGCGCGTGGACGGAGAGCGGCGCGGCGGTGGGCGGTGGGCTGTGGTGTGCGAGGTGGCGCGGCGCGGGAAGTGCTTGTGGCTGGGTTCGGGTTTGGTGCTGATGTGCTGGCTGGCGGGGTATCTGGCGGTCGTCGGCGTGTCCGGTGTGCACAACAATCCGGCGGGCATGCGGGACTGGCTGCCCAACGCGACCTCGCTCGGCGTGGTGCCCGCCCTGGCCGGCGGGCCGTGGCGGTGGGAGCGCTGGCTGCCCGCCGCGCCCTGGGCCGATCCGCCGGGCGGCGCCGTCGTGCTGGCCTGGGTGGTGCTGATTTCGGTGCCGGCACTGTCGGTGTACACCCGGCGCGGGGTGTGGCCGGTGTGGGTGCTCGCCGTCGCCTACGTGCTGTTGCTGCAGTTGCCGGTGGCGCTGGTGCGCGGCGGACCGAACACGGCCGCCGAACTCATGCAGTCGCTGCGCTACTTCGCCGATCTGGGCGTGACCTTCGCCGTCGTGGGTGCCCTGCTCTTGCGAGCGAGTCCGCGCCGACCACTCCCACGGCAGTTCGGGTCCCGTACCGCGATCGCGCTGACGGCGTCGTTCGTCGTCAGCAGCTTGTTCTCCACATACACTTTCGTCTGTTCCTGGCGTCCAAGTCCGACGAAAACCTATGTGGCGAACGTGAACTCGGCTCTCGCGCACTGGGACGGGGTGCCGCTGCTGGAGCAGGAGGTCCCCTGGGACGTGCTGAACCCGCTGGCCTATCCGCAGAACCTGGCCAGCCAGGTACTCGCACCCCTCGCCGCGCCGGGCACCTTCGCCGACTCGACTCCGCGCCTGCGTATGATCACCGACACCGGCACCGTCGTCGACGCTCAGGTCTGGTGGAACCGCAGCATCCTGCCGGGTCCGGATCCCCAGTGCGGCTATCGAATTCACGGCGGCGACCCGGTCACCGTCCGGCTCGACGGTCCGATGCTCGAACACGAATGGACCGCCCAGCTCAACTACCTGGCCGACCGCGACGGCAAACTGGCCGTCGCCTTCGAACACGGCAAGCCCGTCACCGTCCCGGTCCGCGCAGGCCTCAACACCGTCTACGTCCGCCTGACCGGCAGCGGCGCCGCCCTGCGCATCTCCTCCCGCACCCCCGGCCTCACCACCTGCCTCGGCGTCGGCCCCGTAGGCGTCGCCTCCTACGACAACTGATATCCGGGAACGACGAAGGCCGCCTGCATCTTTCGATGGAGGCGGCCTTCGGGGTACCGGGTCAGCGAGCGAAGAGGAGTGCCCGCTTGACTTCTTGGATGGCCTTGGTGACCTCGATGCCGCGGGGGCACGCGTCGGTGCAGTTGAAGGTGGTGCGGCAGCGCCAGACGCCTTCGACATCGTTGAGGATGTCGAGGCGCTCGCGGGCACCCTCGTCGCGGCTGTCGAAGATGAAGCGGTGCGCGTTGACGATGGCGGCGGGACCGAAGTAGCTGCCGTCGCTCCAGTACACGGGGCACGAGGTGGTGCAGCACGCACAGAGGATGCACTTGGTGGTGTCATCGAAGCGCGCGCGGTCGGCCTGCGACTGGATGCGCTCGCGGGTCGGCTCGTTGCCCGAGGTCATCAGGTACGGCTTCACCGCGCGGAACGCGTCGAAGAACGGCTCCATGTTCACCACGAGGTCCTTCTCCACGGGCAGGCCGCGGATCGGCTCGACGGTGATGGTGAGGGTCTTGTCGCCCTTGGGCAGCATGTCCTTCATCAGCACCTTGCAGGCCAACCGGTTCACCCCGTTGATCCGCATGGCGTCGGAGCCGCACACACCGTGCGCGCAGGACCGCCGGAACGTCAGCGTGCCGTCCAGGTAGGACTTGATGTAGATGAGCACGTTGAGGAATCGGTCCGTCGGCAGCACCGGCACCTGGAACGACTCCCAGTGCGCACCCTTGTCGTCCTCCGGGTTGAACCGGGCCACCTTGACGGTGACCATCACGGAGCCCTCGGGGACCGGCGCGGGCTTGGCGGGCGGGTTCTTCTCGAGTACGGCAGTCATCAGTACTTACGCTCCATCGGCTCGTAACGGGTCTGCACCACCGGCTTGAAGTCGAGGCGGATGTCGGAGATCAGATCCGCGCTTTCCTTGTAGGCCATCGTGTGCCGCATGAAGTTCACGTCGTCGCGGTCCGGGTAGTCCTCGCGCGCGTGGCCGCCGCGCGATTCCTTCCGGTTGAGCGCACCGACGACGGTGACTTCGGCCAGCTCCAGCAGGAAGCCGAGCTCGACGGCCTCCAGCAGGTCGCTGTTGTAGCGCTTGCCCTTGTCCTGCACCGTGATCCGGCTGTAGCGCTCCTTCAGCACGTGGATATCGGTGAGGGCCTGCTTGAGGGTGTCCTCGGTGCGGAACACGGCGGCGTTCATGTCCATCGTGTACTGCAACTCGGTACGGATATCGGCGACCCGCTCGTCGCCGTGCTCGGACAGGATCAGCGCGAGCCAGTCCTGCACCATCTGCGCGGGCTTGTCCGGCAGGTCGACGAACTCGGTGCGGTGCGCGTACTCGGCGGCGGCGATGCCGGCGCGGCGGCCGAACACGTTGATGTCGAGCAGCGAGTTGGTGCCGAGGCGGTTGGAGCCGTGCACCGACACGCAGGCGCATTCGCCCGCGGCGTACAGGCCGGGCAGCACGTCGGTGTTGTTGCGCAGCACCTCGCCGCGGATCTTGGTCGGGATACCACCCATCACGTAGTGACAGGTCGGCATGACCGGCACCAGCTCGGTCACCGGGTCGACACCCAGGTAGGTGCGCGCGAATTCGGTGATGTCGGGCAGCTTCTCCTCGAGCACGTCCTCGCCGAGGTGGGTCACGTCGATGTAGACGTAGTCCTTGTTCGGCCCGGCGCCGCGACCCTCGAGCACCTCGAGCACCATCGAGCGGGCGACGATATCGCGCGGCGCGAGGTCCTTGATGGTGGGGGCGTAGCGCTCCATGAAGCGCTCACCGCTGGCGTTGCGCAGGATGCCGCCCTCGCCGCGCACGGCTTCGGAGATCAGGATGCCGAGACCGGCCAGGCCCGTCGGATGGAACTGGTGGAATTCCATGTCCTCCAACGGAAGACCCTTGCGGAACACGATCGCCATGCCGTCACCGGTCAGCGTGTGCGCGTTCGAGGTGGTCTTGTACATCCGGCCGGAACCGCCGGTGGCGAAGATGATCGACTTCGCGTGGAAGACGTGGATGTCACCGGTGGCCAGCTCGTAGGCGACGACGCCGGTGGCGACCTGGCCCCGGTCGGTATCGCTGAGTACCAGGTCGAGCACGTAGAACTCGTTGTAGAACTCGACGTCGTGCTTGACGCAGTTCTGGTACAGCGTCTGCAGGATCATGTGCCCGGTGCGGTCGGCCGCGTAGCACGCGCGTCGCACCGGGGCCTTGCCGTGATCGCGGGTGTGACCACCGAAACGACGCTGGTCGATCTTGCCCTCGGGCGTCCGGTTGAACGGCAGACCCATCTTCTCCAGGTCCATCACCGCGTCGATGGCCTCTTTGGCCATGATCTCCGCGGCATCCTGGTCGACCAGGTAGTCGCCACCCTTGACGGTGTCGAAGGTGTGCCATTCCCAGTTGTCTTCTTCGACGTTCGCCAGTGCGGCGCACATGCCACCCTGTGCCGCGCCGGTGTGGCTGCGGGTCGGGTACAACTTGGTCAGGACGGCGGTACGCGCCCGGGGCCCGGCCTCGATCGCCGCGCGCATGCCGGCGCCACCGGCACCGACGATCACGACGTCGTAGCGATGCTCCTGAATCCGCGATTCACTCATCGAAGTGGCCTGTTCCTAACTGATGTTGGGGTCGAAGGTGAAGATGACGTACGTGCCGACGGCCAGGATCAGAATCATCGAGATGGCCAGCAGGGTGTTCAGCCAGAACCGAGTCGAGTCCTTGCGGGAGTAGTCCGCGATCACCGTGCGCAGGCCGTTGCCGCCGTGCAGCTGGGCGAGCCAGAGCATGGTCAGGTCCCAGATCTGCCAGAACGGGCTGGCCCAGCGGCCGGCGACGAAGCCGAAGTTGAGCCGCTTCACGCCGCCGTCGAGTAGCAGCATGATCGTCATGTGGCCGAGCACGAGCACGATCAGCAGCAGGCCGGAGAAGCGCATGAACACCCAGGCGTACATCTCGAAGTTGTTCTTCGAGCGGGCGCGGGGCGAGCGCGGCGAATCCAGGCTGGCCGGCCGGTCGTAGGACTTACCCAGAACAGGTGCACTCATCTCAATGCTCCGTGAAGAGGTAGAAGAACTGGCGGCCGATGGCGGGCACCGCCAGCAGGAACCAGATCGCGAGGATGATCCAGAGCATCGTGCGCTGGTACTTGGGGCCCTTGGCCCAGAAGTCGACCAGGATCACGCGGACGCCGTTGAGCGCGTGGAAGAGCACGACGACGACCAAGCCCATTTCCATCAGGGCGACGATGGGCGTCTTGTAGGTCTCGATCGCCTGGTTGTAGGTGTCCGGACTGACTCGGACCAGCGCGGTATCCAAGACGTGCACGAAGAGGAAGAAGAAGATGGTGCAACCGGTGATCCGGTGCAGCGCCCAGGACCACATTCCGGGGTCGCCTCGGTACAGCGTCTTCCGCTTCGGCTGGGCCGGAGCTTCTATCGTGGTCATAGAGTGCGGTGCCTCCAACGTCGTTGATGGACCCGGTTCGCTGATTCGACGCCGGCTGCGTTCCGGGGCATATGCCCAGGTGGCTGCGTTGCGGCCCGCTGCCGGGAACCTGAACCGATCTATTTGGACTCTAATCCTCTCGGTTTGCCGGAACTAATTCGGCGTGCCGTGCGTTGCGCTACAGTCGGGCGGGTTAGGTTTGCCTTTCTTGATGCCTGAAGGGTTCCGCCGAGGGCTCGTTGCGGCCAGGTCGGGCTCGCTCCAGAAGGGGTTCACGATGCCGGAAATCGACTGGAAATCCCTGCGTGACAACGCAATTCAAGTAATGCGTAATGCCTATGTACCGTACTCGCGGTTTCCGGTCGGAGCAGCGGCTCTCAGTGCCGATGGTCGAATTGTGCGGGGCTGCAATGTGGAAAATGTCTCATATGGTTTGACCCTGTGTGCCGAATGCGTACTCATCGGTAACTTGCATTCCGGCGGTGGGGGCCGGTTGCTCGCCCTCGCCGTGTGCGATTCCCGCGGCGAAATCCTGATGCCCTGTGGGCGCTGCCGTCAGCTCCTCTACGAGCACGGCGGGTCCGACCTGCTGGTCGATCACCGGAACGGACCCGTCCGCCTCGCCGCCCTGCTCCCCGACGCCTTCGGCCCCGACGACCTGGACGCCGGCCGGCGGTAAGCCGTGCCCGTGCTTTTCAGCCGGGCCGAACGGCCCTCAGCAGTCCGAGTCGAGGGCGGCGTCGACTTCTGCGTCGGTGGCGCTGGTGATCGCTGGGATGTCCGTGGCGGGGACGCCGATATGGCCGAGTAGGAGGGCGAAGCTGCGGCGTTGCACCAGTTCGATCCCGGTGACGCGGCGCTTCAGTTCGTACAGCGACTCGCTGTGTAGGTCTTCGATATCGGTGACGCGCGTCTCCAGCTCACGGACGCGACGGTCGATGTGTGCGGATGTCATGGATCCCCCTTGCCCCGTGTTCGATTGATGCGCTGAGGCTATCGGAGGGTGCCGACAAGAACCAGCTCTCGGCGGCCTGCTCGTGCCAGACTGGCGAATGTGACGGCACTGGACGCGGTTTCGATCATCACTGCCAAGCGTGACGGCGGCGCGCTGTCGGACGCCCAGATCGACTGGGTGATCGACGGGTTCACCAAGGGGGTGGTGGCCGACGAGCAGATGTCGGCCCTGGCCATGGCGATCGTGTGGCGGGGGATGACCCGGCGGGAGACCGCGCGCTGGACCGCCGCGATGATCGCGTCCGGCCGCCGGATGGACTTCACCGATCTGCCCCGGCCCACGGTGGACAAGCATTCGACCGGCGGGGTGGGCGACAAGATCACGCTGCCGTTGGCGCCGCTGGTCGCCGCGTGCGGCGCCGCCGTCCCGCAGCTGTCCGGGCGCGGGCTCGGCCACACCGGCGGCACGCTCGACAAGCTCGAAGCCATTCCCGGCTGGCAGGCCGACGTTTCGGTGCCGCGAATGCGCGAGTTGCTCAGCGACCCCGCGGTCGGCGCGGTGGTGTGTGCGGCGGGCGCCGACCTCGCACCGGCGGACAAACGGCTCTACGCGCTGCGCGATGTCACCGGCACCGTGGAATCCATCCCGTTGATCGCCAGCTCGATCATGAGCAAGAAGATCGCGGAGGGCACCGCGGCCCTGGTGCTCGACGTGAAGGTCGGCGCGGGCGCGTTCCTGAAGACGCTCGACGGCGCGCGCGAATTGGCCACGGCCATGGTCGAATTGGGCACCGACGCGGGCGTGCGCACGGTGGCGCTGCTCACCGCGATGGACACCCCGCTCGGCCGGACGGCGGGTAACGCGCTGGAGGTGGCCGAGTCGGTGGAGGTGCTCGCCGGGGGCGGGCCCGCGGATATCGTCGAGCTCACCGTCACGCTCGCGCGCGAGATGGTCGCACTGGCCGGGCTCGACATCGACCCGGCCGACGTGCTGGCCGACGGCCGGGCGATGGATCACTGGCGCGCGATGATCCGGGCGCAGGGCGGCGACCCGGATGCCGCGCTGCCCACCGCGAAACACACCGAGGTCGTCAAGGCCGAGCGTGACGGCGTGCTCACCCGGCTGGACGCCATGGGCGTCGGCATCGCGGCGTGGCGGCTCGGCGCGGGCCGGGCCAGGCAGGGCGATCCGGTGCAGTTCGGCGCGGGCGTCGAAATGCATGTCAAGCCAGGTGATTCCGTCACCGCCGGGCAGCCGTTGCTCACCCTGCACACCGACACCCCGGACGCGTTCGCCGGTGCGCAGGACGCGCTGCGAGAGGCTGTCGCCATCGGCGACACCGGCGAGAAGCCCACCGCCCCTTTGCTCCTCGGTCGAATCGGGGTCTGAGCGGCCCGCACCGGCTCGGCTCGCCGCGTCCCTCGCCGCACGAAACAGGCTGGTGGGCAACGGCAGACCTGCGGGACTCCGCACCCGCGCCGCGCGCATGCCGGGCGTCTGTCCGGTGTCCGGGTGTGGGCCGTCACGGGATGGGCCGGCAACGAGATGGTTGCCACTACGTCAGTCGGGTGCCGTTCCGGCGAGGTGCGGCTACCGTCATTACATGACTGGACCGACCGCATTGACCCTTGCCTCGATCCGACAGGCGCCAAAAGCGCTGCTGCACGACCACCTCGACGGTGGTCTACGGCCCGCCACGGTGCTGGAGTTGGCCGCCGAGTGCGGCTACGCCGACCTACCCGCCACGGACGAGGCGGCGCTGGCCGCCTGGTTCCGGGACGCGGCCGACAGCGGATCGCTGGAACTGTATCTGGAAACTTTCGCGCACACCGTCGCCGTCATGCAGACGCCGGAGGGCCTGCGCCGGGTCGCCCGTGAATGCGCGGAAGACCTCTCCGCGGACGGCGTGGTGTACGCCGAGGTGCGTTTCGCCCCCGAACAGCACCTCGAGCGCGGACTGACCCTCGACGAGGTCGTCGAGCACACCCTGGCCGGCTTCCGGGAGGGCGAGGCGGCCGCCGCGGCGGCGGGCCGCCCGATCGTGGTGACCTGCCTGCTCACCGCCATGCGACATGCGGCACGGTCGCGCGAGATCGCCGAGCTCACCGTGCGCTTCCGGGATCGCGGCGTGGGCGGCTTCGATATCGCGGGTGCGGAGGCCGGCTTCCCGCCCAGCCGGCACCTGGACGCGTTCGAGTACATGCGCGCCAACAGCGCGCACTTCACCATTCACGCCGGCGAGGCGTTCGGGCTGCCCTCGATCCACGAGGCGCTCGCCTTCTGCGGCTGTGACCGGCTCGGCCACGGCGTGCGGATCACCGACGACATCAGCGTGCCCGGCGCGATCGAGGACGCCCGCCTGGGGCTGGTCGCGAACTACGTGCGGGATATGCGCATCCCGCTGGAGCTCTGTCCGTCGTCGAACGTGCAGACCGGCGCGGTGCCCTCGCTCGACAAGCATCCGTTCGACCTGCTGGCCCGGCTGCGCTTCCGGGTGACGGTGAACACCGACAACCGGCTGATGAGCGACACCACCATGAGCAAGGAGATGCTGAAGCTGGTCGACACGTTCGACTACGGCTGGAGCGATCTGGAGCGTTTCACCATCAACGCGATGAAGTCGGCGTTCATCCCGTTCCCGGAGCGGCTGCGGATCATCGACGACATCATCAAGCCGGGCTACGCGGTGCTGCTCGGCTAGCTGCCGTGGTGTGAACCGGGTGACAGTCCGTGGGTGGCTGCACCCGGTTTCGCTAGCGTGGCCGCTATGGCGACATTGCGCATTCCGAGTCGATACAACGGCCCGCCGGGCACCGGTAACGGCGGCTACGTGGGCGGCTTGCTCGCCGAACAGCGCGACGAGGCCGCGGTCACCGTGATCCTGCGCAACCGCCCGCCGCTGGACACCCCGCTCGACCTGCGCGACGGGCACCTGTACGACGGCGACACCCTGGTCGCGGAGACCCGGGCCGGCGAATTCGACCGTGCCGCACCGCAATCGGTGCCCTACGCGACGGCTGCGGTGGCCGCGAGTTCGTATCGAACCAACGAGATGTTCGCGTCCTGCTTCGTCTGCGGCAGCAGCCGCGCCGACGGCCTGCGCATCGAGGCGGGCGCGGTGGACCCGGGCCGGGTGGCGGCACCGTGGATTCCCGACGCCTCGCTCCCGCTCGGCCCCGCCATCGTGTGGGCCGCCATGGATTGCCCCGGCGGCTGGTCGCTGCCCGACATGATGGACCGGCCCGCCCTGCTCGGCTCCATGACCGCCACGGTGCACGACCTGCCTGCGGTCGGCGAGCAATGCGTCGTGGTCGGCGAGGCGCACGGTGAGCAGGGCCGCAAATCGTTCGCGTCCACCGCCGTCTACGGCGCCGACGACCGGCTGCTCGGCCGGGCCGAACAGATCTGGATCCGGCTGAATTGACGACAGCGGTGAATTGACCACGGCGGCAACCGAAGCCGAAATGAGCCGAGCCCCCGTCGCGGGTGCGGCGGGGGCTCGTGGCTACTGCGGGTCCGGGTCTACTGCGGGTTGAGCCGGGACTCGAAATTGCGTTCCAGCTCCCGCCAGGACTGCGCCTCGGCGGCGAACGGCGGGTTGGGCGCCATCCGGCTCGGGTCCGGGTTCAGCAGGTACGACACGTACCAGCCGAGCGGATTCGACTGGGCCAGAGCCTGTTCCACGACATCGTCGCCCGCGTAGTCGGACGCGTCGGTGAACAATTCGACCGCCAGGTCGAGCTGTTCGATGTCGACCGCTTCCGGGCCCTCGGCCAGATCGTCGGCCAGCCCCGGTAGTACGTAGACGTTCTCGTCGGTGACCTCGACCTCCAGCGAGCCGTCCACCGCGGCGGTCTGCACATCGGTAAAGGTGCTGACCCGCGCCAGGTCGTGCTCGTGATCGTCGGCCAGGTAGCGGGCCAGCGCGCGCTCGGAGGTGAACACGGTGATCGCGTTGTCGCTGCCGAGGAAGATCGGCTCGTCGTCCAGGTAACAGCGCAGCGTGAAGTACGTGCCGTCGGAGGTGACGATCTTGACCGGGTCGATGCCGACCTCGTGCCAGAACGACTCGTCCTCGTCCTCTTCGTCCTCGTCGTCGGCATCCAGGTCGACGGGCTCGAACTCGTCCTCTTCGTTGTCCGCCGCGTCGTCGGCGTCGACCACGTTCTCCTCGGCGGCCAGCAGTTCGGCCTCGGCGACGGCGACGGCCTCCGCGTCGACGTCCGGCGTCTGCACGACCGAGTCGATGGCGTCCAGCACGTCGTCCCAGCCCTTGGCGATGGCGGCGCCGATCTGGTCCCACAGCTCTTCGCCGTCGCGGCCGATGAAGGCGTTCACGCCGCCGGGCAGCGCGCCGAGCACCGGATGCGACCCGAAGAACTTGGTCACCGTCTCCAGTTCGCACACCTCGCCGATGTTGCGGACCATGCTGAGGGTGTCCTCGAGCTCGGCGATGGTCTCCACCTCGGGCTCGCCCGCCGCCAGCTCGGGCACGGCGACCAGATCGAAGGAGAAGTTCTCCTCCGGCTCCAGTTCCACCGCCGACAGCCCGGCGACGACCTTCCACGCCGGATGGTCGACGAGGTCGTTGTCGGAGTTGGTCCGGATGAACGCGGCCAGCTCCGCAACGGTCTCGAAACCGTAGAGGGAGTCCTCGTGTCCGAGGAACGCCTCCCACTCGTCGTCACCGTCTCGCCAGCGCGGTGCCCACAGGGTGACGAGATCGCCGTCGGTCAGGCCGAGCTCGATCGGGACGATGTCTCCAGAAGCCATGAGCGGAAGCCTATCTACCTTCCGCGTCAGGCACTATCCGGCCCGCCCCCAATGGTTCCGCCGGCGGGGTTCGCCGGCGGAACGAACGACTCGTTCAGTGTCGCAACGACCTTCGAGCGCTGGTTGCCCGCGTCCTCCGCGGCCTGCCTGCAGGCCCAGACGATCAGCTGTCCGACCTCGGCGGGCGGCAGCGAGGTGACGGTCTCGGCGAGGCTCAACGCGACGAGCGCGCCGTCGCTGTCCACCTCGACGGTGACCGAGCCGTCGTCGGTGGTGTGGCGGCCCCGGACCTGCTTGAGGCCGTACAGCGCCGCCTCCAGCGCCTCCAGCTTCTGCGTCGCATTGGCGACCAACGCGTCCATCTCGGCGCTCATGCGTCCGCCTCGCTGGCGCTCGGCTCCCGCATGACCGCCGGGGCGGCTGTGTCCATTGTTCGCTCGCTCATACCGGCCTCATCCATGTCGTCGGTCCGGTGTCCGCGTCGTCGATCCGGTCCAACTCGTCGACTGCGGCCTGCCGGGTGGGCAGGCCGAGCCGGTCGAGGATATCGGCGGGCATGCCGGTCTCGGCCAGCAATTCGCGCCTGCGGGCTTTCGCGGCGACCGTGGAGCGCTTGGTGAGCCGCAGGATCTCGTTCGCGAGAGTCTGGGCACCGTAACGGTATTCGCTGCGCTCGAACTTGATCTCCACCGGCATGCCCTGATCGGTGGCGCGCACCGAGATGGTCCCGGACCGGTTGGTGCTGGCGGCCACCGTGACGTTCGGAATCTGCGGCTGTGTCATGAGGTCGGCCGGTAGAAGCCGTGGAAGCCCATTCCTGAGTTCTCCGTTCGAATAGAGCTGATCTGGACCGGGTCACCGGCCTCGACGAACTGTCCGTTGCCGATCACCATCGCGACGTGACCATCCCAGATGGCCAGATCGCCGGGCATCAGGTCGCCGGGGGAGACCGAACTTCCGGTGGCCTGATCGGCGGCCAGTCTAGGGATGTCGACGCCGGCCTCGCCGTAGGCGAATTTGGTGAGTCCGCTGCAATCCAATCCGGCGCCGGGGGTGTTGCCGCCCCACACATACGGGGTGCCGACCGCGCTGATCGCCGAACGGACCGCGGTCGCCGCCTTCTCGTTGGGCGCCTCGACGACGCTGCCGTCGGGCAGCGTGATCTTCACGCCCTTCCCGTCGGCCGACAGACCCGACGAACCCGTGTTGGGCTTCGTGGTGGTGCTCGGTGCGTTCTGGGTGTTGGCGGTGGTGCTCGGCATCGACGCGGGGATGGTGGACATCGCGGAGCTCATCAGGCCGCTCGCCATCGAACCCGCACCGCTGAGCGCGCTGCTCGCGGTCGACACGAACTGCTGCGCGCTCGCGGCGGAGGTCGCGGTGCCCGCGAGCGACGGCGTGGACGGCGGCGGCGTCAACTCGGTCATCGAGGCGGTCTGCGTGTCCAGCTCGCTGCGCACCCGGCCGACCACGTTGAGCGCCTGCCCGAGGTGGTCGATCGCGGAACCGACGATCATCGTCATGCCCGCCGGCGTGGCCAGCGCGGGGCCCGCGCTCACGGCGGTGTTCACGAACGACTCGACGATGCCGGTGAGTTCCTTCTGGCCCGTCTCGACCTGGGCCGCGGCCTGATTCACCACGGTTGCCATGTCGTTGCCACGGTCGGAGATGGTGGCGGCGGAGGTCTGCACCCGCAGCGCCTTGGCGGTGGCGGCATCGGCGGCCTGGCCGTCCCAGGCCGTGTTCATGCCGTTGATGCTGTCGCGACCCATCTGGTGGATCTGGTCGACCACGCTCGACGTGCTGCGCAGCGCGTCGGAGGGCCCGCCGGACGACAGCACGCCGGACCCGAAGCTGGACAGCAGTTCGATGATCGGTTTGGCCAGGGCCTCGATATCGATCACAGGCTCACCTGTCCAGTTCGGCGGCCGCGCTCTGCAGCGATCCCGCGTGGTCGACGTCGGTTTCGGTGAGTACCGCAGCGGCGCCGGTGGCCGCGCCGCCCATGCTGGTCAGCACCGCGGACAATTGCCCGATGGCGGCGACGTGCCCGGCGTGCGCCGCGGCGTAGGCGGTCATGAAATCGCCGCCGATCAGTCCCATGACCGGGCCGAGTAATGCGGGTTCGGCCGCCGCCGCGCCTGCCGCGGCCGTGGCCATTTCTCCGGCCATCACATGCGCGGTCGCGCCGTAGGCCGCGATGCCCTCGGTATCCGCCGACATCTTCCGCATCAGAGCTTCCCCCATCCTTGTTCCCAGGCAGAGTACGTCATCCACTTGGTTCGACGCGCGCTCTTCCCGTTCGGTTCCCACCGATGCGAAAAAACTTTCGGGGCGAGCTTTCGGCGGCGGACCCTGACTCACTTTATCGTTCCCTCATGCGTACTGACACCGTGGACCACCCGCTCGCCGCCGCCCTGTTGACCACGATGCGAGATGCGCGAACCGACAATTCCGCCTTCCGTACCGCGCTGCGCGATCTCACCCGCATCCTCATCTACGAGGCGCTGCGCGACGCGCCCGCGCAGCGATTCGAGATCAGCACCCCGGTCGCCGTCACGCAGGGCGCGCGGCTGGCCCAGCCGCCGCTGCTGGTGCCGGTGCTGCGCGCGGGCCTCGGCATGGTGGACGCGGCCGCCGAATTGATCCCGGACGCCAGGGTCGGCTTCGTCGGTATCGCCCGCGACGAGCAGACCCACCAGCCGGTCCCGTACATGGAGTCGCTGCCCGACGATCTGGCCGGACTCCCGGTCTACGTACTCGATCCGATGCTGGCCACCGGCGGCTCGATGCGGCACACGCTGGAACTGCTCGCCGCCCGCGGCGCCACCGACATCACCGCGATCTGCGTGGTCGCCGCGCCGGAGGGGGTGGCCGCGCTGGCCGCCTCGGGGCATCCGGTTCGCCTGGTCACCGCGGCCGTCGACGAGGGCCTGAACGAGAACGCCTACATCGTCCCTGGCCTCGGCGACGCAGGCGATCGGCAGTTCGGCCCCCGCTGACCGCTCCTTACTTCTCCTGCGGCCTGGTGAACAGGACCAGGTGCGAGCAGTCCCGACATCGGTAGGCATCGACCAGCCAGTGTGGCCGGCCGGTGCGGATGGCGCCCCAGGAGCCGATCTCCAGGGCGCCCTCGGTCCAGCGGACGTGGCCGCGGGAACTGTCGCCGGAATCCTCGATGAAACCGGGGACCAGGCCGTCGCCGCCGCAGTGAGTACAGTGCATCGCCGTCATCAAATGATGATGCCTGGGCGATCAGAGCTGTCGGCAGTATTCGCGCAGGACGGAAAGGTGTTGTCCCGCAGTTGTCCTGGCGGTGGCCAACTCGGCCCGGTCGCCGACCGGGGTCAGCACCTCCAGATAGCACTTGAGTTTCGGCTCCGTGCCGGACGGCCGGACCACCAGGCGCGTGCCCGCGCCCTCGAAGATCAACGCGTCGGTGCGCATCCGCCCGCGCACCTGGAGCAGATCGGTGTACTTCACCGGCTCGCCCGCGATCTCGTCCGGGGGGTTCGCCCGCAATCGAGCGACCACCTCGGCCGCGGCCGCCGGTGCGGCGAGGCGCAGCGACACCTGGTCCGTGCTGTACAGGCCGAATTCGACGGCGTAGTCGTCCAGTTCGTCGCGCAGCGTGCGATCCGCCGCCTTCAGCCGAGCCACCAGATCCGCGGTCAGCACGGCGGCCGAGATGCCGTCCTTGTCCCGGACCGTCGCCGGATCGACGCAGTGACCGATCGCCTCCTCGTAGGCGTAGACCAGGCCGTCGCCCGCCCGGGCCAGCCATTTGAACCCGGTGAGCGTCTCGGCATAACGCGCACCGCGCGCCGCGGCGATCCTGGAGAGCAGCCGTGAGGACACGATCGTCGTCGCCACCAGTGCGTCCGGCGGGGCGGTGCGCAGCACGCAGGCGCCGAGCAGCGCCCCGGTCTCGTCGCCACGCAGCATGCGCCAGGTGTTGTCCGGCAACGGAATTCCCACGGCGCAGCGGTCGGCATCGGGATCCAGCGCGATCGCCACGTCGGCGTCGACCCGCGCGGCCAGGGCGAGCAGGAGATCGGTGGCGCCCGGCTCCTCCGGGTTCGGGAACGCGACGGTCGGGAAGTCGGGATCCGGTGCGAACTGCTCCTCGACCACGTGCACATCGGTGAAACCCGCCGCGGTCAGCGCTTGCCGTGCCAGTTCGCCGCCGACGCCGTGCAGCGTGGTCAGCGCGATCCGGATCGGTGCGCGCGCACCGGGACCACCGATCAGGGCCGGCAACGACGTCACTCGTGCCAGATAGCGCCGCACCACGTCGTCGTCCGACGGTGCGACCGGCGTGCGCGCGATCGGCTCGATGACCGCGTCGATGCAGCGTTCGATCTCGGTGTCGGCGGGGGCGAGCAACTGGGAGCCCCCGTCGAGATAGACCTTGTAGCCGTTGTCGGTGGCCGGATTGTGCGAGGCGGTGATCTGCACGCCCGCCACCGCGCCGAGTTCGCGCACCGCGTAGGCGACCACCGGGGTGGGCAGCGGACGCGGCAGCAAGGTCACCGGAAAGCCCGCTGCGGCAAAGATTTCCGCGGTCGCCGTGGCGAACTCGGCGGACCCGTGCCGGGCGTCGCGGCCGACGATCACCGCGCCACCGCCCAGGCAGCGGCCGCGCAACCACTCGACCAAGCCCGCGCTCGCCCTGGACACCGTTTGCACATTCATGCCGTCGGGGCCGTCCTGCAACGGACCGCGCAGCCCGGCGGTGCCGAAGCGCAGCATCTAGACCCGTTCCAGCACGCCGCGCAGCAGCTTGCCCAAACGCGGTGCGGCGGCATGCCCTTCGGCGAGCACCTCGGCGTGCGACAGATGCCCGCCGGTGACACCCGCGGCCAGGTTGGTGACCAGCGAGATACCCAGCACCCGTGCGCCCAGCGCCCGGCACGCGATCACTTCGAGCACCGTCGACATGCCGACCAGGTCGGCGCCCATGGTGCGCAACATCCGGATCTCCGCGGGCGTCTCGTACTGCGGGCCGGTCAGGCCCGCGTACACGCCCTCGGTCAGGCTCGGATCGATTTCCTTTGCCACGGCCCGCAATTCGGGATCCCAGGCGTCGACCAGATCGACGAAGGTGGCGCCCGTCAGCGGGGTCCGCCCAGTCAGGTTCAGATGATCGTTGATCAACACCGGCTCGCCGACCCGCAGCCCCTCGCGAATACCGCCCGCGGCATTGGTGAGCAGCACGATCTCGGCACCGGCCGCGATCGCCGCACTCACCGGATGCACCACATCGCCGGGCTGATAGCCCTCGTACAGGTGCTGACGGCCCATCAGCAGCAGCACCGGCGTATCACCGACGCCGACCGAATGCACCATGCCGCCGTGCCCCTGCGCGCTCGGCATACCGAAGCCGGGCAACTCCGACATCGGAATCGAGGCGACCGGCGAACCGATCTCCGCCGCCGCCTCCTGCCAACCCGATCCGAGCACCACCGCAACGCGATGACGCGGCACTCCAGTACGTTCGGCGATCGCCTCGGCGGCCTGTTCGGCAAGCATGGAATCACACGATAGTCGGGTTTTTGGCCGCGCGGGCGCGGCGAACGGGTCGCTCGTAAGACTCGCTTCGTGGTGGGGACGTGGGTGGGGGAGTGGCGTGGTGGTGTGTACCGCGGGATGGGTGTTGCGGACTGCGTGTTTCGGCGGGGTAGTGCAGCGGGTTCGACGTGCGCAGCCGTCAACTGTGATGTTGCTACCCATGAGTAGGAAGTTCGGTGTGCGCCGGATACGCTCCTCGCATGCCGTATCTGGAACGTGAAGGGGAAGTGTTCGTCGTGTACCTCGGGAACGAGGGACAGACCGACAGCGAGAACCGCTTCCACCCGGACTGGATCGATGAGTTCCACCGGGTGCTGGACAAGGTGGAGGGCTCCGAGGGCCCGGCCGCGCTGGTGACCGTGGCGACCGGCAAGTTCTACAGCAACGGGCTCGACACGGACTGGCTGTTCGGCAATCTGGACAAGACGCACGCCTACCTGGACCGGGTGCACACGCTGTACACCCGCCTGCTGCAGTTCCCGATGCCGACGGTGGCGGCGATCAACGGTCACGCGTTCGGCGCGGGCGCCATGCTGGCCACCTCGCACGACTTCCGGGTGATGCGCGCCGACCGCGGCTTCTACTGCCTGCCGGAGGTGCACCTGGGCATGCCGTTCACGGTCGGCATGAACGCGCTGCTCACCGAGCGGCTGGCGAACCAGGTCTGCGTGCAGGCGATGACGACCGGCCACCGCTACCCGGCCGACGAGGCGATCGCCGCGGGCATCGTCGACGGCAAGGCCGATGCCGAGTCGTTGCTGGCGACCGCCATCGCGCGCGCCGCCGCCCTGGCGAGCAACCGCAAGCCCAATCTGCCGGTGATCAAGAGCGCGCTGCACGCCAAGGCGCTCGCCGGCCTCGCGGTGCCGACCACTCCGGACAACCTCGCCTTCGCCGCGGGCTGACCGCTCCCGCGAACAGCCGAAACCGCAGCTCGGGCGAGGTTGCCCGGGCAGTAGCCGCGATCTGAGCCACGCTCGGTTTGCGGTGCAGTGCAAGACTGTGTGCCATGCCACCACCGCGCAGCGGGCACCAGGAATCACGCAGCGACTATCGCAGCGCGCGTGCCGATGCCGTGCAGCTGTCGGATGCCGCCATCAAGACCGCGGGCGATCTGCTGATCGATCTCTCGCACTCGATCCACGCCGAGCCGGAGCTGGCGTTCGAAGAGACGCGCAGCATGGCCAAGACCATCGCGCCGCTCGCCGAGCGCGGCTTCGAGATCCAGACCGGCGTGGCCGAGCTGCCGACCGCGTTCCGTGCGAGCTTCGGTAGCGGTCCGCTCACGGTCGCGCTGTGCGCGGAGTACGACGCGCTGCCGGGCATGGGACATGCCTGCGGGCACAACATCATCGCCGCCGCGTCGGTCGGCGCCGCGCTCGGTCTCGCGGAGGTCGCCGACGCGCTCGGACTGACCGTGCTGGTGCTCGGCACGCCCGCCGAGGAGAGCGGCGGCGGCAAGGTGCTGATGCTGGAGCGCGGCGTCTTCGACGACGTGGCGATGGCGATGATGGTGCATCCCGGTCCGCTCGATATCGCCGGCGCGCATTCGCTCGCGATGGCCGATCTGTCGGTGGTGTTCCACGGTCGCGAGGCGCACGCGAGCGCCGCGCCGCACCTGGGTTTGAACGCGGGTGACGCGGTCACCGTCACCCAGGTTGCCCTCGGATTGCTGAGGCAGCATCTCCAGCCTGGTCAGCAACTTCACGGTATAGTCGGCGACGGTGGGGTAGCCCCCAACATCGTGCCCGGACGTGCGGAACTGCTGTATTACCTACGTGCAGTCGACTCGGCGTCACTCGACAATCTGATGCGACGAGCGTCGGCGTGTTTCGAGGCGGGCGCCCTCGCGACCGGCTGCCACCAGGAAATCCGGACTGTCGCGCCGACATATACCGAGCTGACACCCGATCCGGAGTTACTGTTTGCCTACCGCGAACAGATAACCGGATTGGGGCGAGTGCCGATCGCACCCGAGCTCGAGGCACAGCGGCCGCTCGGAAGCACGGACATGGGCAACGTCACCAACGTCATTCCGGGCATCCACCCAGTTATCGGCATTGATGCCGGTGGCGCGGTGACCCACCAGCCAGGTTTCGCCGCGGCGAGTGTCAACGCCTCGGCAGATCGAGCGGTGCTCGACGGTTCGCTCGCACTCGCGCGTACCGCGATCACCGCCGCGGGCGATGAAGAACACAGGGACAGGTTGTTGCAACGGCTCGTTCAACGACAGGAGGATATTCGGTGAGCAATACCGGCCGTTCGGCGGCGCGAGGTTCAGAGGCGGGGGCGTGCCTGGTCACGATGGGCCCCGAGAGCATCGCGATGCCGGACACCACGGTAACCGGGCGGGCGGCCGTCGAAGGATGGCTGGCCGAGCACGCGGTCGATCTCGTGCAGTGGCGTCGGCACATCCACGCCAACCCGGAACTTTCCCGGACCGAGTTCGCCACGACCGAGTTCATCTCGTCGTGGCTGACCAAGGCGGGACTCACCCCGCAGCTGTTACCCGGTGGCACCGGGATCATCTGTGACATCGGCCCGGAGGGCCCGCGCATCGGCCTGCGCGCCGATATGGACGCGCTCCCGCTACAGGAGTTCACCGGTCTCAGTTTCGCCTCCACCGTGCCCGGCGTCTCGCACGCGTGCGGCCACGACGCGCACACCACGATCCTGCTCGGCACCGCGCTCGCGCTGTCCGAGGTGCCGGAGCTGCCGGTCGGCGTGCGCCTGGTGTTCCAGCCCGCCGAGGAGGTGATGCCGGGCGGCGCGATCGACGTGGTCGCCACCGGCGCGATGGAGGGCGTGGAGCGGATCTTCGCGCTGCACTGCGATCCGCGCCTCGAAGTGGGCCGGATCGGCATCCGGGTCGGCGCGATCACCTCGGCCGCCGACACCATCGAGTTGGTGCTCGACTCGCCGGGCGGGCACACCTCGCGCCCGCACCTGACCAGCGATCTGGTCTACGCCATCGGCACCGTGATCACCGGCCTGCCCGGTCTGCTCAGCCGGCGCATCGACCCGCGGACCAGCACCGTCATGGTGTGGGGCGCGGTGAGTGCGGGCAAGGCGCCCAACGCGATTCCGCAGACCGGCATGCTCACCGGTACCGTCCGCACCGGCGACCACGCCACCTGGTCGCTGCTGGAGCCGATGGTCCGCGAGATCGTCGACGGGCTGCTCGCGCCGACCGGCGTGCGCTACCAGCTGAACTACCGACGTGGCGTGCCGCCGGTGGTGAACGACGAGGAATCCACCCGGATGTTCGAGGACGCGATCCGGATGATCGGCCCGGACGCGCTGGCCGACACCATGCAATCCGGTGGCGGCGAAGACTTCTCGTGGTACCTGGAGGAGGTGCCGGGTGCGATGGCGCGCCTCGGTGTCTGGTCCGGGCACGGCGAGCAGCTCGATCTGCATCAGCCGACCTTCGACCTGGACGAGCGGGCGCTCGCGGTGGGCGTGCGGGTGATGAGCAACATCGTGCTCAACGCGGATCCCGACCTGCGCTGATCTGCTATTCGGACGACGTGGCCGGGCCTGCGGGCCCGGCCACGTCGTTCTCGTCTGTCAGCCGAAGTTGCCGGGGCCCACGTTGCGGCTGTTCCGGGTCCGCAGCGAATGCACGTAATCCTCTGGCGCACCGGCTTTTTCGGCCGCGTCGGCGATGACGCCGATGTAGCGCGCGGACGGCAGCCCGCCCTCGTAGGCGTCGAGCACGTACAGCCAGGCCAGCGTCGGGTCGGCGCCGCTCTCGCTGCGGGTCACGCGCAGCCGGATCTTCTTGTGGATACCGAAGTCCGAGCCCTCCCAGCGGTCCAGCCGCTGCTCGTCTTCGGGTGACACGTCATAGAGGACGACGAAGACGCGGGAGCCCGGCTCCTCGACCACCGTCGCCAGGGGCCCTTCCCAGCCGATGTCGTCACCGGCGAAGGTGAGCCGCCAGCCCTCCAGCCAGCCCGTTCCGGACATTGGCGAGTGCGGGCAGCGCTCGAGCATCTGGGTTGAGTCCATGTTGGACCCGTAGGCGGCGTAGATCGGCACCAGCAAAGGGTAGCCAATAAGATCCTGGGATCGACTCTATCCCGGCCAGATGCGGTATTCCTGTGGCGCGCCCCGGGCGCGGCGACCTGGGGGGCACCGGCTGACGCGGCAGGCCGGGCGGGCAAACATGGTGTGACCTGTCTCGCCCGATAACGTTGACAGGTACCGGAGATCCCGGTGCGCAACCCTGAAGCGGAGGTATCCATGACCCGCATAGCGATCATCGGTGGCGGACCGGCCGGCTACGAGGCGGCGCTGGTGGCGGCCCAGCACGGTGCGTCGGTGACGCTGATCGATAGCGACGGCATCGGCGGGGCATGTGTGCTCTGGGACTGCGTTCCCTCGAAGACTTTCATCGCGTCCACCGGCGTGCGCACCGACCTGCGCCGGGCCCGGGATCTCGGCATCACCCTCGACCCGAACCAGGCGACCGTGCAGCTGTCGGAGGTGAACGGCCGCGTGAAGGCGCTCGCGCTGGCCCAGTCCTCCGATATCCGGTCGAAGTTGCAGACCGTCGGCGTGACGGTGCTCGCCGGTCGCGCCGAACTGGTCGGCCCCGCCACCGGTCTCGCCGCTCATCAGGTGCTCGCCAAATTGGCGGATGGCACGGAGGCGACCATCGAGGCCGAAGTTGTGTTGATCGCCACTGGCGCGAGCCCGCGCGTGTTGCCCGGTGCCGAGCCGGACGGCGAACGCATCCTGAACTGGCGCCAGCTCTACGACCTCGAGGAGCTGCCGGAGACGCTGGTGGTGGTCGGCTCGGGTGTCACCGGCGCCGAATTCGTCTCGGCGTACACCGAAATGGGTGTCCGGGTGCGGCTGGTGTCCAGCCGGGACCGCGTGCTGCCCGGCGAGGACGCCGACGCCGCCCTGGTGCTCGAGGACGCGCTCGCCGAACGCGGTGTGGAGCTGGTCAAGCACGCCAGGGCCGACGCGGTGGAGCGCACCGCGCAGGGCGTGGTGGTCAAGCTGTCCGACGGCCGGACGGTGTCCGGATCGCACGCGCTCATGACGGTCGGTTCCACGCCGAACACCGAGGGCCTCGGCCTGGACCGGGTCGGCATCGAACTCGACCGCGGCGGCTACCTGCGGGTGGACCGGGTCTCGCGGACCTCGGTGCCGGGCATCTACGCCGCGGGCGACTGCACCGGCCTGCTGCCGCTGGCCTCCGTGGCCGCGATGCAGGGCCGCATCGCGATGTACCACGCGCTCGGTGAGGGCGTGAGCCCGATTCGGTTGAAGACGGTGGCCTCCGCCGTGTTCACCCGGCCGGAGATCGCGACCGTCGGCGTGAGCCAGACCGCGATCGACAACGGCGAGACCCCGGCGCGCACGGTGATGCTGCCGCTCAACACCAATCCGCGCGCCAAGATGTCGGGCCTGCGCCGCGGCTTCGTGAAGATCTTCTGCCGCCCGGCCACCGGTGTGGTCATCGGCGGCGTCGTGGTGGCGCCGATCGCCTCGGAGCTCATCCTGCCGATCGCGCTCGCGGTGCAGAACAATCTGACCGTCAACGACCTGGCGCAGACGTTCTCGGTCTACCCCTCGCTGACCGGGTCGGTCACCGAGGCGGCCCGCCAGCTGATGCGGCACGACGACCTGGATTGAGGACCGGATCGAACCTTGTTCGAATGGGGTTGCGTTCCAGCGCGGTTCGTGCGGACTTTAGGTCTCCATTCACATTGCTCATCAGGCCTACATATGGTTCACTTCCCGCAGAGATGCGATCGGCGGGCGGTCGCGTGGTTCGGTGTTCGGGGGGATGGATCTTTTCCCAGTCGAAACGGCGAACGACCATCGCGTCGTTCGGCGACCGGGCGTCTCGACAGAGACAACTGTGTGTGGCCGAACCAGGTCGCACCCGGGAAAGGGAATGCGAAAAGTGAAACATCGTAAGCCGAGTCGGGCGCAGCGAGCGATGGCTAGCACCTCGTTGCCACTGGCTACCGCGGCTGCCGTGGCCACTCTGTTCGCGGCGCCGGCGGGGGCAGCTCCAGGGGATCCGACCGTTCCACCCACCACCGCGCCGCCGGCTCCGGCACCGGCGCAGCCGGGGGTCAACGAGGCTCCGCCGAGCCCCGACACCACCAAGCCGGATCCGAACAAGCCGACGGACCCGAACAAGCCGACCGTGCCGCCGGCGCCGAGTCCGAGCCAGCCGGGCGTCACCACCCCGGACCCGAACCAGGTCATGCCGAATCCGCCGAAGGATCCGAAGCTGGCCCAGCCGACGCAGCCGGGTGTCACCACCCCGCGGATCGCGCCGCTGCCGGTGCCGGGGCAGAAGGACCAGCCCGCGGTCGCGCCGGACGCACCGGCCGGCGAGCAGCAGCCCGGCGAGCAGTCGGGCGAGCCGAAGCAGGCCCAGCCGGGCACCAACGCGCCGGGCACCCAGGCGCAGCCGGGCACCGGCGAGAACGCGCAGGCCCAGCAGCCCGAGACGCTGGTGCAGCCGCAGCAGCAGCCGCGCTGGCAGGCGCCGCAGCTGCAGGCCGCGCCGCCCGCGCCGGTGGTCGAGATGACCGGTCCGCACCAGGAGATCGGTGCGAACATCGACGGTGGCACCGTGCTGCCCGGCTACGTGGCGAACACGCACCACTTCAACAACGAGCACGGCTACGTCGGCACCGTCGGGTACCGCACGCCGACCGGCGCGGGCGAGGCCGGCGTCTCGGTCGAGTACGTCGACGCCAACACGGTCAAGGTGACCACCTACACCGGTGGCGAGGGCCTGTCCGACAACAAGACCATCTCGGTGTTCGACACCACCCAGGCCAACCTGGCCAAGGCGGCGGTGGAGAACTGGATCCGGGAGCAGCCGGGCGGCGCCGCCGCACTCGAAGCCGCTGCGCAGGTTAAACTTCCACTCCAGCCGGGCGATTTGGCACCGCAGACTGTCGATGTGGGTGGTGTCACCACCCAATGGGGTGGTTCACTCCAGTACTGACACGATCTGATTTTTCGACGGGTGGGGCGGTCGTTCACGACCGCCCCACACGTGTGTCCTGGGGAAAGGATGGGGTGTGACCTCCGACGGTGATCCGAGCAAGGCCGAAACCGACGACCGGTCCGCGTCGGATTTCGGCCCGCCGGTGGGCGAATTCGGCCCGCCTGTTTCGGAATTCGGGCCGCCCGTTGCCGAGTTCGGTCCGCCGATGGGCGATACCGGGCCGCGGTGGCCGGTGCCGGAGCAGACCGCCGATCATCCCGAATTGGTGTGGCGGCCCGCCGACGAGTGGGAGCCGACGACTCCGCCCGCACCGCAGTATCGCGCGCCCGATGCCACGACGCCCCCGGCTCCCGGCCCGCGACCGAGCCCGCCCGCGCCGCAGCCGGACCGGGCGCAGGCCGCGAGCCCGGCCGCCGACGCCGACAAGGACTCGTGGTGGACCCGCCCCACCGATACCGGCAGCGTGCCGAAGCCGCCGCCGCTGACCTCGCCCGGGCTGTCCTGGGCGGACGATCCGATCGCGCAGCGGCTGGCGCCGAGCACGCCCGCGGTGGCTCCGCCCCCGCGCAAGACCGGCTCGCACCGGGGCCGCAACGCGCTGGCCGGTCTCTTGGCGGTCGTCATCCTGATCGGCCTGACGATCACCGTCATCGTGGTGTCCAGCAACGGCGGCGACGACAGCCCCGTGCCGCCCGGATCGACCACCGCCGCCGGGCTGACCTGTCCGACCGGCAAGGACGGCAAGGTGACGGTCGGCAACGGCAACGGCGACACCGCGAGCGGGCCCGGTGCGATCCTCGGCTTCCAGTACGCCTTCTACGTCCAGCGCAGCGGTGCGCAGGCCCGGGCCTTCGTCGCGCCCGACGCGGAGAACGTCTCGTCGGCGGAGATCATCCAGGGCGGCATCAACGCCGAGGTCCCGGTCGGGACCAAGCACTGCCTGCGGATCACCGAGGTGGCGAGCGACACCTTCGACGTGGACCTGACCCAGCGCAAACCGGACGGCACCGAGACCATCTATCACCAGACCATCACCACCGCGGTCCGGGACGGAAAGGTGCTCGTCTACTCGATCAAGCCGCGCGAGGTGTGAACATTTCTCAGTATATGAGAAATTCGTTTCATATATTGGTCGGCGCCATGCGAAAGTAGACTTTCGCATATCTGGCGTTCGTTCGGAGGTTCCTCATGTCGCCGACCCGTCCCGCGCTCGCGGCCAAGCTCGCAGGACTGCAGAGCTCGGCGATTCGTGACCTGCTCAAGCTCACCGCTCGGGCCGAGATCATCGGGCTCGCCGGCGGCCTGCCCGACGCCGCGCTGATGCCGCGCGAGCGGATCGCCGAGGCTGCCGACGCGGCGCTGCGCAAAGCGGCCTGCCTGCAGTACACGGAGTCGCCGGGCTGGGCGCCGCTGCGCGCGGTGCTCGCGGAACGGGAAACCGCGCGCCTGGGCCGGGTGGTGCCGGTCGACGAGGTGTT
The DNA here is from genome assembly GCF_000250675.2 of Nocardia brasiliensis ATCC 700358. NCBI lineage: Bacteria > Bacillati > Actinomycetota > Actinomycetes > Mycobacteriales > Nocardiaceae > Nocardia > Nocardia brasiliensis. The sequence goes on from NC_018681.1 coordinate 1,277,757, forward strand.
CGTGACGCACGGTTCGCAGCAGGCGCTGTCGCTGCTCGCCGAGGTGCTGCTCGATCCGGGTGCGCTGGTGATCGTCGAGGACCCGGCCTATGTCGGTGCGCTGCAAGTCTTCCGGGCCGCGGGGGCGCGCATCGTCGCCGTGCCGCTGGACGCCGAGGGAATGCGCACCGACGTGCTCGCCGACCTGCTCGCCCGTGGCGAGCGTCCCGCGGTGGTGCACACGGTGAGCAATTTCCACAACCCGGGCGGAGTCACGATGAGTCCCGCCCGCCGCGCCGAACTCGCCGAACTTGCTGACGCGCACGGTTTCTGGGTGATCGAGGACGACCCGTACGGCGAGCTGTGGTTCGACGAGCCCGCACCCGCCCCGGTGGCCACGTACTCCCGCAACGTGATTCGGCTGTCGAGTTCGTCGAAGATCCTCGCGCCGTCGCTGCGGGCCGGCTGGCTGGTCGCGCCGAACGAGGTGTGCCGCGCGGTGGAGTTGCTGAAACAGGGTGCGGACCTGTGTGGTTCGGCCCTGACCCAGCAGATCGCGGCCGATCTGCTCGCCGACCGGGACTGGCTGGCCGCGCATATCGATCACGTGCGGACGGCCTACGGCGAGCGCGCCAAGTCGCTGGTGCACGCGGTGCGCACCCGCTTCGGCGACCGGGTGCGCTGTACCGACGCGACCGGCGGGATGTTCGTCTGGGCCGATTTCACCGACGGCACCGACACCACAGAGCTGCTGCCGCGCGCGCTGGACGCGGGTGTCGCCTATGTGCCGGGCGCGGCCTTCGCGGTGGACGGCGGCTACCGGAACTCGATGCGCATGTGCTTCACCACGTCCGACGCGGATACCCTCGCCGAGGCGGTGCGCCGCCTGGCCAGTGCCGCGGAATAGCCTGCCCGCCTGCAGCTTTCGCCGGCGGGCCGCGGCCGTCAGTGCGCGTGAGTCACGCGGCCCGGCGGCCGCGGGCGAGGCACGTCAGCGCTTGTTGATGCCCGGCTGCTTGCCGCCGATGGGCAGCCACACGTTTCCGTTACCGCCCCAGGCGCAGACGAGATTCTGATCGCGCAGGGTCTGCCCCGCGATCGGGCAGGGTTCGTAGGCTTGGGCGGCCTGCGCAGACGGTGCGACGAGGGCGACCGCGCCGGCGGTCAGTGCGCCGATGGCAAGCGCGGATAGGGTGCGGCTCATGGCTTTTCATGCCTTTCGAGAGAACGATCGGTACGTCGGATTCGACGGCGGCAGCGCGCCGGCGGTTCCGGCGAGTGACGCAGATCACTGCTCTCCTGCAGCTCAGTCGGCCCACCCGTAGGTGCGCTCTACGGCCTTGTTCCAGGCCCGCAGATGCTCGTCGCGGTCCGCATCGGACATGGTGGGTTCCCAGGTCTTGTCCGCGGACCAGTTCTCTTTGATGTCATCGGTACTCGACCAGAAGTCGACCGCCAGGCCCGCGGCGTAGGCGGCGCCGAGCGCGGTGGTCTCGTTGACCACCGGGCGCACCACGGGCACGTCGAGGATGTCGGACTGGAACTGCATCAGCAGATCGTTGCCGACCATGCCGCCGTCCACCTTCAAGGTGGTGAGTTCCAGGTCGAGGTGCTCGGATTCGGCGTCGGCGCGCATGGCGTCGACCACCTCGCGGGTCTGAAAAGCGGTGGACTCCAGCACCGCTCGGGCCAGGTGGGCCTTGTTCACGAAGCGGGTCAGCCCGGCGATCACCCCGCGCGCGTCCGGCCGCCAGCGCGGCGCGAACAGCCCGGAGAAGGCGGGCACGATGTAGGCGCCGCCGTTGTCCTCGACGCTGCGCGCCAGCGGTTCGATCTCCTCGGCGGACGAGATGATGCCCAGGTTGTCCCGGAACCACTGCACCAGTGAGCCGGTCACCGCGATCGAGCCTTCCAGCGCGTACACCGCGTCCGCGTCGCCGAGCTGATAGCAGACGGTGGTGAGCAGGCCGTGCTGGCTCACCACCGGTGTGGTGCCGGTGTTGAGCAGCATGAAATTGCCGGTGCCGTAGGTGTTCTTGGCCTCGCCGGGCGAAAGGCAGGCCTGGCCGAAGGTGGCGGCCTGCTGGTCGCCGAGGATGCCCGCGACCGGCACCCCTTGCAGCGGGCCGGAATTGATCTCCGCGTACACCTCCGAGGAGCTGCGGATCTGCGGCAGCATCGCCTCCGGCACACCGAACTCGGCGCAGATCTGCGAATCCCATTGCCGGGTGCGCAGATCCATCAGCATGGTGCGCGAGGCGTTGGTCACGTCCGTGATGTGCTCGCCGGTGAGGTTCCACAGCACCCAGCTGTCGATGGTGCCGAAGCAGAGCTCGCCGGCCTCGGCGCGGTCGCGGGCGCCGTCCACGTGGTCCAGCAGCCAGCGCAGCTTCGGCCCGGCGAAGTAGGTGGACAGCGGCAGCCCGGTGCGTTCCTGGTAGCGGGTCGGCCCGATATCGCCGCCGAGTTCGGTGGTGAGCCGGTCGGTGCGGGTGTCCTGCCACACGATGGCGTGGTGGATCGGCTTGCCGGTGGCCCGGTCCCACACCACGGTGGTCTCGCGCTGATTGGTGACCCCGACGGCGGCGATGTCGCCGGCGCTCAGATCGTGCTCGTCGAGCACCTCGCCGAGCACTGTTTCGGTGTTCTGCCAGATGGATTCGGCGTCGTGCTCGACCCAGCCCCGGCGCGGGAAGATCTGCTCGTGTTCGCGCTGGGCGACGCCGACGACGCGCCCTTGCCGATCGAAGACGATGCACCGACTCGAGGTCGTGCCCTGGTCGATGGCGGCCACATAGCGACGCATTCGTGCAGGTTACTAAACGCACAACGTGCTGTGGCCGATTGTCGCGCGCGCGGGTTGCCGCCGGTTTCACATCGCCGCGGGCGCGCGCCTCGAGTAGGTTGGTAGTGGTTACCGCCGGGTAGCGTTCGACGACACGGGCGGACGTCGCGGTCGACGAGATCGCGGGCCGTTCGCCTAGCCTGTTAGCAGAGCAGCTCGAGCTATGCCCGAAGAAGACCACAACGTCGTCGGCAACCGGCGCGGCTGGAGGAGTCGAGCATGACCAAGAAGCCGGAATCCCAGTTCCTCGGTCCGGAGCAGCGCAGGACGGCCTGGGAACGGTTCGGTAAGGACCATTTCGACGTGGTCGTCATCGGTGGTGGCGTGGTCGGCGCGGGTATCGCCCTGGACGCGGCCACCCGCGGCCTGCAGGTCGCGCTGGTCGAGGCCCGTGACCTCGCCTCCGGCACGTCGAGCCGGTCGTCGAAGATGTTCCACGGCGGCCTGCGCTATCTGGAGCAGTTGGAGTTCGGCCTGGTGCGCGAGGCGTTGCGCGAGCGCGAGCTGGCGCTGTCCACGCTGGCGCCGCATCTGGTGAAACCACTGCGGTTCCTCTACCCGCTCACCCATCGCGCCTGGGAACGCCCGTACGTGGCGGCCGGGCTGGTGCTCTACGACACCATGGGCGGCGCCAAATCGGTTCCCGGTCAACGGCATCTGTCCCGGATGGGGGCGCTGCGGCTGTCGCCCGGACTCAAGCGCAGCGCGCTGATCGGCGGCGTCAGCTACTACGACACCGTCGTCGACGACGCCCGGCACACCATGACGGTGGCGCGTACCGCCGCGCACTACGGGGCGGTGATCCGCACCTCCACCCAGGTGGTCGGCTTCCTACGGGAGGCGGATCGGGTGGTCGGCGTGCGGGTGCGCGACAGCGAGGACGGCCGCACCGCGGAGGTGCGGGCGCACGTGGTGATCAACGCGACCGGCGTGTGGACCGACGAGGTGCAGGCGCTGGCGCATCAGCGGGGCCGGTTCCACGTGCGCGCGTCGAAGGGCGTGCACATCGTGGTGCCGCGGGACCGGATCGTCAGCGATGCCGCGATCATCCTGCGCACGCCGACCTCGGTGCTGTTCATCATCCCGTGGGGCACCCACTGGATCGTCGGCACCACCGACACCGACTGGAATCTCGATCTCGCGCATCCGGCCGCTACCAAGGCCGATATCGACTATCTGCTCGACCGGGTCAACGAGGTGCTGGTCACCCCGCTCACCCACGACGACATCGACGGGGTCTACGCGGGGCTGCGGCCGCTGCTGGCGGGGGAGAGCGACGAGACCTCCAAGCTGTCGCGCGAACATGCCGTGGCCCGGGTCGCGCCCGGGCTGGTCGGCATCGCGGGCGGTAAGTACACCACCTACCGGGTGATGGCCTACGACGCGGTCGACGAGGCGGCACAGGACATTCCGGCCCGGGTTTCGCCCTCGATCACCGAGAAGGTGCCGCTGCTCGGCGCGGACGGCTATTTCGCGCTGGTCAATCAGACGGTGCAGCTGGCCGAGGCCTACGGCGTGCACCCGTATCGGGTCAAGCATCTGCTCGACCGCTACGGCTCGCTGATCGATGAGGTGATGGCCATGGCGGACGGCAAACCGGAACTGCTGCAACCGATCACCGACGCACCATCGTATCTGCAGGTGGAGGCCGTCTACGCGGCCGCGGCCGAGGGCGCGCTGCACCTGGACGACATCCTGGCCCGGCGCACCCGGATCTCCATCGAGTACTCCCATCGCGGCGCCGACTGCGCCGAGGAGGTGGCGCAGCTGGTCGCCCCGGTCCTCGGCTGGGACGACGCCGAAATCGACCGTGAGGTAACGACTTACCGGGCGCGGGTCGAGGCGGAGATCCGCTCGCAGACCCAGCCCGACGACGCCTCGGCAGACGCGTTGCGCATCGCGGCGCCCGAACCGCGGCCGGAGATCCTGGAGCCGGTGCCGGCCGACGGCTCGGCGAGCAAGGCTGTGCGGCAACCGAATTCGTAGCGGTTCAGCCCAGGCCGAGCGTCGGCGGCGGTAGCGCGATGGTCGCGAGGGTGCCGCCGCCCGGCGCGGGTTCCATCGTGGCTGTGCCGCCGTGCAATTCGGCGATCCACGCGACCAGCGCGAGGCCGATGCCGCTGCCTCGGCCGCCGGTGACGCCTCGCTCGAACGGATTGCTGGACAGCTGCGGGTGCAGTCCGGCGCCGTGATCGCGCACGCTGACCCGGCCGTCGGCGACGTGCACCTCGATCGGGGCGCCGGGGTTGATCGCGCCGTGCGTGATCGCGTTCTCGAGCAGATTGCGCACCGCGAGGCTCAGCAGATTCGGGTCGCCGACCACAACGGTGGGATTGCTCTGCACGATGATGGTCGACTGGAATTCCTCGACGACCGACTCGGTGAGTTGATCGAGCAGCAACTGCACGCGCTCCATCGTCGTCACCCCGGCCTGCATCCGGGCCCGCGCGAGCAGTCCCGTGACGATCCGTTCCATCCGGGCGCCGAGCGCGCCCGCGTCGGCCAGCGCGCGTTCCACCTCGTGTGGGTTGCGCCGCCGCGGCGCGGTGACCAGACCCAAAGTGGTGAGCGGCGTGCGCAACTCGTGCGCGGCATCGCCGAGAAACCGTTCCTGTTCCTCGATCAGCACCAGCGCCTGCCGCATGCTGCGACCCGAAAGCGCATGGGCGGCAAGGGCGGACAGGGCGACCAGGGTCAGGCCGCCGACCACCAGGCCCCAGAGCAACAGGGCGCGATCACGGTCGCGCAGACCGGGATTCGTGCCCGCGATAACCACCGCCTGGGTCGTGGTGTCTTCCCAGGACACCGGCGTCGCGGCCAGCCGCACCGGACGGCCCGCGCTGTCGTGGTCGTCCTGGAAGACGGTGCCGGAGGCGCGGACGGCGTCGTCGGCGAGCGCCTCGGCGCCCACCGACGCGGGCAACCAGGAACGCAGGTGCCCGTAGATCTCGCGCCAGTGCCCGTTCTCGTCGGTGCGCACGATCAGCACCGCGGTCTCGCCGTTGGCGAGGTCGTCCCGTTTCACCTGTTCGAGATCGATGGCCTGCGCGTCGAGATCGAAGTCGATGCTGCGCCACAGGCCGGTCACCACCCGGTCGAGGCTGTTGTCGATCGCGTTGTGCCGCGAGCGCGCATCGATGGTCGCCGCGACGACACCGAGAATGATCAGGCAGGTGGCGGTGATTCCGGTGATGAGCGCGGTCAGCAACCATCGGGTGCGGCGCAGCCGGGCCACCGCCGGCCGCGTGCCGGTGAAGCCGGCCGAACGGATGCCGCCGCGGCTCGGGCCGGGACTCAACGTGCGAATGCTGCACTTCCGATCATGAACCCGGTGCCGCGCACGGTCTCGATCACCTGCGGCGGTCCGAGTTTGCGGCGCAGCTGGGCGATGACGGCGTCGACCACATTGGAGGCGGGCTCGGCCATCTCGTCCCAGCAGCACTCGATGAGCTCGCTGCGCGACACCACGGTGCCCGCGCGGGTGGCGAGCAGTTCGAGTACCGCGAATTCCTTCGGCGTCAGCGAGCGCAGGATGCCCGCGCGCTGCACCCGGCGTCGCGGCAGGTCGATATCGACGTCACCGAGCACGATGCGCGCGGGCGCCGGGTGTTCGCGGCGGCGGCTCAGCGCCCGCACCCTGGCGGCGAGTTCGGGCAGGGCGAACGGCTTGACCAGGTAGTCGTCGGCGCCGTGCTCGAAGCCGGCGATGCGATCGGCGAGCCCGTCGCGTGCGGTGAGCATCAATACCGGTACCCGCAGGCCTGCCGCGCGGTGGTGGGCGACGAGTCGCAGGCCGTCGCCGTCGGGCAGGCCGCGGTCGACGACGAGGACGTCGTAGGTGTTGACGGTGATCTTCAGATCGGCGTCGGCGAGCAGGCGGGCCAGATCCACTGCGCAGCCCGCCGCGCGCAACCCGGCGGCGATTTCGCTGCCGAGACCCTCGTCGTCCTCCACCACCAGCACACGCACGAGGTCTGAGAATAGGGCATTTCAGACCTCGTGCGCCCGCCGGACGACTCAGTTGGTGGAGTAGTACAGGTCCCACTCGCCGGTCGGGGTCTGCCTGCACTCCCACCACTTCCAGTCGGGGTGCGCGGGTGCGTCGGCGCCGTCGGCGCGGCAGGCCGCCTCGGTGCCGTACGTGCCGACATAGATCGTCTCCGCGTTGGCCACCGCCGACCCCCCGGCGACGAGGCCCGCCGACAGCGCGACGGCGGCGAGCAAGGTGCTGATCTTCATGATTTTCCTTTCTCCCTGGCGCGTGCTCCGCGCCCGGCATCAGAAAACCAAGCTGTCCGTGAGAATTTCGTGATGGACCGCGGTGGCCATCAGTGCGGTGCTTCCTGCCGGACCGCCCAGCCGACCAGTGAGCGCAGATAGCGCAACACCATCTCCTCCGGATAGGCGGCCGGATCGGTGAGGTGCAGCCGGGCCAGTTCTTCCATGGCCGCCAACAGGATTCGTTCGGTCGGGCCGTCCGGATCCACGGTGACGCCGGTGTATCGGGACAGATGCCGCGCGCCGATCGCCCTGGCGTAGGAGCGGCCGAGTTCGAGCCGGGCGCGCAGATCGGGCGGGCCGCCGTCCGGCGGGCTGAGGATGATCCGCCAACTGGTCGGGGCCGCATGCAGATACGCGAGGATGCCGCGGCCGACCTGATCGATATCGATCTCGCCCGGCCAGTCCACCGTGCCGATGCCGGCCAGCGCGATCGCCGACTCCCGATCGAGCAGCGCGGTCATCAGCCCGGACAGATCGGTGAACTGCTGATACACCAGGGCCCGCGCGACCCGTGCTGCGCGGGCCACCCGATCGATGGTTACCGCCGCGAAGCCGTCCTCGGCGACGATGTCGCGTGCGATGTCCAGCAGCTGGGCGCGTCGATCGGCGGCCGACATCCGGCGCTTCGGGGTTGCCGGACCGTTCGGCGGGTCTGCGGCGGGCCGGGATCCAGGCGGCGGGGATTGAGCGGCGAGCTCGGACGTGGCGCGATCCGTGGTCACCGCACCGACGGTAGCGCAAGCAGTAGGTCCACCGCCGTGGCCGCGCTCTGCACCGCGCTCTCCATGGTCGCCGACCAGTCGGTGGCGGTCCAGTCACCGGCCAGGACCAGTGTCGGCACCGAGGTCCGTTGTGTCGGGCGCAGCCCGTGCGTGCCCACCACCTGGGAGAATGTTGCTCTGGGCATCCGCACCACGTGCCCCTGCACGACTACCGCCTCGCGTGCCGCGGGATAGTAGCGCCGCAGCAGCGCCAGCTGTTCGGCGACGATCTCCTCGTTCGATTTGTGGATCTGCTCGTAGGCGCCGCTGGTGGTCAGGCAGTACAGCCAGGCCCGCTCGGTGCTGCGGCCGGTCATCCGCTGGCGGTCGAAGACCTCGTCGATCACGCCGGTGCCGCCGATGAGCGCCTCGAATTCGGCCGTCGTCCCGAGCGGCCGATCCAGATAGAGATTGGTGCTGACAATCGGCGTGTAGCCCAATTTGTCGGCGGCCGAGTAGATTTCGGCGTGCTCAGGCAGGTCGTCGAGCAGTCCGTTGATATTCGAGTTGGGTACCGCGCAGACCACCGCGTCGGCGGGCACGGTGCTGCCGTCCGCCAGCGCCACCCCGGTAACCCGGCCGTCGGCGATGTCGATCCGCCGTGCCACGGCGCGGTGGCGCACCTGAACTCCGTGCCGGGCAAAGACTTTCAACGCGCCGGTGACGTAGAGCGTGTCCAGATCGGTGGTCGGGTAGCCGATGGTGGCGGGCCGCCGATGTCTGATGCCGAGGCGGATGCCCGTCGCCATCACATCGGCGAGCACCTTTGCCGATTCCTGCTGCACCGGTTCGGCGGCGACGCCCAGCGCCAGCCAATCCCACAGCGCCTCACGGGCTTTGGCGGGCATGCCGACCCGGTCGAACCATTGCGCGGTGGTCAGGCCGGGCAGGTCCGCGGGCTGGTGCAGGCACTGCCAGCCGAGTCTCGCGGTGGCGAGGGCGGCGCGAGCGCGCTCCAGCGGGGAGGCGTCGGGGTGGGCGCCGGACAGCGTGCGCAGTGCGCCGAGCCCCCTGGTGTGCATGGTGACGCTGCGCCCGTCCGGCCAGCGCAGCGTGGCCTGGTGCGGAAAGGCGACGTACTGCCGGGTGCCGACACTGGTGAGGTACCGGAACAGGTGCTCGTAACCGCTGGCGATCACGTGCTGCCCGTTGTCCGGCAGATCGTCCGCGGCGTCGACCTTCATCGCGTGGGTGCGGCCGCCGAGCCTGCCGCGTCGTTCCAGCAGGGTGACCTGCTTGCCCGCCTCGGCGAGCCAGACCGCGGCCGCGAGCCCGGCCAGTCCACCGCCGATGACCACGTACTGCCGTGGATCGTTCATGCCGCACTCCTCGATAACTTACATATTGCAAGTTATGTGGGCGTGCTCACTTCGTCAAGGGTGCGGGGAGACGGCGGACATCGACGGATGCGGCGCCTGCGGCGTCGAGCCCTCGGCCGAATTCGGGTGCAGCAGAAGGTAGCTGAACAGCACGGTGGCCAGCGTCGCCAGGGTGGCGAAGAACAAGCGTCCGGCGATCGCGAGGAACAGTCGTCCGCTCGTTCTCGGTACCGTCGTCATGGCTTGCTCCTGTGCTGTGTCGTGACTGCCACGGATGTAGTCGTGTCGCGCGCGCCGAGCATTAGCAACTGAGTGGCAAATTACAGTGCCGGTCGGGTGATAGCGCGTCGGCTCGCCGGTATTCGCCATGTTCGGACGGTAGGAGCCGGGGCGCTCACCCGGAAGCGGTGATCAACTGGGGAGGCGGTGACCTGCGTCGACGCCGCGGATCGGCGGCAACTGGGCAGTGGGTGGCTCAGCCGGTGGGCTCGGGCTGGCAGCGCGGGCAGAAGTAGATGCCACGCTCGCGTTTGGCGAGCCGATCCGTCTCCGGCGCGGTGTCGCCGAGCAGGCGCACGGTGATCTGGGTGCCACAGCGCTGGCACGGCCAGCGGGTCCGCCCGTAGGCCAGTGGGCGCCAGGGCGGTTCGTGCACGGCCTTGTTCAGCACCCGGTGTGCCTCGTGCACGAGCGCGAGCAGGTCGGGTACCGCGCCGACGGGGGTCGCCGGATGCACGCGCCGCAGGTAGCAGATCTCGCTGCGATAGATGTTGCCGATACCGGCGAGGTTGCGCTGATCCAGCAGCGCGACCCCGATCGACTGCTCCGGCCGCCGCTGCAGGCGGGTCATCACCTCGGCGACATCCCAATTCGGCCCGAGCAGGTCGGGGCCGAGATGATCGATCACCGTGTGCTCCTCGGCCAGGCGCAGCACCTCGACCTTGCCCAGCGAGAACCCGACGGCCTCCACCTCGTCCGTGCGCAACACCAGCCGCGCGGTGACCCGCGGCCTGGTCCAGCGCTGTCCGCAATGGAAGACCCGCCAGACGCCCTCCATCTTGAGGTGCGTGTGGATACTCACCGTAGGGGTCCGGATGAACAGATGTTTTCCGTAGCTGCCGACGCTCTGCACGACCTGATCGCGGAGATCGACCGTGGCGTAGCGTGGCACCCGGAAGTCGCTGCTGGTCAAGGTCTTTCCTTCGAGCGCGGCCCGCAGCCGGGCCGCCGCGAAGTAGACCGTGTCACCCTCGGGCATGACACCACCGTGCCGGGTGGTCGCCCCTCACGGCCGCGTCCGCAGGCGCAGGCCGCGCGGGGTGGCGGAGAAGCCCGCTTCGGTGAGGAAGCCCGCGAAGGTGTTGCCGTGCACCGTTTCCCCGTCCACCTTGTCGATGACGAGAGAGTCGACGCGCCGACTGTGCACGAGGCCCGCCATGGCGTGTGCGGCGGACTGGCGGGCGTCCGGGTCCTCGGTGAAGGTGAGCAGTGTCTTGCCACCGCGTTCGAGATACAGCACCAAATCGCCGTCGACGAGCACCACGATCGCGCCCGCCTTCCGTCCGGGCCGATGTCCGCCGTCGCCCTCGCCCTTCGGCCATGGCAGCGCCGCGCCATAGGGATTGGCCGGATCGCAGGCGGCCAGCGCGAGGGCCTGCCCGGCCTGGGGTTTGGTCTCCGACAGCCGGCGTTCGGTGTCGAACGAGCGCAACCGGTCCACCACGTCGGTGCTGGAGAACTGCGCGCCGCCGAGCGAGTCGACGAAATAGCCACGGCGGCAACGGCCGCGGTCCTCGAACTCGGTGAGCACCCGGTACATCAGCGCGAAACCGCCCGGAATGCCTTCGTTCTGGACCGAACCCCTGGTCAGCACGCCGTACCGCTCCAGCAGCAGATCGGCGGTCGCGTGCGCGCGAACGGTGTTGTCCGACACCCGTTCCGGCAGCAGCGACCATCGACCGGCCACCATCGGCGGACCGGACCGGGTCGGCATGCTCGGTCGCGGCAGATAGGCCCGCCCGCGCGGGGCGCGGCGCGGGGTCCGGTGCGCGGTCGTGGTGCGCGTGGTGCCGGACAACAGCGCGCGCACGGGTGCGAAGGTATCGCCGGAAACCATTCCCGCCCAGACCAATTCCCACAGCGCCGCGGCCACCTGGGTGTCGTCCAGCAAACCGGTGGCGTCGGACAGTTGGCGGAAGAAGTAGGCGCCGCCGCCGTGCTGGATCGGCGCGAGCCGGGGAGCCGGGGCACCGGCTCCGGGCGGTGCGGCGACGGCCGCGTCGAGATCCAGTTCGACCGGTTGCTGCTGGGGTAGCGCGGTATTCGCCGGTCGCGGCACGAGCGTCGCACCGAGCGCAGTGAGCAGGCTGAGCTGCACCTCGGAGAGCTCGATGTCGTCGGGCGGCGGCAGCGTGAACGCGGCCTGGTCGGTCAGGTGCAGGGCGATCCAGCCGTCCTTCGCCGTGATCGAGCCGTGGCCGGACCAGCTGACCTCGCCGGTGGCCATCAGCTCGTCCAGCATGGCGGGGGAGTAGTCGCGCACCCGCGCGGGCAGGACGAGTGATTCCCAGGCCGAGGCCGGAATCGGTACGCCCGCCAGCTGTTCCACCACCGCGACCACGCCGTCGACGCCCCGGAGTTCGCCACTGCCGATGTGCTGCCAGGCCGGCAGGAAGCGGCCGAGCGTGGCCGTCGACACCGGTTCGACCTCGTGCCGGGCGGCCGCGAGCGAGCGGCGGCGCAGCCGGCGCAGCACCTGCGCGTCGCACCATTCGGATCCCGCCGTGCCGGGCGTGAATTCGCCCTCCACGAGGCGCTTTTCGGTGACCAGGCGATGCAGCGCGGTGGCGGCGACCGCGGTGCCGAGCCCGAACCGCGCCGCCACCGCCTCCGTGCCGAACGGGCCGTGCGTGCGGGCGTAGCGCCCGACCAGATCGCCGAGCGGGTCGGCGACCGGTTCGATGAAGGCCGCGGGCGTCCCGATCGGTAGCGGCACGCCCAGTGCGTCCCGCAGCCGGGACGCGTCCTCCACGGCCACCCACCAGCTGCGGCCCGCGAAGCTCACCTCCATGGCGCGTCGCGCCGCCAGCAGGTCGGCGAACCAGCTCGCCGGATCGTCCACGCAGCGTTCGGCGGCCTCCGCGGCGGTGAGCGGACCGAGCAGGCGCAGCAGATCGGCCAGTCCCTCGGCGTCGCGGGCGTGGCGCTCCGGGGTAAGGCGCTGGAGCTCGCGTTCGGTCAGGTCGAGTACCGCGGCGTCGAGCAGTTCGCGCAGTTCCACCCGGCCGAGCAGTTCGGCGAGCAAGCCTGAATCGAGCGAGAGGGCGGCGGCACGGCGTTCGGCCAGCGGGCTGTCGCCGTCGTACATGAACTGGCCGATGTAGTCGAACAGCAGCGCGTTGGCGAAGGGCGACGGAGTCGCCGTCTCCACCTCGACGAGTCGCAACTGCCTGCGCGCCACCCGGCTGAGCACATCGCGCAGCGACGGCAGATCGTAGACGTCGCGCAGACATTCGCGCACCGTCTCCAGCAGGATCGGGAAGTCGGGGAATTTGCGGGCGACGTCGAGCAGCTGTGCCGAGCGTTGCCGCTGCTGCCACAGCGGGGCGCGCTTGCCCGGATCGCGCCGCGGCAGGAGCAGCGCGCGGGCAGCGCACTCGCGGAAACGCGAGGCGAAAAGCGCTGAGCCGCCGACCTGTTCGGTGACGACGTCGTCGATCTCGTCGGGCTCGAAGACGAACAGCTCAGCACCGGGCGGATCGTCGGTGGTGTCCGGCAGGCGCACCACGATGCCGTCGTCGGAGGCGTTCGGCGCCGCGTCCACACCGAACCGTTCGCGCAGCCGGGCACCGATCGCCAACGCCCACGGTGCGTGCACCGGCAGGCCGTACGGCGAATGCAGCACCAGCCGCCAATCGCCGAGCTCATCGCGGAAACGCTCCACCACCAGGGTCTTGTCGCTCGGCAGGTGGCCCGTCGCGGTGCGCTGCTCGTCCAGCAGGGCACCGAGATTGCTGGTCGCGAAGGTGTCCAGACCCGCTGCGGCCGTGAGCTTTTCCAGGTTCTCCGGATGCTGGCCGACCTTGCGCACGAATTCGCCGAGCGCGCCGCCGAGTTCGGCGGGGCGGCCCAATCCGTCGCCGTGCCAGAACGGTAGCCGGCCCGGCTGCCCGAACGCGGGCGTCACCAGCACCCGGTCGAAGGTGATCTCCTCGATCCGCCAGCTGGTCGCGCCGAGCGCGAAGACGTCGCCGACCCGCGACTCGTACACCATCTCCTCGTCGAGTTCGCCGACCCGCGAGGCCTTTTCCCCGACCATGTACACCGCGAACAGGCCGCGGTCGGGGATCGCGCCGCCCGAGGTCACCGCGAGCCGTTGCGCGCCGGGCCGTCCGGTGAGGGTGCCCGCGTCGCGGTCCCACACCAGTCGCGGGCGCAGTTCGGCGAACTCGTCGGACGGGTAGCGCCCGGACAACAGGTCGAGCACCGACTCGTAGGCCGAGCGGGGCAGCGTCGCGTAACTGCCGGTGCCGCGGACGATCTCGAACCAGGCGTCGACGTCGATGGGTTCCAGCGCGCACGCGGCCACCGTCTGCTGGGCCAGGATGTCTAGCGGGTGCGCCGGGATCTGGATGGCCTCGATCTGGCCCGTGGTCATCCGCTGGGCCGCGACCGCGCAATGAATCACGTCGGTGCGGTGCTTGGGGAACAACACGCCGCGCGAGATCTCGCCGACCTGATGCCCGGCCCGCCCGACCCGCTGCAGGCCGCTCGCGACCGACGGCGGGGCCTCCACCTGGACCACCAGATCGACCGCGCCCATATCGATGCCGAGTTCGAGGCTGCTGGTCGCGACCACGCAGCGCAGCCGCCCGCTCTTCAGGTCGTCTTCGATGAGCGCGCGCTGCTCCTTGCTCACCGATCCGTGATGCGCCCGCGCGAGCAGCTGGCTCGCGCCGTGCACCACCTCGGTGCTGGCGCCGATCAGGGCGGGCGGCTTGTGCTCGAGTTCCACCGGGGTGCCGAGCCGCTCCGCGTAGGTCTCGTTGAGGCGTGCGGTGAGCCGCTCGGCGAGCCGGCGCGAGTTCGCGAAGACGATCGACGACCGGTGCTCCAGCACGAGATCCACGATGGCCTCGTCCACGTGCGGCCAGATCGAGCCCGGCTGATCGGAGTCTCCCGGCTCGGTCATGTCCGCGACCGGCACCCGCACGGACAGGTCGAAGGTCTTCGGCGCGGGCGGCGCGACGATGGTGATCGGCGCGTTGCCGACCAGGAAGCGCCCGACCTCCGCCGGGGGCCGCACGGTCGCCGAGAGGCCGATGCGCTGGGCCGGACCGCTCGGCGCCCGGCTGTCCTCGTCGCGCGGCTCCGAGGTGAGCAGGTCGAGCCGGGCCAGCGAAAGGGCCAGGTGCGCGCCGCGTTTGGACCCGGCGATCGCGTGCACCTCGTCCACGATCACGGTGCGCACGTCGCGCAGCGTCTCCTTGGCCGCGGAGGTGAGCATCAGGAACAGCGACTCGGGTGTGGTGATCAGGATGTCCGGCGGGGTGCGCTGCATCGTCCGCCGGTCGGCGGCGCTGGTATCGCCGGAGCGCACGCCGACCCTGATCTCCGGGGGATCCAGGCCGAGTCGCTTGGCGGTCTGCGTGACGCCGACCAACGGGGCCCGCAGGTTGCGCTCCACGTCCACCGCGAGCGCCTTGAGCGGGGACACGTACAGCACCGAGGTACCGGTGCGCGGCGCGGACTGTTCCCGCGTCGCCAGCTGGTCGATGGCCCATAGGAACGCTGACAGCGTCTTACCCGAGCCGGTCGGCGCGATCACCAGCGTGTGCTCACCCGCCGAGATCGCCTCCCACGCCCCCAGCTGCGCGGACGTCGGCGCCGGGAACGCGCCGTCGAACCACTCCTGGGTAGCCGGGGAGAACTGAGCCATGTCCTCAGTCTGCACCCGACCACCGACAACAACCGTGGCATCGCCGAGCCCACCGATATGAACCGAATTCCGGAGAGGTGGAACGGCCACATGCGCATAGCCGTACGCTTCTGTCCGTGCACAAGGTGCTGAGACTCGACCTGGTCAGCCATGGAATGACCGAGGCGATGCGGAAGGCACGTTTTCCAGTCGACGAATCGCTGACCGAAGCAGGCCGCCGCGCCATCTCCGGCAGCACCGCGCTGGCCGCTCCCCGGGTGCTCACCGGTCCGGAACGCCGGACGGTCGAAACGGCAGCGCTGCTGGGCCTGCCGGGCGAAGAGGACACCCGGCTACGTGATCTGGACGCGGGGGCCTGGCGCGGTGGCGCACTGATGTCGGTGCCGCAGGATGAGCTGTACGCGTGGCTCACCGACCCGAAGTTCCGCGGCCACGGCGGTGAGTCCGTGGTGGACGTGATCGAGCGGACCAGGTACTGGATGGCCGAGATCGCTTCCGAGGGGAAATCCACCATTGCCGTCACCCACCCCGCGGTGATCCGCGCGGCGCTGCTGGTGACGCTGGACGCGCCGCCGAAGTCGTTCTGGCGGATCGATATTCCGCCGGGCAGTGTCACCCGGCTGCACTACCGCGGGGAATGGACGCTGCACTTCACCGCATGACGGCCGTCAAGTGGCGGCACTCTTCGTGGCGAGCGGCCCCGTCCCGAGGGTGAGCAGCATGCGCAGCGCGTCGGTGATCAACCTGGCCGGGATGGACGGGTCGATGGCGCGTTGCATGCCCAGGCCGATGCCCATGCTGAGGATTCCCGTCGCGGCGTCCTCGACCGGCACCGGCAGCTCTATCCCGATCGTGTCGGCCAGCGTCTGGACCTGCGCGGCAACGGCGCCGCGCAGCACGCTGAGGCTGGACACGAGCGCCGCCTGCAGTGCCGGGTCGTCCCGGGCGACGGTGGCGAATTCGAATTCGAGCATGGTCCATCCGACGTCGCCGACGGTGTGCTCGGCCCACTCCTGGAATCGCTCGAGCCGCTCCTCGAAGTCGTCGCTCACCGCGAGCAGGTCGGTCACCTCTTGGAACTTGGTCGCGTGGATCAGCTCGAGCACCTCGAGGCCGAGTTCCTTCTTGGTGCGGAAGTTCGAGTAGACGGCGCCCTTGGAGTACCCGGCCTCCTCGGCGACCCGTTCCAGGCTGGTGCTGGCGTAGCCGTCGGCCAGGAAGAGGTCGCGGGCCGTGGCGATCAAGTCCGCGCGGGTGCGGGCCTGGCTCTCGGATCGGGTCAGTCGTGCCATGCCGTGATTCTACGTACCGGAAGATTTCGGATACCGCGGGTATTTGAATTCTGCTAGTGTTTGAGACCATGGGTAACAAGAACGGGTCGCAGCGACGCGGCCTGGCCATCGGCTGTGGTGGCACGCTGGGCGCCGCCTGGATCGTCGCGGCGCTCGTCGCGGTGCGCGAAGTGCTCGACTGGGATCCGCGCGAGGCCGACGTGCTGATCGGCACCTCGGCGGGCGCGGAGCTGGTCACGATGCTCGGCAGCGGTGTCGCGGTGCCGGAGCTGGTCGCGATGCAGGACGGCACCTCGGCGAACCCGATCCTCACCGCGCACCTGCGGTCCGGTCCGGGACGGTTCCCGCCCGTGCCGCGGCCGCGCCTCGGCTCGCTCCGATTGCCGTTGCGGCGCACCGAGTCCGGGCAGCGGCTGCTCACCGCAGGCAGTGGGTTGCTGCCGGTCGGCGGCGGCGACGCGAGCTGGTTGCAGCAGCTGGCCGAGCGGTTGAATCCCGGCCGGGCCTGGGTACCGCACCCGGCGACCTGGTTGGTGAGTATGGATTACGCGACGGGACAGCGGGTTCCGTTCGGCGCACCCGACGCACCGACGGCCCCGCTGGGGGCCGCGTTGCGCGCTTCGTGGGCGGTGCCCGGGTGGTTCCCGCCGGTCGCGATCGACGGCCGCCGGTTCATCGACGGCGGCGCGGGTTCGACCGCCTCGGTGGATCTGCTCGGGCCGGCGAAGCTGGACGAACTCGTCGTGCTCGCGCCGATGGCCTCGACCGGGAAGATCCCCGCGAGCGGGCCGGGTCACTTCCTCGAACGGCAGCTGCGCAATCGCATGAGTGCCGTGCTCGATGCGGAGATCGCCCAGCTGCGCGCCACCGGTACCAAGGTGCTGCGCATCGACGCCACCGCCGAGGATCTCGCGGTCATGGGCCCCAATTTCATGGACGGCCGCCGCCGTCTCGACACCTTCCAGCACAGCCTGACCAGCACGCGCCGTGCGGTCGAACAAGGAGCCTTCGCATGAGAATTCTCGGTCACGGTTACCCCGGCATCGATCTGAAAGGCGCGCGGGTGCTGATCACCGGCGCCGGCCGGGGCATCGGGCAGTCCACCGCGGAACTGTTCGCGGCCGAGGGCGCCGAGGTGGTGATCGCCGATGTCGATACCGCCGCCGCCGAAACCGCCGCTGCCGCAATGGGTGCCGCTGCCGTCGAGCTCGACGTGCGTTCCCGGGGCCAGTGGGACAAGGTGATCGCCGATCTGGGCCACGTCGACATCCTCGTCAACAACGCGGGTGTGATGCCCGCGGGCGCGTTCCTGGACGAGCCGGATGTGGTGGGGCAGGCCACGATGGATATCAACGTGTGGGGTCTGATCCACGGCATGCGCGCGGTCACGCCCGGCATGATCGAGCGCGGCCGCGGCCATATCGTCAACGTGGCCTCGCTGGCGGGCAAGATCCCGGTGGCCGGCCTCGCCGTCTACAACGCGAGCAAGTTCGCCGCTGTAGGCCTTTCCGCCGCAACGCGTTTGGAGTTCGCACCGCAGGGCGTCAGCGTCAGCTGCGTGCTGCCCTCCGCGGTGCGTACCCGGCTGTCCTCCGGCCTGACCCTCGGCCACGGCATGCCCACCGTCGATCCCGAGGATGTCGCCGCCGCCATCGTGCGCACCGTCGACACCCGCAAGGCCGAGATCGCCGTCCCCAACTACCTCGGCCCCATCGACGTCGCCCTCGCCGCCGCCCCCGAACGCGCCGTCCGCCTGGTCCGCCGCCTCTTCGACGGCGACCGCGCCCTGCACCCCGCCGACGAGAAGACCCGCGCCGAATACGAAGCGCAGGTCCGCGACATCAGCTGACCCGCCCGATCGGCTCGCAAGCAGTCCAGGTCTCCTCGACCGGGTGGCTTCGAGGATGACTTTCGCGGGCGCGGCGGCATCGCCCGACTCGTCGACACCGGCGAACGCAAGTGGCCCCGGAGTTGAACTCCGGGGCCACTTTTCAGGGAGATCAGCAGGTGGTGGGGGCGGGGTCGCCGCGGAAGCGGGCTTCCACGTAGTTCCAGGCCTCGACGAAGCCCGCGGCGGCGGTGGTCAGGTGTTCGGCGATCTCGTACGGGCGGAATTCGACTCGGGCGCCTGCCTTGCAGTAGCGGTCGACGACCTCCTCGACTGGTGGGAAGAAGGTCATTTCATCGAAGCGACCCTGCCAGATGAAGGTGGGGATGCTGGGGACGCCGTCGTAGTAGCGCAGGCTGTTCTCCCGCAGCACCTGATGCGCGACCGGGCTGTCCATCAGGCTCTTCGACGCGGCCATCTGCTCGGCGTTGCGGAAAGCGCCGTGGAACAGCAGGAACCGGCGGCAGGCGTCGTGGGTGAATTCCCGGAACCACAAACCGTTTTCGTTGAGCTGATCCGACACCGGCAGCCGCTCCGGGTATTCGCGTTCCAGTCCCATCGCGGCGGCGAAGGCCAGGCCGAAGCCGGGATGCGGCGCGAAGCCCAGCGCCATCGCCATCTCCTCGAGATCGGCGGGGATACCGCCCGCGACCGCCGCGGTGAGCTTCAGGTCGGGGGCGTACGTGGGTTGCAACGCGGCCGCCCATGCGGTGGCCATGCCGCCGCCGGAGTAACCCGCAATGGCGACAGGCGAATTGCCGAGCCCGAGTTCGGTCACCTTCTGCACGGCCTTGACGCTGTCCAGCGTCATCATGCCGCTGAGCCGGGCGGCGCCGTAAGCCGAGGTGGGGCCGAGGTAGTCGGGCAGCGAGACCGCCCAGCCGCGCCCGATCGGCAGCATCGCGCCGACCGCGTCCTGGAGTTCGCCGTTGAACAGCGAGCGAGACGGGTTGCACTGGGTGCCAAGGGAGTTGATGAGCGCCTGGTAGGAGACCAGCGGCGGGTTCTTGACGCCGAGCGGCAGCAGCACCGTGGTCACGCCCATGACCGGCTTGCTCTGGGAATTGGTGGACCGGAAGGCGACCTGCCAGCCCTCGGTCCCGACGTACGGGCCGGTGTCGATCTTGCGGGAACGCACGACATCACCGGGTTTCAGGTCCGCCAAATTCGCTGGCGCACTGTAGAACACATCCGGGTCAGGGGTGGGGTACAGCGGCTGAGCGGTCGTCGCGGGCAGGCCGACCAGGCCTATCGAGACGATGCTCAACATCAGGATCGCGATCCTGAACGGAACTCTTCGCACGGCTTTCCTTCGAATCTCGGCCGTCATCGACTCGCCGACCCCGACTTTCGTTCGGCAGTTCGGACGGACCACCACTGCATGGAGAGATCGCGGCGAACGTCATCGTTCGCTGCGCGGACGGTAAGCAGGAACCCACAGCCGCACCGAGGGGCGGACCGGCACACCACCTTTCGACTCGACGCTGCGGATCGCCGCAGCAGGCGGCACCATCCGCAGCGAAAGTAGCGTCGCGACCGCGGCCCCGCGCACCCGGCCCCGGCATATTGGACAAGTAACAATGCGCTACCTGTGCACCTGCACAAGATCACTATTGCCAAACCGGCGCAACTCCTGCCCGTCGGCGACGGAAGCCGTTTGCTATCACCGCAGTAGGGCTGGCGTGGCGAAACGCGGTCGGCGTCGGCGCGCACGCCGTCCGGTGCTGTCGTCGCCGATAGGGCGGGTCGCCGAGTCGGCGCTGCGCGCGTTCGCCGGGATGTCGCCGCGATCTCCGCCGCGCCGATTGCGCCGCGGGCATGCGGGCCGCGCGACGCAGCCGAGTGGTGGCAGTCACAACAGACCGCACATCATGCATAGTGTGTGCCCATTCACAGGTGATCGAATTGGGCAACATGCTCAACAAAGTGAACAAAGGTTGTTCAAGTAGCGCTTTAAAGGCAGGGTATGCGGCAAGAAGTGCTCAACTAGGAAGGCGCCCGATCGGTGCTGACCGGAGGTGGACCGAATGACCGAGCTCGCCGATCACGACCTGATCCCGGCTCCGTATGACCTCGCCGACCGTTACCGCGTCGGCGCGGGCACCGTTGTCCTCACTGGCGTCCAGGCGATTGCCCGACAGCTGGTAGAGCAGCACGTGCGCGATCTGCGCGCGGGGCGCCGGGTCGGCACCTTCGTTTCGGGATACCAGGGCAGCCCGCTCGGCGGCGTCGACAAGATGCTCAGCGGCATGCCGAATGTGCTGGCCGAGCACGACATCGCGTTCGTCCCCGGCCTGAACGAGGAACTCGCGGCCACCTCGGTGTGGGGGAGTCAGGCCGACCTGCCGGCCGGTGCGGCCACGCACGACGGCGTCGTCGGCGTCTGGTACGGCAAGGGCCCCGGCCTTGACCGCGCGACGGATGCGTTGCGGCACGCCAATATGTACGGCGCGAACGCGCGCGGCGGCGTGCTGCTGCTCGTCGGCGACGACCCGGCCTCCAAGTCTTCGACCGTGCCCGCGGTGAGCGAACGCTCGCTGGCCGCGATGGGCATTCCGGTGCTGTTCCCGCGCAACGCCCGCGAGATCATCACGATGGGTCTGCACGGGGTCGCGCTGTCGCGCGCCTCCGGCTGCCTGGTTGCGCTGAAGATCGTCGCCGATGTGGCCGACGGCGCCTGGACGGTCGAGGGCAACGTGGGCGACATCGACATCACGGTGCCCGAGATCACCTGGGAGGGGCGCCCGTTCAGCTACCTGCAGCGTCCGATGGCCGCGCCGACCGACAGCGTGATCGCCGAGGCGGATCTGTACGGGCCGCGCTGGGAGACGGTCAAGGCGTACAGCACGCTCAACGAACTCGATGTGATCGAGGTGAACCCGGCCCAGGCCACGATCGGGATCGCCGCCACCGGAACGACTTTCGACGCGGTGCGGCAGGCCCTGATCGACCTGGGGGTGGACGACGAGGCGCTCATGCGGGCCGGGGTCCGGCTGCTGCGCATCGGCATGCCGTATCCGATTGCGCCGGAACGGGTCCGGCAGTTCGCCAAGGGGCTCACCCGGCTGGTGGTGGTCGAGGACAAGACCGCGTTCATCGAGACGCAGCTGCGTGAAATCCTCTACGGCACCGCCGATGCCCCCGAGATCATCGGTAAGCGCGACGCCGCGGGCCGCCCGCTGTTCAGTCAGGACGGCGAGCTCACCACCGGCCGGATCGCCAAGCCGCTGTGCCGCGCGCTCGACGGTTTCGTGGACATGAAACGACCGCTGCCGCAGCCGTTGTCGCTGGCCGTGCTGCCCGCCAAGCGCGCCGCCTACTTCTGCAGCGGCTGCCCGCACAACCGCTCGACCGCCGTGCCGGAGGGCTCGCTGGCGGGCGGCGGCATCGGCTGCCACACCATGGTGACCATGTCCGGTCGCGAGGACAGCAAGGTCACCGGCCTCACCCAGATGGGCGGCGAAGGCGCGCAGTGGATCGGTCAGGCGCCGTTCACCGACGTGCCGCACCTGTTCCAGAACATCGGCGACGGAACGTATTTCCACTCCGGCCAGCTCGCCGTGCAGGCGTGTGTCGCGGCCAAGGTGAACATCACCTTCAAGCTGCTCTACAACGACGTCGTCGCGATGACCGGCGCGCAGGACGCCGAGGGCGCGCTCGCGGTGCCGCGGCTGACGCACAAGCTCGCCACCGAGGGCGTCGCGCAGATCATCATCTGCGCCGACGAGCCGAAGAAGTACCGCAAGCGTGACCTGGCCGCGGGCACCCGGTTGTGGCACCGCGACCGGCTCGACGAAGCGCAGCGCATCCTGCGCGAGATCCCCGGCGTCACCGTGCTCATCTACGACCAGCACTGCGCCGCCGACGCGCGTCGTCAGCGCAAGCGGGGCACCCTGCCGGTACGCCAGACCCGGGTGGTCATCAACGAGGCGGTCTGCGAGGGCTGCGGTGACTGCGGCGTGAAGAGCAACTGCCTGTCGGTGCAGCCGGTGGACACCGAGTTCGGCCGGAAGACCCGGATCGATCAGACCTCGTGCAACACCGATTACAGCTGCCTCGACGGCGACTGCCCGTCCTTCGTCACGGTGGAACTGCCCGATCCCGGGAAAGCCAAGAAGCGCAAGAGCACTCAGCGTCCCACCCCGCCCGTGCTGCCCGACCTCCGGCAGGATCCGCCGACCACGACGCAGAACGTCTTCCTGGCCGGCATCGGCGGCACCGGCATCGTCACCGTGAACCAGGTGCTGGCGACCGCGGCGCTGCGCGCGGGCTACGACGTGGCGAGCCTCGACCAGATCGGGCTCAGCCAGAAGGCGGGCCCCGTCGTCTCGCACCTGCGGTTCGTCGCGGGCGAACTGGAGCCCGCGAACCGGCTGACCCCCGGCTCCGCGGACTGCATCGTCGCCTTCGACCTGCTCACCGCGACCGACAACAAGAACCTGGCCTACGGGTCGAAGGAGACCACGCTCTCGGTCGCCTCCACCAGCAAGACCCCGACCGGGGACATGGTCTACGACAAGTCGGTGCAGTACCCGGAGACGCCCGCGCTGCTGTCCCGGCTCGACCAGGCCTCGCGGGACCTGCGTTCGTTCGACGCGCTCGGCGCGGCGGAGGTGCTGTTCGGCAACACCGCGGCGGCCAACTTCCTGATGGTCGGCGCCGCCTACCAGCTCGGCGGCCTGCGGCTGCCGGCGGCGGCGATCGAGGAGGCCATCGAGATCAACGGGGTCGCCGTGAACGCGAACATCGCGGCCTTCCGGTGGGGCCGGGTCGCGATCGCCC
Source organism: Nocardia brasiliensis ATCC 700358 (assembly GCF_000250675.2). Taxonomy (NCBI): domain Bacteria; kingdom Bacillati; phylum Actinomycetota; class Actinomycetes; order Mycobacteriales; family Nocardiaceae; genus Nocardia; species Nocardia brasiliensis. The sequence continues at coordinate 1,300,842 of NC_018681.1, forward strand.
GCCCGGACGAGTTCGCCGCGGCGATCGGCCGTCCGCAGCCCGAACACGCCGAGATCAAGGTTCCGGCAGACCTTTTCGACACGCTGACCGCCACCGGTGAGACCCGGCGGCTGATCGAGCTGCGCGCCGCGGAGCTGATCGGGTTCCAGGGTGTCCGGGTCGCCCGGGACTACGTGACGACGATGCAGCGGGTGTGGACGGCGCAGGAGCAGGTCACCGGACGTACCGAGTTCAGTGAGCAGGCGGCGCGGGGTCTGTTCAAGTTCACCGCGTACAAGGACGAGTACGAGGTCGCGCGGCAGTTGATCGACCCGGCCTTCCTGAACCAGGTGGCGGATCAGCTGCCCGAGGGCACCAACCTCACCTACAAGCTGCACCCCCCGATCCTGCGCGCCATGGGCCGCAAGAAGAAGATCGGCATCGGGCCGCGCGGGCATCTCGCCCTCAAGGTCCTGGCCAAGGGAAAGCGGCTGCGCGGCACCAAGTTCGACATCTTCGGCTACGCGCACGTCCGTCGCGTCGAGCGGGAACTGCTGGCGCATTACACGGAAATGGTGCTGGCACTGGCGGGTTCGCTCGACGAGGCGAGCTACGACCGCGCGGTCCAGGCCGCCGCGCTGGCCGACACGGTGCGTGGCTACGAGGGCGTCAAGCTCGCCAATGTGGAGGTGTACCGAAACAGCCTGCGCGACCTGGGCATCGAGCCGCCGCAGGTGTGAAGCAGCGCGGCCTGGGCAGTAGGCCGCGCGCCTGGTCGAGCGTAAAGGCCACGCTCCCAGGCATATGAGAAGCGACCCGGAACCGCATCGGTTCCGGGTCGCTTCGCTGTCGGGACCACGCGTCAGGTGTTCGGCCTGCGGTGGCGGCAGACGGTGACGGCCAGGGTGGCCGGCGGGGTCAGCGTGAGAATCCCGAGCACGGCCACCACGAGCGGCGCCTGCGCGGGCAGGGCGAGGCACAGGGCGACCACGCCTGCGGTGATGACGAGGGCGAGTACGGACACGCCGAAGCCGTGCCAGGTCCGGCGGCGGCCGAGCGTGCGGCCGCGCGGGGCCGGCAGCGGGGCGAGGGGCGCGGGATCGGGTGCGGGACCCGCCACGGCGGCATCGCTGCGGACGGGATCGGGCGTGAGCAGAGGCACTGTCGTCTCTCAGGGTCAGTGGACAAGTCGCGCAGGCAATACCCGTTCGCCGGCGGCTCAATCAGCCCGAATCGGTCTGATTTTCCGACACCGCCGCGGCCATCCGAACCTCGATCGTGCACCGGGCCGGTCGCGGGCGACGAACTCCGGACCGGGAGCAACACTGGACGGCCCACCGGCGTGGTGCGGGGATCTCGTTGCCGCACGCCGGAGTTCGTACCTGACGTGCACCCATCATAGCTGATGCGCATGGAGGCCTGTGCTGCGGCAACGCCTTCCGCGCGGCCGTCGCCGGGGCCGCCGGGAGAGCTTCTCAAATCTGTTGCCCCGAAATGGAACCGATCGGTCATCCGCCGCGTCTAATCCCCTGACTAGACACAGTAAGGACAAAAGGTGGGGGTTTCCATGAACGCTTTGCAGCTGAGTCAGGGCATCGAGGCGACGGCCACGACCACCGCGTTCGCGCATCCGAGCCTGCGCGACTATCTGGATCCGGCGGACGGGCGGTGGGCCGGTCTGTTCGCCGCACCGTTGCGGCTCGAGTTCGCCGAGTACGACGAGTTGGGCGTCCGTCACGACACCGAGGGGGCGCCGATCGTGCTCCCCGTGCACACCGAGTGCCAGGCCGAACAGCTGCGCTCGATTCGGGCGCGGCACGCCATGACCCTGCTCGTCGCGGTCACCAACGACGTCACCGGTCATTCGACCTACCTGGCGATCCGGGCCGGCGCCAACTTCGTCATCAACCTCGCGATCTCGATCGAGCGGCAAGCCGAGGTCCTGCGCGCCCGGCTGCTCGACCATGTCAGCGCGCAGCCGAGAAGGCCGCGTCCGCCGGTCCTGGGCGCGGTACCCGATCGCGCCACCGCCGCTCGCGAACCGCGCCCCGCCCGCGACGCAGTGCCCGCCGCCCCGAACGGCCTGCGCGCCGCCACGCCGATCAACCGACCCGAGCTGGACGAATTCGACGCCCGCCTCCTGCGGATGCTGAAGACCTCGATGACCGTCGCCGAAATCGCCCGGCAGAACTACCTTTCGGAGCGGTCCATGTACCGCCGCATCCGTAATCTCTACGACGTCCTGGGCGTCTCGGGGCGCAACGATCTGGTGAACTCGGGTGCGCACGACCATCCCCGGGCTCCGCTCACCGTGCTTCGCGGCTGACCGGGCGCGGACCGGACGCACGGCAGCCGCACGCAGCGTCCGCGGCGACTCCACGACTACCGAAGGATCCGAGCATGAACCCCGACCTCATCGACTACGTGACCTGGGACGACCAGCACAACGTTGCCTACCTCGCACTACGGCAGAACACCGCCGGCCCGCGCTACGCCGCACGAACCCTCCCGGTCCAAGACAGCACGGACAACGAGGTGGTAGCCGCACTCGACTTCGGCGCGGACGGCGAACTGATCGGCATCGAACTCCTGCGAGCCGACTCACAGTTGAGCGCCGCACTGAAGGCGAAGGCGCGCACAGCATCCGAAACGGAGTGATCGGCGATTTGCCGTGAACCGTCCGGCTGCTACTCGCTACCTACCCGAGGAGACCGAAAGAACGAGGAGATCCATGGCCACCACCGCACCACATCAGGGGCTCGAAATACGCCCCAGGCGGGACCAACCCAGCCTGTGGCACGTCACGGCGACCGAACTGTCCAGGATGCGGCGCGGCTTCATCGGCTGGTTCGTGATCCTGGTGCCCATCGTCCTCACCGTTCCGCTCTATCCGATGTCGCTGGCTTCGCCGGAGGGCAAGTCCGGCCACGCGTGGATGGTGTTTCGCGACGTCACGCTCGAAGGTTGGGGCGTCCTCATTCCGATGACGGCTGCTCTGCTCGCCGCGCTCTCGGTGCGGGCCGACCAGGATGCCTGGCGGCTGCTCTTCTCGTATGCGGTACCGCGAACGAAGTACCTGCTGGGCAAGTACTTCGCGTTGGCCGCATTGTCCGCGGTCTCGACGACACTCCTGGCGGCACTGCTGTGTGTCGGTGCGGCGCTCGGCGGTCGGCTCGGCAGCAGCATCGGGACCATCGTCGCGGCGAGCTTCCTGCCTTGGCTGGCGGGATTGGGTTGTGCTGCAGTGGCTTTGGTCGTCTCGATGGTGTGGGGTCTCGGGCCGACCATCGCGATCGGCGTAGTCGGCATGATGAGCGGCATGCTCATCGCGGACAAGACGTGGTGGATGGCGGTGCCGTTCGCCTGGCCGATGCGCGTCATCCTCCCGTTGGCCGGCATCGGACCCAACGGAGTTCCGCTGCCCGCCGATAGCCCGGTCCGCGATCACGGGGTGATTCTCCCCGCGATCGCCCTGTCGTTCGGACTGGCGGCGGTTGTCCTGGCGCTGGGTTCGGCGCACCTCGAGCGCAAGGAGATCTGACCGTGTCGGCGTTGGAAGTCTCGCAACTGCACAAGCATTACGGAAAACATCGCGCGCTCGACGGCGTGGAGCTGTCGGTCCGAACGGGCGAGGTCTATGGTCTGCTCGGCCCCAACGGCGCAGGCAAGTCCACCCTGATGAAGACCGTGCTGGGGCTGCAGCGGCCGACCAGCGGACACATCCAACTGTTCGGCCGGCCCTACCACCGGGCGCAGTTGGTCGATGTCGGCGCGCTGATCGAGACTCCAGGACTGTGGCCGAAGCTGGACGCACTGACCCATCTACGCATCCACGCGAAGCTGCGCGGCGTGCCCGAGGCCTGGATCGATGAGGCGCTGGCCGTGGTGCAACTGAACGACGTGCGGGATCGCAAGATTCAAGCCTTCTCGCTCGGTATGCGCTGGCGGCTCGGCATCGCCATCGCATTACTCGCGCGACCGAAGTTGTTGCTGCTCGACGAGCCGACCAACGGACTCGACCCGGTGGGCATCCGGGAGATGCGCGGGATCATCCGTTCGCTCGCTGCCAACGGCACCACGGTGTTTATTTCCAGTCACCAGCTGTCCGAGATCGCGCAGGTGTGTGACCGAGTTGCGGTGCTGGTAGCGGGAAAAACCCGCTACGAGGGAACGCTGGAGGGCATCGCGGGCGACGGTGATCTCGAAGCAGGATTCTTCCGCATCCTCGAATCCTGTGATTCGCGTATTCGCTGAAGCGCGCGGGCGCAGTGCCGAGTAAGGGCGATCCGAACAGCCGATTCGGATCGCCCGGCATCCTGGCTCGCAAAGCCGAAGCCGCCGTCGGCCTGCTGCTGGGCAAGCAGGAAACCTGTCGCGCGCAACGGAAGGGGACGTTCGGTCAGCCCGAGTTCGGCGCAGCCGCACAGCAGCGTGGCGAGCGCTTCGAGGTCGTAGCGCCGAATCGCCAGCACCAGTAGCGAATCCAGTACTACCGCCCACGTGGTCACGGGTGCGGTTGACGCGGCGAGGTTGTCGAGGGCGCGCCAGCGCACCGGGTCCGCGCACAGCAGGTCCATCGGTGCCGGCTCCGAAACATGCTCCTGCGTACTGGCTTCGGCGATCGAGCCGACTCCGTCGTCGAGTGCGTTGTCGATGCCGATCAGCCACGTTCGGGCAGCGCCGAGTGCGTGCTGTGTGCGGGACCGCTGTGTTTCGGCGACATCATCGAGCACCGTGGCGCTCCCGTTCTGCTGCGGCCATCGCCGCGACCATGGTGGTGTGGTGGCAGGTTCCGAAGGAATAGCCCTCGGCGACCTCGCCGCGCAAAGTCGACCAGCGGGCCGGGTCGAAGAGCGGACCGGGCACGGCGCCGTCGGACAGCCTGTGCCGCGCCAGTGTGTGCCAGCCGTGCGTGGTCAACGCGCAGTCGGGCTGTCCGATGGCCAGCAGACACAGCAGTAGTTCACCCGCTAGATCCATGTCTCCGAGGGCGAGATAGGTGCCGAGCAGCGTGCGCAGGGCCTCGACGAGTTCCGGCTCGGCCGGCGTCGCCCGTGCGGCGAAATCCGTTGCGTAGAAAAGGACGTGGGTGAGCGCGTAGACCTCGTCATCCCGCAGATAGAGGGGGTCTGGCGCGGCCGCGACGATGGAGAGTTCGAGCAGCTCGGCGATCGGCGGCAACGGGTTGGGGAACTGGCCGAGCTCGAGGACATAGTGCAACTCCAGGCGACTGAGCGGAGTACGCCAGGCACCGTGCTGGCCGCCGCAACCGGTGGCGAGGACCGTCCGAACGCGCTCCGCGGCACTCGGCACCGGCCTACCGAGATCGGCGAGCAGCGCGACCAGGTACGTGCGATACGGAAATTTGTCGTCACCGAGACCCAGTGCCGCGTGGAACGAGTCCGTGGCGGCCAGCGAATGTGCCAGCTCGACCGCCCCCTCGATGAGCGGATGATCGTGGAATCGGCCACGGCGCAGGATGCGACAGAGCATGAGCAGTTCGAGCGCGGCGCCTTCGCGGAATGGCCGGGGCGGCAGCATGCGCTCCCACCTGTCCGGGTCGAACCAACGGAGGTTGGCGTGGAGCCACGCCACCGCCTCGTCCAAAATCGGCCCGTCGCCGCGGTATTCGATCCGGCTGGGCGGAGGCCAGACCGGGTAGCCGGTGACCTGTCCGCGCAGGCCCGCGTCGAGGTAGCGGCCGGCCATCGGCGTCACTGTCCGATCCTGAGGCGGATCGCCACCGCGAAGAACACCGCGAGCGCCGCGAGCACCAGCACATCCACCCCGGCCGGGACGAGGCCGCGTTCGGCACCCACCAGGACGTGCCTGCCGAGATCGACCAGGTAGGTCAGTGGGTTGATCCGGATCAGCACCGACAGCCAGGTGGGTACCACCTCGGGTTGAAACACCGACCCGGAGAGGAACAGCATCGGCAGCATCATCATCTGCACGCTCGCCTGCAGCGTTTGGATCTGGCGGAAAGCGGTGGCCAGAAACAAGCCGAGCAGACTGAACACCGCGGAACCGAACAGGTAGATCAGCATGGCGACGGCGATCTGACCCATGGTCGGTGTCAGTCCGAAAACCGGTGCGCACGAAAGCAACAGCAGGCTCTGTATTCCGACGATGACGCCGGTGCTCGCCACTTTGCCCAGCGGCAGGCACATCCGGGGTACCGGGGCGACGGTCATCTCGCGTAGGACGCCGAACTCGCGGTCCCAGGCATAGGACAGGCCGGTAGCGATGCCGATAGTCGCCACCTGAATGGCGATGATGCCCGGGAGGATGTACGCGCTGAACGACACCGAGTCGACGGTGCCGACCATGGCGTCGAAACCTACGGCGTAGATCGCGATGAAGAACAGCAGTTGCGCGGCATTGCTGAGTAGCAGCCCGGGACGGCGGAGCTGACGTTGCAGGTCCCGTCCCGCGATCACCGCGATCGCCCGGACACCGCTGACCATCGCGTGTTCCCGCGCAGGGGCGGCAGTCGGGTGCATCGTTGTCATGAAATGCCTTTCCCGGCGCGGGCGGTGGCCGCGACATAGACGTCGTCCATCGACGGGTTGTGCACGGTGACGCTCGAGATCGGCAGTTCGAGGACGCGCACGATATCGGCGACGCGGCGATCGGGGTCGGTGCATCGCACCTCGAGCTCGGTGAAGCCGGTGACGACCTCGAAACCTGCCGTGCGCAACTGCGCGGCGGCGGCCTCGTCGTCGTGTGTCCGCAGCCGAACACAGGAGACCCGTAACTCGTCCTTCAACTCGACGGGCGAACCGGAGCGACCGATCCGGCCGTCGGACATGATCACGATCTCGTCGGCGTATTCGGCCTCGTCGAGATAGTGGGTGGAGTACAGGGTGGTGACACCTAGTTCGTCGCGCATTCGGAGAAGATCTCGCCAAACGACGCGACGGGATCGTGGATCGAGACCCGTCGTGGGTTCGTCCAGGATGAGCAGTCCGGGGCGATGAAGCAGTGCGCGAACGAGTTCCACGCGTCGCGCCGTGCCGCCGGACAGTCGTTCGACCGCGGTGCGTCGCTGCGCGGTGAGCTCGAGCAGGTCGAGCAAGCGGTCGATCTGCGCGGCGGTGTCGGCTCGGCGCATGCCGAAAAGCCGGGCATGGAACCAGAGGTTCTGCTCGACCGTCAGTTCCTTGTCCAGGGTGCGTTCCTGGAACACCAGACCGAGTTGGGCGCGGGCCCGCATCGGTGCCGTCCGTACATCGCTGCCGAAGATCCGAACAGTGCCCGAGGCCGGCCGCGCTGCTGTCGAGAGCACATTGAGCAGGCTCGACTTTCCCGCACCGTTCGGCCCGAGCAGCGCGGTCAGCTTGCCGGGTACGGAACGCAACGAGACCGAGTCGACGGCCAGTGTGCTGCCGTAGCGCACGACGATATCCGAGAGCTCGAAGGCGTTGACTGCCATCGGAGGATCCCCTTTCTCAGCTCAGCGCGAGGACACGATCCCAGGGATGCCGTGCCGTCTCGGCACTGCTGTCCGGGAGCACCGACAGCAGCGCGCACGCCACCCCGGCCGCACCCTCCAGCAGTCCGGCGATATCGAGCAGCTTGAATTCGCTCGGCCCCGGCGCGGATCTCGGATATCGCATCGGCTGCCGGAACACGAAGGGTGCGGCCGGATCCGCCATGTCGAGGATCGTTGCGGCGAGCCGGTGCTTGGCGGCCAGGAGCACGTCGTCCTGTTCGGCGGTGCCGATCCGATGGACCACCTGGAGCAACCCCGCGTAACCGTGGCAAATCGTCGGTCCCGCCAGGGTCCATCGCGATTCGTCCCGGGCGAGTGCGTCGTGTAGTGCCTGGACGGCGTGCGTGCGCCATTCGGGGATGTCGAGGGTCTGGCCGGCGTGGTGTACCGCTGCCGCGACGCCCGGCGCACCGTAACACCATGCTGTCCTGGTGAACAGATCTTCCGTTGCGGTGGTGGCGATTTCGTCATCGAACGGTATGCGACACGGCCAGTAGCTGCCCTGATCGTCCGTGCGAAGCCAGCGGATCAGCCACTGCACCATGCGCTTCAGCGCCGCCCGCTGTCCCGGCACCTCGTGCCCGCGGCGCAAGGCCGTCGACAGAACCGATACCGGTCCTGGAATACCGTGTGCGAGACCGAGATTGAAATCGCCGCGCGGATAGTCGAGCCGGTCCTGCTCGACCGCTTGCCGCGCCGCGGGAACCCACCAGCCGGGCACGACATGGCCGTCCACGGTGATCGGTTCGCTGATCTGCACCAGGTACTGCAAGGTGTCGTAGAGGGCGCGCCGGACCTCCGCGCCGTTCTCGACGGGATCGTCGAGCGAATCGAGCAATATTCTTGCGGTGCCGGACAATCCGTTGACGATGTCGTAGCACTCCCAGGAAATTCCGGGCCCCGGCTGGGCGCGTAGGCGCCGCAGTCGGGTCAGCTGGTCGTCGGCCAGCCAGGCGGCGAGCTTGCGGCGCAATCCGGGATAGTGGCCCTCGCAGGTCTGCGCGGCCGCCAGCAGCGCCGCCGGTCCCGCGTACAGCCCCCGGCTCGGCTGACTCGACATCGTCTCGCCCGCCGCGCGGACGTGGTCGTGGGTCGTGCTCGACCAGGACGGCGTCCGGCGCGCCAACTCCGCGTAGAACATCGCTGTGCCGGGCAATCCGGTGGACAACGTCATCGGTCCCCACATCACCGACCCGTAGATGGGGTCGTGATTGTCGGGGCGATCCGCGATCGTCGCGACGGCGGCGGGATCGGCCAGCCGTTCCGCGACCAGGGTGACGAGTTCGGCCGCCCGTTCGGCCGGCGAAACTTGTTGCGGTAGCGCGGTGCTCATCGTGCGTGCCTTCTTTTGTTGAAGTTGTCCTGCACGGCGCCGCGGGCAATGGCGACCGCCGCGCGCTCGCGGTCGGAGTCACCACCGAAGAGTCGATTGCAGCTCATGTGCATCAGGCTGCCGACGAGCCGTTGGTGCCGGATCCCGGGGTCCGGCAATACTGCGCGCAGTTCGCGGACGGCGGTGTCGCGGGCGTGGAGGACGTCCAGCGCAGCCGCACCGTACGGGTCGGCGCGCAGTCCGTCCCACCCGCCGTGCGGGTCGACGAGCCGCCGCCAGTTCTGTGCGTCCACCCGGTAGGCCGCAGGCAGCTCGGCTCGTGCACCGGTCATCGACAGCCAGGCGAAGGCCGCGTCGGTTTCCCGCCGGTTGTCCTGCGCCGGGTTCGACTCGGGCAGACCGTAGGCGGCGGCGAGCGCCGCGACGGAGACCGCGGCGAAGGTGTCCAGTGTGTGCGGGCACGAGGGATCGTCCACCAGCTCGAGAAATCGGATCGCCGCGCGACTGTCCGCTTCGAACACGCGCTCGGCCATCGTCATGGTCGCCACACCGCCGTACCGTTCCAGTTCGGCCTCGTAGGGTTCGATACGGTGCGTTCTGATCAGCCCCTCGTGCTGCCATTGCTCGAGTCGACGTCCGAGTGACGACGCGGCCGCACCCCACAGATCCGCGGCCGTGCCGTGGCATCGAATCCGCAGATGCGGCCCGTTCGGCCCGGTGTACCGAATGAAGAACCAACGGTCGCAACCGTTTTCCTGAGCCCGCTCGACCAGGCCGGGCAGGTGCACACGGAGGAACTCGCTCTGCTCCGCCACCGGGAGATACAACTCGAGCGAGAGCCAGTCGCTGCCGAGCCCGGCCGCTGTCCGTTCCACCCCGAGGCGGCCACCGTGCGGCGAGCGGGCCGGGCGAGTGTCGCGCCGTGACAACGGCACGACGATCTCCATCGCGTGCCCGTCGATACCGTCGGAATACTCGTCGTCCCCGGGTAACTCGTGCGCGACGAGGCCGGGGTCCTTGCGCAGTTCGTCCCACAGCAGTTCCAGATGGGCGGGATCGGTCAGGTCGAACAGCAACCGCTGATCCATCTGGACGGTCAGGATCCGTTCGGGCACCCGCCACTCGCGCCGCCAGGCCGCGACCGCGGCCGCGAAGTCAGGTTCGGCCACGCCGAGGAGCGTGTCCATCCGCCACACCGCCGGAGCCAGCACGAAACGACCGTGCCTGATCCGCGGCACGAAAGGCAGTTCGGTCAGCCCGGCCCAGGTCCATGGCTCCCACAGTCGTTGTCCCTCCAACCCGATCTCCCACAGCAGTCGGGCGGCGTTGGGCGCCTGGGTCATCGGGCTGATCATGTTGTTCAGCACCGGAACGATCTCCCGGCCGGTCGGCAGATGTACCGCGCACAACCGCTCCGTCGTCGCACCGACGGCTACCTCGGCGAGGGGGATCTCATCGGTGCCGCGGGCGGCGGGCAGTCCGACGCTGATCCGGGCTCCGCTGTGCACCGCACAGTGGGCGAGGTTCGCCGCTTTGCCGGAACGTGTCATGAAGGACAGGTCGACGCGCATCGCGCCGTCCACGTGGACCGGAATCGCCGCGGACTCCGCCGCGAGCTCGGCCCGAATCTCCGCCGGCAGCAGGTCGGCGAATCGGGCGAGTGTCGCCCCCGCATGGTGTGAGCCCGGGCTGGGTGCCAGCACGATCCGGAAGTCCCCGGCGGACAGCGCGTCCAGCGACGCCGCGATGACGTGGAAGGTGATCTCGCAGGAGTTCGGCGCGTCCGCGTCGCCGTCGTTCGCGCCGATCAGGTCGTTCAGCGTCGCGTCGGTCAGCTCGACCTCGCGCAGGCCGTCGCGTAGTGCGATACCGACCAGGTTGTGCAGCAGTCGAATTCGGGCCGGCTCGCGACCGATCGCCGGATCCGGCTTCGTCTCTTGGCTTTCCGGCCAGATGTACCCGGCGGGTGCGCCCATGCCACGCGTGGCGTCGAGCAGCTCGCCGACGCGGACCAGCCGATCGGTACCGTAGCGCTCGAGGAACTTCGCGTGATAGTCGCGCAGTGCGACGAGGCCAAGTTTGTCTGCCGACATCCGCCACATCAACTCGGCCGCACGCTCGACCTCGGCGCGCACCTCGAGCGGTAGCTGGACGTCGATATCCACCGCCGAGTCGATGTGCAGCGGTGTGTCGTAAGAGTGCAGGCGGTCCGCCTGCGCTGCGGTCTCGATCAACCGCGCGGTCCCGGGCCCCAGGGGCAGTAGATCACTCGATCGCCTGCGGTCATCGATTTCACGCAGTGCGCGCAGCGTCGCCGCGATCGGTGTGGCCGGATCCTCGATGGACGCGAGGACGTCGATCACGTGGCCGAGCGGGTCGCCGCCGTCCAGCGGTGGCCGCAACTCGGTGAGCAAGAATTCCTGCTCGACCAAGACCCGTAGCACCTCGGCAACGCGGCGCGGCGGGGCGCCGAAACGTGCCGCGATCGTTGCCGTGAGTTCGTCGATCGAGACCATCCGCTCGGCGGCGCGCAGCGCGGCCTGGACCACCGGCGAGTTCCGTAGCGACACCACCGCCCTGGTCTGCCCGTCGAGCGGTGCGCCGAGCGGTGACGGGCAGTCGAGCACCACCCGATCGCCCCGACCGGACAGCGCCGGGTGGGCCAGCACCCGTAGTCCGGGTAGCAGCTCCGGCCTGCTCTGCAACTGCTGCACGACACCGAGCAGCCATTGCATGTCTGCATGTGTCCTGGTGCGGTGGCGGGTGCCGCGGTCGAGCTTCGCCGAGAAATCGAATCGGCCACCCGTCACGCCGGAGAAGACGCCGAACGGCGTAGGGCGCATCCGCGTTCTGATGTCGTAGCGGAGTACCGCGAGCGCGGCGCGGCGCAACTGTGTCGCTTTGATGCCGCGGTGTTCGCCACGGTGGACGCGGTCGAGCAGGTTGCCGAGACTCGGGCTGGCGAGCGTGATCGCGGTGCGCAGCGTGCTGTCGGCCGCGGCGGCGCGCACGATGCCGAGGTGGCCGCCCCCGGTCGGTATGCCGGGGCGGCCGAGCGCCAGCGGAGCGCGGAGCATGAAGACATCCCAGGCACGGAAGATCGAATCCGACACCAGCCCAAATCCTTTGCGATGGTCGACGACATGGGGCGCCCGGGCCGCGCGATGCGGCGCGGCCCGGGCCTGGTGATCAACAGCAGTGGCTGCAGCCGCTGCCGCCACCCGAGCTGGTGCAGCCCGGGGTGCAGTACGACCAGCTGTTGATCGCCGCGTTGCCCTGGATGTTGCCGACGCCGACGCGGATGTCGAGATCGAACAGATCGACTGTTTCGACGGTCTCCACCGGTTCCATGGTCACCGTGCTCACGGTGTTCTCCTCTTCTGTGGCACTGCCCGGCTGATCGAACGACCAGGCCGAGGGAGGCCCAGCGTTCCCACCGGGCCGGCCGGCCGGTGCTGTTCCCCCGGTAACGAGACAAGCACCGCACCCCACGCGGCGACAACGTCTCGACCGGTATCTGGCAGCGTCCGAGGCCGCTGCCAACTCTGCGCGGCGCGCCGAATTCCGATCCGGGTTGAACCGTTCGCCGCGCACCCGCTACACACGACTGTGTGGACTCGGACGAAGCGTTGCTGGCCGCGGTGGCCAAGGGCGACCAGGCGTGCCTGCGTGTGCTCTACGACCGGCACGCGCCCGCGATGCTGCGGGTGGTGCGCCGGATGACCGCGCAGAGCGGGGTCGCGGAGGAGATCCTGCAGGAGACCTGGCTGGCCGTGTGGCGCTCGGCGGACAGTTTCCGCGGCGAATCCTCCGCGCGCGGCTGGCTGTTCGGTGTCGCCAAACGCCAAGCCCACAACTACCTGCGTAAGTCGGTGCTCACAACAGTCGATCTCGACGAGACGCCGGAACTATCCGATCACGCGGGCACGGTGGAAGACATCGTGCTCGCCAACGCCGCCCGCGGGGATCTCGCGGCCGGCATCCGCGACCTGCCGGAACATCTTCGCGACGTCCTGTTGCTGGTGCTGGTCGACGATCTGTCCTACCCGGATGTCGCCACGGTGCTCGACATCCCCGTGGGTACGGTGAAGAGCCGAATGTCGCACGCGCGCAAGCGACTTGCGCAGACCCTGTCCGGCACCACCGCCGATCTGTCCATTCGCTACGGAGGCGAGCAATGACCAGCCCGAACACCGTGGGCCCACACCTCTCCGACGATCAACTGATCGGCGTGCCGGACGATGCCGCCAGAGCGCACCTGCGCGCCTGCTCGGAATGTCAGGCACACGCCCAGATTTGGCAGCAGATGGCAGTCGCGGCCCGCCAGGTTTCCGCCGACCTGGTGGGCACGGTTCGCACGCCCTCCTTCGATACGTTGCTCGGCGATGCGCTCGGAATGCCCTGGGCGACAACGAACGAAGCGGTGCGGCCGGGGTGGCGAGCCTCGCTGCTGCTGACGGCGACGCTGGCTCGGGCACAGCTACGGCTGCTGCCCCGGGCACTGGTTCTGCTGAGCGGGCTGGGCTTCGTGGGGTCGGTGCTGCTCGCTGTGCTGACGCGGCACAGCGGCGCCGCCGCACCGCTGTTCGGTCTCGCTGTGACCTTGCTCTTCCAGCTCGGCACGCTGGCAACCTGCATCCCGCGATCCGATCCACGGTTGGAGTTGTTCGCCACCGTGCCCATCGCGCCGGCGGCGGTGTTCGCGTGCCGGCTGATCGTGGTCCTCGCCGCCGATCTCGCGCTGGCACTGCTCGCCTCGCTGCTCGCCAGCGGTTTGGGTGCCTCCGCCGATTTCGGCGCGATGGTCGCGGGTTGGCTCGGGCCCGCGTTGCTCGCCTCCGCGGTCGGCGTCGCTGGTGCGGTCTGGCGTTCCCCGCCGGTGGGCGCCGCCGCGGGCGCGGTGATGTGGCTGCTCGGTGCGGCGGCCGCCGCGGACGCCGGACCGGCGCACCGCGTCGGCGCGTTGATCGCACCGCTGTGGTCTACCTCGGTGCTCACGCTGGCGGTCGCCGCGCTGCTGCTGGTCGCCGCCGCGGCCGGGATGAGCAGGCCGCGCTACCGCACCGTGGCCGGATGAACCGAATCGAGCGGCTCGGCTACGACACCGAGGTGAACCCGATCTGGCGGTACGAGATCCGGCGCTGCGGGCTCGGCGTGCTGGCGCCGACGCCCCTGGCGGGCGTCGTCATCGGCATCGCGCTGGTGGCTTTCGACGGCGCGATGATCCTGCGCACGGTCGCCCTCGAGGTCGTCCCGCTGACGGCCGGGCTGGTCACTGCGGCGGTGCTGGGCCGAGAGCGGATGCTCGAGTTGCACCTGACCGTGCGGACGCCGTACCCGCAGACCGTTGTGCGCCGCCTCGTCCTGGTCGGGGCATCGGTGTGCGGTGCGGTGGCGTCGATCGGCGCGCTCGGCTGGTCCGCGGCGGCCGTGGCCGCAGGACCTCTGCTGGTGAGTACGCCCGCGTTCGCCCTCGCGCTGATCAGTGTCGCGACCTTCGTCGTCGTCGCCTCGGGTTCCGCCGCGGGCGCCTCGGCGATCGTCGTGACCGTCTGGTCGGCGAAGCTGCTAGTTCTGGATCAGATCATGCGCGGCGTGTGGGCACAGGCCGCGGTCGCGGTGACGCTGGCGGCACTGTTCGCATGGGCCGCAGCGGTGCGGGTCGCGGACAGTGAGGCCCAGCTGCGTGAGGTGCGAGCATGACGGGCCGCTCCTTCGGGGCGCTCGGGGCGACCATCCGCTACGAGGCGTTGCTCTCCTTCCGGCACCGCACGGTGTGGCTGTCGTTGCTGCCGTTGGTCGCGTTGATCATGGTGCTCGGGGAATTCCCGTACGGCCGGAATCGAACCGGCGATATCGCCGCCGTGGGCGAGACCGCATTGCTGATCAATTTCCTGGGCTCCCTCGGTATCGCCATCGTGCTCGCCGATCGGCTCGCCGGACAGCGGCGACCAGGATTGCGTGAATTGTTCGGTGCCACACCAGCCGGTGGACTGGCCAGAACGGCAGGCCTGGTCCTGGGACCCTGGCTGATCGCCTCGGTGCCCGCGGCCGTGGTCCTGGTGAGCATGGGGGGATGGCTGGCGATCACCTCGGGTGGACCCGGACCGCTCGGCGCGGCGGTGATCGGTGTGCTCACCGTCGTGGCGCCCGGATCCTTGCTGCTGACCATGGTTGCGAACGTCGCGGCCCTGCTGCTGCCCAGCGCCGTCGCGCGTGTTCTCCTGGTGCCGTTCTGGTACTGGGCGACGCTGCTCACGCCACTGCTCCCGATCCCCACGCCGGCCCGGACCGTGTGGTCGCCGCTCGGCGATTACCAAGCGGCGCAATGGCTCGAGGTCGCACTGCCCGGGCGAACCGGCGGCTGGCTGTATCCGGCGGTGAGCGTTACGTCCTCGATTCTCGCCTGCGGGCTCACCCTCGCGGTGACGGCGCTCGCCTTTCTCATCGGCCACGCGATCACGACCAAGGGTCGTTGAGCCGGAATGGAGTTCGAATGACGATCAACCTGCGCAAGCTCACCAAGGTCTACCGCGGGCGCACGGTCGCGCTCGACGAGATCGACCTGACCGTGACCGAGGGTATGACCGGCTTGCTCGGCACGAACGGCGCGGGCAAGACCACCCTCATCCGCATTCTGACCGGAACCATTCGCCCGACTTCGGGCACGGTTGCGGTCTGCGGACACGATATGGCGTCCGCCGCGGGACGGACCGCCGTCAAACGGCTACTCGGCTATCTGCCCCAGGAACTCGCGCTCTATCCGGACCTCACCGGTCGCGAATTCCTCGACTATGTCGCATTGCTCAAGGGGATCGACGACAAGCGGCGCCGACGGTCGCAGATCGATAACCTGCTGGACCGTGTCGGACTGGATGCCGTTGCCACCCAACGGATCGAGCGATACTCCGGCGGGATGAAGCGCCGGCTCGGCATCGCGCAGACGCTGCTGGGGGACCCGAAGCTGATCATCGTCGACGAGCCGACGGCGGGGCTCGATCCCGAGGAAAGGATCCGCTTCCGCACCTTGCTCGGCCAACTCGGTGGCGACCGCATCGTCGTCTTGTCCACCCATATCCTCGACGACGTCGCACACAGCTGCCCGAGGGCCGCCGTGCTGACCGAGGGCAGGATGGCCTATCACGGCACCACCGGCGGTCTGGTCGCCCTGGCCGACGGTCAGACGCACGTGCTGCGTGCGGCGCACGAGCCGGTGGGCGATTTTACCGTCGTCAACGTGACCAGCACCGGCGACGGGGTGCACTATCGAGTGGTCGGTCCGGTACCGCCGCCCGAATCATGGCCGGTGGCACCGACTCTCGACGATGGCTACATCGCGTTGCTCCGTGCCGCCAGGGCCGGGACCCGCTGATCACGCCACTGCGGTCGCGTCGGCCAGCGCGCGAAGATACCTGTGCTGTGCGGGGAAGCGCTCGCGGACCACGGTGCCGATCGCGCGTGCGTGCTCGCCGGTGGCGCACCACAGCGGCAGTAGTATCGCGTAGTGGTCGCCGATCGGTGCGTAATTCAATTCCTCTAGTAGGCAGGGCTTCTCGTGCTGCTCGAAGTATGCTTGCAGCTCGCCCGCGACGGTGTCGGGCCGTAGGCCCTCGGCCAGCCGATAGCGATCGGAGTCGGTAAGGCTGGTATACCAGTGCGCCACCTCGGTGAGATGGATTGTGCGCAGGGCGTTTCGATGCTCCGGCGTCCCGATGGCCTCCAGTACCGCCTGCGCGGCGGACAGATTCGGGACCCGCTGAAGCACTACCGCCTGTGGCGGCCGCAGGCCGTTGCGGCGCGTGCCCGGGCCGACGGTGAGGAGCGCGGTGCGCTCGGCGGAAATCGTGAAATCGTAGCCGTGCCTTGCCGTCCGGAACCATAGATCCCAGTCCTCATACCCGGCTCGCACGGTGGTCCAACCGCCGACCTCGGCCAGCAGCGTCCGCACGTGGCCGACACGGGACGGTTCGAACATCGCATGGGTGGTCTGTAGCTCCGGATGCCAGATCAGATCGGGGATCTGAGTGCGATCCAGCTCCGTGCCCGTTTCGTCGACTCGGCGGCAACCGGTGGCGGCGAAGGCGGCACCGCGGTCGAGCATTCCGAGCAGAGTCTCCAAATGCGTTGGTAGCCAGCGATCGTCATGGTCGAGATAGGCCACCGCCGGGGCCGTCGCCGCCGCGGCACCGACGTTGCGTGGGCCGCCGGGGTGCCCGTACGGGCCGGTGCGCAGGAGCCGGATCCGCGGATCGCGATACGCGCGCACGATCTCGTCGGTGTCGTCGGTCGAGCCGTCCGACACGACCAGCAACGTCCAATCCGGCACAGTCTGCGCCAGCACGCTGTCGATCGTGGCCCGGATGGCCGCGGACCGGTTGAACGTCGGACACACGATGTCGATTCGAGACGACCGGGATGCGGACAACGACTCTCCATGGGGCGCGAAGGGATGTGCTCCGACCATATCCGGCCGGAACTGCCAGCTCTGCTGACAGCCACGGTCGTGAACCGAAACTTGGCAGTGCGCAACGTTATCGGTAGACGGACACCCGAAGGCTGGAGGAAAGCATGATCCCGCAGGTTCGAGGACTACTGATGACCGGTGCGGCGCTCTGCGGCGCCGTGGCGATCAGCGCGTGCGGTGGCGGCTCGGGTCCGAAGGACCCGGCCCATCGGGACGGTGTGGCACTGCCCGAGCCGACGTCGAGCAGCCAGGCTGTCGGCAGCGAGAATCTCGGCTACCTTTGGCCGTTCACCGTCGATCGCGGCACGATCGAATGCCGGGCGGGCGAGCAAGCGACGTTCACCGCTCCGGATGGAAAGATCTACGCGCTCAACGAGAAGGCCGAACAATCAGGCCTACCCGGCGTCGAGCCGTTGCGGGCGACCGGCGCCGGCGGCGACAAGATCAGTCTCGGCGCCCTGCGCAGCCGGGCGATGCAGCTGTGTCGCTTCGCGAACTGACCTGGGGAGACCGAACATGCTGTGGCACAGTAGGAATGGCACTGCCGCATAAACTTTGAACCGTTGACTCTGTGGATGATCGGTGTCAGCGTCGCCGCATGACCAAGCGCGGCACAGACACTCGTCCCGACCTCGAACGCCTCATTCACGTCGCCGGGGCGGGCGATGACCTGATCGCCGAGCACATCGAGTGGATGGGCGTCGAGCGGACCGCTCGGACGCTCGTCCGGGAAGTGCTCGATCGTGTCGATCTGCGCGGTTGCCCGCCGATCGACGTGCTGTTCCGCCTGCATGCCGGTGCGCAGTCGGCCGACGTGACCGTGCGCGTGGCCGCGGACGGCAGCACCACGACGCCATCCGCGCCGTCGTCCGGTGCGGTCGCGGCCACGGTCGAACAGTCACTACCCGAGTTCGTCCGCAGTGTGCTCGGGCCGCGCGGGGCAGCGACGAGTGCCACCCGCGTGCTGCACTGGCCCGATCTGTCCGCCTTCGAAACGTTCGGCAGGCCGCAACCCGCGTTCGAACCCGTTCGGCGGCTGCTCGATTCGATCGACCACGGTTATCGCGTCACGCTCGCCGAACTGTGCGTCCGCGCCGGTTCGGACAAGTGGGGGGTGCATCAGTACCCGCAGCACTACGCGAAGCACTTCGAGATGCTTCGGGATCGTCCCCTGACCATGTTGGAAATCGGGGTCGGTGGTTTTGCCGACCCACGGCGCGGCGGCGAGTCGCTGCGCATGTGGAAACGGTACTTTCCGCGGGCCTCGGTGTACGGCATCGACATCATCGACAAGTCCGAGCTGTCGGAACCACGGATGACAGTGCTGCGTGCTGACCAATCCGCGCCGGCCGATCTCGCCAGGGTGCTCGAGACAACCGGGCCGCTCGACCTGGTCATCGATGACGGCAGCCACCTCAGCGCCCACGTCATCGCCTCGTTCGACGTGCTGTTCCCCGCTCTCCGGCCGGGCGGAATGTACGTGATCGAGGATCTGCAGACGTCCTACTGGCCCCATTTCGGTGGCAGATCCGGTGTCTACGACAACACTGCGACGAGCATGGGGTTCCTCAAGGCCTTGATCGACGGACTCAACTTCGCCGAGATCGACGGTCGGGAGCCGAGGAGGACCGATACCGCGATCAAAGGGATGCACTTCTATCACAACATCGTGTTCGTCGAGAAGGGCGAGAATCGCGACGAGGGAGCGCCGGCTTGGCTTCGCGGGGCGTGAGCTAGCGGCTGTTCGGGTTGTAGGGATAGTCCTGCACCCAGTGGAAATTGCGGCTCAGCAAGGGCAGTGAAGCCAGATCGAGCCGGCGCAACCAGATCTCGGTGCGGTGGCCGTTCAGTGTGCCGGAAAGTTTCAGGCTGTCCGGTCCGGCGGTATCGACCCGGAGTTCGGTGACCTGATCCGGACGGTCGTATCGGCTCAACGCCAGTCGATGGCCAGTGACGTCGACGGTGGCTCGATAGAACCCGATCGAGTCGTCCATGCGCTGGAATTTGAATTCATCCGGGTACTCGAAGAACACGCGTCGCCACTGCTTCTCATCGGTGATCAGCAGCGGCACCTCCTTGCCCTCCTCGGTCGCACGCTCCACGTTCCACACCCCGTACAGTGGCGGTTTCGCTCGGCTGGCACCGTGCTCGCGCCACGCGGCCGCGCAGTCCCCGACGATCGGGATCGCGATCCACAACCCGAGTAGAACCTGTGCGGCAAGGGCGATCCGAGCCGCCCGGTGGGCGCGGAAGAGCGGTGGCTGAGTCGAGAGGCCGACCGGCCTCCTGGACAGCAGCACATCGAACAGGCGGCCGAGTTCCGGTGCCAGCAGCACCAGGGTCATCACCAAGAGGTGCAGTGACATCGACTTGACCGGAACGTCGTAGGTCAGGTTGAGCACGAAGATCTGGGTGAGACCGACGGTGCCGAGCACCGCTCCGAGGGTGGTTGTCCGCGGCAGCACGAGCAGCAGGCCACCGATGGCCTCGAAGCTGCCGATCATGATCTCGTAACCCGGCGCGGCGCCGACCGACGACCAGAGCAGGCCCATGGGGGTCAGCTCGCCGAACGGTGACACCAGGGTGGTCAGCGGGGGTGACGGCATCTGTGTCAGCAGGATTTTGGCGATGCCGTAGAGCATGAGCTGTCCGGCCAGGGTGAATCGCAGGAACACCCGGAACCAGGCCAGCAGCGTCGGATACCTGGTCCGGCGTCGATCCAGCACGGACCAGACGAGCGTGGCCACGGCGGCGATGACGAGCAGGCAGAACAGCAGGACCCAGTCGTAGGTGCGGTCGCTGCTCGCCGTCGCGGCATGCACCAGGGGTGCACGCACGCCGAAGATGTGTGCAGCGGTCCAGTCCACCAACGGCGTCATCAGCCCGCTCACGTTCACCCCGGCGCTCGGACTGCTGAAGAACCCGAACAGCGGACTGATGAGTTGGGTGAGCACCGCATAGAGACCGAAATAGCTGACGCAGAAGCGAAAAACGATGCGAGTCAGCGGCCGCCATGCCGTAACCGCCGATTCCTCGGCCGGTTCGTGCTGTGGTTCGGCACGCGTGATCACCGACATTCGACATCAATCCTTCGCTCGGCCCAGCCGCGCCGGTGTGAGCGGTGCGGTCGAAGGCGTGGACGGGTGGTCCTCGCGGATCCCATCGTGCATCGGGAAGGACGCGCCGCCATCAGCCTGCGCGGTTGTTGGCACCCCGATGGCAGGCCGTACTGCCATCGGGGTGGCCGGTCGAATCAGTCGGTCGCGGAGGCGGTTTCGGCCCACGCGTCGAGCTCGGCGAGCCGATCGGCGAGGACGAGCCGATTGTTCGCGGTGAGCTCGGCGCCGTCGAGCATCTTCTGGAACAGGTGGCGATACAGCTCCACCGTCGCACGGTCGAAGTCGTAGCGGAACACCGCTCGATCGTCGACGCCGTGTGCCGCCTGCTCGATACCGTTGTTCGCGGCGAACTCTGCCAGGCGAGCCACCTGATCTGCGGTGAGTCCGTTCGGGAACAGGATCTGCCATTGTTGTGTTCCGGGCTCGGTCATGTGCAGCTCCTCCCTAGTCGAAGTCGAAGAACGTGGTATCCGCGTCGTAGATCTCCTCGCGCGGATAGGCGAGCGTGCCCAGCCATTCGTCGAATCGCTGGACTGCGTCCCGAATCGGGTCGAGGTCGGCTGCGCTCAGCGGCTCGTTGTTCAGCGCTTTGCGCAAGACCTCTCGGTGCGCGTCGACTTCGGCGCGGTCGAGTGCACCGGAGTGCCAGAACCGCGGATCCCGGCCCGCGCGGACGACATCCGCCGAGCCGGGATCGCACATACCTTCCGCAACAGCGAAATCCGCGATGCGCGCGATGTTTTCCTTCGTTGTCCCCGGTTCGAACCGTATCTGCCACGGTCCGGCAGCGGTCGGCGCGTCTGCGGTGTCGTTGTTCGAATGGTCCAAATCAGTCACCAATCCGGTTGAGGTTCGCGTCGTAGGTCCCCATCCGGGTCTTCTTCGAGGCAAGGTTCTCCGGCGAGCTCGCCATCTTCCAGCGCCCCCCGTTGTGGCCGTCGACGTCCTGTGAAATGTACAGGTTCTTCTTCTCGTGCTTGAAGATCAGGCAGCCATGGCTCTTGCCGACGTTGGCCACTGCGTAGCCGAGGTCGCGCGCCGCGGCCCGGTCCTCGGCGTCGGTAAACCGCTTACCGGCGACGGCTTGGAATGCGGGTGGCACGCCCGGGGTGTCCGCGTCGACGACGATCGTCGCGGTGGGGGCCGCGGCGCTCTCGGACGGTGCGGCGGCCGCCTGGGCACTGGTCAGGGCGAGGAGTGGCAGCGTCGCGAAGAGCGCTGCGGCAAAGGATTTGCGGATAGTGATCAAGGTTCTTCCGATCGTCTACAGCCGAGCCGGCGGCTCGGGGCGCACGCCGCGCCGACGAGGGCGCAAGCGTGAGTCAGGTATTGAGTGGTAGTGATGCACTGCGGCGTTGTTGGCGTGGCGGTCGACTGCCACGCCAACGCGCGAAGCCGCGCTAGACTCGCTCGACCGTGACGATCTTGGCGTCCTCGCTGATCGCTACCGCGACTCCGCCCCAGGTCACCAGCCAGGTGCGGTGCTGGGGCTGCCACTGGCCTTCGTACTTGCTGTAAATGGCGCTCTCGACCTGGTCCTCGTTGATCCTGCGCTCAGCCATGCGCTGGCGGGCGTGGTCGGTGTAGCCGGAGATGTAGTGCGGGCGGCGACCCGCTGCCTCCTCGAACCTGAAATCGGCTGCGCCGGGGATCTGCTCGGCGGCGACGAACGTGACCGCGGTATTCGGCGTCGCCGTGGAAGCTGCTGCAGCGAAAGGCATTCCGGTCAGCAGAATGGCGAAGGCGGCCACCGGCGCGGCGGCAGCACGGATAATTGATCGCAAGGGTTCCCCTCCTGGATTACTTGGGCTCGCTACGCCCGGATGATCGGGCGGCAACCGAACCGGCTGCGCACCCAGCGGTTTCATCGTGCCCGGCGGAACGCCCGAAAATGTTGCCCGGAACCAGCTTTGGCATTCGCGTGGCAGCTGGTCGGTAAATGTGGCAGTGAAGCCGGAACCCAGTGCGTTGACCCGGGACGAAAAATAGCCCAGGCCGGAGACTTTGGTAAGTCTCCGGCCTGGGCCTGCTGTAGCGGGGACAGGATTTGAACCTGCGACCTCTGGGTTATGAGCCCAGCGAGCTACCGAGCTGCTCCACCCCGCGTCGGGTGCCCCCAACCTTACACACCTTGGGGGCGGATGCGAAAACGCCTGGTGAGAGTGTCTGATTGTGGTCGGCAAGGCCGCGACGAAGACCGCTGAGATATGACGCACATCACCAAAAGGGTGGCGGTGAGATAGCCGACACACCGGGTTACCTGAGACGCCGTGTCAGGTTTATCGTGACTACTTCGCATTGCGTAGCTTCTGGGCGGATCACCGCCGCGGTCCGGGGACGAGAGCGACCGCTGACAACCGATCGTGCACTCTCTCTTCTGATTTCAGGAGGCGCTCATGGCGCTGCCTATCGGGCATACCGGGAAACGGACGCAGCGGACCGAACCGGTGGTGGCTCCTTCGGACAATCCGGGCGGATTCACCCATCGGCAGGTGTTGATCATCCTGAGCGGCCTGGTGCTCGGGATGTTCATGGCGGCGCTGGATCAGACCATCACGGCGACCGCGGTGCGGACCATCGCCGACGATCTGTCCGGATATTCGCTGCAGGCGTGGGTCACCACCGCGTACCTGATCACCGCGACGTTGACCACGCCGTTGTACGGCAAATTGTCGGATATGTACGGCCGCAGGCCTTTTCTGCTCGCCGCGATCGTGATTTTCGTGGGCGGCTCGCTGCTGTGCACGGTGGCGCAATCGATGTACGAGCTGGCGGTGTTCCGGGCGATCCAGGGCGTCGGCGCGGGCGGGCTGATGTCGCTGGCCTCGGCGGTGCTCGGGGATATCGTGAGCCCGCGGGATCGGGCGAAATATCAGGGTCACTTCTTGGCGACCTGGGCCCTGGCCAGCGTGATCGGCCCGGTGCTCGGCGGTCTCTTCGCCGGGCAGCACAGCATTCTGGGCGTAACGGGCTGGCGCTGGGTCTTTTTGGTCAATGTTCCGGTGGGGTTGACCGCGCTGGTGGTGGTGTATCGCGTGGTCAGGATTCCGCGAGCGGATCCGGATCGGGTCGCAGTCGACTGGCTGGGCACCGCCGCGTTCGCGGTCGGCATCACACCGATCTTGATCGTCGCGGAACAGGGACGCAGCTGGGGCTGGACCGGCACCAGCGCTGTGGTCTGTTATCTGGTCGGTGGAATCGGGCTGATCGCGTTCGTCGCCATCGAGGCCAGGATGGGTGATGCCGCGTTGATTCCGTTGCGGCTGTTCCGGAATCGCACGTTTGCGCTGGGCGTCGTGATCGCGCTGGTGGTCGGGGCGGCGCTGTTCGGCGGCATCATCCTCGTGCCGCAGTATCTCCAGGTGGTGCGTGGCGCCAGTCCGATCGCGGCCGGTCTGCAACTGTTGCCGATGGTGGTCGGGCTGCTGGTGGGCTCGGCCGTGTCCAACCGACTGATCAGCCGGACCGGCCGCTATCGCGTGTTCCCGCTGGCCGGGACCGCGGCCGTCGCGGCCGGCCTGTTCCTGTTCCACTACCTGACGCCGGAAACGCCGCTCTGGCGCACGATGATCTTCATGGCGATCACCGGGGTCGGGCTCGGAAATCTGTTGCAGCCCATCACGTTGGCGATCCAGAACGCCGCCGCGCCCGCGGACATGGGCGTGTCGAGCGCGGCCGCGACGTTCTTCCGCCAGGTCGGCGGCACGCTGGGGGTCGCGGCCCTGCTGTCGACGCTGTTCGGCTTGCTGCCCTCGCGGGTGGACGCGGCCGTCGCGACGGCGGCCACCAGTCCGGACTATCAGCGGGCTGTCGCGGCCGGTCTGCGCAGTGGCAATCCGGCCGATGTCGCGTTCGCGCAGGGTCTGGTCCGGCACGACCCGGCGGCGGTGCAGCGGATCCTCGACGACAGTTCGCTGATCCAGCAGCTGAATCCGGTGTTGGCGGCGCCGCTGAAGACCGGTTTCGCCGACGCCATGTCGACGGTGTACCTGGTGTCCGCGGGCCTCGCGGTGCTCGCGCTGGTGCTCGTGCTGTGCTGGAAGGAGATCCCGCTACGGGAATCCGGCGGCCTCGACGGGTAAGCGCCAGGCGTGCGTCGAAATTGCCGTGTGTGCGCGGCGGTAACTGTTTGTGGATCACGGAGATCTCTCATGGAAATGGATTCTTTGCCCGTTTCGCGCAAATGATAATTTCCGATTCGCCGGTTGCGGGAATGGTCCCGAGTGCGAAAAATAAGACAATTCTGTCGATAGTCGTTGTGCATTATCCCAAGTCAGAACGGATGTTTTGAGCACTCTTCTAACCGGTCAGCGGCCTGTTTCTGTAAAGAATCCGTAATGTCTTGTGAGGTGGACTACACCGTCTTGAATAGCATTAGCCCCAGGTTCACTGTATTCGGTACGGGCGTTTGAAAGACGGGCCATCGGCACGGCGGAAACGGTCGGGTATGAGCTTCATCGGTATTCAGAAATCGAAGGGAACGGTGGCGTCATGGTTGAACTACTCGACGCGATGGCCGTAGAGGAAATCGACCCGAACTTCTTCCGCGGCAAGCGGCAGCACCGCACCGCACTGATGCGAACTTTCGGCGGCGAGGTGGCGGCCCGGGCCTTGGCGGCCGGCTCGTCCGGGATGCCCGCCGAGTTCATGGTGCATTCGATCCACGGATACTTCGTCCGGCCGACCACGCCGGAGGTCCCGATCGACTACCTGGTCGACACGGTCAAGCACGGGCGCTCGTTCGCGGTGCGCCGGATCCGGGCGGTGCAGCACGGCAAGGAGACCTTCCTGATGGTCGCCTCGTATCACGTGGGTGATCGCGGGGTGCGGCACGCCGACCCGTGCCCGGACGCGCCCGCCCCGGAAGCGCTGGCGCGGATCGGCGCGGACGACGCGGGCAACGAATGGGCGGGCTGGGATATCCGGCGGGTCCCGGACGGGCCGACACATGCTGCGCGCCAGCAGGTTTGGCTCCGATACACCGGTGAGCTGCCGGCCTGCAAGGTGACCCACAGCTGCGCACTGACCTATGCCAGCGATATGACCCTGCTCGGCGCGGCCGTCGCGCCGTACCCGGGCATCGCCATCCAGACCGCCGCGCTCGACTATTCGATCTGGTTCCTGCGGCCGTGCCGTGTCGACGATTGGTTGCTCTACGACGAGATCTCGCCCTCGGCCGAGGGCGGCCGGGCCTTCACGCAGGGCCGGATCTTCAGCCGGGACGGCCAATTGGTCGCGATGGTGGCGCAGGAGCGGATGCTTCGGCTGGCCGAACCGGAGTTCGGCGACACGCTGACCGCGAAGGCGGCGTCCTGATGTCCCCGGTGTACGTCGGACTCACCGACAAGGCGTTCCTGCGGTTCCATCACGGGCACGGGGTGCCGGTGATCAGCCAGACCGTCGTGGTGCTGGCGAATCGGCTCACCGACGACCAGCTGCGCTCGATGTACGAGATCCTGTGCGCGGGCCCGTCCATGCGACGGGTGCACCGGCCCGCGGTGCCGTTCGCGCGCTGGCGCTGGGTGCCGGCCGACGCCGCGCTGCCGCTGAGCCTCGATCATGCCGCGATCGACGAGTGCGACATGCTGGCCTGGGCGAACACCCAGGCGCACTATCCGCTGGACCCCGAAAACGGTTACGGCTGGCGGATGTCGGCGGTGCCCACCCGGTCCGGCGGCATGGTGTGGTCGGTCATCGCCTCGCACGCCATCGCAGACGGGCACGCGGGGTTGATGGCGATCGCCGGGCTGGTGCATCCCGAACTCGCCACGACGGCATCACTCGGTGCGGTCATCGATCACCGCGGCGATCTCTTGGACGGATTGCGTCGCAGCGTCGCCGTCGCGCGCGGCGTCACGGCGGAAGCGCGTCGGATGGCCCGTGATCCGCGACATCGTGCGGCGGTGCGGCGGGCGTTGACGGCGCGCGAGCCTGCCCCGGTGGGCGAGCCGCTCGGCTGGCGGGAGGGCTCGGTCGTCGTCACTTTCGATGCGGCGCAATGGAATGCGCGCGCGGCGCAGCGCGGCGGCTCACCCAACACGCTCTACCTCGCGATGGTCGCCGATCTGCTGCGGCACTGCGCGCTGGTGGGTCCGGACGGCGCGCTGGTGTTGCTGACGGCGGTGCGGATCCTGCGCGAGCAGGACCAAGCCGACTCGAATTCCTTTGCCCGCGTGCCGATCGTGGTGGACCCGCAGTGGCTGGACCGGGGCGATCTCGCGCCGCTGCGGGTGGCGAGCAAGGCCGCGTTCGCCGACGCGCACGACGTGGGTTCCGGTGCGATCTCGCGCCCGCGGAACATGCCCGCCGAACTGATCGACGTGCTGCCGGAGGGCGTGGTCGAGCGGCTGGCCGACACCGCGCCCATCACCGTCGGCATGTGCTCCAACATGGGCGTGGTCGACTCGTTCGTGCCGACCGCGATGCGCCACGGCGCGAACCCGTCGATGTTCATGATGCGCGGGGTGTTCCAGGGCATCGACGCGCCGCGCGCCGACCGGCAGCCGATCGCGCTCGCGACCTGGTTCTCCCAGTTCGACGGGAAGATCCAGTGGGTGCTGGAGAGCCTCAAGCCCGAAATGGCGCACTCCGACGAGGAATTGGTCTTCCTGGCTCGGCTGGTAGCGGAGAGCTGGGACCTGAAACCCCTGCACGTCGTCAGCGGTGACGGCAGCAGCCGCACGACCTACAGGAAGTTCTCATGACCAAACCACTGATCAGACTCGGCACCGAGTTCCTGTACAACCCCTATCCCGTCTACGACGAGCTGCGCGCGCAAGGACCGGTCCATCACGTGCTGCTGCCGAACGGACTGTCCACCTGGCTGGTGGTCGACTACCAGCTCGGGCGCGCGGTGCTCGCCGACGACCGGGTGCGCAAGGACGCGGCGAGCATCGCGCCGATCACCACCCGGCTGCGCGGCGAGAGCGACGGAATGACCGCGGTGAGCACCGACCTGTGGAAACACATGCTCAGTTCGGACCCGCCGGACCACACCCGGCTCCGCAGGCTGGTCAGCAAGGCCTTCACCGCGCGTACCGTCGACCAATTGCATCCGCGGATCGAGACCCTGGCCGATGAACTGCTCGACCGGATGGCCGGAGCGCCCGAGGTGGACCTGATCGAGGGCTACGCGCTGCCGATCCCGATCACGGTCATCTGCGAACTGTTCGGGGTGCCCGAGACCGACCGGAACCGGTTCCGCGAGCTGTCGACCACGATGACCGCGACCTCGGCGGAGAACGTCGAGGATCCCGACGCGGCCGACTCGCCGTTCTATGCCACCGCCGCCCAGCGTGCCGCGGCGAGCGTCGAACTGGCCACCTACTTGATCGGGTTGATCGCCGAGCGCACCAAGAATCTCGGTGACGATCTGCTTTCGCAGCTGATTCTTGCCAATCACGAGGGCGACAAGCTCAGCGACCAGGAACTCATCGCCATGCTGTTCCTGATCCTCGTGGCCGGCCACGAGACGACCGTGAACCTGATCGGCAACGGACTGCTCGCGCTGCTGCGGGATCGGGCGTTGTACACCGAACTCGCTGCGGAGCCCGAGCGGATTCCGGCGGCGATCGAAGAGTTCCTCCGTTACGAGGGCCCGGTCCACGTGTCCACCCTGCGGTACACCGCGGAGCCGATCACGGTGGCGGGCATCGACATTCCGGCCGACGAGCTGATCTCGGTGTCGCTGCTCGCGGCCAATCACGATCCCGGCCGGTTCACGCACCCGGACCACATCCGGATCGGGCAGGCCGCCAAGGGCGGGCATCTGGCGTTCGGGCACGGCATCCACTACTGCGTCGGCGCGCCGCTCGCCCGGTTGGAGGCGCGGCTCGCGTTCGAGAAGATCCTGGCCAGATACCCGGACATGCGGCTCGCCGAGGCGGTGCGCTGGCGGCCGAGCAGCACCTTCCGCGGCGTGCAGTCCCTGCCGGTCGTGCTCGAATGAGCTTGCCGGAGCCCGGAAACGGCCGAAGCCGGGTGGTCGGTGCCGGCCACCCGGCCGCGGCGTTGCCCTGGCGCGTCAGGGGATTCGGCGGGTAATCGCCGATCAGCCGAACTTGATCCCTTGCGCCAGCGGCAGTTCGGCGGAGTAGTTGATCGTGTTGGTGGCCCGGCGCATGTACGCCTTCCAGGAATCCGAGCCGGATTCCCGCCCGCCGCCGGTCTGCTTCTCGCCGCCGAACGCGCCGCCGATCTCGGCGCCGGAGGTGCCGATGTTGACGTTGGCGATGCCGCAGTCCGAGCCGTCCGCGGCCAGGAAGCGTTCGGCCTCGCGCTGGTCGGTGGTGAACACCGCCGACGAAAGTCCCTGCGGCACTGCGTTGTGCAGGGCGATCGCGCTGTCGAAATCGTGGTACGTCAGCACGTACAGGATCGGCGCGAAGGTCTCCTCGCGCACCACCGCGGTCTGCGCGGGCATCCGCACGATCGCCGGGCGCACGTAGTAGGCGTCCTCGCCGAAGCCGTCGACTCGCTCACCGCCGCAGATCAATTCGCCGCCGTCGGCCAGCGCCTTGTCCAGTGCCGTGCGCATCCCGGCATAGGCCCGTCCGTCGATCAGCGGCCCGACGAGAACACCGTCCTCCAGCGGATTGCCTACGCGCAGTTGCTGATAGGCGCTCTCGATCCGCTCGAGCAGCGGACCGACCACGTCGGCGTGCACGATCAGCCTGCGCAGCGTGGTGCACCGCTGCCCGGCGGTGCCCGCCGCCGCGAACACGATGCCGCGCGCCGCGAGCTCCAGATCCGCCGAGGGCGTGACGATCGCGCCGTTGTTGCCGCCCAGTTCCAGCAGGCAGCGGCCGAACCGCTCGGCCACCCGCGGCGCGACGATCTTGCCCATCCGCACCGAACCGGTGGCGCTCACCAGCGCGACCCGCTCGTCGTCGACGAGGCGGGCACCGACCTCGGCCGCGCCCTGAACCAGTTGGTGCACTTCGGGATCCGCGCCGACCTCGGCCGCGGCGCGACGCAGCAGGGTGTGGCAGGCCAGCGCGGTGAGCGGGGTGGTCTCCGAGGGCTTCCACACCACCGTGTCGCCGCAGACCAGCGCGATCGCGGTGTTCCACGCCCAGACCGCGACCGGGAAGTTGAACGCCGAGATGACCCCGACCACGCCGAGCGGATGCCAGGTTTCCATCAGCCGGTGACCCGGGCGCTCCGACGGCATCGTCTGCCCGTACAGCTGCCGGGACAGGCCGATGGCGAACTCGCAGACGTCGATCATCTCCTGCACTTCACCCGCGGCTTCGGCGCCGATCTTGCCCGCCTCCAGCGTGACCAGCTCGGCCAGTTCGCTCTTGTGCGTGGTGAGCAGTTCGCCGAGCCTGCGCACCAGCGCGGCGCGGACCGGGGCGGGTACCGTGCGCCAGGCGCCGAAAGCCATGGCGGCCCGTTCGATCGCGCTGTCGACCTCGTCCAATGAACTGGCCCGCAGGGTCAGCAGGCGTTCGCCGGTGATCGGACTGCGGGCGAGCAGG
This sequence comes from Nocardia brasiliensis ATCC 700358, assembly GCF_000250675.2. NCBI lineage: Bacteria > Bacillati > Actinomycetota > Actinomycetes > Mycobacteriales > Nocardiaceae > Nocardia > Nocardia brasiliensis. Next base: position 1,330,714 of record NC_018681.1, read on the forward strand.
TCGCCGGGTTCGGGGGATTCCACGCCGAGGCCACGCAGCACCGCCGCGGCGCGCTCCGCGAGTTCACGAGTGGTCTGAACATCTGTCATCTGTTGCTCCGCCGTACCTTTCGGCCGCATTGCGGCATATCTGTCCCATGTCTTGGGAGGATCGGGGTGAGGTTTCTGCCACGAGCCGGGTTGCCTGGTTTACCCTTCGCTGATGGCGGATACACCGGCAAGACCAGTACTGGACGACATAGATCGCCTGCTGATTCGTGAATTGATGGCCGATGGACGCGCCACGTTGTCGAACCTGGCCGAGAAGGCGAGCCTGTCGGTTTCCGCCGTGCAGTCGCGGGTGCGCAGGCTGGAAGCACGCGGCGTGATCCGCGGATACACGGCGCACGTCGACCCCGAGGCGCTCGGCCAGCTGTTGTCGGCATTCGTCGCGATCACTCCTCTCGACCCGTCGCAGCCGGATGATGCCCCGGCAGTGTTGCAGCACATCCCCGGGATCGAGGCGTGCCACTCGGTGGCAGGCGACGAGAGCTACATGCTGTTGGTCAGGGTGGCCTCGCCGCGGCACCTCGAGCAGCTGCTGCAGGAGATCAGGGCGACCGCCAACGTCAGGACTCGAAGCACCATCATCCTGCAGACATTCTATGACAGGTAGCCGTTACGTGTAATTAATCCGCTTTCCTGTACAGATTCCGTAAATTTTCGTACCCTCGATGGTGTGACCATCGAACTGGAACGCACCCGCCCGGCGGTCACCCCCGCCGCCCGAGTGCATGAGATCTTGTCGGCCAGCATCCTCGCCGATGGCTTCGAACTAGTCCTCGACCTACAGAAATCCCGCGGCTGCCGGCTCGTCGACGAACGTGACGGCAGCTCCTACCTCGACATGTTCGGCTTCTTCGCGTCCAACGCCCTGGGTATGAATCACCCCGCGCTGGCCGAGGACGCCGAGTTCCGGGAGGAGATCGCGACCGCCGCGATCAACAAACCGAGCAACTCCGACATCTACACCGTCGAGATGGCCCGTTTCGTCGAGACCTTCGTGCGCGTGCTGGGCGATCCCCGGCTGCCACACCTGTTCTTCATCGACGGCGGTGGCCTCGCCGTGGAGAACGCGCTCAAGATCGCGTTCGACTGGAAGAGCAGGCACAACGAAATGCACGGCCGCGCACCGGAACTCGGCACCAAGGTGCTGCACCTGACCGGCGCGTTCCACGGCCGCACCGGATACACCATGTCGCTAACCAACACCGATCCGGTGAAGGTCGCGCGGTTCCCCAAGTTCGACTGGCCGCGCATCGAGTCGCCGTACCTGAGCGACGCGCACGATATCGTCGAGGTGGAAGCGCGCGCACTGGATCAGGCGCGCCGCGCCTTCGCCGAAAACCCGCACGACATCGCGTGTTTCATCGCCGAGCCGATCCAGGGCGAGGGCGGTGACCGGCACCTGCGGCCGCAGTTCCTGCAGGCGATGCAGCAGCTCTGCCACGAGAACGACGCGTTGTTCGTGCTGGACGAGGTGCAGACCGGCGTCGGCATGACCGGAACCACCTGGGCCTACCAGCAACTCGGCCTGCAGCCCGATGTCGTCGCCTTCGGCAAGAAGACCCAGGTGTGCGGCGTGATGGCGGGCGGGCGCGTCGACGAGGTGCCCGACAACGTGTTCGTGGTGAACTCCCGGATCAACTCCACCTGGGGCGGCAACCTCACCGACATGGTGCGGGTGCGGCGGATTCTCGAAGTGCTGGAGCAGGATTCGCTGGTCGATCGGGCCAAGGCGCTCGGCGCGCATCTACTGGATCGGCTGGAGTCGCTGGCCGAGCGGCATGCGAGCATCAGCGAGCCGCGCGGGCGCGGCCTGATGTGCGCGGTCACCGTGTCCTCGGTGGCGCTGCGGGACGAGGTGCTCACCGCGCTGCGCGAGCAGGAGCGGGTGCTGATCCTCGGCACCGGCGAGCGTGGCATCCGCTTCCGCCCGCCGCTGACCGTTTCCGCCGCCGAACTGGACGAGGCGGTCGACGCGCTGGACCGGGTGCTCGACCGGCTCGGCTGACGAACTTCGCACACCTCGCCGGAACCCGGTCCGTGCGTCGCCACGGCGGGTTGCAGTGTGACGACTCGGCGAGGTGTGCGAACACCCTCAGCCGGTGTGCGGGCGTAAGCCGAGCGCGCCCTCGACGAACCGCTGAACAGCGCTCAGCCCGGCATCGAGCGCCTGCTCATGACCGGGACGAGCCCAGCCGGTGAGTTTCGCGGTGCCGTCCGGCGCTGGCGTCGCGCCGACCTCGGCGACCAGTTCGGCGGTGGTCGGTTCGCAAACGGCCCAGGAGAAATGGGATTCCTCGACCCAGCCCGCGAAGCGCAGAGCGACGTAGCCGGGGTCGGTGATGCCGCCATGGGCCAGGGCGGGCCGATCGTCGATGCGGTCGTCGGCGCGCAACGCGCGCAGATACCAAGTGCCCGCGTTGATCTCGATCGGTTCCATTCGTGTCCGCGCTCCTCGACGATGTGCGGCGGCGCCCGCTTCGGTGCCGCTCGATACGTCGAGGCTATCGGTCGGCTTCGTGCACGACGCGGCCGTCCCGGAATACCGTGTCGACGGCGCGCAGCGCGGTGATGTCGGTCAGTGGGTCGCCGGTGACGACCAGCAGGTCGGCGGCCCGGCCCGGTGCCAATACGCCGATGGTGTCGGCGTGCAGGGCGGCGGCGGGCGTCACGGTGGCCGCGATGAGCGCTTCGCGCGGGGACAATCCTGCGGCGACGAGCAATTCGAGTTCGCGGATCAGGCCCGGCCCGGCGTAGACGCCCGGCATCCCGGCGTCGGAACCGGCGATGATCCGGCCGCCCGCGTCACGGAACTCTTTGACCCGCAACCGAATCGCCGCTTTGGTTGGCTCGTCGAAGACCAGGTCGGTGACCGCGAGCGTCGGCGCGAGCGTGATACCGCGCCGCACCAGGGTTTCCGGAAAGCCCTCGGGCCAGCCGGCTAGCACGCCACGAGCCTCCAGATGGTCGAGTCCGTCGACGCCCGCCGCGAGCAGATCGTCCAGGTCGGCACGAGTTCCCCAGTGCGCGAAGACCTTCGTGCCGTGCCGGTGTGCCTCATCGATGATCGCCGCGAGGATATCGGGCCGAATCGGTTCCAGCACTTTGCGTTCCGGGTTCCCGCGCTCCTGCACCACCTTGATCAGATCGACCGGGTCCGCGCCGGTGACCAGCGCACGGACCATCTCGCGCGCCCGCTCGGGACTGTCCGGGAGCCGTACCGCGTCCGAATTCGGTTCGACGCCGATGGTGGCGACCGGATGGCCGCCGGGTGTGGTGAAGATCGGTCCCGCGATCAGCAGGCGCGGTCCCGCCAGGTCGCCGTCGGCGATCCGGCGCCGCAGGGTGTGCACCCATTCGTTCTCGTCACCCATGCTCCGGACCGTGGTCACGCCGTTGCGCAGGAAGTTTCGCCGCTTGTCGGGGTGATAGCGGTACCAGTCGGCGACGATGCCCGGCAGGTCCAGCAGGCCGAGGTCTTTGCCGCGGGGCACCTCCGGCGCGTTGAGGTGCACGTGCGAATCGATCAGGCCGGGCAGTACGGTGCGGCCGGTGAGATCCCGTCGTGCGACGTCCTGCGGTATTGCCACGTCCGGGCCGATCGCCGTGATCAGGCCATCCTCGATCAGGATGGTCGAGTTCGGGTGCGGTGTCAGGTCCGGGCCCACGAGCACGGTGGCACCGGTGAGCACCAACTTGCCGGTCTGGCGCGGCGCGGCCTTGTACAGCGTGAGCCGGTAGTGCGCGTAACCCGCCGCGATGGACAGCAGGAGCAGCGTCACCACGACCGCGAGCGGATACAGCAGCCAGCGGCGCAGTCTGGCGGATCGCGTCATGGCCTCGACGCTACGGCGACCGGCTCGGGCCGGTCATGACCCGAGAAATCGGCGTCAGTCAGTCAATTTCGGGGTCGCGCCGGTTGCGGCGGCGCTCCCGCCCGCCGCCGTGCCCGCCGTGCCTTCCCCCGAACAGCAGCGCACCGACCAGTGGAATCGCCAGGAACCAGAGCCAGCTGCCGGTGAGGAAGAACAGGATGACGGCCAAGATCGGGATCACCGCCATCACCCGCTCGGGCCATTCCGACAAGAACCCGGACTCCGGTTTCGCAGGCACGGCAGCCGCTTTGGCGAGCGGCTCGGGCAGATCGGTGAACACCTGCGTCAGGTCGCCGCGGGTGACGGCGGCCGCGACGATCGCGCTGCGCTCGTCGAATTCCGCGACGCTGAGCCGCCCTGCCGCGAAATGATCGGACAGTCGCCGCATCGCGTCCTCGCGCTCTGCGGTGCCGATACGGATTTCGGGTAGCTCCTCCATGAGGAAAGGCTAGCGGGAGGTTCCATATATGGGTGCGACGTGGTTCGGCCACTACCGCCTCGATCGATTGCTCGGCAGCGGTGGTACCGGACAGGTCTGGCTCGCCTACGACGACACCACCGGACGGTCCGTTGCGCTGAAGGTGCTCTCGGCCACCTACGCCGGCGAGCCGGCCTATCGGCAGCGGTTCACCAGGGAGGCGCGGCTGGCGGCCCAGGTGCGCGGACCGCACCTGGCGTCGATTCACGCGTTCGGCGAACACGACGGTCGGCTCTATCTCGCCATGGAGTTCATCGCGGGCGCCGACCTGGCGACGTTGCTCCAGCGGGAAGGGCAGCTACCACCCGCGCGGGCGGTGCGGATCGTGATGCAGGTCGCGCAGGCACTGGACGACGCGCACCGGGCCGGGCTGGTACATCGAGATGTCAAGCCGTCCAACATCATGCTCGGACCGGACGACCACGTTCACCTGATCGACTTCGGCACGGCGTATCGGATCGACCAGCCCGCGCTGACGACGAGCAGCAATGTGGTCGGCACGCTGGCCTACATGGCTCCGGAGCGTTTCTCCGGAGCGGGGGACGCGCGGTCCGATCAGTATTCGCTGGCCTGCGTGCTCTACGAATGTCTCACCGCGCGAAGGCCGTTCGGCAACGCCGACGCCGCGCAGTCGTTGCTCGCCCATCTGATGACCGAACCGCCGCTCGCCGCGGACCTGAATCCAGCGGTGCCCGCCGCGCTCGACGCGGTGATCGCGCGCGGCATGGCGAAGGTGCCGGAGCAGCGGTGCGCTAGCGCGGGCGAGTTGGCGGCCGCCGCCTATGCCGCGGTCACCGGGCTCGACGTGCCGACGGTGGAGACCGCGGCCGTGGTGCTGCCGACGACAAGCGCACCGGGCCAACCGTTTCGTGCGTCTGCGGCGGCGACGCTGCCGAGGACCCGGCCGGAGCGGATGGCCGGTGCCCGGGCTACGGCCGCGCCGCCGAGTCCGGCTCGGCGGGAGACGAATTCGCGCATTGCGGCTGCCGTGCTGGCCGGTCTGCTGGTCACCGTCGGGCTGGCGTTCTGGTTGGGGCAGTCGCTCGATCGGGAAAAGGGTTCGGCTGCTAGGGCTTCGGCCCCGCTGACGCCATCCCGTGTGGTTTCCTCGCCGGTCGAAACGGTGCCCACGCCTGTTCCCGTGGTATCGATTCCGGCCGCGCCGATCGTTCCGGCGGCGTGGCAGCCCTGTGATCCCGCCGTCGCCGCGCGTGGTGTCGCGGCGGACGGCATGCTGCTGCGCTGTGTGCCCACTGTCGGGAGCGCCGCGAGCTGGATGCCGTCGGAGCCCAGCGCCGAACCACCCCGTGCGGAACCGCCTCGTGCGGAACCGCAGAAACCGGATACCGCGAAGCCGGAGCGCGGTGGACCTGCCGGTGCCGAGGACGGCAACAACGGCACCGGTACGGGCAAGAACGAGCACGGCGGCCACGGGCACGACAACGGGCAGGGCCGTGGAAAGGCCGGCAAGGACAAATAGCGCGGCCGACGAAGGGCGGCGAGCATCACAAAGGGCGCGCCGACGACCGGCGAGGATCGCGTTCCTGCCGAAGGCCGTGGCATCGGCGGCTTTCCCGTGTCTCCTGTCGGGCGGGCTCGGTCACCGCGAGGGTGTCGTTCACGACACACTGGCCGGGGTGCCGGGGCGCGGTTACGCTGCGAAGGAGGTTGGGTCCTTTGGTATCTGCGGTCGGAGCAGGCGTTTTCCGGTGTCGCCGCAGGTGATCGGGGCCAGCGGGCCGAGCCTGGACAAGTCGACGGTGACTGGAGGTTCGCGATGGGGGAGGTGCGATTCGGGGGCTACCGGCTGGATCGATTGCTCGGCCGGGGCGGCATGGGCCAGGTCTGGCTGGCATACGACGATGCCGGTGCGCGCTGGGTCGCGCTGAAACTGTTGCCGACCGAACTCGCGGCGGACGCGAGCTACCGCAAGCGTTTCGAGCGCGAAGCGGAAGTGGTGTCGAAGCTGCGTGATCCGCGCATCCCGCGTATCCATCGCTTCGGGGAGATCGACGGCAGGCTCTTCATCGACATGGAGTTCGTCGAGGGCGCCGATCTGGCGACCATGATCGCGGCCGGGGCGCTGGGGCCCGCAACGTCCGTCGGCATCGTCGGTCAGGTCGGCGCCGCACTGGACGTGGCGCACCGGGCCGGGCTGGTGCACCGGGATGTCAAACCGTCGAACATCGTCGTGCACGCGGGCGGGTTCACCTATCTGATCGACTTCGGTATCGCGCACGGCATCGGGCAGACCGCGGTCACCACCACCGGGTTGGCGATCGGCACCCTGGCCTACATGGCGCCGGAACGGTTCACCGGCAAGGCGGATGCCCGTTCCGACGTGTACTCGCTGGCCTGCGTTCTCTACGAATGCCTGACCGGCGCCCGGCCCTACGGGGACACCGACCCCGCCCAGCAGATGCACGCCCACCTGATGACCGATCCGCCGCGCGCGGGCGCCCGCAACACCGCCGTCCCGGCCGCCCTCGACGCGGTCATCACCCGCGGCATGGCCAAGAATCCCGCCGATCGCCACCCGACCGCGGGGGATTTCGCGGCGGCGGCCAGTGCGGCCATCGGCATCCGCCGCCCCATGCTGCCCCAACCACCCACTAAATCCGTGCGGCCCCCGAGCCAGACCAAGGTGCTGCCCAACGACGGCCCACCCCACCCCGATGCCCACGGTTCGTCCGGGGCCGTCGGCTCGCCGTACCCGGGACCCGCCCGCGGGCAGCGCCTTTCGCCGACGCGCGTGATGCCGCCGGCTGGATCGGCCGCCGCTTCTGCCGCCGCGGAATCGGCCGTGGGTCGCGCGTCTGCGGGTGCTGATGGGGCGAAACGGCTTTCGCCGACCAGAGCGTTGCCGCCCACCGGCGCGGCCGCGTCTTCATACGACGGCCGCCCGGCGGGAAGTAGCGTTGCTGCGGGAAGTGCTGGGGTGCAGCGCCTTTCGCAGACGCGCGTGATGCCGCCGACTGGATCGGCCGCCGCTTCCGTCGACGCGGGATTGGTAGTGAGTGATGCGTCTGCGGGTGTTGGTGGGGCGAAGCAGCTTTCGCCGACCAAGGTGATGCCGGAGCCTGGGCCGACGCCGACGCTGGTGGCGACCCGGCTTGCTGAGTCGGTCGTGCCGGCTCCGCCGCAGGGATATTCGCAGCCAGGGAGTCGGTTGCCTGCGGCGCGTGCACCACATTCGCCGGCGGGCAAGGCGGGTTTCGGTACCGGCGCGCCGGGGACCGTCGTGCCGCATCGCCCTACGCCGCCTCGGTCGCTCGCGGCGAAGTTGGGACTCGTCCGGTCCAAGCCGAGACCTGTTGTTTCGCAATATGTTCCGCAGGCTCCGCAGCCGCCGGTCGTCCCCTCTCGGTACCCCGTCGGGTATGGGCGCAAAGTTTTTCCGGCTCCGGCGAAACCTCCGAAGGACGCGCGACGGCGACCGCCCGCAGCCCGGCCGCGCCGTCGCAAGCGCGGCTTCGTCTCGAAGGTCGTCGGCGCGTTGGTCATCGTCTTCCTGACCCCGTTCATGCTGGCGGCCGGATGCGTCGCATTGCTGGCAGCGGGCAATCGGGCCGCGGACTCGGGTGGGAGCCCGGCCGCGCCGCCGCCACCGACCGCCGTGGCCGAGGAGAACCCGGGACCACCGCCGGAACAGCCCGGTCCGGTGGGGCCCGCCGGGGCCGGAACGCCGGTGCGGGACGGCAAGTTCGAGTTCGTCGTCAGCGATGTCGACACCGGCGTGCGGCGGGTCGGCCTGCAGCAGGCCGCCGGTTCGTTCGTGGTCGTCACACTCGCGGTCCGTAATATCTCCGCCGAGGCGAAGTGGTTCCTGCCGTTCGGCCAGCGCCTGTTCGACGCGGCGGGCACCGCGTTCGACCACAACGCCACCGCGACCATGTGGCAGGTCGCCCAGCGCAGCTACAACTACTCGTTCGAGCTGGCCCCCGGCCAGTCCGCGACCACCCAACTGGTCTTCGACGTCCCCGCCGAGTCCACGCCCACCCACCTGGAACTACACGACTTCGTCCTCTCCAACGGCGTCGCCGTCCACCTCGGCTAGCACTCACGCACCCGTTCTGACCTCACGCACCCGCTCTGCCATGCCACAGCGCGTGCGAGAGCCCAGAACCCGTGCGAGAAGTCAGAACCGGTGCGCGCGGGGTCAGGCGACGCGCATCGTGTCGGCGAAAACGGTGTGGACGGCGTTGCGGCCGATTTCGAGGGCCTTGGCGAGCAGGCCTACGTCGCGGGCTGCGCTGTCGACGTCGGGGGAGCCGAGTGGCGGGTGGATCTGCAGGACTGCCTCGCCGCGTTCGGTGAGTGCGCGATCCTCGATCGCCTGCTGTTGCGGACGCTGGATCCAGGCGCGGTAGGCGCCGGGGGCGACGGCGCGCAGGTAGCCGCCGCCGACGACGCGGTGCAGCAGCGAGGCGGGCGGGCGTTGTTCATCGATCCGGCGGGTGCGCAGCACCAGGGCGTGTGTGGCGCCGGCGTGGACGGCGGTGCGGATCGGGACCGTTTCGGTGAGGCCACCGTCGAAATACTGTGCGCCGCCGAGCCGTACCGGTGGCCCGGCCAGGATGGGCAGTCCGGCGGAGGCGCGGATCGCGCCCATCAGTGTGCGCTTGTCGACGATGTGCGGGTGCAGGTCCACCGCCCGCCCGGTCCGGATGTCGGTGGCGATGGGATGAAAAGTGGTGGGGTTGGCCAGGATTGCCGGGAAATCCATCGGCTCGATGCCGTCGTAGACCTGATGCACCAGGTAGCGCAGGTCGAAAGCCGGTCGGCCGCGCAGCATCCGGGCCGGATCGATGGCCCGGCGCATGATGTCCGGGTCGGTCCAGGACCGCATCCCCGCCACCGCGCGCCCGCAGAGCAGCCACGCGGCATTGATCGCGCCCGCCGACGTGCCGTACACCGCGTCGAACACGGAGGCGAGACCGAGTTCCTCGAGCGCCGACACCATGCCGCTCGAATACACGCCGCGACTGCCGCCGCCCTCGATGACGAGCACCAGCCGATTGCCGTCGGCACGGGTGCCCGCGGTGCGCCGCGCGCGGATCAGCTCCGCGACGACGGAGACGCTCGTACTGGTCACCGGACCACGATACGACAGAGCGGGCGCGGGCGGCAGCGCCCAGCGCCCGCTCGAAGCGGTGTTCGCCGTACGTTTACGCGAGTACTACTCGATCTCGCTCAGTGTTCGGAACGTCTTACTTGATCTCGGCGAGCACGGTGCCCTGGGTGATCGCGGCACCCGCCTCGACCGCCAGCCCGGTGACCACACCCGCCTTGTGCGCGTTGACCGGGTTCTCCATCTTCATGGCCTCGAGCACCACGATCAGGTCGCCCGCCTCGACGGTCTGGCCCTCTTCGACGGCGACCTTCACCACGGTGCCCTGCATCGGCGCGGTGACCGCGTCACCGGAGGCCGCGCCGCCGCCCGCGCCGCCACGCTTGCGCGGCTTGGGCTTCTTGCGCACGACACCGGCACCGTTGCCCGCGGCGGCCGCACCGCCACCGAGGCTGAACTGACCGGGCAGCGACACCTCGACGCGACGCCCGCCGACCTCGACGACCACCTTCTGCCGGGGCAGGGCCTCGTCCTCTTCGGCCGGGGCGGCGCCGGTGTACGGCTCCACGGTGTTGGTCCACTCGGTTTCGATCCACTTGGTGTAGACGTCGAACTTCTCGCCGTCACCGATGAAGGCCGGATCCTCGACGATCGCGCGGTGGAACGGGATGACCGTGGCCAGTCCCTCGACCTGGTACTCGGCCAGCGCGCGCCGGGCCCGTTCGAGGGCCTGGGTGCGGTTCTCGCCGGTGACGATCAGCTTGGCCAGCATGGAATCGAACTGGCCGCCGATCACGCTGCCCTCGACCACGCCGGAGTCCACGCGCACACCGGGGCCGGTGGGCTCGCGGTACACCGAGACCGGGCCGGGGGCGGGCAGGAAGCCGCGACCCGCGTCCTCGCCGTTGATCCGGAACTCGAAGGAGTGCCCGCGCGGGGTCGGGTCTTCCTTGATCGTCAGCTCTTCGCCGTTGGCGATGCGGAACTGCTGGCGCACCAGGTCGATACCGGCGGTCTCCTCGGTGACCGGGTGCTCGACCTGCAGGCGGGTGTTGACCTCGAGGAAGGACACCGTCTCGCCCTGCACCAGGTACTCGACCGTGCCCGCGCCGTAGTAACCGGCTTCCTTGCAGATGGCCTTGGCCGAGGCGTGGATCTTCGCGCGCACCTCGTCGGACAGGAACGGCGCGGGGGCCTCTTCGACCAGCTTCTGGAACCGGCGCTGCAGCGAGCAGTCGCGGGTGCCCGCGACCACCACGTTGCCGTGCTGGTCGGCGATCACCTGGGCCTCGACGTGGCGGGCCTTGTCCAGGTACTGCTCGACGAAGCATTCGCCGCGGCCGAACGCGGCGATCGCCTCGCGGGTGGCCGACTCGAACAGTTCGGGGATCTCCTCGATGGTGTGCGCGACCTTCATACCGCGTCCACCGCCACCGAAGGCGGCCTTGATCGCGACCGGCACGCCGTACTGCTTGGCGAACTCGACGACCTCGTCGGCGTTCTTCACCGGGTCCTTGGTGCCCGCGGCCATCGGGGCCTTGGCCCGCTCGGCGATGTGCCGGGCGGTGACCTTGTCGCCGAGGTCGCGGATGGACTGCGGGGACGGGCCGATCCAGATCAGCCCGGCGTCGAGGACGGCCTGGGCGAAGTCGGCGTTCTCGGAAAGGAATCCGTAGCCGGGGTGGATCGCGTCGGCGCCGGACCGGGCGGCCGCGTCGAGGATCTTGTCGAACACGAGGTACGACTCGGCCGAGGTCTGGCCGCCGAGCGCGAAGGCTTCGTCAGCGAGCTGCACGAAGGGCGCGTCCGCGTCGGGCTCCGCGTAGACCGCGACGCTGCCGATGCCTGCGTCCTTGGCTGCCCTGATCACGCGCACGGCGATCTCGCCTCGGTTAGCTACGAGTACCTTCGTGATCCGTGCGCTGGCGTGGCTGGGCACTGAGCCTCCTGTGTGCAATCTCTTTTGGTCGCCCCGAGGTCGACAGAACTACGTCTCGGGCGAGTGTAGGCAGTCTGCCAACAGACGCCGAACTCGGCCAGTCCTACTGGACAGTAGGTCGGGTATCACACACCGCCTGTCCGGCGAGAACGCCGAGCATGCGCTACCTGGCGCGAGCGCGCCGGCCCGCGGCGGCCGGTACCGCACCGGGTTCAGTCCCCTTGGCGATCGGCATACGCACCGAGTTGCCCCACTCGGTCCACGAACCGTCGTAGTTGCGCACCGTCTCGATACCGAGCAGATACCGCAGCACGAACCAGGTATGGCTGGAACGCTCGCCGACCCGGCTGTAGACGATCACGTCGTCCGCGCCGGCCAGCTCGCCGTACACCGCGTCCAGTTCGGCGCGGGAGCGGAAGCGGCCGTCGTTGCCGAATGCCTCGGTCCATGGAATGTTGGTCGCGGTCGGGATGTGCCCGCCGCGCAGTGCCGCGTCCTCCGGATTGATTGGTGGCTGGACTAGTTCGCCGGAGTACTCCTCGGGCGAGCGCACGTCCAGCAGTGGTCCGCCGAGGTGGGCGAGCACGTCCTCGCGGAAGGCCCGCGCGCTGCTGTCGTCGCGGACCACGTCCGGATAGTCGCTCACGGAAAGATAGGGGGTGTCGAAGGTGGTGTCGCGTTCCTCGGAAATCCAGGCGTCGCGGCCGCCGTCCAGCAATCGCACATCCTCGTGCCCGAACAAAGTGAAGACCCACAATGTGTGCGCCGCCTGCGCGTTGCCCCGGTCGCCGTAGATCACCACGGTATCGTCTCGCTCGATTCCCTTGGCGCGCATCAACTCGGTGAATCGGGCGCCGTCGATGTAGTCGCGGGTGACCGGGTCGTTGAGATCGCCGCGCCAGTCGATCTTGATGGCACCGGGTACATGCCCGATGTCGTACAGCAATATGTCCTCGTTGGACTCGACGATCTTGAGTCCGGACGTGCCGATGTTTGCCGACAGCCACTCTGTGGTTACTAGTCGGTGAGGATCTGGGTAAGCACCGAATGAGGGATGAGGGTCCGGAGCAGCGGGCACGTTGTGGGTCCTTCGCGCGAGGTAGACGGCGGTTACGGCGGTTCAGGTCTCACAGCGATGGTAAGTGTGAGGCGATAGTTGCTTTCGTTTCAGATCACAAATCGGCTGAATGAGCGAATAAATCGCACCTGCATCCGATAAAGTCTCCCGGGAGGAGGGGTGAGCTATGTCCGATTCTTGGCCGCGGCGGCGACTGCTCGCGATCCTACGTGGCGCCAGCGAGCCTCTCGACGCCCAGGAACTGGCCAGAATCACCGGACAACACGTCACCACGGTTCGGTTTCATCTCGACGTGCTCACCCGGGAATCCCTGGTGCGCCAATTCCAGCAACCGCCGCGCGGTCGCGGGCGTCCGCGAATCGGTTACAGCGCGGTACAGCGATCGGTCGGCTACCAGGATCTCGCCCAGGTGCTCGCCGATCAACTCGGCCCCGATCCGCGCAGGCGCTCCGAGGCGGCCATCGCGGCAGGCCGGGCCTGGGGCGCGAAGCTGGACGTCGGCGATCACCGGGTGGAATCGCTGGAGGACGCGAAAGACGTCACCATGACGCTGCTTTCGGAGCTGGGGTTCGCCCCTGAACGCGATCCGAACAACGACACCGCCGAGCAGGTGCTGGTCCGGCTCACCGCGTGCCCGCTGCGCGAACTCGCGCGCACGCACTCGGAGGTGGTGTGCGGCGTGCACCTCGGGCTGATCAAAGAGGTCCTGGATCGCAACGGCGCGCGCGGCGAGGTGAACGTGCGCCTGCACCCGTTCGTCGAGCCGGAACTCTGCGTGGTCCGGTTGGAACTGCTGGCGCGGCGGGAACAGGACGCGCGCCGCGAGCCGGACAATCGTGAGGTCGCCGCGGTGGCCGCGGTCGGCGACGCGGCCGCGTCGGTGGAACCGGTGATCGCGCCGCCGTCAGCGGGCCGGATCGCCCCACAGCTGCGTAACGGCGACCCCAACGTCGCCAAGCAGTCGGCGCAGCAGTGGTAGGCCGATACCGATCACGCTGGACGGATCGCCCTCGATCCGGTCGATGAACCAGCCGCCCAGGCCGTCCAGGGTGAACGCGCCCGCGACCTGCAGCGGTTCGCCGGTCGCGATATAGGCGTCGAGTTCGTCGGGCTCGGGCTTGCCGAAATGCACTGTGGTGGAACTGCAGTCGAGGGCCTCGGCGGTGCACTCGCCGTCCCGCAGCCGCAGGACGCAGTGTCCGGTCACCAGATCGGCGCTGCGCCCGGCCATTTCGCCCCAGCGGGCCCGGGCGACCGCGGCGGTGTGCGGCTTGCCCTGTAGTTCGCCGTCCACCAGCAGCATCGAATCACAGCCGACCACAACACAATCGGCGCTCAGTTCGGGAATAGTCGCGGCCACCGCCAAGGCCTTCGCCCTGGCCAGTTCGACGACCACGACCTGCGGTGCGGTGCCGGCGGGCAGTGCGGCCGCGACGGCGTCCTCGTCCACCTCCGATACCCGTACGACCGGGTCGATGCCCGCCGAGCGGAGCACTTCCCGGCGGGCCGGGGACGCGGAGGCGAGAACGAAGGTGGTCACCCGCGCAGGTGCGACAGCTGCGGGAAGGCGTAGGGCGAGAACGGCGAGGTGCCCCGATGCATGAAGGTGGGGCGGCCCCACATGTCGACCGGGCCGGTCGAGCCCGCGGCGGCGGCGTCCTCGGCGGCCGCGGACAGCACGCAGACCAGCGCGGCGATCTCCTCGTCGCTGGGGTTGCCCTTCAGCACCCGGAAGAACGGCTCCCCGGTCGCGGCGGTTTCGGCGGCGGCCGCCGTGCCCTCGGCCGACTCGGCCTGGTCGGGCATTGCGCCGACGGAGAGGTCGAGTTCGGCGGCGGTCAACACATCTTCTTCTGCCACGGTCGTCACAGTGCCAGATCCTCTCTTTGCCTGATCAGGCGTGTTCCTTGTTCGAAACTAGCGGTCGATGACGCGATCATCCTCGGATCCACTCATTGCGTCGCTCTCACCAGTGTGCGCGGCGTACCGAGGGTATCGCTTGATCACAACGGGATGTTGCCGTGTTTTTTCGGCGGCAGGCTGACCATCTTGCGTTCGAGCAGCCGCAGTGCCGACACGATCTGACCGCGGGTGTGCGAGGGCGGGATGACCGCGTCCACGTAACCGCGTTCGGCGGCGACGTAGGGGTTCACCAAGGTGTCCTCGTACTCGTTCTGCAGTTCGAGCCGCAGCGCGTCGACGTCATCGCCGCTGTTGGCGGCGTCTTGCAGCTTCTTGCGGTAGACGAAACCGACCGCCCCGGACGCGCCCATCACCGCGATCTGCGCGGTGGGCCAGGCCAGGTTCACGTCGGCGCCCATGTGCTTGGAACCCATGACGTCGTAGGCGCCGCCGTAGGCCTTGCGCGTGATGACCGTGATTTTTCCCACAGTGGCTTCGCCGTACGCGTACAACAACTTCGCGCCGCGCCGGATGATGCCGTTGTACTCCTGCCCGGTACCCGGCAGGAAGCCCGGCACGTCGACCAGGGTGAGGATCGGGATGTTGAACGCGTCGCAGGTGCGCACGAAGCGCGCGGCCTTCTCCGAGGCGTCGATATCCAGGCAGCCGGCGAACTGGGTCGGCTGGTTGGCGACGATGCCGACGCTGCGGCCGTCGATCCGGCCGAAGCCGACGATGATGTTCATCGCGCGCTCGGCCTGCACCTCGAGGAACTCGTCGTCGTCGAGCAGGCGACGGATCACCTCGTGCATGTCGTACGGCTGGTTCGGCGAGTCCGGGATGATCGAATCCAGCTCGAGGTCCTCGTCGGTGAGCGAGTCCTCGATCGCGCCGTCGATCGGGTCCGGCGCCGGGAAGCGCGGCGCCTCGGCGCGGTTGTTGCTCGGCAGGTAGGACAGCAGATCCTTGACGTAGTCGAGCGCGTCCTGCTCGCCGGAGGCGACGTAGTGCGCGACACCGGATTTCGTCATGTGGGTGTGCGCGCCGCCCAGGTCCTCCATGCTGACGTCCTCGCCGGTGACCGTCTTGATGACGTCGGGTCCGGTGACGAACATCTGGCTGGTTCCGTCGACCATCACCACGAAGTCGGTCAGCGCGGGGGAGTACACGTGGCCACCCGCGGCCGGGCCCATGATCAGCGAGATCTGCGGGATCACGCCGGAGGCCTGCACGTTGCGGTGGAAGATCTCGCCGTAGAGGCCGAGCGAGACGACGCCCTCCTGGATGCGCGCACCGGCGCCCTCGTTGATGCCGATCAACGGGCGGCCGGTCTTGAGCGCCAGGTCCATCACCTTGACGATCTTCTCGCCGTAGACCTCGCCGAGGCTGCCGCCGAACACGGTGACGTCCTGGCTGAAGATGCACACGTCGCGGCCGTCGATGGTGCCGTAACCGGTGACGACACCGTCGCCGAGCGGGCGATTCTGCTCCAGTCCGAAATTGACGCTGCGGTGGCGGGCCAGCGCGTCGAGCTCGACGAAGGAACCCTCGTCGAGCAGCGCCAGGATGCGTTCGCGGGCGGTCATCTTGCCCTTGGCGTGCACCTTGTCGACCGCGGCCTCGCCCATCGGGTGCTTGGCCTCTTCCAGCCGATTCCGCAGATCAGCCAGCTTCCCGGCGGTGGTGTGGATGTCGGGGGCGCCCGCCGGGTCTTGCGCGGACTGCTGCTGGACACTCGTCATGGCTCCGGAGTGTAACGAGTGGCAGTCCTTCTCTCTAACCGAGTAGGGGCTACCGACCGGTAAAAACGCCCAGCTAGATCAACGTTGCGCCGGGAAAGTTCCAGGTCGTCGGTGGCGTTTCCATTCGGCAGAAAATGAGTATCGCCGCGACCGGTGCCCCGGATACCCTGGAGTGGTCAAGTTTTCGCGCTCCGACGGGGGAGCCGGGATAGGAGAACACACGCCCAGGCAGACAGCTACACCGCCCAGGCAGCTCAGGGGAGGAGCACAGTATGTGGGGATGGAGCACGACCATAGCCGAACACGCCGCCGCGGGGGCATTCACGAGGTGGCCGGTGACCGAGCCGGAGCCGACGATCGTCGATCCGGATTTCCGGACCGAGGCCGAGCAGGGGGAGGACGCGCCCGCTGAGCAAGCTGCACGGGCACCGAGCTGCGGTTACGACCTCGTCGGATAAACCCATCAGCGCCCGGCAGGTGTCGGGCACGACCTCGCGCACCGAGTAGCCTGCCCGTGTGGACAGGCCCCCTTTGGATGCAGAGCAGTTGCGGCGCAGTCTCATCGAGTCGCCCGAGCTGTCGTTCTTCCACCACATCGAGGTGGTGGAGTCGACCGGGTCCACCAACGCGGACCTGATCGCGCGAGCAGGCGAACCAGACGCCGATCGCGCGGTACTCCTCGCAGAGCAGCAGGAGCAAGGGCGCGGCAGACACGCACGCACCTGGATCAGCCCGGCGCGGGCACAGATCTCGATGTCGCTGCTGGTGCGGCTACCCGGGATCGAGCCCGCGGTCCTCGGCTGGCTGCCGTTGCTCACCGGCATCGCCGTGGTGGACGCACTGCGCGCGACCGCCGGTGTGCACGCGAACCTCAAATGGCCCAACGATGTGCTGATCGATGGCCGCAAAGTGGCGGGCATCCTGGCCGAGGTCGCGGTGAGCGGCGAGGTGCCTGCCGTGGTGATCGGGATGGGGCTCAACGTGAGTCTCACCGAGGCCGAACTCCCGGTGCCGCATGCGATTTCGCTGTTGCTGGCGGGTGCGGGCGAGACCGATCGGACGCAACTCGTGCAGGCGATGCTGACCGAGTTCGCCCGGCGCTTCATCGCCTGGCGGGACGCAGGCTGGAAGACCGCCGACCTGGCCGCCGCCTACCGCGAGCGGTGCGCGACGTTGGGCAAGCAGGTGCGTGCCGAACTGCCCGGCGGGCAGACGCTGACCGGCGTCGCCACTGATATCGACGACGCGGGCCGCCTGCTGATCGGCGATCGTCCGGTCTCCGCGGGCGATGTCACGCATCTGCGCGCCGACTACTGAACCGCCTGTCCCGCACTCGAATTCAAGTGCAGGACATCGGTCGGTGGCTCGGCCGGCGCTTCGGGCGGGCACGCGGACGCCGCGCCGACGCGGGCCGGCCGACGATTGTGCAGCACGACGCGGTGCGGTGTCAGGCATTTCGGCATCTGCACGCGGTACTGTTCGACCATGGGTTATCCGGAGGATGTGCTTGCGCCGGAAGAGCAGCTGATTCTGCATCGTCATCCGCACTGGAAGATGCTCTTCTGGCCGATCGTGACGCTGATCGTCGCCACCGCACTCGCCGGGTTCGCGGGGGGCCTGGCCTCGCGTAAAGCGCCCGAGGGAACCGCGCGTACCGCGCTGCTGATCGCGGTGCTCGCCATCTGGCTGATCATCGTCGTATGGCGTTGTGTCGCACCGATTCTCGGCTGGAAGTCGACGCATTTCATCATCACCGACCGGCGCGTGCTGGTCCGGCAGGGCGTGCTGACGCACACCGGCATCGACATCCCGATGAGCCGCATCTCCAGCGTGCAGTTCCGGCACGGGTTGTTCGACCGGATGCTCGGCACCGGCACGCTCATCATCGAATCGTCGTCCTCGGAGCCGCTCGAGTTCGACGACATCCCGGCGGTGCAGCGGGTGCACGCGCTGCTGTACCACCAGGTGTTCGAGGTCGAGCAGGGTGACAACGGTCGCGACGCGTACTCGCGTGAGCGCGGCGACTATCGATGAGTGTTCGCGTTAACCTGGGCGTATGACGGCCGTACTGCTAGCTGAAGACGACGAGGCGATCGCCGCGCCGTTGTCGCGCGCCTTGGGGCGCGAGGGGTACTCGGTGACCGTCGAGCGCTTCGGTCCGGCCGTGCTCGAACGAGCCCTGGAAGGGCATCACGATCTGCTGATCCTCGACCTCGGCCTGCCCGGCATGGACGGGCTGGAGGTGTGCCGTCAGGTCCGGGCCAGCGGCGCGGACATCGCCGTGCTGATGCTCACCGCCCGCACCGACGAGGTCGATTTCGTGGTCGGCCTCGACGCGGGCGCCGACGACTACGTCGGCAAGCCGTTCCGGCTCGCCGAACTGCTGGCGCGGGTGCGAGCCCTGTTGCGGCGCAGCGGGATCGGCGACGACACGGTGGAGGTCGGCGGCATCCGGCTGGAACCGGCCGCGCGCCGGGTGCTGGTGAACGGCGCCGAGATCGGCTTGGCCAACAAGGAATACGAGTTGCTGAAGGTGCTGATCGACCGGGCCGGTCAGGTGGTGCCGCGCGAGACCATCCTGCGCGAGGTCTGGGGCGACGCCGAGTTGCGCGGCTCCAAGACGCTGGACATGCACATGTCCTGGCTGCGTCGCAAGATCGGCGACGAGGGCCCGATGGCCGAGCGGCGCATCGTCACCGTCCGCGGTGTCGGCTTCCGGCTGAACACCGACTGACGTGCGGCGCAGAATCCTGCGGTCCATGCTCACCGTGCTGATGCTCACCACGGTGGTGCTCGGCGTGCCGCTCGTCTACACGGCCTGGCTCTGGGTCGAGGACATCACCCGCGACGATCTGCAGAGCAAATTGGAACGGATCGCCGCGGCGATCATCGTGCAGGAGCACGGCGACGGCATGGTGCTCGGGGAACTGGATACGCGCGCGATGGAACCGGTGCTGCCCGCGGACGCCAAACTCACCATCGTCTATCCGGCCCCGCAGGACAACGCGTCGCGGGTGGACATCGGTGTGGACGAGGTGAAGGACCCGTTGGTCGAATCACTGTCCATGGGTCAGCGCGGGTCGCTGCGGCTGGAGGTGCCGTCCGCGCCGATGCACGCCAGGCAGCAGCAGGCCGTCGCGGTGGTCGCGCTGGCCGTGCTCGCCTCGCTGGGCGCCGCGGTGTCGGTCGCGGTGGTCACCGCCCGGCGGGTGGCCGATCCGTTGCGTGACGTGGCCGCCAGGGCCGCCAGACTGGCCATGGGTGACTTCCGCCCGGACCCGCGTCGGCACGGCATCTCCGAACTGGACCGGGTTTCCGACGTGCTCGACTCCGCGACCGTGGAGATCGCCGGGCGCCTGCAGCGCGAGCACGCACTGGTCGCCGACGTCTCCCATCAGCTGCGCAGCCGGCTCACCGCGGTCCGGCTGCGCCTGGACGAGCTGTCCGCGCACGCCGATCCCGAAGTGGTGCACGAGGCCGAGGAGGCCATGGCCCAGGTCGATCGGCTCACCGACGCGATCGACGATCTGGTCCGCGCGTCCCGGGACGAGGACGCCGCCGACCTCGACCCGGTGCCGGTGATGGAGGAGCTGCGCGGCGTGGTCGCCGAATGGACGCACCCGTTCTCCGAAGCCGGTCGCACCCTGACGCTCATCGGCGACGAATCGCTGCGCGCCCCGATCACCGGTTCCCGGCTGCGCGAGGCGGTCGCGGTGCTCGTCGACAACGCGCTCATGCACGGGGGCGGCACCTGCACGGTGTCGGTGCGCACGGTGCGGCCCGGTATCGATCGCGATCCGCTGGTCTGTGTGGAGGTGGCCGACGAGGGCGACGGCATCCGGGACGAACTCGCGCCGCACATCTTCGACCGCGGCTTCTCCGCGGGCGGCTCGACCGGTGTGGGGCTGGCGCTGGCGCGGGCCTTGGTCGAGGCCGACGGCGGGCGGCTGGAATTGCAGCGGCGCAGGCCCGCGCTGTTCGCGGTGTTCCTGAATTCGGCCGCGTACCGGACGCAGAACTCGGTGGTGCCGGAACCGCGGTGAATCAGGCCCGCACCGCGTCAGTTACGGCCGAACTGCTCTTCGACGATCTCGTCGAATTCGGCGGCGATCTCGTTCATCTCGTCGGGGAACACCCAGCGGCGCATCGCCCAGAAGCGGAACGCCATCTGCAGCAGGTTGCCGATGATGAAGGCGCTGATGAAGTCCGCGATGTTCTCGACGGTGAAGCTCACATCGGGCTGACGCAGGTCGAAGACGTAGCTGGAGATCCACAGCGGGATGAAGGCCAGCACCACGCCGACGCCGCTGACGCCGAAGAACAGCAGCGCCTCATGGTGTCGTTCGCGCCCGCCCCGGTTCCGGAACGACCATTCCCGGTTGAGGATGTAGGACGCGATCACGGCGATGACGCCGGAGATGATCTTCGCGGTGACCGGTTTCTCCGACAGCACGGTCCACTTCAGGACGTAGAAGATGCCGCTGTCGATCACGAACGTGGTCGCGCCGACGATCGCGAACTTGATCAGTTCCCGATGGCGGAACGCGATCCTCGCGAGAGGCCTGGGCAGGACGCGGACCACGTCGTCGACGAATGACACGGGGCCGAGTGTACCGGTCGGGGTCATTCGCGCCGGACATGACAATATTGTCCGACGTGGACGCAGTACGTTCCTTCGAATCCTCGGGTATGCCCACCGTCACCATGATCGGTGGCGGTCAGCTGGCGCGCATGACGCACCAGGCCGCCATCGCGCTCGGCCAGCGGCTACGGGTGCTCGCCGAACGCCCCGACGACCCGGCCGCCCAGGTCAGCCCCGAGGTCGTGCTCGGCAGTCACGCCGACCTGGCCGCGTTGCGCAAAGCCGCGGTCGGCTCGCACGCGCTGACCTTCGACCACGAGCACGTGCCCACCGAACACCTGGAGGCGCTGGTCGCCGAGGGCGTGAACGTGCAGCCGCCGCCGCAGGCGCTGGTCTTCGCACAGGACAAGCTCGCCATGCGGCTGAAGCTGTCCGAGCTCGGCCTGCCGGTGCCCGCGTTCACGCCGGTCGGCTCGGTCGAGGACGCGGTGCGGTTCGGGGACGAGCACGGGTGGGCCGTGGTGCTCAAGGCGGTGCGCGGCGGCTACGACGGCCGCGGTGTCTGGATGCCCGCGTCCGCGGCCGAGGCCACCACGATCGTCACCGAGCAGCTCGCGCACGACGTGCAATTGCTCGCCGAAGCCAAGGTCGACCTGAAGCGAGAGCTGTCGGCGATGGTCGCGCGCTCGCCGTTCGGGCAGGCCGCGACCTGGCCGGTGGTGGAGACCGTGCAGCGCAACGGCCAGTGCGCCGTGGTGATCGCGCCCGCGCCGGACCTCGACGACGACCTGGCCGCGCAGGCGGAGACGCTGGCGCTGCATCTCGCGAAGGAACTCGGCGTGGTCGGGGCGATGGCGGTGGAGCTGTTCGAAACCCACGACGGCGAGCTGCTGATCAACGAGCTGGCGATGCGGCCACACAACTCCGGGCACTGGGGGATGGACGGCGCGCGCACAGGTCAGTTCGAGCAGCATCTGCGCGCGGTGCTGGACTATCCGCTCGGCGACACCAGCCCGCTGGCCCCGGTCACCGTGATGGCCAATATCCTCGGCGCGGCCGAGGCGCCCGCGATGACCATGGACGAGCGGCTGCACCACCTGTTCGCGCGGATGCCCGACGCGAAGGTGCACCTGTACGGCAAGGGCGAACGCCCGGATCGCAAGATCGGGCACATCAACATCCTCGGTGACGATGTCGCCGAGGTGCGGGAGAAGGCCGAACGCGCGGCGCAGTGGATGTCGCGCGCGGTATGGACGGATGGATGGGATCCCCACCAGTGAGCGAGGCGCACGCATGACCACTCCGCAGGTAGGCCTGATCATGGGCAGCGACTCCGACTGGCCGACCATGGAGGCCGCCGCGGAAGCGCTGGCGGAGTTCGGGATTCGTTTCGAGGTCGGTGTCGTCTCGGCGCACCGCACCCCGCAGCGGATGCTCGACTACGCGCGCGAGGCCGCGGGCCGCGGCCTCCAGGTCATCATCGCCGGTGCGGGCGGCGCCGCCCATCTGCCCGGCATGGTCGCCTCCGCGACCGCGCTGCCCGTCATCGGCGTCCCCGTCCCGTTGAAGTACCTCGACGGCATGGACTCGCTGCTCTCCATCGTCCAGATGCCCGCAGGCGTCCCGGTCGCCACCGTCTCCATCGGTGGCGCCCGCAACGCGGGCCTGCTCGCCGTCCGCATCCTCGCCGCCCACGACCCCGCCCTACGCACCCGCATGGAACAGTTCCAAGCCGCTTTGGAACAAATGGTCCTCGACAAAGACGAGGCCCTGCGCACCAAACTCCTCGGCTGATCAGCCGTCGAGGCCGCCTGCGCGTAGGGCCGCAACCGCTTCCACGAGGCCCGCGCTATCCAGCGCGTCGAGCACATCCTCGACGGTTTCCGGCGGATTGATGTGCGAGTCCGCGATCTGCTGGATGCACGCCCAGACCACTCGGTCGTCGAAGTCGATCTGGTCGAGCAGAAAGTCGTCGGGACTCTGTGCCTCGATATTCCACGGTGCCAACGCATCTGAAGGAAAGTCGGCGAGGTTGGACGTCACAATGACCTGGGCGCCGACGGCAATGGCCGCCGCGAGTACGTGGCGGTCGTCGGGGTCGGGCAGCTTCAGACCCTCGATGAGAGGCTCGTAGCCGTAGACGAGACTGTCTGGAACTGCCTTGTTCATCAGTCCGCGAAGTCGGGTCAGTTTCGGGGTGGGAATGTCGGGCCGTTTGTCCGCCAGACTCGCCAGAGCTTCGTCGAGGATCTTGTCCGTCCATTTCGCTTGCACGGAGCCGGACATCGCAATTCGAATCAACAAGTCGCGTAGCGCATTTCCGTAGAGGACGTTGGCGTCGTACACCACGACGAAGGCCATGGTCAGATGCCGAGATCTTGGCCGAGATGAGCGAGTTCGTCTGCTGCGGCTTTGCTTTTCGCTTGGTTCCGCTGCTGGTATTCCTTGAGGTCTTCGTATCTGATCCGCCGATGACGGCCGACGAGGCGGAACGGAATCTCGTCGGCCTCCAGGAGAGCGATCACATACGGGCGGGAAACGTTCAACATGTCGGCTGCTTGCTGAGTAGTGAGTTCGGCATGCGAGGGAACTACCGACACGCCGCGGCCTTCGGCGGCCTGCGTCAGGATGAATGCGAGCAGGCTGACAGCTTCTCGGGGCAGGACCAGAGCGTCTTCGCCTGGGTGCTCTCTCGTCACCTGGATGTTTTGTTCCGTGGGGTGCTGCATCAGGTAGTCCTTGATCCGCCGCATGGCACGGGCGGCCACATCGGCATCGATCTTTCCGGGTTCTGTCCGCTTCGCAGCCTGCAAACGCGCCACGCCAATCACCTCCTTATTCGCAGTATACGAAACAAACGAAATATTCGAAAGAGGCTGCGTCGGCGTGGCGTCGGCCCGCGGCTCGCTACGGTTGGTTGGTGACTACTGGTGAGGGGCGGGTGCGGGGGGAGGAC
The DNA here is from genome assembly GCF_000250675.2 of Nocardia brasiliensis ATCC 700358. Classification (NCBI taxonomy): domain Bacteria; kingdom Bacillati; phylum Actinomycetota; class Actinomycetes; order Mycobacteriales; family Nocardiaceae; genus Nocardia; species Nocardia brasiliensis. The sequence continues at coordinate 1,354,381 of NC_018681.1, forward strand.
AACGCGGAGTTTCGGCTGGCGGTGGTCGATCAGGCGTTGCGGTTGTTCGCCGAGAAGGGGTATGAGGCGACGACGGTCGACGAGATCGCGGAGGCGGCGGGGATCTCACGGCGCACGTTCTTCCGGCAGTTCCGCTCGAAAGAGGACGTGATCTTCGCCGATCACGAATCGCAGCTGGCGCGGGCGGCGGAGTTCCTGGCGGCCACGCCGGGAGATCCGTGGGAGATCGTGTGCGAGGCCGTGGTGCAGGTCTTCGTGCGGTTCACCCAGTGGCGCGAGATCGCGGCGCGGCGGTATCAGGTGGTGCGCCGAGTGCCCGCGCTGCGGGAGCGGGAGATCGTGACGGTCTTCCGGTACGAGCGGCTGTTCACCGACTACCTGCGGGAACGCCTGCCGGAGGTGCCCGATCTGGCCCGGGTGCAGTACACGGCCGCGGTCACCGCGACACACAACTACCTGTTGCGCCGGATGGTGCGCGGCGAATCCGACGCCGGTGCCGCGGACCTGCGCGTGGAACTCGCCGCGATTCCGCGCGGCGACGGCAGGCGGGCCGCGGCCGACGAAATGGTGGTCGCGGTGTTCCCGCGCGACACCCCGGCCCGGCAGGTCGCCGATCTGGTGGCGCGCAAGCTCGGTAGTCTTTGAGCCGGGTCCAGTGCGACCAATCTGACACTGAGTGCCAGAAAGTATCCGCACGTTGCGGCGATGTATGGGCGTACACTGGGCCAAGATATGGCACCGAGTGCCGAAGTGTGGCAATGCTCGGGCAGTGCCGGCATGTACCGACGACCAGGAGTGAGCCCCATGGCGGGAAACCCCGATTTCAACCTGTTCCAGCTCGAGGACTTCCACGACGAACTGCGTGCGGCCATCCGCGGGCTGGCGGAGAAGGAGATCGCTCCGCACGCCAAGGACGTCGACGGTAACTCCCGCTTCCCCGAGGAGGCGCTGTCCGCGCTGAACGCGGCGGGCTTCAACGCGGTGCACGTGCCCGAGGCGTACGGCGGCCAGGGCGCGGACTCCGTCGCGACCTGCATCGTGATCGAAGAGGTCGCGCGCGTCTGCGGTTCCTCCTCGCTCATTCCCGCGGTCAACAAGCTCGGCACCATGGGCCTGATCCTCAACGGTTCCGAGGAACTCAAGCAGCAGGTGCTGCCCGATATCGTCAACGGCGAGATGGCCTCCTACGCGCTGTCCGAGCGCGAGGCCGGTTCGGATGCCGCGAGCATGCGCACCCGCGCCAAGCAGGAGGGTGAGGACTGGGTCCTCAACGGCTCCAAGTGCTGGATCACCAACGGCGGCAAGTCTTCCTGGTACACCGTCATGGCGGTGACCGATGCGGACAAGGGCGCCAACGGTATTTCGGCCTTCCTGGTGCACAAGGACGACGAAGGTTTCGTCGTCGGCCCGCTCGAGCACAAGCTCGGCATCAAGGGATCGCCCACGGCCGAACTGTATTTCGAGAACTGCCGGGTGCCGGGTGACCGGATCGTCGGCGAGCCGGGTACCGGTTTCAAGACCGCGCTGCAGACCCTGGACCACACCCGCCCGACCATCGGCGCGCAGGCGGTCGGCATCGCTCAGGGTGCGCTGGACGCCGCGATCGCCTACACCAAGGACCGCAAGCAGTTCGGCAAGACCATCGCCAGCTTCCAGAACACCGAGTTCATGCTCGCCGACATGGCGATGAAGATCGAGGCGGCCCGCCTCATGGTCTACACCTCCGCCGCCCGCGCCGAGCGCGGCGAGAAGAACCTGGGCTTCATCTCCGCCGCCGCCAAGTGCTTCGCCTCCGACGTGGCCATGGAGGTCACCACCAACGCCGTCCAGCTCTTCGGCGGCGCCGGCTACACCACCGACTTCCCGGTGGAGCGCATGATGCGCGACGCCAAGATCACCCAAATCTACGAAGGCACCAACCAGATCCAGCGCGTCGTCATGAGCCGCGCCCTGCTGCGCTGATCCACGCGGGCGAGAAGCCAACGGTGGCACCGGGTTTCGGTGCCACCGTTTTTCGTCAGGCGCTCATGGCGGGTTCTCGGAGCAGGGGGGTCGGTAGGGGAGCGGCGTGCAGGACCGTGAGGGTGCTCACGGCTCGGGTGAGGGCGACGTAGAGGCGGTGCAGGCCACGGGGTTCCGCGTCGACGATGGTGGCGGGCTCGACGACCACTACGGTGTCGAATTCGAGGCCTTTCGCCAAGGTGACGGGGACGAGGTTCAGGCGGGCGTCGATACTCGCCTCGTCGGTGCCGAGCAGGGTGTGCGGAAGTCCCGCATCGGTCAACGAGCGGTGGAATTCCGGGATATCGCGGTCTGCGGCGATGATCCCGATCGATCCCGCCTCGGAAAGTGCTCTGGCACAGGCGGTTACGGCAGTGTCGTGCAGCTTCGCCGGGGACGTGCGCAGGATGCGCAGAGCCTCGGCGGACTGCCGGAACGAGGACGGTCCGCGCAGGTCCGGGGCGATATGCGGCAGCAGGCGGGCCGCGTAGTCGATGACCTGGGCCGGCACGCGATAGCCGCGCGTCAATTCCTCGATCACACCGTCGGTTCGGTCGAGGTGGCCGAGGACTTCGGCCCAGTCGGTGACGGCCGAGGGGCTGGTGGCCTGCGCGAGATCGCCGAGTACCGTGCAGGATCCGGTTGCGCGGCGGGCGATCGCCCGCAGCTGCATGGCGCTGAGGTCCTGGGCTTCGTCGACCACGATGTGGCCGAGTTTCGCGGGCCGTTCGATCATGCTCGCGGCCTCGTCGATCAGCACGAAATCTGCCTTGGACCATCGCATCTGGCGCACCGTGCGGGGCCGCGCCGTGGACAGGACCGCACTCTGTTCGGCGGGCGAGAGCAGGTCGTGTGCCAGCTGGGCCAACTGCTCCCGGTCGGTGAGAAGATCGAAAACGACTCGGGCGGAATCGGTTTCCGGCCACATCCGCTGGACGGCGCGCACGATCGCCTTGTTCCGGCACAGCTGCCGCAGCGTCGCGTCGGTGGTGCTGTGTCCCGCCTGTTCCATCCGGCGCAGCACGAGCAGAGCCAGCCGCTGGCCGAGTAACTCGATCCCCGTGCGGTAGTCGGTCCCGCGGGCGCGTACCTCGTCGAGTTCTTCGGCGATCTCGTCGGAGTACAGGTGCCAGGTCCGTTGCAGGTGCTTGACCGGCACGGTCTCCTCGAGGGGCCGGACGCGCGACCACAGCAGACGGCGAATGACCTCGGCCATCCTGGCGTCCCCCTTGATCCGCTCGGTCTGCGGATCATCCACGTGCGCAGGGTCATTCGAGCCGGTGAGTTCCTCGACGGTAGTTTGCAGCACGGCCACTTCGCCCAGGGCGGGCAGCACATTGCGGACGTAGTCGAGGAAAGCGCGGTTGGGTCCGATGACGGCGACCCCGCCCTCCCGCTGCAACCGTTCCCGCTCGGTGAACAGCAGGTACGCCAGCCGGTGCAGGCCGACGGCGGTCTTGCCGGTGCCGGGCGCGCCCTGAATGCAGAGCGTGCGTTCCAGTGGCGCCCGGACGAGTCGCATCTGTTCGGGTTGGATGGTGGCGACGATGTCGCGCATCGGCCCCTTGCGCGGCCGTTCGATTTCCGCGGCGAGCAGCCGGCCGTCGCGGTCGGCGCCGTGGCCGTCGAGCGCTTCGTCCTCGAAGGCGGTGAGGGTGCCGGTGTGATCGAAGCCGAATCGGCGGCGCACCCGCACGCGCATCGCGTCCTGCGGATCGGCCTCGTAGAAGGCTCGCGACAGCGGCGCCCGCCAGTCGATGACCAGCAGCTCCCCGCGCTCGTCGGCGATGCCGCGGCGCCCGATGTAGACGCGGTCGCTGTCCGGCGCGGACGAGGGCGCGCCGACCTCGCGGACCTTGTCGTAGAGTTCACCCGGCGGAAAGTCCAAGCGCCCGAAGAACAGTGGGACGTCGTCGAAGCCGGATAGCTCCTCGATCTGCTTCTTGTGGAACTCGCGCGCGGCGAAGTTCTGGAATTTGTCGAACACGTCGCCTTGACCCAGACCGTCCGCCAGTGCCGTGACCGCGGCGTCGCGCATGCGGGTCAGCGCGGCGCGGCACGAGGTCAGGTAGTCGCGTTCGGCACGGATTTCGGGCTCGACAGGATCGTGCTGCATCGGCTCCCCACCTCGGTTCGGAAATTTAACCCGGTAAACAATACAACCGAGTCAATTTGTAGGCCAAGGTAATTTTCTCTACGCTGGCCTCATGGAGGCACCAGGGCTGCGCGAACGCAAGAAGCTCCGGACGCGTCAGGCGATCCTGGACGCCGCCTTCGCGCTCTTCGAGGAGTCGGGTTTCGACGGCGCTTCGGTCGCCGAGATCGCCGCCGCCGCCGAGGTCTCCAAGCCCACCCTGTTCGCCTACTTCCCGGCCAAGGAAGACCTGGTACTGCACCGATTCATGGACGGCGGCCGCGGGTCCGCGCACGTCGTCCGGGAGCGCGCGGCCGGCACGACGCCCTTGGCGGCCCTGCGTCAGGACTTTCTCGACCGCCTCGCGGACCGCGACCCGCTCACCGGCCTCAACGACACCCGCGCCGCCGTCACGTTCCACCGACTGCTGTATTCGACGCCCGCTCTGATGGCGCACCTGTCCGGCTACATGATCGACCAGGAACGCGATCTCGCCGCGGCGCTGCTCGCGTCCGGCGAGCCGCGCGACGAGTTCACCGCGCACCTGATCGCGGCGCAGGTCTTCAGTGCCCAGCGCATTCTCACGTCCTACAACGCCGAGGCAGTCCGGGCGGGCCACCCCGTCGAGGACATCTACCCGATCGCGGTCGCCCGTGCCGAAACCGCCTTCGAACTCTTGGCGCACAGCCTCGCGAGGTCCTCGCAAGGCGAGTAGCGCGGTCGGCTATCTGCCTTCGATCCGCGTCTGATTGCCCGCGTTCCCGGCTTGATCGCCCGCGTATCCGGATTGACTGCCCGCTTGATTGCCCGCGTTCCCGGCTTGATTACTCGCGTTCCCGGATCGACCGCCGGCGTTCCCGGATTGATCAGGCACGTCCGGCGATTCGTCGCCCGAGTGATCACTGCCGCCGCGTTCGCTCGGACCGCTCGGCCGATTCTTGTCCGGACCAGCCGTTTGACCGTCGAGTTCACCGCCGGGATTGCCCTGCTCCACGCAATTCTTGAAATCGGCGTAGCCGGCCGATTTCCGCGCGCACCGTTCCGCGACTCCCGGGTCCGTCGGCGCCGCGGCGGCGAGGCCGGTGCCGCCGAGTGCCGCCGCGCCCAGCAGTGCGACCAGGCCGATCAATTTCGAGCTCCGGTACATGCCCTACTCCGATCACAGAGATGGAATCCATCGGCAACCGCATCGAGCAACCCGAAACTATCAGCTGGCGCGCGCTCCGGCGCTCAGCCGGCGGCGGGCCCGGCCGGCGGCGGGCATTGCGCCGGGACGGCCGCGCCCACGGCCCGGGTCATCCGTTGCGGCCGGTGGCGGCGGTGAAGACGCCCGGCGGGAACGCGCCGGCCGCGACGATGGTGCGGGACAGGGTCTTTCCGATTTCGGCGAGGCGGGTGGCGCCTGCGTCGCCGAGGGCGGACCAGGGGGCGAGCGCCATATCGTTGGTCGCGGCTTCCACGTCGGCGCGCAATTGGGTGCCGGCCTCGGTCAGGGTGTCGTCGGCGGTGAGGAGGCCGCGCATGCGCAAGGCGGCGGCCGCGTCGGTCCACTGCTGTTCGTTCCAGCCGCGGGTCTGCTGGGCGGCGAGCGGGGTGAAGCCGCGTCCGGTCGCGGTGTGGGTGATCAGGGCTTCGATGCCGCTGAGCCCGGCGGCGAGCAGTGCGGCGATGTGGCCGTCGCCGCGGTGTTCGCGCAGCAGGGTGATCGCGTGCCAGAGGACGAGCAACGGTTCGGTCGGCCACGGTAGGTCGGCGTGTGCGGCGTGGAGCGGACGCCCTTCCGCTGTGCAGGCGGTCGCGGCGGTGCGAGCCAGTTCGGCGGCCTCGCGCACCTCGGCCGAGTCGGCGGCGGCGCCGAGCAGGCGGCGCAGGGCCGCGTCGACCGATGCCAGCCGCGCCGTCACCACGGCCTCGGGCGTGGCCTGTGACCACGCTCGCGGGATGTGCCGCGCGACGAGGTCGGGATTGAAGTTGTAGAAGGTCGCCGCGACCACACCCGGCCCGACCGCGCCCATCGGGGCCGCGCGTCCGGCGAAATAACACATCCTGCCCGGCCGGAGTCCGGCCTCGACCAGATACTGCTCCGTTTCCGGCGCGAAATAGGTCATCGAATGGATGGTTTCGAGGGCTCGCGCGCAGCGGCCCGCGTCGGTGCTGTCCATGCGCCGACCCTAACGCCGATCGGTGTCGGACTCAGCCGACGAGATCGGCGTATTCGCGGTGTTCGGCGATGTACTTCTCGACGTACCAGCAGGTGGGGACGACGGTGAAGCCGTTGGTGCGCGAATCCCGCAGCGCGAATTCGACCACCTGGGCGGCGACGCCGCGGCCACGGAACTCGGGGAAGGTCATGGTGTGGTGGAAGTCGCGAACCTTCGTTTCCTCCCGCTCGGCGTAGTCGGCGTAGCCGGCGAGGGTGTCGTCGAGGTAGATCTCGAAACGGGTGTCGGCGACGTTGTGCTCGAGCCTGGTGGTCATGATTCGGTGAAACTCCTTCGCGGCCGGGAATGTTCCATGGGTTAGAGAATCGCGCCCGGGTTGAGGATGCCGTTCGGGTCGAGCGCGTCCTTGATGCGCTGGGTCAATGCCATCACGTCGGCGCCGAGTTGGTCGGGTAGCCACGCCTTCTTCAAGCGCCCGACTCCGTGCTCGCCGGTGATGGTGCCGCCGAGCGCGATGGCCAGGTCCATGATCTCGCCGAAGGCGCGGTGCGCGCGTTCGGTCATGGCGGCGTCGGCCGGGTCGTGCACGATCAGTGGGTGCGTGTTGCCGTCGCCGGCGTGCGCGATCACCGAGATGGTCACCTCGTTGCGCGCGGCGATCTCGGCGACACCGGTCACCAGGTCGCCGAGCCGGGGCAGCGGGACGCCGACATCCTCGAGCAGCAGTGCGCCCAGCTTCTCCACCGCGGGAATCGCGAACCGCCTTGCCGCGGTGAAGGCTTCACCTTCCTCGGCGTCGGCGGTGTGGAAAGCTTCGGTCGCACCGGCCTTTTCGCAGGCGGCCAGCATGATCTCGGCTTCCCGCCCGGCGAATTCGCCGGGCGCGTCCGAGCGCGCGACGAGCAGTGCGGCGGCCTTGCGATCCAGGCCCATCCGCAGTTCGTCCTCGACCGCGTTGATCGAGACCGAATCCATGAATTCCAGCATGGCGGGCCGCAATTCGCCGGTGATGGCGAGGATCGCGTCGACGGCGGCGGTCAGTGTGGCGAACGAGGCGACGACGGTGCTCTGCGGCGGCTGGGCAGGCAGCAGGCGCAGCGTCAGCTCGGTGATGACGCCGAGCGTGCCCTCGCTGCCGACGAACAGTTTGGTCAGCGACAGCCCGGCCGAATCCTTGAGCCGGGGCCCGCCGAGCCGCAGCACCGTCCCGTCGGCGAGCACCACCTCCATGCCCAGCACGTAATCGGTTGTCACGCCGTACTTCACGCAGCACAGCCCGCCCGCGTTGGTGGCGGCGTTACCGCCGATCGAGCAGATCTCGAACGAGGAGGGGTCGGGCGGATACCAGAGCCCTTGCGCGGCGACGGCGCGTTTCACCTCGGCGTTCAGCAGGCCCGGTTGCACGACCGCGGTCCGGGTGACCGGGTCGACGGTGATCGCCCGCATCCGCTCGGTGCTCAGCACCAGTCCGCCGTCGACCGCCGTGGCACCGCCGGACAGCCCCGACCCGGCACCGCGCGGCACAACGGGCACGCGTCGCTCGTGCGCCCAGCGCAGCGCCGCCGCGACATCCTCGGTGCTCGTCGCGCGCACCACCGCGACCGGCGTGCCGGCCGCGGGATCGCGCGCCCAGTCCTGCCGGTAGCTCGCCAGCAGATCAGGGTCGGTGACGACCGCACCCTCGGGCAGTCCGTCGATCAAGTCACTAACGTCCACAACTCCACGCTAGTCCGCCGGGGCACGCCACGGCCGCCTCGACGGATCGACGCGGCGTTGCCGGATGATCATCTGGTGGTCACCTGCCGCTGGCACCCTGGCAGCGTGCACGAGCCGGCGCAGACCACCGACAACATTGCCGACCGCTTCACCCGATGGTGTGAGGCGGTCGTCGCACGGCTGCCTTGGGGACTGAATCGTCTTGTCGCGCCGACCTTCCTCGGCTTCGCGCTGATCAACAGCTTCACCTTCGGCGTCGACCTGGCCCTGCTCACCCTCTTCCATGGTGGATTGGGCCTGCCGGTCTGGCTGTCGGTCTCCGTCGCGTACGTCTGTGCCTTCGGGTTGAGTTTCGTGCTCAATCGCACCTTCAACTTCCACTCGCACGCGCCGGTCGGCAAGCAGGCCGGGGTCTACGTGGTGGTCGTGGCGATCAACTACGCCGCGTTCATCCTCGGCGTCGGCAGCGGGCTCACCGCGCTCGGCGTCGACTACCACCTGGCGCGGTTGCTCGCCGGCGGCTGCGAAGCGGTCTACATGTACAGCGCGATGCGCTGGGTCGTGTTCCGCCGCGACGCGAAGGCCGAACCGGCGCCCCCGCGCGACGTGCGGTCACCGATGTCCTAGCCGCGGCGGAAGACCACCGTGTCCGGCCTCCGTGATCAGCCGGTATTGCTCACGACCCCACTGACTTGATCAGCACCTCTGTGCGATCGCCGTCGACGACGATCGCGTCGTCGTCGGTGAGCGCCCAGTGTGCGATGCCTTCGGCGCGATAGGACTCGGCGAGCCGGTCGCACAGGCCGAGCGGATCGGTCGGCGAGGCGATGTGCGGCACGATCCGCTGCTGCACCAAACCCAGTCCGTCCCAGAGCGGTTCGATCCCGCACGTCGGCTGGACCTCCGCCGGGTCGTCGGAGGATTCCAGTCCGTGCAGATCGGGGGTCAGCACGCAGGCGCCGGCGCTGTAGCCCGCGTACACGAGCGCGTCGGCCGCCAGCAGCCGGGGGAGCACGACATCGGCTCCGCTGCGGGCGAATTGGGCGCGCAGCACGAAGGTGTTGCCGCCGCGCACCCACAGCAGCGGGAACTCGGCGAGCGTGCGCTCCAATTCCGCTGGGCGGCCGACGAAATCGCGCAGATCCACCGTCTCCGGCTCGTACCCGAGCCGGCGCAGCGGGACGATATCGCTGATGATCGCCGACTCCCACAGCTCGGGCCAGGCGTCACAGGCGTTGGGAATCAACGCGACTCGGCCTGGCGCGCCGACCAGGGCGGCGAGCCGGTCGTAGTGCGCGCCGAACCGGTAGCTGGACAGGAACAGGCGCATCAGATGGTGAACGCGAGATTCTGCACGAGCCGTTGCCCGAGTTCCTGATCGCCGCTGATGGTGATCTGGTCCGAGTGCTGCTCCGCGGTGGTCCGCCCGCCGCCGAGCCGGACGAAATCCGCTGCGGGCAGATGGATGTCGACGGTCGGGGCGCCGTCGAAGGCGTCCACGAAATTCGCCCGCTCCGCCACCTGGATGTGCAACGAACGCGCCAGTGGTCCGGTCAGCGAGAAGGTGATCCGTGCACCGTCCGGTGCGCCACCCTTTTTCACCACGATCCGCGGGATGCTGCCGAGGAACTCGGTGAAGGCGAATTCGCCGCGCTGCCCGCCCTCGTCCACCTGGACGCCCAGCGCGTCGGCGATATCGAGTTCGTGCATCCAGCAGTCGAACAGCCGCACCCGCATGAACCGGCCGTAGCTGACCAGCCCGATCGGCGACTGGGTCTGGGCCTGCCATTCTTCGTCGCCGAGCGCGCGCAGCGCCGCCCGCCGTCTGCCGGTGACGTCCTGGAACAGCTCCAGCAACCGTTCGCCGGACAGCGGCCGCAGCCGGTCCACCCAGATCTCGTTGAGCACGCCGGTCTCGTTGCGGATATGCGGCAGCGTGCGCACGTCGGCCTTGGGTGTCAGCGGGTCGTGCGCGGGCGGCCGCTCGCCGAGCAACCACGATTCGGTGCCGACGACGTGCGCGACCACGTCGAACACGGTCCAGCCGGGCAGTGCCGTCGATGTCCGCCACTGGTTTTCGTCGAGTCCGGTGACCAACGCGGCGATCGCGTCCCACTGCTCGGACAGCAGCCTGGTCAGCTCGGCCCGGTCCAGGGTCGGATCGATCATTCGTGTGCTCCTTCTTCCGGCCGGTCCGCGCCCGGCCGCTCCCGACTCGATGCTTCGTCTTTTTCCAGCGCCGCGATACCGGCCTGGATGGCGGCCGCGGTCGATTGCGGATCGTGTGGCCTGCGCAGCAGGAAGCCGGCAGCGAAGCGCAGCTTGTCGCCGTGGCTGCGCGGGATCACGTGCAGATGGACGTGCGGAACGGTCTGAAAAGCGGCAGTGCCGTCGTTGAGCACCAGGTTCGCGCCGTCGGCGGCGAGCGGGCTGCGCCGGACCGCGAGCGCGAGCCGATGCCCGGCCCGGAAGACGTAGGCGCCGAGTTCGGCGTCCAGATCCTCGAGTTCGGTGGCGTGCTGTTTGGGGATCACCAGCGTGTGCCCGCGGGCGATGGGCCGGATGTCGAGAAAGGCGCAGAGCGAGTCGTCCTCGTACACCTTTGTTGCGGGGGCAACGCCGGCCACGATGCGGCAGAAGACGCAGTCGGTCACAGGCTGGACCTTACGGCGTACGAGCGGCCCGGAACACCCCGGCGCGAGAATCGATCATGATGCACGTCACTTCCCAGGCCTGGCGTCCCCCGCCTGACCTGGTGCCGAACCTTCGAGTAAGTAATGGACCTGCACGTTCGGTCTTGTCGCGGGCAGCCGCGGCGACCACCATCAGAACCGGCGCTCATCCGTACAACCACCGCGCAGGAGGTGACCCCGATGACCTCGAGAACCCGGCATATCGCCGGAATCCGGCGCGATCGTGTGACGGGCGTCTCAGCGGTCCGCACAACACGCCGGGTACAGTTGCGAGGATTTGGGCGACCTTACTCTGAAGTAACATCGTCCGGCCGTCCATCTGTTGCCTGCAAGCTCAGCACAAGAAGGAACTGACATAGTGGAGACAACGCAGAGCGTAGGCGATCAGTCGCCACGCGGCGCGCGTGTCGGAGTCGTTCGCGAGTCCAACGCGGGCGAACGACGTGTCGCATTGGTGCCGAAGATCATTCCGACCCTGCTGAAGCAGGGGGTGCAGGTGGTGGTCGAGTCCGGTGCCGGTCTCGGCGCGCTCATTCCCGACAGCGCCTATGAAGAGGCCGGCGCGACGATCGGCGACCCCTGGTCGGCCGAGGTGGTCGTGAAGGTCGCCCCGCCCAGCGATGCCGAGGTGGCGAAGCTGTCCGACGGGCAGACCCTGATCGGGTTCCTGGCCCCGCGTAACGCGGACAACCAGATCGGCAAGCTGAAAGCCGGTGGCGTGCAAGCGTTCGCGGTCGAGGCGATTCCGCGGATCTCGCGGGCGCAGGTGATGGACGCGCTGTCCTCGCAGGCCAATGTCGCGGGATACAAGGCCGTGCTGCTCGCGGCGTCGGAGTCGACGCGCTTCTTCCCGATGCTCACCACCGCGGCGGGCACCGTGAAGCCCGCGACGGTGCTGGTGCTCGGCGTGGGTGTCGCGGGCCTGCAGGCGCTGGCCACCGCCAAGCGCCTCGGCGGCCGCACCACCGGGTACGACGTGCGGCCCGAGGTCGCCGATCAGGTGCGCTCGGTCGGTGCGCAGTGGCTCGATCTCGGCATCGACGCGGCCGGTGAGGGCGGCTACGCCCGCGAGCTCACCGACGAGGAAAAGGCCAAGCAGCAGCAGGCTTTGGAAGACGCGATCAAGGGTTTCGACGTGGTGATCACCACCGCGCTCGTACCCGGCCGTCCCGCACCGCGTCTGGTGACCGCGGCCGCCGTCGAGGGCATGAAGCCCGGCAGCGTGATCGTCGACCTGGCCGGGGAGACCGGCGGCAACTGCGAACTCACCGAGCCGGGTGAGACCGTGGTCAAGCACCAGGTCACCATCGCCTCGCCGCTGAACCTGCCCGCGACGATGCCCGAGCACGCCTCGGAGCTGTACTCGAAAAACATTGCGGCACTGCTGGAACTGATGCTGAAGGACGGTGCGCTGGCACCCGACTTCGAGGATCAGGTGCTCGCCGATTCCTGCGTCACCCGGGAGAGGGAAGCCTGATGTACACCGAACTGCTCGCGAACATCGCGATCCTGGTGCTCTCCGGGTTCGTCGGGTTCGCCGTCATCTCGAAGGTCCCCAACACCCTGCACACCCCACTCATGTCCGGTACCAACGCCATTCACGGCATCGTCGTGCTCGGCGCGCTGGTCACCCTGGGCAACGTGCAGGACCCTTCGATCCTGACCCAGATCATCCTGTTCGTCGCCGTCGTCTTCGGAACCCTCAATGTCATCGGTGGTTTCGTGGTGACCGACCGGATGCTGGGCATGTTCAAGGGCAAGAAAGCGGCAGCAGCGCCGGCGAAGGCAGCAGGAGCGCAGCCTGCGCAGCGACGAGACGGGGCAGCGTGATGCATACCTTCGACAACGTGACCTACCTGGTCAACGGCCTCTACATCATCGCGTTCGGCATGTTTATTTACGGTCTGATGGGCCTGACCGGTCCCAAGACCGCGGTGCGCGGCAACCTGATCGCCGCCGTCGGCATGTTCATCGCCGTGGTCGCCACCCTGATCTCGGTGCGCCACACCAGCAATTGGATCCTGATCATCGCCGGACTGGTGGTCGGCATCGCGCTCGGCGTGCCGCCCGCGCAGTTCACCAAGATGACTGCCATGCCGCAGCTGGTCGCCGCGTTCAACGGCGTCGGCGGTGGCACGGTGGCGCTCATCGCGTGGTCGGAATTCATCAACAGCCGAGGCTTTTCGCACTTCGACGAAGAGCCGACGGTGCACATCGTCATCGGTTCGCTGTTCGCGGCGATCATCGGCTCGGTCTCGTTCTGGGGCTCGCTGATCGCGTTCGGCAAACTCCAGGAGATCCTGCCCGGCCGCCCGATCGGTCTCGGCAAGCTGCAGCAGCCGTTGAATCTGCTGCTGCTCCTGGGCGCGATCGCGGCCGCCGTCGTGATCGGCGTCGGCGCCACCAATGACGGTGTGTCCCAACTGTGGATGATCGCGGTCCTGGTGCTGGCCGGTGTGCTCGGCCTCGCCGTGGTGCTGCCGATCGGCGGCGCGGATATGCCGGTGGTCATCTCGCTGCTCAACGCGCTGACCGGATTGTCGGCCGCCGCAGCGGGTCTGGCGCTGAACAACACCGCCATGATCGTCGCGGGCATGATCGTCGGCGCGTCCGGCACCATCCTCACCAACCTGATGGCCAAGGCGATGAACCGGTCCATTCCGGCGATCGTCGCGGGCGGATTCGGCGGCGGCGGAACAGCTCCCGGCGCCGCCGGCGACGGTGAGAACAAGCAGGCCAAGGCCACCTCGGCGGCGGACGCCGCGATTCAGATGGCCTACGCCAATCAGGTGATCGTGGTCCCCGGCTACGGCATGGCCGTCGCCCAGGCCCAGCACGCGGTCAAGGAGATGGCGGCGCTGCTCGAAGCCAAGGGCGTCGAGGTCAAATACGCCATCCACCCGGTCGCGGGCCGCATGCCCGGTCACATGAACGTGCTGCTGGCCGAGGCCGAGGTCTCCTACGACGCGCTCAAGGAAATGGACGACATCAACGGCGAATTCGGCCGCACCGACGTCGCCCTGGTGATCGGCGCCAACGACGTCACCAACCCCGCGGCGCGCGAGGACGCCAGCAGCCCGATCTACGGCATGCCCGTCCTCAACGTCGACCAGGCCAAGAGCGTCATCGTGCTCAAGCGCTCGATGAACTCCGGCTTCGCGGGTATCGACAACCCGCTGTTCTACGCCGATCACACCTCGATGCTGTTCGGCGACGCCAAGAAGTCCGTCGGTGCGGTCACCGAGGAACTGAAGGCGCTGTAGGGATTCGGATTCGAACGGCCTTCCGCGCACGCGGGAGGCCGTTCGGCGTTAAACCAGTGGACAAGCCACGTCCGCAGGCCTGATCATGCTCGGAGTGTCCGCACGTAACGAGCCCCTTCGGTTGATCGACCCGAGTGAGCCCTCGGTCGATCTCGCCGAGCGGCTGCCGTGGACTGTCGCGGTCGACTCCGCCTATTCGACGCGCGACGCGATCGATGCGCTGGCGGTGAGTCCCTTCCTGCGCGGTGATCAGCCGTGTGCGCGCACCGCGCATCTGGAGCGGATCAAGCCCGACGCCCTGCTGCGGCCGGAGCACGGCCGGGTGGTGCGCTCGACGCAGGACGACGACAGCGGTGCCGCGCTGGTCGTCGGAGCGGGTTGGTCGCTGCGCGCGGTCCGGTGGTCGGGTGGCTCGGCGATGGTCGAGGTCACCGCCGTCACCGACGAACTCGCGACGACGGTGCTCGCGGAGGCCATCCGCGATGCGGCCGCGCAGCCGGAGATCGGCGAGACCATCGAAATGGGCTTCTGGCATATGCACAGCCACGGCCCCCAGCGGCGTGGCCGCACCATCACCGCGCCGACCTGGCCGGAAATCCGTGGCAACTATGCCGCCGACGTGGCGGGCGCGCTGGACCGGCTGATGGCGTTGACCGCCGCGGACGTGCGCGGCCGGCTCGTGCTGCTGCACGGGCCGCCGGGCACCGGGAAGACCACCGCGCTGCGTGCGCTCGCGCGCGCGTGGGGGCCGTGGTGCCAGTTCGACTGCGTGCTCGACCCGGAGGTGATGTTCGCCAAGCCTGGCTATCTGATGGATGTCGCGGCGGGCATCGAGGGCGACGAGGACACCAAGCGCTGGCGCATGCTGGTGCTAGAGGACTGTGACGAACTGATCCGCGGCGAGGCCAGAGAAACTGCGGGACAGGGCCTTTCGCGACTGCTCAACCTGACCGACGGCATGCTCGGCCAAGGCCGGGACGTGCTCGTGGCGATCACCACCAACGAGGACCTGACCCGGCTGCACCCGGCGGTGACCCGCCCCGGGCGGTGCCTGGCGCAGCTCGAGGTCGGGCGGCTCTCGCCCGCCGAATCGGCGGCCTGGCTGGCCCGGGAACGGCGTCCGGACACCCCCGCGGCGGCTTCTTGTCCGGACGGCGCGACGCTGGCGGAACTGGTCGCGTTGCGCGACGGAGACACCAAGATCCAGTCGGTGCCCGCGGATCCGGTCAACCCCGGCCTCTACCTCTGAGAACGTAACGGCAATCACCCAGCGCACAGCCGTCGGAGCCATCGGCTAGATTCTGTGAGTTCGTTCGGCCGCCGCGTGCGGCCGAGATCGCGTAAACCCTGGGGAGGGGAACATGACCACACCACCGAACTATCCATATCCGGGGCAACCCGGCGGCCAGGGCTACGCCCAGCCGAGCTACCCGCAGGCGCAGGGGTATCCGGGTCAGCCGGCACAACCGGGTTACGGAGCAGGCTATCCGCCGCCAGGCAACGGATATCCGTCGCAGCCGGGCATGCCACAGCAGGGTATGCCGCCGCAGGGTTTCCCACCACCGCAAGGCGTTCCACCGCACGGCGGACCGCCCGGGTTCCCGCCCGGCGCCTTCCCGCCACCGGGACCGCCGTCGCGTTCGGGCGGCAAGGCCAAGGCGATCATCATCACCGTCGTCATCCTGGGCGTGATCGCCGTGGTCGCGCTCATCGCCACCGTCGGGCGACCTGACGGCAAGAAGGTCGCCGTCGGCGAGTGCGCGAAACTGTCCGGCACCACCTACAAGGCCGAGTTCGCGATCAAGGAATGCTCCGATCCCGAGGCCAATTACGTGGTGGCACAACGGATCGACGGGTCGAACAAGAACTGCGAGAACAAGGACTACGCCAGCTACTACGAGACCGGTCGCAACGGTTACACGCTGTGCCTGCGTCTCAATGTGAAGGAAGGCGACTGCATCAAGAGCGGCACGCTGGCGGCGAGCACCAAGGTCGCCTGCAGCTCCGCCGCCGACTACAAGATCGGCCGTATCGTGCGGGGCAGCGCGGACAAGTCCGCGTGCGGCCCGAAATACACCGAGGACAGCACCATCGTGTATCCGAAACCGGATCCGATGACGCTCTGCCTGGTGGAACCCGAGTAGTCCCGGCGGGCGAGCGGAATTCGCTGTGCGTCAGTGTTTTTCGCTCGCCCGCTGCGGCGCGGCCACGGCCCCCGCGTAAGCGCAGCACACCACCATGGCCACCAGCGGGACCAGGAAGGTGGCGGTCAGCGGAATGGCTGCGCTGAGCCAGCCGATGACGGCGGGGCCCGCGAGCAAGCCCAGGTAGCCCAGGCTGAAGACCCGCGCCATATCGGTGGCCGCCGTCGCGGAGCCGAGATTACCTGCGGCGGTGAAGATCTGCGGTACGGTGCCGGACAGGCCCAGGCCCGCCATGGCCCAGCCGAGCAACGACAACGGCACCCACGGTGACACCATGATGACGGTGAGGCCGAGCGCGGCGAGCAAGGTGCCGTAACGGACCACCGCCACCCGGCCGAACGCCCCGCTCACCCGGTCGGCGGCGAGTCTGCCGCCGGTCATGGTGACCGAGAACGCGCCGAACGCCAGGGCGGCCGTGGCCTGGTCGACACCGAGGTGCTCACGCATCTGCAGCGTGCTCCAGTCCCCGGCCACGCCCTCCGCGAGCAGCACCGCGAAGGCGATCGCGGCCAGTGCCAGCACCTTTCGCCGATGCGCCCGTCCAGATGTCAGGTCGACGGATGCCTGCTCGTCCGCGGCCGCAGGAACGGTCCGTGGCTCGGTCTCGCTGTCCCGGAGCAGGCGCGGTACGAGCGCCGCCGTCAACAGGACACAGCCGGTCGCGGCCAGTGCCAACGTCATTCGCAGATCCCAGCCCGCGCGCAAGGTCGCCGCGCCGAGCAGCGAACCCAGCAGACCGCCGCCGGAGAACAGCGCGTGGAAGGCCGACATGATCGGCCGCCCGTAGGCGCGTTCCACGTGTACCGCTTGGGTGTTCATGGAAACGTCCAGCGCGCCGTTGCCGAAACCGAAGCAGCACAGGGCGATCGCCAATGTCACCGGACCGGTGGCCAGCCCGGGACCGAGCACCGCCACCGAGGCGATCACCGCCGCAGTACCCACCAGCGTCCGGCTGCCGAATCGATCCGCCAGCGGCCCGGCGATCCGCATGCCGACGATGCCCGAGCCCGCCATCAGCAGGATGAACATGCCGAGTGTGGATTTCGCGATACCGGTCCGGTCCGTGATCGCCGGAATGTGCACCACCCACATGGCGAGCAGGAATCCGTTCAGCCCGAACACCGTGAACACGGCGATGCGAGCGAGGCGGAGCGTGCGATCCATCGTCGGACTGAACACCCCTTCGACGGTACCGATGATCTTCGCGGCCGGCTCGGATCGATGCCGGGCGCGGTCTCCACGCACCGCGCCCGGCACCGACGAGGTGCGCCCTCAGCTCGGCTGGATATCCCAGACGCCCGACGCGGCTGCTTCCTTCACATAGTCGGTGAAGTCCTTCGGCTCCCGGCCCAGCGCGCGCCGCACACCGTCGGTGATGGCGGAGTTGCGGCCGTCCAGCACCGTGCCGAACAGGTAGTCGAGCAGGCTCACCACATCCGCGGGTACCTGGTAATCGGTCAGCGCCGCAACGAATTCCGTGCGCGTCACCGGAACGAAGGCGATCTCGCGCCCCGTCACCTCGGCGATCTGCGCGACCGCCGCGGTGAAGGACAGGGCGCGCGGCCCGGTCAGCTCGTAGACCACGCCGGCGTGCCCGTGCTCGGTGAGCGCCACCGTGGCGACCTCGGCGATATCGTCGGCGTGCACGAACGGCTCCGGTACGTCACCGTTGGGCAGCGCGACCTCGCCTGCCAGGATGTATTCGGTGAACGCGCCCTCGCTGAAATTCTGGGCGAAGAAGCTACAGCGCAGCACGGTCCAGTCGAGGCCGGACTGCTGCACGATCTCCTCGCATTCCAGCGCCTCCGGCTCACCGCGACCGGAGAGCAACACCAGTCTGCGCACGCCGCTCCGCTTCGCCACCGCGGCGAACGCCCGCAGCGTCTCGGGGGCGCCCGGTACCGCGAGGTCCGGCTGGAAGGCGACGTAGGCGGCGTGCACGCCGGTCAACGCCGCAGGCCAGGTGTCGCGGTCGGCCCAGTCGAAGGGAATGTCGGCGGTGCGGGAGCCGACCCGGACCTGGTGGCCCGCGGCGGTGAGTCGCGCGGCGACCCGGCTGCCGGTCTTGCCGGTGCCGCCGGTGACGAGGATGCGGGGCCGGGAATCGGTGCTGTGTGTCATGGGTCCAGTACATCCGCGTGCGGCGAGACGGAACATAGTTCAACAGCTCATGATCATGTGTAATCGTCTAGGGTTGATTGCGTGGATGCGCTCGCCAGTCTGCTCGAAGGTCCCCGTGCCAGAGGCGCGTTCTTGATGTGTTCGATGCTCGCGCCGCCCTGGTCCCTGCACATCCAGGACGAGGCCCCGCTCACCGTGGTGTCGATGGTGCGCGGCGGCGCCTGGATCATGTTGGGCCAGCACGCGCCTCGTCAGCTGTGCGAAGGCGATATCGCGATCTTCCGCGGGCCCGACCACTACACGGTCGCCGACGACCCGGCCACCGAGCCGCAGATCTACATCCACCCCGGCAACGTCACCAAGACCGCCGACGGTGAAATACTCTGCGAGACATTGAGTCTCGGCGTGCGGCAGTGGGGCACCGACGCCGACGGCGCGACCATGATGATCACCGGCACCTACGAGTCGGCGGGCGCGGCCAGCCAGCGGCTGCTGCGCGCGCTGCCGCCGGTGATCGTGTTGCAGCGCGGCGACTTCGACACCCGGCTGCTCGACATCCTGGTCGACGAGGCGGTCAAAGACGAACCCGCGCAAGGGGCGGTACTCGACCGGCTGCTCGACATGGTGCTGATCGCGGCCCTGCGCGCCTGGTTCGCCCGCAACGACGCGCCCGCCTGGTACCACGCCTACAGTGATCCGCTCGTGGGCAAGGCGCTGCGGCTGCTGCAGCACAATCCGGCGCACGGCTGGACGGTGGCCGGCCTGGCCGAGGCGGTCGGGGTGTCCAGGGCCGCGCTGGCCCGGCGCTTCACCGATCTGGTCGGCGAGCCGCCGATGTCCTTCCTCACCGAGTGGCGGCTGGCGCTGGCCGCGGACCTGCTCGCCGAATCCGACGCGACCATCGAGTCCATCGCCCGCCAGGTCGGATACGGCAGCGCGTTCGCCCTCAGTGCCGCGTTCAAACGCCACTTCGGCGTCAGCCCGCGCGACCACCGGCAGGGCGCGAACCCGGCTGAGCTAGTGTCGGCCGGGTGACGCAGCAGCAGTATCCGGTGCTCTGGCCGATGCCGACCCGGTGGGCGGACAACGACCACTACGGGCACGTGAACAACGTGACCTACTACTCGTACTTCGACACCGCGGTGAACGCGTGGTTGATGCACGCCACCGGCACCGATATCCGTGAGCTGCCCGCGCTCGGCGTCGTCGCGCAGACCTCCTGCCAGTACGTCGGCTCGCTCAGCTTCCCCGACCGGCTCCAGGTCGGCCTGCGCATCTCCCGCCTGGGCCGGTCCAGCATCACCTACGATCTCGCCATCTTCCGCGAAGCCGACAACGACCTCGAACTCGCCGCCACGGGCACCTTCGTGCACGTCTACGTGGACGCCGAGAGCCGCAAACCCGTCGAGATCCCCGCCGTGATCCGCACTGCCGCAGCGCAATTGACCACCTGACTTCCCGCACCCCTTCTGTCTTCCCGCACTCGCTATGCCACGCCACAGCGGGTGCGGGAAGGCGAAAAGGGTGCGGGAAGCTGGAGAGGGTGCGTCAGATGCGGCTGAGGAGGGTTAGTGGATCCTCTAGTAGGGCGGCGGTCGTCGACAGGAAGCGGGAGGCTAATTCGCCGTCGATCATCCGGTGATCGAAACTGATGCCCAGGGTGGTGACCCAGCGGACCGCGAGTTCGTCCCGGAATACCCACGGGCGCTTGCGGATCGACCCCAGGCACAGGATTGCCGCCTCCCCGGGATTCACCAGCGGAACGCCGGTGTCGACGCCGAAGACGCCGACGTTGGTGATGGTGAAGGTGCCGCCGCGCAGGTCGGTGGGGCTCGCGCCGCCGGATCGGGCGGTCTCGGCCAGCCAGCCGATCTCGCGGGTCAGGTCGCGCAGGCTCAGTGACTGTGCTTCTTTGATGTTCGGTACCAGCAGGCCGCGGTCGGTCGCCACCGCGATCCCGAGATTCACGTAGTGCTTGGTGACGATTTCCTGATTCGGTTCGTCCCAAAAAGTATTGATACCGGGAAATTCGGTGAGCGCGGCGAGCGCCGATTTCGCCACCAGCGCGAGCGGGGTGAGGGTAAGTCCGGCAAAAGGTTTCGTGCTGCGTAGATGGTCGAGCAATTCCACCGACGCGGTGCAATCGAGGGTGACGAAGGTGCTGGCCTGCGGAATGGTGCGGGCACTGGCCAACATGGCCGCGGCGGTGCGTTTGCGCACGCCGGTGATCGGCACCCGCTCCTCCCGAGCCGATGGCCGGCTCACCCCCGCGTGCGGGTCGGTGACCGCGGCAGGCCCCGGCCTGGGCGCCGTCGTGCGCGGTTGCGAGACCGGCACCGCGCCGCGCACGTCGTCCACGGTGACCGCACCGCCGGGTCCGGAACCCGCGACGAACCACAGATCGATGCCGATCTCGCGAGCGAGCCTGCGCGCCGCGGGTGTTGCGGCGGCTCGCCCGGCGGACAGTTGTGGTCTGCTGTCGGACTGTTCTGGGTCAGTCGACGAAACCAGCTGCGCCGCAGGCTGTTCGGGGATCGAATCGGGCGTGTCACCGCCCTGCGGCGGGGCGGGGTTCGCCGCGGCGGCAGGCCTGCGCCGCCGGGATACGGTTTCCCCCTCCGGCCCGTAGCCCACGAGCACCGCGGTCCGTCCGTTGTTCGTCTCACCCGCCGCGCTGTCCTGCGGCGGCTGCGCCGGCGCTTGCTCACTCTGCACGCGGATCAGCGGCGCCCCGACCAGCACGGTCTCGCCCGGTTCCGCGAGCAGCTCGACCACCCGCCCGGCGAACGGCGAAGGCAGTGCCACCACCGCCTTCGCCGTCTCCACCTCGGCGATCGTCTGGTTGAGTGCCACGTCGTCGCCGACACCCACCAGCCAGGAGACCAGTTCGGCGTCGGCAAGACCTTCCCCGAGATCAGGGAGGCGGAATTCCAGGACGTTCCCCGAGCCGGGCTCGTTGGCGCGATCTTCCACGTGGGCACCTCTCACTGCGGCGTACCGGCGTCAGGCGGCGAGCGTTCGATCGACCGCGGCGAGAATGCGGTCGGGATCGGGGAGATGGAACTTCTCGAGCTTAGCGGGGGGATACGGGATATCGAATCCGCCGACGCGCAGCACCGGCGCCTCCAGGTGATAGAAGCACCGCTCGGTGATCCGCGCCGCGATCTCGGCGCCGAGACCCGCGAACACCGGGGCCTCGTGCGTGATGACCAGCCTGCCGGTCTTGGCCACCGACTCCTCAATGGTGTCGAAATCGATCGGCGAGAGGCTGCGCAGGTCGATCACCTCCAGCGCATGCCCTTCTTCCGCAGCGATTTTCGCGGCCGTCAACGCGGTGGCCACGGTGCCGCCGTAGGCGACGACGGTGGCGTCGCCGCCTACGGTGCAGACCCTGGCACGGTCCAGCGGTAGATCCCCGTCGCGGTCCAAAGCGAGGAAATCGACCTCGGCCTTGTCCCAGTAGCGCCGCTTCGGCTCGAAGAAGATCACCGGGTCGTCCAGTGCGATCGCTTGGCGGATCATCAGATACGCGTCGGCGGGGTTGCTCGGCGTCATCACGCGCAACCCGGCGGTGTGCGCGAAGTAGGCTTCCGGCGATTCCGAATGGTGCTCCACCGAACCGATCCCGCCACCGAACGGAATGCGAATCGTGATGGGCGCGATCACCTTTCCCTGCGTCCGGTAGTGGATCTTCGCCACATGCGAGACGATCTGATCGAAGGCGGGATAGACGAAGCCGTCGAACTGGATCTCGCACACCGGCCGGAAGCCGCGCAGCGCCATGCCGAAAGCCGTTCCCACGATGCCGGATTCGGCCAGCGGAGTGTCGACGACTCGATTGTTGCCGAAGTCCTTCTGCAAGGCGTCGGTCACCCGGAACACCCCGCCCAGCCGCCCGATGTCCTCGCCCATGAGCAGTACTTTGGGGTCGTCCTCCAGTGCGCGCCGCAATCCGGTGTTCAATGCGCCGGCGAAAGTGGTGATCATGAAGGGACTCCTTCCGGTCGCGCGGCCGCATCGCTGGGATCGCCAGCCAGATACTCCGCGTATTCCCGTCGCTCTTCGGTGATGAGCGCATGCGGGGTGGCATAGACGTGATCGAACAGGTCGATCGGTGCCGGATCGGTCATATCGATGGTCGAGGTGCGCACCTGCCGGGCCACCTCGTCGGCGTGCTCGGCGACGTGGCGCTGGAACTCGTTGTCGAACAACGACTCTCGTTCGAGCAGTCGGCGCAGCCGATCGATCGGATCGCGGCGCGCCCACTCTTCGGTCTCGGCGGACGAGCGGTAGCGGGTGGGGTCGTCGGCGGTCGTGTGCGGACCCATCCGATAGGTGAGCGCCTCGATGAACGACGGACCGCCGCCGCTGCGGGCTCGCGCGATCGCCTGCCGCGTCACCGCCAGCACCGCGAGCACGTCGTTGCCGTCGACCTGCACGCCCGGAATGCCGTAACCGTAGGCGCGGCGCACGATCGGGGTCTGGCTCTGCACCCGGACCGGTTCGCTGATCGCCCAGTGGTTGTTCTGGCAGAGGAACACCACCGGCGCGCTCCAGCTCGCCGCGAAACCCAGCGCCTCGGCGATATCGCCCTGGCTGCTCGCGCCGTCGCCGAAGTAGGTGATCGTCGCGATCTCCGCGCCTTCCAGATGCGCGGCGTACGCGTAACCCGTCGCGTGCAGCCCCTGCGAGCCGACGATGATATTCGGATTGGTCATGTTGACCGCGTTCGGATCCCAGCACGAATGCGCGACACCGCGCCACATCCGGGTGATCTCGGTGGGATGCACCCCCCGGCAGTAGGCGACGGCCGCCTCGCGGTAGCTGCAGAACACGTAGTCGTCGGGGTGCAGCGCGCGGGCCGAACCGACCTGGGTGGCTTCCTGTCCCAGCAGCGGCGCCCACAGGCCCAGTTGTCCCTGGCGTTGCAGGGCGGTCGCCTCGGTGTCGATGCGCCGGGTGACGACCATGTCCTCGTATAGGTCCCGCAGTTGATCGGGGCCGATATCGGCGACCAGAGCGGCGTACTCGCGAGCTAGGACGCGCCGTCCGTCGGGCTGGACCAATTGGACCGGATAATCGATCTTCTCTGGCATCGGGGTCCGCCTCCTCACGGGGTGCGCGTGTGCTCTACCTCACAGCATCCACGAGAATGCGATGTGCGCAAGTGAACGACACGCGAATGCGCAGAATGCTCAATTCCGACCAGTACGTTGCTGTCATGCTGCGTCGAATGACCAGCGATGCGTGCGATCAGCGAAGATGGCCCCGAGGTTGGCTGCGCGGTCGAAATATGGGACGAATCGGACTCACATGACACGGCAGTAGACCGTGGTCGGAGGGACCGAGATTTATGGGCGTGTCGGCCTCGCAGCACCGGGCCTCGCCGCTATCCCGACGAGTCGAGTCCATGCGCGACGAGCAAGAAGCTGACTATCCCGACAGCGACCAGCACCAGAATCGACACCAGCGGCCACATCAGGACGATGTGCCGGCGTGACAGGCTCCGCACCATCAACACCAGCACCGCCAACTGGACGGCCAAAGTGCTGTATGCCATGAGGCCGGTGCCCGCGTCGACATAGGTGCGGCACTCGCCCGCGCATTCGCTTCCTACCGGGAGGGTTCCACCCGTGCAGCGGGACCACGGGCCGTTGCCCTGCAACCTATCGCCGCTCACTCCGAACAGCCGCCCGCCACCGGGAACCCGCACCAAATCTCCACGGATTCAACACAACTGACCAGACAGCCGCTGCTAGCTTGACCGCATGTTCGCTTCTGCGCGTGCGTCTACGCGCAATCGTATGGCCGGGATCGCCTACCTCGCACAGCTCGCCGCTGTGGCCGCTTTTGTCGCGTCGTGGGCGAATTTCTACGTAACTCTCTGTTGGGAAACACCCTGGGATGATTGGTTCGATGTCTTCGGAATGAGCCTGCCGCTGAGCGTCGCGTGCTTGGTCGGGGTCGGTATCTGCGGACTGCTGCGGCACGATTCCGCACCGTGGGTCATCGCCGTCGCCGCAGTGGTCGGCGCCGGACTCATGGGTGTGATTGCGAACGGCGGCAACGACACTCGTTCGACCTACAACGGGCCTTCCATCGGCACTGGTGTCGTCTTCGCCGGTGTCGCCGGTGCCACCGCCACGGCGGCGATTCTGCTGCGGTGGCGGGCCGCGCGAAGTGAAGCGGGCCAGGTCCCGGTGCTGCCGGAACGCTCGGCAAGGTTCGTGCCACCAACCCGGACCTGGTTGGTGGTGGTTCTCCTCGTCGGTGTATCGGCCGCTCTCGTCACTCTCGTGGTGAAAGTTGCCCTCACCGACGTAGATTCCTACGGCGCACAGGGTCTCGGCAAAATCAGTTGGATGAGCCTGTCCGGCGGACTGCAGACGAGCACGCTGCAGGCCGTCTTCGCCGGCGTCGCCGCGATGGCGGTGGTCGTCATCTGGTTGGGCATGCGGAGCCGGGTGCAGCCGCAGCCGACCGGATTCCCGAACATCGCCACCGCCCTGACAATCGTGACGGCGCTGATCGCCGTGGTACCCGCTGCCGTGCAGAGTACCGTATCGATCACCTTCGTGGCCGATGCGGCCGACAGTCCTTCCGGCAGCAGCGATCTGCCCGATCTCAGCGTATTCGTCATCGTGCTGTACACCTTGGTCGCGGTCGAAGTCAGCGCTGTCGGGCTGCTGTACTGCTGCGGCGCGCTGCGGCTTTACGAGCGCAAACCGATCGGCTGGGTCTTCGTGGTCCTCGCATCGATTCTCGGGTTGGCGGCCAATTTCAGTTACTTCCGCAACCCGAGTGCCTACGGCCTTTCCTTCCTGCCAACGGATTCGGAGTTCCCCGAGTTCCGCCCGGATCCGATGTTCGCCGCGATCGCTCCCGCGGTGCTCTGCCTCGTGACGCTGGTG
Source organism: Nocardia brasiliensis ATCC 700358 (assembly GCF_000250675.2). NCBI lineage: Bacteria > Bacillati > Actinomycetota > Actinomycetes > Mycobacteriales > Nocardiaceae > Nocardia > Nocardia brasiliensis. Next base: position 1,379,586 of record NC_018681.1, read on the forward strand.
CTCGCCATTGCGGTGCCTGTCGGGCGATGGCTTGCTACCCGCAAACTTCGACCGGCGATCACCAATTCAGCACACTAGCCGCCTACGATCAGTTTGATCGGGGTCGCCTTCGCCTCCGGATAAGTATTCTGACGTTGTTCCCCGGCATGGCAACTCGCTGTGATGACTCGCTCACCGGCCCGTACGCGAATTAGGCTGGCCTGCTTTGTCTGGCCCGGAAAAACGCGATCTCTGCCGTCCCTGTAAATGATTAAAGGGTTGCGTTCTCCGGCGACCGGGAACGTGTCGTCCATGTACGCCCAACAATTGATACCCGAGAACTCGGCGTTCGGGTTGGAGACCGTCACATCTATTGTGTGACCGCGGCCGTCACCTCGATCTGGAGTCAGCGTTGCCGACAGTATCGGGGCCGCCAATTCTCCCTGTCGAGCGGTCTGCAGCGGTGCTGCCGTCGTAGACGGTGCGAAGAACGCCACCCCTACGATTAGTGCAATTGTCCCGCCCGTCCGCCAAAGGATGCCGCGGCCCGATGTCTTGCTCATCTGCATGTCCTCCCCATTGTTCACCGCGGCAAATTCGCGCAGCGTCGATGATGCTAGCCGCTGCACGGACCCATTCGTGTCCTTTAGTGAGAACGATGCGTAGATCTCGAACTTTCTGTGGGGCAGGTCACTGCAAATGGGGCTTCGGTGGCGAGCAATCCCCGACGTGCAGACTTTCACCATGAATGACCAATCCTGGAACGATGAATCCGGGTGCCGCCCAGCGGCATTGCCGCCCTCGCGTCCAGCCGTCGATGCAGGCATAAGCACCTGAGTCGATTCTCGGCGTACTCCTGCCCGATCGGGCCCGCAGCTCCCGGCCTGGCCGGCGGGTCGGTCCGGTGACTACGTGGTGGTTCACAAAAGTGCTCTGGCCTGGACAAATACCGGGTCAGCGGCCACTGGGGCGGGGGAGTGGTGCCATACTGCGATGCATGACCAGAGAAACGGCCGACGTGACTTTGGACGCGACCGACGCCAGGTTGTTACTGGAGCTGGTCGCCAATCCGAGAGCCACGGGTGTGGAACTGGCGGCCCGGCTGGGGCTGTCCCGCAATACCGTGCAGGCGCGGCTGTCGCGCTGGGAGGCGGGCGGGGTGCTCGGCAGTTTCGAGCGTCGAGTGCAACCCCGCGCGCTCGGCTATCCGCTGTCCGCGTTCGTCGCGGTGGTTGTGGATCAGCACCAATTGGATTCCGTGGTAACGGAACTCGCCGAGGTGCCGGAGGTCACCGAGGTGTGCGGCATGACCGGGCTCACCGACCTGACCGTGCGGGTGGTCGCGAAGGACGCCGACGATCTGTATCGAATCGCCGGACAGATACTGAAGATCCCCGGCGTGGAGCGCACCAACATGGCGCTGGTCATGCGCGAACTGGTCGGCCCGCGCACCGCCCCGCTGCTGGACCGGCTGGCCGGCGCGAACTGAGCGGGGGCGCGCCACCCGCGGCGCGGTTGATTAAGGTGCGGAGATGGAGATTTCAGGCAAGGTTGCCATCGTCACGGGGGCGGGCGCGGGGATCGGGGCGGCGCTGGCGAAGGCGCTCGTCGCCGCCGGGGCTCGGGTGGTGCTCGCCGACCTCGATGCCGCCAGTGCGACCCGCGTTGCCGAATCGCTCGGCGCGGGCGCGGTCGCGATGGGTGGGGACGTCACCGACGAGCAGGTGATTCGCGGCTTGATCGAACGCGCCGCGACCGAATTCGGCCCGGTGGACCTGTATTTCGCAAATGCGGGGATCGGCGGTGGCGGCGGCTTGGACAGCACCGACGCGCAGTGGGCCGCCGCGCTAGAGGTCAATGTGCTCGCCCACGTGCGGGCCGCTCGCCTGCTGGTCCCCGAATGGTCCGCGCGCGGTGGCGGATACTTCGTTTCCACCGCGTCGGCGGCGGGCCTGCTGACCCAACTCGGTTCAGCCCCTTACGCGGTCTCCAAACACGCCGCCGTCGGCTTCGCCGAGTGGCTGTCGGTTACCTACGGCGACAAGGGAATTCGAGTCAGCTGCCTGTGCCCGATGGGTGTCGACACCCAACTCCTGCACACCGGCCTGGTCCCGGGGGAATTCACCGCCGACGCCGAGCTCGCCGTGAAAGCGGTGACCACCGCGGGCCCGGTCCTCTCCCCGGACGAGGTGGCCGAGGTCGTCCTGGCAGCCCTCGACGCCGAACACTTCCTGATCCTGCCCCACCCCGAGGTCCTGAAGATGTACCGCTACAAGGGCGCCGACTACGACCGCTGGCTGGACGGCATGCGCCGCTTCCAAGCCACCCTGCGCGCGACGTAGTCGCACCAGTTCCGACTCCCCGCACCCCTTCCGTCTTCCCGCACCCGCTGCGGCCTGGCATAGCGGGTGCGGGAACGCAGAAGGGGTGCGTTCTAGGTCAGCACCTTCCTTCAACACCCCCGAGTTATCCACAATTGCTTCCTGGCCGGTGGTCGGCGGGGGCCGATCGGACGAGCATGTCGCCATGGGCGAGATTCAACGGCGGCAAAACGCACTCGTAGACGGCTATACCGATCACGACATCCGTCGGCGCTATCGCGGTAGCCGGTGGCATCGACTGCGTCGTGGCTGCTATGTCGAGGCCGCGGAGTTCGACGGCCTCGACTCGATCGATCGACACAGGCTGCTGATCGATTCGACCCTGCCGGCGCTGGCCCACGATGCGATCGTCAGCCACCAGTCCGCGGCGGTGCTGTACGGATTGCCGCTGTGGGCAACGCCATTGGACCTGGTGCACGTCACCAGGGATCGGTGTAACGGCGGGCGAGTTCGGCACGCGATGAAGGTGCACTGCGCCCCGATATCGGATGGTGTCGTCGAGATCGACGGGTATTGGGTCACTACCCCGGCACGAACCGTGGTCGATCTGGCTCGCACCTTGCCGTGCGAGCAAGCGGTAGTCGTCGGTGACGCAGCCATGCGCACGCTGGGCATCACGCCCACCGAATTGGCAACGGAGCTGGCACTCGCCGCTCGACGCCGCGGGATAACGCAGGCGCACAGAACAATCGGCTTGCTCGACGGGCACAGCGAGAGCGTCGGCGAATCGCGCAGCCGGGTGATGTTTCACCGAAACGGGTTATCGATTCCGGCTCAACAAGGGCAATTGTTCACCGCGACAGGCAAACTCTTGGGCCGTGTCGATTTCTACGACGCGGCCGCCGGGGTCGTGGGCGAATTCGACGGCAGGGTCAAATACGGCAGGCTGCTGAAACCGGGCCAAGAGCCGGCCGACGCACTTTTCGAGGAGAAGCTTCGCGAGGACGCGATCCGCGAGACCGGAATGCTGATGGTCCGCTGGACGTGGCAGGACCTCGACGGCACTGCGGCAGCGCTGCGCTGGCAACGCGCCGTCGAGCGGGCCCGGCGAATGCCGCCGCCCCGCGTCACCCTTACCCCCGCGGCGCTCCCTGAAGGGCTCCGGCCGGAGGTTCACCCCGTGCCGATGCGCCCCTGACTCCCCGCACCCCTTCCGTCTTCCCGCACCCGCTATGCCATGCCACAGTGGGTGCGGGGAGACGGAAGGGGTGCGGGAAAGTGGGGGTGTGATGTCACGTGGGGGAAACATTGCCGGGGGTTTGCCGTAAAGAACGGCGACTAGTTGTTTACCTATGGGAGAGGCGGCGCATTCTGTCGATCGCAGGTTGCCGTTCGGGCGGCAGCTGACCTTCGGCATCCAGCATGTTCTGATCATGTACACCGGGTGCATCACCGTGCCGCTGGTGTTCGGGGCGGCGGTGGGTCTGGACCGGAGCACGGTCGGGCTGCTGATCAGCGCGGACCTGCTGATCGCCGGGGTGATCACGCTGGTGCAGAGCCTGGGCCTCGGCAAACTCGCGGGCGCGCGGCTGCCCATCATCTGCGGGGCGACGTTCATCGCGCTGGATCCGATGGTGTTGATCGCCAAGGAGTACGGGCTGGCCGCGGTGTACGGGTCGATGATGATCGGCGGTGTGGTCGGGATGGCGCTGGCCTGGCCGTTCGCCCGGATGGCCCGGTTCTTTCCGCCGCTGGTATCCGGGACGGTGCTCACCATCGTCGGGGTCTCGCTGATCGGATCGGCCGGCCGGCTGATCATCGGGAACGACCCGTCGGCGCCGTCGTTCGCCGCGCCGTCCCATATCGGACTCGCGGCCGTGGTGGTGGTGCTCGCGGTCGGCTTCATGTGCGTCGCGCGCGGGATGTGGTCGCAGCTCGGGGTGTTGTTCGCACTGGCGGTCGGGATCGCGCTCGCGGTGCCGATGGGGCTGGTGGTCACCGACGGCATCGGGAACGCCGCCTGGGTGGGCCTGCCTGAACCGTTCCATTTCGGGGCCCCGCAGTTTCCGATCGCGGCGGTGGTCGCGATGAGCATCGTGATGGCGATCGTGTTCGCCGAGTCGACGGCGAGCATGCTGGCGATCAGCGAGATCACCGGAAAACCGGTCGGCAGAGCCGATTTGGCGCGCGGCCTGATCGGTGACGGACTCTCCGGCGTGCTGGGCGGTGTGTTCACCGCGTTCGTGGATTCGATGTTCAACCAGAATGTCGGAGCGGTCGCGGCGACCCGGGTGCACAGCCGCTACGTGACCGCGACCAGCGGCGCGATCCTGGTGGTGCTCGGGGTGCTGCCGCGTTTGGGGGAGGTCGTCGCGGCGGTGCCCAAACCGGTGGTCGGCGGGGTCGGGCTGGTCCTGTTCGCGACGATCGCCATCGTCGGCATCGACACCCTGCGCAAGGCCGAACTCGGCGACCGGGTCAACGCCGTCATCGTCGCCACCTCGCTCGGCGTCGGGCTGGTGCCGGTGCTGGCGAAAGGCATGTTCGACAAGTTCCCGTCGTCGGTGCAGATCCTGCTGGACAGCGGTATCGCGATGGGCGCGGTCACCGTTTTCACGCTGAACCTGCTGTTCAACCACAGCCGGATCGGCGTGTACGCGCGGCGCGACGAAGTGCCTGAGCTGATCGATGAGCCCGCCGCGCAACTGGATTCGCCCCCGATCGCAACCGGCACCGCACCGGCCTAGGGTGCACCTGCCTGCCCCGCCGCTGTCGCACCGGCCCCGAACTCGTTCACTGCCGCAGCGACAACACTTTTCGCGCGACCAGTCCGGCGAGCAGTGCCCAGAAGGCGGCGCCGATCCCGGCGAAGCCGACACCCGAGGCGGCGATGAGAAAGGTGATCACGCCTGCCTCGCGGTGCTTTTCGGAGCTGAGCGCGCCGGTGAGCGCGGCCGCCAAGGTGGTCAGCAGGGCAAGGCCCGCAACGGTTTCCAGCACACCCCTGGGGGCGGTGGCGATGAACGTGACCACGGCGGCCGAGGCGAGTGTGATGCCGAGGTAGACACTGCCCGCGGTGAAGGTGGCGAGCCAGCGCTTCTTCGGATCGGGATGTGCGGCGGGCGCGGCGGACAGCGCCGCGCTGATCGCGGCGAGGTTGATGGCGTGGCCGCCCGCGGGCGCGCCGAGGATCGTGCCGAGGCCGGTCACGGTCATCGCCGCGCGCCAGGGCACCAGGTAGCCGAACGATTTCATGACCGCGGTGCCCGGAATGTTCTGCGAGGCCATGGTGACGATGTAGAGCGGTATCGAGACGCCGACGATCGCCTGCCAATTCCATTGCGGAACAGTCAATTCCACCGTCGGCACCATCGCGGCGAAGTCGAGGTGCCGATGCTGCACGACGATGCTGATGCCGGAGCCGAGCGCCGCGGTGCCGAAGGCCGCGATCACCGCCCAGCGCTTGGCGAAGCGTTGCAGGATCAGCCAGACCAGGATCACCGGCACCACCACCGCCGGGCTGGTCTGGACCGCTTTGACCGGCGCCAGGCACAACGGCAGCAGCACGCCGGCGAGCATGGCCTGGGCGATTTCGACCGGAATGGCGGCGACCAGGTTGCCCAACCGCTGCCACAGGCCGGTGATCACGATCAACACCCCGGTGATCGCGAACGCGCCGACCGCGGCGGGCCAGCCGCCCGCCACCGCACCCGTGCTCGCGAGCAGCGCCGCGCCGGGGGTGGACCAGGCCAGCGTGATCGGCATCCGATACCGGAAGCTGAGCAGCATCATGCCGATCGCCGGGGTCAGGCACACCGCGAGCAGTCCCGACGCCGCCTGCGCCGAACTCGCGCCGACGGCCGTGAGTCCGCTCAGCACCACCGCGAACGAGCTGGTGAAGCCCACCAGCGCGGTGACCGCGCCCGCGCCGAGCGGTTGTCCGAGCCCGACCGCGGCCCGGTCGGTGGCGGGTGGTTCGTGGTCCTCGACGGGTGCCGCGGGCGCCGGGGAAAGGTTCGACATTGTGGCGATCCTGCCCGCAACTGGACTGCCAGTCACGGGCCAGTGCGGGGAAACTGGACTGAATTCGGCGGCGGTCGAGGGCTCGCGACGCCGCCCGCTACCGGCGAGTAGTGCTGGGGTGCAGCCACATTGCCCTGCTCAGATGCGTAATGTTGAGGGCATTCGGTGCGCGAAGGTGCGATTTCTGAACGAGGAGCTGGGTTGAGCGCGGTACTGATCTCGCCGGTGGAGCTTCGAGAAGCCTTGTCGGGCAGGCAAGTTCGCCTACTGGACGTGCGCTGGGCGCTAGGCGACCCGGACGGCCCGCAACACTATCTGGCCGGCCACATCCCCGGCGCGGTGTTCGTCGACATGGAAACCGAGCTGGCCGCGCCGCCGTCGCCCGCCCGCGGCCGGCATCCGCTGCCCGATATCGCGCAGCTGGAGAAGTGCGCGCGCAGCTGGGGAATCCGCCAGGGCGACGCGGTGGTGGTCTACGACGCGACCGGCGGCATGGCGGCGGCCCGCGCCTGGTGGCTGCTGCGCTGGGCGGGCATCGCCGACGTGCGGATTCTCGACGGCGGACTGCCCGGGTGGACCAACGCGGACGGCGCGCTGGCCACCGGCACCGAATCCGATCCGGAACCGGGTGATGTCGAGCTGACTCCGGGGCATCTGCCGGTCATCGACGCCGACGCCGCCGCCCGCTGGCGCGGCCATCTGCTCGACGCGCGCGCGGGCGAGCGGTATCGCGGCGAGGTCGAGCCGATCGATCCGCGGGCCGGCCACATCCCCGGCGCCGTCAGCGCACCCACCGCCGAGAACCTGGATGCCGACGGCCGTTTCCGCGCGCCCGCCGAATTGCGTGACCGTTTCTCGGGATTCACCGACGAGCCGGTCGCGGTGTACTGCGGCTCGGGCGTCACCGCCGCACATCAGGTCGCGGCGCTGGCCGTCGCCGGTATCGAGGCGGCGCTGTACCCCGGTTCCTGGTCGCAGTGGTCGAACGACCCGAAGCGGCCGGTCGCCACGGGAGCCTGACCGGCCGGTTCACGGGCAGGTGCGGGCCACCGCCTGCAGGGCCGCGCTGTCCGCCGCGGTCACCGGCAGGTCGTACCGGGCGGCGGCGGTGAGATACCGGCCCGCGTAGAAGCAGTGGTTGGCCCGCGCCGGCGGCAGCCACTGCGCCGGGGTCTTGTCGCCCTTGGCCTGGTTGGTGCGGCCTTCGGTGGCGAGCAGGTTGACCTCGAGGTCGTTGGCGAACCGGACCCGCTGCTCCAGCGGCCAGCCGGCCGCGCCCAGATCCCAGGCCGCGGCCAGCGGATACACGTGATCGATCTGCACGTCGTTCGCATCGGCCTTGGTGAACGAAAGCTGTTTGCCGGTGTACGGATCGTGCAAGGTGCCGCCGACCACCACGCAGTTGTTGGTCCCCGGCCGGAAACTCACCTCGACGAGCTGGCGGGCCAGCACGTTGTTGCGGGTGTCGCAGCCGTCGTGCCCGCCGGGCCCGTCGTGGTCGTCGGACCACGCGGTCCCGAACACGCAGCCCTGTCCGGGTTTGCACCCGCGTTCGTACCCGCCGGGATGCGGCCGATCCGGGACCACGCGCACCGCGGCCAGCAGCTGTTCCAGTTCGATCCTGGTCGGGCTGCCCGGAGCGGGCGCTACCGCGCCGACACCCAATTGAGCGCAGCCGACGGCGCACACCAGCACGAAGAGGCCCACAAGCCAACGCCGAATGTCCGCACCCATGGCGCCAGATCTACACGTATGGACCGACATTCAGAGAACCCGAGCGGAAGCAGTTGTCAGGGGGCAGCGCGGGCGACCGTCACAGCCAGGCGCGGGCCAGCAGATCGTCGTCGGCGACCGCGCTGGCCCGCGGCGGGAACCGGGTGGCCGAGATCGATTCGGCGTTCGCCCCGTCGTGCCCGATCAGCCACGAGCCGCCGCGCTCCTCGCACTCGGCGAGTTTGGCGAAGGTGGCCAGCAGGAAGGTGATGGCCTCGTGCGGGTCGACGGTGCGGGCCAGGCGCTGCGACTCACCCGGGCGAGACAGGTCCAGCCAGACGCCGGACTGGCCGTCCAACCTCATCCCGACGATCTTCTCGGCCTTGATGAAGGTGAATTTGCGCCGTTCCCACGGCGTCGTCGGCGTGAAGCTCTGCTCGAGTACCTGGAGCAGAATCGTCATGGCTGCCTCCGCTTCCGTTGACACCTGACCGCGATTCTTCTGCGATGACCAGCGGATATTCAAGTATGTCCCGCTCCGGCCCAGAAATCCAGAAAAGCGGGATCGCGGTGGCCGCAGCCGTGTCGGACCCACCTGCTTGGATGGGCTGATGCTGCACGGTCTGTGGTCGCCGGGATCCGGGTTGCTGCTCTGGCACGATTCGCCCCTCACCGCGCTGCCCGAACCGCTGGGCGGCGTATTGAGCGCGTCCAAATTCCGGCACCGGGCAGAGGTGCTGGTGGCGGGCCCGGGCGGCAGCACCACCGAGCAGGTCCGCGCGCACGCGATGGCGCCGCAGAGCGCCGCGGAGGCCTTGCGGCAGCGGTTGCCCGCCGCGGCGGTCGCCGGCGATCTGCGGTTTCTCGCGCATGTCGCGCACGGCATCGAACGGTGGGTCCGCGCGGGCCGGATCGTGCCGGAATTGCGCCGGGACGACGGCCAGTGGTGGGTGCGCTGGCGGCTGGTCGGCGGCGAACGACAGCGGGCCTGGCTGGCCGAGCTGGCCGTCGCGATGCCCGCCGCGCTCCGGGTCGCCGGACGGCCGAACGCCGTGCTCGACGATCTGGTCGGCGAACTCACCGATCCCATCGCGCGAGCCCTCGTCGATCTGCCCGCGCCGACGCATCCGCTGGTGGACGCGCTGGTCCGCGATGTCGCCCTGGACAACGGCAGCTACCAGGTGGCCGAGGTGCTCGAACGCTGGCGCGCCACCCTGACCGGCGATGAACCGGAGCTGGTGCTGCGCCTGCTCGAACCCGACGGTGAGCTCGGCACCGCGGACGAATCGGTGGCACTGTGGCGCCTGGAGGTCTGCCTGCGACTGGACGGCGAGGCGCCGAGTCCTGTGCTGCTGCACAGTGATCCGAATCTGCTCCGGGTGGCGGGGGAGCAGCTCGGCGAGGCGCAGCGCGCCTATCCGCGGCTGCGCGACCTGCCGAGCGATCCGCGCTCGATGGATCTGCTGCTGCCCACCGAGGTGGTCATCGATCTGGTCGAGCACGGCGCGCACGCGTTGCAGGCGTCCGGTGTCCGGTTGCTGCTGCCGCGGGCCTGGAACGTCAGCGCGCCGACCATGCGCCTGCGGGTGGAGAGCGCGGTGCCCGCGGCCGAGAGCACGGTCGGCATGCCCGGACTGGTGTCCTACCGCTGGGAACTCGCGCTGGGCGACACCGTGCTGACCAAGGCCGAGATGGAGCGGCTGGTCCGGAGCAAGTCCGACCTGGTCCAGTTGCGTGGCGACTGGGTGCAGGCCGATCACAAGGTGCTGGCGGCCGCCGCCCGCTACGTCGCCGCGCACGCCGACACCTCCGAGATCACCTTCGCGGACCTGGTCGGCGAGCTCGCCGCGGGCCGGGTGGAGCAGGTGCCGGTCACCGAGGTGACCGCGACGGGCTGGGCCGCCGACATCCTGGACCGGACCCGCGAGCTGCCACCGATCGCCCCGCCGGTCGGCCTGAAGGCCCAGCTGCGGCCCTACCAGGAGCGCGGCCTGTCCTGGCTGGCGACTATGAGCCGCATGGGTTTCGGCGCGATCCTCGCCGACGATATGGGCCTGGGTAAGACCGTGCAGGTGCTCGCGCTGCTGGTGCACGAGCGCGAGGTGGGGGGTGGCCCGCTGAACCGTACGGCGGACGATCGGGGGACCGCGCCGCAAGCCGGAAAGAAGGGCCGTGCGGAATCGACGAGTACGACTGTGAAGGGCGAGTCGGCGGGTCCGCGCATGAAGGTCGGCGCGGCTCGGCCGGGGGGCACAGGGGAGGCGACCACCTCGGAATGGCCGGGTGCGTCCGGGACGCGGGCCGAGGACGAGGCGACCGGTGCTCGAATGTCGGTCGACGCACCGGCGAATGTGTCGTCGGCAGTCGGTCCTAGGCGTGCCCCCGTGACCGATGTTCAAGGCGCGGAGGTGATTTCGCTCGATGCCGTGCGGCGTCGCAAAGCAGCAAAGGGTTCCGCGACGAGCAGTAGCCGGGAACCCGCGACGGGCAGTTCGAGCGGCGGCGCCACCGCGTCGGCGGACCCGGCGGCTCGGCCGCACGGCACGCCCGGTGACCGCGCCGTGGGGCCGACCCTGCTGGTGTGCCCGATGTCGGTGGTGGGGAACTGGCAGCGCGAGACCGAGCGGTTCGCGCCGGATCTGCGGGTGTGGGTGCATCACGGCGCGGGGCGGCATGCGGGGGCGGAGCTGGACGCGGCGGTCGCCGAGTCGGATCTGGTGATCACGACCTATTCGCTGCTCGCCCGGGATCTCGACGAATTGAAGCGGCAATCGTGGGACCGGATCGTGCTCGACGAGGCGCAGCACATCAAGAACGCCGGCACCAGGCAGGCGCGCGCCGCCCGCGCCGTACCCGCGCGACATCGGTTGGCGCTCACCGGAACTCCGGTGGAGAACCGGCTCGAGGAACTGCGTTCCATCATGGATTTCGCGATGCCGAAAATGCTCGGCAGCCCGCAGACCTTTCGCGCGCGTTTCGCCGTGCCGATCGAACGCGAGCGCGACGAGAACGCGATCAGCAGGCTGCGCCTGATCACGCAGCCGTTCGTGCTGCGCCGGGTGAAAACCGATCCCGCCGTGATCACCGATCTGCCGGACAAGATCGAGATGACCGTGCGCGCGAACCTGACCGTCGAGCAGGCCGCGCTGTATCAGGCCGTGGTCGACGACATGCTGGCCAAGATCAAGGACGCGAAGGGCATGGCCCGCAAGGGCGCCGTGCTCAGCGCGCTGACCAGGCTCAAGCAGGTGTGCAATCATCCGGTGCACTATCTCGGCGACGGCTCCGGCATCCTGCATCGCGGCAGCCACCGCTCCGGCAAGCTCGCGCTGGTGGAGGACGTGCTGGACGCGGTGCTCGCCGACGGTGAGAAGGCCCTGTTGTTCACCCAGTTCCGCGAGTTCGGTGAGCTGATCGCGCCCTATCTGACCGAACGTTTCGGCACCGAGATCCCCTTCCTGCACGGCGGCGTGCCCAAGCAGCGGCGCGACAGCATGGTCACCCGGTTCCAGGAGCCGGACGGTCCCTCGCTGATGTTGTTGTCGCTCAAGGCCGGTGGTACCGGTCTGAATCTCACCGCCGCCAATCACGTGGTGCACCTGGATCGTTGGTGGAATCCGGCGGTGGAGAATCAGGCCACCGACCGTGCGTTCCGCATCGGTCAGCAGCGCAACGTCCAGGTGCGCAAACTGGTCTGCGTCGACACGATCGAGGAGCGGATCGACGAAATGATCAACGGCAAAAAGCAACTCGCCGATCTGGCGATCGGTGCGGGGGAGAACTGGATCACCGAACTCAGCACCGACGACCTGCGTGAACTGTTCACGCTCGGCGCCGAGGCGGTCGGCGAATGAGTACCGACGGCCCCGATCGGGGCGTTTACATCGACTACAGCCAGTTCGGCAAGCGGCGTCCGGTGCGCGGCGGGGCGGCGGCGCGCAGCAGGCGCGGCGGTTTCGGGCGTACCTGGTGGGGCAAGGCTTTGGTCGACGCGGTGGAGCAGATGGCCGAGCCCGGACGGATGTCGCGCGGCCGGACCTATGCCCGCGCGGGGCAGGTGGTGAGTTATCACATCGAGCCAGGTGCGGTGACCGCCGAGGTGCAGGGCAGCCAGCCGCGCCCGTTCACCGCCGTGTTCACGGTGCGCCCGTTGCGCGAGGAAGAACTCGAATTGCTGATCGAAACGATCCGCGAGGCGCCGGGCATGCTGGCCGAGATCGCCTCCGGCGCACTGCCGACCGAGCTCGGCCCATTACTGCTGCCGACCACCGCGGCCGACCTGGACTTCAGCTGTAGCTGCCCGGACCCCGGCTGGCCGTGCAAGCACGTCGCCGCGGTCTGCTATCTGCTCGCCGAACGACTCGACGAACGGCCCCGGGAGATTCTCACGCTGCGCGGGCTCGACCTGGACACGTTGATCGGCGGCATCGAACGTGACCTGCGCGCAGCGGATTCCACCGATCCGTACGGCGACGATATCGAGTTGCCGAAGCTGCCGAAGCTCGAATTCCGCCCGGCGACCGAGGATCTCGATCCGCTGCTGTTGCGCAAGGCGATGCGGATGACCGCGGCGGAGGAGCCGATCGCGGCGGCGGGACTGCGCGAACTCGCCGCGCTGTATCGCCAGATAGAAGGATGACGGCGCTGGCTGCCGTTGAGCACGCCCGTGTTTGGTGAGCATCCGGCGTCGGGGCTTTCGGGGCGCCGCCGGACCTTCGGGGCGGGATCGAGTCCGGTGACACAGGGACCGGGACTTCCCGACACCGGATGCCTCGTCCAGTGTGCGCCCGGTCACACCGTCTGGGTACTGCCCGAAGGTTGCCAGGCCGCTGCCCTTGCGCCGAACTTCGGCAGCGCTCAGGCGCTTTCGCGGGGGCCGGCCACCAGCACGGTCGTGAAGCACAGTGTCGCGATGATCGACACGACGATCACCGGCTCGGGAAAGTACAGCAGGGCGATCCAGCACAGTCCGCCGGCAGCCGCCACGCAGATGCCGTTGAACAGCGACCAGCGTGCGATCAGCTGTGGGGCCGAGCGCACCGCGGCGATCGCGAGCAGTCCGAAAAGCAGGCCGAACAAGCCCATTCCGACGCTGTAACCGGTGTTCAGATCGAACACGCTGAGTTGCCTGCCGCCCTCGAACAGTGCGGTGCTGACGTGTGCGGACAGTTCGTTGACCGTCTCCTCGGCGGGCGAGTCGGGACCGCCGAAGGCGTGCACGACCAGCAGATGCGCCAGGCCGACCACGCCGAGTAGTGCGGAACCCGCGAGGTGGACCGGCGTGGCCCAGCGGGCGGACAGGGTGGACGAGGGTGTTATCGCGGTCATCGCGACCTCCGTGTCTCGGGCAGAGCCGGTGTTCCCAGAACAGAACAAAACTTATGTTATAGGCTGGGAAATGTGGCAGGCAAGAGTTCATGGCTGGAATCGGGCTTGGTGATCCTCGGCACGGCGGGACCCGCCGGGCTCACGCTGGAGCGGCTGGTCGCGACGACCGGGCTGAGCACCGGCTCGTTCTACCACCACTTCTCCGGCATCACCGGCTACAAGGCGGCGTTGCTCGCGCACTTCGAGGAGGTGCACACCACCCGTTACGTGCGCGAGGTCATCGCCGCCGAGTCGCTCGACGCGCGGGCACGGCTGGACCTGCTGCTCGATCTCGTGCTGGAGGACGACGGACCGGCCAGATTGGAGACCGCGGTCCGGTCCTGGGCGATCGACGACCAGGCCGCGGCCGAGGTGAAGGCGCGGATCGACACCGCCCGGCTGGATATTCTGCGAAAACTTTTGCGGGAGAGCGGCTATGCGGAGACCGATGCCTGGGAGACCGCGCGGATCCTCTATCTGCTCGTGCTCGGCGCGAGCAATATGCTGCCCGCGGTACCGCCGGCGGAACTGCGGACGCTGGCCAGACGGGTCCTGTCATGAGCCCGGTGCGCGACGATCTGGGCACGGTGGTGCCGTTGGCGGAGCCGCGGCGGGTGGTGTCGCTGGTGCCTTCGCTGACCGAGGCGGTGGCCCGCACCTGCCCCGAAGTTATTGTCGCCGCGACGGATTGGTGCACGCATCCGGCCGACCTGGACGTGGAGCGAGTGCGCGGCACCAAGAACCCGCACGTGCGTCGCATCGTCGAGCTGGCCCCGGACCTGGTGCTGTGCAACATGGAGGAGAACCGGCGCATCGACGTCGATCGCCTGCGCGCGGCCGGTATCCCGGTGTGGGTCACGCGGATCGAGACGGTGGACGAGGCGTTGGCCTCGTTGCGCCGGCTCTGCACCGTCGCCCTCGACGCGGGTGTCCCCGGCTGGTTGGTGGAAGCCGAATCCGTCTGGGCGGCACCGCCTCCCGTGCCGGTGCGGCCTGCGGTGATTCCGATCTGGCGCAACCCGTGGATGGTGGTGGGGCGCGACACGTTCACCGGTGACCTCGCCCGCAGGCTCGGCCTGCACCTCGTCCACGCCGACCGCTCCGAGCGCTACCCCCGGCTTGCCGAGGACGAGCTGACCGCCGGTGTCGAGCTCGCGGTGCTGCCCGACGAGCCGTATGTCTTCACCGAAACCGATGGCCCCGAAGCCTTTCCGGGGTGCGACGTGGCCCTGGTCGAAGGACGCAGTCTCACCTGGTACGGCCCCTCGCTCGCCACCGCGCGAAACACCTTGACCACTCAGCTGGCTCAGGCCTTTCCTGGCTGAGCCTCGGTCGGTGCGTTACGCCGAGTTGGCGAAGCGGTAGTCGGACAGGTCGAAATGACCACTGCGCCAGGCGGCCTCGACGGTGGTCGACGGGCGTAGTGGCACGTCGCCGTGTTTGTCGAAGTAGTAGCTGTTCGCGACCGCGCAGCTGTCCTGCCAGAACACCTGGCCGCCGCGGCGGTCCAGCATCTCCTGGAAGAAGCGGTCGTTGGCCTCGCGGGTCACCTCGACCACCGTCGCGTTGCCCGCTCGGGCGTGGCGCAGGCAGCGCAGAATATGCCTGGTCTGGTTCTCGATCAGCGCGAAATAGGACGAACCGTTGTAACCGTACGGGCCGATGATCGAGAAGAAGTTCGGGAACCCGGGCACGCTCACGCCCTCGTAGGCTTGCAGCCGATTCTCGTCCCACCACTTCTCCAGGTCGAGGCCGTCGATACCGCGCAGTCGATAGGTCGGCATGTTGCCGGATTCCATCACCTTGAAACCGGTTGCCAGGACCAGGATGTCGACCGGGTACTCCGTACCCGACGCCGTGCGCACACCGGTGCCGGTGATCGCCTCGATCGGGTCGGTCTCCAGCACCACGTTGGCGCGGTTGAACGTGGCCAGATAGTCGTTCGAGAAACTCGGCCGCTTGCAGCCCAAAGCGTAACGGGGCGTGAGTTTTTCCCTGGTCACGGGATCTTTCACCTGGCTGCGCAGGTGCGCGAGACCGGCCCGCTCGCCGATCGCGGCCGTGGGCAGATTCTTGTGATAATGCGCGGCGATGGGGAAGGTGACCTCGACGTAGGTCTGGCTGATCAGCCGGGTCAGCGAGCGGGCGCCCGGCACCCGCAGGGCCCACTGCACCGGCTTGGGCAGCGGGAGATCGAGCCGGGGCAGGCACCAGATCGGCGTGCGCTGGAACACGACGAGCTGCTCGACCTGCGGTGCGGTTTCCGGAATCACCTGCACCGCAGAGGCTCCCGTGCCGATGATCGCGACCCGCTTACCACGCAGATCCTGCCCGTGATCCCAGCGTGAGGTGTGCATGGTGACGCCGGCGAACGCGTCGACGCCGGGGATCTCGGGCAGTTTCGGGCGGGTGAGCACGCCCGTGGCGCTGATGACGAATCGTGCGGTCAGCTCGTCACCGGTTTCGGTGCGCAGTCGCCACCGGCACCCGTCCGCATCGAACTCGGCCTCGGTGATGGTGGTGCCGAACCGGATTCGGGACCGCAGCCCGTATTTGTCCACGCACGATTCGGCGTAGGCCTTCAATTCCCGGCCCGGCGCGTAGGTTCGGGACCAGCTGGCGCGCTGCTCGAACGAGAACTGGTAGCTGAACGACGGAATGTCCACGGCGATACCGGGATAGGTGTTCCAGTGCCAGGTGCCACCGACACCGTCCGCATCGTCGACGATCAGGAAATCGTCGAAGCCGGCCTCGCGTAGCTTGATCGCCGCGCCGATGCCGGAGAATCCGGCGCCGACGATGATCACCTCGTGCTCGATCCCGTTGTCGGGCATGGCCACCTCCCACGTACCGGCGGCGCACACACCGCCTCGTGTGTTCCGGCGGCCACTGGGGGCTGACGATCACCGCATAATTGGCCGCACGTGCCACCAATTAGGCGCGCGATGGGGTACTTTGTCAACCATGAGCTTGCGTGTACCGGCCCGGACCTGGGGCGGGCGCACCGCAGAGGAGCGGCGCGCCGAACGCCGCGCGCGGCTGCTCGACGCGGCCCTGGAGATCTGGCTCGAGAGCGGCTGGGCCGCCGTGACCATGCGCGGCGTGTGTCAGCGCACCGCGCTGAACGACCGCTATTTCTACGAGCACTTCGCCGATCGCGACGAATTGCTCGGCGCCGCATGGGATGCCGTGTGCGCCGAGGTGTTCGCCGACCTCGCCGCGGTCGTCGCGGAGCAGGTGGCGCAGCCGCCGCTGACGATCCTGCGCGCGGCGGTGACGCGGGCGGTGGCCCTGCAGTCCGACCACGACGGGCGCGCGCGCATCCTGCTGGCCGACCACGCGGGCAGCGCCGTGCTCGAGCAGCGCCGCAAGACCATGCTCGGCGACGCGACCGAGCTGCTCATCGCCACCGCGCGGCCGTATCTGGCACCGGACACCGACGAGGTCGACGTCCGGATGAGCACGCTGGTCTGCATCGGCGGTTTCATCGAGCTGCTCACCGCCTGGCGGACCGGAGCGATGGAGATCGACGGCCCCCGCATCATCGAGCACACCTGCGGCCTCGGTGCCCTGTTCGCGAGCCGGTATCTGCCACCGGAGATCATTTCCGCAGGGGAATAACGCCTGTCGCGCACTCAGTTCGGCGGGCTCGGCAACATCACACGTTGCGGCGGTACTGGCCGCCGACGGTGAAGAACGCGTCGGTGATCTGTTGCAGGGTGCAGACACGGGCGGCGTCCATCAGCACCTCGAAGATGTTGTCGTCGGTGCGGGCGACCGCGTCGAGGCGGGCGAGGGCGGCATGGGCGGCGTCGCGGTGCCGGTGCTGGAAGTCGCGGACCCGCTGTAGCTGGGACTGCTTCTCCTGCTCGGTGCCGCGCGCCAATTCGATCTCGTGGTGCGGTTCGCCGTGCGGGTTGCGGAAGGTGTTCACGCCGACGATCGGCAACGAGCCGTCGTGCTTGCGATGCTCGTAGCGAATCGACTCGTCCTGGATCTTGCCGCGCTGGTAGCCGGTCTCCATTGCGCCGAGCACCCCGCCGCGCTCGCTGATCCGGTCGAACTCGGCCAGCACGGCCTCCTCGACCAGGTCGGTGAGTTCGTCGATGAGAAAGCTGCCCTGCAGCGGATTCTCGTTCATCGCCACGCCCCACTCGCGGTTGATGATCAGCTGGATGGCCAGCGCGCGGCGCACCGATTCCTCGGTGGGCGTGGTCACCGCCTCGTCGTAGGCGTTGGTGTGCAGGCTGTTGCAGTTGTCGTAGATGGCGATCAGCGCCTGCAGGGTGGTGCGAATGTCGTTGAAGCTCATCTCCTGCGCGTGCAGTGAGCGGCCCGAGGTCTGTACGTGGTACTTGAGCTTCTGGGCACGGTCGTTGGCGCCGTAGCGATCGCGCATGGTGATCGCCCAGATGCGCCGGGCGACCCGGCCGATCACCGAATACTCGGGATCCATGCCGTTGGAGAAGAAGAACGACAGGTTCGGCGCGAAGTCGTCGATCGCCATGCCCCGCGCGAGATACGCCTCCACGTAGGTGAATCCGTTGGCGAGGGTGAACGCGAGCTGGCTGATCGGGTTCGCACCGGCCTCCGCGATGTGATATCCGGAGATCGACACCGAGTAGAAGTTGCGGACATTGTTGCGCACGAACCATTCCTGGATATCGGCCATCATGCGCAGACTGAATTCGGTGGAGAAGATGCAGGTGTTCTGGCCCTGGTCCTCTTTCAGGATGTCGGCCTGCACGGTCCCGCGGACCGTCGCCAAGGTCTCGGCCCGGATGCCGGCGGCTTCCTGTTCGGACGGCGGACGCCCGTTGTCCGCCGAGAAGCGTTCCAGCGCTTGGTCGATCGCGGTATTCAGGAAGTACGCCAGAATGGTCGGTGCGGGTCCGTTGATGGTCATCGACACCGAGGTGGTCGGCGCGGTCAGGTCGAAGCCGTCGTAGAGGGCTTGCATATCGTCGAGCGAGGCGATGGAGACGCCCGAGGTGCCGACCTTGCCGTAGATATCGGGACGCTCGGCAGGATCGTGACCGTACAGTGTCACCGAATCGAACGCGGTGGACAGCCTTTTCGCGTCGGCGTATTCGCTCAGCACCTTGAAACGGCGGTTGGTGCGGAACGGATCGCCTTCCCCGGCGAACATCCGGGCCGGGTCCTCGTTGTCCCGCTTGAACGGGAAGACACCCGCGGTGAACGGGAAGTGCCCGGGCAGGTGCTCGGCGCGCAGGAAGCGCAGCAGCTCACCGTGGTCGGTGTAGCGCGGCAGCGCGACGCGCGGAATCGAGTTGCCGGACAGTGTTTCCCGGCGCAACGGCGTGTGGATCTCGCGGTCGCGGATGCGCACCACCTGCTCCGCACCCCGATAGGATTCGGCCAGGGCGGGCCACTCGGTCAGCAGGGCGGCGTTGTCCGGGGTCAGCTCGGAGCGGGCGGTGGCGGCGAGGTCGGCGACGGCGAGATCGTCCGGCAGTTCCGCGGCGACCTGGTCCAGGCGCTGCACCCGCTGGGCCGCGACGATCTGCGTGGCGGTCCGGGCGTGATAGCCGCGCACCGTTTCGGCGATCTCGGCCAGGTAGCGCACCCTGGCGGGCGGAATGATCTGGGCGAACCGGGTCGAGGTGCGGGTGTCGACCTTGGGTAGCACCCCGGGATCGAGCTGCAGACCGTGCTCGGTGAGCAGGCCGGTCAGGTGCTGGTACAGCGCGGTGACTCCGTCATCGTTGAAAGTGGCCGCGCTGGTGCCGAAGACGGGCATGTCCTCGGGCGAGGCGCTGAAGTCCGCCCGGTTGCGGATGAGCTGACGCGACACGTCCCGGAGCGCGTCGGCGGCTCCGCGCCGCTCGAACTTGTTGATCGCCACCACGTCCGCGTAGTCCAGCATGTCGATCTTCTCCAGCTGGGAGGCGGCGCCGAATTCCGGTGTCATGACGTACATGGACACATCGACCTGCTCGGTGACCGCGGCGTCGCCCTGTCCGATACCGGGGGTCTCCAGGACGACCAGGTCGTAACCTGCTGCCTTGCAGGCGGTCACGATGAGTTCGATGTGATCCGGCAGCTCGCGACCGCCCCTGGTGGCCAGCGAGCGGAAGAAGATGTGATCGCCGTCCAAGGCGTTCATCCGGATGCGGTCGCCGAGCAGCGCGCCGCCGCCGCGGCGCCGGGTCGGATCCACCGCGAGAATCGCGACGCGCAATTTGTCCTGTTGGTCGGTGCGCAGCCGGCGCACCAATTCGTCGGTGAGCGAGGACTTTCCGGAGCCGCCGGTGCCGGTGATACCGAGTACCGGCACGGTGCGCGCGGTGGCTGCCTGCCGCAACGCGAGCTGATCGTGCTCCGGCAGAACACCCTGCTGGATACAGGTGATGGCGCGGGCCAGTGCCGCGCGTTCGCCGGTGAGCACCGCGTCCAGCATCGGCGGCGTGCCGGCGAGATCGATATCGCAGGCGTGGATCAGCCGATTGATCATGCCGGGCAGCCCGAGTCGCTGGCCGTCCTCGGGGGAAAAGATGGTCACGCCGGATTCGGCGAGCCGCGCGATTTCCTGCGCGACGATCACGCCGCCGCCCCCGCCGAATATGCGAACGTGTTCCGCCCCTGCCTTTTTCAGCGCGTCGGCGAGGTATTCGAAATATTCGACGTGCCCGCCCTGATAGGAACTCACCGCGACGCCTTGCACGTCCTCGGTGAGCACCGCGTCGACGACTTCACGGACCGAGCGATTGTGCCCGAGGTGGATCACCTCCGCGCCTTGCGACTGCAGGATCCGGCGCATGATGTTGATCGCCGCGTCGTGCCCGTCGAACAGGGCTGCCGAGGTCACGAAGCGGACGGGGTGGATCGGCGTATGCAGTGCGCTGCTCTCGGCCACGAGTTTCCTCCGGTGCTGCCACGAGGCGTCCGATACTAGGACGTCAAACTAATCCTACGGTGATGCCCATCACAGTGCCACCGGGAAACGCCCGGTCGATTCCGGAAAGTTCGTTCCGGGGATTCCGCTCACCGTGACCACAAATGGCGACAACCCGTTCGGGCTCGAGTTCCGATGGGACGCGATGCCCTGAATCAGGAACCCACGCACGAATTTCACCGAAGGACGATCCATGGGACGGAATTCTTATCGGCTCGCCGCCGCGGTAGCCGCCCTCGGCCTGTCGACGCTCGCCGCACCGTTCGCGCACGCCGAGCCCGCGCCGCTGAACGGCCTGTTCTCGCTCGCGCCCGGTGTCTGCTCCGGCGGCGCGGTGACCGGCAGCTTCTTTCGGATGATCCTGCCGACCGGCGACGCGGGCGGGCCCTACCTCGCCAACAGTGATTCCGGGTGCAGCGACCAGACGGTGACCCCGCTGTCCGCGGGCAGCGACGGCGGTCTGATCAGCGGGAGCTATCAGCCGCAACCCGCCGCCGCGTTCGACGGGGCGGGTAACGCGCAGTCAGGCCGGGTCACCACGCCGGTCCGCTTCTACGGCGTAGATTTCGCCACCGCGACCAACCCCACCGACCCGCAAACCGGCGGCGGCACGGGCACCCCGCAGCTGTTCGCCGACGGTGGTCAGCTCTCCGGCGATCTGAGCAGCCTCGGGGTCACCTGGAACAACCAGGTGTTCAACCAGGGCTCGCCGAAACCGGGCGGTGGACTGCCCGGCAAGACCAGCCCGGTGCACGGCACTATCGACGGCTCGGGCAACTTCGTGCTCGAGTGGACCAGCCAGATCGTCGGCGGCCCGTTCAACAACTTCACCGGGCTGTGGCACCTGGCCGGTCAATATCGCGGCGGCAGTGTGCCGCAGGCCGCGCCCGCCGCCGCGCCATTGGCGCCGGCGGTTCCGCCGGCGGCGGCAGCTCCGGCGGCGCCCGCACCGGCCGCGCCGCCCGCCGCCGAAGCCCCCGCGCCGCCCACCGACGCCGTTCCGGTGGTGCACAGTGACACCCAGGCCGCGCGCACCGACCCGGTGCTGGCGAGCAAGACGGTCGCGGTACCGCGCGAGCGGGACACCCCGGCGTGGGTGGTGCCGACGCTGTTCGTCGCCGCGATCGTGGCGACCGCGGTGTTCACCAACGCGGACCGGATCGTCCGTCGGCAACGACAGTGACCGCCGTGTCGGGGCTGCCCGCCTATTCCGAGTTCGTCTCGAATACGGAACCCGCACCCCCGCGACCCCGGAAGCGATGGCCGTTCGTGGGTCTCGCGGTCCTCGGCGCGGTGCTGGTGCTGGCCCCGATCGTCACCGGCATGTTTCCGCGGGCGGTCAAGGGCGAGGCCATGATCGACGCGTTCGAGCCCTATATGACCCGTTCGAGCCTCGACGGCTACCAGCACGATCTGCAGGTGCTGGCGGACGCGCGCGCGAACGTCGTGACCTTGCAGCAGCGTGGGCAGCAGCCGGGTACCTACGACCGGGTCGAGCAGTTCGTCCGGGACTATCCGGAGATTCGCGCGCACATGTCCGGGATGATCGGCGCGATCGACGACAACCGGCAGAACTACGAAAAGCTCTCCTCGGTAGTACCTTTCGGCACGCTGCCCTGGTTGCTGGCGTTGCCGGGCGCGGTGCTCGTCGCGGCAGGCGTGTTCGGCTATCGGCGGGCGAAGGAAGGGGAGAGAGCGCTCGTCTGGCGTTCGCTCGCGGGATTCGCGGCGCTCGGACTGATCGCGGTATCGGCGTTCGGCGGGTTGTTCCCGGCCGCTCCGGCGGGACAGCCCCTGATCGATGATCTGCGCCCGATCCTCACCCATGACGAGGTTCGGCAGCTACAGGGCTACTTCGTCACGCTGGTGGCCGCGGACGGCGAGCTGAACAGCCGATACACCGGCGCGGTCCGCAACGCACACCCCGACGCGGATCTCACCGGCATCACCACGCTGGAGGCCCGGTGGCAGCCGATGACCTCGCGCTTCGCGGCCCTGATCGGGGCGATGAACGACAACGTCCGCAACTTCGACGCCGTTGTCGCGCTGAACGAATCGACGCGCCCGCTGGGTTTCGGCGCGTTCCGCGGTCTCGGCTATTTCTATCTCGTACCCGGGGCGCTCGCGCTCGCGCTGGCGGGCGCGGGTGTGCGGCTGCCGCGCGGACGGCACGGCGAGACAGGACCCAAGTCGTCGAAGGCGACTGGCGGCCAGGCGAAATGAGTACTCGTCACACAGTCGGTCGGCCCACCGTGGTCGAGAGCTCAGGAGGCAAGCCGGTATGAGCCTACGAAAGACGTTCGCGCTGGCCGCTTTTGCCGCGCTGGTGCTGGTGGTACCGGGCTGTTCCGGTGGTGGCGACGACGACCCCGCGCCGAGCGGGCCCGAGCAGTTGGTCGGCTTGTTGCGTTTCACACCGGGTTCGGTGTCGGGCGACGAGGTGGCGGGCACCTGGTTCCGGATGGTCCAGCCGGGCGGTACGCCGGAGAAGGGCCCCTATATGCCGAACGGTGATTCACCGGCCCAGGGCGGTTCGACCACGCTGCTCGAACCCGGCACGGCCGGGGGCCTGCGCATCGGCGGATATCAGAGTGAGCCGAACCCTGGTTTCGCGCAGGGGAATTCACTGTCGGCCTCGATCACCAAGCCGACCAAGTTCTTCGCGGTCGAGTTCGGCATCTCGACCAACCCGGTGGACCCGCAGACCCAGCGCCGGGTGCCGCCGCCGACGGTGACCGCCGACGGCGGCACCCTGACCGCCGACCTGTCGTCCTGGGCGGCCTCGTGGAACGACCAGGAGTTCAACCAGGGCGCGCCGAAGCCACCGGAGAAACAGGACGCCCAGGTCGCCGGCGCCGAGCAGGTGCAGAAGGTGTGGGACTGGGTCGCCAAGCAATGGTTCGACAAGCCGAAATCCGATGCTGCGCAAGGGCCGTCGGCGACCGGCAGCTATGACCGCAAGTCTCGTGAGTTCACCCTGCAATGGACCAGCTTGATCGTCGGCGGGCCGTTCAACGGCTTCACCGGCGTCTGGCATCTGGAGGGCGTGTTCGAACCCGACGCCGCCGCGCCGACCTCGCCGACGCCCTCGGCCAAATAGACATCGAAGGAGTTCCGCCCGATGAGTTCTCGCACGACGACCCGGCCCGCGCTCACCGTGGCCATCCGCGCGGTGGCCGCGCTGACCGTGATCGGCAGCGCCGTCGCGGTCACCGCGTTGACCGTTCGCACCGACGACGACGTCACCACGGTGGTGGTCACCCAGGAGCAGGCGGCCGCGGCCGCTCGGCATGCCGCACCGGTCACACCGGCACCGGCACCAGCGGCGGCAGCTCCGGCACCGGCAGCTCCGGGTCCGGTGGCACCGCCCGCGGCGGCACCCGCTGCCGCGGTCCCGCTGGGTTCGGGTGGTGGGCCTGCCGCGGTCACGATCAACCCGGGTGCCGGAGCCCCCAATGTCGGTGTGGCCCCGAACAGTTCGGTGCCCCTCGGGACGGGCAATGCCCCGAACAGTTCGGTGCCCCTCGGTACCGGCAACGCTCCGAACAGCTCGGTGCCGCTCGGTGCCGCCGATCCGTTCGCGTCCGCGCCGGTCTCGACCCAGCCGCCGTGCCCGCTCGGCTGGCCCGCCCCGAAACAGCAGGGCGGACTCGCCTCGCTGATCGGGCTCGCGCCGCTGGCCGGTCCGTTCTCCTCGGAGGCGTTCGCGCTCGGCTCGGTCTATCAACCCATCCTGCAGCTGGCCGGTCCGGTGCTGGCCGAGATCGCGCCGGTGATCGCGCAGTACCAACCGGTGATCGACCCGATCATCACTCAGGTGCAAGGCGTAGAAGCCGTTGTCCTGCAAGCGATCCTGCCCTATTACGGACCGTATCGCGGCCAGCTGATCGCCGCGGAGGGCGAGCTGGCCAAGGTGCTGACCCCGATTCTCAGCCGGGTCTACAACAGCGAGATCGCCTCCTGCTTCGTCGCGTGGCAGGGCCAGATCATCGACCAGGCCAAGGGCGGCCGGATCACCGTCGCGTCGCTGGCGCATCCCGGCACCGTCGTGGAACTCGGTCCCGAATCCTGAGGCACCACCGCGCTATGCCGTGATCCGGCCTCGGCCCCGCGGAATCCGGACATAATGTGCGGATGGCGAAAGCCCGGCAGGCGGCCTTGCGAAGGCTGGTCACAGACGGCGTGCTGACCGAAGCCCAGCACGCCGCGGTCGTGGACGCGCTGGCGGCGCGGGAACAGCGGCCGCCGGGCAAGGTGGCGGCCGAGATCGCCGCGTATATCGGCGCCGGGCTGGTGTTCGGTGGGATCGCGTTGGTGATCGGGTCGTCCTGGGACGATCTCGCGCGGGCCGGGCAGGTCGCGGTGCTCTTCGCGGTATCGCTCGGACTGGTGCTCGGCGCCGTGGCCGTGGTCGGCGGTCCCGCGCGGATGTTCGGCCGGGCCGAAGCCGGCTCGCGGGTGCGACTCGCGTCGGCCTTGCTCGCGCTCGCCGCCGGGTCGGTGGCCGGGATGGTCGGGACCGCCTTGGATCGCAGCTCGACCGACGCCGGAGCTTGGGCCGCGCTCGCCGGTCTGGTGATCGCGGTGCTCGGCTATATCGCCGTCCCGGCGGTGCTGGGCATGCTCGCCTGCGGGGTGTGCAGTGCCGCGGTGGTGCCCGGCCTGCTCGGTGATCTGGCGGGCGCCACCGATATCTGGGTCGGGTTCGGCCTGCTCGTCGTGGCGGGAATCTGGTTCGCGCTCACCGGGTTCGACGTCTTCGTCGAAACCTGGCTCGGCTACGCGATCGCGGTGGCGATCGCGTTGGTCGGTGCGTTGGTCGTCGAGGCGGACGGCAGGCCGTGGGCGTTCCTGCTGAGTGGGCTGGTGGCCGGCGTCTGTTTCGGACTGTTCGCGCGGCGGCGCTCGACGGTGCTCGTGGTCGGCGGCGCGCTCGCGGTCGCGCTCGCGGCGGGTCAGGCGGTCACCGAACTGACCGACAACCCGCTGGCCGTCGCGGTGATCGTGCTGGCGATCGGCGCCCTGGTCCTCGGTGGCGGCGCGTTCCTGCTCACCCGCGGCCCGAACTCCGAGCCGCCCGCGCCCTGACCGATCGCTCAGCGAGGGTGGGATTCGTCACACTCCGAAAAAGCATGGACGTCCAACTATAGGATGACCGCATACCGCACGCGCGGTGTCATGGTCGGCTACCAGGACAGGACTGGCATGGTTCGCGAACTCACTCACTTCATCGGCGGGCAACACGTAGCGGGCACCTCCGGCAAGTTCGGCGATGTCTACGATCCGAACCTCGGCCAGGTGCAGGCCAGGGTGCCGCTGGCGAGCAAGGACGAGGTCGCCGCGGTCGTCGCGAACGCCGAAGCGGCGCAACGGGTGTGGGCCGCGTTCAATCCGCAGAAGCGGGCCAGGGTGCTGATGAAGTTCCTGACCCTGGTGCAGGACGACATGGACAACCTGGCCGCGCTGCTCTCCTCCGAGCACGGCAAGACCATCGCCGACGCGAAGGGCGACATCCAGCGCGGTCTCGAGGTCATCGAGTTCGCGACCGGCATCCCGCACCTGCTCAAGGGCGAGTACACCGAGAGCGCGGGCACCGGCATCGACGTCTACTCGATGCGCCAGCCGCTCGGCGTCGTCGCGGGCATCACCCCGTTCAACTTCCCGGCGATGATCCCGCTGTGGAAGGCGGGCCCGGCGCTGGCCACCGGCAATGCGTTCGTGCTCAAGCCCTCCGAGCGCGACCCCTCGGTGCCGCTGCGGCTGGCCGAGCTGTTCCTCGAGGCGGGGCTGCCCGCGGGTGTGTTCAACGTCGTCAACGGCGACAAGGAGGCGGTCGACGCGCTGCTGCACGATCCGCGGATCAAGGCCGTCGGCTTCGTCGGCTCCACGCCCATCGCCCAGTACATCTACGAGACCGCGACCGCGAACGGCAAGCGCGCCCAGTGTTTCGGCGGCGCGAAGAACCACGCGATCGTCATGCCGGACGCCGACCTCGACGATGTCGCGGACCAATTGATCGGTGCCGGTTACGGTTCCGCGGGCGAGCGCTGCATGGCCATCTCGGTCGCGGTGCCGGTCGGGCAGGAGACCGCGGATCGCTTGCTCGCCAAGCTGACCGAGCGGGTGCACAAGCTCAACATCGGGCGTTCCGACGATCCGGGCGCCGACTACGGCCCGCTGGTCGGCAAGGACGGCGTGGACCGGGTGAACAACTACGTCCAGATCGGCATCGATGAGGGGGCCGAGCTGGTGGTCGACGGGCGCGGCGTGACCGTGCCGGGCGCCGAGGACGGTTACTTCGTCGGCGCCACGCTGTTCGACAACGTGACCCCGGAGATGCGGATCTACAAAGAAGAGATCTTCGGTCCGGTGCTGAGCGTGGTGCGGGCCAAGGACTACGAAGAGGGCCTGCGGCTGGCCAACGAGCACGAATACGGCAACGGAGTCGCGATTTTCACCCGCGACGGCGATACCGCCCGCGATTTCGCCGCCCGCGTGCAGGTCGGCATGGTCGGCATCAACGTGCCGATCCCGGTGCCGATCGCGTACTACACCTTCGGCGGTTGGAAGCGGTCCGGATTCGGCGATCTGAACCAGCACGGCCCGGACTCGATCCGCTTCTACACCAAGACCAAGACCGTCACGCAGCGCTGGCCTTCGGGTTTGAAGGAGAGCAACGCCTTCGTGATCCCCACGATGGACTGACATGTTCATCCTGGACGACGACGAGAAGGCGATCCGCGACACCGCGCGCGGCTTCGCCGACGAGTTCCTCGCGCCGAACGCGCTGGATTGGGATGAGCAGAAGCACTTTCCGATCGACGTGCTGCGCAAGGCGGGCCCGCTCGGCCTGGGCGGTATCTACGTGCAGGAGGACGTCGGCGGTTCGGGCCTGCGCAGGCTCGATGCCGTACGGATCTTCGAGCAGCTCGCGACGGGGTGCCCGGCCATCGCCGCCTATATCTCCATCCACAACATGGCGACCTGGATGATCGATCGCTACGGCGATGCCGCACAGCGTGATCGGTGGCTGCCGCGGTTGACGTCGATGGAATTGCTGGCCAGCTACGCGCTGACCGAACCGGGCGTCGGCTCGGACGCGGCGGCCTTGAGCACCAAGGCCGTTCGCGACGGTGACGACTACATCTTCAACGGCGCAAAGCAATTCATCTCCGGCGCGGGCGCCACGGACGTCTACGTGGTGATGGCGCGGACCGGCGCCGACGGGGCTCGCGGTATCTCGGCGTTCATCGTGCCCGCCGATACGCCCGGACTCTCCTTCGGCGCCAACGAGAAGAAGATGGGCTGGAACGCTCAGCCCACCCGTCAGGTGATCTTCGAGGATGCCAGGGTGCCCGCGGCGAACCTGCTCGGCGCCGAGGGCGACGGCTTCCGGATCGCCATGAACGGCCTCAACGGCGGGCGGTTGAACATCGCGGCTTGCTCGGTCGGCGGCGCCCAAGCGGCACTGGACAAGACCGTGCCGTACCTGGCCGAGCGGCACGCGTTCGGCAAGCCGCTGTTGAAGAACGACGCGCTGCGGTTCCAACTCGCCGACATGCGTACCGAATTGGAGGCGGCCCGCACCCTGCTGTGGCGGGCGGCGGCCGCGCTCGACGCGGACGCGCCGGACAAGGTCGAGCTGTGCGCCATGGCGAAGCGGTTCGCCACCGACACCGGTTTCGAGGTGGCCAACAAGGCGCTGCAACTGCACGGCGGCTACGGCTACCTGGCCGAATACGGTGTGGAGAAGATCGTCCGGGATCTGCGGGTACACCAGATCCTGGAAGGCACCAACGAGATCATGCGGGTGGTCGTCGCCCGTGCGGTGGAAGGAGCGGCATGACCGACGCGGCTGAGCCCGAGGTCCGCATCGAGCAGCAGGACGGCCTGGGACTGATCACCCTGAACCGGCCCAAAGCCATCAACGCGCTGAATCATTCGATGACACTGGCGATCACCGAGGCGTTGCGCGCCTGGGCGGACGACGACGCCGTCCGGACCGTCGTGCTCACCGGGGCGGGGGAGCGCGGTCTGTGCGCGGGCGGCGATATCGTCGCGATCCACACCGACGCCACCGGTGGTGCGGTCGGCGCCGATTCGCCGACCGGGCGTTTCTGGCGGGACGAATACCTGCTCAACGCGCTGATCGGCCGGTACCCGAAGCCCTACGTGGTGGTGATGGACGGCATCGTGATGGGCGGCGGGGTCGGGCTGTCCGGCCACGGCAGCCACCGCATCGTCACCGAGCGGTCCAAGATCGGCATGCCCGAGGTGGGCATCGGTTTCGTGCCCGATGTCGGCGGCACCTACCTGCTCGCGCGCAGCCCCGGCGAGATCGGCACGCACGTCGCGCTGACCACCGCGCGGATGGACGCGGGCGACGCGATCGCGGCGGGCTTCGCCGACTACTTCGTCACCACCGAACACCTGCCCGCACTGCTGGAGACGTTGCGCACCGAGGCGGTCGAGGTCGCGATCGCCAAATTCGCCACGGGCGCACCGGAATCCGGCCTGCTCGCACAGCGCGGGTGGATCGACGCCTGCTACGGCGCGGATACCGTCGAGGAGATCGTCGCGCGGCTACAGGCGCACGAGGCGCCGGAAGCGGGTAAGGCAGCGGCCGACATTCTCACGAAATCGCCTGTCGCGCTGAAGGTCGCGTTACGGTCGTTGCGGTCGGCGGGTGCCGCGCCGAGCCTGGAGGTGGTGCTGAACGAGGAGTATCGGGTCTCCATCGCGGCCCTGGCCTCGCACGACCTGGTGGAGGGCATCCGCGCGCAAGTGATCGACAAGGACCGTGCCCCGCAGTGGTCGCCGGCGACCCTCGCCGACGTCAGCGCCGCGCAGGTCGACGCATACTTCGCCGAATTGGGCGATCAGGAACTGGGTTTGGTGAGCAATGACTGAAAAGATCGGATTCCTCGGGCTCGGCCACATGGGTGCGCCGATGGCGGCGAACCTGGTGCAAGCCGGCTACGAGGTACTGGCCTACGACCCGGTGCCCGCCGCGCAGGAGCAGGCCGCGAAGGACGGCGCGACCGTCGTCGCCACCGCCGCGGAGGCGGCGGAGGCGGGTGTGGTGATCACCATGCTGCCGAACGGGCGGCTGGTGCTCGACGTGTACGCGGAGATCCTGCCCGCCGCGAAGCCGGGCACCCTGTTCATCGACTGCTCGACGATCGACGTGGCCGACGCGAAATCCGCGGCCGTCCTCGCCATCGGCGCGGGGCACCGGGCGCTGGACGCCCCGGTCTCCGGCGGCGTCGCCGGTGCGGCCGCGGGCACCCTCACCTTCATGGTCGGCGGCGCGGCGGACGATTTCGCCACCGCGCTGCCGGTGCTCGAGGTGATGGGCGGCAAGGTCGTGCACTGCGGCGGCTCCGGGGTCGGGCAGGCCGCGAAGATCTGCAACAACATGCTGCTCGGCATCTCGATGATCGGCCTGTCCGAGGCCCTGGTGCTCGGTGAGCAACTGGGCCTGACCCACCAGTCCTTCTTCGACGTCGTCTCCACCGCCTCCGGCCAGAGCTGGGCCCTGACCTCCTACTGCCCGGTCCCCGGCCCGGTGCCGACCAGCCCGGCCAACAACGACTACCGACCCGGTTTCGCCACCGCGCTGATGAACAAGGACCTCGGCCTCGCCGCGAACGCGCTGCGCGAGAACGGCATCGAGGGCCGGCTCGGCCTGCTCGCCGCCGAGATCTACGACCGGTTCAACCAGTCGTCGGGCGACCTGGACTTCTCCGCTATCGTCACCGATATTCGTAGCCGTTCTGAGCGAGAAGGTGCCTAGTGAGCGATTTCGAGACGATTCTGCTGGAGCGCAAGGGGCGGGTCGGCTGGATCACGTTGAACCGGCCGAAGGCGCTCAATGCGTTGAACGCGCAAGTCCTCGACGATGTGATCGCCGCGCTGGACGAACTCGAGCGCGACGAGCGGATCGGGGCCGTCGTCATCACCGGATCGGAGCGTGCCTTCGCGGCGGGCGCCGACATCAAGGAGATGCAGCCCAAGTCGTACATGGACATGTTCCTCAACGACTACTTCGCCCGCTGGGACCGGCTCGCGGAGTTCCGTAAGCCGACCATCGCCGCGGTCGCCGGTTACGCGCTGGGCGGCGGCTGTGAGCTGGCGATGATCTGCGACATCCTGATCGCGGCCGATACCGCCAAATTCGGGCAGCCGGAGATCAAGCTCGGTGTCATCCCCGGTATCGGCGGCTCGCAGCGGCTGACCCGCGCGGTCGGCAAGGCCAAGGCGATGGATCTGGTGCTCACCGGGCGGAATATGGACGCCGAGGAGGCCGAGCGCGCCGGCCTGGTGTCGCGCATCGTGCCGGCCGCCGATCTGCTGGACACCGCGCTCGAGGTCGCCGAGACGATCGCTTCGATGTCGTTGCCGGTCACCATGATTGCGAAGGAGGCGGTCAACCGCTCCTTCGAAACCACCCTCGCGGAAGGCCTGCGCTTCGAGCGCCGCGTCTTCCATTCGCTGTTCGCCATCGAGGATCAGAAGGAAGGCATGACCGCCTTCGTCGAGAAGCGCCCCGCGAAGTTCACCAACCGCTGATCGGTCGTCCGCCCGCCCGCGATCCGGGTGGGCGGACCGCGGTCGGGACAGAATGCCTGTCCACTTAGCGGGTTCCGGACGGCCTTGCTCTCGGGTTCCGGTCAGCCGAAGTTGGCCGGCGACGGTCCGATGATCTCCGCGGGGGTCGGGGTGGTGCCGTCGCCCGGTTCGGTCGAACTCTTGTCCATCGCAAGGATTCCCGCGATGGTCGCGCCGAGCGCCGCGGTGACCGCGACGGCGGCGATGAGCTTGCGGCGGTCGACCGGGCCGTGCACCAGCGAAGCGGACAGGGCCGCGCCCGCGCGCGCCCGCGCCATCCGCACCTCGCCCCCGTGGCGTTCGGCCGCCAGCAGCACCGCGCCGCGGGCCGAGACGTAATCCGGTTCGGGGTCGTAGATGATCGGCAGGTCGATCAGCTCGGCCAGCTCGTCGCGGATGTTCGGGTTGCGGGTGCAGCCGCCGAGCAGCACCAGCGCCTCGGGCTGGACCCCGCTCTCCTCGATCAGCTGGCGCACGAACGACGCCGAGTGGTGGATGCTCGCCGCGCACAGCTCCGCCAGGTCGCTGCGGGTCACCACCTCACGGCCGCCGGAGATCGGGTCGATCGCGGTGACCACCCGTTCGCTGCTCAGCGCCTCCCGATGTCTGCGGCTGGTGAGCTTGTCGGTGAGCACGCCGCCGCGGGCGAGTTGCCAGCGCAGCAGCGCGTCGTAGCCGTCACCACCGAGCACGGTGCTGCGCTTGCCCGCCAGGATGGTGTCGGTGCGGCAATCGGCGTGGGTGATGGTGAGCCCGGAACTGCCGAGGTCGTAGAGCAGTACCGAGCCGCTGTCCGGCAGTTGCCCGGTGAACCGGAGATAGCGCAGCTGGGCCAGCGGTTCGTCGACGATGGTGAGCCCGCTGCGGCCCGCGCTGGCCCGGATGGCCTCGGAGTGCATGGTGCAGCGGCAGGTCACCGCCGTGCCGGTGACCAACTCGTCGCGCCGGTCGGCGGCGCCACGCATCTGCCGGATGGCCTCGAGCACGGGCTCGTCGATGCCGCCGCCCGGGCGGCGCAGCACCTGGCAACGATCGATGGGCGGTAGGTGTGGCTGATCGGAATGCGTCAGCATCGCGCGCGCGCCACCAGCGCCCGCCGATACCCCCAAGACCAGCACCATGATTTACATGGTGGACCTTTTCCGCGCCGCTGCCAAGGCGACAGGGCGAGAAATTCGCTAGTTGGCTGCCGGACCGTTACTGCACCGCCAATCGCGGGGTGTACTGGACCGTCCAGTTCTGCCCGGTTATTCCGGTCCAGTCGCAGACCAGTGCGCCTGGGCCGCGCCGGTGTCGAAGTCACCCGCGGCGTGTCGGAATTCCGCGAGCAGTTGCAGCAGGGTGTGTAGCCGGTCGGGTGCCAAGCCGGGCAGCGCGAAGACTCTCGTGTTCAGTTGCTCGGTCGCCTGCGCGACCAATTCCCTTCCGGCGGAGGTGATCTCGATGAGCGTGGCGCGCCGGTCGGTGGGGTGCGGCACCCGCTCGACCAACTGCGCGGCCTCCAGGCGATCGACGGTGTTGGTGACGCTGGTGGGGTGCACCTGCAGCCGTGCGCTGGCCTTCGCCATCGGCAGCGCACCGGTCTTGCTGAAGCTCAGCAGCATGAGCAATTCGTACCGGGAGAAGGTCAAACCGGTTGGTTTCAGCGCCTCGTCCACCCGGGCCATGACGATTTGCTGGGCTCGAACCAGCGACGTCACCGCGGCCATACCGTCGGCGACATCCCCCCAGCCGTGGTCGACCCATTGGCGATGGGCCTCCTCGATCGGGTCGAGCGGCAGGGGACGTGGCCGGGACATGCCCTGATCATTCCATGGCTCTTCGAATCAGACTGAGCGCAAGGGTGTGGCCGGAGACCCGCGCCCGGCACTATCGATCACGAGGCGGGCGTGGCTGAGTGGTTGAGGCAACGGTCTGCAAAGCCGTTTACGCGGGTTCAATTCCCGCCGCTCGCTCCAAGCAGGGCTCGAGGTCGTCGATCGAGCGGCGCTCGGCGCGGTGTACGCCACCGCCGCGCCGAGCAGCTCGGGCCGTGCTCGGCGCGCATTGCTCAGCGCCCGGTCGGCGCGGTCTCGGTCGGGCCATTCCCCGCGATTCAGCCGAGGCCCGAGAAATCGCGCAGCACAACGTGATTGCGATCGGTGGTGGTGCCGAGGGTGTAATCCGGGAGCAGGCCGAAGTATTCGCCCCGGGTGGTCGCGCTCCAGCGGCGCGCGGCCTCGGTCCGCGTCTTGTAGAAGTTCACCAGGTAGCCGCCCTCGTACAGGCGCAGCAGGCTGTAGCCGCCCGGATATTCCTTGACCGCAGCCACTTCCAGGAATTCGACGGCACACCCGGTATCCGGGCGGGTCCGGCGATTGCGGTGGGTGTGGCCGCTGTGGTGCAGGAAGACGCCCGGAGTGCGCTCGTAGCTCGCTTGGAGTTCGGCGCTGTCCCGGCCGTTCAGGACGAACCCCGGCCCCGCGAGATTGGTGTAGCCGGACTCCCTGGTGACCGGATGGTGGCTGAACACCAGCGTCGGCCGGTCCGGGTCGGCCCGGAGTCGTTCGGTGAACAGGTCGAACTGCGGTCGGTCGATGGTGCCACCGGAGCCGTCGAGCTCGCTGGTGTCCAGGCCGAGCACCCGCAGTCCGCCGATCTCGTGCTCTACGAGTTGCTGCCGCGGTGTGAACGCCTCGGCCCAGCAGTCGTGGTGCGCGGCCGGCGCCGGGGCGCAGCTCGCATAGTCCGGCCCCGTGTGCGGCCGATCGTGGTTTCCGCGGACCACCAGGTAGTCGGTGCCCAGCGCGCCCCAGGCGTCGAGCTGCGCGCGGACCGCGCGTGAATCCGCAAGGGACGCTTCGTCGGTGAGATCGCCGGCGATCAGCAGGTGGGCGGCGTCCCGGTCGGGCCTGCGCAGGTCGTCGAGCAGCGCGGCCAGCATCGCCTCGGGGTATGGCGGCACGTCCTGACGGAAGCCGGGCGGCAGATTCGCGACGAGCAGGCCGCTGACCTCCTCACCGTAATGGATGTCGTTGGCCAGAGCGATGGTTCGCAGCGGACGTCCGGGCGGCGGGGTCAACGTGGTGAATTCGCCGGTGATCTCCGGGGCGCCGGGACTCAGGGTGGTCAACGAGAGTGCCGGGATCGCGCGAACACCGTTGGACCACGCCTCGAATCGGTACGCGCGGCCGGGCTCCAGACCGTCCACTTCGGCGTAGTGGAACGGCGTCGGCTCCGGGTCGGACCACACCGGAACCGGTGCGCGGGTCGAATCCGCCGGTGCGAGACGAACTTCCGCGTCCGCGGCGACCGGGACGAGCCGTCCCGCGGCGTCCGGTGTCAGCGTCGTCCAGGTCAGGATCACCGTCTGATCGGTGATCGTGACCACTTCCAGATCGGTGGCGAGAATCGGATTCGATTGTGCCCGAGCCGAACCCGGCCGCGCGGCGCCGACCACCGGCAGCAGTGCGGCCAAGCCCAGCGCGCCGAGCAGGGTGCGCCGGGACGGCCCGCAACACGTCATGCGGGGCCGCGGCTCGTCAGTTCCGGCCGGAACCCGCGGAGCAGACCTTCCACTTGCCGTCTTCCTTCTTCAGGTGCTCGGTGGTGCTGGTATCGGTGTCCGGCTCCTCGCCGGGCAACTCCAGGGTGAGCTTGCCGGTGATCCGTGCGGTCGCCAGCTCGCCATCGATCTTGATGTCATCGATCTTATCGATGCTGACCGATATCGCGGCGGTGTCGAATTCCTGTTTCTGTTCGGCGGGCAGCGCGTCGAACTCGGCGCGATCGGCCGCACACGCTTTGGCCGCGGCCGCCGGGAAGCCCTTCTTCTCCAGCGTGTCGTAGAAGTCGTGGATGGCCGACTCGATCCGCTGCGCGTCGGAGGCGAACGGCCCCTTGCCCTGCGCCGTCAGCACCGCGCCGATCACCACCACGCCGCCGAGGGCCAGCAACACCACCGCGATCAATCCGATGACGAGGCCGACCTTGCTTTTCCGGGAGGGCTGCCGCGCGCCGGGTGGCCCCGGTGGAGGCGTCGCGGCCTGCGGATAGTGCGGCGGCGGGTAGTCGGTGGGCTGGTCGGGCTGGTGCGGATTCGGATAAGTCATCGTCTCGTCCTCCGTCGGCCCCCCTGGTTCCTGGAAGGTTACGGCAACCGGAGGTTCGGGCGCGTGAAAAGAGACGCCGGCCGGTGTATCGAGCGCGGGCCCGGGCATGTCGCCGACCGGGTCACTGATGTGTCATCGATCACGAGGGCGCGCGGTTCCGATTAGAGCAGCCCGCGCGGGGTTAATCATCGGGGGAGTACGGTGCCGGTCCGCCGGCGCCCCGCCTATATTGACTGCGGGGGGATCGACGCTCATCTTCGTTCGTGCAGAGGGAGATTCGGATGCGCAGGGTGCTCTTCATCGGTGCAGGAACCGGGTTCGGCCTGCTGGCCGTGGCCGGCCTCGCGGGCGCCGATCCAGGGCAGGGTGCGGTGCAGGTCCGGGCGACGAACGGGGCCGATCAGCTCGCCGTCGCGGGGGCCGAGGTCGGCATCGCGCCCTGCGGTGCCGCGCCCGCCCCCACCGCGCTGACCACCGGGCCCGACGGGACCGTGCGTGCCGACTTGACGCCCGGTTGCTATCAGGTGCGAGTCACCGCGCCGCCGTCCGGCTGTTCGGTCCGCGGCGTGGAGTACGTCCAGATGATCGTCTTACCGGGCGTCACCCAGACCGCGCCGTTCCAATTCAGCTGCGCCTGAGAAATTCGTTCCGCGCGATCAGGTTCGCGTCGACTCCCACTTTCGTAGGACGCGCTGTGCTCGTAACGCGGGATACGGTCGCGGAGTGGGCACTTCCGGTGAAGAATTGCGTGCGCGTCCCGCTTTGGCCGCCAGAGTGGGGATTGTTTTCGTCGCGGTGACGGTGTGGTGGTTGGTGCTGTACCACGTGCTGGCTCCCGCCGGGGAGTACACCCGTTCGGCGCACATCATGCGCGCGGTGGGTGCGACGGCGTTCACCGTGCCGCTGATTCTGGTCGCCCGAAAAGTCCTCGACCGCAGGCCCTTTGCGGAGTTGGGATTTTCGTCGGTCGGCCGCGGTTGTCGCGCGTTTCTGGTCGGTGTCGCGTGCTGGGGAATTCCGGCCTGGTCGGCGATGGCTGTGATGTTGTGGCTCGGCTGGGCGGATATCACTGTGCGGGAGTCTTTTCCGCGCATCGTGCTGGCTCTGCTGGGCCTGCTCGTGCTGGTGCTCCTGTATGAAGCCGTTCCGGAAGAACTCATCTTTCGCGGATACTTCTTCGCCGATCTGAACGAGCGTTGGTCGACCGCGATCGCCGTCGCCGGGCAGGCGATGCTGTTCACGGCGTGGGGTGTGCTCATCGGCGCGGCGGGCTCGGTGGGGCGAGCCGTCCTTTTCTTCACCTTTTCCCTGGTGCTCGGCGTGCTGCGGTCGGTGACCGGAAACATTCTGGCCTGCATGGGCTTCCATGCGGCTTTTCAGGTGACCACCCAGTTCCTCGCCAGCAGGTGGAACTACATCGACCTGCACGACCCCGAGCAAGCTGTGCAAGGTCTGGCTTTCGTCATCCTTCCCTTCCTAACCACCCCCCTCGTCCTGTGGTGGTACCGCAGGAGTCGCCGCCCGGTCCCGGCCCCGAGCTAGACCAGCCGTTCACCACTCCATTGACATGCTGCCGGGTTCGCAATACCGTCAGTATTCGAATACCGAGGGTATCCGACAAAGGAGTTGGGCAAGTGCGTGAGCGTTCGGCAGGGGAGAGTGGGGCAGCGGTGGCCGCGCCGCGCGAGCCGCGGGTCGTGATCATCGGTGCCGGCGTCTCCGGCATTGCCAGCGCGATCACTTTGCAGCGCAACGGGATCGACGACTTCGTCATCCTGGAGAAGGGGGCCGACGTCGGCGGGGTGTGGCATTGGAACCGCTACCCCGGGCTGACCTGCGACGTCCCGTCGCAGCTGTATCAGTTCGGCTTCGCCCCGAAACCGGACTGGTCGCAGGTCTTCGCGCCCGGCCCGGAAATCCAGCGCTACCTCGCCGACGTCGTCGACCGGTTCGGCCTTCGACCGCACGTGCGCACGAATGCCGAGGTCACGGCGGCGACCTTCACCGGATCGGGGTGGCGGGTCGAGACCGGCGACGGGAACAGCTACGAGGCCGACTTCGTGATCGCCGCGACCGGCGTGCTGCACCATCCGGCCACCCCCGAACTGCCCGGCCTGGCCGAGTTCACCGGGGACGTGCTGCACACGGCGCGCTGGGACGACTCGGTGCCCACCGACGGCAAGCGCATCGCCGTCATCGGCACCGGATCGACCGGGGTGCAGGTGGTTTCGGCGTTGCAGCCGAAGGCGCGCCGACTCGTCCACTTCGTCCGTAGTCCGCAGTGGGTGATCTGGGCGCCGATGCGGCTGCCGCAACCCGCCGTCGTCGGCGCGGTGCTGGACCGGCTCCCGCAGGTCAATCGCGCGCTGTACCGCGCGGGCATGACCGGCGCGAAGCTGTTCACCGACGTCGTCACGCGGCCGAGCTGGCGGCGCCGTGCGGTGCAGGAGTACGCGCGGTTGAGCCTGCGCGTCCAGGTGCGCGACCCACGACTGCGCGCGCAGCTCACCCCGGACTATCAGCCGCTGTGCAAGCGACAAGTGTTGTCCGGCAGCTACTATCGCGCGCTGCACGCCCGCAACGCCGAACTGGTCACCGACGCGATCGCGGCCGTGACCCCCACCGGCATCCGCACCGCCGACGGCACCGAGCACGAGTTCGACATGATCGTGCTGGCCACCGGCTTCCAGGCGCACAACTACATGCGGCCGATGAACCTGGCCGGCCGCGACGGGATCGCGATCGACGACGCGTGGGTGAAAGGCCCGCGGGCCTACCGGATGACCGCCGTCCCGGGCTTCCCCAACCTGTTCACCGTGCTCGGACCGAACTCACCGACCGGCTCCATTCCCCTGCATCACGCCGCCGAGGTCACCGCCCGCTATATCGTCGCGTGGATCAACCGTTGGCGGACAGGCGAATTCGACACCGTCGAGGTGACCGAAGCCGCCACCGCCCGATTCGAAGCCGAGGTCGGCAAGGCGTTGGAGCCCACGGTCTGGAACACCGGGTGCAATTCGTGGTACTTCACCGAAGGCGGCCACATCGACCTGCTGCCCTTCGACCGCGCCACCATGGAAGCGTTGCTCGCCACCCCCGACGAGCGCGATTTCCACCTGCGCAAGGTTTCCTGACCCGTCGCCGCTGTCGGGAATCGCGCGCGGTCGGGTGCGCGCGCGGCATCGCGGTTGTCGATCTCGCTAGGCTCTGGGCATGCGGGTACCAGGGGCGTGGGTGGGGGTCGATGTGCTCACGACTCGACTGCGGCGGGAAGCGCGGGTCGCGCGCGACGGGGCGGGTTCGCGACTGAGCCGCAGCGACATCATGGTGCACTCGGCCGCAGGCGAGCGCGTGGCACGGGTGCTGACGCGCTGTGCGAGCACGCTCGGGTTCGACGTCGAGGGCGAGCGGTTGTGGGCCGATATGGTCGCCGACCTTTTCGATGGACCGTACGACGACCGCACGGCCGACGAAGCCGGGATGGCTTTGCGCGCGCACTGGGTGAAGGCGCCCGACGGCATGCCGCTCGGCTTGGTGCTGTGGCTCGCGCCGGGGCCGGTCCTGCCCCGCCCGGTCTACAACAGCTGGATCCTGGATCTGGACGCCGTCACCACCAGCAGCGCAGGCGACGATCTGGCGATGCTCGGCACCGATCGGCAGGCCGGCGAACCGCGCCCCATCCGCGATCTGCTCCGGTTCGCCAACGCCGACGACGTACCGCGTTTCCTGGCGCTGTACTGGGACGCGGCGACCGGCACCAAAGGGCTTGCCGCCGAAGCGATCTGGTCGATTCACCCGCCCGGCGCCCCTGGCTGGGTGCATTTCTGGAGTGCCGCGCATCCTGGTATCGGACCTACCGAACGATCCGTCTACGGCATGAGCTTGCAACTGGTCCGTCGCCCCGAGCCCGTCGTCGCGACGTTGCGGCACATCGTCCAGTTCACGCGGCACACGCTGATCCTGGTCGACGCCGAACGCCGGATCACGCTGCACACCGAAGGGGTGCTGCGCGAGGAACTGCGCGACAGCAATATCGTCGAATTGTTGGAAGACCTGCAGATCGCCCGGATCGTTTCGGGGTCGCAGACCAGCGTCGAGGCCACCGTGACGATCAACGGCCGCCGATACGAGGCCACCGCCTGGCCACTGCCGAGCGTGCAGTCCAAGCCCGTGCAACCCGCCGCGATCGTGCTCCGGCCGGTCGAGGAAGGCGCCGTGAGCTGAGCGTGCCCGCTCACCCGAGACGGCGTGGACGCCGCGCGGCCCAGAACACGGTCTGCCCGACCCGGGTGATCGACACCGCCGACCACGCGCGGCCCAGGGCATAACGCAGCCCGTCCTCCGTGCCGCGCGCTTCGTCGAACAGCGGAAGCGCCGGGAAATACGCGGCGAGGGTCAGATCGAGGATTGTCGAGGGGGCCGTAAGGGTGAGCGCGCCGAAGAAAATTCCGTTCGCACCGGTGTTGTCGGCGACCCGTTGGAACGCACATGCCTTTTCCGCCCAGGTGACCGGCAGGCAATTGGTCAGCAAGCTCGCCCCGATCGAATTCGCGCGGTGGCTCAGCGGCAACTCGCGCAGCACCGTCCCGTAATGTGCGCGGCTTTCGGTGCCGCCTTTCAGGAGCCGCCTGGCGGCTGCTTCCAGCGCGGGCACGGACCGGTCGTGGAGTTCGACCAGGTGAGTCCGGGCGCCACCGCCCGGCACGCGGCCCAGGACGTTCCCGGCGTGCGGGTCGATATCGAGCCGCGCCGCGAACGAGGGCTGCCCGTGCTGATTCAAGAGATGCGTTGTCTCACAACGCCATACGGCCTCGGCGTTGATCCCGAGCACGATGTGATCGAAGAAATGCAGGAGCGCGGGCGTAGCCGGGGTGGTGCCGTCGAGTTCTGCTCGGCCGATGCGGCTGACCTGATCCATCAAGTGGACTCCAGAAGACACCGGGGCAGCCGGGAGCGCGGCCCCGTTCCAACGGGGGATCTGCTTCCGGGCTCGGGAATCGCTCTCCGGCCGACGCTGACTCGATCATAGCAAGTGCGTCTGTCTGGGCCAGGGGTGCGGAAAGTTGCGGTGTACGGTGGCCGACCTGCGAATGTGCGCCATCGAGCAAACAGAATCAGGCGCTTGGCTACCATGCCTGCCGGGCCGTGTTGAATAGATCATAGTTCCACCCATCGGCGGCCTCGGTGCGGTGATCATGACGAATACCGGCTCGCGAAGGAACGATGTGAAATGCCAGGCAAGAACTCTGCTCGAGATCGTGTGGTCATTGCGGGGCTGGGCACAGTCACCGGATATGGCTGGGGGCGTGAGGCGCTGTGGCAGGGACTGCTGAGCGGTAAACATGCGGCCCGGCCCCAGCCGGGGTTCGGTCCGGATCGGGACACCGACGGCTGGGTGGCCCGGATACCGGACGGCGGCGATCCGGAATTGGGTTCGGTGTACCTGCGGTCGGTGCAGGAGTCGGTCCGCGAGGCGGTGGCCGACGCCCGCGCACGGGGCTGGCAACCGGGCCCCACGGTGGGGCTGTTGCACGCGATCGTGCTCGGCGACACCGACGAGTGGCACGATTTCTACGTCCACGACCACGGCAAGCGCCGCTCGCGGGACTTCTTACGGTTGTTGCCTTCCACACCGAACTCCAACCTGATGAGCGAGCACGGTTTTCACGGTCCGGCGATGAACGTCACGGCCGCCTGCTCCTCGGCGAACGCCGCGCTCATGACCGCCCAGATGTGGTTGGCGCAGGGCTTCGTCGACGACGTGGTGGTGGTCGCGAGCGACCTGAGCGCGATCCCGGACATCGTCCAGCCCTTCGTGACCTTGGGCGCGGCGGTCACCGACGAGGATCCGCTGCTGGCCTGCCGCCCGTTCCAGGAGGGCAGTCGCGGCTTCGGCTTCGGCGAGGCCGCTACGGCGTTCGTGGTGACCGAAGCGGCCGACCGGCCGTACGCGGCGGTGCTGGGTGGCGCCATGACCAACGACGGCTACCACGTGATCTCCGTGGAGCCCTCGCATGAGCAGATCTTCGCGTGCGTGCGGCAGGCACTGACGGCCGCACGGGTGGACCCGGCGCAGGTGGCCTACCTCAACAGCCACGGTTCCGGCACGCAGCAGTGCGATGTGGCCGAAACCGCTTTACTGGCAACCATTTTCGACGACCGCCCGCAGGTGCTGGCCACCAAGCCGCTGACCGGCCACTGCCAAGCGGCCTCCGGCGGAGTAGAGGTGGCAGCCACCATCATGGGCTACGAACAGGGCCTCATGGTGTCGGCCCCGGTCGTGGCCGCCGCCCACCCCCGATTAGTCGACGGCGTCATCGACCACACCGGCAACGGCCTCACCATGAAGATCGCCCTCGGCATGGGCGGCAACAACTCCGCCCTGGTGCTGGGCCCGGTCGACTGACCTTCGCGTACACGAGAAAGGCCCCCGACCGTAAGGATCGGGGGCCTCTCTCGTGGTGCCCTCGGCAGGATTCGAACCTGCGGCCTTCTGCTCCGGAGGCAGACGCTCTATCCCCTGAGCTACGAGGGCGGGATAGGGCCGAGCGGGGCTTGGGGCCGCCGTTCGGGCGGGGAAAGCGTATCGCATCGGGGGCCGTGCGCCAAAAAGCGTGGCGGAGGCGGCGGTTGGGGTCAGTTCAGCGGTAGGGGTTGGGCGCCGCGGGCCGTCAGCATGGTGGTGATGAGCTGGGCTTCGCCGCGCTGGGTTTTGTCCATGGTGTCGGCGAGGGTGTGCACCGCGGTGGTGTCGGCGTGCTCGGCGGCGTACTGGATCATCGACAGGCCACCCTGGTGATGGCGCAGCATGAGTTGCAGGAACAGGGTGTCGAGTTCGGCGCCGGTGGCCTGGCGCAAGGCCGCGAGGTCCGCGGGCGTGGCCATGCCGGGCATGGCCGCCATCGGACCGGACATGGCCGTGGTGCCGCCGGAGTGGCCGTGGCCGCCGGGTTGCCCACTCATCCAGCCCATGTAGCCGTCGACGCTCTGCGCGGGCTTGCCCCACAGCTGCAGCCAGCCCTGCATCCGGCCGACCTGGCTCTGCTGGGTGGTCATGATGTCGTAGGCGAGGCGGCGTACATCGGTGTCGGTCGATTTGACCAGCACGACGCCGGCCATCTCGACGGCCTGCGCGTGATGAGCCGACATGTCCTGGCTGAAACCGACGTCGACAGCACTCGGATCCGGCTCGGACGAGCCGGTGAACGGCAGCCGGACGAGGGCGCCGATGGCGACGCCGAGCACGATCGCGCCGATGACGCCGAGCACGAGCAGCGCGGTCCGCTGCCGCTGGAACTGGCCGCCGAGGCCGGGCGCGGCAGGTTCGGTGTCGCGTTCCAGCTCGGTCGGCGTCACTGCTGCACCGGCGCCTGCTGGCCGGGGACCGGCGCGGGCTGCGGCCGGCCGGGCTGGCCGGGCAGCGGCGCACCGGGCAGCCCGGGCACGCCCGGCAGACCCGGCACGCCGGGGATGCCGCCGGGCATCTCGGACGGATCCGGCTGCAGTCCCTTGCCGTCCATCGGCACCGCGTCCGGTCCGGGCGGGGTCGGGTCGAACGGCGGCGGGTTGTCGGTGTCGAAGGCGATGGTCGAGCAGTCCGCGCCGACCTCGGGGTAGGTGTAGGCGTTGAGCCGCAGGGCGGTGATGAACTGGCCGACGCGCTGATCGTCGGCCTTGTCCAGCTTCAGCTGATGGCCCCAGGACTGCAACGAGATCGGGGTGTCCAGACCGGGATACGGCGACATGAGCGAGTACGGCTTGCCCTGCACCTTGCTCGCCAGCAGGTCGCGGCCCGCGGCGTCCACCTTGTCCGGGTTGTAGGTGATCCAGACCGCGCCGTGCTCGAGCGAGTGCACCGCGTTCTCCATCCGGATCGGCTTGTCGTACACGATGCCGGTGCAGGTCGCCCAGGACGCGTCGTGCGGTCCGCCGAACGCGGGGCTCTGGTCGTAGGCGACCCGCTGGGTCGGGCCGATGTGCAGACCGGCCGGATACTCCTTCTTGACCACACCGGAGATCGACTCGGACGGGTCCTTCCGGTCGGCGCTGGGCGTGTACTTGTCCAGCGCGGCCTTCTCCTGGTACTTCGGTACCAGGCTGTAGGCGAGGGCACCGATCAATGCGATGATGACTACGGCCGCGCCGATGGCCAACCAGGGAATCTGACGATTGTTCTCGGGAAGTTGACCCCGGCCGCCCCCTTTACGGGAGGCCGACAACTTCGCGCCGGCTTTGGTGGCCTTGGCCGATTTGGCGCTGGGACTGCTCGGCATCGCTCGTTGTGCTCTCTCGACGTGACGGATCCGCGTGCTGCTACAGGTTGCGGACGGTTCCGGCGCAATGCCCACTCGAGGTGCACACCCGCCAAGACCATAGGATAGAGACTCGTGACTCCAGCTGACCTTGCAGATCTCCTTCGCACCACCGCGGCGAAGGTGCTCGTCGAACGTGGGCTCGATCCCGCGGTCCTGCCCGACGAGGTCACTGTCGAGCGTCCCCGCAACCCGGAACACGGTGACTATGCCACGAATGTGGCGATGAAGGTGGCAAAGAAGGCAGGTACGAATCCGCGCGATCTGGCGACCTGGCTGGCCGAGGCGTTGACCGCCGCGGACGGTGTCGAGGTGGCCGAGGTCGCCGGGCCCGGCTTCCTCAATATCCGGCTGGCCGCGTCGGCGCAGGGCGCGATCGTCGAGCAGGTGCTGGCCGCGGGCGCGGCGTACGGCACCGCCGAGACCTTGCAGGGCACCCGGATCAACCTGGAGTTCGTCTCGGCCAACCCGACCGGGCCCGTGCACCTCGGTGGTACCCGGTGGGCGTCGGTCGGCGACGCGCTCGGCCGGATCTTGGCGGCGCAGGGCGCGGAGGTGGTACGCGAGTACTACTTCAACGATCACGGCGCACAGATCGACCGGTTCGCCCGGTCGCTGGTCGCGGCGGCCACCGGCGAGCCCACCCCGGCGGACGGTTACGCGGGCGTCTACATCGGCGAGATCGCGGGCACGATCGTCGCCGCCCACCCGGACGCCGTCGCGCTGCCCGAGGCCGAACGACTCGAACTGTTCCGCGCCGAAGGCGTCGAGCTGATGTTCGCGCAGATCAGGCAGTCGCTGCACGAGTTCGGCACCGACTTCGACGTGTACTTCAACGAGAGTTCGCTGTTCGCGTCCGGCGCGGTCGAGCAGGCCGTCGCGACGCTGAAGAATTCCGGCGACCTGTACGAGAAGGACGGCGCCTGGTGGATCGCGAGTACGGAATACGGCGACGATCAGGATCGTGTCGTCATCAAGAGCGACGGTAATCCGGCCTATATCGCGGGCGATATCGCGTACTTCCAGAACAAGCGGTCGCGTGGATTCGATCTGTGCATTTATATGCTCGGCGCCGACCATCACGGGTATATCGGACGGTTGAAGGCGGCCGCGGCCGCCTTCGGTGACGATCCGGCGACCGTCGAGGTGCTGATCGGGCAGATGGTGAATCTGCTCAAAGACGGTGTCGCGGTGAAGATGAGCAAGC
The DNA here is from genome assembly GCF_000250675.2 of Nocardia brasiliensis ATCC 700358. Taxonomy (NCBI): domain Bacteria; kingdom Bacillati; phylum Actinomycetota; class Actinomycetes; order Mycobacteriales; family Nocardiaceae; genus Nocardia; species Nocardia brasiliensis. The sequence continues at coordinate 1,424,126 of NC_018681.1, forward strand.
GCGCGGGCACCGTGGTCACGCTGGAAGATCTGGTCGAGGCGATCGGCGTCGACGCTGCGCGGTATTCGCTGGTGCGTTCCTCGGTGAATTCCAGCATCGATATCGATCTGACCCTCTGGACCAGCCAGAGCAGCGAAAACCCGGTCTACTACGTGCAATACGCGCACGCGCGGACCGCGTCGATCGCGCGCAATGCCGCCGAATTCGACTACGACCAGGTCACCGCGGATCTCGCGTTGCTGACCGCGGACGAAGAAGGCGAACTCATTCGCACCCTCGGCGAATACCCGCGCGTGGTGAGCAGCGCGGCGAGCCTGCGGGAACCGCACCGGGTCGCCCGCTACCTGGAGGAGCTGGCCGGCACCTACCACCGCTTCCAGACCAACAAGAACCTGCGCGTGCTCCCGCTCGGCGACGAGCCGGTGAGCCCGACCAACGCCGCCCGCCTGGTGCTGGTCAATGCGACCCGCCAGGTGCTGGCGAACGGCTTGGCGCTGCTAGGCGTGAGCGCACCGGAGCGGATGTGAACGAGTTCCGCGAATATTCCACCTCCGCAAAACCATTTGCGGCGGCGGGCAGAGTTGTACACGGGCAGATGGCCTTTCGTATAGATATGAAGAAGGGATTAGAGCCCGTGAGGGAGCGCAGCGAGCGAACCAAAATTACAGCCGCTTGCGCGGTCACAATGGAGCCGAGCGCCAGCGAGGTGGAATTGTGAGCGCGCATCCGGCCGGACCCCGACACGCTGAAATACCGCACGCACCGAGCTTGCCGGAGCGGCCGCGGGATCCGCAGCAGATGATCGATCTGCCCGCGAATGTGTGGCCGCGCAACGCGAGCCGTGATTCCGACGGCGTGGTGCGGCTCGCGGGGGTGCCCGTGCACGAATTGGCCGCCGAATTCGGCACGCCGCTGTTCGTGGTCGACGAGGACGATTTCCGTTCGCGCTGCCGCGATATGGTGCGCGCCTTCGGTCCGAATGCCCGGGTGCATTACGCGTCCAAGGCTTTCCTGTGCGGCGAGATCGCGCGCTGGATCCGGGACGAGGGCCTCTCGCTGGACGTGTGTTCCGGCGGCGAACTCGCGATCGCCCTGCACGCGGGGTTCCCGGCCGAGCGAATCGCCTTGCACGGCAACAACAAATCGGCCACCGAGCTCGAGGCCGCGGTGACCGCCGGGGTCGGCCACGTGGTGGTGGACTCGCTCATCGAGATCGAACGCCTCGAGGCGATCGCGGGCCGTGCCGGGGTGGTGCAGGACGTGCTCGTCCGGGTCACCGTCGGCGTGGAAGCCCATACCCACGAATACATTTCGACCGCGCACGAGGATCAGAAGTTCGGCTTCTCGATCGCCGGGGGCGACGCGATGGAGGCGCTGGCGCGCGTCTTCGAGGCGGACAACCTGCGCCTGGTCGGCCTGCACAGCCATATCGGATCGCAGATCTTCGAGATCGACGGTTTCGAGATCGCCGCGCGCCGCATGCTGCGCCTGCTGCACGACGCCATCGAGAAGTTCGGCGTCGAACGGACCGCGCAGATCTCTACGCTGGATCTCGGTGGCGGCCTTGGCATTTCGTACCTGCCGAACGACGACCCGCCGCCGCTGGACGATTTCGCCGCGAAGGTGCGCGACCTGGTCGCGGCCGAGGCCGCGAGCATCGGGCTGCCGGAGCCGAAGATCGCGGTCGAACCGGGCCGGGCCATCGCCGGACCGGGCACTGTCACGCTGTACGAGGTCGGCACCACCAAGGACGTGTCGCTCGACGGTGGCCTGCGCCGGCGCTACATCAGCGTCGACGGCGGCATGAGCGACAACATCCGCCCCGCGCTGTACCAGGCGGACTACGATTGCCGCCTGGTCTCGCGCACCTCCGATGCCGCGGCGGTGGTCGCGCGTGTGGTCGGAAAGCATTGTGAGAGTGGCGATATCGTCATCCGCGATACCTGGATGCCGGAGGACGTCGGCCCCGGCGATCTGGTCGCCGTCGCCGCGACCGGTGCGTACTGCTATTCGATGTCCAGCCGATACAACCAGCTGACCCGGCCCGCCGTGGTCGCGGTGCGTGACGGACAGCCGCGACTCATTCTGCGCCGGGAAACGGTGGCGGACTTGCTCAGCTTGGAGGTTGAATCATCATGACGAATTCGGCTCAATTGGTATGGGGGAGAGACCAGCCCATCGGTGTCGCGGTGCTGGGCATGGGCAATGTCGGCACCGAGGTGGTGCGGATTCTGCGGGAGCATTCCGAGGATCTGCGTTCCCGCGTCGGCGCGCCCGTCGTGCTGCGCGGCGTCGCCGTCCGTGATCTGGCGACCGATCGCGGCATCCCGGCCGCGCTGCTGACCACCGACGCCGACGCGCTCGTCGCGCGCGACGACGTCGACCTGGTGGTCGAGGTCATCGGCGGTATCGACCCGCCGCGCCGGCTGATCCTGGCGGCCTTGAACGCGGGTAAATCCGTGGTGACCGCGAACAAGGCGCTGCTGGCCGACTACACCGGCGAACTCGCCGCCGCCGCCGAACGCAACCGCGCCGACCTGTATTTCGAGGCCGCGGTCGCCGGGGCCATCCCGGTGGTCCGCCCGCTCATCCAGTCGCTGGCCGGTGACCGGGTGAACCGGGTCGTCGGCATCGTCAACGGCACCACCAACTTCATCCTCTCCGCGATGGACGAGACCGGCGCGGATTACGCCGACACCCTGGCCGAGGCCACCCGCCTCGGTTACGCGGAGGCGGACCCGACCGCCGACGTGGAGGGTTTCGACGCCGCGGCCAAGGCCGCGATCCTCGCCTCGCTCGCCTTCCACACCCGGGTCACCGCCGCCGACGTGTACCGCGAGGGCATCTCCAAGATCAGTTCCGAGGATCTGGAGACCGCGTCCGCGCTGAACTGCACGGTGAAGCTGCTCGCCATCTGCGAGCGGGTCGCCGCCGGTCCGGGCGAGCCGAGCCCCGAGGAGGGCGGCAAGGAGCGGGTCTCGGTGCGCGTCTACCCGGCGCTGGTGCCGCGCAAGCATCCGTTAGCAGCCGTGAGCGGGGCCTTCAATGCGGTGGTCGTCGAGGCGGAGAACGCGGGCAGGTTGATGTTCTACGGCCAGGGCGCGGGCGGCGCACCGACGGCCTCCGCCGTGCTGGGAGATCTGGTGATGGCCGCGCGCAACAAGTTCTACGGTGGCCGTGCGCCGGGCGAATCGGTTTATGCTGAGCTACCGATCGCACCGATCGGCGATACACCCACCCGCTACCACGTGAACCTGCAGGTGGAAGACCGTCCCGGGGTCCTGGCCGCGGTGGCGGGCGAATTCGCCAAGCACGGGGTGAGCATCTCGACCGTCCGCCAAGAGGGGCACGGCACGGGAGCCCGCCTGGTCGTGGTCACCCACCACGCGTTGGAATCGGCGCTCGCGGACACCGTCGCCGCCCTGGCGGAGATGGAATCCGTCACATCCATCACCAGCGTTCTCAGATTGGAAGGCACCGAAGAATGAATACCTCCAGGAGCGGGCAACCGGCTGGGTGGGCGAATGCCGGTGTGGCACCGCAGGCCGGAGTGCATTCTCGTTGGCCGGGGTTGATCGCGGCCTATCGCGACCGGATCGCCGGTGCGCGGGACTGGGAGCCGGTCACCCTGCTCGAGGGCGGTACGCCGCTGGTGCCCGCACCGCATCTGTCCGAGCTGACCGGGTGTGAGGTATATCTCAAGGTCGAGGGCCTGAATCCGACCGGCTCGTTCAAGGACCGCGGTATGACCGTGGCCATCACCGACGCGAAGTACCAGGGCCAGAAGGCGGTGCTCTGCGCCTCCACCGGCAATACCTCGGCATCCGCCGCGGCCTACGCCACCCGCGCGGACATGACCTGTGCGGTGCTCATCCCGCAGGGCAAGATCGCGATGGGCAAGCTGGCCCAGGCGGTCATGCTGGGCGCGAAGATCATCCAGGTGGACGGCAACTTCGACGACTGCCTCGAACTCGCGCGCAAGGTGACCTCCGATTTCCCGAGCATCGGCCTGGTGAACTCGGTGAACCCGGCCCGCATCGAGGGGCAGAAGACCGCCTCGTTCGAGATCTGCGACGTGCTGGGCCGCGCGCCCGACGTACACGCGCTGCCGGTCGGAAATGCGGGCAATATCACGGCCTACTGGCGGGGCTATCGCGAGTACTACGCCGACGGCATCACCACGCAGCTGCCGCGCATGCTCGGCGTGCAGGCCGCGGGCGCCGCACCGCTGGTGCACGGCGCCCCGGTGAGCGACCCGGAGACCATCGCGACGGCCATCCGGATCGGTGCGCCGGCGTCGTGGAACGCCGCGGTCGCGGCCAAGGAGGAGTCCGGTGGGGCCTTCCGCGCCGCCACCGACGAGGAGATCCTCGCGGCGTACCGGCTGGTCGCGGCGACCGAGGGCGTGTTCGTCGAACCCGCGTCGGCCGCGAGCGTCGCGGGTCTGCTCGCCGCGCGCACCGAGGGTTGGCTGGATTCCGGCCTCACCGTCGTGTGCACCGTGACCGGTAACGGACTCAAGGATCCCGACACCGCCCTGCTGGGAATGCCGCAGGTGCAGGCGATTCCGGTGGACCCGGTCGCGGTCGCCGCCGAGCTAGAGCTGGCCTGAGTTGAGTTCGAAGGATGGTCAGCTGGCCGAACGGCGACGCGGTTCGGCGATGAGCCGGACGCTGCCGGCGGGTATTTCGGTGACCGCGCGGGTGCCCGCGTCCACCGCGAACCTCGGTCCCGGATTCGACTCGCTCGGCATGGCGCTCGGCATGTTCGACGAGATCGACGTGCGCACTACCGATTCGGGGCTCAGCATCCGGGTCGAGGGCGAGGGTGCCGACGATGTGCCATGGGGCCCTTCGCATCTCGTGGTGCGGGCGATCGAGCGCGGACTGGAGGCCGCAGGCGTCTGGGCCGACGGCCTCGATGTGGTGTGCCGCAACGTGATTCCGCACTCGCGTGGCCTCGGCTCGTCCGCCTCCGCGGTGGTCGGCGGACTGGCCGCGGGGTGTGCCATCGCGGCGGAATTCGATTCGGCCCTGACCACCTCGGACGACCAATTGGTGCAGCTCGCATCGGAATTCGAGGGTCATCCGGACAACGCGGCGGCCAGCGTGCTCGGCGGCATCGTGGTGTCCTGGACCGAGACCGACCGGGCGGCCGATATCGGCCGGGACGGCGTGCCGGTGGCCGAACATCACGGCCGGGTCTACCGGGCCGTCCGGCTGGACGCGCACCCCACGCTGCGTCCGGTCGTGCTCATCCCCGAGGAACGTTCGGCGACCGCGCACACCCGGGGCTTGTTGCCCGAGGTGGTGCCGCACGGCGATGCCGCGTTCAACGTCAGCCGGGCCGCTCTGGCCGTGGTGGCGCTCACCCAGCGCCCCGACCTGCTGATGCCTGCCACGGCCGACCGGCTGCACCAGGCCCAGCGTGCACCGGCATTACCGCTGACCACCACCTGGATTTCCCGGCTGCGAGCGGCCGGTATCGCGGCCACCGTCTCCGGCGCCGGACCGACCGTCCTGGCCCTCGGGACCAGTGAATTCCCTGCCGAACTCCGTGAACTCGCGGCCCTGGACGGCCTGCGGGTGGTCGAGCCGGGACTGGCCGACGGAGTCCGGATCGACTGACGGCGCGTCTGCCTTGCCGATATTCGCAGTGTGCAGCTATCCTGAGCGAGTCCGTACATCGTGCGCATCAGACGCCGGTGCTTCATCAGGGCAATCGCTCCAGCAGGCTCCAGGCTCGAGCCTCCAGGCCATGGGGGTGCTGCGTAGCTGCGCAACTGGAATGATCTCTCCCACCTCTCACCACCGGTGGCGAAGCGGACGGACGCATCCGAGTCCGGCAGAATGCCCGGACTGCGGGACGAACCCTCGAAACAGCACACGGCAATCGAGGGAAGGAAAGGATTTCCGTGACAGATACGGACCTGCTCGCGACACCAGGGGTGGAATCCAACCCAGCCTCGGGCGACCGCGAAAGTGACTCCGGACAGATTTCGAAGATGAGCGAACAAACCGACGTCGCACGATCGGGGCTGACTGGAATGTTGTTGCCGCAGTTGCGCGCGCTCGCGGGGGAGCTCGGTATCCGAGGCACCTCCGGAATGCGCAAAGGTGATTTGATCGCCGCCATCAAGGAAAATCAGGCCGGAAAACCGGCGAAGGGTGAAAAGCCCGAAGGGGGACAGGCCAAGTCCGCGGTTTCCGCCAAGGCCGAAACGTCCGGTAATACCGAAGCTCCCGCCGCCGCGCCCGCCCGGGCCGAACAGGGCACCCTCGATGTCGGCACCACCCCGGTGAAAAAAGAGGCGCCCGCTGCCGAGGCCGCCGCACCGGCGAAGGAAAAGGAAGCTCCCGCGAACCAGGCCCCGGCCGAGAACGCGCAGCCAGCCTCGAACGAGTCCGACGACTCGGGTCGCGAGGGTGGTCAGCGTGGTCGTGGTCGGCAGCGGCGCGGCCGTGACCAGGCGCGATCCGGCGGCGGCGAGGCCGCGGCCGATGCGCGTGGTGACGAGCCGAAGCAGGACTCCGAGCAGGGCGAGCGGCGCCGCGAGCGCAACCAGTCCGGTGAGCGCAGCCAGTCGGGTGAGCGCAACCAGTCGGGTGAGCGCAACCAGTCCGGTGAGCGCAACCAGTCCGGTGACCGCAACCAGTCCGGTGACCGCAACAACCAGAACGGCAACGGCGGCAACGCGAACGGCGGCCGGAACAACGACCGCAACAACGCGCGCAACGACGACGACGAAGAGGGCGGACGCGGCCGGCGGGGCCGGCGGTTCCGTGAGCGTCGCCGTGGGCGCGATCGCGAAACCGGTGGCGGTGGCGGCGAGGCGCGCGAGCTGGAGATCCGCGAAGACGACGTGTTGCAGCCGGTCGCGGGCATCCTCGACGTGCTGGACAACTACGCCTTCGTCCGGACCTCGGGCTACCTGGCCGGGCCGAACGACGTCTACGTCTCGATGAACCTGGTCCGCAAGAACGGCCTGCGCCGCGGTGACGCGATCACCGGTGCGGTGCGCGCACCGCGCGACGGCGAGCAGAGCAACCAGCGGCAGAAGTTCGATCCGCTGGTGCGCCTGGACACGGTCAACGGTGGTGAGGTCGAGGCGGCCAAGCGGCGCCCCGAATTCAGCAAGCTCACCCCGCTGTACCCGAACCAGCGCCTGCGCCTGGAGACCCAGCCGAACAAGCTGACCACCCGCGTCATCGACCTGATCATGCCGATCGGTAAGGGCCAGCGCGCCCTGATCGTCTCGCCGCCGAAGGCCGGTAAGACGACGATCATGCAGGACATCGCGAACGCCATCGCGATCAACAACCCCGAGGTCTACCTCATGGTGGTGCTGGTCGACGAGCGTCCCGAAGAGGTCACCGACATGCAGCGTTCGGTGAAGGGCGAGGTCATCGCCTCGACCTTCGACCGGCCGCCGTCAGACCACACCTCGGTCGCCGAGCTCGCCATCGAGCGCGCCAAGCGACTGGTGGAAATGGGCAAAGACGTTGTGGTGCTGCTCGACTCGATCACTCGACTCGGCCGCGCGTACAACAACTCCTCGCCCGCGTCCGGCCGGATCCTTTCCGGTGGTGTCGATTCCACCGCGCTGTACCCGCCCAAGCGGTTCCTCGGCGCGGCGCGCAACATCGAGAACGGCGGCTCGCTCACCATCATCGCGACCGCGATGGTGGAGACCGGATCCACCGGTGACACGGTCATCTTCGAGGAGTTCAAGGGCACCGGTAACGCGGAGCTCAAGCTGGACCGCAAGATCGCGGAACGGCGCGTGTTCCCCGCGGTGGACGTCAACCCGTCCGGCACTCGTAAGGACGAGCTACTGCTCAGCCCCGACGAGGCGGCGGTGCTGCACAAGCTGCGCCGCGTACTGTCCGGCCTGGACTCGCACCAGGCGATCGATCTGCTGATCGACCGTCTGAAGAAGTCCAAGAACAACCTCGAGTTCCTGATGCAGGTCAGCAAGACCGCGCCGGGCGCACTCGACGAATGAGTTCCTGAGTTGTACTGCCGAAAGGGCCTCGCCACCGCGGGGCCCTTTCGGCGTCTGCGGGCTGAAGAACATCAGCCCGATCATGGCCGCGCCGCTGATCATGAAACCCAGAATGATCGCCGAGCCAGGCACCGCGCTCCCCTCCGGAGCGGTGTTCGTGGTCTCGACATGGACGGCGGCTTCCGGAGTCGTGGTCGGAATGTCCGGCAACGCACACCAGCCGACCGCGACAGCGAGAAGCAGCAGACCGAAGATCGCGGACGCGACTCGGATGTTCACAAGTTCTCCCTTCTGTCACGGCACGCCGATGTGCGCTCGACACTCGAGATGGCTTTCACGCTTTCGAGGGCTGTGCTCACGCCGCGAACCGGCCCGAGGTCTCAACTCTATGAACGTCGCTGTTCGTGTTCGTGAGTAGCGGACTACCCGACTTCAGGGTTCCTGAGACAGGGACGATCCGCGTGCCCGAACTTCCTGGGGCGACAGCGGCAGGGGGTCTACCTAGGGCGGGAACAAACCACCCGCCCGGGGTGTTTTGGGAGCGTAGCGACAGTTCTGGCATACTGAACGGTCGTTGCGTCTGCTCACTCGAGCAGACCTCCCGCCTAAGTCGGCTCCGGTTCACGTTCCCGCGATTCCACGCGCGAGCGACCCGGCGGCCAATATCGAGAGGACACCCATGAAGGCAGGAATCCACCCGACGTATGTCGACACCACGGTCGTCTGTGGTTGCGGCAACACCTTCCAGACTCGCAGCACCAAGGAGTCGGGACACATCACCGTCGAGGTCTGCTCGCAGTGCCATCCGTTCTACACCGGCAAGCAGAAGATCCTCGACACCGGTGGCCGCGTGGCCCGCTTCGAGGCGCGCTACGGCAAGCGGGCCGGCAAGAAGGCCGACTCCGACGCCAAATAGCTTCCTCGCCGACGCCCGGTCCTGCGCTGCAGGCCGGGCGTCGGTGCTTTGTCAGGGGACAGGGAAACTAGAGAAGGAAGCGAAGCTGTGACGCAACCGTCCGCGATCGACGACATTCTGGCCGAGCACGCCGGCTTGGAAACGCAGCTGTCCGATCCGGCGCTGCACAACGATCCGGGCGCCGCGCGCCGGGTCGGCAAGCGGTTCGCCGAGCTCGCGCCGATCATGGCGACCTATACCAAGCTGAAGTCCGCGCGCGAGGATCTGGCCGCCGCGCAGGAACTCGCCGCCGACGACGCGGCGTTCGCCGCCGAGGTCCCGGATCTGGAACGCCAGGTCGGCGAGCTGGAGCAGGCCCTGGCCGATCTGCTCGCGCCGCGTGACCCGCACGACGGCGACGACGTGGTGCTCGAGGTGAAATCCGGTGAGGGCGGCGAGGAATCGGCGCTGTTCGCCTCGGATCTGGCGCGCATGTACGTGCGCTACGCGGAGCGGCACGGCTGGAAGGTCGAGATCCTCGACGTCACCGTGTCCGATCTCGGCGGCTACAAGGACGCGACGCTCTCGATCAAGAGCCGCGATGCCGCGCGCGACGGCGTGTGGTCCCGGTTCAAGTTCGAAGGCGGCGTGCATCGCGTGCAGCGGGTGCCGGTGACCGAGTCGCAGGGCCGGATCCACACCTCCGCCGCGGGCGTGCTCATCTACCCCGAGCCCGACGAGGTGGAGGAGGTGCAGATCGACGAGAGCGACCTGCGCGTCGATGTCTACCGGTCTTCCGGCAAGGGTGGCCAGGGCGTCAACACCACCGACTCCGCGGTCCGGCTCACCCACCTGCCCACCGGCATCGTGGTGACCTGCCAGAACGAGCGGTCGCAGCTGCAGAACAAGGCCCGCGCCATGCAGGTGCTGGCCGCCCGGTTGCAGGCGCTCGCCGAGGAGCAGGCCGATCAGGAGGCGGCGGCGGGCCGGGCCAGTCAGATCCGCACGGTCGACCGTTCCGAGCGCATCCGCACCTACAACTTCCCGGAGAACCGGATCACCGACCATCGCATCGGCTTCAAGGCGCACAACCTGGACTCGGTGCTGGACGGCGACCTGGACGCGCTGCTGGACGCGCTGGGCAAGGCGGACCGCGAGGCCCGAATGGCCGCGGAGTAACGAGCTTTCGGGCAGAGTCTGCGAGATGTCCACGACCAGAGTGGCGTTGCGCCCCGCCATCAACGATGCCGTCACGGCGTTGCGGGCGGCGGGGGTGCACAGTCCGCAAGCCGACGCGGAACACCTTGCCGCGCATGTGCTCGGCGTGCAGCGCAGCCGATTGCTGATGACGCCGCTCATCACGCCGGGGGAGCTGGCCGAGTACCGCGCGCTGGTCGCGCGCCGCGCGGAGCGAATTCCGTTGCAACACTTGACCGGAACCGCGGCGATGGGCGATATCGACCTGGCGGTGGGGCCCGGTGTCTTCGTGCCGCGGCCCGAGACCGAGTTGCTGTTCGCTTGGGCGCTGGCGCAATTGGCGGCGCTGCCGCACGACCACGCGCCGATCGTCGTCGATCTGTGCACCGGTTCCGGTGCGCTCGCGTTGGCCATCGCGCATGCCCGGCCCGATGCCGTGGTCCATGCCGTCGAACTCGATCCGGCGGCGCTGCGGTGGGTCCGGCGCAACGCCGAGCAGCGCGGTGCCGGCGGGGACACCCCGATCGTCGTGCACGCCGCCGACGTCACGGACCCGGCCCTGCTGCGCGAGCTGGACGGCCGCGTCGACGTCGTGGTGTCCAACCCGCCCTACATCCCCGAGGGCGCGCAGCTCGATCCGGAAGTGGCCGACCACGACCCGCACCTGGCCCTGTTCGGCGGCCCGGACGGCCTGGACGTCATCCGCGGCATGCTGCCCACCATTGCCCGCCTGCTGCGCCCAGGCGGCAGCACAGCTATCGAACACGACGATGCGAACGGTTCCGACCTGGCCGCGCTGCTCGCCGCCGCGGATTTCGCCGACATCGTCGAGCATCCGGACTTAGCGGGCAAACCACGCTTCGTCGTCGCAAATCGCCCCTGAAAGGTGGTCGGGGCGAGCCCGCGTGACAGGATGGTCCGGTGAGTACCGTCTACGACTGCGCGGATCCCGACCTGCGCGCCGCCGGACTGACCGCAGCCACCAGCGCGCTGAAATCCGGCCGGCTGGTCGTGCTGCCGACCGACACGCTCTACGGTCTGGCCGCGGACGCCTTCGACGCCACCGCGGTGAGTTCGCTGCTCGCGGCCAAGCGCCGCCGCAGAGACATGCCGGTGCCGGTCCTGGTCGGTTCCTGGCACACCATCGACGGCCTGGTCTTCTCGGTGCGCCCGCAGGCGCGGGAGCTGATCCGGGCGTTCTGGCCCGGCGGCCTGAGTCTCGTTGTGCAGCAAGCGCCTTCCCTTGCCTGGGATCTCGGTGATACCCGCGGCACGGTGATGCTGCGGATGCCGCTGCACCCGGTCGCCCTCGACCTGCTGCGTGAGGTCGGCCCGCTCGCCGTCTCCAGCGCCAATGTGTCCGGGCAGCCGCCCGCCAAGACCGCCGCGGAGGCCCGCGAGCAACTCGGCGATCTCGTCGGCACCTACCTCGACGGTGGGCCCGCCGCGCACGCCGTCGCCTCCACCATCGTCGACCTGACCGCCGATCAACCGCGCGTGCTGCGCGAGGGTGCCGTATCGATCGGCGATATCGCCGACGTCCTCGGCATGTCGCCGGAGGCGCTGTCCAGCGCCTCCATCCGATGATCGATCAGGCGCCGGCGCGAATGGGTGACCCGATGCTCGGGCGGTGCCGCGGATGACCGGTTCCGGTGCGGTGGTCCCCCTGCGGGAGCTGCTGCTCGTCCTGCTCATCTCCGCGGTGATCACCTTCCTCGCCACCGGCGGAATCCGCACGCTCGCCATCGGTTTCGGTGCCGTGGCAGTGCCGCGGGAACGCGACGTGCACGTCAAACCGATCCCGCGGATGGGTGGCGTCGGCATCTACGTCGGGGTGGTCGGCGCGATGCTGTTCGCGCATCAATTGCCCGCGCTGCGAAGGGGTTTCGACTACAGCCCGAACATTCCGGCGGCGGTGCTGGTGGCCGCGACGATCATCGTCGCGGTCGGCATCGTCGACGACCGCTGGGGCCTGGACGCGCTCACCAAGTTCGCCGGGCAGGTGACCGCCGCCGGTGTGATGGCCGTGATGGGGCTGAGCTGGTACAGCATCTACAACCCGTTCAACAACACCACGGTGTTCCTGGACGCGCTGCAGGGCGGCCTGGTCACCGTCGCGGTGACCGTCACCCTGGTGAACGCGATGAACTTCGTCGACGGCCTGGACGGACTGGCGGCCGGGCTCGGCCTGATCGCCGCGATCGCGGTGTTCGTGTTCTCGCTCGGCCTGATGAACGAGCAGGGCGGTTCGGTGGACACCTACCCGCCCGCCCTGCTGGCCGCCGCGCTGGCGGGCGCCTGCCTGGGCTTCCTGCCGCACAATTTCCAGCCCGCCCGGATCTTCATGGGCGACTCGGGCTCGATGTTGATCGGGCTGGTGCTGGCCGCGGTCTCGACCAGCGCGTCCGGGCGCATCCCGCTGCAGGGCTTCGGCCCGCGCGACATCGTCGGCCTGCTGTCGCCGCTGCTGCTGGTCGGCGCGGTGATGTTCATTCCGGTGCTGGATCTGGTGCTGGCCATCGTGCGCCGGGTGCGCGCGGGTGTGAGTTTCTCCACTCCGGACAAGATGCACCTGCATCACCGGCTGCTGCAGATCGGGCATTCGCACCGGCGGGTGGTGTTGCTCATCTATTTGTGGGTCGGCATCCTCGCGTTCGGCGCCGTCGGCACCGCGCTGATGGACCGGCGCCTGGTCATCCTGCTGATGGCGGGCGGGCTGGTCTTCGCCCTCGTGGTGACCGCGATCCCCGGCCTGCGGCGCGGGGAGGAAGCCGAGCACCATCCGCCCTCCGGGTAAGGTGCGGAGTCGTGAGCTTTGTTCCTACCCCTGTTCCCGGTCCGGACGCCCCGCTGAAGGCGGCGCTGCGCTACGGCTTGATCGGGCTGGGTGTGCTGGTCGTGCTCGCCGTCGCGATCGCCACGGCGGTCGCGGGCGTGCCCGGCCTGTGGGGTGCGCTGCTCGGCGCGGCCATCGGCGGGGGCTTCATCCTGACCACGGCCGCCGTGGTGTTGTTCGGCGCGAAATTGCCGCCGACCACCGCGGGCATGGTGATGCTGGCCAGTTGGGTCGGCAAAATGCTGGTTGCCCTGATCGTTATAGCGATCTTGAATCAATTCGCCTTTTATGACCGGATCGCACTGTTCCTGACCGTCGTCGGAGCGCTGGTAATCGTGCTCGGCGCGGAGACGTACGGCGTTCTGCGGCAGAAGGTTCCGTATGTGACGGTGCCCGATGTGCCGAGCGACACAGCTACCGGCGAGTAATAACCGCCACCCCCCTACACGCTGTCGTAGATAACTTGGTAAAGTGTTGGTAAGCAAGCTGCCAAGCGAAGGGTGGTCACCCCGACCGCCCCGAGTGACGCTATGCTTACTGCCGTGCCGGGCTCCGAGGGGTTCCGGTTCTGCATGTCGACGATGTCGCCGACACACGTACAGACGCCAGGTGGAATCCCAACCCGCCGCACAGCTGCTGACGAATTTCGAGCCGACCTGAGTCGACCCAAATTGATCGTCAATGTCCGATCGAACCGCGGGATCAACCGAACCCACGGCCCGAACACGGGAGAGAACGCTGAGCGTCACCACTTTGGCGGGCGAGTTCCACGCGCCATCGCTAACCGACTTCTTCCCTCCAGCGCTGCTGTTCGAGGGTACGCCGTTCGAACTCGATCGTTTGATGGCGATCCGGCTTCTGATGACCGGTGTCCTGATTGTCGTGATGATGCTCGCTTTTCGCAATCCGCGCCTCATCCCGCGCGGGCTGCAGAACGTCGCGGAAACCGGTCTGGTCTTCGTCAAGGAACAGATTTGCGACGAAGTTTTGGGCAAGGAATCCGGACGTAAGTTCTTCCCGCTCATCGCGACCATCTTCTTCGCGGTCCTGTTCCTGAACTTCTCCGGTGTCATTCCCGGATTGAACATCTCGTCGAACGCGCGAATCGGCATGCCGCTGGTCCTGGCCGTCATCGCGTACGTCGCCTTCAACTACGTCGGCATCAAAAAGTACGGATTCTTTACGTACCTGCGCAGCAGCATCGTGGTACCGAATGTGCCCCCTGCGCTCCACGTACTGCTGATTCCGATCGAGTTCGTCTCGACCTTCATCTTGCGTCCGTTCACGCTGACCGTCCGACTCATGGCGAACATGCTGGCCGGACATATCATGTTGGTGCTGTTCTTCAGTGCTACCTGGTTCTTCTTGTTCGACGCCGTCGCGTGGATGAAAGTGTTCTCGCCCTTCTCGCTCCTCGCGGGATTCGCGTTCACTCTCTTCGAGCTGTTGGTCATCTTCCTGCAGGCCTATGTGTTTGCGCTGCTGACCGCCGTTTACATCGGACTCGCACAACACGCAGATTCACACTGACCTGCCTGACCGAACGTTAAACCTGCTACACCTCGTCGACCGGCGGGTGTGCAACAGAAAGGGAATGGAAGACTCATGAGCCTCGCGTACCTGGCCCAGGAAGCCGCAACCACCTCTGAGAAGATCAAGGGCTACGGCGCCATCGGCTACGGTCTGGCGGCAATCGGCCCGGGCATCGGCGTCGGCATCGTCGTCGGTAAGGCCATCGAAGGTATCGCCCGTCAGCCGGAGCTGCAGGGCACCATCCGGACCAACATGTTCCTCGGCATCGCGTTCACTGAGGCGCTTGCCCTGATCGGCCTCGTCGCCGGCTTCATCTTCTGATTCCGATGAACGAGTTCTCTGTTCTCGCAGCGGGAAGCGGAGAGGATGTGAATCCTCTTCTCCCCGAGACGTACGACATCGTCTGGTCCGTGGTCTGCGTCGCGATCATCGCGGTGCTCTTCTACAAGTACGTGATCCCACGTCTGATGAAGGTGCTCGACGAGCGCGCCGACAAGATCGAGGGCGGCATCAAGCGCGCCGAGGTCGCGCAGGAAGAGGCCCAGCTCACGCTGCAGCAGTACCAGCAGCAGCTGGCCGACGCCCGGCTGGAGGCGGCACGCATCCGTGAGGAAGCGCGCACCCAGGGCCAGCAGATCCTCGCGCAGATGCGCGCGGAGGCCCAGGCCGAAAGCGACCGCATCGTCGCCGCTGGTCAGCACCAGCTGGAGGCGCAGCGCCAGCACATCCTGACCGAACTGCGCACCGAACTCGGCCAGACCGCCGTAGATTTGGCCGAAAAGATTATCGGACAGTCGGTTTCGGACGAAGCCAAGCAGGCTGCGTCCATCGAGCGGTTCCTGACCGAACTCGATGACGAGTCGAAGGCCGGCATCGGGGTCGGAAGGTAGCGACACGAAAGTGAGAAGCATGTACGCAGCGAGCCGCGAGGCCTGCGCCCGGTCTCGGGAGGCGCTCAGGGCCGCTCTGACCGGAAGCGACAGTGTCGCGGCCACAACGGGTTCCGAATTGTTCGCCGTTGTCGCCGTGCTGGACGACCAGCGTTCGCTGCGTGTTGCGCTCGCGGACGTGTCGGTGCCGGGTTCGGCGCGGGCCGAGCTCAGCGAACGGGTCTTCGGCGGAAAGGTCAGCCCGGCCACGCAGGCGGTGCTGACCACCGCCGTGGCCCAGGACTGGTCCCGGACCACCGACCTGGTCGACACCCTGGTGTTGCTCGGGCAGGAGGCATTGCTCGAGTCGGCCGCGGACACCGGCCGGCTCGACGCGGTCGAGGACGAACTGTTCCGGCTCGGCCGGATCGTCAGCGACAACCCCGAGCTGGAGCAGGCCCTTTCCGATCGGACGAAGCCGGCCGAGGCCAAGCGGGCACTGATCGAGCGGCTGCTCAACGGCAAGACCGAAACCATCACCCTCACCCTGGCAGAACAGGTGGTGGCCAGGCAGAAGGGCTCGGTCGGCGCCTCGGCTTTCGACGAGCTCTCCGACCTGGCAGCGGCTCGTCGTGACCAGATCGTCGCGCATGTCCGCGCGGCCATCGCACTGTCGGCACAGCAGCGGGAGCGGCTCGCCGCATCGTTGCACCGTATCTACGGCAAGCCGATTCAGGTGCACGTGCAGGTCGACCCGAGTCTGCTGAGCGGGCTGGTCGTACACGTCGGCGACGACGTGATCGACGGCAGCGCCATCGGCCGACTGGAACGGCTGCGTCGGTCCCTGGCCTGACGCACGCCCGGGTTCACCCACCCCGCCGGCTTCGCCGGCTGCCGACCCCCTCCCGACATTCGACACAGCGAGAGCAGGAAGAACATGGCGGAGCTGACGATCTCCTCCGACGAGATCCGTAGCGCGATCGAGAGCTACACCCAGAGCTACACCCCGGAAACCTCCATCGAGGAAGTCGGTGTTGTCACCGACACCGCCGACGGCATCGCGCACGTGAGCGGTCTGCCCTCGGCGATGGCCAACGAGCTGCTCGAGTTCCCGGGCGGAGTGCTGGGCGTGGCGCTGAACCTCGAGGACCGCGAGATCGGTGCGGTCATCCTCGGCGAGTACGCCGACCTCGAAGAGGGCCAGCAGGTCCGCCGCACCGGCGACGTGCTCTCGGTGCCCGTCGGTGACAAGTTCCTCGGCCGCGTGGTCGACCCGCTGGGTCAGCCGATCGACGGTCTCGGCGAGATCGAGGCCGAAGAGCAGCGCGTGCTCGAGCTGCAGGCCGCGACCGTGCTGGAGCGCCAGCCCGTCGAGGAGCCGCTGGCGACCGGTATCACCGCCATCGACGCCCTCACCGCGATCGGCCGCGGCCAGCGTCAGCTGGTCATCGGTGACCGCAAGACCGGCAAGACCGCGGTCTGCATCGACGCCATCCTGGCGCAGAAGGCCAACTGGGATTCCGGTGACCCGGCCAAGCAGGTGCGCTGCATCTACGTCGCCATCGGTCAGAAGGGTTCCACCATCGCGGGCGTCAAGACCGCGCTGGAAGAGCACGGTGCGCTGGAGTACACCACCATCGTCGCGGCCCCCGCTTCGGACTCCGCCGGCTTCAAATGGCTTGCGCCGTACACCGGTTCGGCCATCGGCCAGCACTGGATGTACCAGGGCAAGCACGTTCTCATCGTGTTCGACGACCTGACCAAGCAGGCCGAGGCCTACCGCGCCATCTCGCTGCTGCTGCGTCGCCCGCCGGGCCGCGAGGCGTACCCGGGTGACGTCTTCTACCTGCACTCGCGCCTGCTGGAGCGTTGCGCCAAGCTGTCCGACGAGATGGGCGCCGGCTCGATGACCGGTCTGCCGATCATCGAGACCAAGGCCAACGACATCTCGGCGTTCATCCCGACCAACGTCATCTCCATCACCGACGGCCAGGTCTTCCTCGAGTCCGACCTGTTCAACAAGGGTGTCCGCCCGGCGATCAACGTCGGTACCTCGGTCTCCCGTGTCGGTGGCGCCGCGCAGACCAAGGGCATGAAGAAGGTCGCCGGTTCGCTGCGTCTGGAAATGGCCCAGTTCCGTGAGCTGGAGGCATTCTCCGCCTTCGCCTCCGACCTCGATGCCGCCTCGCTCGCTCAGCTCGAGCGTGGCGCCCGCTGGGTCGAGCTGCTCAAGCAGGACCAGTACTCGCCGGTCGCGGTCGAGGACCAGATCGTCTCGATCTACCTGGTCGACGCGGGCTACTACGACTCGGTTCCGGTCGCCGACATCCGTCGCTTCAACCGTGAGGTGCTCGAGCACCTGCACCGGGCCGCGGCCGATGCCTTCAAGACCATCGAAGGCGGCAAGGTGCTCGCGGACGAGGCCGCCGACCAGATCAAGGCCGAGACCGACAAGTTCAAGCAGGGCTTCCTCGCCTCCGACGGCAGCCGCGTCGTGAACGAGGCCGAGGCGGGCGACCTCGAGCACGAAGAGGTCGAGACCCTCTCGGTCACTCGCAAGCACGTCGAGAAGTGACCCAGGTTCGAGACTGATGCGAGCCATGGGTTACCCAATGCAAGCGAATGAAGGGAGTGTGAACCGCTGATGGCAAGCTTGCGTGAATTGCGCTCCCGCATTCGTGGTGTGAATTCGATCAAGAAGATCACCAAGGCCCAGGAGCTGATCGCGACCTCGCGAATCTCCAAGGCGCAGGCCAGGGTCGCGGCCGCGAAGCCCTATGCCGAGGAGATCACCAAGGTCCTCGGCGAGCTGGCGAGCGCGTCGCAGAACCTGACCCACCCGCTGCTGACCGAGCGGGCCGACCCGCGCCGGGCCGCCGTGCTGGTGATCACCAGTGACAGCGGCATGGCCGGTGGCTACAACTCCAACGTGCTCAAGCGCGCCGAGGAGTTGATGCACACGCTGCGGGGCGAGGGCAAGGAACCGGTGATCTACGTGATGGGCAACAAGGGCCTCACGTACTACACCTTCCGCAACCGCACGCCGGTCGCGTCGTGGACCGGGTTCTCGCAGCAGCCGAAGTACACCGATGCTTCGGCCGCCTGCAACCACCTGGTCGAGGCCTTCATGGCCGGCTCCGACGGCACGGTTCCCGCGCCGAACGGGACCGGCGATATCGCGGGCGTCGATGAGCTCCACATCGTGTACACGCGGTTCGTGTCGATGCTGACGCAGACCCCGGAGGTGCGCCGCCTGGCGCCGATCCAGGTGAGCTACGTCGATGAGAACTTCGACATGGGTGAGGATTTCGTGTCCGATTCGCCGACGGCGGACGTGCACGCGCAGTACGAATTCGAGCCCGATGCGAGTGTGCTGCTGGCGGCCCTGCTGCCGAAGTACATCAACACGCGTATCTACTCATCGTTGCTCGAGGCAGCGGCATCCGAGTCCGCGGCTCGGCGCACCGCAATGAAGGCAGCCACCGACAACGCCAACGAACTGGCCACTGATCTTTCCCGGCAGGCGAACTCGGTGCGGCAGGCCCAGATCACCCAGGAAATCAGTGAAATCGTGGGCGGCGTGAACGCGCTGGCTGCGAGCTCGGACCGCGACTAGCGCCGCGGCCTGAGGGACGGGCCCCGGAGGAGGTAGCGGAGCGTGACCACGCAGGGGCCCCGAAGGCCGCAATCTGACACAGAGAGAATCCAAACCAAATGACCGCAGCTGTCACCCAAGACAACACGAGTCGGACCGGCGCAAACACAGGTCGCGTCGTCCGAGTCATCGGCCCCGTCGTGGACGTCGAGTTCCCGCGTGGCTCGATCCCCGACCTGTTCAACGCCTTGCACGCCGAGATCACGCTGACCTCGGTGGCCAAGACCCTGACCCTCGAGGTCGCCCAGCACCTCGGCGACGGCATCGTCCGCTGCATCTCGATGCAGCCGACCGACGGCCTGGTCCGTAGCGCGCCGGTCACCGACACCGGCAAGCCGATCTCGGTGCCGGTCGGCGACGTCGTCAAGGGCCACGTCTTCAACGCGCTCGGCGACTGCCTCGACACCCCCGGCCTCGGCCGGGACGGCGAGCAGTGGGGCATCCACCGCAAGCCCCCGTCATTCGATCAGCTCGAGGGTAAGACCGAGATCCTGGAAACGGGCATCAAGGTCATCGACCTGCTCACCCCGTACGTGAAGGGTGGCAAGATCGGCCTGTTCGGTGGCGCCGGCGTCGGCAAGACCGTGCTCATCCAGGAGATGATCACCCGTATCGCGCGGGAGTTCTCCGGTACCTCCGTGTTCGCCGGCGTCGGCGAGCGCACCCGTGAGGGCACCGACCTGCGCCTGGAGATGGAAGAGATGGGCGTCCTCCCGGACACCGCCCTCGTCTTCGGCCAGATGGACGAGCCGCCGGGCACCCGTATGCGCGTCGCCCTCTCGGCCCTCACCATGGCCGAGTACTTCCGCGACGTGCAGCACCAGGACGTGCTGCTGTTCATCGACAACATCTTCCGGTTCACCCAGGCCGGTTCCGAGGTCTCGACCCTGCTCGGTCGTATGCCCTCGGCCGTCGGTTACCAGCCCACGCTGGCCGACGAGATGGGTGAGCTGCAGGAGCGCATCACCTCGACCCGTGGTCGGTCGATCACCTCGCTGCAGGCCATCTACGTGCCCGCCGACGACTACACCGACCCGGCCCCGGCGACCACCTTCGCCCACCTCGACGCGACGACCGAGCTCTCCCGCCCGATCTCGCAGAAGGGCATCTACCCGGCCGTCGACCCGCTGACCTCGACCTCCCGCATCCTGGAGGCCTCGATCGTCGGCGAGCGGCACTTCGCCGTGGCCAACGAGGTGAAGCGGATCCTGCAGAAGTACAAGGAACTGCAGGACATCATCGCCATCCTCGGCATGGACGAACTCTCCGAAGAGGACAAGGTCCTCGTCGGCCGCGCCCGTCGCCTGGAGAAGTTCCTCGGCCAGAACTTCATCGTGGCCGAGAAGTTCACCGGCCAGGTCGGTTCGGTGGTTCCGCTGGAGCAGACCATCGACGACTTCGACCGGGTCTGCAAGGGCGAGTTCGACCACTTCCCGGAGCAGGCGTTCAACTCCTGCGGTGGCCTCGACGACGTCGAGGCGGCCGCGAAGAAGATCGCCGGAAAGTAGTCCCCGATGTCGGAAATGTCAGTTGATCTCGTCGCGGTCGAACGACTGCTCTGGTCCGGCCAGGCGACGTTCGTCAGCGCGCAGACGACCGAGGGCCAGATCGGCATCATGCCGGGCCACGAGCCGTTGCTCGGCCAGCTGGTCGAGGGTGGCATCGTGTCCATCGTCGACACCGACGGTCAGCGGATCGTCGCGGCGGTGCACGGCGGCTTCTTCTCGGTGACCGCTACCACGGTCCGGGTCCTGGCCGAGTCCGCGGAGTTCGCGGACGAGGTCGATGTCGAGGCGGCACGTCGCGTGCTGGCCGACTCGGCGGCCAGCGAAGAGGACCAGTTGGCGGCGCAGGCCCAGGTGCGCGCGGTGGAGCAGACCGCGAACGCCTAGGCGACAACCGAAAATCGAGTAGCAGACTGTCGGCGGCGAAGGCTTCTTCGCCGCCGACAGTCGTTTCAATACACGGGTGGCCCGTTTGTAAACTCGAGGTCATGGTTGAATGACCGCACGGCGGTGATCGCGATGGGCCCGAAGCCGGATCCTCGGAGGGCTTGCGAGCACCGCCAATTGAATAGGGTGTCGACGACACGGCGACAGAGCGAAGGGACGAACTGCATTGCAGACCGGGATGGTTCTCCTGATCATTCTGGTGCTCACGCTCGTGTTCCTCGCCCTGGCCTCGACCTATCGCCTGATCATGTTGCGGCGCGGCGGAACCGCCGCGATCCTGCGGGTTTTGCCCGCGCGCGGTGGTCAGGGCTGGCGGCACGGACTGATCCGCTACGACGAGGACCGATTGGTCTTTTTCAAGCTGACGAGTCTGAAACTCGGACCCGACTGCACGATTCACCGCCAGGGCATCGAGATCGGCGATCGCCGCGCTCCGGTCGGCGACGAATACGACATCATGACCGACGACATCGCGGTGATCGCGGTGACCGATCGCGACGGCAGTTACGAGCTGGCCCTGGATCGCGCCTCGCGCACCGCATTTCTGTCCTGGGTGGAGTCGCGCCCCTCCGACCGCACCCGCCGGATGCGCTAGCAGGCGCAGCCGCTCGGATATGGCGCGACAACGGATAGGCTGAGGCTCGTGAGTGTGCACCTGACGCGGATCTACACGCGAACCGGCGACGATGGGACCACGGGTCTCAGCGATTTCTCGCGGGTCGCGAAGACCGACCCGCGCCTGGTCGCCTACGCCGACTGCGACGAGACGAACGCCGCCATCGGGGTGGCGATCGCGCTCGGACAGCCCGCCGACGAGTTGCGCGCGGTACTCCTGCAGATACAGAACGATCTGTTCGACGCGGGCGCCGACCTGTCCACCCCGGTGGTCGCGGCGCCGAAGTACCCGCCGCTGCGCATCACCCAGCTCTACATCGACCGGCTGGAAGGCTGGTGCGACGAGTTCAATGCTGAACTGCCCGCACTGAATTCGTTCATCCTGCCGAGCGGCACGCCGCTGGCGGCGCTGCTGCACACGGCGCGCACGGTGGCGCGACGCGCCGAACGCGCGGCCTGGGCCGCCATCGAGACACACCCGGAGGACACGAATGTGCTTCCGGCCAAATATCTGAATCGCCTCTCGGACCTGCTGTTCATCCTGAGCCGCGTGGCGAATCCCGGCGGCGATATCCTGTGGAAGCCCGGCGGAACCAGGTCGAGCACCTGATAATGCTCGAGACACGAGGACACTTGTCTCGGATACATGGGTAAACACCCCGGGTATACCCAGAACTCAGCCCGGCGTCGGACCGCCGGCCCGCAACCGAACTACCGTGGCACCCACCAGTGCGCTGAATACCCGGAGTGGCGGAGCTGGATACCTGGAGTGGCGGGCCAGTGCCGCAACTATCCTTGCACCCAACAGTGCGCCGAATACGCGGAGAGGCGGCATGGAACGGTTTTTGGTTACCGGCGGGAATCGACTCGTCGGTGAAGTCGCGGTGGGAGGCGCCAAGAACAGCGTCCTCAAGCTGATGGCCGCTGCCCTGCTGGCCGAGGGCACCACCACGATCACGAACTGCCCGGACATTCTCGACGTGCCGCTGATGGGCGACGTGCTGCGCGGCCTCGGCTGCGACGTCGCGATCGATGCGGGAACGGTCACCATCGACACCCCGGCGGAGCCGAAGTATCACGCGGACTTCCCCGCGGTGACGCAGTTCCGCGCGTCGGTGTGTGTGCTCGGCCCGCTGATGGCGCGCTGCAAGCGAGCGGTGGTCGCGCTGCCGGGTGGGGACGCGATCGGTTCGCGTCCGCTCGACATGCACCAGGCCGGCTTGCGGCTGCTCGGCGCGACCAGCGAGATCGAGCACGGCTGCGTCGTGGCGCGCGCCGACGAGCTGCAGGGTGCCAAGATCCGGCTCGACTTCCCGTCGGTGGGCGCCACCGAGAACATCCTGATGGCCGCGGTGCTCGCCGAGGGCGAGACCGTCATCGACAACGCCGCCCGCGAACCCGACATCGTCGACCTCTGCAACATGCTGGTGCAGATGGGCGCCCGGATCACCGGCGCAGGTACCTCGGTGCTCACCGTGCAGGGGGTCAAGCGGCTCTCGCCGACCACGCACCGGGTGATCGGTGACCGGATCGTCGCCGCCACCTGGGGTATCGCCGCCGCCATGACCATGGGCGACGTCCGGGTGACGGGCGTGAACCCCAAGCACCTGTCCCTGGTGCTGGACAAGCTGCGTTCCGCGGGCGCGCGGATCTCGTTCGAGCAGGACGGTTTCCGCGTCGTGCAGGCCGAGCGGCCGCGCGCGGTCAACTTCTCGACGCTGCCGTTCCCCGGCTTCCCCACCGACCTGCAGCCGATGGCGATCGGCCTGGCCGCCATCGCCGATGGCACGTCGATGATCACCGAGAACGTCTTCGAAGCGCGTTTCCGTTTCGTGGAGGAGATGATCCGGTTGGGTGCCGACGCGCGCACCGACGGGCATCACGCTGTGGTGCGCGGTATTCCGCGCCTGTCGAGCGCGCCGGTGTGGTCCTCCGATATTCGGGCCGGCGCCGGATTGGTACTCGCCGGCCTGGTTGCCGAGGGCACCACCGAGGTGCACGACGTCTTCCACATCGACCGTGGCTACCCCAAATTCGTTGAGCAGCTACAGGCTCTGGGTGGGGAAGTGACCCGGGTCGGCGCCGCGGAATGAAGCGTTAACCTCGAAAACGCTTCTTGACCAGGCGATTTGACATGATGCACGCAGACACGTAACTTTATTCAAGTCAGAGCGACACGGACACCGACCCGGGGCCGAGGAGCTGAGCCGAAAGGCTGAGCGAGAGGCCAGGGAAACGAGGTAGTACGAGGAGCGCCTGACGCTCACACTAGCTTGATCGAGACCCTGATTTGGATTCGGGGGAGCGGCTGAGCTAAGCTGGATAAGTTGCCTCACTGATCAAGCGGGTTGAAGCCCGGGCGATGGTGTGTGCGTGTGTTCTTTGAGAACTCAATAGTGTGTCGATGAATGTCAGTGCCAATTATTTATTGGTTCCGGCCTCTCTGGACCCCCGTCTGGGTGAGGTTGGACATTTAGTCAGCAAATCTTTTTGCTGGCGTTTTGTTTTGCTGGGTTTTCGGACTCTAGTTTCGATACTTCTGATTGACCCCTTTTGGGGGTTGGTTGAGAGTCTTCAACGGAGAGTTTGATCCTGGCTCAGGACGAACGCTGGCGGCGTGCTTAACACATGCAAGTCGAGCGGTAAGGCCCTTCGGGGTACACGAGCGGCGAACGGGTGAGTAACACGTGGGTGATCTGCCTCGCACTTCGGGATAAGCCTGGGAAACTGGGTCTAATACCGGATATGACCTTTCAGTGCATGCTGTTGGGTGGAAAGATTTATCGGTGCGAGATGGGCCCGCGGCCTATCAGCTTGTTGGCGGGGTAACGGCCCACCAAGGCGACGACGGGTAGCCGACCTGAGAGGGTGACCGGCCACACTGGGACTGAGACACGGCCCAGACTCCTACGGGAGGCAGCAGTGGGGAATATTGCACAATGGGCGGAAGCCTGATGCAGCGACGCCGCGTGAGGGATGACGGCCTTCGGGTTGTAAACCTCTTTCGACAGGGACGAAGCGCAAGTGACGGTACCTGTAGAAGAAGCACCGGCCAACTACGTGCCAGCAGCCGCGGTAATACGTAGGGTGCGAGCGTTGTCCGGAATTACTGGGCGTAAAGAGCTTGTAGGCGGTTTGTCGCGTCGTCCGTGAAAACTTGGGGCTCAACCCCAAGCTTGCGGGCGATACGGGCAGACTTGAGTACTTCAGGGGAGACTGGAATTCCTGGTGTAGCGGTGAAATGCGCAGATATCAGGAGGAACACCGGTGGCGAAGGCGGGTCTCTGGGAAGTAACTGACGCTGAGAAGCGAAAGCGTGGGTAGCGAACAGGATTAGATACCCTGGTAGTCCACGCCGTAAACGGTGGGTACTAGGTGTGGGTTTCCTTCCACGGGATCCGTGCCGTAGCTAACGCATTAAGTACCCCGCCTGGGGAGTACGGCCGCAAGGCTAAAACTCAAAGGAATTGACGGGGGCCCGCACAAGCGGCGGAGCATGTGGATTAATTCGATGCAACGCGAAGAACCTTACCTGGGTTTGACATACACCGGAAACCTGCAGAGATGTAGGCCCCCTTGTGGTCGGTGTACAGGTGGTGCATGGCTGTCGTCAGCTCGTGTCGTGAGATGTTGGGTTAAGTCCCGCAACGAGCGCAACCCTTGTCCTGTGTTGCCAGCGGATTATGCCGGGGACTCGCAGGAGACTGCCGGGGTCAACTCGGAGGAAGGTGGGGACGACGTCAAGTCATCATGCCCCTTATGTCCAGGGCTTCACACATGCTACAATGGCCGGTACAGAGGGCTGCGATACCGTGAGGTGGAGCGAATCCCTTAAAGCCGGTCTCAGTTCGGATCGGGGTCTGCAACTCGACCCCGTGAAGTTGGAGTCGCTAGTAATCGCAGATCAGCAACGCTGCGGTGAATACGTTCCCGGGCCTTGTACACACCGCCCGTCACGTCATGAAAGTCGGTAACACCCGAAGCCGGTGGCCTAACCCCTTGTGGGAGGGAGCCGTCGAAGGTGGGATTGGCGATTGGGACGAAGTCGTAACAAGGTAGCCGTACCGGAAGGTGCGGCTGGATCACCTCCTTTCTAAGGAGCATCTCCAGTGAGTGTCTCGAAGAGTCGAGATTGCTTCTGGCAGAGCCGTTTCGGACTCATATGTGGTCCGGCGGAGCTCATGGGTGGAACGCTGACAAGCTCATCGCATCGTGATCGGAGCCATGTCTTCGGTCCGCGGTGATATACCGACACACTATTGGGTCCTGAAAGAACAGACGTTCTTTCCAGGCAAGATAACGACAGGACTTGGTCCGCAGTCATACCGCGAGGGTTCCTCGGCTGGTGCTGCAGGTGGGCTGAGTTTTGTGTGTTGTTTGAGAACTGCACAGTGGACGCGAGCATCTTTGTTAGTAAGTGTTTAAGAGCGTACGGTGGATGCCTTGGCACCAGGAGCCGATGAAGGACGTAGGAGGCTGCGATAAGCCTCGGGGAGCTGTCAACCGAGCTGAGATCCGAGGATTTCCGAATGGGGAAACCCAGCACGAGTGATGTCGTGTTACCCGCATCTGAATATATAGGGTGTGTGGAGGGAACGTGGGGAAGTGAAACATCTCAGTACCCACAGGAAGAGAAAACAATAGTGATTCCGTGAGTAGTGGCGAGCGAAAGCGGAAGAGGCTAAACCGTTCAGATGTGATACCCGGCAGGGGTTGTCTGGACGGTGTTGTGGGGTCTTTCTTCTCAATTCTGCCGGATTGGGCGTGAGTCAGAAACCGTTGGGTTAGTCGAAGTGGTCTGGAACGGCCTGTCGTAGAGGGTGAGAGTCCCGTAGACGAAAACTCAACGGCTTGCGTGGAAGATACCCGAGTAGCAGCGGGCCCGTGAAATCTGCTGTGAATCTGCCGGGACCACCCGGTAAGCCTGAATACTCCCTGGTGACCGATAGCGGACTAGTACCGTGAGGGAAAGGTGAAAAGTACCCCGGGAGGGGAGTGAAATAGTACCTGAAACCGTGCGCTTACAATCCGTCAGGGCCTGCGAGTGACTTGTCACTGTGGGTGATGGCGTGCCTTTTGAAGAATGAGCCTGCGAGTTAGTGGCATGTGGCGAGGTTAACCCGTGTGGGGTAGCCGTAGCGAAAGCGAGTCCGAATAGGGCGTTTTGAGTCGCATGTTCTAGACCCGAAGCGGAGTGATCTACCCATGGCCAGGGTGAAGCGACGGTAAGACGTCGTGGAGGCCCGAACCCACTTAGGTTGAAAACTGAGGGGATGAGCTGTGGGTAGGGGTGAAAGGCCAATCAAACTCCGTGATAGCTGGTTCTCCCCGAAATGCATTTAGGTGCAGCGTCACGTGTTTCACGCCGGAGGTAGAGCTACTGGATGGTCTAGGGGGCCTACAAGCTTACCGAAATCAGCCAAACTCCGAATGCCGGTGTGTGAGAGCGTGGCAGTGAGACTGCGGGGGATAAGCTTCGTAGTCGAGAGGGAAACAGCCCAGATCGCCGGCTAAGGCCCCTAAGCGTGTACTAAGTGGAAAAGGATGTGGGGTCGCGAAGACAACCAGGAGGTTGGCTTAGAAGCAGCCACCCTTGAAAGAGTGCGTAATAGCTCACTGGTCAAGTGATCCTGCGCCGACAATGTAGCGGGGCTCAAGTACACCGCCGAAGCCGCGGCATTCACACAATACATCCGCCATCTTCTACGGAGGGTGGTGCAGTGGTGTGGATGGGTAGGGGAGCGTCGTGCAGCCATGGAAGCAGCGGAGTGATCCAGTTGTGGAGGCTGTGCGAGTGAGAATGCAGGCATGAGTAGCGAAAGACGAGTGAGAAACTCGTCCGCCGAATGACCAAGGGTTCCTGGGCCAGGTTAATCCGCCCAGGGTGAGTCGGGACCTAAGGCGAGGCCGACAGGCGTAGTCGATGGACAACGGGTTGATATTCCCGTACCCGTGTATCCGCGCCCAATGGCGAATCAGTTGTGCTAACCATCCAAAACCCAAAAGACTTCCTTCGGGAAGCTGGAGGGGGCTGCATGGGACCCTGGCTGTAGTAGTCAAGCGATGGGGTGACGCAGGAAGGTAGCTGGGCCAGTCAGTGGTTGTACTGGTGTAAGCCTGTAGGGCGAGACGTAGGCAAATCCGCGTCTCATGCGCCTGAGAGGTGATGCGTAGCCGATTGAGGCGAATTCAGTGATCCTATGCTGCCGAGAAAAGCCTCTAGTGAGTTGGTACACGGCCCGTACCCCAAACCGACACAGGTGGTCAGGTAGAGAATACTAAGGCGATCGAGAGAACTGTGGTTAAGGAACTCGGCAAAATGCCCCCGTAACTTCGGGAGAAGGGGGACCCGGTCTGGTGATGGCACGTGCTGCCTGAGCTGGGTTGGGTCGCAGAGACCAGAGAGAAGCGACTGTTTACTAAAAACACAGGTCCGTGCGAAGTCGTAAGACGATGTATACGGACTGACGCCTGCCCGGTGCCGGAAGGTTAAGAGGACCGGTTAGCGATCTTCGGGTTGCGAAGCTGAGAATTTAAGCCCCGGTAAACGGCGGTGGTAACTATAACCATCCTAAGGTAGCGAAATTCCTTGTCGGGTAAGTTCCGACCTGCACGAATGGCGTAACGACTTCTCTGCTGTCTCAACCACAGACTCGGCGAAATTGCATTACGAGTAAAGATGCTCGTTACGCGCGGCAGGACGAAAAGACCCCGGGACCTTCACTATAGCTTGGTATTGGTGTTCGGTACGGTTTGTGTAGGATAGGTGGGAGACTGTGAAATCGGCACGCCAGTGTCGAGGGAGTCATCGTTGAAATACCACTCTGATCGTATTGGACTTCTAACCTCGGACCATGATCTGGTTCAGGGACAGTGCCTGGTGGGTAGTTTAACTGGGGCGGTTGCCTCCTAAAATGTAACGGAGGCGCCCAAAGGTTCCCTCAGCCTGGTTGGCAATCAGGTGTCGAGTGCAAGTGCACAAGGGAGCTTGACTGTGAGAGCGACAGCTCGAGCAGGGACGAAAGTCGGGACTAGTGATCCGGCACCGGCAAGTGGAAGCGGTGTCGCTCAACGGATAAAAGGTACCCCGGGGATAACAGGCTGATCTTCCCCAAGAGTCCATATCGACGGGATGGTTTGGCACCTCGATGTCGGCTCGTCGCATCCTGGGGCTGGAGTAGGTCCCAAGGGTTGGGCTGTTCGCCCATTAAAGCGGCACGCGAGCTGGGTTTAGAACGTCGTGAGACAGTTCGGTCTCTATCCGCCGCGCGCGTCAGAAACTTGAGGAAGGCTGTCCCTAGTACGAGAGGACCGGGACGGACGAACCTCTGGTGTGCCAGTTGTTCCGCCAGGAGCACCGCTGGTTAGCTACGTTCGGAAGGGATAACCGCTGAAAGCATCTAAGCGGGAAGCCTGTTCCAAGATGAGGTTTCTCACCCTCTTGAAGGGTTAAGGCCCCCCACAGACCATGGGGTTGATAGGCCAGAACTGGAAGCTCGGTAACGGGTGTAGGTGACTGGTACTAATCGGCCGAGGACTTACCAACAAAGAAGCTACGCGTCCACTGTGCAGTATCTGAAACAACACACAGACACTGCAGCAGATACCCAGTCTGTCAGTCCCTTTTCGGAGGGTTGGCGGGGGTGGTTGTCAGCGCTGCTGTGTGGATAGTTTCATAGAGTTACGGCGGCCATAGCGGCAGGGAAACGCCCGGTCCCATTCCGAACCCGGAAGCTAAGCCTGCCAGCGCCGATGGTACTGCACTCGACAGGGTGTGGGAGAGTAGGACACCGCCGGAACATCATTGCAGAAGACCCCCGACATTCGTCGGGGGTCTTCTTGCGTTCATACACCGTCTCTGATCATTCCGATTGGTCTGGCGACGCTATCCGAACCAGGCTGTGCGCGAGCGTTTCCCACGCTCGTCGCTGCGGGCGAACCCTCGTGGCGCACGCTGAAAGTCCGTTCCGGATGGTAGGTTCTGCGCAGTCAACTTCTCCACCAGGTGTTATGTCAGATATTCATAACTTCGACCCGGCTGAGCTTCGGGGACGGAGTTGCCGAATGACCGCACAGTCGATGGGAAGGTTTGCGATGGCAATCGAGGCAACGGAAGATTCCCGGTCAGTTCGTCCGCGACGCGGGCGGGCTCGGCAGTTGGCGTGTCTGGCGGCCGGTGTGCTCGCCCTCTCGGCGGTCGGCTACCACATGGTGGAGGCGCCCAGCTCCACGGCGGCGGCGACCTCCGAGTGCAAAGACGGTACGGGCAAAGTCACCATCAAGGCGAAGGGCGACAGCTTCATCGGCACCGCCGAACTGACCGATCGCTTCACCAACTTCGACGACAACGAAGATTGCGTGGATACCGGCGCCAACGGGACATCCGGCCCGATCAAGTCGACCGAAAGCGCCGACGGTAAGTCCTGCGTGCTGACCGCGAAGGTCGACAAGGCCAATGGTCAAGCACCAGACGGGGCGGAGACCACGGAGGCGGGGGACATCGAGGTGACCGTCCCGCTGGACGGCGGTCCAGCGAAGGCGAAAGCATCGGGCAAGAACGACAACGGCGAGCAGGTGACGGCGACGGCGGTCATCAACGGTCTGCAGATGACGGACTGCACCACGATCCCGACCGGCACGTTCACGGCCACGAAGGTAAACGCCTCCATCGAGAAATAGCGGGACTCTGCCGGCCCCGCATCGATGACTGTCGGTTCGGGGCGCAGTGCCCGCGCGTGCGCTGAGTGGAAGGGCGGGAGATGCTCGACCTGCGGGTCGATCCGTTGGCGCGGCTGGCCTCGGTGATGGTTCGATATCGACGTCGTGTCTTCGCCTGCTGGCTGATCGCGATAGTCATCGGACTCTGCGGATTACCACGGTTATTGGGTTCAGTGGTCTCGCCATCGATCGAGGTCGAGGGCTCTGAGTCGCAGCGCGCGACCGAAGTGCTCGGTGCCGCGTTGCCATCGCTCGGCAACGACGCAATGATCGCGGTGCTGAATTCGGAGACCCGACGTGCGGTGGACACCGAGTTCCGGGCCGCGCTCGGCGCCGGCATGGCGGCGCTGGGGGAAGAGAACGGCGTCTCCGGAGTGGTCTCGTTGCCGTTGATCGGTGATCCTCGGCCGGCGCCCGTGCTGGCTGACACTTTCGAACCGCTGCGCCCACTGTTCCGTGACGAGCACACTGCCTACCTGCTGGTTGGCTTGTCGGGCAACGACCAGGAACGGCAGGATCGGGTGCCCGCGCAGCAGCGCGTGATCGACGACGCGGTGCAGGCGGCATCCGGTGGGACTGTGCGTGCGTATCTGGTCGGCATCTCGGCCTTCGGCCAGGCAGTACAGCAGGCCGAGATAGCGGATCTCCTGCGCATCGAATTGGTCGCGGTACCGGTCGCGATACTGGTGCTGCTGATCGGATTGCGCGCGCCCGTTGCCGCGCTGGTGCCCGCAGGCATGGCCGGAGCGGCAGTGCTGACCGCCTTGGGCGTGTTCGCGCTGCTCGATGACGTGCTCCGGGTGGACGGTATGTTGCTCGTCGGTACCAATGCGGTGGGGCTGGGGGTCGGGATCGACTATGCGCTGTTCGTGATGAACCGATATCGAGAGGAATTGTCCGGCGGGGCCCCACCGGAGCGAGCTGTGGCTACTGCAGCCGCCACCACGGGACGGACGGTGGTGTATTCCGGCCTCATCCTGGCCTTGGCGTGCACAAGCCTGTTTCTCGTGCGGTGGCCGGTGTTCGCCCAGGCCGCGGTCGGCGTCATGGTGGTCACCGCGGCGGCCCTGGCGGCCTCGGTCTCGCTGCTGCCCGCGGCGCTGATCCCACTGACCCGGTGGTTGGAGTGGCGGCCACGATGGATGCCCGAACAGGTTCCGGGCAGGAAAGCGAAGGTCGAAGGTCGAGATCGGCTCGCCCGCTGGGCCGCACATCTGATGCGGCGGCCGTGGCGCTACGCGATCGCGGTCACCGCGGGACTGCTGCTGGCCGCGGTACCGATGGCCGATATGCAACTCGGCATCAATCTGGAACGGCGAGCCTTGGCCGGTACTCCGGACCGGATCGGTCAGGAGATCGTCGACCGTGACTCGCCCGGTCTGACGAGCACACTGCTCGTGGTGGTGCAACGGCCCGCTGATACCGCGGCGCCGGATACCGGCCCGCTGGTGGATGCGCTGCGCGCCGATGCGGAAGTGGCCGGGGCGAGCGTGATCGATGACGGTGTCGCGGTGCAGGCCGTGATCGTCGTGCCGAGACATTTACCCGATTCGCCAGCCGTGGTCCGGCTGGTAGAGCGAATTCGTACCCAGATCGTGCCCGCCGCCGCCCCGCCGGGGTTGCCGGTGCTGGTCGGTGGTTCGAGCGCGCTGGTGGCCGATCTGCTCACCGAGACGTCGCGGAAGCTGTGGTGGGTGGTGGGCTGCGTGCTCACGATGATGTTCGTCGTCCTGGTTGCCGTGCTGCGCAGTGTTCTGTTGCCGCTCAAGGCGATTCTGATGAGCCTGCTGGCAACCGGCGCGTCGTTCGGGCTGACCGTGTTGCTGTTCCAAGGGTATACCGGTGACGACGTCGTCGATCCGGCCGACCCCGGTTTGCTCTGGCCCCAGGTGCCGCTGGTTGTGTTCGTGCTGCTGTTCGGTTTGTCCACCGACTACGAGCTGTTCCTGGTGCGTCGAATTCAGGAGGAGTACTCGGCGACCGGCGACAATCGGGTCGCAGTGGCGACCGGTCTGCAGCGTACGGCGCGGCCGATCTCGCTGGCCGCCGCGATTCTCGCCGTCGCCTTCGGCAGCCTGCTGGTATCCGACATCAACGGCCTGCGAGCGTTCGGGTTCGCCATCGCCGCGGCGCTCATCATCGATGCGACCGTCATCCGCTTGGTGCTGGTGCCCGCATTGATGCAGATCATGGGCCGTTGGAACTGGTGGCTGCCCGCTATTGCGTATTCCGGCAAGCACCTTCACCGGCCCGAAGCAGTATCCGCCGCACAGTGAGGATCCGATGAGTGCATACCTGGTAACCGGCGCTACGGGATTTGTCGGCGGCGCACTGACCCTCGAGCTGCTGGAGCAGACGCGCGCGCCGATCCATCTACTGGTCCGAGGCAGCGCGGCCGAGGCGACCGATCGGTGCCTGTCGGTCCTGCGCGTCGCGGCCGAACTCTACGGACGTGGCGCGGACTTCATCGATCTGCACCGGGGCAGGCTGCACGTGCACGCCGGTGACCTGGCGTGCGACGTGGTGGCCGGGCAACTCGCGGCGCACGAAATCACCGACGTGTGGCACTGCGCGGCCTCGCTGAAGTTCGAGGACCGCAGCCGGCTCGAGATCTTCGCGGTGAATGTGGACGGCACGACGAGATTGCTCGATCTGGCCGAGCAACTCGGGATCGAGCGATTCAACTACATCAGTACCGCCTACGTGGCCGGGTCGATGATGGGGCGGATCAGCGAGTCGCCGGCGCCGACGGACACGACACCGAACAATCAGTACGAACTGAGCAAGCGAATCGCTGAAAGCCATGTCTTGCAGCGTGACTCGATGCACGCTCGAATCTGGCGACCCAGCATAGTGGTCGGGCACAGCACGACCTTCGCGGCCGTGAGCGCGGCCGGTCTCTACGGCCTGATCCAGGACGCGTGCCGGTTCCGGCGGCGGGTGGGCGCGATCTTCGGCCCGAAATTCGTCATGCGACAGCGCCGGATGATGGCCGACCCGGCTGCGCAGATCAACCTCGTCCCGGTCGATTTGCTGGCCCGGCAAGCTGTCTCGTTGTCACTGCACCCGACGTTCGATGCACGCATCGTCCATCTCACGAATGGGTCCGCGCCGGTCATGCGGGACCTCATGTCGATCATGTCAGCGATGACAGGCATTCCCGAACCCGAATACGTCGGCAGCACCACCGGATTCACGCCGATCGAACAGCGATTCCATCGGACGATGCAGTTCTACGCACCGCACGTGGTCGGCACCAAGGCCTTCGCCCAGGATGTCGCGCAACGGTACGGCGCTGCGATCGACTTCCCGATGAGCCCGGATCATCTGCATTCGATGATCGCCTGGTATCTCGACCATACGGGTCTGACCCGCGAGGTCGGTGTGGCTTGACTCGGTAGCTCACTCGCACCGACCATCGAACAGGAGACACCATGCGCCTCGCGACCCGACTGCCGGGTGAGCGCACGCTCGCGCCGCAGGATGCGGATCGGATCGCCGCGATCCGCGGGGAGATCGCCCGGGTCGGGGACCGCTGGCGGGTCGAGCACCCGTGGATCGCCGGGCATCAGAACACGATCGGGGCGGTGATCTTCCTGGGTGCGGTGCTCGGTGTGCTGGGCGACGCCGCGCTCTATGCCTGCGGGCTATTGCCTTGGTGGGCAACTGTATTGGCGTCCGCATTCTGGCTGTCGTTGCTGCACGAGATCGAGCACGACCTGATTCACGCGATGTACTTCCGCACCAACAAGTGGGTGCACAACGCGATGTTGGCGGGTGTCTGGTTGCTCCGGCCCAGCACCATCAATCCGTGGGTGCGCCGACGGCTGCATCTGCATCATCACGCCGTCTCGGGTACCGAATCGGACCTGGAGGAACGTGCGATCAGCAATGGTGAACGGTGGGGTGGTCATCGGCTGCTCGGTCTGCTGGACAGCGTGCTCGGATATGCCACACGGCCATTCCGGATGCGCGGGCTCGTGGCGGCGTACGTGGCGCGGGTGGCGCGCGATCCGGCGGAGGCCCGGCGCCTCGCCATCACGACGCCGCTCGCCTACTTCCCGCTCAGCGCAATGCATTACGGTCTCTGGTACCTGACCGTCTCGGCACACGTCTACGAATTGCTCGGCGGCACCGTCGGCTACCCGGGCGCGTACCGGGCTTTGGACATCCTTGCGGTGACCTTGTTGGCGCCCAACGCGATTCGCACCTTCTGCCTGTATTTCGTCAGCTCGAACCTGCACTACTACGGCGATGTCGAGCCGCACAACGTATTGCAGCAGACCCAGGTCTGGACGGCGAGATGGCTGTGGCCGGTCCACGCGTTGTGCTTCAACTTCGGTGGGACACACGCGATCCACCACTTCGTGGTGCGCGACCCGTTCTATATCCGAGAGGCGATAAGAGCCGAGTGCCAGACGATCTTGCGCGAACACGGCGTCCGGTTCAACGATTTCGGGACGTTTCGCCGCGCAAATAGGTTCGGACTCGCGGTGCCGCCCGGGGCGGTGCGGCCATGACCGATGGTGTTGCGGCGCAGCGGAAATCCGTCGTGGTCGCTGAGCTGTGGATCTGCGTGACCTGCGGGATGATCTACGATCCGGCCGAGGGCGATCCGGACGGAGGTATCCCCCCGGGCACCGCGTTCGCGGACATACCCGACGGGTGGGTGTGCCCGACCTGCGGTGCCCGAAAATCGGACTTCATCCCGTACACGGACTGAGACTTCTCGTTCAGAACAGGCGGAATTCGGTGCTTTCGGTGCCGCGGAGGGTGTCGTAGTCGAGGACGAGGCAGCGGATGCCGCGGTCTTCGGCGAGGGTGCGGGCTTGCGGTTTGATCTGCTGGGCGGCGAAAACGCCTGCGACGGGGGCCAGTAGGGGGTCGCGGTTGAGCAGTTCGAGGTAACGGGTGAGCTGTTCGACGCCGTCGATCTCGCCGCGGCGCTTGATCTCGACGGCGACGGTGGCACCTGCCGCGTCCCGGCACAGCAGGTCGACGGGGCCGATCGCGGTCATGTACTCGCGGCGGATCAGGGTGTAACCGGTGCCGAGCGTGTGCACGTGTTCGGCGAGCAGTTCTTGAAGGTGGGCTTCCACACCGTCTTTCACCAGACCGGGGTCGACGCCGAGCTCGTGCGAGGAGTCGTGCTCGATGTCCTCGATGGTGATGCGGAGTTCCTCGCCGGCCTTGTTGGTGACGACCCAGAGCGCCTTGGCCCCGTCGGGTACGTCCGCGGCGCCGCGCTCCTCCAGCCAGCACGGTGGGCTCATCCAGTTCAGCGGTTTGTAGGAACCGCCGTCGGAGTGCACGAGGACCGAGCCGTCCGCTTTCATCAGCAGCAGGCGGCGGGCCATGGCCAGATGGGCGGTGAGTCGCCCCACGTAGTCGACCTGACAGCGAGCAATCACTAGGCGCACCCAAGCACTGTAGGTGAACGGCCGCCGGCCGTTGTCGTCAGCCCGCCGGGAGTGCGGTCGTGTCCGGTTCAGCCGAAGAGCACGGCGCCCGCGAGCACCGCGCTGGTGGCCAGCAGCGCCAATTCCACCTTGGTGAAGGGGCGGGTGACCGGGTCTTTGGTGCGGATCATGCCGTAGCCGACGGCGGAGCCGATGCAGAAGGCCAGCAGGTGACCGACGTTGGTGAAGGTCTGGCCGAGCAGGACGCCGCCTACCGCGGCCGCGAACCACCCTGTGGCCCAAGGGATGCGGGACCGGCGCGGGACCACGAAGACAAGCGCGCCGATCAATGCCATCGCGCCGTAGCTGATGCCGACGTCCTCGCTCCACCGCACACTCGCGGGCACCCAGTCGAATTCGATCGCCACCCACAGTCCGGCGGCGACGAGCAGGGTCGCGCCGATATGCCCGGCGAGGAACACCCGCACCATGTGCAGCGCACCGAAGCGCAGTTCCGCCAGCGCGAGCAGACAGGCCAGCATCGGCATGATCAGCCAGGCGACGCCGACGTCACCGATCACGAGCGCGCTCGACAGCAGGGTGACGATGCGGCCCTGCAGCAGATTGTGCAGGTTGGTACTGGCGTGCAGCACCACGTTGGACTGGGCCGAATCGCTGAGCACGGAGAAGATCGAGGTGACGAGGACCAGCGCGGCCAGGTAGCCGACTGTCGCGGGCACACGCGGTCGCCACCAACGAGAACCGACGACCGTCGCCCGGTCGTCCGCGGTCGTCGCGACGGCCATGCCTACCTCCGTTGTCCGGCCCGATCAGGGTATTCCCGGTGCGAGTGCGGTGAAACTGCGCGCCGGCGTGCGTAGCGCGGGCGGTGCCCCACTGTGCCACACGAACCTGAGGACGGCATGGCAAGCGGTGAACCGGCCGTTCAGAGGCCGCTCCGCGCGGGTAATAGGGTGGAGGCATGCCTCGCCGGAAACCGCGCCCAGACGGTGGAGCGGGCCGCTCGCGTACGGGCGGCGCGCCGCTCGGTGATGTCTTCGGTCGCACCGAGACGGGCCCGGGGGACGAAACCTATGTGGTGCGCACCATCCCCGGCACCCGCGCGACGAAGCCCTACCGCTGCCCCGGCTGTGACCACGAGATCGCGATCGGCGTCGCCCATATCGTCGCCTGGGCGGCCGACGGCGGCGAGGACGACCGCCGCCACTGGCACAGCGGCTGCTGGAACGGCCGCCGCACCCGCACCATCACCCGCCGCTGGTCGTAGTCCGCTGTCGCGCACTCGTTTTCGCCCGCGCATTAGGAAGGCCGCCCCGGGAGGGACGGCCTTCGGATGAATTCGGTTGGGGTACTGCGTTAGTCGCCGCGAGCCCGCCGTTCAGTTGCTGATGTCGGCGTTCTCGCGCTCCTCGTCGACGATCTCGTCGTCTTCGGCCGCGACCTCGGGGATCGCCTTGCGGTTGGAGCCGGCGACCTGCTTGGTGTTGCCGCCGATGGACTTGCGGTTGTCCGGGACGCCGTCCAGCAGTTCGCTTTCGCGGTTGACGGCGGCGAGCATCGCGGGCACCGAGTCGAGCTGGCCGCGGATACCGAGCAGCTGGGCGAGCACGCGGCCGCGCAGCACGCGCATCTCCTCGGCCAGTTCCTTCGCGTGCGCGATCTTGCGCTCGGAGGTCTGGGTCGCGGAGGTGATGAGGCGGTTGGCCTCGTCGGTCGCGTCCTTGATCCGCTGTGCGGCCTCGGCGCGGCTGGTGGCCTCCAGCTCTTCCATGGCACGGGTGAGCTTGGTGCGCCGCTCGGCCATGGTGACTTCGAAGTCCTGCTGGTTCGCCTTGCGCTTGGCGTCGGCTTCCTTGCCGAGACGGTCGGCCTCGGCCTGGGCGGCCTCGATGATCTTGGCGGACTCGGTGCGCGCGTTGGCGAGGGTCTGCTCGAACTCGATCTCGAGCGCCTCGCGCTTTTCCTTGGTTTCGGCCAGCAACGACTCGTACTTGCCACGCATTTCGGTGGCCTGCTGCTCCGCGATCGACACCATCTCCGCGGCTTCGGCCTGCGCCAGGGCACGAACCTCGGAGGCCTCGTCGGAGGCCAGCCGCAGCATGCGGGAGATGCGGTCGGACATGCCTTCCGCGGTGGTGGGTGGCACCGAGAGACGGTCGACCTCCTTGCGGAGTTCGTCGATCTCGTCACGCGCATCCTCGAGCTGGCTCGCGAGGTTACGGGCTTGTGCCGCAGCAGCATCCCGGTCGGTAGCGGTGACCCTTAGTTCGGCGTCGAAGCGGTCGAAGTAGTTGCGTACCTCGTCTTGCGCATAACCCTTGCGCACAACGGTGAAGGGCAGTGCAACGAAGCGATTGCGATCGGACTCAGGTGACGACATGGCACACAAACTACAGCCTACCGAGTCCCGATGGTGACTCGACCGCGAATGTGATTCCGACGAGTTTTCCGCGCCCGATCTTGATACTAGTGCGTAACATTCGCGTTCGGCTCGACCAACTCGATCAGCACACCGCCAGCATCCTTCGGATGGATGAAATTGATGCGCGAATCCGCTGTTCCAGACCTCGGCGCCTCGTACAGCAAACGCAGACCGCGGTTGTGCAGGTGCGCGCAGACCGCATCGATGTCGGTGACGCGATAGGCCAGTTGCTGCAGGCCCGGTCCGTTACGGTCGATGAACTTCGCGATGGTCGACTCGGCGTTCAGCGGAGCCAGCAACTGCAGGGCAGTCCCGCGATCGGGCGCGCCGGGCAGCGACAGCATCGCCTCGTGCACGCCCTGGCTTTCGTTGACCTCGCGATGGGTCTCGACCATGCCGAGATTCTCCGCATACCAGGCAACCGCGACATCCAGATCGGGCACGGCGACACCGACGTGGTCGACGGCGACGACGTAGTCCGCGGGGATGAAATCGGACGAATCCATATCGTTGCTCACTACTCGAAGGTAGCTCGTACCTGCGTACCGGCAACCGGGGCACAGGAGTTACCGTTGAGTACGGAATTCTGCGGAACAAGCGAAGCGAGGCTCGTCGTGACCACATCAGTAATCGTCTCCGGTGCGCGCACCCCGGTCGGTCGGCTGCTCGGTGGGCTGAAGGACTTCAGCGGTTCCGATCTCGGCGGCTTCGCCATCAAGGCGGCGCTGGAGAAGGGTGGCGTGGCGCCCGAGCAGGTCGATTACGTGATCATGGGCCAGGTGCTCACCGCGGGCGCGGGTCAGATCCCGGCTCGGCAGGCGGCGGTGGCGGCCGGCATCCCGATGGATGTCCCCGCGCTGACCCTCAACAAGGTGTGTTTGTCCGGTATCAACGCAATCGCGTTGGCCGACCAGCTGATTCGGGCCGGTGAGTACGAGATCGTGGTCGCGGGCGGTCAGGAATCGATGAGCCAGGCGCCGCATCTGCTGGAGAAGAGCCGCGAGGGCTTCAAGTACGGCGATGTCACGCTGCGCGACCACATGGCCTACGACGGGCTCTACGACATCTTCACCGATCAGCCGATGGGCGCGCTGACCGAACAGCGCAACGACACCGAGCCGGTCAGCCGCGAGGAGCAGGACGCGTTCGCGGCGGCCTCGCATCAGCGCGCCGCCGAGGCGTGGAAGAACGGCCTGTTCGACGACGAGGTGGTTCCGGTCGCGGTGCCGCAGCGCAAGGGCGATCCGGTGCTGGTCGCCGCCGACGAGGGCATCCGCGCCGACACCACCGCCGAGTCGCTGGCCAAGCTGCGCCCGGCGTTCCGCAAGGACGGCACGGTCACCGCGGGCAGCGCCTCGCAGATCTCCGACGGCGCGGCCGCGGTCGTGGTGATGAGCAAGGCCAAGGCCGAGGAACTCGGCCTGACCTGGCTCGCCGAGATCGGCGCCGCCGGCGTGGTCGCGGGCCCGGATTCGACCCTGCAGGACCAGCCGGCCAACGCCATCGCGAAGGCCTGTGCGCGCGAGGGCATTTCGCCCGCCGACCTGGACCTGGTGGAGATCAACGAGGCATTCGCCGCGGTCGGCGTCGCCTCGACCCGCAAACTGGGCATCGATCCGGCGAAGGTGAACGTCAACGGTGGCGCCATCGCGATCGGTCACCCGCTCGGCATGTCCGGCGCGCGCATCCTGCTGCACCTGGTGCTGGAACTGAAGCGCCGCGGCGGCGGCGTGGGCGCGGCCGGGCTGTGCGGTGGCGGCGGTCAGGGCGATGCCCTGATTGTCCGAGTCTGAGGTCTGCGCCACTCTTTTCGATCGCCCTTCACGAAAATCCTTCGTGAAGGGCGATTTTCGCGAATCGGACTTGACATTGTGATCCGTCGCACTACGACACGGCGTAGTGCATGCGGCACAATAAGGCCTATGGGCAATGTCTTCGACCTGAGCACTGCCGCGAAGCGGCTTCGTTTCATCGCGGTGCTGGAGGCGATCTCGTGGTTTTTCCTGATCATCGGCATGGTGCTCAAGCGGCTGCCGGAACCGATCCTGTGGCCGGTGAAGGTCTTCGGCATGACGCACGGCATCGTCTTCGTGCTGTTCGTGCTCTCGGTCATCGTGGCCTCGCGCGAACTGGGGTGGACCGGCAAGACCACGCTGCTCGCGCTGCTGTCGAGCATCCCGCCGTTCTTCACCGTGGTGTTCGAGATCTGGGCCGTGCGCTCCGGCAAGCTGGGTGAGCTGAGCAACCCGGTTTCTGCCGAGTCCGGAGCCCCGGCCTCGGCCACCTCGTGACAAACTGGAAACCGTGACTCGACCTGCTGCACGCCGTACTTCGCCCGCCGTTGCCGCCGCCATGTCCGGGGCCGTGGACCTGTCCAGCCTGAAGCAGCCGCCCGCCGGAGCATCCGGCGCGGCCGGCGGCGACTACGCGGTCACCGAGGCGAACTTCGAAACGAAGGTGCTGCGCCGCTCGGTGCAGGTGCCCGTGGTCGTCGCGCTGTACTCGCAGCGCAGCCCGGGCAGCGTCGAGCTGGTCCGGACGCTGGAACGACTGGTCGGTGAGAGCGGCGGGGCCTGGGACCTGGCCACCGTCGAAGCCGAGTCGAACATGCGGATCGCGCAGGCGTTCGGCGTGCAGGGCATTCCGACCGTCATCGCGGTCGCGGGTGGTCAGCCGCTGGCCGATTTCCAGGGCGCCCAGCCTGAGCCGCAGGTCCGGCAGTGGCTGAGTGCGGTCGTCGACGCGGTGGCGGGCAAACTGCCCGGCGGCGAGACGCCCGAGGAAGCGCCGGAGGATCCGCGCTTCGTCGCGGCGGAAACGGCGCTGGAACAGGGCGACATGGCCGGTGCCGAGGCCGCCTACGAGGCGATCATCGCCGCGGAGCCGGGCAACGAGGAGGCCAAGGGCGCACTGCGGCAGCTGCGTTTCCTCGCTCGCGCGCAGGAGATCCCGGAGACCGCGATCGCCACCGCCGACGCCGACCCCGCGAACGTGGACGCCGCCCTGGATGCCGCCGACCTCGAGCTGCTGAGCCAGCTGCCGGAGGCCGCGTTCGAGCGGCTCATCGCGGTGGTCAAGCGGACCGCGGGCGACGACCGGACCAAGGCGCGCACCCGGCTGCTCGAACTCTTCGAATTGTTCGACCAGGCCGAGCCGTTCGTGGTGGCCGCCCGGCGCAAGCTCGCCGCCGCGCTGTACTGACCCGCGCTGGCCGCGGTGCTGACGGCGGTGCCGCGGTACTGACCGGCGGGCTCGGTGCCCCGGTGGGCGATCAGCTTTCCGGGGCCAGCCAGACCGCGCTGTTGGGGGCGAGTGCGAGGGTGGCCGAGGCCGGACGGCCGTGCCACGGTTCGTCCATCGCCTCGACCGCGCCCATGTTGCCGATGCCG
Organism: Nocardia brasiliensis ATCC 700358; assembly: GCF_000250675.2. Lineage (NCBI taxonomy): Bacteria > Bacillati > Actinomycetota > Actinomycetes > Mycobacteriales > Nocardiaceae > Nocardia > Nocardia brasiliensis. Next base: position 1,465,632 of record NC_018681.1, read on the forward strand.
GAGCCGCCGTATTCGGCGGCGTCGGTGTTCAGGATCTCCGTCCACCGCCCCGCGCCGGGCAGCCCGACACGGTACTCGCCGTGCACCGAGCCGGAGAAGTTGTAGACGCAGGCCACCACCGAACCGTCCGATCCGTAGCGCAGGAACGACAGCACGTTGTTGGCCTGATCGTTCGCCTCGATCCAGGAGTAGCCGCCCGGTGTGGTGTCCTGGCTCCACAGCGCGGGACGTTCGCGGTACACCGTGTTGAGCGCGCGCACCGTCGCGGTGATGCCGAGGTGCAGCGGGTTGTCCAGTTCCTGCCAGTCCAGTCCGCGATCGTGGGACCACTCGCGGAACTGGCCGAAATCCTGGCCCATGAACAACAGTTGCTTGCCGGGATGTCCCCACATGTAGGCCAGCAGCGCGCGCACCCCACTGGCTTTGGCGAAATCGTCGCCGGGCATCCGGGTCCACAGCGTGCCTTTGCCGTGCACGACCTCGTCGTGGCTGATCGGCAGCACGAAGTTCTCGCTCCACGCGTACATCAGCGAGAAGGTGATCTCGTTGTGGTGCCAGGACCGGTGGATCGGGTCGCGGCCCAGGAAGTCGAGGGTGTCGTGCATCCAGCCCATGTTCCACTTCATGGTGAAGCCGAGGCCGCCGACGTCGGTGCCGCGGGTGACGCCCGGCCAGCTGGTGGACTCCTCGGCGATGGTGACCACGCCGGGGTGGTGGCGGTGCACGGTGTTGTTGAGGTCCTGCAGAAAGTCCACCGCCTCCAGGTTTTCCCGGCCGCCGTGCACGTTCGGCTCCCAACCGCCTTCCGGGCGTGAGTAATCCAGGTACAGCATGGAGGCGACGGCGTCGACGCGCAGGCCGTCGATGTGGAACTCCTCGATCCAGAAGCGCGCGTTGGCCACCAGGAAGTTGCGCACCTCGTGCCGCCCGAAGTCGAAAACGTAGGTGCCCCAGTCGAGTTGCTCACCGCGCCGCGGATCGGCGTGTTCGTAGAGCGGGGTGCCGTCGAAGCGGGCCAGTGCCCATTCGTCGCGTGGGAAATGCGCGGGCACCCAGTCGAGCAGCACGCCGATGCCTGCCCGGTGCAGCCGGTCGACGAAGGCGCGGAAGTCGTCGGGGCTGCCGAAGCGCGCGGTCGGGGCGTAGTACGAGGTGACCTGATACCCCCAGGACCCGCCGAACGGGTGCTCGGCGATGGGCAGCAGTTCGATGTGCGTGAATCCGGCCGCCTGCACGTAATCGGCCAGCTGGTCGGCCAATTCGCGGTAGCCGAGGCCGGGCCGCCAGGAACCGAGGTGCACCTCGTAGACGCTCATCGGCGCCTGGGTCGGATCGGTCCGCGCGCGGGTGTCGAGCCACTGCCGGTCGCTCCAGACGTGGTGGCTCTCGGTCACCACCGAGGCCGTGGCGGGCGGCACCTCGGTGGCGAATGCCATCGGGTCGGCGTGGTCGATCGTGCGGCCGTCGGCGCCGTGCACCCGGAACTTGTACATGGTGCCGGGCCCGACATCCGGCACGAACACCTCCCAGATGCCCGAGGTGCCGAGGGCGCGCATCGGCGCGCTCTGCCCGCCCCATCCGTCGAAATCGCCGAACACGGTGACGCCGCGCGCATTCGGCGCCCACACGGCGAACGAGGTGCCGTGCACGTCACCGTCGAGGGTGGTGTATCGGCGCGGGTGGGCGCCGAGCACGTCCCAGAGTCGTTCGTGGCGGCCCTCGCCGATCAGGTGCAGGTCCAATTCGCCCACTGTAGGCAGGAATCGGTAGCCGTCGGCACCGAGCACCGTCTGGCCGCCGGGATAGGTCGTCACCAGGCGGTAGTCCATGAGTTCGGGATAGGGCACCACCGCGGCGAACACCCCGTGCCCCAACGACTTCAGCGGATGATCGACGCCGCCGACCCTGGCCGCCACCGAATCCGCGTGCGGGCGTAGCGCTCTGATCTCCATGCCGTCCGGATGGGGGTGCGCGCCGAGCACGGTGTGCGGATCGGGATGGGTGCCCGCGGCGAGCAGCATCAGATCCCTTCGGCGCATCACAGGGTGCTCCGATAGGCCAGTTCGGTGCGTGCCTGCTGGCCGACCGGGGGCAGCGCGAGGATGTGCGCGACCGCGTGCGCCGGGTCCAGGCGCACGTAATTCGTTTGGGCCCAGTGGTATTCCTCGCCGCTGACCTCGTCCTGCACCACCGGATGGTCATGCCATTCCCGGCCGATGGCGGGCAGATCGAGTGAGAGCATGCCCCATTCGGCGCCGAACGGATTCAGGTTCACCACCACCAGGACGGCGTCGCCGCTGCTCGGATCGATCTTCGAATAGGCGATCAGCGCGTCGTTGTCCACGTGGTGAAAGTGGATGCAGCGCAACTGTTGCAGCGCCGGATGGGCCCGGCGGATCTCGTTGAGCCGGGTGAGCCACGGCTCCAGTGATTCCCCGCGCGCCAGAGCTTCGGCGAACGGACGCGGACGCAACTCGTACTTCTCCGAATCCAGGTACTCCTCGCTGCCCGGTCGCACCGCCTGGTGTTCGAACAGCTCGAAACCGGAGTACACGCCCCAGGTCGGCGCGAGGGTGGCGGCCAGCACCGCGCGGACGGCGAACATGCCCGGCCCGCCGTGCTGCAGACTCTCGTGCAGGATGTCCGGGGTGTTGACGAACAGATTGGGCCTGGCCTCGTCGGCCTTGGCGGCCAGTTCTCGGCCGAAGTCGGCGAGCTCCCACTTCGCCACGCGCCAGGTGAAATATGTGTAGGACTGGGTGAATCCGCGTCGCGCCAGTCCATACAGCCGGGCCGGTCGGGTGAAGGCCTCGGACAGGAAGAGCACGTCCGGGTCGTCGCGGCGCACGGTGGCGATCAGCCACTCCCAGAAGTCGGCGGGCTTGGTGTGCGGGTTGTCGACCCGGAAGATCTTCACGCCCAACGCGATCCAATGCCGGACCACGCGCAGCACCTCGGCGTACAGGCCGTCGGGATCGTTGTCGAAGTTGACCGGGTAGATGTCCTGGTACTTCTTCGGCGGATTCTCCGCGAAGGCGATGGTGCCGTCCGGCAGGGTGGTGAACCACTCCGGATGCGCGGCCACCCACGGATGATCGGGCGCGCACTGCAAGGCCAGATCCAAGGCCACTTCCAGGCCGAGTTGCGTTGCGCTGTCGACGAACTCGGCGAAATCCGCCTCGGTGCCGAGTGCGGGATGCACGGCGTCGTGGCCACCGTCCGCGGAACCGATCGCCCACGGCGAACCGACATCGCCCGCTTCGGCGACCAGCGTGTTGTTGCGGCCCTTGCGGTTGATCGCACCGATCGGGTGGATCGGCGGCAAATAGACCACGTCGAAGCCCATCGCGGCGATCCGCGGCAATTCCTTTGCCGCCGTGGCGAAGGTGCCGTGGATCGGTGCGCCGGAGCTGTCCCGGCCGCCGGTGGAGCGGGGGAAGAACTCGTACCACGACCCGAACAGCGCGCGCTGCCGATCCACCTGCACGGTGTGCTGCGGGCCGCGAGTCACCATGTCGCGCAAGGGCGTAGCGCGCAGAATCTCGGCGATCTCCTCGGCGAACGCGGGCGCGACCCGGGCAGGCAGCTGCTCGTCGCTGCGCAAAGCCGCTGCGGCGGCGCGCAATCGCTCGAACTGCTTCTTCGGCACGGCCTGCGCGGCGCGCTCCAGCAGCCGGGCGCCGAGCTCGAGATCGTTGTCCAGGTCGGCGGCGCTCTGCCCGACCGCGAGCTTGGCCTCCACCGCCGAACGCCAGGTGGCGATCGGATCACTCCAGCCCTCGATGCGATAGGTCCAGAGGCCGGGCAGGTTCGGCGTGAAGGTGGCGTTGAAGACATCGGGCTCGAAGTCGGGGGCCATCCGGATCCGGACCGGTCGCGACGAACCGGGCGCCCGCACCGCCAGGGTCGCGGCGACGGCGTCGTGCCCCTCCCGCCAGACCACGGTGCGCACCGGGAAGACCTCCCCGACGACGGCCTTGGCAGGTCGACCGCCTGCGATGGACGGGGCAGTGTCATCGATTGCGATGCGGCCGGTCACGGGACCAACCTACCGGCACCGGTCCGGATGTACCGGATCAGCGCGGTGATGGGGCAAGGCCGTGGCCGGCCTCGGCCGACTTCGTCACGGCATCGGAGTCGGCTGGGACGCCGCTGTTCTGCCTGCGTCGGCGCGGTCGGCTGGATTGCGCGCGTTCGCTGATCGGGCACGCCGGTCGGCTGGCTCGCCGTCGCGGTCGGCTGGGTGGTGCGTTTGCTGGTCGGGCACGCCGGTCGGCTGGCTCGCCGTCGCGGTCGGCTGGGTGGCGCGTTTGCTGGTCGGGCGTGCCGGACGGTTGGCTCGCCGTCGCCGTCGCCGTCGCCGTCGCCGTCGCCGTCGCCGTCGCCGTCGCCGTCGCGGTCGCGGTCGGCTGGGTGGCGCGTTTGCTGGTCGGGCGTGCCGGTCGGTTGGCTCGCCGTCGCGGTCGGCGGGGTTGGCGCGATCGCTGGTAAGGCACGCCGGACGGTCGGCTCGCTTTTGGTGCGGTCGGTGAGCGCGGGGTTCAGCGGGCGTCGGCTGCGAGGCCGAGTCCGAGCGCGACCAGGATCGCGCCGAGTGCCCGCTCCACCCGCTGCCGGATGCCGGTGCGGCGCAGCCAGGTGCCGGCGCGGTCGGCGGCGAGCACGATGCCGACGCACCACGCGGTATCGATCAGCACCTGGATCAGCACCAGGGCGATCACGCTGGCCAGCACCGGACCGCTGGACGGCAGGAACTGCGGCAGGATCGTCAGGCCGAACACCGCCGCCTTCGGGTTGGCGGCGATCGAGAGCAGTGACGCGCGGAAGGCCGAGCCTGGGGTGCGCCCGCTCGGCAGCAGCTTGGTCATCGCGCCGCCGAACTCGTCGTCGCGCCCCGCCCCGCGCCAGGCCTGGATGCCGAGCCAGATCAGCACCAACGCGCCGACGATATGCAGCGCGGTGTTCATGAAGTGGTTGGCGACCAGCAGCACCGAGAGTCCGGCGCCGCCCGCGAGGCTCCAGCCGAACACGCCGATCTCGTTCCCGGCGACCGCGGCCAATCCCGCCTTGCGTCCGTCGCGCACCGCACGCTGGAGGAACAGTGCCGTTGCGGGCACGGGGAGCGCGGCCAGGATCAAACAGGCCAGCAGGAATTGCGGAAGAACGGCGACCCAGTGCGGCATCTGCCGATGCTGCCATGCGAATCGGCGGCGTCGCCAGCGCTTTTCAGGGCCGACTCCCGGCTCCTGCGCTGTCCTCTCGCACCTGCGCCGGCGTGCGAGAACGGCTGCGTGAGACGGCAACGTGAGACGGCAACGTGAGACGGCTGCGGGAGACGGCCACGTGGGACGGCTGCGGGAGACGGCCACGTGGGACGGCTGCGGGAGACGGCCACGTGAGACGGCTGCGGGAGACGGCCACGTGGGACAGCTGCGGGGAGACGGCTGCGGCGCGTGGCTAGGCGCGGCAGCCCTCCAGCAGACGGCGCAGAGCGGCTGTCGTATCGGTGAGTGCCCGGAGATCGGTGGTGGTGGCCAACCACAGGGCCGCCTCGTTCATCGCGCCGGAGAGCAGGTGGGTGAGCGGCGCGACGGGCTGCCGGGCGAGTACGCCCGCGTCGATCAGCGTTTGCAGCGCTTCCTCGAGATGGCGGGCCGAGGCGGCCGCGTCCAGCGCGCGCCATTCGTTCCAGCCGAGCACCGCGGGTCCGTCGATCAGCATGATCCGCTGGATCTCTGGATCGGTACAGGCGGTCAGGAAGGCTTCGCAGCCCGCGATCAGTTGATCCCACGGGTCGGTGACGGTTTCGGCGGCCGCTGAAACTCGCGCGCCGACCTCCTGCTGCACCTGTTCCAGCACCGCGCCGAACAGCGCGGCCTTGCTGTCGAAGTGGTGATAAAGCGCGCCCTTGGTCACGCCCGTCGCCGAGACGATCTCCGACAGGCCAACGGCGCCATAGCCTTTCGCCGCGAACAGGCGCCGGCTCGTATGCAACAGCGCGCGCCGGGTCTCCTCCCGCTGCTGGGTGCGGATCGTGCTCGGCATCGCCTACCTCTCTCTTGACATACCGATGGTATGCGATCTAGCTTAGCTGACATACCATCGGTATGTGAGAGTGAGAGAGTCATGAAACTGAGCAGCTTCTACCCGGTCATCGGCACCACCGACATCGCGGCGGCCCGCGACTTCTACACCACCTGGCTGGGATTCGAGATCACCTTCGAGGCGGACTGGTATGTGAGCTTGCGTCGCGAAGGCGAGCGCACCTACGAACTCGCGCTGCTCGACTACACCCACCCGACCGTGCCCGCGGCCTATCGCAAACCGGTGCAGGGTCTGCTGCTGAACTTCGAGGTGGACGACGTGGACGCCGAGTGGGAGCGCCTCGTCGTGCAGGGTGGCCACAAAGCGGAACTGGAGATCCGGTCCGAGGACTTCGGTCAGCGCCACTTCATCATCGCCGACCCCAGCGGCGTGCTGATCGACGTGATCAAGGAGATCCCGCCCGCCGGCGACTACGTGGCGCAGTTCTCCGCGGAGTACGCGGCGGAGAAGTTCGGTGCGCAGTAGCGGCGGCAGAGCTGAGCGCACAGTTGTGCGCCGGGCCGCTCGGGCGGACTCGAGGCCCGCGGTTCGGTAGGGTTCGCGGAGTGAAGGCCCTCCGTCGTTTCACCGTCCGTGCCCATCTGCCCGAGCGGCTGGCCGCCCTCGGGGAGCTCGCCACGAACCTGCGGTGGTCGTGGCATCCGCCGACCCAGGACCTGTTCGCCGAGCTGGATCCGCAGCGGTGGCTGGAAATGGGTCACGACCCGGTGCGCATGCTCGGCGAGGTACCCGCCGCGCGGGTCGACGAGCTGGCGGCCGACCCCGACTACGTGCGCCGGGTGGACGCCGCGGCCGCGGATCTGCGCGACTACCTCGCGGCGCCGAGCTGGTTCGAGCGCCGGGCGGGGGAGGAGGGCGTGCGCGGGATCGCGTACTTCTCCATGGAGTTCGGCGTCACCGAGGTGCTGCCCAACTACTCCGGCGGGCTCGGCATCCTGGCGGGCGATCACCTGAAGGCGGCCTCGGATCTCGGCCTGCCGCTGATCGGCGTCGGATTGCTGTACCGCTCCGGCTATTTCCGTCAGACGCTGTCCGCCGACGGCTGGCAGACCGAGCACTACCCGGACCTGGACCCGCAGGGGCTGCCGTTGCGGCTGCTGACCTCCGAGCAGGCGGATTCGGAGACCGCGCCGGTGCTCATCCACGTCGCGATGCCCGACCAGCGGGTGCTGCGGGCCCGGGTGTGGATCGCGCAGGTCGGCCGGGTGCCGCTGTTGCTGCTGGATTCCGATATCGCCGAGAACGATCCGGAACTGCGCGCGGTGACCGACCGCCTCTACGGTGGCGATCAGGAACATCGGATCAGGCAGGAGATTCTGGCCGGTATCGGCGGCGTGCGCGCGGTGCGCGCCTACACCGCCGCGAACGGTCTGCCCGATCCCGACGTGTTCCACATGAACGAGGGTCACGCGGGCTTCCTCGGCGTCGAGCGCATCCGTGAATTCGTCGCCGCCGGAAAGGATTACGATACGGCGCTGGCCGCGGTCCGGGCCGGGACGGTGTTCACCACGCACACGCCGGTGCCGGCGGGTATCGACCGGTTCCCGATGCCGATGGTGCGCCGCTACTTCGGCGGAGCGCACGGTGAATCCGAATCCGCCATGCTGCCAGGGCTTTCCGTCGATCGGATCGTCGCGCTCGGGCGTGAGGCCGATCCGTCCGTGTTCAACATGGCGCATATGGGATTGCGACTTGCCCAGCGCGCCAACGGTGTATCGAAACTGCACGGCGAGGTCAGCCGTGCCATGTTCGCCGGACTGTGGCCGGGTTTCGACGCCGCCGAGGTGCCGATCGGCTCGGTGACCAACGGCGTGCACGCGCCGACCTGGGCGGCCCGCGAATGGTTCGACAAGGCGCGCGAGCATATCGGTGCCGAACTCGTCGAAGAGGCGCGTGGCTGGGAGCGGCTGCGCGACGTCGATCTCGGCGAGCTGTGGTCGACCCGAAACGCGTTGCGCGCCATTCTGGTTGCCGAGGTGCGCCGCCGGGTGCGCGCGTCCTGGCTGGACCGCGGCGCGGCCGAAGCCGAATTGGGTTGGGTGGACAGCGTTTTCGACCCCGACGTGCTGACCGTCGGTTTCGCGCGCCGGGTGCCGACCTACAAGCGGCTCACGCTGATGCTGCGCGATCCGGAACGGTTGCGGGCCCAGCTGCTCGACCCGCAGCGGCCGATGCAGCTGGTGGTCGCGGGCAAGAGCCACCCCGCCGACGACGGCGGCAAGGCGCTCATCCAGCAGGTGGTCCGGTTCGCCGACGACCCCGCGGTGCGGCACCGCATCGTCTTCCTGCCCGACTACGACATGTCGATGGCCCGCTACCTGTACTGGGGTTGCGATGTGTGGCTGAACAATCCGCTGCGTCCGCTGGAAGCGTGCGGCACCTCCGGCATGAAGTCCGCACTGAACGGCGGACTGAACCTGTCCATCCGGGACGGCTGGTGGGACGAGATGTACGACGGCGAAAACGGTTGGGCCATCCCGACCGCCGACGGCGTCAGCGACGAGCACCGCCGCGACGATCTGGAAGCCGCCGCGCTCTACGACCTGTTCGAGCGCACGGTCGCGCCCCGCTTCTACGACCGTGATGCCGCGGGCATGCCGGTGCGCTGGGTCGAGATGGTGCGTCACACCTTGCAGACCCTCGGCCCGAAAGTGCTGGCCTCCCGGATGGTTCGGGACTACGCGGTCGAGTACTACGCGCCCGCCGCCAACGCCTACCAGCAGGCGACGGCCGACGATTTCGCGGTCGCCCGCGCCATCGCCGACTACCGCCGCCGGGTCGAGGCGGCGTGGCCGTCGGTGAAGGTGATCCAGGTGGACAGCGCGGGCCTGCCGGATACGCCGATCATCGGGGCGCGGCTGTCGCTGACCGCGCGCATCGATCTCGGCGGTCTCGCGGTCGGCGACGTGGTGGTGCAGGCCGTGCTCGGCCGGGTGTCGCCGTCCGACGACCTGTCCGATGTGGTGACCATTCCGATGACCCACCAGGGTTCGGACTCCGGGGTGGCGCACTTCGTCGTCGACACGCCCGTGCCGCTGTCCGGCGCCGTCGGATACACGGTGCGCGTGCTGCCGCACAACGACCTGCTCGCCGGTGACGCGGAGCTGGGCTTGGTGGCCGCGCCGCACGCATAGGCTCTGTCTCGAAGTCCCATCCGGCGCCTCCACGGTCCAGCTCGCCGCCTGGCCGCGTTGTCGTCGTCACCGAGACAACCCCGGTATCGGCTCCTTCTCCGCCTTACCAGGCGACGAGCTGAACCGCGGAGGCATCCGGCCGGACTTCGAGACCGAGCCTAGGGCGTGTGAGCTGGGACAACTGCCCGGTCCCGACCGGTGCGTGAATTCTCCGATTCAGTGAACGGTCGGTTACCGTGCCTGGGCACGCCCGTACCGTTTTCCCGACTGGAGATCGCCCATGGCCACCGCCGCACCGACCGAGCCCCGAGGTCGCATCGACGCGTTCTTCGGTATCAGCGCGACCGGTTCGACCATGAAACGCGAGTTGATGGCGGGCACGGTCACGTTCCTGGCCATGTCCTATGTGCTCGCCGTGAACCCGTCGGTGCTCGGCGACGAGGGCGCGCTCGGCGCCAAGGGCATTCCGATGCAGGCCGTGTTCACCGCGACCGCCGTCGCCGCGGTGTTCGGCACGCTCGTCATGGGGCTGTGGGCCAAGTACCCGATCGCGCTCGCGCCCGGCATGGGCCTCAACGCCTTCTTCGCCTACTCGGTGGTGCTCGGCATGGGCATTCCGTGGGAGGTCGCGCTGTCGGGCACCTTCCTGTCCGGCGTCATCTTCTTCGTGCTCGCGATCACCAAGGTGCGCGAGCGCATCCTCAACGCGATCCCGATGCAGATGAAGCTCGCCGTCGGCGCGGGCATCGGGTTGTTCGTGGCGTTCCTCGGGTTGAAGAACGCGGGCATCGTGGTGAACAGCGACGCCACCCTGGTCACCCTCGGCGATTTCACCAAGGGCACCACCCTGCTCGCCCTGTTCGGGCTCGTCGTGACCGTGGTGTTCCTCGTCATCGGCTGGCACGGCGCGGTGCTCTACGGCATCGTGCTCACCGCGGCGGTCGGCATCGTCAGCGGGCTCGTCGACCTGCCCGACGGTGTGGTCGCGGCGCCGAAAGGCTTGGAGCACACCTTCGGTCAGGCGATCATCAACCTGCCCGACGCCTTCACCGCTCAGATGGCCGTCGTCATCCTCACCATGCTGTTCGTCGACTTCTTCGACGCCTCCGGCACGCTGATCGGCGTCGCCAACCAGGCGGGCCTGCTCGACAAGGACGGCAAGCTGCCGCGCGCGGCCAGCGCGCTGGCCGCCGACTCCGTCGGCACCATGGCGGGCGCCGTCATCGGCACCTCCACCACCACCGCGTACGTCGAGTCCACCGCGGGCGTCTCCGCCGGCGGACGCACCGGGCTGACCGCCGTCACCACCGCGGGCTGGTTCCTCGTCGCCATGTTCTGTTATCCGATCTTCGCGGTCGTCGCGGGATCAGGCGAGGTCACCGCGCCCGCGCTCATCGTGGTCGGCATCCTGATGGCGCGTGCCCTCGGCGAGATCGACTGGAATCGTCTCGAATACTCCGTGCCCGCGTTCATCACCATCGTGATGATGCCGCTGACCTACTCGATCGCGAACGGCTTGGCCATGGGCATGCTGTTTTATCCGATTGTGATGGTGGCGAAGGGCCGGATCAAGGACGTGCATCCGGCGATGTGGGCCTTGCTCGTCGTGTTCCTCGGCTACTTCTTCTTCCTTGCGGAGTGAACCCACGTCAGGATGAAAACGTAGAACAGGAATAAGACCGGGTCTTGGGAAGTTGGGTCGAATCGTGTGATAATCGGACCGCAGTCCGCTTCATCGCCGAGGCCAATGGACCAGATGTTTGGAATCGACTTGCAGGGACGAGGACCAGCATGACCACGAAATCTGTACTGGAACGCACCACTACCAATCCCCAGCTGGACGGTATCACCGTCGACATCGGACTGCTGATCATCCGCGTCGTGTTCGGCGCGCTGATGGCGGTACACGGTGCGCAAAAATTGTTCGGCTGGTTCAAAGGTCCCGGCTGGAGTGCCAATGCCGAAGGCTTCGAACTCTCCGGCTACAACCCGGGCAAACTGTTCGGCACCCTCGCCGGGCTCACGGAATTCGTCGGCGGCCTGATGCTCGTCGGCGGTCTGCTGACACCGCTGGCCGGCGCGATCATCCTGGGCACGATGATCAACGCGATCAACTCGCTGTGGAGCTTGGGGCTGTTCGGTAAGGACACCTACGAGATGCCGTTGCTGTTCGCCGCGGTCGGCGCGGCCATCGCCTTCACCGGGCCGGGCCAGTTCTCGCTGGATCACGGTCGTCCGTGGCAGCGGCAAGGATTCGTCTGGGGAGCAGGCGCAGTTGTCCTCGCCGTCGCCGCGGCGATACTTACCCTGATCCTGAAATGGGTTCTGTAAGAAGAACATCACCGTTCGGGCCGAGCCCCGGATGAGCACGCGGGCCTCGCCTCCGAACCGGAGGAGGGGCCCGCGCCGCTGTCACCACATCCACAAATCCCATCTGACCTGCGGGGTCAGTGCGCAGGAGTAGTTGATCCGACTGGGATCGCGCCCCATCTCATCCGCGGCCGCCGCCCAGCACTTCTTCTCGGTCGGGTACGAACCCACGAACTCGGCGCCTGGGTGCAGCACGTTCGGCGGTTGATTCGCATGGGCCGTGCCACCGAGACCGAGGACGATCGCAGCGGTGATCCCGACGATGGATGCAGCAGATTTCACCTTCATTTTCCCTCCCGATGAAGCTGTGAATCGCACTCTCGACGGTACCCGCGGTGTGCGGGCAGCTGTCTGCCAACTGAGTCGTGACGACTGCCATGTCACAGTGGGGGATGGTGCTTCGTCGTCTTCTTGTTCTGCTGATGAGTCGAGATACGAGGAGACGATGATGGCCATCGAGATCAGCAACCCCGCGGAACTGCACGACCCCACCGGCTTCGGCTACAGCCATGTGGCGCGGGTGACCGGCGAACTGGTGCTCATCGCGGGACAGTACGACTCCGACGCGCAAGGGCACACCACCAGCGGCGACTTCGCCGCCCAGGTCGACAACGCCTTCGCCAACCTCGGAATCGCTTTGCGCTCAGCCGGTTTGGGCTACGCGGACGTGGCGCAACTGCGCACCTTCATCGTCGACCACAACCTGGACAAGCTCGCGGTGCTCGGCAAGAAGATCGCCGAGATCTGGGGCGACCGCCCGCCCGTGCAGACCCTCGCGGGCGTCGCCGCCCTCGCCCTGCCCGACATGCAATTCGAAGTCGACGCCGTCGCCGTCCGCGGCTGAGGCCGAGGGGGAACTGGTGGTGGGGCGCTCTCGCGCGTTGCCCGCCACCAGTTCCCCCTGATCGCGCGTCCAGGTCGTGGGGGTGGTCCTCGGCGCGCCGACCTGGCATTCTGCATCCTGAGTGGAACGGTCCAATTGGATAGATCTATTTTGGAACGGAACCAGGGGGAGATCTCATGCGTCTTATCCTGTGTCGGGAGTCCGGGGCCGTAGTCAGGAGAGATATGCGAACCGCCAGTGTGTCGAGGGTCGCCATCCGCACCATGCTGGTCGGCGCAGCGGTAACCGCGCTGGTCACCGGCTGTTCGTCCACCAAGGACGGGACACCCACCACGTCCGGGCCCAAGACCGTCAACGGGGAGAAGACGGTCGAGTGGAACCCGTGTACGCAGTTGTCGGACGAAGCTGTGCGGGCGGCCCGGATGGATCCGGCGACGAAGGACGTGACCACGGATGCGCCCACCGGTCCGGTCGATGCGCGAATTTGCCAGTGGACTGCCGTCGACGGGCCGTATTTTGTGTCGGTCTCTTCAACGATCTACTCACTGGATGACGCTCGGAAGAATGACAAGCTCACGGGGTTTCGTAATGTCCAGATCGGCCCGCGAGCCAGCTTGATCTATCAGGATAAGTCGGACACGAAGCAGCTGAGCTGTTATGTGAGCTTGCCTGCCGCACAAGGCATGCTCGAAGTCAGCGTGGGGTGGATGTACGGCGAGCCGGTGACCCGTGATCGCTGTGATCTCGCGGTCCAGCATGCGAAGGAATTGGAGCCCTACCTGCCGAAGTAGGGGCTCCCCTTCGAGGTATGCGGGAATAACGAGACTGGCCAGGTACTGGAAGTACCGGTCGTCACGGATTGAAGGAGGGACGCGGTGACGGCGACCGAGCAGTCGGAAATGCAAGGCATGATGACGCGTTGGCAGGCGCTGTACAAGCAGGCCGACGGCGGCGAGTTCCGTCTGGATGAGGAAGTCGGGACGAAGCTCGCGCAACGCGCCGAACAGATGCAGGCCAAACTACGTTCTTTGCGGAACGAAGCGGCACGGTTGGAGCATCTTTCGGGCTTCGGTAGTTTGGTATCCGCCGAGTCTCTCAAGAACAAATTTTCGCTCAAAGCTAACAACGGTGCCGATTCTGCGGTTAAGCGGCTCGAGCAGAGCATCGACGTAGTCACCCTCATGCGCGACACCTACAAATTGGCCTGCGGCAAGTTGGCCGAGGCTGACAAGTCGGCTGCCGACAAGCTCGCTGGACTGGATTTGGGGAATTCCTAATGGTGTCGTACAACGATTTTCAGGTAGCGATCAACTCCCTGGCGATGGGCGTCGGACTTGTCACTGATTCGTCGGCCGATGCCGACAAGAACAAGACGGACGATCAGCAGCGGGCCACGGATGAGCGAGCCAAATGGGATGAGGACCGTAGCTTCGTCAACAACGAGTGGGCGAGCCTGCTGTCGACATACGGCAGTGGCACATTCGATGCGCGAGCGATCACGGCGCAGGACCCGTTCGAAACGATGTCGCACCAGCAGATCTACGACGCGTTGAAGGATGTGCAAGAGGGGCAGATCAACAGCTCGGCCGATGGCTGGCGGAACTTGGCCCGTGACGCGAACAATGCCGTTGACGAGTTCTCCAAAGGTGTAAACCAGGACATCACGGAGCATTGGGACGGTAAGTCGGGGAAGGGCGCCATCGACGCGACCCGTGAGTTCTCGACATCTTTTACAAAGCTTGCTGCCACGTTCCAAATGGTCGGGCACGGTTTGGACTTGACGCAGGGGCATCTCGCTCAGGCCAAAGGGTCCGTCGGCAAACCGGACAACTACACCGTCGGCGATCGGCTCATCGATATGCTGCCGGGCCAGAACGTCATCAAAGGCCCTACCTATCGCGCCGAGGAGGCGGAGAAGCAGGCTCGGTTCGTGATGACGCAGTATTACCGGCCGGGTGTGAACGAGGTGGATGGGATCACGCCGATTCTGCCGGAGCCTACGACGACGATCGACAAGAATCAGACGGTCGATCCGGGGACCGGGGGTCCGAGCAGTAATCCGTCGAACAATCCGGGTAGTACTAATCCGTCGAACAACGGGTCGCCGGAGGAGAAGAAGACTACGGAGGAGCCGTCCACGCAGGATCCGACGACTCCGCAGTCGACGCTGCCGGCGAGCACGAACCCGGCCGACGATCCGGACACGTCGAAGCAGCCGAGTACGACTCCGGCGTCGACGACGCCGGCGAACACGTCCCCGACGGATCCGAACGCGCCGAAGACGCAGTCGCCGACGTCGAACGTCCCGTCTACGCATACGGGTACGCCGTCGGGTGTCCCGGGTTCGCCGGGCAGCCCGCGGGCCACGCCGGATCCGGGGAAGAGTGTGCCGGGTAAGGCGAATACCGGGACGCCGGCGGCGGCGGCGAATGCGGCGACGCGCGCCGCGTCGACGGGTCGGGCGGGCACGTCGGGGATGGGTGGCATGGGTGCGCCGGGGGCGCGCGGTAAGGGTGATGAGGACGACGAGCACAAGACGCCGGACTACCTGATCTATGACCGTGGTTCGGAGTTGCTGGGTACGCAGCCGCCCGCGCTACCGCCGGGTGGAGTCATCGGCGGATGAGCGAATCTCGCTGGCGCATGGACGGTTTGATGTTCGAGGTGGCGCTGGAGGCGCTCGGACGCGACCGGTTGCCGTATCCGTTGCGCTTTTCGGTCGAGGGTGTCGAGGCGTATGAGGACTATGTCCGGTTGCGGGCGCAGGCCCGGGAACGACTGTCGGGCATCGGAAGTCGTGAGCTGTACACCGCGTTGACGGTGTTGACGGAACCGCAGGTGCGGGTCGAGGTGCACGGTTTCTTCGGCCGGGACTTCAAGCAGGTGGTGCGCGTGCACGCGGGTATGACCGGTCGCGATGCGACGGTCGCGGTCCAGATGCCCGGCCCCACACAGGAATACGGCCGCGATATCGTGTTGACCCGGTGTCCGCCGCGGGCGCTGCCCGGGTTGATCACCGCGCAACTGCCGAACTGTGCGGCGGGCCGGTTTCCGCCGATCAGCGGGCGGCGCACGGACCTGAACCGGGTCGAATACGCCCGGCATCCGACGCGGCTGTCGCATACCGAGCAGCTCAATCGCATCGTGCGCCGGCCGCGGTCCGGGCTCGGCGAGGTAGGGGTGTTCGCGGGCGGCGCGATCGACAGCAGGCCGACCACGGACGGCCGCGGCTTCCACTGGATGGACTATCTGCCCGCGGACGGCCGCTACCTGCTGCACAACCACGGGCACGACGAGTTCACCCTCACCCCGGGCACGGCGGAGGAGATCCAGCGGCAGCTGCATGCCCTGCTCGACACCACCTATCGCGCGGTGGCGCACAGCGGGTAGCTACGGGTGCAATACCAGCACGGTGCGGGCGCCGTGATGGAATTCGTAGTCGGTCGCGCGCAATTCGGTGCCGATACCTTTGTCGGCCAGTTCTTTTCGTAGCTGTGCGAGCAGGTCGTCCTGGTGGTTGCCGAGGTGATCGACCAGCGGGTACAGCCGGACCTCGCCCGCGCACACCCTGGCCAGTTCGAGCAGGGCGGTCAGGTGGAAATGCGCGTCCAGCCGGTCGGCATAGGTGAAGAGCAGATGTGAGCTGAGGACCAGGTCGAAGCTGCGGTCGGGGAACGGGAGGGTCGGCAGCTCGGTGGCGATATAGCGGTCGGGGTGGGCGAGCAGGTCTGCGCCGAAACGACGGGCCGCGGCATGCCGTAGCTCTCGATGCCGTTCCGGGCTGCCATACCAGTCCCACCGATATCTTGCGGAATGTGCTGTAGCCCAATCGCTTCCGCGATCGGTTTCGGTGAGCGCGAAGGCGCGCAGGGCGTCGGGTGTGCGGGCGTATATCGGATCTGCGGCGGTGACCTGTGCGCCGAGTGCACTCGCCTCGGCCGTGAAACTCGCTGCGCCGCCGGGGCAATCGAGAATTCGGCCGTGCAGATCGGCGTCGGTGAGGGTGAATATCGCCCGATATTCGGTCAATGATCTTGCGCTGACCAAGAATTCGCCGAGGACATCACTGTCGGAAGGGTGCTTCATCTGGAAACGGTCTCATGTATCGACCGGACACGACAGGGATTTGTGGTGTCCCCGCGCCGCGTGCAGGGCTTGGCGCGGGGACCGCCGATACATTCGGTGGGAATTGGGGTTCACCGAAGTACCACTGCCAATTTACTTCTGTTCGGAAGTACGCGCGCGGGAATGTGCGCGGTATCACACGGCGTTCGCGGTGAGCCGTTTCAACGCTTTGACTACGACCTCGGGGTCGGCGGTCTCCCAATACGGCGGCAGCGAGGCGCGCAGATAGCCGCCGTAGCGGGCGGTGGCCAGTCGCGAGTCCAAGATCGCGACCACGCCGCGGTCGTCGACACTGCGCAGCAATCGCCCGGTGCCCTGTGCGAGCAGCAGCGCCGCGTGATTGGCCGCGACCGCCATGAACCCGTTGCCGCCGCGCGATTCCACCGCCCGCTGTCGCGCGGTGAGCAGGGGATCGTCGGGGCGGGGGAACGGAATCCGGTCCAGGATCACCAGACTCAGCGACGGACCCGGCACGTCGACGCCCTGCCACAGCGACAGCGTGCCGAACAGGGAGGTCTCCGGATCGTCGGCGAACTTGCGCACCAGCGCGCCGGTCGAATCGTCGCCTTGGCACAGGACCGGTGTGTCCAGCCGTTCGCGCAACGTCTCGGTGGCCGCCTTGGCCGCGCGCATGGAGGAGAACAGGCCGAGGGTGCGCCCGCCCGCGGCCGTGATGAGCTTTTCGATCTCGTCCAGGTAGGCGGGCGCGAGTCCGTCGCGACCCGGCGCCGGAAGATGTTTGGCGACATACAGAATGCCCGATTTGGCGTGATCGAACGGCGAGCCGACGTCGAGCGAACTCCAGCGCACCTGCTCGATGTCGGCGGGCGCGACGGCCCCGTTCGCCGTGCCGGGATCGGCGCGCCCGGGCGTCTGCGCGGGCAGGCCCCAGGTGATGGCCAGTCCGTCGAACGAGCCGCCGATCTGCAGCGTGGCCGAGGTCAGCACGACGGTGGCGGTGCCGAACAGCCTGCTGCGCAACAGCCCGCCCACCGAGAGCGGCGCCATCCGCAGCGAGCGCCGGGTGACCCCGCGCATCTCGTCGGCGGACAGCCAGATGACGTCGCGCCGGTTCGCCGGGTCGGGCTCGTCGAACGCGGTGAGCGCGCGCACGGCACTGTCGTGCACCTCGTCGATGGCGGCCAGCGCCTGGGTGCGCGCGGCCGCGGACTCCGGGTCGCCCTGTTGGGTGGTGCCGCCCTGCGGCGCGAGGGCGGTGCGCGCGTTCCACGCCGCGTCGCGGACGAGCGCGAGCACCGGGGCGACGCCGCTGGGCAGCTGTTCCCAGCGGGCCGCGGGCAGCTCTTCGAGCACCTCGTGCCACGCTTCGGCCGCGCCTTCGAGGCGGTCGACCTCTTGTTCGTCGATGAGCTTGGCGCAGCGGCGCGCGGCCGCGCTGATCGCGGTGGAGGCCAGCTCCGCGGTGGCCACGCCGGTGACCCGATCGACCAGCTCGTGCGCCTCGTCGATGACCACGACGTCGTGTTCGGGCAGCACCTGGATGCCGCTGATCGCGTCGATGGCGAGCAGGGCGTGATTGGTCACCACCACATCGGCCTGCGCCGACTCGGCCCTGGCTCGTTCGGCGAAGCAGTCCTGCCCGAACGGGCAGCGCGATTTGCCGAGGCATTCGCGCGAGGAGACGCTCACCTGCCGCCAGGCGCGGTCGGTGACGCCGGGCACCAGCTCGTCGCGGTCGCCGGTCTCGGTATCGGAGGCCCACTCGTTGAGCCGCTGCACCTCGCGCCCGAGCCGGGAGATCGCGAACGCGTCGAACAGTTCGGCCTCGGCGGGCTCGTCCGGGATCACGCTGTTGATCTTGTTCAAGCACAGATAGTTGTTGCGGCCCTTGAGGATCGCGAACTTCGCCGCGCGCCCGAGCGGCTTGCTGAGCGCCTCGGACAGCCGCGGCAGGTCCCGGTCGACGAGCTGGCGCTGCAGCGCGATCGTCGCGGTCGACACCACCACCGTGCGCCCGGTGCGCACCGCGTGACGCAGGCTCGGCACCAGATAGGCCAGCGATTTGCCGGTGCCCGTGCCCGCCTGCACCGCCAGGTGCTCCTTGGTGTCGATGGCGTGGTCCACGGCGGTCGCCATGGTCAGCTGTCCGACACGCTCTTTTCCGCCGAGCGCCTGCACAGCGGTGGCCAAAAGGTCGGGTACGGGCGGCAGTTCGGGCACGCGAGCAGCCTACTGCGCGCCACCGACAGGGGGTGCGGGCCTTACGCCGATCGCGTTACCCGCAGACGCTTCCTTCGAGGTCGACGCCCGCCGTGCGCATCCGATCCAGTGCGGCGTCGGTCGTGTCGCGCGCGACGCCCGCGGTCAGATCGAGCAGGACACGGGTGTCGAAGCCCTCGATCCGGGCGTCCAGCGCGGTCGCGCGCACGCAGTGGTCGGTGGCGATACCGACCACGTCGACCGCCTCGATGCCGCGCCCGCGCAGCCAGTCGGCCAGGCTCGTACCGTCTTCGGCCGTGCCTTCGAAACCGGAGTAGGCGGCCGAATACGCGCCTTTGGAGAAGACTTCCTCGACCGGCTTCGTGTCCAGATTCGGATGGAAGTCGGCGCCGGGCGTGCCCGCGCGGCAGTGCGGCGGCCAGGAGTCGACGTAGTCGGGGTGCGCGGAGAAATGGTCACCGGGATCAATGTGGAAGTCGCGGGTGGCGACGACGGCGGCGTAGTCGGCGGACGCGAGCTGCTCGCTGATCCGGGACGCGACCGCCGCCCCGCCGGTGACGGCGAGCGATCCGCCCTCGCAGAAGTCGTTCTGCACGTCGACGATGATCAAGGCTCGGGTCACGGTGACCTCCCGCGGTGTGAACTGTGTCCCTGCACTGCATTCTGCCGCTCGGTGCGCCACCGCGATCACGCGGGCACAACGCAATCGCGCTACGCGCACACCGAATCGAACGAGGTGGCCGGCTCAGCTCGGGAAGCTGGTCGGGATCGCGGGCTCGCCCGCGGAAAGCTTCAACCCCTCCCACGGCAGGCTGATCAGGCCGCGGGCCACCTGGTCCCGGCTGTCCGAGAGGGTCGGCAGGTCCGTCACCGGCTTGCCCTCGCGCACCAGCGGGACGAGCAGCTCCCTGGCCTCGAAGCCGTTCGCCGACGGCACCGGTCCATCGGCTGGATACACGATCTCCTCGACGATCGTGCCGGTCGGCCGGGACAGCCGGATCGCCCGCTTGGTGCCGCCGCGCGACTCCTTGTGGCTACTGCGCTTGGCGACCGGCACGCCCTCGACCTCGACCAGCTTGTAGACCATGCCCGCGGTCGGCGCGCCCGATCCGGTGACCAGCGAGGTGCCGACACCGTAGACGTCGACCGGTTCGGCGCGCAGCGCGGCGATCGCGTATTCGTCCAGATCCCCGGACACTACGATCCGGGTCTTGGTCGCGCCGAGACCGTCGAGCTGATCGCGTACCTGCCTGGCCAGCACGCCGAGATCGCCGGAGTCGATCCGGACGCCACCGAGTTCGGGCCCGGCCACCTCGATGGCGGTGGCCACGCCGCGGGTGATGTCGTAGGTGTCGACCAGCAGTGTCGTGCCGATGCCGAGGGCGGCGACCTGACTGCGGAACGCCGCCGCCTCGTGTTCGCCGCTGCCGCCGGCCAGGCCGGTGTGCAGCAGGGTGAACGCGTGCGCGCTGGTGCCCGCGCCGGGCACGCCGTAGCGCCGCACCGCCTCCAGATTGGAGGTGGCGTCGAAGCCCGCGAGATACGCCGCCCGCGAGCTGTCCGGGGCGGCGAGTTCGTGTGTGCGGCGCGAGCCCATCTCGATCATCCGCCGTCCGCCGGACGCGCTGACCATCCGCGCGGCCGCGGACGCGATCGCGCTGTCGTGGTTGAGGATCGACAGGATCAGCGTCTCCAGCACGACACATTCGGCAAAGGTGCCGCGCACCGAAAGGATAGGGGAGCCGGGGAAATACAGCTCACCTTCGGCATAACCGTCGATCTCGCCGGTGAAGCGGTACGCGCGCAGCCAGTCCACGGTTTCGGCGGGCAGGAAGCGCGCGATGACGGCCAGTTCGGCTTCGCCGAAATGGAAGTGCGCCAGCGCGTCGAGCACCCGTGCGGTGCCCGCGACCACGCCGTAGCGGCGACCGTGCGGGAGCCGGCGCGCGAACACCTCGAAGGTGCAGCGGCGATGCGCCGACCCGTCGGCCAGCGCGGCCGCGAGCATGGTCAGTTCGTACTGGTCGGTCAGCAGGGCGGTGCTGGTGACGCCATCGCGGATGTCCACGCAGCCACTGTAGACAGCGCGGCCGCGCATCATAGGTCGGTGCTTGCCCGGTGACCTGGAAAATGCGCGAATCCGGGCAGATCGGGGTGTTGCTCATTCGGAGTCGAGTCGTACCCTTGACGTTATGGCCTTGTGCAACATAGTCCGAGGCGGCGTCGTGGTGGACGCCGTGGACGCGACACTGTCGGCGGCACAGGCGACCCCGGAGGCGGTCGAATACACCGAG
This sequence comes from Nocardia brasiliensis ATCC 700358, assembly GCF_000250675.2. Taxonomy (NCBI): domain Bacteria; kingdom Bacillati; phylum Actinomycetota; class Actinomycetes; order Mycobacteriales; family Nocardiaceae; genus Nocardia; species Nocardia brasiliensis. Next base: position 1,486,685 of record NC_018681.1, read on the forward strand.
ATCTTGGAGGCGGAAGATCGCCCGTGGGTCACTGTGGTCTGGGACGACCCGGTCAACCTCATGCACTATGTCGCCTACATCTTTCAAAAGCTTTTCGGCTACAGCAAAGCGAAGGCGACCGAGCTGATGCTCCTGGTGCACAACGAGGGCAAAGCGGTGGTTTCCTCCGGTTCCCGGGACAAGATGGAACACGATGTCCAACGGCTGCACGCCGCCGGTCTCTGGGCGACCATGCAGCGGGACGACTGACCAGGACGACTACCCTGACGCCGTGCGGAAGTGGAGCAGGAAGAACTCGCTGAGCGGTCTCAAACTGCGATCCGAAATGGACGCACGCGAGGCCAACGTGCTGCGGTCGCTGGTCGGTGCGGTGTCCGGATTGTTGACCGAACGAGCCGATGCCGCGCCGGAGGACGACCTCGCCGCGTTGACCGGCCTGCGCACGGGTAACACCGTTGCACCGGAGGATCCCCGGTTGCGCCGGCTGCTGCCGGATTTCCATCGGCCCGAGCCCGGTTCGCCCGACGCCGATCGCGCCGACCTGAACAGCGCGCTGCGGGGCCTGCACGAGCCAGAGATCATCGACGCCAAGCTGGCCGCGGGTTCGGTGATCCTGGAAACGCTGCCCAGCGCGGGCGGCAAGATCGTGCTGACCCCCGAGCAGGCCGACGCGTGGCTGACCGCGCTGACCGATGTCCGGCTGGCCCTGGGCACGGTGCTGGGCATCGACGCGGACACCCCCGATCATCTGAGCCCCGACGATCCGCGCGCACCGCACCTGGACGTCTACCACTGGCTCACCTGGATGCAGGACTCGTTGCTGCAGGCGCTCGCGCCCTGAGTCCGCCCCACCCCCGAGCAGGAGCTGACGTATGAATGCGCAAGCCGGCAAACGGAATTCGCTGACCGACGTGGCGGGTCTGCTCGTCGGGCAGCAGCACGTCATCGACGCGGACGCCACCCTCGGCACGGGTGCCGCGACCGGCACCACCGTCGTCTACGCGCCGAACGGCGCGGTCGCCGCCGTCGATGTGCGCGGCGCCGGACCGGGCACCCGCGAGACCGATCTGCTCGATCCGTCCAACACGGTCCGGCAGGCCAACGCGATCCTGCTCAGCGGCGGCAGCGCCTACGGGCTCGCCGCCGCCGACGGTGTGATGCGCTGGCTGGAGGAGCAGGGCCAGGGCATTCCGATGGATCCGACCGACGCGAGCCGGGTGGTCCCGATCGTGCCGGGCGCGGTGATCTTCGATCTTCCGGTGGGCGCGTGGGACATTCGGCCCACCGCCGACTTCGGCTACCGGGCCGCGGCGGCCGCGGCGCTCGAATTCGAGCGGGGCACCGTGGGCGCGGGCGTCGGCGCGCGTGCCGGTTCGATCAAGGGCGGTATCGGCACCGCGAGCGTGGTGATCGGCGGTGGCGCCGCGGCGGGTGCGACGGTGTCCGCGCTCGTCGTCGCCAATTGCGCGGGCTCGGTGATCGATCCGCGCACCGGACTGCCGTGGGGCGTGGGCACCGACGGCCCGGAGTTCTTCGGCCTGCGGCCCGGCACCGACGACGAGGTGGCGCGGGCGAACGCGCTGCCGGGCAAGCGGATGGCGCTCAACACGACCATCGGCGTGGTGGCCACCGACGCACCCCTGGGTCCCACCGCCTGCAAACGTCTGGCCGTGGTCGCGCACGACGGTCTGGCCCGCGCGGTCCGGCCCGCGCACTCGCCGTTCGACGGCGACACGCTCTTCGCGCTGGCCACCGGCACCTGGGTGCCGCCGGAGGGCATCGCGCTGCCGCCCGCGTTCCCGCCGGATGTGCAGCTCATCGACCAGCTCGGCACCGCGGCCGCGCTCTGCGTGGAGCGGGCCATCGTGGACGCCATTCTGTGCGCGACCTCGGTCGCGGGCGTGCCCGCGTATCGCGATCTCTTCCCGTCCGCGCGCTGATTCCGCACACCCCGGGCGCACCGGCGCCGAGCGGCCGAACCCGACCGGCCGACCGGTCGCGGGGAATAGCCGAATATTGTGACTGGTTGTCGACTGCGATGGGTCGGCACAGCGGAAAGGTTTGACTCGTGCTGGTGATCAGGGCCGACCTCGTAGCGGCGATGGTGGCGCACGCGCGCGCCGACCACCCGGACGAGGCCTGCGGCGTCATCGCCGGACCGGAGGGCTCGGACCGGCCGGAGCGGTTCGTCGCCATGATCAACGCGGAGCGTTCGCCGACCTTCTACCGTTTCGATTCCGGCGAGCAGTTGCGCGTCTGGCGCGCCATGGACGACGCCGACGAGACGCCGGTGGTGATCTACCACTCGCACACCGCCACCGAGGCCTACCCGAGCCGCACCGATGTGTCCTACGCGTCCGAGCCCTACGCCCACTATGTGCTGATCTCCACCCGTGATCCGGAACAGCACGAGCTGCGCAGCTACCGCATCGTCGACGGCGAGGTCACCGAGGAACCGGTGCGCGTCGTCGACGCCTACGAATCCGTCTGAACCGATGCCTGTTCGTGAAACCGAGGAGTTCTCATGCCGGTAACCGTGTCCATCCCGACCATCATGCGTGGCCTCACCGGAGGCGAGAAGCGCGTGCAGGCGCAGGGCGCGACCCTGTCCGCGTTGATCGATGACCTCGACGCGAACCACCCCGGGCTCGCCGAGCGACTGCTCAAGGACGGCAAGCTGAACCGCTACGTCAACATCTACGTCGACGACGAGGACGTGCGTTTCGCGGGCGGCCTCGCGGCCGAGGTGCCCGCCGACGCGAGCGTGACCATCCTGCCCGCCGTCGCCGGAGGCTGACCGACACCGTGGCGCGCTACGAATCGCTGATCGCGACGCTCGGCAACACCCCGCTGGTCGGGCTGCGCACGCTGTCCCCGCAGTGGGACGGGGAGCATCACGTGCGGCTCTGGGCCAAGCTGGAGGACCGCAATCCCACCGGTTCCATCAAGGACCGGCCCGCCCTGCGGATGATCGAGCAGGCCGAACGGGACGGACGGTTGCGGCCCGGCTGCACCATTCTGGAACCCACCAGCGGCAATACCGGCATCTCGCTGGCGATGGCCGCCAAGCTCAAGGGCTATCAGCTGGTCTGTGTGATGCCGGAGAACACCTCGGTGGAGCGGCGGCAGCTGCTCACCATGTTCGGCGCGCAGATCATCGACTCGCCGGCCGCCGGCGGCTCGAATCAGGCGGTGGCGCGGGCCAAGCAGATCGCGGCCGAGCACCCCGACTGGGTGATGCTCTACCAGTACGGCAACCCGGCCAACGCGCTGGCGCACTACGAGACCACCGGCCCGGAGATCCTGGCCGACCTGCCCGAGATCACCCACTTCGTCGCGGGCCTCGGCACCACGGGCACGCTCATGGGCACCGGCCGATTCCTGCGCGAGAAGGTGCCGAGCATCGAGATCGTCGCCGCCGAGCCGCGCTACGGCGAGCTGGTCTACGGGCTGCGCAACATCGACGAGGGCTTCATCCCGGAGCTGTACGACGAATCGGTGCTGACCACCCGCTTCTCGGTGGGCCCGTTCGACGCGGTGAAACGCACCCGCGAACTGGTCTCGGAGGAAGGCATTTTCGCGGGCATCTCGACCGGTGCGATCCTGCACGCCGCCCTCGGAGTCGCCCGGAAGGCGGCGAAGGCGGGCACCCGCGCCGATATCGCGTTCGTGGTGGCCGACGGCGGCTGGAAGTACCTGTCGACCGGCGCGTACGACGGCACGCTGGAAGAGGCCGAGGAACGCCTCGACGGGCAGCTCTGGGCCTGAACCACTCCCTCGGTAGCGCGCGGCGCCGGTCGGTACCCTCGAAGGAGCGGGCCGTCGCCCGCGTCCCGAGGAGGTGCCGATGACCGGCGTCGGTTCGTCGTTCGATCCGGATCGGATAGCGCAGATCCGCGCGCAGCTTGCCAAGCCGGGTGCCGCGGCGCCCGGGGTTCCGGGCACGCCTGCCAGAGCCGGCAATTTCGCGGTGCTGCGGCAGCTGTGGTTGCGCGCCGGCGTGCTGATCGCCGGATTCGTCGCGCTGCTGTACGGCATCGAGGGCGTCGACACCCTCGACAACAACCAGCTCGACAATGCCGGAATCCATCCCCGCGACGCCGACGGGCTGTGGGGGATCGTGTTCGCGCCGCTGCTGCACAATGGCTGGCCGCATCTGGTCGGCAACACCCTGCCGGTGCTCCTGCTCGGATTTCTGGCGTTGTGCGCGGGCATCGGGCGCGGCCTGGCCGCCACCGCGATCATCTGGGTCGTGGCCGGCGCCGGCACCTGGCTGACCGGCGCGACCGGCTCCGTGCACCTGGGCGCGTCGGTGCTGGTGTTCGGCTGGTTGACATTCCTGATCTCGCGCGGCTGGTTCGCCCGCAACGTCGGGCAGATCGTGCTCGGGCTGGCGGTGCTGGCGCTCTACGGGTCGGTGCTGTGGGGAGTATTGCCCGGTCAGCCCGGAATCTCTTGGCAGGGCCATCTTTTCGGGGCGGTGGGTGGATTGCTCGCCGGCTGGGTACTCTCTGGTGATGCACGTCGAAGTCGTCGCGGGGATCAGCAGGGAATCATTGCGTCGCCACGGTGAGCGTGCGGCCCTTCGAGAAATGTGGGGGATAGTTTCTTGAGCGCAGAATCGTCGTGGCAGCATGGGGGAATGCGCCTAACCGTCCTCGGGTGCTCGGGCAGTGTGTCCGGCCCGGACTCCCCAGCGTCGGGGTATTTGCTGACCGGCCCGGATATGCGGCCGGTGGTGATCGATTTCGGGCCCGGCGTGCTCGGCGCGTTGCAGCGCTACGCCGACCCCGGTGAGGTCGACATCTTTCTCACCCATCTGCATGCCGACCACTGCCTGGATCTGCCCGGGCTGCTGGTCTGGCGGCGCTACCACCCGACACCCCCGGTCGGCCGCGCCATCGTGCGCGGACCGTCGGACAGCGCGTTGCGGATCGGCAACGCCTCGGCCGAGGTCGGCGGCGAATGCGACGACTGGTCCGACGTGATCGACCACCGTCCGTGGAACGTCGAGGAGACAGTGGAATTCGGGCCGGGGCACACGGTGTCGGCGTTCCGGATGTTCCATCCGCCGGAGTCCTACGGTCTGCGGATCGTCACCGCCGCCGGGCGCACGTTCGTCTACACCGGCGACACCGCGATGTGCGAGTCGGTGCGTGAACTCGCACGCGGCGCCGACATCCTGATGGCCGAGGCGTCCTGGACCCACGATCCCGCGAATCGGCCACCCGGCATTCATCTTTCGGGCACCGAGGCCGGCCAGATCGCGGCCGAGGCCGGCGTGAAAGAGTTGCTGCTCACCCACATCCCGCCGTGGACCTCGCGGGAAGACGTGATCGCGGAAGCCAAGGCACAGTTCACCGGACCGGTGCACGCGGTCGCGCCCGGCGAGACCTTCGATATCTGAGCTCACCCACCCCGTCGGCTCCGCCTCCTGCCAACCCCCGTATTCACCCACCCCGTCGGCTCCGCCTCCTGCCGACCCCCTCCGAGCCCCACCCCGCCGGCTCCACCCCCCACCCCTTAGGCTGTCCGCGTGTCTAGACGAGCCGATGGCAGGGCGGACGACGAACTCCGCGAGGTACGGATCACCCGGGGGTTCACCACCCATCCGGCGGGCTCGGTGCTGGTGGAGTTCGGGCAGACGCGGGTGATGTGCACGGCCAGCGTCACCGAGGGGGTGCCGCCGTGGCGGCGCGACTCCGGACTCGGTTGGCTCACCGCCGAATACGCGATGCTGCCCGCCGCGACGCACACCCGCAGCGGCCGTGAATCGGTGAAGGGCCGCGTCGGTGGCCGCACCCAGGAGATCAGCCGGTTGGTCGGTCGTTCGCTGCGGGCCTGCATCGACCTGGCCGCGATCGGGGAGAACACCATCGCGATCGACTGCGACGTGCTCCAGGCCGACGGCGGCACCAGGACCGCCGCGATCACCGGTGCGTATGTCGCGCTGTCCGACGCGGTCACCTACCTGGGTGCCGCGGGCGGTCTGGCCGACCCGCAGCCGATCTCCTGCGCGATCGCCGCCGTGAGCGTCGGCGTGGTGGACGGCCGGGTGCGACTCGACCTGCCCTACGAAGAGGATTCGCGCGCCGAGGTCGACATGAACGTGGTCGCCACCGACACCGGCACCCTGGTCGAGATCCAGGGCACCGGCGAGGGCGCCACCTTCCCGCGCTCCACCCTGGACAAGCTGCTCGACTCCGCGCTCGCCGGTTGCGAGCGACTGTTCGCCATCCAGAAAGAGGCGCTGGCCCTGCCGTACCCCGGCGTGCTGCCGGAGCCGTCCGAGTCGAAGAAGAAGTAATGACGCGTCGCGTGCTGGTCGCAAGCCGTAATGCCAAGAAGCTGAACGAACTGCGCCGCATCCTCGCCGAGGCGGGGATCGCGGGCATCGAGATCGTCGGGCTCGACGATGTCCCCGCCTACGACGAGGCGCCCGAGACCGGCGCGACGTTCGAGGAGAACGCGCTGGCCAAGGCACGCGACGGTGCCGCGGCCACCGGATTGGCTTGTGTCGCAGACGATTCCGGGATCGAGGTGGACGCGCTCAACGGCATGCCCGGTGTGCTCTCGGCGCGCTGGGCGGGTAAGCACGGCGACGACGCGGCCAACAACGCGCTGCTGCTGGCACAGCTCGGTGATGTGCCGGACGAGCGCCGCGGCGCCCGGTTCGTCTCCACCTGCGCGCTGGTCGTGCCGGACGGCGCGGAACTCGTGGTCCGCGGCGAATGGCCGGGCACGGTCGGCCGGAAACCGCTGGGCGAGGGCGGTTTCGGCTACGATCCGCTGTTCTTCCCGGACGGTGGCGACACTTCCGCGGCGCAGTTGACGCCCGCGCAGAAGGACGCGGCCTCGCACCGCGGCCGCGCGCTGACCCAACTCCTGCCCGCGCTCACCGAACTCGCCGACTGAGCGTCAGACGCCGAAGTCCTGCTTGACCTTCTTCGCGTTGACGTGCTCGACGAAGAAGGACAGCAGCGGGATGGTGCCGGCGAGCAGCGTGCCGACGGTGCGCAGCACCGGCCAGCGCACCTTGACCGCGAGGTCGGCGGTGACCAGCAGGTAGACGAAGTACACCCAGCCGTGCACGACGGCGATCCAGCTCGGGGTGTGCACGTCGAAGCCGTACTTGGCGATCATCTCGCCGGTGAGCAGCAGCAGCCAGAGGCCGGTGACCCAGGCCAGGGTGCGGTAGCGCAGCAGCGCGGCCCGGATCTTCTCGGTATTCGCCGAGCCGGCGGCGGGCGCGGCGGCTTGTTCCTGCGGCGCCTTGCCGCCGCGCAGCGCGGTGGCCAGCGTGCCGTCGGTCGTCGAGGCGACCGCGCGGTCTGCCGAGGCCGCGGTGCGGTCTGCGGCCGAATGCGCGGCCGAGTCGCTCGCGCTCGCCTCGGCGCTGTCCGGCGTCTGCGACAGGTGGGTCTGCTCAGCCGAGCCCGAACCGCCCTCGGTGAAGTTCTCGCTGGTGGTCAACCGGCTTTCCTCTCGGTTTCGCGGGCGCCCAGGCCCGCCTCGCGGACCTGATCATCGATGTCTCGAGCGTGCAATTCGGCCAGGTACCGGTTGTATTCAGCGAGCACCGGGTCCTCGTCGCGTACCGCCTGCGGCCGCTCCGGCAGGATTCCGGCCGGAATCTCGCGCGGCGCAACGGGTTTCGGGGTGGCCCCGGGGGCGTCGCCGGACTCGCCGTGCTCCTCGGCCTCCTGTTCCAACCGGACGAACCGGAAGTAGGCGAACACCGCGAACGCCGCGAACAGCGGCCACTGCAACGCGTAGCCGAGGTTCTGGCCGGTGCCGCTGCTCGATTCGAACCGCTGCCACTGCCACCAGGCCAGCGCGAGGCAGCCCAGTGCGGCGACGATCACCAGCACGATGAGGGCCGGGCGATTGTGTGCCGAGCGGCGGGGTGAAGCGGACACGGCTACTACGGTACCCGGTCTACTACACGGTACGTAGGACAGGTTCGGCCAGGACTCGCCCACCGGCCGGTGGGCGAGCCGGTCGAGCTCAGAACTTGTAGGTGACGCCGGTCAGTCGCTCGGATTCGGTCCAGAGCTGCTGCCAGAGATCCTTGTTCTTGGACAGCCGGGTGGACGGCGAGGATTCCACCGGGCCCTGGGTCTGGAAGAACCGGCGCGGGCCCCAGTAGACCTCGGGGTCGGCGTCGGGCATGGTGGCGGCGAACAGCGTCGAGTGCGCGGCCTTCTTCGGCGGGTGGCCGATCAGCGCGACGAACGGTTTGATGATCCGGTCGATCGGCGTTTCGGTCCTGGCGAACAGTTCGGTGGCGGAAACCCCGGGGTGCACCCCGTAGGAGCGTTTGCCCGAACCGGATTCGGCGAGGCGGCGTTGCAGTTCCCGCGCGAACATCAGGTTCGACAGCTTGGCCTGCGCGTAGGCGAGGTTGCGCTGGTAGCGACGGTGCTCGTAATTGAGGTCGTCGACCCACAGCTTCGGCGTCTGCTTGTGCGCGATGCTCGCCAGCGTGACCACCCGGTCGCCGATCCGGTCCAGTAGCAGGCCGGTCAGCGCGAAGTGTCCGAGATGATTGACACCCCACTGGGTTTCGAAACCGTCCTTGGTGCGCGAGAACGGGACGTTCATCAGGCCGGCGTTGTTGATCAGCACGTCGAACTCGCCCTGCCGGCCGGCGAACTCGCGCACCGAGGACAGGTCGGACAGGTCGAGTTCGGCGACGCGCACGTCACCGGCGATGCCGTCGGCGACCTCCTTGGCCTTGGCCGCGTTGCGGCAGGCCATGACGACGGTCGCGCCTTTGCTCGCGAGGACTTCGGTGGTCACGGCGCCCAACCCGCCGTTCGCCCCGGTGATCACGAAGGTGCGCCCGGTCTGATCCGGGATTTCAGTAGGTTTCCACGCCATGAGCTAACCTTACTCTCGAGTAAGTTCCGAGGGAAGAGAATCGCCCGGATCGTACATCGAGTGTCTCAGACAGGAAGTGATCCCGGTCACTTTCCGGTCCAGGTTCAGTACCTGCTAACAGGCACTTCAGTGGCAGCTAACGGGGTTCAGCGACCGCTGCCGATCGGTTGCTGGAACGCGGCCGCCAGCACCGTGCCGACCGTCTCGCCCCACACCTGCCAGGTGGCTTGGTCGAGCATCATCGAACCGACATCGGTGGTGTGCACACCGGTCGCCACCGGCTTGCCCGCGAACCGGTCGGCCAGCCACAGCAGGGCGCGGGGCGCGGCGATCGGATCGAGCGTCAGGTGCTCGCTGAAGTGGTCGCGGACGTATTCGACGCGCGCATTCGGGTCCTGAGCGTAGTAGTCGACGAGGTCGTTGACCGGTCCCACCGGGATCAACCAGTCCGGGTTGGCCTGGTACATGAGCATCGGCATGTCCGGGACGGCCTTACCCATTTTGGTCTTGTCCAGCACCGCGGTCACCTTCGGATCGGTGAACGGATTCTTGGCGAGCATGCCGATGTTGTTCGCGAACGGGAAGAAGATCGACTGGTAGCTCGCGCAGAGCTGTTCCTTGGCCGCCATCATCAGCTTGCCGAGGCCGTTCATGTTCTCGTCCAGGAAATCGCGCAGCTCCGGGTATTCGCGGGAGACGCCGAGCGCGCCGGCGAAGATCAGCCCGGCGGACAGGTTGCCGTTGGCCATCTGCAGCGCGGCCGACAGGTCGGCGGGGATGCCGCCCTCGGCCACGCCGACGACGTTGAGTTCGGGTGCGTAGCTCTGCTTCAGTTCGGCGGCGTGACCGGTGGCGATGGCGCCGCCGGAGTAGCCCATCAAGCCGACCCGGGTCGCGGTGCCGGACAACTGCATCGGGTCGAAGTGCTCCGCCGCGCGGATGCCGTCGAGGGTGATGCGACCCGCCAAAGGCCCTGCGGCATAGGCGGAATCTGGCCCCTGGTGGTCCGGGACGACCACTGCCCAGCCCTGTGCCAGGGCCGCCTGCACCTCCAGGAACTGGGCGGCGACCAGCACCGATCCGGTGATCGTCGCCGGGATGGAACCCATCTGCAACTGGTAGGACGGCATGCAGTAGTTGCCGGTGGAGTCCTCCGCGATCTGGTACGAGAACAGCGGCCGGTCGGCCACGTAGCCGCGCGGCTTCAGCACGGTGGCCACCGCGGCGATGGGTTCGCCGCGGGTGTTGGTCGAGCGGTACGACAGCTGCCAGGCATCCACGTTGACCGGGATGAGCGACAGATTCGCCACGTGCACTTGCCGGGCCGCGATGAGCTGACCGGGCGCGAGATCGGCGAACTTGTCCGGGGCCGGGCGATAGAAGGCGGGATCGAAACCGGGCGGCATCGGCGGGATCGGGAACGGCAGGGCGGGCGCGACCGGGGGAGTGCCCGGTTCGGCGGCGACCTGCCCGGCGAGGGCGATCGGCAGCCCGGCCGCCAGCACGGCGAGGGCCGCGACCAACTTCATCGTGCGCGTGCGCGGAGTAACCACAGACCAACCTCTTTGTTGCTCGGAGCCATATGTGATCCCGATTGGTTTCAGAATGGTGTCGAGTATGCACAGTCATGACCCGGATCACAACCAGCGCGTGATGAGACCTTCCCCGCGCTGGTCACCGCTGGTCCGGTGCGCGCTCGGATACGGTGGCAGGGTGACCATCGTGGGTAGGCAGTACGGCGGACGCGCCGTCACGGAGCGCAAGGCGGAACGGCGTCAGCGCTTCCTCGATGCGGCGACGCGGATATTCGCCGAGCGCGGCTATGCGAACTGCTCGCTGGCCGACGTCTGCACCGCGGCGGCGCTGTCCAAGCGGCAGTTCTACGAGGAGTTCCAGACTCGGGAAGACGTGCTGGTCGCCGCCTACGACCGGATTCAGGACGAGGCCGCCGTGGCGCTGCTCCCGGCCCTGGCCGAACTCGATCCGGGCGCCGATCTGACCGCCGCGTTGAACGCGGTGGTCTCGGCCTACCTGGGTTCGATCGGCTCCGATCCGTACCGTGCCAAGGTCGCCTTCATCGAGGTGGTCGGCGTCAGCGACCGGATGGAGCGGCACCGCCGGGAACGGCGGCACGCATGGGCCGAGTTGCTCGAGGCCGCGGTCGTGCCGCGAGTGGCCCCGGGCGCTCGTATTCGCGGCGGGACCGCTTGGGGCGCAAGCGCGCTCATCGGCGCGATCAACGGTCTCGCGCACGAGTGGGTGCTCGCCGACCCGCGCCCCCCGGTCGGCGAACTGGTGGACGTGCTGGTGCCGATGGCGCTGGCCATGCTGGAAGTGCCGGGTCAGCGCACCGCGTAGTCCGCGAGTGACGGCGTGAGCGCGTCGAACGCGATGCCGATGTATTCGACGAGTGCCGCGGCTATTCGGTCGTTGGACTCCCCTGCGAGGGTGCGCCGCATGGTCTCGTCGAACAGCACCCGGTGTACCCCGCCCAGCTGGGCCGCCGCCACCCGGGGCGTGATATCCGTTGCGGCTGTACCGGTTTCGGCCGCCAAGGTGTCGGCGAGCGCCTGCTGCCGGTCGTCGTGGAATTCGCGGAGCCGAGCCAGCAGTGCCGGGCTGTCCGCGATCATGCCGGCGAACTCGGGGCCGGAGAAGCCCGCCACCGGGTCCTGCTCGGTCGCCGCCGTCAGATAGGCGGCGCGCAGGGCCGCCAGTGCGGATTGGCCCGGCTCGCGCTCGCGGACGACGCGGGCGAGTTGGTCGACGAACACGTCGCGCAGGTCGAGGGCGAGGTCCTCCTTGCGCGGGAAGTAGTTGGTGACCGTCATCTTGGCGACCTGTGCGGCGGCCGCGACGTCGGCGATCGTGACCTTGTCGAAGCCGTGCTCGAGGAACAGCCTGGTCGCCTGATCGGAGATGTTCTCCCTGGTCTGTAGCTTTTTCCGGTCGCGAAGGCCCATCTGCTCTGTGGTCATGCAGACACCATAACTGATACCGACCAAAATTTATGCTTGACATATTTTTAGGTCTGTTCTAACTTTGTGCTCGTCAACGAGAACGAAGGAGCGCCACCGCTTTGAACCACGGACTTGTCGTAGCGACCCCGGCCCGTACCAGCACCACCATCGACCGAAAGGGAACAGCCACCATGGCCGACAAGACCACCGCGCAGACCACCATCGACGCCGTCCTCCGTCGCTTCGCGCCGACCGAGGCGGCCCCGGGCAAGACGCGAAAGAGGCAGCACGCCAACGGGTTCCCCGGCGCGGCTCGCCTCGACCGGACGGGCGGACAGCCGCGGCACCGCAGCGCCTTCCGCGCGGCCCCGCAGCGTCCGCTGCGTATTCCCGGTCGCGGCTGACTGTCAGCAGTACCGCCGGCCCGACCCATCTCGCCACGTGAACGCCGGAATCGAGTCCTCCGCCGGGAAGTCTCGACTCGATTCCGGCGTTCGCATTGAGGCGGAACGCTCCGCCGACCAGGCACCGCTCCCTCGGAAGGACCCACCGTGACCACGTACTGCACCGCTCGCCCCGCTCCGTTCGGCGGCACCGTCTCCGAGGACCCGATCAAGGACTACCTGCGGCTCATCGGCCGCACCCCGCTGCTCACCGCGACGCAGGAGGTCGAGCTGGCCACCCGCATCGAGGCGGGCGTGCAAGCCGCACAGCGCCTGGCCGAAGAGGACGAACTCGACGTCGCGCAACGCCGCGCGTTGCAGCGCCGCGTGGCCGAGGGGCAGCGGGCCAAGGACCACATGGTCGAGGCGAATCTGCGCCTGGTCGTGTCCATCGCCAAGCGCTACCCGCTGCCCGCCGGCCTGTCCCTGCTCGACCTGGTGCAGGAGGGCACCCTCGGCATGATGCGCGCGGTGGAGAAGTTCGATCACCATCGCGGGCTCAAGTTCTCCACCTACGCGACCTGGTGGATCAAGCAGGGCATCGGCCGTGCGCTGGCCGACCAGGGCCGCACGATCCGGATTCCGGTGCACGTCGTCGAGGTACTCAACCGGGTGACGCGAGCCCAGCGCGCGCTGACCCAGCAGCTAGGGCGCGCCGCCACCGCGGCGGAACTCGCGGCCGAACTGGACCTGACCGAGGACAAGGTGCGCGAGGTGCTCGACCATGCGCGCGAGCCGATTTCGCTGCACACTCCGCTGGGCGACGACGCGGGCGAGTTCGGTGAACTGATCGCGGACACCGCGCCGGACCCGGCCGAGGTGGCGTTGGCCACATCGGTCCGCGGTCACCTCGACAAAGTGCTCGCCGGGCTGGCCGGGCGCGAAGCCGAGGTGCTCGCCCTGCGTTTCGGCCTGAACGGCGGCGATCCGAAGTCGCTCGACGAGATCGGCAAGGTCTACGGGGTATCCCGCGAGCGGGCCCGGCAGATCGAGGCGAAGGGCCTGGCCAAGCTGCGGCAGACGACCCGCGCGCGGGCGCTGGAGGGACTGCTCGGCTGAGCCCCGGCACGCCCGGCGGACTTGGTTCGCCGGGCGTCGCTGCCGTGTCGCTGGACGGACAGCAGCGGCGTCTCGCCCCATACTGAGGCAATGACCGGTGCAGTCGCTGTCGCCGAGAAAACCCCCGAGCCGATGAGCCGGGCGAAGATCAACCTCGTGTTCGCCACGATTGTGCTCGGCATGCTGCTGGCGGCACTGGATCAGACGATCGTCTCGACGGCGCTGCCGACGATCGTCGCCGACCTCGGCGAAGCCGGGCACATGGCCTGGGTGGTCACGGCCTATCTGCTCGCCGAGGCGGTGGCTACCGCGCTGGCGGGCAAACTCGGCGACCTGTTCGGACGCAAACTGATCTTCCAGCTCAGTGCGCTGATCTTCATCGCGGGCTCGATGATCGCGGGCCTGGCCAACGGGATGACGATGCTGATCGTGGCCCGCGGTATCCAGGGTTTCGGCGGCGGCGGGCTGATGGTCACCGCGATGGCGCTGATCGCCGACACCATCCCGCTGCGCCAGCGTGGCAAGTATCAGGGCGCGCTGGGCGCGGTGTTCGGCGTCACCACGGTGATCGGCCCGACCCTCGGCGGGTTGTTCACCGATCACGCGAGCTGGCGCTGGTGCTTCTACGTCAACGTGCCGGTCGCGATCATCATGATCGCGATGTCGGCGCGCACCATCCCGCGGGTGCGCGCCGCCGTCAAGCCGATCATCGACTACGCGGGCATCGGCCTTGTCGCCGTGGCGGTTTCCACGCTGATCCTCGGCTTGGAGTGGGGCGGGCAGGAGTACCCGTGGGGCTCGCCGACCATCCTCGGCTTGTTCGTCGCCTCGGCGGTGCTGTTCGCGGCGTTCGTGGCCGTCGAGCTGCGGGCGAAGGAACCGATGCTGCCCATGGGATTGTTCCGCAGCCGGGTCTTCACCGTGTGCTCGATCCTGAGTTTCATCTGCGGCTTCGCCATGCTCGGGTCGATCACCTATCTGCCCGCGTATCTGCAATACGTGGACGGGGTTTCGGCCACCATGTCCGGCGTGCGCTCGTTGCCGCTGGTGGCCGGCCTGCTGGTGACCTCGATCCTGTCCGGCCAGGTGGTCGGCAAGACCGGGCACTATCGGTACTTCCCGATCGTCGGCACGCTGGTGATGGCGCTCGGGCTGTATCTGATGTCGACCATGGGCCGCGACACCGGCATCTGGGAAGAGTCGCTGTACATGATGGTGCTCGGCCTGGGCATCGGCCTGACCATGCAGGTGCTCACCATCGTCGTGCAGAACACCGTCCCGTACGCCCAGCTCGGCACCGCCACCTCCGGTGTCACCTTCTTCCGCACTCTCGGAAGTACCTTCGGCACAGCCATTTTCGGCACCCTGTACAGCAACGAGATCGGCCCGAACCTGCGCGCGGCGCTGCTCGAGGCCAAGGTGGTCCCACCTGAGGTGGCCGCGAATCCGCAGTCGCTGCAAGCGGTTCCGAAAGACGTGGCGGCGCCGATCATCGATGCCTACGCCGACACCATCGATCACGTCTTCGTGTGGGTGGTGCCGGTCGCGCTGGTCGGTTTCGTCGTCGCCTGGTTCCTCAAAGAGGTGCCGCTGCGCGACAGTGCCCGGGTGAGTGCGGGCGATGTGGGCGAAGGCTTTTCGGTGCCGGATTCGGCCGACCGCGTGGTGCAGCTGGAACGCGCGATCGCGGGCACCCTGCGCAAGGACGAGGACCGGCCGATCGGGCCGCGGATTCTCGCGGACGCGGGCAGCACGCTGAGTCGCGGTGAGGCATGGGCGCTCGGCCAGGTCTATCTGCGTGATCGCGCCGGGGGCACGGCCTCGCTGGACGTGATCGCACGGGCGCACAAACTCCCCGACGACGTGCTCGAGCCGATCTATCGCAAGGTGGCCGAGCGCGGCTATCTCGTGGACGACGGTCGTGAACTGCGACTGACCGAGAACGGACAGGCCGAGCTGAACCGGCTCAAAGCGGCTTGGCGCCGCTGGCTCGACACCCGGCTGGTCGACTGGAACAACGACGACCCCGCCGATCGCGTGCTGTTCGATCAGGCGTTGGACAACCTCGCGGGCAAACTGCTCGAGCAGGAGGCGGCCGAGCACGAGCACACGCGCGCCTGAACCACCGTCGAAAGTGGCGGGGGACATCCCCTTGCCGGGCTAATGCTCGTACACGTATATTCGTAGACGAGTAAGGAGGTGCGATGGCCACGAAGCGCAAGGTGAACAACCTGCTCGCGCTCGCGGTGCTCTCGGTGATGATGGAGCGGCCGATGCACCGCTACGAGATCGCGCAGACCCTGCGGGAACACGGCAAAGACCAGGACATGGCGATCAAGTGGGGCTCGCTCTACACGGTCGTGCAGAGCCTGGAGAAGGCCGGCTTCCTGGAGATCGTCGGCAGCGAGCGCGACGGCGCTCGACCGGAACGGGTGATCTACCGCATCACCGAGCCGGGCCGCACCGAACTCACCGACTGGACCAGGGAATTGGTCGCCGAGCCGGAGCCCGAGCAGCACCGGTTCGTCGCGGGTCTGTCCGTGCTCTCGGTGCTGCCCCCTGACGAGGTGGTCGAGTTGCTCGGCAAACGCATCGAAGCGCTCGATCGCGCCATCGATGTCGTGCGCGGCGAACTCGACAAGCTCGCAACGAGCGAGTTGCCCCGGTTGTTCACCATCGAGACGGAATACGGCGTCGCGATGCTGGAAGCCGAAGTCGCATGGGCGCGTTCGTTCCGCGACGAAATCCGGGACGGCACCTTCGACGGCGTGGACTGGTGGCGGCAGATCCACGCGGGCGGCTTTTCCGCCGCCGACGCCATCGCCGCAGTGAAGGAGAAGCTGGACTGGCAGATCTGATTCCGAGACCGAGCTCGGCGGGGTGCGGCAACACCGCCGCCGAGCCCGATTGAACAGTCTCGAACCGCGCTCGCATGCGCGCACCCGGCTACAAGGCTGGCAACCACAGGATAACCGGGTGCGTGGTGCACGGGTCGGTTCGGGGATTCGAAAATCCGCGACACAATCCTGGAGACATCCATGTCCGAAACACGAACCGCACTGGTCATCGGCGGCGGCATCGCCGGACCGGTCACCGCGACCGCGCTGCGCAAAGCCGGCATCGACGCCCGCGTCTACGAGGCCTATCCCGGCCCGTCCTACAACATCGGCAGCGGCCTCGCACTCGCGCCGAACGGCATTGCCGCACTGGACATCATCGGGGTAGGCGATGCCGTCCGCGCCATCGCCTACCCCGTCACCGGGCAGAGCCTCTCGGTCGGCGGCAAGCTCTACACCGTGCCCGGGATTCCCGGCATGGCGCTGCACGTGGTGGACCGCAGCGAGTTGCACCGCGTCCTGCACGATCACGCGGTCGAAGCGGGCGTTCCTTTCGAATACAACAAGCGTCTGGTCGACGTCGTCGAGGACGAGTCCGGTATCACCGCCCGCTTCACCGACGGCAGCACCGCCACCGCCGATGTGCTGATCGGTGCGGATGGCATCCGCTCCACGGTTCGCGGCCTGATCGATCCGAACGCGCCTGGGCCCGACTACACCGGCATGCTCGGGTTCGGCGCGGTCACCGAATGCAGCGCCGACATCGCGCCCGACACAATGACCTTCGCGTTCGGCAAGCGGGCCTACTACCTGTACGGGAAGACACCGGACGGTCGCGTGATGTGGGGCGTCAATCTGCCGAGCAAGCAGTACATGTCGCTCACCGAGGCGCGTGCGCTGCCGGCGGCGCACTGGCTCGGCATCCTGCGCGACGTCTACGGTGACGACACGCCCGGCGGTGAACTCGCGCGCAACACCACCGAGGAACAGTTGGAGATCACCGGGGCGCTGCACATCATGCCGCCGGTGCCGCACTGGTCGCGCGGCCGCATGGTGCTGGTCGGCGATTCGGTGCACGCGCCGTCCAACAGCTCGGGGCAGGGCGCGTCGCTGGCCATCGAGAGCGCCGTCCAGTTGGCTCGTTGCCTGCGCGACTTGCCCACGCCCAAAGCCGCTTTCGTCGCCTACGAGGAATTGCGCCGGGAGCGTGTCGAGCGGATCACGGCCGCCGCGGCGAAGATCAACCACAGCAAGACACCGGGGCCGGTGGGGCGCAAGATCATGAACCTGCTCATGCCGATCATGGTCAGGACCGTGATGAACCCGGAGAAGACCCAGGGGCTGAACTTCCGGTACCGGATCGACTGGGACGCGCCGGTGCAGCGGGAACTCGCCGCCGCGGCCTGATCGGTTCGAACCGCGCGGGCTGGTGGTCCGTACCCTGGGAAGCCACCGAAACGACCCTGGGGGACCTGTGCAACCTGACCATCAGCCCGCATTACACCTGGCCGGCCTGTGCAAACGCTTCGGCGGCCCCTGGGTGGTCGACAACGTGAGCCTCGTGGTGCCGCCCGGTTCATTCTTCGGCCTGGTCGGCCCCAACGGGGCGGGCAAGACGACGACGCTGTCGATGGCCTGCGGGCTGTTGCGGCCCGACGGCGGGCGGGCCGAGATCTTCGGGGCCGACGTCTGGGGCGACCCGGTGCGCGCGAAAACCCTGGCCGGTGTGCTGCCGGACGGGCTCGCGCTGCCCGAACGGCTCACCGGGCGCGAATTGCTCACCTACACCGGCCTTCTGCGCGGCATGCCGGAGCGCATCGTCGCCGAGCGCACCGACGAACTGCTCTCGGTGTTCGAATTGACCGGCGCCGAAGGCACTCTCGTCGTCGACTACTCCGCGGGTATGCGCAAGAAGATCGGGCTGGCCACCGCGCTGCTGCACGGGCCGAAGCTGCTGGTGCTCGACGAGCCGTTCGAAGCGGTGGATCCGGTGTCGGCGAGCACGATTCGCACGATCCTGCAACGCTTCGTCGGGGCAGGCGGCTCGGTGGTGCTGTCGAGTCACGTGATGGCGCTGGTGGAGAACATGTGCGACCGCGTCGCGGTGATCACCGGGGGAAGGGTGGTCGCCGCGGGCACGCTGGACGAGGTGCGCGGACAGCATACGTTGGAAGAGACCTTTGTCCGGCTGGTCGGCGGCCGGGTCGGGGGAGCGGACGGGCTGTCGTGGCTGGCGTCCTGATCCGGTTGCGGCTGCTGCTCACCAAGCGTTCGCTGACCAACGGCTGGCAGGGCGTCACCTTCGTCATCGGTATCGTGCTCGGACTCTGCTTCGCGGTCATCACCGCGGCTCTGATCGGGTTCGCGGTCCGTGGTGGCGAGATCGACCGCGGGATCACCATCGCGGCAACACTTTTCGGAGTATGGACGCTCGGCTGGCTGTGCGGGCCGGTGTTGTTCGGCAGCAGCGACGAGACGGTGCAACCGGAGCATCTGCGCCTGCTGCCGCTCAGGCATCGGCAGCTGGCCACCGGCCTGCTCGCCGCCGCGTTCGCCGGGCCCGCGCCGGTGCTGAACCTGGTCGCGTTCAGCGGCCTCGTGCTGCTCGCGGCCCGAACCGGGGTCGCGGCAACGGTGGTCGCGGTGTTCGGGGTGGTGCTGCACCTCGTGTTCGTCGTGCTGCTGTCCCGGGTGGTGCTCGCCTGGGTCGGGGCCGCGATGCGGTCCCGGCGCGGCAAAGACCTCGGCGTGCTCGTCGCGGGACTGCTCGGGCTGGCCTACTACCCGATGAGCTGGCTGCTGTCCCATGTCGGCGCGTTACGCGACGTGCCGCCCGCGGTGGCCGACACGGTGCGCCTGCTGCCGTCCGGCTGGGCCGCGACGGCGGTCGAGGGTGCGGCCCAAGGGAATTGGGTGCGCGCGACGCTGCCGTTGCTCGGCCTCGTACTGGTCTCGCTCGGCCTGTGGCAGGCGTGGTCGGTGCTGCTCGCGCGGCGGCTCGCCGCGCCGATGAACTCGGTCGGCGGGTCGGCGGGCGGTGGGCTGCTCGGCCGGGTCCGTCAGGGCGGACCCGTCGGCGCGGTGCTCGTGAAGGAACTGCGCGCCTGGTCCCGCGACAGCCGACGGCGCGCCACCCTGCTGCCGGTGCTGGTGGTCGGCGTGCTGATGCCGGTGTTTCCCGCGCTGCAGGGCAGCGGTGCCGGCGGCGTACCGTTCGTCGGCGTCACCTCCGCCGCGTTCGCCGCGCTGGCCGGCGCCAACCTCTACGGCTACGACGGCACCGCGCTGTGGCAAACCCTGATCACGCCCGGTGCGGCGCGGGCCGACGTGCGCGGGAGGTTGCTCGCGCTGCTCATCGTGATCGGCGTGCCGACGCTGCTGCTCGCCCTCGTCCTGCCCGGTGCCCTCGGACGCTGGGGCGTCTATCCGTGGGTGCTGTCGCTGTACGCGGCCGCGCTCGGTGTCGGCGTCTGCTCGGCCCTCGTCCTGTCCGTGCTCGCGCCGTACCCGCTGCCGCCCCGGACAGGTAACCCGTTCTCCGGTTCCGGCAATCCTGGTTGCGCCAAGATGCTCGTCCAAGTGGCCATGATCTTCGGCCAGTTCGTCGCCCTGCTGCCGGTCCTGGCCGTCCTGGTCATCGGCTATCTCACCGAAGTGAAACCGGTGGAATGGCTCGCGGTCCCCGTCGGCATCGCGACCGGCCTCGCCGCGATCTTCTTCGGTGCCCGCATCGCCGAACACCGCCTGACCACCCGCGGTCCGGAACTGCTCACCACGCTCCGTCCCCGCTGACGGACCCTCGCGCAGGCCGGAACGCGGCGGTGCGCATCGGCTCGGCAATAGACTGGCCGGGTGAGCGATAGGGATCCCGATGGCAACTTGGATCTGAATCAGCTCCGCACCTTCCTCGCGGTGCATCGGGCGGGTTCGATCACCGCGGGCGCGCGGCTGGTGGGGTTGTCGCAGCCGACCGTGACGGCGCAGTTGCAGGCGCTGGAGAAGCGCCTGGGGCAGCGGCTGTTCGAGCGTCTGCCGCGGGGCGTCGCGCCGACCGCGGCGGCCGCCGAACTGGCCGCGCGCATCGCCGAGCCGATGGACGCGCTGACGGCTGCCGCCGGGCCCGCCGATCCCGCGGCGTCCGCGCCACAGCCACCGGTCCGGCTGGCCGGGCCCGCGGAAATGCTTGCGGTGCAGGCTCTTCCCGCGTTGGCGCCGCTGATCCAGCGCGGTGTCCGGCTGGCCGTGACCGCCGGACTCTCCGAGGAGTTGCTGACTGGTTTACGGGCCGGGCACTACGACCTGGTGGTCTCGACGGTCCGCCCGCGAGGGCGCACCGTCCTCGCCGAGCCGTTGATCGATGAGGAGTTCGTCTTGGTCGCCGCCCCGGCACTGGCCGCGCGCATCGATCTCGATCGGCTGCGCGCGGACGGTCCGGCCGCGCTGTCCGGGGTGCCGTTGGTCAGCTATGCCGCCGATCTGCCGATCCTGCGCCGGTATTGGCGGCACGTCTTCGGCCTCCGTCTGACGGCCGCGCCGGCGGTCGTCGTCGCGGACCTGCGGGCCGTCGCCGCCGCGGTCGCGGCGGGTGCGGGCATCAGTGTGCTGCCCCGTTATCTCTGTGCGCCACAACTGCGTTCAGGAGCCCTGGTCGCGCTCTTGGAGCCGTCGGACCCGCCGATCAACACCGGTTTCCTCGTCCGGCGGCCCGGCACCACCCTGCCCCACGTCGACCTGGTGCACACCCAGCTCCGCCGCGCCGCCCGCACGTGGTGACGGCTCAGCGCGGTCCGTACTCCTGGGCTGCGCGCTTGCGCAGGATCTGCGCCGTCTGCTCGTCGGCGGGGAGGAAGGCCTCCAGGTGTAGTTCGGCCAGGGTGATGTCGGTGGCCGTGGCGAACGAGGTCAGCGTGGTGATGAGCCGTAGTTCGCCGTCGGGGCTGCGCAGCCGCAGCGGGACCGCGAAGCCGAGGTGGTCGGGGCCCGGTTCGGCCTGCGGGAGATAACCTTCCAGCTCTTGGACGAGTTCTTCGAGAGCCGGGTCGGGGCTGCGGGCGAGGCGGCCGTTCAGCGCTTCGGTCACGTGTTTGCCCCACTCGGGCAGGTTCACCACGCGCCGCGCGAGCCCGTCGGGATGCAGCGCGAGCCGGAGCACGTTGACCGGCGGTTCCAGCAGTGTGGCCGCCGCGCCCTCGGTGAGCACGGCGAACGCGTCGTTGGCGGCGAGCAGGATGCCGTGTGGGCGCACCACCAGCGCCGGATAGGGTCGATGGCCGTCCAGGATCGTTGTCAGGGCCTCTCGGACCGGACCCAATTCCGGTGTGTCCAGCGCGGATTCGGGAAAGGCGGGCGCGTATCCGGCGGCGAGGAGCAGCGCGTTGCGTTCCCGCAGCGACAATTCCAGCGATTCGGCCAGCCGCACCACCATGGTGCGGCCCGGTCGCGACCGTCCCTGTTCCAGGAAGCTCAAGTGCCGCTGCGTGGTGTCCGCCCGGATCGCCAGGTCCAGCTGGCTGACCCGGCGCAGGGTCCGCCAATGCTTCAGCTGCCGGGCGAATCCCGGCGTCTCGATCGCCGTTGTCATGCGCTCAGTCTGTTCTGCGCCCCGCGGGTCCGCGATTCCGCGGAGGGTATGACACGAGCACCTGCGTGAGGATTCGGCTATTCCCTGCCGGGAATCGCGCGGTATCGCCGCGATGGCAAAACTCTGTGCCATGAGCAAGCAGATGAACGAAAAAGAACTGGCCACCTTCGCCGAGCAGTTCGCCGCGCTGTGGAACGAGTCCGACCCCGAAGCCCGGGAGCAGCGCATCCGGGACTTCTTCGCGCCCACCGGAGTCCAGGTGCTGGTCGATCCGCCGGTGGAGATGCGTGCGCAGGTGGAGCGGCTGCAGTTCGCGCTGCCCGCGCTGGAAGTTCGTGGCTACGCGGCGCTGTCGCGCCGGGTGACGCGGGCCTACGAGCTGTTCATCGCGTCCGGTGACTACGAGTTCGCGGTGCCGGCCCCGGCAATCCCGTTGCCCGCCGGGCTGATCGGCCTCAGCTGGGTGATGGTGGCGAAGGCGGACGGCGCGATCGCGGGCGGCGGCTTCGATGTGATCGGTCTGGACGCCGATGGCCGGATCCTGACCGACCACCAGTTCATCGAGGGCGTGCGCTGAGCGGCTCCACCGGCTGCGGCGTCGTCATGGGCTGATCAGGGGCAGGTGCCGAGTTCACGTGTCATGGCGTCCTTCTCGGCCTGGGTCACCCAGAGCTGGTACGCCGCTTTGACCTGGATCTGCCTGGTCAGGTAGGCGCAGCGGTAGCCCTTGCTCGGCGGCAGCCAGCTGGCCGCGTCGGAGTCGCTCTTGGACTGGTTGGTCGGGCCGTCGACGGCCTGCAGGTTCAGCGGGTCGTTGGCCAGGTCGCGGCGGCGCTCGGCGGAAAGCTGTTGCGCGCCTTTCTGCCAGGCGTCCGACAGGGCGATGATGTGGTCGATCTGCACATCGTCGGAGGTCTTCGGCCCGCGCACGAATTCGATCGTCTTACCGGTGTAGAGATCGTTGAGGGTGCCGGTGGCCACGACGCAGCGCTTGGTGTCCTTGAAGGTGACGTCGATGAGGTCACGCTGCAGGATGTCGTCGCGGGTGCCGCAGCCGTTGTGCCCGCCGGGTACTGACACGTCATCAGACCAGGCGGGACCGAATTGTTCACGGGTGTAACCGGTTTTGGGGGCCCGTCCGGCGACGCGGACGGTATCGAGCAGGGCGAGCGCGTCGCGGCTCGGCATGCTCGCCGGCGCATCGGCACAGACCTGGGCGGATCCGGTGTCGCACTGCGCGTTCGCCTTCGGCGGTTCCACCCGGTTCACGTAGTAGTAGGAGACTCCGATGAATGTCACGATCGCCAGAACGATGAGAGCGAGTCGCTGTGCTGTGAACTTCATCGAGCTTCCTAACGCCAATCACCTGAACTATAACGGCCGCCAACGTATCCGGCGGTCGAGGTGGTGTAAGTGATTGCCCCATATGACTTTCCGCACAGCAAGGCGGCTGAACAGAATAAAGCCACCCCCGAGTCGCCGTGCCGGCGCCGACTCGGGGGTGGCGGATCACGAGTCACTGCGACCGCGATGCGCGGCGATGCGGAAGGATGTCCAGTCCCGATTCCGCACACACCGACACCACGGGGCTGATGAGGGAGGTCCCGAGGTGTCGAACCGCGCTGGGCGAGCTAGCTCGTGAAGTTCAGGGGGTGTTCTACGTATTAGGACAGTAGATAACGCGGGTTGATCTTGGCAAGTCGCGCGCGCTGATTCGGGACTATTCTCAGGATCATTTCAGCCTGACTGTCATATCTACTGGATGTATACGGATGTGCCGCTGCTCGGTGGGCGGTGCCGGCTTCGGCGCGAACGCGGTTCGGGAGTGATCGATCTGCGTGACGAGCGTCACTCGAATGGTGGTCACAGTGGGCGGTGTTCGGGTGTCCAACCCGGTGAAGGCAATTCAGCCGGACCCCGAAAGGACAGCTCATGGCCACCGTCGACGTTCTCGATTCGTTCATCTCCTACCGCGACGCGGGCACCGGTTCGGTGCCGGTCGTCTTCCTGCACGGCAATCCCACCTCGTCGTACCTGTGGCGGAACGTGATTCCGCACGTCGGCGACCAAACACGGACGCTGGCACCCGATCTCATCGGCATGGGCGCCTCCGGTAAGCCGGACATCGGCTACCGGTTCGTCGAGCACGCGCGCTACCTCGAGGCCTGGTTCGATGCGCTGGAACTGGACCAGGTCGTGCTCGTCGGCCACGACTGGGGCGGTGCGCTCGGCTTGGACTGGGCCGCACGGCATCCCGGCCGGGTGCGCGGCGTCGCCGTGCTCGAGACCTTCCTGCGGCCGCTGCGCTGGTCCGAACTGCCGCCGCGGGGTGCGGAGATCTTCCGCGCCTACCGCGGGCCGGAGGGGGAGCGGATGGTGTTGGCGGAGAACATGTTCATCGAGTTCAATCTGCCGAATCAGGCGCCGAGCCTGACCCCCGAGGACCATGACGTGTACCGCGCGCCGTACCCGACGCCCGAGTCGCGCAGGCCCCTGCTGGCCTGGCCGCGGGAGCTGCCGCTGGACGGCGAGCCCGCCGACGTGGTGGCGATCATCGAGAACTACGGCCGCTGGGCCGCCACGTCGCCCGAGGTGCCCAAGCTCATCATGGGTCTGGCGAACGGATCGGGCCTCGGCTCGCCCGAGGCGGTCGACTGGGCGGCGACCACCTTCGCGAACGCGGAGACCGCGGTGATCCCCCCGGCCGGGCATCACGCGCCGGAGGATCGCCCGGACGAGATCGGCGCCGCGATCGCCGCCTGGCTCCGCCGCCACACGCTGGTCGGCGCGGCCGAGATCGCCTGAGTCGCCGGGCATGTGGGTCTGCTCGATCCCACAGCCTGACGGGCAATGCTTGCGCAACCGCGCCGGTCATCGAAGGATGACCGGGTGGGTGTGCAAGAGCAAGCGCAAGACGGTACGCGGGCCGCGGAGCAGGAACTGGTCGAACGGGCCGTGGCCGGGGATCGGGACGCGATCACCGAAGTAGTGCGGTTGCTGCAGGATCCGCTGTATCGGCTCGCGCTGCGGATGGTGGGGCGGCCCGCCGAGGCGGAGGACGCGACGCAGGAGATCCTGCTGCGCGTCCTCGGCAACCTCGCGACCTGGCGGGCCGAGGCGGGGCTGCGCACCTGGGCCTACCGGGTCGGGGTGAACTATCTGCTGAACCTGCGGCGCCGGACGCCGCAGGAGGCGGCGCAGCTGAGCCTGGACACTTTTCGGGAGGGACTGGCCGACGGGCTGGCCGAGCAGGACTACCGCGGCCCGGAGGCCACGCTGCTGGTCACCGAGCTGCGACTCAACTGCTCGCAGGCCATGCTGCAATGCCTGGCCAGGGACGAGCGGGTCGCCTTCGTCCTCGGCGACGTCTTCGAACTCGGCTCCGCCGAAGCCGCCTGGGTGCTCGACATCACCCCGGCCGCCTATCGAAAGCGCTTGGCGCGCGCGAAGAAACGCCTCGGCGCGTTTCTGTCCGCCAGCTGCGGCTGGGCCGACCCGGCGGCGTTCTGCCGGTGCACGCGCCGGGTGGAACAGGCGGTGGCCCTGGGCCGGATCGACCCGAGCCGCCCGAACTTCGCCAGGCATCCGACCACGCCCGGCGGCCGCACCGCAGACCAGGCCGAACAGCAGATGATCCAGTTGCACGACGCCGCGGCCGTGCTCCGCGCCCACCCGGATTACGCTGCGCCGCAGGCGAAGATGGACGCGATCAGCGAGTTGCTCCGGTCCGGGCGGTATCCGCTGCTGCAGTGAGTGCCGCCGGACGCAGCAGCGATCCGTCCAGTACGCCGCGGGCGGTGCGCGTCGCGACCACCGCCCACGCGGCGACCAGCACCAGATACAGCAGCACCGCGACGACCGCGAAAAGGTCCGCGCCGGTGTGGCTGTAGAGCACGGTGCTGCCGGTGACGCAGGTGCCGAGCGGGAAGGTGAAGCCCCACCAGGTCAGGTTGAAGGTCAATGCGCCTGCGCGACAGGTCTTTACCGTCACGGCGAGCGCCAGGGTCAGCCAGAGCATCGCGAAACCCCAGACGGCGAGGCCGAAGATGACGGAGAACGCCAGCAGACCTTTGGCGTAGAGGTCGGGCAGCGCGGTCGGGGCGGCGTTGGCGAGCAACCCGGCGGCGGTGACGGATTGGCCCAGCGGCCCGAGCACGATCCACAGGGTGGGCACCATGCCCGCGGCGGGGATGCCGTGATGTACCAGCCGGGACCAGATCATGGTGATGGTGACCAGGGCGGCGATCAGGCTCAGCCCGAACAGGGTGACGCAGACCAGGATCATGGTCAGCCGTGGCTGGCCCGCGGGAGTGTGCGGGACGAGCAAGGCGCCCATCGCCGCCGACACCATCGGCGGTACCACCGGCATCAGCCAGCCGCCGAACGCGGCATCTGCCTCGACCCGGTGCCGGGTGAACATTCGATAGGGAACGGCCACGGCGGAGAGCAGCCCGAGCACGGTGCCCGCGGTCCACAGCACCCAGTCGATCGCCAGTGCGGCGGGCAGTCCGATCACGTCGCTGCCGAGCAGCAGGGTGCCGCCGCCGACGGTCAGCAGCGCCATCGGCGGCGCGCCGAAGAACTGCGACATCACCGGATGATCGCGGTGGTCGCGGGCGTTGTCGGGAAACCGCACCCGGTGGGCCAGCCATGCCACGCTGAGTAGCACGAGGAGCGCGGCGGACAGCGCCCACACGACCGTCGCGGCACCCCGCAGGCCGGGAAAGCGCAGCGGCACAGTGGCCGCGGCGTTGGCGACGATCCCGGTCCCCATCACGGCGGCGAACCAGTTGGGGCCGAGTTGCCGCAGTGCGGACGGCTTGCGGACGGACCGGCGTTGGTCGAGCTGGTCGACCTCGTGCCGCGCCGCAGCGGGACGGACGGTCAGGGTGGCGGTCATGCCTCCAGGCTGGTCGCTGGTTGTCGTATCAGGTAGCTGTCGTGTTCCTATGCATGCATAGACTCGTTCTATGCCCCTGTCCCCGCGTGTGCCCGACCTGGCCGCCCTCGACCTGCTGCTTTCGGTGATCGAGCTGGGCAGCCTCGGCCGCGCCGCGCAGCAGCACGGCATCAGCCAGCCGTCCGCGTCCTCGCGCATCCGGTATCTGGAGCAACTGGTCGGGGTGCCCGTGCTGGAGCGCAGTACCCTCGGTTCCCGCCCCACCCCGGCCGGTTCGCTCATCGCCGAATGGGCCAGGGCCGTGGTGCGCGCGGCCGAGCAGCTCGACGCCGGGATCGGCACGCTCCGCGCGGAACGCGCGTCACACCTGCGCGTGGCGGCGAGCCAGACCATCGCCGAATATCTGTTCCCCGGCTGGCTCATGCAACTGCGGGCCTGCGCGCCCGACACCGCCATCGCGCTCGAATCCGGTAACTCGGTCGAGGTCGCGCAGCAGGTGCTCGACAGCAAGGCGGCCATCGGATTCGTCGAGAGCCCACAGAGTTTCCGCGGTCTGGAGTCGCACGCGGTCGCGACCGACCGGCTCGTCGTGGTGGTCGCGCCCGCGCATCGCTGGGCGCGGCGCGGCGCGGTCGGCCTCGCCGAACTCGCCGAAACCCCGCTGATCCAACGGGAAGCGGGCTCGGGCACCCGAAACTGGTTCGAGCACGCGGTAACTCGGCGGTTACCGGGATGGACACCGGGCGTCGCCTTGGAACTGTCGTCGACGACGGCCATCAAGACGGCCGTCGCCTCGGGGGCGGGCCCGGCGGTGCTCAGCTCGCTGGCTGTCGCCGCCGAACTCGGCGCGGGCACCCTGGCCTCACCCACCGTCACCGACCTCGACCTGACCCGCACGCTGCGCGCGGTCTGGCCCACCGGCCATCGGCTCACCGGACCCGCACGCGAGCTCTACACGATCGCCCGCCGCAGCAGCTGAGCGCCGATGCGCGGTAGCTCAGGCCGAATCGGCGGGTTGGGCGGTCGGCGGCACACCGGTGTCGAGAAAACGGATCAGCCGATCGATCCGGGCGGTGTGATCGACGCAGCGCTCGAGCTGGTTGGCGAGCAGTGCGAGGGTGATCGCCGACGTGGTCGGCTGCGCCGACACCGGATCGGCCAGGGCCGTATGCAGTCGCTGATGCAGTGCTTCCATCGCTTGACTGCCCGATTCCGGTTCGGTGCCCGATTCCTGACGACCGGTCGCGACGGCCGCGCCGGTCGCCGCGGTGCGAGCGGCCGCGAGCCTGCCCATCGCGGCGAGAATGTCCAGCACCGCTTGCGGCGCAACATGTCCCGGATGGCTCTGATACACCTGATCGGCGACCTTGCTCACCAGGGTGCCGATGCCGGACAGTTCGGTCGCGATCTGAATGGCGGTGACCACGTGGCGCAGGTCGCGGGCGACCGGCGCCTGCAAGGCGAGCAGGACGACGGTTCTCGCCTCGCACGCGCCGTACATCCCCTGTAGCTGTTCGTCGAGTGCGAACACCTCGTAGGTCGCGGTGAGGTCCGCCCCGACGAGCGCGTCGGTCATCCGCTCGGTAGCGTCGTGAGTGAGTCGGCACATGAGCGTCAGATCATTGGTCAAAGCGACGAGCTCGCGAGTGAACTGGGTTCGCACGCGCAAATTCTCGCCCATATCTGCGC
Organism: Nocardia brasiliensis ATCC 700358; assembly: GCF_000250675.2. NCBI lineage: Bacteria > Bacillati > Actinomycetota > Actinomycetes > Mycobacteriales > Nocardiaceae > Nocardia > Nocardia brasiliensis. The sequence goes on from NC_018681.1 coordinate 1,515,037, forward strand.
GTCTGGGCACATGAATCCCCTGTCGGCCACGAATTGACCGCCTATATGATGCCGACTCGGTACCCGCGCGTCGCGAATACGACCGAGTATTCGACCGCAGCTGGCAGGATTGAGCTGTGCAGCGCGATGTGTCGGCTCATCTGGAGGTGGCGGTCACCGCGCCGACGACCCTGGAATTCCAGATCGCCGCGGCCCGGCACCCGAATCTGGAGTTGAACGAATCGCTGGTGTTCGAGCTCGACGGCCGGTCGGTCACGCCGTGGGAGATTTTCGGGCCGCACGGCACCCGGATCCACAAATTCGCGGTCGGCCCGGGCACCCTGCGCGTCCGTTACTCCGCGACCGTGCTCGGCACCGCGCTGCCGGACAGTCCGTCCGATTACGATCTCGCGCTGTATCTGCGCCCCAGCCGATTCGCCGAATCGGACAAGCTGCTCGGCTTCGCCAACACCGAATTCGGTTCGGCCACACCGAGCGCGCAACTGGCCGCCGAGGTGTCGGCGTGGGTCGGCCGGCGGATCCGCTATGTCGCCGGCAGCAGCGACCCCATCGACGGTGCGGTGGAGACGCTGCTGTCCGGTGCGGGCGTGTGCCGTGATTTCGCGCATCTGGTCGTCGCGCTGTTGCGCGCGGTCAAGGTGCCGGCCCGGGTGGTGTCGGTTTACGCGCCGGGCTGTATGCCGATGGATTTCCACGCGGTCGCCGAGGCCTATGTCGACGGGGCCTGGCGCGCCTTCGACGCCACCGGCCTGGCTCCGCGGTCCACGCTGGTGCGCATCGCCACCGGCCGCGACGCTTCCGACGTGGCCTTTCTCGACAATCACGGCGGCGAGATCGGGGTGAACAGCCTTCAGATCAACGCGACTGTCGACGGTTTCCTCCCGTTCGACGACAACGTCACCCCGACCTCGGTCTGGTGACCTCGCTCAGCTGATGTTCTTCAGGAACGACACGGCGTTCGCGCTGCCGGCCACCACGATGTCCAGCTTGCCGTCGCCGTCGTAGTCGGCGACCGCGGGTGTCTGCGGCTGTGCCGTGACGTCGAATTCGCCGGTCTTGCTGATGGATCCGCCGGTGCCGGCGAAGATCACCATCTTCGAGTTGAGCACCGCCGACATCGCGGCGTCGAGCTTGCCGTCCTTGTCGAAGTCGGCGACCGCGATGCTGGTCGGGCCGAGTCCCGACAGCGCGACCCGGTCGGTCTTCTTGAATCCGCCCTGACCGTTCGACAGCAGCAGCGTGGTGCTGAAGGAGAACGAGTCGGCGGAGATGACATCGTCGATTCCGTCACCGTCGAAGTCACCGGCTCGGACGTCCTCGGTGATCAGCCCGGAGGTGCTCGCGTCGCGGCGGGCGAAGCTGCCGTCGCCGTTGCCGGTGAAGATCTGCACCTGCTGCAACACGGTGTTGTTGATCGCGAGGTCTATCTTGTTGTCCGAGTTGAACTTTCCGACGGTGAAGGCCGACGGAGTGCCCAGTACCGAGCTGGTCGATCCGCCGTCGAGGGTGCCGTCGCCCTTGCCGATCCAGGTCTTCACACCGGTGGGCACCAGGCTGAGCACGTCGGCCTTGCCGTCGCCGTTGGCGTCGGCGACGATCACTTCCTGTTGTGCGCCTTCGAGTGTCGTGTACTTCTTCGCGGCGGCGAAGGTGCCGTTACCGTTGTTCAGGAAGGTCGCGATGGTCGTCCAGGCCTGCGCGACGACGTCGGGTTTGCCGTCCCCGTTCAGGTCGCCCGCCGCCACCGCGCCGAATCCGATGCCGACATCACCCACCCTGGTGCCGCTGTTGAATTTGCCGTCCCCCTTGCCGGTCATCAGGATCGGCCCCGCCCCTTGGAAATCGGCCGCGACGATATCGGCTTTGCCGTCGCCGTTGAAGTCGGCCGTGACCGTACCGATCGGCGACGGGCCCGGTCCCCATGACGGAAACTGGCCGCCGGAAGGGGAATCCACCTTCGGTGCGAAGTTGATCGCTCCCGCGGCCTGAGCGGAAGCGGGAAAGGCTAGACAGAGTGCGGCTGCGGCCGCGGCGATGACGACGCCGCGCGGACGGAGGGATGCAGTAGGCATGAGATGTCCTGGTGTACTGAGAGTAATGCGGGGGACCAGGACTCTATGGCGCGTATCACATTCGGAATGCCGTATTTTCGGCAATTCGTGGGATTGCCGGATCTGCGGGTGATCCTTTCCGGCACTGTGCCCAAAACGCTTTTCGCACAGTGCACGACCCGCGGTCGGTGGATCGGACACGATGCCCAATCGCCGTACTGCGTTCGCACACTTGCCGGTGCTACCGTCGCCGCATGCGCGCCGACCTGGACCAGCTCAGCCCTGGTCCTTGGCGCACTTCGACCAGAACTTGAACGGGCCCTGGATGTTCCAGGAGCTCTGCGCCCGGGCGACGGCTTTGTCCTGGGCTTCGCCGATGGTGACGCCCCAGTCCGAACCCCAGCCGTCGTTCTGGCCGAACGCGAACGCGACGCAGCCGTCCTTCGACCAGACCGGCTCCTGGCAAGTCGGGCCGCAGGCGAGCTGCGCCTTCGCGGACGCGGCTTCCTGGCTGAGTGTGCTTGTGGCCCAGTGCACCTCGCTGGACGCCTCGTTGTAGGTCGCGGCGATCCACGTGGTCGTGACCTTGGGTGTGGTGGTCGGCGGTGTGGTGGACGCCGGCGGCACCTTGGCGCTGGGCCGGGTGCTCGGCGTCCCGGACGAGTCGATGGAACCCGCGGCGGACTGGCTGGTGGTGGCGCTCGCGCTCCGCTCGTAGCGGTCCTGCTTCTCGTTGTTCTTCCACACCTTCAGCCCGATGATGCCGGCGATCACGAGCACGGTGAACAGCACCGAACCGATTGCGGCGAGGATCTTTCCGCCGCCGCCGCCGCCACCGCCCGACCCGGAACCGCCGGGCCCGTACTGCGGGGGGTATTGGCCGGGCGGGGGACCGGGCGGGAACCCGCCCTGCTGCGGCGCGAACTGTTGCGGCGCTTGCTGATACTGCGGTTGTTGATACTGCGGAGGCTGCTGCTGGTACTGCGGCACCGACGGATACTGCTGTCCCTGCTGCCCATAGGGCTGACCGTACTGCGGCTGGCCCATCGGGTTGAGCAGGGTGGGATCCGCGGGCGGCGCCTGCTGGTAGGCGGGATCGGCCTGGCTGACGGGGTTGAGCAGGGTCGGATCCGACGGCGGCACCGGGTGGTAGCCGGGATCGGGCCGGCTCATCGGGTTGAGCAGCGTGGGATCGGCGGGTGGTACCTGCTGGTATCCCGGACCGGAGTGATGCGCCGGATTCAGCATCGTCGGATCCGAACGCTGCTGGTCGGGAGCCTGCTGTCCGCCCTCGGCCGGTTTCGGCTGAGCGTTCGGGTCGTAAGGCTGCCCGGGGTACTGGCCGGGTGGGTATGACATGAGCTCCCGCTGCTGGTCGTCTCGATACAGGCGGAGCCAGGGTATCGGCTCGCCGTCAGGGAATCTGCCCCCGCCAATGGGGGCACGAATTATCAGGCCGAGCTGAAAGTACCCGCTGCCGACCCGGGATGCGTAGACCTGGGATGAATGCTCGGGCGGCGCGGAAGAAATCGGTCTCTGCCGATGTCATACCCTCCGGTGACCCGAGCGGGTCCGCAGACCGCACATGACTGGAGGGTGTATGACGACGTACGAGATCCCGGAGAAGGCTCGCGACCTGCTGGAGCGTCCGATCTACGCGAGCCTGGGCACCACCCGGCCGGACGGCGCGCCGCAGGTGAACCCGATGTGGTTCGTGTGGGACGGCGAGTACATCTGGTTCACCCACACCAACTTTCGGCAGAAGTTCAAGAACCTGGCCCAGGAGCCGCGCGTCTCGATCTCGATCTTCGACCCGGACAATCCCTACCGCTACATCGAGGTGCGCGGTGTGGTCGACCATGTCGACGACGATCCCGAGGGCGCCCTCTACAGCCGCCTGGCCGAACGCTATGGTCGCGGCCCCGTGGTACCGCCGGACGCGAAGGACCGAGTGGCCATCGCGGTCCGGCCGACGGGCGCGAGCGGGTACGCCCTGCAGGACCACTGATCCGTACCCTCTCGGCCTCGGACCGGGGCCGGGAGGGCGTGCCGAAAACGGCAAATCGCCCACCAGTACCGCTCTGACCTGTGTGCGGATCGTTTGCTGCAACGATGGATCTCATGATCCGTGTGTTGACCGAACGCTGGACCTTCGTCATTCCACTGCTCGCCGCCGTCGCCTTGGCACTGACCTGGGGGCGAAGTCTGTCCGGTGTGGCGGTGATCGTGGTGGCCGCCGCCCTCATCGGCGCGGTGCTCGCGGCGGTGTATCACGCGGAGGTGGTCGCGCACCGGGTCGGTGAACCGTTCGGGTCGCTGGTGCTCGCGGTCGCGGTGACCGTCATCGAGGTCGCGCTCATCGTCACGCTCATGATCTCCGGCGGCGACAAGGCCGCCTCGCTGGCGAGGGACACCGTGTTCGCCGCGGTGATGATCACCTGCAACGGCATCGTCGGTCTGGCGCTGCTGGTCGGTGCGCTGCGCCGACGGGTCGCGGTGTTCAACGCCGAAGGCACCGGCGCCGCACTGGCCACCGTGGCGACGCTGGCCACGCTCAGCCTCGTGCTGCCGACCTTCACCACCAGCACGCCGGGGCCGGAGTTCTCCGCCGCGCAGCTGGCCTTCGCCGCGGTCGCCTCGCTCGCGCTGTACGGGTTGTTCGTCATGGTGCAGACGGTCCGGCACCCCGACGACTTCCTCCCGGTCGAGGGCGACGGCGTGGTGACCGACGACGACGCGCACGAAACGCGGCCGACCGCCAAGGCTGCGCTGCTCAGTCTCTTGCTGCTGTTCGTCGCGCTGGTGTGCGTGGTCGGGCTGGCCAAGGTCGTCTCCCCGTCCATCGAATCGGCCGTGGCCTCGGCCGGCCTGCCGCCCTCGGCGGTCGGTGTGGTGATCGCGCTGCTGGTGTTGCTGCCGGAGACGCTCGCCGCGTTCAACGCGGCCCGCCGGGATCGGGTGCAGATCAGCCTCAATCTCGCCCTCGGTTCGGCCATGGCCAGTATCGGCCTGACCATTCCGGTGATCGCGGTGGCGACGATCTGGCTGGACGGTCCGCTGGTGCTCGGGCTGGGCGCCACCCAGATGGTGCTGCTCGGCTTGACCGTGGTCGTCGGCACGCTCACCGTGGTGCCCGGCCGGGCCACGCTACTGCAGGGCGGGGTGCATCTGGCCCTGTTCTCGGCCTTCGTTTTCCTGGCCGCCAGCCCGTAGGGATGTGACTCGACTCACCCGCGGCCGGTCTTCCGCTGCGCCGGTTCGTCCCGTTCTGGGTTTTCGGTCTTTCCTGCCGGGTGTGCTGACTGTTGTCCGACTCGGGTCGTTCGGTCGAAAATTCGGTCGTCCGGCTTGTCTTTTTCGCTGAACTTCCGGTTCCTGTGACCGTGTCGTTATCTTGCTTAGTGTTAGCTGAGCTAAGTGGCGTGGATCACCGTGATAGCCGATCTGTGCTGATAACTCGTTTCAGAACGGGGATTTACTTCCAAGTTGAGCCTTTGACCTGCGGCAGGTGCTAGCTGTCAGCAAGCGTTTTAGAGGCGATGCTCACACCGTGACCAGCTTTACTGTTACCTATCGTCACCGATAGCTTCATGGTGGCAGTGACGCCCATCATGGAGAGTGCGATTTTGAAACTCGAGACACACCTGTTCGGCCGGGGCCCCGCGTGGCACCGGTGACCCGGGCTCGCTCGAGCGCCTCTGCCGTCCGCGTCGTCCGCAAGAACTTCTCCGACACGGTCGTCTCGTCACTGCGCACCTTCGGCCGCGCGGTGGATATCGCACGCGAATCGGCGACCGGCGCGGTCACCGGCATCGTGCGCGGTCAGTTCCAGTGGCGGGAGGCGATCACGCAGGCGTGGCGGCTGGTGACCGTCACCGCGATTCCCGCGATCCTGATCGCGATCCCGTTCGGCGTCATCGTCTCGATCCAGGTCGGCAACCTCATCCACACCCTCGGCGCGGATTCGCTGCTCGGCGCGACCGGCGGGCTCGGCGTGATCAAACAGGGTGCGCCGCTGGCCACCGGCTTCCTGCTGGGCGGCGCGGGCGCCGCCGCGATCGCCGCGGACCTGGGCGCGCGCACGATCCGCGAGGAGATCGACGCGCTCAACACCATGGGCATCAGTCCGGTGCCGCGCCTGGTGATTCCGCGACTGGTCGCGATGATCTTCGTCGCGCCGCTGCTCAACATCCTCATCATCTTCGTCGGCATCGTCGCGGGTTACGCGGTCGCGGTCGGCGGCCAGAACGTCACCCCGGGCAGCTACTGGGCGACCTTCGGCTCGTTCACCACCGTCGCCGACGTGTGGGTGTCGCTGCTCAAGGCGGCGCTGTTCGGCTTCCTGGTGGTGGTCATCGCCTGCCAGCGGGGGCTGGAGGCCAAGGGCGGACCGCGCGGCGTCGCCGACGCGGTGAACGCCGCGGTCGTGCTGTCGGTCGTCTCGATCGCGATCGTCAACCTGGGCGTCACCCAGGTCGTCGAGATGTTCCTGCCCACCAGGCTGGTCTGAGCCATGTCCGCATCGACCTATGTGCCCAAGGGACTGGGCAAACTCTCCCGGTTCTATCGCCGCCGCGGCTTGCTGCTGCGCCGGTTCGAGGCGCTCGGCTTCGTGCTGGCCTTCGTCTGGCAGGTGCTTTCCTCGATCCCCGCGACGCTGCGGCACTATCGCGACGAGACGCTGCGCATCATCTCCGATATGACCTGGGGCCGCGGCTCGGTCATCGTCGGCGGTGGCACGGTCCCGATGATGATCGTGCTCGGCCTGGTCATGGGCGCGTCCGTGGCGGTCGAATCGTTCACCATGCTGAACATGCTGGGCATGGGCCCGGTCACCGGCATCGTCTCCGCCTACGCCACCACCCGCGAACTCGCGCCGATCGCCGCGGCCATCGGTTTCGCCGCGCAGGCCGGTTGCCGGATCACCGCCGAGATCGGCTCCATGCGCATCTCCGAGGAGATCGACGCGCTGGAGGCGATGGGTCTGCGCTCGGTGCCCTTCGTGGTGACCACCCGGGTGATCGCGGGCGCGATCTCGATCGTGCCGACCTTCCTGATCGGGTTGATCCTGGCCTACCTGTCCTGCCGCGGGCTGATCACGCTGGTGCACGGCCAATCCGCCGGCGTGTACGACCACTACTTCTTCCAGTTCGTCTCCGGGTTCGACGTGGTCGCCGCGGTGATCAAGGTGGCCATCTTCGCCACCGTCGTGATCCTCATCCACAGCTACTACGGCTTCTTCGCCACCGGCGGCCCCGAGGGTGTCGGCATCGCGTCCGGGCGTGCGGTGCGCGCCTCGTCGGTGGCGATCGTGGCCATCGACATGGTCCTCACCATCATGCTGTGGGGCTTCAACGCGACGATCAGTTTCACGGGGTAGCGGCCGATGCCTAAGTACGGAATGCCCGGAGTGGCGGTCGACCAGCGCAGGACCCGGTTCGTTGGCGTGGTCGCCTTCGTGGTGCTCGTCGCCGTGCTGGCGGGCGTCATGCTGTATCGAGAGCTGCGCTCCGACAACGGCTTACAGATCACGTTGCATACCGAGCAGATCGGTGACGGAGTGCTCGCGGGCACCCCGGTGCGGCTGGACGGCGTGCAGGTCGGCATGGTCGAGGCGATCGCGCCGGACGAGCGCGGCACGCAGCGGATCACGCTGCGGTTGAACAGCGCGCAACTGCACGGACTGGACGACAGCCTGCTGGTCGACTACGCGCCCGCCAACTTGTTCGGCATCAGCGAGATCGGGCTGCGCCGCGGGTCGGGCGGCTCGGCCCTGCGCGACGACAGCGTGATCGATCTGACCGGCGCCCGGACCGACGCGGTCTTCGACGCGACCATGGGTAGCATGCTGCGCAGCCTGTCGCAGACCGGTGACTCGGTGCTCACGCCGCAGGTGGCCACGGTGATCGACCAGGTCTCGCGGGACATGAAGGCGTTCACCCCGCTCGCGCAGGCGATCATCCAGGTGGCCCAGATCGTCACCGACACCCAGCGGATGCCGCCCTCGCAGCTGGCGGGTGCGCTCGGTCCGGCGTTCTACGGCGCGGGCGATTTCGCGGGCGCCAACGAACTGATGGTGTACGTGCTGCGCAACAACCCACGGCTGCAAAGCAATCGGGAATCCTTCGACGCGGGCGTGCGGATGCACACCGATCGGCTGCTGCCGGATATCGCGGGGCTCGGTGCGGCGGCGGGCGACGGCCTCTCCGGCGTCACCGACATGCTCGGTCCGGTGCTGGCGCTGCTCACGCAGATGGTGCCGCAGCCGGCGCGGTCCGGCGCCGAACTCACCGAACTACTGCGGCGGCTGCGTGCGGCGCTGCCCGACACTCCGAACGGGCCGGTCCTGAACGCCGAGATCGATGTGAGCGGCATGCCGGTGCTGGCGCCGCTGCTGGGAGGTGCCCGATGAAGGTGGGTGCCGCCGCGTGGCGGCTCGGTGTGTTCGCCGTGGTGATGATCGCGGTGCTCATCGTCGTCTGCACGGCGATCAAGCGCCCGGTCTCGGGCCCCACCGAACCGCACGCCGCGCTGTTCACCGACGCCAACGGCCTCAAGGTCGGTGACGACGTGCGGATGTACGGCGTGCAGGTCGGCAAGGTCGAGGGCATCTCGCTCGCCGGCACGCAGGCCAGGGTCCAGTTGTCGCTGAAAACCGATGCGCCCCTTTACGACAACTCGAAGCTGGCCATCCGCTACCAGAATCTCACCGGCCAGCGCTATATCGACCTGCAGCAGCAGCCGCAGCCGGGCAAGCGTTTGGCGAGCGGGGCCACCGTCGGCATCGACCGCACGGTGCCCTCGTTCGACGTGACCAGCATGTTCAACGGCCTGAAGCCGGTGCTGGCGACCATTTCTCCGGAGGAGATCAACCAGTTCAGCGCGAGCATGGTCGCGCTGATCGAGGGGGACGGCAACGGGATCGGGCCCGCGCTCGAGGCGATCGACAAGCTCGCGGCGCACGTCAAGGACCGCCAGCAGGTGATCGACGTGGTGCTGCAGAATCTGTCCGACCTGCACGATGTCGCGGGCGGAAAGATGCACTACATGGTGCCGATCCTGGCTCGCCTCGCCGACATCATCTCCGGTCTGCAGACCAACATGAACGGGCTGGCCGATTTCGCGGCGTCCGCGCCTTCGGTGCTGGGTCCGCTGAACAACCTGTTCGACGCACTCGGTCTGCAAAGCCCCGACGATGTGAACGCGTTGATACAGAAGATCTTTCCGGATCCGCAGCAGGCACTCGAGGTGTTCGACAAACTCCCCGGCCTGCTCGCCGGTTTCGATGCGGCCATCCCGAAATCGGGTGCGGCGGGCTGGAAGCCGCAGTGCTCCAAAGGACAGGCCGACGTGCCGCAGGTGCTCGGCGTCTTGATCGCAGGACAGCAGGTGGCGGTATGCGCTGGGTGAGCAGGCTTTTCCCGGCCCGCCGGGTGGTCGGCGAGGCGGAGACGACACGGCGTGAGATCCGGCTCGGTCTGATCGGGGTGGTGCTGGTCGCGATCCTCGCCGTCACGGTGGGCGTGCTGTACGTGGTCCCGTTCGGCAAAAAGACCTACACGGCCGACCTGGCCGAGGCGCAGTCTGTGCAGGTCGGTGACGACATCCGGGTCGCCGGGATCAGCGTCGGCACGGTGAAATCCCTGGAGCTGCAGCCGGATCGGGTGACCATGCGGTTCACCGTCGACTCCGAGGTGTTCGTCGGCGACCAGTCCACGCTGGACGTGCGGATGCTGACCATCGTCGGCGGCAACTACGTGGCGCTGTTCCCCTCGGGCTCGAAGCCGCTGGGCGGCAAGCACATTCCGACCGATCGGGTCCGGCTGCCGTACAGCCTGGCGCAGACCTTCCAGGACGCGGCCGAGCCGCTGCGCAAGATCGACGGCGATACCCTGCGCCGCAACCTGGCCGCGCTGGGCACCTCGGTCGCGCAGGCGCCCGACACCCTGCGCACCACGTTGGACAGCCTCAACAGCTTCGTCGACGACCTGAACCGCCAGCACGTGATGATCTCCAAGGCGATCGCGAACGCCGACGAGTACACGACCATGTACGACGGCGCGAAGAGCTCACTGGGCAGGCTGGTGCAGGCCACCAACCTCCTGGAGGATCTGGTGCTGTCCAAGCGCGCCGAGCTGAGCGAAGCCATCCGGCTGTTGAACCAGGTGCTGGGCAAGGCCGCGGCGATCGCGCCCACCTACGCGGCGGCGAAGCCGAAGTTGCAGGAGCTCTTCGACGTGCTGCCCCGGATGGAGGAGCTGTTGAACCGGCTGGATCCGGTCGTCGGCTCCGTGCAGGACATGCAGCAGAAGGTGTCCGCGCTGGCCATCCCGGAGGACGGCCTGCGCGTCGATCAGTCCGGTCAGACGATCACCGCGCCCGCGGACGCGCTCGCGCGGGTATGCGTGCCGGTGCCGGGGAAGGACTGCTGATGCTGCACAAGATCCTCGGCTCCCGCGCGTTCATGTCGGTCTCGGGTGCGGCCGTCGCGGTACTGCTCGTCGTGGTCGCCTATTTCGTCGCCTTCGATCCGCTGAAGAAGACCGAGAGCTACTGCGCGATCATGCCGGACACCGTCGGCCTGTACACCGGCAACCAGGTGACCATGCGCGGCATCCCGGTCGGCACGGTGACATCCATTGTCCCGCAGGGCAAAGCGATGAAGGTGGAGTTCGCGGTCGAGGCCGACAAACCGGTCTACGCCGACGCGGGCGCCACCACGCTGGCCGACAGCATCGTCGCGGCGCGGCAGCTGGCTGTGGTGTCCAGCGGAAAGGACACCGCGCGCTGGAATCCCGGGCAGTGCATCACCAAAACGATGACGCCCAAGAGCGTCACCGAGACGCTGAACGCGGTCGCGAAGCTGTCCGCCGAGATCTCCGGCCCCGATGCCAAGACGCCGGACGCGCTGGCCAACGGCTTGGCGCAACTGAACGCGGCCACCGCCGGAACCGGGCCGCAGGTCAACGAGATCATCAAGCAGCTGAGCGGCGCCATGGCCTCTCCCGACGCCGATATCGCGCATCTGGTCGGTGTCTTCGACGCCTTCTCCTCGGTCGGCAAGAAGGTCGAAGAGCATTGGGGCGATATCGAATCCATGTTCACCCGGCTGGCGCCGGTGCTCGTCATCGCGCGCACGACCCTGCTGGAACCGGGCGCCGAAGTGGTGGACGGTCTGGCGGCGCTGCTGCCGGTGCTGAACGACCTCACCATGGCTTTCGGCGGGCCGCTGACGAAGGCGCTCGATTTCACGGTGCCGCTGGTGAAGTTCCTGCGGGCCCGGGTCGGCTCGCTGGCCCAGGTCGTATCGATGATGCCGGTGCTGACCGACGCCTTCCGCGCGGTGGGCACCTCCGGAATCGCTTACGCCCCACCTAAGGTCGCCATTCCACAGGAGCACGCCGATCAGGTCTGCGCGGCGGTGAACGCGCTGGCGCCGGGGCAGTGCACGGCCGACAGCGGCCTGGCGAAGCTCGACCTGACGGCCCTGGTATTCGGATCGGCAGGTGTGCGATGAAACTTCGGCGCGACGAAACAGGCCGGTGGACCCTGTCATTCCAGCGTGGCGGCCAGGAAAGCCGCAGGCGCGGCGCACGTTTCGCGACCGGTATCGCGGCGCTGCTCACGGTGGCGTTGCCCACCTCGGGATGCGCCTTCGACCCCGCGTCGGTGCCCGTGCCGGGGGCAGAGGTGTCCGGTGCGACCTACCAGATCCGGATCCAGTTCGAGAACGTGCTGAATCTGCCTGCCCGGGCCAAGATCATGGCCAACGGCGCGCAGGTCGGCACGGTTTCCGGAGTGTCGGTGGTGGATTCGGCGAAGGCCGGCGGCCGCGGCGGCTATGTGGTGGTCGACGCCCGGATCTCGAAGTCGGTGCGGCTGCCCGAGGCCACGCGGGCCGAGCTGCGGCAGAACACGGTGCTCGGCGATATCCACCTCGCGCTGCTCACCCCGACGAACGGCTTCGACAAGCTGCTGCCCGAGGGCGGCACCATCGGGCTGAGTCAGACGAAACCGCCGGTGCAACTGGAGGACACGATGGCCGCGCTGGCCACGTTCACCCAGGGCGGGGCGGTGCAGCAGGTGCAGGACACCATCAAGCAGCTCAACGATGTGCTGCCCAAGGACACCGCCCGCACCGCGCAGATCGGCAAGACGATGGCCGACGACGCCGTCGACCTGGGCAACCATCTGGACGAACTCGATTCGCTGCTCGACGGCATCGACAACAATTCGACTGTCCTGCACAAGATCCGGCCCGAACTCGCCGAACTGCTGTCCCAGGAATCGGTGGATCAGCTCACCGGCATCGCGCCGTCCATCGTCGGCGTCACCAAGATCTTCAAAGAACTCGGCCCGATCGGCACCTCACTGACCTGGTTGGCTCCGCTGCTGAACAATGCCGACGGCACGGTGCAGGCGTTCCTGCCCTTGCTGGCCTCGGCCCGGCCGTTGGATCTGAGTCAGCCGTCGAATCTGCAAGCGCTGGTTTCGCTGCTGCGCGACAAGGTCATCCCGTTCGTCGAGCGCGGCCCGAAGGTGAACGTCACCGGGGTGAAAACCGAAGGTGCGACCGTGGTTTCGGCCCAGGACCAGACGGACCGGATCATCCAGACGCTACGCATGATCGGAGTCGTCCGATGAAACTCGGGTCACTGGCCTCCCTGGGCGGCATCGCCGCCATCGTCGTGCTCGGCGCGGGCTACCTGACCTTCGGTGTGGTGCAGGTCGATCCGCTGGCCGACTACACGAAGGCGACGATGGTGCTGAAGAATTCCGGTGGTCTCGCCGTCGGCTCGCCGGTGCTGCTCACCGGCATGGAAGTGGGCCGCGTCGAGTCGGTGACCAACAGCATCGGCGGCGTCGAGGTGGGGCTGAAGCTCGTCGCCGAGCGCCGGGTGCCCACCGACAGCACGGTCACCATCGAGCATCTCTCCGCGCTCGGTGAGCCCTACGTCGAGTTCCGTCCGAATTCCGAAGGCGGACCGTACATTCGGGACGGTCAGCAGTTGCAGACCGCCAATGTGCAGACGCCGCTGTCGATTCCGGAGGTCGCCCGCCTGGCCACCCGGACCCTGAATCAGCTCGATCCCAAGGTGGTCAGCTCGCTGGTGAGCACGGCGGAGCAGTCGCTGGTCGGCACCGACAGCGCGATCCCCAATCTGGCCCGCTCCGGCGATCTGCTCGCGGCGGCCGTCATGAGCCGCAACCCGCAGATCGTCTCGCTGCTCAACAGCTTGCAGAGCACGGCGACCAACATGGACTGGGTCGGCCCGTCGTTCAGCGCCGCCGCGCCCGAGTGGCTGAAATTCGCCGAAGCGGTGAGCAACCTGGTCGACCACGTCGGCACCATGGTCGACGGTCAGCCGATCGACCAGTACACCACCGGCAACGGGGTCGCACCGTTCACCGAGAAGACCATCGCCACGTTGCGGGAGTTGCAGCCGGAGCTGAGTTCGCTGGCTCCGGTGCTGCGTCCCCTGGTCGACGCGATCGTCGCGGCCGCGCCGCGGATCGATATCTCAGCCCTGATCTCCCAGGCCCTCGCCGATGTCGACGCCGACGGCGCCGTCAAGGTGCGGGTCGCGATCAAGTAGGAAAGGAGGCCGCGATGTCGAACGACGTTGTGACCGAACCGAAACCGGCAACCGAGGACAAGGACACCGCGGCCGCGCCGGTCAAGGACGCGCGGACCGTCTCGATCCGCCTGTCCACCATCGCGACCGGCGCCGCACTGGCCGGGCTCGGTGCCGCGACCGTCGTGTTCGCCTCGCTGTGGTTCTCCGCGCGCGGTGATCTCAGCGATCGCGACGCCGCGGCCGCGGCGAACCAGCACGCCGAACAGGTCGCCACCGACTACGCGGTCGGCGCCTCCAACATCAACTTCCAGGACGTGAACTCCTGGGTCGCCAAGCTCAAGACCAACACCACCCCGCAGCTGGCCAACAAATTCGACGCGACCGCGCCGAAGCTGCAGGACATCCTGGTGCCGCTGAAGTGGACCTCGACCTCGACCCCGATCACCGCCAAGGTGATGAACATCGACAACGGGATCTACAAGGTCAACGTCTTCCTGAACGTCACCTCGACCAGCGCCCAGACTCCCGACGGCGCGCAGACCACCGTCACCTACACGGTGAACGTCGACCCGAACAACGGCTGGAAGGTCGCCGACGTCGGCGGAGTGGCGGGCGCGCTGCCCAAGCAGTAATGCTGATTCATTCAGCAAATCTCGGGTAACCTCCCGTTCGGATCAGCTGTGCATTCGTACCGGTATTTCCTGTCCCAGCAGTGAAGGCGGTTTCGATGGCGACACCTGAAGGCGGGCGCGGCGACAACTCTCGCATGCTGGCCATCGCGGCCGTGATCGCCGCGGTGCTCGCGCTGGTGGTCGCGGTCGGTCTGCTGGTGCGGTCGAACGGGGACGCCGAGGACCACAAGCCGGGCTCGACCACGGCCCGGACATCCACCAAGACGAGCCCGACGCCGACCATCACGGTGAGCCGGCTGCCCGCTACCTTGCAGTCACCGAGCCCGCCGCCGGTGGTGCCGCAACCGGCGCGCCGGATCGGCGACGACTGTTCCGCCGGCGGCATCGTCGCGCAGTGGGATCTGCGCGAGGGGCAGTGGATGTGCGTCCCGCAGGGACAGGGTCGCGACCCGCACCGGGTAGGCGACGACTGTTCCCACGACGGGATCGTCGCGCAGTGGGGACTGGGTCCCGACGGGCGCTGGATCTGTTTCCCGCAGGAGCAAGGCGGCGATCCGGCGCCGCCGCCGGTGCCCGCTCCGCCGGTTGTCCCCGCCCCGCCGGTCGTGCCTGCCCCGCCGCCTGCGCCGGAGCCACCGCCCGCGCCCGAGCCGCCCGCTCCGGCTCCGCTTTTCCCGCCACTGCCGGGATTTCCGCCCCCGCCACCCCCGGTTCCTGCCGTGCGCTGACGTGCCGAAAATCAATCGACACAGCTGAGATGCTCGACGGGTGACTGTCGTCCCCGAATTCTTCGCCACCCGCCTCGCCGGGCAGGAGGGTGCGCCCGCGCGTGCCTGGCTCGATGCCCTGCCCGATCTCGCCGCGCGCTACCTCGACCGCTGGCAGCTCACCGTCGACGGACCGTCGATGCACGGTTACGGCGCGCTGGTGCTGCCGGTCCGGCGTGCCGACGGTGCCGCGGCCGTGCTCAAACTCGCCTACCTGACGCCGGAGACCAGGGACGAGCCGGTCGCTCTCGCCGCCTGGGGCGGCGACGGGGCGGTCCTGCTGCTCGACAGCGCGGCCGACGACGGCGTGCTCCTGCTCGAACGATTGACCGCGGACCGGTCCCTCGAAACCGAGCCCATCGATGATGCGGTGCGGATCACCGCCGAACTCATGCGCAGGCTTGCTGTTCCAGCGCCCCAAGGTATTTCGCGTGACCTGCGGGTGGAAGCGGCGGGGTGGGCCGAAGAGCTGCCCCGCGAGTGGGCGCGTCTCGGCGCGCCGTATTCGCGCAAACTGCTCGACGCCGCGGTCGAAGCGTGCACCCAACTGGGCCCCACCGCGGACCGGCTGCTCGTGAACGAGGACCTGCACTTCGAGAATGTCCTTGCCGCGCAACGGGAACCGTGGCTCGTCATCGACCCCCAGCCACTGTCGGGTGATCTGGAGTTCAGCACCCTCTCGCTGCTGTGGAGCCGCCGCACCGAATCCACCCTCGACGACCGTTTCGCCGCCCTCGTCGACCTCGCGAACCTCGACCCCGACCGCGCCCGCGCCTGGACCCTCGTCCAGTGCGCCCGCAACTGGCTCTGGTTCGCCGAGGAAGAAACCTGCACCGACCCCGGCTACCCCTCGGTCCAAGCCATCGCCCCCTGGGCCTTGCGCTGAATCCTGTTGTCGCGCAGCTGTACTACTCACGCATGAGCGGTCTTGCCGCCATCGATCACCAGCTGAGCGCCGGTCAGGTACGGATGCTCCGGCGAAGCGAGGGTCAGTGCGAACGCCGCGATTTCGGTCGCGGTCGCCAGCCGGCCGAGGCCGGGCACGTTGCTGCCTGCCCACTGTTTCATCAGCACCCGCCACGCGTCGTCCGGTATCCCCGCCATGCCGGCTGCCCGGCGCACCAGCTCGGTGTCTGTGGTGCCGGGCACCAGGGCGTTGACCCGGATGCCGTCGGCGGCATAGTCGAGCGCCGCCGACTGGACCAATCCGACGAGCCCCCGTTTGCTCGCTGTGTAGGCGCCGCGGCCCGCGTCGGTGGCCAGCGCATTGCTGGACGATGTGACCACGATGGTCCCGCCGCCGCTACGGATCAGCTGCGGGACTTCGTATTTCATGGCGAGGAAGGTGCCGCGCAGGTTGGTGTGCAGCACCCGGTCGAACTCGTCGCTGGTGTACTCGTGCAGTTTCTTCTGAATAGTGATGCCCGCATTGTTGAACGCGACATGCAGTCCGCCATAGGTTTTCACGGTGGCCTCGACGAACCGCGCGACCTCGTCCTCCACCAGCACGTCGGCGCGGAAGAAGGTCGCCTCGCCGCCCGCGGCCCTGATCTCCTGCTGCACGGCTCGACCGCGGTCCACCCGGCGCCCGCAGAACGCCACCCGGCCGCCCTCCGCCGCGAACAATCGCGCGGCCTCGGCGCCGATGCCGGAGGTGGCTCCGGTGATCAGGATCGTCTTGCCCGCGAAACGCGATCGTGCGGCTGGTTCATAGTGTGGCGCATTGGCATTCGCACCCAACGCGACGCCGCCGGCGACCCCGGCCGCCGCGCCGACCGCGAGACCGGACGCGGCCGCCATGGTGCCGAGCAGGCGCCGACGGCTCGGCTTCGCGCTCGTCGGGGCCTGTTCCGGTGGCTGGGCCGGATCCTGTTCGTTTGTCATGCCACCACGGTCGCGCGTTGCGCCGCTGGGCAGATCCGCCGGACGGTCCGACTATCGTCCGGACGGACGAGTTCGCTCCTGCTGCGGGAGGAACCGGGCGGTACCGCGGTGCTGCATGATGAATCCCATGGTGAGCTCGGCGCGGCAGGGAGTGCAGTCGTGGCTGGACGGGCGGTTCGTGCCGGTGCGCGCGGTGGCGCTGGTGTGCTCGGCGGTGGGCTATCTGCTGTTCCTCGCCGCCGCGCCGAGCGCGCTCGATTGGCTGCTCGCGCTGGTCGCGGTGTCGGTTGCCGCCGGTGGCGTGCGATGGCCGTTCGTCTCGTCACTCGCGGTGAGCGGAATGCTGTTGCTGGGGTTCGTACTCGGCGACACCGGCCCGGTGGTGGCCAAGGTCGCGGCCGCGATCGTGCTGATCGAGCTGGCCGCGCGGCGATCCGGGCCGCAACCGTGGCTCGCCGCCGCCGCGCTCGCCGCAGCGTATCTGCTGCACCCCAGCGGTGACCTCGCCGCCAATGGCTATCGGGCGGTGGTGATGGCGGGAGCACCGCTGCTGGTCGGTGCGCTGCTGCGGGCGGCGCGCGAAACCGCGGAACATGCGCACGCTCAGGCCGTCGAGATCGCGCAGCGCCGCGACGCCGAGATCGCGGCCGCGCGAGCCCTCGAACGCACCGCCATCGCACGGGAACTGCACGATCTGATCGCCCACCACGTGTCCTCGACGGTGCTGCGCGTCGGCGTGGCCCTGCACGCCATGCCGGAAGCACCTGCCGGCGTACGGGACGTGCTCGACAGCGTCCACACCAGTGGCAAAGAGACTCTCACCGATCTGCGCAGGCTGGTTTCTGTCCTGCGGGACCCCGCGCTGACCGAAGATCCGTTCATCGCGCCGGCCGATCTGCCCGCCGCGCTCGACGCGGTGGTGGCACGGGCCCGGCAGTCGGGGATCGAGGTCGGCATAGCGGTGGCGGATGAGGTCGTCGAGGTCGACGCAGTGCTCGCGCTGACGGTGCTGCGGCTCACGCAGGAAGGTGTCGCGAATGTGATCAAGCACGCCGGGCCGGGCACGGCCGCGCAGCTGACCGTCGACCTGACCGCCGATGATCTGTGTTTCGTGTTGTGCGACAAAGGTTCGCCACGACCCACCGGTGAGCGGGTCGCCGCACCGGGCACCGGACTCGGCCTGATCGGTCTGCGCGAACGTGTCGAACTGCTCGGCGGCGAATTCACCGCGGCGGCTTCGGCCGCGGGCTGGCGGCTGTCGGCGTGTCTGCCCATCGGAAAGCCGGTGCGGCCATGACCATTCGTGTGCTACTCGTCGACGACCAGCATCTGGTCCGGGCCGGACTGCGGATGCTGTGCGAGACCGACGACGGACTCGACGTGGTGGGGGAGGTCGCGACCGGGCGTGACGCCGTCCGGCTCGTCGAGCAGCTGGGGCCAGACGTCGTCCTGATGGATCTGCGCATGCCCGGGATGGACGGAATTCGCGCCACCGCAGCGATTCTCGGTATCCGACCGGCCACGAAGGTGCTCGCCCTGACCACCTTCGACGATGACGACCATCTCTACCCGGTGCTCTTGGCGGGTGCTTGCGGCTTTCTCGTGAAGGACGCCTCACCGACAGATCTGCTGGACGGCATTCACCGCGCGGCCGCCGGCGATCACCCCTTCTCGCCCGAAATCCTGCGCCGTGTCGTGGCCGCCGCGGTGACGGCACGCGCCTCGGCTCCGCCCGAGCCCGCAGTCCTCCCAGGACTGACCGGGCGCGAGACCGAAGTCCTGGCCTTGGTCGCTGAAGGGTTGGCCAACGCGGACATCGCCGCCCGCCTGCACCTCGGCATCACGACCGTCAAGACCCATGTCGCCAATCTGCTGGTGAAAACCGGCACCGCCAACCGGGTCCAGCTCGCCGTCCTCGGCAGCCGAGCCGCCCGAAAATAGGTGGACAGTGCTGAGACGCTGAGAAGGTGATTGTCGTTCTGGTGCGAGATATCGCCCCCTGGGCGCTGGGGTGAGGTGGCTATGGGGCGAAGAGGGGCACGACGAAGCGTTCGACCAGCGCACGTTCCGTGGCGGCAGGGTGGGCGGGCCAGAACAACAGTGACAGCACCACCCGCACGATCCACTGGCCGGCGGCGGGGTCGGCGGCCGCCGCGCCGGTGACCGTCGTCGCGGCTGTGGCCAGGCGTGGATTGTTCGCCAGGAAGCGGTCGACCTCGCGCGGGTCGGCGGTGCGCAGGAAGGCTGCGGCCACGGGGTCGGCGCGTACCGCGGTCAAGGCGGTGAGGATTGCTTCGGTGACGCGCTCGGCACCGGTCAGTGCCGCCACGGACTGCTCGATGGTGTGCGCGATGCGCGCGGTGGCCGCGGCGAGTACGGCCTCGCGCAGCGCGGATTTGCCGCCCACATACCGATAGACCGTCGCGCGCGAACAGCCCGCCTGGGCGGCGACGTGGTCGATGGTCAACCGTGCCATGCCGTCGCGGGCGATCAGGGTCGTCGCGGCCGCGTGAATGCGGGCCACGGCGAGTTCGCGACGTTCGCCGCCGGCGAGCCAGTCCGGTTGTCCGGTCATCGGTAACCCCGATTCGGTCGAGATACGGTCGAACTATTTTGTCTCACAGTGCGACGAACACGGTTGTTTTGCCCGGTGAACCGCTGCTCATCGCGTCCGCTGAGACACCGGACGGACCTGAACGGACCTGGGCCGTCTCACTTTTCCGGAACGGTTGACTTCGCTGGCGGCAGCGCGAAACCTGTTGTGCGGAAACGATTGTCGGCAACAGGAAGGGGCGGCGACGATGCCGGACACGACGGATCGGCTGGACTTCTTCGATCCAGCGCTGCTGGACGACCCGTATCCGCTCTACACCGCCTTGCGCGCGGGGCCGCCCGTGCATTGGCTCGCCGACACGGGGTTCGCGCTGGTCAGCCGGTCCGATCTCGTGGTCGAGGCGGCCGCCCGGACCGCGGAGTTCTCCTCGCACCTGACCGCCGCTCTGGTGCGCGCGCCGGACGGCAAGCCGGCGGTCTTCGATCTCGACGGCGGCGGCAACGCCGTGCACGTGCTCGCCACCGGTGACGACCCGGCGCACCAGCGGCACCGGAAACTGGTGCTGCCGAAGGTGGTGGCGAAACGGATCCGCGCTTTGGAGCCCGCCGTCGCGGCCACCATGGCACGGTTGTGGGAGCGCGGCTTTCGCGACGGGCGGATCGAATGGGCCGGCGCCGTGGCCGATCGTCTGCCGATGACTCTGGTCGCCGCGCTGATCGGCTTGCCGGACAACGATATCGCGCAGCTCGTCCGCTGGGGCTATGCCAGCACCGAACTGCTCGGTGGCCTGATGTCACCGAATCAGCTCGGCGCGACCGTGACCGCGTCCGTCGAACTCGCGGGCTACCTGCACGAGCAGTTCGTCCGCGCGCGGTCCGAGCCGGGCGACGACCTCCTCGGTGATCTGGTCCGTGCCTGCGCCGCAGGCGAATTGACGTCCGCGGTCGCGGTGCTGATCCTGGTCCAACTGGTCGGTGCGGGCGGCGAATCCAGTGCCGGTCTGATCGGTAACGCGGCGCGGCTGCTGGCTACGAATCCTGCGCTCCAGCAGCAGGTTCGGGACGATCCACGGCTGCTGGAGCCGTTCCTGGAGGAGGCGCTACGGCTCGAGTCGCCGTTCCGGGCGCATCACCGGCACGTGGTCACCGACACCACACTGGGCGGGGCCGAATTGCCCGCGGGCAGCCATTTGCTGCTGCTGTGGGGTGCCGCCAATCGTGACCAGGCGGCGTTCGACGCGCCGGACGAGATACGGCTGAACCGTGCCGCCCCACGCAGCCATCTCGCGTTCGGCAAGGGCCTGCATTTCTGTGTCGGTGCGGCGCTGGCCCGATTGGAGGCGCGGATCGCCCTCGGGACCTTGCTGGAGCGCACCGGCTCATTCGAACTGAGCCCGGAACCCGATGCGGCGCAATGGTTTCCGAGTATCTTCGTGCGTCGGCAGCAGCGTCTCGAGTTGAACTGCGCAGCGCCCTGAGCGCTCAGTGCGGATGCTGGGCGGTGTATCGCGCGCGTTCCTCGGCCCGGCGGCGCGCCTTTTCCGGGTTCTCCAGATCGGCCGGTAATCCGTGCTTGGCCAACCGGTGTGCGCGGTTCATCGGCATGAAGGCCACCGTGTAGAACAGGGCCAGCAGCAGCGCGAGCAGCACCATCGACCCGCGCAGCCACAATTCGCCGGGGAAGAGCAGGAAGACCGCGAACAGCGGGGTGAACGGGATCAGCCCGCGCACCAGATGCCGGGCGACCGCGTGCTTTCCGGTGAGGTCACGGCGCACCCAGTCGATCATCGAATCGGGTAGGCGGCGCCCGAACGCATAGCCGAGCCACTGAATCGGGTTGGGCCGTCGCTGTTCTCGGGACATGCGCGAACTCCTCGCAGACGATCGGGGCGGACTAGGCGGGTACGGCGCGACGGGCCGCGGCGTTGACCCGGTTGAGTACGTCACGGAGTTCCTCGAGGTCGGTCAGGGTCACGCCGAGTCGCTCGACGACGGCGGGCGGAATCCGCAGGGCCTGCTCGCGCAGGGCGACCCCGGCTGGGGTGAGGTTCACGACGAGGTTGCGTTCGTCGCGACTGTCCCGTTCCCGGCTGATCAGCCCGGCGTTCTCCAGCCGCTTGAGCAGTGGCGACAGGGTCGGCGAATCCAACTGGATCGCCTCGGCGATCGCTTTGACCGACATCGGCGCCTCGCCCCAGAGCGCGAGCATCACCAGATATTGCGGATGGGTGAGCCCGAGCGGTTCGAGCAGCGGCCGGTAGACGGCGAGCACCGCGCGGTTGGCCACGGCCAGCGCGAAGCAGACCTGCCGATCGAGCTGCAGCGGATCCTCGATTTCCATCTGTCCTCCTCGTGGGCTCCGTCCTAAGATTAACGCACAAACAGTTAGTGCATGAAGTGTGTGGGCGACATCTCGTCCGCAGATACACGGTTCCCGCGGGTGCGGTGGTTAATTTGAGACGCATGCACAACGACCCCGGCCGACTACGCATCCACGAACTCGATGCCGTGCGCGGATTCGCCCTGTGCGGGATCCTGGTCGTCAACATCTGGCAGCTCACCGACATGACCGCGGTCAAGGCGCCCGGTGAGATGGTGCCGCTGCGGCACGTCCTCTCGATCCTGTTCGAGGGACGGTTCTTTCCGATCTTCTCGTTCCTGTTCGGACTGAGTTTCGCGCTGTTCCTGGACAGCGCCGCGGCGCGCACTGATCGGCCTCGACTGGTGCTGATCCGCCGCCTGCTCGCCCTGGGTGTGCTCGGTTTCCTCCATCATCAATGCCAACCCGGCGAGGCCCTGCTTCCGTACGCGATCGTCGGGCTGATCATCCTGCTGCCCGCCGCGAGCCTGCCGGATTGGCTCGTGCTGCTGCTCGGGCTGGTGGCGGTGGGTGTCGCGGTGGCGCTCGGCGGCGGTTTCGGTCTGGTGCCCGGCCTGTTCCTGCTCGGCCTCGCCACCGCCCGCTACGGGGTCGCCGACACGCTCGACGAGCGCGGCGGGCAGCTCGCGGTGGCCTTCGCGCTGGCCCTGCCCGCCGCCGTGGCGGCGGCGGTGTGGGAGTTCCGTATTCCGTATCTGGACCTGTTGGCCAGCAACATTCCGTCCGTCGCGGGCCTGTTCGGCGCGCTGGCGTACCTGACCGGGCTGCTCCTGGTGCTGCGCACCGAGATCGGTGAGGTCGTCTCGGAGGTGCTCGAACCCCTCGGCCGGATGGCGCTCACCAACTACGTGTCCGCGACGGCGCTGGTGTTGCTGATCGCGCCACGCATCGGACTGACCGGGTCGAACCGGTACGCCCTGCTGCTGGGCTTGGCGGTCGCGATCATCGCGGTCCAAGCGGTGTTCAGCTGGGGCTGGTTGAAGCTGTTCCGCTACGGACCGCTGGAGTGGTTGTGGCGCTGCGTGACCTGGTGGGAGCTGGTGCCGGCGCGGCGGGTGCCCGAGCCGAGCCGGCGGTGGTGATCAGCCCAGGCGCACCGGCAGCGTGAGCGGGCCGCGATGCCGGAAACCGGAGCGCCACGGGATATCTCGCGCGTCGACCGTCAGCGCAGTGTCCGGCCAGCGGTGAACGGCTGGTCGAGTGTGGCCGCACCGAGCGTGCGTACCAGCGCGTTGCCGAGGCAGGTGTGCGCACCGTAACCGAGGGCGAGTCGCCCGTGCGGCAGTGGGATCGCGGCGGTACGGCGCGCCGGACCGGCAACCCGTCCGGCGCGCCGCAGACTGGATGGTCATGGACCAGCTGGTGTTGATATTGGTCATCCTGTTCGCCGCGATCCTCGCCGAGCCGCTGGCCAACCGGATCGGCGTCGCCTCGGCCGTGCTGATGACGGTGTTCGGCTGTGTGGTGGCGCTGTTGCCGTTCGCACCGCGGGTCAACGTCGCACCCGATCTGATCCTGCCGCTGGTGTTGCCGCCGCTGCTGTACGCGGCGGCGCGGCGGACCTCGTGGCGGCAGTTCGCGGAGAACTGGGGACCGATCGCGTTGCGTGCGGTCGGTCTGGTGATCGCGACCGCGGCGGCGGTGGCCGCGGTCTTCCACGCCTGGTATCCGGGACTGCCGATCGCGGCCGCCTTCGCATTGGGAGCACTTGTCGCACCGCCTGATCCGGTCGCCGCGACCGCGCTGGCGGGCAGCCTCGGCCTGCCCCGCCGTCTGGTGGTGGTGCTCGGCGGCGAAGGACTCTTCAACGACGTCACCGCGATCGTGCTCTACGGTGTCGCGATCCAGGCGGTGGTCAGTGGGCACTTCTCCGCACCGCGGGCGGCGGCGGAATTCGTCGTCTCCGCGGTAGTCGCCGTCCTCGTCGGCCTGGTGCTCGGCATCGCGGGCAGCAAGCTCACCGACTATCTCGGCGAGGCGACGTGGCGGGTGGCGCTCAGCCTGCTGTTGCCGTTCGCGGCCTACGGGCTCGCCGAACAACTGCACGGTTCCGGCGTGCTCGCCGTACTGGTCTGCGCGCTGTATCTCACCGATGCGGTCACCGAGTTCGGCGATCCGGACTATCGCATGGTCGGCGACTCGTTCTGGGACATCGCCGAAATGCTGTTGAGCGGCTTCGCCTTCGGGCTCATCGGCCTGGAACTCGGCGCGGTGCTGGAGGCCACCGGCGACGACTGGCCGCGGCTGCTCGGCGGCGCGGCCGCCGTGGTCGCGGTCGTCGTCGGGTTGCGACTGGCCTGGCTCTTGACCACGTGGGCCCTCGGTCGCACGTGGTGGCGGAAGACCGACGCGGACGAGCCCTACACCTGGCGCGAAACGATCGTCACTTGGTGGGCCGGCATGCGCGGGGTGGCGACCGTGGCACTGGCGCTGGCGATTCCGTTCGTCACCGACGACGGCGCCGACTTCCCCGGCCGGACCGAGATACTGTTCACCGCGTTCGTGGTCGTGCTCTTCACCCTGCTGCTCCAGGGGCCGACCCTGCCGCTGGTGGTCCGTTTGACCGGGGTGCACGCCGACACCAAGCGGGAACGTGAACTAGAACGCCAACTCTGGGAGCGAGTCGTCAAAGCCCAACTGTCCAGCCTGAAAGAGATTGCGGCAGAACAGCATCTCCCCGAGGAGTATTACGAGCGGTTCCGCGACAGCCTGCGTCAGCGGATGGCGCGCGCCGACCCGCAGGCCGCGGACGCCGATGCCAAAGCCGAGGCCGAGCGAAACATGAAGGTGGCCAAGAAGTTACGGGCTATTCGCGACGATGTGATGGAAGCGGGCCGACGCGAGGCGCTCGCCGCGCGCCGGGAGCCCGGAATGCCGCCGGATCTGGTCGACCGGGTGACCAGGCGTCTCGATCTCGGCGGGCGTTGAACGAGGGGTCTCACTTGCGTCGGCACCCACCGGCCGACGGCAAGATCGAATCAGCTTGCCGCGACGCCGGTCTGGCGGATCGCCTCGAGTACTTCGCCGTAGGTGAGTGAGGAGTTCACGAGGGCGGTCTCCGACGGAACGTCGATATCGACGGAGTCGACGCCGTTGACGCCGCGCAGCTGGGATTCGATGGCCGAAGCGGACTCGCGTGTAACGTTGTGCAGGGTGATCGTGTAGGTCATGTCCTCCGAATAGACCGAA
Source organism: Nocardia brasiliensis ATCC 700358 (assembly GCF_000250675.2). NCBI lineage: Bacteria > Bacillati > Actinomycetota > Actinomycetes > Mycobacteriales > Nocardiaceae > Nocardia > Nocardia brasiliensis. Next base: position 1,540,072 of record NC_018681.1, read on the forward strand.
TCGAGGCGTGCAAACGCCGTCGAGCAGTCGAGTTCGATTTCCTACGTTTGGTTGTCGCGGCCCCGGGAATAGCCGGGTTGTCAAACAACTCGACGCAACAGGATTGTCATGATCATCATCATAGGGCTCGTCGTCCTGATTGCCGCGGTGGCTGTCGGCGTCGCCGGTGTGGTGGCGAACAGCGGCGAAGGTCATTTACTGCCAGATGATTTCGCGGTTTTCGACTTCCACTTCCACGGCTCCAGCGGTTTGCTGTTCGGCTACGGCATCGTTCTCGGCGCTATCGGGACGATCGGACTAGCCCTGGTACTGACGGGTGCTTGGCGGGTTTCCCGCCGGAGCATGGTGGCGCGGCGCGAGCTGAAGCAGTCTCGTCGTGAAATCGCGGCGGTGCGGCGCGATCTCGGCAACACCACGCCTCCGGCTCGTAAGGAGCCCATCGTGCGTCCGTCCACCGAACCCGCGACGCAACCGCCTCGCGAGTCGGTCTGGGGCCGGTTCACTCGTCGACCTGCCACAGCTCCGTCCGGTGACGCAGTACATGCCGGCAGCGCGCCTCGCGCGCAGGCGCCGACGTCGAAATAATCATAGAGAAAAGGAAATACGACAATGATTATTCTCGGACTCATCCTCCTCATCGCCGGGTGGCTGCTCGGAATCGGATTGCTCACCACCGCAGGAATCATCATCCTCATCGTCGGCCTGGTGCTGATGGTCGCGGGTTCGGTGGGCCGCCCCGTCGGTGGCCGTCGCTGGTATTACTAGGGACAGACCATGAAGTTCGAAGACAGGATCGCGCACCAGGTGCAGGCCGCCCGGGGCAACGTCAAGAAAATCGTCGGCCGGACCACGGGAAACCGGCGCCTGGAGGGCGAAGGCCGTCGAGAACAGGCCCGCGGCAACCTGAAACGGGCCGCGGACAAATTGCGGGACGCGTTCAAGCGCTGACCTGATCACCGACGAAGGCCGAGGGGTACTCTCTGTACCCCTCGGCCTTCGTCGTCTTCTGCTGTCAAGCCTTCTTGTCGATAGCGCCCGCTCCGGTGAACGCGGTGATCAGTGTGTGCACCAGCTTGTCCAGATAGTCGTCGCCGGTTGGATTGCCGCCCACCAGCTTTCGCCAGAAGAGCGGAGCGATGCACAGGTCCAGGGCGAGTTCGAGATCCAGATCCGCCGGCAGTTCGCCGCGATCTATGGCGCGGTGCAGCAACTCGGCGACCTTCACCCGGCGGCTGTGGCCGACCGACTGCAGACTTTCGGCGATGGTGGGCGAGCGAACGCCCTCGGCGAGCAGGTCGGGGATGATCCGTGCCGCCAGCGGATGACTGAATCCGCTTGCCGTAGCAGCGAGGAACGCGCGTAGATCGCCGCGCAGCGATCCGGTGTCGGGGACGTCGGCGGCGGCCACCGCGACCCGTTCGACGAGCGCGAGCACCATCTGCTCCTTGGTCGGCCACCGCCGGTACAGCGTCGGCTTGCTGACGCCCGCGCGCCGGGCGACGCCCTCCATCGTCAGCTTCCCGTACCCGAGTTCGGCCAGCTCGGTGAACGCCGCCTGGGTGATCGCGGCGGTGACCTGTGGCTGCATCACCGCGGCGCCGGCCGGGGCGCGTTTGCGGTCGGTCGTCGGCTCCGTCATCGGCTCAGCATAGCAACGACGACGACACGGTTGCGTTTCGGCGTGGATCGCCGTACCGTGGCACTCGCGCGACGAAACGTAACCGTATCGACGTAAATACCGAGGTAGAGCCATGAAATTCCTGTTCGACAACGAATCGTTCGACTTCGAGACGCTGCGCGCGGCGGGTTTCGCCCAGCACGACGGCGCCGAGCTCGGCGAGGTCCTGGCGACCGCGCGCCGGATCGACGATGGCGACGAGGCGGCCTGGCTGCGCGAGTGGCGGGCCACCGCAGAGCGGGTGCACGCGATCGGCTCGGACTGCCTGGCCAAGGGCCATCGGGTGAGCGCGCGCGAGGCCCTGCTGCGGGCCTCGAACTACTACCGCACCGCCGAGTTCTACCTGCGGGACAACCCGGCCGGTGATCCGGTGGCGCAGGAGCTGTCCCGTCGCTCGCGCGAAACCTTCGCGCAGGCAGCCGAATTGTTCGAGACCCCGGTGCGGCGGGTCTCGATTCCGTTCCAGGACACCGAACTTCCCGGCTACCTCTACCTGGTCGACGATTCCGGCGAGCCGCGCCCGACGGTGATCTTCAACAGCGGCTTCGACTCCACGCTGGAGGAATCCTGGTTCGTGCTCGCCGCCGCGGCGGTGGCGCGTGGCTACCAGGTGCTCGCCTTCGACGGCCCCGGACAGGGACAGGTGATTCGAGAACAGGGCCTGCCGTTCCGGCACGACTGGGAGGCCGTGATCACGCCGGTGGTGGATTTCGCGCGGATCATGCCGGCGATCGATCCGGACCGAATCGCGTTGTACGGCTACAGCTTGGGCGGGTACCTGGTCGCGCGCGCCGCGGCGTTCGAGCACCGCCTCGCGGCGCTAGTGCTCAATGACGGACTCTTCGACTACCACGGGTCGAATGTGCGCATGATGCCACCGTTCCTGACCGAGTGGATCGAATCGAATCAGGATGCCGAGGCGCTCGCGGTCGCCGGGCTGATGATGGCCTACGACACCACCGTGCGCTGGGCGCTGCGCAACGGCGTCTGGACCTTCGGTGCGGAATCGGCGGCCGACTACATCCGCAAGACCAAGCCGTACACGCTGGCCGGCATCGCGCATCAGATCGAATGTCCCACACTGGTGCTCGACGCCGAGAACGATCTGTTCTTCCGCGGTGAGCCGCAGCGCGTCTTTAAGGCGCTCACCTGCCCTAAGGAACTCATCGTCGGCACCGAGGCCGAGGGTGCGGGCGCACACTGCCACGTGGGTGCGATGACGCTGACCAACCAGCGCATCTTCGACTGGCTCGACACCACGCTCGTGGCGTAGAAGGTTCGCGTCCCCGCTGCTTCGCACCGAAACAGCCTGTGCGACAGCAGGAAGGTCAGATGCCCGCGACGTCCGCCAGCTGGCCGATGCCGTAGGTGACGGCCATCGCCAGCACGCCGCCGAGCACCACGCGCAGCACCGCGCGACCGGGTGCGCTGCCGCCCAGGCGTGCGCTGACCGAGCCGGTGAGCGCCAGCGCGACGATCACCGCGGCGAAGGTCACCGGTATGCGCACCGAGACCGGCGGCAGCAGGATCGCGAGCAGCGGCAGCAGCGCGCCGACGGTGAACGACACCGCCGAGGAGAGGGCCGCGTGCCAGGGGTTCGTCAGTTCGGTGGGGTCCAGGCCGAGTTCGACTTCGGCGTGCGCGGTGAACGCGTCGTGCGCGGTGAGTTCCGCGGCGACCTGGCGGGCCGTCTCCGGGGAGAGGCCTTTGGCCTCGTAGATCCCGGCCAGCTCCGCCAGTTCGTACTCGGGTTCCTCGCGCAGTTCCCGCTGCTCCTTGGCGAGCAGCGCACGTTCGGAATCACGTTGCGTGCTGACCGACACGTATTCGCCGACCGCCATCGAGATCGCGCCCGCCGAGAGGCCCGCGATGCCCGCGGTGAAAATCGCCCCGGTGCTGGTGGTCGCCGCCGCGACGCCGACCACCAGGCCCGCGGTGGAGACGATCCCGTCGTTCGCGCCGAGCACCCCGGCGCGCAACCAGTTCAGCTTGGACGCCAGCCCTTCGGCGTGGGGTTCGTGCGGGTGCGCTCCCGCGGCGGCGGTTTCGGCCATGCGTCGAAGACTAGCCGCGCGCGGGACGCAAACCGGTTCAGCAACCCGGTGACAGGAACGCCCGCAGGTACCCCGCCGACTGGCGCAGGTACATCCAGGCCCAGAAACGCAGCCCCGAAGCGCTCGGGCTGGCCACCATGGTTACCTCGCCGTCGAAGCATTTCTGCACGATGTAGCGGGCACGGGAGACGTGCGGCGTGTAGGTCACCACGATGATGTGCCGCCAGCCGAATTGCCGTGCGCGCCGCCGGATCTCCTGCGCCTCACCCTCGGTTGTCCACGGATCCGGGATGAAACAGCTGACCGTGAATTCGAAACGGCCCGCGCAGTATTTATCCATCTCGTGGTCGTCGAGGCCGGTGGAGCGCGAGATCAACAGCGTGGGCGCGTACCCGCGCTCGGCCAGCTCCAATCCGACGTCGAAACGTTCGTAAGCGGTGCCGCCGAGCACCACGATGGCATCGGCGCGCCGCAGCGGGTCGAGCTGCGGACGGACGTACACCGGCCACCCCGCGGCCCCGATCACGACCACCAGGGCGAGCAGGGCACCGAAGAAGATCCCCGCTCGTCGCAGGCCGGCCACATCCGCAGACGATACCCAACCCCGCACCCGTGCCGACCTCACGCAGGTGGGAAGGCGTACACCCGTTCCGGTGTGATCCGCACGATCAACCGCTCGGCTGCGGGCTCCGGTGGCGGTGTCGCCCCGGCCATGTACTTCGCGTACATCTGATGCAAAAGCACCTTGCCCGGATCGTCGGTGAGCGTCACGTGGCCGCGCACCTCGGCGTAGCGGCCGGTGTCCGTGCTGAGGACGAGCAGGCTGACTCGGGGATCGCGCAGCATGTTGCGCGTCTTCAGCCGCCCTTTGATCGTGCTGAACACCAAGACGTCCGCGTCGTGGTCGACGAAGATCACCGAGGATTGCGGGCGACCGTCGGCATTCGAGGTCGCGAGTATCGCCGCGTGTGGCGCATCGATCAGCGCACGGACGATATCGAGCGCAGCAGTCATGGTTTTTCCTCTGTTCGGGAGTGGTTCCGATAGGGCAGACCTGGTGATCGGCGCTGCGGAATCGGGTGACACCGATTCTTTTCCTGGCCGGTTCCGGTCTTACTCGGCAGCGGCTCGTGTGTTGTGGGCCGGACCGGAGAGGACCTTCGCGGATGACCACAGTGTCCGAAGCCGAATTCGTGCGGCGCACCCAGCCGTATCGCCGGGAATTACTCGCGCACTGCTATCGGATGCTCGGCTCGGTGCACGACGCCGAGGATCTCGTCCAGGAGACGTATCTGCGGGCGTGGCGGTCGTTCGACACATTCGAAGGGCGCTCCTCGGTGCGAACCTGGCTGTATCGGATCGCCACCAACGCCTGCCTGACCGCGTTGGCGGCAGGCGCCCACCGGGCGCTGCCCGCCGGGCTCGGCGCCGCGAGCGGCGACCCGTACGCCGAACCTGTCCTGGCGGCGTCCTGGATCGGCTGGGTGCAACCACTGCCCGATGCGCTCGTCGCCGCCGAATCGGGGGACCCGGCGAGCGTGGCCGTCAACCGGGACAGTCTGCGGCTGGCGCTCATCCACTGTCTGCAATCGCTGACCGAGAACCAGCGTGCGGTCCTGCTGCTCCGCGACGTGCTCGGCATGACCACCGCGGAGGTCGCGACGATCCTGGACACCAGCACCGCCGCCGTCAAGAGCACCCTGCAGCGCGCCCGCGCCCGGCTCGACAGAACCGCTGCCGTAGCAGAACACGCCGTGCCGCCGACCGAGCCCGGTCAACGCGCGCTGCTGGACGAGTACATCGCCGCGTTCGAGCGCTCCGACGCGATCGCCCTGGAACGGCTGCTGCATCGGGACGCCGTGCTCGAGATGCCGCCCGCGCGGACCTGGTTCCAGGGCAAGCGCACCTGCATGGCTTATCTCGCGGGGCAGGCGCTCGGTGCGCCGGGGGACTGGCTGCTGTACCCGACGGCCGCGAACGGGCAGCCCGCCGCGGTGGCGTATCGGCGCGAAAGCTCCGGGTACTACCGGGCTTTCGGCGTCGCCGTCTTGACGACCACGCCGGAGGTCATCCGTCGGATCGTCGCCTTCGGTGACCCTACGCTGGTTTCCGCCTTCGGCTTTCCCGCGGAAATCAGCGGCACAGTTGATCGAGGTGTTCGCGGAGCAGCTCCCGAACGCGTTCCGGAGGAACCTTTTCCGGGCGGATCAGGGCTTGCACGGTGAGGCCGTCGACGAAGACGTAGAGCCGTTGGGCTTCCCGTTCGAGGTCGAGGCCGGCGCGCAGGACTCCGCTCGCGGCGAGTTCGTCGAGCACCCAGGCGACGAGTTCCGCTGTGGCGTCGTACAGTTCGTCGCTGCTCTGTCGTAGGGCGGGCTCGGTCAGCGCGCGGCCCAGGAAGGCCAGCCAGACCTTGGTCACCGTGTGTTGCCGCGGGCCGGTCGGCAGCAGGCCGGTGAGCAGGATCTGCGCCGCCCGGTCGACCGGGTCGGCGGCGAGATCCAGCTGTCGGATCCGGTCCATCATGCCCTCGCCGACCATGCCGAGCGAGAACGCGAGCAACTCGGACTGCGTCGAGAAGTAGTGCCGCAGGCTGCCCATCGACATCCCGGCTTCGGTGGCGACCTTGCGTACCGAGGCGTGCTCGAGTCCGTCGCGCTCGATCACCCGCCACGCCGCTTCGGCGATCGCGTGCCGTCGCTGCTGGTGCGCCTGCTGGTCCACGGTTCGAGCCACCTCGTATTTGTAGCACGGCTGTGCTAGCTTCATTACCAATACAGTCGTGCTGAGAAAGCGGAGAACAGTGATGCGGTGGTTCGGAGCGGTACTCGCGGTCGTGGCGCTCGCCGCCGGGGCTTGTTCGGCGGCGCCGTCCCGCCCGGCCGGGCCCGCGTGGTCGCCGTGTCAGGGCGTCGCCGACAACGGGCGGCAGTGGGAATGCGCGACGATCACCGCCGCGCGGGACCATCGCGATCCCGGCGCGGGCACGATCGAACTCGCGTTGATCCGCACCCGCAGCGCCGATCCCGCGCAACGACTCGGCTCGTTGGTCTACAACCCCGGCGGACCCGGCGGTTCCGGCCTGGAAACCGTTGGGGGCGTGGCGACCCGGTTCTCCGCACTGCTGGATCGGTATGACCTGGTGTCCTGGGATCCGCGCGGGGTGGGTCGTAGCACTCCAGTTGTCTGCACGGAAACCGCACTGCCCGAACGTGTTCCGCGTACTGACGCCGAGTGGGCCGAGATCGACGCGAGCAGCAGGCAATTCGCTGATTCGTGCGTCGCGGGTTCGGGTGCGTTGCTGCCCTACGTCGGATTGTTCGACTCCGCGCGCGACCTCGATCTCGTCCGGGCCGCGGTCGGCGACGACCGGCTCAACTACCTCGGCGTCTCCTATGGCGGGCAGCTCGGAGCCGCGTACGCCACGCTCTTCCCGGAGCGGGTCGGACGCATGCTGCTCGACGCCCCCGGCACCCCGTTGCGCACCTTCCGGCAGAGCCTGCTCGATCAGTCCGCGGGCAGTGAGGCGGCGCTGCGTGACTTCCTCACTTTCTGTGTCGCCCAGGGGAATTGCCCACTCGGTGCGACGGCGGAGCAGGCCCTGGTCCGGGTCGACGACTTCCTCGCCCGCACGGAGATATCGCCGCTGCCCACCGGGCGCGGAACGCCGCTCACCCGGTCGGTCGCGACCGCCGGACTGGGTCTCGGTGCCGCCGCCCCCGAGGTGTGGCCGCATCTGATCACCGCCCTCGCCCAAGCCATCGCCGGCAACGGCGACGAACTCGTCGGCTACGCCGACCTTTTCGCCGGCCTGCGCCCCGACGGCACCCGCTCCAACTTCGCCGCCATCAACACCGCCGCCAACTGCGCCGACTATCCGGACGTCTACTCCGTCGCCCAGGTCCGCACCCTCCTACCCGAGTTCGCCGCCACAGCACCACGTTTCGGCGAACTGACCGCCCTCCGGCTAGCCGAATGTGCCTACTGGCCGGTCCACGGCGTCGGCCGCGCCCCACTGGGCGCCGCAGGCGCACCCCCGATCCTGTTGATCGGCAACACCGGCGACCCAGAAGCCCCCCTCGCCTGGGTAACCGAACTAGCCCAAGCCCTCCCCTCCGCCCGCCTCCTCACCTACCACGGCGTCGGCCACGGCGCCTACGGCGGAGTAAACACCTGCGTCGACCGAACGGTAAACGCCTACTTGCGCGACGGAGCTGTGCCGGACCGCGAAACAACCTGCCGATGACCCCGCCGTCGGAGGCCGCGCCGCCGGTCTGGGTGAGGCTACCGGCCATGGTGTAGCCCGTCCCATGTCCGCGCGCTGGACGTGGTGCGCTGAGTCCGGTTGGGCGGCGGGGGCTTTCGGGCGTGGCGGCTACCCGTGGTGGTGTAGCCCGTCCGGGGTTGGCGCGTTGGACGTGGTGTGCTGAGTCCGGTTGGGCGGCGGGGGCTTTCGGGCGTGGCGGCTACCCGTGGTGGTGTAGCCCGTCCGGGGTTGGCGCGTTGGACGTGGTGTGCTGAGTCAGGTTGGGCGGCTGGGATTTTGGCCGTGGCGACTACCCGTCAATGTGGTGCCCGTCCCGGGTTTGCACCGGATCATGCTGAGCGCGTCGTGTGCCGTACCCGGCTGTAGGTGCAGGTCAGGTGCGCGGTGGCTTGTTCCGGCGTGGTCATCTGGCTGTGGTTGCGTCTCGAGCGGCTTGGGAAAAGGGAGCGTGGTTGGGTTGTCTGGACCAAGCGACAGATAGGTGGCGGGTTCACAGAGTTTCGATACGGCTCACAGGGGTTGTAGCTGTTGTGAACCGTGTGGAAGCTCTGTGAAGCCCCCCGGGGCGCGCTGTCGCGGGCAGCGGATCACGTGACTCCGTGGATGCCGGGGTACATCACAGTCTCCGGACTCACCGGGTGATTCACAGGGGTTGTAGCTGATGTGAACCGCGTGGAAGCGCGTGAAGCCCTGGGCTGCACCGTAACGCGCAGTGGATCGCGCGGGAACCCAGCGGCGCTGTGTACCAAGCGACAGATAGGTGGCGGGTTCACAGAGCGTTTGGACGGGTCACAGGGGTTACAGCTGCTGTGAACCGTAGAGACGGTCTGTGAGGCCCCCGGGGCGCACTGCCACGTGCAGCGGATCATGCCGGAAACCCCAGGTCGGCGTGTACCAAGCGACAGCTTGGTGCGTGTCGACACGCGAAAACCCCCAGCTGCACTGCTTCTCGGGATCTACGCCCTTTCTGGCCGCCCGAAAGCGGTGTAGATCCCGAGAACTGGTGTGGATCCCAAAGCGCCCGCAGCAGTCCATTCGCCCGCCCTCGAAAAGGAACGCTCGAGAACGGCACCACAGCCAGACGACCACGCCGGTACGCGACATCACGCACCTGACGTGCGCCTACAGCCGGGGACGGCACCCGACGCGCTCAGCACTATCCAGGTAACTCCCGCGGCAGGAACACCTAACTGAGCTGGCAAACCTCGGGAGCCAGCCAACCACCCCAAACGCAACACTCTCTCCAGAAGCCCACCACATCCTGACGACGCCGGGAACAATCGACACGGTTCCGGTGTTCCATTCCGTGGAAACAATATTTGCGAGTTCGACGACGGGATAACCCCGGTCATCCCAAAGGAACGGCGCAGAGCCCACAGGACAAGCGGGCGGGCATAACGTGACATGGAATGGAGTGGCAGATGCCAGATGCGCGTCTGGTCGAGCTGTTCGATCAGCTGGTGCGGGTCGAGATCCTGCTGTGGAACGCGGTGGAGCGTCGGTTGCGGGCCGAGCACGAGCTTCCGGTGCCGTGGTTCGAGATGATGCGGGTCGCGGATCGGCTCGGTGGGGCGCGGGTGCGGGACGTCGCCGAGGCGTTGACGATCACCGAGGGTGGTGCCAGCAAGATCGTGGATCGGGTGCAGGCGGCCGGTTACGCCGAACGTACCCGTGATCCGGCGGATGGCCGATCGCCACGGATCACCTTGACGCCCAGCGGTACCCGGATGCTCCGGGCGGCCACCGCGACCGCCGAGGCGGAACTCGCCGAACGGGTCGGCGCGGTACTCGGCTCCGAGTCGCTGGATCGGCTCGACGCCACGTTGCGCCTGCTCCGTTCCGCCAACAACACCGCCGCTGCGGCGGAGAGCAACAAGGAGTGATTCGAATGTCCGCTGTTCCCGACACCATGCGGGCCGTCGTGCTCGATGCCCCCGGGCCGGTCGAAGCCCTGCAATTGCGGCAACTGCCGGTGCCGGTGCCCCGATCAGGTGAAGTGCTGATCCAGGTAAAAGCATTCGGGCTCAACCGATCCGAGCTGCACACCAGACTCGGCCTGGCGGAAGGAGTGACTTTTCCGCGGGTGCCGGGTATCGAGGCGACGGGGGTCGTCGCCGCTTGTCCCGGCGGCGAATTCGCGGTCGGCAGTCAGGTGATGGCGATGATGGGCGGCATGGGCCGCACCTTCGACGGCGGGTACGCCGAATACACGTGTGTCCCGGCCGGTCAGGTGCTTTCGTTCACCAGCTCGCTGGCTTGGCCCATCCTCGGCGCTGTCCCGGAGATGCTGCAAACCGCCTACGGTTCTTTGACCATCGGCCTCGATGGTCAACCGGGGCAGTCGATCCTGATCCGTGGCGGCAGTTCCTCGGTGGGTGCGGCCACTGCCGTGCTGGCCGCCCAGCGCGGCATGACGGTCCTGGCCACCACCCGGAATCCGGCGAAAGCCGAAGCGCTGCACCGGCTCGGCGTCGATCATGTGCTGATCGATGACGGCGTGGTCGCCGATCAGGTCCGCGAGCTGTTTCCCGACGGTGTCGACGCCGCGCTCGAACTGGTCGGCACTCCGACGCTGCCGGATACCTTGCGCGCCACCAAGGTCCACGGCGTTGTCTGCTTCACCGGGATGCTCTCCAACGAATGGATAGTCGAGAACTTTTATCCCATCGGTTATCTGCCGCAGGGCGTGCGGCTCACCGCCTACGGCGGCGACGCGAGCGACCTCCCGGCAGACATCCTGCAGGGTTTCCTCGATGCCGTGGCAGCCGGCCGCAGCATCGTTCCGGTCGATCGCGTTTTCTCGCTCGATCAGATCCGAGAAGCCCACGACTACCTGGAATCCGGCGCAGCCACCGGCAAATTGGTTGTCGCGCTGTGAGTTCCGCCTGGAACAGGGAGAAGGGTGGTGGACAGGGTTCGAGTAACGGGCACGCGCTGCGCCTCGCGCACCCCTCGAACGCGAGTGGACGCGGTCCCGGCCCCCGCCCTCCCGGTCTCGGTTTCCGTGCGGTCCCAGTTCCGCACGGATCATCCCTGTCCACCACTGGCGATGGTGTGGTCACATCGATAAAGCAGAATGCCAGCTGTTGTTCAGCAACCGATAAATATCGAATAAACGTTCGTTATTACGTGCCCGCCGACTCGGCGTTTTGCCCGCCGGTGCCGAACAGCCGGTCGATGGTCGGCGCCGAGAGTCCGGCGCGGCGAAAGATCTCGGCCGCCTCGCGGAACTCCTGCTCGGCGCGCGCCCGCCTGCCCTGCGCGGCGAGCGCGGCCGCGTGCAAGGCCATCGCGCGAGCGCGATCGATCGGATCGGCGGCTTTGGTCAGCAGGTGCAGCGCGTCCGCCGCGTTCGCCTGCGCCTCGGCCACATTGCCCGCTCGCAGCTGGATCTGGGCCAGCCGGGTGCGGGCCCAGCCCTCCCACAGGCGTACCCCGTTGCGCTGCGCCGCGTGCACCGCATCGGTGCCGAGTTCGATCGCGCGACCGTGCTCGCCGCGCATCGACAGCGTCGCGGCGAGCTCATGGGTGGCCCAGCCGAGCGCCACCGGGTTCGACGATTCCCGCGCCAGCGCGATCGCCCGGCCCGCCATCCGCACCGCTTCCTCGTATTGCCCTGCCTCGCAGTAGGTCCGAGTGACCAGGGCCAGGCACCAGGCCTCCATCGACCGGTCGCCGAGCGCGCGGGTCAGTTCGGTCGCGTGCTCGAAATGTCGATGCGACGCCTCGGCATCGCCGAGCCGCCGGGCGGCGACGCCGAGCAACACCGAGGCGAGCACCGAGAGCCTGCGATCGACATCGCTCGTCGTCGGGCCCGAGACCGCGCGCAGATGCGGCAGGCTCGCCTCGACCTCCCCGAGTCCCACCTGGAGCAGCGCACCGAGTGCGGTCCTGATCCGTCGCTCCGCGCCGTGGTTGTCCTCGGCAATGGCGGTGTCCAGCAACGATTCCAGCGCGCGGGACAGCTCCCGGGCCCGGGTACCCGCGTCCATCAGTTCGGCCATCACCCAGGCGAGGTCGGCCGCTACCTCCAGCGCGCGTCCGCCGATGCGGGCCGCCTGCTGATGCAGCGCGATCACGACGGGGCGCTCGATGTCGTTCCACGCCTGGCCATCCGAGCCGCCGCAGAACGCGCGACCGGCCGCGGTGGTCGGGACGAGCAGACGGGCCGTGTTGCTGTAGTCGATCGCGCTGAGCAGATTGCGCGCACTCGCGAGGTGGTAGTCGAGCACGCGGACGAGTACAGCCGATTCGTCCTCGTCGGCCAGTCCGCACGCGAAAAGCCGTAGCAGATCGTGGAATCGGTAGCGGCCGGGCGTCGTAGTCTCCAAAAGACTGAGATCGACCAGGGATTCGCATACCTGCTCGGCCTCGGGTTCGGTGAGGCCGAGGATCGCCGCGATACCGTCGACCGACAGGTCGGGCACCTGCGCGAGCGCCAGCGTGCGAAACGCCTTGGCCTGGCGCTCGGTGAGCTGACCGTAGCCGAGGTGGAACGCGGCCTCCACCGCGAGTTCGCCGGTCTTCAGCACGTCCAGCCGGTTCTTCTCGTCGGCCAGCCGCGCCGCGAACGACGCGACCGTCCACTGCGGCCGGACCGCGAGCCGAGCCCCGACGATGCGCACCGCCAGCGGCAGGAACCCGCACTGGGCCACCACCTCCCGCGCCGACTCCGCCTCGGCGGCGACCCGATCCGCGCCGAGAATGTGCACGAGCAGGGTCGTCGCCTCCGCCTCGTCGAGCACGTCGAGCCGGGTACGGGTCACCGCGGGTAGTTCGGTGAGCGCGGACCGGCTGGTGATCAGCACCGCGGACCCGGCGAGCAGCGGCGCCACCTGGTTGTAGTCCCTGGCGTTGTCGAGCACCATCAGGATTCGCTTGCCGGACAGCCTGGTTCGCAGTTCGGCGGCACGCTCGTCGACCGTCGAGGGGATATCGCCCTCGGCGACGCCGAGAGCCCGGAGGAAGCCGCCGAGCGCGGCGCCGGGGGGAGTGGGCATCGGGTCGACGCCGTGCAGGTTGGCGTACAGCTGCCCGTCCGGGAACCGATCCCGCACCCGATGTGCCACGTGCAGTGCGAGTGTCGTCTTGCCGACGCCGCCCATGCCGCCGACCGCCGAGATCGCCACGGCGCTGCCCGCACCGGTCAACTGGTCGGCCAGTTCGGCGACGAGTTGCTCGCGTCCGGTGAAATCGGCGATGTCGGGCGGTAATTGCGCGGGCACGGGGTCGAGCCCGCGTTCGATGCCCGCAGCCGATCGGGTCGTCGGCTCGAACCCACCGGTCTCGCTCGAGGGCGCGGGATCGGAGCCGCTCCCGGCGATCGCCGGCATCGCCCCGCGCAGGATCCGCTCGTGCACCACCGACAACTCCGGCCCCGGCTCTACCCCGACCCCGTCGACCAGGGCCCGTCGGGCCTGGGCGTACGCGTGCAATGCGTCGGACTGCCGCCCGCAGTGATACAGCGCGGTCATCAACAGTGCCCGAAAGCGTTCGCGCAGTGGGTGTTCCTCGATCAGCGGGCCGAGTTCGGCGACGGCGGCCGAGCTGTGACCGGTCTCGATATCGAGGGCGAGCCGATCCTCCAGGATGGCCAGCCGCCACTGCTCGAGCCGGATCCGTTGCCGTTCCGCGAACGGTCCCGGCAGTCCACTCAGCGCATTGCCCTGCCATTTGGCCAAGGCGGCAACCAGTTTCGCGCGTGCCGCGGCGGGATCGCGGTCGCGGACCTGGCCTGCCGCCGCGACGAGCCGCTCCACCTCCGCCACATCGGTGGCCTGGGGTGCGATGCGCAGCGCGTAGCCGTCGCCGACCGAGACCAGCACGGTCGAGGGAGCCCGGGCCGCGCGGCCGGGCTCGAGGGCGCGGCGCAGCTGCGCGACGTGGGTCCGCAGCGCCGCGATCGCGCGCGGCACCGGCCGCTCGCCCCAGATCCCCTCGACCAACTCGGCCGCGGTCACCGCGTTTCCGGCACGCAACAGCAGGGCCGCGAGCACGGCCCTGCGCTGCGGAGGTCCCAGGTGCAGCGGCGCCTCCCCGCGCCACCCCTTGACCTCGCCCAACACCTCGAAATGCACCAACCGACCTCCCGAACGCTGGGAGTTTACGTGGCGCCGTGGCGCATTGTCCGGCTCATGCGATCAGTCGCCGCGTGTCCCGTCCGCACGGGGGTGCCGCGGCGGCTGTCGTTGTGCGCGCCGCGGCGCGGTATCCGGCGAGGTCAGGTGGCGGATCGGGTGCTGCGGAAGATCAGCGCCACGACGAAGGTCAGGGCGGCTATACCGCACGCCGCGGCGAACGCCGTGGTGATCCCACTGACCAGTACCTCGTGCGCCGAGCCGGACGCATCGCGGACCGCGGTGCCGAAGACGGTCACCAGGATCGCCAGGCCGAGCGCCGACCCGGTCTGCTGCAGGGTCTGCATCGCGCCGCCCGCCGCGCCCGCGTCCTCGCCGGGCACGTTCGCCATGATGATCACGCCCAGCGGCGAGAAGGCCAGGCCGATACCGAGTCCCATCAGTACCATCGCGGCGAACAGTAGCGGGAAGTATCCGGATTCGGCGGTCAGTTGGGTGAGCAGGACCAGCGCGGACAGCATCAGCGCCGAACCGATCATGGTCACCGGTTTCGGGCCGAACCGCGGCAGCAGCCGGGGGATCAGCCTGATCATCGTGAACATCAGCACCGCGGTCGGCATGAACGCGAAACCTGTTGCCAGCGCGCTCAACCCGCGTACCTCCTGGAGGTACTGGGTGAGGAAGAAGAACATCGACATGCCTGCCATCGGGCCGAAGAAGATGTTGGCGTAACCGGCTGCCCGATCGCGGTCCAGGAACAACCGCAGCGGCAGCAGGGGTTGCGCGGTGCGCAGTTCGATGACCAGGAACGCGGCGAGCAGCAGCAAGCCCGCGGCCAGGGCGATGTCGGTGGTTTCGCTGCCCCAGCCGTTGGCCGCGGCGCTGATGAATCCGTAGACCAGCACCGTGACACCGGCGGTCGCCGTCACCGCGCCCGGCAGATCGAGGCGCGCGGGTCTGCGCGGTGCGTCGGGCAGATACCGCAGCGCGAACACGACGACGGCCAGCCCGAACGGCACGTTGATGAACAGGGCCGAGCGCCAGCTCAGCCATTCGGTGAGCAGCCCGCCGACGATGAGGCCGATCGCGAAGCCCGCGCTCGACATCCCCGAGAACAGCGCGAGCACACGCATTCTGGCCTTCGGTTCGCTGAAGGTAGTGGTGAGCAGCGCGAGGGTGTTCGGCCCCGCCATCGCGGCTCCGATGCCTTGCGCGACACGTGCGCCGATCAGCCACGCGGCCGAGGGCGCCAGCCCACCGGCGAGGGAGGCCACCGTGAACAGGGCCGTCCCGAGGATGAACAGCCTGCGCCTGCCGAACAGGTCGCCGGCGCGACCGCCGAGCAGCAGCAGCCCGCCGAAGGCGAGGGCGTAGGCGTTGATGACCCAGGACAGCCCGGTCGCGCTGAACTCCAGATCGGTGCGGATGCGCGGCAGCGCGACGTTCATGACGGTGATGTCGAGGACGATCATCAGCTGGCAGGTCAGCAGGGTGACCAGCACCGAACCCGACCGAAACGGCCTGGTTCCGGCGGTGGACGCGGGTGTACCCGCGGTAAGGGTGTTCGTGGACAAAGAATGCTCCGTCGAGTCGTGAGCTAAACGGAGATAGTCTCCGCTTCCGACGGAGCTATCATATGGAGAGTTTCTCCGTTTACGCAAGACTAAGCGGAGAGTCCATCCGTTTCTGCTGGAGGGTTCATGGACGCACCGACGGCGGCACGGCCGATGCGGGCCGATGCGCGGCGCAACTATGAACGGATCATCGAGTGCGCGCGCGAGGCGTTTGCGGAGCACGGTCCGCAGGCGCCCCTGGACGACATCGCGCGCCAGGCGCACGTCGGTCCGGGGACGCTGTACCGGCACTTCCCGAATCGGGACGCGCTGATCGAGGCCGTCTACCGCTCCAGCCTCGAGCAGCTGAGCCGACGCGCCTACGAGCTGCTCGAAACGAACTCTCCCGCCGATGCTTTGGCGCAGTGGATGCAAGCCTTGGTGGAGTACGTGATGGACCGGCACAACCTCGTCACGACCTTGAAGGCGGTGATGGACCACGAGTCGGAGGTCTTCACCCTGTGTCGCGCAACGATCACCGACGCGGCCGCCGCCCTGCTGCAGCCCGCGCAGGCCGCGGGCGCGATCCGCGCCGACGTCGAACCGCGCGATCTACTGCGCTTCGGGCACGGTATCGGCGCCGCGTGCGAGAAAACACCCGAGGCCGCTCCGCGCATGCTCGCGGTCACCTTGGACGGCCTGCGCGCAACGCAATAGTTGTTGTCGGGCAGTCGCTTTCACGCGCGAGCTACCGAGTGGTCGCGCCGGACCGCGGTTGGCGTCGTGCCCCACCAGCGCCGGCAGCAGCGGGTGAAGGTCGCCTGCTCCGAGAGGCCGATCAGCGAGGCGACCTGGCTCATCGGCATGTCGGTGGTGGTGAGGTAGCGTCGGGCCTCGGCGCGGCGCACGTCGTCCAGAATTGCGGCGAACGAGGTGTTCTCGGCGGCCAGCCTGCGTTGCAGAGTGCGCGGGTGCATATTGAGAAGTTTTGCCACGGAGCCGATTTCGGGTGGAAGGGTGCCGAGCAACTGCTGTACCGCGGCATGGACCTGCGGCACCGCGGAGGCGCCGACCCCGCCTGCCTGCTCGGCCAGAAATGCCATCGCCAGCCGGTGCAGTTTCTCGTCCCCGCCGCTCAATGGCCGTGTCGGCAGGTCGCGGGGGACGCGAAGCGCCGCGTACGGCCGTTTGATCCGCACCGGCGCACCGAAGAACTCCTCGTAGCGGGCGAGCGGCGCCGCGGGCTGATACGGCAATTCGACCGAGCGCAGTCCATAACTGCCGTCCACCAGGCGCTGAATAGTGCGGTGTACGAACGCGAGTCCCAGATCTGTGGCCTGGGTGGGAATCGCCAGACCTGGTTGGACGCCGTAGCGCAGCGCGATCACGCCGCGGTCGCCGTACGGGTCCGACTCGCCGGTGAGGGTGAGTGCGCGCGCATGCAGGAACAGATAGCGTGCCGAGCATTCCAGCACGCCGGTCAGTGAAGGGGAATTCCGGATGGCCAACGCGAGCGGGCCGAGCATGTCGAGGTCTTGGCGCAGCGAGATGCGCAGGCCGAGGTCGGGGCAGTCCAGCCGGCGCGCCGCCAGTTCCAGCACCGAGGCGAGCGCGTGATCGGGGATGAGCAGGTCGTCGGCGTCGAGCGCGGCGACCGGCAACCCGCAGGCGATGGCCAGTTGTTCGGCGTCGCCGCCGAGCTCCGCGACGGTCGCGCGGAATCCGCGCAGTCCGGCGGAACGGATGACCGACATGTCGTACAGAATCAAATAGTTGTCGCGCAAAGTCAAGAAAGCGAGGGCGCGCCGCAGCACACTGGAACCATGAGTGAGCGCGGCAAGGCCCCGGAACACCTCGATGTCGTGATCGTCGGGGCGGGACTGTCCGGTATCGGCGCGGCGTACCGGTTGCAGACCGAGTGCCCCGGCAAGACCTACGCCATCATGGAGGCCCGGGCGGCGCTGGGCGGCACCTGGGACCTGTTCCGCTACCCCGGCATCCGCTCGGACTCCGACATGTTCACCCTCGGATATCCGTTCAAGCCCTGGCGCGACGCCAAATCGATCGCCGACGGACCGTCGATCCTGCGCTACATCGACGAGACCGCGGCCGAGAACGGCATCGACCGGCACATTCGCTACGGGACCAAAGTGATCGCCGCCGACTGGTCGAGCGAAACCGCCCGCTGGACACTGACTCTCGAACAGCGCGACGCCGCAGGCGACACCGTGCGGCGCGAGCTGACCTGTGGCTTCCTCTACGCCTGTGCGGGTTACTACAACTACGACCATGGCTACACGCCTGAATTCCCTGGTCTCTCTTCGTTTTCCGGCCAGGTGGTGCACCCGCAGTTCTGGCCCGAGGAACTCGATTACAGCGGTAAGCGTGTCGTCGTGATCGGCAGCGGCGCCACGGCGGTCACCCTCGTGCCGTCGATGGCCGATGCCGCCGAGCAAGTGACGATGTTGCAGCGCAGCCCGACCTGGATCAGTGCGGTGCCGCGGCGGGACAAGCGCGCGGACAAGATCCGCGAACTGCTGCCGCCGAAGCTGGCGCACCGGGTGATCCGGGCCAAGAACATCCTGTTCAGCATCGGCTTCTACCAGTATTGCCGCCGACGTCCAGAGTCGGCCCGAAACCTGCTGACCCGCTTGAATTTACGCATTCTCGGGGACAAGCAGATGGTGGCCGAGCACTTCACCCCCAGCTATAACCCGTGGGACCAGCGCTTGTGCGCCGCCCCGAGCGCGGACTTCTTCCGGGCGCTCAAGAAGGGCAAGGCCGAGGTCGTCACCGATCACATCGACACATTTGTGCCGGAGGGGATCCGGCTGCGGTCCGGTCGTGTGCTGCCGGCCGATATCGTGGTCACCGCGACCGGCTTGCAGCTGCTCGCCTTCGGCGGCATCGCGCCCCGCGTCGATGGCGAAACCGTCGCGCTGGCAGATCAATTCGTCTGGCAGGGCACCATGGTGAGCGGTGTGCCCAACTTCGCCGTGTGCATCGGTTACACCAACGCCTCGTGGACGCTGCGGGCCGATCTCAGTTCGCGGCTGGTGTGCAAGATCATCAACCACATGGATCGCCGCGGGCAGGCCGCCGTCGTCCCGAAGCTGGAGGGTGACCTGGTCGAACAGCCGCTGCTGGAACTGACCTCCGGCTACATCCAGCGCGCGATCGGGGCCTTCCCCCGGCAAGGGGATCGTCGCCCATGGAAGGTCCGGCAGAACTATCTGCTCGACTCCGTCTTCACGCTGCGCACCGATCTGGACAAGACCCTCGCGGCCACCCCGAAATCGGCGGTGCGGTCCGCTGATCTGGTCACCGCGCCCTGAGCGACGAAACACCGTGCCACCGCCGCGCTCTAGGCTGAACCGGTGGCGGTGATATTGGTGACGGGGATGTCGGGCACCGGAAAGTCGACGGTGTTGCACGAGCTGGCGGGGCGCGGCTACCAGGTGGTCGACACCGATTACGGCCCGTGGATCGAAGATCTGCCGCTGCCCGACGGCACCGGCACCGAACGGCAGTGGCGCGAAGACCTGATCGATGCCCTGATCACCGACCACGAGCGCACCGGCACCCCGCTGTTCCTCGCGGGCACCGTCCACAACCAGGACACCTTCTACCCGCGTTGCGCCGAGGTGGTTCTGCTGACCGCCGCGCTCCCGGTGCTCCTGGACCGAATCGCCACCCGCGCCACCAACCCCTTCGGCAAGACTCCCGAGGAGCGGGCCCGCATCGAAGCCGACACCGCTGAGATCGAGCCCCTCCTGCGCCCGTCCGCAACCCTCGTGATCGACACGGACAGGCCCCTGGACGAGGTGGTCGATCAACTCGCCGCCCTGGCCGGTCCTGCCAGCTGACTCCGGCCGCGGGGCGGGTTTAGGGTCGGGGGATGCGATACGCGATCTCGATTCCGCAGCACTTCGCCGACGGGACGTTCGACCCCGCAGAGCTGCGGGAGTATCTGGCGCGGGCGGTCGAGCTCGGTTTCGGCAGCGGGTGGATGACCGAGCGCGACGCGACCATGGAGCCCAAACCGTTCCAGAAGCCTTACCCGCCACTGTGGTTCGGCGGCGGCAAGCCCACGGCGCTGCGGCGCGCGGTCCGGCACGGCGACGGCTTCTTCGGCGCGGGTTCCTCGACCACCGCCCAGTTCGCCGAACAGGTGCCGATCGTGCGCGTCGCGCTGGCCGAAACCGGACGGGACGCAGCGGCTTTTCCCGATCGCCAAACGCGTCTACATCGCCGTCGACGACAACGTCGACCGCGCCCGGGACCGGATGACCGAAGCCCTCATCGCCCAGTACGGCGACTACGGCAAATCGTTGCTCCCGGTCGCCGTCTGCGGCCCGACCGACACCTGTATCGAAGAGCTGCGCGCGGTCGCGGTGGCGGGTGCCGAGATGATCCTGATCAACCCGCTTTTCGACGCGGCGTACCAGATGGAGCGCCTGGCCGCCGAGGTGCTGCCGCACGTCGCCTGACGTGTTCGGTCAGGCGCCGATCGAGGAGAGCAGCATCGGCAGGGCGTTCTGCATCTGCACCTTCCACGCGTCCCAATTGTGGCCCTGGGACGCTACATAGCGCTCGTCTACCTGGGCGCCGACTCGCTGCAGTTCGTCGACGAAACGGTAATTCTGTTCGTAGGCGCGCGCTTCGACGGGATCGGCCTTGCCGTACGAGACGAACAGGGGGATGCCGGTGAGTTTCGCGGCCTGGCTGTACGGGTTGTTGGCGACCCAGATCTCGCGCTCCTCGGCGTCGCGGTAGTCGCCCCAGACCCGCTCCCACTCGGCGGCACACCCTTGGCCCGGCTTGTCCGGCTCACCGGGCGCGCCCGAGGCGTGCAACGGGTCGACGTTACCGCTGAACGAGGCGGCGGACTTGAACCAACCCTGATGGGCGGCAGCGAATTTCATCGAGCCGAGCCCGCCCATCGAGTTGCCCGCTACGGCACGGGTGGTATTGGCGTGGTAGGTCTGCTCCAGAATGGTGCGCACATCGTCGAGCAGGTACTTCTCCCACGCGGGCGGTCCACCGCGCCCGTCGTTGTACCAGTCGGAATAGGCACTGCACCAGCTGGTTTCGGGCAGGACGAAGATCGCGTTCCGCCCCGCCGTCAATGCTTCCAGGTTGCCCTTGTCGGTCCAGGATTTGTGGTCGTCGAAGCCGCCGTGCAGGACCCAGACCGTCGGCCACTTCTTGGTGGTCTCCTTGGTCCAGCCGGGCGGCAGCAGCAGGCGAACAACTTTGACCGACCAGTCCGGGCCTTCGAGATTCGGCGACGAGATGCCCAGATCGAGGATGCGGTCGCTGACCCGGGTTTCCCAGCGGACCGTGCCCGCCGCGGCCTGGGCCGGCGCGGCGGCCACGAAAGGCACTGTGAGGCTTGCGATGACGGTGGCGACAGCCACGAGGAGCCTGCTGAGTCGAGGCATCGGATGTTCCTTCCCGCGGGGTCGTCGAACGGTGCGAACCCGAGGCTGAATCTAGAGCAGCCGCGCAACTTCACGAATAGTGTTGTTCGTAAATGCCAGTTTCTTGCTATCCGCCGGGTGGGCTGAATCGCACTGCTCGCCTGGGCTTCTCGAAGGTGTCGGCCCGTGGTCGATCGGTGCGCGCCCTGCGGCAGAGTTGCCCTCATGCGTATTGCGGTGTACCTGGCACATCCCCGGGCCGACGGTTTCAATGGGGCGCTCTTCGACGCGGTGGTCGACGAGTTGCGGCAGCGTGGCGTAGCGGTCCTCGCGCACGATCTGTATGCCGAGGGTTTCGACCCGCTGCTGACCGCGGCGGAGACCGGGACGCTCGTGGGTGCGGCCCCAACCGATGACCTGGTGCGCAGGCATCAGGAGGAACTGGCCGAACTCGATGCGCTGGTCTTCGTGCACCCGAATTGGTGGGGGATGCCGCCCGCCATCCTGACCGGGTGGGTGCAGCGTGTGCTCACGCCCGCTGTGGCCTACAAGCTCGACACCGCGGCGGGTGCGCCGGTCGGCCTGCTCCGGGCGCGCCGGGCGCTGGTCCTCAACACCTCCGACACCACGGTGGAGCGCGAGCGGGACGTGTTCGGCGATCCGCTGCGGCAGATCTGGGCGGCCTGCGTGCTGCCCTACATCGGTGTCGACGATATTCGCCGCCGGGTCTTCCGGACGGTGACCGACTCGACCGCGGAACTCCGGTCTGCCTGGCTGCGCGAGGCGCGCGAGCTGGCTGCGGCGTTGGTGAGCGACGGCTGAGGCGGGACCGGGTGAGCGGATGCTCTCGTGTCCTGATTGTTATCTCAAACAACAAAATGGTCGCTCGAGTGGGTTGTGCGCTGGGTCACAGTCGAATATGTTGCAGCGAACAACATTCGCTCGACCTCGACCGCCCAGGCCTTTCCGGGGCGGTGGTTCCACGAAAGGCCCCCTCATGCGTAAGGGCATTCTCGGCGTCGCGGCCGTCTCGGTCGCCTTGCTCACTTCGCTGACTGCTTGCGGCGACGACTCGAAGGATTCAGGGGGTGGGGCCAAGATCGGGGTGATCCTGCCGGACAGCAAGACCTCCGCGCGGTGGGAGACGGCGGACCGCAAGTACCTGCAGCAGGCGTTCGACTCGGCCGGCGTCAAGGCCGACATCCAGAACGCGCAGGGCGACAAGAACGCCTTCCAGACGATCGCCGATCAGATGATGACCAACGGCGCGTCGGTGCTGCTGATGACGAACCTGGACAGCGGCACCGGCAAAGCGGTGATCCAGAAGGCGAAGGCGCAGGGCGTCACGGTGATCGACTACGACCGGCTGACGCTGGGCGGCGGGGCCCAGTTCTACGTGTCCTTCGACAATGTGAAGGTCGGCAGCCTGCTCGGCTCGGGCGTGGAGAAGTGCCTGACCGACAAGAAGGCGGTCAATCCTGTGGTCGCGTACCTGAACGGCGGCCCGACCGACAACAACGCCACGCTGCTGAAGCAGGGTTACGACTCGGTGCTCAAGCCCAAGTTCGATGCGGGACAGTTGGTGAAGGGCCCGGATCAGGCTGTGCCGGAATGGGACAACACCCAGGCGGGCACCATCTTCGAGCAGATGCTTACCGGCACACCGAATATCGGCGGTGTGGTCGCGGCCAACGACGGACTGGCCAACGCCGCGATCGCGGTGCTGAAGAAGCAGAAGCTGAACGGGCAGGTCCCGGTCAGTGGCCAGGACGCCACGGTGCAGGGTCTGCAGAACGTGCTCAAGGGCGACCAGTGCCTGACCGTCTACAAGGCGATCAAGAAGGAAGCCGAGGCCGCGGCCGAGTTGGCCATCGCGCTGACCAAGGGCCAGCAGGGACAGGCGAACGGCTCGGTGAAGGATCCGGAGTCCAAGTCCGACGTGCCCTCGGTGCTGTTGGAGCCCAAGCCGATCTACGCGGCCAACGTCAAGGATGTCGTCGCCGACGGCTACGTCACAAAGGACGAGCTGTGCACCGGTGAGTTCGCGAAACTCTGCGCGGACAACGGCATCTGATCCCGCCACGCCCCTTCCGCCGTTTCGATGAGGGGACGGCGGACGGGGCACCCCTAGGAGCAGTGAATGAGTGAAGCATCGCGCGGCGATTCGATCCGGGTGGTGGCCCGGTGAGCGGCGGACCCGGTACGCCGGTGGTCGAATTACGCGGCCTGCAAAAGAGTTTCGGACCGGTGCATGTCCTGCACGACGTCGCTTTCGCCGCCTACGCCGGTGAAGTGACGGCGCTCGTCGGCGACAACGGAGCCGGCAAGTCCACCCTCGTCAAATGCATCGGCGGTACGCACCCGATCGACGCGGGGGAATTCCTGTTCGAGGGCAACCCCGTTCAGGTGCACAGCCCGCGTGACGCCGCAGCGCTCGGCATCGAGATCGTGTACCAGGACCTGGCGCTCTGCGACAACCTCGACATCGTGCAGAACATGTTCCTCGGCCGGGAGAAGAAGACCGGCATCGTGCTCGACGAGTACGCGATGGAGGAACTGGCCGGAAAGACGTTGGCCAGCTTGTCCGTTCGCACGGTAAAGAGTGTGCGGCAGCAGGTGTCGAGCCTGTCCGGCGGGCAGCGGCAGACGGTGGCGATCGCCAAGGCCGTGCTGTGGAACAGCAAGGTGGTGATCCTGGACGAGCCGACCGCCGCGCTGGGCGTCGCGCAGACCCAGCAGGTGCTCGAACTGGTGCGCCGGCTGGCCGACCGCGGTCTCGCGGTGGTGCTCATCTCACACAACATGAACGACGTTTTCGCGGTATCGGATCGGATCGCGGCGCTGTACCTGGGCCGGATGGCGGCGCAGGTACGGACCTCCGACGTGACGCACGGCCAGGTCGTGGAACTCATTACGGCAGGGCGCAGCGGCGATCTCGGCCTGGACGCGAACGGAGCCAACCGATGAGCCTGTTGGAGAAGGAAAAGCCCGCCACCGCACCGGTTTCCGAGCTGGTGAACGAGTACGTCGGGCGGGTGCGCAGCGGCGACATGGGCGCGCTGCCGTCGGTGCTCGCGCTGGTCATCCTGTCCTGTGTCTTCTGGGTCGCGCGCCCGGTCTTCATGTCCGAGGCCAACTTCGCGAACCTGTTCACCCAGGGCGCGGCGATCGCGGTGATCGCGATGGGTCTGATCTTTGTACTGCTGCTCGGCGAGATCGATCTCTCGGCCGGGTTCACCAGCGGCGTCTGCGCCGCGGTGCTCGCGGTGCTGCTCACCGATCGCGGCTGGCCCTGGTATGTGGCGGTGCTGGTCTCGCTGCTCACCGGCGTGGTGATCGGCCTGACGATCGGCACCATCGTGGTCAAGATCGGCATCCCGTCGTTCGTGGTGACGCTCGCGGCCTTCCTTGCGCTGCAAGGCGTCGCGCTGAAGATCATGGACAACGGCCGCAATATCTCCATCCGCGACGACACCATCCTGGCCATCGCGAACAAGAACGTCCCGCCGCTGCTCGGCTGGCTGATGTACGTGCTCCTGGTCGCCGGGTTCGCGCTGCTCCAGTATCGAAAATTGCGGGCCCGCAACAAACTCGGGCTTACCGGCGAGACCATGCCGGTGATCGTGGCGCGGATCGTCGCGGTGGCGGTGGTGCTCGGCATCGCGGTGCTGGTGCTCAACGGGGAGCGCAGCCGCAACCCGGAGTTGCACTCGCTCAAGGGCATGCCGATCGTTGTTCCGTTGATCGCGGTCCTGTTGCTGCTGTGGACCTTCGTGCTCAACCGCACGTCGTTCGGCCGGCATATCTACGCGGTCGGCGGGAACGCCGAGGCGGCCCGGCGCGCCGGTATCACGGTGGATCGGGTGAAGATCACCGCGTTCGTGCTGTGTTCGACGATGGCCGCGGTCGGCGGTCTGGTCGCGGCGTCGCGCGCCAACTCGGTCGACCCCAACACCGGCGGCAGCAGCGTGCTGCTGCTCGCGGTCGGCGCCGCGGTCATCGGCGGTACCAGCCTGTTCGGCGGTCGCGGCCGGATGCTGGACGCGGTACTCGGTGCCGCGGTGGTAGCCGTGATCGACAACGGCATGGGGTTGATGGGCTACAGCGCGGGCACGAAATTCGTTGTGACAGGATTTGTGCTGCTCTTGGCGGCCGGCGTGGACGCGTTGTCGCGCAAACGCACCCGCCTCGGCGGTTAGCTGCCCGGGTACCGAGGACACGAGACGCGGAGAGGCGGTGACCATGCGACCGGCTTCTTCGCCGGAGGAGATCCGCAGGCGGAATCTGGCCGTGCTGCTGCGGCACGTGCACCGGGACGGCCAGGTCTCGCGCGCCACCCTGGCCGAGCGAATGGGGTTGAACCGCAGCACCATCCTGGCCTTGACGGCCGATCTCGCCGCCGCCGGTCTGATCAGAGAGGAACTGCCCGGTCAGACCGGCAAGGCGGGACGTCCGTCGCTGGTGGTGCGCCCGGAGTCGGACCGGGTCTACGTCGTCGCGCTCGATGTCGGCGCCGATCGACTGGCCGCGGCTCGCGTGGGGTTGGGCGGCTCGGTGCTCGATCAGGTCGAAACCGTGCGCCCGACAGGGACTTTCGACCCGGGTGACGTGATCGACACGTTGGCGTCGATGGCGCGCGGCTTGATCGGCGGAGCCGCGGGCGACGCTCGATGCGTCGGTGTCGGCGTGGCGTTCTGCGGCATGGTGCGCGAGGAGGACGGCGTCGTCCGCTACGGCCCGAACATCGGCTGGGTCGATGTTCCCTTCGGAGAGCACCTGACTCGGCAACTCGATCTCGGCCTGCGGGTGGTGGTCGGCAACAACGCCAACCTCGGCGCGCTCGCCGAATGCGAGCGCGGCGTCGGGGCCGGCCTGTCCGATCTCATCTATCTGCACGGCGATGTCGGTATCGGCGGCGGCATCATCATGGGTGGCCAGCTGCTCGGGGGTGAGGGCGGCTACGCGGGCGAGGTCGGCCATATGGTGGTCAACCGGGACGGACGGCCCTGCGCCTGTGGATCACGCGGCTGCCTGGAGGCCGAGGCGGGCGAGCTCGGCCTGATCGCGGCCGCGGGCCGCTCCGATCCGCCGGGCCGCGCGGCGGTGGAGGCGATCGTGGAGGCCGCGGCCCGCGGCGACTCGACGGCCCGGGACGCGCTGCATCAGGTGGGGGACTGGCTCGGATACGGCGTCGCGAACCTGGTGAACATCTTCAACCCGTCGATGGTCGTCTTCGGCGGGGTTTTGCGGGAGATCTATCTCGCCTCGGCGGCGCAGGTGCGTAGCCGGGTGGCGGTCGAGAGCCTGCTCGCGGTCCGGGAACGGGTGCGGCTGCGCACCTCGTCCCTGGGCGGCGACGCGACCCTGATCGGCGCGGCCGAGCTGGCCTTCGCCGACGTGCTCACCGACCCGGTGCAGACGCTGACCCGGATCTCCGCCGCGGGCGAATGAAATCGGGTGTGCGCCAACCCCCGTCGCTTCCGATCTACCCGCAGGCCACCGAACCCGACTATCATTCGCACAGCACTGTCCGGGTGATCAGGCACACGACGCCCGGGTGGGTAGGCCGGTCTGGTGCGGCGAGTTCGATCGTGAGCAAATTAAAGGGGTTTCGATGGATAGGCCGGCGTGGGCACCCGAGGGCGTGGATATGCAGCAAGCGAGCCCGGCGCGTATGTATGACGCGTTGCTCGGGGGCTCGCACAATTTCGAGATCGACCGTAAAGCCGCGGAGATGGGCAAGACGCTGGTGCCCGATTTGCCCAGGTTGGCGCTGAGCAACCGGGCCTTCCTGCGGCGTGCGGTGCGTTTCCTGGCCGATTCCGGGATTCGCCAATTCCTCGATATCGGGTCGGGGATTCCGACAGCCGGAAATGTGCACGAGGTGGTGCAGGCTATTGATCCCGATATCCGTGTCCTCTATGCGGATATCGATCCCGTGGCGGTGGCGCATTCCCGGGCGATTCTGCGCGGCAACGACCGAGCGGGCGCGATCGAGGCGGATCTGCGCAAGCCGGCCGAACTGCTCGCCAAGGCGGGTGACACCGGGTTGATCGACTTCGACCAACCGGTCGGTCTTTTGCTGGTCGCGGTGCTGCATCTGCTCGCCGACAGTGACGAGCCGATCGCGAAGGTGGCGCAGCTGCGCGCCGCGGTCCAGCCGGGTAGCTACGTGGCGATCTCGCATCTGACGTCCGAGCTGCGGCCCGAGGACGCGAGCAAACTCGGCGACAACGCGACGAACAAGGAACGAATCGGTATCCATTTTCGCGATCGTCACGGGATCGTCGCTATGTTCGAAGGATGGGAGCTGGTCGAGCCCGGCGTGGTGGAGTTGCCGGTCTGGCGCCCGGAGTCGGACCGCGATCTGCACGAGACGCCGGGCCGTTCGCTCGGTCTGGCCGGTGTCGGCCGAAAGGCCTGAAGCCCGACCACGAGCCGGCAGGGGGTCCCTGAGTGGGGTCGCAGGAGCTAGCGGTGCGGTGGGCCGACGCGCTCGACGGCGCGGTGGCTCCCACACTCACGCGATCCCAGATCGAAGCCATGCTGGCCGGACTGGCCGATGCCTTGGCGGCGGTGGTGCTCGGCACCGCTGAGCTCGCCGTGGCCAGGGACGCGGCGGCGGTGCTGATCGCGGCGAACTATCGCGACGCGGTCGCGGTCAGCCGTTCGGTGGTGGTGATCTGCCGGGATCTGGTGGACGACCTGTGCCCGGTGCACAGCGGGCCCGATTACGAGCGGATCCGCGATCGGGCGGTGCTCGCCGCCGCGGAGTTCGCGGCGGGCTGCACCGCGGCCTTGCGCTCGGCGGCGCTGGCCGAGCAGGAGGCGACCCTGGTCGCGACCTTGGCCGCGGCCCAGGAGGCCGAGGCGAAGCGGCAGCTCTCGGAGGCCAGGTTCGCCGCGGTCTTCGCGGGCGCGTCGGTCGGCATCGGCACTATCGACGTCATGGGCAACGTGCTCGATTCGAACGCGGCGATGGCCGACATGCTCGGTCTCTCGGTGGATGTCATGCCGGGGCGTTCGGTCGCCGAACTGCTCGGCCCCGCGAACATCGGCTACGCCTTCGACGAACTGCAACGGCTGCTCAGCGGTGAGTCGGACCGCTTCCGGTTGGAAACCGATCATCTGCGTCCCGATGGCACCGTCACCACCATCGACCTGTCGATGTCGGCCGTGCGCGACAACACCGGCCAGGTGCGGTTCCTGATCGGCGTCGCGGTCGACGTCACCGAACGCAAGCAGCTGGCCGACCGGCTGTGGCACGACGCCAACCACGACAGCCTCACCGGGTTGCCGAACCGCACGTTGTTCTTCGACCGGCTGGCGCACGCCGATCCGCCGATCGGCGTGTGCTATCTGGATCTGGACGGCTTCAAGGAGATCAACGACGTCTGGGGACACACCGTAGGCGACAAGGTGTTACGCGTCGTCGGTGAGCGACTACAGGGTGCCGTGGTGCCGTTCGGCGGGTTGGTCGCGCGGCTCGGCGGCGACGAGTTCATCGTGTTGATCGAAAAATGTTCGTGTGCAGAGCAATTGGCCAAGGTCGCGGCCGCGCTGGCGCAGTCGCTGGTGCAGCCGATAGCCGTGCAGAATCATCTGGTGACCGTCGGCGCCAGCATCGGCACCGTCTTTCTCGATGAAGTACCCGCCGCCCCCGACGAACTCATGCATGCGGCCGATACGGCCATGTACCGCAACAAGGCCGCCCAGGGGGCTCGGCCGCTGCGGTTCCGGGAACACTGAGCCGAACTCACCCGGTCGTCGCCGGATCGTCCAGGTCGGCCAGGCATTTCGGCACGAAGAACGGCGGGGTGCTGCGGCCCGAAACTCGGTAGCGGTCCCAGAAATCGAGGTCGCCGAACACCGCCGCCGCAGTGCCGAACGAGGTCTCGACCGTCCCCTCCGCCCGGTCGCCCACCGCGGTGGCGAGCTCCGGATTCGGCCGAATTCGCCCGTACCAGCGATAGATTCCGTCGATGCCCTGAAAGTGCCCGCGCAGCACCAGCTCTACCGCGATGTCCCGGCCGCCGACCGTGACGGTCGCGGGGCCCACGTAGTCGTAGTCGGTCATCAGGGGCCCTATTGGTCGAAGGCGATGTCGACGTGTTCGGTCAGCGGGACCGACTGGCAGGCCAGGGTGAGACCGAGTGCGAGATCGGCATCGACCAATGTGTCGTTGCGGAGCATGCGGACCTCGCCCGAGCGCACCGTGCAGGCACAGGCGCTGCACGCGCCCTCCCGGCAGGAGTAGGGCGCGTCGTGACCGCCGGCCAGCAGCACATCGAGCAACGGTGTGTGCCGAGGCCAGGCCACTTCGAGCCGCCTGCCGTCGAGGTGCACCGTCGCGGTGGCCGGTGTCCCGGCGTCGTCCGCGGCGAGCACGATATCGGCGAAGGGATCGCCGGTCAGCGATTGATAGATCTCGGTGTGCACGTGCCGTTCGGTCATGCCCGCCGCGAGCATGGCCGCTCGCGCTGTCCGCATGAAAGCCGAAGGCCCACAGAGGAAGGCATCGAATCCGGTATATGGCCACAGCCGTTCGGTGAGCGCCGCGGCGGTGGGCAGGCCCATGCTCGACGCCAGCCAGTGGTCGACGATCAGGCGGTCCGGATACTCCGTCATCATCTCGGTCAGTTCCGTGCCGAAGATGACCGAGCCTGCGTCGCGGTTGGCGTAGAACAGGTAGGTCGTTCCGGTGCCCGCGAGCAACGCCGACTTGATGATCGACATGACCGGGGTGATCCCGCTGCCCGCGGCGATCATCAGCAGGTCGGCGTCCAGCGATTTCGGTGTGAAGACACCGGACGGGGACAGCATCGTCACGCGCAGTCCGGGAACAGCGTTGTCACACAGCCAGTTCGAGGCGTAGCCGCCCTCGGTCCGTTTGACGGTGATGATCAGATCGTCGTCGAGGTGCGGCGAACTCGACAACGAGTAGCAGCGCGCCACCGAACCGGTCTGGGCACTCGGAATCCGCAGCGTGAGGAATTGCCCTGGGCGGTACCGGAATCGAGGAACGAGCAGATCGGGCACCTCGAAGACGAGCGAGACGGTGTCGAGCGTTTCGCGGATCACCTCCACGATCGTCAATTCGTGCACATGGGTATTCGCGGTAGCGGTGGGCGCCTGTCCGTTCCGAGGCGGCGCGACATCCGGTTCGGTCATCGTCACGCCGTCCGCGACAGCTCGGCGAGCACGTCGTCCGGCAGGGCACGGGCCAGGCGCAGGATGCGGGTGGTGACCGCGCCGCGCACCATGCCGACCTCGTATCCGTAGCGCAGCAACATTTCTCCCGCGAACTTCGCGTTCTCCTGGTAGTTCGGATTGAGCAGTGCCACGACGAGCCCGTGCAGCGGATGGATACCCACTGAGCGATAGACCCGCGGCGTCACGATGGCGGGCTGGATGCCGAACACCATGATGGCGAAGGCGAGCCGGTGCGCCGCGTTCACCAGCTTGCCGCGCGCGGCGATCTGGCGGACCAGTTCCTCCCGGGCGTAGGTAATGTGCCTGGCCTCCTCGAGTACGTGAATCTTGTTGAGCTGCCGCATATGTGGCTGGATCTGCGGATCGTCCATGTTCTCCCGCTGCAGCCGATCGAGGGTCTCCTCGACCAGCAGCAGTCCGGACAGGGTTGCCGGACCCATCGGAACCAGCCCGACCAACCGCACCGCCTTGAGCAGCGGCTTGGGAATGAACGGCTGGTACGCGCGCAGGCCCGATTTGTTGATCATCCGGCTGAACATGGTGGAATGCCGGGTCTCCTCGCCGACTTCGGCCAGCGCGTAGCGGCTGTGCTCGTCGCCGGGATTCTGGTATTCGATCACCTGCCGCAGCAGAAACGTGGACAGCGCGGTCTCGGCGAGGATGCCGAAGCTCAGCGCGCTGACCGCCTCGTGCATGCCGAGGGTGCTGCGCTGTTCGTCGGTGAGCCGGTCCCACAGGTAGGTGCCGTACAGGGTCTGCCGGTGGTCGAGCATCCATCGCTTGCCCGGCTCGAGCGGCGCGTCCCAATTGATGTCCACCTCACCGTCATAGGCGCGGTCGGCGGCCGAACGGAGCAGCCGCTGCGCGGTCTTCTGCCGATCGCCGACGTTCTTGGCGCGAGTGGTCGACATGCCCGCCGTGCTGACGGCATGTTTGGTGGGGGTGCTCATCGGTGCCTCCTCGATGTGGAACCGGGCCACACGCGACCCAGCCGGAGAATGGTGGTGGTGACCGGACCGTCGAACATTCCGGCCTGAATACCTTGTTGCACAAAGGATTCAGTCAACAGCCGGGCGGATTCCGCGTAGTGCCGACTCAGATAGGCAGCGAGCAGCGCGTGCCTGCGTCGTACCCCCGCCGCGCGGTAGGGCCGCGGTGCGATCAGCGCCGGGTAGAGCGTGGCTGTCGCGGCGGCGGCCCACAGGGCGGCGACCGCGTTGGAAACCGTGCCGTGCTCCTCGATTTCGGCGAGCAGCTGGTCTTTGGCGTAGGCCAGGTTGCGGCGGGCGGCAGCCTGATGGATCTTCATCAGCTGACGCAGGTGCGGTTGGACTTCCGGGTCGTTGGCGATCGTGTCGGCCACGTCGTGCATCGCCTGCTGGATCAGCAGCGTCACCGCCGCGGCCGCGGTGTTCTTCGGTGTGAGCAGAATGAGCCGTGAGACTGTCTGGGCGAGTAGGGGTCGCCGGTACGGGGCGAGCCCGCTCTTGTGCACCATCCGGCCGAACATGGCCATCGTGCGGCTGTCGGCGTGGATGGCGGCGAGCGCGGCACGGGTGTGGTCGTCCGCGGGCCCGGACGCCTCGATGATGTCGCGGAACAGCAGCATGGACCGGGCCGCGTCGGCGTAGATGGCGAGCGTCAGCAGGTTGGCCAGCTCGTACCTGGCCAGCGTCGCCCGTTGCTCGGTGCTCATCCGGCGCCACACCCAGGTGTCGTGAATGGTGCCGAGATGATCGGGTAGCCAATGCTTTCCGGGGTCGATCGGAGCCGACCAGTCGATGTCCAGATCGCCGTCGTAGGTCTCCTCGGCCGCGTCGAGCAGCAAACGGCGCGCGCTGAGGTCGCGGTCGGCGACCGTGCGGCGGCGCCGCACCGGACCGCCGGAGCTGGTGTCCGGCCGAGGGAATTCGCTCGGGTCGGGAATCGGGGTTGCCATCGGGATCGGCTCCCTTCGGGTCGCGCACGGGTGCCCTCGGCGTCGACCCGCAACGGCGCACGATCGTGACATGTTTATCCGGTACCGCTGGTACCGATCTCCCTTGAGTCTGGAACTCGGGGTGCGTATTGTCAAGATTGTCTGAGACACGGTTTTGTCAGTTTTCAGGAGGATGCCATGGCCGAACGTGGTGCAGCCGACGGCAGTCCGCACGACCGCGCCGACTACTTCGGTGCGGCGACCCTCGTGGTGCGCGGCGTGGAAGTGCCGGTGCGCGTGGAACTACGGGGATATCCCGAGCCCACCGACGGTGTGTACCGCTGGGTCGGCCGGGTCGACGCCAGCGACGCGCTCACCGAGGTGCTCGGCGACGAACAGCGCACGCCGTGCGTGGTGCGAACCGACGCTGCGGCGCGGCCCGCGGTGGTCGGCGACCGGGATCTGTGGAATCGGTATCGGATCATGGGTAAGAGCACTCCGCCCTATCCGTTGGCGTGAAACTGTCGCTGCGCGATGGCACAGTTGTCCGATGACCGAAACTGTTTGGCCCGTGGTCGAACTCAGGCAGTACACGCTGCATCCCGGCACCCGGGACACCATGATCGACCTGTTCGACCGGGAGCTCGTCGAAACGCAGGAAGCCGTCGGCATGCGCATCGTCGGCCAGTTCCGCGACGAAGACGATCCGGATCGGTTCGTCTGGATACGCGCTTTCCCCGATATGGCGTCCCGGGACGCCGCGCTCAACGCCTTCTACGTCGAGAGCGAAGCCTGGCGGACCCACGCCCCCGCCGCGCGAGCGACCATGGTCGACACCTCCAACGCACTGCTGCTGCAGCCCGTTTCAGCGCAGCACGCGCTGCGGCTCACGGGTAAGCGTCCCGGTGTGACCGTCCCGGATCTGCCGGACTCGCGTTTGCTCGCCACAATTTTCTACCTCGACACTCCACTCGCGGAATTCGCGCCGTTCTTCAATGAGCGGGTACGCCGCGCGTTGCTACTGACCGGGGGCACGCTGACCGGGCTGTACGTCACCGATCCCACGCCGAATACCTTTGCGGCGCTACCGGTTCGCGACGAGCGGGCCGTCGTGGTGTTCTCGTTGTTCGAGAGCGCCGCCTGGCGGGAGGCGCACCTGCGCGCGCTGGCCGAGCCCACCTGGACCGAGCGGGTGCTGCCGGAATTGGGCAAGTGGGTGTCGCGCCCGATCGAGCGACTGCGGCTGGCGCCGACCGCCCGCTCGCTGCTGCGCTGAGGGCTCCCTGTCGATCTGCCCAGCGAAATTGTGCATTCGCGAAGGAAGTGTCCGACACGCCACGGCGTGACATTCGGGTCTGTTAGAACCAGAGCACCGAGACAGCGCGGCGAAAGCTGTCTCAACCCGCAGTAGTCGCGCCGAGAGTGGTTGGTCGGATGAAGATCTCGTCATTGTCGATGATCGGTGTGGTGGTACTCGGCGCGCTGTACAGCGCGCCGATCCGCGCCGTGGCCGAGACCGGCTCGGCCGGACCCGGCAGCTACACCGTCACGACCACGGCGGACGGGGCGGCCGCGAACCCGTTCGACGGTGTGTGTCGTACGGACGCGGGGGAGTGCACCCTGCGAGCGGCGATCCAGGCCGCGAATGTGCGGCCGGGCAGCACGATTCGGGTGCCCGAGGGTCGCTACGAGCTCACCATCCCGCCGAATTTCTGGAACACCAACGGCCCCTTCATCGATCCGGCCACCGGCGACCTCGATGTCACCGCGGACACCACCATCGAGGGTGCCGGCCAGGACCGCACGATCATCGACGCGGGGCATCGGGACCGGGTCATGCTCACGACCGCGCACGTCTCGCTGTCCGGACTGACCATCACCGGCGGTAACGCCACCGAGCACGAGATTCCGCTGTTCGAGACCGGCGGCGGCGGAATCGCCAACTCCGGCAAGCTGATTCTCGACCGCGTGACCGTGGTCGGGAACGCGGCCGACTACGGCGGCGGCATCTTCAACATCCCCGTCGCGGATATGCGGATGACCGACAGCATCGTCACCGCCAACGCGGCGGGTGAGGCAGGCGGGGTGCGCTGCGACAACACCTGCACCTTCACCCGTACGGCGATCACCGGCAATCGCGTCGTCAACCCGCGCGTCAAGTGGTATCGGTTCGGCGGATTCGCCGGGCGCGGTGGCGGACTCGATATCCGGGGCGTCGGCGAGGTGGTGCTCATCGACTCCGTCGTGACGGGTAACAGCGCGGACGAAGGCGGCGGCGGGATCAATATCGCCCCCGCGTATCTCGATACGTTGCCCTACCAGTTCACCGATGTGTTCAACCCCGGCATGGGCCACCTGATCCTGCGCGGCTCGACCATCGCGCAGAACACCGCGGGCCTCGGCGAACAGAACTGTAAGAAGGTGTTCGCCACCATCCTGTCCACCGGCGGCAACCTCAGCAACGACCACTCCTGCGACCTGACGGCCGCGGGCGATGCCGTACGACCGGACGCGGGTCTGCGCTGAAGTCCGGAATACGCACAAGCAGAAGGAAATTCGCGATGGGTTCGTTCAACGTAGGCGACTGGATGACGGCACTCGGCCAGGGCTTCGCCTGGGTGATGTCGATGCTGGTATCCGGCGCGACCGCCGGGTCGTCCTGATCAGCCGGCCCGCTGCTCGGCCGGGTACGCGCGGAAGCCACGCACCAGGGGGCCGGTGGCCGGGCTGCCGGTGGCGGTGCGGACCGGATGCCGGGGTAAGAGCAATCCCTGGTCATGGTCCAGGAGGCGGCGTTCCAGATCGCGCAGCGCAGGTCCGGGTTCGACGCCGATCTCTTCGCGCAGCAGCTGCCGCACCTTGCGCAGCTGCGCAAGCGCGTCCGCCTGCCTGCCGCTGCGGAACAGGCCGAGCGCCAGCAATTCCCATCGCCGTTCGCGGTACGGCGTCTGGATGACCGCTTCGCTCAACGCCGCGACGGCACCTGCGGTGTCGCCGCACGCCAGCCGCGCAGCCTGCAGCTCTTCGACCGCGAGCTCCCGGAGTTCGCTCAACTTCGTTCGGGCACCGAGCAATTCGGGCGAGTCGCCGAGTTCGGTCCACGGTTGTCCGCGCCACAGCGCGAGACCGTCGGTCAGGGTGGTCACCGCCTTTTCGGCGTGACCGTTCAGCAGTGCGTGCACACCCGTGCCGACCAGCGCGCCGAACTTGTCCTGATCGGTGCACTCCGGTGGCAGCGCGAGCCGGTAGCCGCACCGATCGAGCACGAGGACCTGGCCGGCCCGCGGTCCGAGGGCGGCACGCAAACGATGGACCACGACGCGCACGTTCGGGCTGGGTCGACCGTGCGGGACGCGACCCCACAGGTACCCGGCCAGCACGTCGTTCGGCACCGAGGCGCCGCTCGCGAAGGAGAGCGCGGCCAACAGCTGACGCGGCCGTGGGCCGGGCAGGTCGACCGGCACGCCGTCGACGTCGATCTCGACCGGTCCGAGGACCCGGCACACGACCGGGCCCCCGTGACCGAGCGTGCCGGCCATCCCGCGATCAACGCTCTCGAGGCTGTCCAAGGTTCCTCCGCACAATGCGCCATCCAGGTGACAGTTCTCCAGTTAAGTACGGACTACCTGCGGAAACATCACCCCGCGTGCCGATGTTTTTCTCCGCCCCCTCGGTTAAAATAGAGAAGGACAAAAGGTGGTGGCCGGGTCGGCAGCATCAGGTGCCGCGAAGTCGTCGGCGACCCAGCCTTGCGGCACGCCGCAGCGTGAAACCGATCAGCACCCCGGGGAGTGGCACCAGTTGCCTCCGCGCGCGACAGTGGCGCGGCAAACGTTGGTTATCGCTCCGAGTGTCGCACGGTTGGTCCGGCGCGGAGGCTAGCTCAGCTCGCGATCGCGCCGGACCTGTTGGCGTGGTAGGGATTTGTGGCTAGGCGATGACGCTGCGCAGTTTCGCCGCGTAGGTATCGACGCGGCGCTGCTCCTGCGCGATGCGTTCCTTCGAGTGATGGGTCTCGATGCTCAGGCGACCCGCGAACGTGCTCACGATGGCCGCGCCACCCTCCGGCTGCTCCGGCGGCGGTGGCGTGCCCGCAGGGGGAGCCGCCGTGACGGTCGAGCGAAAGTCGGTGATACGCAACCCATCCGGGGCGGCCAGCGCGGGCACTCGACCCCAGTTGGAGACGATCATCATGCCGGGCAGCTGCGGTGGTCCCGCAGCGATCTGGTCGGGGATGTGCAGCGGTGTCTGCTGCACGATCCCGTCGGCGAGGGCGGTGTGCAGGGCCGCGCAGATGTCCTTGGCGAGTT
Organism: Nocardia brasiliensis ATCC 700358; assembly: GCF_000250675.2. Taxonomy (NCBI): domain Bacteria; kingdom Bacillati; phylum Actinomycetota; class Actinomycetes; order Mycobacteriales; family Nocardiaceae; genus Nocardia; species Nocardia brasiliensis. Next base: position 1,576,565 of record NC_018681.1, read on the forward strand.
CGACGAGGTCGGTGGTGTCCCCGGTGGGGTGGTAGTCGGCGAACCCGAGCAGGTTGGTGCCGTCGGTGCGGCCCACCGTCGGCGTGAGCCTGGTGCGCAGATCGACCGGGTAGACGTAGTTGATCTCGCTCAGTGGCAGATCGCGAATTTCCGCCTCGGTCAACAGGATTGCCGCCGATACCAATCCGTTGATCGTCACTCCGGTTCGGTGTCCCAGCTCGACCAGGGCCGTGGTCTCCGCCTCGGACAGCAGGCACCGCGACGAATCCGGCACGGTCTGGCGGATCTCTTCCGTCTCCGGTTCGGTGGCGGGCGGCGCCGGGCGCGATTCGGTGGGCGTGCCGGTTTCGGCGGCCGGCAGCTCCCGCTTCTCGATGCCGCGCGCGGCGAGCACTTCTTCGATGGATACCGGATAGGCGTGGACGGGCCGTACCGGTGTCTGCCCGGACACCAATTCCGTGTAGCACGACCATAATTCGGCCAGCACGGCCAGCGAGTGATAGGCGTCCGCGATGCTGTGATGAGTCAGCAAGGTCACGCTCGCGGTGTCGTCGGCGCGGGTCACGCACACCGCGCTCAACGTCTCGCCCTGGTCGAGTTTCTGATCGATCAGCAGGCGGTCCGGATCGTCGTCGACGACCGAGATCGCCGGAGCGGCTCCGGTCCCGGCGACCAGCGTGTAACCGCCGTCGCCGGTCGGCTCCAGTCGTGCCCCGAGCACCGGATAGGTCCGCACCACCGCCTCGTAAGCGGCAGACAATGCCGCGAGATCCAGCCGGCCCGTCACCTGAACCGCGTACCCCACGTAAACACCGATCCATGCGAACATCTGCTCGCTCGGCGCCAGCGGACGAACAACCGTAGACGTGGTCATAGAGCTCCCCTTCACCTAGACGACCAGCGTGCCCAACGGACGATCAAAGCCCCCACACGCACGCCGGAGCAACCGGTTTTCCGGCCGTCGCCTACCCTCCACGACCTGCGTTTCAGCAGCGTCTCAGTGGTGTTTCGCAGTCAGGAAACCAGCTGTACCGGGAGGTTGAGCAGGCCGTGCGAGCGCCAGGATTGCCGGTAGACGAGTTCGCTCTCCGCAACAGCGAGCCGGGCCCGAGGGTAACGCGCGAAGAATCCCGGGACGACGGCGTCGATGATCAGGTCCGCGGCTTGCGCACCGAGACAGTAGTGCGGACCACGGCCGAACAGCAGACTCGGGCGGTCGCCGCGGGCGGGATCGGCATCCGCGCCGAACAACGACAGCAGGATGGTGTCGCCCTTCGGGATCGTGGTCTCGCGCACGACGAGATCGGTGACCGCGAACCGGCGGAAGGCGAACGGCATCGGATTGGCTTGCTCGATGAGTTTGCCGCGTTGTGCCTGCCAATCTGCGGTCACTGCGGTTCCGGACCCCGAGATCAGCAGTGCGGTGATGATGTTCGCGCACGAGTGCACCGCGTTCTCCATGCCCGCCATCATCATGAGGAATGCCAGCGATACCAGTTCGTCCGGCGTGAGCGATCCTTCGTCGTCGCCGGCGCGGATCCAACCGCTGATCAGGTCGTTGCCGGGCGCTGCGCGTTTCGTGTCGATCAGCCCGGCGAAAGTGGCGGTCAGCCAGCCGATCGCCTTCTTCAGCCGCAGCAGGGACTCCGGCGACGCGGTATCGGCGGTGAACATCGCTGTCGCCGCATCACGAAGGTCCGGGTAGAGGTCGGCGGGTACGCCGAGGAGGTTGCCGATGACAATCGCAGGCACCGGTGCGCACAGACGGTCGAGCAGATCGACTGCTGTACCGTCATTTTCGGGTAGCGCCGCGAAGACGTCCGCCGCGATGCGGTCCACCGCGCTGCGGAGGGTGTCCGCGGAGCGTCGGGAAAACGCCGGTGCCGCAAGCTTTCTGATGCGGGAATGCTGATTGCCGTCCATATTCAGCAGATTGCGGTCCAGTGCGGGCGGCAGGGCGAAGCCGGTGTAGCCGTCCAGTGCGTGCTGCTTGTCCACGCTGAGCCGTGGATCGGCCAGCAACGTCGACACCTCGTCGTATCCGGCTATGACCCAAACTTTGTGCCCGCCAGGGATTTCCATGCGCCGCACAGGACCCCGCCAGCTCGCGTGCTCCGCCCACCGTGCCCTGGCCGACGCGCCGATCACCGCGGTTTCCACCATCACCCACACCTCACTGCCGCTTGTGCTTGCAGGATATGGGACGCCGCCGCGGAAGCCGATTCGGCATCGGTGCGTTACGCGACGTCGATCTGTGACTGCATGCTCAGATGTCTGCCGAGCAGGTGGACGCGTAGTCGTTGTTCCACAGTGGTTTCCTCGGGGTGGTGGATCTCGATGCTCAGCCGGTCGTCGAAGGTGCTGATGATGATCGTGCCGCTCGGCTGCTGTAGCCGATGCCCGGTCTTGTCCGGCTTCGCCACCATGAGGGTGCGGAAGTCGTTGACGCACAAGCCGTTCGGCAGAGCGGGGCGCTCGATGCGGCCCCAGTTGGTGGCCAGCACGATGCCGGGGGATCGTGGCGCCGGGCCGGATGCGATATCGGGGATGTGCAAGGGGGTCTGCTGCACGAGCCCGGTGTCCAGTCCGGCGTGCAGGGCGTCGCTGATCGCGCGCGCCAGGCCGACCATGGTGGTCGAGCCTGCCGGGGGAACGAAATCGGCGAAGCCGAGCACATTGGAACCTTCGGTGCTGCCGATGGCGGGGGTGACCCGGCTGCGCAGGTCGACGGAGTAGGTGTAGGTGAGATCGCGTAGCGGGAGCCCGCGTATCTCGGCCTCGGTGAGCAGAATCGCGGCGGAGGCCAGGCCGTTGATCGTGGTGCCTGCGCGGTGCGCGAGGTCGGCGAGTGCGGCGGTTTCTTGTTTCGACAGGCGGCAACGGGCCGTCAGGGGGATCAGATAGGGTGCCTCGTCCACCGGGAGTGCGACGCTGTGCGCGGTGTCGTGCACGAACGGCCGTACCGGTGCGGACGGGTCCGAGAATTTCTCGATGCCCCGGCACAGCAGCAGATTCTCGACTGCTTCCGGATAGCCGTGCATCGGCAGCGCGGGTTCGCGTCCGTGGCACGCCTCGGTGTAGCAGGACCAGAGATCCGCGAGCACCGCGAGCGAATGGCAGGCGTCCGCGATGCTGTGGTGCGTCACCAGTGTCACGCCCGCCCGGTCCCCGTCCAGGACGACGCACAGGGCGGCCAGTGCACTGCGCTGATCCAGTTGCGCGCCGGTGAGCAGCAGTTCAGGATTCCCCTGGGAAACAGTTAATTGCGTTGTGCTACCTAATGATTCGACCAGAATATGGTGTTTGCCGTCCGGCTCCAGGCGTGCCCCGAGCGCGGGGTACGCGCGGAGCACGGTGTCGAAGGCTACCGACAGTGCGGTTAGATTCAACCGACCGGAAAGCCGCATCGAATAGCCGACGACGACTTCACTGCTCGCGAAGATCTCCTCACTCGGTGCCAACGGCCGGATGACGGTAGCCGTGGTCATGTCGAAATCCCTCCACCGGAGACTGCCCCATCGAGGCTAGCTCTAAGGCCGGGCACACCACGGTCTTTCGGAATCATCGCCTCTGTGATGTATCGCCCGTACCGAACATGCTGTTTCCGGTTGTGGCCACAACGAGACCTGCATCGATGATCAACCACTGCCCGCACACACAGCGCAGGTAGCGGACGGTGCCGTGCGACGACACCAGTGCGGGTGCCGGCCAGGAACATGCGGGGCAGGTGACGTCCATGAGTCCAGCCTGGTGTAATGGTCTAGTGCATTTCAACCCTTACGGCGGCGCGGCGGCCGAGCTGGCGGCGCGGCTGGTGAACGCCGGCCCGGACCAAGATCTGCGGCAGCTGCTGGCCGACGCGGATTACAAACCGCTCGGCTCGGTGACCGCCGCGCAGGTCGCGGAACTGCGCCGGTGGATCCGTGAACTCGATGCGATGTTCGATCACCCCACCGTGCGCCGGCTCAACGCTCTGCTAGCCAAAACCACAAGTCAGCCCTATATTTCGACGCACGACGACCGCCCGCCGCACCTGCATTTCGCGCAGGAGACCGCCCCGGTCGACGAGCGGGTCAAGGCCTACACCGCGGTCGGTCTCGCCGCGCTGTTCTGCGACGATCCCACGCGGATCGGCCGCTGCGCCCGCGTGGGCTGCGACCAGGTCTTCGTCGATACCTCCCGCAACGGCAGGCGGCGCTTCTGCTCTACTCGCTGCTCTACTCGGGTGCACGTGGCCGAGCATCGCTCCCGCCGAGCGGGCTGAGATCGCGCTGGCCTCGGCGTTTACCGCTGTGCGGCGGGCAGGCCGAGCGCATGACGACGTCTCGTCGCCATCTTCTGCAATTGCAGATGGTTGTGCCGACGCGAACCGAACGGTCTGAGCGCGGGTGCGGGCGTGTGGCTTTCGTCGCGCCCGCAGTGGGGCCGAAAGGCCGGTCCGGAACACGAGCAGGCAAGCTGGCATCGCATTTGTGACGACATTCGTCGCAGCACTTTGCAATTGCAGATGTCGCTTTCATTTCCCGATCTGCGCGAAACCGGGTGCTTGTGGCGGAAAAGAGATCTCGTAATAGTTCGTGAATTGTCAACAGCCCTTTACCGATGTGACCGTTCGGGCCGCCATTTTTCTTCGGTGGAACCACCGTTCCGGCGCGTCGCGCGTCACTCTCGATGGCCGAAATCGGCGGCGGCTTCGGCCCCGCCGGGCGACTAGAATGGCAGTAGAGCCGAGGCCTGATGTCCGTTCGTGGCAGTACCCGGCGATCATGCCGACGCCGTGTCGCCACATTCTGTACTTGCAAACGTCGTTCTCGTCAGCGGTAGCTCGCCGCGGCCCCGCGGCTCAGTAGGCCTTGTCCGCTGCCACTACTCGGCCGGATTCTATTGCGGCAAGCAGGATTTGGTGATCGTCAGCCGTTCGGTCGGCGTACGCCAGGGCGAAGTCGATCATGGCGCGGTCGAAGGCATCGCTGGTGCCGAGGTATGCGGCGATCGCGACGCGATCACCGGATCGAGCGTGCGCCCGGGCGAGCGTATGGCCGCAGAGCGCGGAGTAGTCGCGCAGATATCGGCGTGACATCTCCTCGATCGTCGCCGAACCCTTCATATCGCGGAGCTGGCGGCAGTAGTAGTGCCTGCCGTCCGATCCGGCCGCCCAGCCGAGGAAGATATCGCTCGCGGCCTGGGTGAGCCGCTGCCCGTGCACCACTCGGTGCCCTTGGTTACGGAACTTGCTCGGCCCGGTGTGCCGCGCGAGCACCGACTCCTGCGCCTCCTTCACCTGCAGGAACAACGGACTGCGGCTTTCTCGCCCGGCCAGCAGCGCGACGAAGCATCGGGTGCCGACACTGCCCACGCCGACGACTTTGACTGCCACATCCAGCATTTCGTGCCGGTCGAGCAGTACCCGCCGTTCCTCCGCCAGGGTGCGCCGGAAGTCCGCGAACACCCGCCGCACCGTGTCGGCGTCGACCTGCTCGATCGGGGTCAGCAGCGGTGGCCGATGCCGGATGCGCGGCACGCCGTCGGCGTCCGGTTCAGTCAGCTTTTCCAGCGCCTGGAGGTTGGTACGGGACCTCGCGTCGGCGAGAGCCTGCTCAACTCCTTTGCGCCGCTTCGGTTTCTGGGCGAGTGCGGCCAGCTTGTCGGCATCGATCATCTCGTACCAGACCGCCAGTTCACCGAGGCCGGCCAAGCGGCCCATCGTCGCGCGGTAAGCCGAAGCCGCTGCCCCGACCGAGGTTTCGGCATCGGTATCGGCAAAACCGTTGGCGCGAGCCGCCACCGCGATACTCGCGGACAACCGTTTCACGTCCCATTCGAACGGGCCGGGGAGCGTTTCGTCGAAGTCGTTCAGGTCGAAGACCAGTGCGCGTTCCGGTGACGCGAACAACCCGAAATTCGACAGATGCGCGTCGCCGCACAATTGCACGGTCAGCCCGGTATCGGGCACGGCCGCCAGGTCCGCCGCCATGATCGCGGGCGCGCCACGCAGAAACGGGAACCGTCCGGCCGCCATTCGCGCATACCGGATAGGCACCAACTCCGGCACCCGGGTAGCGGCCTGTTGTTCCAGAATTGCCACCGGATCCGCCCGATTCGCGGGTGCCTCCCACACGCCCAGCGCCCGCCGTCCCACCCGCTTGCGTGCCTGCCGCCCCGCCACACCCGCCAACGACTCCGCCATTCCCGAAGTCTCTCACCCCAACCGCAAACTTCCAGGCAACCCACGCCGCTGCCGATTTCCCTTCGCCGTCCGTCCCCGGCGGGTAACGGCGGTATCCACCAGCGCCGCACCGTTTTCGGTTGCGCATCCGGCGTGGGTGATCAACAGTGGGGGTGTCCGAGTGGATCTGGCGACGGGAGGCCGGCATGGACCGCGTGGACGTGGTGGTGGTCGGTGCCGGATACGCGGGGCTCAGCGCGGCGCGGGCGCTGCGGACGGCCGGTCGGGCCGTCGTCGTGCTGGAGGCGAGTGACCGCGCGGGCGGTCGGGCGCTGAGTGCCCGCACCGACGGCGGTTGGGCGGTGGATCTCGGAGCGCAGTGGATCTCCGGCGGGCACACCAGATTGGCGGCGCTCGCGCAGGACTACGGGGCCGAGACCTATCCCTCCCCGTCCGCCGGGGCGAATCTGCTGGTGGAAGGCGCGGTGCGCCGCCCGTTCCGGGGTACGCGCCCACCGCTGTCACCGCTCGTGCTGCTCGTGCTGGGCCAGGCAATGTGGCGGATCGAGCGGCTCGCCGCCCGGATCGACCTCGCCCACCCGTGGACCACCCCGGGCGCCGACCGGCTCGACGCGATGACCGCGGCGACCTGGTTGCGCCGCAACCTGCCCGAGCGGCGGGCCAGGCAACTCGCCGAGGTGATGATCGGCGAGGAACTGTGCGTCGATGTCGGCAGCGTCTCGATGCTCGCGCTGCTGACCACCATCCGCGCGGCCGGCGGTGTCGAGGCGGGCGTGACGGCGGAAACGGTCACCCGGCTGTTCGTCGAGGGCGCGGACGGTCCCGCCCTGTCGATCGCGGCGGAACTGGGCGACGCACTCCGATTCCTTTCCGCGGTGACGTCCATTCGGCAAGGGGCGCAGGGGGTTTCGGTGCGTGGCGAGTTCGGCGAGGTGGCGGCCGCGCACGTGATCGTCGCCGTGCCGCCGGTGCTGGCCGGGCGCATCGCCTACGACCCGCCGTTGCCCGCCGCGCGCGACCATCTGACGCAGCGCATGCCGATGGGTTCGGTGTTGAAGGCGTTCGCCGTCTACGACCGCCCGTTCTGGCGCGACGAGTTCCTCACCGGTCAGGCCTTGAATCTGCACGACCCGGTTCCGGTCACGTTCGACGCCACCCGCCCCGGCGGACCCGGCTGTCTCGGTGCGCTCGTGCCTGGCCGGGCCGCGCATCGCCTCGCCGCACTGCCGGCGCCGGAGCGGCGCGGCATGATCGTCGGCTCCCTGGTGCGAGCTTTCGGGCATCGGGCCCGCGATCCGATCGGCTGGCACGAGAAAGTCTGGGCCGACGATCCGTTTGTCCGCGGCGGCTACGGCGCATTCTTCCCGCCCGGTGTGCTGACCACCGTGGGATCGGGCGTGCGGCATCCGGTCGGTGCGATCCACTGGGCGGGTAGTGAGACGGCCACCGAGTGGTCGGGCTATATCGAAGGGGCCATTCGCTCTGGTGAGCGCGCCGCCGCAGAGATATCCGCGCACTGATAGTAATAATTCGGGCAATAGCACCGAAATGCCCGAAGGCCGCTGCACCAAGGGTTAAAACATCGGTATTTGAGATTCGAATCGTAGACCGCTGACCGGCTCCGGTACAGACTTATTTGCACAACGTTTATGTATCGCGGGCCTTTGTGGCAAATAAGTGCGTGCCGAGCGGGAGGAATGGCGGAACGTGATCTGCGTTATGTTGACTGAGATTCTGCCAAAGGCGAACCATGGACCGCATGACGCAGCTAGCAAATCTTCAGCAAAGGGGAGTTGCCCGCAAGAACTCACCCGCGCTCGGGGCCGTGCTGCTGATGCTGTTCTCCGTCCTGGCGGCCGGTTGGGCCGGCGGGCCGGGAACAGCGGCCGCGGAGCCGACCGGGTGCACCACCGACACCTCGGTGACCAATGAGCTGACACTCCAGTGCGAACCCGGGGCGGGCGCAGGCGAACACGCCTACATCCGCTGCCGCGACTTGCTCGGCATGCCGCACACCCATATCGGTCCGGCCATCGGCACCGAAGGCGGCTGGTCCACGGCGGTATGCGCCCCGTACGAAAACGGTCCGATCTGACCAAGCGGGAGTTCCCGCAACACCTTTCGCGTCGATTGCCCGTGCACCGCTCGACCAGGGCCAGGACGCGTCTGACCAGGCACGCCCCCAGGGCGCGTTCACGAGAGGCTTCAAGCTGATGCGTGTAGTCACGAAGGAACGTTCACGAGAGACCAAAGCATCCGGACGGCACCGTAAGGTCGTCCAACGCTCCAGACGCGGCATGTATGCCGCCGCCACCTTCGCCTCCATGGCGACCGTCATGCTCGGCACCGGCCAGGCCGCCGCCGACGATTTCGGCATTCCGGGACTGCCGCCGGGCATCGATCCCGGCGACCTGCAAGGCACGCTGCCCGCCGTGGGCGGTGAAATGGCAAGCCAGATGCTCGATCCCGGGCAGCAGGCCGCGCTGAACGACGCCATCGGTGTCGCGGGCACGGTCGGCGGTTACACGCCCGCGGCGGATGACATCAATGCCGCCATCGACGCGTTCCGCGGTGGCGGTGCGCCGCAACCCCTCTACTTCGGCCCCGGCGTCGTGCCCGCGGCGGCGCCGGCCGGAGCCGAAAGCGGCCCGGGCGCAGTAGCGGCACCGATCGCCGATCTCGCCGCCACCGTCGCCCAGATCACCGGTGGCGGAATGCCACTCGAACAACTCGCCTCCTGGGCAGACCAGACCTTCCCCAGTGGCCCCCTGCGCGGACCGGTCAACGACCTGCTCGTCTTCGTCGAACAGGCCACACAGATGGCGGGCACGCGCCGCAATACCGCGACACCGGCCATCGATGATCTGATCAGCCAGGTCAAAACACTGTTCGGCTTCCCCAAAGACGGACCCGACCCGGTCCAGGGACTCCGGGACCTGCTGACCGGAACTACTGCCGGACAACAGGATCCGGTCGCCCAGCAGCTGCCGCCCGGACTGCTCGCTGTCGCCGCACCCCTGCTCGGCCTGTTCGCGCCGCAACTCGGCGGCATGACACCGGCCCTCGCGCTCATCGTGCCGCTGCTGGCCATGGCGTCGAATCCGGCCGCCGCGATCGGTGTGGTCTTCACCCAGCTGCGCGACGCCGTGCGCGGAATGGTCTCCGACGCCAGGCATCCGGCTGCGCTCGGGCTGCTCGCGCTGCCCGCGATCGCGTTGCTCGCCGTCGTGCCGCTGGCCATCGTCGGCGGACTCGGCTTGGCCGCCGTGCTCACCCTGGGCGCGGTGGTGCTCGGCGCGATCCTGTTCGCGCCGTTGGTGATCGGTGCGCTGATCGTAGGTGCGATCGTGCTCGCGGTCCTGGCGATACCGGTGCTGATCGTGCTCGCGGTGATCGCGATACCGGTGCTGCTCATCGCGATTCCGGTCGCCATCGTCGCGTTCACCGTGCTTGCGCCGGTCATTCTGGTGGGTGGCATCGCCGCGATCGCGGTCGCCGCCGTCGTCGGAATCGCGCTCGCCGTACTGGCTTTGGCCGCGGGCCTGGTGCTCACCCTCGTCGGCTTCGTGGTGCTGACCGCCGCGGCGCTGCTCGCCTCGATCTTCGTGCCGTTCCTCGGCCTGATCGTGGCGCCGGTGCTGTTCACGGTCGCGCTCGCGTTCCTCGTCGCCGGCCTGATCGGGACGGCGGCGGCCTTCTTCGGGATGCTCGGGATCGCCGGATTGGTCACTGCCGCACTGTTTGTCGGCGTGGGGCTGCTCTCCCTGCTCACACCGTTCGGGCTCATCGCGCTGCCGATCCTGGCCGTGCTCGCGGTCGTCGCCGTGGTGCTGTTCGGCGCGGTCGGCCTGGCCGGCGGCGCGATCCTGGCGGTGGTCGCGCTGGCCGGGCTGCTGGTGCTTTCGGTGGCGGGTGGGGCCGCGGTGATCGTGCTGCTCGCACTCGCTGTAGTGGCGACCGCTTTGCAGCTCGTCGCGGCCGCCCTGGTCTGGGCCGGACTCGCCGCCGCGGCAATCGCTTTCGCCGCACTCGGTGCCGTCGGTGTGACGCTCGCGGTGGTCGGCGGATTGCTCGCCACCATCGCACTCGTGATCGCCGTGCCGATCCTCGGTCCGCTGCTGGCTCCGCTGCTGTTCCTCGGTCTGGTCGCGATTCCGGCGGCGATCGGTTTGACGATGCTGTTCGGCGGCTTCGGCCTGCTCGCGTTCGCGACGTTCGCCGTCACCGCGGTGGCACTGCTCGCGATCGCCGGCCTGGCGGCGTTCACCTTGCTCGCGACCGTGGTGTTCATGGTCACCATGCCGTATGCCATCCCGTTCATTCTGCTCGGCGCACTGGCTTTTTCGATCATCACGGGCGCGGGTATCGGCGTGGTCGCCGCGGCGTTCGTGGTGGCCACCTGGATCGGTGGCGGTGCGATCGTGCTCGGGCTGCTCGCCGTCGCCCTGGCGGTGGTGGCGACCGTGTTCGCGGGTGGGCTCGTGGTCTCGGCGCTGTCCTTCGTGCTGCTCGCGCTCGGGGCGCTGGCGCTGATCGTGATCAATCCGCCGCTGGCGCTGATCGCGCTGCCGCTGCTCCTCGGCGGCGTGCTGCTCGGCACGCTCGCGACCCTCGGCACCGTGGCCGTGGTGAGCACGCTGCTCGGCGGGTTCGTCGCGGCGCTCGGGCTCGGGTTGGTCGCCGCCTGGATGTTCTTCGGCGTGCTGGCGCTGGGCACCTTCGTCGCCGTCTCGGCGCTGTTCCCGCCACTGCTGCTGATCTCGGTTCCGCTCGCGGCCGCGGCCTTCGTGGTGATGGCGGTGCTCGCGTTCGCGACCCTGCTGGTCGGCGGTGCCGGGCTGGGCGCGATCCTGTTGGCGGGCAACCTGATCGCCGCGGTGCTGGCGGTCGCCGCGGTGCTGGCCACCGGTGCGGTGGGAGTGGCCGGGTTCGTCCTGGCCGCGGTGCTCACGCTGCCGTTCCTGATCTTCGGACCGTTCGCCGTAGTGGTTTCCACGGCGTTGTCGCCGATCCTCGCGCTGGCGCTGCTGGCCGTGTGGTCGCCGATCCTGGTGGCGGGGCTGGCGATCGCGGCGCTCGGTGTCGGCGTCGGACTGTTCGGCCTCGTCGGGTTGCCGGTGCTGGCTCTGGTGATCGGGGCGGCGTTGGTGGCCATAACGACCGCGCTCGCGGTCACCCTGGTCGCCATCAGCTTCGTGCTCGACTTCGCCACCCTGGGTGTCGCCGCCGCAGTGCTCGCGCCTTTGGTCGCCCTGGCGGGCCTGGGTGCGCTTGCGTTGCTTGCGCTTCCGGTATTGGCGTTGCTGGCGCTTCCGGTGCTCGGCCTGGCCGCGCTGGGTGCGCTTGCGCTGGTGGCCCTGCCGGTCCTGGCGGTGGTGGCGCTCGGAGTGCTTGCCGCCGTGGCGGTTCCAGTGATCGCCGTACTCGCGCTTCCGGTGCTCGCACTGCTCGCGCTCGTCGCGTTGCCACTACTCGCCCTGGCCGGACTGGCGGCGCTCGGCGCGACCTTCGTGGCCGGCGCGGTGGCGGGTGCGACCGCCCTCGCCGTCGCGGTGCTCGGCGCACTCGCGCTCGGTGCTCCGGTGGCGGCGCTGGCCATCGTCGCGGTGCTGGCTCTCGCGGCCGTCGGCGCGCTCGCGCTGCTCGCCCTGCCGGTGCTGCTGATCGGCGGCGCGCTCACCGCCGCGATCGGCATCCCGCTGGCAGTAGTGGGCGCCCTCGCCCTACTGGCACTGCCCGCGGTCCTGATCGGCGGCGCGCTGGCCGGACTGGCCGCACTGATCGGCATCCCGTTGGTGGCATTGGGCGCAGTCGTCCTTCCGGTGCTGCTGATCGGCGGCGCGCTGCTCGGTGTGGCCGCAGCGGTGGGCATTCCGCTGGCACTGGGCGCGGCCGCACTGCTCGGGGTGCCACTGTTGATCGGGGCCGCCTTGGCGGCATTGATCGGCGTGCCGTTAGCGGCTGTAGGCGCACTCGCGCTGGCCGCATTGATCGGCGTGCCCCTCGCAGTCGTGGGTGCGCTCGCGCTCGCGGGTGGTGCACTCGCGGCAGCGGTCGGTATCCCGTTGGCGCTCACCGCCGTCGCGGTACTCGGCCTCCCGGTGCTGGTCATCGGCGGCGGCCTGATCGCCCTTGCCACACTGGTCGGTGCCCCCCTTGCCGCAGTGGGTGCGCTTGCCCTGCTCGCGCTTCCGCTGCTGCTGGCGGGAGGTGCGCTCGTGGGTTTGGCGGCGCTGGTCGGGATTCCCCTCGCCGCAGTGGGTGCGCTTGCGCTGCTTGCGCTTCCGGTGTTGTTGGCCGGTGGTGCCCTCGCGGGCCTGGCGGCGCTGGTCGGGATTCCGCTTGCCGCGGTGGGCGCGCTCGCACTGCTGGCGCTTCCGGTATTGCTGGCCGGTGGTGCACTCGTTGGTTTGGCGGCGTTGATAGGTGTTCCCCTGGCAATCGTCGGTGCGCTTGCGCTGCTTGCCATTCCGGTGCTGTTGGCGGGAGGTGCGCTCGCGGGCTTGGTTGCGCTGGTGGGTGTGCCGCTCGCCGCGGTGGGTGCGCTTGCGTTGCTGGCGCTTCCGGTGTTGTTGGCCGGGGGTGCAGTGGCGGCGCTGGTGGGGGTTCCGTTGGCCGCGTTCGGGTTGTTCGCGCTGATCGAGATTCCGAAGCTGCTGCTCGGTGGCGCGATCGCGGCCACCGTGGCGGCGGCGCTGGTTCCGGCTGCCGCATTCGGTGTGGCCGCCTTCCTCGCGACGCCGCTGCTCGCGCTCGCCGCGCTGGTCGGCACACCGCTGGCCGCGCTCGGAGCCGTGACCGTCGCGGCGTTGGTGCTCGCGCTGGCCGTGCTGCTCACGCCGGGCGCGCGGGTCGGCATCATCTCCGGTATCCGGGCCGCGCTGGATCGCAATGGGCCGCTAGGGGCTTCGGGTGGCGGCGCGGCTGCGGCAGGCAGTCAATTCCTCGACGACATTCCCGACGACCCGTCCCTGGAGCAGCTGGCCGCTTCGCTGCAAAAACTGCTCGCCCCGCTGCCCAGCCAACCGCAGGCAGCTCCGAAGCCCGCGGCCGCACCGGTCGCCTACGCCGATCTGCCCTACTCCGGAAAGGGGGCTGCCGAAGCGGTGGCGCGGGACCGCGCGCCGCACCTCGTCAGTGTTTCGCTGTGACGAATCCTGCATTGTCCCAACGCATTCAGCACAAGGAGAGTCAGACATGACGCACACAACGGAGACCCTGCACCTGGAGTACCTTTATGGCCCGCGCTGGCAGGACGCCGTCCGCATCATCGAACGGTCCGGCCAGTTGACCGTGGCCGAACGCGAGAAACTCAACGCGGCCGCGAAACAGATGGTGCAGGACAAGGTTTCGTCGCTGTCCAATGGCACCGGTCTCGGCCTGGAAGGCGGCTTGGCCGGTCTGCTGGCCGGACTCGGCCAGGGCACGAACGCCGCCGCGCCGGGTATGCCGATCAATATCGCCACCGCCACGGCGAAGGCGTTCGGCCGCTCGCGCAACGTCCAGGTCGCCGGAATGATCGCGGGTCAAGCGGTCGCGCCGAATGCGGCGGCGGGCCCGGGCGATCTGACCGGCCTGCTCGAGTCGTTCGGCTCGATCGGCGTGGTGACCGTGGTCGGTCAGGCGGTGACCGCGGCGGTGCTGAGCGACCTTGTCGGGCAAGGGGAATTCACCCAGGACGTCTATGACGAGCTGATGCGCCCGTGGAGCACCAGCATCGACGCGTGAGCACAGCGACGAGTAGCGGAAAGAGGTCGGCACCATGTTCGATTCGCGAAACATCGGCTCCGGCGGGCTCACCACCGACGCCCTCGGTGGTCTGCTCGACGTGCGATCCGCACCGGTCACGTTCGGCTACTACGAGCAGAACGAGGCCACCGCGGCCGCCGGTGTCGAGTGGAACACCCGGCCCCGGACCGCCCCGATCGGGTGGTGGAATCGGCACCGGCACGCGCAGACCGGTTTCGGGCTGGCGTTGATCACGACGCTCGCCTTCGTGCCTGCCGTGCAGAACGCGATCCTCACGGTGCTGACTCATGCCGGGTAGCCGGCGGCCGTCGCGTCGAGGGACGACCTTCCTCGGCGCGGCGGCCGTCGCCGTCCTCTTCCTGCTCGTCGCGGGACTGCTCGCTGCGTGCTCCGACCACGGGTCGGCCGCCACGGAGCGCAAAGTCGCCGATCCCGGCACCGCGGATTGCGCGGCGGGCGGCCAGGCCGTCGCGGGCTTGCGCGACACCTTCCGCGCGCTGTCCGATCAGCTCAACGGCCTCGGCCCCGCCGCGCAACGTGGCGACCTCGCTGACATGAAAGCCCGTGTCTCCCAGGGCATCCGATTGTCCGACCAAGTCACCGCGACGATCCATCCAGCGGTCGATCGCATGGGTTCCCCCCTCATCAGCAGCACCTATCGCGATGTCGCCACCGCAGGCGGCGGACTGCGTTCCGCGCTGGCCGAGTTCGCCGCGGCGCTGGACACCGATCGGCAGGCTCAACCGGCCGCCGATGCCGTGAGCGCCGCCCTGACCTCGCTCAACACTGCCATGGACCGCATGCGCCGCGCCTGCCCCACCGTCTTCCCGGACCAGCCGAGCCCGACCTACGGTCCCGCCGTTCATCACCGATAGCGGATCACGCGCCCGCAGAACGTCTTTCGAAGAACCTGTCACGGGCGACGGCGAGCTCCCGGGAGACCGCTGGTGCGGACACCCTCCTCACCGAGCCATCCACGTCCTCGGATGTCGGGTGATCGTGTGCTCTGGGGTGGGCAGGTTCAGGCCGTTTTCGAGCGCTGTGACGACCGTGCGCCGCACCCGAAACCCACCGTCAGCCAAGTCGAGTCGACGCCGGAGCGGCACCTTTCAACACGGGCCGCGATCGAGCCCGTGTCATTTCTCGTACTGCTCACAGCACCGCGCGAACCAGCGCAGTGAGTCCCGCCTGCAGCTTCTCCGGCGGCCACTCACCGAGGTGCTCGACGAGGTCGCTGCGCACGGCGGCGAGTAGCGCGTGGGCGAGGTATTCCGCCGTGTCGTCGCCGCGCTCCTCGGCGACGAGCTCAGTCAGCAGTGCATGCCACCGGTCGTAGCCCGAGTTCGCGTACGGGCTCCCGCCGCCGAGGCTTTCGAGCGCGCGGGCGAGCGCACGATTGTCGAGCTTGAACCGCAGGATCACGCTTAGCAGCCGGAGCACTGCCTCGACTGGCTGCTCGTCCGCGCGTCGGTCGAGTGGTAGCGACGCGTGCATGCTCTCGGCGCGTAGCTCGTAGAGCGCCTTGAGCAGTCCGGCGCGATCGCCGAAGCGGCGGAACAGCGTGCCCTTGCCGACGCCTGCCGCAGCGGCGATCTGATCCATCGACACCGTGGCGGGATCGGCCGCCGCGTCGAAGAGCCGCCCCGCGGCGTGCAGCACCGCCTCCTGGTTTCGCGCCGCATCAGCCCGCACAGCACCCTCCTTGCGAATCGGACCAGCAGTCCGTTACGGTAATCGGACTGACGGTCCGTATGGTAGCGGATCGGAACAACAGAAGGATGAAACCATGCGCAGTGATGCTGCCGAGGTCTTCGACGAGGTCATCGAACTGTTGCGGGACAGCGACATCGCGGGGTTCGTCGAGCTCTTCGCCGACGACGTGGTCATCGAATTCCCGTTCGCGCCTGCCGGGCGTCCGACGCGGCTCGACGGGCGTACCGCTCTCGGTGAATACATGGCCGCCTACCCGGACACCTTCGACATCCGCAAGCTCACGACGACCGCCGTGTACCGGACACAGAGCCCCGAGGTGGTGGTCGCGGAGTTCAGCGCCGAGGGCTTCCTCCGCGCGACCGGCAACCCGTACCAGGCGCACTACATAGTCGTGATGACCGTCCTCGACGGACGGATCACGCGCTATCGGGACTACTGGAACGCACTGGCGTTCCAGGACACAACGTACGGAGGCCGGACGGCATGACGGTCTTGGTGATCGGCGGCACCGGCACCACAGGAAGTCGGGTCGCACGCGGACTCGCGCAGCGTGGCGTGCCCGCCCGCGTAGCCAGCAGGCGCGGTGACGGCGAGCGTGTGCGCTTCGACTGGTACGACCCGCACACCCACGACGGCGCGCTCGCCGGCATCGACGCGATGTATGCGGTCGCGCCGATCGGCGACGCCGAACCAGAACACGTGATGGTGCCACCACTCGAACTCGCCGCCCGCTCGGGTGTGCGGCGAGCAGTGCTGCTGAGTACATCGGCGGTCGAGCCCGGCGAAAGCGGACTCGGGGTCGTGCACGCGCGGCTGTCCGAGCTGTTCGATGAATGGACCGTGCTACGCCCCGCGTGGTTCATGGAGAACTTCGTCGGTGAGCATGCCCACGCGCACTCGATTCGCGACCACGGCGAGATCGTGACGGCTACCGGCGACGGGCGGGTCGGGTTCGTGTCGGTCGATGACATCGCCGCCGTGGCCGTTGCCGCACTGACCGATCCCGTACCGCACAACACGGCACACCTGATCACCGGTCCGCAGGCGTTGACCTACGCCGATGTTGCCGCGATCACCTCCAGGCTCACCGGCCGCACGGTACGGCACCGCGCTGTGACCGCCGTGGAACAAACCGAGCGTCTGGCCGCTGCCGGGATACCGAGGCGGTATGCCCGGTTTCTCGCGCAACTCGATGAGGCGATCGCGGCCGGTGCCGAGGACAGGACGACGACGGTCGTTGCCGACATCACGGGCCGCCCACCGCGCTCACTCGAAGACGTCTTCGCCGATCACTGACAGTGCGCTGGACCCCGAGGCGAGCTTGTCGCGGAGCCGTAGACGCCGACGCCACATCTGGAACGATCTACCCCGGACAACGAGCCAGCCCAACGCACTCAACTCGGCATGTGCGGATGCCCTGAGCCGCCGCGGATCTCAACCGTCAGCCGAGCGACCAGCGGCAGAAGCGGATATGATGCCGACGCCCACACCCCATCGGTGGCGGGGTCCTGATTCGTCAGCGGCAAGGTGACGTGCTGCCATGGGCGCTCTACCACTCAGCCAAAGAAGGTGACCAGATCCTGCAGCGGCCATGGGTTATCGAAGCTCAGGGCGAACGCGTTGAAGTGGAGAGTCTCGTCCGCAGCCTCGAGCAGGATGCTGACCAGAGCGGCCGTCTGCGTCCCTACGGTGACCGCGCCGTAGACCTCGCGCAACTCCGGCACTCGTTGGGCCACCACATGTCCGACGACCGGCCCATTGTCGGCCTGGGGCGTACTGGTGAAAGGGTTGTCGAAGACGAAGCTCCATGGCGTGAGTTCCCGGGGCACTCCGGCGGCCTCGAGCTCCGCACTCGCTTCTTCCAGAAACTGTCCGCCCCGCCGCAGTGGCCCGAGGTCGAAGCGGGTCGACTCGCCGTACTCGATCAGGTCCTGCCACGCGCAGGCGTAGGCGTCCCCGGCAGCCGGGTTCTTGGGGCGGTCACCGAAGATGTCGTCGACGGCCTCCACCACGGACGGCGACCCGTTCTCCCTGTTCTGCGCGTCCATGGCGATCGCTCGCCGGCGGCTCTCCTCCAGCACTCCGTGTCCTGGCCGCCGAATCCACAACTGCACGTTCTCGAGGCTCACACTGTAGATGGTGAGCTGCGTACCCATCGATTCTCCTCCACTCGGCGTTCCGGGACCCGCATCACATCAACCGGTGCTGACCGCCCCCTAGCCGTCAGCACCCTATAGTCCCCGGTAGATCGGCGCATCCCGAATTTGCCACGGACACGCTCACCGACGCCGGCGTGCGCAACCAGGTCATTTCCTGCGCGGACGCCACCACGAGGTGCCCGAATTCGCTGGTGGAGGTGGACGCCGATGGCGTGCGATCGATCGCGCGGCCAATCCGCATAGCATTCTGGCCCAGGATGTACGCTCCGCCTTGCCGATTACGAATCACGCGCCCGCGGAACGTCTTTCGAAGAGCCGGTCGCGGGCGACGGCGAGCGCCCGCGACACGGCGCCGGTGAGGACACCGTCGTCGCCGAGGGTGCTGGCGACGATGCGGGGGCGTAATGGACCGAGTTCGCTCATCCGGCGGCTGATCGCGCTGCCGAGCAGCTCGAGATTGTTGCCGATACCGCCGCTGAGCACGACGAGTTCGGGATCGAGGATGGCGGCGACCGCGGTGATGAGCGCGCCGATGCGGCGGCCCTCGGATTCGACCACCGCGATCGCGCGGGCATCGCCGCCCGCGGCGGCGGTGAAGATCTCTTTCGCGGAAGTGCCAGGCAGACCGGCTTGTTCGGCCGCGCGCGCGACACCGCCTGCCGCGGCGACGGTTTCGGTCATGCCGCGTTCGCGGGCGTCGAGCGGGGGAGCGTCGACCTCGGTCGCGGGCAGGAACGAGACCTCACCGGCCGCACCGGTGTTGCCGACGTAGAGTTCGCCGTTGATCACGATGCCCATGCCGACACCGGTGCCGATCGAGATCAGCACGAAATTGCGCACGCCCGCCCCGGCGCCGAAGGTCAATTCGCCGACGGCCGCGAGGTTGATGTCGTTCTCGATGCTCGACTCGACCTCGAGCGCGGCACGCAGCTGCCCCACCAACCCGGCCCGGCCCCATCCGGGCAGATTCTGCGCGTAGTCGAGTCGCCCGGTGCTGGGATTCAGCACACCGGGGCTGCCGATCACCGCGTAATGCACTGCGGCCCAGTCGATCCCCGCGTCGGCCGCGACCTCGTCGGCCAGGCTGCGCACCCGGCGCACCAGATCCGCGGCCGAGCGGGCGGAATTGCGCACGTCGCGACGTCCGATGAAATCCCCGCGCAGGTCGGCGATGGCGAGCCGGATCCAGTTCCGGCCGATATCGACCCCGGCCACCACCCCGGCGCGCACGTTCACGTCGTACAGCGCGGTGGTCGGTCCCGGCCGGCCGCTCAGCGAGCCGACCAGCTGTACCAGCCCGGACTGTTCCAGGCCCGAAAGTGCCGCCGACACGGTAGGTTTGGACAGTCCGCTGGCTTTGGCGAGCTCGCCGCGCGAGGCGGGCCCGCTGACCCGCAGGTAGTCGAGCAGCAGCCGTTCGTTCATCGTCCGGAGCAGTTGGGGATTGCCCACCCTGCTCATGACTTCGCCTCGGCGGCGCTCGGCGTCGTCACGCGCGGGCACGCCGCGACACGATTCGCTCGCTCATGAATCCTCCTGCTCGCACCACTGGACACCTCGTTGTTAGTAAACTACCTTTCTTACCAACGCTCAACCGGGCGCTCTCACTCCACTCGGCACGGTGACCTCATGCGTCGAATTCAGCTCTTCACCGCGGCGGCGGCCGCACTCGTCCTGGCGGCAGGCTGTAGCTCCGGCGACAGCGCCAAAGACGCGAAATCGGGCGGCGACACCCCGACGATCGCGCTGCTGCTGCCCGAATCCAAGACCACCCGCTACGAGGCCTTCGACCGCCCGCTGTTCGAGGCGAAGGTCAGGCAGCTCTGCGACAAATGCAAGGTGCTCTACTTCAACGCTGACCAGGATGCGGCCAAGCAGCAGGGTCAGTTCGAGTCCGCGCTCACCCAGGGCGCCGACGTCATCGTGTTCGACGCGGTCAACGCCGATGCCGTTGCCCCGCAGGTGAATACCGCCCAGCAGAAGAAGATCCCGGTGATCGCCTACGACCGGTTGATCTCCGGCATCGCCTACGACTATTACGTGTCCTTCGACAACGTGAAGGTCGGCAAGGTGCAGGGTGACGCGCTGCTGGCCGAACTGAGCAAGCGCGGCACCACCGACAAGGGGCAGGTCGTGGTGATCAACGGCTCGCCGACCGACCCCAGCGCGGGCGACTACAAGAAGGGCGCGCACGAGGCCCTGGACGGAAAAGTGAAGGTGGGCCGGGAGTTCGACACCCCGGACTGGTCGCCGGACAAGGCGCAGCAGCAGATGGAACAGGCGATCACTGCCCTCGGCAAGGACGCGATCGTCGGCGTGTACTCGGCCAACGACGGCATGGCGGGTGGCGCGATCGCGGCGCTGAAGCGGGCCGGCTACGCCACCCTGCCCCCGTTGACCGGTCAGGACGCGGAATTGGCAGGCGTGCAACGGATTCTGACGGGCGAGCAGACGATGACCATCTACCTGGACTATCGGGCCCAGGCGGAGAAGGCGGCCGAACTCGCCGTCGCGCTCACCAAGGGCGAAAAGCCCACGGCGCCCGCGAAGACGAACAACGGCGCCACCGATATCCCGTCCTTCCTGCTCGATGCGATCGCGGTGGGCAAGGACAACATCAAGGACACCATCGTCAAGGACGGTCTCTACTCCGTCGCCGATATCTGCACGCCCGACGTCGCGGCGGCATGCCAGGCCGCAGGTATCAAATGACAGCTCCCACAGCGGTTCTCTCGGCCCGTGGCCTGACCAAACGCTATGGCGCGGTGCAGGCGCTGGCGGGCGCGGATCTCGAGGTGCGCGCCGGTGAGGTGGTGGCGCTGGTCGGCGACAACGGGGCGGGCAAATCGACACTGGTGAAGGCGATTTCGGGGGTGACCGTCGCCGATGCGGGCGAAATCGTCTTCGCCGGTGCGCCGGTGCGGATCGCGCGCCCGCAGGACGCGCAGGCGCTGGGCATCACCACGGTGTTCCAGGATCTCGCGCTGTGCGACAACCTCGATGTCGTCGCCAACCTGCATCTGGGCGCGGAGACCCGGATCTGCTCGGTGCTCGACGAGATCGAAATGGAGCGCAGCGCACGTGATCTGCTCGCGTCGCTGGACGTGCGGATCAAGGACGTGCGGGCGCCGGTCTCCGCGCTGTCCGGCGGTCAGCGTCAGTCGGTCGCCATCGCGCGGGCCCTGCTCGGGCGGCCGCGCATGGTGATTCTGGACGAGCCGACCGCCGCGCTCGGCGTCGAACAGACCGCGCAGGTGCTCGCGTTGATCGGCCGGCTGCGCGAGCGCGGGCTCGCGGTGCTGCTGATTTCGCACAATCTGGTGGACGTGCGCTCGGTCAGCGACCGCGTCGTGGTGCTGCGGCTGGGCCGCAATGCTGGTGAGTTCGAGACCGCTAAGGCGACTCAAGCGGATATCGTGGCAGCGATCACGGGAGCGGCCGCATGAAAGAACGCAGTGAGCGAATCACGTCACAGCGGGTATCGCACATGACCGAGCCGAGCGACGGCGAGGTAGGTCATGAGTGAAGCTGTGATGAAAAGACCTGTGTTACAGGAAGAGCGGGGGCGTGGGCTGATCGACGCCGCAGTGGATCGGCTGCGCCGCGGCGAAGTCGGATCGGTTCCGGTGGCGATCGGGCTGGTCATCATCGCCACGGTGTTCTACCGGCTCAACGCGCACTTCCTGTCCGCGGAGAATCTCACCAACCTCGCGTTGCAGATGGCGGCGACCGGGACCATCGCGCTCGGCATCGTGCTGGTGCTGCTGCTCGGCGAGATCGACCTGTCCGCGGGCTCGGTCAGCGGCCTGACCGCCGTGGTGATGACGCTGCTGTACGTGCAGCACGGCTGGAATCCGATCTTCTCGGTGCTTGCCGCGGTGGCGGTCGGCGCGGCCATCGGACTGCTGCACGGCCTGATGCGCACGATGTTGAGCATGCCGTCGTTCGTGGTCACACTGGCCGGGTTGATCGGCTGGCAGGGGCTGATGCTGTATCTGCTCGGTAAGGACGGCACGGTGAACCTGCCGTTCGATCGCGGCATCGCCACGATCAGCGATACCTGGCTCTCGCC
Organism: Nocardia brasiliensis ATCC 700358; assembly: GCF_000250675.2. Lineage (NCBI taxonomy): Bacteria > Bacillati > Actinomycetota > Actinomycetes > Mycobacteriales > Nocardiaceae > Nocardia > Nocardia brasiliensis. The sequence goes on from NC_018681.1 coordinate 1,598,445, forward strand.
GCTGCTCGGCTGGATTCTCGTGGTGCTGCTCGCGGGCGGTCATCTCGTGGCGAGTCTGATCACCCGGCACCAGCGGGTGCACGCCGAACTCGACGCCTCGGCGCCGGTGTGGATCGTGCTGCGCTCCGCCGCGCTCGCGGCCCTGCTGGGCGCCACCGTGCTGGTGCTGAATTCCGATCGCGGCGTACCGCTGACCCTGGTGATCTTCGGCGGGCTGGTCCTCGGCCTCGACTTGATCTTGCGCAGAACGGTTTTCGGCAGGCGCATGTACGCCGTCGGCGGCAATGCCGAGGCGGCGCGCCGCGCCGGCATCAACGTCACCTGGATCCGGATCTCCGCGTTCATCGGATGTTCCGTGCTGGCCACCCTCGGCGGCATCCTGGCCGCGTCCCGGCTGGTCGCGGTCAACCAGAGTTCCGGCGGCAGCGACATCCTGCTCAACGCCATCGCGGCCGCGGTGATCGGCGGAACCAGCCTGTTCGGTGGTCGCGGGCGCGCCTATGCCGCGCTGCTCGGCATTCTCGTCATCCAGTCCATCACCAACGGCATGCTGCTGCTCAATGTCGACTCCTCGGTGCGCTTCATGGTCACCGGCGCCGTCCTCGCGGTCTCCGTCGCCATCGACTCGGTGGCCCGCCGCGGCGCCGAGGGAGCGCGCTGAAGCACGGGCGAAACTGGGTCGCCCGCCGGAGGGGCGCCTGAACGCGGAGGGGTTGTCACGCGTTCAGGCGGTTCCTCGCCCGGCCTCTGTGTTGATCGAACAACTGTGTCCGATCGAACAACCCGATCGGGTAACACCGCTGAACACCTGGCCGACACGCTGGGGGAGTTGTGCATGAGTTCGGAGCCGTGTGGGTCGGGGTTTTGGGAGTGTGTTCGTGGATCGCAGATCGACCTGGGTGGTTCGAGCTCGGGCAGTAGTACTGGCGGCGTCACTGTGTCTCGGACTCGGTATCGCGGCCGGTGCCCCCGCCCAGGCGAGCGTGCCGCGCGACTGGGTGTCCACGCCCGCCGCGCCCGACGGATCGGTGATCGCGCGGGTCGAGGAACCCGACAGACGCAACATCCGGATCTGGGTGCGTTCCACCGCGATGCAGGGCGCGACCTTCCCGGTCGACATCCAGCGCCCCGCCGACGATTCCCAGCCGCGGCCGACGCTGTATCTGCTGAACGGCGCGGGCGGCGGCGTCGACGACGCCAGCTGGCAGCTGCGCACCAACGTGCTCGACTTCCTGGCGGACAAGAACGTCAACGTGGTCCAGCCGGTCGGCGGGCAGTTCAGCTACTACACCGACTGGATCAAGGACGACCCGGTGCTCGGGCCGAACAAATGGAAGACCTACCTCACCGAGGAACTGCCCCCGCTGATCGACGCGGCCTTGGGCACCAACAAGGTGAACGCGATCGCGGGTCTGTCCATGGCGGGCACCTCGGTGCTCGCGCTGGCCGAGGCGAACCCGGAGCTGTATCGCAGCGTCGCCTCCTACAGCGGGTGCGCGCAGACCAGCGACCCGATCGGTCAGGCCTTCGTGCAGATGACGGTGGAACGCGGGCACGGCACGATCGACAACATGTGGGGCCCGCCCGGCGACCCGCTGTGGGCGGCCAACGATCCGCTGGTGCACGCGGACCGGCTGCGCGGCGTCAACCTGTTCGTCTCCAGCGGTAGCGGGCTGCCCGGTCCGCACGACACCCTCGACGGACCGTTCCAGATCAAGCCCGGCGTCCCGCAGTGGGCCGATCAGCTGGTGGTCGGCGGCGCGATCGAGGCCGGTATCCGGATGTGCTCGCAGAATCTGCAGAACCGGCTGAACGAGCTGGGCATCCCCGCGACCTTCGACTTCACCCTGACCGGTACCCATTCGTGGGGCTACTGGCAGGACGCCTTCATCGCGTCCTGGCCGGTGCTCGCCCGCGGTCTCTACAGCTGATGAAGTCCGACCGCGGCGTGTGACCCAGGTCATCCGAGGTAGCACGCCGCGGCCGGCATAGGGTCGGCTAAGGTGGGTACGACCGATGCAGATATGCGCATACATCGCGGTGAGGCGGGCGGCTGATGGGACACGAACACGAGCACGGACACGGCCATGGGAGTGGCGGCCACACGCATTCCCACGGGGTGTCCGGTGATGCCGATCGCCGCTGGCTGACGCTCGCGCTGGCGTTGATCGGCGGCTTCATGATGATCGAGGTCGTCGTCGGCTTGCTGGCGAACTCGCTGGCCCTGCTCTCCGACGCGGCGCACATGCTCACCGACGCGGCCTCGATCGTACTGGCGCTGACCGCGATTCGGCTGGCCGCCAGGCCGGCCCGCGGCAAATACACCTACGGCTTCAAACGTGCCGAGATCCTGTCCGCGCAGGCCAACGGCATCACGCTGCTGGTGCTGGCGGGCTGGCTGACCTACGAGGCGATCCGGCGCCTGCTCGAGCCGCCGGAGGTGACCGGTGGGCTGGTCGTGATCACCGCGCTGTTCGGCATCGCCGTCAATATCGCCGCGGCCTGGGCGATCAGCAAGGCGAACCGGTCCAGCCTGAATGTCGAGGGCGCCTTCCAGCATGTGCTCAACGACCTGTACGGGTTCATCGCGACCGCGGTGGCCGGTGTCGTCGTGCTGCTCACCGGCTTCGCCCGCGCCGACGCGATCGCCACCCTGGTCGTCGTCGCCCTCATGGTCAAGGCGGGCCTGGGCCTGGTCCAGGAGTCCGGCCGCATCTTCCTCGAAGCCGCGCCCGCCGGTCTGGACCCCGACGCACTCGGCCGCAGGCTCGTCGAGATGCCGGGCATCGACGAGGTGCACGATCTGCACGTCTGGCAGATCACCTCGGGCAATGTGGCGTTGTCCGCGCATGTCCTGGTTCAGCCCGGCGCGGACTGCCACGGCCTGCGCCAGCAGATCGAGCGGCTACTCGACCACGACTACGAGATCACCCACACCACCCTGCAGGTCGACCACTCCCAGTTGGTCTCCGCGGCAGCGACATCCGACACCGGACGACTGCTTCCGGTGCTGGCGGAGCACTGCGACGACGCGCACGGCCCGGTGCACCGCGAAACCCACCCGCGCCACTAGGGCCTAGGCGTCCAAGCGCCGGAACGGTCGCTCGGCTTCGATGAGGTAGGCGAGTTCGAGCAGGGTACGTTCGGTGCCCATGGTGCCCGCGAACTGCACACCGACGGGCAGCCCGGCGGCGGTGTAGCCGCCGGGCACGGTGATCGCGGGCGTGCCGGTGATGTTGTTGATCGGGGTGAAGGCCACATAGGTGCGCAGGCGCTCGATCAGCACATCGAAAGGCACTGTCGGACTGAGGAAACCGAGTTCAGGAGTTTCGTGTCCGAGGGTGGGGAGCAGCGCCGCGTCGTAGGAGGCGAAGGCGCGCCGATAGGTCGCGGCCGCCGCGCGTAGTCGATACAGCGTCAGTGGTGTGCGCCATGCGTCGCGAAGGTAGAGGCGGCGCAGGCCGATCGTCAGATCGTCGAGCTTGCCCGTATCGAAGCGGCGGTCGGCGAGTTTGCCGGTCGAGGCGATCACCGCGGCGAGCAGGCCCCAATAGTGCACGAACGCGTTCTCCAACGCGGCATCGAACGGCAGCGCGACCGGCTCCACCCGATGCCCGTGCGATTCCAGTGTGGTAGCGACGTTTTCGACGGCGTCGCGAATCGGGCCCGGCGGCACCGGTCCGCCGATGCCTTCGAGGATGAGCGCGATGCGCAGCGGCTTCGGCCCCGGCCCCTCGACCCGGCCGATCGGCGGCAGTGCGGGATTGTGCCAAAACTCTTCGGCCGCAGCGGTATACGCCGCGGTGTCGCGCACGGTTCGGGTCAGCACGCCCTCGCTGACGATCCGGACCGGCAGCTTCCGCGACATCGGGGCGTCGATATGCCGTCCCCGACTCGGTTTCAGCCCGACCAGCCCGGCGCACGCCGCCGGAATGCGGATCGATCCGCCGCCGTCGTTGCCGTGCGCGATCGGCACCACCCCGGCGGCGACCAGGGCGGCCGTGCCGCCGGACGATCCGCCCACCGAATAGCCGGTGTGCCAAGGGTTTCGGGTCGGCGGCGCGAACGGCGGCTCGGTGGTCGCGTTGAAGCCGAACTCCGGCAGTGCGCTCTTGCCGAGCACCGTCATTCCGGCGCTGCGGAATTGGCTGGTGTAGTCGCCGTCTTTGCGAGCGGTCCGCGCGCGGAAAGCCGCGCTGCCGTGGTTGGTCGGCATTCCCGCGACATCGATGTTGTCCTTGATGAACGTGGGGACGCCGTACAGGCGGCCGCCCTGTTCAGGCGGGGCCAGCGGTCGCGCATACGTCGCATAGGCGACCGCCGCGAGTTCTTCGACCCGCTCGGCCCGTCGCACCGCTGCCTCGGCCAGTTCGCCGGGGCTGCGTTCGCCGCGCCGCACCAGCTCGGCCAGTGCGACCGCGTCATGCGTACCGAGCGCGTCGTCGGTGAAGGAATGCAAACGGGTGGGCGGAGCGTCAGCGGTCACATTTCGAACTTAGCGGCCGATCGGGCCGCCGGAGGCGGTTGTTCGGGGCACAACGACCGGCGCTTACGGTGGAACAGCAGGTCACTCTCGCTCTCTCGGAAGGAAGTAGATGGTTTCGCCGGTCTCCGACCCGTTGCCGCCGCAGGTGCGGATCGGTTCGCTGCTGTTCGCGCTTCCTCCGGCGGGACGGCGATGGAGTCCGGCGCTGCGCTCGGCGCTGGCGTTCCTGCTGCCCGCCGCGGTGGTGGTCGCGCTGGGGCATCCGGGGTACGCGCTGTTCGTGTTGTTCGGCGCGCTCGCCGTCATGTACGGGGAGCGCCGGGCCTATCTCCTCCGGGCCGGTGTGGTGCTCACCGCGGGCCTGGCGTTGCTGATGTCGTGTGCCGTCGGCGCGCTGCTCGGCGAGGTGCTCTCCGGCGGGCTCGGTGCCGCGCTGCTCACGGTGGCGTTGTTGACGGCGGTGGCGACGGTCGCCGTCTACGTGATCGACGCGATGCGGCTCGGCCCGCCGGGCGCACTGCTGTTCGTGATCGTGTGCGGTGGCTCGATGATGGCCACCGAGGCAGGGATCTCGGCCGGGGTGTTGCTGGCTTGCACGGGGCTCGGTGTGGCGGTGTCGGTTCTCGTCTCGATGGCGGGGGTGCTGCGCGATCGGCGCAAACCCGAGCGGGTCGCCGTCGAAGCCGCCGACCAGGCCGTCGACGCCTACTTGGCGGCGCGCGCGACCGGCCGGCCCGCCATCGACCTGCGCCATCAGGCGGGTGGCGCGATCGCGGAGGCGTGGGCCGCGGTCTACGACGCGCGGCTGCCGACCAGGATGCCGGATTCCGAGCTGCTGAGCACCCTGGTCGCGGCCCGGAACCGGCTGGCCGGACCGGCCTACGACGACACCGACGACGTGGTCGTCGATCCGCTCATCTCGTTCGTCCGGCCCGGTGTCGGGTTCCGGCTGCGGCGATCGTTGTCGTTCGACTCACACGCGATGATCAGCGCGTACCGGGTGGGCCTCGCCTGCCTGGTCGCCGGTGGTCTGAGCGCGTTGCTCGGCCAGGACCGGCCGCACTGGGCGGTGTTCACGGCCGTGATGGTGCTGCAGATCGGTCCCGATCGGGTCCGCGGCAAGGTCCGCGGCATTCACCGTTTCGCCGGAACTGTCGTCGGGCTGGCGCTTTTCGCGGGCATCCATCAACTCGCGCCGACCGGTTACGCGCTCGCTGTGCTGGTGGCTGTGCTCATTTTCTGCATGGAGTTGTACGTCCCGCGCAACTACGCGATCGCGGCCGTCTTCATCACTCCGATCGCGCTGCTCGCAGTCGGGGCAGCACCGCAGATGGCGGTCGGGCCGCTGATCCGGGATCGGTTCGTGGAGACCGTGCTCGGCGTGGCGGTCGCGATGCTCGCACCGCATGTCGTCACGCCGCGCGCGCACCGGCGCACCTTCCGCTGGATCGAGCTGCGGGTTCGTGCCGCGGCGCATGCGTTGGTGGAATTGCTCCGTGCCGAACCGGCCGGCGCCGAGGCCGTGGTTCTGGTCCAGCAGTTGCAGTTCGAGCTGGTCGGCGTGGCACGGACCGGCTTGGATTCGGCCACCGAGGAACCGAAATGGACCGCCGCGCACTGGCCCGTGCACGCCGCCATCGCTCATCTCGGTTACGACCTGCTCGCCGCCTGCTGGGCGTTGCCGCCCGGCGCGCTGCTGGACGATCCGGACTCCTGGGACACCGCGTTCGACGCGGTGCTGCCGCATTCGCCACGCGCGCAGGGGTAGCGAAAAACCTTAGGCCTGCTAGCGTTCGGGCATGCAGGACAGTGTGACGGTGCGGATGGCCGCACCCGCCGAAACCATCTGGGAACTGGTCAGCGATATCACCAACACCGGACGGTTCAGTCCGGAGACCTTCGCCGCCGAGTGGCTCGGCGGCGCCACCGGCCCGGCGGTCGGGGTGAAATTCCGCGGACACGTCAACCGCAACGGCTGGGGTCTGAAGTACTGGACCGTGTGCCGGATCATCGCCAGCGAGCCCGGCCGCGAGTTCGCGTTCACCGTGCTCGGGCCCGGCGGTATGGCGATCAACACCTGGACCTACCGCTTCGAACCGGTCGCGGGTGGAACCGACGTCACAGAGTCGTTCCAGTTGCACGCCAGCCCGCCGATCCGGCTGTACTGGCTGCTGGCCGGGCGGGCCAGGCGCAAGACGAACGTCGAGGGGATGCGCGAGACGCTGGAGCGCATCAAAGCTGTCGTCGAGTAGGTCAGTTCACGCAGGGGATCGTGTTGCCGATCGTCGTGGTGACCGGTTTGCCCGCGTCCGGCGCGGGCTCGGCCGGTGTGGTCGTTGTGGTGGTCGGCGCGGTCGAGGTCGACGTGCTCGCGGTCAGCTCGGTGGGCATGGTGAAGTCGCCGCCGAGAACTACCAGGACGTGTCCCGGCGCGACGCTCGTCGACGCGGTAGGGGTGAGACCGCCCAGGGTTTCGCCCAACTGGGTCGCGTCCGCTTCGGCGCCCGCGCCGTAGGTGATCGACGTCGAGACGGTGCCGCTCGCCGTACTCCGATTGCCGAGGGTGCCCTCCCGGTAGCCGCGCGTGGTCAGCGCGGCGGACAGGGTGGCGGCCGCGCCGGACACCGTGCCCGCGTTCTGGATATCGACCGTGCTCGTCGGCGGTTGCGCCGCGGTGCTCGGCGGCTGCACCCCGAACGCGGTCCGGACCTCCTTCTTGATCGCCGCCGGATCGATGATGTTGACGTCCTGGCCGTTGATCGTCTCGTAGCGCAGTACGGGCAGGGTCCGGAATTCGATCGCGATCGATCCGGCGGCGCCCAGGTCGCTCGCGAAGTCGATCAGATTCCAGCCGTCCGAGAGCACCACGTCGCGGTGGGCCACGTCCATCAGCGCGGAGAGCTTGCTCAGATTGGTCAGCGTGCCGGATTCCTTGAGCGACTTGGCCACCGAGGTGAGGAACGCCTGCTGCCGGTGCGTCCGGTCCAGATCGCCGTTCTCCAGTTCGTGCCGTTGCCGCACGAACGCCAGCGCCTCGGACCCGTTCAGATGTTGCGGTCCCGCCGGGAACTTGGCGCCCGAGTAGTAGCTGTCGTCGACGGCCTTGTTCAGGCACACGTCGACGCCGCCGAGGGCGGTGGCCAAGTCGTAGAACCCGGCGAGCGAAATCTCGGCGAACCGGTCGATCGGGACACCTACCAGGTTGCGCACCGTGGACACGATCGAGGCGCGACCGGCCTCGCGACCTTTGCGCTCCAAGGTGACCGGGTCCTTCTCTCCGGCCGCGACGAGCTTGTCCTGCGCGGCCGCCTTTTTCAGGCCGTACGCTTCCTTGATCTTGGCCCGGTCGTAGCCGGGGATACCGGTGACCGGCACGTAGTCGTCGCGCGGGATGGAGAACGCGACGATCTTCTTCATGTCCGCCGGAATATGCATCAGGATCAGCGAATTCGCGTTGTAGCCGCCGTCGTCGCCGTCGCCCGCGTGCAGTTGGTCGAGGATCTCTTTCGGTAAGTCCTTGCCGTTCAGGTCTTTCCGGGTGTCCAAGCCGATCAGCAGGATGTTCAGGTCACCGCCGAGCGAGTGCGGCGCGTCCTCGCCGATCGCGTCGGTGCGGGTGAACCCGTGATCGAATTCGAGCTTCGCCGACCAGGCGAAACCGGTGCCGGAGACCACGGCCAGGGCGGTGAGGGCCACCACCGCGCGGACGGCGTTCTTCGCCACCTTGGTCGCGCGACGTGGTGGCTGCTCGCGCGGTGCGGGAGCGCGCCGGGTTGCCACCCGGCGGGGTTTCGCCGCCCTGCGATGCCGCGCCCGGCCACTGGTCTCGTCGCCGACCTTGGCGAACTCGACGGTGTCGTCGTCCAGCATCGTGGCGGGTTCCGTGCCCGGCTTCCTCTTCGGCACTCGCTCCACCGGATCATCCTCGTCGTCAGTTCTACGCGCTTTCCCATCGAGAGTACGGATGTTGCGCTGGCTACGCCCGGGCAACCATCGACAGGGGTCTGACCACCGCTTTCGGCGCAGCCGCTGACGGGTCGGCATCCGGCATGTTCCAACGCGAACGTTCCAACGTGACCATTCCAGTGTTGGCGCGTCGTAAGTCGTTGGGGGTCAAAGTTTTTCGTCGGTGGGCTGGGCTAGGGTAATGGGACCTCCACCTCGAGGGACGGCGCGGCAGTTGGTCCAGGCCGCATCGTGCCGAGGAAGGAGGTGGTGGGTATGGCGAAACATCGCCGGAAGAAGCGAGAGGCTCCGGTCGATTACGGCATCATCTTGACCGGATCTGCCGTAATCGCCGGAGCACTCGTCTTGGTCCGCTGGCTGCGGGCTAGGTAACCCACCAGGCGGGGCGTCGATTGACCTCGGCGTCCCGCCACCCAGCATCACTAGGTGACGACCACAACTCTACACGCCCCTGTATGTATTGTTGCGGCGAAATCGGTGCACAGCCTGCGTCAACCGGGGGTTTCGCCGGGACCACCGGGCGGCCGTAGGCTCGGGTCCATGTCTGCTCCCGTTCTTCTCGTGCTCGGCGCCGGCCCCGGCGTCGGATTGGCTGTCGCCAGACTCTTTGCCCGTGACGGATACGTGGTGGTGCTGGCCTGTCGGTGGGCCGAAGAGGCGGAGCCGCTGGTCGCCGAATTGCGCGAGGAAGGGTTCGACGCCGACGGGGTGGGTGTCGATCTGTCCGACCCCGCCGATGTGACCCGGGTGGTCGCCGGGGTGGGGGAGCGGCACGGCCGGATCGACGTGCTGCATTTCAACCCGAGCATGTTCCGCCAGTCCGATCCACTCGAGTTGACCGTGCCGGAGTTGATCGAGGATTTCACGATCGGCGCCGCCGCGCTGCTGCCCGCCGTCCAGGCCGCCCTGCCGTTCTTCGCCGAAGGCGCCCGGGTGCTGGTCACCGGCAGTGCCGCGGCGGACAAACCGTGGAACCAGGCCGCTTCACTCGGTGTGCAGAAGGCGGCCGTCCGCAACCTGGTCACCAGCCTGGACACCACCTTGGCCGCCAAGGGTTTCCGCGCCGTCGCAGTCCAGATCAACGGTGTCCTCGGCGAGGGTGCCTTCACCCGGGACCGTGTCGCCGCCGCCCTCCATGCGGCCGCCACCAGGCCCCTCGCCGACTGGACTCCGCACACCTCCTACAACGGCTGACCCGCGCGCACCTTCTAGCACCCCGCGCACGAATTCGTCGGCAAATCAGTGCGCGGCAAGACAATCCGTGCGCGGCAGGATGATTTGCATGCCGGTGGATTCTGTTCGGTGCCGGCTCTGCGTCCCTAGCGGGGCAGGATTTCGGGAACCTCTATCGGTAGGTGGGCGGGGCCGCGGAGGTTTACGTGTTCGCGGTAGGGCGGGGGGTCTACGAGGAGGCGGGGGGTGGACAGGCGTTGGGCGAAGCGGGTGAGGGCTATTCGGGCCTCCAGGCGCGCCAGGGGAGCGCCGAGGCAGAAGTGAGCGCCGAGGCCGAAGGTCAGGTGCCGGCTTTCGCGGGTGGGGTCGAAGCGATCGGGGTCGGGATATACGGTGGGGTCGCGTTGTGCGGCGGCGATCAGCAGCACCAGCAGATCGCCGCGCGCGATGTCCATACCGCCGACCGTGAGCGCGTCGGCGGCGATCCGCGGCATCAGCTGCACGGGCGGGTCGAACCGCAGCGTCTCCTCGACGATTCCTTGGGCCCGTTCGGGATTCGCGCGCAAGGCGGCGAGCTCGTCCGGGCGGCGTAACAAGGCCAGTATCGCGTTCGAGATGAGGTTGACCGTGGTCTCGTGCCCGGCGATGAGCAGCAGCGCACAGGTGGAGATCAGCTCTTGGTGCGAGAGCATGTCGCCCGCGTCCTCGGCCGCGATGAGCTGCGAGAGCAGATCGGGTCCCGGTGTGGCGCGGCGGCGTTCGGCGAGTTCCTCGAAGTAGTCGCTGAGTTCGGTTCCTGCACGCTCCAATTCGGCCGGATCAGCCTGGAATTCGGCGGCACGCCGCGAGGTGGGGTCCAGTGTGCGAGCCAGCAGGCCGGACCAATGGCTCAGTTGCGCTTCGTCTTCGAGCGGCACGCCGAGTAATTCGCAGATGACAGTGACCGGCAGTGGATACGCGAAGTCGGCGACACCATCGAATACCCCCGCCGCCGAACGCTTGTCGAGCAGATCATCGACGATTTCGGTGATCCGCGGCTCGAGCTGCTGCACCACCCGCGGCGTGAACGCTTTCGACACCAGCCGTCGCAGCCGGGTGTGGTCGGGCGGATCGAGGAACAGAAACGACGGCTTCACTTGTTCCGCAGGGGTTTTCGACGAGGTGTACAGCGGCATCGGGCCCATTTGTAACGTGGCGAGCGAACGGTCCACGCTCACCCGTGGATCGCGCAGTACCGCCGTGCAGTCGGCATGGCCGGCGAACACGACGACCGGCGCGGTACCGATCCGGAACGGCCCGGCCGCCCGTATCCGGGCGAACAGGGGATAGGGATCCGGCCGGAGCGCGGGATCGAGCAGGCGCACGTAGTCGGCGGTCGGTTCTTGGGCTGTAGTCATGAGGCTCCCACCTGATGCGCCGCGTCTTTGCGGGTCGGCATCTGATCGCCCGGCGGTGACCGGTTGTTAGTATTATTGCGATACCGACGGTAGGAATGCAATACCATTACCGCATGCGAGGATGTGCCCCATGACCATCCGACGTCCGCCTGATGATTCGGTGACCCGCGTCGTCGAGTTGCTGGGCGACCGATGGACGATCCTGCTCATCGCCGAGGCGTTCTTCGGTGTGCGGCGGTTCAGCGACTTCGCCCGCAATATCGGCATCACCAATCGCAATCTGCTCACCAGCCGGTTGCGCATGTTGATCGACGCGGAGATCTTCGCCCGCACCGACGAGGGCGGTGGCCGGGTCGATTACCACCTCACCGCCGCCGGTCGCGAGCTGTATCCGATCATCATCGCGATGATGGCCTGGGGCGATCGGCACCTCACCGATCCGGACGGCCCGCCGCTCGTGCTCGAGCACCGCACCTGCGGGCACACGATCACTCCGGTCATGGTGTGTGACCACTGCCGGACCGAACTCGACCCGCGCGAGGTCGACGCGCGGCCGGGTCCCGGCTTCCATGCCTCGCCCATCACGGAGGCGACCGGTTGAGCGTCAGCCGAGGGCGCGGGCCGCGGCGGTGATGGCGGCGGCCGCACGGTCCACGTCCTCGGTGGTGGTCCGCCAGTTGCTGAACGCCGCGCGCAGTGCGGGCACTCCCGCATAAACCGTTGGGGTGACGAAGGTTTCGCCGCTCTCCGCGATCGACTCGGTGAGCGCGGCGATCCGTTCCGGTGTCGGCCGGGCGGCGAGGGTGAAGCAGACGACGTTGAGCCGCACCGGCGCGACGAGCCGCAGCGGCCCGTCGGCGGTGAGTCGCTCGGCGAGGCGATTCGCACAGGCTATATTGCGCCGCACGATGTCTCGATGACCGTCCCGGCCGTAAGCGGTCAGCGAGAACCACGCGGGCAAGGCGCGCAGCCGGCGGGAGTTCTCCGGCACCAGGTGCCCGAAATCCGGTGTGCCGGTGGGCGCGGTCAGGTACGCGGCGGAATTCAGGAAGACTCGCAACTGGAGCTCGCGGTGCTTGCTGAACTGGACCGCGGCGTCGTAGGGCACGTTGAGCCATTTGTGCAGATCGACGCACACCGAATCCGCCTCGGCCAGTCCGTCGACCCGCTCGGCGTGCTCGGGGGCCAGCGCCGCGAACGCGCCGAACGCGCCGTCGACGTGCAACCAGAACGGATACCGTTGGCGCAGTGCGGCAATCGCGCGCAGGTCGTCGAAATCGACGGTGTTCACCGTGCCCGCGTTCGCCACCACGATCGCGGGATGGCCGTCGAGCGCGTCGAGCGCCTCGGTGAGCCTGCGCACGTCGACGGCTTCGCGCCCGGGCCGGGTCGGCACGTATTTCATGCTGTCCCGGCCGATTCCGAGCATGGACAGCGATTTGATGATGCTGGAGTGCGGTGTGCCCGAGAGCACGGATACCGGGCCGAGCGCTCCGACACCGGCCTGCGCCACCGAGACGCCGAGCCGTTCGCCGAGCCACTCCCGCGCCATGGCCAGGCCGACGAAGTTCGACATGGTCGCGCCGCTGACGAAAGCGCCGGTGTGCCCGTCCAATCCGAACAGCTGCCCGATCCAATCGACCGTCTGACGCTCCAGTTCGGCCGCCGCGGAGTCCTCGCCCGACATGGCGTTCTGGTCGAGGGTGCCGGTGAGCCAGTCACCCGCGACCGCAGCGGGCGTGGCGCCGCCGGTGACGAAGCCGAAGTACCGCGGACCGGCGCTGGCCGAGAACTGTGGCTCCCAGCGTTCCCGGAACACCGCGAGCGCGGCCCGCAGGCCCCGGCCCTGCTCCGGAAGCGGTTCCGGCCCAACTTCTTTCGCTGAGCGCGCGACCGGTCGTGCGGCGAGGCCGGTCAGCAGCTCGGTCGCCGATTCGCGCACCGCGTCCAGCAGTGCGGGCAGTTCGGCGAGGTCGCCGGCAAGGTTCTGATCCACAGCTCGACGCTACGAGCCGCGCCTCGGCGTGTCCGGAGCCAGTCGAAAGGTGCTGGCCTTGCTCGAAAGTAAGGTACGTCAGCGCAGCGCGCTGCCCTGCTGCCACTGATCCCAGGGCACGCCCCAGTCGCCGTTCTGCCAGACCTCGAGCGGTGCGCCACCGGTGTTGCGGACCTCGACCACGTCGCCGGGTACCGCGAAATCGTAGAACCAGCGCGCATTGTCCGGGCTGAGATTCAGGCAGCCGTGCGAGGTGTTGGTGTTGCCCTGCGCCCACATGGTGGAGGCCAGTTCGTGCAGGTAGATGCCGTCGGTGCTGATCCGGGTGGCCCAGTTGATGGTTTCCTTGTAGCCGAGCCGGGAGTTGACCGGCAGGCCGAAGGTGGAGGAATCCATGATCACCGGGTTGGCCTTGCTCATCACGGTGTAGGTGCCGGGCTGGGTCCAGAAGGTGATGGTCTTGCCGCCGACGTTCTCGCTGCCGCCCATGCCCATCGAGGTGGGCATGGTGCGGATCAGCTTTCCGTCCTCGAAGACCTGCACCTGTTTGGTGTTGTCGTCGGCGATCGACACATGCGACGCGCCGACGGTGAACGAGGCCTTGCTGTCTTCCTGGCCGTAGAGTCCGCCACCCAGATCGACCGCGTAGATGTTGGCGGCGACGCTCACCTTCGTGCCCGGCGTGTAGTAGTCCTTGGGCCGCCAATGCAGGTGCCGGTTGTCGAGCCAGTACCAGGAACCTTCGACCGGCGGATTCGTGGTGACCGACAGCCTCTTCTCCGCCAGTGCGCGGTCGGGGACGTCTTCGTCGAAATGCGCGGCGACGACGGCGCCGACCCCGAAGGTGCCGCCGTCGAGCAGGCCGCCGCCGGTGGTCTCGAAGTACACCTTGGTCTGATTGTTCGGCGTCAGCGTGTCGAACGTCGAGGTCAGCGGTCCGCTGCGGCCGGTGATGGTGAGACCCTCGGCGGTGATCGTGTAGGTGTGGCCGTAGCCCAGGGCGTCGGCCGGCTTCCACGCGGTCTTGTCCGGCGTGAAGATGCCCTCGATCTGCTTGCCCGCCTCGTTGGTCATGGTCACCGAGGTGAGCACGCCATCACCCGCGCTCACCTGAACGGGGGTGGTGGGGTCGACGCCCTTCGCGCCGGGAGCGGGCGTGATGGCGATCGCCGCGGGCGCGGGGTCCTTCGATACCGGTGCCTTCGAATCCGACCCTGAACAACCGGCAACCACCAGCGCCACGACCAGGACGGCGATCCCGGCGGCGCTGGATCGGAAGCGGCGACTCGACATGATTTCTCCTGTGCTCGCCGTGCGCTTCCCGCTGCGCACCCTCGACTTTCGATCCCGCCCCGCGAGTTTACCGGCCCGCGACGGGTGCTCTGGTCGAGGCGGAGCTCAGTTGTCGGGGCCGATCCGGAATTGGGTCGCCAAGCCGCGAGCGACTTCGTCACCGAGGAACGGCTGCAGGAGGAGGAAGAGAATCATGGACATCGGCACAGCCCCGATCGTGTAATGCGGTACTACCAGGCCTCGGCGCCGAAGACGCTGTCTCGACGGCGCGGCGTGACCTTGCACACTGTCCATTTCAGGCTAAGGGTGCCGTTGACGCTGGGCAACCTGTCGGCGCGAATCTGGTCGACTGTCGAATTACCCGGCGTGTCACCGCGACACGCTCGTGGGATCGCCGAATGCCTTGCGGTAGTTGCGCGGTGCGGTGCCCACCAACTGAGTGAAGTGATAACGCAGCGAGGCCACCGAACCGAAGCCGGCTTGCTCGGCGACGCGGTCGATCGGCAGATCGGTGGTTTCCAGCAAACGCTGAGCACGGCGGATGCGGGCGTTCAGAATCCAGTGCAACGCCGTGGTGCCGAGCTGGGTTTCGAAGCGGCGCTGCACCGTTCGGACGCTCAGACCTGCGTGTTCGGCGATATCGGTGAGGGTCAGCCGCTGGGTGACGTGCTCTTCGATCCAGTCGAGCAGGGGCTGCAGTGCGGTGGCGTCTTGCGCCGGGTCGGGCCGGGTAATGAATTGTGCTTGGCCGCCGTCGCGTTGCAGCGGCAACACCATCTGCCGAGCGGTGTCGCCCGCGATCGCCGAGCCGTAGTCGCGGCGCACCAGGTGCAGGCACAGATCCAATCCCGCGCCGGACCCGGCCGAGGTGAGGATCTGTCCGTTGTCGATGAACAGCACCGAGGGATCGACGTCGACCCGCGGATATCGCGCGGCGAGCAGGTCGGCCATGCGCCAGTGGGTGGTGGCGCGCAGCCCGTCGAGCAGGCCGGAATCGGCGAGTAGAAAGGCTCCGGTGCAGATAGAGGCGATGATCGCGCCGCGCGCCGCCGCGGCCCGCAGCGCTTCACTCAGCCGCGGATCGGGGGTGAGCATGCTTTCGGCGCCGGGCACGAGCACCACATCCGCCTGCTCCGCGGTTTCCAGCGGCCAGCGCGTGCCGAGTGCGAACAACTGCTGTCCAGCCGCGAGCGCCGTGGTCGCGTCGCCGCACATGCGCACGTCGTAGGCCGGCCGATAGTCGGGCAGCAAGGAGGACGCGAAGACCTGACCGCCCAGGACGAGATCGAAGGCGTTCACACCGGCCGGTACGAGGATGGCGACCATCCGCATGTCGCGATCTTAGCGAAAGCTGACATTGACGCCACTTGTTTGCTGCTGGTTTGCTGTAATTATTGAGCGATCAACCGGCGGGACAGGAAGGGCTTGTGATGACCGACATGACAACCGCTCCGCAGGACCGGAGGCACGCGGCTGTCCGATGCGATCGCTCCGTCGCGGGCCTGCTCGACGCGGCCGACGAGGGTGCGGTGGTCGAACGCTTCTACGAACTCGTCTTCTTGCAGGACCACGAGCAGGCGATGGAACTTGTCACCGCCGACGTGCGCTTCCACGCGCCGTGGCAACTGCCCGGGCTGCCCGACATGGTGGTGAGCCGCGACGAGCTGCGGGACAGTCTCGACTCCTGGGGCGCCGAACTCTGGCACGCGGGCAGCCTCGCCCGCATCACCGTCCGTCCGTTCGCCGCGCCGCACCTGTGGTTCGCGACCATCGAGGGCGAATGGACCGCGCGCGAAAGCGAACGCCGATATCACGCCGTCTTCCTCAGCGAGGTCCGTTTCCGGGAGGGCCGGATCGCCGGGGTACAGCAGTATCACAACGCGCTGCACGAGGTCATCGCGCTGGGCGCGGACGTGCCGGGGATCAACGTTCCCGGCTACGGTGTCGGCTCGTACCGGGCCGATGGGACGGATCAGCACGACGCGGCCTGAACTGCCCGCTACGGTGTTGCCTTAGTCCGGGCCGAACACGGTCCACGGTCCGAGGAGGCGTTGTGTCGATGATCACGGTTACCCGCGAGGTCGCCGCTACCCCCGACCGGGTCTGGGCGGTGATCACCGATCTGGAACGCACCGCCGCGGTGATCCGCGGAATCACCCGCTTGGAACGCCTCGACAACGGAGCCGGATTCACCGTCGGCACCACATGGCGGGAAACCCGGGTCATGTTCGGCAAAGAAGCCACCGAGACCCTGTCGGTCACCGCTCTGGTACCCGGCCAGTCCTACACCACCGAGGCCGATTCGCACGGCACCCACTACCGGTCCATCGTCACGCTGACAGCCAAAGGTCAGAACACCCTGCTGGCCATGGGTTTCGAAGGCAAACCACACGGCAAGGTCACGCGCACAGCCGCTTTCATCGGTAGGCTCTTCGAAGGTCCCACCCGCCGCATGCTGCAGCGTGATCTCGACGATATCGCCAAGGCCGCGGAATCCCCTGCCGACTGAGGGAATGCGATGCCGCACACAGGTTTTGCCGGTCGCCGATACGTGATCACCGGGTCCGCCTCCGGTATCGGCGCGGCGACCGCCGCGTTGCTGCGGGAGCGCGATGCCATCGTCATCGGCTGCGATCTGGACAACGCCGAGATCCAGGCCGACCTGTCCACCCCCGCCGGTAGACAATCGCTGATCGAGCAGGTGCGCGGGCCGATCGACGCGGTGCTGGCCGTCGCCGGCGGCGGCAAAACCGGTCTGCTGGAAACGAACTACTTCGGGGCGGTGGCGACTTTGGCCGGGCTGCGGCCCTTGCTGGCACAGAGTCCGGCGCCGCGCGCGGTGGCCGTGTCATCGACCGCCTCGCTCGCCCCGGCCGACGAACGCATCGTGCAGGCCTGCCTCGACGGCGACGAGGCGGCCGCGGTCGCCGGTCTCGCCGCTGATCCCGCCGCCGGCGGGGTGACCGGCGGCTACGGGATCGCGAAGCGCGCATTGAACCGCTGGGTGCGCAGAGTCGCGCCGACGCGCGAGTGGGCCGGTTCCGGTATCGCGCTCAATGTCGTCGCACCCGGCGTCGTCGATACGCCCGCTGCCGCTTATATTCTCACCGACCCCGAGATTCGCGCCGCCGTCGAAGCCGCTGCGCCGCAACCATTCGGCGGCTTTCCGGGTCGGCCCGAATGGGTCGCCGACCTCATCTGCTGGCTGTCCAGCGCCGACAACCGATTCGTCACCGGCCAGATCGTCTTCGCGGACGGCGGTTCCGAGGTATCAGCCCTCGGCGATCACCACTGGCGTTGAGCCACCGGTCAATTCGTCGGCGGTCGCAGGTCGAGCAACTGCTCGAAGAAGCCCCCGATGTTGTTGGCCTGGTCGATGAGGTGGATTTCGAGAATCCAGTGGCAGTGGCGATCTTTGGGATCGAGGCGGCGCATCGGCAGGGTGGAGCCCGGGGCCACGTACGAGGTGACCTGGGAGCCGGAAATCTGTTTGTGCGGGAATTCGCCGACCAGGTGACCCGCGATCTCGGCCGTGAAGGCCCAACCCTGGGTGGCGGCCTGGTCGACGACGAAATGGTAGAGCTGGTCGCCGGTGATATCGGTGTGCGCTTCGAAGTAGGCGCGGCCCTGCTCCCACAGCGGTTCGAGCGCGTCGCGCAGGGCCAGTTTCGCCGGGTCGTCACCGAGTACGTAGGTGCGGCCGAAATCTGCTTCCCATTCCTCGAAAATGGGGCCGAAGTCGAGGAAGCAGATGTCGTCGGCTTCGATGACCCGGTTCGGCGGTTTGGCGCTGTAGGGCTCGAGCGTGTTCACCCCGGAGCGCACGATGCGCTTGTGCCAGAACCGCCGGATTCCGAACATCTCGTTCGCGAGGTCGCGTACCGCGTCGCTGACTTCGGACTCGGTCGCGCCCGCCGCGATGATTCCCCGCGCCACCACTTCATCGAACAAAGCCACCGCATTGGCCTCGGCCGCCAGCAGGGCTGAAACCCGCGCCGCCTCGTCCACACCCACCGTCTCCATAATTCGACCCTAACCCGTCGCGCACCGTCCGGTCTGTACGCAGCGGGCACGCGCACGAAACGTGCTTCACCTGCCGCGGCCGCGCACAAAATATGCTTCGGTGGCCGTCTCGGCGCACCATGCGCGCAGCCGACGAGCGTCGCGGCGCCGGAATCGGGTATGCGGCGGGTATGAGCGGACCAGAGATGGATCGGGCGACGGCCGAATCGAAGCTGGAAGAGGCGGATTTCGCCGACGAGCACACGAAGGCGACCCACGCCGACGAGCACCCGTCCGGCGCCGACTTGGAGACCGACGAATCGACACCGGACGGACACTCGGGAATGGACGGTTAGCGCCGGCGGAACCTGGCCTGCCAGGCAGCGAGCTCGACGGCGGTGCCCGCGGGCAGGTCGAAGCCGGTGTCCTGGCCCAGTACCGACGCGGTCACCGTGCCGTGGTACTTCGAGGGCTGCAGATCCTCCAATTCCCAGCCTTCGCTGAAGGATTCACGGATGAGGGTGTCGCTGATCCGTGGCCCGAAGCCGGGTTCGACATCCGAGAGCGCCAGGATGTGGACAGCTCCGCCCGGCTTGCAGAGCGCGTGCAGGCTGCGCACGTAGGCGGCGCGGTTCTCCGGTTCGGTGCCGAAGATGTGGAACAGCGCGCTGTCCACGATGGTGTCGTAGGTCGGCGCCGCGTCCGCGCTCCCGAGGGCGAGCAGATCCGCGGCCTCGAAGCGTGCGGTCGGAACCCCTTGCGCGGCAGCATTTCTCCGGGCGTATTCGATTGCGCTGGGCGACAGGTCCATGCCCACCACGTCGTACCCGAGCTTGGTCAGCAGGATGGTGTGCTCACCCGCGCCGCACCCTGGATCGAGCACCCGCCCGCGCACCCATCCCGCGCGCTCCAATTCCACGATCGCGGGCTGCGGACGTCCGATCAACCACGGTGCCGCATCTTCGTCGTAAACCGCATTCCATTGCTCGACAGATTGAGTCATGCCCCCACTATCGGACCTCAACCGCACTCGAGGTCAACGGCCGAAAATCGCTGGCGCGGGGGCGAAGTGGTCGGTGCCGAGGTCGCGCGGACCGACCGGCGGGCTCGGCGGTGCGGCGCGGCCGAAACCGCAAGCCGGACCGGCACTTCGAGCCCGCCGGGGTGCGTTTGGTCAGGCGACGGCGACCAAGCGGGCGGCGTTCGCGGCTTCGTCGTCCGCCGCCTTGTTGGCGGCCAGTTCGGCCTGGACGCGATCCCGGTACCGGGTGAGTTCGCGCTCGGCGTCCGCGGTGTCCCAGCCGAGGTGCGGGCCGATCAGGAGCGCGACCTCGGGTGCCGCGAGCAGTCCGCGGTCGGACGCCTCGATCGAGATCCGGGTGCGCCGGGTGAGCACGTCGTCGAGATGCAGTGCGCCCTCGTGGGTTACGGCGTACACCACCTCCGCGGCCAGGTACTCCTCGGCGCCGGGCAGCGATTCGGCCAGGGCCGGATCCGCGGCGATCAGCTCGAACAGGTCGTGTGCGCCGGAGCCGTACCGGCCGAGCAGGTGCTCGAC
Organism: Nocardia brasiliensis ATCC 700358; assembly: GCF_000250675.2. NCBI lineage: Bacteria > Bacillati > Actinomycetota > Actinomycetes > Mycobacteriales > Nocardiaceae > Nocardia > Nocardia brasiliensis. The sequence goes on from NC_018681.1 coordinate 1,618,316, forward strand.
CGTGGCCTTGGGCAGGCCGACCCGCTGCGCCAGGCTGTCCAGATCGGCCAGCAACTCTTGGTAGCCCACCGCGCCGAGGATCGGCAGCTTGTCGGTGACCGACGGTGCGACGGCGCGGCCGAGGCCCTTGACCGCGGCGTCGACGACGTCGGCGGCCATCACCCGGTAGGTGGTGTACTTGCCGCCCGCGATCACGAACAGGTCTGGAACCGGTTCGGCCACAGCGTGTTCCCGCGACAGCGTGGAGGTGTCACTGGACGCGCCGGACAGCAGCGGACGCAGCCCGGCGTAGGTGCCGACGATGTCGTCCCGGGTCAGCGGCTCGCGCAGCACCGCGTTCACGTGGTCGAGGATGTATTGCACGTCGGCGTTGCTCGCGGCCGGATGGTCCTTGTCCAGCGACCAATCGGTGTCGGTGGTGCCGATGATCCAGTGGTTGTGCCACGGGATCACGAACAGCACGCTCTTCTCGGTGCGCATGATCAGCCCGGTGTCCAGGTCGAGCCGCTCGCGCGGCACCAGGATGTGCACACCCTTGGACATCCGCACGTGGAACGGGAAGTCCACGCCGGTCATTCGATTCATCTCGTCGGTCCACACGCCGGTCGCGCTGATCACGCGACGAGCCCGCACGGTGTGCTCGCGACCGGTCTCCAGATCGGTCACCTGCGCGCCGATCACCCGCTCGCCGTCGCGCAGCAGCCCGGTGACCTTGGTGCGGGTCAGCACCGTCGCGCCGTGCTGGGCCGCGGTGCGCGCGATCATCATGGTGTGGCGCGCGTCGTCGACCTGCGCGTCGAAGTAGCGGATCGCGCCGGTCATCGAGTCCTCGCGCAGCGCGGGCGCCAATTCCAGTGCGCGCGTGCGGCTCAGGTGCCGATGCATGGGCAGCGCCCGTGCCCCACCGATGGTGTCGTACAGCGCGACGCCCGCACCGATGTAGGCGCGCTCCCAGACCCGGTGTTGCAGCGGCAGCAGGAAGGACACCGGGCGGACCAGGTGCGGGGCCAGCTTGTTCAGCAGCAGACCCCGCTCCTTCAACGCCTCACGCACCAACCAGAAGTCGAGCTGCTCGAGATAGCGCAGGCCGCCGTGGATGAGCTTGCTGGAACGACTCGAGGTGCCCGCGGCGAAATCCCTGGCCTCCACCAGGGTGACGCTCAGGCCGCGGGACGCGGCGTCGAGCGCGGCACCGGCGCCGACCACGCCGCCGCCGATCACCAGCACATCGATTTCGTTGTCGCCCAGGGCTTCGACCGCGCGGGCGCGGTAGCTCGGATCCAATCTCGCGGACATTGCTTTCTCCTTCTTCGGTGATAAGTCGCCAAGCGCCGACGAGCTACTCGTCGACGTCGATCCAGTCGAGGGTGCGCGCCACGGCCTTCTTCCAACGGGCGTAGCCGCGTTCGCGCTGCTCCTCGGTTCCGGTGGGGTTCCAGCGCTTGTCCTCGTGCCAGTTCTGCACGAGTTCGTCTGTGCTGCTCCAGAATCCGACCGCGAGCCCGGCCGCGTAGGCAGCGCCGAGCGCGGTGGTCTCCGCGACGACCGGGCGCGAGACCGGAACGCCGAGGAAGTCGGCCTGCAGTTGCATGCACAGTTCGTTGGCGGTGACGCCGCCGTCCACCCGCAGCACGTCGAGCTGCACGCCGGAGTCGGCCTGCATGGCTTCGACGACGTCACGGGTCTGGTAGCAAATGGATTCCAGCGTCGCCCGCGCCAGGTGGGCGTTGGTGCTGAACCGGGAGAGCCCGACGATCGCCCCGCGCGCGTCGGAGCGCCAGTACGGTGCGAACAGCCCGGAGAACGCCGGCACGAAGTACACCCCGCCGTTGTCCTCGACCTGCCGGGCCAGCGATTCGCTTTGCGCCGCACCGGAAATGATGCCCAGCTGATCACGCAGCCACTGCACCGCCGAGCCGGTCACCGCGATCGAGCCCTCCAGCGCGTACACCGGCTTGTCGTTCCCGAGCCGGTAGGCGACCGTGGTGAGCAGGCCGTGCTCGGAGCGCACGATATCGGTGCCGGTGTTGAGCAGCAGGAAGTTTCCGGTGCCGTAGGTGTTCTTCGCCTCGCCCGGCCGGAAACACACCTGGCCGACCGTGGCCGCCTGCTGATCGCCCAGCACGCCCGCCAGCGGCACCTCGCCACCGAACGGGCCGTCGGCCCTGGTCTTTCCGAACAGTTCGGGGTTCGACGACGGGGCGATGTCGGGCAGCATCGAGCGCGGAATCCCGAAGATGGACAACAGTTCGTCGTCCCAGTCCAGGGTCTCCAGGTTCATCAGCATGGTGCGGCTGGCGTTGGTCGGATCGGTGACGTGCACGCCGCCGTCGACCCCGCCGGTCAGGTTCCACAGCAGCCAGCTGTCGGTGGTGCCGAAGATCGCCTCGCCGCGTTCGGCCGCCTCGGCGACACCGGCGACGTTGTCCAGGATCCAGCGCAGCTTGCCGCCGGAAAAGTAAGTGGCAGGGGGCAATCCGGCCTTGTGCCGGATGGTGTCGCCGTGGCCGGCCCGTTCCAGTTCCGCCGCGATGCGATCGGTGCGGGTGTCCTGCCAGACGATGGCGTTGCAGTACGGGCGGCCGGTGCGGCGGTTCCACACGACGGTGGTTTCGCGCTGGTTGGTGACGCCGACCGCGGCCAGATCGCTCGCCTGCAGATCGGCCTTGGTGAGCGTGCTCTGGATGACCGCGCGGGTGCGCTCCCAGATCTCGGTCGGGTCGTGTTCCACCCAGCCGGCCTGCGGCAGGATCTGCTGATGTTCGAGCTGGTGGCGGGCGATTTCGTTGCCGCTGTGATCGAACACCATGAAGCGGGTGCTCGTGGTGCCCTGGTCGATGGCGCCGACATACTGGGTCATCGGTGGTCCTTTCGGGGAAAGCTGTGGAAAGAGAAAGGTATTCAGAAAAGGACCTGTGCGGCCAGACCCGCGAGCACGCCGCCCAGCAGTGGGCCGACGACGGGCACCCAGGCATAACCCCAGTCGGAGTTCTTGCGGCCCGGCAGATCGGTGGGGCCCGGATCGGCCCTGAGCTCGGCCGAGCCGCCGCCGACGGTGGCGGGCTCGCGCACCGGCCGGACCGCGGCGCCCTTGTTCACCGGCAGCAGCGCGTGCGCCAGCCGCGGTCCGAGGTCGCGCGCCGGGTTGATGGCGTAGCCGGTGGGCCCGCCCAGCGAGGCGCCGATGCCGACCACCAGCAGCGCGGCGGCGAGCGGGCCGAGGCCGGTGGCGGTGTGGCCCATGGCCAGCAGCACCAGCACGAGCGCGAAGGTGGCGATCACCTCGGTGGCGAAGTTCCAGGACAGCCCGCGGATCGCGGGGCCGGTGGCGAAGACGCCCAGCTTCTTCTCGTCGTCGGTTTCCTCGTCGAAGTGCCGCTTGTACGCGACGTAGGCGAGGTTCGCGCCGACGAAGGCGCCGGCCAACTGGCCGAGGATGTAGGCGAGGGTGGTGGCGACGGTGATCTCGACACCGGCCGTGTATTCGTCCGCGCCGCTGGCCAGCACGCCGATCGTGTACGCAGGGTTCAGGTGACCGCCCGTTTTGTAGGCGACGTAGACACCGGCGAGGACGCCCAGACCCCACCCGAAGTTGATCAACAGCCAGCCGCCGTCGAAGCCCTTGGATTTGGTCAGCAATACGTTCGCGACTACGCCGACACCGAGTAAGACCAGCATCCCAGTGCCGAGTGCCTCACTCAGGAAGATCGAGCCGAAGTTCATCGTTGAGTCTCCGTTCGCCCGTGGTCGCCCCACGCGACCCTGCGCATCGAGACGTTACGACTCGGCCGCGAACCCGGACATAGCGCCCGTTCGACAATGCCGAACGGTGAGCCTGGCTGCCCCCAGCTGCTGCCGCTAGTGTCGGGCGGCCGAGGAAGCGGGCATGACGCACGTCACACTGAGCGCCGGGAGTGTTGCTGTTTGTTCACCGTATGTTCGACATTGTCGAATCCGGCCGCTAGTTTCGGGGCATGCCCGGACCGATTCAGTCGATCGAGCGAGCGGCGGCCATCCTGCGCCTGCTCGCCCGCGGTGCGGGCCGGCTCGGCGTCGGCGAAATCGCGGGCGCGCTCGGTCTCGCCAAACCCACCGCGCACGGCATCCTGCGCACACTGCAAGGCGTCGGTTTCGTCGAACAAGATCCGGCGACCGGCAAGTACCAGCTCGGTGCGGCCCTCGTGCACCTCGGCACCAGCTATCTGGATGCCAACGAGCTACGTTCGCGCGCTATCAATTGGGCGGATGCGCTGGCGGCGCGCACCGGCGAAGCCGTACGCATCGGCGCACCGGTCGACGGCAGCGTGGTGGTGGTGCACCACGTCTTTCGCCCGGACAACTCCGAACAGGCGCTCGAACTCGGCGAATTACTCCCGCCGCACGCGACCGCCCTCGGCAAGGTGCTGCTCGCCTACGACGCCGATCTCCTGGCGGACATGCGCGGCACCGACCTGCCCTCGCTCACCAGGCGCACGATCGTCGACCGCACGGTCCTCACCCGTACGCTCGCCGCGGTCCGGCAGGCGGGCTGGGCGGGCGATACCGAGGAATACCGGCCGGGCGAGGCGGGCATCGCGGCGCCGATCCGCGCGCACGGCGGGCTCGTGGTGGGCGCCATCGGCATCAGCGGACCGGTCGACCGGCTCTGCGACGCGCAATTACGACACCGGGCCGCCCTGGTCGGGCAGGTACGCGACGCCGCACATGCGGTCTCGCGGGATCTGGGCGGCGGACACTGACCCACTGACTCATCGCAGGAGAGGACGCGGATGACCCAACGTTTCGTGCTGGCGATCGATCAGGGCACCACCTCCACCAGGTGCATCCTGTTCGATCAGCGCGCTCGCCTGGTCGGCGTCGCGCAACGCGAGCACAAGCAGCACTATCCGCGGCCCGGCTGGATCGAGCAGGACGCGATGGAGATCTGGCGCAATGTCGACCGGATCGTGCCGCAGGCCCTGCGGGACTCCGGCACCGCCGCCGACCAGGTGGCCGCCCTCGGCATCGCGAATCAGCGCGAGACCACGGTGGTATGGGATCGCCGCACCGGCGCGCCGATCCGCCGGGCCATCGTCTGGCAGGACGTGCGAACCGAGGACCTGGTCCGCGAATACGAGGAAAAGCCTGGCGCACACCGCATTCGGGAGCTGTGCGGGCTGCCGCTGGCCACCTACTTCGCGGCGCCGCGGCTGCGCTGGCTGCTCGATTCCATTCCCGGGCTCCAGGAACGGGCCGAACGCGGTGAGGTGCTGTTCGGCACCATGGAGACCTGGCTGATCTGGAACCTCACCGGCGGCGTCGACGGCGGCCTGCACCTGACCGATGTCACCAACGCCAGCCGCACCCTGCTGATGAACCTCACCACGCTCACCTGGGATCCGGAGTTGCTGAGCTTCTTCGGTATTCCCGCGGCCATGCTGCCGCGGATCCAGCCTTCGACCGCCTCCTACGGGACCACCCGCCGCGTGGTGCCCGGTATCCCGATCGCCGCCGCGCTCGGTGATCAGCATGCCGCGCTGTTCGGTCAAACCTGTTTCGCGCGTGGGGAAACCAAGTGCACCTACGGCACGGGCGGTTTCCTCATGATGAACACCGGCCGCGAACTGGTGCAGTCCTCGCACGGTCTGCTCACCACCATCGGCTACCAGATCGGCGACGAGAAGCCGGTGTACGCGCTGGAGGGGCCGATCGCGGTGACCGGCTCGCTGGTGCAGTGGGTACGCGACAACCTCGGCCTGGTCACCAGTGCGCCGGAAATCGAAACCCTCGCCCGCACAGTGCAGGACAACGGCGGATGTTACATCGTGCCCGCCTTCTCCGGGCTGTACGCGCCGCACTGGCGCAGTGACGCGCGCGGTCTCATCGCCGGTCTCACGTCCTATATCACCAAGGGCCACATCGCGCGTGCCGTGCTGGAGGCGACGGCGTGGCAGACCCGTGAGGTGGTCGACGCGATGAACGCCGACTCCGGTTTACAAGCCCGCGCCCTGCGCGTCGACGGCGGCATGACCTCGGACAACCTGCTCATGCAAATCGTGGCCGACGTGCTGGATCTGCCCGTCATGCGCCCGTTCGTCGCCGAAACCGTTTCGCTCGGAGCCGCTTACGCCGCCGGTCTGGCCGTCGGCTACTGGCCGGACCTGGAGGGCCTGCGCAACAATTGGCGCCTGGCCGCCCAGTGGGTACCTCAAATGGACCCGTTGCACCGCGCCGACGAGTACGAGAACTGGCAGCGCGCAGTGCAATTGACTTTCGGCTGGCTCCGTTCGAAGCGCCGCCGCGACGAGGCGCGAACGCCATGATCACCCGGCGGCGACCGGCCTGCGCAGCGAACCGGCGATATTCGACCTGATCCGGGCCGCGGCCCGGCGTAATCCGTTGCCTTCGAAGCCCGCTTCGAGTTCGAGGCGGAGCCGCGCATGGTGCAGCGCGGTGCGCAAGCCGGTGGTCACATCGGCGAGCTCGGCGACCGCCTGCGCGGCGCCGGTCTGGAACTTCTTCTCGGACGCGGTTTCCGGCGCATCGTCGGAGGTGGCGATCAGCCAGCGGTCCGGCACCGCGAGCTTGTGTATTGTCCGCATGGTCAGCAGGTACTGCCGCAGCAGCGAGCCGCTGGTATAGGGCAGGTCGTACTTGTCGCAGAGGGCGCGAACCCGGGTGGCGACCTCCGCGTAGCGATTGCTCGGCAGATCGGGGAACAGGTGGTGTTCGATCTGGTAGCAGAGGTTCCCACTGGCGAAGGCGAGCGCCGGTCCCGCGTCGAAGTTCGCGGTGCCGAGCATCTGCCGCAGATACCATTCGGATTTGGTCTCACCGGTCAGCGCGGCGGGCGTGAATTTCTCCGCGCCGTCCGGGAAGTGCCCGCAGAAGATCACCACGTAGGCCCAGGCGTTACGCAGGACGTTGGCGGCGACGTTCGCGGTGAGCGCACGCCGCCAGCGTTTTCCGCTCAACGCGGGGAACAGGACGTAGTCCTTGACCGCCTGACGTCCGATTTTGCGTAGAAAAGCCTTTGTCAGCGCGGCTTTCTCGGCTTTGGTCTCGACCCGGTCGCGATCCGCGTACAGGCCGTGTAGGCCGATGCCCCATTCGAAAGTGGTAGCCAGGATCAGGTTTTGCAGCGGCTGCAACAGATGCTCGCGCTTCCACTCCTGGTCTCTGGTCACCCGCATCACGCCGAATCCGATGTCGTCGTCCATGTCGATGACGTTGGTGTAGACGTGATGGCGGAAGTTGTGTGAGTATCTCCACTGGGCGGACAGCCCGACCATGTCCCATTCCCAACTGGTGGAATGGATTTCGGGATCGTTCATCCAATCCCATTGGCCGTGTGAGACATTGTGGCCGATTTCCATGTTCTCGATGCTCTTGGCGGCGGCCAGCGACACCGTGCCGAGCAACCACGTCGTCCGGTTCCGGTTGACCGCGATCAGCAGGCGGGCCGCGATGTCCAAGGCGCGCTGGAAGCGGATGGTGCGCCGAATATAGGCCGCGTCGCGGCTGCCGAGCGATTCGCTGGTGTCCCGGTGGATCGTGTCGAGCTCGGCGCCGAGCGACTCGATGTCCGCCCTGCTCAGATGCGAGTACACGGCAATATCGGTGATGGCCATAGGTCCTTCTCGGCTGGATCGCTGCCCAGCGCGGAGACGCCGGATCGGCCGCCGACGCGGGTCTCGATCGGCGGTGCTCGGAACTCGAGCTGGGGCGGTCGGCGATTGAGAGCCGACGTCGATGATTCCTGCTTCGACGCTACCACTGCCGCGGCGACGGTAGCCGCAACAGCAGACGGACGCGAGACCAACGGCACGTGGCCGCCGCGAATCACGCGTTCCGGCAGGGGAATTTCGACACCACGGTGGGGATCATGCGAGGTTCTGGGTGCGGAGAGGGTTGAATAGAGGGGATCGGCTATTGGCGGCCGATCGGAGGAGGCTCGACGAATGAGTCAGGAAAGCGGGCAAGGGTCGGGGCTGTTCAGCCACGACACCATTCCCATCCAGGTGTACAAGCCTGCCGAGAGCAGTGAAGTACATCATCAGCCGGTGTTCAGTAGGGCCGAGGACGGCTCCGGTTCTGTTGTCGGGGAGGTCGCTCCGCCGCACGCCTGACGCCGGACATGACGCGCGAGCCCCCGCACCTCCGAAGGAGATGCGGGGGCTCGAGCCGTTTCCTGAGGGGTTTCTTCCGTTTAAGTGAATTTTCGATAGTGCGCTATACGTCGCTGACCAGGCAGTTTTGGCGATTTACTGGAAGCTCTTCGCACTATGTTGTTCAATAAGTGAACAGTCGCTAGTCAATGTTGATGGGACGGACATGAGCAGACGTGCAGTCGTGGCGGGCGTGGGAATGATCCCGTTCACCACCCCGAGCCGCAGCGAGACCTACGACGTCATGGGCACCAGAGCGGCGCGGGCCGCACTGCTCGACGCCGACCTCGACTACTCCCGGATCCAGCAGGCCTACGCCGGCTACGTCTACGGCGATTCGACCTGCGGGCAGGCGGTGATCTACGGGCTCGGCCAGACCGGTATCCCGGTGATCAACGTCAACAACAACTGCTCGACGGGTTCGTCGGCGCTGTTCCTCGCCCGCCAGGCGGTCGAGTCCGGCGCGGCGGACGCGGTGCTGGCGGTGGGCTTCGAACAGATGCAGCGCGGTGCGCTCGCGCGCGGCTACGCCGACCGGCCGAGTCCGTTCGCCCGTTTCGACGAGGTGATGGACCAGATCCAGGAGCGCGACGAATCTCCTTTCGCCGCACAGATGTTCGGCGGTGCGGGGCGGACCTACGCCGAGCGCTACGGCACCGCGCCGGAGACCTTCGCGAAGATCTCGGTGAAATCGCGCAGGCATGCGGCGAACAATCCGTTCGCGGTCTTCCGCGACCCGCTGACGGTCGGTGAAGTGCTCGCCTCCCCGCACATCTACGGTCCACTGACCCGGTTGCAGTGCTGCCCGCCCACCTGTGGCGCCGCCGCGGCGGTGCTGGTCAGCGAAGATTTCGCCGAAGCCAATGGCATCGACCGCTCGGTGGTGATCCGCGCGCAGGCGATGACCACCGATTTCCCGTCCACCTTCGAGCAGCAGGATATGACGAAGATCGTCGGCTACGACATGACCAAGGCTGCGGCACACCAGGTTTACGAAGCCTCCGGTGTCGCGCCGACCGATATCCGGGTGGTCGAACTGCACGACTGCTTCACCGCCAACGAGTTGCTCACCTACGAGGCGCTCGGCCTCACGCCGGAGGGGACCGCGGAGAAGTTCGTCAACGACGGCGACAACACCTACGGCGGACGGGTGGTCACCAATCCCTCGGGCGGCCTGCTGTCCAAGGGGCATCCGCTCGGTGCGACCGGGCTCGCGCAATGTGCCGAACTGGTCTGGCAATTGCGCGGCGAGGCCGAAGGGCGTCAGGTCGCCGACGACCTGAAGATCGCGCTGCAACACAACATCGGCCTCGGCGGCGCGGCCGTGGTGACCCTGTACGAGAAGGTGAGTTGAGCGCATGCCCGTGGACCCGAACGTGATCGGCAAACAGCTGCCGCCGAGCAGCCTGACGGTGGAGGCGGGGCGACTGCGCTTCTTCGCCGAGGCGATCGGTGAGACCAATCCGATCTATACCGACCTCGCCGCCGCCCAGGCGGCGGGCTATCCGAATCTGCCGGTGCCCCCGACCTTTCTGTTCGGCATCGAGCTGGACAGCCCGGATTCGTTCGGCTGGCTCGGCGATCTCGGCGTCGACCTGCGCCGGGTGCTGCACGGCGAGCAGTCGTTCGTCTATCACAGCACCGCGGTGGCGGGCGACGTGCTGACCGCGACGCCGACCATCGGCAACGTGTACAGCAAGAAGGGCGGCGCACTGGAGTTCATCGAGAAGACCTCCACCGTGACGCGGGCCGACGGCACCCTGGTCGCCGAGCTGAAATCCGTAATCGTCGTACGTAACCCGGAGGTCACCGCGGCATGACAGGTCTCGCGTCCCTCGAGGTCGGCACCGAGCTGCCGCCGCTGCGTCTCGCGCCGATCACCCGAACCACCTTGGCGCTGTTCGCCGGTGCTTCCGGCGACCACAACCCGATCCATATCGACCTGGATGTGGCGAGGTCCGCCGGGCTCGACGACGTCTTCGCGCACGGCATGCTGTCGATGGCCTATCTGGGCAGGCTGGTCTCGGATCGGTTCGGCCCGCAGGCGATTCGCGCGTTTCGGGTGCGCTTCGCCGCGATCACGCCGGTGCACGCCCAGCCGACCGCGACCGGCAGGGTCGTCGCGATCGACGTGGTGGACGGCGAGCGCCGCGCCACCCTGGAACTGACCGTCGTCCTCGCCGACGGCACGGTCACCCTCCTCGGCGACGCCGTCGTCGCACTCTGAAAGGATTTGCAGCACATGGGAACTCTGGATGGCAAGGTCGCCATTGTGTCCGGCTCCGGGCGCGGGATCGGCCGGGAGATCGCGCTGAAGCTCGCCCGCGAGGGCGCGCGGGTGGTGGTGAACGACCTCGATCCGGAACCGGCGAAGCAAACCCTCGCCGCCATCGAAGCCGCGGGCGGGCAGGCGGTTTCGTGCGTCGGCAGTGTCACCGAGGAGGGTTTCGCCGAGCGGTTCGTGCAGACCGCGGTGGAGGAGTTCGGCGGACTGGACATCATCGTCAACAACGCCGGCTACACCTGGGATTCGGTGATCCAGAAGATGACCGACGAGCAGTGGGACGCCATCCTCGACGTGCATCTCAAGGCGCCGTTCCGGATCCTGCGGGCCGCGCAGCCGGTGATCGCCGCGGCCGCGAAGCGGGCCAAGGAGGCGGGCGAGCCGGTGCCGTGCCGCAAGGTGGTCAACATTTCCTCGCTGGCCGGCACGGGTGGCAATGCGGGACAGGCGAACTACTCCTCGGGTAAAGCCGGGATCCTCGGTCTCACCAAGGCCCTGTCCAAAGAGTGGGGTCGCTACAACGTGACCGTGAACGCGGTCGCGTTCGGCTTGATCAAGACCCGGCTTACCGAGGCGCCTGCGGGCACCGGCGGTACGATCGACGTGGCGGGCAAGGAGATCAAGGTCGGCGTCAACCCGAACCTGCTCGCCGCGATGGAGCAGATGGTGCCGCTCGGGCGCGGCGGGACGCCGGAAGAGGCGGCGGGTGCGGTCTACCTGTTCTGCATTCCGGAATCGGATTACGTCAGCGGGCAGACCCTGGTCTGCGGCGGCGGCTTCAACATCTAGGACGACGATGTATCTGACCCAATCGCTGCACCGCACGCTGCAGCAGGATCCGGATCGCGTGCTCACGGTTTTCGGTGACCGCGTGCGTACCGTTGCCGAATCCGCCGATCGCATTGCGCGATTCGCGGGCGCACTGGCCGAACTCGGTGTCCGGCGCGGCGATCGGGTCGGCATCCTCGCGCTGAACTCCGACCGCTACTACGAATACCTCTACGCGGTGCCCTGGCTCGGGGCCGCGGTCAACCCGGTGAACATTCGCTGGAGCCCGGCGGAGATCAGCTACTCGCTGCGTGAATCCGATACCAGGGTGCTACTCGTCGACGACGCGTTCGCCGCCCTGATTCCGCAACTGCGGCAAGAGTTTCCGGGCCTCACGACGGTGATCTTCTGCGGTGACGGCCCGACGCCCGACTTCGCGCTGAACTATGAGACGCTGGTCGCCGACCACGAGCCCGTCGCGGACACCAGAACCGGTGGCGACGAGCTGGCCGGTGTCTTCTACACCGGCGGCACCACCGGGCACCCGAAAGGGGTCATGCTCAGTCACGACAACATGATCATCTCCGCGCTCGGCAGCTGTGCCGTAGGAGATTTCGTCACCCCGTACGGCACGGTGCTGCACGTGGCGCCGATGTTCCACCTCGCGGATATCGCCATGTGGGTCGCGGGCAACCTGGTGAACGCGTCGCACGTCTTCGTGCCGATGTTCACACCGGGCGGCGTGCTGCAGGCGATCGGTGCGCACGGCGTCACCAATATGTTGCTGGTGCCGACCATGATTCAGCTGCTGGTCGACGATCCGGCCGTCGCGGATTTCGACCTCAGCGGTGTCCGTACGGTCACCTACGGCGCTTCGCCGATCTCGGAGGCAGTACTCGGCCGCGCCCGCAAGGTCTTTCCAATGGCGGGGTTCACCCAGGCCTACGGCATGACCGAGCTGGCCCCCGTCGCGACGCTGCTGGGGCCGGCCGAGCACGACGACCCGGTGCTGCGGCGCTCGGCGGGGCGGGCGACGCCGCACGTCGAGGTCCGCATCGTCGATGCCGACGACAACGAGGTCCCGCGCGGCGAGGTCGGCGAGGTGGTCGTGCGCGGCGACAACGTCATGCTCGGCTACTGGAATCGGCCCGAGGACACCGCGGCCGCGGTCCGGGACGGCTGGATGCACACCGGCGACGGCGGCCGGATGGACGAGCACGGCTACGTCTTCATCGTGGACCGGCTCAAGGACATGATCATCACCGGCGGGGAGAACGTCTACTCCGCCGAGGTCGAGAACGCCTTGGCCGCGCACGCCGCCGTCGCCTCGTGCGCGGTGATCGGCGTGCCGGACGACGAGTGGGGTGAGCGGGTACACGCCGTCGTCGTGCTGCTGCCCGGCGCGCAGGCGGCGGAAGAGGAGTTGCGCGCGCACTGCAAATCGCTGATCGCGGGGTACAAGGCGCCACGCACCGTGGAGTTCGCCGAGGCTTTGCCGGTCTCGGGTGCCGGTAAGATTCTCAAGCGCGAACTGCGCAGGAAGTATTGGGATCCGGACGCGAGCCAAGTGTCCTGAGGGAGCGAAATCGTATGGTGAGCGGGCCGGACCTGGTCCGTCCGGCGCGCGGCACCAGGCCGGCGAACCGGCGTGCACTGATCGTCGCCGCTGCCGCGGATCTGTTCTGCCGCAACGGATACGCCGATGTCGGGATGGGCGATGTGGCCGCGGCCGTGGCGATCGGGCCGTCCGCGCTGTACCGACATTTCCGCGGTAAACAGAGCTTGCTGGCCACCGTGGTGGGGGAGGCGCTGACCGCGTTCGCCGATGCGGTCGACGCCGCGGCGGCGCAGCCGGACGAGATCGGCGCCACACTCGCGGCGACCATGCTGGCCCGCCGCGAGGTCGGCGTGCTGTGGCGGCGCGAGGCGCGTCACCTGTCCGTCGACGATCGCGCCGAATTCCGGGCCACCGCGCGCCGGATCGGTACCCGCCTCGCCGAGCTCATCGCCGCCCGCCGCCCCGAGCTGACCCCCGCGGCCGCGGATCTGCTCGCCTGGTCCGCGCTGGCGGTCGCGAACAGTGTCTCGTTCCACAACCTTTCGCTGCCCGAACCCGAATTCGGCACGCTGCTGGGCGAACTCGTCGACGCGGTGGTCCATGCGCCGCCGCCGGTATTCGGCGAGCTTCGTGATCGCGAGCGTGCTCTCGCGCCGCTCGCTGCGCTGGACCGCCGGGAAGCGATTCTCACCGAGGCGACGAAGCTGTTCGCGGCACGCGGTTTCGTGAGTGTCCGGATGGACGAGATCGGCGCGGCCGTCGGCATCGCGGGCCCCAGCGTCTACAACCATTTTCCGGGCAAGGCCGATATCCTGCTCGCGGCCATCGTGCGCGGGGACGAATGGCTGCGCCGCGATCTGCACCGGGCGCTGGCGCAGGCCACCGGCCCGCGTGACGCGCTCGAACGACTGCTCGCGAGCTACAGCGCTTTCGTATTCGAGAACCCGCATCTGATGCAGACGCTCGTCTCGGAGGCCCGGCATCTGCCCGAGGCCGACCGCAGGCGTGCGAAGGCGGCACAGCGGGCCTACATCGCCGAGTGGGTGCATCTGCTCCGTCGGCTTCGGCCGGAGTGGGCGCCGATTCCCGCCCGCATCAGGGTGCAAGCGGCCCAATCGATGCTGAACGACCTGGCCTCGACCCGGCAGGTGCGGGCTTACCGCGATGTCGACGCGGTCGCGGCGGCGATCGCCGCCAAGATCCTCGGGTTGCCCGGCGCCGACCGCTGATTCAGCGGCCGCGGGCCGCGGTGCGCGAACCCGCCCCGGGTTGCATGACCTGTGCCCACCAGGAGGCCAGTGGGCTCGGATCCGGCCAGACGACAGTGGAATCGGTGTCGTCGGCGATATCGACGGATGCTTGGTTGGCGCGTGTCGAGTTGTCTTGGCGGAACACGGTCGACGATCTCCTTGGAGTCGGTACGTGCACGGGCACCCCGCGAACGCGGGGTGCCCGTAACGGCGTTGTCGAAACGCCGGGGGACCCAAGGTTGACGTTCCGTCCGAGCAGCTACCGGACCGCTGATTGCCCGGGCATCCGCGATCCACTACTCACGACACGAAACCCTCTGCCACACTGCATAATTCGAGGGGTCGGCGAGTTAATTGCCACTATAGCAATATTTTGCCGGTGCGGTGGCGTAAGTGCTCGTCAGGATGCCCAAGGGCCGATACCACCGACCTTCTCGATGCGGATCCGGGTGAGCAGGCCGGGCGGCGCGTCGGCGGGCGGGAAGTCGACACCGGGATCGGCCAGCGTCGCCGCCAGCTCCTTCAACAGTTCCGGCGCGCCGCCCTCGACGATCCGGGCGGTGCCGGTGATCGACAGGTAGGGCCGCATCAGCTCGCCCCGTTCGGCGGCCTGAATGGTCACCGCGACCCGGCCGTCGCGGCGGACATTGCGCACCTTCTTGTATTCGCCGAGATGGGCGGTGACCAGTTCGTCGCCGTCCGGAGTCGACTGCAGAGCCACCCAGACCAGGCTGACCTGCGGGCTGCCGTCGGGGTTGAGGGTGACCAGGGTGGCGTCGGCGCCGGCACCGATGAGCGCGCGAGCGGAGTCGTCGAGTTTCATGTGTTGTCCTACCTCGGGGCCGTCCCTTTCATTCCCGGCGCTGTACTACCGTCGCTGCATGCGGCTTCACGTGGGATGTGCGATGTGGACGCACGCGAATTGGCAGGACTGGCAGCCTGCCTCGGGGGACCGGCTCGCGGCGTACGCGCAGCGGTGCAACGCGGTGGAGGGCAATACGACCTTCTATGCCATACCCGCCCAGCGCACCGTGGAGTCCTGGGCCAGGCAGACCGCACCGGATTTCCGGTTCGTGGTGAAGGTGCACAAGTCGATCACCCACGAGCGCAGACTGACCGAGGCCGACGCCGAGCTGCGCACCTTCCTCGCGGCGATCGAACCGCTGGGCTCGCGCGTGCACGCGCTGTGGATCCAGCTGCCCGCCTCGTTCGCTCCGACCGACCTCGGCACGCTGGCCGGATTCCTGCGTGAGCTGCCGGGCGGGTATCGGCCGGCCGTGGAGGTCCGCCACCGCGCCTTCTTCGAGAACGAGCACGCCGCGACGCACCTCGAGCGCGTCCTCGGCCGCTTCGGCGCCGAATGGGTGACCTTCGACACCACCACGCTGTTCGACGGGCAACCGATCGGCCCCACCGAACAGGAGGCATGGTCGAAGAAGCCGCGGGTGCCGCGCCGGACCCGCGCGCTCACCGAGCATCCGATCGTCAGGTATCACGGCCGCGCCGCGATAGAACGCACCGTCGAGGGTTGGCAGCCCTGGCTCGGCACGGTGGTGCAGTGGTTGCGCGAAGGTCGTTCACCCACCGTGTTCATCCACACCCCGGACAATGCCGACGCCGTGTCGCTGGCCCGTCGCTTCCACGAGGAGGTCGCGGCGCGGGTGCCGGAATTGGCGCCGCTGCCCCAGCCCGCGCCGGTGGAACCGATGACCCTGTTCTGACGGACTGCCGGCGGAAATGAAATCCGCACCGATGCCAGGGATTTGCCGATCTTCGACAGGTGCACCGGCGACCCGGCTATATCCGGTGGTGAGGACGGGTTTGTCCGGTCCGTCGCCGGGCATAACCCGCTCATGAAACCGGAGGATGGCGCGCGCCGACTACTGGAGGAAATCTTGGCGCGGTACGAGTCTGTCGAAGAATTCATCGGATTACTCCGGGTCGATCCCCTTGTCGACACCACCGAACTGCCCCCGTTGTCCGAGTATTTCTGGACTCTCCCGACCTAGCCACCCAGGTTTTGTGGAGCAACGCGATGCGCTGCGCACCTAGCGACGTTCGATCGGGCGGGTCCGGCGCGCATCGACCTCGCGAACCAGGTCCGTCCACTCGTTCGCCAGCGCGGCCAGCCGCGACCAGGCCACGTGCACGCGCTGCTCGGCGACGTTCTCGGCGGTCATCAGCAGGTGATCGGCGAGAATCTGGGCGGCCGCCATCCGGTCGACCGCGCCGCCGAGCGAGGCGGCCGCCCGGTCCCGTGGATGCCGGGGCGCGAGCTGCTTGGCCACCCAGCCGTCGATCACCGTGACGATGTCACCACGGCGACGGTCGATTTCGGCGGCGCGCTCGGGTTGGGCGCGACGGGTGTGGTGCAACTGTGCCAACGCGCGGGCCAACTGGGTGACCAGGTGGTCGCCCGGACGGTCGCCGATCTGCAGCCGCAGCGCGGCCGACAGCTCGTGCCAGTCCGGCAGGATCGGGCGGACTCCGCCGACCTCGATCGGCAGGAAGCGCGATCGCGGTCCGTCGGCGGTCTGCACGGTCAACGGACGGGGACGCGCGGGGCGTGCCGGTGGCAAACACCACCCGCTCGAGCCTCGCCGCGTAGTGGTTGCCGCGCTGAACGAGTGCGGCGGCAGGTGTCGGGCAGCTCTCGGAAGTCCGATGGCGTGGGCAAGGTGGGCCTTCCCTGGCGACGGTCGAGGTGCACCCGACGCCGGCGACCAGCCATGTCCTCGAAGCTCGGCCGGTCGTTCTGCGCGTACCCGAGATAAGGGAGCAGAGCGCCCGGCGTCGGATGCGAGTACCAGTTTCGTCCGCTGTGCGGCCCGCCGGAAGTCTGATTCGGGTCAGAATGCACCCGGTTTGGCCGCTTCGGTTATGCCTGGGCAATCGTTCCGGCGGTACGCGTCGAAAGGTGGTGTGCGGCAGGTCGTTCAGCCGGACTCCGTGCCGTACTCGGGTAGTACCGTGAAATGCCGGACGGTGCCGGACAGGCCCGGCAGCTCCTGGGGTTCGGTCCAGGTCGTGAAGTCGTCGCGGCAGTCGCTGTAGAAATATTTGCCTTCGTCGTAGGAGTCCAAATAGATCCGCCACCCACCATCCGGGAGCGTAACCACGCATTGGCCTTCACGCGGGCTGCCCCAACCGGTCCAATCGCCGGTCTTGATCAGCGTGTACGGCCCGTGCGGCTCGGCGCCCACGGCCAGTTCGACGTATTTTGTGGTCTCGTTCTTGGTGAACGCGTAATAGCGGTGGTCGCGCCGCACGACTGTGGTGTCGATATAGCCGTAGAGCGAACAGGGTTTTCCGTCCGGTCCCGGTGTATCCACAGGGGCCGGTTCGTCCGGTGGCGGCAGGATGGACACCGGGGTGAGGTCCGTCCAGGAGCGCAGGGATCGGTCGGTGGCGGTCATCAGGTGCGGGGTGAACGAGCAGCCGTCGGACAGCGACACGAGGACATGCACTCGCCGCTGCGCGTCGATCAACCATTCCGGCGCCCACGTGGACGTCACACCCGGTATCGGAACAGTGAAGTCGTACAGGTGATTCCAGGTACGCCGGTCGGTGCTGCGCGCGAAGCCGATGGTCTGGCCCTCCCACGCGGTGGTGTAGGCGAGGTAGTAGGCGCGGTCGACGTGCCGGAAGACGGACGGGTCGCGCAGGAGCCCGGTGGGTGGTCGATAGGCGGGCCCGCGTAGCAGTTCGAAGTTCAGCGCGTCGGCGGATTCGTAGACATACAAATCGGATTCGCTCGTATCGGTGAACGCGGTCATCGTGTACCGCACGATCGGTCCGGCCGCCGCGGCCCGGTGCGGCGCGCACAGGCCGATCGGCACGGCCGCCGCCAGGGCCAGCGCGGATCTGCGACTCATCGGCATGTCTGCCACCAGAGGAATTATCCAGCGCCGAGTGCGTCGCACTCGCCGACACGCCGCAGGTGGTGAGGGTCTACCGGCCGCCTGCTTGCGCCGCGGAAATCAGCGGGACCAGCGGAAATATGTATTGCACAAGTGTCCAGTTAATGGGCTCGATAGCAATTTCGACGGTCGGTTCGTACCACAATGCGTGGTGTATTCCGAATGCAATAGTGCGTTTTCTGGCATATGCGGGGTCAGGGGATCATTCCATCCGGAATCGCCCCATAACGTCGAAAATGTGGGTAATCTGGTCGAGTCCCACGCGGTTCGGGACAGCTCCGCAGAGTGAGTCGTGGTCGCCCCTGCGGCTCACTATCGCTGTACACAGTCCGATGAGGCCCGGGTAATACTCGGGCCTCATTGGTGTGTATTCGGCGGCGGACATTTGCCGCGCGACTCTCGTGCATACCGTCGATTTATCCGACGCAGGGCTATGCCCCGCGGAATTCTTCCCATCCGGAACGATGCCGGGTTCGAACGAGCTTCGGTCCCGGCCGGTGCTGTGTATCGAATCCGCAACAATAGGGTGATTTCTTGTGTTTCGCAGATCGTGGCCGGCGCTGGGGCGCATCGATCGTGGACCTGCTCGGGGCGCGGCCGGAGCAGGCAGCGTCTTCGTAGCCCAACTACGTTCGGATGGAAAGAATTTCAGGCGACTGCGAGGGCTGCTGACGTGGGTCGATGCGATCCGTGACGGTCGGTTCGAGCGGCGCGCCCGGCGCGTCGGCTCTGGCGTTTTGTCCCGAGTGGGACTGGTGCGCTAGCCTTTCTTCCGGTCCTTCATGTTGTTCGCGTTCGGCAAATGACATCGATATGTTTCCGTCACATTCAAGACGGAATATCCCTATTTCACGTTGTTTCCTTGCGGCTGGTCCGGGGTGGCGGTGGTGGCCGTCCCGGACCGGCGTCCGACTGTCGACCGAGGAGGTTCGTTGATGACGGAATGGTCTGTGGCACCGGAGCTGGGCGGGTCCCGTTGGTAGGCAAGGTCATTCCACTGCTTTCCGGCGGTGCCGGCGCGACCGCGCTGCTGGAGCCGGACATCACCCGTGACCTGCTCGCGCAGGCGAAGGCCAGGTCGGACAGCGCGGCGAACCGAGCCGGCGCCGCGAGCGGGCGGGCGGTGAACCGAGAAAAGGTGCTCGAACACGTCGGCTCCGCGCACGGCGCCGCGCGGGCGGTGGCCACGGCGAACAGCGTCCGGGACGCCGCCTGGCATGCCTACGTCACGGCGAACCACGCCCTGAAGGTCAGTTGCTACGCGGTGGCCGCGGCCGAGGCCGTGACCCGGGTGCAGCTGGCGGCCGCGCGGGCGCTCGAGGCGGCGAAGGCGGCCGCCTTCGCCCCCGACGACGTGGCGATCGCCGATCTGGCCGCGGCCGCCGAGGAAGCCGCGGCGGCGGCCAGCAACGGCGCATACGGTGCCCCGCACATCGTGTCGATCCCACGCATCGATCGCGGCTAGCCGCGCCACGCAGGTACGCGAACTCGCCGTGCGTAGCGCACCTACGCCGAGTTCAGCTATTTCCCGGTTATATTCACGGTTTATGCGTACTTGGACTCGGCGGGCAGCGGGCGCGGTCGCGGCCTCGCTGGTGGCGCTGCTGGTGCCCGGCACGGCGGTGGCCGTGCCGCCCGGGCCCGTGGCAGGCGTGCCCGCGCTCGGACCGGATTTCCTGTGGGGCGTCGCCGCGTCCGGCTTCCAATCCGAAGGCCATGTACCGAAGAGCAACTGGACCAACTACATCGAAGACGAGGGCCTGGACCCGTACGGGAACTCGATCGATTTCTTCGACCGGTACGCCGCCGACATAGATCTCGCGAAATCGCTCGGCGTCAAGGTGTTCCGCATCGGTATCGAGTGGGCACGACTGCAACCGGCCGGACCGGACCAGTGGGACGCCGACGGTTTCGCGTTCTACGACAAGGTGGTCGCCAAGATCGTCGCGGCGGGCATGCGGCCGATGATCACCCTCGATCACTGGGTGTACCCCGGCTGGGCCTTCGACGAGGGTGGCTGGGACTCCGACGGCATGGTGGAACACTGGCTGGCCAACATGAAGAAGGTGGTCGACCGGTACGACCGGCGAGATCCCCTGTGGGTCACCATCAACGAGCCGGTCGCCTACATCATGCACGAGGTACACAAGAACGAGACCGACCAGCGGGTGATGGAGGACCGGGTCGTCGAGGCGCACAACGCGATCTACGACTACATCCACCAGAAGCGTCGTACCGCGAAGGTGACCAGCAACTTCGGCTATGTCGCGGGCGAGGACGAGCAGGCCAACGGCCAGATCATCGAAAAGATCCGGGACCGGCTCGATTACGTGGGCGTCGACTACTACTTCGCGCGCGGCGCCGCCCCGTCCAGCGTGTCCGCCCCGGCCCGGGCCATCGCGGACGCGCAGGTGATCGGCATGTGGCAGCTCCCGTTGCGGACCGAGGGCATCTACTATGCGCTGCAACGGTATTCGCGGCTGTTCCCCGGTAAACCGCTCTACGTGGTGGAGAACGGCATGCCCACCGAGGACGGCGCGCCCCGCCTGGACGGCTACACCCGCAGCGACCATCTGCGCGACACCATCTACTGGCTGCAACGGGCCAAGGCCGACGGCATGAACCTGATCGGCTACAACTACTGGAGCATCACCGACAACTACGAATGGGGCAGCTACACACCGCGATTCGGGCTCTACCAGGTGGACGTCGCGGCCGACCCCGGTCTGGCGCGCAAGCCGACGGACGCTGTCGCCACCTACACCGGGATCATCGGCGACGGCGGCGTCCCCGCCGACTACCAACCGACCCGCGAGCCCGCCCCCTGCCACGTCGTCGACTGGTACAACGGCTGCACCGACCCCGGCCCCGTCCCGTAACCGGCTGGTGGAACGAAAACGGGATGTCCGTGCTGGACATCCCGTTTCGCATCATGAATGGTGCAGGGTGGTTATTCCACGACCTGGACGACGTCGCCCGGCTCGAGGTGTCGGTACGTCGCCTCGGCGGCGTCGGGGTTCATCCGGATACAGCCGTGTGACATCGAATCGAGCGGGCCGATGTGGGTGGCGATGTCGCCGTCGAAGAAGACGGCGAATTCCATCGGAGCATTGTGCATCGTGCTCCAGAAGTGTTCCCGCTTGAAATCGACGTCGAAGATGCCGACGTGCGATTCATAGCCCGGCCTGCCGATCTCGATCGGCTTGGGACCGTAGATGGTCTTGCCGTCCTCCATCAGCCACACTTCCTTGGTCGACAGCCGCATGCACGCGCGCGTCTTCGGCGCGGTGCACGGCGCGTAGACCGGCGCGGGCGGTGGTGGCTGGATGATCGCCGGCGTGCCGATATCGGGGCCGCCGGGCCATAGCGGTTCGGCCTGCGCGGTGGCCGTCATGGCGAATCCGGCCGCCACGACCCCGGCCACCGCCACGGATCTGACCGCCCAATTCCGAAAACGCTTACTGCTCATCAAATTTCCGACCTCTCTTCGCCTTGCCGCCACACTGCGTGCCGAATGCCAGGGTGATAGGAGTACCTCGTCGCAAAAGCTCCAGAAATCCGAGGTGCTGAGATCATCGCGGACGGTGCGCACGTGGTCAATCGCGGCGCGCGAATTGTTAGCCGAACTATCCCGCTATTAGCTGAACAATCCCCCCAATGCGCCGCCGCTCTGCCCGGCCTGCTGACCGCCGCCGGTCCCGCCGAGCAGGCCGCCCGGCGGCAATTCCGAGGGCTGCACGATGACGAAGCCGCGACCCGAGAACGACAGCGTCAAACCCTCGCCGGTGCTGCGGCCGATCAGCCTGCCGAGGCCGAACGAGTCGTTGCGCTTGATCCCGGTTTGCAAGCTCGACGACCAGGCGACCGCGGCCTGCGGATCGGCGTAGGTCGGCTGATCGACATTCAGCACCACCGGCGAGCCGTGCGTGGTGATGGCGATCCGGCCGCGGCCGGTGAAGACGCAGTTGAACAGGCCCGCGTTGCTCGCGACGCCGGCTGCGCCCTGCACCCGCTGGATGTTGTAGGACAGCGAGGTATCGAACGCGAGCACGTTGGAGCCGTTGATGGTGAGTCCGTCGGAGCCGTCGAGATCGATGAGGTGCACGTCGGCGGCGCTGTCGGCGAGGAACAGATCGCCCCGGCCGGACACGTTCATCAGCGGCACGCCCTCGCCGGTGAGCCGCTGCTGGATGGCGCGGCCGATGCCGCCCGAGCCGAGCGCCTTGAACTGCATGTCGCCCTGGTAGGCGACCATCGACCCGGCCCGCGCCATGACCTCGCCGTTGACGGCGACCTTGATCATCTTGCTGCCCTGCTTCTGGATACCGACGCCGTTGACCTCGGCGTGGCTGGGGTTGAACAGATCGCTCTGCATCGGCAGTGCTCCTTGCTGAGGTGCGGGCGCGGCGGGCGGCGGATAGGCGGGCGCCGCAGGGTACTGGGGTGCGGCCGGATGCGGTGGCGGCGCGGAATATTGAGGCGGGGCCGCGTACTGGGGCGGTGCGGCGTACTGCGGTGGCGTCGCGGGCGGCGCCTGTCCGTAACCGGGTGCGGCGGTGGGCGGACTCGGTGGCGGGGCGGGCTCGTCGTCGATGTTCACGCCGAACGCGGTCGCGATACCGGCCAGGCCGTTGTCGTAGCCCTGGCCGACCGCGCGCACCTTCCAGGCGGCGCCGCGCCGGTAGATCTCCACGCAGACGACGGCCGTCTCGGTGGTGAGTCCGTCCAGCGGGAAAGTCAGTGTCCCGGAATCGGATCCGATGGTCGAGAGCAGCGTGCCCGCGCCCGCGAAGGTGGGCGGTCCGCTGCCGTCCAGGCTGGCGGTGACGACGACCCGGTCCACATCGGCGGGCAGGGCGCTGGTCTGCACGTCCACCATGTCGCCGCGGCCGCTGCCGTGCCGGTAGGTGACGCCCGGACCGACCGGCTGGTTGAAGAACACGAAGTCGGCGTCGGAACGGACCCGTCCGTCCGTGCCGAGCAGCAGCGCCGACACGTCCACGCCGGCGGCGCAGGCGACGGTGACCGTCATCCGGTCGGCGGGCGCGGGCCGGTTCTCCCCGCGAGCCAGGGCCGTCACCGCGACCCGCCCGGGTCGAATGCCATCCGATTCACGGCATCAAGTGTGTCCCGAGTTCGTCCCGTGCGCTACCACCCGCGCCGGAGCGCCGAGCGCGCTGCGCGTCCGGGCATTGACAGTTAGTGACCGATCGGTTGCAATGTTGGAGTGAGCTACGACACCATCATCAAGAGCGGCCGCTGGTTCGACGGGGCAGGCTCGGCCTCCGCTGTGCGCCATCTGGGACTCCGCGGCGACCGGGTGGTCGCAGTCTCGGCCGACCCGCTCGACGAGACCGGCTGCGGGCGGGTCGTCGACGCCGCGGGCAAGTGGGTGGTGCCCGGGATGATCGACATCCACACGCACTACGACGTCGAGGTGCTGAAGACGCCCGCACTGTCGGAGTCGGTGCGTCACGGCATCACCACGGTGCTGCTCGGGTCGTGCTCGCTGTCCACCGTGCACGTCGGCGCCACCGATGCGGGCGACCTGTTCGGCCGCGTCGAGGCCATCCCTCGCCGGCACGTCATCGAGGCGGTCGAGCAGACCAAGACCTGGCACTCGGCGCGCGAATACATCGCCGCGCTGGAGGAACTGCCGCTGGGGCCGAATATCGCCGCGATGCTCGGGCATTCCGATATCCGCACCGCATTGCTGGGCCTGGACCGGGCCACCCGCAAAGACGTGCGCCCGACCGAGGCCGAACTCGCCGCGATGGAATCGGCCTTGACCGAAGCGCTCGACGCCGGGTTCGTCGGAATGTCGGCCCAGCAACTGCTGTTCGACAAGCTCGACGGTGACACCTGCCGGTCCCGGACGCTGCCCTCGACCTACGCCAAGGCGCGAGAACGCCGTCGGCTCAACGCGATTCTGCGCAAGCGGGGGCGAATCCTGCAGGCGGGCCCCGATATCGCCTCGGTGCGCAGCATCGCCGCGATGACGCTGAGCACCCTGGGCATTTTCCGTAAGCAGTTGAAGACCACGCTGCTCTCGGCCGCGGACATCAAGGCGAATCCGGCCCTGGTGCACATCATGGGACCGCTCGCGCGCGCGTTGAACGCGCTGGGCGGCGATTTCCGCTGGCAGCACCTGCCGGTGCCGTTCGAGGTCTACGCCGACGGCATCGATCTGGTGATCTTCGAGGAATTCGGTTCCGGCGCAGCGGCATTGCACCTCGCCGATCAGGTCGAGCGCAACGCGCTGCTCCAGGACGAGACCTATCGGCGGCAATTCCGGAAGGACTACGACGCGAAATTCGGCATGCGGGTGTGGCATCGCGACTTCTTCGACGCCGAAATCGTCGCCTGCCCGGACGATTCGGTGATCGGCAAGACCTTCGGGCAGGTGGGGGTCGAGCGCGGTGGCCTGCATCCGGTCGACGCGTTCCTCGACCTGGTGCTCGAGCACGGCACCAAAGTGCGCTGGCGGACCACCATTTCCAATCACCGGCCGGAGTTCCTGGCCAAACTGGGTGCGGATCCCGGTGTGCAACTGGGCTTCTCGGATGCGGGCGCGCACCTGCGGAACATGGCGTTCTACAACTTCGGGCTGCGCTTCCTGCGCCGGGTGCACGAGGCGGAGCAGGCGGGCCGCCCGTTCCTGTCGCTCGAGCGCGCGGTGTACCGGATGACCGGTGAACTCGCGGACTGGTACGGCATCGACGCGGGGCACCTGCGCGAGGGTGATCGCGCCGATCTGGTGGTGATCGACCCGGCGCACCTGGACGCCACGCTGGACGACTACGCGGAAAGCCCCGTCGCACAGTATGACAACCTGTCCCGCATGGTGAATCGCAACGACGGCGCGGTTTCGGCCGTCTTCATCGGCGGCGAGTACGTCTTCGGCG
The DNA here is from genome assembly GCF_000250675.2 of Nocardia brasiliensis ATCC 700358. Lineage (NCBI taxonomy): Bacteria > Bacillati > Actinomycetota > Actinomycetes > Mycobacteriales > Nocardiaceae > Nocardia > Nocardia brasiliensis. The sequence continues at coordinate 1,643,148 of NC_018681.1, forward strand.
ACGGCACCGCCGCGCCTGCCCTCGGCACCCAGCGCACGGGTCGTTTCCTCAGGTCACTGGCCCGGTGAGCGAACAGCAGCGACGACCACCGGCGCTGCGCCGGACCCAGGCCGAACGGCGCGCCTCGACCATCGCCAAGCTGGTCGAGGCGACCATCGAGACCATCGCCGAAGTCGGTTACCACAACGCCTCGCTCGGCGAGATCAGCCGGCGCGCGGGTGTTTCCAAGGGAGGCATCTTCCGGCACTTCGACTCGCGTATCGACCTGGTCGTGGCGGCCGCGGAGGAGGTCGGTCGCCGGCACATGCGCGCGTTCGACAACATCCGGACCCGCGAGAATGCCGATCGCCCACTGGATGTGACGCACGTGCTGCACCGGGCGCGCAATCAGATCCGGCAGGAAACCAACACGGTCTGGTTCGAACTGCTGGTGGCCGCGCGCACCGAACCGGAACTGCGCGCTCGCCTCGCGCCGGTGACCAAGGCGCTGATCGATGATGTCGAACGCGTCGCGGTCGCCGCGCTGACGCCCGGGATGCCCGCGGATATCGCCCGCCTGCTGGTCACTTCGATTGTGCACATGTTCGACGGTGAAGCGATCTTGCGCGCCGCCTATCCGCGGCCCGAACTCGAGGACGCGCGCATCGAATACTTCTCCGGCGTCTTCCAGCACCTGATCACCGAGCACGGGCGCATCGACCCGAGTTCGTGACGCCACCGGGGGCGCTGATCAGCGCTTGTGACCCTGAGCACAAGACTGTACGACCGATCGGTCAGATTGTAGCGTGACGGTAGGACTTCCGGCCGATGTTCCAGTACAGCCCGGTGGTCGGTGTGGAGCCTGCCGAGTCGGGGCTGCCGCTCAACTTCGTGATCACAAGCTTCGACGGACGGCTGGGCGTCGACCTGATGTTGCCCACCGAACCGGACGACCGCGCCCGCGCGATCGTGGCGGCAGTGCACCGTCGACTGTCGGGCATTCGATAGGGACTATGGACTACACCATAATTCTGCGGTTGACTGGAGCCCATGGCCGACACAGTCACCGTCGAACGCGACGGACACGTCCTGCTCATCGGGCTCAATCGCCCCGATAAGCGCAACGCCTTCACGCTGGAGATGCTCGCCGAGCTGTCCCGGGCCTACGCCCTGCTCGAACGCGACGACGACCTGCGCGCCGGTGTCCTGTTCGCGCACGGTGACCACTTCACCGCGGGCCTCGACCTGGTCGACGTCGCGCCGGCCCTCGCCTCCGGCGCGATCACCTACCCCGAGGACGGTCTCGACCCGTGGCGATTGGACTATCGCTGGACCAAGCCGGTGGTCGCGGTCGCGCAGGGACGCTGCCTGACGCTGGGCATCGAGCTGCTGCTGGCCGCCGATATCCGGATCGCCGCCGCGGACGCCCGATTCAGTCAGTTGGAAGTGCGCCGCGGCATCTACCCGTTCGGCGGTGCGACGCTGCGGTTCTGGCGGGAGGCAGGCTGGGGCAACGCGATGCGCTGGGTGTTGACCGGGGCCGAATTCGATGCCGCGGAAGCGTTGCGCATCGGGCTGGTGCAACAGGTCGCGCCCGACGCGGCCGCCGCGCTCGCGGCCGCGCGGGCATTGGCCACCGAGATCGCCGAGGACTCGGCGCCGTTGGGCGTGCGGGCCATCCTCGCCTCCGCGCATCGTGCGCGGGCAGAAGGCGATGCCGCGGCCGCCGAACATCTCGTCGGTGATGTCACCGCGCTGTTCGCCACCGCGGACGGCGCGGAAGGGATTCAGTCGTTCGTCGAACGGCGGAAGGCGAACTTCATCGGCCGTTGACCGGCTCGCCGAGCCGCAGATCCACCTGCAACGTGGTGCCGTGCCCGCCGGTGTGCATGCGGACCAGGTCGGCGAGCTGGTTCACCAGCAGCAGTCCGCGCCCGCCGAACTGGAACGGCTGCGGCGGCAGGCGGCCGGCGAGGGGGTTGCTGATGTGTCCCGCGTCGCGGATCTGACAGCGCATCCGCGTGCCTTCCACCCACAGGGCGAGCGTGCCGCGGCCACCGCCGTGCACCACCGAATTGGTGGTGGTTTCACCGATCAGCAGTTCGAGGTCCACGAGGCGGTCCTCGGTCATGCCTGTGCGGCGGGCGAACTCGACCGCGCGGTGCCGGGTGCCGGTGAGCGATGCGGCGTCGAAGTCGATGACGGGCACGTCCGCGGGGGGAGCGGGCAGCGGTTCGTTGTATCGGCTGACGATGGAGTCGGGATCGTAGGCGGCACTGGAGCGTTCGCCGTCACCGTCGATCAGCGTGGGATGCGTCGCGGTGGCGTCCGCGAGCACCGCCGCGTCGAGGGCGGTGGTGTCGTACGGGCACAGGATGCTGACCTCGCGCCCCGCGAACGCGGCGTTGATCAACGCCTCGTGCTGCGCACAGGCCGGGTACTCCCACGCCGAGCGGCCCGCCCAGATCGGTTCGCCGATGATCCGCACCCGTCCGGTCGGGTAGCGATCGGCGAAGGCGCGCAATACGCCGGGAATGATGCGGCCGGGGTTGCGGCCCTCGACGGTCATGTCCATGAGTCGAACCGCGTCCGCGTCGGCGCCGAGCGCGTCCCGGATCAGTGCGAGGTTCGGGCCCGGGACCGAGGCTGCCACGGGCTCGTCCTCGGCCAGCCCCGCTCGAATGAACCCGATGGTGCCCGCCAGATACTCCTCGGCATCGCGATAGAACAGCGCCGGATGGACGAACTGCCCGGTGTTCGGCGGTCCGGCTACTGTGCTGGTCATCGGTTGGTCTACCTCGATCTCGGGCAGGAGGCCGACGCGGCCCATCTGGCTCTGCCAGTCCAGTGTCCAGGGTGCCGGGCGCGTTGTCAGCCCCGGCCCCGGCTCAGGACTCCGGCAGCAGCGCAGGGTCGGTGCACCACGCCCGCAGGCGCGACAGGACCGCGGCGCGCGACTGCGCGAACGCGGACTCGAAATCCAGCAGGCGCGAACGCGGGACCGCGCCGGAGCCGAGGGCGTCGAGTTCGAACGCGAGCACGCCCGGGTCGGTCTCCGGCCGGAGTTCGCCGGACTCGACCGCGTCGCGAATTATCGACTGCACGAACATATCCCATTCGCGGGCCAGTTCGGCCAGGCGGTCGTGCACCGACCCGGGCCGATCGTCGAACTCGGCTTGGATGGCCACGAAGAAGCAGCCGCCGGGCAGTTTCTTGTCGGTATAGAACTGCAGCCGCGCTTCGTGTAGCGCCCACAATTGCCGCACGCCGGCTGGTGCGCGCAAAGCCGGCTGCACCACCAGTTCCGCCCATTGCCGCCGGGCGCGCTCGATGGCCGCCAGTTGCAGTTCTTCTTTGTCTCGCCAGAGGGAGAACAGCCCGGATTTGCTCACGCCCGCCGCGGCGGCGACGTGACCCATGCTCAATCCGTCCAATCCCTCGACGGAGGCCAGTGCTACGACGGCGTCCAAGACGACGGTCCGTGCGCGATCGCCGCGGGCCCGGCGGCCGTCGCTCGGAGTGCTTTGCGCCATCGGCCCAGTTTATCGCGATACGTCCGACCGATCGGTCGGAGGCGCGGCGGGCTCAGCTGGGCAGCGGAATTATGGTGGCGCACACCGCGTCCCGCAGCTGCCGCGGCCCCGTGTTCGGCGGAATGTCGTACCAGAGATCCATTTCCAGGCGATTGCCCGCGCCGAGGGTGAGCTCGGTCGGCTGTCGTTTGATCGCCATCGCGTCCACGCTCGGCGGATGGGCCGCGTCCGCGGTGTCGTCGAGCTGGTAGTCGGCCGGCCGTGTGGTGTGAAAAGTGTTGTCGGTGTTGACGATAGCCACCCTGATGCGGATGAACTGGCCCTTGGGCAGCCATTCGGCGTGCGTGCCGAGGATGTAGCCGATGCCCGGTTCGACGGTCGACGCGGTGACGGTCAGTTTCGCGCAATCCTGCGGGGTGCGGACGTATGCGGTGGGGGCGGGCGGTGGTGGTGGCGCGACGGGCGGCGCATCGGTGCCGCAGGCGGTGGGCAGGAGGAGCAAGAGCAGGAGCAGTCGACGCACGCGCTCGAGCGTAGAAGCAAAAGCCCCGCGACCATTGACATTCGGCGCGACCGGTCACAAACTGGTGGCATGTGCGGACAATGGTGTCATGCGACACCAATTGGTAGGGAGCCTCGGTCCGCGCGACTCGGCGACGCGGCCCGCGACGGTCCTGTCGTCTGTTCGAACAGGAGACCTGATGGCTACCACCACGTCCGCGCCACAGCCGGCGACCTCGGCCCGCACCGGCACGCTCACCGCGACGATCGAGGCGCTGACCATCGGCCTGGACTACGAAGGCGGGATGATCGGCCGGACGAAGGGGCACGACATCCTTCGATTCCGTGCGGGCACAAGGCGTTTCGTCGCCTTCACGCACCCCGACTACGTGGACCACGTGCTGCACGCCGGCAGGTTGAAGTACCACAAGTCCTTCGAATACGAGATCCTGCGGGCGCTGCTCGGGGTCAGCCTGTTCACCGACGAGGACGAGTCCTGGCAGCGCCACCGGACGATGCTCACGCCGATGTTCGCCAAACGGCACCTGCACGGGCTGATCGACCTGATGCTCGAACCGATCGAGGCGAGCGTGAACCGGCTCGACGCGCAGCCCGGCCGGGTCGAGGTCGACATGGTCGGCGAGATGGTCGAACTCACCCTCAACGTCGTCGGCAACGCGCTGTTCGGTCAGCAGTTCGGCCGGATCGCGGTGGGCATGTCGCCGCTGGTCACCGACGGTCTGCGGTTCGCCGAGCGATTGGAGCGGCTGTTCATCGTGGCGGCGCCGCCCAAACAGGCTTGGCGCGCGGTCGCCTGGGTGGCGCTGACGCCGATTCCGTTGCCGCCGCCGTTCCGTCGCATCCAGCGGATCGCGCGGACGCTCGACCGAGAGGTCTGGCAGGTCGTCGACGATCGCCGCGCGCATCCCACCGACAGCCCGGATCTGCTCAATCACCTGCTGCACGCCGCCGACGAACAGGGCAGCCTGCCGGTGCGCCGGGTCCGCGACGAAGCGCTCACCTTCATGCTGGCCGGCCACGAGACCACGGCGAACGCATTGTCCTGGATGTGGTACCTGCTCGCGCTGAACCCCACGGCCAGAACGCGTTTGCTCGACGAGGTCGATTCGGTGCTGTGCGGGCGTCGTCCGACGGCCGCTGATCTGGCTCGATTGCCTTGGACAGCAGCCTGTTTCCAAGAGGCGATGCGCTATTTCTCACCGGCATGGGCGATTCCGCGGGTGGCGATCGAGGACGACGTGATCGACGGGCATCACATCCGCAAGGGCACCACCGTCGTGATCCCCACCCATCACATCCACCACGACGAGCGGTGGTGGCCGAACCCCGAGGAGTTCGATCCGGCGCGCTTCCTGCCGGGCGCGGGCCGTGAGCGGGCGCGCTCGGCCTACCTGCCCTTCGGTGGTGGTAAGCGCATCTGTATCGGTTCGAGTTTCGCCGTGATGGAGTCGGTGTTGATCACCGCGGCGCTGAGTCAGCGCTTCGTCTTCGATCTGGTGCCCGGGCATCCGGTCGCGCCGGAGGCCACGTTGACGCTGCGGCCGCGGCACGGTGTCCGAATGATCGCCCGGCGCAGGGATATTCCGGTCGGCTGAGCCCTCAGTACCAGTGGTTCGCCTGCCAGAAGTCCCAGGCGGCGATCGGGCTGCCGTAACGCTTGTTCATGTAGTCGTAGGTCCAGCGGATCTGGGTGACCGGGTTGAACTGCCAGTCCGGACCGTGGGTGCCCATCTTTTCTGGCGGCAACGCCTGGCCGAGACCGTAGGCGCCGCTTTCCGGATTCATCGCGAAAACGTTCCAGCCGCTTTCGCGGGTGATGATGTTGTCGAATGCCCAGAAATGGTGCGGCGGCACCATGGTCATCGCCAAGGCTTTCACCGCGGCGCGCGGCATCGAGAGGACCGAACCGGCCGGATGTAATTGGCCGCCTTTCGAGGGGGTCGCACAGATCGCCGGCGCGTCGGCGGCAGCGCAGTCGGTGGCCACGGCGTGCGCCGGGGCCATACCTAGGAAAAGCGCACATACGACTGCTGCGAGGGTGGGAATGACGTACCGCATCGTCGGTCCTTTCGCCTTCAATGGTTGAAGCTCGAAGCCCGTGCTGCGAATTCAGCAAATCACTGGTGATCGACGCGGTGGCGCAGCCACTCCGGAGTGTCCGGGTATCGAATGGGAAATTTCGGGCGCGTCGCCCACCGTCGACGCGCTGGCGACACGCCGGTCCGGGTACTCGTCGGGGAACCAGGTCAGCTCCGTTCGCGCTCCGGCGAAACCCGCTTCGACCTGCCAAAAGACTGCCGCGCGGCAGCGCGCGACAGTGATGTCTATGGGCTATTGTCCCTGTTCATGATGAGTAGCCCGGGTCGGACGCGAATTCGAAGCCGTCTCACCGCCTCGGTGGTGGGGGCGATCGTCGCGGCGTTGCTCTCGCCGCCGGTGGCCTCGGCGGACCGGGCACCGGCGCCTGCCTCGCCGACCTCGGTGCCCGCCGCACCGGACGAACCGCCGGGCGGCTCGCCGTCGCGCATTCGCGGCACGAACTGGGCCGGGTACGTGGTGACGGGCAGCTTCAAGAGCGTGTCCGCCGAATGGGTCGAGCCGGAGGTGTCGTGCACCGACACCGGGGTCATCCAGCGGGTCGTGCCGTGGGTCGGCCTGAACGGGACCGTGGTCGACGGCAAGCAGGCCCTGCCGCTCATGCAGACCGGCGCCGAGGCCATCTGCGTCAGCGTGGCGGGTGCGATCGCCTCGCTGCCCGGCTTGGCCATCGTCAACCTGGCCAGCGCGACCATCGCGAACAATCCCACCTGGTTCCGCAACGCGGTCCGGGCCGCCGAGGGCGTGAACACGCAGCTCGGGCAGGCAGCGGTGGGCGCGTGCCAGACCGTGGGCAGCGGTTCGGCGCCCGGCGCGGCGGTCTGTGCGCAGCAGACGTATCGGATGGCCCTGTGGGAGGCATATCCGGCGAACCCGGTGATCTATCCCGACGTGACCATGGCCCCCGGCGACAAGATGCAGGCCTCGGTGACCTTCGACGGTTCGGCCTACACGATGACCGTCGCGAACGTGACCCAGAATTGGTCGCGGACGACCGTCGCGCATTCCACCGCCCCCGCGCAGACCGCGGAAATCATTGTCGAGGGCCAGCTCAACAGCGCCCTGCCGGATTTCAGCCCGATCAATTTCACCAACGTGAAGATCGATGGCAAGCCGCTCTCGGCGTTCGAGCCGGTGAGTTATTCCATCGGTGCGACCAACGGTGAGCTCAGTCCCGGCCCGATCGCCAAGAGCGGTACCGCGTTCACCATCGCGCGCTAGCGCGGCACGGATTGCGCCCCGCCCCGGCTCGCCGGGGCGGGGTTTTTCACGGTGCCGGTTCGAACCAGGCCGGGCCGTCGGACAGCGCGTGCGCCAGGCGCAGCGATTCGTGCTCGGGCAATTCCGGTAGCGCCGCGAGCTCGAACCAGCCGACCTCGAGTGATTCGTCGTCGTTGACCTGTGCCGTGCCGCCGACCGCCCGGCAGCGCATCGTGATGTCCATGAACTGGCAGATATCGCCGTTCGGGTAGGTGTGCGGCGGCATCGCGCGCACCGCGACCAGGCGCTCGGCGACGCAGTGCACGGCCGTCTCCTCGTAGACCTCGCGGACCGCGCACGCGGCCGGATCTTCGCCGGGCTCGGGCATACCCGCGATGATCGCCCACCGTCCGCTGTCGGCGCGTCGCCCCAGCAGTACCCGGCCCTGGTCGTCGAACACCACCGCGCTCACCCCGGGCAACCAGAGCAGCTGGGTGCCCGCGTCGGCACGGATGGTTCGGATGAAGTCAGGAGTCGCCATGGCACGACAGTAGGGCAGGTCAGGCGGGAGATTGCGATGAGATTTTCCTGTGATTGCGCAGAGATCTGTTCGGTAATTGATTCGTTATAGGTCGCGTGTCGGGCTTGGCGTTTTATCCGAAGAAGTGGAATATGGCATTCGGATCCGATGGAATCACAAACACCAGGTGTTCTCGAAATCCATTCAGGGCCGGTGGTTCTCCCGCCGGTCGTCGACGGAGATCGGAGGAACGCACGATGAAATCCATCGATATCGCGCGAGTCGAGCGGGGCGGACGCCGCCTTGTGGTGACCGTGCTGATCGCCACCGCCGCCGTGGGTTCGCTGTTCGGCGCCGCCGCGCCGGCGCAGGCCAGGCCGCAGTCCGGCGAGGCCGGTGCGGTCGAGGAGCCTGCCGAGAACAAGCTCGCGGCGGGGCACGGGATCGCGCCGAGCGCGATCGCGGAACGCGCTTTCGCCGCCGCATGGACCAAACTCGGTTCGCCCTACCGCTGGGGCGGCACCGGACCCGACGCCTTCGATTGCTCCGGCCTGGTGGTGTGGGCCTACCGTCTGGCCGGTCGCGAAGTACCGCGCACCAGTGGCGATCAACTTGCCGCAGGCACCCCGGTCGCGCAGGCCGACCTGCGCCTCGGCGACCTCGTATCCTTCAACGGCGGTGGACATTCCGGGCTCTACGCGGGCGACGGCAACGTCATTCACGCCGGCACCGAGAGCACCGGCGTCACGATCGCGCCGATCTCCTCCATGCCCTTCGCCGGAGCACGGCGCTTCTGATTCGAGACTGGTCGTTCTGTGATTGAAGGCGGCACACCGGGGTATGTCGCCGTTGGCGGGCCGCTTCGGCGGTCGGACAGGTTGATTCCTGACCTCGTCAACGGCGACGAGCCGCTCAACGGCGAGCGGGCAATTCGGGGACGCACCGGTCCGGACGACGACGGGGTTCGCTGGGTAGATATCGAGATAGATCGGCGTTGCGGTAGTTGGTTGCCGTGGTCGCCCCTGCGAAAGGGGACACCCGGTGTCCATAGCTCTGGTCGACTCCGCGGGCCTGCCGCTGGAGCACGTCGGCGTCGCACTGGGGTGGGATCCCGCCGAGGTCTGGGTCGACGTAGACGGCTCGGTAACCGCGGACAGCAGAATCGACGTGAATTCGGCCGCGCTGGTGTTCAGCGCAGATGTGTTGGTGGACACCGTTTATCACGAGCAGCTCGCCTCGCGTGACGGCGCGATCGCGCACAGCGGGGACGATCCGACGGGGGCCGGCGCGGGCGACAACGAGGTGATCACCGTGGACCTGACGTTGGTCGCGCCGCAGGTGACCACCGTGCTGTTTGTCGCGACGTCCTACTCCGGACAGAGTTTCGCCCGTATCGAGAACGCGTATTGCCGTGTGCTGGACACCACCTCGGGCGTCGAAATCACCCGCTACCTGTTGAGCGGCGGGCAGCACACCGGCTTGGTGATCGGCAAACTCGTTCGGACCCAACAGTGTTGGTATTACGTCGGAATCGGCGCGGGCATCTACGCGAACCACTTGGCCGACGCGGTACCGCAGGTCGTCGCGTACCTGCGCTAGTCCCATACGCCATTTACCATCGGGGATATGCGGATTGCTGCGGCGCAGGCCCGCCCGGCCTGGCTCGACCCGACGGCGGGCACGAAGATCGTGGTGGACTGGCTGACCAAGGCCGCGGCGGCGGGTGCGGAGCTGGTGGCTTTTCCGGAGACGTTCTTGTCCGGCTATCCGATCTGGCTGGCTCGGACCGGCGGCGCACGCTTCGACAATCCGGCCCAAAAGGCCGCTTATGCCTATTATTTGGATGCCGCCGTGACCCTGGACGGCCCGCAGCTGAGTACGGTGCGTGCGGCCGCCGGCGATCTGGGCCTGTTCTGCTACCTCGGCATCACCGAGCGCGTCCGCGGCACCGTGTACTGCACGCTGGTCGGTATCGACCCGGACCGCGGCATCGTGAGCGCGCACCGCAAACTGATGCCGACCCACGAGGAGCGGATGGTCTGGGGCATCGGCGACGGAAATGGCCTGCGCGCACACGATTTCGGTGGGTTCCGGGTCAGCGGCCTGTCCTGCTGGGAGAACTGGATGCCGCAGGCGCGGCACGCACTCTACGCCGACGGGACCACCCTGCACGTCTCCACCTGGCCCGGCTCGATTCGCAACACCAAGGACATCACCCGCTTCATCGCGCTGGAGGGCCGGGTGTACTCCCTGGCGGTCGGCGCCGTCCTCGACTACTCCGACGTGCCCACCGATTTCCCCCTGTACGAGGAACTTTCGGCCCTGGACAAACCGGCGGGCTACGACGGCGGCTCAGCCGTCGCCGCCCCCGACGGCACCTGGCTGGTAGAGCCGGTCGTCGGCACCGAACACCTGATCCTCGCCGACCTGGACCCCACCGAAGTTGCGAAGGAACGCCAAAACTTCGACCCCACCGGCCACTACGCCCGACCCGACATCTTCTCCGTCACCGTGAACCGCCACCGCCGCACCCCCGCCGACTTCGTCGACTAGCGCGGCCCGCCGCTCAGACCGGCTGATACCCGGCACCGATGTCGTTGCGCGCGTTCAGGTCGGCCATGATGGCGCTGATCGTGGTCCCGACCTCGGGCCCGAAGCAGCCGACGGCGAAATAGGCGTTGACCATGCCGACGAGCGTGCTGCCGAGGACGACAGGCGCGCCGGAATCGCCACGCAGGACACACATTTGGGTCCAGGTTTCGGTGCTGGTCGCCCGGAGGTCACCCCAGGTGACCCCGCAGCTGGTGCCGCTGGTGGAACCGCGTTTGCACACGATCGCCGGGAATTGCGCGGGCGCGCCGAGTTCGGTGATGGTGGTGCCGCCGATGCGGTTCACCGGGGTGACGCGGCGCGGGTCGAATTCGATGACCGCGTAATCGAGGGCGGGATCGGAATAGACGAACCGGCCGACCACGCCGAAGTCTGGATCGGCGTCGGACACGACGGTCCCGCCGGCCTTCCCGCAATGTCCGGCGGTCAGCCCGACCAGCCGGTCCGCGGAGTCACGCCCGATGGTCGTCAACGTGCACACCGCGCGTCCGTCGACGACGATGCCGGAGCCGCCGCCGATCGCCGGGCCGGAGTTCGCGGCGGCGGTCGAATCGGCCGGGGCGAACGCCGAATCGGGGTGTGCGGCAGCGGGTGCGGCCTGGGCGGCAGCGGGTGCAGCGCCGAGTACGGCTGCGGCGGCGAGCGCGAGGGCGGTTCGGGTCACGAGCAGGACTCCTCTTGGTCGGACTTCCGGCGCCGTATCACCGGGTGTTCGCGGCATTCCCGGGTCGACCGATTCCAAACAGAGTATGGCGCAGCCGAATTCGGCCGCCGCGCTCAGGGGCGGATGATCGGGTGTTCGCGGCTGATGTCGATGCCGAGCAGCCGGCGCGCCGCGGTGGCGTAGGCTTCGGGGTCCTCGAGCTGCGGATAGTGGCCCAGGCCAGGCAATTCGATCACCGGTGCGGAGGCGCGCAGTGCGCGTAACCCGTTGAGGACCGCGAGCGTCGCGACCGGATCCGCGGTGCCCCAGAGCAAGCCGATCGGTTTGCCCCAGGCGCGGATCGCGCCGTGCCAGCGTTCGGCGTGCGTCACTCGTTCGTCGAGATAGGCGGTCAGCAGGTGGGCGATCCGGTGGCCGTCGGCGTGCGCGAGCAGTTCCCATTGCGCGGCTGCCTCGCGTTCGGTCAGCGGATGGGCTTTGGAGAACACCGCGCCGAACTCTCGGGTGAACATCGTCCGGTTCGCCAGGCGGGCCGCGATCGGCCCGAGCTTGCCGCGCAGGATCTTCTGAATCGGCCGCAGCGTCGCCTTTTCCAGAATGATGCTGCCGTTGCCGAGCACGGCCCGCTCCAGGGGGAAGGGGAGCGTGCCGTCGAGGTCTCTGGCGATCAGCTCGGTGGCGACGGAGGTGCCCATGTCGTGCGCGAGCAGCACGACCGGGCCCGGGTCGAGCGCGGCGACCACGTCTTCGACGGTATCGGCGTGCTCGAACAGGCTGTAGCCGTGCGGCCGGGGTTTCTCCGAGAGCCCGAAGCCGAGGAAGTCGAGGGCCAGCCAGCCACGCCCGCCGAGCCGGTCGACCACGCCGCGGAAGTCGAACGAACTGGACGGGTATCCGTGCAGCAGAAGGACGGTCGGTCCGTCACCGGGCGCGGATCGGACGAACACCGAGCCCGCTCGGGTACGCACCTGTTGCCCGCCGTCGCGCCATATGTGGACCAGATTCGGCATCACAAACGCGACATTACGGCCTATCCGCCCATCGCGGGGCCACTCCGGTACCGAGACGTACTGCGGGCACTCAGAGGAACGCGCCGTTGATGAGATAGGGCCTCGGCTCGGCCATTCCCCGCAGCGCCAGATAGCCCTCCTGGAACAGGTCGAGGCGGGCCGCGAGCCCGACATCGATCGCCCATTCGTTGGCCGTGGTGATCGAGTTGACCATGATCGCGCCCGGTGCGGTGGCGAGCGCCTCCCACAACAGCTTTCGGGCGATGTCCGGATGCGCGGCGGCCAGGAGTTTCGTGTTGCCGTGCGCGTCGAGGTAGACGTAGCCGGGTTCGGCGCGCGAGACGACGAGCCGGTTGGCGCCCAGCAGGTAGCCGTGATCGGGACCGTGCCCCACGCCGCGCACCTGCTGGTCGAGTCGATCCATCCAGTCGAAGTCGTCGGTGGTGCCCTCTGCCAGCCCGGTTACGACAGGTAGCGCCGATCGGTCGACCGTGCCGATCATGCGCATCTGCGGGTGCAGCGAGAATCCGGCCAGCCGGTAGCGCCGGGTCGCGCCCGGGTGCCCGGATGCCGAAATCATCCCCGCGCGATCGCCCGCGTGCGCGAGCACCGCGTCCATCAGCCGTTTGCCGATGCCGGTGCCCTGCTGGTCCGGCAGCACCGCGTACGACGCCAGATACCAGAGCTGATCGCGATTCTGCGACACCGCGAGGCCGACCACCTCGTCATCACGCGTGGCGACCCAGCAGCCCGCCGGGTCCGCGGTCAGGAAATAGCGCAGCCGATCCGACCACTGCTTCGCCTCGGCCTCCGATCGCGGTTCCGGTTCCGGCTCGTTGACTCGCCGATAGTGCCGGTCCACTTCGAGAAATCCGAGGGCGGAAGCACGTTCCGCCCCCGGCACGTCCGTCGTGCGCATGAGCCTGACCGCAACGGAGTCCATGGCGGTCACGCTACCGATCGGCGGAAAACGGGGACACCGAATTTCCGTGCGCTCAGTCGGTGAGCCCCCGCCGGACCAGCAGCGGCTCGATCTCCGGCGCCCGACCGCGCACCGCCGCGAAGGCGGCCATCGGATCGACCGAGCCGCCGCGCGCGAGCAATTCGCGCCGGAACACCTCGCCCTTGTCGCGGATGGTGGCCGCGCCGTCGGTGAACCATTCGACCGTGTCCGCGTCCAGGACCTCGCTCCAGATGTAGGAGTAGTAGCCCGCCGCGTAACCGCCGGAGAAGATGTGCGCGAAATACGCTGTGCGGTACCGCGGCGGAATCGTCGCCATGGCCAAGCCCACCCGTTGCAAGGCCGCCGCTTCGAACGCCTCGGCGTCGGTGCCCGCCAGCGCGTCGGCGTCCGGCACCCGATGCCACGCCCAATCCAGCAGTGCCGCACCGAGGTACTCCACGGTGCGGAAGCCCGTGCCGAAACGCTCGGCTGCCGCCATCCGCTCGATCAGGGCCGCAGGCATCGGCTCGCCGGTCTCGATGTGCCGCGCGTAGTTCGCCAGGATCTCCGGCCTGGCCATCCACATCTCGTTGACCTGGGACGGGAATTCCACGAAATCCCGGGGCACCTCGGTACCCGCGAAGAACGGGTAGCGCACATCGGAGAACAGACCGTGCAGCGCGTGCCCGAACTCGTGGAACAGCGTCCGGACGTTGTCCCAGGTCAGCAGGGCGGGCTCGCCGCTGGGCGGTTTCGCGATGTTGAGGTTGTTGACCACGACGGGGCGCTGGTCGAGCAGGTGTGACTGGCTGACCAGCTCGTTCATCCACGCGCCGCCGCGCTTCGAGGGCCGGGCGAAGAAGTCGCCGAGGAACAACCCGAGCGGGGCACCGTCGGCGTCGAAGACCTCGAAGATCCGCACCTCCGGGTGGTAGCCGACGAGATCCTCGCGTTCGACAAGGGTTATCCCGTATGCCTTTTCGGCGGCGAAGAAGACGCCGTCGCGCAGCACCCGGTTCAGTTCGAAGTACGGGCGCAGCGCCTCGCCGTCGACCGAGAACTGTTCGGCCCGGACCTTTTCCGACCAGAACTGCCAATCCCACGAGTGGAGTTCGTCGTTCGGCGGCGCACCGTTCGCCGCGCGCATCGTCGCGGCCAGCGCGGCGGCCTCGCGTTCGGCGTTGGCGACCGCGGGCGGCACCAGCTTCGCGAGCATCTCTTCCACCGCCGCAACGGTTTTCGCGGTTTGATCGGCCACCGCGTAGGCGGCGTGATCCGGGTAGCCGAGCAGCGCGGCCCGCTCGGCGCGCAGGGCGGCGATCCGGACGGCGAGCGCGTGATTCGGCTCGTCCGCGCCGAATCCGCGGCCCAGTGAGGCCGTCATCACGCGGTGCCGGACGTCGCGGTTCTCCAGTTCGGCGAGCACGGGCTGATTGGAGACGTTCTGCAGGCGCAGCGCCCATGCGCCCGCGTGGCCGAGCGCCTGGGCGTGCTCGGCGGCGGCGGTGACGGCGGCGGGGGCGAGCCCGGCCAGTTCCTCGGTGCGGTCGAGCACCAGTGCGGCGGCGTTCGTCGAGGCGAGGATGTTCTGCCCGAATTCGGTTGCGGCGGTGGCCAGCTCGCTGTTCAGCTCGCGCAGCCGTGCTTGCTCGGTCGGGCCGAGGCGAGCGCCGGCCCGGACGAACCGGGTGTGGTACTCGGTCAGTAGCCGGGATTCCTCGGCGGTCAGATCGAGTTCGGCCGCGCGCTCGTGCAGCGATTCGACCCGTGCGAAGAGGGCCGGATCGAGATAGATGGCGTCCCGGTGTGCGGCCAGGCGCGGTGAGATCTCGGCTTCGATCGCGTCGGTGCCGGGGGTGGAATCCGAGGCGGTGATATCGAAGAAGACGTTGGTCACCCGGGTCAGCAAACTGCCGGAACGCTCCAGTGCCACAACGGTATCGGCGAAGGTGGGCACCGTGTCGAGGGCCGTGACGGCGGCGATCTCCGCGAGCTGCTCGGCCATGCCGCGGTCGAACGCGGGCAGGTAGTGCTCCTCGCGGATGAGGGCGAACGGAGGCAACTGGTAGGGCAGCGTGCTGCGCTCGAAGAACGGGTTGCTCGTCATGGGAAAACTCTATGCCGCCGCGCGCACTACCTGGCTTCGCCGGCGGCGGGCCTACCGGTGGCGACGCCGCCGAGAAAGGTGCGGATGGCATTGTCGGCGATCACGTGCTTGGGCACATTCGCCTGCTGGGCCGTGGTGGCGGCGACGTAGAGGTGCGCGTTGAAGATGCCTTCGACCCATTCGGTGGGCAGGTCCGGATCGAGTGCGCCATCGGCTTGCGCGGCGGCGATCAGGGCGCGCAGCGATGCGTCGCTGGTATCGCCCCAGTGCGGATTGCCGGTGAAGCGACCGGGATCGGTGAAGAGGAAGACCACGTGGTCGGCGACTTCGACGAAGGAGCGCAGCAGGTAGATGAGGTGGTCCAGGGGCGAGCGGGTGCCGTCGTTCGCGGCGCGGGCGATCGTGTCGATGGTCTGCAACGCGTCGAGGAGGACGGCGTCGACGAGATCCTGGCGCTCGGGGAAGTAGCGGTGCAGCGTGCTGCGGGACACCTTGGCGCGTTCGGCGATATCGCTCAGTGCGGCGGTGAAATCGCGCGCCCAGACCGTGAGGGCCGCGCTCATGATGGCGGTCCGGGTGCGGGTGCGCGGGCCGCTCGACGCTGTCGATCGCGCGTCTGCCGTCCCGCTCCTGACCATGGCGGAACAGTAGCATCCAGATCGGCGAGATGAGACATAAGGTGTTGTTAATGAGACATCGATGTCCTATTTTGATAGTCATGCGACGTAAAAGGATCCTGATGTTCGCGGGTGCGACGGTCTCGCTCAGCTTGCTGGCCTGGCTCGCGCTGCGCGACACCGCCCCGGTCGGCCACTTCACCTCGGCCGCGGGCCGGGATCAGTTCTTCACCGCGTATGACCGGGCGATGCGTGACCTGCCCACGCCGAACGCGACCTTGGATCTGCGCACCGACTACGGCGTGGTCCGGATGTACCGCTTCGACGGGGCGAACCCGTCCGAACCGCCGCTCGTGCTGCTGCCCGGCCATTCCGCGTCCTCGCCGATGTGGGCCGCCAACCTGCCGTCACTGCGGAAGCTGCGCACCGTCTACACCGTCGACCTGCTCGGCGAGCCGGGCGCGAGCATCCAGGACCGGCCGATCGACAGTCAGCGCGACCAAGCCCGCTGGCTGCATCAGGCCTTGGCGGGACTGCCCGAGCCGAGGGTGTACCTGTTCGGGGTCTCGATCGGCGGGTGGACCGCGACGAATCTCGCGATCCACCAGCCGGAGAAGATCGCCGGGGTGATCGCGCTGGATCCGGCGATGACCTTCGCGTCCATGCCGATCGAGACGATCCTGCGTTCGATTCCCGCCTCCGTGCGCTGGTTCCCGAAGAGCTGGCGCGACTCCTTCAACAGCTGGACCGCCGGCGGTGCGCCGGTCGAGGATGTCGCGGTCGCCGACCTCATCGAGTCGGGTATGCGGCACTACGCCAGGAAACTGCCGGCGCCCGAGCAGTTCACCGACGACCGATTGCGCAGTCTGACGATGCCGTTCCTGGTCATCCTCGCGGGCCGGTCGGTCATCCACGACGCCGCCGCGGCGGCGCGGCAAGCCGAGGCCACGCTGAGCAACGCGACGGTGCGCCGCTACGACCAGGCCAGCCACGCGATCAACGGCGAATACCCGGACGAGATCGCTGCCGACACCGCCGCGTTCCTCGACGCGCACCGGTGATCCGGCGCGGCTACTCGGCCGCGAGATCGGCCTGCGGTCGTGGCGGCCGGATGATGAAGCGCCGCACCACCGGCTCGACGATGCGCGCGCCGATGGGTCCGAGGATCGCCATCAGCAGCACGTAAGTGGTGGCCAGGGCGGCGAATTCGGCGGGCAGCGCGCCGGCGGCCACGGCCAGGCCGGCGATGACGATGGAGAACTCACCGCGGGCGACGAGCGCGGTCCCGGCGCGGGCGCGGCCGAGGGTGGTGGCACCGGCCCGCTTGGCGGCCCACCAGCCGGTGGCGATCTTCGTCGCGGTCGTCACCACCGCGAGCAGCACGGCCCAGCCGAGCACCGGCGGAATGCTCGCCGGGTCGGTGGACAGGCCGAAGAGTACGAAGAACATCGCGGCGAACAGGTCGCGCAGGGGTTCGAGAATCTTCGTCGCGCTGTGCGCGGTGGAATCCGAGATGGCGATGCCGAGCAGGAACGCGCCGACCGCCGCGGACACCTGCACCGCCGAGGCGATGCCCGCCACCAGCAGCGCCGCGCCGAGCAGCTTGAGCAGGAACACTTCCCGGTCGTCACTGGCGACGACGGCGGAGACGTACTTCCCGTAGCGCAGCGCGATGACGAGCACGATGGTGACCGCGATGAGCGCGATGCCGAGCGTCTTCAGGCCCGCGAGCAGGCCGACGCCCGCCAGTACCGCCGTGAGCACCGGCAGATACGCGGCCATCGCGAGATCTTCGAACACCAGGATCGACAGGATCACCGGTGTCTCCCGGTTGCCGAGGCGGCCGAGGTCGTTCAACACCTTCGCGACGATGCCCGAGGACGAGATATAGGTGACCCCGGCCATCGCGATCGCTCCGGTCAAGCCCAGGCCGAGGCCGAGGGCGACGATCACCCCGGGGGTGGCGTTGAGCGCGATATCGAGCAGTCCGGCCGGCCAGGATCTGCGCATCCCGGTCACCAGCTCGGCGGCCGTGTACTCCAATCCGAGCAGCAGCAACAGCAGCACGACGCCGATCTCGCTGGCGAGATGGATGAATTCGTCCACCTGATGCAACTCGACCAGACCGCCGGTGCCGAACACCAGCCCGCCGAGCAGGTACAGCGGAATCGGCGACAGGCCGATCCGGGCCGCGATCCGGCCGAGCACGCCGAGCCCGAAGAAGACTGCGCCCAGCTGGATGAGCGCCATTGCGGTTCCCTCGATCACCATCGGCTCACCCGTCCGTCAGGATCTCGGCGGCGGCGTCGAGGCCCTCGTCGGTGCCGACGACGACGAGCAGGTCGCCCGCGGTGAACGTGAAATCCGGTCCGGGGGAGGGCTGCACCTGACCGGCGCGCATCACGGCGACGGTGGAAGCTGTTGTCCGGCTGCGCATCTCGGTCTCGCCGAGGGTGCGTCCGTCGTAGGGGGAGCCGCCGATGATCGGCATCGTCCTGGTCTGCACCCCGGCCATGCCGCGGTGTTCCTTCAGCAGTTGCGACACCAGTTGCGGGGCACCGAGCAGGTTGGCGAGGACGCCCGCTTCCTTGGCGGTCAGCGGTATCTGGACGGTGGTCTCCGGATCGCCGAGTTTGGTGTAGATCAGGTCGATGGTGCCGTCACGGTGTTCGACGACGCCGATGCGACGGCCCAATTTCGTCAGCGGAAACTCTTTTCGCACACCGATTCCCGGCAGCGATGTCACCTCTATGTTCACTGCAAACCCCATCCGATCCTGACCGGTACCTTACCTTTTCTTTACCTTTGGTACCAAACGGGACGACGGGGGCGGGCCGCTTCCGCGGATTCACTCGGCGGCGGGCACCGCGGTCTCGTGCACCGAGCGCCACAGATAGCCGTGGTCGGCGACGAACAGGATGGCGGTGACCAAACGGCGGGTGCGCAACCCGGCCATGCTGTTCTCCGCGACGAAGCGGACGGTGACGATCTTGCCGCTGTGCGCGAGTTCCTCGAAGTCGGTGACCTCGATTTCCAGGCCGGGCTGGCTGTTCTTCGCCGACCACACACCGGCGAGCAGAGTGTCCCGGTCGACCACCTGGCCGACCGTGGTCACCGCGGAGAACGTGTCGTGCAGCGCGTTGGCGAACCGGTCGAACACCTTGGGCGGTGCGTTCGAACTCATCCATTCGGCGAGATCGAAGTGCAGGGCGGCGACCACGTCGGCCAGGTGGGGATGTGCGGACATCAGCGGCGGATCTCGATCTCGGTAGCGCGGTCGGGTTCGCTCCGGAGATCATATCCAGCGCGGTCGCCCTACGTGTCGGCGCCGACCAGTGCGGTGGCCGGCTCTTGCACCGGCGTCTCCGGCGGGGTGTCCAGGTCGCGGCGACGCGAGCGGTAGTACTGGAGCACGCCGATCCCGGCGAGGCCGAGCAAAGCCGTCCCGATGCTGATCTGCCACCCCGGCGGGCGCCAGGTGATGGTCAGTTCGGCGTTGCGGGTGCCCGCCGGCAGGTCGGCGGCGAGGAAGGTCTTCGCGACGGCGGCGGTCGGAATCTCCTGGCCGTTCAAGGTGATCCGATACCCCGGCCAGGCGAGCCGGGCGAACACGACCCGGCCGCCGTTCGCGGAACTCACCGTGGCCCGGCTGGTGTAGTCACCGTCGGCGATCGAGGTGGCGCTGACGCCGGCCGCGGTGGCGGCGATCGCGCCGTTGCGCGCGGGCTGCGCACCGGGCACGCGTTCCAGGACCGAGATGTAGCGCTCGTGGCCCGGGTAGTCGACCCACCGCCAGCCGTTGGGCGCGGGCGAGTTACGCGCGTCCGGGTACTGGGCCCGGTGCAGCACAACGCGATCGACCTGCATCAGGTCGACGATCGTGGTGCCGGTGCTCGGTTCGGTCTCGAAGGCACGACGGAACGCGTCCGGGCAGGTGCTGCCGTCCCATGCCATGCACAGCACCCCGGCGAACGGCGCATGGCCGATCGGGGTGTACCCGTTGACGTAGCGGGACTGCAGATTCTTCGCGTAGTTGCCGATCGCGAGCGAACTGTACGCACCGGCGAGCGAGCGGTCCTGCGGGCCGAGCACCGCGCGGTCGGCGAGTTGCAGTGTGAGACCGTCGAAATCGGGGAAGGCCGCGGTCATCTCGGACCGCCGCTCGGGGAAGTTGTAGGACATCGGCGTCTCGGGTGCACTGCGCACCTGGGCATAAGCGATGGGGAACATCACGAAGATGGCCAGCGTGCACGCCAGTGCCGGTCCGCGGTTGCGCAGCAGCCACAGTGTCGCGGCGCCGACCGCGAGCACCACCGCGGCCGCGAGCAGATGCCGCAGCACCAGTGCGGGAGCCGCTGAGAACGAGCGCACGAACAGCAGCGCGACCAGCACGGCGGCGGCCGCGCCGCGCCGCCGCCAGGACGTGAAAGTGCCGTGGCGGCTGAGCAATACGCAGACCAGCACGAGCAGCGCGATGGCGAGCATGGGCAGCACGCGCGCGGGCCACCGCAGCGGGCCGACCGCGCCGGGCCCGGCCGTCCACATCAGCATGGCCGCGGCGAAGATCGCGATTCCACTGAAATCACGCGCGGAACGCGCCGCCGCGTGCCAGGCGATGAAGGCCAGCGCGGGAATCAGGAACCACGCGATGTAGACCATCGGCAACGGCTGCACATGCCCCCACCACGCGGTGAACGCGGGCGTCGTGCTCGGCAGGCTCGCGTTCAACGACTCCGACCAGGGCACGGTCAGGAACGGATCGTTGTGGATCTTGGCGTTACCCCGCCAGGTCACCTGCGAGGAGAGGATGCCGGGCAGATTGGCCGCCATGGCTGCCAGCGCGGCGCACCCCGCCGCCGCCATCAGCCGCAGCGACGGTCCCCATCGGCGCTGGTGGATGACCTCGCCGACCACGACGGCGGCGATCATCAGACCGGCTTCGACTGCGGGAAAGGCGTATTGGACGGTCAGGGTCAGGTACAGGAAGACGAAGACCGGGATCGGGCCGCTGCGTCCGCGCGCGTAGTACACCGCCGAGGCCCAGGCGTGCACGAGCCACGCGGTGGCGGTGTGCGAGGTCATCCAGCTCGCCTGGTCGAAGAACAGGAACCAGCCACTCAGGGGGAAGGCGATACCGGCCAGCGCCGCCCACGGGGCGTGCGCACCGTAGGCCCGGCAGATCCGGAACACGCCGAGCGCGGCGATGATCGAGAAGATCAGCTTCACCATCGTGGCGTACACGGCCAGGTTGTCCATCGAGGGCGCGAGCAGGTGCACCAGCAGCTGGGGCGGGTTGTAGAGGCCGGCTTCCTCCAGGGAGTAGTTGCCCGCCATCCATTCCCACGGCACCAGCGCGGGGAAGCGTCCCTCACGCAGGTGCGTGCCGAGGGCCACCCACATCGGCGCGTACTGCGCCTCGGTGTCGTCGGTGTAGTAGTGCCGAGCGTCGGCCAGCAGGACCGCCGCATACCCGGCGATCACTCCGACTACGGTTACCGCTCCCCAGATTCGCGTGTCTTTCCGCGACGCGTCCACCGCAGTTGCTCCCACGAGCGCCAGATCGTATTCGCACGGAGGGAACGGGGCAAGAATCCGGACAAAGACGGCCGTTTATCGGGAGGGCGGCAGCGTGGTGGTGGGTACCGGTTTGACCGGTGTCGGCGCGGGTTTCGCCGGCGTCGGCTTCGGTTCGGCGGTGGTCGGGGCCGGTGCGGGCGCGGCGGGCTGCTTGGTCGCGGGTGGCGCCGCAGGGGGCTGCACAGCCTGCGGCTGCTGCGCCGGTTGCGATTGCGCGGCCGGTGGTTGCTGCGGTGCGGGCGCGGACTGCTGCGCCGGCGGTGCTGCGGCCGGCGGTGGCGCTGCGGCCGATGCGGGTGGCGTCGCGGTCGAGGTCGGCGCGGGCCGCGCCGGGCTCGAACCCGGTGCCGTGGACGGTGTTCGCTGCGATCGCGGCTCGACGACGGTCGGCGCGGTGGTGGTGGGAGAGGTCGTCGGCGTGGTCGTGCGCGGCGTCGTCACCGGCGGCGGTGTGCTGGTGGTCGGCGCCGGGCTGGTGGTCGTGGCCGGCGCGGAGGTCTTCGGCGGCACCGTCGTGGTCGGCCGCTTGTTGTCCGGCAACCCGGGGATCGTCAGCGGCATCGACGGCGGCGGTCCGGGCAGGCGCAGCGGGCCGGGTTTGGGCGCCGGTGTGCCGGGCGCCGGTGGCGTGCAGAAGATCCCGCACGGGATCTGGCCGCGGCCGGGGACAGTGATCAGGACGTGGATCTGCAGCGTCAACGTGCCGTTGGGGGTCGCGGTACCGGTGGGCTCCACCGTGGTCGTCGGCGCGGGCGTGGTGGACGGCGTCTCGGTCGTCGTGGGCGCCGCCGGGTCGGCGGGTGGGTCGGCGGGTGGGTCGGCGGGCGGATCAGCGGGCGGGGCGAGCGCGGCCGGATCGTCCACCACCATGCTCGAGCCGGTGCCCTCGGGCATGCTGCCGTCGGGCATGCTGTCCGGCACGGTGGCCGAGATCTCCACCGGCGTCGCACCGCCGGTCTTGTAGGCGTTGGCCCAGCTCAGCACCAGCGTCGCATAGTCGCGGGAATTGTTGTAGCGCAACACCGCTCGCATCTCCTGCTGCGGATCGCGCAGATCCAGGCCACCCGAGCAGAGGTATTTGCCCGCGGCCAGCGTGGCATCGAAGACGTTGTTCGGGTCGGTGCTGCCGTCACCGTCACCGTCGGCGGCGTAGATCGCCCAGGTGCCCGGCAGGAACTGCATCGGGCCGACGGCGCGCACGAAACTGCCGTCGCTGGCCTTGATGATCTCGTTGCCGGGCAGGGTGCCGTCCAGCGCGGGGCCGAAGATGGTGCCCTTCGTGGTGCCCTTCTCGTCGATCCGCCCGTTGGCCGCGTGATTGGACTCCACCTTGCCGATACCGGCCAGCAGGTACCAGGGCAGGCCGCATTTGGGCATCGATGATTCCGCGGACAGTTCGGCGTTGCGGTAGGCGGCGAGCAGCGGCTCCGGAATGCCGCGGGTGCCGTCCTGCGGCACCTCGACGTCCTGCAGGTCCAGCGGGCCGTTGATCAGCGAATCACCCTCGGACAGTGGTGTTTCCGTCGACGAGTCACCGAGTTGTTC
Source organism: Nocardia brasiliensis ATCC 700358 (assembly GCF_000250675.2). NCBI lineage: Bacteria > Bacillati > Actinomycetota > Actinomycetes > Mycobacteriales > Nocardiaceae > Nocardia > Nocardia brasiliensis. Next base: position 1,666,072 of record NC_018681.1, read on the forward strand.
GGTGCCGGTGGGCGTGACGCTGACCGACTGGTCGGTGACCGGGTAGGTCTGGTCGGTGGATGTGGTCGCGGCCGCGAGCGTGCTGTCGGGTGCGTGCGCGGGCGGCGCGGTGTGCGCGGCCGAGCCGGTCATCAGCAACCCGGTCATTGCCAGCGCGGATACGGTAAATGGACCGGACATTCGCATCGGCACACCAATCTCTCGTACGTCTACAGCGCGGGCGGCGACTTGCGCGGCACCACCACGATTTCCGAAAGTTCGTCATCGACGCAAAGCACGCACGCGAATATCTACCGGGACATCCGCATTTCGCTGACCACCACAATTCACCCCGAAGGTGTCGACGGGTGTAATCGAGAAGTGTTATACGAGAGGATGTCTCAGTAGGCGCCGGTACTCCTGTCGTGCGGTTGGCGAACAAGCGGCGCAATCATGACACGAAATGCGCCGGATCGGATTCCCCAGTCCCACTGGGGAGGACGCCGAACACCTTCCGGCGCCTCGAATTACGGTCCGACCGGCAGGTATCCCCAGTTCTGCGGTCCCCAGTCGGAACTCGGGCGCTGACCCATACTGCTGTGTGCACCCTGCTGTTCATTCGGAGGTCCGCAATGCGGAAGTTGTTTTTCCCCTACGTTTTCGGCGCGGTAATCGCGCTCATCGCCCTTGTGCTACCCGGCCTGACCGCTACCGCCGCGGCGGATAAGCCGCCGGCTACCGAACGGGGCGTGACCGATATCGTGCCCGTCCCCGTTCAGGCTCGCCCGGACACCAAGGCGAATTTCAAGCTCGCTGCCGACAGCGTTATTCGCGCCGAACACCAGGCCAAGCCGGTCGCGGAATATCTGGCCGCATTGTTGCGGCCCGCCACCGGTTTTCGGTTGCCGGTGGTCGAGCGGCACGATCTGGCCAAGTCCGGGATCACCCTGCAACTCGGTGACGCCGGCCCGCGCGTGGGCGACCAGGGCTATCAGCTCTCGGTGACCAAACGCGGTGTCACGCTGCGGGCGAACACCACCGCGGGCCTGTTCGGCGGCGTGCAGTCGCTGCGCCAGCTCTTCCCCGCCTCGATCAACAAAACCACTGTCCAGAAACAGGATTGGATTGTTTCCGGTGGTGAAGTAGTCGATTACCCCCGGTTCGCGCACCGCGCGGCGATGCTCGATGTGGCCCGGCACTTCTTCAAGCCCGACCAGGTCAAGCGCTACATCGACCAGATCGCCCAGTACAAGATCAACACGCTGCACCTGCACCTGACCGATGATCAGGGCTGGCGGATCGAGATCAAGAGCTGGCCCAAGCTCGCCGAGATCGGCGGCCAGACCGCGGTGGGCGGTGACCCGGGTGGTTACTACACCCAGGAGCAGTACCGCGACATCGTCGCGTACGCGGCGTCCCGGCACATCACGGTGATCCCCGAGGTCGACATGCCCGGCCACACCAACGCCGCGCAGGCCTCCTACGGCGAATTGAACTGCGACGGAAAGCCGGTGCCGCCGCGCACCGATATCGAGGTCGGCTACAGCTCGCTGTGCATCGGCAAGCCGATCACCTACAAGTTCGTCGAGGACGTCATCCGCGAGCTCGCCGCCATGACCCCCGGCCCGTACCTGCACATCGGCGGCGACGAGGCGCACTCCACCTCGCCCGCGGACTACCAGACCTTCTACGACAAGGTCTCGCCGATGCTCGCCACCTACGACAAGAAGGCCATCGGCTGGCACAACATCGTCGTCACCAACCCGCCGACCTCGACCATCGCGCAGTACTGGGATCCGGCCAACACCAACGCCGATGTCGCCGCCGCGGCAGCCCGGGGCAACAAGGTCCTGATGTCGCCGGCCAACAAGTCGTACCTGGACATGAAGTACAACCCCAGCACCCCGCTCGGCCTGCACTGGGCCGGTTACGTCGAGGTGAAGGACGCCTACAACTGGGATCCGGCGACCTTCCTGCAGGGCGTCTCGGAGAAGCAGGTCATCGGCATCGAGGCCCCGCTGTGGTCGGAGACCCTGCGGACCAGCGCCGATATCGAGTTCATGGCCTTCCCGCGACTGGCGGGCGCGGCCGAGATCGGCTGGTCCCCGGCCGCGACGCACAACTGGGACAGCTACCGCGCGCGACTGGCCAAGCAGGGGCTGATCTGGGCCGCGCAGGGCATCAACTTCTACCGCTCGCCGCAGGTGGATTGGAAATAGCCGGATACCCGAAAGGAGTTCGAAGTGTCGCTTTACAGATCAGCTCTCGTCGCTTGCTTCGCCCTACTGTCCGCCTTGGGCACGGTCACCGTCCCGACCGCACTCGCCGAGTCACAGGCGCAGGCGCCCGCCGTGGACACCGACGGTGACGGACTGAGCGACGACTGGGAGACGAAAGGTTACGACGCCAACGGCGACGGGAAGATCGATGTGGATCTTCCTGCCATGGGCGCGGATCCGAGGCATAAGGATCTCTTCGTCGAGATGGACTACATGAACGGCCGGCTGCCGACCACCGCCGCGCTCGATCGGGTCGTCGCGGTGTTCGCCACCTCGCCGGTGACCAACCCCGACGGGCGCAACGGCATCAAGATCCACCTGGACGCGGGTAATGCCAGGGGCGCCGCCTACAACCTCGGCGGCGGCAACCAGGTGCCCTACGACAACAACCTGTCACCGGTGGACAGCCAGGTCGCGGCCATCAAGCGAACCAACTTCGCCGCCAACCGGTCGCGCATCTTCCACTACATGATCTGGGCCGACTCGTACGACAACGGGTGCAGCAGCGGTATCTCGCTGGGCATCCCGGCGGACACGTTCATCGTGGCGCTCGGCCCGAAGTGCAACTGGACGCCGGACGACAACGAGAACGTGGGCACGTTCATCCACGAACTGGGCCACAACCTGGGGCTCAAGCACGGCGGTGTGGACCACACCAACTACAAGCCGAACTACCTCAGCGTGATGAACTACAGCTTCCAGTTCGCCGGCGTGCCGAAGACCGACGGCACCTCCTACTTCGGCTACTCCAGCGTGAATCCGCCTGCGCTGGACGAAACCGCGCTGCAGGAGCGGCAGGGCATGGGCCCGGTGTCCGCGGGGTGGCGCACGGTCTACTTCTGCCCCGACGGCACCCGTAAGCGGACCGGCGCGGCCGATCAGCCGATCGACTGGAACTGCAACGGCTCCATCGCCTCCGGTTCGGTGCGCAGCAGCATCAACAACGACGGCAGCTACAACACTCTGCGGGCCCAGAACAATTGGGCGTCAGTGGTATTCGACGGCGGCAGCATCGGCACCGTCGGCCCCGAGTCGCGCAGGCTGCCCGAGCGTTCCCCCGACGAGATGACCAAGGAGCAGTACGACCAGATGAAGAACGTACGCGACTGACACTCGCAGACGTCCCGAATGGATTCCCGGTGCCGGGGCCCGCGCTGGCCCCGCACCGGGAATCGCCTTGTGTGCGCCGGCCATCGCATGGCCGAAAGACGCCATGGCAATGATTTGCTACGGCGCAACCCGCGCGGGTCGGTCCTAGGTCGGCCGCCCAGTCGATGTGCGATGATCACGCAGGTGAGCAGTACATCCGAGGCGGACCGCCTGCGTGATCTCGCTCGGTTGCGGCGAGTCCGCGATCGCATCGACCGGGAGTACGCGCAGCCGCTCGACGTCGAGGCGCTCGCCCGCGACGCGCACATGTCGGCCGGGCATCTCAGTCGCCAGTTCCGGATTGCCTACGGCGAGTCGCCGTACTCCTACCTGATGACGCGCCGGATCGAACGCGCGATGGCGCTGCTGCGCCGGGGCGACCTCAGCGTCACCGAGATCTGCTTCGCCGTCGGCTGCTCCTCGCTGGGCACCTTCAGCACGCGCTTCACCGAGTTGGTCGGCCTGTCGCCGAGCGCGTACCGGAAAGAACTCGCCGACCAGACCGCGGAGATGCCGACCTTCATCACCAAACAGGTCACCAGACCGATCAGGAATCGAGAAGCGCCGAGCCGCCGGGCGGATCTAGCGTGATTGCCATGGACATCAGCATTCTTTCCAGCTTTCTCCCGCAAGACGACCCGGAGGCCGCGATCGCGTTCTACCGCGACACGCTCGGCTTCGAGGTGCGTAAGGACGTCGGGTTCAACGGCATGCGGTGGATCACCGTCGGCCCGCCCGACCAGCCCGGCACCTCCATCGTGCTGCACCCGCCCGCCGCGGACCCCGGCATCACCGACGAGGAGCGCCGCGTCGTCACCGAGATGATGGCCAAGGGCACCTACGGCGCCGTGCTGCTGGCGACCAAGAACGTCGACGACACCTTCGAGAAGGTGCAGGCCGGCGACGCCGAGGTGGTGCAGGAGCCGACCGACCAGCCCTACGGCGTGCGCGACTGTGCCTTCCGCGATCCCGCGGGCAACTTGATCCGTATTCAGGAAGTGCGCTGAGCGATTCGGCGATCGGGGTCGCGCCGGGCACACCGGCATCGTGCTCACGCGGCCCCGCCTAACCAAGATGGAGACAGGATGAGCAGCGCCACGAGGGCGAACTCGAAGCAGGCCGCACGCCACGCCGCGGACAGTCACGACGCGATCCGGGTGGTCGGCGCGCGCGTGAACAACCTGAAAGACGTCAGCATCGAGCTACCGAAGCGCAGGCTGACGGTGTTCACCGGTGTTTCCGGCTCGGGCAAGAGCTCTCTGGTGTTCAGCACCATCGCCGCGGAATCGCAGCGGCTGATCAACGAGACCTACAGCAGTTTCGTGCAGGGTTTCATGCCGACACTGGCCCGGCCCGAGGTCGACGTGCTGGACGGGCTGACCACCGTGATCACCGTCGACCAGCAGCGGATGGGCTCGGACCCGCGCTCCACGGTCGGCACCGCCACCGACGCCAACGCCATGCTGCGCATCCTGTTCAGCAGGCTCGGCAAGCCGCATATCGGCTCGCCGCAGGCGTACTCCTTCAACGTCGCCTCGATCAGCGGCGCGGGCGCGGTCAACATCGAGCGGGCCGGGCGCACCATCCGGGAGCGGCGCAGCTTCAGCATCACCGGCGGCATGTGCCCGCGCTGCGAAGGCCGCGGCTCGGTCTCCGATATCGATCTCACCCAGCTTTATGACGACTCCAAGTCGCTGGCCGAGGGCGCGTTCACCATCCCCGGCTGGAAATCGGACAGCTTCTGGACGGTGCGGGTCTACGCCGAGTCGGGGTTCGTCGATCCGAACAAGCCGATCCGCAAGTACACCAAGCGGGAACTCAACGATTTCCTCTACAAGGAACCGGTCAAGGTCAAGGTCGACGGCGTCAACCTCACCTACGAGGGGCTGATCCCCAAGATCCAGAAATCGTTCCTGTCCAAGGACAAGGAGTCGATGCAGCCGCACATCCGCGCGTTCGTCGAGCGCGCGGTCACCTTCACCACCTGTCCCGACTGCGCGGGCACCCGGCTCAGCGAAGAGGCCAGGTCGTCGAAGATCAAGCGCAAGAACATCGCCGACCTCTGCGCGATGGAGATCCGCGATCTGGCCGAGTGGGTGCGCGCACTGAAAGAGCCGTCGGTCCAGCCGCTGCTCGATTCGCTGGTGGCCACCCTCGACTCGTTCGTCGAGATCGGGCTCGGCTATCTCTCGCTGGAGCGGCCGTCGGGCACGCTGTCGGGCGGAGAAGCCCAGCGGGTCAAGATGATTCGCCACCTGGGCTCGGCGCTCACCGATGTCACCTACGTTTTCGACGAGCCGACCATCGGCCTGCACCCGCACGATATCCAGCGGATGAACGACCTGCTGCGGCAACTGCGCGACAAGGGCAACACGGTGCTCGTCGTGGAGCACAAGCCGGAGACGATCGTAATCGCCGACCACGTCGTCGATCTCGGTCCCGGCGCGGGTTCCGGCGGCGGCACCATCTGCTACGAGGGCTCGGTCGAGGGTCTGCGGGCCAGCGGCACCATCACCGGCCGGCATTTCGACGACCGGGCGGCGCTGAAGGAGTCGGTGCGGAAACCCACTGGCGCACTGGAGATCCGGAATGCCACACGGCACAACCTCCGGGGCGTCGACGTCGACATTCCGCTCGGGGTGCTGTGTGTCGTCACCGGTGTCGCGGGATCCGGCAAGAGCTCGCTCGTGCACGGCTCGATTCCGTCGTCCGAAGGCGTGGTCGCCGTCGACCAGACGCCGATCCGCGGTTCGCGGCGCAGCAATCCGGCCACCTACACCGGCCTGCTCGAACCGATCCGCAAGGCGTTCGCGAAGGTCAACGGCGTCAAACCCGCACTGTTCAGCGCGAATTCGGAAGGCGCGTGCCCGAACTGCAACGGCGCGGGCGTGATCTACACCGACCTCGGGATGATGGCGGGCACCGCGAGCACCTGTGATGTGTGCGAGGGCAAGCGGTTCGACGCCTCGGTGCTGGACTATCACCTCGGCGGCCGCGATATCAGCGAGGTGCTCGCCATGTCGGTGCGCGAAGCCGAGGAGTTCTTCGGCTCGGGCGAAGCGCGCATCCCCGCCGCGCACGCCATCCTGGAACGGCTGGTCGATGTCGGGCTCGGCTACCTCACCATCGGCCAGCCGCTCACCACGCTGTCCGGCGGCGAGCGGCAACGGCTCAAGCTGGCTACGCACATGGCCGACAAGGGCGGGGTCTACGTCCTCGACGAGCCGACCACCGGTCTGCACCTCGCCGATGTGGAGAACCTGCTCAACCTGCTCGACCGCCTGGTCGAGTCCGGCAAATCGGTCATCGTCATCGAGCACCACCAGGCGGTGATGGCGCACGCCGACTGGATCATCGACCTGGGGCCGGGCGCGGGCCACGACGGCGGCAAGATCGTCTTCGAAGGCACGCCCGCCGAACTCGTCGCGGCGCGGTCCACGCTCACCGGAGAACATCTCGCCGATTACGTCGGCGCCTGAGCGAGACGCGTACCGCAGACAAAGGCCGACGCTGTACGGCCCCCAGGGGGTGGGGCCGTACAGCGTCGGTCTTAGGTCGTGCTGAATCCGCTTGTGCCGCTTGCACGGTGCGATCAGCGCGGCAGGCCCATGCCCTCGGCCAGCAGCGGCCATGATTTGTGCAGGGCCTCTTCCCAATACGGCCAGTAATGCGTGCCGACCGGATTGAACTGGTAGGTGGCCGGGATCTGCAGCGAGTCCAAGCGGTTCTTCAGGTTTGCCGTGCACCCGTTGACGGCGGCCTCGATGATCACCCCGAGGCCGAGGTTCACCGCACCGGTCGGGCCCGGGGCCTTGCTCAGGTAATAGTCGACGTCCTCCAGCACCGGGATGCCGCTGCCACTGGAGATGTAAAGCAGTGTGCCGCGCAGCTTTTCGGCATTGAGTACCGGATCGTTCGCGGCCCACAGCGGGCTGTCGGCGGGGCCGTACATGTTGTCGGTGCTACCGCCGGACCACGTCTCGACCGCGAACTTGACGAACTGCCGGCCCGCGGGATCGGCCATCTGCGCGCACCCGCTGTAGGCGGCGACCGCTTTCCAGAGACCAGGCTTGGCCTCGGCCAGCTGCAACACCGAGGTGCCGGAGGTCGACAGGCCGGTCAACGCGTTGCGACCGGTGGACTGCAAAGCCTTGTCCAGCAGCGGCGGTAGTTCCTCGGTGAAGAAAGTCCGCCACTTGTTGAGTCCGAGCACCGGATCGCGCTGCCGCCAGTCGGTGTAGTAACTCGCGCGGCCGCCGATCGGCTGGATCACGTTCACCGGCTTGTCGGCCAGCCATTCGAGCGCCTTGGTCTGGGCCTGCCAGCTGGCCGTGCCCTCGCCGCCGTCGAGGCCGTTGAGCATGTAGAGGTTCGGCGCGGGTACCGACTCGTCCGCCGGGCGTTGCACATCGATCGCGACCTCGGTGTCCATCGCCGCCGAGTACACCTTCAGATGCCACAGCCGCCCCTCTTTCGTGAGGGTGGTGATGGCCGACGCCCGCTGCGGTTCGGCCGAGGCGGCCCCACCGGGCAGGCTCACCGACAGCATCGCCGCGAGGGCCACCACGGTGGTGCGCACCGCGACCCCGGCCCGCGACGATCGTCTCTTCCGTCGAACATGCATCTGTCTGCGTACTCCCTTTGCTTGCGGTGCGCCGAGCGGACCCACGGTTACCCGACCGGTTATGTCTGTCCCTACGGGAAAACTGTTACACGGCAGCGTTGTTCGGCTACGCGGGCATCTCGCTGCCGGTGCGCGATCCGCCACCGGTCTGCGGTGGGCTGCTTCGGTGAATGCATATCCATTTATGCCGGCTACATCGAGTTAAGCTGCTGCTTATTATTTCGGGTAAAGAGTCAATATGCTCGTCTCGACCATGCGGTCGGCTACGGCTTCGACTTGTTTGGCAATAAATCTCATGAATTCCTAACGATGCCCCTATCGCATATGTGGCATGGGTCACTGATCGGCGTGAGTTCGCTTGTGCCGCAAATGGCAAGCAATGGTCCGTCGGGTCTCTGGTTCAGAATATCGATTCTTATTGTTAACCACCTGGATGCGGCGCGAGCGCTGCGTTGCCACATGTGCAACCTTTCGATACCGACCGCGCGGTAGCCTTGGATGGGAGCTATCTGACAGCAACTTTCATTTGAAAACCTCGATCGGGAGTGGGAAGGTGCGGTTCATGATAAGAATCCGGCGAGCGATCGGCGGCCGTGCTGTCGACGTAGGGAAATCCGACACGCCGCGAACTGGTCAAGTGACCAATCGCGACAGCAGTCGCTGAGCAAGCTGCTGAACAAAGAAATGTGCAGGGGAGATCGAAGTGCGGGATAGCGCGTCCGTAGCGGCTGGGCCGACGCGGGAACCGAGTCGTGCGCGACGGGCGCGGGCGTCGCGGTCCGGGGGCGCCACGCTGCCGCGATTGCTGGCGGTTGCGGTGGAAGCCGATCCGGACGGGACCGCGGTCGCGTTCCGGGGCGCCGCGTTGCGCTATCGCGAGCTGGACGATCTCTCGTCGCGCTTGGCGCGCCTGCTGATCGGCCGGGGGATCGGCCCCGGGGATCTGGTCGCGGTCGTGATCGAATCCTCGGTCGAGGCGGTGCTCGTGATGTGGGCGGTGGCGAAGACCGGCGCGGGCTTTCTCGTGCTCGACCCGCACGAGTCCGAGGGGCGGGAGCGGTTGGTGACGGCCGCGGGGCCGGTCATCGGCTGTACGGCGGCGGCGACCCGCGCGAATACGCCGTCCTGGCTCCGATGGCTGGTGGTCGATGATCCCGGCGTGCGGCGCGAACTCGCCCAGTTGTCCAGTGAGCCAGTGACTTACGTGGATCGGCTCCGCCCCGTGCAGGGTGCTGACATCGCCTATCTGTCCGGGTCGTGCACCGGGGGTGGCGAAGTCGTGCCCGTGACGCAGGCCGAGGTGGCGGCGATCGGACCGCTTCTCGAGCGCGGACAGGTGCCGGGCCAACTCGGCGTCTTCTTCGGCACCGTCTTTCCGCGCACGGCGTATCCGAGCCCGGACAAGACGTTGGCCACCTTGTTCGACGAGGTGGTCCGGGCGTTCCCGGACGCCACCGCGGTGACCTGCGGTCCCGCGACGCTGACCTATCGCGAGCTCGACGTGCGGTCGAACAGGTTGGCGCGCAGGCTGATCGCGCGCGGGATCGGCCCGGAGCATGTGGTGGCGGTGGCACTGCCGCGCTCGGTGGATCTGGTGGTCGCACTCCTGGCGATCATCAAGGCGGGCGGCGGCTATCTGCCGATCGATCCGGCTTATCCGGCCGACCGGATCGCCTATCTGCTCGCCGACGCCGCACCGGCGTGCGTGCTGACCCGTGCCGGAATTACGCTGCCCGGCACCACACCCACGATCGATGTGGGCCGGGTGGTCGATCTCAACGGAGCGCCGATCGACGACGACGAGCGTGTGCTGGCCTTGCGGCCGGAGAACCTCGCGTACGTGATCTACACCTCCGGTTCCACCGGACGGCCCAAAGGCGTGCAGGTCCCGCATCGCAACGTGCTCGCGTTGTTCGCGAACACCAGGGCGCAGTTCGGCTTCGACCAGCGGGACGTGTGGACGATGTTCCACTCGTACGCCTTCGACTTCGCGGTGTGGGAGCTGTGGGGGGCGTTGCTGCACGGCGGCAAGTTGGTGGTCGTGGACTACGAAACCTCTCGCGCCCCCGGCCAATTCCTGGAATTGCTGCGTTCGGAGCGAGTTACCGTGCTGAATCAAACGCCCTCGGCGTTCTATCAGCTCGCGGAGGCGGACCGCGTGGCATCGTCAGACGACGCGGTTGATGCGCCATTGTCATTGCGGTACATCGTATTCGGTGGCGAGGCGCTCGATTTCCGGCGCGTGGACGCGTGGCAGGATCGGCACGGCCCGGGCACCCGGTTGGTGAATATGTACGGCATCACCGAGACCACCGTGCATACCACTTTTCATGCCGTCGCCATCGGTGAGCGCAGCGTAATCGGCGCTGCCATCCCCGGTTTGCGAATTCTGGTGCTCGACGACCGGATGCGTCCGGTCCCGGCGGGCGTGCCGGGGGAGATCTATGTCGCGGGCGCGCAGCTGGCGCGAGGCTACCTCGGCCGCGCCGGTCTGACCGCGGGCCGGTTCGTGGCGAACCCGTTCGCTTCCAACGGTTCCCGTCTCTATCGGTCGGGTGATATGGCCGCCTGGCAGGCCGACGGCAAGCTCGTCTACCTCGGCCGTGCCGACCACCAGGTGAAGGTGCGCGGGTTCCGCATCGAACTCGGCGAAATCGAGACCGCGCTGCTCGCTGTGGCATCGGTGCGGCAGGCGGCTGTGGTCGTCCGCGAGGACACCCCGGGTGATCGACGGATCGTCGCCTACCTGGTCGGACAGGTAGTGCCCGCGGTGGTGCGCGCCGCGGTGGCCAAGCTGCTGCCGGACCATATGGTGCCCTCGGCGATCGTCCATGTCGACGCACTGCCGCTGACCGCGCACGGCAAGCTGGACCGTAAGGCGTTGCCCGCGCCGGTCGTCGATACCGCGGTATTCCGTGCGCCGACGCACCCCCTCGAACGGACCGTCGCCGAGGTATTCGCCTCGGTCCTCGGCGATGTTCGAATCGGCTTGGACGACAACTTCTTCGCACTCGGCGGCAACTCGCTGCTGGCCGCGCAGGCCGCGGCCCGGCTCGGCGCGGCCCTGGATGCGCGCGTGCCCGCGCGGCTGCTCTTCCACGCGCCCACGGTCGCGGATCTGGCCGTCGAGGTCGGCAGGCATCTGGGCGCGGGGGCGCGCAGGCCGCTCGTGGCCGGACCGCGCCCGGAGCACATCCCGCTCTCGGTGGCCCAGCAGCGCATGTGGTTCATCAATCAATTCGACCCCGCCTCGGCGGTCTACAACATTCCGGTCGCGGTGCGGCTGACCGGCGAACTCGACCCGGCGGCGCTGCGCCTGGCGGTCGGCGATGTGATCGCACGGCACGAAACGCTGCGCACCTACTATCCGCAATCCGACGGCGTTGCCTACCAGGCGATCCTGGACCCAGCGCAGACGGCGATCGATCTCACCGTGGAAACGATCGACCCGGCGGCGGTGCTGCCGCGGATCTTCGCGGTGGCGACCACCGGATTCGATGTGGCAGTGCAGGTTCCGCTGCGAGCCGAACTGTTCCGGATCGCCGCCGGGGCCGCGACCACCGAGCACGTGCTGGTCCTCGTCGCGCATCACATCTGCAGCGACGGGTGGTCGATGCTGCCGTTGACCCGAGATGTGATGGTGGCCTACGCGGCTCGCTCGACCGGCGTCGCGCCCGAGTGGGCGCCGCTGCCGGTGCAGTACGCCGATTTCAGTGTCTGGCAGCGGGCGACCCTCGGTGCCGACACCGATCCGGACAGCTTGCTCGCGGGCCAGGCGCGGTTCTGGCGCGCCGAACTGGCCGGTGCGCCCGACGAACTCGACCTGCCGTTCGATCGGCCGCGGCCCGCGACGCGCTCGTTCGCCGGTGGGCACGTGGCCTTTTCGATCGACGGCGCGGTGTATCGCGGACTGACGGAACTGTCCCGCGAGCACAACGCGACGTTGTTCATGGTGGTGCACGCCGCTTTCGCGATCTTGCTGTCCCGGTGGTCGGGTACCGACGACATCGCCGTCGGCACGGCGGTGGCGGGGCGCGGCGAACCCGAACTCGACGATCTCATCGGCATGTTCGTCAACACGCTGGTCCTGCGTACGCGAGTGCGCGGACAGGGGAACTTCGAGGAATTGCTCGCGCGGGTCCGCGACAGCGACCTGCAGGCGTTCGCGCACGCCGACATTCCGTTCGAGCGGTTGGTCGAACTGCTCGAGCCGGACCGCTCGACCGCGCGAAATCCCTTGTTCCAGATCGGCTTGGCGTTCCAGAACCTGCCGGCGACGGCATTCGAACTACCCGGGCTGTCGGTCACCGCGGTCGATTTCGACAACGATATCGAGAAGTGCGACCTGTCCCTGGTGATCGGGGAGAGCGATGCAGGGCTCGCGGGCCGGTTCTCCTACGCGCGGGACCTGTTCGACGAAGTCACGATTCGGCACGCCGCCGAACGGTTCGCGCGGTTGCTCGCGGCGATCGTCGCTCAGCCGCGCCGGCCGGTGGGGGATCTGCCGCTGCTCGCCGCCGACGAGTACACCGCGCTCACCCGGAACCACCCCGTGCCGATGCCGCCGGGCGTGCCGATGCCGGACCTGCTGCTGCGGGGCCTGGCGCATGGGCGTGCCCGCATCGCGGTCCGCGAGAACGGCCGCTCGATCAGTTACGGCGAACTCGACGAGTACTCCTCGCGGCTGGCGCGCGTGCTGATCGATCACGGCGTGGGCCCGGAGCGACTCGTCGTCGTGGCGTTGCCGCGCGGGTACGCGATGCTCGCCGCGGCGCTGGCGGTGGGCAAAGCCGGCGGCGCCTACGTTCCGGTCGACCCGGCGTATCCGGTGGATCGGGTGCGTCACATGGTGATCGACTCGGCGGCAGTAGTGGGTGTCACCACCACTGAACACCTGGAGCGACTGCCCAGCGAGGTGACCTGGCTCGAACTCGATCATCCCGACGTCGCCGCACTCGTCGCGCGCCGCTCGGCAGCGCCGGTCACCGATATCGATCGGAGAACGCCACTGCGCCTGCACAATCCGGCATATCTGATCTACACCTCCGGGTCGACAGGGGTGCCGAAGGGGGTCGTGGTGACGCACGCGGGACTGGCCGGGTTGGTCGAGCATGCCGTGGATGAATTGGGCATTGACTCGGAACATGTTCTGTTGCATTCGATTTCGCCGAGTTTCGACCCGGCCGCGCTGGAGTGGCTGTGCGCGTTGTCGGTCGGTGCGACCTTGGTGGTGCTACCGCCCACCGTGTTCGGCGGCCCCGAGTTCGCCGCAGTGCTGCGCGACGAGCGGGTGACGCATTGCAGCGTCACTCCGGCCGTGCTCAGCACCGCCGACCCGGCTGCGGTGCCGACCCGCACGTTCCTGGTGGGCGGCGATGTCACCCCGCCCGATCTGGTGGCGAAGTGGGAGCCCGGCCGTCGCTACGTCAACGCCTACGGCCCGACCGAGGTCACCATCGCGGCCACCTTCGGTGCCCAGCACGCGGGGCGCGAAGTGACCATCGGCGGACCGGTGCGCGGGGTGACCGCGGTGGTGCTGGACGCTCGGCTGCATCCCGTACCGCCGGGCGTGACCGGCGAATTGTACTTAGCGGGTGCCACTTTGGCCCGCGGCTATCATGACCGCGCCGCGCTCACAGCGCACCGGTTCGTCGCCAACCCCTGGGGTGCGCCGGGGGAGCGGATGTTCCGGACCGGTGATCTGGTGCGCTGGTATGCGCCGAGCGACGGGCAGTCGGCACTGAAGTACGTGGGGCGCTCCGACTTCCAGGTGAAGATCCGTGGGTTCCGGATCGAACTCGGTGAAATCGACGCGGTGCTGGGCGCACCCGACGAGGTCGGGTTCGCGGTCACCGTCGGACACGAGACACCCACGGGAGAAACGGTTCTGGTCGGCTACGTGCGCGCGGCACCGGGACGCACACTCGACCCGGACCGGCTTCGCACGGAGGCCGAGCGCATTCTGCCGCGGCACATGGTGCCCGCCGCGATCGTCGTGCTCGATGAGGTACCGCTGACCCCGGTCGGCAAGCTCGATCGAAAGGCGCTGCCCGCGCCCAGCTTCGACGCGACGACGTTCCGCGCGCCGGCCACACCGACCGAGGAGATCGTGGCCGCGGTCTTCGCGGAGGTGCTCGACCTCGACCACGTCGGCGCAGACGACGACTTCTTCGCGCGCGGCGGTACCTCCCTGCGCACACTCGCCCTGCAACACGCGTTGGCGGCGCGCGGCATCGAGTTGCCGGTCGCGGCGGTGTTCGGCGCGTCCACCGTGCGTGCGCTCGCCGCGCGCATCGCGGGTCAGGAAGCTGCGGTGCACGACCCGGCCATGGTCGCCGCCGATGCGGTGCTCGCGCCGGACATCTCGGTCGACGGTCTCGCGCCGAGTCACCGCGGCGGCGCCCGTGACGTGCTGTTGACCGGTGCGACCGGGTTCGTCGGCGCGTACCTGTTGCGCGAACTACTGGACCGCACCGACGCCGTGGTGTGGTGTCTGGTGCGCGCCGAGAATGCCCGGGCCGGCCGTACGCGAATCCAGGAGGCCCTGCAGCTGTACCAGCTGTGGGACGACGCGCTGGAGACCCGGATCGTCCCGGTGCCAGGCGATCTCGCGCAACCTGCGTTCGGTCTGTCCGATACCGAACATGCCTGGCTTGCCGACCGGATCGACGTCATCTACCACAACGGTGCCCGCGTCAACCACCTCGAGCACTATTCGCGCTTGCGTGCCGCCAATGTCGAAGGAACCCGGGAAGTGCTGCGGCTGGCCACCACTCGTCGGCTCAAACCCGTGCACTTCGTCTCGACCGTCAACACCGTGATCTCGGCCGCGCCCGGGGCATCCGTGTACGAGCACACCCGGCTCGCGGCGGACGAGCTACCGGGACAGGGATACATCTCGTCCAAATGGGCTGCCGAGCAACTGATCCTGCAAGCCGCCGAGCGCGGTGTGCCCGCGCGGGTCTATCGCCCGGGATTGGTGTCCGGGGACCTTCAGGTCGGCATCAACAGCACCGACGACTCGTTCTGGAACATGATCCGCGCGGCGGTGATCCTCGGTGTCGCCCCCGACGTCGGCGCGGCGCGCATCGCACTGGTGCCGGTGACCTACGTGGCGCGGGCCATCGTCGAAATCTCGCTGAATCCCGCCACCGCCACCGCCTACCATCTGGTGAACGACGAGCCGGTGGCGATCCGCACCCTCTTCGACTGTCTGCGCCGCCACGGATTACCCATCGAGACAACAACATTCGACGACGTCCGCCGCCGCCTCACCGAACAGGCACACACCCGCTTCCAGACCGGCGACGACTCCCTGGTCCGCGCCGCCCTGCTCGGCGGCAACTTCGCCACCACCCCACCCGACCTGGTCATCGACGCCACCAACACCGCCCGCGCCCTCACCGGCAGCGCGATCACCTGCCACCCCATCGACGCCCACGCCCTGGACACCTACATCACCGCCTTCCGCCGCACCGGCTTCTTCCCCGCCCGTAACAGTTCCGGCTGACGTGCGCACAGATCCCTGCGGCAGTTGCCGTGGCGCTTCGGGATCGGTGGTTGCGGCAGTCGGTTGCCGGGTATGACGTGTGTCGTTGATGGTTCGCGTTTGGGGTTGCTGGCTGCCGGGGCGGCGTTTGCCCTGCGTTGTTGCGTTTGGGTTTTGGTTGCCGGGGCGGCGGGGCGGCGTGGGCCCTGCGTTGTTGCGTTTGGGGTAGTTGGCTGGCTCCCGAAGTTTGCCAGCTCAGTGAGGTGTTCCTGCCGCGGGAGTTACCTGGATAGTGCTGAGCGCGTCGGGTGCCGTCCCCGGCTGTAGGCGCGGGTCAGGTGCGCGATGTCGCGACCCGGCGTGGTCGTCTGGCTGTGGTGCCGTGCTCGAGCGTTCCTTGCTGGGGGCGGGCGAATGGTCTGTGGGTGCTTGGGGATCCGCACCAGTTCTCGGGATTTACACCGCTTTCGGGCGGCCAGAAAGGGTGTAGATCCCGAGAAGTGGTGCGGCTGTGGGGTCTCCGCGTGTGGACACGCACCAAGCTGTCGCTTGGTACACGCCGACCTGGGGTTCTGGCCGTGATCCGCTGCAGGTGACAGTGCGCCTAGGGGGCCTCACAGACCGTCTCTACGGTTCACAGCAGCTACAACCCCTGTGAACCGTATCGAAACTCTGTGAAGCCCACCTATCTGTCGCTTGGTACACGCCACGCCGCTCAGTCGGGCCTTCCGAGGCCCTCCCGGGCACAGGCCCGCTGCCATTGGAGTGCAACAGAATTCGCCGTCTAGCCACTGTCGAGTAGCCGGCTCACCCGAGCGAGAACGTCGAGTTGCGCGGGGTTGTACAGGTCATCGATGGCTGTGCCGATGGCCTCGGCGGCGAAGCGGCGGCCGCGGGGTGCGTCGTCGGTGGTGGTGAGCAGTCCGGGGTGGGCGGTGACCAAGGCGCGGATGAGGGGAACGGTGCGTTCGGCGAGGTCCTGTTTGGTGTGGTCGTCGGCGTCGGCGGGGAGTCGATCGAATTCGAGGGCTTCGGGTTCGGTGCGGTAGTCCTGGAACAGTTCGATGTAGGTTTCGATGCCGGCGGGTCCGAGCACTCGCGACAGCACCACGATGAAAGCCCGGTCGGCTTCGGAGAGTTCGATGTGGGCGGAGGCGGCGGCCAGCGCGGGTGGAAGTTCGGCCGGCGTGCCCTGCGTCATGGCGGTGGCGAGCTCGGTCCGGACCTGTTGCAGGCGTGCGATGTTCGCGGCCAGCTCGGCGTCCAAGGTGCGTAACGCTTGTTCCGGCGGGACGTCGGCCGTGCCCATGGCGGCGATCTGGGACAGCGAGAACCCTAGTTCGGTCAGCCGTTTGATGCGCAGCAGCCGCACGAGGTGCGCGACGCCGTAACTCTTGTAGCCGTTCGCGCGGCGTTCGGGCTCGGCGAGCAACCCGACCTCGTGGTAGTGCCGGACCGCTCGCAAAGTGGTGCCTGCCAGCTCGGCGAGCTGGCTGGTGCTCCACGCCATGGGCTGTCCTTTCGCCGTGTTCTCGCGCACATCCGGCTTGAGTGTGCCGCAACGGCACGGTGTCTGCTGGCATCGGAGCACCGAGCGAAAGGACAGTCATGGCATTACCAGCAGTCATCCCGGTCGAGGAACTGTTCGGTTCACCGGCGCGCGCCGCCGCGACGATCTCGCCGGACGGAACGCGCATCGCCTACCTGGCACCGTGGCAGCACCGTTTGAACGTGTGGGTGCAGCGCCTCGATGGAGCCGAGCCGGCCCGTTGCGTCACCGCGGACGACAACCGCAGCGTGTTCCACTACCGCTGGACCGACGATTCGCGGTGGTTGCTCTACCTCCAGGACGACAACGGCGACGAGAACTGGCACCTATACCGCGTCGATCCGGAGAACGCGGACGCCGCGGCCGTCGACCTGACGCCGTTTCCCGGCGTGCGGCTGCTCGGTTTCGAGTTGCCGCTCGGCAAGCCGGGTACCGCGATCGTGCAGCTGAACAAGCGGACGCCGGCGGCGTTCGACGCGTATGAACTCGACCTCGGCACCGGCGAACTCACCCTGCTCGCCGAGAGCCAAGGCGCGACCTACGGCTGGCTGAGCAGTCACGCCGGCGACCTGTTCGCGATGGCGCTCACCGCCGACGGCGATGTCGAACTGCGCCGGTGGGACAGCGCCACGAAGACGCTGCGTCCTGTCGCGGTCTGGGACGGCGCCGACTATCCGATGGGGATCAACCCGCTGCAGATCACGCCCGACGGTACGGGGGTGTGGCTCGGTTCCAACCGGGGCACCGACCGGACCCGCCTGGTCCGGCTCGACCTGGCGACCGGGCAGGAGACCGAGGTCGACAGCCATCCCACCTTCGATCTCGATGCCGGGATCACCGCTTTCGCCGAACCGCTCATCGTCAACAGGCGCACCGGCGAGCTGATCGGGGCCCGCTATACGGGCGAGCGACAGGTGATCCACGCGCTGGACCCGCATTTCGCCGAGGTGCTGCCGAAGCTGACCGGCCTCTCCGACGGCGACCTGCACACCCTGTCCGCCGATCTGAGCGGTCAGCGCTGGGTGGTCACCTTCACCCACGACCGGGACCCCGGCGTCACCTACTTCTACGACCACGGTTCCGGCGAGAGTCGCCTGCTGTTCCGCGCGTACCCGCACCTGAACCCCGCGGATCTGGCCCCGATGACACCGGTGACCATCACCGCGCGTGACGGATTGACCCTGCCGTCGTATCTGACTTTGCCGGTCGGCGTGTCGCCCAGCCGACTGCCGCTGGTAATGCTGGTGCACGGCGGCCCGTGGACGCGTGATGCCTGGGGGTTCGACCCGGCCGTGCAATTGCTGGCGAACCGCGGATACGCGGTGCTGCAGGTCAACTTTCGTGGCTCGACCGGTTACGGGAAGGCTCATGTCAAAGCGGCCATCGGTGAGTTCGCCGGCAAAATGCACGATGATCTCATCGACAGCGTCGACTGGGCGGTGGCGCAGGGCTACGCCGATCCGGAGCGGGTGGCGATCTTCGGCGGTTCCTACGGCGGCTACGCGGCGCTGGTCGGCGTCACCTTCACCCCGGATGTGTTCGCCGCCGCCATCGACTACTGCGGTATCTCGAGCCTCGCGAACTTCATGCGGACCATGCCGCCGTTCACCCGCCCGATGATGGCCAACAACTGGTACCTGTTCGTCGGCGATCCGGACGACCCGGCCCAGGAGGCCGATATGCTCGCGCGCTCGCCCATCACCCACGTGGACCGGATCCGCACGCCACTGCTGGTCGTCCAGGGCGCCAACGATGTCCGAGTAGTCCAGGCCGAGTCCGACAACCTGGTCACGGTCCTGCGCGAGCGCGGTGTCGAGGTCGAATACCTGGTCAAGGACAACGAAGGCCACGGCTTCGTGAACCAGGAGAACGAGATAGAAATGTTCCACCTCGTCGACCGCTTCCTGGCCCACCACCTACACGGCCGGCAGCGCCAGGCAACCCAACCGAGACCCACACCGGCAGAGGCGCTTTGAGGTGAGACGCCGCGGCCGCCCGCGGTCGGTGAGACCGAATTTTGCGGGCGGCCAAGGGGATACGGAGGGTTAAGGGGTGGCGGCGAGGTGGGGGGTTGGGCGGGGCGAGGGGGAGCGGAGGCGGACGGGGACGCGGTCGTAGCCGCGGAGGACGGCGAGGCCGCGGAGTTCGGGGGTGCCGTCGAGGGCGAGGTCGGGGAAGCGTTCGAACAGTTTGCGCAGGCCGATGGTGCCTTCGAGGCGGGCCAGGCGGGCGCCTAGGCAGGTGTGGATGCCTTGGCCGAAAGCGATGTGCTCACGCACTCTTTCGCGGCCGATGTCGAATGTCGCCGGTTCGGTGAAGCGTTCGGGGTCGCGGTTGGCGCCGCCGAGCAGCAGCATCACCACCTCGCCCGCGCGGATCCGGTGACCGGCGACCTCGACGTCCTCGTGCGCGGTGCGCATGGTCATCTGCGCGGGGCTTTCGATGCGCAGGATTTCCTCCACCGCGCTCGCCCACTGCTCCGGGTCTGCCTGGAGTTTGGCGAGTTGGCCGGGATTGCGCAGCAGCAGCACGATACCGCTGCCGAGCATGTTCATCGCCGTCTCGAACCCGGCGCCCATGATGATCGAGGCGGTGGCCATCAGTTCGTGCTGAGCGAGCCCGCTCGTCGCCACGACGTGACCGAAGATGCTGGGGCCCGGCTGGATTCGCAGCCGGTCGACGTGGTCGCTGAAGTACTGCTGTGCGTCGGTGAGGCCCTCGATGCCGGTGCGATAGCCCTCGTGCCGCACCCCGATATCGAACAGCGGCGCCCCGCTGTTGCCCCATTCCAGCAGCTTCGGATGATCCTGCTGGGGGACGCCGAGCAGGTGCGCGATGATCGCGACCGGCAGTTTGGCCGCGAAATCGGCGATCAGGTCGGCGTGCGAACGCGGTTCCAGCTCGTCGAGCAGTTCATCGGCCACCACGCCGATGCGATCGGTCATGTCCCGCATGGCGGCGGCGGTGAAGGCGGCGACGACGGGGCGGCGCAGCCGACTGTGGTCCGGTGGGTCCAGGGCGATCAGCGCGGGCGGGTCGGTGGGGTTGGGCAGGTCCTGTCCGGTGTGCTCCAGCATCCAGCGCACCGGCTTCGGCATGCTCATGTGGCTGGGCTTGGTGGCCCCGAATCGACTGTCCCGCATGATGGTCCGGCAGACCTCGAGGTCGACGGTCAGGTTGAGCAACGGGGTCGGCACGATCCGGCCCGCGGCGCGGATTCGCTCCATGTCGGGGTAGGGATCGATGCCGCGGCCCGGGCCGACCAGCAGGGTGGCGAACGGGTCGCCGCGGCGCGCCATCATCCGCAGCATGACGCCCGCCGCGCCGTGCAGCACCAGCCAGCGAACCCAGATCTTGCTGCGCCGTGTGGTTTTCGAGATGTTCATCAGTGTCCTTTCGCTGCGAGCTCAGTTCGCCAGGAACAGGTTGCCGATGGCCATCAGCACCGCTCCGGTCCAGGCGAGCCGGCGACCGAGTAGCCGGCCGACGAGCGGATTGCGCTTGATCGCGCCGAGCCGGAACTGGACGAATCGCAGCGCGAACACCGGGCACAGCAGCAAGCCGAAGGCGAGCGGCAGTTCATCGACGGCGATCAGCGCGAACACCACGATGATGTCGGCGACCGCGAGCACGCCGAGCAGGTTGATGTAGGTGCGTTCGCCGGTCATGGTGGCCACGTTGATCCGGCCGACGCCGCGGTCGGTTTCGATATCGCGCAGGTTGGAGTACCAGGACACCATCATCAGCCAGAACGCGAACAGCCCGCCCTCGATCATGCTGCGCGTGGTGACGCCGCCGGTCAGTGCCCAGAACGGCACGAAGACCAGCTGCATCGTGAACAGGAACAGCACCAGTTCCTGAAAACCGATGTGGCTCAACTTCAATCCGTAGGAGTACTGCACCGAGATGCACGCGCCGACGACGGCGAGCACGATCAGCCACAGCGGATGGTAGGGGGCGATGAGCAGCCCGACCACGAGCAGGGCCAGCCCGGACAGCAGGCAGATCCAGGAGAACCGCAGCGCCTGCGGAAGCCGGAGTTCCCCGGTTACCAAGGGTTTCCAGTGCGCGCGCCGCAGGGCGCTCGGGTTGTCGCGATAGTTCTTGGCGTCGCTGCCGTCCCGGAACCCGGTGATGTCGTCGAACGCGATGAGCGCGCAGTGCACCAGGAAGTATCCGACGATGATCACCCCGAACGCGGCCCAGGTGCGGCCTTCGCGCACGACCGCGGCGGGCAGCAACGTCGCCACCATCGGATAGGCGAGGTTGTAGTCGAGGAAATAGAGATTGGCGAGCCGCCCGTACGCTCGCACAGACTTAACGGGTGTCATGACATCGACCACGACTGGTAATCCAATCTTGTTGTGTTGCAAGGTTCGACGCGGCGCTCGGCAGCGGACGGCAGAACTTCGGCGCCCGCGTCGCGAGCGCCGTCGTTGTCTGGCGTCGAAAGTCTGGGTGCGCTAGATGATCTGGATCCGCTGCATGTGCCGGGCGGTCGAGCCGAGGAATCGGTTGCGGCCGTGCAGCAGTGCGTGGTTCTCGGCGACGACGATGTCGCCGGTCTGCCAGGCGTGGTCGTAGCAGTAGCGCGGGTCGTGCAGCCGGTCGCGCAGGTCGTCCATCACCTGAACCGCGTCGTCGGCGCCGAGCCCTTCGACGGTGAGGAACAACGGGTTCCGGTAGCGGGCCGGGTCGAGCGGCTCGGCGTAGCGGATGGTCGTCTCCCCGGTGGTCGGGTGGGTGTCGAGCAGCGGCTGGGTCATGGTGCCGCCGTAGTGGGCGAGCCGGTCGGTGCGATAGGTCACCGAGGTGCGGGCCCACAGCTCACGCAGTTCTTCGGGCGCTTCGCGATAGACCTGGGTCGAATCGCAGAAGACCGTTTCCCCGCCCGCGCCGGGCGCACAACCCTGCACGCACTGGAACAGGAAGAAGCGCGGGGCCCGTTCCGACCAGGCGCCGTCCCAGTGGAACGGGACGTCCCCCGAGTCGAACAGGTAGTTCTGCGGGTTCTCCTGGACGACCAGGTCGAGGATGGTGCCGAACTCCCACTGGACCAGCTCGCCCGCGGCCATGCAGTAGGCCTCCAGGTCGGTCTTGTCGAGCAGGTCGAAGCCGCGCAGCACCAGGACCTTGGCGGCGAGGGTGGTCGCCAGCAACTGATCGATCGGCACGTCGGCGAGCGTGCGCCCGCCCGGGTCCGCGGTCACCACGCGCCCGAACGGCGCCAGGTCGGTGCCGTCGAGCAGGGTCTGCTGAAGTTGGTCGCTCACAACTCTCCTCCGGAAATAACCAGTGCTGATGTGGTGTGGTCATCGACCGGCTCGTCGACGACGAAATGGCTCGGCCTGCTGTTGCGCCACACCAGGCGCCCGCCCAATTCCTCTGCGCGCGCCCGCTTCACGAGGACGTGGCGCACACCGTCGTCGAGCACGACGCCGTGCCACGGGGTGAGCCAGCCGTCGACGGTGCGCAACAGGTGGAAGCCGATCTTGCTGCTGTGGTGGTCCTGCGGATGAATGGACAGGCGCACGGCGGCGGGGAAGACCTCACCGACGAGGCGGCTCCAGGCCTGACTGCGCTGTACCACCTCGTAGGCGGTCTGCTTGGCCTGATTGCGCCGGCGCGTGGCACTGAGTTCGGCGTAGAGCACCGCGTCGTCCTCGGTGACGAAGCGGTGGATGCCGTTGAACATGCGCCGCGCGGCGGGATCGGTGCGCACCGTCTCCCTGATCTCGGTGATGGACTCGGAGTACTCGGCGAGCAGCCGCGCCCGGCGCTCGTCCCAGGACAGGTCCGGCATCGCGTCGCGCAGCCCGTACAGGCCGATCGCGCCGCCGCCGATGGACCGGATCATCCGCATCAGCTCGTGCCCGTAGTCGTCGATGTGCTCGTCGGGGATGCCGAGCACATCGCTGAACACGTGCCCGTCCGAGCAGACCGTCACTACCGCACCGGGCTTGTACACGGCCGAGACCTGTTCGCAGAAGCCCTGCACGGATTCGAGCGCAATCTGCTCGCCCAGGTCCGGCAGCCGCCCGATGGTCTTGCGGCGGTTGCGCGATTTCGCCGGGAAGGCGGGAATGACGAAGTGGATCGGCTTGTTCGCCGCGATGAACTGGCCGACCGTTTCCAGGTGCGGCGCAAAACAATCGGGGCACGGCTTCGTCGCGCAGGGATCGGCGGGTTCGGCGGTGCGGCGCCGGCGAAAGACAATTCGCAGAATCCGTTCGGCGACAGCGTGGTCGGCGGGCGAGAGCGTGGTCTCGCGCAGGGCACCGGCGGCGGTAGTGGTGGTCATTACCCTTCCTTTCCGGAAGTGGTCGCGGCGGCAGCGGGCACGCCGAGTGGCTCGCGCCATCGCCGCGGCAGTAAGTCGGAGGTCAGGATCGGCCACTGCGCCGGGTCGGCGGGCAGGGTGGCCAGCTCGGCCAGTTGCAGTCGGCTCCACGGCGAGATCTGCAGCGCCTCGGTGCGCACCAGCGCGTTGAAGCCGGACCAGTCGATCCAGGCGTAGTCGTCCACCTCCGCGGGGTTCGGGACCGGGTCGCCGTCCACGAAAGCCACGAAGACAGGGCAGATTTCGTTCTCGACGATGCCGTCGTCCATGACGGCGCGGTAGCGGAAGTCCGGCAGTGCCATCCCCCAGCGCCGAGGTGTCAGGCCGAGCTCGTCCGACAGCCTGCGCAACATGGCGTCGGCCATCTTTTCGCCGGGCTGCGGGTGACCGCAGCAGGAGTTCGTCCAGACGCCCGGCCAGGTGCGCTTGGTAGTGGCGCGGCGAGTGACCAGGAAATGACCCTGCGGCCCGAATACATAACAGGAGAATGCCAGGTGCAACGGCGTTTGGTGGTCGTGAATCGAGGCTTTATCCGCCGACCCGAGCGGAATACCGGATTCATCGACCAGTATTACATATTCCATGAAAAACTCTCATATCATGATATCGACGGCATTATCTGCACGTCTTTTCGAGACCTCCCGGTACCGAAGATACCGCACCCCCCAGGTGGGCGCAATCACATACAACTAAAGCGGCAGGGCGCGAGATGACAAATTATCGATGTGACATATTCTCGAGCCGGCAAAGGTGGATCTGACAAATTATCCGGGCAGTCCGCGTGACGGACGTAACAACCTATCGGACCTGACAAACTATGTCGCGGATAGTGGGGATTCGCCGGTGTGCAAGACTGCGTCGATGGCCGGTCGATAGTCGCAGGATAGTTGAGATCTACTGTGCGACAACTGGTTACAGGACGATCGAGCGAGGGTCGCGCCGTGCGTCCAATGGCAGGTTACTGCTACGGAAGGAGCATTGCGATCGCTGTCCCGGTCTGTAGCATTCTGTCTGTTCACGGCGAGGTTGCGTTGCGTTCGGCAAGTTGATCAGGTGGGCACGAAAGTCAGCGTGGCGTCGTCGATCGCCTCATTCGAGCGAAATCAGGAGAGTCGTGGCACAGGACCTCGAGTACGCGCATATCGACCGGTCGACGCCACCCGATGGCGACCCGGCAACCGTCGATCCGCGCCGTTGGATCACGTTCGCGATCGTGCTGGCGGCCGGCTTCATGGATTTGCTGGATGTCACGATCGTCAATGTCGCGGTGCCGAGTATCCAGGGCGACCTCCGCGCGCAGTATTCGCAGATCGAATGGATTGTCGCGGCGTATGTGCTCGCCTTCGCCGCGACGCTCATCACCGGTGGGCGCCTCGGCGACCTGTACGGGCGCAAGCGCGTCTTCCTCATCGGCATGGCGTGCTTCACGCTGGCCTCCGCGGCGTGCGGCCTGAGCTCCGGTCCCACCGCGCTGATCGTCTCGCGCTTCCTGCAGGGCGCGGCGGCCGGTCTGATGGTGCCGCAGATCCTCGCCATCCTGCGGATCACCTTCCCGGTCAAGGAGCGGGCCAAGGCGATCGCGGTGTACAGCGGCGTATGCGGGTCGGCGACGGCGGTCGGGCTTGCGCTGGGCGCGCTGCTGGTGGAATGGAATCTGTTCGATCTGGGCTGGCGGCCGATCTTCCTGGTGAACATCCCCTTCGGCATCGCGACGGTGATCGCGGGCGCGCTGGTGATGAAGGAGTCGCGCTCCGCGGCCGCGTCGCGACTGGACCCGGTGGGCGTCGTCCTGATCGTCGCCGCGATCCTGCTGCTCACCTATCCCCTCACCGAAGGTCGCCGACTGGGTTGGCCCGCTTGGACTTTCGCCATGATCGCGGCTTCGGTGGCGGTGCTGCTGGTGTTCATCGGGTACGAGCGCAGGCGCCGCGTCACCGTCGGTTCACCCCTGATCGATCTCAGCCTGTTCCGGCTGCGGCCCTTCGCGCTCGGCCTGACGAGCTGGCTCCTGTTCTGGATCTGCTTCGGCGGGTTCTTCCTGGTGTGGACGCTGGTCATGCAGGTGGGCCTCGGCTGGTCGCCGATGCGGGCCGGACTCACCTCACTGTTCTTCGCGGTGGCCACCGGCGTCGGGGCGGCGGCCTCGGCCGGCGTGCTCGCGCCGCGCTTCGGCCGCAAGGTGCTGATCGCGGGCGGTGTGGTCACCGGCCTCGGCCTCGGGCTCTACGGCTGGTTCGTCGCCCACTACGGCCCGGACACCACACCCTGGCACATGATGACGCCGCTGCTCGTGATCGGCCTCGGCTTCGGCCTGGTGGTGGCGCCGACCATCGATCTCGTGCTCAGCCAGGTGCGGACCGAGGACGCCGGGGCCGCCTCCGGCCTGCTCAACACCGGACAGCAACTCGGCATCGCGCTCGGTGTCGCGCTGGTCGGCATCGTGTTCTTCAATCAGCTCGATCACGATTCCGCGCGCGGCGTCGACGAGACGACGGCGTCGATCCGCACCGAACTCAGCGCGGCCGGTCTGCCTGCACCCGCACAGGAACAGATCCTCGCGAATTTCCGGGCCTGCGTACAGGATCGGTCGGCGCAGGTGGACCCGTCCGAGGTGCCGCACAGCTGTCAGCAGAGCGGACCGGCTGACGAGGTGGTCACGCGGGTGCTGACCGACGCGGGGGCGCACGCCAACGCGATCAACTTCGCGCACACCTTCCGCTACACCCTCGCCTACGGCATCGGCATCATGATCCTCATATCCCTGGGGTTCTTCGCACTGCCGCGCACCGCCAAGCTCTGAGGGCACGGCGGCGGCGCCGCCGGAACGCGAGCAAGGGGCTCGAGATGAAGTTCGCGGGGCGGCGGGCTCCGGTGTTGCTGCATCGCACCGAGGAACTCGCCGAACTGGCCGGGCTGCTGGCCGATCGACGGGTCCGGTTGCTCGCGCTCACCGGCACGGCCGGTGTCGGGAAGAGCAGCCTGGCCCGGGCAGCGTTGCGGGCCGGGGCTTTTCGTGAGCACCGGGTCGTATCGGTGGATCTCGCGTCGGCGACCGATCGCCCGGTCGCGCTGGGCGGCCTGCTGGATCAGCTGTGCGGACCGGAGCCGGACCGCCCGAGCGAGCCTGCCGAACTGCTCGGGCGCATCGCTGTCGCGCTCGCCACCGGCCCGGCTGTGCTGCTGCTGGACAACTGTGACCTTGTCGCAGCGGCGATTTCGTGCGACATCGCGCAATTGCTCGACCGGTGCCCGGGGCTGCGGATCGTGTCGACCGCCCGCGTGCCGCTCGGCCTGTGCAACGAATGCGTGCTGTGCGTGTCCGCGCTGTCTGCGGAGGCACCGACCGAGCACGGCGACCTCTCGCCTGCGGCCCAGCTCCTGGTCGGCAGTATGGACGGCCACTACGACGAGACCGGTGTGCTTGCCGAAAAGTCTGTGCTGGAAGATATTTCGCGTGCGGTGGGCGGCGTGCCGCTCGCCCTCGAGCTGGCCGCAGCCGACATCGTGCGGGGCGGCGCGGCCGAGACGCTGCGCCGGATCGAGGCGGGTAGTGATCTGGTGTCCGGGCAATCCGTGGACACACCCGTGCGCCACCGATCACTATGCGCCGCCATCGACTGGGGCCTGACCGACCTCGATCCGGCGCTGCTCGAGCTGCTGCTGCGGCTGGCACAGTGCACCGCCGCGGTGAACCGCGGCGCGGTGCTGCTGCTCGGTGGCCTGGACGATGAGCTGACCACCGCGGGCCTGGCCGAGCTGGTGAATCGCAGCCTGCTGTACGGCAGGCTCGATGCACAGGGCGAGGTGAGTTACGAACTCACTGCGACAGTGCGGATCTGGTGTCGTCGGCGACTGGCGGCCGATCCGAGGCTTGCGGCACGGTTGCGTGCCGAGCATCTCGATCGGCTGTGCCGGCTGGCTGAATCTCTCGGGCGCGGAATTGATCCCGATCGGCCCGTGCCCGCCTGCGCCGACGTGCACGCCCGGGACTTCCTGGCGGCGATCAGCGAACTGTGCGTCGCCGGCCGGGTGGACGAAGCCCTGGGCATTGCGGCGGATCTGCAAGACGTATGGATCCGGTGCGGCCATCTGGACGACGTGGAACGGCGGCTCTCGGCCGGCCTGGCCCAAGACCTGCCCGGCGCGACGCGGCTGCGCGGGGTGCGGTTGCTCGGCCGGTGGGCGTTGTCCTCGGGCCGGTTTCGGCGCGCGGTCGCGTTACTGAGTGAGGCCGCGGCGCTGCGGCGGTTCGGCGAGCAGGCCGTTACCGATGCCGATTCGCTCGAGCTCGCCCGCACCGCGCTCACCCCGCTCGCGCCGGTGACCGCCGAGTGGGCCGAGCTGCGGCGGCGGATTCGGCGGATCGCGCCGGCGGACGGCGGTCTCGCGGCGCGTAATGCGCTGGCGAGCAACAGACTCTGCACCGCCGATCGGGCGCTGCTGATCTATCGGGAAGTGCTCGAGCATCCCCAGGTGCACGGATACCCGCTCGAAGCGATCTGTGCCATCGAGGGTTGCGGCGCGGCCTACGCGCTGTCCGGTGCCGAGTACGTGGCCGCGGCGGCGACCTTGGTGCTGGCCGGTGTCCGGCTGCGTGCCGATCACGGGATACCGGCGCTCGGCACCGACGGCGAGCTCTTCGATTGGCCGGAGCTGTTGGGGGAGCGACTGTTCGCGGACACCGTGCGGCTCGTGTCGACAATGAGCCTGGCGGCGGCGATCGACTACGCGCGCTCCGTGCACGGCCGCTCGGCGCTCTACACGCTCACGCCACGCCAGCGGGAGATCGCCGAGTTGGTCGCGACCGGGAAGACGAACCGGATGATCGCCGCCGAGCTCGGGTTGTCGGAGTGGACGGTCGTCAACCATCTGCGGCGGGTGATGGTCAAGCTCGGCTGTCCCTCGCGGCTGCATATCGCACTACTGGTGCAACGCGGCGCGAAAACGGCGACGATCATCGGCCCGGGCAAGTGGATTGGCGAGAATCCGTAATTAATTGGCGATCCATCCGGTTCCGCGGCGCGGGATTGTCCGCTAGCGTTCGCGAGTGATCAACGTCCAGCTCGTCAGAACCGTACTGACCTGGGCGTTTTCGTGTTTCAGGCCGCGGTGCCGGTACCCCGTCCGGGCATCGTGCCGACCCGATGTCAGATCTTTGTCAGAGCTGAAACCCGGTACCTCTAATGGTGCGGTGTGGCTATGTCAAATCTTTGTCAAATGCGATGAGGGGAGCTACGCAGATTATGTCACCTGTGTAGAGTAATGAGCGTCGGACGCCGCACTCGCAAGTTGGTCTAACAATTTCCGGGCTGTCTGGAATCTCCGCGGTTCAAAGCAATATTGGGGAGCATTCGTATGTTCGAAGATTTTGAAGAGGCTGCTGAGCTGTGTAATGTTCTATTCTCTTCGTTGCCGCGCAAAGATCAACGTAGTCGAGCGGCGCAATATTTGAAAGGGCTGCTGGACTCGCCCGGCCGCAAATCGGTGCGGAATATCGCGCGGTCACTCGACGGCACGGTCACCGATCAAAGTCTGCACCATTTCATCAGCGCGTCGAACTGGGACTGGACCCCGGTTCGCTTCGCGCTTGCCGAATACCTGTTCGGCAGGCAGGAGATCGAGTCGCTGGTGGTGCACTCGATGGCGATCAAGAAGTCGGGCCAGCATTCGGTAGGTGTCGAGCGGCGCTTCCTGCCCACCGCGGGCCGGGTGGTGAATGTGCAACAGGCGACTGCGATCTGGGCCCTGTCGCCGGAACTCAGCGCCCCCGTCGACTGGCGCCTGCACCTGCCGCGCGGCTGGCTCGACGACCAGCATCGGCGCTCGTCCGCCGCGATTCCGCCGGATCTGCTGCCACAACTGCGCGAGGACCTGATCGTCGAGTTGTGCCTGCGACTGAAGCACGACTGGCACCTGCCGGTGCGGCCGGTGGTGCTCGACGCCCGCGAGCTCGATATCCGCGCGGTGGTGCCGCGGTTGCACGCGCACGGTATTCCATCGCTGTCGCGCGTCGATCGCGCGACGAAATTGCATGTTGCCGATGAAATGCTGACCGGCCATCGCGCCGACTGCCTGATTCCCGCGGGCGACATCATGAAAGCCGCCAAGGGAAGTCGGCGGCGCATGCTGTTGCCGTCGCACGGTGAGCTGCCGGGAAAATTGCGGTCGCCCCGGACCGCCGCGGTGACGGTCGGTTTCGCCCCTCGCACGCGCAATTCCGTCGGCGGACCCGCCGCAGAACTGGCGCTGCTGGAAATACCCGCGCAGACCGGCTCGGCCGCGCGAACACTGTGGCTGACCGATCTGCCGACCGAGCGGGCCGGCGAACTGGTCCGGCTGGCGGCAGCGCTGACCCGGGTCGAGCGGGACAGCGCCGAGGTCGCCGACAAGGCCGGTGTCCGGGACTACTCCGGTCGCAGTTACGGCGGCTGGCATCGGCACGTGACGCTGGCCTCCGTGGCACACGCGCTGCTGATGCGGCTGGCGGCCGACCGGGAGACGCTGGCGCCGATGGAGGCCGCCGGGTGATCACGACGGCGGTGCGCACACCGAGGTGAGGGTGGCGAAGGCCGCGGCCGCGGCCTGCCAGTCCGCGCCACCGGCGCGGGCAGGTGCGACCGACACGACCGCGCCGCGGCCTTCGCGCATGGCGGGATGCCTGCGCGCGACGGTCGACAATCCTTGTCCGGGACCGGCTTCGACGCACACGATGCGCTCGTGCGATCCGACGAGCGCGTCGAGGGTGGGCCAGAAGCGCACGGTCGCCACGGGATGGTGGGCCCAGTACGCCGGATCGGCGATCGTCGCCTGGTCCAGTGGGCGGGTGGTGTAGCAGGAGAAGACCGGGATGCGCGGCAGCCGCGGCGTGAGCGCGGCCAGGTACTCGAGACTACCGGTGGCCGCGGGCAGCAGCAGCGGGCTGTGAAACGCGCTGAGCGACGGCACCGTTCGACAGGTGCGTCCCGCCGCGCGCAACTCGGCCGACACCGTGGCGAGTGCGGTGTCGGATCCGGCCAGGATCGTCTGCCGTGGCGCGTTGATCGCCGCGAGCGCCACCTCCTGCGACAGGTACGGCTCGAGTTCGTCGACGGTCGCGGCCACCGCGAGCATGCCGCCCGCGGGCGCGGCAGCGATCCGGTGCACCCGGTCGAGCACCACGCCCGCGGCCTCGGGCAGCGACAGGATGTCGGTGAAGGCCGCCGCGGCCAGTTCGCCGATGCTGTGCCCGATGACGAGGTCGGGTGCGAAGCCCCAGTTGGTCACCATGCGGGCCATGGCGTAGTCGATGGCGAACAGCAGCGGCTGGGCCCGTGTGACGTGGTCGATCGGCACGACGGGCGCCGCGGCCAGCCAATCGTCGCGCAGCGGTGCGCCTTCCGCGCCGAAGGCCGCGAAGACCTCGTCCATCGCCTTGGTGAACGTGGGCTCCTCTTGATAGAGCCCCGCGGCCATGCGCGGGTATTGCGAACCTTGGCCGGGGAACATCATCGCCAGGGTCGGCTCACTCATGGGAATTTCCCTCGGTAGCGGCCACCCACGAAGGGCGGCTGAGGATTTCGACGACCGCGCAGGACCAGCTGAACCCGGCGCCGACACTGGCCAGCAGGCACAGGTCGCCGGGGCCGACCGCGCCCGTACCGACCAGGTGGTCCAGGCCGGCGATGGGATCGCCCGCGCCGAGGTGACCGACGGTCCGGCTCCACGACCAGGTGGTGCGCTCCGGATCGATGTCGAACTGGGACAGGAAGCCGGCTTTGACGCGTCGCCAACCCATGTGCGGCAACGATATTCGCGCGATATCCGCGAGCTCGACACCTGCCGCGGCGAGCGCGCCGTGCAGCGCGGCCTTCTGGCCCGCGGCCACGCGCGCGGCGCTGTACTGCCGGCCGCGGGCGGCGACGTATTCACGCTTGTGCGCCTCGAGGTCGACCGGGGACGGAGCGGTGAGCGACGGCGCACCGTAGGAGTCGCCGCCGCGGTGCATCCCTTCCAGCTCCGGATCCGAAACCGTGTGCAGTGCACGGAGAACGGCGAAACCGGACCGCCGCGACACCAGCAGCGCCGTGCCGCCGTCGGCATAGACCGTGCCGGGATCGCTGCGCCAGCGGTCGAACTCGGGTGGGTTCAGCCGGTCACCGCTGGTGATGAGCACGCAATCCCGGTCGGCGGACGCCGAGAGATAGGCGCCCGCCAGTTCGAGCGCGGCCATACCACCGTTCGAGACTTGCCGAATTTCCATTGCCGGGCAACGGTTTCCGACCGCGACACGTTGAATGTACGATGCGGGCGACCACAGGTGATGGCCCTGGAAGTACAGGCTGGCGTGCAGGATGAGGTCGATCCGGTCAGGTCCGATACCGGTCCGGTCCAGCACCGCGGTAGCGGCGTTGGCGGCCATCTCCGGCCCGGATTCCTTCTCCGCCACGGTGACCGACGCCATGCCGGTCATCGTCGCCAGCTTTTCGTCGCAGTCGCCCGCCGCCACCGCCTGGCCGGTCGACACGGTCGGCGGCAGCCAGGTGGCGCATCCGGCGAGATAGAGTTCGCCGCTCATGCGCGTCTCCGGATGCTCATCGGGCGGTGCCCGCGACATCGAGTTCCTTGGCCAGCAGCGGTGGCAGGTGCTCGCTCACCAGCTCGATATTGCGTGCCACCAGGTCGTCCGGCATGCCGGCGATATCGGCCCAGAAGATCAAGTGCCGCACCGGCAATCCCGCGATGCGGGCCTTGATCCGGACCGCGGCCTGCTCGGGTGTCAGGATCTCCAGGTGTCCCCAGGACCCGTCCAACGGCCGCACGCGCAGGTCGTCCGGTCCGAGCGGCGGCGG
Organism: Nocardia brasiliensis ATCC 700358; assembly: GCF_000250675.2. Classification (NCBI taxonomy): domain Bacteria; kingdom Bacillati; phylum Actinomycetota; class Actinomycetes; order Mycobacteriales; family Nocardiaceae; genus Nocardia; species Nocardia brasiliensis. The sequence goes on from NC_018681.1 coordinate 1,698,309, forward strand.
GGCCGGGCGGTCGGTGCCCTCGACCGAGGAGCTGCGGTAGGTGTTCTTCTGATGCGCCAGATACGGGGTGACGCGGGCCCACGCCGCTTCCGGGTCGTCGGCCAGCAGAATCGGCACCAGATCCGCGACCCGCGCCGACTCGGGGTCGTGACCGCCCTCGACCAATCCCACCTGATAGTGCGCGAACATCTCGTGCGAGATGTGCATCAGCCCGATGCCGAGCCGGCCGGCCAGCCGCGCCCCGCGGGGGCGATAGAAGCCGCCCCACATCGGCACCGGCTGCTGCACGGGGCCCGGGGTGACACCGCCGGTCTCCCACAGGCGGCGGACCTCTTCGATCGTCGCGCCGGTACGGGCGAACCGCTTGCTGAAATCGGCGTCGAACAACTGGTACTCGGGTACGCGATAGCCGGCACCGAGGCCGAGTTCGAGCCGTCCGCCGCTGATCAGATCGACGACCGCGGCCTCCTCGGCGAGCTGCGCGGGCTTGCGCAGCGCCGGTAGCACGACAGCCGTGCCGATCCGGACGTGCCGGGTGCGGGCCGCCGCGGCGGCCGCGAAGGTCAGCGGCTGCGGCAGATAGCCGTCCTCGAAGAGGTGGTGCTCGGTGAACCAGATGCCACCGGCGCCGCGCCGGTCGGCCTCCTCGCAGAACTCCAGGGTGCGTGCGTAGTGGTCGGCCCACGGCCGCTGCCACTGCCGGGGGTTTCGGAGATCGAAGACGAGTCCGACGTCCATGTGTGCTCCATTCTTCAGCGGTGCCACCGTGACTCGCGCGAGTCACGGTGGCGTCGAGGCACCGGCTCAGCCGGTCGTCGATTCGGTGGTGACCCGCTCGGCCGCGCAGACCTCGATGGTCCGGCGCAGTGCGGTTTCCAGGGGTACGGTCGGCTGCCAGCCGGTGACGGCGCGGAAAGCCGAAGAGTCGATGGTGATGTGCACCAGATCGCCGGCCTCGGCATGGGCGGGCGGCGGCACCGAGACGACGGGGGCCCGGCTGCCAGTGTGCGCGGCGACCAGGTCCGCGATGGTGCCGAACAACTGCCCGAGCGGGATGCCGTGGCCGGACCCGAGCACCCAGGCGCGCCCGGCCAGTTCGGCGGTGTGCTCGGTCGCGGCCACCAGCGCCCGGGCGATGTCCTCGACGTAGACCACGTCGCGCTTGACGGTGCCGTCGTGCCACATGGTGAGCGGGTCGCCGGCCAGCGCGCGCCGGATCATCATCGAGACCACGCCTTTGTCCCGCGCGGTCGACTGTGGCCCGCTGCCGAAGACTGTCGGCAGGCGGGCCGACACCGCCCGATGCGGCCCGGCCGCCAGCGAGTCGAGCAGCAGCCGTTCCGCGCGCAGCTTCTGCCGGTCGTATTCGCCTGAGGGAGCATCGATCTCGGTGCCGTCGATCACCTCGCCCGCACCCTTGCCGACCTGGGAGACGGCGCCGGCGAAGACCACGCCGACCGGGTCGGTGCGCTGTTCCAGGGCGGCGACCAGGTCTGCGACGATGCCGACGTTCACCCGCTCGGCGGCGTCGTCCCCCTCGGCGATCCGCCAGGTCGACGGGCTGTCGTTGATGTAGGCGACACAGTGCACGACGATGTTCGCGTCCGCGACCACGCGGGCCACCACGCCGGGCGCGGTGAGGTCCGCGGGGCACACCTCGATGGTGGCGCGCGCGTCCGGCGGGATCGGTGCGGGATGCCGTGCGACGACGCGCAGCCGGATCGGCCGCGCGGCGAGTTCCCGCAGCACCGCCGAACCGACGAAGCCGGTGGCGCCGAGCAGGGTGACCAAAGGTGGTGTCAGTGCCACAGTTTCGCCTCCAGCTCGAGGCAGGTCGCGTAGTCGGGCAGCAGTCCGCGTTCGCCCGCCTGCGCGAGAGTCAATGCGGCGCGGTCTCTTTCGGACTGCTCCGGACGGGGGATCCGGGGGATCGGCAGACCGATCTCCGGGTCCAGCGGGGAGACGGCCAATTCGTTGGCCGCTTCGTACCCCTCCGACATCACGTAGACCACGATCGAATCGTCCTCCTGCGAGAGGAAGGCGTGGCCGACGCCCATCGGGATGAACAACGCCTTGGCTGTCGCACCGTCGCCGCCCAATTCCGTTTGGTCCCAACGGCCGAAGGTCGGTGAGCCGACGCGGAGGTCGACCAGGTAGTCGGTGACGCGGCCGTGTGGGACGTACACGTACTTCGAGCGCCCCGGCGGGGTGGTCGTGTAGTGGATGCCGCGTAGTACGCCGCGAGCCGAGACGTTGTGGCTGATGTCGCGGACCGGGAACAGGCCGTGACCGAGCGCCGCGTCGAACGCGTCGATCTGGAACGGGCTGGTGAAAAGTCCACGGCTGTCCCGGTATACCGGCACGGAGAACTCCACCGCGCCCTCGATGGCGAGCTTTCTGACCTCGACCGAGCTCATCACGCACCCGCCTTCGCGGCGGCGATCCGGTCGATTACCGTGCTGGGAGCAGGCATGTCGTGCATCTCCTGGGCTACTTCGGTGCAAGCGTCGCGATGGCTCTCGGAGTCGAGCAGCTTGCCGAGCGACTGTTCGATGGTGCTCGCGCCGATCTCGCCGGCGTCGAGCCGCAGTGCCACGCCGCGGGTCACCGCGATCTGGGCGTTGGTATCGCTGTCGGTGCCGCGGTCGGGCAGCACCAGCTGGGGGACGCCGGCGTCCAGGGCCGCGTACATGCTGCCCGCTCCGCCGTGATGGACAACGGCCGCACAGGATTCCAGTACCGCGCGCAGCGGCAGCCACGGCACCGGGCGCACGTACTCGGGCAACGGGCCGGGCAAGGCGGCGTCGCCGGTCATCAGGATGATCTCGACGTCCAGCTCGGCGGCGCCCTTGACGATGTGCCGCAGCAGTGTGCCGTCGCCGTAGGTCGCGGTCAGCGAGCCGAGGGTGACCGCGACCCGGCGGCGTCCGGTGCGCGGCGTGCGCACCCAGGCGGGCAGTTCCCCGCCGCCGTTGTAGGGGAGGTAGCGCATGCCCTCGATGCGGCTCGCGTAGGTCTGCGTCGGCGCGGGCGTGGTCCGATGATGGATGGCCTCGAGCGAGGGCGGGCTGACATCGATCTCGATATCCGCCTCGACCGCCTCGGTGACGCCGAGATCGGTTGCGGCGCTGTGCAGGTGGGCAAGCGCGGGCCCGTAGGTCGGCCACCGGGTGCCGAGACCGTGCACGATGGCCGTCGCGCCCGTCGCGCGCGCGGCCACCAGGCCGGCGACCGCCATGGGCGTGTACACCACGGCGTCGGCCTGCCATTCCCGGACAGCCTCGACCAACCCGCCGAGCATCAGATTCCCGGTTTCGCCGAACGCGGCCGCGAATTCCGCGTGCATCTGCGCGGGCGACATCGTCTCGGTCATGTCGGTCTCGCCGATCCGGCGCACGATCTCTTCGTACGGGCGGGCCGAGGCGCCGTCGTCCACGGCCAGCGCGTGCAACCCGGCCGCCACCGCGGCGGGCAGCGCCGGACCGGTGCAGGCCACGCGCACCTCGTGCCCGGCGGCGAGCGCCGCCTGCGCGAACGGCACCAGCGGCAACAGGTGCGATGTGCCGGGCAAGGTGGTGAGCAGGAATCGCATTGCGATCGGTACCTCCGGATATGTCGTGGTGGCCGGCAGCTGTCGCGAGCGCGTCCGGCGAATGAGCCGTCCGGCTGGATATTCAATAATTTCCAGTCCGCCGACGAATAGGCAATACGGGGTTTGGCATATTTGTGTCAATTCTTGGTCAAGTCCGAATCGCTGCTCGCCGGTCGGCGCCCGTGGCGAGTTGACAGTTCGCTGACACTCGGTGTTCTCGCAGGATTTCGGCGGTGCGAAGCGGAATCAAAAGTTTGACAATGTCCTGACCGATTCGAATCTTGTTTATTTTCGATTCCTTCAAGATCATGGAACCCGGGGTCGAAATCGCTACCCGCTGCGTGGAGTAAAGAATCCTCGCCAGTGCAGTCCGCTCGCCGATGTGGGCGATCTTCTGGGATTGCGAGCGTCGAATCTAGTAGAAGGAGACAACTCCGATGCACAGCACATTGATTGTGGCGCGGATGGATCCCGGATCGCACCCACAGGTCGCGGACCTGTTCGCCGAGTTCGACGGCACCGAGATGCCGCACCGCATGGGTACCCGCCGCAGGCAGCTGTTCTATTACCGCGGACTCTATTTCCACCTGCAGGACTTCGACGCCGCGGACGGCGGCGAACGGATCGAGCAGGCCAAGACCGATCCGCGCTTCGTCGGCATCAGCGCCGATCTGAAACCGTTCATCGAGGCCTACGACCCGCAGTGGCGTACGCCCGCGGACGCCATGGCCACTCGGTTCTACAGCTGGGCAGCCGAATCGTGAACGAGCGCAGAGTCGTCGTCACCGGCATGGAGGTGCTCGCGCCCGGCGGCGTCGGTCGTGACGCGTTCTGGGACCTGCTGAGCGCCGGCCGTACCGCGACCCGCGGCATCACCTTCTTCGATCCGGCGCCGTTCCGGTCCAAGATCGCCGCCGAGGTCGACTTCGATCCCGAGGCGGGCGGGCTCAGTCCGCAAGAGGTCCGGCGGATGGATCGGGCGGCACAGTTCGTCGCCGTCGCCGCGCGGAATGCGATGGCCGACAGCGGAATCGACCTCGAGGCCTACGACCCGTACCGGGTCGGCGTCACGATCGGCACCGCGGTCGGCGCGGCCACCAGTCTGGACTGGGAATACCGCGTGGTCAGTGACGCCGGGCGGCTGCACCTGGTCGACCACGAGTACGCCGTGCCGCATCTGTACAGCTGCCTGGTGCCGAGTTCGTTCGCCGCGGAGGTGGCCGAACTGGTCGGGGCGCGCGGGGCGACCACCGTGATCTCGACCGGCTGCACCTCGGGCATCGACTCCGTCGGCTACGCGGTCGAGCTGATCCGTGAGGGCACCGCCGACGTGATGGTGGCGGGCGCCACCGACGCGCCCATCTCGCCGATCACCGTGGCCAGCTTCGATGCGATCAAGGCGACCTCGCCGCGCAACGACGAGCCGGGCACCGCGTCGCGCCCGTTCGACGGCACCCGCAACGGTTTCGTGCTGGGCGAGGGCGCCGCCGTGTTCGTGCTGGAAGAACTCGAATCCGCCAAGCGCCGCGGCGCGCGCATCTATGCCGAGATCGCGGGCTACGCGACCCGCAGCAACGCCTATCACATGACCGGCCTGCGGCCCGACGGCATCGAGATGGCGGAGGCCATCCGGGTGGCGCTGCACGAAGCCGAGATGAACCCGGACGAGATCGACTACATCAACGCGCACGGTTCGGGCACCAAGCAGAACGACCGGCACGAAACCGCGGCGTTCAAGCGCAGCCTGGGGCAGCGGGCCTACGAGATCCCGGTCAGCTCGATCAAGTCCATGGTCGGGCATTCGCTCGGCGCGATCGGCTCGATCGAGATCGCGGCGTCGATCCTGGCGATGACGCACAACACCGTCCCGCCGACGGCCAACCTGCACACCCCGGATCCGGAATGCGATCTGGACTACGTGCCGCTGACCGCGCGCGAGCACGTGACCGACGCGGTGCTGACCGTGGGCAGCGGGTTCGGCGGTTTCCAGAGCGCGATGGTGCTCGCCCGCGCCGAACGGAGCGCGGCATGACGACGGCGGTGGTCACCGGATTCGGTGTAGCGGCACCGAATGGGCTTGGCGCGGAACAGTATTGGGACGCCACCGTGGCCGGCAAGTCGGGTATCGCCCGGGTCTCCCGGTTCGATCCGAGCGGCTATCCGGCACAGCTCGCGGGCGAGGTCCCCGGCTTCGAGGCCGCCGATCACCTGCCGGGCAGGCTGCTCCCGCAGACCGACCGGATGACCCAGCTGGCCTTGGCCGCCACGGACTGGGCGTTCGCCGACGCCGGACTGACGCCGAGCCGGCTACCGGAATTCGACATCGGCGTGATCACCGCCAGCTCGGCCGGGGGTTTCGAATTCGGCCAGCGCGAATTGCAGAACCTCTGGCACCGGGGCAGTCAGTACGTCAGCGCGTACCAGTCCTTCGCCTGGTTCTACGCCGTGAACAGCGGCCAGATCGCGATCCGCAACGGCATGAAGGGTCCGGCCAGCGTGCTGGTCGGTGACCAAGCCGGCGGCCTGGACGCCGTCGCCGCCGCGCGGCGCGCGATTCGCAAGGGCACCAGCACCATTGTCACGGGCGCGATCGACTCGTCGCTGTGCCCCTGGGGTTGGATCGGGCAGCAGGCGAGCGGGCGATTGAGCACCAGCGACGACCCGGCCGACGCGTACCTGCCGTTCGATGCCCGCGCGAACGGGCACGTGCCCGGCGAGGGCGGCGCGATCCTGGTCGTCGAGTCCGACGACCACGCGCGGGCTCGTGGCGCCCGGACCTACGGCGAGATCGCCGGTTACGCAGCCACATTCGACCCACACGGACCAGGGTTGCGCAAAGCGATCGAACTGGCGCTGGCCGATGCCGGGCGGGCACCGGCGGACATCGACGTGGTCTTCGCCGACGCGGCGGGCCTGCCCGAGCTCGATCGTGTGGAAGCGCAGGCCATTTCGGCGGTGTTCGGCGCCGGCGCGGTCCCGGTCACCGCGCCGAAGACGATGACCGGCCGGCTGTATTCGGGTGCCGGGCCGCTCGATCTCGTCGCCGCGCTGCTGGCCATGCGGCACAGCCTGATCCCGCCGACCGTGCACGTCGAGCCCGATCCCGAGGCGCAGCTGGACCTGGTAGTGGGCCAGGCCCGCCCGGCGACCGTGCGCACCGCGCTGGTCTTGGCGCGCGGCTACGGCGGATTCAACTCGGCGCTCGTGCTGACCAACGAAAACTCATGAAGGAGAAGGACAATGGCTGACCGATTCACACTCACCGACCTGGGCCGGATCATGCTCGAGGCCGCGGGCGACGAGGGCATCGACTTCGCCGAACCCGTGCTCGACGTGCTCTTCGACGACCTCGGTTACGACTCGCTCGCGCTGCTGGAAGCCAGCGGCCGGATCGAGCGCGAGTTCGAGATCTCGCTGGACGAGGACACCCTGCTCTCGGCCACCACACCGCGGGCCCTGATCGGCGCCGTCAACGCGCGTCTCGTGAACGCGGCCTGAGGAGAAACGCAGATGTCGAATGTCGAAGCGCCGGTAGCCCTGGTGACCGGGGCGACCAGCGGTATCGGACTGGCCGTCGCCCGCCTGCTCGGCGGCTCCGGACACCGGGTGTTCATCGGCGCGCGCACCGCCGAGAACGTGACCGCCACGGTGAAGCAGTTGCGCTCCGAGAACCTGACGGTGGACGGCGCCGCCGTGGACGTCCGCTCGGACACCGAGGTACAGCAGTTCGTCCAGTCCGCCGTCGACGCGTTCGGGTCCATCGATGTCCTGGTGAACAACGCCGGGCGCAGCGGCGGCGGCGTCACCGCCGATATCACCGCCGAGCTGTGGAACGACGTCATCGAGACCAACCTGACCAGCGTTTTCCGCCTGACCCGCGAGGTGCTCAACACCGGCGGTATGCGCACCAAGGACCGCGGCCGGATCATCAACATCGCCTCCACCGCCGGCAAGCAGGGCGTGGTGCTCGGTGCGCCGTACTCGGCGTCCAAGCACGGCGTCGTCGGGTTCACCAAGGCGCTCGGTAATGAACTGGCCCCCACCGGCATCACGGTCAACGCCGTGTGCCCCGGTTACGTCGAGACGCCGATGGCGGCGCGGGTGCGGCAGGGCTACGCGAGCGCCTACGGCAAGAGCGAGGCGGAAATCCTGGAGAAGTTCCAGGCCAAGATCCCGCTCGGGCGCTACTCGACCCCGGAGGAGGTGGCCGGACTGGTCGGTTACCTGGCCTCCGACACCGCCGCATCCATCACGGCGCAAGCGTTGAACGTCTGCGGCGGACTGGGCAATTTCTGAGCTCGAGGAACAGGTAATTCGATGACTACCAGCACTATGCGCGAGGTCGAGCACGAGATCGAGATCGCCGCACCCGCGGACACGGTGTACGCGCTGATCGCCGATGTCGGCAGTTGGCCGCGCATCTTCGGCCCGACGATCTACGTGGAGCAGCTCGAACAGACCGAGGGCGCCGAGCGGATCCGGATCTGGGCGACGGCCAACGGCACCGCCAAGAACTGGACTTCGCGCCGCACACTCGACCCAGCGGCCCGGAAAATCACCTTCCAGCAAGAGATTTCGGCGCCGCCGGTGGGCTTCATGAGCGGCGCATGGCTGATCGAGGCGCGGTCCGAGCACACCGCACTGGTCCGGCTGCAGCACAGTTACCGTGCGGTGGACGATGATCCGGACGGTCTGGCCTGGATCGACCAGGCGGTCGACCGCAATTCGCGCAGCGAACTGGAGGGATTGCGGACCGAACTCGAATTCGCCTACGCGGCAGCGGACTCCACCTTCTCGTTCGAGGACTCCGTGCAGATCGCGGGTTCGGCCGTACAGGCCTACGAATTCATCGATCAGGCGCAGCTGTGGACCGAGCGACTGCCGCACGTCGCCGCGGCACGGCTGGAAGAACCGTCGCCCGGCCTGCAGACGCTCGAGATGGACACCAAGACGCGCGACGGCTCGGTGCACACCACCAAGTCCTATCGGGTCACCTACCCGCACCATTCGATCGTCTACAAGCAGGTGACCCTGCCCGCGCTGATGTCGCTGCACACCGGACGGTGGACCTTCACCGAGAACACCGACGGCGTGCTGGCCACCTCGCAGCACACGGTCACCATCAATACCGACCGGATCGCCGACATCCTCGGTGCGGACAAGACGCTCGAGGATGCCAAGGATTTCGTGCGAAACGCGTTGAGCACCAACAGCATGACCACCCTGCAGCACGCGAAGTCCTTCGCCGAGCAACGCGGCTGACCCGATGATCGAACAGACGCAGGTGGTCGTCGTCGGCGCGGGCCCGGTCGGGCTGATGCTGGCGGGTGAGTTGCGCCTCGGCGGCGTCGAGGTCATCGTGCTGGAGTCGCGGGAGACGCCGTCGACGGAGTCCAGGGCCTCGACTCTGCACGCGCGGACGATGGAGATCTTCGACGCTCGTGGGCTGGTCGACGAACTCGGGCCCGTGCCGAACGAGCCGCGCGGCCACTTCGGTGGCATCCCACTGGATCTCACCCTGCCCAGCCGGTTTCCCGGTCAGTGGAAGGTGCCGCAGACCAGAACCGAGGCACTGTTGCACGAGTGGGCCGTGGCGCTCGGCGCCGAGGTCCGCCGTGGTTGGCGGGTATCGGCGGTACACGACGACGGCACCGGCGTCGAGGTTCGCGCACAGACGGGAGCCGGAACCCGGCGGCTGCGTGCGGCATTCGTGGTCGGCTGCGACGGCGCCAACAGCACCGTGCGCGGGTCCGCGGGCGTGGAGTTCGCGGGCCGGTCGGCCACCCGCGAACTGTTGCGCGCGGACGTCGCCGGGCTCGAGATCGAGGATCGGCGCTTCGAGCGGTACGAGCACGGATTCGCTACGGCGGCACGCAATCCCGCAGGGATCACCCGGGTGATGGTGCACCGCTTCGGCGCCGACGGTGCCGGGCGAGCGGGCGAACCCTCGTTCGACGAGGTCGTGGCGGCGTGGGAGCAGGTTACCGGCGAAGCCATCGGGCATGGAAAGCCGTTGTGGGTGAACGCCTTCGACGACACCAGCAGGCAGGTGCGGGAATACCGCAGGGGCCGTGTGCTCTTCGCGGGCGATGCCGCGCATCAGCAGATGCCCAGCGGTGGCCAAGCGCTGAACCTCGGTCTCCAGGACGCCGTGAACCTGGGTTGGAAGCTGGCCGCCGCCCTGCACGGGGCGGCGGATCAGCTGCTCGACACCTATCACTCGGAACGCAGTGCGGTCGGTGCACGGATCCTGTCGAACATCCGGGTCCAGACCGAATTGCTGCTCGGCGGACCGGAAGTCGAGTCGTTGCGGACCATGCTGCGCGAGTTGATCGCGGCGGAATCGGTGCGGGCGCATCTGGCCGGGATGATCAGCGGATTGGATGTGCGATATCCGGCCGAGCCGGGGGAACACCGCTGGCTCGGTGTCCGGCTGCCCGAGCTGACGCTGCGCGAGCCCGCCGCGACGAGCACCGCGGCGCTGCGCACCGGGCGCGGCCTCGTGCTCGGGTCCGGTCCGTCGCAGGTCGACGCGCTGGAAAAGGTGGTGGCGCCCTGGGCCCAGCGGGTCGGCGTGGCCGAGGTCGCGGCGAGCGACGAGCTCGGTACCGAGGCCGTGCTGGTCCGCCCGGACGGCTATGTGAGCTGGGTTGGCTCCGCGGATGCCGATCTGGACGGCCGATTGCGGCACTGGTTCGGCCCGCCCGGGTCCGTGGACTGACCGCGAACCCGTGCGCAGACAAGGAGAGCAAACGTGGACACCGATGTGATTGTGGTCGGCGCCGGGCCGACCGGCCTGCTGCTCGCCGGCGAATTGCGGCTGGCCGGTGCCGAAGTGGTGGTGCTGGAACAACTGCCGGAACCGACGGGGCAGTCCCGCGGCCTCGGCTTCACCGCCCGCGCGATGGAGACCTTCGATCAGCGTGGCCTGCTCGCGGCCGTCGGCGGGCTGGAGCAGAGCCCGATGGGTCACTTCGGCGGGCTGCTGTTCGACTACACGGTGCTCGAGGACTGTCATTTCGGTGCGCGCGGCGTGCCGCAATCGCAGACCGAGGCGGCGCTGGAACGGTGGGCGGGCGAGCTGGGCGCGGACGTCCGGCGCGGCTGGACGGTGCGCGGACTGCACGACGACGGCGACGGGGTTTCGGTCACGGCAGAAGTCGCCGGCGACGAAAGGACCTTGCGCGCGACCTATCTGGTCGGCTGCGACGGCGGGCACAGCGTCGTACGCAAGCTCGCCGGTTTCGAGTTTCCCGGCACCGCAGGCACTCTCGGTATGTATCTGGCCGATGTGGTCGGCTGCGATATCGCGCCACGACCGTTCGGTGAGCGGCTCCCCGGCGGCATGATCATGGCCATGCCACTGGCGCCCGGTGTCGACCGGGTCGTGGTCTGCGAGCACGAAACACCCGTGGTGCAGCGCGGAACCGAGATCGGTTTCGCGGAACTGGCCGCGGCGTGGGAACGGATCACCGGGGACTCGATCGCGCACGGTCGCGCGGACTGGGCCAGCTCGTTCTCCGACGCCACCCGCCAGGCTTCGGAATACCGTAGAGGCCGAGTGTTCTTGGCGGGTGACGCGGCGCATATCCATCTTCCGGCCGGCGGGCAGGGGCTGAGCACCGGCGTTCAGGACGCGGCCAACCTCGGGTGGAAACTCGGTGCCGTGGTGCGTGGTTCGGCCGGGCCGGAACTGCTCGATACCTATCACGCGGAACGCCATCCGGTCGGTGCCCGGCTGCTGGACAACACCCGGGTACAGGGGATGCTCTACATCACCGGCGCCGAGGCGGATCCGCTGCGCGAGCTGTTCACGGAGTTGATCGCCTACGACGACACCAAGCGCTACCTCGCGGGCACGGTGAGCGGGCTCGACATCCGGTATTCGCCCGATCCTGCGGCACATCCGTTGCAGGGCAGGCGGATTCCGCCCCGGCCACTGCTTACCGCTACCGGCGCGACCACGACCACCGAACTGCTGCATCCGGCCCGCGGGGTGCTGCTGGACCTGGCCGCGGACGGTGCGCTGCAGGCGGCGGCCGATCCGTGGCGGGACCGGGTCACCGTTGTTCAGGCCGAACTGCAGGAGCGGCGCGGCCTCGAAGACGTGACCGCCGTGCTGATCCGTCCCGACGGCTATGTGGCATGGGCGGCCGCCGAGCGGCGCGACCGTACGGCGTTGACCGCGGCCCTGCGCCGCTGGTTCGGTCCGGCGGACGCTGTGTCCCGCGTCGTGGCCGCCGAGGCGCAGCGGTGACCACGGCGGCGCTCGCGCGTTCCACCGGCGTCCGTTCGGTACTGCTGGACGGTGCCGGAATCACACTGTCCGCCTTGCTGAGTCGGCCCGACGAAGCACCCCGTGCCACGATCGTGGCGCTGCACGGGGCCGGGATGAACGCGAGCTACTTCGACGGGCAAGCGGCGGCCGAGGTGTCGCTGTCGGCCCTCGGTGCCCGCCTGGGCTATTCGGTGCTCGCGGTGGACCGGCCGGGCTACGGGCGGTCCGCCGCACAACTGCCCGAGGGTCAGGCACAGGCGGCGCAGGTGCGCACACTACGGCACGCGCTCGCCGGGTTCGCGGCCGAGCACGACGTCGGCGCCGGCTTCTTCCTGCTCGCGCATTCCTTCGGCGGCATGGTCGCGCTGCGCCTCGCCACCGAAACGTTCGGCGCGGCCCGGCTGCTCGGGGTGGATATCTCGGGCTGCGGCCATCGGTACGCGTCGCGCCTGTTCCAGCTCGGTGACGCGCGCAGGCGGGCGCTGCGGGGCTGGGGACCGCCGCGGCTGTACCCGCCGGCGACTTTCCGGACCAGCTCGACCATCGTCGCACCGACGCCCACGCTGGAACTGGCCGAGGCGGCCCGCTGGCCGATGGCGTTCCCGCGCTTGGCGGCCCGGGTCGCGGTGCCGGTCCGGTGCACCTTCGCCGAACACGAGGCACTGTGGCGGCACGACCCGAATACGTTGCGGGATATGGCCGCTCGCTTCACCGGTGCGCCAAAGGTGGCGGTGGAGCGGCAATCCGGAGCAGGCCACAACATCAGCTTGAGCTGGGCTGCTCGCTCCTATCACCTGCGCGCACTCGGATTCCTCGAGGACTGCCTGCACCCCGTCGGTGCGCCGGGGCCCGGCCGTCCGACGCCGTCGACATCTTCCGAACTATGAAGCCGCACAAGCGATCCTGGAGGAGATGGCCGTGAAGGGGATAATCCTCGCCGGTGGCAGCGGCACCCGGCTGCAACCGGTCACCCTGGCGGTGTCGAAGCAGCTGCTACCAGTCTACGACAAGCCGATGATCTACTACCCGCTCTCGGTGCTGATGCTGGCCGGCATCACCGATATCGAGATCATCGCCACCCCGGACGATCTGCCGCGCTTCCAGCAGCTGCTGGGCGACGGATCGTCGCTCGGATTGTGCCTGACCTACGCCGAGCAGGACAAGCCACGCGGGCTCGCGGACGCGTTCCTGGTCTCCGAGCGGCACATCGGCAATGAACCGGTGGCATTGGTGCTGGGGGACAACATTTTTCACGGTCCCGGCTTCGTCGAGGTGCTGCAGCAGAGCAGCCAGGATGTCGACGGTTGCGTCCTGTTCGGCTATCCGGTGCTCGACCCGCAACGCTACGGGGTCGCCGAGCTGGACGCCGACGGCCACCTGCTCGACCTGGTGGAGAAGCCGGCCCGGCCGCGGTCGAATCTCGCGGTCACCGGGCTGTACTTCTATCACAACGACGTCGTCGCCATCGCGAAGGATCTGCAGCCCTCCGCGCGCGGCGAATTGGAGATCACCGACGTCAACCGGACCTTCCTGGCGCAGGACCGAGCCCGCCTGGTGCCGCTCGGCCGCGGCTTCGTCTGGCTCGACGCGGGCACCCACGAGGCGTTGCTCGAGGCGGGTCAGTACGTCGAGATCATGGAGCGCCGCCAAGGCGTCCGGATCGCCTGCGTCGAGGAGATCGCGCTGCGCATGGGCTTCATCGACCAGGAGTCGTGCCACCGGCTCGGCAGGCAACTAGCGAAATCGCCTTACGGCCAATACGTCATGGACATCGCGGCCGCCGTGTGAGCGCGCCCGATCTCGCGATGTCCGTTCCGATCACTCGAACTATCAAGGGAGCAAACTCATGACCACCCGTGTATGGGACTACCTGCCCGAGTACGAAAAGGAGCGGGAGGACATCCTCGACGCGGTGCAGGCCGTGTTCGGATCGGGCCAGCTGATCCTCGGCGAGAGCGTGCGCGGTTTCGAACGGGAATTCGCCGCCTATCACGGGCTTGCGCACTGCACCGGCGTCGACAACGGCACCAACGCACTGAAACTCGGCCTGGAAGCCCTCGGTGTCGGACCCGGTGACGAGGTGATCACCGTATCCAACACCGCGGCGCCCACCGTCGTCGCGATCGTCGGCGCCGGTGCGACACCGGTTTTCGTCGACGTGCGAGCCGAGGATTTCCTCATGGACACCGATCAGGTGGCGGCCGCTATCACTCCGCGCACCAAAGCGATTGTGCCCGTGCATCTTTACGGACAGTGCGTGGACATGGCGCCGCTGCGGCGGCTGGCCGCCGAACACGGGCTGCAGATCCTGGAGGATTGTGCCCAGGCGCACGGCGCCCGGCACGGGGAGCAGCTGGCGGGCACCATGTCCGACGCCGCGGCGTTCTCCTTCTACCCGACCAAGGTGCTCGGCGCCTACGGCGACGGTGGTGCGGTGGTCACCGCCGATGCGAACATTCAGCGAAATCTGCAGCAGCTGCGCTACTACGGCATGGACAAGGTCTATTACGTGATGCGCACGCCGGGCCACAACTCCCGGCTCGACGAGGTGCAAGCCGAGATCCTGCGCCGCAAACTCGGCCGGCTCGACGACTACATCGCGGGCCGCAACACCGTGGCGCGGCGGTACGAACAGGGGCTCGGCGACCTCGCCGACTCGCACGGGTTGCTGCTGCCCGCCACGAATCCCGGCAATACCCACGTCTACTACGTCTACGTCGTGCGACACCCGAAGCGGGACGCGATCATCGAGGCGATGCGTGAGCACGACATCCTGCTCAACATCAGCTACCCGTGGCCGGTGCACACGATGACCGGATTCGAGCATCTGGGTTGGCGCGCCGGGCAACTGCCGGTCACCGAGGGGCTCGCGCAGGAGATCTTCTCGCTGCCGATGTATCCGGCGCTGAACGAGGCCGAGCAGGACCGCGTCATCGAGGTGTTGCGCACCGTCGTGGTGGGGTTGTGAGCGTGCGCTCCGTCCGGACCCGCTCCGACGAGGACCTGTCGGAGCGGCTCGCGTTGTCGGCCGCGGCCACCGAGGCCGGCGCGTGGCTGCGTACGGCGGACTTTCCGGCGTGGCTGGCCGAGCGGGCGGCCGCGAACCGATTCGAGGTGCGCCGCATACCGTTTCGCGAGATGGATGCCTGGTCCTTCGAGTCCGGCACCGGGAACATGCGGCACCGCACCGGGAAGTTCTTCAGCGTCGAGGGGCTCTCGGTGCAGGTGGACGAGGGGGCGGTGCGGTCGTGGCAGCAGCCGATCATCCTGCAACCCGAGGTCGGGATACTAGGCATCCTGGCCAAGGAATTCGACGGTGTGCTGCACTTTCTCATGCAGGCCAAGATGGAGCCGGGCAACCGGAACCTGCTCCAGCTCTCGCCGACGGTGCAGGCTACTCGAAGCAATTACACCGGCGTGCATCGCGGGAGCAACGTCCGATACCTGTCCTACTTCGCCGATCTCGGCGCCGGGCGGGTGCTCGCCGACGTGCTCCAGTCCGAACACGGTGCCTGGTTCTATCGCAAGTCGAACCGGAACATGCTGGTGGAGACCACCGATGAGGTCACGGTGCATCCGGACTTCTGCTGGCTGACCCTCGGCCAGATCGGCGCGCTGCTGCAAGCCGACAACGTGGTGAACATGGACTCGCGCACCGTGATCGCGACCTTCCCGATGAACGGAACCAGCGCTGTCGCACTGCGTTCGGATGCCGAGCTGCAATCGTGGTTCACCGTCGAGCGCGCCAGGCGCGACGTGGAGATCTCGCTGATGCCGCTGGCCGACGTCGAGGGCTGGCACCGGGGCGAAACCCATATCGGCCGGGCCGACGACCGGTTCTTCCGGCTCATCGCGGTCGAGGTGGAGGCGGGCAGCCGGGAGGTCACCTCCTGGACCCAGCCGCTGTTCGAGCCGCACGGCCAAGGTATCGCGGCCTTCGTGTTCCGCCGGATCGACGGCCTGCCACACCTTTTGGTGCAGGCGAAGGTCGAGGCGGGCTTCCTCGACACGGTCGAGCTGGCGCCGACCGTGCAGTGCGTGCCTGCCAACTGGGACCAACGCCCGCCGTTCCTGGACGTGGTTCGCGACGCGGGTCCGGACCAGATCCGTTACGACGTAGTGCATTCCGAGGAGGGGGGCCGGTTCCTCAATGCGGAGAGCCGCTACATGTTCGTCGAGGCGGATCTGCCGCTGGAGGTGCCGCGCAACTACTGCTGGGCCACCCCCGCGCAGTTGAATTGGCTCGCGGGCCACGGTCATTACCTCAACGTGCAGGCCAGGACGCTGCTGTCCTGCCTGAACGCGGGGGCCGTATCGCTGAATCAGGATTTCGCACACCATGGTTGATGTTCAACAGCGTCTGCACGCTTTCCTCGACAAGGCCGAGCTGGTCGAGCTCTTCGACCGCTACGTGCACCACCTCGACTTCGACCGGGACAACGACGCATGGCTCGGTGCGGTGTTCACCGACGACGCCGAACTCGTCTTCCCGCAGGGCACTTTTCGCGGCATGGCTGAACTGCGCGAGTTCCAGCGCATGGCGTACGAGAAGTTTCCGCGGTCGCACCACCTCGGCGGCAACCACCGGGTGGTGTGCGACGGCGACACCGCCACGGTGACGGCACATCTCACCGCGGTGCACATCGGGCCGGCCGCGGGTCCGGCCGGACACACCTCGTTCGGCGGCTTCGGCACGGCCGCCGCGGTGCGCACCGCGGCGGGGTGGCGGATGCGCCGCTTCACCTTCACCTCGGCATGGAGCCGGCCGTAGCCGGGCTACGCGTGCTGTGCGTCGTATCGGTGTCCGATGAAGCGGAAGCCGATACCACGCACGGTGACGATCCACTCGCTCGTGCCCAGCTTCTTGCGGAGGCTGTTGATATGGGTGTCCACGGTCCGGCTCGACAGCGTGCCTTCCCAGATCTCCTCGGTGATGGTGCTGCGCTCGATGACCTTGCCCGGGTTGGAGGCGAGCAGGTACAGCAGGTCGAATTCCTTTCTCGTCGTCTTGACGAGATCACCGGCCAATTCGACACGTCGGGCATCGGCGTCGACGGACAGCGGGCCGTGCCGGATCGAGGTCGAGGTGACCGGCGTGGGCGCCATACATTCATCGGGCACGAATCGGCGCAATACCGCTTGGATCCGCGCGATCAATTCTCGCGCTCCGTAGGGTTTGGTGATGTAGTCGTCCGCACCGGAACGCAATCCGAGCACGCGATCGAGGACCGAATCCCGGGCGGTCACGATGATGATCGGGACGGCGCTGGTATCCCGGATGGCGCGGCAGACCTCGATACCGTCGAGATCGGACAGATCGACGTCGAGCAGCACCAGATCGGCGTTGTGGTAACACTCCAGCGCGCTGCCCGCGGTATCGACCGCGGTCACCGTGTAACCGTGCCGAACCAGGCGCTCGGTCAGCGACCGCCGCTCCGCCTCGTTGCTTTCCACCAATAGAATGTGGCGATTCGCCGACCGGTCGGCGTCGAAACTTTGTAGCTCCATAATCCCCCGATACATCACAGCTCGTACTGCAGATTGCGGTGGGTGAGCGCATTGCGCCGACGGACGCGCCGTCGGGCTCGGCTGCACAGTTCTTGTGGAATTACTTGTCGCGCTGGGTTTTCCCGGCCGGGTGGCACGACGTGTGCTCCGTGGCCGGAATGTAATACGCGATAGCCGGGCTGCTCGACGCTGGGCAGCTGGGCTGGGGTAGCCTGACAATTGTCGAATTACGTTGTGGCAGTGTTGATTTGGCAGTGCCCTCCGTTCGCTCCATGATGCCCGGAGATCCTATCAGATGGGATGATCCGAGGTCTTCGTATTGTCATGTGACGCAACGTATGTCGATATACGCGCAGGATTACCGCGCGTCGCGGATAGTAGATGACAAGCTATTGGTCCAGCTTTCGAACAATACGAACTAAACTTGTCAGTCCGCGTATCTCGTAGTGGTGCCCACACTTTCGTGGTCAGGCTCGGACCTAACCCCTGTGGTACTGTCGGCCTTGCCGTCGGGCGGCGACCTCCGGTCCGACGGACGTCCCAGGTGGGACGCGGTTTTATCGGTCGCCGTGCTCCAATGCGGGAAAGTTTGGGGGGTATTTCGACGTGCAGTCCGGACAACGGAAGTCGACACAGGGTCCGATTACTCACCAGGGTGAGCGAAGTACGGGCGCGATGACGAGGTGGTCTGTTGGGCAACGAATCCTGATTGTCGACGGTAACCCGGCATCGCGGGCGGAACTTGCCAAATATATGACCCGGCATGGCTACGAAGTTGCGGAGGCCGATTCCGGTCTGGCGGCGGTGGACGCGTGTACCGCTTATGACCTGGTTATCGTGAGTCTCGAACTGCCGGATATGGATGGTCTTTATGTATGCCGGAGTGTCGCCGAGTGCGGCGTACCGATAATCGTCACCGCGGAACGGAAGTCCGAACTGGATTGCGTGCTCGCATTGCAGGCCGGGGCGGACGACTACATCGCCAAGCCCTATCACTTCCGTGAACTCGCGGCCCGGGTCGAGGCGCTGATGTGGCGCCGGTCGGCCCGGGTGCGCCGGGCCGAACCCGCGCTCGAGCACGGACCGCTGCGCATCGACGCGCTGGCCCGCGAGGTCACCGTGTTCGGCCGCCGGATCGCGCTCACCCGCAAGGAGTTCGACCTGCTGGTCCTGCTGGCGGAGAACAGCGGCCGGGTGGTGCCGCGGGCCGAGATCATGCGCGCGGTGTGGGGCCACAACTGGTCGCGCCGCACCGCCGATACGCACGTCAGCAGCCTGCGCGCCAAGCTCGGCGCCAGCGAGTGGATCATCTCGGTGCGCGGCGTCGGCTTCAAACTCGTCAGCGACGCCTACCCCGCCGCGCACCACCCGATGGTCGATACGGGCTGACGGCGCGCTGCCTCGCCTGGTCATCGGGGGTGTTACTTCTGCCCGCGCTTGAAGCTGTCGGTCAGTCGTGGGACGCCCTCGGTGGTGACCACGTCGACCGACGCTTTGACGTTCCGGTTCTCCATCACCTCGCGCAACAGCGCGTCCGCCAGGTCGGCGCGTGCGGTGTAGCGGCCGGGGATCCCGGACGGGCCGATCGTGTAGTCGGTGACCCGGTCGGCGTCGAAGAGGCCCGAGGCGCGCACGATCGTCCAGTCCAGGCCGCTGTTCTTGACGATGTCCTCCATCCGGCCCATGTCGAAGTAGGCGGTGCGGCCCAGGGTGAGCAGGATGGGCAGCAGGACCGTGCGGAAGAGGAACGTCTCGCCCGGCGCGGCCTTACCCGCGACGCAGACGGAGCTGACGCACACCAGGCGGCGGACACCATGGGTCCGCATGGCGGGCAGGATATTTCCCAGACCGTCGGAGAAAATCGATACCGGCTTCATCGTGTATTTACCGCCGAGAATGGAAATCACCGCATCCTGGCCGGCCACCGCGTTCTTCACGGATTCGGCCTCGAGTGCGTCCACCTGGACGACTCGCAAATTCGGTGCGGTGAGCGGGAATTCGCCGGGACGGCGGACCGCGGCGGTCACTTCATAACCCTTGTCTATGGCCTGCTGGATGACCTGTAGTCCGGTCGGCCCGCTGGCACCGAATACAACAAACCTCATCTTGCTTCTCCCACCGGCTGATACAGCTAATTGTCAGTTTTCTCGGTCGCGCCTTGCGGTCGCGCGCTCGCATATCCCGTGAGCAACGGGATGACCAGGGAATCGATCACCCGCTCGAAATATGCGCCCTCCATTGGTTCTTCCTTGTCGAGCAGGCGATAGAAGATCATCGCGGGCACGACGTCGGCGATGAGTTCGGTATCGGCTCCCGCCGCGATCTCGCCGCGTTCACACGCCCGATCCACAATGGCGGCGTAGGCCGCCCGGCGTGGCTGCGAGATGACCCGTTCGACGGTTTCGCGCAATTGCTTGTCGCGTTTGATCGCCGAAGCGATCGCGGACAGGATCGAATCCCGTTGGCTGCTCGGGTCGAGATACATGGCGCCCACGGCGATCAGATCCGAACGCAGGCTGCCGGTGTCGGGCAGCGGCTCGTCCCAGCTCAGCGCCTGGATCGCGTCGCGGACCAGTTCCGACTTGTCCTTCCAGCGTCGATACACGGTGGCCCGCCCCGCGCCGGCTCGGGCCGCGACGGCGTCCATGGTGAGCCGGTCGTAGCCGACCTCGGGCAGGATTTCGCTGACGGCAGCCAGCAGTGCGCGATCGCGATCCGGATCCCGGGGCCTACCACCGGGTTTCGCCTTGGGTTCGCCGCTCTGTTGTGTCGACACACCGACAGAGTAGCGGTGTGGGAGTTACGAAACAAGCGTGTTCTGTATCGCATCTCCAATTATGAAACGAGTGCGTATCGTTTCGTAATGAACCTCGTGGAAGGAATGGAATGAGTGCAGGTCAGGACGGTAAGGGTGGGTCGTTCGAGCTGAGCCGCCGCCGCTTGCTGGTGGTCGGCAGTGGGCTCGCGGTAGCGGCGTGCACGACCGACGGGTCCGGTACGGAAGCGGCCCCCGGTGACGATTCGAAGCTGCGATCCGCCGTGCGCGGCCGGGTGCTGCTGCCCGGTGACGAGGGGTTCGACCTCGCCCGTAAGCCGTGGAATCTGACGGTCGACCAGTCGGTGCGCGCCGTCGTCGAACTCGCCGACGCCGAGGATGCCACCGCGCTTGTGCGGTATGCCAAAGATGCTGGCAGTACGTTGGCAGTCCAACCGAACGGGCACAATCCCTCGCCGGCGGTGAACGGAACGATTCTGGTACGCACCAAGCGGCTGAACGAGATCCGCGTCGATCCGGTCGCGCGCACCGCCCGGGTCGGCGCCGGCGTCTCCTGGGGGCAGGTGCAGGAGATCGCGAGCTCGCACGGATTGACCGGGGTGGCGGGCAGCGCGCCGGGCGTCGGCATCACCGGGTACACCCTCGGCGGTGGATTGAGCTGGTTCGCCCGCAAATTCGGCTGGGCCGCCGACAGCGTCACCGCGTTCGAGATCATCGACGCCGACGGACGCACCCGGCGGGTGACGGCCGAGACGGAGCCGGATCTGTTCTGGGCCCTGCGCGGTGGTGGCGGCGATTACGCCCTGGTCACCACGATCGAGTTCGGACTGCACCCGGCTCCCGCCCTGTACGGCGGCAAGGTGCTGTGGTCCGCCGACCGGGCGCCGCAGGTGATGGCCGCCTTCCGCGAGGTGACCGCCACGGCTCCGGACGAGCTGACGCTCTGGTGGAGCCTGCTCCAATTCGACGGCGCCCCACCGATGGTCGGCCTCGACGTCACCTATCTCGGCGACGAGGCGGCCGGGCAGGCGCTGCTGCGTCCGTTCGACGGCATCGACGGCAAGATGCGCGATACCCGCAGGGTGCTGCCGATCGCCGAATTGGGCACCATCACCGGAGAACCCGCCGAGCCCAGTCCGATCCGCTCGCAGATCGAACTGCTGAACGGGCTCACCGACGCGGACGTGGCGGGCCTGCTGGCCAAGCCGATGGCGCCGGTCGCCGCGGTGCAGGTACGTCATCTCGGCGGCCGCCTCGCGCGCGCGTCCGACACTCCCGCCGGCGCCGTCGCGGCCCCCTACTACATCGGCCTGATCGCACCCGAGGTCACGCCGGATATGGCCGCCGCCAACGCGACTCGAATGGAGGACTACCTCACCGCCCTCGGTTCGTCCCGCAGCCGCCGGACGCCGCTGACCCTGCTGGGTCCCGGCCAGGCCGCCGCGGACGCCTTCACTCCCGACACGCTGGCCCGGCTGCGCGATATCAAGCGCAGCGCGGACCCGCACGGTGTGTTCCGCAGCAACTTCCCGGTCCTCGACCCGAAGTCCGGCCGCTGAATCACCGACCGTAGTGGCCGCAGCCGCGGCTGCGGCCACCCGGTTCTCGATGTCAGTACGAATTGCCGTTCGAAAAGGGGGATTACGTCATGTCGTATGCTCTCCACATCAATGGTCACACCCGGGGCGGGGTGGTGACCTGGCCCGACGAGATCGATGACATCCTCGGCGGCGACCTCACCGCCGGTCTCGTCTACTCCACCCCGGCAGGGGGCGCGGTGGTCACCGCGGTCTCGCCCATCGGCCTGCGCGATCGAGCCACGGGGACAATAGGTTTCACCACCTCGCTCGGCATGGGCCGCAAACTGGACCGGATCGAACGCGAGCCGAAAGTGGCCTTGGCCTTCCACAGCCGCGAACACGGTCTCGGCGATCCCGCCAATCGGCGCTACGTGCTCGTGCAGGGCACGGCTCGTTTCGATCCCGAACCCGACCGGGGTGTGCTCGACGAGATCGGCGCGAAGTCCGCACCCTTCATGGGCGAGCGACGCCGCGGTGCCTTCTGGGACCGATGGCTCAGCGCCTATTACGACGATCGCGTGCTCGTCGAGGTCACGGTGACCCGGATCGTGTGCTGGCCCGACCTGCACGCCGCCGAGCGGCCCGTGGTCTACGGTGCGCCGCTACCGGTCGAGCAGGTGCCGCCGCAGATCCGTCCGGCGAAAGGCATCGTGCCCCGGGTGGACGTGGTGAAATCCGCGAATCAGATTGCGCGACTGCCTTATCGGCTGCTCGGCTACCGGGATGCCGACGGCTACCCGATGGTGCTTCCGGTCGAGGTGACCGGAAGCGGCGAAGCCGGTATCGAGCTGTTCGCGCCGCGCGGTCTGCCACCCGGCGGTCGCCGGGCGGGCCTGCTCGCCCACTCGTACAACCCCAAGCTCGTCGGCGTCGAGATCGGTCAGTACACCGGTTGGCTGGAGGCCGACGAGACCGCCGCCGGATACGCGCCGCATACCCGCTCGGTCATCAAAGCGCCGGCGAGCGGCACGATCATGATGCTGGTGTTCGGATTCCTGGCCCGGCGCAGGTTGAAGGCGCGCAGACGACGACAGGCGTAGCCGGCCCGCCCGCGCCGCCGAACCGCCGTTTCCCGGGAATTCACGGCGGGCACAGCACCATCACGGAGAATGGGGCAGATCGATGATCAGCGCCTGATCCGATGGGAGCCACCGCTATGCACGACGACCGTCGATTGATCGAAGATCGCCTCGGGCGAGTACTCGGCGAACGGATCACACCCGCGATCTACGGCGCATCGGTGCCGATGCAGGTGTCCATCTGGGTCGCACCGGACGAGCCGGTGCCGGTGGCCGAGGGTTTGGCCGCGCCGCGGACGCCCACCGCACCGGGCGCGGCCTGGGGTGCGCCGTGGGGCACCAGCTGGCTCACGGTCGAGGGCACCGTGCCGGCGGCGTGGGCGGGCAAGACCGTCGAGGCGATCATCGACCTCGGCTTCGACCGGAACATGCCCGGCTTCCAGTGCGAGGGCCTGGTGTATCGGCCGGACGGGTCGCCGGTGAAGGGGTTGCACCCGCGCAACCAGTGGGTGCGGGTGGGGTCGCCCGCGGTGGGCGGCGAGCATGTGCTGCTGCATGTCGAAGCGGCGTCGAACCCGATCATCCCGTTCTTCGGGCCGACGCCGCTGGGCGACAAGTCCACCGCGGGCACCGAGCCGCAATACCGGCTCGGCCGAATGGATCTCGCGGTCTTCCACGACGACGTCTGGCACCTGGTGCAGGACCTCGAGGTGCTCGGCGAACTGATGCACGAGATGCCCGAGGATCCGGCCCGCCGCTACGACATCGTGCGCGCGATCGAGCGCGCGCTGGACGCCATCGATCTGCAGGACGTGCCCGCCACCGCCGCCGCGGCGCGCGCCTGCCTGGCCGAGGTGCTGGCCCAGCCTGCGATTCCGTCGGCCCATCGGATCTCGGCGGTCGGGCACGCGCATATCGACTCGGCCTGGCTGTGGCCGCTGCGGGAGACCGTCCGCAAGGTGGCCCGCACCACCGCGAACATGACTGCGCTGCTGGCCGATGACCCCGAGTTCGTCTACACGATGTCGCAAGCGGCGCAGTACGACTTCGTCAAACAGCAACGCCCGGAGGTCTATGCGAAGGTCAAAGCGGCTGTGGCCGAAGGGCGGTTCGTGCCCGCGGGCGGGATGTGGGTCGAGGCGGATACCAACATGCCGGGTTCCGAGGCGATGGCGCGTCAGTTCGTGCACGGAAAGCGGTTCTTCCTGGCGGAGTTCGGGATCGAGAACGAAGAGGCGTGGTTGCCGGACACCTTCGGGTTCGCCGCCGGACTGCCTCAGATCATCAAAGCGGCCGGATCCAAATGGCTGCTGACACAAAAGATTTCCTGGAGTCAGATCAACAAGTTCCCGCATCACACCTTCCTGTGGGAGGGCATCGACGGCACCCGCATCTTCACCCACTTTCCGCCCGTCGACACCTACAACTGCTCCATGGCAGGTCGTGAGATCGCCCATGCCGCAAGGAATTTCAAGGACAAGGGACGGGCGTCGATGTCGCTCGCGCCGACCGGCTGGGGTGACGGCGGCGGCGGGACGACGCGCGAGATGATCGCCAAGGCGGCCCGGATGAAGGACCTGGAAGGTTCGCCGAAGGTGTTGTGGGACAAGCCTGCCGACTTCTTCGCGCGGGCCGAGGCGGAGTACCGGAACCCGCCGGTGTGGGTGGGGGAGCTGTACCTCGAGCTACACCGTGCCACCCTCACCAGTCAGGCGAAGACCAAGCAGGGCAACCGGCGCAACGAACACCTGCTGCGCGAGGCCGAGCTGTGGGCCGCTACGGCGGCGGTGCGCAAGCAGGCCGAGTACCCGTACGACGCGCTGGACCGGCTCTGGAAGACGGTGCTGCTGCACCAGTTCCACGACATCCTGCCCGGCTCGTCGATCGCCTGGGTACATCGGGAAGCGGAGCGCACGCACGCGGCGGTGACCGCGGAGCTGACCGCGCTCATCGAACAGGCGCACCGGCAGCTCGGCGGCGATCGGGCGGGACCGAATGTCTTCAACCCCGCGCCGCACGCCTGGTGCGCGGTGCCCGCCGGCGGTGCGGGACCGCAGCAGCCGGCGGCGCCGGGCACGGTGGTCGAGCGGGCCGACGGCGGGTTCGTGCTGGACAACGCCCTGCTGCGGGTGGAGATCGACGCGCGCGGTCTGGTGGTGTCGGTGTTCGACCGCGCCCAGCAGCGCGAGACGCTGCCGCCGCAGACACCTGCGAACCTGCTGCAGCTGCATCCGGATCTGCCCAACTCGTGGGACGCCTGGGATGTCGATCTGTTCTACCGGAACCGGGTCACCGATCTCACCGACACGGATTTCGTGGTGGCGGAGACGGATTCGCCGATCGATGCGGTGGTGCGGGTGGGCCGCTCGTTCGGTTCGTCCAAGATCGAGCAGACGCTCACGTTGCGCGCGGGCGCGCGCAGCCTCGACATCGACACCCGCGTCGACTGGTACGAGACCGAGAAATTCCTCAAACTGGCCTTCCCCCTGGACATCCACGCCGACCGCTACGCGTCCGAGACCCAGTTCGGGCACCTGTACCGGCCCACGCACATGAATACCAGTTGGGAATACGCGAAGTTCGAAGCCTGCAATCATCGGTTCGTGCACTTCGCCGAACCCGGCTGGGGTGTCGGGCTGGTCAACGATTCCACCTACGGCCACGACGTCACCCGGACCGTCCGGCCCGACGGCGGGACGACGACAACGGTGCGGGCTTCGCTGTTGCGCGCGCCGCGGTTCCCCGATCCGGAGACCGATCACGGCACCCACGACTTCCGGCACGCTCTGTTGCCGGGCGCCTCGATCGGGGACGCGGTCGCCGCAGGCTATCGCATCAACCTCGCCCGCCCGACCGCCGGCGTCGCCGACCCGGTCGCGCCCCTGTTCACGGTCGACAACGACGCGGTGGTGACCAGCGCGGTCAAACTCGCCGATGACGGCAGCGGCGATATCGTCCTGCGCCTCTACGAAGCGCACGGTGGGCGGGCCGACGCCCTGGTCACCCCGGATTTCGAGACCACCGGCCACCAGGCGTGCGATCTGCTGGAACGGCCGCTGCCGGGCGAAGGTCCGGCACTTGCGGAATCGGGCGGAGTTCGCCTGCGGCTGCGGCCTTTCCAGCTCGTCACGCTCCGCTTCACGCGTCCTGCGGGATAGACCGGGGTGGCCCCGCGCCGGGGTGTAGCGGCGCGGGGCCATCGTGGCTGCCGGTACACGCTCCGGCACGCTCCACGGTAACCCCAAAATATTTATTAGGGAAGCCGAACTCGCCGAGTCGTGGCGAATCCCGAGGTGAAGCTGCGGTTTCGCGGCCCGGGCCTTGTAACGTTCTGATCGGCGTAGGGAACACCGGTGCGAATCCGGGGCTGTCCCGCAACTGTCACCGAGGAGCAAACCGCCAGTTCATGGCCACGACCTGCCCAGGTTGGAAGGCCGGCGGTGCGCGTCGAATCGGGAGCCAGGATACCTGCGCCGCGGTAAGGGACGAACACCACGAGGATGGCGATGCACAACTCCACATCGACCGCGCCCGCATTCGGGCGGCGGCGGTTACTACTGGGTGCGACCGCGCTGGCAGCGGTCGGCGGCGCGTGGGCGCTGACCGGCTGCGATAGCGGCGCGAACCCCGGCGACGCACCCGATGGCCCACCCCGGCCCGGCGGGCGGTTGCGCACGGCGATCGCGGGACGGTCGGCGACCGCCGATGTGCTCGACCCCCATCAAGCGGGCAGTTCGGCGGGCGGCGCGGTCTCCAAGAACGTGTGGGACAAGCTGGTGGCCTACAACAACGACCTCACCCTGCGGTACCGCTTGGCGGAATCGTTGCAGCCCAATGCCGATGGCAGCGAGTGGCGGATCGCCCTGCGTCCGGGCGTGCTCTTCAGCGACGGCACACCTCTCACCTCCCGGGACGTGCTGTGGAGTTTCACGCGCATGCTGGACCCGGCGCGCAAGTCCTCCGGTGACCTCGCCATGGTCGACATGGCCCGGACGCGTGCCGACGGCGATCTCGGCGTGGTGGTGGCGATGAAAACGCCGCTGGCGGACTTCGGTTCGGTGCTGGCGGGCTGGTACTGCTACATCGTCAAGGACGGCACGACCACCTTCGACGAGCGCACCCTGCCGGTGGGCACCGGACCCTTCGCGCTGGTGCGGTGGTCGCCCGGTGACCGAACGCTGTTGCGGCGCAACGAGCGACACTGGGACGGTCCGGCCCTGCTGGACGAGGTGGAGATCATCCAGATCGCCGAGACCGAGGCCAGGGTGAACGCCTTCCTCTCCGATCAGGCCGATGTGGTGCACGAGGTTTCGTACCTGCAGGCCAGCAATCTGTCCAGCGATCCGGACGTCTCGGTGATCGTGCCGCCCGCCGGGTTGATGGGCGCCTTCCAGATGCGGGTGGATATCCCGCCGTTCGACGACGTGCGCGTACGGCAGGCGATGCGGCTGGCGGTGGACCGGCAGGCGATGGTCGACTCGGTGTACTACGGCTACGGCGAAGTCGGCAACGACGTGTACGGCAAAGGCGCGCCCTTCTACGCCGATTCGCTGCCGCAACGCACCTACGACCCGCAGCGGGCCCGTGAATTGCTGCGCGCGGCCGGGAAGGAAAACCTCACGGTCGCACTGCAAACCGCCGACGGCATGCCGGGCATGCTCGAATCCGCGACCCTCTACGCCGAGCAGGCGAAGGCGGCGGGGATCACCATCCGCCTCGAATCCGTGCCGGCCGACACCTATTTCTCCCAGGTCAGCGGAAAGTTCCCACTGACCCACATCGGCTGGTGGAACTACAGTCTCGACTACTTCTACGGCCAGACCATGACCAGTACCTCGCCGAGCAACGGCACCGGCTGGCAGCGCCCGGAGTGGGACACGAAGTTCGCGGCGGCGCGCGCGGCGATGGACCCGCAGCTCCGCCGCCGGCTCTACCTCGAACTGCAGCAATCGCTCTGGGACGAGGGCGGCTACATCCTGCACAGCTTCGCGAAACGACCGGACGCGGCCAGGCCGTTCGTGCGTGGCGTGCGCAACGGGGTACCCGGCACGGACGACTGGGCGAACTACGCCACGACCTGGCTGGCCCGCTGACGGTCGTGCTTCGCTATGTCGCACTTAGAGTTTGCGCGGGCATCGCCGTGCTGCTCGGCGTCGCCCTGATCGTGTTCGGTCTGTTCGAGACGCTGGATTCCGATGCGGCCACCGTCATCCTGTCCCGGGAAGGCGGTGGCGATCCGGCGCCCGCGCAATTGGCCGCGCTGCGTGCCCAATTGGGCCTGGACCGGCCCGCGCCGGTCCGATTCGCGGAGTGGGCGGGCGATTTCGCGCGGGGCGACTTCGGCGATTCGCTGATCTCCGGGCGTCCGGTGCGCGAGGTGCTGCTCGGCAGATTCGCCAACAGCGCGACATTGGCGCTGCTCACCGCGGCGTTGCTGGTGCCACTGGCGATCGGGCTCGGTCTGGCGGCCGGCGCGCGGGCCGGTTCGCGGACCGATCGGGTGATCAGCGTCGCCGCGCTCACCGCGGAGTCGGTGCCGTCGTTCGTGTCCGGTGTGCTGCTGGTGGCGACCGTCTCGCTGACTCTGCATCTGCTACCCGCCGTCTCGCTGCTGCCGACCGGCACCAGCGTCTGGGAGCGACCGGAGATCCTCGTGCTGCCCGTGACCTGTCTGCTGATCGGGTTGTCGCCACACCCGGTGCGCATGGTGCGCGCCCAGACCGCCGAGGTGATGGCCAGTGAGTACATTCTGACCGCGCGGCTCAACGGAATCGGTGGTGCGCGCTTGTTCTTGCGGCACGTCGCGCCCAACGCGGTCTCGGCGTCGATCCATCCCCTGGCCGGTTCGGTGGTCGGGTTGATCGGCGGCGTGGCCGTGGTGGAGACGCTGTTCGTCTATCCGGGCCTGTCGCAGGAGTTGTTGCGCGCCATCTCCGCTCGTGATTTTCCGTTCGTCCAGTCGACGGCCGTCCTGCTGGCGGCCTTCGGCATCGGTGTCTACCTGCTCGCCGACCTGCTCGCGTTGCTGGTGAGTCCGCTTGCGCGGCAACAGATCGTGGCGGGCCGATGAGGCAACTGCGGACGGGGTGGACGGTGATCGCGCTCGCCGTGCTGCTGGTGGCGCTCGCCGGTCCGCTCTGCGCGCCGTACGCACCGACCGCCGCGCACGGCCGGCCGTTCCAGCCGCCGAGCGCGCGCCATCTGCTCGGCACCGACGTGGTCGGGCGCGACGTGCTGTCCCGGGTCCTGCACGGTGGCCTGTCGCTGGTCGCGATCGCCGGGCTGGCGCTGCTCGTCGCCTACAGCCTCGGACTCGGGCTCGGCCTGGTCGCGGGGCTGCGCCGCGGCGCCGACCGCTGGATCATGCGGCCGGTCGACGCGATCGTCGTCGTGCCGTGGTTCCTGCTGCTCGCGGTGCTCGCGACGGCGATCGGCGCGGGGCCCGCCGCGATCGTCGCGGCGACCACCCTGGCGTCGGTGCCGTGGATCATCCGCATCGTGCGCACCGCGGTGCTGGAACTCGCGGGTACCGGCTACGTCGAATCCGCGCGCGCCCGGGGCGAACCCCTGTGGCGGCTCGCACTGGTCGAGGTGCTGCCGAATCTGCGGTCGGTGGTGCTGGCCGATGCGGGTGTACGGATGTCGATGACCATCTCGATGGTCGCGGTGAGCGGGTTCCTCGGGCTCGGGCTGCGCCCGCCCGCAGCGGACTGGGCGTTGATGATCACCGAGAACCGGCCCGGCTTCGGGCGGCAGCCGTGGGCGGTGCTCGCACCGGCGTTACTGATCATGGTGCTCGTGGTGTCGATCAACCTGGTGGTGGATCGTATGCTCGGCGCGCAGCGTGCGCCGCGGGGCAAGGTGGTATCCCCCAGCCGGGCCGGCGCTTCCGGTGTGCGAGTGGATCGGCTCACGGTGTGGGATCGCGCGGATAACCTTTTGCTGCACGATGTTTCGGTTCACTTGCAGACCGGCCGCGGCGTAGCCGTGATCGGCCCGTCCGGCGCGGGCAAGACGACGTTCGCCCGCGCGGTGCTCGGTGCGCTGCCCGCCGGGCTGCGGGCCGAAGGAACGATCGAAGTCGGTGCGGCACAAGGGGAGCGGCGGTCAACCGGATATGTGCCGCAGGACCCGGCGTCCGGTCTCAATCCCTCGTTGCGGATCGGCACCGCGATCCGCGAGATCGCCCGGCTGCACGGCGATTCAGGCGACGGTGTCGGGCAGGCCTTGCGCCGCGTCGGCCTACCGGCGGACCGCCGCTTCCGGCGCCGGTTCCCGCACCAGCTCTCCGGCGGCCAGCAGCAACGGGTGCTGCTGGCGATGGCGCTGCTCGGCGAGCCCGCGCTGCTCGTGCTCGACGAGCCGACCACCGGGCTCGACGCGCAGACCCGTGACGAACTGGTGGCTACGTTGCGCCGGATCAGGCAGGACAGCACGATCACCCTGCTGGTGATCACGCACGAGGTCTCGTCCCTGGCCGAGCTGATCGACGACGTGCTGGAATTCGATCAGGGACGCGTTCGCTCGTTCGCGCCGCTCCGCGATGAAAGACCTTGTTACACAGTGGGTTCACGGTCGCCCACCCGGAACCTCGCGGCCCCTCCGGTGCTGCGCGTCGAGCAGCTGACGGCCGGGCACGGGCACCGCCGGCACTTTCGGGCGGTCGCCGCCGACCTGTCCTTCTCGCTGCAACCCGGCGAATGCCTTGCCCTCAGTGGCCGTTCGGGTGCGGGCAAGACCACCGTGGCCCGCGTGCTCGCCGGCCTGCACCGGCCCGCGCACGGCCTGCTCGAACTCGACGGCGTCCGGTTGGCGCCCGACGTGGATCGGCGGACCACCACGCAGCGGCGCGCGATTCAGCTGGTCTATCAGAACCCCGCGACGTCGCTGAACCCCTACTACCGCATCGGTTTTCAGATCAGCAGGCCGCTGCGCCTGCTGCGCGGGATGACGCCCGAAGCCGCCGCCCGCGAGACCATCCGACTGCTGGAATCCGTTCGGCTCGAACCGAACCTGGCTGCCCGCCGCCCCGGTGAACTGTCCGGTGGGCAGCAACAGCGAGTCGCCATCGCCCGCGCACTCGCCGCCGATCCGAGCATCCTGATCTGCGACGAGATAACCTCCGCCCTGGACGTGCGGGCCCGGGAAACCATCATCGATCTGCTCGACGAATTGCGCCGAGATGGCCTGTCCCTCATCTTGATCAGCCACCAACGCGCCGTGCTCGATCGTCTCGCCGACACCACCCTCGCGCTGACCGCCTCGAGCGCCGCCCCCGATACTCGAGCGGGTTGGTCCTTGTCCGTCGGGAGCCGGACCTGACCCGCTAGCGGTGGGGGATCGGCAGGCCCGCGGCGCGCAGTTCGGCCTCGACCAGCGCGGTGAGGCGGGCCGAGACCGGGGAATCGTGATGGTTGTTGATCAGCTTGTACTGGGTGGCGGCGTTGGTCCAGGCGTTCAAGTCGGTGACTTTCGCGAGCGATGTGGTGTCGGCGAGGTAGTGCTCGACCATGGCGGTGGCGAGTTCTGCGACCCTCGGATCGTCGGGATCCCAGCTCTCCGCGGCCCAGCCGCGTTTGGCCAGGTCGATGTGCCCAGGATCGCTGAATCGGTGTTCGAGTTGGGCCAGGAAACCGTCGAAACCGTTCGGCACCAGGGCCCGCGTCAACACCAGGGCCTCGCGTTGCACGGTCACATAGCCGGGATCGAAACCGAGTTCCGCCATCCGGTCGAGCAGCGCGCAGGCGCGGTCGGGCAGCAGGGCGCGGTCGCCGTCGGCGAGCCGGTGCAGTGTGTCGCGCCGCGCGACCAGGTCCGCGATCCGCTCGTTCAGCAGGCGCTCGGCCTCGGTCAGGGCGGTGGCGAACTGCGCGGCGTCGGCGTCGAGCAGCGGCCCGATCTCGGCCAGCGGGATGCCGGCCGAGGCCAGGGCACGGACCTGGACGAGCCGCAGCAGCTCGTCCGAGCCGTAGCGGCGATAGCCGGAGCTGTCGCGCGCGGGTTCCTCGATCAACCCGTGCTTGTGATAGTGCCGCACGGTTTTGACCGTGACACCGGCGAAGGCCGCCGCCTGCCCGATCGTGACGCCGTTCATCATTCGTCCAGCTTGCCTGCTGCGCGGGCGGGTCGGTCTACTCGGCCTGCTCGCCGCCGAACACCGCCGCGACGAGCCGCTGCATGCCCTGCTGGAACGCGCCGGATAGGGACAGGTCGGCGTCGTCCACCGAATTCAGCGTCGCGGTCAGGGTCTTGCTGCCGTCGAGCGAGCTGTACATCAGTGCTCCGTGGCCGGCGATACCGCCGTTGTGGGTGATGATGGTGCCGCCGCCGTTCGGTGCCTCCTGCACGAAAACGCCCAGGCCGTAACCGAATTCGGGATGCGGGGTGAACATCTGCGCGAGCAGTTCGGCGGGCAGGAGCCGGCCGCCCACCAGTGCGGCGATGAAGGTGTGCAGATCCCGGGTGGTCGAGATCATGTCGCCGCCGCTGGAGATCCAGGACGGATTCTGCCGGGTGACGTCGACCGTGTGTGCCACGCCGGCCGCGTCCTCGTACCGGTAGTAGGCGTGGGCGTGCGGTTCGGCGATCTCCTGCTTGACCGTCGGAGCGACGGTGTCGGTCAATCCCAGCGGTCCCAGGATCAGCCGTTGCATCTCCGCGGCGTAGGGGCGGCCGCTCACCTTTTCGATCAGCAGCCTGGCCAGCACATAGTTGGTGTTGGAGTAGCTCCAGCCCGCGCCCGGCTCGAACCGGGCGGGCTTGGCCAGGGCCAGCTCGACCAGTTCCTCGGGGCGGTAGGTCTTGAACCGGTTCTCCACCCACTCCTGGCCGGACCAGGCGATCCCGCGGACCACCCAGCCGTCGTTCCACGGCACGGCCGATTCGTTCTCGCGTTCGGTGTAGAACTCGCCGGTGAAATTGAAGACCCCGCTGGTGTGCTGCAACACCATGCGCACCGTGATCCGCGAATCCAGCTCGAACTCGGGCAGGTAGCCGGCCAGCGGTGCGTCCAGGTCGATCTTGCCCTCGGCCACCAGTTGCAGCACCACGGTCGCGATGAAAGTCTTTGTGTTGCTGCCGATCCGGACGTGCCCGTCGATCGGCGGCGCGGCCGTCTCGCCCAGCTTGCTCAGCCCCGCGCTCCCGGTCCATTCGCCGCGCTCGTCGTGCACGCGCAGGGTGATTCCCAGAAAGCCCGAATCGACCATGCTCTGGATGGCCTGTTGCAGTTCCGGGCGTTCCAGAACAACGGTATCGGTGGTCATTGGTTACTCCTCGAGCTCTGTTCCGTTCGGCGTATTCCGTGCCGCTGGAACGAGCCTCCACCCTGACCTCGGGTCAACCTCAACAGTGATCTGGCTCACTGTGCCTGGTGCTCGCCGAACCCTTGGACGCTGGAAATCCGATGGCTGAATTGTGGGGAGGTGGTTACCGTTCGGGGGTGGCCTTGTTCGTGCACCTGACACCGGAGAAGAACGTGCGGCGGATTCGCCGGGCGGGCATCAAGGTGCAGGGCGCAGGGGTTTTCTGTGTGCCGGTGCTGCCTTCTTACGTGCTTTCGCATCAGTGGTTGCGGGAGTTGCGGCGGCGGGGGCAGCGGCTGATCGTCGCGGTGCATTTCCGGGTGCCGGACGAGGAACGGGTGTGCGTCGGGCACTACTCGAGTGCTGGTGCGGAAATGACTGCGGCCGAGGCTGTTGCGGTGATCAGGGACGCCGAGGACGCGCGCGGATACCAGGTTGTCGTACCCCGGTCGATCACCGCGGCCGAGCTCCATCGGATTCGGCAGGTACGTCAGGTGACGGGGTGGCGATACCGCCCCGGCGCGCACGGTCGCCGCCCTTGCGCGTGCCCGGCGTGCCTGGGGCGGGGCGAGTACAAGGCGGCCGACCTGCGTCGCCGGTTTCCGGTCGAAGACCCGGAGCGGACGAAACCGCAACTGCTGCACCAGCTGCGGAACGCGGACAACGACGACGACCTGGTCGACGCGCTGTGGGGTTTGAGCCGGCGCAGCCGTGGCGATGTCGGCGATATCGCGCACCTGGTCGAGCACGCCAACCCAGACGTGCGGTACGCGCTCGCGGTGGCATCACGCAGCTATCGGGGCAGCGCGGCCCGTCGGCTGCTGGCGGGTTTGGCTGCGGACCCGGATCCCGAGGTGCGCGAGGTGGCGGTCGGTACCACGGGGTGAGAAGGACGTGGCGCTCCGCTACCTGAGGGGGATCTCGGTGGGTGGATGGCGTGGATAGATTTTCGCGGACTCGGAAGGGGACGCGATGCGATACACGAGAGCGGCTGCGGCGGTGGCTGCGGTCCTGGTGGTCAGTGGCTGTGGCGAAACGACCGGCGCTGACCCACTACAGCGCGATGTCGATGCGATCGTGGCGGTGGGCACCACCGGCGTGCAGGCCAGGATGGTGGACACCGCGGGCGGCCCCGACCGTGTCGCAGTCGGAGGGCGCGCGGATATCGCTGTCGCGGAGCCGGTTTCGCCGGACGGGTACTTCAGGATCGGCAGCTTGACGAAGACGATGGTGGCTACCGTGGTGCTCATGCTGGTCGGGGAAGGACGGCTCGGACTCGACGATACCGTGCAGCGATGGCTACCGGACCTGTTGAACGGCAACGGTTATGACGGCAACCGGATCACTGTGCGGCAACTGCTCCAGCACACCAGCGGTATTCGCGACGCTCCGCTGGAAATGCACACCGCCGAGGACTATCACCGCCTCCGCTACCAGACTCGCACCCCGCAGCAGGTGGTGGCGTCCGCCATGGCACAGGCGCCCGATTTCGCACCGGGCGCCGGCTGGTCGTACTCCAACACCGGCTACGTCCTGTTGGGTCTGATCATCGAACAGGTGACGCAGCGCCCGTGGTACGACGAGGTCGGCACGCGCATCCTCGAACCGCTGGGGCTGCGTGACACCCGGTGGCCCGGCGACCGGCCGACGCTACCTGCCCCACATGCGAAGGGCTATCAGCAATTCGAGGTCGACGGGCCGATGGTCGAGGTCACCGAACTCGTCGACGCCGACGCGTCCGGCGGCTACCTGTCCACCACCGCGGATATCGGTACCTTCTATCGAAAATTGTTGGACGGCAGCCTGTTACGCCCTGCGGAACTTGCACAGATGCGTACCACCGTCCCGGTCGACGGCGCCGCCGCGAAGGCGTGGCCGGGCGCGCGCTACGGGCTCGGACTGTTCTCGGTCCCGTTGTCCTGCGGCGGCACCTACTGGATGCACAACGGCGGCCAGACGGGCTACCTCAGCAACGCCGGTGTGACCGAGAACGGAGCCCGCAGCGTCGTCGTCTCCCTCACCGGCACCCTTGCTGTCGGTGGCGAAGACATCACGCGCAGTGCGGGATTCGCCCAACTGCAGGCGGCCAACGCACTGACCGATCACGCACTCTGCGCGGCCTAGCCGGCGTGGTCAGCGGAAGTTCAGGATGAAGTCGAAGGTGCCCTCCTTCCCGGTGGGCACCGTCCGCACTGTCATCAGCAACCGCCGGTCGAAGATGGAATCGGTGTTGTTGCGGGGTTCGCCGGGGAAATACAGCTGGGTGGTGAGGATCCGCTGGTTGGGCGCCTGCACCTTCACATGGATGTGCCGAGTGCGGCCGGGGTAGAGGCCGGGCACGATGGTCGACAGGCTGAATCGGCCGTTCGCGTCGGTGAACTGATGCCCGCGCCAGTTGTAGCCCGAATTGTCGTAGGCTCCGGCGTTGTCGGCCTGCCAGAAGTCCAGCAGGGCCTGGGCCACCGGACGGCAAGAACGCGTGAACACATAGCCGCTTACCATGAGCCGGGTGCCCGGCGCGCCCGGGAGCACCAGGTCGCTGCGCCGAGGTGAATTCGGTTTGAAATAGGGGCCTTCGGTCTGCGCGATGGTGGCCGCGTCCCCGTCATGGCAGGCCGGGGTGGGCTCGAGGTCGTCCGGCACCGCCTGCGGCGGACTGGCGTTTCCGCTGGTGGCCGTGGTGGCTGCGGTCAGTGCCGCCGCGGCGGGTACCGCCAACAGGCCCATCTGCAGGAGGCGTTTGCGGGTGATCGCCTGGGGGATGTCGGCGTCGTCGTCGGAAAGGGGTCGATCGGTCATGATTGTTCGTCTCCTCGCGGGAATGGATTGCCGAAGTGCGCGGGCTTCGACTCCGGCCGCGCCGACAGCTCTGGTCATTGCGCGCCGCGCAATCCGAGTGCGCGGCGGCGGCTTGGCTGGTGATCAAAGATCTTGTCGGCGAGGGTATTTCAAATTTGAACGCGAGAAGAACGATAAGTCGGTCGCTGTGAAACGGACAAGAAGTGCGGTCTGCGATGTGGGCCGATGGCCCGGAATGAACGACGAAAATTACAGTGCTGCAATGTCTTTGGTTGAGAAGACCCAATTCGCGCCGCGATGTCCCCAGTGCGCCCCAGTTGTCGCGTCGACCACGTGCGGACAACCACCGTAGATCTGCGTCCGTATCACGTTGCAGACTAATTATTTTCGTGCACCACGAACAGGCCGGACGGAATGTCCGCCCGGCCTGGTGAAACGGCTGTCCAGCCGTTGACTAAGACGCTAGATGGTCAGTCGTGCGGCATCGACCGCGCTGACCTCGACCGTCAGCGGGGCGGAGTGCAGTTCGATCGTGCGGGGTGCGGGATCGACGAGATCGAGCAGCCGCGGCAGATACTCGGTGAGCACACCGTTGTCGTGCGCCGCCTGATCGGCGCGCGTGGCGTACTTTTCGATCACGGTGACGCGGAGCGGGTCGGAGTCGGGCTCGACGTAGCAGGCATAGCGTTGCAACCGGGGTTCGGTGTGCAGGACCCGCGGGACCAGTTCGGACAATAAGGCGAGCAGTTCCGCGCCGCGTCCGGCCTTGGCCTGCAGACTGGCGATGACGACGATTTCGGACAACGTGGGCTCCTGTGGGCAGTTGGTCATGCGGCGAGTACCGGCAGGCGCAGCGCGGAGGGTGCGGCCGGGTGGTGGTGGACGGTGTGCTGGGCGGGCACGGCCTCGTCGAGGGTGCCGAACTCGGGCACGGTGCGGGTGTGCAGGTTGCGGCTGAACCGGGGGAAGTCGAACCCGGCGATCTGCACCCGGATGCGGTGGCCGACACCGAACCGGTGTGCCACGTCGTGGAGAGTGACGGTGACGCGGCTGGGTTCCTCGGCATCGAGCCAGTCGGTGTCACCGCCGTCGCGGTAGCGGGCACGTTGCGCACCGTCGGCGACATTGCGGGCGAAACCATCCGGTTCGACGTCGACCAGGGTGACGCACACGTCCGCGTCGGGGGCGCTGCTGGTGAGGAAGGTGACCAGTTCCGGTTGTCCGGCGATCGTCACCTCCTCGGTCAGCGGCTCGCTGGTGTAGACGAGCAGGTCGTCGCGCCGGTCGACGGCGCGCTGGTCCTGGATGCCCTGCGGGGCCGCCGCGGGGTCTCGTTCCAGCAGGACCGCACCGCCGTGGGTCGGGAAGGGATCGTGCGGATCGGCCCTGAAAGTATCCGAAATGGCATCGGCATCAGCACTTTTCGTTCCTGACCGGGTCAATCTCCCGTTGCCGTTCGCGCTGCGGGCATCGCCGCCGGAGCCGAGCGCCCACTCCTCGATGGTCGACGCGGGCGGCCAGGCGGACGCGTGGGCCCAGGTGTCCGAGCCGCCGACGAAGTAGGTCACCCGGCCGGGGCCGGAAAGATACCGGTCGGCGGCCGGGTGGTCCGCGCCGTCACCGCCGCGCAGATGGCGGTCGAAGAACGCGGCGAGCACCGGATTCCAGGTGGGCACACCGGCGCCCGCGTCGGCGAGCACGCGGGCGCCGACCTGCCCGGACGGGGTGTAGGTGCCGAAATGCGTCCAGGGTCCGGCGACGAGGCGGGCGTTCTCGTTGTCGGCGAGTGCGGTGGCCAGCCGGAACTGGGTAGGGCTCGTGAAGTCTTGGTAGCCGGTCACCTGCAGGAACGGGATGGTGACGCGTTCGGGCTCGCTGAGCAGGGTGGGCCGCTGCCAGAACGGGTTGTTGGGCGAGCGCAGCCAGTCGGCCCAGAACGGCGCTACCCGGTCGTCGTCGAGCGGGCCGATACCGGTGAGCGGCAGTCTGCGCACGGTGGCGACCGGGTCGGCCAAGGCTTCGGTCAGTTGCTTGCGCGCCTGTTCCTGTTCGGCCGCGTCCAGCGAGCTGTGGTCGAGACCTTCGAGGCAGAGCACGAGGCCGTAGGTGGTGAGGAAGCCGAGCTCGAACACGCCACCCGGCCGGGCGGTGTGGCGCATATCGGCGGTGGCGACCATGGCGACCGCGGCTTTGAGCCGCGGGTTGCGCGCCGCGACGGCTTGCAGGACGGCCATGCCCAGGTAGGACGAGCCGTAGATCCCGACATTGCCGTCGCTCCAGGATTGCGTTGCGGCCCAATCGATCGCGTCGTACGAGTCGTTGTATTCCTGTGTGATGAAATCGAATTCGCCAC
This sequence comes from Nocardia brasiliensis ATCC 700358, assembly GCF_000250675.2. Classification (NCBI taxonomy): domain Bacteria; kingdom Bacillati; phylum Actinomycetota; class Actinomycetes; order Mycobacteriales; family Nocardiaceae; genus Nocardia; species Nocardia brasiliensis. Next base: position 1,736,518 of record NC_018681.1, read on the forward strand.
CGGACTGGAACCGGCCGCGGGTGTCCTGGACGAGCACCGCGAAGCCCTGTCTGGCGAGCCACAGCGGGTCGGCCACGATTGCGGACACCCGGAAGGAATCCCTCCGGTTGTACGGGGTGCGATGCAGCAGCACCGGCCAGCGGCCCTCCTCGGCCGGGCGGTACAGATCGGCGGTGAGGGTGACGCCGTCTCTGGTCGTCATCTCGACATCGGCGTCGATGCGGGGTCGGTACACGGGTTGTCTCCTTTGAGGTCGACGGGGTGACCGGGGTGGATGCAGTGGGGCGCTCAGACGAGCAGGACCCGGCGGCCACGGGTGTGCCCGGCTTGGCTGTCGGTGTGGGCGGTCGCGGCGTCCTCAAGTGAATACGACTGGGCAACGGGGATATACAGCTTTTCGCGGGAGATGAGGTCGACGGTCTCGGCGAGTGCTTCGGACATGCTGCCGCCCACACCGGCGAATCGGATGCCGAGCATCGGCGCCTCGAGGTCGGCGATCGTGACGACCTTGTCCGGGTTTCCGGTCAGGTCGAGCAGCCCCCGGATGACACCTGCACCGTTCAGGTCCAGCGCGGCGTCGACGGGGCCGAGTTCGCGGACCCGCTCGACCCAGCCGTCGCCATAGGTGGTGGCCAGGGCGCCGAGGCTGCGCACGTAATCCAGATTCGCGGCCCCGGCGGTGCCGATCACCTTGATGCCGCGTTCCCGGGCGATCTGCAACACCGCGGAACCGACGCCGCCGGCCGCGCCGCTGACCAGCAGCGTTTGCCCGGGCCGAACGTCGACCAGACGAAGGATGCGCAATGCGGTCTCGACCACGGACGGGTATCCGGCCGCCTCGGCGAAGGTGAGATTGCGAGGTATCCGGGCCCACGACGACAGCACGGCGAACTCGGCGTAGGTGCTCGCACCGCGGCCGAGCACGTACGCGCCGACCTCGATATCGGTCACACCCGCGCCGACCTCGTCCACCACGCCCGCGGCGTCCTGGCCGATGCCCGTCGGCAGTTCGATCGGGCGGATCCGCCGGAACTGGCCCTCCCGGACCCGCCAATCGTGCGGATTCACGCCTGCCGCTCGCACGGCGATGCGTATCTGACCTGCGCCCGGATGGGGTTCGGGCACTTCGGTCAGCTCCAGGACTTCGGGACCGCCGTACTCGGCGAAGCGGACTGCTCTCATACCCAGAACATAGCGCTAACAGTTAGTGTTTCGCAATGGGTAGTATTTAGACACCGATGTTGGTTTAGATCTGATAGCGCTACAGGTCGAGGTGGTCGCGCGCACGGCATGGGCGCCCCCGCCGCCGAATCCGGGACGAATTTCTGTTGCGGCTCGTTCGGGTCGAGTCATTCTGGGAGGGCTACACTTTCGCTGCGGGACGTGAGCCGAATCGAGGACGGGCGCATGGCGAGCGACGGTGACCGCATCGCGGATCGTTACACGTTGCGGGAAATGTTCACGTTGGGTGGCGAAGGGCTGGTCTGGCGGGCCACCGACGAGGTACTCGGCCGGGACGTGGTGCTCAAATGTCCACGGGTCGGCGATACGGCGGGTGTGCAGGCACTGCGGGTCGCGGCGCGTAACGCCGCGGTCCTGCGGCATCCGAATATCGTCGGCGTGCTCGATATCTTCGAGTGCGACGGCGTGCTGTGGTTGGTCACCGAATATGTCCCGGGCGCTTCGCTCGCCGAAAATGTGCGCAGGCAAGGGAAAATGGGGATCTCCCAGACCGTGGCCGTCGGCGCGCAGGTCGCGAGTGCGCTCGCGCACTGCCACGGCAACGGCATCCTGCATTGTGATGTCTCGCCGGAGAACATCATCCTCACCCCCGACGGCGACGCCAGGCTCACCGATTTCGGCAGTTCGCTGGACCTGCGCGCGGCAGGCACCGGCGAGAACCCGAAAGCCGATGCCGCGCGCGGAAAGTGGCGTTATGCCGCGCCCGAGCTCGGCGAAGGTGGGCTCCCGGGCCCCAAGGCGGATGTGTACGCGCTAGCCGCGTCCTTGCTCGCGGTGTCGGGCCCGCGGCGCGGGGCCGGTGCGCTCGACGCGGTGCTGACCCGGTTGACGCTGTCGAATCCGAGCCTGCGTCCCACCGCCGCCGCGGCCGCCGACGCGTTCGCGCGGCTGGAACAGGCGCCACGCGATTTGGATCGCACTCTGCTGCGCCGGGTGGTGCTCGGTGCGGCTTTGCTGTGTGCGGTAGCGCTGACCGTCGCGGCCGGGGTGGCCATGCCCGCCGACGGGCCCGCCGACCCGCTCGGTGATCCACGGACCGCGGACCCCTGCGCACTGCTGGACCCGGCGGTGCTCGCGGAGTTCGGGCGCATCGACATGGCCACGGACGAAGGCAATTTCGATACCTGTGATCTGCGGGTCCGGCTGCCCGGCGAGGACTTCCATCCCGAGGTCGGCCGGGTCCGGCTGACCTTGTCCGAAGCCCCGCCGCCCGAGCAGAACTCACAGACCACGGTGACCAGGGTCGGTAACCTCGCCATTGTGTCCGAGCGGCCCGGAAGCACCAGATGCATTCGGGCGCTGATACTTTCGGACGCAGCGACGGTCGAGATCCTCGGTCAGCGCAAACCCGGTGGGCCGGATCCGTGCGCGCTGGCCGACGCGGTGACCGCCCACGTGCGGGAGCTGGTGGAACGCGGGCCGATTCCGCGACGGTCGGGGGAGTTCCCCACCGACTCGCTCGCCCGCCACGACGCCTGCGCGCAACTGGATGTGTCGACGCTCAGCAAGGTACCGGGACTGGACGCGCTGCGTCCGGTCCGCGGCTTCGGCAACTGGTCCTGTCGCTGGAACAGCACCATCGATAGCCACGTAACGGTGCGCTATGACCGTGACCCGCCGAAGACCGCCGAGGACGGGCAACCCCTCGTGCTCGCCGGGCTGCCCAGCTTCCGGCGCACCGGAGCGACCAGCACCGACGAGTGCACCGTACAGATCCAATACCGGGACTTCACCGGGGTTTCCGGGGACGAACTCGCCGAGATCGCCGTCGTCCAGTTCGGTGGCGCGCCGACGCCGGAGTTGCGGTGCGCGACCGCTACCGAACTCGCCACCACCGTCGCCGCCAGTCTGGTCCGGTGAACGTGCGGACCGGTCCGGCGGCCGTCGTGCGAGGCTCGAACACCGAGTCGAGGAGGCCGAAGTGGCGCAGCAAGCAGGGCAGCGGAAGCGAAACGGGCTGACCGCGTTGGCCACGTCCACGCAGGGACTGGCAGGCGGGGTAGGTGGCGTGCCGCCGGGCACCATTTCGGTCCAGTCGACGGTCGGTGGGGTGAGCGGCCGTCCCGAGCAGGGCAACGTCATCGAGTTCGGCCGGAACCTGCGGCAGGTCGACGTCGGGGTAGGACCGGATGATCTGCGGATCAGCCGAGTGCACGGGACGCTCACCTATCACCGGGCCGGTTGGGAACTCAGCAATACCGGCACCGTGCCCATCCGGCTGCCGGAAGCCCGGCTGTTGTTTCCGCGAGAGGAGCCGTTCCCGCTCTACACCGGCTACACCCCGATGTTCATCCGCGGATCGCATCAGCGTGAGCATCTGCTGGAGGTCTACGTGACCGGCGACGACGGTGATGTGCGCGCACCCCGGCACGAGCATGTCACCGACGTGGCGCCGCCGTGGCCGCTGCGACCGGAGGAGAAACTGGTGCTGGTCGCGCTCGGGCAGTCGTATCTGTTCCACGAGCGCTGGCCGCAGCCGTGGACCTGGAAGGAAACCGCCACACTGCTGGCCACGGTGCAGCCCGAGGCGGGGTGGACCGACCGGGTGGTCGCCGAGTTGGTCGGCCGGGTCCGGGCCAAGCTCTCGGATGAGAAGTACGCGCGGGCCTGTGGACGGCTGCCGGTCCCCGGTCTGACCAGGGACCAGCTGACCGAGCCGATCGGGAACATGCTGAACCACAACCTGATTCAAGAGCTGATCCAGTCGTCGACGCTCGTGCCACGGGATCTCGACCTGCTCGACTAGCTACGGCCGCGCCGGTGCCGCGACAGCAGCGTATTGCGCTGTCGCGCACTTTGCCGTGCGAAATCCGTTCTTGCTCAGCGCATTCTGCTCCGGACCGGTCCGGGGGTCCGCGCGCGAACATCTGATCGCGGAGTTCAACGGAACCGCCGCATCAGACACCGAATCGAAGGGGAATTCTCATGGCACACAACAACATCCGCTATGCCGCTGGGGCGGTGGCACTTGTGGGCGCTGCGCTGTGGTCGGCTGCTGTACCGGCTACCGCCATCGCACAATCGGACGATCCGTCCACACTGATGCCGAACGCATCGCGAGTCGAGGCGCGCACCATCGTCGGCCAGGTCGCGTCCGGGTCGGCGGGTCGTTACCAGCTGCCCGATCCGGGGCCCTACCCGAACCGTGAGGAATGCGAGCGGGCGCGCGCGAAGTATTACGACCCTTCGCAATTGGAGTGTGTCCCCGTGCGAACCGGTCACTGATCATGCCTGCCACGGGGCGGCCGGACCGGATCTGGGTCGCGATCGGCAACGCCTCGCTGCTCGGGATCGGCTACTTGATGGTGCGGCGCCGGCGGTCGGCCCTTGTCACGACGGCCGTGACGGTCGGTGTGGTTGTCGTGCAATCGGTATTCGTGCGCGCGGTGTGGCTCGATCTCGTCGTGTTGCTGTGGTGGGCAGCGCTGATCGTGCACGGCGGCCGCGTGGCGGGGACCGTCGCCGAACCCGCGGGAGGGGTGCGGGTTCGGCGTGTGGTCGCGCTCGCCCTGGCACTCCTGGTGGTCAGTGCTGTCGCGGTGCTGCGGATGGAGACCGCGCACATCGATCGCCAGGTCGCCGAAGCCAGGCGCGGCGGCGATTGCGTGCAGGGTCGCATTGCCGCCGCTCGGCTGTGGCTCGGCGACCGGGTAGCGGCCGCGCCCCGTGCCGCGAGCATCGAACGCACCGATCGAGCATGCGCGCTCCTGCGCGGTACCGCGGACGAGTTCAGCATGGCACTGACGGGTGACACCGTTTCCCTGGCAGGAGGATTCGCGCTGCTGGACACTGTGCTGACGGAGTTGCCCGGCCACCAGGCGATGGCGCGGCGAACTCTCGACGATCTGCTCGGGCGGCTGCCCGACGGCAGCGAGGATTGTGCGGCCGCCGCTGTCACCGATTGGCTCGGAGAGCATCCCTTCGACGACGAGGTCCGTCGGCGCGCCACCGACGCGGTGCCCACCATCGCCCCCTGGGCGGTATTCGGCTGCGCCGGGAACCTGATGGCGGTCGACAACTGGGCCGGCGCCCGGGACCGCTACCAGCAACTGCTCGACCAGTATCCGCGCCACGCGCTGGTCGATCAGGCAAAAGCGGGACTGCTCAGGGCCGTTCAGGCGATCGAACTTGCGATGGTGCGCGGACTGTTGCAGCCGCCGACACCGGGCGCACAGCCCGCGTACTGCCGCACACCCCAGCCGTACAGCGCCGCAGCCCCGTACCGCGGCGCAAACCCCAACCGCGCCTTACTGTTCGGGAACGACTACGACACCGCCGCGTTCCCGGCCGAGTGGCGTGCCGGCGACGCCGCGGACGCGGTGCTCGTGCTCTGCGCCGGACCGACCGAATTCGGCGATGTCGTCGAAACATGCACTTACCGTTCAGAACTCACCCACCGTCTGTCGGATGTGCCGTTCCACAAGAAGGCGATTCCGTTGCGCGTCTTCGAGGTGCGCACCGGGCGGCCGGTGCTCGATACCCGCATCCAGATCGCCGGCGCGACCTGCCCGCCCACACTGTTCTCGGCCGCTGACCATGTCGGTGCGAAGTACGTCGAGTCCGCCGACGCCGACGTGCGCGCCGCCTTCGACGCCGTGATCAATCCCTGACCGAAAGGTGAATCGTGAAAATTCTTCGCATGGTCGCGATGTTGCTCGCCCTCCCGACAGCGCTGCTCGCCTGCGGTGCCTCGACCGTCACCCTCACGCCGCGCTGAGGAACGTGGGTCGTCGGCCTCAGCGATTGCCGTCCTGGTCGTGGGGACTCGCGCTGTGGGCGAGGTCGGTCTTGGCGGCACCGGTGGCCGGGTCGTAGGGGAAGGAGACGTGTTGATGGGTCAGCTGCCAGACGCCTTGTCTGCGTTGGAAAATGCGGGTTCCGCGTGACCAGCTCTCGGTGGCGGGCGCGTCGGTGGGCGTGACCCGCATATGGTTGAGGCCCCATGCGACGGCGAGGTCGCCGTCGACCACGATCTGCAGATCTGGAACATTCCACGTGACGGTGCCGTCGGCGGAAGCGTCGAGCCCGGCCTGGCAGACCTCGCGAACGGCTCGGACACCGACGTATTGCAGCGGCTGTTCATGTTCGTAGGAGACGACATCGTCGGCGATGGGCGCCATGAGACCGTCGATGTCCTTCGCCGCGGTGCTGTCGAACCAGGTTTGGTGAAGTTCACGCAGGTCCTGCTCTGCGGCGACGTCGGCCTCCTCGGTCTCGGGGGCACCTGCTCCGATCGAGTCGTCGAGCGGGAAGGAATGGTGCTCGTGGGCGACCACCCATCGACCGTCCTGCTTGCGCAGGCCGAGCGTCAACCGCAGGCGGTTTTCGGGATTTCGGAGAAAGTTCTGCTCGGTTCCGCACCGCAGCAGGGCATAAGCGAAGGCGACGTCGTCACCGGCGGTGACGTCGAGTGACTCGATTTCGAAGGCGGCGCCTTGGGCCTGCCACTGGAAGAACGGCGGCCAGGTATCGCGGTAGGCGTCGAGGCCGCGCACGCCCTGCTGCGGTGGCGGCACGTCGAACATCACGATGTCCTCGGCATGGTCGGCGAGGACTGCGGTGAGGTCTCCGTTGTGCACCGACTCGGCCCAATGCTCGATCAGTGTGCGGATCTGCTTCTCGTCTGTGGACATGGTGTGCTCGGTCCTTTCGGGTTGTGGTGTCAGCACTACAACCCGGGCCGTCCGGCAAACTCATCGCCGTTTACAGATCTCTTTCTCGCAGTTGTGTCGGCAGGCCGAAGGACGGGAAGTCGGCGTCGAGGAACGAGACCACCTCTGCCACACGCCGATCGCGCATCAGCAATAGATCCAGGCCGGCCGGGACGTATGCGCCCTGTTCCGTCTCCCACCGGTACGTACCGAACGCGATCTGCCCGTTCGCCCGCACCGGCCGGAACCGCCAGCGATGCCGCAAGGCGGTATCGACCAGGAACTCGCGTACCCCGTCGTGCCCCTTGTACCAGATGCTCAGCGGCGGCATCGAGTAGCGGACGTCGTCGGTCAGCATCGTCACGATCGTGTCCACGTCGCCCGCCTCCCACGCGAGCATGTACTTCTTCGCCAGGTCCCGCTGGGCGGCCTCGCCCAAGGCGTCGAGCGTCCGGTACTGCGTGGTGGCCGGTAGCAGGTCGGCCTGCACCTTGCGTGCCCGTTGCAACGCACTGTTCACTGCGGGCACCGTGGTGTCGAGCAGCGCGGCGACCTCGGCGGCCGCGAAACCGAGCACATCGCGTAGTAGGAGGACAGCTCGTTGTAGCGCGGACAGATGCTGCAGTGCGGCGACAAACGCCAGCTCCATACTTTCGCGCGCGATCACTCGAGCTTCCGGACTCAACTGTGCGGTCCAGCCCATCAGCTGATCCGGGAACGGCTCCAGCCATGTCGCCTCGGCCGTCGGGGTCGCCCCCACCGCAAAATCGGTGGGCAGCTCGCGCCTTCCGCGACGCTCGATGATCGTCAGCGACCGGTTCGTCGCGATCTTGTACAACCACGGCCGGATCGACCCTCGATCCTCGAAACTGCTCAGGTTGCGCCATGCGCGATCCAGGGTGTCCTGGACCGCGTCCTCGGCATCATGAACAGATCCCAGCATTCGATAGCAGTGGGCACGCAACTCATCGCGAAACGGCCCGACCAACCGTCCGAAAGCATCGCCGTCACCCGAACGCGCTGCCATCAAAAGCCCTGTGGCAGCGGGCTCGCCCGGTTCATGTGCATTGCGCACACGGTCGGAGGGATCGCCCATGATCGCCACGCTACGCTGAACGACGTCGGAATTCACCGGCATCGCCGCGGCCGCCGCTGCGTCCGCGCATTTGCGCGGCAGTATGTCCGTCGCGGGTGCTCTTGGTCAGGGTGCTCGAATTCTCTTGTGGTGCCGCCAGTTCGGACGCTTCTCGAATTCTGTTGCGGGAGCCCGTCGGAACCTTGATTTCGGGTAGCCCTTGCAGTTGAACAACGCATTCTGGAAAACACTAGTGATTTGCCAGTAGTTCGGCCGCGGGCACCGCTGGAAGGCTCCTCCGCATGGACAGTGTGGTTTGGTCGGCGGCGTGCCGACGGGGGGCCATCGCCCTCGTGGCATCCGCGGTGGTGGCATCGATGACACAGGCCGGGGTGGCGGCGGCCGACCCGGAGCCGGTGACTGCGGCGAGCGATCGGCAGGAACAGGTACTGTCGACGCGGGACGGGGTCGTGACGTCGTATGTCAGTTATCTGCTGCCGTTGCCCGCGGACGCGCCCGCGCATCCGGCGGCCTGCGATCGGGTCGGATATCTGCGGTATCGGTCCGTGGACGGGCCGGCCGATTCGGCGGACGCGGCGCATATCGCGATCCAGGAGCAGGGACTCGGGGGTGGTGCGCAGAACTCCGACAGCGTCGCGTTCAATACCGTGCATTCGGCGCGGGCCATGGGGCAGCAGATCGAATTCTGGGCGCTGGGACGGCGTAGCGCGTGCCTCGACGAGACCGAGGGTTTCGACTACGCGCTGCGCAGCGGCGACTACCTCGACGCGGTCGACTACTACTTCAACGGAAAACCGTTGGACGGCAAGGTGTTCCCGGGAATCAAGACCTCTGCCGAACTGCCGGTGCTCGATTTCATGGGTCTCGAACGCGTGGTGCGGGACCAGTACGAGGTGATGCTGGCGGAGGTGCCGGAGCAGGCCGAGCGGCAGCGGCGGTTCGTCTGCACCGGAATCTCGTTGGGCGGCTTGGTGACCGGCTTCTTCGCCGACTGGGACTTCGACGGGCGGCCCGGCGCGGATCAATGCGCGGCCTTTGCCGCGCAGGACTCGATCATCTCCTCCGATCCGGTCGCCATCCAGAACACCCCGCTGCTGCACGACATCACCAATGCCCTCGTCTCTCCGGCGGAGACAGTGGTGCAGAACGGATTTCGGGCAGGACTACTGCCGCGTACGTTCGGCCCGTTGCCGGTGATCGGCACCAAGGGGTTCCTGTTGCTGCGGCTGGCGGGCTTGGCCGCGCATCTGGATCCCGACGGGGAGAGCAGGCTGCTCGCGCACATCCCGCACGACCCGGAGATGGACACGACGCTCAACTACCTGTTCGCCCGCAGCTGGAGTGCCTTCGCCACCAACGGCGCCGACGGCACCGGCACCATGCGCGACTACCGGTTCACCAATTCCGCCTTACTCGGTGTGTTGATCGACAACAACTCGTCCAACTTCACGCTCTTCCAGCAGGGTCTGGGTGCGCTGGCCGGCGGGCCGGTGGAGGAGAAGACCTTCCCGAATCCCGGCTCCGTCACGCAGATCCCGCTGCTCGGCAACTACCTCAGGATGGGCGCGGGCCCGCAGACGCGCGTCGCGCCGACCGACCGCGGCGCGCTCTACACCTGGCGCAATTACGACGACGTCATCGGCGTCGGGTACACCGCCCCCGCCCACGAGACTGCCGACACCCGTGATGCCGCAAGGCAACTCGCGATGGGATCGCCGTATGCGTACTGGGAGACCTACTTTCCGCTGCGCGTGGTGGTTGATATCGGTGCGGGCTACGGCGGTGCGCGCAGCGGCGAGCTGAACGGACTGCGCTACCACGGCATGAGCCGCACCAAACCCAATTACGCCGCCTTCGCACAGGACAGCGTTGTGCAAGCCGCGGTCGGTGCGCTCTTTCCGACGCCGCCGTCGTCGACGGTCGTAACACTGCCCGGCTACAACCACGTCGACACCATCGGCGCCGCCGCGGTGCAGAACGACGGAAGCCCGGACTACAGCGGAGAAACTCTGGCGCGCTTCATCCGGACGCTCGGCTAGGTGAGTTGCCGGTCGAACGCTCGGATCTCGCCCAGGCCGCGTGTATTTCGGCCGCGGTGGTTTCGTAGAGCCCTGCCAGATGTTCGGCTCGTTCGTCGGACAGTCGGGTCTTGCCACGTTCGATCTGAGCGAAGGCGTCGGTGCGCATGCCCAACGTCCAGGCGACCTGTGACTGGATCAAGCCTGCCAGCCAGCGGAATTCGGCGAGGGTTCGAGTGTGGGCGGGGAAGTCGAGAATCTCGTCCATCCTGACCTCGAGCGCGACCGCCACTCGGTGCAAGAGGTGGACCTGCGGCCGGCTGCCGCCGGTACACCAGCCGTAGATCGTGGTCGCCCCGACGCCGCTGTGCCGGGCGAGTTCGGCGATCGAGAAGCCCTCCCGGCGTCGAATCGCGTCGAAGCGTGCGGCGTCGAAGCCGCGCAGGATGTGCCCGTTCATTGCAGAAACTTCTCGATCGTGAGGTCGCTGTTGCGAATCGCTTGCGGCTTCGGAGATTTGGAGCAGTGCGGCGAGGGTGGACAGGCGTTTGATGGCGTCGCTGGACAACGCGGCCGAGGTGCGGACCAGCCGACGTAGCGCCGTATCGGACAGTTTCGCGGCGAGCGTTTCGTTCCAGTGGCTGGAACCCAGCTCGGGGCCTTCGGTGAAATAGTCGTCCTCGACTTCGAAAAACGTTGCCAGCGTTGCGATGACCTTCGCGGAGGGTTCGGTGCGGATACCCCTGCGCAGTTGCGATAGATAGGGCGAAGAGATGCGGCAGCCGCGTCGGTCGAGTTCTCGGCGGAGTTGTTCATTGCTCAGTGTTTTGGTGTGCTGTTGTTGCCATCGGTCGATCAGGGCGTTGAGCTTCGCCGCGAACCCCCCGGGCGATGCGCGGTTCGGGGTCGGCTCGTAGCGCTCGGGCGCTGGTTGCATCGTCGGCTCCTTCAACAGACCCATGGCCTCTCTGCGGAGTCAGCGGCCGGGTGTGCGTCCGACTTGTTGTCCGGTGAGCAGTCCGGCCAGGGCGGGCCATTTCTGGACGAGCAAGTCGACGACGTCGCCCTCGGCGAGGGTGCTGAATTGTTTGTTGGTCCGGCAGCCGGGTTGGGCGGGGCGGTCTTCGAGGCGGTCGACGACGAAGTTGTAGGCGCGAGGGATCCAGGTGAGCAGTCCGGAAATGTGTTCGGCGAAGTATTCGCTGTCGTAGGTGATGGATTGGCCGGGATCGTCGCAGTACCAGTCGATCAGGCGGTCGGTGCCTGCGTAGGGGATCAGCTCGTCGCTTTGCGCGTGGTAGACGTACATCGGCACGGTGGGTCGTTGCTTGCCCAGCGCGTTGTCGTTGATCGCGTCGACGATGGCGGGTTCGGCCAGGATGCCGCCGGGCTCGGGCCCGGTGTAGCCGCCGAGGTAGTTCCAGAACGGGAAAGTGGCCGAGCCGTAAGGGCTGTGGCACAGGAGGCTTTTCACGGTCATGGTGAATCGGGTGAACCAGTCGGTCCTGGTCTCCAGGACCTGTTTCACGCCGGGGTATTCGGTGGCGAAGCCGGAGAAGGCGCCACCGATCAGTCCGGCGCCGATGTTGAAGTTGTTCTGGCGGATGACCGCGGGCAAGTCGGCCATGGCGACACCGCCGAGGCCGATGCCCACGATATTCAGTTCCGGGGCATAGTCTTTGGCGTGTTCGGTGAGCCAGCCGGTGGGGATGGAGCCGCCCGAGTAGCCGAGTGCGGCGATGCGCGTGTCATTCCCGGCGGACAGCTCCAAGGGGGTGAACTTTATCGCCGCGCGCATGGCGTCCAGGGTTGCCTGCCCGCCGATGACGGCGGCGCCGAAGGCCGAGTTCGGCCCTTGGTAGTCGGGCATGGACAGGGCGTAGCCGTTCGATACCGCTTCCAGGACAGCGAGATTCGCTTCGCCCATGTTCACGAAGTCGGAGAAGATCGGGATGCTGCCCTGCTGGATCCCGTAGGACGGCGCGCAGTACATCGCGGTGGAGTCTTCGGCCACCTGGTAGGACAACAGCTTTCGCCCGCCTTCGGGAGCGGGCCCGCGCGGCTTGATCAAGGTGGTCACGGTGGCGATGGCTCGGCCGTGGCTGTCGTTGGTCCGATACAGCACCTGCCAGGCGTCCACGTTCATCGGGATCACGTTCAACGCGGCCGGAGTGATCAAGCGCGCCTTCAGGATATCCCCGGGTGCGGCGGCCTCGACAGCAGTCGCCGGCGCCCGATAGAACGGATCTAGTTCGGGGGGCAGCACTGCGACCGGCAACGGATCGATCGGCACCTCGGTTCTGATCCCCGGCGCAGCCGCGGCCATCCCGCCGGTCAGTTGCACCGCCAATACCGTTATGGCGGAAAGCAATACCGCCCGAATCCAGTGCCGTTGCCACCCCGTTGTGGATACCCGCATTCGCTTCCTCGCTCTCGGAGACAACCTCTGGTGCGGATCTGTGCCGTTTCTGTTCCGTTGCCGGGGGGTCACCGGGTGGCCTCGGGAAATCCGAATGAAAGGCCCTTAGACCCGGTGCCGGGTGCTTCGTATCCTTCGCAGTCTATGGGAGACTGTATAGTCTCCAGAAGCATCGTGCAACATGCTGGCTATAATTTGTAGACGGACTGGTTTCCCGGAGACGAGGTAATCTACCACCGTGGCCCCTTTGACCCCGCTCAATATCTCGCGTGACCGCCTTCCGAGTGGAAAGCATCGTTTCACCAGGGAGGATGTCGTTTCTTCACAGCGTGGCAGGATTCATCTGGGTCTGTTCGAAGCCCTCCATGCCAAGGGCTATGCCGCGACTACGATCACTGACATCGCCGAACGCTCCGGAGTATCCCGGCGTACCTTCTATCAGCAATTCACTGGCAAAGAGGACTGCTACCTCGCCGCCTTCGACGCGGTGCTGCCCGTGGTGATCAGCGCGATCGACGACGGTATCGAACGTTCCGCGGGGGACTGGCGGGCCCGGATCGACGCCTCCCTGCAAGCCTTCATCGAGGTCCTGGTGGCCGAACCCGCTGCGGCCTGGGCGCTACTGGTGGAATCCCTGGGCGCGGGCCCGCTCATCTCGGCCCGCCGCGCGCAGATGCTCGCGGCGTTCGCCGGCCGCGTTCGCGGGGCGTATCACATTGCGCAGCAAGATGACCCGAAGTTACCCGAGCTGCCGCCGGAAATGTTCGACCTGCTCGTCGGCGGCTACGACGACCGTGTCCGCCACTGCATGACCACCCGTAGCATCAGCGAATTGCCCAGCGTGACACCACTGCTCGTGTACGCCACCCGCCGGCTGTTCGGCGATCCCGAGTAGTCCCCGGCCGGGACTGCGCAGTCAACTGACGGCACTGCTTCGGCGTACGACCTCAGGTGTCGGGTAAGAATTAGGCTTCCATCGCAAGACAGGTACGACGCCGGAGGTTCCATGCGTTTGATCTCGACCGGCCGGCACCATGCCCGCTTCGAATTCGGCGATCTGCAAGTGATTTCGTTGCGAGACGGGTACATCGATATGCCGCCGACCCGGCTCCGGGGCGCGGACGGGTGCCCGCTCGAGGAACTGCCCGCCGGCGTACCGCTGGTCGGCGCGAACTTGCGACTGGCGGTCAACGCCTTCTTCGTCACCGACGGCACGCGATCGGTGCTGATCGACACCGGCGGGGCCGACGTCTGGCCCGAACCCACCATGGGATTGATCTACGCCGCGCTCGACGAAGCGGGTATCGATCGCGCACAGATCACCGACGTGGCCATCACCCACAGGCACGAAGACCACGTGAGCGGGTTGGTCATGCCGGACGGTACAGAGGCGTTTCCCGAACTCGAGCGTGTGTGGATCGGCGCGGGCGACACGTCGGTGTGCACCGGACGGCTCGCGCCGCTGCGCGACCGGGTCGTCCCCGTGTCGGAGCAGGTCGCGATCAACGAATGGACCACCGCGATCCCGACACCCGGGCACACCCCCGGCCACACCGTCTACGACGTCAGGAGCGGAGCCGGTCACCTGCTCGTGTGGGGCGACACCGTGCACGTTCCCACACTCCAATTCGAGCAGCCGAACGTGGCTTGGGAGTTCGACGGCAACCAATCCCAGGCCCGTGCCGTGCGAGCGGCGCTCCTCGAACAACTGATCCGGCCGCACCACTTCGTGGCCGGCGCCCATCTCGACTCGCCCGGCGTCGCCCGCGTCACGCCGTCCGGTGCCGGCTATTCGCTGGAATACCTCGTTCCCCCGATCGGCTGATCGAGCCGCTGGCGTGGGCCGCGTCCGAGCTCACATCCACTTCTTGCGCCGGAACGTCACGTACAGCACGATCGCGAAGGCCAGCATCGCGCCGAGGGCGAGCGGGTAGCCCAGCATCCAGTGCAGCTCCGGCATGTGCTCGAAGTTCATGCCGTAGATGGCGCCGACCAGGGTGGGCGCGAACAGGATCGCCGCCCAACCGGAGATCTTCTTCATGTCCTCGTTCTGGCGTTGCGCGACGAGCGTGGCGTTGACGTTCAGGATCTGTGCGAGGGCGTTGCGGTACTCCGAGACGCGCGTGTCGACGCGCGTGAGGTGATCGGCGACGTCTTGCAGATACGCGCGCAGCGGCTCGGGAATGCCGTAGCGAGTGAAGCCGCTGCGCAGCGCGTCCAGGACTTCCGCGAGTGAGACGGTCGCGTGCTGCAGGTCGATGATTTCCTCGCTGAGCCGATAGATCCGCTCGGTGACGGCGGCGTCTCCGCTGAACACCTGGCGTTCGATCTGCTCTTTGTCGATGGCGAGCCCGCGCAACACCGGGGTATAGCCGTCGACCACGGCATCGAGCAGTCGGTAGAGAATGGCTTCGGGTCCCAGATCGAGCAGCTGGGCGTCATCGAGCAGCGTCCGGCCGCCGCGGGCCGCCACCGCCGCCGGGTCCAGCAGGTCCCCGGTATCGGTGCCATCGATCCAGCGCCGATCCTGGCACAGCACGGCGATCGCGTGCGGGAGCACCAGCACGTGGAACTCGGAGAAGTCGACGTCTTCTGCTTCGTCGAGATAGTGCGCCGAGCGCACGACCAGGAACAAGACCTCGCCGTAGCGTTCGAGTTTCGGGCGTTGGCCCGCGTGCCGCAGGTCCTCGGCGAGCACCGGATGCAGTGCGAAAGCCTCGGCCAACTCGTCGACATCCGTCGCTGTCGGCGCGGGAAAGAGAAAAATCGCAGTCCGGTTCGGCTCGTCCTGCGCGAATCGCAGTGCTCCCGAGAGCGTCGCATCATCCGGCCCGTCCGAGAGTCGCCCGTCGATGACGAACCTCGTCGAACGAGTCGAGCCGGTGACCGCATCCGCCGTGCCATCCGGGCCGTGTCCCTCGGGCCGGCCCGACCGCGACGGAACAAGATCGCCTTTCGCATCCCGAGCCATCGATGCTCCCTCCTCGAACTCGTCGGTACCAGAAGCCATTTCGCGCCCGCCGAGCCCAACCCCGCGGAGCGGATTCGGGTCGGTCAGGCCCCGCGGCAAACCCCCTGGTGGGTGAATCCTCGCCCAGGCCGTCGAAGCGTATCGGAAGGCCTGCCGCGATTTACGCGCCGACCAGGTTGCAGCCGTGAGACAGCGTGGCCGGGAATTCGGTCGATCATCTAATGGCCGGTCGCTCAAAGGATTTGGTCGCTCAGCAGGCGGCGGATCTCTTGGTCCGGATAGCGGGTGGTCCGGCTGTCCTGCTGGAACACCCGCATGAATGAGCCCATCGCCGCCGCGACGGGCGCGTGCCGCGTGAGGATCGCGGCGGCCTGCGCCGGGATGCCCTCCGGCGGTTCGCCCTCGGCGAAGGCGCGCACCATCTCGGCCCGCGTCTCCCGGTCCGCCCGGAGCCGGTACAGGGCGGCGATCAGCCAGTTCACCAGGTAGGTGGCGGTGTAGCCGCGGTCGTAGCTCCGGTGCTGGTCGAAGAACGTGACTTCGGTCGGCGAGAGGTCGAATTCGCAGGAGAGCGCGAGGCCGTAGTCGGCGAAGTAGAGGCATCGGCCGTCGGTCAGGATGTTCTCGAAGTGCGCGTCGAGGTGCAGCAAGCCGCGGCTGTTCATGAACCGCGTGCCGACGGCCAGCTCTCGCTCCACCATGACGCAGGCTGCGGTCGGCAGCCTCGTCGCCCGCCTCGATCTGGGCGTTGAGCCATTCGTGCAGGTTCTGCGGGAGGTACTCCAGGAACAGCGCGATGCTCGCCGAAGCATCCCGGATGGCCTCGATCCGGTGGCGTACCTGCGGTCGGCCGTCCCAGTAGGCGACGGCGCGGTCGATGTCGGCGAGTTCCTCCGCCAGCGGTGCCGTGCCCGGCAGCACCCGCCAGTGATACATCAGCGGGAAGCCCTCGTGTTCGGCGGCGAGCACCCAGTTCGTTGTCATGACGTGCACGGAGAGTTCCCGCCACACCCCGAAGCCGGGCCCGCCGAGGAGGCCGACGCCGTATTGGCAGAACAGCGGCAGGTCGAACAGGTTCGCCGTGGACCGGACGTGTTCGGGCTGCCGTTCCAAGTCGGTGAGTGGCACTCGCTTTACGAAGACCGGGGTTCCGACGACCTCCAGCAGCGCCGACTTCCCGCCGATGCCGGTGCCGATCGGTGCGGCCCGGTCCACGAGTTCGCGCAGCGCGTAGTCGCTGTGCAGAGCCAGGGCAGTGGAGACGGTGCTGTGGGTGCGCAGTCGCGACTGGTGTGACAGGCCGGGAGTCGTCGCGTGAGGTGACATTGCTACTACCTGCTTCCCGGCCTGCCCGCACTGATCGCTGGTGCCAGCGGCCTAGTTCTTCGTGCATGTGGTTCGTATTTGTCTGCACCAGTGAAGGATTCACTCTCATCATGCTCGGCGATCGGACGCGTGCTGCACGAGCACACGAAAGATGCCGCCGACCCGGCGGTTCCACGAAGATCGACGTCCTCGACGGCTATGCGGCGGAACATGTACCGCCGCATAGCCGTTCGGTCCCGGAGGACTCCGACAGGATGGCCGGGGTGCCGGTGACCGCGAACCTGTGTGCTCTGTTACGGCGCTTGGAAGCCGCCGATGCGCTGCTCGAGCAGTTCGGCCAGCCGCAGCGGGGTGCGGTCCTCGAACGCCGGGCCGATGAACTGCACGCCGACCGGCAGGCCCTCGGGGGACAGGCCTGCCGGTATGGCGGTGGCGGGCAGGCTGGGCATGGTGGCCAGACCGGCCCAGACCAGTTGGTCGAAGAAGGGGTATTCGACGCCGTCGATGTCGATCCGGCAGTCCAGCAGGTTGGGATTGTGGTCGTGCGGGAACGCGGGGGTCGGCGTGATCGGGCACAGCACGGCGTCGAATTCGGCGAAGAACTGCCGCCAGGCGTGCCGGTGGAGTTCGCGACGGTCGTTCGCCGCCATCCAGTCGCGGTGACTGAACAGCATCCCGCGCAGTCGTGACGCGTCGAGACTCTGATCGTCTGCGCGCAATCCGGCGGCGCGCATCCGCAACTGCTCCTCGGCTTCGACGGGGAAACGCGCGACGGAACCCGAGAAAAGCAACTGGGTGTAGAGCGTCGCCGCTTCGGCCAGGTCGGGCAGCAGCGCACTGTGCTGTTCGACGGCCGCACCGCCGGCGACCAGCGCAGCGGCCACCCGGTGCACAGCCGCCCGCACCGCGGACCCGGTCGGAATGAACGGATGCTCGTCGAGGACCAGGACCCGGAAGTCGCTCAGCCGCTCGTGGCGCGCCGGCGGCAGGACCAGCTTGTGCGCCACGCCGCGCGTCAGCGGATCCGGCCCGGCCATGACGTCGAGCAGCAGCGCGAGGTCGCGGGCGGTGCGTGCCATCGGACCGACGACCGCGAGGTCGAGGTCGACCGGCAAGGCCGGCGCGAGCGGCGCGACCATGCCGCGGTTCGCCACCAACCCGAGGGTCGGCTTGTGCCCGTAGACGCCGCAGAAATGTGCGGGGGTGCGCAACGAACCGGCGATGTCGGAGCCGATGGACAGCGCGCCGAAGCCGGCTGCCAGGGCCGCTGCCGATCCGCCGGAGGACCCGCCCGGCGTGCGTTCGTGATCCCACGGGTTGTTGGTGGTGCCGTAGATCTCGTTGTAGCTCTGCAGCCCTTGCAGTCCCGGCGGCACGTTGGTCTTCCCGAGCAGCACTGCACCGGCCGCCTTCAGCCGCGACACCTGCACCGCGTCCTCGGCCGGGTGGTAGTTCCGGTGTTCCGGCAGACCCCAGTTGGTAGGCAGCCCGGCGACGTTGTAGCACTCCTTGACCGTCACCGGAATGCCGAGCAGCGGCAGATCCGCGCCGCGAGCGCGTGCCTCGTCGGCATGGCGCGCGGCGTCGCGCGCACGGTCGAAGTCGGGCACGCAGATCGCGTTGATCGTCTTGTCCTCGCGTTCGATTCGGGCGATCGCCTCGTCGGTCAATTCCACCGAGGTCACTGCACCGGCGCGCAAAGCAGTCGAAAGTTCTTCGGCCGAGAGAAAGTTCCACTCCATGCCGCCGAAGCTAAAGGTCCGCCGAGTAAGCCACGAAACAACTTTTCGCGCAATGGAAAGTCGGACGGGCCACCGCCGTCGTGCCGCCGAAGACGGATCACCCCAGGTCATGCCGTCGATAGCGGGCCGAATCCACTGGTGCAGGGCATGTGCTGCCGCGTCGTGCAACAGGATGGAAGTCTCAATTCGCGCGCCGCACGGGCCCGCCGAGCACCACTAATCTGGGCCGCTCGCACCCGGGATCACGCAGTGCCGTGGCCCTAAAGGTGCACTTGACATCCGTTCGGATCATTCAACTCGGCGAACCGTGCCGATACAGTGAGCGCGTGGCATGGGAAACCGGGAGTTCGTGGCCGGATTTCCCACGCATCACGACGAATTCGAGTGAGTGGAAAAGGAATTGGTATGAAGGCCGTTCTCGTGTGCAAGTCGAAGTACCACGGCAACACCAAGAAGGTCGCCGACGTGATCGCCGACGTGCTGCAAGCGCGGGTTGTCGATCCGGCGGACATCACTGCTGCCGACCTCTCCGCTTATGACGTGGTGGGCTTCGGTTCCGGCATTCACCTCCAGAAGTTCTATCCGGAGCTGTTGGAGTTCGTTGCGACCTTGCCGACGGGGCAGCGCGGCAAAGCATTCGTGTTCGCGTCCAGCGGTTTCAAGGATTCCGGACCGACCGCCTTCTCCGCACCTCTGGTCAAACTGTTGCAGGAGAAGGGCTTCGAGGTGATCGATACGTTCTCGAGCCGGGCGCTGGACACCTTCGCACCGTTCAAGATCTTCGGTGGTATCCGGAAGGGGCGGCCCAACGCCGCCGATCTGGATGCTGCGCGTGAATTCGCCGCCGGACTGCGCGCGCGCCACGGCACCATTTCCTGACCCTCGGCTGACCCGCCGAGAATCGCCGATCCTGCGTGCCCGGCGGGTCAGGGTATTCGCGAATCCGACTCGGCTCGCTATCGGCCGATCGGCCAGGACCAGCTGTAGCGCAGCGGCCCGAAGTGACCGAAACCCAATGTGGCGCTGCAGATCTGTTCCTTTATGGTGGCGGCCACGCGACCGGTCAGCACCGGGCGGCGCGGTCGGTCGGCCAGATCTGACGTCTGGATCAGGGCATTGTGGCGGCCCAGGCTCATCGCCTGGCCGACGTATTTGCGGCGCACCGGTTTCGGTTCGCGGCCGGCGATCAGCGCCAGCACGGTGTCGGCGGCGTGCACGCCGGTCGGATTGGCGGCCTGGGCGCTCATCCGCAGCGGTTGTGCCGCGAAAGCACAGCCGTCACCGGCGCCGACGATGGTCGAAGCGCTGGTGCTGACGAGGGTTTCGGTAACCTGCAGGGCACCGGTGGCCGTGGTGGCCAGCCCACTGCCCGCGGCCAGCTCCGGTGCCTGGAAAGCCGTTGTCACCAGGGTGAGTTCGCTGCCGAGGTGACGGCCGTCGTCGAGGACGAGTTTGTCGGTGAAGATCTCGACCACCCGGGTGTTTTCGATGACGAGCACACCGGCCTCGCGGAAGTATCGCCGTAACCGGTTCTGCGCGTGGGTATTCAGTGTGGCACCCAGCGAGCCGGAGCTGATCAGCCGCACCGCGAAGCGATCCAGTTCGTTGAGTTCGGCCGCGGTTTCGATACCGGTCAGCCCGCCGCCGACCACCGTGACGGTCGCACCGTCCGGCAGGGTGTCCAATCGTTGCCGGGCCGCGACCGCATCCTCCCAAGTGGACACCGACACAGCCGATTCGGCGGCACCGGAGATCCCGGTGCGGCCCGCGCGGCTGCCCACGGCATAGACCAGGTAGTCGTATTCGAGAGTCCCTGAATCGAGCAATTCGACCCTACGGGCCTGCGCATCGATGACTCCGGCGGTGTCGTGCCGGAATTCGACCGTTTCGGGCAGATGGTTGCGCATCGGCGACACCGCAGCATGATTACCCGCGACGTACTGGTGCAATCTGATCCGCTCGACGAATTCTGCCCGCGGATTGACCAGCGTCACCGCGGTATTCGCCCGGGCCAGCCGGGTGGCGGCCGCGACACCCGCGTAGCCTCCGCCGAGCACGACCACCTTCGCCTGTTTCGACGAAACCCTCATCACCACAACCCCTCCGTTGAACCAACCCGTGGCCGGACGGCGCCGTCACGGCCGCAACCGATGTTAGTTGCTGAGTGGCGCGGGTCCGGTAGTGGTGAGGTGCACCCCCGGGATGGGCGGGACGTACTCGTGTGCTGGCCGGAATTGTTGATTCGGCGAGCTCGGATTACTTCTCGCGCAGTGCGGTAACACGGTCTGGTCGGCGGAGTTGAGACAGCAGCTTCGTCGGCTCCCTGCCCGGTACACGCTGGCTCGGGCACTGGTGCGATCCAGCGTGCCGGTCAGGGGCGGCTCAGCTGGGGCAAACCTGGTGGCCTGCACCGAATTGCCGGTCAGGTCGATATCTGCTTCACGTCGCTGATCAGCCATCGGCTGTCGGGTTGCTCTTCGGCGGTGACGACCATGGCGGTGAGGGAGACGGATTGTTCGGCCGCCGAGTCGTTCGTCGTCGCCAGCTTGACGTAGCCGACGCCGAGTGCGTTGCCGCCGGTGATGGCGCGCAGGCCGCAGTTGAAGTCCAAGACCTGGCTACGGCGATTGGTGGCCAGCAAGTATTCCCGAGTCGCATGTTGCGTGTCGATCAGGTGCTTGCGGTGCGCTCCGGTACTCGAATCTATTGCGCCGGTAAAGTATTCGTCCAGTGAATGCGGTGCATAGGTGGAGATGTGGTTCATGTAATTGTGAATCGCATGAAGCGCGGCGATATGGCGACTGCCGATACGTGATATCTCGGGCGCGAGATCGGCTGCGGGGGCGGCCCTCGTCGTGAGGGTGCTGGACGTCGTCGGCGTCGGGCTGGTGGAAGCAAGGCCGGGAACCGCGGCGGAGGAGACGTTTTCACTGTTCCGGCCCTGTAGCAGGGCGCCGATCCCGATGGCGCCCAGGGGCAGAGCGCCGGCGAGGGCCGCGATTTTTCGCCGGGACACGGTTTTCCTGATCGGCCGTGCGTCCGGGAACGGCGGAGGCTCTGCCGGTCGAAAGGACAGCGATTCATCTTCGGATGGAGTCACGATGATCCTCGGGTTGGACGGCGTGATGGGGGACTGGCGAGAGCGGCCGACGCAAGATGCTACCGAGAGCGCCGTGATTCAGCGGCGGATTCGCGGGGACAGATCCGGCATGCCGGAATTGAACGAAATGTGATTACTGCGAAAGTCGCGTGCTTTATTGAGCCGCAGTCGCTTTGAGGTCGTAAACCATTACCGGTTGGCTGTTTCGCGCGGGGCGATCCGGCTGGTGCGGCCGACCGCGCGGGCCACCGTGTTGCGCAGCACGAGCCCTGGCCGGGTGCGGGGCACCATGAGCCGGGAGACCAGGCCGACGCGTCGTTGCCGTGGGCCTACTTCACGGCGCAGTCGCGATTCGTAGGCGGCGAAGGCTCGGGCGTGGTCATCGGGATGGGCGGCGAGCTCGTCCGCGAGGGCGTACGCGCCCGTCATCGCCATGCTGGATCCGTCGCCCAGCAGGGCTGTCGCCGCCGCCGCGTCCCCGAGCAGGACGACCCGCCCGCGGGACCACGAAGGCATCCGGACGGTGGTCAGGGGGTCGAAGTACGGAGCCGGGTGGTCGAGGTACGCCGCTACGAATTCCGGTGCCCGCCAACACATGTCGGCGTAGACGTCGGCCACGATCTGCTTGTGCAGTGCGATGTTCTTGCGGGCGTGGGGTGCCGGGGGTGCGGCCCGGAAAGTGAAGATCGCGAGCGGCGTGGTTCGTGACGGGTGCACGACCAGCATCCGGTTCGGCACGGTCAGCATCGTCATCTCGGTCGGGTCCTCGATGGCGTCGGGTGCCAGCGGGACGGTCGCGCCGTACAGACCCAGATCGCGCACGAACTGCCGCTCGGGTCCGAATACCAGTCTCCTTACCGTGGAGTGCATCCCGTCCGCACCGACCACGAGGTCGAAACGTCGTGGCGCGGACCGCCGGAAGGTGACATCGACGCCGCCGCCGTCCTGGTCGAGGGCGGTGACCGTGTCGTCGAACAAGAACTCGGCCTCGGGTCGCGCCGACCGGTGGAGCACCGCGGACAGGTCGGCTCGGGTCACCTCGACCGTCGGGGCCTCGTCCGAGGTGAGCGGAAGCTGCAGGATTCGCCTGCCGTCGGGGTCGAGCAGGGTCAGCGACCGGTTGCGCGTGGCGAGTTCCCGCAGCTGCGGGAGGATGCCCATACGTTCGGCGACCGGGATCGCGGGCCCCTGCACGACGACCGCGCTACCGCCGGAGCGCAACTGCGGGGCCTGTTCGACGACCGTCGGCCGAAATCCATGCTGGGAGAGCCGGTATGCGAGTGCGGGCCCCGCGATTCCGGCACCGACTATCAGCACTTCGCGCTTCTTCATGACGATGACCTCTCGGAGTGTCGATGACCCGGTCCCCGGCGGGTATTGGGCCGGGTCTCGGCGGCACAGCGCAACCGGGTCAAGGTACGATCAATTTCGTACCTTAGTGAACACCCCGTTGGGGTACGATGCAAGTCGTACCTGAAGGGAGGGATTCGTGGTCGCGAAGAACCGGGTCGGGCCGGAAGCCGATGCGCTGGATCTGGGTGCGGTGTTGCGCGCCCTCGCCGACGAGCACCGTCGTGCGGTGATGACGGAGTTGGCCGCAGACCGCAGTGACAGCGAACGGGGCTGCAACTCGTTCGATCTTCCGATCTCGAAACAAACCCAGACCCACCACTTCCGGGTCCTGCGCGAGGCGGGCCTCATCGACGAGATCGACTACGGCAACCGCAAGGGCATCCGCCTACGCCGCGCGGACATCGAGAAGAGGTTTCCCGGGCTGCTCGCACTCCTGAAAGCGGAGTCCCGAGGTGGAACGACAGGCGTGCGCTGAACGTCAGCGGGCGCTGCCGAGGTTTCGGTCCGCTTCGGAGCCGTGGAGCATCAGCGTGGTTTCCTCGATGCGGCTGAAGCGCCCGTCGGGCGCGAACTCGCCGAAAACGTAGACCTCCGTGCGAACGGTCGATCCGTCCGTCTTGGTGATCTCGACGGTGTGGCGATCGGCGTAGCGGGCGCCGTCGTATAGCTCGTCATGGACCTCGACAGATCCGGTGGCCACGATCGTGCGCAGGTGGGCGATGTGCTCGACAAACCCCTCGCGGTCGGCCCACTCGCCGTCGGTACGTTGACGGTAGTCGGGGGCGAAGTGCCGGTCGGTGGCCTCGTGCAGGTCGAGGTCGGGGGTGAACAGCAGGTCGGTGAGGGCGGTACGGATATCGGTCTGGCTCATGGGGAGTCCTTTCACGACTACAGGCGATATGCGTGCGCCGCGCACGCACTGCAACGAAACTAGCACATGTTGCGTGCGTGGCGCACGGTAGTCTGTGGCAATGCAGAACGAGGTAGGAGGCGAGATCGCCGACGCGCTGGGTGTGTTGCTCAGGCGCGCTACGCGAGTCCAGCTGTACAAGAGGCTGACCGCCGACATGGGTGAAGCGCTGGACGAATGGACCTACCCGGTCTTGAGCGCGGTGGCCAGGATCGGCCCTCGCAGCGCAGCCGACCTGGCCTCGGAGGTGGGGCTCGATCGCTCCGGTGTCACGCGCCGCGCCTCCAGGCTGGAACAGGCCGGGCTGCTCCGCCGTGAACCCGACCCCGTCGACCGCCGCGCGACCCTGCTGGTCCTCACTCGGCAGGGTGAACGTGCGGTAGACGAACTACGTCGCCGTCTGGCCGCGCATATCACGGCAAGTCTCACGGCCTGGCCGCCGGGTGAAGCCGAGGCATTCGCTCGCGGCCTCAGCCGGTTCATCACCGAAGGTCCCTTCGAGTGAGTCGTCGAGCAGCGGGTGTGGCCGGCTCGCCAGTCCTGGCGGCGGGTTTCGGGCAGCGCTTATCGACTACTTCGGGTGGCGTTTAATTGAAGCTGTATTCGACGATAGAATGCTTGCATTCAATGTTTTCGGAAATCCGAATCGTCGACAGGTTCTGGAGTACCTTCAGTGCTGACCTGAGGGTGGGCGGTATAGATCCGGATGTTTGATTCTGGGCGTAACGCGAAGGCTCTCTTGACGGCAGATATCAATTACCGATCGAGGTCGATGTCGAGCGGTTGCCGATCGAGTGTCATCTCCAGTGAGAACCTCAGCGGCACTTGCTGTTACGGCGGCGGTGAACCGGTCCTGAAATAGGCCAACGAGCAGCAGCTGCGCGATCCCGCCGTGTCAGCCGGTTCCTTGCCCGGATGGGCTATGGGCAACACAATTCGGGGCGTGCGGCGCAATTGTGCATCCTCGTAGGCTCAGGCCGTTACCATCACTATTTCGAGGAGAATCAATGCCCCGATCCCGATTTGCTGCCCGTGGAATTCTGCTCGGCGGTCTCGTCGGCGCTACCGTTCTGATGTGCGGTGGCCCTGCGGCTGCGGACTCGATTCCGCTGGAGACGCCCGCCGTGCTACCGCAAGCAGAAGTAGTCGTCGGTGGGTGCTACCCGGACAGCACGACCATATTGGCCTGCTTCCTCAGCAGCCTGTCGGCGAGGACGCCCTCGGTCCCTTAGCAACGAAAAGGGCCGAGGCGCTGAGCTTTTGGCGGCCGGCCTGCCGGATCCAGGTCGGCTGAACAGACGTGGCCAAGCTTCCAGTTCTAGCTTAGGCTTACCTAAGCGCATGACGAGGAGGGGCATGTCGGATCGAGCTGCGTTCGACCATCTCATTCCCTGGGTCGATGACCTGGACGGGGCTATGCGGGCCTACGACGCTTGTGGTTTGACGACCCAGGGGGCGCTCACCATGCCGGGGTTTCGCAATGCCGCGTGGGGAGTCGACGACGAGCGGTACGTCGAACTGGCCACGGTGGACGACGCACACGCGACGGCGGCGCGATTTCGTGCCGCGGGCCGTGAGGTCGACGTCGTCGAGGTTCGCTTCGAGGAAGAGAACGTGGGGTTCGTGGAAGTGTTCGTGCGTGACGCGCCCGCGTACTTCCCCTTCTTCATCACCTACGACCCGCCGCGTCACGAGATCGGCCGGATGCGCGCCGAGGCTCGTGCCGCCGCGGGCATCTCTTCGGCGGGGCGGCCTGACCTGGTGGCGCTGCTGATCGGCAGCGTTGATCCGGAAGGCGAGGCTCGCGTCTTCGCGGAATTCGTCGGGTGCCCAGCGCGTGATTCGGTCGTCGCGCTACCCGGTGCCGAGGTGCGCTTCGCAGAGGGTTTCGCGCTGGGGCTGTCCGGGATAGCGGTTCGCGGTGCACCGGTAGCGCGGGCGACCAACATTGCCGGTATGACAGTGATCGGCGAGCAATAACGCGCGGGCTGAGATGGTTCACCGACAATCGACGGAAGGTATCGGGTCCGGCCGGGGTGTCGGCGAGAGCTTGCTGGCGGAGCTGATTCTCTGGCTCCCGAGCCAGGCCGCGCGGCGGTCCAGGCGGGCGGGCGTTGGTGTGGTGCCGGAGCCGCCCGCAGACCTGCGGCAGTTCCGAATCGGTAGGGCAGCCTCCGGCGTCGACCACGCCGATCTCGTGGCGCGCTCGGGTCAGCTGCCGAAGCTCGAACCTGCGGCAGCCGGCGCGGTCGTCGTGGTGTGCGCCGTAGGGCTGGGTGGGTGGATCCGTCGGATGTGTTGTGGAGGCTGCTTTTTGCAGTATCGGTGTGGGGTTGCTCGCGGATGAGCGTTGCGGGACTCGGGCCCGGTATCGAGCTATGGCAGCGCGAGGACTAGCTGCGGCATAGCGGTGGACTGGCCGGCGGGGCTGTGACTTGGGGGGAGCGAGGTCGGGGGCTCATACACCTTGGTTGCTGGGTTGGCATCGATTCGGGGAAACGTGGCAGGGGAGACACGCCGACGTGGTGCGGCTTCGTCAGTTCTGGACCAGCGACCGGCCCGTTATCCCGAAGAGGCCAGCCGGTCGGGTACGCGGCTGGTTCCTGACTCTGCCGAGCAAATCTCTCGCGTGTGTCGTGATCGCGTGCTCGGGGGCGTCGACTTGCGGCGCGAGCGGGGGAATGTTTGAAAGAGTGCTGGTGGGGGCATATGTGTCGGGTTGGGGAGCGGGACGGCTCCCGAACGCGACACGCGTGCCGTTGAATGGTGCGCGAGAGGGGACTTGAACCCCTACGTCCGTGGACACCAGAACCTAAATCTGGCGCGTCTGCCAATTTCGCCACTCGCGCGTGATGGTACGACCGTCCAAACTCTACCGGGCTTGACCGCGTTCGCGAAGCTCCGGGCGGGCGTGGCGTACTGGTCGGTAACCCTACCAGGGATTATAACGATTTGATAAATCTCAACATGAGGAGCACTCATGTTTCCTACGTGTTAGTAACCGGGTAGACCAGCGCGTTCAAACATGAGGAGGGGTCATGTTTGTCGTGATTCTGGTACGTAAGTACCGAAATACTCGAGGGTAGCGCTTTCGCCGGCGAGCAAACGTGAGGATTTCCTCATGATTCTGTGGAATCCTCGCCGTTATCAGGCCCCAACGCTGAGGATCACCTGCGCCCGGAGGAAGCGGCGTGTCTCGGAGGGCATGTCGCCAGGAGAAGGAAGTCGAGCTGCCTTGACGATCAACGAGAGCACCGAGGCCGGTACCGGACAGAGCGCGAAGGTCGGTGGAGCCACCCGCGCGGGAGGCACGCGGTCGCCGCTGCTGGACCACCTGTTGAACGGGACGCCGTATGCGCTCGCGTTCGGTGGGCAGGGCGCGCAGTGGCTCGACGAGCTCGCCGACATCAGCCGCGACAGCGCGCTGGAGCCCGAACTGACCGCCCTGGTGAACGAGGCGGAGGCGATGCTGGAGCCGGTGTCGGCGCAGCTGCTCGTGGTGCGCCCGGTCGGCTTCGATCCGGTGGGCTGGATGCTGGAAGACGATCTGGTCGACACCGAGCTGGGCGAGGTCTCGGCCGCGCCGCCCGCGCAGGTGCTGCGTTCGGCCGCGGTCTCGATGCCGGGTGTGCTGCTCTCTCAGGTGGCCGCGATGCGTGCGCTGCGGCTGCAAGGTCTCGATCCGGCCGCGCACGCGCCGGTGGCGATCGTGGGGCACTCGCAGGGCAGGCTGGCGGCGACGGCCGTGGAGGCCGGCGGTCAGCGCGACGCCGAGATCCTCGCGCTGGCCCAATTGATCGGTGCCGCCGCGGGTCTGGTGGCGCGCCGGCGCGGGCTGATGCCCGTCGGTGAGCGCTCGCCGATGGTCGCGGTGTCGAACGTGGACCCCGAACAGCTGCGTGCCGTGGTGGCCGAGGTATCCGAGGGTGTCGACCCGGCGGCGGCCGCGGTGGTGTCGATCCGGAACGGACGCCGGCGCGCGGTACTGTCCGGCGCTCCCGCGCAACTGGAGCGGGTGCGCCAGCGCTGCGCCCAGATCCATGACAAGCAGGCCGCCGAGCGCGAGGGCAAGGTGCGCGGCGGCGCGATCTTCGCGCCGGTGTTCGAGGACGTGGCCGTCGATGTCGCGTTCCACCACCCGGCCCTGGCCGACACCGTCGATCTGGTGACCTCGTGGGCCGGCCAGTGTGGGTTGGACGCGGCGCTGGCCGGCGCGCTCGCGCAGGAGATCCTGGTCGACCCGATCGACTGGGTGGAGATCGTCGACGGTGTGGTCGCCGCCGGCGCGCAATGGATTCTGGACCTCGGTCCCGGCGATCTGCTGTCCCGGCTGACCGGTGGTTCGCTGAAGGGCACCGGCGTCGGCATCGTGGCCGCCGCGACCCGCGCCGGGCAGCGCAGCCTGCTCACCCCGGGTGCCGCGCCGGAGACCGCCGCCGCGTGGACGGAGTTCGCGCCGCGCCCCGTGCGCCTGCCGAACGGCCGCATCGTGGTGGAGACCGCGTTCACCAAGCTGACCGGTCGCTCACCGATCCTGCTCGCGGGCATGACCCCGACCACCGTCGACGCGAAAATCGTTGCGGCGGCGGCGAACGCGGGCCACTGGGCCGAACTGGCCGGTGGCGGTCAGGTGACCGAGCAGATCTTCGCCGACCGGGTCGCCGAGCTGAAGACGCTGCTGCAGCCGGGTCGCGCGGTGCAGTTCAACTCGCTGTTCCTGGACCCCTACCTGTGGAAGCTGCAGCTGGGCGGTAAGCGCCTGGTGCAGAAGGCCCGCACCGCGGGCGCGCCGTTCGACGGCGTCATCGTCACCGCCGGCATTCCCGAGCTAGAGGAAGCCGTCGCGCTGATCAACGAGCTCACCGAGGTCGGCATCTCGCATGTCGCGTTCAAGCCGGGCACGGTCGCGCAGATCCGGGCGGTGCTGCGGATCGCCGACGAGGTGCCGGACTACCCGGTGATCATGCACATCGAGGGCGGCAAGGCCGGCGGGCACCACTCCTGGGAAGACCTGGACGACCTGCTGCTGGAGACCTACGCCGAGCTGCGCGGCCGGGACAACGTGGTGGTCTGCGTCGGCGGCGGCATCGGAACCCCGGAGCGCGCAACGGAATACCTCACCGGCGCGTGGGCGAGCGCGCACGGCTACCCGGTGATGCCGCTGGACGGCGTGCTGGTCGGCACGGCCGCGATGGCGACGCTGGAGGCGACCACCGCCCCCGAGGTGAAGCAGCTGCTGGTGGACACCCCCGGCACCCCCGACTGGGTCGGTGCGGGCACCGCGTCCGGCGGAATGGCCTCGGGCCGTAGCCAATTGGGCGCCGACATCCACGAGATCGACAACGCCGCCTCGCGCACCGGCCGGCTGCTGGACGAGGTCGCCGGTGACGCCGACGCAGTCGCCGCGCGCCGGGACGAGATCATCGCGGCGCTGAACGGCACGGCCAAGCCGTATTTCGGCGACGTCGCCACGATGACCTACCAGGATTGGTTGCAGCGCTACGTCGAACTCGCGGTGGGTCTGGACCGCCGCAAGGACTTCGACTGCGGCAGCGATATCGGTGACGCGATCGCCGACGCCACCCGCTCGCTGTGGCTCGACATCAGCTGGCGCGATCGTTTCGCGGAAATGATGCGCCGCACCGAATCCCGGCTGCATCCGGCCGACCGCGGCGAGATCCCGACGCTGTTCCCGGCCGACGACGCCTTCGAGAACCCGGTCGCGGCGCTGTGCGCGCTGCAGGAGCGTTACCCGGCGGCCGTGCACACCCAGCTGCACCCGGCCGACGTGCCGTTCTTCGTCGCGCTGTGCAAGACCCCCGGCAAGCCGGTGAACTTCGTGCCCGTCGTCGACGGTGACGTGCGCCGCTGGTGGCGCTCGGATTCGCTGTGGCAGGCCCATGATTCGCGCTACTCCGCCGATCAGGTGTGCATCATCCCGGGCACCGTCGCGGTCGCCGGGATCACCCGGGTCGACGAGCCGGTGGGCGAGCTGCTCGACCGCTTCGAGCAGGACACGGCCTACTCGCTGGTGCGGGCCGGTGTGGTGCCGGTCGCGATCGACGCGCGCCGCGTCGCGGGCGTGACGACCGGAGCGATCGACACCGTGCTCGCCGCGCCCGACCTCGAATGGTCGGGGCGTACCACGGTCAACCCGGTGCACCGGCTCGGTGAACTGTCGGAGTGGACCGTCGACGGCAAGGGTGCGGTGCACCCGCCGAGCGGCGCCACGCTGACCGAGACCACCGGTCCGGTCGCCGAGCACTCGTACGTCGAGCTGACCGTTCCGCTGTTGGGCAGCAACGTGGTTCGCATCCGGATCACCGTGCCCACCGCCGTCTACAACGGTGGCGCACCGGTGGTCACCGAGGCCGACGCCACCGCGGCGATGTCGGCACTGCTCGCCGTGGCTGCCGGACAGGACCTGCCCGAGGTAAAGGGCAAGGTCGCCCACCTCAACATCGCGTGGACCCCCGACCTCATCGCCGATCACGCGGGCGTGACCGGTTCGGGTCTGCCGTCGGCGCTGAGCACGCTGGGCCGCACCGTTCCGGACGTGCTGGTGGGCGCTTGCTGGCCCGCCGTGTTCGCGGTGCTCGGCGCGGCCCGTGCCGCCGATGGCACCAGCGTGATCGAGGGCATGCTCGATCTGGTACATCTCGATCACCAGATCCACCTGGCGGGCGAACTGCCCACCAGCCCAAGCGTTCTCGCGGTCCGTGCGGAAGCTGGGGAGACGCTCGACACCGATCTCGGCCGCGTGGTCGAGGTGCGGGTGCGGATCGCGGGCCTGCTGGACCGGCCGGAAACCGGGCTGTCCATGCCGACCGTCGCCACGCTCACCGAGCGCTTCGCCATCCGCGGCCGCAACGGCGCGGGCGAGCTGACCGATCCGCCGCGCGCGGCGGGTACGGTCGCCGACACCGCGACCGACACCCCGCGCCGGCGTCGCCGCGACGTGACCATGGTCGCGCCGCGCACCATGCACGCCTTCGCCGCGGTCTCCGGCGATCACAACCCGATCCACACCAGTGATGCCGCGGCCAAGCTGGCCGGTCTGGGCAGCCCGATCGTGCACGGCATGTGGCTCTCGGCCGCCGCCCAGCACGCGGTGTCGGCGCTCGACCCCGACAGCACGGTGCCTGCCCGCACCCTGACCGCCTGGACCACCCGTTTCCTCGGCATGGTTCGCCCCGGCGCGGAAATCGACGTGCGGGTCGAGCGGGTCGCGGTGGACGCGGGCGGCGAGATCATCGAGGTGTCCTGCCGTGCCGCAGGCGATCTGGTGATGACCGCGACCGGTCGCACCGCCACGCCGCGGACCGTCTACGCGTTCCCGGGCCAGGGCATTCAGCGCAAGGGCATGGGCCTGGACGCGCGCACCCGGTCCAAGGCCGCCAAGGCCATCTGGGACCGCGCCGACAAACACACCCGGGAGGCGCTCGGCTTCTCGATTCTCGCTGTGGTGCGCGACAACCCGACCTACCTCAAGGCGCGCGGCGTCGAACACCGGCACCCGGACGGCGTGCTGCACCTGACCCAGTTCACCCAGGTCGCGATGGCGGTACTCGGTGTCGCCCAGGTGGCCGAACTGCGGGAGGCCGGTGCGTTCATCGAGGGCGCGATGCTGGCCGGGCACTCGGTCGGTGAGTACAACGCGCTCGCCGCCGTGGCCGGCGTGCTGCCGCTGGAGGCGGTGCTCGAGGTGGTGTTCCAGCGCGGTTCGGCGATGCACGAGCTGGTGCCGCGGGATGACAAGGGCCGCAGCGACTATCGGATGGCCGCCATCCGGCCCTCGCAGATGGGCCTGCCCGACGACGAGGTGATCGACTTCGTCTCCGGTATCGGTGCCCAGGTCGGCGAGTTCCTCGAAGTGGTCAACCTGAACCTGCGCGGTTCGCAGTACGCGATCGCGGGCACGGTGGCCGGACTCGAAGCGCTGGAGGCCGAGATCGACCGTCGCCGTACCGAATTCGGCGGCAAGCGGGCCTACATCCTGGTGCCCGGCATCGACGTGCCGTTCCACTCCACCGTGCTGCGCAAGGGTGTGCCGGAATTCCGGCACAAGCTCGAACAGCTGCTGCCCGCCGACCTGCACCCGGAGGTCCTGGTCGGCCGCTACATCCCGAACCTGGTGCCGCGTCCGTTCTCGCTGGAGCGCGCATTCATCCAGGAGATCGCGGATCTGGTGCCGTCCGAGCCGCTCGCCGCGGTCCTGGCGGACTTCGAGGGCTGGGCCGCGCGCCCGACCGAGCTGTGCCGCGTCGTGCTCGTCGAACTGCTCGCTTGGCAGTTCGCCAGCCCGGTGCGCTGGATCGAGACCCAGGACCTGCTGTTCACCGATATCGCCTCGGGTGGTCTCGGCGTGGAGCGTTTCGTCGAAATCGGTTTGGGCGCAACGCCGACCGTGGCGAACCTGGCGAGTCAGACATTGAAGCTGCCCGCGTTCAGCGGCACTACGGTCGAGGTGCTCAACATCGAGCGCGAGGCCGGGATCGTCTACTCGACCGACACCGACCCGGCGCCGGTCGACGAGCCCGCCGACGAGATCGCCGAAACCCCCACGGCCGCAGCGCCCGTCGCCGCGGCGGCGCCCGTTGCCGCACCGGCGCCGAGCTCCGGCGGCCCCCGCCCGGATGACATCGTCTTCACCGCCGCCGACGCCACCCGGGTGCTCATCGCGCTGTGGACGAAGCTGCGGCTGGATCAGATCGGCCCGGTCGACACCATCGAGGGCCTCTGCGACGGTGTGTCCTCGCGCCGCAACCAGCTGCTGGTCGACCTCGGTTCGGAGCTCTCGCTCGGCGCCATCGACGGTGCGGCGGACGCGGACATGGGTGCGCTCGCCGCGACCGTGGAGCGGCTCGCCCGCACCTACAAGCCGTTCGGCTCGGTGCTGACCGACTCGATCGGCGATCACCTGCGCAAGGTGTTCGGCCCGTCGGGCAAGCGCCCGGCCGCGATCGCCGAACGCGTGAAGAAGGTCTGGGAACTCGGTGACGGCTGGGCCAGCCATGTCACCGCCGAGGTCTCGCTCGGCACCCGCGAGGGCGCGAGCGTCCGCGGTGGCGAACTCGGTGGCCTGGTCAGTGGTTCGCTGGGTGACGGTGCCGCGGTGGACGCCGCCATCGACGCCGCCGTGCAAGCGGTCGCCGCGCGTCGCGGTCTCGCGGTGTCGCTGCCCTCGGCCGGTGGCGGCGGCGGTGCCACCGTCGACGCGGCCGCGCTCGGCGAGTTCACCGAACAGATCACCGGGCGCGACGGCGTGCTCGCCACGGCCGCCCGGGTGGTGCTCGATCAGCTCGGCCTGACCGAGCAGGTGTCCGCGCCGGAGGCGACCGACACCTCGCTCGTCGATCTGGTCTCGGCCGAATTGGGTTCGGACTGGCCGCGTTTGGTCGCACCCGCGTTCGACGCGCGCAAGGCCGTGTTGCTCGACGACCGGTGGGCCACCGCCCGCGAAGACCTGGCCCGGCTGTGGCTCGGCAATGACGCCGAGACCGCTGCGCTGCCGGTGACCGGCTACCTCGGCGCGGGTGAAGCCGTTGCCGCACAGGCGAACTGGTGGCGCGAGCGGGCCAAGCACGAGGCCCGTTCGGTGCTGGCCGGGGTCTACGCGCAGATCGCCGAGGCCGCGCTGAGCACCGACGATCGCGGCATCTGGTCCGCGGATATCGCGGTGATCACCGGCGCGAGCAAGGGTTCCATCGCGGCCGCGGTGACCGGGCGACTGCTCGGCGGCGGCGCCACCGTCGTGGTGACCACCTCGAGTCTCAACGACGACCGGCTCGCTTTCTACCGGAAGCTGTACCGCGACAACGCCCGCCACGGCGCGGCGCTGTGGGTGGTGCCCGCCAACATGGCGTCCTACCAGGACATCGACGCGCTCATCGAGTGGATCGGTACCGAGCAGGTCGACAACGCCGGCGGCGCGAAGATCAAGACCAAGGACGCGATGACGCCGACCATGCTGCTGCCGTTCGCGGCGCCGCGGGTGGCCGGTGACCTTTCCGATGCCGGTGCGCGCGCGGAAATGGAGATGCGCGTGCTGCTCTGGTCGGTGGAGCGGCTGATCGGCGGGCTGTCGGTGCTCGGCGCCGACCACGACGTCGACGCGAAACTGCATGTGGTGCTGCCGGGTTCGCCCAACCGCGGCATGTTCGGCGGCGACGGCGCGTACGGCGAGTCGAAGGCCGCGCTGGACGCGGTGGTGGCCAAGTGGCGGGCGGAGAAGTCGTGGTCCGCGCGGGTCACCCTGGTGCACGCGCTGATCGGCTGGGTGCGCGGCACCGGGCTGATGGGCCACAACGATCCGATGGTCGCCGCGGTGGAAGAGGCCGGCGTGCAGACCTGGTCGACCACCGAGATGGCCGACGAGCTGCTCAAGTGGTGCACCTCGCGGGCGCGCCAGGTCACCCTGGCCGGCCCGCAGCAGATCGACCTGACCGGCGGATTGGCCAGGGCCAAGCTCGATCTGCCCGCACTGGCCAAGCAGGCCGCGGAGCAGGCGGCCACGGAGACCGCGCAAGCCGATGCGGCCGCGACCATTTCGGCGCTGCCCGCACCGCCCGCGTTGTCCTCGGCGCTGCCGGTGCCCGAATGGGGCACGGTCACCGCAGATCTCGCCGACATGGTGGTGATCGTCGGCGCCGGCGAGCTCGGCCCGTACGGCTCCGCGCGCACCCGGTTCGAGATGGAGGTCGAAGACCAGCTCTCGGCCGCGGGCGTGCTCGAACTCGCCTGGACCACCGGCCTGGTCACCTGGGAGAACGATCCCAAGCCGGGCTGGTACGACGCCGAAACCGGTGACTTCGTACCGGAGTCGGAATTGGCCGAGAAGTACCACGACGCGGTGATCGCGCGCTGCGGCGTGCGTCGCTACGGCGACGACGGCGCCATGGTCGACAACAGCGCGCCGCTGATGACCTCGGTGTTCCTCGATCAGGACCTGACCTTCACGGTCGGCGGCGAGGCCGAGGCCCGCGCCTTCTACGAGGCCGACCCCGAGCACACGGTGATCGTGCCGGTGCCGGATTCGGGCGACTGGACGGTGATCCGTAAGGCGGGCACCGAGATTCGGGTGCCGCGCCGGGCCAAGCTGTCGCGCACCGTCGGCGGCCAGATCCCCACCGGCTGGGATCCGACCGTCTGGGGCATCTCCGCGGAGATGGTGAACTCCATCGACCGCGTCGCCCTGTGGAACGTCGTCTGCACGGTGGACGCGTTCATCAGCTCCGGCTTCAGTCCGGCCGAGCTGATGAGCTGGGTGCACCCGAGCCAGGTCGCCAACACCCAGGGCACCGGCATGGGCGGCATGTCCTCGATGCGCTCGCTGTACATCGACAACCTGCTCGGCGAGTCGCGGGCGAACGACATCCTGCAGGAGGCGCTGCCGAACGTGGCGCTCGCGCACGTGGTGCAGGCCTACGTCGGCAGCTACGGCGCGATGGTGCACCCGGTGGCGGCGTGCGCCACGGCCGCGGTGTCGGTCGAGGAGGGCGTCGACAAGATCCGCCTCGGCAAGGCCGACCTGGTGGTGGCCGGCGGCTTCGACGATCTCGGCATCGAGGGCATCGTCGGCTTCGGTGACATGTCCGCCACCGCGGACTCGGCGGCCATGAGCGCCAAGGGCATCAGCGATCGGTACTTCTCCCGCGCCAACGATCGTCGCCGCGGCGGCTTCGTGGAATCGCAGGGCGGCGGCACCGTGCTGCTCGCCCGCGGTGACGTGGCGGTGGAGATGGGCCTGCCGGTGCTCGGTGTGGTCGCCTTCGCGCAGTCCTTCGCCGACGGCGTGCACACCTCCATCCCGGCACCCGGTCTCGGTGCGCTCGGCGCGGGTCGCGGCGGGCGCGAGTCCCGGATCGCCGCCGAACTGCGCAAGCTCGGCGTCACCCCGGACGACATCGCGGTGCTGTCCAAGCACGACACCTCGACCGCGGCGAACGACCCCAACGAGTCCGAGCTGCACACCCGCCTCGCCACGGCCATCGGGCGGTCCGCGGGCGCACCGCTGTTCGTCGTCTCGCAGAAGAGCCTGACCGGACACGCCAAGGGCGGCGCGGCCGCGTTCCAGCTGATCGGCCTGTGCCAGGTGCTGGAAAACGGTGTGGTGCCGCCGAACCGGAGCCTGGACTGTGTCGACGACAAGATGCAGGCCTACCCGCACCTGGTGTGGGCACGGGAGCCGCTGCGCTTCGGCGAGCGTTTCCCGTTGAAGGCGGGCCTGCTGACCTCGCTCGGCTTCGGGCACGTCAACGGGCTGCTCGCGGTGGTGCATCCGGAGGCGTTCATCCAGGCGATCGAGCCGTCCCGGCGCGAGGCCTACCAGCGGCAGGCGCAGGAGCGTCAGCTCGCGGGCCGGCAGCGTTTCGCCGAGGCCATGTGCGGCGGCGCGCCGCTGTACGAGCGCCCGGCCGACCGTCGCCTCGGTGGCGACGGCACCCCGGCCAAGCAGTCGCGGCAGCTCGAGGCCGACGTGTTGTTGTCGACCGAGGCGCGCCTCGGCGGCGACGGCGCGTACCGGGCCGACGGCTTCGCGTGCGGAGCGGCGGTATCGGATGCGCAACTCGCGGCGGATGGTTCGCGCGCGAGCGGCCAGAGCGCGTCGTAGGCTCCCGCTCTATGACGATCCTCGGTATCGGCTTGGACTTGGTGACTGTCTCCGAGTTCGCCGAACAGCTCGAACGTGCCGGAACCACCATGCTCCGGGAAAGTTTCACCGCGGGCGAGCGACGCTACTGTCAGAGCAAGGGGACCGATCCGGCACGCAGCTATGCGGCGCGGTGGGCGGCGAAGGAGGCGGTGCTCAAGGCCTGGGCATCGTCTCGGTTCGCCCGCCGCCCGCAGATCGGTGACAACCCCTACCCGCTGATCGAAGTGGTCAACGACGCATGGGGCAGGCCGAGCATCAAGCTGCACGGCCTGGCTGCCGAATTCCTGCCGCGCGCACGGGTTCACCTCTCGCTCACGCACGACGGCGACATGGCCGCCGCGATGGTGGTGCTGGAGGACCCGGGCGAACTGGCCGATCTGATCGCAGGCCGCGAAGGCCAGGGCTGACGATCAGTCCCGGTGGGTGCGCCGCAGCCGCCTGCGCTGCAGCGCCCACCACGCTTCCAGGGCTCGGTCGGGATCGGTGAGATCGATCCCGACCAGATCCTGGAAGCGGCGCAGCCGGTAGCGCACCGTATTGGTGTGCAGGCCCATCTCTTTCGCGGTGTGGTCCACCCGCATGCCGCTGCTCAGGTAGTGCTGTGCGGTATCGAGCAGCGTTGCCGCGCTTTCGCTTTCGCCCAGCGGCAGCAGATAGCGCCGATCGAGTTCCTCGCCGACCTCGCTGTCGGCCAGCACCGCGGGCAACAGTCCGAGGTCGGCCAGGGTGTGCACGCCGGTGAGTTCGAAGGCGTCGGCGGTCGCCATCGCGCGGGTGGCGCGCAGGAACGACGGTTCCATCCGGTCCAGCCGGGCGGCCGGGCCGATCCCGACCGCGGTCGGCAGCTCGATGGTCGGTGCCGTGTCGACGATTCCGGCGATGTCACCGTCGATGACCGCGAACAGCGCGTGCGGCCGATCACCCGCGGGTTCGAGTGCTCTGACCAACGCTTCGGCCGGCACGGCGGCGCTCGGCCGGGCCCGCACCGCGTGGTAGACGCGGAACGAGTCGAGGCCGTAACGCTCTGCCTGGACCCGGATTTCGGCGGAGGCGAGGGTGCCGAACAAAATCCCGCGCACCAGATCGGACCGGTGCTGCTGATCGTGCAGGGTCTGCTGGAATTCCACCTCCAGGTGCCCGCGCGCCACCGCGAGGATCGCCGAATCGGTCACGGCGAGAATGTCATTGGCCAGGTCGAGCAACTGCCGGTCGGTCAGCCCGAGTTTGCGGCCCATGGTGATGGTCTCGTCGGTCGCCACCCGCACCGCGAAGCGCCAGCCGTTGAACATCTCGTGCACCGGAATCCCTTGCCGAGCACGCGTTTTGCCGTGCTCGGTGAACAGGGCCAGTTCGGGTTCGGTCAGCTCGCTCTCGGTGGCGAGGGTGCGCAGGACCTGCTCGACGGTGCTGACCGCCGTCGGCAGGATCTGTGCGGTGTCCAGCCGCCCGTACGAGGGCACTTCGACGCGCATGCGTTCTACCGCGGTGGTGGTCAGGTCGGTGGCATGCGTGAGCAGCCGAGCCAGCAGGGCGCGGCGGTCCGCGGGGATCGGACT
The DNA here is from genome assembly GCF_000250675.2 of Nocardia brasiliensis ATCC 700358. Lineage (NCBI taxonomy): Bacteria > Bacillati > Actinomycetota > Actinomycetes > Mycobacteriales > Nocardiaceae > Nocardia > Nocardia brasiliensis. The sequence continues at coordinate 1,774,557 of NC_018681.1, forward strand.
GGTCGCCATTAACTGGAGAGTAACTCTCTTTCGGCTCGGCGACAAAGGGTGCGCCGGTTTCCCGGGTGGATTGCGACAAACCGCACTATTGCGACAAGATCGCTCAGGCGTGTCCGCGGAACCGGCGTGCCGCGGTGGTCAGCGCTGGCTGGCCGAGCGTGATTCCTTCTCCGCGACCAGCAGATAGGCGACCATCAGCCGCTTGAGTTCCGACACCGCCTCGGCGTTGCTCTGTTCGTCCTGCACCGAGAAGTTCAGCATCGAGTAGACGACGTGCACCAGGACCTCGGCCATCATGGTGCGCCGCGCCCGCGGGGTACGCGGCGTGAGGGGGCGCAGCATCTGCGCGACGACCTCGGCGAACTCCTTCTCGTGGATCGCGCCGGTGGCCCGCGTCGACGGGGTGGACTGCATCGCGAGCCACACCTCGCGCCGGGACGGGTCGGTCATCCACAGATTCGCCATGTGGTCGACGAACTGGTTCATGTGCCGCAGCCAGTCCAGCGACGGGATCTCGCCGTGGAAATCGGCGAGTTCGCGCGACACGGCGACGAGATCCTGCCGGTTCAGCTCACAGACGATCACGTACTTGTTGGCGAAGAACTGGTACAGGGTGCCGATCGGCACCTCGGCCCGCGCCGCCACCTCTTCACAGGTGAACGATTCGAATCCGACCTCTACCAGCAGTTCTCTGGACGCCTGCAAGAGCGCGTCGAACTTTCGCTTGCTGCGTTCCTGCGTCGGCCGTCGCCGCGGCATGAGCTCCTGTGGGTCGTCCTGCAGCTCCAACGCAGGGTCCAGCCGTTGCTTCGACCTGGCCTCCGCGCGTACTTCCACGTAACCAGGCTAACGGTAGGGACACTCGCACGACACGCGCCGGGCATCTGCGTGTTCCTCTTCTGTCCGAATTCACCACCCATCCGGATCGAATTCGGCGTCGAACACATACCGAGCGCGCGTGGCTGCAGACGCGCGAAAGGATCAGGAAGGCGCGATCAGTGGTAGGTCGATCAGTGGTAACTCTCGGCGTCTCCACCGAACGTGGCGCCGTGCACGCGGTAGCTTTCGCCGACACCGGCTCCCGGCTACCCGAGCGCGTGCTGCTGCATCGGGTGCGGCGCACACACAGCGACAGCAAGGCCGAACTGGCGGAAGCGGTCGAGACGGCGATGGACGAACTCGCCGCCGAACTCGGTCCCGAGCACGAGATCGCCGGTGCCGCGGTCACCTACCGGGACGCGGCCGAGCGCCGCGCGATCGTCACCAGGCTGGCGAGCGGGCAATGGCACACGGCCTCGCTGGTGTCGTCGAAATCGGCCCACCTCAGCGTGGCGGCCGTGATGACCTGGCTCGACGAGTTCGACGACCTGCTGATCTGTGAGGTCGTGCCCGGGTACCAGGCCTTCACGCTGGTCGATCGGGAGCGGCGCCGGATCGTCGCGGCGACCAGTCAGTCCGGCGGCGCGACCGCCGAGGCGATGGGCGCCGCGGTCACGGCGGCCTGGGACCAGTTCGAGGCGGCCGCGGTCCGGCCCGACGCGGTGGTGCTGATCGGCTCCGCCGCAGGCAAACCCGCGGTCGTCGCGGCCGTGGACGGTTTCGGCGCACCGGTGATTCCGTGCAAGACGGCCTCGGCCGCGTCCGCCGCGGGTGCGGCGCTGTACGCGATGGCCGATCTGGACGAGTTCGGCCTCGCACCGGAGAAGGTGCGGCGGGTGCGCGGCGGTACGGCGGTGTTCGCGGCGGCCAGCGTCCTCGCGGGCGGTCTCGTGGTAGGCGGGGTTTACGTCGCGGGCGGTTCGTCGCGGACGCTGCCCGGTGCGGTCGTGAAGGACGCGCACGTCACCGCCGAGTCCAAGATGGTCGCGGGCGGGCCGGGCGGCGCGACCGACGAGGATCGCGGTGGCGACGGCCCGGTGCTCGACCGGCGCGTGCCGGTCGCCGCGCACGCGCCGGATCTGACCGTGGTGACCATCGATCCGGCGGACATCCGGCCGGATTTCAGCACCCAGCGCTGGGGCAGCGGCCTGGAGCATCCGGAGCCGTTGCTCGTGGAGGGCGCGGCGCACGAGGCCGAGACCAACGCGGTCGCCCCGCTGACCTCCGGTTCCGGCATGCTCCCGGGGACGAACAAGGTTGGCGCGCCCAACGGTGCACTGCTGTTCCCCGGCGAGACTCCGCCGCCGGCCGCCTTCACCGCCGAGTCCTACGCGTGGTGGGACAACCACTTCCGGATGATGCTGCAGTGGGCGGCCCAGCAGTTCTCGCCCGTCTAGTTCGACGACATCTCGAGACGAAAGGTCCGGTGCGCCCCTCCAGCACCGGACCTTTTCTTCTCCGAAGTCTCAGTTTGTCGTGCGGCGGCGGAACAGTGCGCCCGCGGCGAAATAGCCTGCTATTCCGATACCTGCGCACCACAGCACGGCCAGCCATGCGCTGTTTCCGATCGGGGTATCGAGCAGCAGGCCGCGCATGGTTTCGGTCACCGGGGTCACCGGTTGATGCTCGGCGAACCAGTGCAGCCAGCTCGGCATCGACTGCGGTGGCACGAACGCGCTGCTCACGTAGGGCAGGAACATGAAGAAGAAGGTCGCGGCGTTCGCGGCCTCCGGATTCTTCGCCAGCGCGCCCAGTGCCGCCGCCACCCAGGACAGGGCGAGCACGAACAGCGCGATGATGCCGTAGGCGGCCAGCCAGCGCAGCGGGTCGGTGGTCGGCCGGAAGCCGATCGCGACCGCCACCCCGATCACGATCGTCGTGGTGATCAGGTTGCGCAGCAGACTTTCCACGACGTGCCCGGTGAGCACCGAGGATCGGGCGATGGCCATGGTCCGGAAGCGGTCGATGATGCCGTTGTCCAGATCGGTGGACAGGCTGACCGCCGTTGTCGCCGAACCGAATCCGGCACACAGCAGAATGATGCCCGGCACGATGTAGTCGACATAGGCGGTGCCGACGTTCATCGCGCCGCCGAACACGTAGACGAACATCAGCAGGATCACGACGGGTAGCGCGATCGTCACGATCATCGAATCGGGACTGCGCAGGGTATGGCGCAGATTGCGGCTCAGCATGGTGGCCGAATCCTGCGCGACGGTCGATATGGTCACAGCGCTACCGCCTTCTGCACGGTGGGATGCCCGGTGAGCGCGAAGAACACGTCATCGAGGTCGGGGGTGTGGATGGCGAGACCGTCGATGGTGATCGCCTGGTTATCGAACCGATCGAGTAGCTGTTTGAGGGTGCCGACACTGCCGTCCGAGGGCACCAGCAGCTTCAGCTGGTCGACATCGATCTCGGCGTCCGGCACCGCCCGCGCGGCCGCGGCCAGTCCGGCCCGATCCGCGAAGGACAGTTGAATGTGCCCACCGGGCGCGAGCTGTTTCAGATCAGCCGCCGTGCCCTGCGCGACGATCTTTCCGTTGTGCAGCACCGCGATTCGGTCGGCGAGCTGATCGGCTTCCTCCAGATACTGGGTGGTGAGGAAGATCGTCACGCCGTCGGTGACCAGATCGCGGATCACCTGCCACAACTCGCGGCGGCTGCGTGGGTCCAGGCCGGTGGTCGGCTCGTCCAGGAAGATGATCCGCGGTTGGCCCATCAGGCTCATCGCCAGGTCGAGCCGGCGGCGCATCCCGCCGGAATAGGTCGCGACTCGGGCGGCGCCTGCCTCGGTGAGATCGAACCGGGCGAGCAGCCGGGTTGTCCGGCGTGCGGATTCCTGGCTGCTCAGGTGCAGTAGACGGCCCATCAGGCGCAGGTTCTCCGCTCCGGTGAGCACCTCGTCCACGGCGGAGTACTGGCCGGTGACCCCGATGAGCTTGCGCACGGCGTCGGGTTCGCGGGCCAGATCGTGACCGGCGACGCGGATCTCGCCGCCATCGGCGCGGGCCAGCGTCGCGAGGATGCGGACCATGGTCGTCTTGCCCGCCCCGTTCGGGCCGAGCAGCGCGAAGACCGTGCCCGCCGCGACCTCGAGGTCGATACCTGCCAGCACGGCTCGGCTGCCGAAGGCTTTGGTCAACCCGCTGATGCTGACGGCGGGGATGGATGGAACTGTCATAGTGTTCCTCGGATCGAAACTGTGTATGGCCTAAACTTTGTTTAGATAGTACGCAGTTTTCGACGCGGGGCAAGAGGTGCTGCAGAGAAAGAGGTCGACAGTGACGGACACCCCGGAGACGAGCGGCGCGGAGGTGCTGGCCAAATCGTTCGCCCTGCTGTGGGGGCTGGACGAGCAGGGCACCCGCGGGCCGAAACGTGGGCTCAGCCTCGATCAGGTGGTCGACGCCGCGATCGAGGTCGCCGATGCCGAAGGGGTCGGCGCGCTCTCGATGAGCCGGGTCGCGAAGCAGCTCGGTTTCACCGCGATGTCGCTGTATCGCTATGTGGACAGCAAGGACACGCTGCTCGCGCTCGTCTCGGACCGGGTGCTCGGGCAGCCCCCGGAGCTGCCGGTCGGCCAGGGCTGGCGGGTCGGGGTCGAGGCTTGGGCCTGGGCCGAGGTCGAACAGATCCGGCGGCATCCGTGGTTCCTGAGTCTGCCCATGGTCACGCCGCCGGTCGGGCCGTGCAATATGGCCTGGCTCGATGCGGGCCTGGCGACGTTCGACGACACCGCGGTGCCCGAGTCGACCAAACTGCAACTGGTCATGAATGTTTCGCTGTACGTGCTCGGGCGCCTCCGGGTGGCGCGCGAAATGGGCGGCGACGACGAAGACAACGACGAGTACCCGGCCATGCTCAGCCGGGTCCTCGACCCCCAACGTTTCCCCGCCCTGACCCGCGCCCTCACCGCCCAGGCCTTCGACGAGGTCGACGCCGACTGGGACGACGCCGACTTCGCCTTCGGCCTGGCCCGCCTCCTGGACGGCTACGAACAATTCATCCGCTCCGTCGAGGGGTAGCGCTCATCGTTGAACAAAGATAAAAACCCAGCTAAGGTCAATTTTAGCTTTGTTCAAATCGTTGAGGAGATGGCGTGCCGTTCTGTGTGGTTCTTGCGATCGTGCTGCAGCTGCTGTTGGCGGGAATGTTCGTAGTGATGCTTGGCGCGTATCGATCGGCCGGTCCTCGCGCGCAGCGGGCTGCCGAGGAAGCGACAGCGCGGCAGGGTGTGGCTCCGCAGATACTTGCCGAGCACGGGATTCGGCTGGAAGAAGGCCGAGGGGGCTTCGTGGTGGGATATCTGATCGCCGCGGTACTGACAGCGCTGGCGATTCTGAATCTGACCGGTAACGAGCTCGGGCGGCTGCTGTCCTGGGTCGTGCAGCCGCTGGTGTTTCTCGGTGTCGGCTATGTGACCACGATCCAGGTGTTCGCGGTGCCGATGACGGTGTCCGTGTTCGCCCGACTCGACGATCCACGGGTGCAGGGCCTCGATATCCGGGCCGTGCTCCACGCCGCGGTCGATGTGCTGCCGTCTTGGTATCGACCTGCGACCGTGCTGCGGTGGTTGCTCGCGACCGCAGGTTCGGTGGCGGTGATCATCCTGCTGGCATTGCCCGCCGCCGGCAGCTACTTCTCCTGACCCGACGCCAGCCGGGTCTGCAGGCCGTCGAGCACCGTGTGCAGGCCGAACTCGAAACCTTCGTTGCCGGAGATGGTTTCGATCGATCCGGACGCGGTCGAGTCCATGCGCGACCGCAGTCGGGGGAACTGCGCGGCGGATTCGGTGATATAGGTGAGTATGTCGCGCAGGCGAGCGCCCTCGGTGTCCTCCTGTCGCAGCCGCGCCTGTGACGCGCGTTCGGCAGCCGAGCCTTGCGCAGCGCCGATCACGAACATCAGCACGGTCGCCGCGGCGCGGTCCGCGTCTCGCCCGCGGAAACCCGCGTTTTCGAAGACGCCGAGGGAGCATTCGTCGAAGCGCACCTTGCCCGGCCCGTGGATCAGGTGGGTGCTCATGGCCGGCATCAGCCAGAAATGCCTCTCGACCATCGCGAACACCTCACGCGCCAACACCGCGGCGGCGGAGCGCCACTCGGTCGTATCCGGATCGGGCAGCTCGATTTCGTGCCATACGAGGTCCGCGGCGAGGGTGACCAGCTCGTCCTTGCTCTTGACGTAGTAGTACATGGCTGTCGACGCGACCCCCAACTGGGTGCCGAGGCGTCGTATGTTCAATCCGGCAACGCCCTCGGCATCCAATACCTCCACCGCCGCGCGCAGGATCTGTTCTCTGGTCAAGGTCTCTCGCGGCACACCGCAACCGTACCCACACCCGCCGCCGCTTCCAGGCGCCGAGCCACGGTTACGTCTGGGGCACGGTTAGGCGATGGTGCCGACTGCTGTGCTGCTTGGGAAGAAATCGGTTCGGAGCGGATGCTGGACGGTGACGCGAACGCCATCCGCTCCGTCGCGCGGTAGGTCAGACCGACAGGTCGCGGCGGAGTTTGGCTACGTGGCCGGTGGCGCGGACGTTGTATTGGGCTACCTCGATTTTGCCTTGCTCGTCGACGAGGAAGGTGGAGCGGATTACGCCGGTGACGGTTTTGCCGTACATGGTCTTTTCGCCGAAGGCGCCCCAGGCGGTGAGCACGGACTTGTCCGGGTCCGACAGCAAGGGGAAGGTGAGCTGTTCGGCGTCGCGGAACTTGGCCAGCTTCGCGGGTTTGTCCGGTGAGATGCCGAGCACGGTGATGCCCGCGCCGTCGAGTTCGGCGAGGTTGTCGCGGAAGTCGCAGGCCTGCTTGGTGCAGCCGGGGGTGCTCGCGGCGGGGTAGAAGTACACGATCACTTTGCGGCCGCGGTAGTCGGCGAGCGACACGTCCTTGCCGTCGGCGTCGGGCAGCGTGAAATCGGGGGCGGCATCGCCGGGGGAGAGTCGTTGGTTGTCGGTCACGTCCTGCACGGTAATCGAAGGCTAGGACAGTCCGGGGACGGACGGAACGACACTGGCGATTACGACAGGCCCGCGCCCGCGGACCGCCGCGACACTTGTCGGGAGTGACAGGGCACCGCGCGCTCGAGCGAACTGCGACCGGACCGATAGACTCGTCCGGGAGCTGAGGGTGACCCGCGACGGCCGAACACGCACCGCGATTCGAGCCCTGGCGCGCATATCAAATACAGGAGGCCGGAACGTGGCAAAGGACACCGAGCGGATCGAGCAGGAGATCGAGGCTGCGCGCACACGGTTGGCGAGCACGCTCGACGAGCTCGCGGTGCGTGCCGATCCGCAGCGGATCGCCAGCGACAGCAAGCAGATCGTGTTGCGAAAGCTGAACGAGCCCAAGGTGAAGTACAGCCTGCTCGGCGCGGCGGCGCTGGTCGTCGGGCTGGTGCTGCTCAAGATCTTCCGCTGATTCGCCGAACCCCGAACAGCAGAACACCCGGTGTGTACGTCACACCGGGTGTTCGTTTTTCACGGGTATCAGACCGTGGGGCAGGCGAACCCGTCACCATCTGGATCCAGGTGCGGGCCGTAGCCCGGTTCGCCGCGAAAGAGCGGCGCCCGGCCGGCGGCCTTGGCGTCTTCGCAGTTGGCGAAAGCGCCGCCCGCGGAACCGGTCTGCGTCAGACCGGCCGAACCGGTCGCGGCCGATCCGGTGTCGACGGCGGACGATCCGGTTCCGGAGGAACCCGAGGGAGGCTGCGCCCCTGCGGTCGGCGCCGCAAGTAGGGTCAGTCCCGCGACGGCAGCGCTGAAGGTAAGCCGGCGAACGTTCATGTATTCCTCTAAATAGTTGCTGCGATGGATAGGCGTCCGACCGGACGCCGCATCCACTGTTGTGACGGCTCGCCCTCTTGTCAACCGCGTCGCCGGAGAACTAGGGCATTAGGGGATCGGCCCGCGGCCGTGCTCACTCGCCGAGCCGATGGCCCGCCAGATGCTCTGCCGGGATGTTTCCCATGCGTCCGGCCTGGTAGTCGTCCATCGCCTGGATGATTTCGGCGCGGGTGTTCATCACGAACGGCCCGTATTGCACGACCGGTTCTTTGATCGGCCGGCCACCGAGCAGCAACATTTCCAACTCACCGCTCCGATTGTGTTGCGCCGCATCGGCACTCACGGTGATGGCGTCGCCTTGACCGAATACCGCCAGTTGGCCCTCGCGCACCGGTCTGCGTTCCGCGCCGACGGTGCCGCTGCCGGACAGGATGTAGGCCATCGCCGTGAAGTGCTGCGGCCAAGGCGTTTCCAGCTGTCCGCCGGGGCTGATCGAGGCGTGCGCGTACGCGATCGGGGTGTAGGTGGAACCGGGGCCGTCGAAACCGCCGACCGAGCCCGCGATGAGCCGGACCAGCGCGCCGCCGTCGTGCGAGGTGACCAGCGTCAGTTCGCTGCCGCGCAGATCCTGATAGCGCGGCGCGGCGAATTTGAGTGCGCGCGGCAGGTTCACCCACAGTTGGATGCCGTGGAACCAGCCGCCCGCGACGACCAGTTCCTCGGCGGGCAGCTCGTCGTGCAGGATGCCGGAGCCGGCGGTCATCCACTGGGTGTCGCCCTCGCCGATCACACCGCCGCCGCCGTTGGAGTCGTGGTGCACCATGGTGCCGTCCATGACGTAGGTGACGATTTCGAAGCCACGGTGCGGATGCCACGGTGCACCTTTGGCCTCATGCGGTTCATAAGCGACCGGACCCATCTGGTCGAGCAGGATGAACGGGTCGGCGGTGCGCAGGTCCATGCTCGGGAAGGGCCTGCGTACCTCGAAACCGGCGCCTTCGCGCTGCTTGGGGGCGCTGACCACGCTGCGCACGGCCCGGTGGCGCATGGTCTCGGTGGGGCGGGGCAGGCGCGGCAGCACCATGATGTCGGGGACGGTGATGGCGGGCATCGTGACCTCCTGAGCGGGTTGGTGTCCATGTCAACCAACTGGGTCTAGACTTCATTCCCATGGAGTGGCTCAGTGATGAGGAGCAGGTGACGTGGACGGCGTACGTCCGCATGCGGCAGCGGCTGGACGCGGCGCTGGCCGCCGGCCTGACCAAGGACGGCGTGTCCGCGGCGGACTACGAGCTGATGGTCGCACTGTCGGCCGCGCCGGGTGACTGCTTACGGGCCAAGGATCTCGCGGCCGAGGTCTGCTGGGAGAAGAGCAGGCTGTCCAAGCATCTGGCACGGATGGACGCGCGCGGACTCGTCGATCGGCAGCCGGTGGCCGAGGACGCGCGCGGCGTGCTCGTCCAGCTGACTCCGGCGGGCCGCCGCCTGCTCGAACGCGCGGCCCCCAATCACGTCCGATTGGTCCGGGAGATATTCATCGATTGCGTGGATCCCGCTGAGGCCGAAGCGATTCAGGCGCTCTCGGACAAGGTCGTCACCGCGGTCGAGGAGTCCTCGGTCGGCACCCGTCAGGCGTCCTAGCGGCCGAAGAGCCGACGCCACCAGCTGACGCCGGGCTGCTCGGGCGGCGCCACCGGGGCGGGCGCCGGGCGCTGCGGCTTGCGGCGTCCGGCGCGCCACTGCTCGACGATCTCTTCGGTGTCCACCGGCGCGACCTGCACGTACGGGCCGTGCGGCAGGCGCAACCAGTCGACGACCCGCTTGTTGAGCTCGCGCACCGTCTCCCGGACGGCGCGCTCGGACTGCAGTTCGCGCACGGTCTCCGGCAGCCGTTCGATATCGCGTCGCAGCAGGATCGACGGCGGCAGCAATGCGTCGCCGCGCACGCCCTCCTTGCGGAGATAGCCCTTCAGCCACCAGTTCTCGTCGTCGCTACCGCGCGGGATCGGCTTGCCCGCGCCGGGCAGGTTCCGGAATTCGCCGCGCTCGGTCGCCTCGCGGATCTGCTTGTCGATCCACGATTCGAAATCGAGGCTCGCGGGCTTGCGCTCGGTCATAGCGGTCTCCATCACGTCATCGTCGACGGCGGGTCTATGGCACCAGCGTACCGAACCGCCCGTCAGTGGCGCTGAAACCGCTGCTGGGCAAGGTCTTTCGCTACGACCACGGGGTGATGGGCGGCTTCACCCAGAGCAGCTTCTCGTCGGTGTTCGTGCGTTGCGCGGCGGGATGGTCCGGATGGCGCGCGGCCCACTCGTCCTTGTCCGTCAGCAGTGCCGCGACGGTGCCCCAGGTCTCCTCGGTGCTCGGCGGGTTGGTCTCGGCGGCCCTGGCGAGCTTGCGGCGCGTCGCGGCCGGCATCGCGAGCAGTTCCGGCCCGGTGATGCCCCGCTGCCAGATATAGCCTGCGAGGCGTTTGGCTTTTTCGGCGCGGCTCTTGGCCGCCGCGTCGCTGTGCGCGTAATCGGTCATCGCGGAAGTCCAAAGGGTCGGGTGGTGAACGACCCTAGTCGCAGGTCGGCACAGACGCGACGACGCCTCCCCGCCGGAGGCGCGGGAAGGCGTCGGTGTACGCGGCTCAGTACGCGCCGTGCACGTTGTCCATCGAGCCGTAGGTGCGCGCCGCGTAGTTGCAGGCGGCGGCGATGTTGGCGACCGGGTCGTAGATGTCCCAGGAGGTGCCTTCGACGTGGTAGGCGCGGAAGGTCGGATCGATCACCTGGAGCAGGCCCTTGGACGGGATGCCCGCGGCGGCGTTGGAGTCCCACAGATTGATCGCCTGCGGGTTTCCGGTGGACTCGCGCATCACGTTGCGGAGGATGCCGTCGTAGCTGCCCGGGATGTTGTTCGCCGCCATGATGTCGAGCGCCTGGCGGATCCAGCCGTCCAGGTTGTCCGGGTAGGTCGGCGCGGGCATCGGCGCCGGGATCGGCTCGGGCTCGGGTGCGGGCAGCGGGGCGGGCATGGGCGCCGGGAGGGCTGCGGCGACGGGCTGGGCGGCCAGGTGCCGGTCGGCGACCAGTGCGATGCGAGACGGGACGCTGTCGTCGGCCACCGAGACGGCGGAGGAGGCGGCCACGGCGACGATGCCGGCCGCCGCGATCGCGACGGTGCAACCCTCGCGGAGCGAGGAGCGGCGGAGCGGGAAAAAGCGTCTGTCAGGCATTGCGAAATCGGTTCCTTTGTCGGGGACAGGTTTCGATCCGGGCGCGCGCGGGCAGCACGGATCCGAGGCGGGGCGCGCAGGGTCGGCGCTCGCCGGGACGGGCTGATGTGCTTTTGTGGGGTTTTGTTGTGCGGGACGTCCTGGTCCCGAAACGCGACGCGTTCAGTGCGGCGATGCCGGGGCGCTCACTGCGAGCCCGGCCGCGATGTCGCGGGGGGACTCCGCATCCTCGATGCGGAGAAAGTGGCGGAAGGTTGGGTTCGCGGGTCCGTTGCCGGATCCCGATCCGCCGACCGCGGCGGGCACGGTGCCTACCGTTGCGGTCGTTTTCCGAATGTGGGTGAACAACTCCTCGGTGTAACCAAACTCCAGGTCGCTTCTTGACCTGATCGCAGAATGGTCACAGATAGTTAACACAGGGTGAACGATAGGCAAATGAACGGTGCTGCCGATCTTGGAAGGGACCCTCGGTAGTTGCCGAACCGTTACCTACGCAGGGAGTTTGCTGCTAAACCGATTGTGCGACACGTCACAGAAGTTTTCGGCTAACGAATCCGTTTTCGGTTGCCGCATAGGGGTAATGGTCCGGATCGGGGCCCGTGGTAAACCAGCGGCAGCGGTAGGTTCACCCGGTTTTCGCCCGGGGGAAGTCCGATCCAGGGTGTGCGTGAAGCCGAATACAGGGGAGTAGCTAACCGTCGACACCTCGTTACCGGGGTAGATAGGGACTGCCGTGAAGATCCGAACCGCCCCCGTGTGCCGTGCGGGCGTGCTCGTCGCCGGGGCCGCGACCGCCGCGCTGCCGTCCCTGGGGGTCGCGTTGCTCACCCTGACGACCATGGCGGCGGTGGATCTGCCCGACGCGGCGGGCCGGGGTGCGGTGATCAGGCAGTACGCGGTCGTGCCGCTGGAGGCGGGCGTCGATTTCTGTCAGGACGCGAACAAGGACGAGGGGTATTACGCCGACCCCGACGACGACGCGGTGTTCTACCGCTGCCTGGATTCCGCGAACCGCCGCATGGCGACCCTGCACTTTCGCTGCCTCGATCAGGCCCGCTACGACGCGCAGCGTTCGGTCTGCGTGGTGCGCCGACCGGACTGACCGGTCGCTCGCCGCCGGTGAAACCGGCTGTGCCACAACATGGACGGTGGGTCACGCGCGAATATTCGCTTTCCCCGGCGCGATCGCCGAGGCAGGATGCGAGGTGGTGGGCTGATCGGCTCGCCCGCGGCCGACCGGTGGGAGCGTGGTCATGGACTGGGTGCAACCGTTCTTCGAGACCGCGCCGCTCTGGTGGGGTCCACAGACGGTGCAGGAGAAAGACTTTCAGCGTGCCGACGCGATCGCCCGGCTGGGTGGTCCGGGTGTGCGGCGGATTCTGGAACTCGGCGCGGGCAGCGGCATCACCGCGGCCGTCACGGCAGATCGCGGCTACTCGGTGGTCGCGGTCGAATTGAGCGCGACGCGTGCGCGCCAGGCGGCGGAACGGGTCGAGGGGCGTGATCTGCAGGTGGTCGAGGGCGATTTCTATACCGTCGAGCTCGACGGGCCGTTCGATTGCGTGGTCTATTGGAACGGTTTCGGTATCGGCACCGACGCCGAGCAGCGCACCCTGCTGCGCCGGGTCAGCGGGGAATGGCTCGCACCCGGCGGCCGCATGATCGTCGACGTGTTCAGCCCCTGGAAGTGGGCGCGTATCGCCGGTGAGCTCGAATACGACACCTACACCATCGATCTGGCCAATTCGAACGACTACGACCCGGTGGCCGGTCGTTTCAACGACCGCTGGTGGCCCGTCGGCCGCGAGGCGGAAGCCCTCGATCAGTTCGGTCGCTGCTACGCCCCCGCGGACCTGCTGTTGCTACTGGAGGGAACGGGCCTGGCCGCCGAGCGAATGGAGCTGGACGGCGTGGAAATCCTTGCCGATCAACGGTATTCGGCGCGGCATCCGCTGTGGGAGGCCTGGGAGTATCGAGCGGTGCTGCGCAAGTCAGACCCGTCCGACGGTGCTGAATAGGTTGAGCCGATACGTCTTCACCGGCGTCGTCCAGCCGAAGGCTTTGAGGCCGTAGCGGTATCGGGCCGGCCAGGTCCGGGCGACGGCGGGCTGGGGTGTCGCGAACGTGCGCGATTCGCGTAGCCGCAGACCGCACTGTTCGAGTTCCGCGGGGTCGTCGCAGATCCATTTCATCCGCGCGGGAACCGCTTTGAACACCGGATTGCGATCCTGGCTGTTCATCATCATGGTCCCGCCGGTATCGAAGGCGAGCGGACTCGACGGGAACGTCGCGGCGAACCGTTTCAGCGTGGTGCGCACCTGCTCGTCGGGGAAATAGAGCAGTACCGCCTCGCTCAGCAGGAACACCGGCCCGGACCGCTCGGTGACCTGTGTGTACCAGTCCGTGTCGAAGATCGACCCGGCGATCATGGTGTAGCGCTCGCCGTCGTCGAAGAACTTGCGCCGCAACGCCATCGTGTCCGCGACGTCCAGATCGAACCAGCGCAGCCGGCCGTTGTCCAGGCGATCGAACCTGGTCGACAGGCCGCAGCCCAGGTCGACGACCGTGCCCTCGGGATGCTCGCGCAGGAACCCGCGCACGTACTCGTCGAAGATCGAGGCCCGCAGCACCGATCCGGCGAGCGACGGTCCGCGGAACTTGGTGAAGTCGTAGTCGATCGCCTCGACGAGTTCGATCGCCTTACGGTCGTGCAGCACGCTCCGGCGCTGCCGGGCGTCGATCGCCCGTCCGTACAGCGGGATCAGCAGCGTTTCCTGGACTTCGCCCAACGACACCATTTCGGCCACGTGCGGAGCCTAACTTAGGTTTGCCTAACCGTCTAGGGCTTCGGCGCTGCGGTCCGGGTGTGATCGTCGGTTCGACTGTGGCGCAATGCAAGTGGAGGAGTAAGGTGAACCTTATCGACTCCTTTGTGAGGTGCGTATGTCGACTACCTGGGTAGATACCCTGTTACGGCAAACACGACGACTAGGCGAGTTCCCCTACCCCCACCAGGCCGCGTTCCTGCTGGACAATCCCGTGCGCCGGTTCATCTCGAACCCGCGGTCGGTGATCGAACGGCTCGAGTTGGCCGGGACCGAACAGGTCTTGGAACTCGGCCCCGGTCCTGGCTTCTACAGCCTCGAACTGGCCAGGGAACTCACCGGCGGCAGGCTCGAACTCTTCGATATCCAGCCGCAGATGCTAAACAAGGTGCGCCGCAAACTCGGCCGGGCGGGCTGCGCCAATGTGGGCTTCCACAGTGGTGACGCGGGCGCCGGTCTGCCCTTCGCCGACGGGCAATTCGATCTCGCGTTCCTCGCGGCGGTGATCGGCGAGGTTCCGGACCGCGCCGCCTGTGTGCGCGCCCTCGCTCGCGTCATCAAACCCGGCGGCCAACTCGTCTTCTACGAGTACTTCCCCGATCCGGACCGTTTGAGCGCGGAAGAGTTGCGGAAACTCGCTGAGCCGGAGGGCTTTTCCTTCCGTGACGACCGCGGCGACCGATGGAGCGACCTCATCCGATTCACCCGTTCCGCGCCGTCCAGTATCGCGGCCGGACCCGAATAACGGGGTCCGGCAACGGCGTTCGGTCAACCGGAGCACGGCACCGTGGCAGGTGCCGGCGCGATGGGTCGCGTCGGCATCGCGCGGAAGGTGTGGCGGCATACGGCGGCGAGCGCGAGTAAGACCGCGCCCGCTGCCGCCGCGACCCAGAATCCGGCGTTCGCGCCGTGCGCGTCGATGATCGGTCCTGCGGCGGCGGGACCGATCGCGATGCCGAAACCGAGCCCGGCCGTGGACCAGGTGAGCGCCTCGGTGAGTGCGTGCGCTGGGACGGCGGCCTCGACGAGTTGGGCTGCCAGGATCAGCGTGGGCGCGAAGAACATTCCGGAGATCAGCACCGTGACCGACAGTGCCGGAATGGATGTCACGAACAGCAGCGGCAGCGTCATCAGTGCGGTGGCGACGATGCCCAGCGTCAGGAGTTGCCCGATCGGTCGAGCGAGTTTCACTGTGCCGAAAAGGAATCCGGCCGCGCACGAGCCGAGGGCGTAGACCGACAGCACAATACCGGCCGCCGCGGGCTGCCCCTGTAGACCGGCGAAGGCGATGCTCGCCACATCGATCGTGCCCGCGATGGTGCCCATCGCGACCATCACCAGCGTCACTGTCCATACCGCCCGGTTCCCCAAGGCGCTGAACAGCGACGGCCGCTCGCCCACCGCATTTCGCGCCGGTTCGGTGCCGCGCTGCGCGGCCAGCCACAGTGTTCCGGTGAGCAGCAGCAAACCTGCCACCAGAGGTCCTGCCTGCGGGAAGAGCGCGACGCTCAACCCGAGTGATACCGGCGGGCCGACGATGAAGCAGACCTCGTCCAGCACTGTCTCCCAGGAGAACGCGGTATGCAAGAGCGGCGAATTGCGGTGCAGCTCGGTCCATCTGGCTCGCACCAGAGCGGGAGCGCTGGGTGCGGTGCCCGCCGCGGCCGCCAGTGCGAACAGCAGCCAACCCGGTCCGTGCAGGGCCGAGGTCAGCAGCAGCGCTGCCAATGCGATGGTGCTCAGCAGGGCTGCCACGGGTATCACTCGTCGTTGCCCGAGGCGGTCCACCAGGCGCGAGATCTGTGGTGCGGCGAGTGCCGTCGAGACCGCGTAGGTCGCCGCGAGTGCGCCCGCCAGAGCGTAACTTCCGCTGGTCTGCGACACCATCGTGATCAGTCCGATGCCGACCATGGACAGCGGCATGCGGGCGAGCAGACCGGCGGTGGTCAGTGCTGTGGCTCCCGGTGAACGGAACAGTTCGCGGTAGGCGGCGACCATGGGTCTCCCTTCGATGGGCGCCGCCCGAGTTTCACATACGGCGCGTATGTGAAGCCAAGTTATTTGACATACGCCGCGTATGTCAAATAACTTGGCCGCTGTGGGAACGAGCCGTTCACGAGCCGACATGCTCGCAGAGACGCGGGTGAAACTGCTGGTAGCCGCCCGTGAACACTTCGGCGAGCACGGCTACGCGTCCACTTCCATGGACGAGCTCACCGCGTCCGTCGGCCTGACCCGTGGCGCCCTCTACCACCACTTCGGCGGCAAGAACGGCCTACTCGCCGCGGTGGTAGACACCCTCGACGCCGAGTTGGACGCCGAGCTGAACCGGCTCTCTGCGGCCGAGTCCGACCCGCTCGTCGCGCTCGAAAAGCGGTGCCGCGCCGATCTCGAGGTCTCGGCGCGGCCGGATATCCAACGCATTCTGTTCCAGGACGCGCCAGCGGTGCTCGGTCGTACGGTCGACGCGGAACACAGCCACTGTGTCGAGTCGATGTCGGCGCTCATCGAGCGAGCGCAGGCCGAGGGCATGGTCGCCGCCGAGGTCGAGCCCCGCAGTCTCGCCGTGCTCATCAACGGTGCGCTGATCGATGCGTCTCGCTGGATCGCGTCTACGCCTGCCCCGGAAAACGCCCGCCGTCAGGACGAAACCCTCACCGCCGTATCGGTTTTGATCCGAGCTCTGCGGCTGTAGCAAGGTCCGGCGTCAATGCGCCTGCAACGTCAGCTCGACCATGGGTAAGGTGCCGACCGGGGCACCGGTGGCTCGTTCGATGGTGGCGCGCAGGTTCTTCCAGGCGCGGGGGTGGTGTGCGGTGTAGCGCTCTAGTGCGGCGGCCGATTCCGCTTCGGTCATCGGCGTTGCGGTAGCGGGGACCGCGCGTTTCGTGCCCGTGGAGACGCGCACCCGGGGCTCGGCATGAATATTGCGGTACCACTGGGCTTTCGCGCCGAATCCGGACACCACGATGTAGTGGCCGGCCGAGGGGCGATCGACGACCTCGAGCACCACGAATCGTGCTGCGCCGCTGCGGCGTCCGACATGCTGGAGCATCAGCAGACGGGAACCGAACAGGAATCCGAGACCCGCGCGGTAGAGCAGGATCGGTGCCCGCACCGCCCACCGGGTCTGCAACATACGGGCACCGAGGTCGGCGATGGACATGGTTACTCCTCCGGGCTGGTCACGACACGGCGGTCAGTTCGCGTTCGGGCTCGTCGGGTGTCCGGTGGTCCGGTGGCGCGGCACCGATGTCGAGCCGTCGCCGCCGCCGGTATGTCCAATGCAGCCAGCACATTCCGGCGAAACCGGCCAGTGCGGCGGCGAGGCCGGCCTGCCAGGCCGAAGGCCGCCAGGTGAGGATCAGTTCGGCGTTCTCGGTGCCCGCCGGGATATTCACCGACACAAAGGTTCCCGCGAGCTTGTCGACGGGTAGGTCGCGCCCGCCGAGCGTCGCCTGGTAGCCGGGCCAAGCCAGCCGGGCGAAGACGACCCGCCCGCCGTGTGCCGAGGAGACGCGAATACGACTGGTGACGCTGGTGCGTTCGGTCGAGATCGCGGTGGCGCCCTGCGCGTCGGCGATCAAGCCGTTGCGGGTGGAGAGCAGTCCGTCGGTGCGTTCGAGCACCCAGATGTAGCGTTCGTGCCCCGGGTAGTCGACCCACCGCCAGCCGGGCGGTGGGGGAGTGTGGCCGATCTCCGGATACTGCGCGCGTTGCAGGACCACACGATCGACCTTCATCAGATCGACAATCGTTCTGCCCGTACCCGGTTCGACCGCGAACGCGCGGCGGTACGCGTCCGGGCAGGTGCTCCCGTCCCAGCCCATGCACAGCAGCGCGCTGAACGCCGCGTGCCCGATCGGGGTGTAGGCGTTGACGTAGTCGAGGTTCATGTTCTTGGCGTAGTTGCCGAAAGCCAGTGAGCTGTAGGCCCCGGCCAGCGACTTGTCCTCGGGCCGGAGCAGCCCGCGGTCGGCGAGTTGCAGTGTGACCCCGTCGAATCGGGGGAACGCCGCCTTCATCGCCGAGCGCCGTTCGGGAAACCCGTACGACAGCGGTGTCGGCGGTGCGCCGCTCACCTGCCAGTAGGCGATCGGGAACATCGCGGCGATGGCCAGCACGCAGGCCATCGCCACACCCCTGGTGCGGATCAGCCAGACCGTCGCCGCCCCCAGCGCGGCGACGGCCACGGCCGCGACCAGATGCCACACGACCTCGTGCGGCCCCGCGGAAAACGACCGCACGAACAGCAGCCCGATCAGCACCGCGGCGGCGACCCCACGGCGCCGCCACTGCTCGAAAGTGCCATGGCGGCTGAGCAATACGCACACCAGCACCAGCAGTGCGATCGCCACCATCGGCAGCACCCGCGCGGGCCAGCGCAGCGGGCCGATCTGCCCGGGCCCCGCGCACCACATCAGCACGGCGGTCGCGAAGAGCGCGACTCCGCTCAGTTCGCGCGCCGAGGTCCGCGCCGCGCGCCAGTCGATGAACGCCAGCGCGGGAATGAGGAACCACGCGATGTAGACCATCGGCAGCGGTTGGACGTAACCCCACCAGCCGGTGAACGCCGGAACCGTGCTCGGCAGACTGGCATTGAGCGATTCCGACCACGGCACTGTGAGGAACGGATCGTTGAGGATGCGTTCGTCGCCGCGCCAGGTGATCGGCGAGGCGAGCACGCTCGGTAGATAGGTCGCGAGTCCGGCCAGTCCCGCGCAGCTCGCCGCGAGCAGCAGCCTTGTTGTCGGGGCACAGCGTCGTTGGTAGAGCACCTCGCCCGCCGCCACCGCGACGATCATCAAGGCGGCTTCCACCGCGGGGAAAACGTACTGCACCGAAATCGCCAGGTACAGAAAGACAACGGTCGGTATCGGCCCGCTGCGACCCCGCGCGTAGCGCACTGCGGACGCCCAGGCGTGCACCATCCAGGCCGTGCCGGTGAGCGAAGTGGCCCAACTGGATTCGTCGAAGAACAGGAACCAGCCGCTCAGCGGAAAGGCCACACCCGCCACCGCCGCCCACTGCGGCCGGGAGCCGTAGGCGAGGCAGATCCGGAAGACGCCGAGCGCGGCGATGATCGAGAAGACCAGTTTCACCGCGGTGGCATAGGCGGCGAGATTGTCGAACGAGGGGGCGAGCACGTCGACCAGGAGTTGCGGCGGGTTGTAGATCCCCGCTTCCTCCAGCGAGTAATTGCCCGACATCCACTCCCACGGCACCAGCGCCGGGAACCGGCCCTCCCGCAGGTAGCGGCCCATCATGACCCACATGGGCGCGTACTGGGCCTCGGTGTCGTCGGTGTAGAAGTGCCGCGGATTGCCCAGCAGCACAGCCGCGTAGCCCAGCACCACGCCGAGCGTGGTCACCGCTGCCCAGGTGCGAACGTGCGCTCGCGATTCGTCCGCCGCCTCTGACATCACGACTTCGAGACCTTACCGGATAGGGGCAGTGTGCAACAGTTGCCATGTGCAATATTTCTGCCGCGCCGACTGGGGATGTACCTCTCATTCGTCGCGCGAAGGCCACCGGATGGGAGAATCGACTCTCACTGCGATCAAAGGGAACCGATGAGCCGCCGAACCGAGGAATCGGTCGATGAGATCACCGAGGCGCTGCTGACGGCGTCGCGAGTGCTGGTCGCGCTGTCCGCCCGATCGATCGCCTCCGTCGACGACACGATCACCATCCCGCAATTCCGGACGCTGGTCATCCTTTCCACGCGCGGGCCCTCCAATGTGGCGGCGCTCGCGGGCATTCTGGGCGTCCGGCCGTCTACGGCGACGCG
This sequence comes from Nocardia brasiliensis ATCC 700358, assembly GCF_000250675.2. Lineage (NCBI taxonomy): Bacteria > Bacillati > Actinomycetota > Actinomycetes > Mycobacteriales > Nocardiaceae > Nocardia > Nocardia brasiliensis. The sequence goes on from NC_018681.1 coordinate 1,794,071, forward strand.
CATGGTCGATCGCCTCGTCGCCGCGGAGCTGATCGATCGCAAGCCCAACCCGCATTCCCGCCGGGAGCTGATCGTCGAGTTGACCGCTCGCGGGCACGAGATCGTCGCCGCCGTCACCGAACGCCGCCGCGAGGAGATCGCCGTCGTGGTCGCCGAATTGCCCGAGGCCGACCGGCACGGCCTGGTGCACGCCCTCACCGCGTTCGCCGCGGCCGGCGGCGCCACCCACGGCATCGCCGACATCGAGAGCTATCAGCTGTGAACCGATAGCGGTTGCGGGACAGAATTGTTCGTGCGCCTGCGCGGCGCGCCGGATCGGACACGGAAGGTCACGCTATCCGGTGCGATCGGGCCAATTGTGTTGAATTCGTGGAGATTTCGGGCAGAGTCAGCGGGCCGCCCAGCCTGTCCGCCGTGCCCCCGAAACAGGGGTATTGAACGCCTGGATGGGGTGGGGGACAGTTCGCAGTGTTCCCGAATTTTCCGGGAAATTCATTGTTGTAGAGGGGATTTCATCGTGTTCAAGAACAGACCGGTCGCCGTCGCGGCGATGATCGGCGCGCTGGCCACCGGTATTGCACTGGGTGCACCGCAGGCGGGTGCCACCGTCACCTATGTCGGGGTCGAGCGCGGGCAGAGTTTCGGTAGCTCCGAGTCCGCTCTGGGCGCCGGTTGCTCCTACTCCGTGATCGCCGAGACGGATCCGGGCCAGGAGGTGGTCTTCCTCGACGAGGCCGACGGGCGCATGGTCCGGGGCGCGTTCCAGCCGGCCGTCGTGGTCGCGGATGCTTCCGGCGTGGCACGTACCACGTGGATTCCGCCGCAGCGGGGTCAGCATCACATCTGGGTGGTCGAGTACCGGTCGGAGGAAGACTACGACGCGTACTCCCACGACACTCCGTTCCCGATCGGGACCGGCATCAGCGTCGGACCCGCGTGCGTCGTCCTGCCGTGATCCGCTGACGCCTTCGCACGTTTTACCCGCGGCAGTGTGGGAAGTCGCGTAGCGGAAGGAGGCAGCAATGACCGAATCGGGCAACACCTACGACCCGCCGCAGGACACCGGCGATCCGGACGCGGTCGAGACCGACCCGGCCGCGCTCAACAGCGCCGAGGATCTCGACGAGGATCGATTGCGGCTGGATCCGCAGGAAGCGGGGATGGATCCGCCTGAGCATTGGTCCGGCGCGACCAAATACGGGATGACGCCGTGGGAGGAAAGCCACCCGCGGCCGCTGGCCGAACGGCTGGCCGAGGAGCAGCCCGATCTCGCGCCGGACTCGGCACCGCCGGTCGAGAACGCCGAATCTCCCTCGGACGTCGCGGATCTCGAAGTCCGCGAGTACGAGGAAACCCTCGGCATCGCCGCCGATGTCGCGGGTGGCTCGCTGCCCGCCGGTATCCGGCAACCGTCACCGCCGGAGTAGCGGCACAAACACGTCGTGCACCGGGGATTCAGCCCGGTGCACGACGTGCTCTGGCGGTAGGCGAGGTGCTGTAGATAGCTTGGTGTTCGCTGCGTCGTCAAGGATCGGGGCGATTGCCGTAGCGGTCTCCCCCGTGCGCCGGCCACCCGTCACTGATTCTCAGAGAATCCAGACCCCGGATTCCACCCCCATCGCACCTGCTACCGCGTTCCTGGCGGATTGGTGAGCCCGATAACGCCGGGACGCCGAGATGATGCACGTGCACAAACGGGCGATTCGGACGCTATGCGTTTTCCAATGGTAGCTGCGCGACCGATATGCGACGTTTGCTGGATGACGAAGACGCGCCCGGCGCAGCGTGGCACCGGCTGGTACCGACGGAATCGCGCCGATCGGCCGGGCCGTCGGCGGCTGCCGCTCTCGGCCGCGGTGGTGGTGGGGATCATCGCGGCCGCCGTGCTGCCCGCGGCACCGTTGTCGGCCGCGCCGATCGTCGGCCTCGCGCAGCCCGCGCCGCCGGGGTTCGGGTTGCCGCACGGCTACACCCCGAGCCCGAGCCCGTACCAGACCGGCTACGACATCGTGCAGAACGTGCGTATGAGCGACGGCGTCGAGCTGCATGCCTCGATCCGGTATCCGCTGGATCCGGTGACCCACGAGCCCGCGAAAGGGCCGTTCCCCGTGGTGCTTTCGATGACGCCGTACGGGTCCTACAACGGTCTGCTCGTCTCCCTGTTCGGCGGACTCTTCGAGGAGTACGACCTGCCGGTGCCCGGCGATCTCGGCGGGGTGATCAACTCGGTGCTGCAGGAGGTCAGCGCGCCGGTCGATCTGGTGAACCGCGGCTATATCAACGTCATCGCCGACGTGCGGGGCACCGGTGCGTCCAGCGGTCAGTGGTCGCCGATCAGCGACCGCAGCGCCCAGGACGTGCGGGCACTCGTCGATTGGAGTTCCCGGCTGCCCAACGCCAACGGCAAGGTGGGCATGTTCGGCTACTCGTTCCCCGGCGTCGAAGCCATGCACGGAGCCACGAAAATCGGTGAGAACTCGCCGCTGAAGGCGATTTTCACGATGAACACCGATTACGACCTGTTGCAGGACGTGCTCGGCGACGGTCAGTGGGCGCCGCTGATCTCCGCGTTCGTCATCGTCTGGCCCGGGTTGTGGTTGCAGTACGCCAACCTGTGGGAGTCGGCCCTGGTCGAACCGCAGCGCGCGATCGGGCTCGTCGTCGACCGCTTGAAGGGGCTCATCGGCGACGACGGCCAAGGCGTCATCGGTCTGGCGGCGCGCCTGCTGACCCAGGGCATCAACGCCGACGATCCGGTCGTCGGCGCGCGCCTGCTGTCCGACGACATCGCCGAGATCGTCCGCAACGATGTCGCGGTCTACGCTGTCGGCGGCGATACCGACATCTTCCAGGGCGCCACGTTCAAACTGTATGCGGCGCTGCAGAACGCGGCGGCCGGCCGCGATCCCTACGGCCCGATGGACCCGGCGCAGCGGCCGGACCCGCGCTACCAGATCCTGCAAGGTCCGTGGCCGCACGTCACCACCGGATTCGCGCCGACCGGACGGATCAGGACCGAAGAGCACACGGCGGCGTGGTTCGACCACTGGCTCAAGGACATCGACAACGGCATCGACCGAAATGCCAAGCCGCTCAATGTGATCGATGCCAACGGCAACGCCATGAGCGTCGGCAGCTACCCGTTCGCCGAAACCACGCCGACGAGCTACTACCTCGATGGCAATCAACTGTCCACGACTGCACCGGCCGGCGAGCAGATGTCGGATCGCTGGGACTATTCGCTGGTGAACAACCCGTGCAATCGGGGAACCAGCAAGGCGACCGGTGGCATCCTCGAGTTCGTGGTCAACCTGCTCTCGCTGGGCAACCTGCACGAACCGTGCAGTCAGACCGCGGTCGGCCCGCAACACGGATTGACCTATACCACAGCACCATTCGACGAGGCGATGACACTGGCGGGACCGATCGTCGCCGATCTGTTCGCGGCCTCGACGACGACCGATGCCGCGTTCGATGTGGCCGTCGAAGACGTCGCCCCGGACGGCACGGTCCGTCAGCTCACCGAGGGGTCGCTCACGGCCCAGCGTCGCGCACTCGACGAGGACCGGTCGTGGCGAACCGACGACGGCACCGTCTACGCCGCTGTCCACCAGAACACCTCGACCTCACGGCAGCCCCTCGTCCCCGGTCAGGTCACCGAATTCCAGGTCCGAGTCTTCCCGACCGCCCAGAAGATCGACGCCGGCCACCGCCTGCGCATCCGGATAGCCAGTGGCAACTTCCCGGCCTCGATGCCGCACCCGCTCGACCTGCCGGGGCTGCTCGGATCCGCTGTCACCCTCGAGCACTCGGCCCGGTACCCGTCGAAAGTCGTTCTGCCCCTGGGGCGTGCCGCGGACAGCGGTTGGCGCTGACCTGTCGAGAGTGCCGAGGGCCTCTGTTTTGGGGGCTGTTCGGCGGTGCCGAGTTCGGATAGATTCCCGATACGTGGGGTCAAGGGGTGGACCGGCCCGCGATTGTCGGCGATCAATTCGCTCAGCATCGCGCCCTGCGGGGGATCGGTTTCGGTGCCGTTACGGTACGTAGGATCAGCAGAACTGTCTGAGTCGATAATCATGCATGGGGGTACGAAATTCCCGTATGCGGAATAGCGAAGAGCAGGCTTGCCAATTCACACACGATGAGCTTGACTTGCGACCGGGGTTATTCCGATGCCGAAGTAGCGTCGTGTGACCTGACGTGTGTGATGTACCCGGGGGGTGAACTCGATTTCGTGACCGAAATCTGTGGTAACAGTAATCTCGGCACCGGTACCGACCGGTTGGTCATATTCGTCGGCGATGGGGACGCCGGCGTGGTAGTGCCGTACCTTACAACAAATGCTTCGGATCCCGTCGGAAGCAATATCATATATCACCCTGGGTGCTCGGGTAATACAGGCCTTGGAGCGAAAACCCGGCTGCCGTGCGCGCAACGCGGAAGCGGGGATGCCAGGAGGGATAGTTATGGACCAGATTGCTGCGGTCCGACCGGAAGCGAATGCTGCGGGTCATGACGTACTCGAATTCGGGTCGGACTCGGGGTATTCGGAGATCGAACAAATTCCCATCGATGAACTCAGCGTGCTCGATTCACCACGGATCGGCGGTGAGGATTTCACGCACGTGCGCGCGCTGGCGGAGGTGATCACCGTATTACCGCCCATCGTCGTGCACCGGCAGACGATGACGGTGGTCGACGGCGCGCATCGCTTGCGTGCGGCGCAGCGCAGCGGGGCCGAGGTCATCGATGCCGTGTATTTCGACGGTGACGCACGGGAGGCCTTCGTGATCGCCGTGCGAATGAACAGCGCGCACGGTCTGCCATTAACGCTGGCCGACCGGAAGGCCGCCGCCACGCGCATACTCGGCGACTACCCGGAATGGTCTAACCGCCGGGTGGCCGATGTCGTAGGATTATCCGACAAAACGGTCGGCGCTATTCGCCGAGGGGCAGATGCGGAATATCCGCAGCAGCCCGATGCGCGAATGGGACGTGATGGCGTGATGTATCCGGTCGAGGCCGGAGAGCGTCGGCGTCGCGCGTTGGAGTTCTTGGCCGACAAACCCGGAGCGTCGGCAAAAGAGGTGGCATTGGCCACGGGAGTTTCGCTCACCACCGCCAAGAAGGCCCGCCGGGACGTGCGGGAAAATCGCGCGGCCGGGGCGGGCCGGGACGGCCAAGGCGCCGATACCGGCGCGGGCGGCGAAACCGGCGTGCCGGGTGTTGCGCCCTCGGCCGATCGGCAAGCCGGTGGCCAGGGCGGATCGCGAGATACCGGCGCGATCGTGCGGCGTCTGCGGGCGGATCCGTCGTTGCGTTTCACCGAGTACGGGCGAAGGTTGCTGCGGATGCTGGAGGCGCTGCCGGTGGAACCGGCGGCGTGGCAAATGATAGTCGACAGCATTCCGATGCATTGTGCGCCGACCGTGGCGGAATTGGCTCGGCGGCATGCCGTGGAATGGCAGAATCTCGCCGAGAGATTGGCGCGGAAGGCCGACCTCGACCGTATTTCCTGAAGTTCCTTGCTAATATTCGAACAGTCACTCGATACAGACAATTATTTCCGAACCGACTACGAATCCTTCGGTTGATCCGGCGCGTAGTCGAGTCGAGTGCTGTTCTCAGGAGGGGTTCGGTGTATTCAGCCAACGAAGAACGACGCATGCGGAATATTCGAGAATATCTGGGTCGGTCGCGCGCGGAAGTCGAGCCGACCATGCGCGCGGCCGTGAATCAGCTGCCCGAATCGATGCATCGCGTCGCGAGTTATCACCTCGGCTGGACGGACGAGCACGGCGCGGCCACTGGCGGCCACGGCGGCAAGGCTATCCGGCCCGCGCTGGTTCTACTCGCCGCCCAGGTCGTCGGGGGTGACGCGACGGCGGCGCTGGTGCCCGCCGCCGCGCTCGAGCTCGTGCACAACTACACCCTGATGCACGACGACGTGATGGACGGCGACCTCACCCGCCGGCATCGGGCCACCGCGTGGAAGGTCTTCGGCCGGTGGCCCGCGGTACTCGCCGGGGACGCGCTGCTGGCCCAGGCGCTGGCCATGCTGGCGTTGGAGCCGCGAGCCGAAGCCGTCCGGGGCACAGGGGTGCTGACCGGCGCGGTACTGGCGGTGCACGAGGGCCAGTTCGCCGATCTGGGTCTCGAGACCCGCAGCGTGGTGAGCCTGGACGAGGTGACGGCCATGGTGCACGGCAAGACCAGCGCGCTGTTCGGTTGTGCCTGCGAACTCGGCGCGTTGTACGGCGGCGGTACCGAGGAGCAGATCAAATCCCTGCGCAATTTCGGTGACCATATGGGTATGGCGTTCCAGCTGGTCGACGACATGCTGGGCATCTGGGGCAGGTACGAATCGACCGGAAAACCGGTTTGCGCGGATATCGCGGCCAGAAAGAAATCGCTGCCCGTGACCGCAGCACTGAACTCGGCGACAGCGGCCGGCGCGAAATTGTCCGTGATCTACCGGAGCGATCGCCGGCTCACCGACGAGGAACTGCGGAATACCGCCGATCTCATCGTGGCGGCGGGCGGGCGGGCCTGGGCGGAAGCACGCGCCGAAGAAGAGATCGCCGCCGCGCTCGGTTATCTCACCGAGGCCGCGGTTTCCGCCGAGCATGCCGAGCGACTCATCGATATCGCACACCTGGTCACCCATCGAGATCTCTGATTCATCCGAAAGGCAGAAATGAAATCGCGTAAGAAGTACTCGCTGATCCGTATTGCCCTGTGCCTGCCCTTTGCCGCCGCGCTGCTGCTGTCGATGTCGGCGCCCGCGGGAGCATTGCGTGGCACCACGCCACCGACCCCGCTGCGTATCGCGACGCCCGCGGACATGATCGATACCTGGTATCCGATGAGCTACAACTGGCTCGCCGTGCAGAATCCGGCCGGAAAAGAGAAATTGCTGATCACTTTCGCGCTGCACAACTTTCCCGCGCCACAATTGATCAGCATCATCACCGCGCCGGACGGTAGTTATTACAACGCGCTCGACTACGCGCTCGACCCCTATGTCATCACCGCCGATCCGATCACGGTGCGCAACAGTCGATTCAGCTGGAGTTTCGTGCCGGAACGCGACGCGTGGCATCTGGTGCTGAACGACCCGATGACCCAGATCGGTGTGCCGGGTGCGGTCGCGGATCTGTGGTTCTACGACACCAAGCCCGGCGCGGCCATGACCGACGTCGATTGGGACGGGCAGAAGGTGTTCTGGGCTTCGACGCTGGGCGCGGCGAAGGTCGACGGATGGATCCGGTTCCCCGGGCAGGCCGAGCCGACGGCGGTGCACGAGTGGGCGGGCGAGCAGGAGCGAATGGCGGGGTACTTCGACCTGGTGGCCGGCCACAAGGGCTACGAATACGCGCAGGCGAGCAATCCCGACGGCTCGGCCGATCAACTCTTCGCCTTCCCGCAGAAGAACGGTGACGTGCGCGGCGTCCTCGCGCATACGGGCGCGGACGGCTCGGTGACGATGTGCGAACCGGATTATGTCGAACTGACCGATTGGACCACCGAATTCGGCATGGACCGCGGCGCCCCCGTTGCGCCCCTGGACTATCCGCGGACCATCCGTTCGTCGTGCACCAGCGGCGATGTCCACCTCGCCCGGACGTTCACCGTCACCGAACAGCACGTGCACCCGCTGCGCTTCGGCCCTACCGACTTCACCATGGCCCTGACGACGATGGCCGACGGTCACAGCGACGTGCCCGGGTCGGTCGCGACGATCCAGCATCTGCGCAACCTCGGTTGGGAACGGCAGCGCAACTAGCGGATTCACCAGTAGCCGCGTGCCGCCAGCGAGTTCCGGGCCAGGTGGAAGTCGTTGCGCAGCACGCTCGCTATCTTGCGGGTCGTCCAGCGGTCGCAGGCGACCCAGCCGAAATGGTCGGAAGCAGAAAAGGCGGCGGCGCGGACCCGGTGCACCAGTGCCGCGCCGCCGTGCTCGCGCGGCACCCAGGTGACCTCGGTACGCGCGGTCGCCGCGACCGGCAGGTCGCGATCGTCCTCGTGCTGCCATTCCAGCCACACCGTGGCCGGTGCGTCGCCGATCGCGGCGAGCAAGGAGTTGATCGCGGGCAACGAGGCGGTATCGCCGACGACGAGATACCCGGCGGGCGGCGGCTGCGGTATCGCGAATCGCGAGCCGCGAATGGTGGCCATGATCGTGTCGCCGACGCGGGCGTTGCGGGCCCAATTGCTCGCCCGTCCCTCGTGCAGCGCGAACTCGATATCGAAGCGGTCGCCCCTGGCATCGGGCTCGACGAGAGTGAACGCGCGCATGTGCAAACGGCTTTCGTCCGGAAACCACATGCGGACCCACATCGTCGGGTGGATCGATCGGCCGCTGAGCAGGCCGCCGCCGTGGAAGCCGAGCCGCAGATAGTGCGGGGAGATCTCGCGACGGCCGGTCACCGTCAGCTCGAAATCGGCGACGCCCACCGCCTTCAGCAGCGCGCCGTGCAGGTCCCGGGACGATTGTTTGGCGACCGTCGGCACCGCACCGACGAACCGCGACATGAGCGACTGGTCATCTGACAGTTCAGGCATAGTGGGGGACTCCATCAGAACGGTTTGCATCTGTCAATACAAAGTGTCTCATAGGTGGGCGTAGTGACTCGTGCCGAAAAGGAAGCCGAGGCCGCCCGTTCGGGCGGCCTCGGCTTCTTGACCAGTGCTGATAGGGCTTACGGTCGCGCGTCGATCTCGACCACGGCGGCCGCGGCTTCCATGCCGGGCCCGCCGGTGAACAGCAGCACGCGATCGCCGGAGCCGACCTGGCCGGTGCGCAGCAGGTACTCGAGCCCGCGGATCTGATCGGCCGGCCCTGCGTGCCCGACGGTGCGGGTGTAATCCCAGATGCCGCGCTCGACGGTGACGCCGATGGGGTCGAGGAACAGGTCCTGCAGTGCCCAGGAGGTGAATCCGTCGTGCACCACCCGGGCGATCTCGTCCATCGAGGTGTCGGCCTCCTTCAGGGTGCGCTCCACCACCTCGATCACCACCGACCCGAAATCGCTTTCCGGACGCAGCACGCCCTCGTTCATCCGGCGTTGGAAGTGGCTGGTGCGCTCCTCGAAGTTCAACGCGCCGCCGACGGTGAGGCTCGGCGGGAACATCGTTTCGCCGGAGCGGTGGCGTTCCTCCAGTTCCGGCGCCGACACCGAACCGAGGGCGAGCACCCTGGCGAATCCGCCGGTGCGCGACAGTACGACGGCCCCGCCGCCGTCCGCGAGCACGAACAGCTTGGAGGCGTTCCAACGGTCGACGGTGGGTGTGCCGAAATTGTCCGCGCAGGTGAGCAGAGCCGCCGGACGATCGGAGGCGGTGGTCAGATACATGGCCGCCAGTTGCAGCGTGGACAGGAAGCCGATGCAACCGTTGCGGATCTCCATCGAGGGCACCGGCTGGTTGATGGTGCGGCGGTTGATGTAATGCTGCGCCGACCACCCCTCCGGCCCCTGCGGGTGCACATTGGTGTGGAACACGACGCCGAAATCCGCGGGCTGCTGCCCCGAGGTCGCGATCGCGACCTCGGCCGCGGTGACGGCCAGGTCGGGCGCCGGGGTGGCCCCCGCGGTGGTGATCGACACCAGCTCGCTGCGGGCGCGTTCGTCGGCGTCGTACCAGCCGCGGGCAACGGCGTCGGCGGTCTCGATGATCGGGACAGGGGCCGTCCCGATCCCGGCGATAAAGATACTGCTGGTCTTCATCGGAATGTCCTCCAAAGGGTTGGTGCTGCCCCGAAAAGTTTGGGCATTTTCGAACGAGAAAGACCGTGGAATAAGGAATATCGAAGGTCTTTCGGCATGTGGTCGACAGAGTGTCCAGAGCGGACCTACTGTATCCACTGAGCGGAAGCGTACACCTCGACACACTCTGTCTCATCCTCTAAACTCGTTGTCGCCGAGGGGGTCTGAAGTTCAGTGCGGTGTGCACGGCCGGTCGTCGATCATGCGGCCGGACACATACGTGAGAAACAATCGGACGCGAAATCAATCTGTGTAGGTTGCTATGAATTTGCAAACCAATGGAAACAATACTGGATCGACCCGGGTCGATCGAGTTTCTACGCGATCGAGAAACAATTCCTGGCGTAAGCCGCCACGGCGCATCGAAGCGTCCGAATGCATCACCTGCGATTCCTGTTTACGCAGTTGTCCACAGGAGTTCGGGGCGATTTTCAATCGCGGACTGGACGTCGTCATCGTGCCGGAGCTGTGCTCGGGCTGCCCGGCCTGCGTGCTGGTCTGCCCGGTGGACTGCATCTATGTCGACGAGGACTGGGCGGCGACCGGCAACGAGCTGTGGAGCCAGATCGATCCGACCGTCCGGGGGGACTGATGGTGACCACGCCGCGGCGTGCGGCCATGGCCAAGGCGCGGTTGAGCCGCAGGCCGAGCCGCCTCGGGCTACCGGCCGGATCGACGCCCGTCCCCGAGCACACGGACTACGACGACGGACTGCCGGGACTGCTCGCTCGTCTCTGGGCGGAATGCACGCGCAGTACCGAGCATGCCGCCGCGCTCGAGTTGTTGCTGACCCTCGGCGGCCGCGTGCCCGCCGCGGTCCGGCTCCGGGCACTCGCCCCGGTCGAGGAGGCCGCGGTGGCGGCGTTGTCCGGCAGGTCATGGCGACCGGTTGCCGACGGCGACCGGGACGCCGACGACCGTGCGACGGTGTTCCTCGGCGAGATCGGCCTGACCACCGATGCGCGGATCGTGATCCGGACACCGTCCGATCCGCCCCTGAGCAGCGAGCACGACCTGATCGATGGGGTGCGCCGAATCCCGTGGACGGCACGGGCGGTCGCGCACCATCAGCAATTGCTCGCCGAAATCGGCACTCGCCGAATGGATTCCATCCGCGATTGCCGGCAGTGGCTGACCGGTCTCGGCGGTCGCGGCCGCGACGAGTCGCTCGGCGAACTAACCGAGGCGGCACTGCGTACCGCGCCGTTCATCCTGTACGAGGGACCGCACCGGTACAGCAACTTCCGCGAGCCCAACAATCTCACCGGCAAATCGCTGTGGCCCGGCCATCCCGACTGCGTGCTCAGCAGTCTGCGCGGCCTCCCGCTCGACCTGTGGTCCGACAGCCAGGTCGTGCTGGTGGTCTGCCTGTTGCTGCTGGTCCGCTCGGCGGGCCCGGCCCGGATCGAAGAGGCCAACGGCACGCAGCTGAGCATCGACCACGTCGCGGATCTGTTGGAGGAGATCCGGCTGCGCTACAACCTGCTCCGGCGGGGTCCCGCCATCGCGGCGCCGGCATCGAAATCGGTGGCCGCGCTGCTGGAGCTGGCCGACGCGCTTCGTATCAGACGGGCCGAATTGACCACCGCCGTGCAGCTGTATCGCGAGATCCACGGCGCGCTGGTGCACAAGACCGAGCGGGTCGCGGGGCCGGTGGCCGAGCCGTGCGAAGGGATCGATCGCAGACTCAGCGCGCGGCTGACCGAACTGCTACCGGTGTCGGGACGCTCGCTCGCGGAGCTGAGTGCGGCGGTGGCCGCTCACCCGGACTGGCTGGCCGCGCGGCACGGTGACTTCGGCTCCGGACTGGAAGCTCTGGTGTACGAGACGGTTTCGGCTGTGGTACGGGAGTTCGGGGCCGACTTCGCGATGAGCAGGGGGCTGCGGTCGCTGCCCCGCCTGGTCGCGGCGCTGCGCGGGGCGGACTGGGCCGAGATCGTGCGCTGGGAGATCGCCGACTACTTCTGCTGCGTCGTGCCGGATCCGGCCGCCCGCGCGCATTTCGGCGGTTCGCCGGTGCGGCTGGCCGATGTCGCGTGGTCGATGGCGGCGCGGATGCAGTACAACTCTTGGCATTTCATCGCGGGGAACCTGCCCGGGACTCCGGTGGTGCAGGCGCGGGACCACTTCTTCCCGCCTGGTATCCCGGATATCTCGCACTTCTCGGATCTGCACCATCACGGCCACATCGCCGGCCATGTCCGGTTCACCATCCGTAGCCCGCAGCCGGTGCGGGTGCTGGACCGCCTCTTCAACGGGTTCGTCGACCTGCGGTTGCTGCGCTGTCTGGGCCCCGCCTTCGACGAGCAGGAACTACTTGCCGCCCAGCGGGTTTCGGCGTTCATCGCGCGAGCGACCGAACAGGCCGCCGCGCTGGTGGCGACCGGGCGGCAGCTCGAAGTCACCGCATTCGACACCGCGTGGCACTGGGCCACGATCGCGGGCTCGGCGCCCGAGCCGGATATCGAGCCGGTCGGGGCGCCGGTCCCTCTGCACGAAGGACATCGGCTATGACGTCGTCAGCGCAAATCCGAGCCGTGCCCGTCGCGGCGCAGCAACCACCGTGGGACGCGCATCCGGATATCGGGCCGGTCCGTCAGACGTTGACCGTGCTGCCGGAGTTGGTGCGGCCGTGGGAGATCCGGTCGCTGCTCGCCGCGCTGGCGCGCGTCGAACGCGGTGCCGCGCTGCTGCTGCACGTGGGTGAGTGCGCCGAATTGTTCAGCATGGCCAGCCCTACCCACATCGATCGCAGGCTGCTGCTGTACCGGCGGCTGGCCGATCGGCTCGCCGAGCGCAGCGGCCGCGAGGTGGTCCTGCTGGCGCGGATGGCCGGACAGCACGCGAAACCGCGCAGCCAGCCCTACGAAACGCTGCCCGACGGCAGCCGAGTGCTGACCTACCGCGGCGACGCCGTGAACGGTGTCGCCTGCTCCGCGGGCGAGCGCGCCCCGGAACCGGCCCGGCTGTTGGAGAGCTACGGTCGTTCGCATCGCACCCTGGACTATCTGCGCAGGCATCACTACCTGGGCCGCCCGCTGTTCGTCTCGCACGAGGCGCTGCTGCGCGACTACGAGGAGCCGCTGACCCGCGACCACGGCGTGCGATACGCGGCGAGCGCGCACCTGGTGTGGATCGGGGACCGGACCCGCGGGGCCGTGGACTGGCATATCAACTGGGCCGCGTCGATCGCCAATCCCGTGGCGGTGAAGCTCGGTCCGACGACCGAGGCGCACGAGCTGACCGAGATAGTCCGCACCCTGAACTGCCCGCCGGTGCCGGGCCGGCTCGGCCTGATCGCACGGATGGGTGTAGGCCACACCGACCGGCTGCGCGCGCTCACCGGTGCGGTGTCCACCCTCGACGCGGCCGCGCTGTGGGTGTGTGATCCGATGCACGGCAACACCATTCGGGCGGGTGAACGCAAGACCCGGTTGCTGCGCGACATGCGCGCCGAGATCACCGCGTTCGTCGCGATCCTTGGTGCGGCCGGTATCCACCCCGCGGGTCTACATCTCGAGGTCACCCCGGATCAGGTCCGGGAATGCGGCGCCGACCAACCGGACGCCGATCCGGGCGACGCGCCGCCGTGCGATCCGCGGCTGAACCCCGATCAGGCGACCACGATCATCGACCACTTCGCCGCGGAGCTGGCGGCTCGCGCGCTGACCACCGAGGAGGGGCGTTCATCATGACGCTCGACGGATTCACGCCCTGGCCATCGGAGTTCGCCGCGCGGTATCGCCAACTCGGCTACTGGGGCACCGACACCCTGGCCGAGCTACCCCGGCGCTGGGCCGAGACATTCGGTGCCGCAACGGCATTGGTGCACTACGACACCGGCGTCCGGATGGATTACGCGGAACTCGATCGGCGCATCGACCGGATGGCGGCCGGGTTCCGGGCACACGGTATCGAGGCCGGGGATCGGGTCGTGGTCCAACTGCCCAACCATCCGGAGTTCGTCGTCACGGTGTTCGCCCTCATCCGGCGCGGCGCCATCCCGGTCTTCGCGCTGCTGGCGCACCGCGGCAACGAGATCCGGCATCTCTGCCGCAGCGTCGACGCCACCGGTTTCGTCACGTCGGCGCACTATCGCGGCTTCGATCATCGGGAACTCGCGGTGGACGCGCTGAAGAACTGTCAGACCCTGCGGACGGTTTTCGTCGCGGGCGAAGCGGACGACGGGGTCGAGTCCGCGGTGTCGGATCGGTTCGTCGCGCTGGCCGAGGTCGACGCGGCGCCCGCCGCCTTTCCCGCGCCGCACCCGTCGGAGGTGGCCTTCTTCCTGTTGTCCGGCGGGACGACGGCGATGCCCAAGCTGATCGGCCGCACCCACTACGACTACTGCTATCAGACCCGAGTTCTGGCGGATCTGGTGCAGTTGACCGCGGGGGACGTCTATTTGGCGGCGCTGCCGGTGGAATTCAACTTCACCTGGGGATCGCCGGGTGTGGTGGGCACGCTGTGCCGGGGCGGCACCGTGGTGCTGGTCGACGACCCGAATCCGGACGATTGCTTCGCCGCGATCGACCGGGAGCAGGTCACCGTCACCTCGCTGGTGCCCGCGATGGCGCAGCTGTGGCTGGAGATCGCGGAGCTGCAACCACCGCGGCTCTCGACGTTGCGCCTGCTGCAGATCGGTGGCGCGCCGCTGCAACGCAGTGTCGCCGAACGTGTTTCCCCCACCCTGGGTTGTGCGCTGCAACAGGTGTTCGGCATGGCCGAGGGGTTGCTCAGCGTGACCCGGCTCGACGATCCGGTCGAGACCGTGCTCGGCACGCAGGGACGGCCGATCTCGCCCGGTGACGAGATCCGCCTGGTCGACGACGCCGATGCCGACGTGCCGCTCGGACACACCGGCGAGCTGCTCGCCCGCGGTCCGTACACGCTGCGCGGGTATTTCCAAGCGCCGGAACACAATCAGAACTCCTTCACACCGGACGGCTTCTTCCGGACCGGCGATCTGGCGCGCCTGAGCGCCGCGGGGAATCTCGTGATCGAGGGCCGCCGCAAGGACATCGTGATCCGCGGCGGCAACAAGATCTCGGCCACCGAACTGGAGGGGTACCTGCTCGCGCATCCCGCGGTCAGCCGGGTGGTCGTGGTGCCGGTGCCCGATGCCGACCTCGGTGAGGCGATCTGCGTGTGCGTGCAGCCGATCGCCGCGCCGCCCACGCTCGCGGAGCTACGAGAGTTGTTGCAACGCAGCGGAGTAGCCGAATACAAATGGCCGGATCGGCTGGCGATCGTGACCGCGCTGCCGCTGACCGGTCTCGGCAAAGTCGACAAGGCCGCCCTGGTGCGGGCCGTGCTCGCGGTGGGGCGGTGAGCCGGATGACCACGCCGGAACCGCCCACCCTCGCCGAGGTGCGGGCGCTCGTCGCGGACATGATCGGCACGACGCCCGACGCGGTGCCGCTCGACGCCGATCTGCACGCGCTGGGCGTCACCTCGATCGGCATGATGCGCCTGGCCAACCGGTGGCGGCGCGCCGGCATCAAGATCGCGTACGCGGATCTGGTGGCCGACCGGCGGCTGATCGCCTGGCGGCGATATCTGGCGCCGGAACAGGAATCTCGATGAGCGGCACGGTATTCGAGGCCACGGGTCTGTCCGCGGGCGTGGACATTCTCATCGATCGCTGGGGTATCCCGCACATCTACGCGGCCACCGTCGACGACCTGTTCTTCGCCCAGGGGTTCAACGCCGCGCGGGACCGCCTGTTCCAGATCGACCTCTGGCGGCGAAAAGCCCTGGGCCAGTTGGCCGACGTGTTCGGCCCGGACTATGTGGACGAGGATCGCGCGGCCCGTCTGCTGCTCTTTCGCGGTGACATGGACGACGAGTGGCGGGCGTACGATCCGCGTACCAGGGGCACGGTCGAACGATTCGTCGCGGGCATCAACGCCTACCTCGACTGGCTCGACGCGCACCCCGACCAGTTGCCGCCCGAATTCGGCCTGGCCGACTACCGGCCCGCGCGGTGGTCCGCCGCCGACGTGGTGCGACCACGCGGGCACGCGCCCGCCTACGGACTGCTCACCCAGCACCGCCGGGCACTGGTCGTCGCGGCCGCGGGCGTCGACGCCGATCTCATCCGCCAGCCGCTCGCGCGCGGCCACCGGCCCGTGGTCACCGCCGAGACCGTCCTCGATGTCCCGGAGCCGGTGCTGCGCGACTACCTGCTGGCCACCGGCCGGCCCGGGCCGTTGCCGGGGACCGCGTCGGGCAGCAACTGCTGGGCGGTGGCGGCGCACCGGACCGGCACGGGACGCCCGGTGCTGGCCGCCGATCCGCATCGGGGCTACACCACCCCCGCCCTGCGCTACCTGACGCACCTGTCCGCGCCGGGCCTCGACGTGATCGGCGCGGGTGAACCCCAGATGCCGGGAATCACGCTCGGGCACAACGGAACCGCGGCATTCGGGTTCACGGTCTGCCCGATGGTCTCGGAGGAGCTGCTGGTCTGCGCGCTCGATCGGGAGCCGATCAGCACGGTGTTCGAGACCATCGAGGTCCGCGACGAGCCGTCGCGCCGGGTTCCGCTGCGGTTCACCGCGCACGGGCCGGTGCTGGACATCGATCCGCGGCGGGGCCGCTGCTACGTGCTGCGCACCACCTGGACGCAACCGGGCACCGCGCCGTACTTCGGCAGTCTGGCCTACCTCACGGCCACCAGCTGGACCGAATTCGACAAGGCGCTCGAGTCGTGGCGGCTGCCCGGCGAGACCCATGTCTACGCCGACGTGGGCGGAACCATCGCGCGGCGCACCGCGGGGCTGATCCCACGGCGCGACGCGGGCACCGGCCTGCTGCCCCGGCTCGCGCCCGCGGTCCCGGAGGCCGAAGGCTGGTTCGCCCCGGCGGATTTCGCGACGGCCGTGGATCCACCGGAGGGCTTCGTGGCGACCGCGAACCAGTGCAACGTGCCCGAGGAACTGCCGCTGCCCACCTACGAGTGGCCCAGCGATGCGCGGTATCGACGGATCGTCGAGGTGCTGTCGGCGCCCGGCGACCATGCCCTGGACGACAGTGCGCGCCTGCAAACCGATCTGCTGTCGGTCACCGCCCGCGCGGTCGTCGCGTTGTTGCGCGAGTCGAATTTCCCTGCCCCCGACCGCGTCCTCGACGCCGCGCTGCGGCTGCTACGCGCGTGGGACGCCGTCGAATCGGCCGACTCGGCCGCCGCCGCGCTCTTCGAGGTGTGGTGGAGCAGCAAGCTCGGCCCGGCGTTCGTCGCCGCGCGTGTGCCCGCCGCAGCGGTCCCGGTGATTGCGCGTCCGCACGCCCGGGCGGTGCTGGACTGGCTGCTCGATCCGCCCGATGCCGCCGAGCGGGACCACCTTGTGGCTGTCACGCTGCGCGCGGCCTGGAACGAGGTCGTGGACCTGCTGGGCGCCGATCCCGCCGGATGGGCATGGGGTCTGCTCCATCGAAGCCCGCAGCCGCACCTGTTCGAACATCTGGACTGTGCGCTCGGCGTCGCGCCGGTGCCGGTCGGCGGCTCCGATTCGACCGTGGCGGCGGCCGCCTACGTACCGCCGGATTTCAGCACGGAGATCGGTGCGTCGATCCGGCTGCTCATCGATGTGGGCGCATGGGACAACTCCCGGTGCGTCAACACGCCGGGCCAAGCGGGCGATCCGGGCAGCCCGCACTATCGGGATCTGCACAATGCTTGGCGTACCGGCGATTACGTGCCGCTGCTGTATACCCGTGCGGCCGTGGAGCGCGCGATCGAACACCGTATCCGGCTGGAGCCGAGGGACCGGCCATGAGCCACCACTTCGCCCTCGCGGACATGGCCGCGCTGTGGACCGAGCAGGCTCGCTACGACACCTGGACCCGGGTCGAGATCCTGGTCGCCGAGGCGCAATCGGCGATCGGGCGCGTCCCGGCGGACGCCGTCGCGGACATCCGCCGCGCACCGGCCCCGGCGGCGGCCCGGGTGCGCGAACTGATCGCCGAACGAGATCATGAGGTGCTGTCCTATCTCGCCGCGTTCTGCGACCCGATCCCGGCCGATTCGGCGCGCTGGGTGCACCTCGGGATGACCAGCTATGACCTGGTCGATACCGCACTGGGCCATACGCTCGCCCAGGCGACCGACCTGATCCTCGATCAGGCGCGCCGGTTGCGTCGCGTCCTCGCCGATCTCGCTGGTGCGCAGTGGGAGACGCCCTGTGTCGGCCGTACCCATGGCGTCCACGCCGAGCCGACGACCTTCGGGCACAAGCTGGCCGGATTCGTCTTCGCCGTGGATCGTGCGATCCGGCGCCTGGTCGCGGCACGCGAGGCGGTGGCGGTCGGCACCATCTCCGGTGCGGTCGGTACGTACTCGTTGATCGATCCGGCCGTGGAACGAATTGTCTGCGAACGGCTTTCGCTGGGCGTGGAACCGGCGCCCAGCCAGGTCGTGGCCCGGGACCGGCACGCCGAGCTCGTCCAGGCGGTGGCTCTGCTCGGGGCGTGCGTCGAGCAACTGGCGCTCGAGTTGCGGCTGTTGCAGCGCACCGAGGTTCGCGAGGTCGAAGAGCGCCGGACCAGTGCCTACCAGGGGTCGAGCGCGATGCCGCACAAGCGCAATCCCACCGGCAGCGAGCGCCTGTGCGGGCTGGCCCGGGTTCTGCGCGGCCAGGTCGCGCCGTTCCTGGAGAACGTCGCCCTGTGGCACGAACGGGATCTGGCGCACGCCGCCGTCGAACGGGTCCTGCTGCCCGAGATTCTCACCATCGGTCACTACCAGGCGGCGCTGGCCGCCGATCTGGTCGAAACCCTCGAGGTGCGCCCGGATCGGATGCGCACGGCGCTGGCGGCGACCCGCGGGCTGATCTACAGCTCGCCGGTGCTGGCCGCCCTGCTGCGCGACGGAATGGACCGCGAAAAGGCCTACCGCACCGTACAAGCCGCGGCCGACCGAGTGGCACGGGGGGAACTGGACTTCGGCACCGCGCTGGCCGAGGCCGGTGTCGCCGCCGAAGTGCTGGAGCCCGAACGGTTTCCACTCCATCACGAGGTCGTCCTGCGTCGACTGCGCGCCCTCGACCTCACCACCTGAACCACGGAAGAAGGTACCGGACCGAATGACGATCACACTGCCCGCCGTCGCCTGGCAGACCCCCGCGACCTTGACCGGCGACCTCGTACAACTGGAGCCGATCGGCCTAACGCACGCCGCGGACCTGCTCGCGATCGCCGAAGACGAGGTGTTCGAGCATCTTTCGATCACCCGGCCGCGGGACCGCGACGCCGCCGACCGGATGGTGCGGACGATCCTGGACAGCTGCGCCGCGGGCAACCGGGTGTGCTGGGTTCAGCGCGATATCCGGGACAGGCGTGCCGCGCCGGTGGCGGGGACGACCTCCTATTACGAGATCAGCCCGGTGAATCGCAGTGTGGCAATCGGATTCACCTGGCTGGGGCGCGCGTGGTGGGGGACCGGCATCAACGTCGAATCGAAGCTGCTCCTGCTGCGGCGGGCCTTCGACGATCTCGGCGCCGTTCGCGTCGTCTGGCACACCGATATTCGCAATGTGCGGGCCCAACGGGCGATCGAAGGACTCGGCGCGCAGCGCGAAGGCGTGCTGCGCAAACACAAGCGCCGCCCCGACGGCAGCTGGCGCGACACCGTCCAATACGCGGTGACCGACGACGAATGGCCGGCCGTCCGGCAGCGGCTCACCCGACGGCTGGGCGACGCCGCGCAGGACCACTGAGCGTCTACAGGAAGGTCAGGAGGATGCGCGAACATCCGATCGGTATCGGCTTCGCCCATGCGAAGGTCGTTCTCTTCGGTGAGCACGCCGTGTTGTACGGCGTTGCGGCGGCCGCGATTCCGGTCAAGCAGCTCACCATGCAGGTGACGGCCTCGCTGTCGGCGGCCGACGACGAATGCTGGGTCACCTTCGCCGGGCCCGGCGCCTTGCCCGCGGTCGATCCGCGCCGCCGGGCGGACGCGCCGATGCGGGTGCTCGTGTCGAATACGCTCGCGGCGCTCGGCAGCCGGCACCGGGGCGTGAATCTCGTGGTGGACTGCGGCATTCCGCAGGCGCGCGGGCTCGGCTCCAGTGCGGCGGGCGCGCGGGCGGTCGTGCTGGCACTGGCGGATCTGCTCGATCGCCACATCGAGCCGCAGGTCTGCCACTATCTGATCCAATCGTCCGAGCAAGCGGTGCACGGGAAATCGAGCGGGGTCGACGCGGCCGCCGTCGCGGCGTCGCGGCCGATCCTGTTCCGCGACGGGGTCGCGACCGACCTCGCGTGGGGTGTCGACGCGCTCGTCGTGATCGCCGACAGCGGCGTCGCGGCCAGTACCCAGGACGCGGTCGGGCAACTACGCCGCCGGTTCGAGCAGCACCCCGGCCGGCAAGCGGAGTTCGTGGACCGGGCACTGCGGATCGTGCGCACGGCCACGGACGGGCTGGCGCGTGGCGATCTCGACGCGGTGGGCCGGGCCTTCACCCGGAACCATGAGCTGTTGCGCGACGTCGAGCTGAGCAGCGCGGCGTTGGACGCTCTGGTCGACAGCGCGGTGGCCGCGGGCAGCCCGGGCGCCAAACTCACCGGCGGCGGCCTGGGCGGATGTGTGCTCGCGCTGGCGCGAGATCTGCCGCAGGCGAGCGAGATCGCCATGGCGTTCCGGCGCGCCGGCGCCACGTCGACGTGGACGGTAGCGCCCGGCCGAGTGCTCAGCCTGCCCGAATTCGACGGGAGCCGACCGTGACTCGCGATGCCGCGGCGGGGCGGTCGGCCACGGCGGTCGCGCACCCGAACATCGCGTTGATCAAGTACTGGGGCAAGCGCGACGAGGAGTTGATGCTCCCCGCGACCGACAGCCTGTCGATGACCTTGGACATCTACCCCACGACCACGACGGTGCGGGTGCTGCCCACGGCGGACCGCGATGACGTGTACCTCGACGGGCAGCCGGCAGTTGGTGCGGCGGCGGCCCGGGTCGTGCGTTTCCTCGATGTCCTGCGCGCGGCCGTGGGTCGTCCGGATCGCGTCCGCGTCGATTCGCGCAACACCGTGCCGACGAGTGCCGGATTGGCTTCCTCGGCCGCCGGATTCGCCGCGCTGGCCCTGGCCGGCGCCGCGGTCTTCGGCCTCGGCCTGGACCCCACCGCGACGTCCCGGCTGGCCCGGCGTGGGTCCGGTTCCGCCAGCCGGTCGCTGTTCGGCGGCTTCGCGGTCTGGCATGCGGGGGAGGGCGGCGGCGCGGCCGGGGATCGGTCCTCGTACGCCGCGGCCGTCGACGGCGGCGCGCTCGACCCAGCGCTGGTCGTGGCCCTGGTCGACACGGGACCCAAGGTGATCTCGAGCCGCGAGGCGATGCGCCGGACGGTCGACACCTCGCCGCTGTATCCGGCGTGGGTCGCCGCGAGCAAACCGGACCTGGTCGAGATGCGCGAAGCCATAGCGGCGGGCGACCTGCCGGTGGTCGGCGAGATCGCGGAACGCAACGCGCTGGGCATGCATGCGGTCATGCAGAGCGCGCGGCCCGCGGTGCGGTATCTCACCGCCGCGTCGTGGACCGTCATCGATCGCGTCGAAACGTTGCGCCGCCGCGGCGTCTGCGCGCACGTCACGATCGACGCCGGGCCGAACGTCAAAGTGCTCTGCGCACGCACGGATGCCGCTCAGGTAGTGCGGTCACTCGCCGAACTCGAGTGCGTCAGAACCGTTGCCGTCGCCAAGCCCGGTCCGGGCGCGCGGCTGATCGCCGGAGGACAGCCGTGATCGTCCACCGTGCGCCCGGAAAGCTTTTCGTGGCAGGAGAATTCGCGGTCGTGGAGCCGGGACGGTCCGCGGTGCTGGTCGCTGTTGACCGGTACGTCGAGGTCGCGGTCGCGCCGGGTACGGATCGGGCCGCGGAAGTCACTGTCCGCAGCGATCTCTCGGGGACGGCACGGTTGCGGCGGGTGGGCGGACGGTTGGTCGCCCTCGACAGTTCCGGCGCGGACCTCGTCCACGTGATCACGGCGATCGAGACGGTCGAGCAGTTCGCCGGCGAGCTCGGCCGCGGTCCGGTGGCCGTCGAGCTGACCATCGCCAGCACCATGCACGAGCACGGCACCAAGTTCGGGCTCGGTTCCAGCGGGGCCGTGACCACGGCGGTGGTCGCGGCGTTGTCCGAGTTCCTCGGCATCGAACTCACTGCGGCGCAGCGATTCCGGCTCGCGTTGCTCGCATCCGTCCGGCTGGATCGGCGCGCGTCCGGCGCGGACCTCGCGGTGAGCACCTGGGGCGGCTGGCTGGCTTACCGGGCACCCGATCGAGAAGCGGTACACCTACTTTCGGCCCGGCACGGGCTCCGGCACGCGTTGCACGCCGACTGGCCCGGGCTGTCGATCCACCCGTTGCGCGCGCCGCCGGATATCGACCTCCTGGTCGGCTGGACGGGTACCCCGGCATCGACCGGCGATCAACTCGCCAAGCTGTACGGAGGAGAAGTCCGGACCAGTACTGCGTACCGGACCTTCCTGCGGGAGAGCGGCACGTGCGCCGCGGCACTCGAATCCGCGGTGCGTGAAGGTGATTCGGCATGGCTACTGCGTGGCGTGCGCCGGTGTCACTCGATCCTGCGCGTTTTCGACAACGCGGCGCGGCTCGGCATCTTCACGGAGCGACTGACCGCGCTGTGCGCGACGGCCGAGGCGGCGGGTGGCGCCGCGAAACCGTCCGGCGCGGGCGGCGGCGACTGCGGTATCGCACTACTGCACGGCGACGCGCGCGCCGCCGCGGCGGCACTGAGCGAGCAATGGCAGGCACACGGCATCCGGCCCTTGCCCGTGGCTATTTCCACTTCGGCAGGAGCAGCGCGATGATCGGCAATCGCAAGGACGACCACGTCAGATTGGCTGCCGCACAGCAGCAGTCGCCTACCCGAACGAACGACTTCGACCATGTCCGATTCGTGCACCACGCGCTGGGCGCCGTCGATCGATCCGACGTCGTGCTCCGCACGGACGTCGCGGGCCAGACGTGGCAGGCGCCGCTATATGTCAACGCGATGACCGGGGGATCCGTCGCCACGGGCCGGATCAACCGGGATCTCGCCATCGCCGCGCGGGAGACGGGCCTCGCGATGGCGACCGGGTCGCTCAGCGCCTATCTCAAAGATCCGGCAACCGCGGATACGTATCGAGTTGTGCGCCAGGAGAACCCGAAGGGCTTTCTGATGGCGAACGTCAACGCGACCGTGTCCGTCGACGAGGCGCGACGCGCGATCGACCTGCTCGAGGCGGACGCGTTGCAGATCCATCTGAACACCGTGCAGGAAATCGTGATGCCCGAAGGGGACCGCGAGTTCGCGTACTGGGCCGCGCGGATCGAACAGGTCGTGTGCGGTGTCGACGTGCCGGTGATCGTGAAGGAGGTCGGTTGCGGACTCAGCCGGGAAACCGTTGCGCTGCTGCGTGATCTGGGCGTCTACGCCGCCGACGTGGCGGGTCGTGGCGGCACCGATTTCGCGTCGATCGAGAACAGCAGGCGCATCGCGGGCGAGTACGCGTTCTTCGCCGGCTGGGGGCAGTCCGCACCGGCTTGCCTGCTCGACGCCGCGGCGGCGGGGATGCCGTTGCTCGCCTCCGGGGGCGTCCGTCATCCCCTCGACGTCGCGCGCGGCCTGGCGTTGGGCGCGGTGGCGGTCGGCGTTTCCGGACGGTTCCTCGGCGTGCTTGTCGAGCACGGGGTCGACGGGCTGGTCGAGGAAGTCCGTTTGTGGCTCGAGCAATTGACCGCGTTGATGACCGTGCTGGGCGCAGGCACCCCCGCCCAACTGACGCAATGCGCCCTGCTGATTTCCGGCGAGTTGCGCGAATTCTGCGCAGTCCGAGGCCTTCCGGTCGGCCACCTGGCGAACCGGTACCCGTCCGCGGCCCGGCATCGGAGGCGGGCATGACGGGTGACGATCAGCGGCATGGCCGCATGAAGAGAGGAGCAGGGATGCACGATACGGCGGATTCGGCGGCCAGGGTGCCGATGAAATGGGTGGGACCGCTGCGTATCTCGGGGAATATCACCGAGACCGAGACCGAGGTCCCGCTGGCCACTTATGAATCACCGCTGTGGCCGTCGGTCGCCCGGGGCGCCCGGGTGTCGATGGCGTCCGACCGGGGCATCGTCGCCACGTTGACCGACGAACGCATGACCCGGTCGATCTTGCTGCGAGCCGACGACGCGGCGACCGCGTACGCCGCCGCCCAGCAACTGCACAAGGAACTGGGCCTGCTCCAAGAGATCGTCGAGGCGGGCAGCCGATACGCCAGGTTGCTCGGCTTCCGGCACGAGATCGTCGCCGATCTGCTGTACCTGCGCCTGGAATTCAGCACCGGCGACGCGGCGGGCCACAACATGGCGACGCTGGCCGCCGACCAGCTGATGGGCGCCATCCTGGCCCGGATACCCGGCCTCGCCTACGAATCCATCTCCGGCAACTACTGCACCGACAAGAAGGTCTCGGCAGTCAACGGCATTCTCGGGCGCGGGAAGAACGTTGTCACCGAGCTGTTGGTGCCGCGTGCTGTCGTGACGAGCGCGCTGCACACGAGCGCTGCGGCGATCGCCGGACTCAACCTGCGCAAGAACATGATCGGCAGCATCCTCGCGGGCGGAATACGTTCGGCGAACGCACATTACGCCAACATGCTGCTCGGCTTCTATCTCGCCACGGGGCAGGACGCGGCCAATATCGTCGAGGGTTCCCAGGGCGTGACGGTGGCCGAAGACCGGGACGGCGATCTCTATTTCTCGTGCAACCTGCCGAACCTCGTCGTCGGCACGGTCGGCAACGGCAAGCGCCTCGATTTCGCCGAGGCGAACCTGCGCCGGCTCGGCTGCCGCGACGACCGCGAAACCGGAGCCAACGCCAGACGTTTGGCCGTGATCGCGGCCGCCACGGTGCTCTGCGGGGAGCTCTCGCTGCTCGCTGCCCAGACCAATCCGGGCGAACTCATGTACGCGCACGTGCAATGGGAGCGCGGCGCCGACATCTCTAGGAAGTGATCCTGAAATGACAGAAATACCGGTAGGAATCCACGATCTGGCCTTCGCCACTTCGCATTACGTGCTGAGCCACGCGCGCCTGGCGGAGCACACCGGGGCGGATATCGGCAAGTACCACCACGGCATCGGGCAGGAGGCGATGAGCGTCCCGGCCCGCGACGAAGACATCGTCACCATGGCGGCGACAGCCGCGCGGGCCATCGTGCACCGGCATCCGGACGCCGATATCCGCACGGTGGTGCTGGCCACCGAGACGTCGATCGACCAGTCGAAATCCGCAGGCATCTATGTAAGTTCGTTGCTAGGGCTGCCCTCGTCGATTCGCGTGGTCGAGCTGAAGCAGGCGTGTTACGCGGGGACGGCGGGCCTGCAGTTCGCATGCTCGCTGGTCGCCGCCGCACCCGAACAGAGCGTGCTCGTGATCGCCAGCGATATCGCGAAATACGAGCTGGACAGCCCCGGCGAGGCGACTCAGGGTGCGGGTGCGGCGGCCATGCTGGTCAGTGCCCATCCCGCGATCCTGCGGGTGGAACGGCCCGCCGGGCTGTACACCGCCGACATCATGGATTTCTGGCGGCCCAATTACCGGGACGCCGCGCTCGTCGACGGTCAGGCGTCGGTCGTCGCCTACCTGCAGGCGGTCGAGAGCGCCTGGAAGGACTACCGCGAGCAGGGCGGTCGGCCGCTGCGGGACTTCGTGGCGTTCTGCTACCACCAGCCGTTCACCAAGATGGCCTACAAGGCCCACCGGCACCTGCTGACCTGCTCGGACATGGATGCCACCCAGGACGAGATGCACGCGATGATCGCACCGACCACGGTGTACAACCGGGCGATCGGCAACAGCTACACCGCGTCGCTGTACATCGGGCTGGCCTCGTTGCTCGATCACGGGGGCGATCTCACCGGGCAGTCCATCGCGTTGCTGAGCTACGGCTCCGGCTGTGTCGCCGAATTCTTCGGTGGCACGGTGGTTCCCGGGTATCGCGGGCACCTGCGGACCGCGGCGAACGCGGCTGTCCTGGCTCGCCGGGAGGCCATCGACTACCGCAGATATCGCGCGCTGCGGGTGCACGAACTGCCGACCGACGGCGGCGACCACGAGCTGCCGCGCCAGACCGGTGCGCCGTTCCGCCTCGCCGGTATCACTGAGCATCGCCGCATCTATCAACCGCAGCCGGCGGCGGTGGCGGGCTGACCGGCCGAGCCTGTCGCGTTGGTCGGCCGAGTTCGTGCTGGTGGAGCCGCCTCGTCTGACCAGAGGGGAGGGTCGTATGGCATGTGTCGATCATCGATACAGTTCGATTCGACCTGGACAAACTGTCTCATCGGTCTTATCGTGAATTCCCAAGGGGGACGCGACGGCAGGGGAGCCGCGCCCCCCGTACAGGAGCGATGACCGCCGAGCGAACCGGAGTGCTCATGAGTATCGGGTCCACCCAGCGTCCTACCGTCGATGAGCCGCGGCCGCGCGGCCGCTGGCCCAAGCCGGTCGTCGCGGTGATCGCGCTAGCCGTGCTGGCCTTCCTGGTGGGCGGGTTCGGTGGTTCATATCAATCGAAGCTGTCCGAGGTGATCCGCAACGACAACAAGGCCTTTCTGCCGAGTTCTGCCGAATCCACCGCGGCCAACAACGAAGTCACGAAGTTCTCTGCGGCTCAGACGATTCCGGCCGTGATCGTGTTCCATCGCGACGGTGCGCTCACCGCCGGCGACAAAGACCGGATCGGCCGCGCCGCTGTCGCGATGGCACAGGTCTCGGGCGTGGACAAGGACGGGGTGCGCGGACCGCGGTACGCGGCGGACGGTACGGCCGCCGCCGTGTTCGCGCCGCTGATCTCGGCGGCGCCCGACGGCTCGACCAGAACCGGTGATCAGCTCTCGGCCGCCGTGCAAGACCTGCTCGAGGTGGCCCGGCAAACGGCGGGTGGCGACGGACTCGAGGTGTCACCCGCCGGGCCGGGCGGCTTGCTGGTGTCGCTCATCGAGTCGTTCAAGGGGCTCGACAGCACACTGCTGCTGGCCGCGCTCGCCGTGGTGGTCGTCATCCTGCTCTTGGTCTATCGGTCACCCGTATTGTGGGTGTTCCCTTTGCTTTCGTCGCTGATCTCGCTCGGGCTGGCCTCGCTGGCGATCTACTATCTCGCCAAGCACGACGTGCTGACCTTGAACGGGCAGGCGCAAGGCATCCTGTTCGTTTTGGTGATCGGCGCGGGCACCGACTATGCCCTCCTGCTCACCGCGCGATATCGGGAGGAGTTGCACGCCAGGGACAATCGGTTCGAAGCGATGATCGCGGCGTGGCGCAAATCCGTGGCCGCCATCATCGCCTCGGCGGCGACCGTCGTGATCGGTGTGCTCTGTTTGATGTTCGCCGAATTGGACTCGACCGGCAGCATGGGCCCGGTCGCCGCGATCGGTGTCGGGTGCACCGTGCTCGTCATGCTGACGGTCTTTCCCTGTCTGCTGGCGCTTGCCGGACGCTGGGTGTTCTGGCCGCGGCTGGCCCGGGTGGACCACCTCAGTGACCTGTCGGCGCACGGGATCTGGGGCCGGATCGCCGGCTGGATCGCCGCTCGGCACCGCGTGGTGTGGATCGGCACGACCGTGCTGCTGATCATCGGGGCCTGCGGGATCGGCATGCTCGACGCACGCGGTATCCCGATGCAGGAGGCGTTCACCAACGAGCCGGAAGCCGTTGCGGGACAGGAGATCTACAACGCGAAGTTCGACAAGGGCGCGGGTGCACCGGCATTCGTCGTCCTGAACAGCGACGCGGTCGATCAGGTGATCGCGGCCGGCGCGCAGGTGCCCGGCATCTCCGATCGGCCGGGGTCGATCTGCGTCCGCGTGGATCCGGCGAAACTGGCGGCGATTCCCGAGAGCCAGCGTGGGACCGGTGCCGGGTGTCCGCCACCGGCACTACAGGCGCAACCGGTGAACGGCCGTACCGTGCTCGACGCGACGCTGGCCGACCCGTACGACTCCACCGCGGCACTGGACGCGGTCGACCGGCTGCGGGAAACGTTGCACGCCATACCCGGTGCCGACGCGCTGGTCGGCGGGCAGTCGGCCGAGGCGCTCGATGTGCGGGAAGCGGCGGTCCGGGACCGCACCGTCATCATCCCGATCGTGCTGGTCGTGATCTTCCTGGTGCTGGCCTTGTTACTGCGCGCGTTGGTCGTGCCGATCCTGCTGATCGGTTCGGTGGTGCTGTCCTTCGCGACCGCACTCGGCGTCAGCGGCTTCGTTTTCGACAAGATATTCGGCTTCCCCGGACAGGATCCCTCGTTCCCGCTGTTCGTTTTCGTCTTCCTCATCGCATTGGGGATCGACTACAACATCTTCTTGATGACCCGGGTCCGCGAAGAATCCCAGACCTTCGGCACGCGGGCCGGAATCATACGGGGGCTCACGGTGACCGGTGGCGTGATCACCTCCGCGGGCGTCGTACTGGCCGCGACATTCGCGGTACTCGGCGTGGTCCCGCTGGTGAATACGGCCGAGATCGGTTTCGCGGTGGCATTCGGCGTGCTGCTGGATACCGTGATCGTGCGCAGCCTGCTGGTGCCGGCGCTCTCCTACGATATCGGCAGGCGTATCTGGCTGCCCTCCGGCCTTGCCGCCGTGCGGGATTCGGGCACGGACCACGTTGACGCGGCGCGAACGCCCGTGAAATCCTGACTGCGGTCGGGAGCGCCGCGTATCCGAATTCCTTCGGATGACTATCTGAAGCCTTCTTTCGATAACTCCAGCAGATATCGAGTGGGTGCGCGATGAGCCACACTCACTCTGTTCTGGAGAAACGATGAACGCAGCACCGTCGGTCAGCTCGCCCCTCGTCACGACCGGGCAGAAATTCCGGTACGCACTACGCATCAGGCGACTGGAATTTCTGCCCGTCCACCTGTCGGTCATACTCACCGCGGCTTTTCTCGGGGCTACCTCGGCCGATCAACTCCTCTCCGGCAAGACACTGGCCGTTGTCGTCGCCTTCCTCCTGGGTCTGCACGCCGGGAACATGGCGAACTGCGTCGCGGACCGGGAGCTGGATCTGATCTACAAGGGGAGGCTGGCCGAGGCGGTCGACGGTCTGGGCAAGCGCAACATCGTGATTCAGATCGTCACCCACATCGTCCTCGTGCTGGTACTCGGAGCGTATGTGACGGTTTCGAGTGGGCACTGGGAGATCGCGGTGCTGGGCCTCGTCTGGATCGTCGTCGGATTCGAGTATTCGTTGCCGCCGTTGCGGCTCAAGGGTGCGGGCGTGTTCCAGTCCGTAACGCTCGCGTCGACCATCGCGCTGCTGCCCGGCATCATGATGATCCGGGCCATCGGCACCGTCCCGGAATGGGCGGCGTTCGTCGCTTTTCTCGGGTACACGGCCGCGATGACCATGGTCAATTTGATCAACCAGACCGAAGACATCCCGGAGGACGCGAAATTCGGCATCATGACCAGCGCCCGCGCGCTGGGACTCACCGGAACAGTGACGACCGCACTGGTTTTGGTGGCGATCGGCGCGACGACATTCCTCGCGGCCGCGGTATCGCTCGGCGCCTACTGGTGGGCTGTCGGGTTGTACACGGTCGCTGCCCTCTTCACGCTGCGATTCATCTCCGGAATACTTCGTGGTGTCCGCGGTAAATCGCTGGACGATGCGATTCTGATCGCACGGAAGAACACCCGTCGGCTGCCGTTGTACGGCGCGGTAATGGGTTGGGGGAGCGTTGTTCTCGCGGTGGCGGTATTCGCCGCGCGCTGACGCCGCCGGGTGCAGCCGGAAAGGATTCCAGAGATCATGCCTTTGCCCGAGTCGATATCCTATGCGCTGCCGGAGGCACTGCCGCCGAATATCGTGGATTGGACGGTGAATCCGCGCCGCGCGGTAGTGCTGATCCACGATATGCAGCGCTATTTCATCCGGCCGTTCGACGGTTCCGCCGAACCGATCTCCGCCGTCGTACGGAACATCGCGCGCATCAAGCGTGCCGCCGTGCGGTCGGGCTGTCCGGTGATCTACACGGCCCAGCCCGGCGATCAGGAGCCGGCGACCCGCGCGTTGCTCGCGGACTTCTGGGGGCCGGGCCTGTCCGGTGCCGCGGAGGACACGTCGGTGATCACCGAATTGGCGCCGGACCGGCGCGACGTCACGCTGACGAAGTGGCGCTATAGCGCTTTCTCGCGCACCGATCTGCTCCGGCGGCTGAGCGCGGACGGCCGGGACCAATTGATCATCACCGGCGTCTACGCGCATATCGGCTGTCTGGCAACGGCTTTGGACGCTTTCATGCACGACGTCCAGGCTTTCCTGGTCACGGACGCGGTGGCCGATTTCTCGCGGGCGCATCACGAGCAGGCCCTCGACTACGTCGCCTCCCGCTGCGGCGCGGTGGTCCGCACCGACGACACCGTCGAGCATCTCCGCTTGGCCGGTGCGGAGCCTGCGCCGTCGATCGACCTGTTGGAGCAGCAATGGGTGGGGTAGACCGCGCGGCGACCTGCGTGCTCACGGGTCCGGAAGGCAGTCTCGTCGGCACCGGTGTCCGGCAGAGCTACACCGATCTCGACACCGCGGCGAAGGCGCTGCGCACTGACGACGCCTCGATCCTCCTGGGCGCCTTGCCCTTCGACCCGGCAGCGCCTGCCGCGCTGGTCGACCCGATCGCCTTCCGGCGCGCACCGGACCGGTGGCGGCACGGCCGAAACGCCGAACCGTGGCGGCCCCGCCTGCGGTCCATCGAACCGGATCCGCCGGCCGCCGAGCATCGGCGGCGGATCGAATCGGCGCTCGACTCGATCGCCGCCGGACGGCTCGACAAGGTGGTGCTGGCGCGCCGGATGTGCCTGACCACCGAGCGGCCGATAGATGGTGTGGCGATGCTGCGCGCATTGGTCGCGCGTGACCCGCGTGCGAATGGGTTCTATCTGGACCTGGCCGCCTTCCGTGGTCCCGGCGCGGCGCTGGTCGGCGCCAGCCCCGAACTGCTGGTGCGGCGCACCGGCGCACAGGTCTACGCGTGCCCGCTCGCCGGTTCGGCACCGCGGCGCGGGGCGGTGGATCCGGCCGGCACCGCGGCCGCGTTGCTGGCCTCCGAGAAGGACCGGCGCGAGCATCGCTTCGTCGTCGACTTCATCGTGTCCGCCCTGGCGCCGCTCTGTTCCGAGCTCCGCTGGTCCGAGGAACCCGAGATCTTCGGTACCCCCGATCTCGTACACCTGGGCACCCCCATCCGCGGCACTCTCGCCGATCCCGACTGCACGTCCCTGGACCTGGCACGGATCCTGCAGCCCACGCCGGCGCTGGGCGGCACACCGCGCGACGAGGCGATGCGGCTGATCGAGGAGATCGAGGGCGACCGCGGCTTCTACGGCGGCGCGGTCGGGTGGTGCGATCGGTCGGGGGACGGGGCCTGGAGCGTCTGTATCCGATGCGCGGACATCGCACCCGGCGGCCACGTCGCCACCGCGTTCGCCGGCGGCGGGATCGTCGCGGGGTCGGAACCGGCGGCGGAGGTCGAAGAGACCATGGCCAAGTTCCGGGCGATCCTGAGCGTCTTCGACGATGAGCCTGCCGCATGAACGCCACTGAGCGGCAGGGTTGTGCGCTGGTTGTCGGCGCGGCGGGCGGGATCGGCGGTGCCGTCGCCGATCGACTGGCCGCGGCGGGGCGCGATCTCGCTCTACTCGACCGGGACGGCGCGGCACTCGCCCTCGTGGGCAAGCAGATTCGGGCGAGCCACGGCACGGACCACCGAGTCACCACCCATGTGGCGGACATCGGCAGCCGCGCCGAGGTGGCGCACGCCGTCGACGAGATCGAGCGGCAGCACGGCCCGATCGGCGCGCTGGTCTGTACCGCCGGCGTGCTGCACAGCGGCCCGCTGACCGATATCGACGGCGACGCCGTGCAGCGCATGATCGACGTGAATATCGTTGGGGTACTGCATCTTCTCGCGACCGTCGGCGGCCGGATGAAGCAGCGTCGCCGCGGCTCGATCGTCGTGATCGGGTCGAACGCCGCAGCGGTACCGCGGCTGCGCATCGGCGTGTACGGCGCGACCAAGGCGGCCGCCGCGCTGCTCACCCGCGTGGCCGCGCTGGAGCTGGCGCCCTACGGGGTGCGGGCCAATGTCGTGGCACCGGGCTCCACCGACACCCCGATGCTGCGAGCGCTGTATTCGAGCGAGGACGAGATGGTCCGGCACGCCGTCGGCGGCAGCCCGGCGGACTTCCGCTTGGGCATACCGCTGGGGCGGCTCGCGCAGGCGTCCGATATCGCTGCGGCGGTGCACTTTCTGCTCTCCGGCGCGGCGCGCCACATCACCATGCAGACGCTGTACGTCGACGGTGGGGCGACGCTGCACGACTGAGCGGAATCGCTCAGTCCTGGTAGCGCAGTCCGGTGAGCGTCAAGGAGACGAGCCGCTGCACCGCGGCCTTGCTTTCCAAACTGTTCGCGCCGGTGATGGCGAACAGGCAGTAGTTGGCCAGCTCGAAGGGGTTGATGTCGTCGCGAATCCGTCCCGCCGCCGCGGCGTCGGCGATCACGCCCTGCAACAGGCCGTGCAGCTGCCGCTGCGATTCGGCCACCCGCTCGTTCGTGTGCATGAGCGATTCGACCTGGGCGCCGTGCATCTCCCGGCGTTGGTTCTCGGCGCGGCGCAGGTGGATCTCAGCGTAGGCCTCCAGCACCGCGCAGAGCCGCTTACCCGGGTCGGTCTTGCTGTCGCGCACCGTGGACAGATGCTCGAGGTGCCGATTGATCTGCCGCTCGTGCCAGGCCGCGAGAATCGTTGCGATATCAGGGAAGTACCGATACAGGGTCGCGCGGCCGATGCCGACCTTCTCGGCAACCTCCGACATCGTCGTCGACGCGGGTCCGTGTTCGAGGGCGAGCGCCCACGTGGTGTCCAGGATCGCCTCGCGGACATCGCGGCGGTGCGATTCGACAGTGGCGGCCCAAGGTCTCGACATCAGCGAAGTATAGCGCGGTATCCCAGGTAGGTCATTTCGTATCGACACGGACAGAATGTCCGATAGAATGGAACCCATGGACGAGTCGGCTGATCTCCGGGTTGGTAATCCCGAGCGAGAGCAAGCGCTGAGCGACCTTTCGGCACATCTCGGGGCGGGGCGGCTCAGCGTCGCCGAATTCGACGAGCGCAGCGCGCAGTTGGTGCGTGCCACGACCCGGCGGGACATCGCGGTGGTATTCACCGATCTCCCTGCTCTGGCGCCCGCACAGGCGGAAGTCGCCGAGCAGGTCGAGCGGGATCCGGCGTACCGGCGAGTCATGGTCCTCGCGGCGGCCGCGCTCGTCACCGCGGCACTGACCGTCGGCCAGCTCAGCTGGCTGTGGTTCCTGCTGCTGATCCCAGCCGTCCGGCGCGTCCTCGTGCGGCGGCCGGACCCGCGTCACCCGCCGCACCGCGGACACCCGGCCGCGCGCCTGCACGAACTGCGCGCGAAATCGCGCGCGGCGATTCACCAGTAGGGTCCGCGTTGGGTGAGCCTCACGTCTGAGCAGAAGCGAGGCATCGAGCCGATCGAGGGCGGCCGTCGATGCCTTTCCGGTCGGGCGAATCGTTGAGCGCTGGTTCGCCGGCGACCGGGCCGTTGACGCGATCACGCTTTGCCATCACAGAGTTTCCACACCCTTCACAGCACCTGTATCTGCTGTGAGGCGTGTGGATCGTCTGTGAGGCTGCGAGTTTCGCGCCTGGTGGTGCTCGGGCGGTCCGGCTGCCGGTGGTTGGCGGCAGGGTCGGTTGGCTCGCGGGTCGGGCCGTGGGTCGGACTGCGCGGTACGCAGTCGGCGAACCGGGTCGGCCGCTGCGGGGGTGAACCAGTCGTGGCCGCTGCATGCCCCGATCGCTGTCAGGGCGGAGCGTTTGGCCGAATCCGGTTGCGTCCGTGCGATTCCGGGCAGATTGCTCTGTCATCACAGAGTTTCCACGCGCTTCACAGCAGCTGTATCTGCTGTGAGGTGTGTGCATCATATGTGAGGCCGCGAGTTACGCGCCTGGTGGTGCTCGGGCGGTCCGCGGCGGCGGGGTCGGTTGGCCCGCGGGTCGGACTGCGCGGTCCGTGGGCGGTCCGGCCTCCGACGGTTGGGGACGGTGTCGGTGAGACCGTGGGTCAGGCCGCGCGGTCCGTGGTTGGCGAACCGGGTCGGCCGGCGCGGGCAGTCCAGTTGCCGTGGTGTCATGCTGAGATCGCTGTCGGGGCGGAATGTTTCGCCGAAGCCGGTTGCGTCCGGGTGCGGTGCTGGGCAGATCGCTCTGCCGTCACAGAGTTTCCACGCGCTTCACAGCAGCTATATTTGCTGTGAGGCGTGTAGATCGTCTGTGCGGCTGCGAGTTTCGCGCCTGACGGTGCTTGGGCGGTCCGGCCGCCGGGGTTGGAGGTGGGGTCGGTTGGCCTGCGGGTCGGTCCGCGCGGTACGCAGTCGGCGAACCGTGTCGGCTGCCGCGGAGGTGAATCAGTCGTGGCCGTTGCATGCTGAGATCGCTGTCGAGGCGGGATGTTTTGCCGAAGCCGGTTGCGTCCGGGTGCAGTGCTGGGCAGATCGCTCTGCCGTCACAGAGTTTCCACGCGTTTCACAGCAGCTGTATCTGCTGTGAGGCGTGTAGATCGTCTGTGAGCCTGCGAGTTTCGCGCCTGACGGTGCTTGGGCGGTGCGGCCGCCGGTGGTTGCGGCGGGGTCCGCTGGACCGGTGGCGTTGTGAGGCTGCGCGTTTCGCGCCTGACGGCGCGCTTAGGCGGTTCGGCTGCCAGTGGTTGTGACCGGGTGGGCCGGAGCGCGTTCGGCCTGTGCGGTACGTGGTCGGCGAATCGGGCCGCCCGCCGCGAGGCAGTCCAGTCGCCGTAGCGGCAGTCCGGGTGACCCAACCGGGGTCCGGGGATCACCGTTCGACCCCCAGGGCTGCGCGGGCGATGGCGTCGGTGTCGGCGAGGGTCACCGAGTTGACGCCGGGGCGGGCGCCTGCGGCGGTGACCCAGCGCACCGACTCGGTGGGTACGCCGCAGGCGAAGCGGCGGGGATGGCCGTGACCCTGTGCGTCCAGCACCGCGTGCGAACCCGCCATGACGTCCAGGCCGCCGGTCGGGTAGTCGTCGCGGTCCGGATCGGGCACCGTGTGGGCGCGTACCTCGTTGCGTTGAAAAAGGTTGCGCAGCAGGGTGTCTCCGGTCCGGGGCAGGTCGGGTGCGGGCAGAAACGCGTCGATCAGCGTGCGCGCGGATGTCGCCGAGCCGGCGACCCTCGGCGAATCGGCGACGAAACAGCCGAGCGTCGGATCTACTCGGACCCGCATTCCCGGGCCGACGACGCGGACGATGCCCGCGCGGATGAGCGCTGCCAGCTCGGCGATCCGATGCGCGGGCGGTCCGATGGACAGGAAGGCGTTCAGCGGCGTGTACCACCGATCGAGGTCGTCACGGTAGGAACCGCCGGTGATGCCGCCGTAGTCGACGATCAGCCGGACCTCGTTGCGCAGATCCCGCAGAACATCCAGCGCCGCTTTGACCGGGCCGCGGACGTTGCCGAGTTGGGCATGTCGGACGTCCGCGTCCAGGTAGCCGAGCAGCCACGATCGGAAATCCGTGGAATCGTCGAAGAGACGGCCGCCGGTGGGGTCGGCGATCACCGCCCAATCCCACCGCTGGGCGCGGGGGATGTTAAACCGATCCAGGATGTGAGCGGCGTCCGATGCGGTGGGCGCGTGCAGATAGCGGTGCCGGAACTCGCGGAGTTCGCGGGCACTGACCCGGTCGGCGATCGACGCGGTGTAGTACACCGATTCGACCTCGCGAGCGATCAGCGGCCAGACGTCGCGGCGAAACGACAGGTCGCCGAATTGTTTTGCTCTGGCACGGATTTCGGCGATTCGCTGGGCGTCGAGCAACTGTGGTTCGTAGCGGCCGTCGACCCCCTTCTGGTTCTCGCCACGCGCGTGGTGGGGCACACCGCGCCGGCACCCCGCGATGATCAACGGCTCGCTGCCGGACGGGATATATTCCAGCGGTCCGCGGGTCTGTTTGAAACAGCCGCCGCGTCCCGCGGTCAGCAGGGTCAGGTAGTCGAAGAAGGTGAGGCCGAGACCGCGCACGAGCACGGGCTCGCGGGCCCGTATCGAGTCGACGTCGACATCGGACGCGTTGGCGGGCGCGAAATAGGTCAGGCCCGAAGTTCGTGCGGCGTGCGCTATTTCGGGACTGTTCGTCCCGGCCAGCGGCAGGTGGCCCTGCGTGAGTACGACGGCGTGCAAGCCGCGCAGGTATTCGCCGCTGCTCAGCCGGAGTTCCTGGAGTCCGGAGGGTTCGTCGCGCAGGTCCAGCGCGGTGGCGGTGATTTCCTGCGCGTGCGCGACACGGCTATATCGGTCCCGAATCTGCTCGTAACTCCAGCGCAGATAATATCCGTAACCGGCTCGGGTGGGATAAGTATCCGGGCCGAGCGCGCGGAGCCGCGTGTAGATATTATCCGGTAACTCGGCGAAATTGCCGACTTTGTCCAGGAAACTCGCCCATTCGTAGAGGCTGGGACCGGGCTCGACCGGTCCCGCCATCTCCACCGAGGCGTCGGTGAACACGGTGACCTGCGAGGCGACCGTGTTCATCAGCAGATCACCGGGCTGATCCGTGCGCCAGACAGTGCCCGTCCCGACCTTGGTCGAATCGACGAGAAATACTTCGATGCCGCCAGATTCGCCCGCGACACGCGCATTGGCGCATATTCGCTCGAAAACACTCAACCCGCGTGGTCCGACCCCGACTATGGCAATCCGCAGGGCCGGTCCCGACCTTTCGGCATTCGAACAGTCTGGAGTAGCCGGTGAAATCAATGCTCCGCCCCCCGGAACAAATAAAGTCGGTGCCGCGCAATTGGGCGACGAATTCGATGCTATTCAGCCCGCGGGCGAAGCGTCAACGGGGCAGCGACGGGCTGCCCGTGCCGAGCGGCTCGTGGAGCGGTGTGCTTGCCCGGCTCGGCACAGTATGCGGCCGAACGCGCTATCCTCCTGTGTACGAGGAGGTTTCATGACGCCGACTGCCCAGATCTTGCTGAAGCCGCAGCGTAAGCCGAGTCGGTACGTCGACCTCGTCGGCGCGCTGCTGCTCTGCGCGGGCGCCTTCCTCTTCGGCATGTGCCTGTCGTTCATGGTCGGCATGCTCGGTGCGCCCGGCGGGCAGGCCAGCGACTGCACGGGCACCTGCCGCACCTACGCCGACGCAGGCGTCTACCTGATGGGTTACGGGACATGCGTTCTGGAGCTGGTGGTAC
This sequence comes from Nocardia brasiliensis ATCC 700358, assembly GCF_000250675.2. NCBI lineage: Bacteria > Bacillati > Actinomycetota > Actinomycetes > Mycobacteriales > Nocardiaceae > Nocardia > Nocardia brasiliensis. The sequence goes on from NC_018681.1 coordinate 1,831,136, forward strand.
TCGCGCTGATGGTCCGGAGCTGGCGGCGTGGTCGCCTCGTCTCGGCATGGCCGATGTGGTCGTTCCCGGCCCTGGTCGTCCTGGCCGCCGTCAGCGTCTTCCTCGTCTTCTTCGGCCCGGCCTTCCCCGGCGACTTCCTGCCGGCGACCCCCGACTACCTGCCCTCCCTGAGTTGAAGTTCCAACCACCCGAGCCGCTGCCACGCGAATGGGTAACCAAAGCTGGGGCAGGTCAAGGAATCAACCAAACCGGGGCAGCCCCTTTCACTCGCATCGTGTGACCTCGTGCTGCAACGGCAATGGTGCGTTCGGCGGCCTGAGACGGTCTCGGCCCATTGATTTACCGGGCGCGCCGGATGGAACCGGGCGAAATGCGGCTACCTACATTGCGCTGAGTGTGTGCGCCGGTGAGGTAACAGCGGTTATGTCGGTGGGTGTTCGAGTTGGTGGAGGCCGGTTTTGGTGGCAGCCAGCATGCCGGTGTGATGGGCGCACGCCAGTGCGTTGACCGCACCGATGGTGGTATCGGCTGTTTTGGGTGCGCCGGTGTTTGCGTCGAGCCAGATAATGCCGGTGTCGAGTCCTATTGCGAGCGAGGCTCCGTCGAGGGTGAAGCACAGTGCTGCCGGATAGACCTCGCCAGGTCGTCCAGCAGTGCCGTTATCGATGTGACGGCGCCAGACGAGGGTTCCGGTCGTGGTGTCGATCACGACCACCACGCCGCGATATTCGGAGGGATTGCGGCGCTCCACGGCGCCGCGGTAGACCCAGATGGCGACTCGGCGGCCGTCGGGTGTGAACGCGACGGCGGAGGGAATGTTGCGGCCTCCGGCCTGTGGTATCCCGTCCGGTCCGTAATCGAATCCGTATTCGATGGTGCCGTCCGCTGCCACGGTCAGCATGGTGTGCCACCACCTGCCCTGCATAGTGTTGGCGACTCCCACCCGGCGACCGTCGGGGGAGAACTGAGGTAGCGATGCCCAGTCGCCGAAGTAGTAATGATCGCCTTCGTGAGGTACCTCGTGGTGGACTCCGTGTTCGACGTCCACGATGATCAGGCGTTCGCACGACGCCACAGCCAGCAGTCGGCCCTCGGGTGACCAAGCGACGTCCATGCCGCCGGAGTCCAGGAACCGCGCAGGCAACTCTGTCACCGAGTCCAGGTTCCCCCAGCTTCTCAGCTCGACCGAGGTGTCGGTGACGAAGGCGAGCGTCTTTCCTGAGACCGAGCCGTATGGGCCACGCCGTAGCTCTGTTCCCGCGAGCGCCAAGAGCGCGATCGGTTCGATGGCCGGTGCCAGCCGCCAGACGATAAGCGCCGACCCAGAGCGCATCGTCGTCGCCGCTTGTCGAAGGTTCGGGTGGATGGCGAGACCTTCCTGTGCGCCGCCCATCACTTCGGGCAGTGCGAGGCCCGCCGCTGTCGCCCAGGACATTTCACGATCCACCGACAAGATTATACCGACTCGAAGGTACTGTCCCGCAAAACATTCCAGCGTTCACCGGCCGGGAGTCCCTGTGCGGTCGTTACGACACAACTCGAACGGTTGGTGACCCGCCATCTGACAACGTTCGAGTACGTCGAGCGATTTTCGGTAGGCGTCGTGCCAGTGCATGGTTGCACTCAGAATCTGCCGATCCGATAGGCAACCTCTCATGTCAAGCACCTTGGTCAAGGCCAGTTACGACATACGCTGTAGTCGGCTGACGCTTGGGATCACCGCAGCTTCGTCGCTGCCTGGGAGAATCGTTCGCGTCGTCCAGGCAGCGATATTTCGCAGCCGTTGCGTGACGCGTCCCGTCTGCGCAGACGCAAGGTCAAGCCTCGGATCATCGAACGGGATCGCCTGGCCGCCCTACGAGCTCAACTTCGGGAGTGGCTGGCGGGGAACGAGATTCCGGGAACTCCCGCGTATACGCATGGCCCGAAGCGGGATCGGCTCGTGCTCGATGTCGCGGATCTGGTCCTCGGTTCCGGCGTGCGTCCGGGCGAGGCGCTGGCGGCGTCCTGGGATCAGTTCGATCTCGAAGCCGAACCGGCGACGTTCACGGTGTCGGCGTCTGTTGTCAGGCTGAAGGGTAAGGGGCTGTTTCGGCAGGAGTGGGCGAAAACCGATGCCGGGCATCGGATCGTTGCGCTGCCAGAGTTCACGATCCAGATGTTGAAGCGGTTGCGAGACGACCCGACACACGGGCGGATGTGTGAGGTGAAGGCGCTGCAGGAGGAGGGCGGCAGCGTGGTGGAGGTGGAAGACACGGTGCCGCTTGTGTTTCCGGGCCGGGGTGGAGTTCTTCGTGATCCGCACAACTTCAACCGGACATGGCGGGACGCGCGGGGCACCCTGTGCAAGGACGTGACGCAGTACACGTTTCCGGAAGGCAGCGGCGACGCTGATCGCCGAGGCGTCGGATGCGAAGACCGCCGCCTAGCAGTTGGGGCACTCGCGCGAGGGGATCACCGAGCGGCACTACATCGCGTCACCCGAGCAGACCCGGACTCGTCGGCGGTGCTGGAGCTGGGTTTCGGTGGGGACAGCTGACGAACACGGCTGGGCGCGCGAATTTTTGGGATATTTTTGGGAACGGCCCGACTCACCCGGTCAAACAAACATGGCCCCTGACCTGTAATACCAGGTCAGGGGCCATGTTATGGTGCGCCATCAGGGACTCGAACCCCGAACCCGCTGATTAAGAGTCAGCTGCTCTGCCAATTGAGCTAATGGCGCTTGCTCCGTGTTCCGGTGCGTGAGAAACCTTAACAGGCCGAGGGCGCAGATGTGAAATCGCGCTCTGACCGGCGCGGATGGGTGCGTCGGTTGCCGTGTTAACAACGGAGGGGTCGGTTCGGATCTATCCCGTGTAACACCACTGTGTCGACGCGGGATTCGCGTTGGTGCGAGCCCTTCGGACTGGCAGAATGTCCGAATGTGGTCTCGACCGTTCCGCAGACACGGCGGGTTGAGCTGTAGCGGGCGGGATCGACTTGAAACGGGGTTGAAGATGAGCGTTGGACGAGGTCGGCGTCGGTGGATCCGACATATCAGCGGGCCTGTTGCTGTGCTGGCGGTGGCGGCGTTGGCCCTGTCGGGCTGCTCCTCGTCGAGTACGACGGACTCGTCCACGGTCATGATCGACCGTAATCCGCTGCTGGAGTTGATCAAGCCGAAGCTGATGTCCCCGGTCAAGGACGGCGATGTCGGGGTGTCGCCGGGCGTGCCGCTGGCTTTCCATGTCGAAGACGGCCGGTTCACGAATGTGACGTTGGTCAACGCGCAGGACAAGCCGGTGGCGGGCAAGCTGGCCGCGGACGGCCGCTCGTGGGAGACCACCGAGGTGCTCGGTTACGGCAAAACCTACCGGTTGAAGGCGGATGCGATCGGTCTCGGCGGTGCCAATTCGGCGACGTTGAGTTTCACCACCAGTTCCCCGGACAGCCAGACCAAGCCGTATCTGCTGCCCGGCGAGGGCGAGGTGGTCGGCATCGGCCAGCCGGTGGCGGTGCAGTTCGACGAGAACATTCCCGACCGCAAGGCCGCCCAGGATGCGATCAAAATCACCACCGAGCCTGCGGTGGAGGGCGCGTTCTACTGGGTGAACAATCGTGAGGTCCGGTGGCGGCCGGAGAACTTCTGGGCACCGGGGACCAAGGTCACCATCAACGTGAACGTCTATGGGCGTGACCTCGGCAACGGCCTGTTCGGGCAGGACAACATCCAGTCGTTCTTCACCATCGGCGATGCCACGATTTTCACCGCCGACGACAACACCAAGCAGGTGGTGGTCGAACAGAACGGCCAGGTGATCAAGACCATGCCGACCTCGATGGGCAAGAACAGCACGCCCACCGACAACGGCGTCTACATCGTGGGCGACCGGTTCGACAAGATGATCATGGACTCGTCGACCTACGGCGTGGCGGTGAACTCACCGGACGGATACAAGACGCCGGTCGACTACGCGACCCGAATCTCCTACAGCGGCATCTTCTTCCACTCCGCACCGTGGTCGGTCGGGCAGCAGGGCTACAGCAACACCAGTCATGGCTGTCTGAACCTCAGCCCCGCCAACGCGCAGTGGGTGTACCAGAACGCCAAGCGCGGCGACATCACCATCATCAAGAACACGGTCGGCGGCACGCTTTCCGGCACCGACGGACTCGGGGACTGGAACATCCCGTGGCCGGTGTGGAAGGCGGGCAACGCGGACCGCGGTTAGCCATCACGTTCGTGCGGGCCATCGGTGTGAATCGGTGGCCCGCACGCTATTTGGCGTCGAAATAGCATTCGACGATCGCCGTGGTGAAGGGAAAGCGGACCGGCGTGGGACCGAACGTGATGCGCCCCGCGTTCTCGGCGGCGGTGGTGATCGCGGCGGCGACCGTGTCGGCTTCCTCGGCCGGGCAGTGCACGATGACCTCGTCGTGCTGGAAGAAGACGAGTTCGGCACGCAGCCCGGCGTGCGACATCGCGTGGCGTAGGCCGGCGAGCAGCAGCAGGGCCCAGTCGGCGGCGCTGCCCTGCACGACGAAGTTCCTGGTGAACCGGCCACGGGCGCGGGCCGCGGAGGTGCCGAACCCGCGGAACTCCTCTTCGTCGTGGGTCGGCTCGACCTCGGGTGCGGTGACCGGCGGACAGGTGCGGCCCAGCCAGGTACGCACCAGACGACCCTCCTCGCCGGCGTGCGCGGCGTCGTCGACATAGGCCATGGCGGCCGGATAGCGGCGGCGGAGTTCGGTCACGTGTGTGAGTGCGTCCCCGGAGGTCTGGCCGTACATCGCACCCAGCATGGCGATCTTGGCTTGGTCGCGTTCGCCGCCGAACGCGTGGGCGGCGAGATCCGCGTACAGGTCGTCGCCGCGACCGGCGAGTTCCATCAGCCCGGGATCGCGCGATACCGCGGCGAGCACGCGCGGCTCCATCTGGGCGGCGTCGGCGACCACCAGCCGCCAGCCGGGATCCGCGCGAATGGCCTGGCGGATCACCTTCGGAATCTGCAACGCGCCACCGCCGTTGGTGGTCCACCGGCCGGAAACCGTGCCGCCGGGCAGATATTCGGGCCGGAATCGGCCGTCGTGTACCCACTGTTCCAGCCAGGACCAGCCGTTCGCGGTGTGCAGCCGGTAGAGCGACTTGTACGCCAGCAGCGGCGCCACCGCAGGATGATCGATCCGCTGGAGTTCCCATTTCCGCGTGGACGACAGTGAAATCCCCACGCGGGCAAAAGCTCTGACGATGTCCTGGGGCAGGTCCGGGCGGACCCGCACGCCGTTGCCGAACGCGCGGGACACCTCGTCGGCCAGTTCCGCCATCCGCCGCGGCTCCAGCCCGCCCGGAAAGCGTTCGCCCAGTAGGTTGTCCAGCAATTCGCGATGGACATCCGCGCGCCAGGGGATGCCCGCCAGGTTGAGTTCCGTGGCCACCAGCATGCCCGCCGATTCGGCGGCGAGCAGCAGGCGCATGCGGTCCGGGTGTTCGGTCTGCGCGGTCCGGGCCACCTGTGCCGCGTAAACCTCCAGCAGCGCGGTGAATTCGTCGACGCCGGGCGGCAGCGGCGCCGGGCCGGAATCGAACAGTGACGGCTGCGTCTCGGCGGCCCGGAGCGGGGCGTCCGGCGGCACGGGCAGGTTGTGCAGGCGGGCCCACGCGGCCGCGAGCGAGCGGGCTTGACCCGATTGGCCTTGCTCGTGGCCGATCAGCAGGGACTCGGCGGCCTGCACGTCGTAGCAGCGTTCCACGCGTACGCCTGCTGCCAACAGCGGACGGTAGATGTCGGTGGTACTGCGCCAGACCCACCGTTCGACCTCGGGCCGGGACCGCACGGCCGCCGCGAGCGACGGCTCGTTCAACACCGGGCCTGCCGGTCTGCCCTCCTGGTCGAGTGGGCACAGCCGGGCGCCGCCGTCGCCTGTTTCCGCCACCGCCCACCGCATGCCCAGAGTCTGGCAGCAGGGACCGACAATCCGGTGCAGTGCTCGCCCGGGCGAGGTGCGCGGTCCGGACACCGCAAAATGAGGTGCCGAATCGCGGTCCGGTGCGGTGAACTCGACCCATGAGGATCAGACGGGGAACCGGGTCGGACGCGGAGTCCGTCGCGGCACTGCACACGCACAGCTGGCAGACCGCCTACGCGGGCATCATGCCCGACGCATATCTGCACGGATCGTTGCTCGAGGACCGGCTCACTCTCTGGCGGAACCGACTCGACGGCGCACCGTCGGACGGCGCGCTTTTCATCGCCGACGACGCCGACGAATTGCTCGGCTTCGCCTATCTCGTCCCGCGTCCCGACGGCCGCCTCCTGATCGACAACCTGCACGTCCAGCCGCAGCTGAAACGTTCCGGTATCGGCGGGCGACTGCTGCGGCACGTCCTCGCCTGGGCCGCCGCCGAACACCCCGGCACCACCGTCTACCTCGAGGTCCTGAAAGACAACACCCCCGCGATCGCCTTCTACGAACGCAACGGCGCAACCCGTACCGACGAACGCACCGCCCACTTCGAGCAGGGCTTCGAACTACCCGAACTCGAATACACCTGGCTCCCAGGTGATCTACCCGGCCCGGAGTCGCTCTGGAACCGCTGACTGTCAGCGCGGCACTCGCCCCGCGCGACCGCGATCGGCACAGTCGGCGATCTCGAGCGGACTCCGTTTCCCGCCGGCGCGGGCCCACCACGTAGTCGACTACCGCCAGGGTGACTCAGGCCTGCGAGAGGTGCGAGTAGAGCGCTACGTGCCACGTGCGGGGCGATCGTGCCTTGGGTGTGAGACATCGGTTACGGTGCAGGTAACTTGCAGACGATACAAATGTATTGTCGCGGTATGGAGAACACCGCAGTGCAGCCGTTGTCCGGGGTCCGGGTCGTTTCCCTGGCCGTGAACCTGCCCGGACCGCTCGCGGCGGCGCGACTCGCGGAACTCGGGGCGCACGTGATCAAGGTGGAGCCGCCGGGTGGGGATCCGCTCGCGGCCGCCGCGCCGGACTGGTATCGCGCGCTGATCGAGAATCAGGAGATCGCTTCGCTCGATTTGAAGCAGGAGGCGGACCGACGCAAACTCGACGACCTGCTGCAGCCCGCGGATCTGCTCATCACTTCGATGCGGCCGAGCGCGCTCGTGCGACTGGACCTTGCTCAGCCGCAGGAGCGTTTCCCGCGACTGTCGCTGATCGAGATCGTCGGCCACGCCGATGACCCGGAGCTACCCGGCCACGACCTGAACTACCAAGCGGTCCACGGCACACTCGTCCCGCCGCAGATGCCGACGGTGCCGATCGCCGACATGCTCGGCGCCGAGCGAACTGTCTCCACGGCGCTGGCGGCGCTGGTTCGCCGCGCGGAAACCGGTGCGGGACAGCCGTATCGTGTGGCTTTGGAGGAGGCCGCTGCCCGTGCCGGCGACGCCGTCCGCTATCGGCTGATGGGTACCGACGCGATCCTCGGTGGTGCGTTCCCGGGCTACGGCATCTATCGGTGCGCCGACGGCTACGTCGCGCTGGGCGCCGTCGAACCCCACTTCTTCATGCGCACACTGGCGACCTTCGGCGCCGACGGCAGCCACGAAAGCCTGCGTACCGCGTTCGCCGACAAATCCACCGCCGAACTGGAAGCCATCGCCGCCGCCAACGACCTCCCCCTGAACGCCGTCCGCCACTAGCTCCACCCTTCCCGCACCACTTCCGTCTCCCCGCACCCCTTCTGCCATGCCCCAGCGAGTGCGAAGCATCAGAAGGAGTGCGGGAACCTGTCCCGCGAAGCATCGGCGGTCAGCGTTAGCGCGTACGGCGCGCACCTTTTGCCGCCCCGCGCGCGTGTTTGCACGCTGACACGCGCGCGGCGTACTAAAAAGTGCGCGGCGGCCGCTCGACCGCGTGGTGGCTGCCCGCTCTCTGCCTCTGCCATGCCACAGCGAGTGTGAAGCATCAGCAAGGAGTGCGGGAGTACGCCGTCGGAGCGTCGGTTGCGCCGCGCTCCCGCGCCCAGCGTTCGTTTATGTCCCGAGTGTCGGGAGCGCCGCTGCGCCAAAGGCGGCGCAGCGTGGAGGTGTTTGACCGGCACGACGCGCGCACCTTTTGCCGCCCCGCGCGCGTGTTTGCATGCAGACACGCGTGCGGCGTAATGGAAAGTGCGCGGCGGCTCACCCCGCGTGGTGGCCGCCCGCTTCGTGCCCCCTCTGCCGTGCCACAGCGAGTGTGAAGGGTCGAAAGTAGCGCGGGAGCATGCCCGGCGCAGCTCGGCTGCGCCGCGCTCTCGCGCCGACTTTCGCTTAATTCCCGAGTGCCAGGAGCGACCCCACGCTAGAGGTGCTCGGCTGGCACGACGCGCGCACCTTTTGCCGTCCCGCGCGCGTGTTTGCATGCAGACACGCGTGCGGCGTAGTGGAAAGTGCGCGGCGGCTCACCCCGGCCGCGTGCCGGGTTCGGCCGTGCGCATGGCTCACTGACGCGCACCTTTTGCCGCCCCGCGCGCGTGTTTGCACGCTGACACGCGTGCGGCGTAATAAAAAGTGCGCGGCGGCTCACTCTGCCCGCGTGCCGGGTTCGGCCGTGCGCATGGCTCACTGACGCGCACCTTTTGCCGCCCCGCGCGCGTGTTTGCACGCAGACACGCGTGCGGCGTAATAAAAAGTGCGCGGCGGCTCACTCTGCCCGCGTGCCAGGTTCGGCCGTGCGCATGGCTCGCCGACGCGCACCTCTCGTCCTTCCGACCGCGTGTCTGCAGGTTGACACGCGGTCGGCGTAACGAAGAGTGCGAGGCACGCCACAAGCAACCGCTTCGGAGCGCAGATACACGATGCGACCCGGCGTCCCCCGGCGAATTCGTCTCTCCAGGTCGACCCAGACACAGCAACCCAAAAACCAAAAGGGCCAGGTCAGGATTAACCTGACCTGGCCCGTGCGGGTGACCGACGGGACTCGAACCCGCGACAGCCAGGATCACAACCTGGTGCTCTACCAACTGAACTACGGTCACCATTGCCGGGATGAGTACCGGCGCCGTCGATATTAGCGTGTCAACCCTTCGAGTCCCTAATCGGTTTCCGGCACGCCACTGACCTGGGCCGATTCGACGGCCGAGGCGGTGGCGCCGATCTCGGCGGCGACGGCGGCGATCTCGGTGGTGGTCGGGCCGGGGGGCGCGACGAACGCCGTGCGCCGGTAGTACTCGAGTTCGCGGATCGATTCTTTGATGTCGGCGAGCGCGCGATGGGTCAGGCCTTTTTCCGGCTGGCCGAAGTAGATGCGCGGGTACCAGCGCCGGCACAGTTCCTTGATGGAGCTCACGTCGATCATGCGGTAGTGCAGGTGTGCGTCGAGCGCGGGCATGTCGCGGGCGATGAAGCCGCGGTCGGTGGCGATCGAGTTGCCCGCCAGCGGCACTGTCCGCGGCGTCGGTACGTACTGGCGGATGTAGTCGAGCACCTGCTCTTCGGCCTCGGCCATGGTGACGGCGGAGCGGCGGACCTCTTCGGTCAGCCCGGAGCGCGCGTGCATGTCGACGACCACCGGGGGCATCGCGGCCAGCGCCGCGTCGTCGGCGTGGATCACGATGTCCACGCCGTCACCGAGGATGTTGAGGTCGCTGTCGGTGACGAGCGCGGCCACCTCGATCAGCTTGTCGCTGTCCAGGCGCAGGCCCGTCATCTCGCAATCCATCCACACCACATATTTGTCCGACACGGCAGCAACATTAGCTCTGTCCGATTTGCGCTGCCTTCGCGCCGCGTGTTCTCGGCGGGGTGTCCCGCCGGGTTTACCGGTGTGGCGACAATCTCGGCGGGGTGTGCCGCTCCTGATCGGGCGTTGCGGGGATACAGTTTCGGGCAGATCGGCACAGGCGTTTCGGTACGACAGCAAACACTGCGTTAGCAGTTCGAGTCAGACCCCAGACGGAGGACGTGCGATGACTACGCCCCAGGAAAAGGCGGCCGCGGCGCGTAAGGCTGCCGAGGAGGCGGCCCGGGTAGCGGCGGAGGCGGCGGCTGCCGCGGAGGAAGCGGAGCGCGAGCTCGCCGAGCAGGAGGCGGGGGCGAGTAAGGCGAAGGCGCAGAGCGCGGCGGCGAAGGCCGACGAAACCGCCGCTGCCGCCGAAGCGGCCGCGGCGAAAGCCGACAAGAAGGAAGCCGCTGCCGCGAACGACGCCACGGGGTCGGCGGCCGCGCAGGAGATCGCCGCCGGCTACGCCTTCGACGGGGTGGCGTTGGAACTCGGCACCGTGGTGGTCGACGGCGAGGTGGATACCACGGCGCGCGTGCGCATCCCGATGCGCACGATGAACCGGCACGGCTTGGTGGCGGGCGCGACGGGTACCGGTAAGACGAAGACGTTGCAGGGCATCGCCGAACAGCTTTCGCGCGCAGGCGTTCCCGTGGTCCTCGCGGATATCAAGGGCGACCTGTCCGGTCTTTCGCAGCCGGGACAGGCCAACGACAAACTCAGTGCGAGAGCGGCCGAAACGGGTGCGCAGGACTGGGCGCCGACGGGGTACCCCACCGAGTTCGTCTCGCTCGGCACCAACGGTATCGGTGTGCCGATCCGCGCGACGATCACCTCGTTCGGCCCGGTGCTGCTCAGTAAAGTGCTGGGGCTCAACGAGACTCAGGAATCGACACTGGGCTTGATCTTCCACTGGGCGGACAAGAACGGTCTCGCCCTGCTCGACCTGAAGGATCTGCGTGCCGTCATCACGCATCTCACCAGTCCGGAGGGCAAGGAGGACCTCAAGGGCATCGGCGGCGTCTCCGCGGCCACCGCGGGCGTGATCCTGCGCGCGCTGGTGAACCTCGAGGCCGACGGCGGCGACACGTTCTTCGGTGAGCCGGAACTGGATCCGAGTGATCTGGTGCGGGTCGCGGGCGGCCAGGGCGTCATCACCCTGTTCGAACTCGGCGCCCAGGCGGCGCGGCCGGTGATGTTCTCCACCTTCCTGATGTGGGTGCTCGCCGACCTGTTCCAGACGTTGCCCGAGGTGGGCGATATCGACAAGCCGAAGCTGGTGTTCATCTTCGACGAGGCACACCTGTTGTTCGCGGACGCGTCCAAGGCCTTCCTGGATCAGGTGGAGCAGACCGTCAAGCTGATCCGCTCCAAGGGCGTGGGCGTGTTCTTCTGCACCCAGTTGCCCACCGATATCCCGAATCCGGTGCTGTCGCAGCTCGGTGCGCGCATCCAGCACGCGTTGCGCGCCTTCACGCCCGACGATCAGAAGGCGCTGTCGAAGACGGTACGCACCTACCCGAAGACCAGCACCTACGATCTGGAGAAGGCGCTCACCTCGCTGGGCACGGGTGAGGCCGTGGTGACGGTGCTTTCGGAGAAGGGCGCGCCGACGCCGGTGGCGTGGACCAGGATTCAGCCGCCGCGTTCGCTGATGGACACGATCGGTGACGACGCGATCAAGTCGCGCGCGCTGTCGAGTTCGTTGCAGGGCAAGTACGGTCAAACCGTCGACCGGGAGTCGGCTTATGAGATTCTGGCCGCGAAAGTCGATGCGGCAGAACAGAATCCGGAGGTCGTCGCACCCGCGCCGGGGCGCTCCTCGAAGGGTGACGACGAGTCGACCGCTGAGCGGATCATGAAAAACCCTGCGGTGAAGAGCTTCCTGCGATCCGCCGCCACCGCTGCGGGCCGGGAGATCAGTCGTAGCATCTTCGGCACGCGCAAGCGCTGACCGGTGCCCGCCCCCGATTCGGCCTGCCGGATCGGGAGCGGGAAACCTGTAGCGGGAGAGATGTTTTCAGCTCGCGTCGCGATCCAGCAGGTGTGGTTCGCGGCGGAGCAGCTCCGTGCATCGGCCACCCCGTACGCCGATCACCGACATCGCGGGCCCGCGGTGGTACGCCCCGGTGCACGGTACGGCCAGCAGTTCGCCGGGGCGTAGGTCGGCGGGCAACCGTACGTCGGCCGCGAGGATGACGTCGCCCGCGCGCCCCGCCACGGTGGCGCTGGACAGCGGCCCGGACGGCCGCCGATTCGCCACGACCGTGCCCGAGTAGGCCACGGTTCGAATATCGCCCCGTTCCTCGCTGTCGATGACGACCGAAATGCGGCCGCCGTCATTGTGTTTCACCGACAGCACGCGGTACAGCGTGATACCCGCCCGCGCGACGATGCCGCGTCCCGGCTCCAGCGCGACGTTCGGCCGGGGGAAATGCTGTCGCGCACAGGCGGCGTCGAGTGCGTCTTCGATGATGGCGGCCAGCTCGGTGAGGTTCATCTCGGCGTCGCCGTTGCGGTAGGCGATGGCGTGACCGCCACCGAGGTCCAGATCGGTGAGCAGGCGCTCGTGGTCGCGGCGGACCTGCGCCATCTCGGCGACCAGCCGCCGGATCGCCTCGCCGTAGTGGTCCGGGTTGTAGATCTGCGAACCGAGATGGCAGTGCAACCCGATCAGGTCGAGCGTCGGCGTGCCGAGCACCCGGGCCACCGCGGTGGGGATGTCACCGAGCGCGAAACCAGGGGTGTCGGCGTCGTCCCAGGTCGGGTAGCCGTCGCGCCCGATCCCGGGTGCGACGCGCAGCAGCACGCGCTGCGGTCGGGTGGCGATCGAGGCGAGCACACCGATCTCGTCCAGCGACCCCACCACGATCCGGCCGACCCCGCGGGCCACCGCCGTCTCCAGCGTGGCTCGCGGAGTCCGGTTGGCATGCAAGATGATTCGCTTCGGATCGACACCCGCGGCGAAGGCCGCGGCCAAGTCTGCCGCCGTGCACGCGACCACCGAGAGTCCCTCGGCGGTGACCCAGTTCGCGATCCCGCGTACCAGCAAGGCCGTTGCGGCGTAGCCGATCTCGGCTTCGGCGAAGGTCTTGCGATACGCCCGGCAGCGCTGTCGGACCTCGCGCTCGTCGACCACTCGCAGCGCGGTGCCGTAGCTGTCGGCGATCTCGGTGAGCGCCACGCCGCCGAGCACGATCCGGCCGTCGGCGTCGCGGGTGGCGCCTGCGGGCCACACCGCGGAATCCAGCTGTGCGGCCGCTCCCGGCCGAGGTGGCGACAAGAAGTCCACTAGCGTCACGGCTGCTCTCCTGATCCGCTCCCCGCTTTCTCTGTACTGCGGGGCCTATCAACTACTACGCCTTTGCGTAGACCCGCGGCAGGTCGTTTAGCGCAACCTTGACCACCGGCCCCGTGATCTTGACGAATCACTGACACGCGCCGAACGCACCGGCCTGTCGCACGAGTCGGACAGGCCGGTGCGAACCCGTTCAGTACCCGACGTCGCGGCTCAGCAGATCCGCGGTGGTCTCCCGGCGCACCAGCTCCCGGCACTGCCCGTGGCGCACCGCGACGATCGGCGGCCGGCCGACGCTGTTGTAGGACGAGGCGAGGCTGTGGTGGTAGGCGCCGGTGCTGGGCACCGCGAGCACCTCGCCGGGGCGCAGGTCGACCGGCAGTTGCACGTCGGTGGCCAGGATGTCGCCCGCCTCGCAGAACCGCCCCGCGACTGTCGCGGTCATGCTCGCGCAGGTGGGGTGCCGGTTTGCGACGACGACGCTGTAGCGCGCCCCGTACAGCGCGACGCGCGGGTTGTCGCTCATGCCGCCGTCCACGGTCACATAGGTGTGCCCGCCTTCGATGTGCTTGACCGAGAGCACCCGGTACAGCGTCACGCCCGCGTGCGCGACGATCGCGCGGCCCGGTTCCAGCGAGATGGTCGGGCGCGGGAAGTGCTGGCGCGCGCAGGCCGCGTCGAGCGCGTCCTCGATGATGGCAGCCAGGTCGGCGAGGTCCATCGCGATATCGCCGGTGCGGTAGGCCACCGCGTGCCCGCCGCCGAGATCCAGCTCGGTGAGCAGGTGGCCGTGGTCGGCCCGGACGCGCGCCATCTCGGCGACCATCCGGCGCACCGCCTCGCCGTAGTAGTCCGGATCGTGGATCTGCGAGCCGAGGTGGCAGTGGAAGCCCACCAGGTTCAGCTTGGGCTGGCGCAGGATGCGGGCGACCGCCTCGGCCGCGGTGTCGCCGCCGAGCGGGAAGCCGAACTTCTGGTCGGTGACACCGGTTTTCACCGCGGGATGTCCGTGCACGTCGATGCCGGGGGAGAGGCGGAGCAGGACATTCTGCGAATCGGTGACCAGCGCCGAGAGCAGGGTGATCTCGGCCAGCGAGTCGACCACGATGCGGCCGACCCCGGCCTGCACCGCGGCGGTGAGTTCGTCGAACGATTTGCCGTTGCCGTGCATGATGATCCGCCGCGGCGCGACGCCGGCGGCGAGTGCGATGGCCAGTTCCCCGGCGGAGCACACGTCCACCGACAGTCCCTCCTGGGAAACCCAGTTGGCGACCGCGCGAATCATCAAAGCCTTACCGGCGTAGATGATCTCGGCCTCGGGGAAGGCCTTGCGGTAGGCCCGGCAGCGTTCCCGGACCTCGCGCTCGTCCAGGACGTAGGTCGGAGTGCCGTACTGGTCCGCGATATCGGCGAGGGCGACCCCGCCGATCGTTATGCGGCCCGCGTCGTCGTAATGCGTGTCCCGCGGCCATACCGCCGAGTCGAGGCGCGAGGGCATTCCCGACTTCAGCGACGGGAAAATTTCGAGCAGCGTCACGGTGTCTCCTGTGTGCGCCCCCGCTATTCCGTATGCGGGGCCGTTGTCAGGACTACGCCGATTCCCCCTGGGCAAACGTCCAGCTTACGGGTGCTTGACGAGCCGGGCCCCGATCTTGACGGAACCTTGACCAGGCCCGTGACCGCGGTCTCAGCCGCCCAGCTTCCGGTAGAAGGCGCCCGCGATGGGTGCGGTGACGGCGCGCGGCCCGTACTGCCCGGCGACGCTCATGCCCTTGCTGATCAAGCCCGGCACGACGCGCATCTTGTTGCGGGCCAGCGCGTCGATGGACACCTTCGCGGTGTACTCCGAGGAGACCCACATGAAATCGGGCACCAGCCGGTCCACGATCGACGCCTCGGCGGGATCGGGCGTCTCGGTGCGCACGGGGCCGGGCGCGAGCAGTGTGACGTGCACGCCGGAATCCTTCAGCTCGCCGCGCAGCGACTCGCAGAACGTGTTGGCGAAGGCCTTGCTCGCGGCGTAGGTCGCGTTGTTCGGGATCGGCATGTTCCCCGCGGCCGAGCCGCTGATCAGGATGCCGCCGGCGCCGCGCGCGATCATGCCGGGCAGCACCGCGAGCGTGAGGTCGTGCACCGCAACGGCATTCAGTTCCATCTGGGCGCGCTCGTAGGCGAGGTCGAGTTCGGCGACCGCGCCGAAGGTGGCGATCCCGGCGTTGTTGCACAGGATCGCGATGTCGCGGGCGCCGAGTTCCTCGACCAGTGCGCCGCGCTGGGTGCGGTCGGACAGATCGACCGCGCGCACCTCGGCGGTGATGCCGTGCGCCAGCGTCAGCCGCTGCGCGAGTTCGGTGAGCACCTCACCACGGCGGGCGACCAGGATCAGCGAATAGCCGCGGGCGGCGAGGTCGGCGGCCAGCGCGGTGCCGATGCCGGAGGAGGCGCCGGTGACCACGGCGCGGTTCTCGGAGGTGGGGGAGGGCAAGCTCACGTCAGGAGCCTAAGCGATGTTTCGGGACGGCGAGGCGGGCGGTCCGCCGAGACCTCGGCTACTGGGCCGGTTTGTCCGTGGGACCGGTCTGCACGTCCGTCGGCGCGGGCGAACGGACCGGCAGCAGCGCGCCGAGCCCGAGCGCGAGCACGAGGACCAGCCCGACGATGCCCGCTCGGTCGGTGTCGAACAGGATCGTGAACAGGGCGAACGAGAGCGGCGCGAGGAACGACACCGCGCGTCCCGTGGTCGTGTAGAGGCCGAAGATCTGGCCTTCCCGTCCCGGCGGCGCCAGTCGGGCGAGGAAGGACCGCGACGCGGACTGCGCCGGGCCGACGAACACGGTGAGCAGCAGCCCGAAGATCCAGAACATCAGCGGGCCGGAGACCACCAGCAGCGCGAGGCCGCACACGATCATCGACACCAGCGAGACCACGATGACGCGCTTCGGCCCGCCCCGGTCGTCGAGCCGTCCCGCGACGATCGCGCCCAGTGCCGCAACCACATTGGCGGCGATGCCGAACAGCAGTACATCGGCCTCGGCGATGTCGTACACCCGCACCGCGAGCACCGCACCGAAAGTGAAGACACCCGCGAGTCCGTCGCGGAAGACCGCGCTGGCCAACAGGAACCAGACGATGCGCTGGTCGACGCGCCACAGCTCGCCCAGGTCCCGGAACAGCACCTTGTACGACGCGAAGAACCCGGCGTTCGCGGCGCCGGGATCGGCGTCGGTGCGCGGTAATTCGGGGACGGTGAACAGCACCGGCAGCGCGAACGCCGCGAACCAGACCGCCGCGACGACGGCGACCAACCGGATGTTGAGTCCGTCGTCGGTGGGAATGCCGAGCAGCCCGCGGTTGTCACCGTCGCCGGAGATGAAACCGAAGTAGCAGATCAGCAGCAGGAAGATGCCGCCGAAATAGCCCATGGCCCAGCCGAACCCGGAGACCCGCCCGACATTGTCCGGGGTGGACACCTGGCGCAGCATCGCGTTGTAGGGCACGCTGGCCAGCTCGAAGAAGGCGGAGCCGAGTCCGAGCAGCAGCAGGCCGTACCCCAGATAGTGATAGTCGTCGTGCACGAAGAACAGCAGTGTCATCGACGCGATGCAGAGCCCGGTCAAGAAGGCAAGGGAGCGTTTGCGTTTCGCCGACGCGTCGAACCGCTGCCCGAAGATCGGCGCGGTCAGCGCCACCAGCAGCCCGGCGGCGCCGAGGGTCAGGCCGAGCCAGGTACTCGACGAGAAGGGGCCGGGCAGATCGTCACCGACCTTGTCGGTCAGGTACACGGAGAAGACGAACGTGAGGATCACGGCGTTGAAGGCGGACGATCCCCAATCCCAGAATCCCCACGCCACCACCTGTGCGCGCCCGGCGGCCTGTCCGACAGTCGCTCGCGCGTTCACCTCGGTCATGCCGCGCAGCCTATCCGCCGCGGGGCGTCGCCGGTGGCCGACGAAGCGGCCTGCGCGCCGATTCGATACCGGGGTGCTACGCGCGGGCCGCGGATCTCGTTCCGGCGAGTTACCGGCACGGTAGCCGAACGTTATGCACTCAGTTGCATAGTACTGGGTGTTACGGCTAATCTGTCGCCATGGCCCTCGAGCATGCGCTGCTGGTATCGCTGACCGAGCGGGCCGGCTCGGGGTACGAGCTGGCGCGCCGCTTCGAGAAGTCCATCGGCTACTTCTGGAGCGCCACCCATCAGCAGATCTACCGGGTGCTCAAGCGCATGGAAGAGTCCGGCTGGCTGAACAGCGAGTCGGTGGTCCAGGAGGGCAGGCCGGACAAGAAGGTGTACTCGGTGAGCGAGGCCGGCCGCACGGAGCTGGCCCGCTGGATCGCCGAACCGTCCGACACCGGCACCCCGCGCAACGAGCTCGCGATCAAGATCCGCGCCGCCGCCTACGGTGACATCACCGCGCTGTGCGCCGAGGTCGCCCGCCACCGTGACCAGCACGCCCAGCGCCTAGAGGTGTACCGCCTCATCGAAAAACGCGACTTTCCGGTCCCGGATCAGCTCTCCGGGACGGCTCTGCACCAGTTCCTCGTCTTGCGCGCGGGCATCCGCGTGGAGGCGGGGTTCATCGAATGGTGCGACGAAGTTCTGCAAGCCCTGCGCCCGAGTGCGACAGCCCCGCACCCGGATTGACCGAAAGCGAGACGCGCCGATGAGTTCCTTCCCGCATCTTTTCGAGCCCTTGGACCTCGGCTTCACCACCTTGCGCAACCGCGTGGTGATGGGGTCGATGCACACCGGCCTGGAGGACCGTGCCTGGGACACCAACAAGCTGGCCGCCTATTTCGCCGAACGCGCCCGCGGCGGTGTCGGCCTGATCATCACCGGCGGTTACGCGCCCAACCGCACCGGGTGGCTGCTGCCATTCGGCTCCAAGCTGACCAACAAGACCGAGGCCTACCGGCATCGGGTGATCACCAAGGCGGTGCACAAGGAGGGCGGCAAGATCGCCATCCAGATCCTGCACGCCGGCCGCTATTCCTATGTGCCGGGCAGCGTTTCCGCGTCCTCGATCAAAGCGCCGATCAACCCGTTCCGTCCGCGCAAGCTGTCGTCCAAGGGGATCGAGAGCACCATCGACGACTATGTGCGCTGCGCGCGGCTGGCCCAGTTCGCGGGCTACGACGGCTGCGAAATCATGGGCGGTGAAGGCTATTTCATCAACCAGTTCCTCGCGCCGCGCACCAACAGGCGCACCGACAAGTGGGGCGGTTCGGCCGAGAACCGCCGCCGGATCGCGGTGGAGATCGTGCGCCGCACCCGCGCCGCGCTCGGCCCGAAGTTCATCATCGTGTTCCGGCTCTCGATGGCCGAGCTGGTCGAGAAGGGCCAGACCTTCGATGAGATCGTCGCGCTGGCCAAGGAATTGGAGGCGGCGGGCGCGAACATCCTGAACACCGATATCGGCTGGCACGAGGCGCGGGTGCCGACCATCGTGACCTCGGTGCCGCGGGCGGCCTTCGTCGAGTTCACCGCGAAGATCACCAAGCAGGTGAGCATTCCGGTCTGCGCGTCGAACCGGATCAACATGCCCGAGATCGCCGAGGAGATCCTCACTCGTGGTGACGCGCAACTGGTTTCGCTGGCCCGCCCGTTCCTCACCGACCCGGAGTGGGTGAACAAGGCCAAGCAGGACCGGATCGACGAGATCAACACCTGCATCGCCTGCAACCAGGCCTGCCTCGACCACGCGTTCCAGCGCAAGACCGTGTCCTGCCTGTTGAATCCGCGGGCGGGGCACGAGACCGAGCTGCAGCTGCTGCCCACCCGCCGCACCAAACGGATCGCGGTGGTCGGCGCCGGACCGGCCGGGCTGTCCGCCGCGGTCAACCTCGCCGAGCGCGGTCATCGCGTCGACCTGTTCGAAGCCGACGACAAGATCGGCGGCCAGTTCGACATCGCGCGCCGTATCCCCGGCAAGGAAGAGTTCGACGAGTCCATCCGCTACTACCGGCGCAAGCTCGAAGTCACCGGCGTGACAGTGCATTTGAACAAGCGCGTGAGCGCGGCCGAACTCGTCGCGGGCCGGTACGACGAGGTGGTGCTCGCCACCGGCGTCAAGCCGCGCATCCCGAACATCCCGGGTATCGACCATCCGATGGTGCTGTCCTATGCCGAACTGGTCCGGGAGGAGCGGCCGGTCGGCAAGCGCGTCGCGGTGATCGGTGCCGGCGGTATCGGATACGACGTCAGCGAATTCCTCACCGTCGAAGGCCATCCCACGCTCAAGCTCGACGAGTGGAAGGAAGAGTGGGGCGTCGACGCAGACAACGAGCAGGCCCCCGGTCAGCTCACCGAGCCCAAGCCGGCGCCGGCCGCGCGCGAGGTCGTTCTCCTGCAACGCAAGTCGACACCGTTCGGCAAGGACCTGGGTAAGACCACCGGGTGGGTGCATCGCGCGGCGCTGAAAGCCAAGGGCGTCGACCACATCGGCGGGGTCAACTACGAGCGCATCGACGACCACGGCCTGCACATCAGTTTCGGTGAGAAACGGCAACGCCCCCAGCTGATCCCGGTCGACAACGTGATCGTCTGCGCCGGCCAGGAGTCCGTGCGCGACCTGGAGGGCGAACTGCGCGCCGCGGGCGTGAACCTGCACCTCATCGGCGGCGCCGAACTCGCCGCGGAGTTGGACGCCAAGCGGGCGATCGATCAGGGCACACGGCTGGCGGCTCGTCTCTGAATCGACGCCAGGTCTCGAATGTGACGTAGCTCATATTTGTTCGGTCGTGGAACCGGACGTGCCGACGCGCGTCTAAAGCCATGACAGGACAACAGCATTCGAGACAGGAATTGATATGAGGCTGCGTACGGCCAGTGTCTTGGTTTTCGCCGCGATCATGGGGTCGGGGCTGCTCGCCGCCGGCTCGGCGACGGCAAACCCCATCGGGCTCGGCGGATTCGGTTCGGTGCAGGGCGCCACGCCGCCCGAGGGGTGCGTGCCCCCGCCGCTGGGCTCGGACGGCAAGCCGTTGCCGCCGCCGGTCGGCCCCGACGGCAAGCCGTTGCCGCCGCCGTCCGACCTCAACGGTAAGCCCTGCCCGCCGCCCAACCGGTAACTCGGCTAACTGGAACGCGTTTCATCTCTGACCGTCGAATGCCCACGGGGACAACGCAAGCGTGTTTACGATCGGGGTTATCGCATACGGGAGGGGAAGTCATGCGTCGTGCGGCGACGTTCGCCATCGCACTGTTATCGCTCACCGGCGCTGCACTTGTGCCGCAACCACTTGCGTCCGCTGCGCCGGTGAGCACCGCGAGCTGCTTCCTCGCGGGAGCCGAGCGGGCGCTTCCGCCGGGGCTCAGCTTGGAACCGTCGCAGCAGCAGGTCCGTAACCGGGGGCTTTCGATCGTCTGCGCCGGACGGCTCGCCGGTCGGGAACTGAATCCGTTCCGGGCGGGCGTGTTCGATGCCGATGTCACCACCGGCACCCGGCCCGGCCTGGGCAGTACCGGCACGTGCCTGACCGACGGCGGGGAAGGGCACGTCACGGTGCGGTTGCCCACGACGGACGGTGGCACGCTGCAACTCGACGGACCTGCCACCTACGTCAGCGTCGGCGCCGAGAACTTCATGGAGGGCTATCTCGGCCCCTACCACTATGTTTCGTTCGTCCAGTCGATGCCGGACCTGAACCATCTGGACGAGAACTGCGTCACCAAGCCGGTCCAGCACTGGATCAGCGCGGGCCCGATCGTGCTCTTCGACGCCGCCGAGTGAGCGCCGTACCGGATTACTGTGGGGGCGTGGGGTTCTCCGATTACGCGCCAGGTGACGTCGTCTATTTCCCGGAGGGGCCGTTCAGCGGTGTCTGCGCGGTCGTCCGGGAGGTGGATGCGCGCAGGTCGACGTTGCGCATCGACTTCGGCGAGGGGCTCGCGCACCGGGAAGGCGGTGTGCTGCGGGAGCGGCGGCACCGGCTCACCGTGGGCTTCGACGAGGTCGAGCTGGGCTAGGCGACGGGTCACGCTCCGCGGGGCGCGTACATGATGACGGCGACGCCGAGCAGGCAGATGAGGGCGCCGGTGAGATCCCAGCGGTCCGGCTCGAAACCGTCCAGCGCCATGCCCCACAGCAGCGAGCCCGCGACGAAGACGCCGCCATACGCGGCGAGAATGCGGCCGAAGTCGGCGTCGGGTTGCAGGGTCGCGACGAATCCGTAGCAGCCGAGGGCGAGCACCCCGGCGCCCATCCACGCGAACCCGCGGTGTTCGCGCACGCCCTGCCAGACCAGCCAGGCCCCGCCGATCTCGGCCACGGCCGCCAACGCGAAGAGCAGGATCGAACGCAAGACGGTCATAGGCACGCAGCGTAGAAGATCAACCCGCGCCGGCGCCGTGACCTCGGCTGCCAGTCACCGCGCGGTGTCGGAGCCGCTCGCTTCGATCGCCTGGGCGGCGAGACCGTCGAGCACGGCGACCCGCGCGGCGGGGACCTCGATGTTCATCCACAGCGTGTGCGGATCCCGGGGCGTGAACTCGAAGGTGAAGAACGAGCAGCACCCGGATTCGCGCGCGGCGAGGTCCCGCGCCGTCTGTTCCGCGGTAGCGGCCACCGCCAACCGCAGGACGTTCGGCGACGGCCGCTGCACGGTCCGCACCGCCGCGGCGAACAGTGCGCCGAACTCGGCCTCGCGGACCGGCTGCGCGGCGGTGGGCAACGTGCACCCTTGCACCGGGGCCCAACGCAACTCCACGGGCCCATCGCCTCGTTCGACTGGTTGTGCGGTCATTGCTTACCTCCCACATCGAAAGCGCCGCGTAGTTCGATGCTAAGCCTGTATCCGGGTACTGGATGCAAAGCCTGAATCCGATCGAGCGGCGAGACGGATGGCCCGGAAATTTCGTTGTTCCGTATGCGGAGCGGGTGTACCGTCTCGCGCATGCAGCGCGCACTGTGCATCACGACGCCGGACGACGTCCCGGCGCGCTGACTCTTGTTCTGACAAAGCCCCGGGCGGATGCCCGGGGCTTCGCCGTGTGGTCATCCGCCCTCATCGGAGGAGACCCCATGTACGACCACCGCAAACTGGGCCGGGAACTCGGCTTGTTCGACACCGACCCGTTGATCGGGGCCGGATTGCCGTACTGGTTGCCCGACGGAGCGATCGTGCGCCAGTGTCTGGAGGACTACATCCGCGGTGTGGAACGCCAGGCGGGCTACCAGCACGTGTATTCCCCGGCCCTGGGCAAGCGCGAGCTGTACGAAATATCCGGGCACTGGGCGCATTACCACGAAGACATGTACCCGCCGATGGATCTCGGCGGTGAGCAGGTCGTGTTACGACCCAGCCTGTGTCCGCATCACGCGCTGATCTACCGATCCCGCTCGCACAGCTATCGCGAACTGCCGCTGCGCATGGCCGAACTCGGTGCGATGTACCGCTCCGAATTGTCCGGCGTGCTGGGCGGTTTGACCAGAGTGCGGTGTATCCAGCTCAACGATGCGCATATCTTCTGCACCCTCGAGCAGGTCGCCGACGAGGCCGCGGCCGCCCTCGCGCTGATCGGAGCCGCGTATCGCGCGATGGGTCTCAGCGCGGTGCGCTACCGGTTGTCGCTGCCCGGCCCCGGCGGCAAATACGTTGCGGCACCGGATATGTGGCTGCGGGCGAGCAAGATTCTGAGCGAAGTGCTCGACGGGGCGGGTGTGCCGTACGACGCGGTCGAGGGCGAAGCCGCGTTCTACGGTCCGAAGATCGACGTGCAGGTGCACGATCACGCGGGCCGGGAGTCGACCCTGTCCACCGTGCAGGTCGACTTCTATCAACCCGATCAGTTCGATCTGCACTACGTCGGGCCCGACGGTGCGAAGCACCGACCGGTCATGGTGCACCGCAGCATCATCGGCAGCGTCGAGCGCGCTGTCGCCCAGCTGATCGAGGAGCACGGCGGCGCGTTCCCCGCTTGGCTGGCCCCGAAACAGGTTGCTGTACTGCCGATCTCGGCCGCCGACGAACCTGCTGCCGTCGAGCTGCGCGAGCGGTGTGCGCGGGCCGGTCTGCGTGCCGAGGTAGTCGGGGCCGAATCGGGGAGCCTGGCGGCCCGGGTGCGGGAAAGCCGTTTGGCGCCCTATCAATTCGTGCTCGGACCGGCCGAGATCGCGGATGACGCGGTCGCGGTCCGGCTCCGGGACGGACGAAAGCTGCCTGCGCAGTCCGCGGACGACGCGATCGGACGCATCCGCGTGCTGGTGGACAGCCACGACACCCGATTGTGGGCCGACTGATCGCCCGGCCGGTGGCCGGTGGCCGGTGGCCGCGCGAACCGATCAGGAATCGAGAAGCGCTGGTCACCGGCCCGCACTTAGCGTTATCGACATGAACATCACCACTGACCAGATCACCATCGACGCCGTCACCCTCGAGGTGGCCGACCCCGCCGCGGCAGCGGAGTTCTACGCGGCCGCGTTCGGCCTCGGCGACAAGCTGCGGGTGCGCGCCTCGGACGCGCCGACCAGCGGTTTCCGCGGTTTCATCCTCTCGCTGGTCGTCTCGCAGCCCAGTACCGTCGACAGCCTCGTCGGCAGCGCCGTGCAGGCGGGTGCGACGATCGTCAAGCCCGCGAAGAAGAGCTTCTGGGGCTACGGCGCGGTCGTGCAGGCCCCGGACGGTGCGATCTGGAAGATCGCGACCTCGGCGAAGAAGGACACCGGCCCGGCCACCCGCGAGATCGATGACTTCGTCGTGCTGTTCGGCGTGGACAACGTCAAGGCGACCAAGCAGTTCTACGCCGATCGCGGTCTGCCGGTCGGCAAGAGTTTCGGCAGCAAGTACGTCGAGTTCGAGGCTCCGTCGGCGGCGATCAAGCTGGCGCTGTACGGGCGCAAGGCGGCGGCCAAGGATGCCGGTGTGGCCCCGGAGGGTTCCGGCTCGCACCGCATCGTCCTCGCGAGTGGCCTGGGCGCCTTCGCCGACCCGGACGGCTTCGAATGGGAGCCCACCCCGGCGCCCGCCGACCGGTGATCGCCTACCGTCGGCCACGATGCACAGGGACTTGATGCTCGATTCGCTGGACGGGCTTTCGGTAGGGGACGCGCTGGGGTGGGAATTCCCGATCATGCGCCGCTCGATTCGCGACGTGCGCGCCGGTGAACTTCCCGGCGGGCCGTGGCGGTGGTCCGACGACACCGAAATGGCCTGCACCGTGGTCGACGAACTCGCCCGGCACGACCGGATCGACCAGGATCGGCTGGCCGCCGCGTTCGCCCGGCGCCTCGATCCCGCCCGCGACTACGGATTCCTCGCGATCGCCACGTTGCGCAAGATCGGCGCGGGCGTGCCGTGGCGGACCGCCGCCGGCGCCGCGTACGACCATCAGGGTTCGTGTGGCAACGGCGCGGCGATGCGCGTCGCCCCGCTGGGCGCCTACTACGCCGGCGACCCGGAAAGTATTGTCGCCGAAGCGATCCGATCCGCCGAGGTGACGCATCTGCATCCGGAAGGCGTCAGCGGCGCGGTCGCGGTGGCACTGGCCGCCGGGCAAGCCGCGCAGGCGCGCCTGGCCGGGACTCGGCCTGCGCCGAGCGAATTCATCACCGCCGTGCTCGATCGACTGGCCCAAGGCGAAACCGGTGCGTTGATCCGCCATGCGCGCACCCTGCTGGGCGCCCCGGTGGCGGTGGCCGCGGCCGAACTCGGCAACGGTTCGCAGGTCACCGCGCAGAATACGGTCCCGTTCACCCTGTGGGTCGCGGCCACGCACCTGGCCGACTACCCGGGCGCGATCACCGCTTGCCTTGCGGCGGACGGCGATATCGACACCACCGGTGCCATCGCGGGTGGCATCGTCGCCGCCTTCACCGGCGTCGGTGGCCGCGCCCAGTCGATCGCGGGGGTGCCACCGGTGTGGCTCGCGGCCCGCGAACCGCTGCCCGGCTGGTTCGATCCTGTCCGCGCGGCGGAGCGGCGCAGGCGACGGTTGCGGAGCTGGTTCTCCGGCGCATTCTGAGGGGCTCGGCCCCTCCACGAAACTCGTGCTCGTTGACTTTTCGGACCAGTCGGATCATCATAATGTGAACAGTGATCGCAATGCGTTCAATGATAACAAAGATGTCCGGCACAACCACGGCGTTTATCGGAGGCATGAATGGCAGAGCTCACCGACCGCGCCCGCGATATTCGGCAGCGGATCATGACGCAGATCCGGCGAGAGGGAACGGCGCCGACGATCGCCGAGCTCAGGGCCGAGTTCGCGCTGTCGGAGGCGGACCTTTCCGCAGATCTGCGCGACCTGGAAGGCGCGATCTGCGTGGCACGGCAGGACCGGGAGCACGCGGGCAGTCCGGTGTTCCAGGACGAGCCGCTGGCGCGGCCGCAGCCCGCGGTGGGGGAGATCGTCTACGCGCGTCCGTTCGCGACGTTCGAGAACCACTATCGGATCACTGTCGACGGCGTGCAGCGCTGGTTCGCCGAATGCGCCGTCGAGGCCTGCGCGATCTCGGGGCAGTTCCCCGGCGCGGAGGTGGTCGTCGAGTCGGTGTGCAGGCAGACCGGGCAGCCGGTGCGCCTGGTCGGACGTGACGGGGTGCTGCTGGACTACGGGCCCGGCACACTGCGGGTGCATCTGGGGTATCCGCTGCGTGAGATGCCGCACCGGGTGGTCGGATGGTGCGACTACAACAGCTTTTTCGCGTCCGAGGAGGCCGCCGAGCAATGGCGCCGGGCGCATCCCGAGATCAAGGGTGTCACCCGTGCGCCCGAGCAGATGAGCCGTCTCATCACCGAATTGCTCGGCAAGGGCCGGCTGGACTACGACTACCAGCCCGTGTTCCCGCTGCTGCCGCTCGCGCGCAAGCTGCGTCGGTTCGGGCTCGTCGGCCTGTCCCGACGCGGCTTTCCGCGCCTCGAAACCTTTTGGCTGCCAACGCTTCCGATGCTGCGTGCGTGGCGACGACGTGGTCTGGGCTTCTTCCTGCGGTTCCGGCTGCGCTGACGCGGTAACGGCGCGCACGTTGCGCGGTAGGTCAGCTGGTCGGTCGTAGCGCATCGATCATAGTGGTGAGCAACTGGATTCGGCGTTCGGTGAGCTCCGGGTAGGGTCGGACGTGCCGGAACAGGTGCTCGGCGTCGAACATATCGCTGATCATGAACACCACGGTGGCGAAATCCGCCGGATCGATGGCGGGGTCCGGGTCCGTGGTCTCGAGGGCGAGTTGCAGAATGCGCACGCCGTAGGCGAACAGCGCGGGTTGCAGTCCCTCGCGCAACTTCTCGTCGGTGCGCGCCGCCAGCTGCAACTCGTAGATCGCGGCGTTGACGGAGTTGCCCGCCAGCTCGTATTGCAGCCGCAGCACCGTTTCCACGCTGCGGTCCGCGGCCGGTATGGCGGCGAATCGTGTTTCGAACGCGTCGAGTTGGCGCCGGAACGCCTCTTCGGCGGTGGCGACCATGAAATCCGCCATGGTCTCGAAGTGCCGGAACAGCGCACCGTAGGAGAGCCCGGCCCGCGACGCGATGGTCTTGACCGAGGCACGCGCATAACCCTTCTCGCTGATCGTCGCGATACTCGCGTCGAGCAGCTTGGCGATGGTGGACTCGCGCCGTTCGCGCTGGGTGCGGCTCATGTGCGCGATCGTAAGGGCACGGTGCGCCGCAACCGCTCAGGAGCCGACGGAATGCCGGATCTCGACGTGTGCGCGTGCGGGCCGGCCGACGCGCAAGAACTGGCCGGTGCCCCAGTCGCTGCCGAAGCCGGCCGTGAATTGTCCTTCGCGATAGACGGTTACGCCGTTGACGACGGTGGCCGTCACCGCGCCGTCGTTGCGATTGACCATGCGGTCGAGACCGAACTCGGGCATCGGGCGCTCGTGCAGGCCGTGCACGGACTGGTCCAGCCCGGCGGGGTCGAGCACGACGAGATCGGCGCGATCACCGACGCGCAGGTGGCCGGCGTCGAGGCCGTACCAGTCGGCGAGCTCGCCGGTCAGCCGGTGGATGGCCTGCTCGATCCGCATGAGGGGCTTGCGGCGGGACTGCGCGGCCTGCACCCGTTCGAGCAGCCGCAGGTGGTAGTTGTAGAACGCCATGTTGCGCAGGTGCGCGCCCGCATCGCCGAAACCCATCTGCACCCCCGGGTTGGTGGCGAGCTTGTCCAGGTACTTGCGCCGGTGGTTGGCCACGGTGGTGCGCCACCGCAACCGGGTGCCGTATTCGACGACCAGGTCGAGGTAGGCGTCGACGGGGTGCACCCCGCGTTCCTTGCCGACCTGCCCGATGGTCTTGCCGATCACGCTCTCGTCCGGGCAGGCCACGATGGTGGCGTCGAAGAAGTCCCGGTGCCAGATCCGGGGACTGAACTTGTTGTCGTAGTCCTTGCGGAACCAGCGGCGATATTCCTTGTCCCGCAACAGTTCATTGCGTTCTACCTCGTCCTTGAGGTGCAGCGCCGCGGCGCCGGCACCGAATTCCTCGAACACCACCAGGTCGATGCCGTCGGCGTAGACGGTGAACGGCACCGGCAGGTGCTGCCACCGGAAGTCGGTGCGCGCGAACCGGTTCAGTAAAGGCGCGGCGTACATCATGAAGAACACGATCGGCGGATACGCCTTCGAGTCGGCCGCCGACAGCAGGGAGGTTCGCAAAGCCTTGCGCCCGAACAACCCCGAGCTGGCCGCGAAGAACTTCCAGATGTTGGGCGTGAAGTTGATGGTCGGCGCACTCTGCAGAATGCGGCCGCGGCGGCGCAGTACGGCGTTGAGTGCCCGGAACTCCCGGCCCCGGGCGTAGGTCGAGGGCAGCGAACGGGAACGGTAGATCTCGCCGTCGATCTTGTCCAGGGTGTTGGTCATCGAGGACAAGCCGAGGAAGCCCGCGTCGATGGCCTGCTCCAGCAGCGTTTGCATGCGCGCGAGTTCCGCCGCGCTGGGCCGGGTGTCCCGGGTGACGGCCCGATCGAGACCGAGCACGTGGGTCCGCAGATCGGAATGGCCGAGGAACGCGGCGACATTGGGGCCCAGTCGAAGTCGCTCCAGCGCTGCGGCGTATTCGGCGGGAGTTCGCCAGTCGCGGTGCGTTTCCAGCACGCCGTGCACGGCCGCGCGGGGCACCGCTTCCACCCTGCTGAAGAAGTCCGCGCAGTCCGAGTTCGAGGCCAGGATGGTCGACAGCGAGCAGTTGCCGATGAACACCGTCGTGACGCCGTGCCGCACCGACTCCGAAAGGGCTGGACGCGCAAGGAGTTCGGCGTCGTAATGGGTGTGCACATCGACGAAACCTGGTGCGACCCATTTGCCTTCGGCCTCGATCACCTCGGTGTCCGGACCGCCGGTCAATCGTTGCGCCGAGATCGCCTCCACGATCCCGTTCCGGATACCGAGGTCGCGACGTTGCGGCGGCGCGCCCGTTCCGTCGAACCAGAGTCCGTCTCGCACGATCATGTCGAACATCGCATGCCTCCTGGCCGTTTCGCTTGACGGTAACATAAATAGTGATCGATCACTATCTAAACTCGACAAACCAATTGCCCTGGTAGGGCAGGGTAGGCATGATTCGACCCATGGATTTGTCGTCGTCTGCCGTGCTGCGCTGGCAATTCGACCTGGTATGGGCGCTGTTCGAATTCCACCTCGAGCGGTTGACCGAGGCCGAGGTCCGCTGGGAGCCCGCAGACCTGTGCTGGACGCTGCGGACCGGAGCCGACGGGAGCTGGGTGCCGGACTGGGCCGACGTCGAGCCTGATCCGATCCCGGTGCCGACCATCGCCTGGCTCAGCTGGCATATCGGCTGGTGGTGGAGTGTGACCATGGATCATCTGGCCGGTCGGGTGCCCCGGGAGCGGCACGAGATCGAGTGGCCGGGTGACCACGCCGTCGTCGCATGGCTGCGCGACTTGCGGGCGGAATGGTCACGTGTGCTGGATCGGATCTCCGACGCGGATCTGGTTGCCCCGGCGACGTTTCCGTGGTCCGGCGAGGACAGCAAGTCCGTAGCGCACACCGTCGCCTGGGTGAACGCCGAACTGATGAAGAACGCCGCGGAGATCGGGCAGTTGCGTCTGCTGCACGCGGCGCGCAACGGTCAGTGAGGCAAGCGGTTTCGGCTCAACCGTTGATCGTGAGGCCGGTGATCAATTGCTCGATCACCGCGTGGACGGCGGCGGTGTCTTCGGTGGATTCCGCTGAGTGCGCGAGGATTTGGGCCGCCTCGTCCAAGGCGCCGACGATGATCAGGGCCAGCGGACGTACGGGTTGACGCCGGATGCGGCCCGCCGCGATGGCGCCCGCCAAGGCGTTCTCCACCCGGCCGATCGTGTGCCGCAACTCGATCTCGCGCCAGAGGCGCCAGCCCAGCACCGCGGGTCCGTCCAACAGCGCGATGCGCCGTACCTCGGGCGCGGTCGACGCGTTCAACCAGGCCAGGCAGCCGACGATCAAGCCGGCGATCGGGTCGTCGGACCGGGCCTCGGCCACCGCCGTGCCGATCACCTCGACCAGGCTGCGCTCGAGATCCTCGAACACTGCCTCGAACAGATCGCGCTTCTCGCTGAACTGGTGATAGAGCGCGCCACGACTGACCCCCGCGGCCTCGGCTACCGCGACGGTGCTCACCGCGCCGTATCCGAACTGGCCGAACAGTTCTCGCGCGGCACGGATCACCGCGGTGCGGGTGGCGGCCGAGCGTTCGGCCTGGGTTCGTCGGTCAGCGTTCATGGCGACGTAGCAGTCTATCCACGCCTTCGCACCCCTTGACCGCGGCGCCCACCGTCGTGGAACATACAGTCATCCTGTTTGTATCTTAGAAGGATTCGGATCATGTCCGTTGGCACCAAGGATCTGTTCGAGCGCTACCACGCCTGCTGGGCCGATCGCGATCCCGACCGCATCGTCGAATTGCACACGCCCGACTCGATTTTCCATCTGCACTCCGGGGGCAAGCCCGCGCACGGCCGGGCCGAGATCCGCGCCGCCGCCGCGGAAACCTTCGCCTTGGTCCCGGACCTGACCTTCCATCTGGTCAACCTGCGAGTCGGCGACGACTTCTGGGCGGTCCAGTGGAAGTTGTCGGGCACCTCGGTCACCGGCGCCGCCGTCGATGTGGACATCGCGGACGTGGTCTTCGTCGAGGACGGCGCGGTGCGCGAGAAGCACACCTACGTCGACGGCGTAGCCATGCAGGCCGCACTGGCCACCCCGGCCGACATCGCCTGACGAGCCCGAAAACCGAACCGCCGGAACATGTCCGGCGGTTACGGTCAGACTGACGGGTAGACGGCGATCTCGATGAGGTTTCCGTCCGGATCGCGGCAGTAGTGCGAGATCATCTCGCCCAGCGCTCCGGTTTTGCGGACCGGCCCGCTCACGATGCCGACACCGCAGGCGACGAGGTGGTCGTGCACCTCGTCGGCCGAGGCCGTGGTCACAAAGCAGAGGTCCTGCGCGCCCGCGGACTCCACGGCGGCCGTCGTCCAGGTCGGGTCCGCGGCCAGCGCACCGACCGGCCGCAGATTCAGCTTCTGGTCGCCGAACCGCAGGGCGGTCCGCTCGCCGGGCCCGAACGTCTCCGCGCGCATGCCCAGTACCTCGACGTACCACCTCGCGGTTGCCGCGACATCGCGGCAGTTGATCACCACATGATCAATTCGATCGATGCTGAGCCCCATGATCAGAACAGTAGCGAATCGCCCGCGCTACCGGCCTCGGCCGCGGGATCCGCCGGCTGCTGCGCGGTGTCCGGTACCGTCTGCGGCCGTTGCGCTGAACTGGGCTCTGCCCTCGCACCGGGGAGGATCGGGGATGTCGAACGGCGGGGTGTCCCGACGCGGTCTGCTGGGTACGGCGCTCGGCGCAGGTGCGCTGGCGGCGACGGCGTGTGCGCCCGCCGCCCCCGTCGGCGACCGAACACAAAGCGAATGGCTGGCCAGGCAGCTGCTCGGGGTCGGCGCGAACGGGACGGATCTCACGCTGACGTATTTGAGGACCCTCATCGATACCGGTCTTCCGGCTACGGATCGGCGCAAGCGCATCATCGTCGTCGGTGCCGGCCCGGCGGGGTTGAGTGCCGCGAACCTGCTCGCCGCGGCCGGTCATCAGGTGACGGTGTTGGAGGCCAACGGCAATCGGGTCGGCGGCCGGGTCAAGACGTTTCGCGGTATTTTCACCGATCCTGCCCTCTACGCCGAGGGCGGAGCGATGCGGCTGTCCAGCGCGCAGCCGTTGGCGCTGGCGCTGGCCGACAAGTTCGGCTTGCCGCGCAGGCCGTTCTACAGCGCCGACGTGCATCCGGACACCCCTACGCCTGCCACGCCGCCGGTTGTCTACCGCTCCTTCACCGGTGCGGAGTGGTCCAATGGGCCCGTAATGCCCTACGTGCCACCGGCTCCGGCGGGTCGCGGGCTGATCAAGGTGAACGGACGCGTCGTGTCGCGCGGCGACTACGCCGCGAACCCCGGCGCGGTGCACGCGGGTTTCGGCTGTGCGCTGTCCACGGCCAGCAACGTCGCTCTCGATGCCGAACTGCGCAAAGACTCTGTGCGGCAGAGTGGTTCGATCGAGCGGCAGGTCGAAGGCTGGACCGACCTACTGCGTACCTACGAAAACCTTTCTCTGCGTGACTATCTGCGCGAGCAGGGCTGGCCCAAAGCGCGGATCGATGCGGTCGGCACCTTGGAGAACCTGACCGCTCGGCTGGGGTACAGCGTCGTCTTCCCACTGGTCGACCACACCCTGATTCCGGCCGGCGCCACCTACTGGGAACTGGCGGGCGGCATGTCGACGCTCACCGACGCGCTGGCCAGGCAGCTGGGACCGGCGGTCCTGCTGGGCAAGCGCATGACCGGGCTGGAGCAGACCGAGCACGGCGTGCGGATCCGGACCACCGCGGAAGCCGGCGACGAGACCTCCGACGGCCGGCCGATCGACCCGGTCGAGTCGTTCGAGGCGGACTACGCGATCGTGGCGATCCCGTTCACCGCGGCGCGCTTCTGCACGTTCGACCCGCCGTTGAGTTACGCCAAGCGCCGGGCGATCATCGAACTGCAGCACGACTCGGCGACAAAAGTGTTGCTGGAGTTCAAGAGCCGTTTCTGGGAGCAGGGACCGGCCGGCTTCCGCGGCGGTCGCTGCGTCAGTGATTCGCCGAACCGGTGCACGTATTTCCCGTCGCACGTGCAGGATTCCGACGGCGGCGTGGTGCTGGCCGCCTACACCTTCGCCGACGATGCGATGCGCTGGGACGCGCTCACCGAGGGGGAGCGCATCCACTTCGCCCTGGCCGGGCTGCGTGACCTGTTCGGCGCCCGGGTCGATGCCGAATTCACCGGCGTCGGCATCACCCAGAGCTGGGCGCGCGCCCGCTACGCGCTCGGCGAAGCGGCCATCCCGGCGCCCGGCCAGCTGCACGAGCATCATCTCGCCACCCGATCGATCGAGGGCCGAGTGCATTTCGCCGGTGACCACACCAGCCTCAACACCGCGTGGATCGAAGGCGCGCTGGAAAGCGGTGTCCGCAGCGCGCTCGAGGTCCACCAGCGCTGAGCCGCAACCGGTTTCGTCAGCTCGGCGCGATATCGGCGACGAACAGTCGCAGCCGCTTGCCTGTGATCGCGTGGACGAGCCCGGTCTCCGTGCGCGGCACCAGCGGCAAACGCGCGACCGTATCGCTGTCGACGATGCGCGGGTTGACGAGCCGGATCGACCGGCCGCGGCGGCGCAACTGCGCGTCGCCCGCGGCGAGCACGTTGCGCGCCCAGTCGGTGGTTCCGTGCCCGAGCACGACGCCCAGTCCGCCGTCGAAACTGAACGTGTTGACCGGCGTCTCATAGGGTTTGCCCGACTTGCGTCCCCGGTGTTCGATCACCGCGAACGTCGGGAGGTAGCGCGATAGGCGACGGGCGACCGGGTTCATGTACCGGCTCTGCCAGCGGCCGAACCAGGTGGGAAAGAACTGCGGGCCACGATCTGCCTGAGTCATGCGTCCTCCGTGTACATTCGGCCGCGAACGAACGGTGCGCGGGCACACCGTCGCAGACGAGCTTAGAAAGCGCGCGGCCGCGCCGCATCCGACTCAGGGCGGACTCGGGTGAAGCTGGGGTGACCTCGTCTGATTTCCGCCAGCATTTCGCCCCGGCCCTCGTAACGTCGACATCGTGTCAGAGACCAGCAAGACCATCGTGCAGCACGCGTGGAAAGCGTTCGCCTCCCACGACTTCGACCGGATCGCCGCGTTCTTCACCGCGGACGCGGAATGGCTCGCCCAGGCGGACAACGCCACCGCCGTCTTCTTGAACGGCCCGAGCCACATGGTCGGCCGCGACTGCATCGCCGACTTCATCGCCAACGGCTTTCCGAAGCTCTTCGCGAAGGACGTCTCGATCGTTTTCCGCGGTTTCTACGCCGACGGTGATCGGGTGACGGTGGAGGAGACCATGACCGCCACCCTCGCGAACGGGAACGCCTACGAGAACGACTACTGCTTCGTCTTCGAACTCCGCGACGGCCTGATCCACCGCGTGCGCGAGTACATGGACACCGCCCGCGGCCACCGCATGGTGTTCGCCGGCTGATATCCGCAGGCCGGGCGTGCGCGCCCGGCTCAGCGTTCCTTCGGCGGCCACCAGGCGCCCATGCCGAGGGCGATCAGGCGCATCTGTTGCACGGTGCGGTCGACGAGCAGTTCTTGTTCGCGCGCCGGTGCCGAGATATACGCGGCGATACCGTCGGAGACCGTGGCGACCAGCAGGTCGGCGGCGATCTCCAGATCCGCGGGGGACCAGGAGTCCAGCGCGCGGATGCGGGAGAGGTCGGCGACGAGTTCCCGCACGATCAACTGGATCTCCAGCGCAATGGATTTGCGCAGCGCCGCCGATCCGCCGTGGCGCTCCCTGGTGAGGAAGCCGAACAGTTCCCGCTTGGGGTCGACCTGCGCGAACACGAAGCGCACGGTGTCGGCGAGGCTGGCCTCGGGATTGCGGCGCACCTCACGCAGCGCGAGCCGCAGAGCGGTGATCCCGTCGTCGACCAGTGTCGCGCCGAGATCATCGAGCGAGGCGAAGTGCCGGTAGAAGGCGGTCGGCACGATGCCCGCGGAACGGGCGATCTCACGCAGGCTGAGCGCGGCGAAGCCCCGATCGGCGGCCAACGCCAGGGTGCCGTCCATGAGGGCCTGTCGCGTGCGCTCCTTGCGCTCGCCTCGGGTTGCTGACTGCTCGCTCATCACGGTGAGCATACATCCGTTCACCATTCCACTCATCCAAAGATGTTGTTCGGGTCACATGTTTTGCCGGTTGACACCCGACCCCTGCTATCGGTCACACTAGTTGAGTGTACAGACGTGCACTGAAATTGGAACGCAACGTCGCGGGACCTGCGCCACACACAGCCCGGCGGTAGGACCCCGACGCAGAGGTACGGAGAACGAATGGTGGATCTCATCAATCTGGTGCAGACCCTGACCACGCCGCATCCGCTGGACCGGTACCTGGAACTGGTGCGTCCCACGCTGACCGCGCGGGAGATGCGCGCCGAGATCGTCCACGTCGACCGGTCGGTGCCCGGCTCGGTGACGCTCACCCTGCGTCCGACCCGCCAGTGGCAGGGTCATGCCGCGGGCCAGTATGTGCAGATCGGTGTCGTGATCAACGGCGTCCGGCATACCCGCTGCTATTCGCCGGTCGGCCCGGCGGTCGGCCGGGGCAAGCAGGTGCAGCTCACCGTCAAGGCCCATCCCGAGGGTTTGGTGTCGCAGTATCTGCACCGCAACGCCCGGCCCGGACTGGTGGTCGACCTCGAGCCCGCCGCGGGGACGTTCCGGCTGCCCGACCAGCGACCCGACCGGGTGCTCCTGATCAGCGGCGGCAGCGGTATCACGCCCGTGCTGTCGATGCTGCGCACCCTGGCCGCCGAGGACTATCCGGGCGAGGTCGTGTTCCTGCACTACGCGAAGTCGCCCGAGGTGGTGCCGCATCGCGCCGAACTCGACGCGATCGGGCAGCGGCACAAGAACTTCCGCATCGAACTGCGGCATCCGTGGCGGTCCGACACGAGCAACGTGAACCGCAAGGCCCCGTGGGTCGACGTGGCCACCGCGGCCGCCAGTGGGTATTTCGACTACGACGAACTGGAACGGGTGGCGCCGTGGTTCGCCGACGCGGAAACCTTTGTCTGCGGCCCGCAGTCGCTGATGGACGCGGTGCGCAAGATCTACGAGGCCGAACAGCTCGACCATCGGCTGCACAGCGAGGAATTCACGATTTCCCTCGCCCCGGTGGATGCCGAAGATGCTTACGGCACAGTGAGTTTCGCCGCCACCGGCGTGACCGCGGACAACAACGGCGCCACCCTGCTGGAACAGGCCGAAACAGCGGGTCTCACCCCCGAATACGGCTGCCGGATGGGAATCTGCTTCTCCTGCACGGCCGTTCGCCGTTCCGGTTGCACCCGCAACCTGCGCACCGGCGAGACCGACAGTGACCCGGATCAGCCCATCCAGCTCTGCATCAACGCCCCCGTGGGCGACGTCGAGATCGACATCTGACCGAACAAGAGGAGCAATCGATGACCATCCTCACCGAAACCAAAGACGGCCCCCTGGTCCTGAGCCCCGATCAGGTCGAAGAGCTCGGCCGGGCGCTGGACGAACTGCGCGCCGAGGTCGTAGCGGATCTGGGCGAGCGCGACCGCGAATATCTGTACTCGATCATCAAGGCGCAGCGCGGTTTCGAGATCGCGGGCCGCGGCCTGATGTATCTCGGCTTCCTGCCGCCGTTCTGGCTGGCCGCCGTCGCCGCGCTGAGTGTGTCGAAGATCCTGGACAACATGGAGATCGGCCACAACGTCATGCATGGCCAGTACGACTGGATGCGCGAACCCGGCGTGAATTCCCGTGTCTTCGAATGGGATACCGTCTGCCCGGCGGACCAGTGGAAGCATTCGCACAACTATCTGCACCACACCTACACCAACATCCACAACAAGGACCGCGACATCGGCTACAGCATCCTGCGGATGGACGAGGCCCAGTCGTGGAACGTGCTGCGCCTGGGCCAGCCGCTCTATGCCTTCGCGCTGATGGTGCTGTTCGAGTGGGGCGTGATGGGGCACGACCTCGAGGTCGAGAACATCGTCGCGGGCAAGCGGAAGTGGTCCGACATCAAGAAATTGGTGAAGGGTCAGTGGCGCAAGGCCGGCAAGCAGGTGCTCAAGGACTACGTGATCTTCCCGGCGCTGAGCGGCCCGCTGTTCTTCAGCACGCTCGCGGGCAACGTGACCGCCAACCTGGTGCGCAACCTGTGGGCCTTCTCGATCATCTTCTGCGGCCATTTCCCCACCGGCGTACAGACGTTCACCGAGGAGGAGACCGCCGACGAGACCCGCGGCGAGTGGTACGTGCGGCAGATGCTCGGCTCGGCCAACATCACCGGCAGCAAACTGTTCCACATCATGTCCGGCAACCTGTCGCACCAGATCGAACACCACCTGTTCCCGGACCTGCCCGCCGCGCGCTATCCGGAGATGGCGCCGGCGGTCCGGGCTTTGTGTGAAAAGTACGGATTGCCGTACAACACCGGCCCGCTCGGCAAGCAGATCGGCTCGGTGTGGCTGAAAATTTTCAAGCTCGCACTGCCGCCCAGCTTGGTCAAGAGCGAGCCCTCTCCCGGTGTTATCGTGATGCGTCAGCGAAAGGCAAGCGAAGTGGGCGTGTGAATGATTGGGAAATTCGAAAGCAACAAGGACCTCATTCAAGAATTGACGTCCTCGGGTGCGAAGCATGTCGGCAATATCGCGAGCATCATCGCGGGCACGGTCGCGGAGGTCACCAAGGAGATCGGTGAGTGGATCACCGACGGGATCGAGATGCGCGAGGCCGCCGTGGCCGCCCGCCGGGACGCGGCGGCACAGCGCGATCTCGATCTCGACGATGATCTCGCGCCGCCGGCGACCGAGCCGGTGGTGAAAGAGCCGGTGGCGACCGAGGCGCCCTATGTGGACGCCGAGGTGGTCGAGCCGGAGCCCGGCGAGACGCGCTGATCAGTCCGGCGCGCTGATCACCACACCGGCAGCCTGCGCCGGTGCTCGGTGACGTCGGTGATCAGGTCGCGGTATCCGTCGGTCAGTTCGGCGAGCCTGCACCACTGCAGGTGGGCTTCCCCGTCCACCTGCACGCGGTGCGCCTGCTGCGGCGCCTTTCGCAAAGCCTGTTGTGCCGCAATCCATTTCGCTGCCAGTCGATCGATGACCGCGCCGAGGGTCTCGGTGTGCAGCGAGGCGCCGCCGCGGTGCTCGACGTTGCCCGCGACCCAGCTGTCGATGCGTGCGACCAGCTCGGCCCGGTGGGTGTCGATGTCCTCGATCAGCTGAGCGCACGCCACCACGCGGCCGGTGGTGACGCCCGGTGCGTGCGCGGTCTCGAGCGCATTGCGCCGGCGCTCATGGCATTCGACGAGTTCGCGGGCGGCGGTGAGCACGCTGTGCTTGCGGTGATTCGGCTCGTTTCGGAAGGCGCGCAACAACTCCGCG
This sequence comes from Nocardia brasiliensis ATCC 700358, assembly GCF_000250675.2. Classification (NCBI taxonomy): domain Bacteria; kingdom Bacillati; phylum Actinomycetota; class Actinomycetes; order Mycobacteriales; family Nocardiaceae; genus Nocardia; species Nocardia brasiliensis. Next base: position 1,868,609 of record NC_018681.1, read on the forward strand.
GGTGGTGGCAACTCTTCGATGCCGATACGGACGCCTGCGTATTCGGTAGGCATGTGCACACCCCTGCGGTCACGATCCAATTTCTGGATGCGCCAGGGCCGAGGGGGATTTCGGGGAGGGGCACCCCTCGGCTCCGGCGCAGCCCCGCGCTCGGACGCCACCCCCACAGTCCACCAGCACGGCAAAGAAACCGGGAAATCCGCGACGATGCGATGAGGAAGACGGCCCGAGAAATCGGGACTCTTTCAGGAAAGCGCGGTTGTCGAATCCGCGCAATAGTATGGTGTACAAATCTATCCGGCGCCGATGAATCGTTATGATCCGTCACGGAGCGGTCACATGCGGATACCGTCGCAGTTTCCGACATCGTATCCTCAGTTCATGGGCAGCAACCGGTTCGGCGCGGCGGCTGCGGGCCGCCGTGCGATCGGCTAGCCTCGATATTCGTGCCTGCCTACGTGTCATCGCCCGAGCTCACCTTCGGGTTCATGTTCGCGCTGGAAGACCCGGAGCGAATCGGCGAGGTGGTGCGCACCCTCATTGTGCGCAAGACCGTTTCGGTGTTCCGGCTCGCCCGCCTGTCCGACGACGACGGGCCGCCGGAGCGCTACGTGGTGAACTGGGCCGCGATACCGCAGATCTCGATCACCACCGAGGCCCCTGACCCGGACGAACTGCGGGCGCAGCGCATGATGCTGGTGAACGCCTTCCTCAGCGAGGACGGCGAAGTGAGCCTCTATTCGGCGCAGGGCGCCGGGCCCGGCTAGTCCCGGCTCCAGTCCGGCACGCCGAACAGGGCCATGGTGATCTGGTACAGATGTGCACCGAGGTCCGGTAGTGCCTGTGCCCCAGGGCCGTCCAGGCAGTCGCGGATGCGGTCGTCCACGGCGCCGATGAGCGCCTCGAAGATCTCGGGTGGAACGTCCACCGGAATATCGCCCGCGGTGCGGCCGATCCGGAAAGCGGCGTGCATGCGGTGGGCGAGCAGCGTCTTCATCGCCCGCCGCTGCTGCGCGACGATCGGCCCGGCCACCAGGCACTCGATGTGCAGCGCCCGGGCGTAGACGCCGTTTTCGGACAGCATGCGCAGGTAGGTGTCCAGCGTCCGGCGGATCAGGACCCGCCATTCCGAGCGCGGCGTGGCCTGCACGCTGGTGTCGAGTTCGCCGAGCACCAGGTCCACCGCGGCCTCGAAGGCTTCGGCGAAGCAGTCGTCGCGGCCGCGAAACAGTTCGTAGAAGGTGCGCCGGGAGACGCTGGCGCGGGCCACGATATCGCCGACTGTCGTTGCCGCATAGCCGCGTTCGGCCACCGCCTCGAGCACGCCGAGATACATCCGCATGCGTTGCGAGTGCGCGACCGCCTCCGGTGCCATGCCGTGGGTGCCGCGCGGTAGGCGGCCGCGGTCGACGCCGGCTTCGAGTCCCATTCTCTGAGGATAGTCGCCTTCGCGGTAGTGATCTGTCTCATACTTGCCCGCCGGATGTGGTCCCGGTTACTCTCACATCATTGTTAGGTACGGTGATGTTTTTAAGCGGGTCTGCCAGGAGGTTCGATGACGATGAGGACAGTTCGCCGTGCCGCGGCACGTGCCGGAATCATGATGGTCGCGGCCGCCATGACCGCACTGTGGATCGTGCCGAGCACGGCCGTCGCCGAGACGCCGCCCGACGGCGGCGCGCTCGCCGCGGCGTGGCTCGCGGCGCACGACGGTCCGCCGAAATACCCCGGGCCCGTGCACATCGACTTCGACGTACCGGTCACCATGAGCGACGGGACGGTGCTGAAAGCCAACATCTATCGTCCGGTCGACGCAGCCGGACGGATCGTGGAAGAACCGCTGCCGACCATCGTCAACCTGACCCCCTACACGAAATTCGTGTCACTGCTCGCCGATATCGCGCTGAACATCCCGGTGCTCTCGGATGCGCTGATCGAGCTGGTGAACCGATTCGACTTCGGCGGCACGCCGTTCGACTCGATCACCGATCTCACCAGGGCACTCAGCGGCGGCGCCGTACGGACTTTCGGCGCGGATCGCAAGCTGGTGCAACAGGGTTACACCTACATCGTGGCCGACGTACGCGGTACCGGTTATTCCCAGGGCGACTGGAAGTTCTTCCAGAGCAGGGAAACTCAGGACACCGTCGAACTGATCGACTGGGCGAGCAAGCAGCCGTGGTCGGACGGCAATATCGGCATGTCGGGTATCTCGTACTCCGGCATCAATCAATTCAAGGCGGCCGAGCAGAATCCGCCCGCGCTCAAGGCCATCTTTCCGGTCGAGGGCAGTACCGATACGCTCACCGATGTCGCGTTTCCCGGCGGCGGGGTGGGCTTGTTCGGCCCGCTCTACATCGCCGCGATCGACGTGATCTCCAATTTTCCCGACCCGGTGGGCATCGCCCTCGGACATCTGGACATGAAATGGCTGATGGACCGGGTCCAGACCCCGCTGGAGTTCTTCGACTACATTCTGATGGCATTGTCGCTCTCGGTGGATTCGGTGCCCGAACCACTGAAGCAGCAGCTGTTGCCCGGTAGCCCGCTGCGCAGCGGGTTCACCGACAGTCACCCGGAGGATATCCGGGTGCCGACCTTCGCCTACGGCGGCTGGCAGGACATCTTCGCCTCGTCGAGCGCGCGCTCGTTCGGTGACATTCCGCTGCCGCCGGAGCGCAAGAAGCTGATCATGGGCGATACCTACCACATCAATCCCGGCTCCGGGCTGGGCAATCCGGGGCGGCCGCCGCGGCTGGACGTCTTGCAGATGGCGTGGTTCGACAAGTGGCTCAAGGGAATCGACAACGGGATCGATCAGTACGGGCCGGTCGCGCTGTGGCAGCAGGGCGGCGGCTGGACCACCGCGCCGGCCTTCCCGCGGCCCGGCATGGAATATCAGCGCATGTACCTGTCACCGGTCCGCAGTGGCACCGCGAACAGCATCTACGACGGTTCGCTGAGCGCACAGACGCCGCAGGACGCGGCCCGGCTGACCGTTTCGCCGGTCACCGGGATCACCTCGCTGTGCTCGCGCGACTCCGCGGTCGAATCCACCGGTGTGCTCAGCATTTTCAACTTCTGCGGCCGTGACGATCGGATCCACGAGACGGGTGGGCTCACCTTCACCGGCGCCCCGGTGGCCGAGCCGACCGTGCTGTCCGGCCCGATCACGGTGCACCTGAACACGATGTACGACAACATCGAGGGCTATTGGGCGGTCAGCGTGAACGACGTTGCGCCGGACGGGCAATCGACGGTGCTGGCCAGCGGCCAGCTCGCGGCGTCGCTGCGCGCGGTCGACGACGGCAAAAGCGAGAAGGACGCCGACGGCGACTACACGCACACCGTGTACAAGCTGACGCTGGCCGACCGTCAGCCGTTGGTGCCCGGTCAGCCCACCGCCCTGGACGTCGCGGTGAACCCGCTCGACGCCGTGCTGAAGCCCGGACATCGGTTGCGCGTCAATGTCTTCGCCAGCAATTTCCCGCGCGGCTTCCTGCCGCCGCCGCTGTTGTTCGACGGCGGCATCCTCAACGCGCTGACCCCGCAACACCTGGTGCTCGACCCGGCGGCGCCGAGCTTCGTCAACGTGCCGCTGAGCCGGGCGATGGATTAGCTCGGTACCGGGTGCCACCGGTGGATACACCGGTGGCACCCGCGTTTCGCCAGAGGTGCGAACCGGGCGATTACGGCGGGCGATGTGAATCGCCCGTCTCCGCACATCTATTCGTCGGCGTGTCGATATCAGATCGTGGCGTTCGCGCACTTCGCGTACGTGACAATCGATGCAGGTCGCATTTGTTCGCGGCGTGGATCGAAAGCATCTGAAAGGGGCGTCGATCATGGAACCCGAAAATCCCGAGATTGCCGCGAAAGCGGTCGACGCGGTCGCTCCGATTCGTGTGCGCGGTGATCTGGATCCGGCACTGTCACGCTGGATGTGGTTGGTGAAATGGATTCTCGCCATTCCGCATTACATCGTGCTGCTCTTCCTGCACATCGGTTATCTCGTGCTCACGATAGTCGCGTTCTTCGCGATTCTGTTCACCGCCAAGTATCCGAGGGCGCTGTTCGACTTCAATGTCGGTGTCATGCGCTGGACTTGGCGGGTGGAGTTCTATGCGCTGTCGGTGCTCGGCACCGACAAGTACCCGCCGTTCAGCCTGCAACCGAACGCGGAGTACCCGGCCGATCTCGAGGTCGACTACCCCGAGCGGCTCAGTCGTGGCCTGGTGCTGGTGAAGTGGTGGCTGCTGGCCATTCCGCACTATCTGATCCTGGCCGCGATGATGGCCGGTGGGGCGGCGTTCGCGATGGGCGACGACGACTCCTGGGCAGGCAGCACGAGTATCCCGCTGAGCAGCATCCTGGTGCTGGTGGCGGTGATCGGGTTGCTGTTCACCGCCAGGTACCCGCAGGGCGTGTACGACTTCCTGCTCGGCATCAGCCGCTGGAGCATCCGGGTGCAGGCCTACGCCACCCTGATGCGCGACGAGTACCCGCCGTTCCGGCTCGATCAGGGCGCCCGCGAAACCCGCTGACGCTCAAGCACCTTCGCACCGGATCCGCCCGCTGGTTCAGCGGGCGGATTCGTATATCCGCCGGACCACGTCTTCGATCTCGGGCTCCTCGATGGACAGATCCCGCACTTCGGCGCGTTCGGAGACCAGCGCGAGCAGCTGCGCGGCGGTGGTCTGTTCCGGATCGAAGGCCAGCCGCTGGCGCATGCCGCCGCCTTCGGATTCGAGCAGCTGCGCGCACGGCAGATCGTCGAGATCCGGTGCCGGCTCGGCCAGATCGACGACGAGGACGCGGCGTGCCCCCACCGTCGCGGCCAGTCCGGTCAGCGAGCCGTCGTAGACCAGGTGTCCGTGATCCACGACGAGCACTCGGCCGCACAGTCTTTCGATGTCGCCCATGTCATGGGTGGTGAGCAGCAACGTGGTGCCACGTTCGGCGCGTTCGGCGCGCAGGAACTCGCGGAGTCGTTGCTTCGACAGCACGTCGAGCCCGATCGTCGGTTCGTCCAGAATCACCAGTTCGGGTGAGTGCAGCAGGGCGGCGGCCACTTCCGCGCGCATGCGCTGCCCCAGCGAGAGCTGGCGCACCGGAGTGTCCAGCGTCTCGGCCATCTCCAGCTGCTCGACCAGCTCGTGCTCGCGTTTGCGCGCGGCATCGGGCTCCAACCGGTGGATGGCCGCGAGGATCGAAAACGATTCGCGCAGCGGCAGATCCCACCACAGCTGGGAGCGCTGCCCGAAGACGACGCCGATCCGGGCGGCCAGTTCGCGCCGTTGCCGGACCGGTTCCAGCCCGCAGGTGCGCACGCTGCCCGCGGTGGGCACCAGGATGCCGGTGAGCATCTTGATGGTGGTGGATTTGCCCGCGCCGTTGGCGCCGATATAGCCGACTGCGGCGCCGCGTTCGATCCGGAAAGTCATCCGGTCCACCGCGGTCAAGGTCTCGCGGCGCCGCCGCCAGCGGCGGCCGTCCTTGCGCGTCAGGGTGAATTCTCTGGTCAGGTTCTCGATATCGATGATGGCTTCCGCCGCACCGGAATTCGCCATGTCAGCCGCCCCCTCCTTGGTAGTGCCGGGTACCGAAGCGCCAGAGCACCAGTGCCAGCAGCCACACCCACAGCACCGCGAGCGGGACGAACCACGCCAGCCACGCGGGTAGCAGTGGCGGGCCGGGCAAGTCGAGCAGCGCGATGGTGGGCAGGTAGGCCGTGAACGACACCGGAATCGCGAAGCCGAACAGCACCCGCAGCGGCATCGGGAACACCGTGGCCGGTTGGACCGCGGCGAACGAACCGCCGTAGGTGAAACTGTTGGTGAGCTCGGCTCCGTCGATCAAATAGAACTGTAATCCCGCCGCGCACACGAAGATCCCGCCGAACAGGGCGACGCCGCTCACCAGGGTGAGTGCGATCAGGGCGAGAGTCGCTGGGCCCCAATCGATATCGTTGCGCCACAGTCCGACGCCGAGCACCACGAGCGCGACCGCCGCCCTGGCGAAGCGGCGCAACGAGATATCGCTCGTGACGAGTTGCAGCAGCAGCGGCTGCGGGCGCAGATGGTAGGCGTCGAGCTGGCCCATCCGGATCAGCGTCGGCAGCGTGTCCAGATGCCCGAACAGAACCTGCGCCAGGGCGAACGTCGATTGCCCGAAGCCGAAGAGCAGCAGCGCGGCGTTCAGATCCAGCCCGCCGAGCACCCGGACGTTGTGGAAGATCACCCACACCTCGGCGAATTCGACGAGGCCGATCAGGAACGCACCGAAAACCTCACTGGCGAAAGACAACCGATAGGACCGCTGCGCGCGGATCCGCGAGCGCAGCACCGCCGCGTACGGGGTGAACCAGGTGCCCGCGGCGGTGCCCGGCTCAGCCACCCTGCACCTCCAGCTTCCGCCGGCCCGCGGCCAATAGCAGGCGCCCGGCCAGGCCGACCAGGAGCACCCAGAACACCTGGACCGCCAGCACACCCAGCGCCGCCGCGCCGGTCGTCCGGCCGGACAGCACGTCGATCGGGGCCTGCAGGATGGACGGGAACGGCGTCGCCTGCGCGATCGTGCGCAGCCAGAGCGGGAACATGTGCACCGGCACGAAGAGCCCGGCCAGGAACGTGCCGCAGATCTGATACACCACCCGGATGCCACGGGTCTCGACCACCCAGAAACCGATCAGCGCGACCACGAACAGGCAAAGGAACGAGAGGGCAACGGCGAGCAGCACACTCACCGTCCCCAGCAGGTAGGGGCCCGGCGTGGTCGGCATCGCCAGGCCGAAGGTCAGCACGCCGATCAACACGCTCGGCACGCCGCGCGGCAGAATCGTGCACGCGGCGCGTCCGATATCGCCGGCCAGATAGCCGAGCTGGATGTCGACCGGACGCAGGAAATCGATCGCGATATCGCCGTTGCGCACTCGATCCGACAGGTCGAGCGGCGGCCCCATGAACTGCAGGGCGCCGAGCAGCCCCTGCGACAGCCAGACGTAGGCCCCGATGGAACCTTCGGTGTAGCCGCCGAAGTCGCCCGCCGCCCGCACCGCGGCCAGCATCACCGCGGCCCGGACGAAGCCGAACACGCAATTGGTGAACAGTCCGGCGAACATCGCCAGTTTGTACTGGGACTGCCGCCGGAACCCGGCCCGCGCCAACTGGGCGTATACCGCGATGACCCGCCAAGGGTGCCCGGTCGCAGCGACCTGCCCGTCCCCCTCCACACTGCCGCGCACAAAGAGTCAAGCCTAGTGCCTAGGACAACCCGAGGTAACCCCTCGGGAATCAATTCGACGAAGTGCCGGGCCAGCGCATGACAGCGCGTACGTTGATTGCCATACTCAGGCGGAGCGACAAGCGAAGATCTGACGCAAGTGTCCAGGTCGCACAGTAGGCTTGTCCTCGAATCATGTCGCGGTAGCGAAGGACTGGTAACCCGGGAGGGGAACGGTGGACACGCTGAAGCTCGACCCGGCGGCGGTAGCCGCATACACCGCGATCGCGGACGCGGTCTCCCAGCAACTCGCCTCGGCGTCGGCCGTGGCGTCCGGCGCGGTGAATCAAGACCAGCTCGCCGCCGACCTCGGACTGATCGGCGCCGATTTCGCGGCGCGATTCGCCACGGCGGTTTCCGAACACGCGCAGGCGCTCTCGACCGCGGGCCAGTTGGTCGGCACCTATGGGCAGGTACTGCGCGACTACACCGCGAATATGCAGGGTGTCGACGGCGACACCGCGGGCGCCATCACCCGGACAGGGGAGACGCTGACATGAGAAGCCTTTCCGGACTACGCAGACGGCCTTCGGCCGCGCCGGCGCGCACCGACAACGCCGTGCCCGCAACGACCTATCTCGACCCGACGGTCGATCCCCCGATCGTCGCCGCGCTGGTGCGGCCGCTGCTGCAACTGCGGTCCACGCTCGGTTCGGGGGTCGCCGTGCCGAATCAGACCGCGACCGCCGCGCTGTCCGCCGCGAGCACCCAGGCCGCCGACACCGAGGCCCCGCACCGCGACGGCCTGCACGCGCTGGAGTCGACCTGGACCTCGCGCGGCGCCGACGCGGCGGTGCCCGCGCTGCGCACCACGCAGACCGAGATCGGCGAAATCTCCGACCGCGGACCGGCTTACCTGAGCGTGCTCGGTGACGCGCATGCCACCAGCGCGCGCGCCGCGCGCACGGTCGATCAGATCATCGCCGACTTCCGCAGCGACGCCCGCCAGATTCTCGGCAACGCGACCGCCGCGCCGGACACCGACGCGGTGATCGCGCGGGCCACCCAGGCCCTGCGGGACGCGCTCACCACGGTCAACGCCGCGCAGACCGAAATGGACGACCACAGCAGGCGGCTCGACGCGATGGGCCCGCTCACGGTCACACAACCGTCCGGGGTCACCACGGCGCAGCCGTACTCGTCCGGCCCCTACTCGTCCGGTACCTACCCGCCCGGTGTGACGAGCCAATACGTGCCGGGCACGACCGCCAACGGGCAGCCGATGGATCCGGCGCTGGCCGCGCAACTCCAGTTGCAGCAGCAGTTGATCTCGGCGGGGGTGCAGGTCGGTACCGCGGCGATCAACGCGGGCGTCGACATCGGCACGAACATCATCGACAAGATCGCGGGCGTCGGCACCCACATCATCGACAAGGTCGCCGAGGTCGGCACGCACGCCATCGATACGGTGGCGGCCGGCGCGGACAAGGCCGTCACCGAGGCGATCCGTCCCGGCAGCACCACCGGCGACGGGCAGAACGGCTCGTCGAATTCGAGTGGCTCGCCGAAGCTGTTCGATTTCGGCGCGGGCGCGCGTACTCCGGCACCCAGTGGTCCGAGCGGTCCGAGCAGTGTGATTCCGCCGTCCGGACCGGGCTCCGCGCCGACCGCGAACGAGGCGCCGCCGAAACCGGAGTCGCGGCCGGCCCCCGCGCCTGCCCCGGCGCCCCCGGTGGTGGACGACGCGCCGTCGCGTTCCGCCGCGCCGGATCAGCCGCATCCGCCGGGCACCACCGGCGGCGTCGCGTTGCCGCCGTCGCCGCCGCCGGACGATCGGGAGCACAAGCCCCGCGAAGGCCAGCTCGGCGTGACCGTGCCGACCGCGGTGGTCGCCGTGACACCGGTGCTCGGCGACTACGACGATGACACCCTCTGACCCGAATTCTCCGGGTCGGCAAGAGGGGCAGGGCAATCCGTTCGATACCGGACTGCCCATGGTGCGCACGCCCGTCGGCAAAGCGCGCAAGCGGCGGCGTCCGTCCGGGCGCCGGTCGCCGGTGCGCCGCCGAGATCCGGAGGTCTACGTGCCCGAGCCGAACCCGGACGCACCGGCCGCCCGGCCGCGGCGGACCGGTGACTGGGAGCAATGGCTGGACCTGCCGGCGCGGACGGCCGAGCAGGTACCGGAACCGTCGGTGGCACCGGAGCGGCGACGCGTCCCCGCGGCGGACGAGGACGATCGAGCCGGCGGCTACGACGACAATGTCGCCCCGCCGCCCGCGATCATCAACCGGTCCGGCATCCATCCGGGCGTACCGCTGCGCCATCCGACCCGTCAGCGCAGCAGGCAGTCGAACGGCAATCGGATCCTCGCCGTACTGATCGTGCTCGGCGTCGGGATCGCGGTGGTCTCGATCCTGTACACCGCGATCAACGGTCTGGGCGGCGACGACAAGCCCGCCGCGGCCAGTTCGACGGTGCGCGCGCCGGGCGCGGTGACGACCGCGGCGACCAGCACCGCACCGCCCGCACAGGCCTCGGCGATCGCGACCCAGGGGTGCGAACAGCGGCGTACTCCTGACATCGTGTCCGGCACCGATCCCGGCGGCACCGCCACCGGCCCGGACGCCATCCTCGCGTTCGAATACGCCTACTACGTGGAGCGTTCCGGATATCGGGCGCGTGCGGTGGTCGCCGACAACGCGATCGTCTCGCCCGCCGACCAGATCCAGCGCGGGATCAACCAGACTCCCGTCGGCACCCGCTATTGCGTCCTGGTCACCCGGGCCAAGGACGGTGACGACGGACTCGCGCACTGGGAGGTGAAACTCACCGAGCAGTACCCCGGCGAACAGCCGCGCACCTTCACCCAGCTCATCACGACCCGCACGCTCGCCTCCCGCACGCTCATCACCGCGATCGCCTCCGGCTGACCGGGCGCGCGGGTAACGCCGATTTCCGGGGCAGGAAAAGTGTTGTCTGGGAACGCCGTTCGCGGGTGGATACCGTTCGTTCGACAGGGAGTTGTCAACGAGGTGTGCGGTGCACAGTTGGGGTCGGGATATGCGTATTTCCAAGCGGACGGTGGCCGAAACCGCGGCGGTGGTGGCCTTCATTCTGTCTGCCGTGGTGGCCGCGCCGCCGGCCGACTCGGCCTCGGCGCCGCACCCCGGATCCACTGTCGTTCAAAGGTAGTACACGCTGGGTAACGGGGCTTTCGATGCTTGCCTGGTGACTCGCGGTCTGCGAAAGTAGTGCACCGGATAGTTTCGTTTTCGATTAGCTCGATGCAGAAGGCGAGTCGGCAGATGATGTCGATGCTGTGGATCACGCTTCCCTACAGTGCGTTTCTGTCGTTCGTCCTCGGCCACGTGTGGCGTTATCGGCACGATCGGTTCAGTTGGTTCGGCAATCGCGAAGAGACCGACCCCGGCCAGCGGTTCGGCACGACCGCGCTGCGCGTCGGCGTCGGTGTGCTGATCGCGGCGCGGGTGACCGAGTTGCTGGTCTCCGGGCCGCACGGTCATCCGGACGGCCCGCTCTACATGGCCCTCGCCGTCGTCGAGATCGGCGCGCTGGTCGCCGCCGCGGTCGGCGCGGTATTGCTGTTCGTCCCCGACATCATCGGTGGGTCGGCCCGGCCGGTGCTCAGCCCGTTCGACCGCATCACCTTCCCGCTGATGGTGACCGCGCTGCTGTCCTGGGTGGCGATCAAGTTCGACCCGAACTCCACCGAAGGCGGATATCGCACCGCCGAAACGCTTTTCGTCTGGTTCCGGTCGCTGTTCAGTCTCCATCCGCAACCCGACGTCATGGTGCACGCGCCGCTCATCTATCAGGCCCGGGGCTTGATCCTGATGGTGTTCATCGCGATCTGGCCCTACACCCGGCTGGCCGGTGTGATGGCGGATCCGATCTGCCGCGCGCTGCTGCGGATCAAGGCCGAACCCGCGCCGGAATCGCCGCGGGCGCTCGCCACCGGGTAGCCGTGCGTCCACGGAACCGGCTGTGCCGCAACGCCGTACAAGACCGTCCGGTATCCGGCATACTGCTGCTCCGGGGCAACGCCGTTTCGCTGATGGTGCCTCGCGGACGAAAGGCGGACCCATGGCGCAGGACGAGCGCATCGACGCGACGGGACCGATCGAGCGTCGCACCATCGAGGTGATTCCCGACGCCGAACGGCACGGCACGCCGCGCAGCCAGTTCACCCTCTGGTTCGGGGCGAACATGCAGATCACCGCGATCGTCGACGGTGCGCTGGCGGTGGTGTTCGGGGCCGACGCGCTGTGGGCGATCCTCGGCCTGCTGATCGGCAACATCCTCGGCGGCATCGTGATGGCACTGCATTCGGCGCAGGGACCGCGCCTGGGGTTGCCGCAGATGATCTCCAGCCGAGCACAATTCGGGGTGTTCGGCGCCGTGCTGCCGCTGCTGCTCGTCGTCGTCATGTATCTCGGGTTCGCTGCGACCGGCACGGTGCTCGCCGGTCAGGCGGTGAACAAGATCCTGCGCATCGAGGACGCGACGGTCGGGATTCTCGTGTTCGGCGCGCTCACCGCCGTGGTCGCGGTGACCGGGTACCGGCTCATCCACGTGGTCGGCCGGATTGCCACGGTGGTCGGCATCGTGGGCTTCGGCTATCTCGCGGTCCGGCTCGCCGCCGAATACGACGTGCGCGCGCTGCTCGGGGCAGAGCCGTTCGATGCGGCCACCTTCGTGCTGGCCATCTCGCTCGGCGCGGGCTGGCAGCTCACCTTCGGGCCGTACGTGGCCGACTATTCGCGTTACCTGCCCCGCTCGACCAGCGATCGCACCACCTTCTGGGCGACCTTCGCGGGGAGTGTGCTGGGCTCGCAGTGGTCGATGACGTTCGGCGCGATCGTCGCGGCGGCGGCGGGAAAAGCCTTCCTGGGCAACCAGGTCGGCTTCCTCGGTGAGCTGGCGGGGCCGTTCGTGCTCGGCTTGCTGATCTATCTGGTGATCGTCGTCGGCAAGCTGACCGTCAACTGTCTCAACGCCTACGGCGGCTTCATGTGCATCCTGACCTCGGTGACCGCGTTCACCGGGCAATCGCGCGCCACGCCGATCGCCCGTGCCGCCTACATCGTCGGTTTCACGGTGGTGTCGATGTTGATCGCGATCGCGGCCAGCGCCGACTTCCTGAACAATTTCAAGAACTTCGTGCTCACGCTGCTCATGGTGTTCACGCCGTGGAGTGCGATCAACCTGATCGACTACTACCTGATCTCCCGCGAGCGGATCGACATTCCGGCCCTCTATGACCCGGACGGTCGCTACGGTCGCTGGAACGCCACCGCGCTGGCCTGTTACGCCCTCGGCATTCTCGCGCAGATCCCGTTCCTGGCTCAGCAGCTCTACACCGGCCCGCTCACCGAAAAGCTCGGCGGAGCGGATATTTCCTGGATCGTCGGCATCGTCTGCACCGCCGCGATCTACTACCCCCTGGCCCGCCGCACCAGCAACCCACCGGACCAGATGATCTACCCGCCGGGCACCACCGATCGCTGAACATGTCGCGGCCGCCCCGAGATTGCCGTCGGACGGCCGGAATCATTTGTCGCCGAGAGGTTTTCGTCTGCCCAGGTCGGCGTTCGGGTCGGCCGTGCTGCCGAGCAAGGTCGTGACCTGGTCGGCGGGCATCGGGTAGTGGAAGTGCCAGCCCTGGGCGGTGTCGCAGCCCAGGGCGCGGAGTTGGTCGGCCTGGTGGCGGGTTTCGACGCATTCGGCGGTCACGGTGAAGCCGAGGGCGTGCGTGAGATCGATGATCGTCTCGAGCAGCAACAGGTCGGTCGGGCTCGCGGTGTCCGGGGTGCGGATGCGCTGGACGAACGGGCCCGCGAGCTTCACCACGTGCAGCGGAAGTTGCCCGAGGTAGGCGAGATTCGAGTAGCCGGTGCCGAAATCGTCGATGGCGATCCGCACACCGGACTCGGCCAGTGTGTGCAATGCCCGCAGTGGCCGGCCGGTGGTCTGCATGAACGCGCGCTCGGTCAGCTCCAGTTGCAGCAGGCCCGCCTCGATACCGGTTTCCGCGATCACCTGCTGCACGTGATCGAGCCAGGCCGGATCGGCCACCTCGGCCGCCGAGACGTTCACGCTGATGGTCGGGGTGTGCGGGTGGCGCGTATGCCATTCCCGGCTGTCCAGGCAGGCGCGTTCGAGCACCACCGCGCCCAGCGCGCCGATATGGCCGTTGTCCTCGGCCAGGTCGACGAACCGGGCCGGGCTGAGCACGCCGAGATCGGGGTGGCGCCAGCGCACCAGCGCCTCGACGGCGACGGTCTGCCCGTCCGCGAGCGAGACGATCGGCTGATAGTCGAGGAAGAACTCGCCGTGCCGGATGGCCGAGGGCATCGCCGCGGACAGTTCGGCACTGGTGTGTTCGCGGCGGCCGCGATCGGCGTCGAAGATCGCGTAGCGGGCGCGGCCCGCGGCCTTGGCCCAATACATGCTGGTGTCGGCGGCCTGCAGGAAATCACCGGTGGACGAGCGGTCCGCGCGCTCCTCCATCACGCCGATGCTCGCGGTGATCGCGAGGTGGTGCTCGTGCACATAGAACGGCTGGGACAGCGCGTGCAATACCGTGCGTGCCACCGCGGCCATCTCCTCGACGCCGCTGGAATGCGGGACGAGCACCACGAACTCGTCACCGCCCATCCGGGCCACGAGCTGATCGGCGCGCGTGGTGCAGGCACTGAGCCGGGCGGCGGCCTGGGCGAGCAACTCGTCGCCGACCGCGTGCCCGTAGGTGTCGTTGACGGTCTTGAAATGGTCCAGATCGACGTAGCAGAGCCCGACCCTGGTGCAGTCGGCGAACGCGGCGGTGAGCGCGTCGAAGAAGCGCGATCGGTTCGGCAGGCCGGTCAGCTGATCGTGGTGCGCGCGATACTGCAGCCGTTCGCGCAGCGCCCGCCGCTCGGACACGTCCTCCACCAGCACCAGCGTGTACTGCGGTTGTCCCTGCTCGTCCCGGATGAGCGAGACGTTGATGTGGGTCCACACCGTGCCGCCGTCCCGGTGCCGGTACGCCTTCTCCAACTGCACGTTGTCGTATTTGCCCGCGAGCACCCCGGCGTACTTCTGCCACATGTCGGGGCCGTCGTCGGGGTGCGTCAGATCGGTCACCGTAAGCCGGCACATCTCTTCGGGCCGGTAGCCGAGCATGTTCGCGAAGGCGTTGTTGACCTCGATGATGCGCCCGGTCATATCGGAGAGACCGGTGCCGATGCCGGCCTGGGAGAACACCGCTCGCAGCCGGGCTTCGCTGGAGCGCAACTGCTGCTCGACCATCCGGCGGGCGGCGATCTCGGCGGTGCGCACGCTCTCCTGTTCGGCGAGCAGCCAGGCGCGGAACGCGCGCAGGTAGCCGGTCGCGAACGCGCCGACCAGTTCGGCCACGCGCCCGGCGGGGACGTCGCTGGCCTCGGTGAGGTAGGTGTTCAGCACGGCCAGAGTGCGGCCGAGCACCTCGTCGCCGACGAAGTGCGATTCCGCCAGCCGGGCGCCCAGTTCCGCGACCTGTTCGGCGGGCGTGCCGGTCTCGGCGGCGATCGCGAATTCCTCGGCCAGCGTGGTGAGCAGCAACCGGGATTCGGCCGAACTCATGGGCACGACATGATCGCGCGGTCCGCCACCGAGCGCGGCCGCCCATTGCTCGGCCAGTTCGGCGTGCAGTCCGCCAGGATCTGAACCCCTCCCGGCATCCCACGCCATAAGCTCTGATCGTAGTCCGGTTTGCTGGCGCTCGCCCAACTGCGGGCGACGTGCGAACCCGGCTACGATGACGAAGCTTTCGCCGCGTCGATCGTGAGCTGGCGATATTTCTAGGAGGGTTCGGGATCGATGACCAGACCGAGTTGGGCGCCCGAGGGAATCGATCTGGATCGGCCCAGCGCCTCCAGGGTGTACGACTACTTCGTCGGCGGCATGCACAACTTCGAGATCGACCGGACCCTGGCCAGGCAGATCGAGGCGTTCACCCCCAACGTGGCCGAAACCATGCGGGCCAACCGCGATTTGCTGCGCCGATGCGTACGGTTCCTGATCGATGAGGGCATCACCCAGTTCCTCGACATCGGCTCCGGCATCCCGACCGTCGGCAACGTGCACGAGGTCGCGCAGGGCCGAAACCCTTCAGCGCGAGTCGTTTACGTGGACATCGACCCGGTCGCCGTGGCGCACAGCCGGGCCATTCTGGACGGCAATCCCGCCGCGGCGGTGGTGCGCGCGGATATCGGCGACCCCGAAGCCATCCTGGCCGATCCGGCCGTGGCGGAACTGATCGATTTCGAACAGCCGGTGGCGGTGCTCGCGCTCGGCGTGCTGCATTTCGTCGCCGACGACGCCGACCCGACGGGCTGCGTGGCCCGGCTGCGCGACGCGGTCGTGCCCGGCAGTTACCTGGCCATCACCCACGCCACCGCCGACGGACAGCCCGAGGAGGTGCTCGAGGCGCAGAAACTGTCCGGGCGCACCTCGACCGAGATCGTGCTGCGCAGCCGGCCGGAGATCGCCGAGTTCTTCGTGGGCTGGGACCTGCTCGATCCGGGACTCGTGCACCTGCCGCTATGGCGGCCGGAGAACGCTACGGATATCGGCGAGTTCCCGGAGCGCTCCGGGGCTTACGGCGGCGTCGCCCGCAAATCCTGATCGACCCTCAGGCGCTCGCGGTGCGCAGCGCGAACCAGCCGGTGCTCGGATCGGCGAACCCGTGATACATGAGCCGGACGCGCTGGTCGACCTCGAAGTGCCGGTAGACGATCGCCATCGCACGGCGCACGGCCGCCTCGCGGAAATCCGCGGTGCGGCGAAAACCGATGGGGTGCTCGGGAAGTAGCGCCAGCCGGGCCAGCTCGGCGGGATCGTCGAGATCGAGGCCGACCGGTGCGGTGGCGCTGATCTGATGGTCGTGCAGGATGGTCCCGACCTGCCCGGGTTCGGGCAGGCCCGCCAGAAACGCGCGGAACTCGGTGTGCACCAGGGCCGTTCGATCGGCGTCGGCCGATTCGGCCTGTACCCGGTCGATCAGGTCGGTGTCGGGGCTCGGCCCGGTGGCCGCGCTCGAGGGCGCTTGTTCGAGCAGATGCAGGATGCTGCCGCCGGGCAGCAACGGTTCGGGTGCGAGGAATACGGTGATGCTGGGGCAGCGGCAATCCTGCCCGAACAAACAGACCTTGACGTGTGATGGATCGGGCATGGTGCCTCTTCCATGGAACGGGCCGGGCAACGCGACCCTGAGCGGATCAGGACTTCGATGGATGCCGATCGCCGAATGCGGGCCGCTCCGACGTTCGACCGTGCCGCAGTTTTCTCAGTGTAGGAGCCCGCGCGTCCCCTGTGCACCCCTGCGGCAAGGTCGATCGCGCTCAGCGCACCGGGAAGTCGAAATAGGTCTTGGGGAAGGGCTCGTCTTTCAGTGTGAAGTGCCACCATTCTTCGGGCAGATTGGTGAAGCCGCGATCATCCATCAGCTCGGTCAGCAGCGTCCGCACGGCGCGCTGGTTGCCGCCGGTGGCGGGGTCGGCGGTGTGCGCGGCGGGGTCGAAGCAGTCGTAACCGGTGCCGAAGTCGAGGATGTTGTCGCGAAATCGCTGCTCGGCGGGCAGGAAGCAGGCGCGCAGCGGATCACCGGCGCGGTAGGGCTCGGGATCGGCGGCGGGCAACGCGACGATGGCGAGATCCACTGTGCTGCCGCGACTGTGCCCGGATTTCTCGGCGATGTAGCCGTCGCGGAACAAATTCGCCTTCTCCACGGTGGGGTAGAACTCCTGCTTCATCTTCACGTCGCCGAGATCCTTGGCCCAAGCCACGAAATGGTCGACCGCCCGCTGCGGCCGATAGCAGTCGTAGGTCTTGAGCGTCAGGTGCATCGGCCGTAAATCCTGTTGCACCTGGGCCAACGCGGTCGCCGCCTGCTTGGTCAGCAGGCATTTCGGTGCCTCGTAGCCGTTGACCCGGGTGCCCAGGAAGTTGTGCTCGCCGTAGTACCGGGCCTCGACCAGGATCGTCGGATCGACCTCGGCGAGGGAGACGAAGGCGGATTCGTCGGCGACCGGCGCCGCGGTGGTGGGGTCGGTCGCGGGTGGTTCGGCACGGCGCTCTGCGCAGGCGGTGAGTGCCGGCAGCAGGGCCCCGGCCACCGCCAGGATCGCGAGCCGTCGGGCGAACAGCACACTTCTCATGATTCTCCTCGTGAGTCAGCTGCTGCCACAATGACGGGCCGCCTCGCGGTGCGCGCAGCTTTCGGCGGATACTGGACGCGTGAGTTTGGGCGACGAGGTGCCACCGGGCGTGGTGCAGGCGATGGAGGAGACCATCGGTGTCGACCCCTGCGCCGAACCGGGCTGGTTCCGATTCTGGTTTGCCGATCAGCGGTGGGAATGGTCCGACGAGCTGGCGGCGATGTACGGCTACGCACCCGGCGAGGTGGAACCGACCACCGAACTGCTGCTGTCGCACAAGCACCCCGACGATCGCGAGCACGTGGCCAGCTGCATCGCCGCGGCCGCCGAGACCGGCCAGCCGTTCTGCGGCAGGCACCGGATCGTCGACGCCGAGGACGAGGTGCGTGAGGTGGTGGTCGTCGGCGACCTGCTCACGGATGAGGACGGCGCCATCGTCGGCACCTCCGGCTACTACGTCGACGTGACCGAACGGCTCGAAGAGCAACGCCAAGAGGTCCTCGAGGAGATCCTGCCCGAGGTGATCGAGGCCAGGGCGGTGATCGAGCAGGCCAAGGGTGCGTTGATCCTGGCCTACGGGGTGAACGCGGAGCAGGCGTTCCGGGTGCTGCGCTGGCGTTCCCAGGAGACCAATACCAAGTTGCGCGATCTGGCCGCGCAGTTCGTCGCCGAACTCCGGATGATCAGCAAGGACAGCGCGGGGTTCCGCACCCGCTTCGATCATCTGCTGCTGACCGTGCACGAACGCGTCGACGTCTCCTGAGAGCGCTCACCGGCCGGTGAGCGACTCGCCGGCGGCCAAACCGAGCACCAGCGGCAGCGCTACCAGCGTCAGACAGGTGAGGGCGTTGGTCCACTTGTAGGCGACGACGATCGCGATGAACTCGCGCAGAATGGCGCTCGGCAGGTAGTAGAAGGCGGTCCGCGCGCCGGTCACCTCCGCGTCCAGGCGCAGTCTGCGCGCCAGAATCGCGGTGCGCAGGATATGAAAGTTGCTGGTTACCAGCACCATTCGGGTGGTGGTGCTCCGCTCGCCGAGCAGCCGCTTGATGAAGAGCAGGTTCTCCCGCGTGGTGGTGGACTTGTCCTCGCGCGCCACGCTGTCCTCGGGGATGCCGCGGGCGATCAGGTAGTCCGCCATCGCCGCCGCCTCCGAGACCGCCTCGTCGGAGCCTTTGCCGCCGCTGGTGATGATCACGGGTTTGCGGCCTTCGGCCAGCTCGGCCCAGTAGATCTGGGCGGCGCGATCCAATCGAGCGGCCAGCAGCGGCGGCACCCGCGCGCCGACCAGGCCGGAGCCGTGCACGACGATCGCGTCCATGCCGGGCTGGTACGGCAGCCGGCCGTAGAGCAGCGAATACAGCACGAAGCCGGTGAACACGAAGCCGAAGTAGCTCACGGCCATGAGCAGTGACGCGAGCAGCACCGACCGCAGGCTGCCGGTCGCGATGGCGACCCCGAGCAGCACGTAGGGCGCGAGCAGCACGACGCCCGGCCCGATCGAGAGCAGGTTCGCGATCCGCAGCCCTTCCCGGCGCAGCATCTGCATGCCGTTGGCCAGTAGCAATCCCGCCAGTACCAGCACCGCCAGCGGGGAGAGCACCACGAGCAGGCCGGCCAGGGCCAGCGTCAGGTCCACCTGATCGCCCGACCCGATCGCCCACGCCCCTAGGACGAGGACACCCGACAGGAGATAGATCCCGTTGCTCAACCGCCGACGATCCAGATGGAAGCGCAACGCGAAAATACCCAGCAGAATCAGGCCGACCGTGAGCAGGATCACCCGCGCACGGTAGCGCCAGGGCGGTGTCCGATTACATCGGGGCCTCGGTCAGGACGCCGTCGGGCGCGAATTGTCCGCTTGGTCCCAACGGGTTTCCGGTCGTTCAGTTTTCGGCTTGCGATGGCCCGTGCAGCAGATGGTCGACCTTGCGCCGCAACTCCGGCGGCGCCAGATCCAGGCTCGGCAATTCGGCGATCAGCTGCGCGGCGAGTTCCCTGAGCTTGACATTCGTTGCCTGCGAGCGCTTACGCAGCATCCCGAACGCCTGCTCGGCATCGATACCGTAGGCCAACATCAACGCGCCTTTGGCCTGCTCGATCACGGCCCGCGCGGCCAAGAGTTCGGGTAAGGCGCGTCCGAGGGACGGTTGGCCACGTTCCTCGAATACATTGTTCATGTCGGCTGACTACCCAGTGATCGCCAGGTTATGGGTGCTCGATCAGGTCCAAAAGCCAGCGCGGCCCGATGGTGTCCGCGCCGAGCGCCTCGACCCGCTCGCGCAGACCGCGATCGGCGGTCACGACGATGATCGTCCGGTCGATATCGTCCTGGACGGCGGCCAGCACCACGCCGACGATCGCGTCGTCCCCGGACCCGTAGGCCGGCACCACCCGCAGCGCGTCCGGGGCGTCTTGCGCCGCCGCTTTCGCGGCGCCCTCCAGCACGACCACCACCTCGGCCGGTTCGGTCAGGCGCTGATCCAGCACGGTCAGTTTGGCGAGCAATCTGCGGGCCGCACCCGCACGGTCGCGCCACCAGCCGTCGGGCCGCGAGCCGACGACGTTCGCGGCGTCCACCACGATCAGTTGCCCCGGGTCGTCTGTCACCACACCAGTTTGCGCCGTGTCTTCACGCGGGACGGCCGATCGCGTCGAGGACCGCGCGGGCCTGGGCCTGCGCGCCGGCCGCGTTGGGATGGAACGGGAAGGCGGCCAACTGCGGGTTCCTGGCCGAGAAAGGCAGCAGCCCTTCGACATAGCGCACGTCGGGTGCTTGGCAGACGTCGTGGCCGGTCGTGGCGGCGAAGGTGTCGACGAGTTGCACACCGGTCTCCGCGGCGACATCGGCGAGCATGGTGTTCAGCCGGACGAGCTGCGCCCGCAGGTAAGCCGCGTCGACGTCCGTGGCGGGCAGTTCGGGCACGCACCCGGTGGCCGGGAGCGCGTCCAGGTAGTCGACGAGCAGGATCCGCGCGTGCGGGGCCCGTTGCCGGATCCGGCCGATCGTCGCCACGACCTCGGATTCGGTGGCGCGGGTGCGGGTTTCGATCGGATCGCGGCCAGTCGCGGTCCGCCGCGCGGCGCAACCACCGGCGCCGGGCAGGCCGGGCAGCAGAGCCGCGGCTGAAAGGCATTGCGGGATCAGCTCTTGCAGGCCGAGATCGTTGCCACCGATGCTCAGCGTCACGAGGTCGGTGGTGCGCGTCAGCCGGTCCAGCTGTGGGGGATTGGTGCCGAGCGGCACCGTTTGCGGCGCGGTCATGTCCGCGGTTTTCGCGCCGCCGCAGCTGGCATCGCGAAAGACCGGGACGGACAGCGCGGCCGCGACGAGCCGGGGATAGTTCGTGGCCGATTGGTCGCAGTTGAACGGGGCGAATTCGGTGGCCGGTGGGATCGCGGTGAGCACGTCCGCGGTGAAAGAGTCACCGAGGGAAACATATTCGCGATAGGCCGGTGCGGTCGGCTGCGCCGCCGCGGGTGCGGCGGCCACTGCGAAAACGGTGGCCAGTGCGGCAGACCAGCGGACAGTGTGTTGCCACACGGCGAACCTCGATTCGGCAGGGAATTCCAGTATTACCGCAGGGAAGTGTCGGGCCGGTTAACCGAGGCGACCGGCTTATTGCGCGCGGAACACCACGAGGCCCGGCACCGACCGGACGTACTCCGCCAACGGTGAGTCGACCACCCTGTTGTTCTCGGCCAGCGACGACGCGTTGCGGAACATCGGACCGGCCGGCGTCATGACGAAAATCCCGACGTGGGTGACGTCCAGGCCGGGAGTGTCGGAATAAGCGCCGAGGTAATCGCCCGTACGCAGCTGACCGATGACAGTGTCGTCGACGGCGGCGCCCGGAATATAGGTGATGTCCCGATCGGTCACCGGTAGCCCCGGAAGGAACTGCCCACCATCGGCTTTCGCATTCAGCCGCTTGGCGACGGTGACCGCGCCCGGACTGAGCGAGCGGGTGATGTCGGTCGCGGCGACGCGCGGGGTGTGCGCCCAATCGCTGAAGAAATGCTTGCGATGCGCGAAGTCGACGACGCCGTCGGCGTATCGCGTCTGGATCAGGTTGGCGGTGAACTCGTCCCGGGTGGTGGAGCGGCTGAGCGCCTCGACGTAGTCGAGGTAGGTGAAGCAATCCACCCGCTGCAGGTCGACCACCAGTTGCTCGGCCTGGCCCGCGGAGCCGATCAGCGTGTTCGCGACATACGGCGTCCCGAGGAAGGGCCGCGAGACCCGCTCGATCGAGTCGCCTTTGCTCTGTGCGCCCGCCCGGGCCGCGAGCGCGTCATCGATCCTGCGCGCGGTGGCGTCGTCGAAGGCGGCGTCCGGGGTGCCCGAGGCCGCGGGCAGCGCGGTCGCCGCGCCTATGACCAGCGTGAACAGGACGAGCAGGACACGGGCGAGCATGCGCAAAGCGCCTCCAGGAGTCGATCGAGGTACGACGGCGTTCCCCACGGTATCCGGAAATCCCCAGTTGATATGTGACGTACATCACATATATTCCGGTCATCCGGGTGCTCCCGCGCTGCGACTCCGTTGTGATCGCGCAGTGGGCCCAGTGGGCCCGGCTCCAACTCGATGTCGCTCGGACCGCCTTGTCGCGCGGGTGGTGGGCGAGTTCTCCGATGCTCCGGCCCGGCCACCACATTCGAACTTCCTGGAGGTTGCTGCATGAGTCGTCACGCCCCGTTCTATGCCGAGGTGCAATCCCATTACGACCTGTCCGACGATTTCTTCGCGCTGTTTCTCGACCCCAGCCGCACCTACAGCTGTGCGTACTGGAAAGAGTCCGGCTACACCCTGGAGCAGGCGCAGCGGGCGAAAATCGATCTGGCACTGGACAAGTGCGCATTGCAACCCGGAATGACGCTGCTGGACGTCGGATGCGGCTGGGGCGCGACAATGCTGCGCGCAGTGGAAAAGTACGACGTGAACGTCATCGGTCTCACGCTGAGCCGCAATCAACGCGACTACGTGCAGGCGCAGTTGGATCAGCGGGCGAGCGGCGGTCACGCGGAGGTCCGGCTGCAAGGGTGGGAGGAATTCGACGGGCAGGTCGACCGGATCGTGAGCATCGGCGCCTTCGAGCATTTCCGGCAGGAACGCTATGCGGATTTCTTCGACTTCGCCTACGGCGCACTGGGTCCGGACGGCCGCATGCTGCTGCACACGATCGTCGTGTACGGGCTCGACCATATGCGCGCCAACGGCATTCCGCTCACCCGGCGCGACATCGACTTCATGCGGTTCATCCGCACCGAGATATTTCCCGGCGGTCAGCTGCCGATCCCGTGGGGTCGATTCCCGCGCGGGGTACGTGAATACGCCGAGACGGCCGGTTTCGCGGTGACCCGGATCCACCCGTTGCGGCTGCACTACGCGAAGACGCTCGACCACTGGGCCGCGGCGCTGCAGGAGCGCGAGGACGAGGCCGTCGCGCTGGTCGGCGCGCAGACCTTCGAGACCTATCTGCGCTATTTCACCGGCTGTGCGCACCACTTTCGGGTCGGGCACATCGACGTCATGCAGTTCACCTGTGCCAAGGGGGTGCACCTCAGCCACTAGGTCGTGCCTGTTCGCCACTACGAGGGAGCGTGACCCATGACTACTGAAGACCTGCGCGTGGACCGGGCGCGGACGCCGGCCCTGCCCGCGGCCGCCGAATCGTTTCTGGTCGCCCGCATCGGCGAGGACCTGCGGCACGCGGCACAGGTGTCGATCGACGACACCGACGCGGGCACCCGGTTCGCCGCGGAGGCGCAGGCGAAAGCGGGTGTGCTGGTGATGTATCGGTACGGGCGCGCCGAGACCGCCGAACACGCGCTACGCGAGGTGCTCGATCTCTTCCTCGACGTCTATCGAGGCCATCCGAACTTCGACGCGGCGTGGACCAGCCACTAGGCGTCCGCGACCACCACCTGGTCGGGTCGAGCGGGGTCGTCGAGTGCCGCGTGCAGGTTCTTGATGACGCCCCGGGCCAGCGCGTGGTTGCCGACGCCGCCGACGACGGCGCCGATCCCGGCCGGGATCACCTTGCCGAAGGCGAGCGCACCGCGTTTGACGATGAATTGGACGACGAATCGTTTGATCGGTGAATCGTCCATCCGGCGCAGCACCGGAAGCTTGCTGGCCAGCATGGTGTCCCATTGCTTGGCCGAACGGCCCGCCGCACCGAGCGCCCCGGTGCCCGCCTGCCCGAGCACGACCGCGGAGACCAGGGGCGGTCGCGGCGCGGCGGTCTTGCTCCCGGCGACCTCCGACGCGCCCACCGTGTACACCGTCGAGGCCTCGATGAAGAACACCGTGTCGGCGCCGGCCGCGGCCAGCCCGACCAGGGTTCCGACGCCGGGGACGGCCGCGCTCAGACCGACCACGACGCCGCTCGCGGTGACCGCGATCAAGTAGTGCCGTCCGAGCCGCTCGACGATCTGATCGGGCGATTCGACCGGATGCCTGCCCTGCACGAAGCCGACGTACTTGTCCACCAGTGGCTTCTGTAGCCGCGCCGACCGGTCGATCAACGAGACGACACCCTGATCGAGGAACTTCCGCAGCATTGCCTTCAGTCCTTCCGTTCTGCCCGCGTGACAACGTGGTGGTTGCCCGCTGTCGGATCGACACGACCGAGCCTACGGTCGTCACGCGGCGCTGTCGGTGATTCCCGCCACCGTGCGCGTGTGCGGTCAGTCCGTCGTCAGGTCCAGCCGGCCCACCTCGACCAGGCCGACACCTTCCCGGGCCGTCTCCAGGGTGAACCTGGCTGCGTCGCCGGTGATGTCGAGCGCGCCGATCGAGTTCCCGAAATGCGGACCGCTCACCTTGGTCCAGCGCACCGGGTCCGGGGAGATGCCCCGCCGGTCGGCGAGCCACCGCAGCGCCGAGGCGATCGGTGTGGCCCACGAGAGGGCGAACACGGGCCGGAACCGCTTCGGCGGGTCATTGTGCACGGGTGAGCACACCAGTTGCAGCACTTGAGATTTCGTCGGGTGTGCGTAGTGGGCGCGGGCGGCGTAGCTGTGGTGCACGTCGCCGGACAGCACGCAGATCGTGCGCGGCGCGTCGGGTGCGGTACCGATGCGGTGGATCAGTCCGGCCAAACGCTCGAACGATCCGCGGAACGCGGGCCAATGCTCCAGATCTGCCGCCTGCCGCAGCTTTTCGCCGAGCCTGCCGCGCAGCCCAGGCTGGTTCGCGGCGCGTTCGTTGAGCGACTGGAGGTGGCTGAGCGCGTGCGGCATCAGCCATGGCAACGACGATCCGATGAGGAGGTGGTCGAACTCGCCCGCGGCGTTCGCCTCGATCCAGTCGAATTCCTCGGTCCCGACCATCAACCGCTGACCGTCGAGGATGCGTCCGCCGCGGGTGTCGATCATCAGCAGCCGGATCCGGCCGAAATCGCGCCGGTAACTCCAGCGGGTCGGCCTGCGCCCGTCTGCTTCTCGATCGGCGCGTTCGGCGAAATCTTCCAGCAGGGTGCGGACATCCGCGCCCGACGCGGTGACCGCGCGGTACAGCTCGTTGTCCGCGAGTTCGGCCGGTCCGAGATTGCCGATGTGCTGGTACACCCAGTAGCTCGCGAGCCCGGCGCGAATCCGGCTGCGCCACCAAGGCTTTTCCGCCATCCGCGTACGCCAGGTGCGCGAGGTGTTCCAGTCGTCGCGGATGTCGTGGTCATCGAAGATCATCGAGGTCTGCACCGTCGACAACAGCCAGCGGATCTCCGGATCGCTCCAGGTCTCGTGATACAGCTCGCCGTACTCCCGGAACGACACCACCTCACCCCGTGGTTCCTGGTCACCGCGCTGTTGGTGCAACCAGGCCCGCAGCTGTGGCGTCGGCTCGTCGGCGTACACCTGATCGCCCAGCAGCAGCAAGGCGTCGGGCCACCGGTCTTCGGGCAACTCCCGCATGCGGGCCGCGTAGGCGTCCAGCGCGTCGAGGCCGACCGGGTCCGCCTCGGCGTGCGCCGTCGCCTTGGCCGCCCGGCACGAGCCGAACAGGATCTTCTCGACAGGTCGGGTGCGGATCCGGCAGGCCGGAAAACGGGATTCGGGCTCCGGCCACACCGATACCCCGTCCAGTCGCACCTCGTACGGCGTCGACGTGCCCGGCGTCAATCCGGTGACGAGCACCAGCGCGAAATGCTGCTCGCCGACCTGAAAGGTGTTCGCGCGCAAGCCCAGAACATCTACTTCGCACGCACTGTCCGTCTCCACCCAGACGGTCGCCGAGGTGGTGTCGACGTGCCGTAACACCGGCCCCAAAAGCAGCTTCGCCATGCACTCCGACGTTACTTCGCCGGGCGGCGGCCGGGTCCGGAACGCGGATGCCGATCCCCAGTTGTGCGCCAGTCGAGTTGCTCGCCCGGATGTGGTTCCTTGATTAGGCGTTCGACGCATCCAGAGACGGGGCGCCACCGCCGTTTCGCTCGAATTCGCGGACCATTCCAGGAGTTTCGTCATGCCGCTGCTACGACGTCTGTCCACCATCATGTTCGGCACGGTGATCATCGCCGGACTGTCCACCGCCACCGGATCCGCCACGCAATACGAAGAGCGAGAAGTCTTTTCGCCCGACGGCACGATCAGCCGGGTCGTCACACCGGTCCAGGACCAGACCCCGGCCCCGCGCTCGGCGGTACAGGCCGATGTGGTGCCGATCCAGCAGACCGGCCCGTCGAGTCAGCGCTTCGATCTCGTCTTCGTCGGTGACGGCTATACCTCGGCCGAACTGGGCAAATACAAGCAGCAGGCGACCAGTCGCTGGAACGAGCTGACCCAGGTCGAACCGTTCAAGTCGTACAAGAACTCCTTCAACGTCTGGGCCGTGAACGTGGTGTCCCAGCAGTCCGGGGTGGACAACGATCCCCGCGGCACCTATCGGAATACCGCGCTGGACATGACCTTCTGGTGCGGCGGCACGGAGCGGCTGCTCTGCGTCAACGAGAACAAGGCGCTGCAGTTCGCCCGGCTCGCACCCGAGGTCGACCAGGTGGTCGCGCTGGCCAACACCACGAAATACGGCGGCGCGGGCGGCCGGGTCGCCACTTCGTCGGGTGGCAATACCGCGGCCGGGCAGATCGTGCTGCACGAACTCGGGCACACCATCGGCGGATTGGCCGACGAGTACGACTACCCCGACGACCGCTACACCGGCGGCGAACCGCGCGAGGTCAACGCTTCGATCTACGCCAGCGCGCAGATGCAGCAGAAGCGCACCAAGTGGTACCAGTACCTCGGCAAACCCTCACCCGACGGCGGCGTGGTCGGCACCTACGAAGGCGCGGTCTATCACAAGCGCGGGGTGTACCGGCCGACGGAGAACTCGTTGATGCGAGCGCTCGGACGGGAATTCAACCTCATCGGCCTGGACGCGATGAAGGCCGCGATCGAGCGGAAGGCTCCGCCGAACAAGCCCTGATCCAGCAATTCCTCTGAGCCAGTGAATTTTTCGAGCCCCGCGCGGAAAGGTCGCGCGGGGGATGACAAGGAGTGGATTATGGCGGCGATTCCCAGACCGTGGCAACGACTGGCCCTGGTGAGCGCGGTGGGTGCGATGCTGCTGTGCGGCGCACCCGCGATGGCGCAACCGGCAAGCGGGCCATCGTTTTCCGGCGGCGAGGCCCAGCCGGTCTTCGACGCGGCCGCGCCGATCCGCAAGGACCTGTGGGTCCGGGCGCCGATCGACAGCGACCGGGACGGCAAGGACGACGAGGTGCATATCCAGGTCGTCCGTCCGGCGGGGGCGACCGGCAAGCTGCCGGTCGTGTACCAGGCGAGCCCGTACTTCTCCGGCGGCAACGACGTCACCAACCACGGTGTCGACGTCGAGCTCTACGTGCCCGGCGGGCCGGAAGGCCGAATGGCCAAGGCGCCCGGCGAGATGCGCGCGCGGGTGGCCGAAGACCTGCGGGTCGCGGGCATCACGCTGGCCAACGGGCAGATCACCTGGCAGTACGAGGAGTACTTCCTGTCCCGCGGTTACGCGGTGATGTACGGGGAATCGCTCGGCTCCGGTAAGTCCACCGGCTGCCCGACCTCGGGCGCGCGCAACGAGACCATCGGCGCCCGCGCCCCGATCGACTGGCTCAACGGCCGGGCCGAGGCCAGGGACGAGCAGGGCAAGCGCGCCGTAGCCGATTGGGCCAGCGGCAAAGTCGGCATGATGGGCGTCTCCTACAACGGGACGCTGCCGAACGCGGTCGCCTCGACCGGCGTACCCGGCCTGGAGGCCATCGTGCCCATCGCCGCGATCAGCAGCTGGTACGACTACTACCGCGCCGCCGGTGCGGTGGTCGCGCCCGGCACGTACCAGGGTGAAGACACCGACGTGCTGGCCCGCTACGTCTACACCAGGGCGGACCAGAACATCTGCAAGCCGGTCATCGACCAGCTAGAACGAGACCAGGACCGGGTCACCGGTGATGTGAACAAGTTCTGGGAGGAGCGCGACTACCTCAACGACGTCGGCAAGGTGCGGGCCGCGGTGCTGGCCGTGCACGGGCTCAACGACTTCAACGTCAAGACCAAGCATGTCGCGCAGTGGTACGCGGCGCTCACGAAAGCCAATATCCCGCACAAGATCTGGCTGCACCAGTCCGGCCACGTAGACCCGATCAGCCTGCGCCGCGACGAATGGCTGCGCACGGTGAACCGCTGGTTCAGCAAGTATCTGCTCGGCCAGAACAACGGGATCGACCGGGAACCCAAGGCCACCATCCAGCGGGAGGACAAGTCCTGGGTCAACGAGGCGGAATGGCCCGCACCCGGTGCCGCCGCGGCGATCGCGCAGTTCACACCCGGTGGCCGCACCGCAGGCGGCCTCGTGCCGATCGGCGGCGCCAACGGTGCGCCGCCGGAATCGCTCGACGACGACGCGAGCAAGACGGCCGCGGACCTCGTCGCCGCGCCCAGCTCCCCGAATCGCCTGGCCTACTACACCAAAGCGACCAGGTCCGCGCTGCGGATAAGCGGCACAGTCGATGTCGCGTTGCGGATGACCTTCCAGCGGCCGGCCGCCAATGTCACCGCGCTGCTGGTGGATCGGGGACCGGACGGGAAATCCCGCATCATCACGAGAGGTTGGGTGGATCCGCAGAACCGGGACTCGCTCGGCAAGACGACCCCGATCACGCCGGGCACGCAGTACTCGATCAACCTGTCCATGCAGCCGCACGACTATCTGCTGCCGAAAGGACACAAGCTGGGCGTGGTCATCCTGTCCAGTGACAACGAGTACACCCTGCGACCCAAACCGGGCCCCGGGTTCTCGGTGAACCTCACCGAGACCAAGGTGACCTTCCCGGTGGTCGGCGGGCAGGGCGTCTTCAACGTCGCGACCGGCTAGTCCGGTCTCGCACGGTCCGGCCTACCGCAGTGGGGTAGGCCGGATTCGTTGCGGTTCAGCCGAGTTCGGCGAGCTGCTTGACCGCCGGCGCCATGGCGTCGATCCACGCGGCGGGCGCGCCCGTGGTCGGCGTGATGATGACGGTGTGCACGCCGAGCGGGGAGTAATCGGCCATCTGCCTGACGAATTCGTCGCGGCGCTGCGGGTCGGGGCGTGGGTTGTTGGCCATCACGGTGACCCGGATGTCCCGGTAGTCCCGGCCGACGTCGTCGCAGTGCCTGCGCAGCACGTCGAGTTTGTGCCGGACGTCCTCCGGGGAGGAGCCGAACAGATTGCAGGCGTCCCCGTACTGTGCGACCAGGCGCAGGGTCTTGCGCTCGCCACTGCCGCCGATCAGCACCGTCGGCTTCGAGATCGGCTGCGGGGCGCAGAGCGTCTCTGCCAGTTGGTAATACGTGCCCTCGAACGGCCCGTTGTGCTCCGGATCCCACATCTGCCGGCAGATCTGCAACGCTTCTTCCAGCCGCCCGAACCGTTCGCCGAGCGGCGGATACGGCACCCCGAGCCCGCGGTGTTCGCGCTCGAACCACGCGGCACCGATGCCGAGCGCGGCCCGGCCACCGGACAGCACGTCGAGGGTGGTGACGATCTTGGCGAGCAGCCCGGGATGGCGATAGGTCACGCCGGTGACGAGCAGGCCCAGTTCGACGGTGGAGGTGTGCGCGGCGAGATAGCCGAGCGAGGTGTAACCCTCCAGCATGTTCGCCTCCGCGGGCAGGCCCGTCGGCTCGATCTGGAAGTAGTGATCCATGAAGGACAACCAGGTCGCGCCCGCCGCCTCCGCGGCGGCGCCGACCCGGGCGAGTTCACCGGCGATGGCCGTGGTGCCACCGTCGATATCGAAGATCGGAAGATGCAAACCGAGTTCCATGACCAGCCCCTTGTCTGTCGAAGACTCTCGGTGAGCACGCTACGACTTGGAGTGCACTCCAAGTCAAGTACTCGCATGCGACCGCGTTTCGGCAGTGCGACATTACGGTCGAATTGATCCGACGAATTTCGGGACGGGTCGTGGCCGCGGGCGGCATAGTCGACAGGTCACCGCGACCACTGATCGACTGGATGCTCGACTATGACCGACACTCCCACCTCCGGTGCTCGTTTCGCCCGGGTGGTCGCCGCCAGCGTGGCGGGGACGACCATCGAGTTCTACGACTTCTTCCTCTATGGTCTGGCTGCCGCGCTGGTCTTCAACAAGGTGTTCTTCCCGGCAGACGATCCCTTGGTCGGGGTGCTGCTGGCATTGGCGACCTACGCGGTCGGGTTCTTGGCGCGGCCGCTCGGTGGCGTGCTGTTCGGGCATCTGGGCGACCGGCTCGGGCGGCGGCGGACCCTATCGATCACGTTGCTGCTGATGGGCGGTGCGACCGTCGCGATCGGATTGATTCCGTCCTACGCCAGCATCGGGGTCGCCGCGCCACTGCTGCTCGTGCTGCTGCGACTGGTGCAGGGCATCGCGCTCGGCGGGGAGTGGGGCGGTGCGGTGCTGCTCGTGGCCGAGCACGGCTCGCCCGCCCATCGCGGTTTCTGGAGCAGCTGGCCGCAAACCGGCGGTCCACTCGGAAACCTCTTGGCCACAGGCGTTCTCGCGGTACTCGGGCTCGGGGTGTCGAACGCCGAATTCCAGGCCTGGGGTTGGCGGATCCCGTTCCTGCTCTCGATCGTGCTGGTGCTGGTCGGCCTCTGGCTGCGGCACGCGGTGGAGGAGTCGCCGATCTTCCTGGAGGCACAGGCCCGCGCCGCGGGCCGGTCCGGACACGCGCCGGTGCGAATCGTGCTGCGCCGCTTTCGCAAACAGGTGCTCATCGCCGCGCTCGCGGACGTCGGCGAGAAGGCCACCTACTACACCTTCAGCATCTTCCTGCTCGCCTACCTGACCCAGGTCGTCCATGTGCCGAAAAGCACTGTGCTGTCCTCGATCACGATCGCTTCGTGCTTCCAGGCGGCCGCCATCGTGGCCGGGGGCGCGGTGGGCGACCGGTTCGGGCGACGGCCCACCAGCGTGCTCTTGGCCGGGCTGATCGCGCTCTGGGCCTTCCTCGCGCTGCCGCTGGTGGACGGTGGCCGGTGGACCGTGATCACCGTGGTGATCACCATCGGACTCACCATGCACGGCCTGCTCACCGGCATCCAGGCACCGTTCTTCGCCGAGCTGTTCCCGAGCGAAGTCCGTTACACCGGAGCGTCTTTGGGCTATCAGCTCGCCACCGTCGTCGGCGGGGCGCTCACCCCGCTGATCGGGGTCGCCCTGCTGGACCGGTACCCGTCCACCGTCCCCGTCTCGCTGCTGCTGTGCGCGATGCTGGCCTGCACCGCCACCGCGTTCCTCTGGGCGGGAGAGACCCGCCGTCTGGACCTGCGCACCATCGCGCACGAGGACGAGCCCACCACGGTGGCCTAGTTGGGGGTGTCGCCCTCGTAGTCCATGTTGGCGGCCGGGTCTTCGGTGGTGGCGGTGGGGTCTTCGCGCGCCTCGGGTTCGGCGCCCTGGGCGTTCAGGGCTTTGTCCAGCTCGCCGCGCAAGCGGGTCACTGCCGCCTCGTCGCCCGCGTCGGAGGCCGTCGTGAGGTCTTGGCGTAGCTGCGCGATCGTGTCCTGGGAGACCATCAATCCTCCTGTGTTCGAGTCCGTTGCGGTCCGGCAGCGCCGAGTAGGTTCGGCGTGCTTGACGCTGCGTACCCGGGGTGCGGGAAAAGATGCATCGCCGCCGCGAATAACCACCGATATGCCGGGTAGCACCTGATCATGGAGATAATCGTGATCATTGCGCTGGTGGTGCTGGTCGCCGCCGTGCTGCTGTTCCGCAAGCGGTCGCGCGGCAAGGACGACACCTCCCTCTCGACCGGGAACCCGTCGGCCAACGAAGGCGACGACCGGATCTGACCCTTCAGAACACGAGCGAGCGCAGCGCCAGGAAGCGCAACCCGCCGACCGCGGCCATGATGACGAGCACGGCGCCCGCCTGTGCGGTGTCGCTGAG
Source organism: Nocardia brasiliensis ATCC 700358 (assembly GCF_000250675.2). Lineage (NCBI taxonomy): Bacteria > Bacillati > Actinomycetota > Actinomycetes > Mycobacteriales > Nocardiaceae > Nocardia > Nocardia brasiliensis. The sequence goes on from NC_018681.1 coordinate 1,900,428, forward strand.
GCCCGGTGCCCAGAAGTCCAGTCCGGCAAGGGCCGCAGTGCTGATGCCGAGGCCGAGCAGTGCCAGCCCGCCGCCCTCCCACTGTGCGGTGCGCCAATCGACGCGGCTTGCCGCGCGAAACGTGAGCTGCCGGTGCAGTTCGTTCGCGATCGCCGTGCTCGTCAGGGAGCCCGCGATGTTGGCGACCAGGGGGCCGCTGCCGTGCATGGCCAGAAACAGCAACACGTAGGCGATATTGCTGGCACCCCCGACCAGGGCGAACCGAACGAGCTGGGCCAGCGCGTGCTCACTTCGCAGGTGCCGTAGCGGTCCGGCGAGCGCCGTCTGCCATTCCGCGCGCAGCACCTGGTACCGATCGGCCAGCGTGGCGTAGGGGAGCATCCCCGGCTGGGTGGTCTGCAGGACGGTCATGGTCTTCCGATCGAACGTAGGTCTCGGTACCACCGGCTTCGGCGATGCTCTGACTATACGTAGATGTATACGTATAGGCAAGATCGAATCGTGCGGACCCGCCGGGCCCCTGGTGGTCGCGTGGGAGTGCACGCGTCAGGGTGGCTGCATCAGGGCTCGGCTTCGGTGCGGACCGCGTGGCGCGAATGCCGTCGACCGCGCGGCTGGTAGGCCTGGGGGCGCCAGGCCAAGGGCCTCGATCGGGAGGTGGTACCGCAGGGGTGCTCGAAAGTGCTTGTGGCCTGGCCGGATACCGGAGCGATCGGCGGGCGCGGGACCGAAGATGTTGGGGCGCAATGTTTCGAACGGCCCAGACGGGTAGTCGTTCTAGTGGTGCACCGTTGCGCCGACCTGATATCCACGTCGAAGGACAAAGATTTTCATGAGCACACGCGACACCACCACCTTGCTGGCGCAGTTGCGCGCTGTCCGCGATCTGACCAACACCGAAATCCAGGTCGCCGAAACCCGCATCGCACAGGCGCGCACGGACGCGGTGCGCCGGGAGTTGTCCGAGAACGCCGGCAACGCCCGCGCTCGCGCCGCCGCCATCGAAGCCGCCCTGCGCGAATTGGGCGGTATACCAACCAGAATCGGCCCCTTCCTCGGCCGGGCCGTCGCTGCGGTCAAGGCGATGGGCGAGCAGGCGCAGCCGTTCGACGAAGCGCTGCTCGGCGATCTCGTCCTGGAGCATCAGCTGCTCGACCGTGCCCGCTACCTGAAGGCGCTGGCCACCACCGCCGAGCACGCCGGGATCGTGGCGTTGGCGGACCGGCTGATCGCCGCGCACTCGGCGACCGTCGACTGGCTCACCACCGTGCTGGCCGAGGACGCGCTCGGTGGCCCGGCGGCATTGCGCCGCACGCCGTTCCAGGCGGCCGCCGGTACCGCGGTGAAGCTGGTCAACATCCCGGTGACCTGGTCCGCGCGTGGTATCGACCGGGCGCTGGATACTTTCCGCAGCGCACCGCCCGCGCTCGAAGAGCTGCTCGCCAGGGGCGCGTACGCGGGTGATGTCGCCGTGAAAACGCTTGCCGCGTCCCGTGATGCGGTCCTGGAGACCGCCGAGCAGGTGGCCCGTCGTGAAGGCGCGAGCGGTGCCGCCGATGCGGTCCACTCGTTGCGTACCAGCACCGGCGTGCTCGAACCGGCGGAATTACCGATCGCCGATTACGCCGACCTGAACGTGACCCAGGCCGTCGCCGCGATCAAGGACCTGACCTCGCCCGCCGACATCCGCGCGATCGTCGCCTATGAGGAGGAGCACAAGGACCGGCACGGTGTCATCTCCGCCGCGCAGACCCGGCTGGCCGCGATCGCCCAAGAGGTGACCGGCTTGAACTGATACCGCCTATTCGCCACTGGCACCGGCCGACTCGAATTCGGGTCGGCCTGTGCATATAGTCATCCGGGCCGTGCTCGCCACCACGGGCCGCTTGCTGCGGTGATCGCGGCGCCTCGTGCAGGTTTGCCGGTCAGCCGGGCGATTCGTCCGGGCACGTCGCGTCCGGTGTGGTTCGCAGCGATACTGGATCCCGTGACCGGTGATGCGCTGCCAGCTCGAGCGAGTACGGAGGAGTTCGAGCACGTGATCGGCGGGACGCCGCAGCGGGTCGGCACCTTCTGGTCCCGGTTCGCCGATCACCGCTGGGAACGGCCGGACGCCGAACTCGACGCGGTGCGCTACGAGGGTGACGGCGCCCGCCGATGAACAACACCGATACGCAGCGGGGCGACGCACGCGGCGGTTTCGCCCTGGACTCCACCGACCCGGCCCGCGTCTCGCGTGGTTTCGACATCTTCCGCCACGGGTGGCTCACCGAGGTCGGCTCGGCCTTCCCGCTGCCGACGTTCAGCTCCACCACCCGGGGCGATTTCCGGGTACGGACCCGGGTCGCGAAGGTGCGCGACGTGGCGGTCACCGATCTCGACAGCGCGTCCGTCATCCGCACCGCGGGCACCCCGTACGGCTACGCGGATCAGGTGCGGATGTACGTGGTGCGGCGCGGCACCTGGACGCTGGGCGGCATGCCGGGTGACGATGAATACCGCGTGACGGGTGGACAGTTCCTGCTGCGGTACGGTTCGCCGTTGCATTTCGGCGCGGTGCCGGACACCACCGTGCGGATCCTCACGCTGCCCTCGGCCGTGCTCGACTCGCGGCTGCGGAATCGGAGCAGCCTCGGCTCGGCGGATTCGGCCGAGATGCGCCTGCTGATGGCGCATACGACCATGGTCCAGGAGACCGTGACCGCGCTCGGCCCGGCCGGTGTGCACGCGGCGCACGACGCGCTGCTCGAGCTGGCCAGGGCCGTGCCGGCGGGGCGGTTCGACGACGCGGAGGCCGAGTTCCGGCCCGCGCTCGTCCGGGCGGCCAAGGATCTGGCGGACCGTCGCCTCACCGATCCGGACCTGTCGCCCGCGATGTTGGCGCGGGAACTGAACGTCTCGGTGCGCACGTTGCAGCGGGCCTTCACCGAGGCGGGGGAGCCCGCGGCGACCTATATCCGGCACCGGCGGCTGGACGCGGCGCGGCGCGCGCTCACCCGCCCCGGACGGCGGCCGACCATCGCGGAAGTCGCTGCGCGCTGGCACTTTTCGGACAGCAGTCACTTCGTCCGCGCGTTCAAGAAGCGCTACGGTCGAACGCCGGTCGACTACGCCCGCTCAGTGGGGGACGTCGGTTGCTGAAGGTTGCGGGGTCAGCTCGCCGCGCGGTCCGGTGAGATCGGCGACGCCCAAACACGTGTCGCCGCGAAAGATGCCGAGTTCGTAGTGCACGGTATCGGCTTCGAAAGAGCTGACCACGACACCGATTTCATAATCCCCGGGATAGGTGACCTCGCCGATGTAGTCGATGCGGTGCGCTGTCGGCGCCAGATCGGGCACCAGGCCCGCCACGCCGAGCGCCGCGGCCGTGAAAGCGGCAACCGCCTCGTCGTACCAGGTCGCCAGGACGATGGCGTTGACGTGCTGATTGATATCGACGTCGGCGATCCGTGCCCGCAAGGGCGCGAAAAACGAGTAATGGTCACGGCTTCGGCGCTCGACCGCCGGCCGAGCGGGAGCCGGTTCGGTCGAATCCGGGAGGGACAGAGCCGTGAGATCGGCGATCATCTCGTCCGGCAGCGCGAGCGGTCCCGCGGGGCCGAGCAGCAGGATCGTCGCCCCGCCGCGGCCCACCCGCTCGGTGCCCGCGAACACCGCCTGTTCGTAGGTGAACGACGACCGGCCGAACCGCCGGATACCGGTGTGCACCGAGATATCCGGGTCTGCGAGGCGGACCGGCGCGAGCCGTTCGGCCCGCTCACCGACGAGCACGATCTGGAAGGGACCGAACGCACCGGAGCGCACGAGTCGCTCGAATCGAGGCAACTGCAATCGTCTGCGGGCTTCCAGCAGCCACTGCGCCAGCGCGGTCGTGCTCGCGGTGCCGTCCCGGCCCAGATCCGCCTGCCGCGGTTGGATATCGCACTGAACCGGATACAGGGAAACGTCGACAGAGCTCATGCAAGGGACCTTAGATCCGTCCGCTAGCCGAGGCCATCGCAAAAGTCCTGGTGGCGGGAACGTTCTACCAGGTTGGCGCGGATCTACCGGGCGGCATCCGAAGGTGCTCGAGCGGCGGTCCGCCGGCTCCACTGATCGATCGCGTGCTGGAACGCCTCGTTCACCAGCAGGAGGAGCTCGGTCGAGGCGACGAACCGGTCGCCCGCCGGGGTGTCGACGCCGAGAATCTCTGCGGTGCGCTGGGATTCGGCGGCCAGGGCCTCGCTCATCTGCAGCGTGGCGTGCAGGTTGCGCAGCCAGAGATCATCATCGATGACATAGCGTTCGCGACGTCCACCGGGCACTCGTTCGCGCCGTAGCATGCCCTGCTGTTCGAGGAAGGCGACGGCGTGTGAGACGGACGCCGGACTCACCTGGAGGAGCTGGACCAGCTCGGCGGCGGTGCGCGCGCCGGAGTCGGTGAAGTGCAGGCAGGCCAGTACGCGCGCCTCCATCCGGGCGAGGCCCTGCCCGACCAGCAGCGCGGTGAAGGATTCGGCGGCGTGTTGGACCTCCTGCGGGTCGCGACCGAAATCGCTGTCCGGGAGTGGGCGTGTCGTCGGCTGCGGTCGTTTCTGCCGACGCGCACGCTGACGGGTGTCTTCGTCCGCCCGATCCGCGCGGTAGCCTTCGGCCCCGCCGTTGCGAGTGACCTCGCGCATGATGGTCGAGGCGGGCCGCCCCAGCCGTCGGCCGATCTCCGCGTAGCCGAGTCCCTCGGACAGGCCGGTGGATATGCGCTGCCGATCCTCGTTGCTGAGCCTGCCTCCGGGCATGCGGTGCCGATCTCCTCGGTGTGTCGGTGTGTCGGTGCGGCGATGCCCGCCGTTGGCTGCCCAAGTATGCCGTCTGCTAGATCTCATTGCAAAGGGGTGAGGCAAAGCTGCATTGCGTTCACTCTCAATGTCATTGCAATGGACTGTAGAAGTGCGAGCTAAAGTCGCCTTCGCATCGTGATTGAATGTTGATGATTTAGTAAACGCAATGTATGTTCGATGGCGTTCAGAGATTCCAAAACATTGGAGCCTGCGATGCGCTGACAACGCACCCGAGGAGATTCGTGATGAGGACCATGACCGCGCAGCATTCGACCGCCGCCGCCGTGCGCGAGACCGAGTCGGCCCAGCGTCCGGCGCGTCGGTGATCGACCGGCGCGCGAGCAACGCCCATGCTGGAAAGACACGAGTTCGAGGCTTTCCTCACGCTGGCCGAAGAACTGCATTTCGGCAGGACCGCCGAGCGCCTGCGGGTGACCACCAGCCGGATCAGCCAGACCATCGGCAAGCTCGAACGCCGCATCGGCAGTGCGCTTTTCGAGCGCAACAGCCGCACGGTCGCCCTCACGCCACTGGGCAGACAGTTACGCGACGAGTTGCGTCCCGCCTACGAGCAGATCACCGCGAGCATCCTGGCCGCCAGCCGAGGCGGTAGCGTCGAACGGACCATCACGGCCGGTTTCTCGACGCCATGGTGCGGGAATCTGCTGGTGCGCGCGGCGGATCTGTTCCGCATCCGCTACCCCGGCGCCACCGTCGGCATCGAAGAGATCCAGCTGACCGATCCGCTCCGCCGGATGCGTTCGGGCGCAGTCGATCTCCAGCTCACCGCATTCCCGATCGCCGAACCCGACATCATGACCGGGGCAGTCGTCTTCACCGAACCGCGCGGACTGATGGTGCCCGAGCAGCATCCCTTCGCCGCAGCGGAATCAGTGTCCGTAGAAGACCTCGCGGACACGAAACTGGTCACCCTTGCGGATGAATTGGTCCCGCGCTACTGGATGGACTGCCACTTTCCCCGCCGGACTCCCGCGGGCCGGCCGATTCCGCAGGGACCCGCGACGACCTTCTGGGCGGAGGTGCTCGTGCACGTCAGCCAGGGGGCCGGCGTCAGTACCGTCGCCCTGCGGGCCGAGCGGTTCCACTCGCACCCGGGAATTGTGTTCGTCCCCTTCCGGGACGCGCCGACCATCGATTACGGGCTGATGTGGCCGCGGGCCGGACAGCATCCGTTGGTCCAACCATTCCTCGAAACCATCACCGAGGCAGCGCTTTCGGCGTGAGCCGCCGCGTCGGTGATCGTTTAGCCCCGCTACATCCGGCGTTGCCGACATGCCGCTTGTTGCGCCTGTCGCCGGCTGTTGAAATTCGTAGTGCCGCTGAAAATGTTTGCTGAGAAAGGCACGAATGGTGCAGACCATCACCACGCCCGGAGGCGTCGATCTCGCCTTCGACCGGATCGTCGGCGGTACCGCCGGAACGGTCATCTTGATCGGTGGCGCGTTCAGCTATCGAAAGTTTCCGAAACTGGTCGAGCTGGCCGAGATATTGGCGCAACAGTACGGGTTGACGGTCGTGAATTACGACCGGCGCGGACGTGGCGACAGCACCGATTCACCCGGTGTCTACAGCGTGGAGAACGAGATCGACGACCTCGCCGCGCTGATCGAGGCAGTCGGCGGACGCGCCGCGGTGTTCGGTTGGTCGTCGGGCGCGGGCCTGGCGCTGCTCGCCGCCGCTTCCGGGCGAGTGCGCGGTATCACGAAAGTGGTGGCCTACGAACCACCTTTCGTCACCGACAAGAAAAACTTCGTTCCCCCAGCGGATCTGGCAGCCGGACTGCACGAGAAGATCGCCGCGGATCGCCGCGCGGAGGTGGTGCGCTACTACATGACCAAAGGCATGGGCATGCCGTGGTTGCTCGCCGCGGTCATGCGATTCACCCCGTTCTGGAAGTCGCTGTTGGCCACCGCTCCCGCCACGGCCCACGATTGGGCGATCATGGGCCCGTACATGCGCGGTGCGGCGCTGCGGCCCGCCGAGTGGGCGGGCGTCGAGGTGCCGACCCTGGTCATCTCGGGAACCAAGAGTGGACCTTTGTTGCGGTCGGCCGCCCGTGCCATTACCGCCGTGCTCCCCAACGCGCGGCACGAGGAAGTGGCGAAGCTGAGCCACAATCCGAAAATCGCACTCCTGGCACCGGTTTCCGGTGCGTTCCTCGTCGGCGCGGATCTCTCCGCGGCCTGACACCCAGCAATCTTGAAGGATCACCCCATGCGAATCCGCATCGTGTCATTGGCCGCCTCGAGCGCCGTGGCCCTGTCCGCAGTGCTGCTCGCCGGCTGCGGCGACACCGGCGACACCGGCGACACCGACGGCGCGGTTGCGTCGGAAACACGTTCTGCCGTAGATGATCCGGTGTCCGCCGACGGTAAAGGCCGGTATGCCGAGATCAACGGCGGGCGGCTCTACTACGAAACACAGGGCACCGGACAGCCGCTGATCCTGCTGCACGGTGGGCTCGCCACCGCTGAATCCACGTTCGGCACTTACGTTCCCGAGCTGTCCAAGACACGCCGGGTCATCTCGGTGGACCTGCAAGCCCACGGTCACACGCCCGATCGCGAGCGGGCGTTGAGTTACGAGTCACTGGCCGATGACATTTCGGCGCTGATCACGCATTTGAATCTCGGCAGGACGGATTTGTTCGGCTACTCGCTGGGCGGCGGTGTCGCCATGCAGGTCGCGGCGCGCCGACCGGATCTGGTCGGCCGCCTCGCCATCGCGTCCGCCCCGTACCGCTTCGACGGCTGGCTGCCCGAGACCCGAGCGGGGATGGCCGCGATGAACCCCGATGCGCTACGCGAGACTCCGCTTTACCAGTTGTACAGCGGTGTCGCTCCGGACCCGGCGGGTTGGACGGCCCTGGTCACCAAGACCAGGCAGCTGCTCACCCAGGACTACGACTGGACCGCGCAACTCCCGAAAATCCAAGCACCCGCGCTCATCCTCACCGCGGAATCCGATGCCCTGTACCGCGAGCACACCACCGACCTCGTCGCACGGCTCAACGGCGGAAAGGGTGCACGTCTCGAAACAGTCCAGGGCACAACCCATTACGACATCATGTACCGCCCAGATCTACTCGTACCGCTACTCACCTCCTTCCTGGATTCGACGCCGGTTCGATAGCCGGACGGCCGCCGGAAGCACTCCGGCGGCCGTGTACGGCAGCCTGTCGCGGCGTTACGACGGCCTGGATTGCAGGCTGCACCTGCCGTCGGTGCAGACCCGATGCAGGCGTCCCCGCGACAGCGTCTGCGCCAGGCCGATCGCCCAGCAGGTGGGGCAGCCGCGCAATGCCACCAGACCCGGCACGATGAGCAGCAAGCCGATCCAGCCGAGGAACGGCAGCAGTGCCATCGAGGCGGCGAGGAAGCCGAAACCGATGGCGCCCTTGGCCAGGTGGACCGGCAGGGATCTGCTGGCGAACGACGGTGCGTCGGTGTTCAACGCGGTTCACTCCCCTCGATGACGGAGAGGTGCGCCCGCACCGCCGCCCGGGCACGATGCAGCCGCGACTTCATCGCCGCCGCGCTGAGCCCGAGCGACGCGGCGACCGTCTTCCCCGGTAGCCCCTGGATATCCCGCATGATCAGGACGCGACGCTGATCTTCGGGCAGCAACGCCACGGCGGCGGCCACCCGTTCGATCTCCAATCTGCTCAGCACGTCGTCCTCGGCCGAGGGCGAAAGCTCCTCCGCCACCGGCGCAGTGCGGCGCGTGAACAACTGGGCGCGGCGCAGGCATTCGTTCCGCACGATCCGGAACACCCAGGACGCGAGCGCCGTGGTCGCACGCAGCGTGCCGATCTTGCGGAACAGCACGATGACCGCTTCTTGCGCCGCGTCCTCCGCGTCCTGACTGCTCGCGCACAGCGACGTCGCGAACCGCCGGATATGGGGATACGCCCCCGAAACCAGTGCGGTGATGGCGGTTTCATCGCCGTGCTGGGCCGCCAGCACCAGCTGGTCGGCCGGCCACGCAGCCAATTCACTCATGCTTGTTCGCCCTTCCACGCCACCGCAGCACCGCCACGCAGCTGCACACCGACACCGCCGCCACCACGGCGATCACGATCACTGTCATCGATCCTCCTCGACACCGGCCCTTTCGGCCGCTCCTACATAAGAGCGACCGAGGCGGAAAAAGGATTCGGCGACAGCAGCGCGGGTATCGTCGCAGCGTGCGGGCCGGTCAGTTCAGGCGGGCCAGACCATCGATCAACTCCTCGAGGTTCCCCGCCACGAAGCGGCGCAGTTCGGCGATGCGAGTGCGGTGATGGTGGTTTTCGGCGTAGGTGAACTCGATGCTCAGCCGACCTCGGAAGGTGTAGACGAAATAGCTGAGTTCCGGGACGGAGTCGCCGGTGACGAAGCCACGGAAGTCGACGACCTCCACTCCTTCCGGGGATTCCAGCGTGGGTACCACACCCCAGTTGGTGAGGATGTTGACGGCGGTGTCCGGTGTGCTTTCCCCGTTGCGGGCCGCGGCGAACATGGTGGCCAGCGCGGTGCCGCTGTCGATGCCGTACACGATCTGCGCCTTCGCCTCTTTGCCGAGGGTGAGCAGGTCGGCGTCCGGTCCGCACAGGGTGACGGTGGGCGCGTACCCGAGACCGTTGCCGGTGTCGGTGATCTGTGCCGGCGGTGTCAGGTGCGGGCGTAGGTCGACGGCGTGGCCGATGATCATGGGCAGCTCGTCTTCGGTTGTGGCGCCGGAAGTTTCGGCGATCAGCGCCCGCTCGGCCCGGATCACCGCGGCGCTGAGCAGCGCGTGCACCGTCGTGCCCTGCGCTCGTGCGAGGCGGAGCAGCGCGCCGGTGTCCGTGTCCGACAGCGTTATCCGTTCCTCTGTGGCGAGGCGCAGCCCCGGTCGGCCGAGTGTCTCCGTCGGCGTGCAGCGGTAGAGGCCGTGGGGCGCAGGCAGCGCCACGTCGGGGACGGGGATCCCGCGCTCGTGGAGTAGGTCCTCCAGCCTGCGGGGCACGACCGGTGTGGGGTCGGCGAGTGCCCCGGTGGCGGCGAGTGCGGTGGCCGTCCGCCAGAGTTCGGTGAGGAGTTCGAATCCCAGGTGCGCGTCGCCGATGGCGTGGGATACGCGCAGGGCGACCGCGGTGGTCACGCCGGCGTGCACGATCTCCAGTGTCGCCAGCCGAACTGTCGGATCGACTGTGTCGAGGCCGCGTGCGAGCCACTCCGAGATGCTGCTGTGCACCGTTTCGAAGACGGTGTCGTCGCGGTCACCATCGGGAATGTGGACGTAGCAGCCGCCGTCGTCGTCGGAGTGGAGCCGCCCGCGCAGCATCGGATAGCGACGGCACGTGTGCGCGAAGGCCCGCCGCAGTGGGTCGACGTCGACCGCGCCCGCACAGATCGCCACATACGTGACGGTGAGCCTGTTCGGCGCGAAGTTCTGGTCGATGGCGCCGATTCGGTATTTCACGAGCTTCTCCTCAGAGGTAGGTTCACGAGACTCAGGGCACCAGGACGGCCTGCGCGCCGCGCAGAACGTGCGCGGTGCAGGGCCGCGCGTCCAGCGCAGTGCCGTCGACCATCGCGCTGCCCGCCGGGCACCAGACGGACACCGCGGCAGCCTGGTGGTAGGTGACGGCGGGATGAGCGATCACACGGCCGGCGGCCAACGCGGTGAGCAGGCGGAGCGTCTGTCCGCGCGGTGCGGATCCGACGACGGTGACGTCGAGCAGACCGTCGTCGAGCCGCGCGTCGGGGCAGATCCGCTTGCCGCCGGTACGGCCGATATTGCCCACGGTCACGAGCAACGCCTCGGTTTCGATCACCGTCGGCGTGGAAAAGTCAGTACCACAAGTTAATTCGATCCTTACCGGTTGTGCGGAGGGGGCCAGCAGCGCCGCAGGAAGGCCGGGGGACCACGGCCGGTACGGGGGATCGAACAGCCGGGTGTCGGACCCGATGTGCACGGCGGTGGTGAACATGGTGTGCGCGGCGGGTGCGGTGCCGACCACTCCCACATCGATGTCGCGGAGCTGCCCGGCCAGTACGACCTCGGCCGCCGATCGCAGGTCGCCCAGCGGGATGCCGAGTGCTGCGGCGAGATCGTCCCGGTGCCCGGTCGGCAGTAAGCCGAGCGCGACGCCGGTGCCGGAGATAGCCTGCAGGACAAGCGATATCAGGTCGTCGCCGCCCGCGCAGGCGATGACTTCCGGACGGTCGGGCCGGCTGAGCCGCTCGCGTATCAGGTCGATCGTCGTCGCGGGAGTGGTGCCGCGCAGTTGCCGGACCCGGGCGCCGCGGGCGGCCAGGTAGTGCGCCGCCGTGACGGCCGTACGCAGTCCTCGTCCGCGCGCACTGCACGGATATCCGATCACATCGATGGTCTTGCTGCCGAGAGCGGCGGCGGAAGGCATGGTGAACTGCTCCGATCGGACCGGGGGAAACGTGCTGTCGATCCGATCTTGGGCGGCGTGCTCGAGCAGGCGTTGAGCCGCGAATGAACGCCCGCCCGACCTGGTGCGATGGGTAAGACGGCGCAGGCCGACGGTCAGGGTCGGCCGGTGCTCCCCGCGCCGGCGACGTCGAACTCGGCCGCCGCCGGTGGTGTGCGGCCGATCCGGGCGGCCAACTCGGCGAGCTGCGCGCGCACCTGCTGGGCTTCGATATCGCGTCCCAATGCGGCCAGCGCCCGGGCCCGATAGTCCAGCGCGTGCCCGCGGCGAATCGGGTCCGCGGCTTCGGTGAGCACCGAAACAGCCTCGGCCGCAGCGGTTTCCGCGATGTCGAAGTGCTTCCCATACAGGCCGACCTCCGCCTGCCGGTACAGCGCCCAGCCCAGGAGCAACCGGCGTCCGTGCCCGCGGGCCGTGCGCACCGCGTCCGCGCAGATTGCCACCGCTCGCTCCGGATCGTGATCGCGGATGAGGACCACCCGGCCCAACTGACTCCGGGCCAGCGACTCGAAGGCCGCGCCACCTAGTCGTTCGGCCAGTCGCAGCGCGCGCTCAGCGGCATCGGCGGCTCGATCCCATTGCGCGGCATCGCCGTACCGGTCGGCGAGGGTGGCGCAGGCCCACCCCTCCCAGGCCGGGTCGTCCAGGTCGCGGAAGATCTCGACCGCGGCGGCCATGTGGGTGATCGCGTCGGCGGCGCGTCCGACGCTGAGCGCCGCGGCGCCCAACAGGTGTTCGGCGAAGGCCAGCAGCAGACTGCTCCCGTTCGGCCGCAGTATCTTTCGCACGGGTTCGAGCACGGCGACGGCGTCGTCGCCGTGGCCGAGGTCCAAGGCGAGAATCAAGCCGAGCGCCACCCGGGCGCGGAGTTCGGTGCCCCGGTCGTCGAATCCCGCAGCGACAGAGAGCAGCCCACGCAGTGCGTCCGCTAACTGGCCGGACTGTGCCGACGGGTCGACGCTCTCGCTGATCAACATCGCGACGTCCACGCTCGCGGGCACGAGTGCGGGGTGATCCGCGGCGATCTGGCGGTGCAGGGCGATCAACGCCGTGCGCTCAGTATCCAGCCAGGCGTGGGCGGCGGCCTCGGTGCCGATCGCGGGGCCGGGTTGCGCCGTGGGCGGGACATAGTCGAGCCGATGGCCGGGATAACGATGGCGAACAATGTTTTTCGCCGTCGCAAGGTAGTAGTCCAGCAGGCAGGACAGCACCTCTTCCCGGTCGATCTCGGTGTCGACCGTGTGGGCGAACAGCCGCAGCAGATCGTGGTAGCTGTACCGATCGTCGCCGACGGATTGCAACAGCCCGAGGTCTACGAGTGACTCGCAGACCTGTGCCGCCGCGGCGGTACCGAGACCCAGGATCGATGCGGCCGCGGCGGCCGAGAGATCCGGCACCGCCGGAACGGCCAGCGCCACGAACGTCCGCGCGGTGGCGGCGGGCAGTTGCCGGTAGCCGAACGCGAAGCAGGCGTCCACGGTCAGGTCGCCGCAGCGCAACTCCGGGAGGCGATGCCGTTCGTCGGCCAGCCGCCGCGCCACGGCCGCCATACTCCAGTGCGGTCGCGCCACCAGGCGGGCGCCGATGATCCTGAGCGCCAACGGCAATCGACCGCAGGCCGCGATGACCGCGTCGGCGGCCGCGGTTTCCGCGGCGATCCGGGCCGTTCCCACTATGCGTTCCAGCAAGTTTCGCGCTTCGGCCGTGGACAGGACACCGATCGGCCGGTACGTCGCGTCCGGTAGCGGCAGCACCGCACGGCTGGTGACGAGGACCGCGCAGCCGGACCCGTTCGGCAGCAACGGGCGCACCTGATCCAGCGTGCCCGCGTTGTCGAGCACCAGCAACATGCGGCGGTCGGTGAGCATGCTGCGCAGCAGCGCCGCTCGTTCGGACTCGGTGGGGGGAATATCGCTGTCCGGCACCGCCAGTGCGCGCAGGAAGGCACCGAGAACGCCGACCGGTTCGGCGGGACGATCGTCCATGCTGTGCAGGTCGGCGTAGAGCTGTCCGTCCGGGAAATGCGCGCTGATCTCGCGCGCGACGTGCGTCGCCAGGGTCGTTTTACCGACTCCGCCCATCCCGGTGAGCACCACGATGGGCGGGGTGTCTCCCGCAGGGAGCAACGCCGCGCAGAGCTCGTCGACCAGTGCCGCGCGTCCGGTGAAATCGGCTATACCCCTGGGGATCTGGGCTGGGCGTACGTTTTCCCGCAACCTGGGGCGAACTACGTGCGTCGAGGGAGCGGCCAGATCATCGTCGAGGATGCGCTGGTGCAGTTCGGCCAGTTCGGGGCCGGGCTCGATGCCGAGTTGGTCGATGAGCAGCCGCCGGGTGTCGGTGTACACCGACAGGGCCTCGCTGCGTCGGCCGCAGCGATACAGCGCGGTCATCCGCAGCCCGCGCAGTCGCTCGCGCAGCGGGAATTCGTCACTGGCCGTGGCCAATTCGCCGATCACCTGCTCGTGCCGCCCCAGCTGGAGATCGACCTCGAAACCAGCCTCCAGCAGGGTCGTCCGCAAGTCGCTGAAGTGTCGCCGCCGATCCGCTGCCAGCGGCCCCGGTACGCCCGCCAGCGCTTCACCACGCCACAATGCCAGCGCTTCGTCGAGCTGTGCTCGCGCCTGCTCGAAATCGCCTGCGGCCCGGGCTTTATCGGCCGCCCCAGCCAGCGACTGCGCCTGAAAGGCATCCACCGATTCCCGGGGGACACGCAACTCGTAGCCGTCGCCGACCGAAACGAGCACCGTGGCCGCGCCGCGTCGCACGCGATCGGGTTCGACGAGTTTGCGCAACAGCAGTACGTGTGAGCGCAGCGAGGCGATCGGGTCGCCGGGCAACTCCTCGCCCCACACCGCGTCCACCAACTGTGCCGCGGTCAGCGGCCGCCCGGCTGCGAACAGCAGTGTGGCGAGGACGGCCTGGGTCCGCAGGCGTTCCGACGCCAGCGTCAGCGCACCGCGTCGCACCGTGACGCGGCCCAGTACCGTAAAACTCAGGTCGGCAGCGTCCATCGGCTTCTCTCAGTGGAACATGGGATCACCCGATCTTAAGCGTCGGCGTCCCGCGGTCCGCCGTCAGCCGAAGAGGCGGTCCTTGACCTCCAGTACTACACACCCCACGGCTACGCACACGAGGACCAGCAGCCGCTTCACCCAACCCCACGGTTCGTGCAGCGCGGCCAATGGTGGAGGAGTCCGATTCGTCATGTTTTCGGACCGTAAGGACGTTGGATCAACGGCCACTGTCTCGCGCTGAACGGGGAATGAACGCGCCTGGTGAACGGCAAGTCCGGCTGCACAGTGCCACTGTGCCCGACCGTGCCCGCCCAGGGGAGTGGTTGGGCTCAAGCGACTTTCAAAGTGGTGTAGGTGAGCGCGAGCAGCCCGGCGACGATCGCCGCGCCGAGCAGAATGCCCATCGTGGACAGGGCCAGCCAGCTCAGCCCGGCGACGGCGGCCACCGTCGCCCAGGCCAGCCTGGGTGCCACCCGCGACATCAGTTCGAAGCCGCGGCCGGGCTTGACCACGTGCGCTTCGCCGCCCGCCTCGCCGGTGCGCACGTAGTCGACGACGGTCGACAGACGTGCGGTCACCAGTGCCGCGCCGTGCCCGCCCTCGATGTGCCGGATCTGCCGGGTGCCCGGCGGCACGGAATCGAAGCCGGTGAATCCGCCGACCCCGACGTCGCGCATCCGGAACGCGCGCAGTCCGCTGCACAGCCAGCCGACCGGCTTGTCCTGATTGGCGCAGATATTGACCAGCGAACCGATCTGGCCCGCGTCGGCGCACCGGACCCAGTCGAACTCGCGCGGCAGCACGCTGCCCGCCAGGAACACATGCTGAAACTCCAGGGCCGGAATCTGTTTCAGCGACTGGCCGAACAAATAGGTGCCGTTGCTGTGCCCGACGAAATGGAACGGAATGCCCGGGTGGCGCGCGAGATGGTAGCTGTACATGTCGGCGAACCAGCGTAGGTTGCGCCGGCGCGTGAACGGGAGCGCGAAATCGTAGGCCGACAGCCGGCCGTAGGAGGGCGTCACCACGAGCACGTTCTTGTCGGCCGCCAACAACGCTGCTTCCAGCTCGCTCGGCCATTCGCCGTTACCCGAGCGGATGCCGTGCAAGGCGAACACCACCGAGGTTTTCGCGGCCTCGGCGGCGGGCAGCGGCTCCGGGTTGCTGGGCGGTATGGGCTCGGTGATCGCCGTGCGCAGGATCTCGTACCGCTGTCCGGCATAGTCCTCGGGCAAGCCCGCTTCGACGCTGATGACGTCCGCGTGCGTGGCACCGGGCACCACCTTCTGCACACCTGTCGGCAGCGTTTCCAGATCGCGGCTGTCCTCCTTGACGACGGCCCGGTCCTTCTTCCCGCTGACC
The DNA here is from genome assembly GCF_000250675.2 of Nocardia brasiliensis ATCC 700358. NCBI lineage: Bacteria > Bacillati > Actinomycetota > Actinomycetes > Mycobacteriales > Nocardiaceae > Nocardia > Nocardia brasiliensis. Next base: position 1,916,072 of record NC_018681.1, read on the forward strand.
TGCACCACGATCGGCGCCTGGTTGCCCAGCTGGGCGATCTCGCGCAGCCACAGGATCCGCAAATTGGTGATGAACGGTGCGCCGCAGATCAATTCGACCGCCGTGAACCGGCGCAGCAGCGGCGCCAGCACCTTCGTCGGATAGCGCTGCCACCACGGCAGCCGATCGGGATCGAGCCCGCGATTCGGCGCGGCCAGCAGCACGATCCTGGTCACTGCTTCCGCCCACGGCAGCCGATGTCCGTCGATCCCGCGCAAAGCCTGCAAATAGGCGTACCGGTGCATGATCCCGCCGATGCTGTGCCCGATGAGCACGATCTCCGGTGTCTTGCGCGGCCCCGTCCAGTACGCGTCGATCCGGTCCGCCAGATCCCGGCACCGGTTTGCCAACGTGCCGCGGCTGAAGCGGCGAATCCCGTCCGGAAACTGCCAGTAGATCGTTTCGCCGGTCCCGTAGCCGGGTTCCCGTTGCAACCGCGCGAACAGGCCGTCTATCGCGCCGGGACGCTCGGTCAGGCCGGGCACGTAGACGATCAACCGTCGATGGTGCACTTGTGCGGTGGTCATCTCGCCCCCGGAGGTGTTCCGTCGCGGGCCGTCCAGCCTGCGGTGATGCTCTTATCACATCATCGACGCCACGCCATCCGGCGTTTCGTTTCCGCTGAAAATGCGCTCAGCAGGTGCTGGGCGCCGGCCTGCCGGAGAAGCGGTCGGACAGGTAGGCCAGGGCGGCGGGGAGCCCGGCTGCCGCTTCGGTGCCGTGCTCGCCGAGCGGATTCTCCGCTCGCTGCACCGGAGTTCCTGCGGCGCAGTACTTTTCGGCCAGTGACCGAGCGGAGTCGATGGGGGCGAACTCATCGTTGATCGCGTGATAGACCAGCACCGGCGCGGTGGGCGCGCCCGTCCGGAACAGTGGGCTGGTCCACCGGATGACCCGGCTGAGCTCGGCATTGTTCGTGAGCGAGCCGGGCCAGGCCTCCAGCTCGGCCGCGCTGAGGAACGGGTGGGCGAGCGCGGCGTCGAGCAGGCAGTCCGACCGGCCCGCGGCGATCATCCGGCGGCCGGATTCGTTGACGTATCGCAATACGTCGGCGTCCGGATACGAACGATCCAAGCCGGCCAAGCCGATGACGAGCGCGCCGCCCATCGGCCCGCCGCTGAAACCCGCCAGGGTGGCCGCCAGATCGGCGACCACGCCGCCCAGCGCGGCACCGGACAGTGTCAACTCCGGGGCGTAGGTGCTCTGCGCCTGGGCCGCGACAGCGCTGGCCTGCGCGCCGCCGGAGTAGCCCCACAGGCCGATCGGAGCGGCGGGGCCGACGGCCGCGGGCGCGAACGTCTTGGCGGCGCGTATGCCGTCCAGCACGCCGTGTGCGTAGCCGTCCGCGCCGGAGAAGTCGGAGTTCGGACCCTGATAGTCGGGCACGACCACGGCCCAACCCTGTTGGAGCGCAATGCGTATCATCCCGCTCTCGCTGAACGAGTTGCTCGGACCGCCGCCGAGTCCGCCGCGCAACGCATAGGAGGGTGCGCATTTCGTGCCGACGCCGTCTTCGGCGACCTGGTACGACAGCAATGGCCGAGTGCCCGTGCCGGCCCACTCCTGCTGCGGCACAAGGATGGTGGCGATGTATGCGCTGGGTTCGTCGCGATTGTCGATCGTCTTGTATTGCACCTGCCACGCATCTGCGGCCAGCGGCTGGAAGTAGGACTGCGCATCGATCGGCCGCGACGCGAGAATGGTGCCGTTGGGTAGGTCCGCGATGTCCGGCGGCACCGTGTAGAACGAGTCTTGTTCCGGCAGCGGCACTGCCGTCGCCCAGCTGGTACTCGGCACTGCGCCGCACACCGTGACGATGACCGCAGCCAGCAATCTTGATCCCCGCACAGCGAATCCCTCCCCAGGAACCTGTTCTAGTTCATCTGGTCGGGAAGCATAGTGCACTCGGCGGTCGCGGGGTCGGCAATGGAACGCGGCGCACCTTCAGGCCCAGGGCAATTCGGCGCGGGTGCGCCAGAACGTCTCGGGGGACTCGGTGAGTACGGCCAACTCGCTCAGGTCGGCGGGTGTCAGGTCGATTTCAGCGGCGGTGAGATTGGAGGTCAGCTGATCCAGGGTCGCGGCGCCGGACAGGACGATATCGGCCCACGGTTGGGCGGCTGCCGCGGCCAGCGCCAGCGCGTCGGTGCCGGTGCCGAGGCGGTCGGCGACCGCACGAAGGGCAGCGGTATCCGGACCGGTGGCGTTGCGGCCGGCGAGCCGGCCGTTGGCCATGGCTTCCTTGACCACCACCAGCCATCCTGCCGAATGTGCTTCGGCCAGTGCAGGTCCCGCGGACGGATCGAGCAGGTTCCAGGTGGACTGGACAGCGGCGAACAGTGGCGCACCGGCCACGGTGACGTCCAGTGCCGCGCGCACGGTCGCCGCCTGGGCGGGCCCGCTGGTCGACAGCCCGATCCGGACGCCTGTCGCGGCCAGGTCCGCCAGTCGCGCGTGTAACTCCGGGTCGGCCAGCGCAGGGCTGTCCGGGGTGACCGAATGGATCAGATAGACATCCAGGTGCTCGCCCAAAGCGGCTCGGGTTTCCCGGATTTGACGATCGAACACGGCGACCGTGTGTTCCTTGACCTCATGGGCCGAGACACCCGACGCCTGCCAGTCGGCGGTATAGGTGTAGCCCCATTTGCTGCCGATGGTGGCCGCTGCCGCGACCTCCGGCCGCGCCGTCAGCCATGCGCCGACGAATTCCTCTGCGCGGCCGTAGGAGCGGGCGGTGTCGAAGTACCGCACCCCGGCCGCCCACGCGGCGTCGAGCAGCGCGTGCGTGCGGGCGCGCATCGCGTCCACGGTGCGCTCGGCGGGCAGGTCCAGTTCTCGTCCGAGCGTGATGTAACCCGGCCGCCCCACCGCGGCCGTCCCCAGTCCGTATCCGCTGATCGGCGCGTCGGTCGGGGAGTCGGGAGGAGAGGAGACGGGCATGGCTACAGCGTTGCACGAGGCGACCGCCGGGGTGTGACGGCCTCCCCATCGCGCCGCCCGGTGTACTAGCGGATCGCGCGAAAGGCGTCTCGTAGCTCGCTGACCAGTACGTCCGGGTGTTCCCACCCCGGGAAGTGCCCGCCGTACTCCATCTCGTGCCAACTGGTGAGGTTCCGGTAGCGGTGTTCCGCCCAGCGCCGGGCAACTGGGAACGGTTCGGCCGGGAACACTGTGCAGGCAGTAGGGACCAGTACCGCCTGCCCGTTCTGCTCGGCCGCGCTTCGCGCCGTCCACCGCAGCGCCTCCCAATACCAGCGCGCGGTGGCGGCTCCGGTGCCGGTGAACCAGTACAGGGCGATGTCGTCCAGTTGCTGCGCCACGCTGACGCCGCCACCCGCTTCGGAGCGCGTATCGGAAAATGCGACCAGGGCTTCGCTCAGCCAGGCCGCGAGCCCGGCCGGGGAATCGACCAGCGAGTAGCCGATCGTCTGCGGCAGCATGCCTTGGGCGATCACATGGGTGGGCCCGGTCATCATGAACCTGTCCCGGCGGGCGAGCATGGCTTGCTCCGCGGCGTCGGCCGTAGCGATGTCCTCGGGTGTCGGTGCTGCGATCGGCATCGTAAGATGCAGTGCGGCAACTCTTTCCGGTACCAGGCGGGCCAGTTCGGTGCTCACGAACGCGCCCCAGTCGCCACCGTGCGCCCCGAAGCGTTCGTACCCCAGCCGGGTCATCAGATCCGCCCAGGCCCGTGCGGTCCGCCCGGGATTCCAGCCGGTTTTCCGTGGCCGTTCGCTGAACCCGAAACCCGGCAGGGCCGGTACGACCACGTCGAAAGCGTCCGTGGCCGAACCGCCGTGTGCGACCGGATCGGTCAGCGGCCCGATCATGCTTTCGAACTCCAGCACCGAGCCCGGCCACCCGTGCGTCAGCACCAGCGGAAAGGCGCCGGCCTCCGGCGAACGCACATGCCAGAACGCGATATTCAGTCCATACAGCCGAGTGCGGAAGTGCGGCAACGCATTCCAGCGCTGCTCCAGCGCGCGCCAGTCGTGTTGCCGCCAGCCGTCCAGTAGTCGCTGTAGTCGTGCCGAACCGATACCCTGCGAGCCATCCGTCACCGTCTCCGGTTCGGGCAGCCGCACGCGGTCGAGGCGCTCCCGCAGGTCCTGCAACTCGCGCTCGGGAATGCGCACGGGAAAAGGTTCGATCTCAGTCACAACGGCGATGCTAGGACGCAGCCGGCGCCTTGCTCGATACACAAAATTGCGCACTTCATGGAGAGAAACGTCACCGGCTGCCCGCTTGCCCAGGGTGCGCCGAATTGCCATGGTGGAAGGTAGGTCCTGGCAGGGACCCCGGACGAGGGAGCCGTACCCGGTGCGCGACAAGACGGCCTCGGAGGCTCGTCATGTCTTGGTTGATTCTGGTGTTGTCCGGCGTTTGTGAAGCGATCTGGGCCACCGCTCTAGGCAAATCGGCCGGTTTCACCCGGCTGATCCCCACCCTCGTCTTCCTGTTCGCGCTCGCCGCCAGCATGGCCGGCCTGGCCTTCGCCATGCGCGACCTCCCCGTCGGCACCGCCTACGCCGTCTGGGTCGGGATCGGCGCCGTCCTCACCGTCGCCTACGCGATGACCACCGGCGCCGAACCGATCACCCTCCTCAAAGTCGTTTTCCTCCTCGGCATCATCGGCAGCGTGATCGGCTTGAAGTTGGCGCACTGAGCGGGGGCCAGGTAACCAGCAACGCTGCCGTGGGGGGACACACATCCGAGTGGAGAGCCGCGCGGCGGTCCGATAGGGTCTGCGGTGGTGCGGCAGTCGGGGGCCGATCCTGCCGCCTATTCGAGAAGATCTGCCAGCTACGGGCACGGGCCCGGGCCGGTTGGGGGGAGATTCGCCACGAATCGCCGCACGGACCGGGCTGGCAGACGTACTAGGAGGTACCGATGCCCTACGCGATCGTTGGCCTACTCACGTTGGCACTGTGGGTCTACTGCCTGATCGACATCATCACCTGCCCGGACGCGGGCATCCGTCACCTGCCCAAGATGGGCTGGCTGATCGTCGTCATCCTCCTCCCCACCGTCGGTGCGCTGCTCTGGCTCTTCGCCGGCCGCCCCGTGCAAGAGGGCCGTCCGCGCTCTACCACCGCGTACGCCGAATACGACCGCCCAGGCCGCCACGTCGCCCAGGACGCCGCCGACGACGAAGCCTTCCTGCGCGGCCTGCGCGAGCGCGCCGAACAGCAGCGCGCCGAGGCCCGCCGCCAAGAAGCGGCACGCCAGAACGACCTGGACCGCCGCCGCGAACAGGGCGAACAGCCTTGACCCTTCAGGGATTGCGCTATTCGTCGCTGTCGCGGACTTCATCCGCACGCTTTGTGGAAGGTGTCGAGCTTCTGTGACAGGTTCCGTCCGCGGTTTTCCAGCTCGTTCGTCTCGGTGAGCTGTGGAGTTTCGGCGATGGCGTCGAACTGATCGCCGAGCGCCTGTGTCGCATCTCGAATCCTTCCGTGTGACATGCGATCTGCGCCGTTATGGACGATCTTCGCCGCAGCGTTGTACCCGTCGGCTACGCGCCGGGCGGAGTCTTCTGGATTGTCGGAGTTGCGCAGATCCGATGCGGTGGCGATCTGCTGCCGTAGCGGTTCGAGGTCCTTATCGATTTGGGCGGCCACCGCGCAGTCCTCGGCGACGGAGTTGTCGTCGGATCGGTCTCGGCCGAGAAAGCCGATGACGGCGACGGCGACCAGCACGACCGCGAGTACGACAAGCAGGATCAGTGCTTTTCTGCCCGTGGGGCGGTTGCGGAGTTCGGTGCCCATGCCGATCAGCTCCAATCCAGTTGCGGTGTCGAAAGGAAGAACGTCTCGCCGGGATAGTGGCTTTGTAGCTTCATGATCTCGCTCAAACTGGTGTTCTCCCAAGGCCGAGGCGTCGGCGCGGCGCCGACCCATTCGTGGTTGAACTCCTGGCCGACGACGACCGTATACGCCTTTTGAACCTGATAGTCGTATCGGTAGTACCGCGACTGGAAATATTGACCGTCGCGCTCGACGACCCGCACGTTCTGTGTCGCTTCCATTCCTGCCACCCGGAATCGGTACTGCACTTTGAGAGTGAGCTTGTTGTAGTTCGGGTCGGCGGGGTCCGCGACGTTGAGCATTTTCGTCCAGCCACTCGGCTTACCCCAGGTATCGGGGTCTGCCTTCTTGTAGTCCGGGGAGTACGGGCCCAGCGATGCATGCGGGGAGGCCAAAGGCTTGCTGTAGTCGGTCACCCAGGTTCCGCCGGGGTCGGTCGCTATTTCGTTGTCGACAGCTACGACTCCGGGCAGGTCAGCCGATCGTTTGAAACGACGTCGTGCCATCGGAACGAGTAATGCGGCCATGCCCGCCAGCAACAGGAAAGGGATTCGCCGGTCAGGGAAGCCCGCGATACCGTCGGTGTGCTGGGACTCGGGCACCGACGTCGGAGACGTCGCCGGTGTCGGGGAAGTCTGCGTGGTGGACGACGGCGGCGGTACTGCAGAGGGCGGCGACGGCGCGCTCGTCACCGTTTCTCGCGCTGGTGCCGATGGCGAGTCTGATGGCGGGGCAGCGCCTGGTTGTGCTCGCTCCGGGTTCGGCGTTTCGTCGCCGGGAAGCGCCGGTGGTCGCGCCCCGGGCACCGGCACGATTGGAGTACCAGCGCCGTGGGGCAGCACGGGTGGGGTGAGCGCTCCCGCCCGTCCGCCGGCGTTTCCCGCATTGGGTGCCTGGCCGGGCAGCACGGGTGCAGGTGCTGGCTGCGCCGTCGTCGGCGGTCCCCCTGGTGTTCCGGGCGGTGGAGCCGGCGGGGGCTTCGGGACCGGGATACACGGCCAGCCCGGGTGCATCTGCTGCCACTGCTCACAGGGGATGTCGGGCTGAGCGAAGGCGACGGGTTGGTCGAGGGTCGTGATCAGGACCGCGCCGGTCGTGATCGATCCGAGGAGTGCGAGCGCTGCCGCGGTGCGGCGCACTAAGTCTCCGCGCGGATGTTGCATGGTCCCTCCCATTCGATCTGAAGGCGGAGCAACCCCCGGAAAGCTTTACTTCTCTGCAGCTCCGGTCCTCATAGAACCATTCGAGCAATTATCTAGCAAACTATTCGTCCGGCGCAGGTAACCGATCATGACCTGCCACTTTGCTCAACCGCCTGCATCGCCCCGCTCGGCTGCGGTAGCCGAAGATTCAACTACAGCGTTGTCGGTCATGTCACACCGCAGTCGGTGCTCGGACTGAGCTGGTGTCACTACCCCGGCGGTGTGCAGCAAACCTGGCGGGAAAAGGCGGCAGCCATCGCAGGGTCTTTCATGTACCGGAAAGGTGCCTGACGGTGGCGCTGGACAGGACACGTCGGGGACAGGTGCGTGTCGCGGGGAACCTGCGATGCCGTGCGTGGGTCCAACTGGGTATGAGCAAAGACGAGCGTTGTCGATGGGTGCCGCCGAGCATGAGTAAGTCGGAATTGCGTGGGCGCAGAAGTGATCGGCGGACGTGCACGGCAAAGGGTGCATTCGGGGCGCGGTATCGCCGTCGCAGAGATCCAGATGAAGGGGACGGGCCTGAGCTCTGAGCGGGTCGGCGGCAAGGTTCGCAGGCACTCCTCATCGTGCAGGCAACCTCAGAGAACGAGAACGGCGATCAATAGGGCGGTGGCGGCGAGTGCCAGGTAGGACAGGTACAACCCCCAGGGGCGATGTTCGACAGGTGGTGTGGGGATACAGGTTTCGTGGATCGGGCGTTCCTCGAGGTGCGCGGTGAGGAACGGCAGCCATCGGCTGTTCATGTGTCCGCGTTCGAAGTATTCGCTGTGGGCGAAGGTGAAATTCTCTTGTTGCAGTCGAGGGCATTGTGCGGAGAACCCTTGCAGCCCGGAGGGCCCGGTGCCGGAGACGAACCAATTGACGGCGCGGGTCCACACGTCTTCGCTGCCGAATTCGTTTCGTACGGCTTGCACTTGGCCGCGTTCGATGAGCTGATCCCAGGGGAAGTTGGTCGGCAGGATGGATCCGCAGAGCAGTACTTTGCGGAATCGCAGGTAGGGGTAACGCAGTAGCGCGTTGCCGAGGATGTAGGTGCCGAAGCTGTGCGCGACGATCGACGGCGGTTCCTGGCTGCCGGTGCCGAATTCCTGCTGGTAGACCTGGCGGAACCAGCGAACCTTGGACAGCCGCGCCCACGGCAGCAGAAAGCGGAGCACGGAGAAGTATCCGAAATTCCACAAATCGACGTGCGTGCCCAAGCCGGCTCGGCCGGCGACCTCGGTGAAAGCACGCTGCCAGGCGGCGTGCGTCCGAATCCCGTGCAGGGCAACAACTACGGGTCCTTGGACGGGAGGTTGCGATGCGCGGCGCGAGAGCGGGGCGAGGCAGTCGTGCAACTCGCCGATACTGGTGAACCGATCCTTCGGGTTCCGGCACAGCCCGCGGATCAAGGCCGACCGGAGGCGTTCGGGCAACTCGGCGAGCGCGTGCTGATCCGGTTCCCAGCCATCCGGCATGGGGAACGGCAGCCGGGCACCGGTCACCAGTTCGTACAGGACCGCGACCACCGCGTAGATATCGGCGCGGCGCCCGACCTGGTATCCCTGGTGCATCTGTTCAGGCGCCGCGTAGGCGAGATCGCCGACGAATATGCCGGTTTTCGTGAACGAGTCGACCGCCGGGTTCTCGTGTCTGGCGATGCCCGAATCCAACACGGTGACCAGCAGATCCTTTCCGGCGACCAAGATATTGCTCGGCTTGATCTCCCGGTGCACTATGCCGCTGGCGTGAATGTGTTCGAGGGCGGCGCAGACCTGGATGACGATCCAGACGGCTTCGTCGAGGCGCAGATCCCGGTTCTTGATGAGTTCGGCGAGATCGATGCCGTCGACGATTCTGCTCACGATGTAAGGCGGGTCTGCGCCGAGTTGGTTCTGCACGTCCATCACTTCGACGACATTGGGGTGCGGCTTCAACTTCAGCCATACCCGACCGCCGCGTTGGAGTCGTTTCTTGGTGTCGGCGTCGACGGTCTGCACGACCTTCACCGCGACCAATTCGCCGAGTATGTCGTCATAGGCCTTGTACAGGTCGCCGGAAAGGCCGCGGGCCATGTATTCGAGCAGGTGATAGCGCCCGCCCATGCGGTGTCCGCACAGATCTCCCGAGGCGTCGACAGTGTTGTTCGGCGGAGCCGACGCCGTGACCTGAGCGGTGTTGTGGACGATTGTCGGGCTGTCGTTGTCCGGGCCGCCGACCGCGCCCCATACGACGTCGACCTGCTGAATGCGCCCGGTCACGGTGGGAAGTTCGGGCAGCGCACTGCTCAAGGCGGTTTCGGCGGCTGCCGCCAGTTCTCCGCACGTCGCGAATCGGTCGTCGCGGTTCTTCGCGAGTGCGCGTTCGATGATCGTGTCGAACGCGCTGAGTTCGGGGCGCGCGCCGGGCTGCCGGCTCGGACACGGGATCGGTGCGAACAGATGGGCCTGGAGCAGGTTCGCCATATTGTCTGAGCCATATGGGGTTTCGCCGGTCAGCAATTGGTAGAGGGTGCAGCCGAGGGCGTAGACGTCGACGCGACGATCGAGGTCCTGCCCGCTCAACTGTTCCGGCGCGGCATAGCTGAGGCTTCCGACGAACAGGCCTTCGACGGTCAACTCCCCGGCGCCCTGGGTCATCTTCGCGATACCGAAATCGGCGAGGAACACCCGCTCGGGCTCGTCCGCGGTCGGTCGTTCGAGCAGGATGTTCGACGGCTTGATGTCGCGGTGCAGCACGCCGCGCTCATGCGCGTGATCGAGCGCCTTCGCGATCTCGGTGGTGATCCGAACGGCTCGCGCGACCGGCATCGGACCGTTGCGGATCGCGGCGAGCGCGTCGGTGCCGTCGATGAACTGCATCGCGATCCAGGTCGCGTCGGCAGTGTGGCCGCGGTCGTAGATCGAGACGATGTTGGGGTGGTCGAGCCGGGACGCTGTTTCGGCCTCGCGCTCGAAGCGGGCTCGGCTACCGGAATCGCCCGCGAACATCTTGTCCAGCACCTTGAGCGCGACCAGCCGCGGCAGTCTCGGGTGCCTGGCCAGATAGACGCGCCCGACGCCGCCCTGCCCGATCAGTCGTTCGATGGTGTACCCGGCGAAGGTTTGCTCAGGATGCACGTCGGTGCTCACGAGCGGTTCGCGGATCGGTGGCATCGGCGGGGTTCATGTGTTCCTTCCCCTGGTGCCTTTGCGATGCGGACGGGTGGGACCTACTCCGCCGCGACCGCGTCGCGCTGTCAACCAGATGTAGTAGCAATCGTCTATCGCGTGTACCGGTGTTAACAGCGTTTTTGCAGAACCGTGTCCGACGGAGTTCGTATGCTGGTCACACTGCTTCCGCCGGGAGGGCTGATGTTGTTCGTCGTCGCGGGCGTGGTGCTGATCGCGGCCGCCGCACTCGTGGATTTTTCCCTGACCGCCGCCGGTATCTGCGCGCTCGTAGCGGCCGCGCTGGTGGTGCTCGGCATCATCGGACTCCGTCGCCACCGCGACGACAAGCCAGGCAGCAGCGGAGCCCGGCGGAGCGGGGGAACCAGCTCCTCGTCGTCGGAATTCCACGCCGGTGGGGGTGACAGCGGCGCGTGAGATGTGCCGGTCACCGCGTATCGAGAGCGTCCCGGCGTAGCTCCCTCACCTTGCGGCGAGGACCTCGTCGGCGGCGCGTTCGCCGGCTTGAATCGCGCCGCTCATGAATCCCATCCACGCGTCGGCGGTCTCGACACCCGCCCAATGGACGCGGCCCACAGGTTCTTTCGGCAGGCGCCGTGCCGAGGTCAGTGCGCCACAGGCCAGCCCACCCTCGCAACCATAGGCGAAAGGCTCGTCCGCCCAGCTCTTTTCGACGTACGCCAGCGGCTCCAGCGCTTGCGGGCCGAAGAGCCGGGCGTACGTCGCCAGCACTGCGGTCTGCCGCGTACCCGGGTCGACCGCGGTCTCGTCCACGGTGACGTAGCTGGTCAGGATGCCCACCCCGGGGTCGCGGGGCGATACATCGGTCACCCCGGGAATCGGCCCGAGATCGCCCAGTGCGGCGCCGGAAAGCCCGGCCCGGCGCCAAAACGGTTCCGGGTAAACAACATTGATCTTGCGTCCGTGCACCGGTAGCCAAGCATCGTGCAGCAAGGCTCGGTCGCCGGGTAGTTCCGGCTCGAAGCGCACATCACGCATGCCCGAGGGGGTGAACGCGACGATCACTCGCCGTGCGACGAATTCCGCTGTCGCACTGCGCACCGTGACACGGTCGCACTGTCGATGGATGGCTTGTACCGGGGTGCCGAGCTGCACCCGATCGCCGAGTGATTCCGCGACGGACACCGCCAAACCCTGTGCGCCACCGGTGAATCGATAGACCGAGCGCTGCTGTCCGAACAGCAGTGACCCGACGCCACCCCAGGTGTTCAAGAAGTGCAGGGTGTAGAGCAGCGAGGCCGACAACGGCACGAACCCGGCCAGGCTCGCCTCGACCATCGCGCGCGTCGACGGCGAGGTCAACTCGTCGGCCAGCCAGGAACCCAGTGTGCGCCGATCCAGCGCGACCGCGCCGGGTGCGGTCCACGGTGCGTGCGCCGGCACCGTGGCCGCCAAGTCGTCCAAATGTCCGATCGCACCGATCAGTTCGGTCAGATCCGCGGCGGGGAGCGGCAGGTCGAGCCACCGTGCCGCGAGACGTAGCGCTATCTGCAGCAGCGGTCGCAAGGCGGGGCGGCCGAGTAGTCGAATACCGGGTGTCGAGCCGAGCCGGAGGGTGTGCGTCACGCCGTCGGAAACGAACAAGAACCGTCCGTCGAAGCTCCCCTCGAACAATTCGACCCGGTGCGCCGCGGCGAGTCGAAACACGTTGTGGTGTGCGGGATACACCAGCGATGCGCCGTCGTCCACGCGGGTTGTGCCCGCCCAGCCGTCGCGGGTGCGCCCGCCGACCTGCGTGCCGGCTTCCAGCACCACGACCGAGCGACCGTTGTCGACCAAACGTCGCGCCGCCGCCAGGCCGGACAGGCCTGCGCCGATGACCACGACGTCTACCTCGTGAGTTTCGTTCCCCGACAAAGTTTCTCCCTCGATCCAGGCGGAGCGAGCACGCGGCCGTCCGCGATTCGTACGTTGTACGCATGTCCCGTACGTTGTACGGACACGCGTTCAATGTACGTGCCGTCGTAGGATCGGGCAATGCCCGAACGGAACTCGGTGTGGCTGCGCCCGGCGAAGCCGACGCGTAACCCGCCCGCACTCGACCTCGACCAGATCGTGGTCACCGCTGTTGCGCTGCTCGATGCGGAGTCGGTGTCCGGTCTGACCATGCGCAAGCTCGCGGCCCGGCTCGACGCCGCGCCGATGACGCTGTACGGATATGTGGCCACCAAAGAAGATTTGCTGGAACTCGCGGTCGACGCGGTGTTCGCGGAGGCGCTCGCGGCCGACCCGGCGGCAGACGACTGGCGAGCCGCGCTAACCGCGATCGGCCACCACACCTTCCAGGCGTTGGTGCGCCATCCGTGGGCCGCAGCCCTGGTCGGTGCCAACCCGCCACTGGGCCCGGCGGCCGTCGCGCAATTCGGCACGATCCTGCGGGTGCTGACCGCCGCGGGTTTCACCGGTGGCCACCTGGATTCGGCGCTGACGGGTTTCTACTACTACGTGCTCGGCGCCGCGCTCGCCGAATCCCCTTGGGCCCGCGCCGGTCGAGCGGCGAGTTCGTTTACCGCGGCCGACATTTCGCGGTTGACCTCAGCCGACGGGCAAGATGTCACGCCGGTCGCCGCCTACTTCGAACGTTATCCGAACACCGATCCGGTCCAACGTTTCGGCCACGGCCTGCGCGCCGTCCTCAACGGTCTCGATCCCGCCTGAAGCTCTGCCGCAGGAGCCGGGTGCGCCGATGCGGTACCCGGTCCGCGGGTTTCTGCTGAGACCAGTCCTCGAGTGGCTCAACGGTTCTCGACCATCGGGAACGCTCGATCAGTTGGCCGGGTCGAGGACTTCGTGGAGGACCTTGGCGAACGCCTCGGGCTGACCCGGGTAGCCGGACTCGGGACCGGTGAATCCGCCGTGATGGCTCGGGAACAGCACAGGCTGGTGGCCGAGCCGGTCGGCGAGCGCCAACGAGGTGCGGGCGGTGACCGTGCCGATCGACTCATCGCCATAGCCGAGGACGATCCGCGTCGGCGCCGCGGTGAGCGCGGCGATGTCGGGGCGGTAGCCGACGACCGGACGGGAACGTTCCGACAGCAGCGGGTGGTCGCGGGCGCCGTCGTCCTCGGTCGGCAGGCCGAACGTCGCGGGATCGGCGGCGGGCGCGGCGAAATAGTCGTCGGTGTATTCGCCCTGCCAGGAGGTCATCGCGATGAAGGTAGCCATGCCCGCGCCGAAACCTTTTTCCGCGTAGGCGGCGCGGTACCCGTCCGCCGCGCGTTCGGCCGCGGCGGCATCGGGGAGCACCGACAGCAGCGGCGGTTCGTGCGCCACCAACGTGGTCACGTCGTCGGGGTGCGCGGTCACGAGCGCCAGTGCGACGATGGCCCCGCCACTGCTGGCGAAGACCTCGACCTGGCCGGCGTCGAGCGCCTCGATGACGGCGTGCACGTCGTCGGCGTGGACAGCGGGGAGGTTGTCGACCTCGCCGTCGGTGCGCACGCTGCGACCGAGCCCGCGCGGATCGTAGGTGACCACCGTACGGTCCGGGAAATGCGCGGCGAGCGCGGTGAAACCGCTGGCGTCCATCGGGAGGCCGATCATCAGCAGCGGCGGCCGCCCGTCCGCGGTCGGGAGCGGTCCGTGGACATCGTAAGTGAGCGTCGCGCCGGAGGTTTCGAGCTTGTGTGTCGTCATGCCGGTTTCGACGGTACCGGAGCCGAGAACTCATCGGTGGGTGCTAGATCTCCGTGAGCGGGTCTTGCGGCTACCCGCCGGCACCGATCGCTTCGCCGATCAGCGCGCGCAGCGCGGTTGGCACGAGATCAACTACGGCTCGGGTGAATAGGGGGTCGGTGACGGTGGTGACGGGGCTGGTGATGGCGCATCCGGGTTGCGCGGCTACGCCGTCGAGCCGGTCGCGCAGCCAATAGAAGGCCCCGGGTAGATGGGAGATGGTGCCGGAGATGTGCTCGGCCAGCAGTTCTCGCACATACGCGACGCTGGGCGCCCCGTCTCGGCAGTACTGGTCGACGAGCCGGTCGGTGCCCGCGTTAGGCAGAATCTCGTCGTTCTGCGCGTGATAGATGTAGAGCGGCATGTCGGGAGTGCGCTGCCCCAGCGAGATATCGGCGATGACACGCTGGATCACGGGGTTCTGCAACGGATCTCCACCCCGGTATGAGCCCCAGAAGTTGTAGAACGGAACCAGTGCTGAACCTTGAGCGCGGCAGAAGATGAACTTCGAGCCGAGGAACAACTGCCCCAGCGGATCCAGCTCCCGGCGCAACACGTCACGGAACTCCGGATACTCGTTGCTCAGCCCGGCGAAGGCCACGCCGACGAGGCCGGTGTAGGCCCCGTTGTTGTTGTGGCGCAATGCCGCCGGAAAATCCGCCGCGGCGATGCCGCCTGCGGCCACGCCGACGATGTCGAGTTCGGGCGCGTAGTCCTGGGCGATCTCGGCAGCGAACGAGGTGGGAACGGTGCCCCCGGAATAGCCCCACAGTGCGGTCGGCGTCGCAGTGCCTGCCAGCTGAGCGGGGTGGAAAGACTGGGTCGCGCGGATGCCGTCCAGTGTGGCCTGCGCGCTGATCCGGGAGGCCCCGATCGCTGAATTGGGTCCCTCGTAGTCGGGCAGCGAAACCGTCCAGCCCTGGCCGATGCCCGCCGCGATCGGGATCAGCGATTCGATCGCGACGACCATCTCGATCGGCACGGCACCGCTGCGCAGGACGTAGGAGGGTGCACAGTATTGGGCGGCACTGTCCTCGGCGATCTGATAGGACAACAGTTTTCGTCCGTTCGCTGGTGCCGGGCCTCGCGGAACGAGCACGGTGGTCACCGTCGAGATCGCCTGGCCGTGGCTGTCGGTGGTGCGGTAGAGCAGTTGCCACGCGTCGATGTTCAGCCGTGCGAAGCCGAGAAAAGCCGGTGTGATCGATCGGGCTCGCAGCACTTGGCCTGGCTGGGCGGCGGCGACCACATCCGCAGCCGGACGGTAGAATTCGTCGAACTCCGGCGGAAGCGTCACGGCGGGTTCGGCCTCGATTACCGGGTCCGGTGCGGCGAGTCCCGGGTGCGTGGCGTACAGCAGCGCTGTCGCCAACAAGACCACTCCGTACCGAATTCTTCCACGCTGCCGCATCGCGCCCTCATCTCGATTCCGCCCCGCGGGCCGGTCACCGGCGGTGGCGTCTGTGCAGAGCACGATCGCAAGGAGCTGTCGTGGTCGTCACTGGGCGGTGGCGCAGGGTTGGTGCGCGTTGTTTGTGCACCCGACAGGGCCGCGCCTATCCGCTGAGCGTGCGTTCGAGCGGATTGCGGTAGGCGACGGTGAACCGGCGATCGCCCAAATAGTCTCTGAGCCGGTCGATTTCGATCGCGATGGCGCGCTGTGCTGCGCGACCTGGGTCGGTCAGGAGCTGCCAGGCCAGAGTGCCGTCGCGACGTTGTGCCCAACCGCCGACGATGCGGCCGCCCCACCACAGCGAAGGTCCGATGTTGCCCCGTCCATCGAAGAGCGCGGGCACATGCGCAGGATCGAGGTAGAAGTCTCGGTTGCGCCAGCCCATCGGGGTCGGATCCAGTCCGGGTAACACCGCCGCCACCGGCTCCGGCTCGGGTAGCCCCGAAAGATGCTGGGGGAGGGCGAAACCCGGTTGGTCACCGAGGTTTACCGGGACGGCCCCGGTGTCGGCGAGGGCGACCCGGGTGTCGGTGACCTTCCATCCGGTCCACCACTGCAGATCGGCGAGGGTGCCGGGCCCGAAAGCGGTCAGCCAGTGTCGCGCGAGTTCGGCGCGTGCCTGTGCCGCCGGAAAGTCGGGCAGGTCAGGGGCGAGCACCCAGCGGTGCTGGATACTCGTCCAACCGCCGACCCGGTCGGCGCGCACGATACGTCCCTGTGCGGCAAGGACGAACAGCAACCAGGATCCGATGCTGCTGCGGGTGCGCGTGGTGGTGGGGAAGAGCCGATCCAACCCGTCGACGGCCGCCGTGAGTTCCGCGGTGGTGGCAGTGCCCCATTCGGCCAGCACGGCGAGCAGCTCAGCCATTGCTCCGTTCACCCAGTCGGGCGCGATCCCGGCGGAATCCAACTGCCGCACCAAGGCTCGCATCCTGCCTGCGGCGTGTTCGCGGCCGAGGGCGGCGAGCATGACCGGCGCCAGCTCGCGGGGGACGACGAACAGAGTGCCGCGCATCGCCGTCATTCGCAGCAGGTTCACGCGGTCATACAGCTGGCCCTCGATGGTCTCGTGCTGCGGAGCAGACAGACGCGCGGCGGCCGACAGATAAACCGTGGCAGGGTCGGTGGCATGCAGAGCGAGCACGGATGCGGTTACCGCGGCGGTGGTTTCGGCGGCATTGGCTGCCGTGCGTAACTGCCGGTGCGTCAGTAGAGCGCGGCGTTGTCCGGCGGTGATGGTCGTCGCAATGGTGTTCATGGACAGGATCTTTCATATCGTTGTCAGAAGAGAATGAGCGGTTTGGTCAGGCTCGTGGGTTGAGGCAGATCGGCGTGCCCTCGGGATCGAGCACGATGGTCCAAGGGGAATGCCCGGCCCACTCCGGATCCGCGCCGGGCTGGAATTCCGGCAGGATGGCGCCGAGGTCCAGCGCGCGAGCGGTCGCCTGTTCGACATCCTCGACGCTGAAATCGAAGTGGACGCGCTTGGGATGTTCGGGATCGTCGGGCCAGCGCGCGGGCGTATGCCGCTCTACCGCACCGAAACACAGCGTCGTGTGCCCGTCGCCGACCAGCGCGTAGTCGGCGTCGCTGTGATAGATCTGCCATCCGAGCAAATCACGGTAGAAGGCGGCCAAGGTGGGTGGGTGGGCGGCATCGACGGTGACGCAGGTGAACGAGATCGCGGCAGTCATGAGGGGGTCCTATTCCGAATTCGAGGGGGTGGCGGCGCAATACAGTGCGATGCCGACGGAGGTGTTCTTGCCGCGGAAGAGCCGGTTCCCCCAGAGCGCGGCTCGCCCGGGGAGACCGTACTTGCGAGCGATCAGCTTCCGGACGTGGTCGGTGCCCGCCACATCGAGCACCTCGGCCCGCGCGGCGACTTCCGGCCCGCGCCGGTGCCCGCGCAGGTCGCAGGAGGCGACCGTGACCTGGGGATTGCGGCGCATTCGTGTGACCTTCCAGGTATCGATGTTCTCCACCCACACCACGAGTCGCTCGGCGTCCCGGGCGACCCAGATCGGCAGTCCGACCGGTGTGCCGTCCTTGCGAAAGTGGGTGAGATATACGTACTTTCCGTCGCCGAGCGTGAGAAATTGTTCGGACACAGCGTTACTCCCGTCGATGCCGATGGTGCTGATTCATGGCCGTTCGAGCAGTCCGAGGGTGTTGCCACTGGGATCGGTGAAGAACGCATACGCGCCACCGGAGGGCAGCGCCACCTTGGACTGGAATGTTGTTCCGCCGGACTGCCCGACCTCTTTCAGGCTGGTGTCGATATCCGGGGTTTGCAGCAACACCACCGGTTTCCCGACCTGATACAGCGGTACGGCCGGTCCCGCCTCCGGATCGTCGACGCGGGCGATACCGATATCAGGACCTGCGCCGCTGGTCAGGATCGGATAACCGGGCGAGCGCTCCTTCAGGCGTAGTCCGAACAGCTGCTCATAGAACGAGCGGGTACCCGCGACATCCGGCGTCGAAATCGCCACCAGGGTCGCAGGATTCGGCTTACCCGCCGCGCCGGAGGAGGTCACCGGATGGGTGGCGTGCTGAGTCAGGCCGATGACATTGCCGGCCGGATCGGCGAACATCGCGTAGGAACCACCGACCGAGATCGGCGTGGCCGGCTGGACGACGCGCCCGCGCAGCGCGACTGCTCGCTGGAGGGCGGCGTCGATATCGGAGACCCCGAAGAACACCAGGCTCTGGCCGATGCGATACAGCGGTTCGAGCGGTCCGGCCTCCGGGTTGCCCAGCATCGCGAGGCCGATATCCGGCCCCTTGCCCGCGGCCAGGATCGGATAGTTCGGATAGTCCGCCGCCAGCGTCCAGCCGAAGGTTCGCTCATAGAACGCGCGGTCGCGCGGGATATCGGCCGAGGTGATATCGATCAAGCTCACCTGTGCCAGGGACGGTGCCGGTGGCGGCCCGCCCGAGGGCGCACTCGTGCAACCTGCCACCCCGGCGATCAAGATCAGCGCGATGACCACGATCCGGGCAGCTATGCCCGCACGCGCCGAATCTTCGGCAATCCTTTGGCGACCGTTCATCGGTCACCCCAGCGGTTGGATCTGGTTGACGCCGACGGTGTAGCCGTTGAGGTCCTTGAAGTAGAACACGCGACCGAAGTCGAAATCGACGTCCTTGACCACCTCTACCCGGCCCTCGATGGACGCGATGAACGCCGCGGCGTCGTCGAGGTTGAGATAGATCCAGCCCGACATCGTCCCGATCGGTAGCCCTGCCTTCTCCGGCATGAACTCATGCGCCACCTCCGCTCCCATCACCTGGGCGAATGCCTCGCCGTCCTTGATCAGCAGGTGGAGATCATCGGGTGCCAGATCGCGCACCACCTCGAAGCCGCGCTCGGCGTACCACGCCAGCGTGGCAGCGGTGTCCGCCACGATCATCAATGGGCTCACGCGACGCATCTGCATAGCTGCTTCCTTCCGTCCGAGTGTCGGCGCGCAGGTGCGCCGAACGATAGTGTACAAACATATTGTACAAATTTATAGGTATCAGATGGAGTTCAGTGAATAGTCAGCAACCGAAGCGGCGACGGTCCGCGTCCCATCGTCGTGACCTGCTCGCCGCGGCCGGGGAACAAGTGATCGCCGAGCGCGGAGTGGACGGATTGACCCATCGCGCGGTCGCGGAGGCCGCGCAGGTCCCACTCGGCTCGACCACCTACTACTTCGCCGACCGGGAAGACCTGCTCGCGGCGGTACTGCACCGGGCGGTCGACGGGTACACCGACTACCTGGACCGGTGGGCTGCCGAGCATGCCGACGACACGCTCGAACAGGTCGTGCGCTACCTGATCGACATCGTGCTGGCCTGCGTCACCGAGCAGCGGGGGCAGAGCATCGTCGAATTCGAACTGTGCCTGGCCGCGGCACGACGGCCGGAATTGCAGTCCGCGGCCGATCGCTTCAACGAGGCGGCGGTGAGCGCGCTCGCCCCGCGTTTCACCGACCGGATCACCGCCGTCGTGGCCAGCAGCACGATGAGCGGTTACATCCTGCACGGCCTGGTCCGCGGCACCCCGCCCGATCGCGCCGAGGTCACCGCGGTCATGTACCGCGTCTTCGGTCTACCGCAGCCCGGCTAGGAGACCGATGAACGCACGCGGCACCCGCCAACGACTCGCCGACCGGTTGCGCGCAGAGCTGCCGGAGGTCGCCCGGTCGATGGCGCGGGCGGTGCTCAGCACCGTTCCGGAATACCGGAAGCTGCCGAGTGACCTGCTCGAAGCGGAGCTGACCCACAACGCGGAGGCGGGACTCGACCTATTCCTCCGCGCGGCAAGTGAATTGCGCGCACCCAACCCAGCGGAACTGGCTGCGGCACTGGACAACGCGATTCGCCGTGCGGCGGAGGGTGTCCCGATCGAAGCGGTGCTCATCGCACAGCATCGCGCGATCGCGAGCGGCTGGGACGCGGTGGCGCGCTTGGCGATACGGCCGTCCGAGCGCAACCAACTGCTCGCCGCCGTACCGCATCTGCTGGCCACGGTCGCGGCGATCGATGTCCGGATTGCGAGCAGGTATCTGCGCGAACGCCAGAAACTTCGGTGGGAGCAGCAGCAACGCCGGCGGGTGCTCGCGCAGGCCATGCTGTCCGGCGCGCCGGTGGGCCATCTGATCGAACGCTCGGGGATCGAGCTGGCCGATCAGTATCGGGCGGTCGTATTCCATGTGGCCGAGCCGACCGGCCCCGGGCGGCCACGACCTGAATCGGTGCTGTCCCACCTCCGTGCCGAGATCGAGGCGGTCTCGCGCCACGCGTTGAGCAGGCTCGAACGCGACGGTGCTACAACGCTTTTCCCCGCCGCCGTGACCGAAACACGGCTCACCGGGCTCGTCGCGCGACTGGCGACCGTGACCGGTCGTCGCGTCGTGGCGGGAGCCGCGGCCCACACCGAGCTGGACGGGATAGCCGCCGCGGCCGAGACGGCAACCGAGCTCGCACGCTTGGCTGCCGTGCTCCACCGGCCTACCGGCGTCTATTGCATCGATGACCTCGCGTTGCACTACCAACTGACCCGGCCGGGCCCTGCTCGCCGCTGGCTGGCCGAGTTGCTCACGCCGCTCGCCACCTACCCGCACCTCATCGAGGTTCTCGATGCCTGCACGACCTATGACTTCGATCGGCTCGCCGCCGCTGAATGCCTTGTGGTGCACCGCAATACGATCAACTATCGGCTTCACCGAATTGCCGAACTGACCGGCTATGATCCGACCGATCCCGACAGCGCCCAACTCTTCGCGGCCGCCGTGCTCGTCCGCCGGCTCGAGGCATTGGCATCACGCCAGGTGTGAATGTTCGCCGGCTGTCGAAGCCGATTGTGACGGCGCTGATCAGGAGGCTGCAAGGACGCACCACATCGTCGCTCAGCGCGCGCTCGGTGCGGGTATTTGCAGGGTGAGGCAGTGGATGGTGCCGCCGGAGCCGGCGGGGACTCGGGCGGGCACGCCGACGATGTCGTGATCGGGCATGGCCCGCTGGTAGGCGCGTACCGCGGCTCGATCTGCCTCCGCTACGTCGAACAAGGGCAGGAAAACCGTACCGTTGCTGGTGAGAGCGTTGGTGTAGGAACGCCACACCGGCACTTGCCAGTTCAGATACGCCGGTAGATAAGGCAGTTCGACGACGCGGTAACCGGCGCGTCGGAGTATCTCGATAATTCGTTGGCGGCGAGCACGATTGACGCCGCGGCCGGGCTCGGTGGCCAGCACTGTTTCGCCATCGGCGGGTTTGGCGATCAGGTCGACGTGGCCGGTGAATTCGCCGGCCAGGGGCGGCAATTCGATGATGTTGCGCACTGCGAAGCTCTCGCTCAGCAACTCGTGTACCCGGGCACGACCGCGGAAGCGGTTGCGGCGGAACAGCAGTGAAGTGGTGAGTATTGTGCCTCGGCCGTCGGACCAGAGATTGCCGCCGTCGAGCCGCAGTGGCAGGTGACGCCAGCCCAGCTTGTTCGCGCCTGCCCAGCGGCCCGGGAAGCTGTCGTCGTATCCGGTGAATATGGCGGGCGGGGGCCGATAGCGGGTGTCCACCGCGACCCGTCGACCGGCGTCGTCCACCCCGACGAGCGGGCCGTAGTCGCGGATCCAGATATCGTCGAGCCGTGCGACCGCGTAGTCGACAGGTTGCCCGGGCAGCTGCAGCGCGACGGCAGCGGCGAACAGCGGGGTAGGCACGATCACCGTCACGGGGGTGGTCGCCGCGATCGCGCGGACCAGATTTCGATGAAACGGCCACAACCCCGGAAACAGGTAGGGCCACGCCACCAGCACCCGCTCCACCGGCTCCCACTCGGCAGGTAACCGCAACGGCGCGCCGTGCTCCGAAGGCGGTGCGGCGGAAGGTATGTCGAGAATCGGGACCGCGGACCGGGCGATCTCGCCGGCCGCAGCCTCGACATCGACATCCGGCGGTAGCAACCGCCACCGATGCAGCCACCGAGCCATCGCCGCGGCCGTCGCCGGTGGTCGCAGTTCGGTCATCGCGGGATAGAACGCGGCGAGTTCCGGGGCCAGCCACCAGGTGTAGCGCCACTTCCACCATGGATTGGCCGAGTAATCGAAACGAAGACGTGCCATCGGCGATCCCCCTGACTCCCCACCCCGATCTTACGTGGTAGCCACCACTTCCACGTCGAAGCTGCCGGTCGACGTGGTCTTCGGGTAGCAGCGACACCATGCCGAGAGGCTCCGGACGTCGGTTATGTCCGGAGTGTCTCTATCGCGTCCGGGGCCTCGGTTGCGTTTGTCTCATTCACCTTGACAACTCCTACCGTGAGGGCAACGATTGGATTTATCTCCAGTCAATTCATTTGACCTATGATGAGTCACGATAGGAAATCGATATGACCGCGGTGCCGTCGTGTGTGCGTTTTCAGGTGGGCGGGCAGCCTTCTCGGACTGACGCACCGGAATTGGATGCGGGCGCGCTCCTCGACGCCGCACGCCAACAGGTCGAGCCGCTGTTGCGTGCGGCAGTAGACGGGCTAGCGGCCCCGCTGCGACGAATGGCCGGATATCACTTCGGGTGGTGGGATGTCGAGGGCCGTCCTACCGGCTCGACCCAGGGGAAGGGGTTGCGTGCCGCGGTGACTTTCGCCTCGGCGCGAGCGTGGGGGGCCGATGCCGCGGTGGCGGCGCCGGCTGCGGCAGCGGTGGAGCTGCTGCACAATTTCACGCTGATTCATGACGATGTGATGGATGGCGACCAGCTGCGTCGTGGCCGGGCGACGGTGTGGCGCGTATGGGGTGTCGGTGACGCCGTGCTTCTGGGTGATGCGTTGCATGCCTTGTCGACTCGCGTCCTCATCGGCAGTCCGGACCGTGTGGTGGTCCGAGCGGTTGCGCTGCTGGCCTCGACGGCCCTGGACCTGTGCGCGGGTCAACATTTCGACTGCGCCTGCGAGCACGGCGGTGGGGTCGATGTCGCCGACTACCTGCTGATGGCGTCCGGCAAGACCGGCGCGCTGCTCGGGGCCGCGTGTGCGCTGGGCGGGTTGTACGCCGGGGCCGACGATGCCACCGTGGCGGCGTTGGAAACCTATGGCCGGGAGACAGGCATCGCATTCCAAATCATCGACGACCTGCTGGGCATCTGGGGCGATGCGGCAATTACCGGAAAAACACCTGGCAACGATCTCGCTCGGCGAAAACGAACCCTTCCGATTGTCGCGGCGCTCGAATCGGACCATCCCGCGGCAGCCGAGCTGGCAGGTCTGTATTTCGATGACCGAGTGCTGAGCAAGGCCGAATTGGTTCGTGCTGCCGAGTTGGTCGAGCAAGCGGGCGGAATGACTGCGGCACGGCAACTGGCCGAGCAGCATCGACTCGCGGCCATGGCGGCACTGCCCAGTTTTATGGACCTGTCCGAGCTGAGCATTCTTGGTTCGACGGCTGTCGACCGCAACCGATAATTCAATAGGAGTCCGAGTCACTATGCGAGCAGTATTCAGCCGGCACCGAGAACTGCCGAACGGCGGTTTGGAAAATCAGGCGATTCCGACTGTTCCGGGAGCGCTGCCGATGGTCGGGCATTCGTTAGCGCTGCTGCGGGACCCGTTGGCGTTCATCTCGGCACTTCCCGCATACGGCGATGTGACGACGGTGCGAATCGGGTCCCTTCCGATGGTGATGGTGTGCGATCCGCTGCTCACCCGGCAGGTTCTGTTGGAGGACAGCACCTACGACAAGGGCGGACCGGTCATGGACAAAGCTGCCGAGGTGATCGGTGATGGTTTGATCACCTGCCCGCACAGCAGGCATCGACGGCAGCGTCGGCTGTGCCAGCCGGCGTTTCGTCCGGACCGGCTCCCCGAATTCGGCGCGGTGTTCGCGTCCGCGGCGAAAGAAATGGCGAGTTCCTGGCAGGACGACCAAGTCGTCGATGTCGACAGAGAATTGATGGCAATGACAGCAGGCACGGCCGTGCTGACAATGTTCGCCCACACCCTGCCGGAGCCGGAACAGCTCATCGCCGACTTGGTCACGGTGGTGGAGGGAGCGTTCCGGCGAATGATCACACCCCGGTTCCTCAACCACTTCGCGTTGCTGGGAAACCGGCGCTTCGACCAGGCCAACAAGCGGTTGCGGAGTGCGGTAGCCGACGCCGTCGGCAGACGTCGTGCGGACGACGCCGACCACAGCGATCTACTGGCTTTCCTGCAGGAGGCCGTCGACTCCACGGAACACCCGGGCAGCAGCGATCGGCTGACGGATATCGAATTGGTCGACCAGATCACCACCTTCTTCGGCGCCGGGACGGAGACGACCGCGAGCACAGTGGCCTGGGCTCTGCACCTGCTTGCCCGCCACCCCGAAATTCAGGACCGGCTTCATCAGGAAATCCAAGACGTCCTGGCCGGTGAACCGATGACTTTCGAGCGGCTGACCGATATGGAAATGGCAAGTCATGTCATCAACGAAACTCTCCGGCTTTATCCACCGGCCTGGCTGCTCACCCGCACGGTCACGAAGGAGACTTTGCTGGGCGGCTTCCAGCTTCCGGCCGGGACCACGCTGGCCTACAGTCCCTACGTCATTCACCGTCGACCGGATTTGTACGACGATCCCGATCGTTTCGACCCGCAGCGCTGGCGGCACACCAAGCCTGATCGAACGGCCTTCATTCCATTCGCTGCCGGAGCCCGCAAATGTATCGGCGATCGCGTTGCCGTCACCCAGGCGACGATGGCATTGATCACTATTGTCGGCCAGTGGCGCCTGACGCCGCTTTCGGATCAAGCTCTCGAGCCTGCTGTCAAGGCGACCTTGACCCCCCGCCACCTCCGCCTCCGGGTTACTGCGCGCCGATCCCTGTAACCATCCGAGCCGCCCGAATAGATTGGAGAACCACAATGTCGGTGGACGCAGGACAAGCAGTCGAGGGTCTGCGCATTCCCTTCCCCAGCGCCCGCAACCCGCGAACAGAGCTGGTCCGTAAGCCGCATCGGGATTGGATCGACACCATGGGGATCGCCCCTGCGGCGACCGCGGACATCGGTGCCGACCTGCCGCTCATCATCGGCCGTCTCTATCCACACGCCGGTGTAGACGATCTGGCCCTGGTCACCGACTGGAATTGCTGGGGCTTTCTCTACGACGACGAATTCAACGGCCGTCTGGGCACCTTGCCTGGGGCGGTGGCAGCCTCAGTCGAAGGCATGATCGAGATCATCTGCGCACCAGCTACTTTCCAAGAAGCTTCCGAGGTGCCGTTGACTCGGGCGCTCGCCGACATGATGCGCCGATTCCGGGGCAGCGCGTCGGCGATCTGGTTCCATCGATTCAGCGAACACTTCGCTGCGGGCCTTACCGGTTTCGCCCATCACGCCGCCGCTCGCGCGACGGGCGGATCAACCAGTATCGAGGACTACCTCGCCCATCGACGACTCGATATAGTGTCCGACCCGCTGCTGGATTTCATCGAACTGACCGACGACTGCGAACTATCGCCGGTAGTGCACACCAGCCCGGAGATGCTTCGCCTGCGCCGCGCAGCATTGGACATCATCATCATGATCAACGACGTCTTCTCCTACGAAAAGGAACTCCGCTGCGGCGACACGGAGAATGCGGTAGCCGTCCTGGAACGATCGACCGGGCTCACCCACGAAGACGCGACAGCCCGCGCGATCGAGATCGCAAACCAAAATATCCTCGTCCTAGTCGAAGCCACAGAGACCCTGCCGGCCGCATTGCGCAAACTCGACGCCGACCTCGACCAGATCGACCGAGCCCTGCGGTTCCTCACCGGAATTCAGACCGTGGTGAAGGCGACATACGACATCCACCTCGAAAGCGCCCGATACACCGCCGGATAGCCCCGCTCTGTATGTACCGAACAATCGTTCGGTGAATTTCTGTAGGAGGACTGCGATGTCGGAAGTTCGGTCCGAAGCACGCCAGTACCCGATGGCCCGCGGGCGCTGCCCGTTCGACCCGCCACCCGAGCTCGGCCGCAGGCAGCGGGAGGAGCCGGTGTCCAAGGTGCGGATCTGGGACGACGGCGAGCCGTGGCTGTTCACCCGGTACGCGGACATTCGCGCGCTGCTGGCCGATCCGCGCGTCAGCGCCGATTCGGCCCGGGACGGGTACCCGGCGCAGTCGCCGGGGATCAAGGCCGGTCCCGAGCGGGCGAAATTGTTCATCACCATGGACAACCCGGAACATGCCGCGCAGCGCAGCCTGCTCACCGCCGACTTCACCGTGCGGAAGATAGAACGGTTGCGGCCGCGGATCCAGCAGATCGTCGATGACTTGATCGACGATCTGCTCGCTGGCCCGAAACCGGCCGACCTGGTGGAGGCGTTCGCACTTCCGGTGCCCTCGCTGGTGATCTGTGAACTGCTCGGCGTGCCGTATGCCGACCGGGCCTTCTTCCACCGGGTGAGCAAGGTGCTGACCGCGAGGTATACGCCCGTGGCCGAATCACTCGCCACGATGGAGACACTGCTCGACTACCTCGGCGGACTGGTACGGGACAAGCTCGCCGACCCCGGCGACGACCTGCTGAGTCGGCTTGCGACAGAACACATCTCCGCCGGCGCGGTGACGGTCGCGGAGGCGGCGTCGATGGGGCTGCTGCTGCTGGTAGCCGGACACGAGACGACGGCCAACATGATCGCCCTCGGCACCGCCGCGCTGCTGGAGCATCCGGATCAGCTCGCCGCCGTCCGCGACGGTGACGACGCGCTGGTGGCGAACGCGGTCGAGGAGCTGCTGCGCTACCTCACCATCTCGCACAGCGGACGACGGCGCGTGGCACTGGAGGATATGGAGGTCGGCGGGCAGCGGATCCGCCAGGGCGACGGGCTGATCACCGCGGACAGCGTGGCCAACCGCGATCCGGCGCGGTTCCCCGACCCCGACCGGCTCGACGTGACCCGCGAGGCGCGCCACCACCTCGCGTTCGGCTACGGCATCCACCAGTGCCTCGGCCAGGCGCTCGCGCGGGTCGAACTGCAGGTGGCCTACCGCACGCTCTACCGGCGGATCCCGACGCTACGGCTCGCGGTCGCGCTGGACGAGGTCGAGTTCAAAGACGACATGGTCGTGTACGGGGTGCACGAACTCCCGGTGACGTGGTGAACCCGGGGCGTCGATACCCCGCCGGGTGAGCCGACCGGCGATCGACCTCCACAGAAAGAGCGCGAGATAGATCAGCACCGCGCCGTACTCGTTGCGAACCTGGGTTGATGAATGCTCTGGCGATTGGGTGCTTGCGCGGGGAGGAGTTGTCGCGCGCGCTGGCTCGGGGACTGTTCGATGCCTACGGCAGCAGAACTTCGCGGCGAATGACACCCGACCGGCTCCGCATGGGCATCGAATCGCTACCCATGCGGGAAGTCTGCTGGACAGAGTTCCTGAGTGTTTGAGCGTTGCGCAGAGCGGGTATCCCCGCTCTGACCCGGAGTATTTCCAGGTCAGAGCGGGTGTGGCGCCCCCGGCAGGAATCGAACCTGCGACCTAGGGATTAGAAGGCCCTTGCTCTATCCAACTGAGCTACGGAGGCAGTGGGTTCCACCATGGCCGACATTGGTCGTGCTGTCCAGCGCGCCAATTATAGCGACCGACCAGATGGCTAAGGGTCCAGCGCGACGGCGAGTACGAGCATCGCGGCCAAGATCACCTCTAGCACCAGGTAGAACCAAACGGGGTAGAAGGCGGACGGGCTTTCGACGACGGACGACCACACTCGGCCGAACGCCATCCCGCCGAGCGCGGCGGCCACCGCCACGCACGCACCGAATCTGAGGTCACCGACATCTGCGGCGGCCAACCCGAGGATCACCGCGATGGCGATGCCGAAGCCGCCGTAGACGGCCCGCACCTCGGCGCGGGCGTCCGCGCGGTCGGCGAGCAGCCCGAGCGGGTCGACCAGTTGGCTGGGCCGTAAGAGCCCGAAAACGCCCATGGCAGCGAAGAACAACGCCACCAAGGCAATCAACACGATCGATACGACCGACACAACACCTCCGTGATCCGCAGCCCACAATATCGGCCCAAACCCGGCGCGGCCACGCGATAACACTGGAACTACGCTCAGTCGTATGTCGTCTGCGCTGGACCCGTCCGCTTCCCCCGATCTGGAAAGCAACCGGCCGGCGGCGACATACGCAGTGGTGATCGCGCTTTCCGCGGCGATCGCCGCGATGGTCGCGGCACTCGTGGTGGGTCTGTCCGCGGCGCAGGCGCTGAGTTTGCTCGGCATTCCGGATCCCGGCGCGTTGACCACCTACGGGCTGCCCGCGGTGCGCGCGCTCGCGGATCTGTCCGCGGCGTTGACCGTCGGCTCGCTGCTGTTCGCCGCCTTCATGGTGCCGCCGCAGGCGAGCGGGTTGCTGGACGTCGGCGGCTATCGCGCGATGCGGCGCGCCTCGAACTTCGCGCTGCTCTGGGCTTGCTGTGCGGCGCTGCTGATTCCGCTGACCGTGTCCGACACCACAGGACAACCGGTGCGCGACACGCTGGACCCGGTGGGTCTGTGGCGGGCGATCGATCAGATCGAGCTGGCGGGCGCGTGGCGCACGACGGTGCTGTTCGCGTTGATCGTCGCGGTCGGTGCGCGGCTCGCATTGCGCTGGGGGTGGACGCCGGTGCTGTTCGGCGCGGCGATCGCCACGATGATGCCGCTCGCGCTGACCGGTCATTCGTCCTCGGGCGGCGCGCACGACGTAGCCACCAACAGCCTGATCCTGCATCTGGTTTCGGCCGCGGTGTGGGTCGGCGGACTGTTCGCGCTGCTGGCGCATGCCCGTCGGGGCGGCGCGCACACGGATCTGGCCGCGCGCCGCTTTTCGCTGACCGCCACCTTCGCGTTCGTCACGATCGGGGTGAGCGGGGTGATCAACTCGTGGGTCCGGGTGCCCTGGGACGAGCTGTTCACCAGTACTTACGGCAGGTTGGTGCTGGCGAAGGCGGCGGCGCTGGTGCTGCTCGGCCTGTTCGGTTACGCGCAACGCCGCGCCGCGCTGCCCGCGCTGGCCGCGGACCCGAAAGACCGCGGCGCACTGATCCGGTTCGCCGGAGTCGAGGTGCTGGTGTTCGCCGCGACGATGGGTCTCGCGGTGGGCCTCGGCCGGACGCCGCCGCCCCCGCCCACCAGCATCCCCACGCCTGCGGAGGTGGAGCTGGGCTACAACCTGGCCGGGCCGCCGACGGTCGCGCGCATGCTGTTCGACTGGCGCTTCGACCTGATCTTCGGCACGTTGGCGATCGTCCTCGCGATCGGATATCTGCTCGGCGTACGCAGGCTGCGGGCCCGCGGCGACGCCTGGCCGATCGGGCGGACCATCGCCTGGCTGTCCGGTTGTGTGGTGTTGCTGCTGGCCACCTCGTCCGGGGTGGGTCGGTACGCGCCGGCGATGTTCAGCGTGCACATGGGCGCGCATATGGCACTGTCTATGCTGGCGCCGATCCTGTTCGCGCTCGGCGGCGTGGTGACACTGGCGTTGCGCGCCTTGCCGCCCGCGGGGCGCGGTGGGGCACCGGGACCGCGCGAGTGGATCCTGGCCGCGGTGCACAACCCGGTGTCGCGGTTCCTGACCCACCCCATCGTGGCTTCGGTGATCTTCGTCGGCGGGTTCTATGCGCTGTACCTCGGCGGGATCTTCGACACCTTTGCGGATTCCCATGGGGCGCATCTGCTGATGAACCTGCACTTCCTGCTCAGCGGCTACCTGTTCTACTGGGTGGTGATCGGTATCGACCCGAAGCCTCGGCAGGTGGAGCCGCTGACCAAGCTGGCCATGGTGTTCGGCTCGCTGCCGTTCCACGCCTTCTTCGGGATCGCGCTGATGAGCATGACCACGGTGCTCGGCGGCTGGTTCTACCGCGGCCTCGGACTCGGCTGGAACGGTGACCTGCTCGGCGATCAACGCACCGGCGGCAGCCTGGCGTGGGCGAGTGGCGAGGTGCCGCTGGTGGTGGTGATGCTCGCGCTGCTCATCCAATGGTCGCGCAGCGACAAGCGATTGGCGCAACGCACCGATCGAGCCGCCGACCGCGACCACGACGCGGACCTCGCCGCGCACAACGCGATGTTCGCCGAACTGGCCAAACGTGATCGGGGAACACAGAAGTCGGCGGGCGATCCGGCACAACCGTGATTTGAGTGGCACAGTGTGTTCCACTGACACTGTGTCCTGCGAAGGCAATCGTGCGAAATCCGTCTTGCGGGACGGTGCTCCACGATCGGACACTGTGCTTCGGACATGGTTGGGCAGTCGTGGTCGAGTCGAATGTGGTCAAGGTGTGGTTGTGAACGAGCGTTCCATGGTCTTCCCCGAGCACGACCACATCGACCGTGTGCACCGATCCGATGTGCGGGCCGCGCGCAAGCGGCTGGCCGGACGCACCCGTAAGACCCCGGTCTTCCACACCTCCGTCGCCGGGCCGGACGGCCCGGTGCCGGTCACGATGAAGCTCGAATACCTCCAGTACGGAGGCACTTTCAAGGTTCGCGGCAGCCTCAACGCGTTGCTGGCGGCACCGGACTGCGCCGAGCAGGTGGTGATCGCCTCGGGCGGGAACGCGGGCATCGCCGCCGCCTTGGCCGCCGCGCAGCTCGGAAAGTCTTGCACCGTCGTCGTTCCCGAGTCGGCGCCGCACACCAAGGTCGCCGCGATGTGGTCGCACGGCGCCGAAGTGCTCTGGCATGGCACGACTTACACCGAGGCGCTCGACTACGCCACCGAACTGGCGGTGGAACGCAAGGCATTGCGTCTGCATGCTTACGACCTGGCCGCGGTCGTCGCCGGAGCCGGCGTGGTCGGGTTGGAACTCGAGGAGCAGGTGCGCGGACGGCCGCCGGTGCTGGCCGCGGTCGGCGGCGGCGGACTGATCGCGGGCATCGCGGCCGCGATCGGCCGGCGCCAGCAGATCATCGGCGTCGAACCGGAAGGCATTCCCACCTTGCATGCCGCGCTGGCGGCGAACCGGCCGGTCGAGATAGCGGTGTCCAGTATCGTGGCGGAATCGTTGGGCGCCACCAGGATCGGCGATATCGCGATGGACGTGGCGCGCCGGCACGAGATCCGTTCGCTGCTGGTCACCGACGACGCGATCACCACCGCGCGGGACTATCTGTGGCGTGAGTTCCGGATCGTGGTCGAACTGGCTGGCGCGGTTGCGCTGGCGGCCGTACAGAGCGGGGTGTACGTTCCGGCTCCTGGGGAGCGGCCCGTTATCGTGCTGTGCGGGGCGAATACGGATCTCGCGGCGCTCTAGGGACGAACGCGGGGTCGGGCGCGGACGCGGGACTTGCCGCCGCTGCGGAATCGGGCGCGGCTGCGGGTCGGTCGCGAGCGTGAGATTGGGCGCGGTCGCAGGGCTGTGCGTGAGCGGGGGATTGGGCGCGAACGCGGGATCGGCGGTCGCTGCGGGATTGGGCGTGGTCGCGGGGTTGGGCGTGAGCGCGGGACTGGGCGCGCGCGGGATCGGCGGTCGCTGCGAGATCGGCCGCGGAGCGCGAAATCGCCTGCGAAGCACCGGATATCCACATCCGGGAAAGTTGTGCACATTCTCGGCTCGCACCATCCGATCGGCATCCGGATCGGCGACGCTGGTGGCACCCCATTCAAGGGGCGGAAGTTCCCGGGCAAGCGGGCGGAATGCGAAGGGGCGTCACCATGTACGAGGCGAATACGACCGTGATCGGCACGATCGTGAACAATCCGGTGAAGCGGGATCTGCCGAACGGCGAGCAGATGCTGACCTTCCGGATGGCGAGCAATTCGCGCAGACTCGACCACGCGACAGGGGAGTGGGTGGACAACGGCGCTTTGTTCCTCACCGTCTCCTGTTGGCGCCGTTTGGTATCGGGCGTCGACGTATCGCTGCACCGCGGCGACCCCGTCCTGGCCCACGGCCAACTGCGCTCGCGCGAATACCGCGGCAGAGACGGCGTAGAGCGCCGCGACCTGGAAATGCGCGCCACCGCAGTAGGCCCCGACCTCGCCCGCTGCACCGCCCAGGTAACCCGCTGGTCCGCAGACCGCTGGACCGACGACCAACCCCCACAAGAATTCTCGGTCACCGAATCCGGCGTCCTGTCGGGCGCACTCCCGCCCACCCAACCGCCACAACTCGTCACCGCCGACGAAGCTGTGCCCACCCCGGTCTGACCGCCCGGCGATTCCGCCCCGCTCCGGTGGTGTGAAGACCAAGCCCGGAGCGGGGCTCCAACCGTCCTGCGACCGGGGCGCGATGAGTGCCAGTGGGGTGGAATCTTGGTGATCAGGTCGCCAACCTCGTCATCCGAGTAGATACGCGACGACGTTCCGTTAGCGCCGAAGCATAGGATGCACTCGTGGATCTGGCCTACATCCCGGCGTCTGGCTTCATGAGCTGCGGCGGTGGCGCACCGCTGCGCGAGCATCCCAGGGATTGGCTGGCTTGGCACTTCACCCATGCTGGCAACTTGGGCCGAATCGCGTCTGAGAAGGCTCTTCTCCCAGCCTCAGCCGTAACGCCGAAAGTTAACGTGGCGAACCCTGGCGTCAAGCAGCGGCGTGCCCAGATAGTTGTGAGGCCCGACAGTGAGTACCCTGCATGCTATGTGAATGAGCATGTCCCGTTCTATATCGCGGCCAAGTCCCCCATGCTCTACGTAGTTAACCGTGGGCACGCGGACTACAGCGGTGGCAGTGACGATTTGGTGTTGCTCGGTTTCGTATTAGGCAATCTGGCAGTTTCGGGAAGTCTCTGGTGTGCTACGGACCAGAACGCTGCGACGTCGACAGTAGGCTTCAGTCGCAAGCTGGATGATCTCGGTCACTTTGTAGACTTCGACCTCCTGTGCCAGAGAGACTGGTACAACACACCCGACGATCAAAACCGGATGAGTCGTCGAGCTGCGGAGGTGCTGGTGAAGGACCGATTCGACCTGCGATTGGTCCAGGTGGTGATAGCGAAGAAGGCTTCGGCCCTGGAAGTTGCCAAGGTAGCGTTCCAAGATGTCGGTGGCGTACGCGAGTATCACGTAGTACCGGAAATGTTCTACTGAAGGAGGAGTCCGCATGGTCGTTGAGCAGGCGAGCGGCGATCTCCTTGCCGCCGACGCCGAAGCGCTAGTCAATACGGTCAACTGCGTGGGCGTCATGGGAAAAGGGATCGCTCTACAGTTTAAAAGGCGGTTTCCAAGCGTATTCAAGGAGTACGAGGCTGCGTGCCGAAGAGGCGACGTGCAGATTGGAAGAATGTTCGTCAGCCCTATCGAACAACTCGATGGTGCGCGATGGGTGATCAACTTCCCGACAAAACGTCACTGGCGTTCGCCGTCGAAGCTCGAATACATTGAATCCGGTCTTGATGATCTAAAGCGCGTGCTGATCGAATATGAGATAAATTCCGTCGCCATACCACCGCTTGGGGCTGGGAACGGTGGATTGTCGTGGGCGGACGTCGAACCATTAATTCGACGTAAGTTGAGCGGAATGGAAGGTATCCGGGTTCTCCTCTTCTCGCCCTCCTCGGTTCAGCGACCAGTTGCTGCGCCAGAGCATATTAATATGACTTGGGGTCGTGCGCTCGTGGTATCGCTGATTGGATCCTACGTCGCTCAACGCGCGATAGCCGAGCCATGGGAAGATCAGCATGGTGCCTCCCATCTTGAGATACAGAAACTTATGTATTTCGCCGAGTTGCTTGAGCCGCGCCTGAAATTGGACTTCAGTCAAGGCCGCTACGGGCCTTATAGTGAGCGTGTTCGGCACCTCCTGCAGGGAATGGAGGGTGCATACGTCACGGGCCTCGGCGACGGTGCTTGCAGGGTGCTTGATCTAAGTCCGATAGCTCCGACTGAACGAGGCTATTCGGAGGCCAAGATGTTCCTTGCCAATGGTGACTATGATCAGGTCTATTCTGTAATCGACCGTGTGATGTCGTGGATTGAAGGGTTCGAAGGGCCCTACGGTGTGGAATTGCTCGCGAGTGCGGATTGGGTCGCGCGGCATCATCGCGCCTCAGATGCGACTAAAGCTGCTGAAGTGGTCAGGAAATGGACCGAGCGCAAAGGGCGCCTATTCACGGATGAGCATGTCGCATCAGCGTTGGGGCATCTTAAAGCTGTGGGGGCACTGCAGGGTTGACACTTGGTATTGACGACTTGGTGACGCGAGGAACTGGTGGCACTGACGGACGATGTGCAAGAGTTGTGGTTTGAATCTCACGAGGACATCGAGCGATCAGGCACTGTACCGAAGCTGGTAAGGATGGATCAGCCGTACTTGGAAATGGCACTCGGTTTCCGTGCGCGACAGGACTGGAAATCGGTGGTGTCACGGGGGTGTACTCGACTTCGCGTGCCGTCTGGCGCTTAGGCTGCTGGCTTTCGCGCGGTGGCGGCGGACGTTTGAGCGGTGTTCATTAAGCCTGCGTCTACGCTCTCATGTAACGATCTTGCGGGCCAGGCACGACTAGGCGTCGGGGTACCTCGACTACTCACCCCCGTGCCCACCCTCGGTGGGAACGCGCGGCGACTCCGCCCCCGTCCTTGGCATCACGACCGCAGCTGGAGCGGGGGTGAACTGGTCGACCGTGGGGGTGGGCGGGATCCCGGTGGGGGTGGGAATCCTGGTGATCTGGTGCTGGTTGAATGTACGGGCCCGTGAGCTGCGAGGGTGGGGCAGTGGGGCGTAATCGTTGATCCCCTTACCGATAGGCTTCCCTGTATGGCTGAGTTCATTTACACGATGAAGAAGGTTCGCAAGGCGCACGGCGACAAAGTCGTGCTCGACGATGTCACCTTGAACTTCCTTCCCGGCGCCAAGATCGGTGTCGTCGGCCCGAACGGTGCTGGTAAATCCAGTGTCCTGAAGATCATGGCCGGACTGGACCAGCCGAACAACGGCGACGCGTTCCTGGCGACCGACGCGACCGTCGGCATCCTGATGCAGGAGCCGGCGCTCAACGAGGAGAAGACGGTCCGCGGCAATGTCGAGGAGGGCCTCGGCGAGGTCAAGGTGAAGCTGGATCGCTTCAACGAGATCGCCGAGCTGATGGCGACCGACTACTCCGACGAGCTCATGGACGAGATGGGCAAGCTGCAGGAGTACCTGGATCACGCCGACGCCTGGGACGTCGACTCCCAGCTGGAGCAGGCCATGGACGCGCTGCGCTGCCCGCCGCCGGACGAGCCGGTCACCAACCTCTCCGGTGGTGAGCGCCGCCGCGTCGCGCTGTGCAAGCTGCTGCTGAGCAAGCCCGACCTGCTGCTGCTCGACGAGCCGACCAACCACCTCGACGCGGAGAGCGTGCTCTGGCTCGAACAGCACCTGGCCGCGTACGCGGGTGCCGTCCTCGCCGTCACGCACGACCGGTACTTCCTCGACAACGTGGCCCAGTGGATTCTCGAACTGGACCGCGGCCGCGCCTACCCGTACGAGGGCAACTACTCCACCTACCTGGAGAAGAAGGCCCAGCGACTCGAGGTGCAGGGCAAGAAGGACCAGAAGCTGCAGAAGCGGCTCAAGGACGAACTGGCCTGGGTGCGCTCGGGCGCCAAGGCGCGGCAGGCGAAGAACAAGGCGCGCCTCGGCCGCTACGAGGAGATGGCGGCGGAGGCCGACAAGCACAGGAAGTTGGATTTCGAGGAGATCCAGATTCCGGCGGGCCCGCGCTTGGGCAACGTGGTGGTCGAGGTCGAGCACCTGGACAAGGGCTTCGGCGACCGGCAGCTGATCAAGGATCTGTCGTTCACGTTGCCGCGCAACGGCATTGTCGGCGTCATCGGCCCGAACGGTGTCGGTAAGACGACGCTGTTCAAGACCATCGTCGGCTTGGAGGCGCCGGACAGTGGCACGGTGAAGATCGGCGAGACGGTCAAGCTGAGCTACGTCGACCAGAACCGCGCGGGCATCGACCCGAAGAAGAATGTGTGGCAGGTGGTTTCCGAGGGCCTGGACTTCATCCAGGTCGGCAACCAGGAAATGCCGTCGCGGGCCTACGTCAGCGCGTTCGGTTTCAAGGGGCCGGATCAGCAGAAGCCCGCGGGCGTGCTCTCCGGTGGTGAGCGCAACCGGTTGAACCTGGCGTTGACCCTCAAGCAGGGTGGCAACCTGATCCTGCTCGACGAGCCGACAAACGACCTCGACGTGGAAACGCTCGGCTCGCTGGAGAACGCGCTCGAGCAGTTCCCGGGTTGTGCCGTGGTCATCTCGCACGACCGCTGGTTCCTCGACCGGACCTGCACCCACATCCTCGCGTGGGAGGGCGACTCGGACAGCGAAGCCAAGTGGTTCTGGTTCGAGGGCAACTTCGAGGCGTACGAGGCCAACAAGATCGAGCGCCTCGGCGTCGAAGCGGCCCGCCCGCATCGGGTCACGCACCGCAAGCTCACCCGCGACTGATCCCGGTCGTCTCGGGGTAGGTGCGCCGCGCACCTACCCCGATGAGTGATACCCGAAGTACCCCGAACGCACTGTCTCGGATCCGGCACAACGGCGACCGGCCCGCGCACACGACCCGCGCGGATCTCGCTAGTGTGGGATACGTGAATGCGAAGGCGCAGTTCGAGCAGTCGGCGGTCCGCACCGCCGAGGTGGTGGCCGAGCTGAACCGAGGTGCTTCGGCCCCGTTGCCGCCGCGGAAAGCACCTGTCGCGCACACCTGACGTTCGTGGGTCCGAACGATGCTGTGTGCCGAGATCATCCGTTCGAGATCGGCAATCGCGTGGCGAACACGGCGGTTGTGGTGAACACCCCAGGATTGGAAGGGATTTCACCCCCGCTTCTTCGACGTACAGCTACTCTCGGACCGGCGTCGCTTTGTTACGGAACCGAATCCGAGGAGTTGGCGAAAAAATGACGGTCTCGTCCGAATTGTCCAGTGCGGCGTGGGCCGCTGGTTTGCCGCAGGCACTGCGCGGCGAACTGGCGACCCTCGAGGAGGCGTATTTCCGCCACGTCGACGCTGGCGATGTGGACTGCGCGATCACCGGCATCACACAGATCTTCCGGCGGCACATGGAATTGGCCATGCATCGTCCGGCCGGCCGGGCACTAGTACGGGTGTACCACCCGGATGACAGCTCCGGCCTCGGCGCGGCAGTACAGATCGTCACCGACGACATGTCGCTGCTGGTCGAATCGATCACCGCGTCGCTGAGCAGGCTCGGCGTGAGCGTGAGTGAAGTTATCCATCCGATTTTCGAGGTCGAGCGCGACGCGGACGGACGCCTCGAACAAGCCGCCCCGCACGAGGTGGACAGCAACGGCGCTTCCGGGCTGCGCGAGTCCTGGATGCATCTGCAACTGCACCCGGCCACCAGCCGGGCGCAGCTGAGCCGGATCGAATCCGGCCTGCCGAATGTGATCGCCGACGTGCGCCAGGTCATCGGCGACACCGAGGCGATCAAGGATGTCCAGAGCAAGCTGGCCGAGGACCTGGAGTTGGCCGCGAAGTCCGGCAAGGCGCCGTTCTCGGAGACCGACCTGGTCGACACCGCGAACCTGCTGCGCTGGCTGGCCGGCGGAAACTTCACCGTGCTCGGGTACGCCCGCTACCGGCTGAGTTCCGACCAGGAGCAGCAATCCTCCAACGCGCTGCCCGGTACCTGCCTCGGCGTGCTGCGGCCCGACGTCGGCACCGATTTCCAGGTGCCGATCAACGCGATCGACCGGCCGCTGCTGATCCTGACCCAGGGTCTGGTCCCGGCCACCGTGCACCGCTCGGTCTACCCGTACTTCATCGGGGTCGCCGATTTCGACGAGTCCGGCACCATCGTCGGCGAGCACCTGTTCATCGGCGTCTTCACGGTCACCGCCGTGCACGAGAACGTGCTCGACATCCCGGTGATCGAGCGGCGCGTGCGCTCGGTGATCGAGGAGAGCGGCTTCGATCTGGACTCCTTCTCCGGGCAGGCGATGCTCGAGGTCATCCAGTCCTTCCCGCGCACCGAGCTGTTCTCCTCCGACGACGACACGATGCGCAAGACCGCCGTGGCGGTGCTGAACATCGGTCTGCGCCGGCAGGTGCGGTTGTTGCTGCGCGCGGACGGCTACGGCCGTTTCGTGGCGTGCATGGTCTACCTGCCGCGTGACCGGTACACCACCCGGGTGCGCCTGGAAATGCAGGAAATCCTGGTTCGGGAACTGGGCGGCGTCGATATCGACTACTCCGCCCGGGTCGCCGAAAGCGATTTGGCCAGCGTGTATTTCACGGTGCGCATGCCCGCGGCCGAGCACGGCGCTCCGCGCTACGCGGCGGCACCGGCGGCGGACACCTCCGAGGCCAACCGCCTGCGCATCCAGGGCCTGCTCGCCGAGGCGAGTCGCACCTGGGAAGACCATCTGAACGACGAGGTCAGCACCTCGACGATGCTGGACCCGGCGGTGGTGCAGCGCTACGCCGTGGCCTTCCCGGACGCCTACAAGGAAGACTTCGAAGCCGACCGCGCGCTGGCCGATATCGTCCGGCTCGAGCACCTGCGCGACGGCGGCATCGATCAGTACCTGTACCGCAACGCGGGCTCGGAGCCGGGAAGCTGGCGCTTCTCCCTCTACGTCGGTGGCGCGGGCATCTCGCTGAGCCAGGTGCTGCCGGTGTTGCAGAGCCTCGGCGTCGAGGTCGTCGACGAGCGGCCCTACCAGCTGGAGCTGGAACCGCAGCCGGGCGGCGACCCGAGCAGCGGCGGCGAGCGCTGGATCTACGACTTCGGTCTGCTGGCCCGCCCGGAACTGCTGCGCAGCGCGCTCGACCGGGACCTGGACGCGGAACTGCTGGAGTCCTCCAAGCGTGCCGCGGTGCTCGAGGCCGAAGTGCGCGGCCTGCGTGAGCGGTTCACCGAGGCGTTCGAGGCAACCTGGTACGGCCGTGCCGAAGCCGACGGACTCAACGAGCTGGTGCTGCGCGCCCGGCTGCCGTGGCGTGCGGTCTCGATCCTGCGGGCCTACGCCAAATACCTGCAGCAGGCGGGCTTCCCGTACAGCCAGGCGAACATCTCCCGGGTGCTGCTCACCTATCCGGATGTGGCCCGGCTGTTCGTCGACCTGTTCGGTGCGCGATTCGACCCGGACACCGTCTCGGCCGAGCACGCCGCCGAACTGGAAACCCAGGTGCGCGGCCGGATCGACGAGGTGGTCAGCCTGGATGCCGACCGCATCCTGCGCGCCATCCTCAACCTGATCCGGGCGACGCTGCGCACCAACTACTACGTCACCGACGCCGAGGGCATGTCGCGCGACTACCTGTCGATGAAGGTCGAGCCGCGCGAGATCAGCGAATTGCCCAAGCCGCGGCCGCAGTTCGAGATCTTCGTGTACTCGCCCCGGGTCGAGGGCGTGCACCTGCGGTTCGGTCCGGTCGCGCGCGGCGGGTTGCGCTGGTCCGACCGGCTCGAGGATTTCCGCACCGAGGTGCTCGGCCTGGTCAAGGCGCAGGCGGTGAAGAACGCGGTGATCGTTCCGGTCGGCGCGAAGGGTGGCTTCGTGGTGAAGCAACCGCCGGCCGCCACCGGCGATCCGGTCGCGGACCGGCAGGCGCTGGGCGCCGAGGGCGTCGCCTGCTACCGGACCTTCATCTCCGGCCTGCTGGACGTGACCGACAACGTCGATCGGGCCACCGGCGAGGTGCTCCCGCCGGCCCGGGTGGTCCGGCGCGACGGCGACGACACCTACCTGGTCGTCGCCGCGGACAAGGGCACCGCGACCTTCTCCGATATCGCCAACGATGTGGCCAAGCGCTACGGCTTCTGGCTCGGCGACGCGTTCGCCTCCGGTGGTTCGGCGGGCTACGACCACAAGGCGATGGGCATCACCGCCAAGGGTGCCTGGGAGAGCGTCAAGCGCCACTTCCTGGAGATGGATATCGACACGCAGACAGAGGATTTCACTGTCGTCGGTATCGGTGACATGAGCGGTGACGTGTTCGGTAACGGCATGCTGCTCTCCGAGCACATCCGCCTGCTCGCCGCGTTCGATCACCGGCACATCTTCTTGGACCCGAACCCCGACACGGCGGCGTCCTACGCCGAGCGGCAGCGCATGTTCCAGCTGCCGCGCTCGTCGTGGGCGGATTACGACGCCAAGCTGATCAGTGCCGGCGGCGGCGTCTGGGACCGCACCGTGAAGTCGGTGCCGATCAGTCCGCAGGCGCGAAAGGCGTTGGGCCTCGGCGACGATGTCGAATCCCTGTCGCCGCCCGAGCTGGTGCGCGCGATCCTGCTCGCCCCGGCGCAGCTGCTGTGGAACGGCGGCATCGGCACCTACATCAAGTCGAGCACCGAATCCAACGCCGACGTCGGCGACAAGTCCAACGATCCGGTCCGGGTCAACGGAAACCAGTTGCGCGTCAAGGTGATCGGCGAAGGCGGCAACCTGGGCGCGACGGCGCTCGGCCGGATCGAGTTCTGCCGCAACGGCGGCAAGATGAACACCGACGCGCTGGACAACTCGGCAGGCGTCGACTGCTCCGACCACGAGGTCAACATCAAGGTGCTGCTCGACGGTGTCGTCAGCAGCGGCGAACTGGCGGAGCCGGATCGCAACCCGCTGCTCGCCTCGATGACCGACGAGGTCGCGCAGATCGTGCTCGAAGACAATGTGGCGCAGAACTTCCTGATGGGTATTTCGCGCACCGACGCACCGCAGATGCTGAACGTGCACATGCGCCTCATCGACGATCTCGAAGAGCGCCGCGGTCTGGATCGCGAACTGGAGGCACTGCCCTCCGAGGCGCAGATGCAGCGCATGCTCGAGGAGGGTGCGGGCCTGACCTCGCCGGAGCTGTCGAATCTGATGGCGCACGTGAAGCTTTCGCTGAAGGCGGACCTGCTCCAGACGGATTTGCCGGACAGCGCCTACTTCACCACGCGGCTGCCGGACTACTTCCCGACGCCGCTGCGCGATCGGTTCGGCGCGGCGATCAAGAAGCACCGGCTGCGTCGCGAGATCCTCACCACGATGATCGTCAACGAGATGGTGGACTACGGCGGTATCACCTACGCGCACCGGTTGAGCGAGGAGACCGGCGCCACCGCCACCGACTCGGTGCGTGCGTTCGCCGCGGCCACCGAAATCTTCGGCCTGCCGGAGATGTGGGCGCGGATCCGGGCGGCCGACGCCACCACCTCGGTGCGCGACCTGCTGGAACTGGAGACCAAGCGCACGCTGGACCGGGCGTCGCGGTGGTTCCTGAGCAACCGGCCGCAGCCGATCGCGGTCGGCGCCGAGATCAACCGGTACTGCCGGGACGTGCAGGAACTGGCGCCGAAGGTGCCGGGCTGGCTGCGCGGGCACCACGTCTCGACGCTCACCGATCAGTCGGCCGAGCTGATCGCGCGCGGAGCGCCGACCGACCTGGCCACCGAGGTGTTCGGGCTGCTCAACCTGTTCCCGCTGCTGGACATCGTGGATATCGCGGATATCACCGATCGGGACGGCGACGAGGTCGGCGCGCTCTACTACGCGCTGAACGAGCACCTCAAGATCGACTGGTTGTTGCAGGCGGTCAGCCACCTGGAACGCGGCGACCGCTGGCACTCGCTGGCCAGGCTCGCGCTGCGTGACGACATGTACGCGTCGCTGCGCTCGCTGACCCTGGACGTGCTCTCCGCCGGAGACCCGGAGGAGAGCGCGGACGAGAAGATTGCATACTGGGAGTCGAAGAACCAGTCCAGGCTCGGGCGTGCCCGTGCCGCACTGTCGGAGTTGTTCGAGTCCGGAACCCACGATCTCGCCACGCTGTCGGTTGCAGCGCGGCAGGTGCGAAGCATGGTGAGCGGGGTGGGCGCCCAGTCGGAGGTAGCAGCACGGTGACGAGTCCGTTGAACGGTCACGGGAAGGCGCAGGGCGGCCAAGCCGTGCTGCCCAAGCGTTTCCACACCCAGGTCGAGGTCAGGTGGTCGGACATGGATGCGTTCCAGCACGTGAACCATGCCCGCATGGTGACCCTGCTGGAGGAAGCGCGCATCCCGTGGCTGCTCGAGCCGGGCCGGCCGACCGCCGCGCTCGGCACGGGCTGTGTCCTCGCCGATCTGCGGGTCCGTTACCGCGGTCAGCTGCGGCACGAGGACACTCCGCTCGATATCGCCATGTGGATCGAGCAGCTGCGGGCCGTCGACTTCACCATCGGCTACGAGGTGCGGGCCGCCGCCGCGGCCCCGGACTCGCCGCCGGCGGTGATCGCCGCCACGCAGATCGCCGCGTTCGACATGCAGGCGCAGCGGTTGCGCAGGCTCACCGATGACGAGCGGGACTATCTCGCCCAGTGGCGTAACGACTGATCCAGTACCGGTCGTGATGTCAGAACAACGTGTGTTGCACGTGTCCGATCCGGCGGAGCGGGAGAATCTCGCGACGTTCCTGACTCGGGCGGTGCGGCTGGACCCCGCGGCGGTGGTACGTATCCGCCGCCGCGGGGAGCAGTACGTTTCGGCCTGGGTGGCAACGGGTTTCGAGACGCTCGCGGTGCGCACCGTGGTCGCCGAACTCGGGGTCGACGATGTCACCGTCGACGCCGAGCTGGTGTTGACCGGTTTGGGCTCCGGCCTGCCGATCGACCTCGGGTATTCGATGGATTCCGCCTGGCGCGGTGCGCTGCCGCCGCCGGACGGTTTCGCACACATCGATGACGTTCCCGCCCGCACCCTGGTCGAACTGGCCGAGCAAGGGGCGCAGTTGGCCAAGGAACACGGCAGCAGCCACGGCCCGCCCGCCTCGCTGCTCGACCAGACGGTGCTGACCGTTTCCGGGGCGGGCACCCAGGTGCAGGTTCCGATGCGGGTCGTCTTCGCGCTCACCGCAATGGATTTCATCCCGCATTCGGGTGACAAGGCGGACTCTCGGCGGATCATGCCCACCGAGATCGTCCGGGTCCGGGCCAGCCGCACCTGGCTGCGCATCGACGCCCGCTACGGTTCGGTCGCGCGTCGCCTCGGCGGCGGTATCTCCCTGTCCCCGAGCTGATCGCTGGGTGATCCTGCCACGCCTGGGTCTAGCCGTCCATGCGGCCTTGTGTGTTACGACATCAATCAGGGTCGGCTGCGGAGTGAGGCTCAGAAGTTGTCGCGCAACGGGTTTCGTCGATCAGGCGATACCGAGGAAGCGCAGCAGCGCGGTGGTTCCGGCGGCCGCGAGGATGACCACCAGGATCGGCAGCTTGCGCCAGGCCAGCACGCCCGCGACGAGAACGCCTGCGGGTAAAGCGAATCCGAGGTGGCCGGTCCCTGCGGGGAGTGCTGTCACCGCCACCAACGCGGCGAGCAGCACCACCGCGCCGACCTCGAGGACGCGAACGGTCCGCGCGGGGAAGCGGATACGCTCGCGCAGCGCCGGTCCGGCCCAGCGGAACGCGAAGGTGCCCGCGGCGAGGGCGAACATTCCGGCTACCAGCATCATTCGCAACTCGCCTCCGAATTCGTGGGTGTGCGTTCGGGTACCGTGACGGGCTGCTCCGGCGCGGGCGTCTG
The DNA here is from genome assembly GCF_000250675.2 of Nocardia brasiliensis ATCC 700358. Classification (NCBI taxonomy): domain Bacteria; kingdom Bacillati; phylum Actinomycetota; class Actinomycetes; order Mycobacteriales; family Nocardiaceae; genus Nocardia; species Nocardia brasiliensis. The sequence continues at coordinate 1,959,354 of NC_018681.1, forward strand.
GTCGTCTCGTCGCGGTATTGCTACCAGCACTCCCAAAAGTGCCACCAGCACCGGCATTCCGGCGGGCAGGAAGGGTGCGCTGATCAGGGCCAGAGCTACACCGACCAGCACGGCCCGCAACGTCGCCCGGTCCGCCAGCGACGGAATGACCAGCGCGAGCAGTACCGCGGGAAACACCGCGTCGAGCCCGAGGATCGAGGTGTCGGGCACCACCGACCCGATCAGCGCGCCGATCGCGGCGCCGCTCGGCCAGGCGAGCAGCACGCCGAAACCGGTGGCCCAGTAAGCTGCTCGCTTACGCTCGGCATCGGTTTGGGCCAGGGCCATCGCCACGGATTCGTCGTTCATCAGATGCACGCCGAACATGCGACGCCAACCGGTCCCGACCGCGTCGGGCACCGAGAGTCCGTAGGGCAGATGCCGGGCATTCACCACCAGTCCGGCGAGCACGGCCGCGATCGGGTTGCCGCCCGCCGCGACGATCCCGATGAACAGGAACTCGGCACCGCCCGCCAGCACCATGAAGCCGAGTGCGATGGGCAACCAGGCCGGCAGGCCACTGGTCACCGCGGTGGCACCGTACGAGACGCCGATCACCCAGACCGCGAGGCACACCGCCGCGATCCCCGTGCACGTGTCCCGGCCGAGTGTTCGCCATATCGAACGCATGTTGCTTATAGTGAACATGGTGGTCCGGTTCGTCAATATGGTTTTCTGTTGAGCGGTCTGCTACGTGACGGGAGCTGGGGATGGCGCACGACGAACCGACGGTGACGACACCGCAGGCGATGATCGCGATCGCGTTGCGGCGCGAACGCGCCAGGGCCGGGTTGTCCCTCACCGAGGTCGCGGGCCGCGCCGGGATCGCGAAGTCCACACTGTCGCAATTGGAATCGGGCACCGGGAACCCGAGCATCGAGACCCTCTGGGCACTGTGCGTCGCGCTGGACATGCCGTTCTCGCGCCTGCTCGATCCGCCGCGGCCGCGCGTCCAGGTGATCCGGGCGGGGGAGGGTCCGATGTTGGCTGCCGAACGCTCCGACTACCGCGCCACGCTGCTGGCGGCCAGCCCGCCGGGTTCGCGCCGCGACCTGTTCCGGGTGACCGCCGAGCCGGGTCACGCGCGCAGCTCCGACCCGCATATGCCGGGCGTGGTCGAGCACGTCCTGCTCGCGGCGGGTCGCGCCTTGGTCGGCCTGACCGGCGAGCCGGTCGAACTGCACCCCGGCGACTACACCTCGTATCCGGGCGATCTCCCGCACGTCTTCGAGGCGCTCGAGCCCGGGACCTGGGCCGTGCTGGTGAACGAATACCCGTGAGCCACTATCGGGTTCGCCGATTACGGGGCGGTCAGGCCGCGCCCTCGCCGAGGTACTGCAACCAGACCGGGTCGAGATCGGCCGTCGTGGACAGCAACCGCCAGTGCGGACCCTTCGGCGAGACGAGCGGCGAACGCAACGTCCACCCCAGCTCGCTCAGCAGCTTGTCGGCCTTACGGTGATTGCACGGCGCGCAGCTGGCGACGCAATTCTCCCAGGAGTGTTCGCCGCCCCGGCTGCGCGGAATCACGTGGTCGATGGTTTCGGCCTTGCTCCCGCAGTAGCCGCAGCGATAGCGGTCGCGATGCATGAGGGCGGCGCGGGTCATCGGGACGCGGGCCCGATACGGCACGTGGACATAACTACGCAGGCGGATCACCGAGGGAATGGTCACGGCGGATTCGGCGGAATGGACTACCGGGCCTTCGGCGTCATGATGGACGGTGTCGGCTTTGTCGCAGATGAGCAGGACGATCGCGCGGCGCGCGGACAGAGCGGTGAGCGGCTCGTAGGTGGCGTTCAGCAGCAGCACCCGGCGCTTCAACCAGCTCGGAGTCTCACTGGGCGGCGGTGCGTAGCGGTGCGCATGATCGGAATGACCGTGATGCGCGCCCGGATAATGATCGGACAAGATATGCAGCGGAGTAGCCCCCGACCCACGATTGTGGACGTCGGCGGGCTGGAGTTGTCGGTGTGTCCGCGCCTCATGTGACCTGGCGCTGTGCCGCTGCTTCATCTGGACCTCAATTTCATGATTGGCAGGATCATGCTGTTAGCTCGGCAGAGATTGCCACTCAGTTGACCATGGAACGACGGCCATTGCACGGTGATTTTCAACAATGTCCGGTTAACTGTGGCTGAAGAGCCACCGTGCCGCGATTTTCCACCGCCGGAAACGGCCATGTGGGCGGGCTTTGGGGGCAGGTGGGGAACGATCGGGCCGCACTTGCCGGGGGCGGTGCTCAGCTGAGGAACTATCGGCTTCCGCTACGGGAGGGGAGTGGGGGCAAGGTGACGGTGGGCTCAGGAGGCCGCACAATGGTTGTGGCGCATCCAGCGAATCGAGAGGGTCTATGACTTCGGGCGAGCAGGCAGCAGCGGCAACGGCGGGCGAGCCGACGACGTCGTTCTACGAGGCGGTCGGCGGGGCGGAAACGTTCCGGCGGATCGTCGCCTCGTTCTACCGTGAGGTGGCGGCCGACGAGGTGCTCCGCCCGCTCTACCCCGAGCAGGACCTGGGTCCCGCCGAACGCAGGCTGCGGATGTTCCTCGAGCAGTATTGGGGCGGACCGCGCACCTACTCCGACGAGCGGGGGCATCCGCGGCTGCGGATGCGGCACAACCCGTTCGTGATCGGGCCGATCGAGCGCGACGCGTGGCTGCGGTGCATGCGAATCGCCGTCGCCGAGATCGAACCAGAGCTGCTCGACGACGAGCATCGCAAGGCCCTACTCGATTACCTGGAGATGGCGGCGAATTCGCTGATGAACGCACCCTGGTGAGGTCGTTTCGCGTGCACACCCCTGCGGCCCGAGGTAGTTCCCGTCCTGGCCGCAGTGTTCGCGCGCTCGCTGGCAATTTGCCCGAAGTCGAGATTGCTGCTCCGCCTAAGGGTTTTTACCGTAGATCTTTGGCACTATTGGCTGTGTGACTGATACACCAGCCGGGCCGGCGACGGTGGATCGCACCACCCAACCATGGTGGCGGTCGGCCGTGTTCTACCAGGTATATCCCCGTTCCTTCGCGGATTCCGACGGCGACGGCGTCGGTGATCTCGGCGGGATCCGGGACAAACTCGGCTATCTGGAACTGCTCGGCGTCGACGCGCTGTGGGTGTGCCCGGTGATGCGGTCACCGATGGCCGACGGCGGCTACGACGTCGCCGATCCGCGCGATATCGATCCGATGTTCGGCGGCTTGGCCGCGATGGACGAGCTGATCGCCGAGGCGCACTATCGCCAGATCAAGATCACGATGGACCTGGTGCCGAACCACACCAGCAGCGAACATCCGTGGTTCCACGCCGCGCTCGAGGCGGGGCCGGGCAGCCCCGAGCGGGCTCGCTACATCTTCCGCGACGGTCGCGGGCCGAATGGTGACGAGCCGCCGAACAACTGGCCGAGCATCTTCGGCGGCCCGGCCTGGACCAGGGTTCGCGAGTCCGACGGCCGGCCCGGTCAGTGGTATCTGCACATCTTCGCGTCCGAGCAACCCGACCTGAACTGGGAAAACCCGGAGGTGGCCGCCGATTTCGAGAAGACGCTGCGCTTCTGGCTGGACCGCGGCGTCGATGGCTTCCGGCTCGACGTCGCGCACGGGATGGCCAAGCCGGAGGGCCTGCCGGATATGGCGAAGGTCACCTCCGCGCTGCTCGTCAACGATGACGACGATCTGCGTTTCAACAATCCGGCGGTGCACGAGATCCACCGCCGCATCCGCAAGGTGCTCGACGAATACCCCGAAGCGGTGTCCATCGGCGAGGTGTGGGTCAACGACAACGTCCGGTTCGGGGAATACGTCCGCGCCGACGAATTGCATCTGGCGTTCAACTTCCGGCTGGCCGAGACCACGTTCGAGGCCGACAGCGTGCGCGACGCGATCGACAACTCCCTCGCCGCGGTCGCTCCGGTGGCGGCCGTGCCCACCTGGACGCTGTCCAACCACGACATCAAGCGTGAAGTCACCCGGTACGGCGGCGGTGCCGCAGGCGTGGCGCGGGCCCGCGCGATGATCATGCTCGAACTCGCGCTGCCGGGCGCTGTATTCATCTACAACGGTGCGGAACTCGGCCTGCCGAACGTGGACGACCTGCCGGACGAGGTGCTCCAGGATCCGGCGTGGGAGCGGTCCGGGCACACCGAACGTGGTCGCGACGGTTGCCGGGTGCCGATTCCATGGGAGGGCAACACGCCGCCGTTCGGATTCACCACCGGCACACCGTGGTTGCCGATGCCGGCCGGCTGGGCGAATCAGACGGTCGAGGCACAGCTGGAAGAACTCGGTTCCACCCTGTCGCTGTATCGGATGGCCATCGACCTGCGCAGCATGCGGCCGGAGTTCGCGGGGGACCGGATCGAGTGGTACGGCAGCCCGCCCGGCTGTCTCGCCTTCCGCCGCCCGGGTGGACTGGTCTGTGTGCTGAACGCCTCGAACACGCCGACCCAATTGCCGCCCGGCGACGTGTTGCTCGCCAGCATCCCGCTCGACGGCGGTCACCTTCCGCCGAACGCCGCGGCCTGGCTGGTCTAGCGACTCGTCGCGTCGCCCTCGCGCAGGGACTGGATCATGCTCTGCAAGATCCGGAACGCGCCTGACTGCTCGGTTTCGCTCAGGCCGGCCAGCATTCTGAGTTCGACGGAACGGACCGCTGCGGACGCCTGCTCGAGGCTTCGCCGCCCGCGGGGCGTGAGCCGCGTGGGCAGCACCTTGCCGACGGGCGCCGCCGCGGGCCTGGTGACGTAGCCGTCGCGTTCCAGGGCTTGGAGCAGCACGTTCATTGTCTGCCGTGTGACGAACGCGCCCCGTGCGAGTTCGGAGTTCGACAGGCCCGGCCGTTGCGCCAGCAGCTCGAGGCAGGAGTAGTGCGTCACGCTCATCCCGAGTGGCCGCAGCACCTCGTCCATAGCCGTGCGGAGCGCACTCGATGCCTCTTTCAGCAGGTAGCCCAGTGACGTCTGCAGGTCGACTCCGTCTTGACTCATGTCAGTATTCTGACATAGGTTGAGCCGTGTCAGAAGACTGACATGAAACGAAGGAGTATCACCATGCCCGTCACCGGCCCCGACTTCATTTCGCTCCAAGCGCGCGACCTCGCGGCGTCGCAGGCGTTTTACGAGCAGTACCTCGGTCTCGTCCGCGCGCAGGCCGGACCGCCGCACGCGGTCGTCTTCGAGACGAAGCCGATCGCGTTCGCGCTCCGCGAGATCGTTCCCGGCACCGATCTCACCTCGGTGGCGCAGCCCGGCATCGGTGCCGCGATCTGGTTGCACGCCACGGATGTCCAAGCGATCCATGATGCGCTCGTCGCCGACGGGCACCCGATCGTCGCCGCACCGATCGACGGGCCCTTCGGCCGGACCTTCACCTTCGCCGATCCCGACGGCTATCAGGTCACCCTGCACGACCGTGCTTGATGTCGGATCGCGACCGAATATGCACAGCTGAGCGGGAATGCAAATGCAATTGCAAAATCACTGGGTAACAATGGATTTGTTGGAATTCCGAACGCGTCCAACTGCGGTCCAATGAACTCTCTCGGTGGTGCGTGATAGTAGGTGAACATGCAGGTAGGGCCGTCGGTTGGACCGAGTTGTACATGAATTGTGTTCGGCGGGGGCATCTTCGGGTCAATAGGGCTGGATACGGTCGGTGGAACCGTGAAAGAATTGGCGCTGCCTTCGACTGACGTATTCGTGAACCACAGCGTGGAGTCCGTGACGCAGGAAGATCGCTTCGCTCGACCGGTGCATCGTGGCCCGCCGCGTACCGCGGTCGGCCGCGATCCCGCCGCCCGCAGAACTCCTTGCCGGGACTTGAGGAGTGCTCGTGACCATCGACGGTCTGCTATCCACGAACGTCCGCGCGACGGCCGGACGGCGGTGCGCCGCATCGCCCCAAGCCCTGAACTCCAGGCATCGCGACCGGTGAACACGGCGACATCCACCACAGTCCGGGAAGCCCTCGACGCCCTCGAACTCGAAGCGGAAACCCCCGAGGAGTTCTTGGCGATCCTGCGCGCCGCGCACACCGCATCCGGCCTCACCCCGGGCCAGCTCAGTTCCTACACCGACATCTCCCGCAGCACCGTGTACAACTGGCTGCGACCCGGCTACACCGCGCTGCCCCGCAACCGCGTCCAAGTCGAGGCGATCTTCCGCTACTGCAAACTCACACCCGACCAGCTCCTCCGCGTGCTGGCACTGTGGGAGCGGCTCGACGAAGCACGTGCCAAACCCACTCCGCCCGCGCCGAAGAAGGTGAAACCGCAAGTCGCGCAGGGGTGCAACGGGATGGGCTCGGTGCCGGCGGATAGTGCCTCGCCGTCGCCGAGTCCAGTGCAGGAGCTGCCGAGTGCTGTGCAGGCACTGCCCGGTTCTGCGGAGAGCTTGCCCGGCCGCATGCCGACGCCGTCGGCTCGTGGGCGCGGGCCGACAGATTCGGCCGCGACGTGGGCGAGTCCCGTGTCGGAGCTGCCGGGTTCTACGCCGGGTGCGGTCAGTTCCGATCCGGCGCAGCTGGGTCGTGGGCAGGAGCCGGCGAGTCCGTTCGCGACGTCGGGGAACCCGGTGCTGGTGTCGCCGAATCCTGCTGAGGCGCCGGACGATGCTGCGCCGGTGTCGGCGAGGCTGACCGCGGTGCCGCCGAAAGGCTCGCAGCTGCCGCCGAATTCTGCGCACGTTCCGCCCCTCGGTGCACTCGCGTGGCCGAGTGGAGCCGAGGTACTGCCGGACCACGTGTCGGTGCAGATGAATGCTGCACAAGCGCCGGTGCCGACGCGCCTCGCGCCCGCGTCGAAGTCTCCGGATCGCGGGCAGGGTGCGACCGGCGCCGTCGTGGTTTCTGCGACGTCTGCGCAGGTCTCGCCCACTGCTGCACAGGTATCCGCGAGCCTTGATCCGGTCCTGTCGAACGCTGTGCAAACGCAGACAAGTCGGTTAGCGGTGCCATCGAACGCCGTGCGGGTGTCGCCGAGTTCTGCACAACTGTCGCCGATTGATGCGCTCGCGCTGGCGAGTTCGGTATCCACGACAGTCCCGGTACGGGTGTCGCCGGGTTCCTGGCCGCCGGCGCAAGGGCTCGGGGCGGCAGCTTCTGTGCAGGTTCCGAGTGGTGCTGTGCACGGCTCGGCGGATTCCGATACGGCACCGGAGATTTCGGTGTCTTCCGCGGGTCCGGCGCAGGTATCGCCGGGTCTCCGGCCGGTTGTGCAAGGGCCGGCTGCGGTTTCTGTGCAAGTTGCGGGTGATGCTGTGCACCGTTCGACGGGTTCCGTTCCTGCACCGGCGAGTTTCGTGCAGGTCGGGCCGAGTCCGGTGGGAGCGTTGGCGTCTCCGGTGCCACGAGGTTCTGCGTCTGCGTCGATGAGGTCTGTGCAAGTGCCGGGCGAGCCTGCACCCTCGGCGACGCGTCCGACTTGGACGGGCTCCGCGTCCACGGTGAAACAGCCTGCGCTCGACCACGCGGACGAATCGGCCGCCGACCGCAATGCGGCATCGGGCGTCGAGGAAGGGCCCGGCGCGGAAGTTGTTTCGGTGCGCGAAGGTTCGCGGTGTGCGCGCCGATCGTGGCAGGTCAGCTCGATTCTGACGTTGATCGGGTCGGCCGCGCTGATCATCGTGCTGCTGCACGCGCTCGCCGGCACGGATCGGACGTTGGCTGGACCGGTGACCGTGGCCTATCTGGCGGCATTGGTGTGCGCGCTGGTCATGGTGGGGCTGGGTGCCGTCGAACGGAACCGCCGCACGGCGTACCACCGGCTGGCGAACGCGCCCGCGGTGGTGGCGATGGCGGGTGTGGCGGTGGCGACGATCGCAACGGTCGTCCCGCACGCCGGTGACCCCGTGGCGGCCGGAACGGTCGCCGGGACTGCGGGTCTGGTGTGGGCCGGCTGGTGGTTCGCGTCGTTGAGCATGCGCGGGGTGCGTCTCCTGCTCACCGACGTGCCGATGGAATGCACGGTCGCCGTGCTGATCGGCACCGCCGCCGGCGGGTGGGTCGGTATTTCCGGCTATCCGGCCTCCAGCGCAGTGTTGGCGGGCGCCCTGACCACGGCCGCCCTGGTCCATCTGTTCGGCAACGCCGCCGCCGCGCTGGTGGACCCGCCACACCGAGACGAGACCGGTGCGCCGACAACGCCACCTGAATCCGCAACGCGCGGCGGCGGAACGTCGTTGACCGCGAGAGATCTGATCGACATCTCGACCCCGCCGCTGCCGCGACTGCCTCGGCGCAGGCCGCAGGCGCGCAACATGCACGAGCTGCTGGTCGGCATCACCTCGGCCCCGAAACCCGTTCCGGTGCAGGCGGATTCCGTGCTGTTCGGCCCGGAGCCGGCGCGTCGCCCGGTGCCCGCCTACGAGATCATCGACCGGATCAACAACGAGCGGAGACAGGCTGCCGAGATCGGCGGCGAGCAGCCTTTTGCGGCTCGTCCGCGGTCGCTCGGGCGCCGCACTGGTGCTCGGTTCGGGCGCTACCGGCTGCGGTCGCTCGTGGGCAAGGGCGGGATGGGCGAGGTCTACGAGGCTTTCGACACCATCCAGGGCAGGCGGGTCGCGGTCAAACTGCTGTCGGAGGCGGTGGCACTGGATCCGGCCTACCAGGCCAACTTTCGCAGGCAGACCGCGCTCGCCGCACAGCTTGCCGCGCCGTACATCGTCCCGATCCACGACTGGGGTGTGATCAACGGTGTGCTGTTCGCCGCGACGCGCCTGATCGACGGCACCGACCTGCACACCGTGCTGCGGCGCGGTCCGGTCACCGCCGAACAGGCGGTGTCCGTCATCGAACAGATAGCCGCTGCGCTGGATGCCGCGCACGCGGTCGGACTGGTCCACGCCGATGTGAAACCGGCCAATATCCTGCTCACCACCGGTGGCGCCGCCTATCTCAGCGATTTCGGAATCGCCCATCCGGCCGCCGATTCCGGGCCCGGCGCCAACGTCGAGGCCTGCGCCTACCGAGCACCGGAGCGTTTCACGACCACCTCGGTCACCGCCGGTTGCGATATCTACGCGCTCACCGGCGTGCTCTTCGAAGCGCTCACCGGTCTACCTCCGTTTCCCGCCGCGACCACAGGCGAGGTGATCCACCGCCAGCTGACCGACCCGCCGCCGCGCCCCAGCACGCTGCGGCCGACGGTCCCGCCCGCAATGGACGCCGTGATCCGCCAAGGCATGGCCAAGCTTGCCGCCGAACGCTTTCCGACCGCCACCGCACTGGCCCGCGCCGCCCGCGCGGCCCTCGGCGCAAAGCCGCGACCACAGACCACACCACCCCCGCAACCTGCTCTGCTGCCTCAGCCCGCGCCGATGCCACGGTCTGCGCCACCGCGGTCTGTGCTGTCGGTGGGGCCCGGAGCGTCGCTACGGTCAACGCCATCGGTGGTGTCCGGAGCATCGCCACGGTCTACGCCATCGGTGGTGTCCGGAGCATCGCCACGGTCTACGCCATCGGTGGTGTCCGGAGCATCGCCACGGTCTACGCCATCGGTGGTTTCCGGAGCACCACTACCGTCTGCGCCGTCGGTGGGATCCGGAGTGTTGCCGGGATCTGCACCGCGGATGGGGTCCGGAGTGCCGACGCGGTCTGCACCGCCGGCGGGGCCCGAATTGCCGATGCGGTCTGTTACGCGGACGCAGTCTGCTTTTCCGCCGGAGATCACCCCGGCGACGAACGTTGTGCTGCCGCCGCAGCCCGGGGTGCCGACGCAACTTGTTTCGCGGGTGCGGTCTGTTCAGCAGGCAGGGACCGGATGGCCGACACGGTCTGGTTCGCCGAAGGGGCCAGCGCTTCCGCCGGCGACCACCCCTGCGATGAAGCTCATGCTGCCGCCGCAACCCCCGCCCTCGACGTGGTCGGCGTTTGCGGCGCCTGCATTCTCCGCGCCCCCCGCACCGTGGACACAGCGTGCATTGCCGACGCGAATTGCCTTGGCGACGCGGCCCACACCGTTGCCGGCACCTGCCCCGCTACCCCAGCGCGCGTTGCCGCCGCAGCGTCCGCCGTGGACACAGCCGACACCGCGGTCGAGGTCCGCCCGAAGGGCGAACGTCATGTTGCCACCACAGCCCGCATCCTCGGCGTGGGCCTGCATTTGCGACGGTGCCTGAGTTGTCCGCGTAGCCTGCGTTTCCTACGCGCACTGCGTTGGTGCCGCTGCCCATGCTGCGGGCGTAGCCTGGCTGCCGCCGTGGCGTGCGTGGCCGACGTGAAGGTGTTGTGGCGGTGGCCAGGATCGTGGTCTGCTTGCGGACGGGCCTGCTCTCCCGATGTGGTTCGCACCTTCATGACGGGTGTGGGCGGCGGGGCCTCAGGGTGAGGTGGCGCAGTTCGTTTGCTGACTTTCGGTGTTGTGGGCGATCTGCACTCTGCGTGAGATCTGTTGTCCGGTAGAAGATTTCAGTCGCCGACCGGCGCGGTCGATGCTGTCTGCCGAAGTATGCTCGTCGGCCATGCCGTCGCGGATGGGTTGCCTTCAGCTGGGGGTGTAGCGGGCCTAGGCGTCCAGCTCTCTGGATCAGGTATCCGTTGGGAGTTTCGGTCGCTCTGCTGTTGCTGATGAGCGGGTCGTGCTCGGTATGAGGGTGCGGCCTGGGGGTGTTGGTCGATCGGTTCAGAAAAGGTTGCACTGTGTGCATTGCCGGGAAGGGCGTGCAATGCACGGATACTTGCGTTGGCGCGCAACATATCTGTCCATTTGGACACCGGTGGTCGATCCGGGGCTGAGTTCGGTGGTCCGTTCATCGGAGGTAAACCGCTGGTCGACGGCATCTGAAGGGGCGAGCGTCACGTTCGTTGAGCGCGTAGTTACACATTTGTGATTTTTGCTCGCGAAGGGTGGCCGAGGAACGTTCCGGAGTGGGAGACTAGTGGCAGCCCCCGGTGCAGTCGGGGGCCGCGCCGGCCGTAACTGGTTGGTAGCGCACTGCGTCGCAGAAGTCCCTGAATTGGGCTGCACCCACAATGCTTTGGGGTTCGCGGGGCACGCGAAGCTCGTCGGGCGGGAACCCATCTGGTGATGGATCCCGACCCAGGAGCGCCGATCGAGGTGATCGGCTCGCGGCCCGGGAACTCCTCCGTTCCACAGGTTGAGGAGTTGACGTGACCGGTCTTGTCCGCAGAGCTGGGCGTTTCGCGGGGCTCGATCATGCGCTACGTCCGGATTCAGGTGTCACTGACCGCTTTTCGTCGCATTGAGCGCCGAGTTGGCGCGGCTCGGCGCCGAATTGGGCTGCACCCTCGACCTCGACGTGGCCACCTACCCGGAACTGCGCGTCGAGTTCCTGGCGATGACCGCGGCGGCGCAGCGCGACTCGGGACGGTCCAGGGCGGACATCGTGAAACGTTGCGCGGGCCGGCCCGGCAAACAGACGGTGTACAACTACGCCGGTGCCCCGGACTACCTGAGCTTCCCCAAACCTGAACTCCTGCAACGGTATCTGATGCACTGCGGTCTCGCGCCCGAGCTGGTGCGGTTCGCGGTCGAGCGTTGTGCGGAAATCAGGCGCAGGCATCCGGAGGCAGGCAAGCCTGGACCGCGCAAACAGCAACCGTCCTCGACGGAAGCCCCGGGCGGCCACGCGCCCGGCCGATCCACTAGCGCTACCACGCAGATCAGTGGATCCCCGGAATACGGTAGGCCGGAGGGCGCCGGTCTCGGCACGCCCGATCGTCCGGGTCTATGGCACGGATTGGCTCGATCATGCACGCCGCGAACAGGTTTCGCTGTGGTCGGACAGCAGTTCATCACGTTGCTGTCGCCTGCGGTGTTCGAGCCGTTCGCGGCGGAGGCGTGGCAGCCGGGCACCCGCAGATCGACCGATGTCTCGCCGCCTGACGGCTCCGGCCGATGGGTGGGCAGTGCGGTGCGGGATTCGGGCGTGCGGATCTCGCCGGGACGCATGGCCTTGCGGATGGTGCGTGCGGAACTCGAAAGTGGTGTGCGGCAAGATGATCCCACCGCTGCGGCGAGCCTGGTGCGCCGGGCCTATGGCACGGCGGGCATTGCTCTGCATACACGCGCGGGCGAGCAGGCCGAAGCAGGAGTGCAGGTGTCGTTGGACCAAGCCGAACCAGGCGATATTCTCATCCGGCACGACGGCGGCCTCGCCCTGTACGCAGGCAACGGCACCGCACTGTTGCTCGGCACCGGTAACCCTAATCCGCAACCGGTACAACCCGATCACATCCGCACGACCCGCCGCATCACCTGGACATCGGTTCCACTGGAGAGCAGGCTGGACCTCCCGAGCGAGGCGCGTCCGGACTGCAACCGCCAGGTCCCGGAGCGGCCCCTGCGGGCGGTGAGCATCGCTTCCGGCCGTGCCGACGCCGCGCCGAGCCGCGGCGACGGTGCGATGAGCCCTGGCGACAGTGCGTCGCCCCATCTCATCGATCCGCCGGAGCACGGCGCCGCGCAACCGGATAGTCGGTCATCGGCCCCAGCGTCGCAGGGTCCGTGGCCGGCAGAAGAGCCGACGGGCCGGTGGCCGGCAGAAGAGCCGACGGGCCGGTGGCCGGCAGAAGAGCCGACGGGCCGGTGGCCGGCAGAAGAGCCGACGGGCCGGTGGCCGGCAGAAGAGCCGACGGGCCGGTGGCCGGCAGAAGAGCCGACGGGCCGGTGGCCAGCAGAAGAGCCGAAGGGTTCGTGGCTGGCACAGGAGCTGGAATGTTCCTGGTCGGCGGAAGGCTCGGGGCTGGGGGGAGAGCCGGCGGGACCACGTTCGACGGAACAGGTTGTCGCAGCTTATGAGCGGGCGATGGGTGCGGCGAGTCAGCTGGTCGAGGTTGCGGGCCGAGCGGCGGTGCCGGGGTTGGCGGCGCTGCGGGCGGTTGATCGGCTGGTGTTTCCGTATGAGGGGTCGCAGGCGTGGCTGGTGCGCGCTGCGTTCGATGCGATTGATTTGCCATTGCCCACTGAGGTCCGGTTTGAGTTGCCGGTTATGGCGGTCGCGCTGCGACATCTGGCGGTGCGGCCCGGCGACATCGTGTTCACCGAGTCCGGAGTGCTCGGGATCTACGGCGAGCGTGGGGAGTTGGTGCATCTGGGACCTGCTGGTACCCGTGCGGTCACCGAGTTGCATCCGACGGTGTATGCCACCGCGTGGCGGGTGTCCGCGGTCCCGGCTCGAACGGGTTACGGGCTGGTGAGTGCGGTGACGATGGTCGAGCACGACGGCGCGGGCCGACTGGTGCGGATCTACCGTCCCGGCGAACGGCGCAGCGGCAGACACAGCCGAAGTCCGGAAACGGCCGAAGTCGTCGCGATGGTGATCGAGGTGGTGGAACAGGCGACGCGCCGCGGTGCAATCCTGCCGCTGAGCGCGCGAGAGTTGTTCGCTGCAGCCAACTTTCGGGGCGGTGTCGAGTTCTCGTCAATGACCGCGGCATGGGATCCGCGGCGTGCACCGGTGTACCCCCTGGATGCGCGTTTGCCCACTGCGCCGGACCAGGCACCAGCGAGTCCGGCGACCGCGGCGCGATTGTTCCTGGCCAGGTCCGGCTCGGCACAGTTGGCGCGGTGGGTCAGGCGGCCGAGGCCGGGAGTTGCATGAGCGGAATCCCCTGAGTCCCTTGTTCATATGGCATGTGGAGACTCCGGCGGCAGCTTCGCAGGGCTCGGACCGCGGCGGCAGCGGCGAGTCCGCGATCGCGCGCTGCCGGCGCCGGCCGGATCGGGGGACGGCATCGCCAGCGCGGTGGGTCAGGCGGCTCAGACCGGAGTCGCGTGAGCGGAACCCATTGGGTTCCAGTTCGTGTGGCAGGTGGAGACTCCAGGGACGCTCGGCGTAGATTGGAGCGCGGCACCTTTGGCGGCAGGGTGCCTTCGGTTGAGCCCCGGCGACTCCGCGGCAGCTCTGCGTCGCTCGGACCACACCGGCTCCGTGCGGCTCATGCAGTGCTCGAAGCCATTTGCGAAAGCATCGACAGTTGTGGGCGTGGTGACTACCCGTGACGGTGTAGCCGTCCCTGGTTTGCGCGCCGGACTGGCGTGTTGAGTTTGTTTGGGCGGTGGGGGTTTCCGGTGTGGAGGCGACCCGTGATGTGTAGCCCGTCCCAGGTTTGCACCGGATTATGCTGGGCACATCGTGTGCCGTACCCGGCTGTAGGTGCAGGTCAGGTGCGCGGTGGCTTGTTCCGGCGTGGTCATCTGGCTGTGGTTGCGTCTCGAGTGGCTTGGGAAAGGGCGGGTGGTCGGGGTTGTCTGGACCAAGCGACAGCTTGGTGAGGGGTTCACAGAGTTTCGATGCGGTTCACAGGAGTTGTAGCTGCTGTGAAGCGTAGAGACGGTCTGTGAAGCCCTGGGCCGCACTATCACGCGCAGCCGATCACGCCAGAAACCCCAGGTCGCCGTGTATCAAGCGACAGCTTGGTGCGTGTCGACACGCAGAAACCCCACAGCTGCAACACTTCTCGGGATCTACACCCTTTCTGGCCACCCGAAACCGGTGTAACTCCCGAGAACTGGTGCGGATCCCCAAGCGCCCGCAGTCCATTCGCCCGCCCCGACAAGGAATGCTCGAGAACGGCACCACAGCCAGACGACCACGCTGGGACGAGACACCGCGCACCTGACGTGCGCCTACAGCCGGGAACGGCACCCGATGCGCTCAGCACTATCCATGTAACTCCCGCGGCAGCTACACCAAACTGAGCCGGCGAACTTCGGCAGCCAGCCAACCACCCCAAACGCAACATTCTCTCCGGAAGCCCACCCCCAAACGCAACGGAATACCACCCTGTCGACCGATCCCCCTCACCCGGAATACTTCCATCCGATCATAATCGTGCCCGATTATTCTCCGCCGACAACACTCCCACCCAACTTCCAACAATGGAACCGGACGATCCGGCATAAACAACACCGAGCCCGGAATGCTGAGGGTGGACCTCCGCTTGCGGACGGAAGCCCACCGGTTTCACCCCGATTCTCGGTCACATTCCCTGTTTGAGTCCGGGGGAGTCGGCGCGCGAGGAGATCGCCGCGCTCAACTCGCCGTCCAGTGAACCACGGACCTGTGACCGGAACAACCCTGACATGTGTGCGGCAGTGCTGTCCTGGATGTGTCCAGCCTGGTCCAAGTTTCCAAAATCACTGGTAAATACCGATTTTGGACTTGTCCAAGTGGTATTGAAGGCGACCGCCTCTCGCGCTTCGGATGTCAGCGCTAATTAATTGGAATCGATGGGAAGTCCAATTAAGGAGCCGCGCCCCATTGGAATAGTCGGACTCGATGTCACGTCCAATTCGGATCCGATCAACGCTGGAACACTTCTCCGCTCGTTGGGAACGGTCCAGTAGGAACGGTTCAAAACAAACGTTGAAACCCGGCCGTTTTTAGTTATGCTCGTGATCGCCTTCCGGTTCCGGCGAGGCGGGCGAACCCCGACAAACTTGCGGATCGGGTTCGCCGGTAATTCGAACGTGCACTTGTTTGTGTACTGGTCACATTCCCTGAAGATTCACGAGTCCGTTGCTCGGCGGGCTGACGCGGTCCCGGAACACGGATGCCACACGAGGAGAACAACACAGAGATGCTGAATTCACACCGACATCCCGCGGACGACGCCGAGCGCGCCGGTGCGGTCCCGGATCAGGTGAACCCCGTCCCGGATCAGGTGAACCCCACGGTAGTGCCGCTGCCGCAAGGCGAGCCGCAACCGGCCCGCAGCGAGGACCAGCACACCTGCGGGCACGCGCCGCCGTTCGCGCAACTCCCCGCACCGATGGTCGTCGAGCAGCCCACGACCTTCCGTGCGCTGGCACGACGAGCCAAGGTCGACCTCCGGTTGGTCGCGGGCAGCGTGTTCACGGCCGCGACCTGCACCCAGCTGGCTGCACACGGCTGGCCGGACGACGGACTGGGCACGACGATGGCGGGTAGCGCGGCACTGTTCGCGGCGCGCACCGCGTGGCCGATCGCCCGCGCGGTATGGCGGTACTGCGGACCCGAGGAGATCTCGTTCCGCATCCGTTTCCGTGGTCCGCGCAGCTGAGCGCGCGTTCGGGCGGGCGGGCAAACCGCCCGCCCGCGGCGCGTCGTCGCTCGACACGACGGGGTCGGGACGACCAGAAGGCGAACTACTACACAGCATCGTCTACCGTTGGACTGTGAGCATTCTCGAGACAGTGCTGATCTTCGGCGGCATCCCGCTGGTGATTTATGGCGCGATCGCCGGATTGTCGTATCTCGGTAAGCCACTCGCTGGTGAGAAGCCGGCCCACTACGACCTCGGTCAGCAGTGGACCTCGGCGCCGGTGCTGTGGAGTGCGACCGACGAGGTGACCTCGGCGGTTCATCACGAAAGGGCAGAGGAGTCGCACGGCGGGCATGCGGAGCCGCATGGTCACCACGCGGCCATCGACGCCCCCAAGGCGGAGCTGATCGGAGGCCGGGCAAGTGGCAAGTTCTAATTGGCCCGCGGTGGTCGAGGCCGACCTGCCGCACGGGTACGTCGTCACCAGCAGCGGACGCGTGTCCGGTGTGCACGAGGCCGGCGACGTGTTCAAGGAAGCCCCGTTCAGCGATGACGAGCGGCTGGCCATCGACAACGTGCTCACCGAGGCGACCCGCGCGACGAAGGTGCGGTTCAACATCTACATCGGCGATCTCGGCACCGATCCGGCAGCCGGCGCGGACGCGATCTTCCCCTCGACCCCCGAGGCGCCGGCTTCGGTGCTCATCGCCGTCTCGCCCAACGACAAGGCGATCGAGGTGCGCTCCGGCCGCGAGATCGCCGACCGCGCGAACGACCGCGTCTGCCAGCTCGGCGTCACCGCCGCGCTCAGCTCGTTCCGGCAGGGGCAGCTGATCGACGGCCTGGTCTCGGCGGTGCGCGTGATGGCCGCCGCCATCGGCCGCTGACGATCGGAAACCGCCACCGCGCCTGAGCTTTACCGTCGGCGCGGCACGGCGAAACCACGAGCGTGTTCTTCCGGCGCGCACATCCGAGCAGGGTGTGCGCGCCGGTTTTGTTTGCCCGCACCACGGTGCGCAGACGCGGTCCGATTTTTTTCGGCAAGCACCAGAACTTGGGCTTGTTGGTCGCGGCCCAGTTCGCGCACCTTAGGGATATGCAGATTCTTGTCACGGGAGCCACCGGAAACATCGGCCGCAAGGTCGTCGACCATCTCGTCGCGGCCGGAGCGCAGAACGTGCGAGCGCTCACCAACAACCCGGCGCGGGCGGCGCTACCTCCGGGTGTCGAGGTCGCGGAGGGCTATCTCGGACGGGTGTCCACCCTGCCCGCCGCCTTCGAGGGGGTGGACCGGATGTACCTCGCACCGTTGCTGGACACCATCGATGAGGTGGTAGCACTGGCGAAGGAGGCGGGCGTCGGGCAGATCGTCGACCTGTCCGGCGAAGCGCATTGGACGCCGATCGCCACGGCTGTCGAGAATTCGGGTCTGGACTGGACGCACCTGTTCACCGGTGACTTCATCGAGAACTCCACCATCTGGACAGATCAGATCCGCGCGTCCGACGAGATCCTCGATCCGTTTCCCGAAGTCGCGAGCACGCCGATCACGATGGACGATATCGCGCGCGTCGCCGCGGCGGTCCTGCTCTCCGACGGCCATGCGGGCCGGACCTACGAGTTGACCGGGCCGGAAGCGCTCACCCGCGCGGAGCGCATCCAGCAGATCGGCACGGCACTCGGGCGGGCCCTCTCGGTGCGAAAGGTGCCCCGCGAGGAGGCGATCGAGATTTTCGCCCGCAGCATGGGGGACGGGGCCGAGTGGTACGTGGACGCGACCGGCTCGATGCTGGGCTGGCAGCCCGAACCGACCACTGCCGTCGCGGATCTCACCGGCAGCCCCGCCACCACCTTCGCGAGCTGGGCCGCGGCCAACACCGCCGCATTCAGCTGAACGACGAAGCCCCCGCCCCGGCGGGGCGGGGGCCGTGACTGCTACTGCGCGTCGAAGGCGCGGGCACGCAGGGCGCGCTCGACGCCCGCCTTGCCCTCGGTGACCAAACGGCGCAGGGCGGGCGGGTGGTCACCGGCGAGGAACTTGTCGGCGGCCGCGACCGCGTCGGCGCTGACGTCCCAGGACGGGTACAGGCCGACCACCACGGTCTGCGCGACCTCGCTGGAGCGACGCTCCCACACCTGCGCGACCTCGGCGAAGTAGCGCTCGACGTACGGCGCGAGCAACTCGGCCTGACCCACCGGGGCGAAGCCCGCGACGATCGCGCGCGTGGTGATGTTGGAGACGGAATCGTCCTCGAACACCGTGCGCCACGCCTGCGCCTTGACCTCCGCGATCGGCCGGGCGGTCGCCGCCGTCGCCGCCTGACGCTTGCCCGCCGCGGTCGGATCGTTGGCCAGTTCCTGGTCGATGAACGGGGTGGCCAGGCCGTCGGCGTCGATCTCGCCCGCGATGGCGAGCGCGATGACGATGCGCCAGCGCAGGTCCGTATCGACCACGAGACCGGGCAGCCCGACCTTGGCGGGATCGCCGTCGATCAGTTCGCGCAGCACCTCGGTGTGCCAAGCCGACAGCTTCGCGCCGGTGAGCGCGTTCACGAAGGCCAGCTGGTGATCCGAGCCCGCTGCGGCTTCGCGCGCGAGCTCCAGCAGCCGGTCCGCGTACTCGGTCCAGCCGGTGCTCGCCGCCCACGCCGGGTCGGCGTAGCTGCTGAGCGCGAGGTTGGCTTGCATCAGAAGCCGTTGCACCACACCGATTTCGGTCTCCGCACCGACGCCGCGCTGGACCAGCGCGAGGTAGTCGCGCGCCCGCAGTTCGGCCTGCCTGGTCATCTCCCAGGCGGCCGACCAGGCCAGGGTGCGGGGGAGCGGTTCGGCGATATCGGCGATCCGGTTGATCAGCACGTCCAGCGAACCCGCGTCGAGGCGCACCGAGCAGTAGGTCAGATCGTCGTCGTTGACCAGGACCAGCTGTCCGCTCGGCACGCCGACCAGCTCGGGGACGTCGGTGCGCTCGGCGGCGTCCAGGTCGAGCTCGACGCGCTTGGTGCGCACTAGCTTTCCGTCCTGATCGTCGTACACGCCGACGGCGAGCCGGTGCACCCTGCGTTCACCCGCGCCCGGCGTGGCACCGTCCTGGACCACCGCGAACGAGGTGAACTTGCCCTCGGCGTCGACCTCGAAGTCGGGACGCAGGGTGTTCAGGCCGGTGGTCTTGAGCCACTGCGCGCCCCAGGTGGAAAGGTCACGGCCGGAAGACTTTTCGAGCGCGGTGAGCAGGTCGTCGAAGGTGGCGTTGCCGTAGGCGTGCTCGGCGAAGTAGGCGCGCAGACCGGCCAGGAAGGGCTCCAGCCCGACGTAGGCGACGAGCTGCTTGAGCACCGAAGCGCCCTTGGCATAGGTGATTCCGTCGAAGTTCACCTCGACCGCGTGCAGGTCGGGGATGTCGGCGGCGATCGGGTGGGTGGAGGGCAGCTGGTCCTGCCGGTACGCCCAGGACTTCTCCACGTTCGCGAAAGTGGTCCAGGCGCTGGTGTATTCGGTCGCCTCGGCCTGGCACAGCACCGACGCGAAGGTCGCGAACGACTCGTTCAGCCACAGGTCGTCCCACCACTTCATGGTGACCAGGTCGCCGAACCACATGTGCGCCATCTCGTGCAGCACGGTCTCGGCCCGGCGCTCGTAGGACGCGCGGGTCACCTTGGACCGGAAGACGTAGTCCTCCAGGAAGGTCACCGCGCCCGCGTTCTCCATCGCGCCCGCGTTGAACTCCGGCACGAACAGCTGGTCGTACTTGCCGAACGCGTACGGTACGCCGAAGTTGTTGTGGTAGAAGCCGAATCCCTGCTTCGTTTCGGTGAACAGTCGCTCGGCGTCCATGTGCTCGGCGAGCGAGGCGCGGCAGTAGATGCCGAGCGGGATGCTGCCGTGATCGTCGGTGTAGACGTCGGTCCACTGGGCGTACGGGCCCGCGATCAGCGCGACGAGGTAGGTGCTCATCCGCGGGGTGGTGCGGAAGATGTGCTTACCCGGTTCTGCTGCAAGGGTTTCCACGACGGCGCCGTTGGAGATGACCTTCCAGTCCGGCGCGGCGGTGACGTGCACGTCGAACGTCGCCTTGAGGTCCGGCTGGTCGAAGCACGCGAACATCCGCTTGGCGTCGGCGGTTTCGAACTGCGAGTACAGGTAGACGGCGTCGTCGGTCGGGTCGACGAAGCGGTGCAGGCCCTCGCCGGTGTGCGAGTACTCGCAGTCGGCCTCCACCACCAGCTCGTTGTTCGCGGCGAGATCGGGCAGGGTGATCCCGGTGGACTCGTCGTAGCCGGAGACATCGAGCGCGGTGCCGTTGAGCACCGCCGAGCGCACGCCGCGGGCGACCAGGTCGATGAAGGTGCTCGCGCCCGGCGTCGCGGTGAAGGTGACCGTGCTGCGGGAAAAGAAGGTTTGTTCGCCCGGTTTGCCGGCACCGTCGGTCAGGTCCAGGTCGAGGCGATAGTTCTCGACCGACACGGTCGAGGCGCGTTCGATGGCCTGGTCGCGAGTCAGGTTCGGTGCGGACATAAGGCTCCTTCGGGTTCGAAGAACTACTCGGGCGCTCCCCACGATGCCACCTGGGTAAGGTTGCCCGCGCGGGACTTTTTCCCAGAACCCTATCCAGGAATGGAGCTGCGGAGTGAAGCATGTGCACGCCGGCAAGGTGCGCGACCTCTACGAGGACGGCGACACCCTGCTGCTCGTCGCGTCCGACCGGGTCTCGGTCTACGACGTGGTGCTGCCGACCCCGATCCCGGACAAGGGCGCGATGCTGACCCAGCTGTCCAACTGGTGGTTCGACTACTTCTCCGACGTGCCCAACCACGTGATCTCCGCCACCGATGTGCCCGCCGAGTTCGCCGGCCGCGGGATCCGGGTCAAGCCGTTGAAGATGGTGCAGGTCGAGTGCATCGCCCGCGGCTACCTGGTCGGTTCCGGTTTGAAGGAGTACGAGCAGACCGGTGCCGTGTCCGGTGTGGTGCTGCCGCCGGGGCTGCGCGAGGGCGACAAGCTGCCCGAGCCGATCTTCACCCCGACCACCAAGGCGTCCGAGGGGCACGACGAGCCGATCACCTTCGACGACGTGGTGAACCAGGAGGGTCGCGAGGTCGCCGAGCGGCTCCGCGAACTGACCCTGCACGTTTACATGCGCGGTGCCGCGCACGCCGCCGAGCGCGGTGTGATCGTCGCCGACACCAAGGTCGAGTTCGGCTGGGACGACAGCACACTCACTCTCGGTGACGAGGTGCTCACCTCCGACTCGTCCCGCTTCTGGCCCGCGGCCGAGTGGGAACCCGGCCGTCCGCAACGTTCCTTCGACAAGCAGTTCGTTCGGGACTGGTCCACTTCGACCGGGTGGAACAAGGAATACCCGGGTCCGGAGATTCCCGCCGACATCGTCGAGGCCACCCGCCAGAAGTACCGCGAGGCTTACGAACTCATCACCGGCAACCCCTGGCCCTAGGCCTGTCTCGGGTCACGCCTGCGCGAGATGCTCGCGCAGGCGTTCCAGGTACGGTCGCTGGCCGGTGCCGAGTTTCTGCTGCGCGGTGGCGAGGTCGAACCAGTCGGCGCGGTCGATCTCCGGGAAGGTGGCCTGTTTGCCGGAGCGGGGCGGCCATTCCATCTCGAAGGTGCCCGGCACCATGTCGGTGAGATCGAGGTCGGACTCGACGGCCCACACGGTCAGGGTCTTCTTGCCCCGGCCGCTGCCGTAGCGGACGTCGCCGAGCGGGATCCAGTCGCCCGGTGGCACGAAAAGCCCGAGTTCCTCGTGGAATTCGCGGCTCGCGGCCGCCCTGGCGTCCTCCAGCTCCGGCTCGTACTCACCCTTCGGGATGGACCACGCGCCGTCGTCCTTCCGCGCGAAGAACGGGCCACCCATGTGCCCGAGCAACACCTCGATCGTCTCGCCGTTTGTCCGCCGGAACAGCAGCACACCGGCACTGGTCTTATCCGTCACCCTCGCAGTCTGCCCCTACCCGCCGGTCGAACCACACTCGGCGGCGGCGCAGGTCGGCTCACGCGTGCCGCAGCCGGGCGGCGCGCAGCGTCAGATAGCGGTGCTCCGGGACGCTGTGCGTGCGTTGCGCGGCCGCCGTGTAGGCGGTGATCGCGGCGGTGGGATCGCCGGCCATCTCGTGCAGATGGCCGCGGACGGCGTCGAGCCGATGGCTGTCGGCGAGTTGGTCGTCGAGGGTGGCGACGAGTTCCAGACCGGCCGCCGGCCCGTGCACCATCGCCAGCGCGACCGCTCGGTTCAAGGTCACCACCGGATTGTCCGAGAGCTTGTCCAACAGGTCGTAGAGGGCGAGGATCCTGGGCCAGTCGGTGTCCTCGGTGGACCGCGCCTGCGCGTGCAACGCCGCGATGGCCGCTTGGATCTGGTACGGCCCGTCGAGTCCCGCGGCGAGCGTGCCCGTCGTCAGCGTGACACCCGCGACGATCTGCGCGCGATCCCACAGCGCCCGGTTCTGCTCGGCCAGCGGGATCAGCTCGCCGTGCGCGCCGGTGCGGGCCGCGCGCCGGGCGTCGGTCAGCAGCATCAGCGCGAGCAGGCCGGTGACCTCGGTGTCCGCCGGCACCAGCCGGTGCATGGCGCGGGCGAGCCGAATCGCCTCGCCGGACAGGTCCGTTCGGTGCAAGTCCGGCCCCGAGGTGCTGGTATTGCCCTCGTTGAAGATCAGGTACAGCACGTGCAGCACCGCGCCGAGCCGTTCGCGCCATTCCGCGGTCTCCGACCCGGCGAACGGCCGGTCCAAGGTCGCCAGCTTCTTCTTGGCGCGCGTGATCCGTTGTGCCATGGTCGTTTCCGGCAGTAGGAAGGCCTGCGCGATCTCGCCCGTGCTCAACCCGCCCACCGCGCGCAGCGTCAGCGCCACCGCACTGGCCGTGGACAGGGCCGGATGGCAGCAGAGGAAGAACATGGCCAGCGTGTCGTCCTGATCGACCGGCATGGCGTCGGTCACCGCCCGCTCGAATGCCGTTGTCTCCCTGCGTCGCCGGGCCACCTCAGCGCGCACCGCGTCGGCCATCCGGCGCTGTGCCACCTGGATCAGCCAGCCGCGTGGGTTGTCCGGCACGCCCTCGACCGGCCACTGGGTCGCGGCGGCGAGCATGGCCTCCTGCAGCGCGTCCTCCGCGGTGTCGAAATCGCCGAAGCGGCGGACCAGCGCACCGAGGACCTGTGGCGCCAACTCGCGCAACAGGTCCTCGGCCCTCGCCGGGAGCGGTGTGTCGTCGGGCACCGCTCGCCGGTTGGTCACTGCGCGGTGGCCGGAGCGTGCATGACCGGTCGCACCTCGATATATTCGCCGATCGGTTCACCACCCGGACCCGGGGCCGCCGAGACTTGCGCGGCGATCTCGTAGGCCCGCTCCGGGCTTTCCACATCCACGATCCAGTACCCGGCCAAGAACTCTTTCGTCTCCGGGAACGGTCCGTCGGTCACCATCGGCGCGGACCGGCCGTCGGAGCTGACGATGCGGGCTTCGGACGGACCGGCGAGCCCCTGCGCGTCTACCAGCTCACCCGACTTGGCCAGTTGCTCGCCGAGGGCGCGCTGAAAGTCTATGTGCGCCTGGATCTCTTCGGGGGACCACTCGTTGATCGGTGTGTCGCAGTAGGCGGGGGTGGTGTAGGTCTTCAGCAGCATGTATTTCATCGGGTGTCCGCATCACAGTGGTTTCGAGGTGTCGGCGAGCGCGTCGGGGTCGACCGGGGCGCCGTCGAGGATGAGTTCCTTGATTCGGTCCGTCACGTCCCACACGTTCACGTTCATGCCCGCGAGCACCCGGTTGTCCCCGTCCAGCCAGAACGCGACGAACTCGCGGCCCGCGACATCGCCGCGGGTCACCACGCGCGCGTAGTCGCCGGGCGCGGCGTAACCGGTGTACTCCATGCCCAGGTCGTACTGGTCGGTGAAGAAGTAGGGCAGCCGGTCGTAGGTCGCCTGCTTGCCGAGCATGGTCGCGGCCGCGACGGCGGGCTGGTTGAGCGCGTTCGCCCAGTGCTCCACCCGAATCCGGCGGTCCAGCACGGGATGCTGCTGCGCGGCGATATCACCCACCGCGACGATGTCCGCGTCGCTGGTGACCAGATGTGCGTCGACGAGCACGCCGCCGTCCACCGAGAGCCCGGCGGCCTCCGCCAGTTCGACGTTCGGCCTGGCGCCCACGGCGACCAGCACCGCTTCGGCCTCGATGGTGCTGCCGTCGTCGAGTTTCACGCCCGTGGCCAGATCGGTCGCGATGCCTTCCCTGGTGGTGATCTCGCTGATCTGCGCGCCGAGCCGCAGGTCGACTCCGTGCGACCGATGTAGTTCGGCGAACACCTCGCCCATCTCGGGGCCGAGCGCGCCGAGCAGTGGCTGTTCGGCGCTCTCGACGATGGTCACCTCGACCCCGGCGGCGCGAGCCGCGGCCGCCACCTCGAGGCCGATCCAGCCCGCCCCGATGATCACGATCCGTTGCGCGGCGCTACCGAAGAGTTCGATCAGCGTGTCGGAGTCGTTGATGGTGCGCAGGGTGTACACGTTGGGGGCGTCGGCGCCGGGGATGGACAGGGTGCGCGGCGTCGATCCGGTGGCGAGGGCCAGCTTGTCGTAGGCAACGGTGGAACCGTCCGGCAGTTCGACGGTCTTCGCGGCCGGGTCCAGCCCGGTGACCGTGGTGCCGAGCCGCAGATCGACGTTGTGGTCGCGATACCACTGCGCCGGATCGACGGTGAATTCGGCGAGCGCCTTCTTGCCGAGCAGATGCTCCTTGGACAGCGGTGGGCGCTCGTAGGGCAGGTGCTCCTCCGCGCCGATCATGGTCACCGACCCTGGAAAGTCGTTGGCGCGCAATGCTTCTGCCAGCTTGGCCGCGGCGAGCCCGCCGCCGACGATGACAAACCGCTGCCCCGAGCTCATGGCGGACTCCTTGTCGAGAGGGAACTGGACTCCTGGCGATCAACCCTAACCGGGCCGAGGACGGCATCGGCGGAAAACGCCGCGGCGGGCGGGAACGAATCGGCGCCCGCCGTGGTTGCTGGAGGTAGCGGTTGGGGGGATACCGCCCCGACAAGCCTGCGATTCGAGAGGACCCGCCGTGAGTGACAAAGGCTCCGCGAAGGATGTTGCCGATTTCTGGTTCGATCCACTGTGCCCCTGGTGCTGGATCACCTCCCGCTGGATTCTCGAGGTCGAGCAGGTACGCGACATCGAGGCCCGGTTCCACGTGATGAGCCTGGCGGTGCTGAACGAGAACAAAGAGGGCCTGCCCGAGCAGTACAAAGAACTGCTCGCCACCGGCTGGGGGCCGGTGCGCGTCGCCATCGCCGCGGCGCAGGAGCACGGCGACAAGGTGCTGCTGCCGCTCTACACCGCGATGGGCACCCGGATCCACAACCGGCGCGCCGAATACGAGCGGGACTCGCGCACGGAGTCGCTGGCCGCGGTGATCGCCGACGCGCTGGCCGAGGTGGGCCTGCCCGCCGAACTGGCGCAGGCCGCCGACAGCACCGACTACGACGAGGCACTGCGCGCGAGTCATCACGCGGGCATGGACAAGGTCGGCCCGGATGTCGGCACGCCGACGATCCATATCAACGGCACCGCGTTCTTCGGCCCGGTGCTGTCCCGGATCCCGCGCGGCGAACAGGCGGGCAAGCTGTGGGACGCCTCGGTGACGCTGGCCGACTACCCGCACTTCTTCGAGCTCAAGCGCACGCGCAACGAGGACCCCGAGTTCGACTGAGTAGCTCGGCGAGTGCCGCGGAACGTTGCGCGGCACTCGTTCGCTATTGCACCGGTTTCGGTGGGAACGCCGGAGCCTGGCCGTACGAACTCGGATAGGCCGGGGGCGCGGCGGCGACCGGCGGGCTCGGCCGCAACCAGAGCTTGCCGTGCCTGCTGCGGTCGCGCAGTGCCCACATCCGCCAGGTCAGCACCGGGTGCGAGGACATGGCGTTGACCACCCAGACGAAGAAGCCCTTCTCCAGTGCCGCCCGGTCGGCCATCTCGTCGAAGCCGACCAGCGTGTTCAAGTACTTGCCCGCGGCCAGCGTGGCCATCGCGGTGGGCGCGCCGGTGTGCCGATGACAGTAGCCGTGGTTGTCGGCGGTGTACTCCTGCGCACGGATCAGCGAGTTGCCCAGGAACGGCAGGAACGGGACGAGGAACATGCCGAGCTGACGCCAATACGAGGTGTGGCCCGCCGCGATGTGCCCGACCTCGTGCCCGATGATGAACGCGAGCGCGTCGGGTTCGCGTGCCGCGCCGCCGATCTCGAACAGGTCGCTGTACACCGCGACGTAACGGCGGAATCCGTGCCCGCTGGCGAACGCGTTGATCTGACCGTTGCCGAGCACCACGTAGGCGTCGGGCGCCTTGGCCATGCCGAACCGGGCGGCGGCCTCGGCCACCATCCGGTAGCCCTCGGGGAACTGCGTCGGCGACATCCGCACCCCGTTGACCCGCTGGGTCGAGTAGGTGATGCCGCGACCCACCCACAACAGCACCGGCGCGAAAACCAGCAGCAGCACGTACTGGTCGACGCTGCCGGTCACCAGCAGCAGCACCGCGATCGCGTACGCGATCACCGTCAGCGTGACGATCACGACGAGCATCGGGATCTCCCAGCTGTGCCGGGCGGGCATGCCGTAGGGCGAGAGCCCGCGCGGTTGCTGCTGGGGCGGCAGCGGCGGCGGTACCGGCGCGCCGGGATACGGGCCGTAGGGAGCGGGGTTCGGCGGGGAGCCGTAGGGCGTGCTCGGGGCCTGCGCCCACCCGGCCGAGGCATACGGGTCGGCCTGCTGGCCCGTCTGTGGGGGCTGGGGTTCGTGCGGCTGCATGAAATGAACTCTATTCAGTTGCTGGGAACAGGCGGTGCCGCGACGGCGCGCAGACCGCGGTCTGCCGGTCGCTCGCGGCGTATCTCTCGATTCGCGGCAGCCGCCCCCGGTGTTAATCGAGCCGCCTGACAGAATGCCTGCCATGCGCGTATACCTCGGTGCCGACCATGCCGGTTTCGAACTCAAGAATCTTGTCAAGGATCATCTGGAAAAGGCGGGCCACGAGGTGGTCGACTGCGGCGCACTCGAGTACGACGCGCTGGACGACTACCCGGCCTTCTGCATCGAGGCGGCCCGCCGCACCGTCGCCGACCCCGGCAGCCTGGGACTGGTTTTCGGCGGCAGCGGTAACGGCGAGCAGATCGCCGCGAACAAGGTGCCCGGCGCCCGTTGTGCGCTGACCTGGAGCGTGGAGACCGCCAAGCTGGCTCGTCAGCACAACAACGCTCAGCTGGCCGGCATCGGCGGCCGCATGCACTCCACCGAAGAGGCGCTCGCCATCGTGGACGCGTTCGTCACCACCCCGTGGTCGGAAGAGGAGCGCCACCAGCGGCGCATCGACATCCTGGCCGAGTACGAGAAGTCCGGCGACGCACCGGCGGTCCCCGCGTACTGACGCAGACCGGCTGTGCCTGAAGGACATACGCTGCACCGTCTCGCGAAGCTGCATCAGCGGCGGCTCGCGGGCGGTGTGGTGCGCGTGTCGAGCCCGCAGGGCAAATTCGCCGCCGGCGCCGCCCAGGTGGACGGGCACCTGCTGACCAAGGCCGAGGCGTGGGGCAAACACCTGCTGCACCACTACGATTCGGGTCTGGTCGTGCACGTGCACCTCGGCCTCTACGGCAAGTTCTACGATTTCGAGCTGCCCATGGGGGAGCCCGTCGGGCAGGTGCGCATGCGCATGCTCGGCGCGCCCGACGGGCAGCCCGGGTTCGGCACCGACCTGCGCGGTCCCACCGCGTGCGAAGTGCTGCTGCCGCCGGAGGTTTCGGCGCTGACCGAGCGGCTCGGTCCCGACCCGCTGCGTCGTGGTGCCGACCCCGAGCGCGCGTGGGCCCGCATGCACCGGTCGCAGCGGCCGATCGGCGCGCTGCTGATGGATCAGAAGGTGGTCGCCGGCGTCGGCAACGTCTACCGGGCGGAACTGCTGTTCCGGCACCACGTTTCGCCGTTCCGGCCGGGCACCGCGCTGTCCGCCGGCGAGTGGGACGCGATGTGGGCCGATCTGGTCGCGTTGATGAAGGTGGGCGTGCGGGTCGGCAAGATGGTCGTGGTCCGGCCCGAGGACGATCACGGGGAGCCCTCCTACGCCCCGGACCGCCCGCGCACCTACGTCTATCGTCGCCAGGGCGCCGCCTGCCGCATCTGCGGTACCCCCGTAGCCCACGCCGTCATGGAAGCGCGAAACCTCTTCTGGTGCCCCACCTGCCAGCCGGACTAGCCGGGCACGGCCGCCCTATCCGGCGACGGCCGTGTCGATCTCCGGTTCGTCGGCGAGGGCGAAGCGGCGTCCGCCTGCCGTCTTGGCCGAGTACATCGCGCGGTCCGCACGACGCAGCAGATCACTGAAATCGCAGGAACTTCCGGGCGGGCAGTACGCGGTGCCGACGCTCGCCGAGACCGGGACCGGGCCCGCCGTCGACCAGACCGGGTCGCGCAGCGCGGCCACGATCCGATGAGCGAGGTCGCCGAGGGTGTTGTGCGGCGGATTCACGGCGAGTACGAATTCGTCGCCGCCGTACCGGCAGATCACGGTGTCGGGCGGGCACACCTCGCGTAGCCGGTTGGCCAGTTCGACGAGTACCTCGTCGCCGATCGCGTGCCCGTAGCCGTCGTTGATCTGCTTGAAACGGTCGAGGTCGATCAGGAGCAGGCCGACGCCGCGGTTCGGGTCGGTGGACATCAACCGGACCCGATCCTGGAGCAGGGTGCGGTTGGCCAGGTCGGTGAGCGCGTCGTGGGTCGCCTCGTGCCGGAGCCGATGCTGCAGCGCCGCGATCTCCTGGACCCGCAGCGACACCTTGGCGGAGAGATTCTGTTCCTGCTGTGCCAGCGCGCGTTCCTGCAGCGCTTGGGCGTAGCTGTCGATGGCCTGGCTCGCCACGAACGGCCAGCGGGTGGCGACCAGCGAACCCGGCGCGCCGGAGGGGAAGCCGAGCAGCCAGCGGGTGGCCTGCGCGAGCATCCGGATGCGGTCGAACGGTGCCTCGGCGAGCCGGGCGCCGAGCATCCGCGCTTCGGGCACGGGGAACGGCTCGGACCGGGCCAGGGTGAGCAGCCGGTCGACGATTTCGATCAGTACCGGTTCCAGCTGTTGCGGCGCCGCGCCGGAACCCGGCTCGGCGCACACCGCACGGGCCCAGGCGCGGGCCATCGCGGCGACGGGGGGCTCGATATCGATCGACATCGAACTCACCCGACGCAGGTAACGTCGGTGCCTTGCGGCACGGCGCCGGCACTGGTGCCGGTTTCACCCCGATCCTTCGCACTGCTACGCGGTTGGGTCCACCTCGCTCGGTGCACGCTCACCGCCCCCTTTCCAGATACCCCCGTCCGGCAAAAAGGATCCTAGCAAGCCACCCGGCATCGAAAAACGCTGTTTTACAACGTGTTCTCGATCCCTCGCGAATGGCGATCGGGTATGTGATCGCCGCAGTCGCGCCAGTGTTACACCAGGATTTCGTTCGCTGTGAAGTCGCGCCAGGACGCGCTGGCGACACGCTGTAGCGCCACGCCGAACGGGTCCCCGCGACCCCTCGCGATGCCTCGATGCCGTGGGGCCGGGCTCGCCGGCCGCCGGTCCATGTTTCGGACCTCGACATCGAAGTAGCCGGAGGAGTAGCCGAGGATGCGCGAGTCTTCGACCCGGTAAGGGTGTTGGGCCGGATTTTCCTGCCAGTAGCACACTCGGCGGTCGTTGACAGCTGACAAGAAACTGCCGCTGCCTTTGCGGCGAGTCGTGATGTCCCCATGGGTGGCATCCTCTCCGCGACCGGTCGAGCGTGACAAATGGCCACCCAGTGGGCCACGGCTCCCCCCGACAGGAGTCGTCACGCGAACCATATGCTCCCCGTTTCCGGTCCGACACGCCCGAGTTTCAAGGAAGAGATCCCTTTTAATTTCATTTAGTTCTGTTCTGCGCGCCCCGCGCTGACCGGGGCGGTACCGTGCGAGACTCCTGCCGGGCGTTGCGACGACGACCGGTCCCGGCACCCGCGTGAACGCACTGCGCGGGGGGCTGATTGGCGTTTGTGAAGCCGGGTTCGGTACAGTCTCAACGCACACGACATCGTGGCGATCCCATAGATGTCGTATGCCTGCGGGTGTAGTTCAATGGTAGAACCTCAGCCTTCCAAGCTGATGGTGCGGGTTCGATTCCCGTCACCCGCTCCACACAGGATTCAGCCTCGGCGGCGGCCGATCACTCGCCGCGAGGGACAACGGGGTGTAGCGCAGCTTGGTAGCGCATCCGCTTTGGGAGCGGAGGGTCGCAGGTTCAAATCCTGTCACCCCGACCAGTTTTCAACTCTGTCTTCGCAGGTCAGAGATCTGTGCCGGGTCCGGCGACCCTGCTCGATGCCACGGTCGCTGTCCGGTGCGTGCAATGTGCGCGGTAGGTGCGAACGCTCCTCGCTCGTCCGATGATTTTCCGCCGCAGGGGTCGTCCGATCTTTCGTAGCGGACGACAGGAGTGGTGGACATGGACCTGTACAGCGTCATGTGTGTGCGTGATCGGACCCGGGCGCGGAGCTGGTACGAGGTGTTCTTCGGGCGTCCGGCCGATGAGGTCATCGGCGAGGAATGCCTCTGGCAAGCCGGTGCAAACGCGTGGATCGTCATCGATGATCGCGAGGTTCGGGCCGCCCGGGTGGGCGGATCGATGATCACACTGGGTGTTACGGACCTCGATGTCTTCCTGGCTCGTTTTGCCGAGCACGGCATCGCCTACGGACCGGTCGAGACCTACAGCAACGGGGTGCGCCATGTCGAAGTGCTGGATCCTGACGGCAACAGCCTCTCGCTCGCCGAAGCGCCGCCGGACCTGTGAATCGATGACCTCAGTGCCCGACTTGTCCGCGGAGTCGACGTTGGTCGGCGGGGCGGGTTCGTAGCCGGCGATCCTGGTCGGTGCGTCTACGAGAGTGCGTCGGGGGTCCGGAGTTCGGCTGCAAGACGGGTGTAGATGTCGAGCAGGTCGGTCGCGCTGGCGTGCGTGGCCTTGTCCGCTTCGTGGCGGTCGGTCCATTCGGCTAGTGCCGCGGTCATGATTCCTTGCGCCACGAGAAGGAGCAGGCGGACGCGGGAGCGGGTGGCGAAATCGGCCTGTCCGGCCAGCAATTCGAGTGCAGCCTTGTTTTCCGTGTCGAACGCCGCGAAGGTCGCCGCGGCCAGCTGTGCGGAGTCGGCGGTCACGCGGTGGGTGCGCGCGAGAGCGTCGGTTGCTTGCTGATCGTCGACGAGATCCCGGATGAGGCCGAGGTAGACGCTCTCGATATCGGCCAGGCGCAACGTGCGGCCGGACACGGTCGTGGCCATCCGCCGAATCGCGCGACCGAAACCCCACCGGTCGTGCGCGATCGCGCTGTCCTTGGTCGGGAAATAGCGGAAGAACGTCCGCGGCGACACCCCCGCGCGGGCCGCGATGTCATCCACGGTCACCCGGTCGTAGCCGTGTTCGATGGCCAGTTCCAGTATGGCGGAATGTATTTCGGCTTGCGTCTGGGCTCGGCGGCGGGCCCGCAGGTCTGGCGGGCCGTCCCCGGGGTCGCCATCGACGGTGCTCTGCATCACTCGATGGTAAATCATGTGACAGAGCTTACCTAGATGACATTAAATGCCTTCTTGGCAGATTATGCCAAACGAGTATTCTGGGTCGGGTAGATGGATTGTTTTGCCAGTTCACAGGTCTGAACTGCCCGCGCGTTGCGGGCGACAAGAGCCAGGAGAAGGCATGAATAGGCATTCCGCAACGGGCGTACAGGTTCGTCAACTCGATCCCACCGAAGAACGATTCGCCAGAATGGGTCTCTACACGGGCTACGTCACCCGGGTCCGCGGGCCGCTCGACCCGTGGGCGCTGTTGGAAGCCTTCGAGCTCTTGCAGCGCAAGTATCCGATCCTGTCCTGCCGGATCACCCAGGATGCGACGACCGGGCAGCCGTATTTCGAGGCAGCTCACGGTCTGCCGCCTGTGGTCGAATGGCGGGACAGCGAAAGTGCGGAGTCCGCACTGGTTCTCGCGGGCCGGGTGGCCGCTGTCCAGGTGGTCGAGGCGGACGTCGATAGGGCACAGGTCAATCTGCTGACCCACCACTCGATCGCCGACGGCCATCACTCGATGCAGCTGCTTTCCGATCTGTGGAGCTTCTACACTGCGGTGAAAGAGGGACGCCACGCCACGCCGGCCAGCCACCCCTACCCGCGATCGCCGGAACAGCTGCTGGCCGAACGAGGTTTCACCTTCGACCCCGACGAGATACCGGACGTGCCGCTATTTCCGGGACGCACGGCCGATCCGGCCGAGGTTTCGGTGCCGACGGTACGTGGTCCGCGTGTCCGGCTGACCGTTGAGCAGACGAAAGTTCTTGTCGCGCTGGGGCGCCGGGCCAAGACCACGATCAACGGGCTGGTCTCGGCGGCGTTGCTGATCGCCACGGCAGACACCCTTGGGATCGGCCTCAGCGATGTGCTCTACACCTACCCGGTGAATCTGCGTACACGGATCACTCCCTCGGTGGGGTACACGGACGGCACCAACGTCCTCGGTTCGGCGCTGTTCATCCCCCGGCAGGACGCCTCGGCAGACCTCGTGACGCTCGCCTGCGCGGTGAACGATCAGCTCGCCCGCGACCTCGCCGCAGGCCGGATCCAGCGATCCATGCTGGCACCGCCGGAGCAGTTCGACGTGATGGTGCCCGTCATCCAGGCGTATCCGGGTTCGGTGCTGGCGACGAACTGGGGCAAGATCCCTGCCCTGGAAACGCCTGCGGGAGTCGTCGTCGAGGACTTCGAGCCAGGTGTGCACCTGGAGACGACGCTGTCCGGACCGGCGGTCGCCCTGCCGTCGCCGCCGCGCTCCTGCATCATCACCAGTTTTCGCGACCAACTCACCATCGACCTCGTCGGCTTCGCCGGCGCGGATGCCTTCGCCGAACGGCTCGGGGCGGTGCTGACCAACGTGCCGGTGGCCGCCTGATCAAGCGTCAGTCTGTTATCGAGCCGCTCCGGTGTCGTGGTTGCAGGGGAAAGATGAGTTCGGTGCGGTGGGTGATCTCAGGAAACCGCTCAGCGGTTGCTGCCGTCTTGCGGACGCCCGCTTGCACACCTAGAGTCGGCGCGCAGGGGAGGCCGCTGGCCGCGACGCGCACGATTTCGAGATCTGTTCCGCGCCATCGGCAAGCGAGGCGGCGTCCGACCGCTATCGCTGGAAAGGTTCGAACCCGAAACGTGCATCCCATCGACATCATTACGACCGCCGTGGCAGCTGGGGCTGCCGGACAACCAGGCACCACTACCACGGCGGTGCTCGACGCATACGGTCAACTACGGAACTTCATCGGCCAGCGTTACCCCGGGGTCGATCTGCGAGACATTGCAGCCGAACCGGATTCGGCCACGGCACGCGCGACGCTGACCGCTGCCTTCGCTGCCCAACAGGCCGACGCTGATGCCGAATTTCTCTATGCGGCACAGCAATTCGTCGATACCGCGCTCAGTAACCCGGTGGCGGATCGCACCACCGCGATGCTGTACGAGGTGTTGCTGGCGGGGGCTGAGCAGACGCAGGGCGCCGACAATCCGGAAACCCTGATGATCCGGCACGAACTGGCCCAGACCTATCACTCCATCGGTGACATCGACAGTGCCATTACGCATTTCGAGGCGACGCTCGCCGCTCGCGAACGGGTGCTCGACGCCGGGGACACCCTCACCATCACGACCCGAACCTGCCTCGCGAACTGCTATCGGGAAGTGGGTCGGGTCGATGACGCCATACCCTTGGACGCTGCTGTGCTCACCGCGCGTGAACAGTTCTTCGGTCCGGCTCATGACAATCCGGTCGGCTACCGCGACTTCCTCGCCGACGCGTACGAGTCCGCCGATCGCTTCGGCCGCGCTATCGAGTTGCGCGAGACCAACCTGCAGATGCGCCGTCGAGAGCTGGGGGCGGACCACCCCGACACTCTCGGAACGCATCTGAGCATCGCGCGCTCATACGCCTCGGCCGGGCGAATCGAGGAGGCGGTCACCGCGTACGAGACGGCGCTGACCGAGCATGAGCGTGTGTTCGGTGCGGCGCAGGCGCAGACGATCCTGGTTCGCTACACGCTGGCTCGCGCCTACGGCGCGGCCGGACGTTTCGATGAGTCGATCGCGTTGCACACCAAAGCGATCGAGGAATACAGCCGGATCGTCGGCCCGGACCATTCCGATCCGGTAGCCATGCGCAACAGCCTGGCACGCGTGTACGAGGACGCCGGACGGATGGACGATGCCATCGCCACTTATACGCGTGTGCTGGCGGACTCCGAACGTGTCTACGGCGTCGAGCACGACCTCACCGACCAGGTGCGCGGCTGGCTGGCCCATCTCACTCGATCGACGGGCGGAGCGGCACCTGCCGGGGACGCGCGACGTGTTCTCGAAGATCTCACCCAGCAGCTCGGCAACCGACTGGTCGACCTGGTCGGCGAAACAGGCTGGCGCCGGATAGATCTGATCGCGCGTTCGAGCGGGCAAATCCACGATCTGTCGCTGACGGTGCTGTCGGACAACGGTGGGGCGACCGCGCTTGCGGCGCCGACCGAGCTGGCACCGCTGCTGGACGCCATCAAGGTTGCGCACTACGAGCGCGATCCCGAACGCGGCGCATGGTTGTCGGCCAGGTTCCTCATCGACTCATCCGGCTCGTTCTTCCGCTCGTACAATACCGATTACGAGCCGGACTGGCCGTTTGCCGTCGATGCGGCGACGTATATCGAAGAACTCGAGCGGTTTCCGCGCGAACTCGAGTACACGCCGGAGTGGCTGCTGGATCGGTTGCCGAAATGGCAAGGGCGGTACAAGAACACCGACACCGACATCACCGAGCTCATACCGCTCGATATGCAGCTCGTCGCGATGGTGCTCGACAGTTACCGCGATCATCTGCTGCACCGGTTGCCGAGCGACTGGCAGCAGCTGTTCATCGACTTCCGGTCGGTCGGCGAGTACGTGGAGACGCGGGCGCAGGTTCTCACCGTGCTCGGTCAGTCGATCGAGTGGCAGGCCCCGCAGGCGGTGACCTTCTTCAGCGAGCTGCGCCGCGACATGTACACGCCGTGGCAGGGCACGTGGACCTCCGTCCGGTTCCACCTCGTGGTGAACGGGAAGTACAACGCGGAATACGACTGGGACCACGAGCCGGACTGGGACCATCGACCCGACGCACGCGCGTTCCAGCAGGAATTGCAGATGTTTCCACGCAGCGCAGAGCACGTGCCCGCCTGGCTCGGTGCCCGGCAGCACTGAACCGCGCTTGCGCTGGGCCAGGCATCGTCAGGCGTGTGCCGATACCGTTTTCGGGGCGTTCAGGGTGAAGGTGAGTTCGGTGCGGCGGGTGATCTCCAGTTTGCGATAGACGCGGGTCAGGTGTTGTTCGACGGTGCTGGTGGTGATGGCCAGGGCGGCGGCGATCTCGCGGTTGCGTTTGCCGTGTGCGGCGAGTTCGGCGACGCGGCGTTCGGCGGGGCTGAGGGCGGCCACACCGGTGGGCGTCGCGGTGAGCGGAGAGACCGTGGGAGCGGGCTGGCGTTCGCCGAGCAGGTCGCGTAGCAGCGGGTCGGCGCCGCAGGCCTCGGCGATGCGCACCGCCTCGCGGATGAGCATGCGGGCCTTCTCGTGATCGCCGACGGCACGGTGCGCGGCGCCGAGATCGCCGAGGACCGTGGCGAGTTCGAGATCGCAGCCGGCCGACCGCGCGATCGCGGTCGCCTCACGCAGCAACCTGACCCGCTGATAGCGGTCGGCCGTCGCGGCGAGCAGACGCAGCGAGACGCCGCCGGTGCGGTGGGCCGGCGCACCGCCGAGCAGGTCGAGGTGCCGGGTGGCGAAGGCGCGGGCATGCCGGCCCTCGCCGAGCGCCAGATGCGCGACGGCGATGTCGTTGCGCCACGGGACCAGCCACGGGAAGTCCATCCGCCAGCGGCGCATCAGCTCACCGCAGCGCCGGAAGGTGCGCAGCGCCTCGCGCGGCTGGCCGGTGGCGAGCTGGAAGTGGCCGTGCGCGTGCAGGTACAACAGTCCGAAGCGGGACTCGAACAGCGCGCGCGGCACCGGCCTGCGCAGCTGTGCTTCGGCCTCGGCCAGTCGGCCCGCGGACGTCAACGCCCGTATCCGCACCGCGATGGGGATCCCGACCCACACGCCGAGATGTTCGGCCGGAACATGATTCAGCGCGAGCGCGGCCTCGTTGGCTGCGGCGCGCGGATTGCCTTTGCGCAGCATCGTTTCCGCGCGCAGGCCGGCGAAGATCGCCTGCCACGTGGGGGCTTTGCGCGCCTCGGCCTCGGCGAGCAGCGAATCACACCACGCGGCGGCGGTATCGAGCCGATCGGTGTAGATCAGGCAATGTACGGCCGCGGCAAGGGTTTCCACCGTGGTGGAGGCGAGCCGATGACAGGTGAGCAGGCGCTGGGCGAGCGTGGTGGTGTCGTCGAGCGGATGGGTGGTGCACAGCCGGGTCAGCAGCTCGGCGCCGAGCAGATGCGGAGGCCGCTGGTCCGGCTGCGTCGGTCTTCGTGACTCGACGGCCCCGGCGGCGGGTTCGGGTAATCGGTCGTCGGCGGGTAGGCGTCCGTCGGCGAACAGGCCCTGGTGCCGGGGCACGTAGGGCGGGTGGGTGAAGCGCAGCCAGGCGCGCAGGAATTCGGCCTGCGGCGCGGGTTCGTCGCGCGGGCACGAACTCAGCTGTCCCAGCGCTTGATCCGCGCGCTGGGTCTGGCCGTGCCAGAGCAGGAACATGACGGCGGCGGGCAACTGTGCGGCGGGCACCCGGCCGCCGCGCAGCGCCGCTCGCATCCGGCTGAAATTCCGGGTTCGGCTCGACGGGCTGCCGCGCCAGTCGACGCAGACCAGCCGCACCGCGAGCGCGCCGCGGGCGCTCGGCTCCCGAGTGGCGCGATAGGCCAATTCCAACCGGTCGGCGGCCCGGTCGATCTGATCGTTGGCCAACGCCTCGTCGGCGGCGGCGAGCAGCACCCTGGCCGCCCACGGATAGTCGGCGACGCCGGCCTCGACTAGTTGGTCGGCTACTGTCGCCGCCGGGAA
Organism: Nocardia brasiliensis ATCC 700358; assembly: GCF_000250675.2. NCBI lineage: Bacteria > Bacillati > Actinomycetota > Actinomycetes > Mycobacteriales > Nocardiaceae > Nocardia > Nocardia brasiliensis. The sequence goes on from NC_018681.1 coordinate 1,996,502, forward strand.
TCCCTTGCTGTGCAACAGTTCCGCCGCACGACACCGTAGTTCCGGATGGGCGGGTGCCGGGATTTCACGGGGCCGCCGTTCGACCGCGTCCAGATCGTCGATCACCACCCGCGACGAAGACCGCGCGGCGAGCCTGCGCACCACCGTGCGGACCGCCGTTTCGTCCACGGCGAGCAGCTCCGCGATCAGGCCGACGGTGCTGCACCCGCCGAGCACCGCCATGGCCTGGCCGATACTGGATTCCGCGATGGTCGACCACTGGGTGTTCTGTACCGACATCGGCCGTTGCATGCCCTAGTCCCTTCATCGATGAGTGTGCCCGACTGTGGAAGGGCACCATCGATGCGTCGTCGCAGCAGGGGCATGTCCGGATGCCCCGTTGATCCAGCCGGTGCAAACAGCCTAGGCCGCCTTCCCTGACCTGTCCCGGCATTGCGGCGACAAGGCCGCCGGAATGCCGGTAATGCATGGAAAACCGTGGAACCTCCCGGACGTCAAGGCCTTTCGGTTTCCGTGACGGCAGCGCGGCCGACGAAGGCCGGAACCGGCTGCCGGTAGGGCAGACAGGCCGCCGAGGCGTCGTCGGCGGCCAGGAACAGCACTGTCTCCGCGGCGGCGAGCACGCCCGACTCCTGTGCGTTCAGGTAGGCGTGCACCGGAGCCGCGGAGTAGGGGTCACCGACCTCCGTGGGCACGCCGACGAGTGATTCCGGTGCGAGCCTGAGGGTTTCGGCCAAGTGTGCCCGGAATCCCAGCGCGGGCGCGGGTGTGAGCAACAGCGCCCGGCCCGTGGCGAAGTCGTCGCTGTCGATGCCCTCCTCGGTCATACAGGCGCGTACCGCGGCCGCCGCCAGCGTGAGCGGGTCTTCGTCACCGTGCCGCACGCGCATGGCCGATCGGCCGTTCGCGCCCGCCTCGCCGAGCGCGACCCAGGCGCTGGGATGGGCGTCGCCGTCGGTCCGGCTGGTGTACAAGCGGCCGAATCCCGCTGCGAAAGGTGTGCTTTCGAGCAGTACCGCGGCCGCCCCGGTGGTGTACGGGAACCCCGCGACATACCGCTGCCGCGACGGATGGGTATCGCCGGCCAGGATCAGGGCGTACTCGACTTCGCCGGTGGACAGGAAGCATTCGGTGGCCGTGACCGCGTGCAGCAGGCCGGTGGAGCCGTGCATGAGGTCGAAGGAGAAGGCGGGGACGCGGCCCGGCTCGTATTCGAGTCCGATGCCGATCCGCTTCTGGATGAGCGCCGAGACCGCGGGCTCGGAAATATTGTCATCACGGAACACACCGGTATTGACCAGCATGCCGACCTCGTCGACAGAGACGTCGGCCTGCTCCAGGCAGGACATCGCCGCGCGGGTCGCCAGCTCGAAATAGCTGCCGGTGTCCAGATCGGTGTTCGCCGCCGCCGCGACGATGGTGGTCGCCATGACTCAGGCCTCCAGCCGCGAGACGGTCGCGGCGAGATAACCGGAAACGATTCCGGAGGCCGCGGGGATCATCAGGATCTTCGAACCCTTCGGTATCTGCTGTCGGGCGAGATACTCGTGCAACACCAGAAAATGCGAGGTCGACGCCGTATTGCCATACTCCTGCAACACATTCAGTGCCTGCGGCATCGCAGTGCCGAAGTGCTCGCCGGTGAGCTGCTCCAGGTATTCGAGCGCCGGAGCGCTGAACTGGTGGTGGATCCAGTAGTCGAATTTCTCGGTCTCCCAGGATCTTCCGCTCTCCCGCAGGAACGTGTCGATCCGCTCGATGCCTTGGCGGTAGCGCGACTCGCTCTGCATCGCGCGGTTGTCGGTGTAGAGCGCGATACCGGCCGACCGGTCGCTGGGCATGCCGAGGCAGTGCTCGGCGCCCTCCGCGGTGGTCATCAGCTCGACGTAGTGGATCTCGTCGTGGTCGTCGCCCTGGTCGTCGAGGATCACCGCGACCGCCGCGTCGCCGACGGTCAGCGCGGCGAACTGCGGGTCGTACGGTTGGCTGATCTCGCGCATCGCGGTTTCGGCGATCGGGGTGATCTGCTCACCGCTGACCACCATGCCGTTGCGCACCACCCCGGCCTTGATCATCCGGTCCAGCACGAGCACGCCGGTCATCATCCCGGCACAGGCGTTGGACACGTCGAAGTGCCGGGCCTCGGTCGCGCCGACGGCGTTGCCGAGCATCAGCGCGAACGCCGGTGCGTAGCAGAAGATTTCCTTCCCGCGGGTGCGGGTGATCGAAGCCGAGATGATGATGTCCAAATCGCCTGCGGCGTAATCGGAATGGCGCAGGCAGTCGTCGATGGCGCGCAAGGCCAGCTCGAACGACGATTCGTAGCGGTCCGGATGGGAATCGTAAACTCGCCGCTGTTCGATTCCGGTGATCCGCGCCAGATCCAACGACCGCGGTATCGCGAGGCCGGCGATCAGTTCTTCGGTGGAACGGACAGTGGCCGGAGTATACGAGCCGATGGACTCGAAACGCGTACGCTGCATTGTCCCTGCTTTCTACAGCTCAGTCGGTGACAAACTATTTGTGTCGCTAGGACTTTCGACAACGTTGTCGTTGACTGTGTGCGTGCCTATCCGGTGGCGGTGACCAGGTTCGCGCTCACCGTGTAGAGCCGCTGGCCGAGCACTTCGTCCTGGGCTCGGCGCGACGGCGTCTTGATGCGGTTGTGCTGGAAGTAGGCGCCGCTCACCCCGGCCACCTCCGCGCCGGTGGCGAGGTAGGCCAGCGCCTGCCCGCCCTCCTCGGCGGTGATCATGAACAGTCGCTTGGCCAGCGCGACCAGGGGCTGCCCGAACCACGGCATGTCATCCCAGATACCGGTGGCCACCGCACCGGGGTGAAAGGCGTTGACCGTCACCCCGGTGCCCTCCAGGGTCCGGGCCAGCGCGCGGGCATACAGGATGTTCGCGAGTTTCGATCGGCTGTAGGCCTTTTCGCCCGAGTACCCGCGTCGGAACGCGAGATCGTCGAGATCCAGACCCGCGCCGAAGTGCAGGACCGATGAGGTGAACAGGATGCGCGAGGGCGCGCTGCGCACCATCAGTTCGGTGAGCAACTCGGTGAGCAGGAAGCCGCCGAGATGATTGACGGCGAACGTCTTTTCGACGCCCTCCTTGGTCACGGTCCGATCCTTCTGGTAGCCGCCCGCGTTGTTCGCGAGGACATCGAGCCGGTCGTACCGGGAGAGCACCGCGTCGGCGAGTCGCCGCACCGAGTCCTGTTCGCCGAAGTCGCACTCGAGGGTGTCGACCGCACCTGCCCCGGCGGCGCGGACCTCGGTCGCCGACTCGGCGAGTTTGCGCGGATTTCGGCCGACCAGCACCAGTCGATCGCCCCCTGTCGCGATCTGCCGCGCTGCCGCGAGTCCGATACCCGACGTGGCCCCCGTGATCAGGATCGTCTTCATAGCCGATCACCCTGCCACACACCGAGACGCCGAAAGACCGTCGTGACCGGGGGTTATCCGCAACTGTGCGTATCGCGAAAGATGCTGCCCCGGAACAACATCAGCGAAGTCGCGCAGGTCGGCCGAGTGAGGTGTAAGCGCCCGTAATGCCGGGTACTCGGGCAGCGCCCGGTTGCCGGTGCGGCCGATAGGGGGTGATAGGGGTTCGGCATATCTGCCTGTCAAGCAATACAGTACAATCGTACTAAGTACGCCCGTACTGCTAAACGAGGAGGGTTCGTATGTGGGATCCGAAGAAGTATCTCGACTTCGCCGATCACCGGGCACGCCCGTTCTTCGAGCTGATCGGGCGTATCGACGCCGAAAAGCCGCGGCGCGTGGTCGATCTCGGGTGCGGGCCGGGCAATCTCACCGAAGTGCTCGCGCAACGCTGGCCGGATGCGCGCCTGGACGCGTTCGATTCCGCGCCGGAGATGGTGGACGACGCGCGACAGCGCGGGATCGACGCGAAGGTGCTCGACGTGCACGACTGGCAGCCGGACGAGGAAACCGACGTCGTCGTCTGTAACGCTGTCCTGCAATGGGTTCCGGATCATCTCGCGCTGCTCGCCGAGTGGTTGCCCGAATTGCCGCGCGGCGCCTGGTTCGCCATGCAGGTCCCCGGCAACTTCGACGCGCCGTCGCATCGGGAGATCCGCGCGCTGGCCGGGGAGGCGCGCTGGCGGTCCCGGCTCGCCGACGCGATGCTGCGCGGGGTGGACGCGGTGCCCGAACCGGCCAGGTACGCGGCGGTGCTCAGCACCGAGCACACCGTCGCCGATATCTGGGAAACCACCTACTACCAGCGCATGCAAGGGCCGGATCCGGTGCTGGAGTGGGTCACCGGCACCGCGCTGCGCCCGATCCGGGCCGCACTGGACGACGAGGACTGGCGCGAATTCCGGACCGAGCTGGCCCCGCGCCTGCGCGTCGTCTACCCGGCCATGCCCGACGGCACCACGTGGTTCCCGTTCCGCCGTATCTTCGCGGTGGCGCACAAGCCGGCTTGACCTGGATCGCGCGCGTCAAGGTGCGGTGAGAAATCCGTCGACGATGCGGCGCGCGCGGCGCATGGCCGCCGGGTCGCCGACGCGCAGCGCGGTATTGGTGGCGCAGAGGACCGAATCGATCTGGAACGCGGCGAGTTCCACGTCGAGTTCGGCGATCTCCCGAGCCGTCACCGCGCGCCGCAATTCGTGTTCGAGCACGCGTACCCAAGCGTGCCGGTCGCGCAGCAGTGCGTCGAGCACCGGGCCGGGTCTGCTGTCCTGTTCCGGTATCGCGGCCATCCAGAAGCAGCCGCCGGTGAACAGTGGCGCCTCGATGTAGGCCAGCCAGTATTCGATCAGTGCCCGCAGGCGGGGCAGGCCACGGGGCGTTGTGCGGGCGGGTTCGATCACCGTCTCGACGAACAGGTCGCGCGCATGGTCGATCGCGGCGAGTTGCAGGGCTTCCTTCGTTTTGAAGAGCGTCTGGATTCCTGCCTTGCTCAGGCTCGAATCGGCGGCGAGCCGGCCGAAGCTCAGCCCCTCCAGTCCGTCGAGCGAGGCGATGTCGACCGCATGCCGCAGCACCGTCTCCCGGGTTCGTGCCCCGCGCAGCAGGCGCTTGTCCGTGATCTCGACGGGTTCGCGCCGGGTGAGGACGGAGTCGGGGCCACTTTCCATACGGTCGATCGTACTCAGGCTGGCGAGAATCGGTCACCGTCCGACTCGTGGTGTCCTCGGGTGCGGAGCATGCGGCGGCGGGACGATCTCGTATCCGAGCCTTGCGGCAGTACCGCGCGGCCGGTCGGTGGACTGCGCCGATCAGCCCGCCGCGGCCTGCCGCGTGACCGGCACACTGCCCGCGGCGCTGCCGAGGGCGCCCGCACGCCTGGCGAGGGCGGCCAGGGTGGGGAGTCGCGCATCGCCCAGCGTCATCCCGGAGTAGCCGAGGTGATTGGTCACGAAGGCGACGGAGACGCCTACGCCCGGTATGGCGATCGCGCCCGATCCGCCGACACCGAAGTGCCCCAGCGCTTCTCGGGTCAGCCTGGTGCCGACGATGCCGCGGTGGTAGCCGAGCGCCCAGTGCGGAGGCGCGCCGAGCACGTAGTCGAAACGGCTGTTCGGCAGCATCTGCGCGATCATCCGGGTGGTCTCCGGCCGCAGCAGGCGGCGGGTGCCGACCACGCCGTCGTTGGCGATCGCGCCGTACATCCGCGCCAGCGAGCGCGCTGTGAAAACGCCACCCCAACTGGGCATCACGGCATCGTAGGGCCGCTGGCCGATGCTCATATCGGCCCAGCCGTCGTAGATCGCGCTGTGCGCGGACTGCACCCTGCGCAGCGCGCCGAACGGCGCGATCAGCCGGTCCACCGGAACCCTGCCGATGGTGAGCCGCGGCGACAGGGTGGCGAGCCGGTGTCGCTCGCCGCGCGGGACGCCGAACCAGAAGTCGTTGTCGCCCAGTGGTTCCGCGAGCTCGGCGTGCACCACCTCGGCGAACGAACGCCCGGTGGCCCGCTGCGCCAACTCGGCGACGAGGGTGCCGAAGGTGAGGCCGTGATAGCCGGAGGCGCGCAGCCGCAACGGATCCGGCGCGGACGCGGCCAGCGCCGCGGCCAGGCTGTCGTGGTCGAGCAAGGCGTCCTCGTCCAGCGGGGTGCCCTGGCTGTCGACCAGTCCACGGATGCGTTGCAGTCCCGCGCGATGGTTCAGGACATCGCGAACGGTGATGGCGTCCTTGCCGTTCGCCGCGAACTCGGGCCAGTAGGTCGCCACCGGTGCGTCGAGGTCAAGGACGCCGCGTTCGATGAGCCGGTGTGCGACGGTCGCGGCGACGCCCTTGCCGGTCGAATAGGTCAGCGCCATCGTGTCGGACCGCCAGCGTCGTTCCGGATCGGCCCATCCGGCCCAGACGTCCAGCACGGGCTCGCCGTCGAGGTAGACCGCGAGTGCGCCACCGCCCTGTCGCCTGCGCCGGAACATGGCGAAGAACTTGGCGGCGACGGCCGTGAAGCGGTCGTCGACCAGCATGCGGCCGGTGCTCGAGGCGCCGTCCGGGGTCGCTGCGGGCATGGTCAGACTCCCTTGTCCAGTACGCCGGGCGGCTCGCTGTATAACACTTGCAAGCAGCCCGCTAACTCGCACGGTAACGTGTTTCAGTTGCCGCGTGCAAGGGGGGCGGTGCCGGAACGTGAGGTGCCGACGGCTCGCGATCAGCCCCTGGTGAGGGACGTCACAACCGCGGGTCGACCGGTTCGGACTCCAGCGCGAGCACCGCGAAAACCGCCTCGTGCACCCGCCACAGCGGCTCACCCGCGGCCAGCCGGTCGAGGGCCTCGAGCCCGAGTGCGTACTCGCGCAAGGCCATCGAGCGTTTGCGGCCCAGACCGCGGGCACGTAGCCGTCGCAGGTTGTCCTCGCGCAGGTACTCCGGCCCGTAGATGATCCGGAGGTACTCGGGCCCACGGCATTTCACGCCGGGCTGGACCAGCCGGCCTTCGTCCGTCGCCGCCTCGTCCTTGCGCGGGCCACGCGCCAGCGCCTGGCGCGGCTTGACCACGATGCCTTCTCCGCCCGCCGCGGTGAGCTTGCTCCACCACGCGGTCGCGGCGGCGATGCTGTGCTCGTCGGTCAGGTCGACGAAGACCCGCCCGGTCGGCGCGCACATTTCCGGATCGGCGGCGACCAGCCGGTCGATCCGTTCCAGGTGCCAATCGTGCTCGCGTACCGCGTGATTCGCGCCTTCGGTGGCGAGGATCTGGAACGGGGCGAGCCGCAGACCCGCCGTGCCGTCCACCGGCCAGCAGTAGCGGCCGTACGCGGCGGTGAACGCCGCGGCGTCGTCCCGGCGCGCGCCGGTGCGGCGCGCGAGTTCGCCCACGTCCAGACCGCGGGCGGTCACCGCGGCCAGCACCTCGCCGGCGGTGTCGAGCGCGGCGCGCGCCGCCGCCCCGACCGCCGCGTACTGCGAGCGCAACAGGCCGAGCGCCTTCGCCGACCACGGCATCAGCTCGGTGTCGAGCAGCAGCCACTCGCTGTCGAGTTCGGTGAAGAGCCCGGCATGCTCGGCGGCCGCACGGACCCGCGCGAGCACGGCTTCGGTGTGGTCCCGGTCGTCGAAGAACGGACGCCCGGTACGGGTGTAGATCACGCCGGTGCCGCCGTCATCGACACCGAACCGGTCCCGCGCCGCCTGCGCCGAGCGGGCCACCAGAACCACCGCCCGCGAACCCATGTGCTTCTCCTCGCACACGAGCCGGTCGACGCCCTCCGCGCGGTAGTACGCGAAGGCCTGATCCGGGTGCTCGAGGTAGCCGTCCAGCTCCGAAGTCGCGCACGGCGCCATCGTCGGTGGCAGGTACACCAGCCAGCGGGGGTCGAGCGCGAACCGGCTCATCACTTCCAGTGCGGCACCGGCGTTTTCCTCCTGCACGCCGACCCTGCCGTGATAGCGGGTCTGCACGACCCGGCGGCCGATCACGTCCGCCAGATCGAGCACGCCGGGATCCCGGTGCACCACACCCTCGGCGGTACTGATCGTGGTGGCCTGCAACGGCCGCACCGGTTCGTACCAAACCTGTTCCGCGGCAACCGAGACCGGTTCGCGTTCCGGGTATCGCAACGCCGAGAGCCTGCCGCCGAACACCACGCCGGTGTCCAGGCACAGGGTGTTGTTCACCCACTGCAGGTCGAGCACCGGGGTGTGCCCGTACAGCACGGTGGCCGTGCCGCGGTAGTCGTTGGCCCACGGGTAACGCACCGGCAAGCCGTATTCGTCCGTCTCGCCGGTGGTTTCGCCGTACATGGCGAAGGAACGGACCCGGCCCGAGGCGCGACCGTGGTACTCCTGCTTCAACCCGGCGTGCGCGACGACGAGCTTGCCGCCGTCGAGCACATAGTGGCTCACCAGGCCGCGGCAGAATTCGTGCGCGGCCTTGCGGAACACTTCGTCCTCGGCGTCGAGCTGGGCCAGCGACTCGGCCAAGCCGTGCGCGACCCGCACCTGCTTGCCGTCGAGGGCGCGGACCAGCTTGTGCTCGTGATTCCCGGTGACGCACAGGCCCGTTCCGGCGGCCACCATGCCCATCACCAACCGGAGCACGCCCGGCGTATCCGGCCCGCGGTCGACCAGGTCGCCGACGAACACCGCGGTCCGGCCCGCCGGATGGTGCGCGCCGACCGCGCGTCCGTTGTCGTCCCGGTCGATGGCGTAGCCGAGTTCGCCGAGCAGCGTTTCCAATTCGCCCCGGCAGCCGTGCACGTCGCCGATCACGTCGAACGGGCCGGTGAGTTCACGCTTGTCGTTCCATGACTTCTCGTCCACGATCGTCGCGGCCTCGATCTCGGCGGCGCCGCGCAGCACGTAGACCTTGCGGAAGCCTTCTCGTTCCAGACTGCGCAGGCTGCGGCGCAGCTCGCGCTGCTGCCGGACGACGACGTGCGCGCCGAGACCCGCACGATCGGGCCGGGTCGAATTCCGTTGCAGGCAAACCGAATCCGGAACGTCGAGCACAATGGCGACCGGTAGCACGTCGTGGGCGCGCGCGACCGCGATGAGCTCCTGCCGCGACTTGGCCTGGACATTCGTCGCGTCGACCACGGTGCGCAGACCGCGGCGCAGCCGGACGCCCGCGATGTGGTGCAGCAGGGCGAACGCTTCGGCGGTGGCCGACTGGTCGTTCTCGTCGTCGCTGACGACGCCGCGGCAGGCATCCGAGGAGACGATCGCGGTCGACCGGAAGTGCTTGCGCGCGAAGGTCGACTTGCCCGAGCCGGTGCTGCCGATCAACACCACCAGCGACAGTTCGGGCACCGAGAGTTCCGCCATCACGCTGCTCCTTCCTGGATCGCTGTGGTGAAGACCGCCATCTGGGTCGGCGCGCCCACTTCGGGGTCGAATGGGCCGATCGGCACGAAGCGCACGGAGTAGCCGTGCGTGGCCGCCACCCGTGCCGCCCAGGACTCGAATTCTGCCCGGGTCCACTCGAATCGGTGGTCGGCATGCCGGAACTTGCCCGCGGGCAGGCTCTCGTATCGCACATTGAACTCGGCGTTGGGCGTCGTCACGAGCACGGCCCGTGGTGCGGCCGCGGCGAAGACCGCGTGCTCGAGCGCGCCGAGCCGCGGCGGATCGACGTGCTCGACGACCTCCATGAGCACTGCCGCGTCGTAGCCGCGCAACTCGGCGTCGGTGTAGGTGAGCGCGCCCTGACGCAGGGTCAGTCGGGCCGCGACCCGCTCGGGCAGCCGATCCAGGCGCAGGCGACGTTCGGCGATGTGCAACGCCCGCATCGAGACGTCGACGCCGACGATCTCGCCGAAGGCCTTGTCCGCCAGCAGTTCCCGCAACAACGCGCCTTCACCGCACCCGAGATCGAGCACCCGCCCGGCCCCGACCTCATGCAACGCGGCAATCACCGCCGCCCGCCGAATCACCGCCAACGACGGTGTCCGCGGGCCGGTTTCACCCACCGCCCCGGACCCAGCCGAACCACTTTGCGCCGGTTCAGGGTTCGCCGCAGAGAGCCCCGCCGTGTCGTGCAGCGCCGCACCGAACTGCGCCGGATCGGACAACGCCGGACCAGACTGTGCCGTGTCGGACTGTGCCGGTTCCAACCGCGCCGATGCGGCTTGTGCCGGCGCGCGGTCAGCCGCATCGCACTGCGCCGGATCGCACTGCGCCGCAACACCTAGCGTGGCGTCGGTGTCCGCGCCGTCGTCCACCGCCTCCTCGACCGCGTCGAGTTCCTCCGGTTCCACCTCGTCCACTTCGGCGAGGCGGGCCAGTGCGGCTCGGACCAGCGACTGGCGGCGGGCCAGGTATCGCCGGGTGATCCAGGCGCGTTCGGGGTGTTCGGCCAGCCAGCCCGCGCCGGCCCGGATCAGCTTGTCGACTTCGTCGGCGGCGAGCCAATAGTGTTTGGCCCCATCGAGGACGGGCAGCAGCACGTACAGGTGTGACAGTGCATCGGCCAGCCGCATCGTGCCGGTCAGCGCCAGCCGCAGATGGTGGGAATCGCCCCAGTCCGGGAAGGCCGGGTCCAGCGGCAGGGGAGTCGCGGTCACCGTCCAGCCCAGCGGCGCGAACATCCGCTCGGCCACTTCGGCGCCGCCCTTGCACGGCACCGCGGGCAATTCGAGCTGCAGCGGCAGCGCGGTCTGCGCCAGTTCCGGTCGCAGTGTGCAGCGGCCGTGCAACGCGGTGCGGAACACCGCGCCGATGGCCACCGACAGCAGCGACGATGCCGCGTACGGCCGGTCGTTGACGTACTGGCCGAGGCTGAAATCCGGTGTGCCACGCGAACGTCCGCGCACCAGGCGGATCGGGTCGATCTCCAGCAGCAGGGCGGCGGTGCATCGCTCGGCCGTGGCCTGCGGGTAGACGACGTGCGCCGTGCCGTACGACTGCTCGAACGCCTGGACCCGGTCGGGGTTCTTGTGCAGCAAGAACCCCAGGTCGGTCGCCGGCCACGCGGCGCCGTCCGGCGGTGTGCAGGTGATCGTCAGCAGCATGCAGCGATCGTCGCCCAGTCGCGGGAACCCGCGCAAGGAAGTTTCATTCTGGTGGCAGTGTCTGGCAGCCCGTCAGCGCGACGGCTGCGGCCAACTCCAGTTCGCGACCTCGGGGATGTCCTCGCCGTGCTCGCGCGTCCAGGCCCGTGCCGTCCAGCGGGCGTCCACCATCTCCTGGCGCAGTCCCGCGGCTCGCTCGCCGAGGCTCGGCACCCGATCGATCACGTCCATCACCAGGTGATAGCGGTCCAGGTCGTTGAGCATCACCATGTCGAACGGTGTCGTCGTGGTGCCGCGTTCCTTGTAGCCGCGCACGTGCAGTCCGGCGTGGTTGGCCCGCCGGTAGGTGAGCCGGTGGATCAGCCACGGGTAACCGTGAAAGGCGAAGATCACCGGCCGGTCGTGGGTGAACAGGGTGTCGAACTCGCTGTCGGGTAGACCGTGGGGGTGTTCGTCCTGTGGTTGCAGGCGCATCAGGTCGACCACGTTCACCACGCGAATCCGCAACTCCGGCAATCGTTCCCGCAGGATCGCCGCCGCCGCGAGCGTTTCCAGCGTGGGCACGTCACCCGCGCAGGCGAGCACCACATCCGGGACGGTGCCGAGTTCGTCGTTGTGCCCGGCCCAATCCCAGATGCCGATGCCGCGCGCGCAGTGCTCGGCGGCGTCGTGTACCGAAAGCCAGTCCGCCTGTGGCTGTTTGCCCGCGACCACCACGTTGACGTAGTGCCGTGACCGCAGGCAGTGGTCGTAGGTGGACAGCAGCGTGTTGGCGTCCGGCGGCAGGTAGACGCGCACGATCGACGGCTTCTTGTTGAGCACCACATCGAGGAATCCGGGATCCTGATGCGTGAACCCGTTGTGGTCCTGTCGCCAAACATGGGAAGAGAGAAGGTAATTCAGGCTGGCGATGGGCCGCCGCCAGGGCACCGCCGCGCTGGCGTCGAGCCATTTGGCGTGCTGGTTGAACATCGCGTCGACGATGTGGATGAACGCCTCGTAGCAGGTGAACACCCCGTGCCTGCCGGTCAGCAGGTAGCCCTCCAGCAGCCCCTGGCACATGTGCTCGGACAGCACCTCGATCACCCGGCCGGTGCGGTCGAGTTTCTCGTCGTGACTGCCGATTTCGGCCTGCCAGTTGCGTCCGGTGACGTCGAGGATGTCTTGTAAGCGATTGCTGGCCAGCTCGTCCGGGGCGAAGGTGAGGAAATTGTCCGGGTTGGCCCGGGTCACCTCGCGCAACCAACCGCCGAGCACCTTGGTCGCCTCGTGCGCATCGGCTCCGGGTGTGCTCACCTCGACCCCGAAGTCGCGCCAGTCCGGCAGGTCCAGATCGCGAACCAGCATGCCGCCGTTGGCAATCGGGTTCGCGCTCAACCGCCGTTCACCGTCGGGCACCTGATCGAGCAGTTCCGAGACCGGCCTGCCGTGGTCGTCGAACAACTCCTCGGGACGATACGAACGCAGCCACTGCTCCAGCACCGCACGATGATCGGAGTTCGTGCGTGCACCGGGCAGCGGCACCTGATGGGCCCGGAACGTGCCCTCGACGGGGTCGCCGTCGACGACCGGGGGACAGGTCCACCCCTTGGGCGTGCGCAGGACGATCATCGGCCAGACCGGCCTGCTGCCGTCGGTACCGCCGCGCGCGGCCCGCTGGATCTGCGCGATGCGTTCCATACAGGTGTCCACCGCCGCGGCCATGGCCTGATGCACCGCGGCCGGGTCGCTGCCCGCGACCACGATCGGGTCGTAGCCGTACCCGCGCAGCAGCGAGACCAGCTCGGCCTCCGGAATGCGCGCCAGAATGGTCGGATTCGCGATCTTGTATTCGTTCAGCGCCAGAATCGGCAGCACCGCGCCGTCGCGCGCCGGATTGACGAATTTGTTGGCATGCCAGCTGGCAGCCAGCGGTCCGGTCTCCGCCTCGCCGTCGCCGACTACGCAGAACACCGTGAGATCCGGGTTGTCCAACGCGGCGCCGTAGGCGTGCAGCAGCGAGTAGCCGAGCTCGCCGCCCTCGTGGAACGAGCCCGGCGTCTCCGGCGCGCAGTGGCTGGGCACGCCGCCGGGGAAGGAGAACTGGGCGAACAGCGCGCCCATCCCCGTCCCGTCCCGCGGAATATGGCTGTAGAGCTCGGAATACGTGCCCTCCAGCCAGGCGCACGCGTTCGGGCCCGGCCCGCCGTGTCCGGGCCCGGCCACGAAGACCGCGTTCAACCCGCGCTGCCGGATCGCCCTGTTCGCGTGCACCCACACCAGATTCAATCCGGGCACGGTGCCGAAGTGGCCGAGCAACCGCGGTTTGACGTGCTCGGCGCGCAGCGGTTCGCGCAGCAGCGGATTCGCCATCAGATAGATCTGACCGACCGCCAGATAGTTCGCGGCCCGCCACCACGCGTCGATCGAGTCGAGTTCGTCGCGCTCTAGTGGTCCGTCGACCGTTGCCAGCCGGTACGGCTCCGGTGCGACCGTCTCGCCGCCGGTGCTGCCGACATTGTCGGCGGCGGTGTCGCCGCCCGCGCTCGCCATGTGGCTCATGCGCCGCCTCTCCTCGTGTTCGGGGTCTCGGTAGCCGCGATACCCAACAGAACGGTGTGCACAAGTCCGCACGGAGAAAATTCACGGTCAGCCTAGTGCGCGACGACGTGGCGGACGAGGGACCAAGGACATGTCGGCTCGGACATTCGGACCGGTGTGGTCTAGGGTCCGCCGCATGCAGACACTCGGCAGGATCATCGCGATCGGCACCATGACCGCGGCGGCGTGCACGCTGGTCGCGTGCGGCTCGGACGACAAGTCGTCGCCCGCTCCCTCCACCACCTCGGCCGCGCGGGCCGCCACCTCGGCCGCCGCGGGCCCGACCCAGAGCAAAGGCCGGGAATGCACCGCCGACGACATCGCCGTGAGCGGTGAGTTCGGCGCCGCCCCGACGATCACCATCCCGGACAACTGCGATCCGCCGAAGCAGCTGATCACCAAGGACCTGAACCCCGGCAGCGGCCCCGGCGCCGAGCCGGGCCAGCAGCTGACCATGAACTACGCGCTGATCACCTGGTCCAACAAGCAGAAGAAGGACAGCTCCTTCGATCGCGGCAAGCCGTTCCAGCTCACCCTCGGCGCCGGCCAGGTCATCCAGGGCTGGGACCAGGGCCTGGTCGGGGTGCAGCAGGGCGCGCGCCGGCTGCTGATCGTGCCGCCGGACCTCGGCTACGGCGCGGGCGGGCGCGGCATCGCGCCGAACGAAACGCTGGTCTTCGTCACCGACGCCGTGTCGATCGGAAAGTAGGGGCTGGGCGACCGGCCGAGTGCAGCCCGTCCCGGCCGGTCAACTAACCTGGTCGGGATGCGTACGCCGCGTCCCTCGCCACCCGGCGGGTGCCGGTGTCCCGGAGCATGTCCGGGATGACGGGGGATCGCGTCTCAACCAGAACAGACGACGAACAAGGAGCATGTCCGTGAAGAGCACCGTCGAGCAGCTGAGCCCGACCCGGGTCCGGATCAATGTCGAGGTGCCCTTCGAGGAACTGAAGCCCGACTTCGATCGCGCGTACAAGGCACTGGCCAAGCAGGTCAAGATCCCCGGCTTCCGTCCCGGCAAGGCGCCGGCCAAGCTGCTCGAGGCTCGCCTGGGTCGCGGCGCGGTGCTGGAGCAGGTCGTCAACGACGTGCTGCCGGGCCGCTACAGCGAGGCCGTCACCGCGGGCCAGGTGAAGGTCATCGGCCAGCCCGAGATCGAGATCACCAAGATCGAGGACGGCGAGGAGCTCGCCTTCACCGCCGAGGTCGACGTGCGCCCGGAGATCACGCTGCCCGCCTACGACGGCATCGAGGTGACTGTCGACGCGTTCACCATCGGCGACGAGGACATCGAGGAGCAGCTGCTCTCGCTGCGCCAGCGCTTCGGCACCCTGACCGGTGTCGAGCGGGCCGTGCAGGACGGCGATTTCGTCTCCATCGACCTGTCCGCCACCGTGGACGGCGAAGAGGTGCCCGAGGCGGCCACCACCGGCCTGTCCCACGAGGTCGGCTCCGGCCAGCTGATCGAGGGTCTCGACGAGGCGCTCATCGGCCTGAACTCCGGCGAGTCCAAGGAGTTCACCTCCACCCTGGTGGCCGGTGAGCACGCGGGCAAGGAAGCCGTCATCACCGTCACCGTGCAGTCGGTGAAGGAGCGCGAGCTGCCCGCCGCCGATGACGACTTCGCCCAGCTGGCAAGCGAATTCGACACCCTGGACGAGCTGAAGGAAGACCTGCGCACCCGGGTGGAGCGCAGCAAGAAGGTGCAGCAGGCCGGCGAGATCCGGGACAAGGTGCTCGAGACCCTGCTGGAGCAGGTCGAGGTGCCGCTGCCCGATGCCGTCGTCAAGGCCGAGATCGACGCCGTCACCCACGACGCGGTGCACGGCTTCGACCACGACGAGGCCAAGCTCGCCGAGGCGCTGGAGGCGCAGGGCTCGAGCCGTGAAGAGTTCGACAAGGACGCCAAGGAGTCCGCCGAGAAGTCGGTGAAGACCCAGCTGCTGCTGGACGCGATCGCCGAGGCGGACAACACCCAGGTCGGCCAGGAAGAGCTCACCGAGCGGATCCTGTTCCAGTCGCAGCGTTACGGCCTGGCGCCGGAGCAGTTCATCCAGCAGGTGCAGCAGGCGGGCCAGCTCGGCGCGATCTTCGCCGACGTCCGTCGCGGCAAGGCGCTGGCCGGCGTGGTCGGCAAGGTCAAGGTGACCGACTCCGCGGGCAACGCCGTGGACACCGCCGAAATGTTCGGTGCGCCTGAGGATTCCGCGCCGGAGATCGACGCCGACGACGTGCTCGAGGTCGAGTCGGACGAGACCGCCGCGGCGAAGGCGGAGTAGTAGAGCACAGCGCAGCTGAGCGCCGCGAAGTTGCGCTGTGAGCGAAGTAGGGCGGTACCGGGAGTTCGGTGCCGCCCTGCTTCGTTAATGTTTGTGACAACGAACCAGAGATGGCCGTCGGCCAGCGAGCCGGTATGAGAAGGCAGGTATCCGTGACAAGTAATCAGGCAGGGATCGCTATGACGTCCGCGACTGCTGGGCTCAACCTCAGTGATTCGGTGTACGAGCGCCTGCTTCGCGAGCGCATCATCTTCCTCGGCACCCAGGTCGACGACGACATCGCGAACAAGATCTGCGCGCAGATCCTGCTGCTCACGGCGGAGGATCCGACCAAGGACATTTCGCTGTACATCAACTCGCCGGGTGGCTCGGTGACCGCCGGTATGGCCATCTACGACACCATGCAGTTCGCCGAGTGCGATATCCGCACCGTCGGCATGGGTCTGGCCGCCTCGATGGGCCAGTTCCTGCTCACCGCCGGCACCAAGGGCAAGCGCCTGGCCCTGCCGCACGCGCGGATCATGATGCACCAGCCCTCGGCCGGTATCGGTGGTTCGGCCGCCGATATCGCGATCATGGCCGAGCAGTTCGCGCACACCAAGCGGGAACTGAACGAACTGCAGGCGCAGCACACCGGCAAGTCCGTGGAGCAGGTCACGGCCGACGCCGACCGCGACCGCTGGTTCACCGCCAAGGAAGCCCTGGAATACGGCTTCATCGACCGGGTCGTCAGCCACGCGAACCAGACCGGCGGCGTGAGCGACAACTAGGCGCGATCGGCGAATCTTCGTCCGTTCCAGCGCATCAGCCGCTTACCCACAGAGACTTTGGAGACCAAGATGGCCAACCAGTTTGACCCACGCGCACTCGGCGGCATGGCGCCGCAGGGCCCGCAGTCGCGCTACATCCTGCCGTCGTTCATCGAGCACTCGAGCTTCGGCGTCAAAGAGTCCAACCCGTACAACAAGCTGTTCGAGGAGCGCATCATCTTCCTCGGCGTGCAGGTGGACGACGCCTCCGCGAACGACGTGATGGCGCAGCTGCTCGTGCTCGAGTCGCTCGACCCGGACCGCGACATCACCATGTACATCAACTCGCCCGGTGGCTCGTTCACCTCGCTGATGGCCATCTACGACACCATGCAGTACGTGCGCGCCGATGTCGCAACCGTCTGCCTGGGTCAGGCCGCCTCCGCCGCCGCTGTGCTGCTCGCGGCCGGCACCCCGGGCAAGCGTGCCTGCCTGCCCAACGCCCGCGTGCTGATCCACCAGCCGTCGCTGGAGGGTGGCATCCAGGGCCAGGTGTCGGATCTGGAGATCCAGGCCGCCGAGATCGAGCGCATGCGGCGCCTGATGGAGACCACGCTGGCCCGGCACACCGGTAAGGACGCGGACACCATCCGCAAGGACACCGACCGCGACAAGATTCTCACCGCCGAAGAGGCCAAGGAATACGGGATCGTTGATACGGTGTTCGACTACCGCAAGCTCAGCGCACAGAAGTGATCTCGTCGCGAGTCGCCGTTTCCCGGCGGTGATTCGCGCGCGAATAGCTGTACCCCACGGAGTTCCGGCCGGGAAGCACGCCAGGTGGCATGCTGCCCGGCCGGACTGCTTCAATGACGACGTCGGCGCCGAAACACTTCGGTCCCCGGCGTCGATGAACAAGCGGCCGGAGCTCGAACAGGCCGTCGCAATGACAGAACGCGCTCCGGTGCCGTGAGAACTCGCACAACCCGGCGGAGAAACATGCTCGAGTTGTCGACCTCCATCGCACACACCAGGTACGGTCAACCTAGGGACCTTTGCTCCCGGTTGACAGCACTGCCGTACACACCGGAACCGGTCGACGCGTTTTCGACCACGCCGTGGTGCCGACAAGCAAGGCGGCAGATAACTGGCAACCTGGACGACGGTTGCACGCGGACAAGGAAGTAGGGACCCACGAGATGGCGCGCATCGGAGATGGCGGCGATCTGCTGAAATGCTCGTTCTGCGGAAAGAGCCAGAAGCAGGTCAAGAAGCTCATTGCGGGACCAGGGGTGTACATCTGCGACGAGTGCATCGATCTGTGCAACGAGATCATCGAGGAAGAACTCGCCGAGTCCAGCGAGGTCAAGCTCGATGAACTGCCCAAGCCGGCGGAGATCCGGGACTTCCTGGAGAACTACGTCATCGGGCAGGACACCGCCAAGCGCACGCTGGCGGTGGCCGTGTACAACCACTACAAGCGCATTCAGGCCGGCGACAAGGGCCGCGACAGCCGCGGCGAGGTCGTCGAGCTCACCAAATCGAACATTCTGATGCTCGGGCCCACCGGTTGCGGCAAGACCTACCTCGCGCAGACCCTGGCCAAGATGCTCAATGTTCCGTTCGCCATCGCCGACGCGACCGCGCTGACCGAGGCCGGCTACGTCGGTGAGGATGTCGAGAACATCCTGCTGAAGCTGATCCAGGCCGCGGATTACGACGTGAAGCGCGCCGAGACCGGCATCATCTACATCGACGAGGTCGACAAGATCGCCCGCAAGAGCGAGAACCCGTCGATCACCCGCGACGTCTCCGGCGAGGGCGTGCAGCAGGCGCTGCTGAAGATCCTGGAGGGCACCCAGGCGAGTGTGCCGCCGCAGGGCGGCCGTAAGCACCCGCACCAGGAGTTCATCCAGATCGACACCACCAACGTGCTTTTCATCGTGGCGGGTGCGTTCGCCGGCCTGGAGAAGATCGTCTCCGACCGGACCGGCCACCGCGGCATCGGTTTCGGCGCCGAGGTGCGCTCCAAGGCCGAGGTCGACACCACCGACCACTTCGCCGAGGTGATGCCGGAGGATCTGATCAAGTTCGGTCTGATCCCCGAGTTCATCGGCCGTCTGCCGGTCGTCGCGTCGGTGACCAACCTGGACAAGGAATCGCTCGTCAAGATCCTGTCCGAGCCGAAGAACGCACTGGTCAAGCAGTACATCCGGTTGTTCGAGATGGACGGCGTGGACCTCGAGTTCACCACCGATGCGCTCGAGGCGATCGCCGATCAAGCCATCCTGCGTGGCACCGGCGCCCGCGGCCTGCGCGCCATCATGGAGGAAGTGCTGCTGCCGGTCATGTACGACATCCCCAGCCGCGACGATGTCGCCAAGGTGGTCGTCGATTCCGACACCGTCACCGAGAACGTGCTGCCGACGATCGTGCCGCGCAAGGCGCAGCGCACCGAGCGCCGGGAGAAGTCAGCCTAGTCCGTTACGGACCGCTGTCCACAAGAAGCCACCGCGACTCGCGGTGGCTTCTTTGGTTTGTCGCGAGCCGCCGCTGGGTAATCTGCTTTCAGGGTTGAGTAGACAGCCCAGCTCGGGATGGCGATATCGCATCAGGGCGAAAAAACTTGCCGGCAACCGGACTTCATTTGCCGCGCGCGACAGGACCGAGGTCCTCATGTCGACCACACTCGCTACTTCAGCATTCCTCGTCGACAACATGGCGAGATCCGCGACCATCCCGAAGCGAGGTGGGGCACCGAGTCGAGTCACGGTGCCGAATCGACCCGATCCCCTGGACCGGCTGCGCGTATCCCTGACGGCTCCCAGCGACACGGTGACACTGTGCGCGCTCGCCGGTGAAGTCGATTTCTACACCGCGGAGCTGTTCCGCTCCCGGCTGACCGATGCGCTCGGTAATGCCGCGTCGACCGTGGTCATCGACCTGTCCCAGGTGACGTTTTTCGGCGTCGCCGGGCTGCACGTGCTGCTCGCGGCCCGAAGCTCGGCTGAGCGCACAGAGCGCAGGATTCGCCTGGTCACGGGCCCGCGGTGCGTGAATCGGCTGCTCGCCGCGGCCGGTGACGTCGCCGCCTTCGACACCACCGATAATCTCGCCGACGCGCTGCTCGCCGCCTGAGAGCCGACGGCGGTCACTACGATTCGAGCATGTTCGCCCACCGCCGCCTCGAGCGGAAGATCGACGCACTGCACCTCAAACTGGACCTGATCCTCGATCATCTGGGGATTCAGGAACGGCCCGACCTGACCACCGCCAAACCCATCCCCGCCATGCCGGTCGCACCCCGTCCGGTGTCGTTCAGCTGGGCCGAGATCGATGATCTTCTGGTGCAGGGCAAGAAGATTCAGGCGATCAAGCGCTACCGCGAACTCACCGGCGCCGGGTTGAAAGACGCCAAAGACGCTGTGGAGCAACACGAACGGCGGTACTGAGCGCGGTCGTCGTCACAGCGGCACCGGTCGCTCGTGCACCACATGCTTCATCACCAAGGTCGACGTGAGGTGTTGCACGCCGGGCAGCGTCGCCAGGCGCTCGTCGTAAAGCTGTTGGAACGCAGGCAGATCCGCGGCGACCACACGCAACAGGAAGTCGGGGTCGCCGAACAGGCGCTGTGCTTGCAGCACATGCGGTATCTCCGCGACCGCCTGCTCGAAGGCGGCCACGGTGGGGCGATCCTCCTGCCGCATCGTGACGAAGACCAGCGCCTCGAAGGTCAAGCCGACGGCCGCTGCGTCGACCAGCGCGCGATAGCCGCGGATCACCCCCGACTTCTCCAGCTCCCGTAACCGGCGGTGACACGGCGAGAGACTGAGGCGCACCCGGGCGGCGAGTTCGGTGATCGTCAAACGGCCGTCGTGCTGTAGCTCGGCAATAATCTTCCGGTCGATCCGATCCATGCGGAAGATTCTTCCATAATCGTGCGCCTACCTGCGAGAAATTGGAATCACCTCCCGGTTGATCGCACCTATCCTTCCTTGGGGTCGGTGTTCGAGGGAGAGGGTTGGGTATGGCTGTCGGGTACATCGCCGCGTTCTGGACGGTGTCGGTGCTGCTGATCCTGGTACCCGGTGCGGACTGGGCGTACGCGATCGCCGCGGGACTGCGGGAGCGGTCGGTGGTCCCCGCGGTCGGCGGGCTGCTGCTGGGATATGTCGCGCTGACCGTGGTGGTCGCGGCCGGCGTCGCGGCCGTTGTCGATCGGAATCCGGTTGTGCTGACGGCGCTTACGGTCTTCGGCGGCCTGTATCTGATGTGGCTCGGCGGGACGACGCTGGTCGCGTCGAACGCGCCCACCGCGGTAGCGGGGGAGCAGAATCCCGCGCCGTGGGGCGCGAGCCTGCTGCGCGGCATCGGGATCAGTGGCCTGAATCCCAAGGCGCTGTTGCTTTTCGTGGCCTTGCTGCCGCAGTTCACCGACCGGACCGGGAGTTGGCCGCTCGCCGCCCAGATCGGCGCACTGGGGCTGATCCACACGCTCAGCTGTGCGGTGATCTACCTCTGCGTCGGCGTACTGGCCCGGACCGTGCTGCGCGCCCGGCCGACCGCGGCCCGGATCGTCACCCGCATCTCCGGTGTCGCGATGCTCGTGATCGGCGGGTTGCTGCTGGTGGAGCGTTTGATCTGAGCGCCGGTGCTGCCGTCCGTCCGGGCGCTATGACGACACGCTCGGGCATTACTATGTGCGCGATTGAGTGCGAGCTTCGGTAAAAGTTGCTGCGGTGCGGCCGACTCGGTGAGACGGGCGGGCCGCATGGCGAGAAGTGTTCTGCTGCAGCGTTACTCGCGTACTAGTCGCCCGCCGCCCTCGGTAAGCCTTCCGGCTGTGGATCGGCTGGTGCTGGTCCTATCCGGCTGTTACGCGTCCACCGACTTCGATCAGTCCGTCCGGCTGTGGTGCGGTCACGATGATCGAGCCTTGCCCTTGCGAAATATGCAGGGGGCGTGCGAGTTCGGCGGTGAGGAGCAGGGCGGCGGCGCCCGTTGCTTCGTCCTCGTCGATGCCGTCGCCGCGGCCCGGGAAGGCGCGGGCCCGCACGTGACCGGCGCGCTCGTCCTGCCAGGCCCAAGCGTAGATCCATTCGCCCGGCTCGGGTACGGTCAGCGCGTCCACCTCGGCCGCGGATCCGTACTGGCGCAACGTCCGTGGCGGTGCCCACGCGGATCGCGCTGCGATATAGGTGAATTCGTCGTCGTGCCGGACGCCGACGACGCCCGCCGCGGTCACGAGTTCGGACGCACCGAGCAACCAGGCGGTCCCGACGCACGGATGCCCGGCAAAAGGAAGGCGCACCGTCGGGGTGTAGATATCGATGACCCCGCCCTCCGCGTCATCGACGAACACCGTCTCACTGAACCCCAACTCCGCGGCAAAACGTTGCCGCGCCCCGACCTCCGCAACGGCACCCCCGTCCCGCACCACCCCGAGCCGGTTACCGAAACCACCCCCGGCCCCGCAGAACACCCGCAGCACGTCGTACTCGATCATCCGACGAGTCAACCACGCCCGCGCCGGGGGATGCCGCCGCATCGGCAACGGCCGAGTGTGCGTACCAGCCGGTGGCGGCAGAGGTGCGCACGTGCGTAGCGGTGTGCCGCCGCAGCCGCACCGGTTCTGCGTTCCCGCACCCGCTGTGGCAGGCCGTCGCGGGTGCGAAGGCTCAGAAATGGTGCGACGCAGCAGAAGAGCGCAGCAGTTCAGCGCGTGTGGCGGCGGGCGGCGATCAATCTCGACTCCGACGGCGAGGCGGTGTGCTGCGACGCAGGGGAGGGTGCGCATGCGCAGCGGCCTCTGCGCCACCGGATCGGCGCGGCCGATGACCCAAGCGCCCTAGCCGCACCCGTTCTGTCTTCGCGCACCTGCTGTGGCTGGCCGCAGAGGGTGCGAAGGCTCAGAAAGGGTGCGGCGCAACGGGAGTGGTGCGGCAGCGGGTCGTGTCGCTGGGTGGCCGGGGTTGTGGTGGCTGTGCCATCGCGGATGGTGCGGGGCGGCGATGCCTGGTGGGGCCCGGGCATCAGACGACCGGGTTAGTGGTGGCCGAGGACTGGGTGGGGGCGGTAGGGGGTTTCCAGTGTGGTGATTTCGTCGTCGGTGAGATGTAGCCGCATGGCGTCGAGTGCGTCGTTCAGGTGGTTCGGTTTGGTGGCGCCGATGATGGGGGCGGTGATGCCGGGGCGGCCGAGGAGCCAGGCGAGGGCGATCTGGGCGGGCGGCAGGTCGCGGGCGGCGGCTACTCGGCGGACCGCGTCGACGACGTCGAAGTCGTTGTCGGTGTACATGTTCGCGGCGATGTGGTCGGAGCCGGCGCGGGCAGTGGTGGGGTGGCCGCCGCGGGTGCGGGAGCCGGTGAGGAGTCCGCGGGCGAGCGGACTCCAGGGGATCACGCCGACGCCCTGGTCGCGGCAGAGTGGGAGCATCTCGCGTTCCTCCTCCCGGTAGACGAGGTTGTAGTGGTTCTGCATCGCGACGAACTTCGTCCAGCCGTGCGTTCCGGCGACGTGCTGCGCCTTCGCGAACTGCCAGGCGAACATGCTGGATGCGCCGAGATACCGCGCTTTCCCGGCGGTGACCACCTCGTGGAGCGCCTGCATGGTTTCCTCGATCGGCGTCTCGTCGTCCCAGCGGTGGATCTGATATAGGTCCACGTGGTCGACACCCAGCCGATCGAGCGAGGCGTCGATGGCGGACATGATGTGTTTGCGGGACAAGCCTTTGTCGTTCGGCCCCGAACCCATCGGGAAGTACACCTTGGTGGCCAGCACGTAGTCGTCGCGGCGCGGGAACAGCTTGCCCAGCAGCCGCCCGGTGATCGATTCGCTGACTCCCGCGGAGTACATGTCCGCGGTGTCGAAGAAGTTCACTCCCGACTCGGCGGCCTGCCGGACGATCGGTTCGGCGGCGTCTTCGCTGAGCACCCACGCCCACGACGCGGGGTCGCCGTAGCTCATCATGCCCAGGCAGATCCGGGACACGTTCAGACCCGTGTGTCCGAGCCGGATGTATTCCATCAGTTCTCCTCGTTTTCGTGTTTTTCCTGGTGGATTGAGACGCCCGCGGCGATCAGCGCGATGCCGGCCAGCTCCTGGACGGTGGGGACTTGGGCGAGCACCACGATCCCGATCACCGCCGCGACCGCGGGGAGGATGCTGAGCAGCAGGGCGAAGGTGCTGCGACGCAGTCGCGCCATGGCGAGCTGATCGGTCACGTAGGGAATGACCGAGGAGCAGAGCCCGACGCCGATCCCGGCGAGCAATGCCGCGGGACTGGTGAACGCCGGGACAGCAGCGCCGAGACAGAACGGCGTCGCCACCACCGCGGCGATCGACATCGCGGCGGCGAGCTGGTCGAGGCCGGAAACCGCTGCGCTGTTGGCGATCCGGTGGCCGAGCAGCACGTACAGCAGGAACAGCGCGCAGTTGGCGAACGCGAAGACGAATCCGGTCGGCGCGCCGGCCAGCTGGATATCGGTCAGCGCGACGACCCCGCCGGCCGCGAGCACGAGGGCGATCATGTTGCGGCCGTTGCGTAGACCGATCGCGGCGAGCACGATCGGCCCGAGGAATTCGATCGCGCCGACGGTGGCCAGCGGTAACCGTGCGATGGCGAGGTAGAAGGTCGCGTTCATCGCCGCGAGCACGATCCCGAGCGCGAGCAGCACCCGCCGCTGCTCGGCGGTGCCGCGCCGGAGCAACCGCCACGGCCGGCGCCAGGCCGCGAACACCAGTGCGGCGCTGGCGATCCGCAGCCACGCCACGCCGAGCACATCCACCCGGACGAACAGCAGCACCGCGCAGGCGGGACCGAGGTAATGGAAGAGCGCGCTGATGCCGAAGTAGGTCACGGCGGGCACCCGTGGGGGCCTGCGCTGTGCGACGATCCGTGACGATTCGGTCATGCGGAGTATCTTCCGAAGAAATACCCACGGCCGGAATGGCACTATCCAGGAAGATGGCGTGAGTTGTCTGGAAAATCAAGGCCGAACGGCAATATTGCCTTCACCGATCGGGCACGGCTGTTGGACGAGGTGAATGTGCGCCTGCTCAACGAGTTGCACGCCGATCCGCGACTGTCCATGTCCGAACTCGCGCGCCGCGTCGGCATGTCGGCGCCCGCGGTCACCGAGCGGGTGCAGCGCCTGGAGCAGAGCGGCGTGATCACCGGCTTCCGGATGGAGGTGGACCCGGCCGCGCTCGGCATGCCGGTGACCGCGCTGGTGCGCATCCGGCCCGGGCCCGGCCAGCTGCCCAAGATTGTGGCGGCCGCTCGGGACACCCCGCAGGTGGTCGAGTGCTTCCGGATCACCGGCGAGGACTGCTTCCTGCTGAAGGTGCACGGTCCGTCGATCGGCGAACTGGAGGAACTGCTCGACGGGTTCCTCATGTTCGGCCAGACCACCACCTCGATCGTGGTATCCGAGCCGGTACCCCGCCGCCCCTTACCCGTCCCCGCGCAGCGCAAGCGTTAGTGAGCGCGGCGAGTGGGTGCGGGAGGCGCGATTATGCGCGGGCGGTGTTGAGCAGACCGCTCTCGGCTCGCGGCCAGGGGGTGTTGGGGTTGTCGCGGATGTGTTCGGTGGCGCGCGCGATCGCTTGGCTGTAGCGGGAATTCGCGGCGTCGTGGGTGAGCAACGCGACGCCGATCATCACCGGCGCGACGGCGTGCACGCCCGCGTCGAACCAGCGGCCGTCGCGCACGTGCGGGTAGGTGTTGAGCCCGACCGTCAGCGCGAGCAACGCGACCTCGGCGGCGACGACCTGTGTGCGACTGTCCAGCACGCCCCACTCGGTGATCTTGGTGGTGCCCACCATGATGATCACCAGGCAGACGCTGATCATCGCCTCGACCAGGTAGCTGAACCAGTACAGGGGGTCGCCTGCACCGTCCGGCGCGATGTTGTGCTGCACGTTGACCGCCGACCACAGCATGCCCGCGATCACCACGCCGGCCAGCGCGCGCAGCGACCACGTACGGTGCCGGTACAGCGACGCCAGCTGGGCGTGCGGGCTGGATTCCCGGCGTTGCGCGGCAATGGCCTTGCGCGCCATCAGCAGATCGCGGATGTCGGCCTTGTCGATGGCTTCCTTGGTCTGCCGGGCGCGGTCGGCCGCGGCGGACACGGCCTGGGCGTACTTCCACCGCTGGCCGCGCTCCTGCGTGCGGATGCGTTCGGCCAGCTCGCGCTCGGCCTCCAGCTCGTCCTCGGCCAGTACGTCGGTCAGCGCGGGATCGAACTGGTAGGCGAGCCGTCCGCGGGCCCGCTCGACCCGCCTGGCCAGCTGTGCGACTTCGTCGATGGGGTGTTCGTCGGGCATGCGGCTCCAAAAGTGGATGTGCTGAACGGAACTCGACAAATAGCAAGACGCCGGGCAGCCCGCTCACCGAGAGCTGGGTCCCAGCTCGATGAGAGGGTATCGGACGCGAGGCCCCGATACCCACTCTTCCTAGTCGATTCCGCGCGCCAACAACACGCCACGCGGTCGATTGCACCGAAAAACGCGGCGCGTCACTCCGGTTCGATGGCCATGTCGTCCTGGCTCCAGAAGGCACGCATGCGCACGATCTTGCCCGTGTCGTCGAATTCCATGTAGTCGATGGGCGACATGGTGAAGCGCTGGCCGCCGACGCGCGTGATGATCGTGAACTGGAAGGCCACCTCGTTGCCCGCGACGCGCACCGAGTCGGTGCGCAATTCGGTCTCGCGGTCCAGGGGCGCGAGGATCTCGTAGAACTCGCGGATGGCCTCGTGGCCGTGCCGCACCGGTGCGCCCACCGGGTCTTCGACGGTCGCCTCGGGCGCGTAGAGCTCGACGATGGCTTCGGTCGGACCCGAGCCGACCAACTTGACGTACCGGTCGACGACATCACGGATCTGCTCGGTCATCTGAACTCCTGCGGAATTGAAACGTGTTCTAATTCCGGCAGCGTAGCAGCATGTCGGCGCGGACGAAACGGCAAACGGGCGGGATGGTTTCGCCCATCCCGCCCGAGGGCGTGCCCGCTCGCTACCCGGCGGCGGCGAACCCGGCGCGCAGATCGGCGAGGATGTCCTCGATTCCCTCGATACCCACCGCGAGCCGGACCAGTCCCGGGGTGACGCCGGAGCTGAGCTGTTCGTCGGGGGTCAGCTGGGAATGCGTGGTGGAGGCCGGGTGGATGACCAGCGAGCGCACATCGCCGATATTGGCGACGTGGCTGTGCAGGGTCAGCGCCTCGACGAAACGTTTGCCCGCGTCGACGCCGCCGGCGAGTTCGAACCCGATCACCGCGCCCGCACCCCGCGGCGCCAGCGTCTTCCCGCGTTCGTACCACGGCGAGGACGGCAGCCCGGCATAGGACACCGAGGTGACTTCCGGCCTGCTGCTGAGGAATTCGGCCACCTGATGGGCATTGCTCACGTGCCGCTCGATGCGCAGGCTCAGCGTCTCCAGCCCCTGGCTGATCAGGAACGCGTTGAACGGCGAGACCGCCGCGCCCAGATCACGCAGCAGCTGCACCCGGGCCTTGAGCGCGAACGCGGGCGCACCCAGATCCGCGTACACCACACCGTGGTAGCTGGGATCGGGGACCACGAAACCGGGGAAACGCGGCTCCTCGCCGGACCGGACGGTCCAGTCGAAGGTGCCGCCGTCGACGATGACGCCGGCGATGGCCGAGCCGTGCCCGCCGAGATACTTGGTCGCCGAGTGCACCACGATGTCGGCGCCGTGCGCGAAGGGCTGGATCAAATACGGTGTGGCGACGGTGTTGTCGACGATGAGCGGAACGCCCGCGGCATGCGCGACGTCGGCGATGCCGCGGATGTCGAAGATGTGGTTCTGCGGATTCGAGATGGTCTCGCCGTAGAACGCCTTGGTGTTCGGCCGGATCGCGGCGCGCCACTGTTCGAGGTCGTCCGGGTCGTCGACGAAGGACACCTCGATGCCGAGTTTGGGCAGCGTGTAGTGGAAGAGGTTGTAGGTGCCGCCGTACAGCCGTGGACTGGACACCAGGTGATCACCCGCGCCCGCGAGGTTCAGGATCGCCAGCGTCTCCGCCGCCTGCCCGGACGAGAGCAGCAGCGCCGCGACGCCGCCCTCGAGCGCCGCGATCCGCTGCTCCACCGCGTCCTGGGTGGGGTTCATGATCCGGGTGTAGATGTTGCCCGGTTCGGCCAGACCGAACAGCGCCGCCGCATGGTCGGTATCGCGGAAGGTGTAGGAGGTGGTCTGGTAGATCGGCAGCGCGCGGGCGCTGGTCGCGCCGTCGGGGACCTGGCCGACATGGACCTGCTTGGTCTCGAAACTCCACGTCGCGGACGGGTCGAGCGACTCTGTCATCGATGCTCCTGGGTTATCGCGGTGGCTAGTGGGTGATCAGGGTGGTTTCGACCGGTGTGACGCCGGTGCTGAGATCGAGGACCGGGCAGTGCGCGTCGACCGAGCGCTGGAGCTGCGCGTAGCGCTGCGGCGTCTCCGGTCCGGAGATCCGGACGGTCACCCGGACGGCCTGGAAGCCGGCGCGGACGCTGTCGTCCAAGCCGAAGAAGCCGCGGACGTCGAGATCTCCCTCGGCCTGGACCTCGAGTTCGTCGACGGCGATCCCGAGTCGCTGGGCCCAGAAGCGGTAGGTCACCACCTGGCAGGAGATCAGCGCGGCGAGGTAGACCTCGACGGGGTTGGCGGCGGTGTCGTCGCCGCCGAGCGTGGGTGGTTCGTCTACCCGGACGACGTGCCTGCGCGCGGTGATCGTGCTGCCCACGGGGCCGTCCGGGGTGCCTGCGGCGCGGAACACCACCAGCGCGTTCGCGGGGTCGGTCGCGACCGCTTGTGCGGTGGCGTCGCCGATATCGTTGAGCGGAGTGCTCAGATGAGTGGTCACGGCTGTGAACGGTAGGAAGCCCGGCACGCGCTGACGATGGTTTGATTCGGACAGAACCCAACGGTGGACGCCGCTGCTTTCGTCCTCGTTCGACGCCTGCGGGGGCGGTCAAGCAATGGATCCGCTCAATCATCGAACGGGCGACGGCGCTTCGGCCGGTCGCGAAGTCCCCCCAAAGTTTGGCTTGCCCCCGCAGTCGCTCTTCTTTTGTCGGCATCGGCGCTGACGAGACACGGTGACGATCGGGGAAACCGATCGCGCCCGGAGCCGGAAATCGCCGTTGATCTCCCGTGGTTCGCCGTTGAACCTTGATCCCGCGCTGATGCTTTCGTCCATTGTGTCGCATCGATCGGGTGCGGTGTTACGTCCGTTTCGGTGTACGGACCGGAAGTCATTGTTCATCCCATTTGCCCGTTGTGTGCCGCTCGATTACTGCTCCCAACGGCCCCGGTCCAGGAAACTCATCGCTAACTCCGCCGAAATGGTCCCGGTGTGTCGACCTTGCGCTGCCGGTGAAGTGCTGTTTACTCGGTCCGGTCAACCAGATGTTCGAGTGACGAGTGGAAGCGGAGGAGACATGGCACTGCCTACCATGACCGCGGAGCAGCGCACTGAGGCGCTGGCCAAAGCGGCAGCGGTCCGCAAGGCGCGCTCCGAACTGATCGGCAAGGTGAAGGCGGGCAAGGTTTCGGTCGCCGATCTGCTGAAGAAGGCCGACTCCGATGAGCTGGTCAAGAAGACCAAGGTCGCCGCGGTGATCAAGGCTCTGCCCGGTGTCGGACCGGTGAAGGCGGCCAAGCTGATGGACCAGGCCGAGATCCCGGAGGATCGTCGTATCGGTGGGCTCGGCGCGCGGCAGCGTGCGGCCCTGCTCGACGCCCTGAAGGACTGACGGGGCTAAGCGGACCGAACAGCTCTACCTCGGTGGCGCGGCTGAGCCCGCGCACGACCGCCTAGACAGTTCAAACGCCCCACAGCGCCGGCACGGGCTGTGGGGCGTTGTCGTCGCTAACCCCGTTTGCGGCGTGGAAACCGGACGGTGATCGGGCTCGGATCCGACATCGGAATATCGCCGCGCGGCGGCAGCAGCACGCAGGCCGCGGCGAGCGCCACCAGCAGGGCCGAGGCGAGCACGCTCAGCGTGAAGCTCACGGTGCTCATCCCGTCGGGTTGGTGGAAGAGGTGATAGACGACATGCGGCACGCTGAAGAAGAGCCAGCCCAAGCCCGCGATCCGTGCCACGGTGGTGCCGTCGACGACCAGCGCGGCGATCGATACCGCGGTCAAGGCGAGGAAGAACGCGCCGACATCGGCCGCGAGATGATGGTTGTACGGGCCGTCCGCCGCGACCCACCGCATGCCGAAACCGGGAAAGCTGGTGTACCAGGAGTGCGGCGCCACCGTGGCCCACAGTCCGCTGATCGCGCCTTGAACGGCCAGCACCACCAAGACGATTCGAGTCGCCAGCAGGCGGCGGCGATACTGCTCGAACCGCATCCGCACGCGCAGCCCCTCCTGCGTGCCCTCCACCGAAATCCGCATCGGTCTCTCCGTTCCCGCCGAACCGCTCCGATCACGTAGCTGTCACGGTAAAGCCGGTGTTCGGGTCGGGCAAGGGTACTCAGGCCGGCATCGGCGTGGCGTTCGAGGCGACGACCCGATCCGGGTGGGTGTAGACGTTCATCGTGTCGCCGCGCAGGAATCCGACCAGCGTCAGCCCCGCTTCGGCGGCCAGGTCGACCGCGAGCGAACTGGGCGCCGAGACCGCGCCGAGCATCGGAATGCCCGCCATCACCGCCTTCTGCACCAGCTCGAACGAGGCGCGCCCGCTCACGATGAGCACCAGATCGGCTGCGGGGACCCGATTCTGCCGCAGCGCCCAGCCGATCACCTTGTCCACCGCGTTGTGCCTGCCGATGTCCTCGCGCACGGCGAGCACCGTGCCGTCGGCCGCGAACAGGCCCGCCGCGTGCAGCCCACCGGTGGCCTCGAACAGGGATTGCTTGCCGCGCAACGTCTCCGGCATGGCGCCGAGCGTGTGCGGGTCCACCGCGATGCCCTTCTCGGCGATCGGGTAGCGGGTGTTCTTGCGCACCTCGTCCAGGGCGGTCTTTCCGCAGAGCCCGCAGGCGCCGGTGGTCAGGAAGCTGCGGGTCTGCACCGGGACCGGGTTGCGCAGCGTGAGATCGAGGACGTTGTAGGTGTTGCGGCCGTCGTCGTCGGTGCCCGAACAGTAGCGAGCCGCCGTGATGTCCTCGGCGACGCCGATCATGGCCTCGCTCAACAGGAATCCGTGCACCAGGTCCACATCGTTACCCGGCGTGCGCATGGTGACGGTCAGCGACCGGCCGCCGATCCGGATCTCCAGCGGCTCTTCGACGGCCAGGGTGTCGGGGCGCTGGATCTCTCCGGTCGGCGAGATCCGGCGCGTCCGGCGGCGGGCGGTGACTCTACTCATGACTGGCACGCTGCAATCTGATGGTGACCGATTTGGAGACCGGCGTATTCGACCGCGCCGCGACATGGTCCAGCGGCACAAGCGGATTCGTCTCGGGGTAGTAGGCGGCGGCGTTACCGCGCGGGGTCGGATAACCGACCAGGCGGAAACCCTCGACGCGGCGCTCGGTGCCGTCGGTCCACTCCGAGATCACGTCCACCAGTTCGTCTTCGGCGAAGCCGAGCGCCGTGATGTCCTCGGGGTGCACCAGGACCACCTTGCGGCCGCCGTGCACGCCGCGGTAGCGGTCGTCCAAGCCGTAGATGGTGGTGTTGTACTGGTCGTGACTGCGCAGCGTCTGCAGGATCAGTCTGCCCTCCGGGACCGGGGTCCAGGTGAGTTCGTTCACCGCGAAGTTGGCTTTGCCGGTGCTGGTACGGAATTCGCGGCTGTCCCGGGGCGGGTGCGGTAGGACGAAACCGTTACGGGCGCGCACCCTGGCGTTGTAGTCGGCGCAACCGGGAACCACCCGGGAGATCGCGTCGCGGATGGTGTCGTAGTCGCTGCGGAAACGCGCCCACGGCACCGGATGATCCGCGCCGAACAGGGTCAGGGCCAGATCGCAGACGATCGCGACCTCGCTGCGCAGGTGCTTGCTCACCGGATCGAGCCGACCGGTGGACAGATGCACCATCGACATCGAATCCTCCACCGACACTTGCTGTTTCAGGCCGTCACGCAGATCCTTGTCGGTGCGGCCGAGCGTCGGCAGGATCAGCGCGGTCCGGCCGTGTACGACATGGCTGCGGTTGAGTTTGGTGGAAATCTGTACCGTCAGTGCGCAATTGCGCAGGGCGGTCTCGGTCACCTCGGTATCGGGGGTGGCCGAGACGAAATTACCGCCCATCCCGACGAACACCGCGGCGCGACCGTCCCGCATGGCGCGGATGGCGTCGACCGTGTCCCAACCGTGCTTGCGCGGGCTGGTGATGCCGAACTCCCGGTCCAGCGCGTCGAGGAAGGTGTCCGGCATCTTCTCCCAGATGCCCATGGTGCGGTCGCCCTGCACGTTCGAATGTCCGCGCACCGGGCAGACTCCCGCGCCCGGTTTGCCGATCATCCCGCGCAGCAACAGCAGATTCGTCGCCTCCTCGATGGTCGCGACACCGTGCGACTGCTGGGTCAGGCCCATCGCCCAGCAGATGATGACGTTGTTCGCCTCGGCCAGATATTTCGCGGTGCGGTCGATCTCGGCCCGGCTCAGGCCGGTCGCGGCGAGCACAGTATCGAAATCGACGGCGCGGACCTGCTTTTCGTACTCGGCCAGACCCGCACAGTGCGCATCGACGAATTCCCGGTCGACGACGGTGCCCGGAGCGCGATCCTCCGCCTCGAACAACAACCTGCCCAGCGCCTGGAACAGCGCCATGTCACCGCCCAAACGGATCTGCAGGAAGTCGTCGGCGATCGCGACACCGGTGGTGAAACCCTTGACGGTCTGCGGATCCCGGAAACCGAGCAAGCCGGTCTCGGGCAGCGGATTGATCGCGATGATCCTGGCGCCTTCGGATTTCGCGTTCGCCAGCGCGCTCAGCATGCGCGGATGGTTGGTGCCGGGATTCTGCCCGGCGACGATGATCAGGTCCGCCGCGGCGAAATCGTCGATCGACACCGAACCCTTGCCGATACCGATCGAGCTGGACAGCGCGGCGCCCGAGGACTCGTGGCACATATTCGAACAGTCCGGCAGATTGTTCGTGCCGAAGCTGCGGACCAGCAGCTGGTACAGGAACGCGGCCTCGTTGCTGGTGCGACCGGAGGTGTAGAAGACCGCCTCGTCGGGAGAAGCCAAGGCGCCCAGCTGATCCGCGATCAACCGGTAGGCGTCGTCCCACCCGATCCGCGAATAATGAGTGTCGCCGGGGCGCAACACCATCGGATGGGTCAACCGGCCCTGCTGGCCGAGCCAATACCCCGACTTGCCCGCCAGCTCATCGATCGAATGCGCGGCGAAGAACTCCGGCGTGACCGTGCGCAGCGTGGCCTCCTCGGCCACCGCCTTCGCGCCGTTCTCACAGAACTCGGCCGGGCGGCGATGACCCGTCGGCTCCGGCCAGGCGCAGCCGGGGCAGTCGAAGCCGTGCACCTGGTTGACCCGCGCCAAAGTGCGGGCAGTGCGAATCACGCCCATCTCCTCCACCGCGCGGCGCAGCGACACCGCGACCGCGGTGACACCCGCCGCCTGCTCCTTCGGCGCGGAGACGGTGAGCTCGGACTCGTCGATATCCTGGGTCGGCCCGTTACGGTGCATAGTTCGTATTGTCCTCTTCGCAGTGTCTGAGTCGGGCAGGGGACCGGCTACCTCGATGGTATGCACTGGGAACGTCCAGGGGGCGGAACATGCGCCGCGCCCCGGCGCCGCGCCCAGCTGCGCGACAGGCGGCGAGCGGCACGCCGGAGTTGGCTCCGCGTTGGCGCACAGAGCATTACGATGCTAGTGATCCGCACGCATCAGGGGGCGGCCGGACGGACTCCGCCGGCACACCACTTGACCGAAGCGACGGCGGAGGTACGCCTAGCGAGAGCACGGCCGATGGGGACGTTGGCACCAGTCGTTGCGCGTGTCGGTGCACTGTCCCGGCAGGCGCGAACCCGGCATGCGAGACAAGTCGCTGGGCTGGGGGTGCTGTGCGTCGTGGCATTGAGCTGTGGTGCGGCCGTCGGGGGTGAACTCGGGGTCGGTGCGGCGGGGTTCCCCCCGGCTCCGCGTGGTGAGTCGACTGGCGTGCCGGGGCAGGCGATCGCTTGGACCCGCGGCGGTTCGACGGCCATCGAGGTGCCTGAAGAGTTGGCCGACGCGGGACCGGGCGCCGCAGGGCAGACCCTATCCCTATGGGTCGACGGCGGGCGAGACGGGAACTGGCTGGTCGACGGCCGGTCCGCTGAGTACCTGTCGCACCTGTCGCCGAGGACAGACATGGCGGGGCAAGAACTGCGCGCGGATAAGACCGGTGCAGGTGGGCTTCTCTTCGTCCTCGACGGCAAAGGAGTCCTGGACGATGCGGATGGCTCCGGGCTGCCTGATGGGTTGGCTGAGCCGGTGCCGGTCGGGTTGCTGACGAGTCCGAAGGTGGAAGGGGATGGGCCAGCGGCCCTTGTTCCGGCGCAGGTACTCGCGGCTTCGGGCGGTTCGGTCGGGTGGGCGGGGCCCGTGCTGGTGCGGCAGCCGACGACGCCCAAGCCGCCGGCGTCGGATGGGGGTGGGACCAGGGATGGGACGGGAGCGCCTGCTCCGGCGCAGGTTCCGCCGCCGCCTCCTCCTCCACCGCCTCCGCCGCCGCCGCAGCAGCAACCTCCGCCGCAGCAGCCTCCGCCGCCGCCGAATGGTGGGGCGCGGGATGTGCCTGCTCAGCCGGAGGGGAGCGGGACGCGGGATGGGCCGGTGGCGCCGCAACCTCGGCAGCCTGTTCCCTGCGGTGAGGGGGATGGGCCGACGTGTCCTGGACCATCCGGCGATCCGAAACCAGGGGAGCCGCGGCCGGGGCATCCGAGGCCGGACCCCGGGACGCCTAGCGATCCAAAACCCGGTGATCCCAAGCCGGGGGATCCGAAACCGAACGATCCGCAGCCGTGTGATCCGAAGCCCGGAAGTTCGAGGCCGTGCGACCCGCAGCCGTGCGATCCGACGCCGGGTAGTTCCAGGCCGTGCGACCCGCAGCCATGTGACCCTAAGCCGGGTAGTTCGAGGCCGTGTGATCCGCAGCCGTGTGATCCGAGGCCCGGTAGTTCCAGGCCGTGTGATCCGCAGCCGTGTGACCCGAGGCCCGGTAGTTCCAGGCCGTGCGAACCCCCGCCGTGTGATCCCAAACCTGGCAGTCCTGACTCCTGCGATCCCAAGCCGGGCGAGCCCGTGCCGGGTGATCCCAGGCCACCCGACGTTCCGGCACCGCCACCGCCGCGCCCGCCGGATGCGGTTGTGCCGCCGCGGAATCCGGCGCGGGTGCCCACCGTGCTTCCACCGGAGCCGGCACCGCAACCGTTGCCGCGTGAATTCCCTTCTCCTGCTTTGGCTCTCATGCCGACGGCGATCGGTCCCGGTGCCGGGGTCCGGGCGAGTGGGCGCGGTTGCGATCCGCAGGCTCCGGTTCAGGTCGCGATCGGGGACGTGGCCGTGGGTAAGACCGTGGCGGGACCGGACGGCGCGTTCGAAGTGCCGTTGACCACCGGCACTGTCGAGGTGGGCAGGCATGAGGTGACGGCGAAATGCGGACGGACGCTGACCGCTCCGCTGGACGTGGTGCTGGTCAGCAGCATCGGTTCCGGCACCGGCACTGTGACGGTGATCCTGTTCTTCCTTCTGTTCGGCAGCTGGTACTACGGCCATCGGCTGGTTTCGCATCTACCGGCACGGAGGGGCGAATGAGCGGTCTGCGCCGCGGCATCGGAGCTGTGCTCGGGCCGATGCTGCTGCTGACTGTGCTGTGGGGTCCTGCGGCACCGGCGACGGCGCGTCCGGACGGGGTCGACATGTCCGCCAATGTCGACGGACGCGATATCGCGGACACTTCCGTCGATGACCCGTTGCGGCTCGAGCCGGGCAGCACCGTCCGGGTCTCGATCGAACTGTCCAACAAGACAGGCGCGCCGGTCGAGATCCGGCACGTGGATCTGGCCGGGCAGGTGCTCGGGCTGAGCTTCTTCTCCTATTCCACCGCCGTCGAATTGACCATCCCGCCGGGCGGGGCCGAATCGCTGCGATATCGGCTGGAGTTGCGT
Source organism: Nocardia brasiliensis ATCC 700358 (assembly GCF_000250675.2). NCBI lineage: Bacteria > Bacillati > Actinomycetota > Actinomycetes > Mycobacteriales > Nocardiaceae > Nocardia > Nocardia brasiliensis. The sequence goes on from NC_018681.1 coordinate 2,032,145, forward strand.
GGGCTGGAGGGGCAGGCGGTCGGGTTCCTCGGCGGCGAGCTCGCGGTGTACGGCGCGGACAGCGCGAAGGTGGCGGCCATCCCGTTGATCACCGATGTGCGCGGGTCGCTGTGGTCGGTCTACGGGTTGTTCGGGATCGCGCTCGCGGTCCTCACCGCACTGGCGATCGCGGATGCGGCGCTGGCCGTTGCGCGCCATCGGCTTTCGGCAAATCGCTGGCAGCGCGGGTTGCGTTTGCTCGCCCCTGGGCTCGGGATCGGGCTGGTGTTCGCGTTCACCGCGTCGGTCGCCCGGTGGTGGGTGCCGGACACCAGCCTGTGGCTGGCCTTCGCCGGTGTCACCGCCGCCGTCGCGTTCCTGCTCGGCTACGCGTCACCGACGCCGGAACCGGATGAGGCAGCAGACGACGAGCCGGACGAGGCTGCGGAGCTGGACGAGTTCGCTGAGGTGGACACGCAACGGTTCCCGCCCGAGAGGCCCGGGTTGTGACCGAGCAGGGGGAGCGGCTGCGGGAGGCGTTGCCTGCCTACGACATCGGCGCGGAACTCGGCCGAGGCGGGTGCGGTGTGGTGCTCGCGGGGACCCACCGCAGGCTGCGCAGACCGGTGGCGATCAAACAGATTCCGGCGCAGTTCGTGCACGACGAACGGGTCCGGCGCCGGTTCGTCGCCGAGGCCAGGGTGCTCGCCGCCATCGATCATCCGCATGTGGTGCGGGTTTTCGACTACCTGGAGCACGAGGAGTTGTGCCTGCTGGTGATGGAGTACCTGCCGGGCGGCACGGTGGGCGAGCGGTTCGCCACGGACGGTTACGATTTCGCGAGCGCCGTCGCGATCGCGCTGTCCTGCGCGGCCGGATTGACGGCCGCGCACCGGCATCGGGTGCTGCACCGCGACGTCAAACCGGCGAATCTGATGTTCGCGGCGGGCGGTGCGATCAAACTGACCGACTTCGGCATCGCCAAGATCGTCGGCGGTGACGAGACTTTGGTGACCAAAGCGGGCGACATCATCGGCACCCCTTCCTATATCGCACCGGAACAGGCTCGCGGACAACCACTCTCACCGGCCACCGACGTGTACGCCTTGGCCACGATGCTCTATCAGCTGCTGTCGGGTGTGCTGCCGTTCCCGCCGGGTGAGGGACCGCTGGCCATGCTGTTCGCGCACGCCTTCGACGAGCCGATCCCGCTCGGTGAGGTCGCGCCGAGCGTGCCGGAACCCATTGCCGCCGTCGTGATGCGCGGTCTCGCCACCGATCCCGCCCAACGTTTCGACACCGCCGAATCCTTCGGCGTCGCCCTCGCCCGCCCGGCTGTCCACTGCTGGGGCCAGAATTGGCTCGCCCCCGTCGGCATCCCGGTAATCGGCGCCGACACCATAGTCGCCGCCGCGACCGGCAGCAGCCGCCCCCAACCGCCCTATCACCCCGGAACCCCACCCACGCCCAGCCGCGTTCACACTTCCGAAACCCCTCCTGCCCCGCTTCCGCCCGAGGCATACCACACCCCGCCCCCGTTCCGTCCCGTCGCACAGGACCGTAACCGTGCCACGGACGAAACGCTCCCCTCCGCACGGATAGCCGAGCACACACCGCGCCCCGACCCCCGAGATCCAACCGGCCCCAACCGGCCACCTGCTCCGGAGCCCGCCAAAACCCTACCGCCGCAAGCCGATACCACGGCGCTTCCGCGCCGGCCGGAGTCCACACCGCCGCCGAGAGCACCATCCTGGCTTCCGCGCGGTACCGCCCCGCCTACTGTTCAGTGGTATCCGGCGGGCGGGGTTCGGCCTGGTGCCGGGTCGCGGTCCGGGTATCCGGAGGGAGTAGGGCCTTTTGCCGGGCAGCGGGTTTCGGGGTCGGCGACGACCAGGGTGCGGCCGCGGGGTGCGGCACCGGCGCGCGGGGCTCGGTTGGTGGAGCTGGATCGGCGGGATCTGCGGCCGATCCAGCAGGTGGTCACGCTAGCCTCGCCGCGGGTGCCGCTCGTGATCGGTTTGGCGCTCACGGTGGTGGCGGTGGTGCTGGGGCTGGTGGGGAGCGGGCCCTCGGTCGGTGGCGATCTCGCGCCCGGCGCGGTGCTGCTCGGAGGTGCGGATCCGGCCGCGGGTCCGATCGAGATCGATCTGACGAAGCCGACTCCGTTGCAGGCCAACAATATTGATACCGATTCGGCCGTGTTGAAGGTGACGTTGCTCGGGGTGCCGCTCGGCGGGGACACCGTGCCTTTCGTGCCGGGCGATCGGAATGCCTCGCTTCCCGCGCCCGTCAACGAGCACGTCATGGCGGGCACGCTGACCGGTGAGTTGGTGCTACTGCGCAACGGTGCGGAAATCGCCACGCAGCGCGTCGAACTCCGCACAGTCCAGCGCTCGACCACTACGGCGACCGCGGGATGTGTTGTCCTGCTGGCACTCTTCGCGTTCGCCTACCTGGAATCCAACATGCGTCGTTTGCGCAGTGGCCGTGGCGGATTCGCCAATATCCTCGGACTGTCGGTCAGCGCCGCGCTGCTCGCGGTCGCGTTGCTCGGCGCGCGATGGGTCCTGCTCGCCGCACCGCCGACCGTCTTCACCGCCGCATGTTGCACTGCCACGGCGGCTGCGGCGGGCGCCGCCGTATCTGTCGCGGCTCGTCGAATCGGCAAGCGCCGCCGATACCTTCGTCGTGCTCGCCGTCGGACGTCGTGAAGTACGACTGATCTCACGGGCGAGGCCAGCGCTCGACGACCTGGACCATCTGCTTGCCGAGATAGTCCAGGTACCGGCTGATCTCGGTCAAGCGGGCACCGGCCCCCGTTGTCGCGCCCAGTATTTCGGCACCGCGGCGCGCCGCCTCGACCCGTACCTCGGCGGCGCGGGCCAGGTTCAGCGTGGTGCGGTACCAGGTTTCGTCGTCGATGTAGTAACGGTCGCGACGGCGGGCGTCACGTTCCCGGCGAATCAGATCCCGCTGCTCCAGCGCGGCGACGGCGGTGGAGATGGACGCCGGGCTGACTTCGAGCCAGCGCGCCAGCTCGGCAGCGGTGCGACTGCCGGAATCGGTGAGGTGCAGGCAGGTCATCACCCGCGCCTGCATCCGAGGCATCCCGTCGTAGACGAACAACTCGGTGAACTGCGCCGCGAACTCGCGTACCGCCGCGCTGTAGACCGTGAATTCCGCTGCGGCCGAATCCGATTGCGTGGCCACCGGCGCTTTGCCACGTCGGGCGCGCGCCGCGGTGGCCCGGTGTGCGCGTTCGGCGCGATAGCGACCGGGCCCGCCGTTGCGGTTCACCTCCCGGCTGATGGTCGAGGACGGTCGTTCGAGCCGGCGTGCGATCTGCGCGTAGCCGAGTCCGGCGGACAGCCCGTCCGCGATGCATTCCCGCTCGTGCAGGGTGAGCCTGCCTCCTGGCATCGGTGCGGTCCTCCTTCGATCGCAGTGGCGTGCGTTCAGCGCCAACTCATTGCACGAAACGGCTGTTCGGGCATCTTCAGCGGCAAGGTCATTGCATCATAAAAAGGGATTTTACCTGCAATAATGGTGAGTATAAGTGCATTCTCCGTTGAGCATTGGCTGAACGCTATCTACGTTCCGTTCATCGTTGCTTCCCCGCACCAGAAGGAAATCGATGACCGAGCTGACCGCCGTTTTCGCGATACCCACCGACCGTCCTGCCGGTTGTCCTTTCGATCCTCCCGTCGAGCTGCGGGCGCTTCGGTCGCGGAATCCACTGACCCGCATGGTGTTTCCGGACGGCCACCACGGCTGGTTGGCCACCGGATACGCCACCGTGCGCGCCATCCTGGCCGATCCGCGTTTCAGTGCGCGCGCGGAGCTCGCGCATTCCCCGATCGTGGACCTCGGCCCGCTGCCCCCGGCGCCGCCCGGCGACTTCCTCAACCTCGACGCCCCCGAGCACACCCGCTATCGAAAGCTGTTGGCCGGCAAGTTCACCGTGCGACGGATGCAACTGCTCACCGCGCACGTCGCGCAGGTCAGCGCCGAATGCCTGGACGCCATGGAAACGAGCGGTGGCCCACTGGATCTGCTGACAGCGTTCGCGTATCCGATTCCGGCGCTGGTGATCTGCGAACTGCTCGGCGTGCCGGACCGCGACCGGCCTCGGTTCCAGCAGTTGGTGGCCGATCTCGTCACCAAGATGAACGATCCGAACATTCCCCTCGAGCAGGGGTTGGCCGTCTTCGAGGAGGCGCGGCATTACATGCGACGCTTGGTCGCCGACAAACGCAACGCACCCACCGACGATCTGCTCAGCGAGCTGACTGCCGCCGACTTCGACGAGGACGAACTCACCGGCGTCGCGGTGCTCCTGCTGATCGGCGGATTCGACACCACCGCGAACATGCTGGCGCTCGGCACTTTCGCGCTCCTACGCCACTCCGAGCAATCGGCCGCCCTGCGCGCCGACCCCGGCCTCGCCGATCGTGCGGTCGAAGAGTTGATGCGATACCTGACCCTCGCGCACACCCTCACCCGCTCGGCCCTGCAGGATGTCGAGGTCGATGGAACGATCATCAAAGCCGGTGAAACAGTCGCCCTTTCGGCTCACGCCGCCAACCGCGACCCGGTTCGCTTCCCGGACCCCGACACCCTCGATCTGCGGCGCAACGCCACCGGCCACCTGGGTTTCGGCCATGGCGTCCACCAGTGCCTCGGTCAGCAGCTGGCCCGAGTCGAACTCCGCACCGCCTTGCCCGCACTGTTGTCACGCTTCCCAACCCTGCGCCTCGCCGTCCCGGCCGACGAGGTTCCCCTGCGGCCCGAGGGCCTCGGTACCTATGGCGTCCAGCAACTCCCGGTGACCTGGTAGCGGGCTGGTCTGAGTCGGACGCATGATCACCAGGTAATCCTGGCGGCATCGCCCGACTTGCCCTCCGCCACCATTACTTGGTGATCAAGCGTCCACCGGGAATCGCCGATGACGGGGCGCGGGAAGCTCAGGGAGTCGGGTGGTCGTCGGGTCGGTAGGTGAGGACGCGGTCGCTGATGCGGACGCTCCAGCCGGGGCGAAGTTCGGTGGGGGAGGTGGTGATTCGGGTCCACTGGTCGGTGCCGGGTGGCGCGATGAAGGTGCCGGAGGTGGCGGTGGCGTCGCGGACGAAGACCTTGCCGTCATCGACCGAGACGTAGGCGTGCACCCGCGAGACATGACGGTCACGTTGAATCACGATTGGTGCAGCGGTGGCGGCACGCACCGCGTCGTCGGCTTGGGGACCGCGCCCGATCACGTAGGGACGATCGAGCGGATACGCGGTGCCGTTCTCCAGGATCAACGCGCCGACCGCCCGATCCAGCACCGGTCGCATCACCCGCAGTCCACGATTGTCCGAAGGGCGATGCAGCGCAACAGGTTCCGGCCAGCCACCCGGCTGTCGCGCCTGCGACCAGGCCAGCGGCCGATCCGCAGCAGCCTTGTTCCCGATCGGTGGCCGTGGGCGGGGCAGTGGGCGTCCCGGGCGTCGCGGGTACGCGGCCGAAGCGCCTGGTGCTGCGCCCGAAGCGCCGTGTGACGCCCCTGACGCGCCTGGTGTCGCGCCTGACCGGCCAGGTGTCGGGTCCGACGCGCCTGGTGTGGCGCCCGAGCCGCCTGGTGTCGCGTCCGACGCGCCAGGTGTCGCGCCTGACGTGTCTGGTGTGGCGCCCGAGCCGCCTGGTGTCGCGCCCGACGCGCCAGGTGTCGCGCCTGACGCGCCTGGCGTGGCGACCGAACCACCTGGTGTCGCGCCCGCCCGGCCAGCTGTCTTAAGCGGTGCGTCTGCGTCCGGCGAAGTTCCTCGCGCCGCAGCGGCGTTCGATGACGAGCCCACCGTTGATCGATCGGCTTTCCGTGAGGATGCCTCGGCGTGCACGCCGGTGGACGAGTACGTGGCGGAAGACGGTGCGACTGTATCGGATTCGCCGGTCGGCTCCGGCGTCGCGCCGAAACCCGAAGCGGCCGTGGCCTCGAGCTCGTCTGTGGAAATGGTGGGCCGCGCCCCGGCTGAGCCCCTCGCGCTGGGGCTCCCCGCCTTCTTCGTCGACGAGGCCGACTGTCGCTTCGCTGCAGCTGTCCCTTTCGACCCGGCCCCAGCTGCCTCCGTGCTGGAGTCCGAGGCGGCGGCGAAGCCTGCGGCGGCCGTCGGGTCGAGTGGGATGTCCGCCGAATTGTCTTCTGCCGCAGCAGGTTGCTTCGAAGACCCGCGCTGAACTGCGGCGGCGCGAGGGTCCTTCCCGGCAGCGTCTGTTGCCGAAGCCGCGGTGATACCCGCAGCCGCGGTCGGCTCCGGCTCGACCATCGGGGTGCGGCGGCCCGCACCTTTCGATGCGGAACTTGCCGACGAACGTCCTGCGGCTACCGCGTCAGAGCGTTGGGCCGACGAGCCGGACGCACCGTTAGAGGCCGCGGTCGCGGTGTCCAGTTGTTGCGTGTTGGAGACGCCAGGGGCGGCACCCTGTTCTCGTGCGCTGTTCGACGAGACGGCGCGAGATCGGTTCGCGTTGGCGCGAGTGTCGGAGGCACCCGACGTGGTTGTGGGGCCGCGTTCGTTGGTCGGAGTGGCGGCGCGCGGATCGTTTGTGTTGGCGTGGGGAACCGCTGAGGCGGTGGCTTGGGGTGCGGGGCGGGTGCGCGCGCGGTGGGCGGTGAGGTCTACGGCGGGGGGTGGGGTTTCGGCGGGGCGGCGCGGGGTTTTGGTGGCGCGACGGAGTGCGGCATTCAGGACGAAACCACCGCCGGGGGCGATGCCGGCGCGGAGGTCGGTGCGGGGCAACGCTTTCAGGGCGGCGGTGCCGGCCGCGCCGATGGTGATGCGGCGGAACGGTTCGCGGACGATCTCGTCGACCCAGGTGAAGGCGCGGGTGCCGTCGAGGCGCCGGGTGCCTTCGGCGCCGTTGATCTCGGCGAACACCGGTCCACGCAGCAGGATGAGGGTGCCGTCGTCGGCGGGCGCGACCACGCCGAAGTGTTGCGGTTCGGCGGTGCCCGCGAAAACCACGGCCGCGAGACGCTGGGCCAGGGCCGCGCCGGGATGGTCGAACTCCGCGACCGCCTCGATCGTGCCGAGAATTCGCTCGGTGGAAGCGGTTTCACCCGACAGGTAGACGACAATGCCACCGAAGCGCGCGACCAGGCCGTTGCCCGGCGCGATACCAACGGTGGACGGTTTGCTGCGCACCCGCGCCCTCCTTCCCGGCGCACTACCGACATTCGAAGCCAGCATAGAGCGTGAACCTGAGGCAAACCGGTGCCTTGAACTGTGCGGGATCACCACCCTCCCGCCGTCTCACCCCACCCCGGATTAATCTTCTGCGGCCGAATTCGACACCCCCGGTACACATCTGACCCCCGCCCGCGCAACCGCCCGACCAGCGACAACTTGATCATCCACGCTATTCACCCGCCCACTCCACTGTGGCCACCATCTCCTCCGCAACCACCCCGCCCACTTCCCGAACACGCCAACTGCCGCACATGGGCGACCTGCGCGACACCGATCAAATGCACCCGAGCGTGCACAGCGCTTCTCGGTCACGGCGACGAGGCGCTCGATGACTTCGCCTACCGTGACCGGGCCTCGCGGGGTCGCCCACGAGACTGCCCAGCTTCCCCGGCTCGCCACGATGATCACGAAGACCGCGCGGCGACCGGATCGGTCCTGGCGGAATGTGGCGGTGGCGGATGTTGCCGAAGGGGGCGGACCTGAAGACCGGCGTCGTTCAGCTCCGGAATTCGTCGGCGTGCTCCTGCAACCACGTGGTGAAGGTGCGGGCTGGTTGGCCGGTGAGGGTGGTGACAGTGTCGGTGAGCGGGGTCGGGACGCCGTCGTGGCGACGCCAGTGCTCGAGCAGGCCGTCTGCGACGAAACCGGGCATATGAGGTGCCATCTGTTCCTTCCATTCCGCGGGGCTGACTTCGGCGATCGGGACGGGACGGCCGATGACCGAGGCGACGCGGTCGAGTTGCTCGCGGAAGGTCAGCGCTTCGGGGCCGGTCAGACTGTGTTGGCCGCCACGGTGTTTCGGCGCGGTGAGTACGGCGTGGGCGCAGGCGGCGATATCGCGTTCGTGGATCGGCTCGGTGTAGGCGTTCGGGTAGGGGAGGCTGACGGGCTGTCCGGCCTTGATCGGTCCGGCCCAGAACCGTGCGTTGCCCGCGAAGGTGCCGGGGCGCAGCACGGTGACGGTCATCGGTGCGTCGGCGAGTCCGATCTCGGTGTCCAGGTGTGCTTTTCCGATCGGGTTGTTCGCCGCGTCGGGGCTGAGCACCGAGGCCGACGAGAGCAGCACGATGTGCTCTACGCCGGCTTCGGTTGCGGCGGAGACGAATTCGGTGACCGCCGCGGACTCGGCGTAGAGGAACACCGCGTCGACGCCGGACAGTGCGGCGGGAAATGTCTGCGGGTCGGTCAGGTCGCAGGCGATGCCGGGGACATCGGCGGGCAACTCCAATTCTTCGGGTCGCCGTGAGCCGACTCGGACGGCATGGCCGTCGGCGCGCAGCAGATCCAGCAGATGGGTGCCGACCGCGCCGCGGCCGCCGGTGATGAGAAACATGGGAAGTCCTTGGTGAGTAGCGCAGTGACCGCGCTCGCCGATCGGGGCAACGATGGATCCGGGCGAGACGGCTGACGAACGTTGTTCGTTCGAGCGAAACGGTACGAGACGAACGTCGTTCGTGTCAAACGCTGTTCGTTATGCCGTATGCTCGCCTCATGAACGAAGCGCCTGTGAGCCGTCGAGCGCGCCCGGCCAAGGCGCCGCTGAGCCGTGAGGTGATCATCGAGACCGGGCTGCGCATCCTGGACCAGGACGGCCTCGCCGCCTTGACCATGCGCCGGGTGGCCCAGGATCTCGACACCGGCGCGGCTTCGCTGTACGTCTACATCGCCAATCGCGACGACCTGATGGCCGCGATGCTCGATCACGTGCTCGGCATGATCGAGCAACCGGCCGGCGGCACCTGGCGCGAACGACTCGTCGCGCTGGTGCACTCGGCGATCGCGGTGATGAGCAGGCACGAGGGAGTCGCGCTGGTCGCGCTCGGCGCCATCCCCACCGGCGAGAACGCGCTGGCGCTGGTCGATCGCATGCTCGCGCTGCTCGCCGAGGGCGGCGTGGCCGAGCAGACCAACTCCTGGGCGGTGGACCTGCTGTTCCTCTACATCACCGCGGCCGCCGCCGAGCAGAGCGCCTACAACACCAAAGGCATGCGCGCCGAACAGCACATCGCGGAGGTCACCGCGCGCTATGCCGCGCTCCCCGCGGACCGCTATCCGATGGTCGTGTCGATGCGCGAATCCTTGACCTCCGGCGACGGCGACGCCCGCGCCCAGTGGGCACTTCGGGTGCTCATCGACGGCATTCTCGGCACGCCGGTCACCTGGACCCGATAATGGGTGCGTGTCTGTGATCCGTCCGGCGACCGAGGATGACCTGCCTGCCCTTCAGCAAATCGAGATCGCGGCGGGAAAACCGTTCGCCGAAATCGGGATGACCGCTGTCGCGGAAGACGACCCGCCCGCACTGGAGATACTGCGCGAGGCCCAGCAGGCCGGGCGCGTCTGGGTGTGGACCGACGACGCCGACCCGCCGATCGGCTACCTGATGGCCGAGCTGGTGGACGGCGACGTGCACATCGACCAGGTCTCGGTACACCCCGACCATCGCGGCAGGCGGATCGGCAAACAGTTGATCGACCACGCCGTCCGCTGGGCGAAAGCCCGAGGGACGCAGGCGATGACGCTCACCACGTTCACCGAGGTGGCCTGGAACGGGCCGTACTACGAGCGGATCGGGTTCCGCTACCTCCCCGACGAGGAGCAGACGCCCGGCCTGCACGCGATCCGCGACGCGGAAGCCGCGCACGGCCTGGACGACTGGCCCCGGGCCTGCATGCGCGCGGACCTCGACGCCTGGTCGTTCGACGAAACCGCCTCGGGCAGTTGAGCTGTCGCTGACCTGCGGTGTTCGTGGGCGGGTCGGGCCGGGGGCGGGTGGACGCGCCCGGCCCGCATGGCCGACCATGGGGTCATGTCGCTCAGCATGCAAGAGGCCGATTTGTTCGAGGGTTACCGGGGCCGCCTGGAGGCGATCGCCTACCGGCTCCTCGGGTCGGCCGGTGATGCCGAGGACGCGGTGCAGGATGTGTACCTGCGCTGGCACGCGGCGGACCGGACACTGATCGAGACGCCCGTGGCCTGGCTGACGAAGGTGCTCACCAACATCTGCCTGAACCAGCTGACCTCGGCCCGGGCGCGCCGGGAAACCTATGTGGGACAGTGGCTTCCGGAACCCGTGCTGGCCGGCGACCGGATCCTGGGTCCGGCCGACACCGCCGAGCAGCGCGAGTCCGTCTCGATCGCGATGCTCACCCTGATGGAGCGGCTCTCGCCCAACGAGCGGGTCGTGTACGTGCTGCGCGAGGCCTTCGGGTACTCCCATCGCGAGATCGCCGAGCTGCTCGACCGCACCGAAGCGAACTGTCAGCAGATCTATCGACGCGCCAAACAGCACCTCAGCGACGAGCGGGCCCGCGCCGAGATCGATGCGGTCGCGGCACGCAAGGTCGTCGAGGAATTCCTCGCCGCCGCGCTCAGCGGCGATACCGACGCGCTGATCCGGCTGCTCACCGCCGACGCGGTCAGCGTGGCCGACGGCGGCGGCCGGGTGCGGGCCAGGAAGACTCCGGTGCTGGGCGCGCTCCAGATCGCGCGTTACCTGCGTGGACTGTTCCGGCGGAGCGAGAGCAAACGCGCGATGATCGGCGGCACCCCGGCCTTCTACGCCGTCGTCGCCAACGGCGCGCCCGCGCTGCTCGTGGAGGTCGACGAACAGGTGATCGGTGTTTTCTGCCTCGACGCGACCCCCGACGGCGTCGCGCGAATCCATATCCAGGTCAACCCCGAGAAGCTGACCCACCTGGCGCGGGTATGGGCGGACAGCGAACAGCCGCAGCCGCTCGACTGGACATGGTGACCTAGCTCTCGTTCGCTACCTGTCAGGGATTGTGCGGCTGTCCGGTTCAGGAGGTGAGCACAACCCAGATAGGAGCGAGCCATGAAGCATCGCATTGTCGTCCTCGGAGCCGGATACGCCGGAGCCAACACCGCCGGCCGCCTCGCCAAGCGGCTGCACGGTGACGACGTCGAGATCACCCTGGTCAACGCCGACACCGAATTCGTCGAGCGGATCCGCTTGCACCAGCTCGCGAGCGGACAGGACCTGCCGTCGCGTCCGTTGCGCGCGGTCTTCGCGGGCACCGGGGTGCAGGTTCGTACCGCCTGGGTGACCGCGGTGGACGTCGATCGCAAGACCGTCGACCTGGTCGGCGAGCACGGCGACGACACCCTCGGCTACGACACCCTCGTGTACGCGCTCGGGAGCACCACCACCGATCACGGCGTACCCGGAGTCGCCGACCATGCTTACGACATCGCGGGGAAGCAAGCCGCGTCGCGGCTGCGGACTCGATTGGCCGAGCTGGCGCCCGGTGCGTCGGTGTTGATCGTCGGCGGTGGCCTGACCGGTATCGAAGCGGCCACCGAGATCGCCGAGGCGTATCCCGAACTGGCCGTGGCGATCGCCGCCCGCGGCGGTGTCGGCGACTGGCTCAGCGCGAAGGCGCAGCGGCACCTGGACCGCGTGTTCGATCGGCTCGGCATCACCGTGCACGAAAACGCCGACGTCGCACGCGTCGAAGCGAACGCCGTAATCACCGCCGCCGGGGAACTTCCGGCCGAAGTGACCGTGTGGACCGCCGGATTCACCGTGCACCCGATCGCGGCCGCCACCACCCTGGAGGTGTCCGAGACCGGGCGGATCGTCGTCGATGCCGGGATGCGCTCGGTCTCGCACCCCGACGTGTACGCGGTCGGTGACGCCGCGATCGCCGCCGGAGTGGGCGGCAAACCGCTGCGGATGGCTTGCGCCACAGCGACTCCCATGGCGTGGCTGGCCGCCGACGTTCTCGCCGCGCGGCTGACCGGACGTAAAGTGCCGGAGACCACGATCGGTTACGCGTTGCAATGCGTCAGCCTCGGCCGCCGCGACGCGATCGTCCAGCGGGTGACACCCGCCGACGAGGTCACCTCCACCGTCCTCACCGGTCGGATCGGTGCCCGCATCAAGGAACTGATCTGCGCGAGCACCGCCTGGAGCATCTCGCACCCGACGATGATGATGCCCACCCGTCGCCGGCACATCGTCGCCGGTGGGGTGGAGACCCCCGTTCGCGCTGTGTGACCGAAATTGGTTGGGCGGAGCGGATATTCAGACGCTGCAGCTGACGAGGTCACGTTGTCGGCTGCAGCGACTGGCCGGTGACTGCGCCCGGCGTGCGGCCGGTGACTGCGCCCGGCGTCTGGCCGGTGACTGCGCCCGGTGTGCGGCCAGTGACCGCGCCTGGCGTCCGCGCCCGGAGCCCTTGTCTCGTAGCAGCGTCCGTCCGCGACGGCCGTGGGCGATCCGCTCCCGAGCGGCACAGGAGTGGTTCCCGCACGGGTTCTGTGTTCGCGCACGCGCTGTGGCCTGCCATAGCGCGTGCGACACCGCAGAAGGGGTGCGACACCGCAGAAGGGGTGCGACCCGGGTGGGTGCGGGATCCGAGGCCGCGTGCAGCACGGTCGCCTGTGGCCTTTCAGGTGGCGGGGGCCAGGGCTGCGGCGGCGGCAGGGGTGGCGGCTGTGCGGTCGGCGGGCACGAGGCCGATGCGGGTGCGACGGTCGAGTAGATCGTCGGGGGTGAGGGCGCCCTCGTGGGTGACCGCGAAAGCGAATTCGGCTGCGGTGACGTCGATTCCCGGCGCGATGGGGTCGGCGAGAGCCGGGTTGGACTGTGCGGCAGCGAGAATGGTCGCGGCCTCGCTGCCGTAGCGATCGATCAGGGTGGGTGGTGCGTCGATACGATCGCGTTCCGCGCCGGATACCGCGCCCACCAACGGAAGTCGACGGGTGCGGCAGGGTCCGGCGGACAGTGCGGCGCGGGAAACCGCGGCGTCGACGGCGTCCTCGGCCATGCGGCGGTAGGTGGTCAACTTGCCGCCGACGATGGTGACGACACCGGTCGGCGAGGTCAATACCGCGTGCTTGCGGGAGATGTCGGCGGTGCTGTCGTCGGCGGTTTTCAGCAGCGGGCGCAGGCCCGCGTAGCTGCCTCGGATATCGGCCCGCTTCAACGGTTCCCGCAGCGCGGTGTTGATCGTGTCGAGCAGGAAGCCGATCTCGGCCTCGGTGGGTTTCGGTTCGTCGGGCACCGGGCCGGGCGCGTCCTCATCGGTCAGGCCGAGGTACACCCGGCCGTGCGCGGCGGGGAAGGCGAAGACGAATCGGCTGGTACTGCCGGGCACCGGCACGGTCAGCGATGCGGTGAGGCCCCCGAACGCGGCGGCGTCGAACACCAGGTGTGTGCCGCGGCTCGGGCGCAGCTCGATACTGGGGTCGACCTCGTCGGCCCAGACGCCGGTCGCGTTCACCACCGCGCGGGCCCGCACGGTCATGCTCTCGCCGCTGAGCGTGTCCCGTAACGTGGCCGAATCTCCGGTCACATCAAGAGCTTCCACACGCGTCAGCACGCTCGCACCCTCCGCGGCCGCGGTGCGCGCCAGCGCGACCACCAGGCGGGCATCGTCGACGAGCTGTCCGTCCCAGGCTTGCAGCCCGCCGCGCAAGCCCGCGCGGCGAACCGTCGGCGCGAGACGTAGCGCCTCGGCCGCGGCGACTCGGCGGGACCGGGGCAGGATCGATGCGGGGGTGCCCGCCCCGCGACGCAACAGATCGCCCGCCGCGAAACCCGCTCGGACGAGCGCGCTCTGCGCCGCGCCGATACCGGGCAGCAGCGGGACGAGCTGGGGGAGCGGTCGCACGAGATGCGGTGCGGTGGTGCGGATCAGGATGCCGCGCTCGACGGCGCTCTCGTGCGCGATGCCGACCTGACCGCTGGCGAGGTAACGCAACCCGCCGTGCACGAGCTTGGAACTCCAGCGGCTGGTGCCGAACGCGAGATCGTGTCGCTCGACCAGCACGGTACGCAGCCCGCGCGCGGCCGCGTCCAGCGCCGCGCCCGCACCGGTGACCCCGCCGCCGATGATCAGCAGATCGATCTGTGCACCGTCGCCGAGCTGTCGCAGCTCGCGGGTGCGCCGGTCCGCGTTGAGGGCCGAATCTCCGGTAACCACCGAATTCCTGGTCATCGCACTACCTTTCCGATATCGATGGCATCGCCTGCGCGACGCCCGGCACTCGTCTGCGGCAACACCCGAACCGAGTAAGACGCCGCATGAATCGCGCCGAGGGACAACCCCGAACCGCGTGGGGGCCAACTCGAACCGCGTGGGGGCGTGACCCGAACCGCGTGGGGACAACTTGAACCGTGTGGGGGGAATCCGAACAGCGTGGGGCGTAACCCGAGCCGGGTGGGGCCACCACCTGAACTGCGCAGGGGGGCGACCTGAACTGCGTGGGGCAACCCGAACCGCGCGGGAGCCAACCTGAACCGCGCGGGGCGACCGGAGTCGCGCGGAGCGTAGCCCGAGCCACGTCCGGGGCAGCCCGAACCGCGTAGGGCGTGACCCGAACGGCGTGGGGGACAACCTGAACCGCGTGGGGCAGCCCGAACCGCGTAGGGCGTGACCCGAACCGCGTGGGGACAGCCCGAGCCGCGCCCAGGGCAACCCCAACCGCTTGGGGCATCGCCCGAACCGTGTTCACCGGGACGCGCCCGGAACGAGATAGCCGTCGATCGCGTGGCGCAGTTCGGCGTCGAGTTCCGTGCCGCGCAGCACCGGCGCGACCGTGCCGGCGGATTGCACGGCGGACTGTGCGATCAGCAACAGCATGGTGGCCAGATGTTCCGGATCGCCCGCGCGAATCGAGCCGTCCTGCTGGCCTTCTCGGATCCCGGCCGCGAACAGCTCGATCAGCGCGCGCTGGTTGCGGCCCAGCCGGCCGAACACGTAGGTGAGCATCAGGTCGGTGTCGGTGCGGAAGATCTTGCCGAACAACGAGTTCGAGCGCACGGTCGCGGCGCCGGCGACGATGCCCTCGACCAAGCGGGCCCGCCCGGTGCCCGCGCGCGGCATGGAGTCGGTGACGATCGCGCGCAGCTCACGCACCAGCAGCTCGGCTACCAGCGCGCCGGTGTCCGGCCACCGGCGGTAGACGGTCGGCCGGCTGACTCCGGCCCGCCGCGCCACCTCGGTGAGGGTGGTGCGCCGCACGCCGAATTCCTCGACGCAACGGCGCGCGGCCTCGAAGATCGCGAGGTCGATCGCGGAAGGTGCGGTGTCGGCGGACTCGTCCGGAGCGGTCAAGGTGTCACCTCGGGTCGGCAGCTCATCGTTACTACTTGACATTCTATGTCAAACTGTAACGCATGGTCGAGACGCAGAAGCACACCGGCGAGGAACCGACTCCCGCGCAGAACTCGGGCGTAACCGAGGCCGCGGCGGGTATGGTCTGGGATGCCTGGGGCATTCCCGCCGGACACAAGCCGCTGTCGGCACAGATCCGGAACCTCTTGACGCAGGTGTTCGGAGTGTCCGGCGACCCGGTGGCGCGCCGCGATGAGGGCGATGTGCTGCTCCGCGAGTCGGCGCTCACGCCGGACCAGCGAGACGGGTTGGCCGGGGTGGTCGGCGCGGACAACGTGTCGGCCGACCACCGCGACCGGTTGCGGCACGCGGGCGGCAAGAGCACCTTCGACCTGCTGCGCCGTCGTGCCGAAGAGCCGCAGGACGCGCCCGACGCCATCGTCGCTCCCGCCGACCATGCGCAGGTCCTGGCCGTGCTGGCCTACTGCGCCGAGCAGGGGATCGCCGTGGTGCCGTTCGGCGGCGGAACGAGTGTGGTGGGCGGCGTCGACCCGGTCCGCGGTCGTTTCGACGCGGTGATCGCGATCGACCTGCGCAGGCTCGATACCGTCACCGACGTCGACCCGATCAGCGGCCTGGTGACCCTCGGCGCTGGGCTCACCGGTCCGCGCACGGAGCAATTACTTGCCGCGCAAGGGCTTTCGCTCGGCCACTTTCCGCAGAGCTTCGAGTTCGCCACCATCGGCGGTTTCGCGGCGACCCGGTCCTCCGGTCAGGCGTCCGCGGGGTACGGCCGCTTCGACGACATGGTGCAGCGACTGAAGATCGCGACCCCCAGCGGCACAGTGGAACTCGGCCGCGCGCCGGCGTCCGCGGCGGGCCCGGATCTGCGTGAGCTGTTCGTCGGTTCCGAAGGCGCACTCGGCGTGATCACCGAGGTGACGGTGCGGGTGCATCCGGTGCCGGAAACCGTTGCCTACCAAGCCTGGTCTTTCCCCGACTTCGAAACCGGCACCGCCGCACTGCGTTCGGTGGTGCAGGCAGGGGCGGCGCCGACCGTGCTGCGCCTGTCCGACGAGGCCGAAACCGGCATCAACCTCGCGCGCGCGGGCGATATCGGCGGCAATGCCGTCACCGGCTGCCTGGCCATCACCACGTTCGAAGGCAGCGCGGCGCATGTCGCGGCGCGCAGTGCCGAGGCGGGGGCGTTGCTGGCCGCGGCGGGCGGCACCGATCTCGGCGAAACTCCGGCCCGGGAATGGGAACACGGCCGCTTCGGCGCGCCGTATATGCGTGACGCGCTGCTCGATGTCGGCGTGCTGTGCGAAACCCTGGAGACCGCGACGATCTGGTCGAATGTGCCGGTGCTCAAGGCGAAGGTCACCGCGGCGCTCACCGACTCGCTCGCCGGTCAGGGCACCCCGCCGCTGGTCATGTGCCACATCTCGCACACCTACCCCACGGGTGCCTCGCTGTACTTCACCATCGTCGCCAAGCAGCTCGACGATCCGATCGCCCAGTGGCACCTCGCGAAACAGGCGGTCGGCGACGCGATCGTGGCCGCGGGCGGCACCATCACCCATCACCATGCGGTCGGCACCGATCATCGGCCTTGGCTGCCCGCCGAGATCGGCGAGCTCGGGGTGCGCGTGCTGCGCGCGGTGAAAGCCGAACTGGACCCCGCGGGCATCCTCAATCCTGGAAAGCTGGTTCCGTGACACAGGATTCATCCCGCAGCGGGCTTTCGGTCACCGTGGTGACCAATCCGCGATCCGGGCACGGCAAGGGCCACGACGTCGCGGATGCGGCTTTGGCACGGCTGCGTGCGCGTGGCGTCGAGATCACCGAGGTGCGGGCGCCCTCCGCCGCCGAATCGGTACGGCAGGTTCGGGATTCGATCGAACGGGACCGCCCGGACGCGGTGGTCTGCATCGGCGGCGACGGTCTGGTCAACGTGATCCTCGCGGCCGTCGCCGAATCGGGTGTGCCGCTCGGCATGATCCCGGCGGGCACCGGCAACGATCTCGCCAGGGAGCTCGGCATCCCGACCGAGGATCCGGTGGCCGCGGCCGATGTCGTGCTCGATGGGCGCGAGCGCGCCATCGACCTCGGCAGGATCGACGCGCCGGTACCAGGTTCGGCGCCGACCTGGTTCGCCACCGTGTCCGGCACCGGGTTCGACGCCAGGGTCAGCCTGCGCGCGAACCGGATGAGCTGGCCGAAAGGGCGCATGCGCTACACCGCGGCGGCACTGGCCGAGATCTCGCGCCTGTTCCCGGTGCCCTACCGGGTGGCGTTGACCGGCGCGGTCACCGACGGACTGACCAACCCCGGCGGCGGCTCGAACCTGGAGATCGACGCGGTGATGGTCGCGATCGGCAACACCCGCACCTACGGCGGCGGCATGCTGATCTGCCCGGACGCGGAAATGGACGACGGGCTGCTCGATCTGACGGTCGTCGGCGCGCTGTCGCGCCGCGAGATGCTGCGGCTGCTGCCCGCGCTGTCGGCGGGCAAGCGGCAGATCCACCCGAAGGTCACCCAGTATCGCGCCGCGGAGATCACGCTCACCGCGCCCGACACCCCGGCCACGGCCGACGGCGAACCGGCGGGCGCGCTGCCGATCACGGTGCGCGCCGTGCGCGGCGCGCTCACCGTGCTGGTGCCGTGAGCGCGTAATCCGCTACGCGGCGAAGGTGACTCGGCGCATCCGGTTGATGTTGCGCCGGTCGACGATCACCAGCGACTCCGGCGCGGGCCGCATGGTCTGCCCGGAGCGCAGCCGGTTCATCAGCTGGCGCCAGCGAAAGCAGTGCAGCACGAACGTCATTCGGTTGGATCGTCGGCCCCGGGCGTGCTGACCGGCCTTGGCCACGGTGGCGGGCACGTCGAGCAGGATGACGTGCAGCTCGCGGCCGTATCCGGCGGCCCAGAACGAGATCACCCGCCGCGCCCACCCGACGGTGGCGCAGTCGTGGATCACCACCGGACCGTCCGTATCGCGCAGTGCCGCATGGATTCCGGCGAAATGTGCGACGTGCACCACCGGCCGCCACAGTGCGTAGGGCAGCCAGCCGAGCCGGTGCCGCAACCGATTGCGGACCTGTAGCGAATCGAGCACCACCGAACCTTCGGGTCCACCGGACGGCTGCTCGGCGTCGGTGTCGGTGCCGAAGAAACGGCGCAGCACGGTGCTCTTTCCCGCGCCCGGCAAACCCGCGACGACCAGGGCGGCGGTTGCGGGGTACTGCAATTCATCGATGGAACGACCCCGCAGGTCGTGCACCGCGTCGGGGGCGAAGACGGGCGGCACCACCTCGGTGGCGAGCAGGTCCACGGGCGGCCAGTCGGCCTCGGCGGGTCGCGCGGCTTCGGCGAGGGGGAGCACGGCCTCGTCGGCGTACGTGTCGAGCGGGGGCTTCACCTCTTCCAGCGTCCCCAATCGTCTTCGGCGTCGCAACGGGGAATACCCTGGTTTTTCACTGAGATTCCCCTGAAGGCGACTACCGGATGCGTTCACACTCTCCAGCGTCCGCATCTCGAGCCGATCTGGCAAGAACGGACAATACGGACAAGGTAGAATTGTGATCAATCCGTACGGCCGCGCCGGGGCCGGGCCCGCAGGTGCATCCGCTCGCCCTGACTGCCGAAGAGGCTGAGCAACTCCACCGGACCGCGGCCGGTGCTGCCGAACCAATGCGGTTGGCGGGTATCGAATTCGGCCGCTTCACCGGGGCCGAGCACGACATCGTGCTCGCCGAGGATCATCCGCAACTGGCCGGACAGGACATACAGCCACTCGTAGCCCTCGTGCACCCGCACCTCCGGTTCGGTGCGATCGGGGGGCAGCACCATCTTGAAGGCCTGCAACGGTCCGGGCTGGCGGGTGAGCGGAAAGACGGTGATACCGTTGATCTTCCGCGCGTGGGCGTGCACCCGCGGATCGGCGGTTCTGGGGGCGGCGACGAGTTCGTCGAGCGGCACCTGCAAGGCCTGCGCGATCGGCAGCAGCAATTCGAGGCTGGCGCGGCGCTGGCCGGATTCCAGTCGCGACAGTGTGCTCTTGGAGATCCCGGTCGTCTCGGCCAGGGCGGTCAAGGTGACTTTGCGATGGGTGCGCGCCGCTTTGAGCCGGGGACCGATGTCGGCGAGCGTCGCGGCGATGGTCTGGTTCTCCATGACTCCAGTGCACCGCGATTTCCCGGAATTGGCAATATTGGTTGCCGTAACAGGACGCGGAACGGCACGCTGTCGGCGGAGGTGATCACTGATGAACGAGACATATGAGGTAGTGGTGGTCGGCGGGGGCGCGGCGGGACTGTCCGCGGCGCTGGTGCTGACCAGGTCGCGGCGCCGGGTCGCGGTGGTGCGTGGTGGACCGGCGCGCAATGCGCCCGCCGAGCACATGCACGGGTTCCTCTCGCGGGACGGCATGCCGCCCGGCGAACTGCTGACCGTCGGCGCGGCCGAGGTTGCAGGCTACGGGGGCGAGCTGATCGACGACGTCGTGACGAAGGCCGAAAAGATCGAGGGCAGTGCGGATTTCACCGTCCAGCTGGCGAGCGGCCGGGTGCTGACGGCGCGCCGATTGCTGATCGCGACCGGTCTGCGTGACGAACTGCCCGACCTGCCCGGCGTGCAAGAGCGGTGGGGCGCCGAGGTGTTGCACTGTCCGTACTGCCACGGCTACGAGGTGCGCGACCAGCCGTTGGGCCTGCTCGGCGGAGCGGACCCCCGGGTGCTGCACCTCGCGTTGCTGCTGCCGCAATGGTCCGACGACGTGATCCTGTTCCCGCACACCATGGAACTGTCCGACGCCGACCGCGGCCGGCTCTCCGCCGTGGGCGTGCGGATCGTCGAGGGAACGGTCGCCCGGCTGGTGATCGACGGTACGTTGCGCGCAGTGGAACTGACCGACGGCCGGACCGTCTCGCGCTCGGCGCTGTTCGTCGCGCCCCGTTTCGTGCCGGAGGCCGATCTGCTGCACGGGCTCGGCTGCGCATTCGACGACAAGGGATGGGTGGTCGCCGACCCGGCGGGACGCACCAGCGTGCCCGGGGTCTGGGCCGCGGGGAACGTCGCGAACGCCGCGGCTCAGGTCGTCGTCGCGGCGGGCGCGGGGTACACCGCCGCGGTCGACATCAACGGCGATCTGGCCCTGGCGGCCGCCCAAATGCCCGTTTCGACGGGTTAGGTGGGCAGGTATCGCCCGAAGCTGAGAATTCCGTATGGATTCCGGAACACTTCCAGCTGGGACGGTAAGCTATGAGTTGTAGGCGGAGTCTTCGGTGTCCCTCATCCACCGAAGACTCCGCCTTACTTTTTGTTTGTGCGCGCAGCCCCGCCCCTGCGGAAATCCGTTGAGCCCGACTACTAGAATCGTCGGGTGACCAGCGCAGCCCCTGACAATCCACGTAATCGTGCCGATGCCCTTCCCAAGAGCTGGAACCCCGGCGAGGTAGAGGCCTCGATGTACGAGCGCTGGGTAGCCGCTGGCTATTTCGAGGCGGACGTCACCAGCGACAAGCCGCCGTACTCCATCGTGCTACCCCCGCCGAACGTCACCGGTAACCTGCACATCGGCCATGCCCTCGACCACACCCTGATGGACACCCTCACCCGCCGCAAGCGGATGCAGGGCTACGAGGTGCTGTGGCTGCCCGGCATGGACCACGCCGGAATCTCCACCCAGACAGTGGTGGAGAAGCAGCTGGCCGTCGACGGCAAGACCAAGGAAGACTTCGGTCGCGAGCTGTTCATCGACAAGGTGTGGGACTGGAAGCGCGAATCCGGTGGCGCCATCCAGTGGCAGATGCGCGCGCTCGGCGACGGCGTCGACTGGAGCCGGGACCGATTCACCCTCGACGACGGCCTGTCCCGCGCCGTGCAGACGATCTTCAAGCGGCTCTACGACGCCGGGCTGATCTACCGCGCCGAGCGATTGGTCAACTGGTCGCCCGCGCTGCGCACCGCGATCTCCGACATCGAGGTCAAGTACGAGGACGTCGAAGGCGAACTGGTCTCGCTCCGGTACGGCTCGCTCGACGACGACGAACCGCACGTGATCGTCGCAACCACCCGTGTCGAGACGATGCTCGGCGACACCGCGGTGGCCGTGCACCCGGAGGACCCGCGCTACCGGGCGCTGGTCGGCACCACCCTCGAACACCCCATCACCGGCCGGCAGATCCCGATCATCGCCGACGACTACGTCGATCCCGAGTTCGGTTCCGGCGCAGTGAAGATCACCCCCGCGCACGACCCGAACGACTTCGAGATGGGCGTGCGGCACAGCCTGCCGATGCCGAACATCATGGACGAGCGCGGTCGGATCGTCGATACCGGAACCGAATTCGACGGCATGGACCGGTTCGAGGCGCGCGTCGCGGTGCGTGAGCGGCTCGCCGCTGAGGGCCGGGTGGTCGCCGAGAAGCGGCCGTACCTGCACAGCGTCGGACATTCCGAGCGCAGCGGCGAGCCGATCGAACCGCGCCTGTCCATGCAGTGGTGGGTCAAGGTCGAGTCGCTGGCCAAGGCCGCCGGTGACGCGGTGCGCAACGGCGACACCGTGATTCACCCGGCCAGCTCCGAGCCGCGCTGGTTCGACTGGGTCGACAACATGCACGACTGGTGCATCTCGCGACAGCTCTGGTGGGGTCACCGCATCCCGATCTGGTACGGCCCCGAGGGCGAGGTGCTGTGTGTCGGTCCCGACGAGACCGCGCCCGAGGGCTACGTGCAGGACCCGGACGTGCTCGACACCTGGTTCTCCTCCGGGCTGTGGCCGTTCTCCACGCTGGGCTGGCCCGACGCGACACCGGAACTGGAAAAGTTCTACCCGACGAACGTGCTCGTCACCGGCTACGACATCCTGTTCTTCTGGGTGGCCCGGATGATGATGTTCGGCACGTTCGTGGCCGACGACCCGGTGCTCACTGCGGGCAAGAACGGCGCGCGGCAGGTGCCGTTCAAGGATGTGTTCCTGCACGGCCTGATCCGCGATCAGCACGGCAAGAAGATGTCCAAGTCGCGTGGCAACGGCATCGACCCGCTGGTGTGGATCAACGAATACGGCGCGGACACAGTGCGTTTCACGCTGGCGCGCGGTGCGCAACCGGGTAGCGACGCGGCGGTCGGTGAGCAGCACGCGCTCGCCTCGCGCAGCTTCGTCACGAAGCTGTTCAACGCCACCAAGTTCGCGCTCATGAACGGCGCGCACACCGGGGCGCTGCCGGATCGTGCCACGCTCACCGATGCCGACCGCTGGATCCTGGACCGGCTCGAAGAGGTGCGCGCCGAAGTGGATTCGGCCTTCGACGCCTACGAGTTCAGCAAGGCCTGCGAGGCGCTGTACCACTTCGCCTGGGACGAATTGTGTGACTGGTACCTGGAATTGACCAAGGTGCAGTTCGCGGCCGAGGAAACCCGCGCCGAATCGACCCGGGTGGTGCTCGGCAGCGTGCTGGATGCGGTGCTGCGGCTGCTGCACCCGGTCATCCCGTTCGTCACCGAATCGCTGTGGCAGGCGCTGACCGGCGGCGAGTCCCTGGTGGTCGCGGCCTGGCCGCAGGCCACCGGCGTGCCGACCGATCAGGTTTCCGCGCAACGGGTTTCGGACACCCAGCGGCTCATCACCGAGATCCGCCGGTTCCGCAGCGACCAGGGTCTGGCGGACAAGCAGAAGGTGGCGGCCAAGCTCAACGGCCTCGACGCCGCCGGGCTGACCGACCTGCACGCACCGGTGGCGAACCTGGCCCGGCTCACCGAGCCCGGCGCCGATTTCGCGGCGACCGCCTCGCTGGAGGTCCGGTTGAGCGCGGCCACCGTCACGGTGGAACTGGACACCTCCGGCGCCGTCGATCTGGATGCCGAACGTCGCCGTCTGGAAAAGGATCTGGGCGTCGCGGAGAAGGAAGTGGCCACCACCACGGCCAAGCTCGGCAACGAGGCCTTCCTCGCCAAGGCGCCGGAACCGGTGGTCGCCAAGATCAAGACGCGGCAGGAGATCGCCACCGCCGAGGTGGCCCGGATCAGCGCCCGGCTCGCGGAACTGAGCGGCAAATGAACCACGAACCGGAGCCGCAATACGGCGACGAACTGCGGCACCCGGCGGCGGGGCCGCGGCTGAGTTCCGGTCCGTCGCCGGTCGAACTCGCCGAAATGGCGCTGGTGGAAGCCGAACTCGACACCCGCTGGCCGGAAACCAAGATCGAGCCGTCGCTCACCCGGATCGCCACCCTGATGGATCTGCTCGGCTCGCCGCAGCACAGCTATCCGGCGATCCATGTGGCGGGCACCAACGGCAAGACCTCGGTGACCCGGATGATCGACGCCCTGCTCACCGCGCTGCACCGGCGCACGGGCCGGATCACCAGCCCGCACTTGCAACTGGCCACCGAGCGGATCAGCATCGACAACGCGCCGATCAGCCCGGCCCAGTATGTGGAGACCTACCGCGAGCTGGTGCCGTTCATCGAGATGATCGACGCGCAGTCGGCCGACGCGGGCGGCCCGCCGATGAGCAAGTTCGAGGTGCTCACCGGCATGGCGTACGCCGCGTTCGCCGAAGCGCCGATCGATGTCGCGGTGGTGGAGACCGGCCTGGGCGGCACCTGGGACGCCACCAATGTGATCGATGGGCAGATCGCGGTGATCACCCCGATCGGCATGGACCACACCGACTTTCTCGGCACCGATCTCACCAGCATCGCGGGGGAGAAGGCCGGCATCATCAAACGCGCACCGGACCTGCTGATTCCGCGCGACACCGTCGCGATCATCGCGGAACAGGACCCGGAGGCGATGGATGTGCTGCTGCGCCGCGCCGTCGAGGTCGACGCCGCGGTGGCCCGCGAGGGCGGCGAATTCCGGGTGCTCGCCCGGCAGATCGCGGTCGGCGGCCAGCAGCTCGAATTACAGGGCCTCGGTGGCGTTTACGACGAGATCTTCCTGCCGCTGCACGGCGAGCACCAGGCGCGCAACGCGGTACTCGCGCTCGCCGCGGTCGAGGCCTTCTTCGGCGCCGGCGCCGACCGGCAGCTCGACATCGACGCCGTGCGTGCGGGTTTCGCGAATGTGACCAGTCCGGGCCGGCTCGAGCGGATGCGCAACGCGCCGACCATCTTCATCGACGCCGCGCACAATCCCGCGGGCGCGCAGGCCCTCGCGGCCACCCTCACCGCGGAGTTCGACTTCCGTAAGCTGGTCGGTGTGGTCGCGGTACTGGCAGACAAGGACGCCGACGGCATCCTCAGCGCGCTGGAGCCGGTGTTCGACGAAATCGTCGTGACCAACAACGGTTCCCCGCGCGCGATGGACGTGGACGTGCTCGCCGATCTCGCGGTCCAGCGCTTCGGCGACGAGCGCGTGATCACCGCCTCGACCCTGCCGGACGCGCTGGAGTCCGCCATCGCCATCGCCGAGGAGGTCGGCGAGGCCGGGGAGATGGTGTCCGGCGCGGGCGTCGTGGTGACCGGCTCGGTGGTGACCGCGGGCGCGACGCGCGCACTGTTCGGAAAGGACCCGGCATGACCGACGAGACCGGTTCGGTGCCACCGCCCGCCACGGACCCGTGGAAGGGTTTCCGCGGCGTCATGGCGGGCACCCTCGTGCTCGAGGCGATCGTGGTGCTGCTCGCGCTGCCGGTCGTCGGTTCGGTCGGCGGCGGGGTGACCTGGTGGTCGGGGACCTACCTCGTCGTGCTCGCCCTCGTGATGTTCCTCGGCGCCGGACTGCAGGGCCGCCCCTGGGCGATGCCGTTCAATCTGGGCCTGCAGGTTCTGGTGTTGCTCGGCACCTTCATCCATCTCTCCATCGGCATCATCGGCATCGTCTTCGCCGTGGTGTGGGGCTTCATCCTGGTGCTGCGCGCCGACGTGCGCGGCCGGATCGAGAAGGGTTTGCTGCCGAGCCAGCGGCTCCCGCGTTCCTCCTGAATCGGGCTTCGCCAAGGTCCGCCGTGTTCGCGACCGAACCGCGGGTTCGGTACCCGGTGGGGGTGCCGGTTAGAGTGTCGCCGTGACTGAGCAGACGTTGGTACTCATCAAGCCGGACGGTGTGGCCCGTGGCCTCGTCGGCGAGGTGCTGGTACGCATCGAGCGCAAGGGCCTGAAGATCGCGGCTCTCGAACTGAAGCATGTGTCCGAGGACCTGGCCAAGGGCCACTACGCCGAGCACGCCGAGAAGCCGTTCTTCGGCTCCCTGATCGAATTCATCACCTCCGGTCCGGTCGTCGCGGCCATCCTGGAGGGGCCGCGCGCCATCGCGGCGTTCCGGCAGCTCGCCGGCGGCACCGACCCGGTCGAGAAGGCCGTGCCCGGCAGCGTGCGGGGCGACTTCGCCCTGGAGACCCAGGAGAACCTGGTGCACGGGTCCGATTCGCCCGAATCCGCCAAACGAGAGATTGCTCTCTGGTTCCCGGAGTTCCGCATTTAACCGACAGTTGCCGACCCCGCCCGGTCGCGCGCGACCGCCGCGGCCGGGCCATCGACACCCATGGCAACAGCGCCTCCGGCGTGCGGCGAAGCCGAGCGTCAGCGCAGCGAAGCTTATGAGTGAGCGCAGCGTAGCCGTGCGCCGCGGCGTACTTGCCGCGCGTGGTGTGGGATACTTGGAAGCGGTTGCTGTTGATGCCGACTGTTCGCGCAGGTACGCGGATGATCGGGACGATCGCAACCGGATGACACACCGCGGTTCGATGCCGATCATCGCTGCCACGGACAAAAGGCCCGGTTGCTGGGGCCCGCTGTTCGCGTCGGCACGCTGGATGAGCGCTCACACCGTGGAGTTCAGCCAACAGCCAGGCGCCGCGTGACCAGTTAGCCCAACCGACGATCGACATGGTGATAACCGGACATGCGGGGCGAGACCAGATGACCTTGCGCCGAGCGGCGTGAGGCGAACGGACAGTGCCCCCGCGTCGGCCGCGTCACTCCTTACCGGGAGGGACGCGCCCGGGGGTCCGAGGAGACTTCGTGGCCGAACAAGAGCCATCGGGAACAACACCACAGGATGCGGAACAATTGCCGGAGCGGATCCGAGTTCATGCACTCGCCAAGCGCCTGGGAGTAACGAGCAAGCGCATCCTGGCCAAGCTCACCGAGCTGGGAGCTGACGCGCGCAGCGCGCAATCCAACGTCGACCGGGCGATCGCGGAATCCGTCCGCGACGCGCTCGGCCCGCCGGAGGGGGAGACCCCCGCGGCGACCGCCGCGCCCCAAGCCGCCGAGACTCCTGCTGCCACGGCGGACGAAACCCCGGCTGCCCCGGCCGCGGAAACCCCGGCGCCCGCCGCCGCAGCTCCGGTCGAGCAGCAGGCCGAGATCGTCGAGTCGCAGCCGAGCCGGGGCCACGGCGGCCTCGTCTTCTCCGCGCCGGACCCGATCGTCGGGTCGGCCGGCGCCGAGCGGCCGAGCGAGGTCGCGCACCAGCCGTCGATCCAGCTGTTCACCCATCCCGTCCGGGAAGAGCCGCACGTCGCCGCGCCGGTGGTCTTCGAGTCCGCCGCCGTGGTGCAGGCGCCGCTGTTCCTGCCGCCGGATGCCGCCGCGGCCGAGCAGGCCCGCCGCAAGCGCCGTACCGAGCGGGAGACCCGCCGCGAAGAGCCCGTGGTCGAGCAGGTCGAGGAAGAGCCCGAGACCGTCGAGGACGAGCAGGACACCGCCGACCAGCAGAACGACGCCGACGATCAGCCGCGCCGCAGGCGGCGGGGCCGCCGGGGCCGGGGCCGCGGTCGTGGCGAACAGCACAGCGACTCCGACGACGAGAACGACAACGACGGCGAGGCCGAGTCGGATACCGACGACGAGCAGCCCGCCGAGAACGCCGATACCGCGGAGTCGGCCGATGCGGCCGACGACAACGCCGATGCCGACGACGACGAGAACGCGGGCGACGGCTCCAGCCGCCGCCGGCGTCGGCGCCGTCGGCGCAAGGTCGCCGGTGATTCCGGTGATGCCGCCGACGTCACCGAGGACGACCCGCCGAACACCGTCGTGCACGAGCGCGAACCGCGGAACAAGAGCCGCAGCCGCGCCACCACGGTCGACGAGGTGCAGGGCATCACCGGTTCCACCCGGTTGGAGGCCAAGCGGCAGCGCCGGCGCGACGGCCGCGAGGCCGGTCGGCGCCGCCCGCCGATCCTGACCGAGTCGGAGTTCCTGGCCCGCCGTGAGGCGGTCGACCGGGTGATGGTGGTGCGCGAGAAGGCGTTCCCGGACCATCCGACCGCGACGCAGGTCGCGGTGCTCGAGGACAACATCCTGGTCGAGCACTTCGTCACCAGCACCGGGTCCGCGTCCATGGTGGGCAACGTCTACCTCGGCAAGGTGCAGAACGTGCTGCCCAGCATGGAGGCGGCGTTCGTCGACATCGGCCGCGGCCGCAACGGCGTGCTGTACGCGGGCGAGGTGAACTGGGAGGCCGCCGGGCTCGGTGGCAAGGAACGCAAGATCGAGCAGGCGCTCAAGCCCGGCGATCAGGTGCTCGTGCAGGTCTCGAAGGATCCGGTCGGGCACAAGGGTGCCCGGCTGACCACGCAGATCAGCCTGGCCGGCCGCTTCCTCGTGTACGTGCCGGGCGGCACGTCCACCGGTATCAGCCGCAAACTGCCCGATACCGAGCGCAAGCGGCTCAAGGAGATCCTGCGCGACATCGTGCCCAACGACGCGGGCGTGATCATCCGCACCGCGTCCGAAGGCGTGGCCGAGGCGGAACTGGCCCGCGACGTCGAACGCCTGCAGGCCACCTGGCGCACCATCGAGAAGGCCGCCGAGGGCAAGAACGACGGCGCGCCCAAGACGCTGTACGAAGAGCCGGACCTGTTGGTCAAGGTCATCCGCGACCTGTTCAACGAGGACTTCTCGAAGCTCGTCATCGAGGGTGACCGGGCCTGGAGCACGGTCGAGAAGTACATCGGCACCGTCGCGCCGGAGATGCTCGCCCGGGTCGCCCGGCACGAGAACAACGGCGTGGACGTGTTCGAGACGTACCGTATCGACGAGCAGCTCGCCAAGGCGCTCGATCGCAAGGTGTGGCTGCCCTCGGGCGGCACCCTGGTGATCGACCGCACCGAGGCGATGACCGTGGTCGACGTGAACACCGGCAAGTTCACCGGCGCCGGCGGCAGCAACCTGGAAGAGACGGTCACCCGCAACAACCTGGAGGCGGCCGAGGAGATCGTGCGCCAGATGCGGTTGCGCGATATCGGCGGCATGATCGTCGTCGACTTCATCGACATGGTGCTCGAGTCGAACCGGGACCTGGTGCTGCGCAGGCTGACCGAGGCGCTGGGCCGGGACCGCACCCGGCATCAGGTGTCCGAGGTGACCTCGCTCGGCTTGGTGCAGATGACCAGGAAGAAGCTGGGCACCGGCCTGGTCGAGGCGTTCTCCACCACGTGTGAGCACTGCCACGGTCGCGGCATCCTGGTGCACGCGTACCCCGTGGAGCCGTCCTCCGGCGAGGAGAGCGCGAGCCGCGGCACCCGGGAAACCGGGTCGCGTCGTCGTCGCGGTCGCGACAAGGGCGCCGCTCCGGCGGCACCCGCGGCCGCCGCCAACGGCACCGCGGTCGCGGAGTCCGAGGAGGACATCGCGGTCAAGCGGGCCCATCCGGTCGCGCTGGCGATGGCGGCCCACCACGGTGAGGACGCGGCGCCTGAGGAGCCGAAGGCGGTCGAGGCCGAGTCGGGCCCGGTCGATACCGGAGCGGGTTCCGCTGCGGCCGATTCCGCTGACCAGGCATCGGCGGTCGAGACCCCCGTGGCCGAGCCGGAACACGCCACCGCTGCCGACGAGGTGACCGAGGCCGTCACCACCGAGGCCGTGGTCGCCGTGCCCGCGCAGGACGAGGAGACCGAACCGGCCGAGGTCGTCGAGGTCGAGACGCGCACACAGGCCCCGGTCGCACCGGAGCCGGTCGCTGCCGAGGCAAAGGCCCCTGAGCCGGTCGCTGCCGAGGCAAAGGGAGCAGAGCCGAAGGCTGCCGACAACCATGCGGTGACCAACGGCGCGCCGGAACCGGCGCCGCGCCCCGCCCGGCGGCGTCGGGTGGCCCGTTCGGTGTCCGCGCCCGCCGCGGACAGCAGCGGCGCGGTGTTCGTGCTGCCGACCGCGGAGCACGCGCCCGCGCCCGCCGTCGACTACACGGCGGATGTCCCGGTCGTGGTGCCGGAGCGCAGGCCGCGGCGGCGTGCGGTCGGGCGTCCCGCGGGGCCGCCGCCGGACGAGTCGTAACAGCTGATTCGTCAGCCTGATTCGGCCGGTCGCACCCGCGGGGTACGACCGGCCGAATCGTTTGCCGGTGGGCGGTTTCGTCGGGCCGCACCGCGCCGCGCAGACCGCGGCCGGCCCGGCTGCCTGGGACCGAAACCCCTGGCCGCCGAGTTGCTCGCGGGCTGCCGACGGCCGGATTGTGTCGTTGCCGGGGTGCTCTGGTAACCTTGGTCGGTCGCTGCCTGGCGATGGGCGTTATACCACGCCCCGCGCAGCAAGCCAGCCAAGAACATCTCGCGTCGCGAACTTGCGCCGCGAGAAGAAACATGACTGTACTTATTCGAGTGGAGGAAGCCGACCGATGGCAACGTACGCGATCGTCAAGACCGGCGGAAAGCAGTACAAGGTCGCGGTCGGTGACCTGGTGAAGGTCGAGAAGATCGAGGGTAAGCCGGGCACGTCCGTCTCCCTGGATCCGGTTCTCGTCGTCGACGGGGCAGACCTGACCACCGACGCCGCCAAGCTGGCCAAGGTCTCCGTGGCCGCGGAGGTCGTCGAGCAGACCAAGGGCCCGAAGATCCGCATCCACAAGTTCAAGAACAAGACCGGCTACCACAAGCGTCAGGGTCACCGTCAGCCGCTGACGGTCATCAAGGTCACCGGCATCAAGTAAGACATCCCGAGGAGATTCAGCTATGGCACACAAGAAGGGTGCATCCAGCTCCCGGAACGGTCGCGATTCCAACGCCCAGCGACTCGGCGTGAAGCGCTTCGGCGGCCAGAAGGTCAACGCGGGCGAGATCCTGGTGCGTCAGCGTGGCACCCACTTCCACCCCGGCGTGAACGTCGGCCGTGGCGGTGACGACACCCTGTTCGCCCTCGCGGCGGGCGCCGTCGAGTTCGGCACCAAGCGTGGACGCAAGACCGTCAACATCGTCGTCGCGGAGCCGGTCGAGGCCTAGGCCTTACCTCTCCAGACAACAGCCGAGCGGGTCAGGGTCGCAAACCCTGGCCCGTTTTGTGTTTTCAGCAGGCCCCCGTGCGTTTCCAGCACAGCCTCAGCCAACGACCAGTCCTGAAGGAGGATGATCGCCACATGTCCAAGTTCATCGACCGTGTCGTACTGCACGTGCGCGCAGGCAAGGGCGGACACGGGTGCGCTTCGGTGCTCCGCGAGAAGTTCATGCCGCTCGGCGGGCCCAACGGCGGCAACGGCGGCCACGGCGGGAACGTGATCCTCGAGGTCGATTCCAACGTGCACACCCTGCTGGACTTCCACTTCCACCCGCACGCCAAGGCCGGCAACGGCAAGCCGGGCGAGGGTGGTAACCGCGACGGCAAGCAGGGCACCGACCTGCTGCTCAAGGTGCCGGACGGCACCATGGTGCTCGACAACGAGGGCAAGGTCCTGATGGACCTCGTCGGCGCGGGCAACCGCTACATCGCGGCCCGCGGCGGCCGCGGCGGTCTCGGCAACGCCGCACTCGCCTCGAAGGCGCGCAAAGCCCCGGGCTTCGCGCTGCTCGGCGAGGACGGCGAGGAATGCGACCTCGTTCTCGAATTGAAGTCCGTCGCCGATGTCGGCCTGGTCGGCTTCCCGTCGGCGGGGAAGTCCTCGCTCGTGTCCGTGCTGTCGGCGGCCAAGCCGAAGATCGCGGACTACCCGTTCACCACCCTGGTGCCGAACCTCGGCGTGGTGCTCAGCGGGGACACCACCTTCACCGTCGCCGATGTGCCCGGCCTGATTCCCGGCGCGAGCGAAGGCCGTGGGCTCGGCCTCGACTTCCTGCGGCATCTGGAACGGTGCGCGGTACTCGCGCACGTCGTCGACTGCGCGACCCTCGAACCCGGCCGTGATCCGGTATCCGACGTGGACGCGCTCGAAGCCGAACTCGCTGCCTACAAACCGGCGCTCAGCGCCGACGCCGCCCTCGGCGACCTGGCCGATCGGCCGCGCGTGGTGATCCTGAACAAGATCGACGTCCCGGACGCCGCCGAGCTCGCCGAGATGGTCACCCCGGAGTTCACCGCGCGGGGCTGGCCGGTCTTCGAGATCTCGGCGGTGAGCCGAGAAGGTCTGCGGCCCTTGACCTTCGCACTCGCCGATCTGGTGCTCCAGTATCGGGCGGCGCATCCGAAGGCGGCGCCCGCCCGGCCGGTGATCCGGCCGATCGCGGTCAACGAGACCGGGTTCAGCGTCATCGCCGATCCCGAGGAGCCGGGCGGTTTCATCGTGCGCGGCCCGCAGCCGGAACGCTGGGTCAAGCAGACCCAGTTCGACAACGACGAGGCCGTCGGCTACCTCGCCGACCGGCTCGCCCGCCTCGGCGTGGAAGACGAACTGGTCAAGCAGGGCGCCGAGCCGGGTGCCCCGGTGACGATCGGCAACGTGACCTTCGAGTGGGAGCCGCAGATCTCGGCGGGCATCGACATGGTGCCCACCGGGCGCGGCACGGATATCCGTCTGGAACAGGACAACCGGATCAGCGCCGCCGAACGCAAACACGCTTCTCGGGTGCGCCGCGGTCTGGTCAAGGACGACGAGGAGTAGCGACCGGTCCGGTGTCGGTGGATTCGATTGCGGCGCAGGGAGTTCGAGGGCTATGACGGGGAATTCGGGTGTGACCGAGGTGGGTTCGGAGCTGAGCGAGGCGCGGCAGGCGATCGCGTCGGCGCGGCGGGTGGTCGTGAAGATCGGTTCGTCCGCGCTCACCAGTCTGGCAGGCGGGATCGACCTCGCGCGGCTCGACCGGCTCGCCGACGCGGTGGAGGCGCGGATGCGCGCGGGATCCGATGTGGTGGTGGTGTCCTCGGGCGCCATCGGCGCCGGTATCGCACCGCTCGGGCTCAGCAGCCGGCCGCGTGACCTCGCCACGAAACAGGCCGCGGCCAGCGTCGGCCAGCTCGCACTCGCGCACGCCTGGGGTACCTCGTTCGCGCGTTACGACCGCACGGTCGGCCAAGTTCTGCTCAGCGCAGACGATTTCGCGCGCCGCGAACACCACCGCAACGCACAGCGCACCCTGGACCGCCTGCGCTCGCTCGGCGCGATCGCCGTGGTGAACGAAAACGACACCGTCGCAACGGAAGAGATCCGTTTCGGCGACAACGACCGGCTCGCCGCCCTCGTCGCACACCTGGTCGGGGCCGACGCCCTGGTCCTGCTCTCCGACGTCGAAGGCCTCTACGACGGCGACCCGCGCAAGGGCGCCGCGAACTTCATCCCCGAGGTGCGCAGCAGTGCCGACCTGGACGGGGTGATCGCGGGCAGCGGTGGCGCGCTCGGCACCGGCGGCATGGCGTCCAAGCTGTCCGCCGCCCGCTTGGCCGCGGACGCGGGCGTGCCGGTGCTGCTCGCCGCCGCGACCGCCGCGGACGTCGCGTTGACCGGCGGCACGGTCGGCACCGCGTTCGCCGCCCGCCCGGTGCGCCTGTCCGCCCGCAAGTTCTGGGTCCGGCACGCCGCCGACAGCCGCGGCGCGCTGCTCATCGATGACGGTGCGGCCCAAGCCGTCGTGGCCCGCCGCTCCCTCCTGGCCGCAGGCATCACCGGCCTGCGCGGCCGCTTCTACGGCGGCGACGTGGTCGACCTCGTCACCACCGAAGATCGCATCGTCGCCCGCGGCGTCGTGGCCTACGACAGCACCGAACTCACCACCATGCTCGGCCACTCCACCGCCGAACTCCCGGAAACCATGCAACGCCCCGTAATCCACGCCGACGACCTCGTAAAGGTCTGAGCCGCCCCGGCATCGCGTCGCGAACCGATCCCACTCCGCGTGGCCCGGCTCCGCCTTTCGGGTCACTGTGCGCGGCGTGGTTCCGTGTTCGGATGACTGTGCGC
The DNA here is from genome assembly GCF_000250675.2 of Nocardia brasiliensis ATCC 700358. Classification (NCBI taxonomy): domain Bacteria; kingdom Bacillati; phylum Actinomycetota; class Actinomycetes; order Mycobacteriales; family Nocardiaceae; genus Nocardia; species Nocardia brasiliensis. Next base: position 2,065,491 of record NC_018681.1, read on the forward strand.
GGCGGTGCTCGGGTGACTGTGCACGGCGTGATTCTGCGACTCGGAGGCGCGGTCGTGCCCTGCTCTTGCGGTTCGGCGTCCTGCCCGGCGTGCGCCGGTACCGCGACCGCTGTCCGCTCGGCCCATCGTGCGCTCCGCTGACGTGAAAACCGTTGCTGTGCCCAAGATCTGGGCGAGAGCGGACCTCGCTGTCTCCGCCCGCCGCCGCACTTCGTGGGGCCTTCGCGCCCCTTCTGCGCTGCCGCACCCGTTGCGGCAGGCAGGCTGTTCGACCGGGCCGCCGTGGACGCGCGCTCGCCGATCGAGGTCGACACCGACTCGATGGCGGCACCTGGGCCGTTGGGATATGCGGCGGCCCAGGTGGATTGGGCGCTACTTCTGGGACGGGACCACGCCGGGTTGGTTGGTGGTCGACGGGGGTTGTTGTTCGTCTTCCGAGGGGATGGGGCCGGTGACGCCCGGTTGGCCGCCCGGGTCGGGGAGGGGGGCCGGGGGTTGGCCGGGGGGCGGGGGTGGCGGCGCTTGCTGGCTCGGTGGAGCGGGCGGCGGGGCGTCGCGGGTCGGCGGGGCCGGCGGCTCATGGGTAGGCGGCGGGGGCGGTGGTGCCTGGGTGGTGGGTGGCGGCGGAGGCGCTTGCTGTGTTGTCGGTGGCGGCGCCTGGGTGGTGGGCGGCGCGTCCTGGGTCGGCGGAGCCTGCGTAGTCGGCGGAGCCGGTGTGGGGGAGGGCGATTGGGTGGTCGGCGGCGCGGGCGTCGGCGATGGCGTCGAAGGGCCTTGTGGCGCTTGCGATTCGGGAGACGGGCCCTGCGGTTGACCGTTCGGCGCGGACGGGTAACTGTCCTGCGGCGTCGACGGCTGCTCGTCCTGCGGGAAGTACTGGGGCGCCTGGCGTTGTTTCGGTGGCGGCGGCGCCGACTGGATACCGGGCAGCTGCGGCGGACCAGGAAGCGCCGGAACAGCTTTGCCCGCCGTGCTGTACGCCGGTTTGTACACCATGTTCATGGCCAGCACCGCTTCTTGGCGCAGTGCCTCCTCCGCCATCTGCGCGTCGATGACGTGCGCGGCTTCCAGGAGTTTGGCGACGGCCCCGATCGGCCCGGAGCCACCGGGCGGCGCGACGGCGATCTTGACCGCCTCGGCGGCCGCGGCCACCCCGCCGAGGCGGGCGCCGACCTGCCCCATGATCGCGGCGAGTTCGTCCACCGACGCGGCGAAGCTGCGGGTGCTGGCGAACGCGGCGTCGGCCGCGGCGCCTTGCCACTCCATCGAATTCATCACCCGGTCGGTGCTGGTCCGGGTGAGCGGGAAGGAGGTGCTGAGCGTGCCCGCCACCTCCAGCCACGCGACCGACGCGCGCAGCACCTCGGCGGCGTCGATCTGCTGGGCTTTGGCGTAGATCTCTTCGTGCCGCATCGACTCGAAGTGCTCCATCGAGCTGATGTAGTCGGGGTCGACGCCGGTCATCGCGGCACCCGGGAGGCGACGGCGCGCAGTGCGGCGGCGTTGGCGGCATCGGCTTCTTCGAGTAGTCCGCCGCTGATCAAGAACGCTTCTTTCATCCGATACGCGGCTTCGATGTAGTGATCGAGCAACGCCGCGGCATCCCGTGCTTTGTGATTGAAGCCGGCCTGTAACTGCTGGGCGGAGACGAATCCGCCGAATCCGCCGAGTTCAGCGGCGGATTCGAGGCGCTGCTGCAGGTAGCTCAGCCGTTCGGCCTGCCGTTCGTACATCTCCGCGCATTGCCGCGCCGCAGCCGGATCGAACTGGACTGTTCCTGCCTGGGCCGCCTGCTTGAACCGGGTGATATCGGCTCGGCTGGTCTCGATCGTCATCGCACACCCCTGAGATGGTCGGTCCGCCCCAGACTATCCCGAAGCCGAGTATCCGGTCAGCACTGGTCGGCGCTCGGCCGGACCGACGAGCCTCACGGCTGAATGCGTTTCTGCAATTGTGCGGCGATCTGCTCGGCCGAGGCGGGCGTGATGTGGACTTCCTTGCCCGCCCTGATCAGGTACCGCCCGTCGCCTTTGACGTCGATCCAGGTGTAGTGGATGGCCGGCGCGGGTGTGGGCTGGTCGAGGTGGGACTCGATCCGAATGTGGCCCTCCGCGGAGTGCGGCTTCAACAGCAGTTTGCGGATGCGCGGCGCGGTGGGGCGCTGGGCGACCACCACTTCCTCGTCGCGGACCGCCTCGGTGGGCGCGACGCGGGCGGGTTCGTGTCCCGGCGGGGCGGTGGGCAGCAGACCGGCGATCCGGGCCCCCAGCTTGCCGCTGTGCCCGATGGTGAGGCGGACCCGGCCACCGAACTCCGGGGTCGAGCCCGGCTCCTGCAGGGCGAGTACAGCGCGGTCGTAGATGGCCGCGGCGAGCAGCCGCAGCTCGCTGCCCGGCGTGTGCGCCCCGCCGATCGCCACGATCCGGGTCTGCGGTGCCGCCAGGATGCGCAGACAGGCGCTCAGGTCCGGGTCGGCGCGCAGCGGGAGCCGCTCGTCGAGGGTCGCGCGCAGGCGGTCGGCCTCGTCCTCGGTGCGCGGGGTCGCCAGGATCCGCAACGGATACGGGTGCCGATCGAGCTCGGTTTCCCGCCAGACGTGGGCGAACTCGTCCGGAGTGAACGTCCAACTCACCGCCCGAATCACATCCTCACCGAACCCACCGACGCTGCTCGTAGCCTAGCGGTCGCGGTGCGGTCGGCGCACCGAGCACCTAGGATTGTGGGCTAACAATGCGGTGATTTCTCGGATATATCCAAACAACCCCTATTTGTTTTGCTCGGCTAGCCCGTGTCGCAGCGCCTTGCTGCGGTGCGCTGACCCAGGGGTGACGGGAGGAATCCGTGCACGTGCTTGGACCATGGACCGATACCGCGACGATCGCCGAGCTCGGCGGCGGCAAAGCGCGGGGCCTGCATAGCCTGGGGCAGTGCGGGTTTCGAGTCCCGGACTGGACCGTGCTCGGTACCGACGTCTTCGCGCGGTTCCTCGCCGGGAGCGCGCTGGCTCAGACAGCGGACACAATCGTTTCACTCGACGATCTCGACGCCGCGCTCACCGTCGCGGCCACATTCCGGGCCGAAATCGCCGCGAAACCGTTGCCGCCGGATATCGGTGAACTGGTCGCCGACGCTTATCGGCGGCTCGGTAGCGGGGCGATTGCGGTGCGCTCGTCGGTGGTCGCCGAGGACGGCCCGGATCACTCGTACGCGGGCCAGTTCGATTCGTTTCTGAACGTCAACGGCCTGGACGCGGTGCTGGACCGGGTCCGCGACTGCTGGGCGTCGGCCTTCTCGGAGCGGTCGCTGCGCTACGCGTTCGCGAACCAGCGCCCGCCCGCCGCCGGTGTCGCGGTGGTACTGCAACGGCTGGTCGCCGCGCGGGCCAGCGGCGTCCTGTTCACCGCGAACCCGATCAGCGGCGCCCGGGACGAGCTGGTGCTCAGCGCGGTCTACGGACTCGGCGAGGGGCTGGTGTCCGGTGCGGTGGACGCCGACTCCGTGGTGATCGACAAGAGTTCGGGCACGGTGCTGGAGACGGTGCTGGGCGAGAAGGACCAGTCCTACACAGTCTCTGCCGATCAGGGTTACACGATCGATCCGGTCGAGCCGGCTCGACGCGAACAGTCCGCGCTCACGGCGGCCGAGATCGCCGAGATCGCCGAACTGGGCGCGAAATTGGAGGTCGAATTCGGCGCGCCGCAGGACGTGGAATGGGCGATCGACGGCGCGGGCCTCTGGTTCCTGCAGGCACGCCCCATCACGACGGCGCTGGCGAGTGCGCCACCCGGCGCGGTGTTGCGGGGCGCGGGCGAGGTGGTGCCCGACGGTGAGCGCCGAATCTGGGACAACTCCAACATCATCGAGAGTTTCAGCGGTATCACCTCGCCGCTCACCTACACCACCGCCGCCGATATCTACGGCCGGGTCTACCACGGTTACGCGCGCTCGCTGCGCGTGCCGAGCGCGCAGGTGCGCCAGACCGAACAGTGGACTCCGGTGCTGCTCGGCTACTTTCACGGCCGGGTGTACTACAACCTGCTGCACTGGTATCGGATGGTCGGCATCGCGCCGGGCTATCCGCTGAACCGCAAGGTGCTCGAGGCCGCGCTCGGGGTGGCCGAGCCGCTGCCCGACGATGTCGCGAAGACGTTGCGGCCGTTCACCTTCGGCAATCCGCTGGCCCGGTTGCGGTCGCGGACCGTGACCACGGTGACCTACCTGCGCCGGCTGTTCGGCATCGACGAACTGGTCGAGCAGTTCATGACGGACTTCTACCGCGTCTACGACGAATACGACGCGATCGACTACACCGCGCTCTCCGGTGCCGAAGCCTATGCGGCCTACCGGAAGGTGGACCGCGATCTGGTCGAGCGCTGGGGACCGCTGATGGTGCTCGACGCCATCCTGCTGACCTGTACCGGCTTGATGTTCCTGCTCACCAAGCTGTTCCTGCCGAAGGCCCCGGAGTGGTTCCTGTACGCGGTGGTCGGTCCCGGTGCCGACGTCGAGTCCGCGGAACCGGCCCGCGCGATGAAGGCCCTGGCGGATGCGGCCAGGATCGACCCGGAATTGACCGCCCTGGTGAATTCGACTGAGCCGGAACAGATCTACCCCGCACTGGCGCAGCATCCCGACTTCCGGGCGAAGGTCGATGCCTATATCGATCGATACGGATACCGCAGCCTGGACGAGCTGAAGCTGGAAACGCCGGACCTGCGCGAAGATCCGGCGAGCCTGTTCATCATGTTGCGCAGCGCCCTGCCCGACGCGCCGCTCGGGCACCGCGACGAAGCCGAGGAGTACCTGGACGCCCATCTGCGCGGTTTCCGCCGCCGGATCTATGAACGGTTGCGCGGCAAGGTATCTCGTTGCGCAGCGCATCGCGAACGGTTGCGGTTCTGCCGGACCCGCGCGTTCGGCATGGTCAAGCGGATGATCCGGGCGATGGGTCGGGATCTGGCCGGCCGCGGTGTGATCGACGAGTTCGCCGACGTGTTCTACTTGACCGTGCAGGAGTTGCGCGGCTGCTATGACGGCGCCGATACCGCCTCGATGCGTGAGCTCGTCGCCGCCCGGAAGGCACAGCGCGCCAAGGACGCCGGTCTGGTGGCGCCGGATCGGTTCGTCACGGTCGGTTCGGCGTTCGGCCGGGCCGAACTCGCGCAACAGGGTTGGGTGCCGGTCACCGACACCCCGGCGGCCGAGGCGGGGACTGTGCTGGCGGGCACGCCGTCGGCCTCGGGCCTCGTGGACGGTGCCGCGGTGGTCGTGGACGAGCCGCGCGACGTCGCGGGTGGCATCCTGGTGGCCTATCGAACCGATCCCGGTTGGGTGGCCGCGCTGCCTTCGGCGGCGGCGCTCGTCATCGAGCGCGGCAGCCCGCTCACCCATGTGGCGATCGTGGCGCGGGAACTGGGCGTGCCCACGGTGGTCCAGGTCAAAGACGTCACCAAAGTGATACGGACCGGTATGCGGATCCGGGTCGATGGCACCAATGGCACCGTTACCGTGCTGGCCGAAGGAGATGACCACGATGCGTGACGACAAAGATGTTGCCGCCGTACGTAATTGGCTAGCCGACCCGGCCGCTGGGGCCGGTATCCACCTGGCCGACGAGGCGGACGGCTGGGAATACCGCAGCTATGCCGAGCTCGCCGAATCGACCTGGTCGATCGCGGCGCTGATGCGAGCGCACGGCATGAGCAGTGGTGACGGCGCCTGCGTGATCATGCCGACCGGATTCCCCTGCGTCGCCGCGTTCTACGCGGTCTGGGCGTGCGGCGGGGTGTTCACGCCGGTCGCGCCGCCGATGTTCGGCGATCTGGAGCAGATCATCGCGCACATCGCGGGCATCCTGAGCCAGGCGAAGCCGCGACTGGTGGTCACCTCGATCGAGTTCGAGCAGCTCGTGCGCCAGGCGGCGACGGCGGCCGGGCGCACCGACGAGCCGTTGGTGATCAACGCCGCGGCGCTGCCCGAATGCCCGCCCGCGCAACGGATATTCGGCGAACCCGACGAATGCGCGCTGCTGCAGTTCACTTCTGGCTCCACCGCCGCCCCGCGCGGGGTGCGGGTGAGCTGGCACAACCTGGCGAACAACATCGCGATGATCTCCGCGCTGGTCGAGTGGGATCCGGGCGAGGCGATGGTCTCGTGGCTGCCGCTCTATCACGATATGGGTCTGGTCGGTGCGTTCCTGACCACCGTCACCAATCAGGGCGATCTGTACCTGATGCGGCCGGACCAGTTCGTCCGCGATCCGGTCCGCTGGTTGCGCGCGATGGCGCACGCCCAGCATTCCCCGTCGCCTTCGTTCGCGCTCGGCTATGTGGCACATCGGGTTTCGCCCGCCGAGATCGCCGATCTGGACCTGTCCGGTTGGCGCACGCTGGCCGTGGGATCCGAACCAGTCGAGGTGGCCGATCTCCAGTCCTTCGCCGAACTCGCCGGTCCGCAAGGCTTTTCGATGAGCGCCTACACACTCGCGTACGGGTTGGCGGAGTCGACGCTGATGGTGACCTCCTCGGCGCGCCATCGCCCGATCACCGCGCTGCGGATCGATACTCCGACACTGCGTTTCGGTGAGCCGGTCACCGTACTGGAGGAGCGCCTGCTCGACGATACCCACCGCGTCGAGGGCGCGGGCTGGATCACCGGGCTCGGCTTCTCGACCCCGGAATCGACCGTCACGGTGGTCGACGACGAAGGCCGTCCGCTGCCGGACGGCACGCTCGGCGAGATGGTGGTGATCGGCGATTCGGTCGCGCTGGGCTACTCCGACGAATCCGAGTCCGCGTCCACCCGGATCCTCGACGGCGCGCTGCATTCCGGCGACGCCGGGTTCCTGCACCGCGGTGAGGTTTTCGTGCTCGGCCGGATGGGGTCGAGCCTGAAGGTGCGCGGGCGCTCGGTGTTCATGGAGGACATCGAATCCCGGGTCGCCCAGGAAACCGGTATCACCAAGGGCAAGCTGGCCGCGGTCGCGATCACCGAGCCCGGTGCCCAGGGCATCGCACTGTTCGCCGAGTCGAAGCCGGGTGACTGGATCGCCGAGGCTCGCAAGATCATGCGCAGCGAGCTCGGTCCGGCGCAGACGGTCACCGTCGTCACCGGCCCGCGCGGCATCATCCGCCGCACCTCCAGTGGTAAACCACGCCGCAGGTACATGTGGGAGCAGTTCCGCGGCGGTGCGCTGACCGACGCGGTCGCGCACGAAGAGCAGGTCGGCGCCGCCGAATCCGGGGCGGCCCGCGGGACAGCCGGCTCGGACCTGCCGGTGCCGACCATGGCCCTCGACCGGGCGGTGCAACTGCTGGACAAGGCGCTGGACAGCGTTGCCGTGCCCCGGGATTCGACGGTGCTGTTCGAGGGCTCGCTGGCCGAGGGCTTCGGCAACGACGGGTCCGATGTGGACTTCCTGGTGCTCGCGCCCGGTGACGACGAACTGCCCACGCTGCCGACGGTGCTGTTCATCGACGGCCGCCGGGTGGAGGTGCGGACCCGCTCGGCCGCCCAACTGCGCAGGCAGCTCGAACAAGTCGCGCACGCCACCAGCGTGCCCGACCTGGACGAGGACCTGCTCAATCGATGTCAGCGGTTCCTGCGGGCCACCGTGGTCCGGGCCGGCAGCCAGGACGTCGGCGAATTGCGGGCGCTGCTCCCGCATGCCGCGTTCACGGCGCTGCTCGCCGAATGGTGGCGCGACCGCGCCCGGCACGCGCTGCGATACGCCGTCGCGTTGCGGGCGCTGCACGCCCGCGACGAAGCGGTCGAGTGGGCCCGCGACGGTTTGCTCCAGGCGATGAAGGGCTGGGCGGCGCGCCGGGGTGAAAGCTACGTCGAGACCAAATGGCTGCCGCGCCAGTTGGATCGGATCGGTGCCGACGAACTCGTCGACCGCTACCGTGCTCTCGCCGATCCGGCTGCCTGGGCGGGCGAGGGCAGCGGCCGCAATGACGGGGATGTGCGACTCGACGCCCCGGCACTGTCCGAGGACGCGACCTGGGCCCAGTTGTGCACGCTGGCTGGAGAACTCGGCGTGACCGGCGTCGTCGATGATCCCGACCAGATCCTGTTCGCCCGGATGCCTGAGGTCACCACCTGGCAGATCGGCCCGCGCGTGCACGTCATGCGGGACAGCAGTGCGGTTTTCGTGCTCTCGGACGACGCGGCGCGGGCTTGGCGTTCGGTAGTGTTCCGGCATTCGATCGCCGCGGTGCTCGGTCGCGCCCAGCGCGACAGCACCGCGGCCTTGGCCGAGTTCCTGCGTCTCGGCTTCGTCGGCCTGCAATGGCGCGGTGGTGAAGTGCTCACGCCCGCTTTGGCTCTCTGTAAACGGGCCAAACCGTACACACCGGTGCCGTCCGCGATATCGCCCGCGCTCGGCGTGACCGGGGCGGTCCGCGAGGGGGCGATCGCGACGCTCTCGCCGCTGCCCGCGCGCCGGTTCACCGAGTGTGCGCTGAATCTGGTGTGGTCGAACATCGTGCTGGAGAACGCCAGGGAGGACCTGGCGGGCGCGATCAAGAACGCGCAGGGCGCGGTCGCCGAGATCGCCGCGCACCGGATGATCGCGATGGCCGTGCGAGTGGTGTTGTCCGCCTACGGTATTCACCCGCTGCCTGCCGACGTCGCGCCGTCGTCCACGCTGGCCCGGCTGCTGCCGCCGGCTTCGCCGCGCCGGGACGATCTGCTCGCACGCCTGGAATCGGCCCGGCGGGTACGGTTCGCGCGGCTCGTGGACGGCGGCGACACGCTGGCCGGGCTCGCCGTCGTGGACGAGTTCGTCGCGCTGGTACGTTCGGTGGCCGCGGACCCGGCCGCTACCGGCTTCCCCGCCTCGTTCGACTCGCGGGAGCAGTGGCGTCGCACGCTGGCGATCGGCTACGACTGGCTGCGCATCGCCGGCTATCTGAACACCGAACTGCCCCTGGACGAGGCCCGCGACCTGCTGGCTTCCGGTGGGCAGCAACCGCATCTACGCGACGAGGAGGTGCAGGCATGACCGCCGTGGCCGACGCCGCCGTGGCCGAACGGGTCCGTGGGCTGATCCAGCGGATGGCCCCGGACGCGCAGGCAACCGCCGAGGACAGTCAGCGGCTCATCGAGGACCTGGGCTTCGACTCGTTGCGTCTGATGGAGCTGACCGTGGTGCTCGAGCGATCCTTCGACCTGCCCCGCTACCGGCCCGAGCAGCTCGTCGGCGTACGTCGCGTCGGCGAGGTCGTCACGCTGGTCACCGGGACATTGGCTGCGGAGGGACGCGCGTGACCGGGCGGGACACGGTATTGCTCACCGGTGCCTCGGGACTGGTCGGTGCGGAAGTCCTCGCCCGGCTGTCCGCGGCGAGCCGTCCGGTTGCTGCGGTGCTGCACAGCAATTCGCGGATCATCCGCAACGACGGCACTGTGCTCGGCGCGGGCCGCGCGGTAGCCGGTGACATCCGGGCGCCGGGATTCGGTCTGTCCGAGCCGGATCGGGCCGATCTGGCCGACCGCGTCGGCATCATCGTGCACTCGGCGGCGACGACCGCGTTCGATGCCTCGGCGAGCGACTACGACGAGCTGAACGTGCAAGGCACCGCCAACGCGATCGAGCTCGCCCGCGCCTGGGACGTCCCGTACGTCCACGTCAGCACGGCCTACGTGTGCGGCGAACGCAGCGGCACCGTCGGCGAGCACGACCTCGATGTCGGGCAGTCGTTCGGAAACGGCTACGAGGAGAGCAAGTTCCGGGCCGAACAGCTGGTGCGGGCCGCGGGGGAGCAGGGGCTGCGCTGGGCGATCGTGCGGCCGGGCATCGTCACCGGCGCGAGCGGCACCGGCGTGATCCGCGAATACAAGAACCTCTACACCGTCGTCAAACTCATGGTCGAAGGCAAGCTGCGCTCGCTGCCCGGCCGGTACGACGCGACGCTCGCGCTGGCACCGGTCGATCATGTCGCCGACGTGATCGCCGCCGCCGTACTGGATTTCGATTCCGCGCACGGGCGCACCTTCCACGCCGTCGGCCGGGACGCGCTGTCACTGCGTGAGGTCTCCGACGTGCTGGCCGAGTACCCCTCCTTCGAGGTGGCGACGTTCGTGCCCGCCGGCACGTTCGACGAGAACGATCTCGACGGCATCGAGCGCGAGTACTACCGGCGCATCGGTGTGCTGTACACCAGCTATTTCCGCCGCAAGTTGCGCTTCGCCACGGCGAATGCCGAAGTGCTGCTGGGTAAACCCGCCCCCGCGAGTGGTAAGGAGTATTTGCGCTTGCTGTTGGACTACTGCCTGGAATCCGGTTACCTGGGCGTGCCGCTGCCTTCGATCGAAGAAGTGCTGGCGGGCAACGACTTCGGCGGGGCGGACCGATGAGCACGTCGCTGGAACAACTGCTCGCCGGGCTGACGCCGCAGCCGGAGAAGGTGACGGCCTACGCCGCAGACACCTACCTGTTGGAGACGGTCGATCAGCTGGACCGGCTCGGCGTGGACGCCGCGAAGTTCGCCCGCGAGCATTCGCTGCTGTTGCTAAAGCCCGACGCGATCGTCGCCAGGGCGGTCGGCCCCACCCTGAAATGGCTGGCCGGCAACGACTTCCAGGTCGTCGCCGCGTTCCGGGTCGCGGTGGACCGGCATCTCGCCCGCGCGCTGTGGTACTTCGCCTGGAATATCGCCTCGCCCGAACGCCGGACGCTGGCCGACCTGTTGGTCGGCATCTCGGACGTGCTGGTGCTCGTCGTCCGGGGCGAGGACGGGCAGTTGCCGGTCTCGGTGCGCCTCACCGAGGCCAAAGGGCCGACGGATCCGCGTAAACGCGAGGCCGGTCAGCTGCGATATCTCCTCGGTAGACACAATTACCTACTCAACCTGGTGCATTCGCCCGACGATCCCGCCGACGTGCTGCGGGAGCTCGCCATCTACCTGGGCGAGCAGCGGCGGGCGGCGGTGATCGCGCAGGCGGGGACGGGCGAGGATCGCTCGGCCGAGGCGCTCGCGCTCACCAACGGGCTCTACACGCAGGTCCCCGCCCGCAGTTTCGATCGCGCGGACGCGACCGAGCAGATCCTGCGTGACCTCGCACGGGCCGGTGCGCCGGCCCCCGACGACTTCGACCCACAGGCGGACGACGAGTGTGCGCGGCTGCTGTATGCCGCGTGGGCCGATGGCCGAGAACTCGATCCGTGGTCGGTGATCGTGCTCGGGTCCTATGTACTCCCGATGCGGGCCGGCACCCAGCAGCAGACGCTGCGACCGGTATCCGCCGAAGACTGGCAGGAGGCACGACCGTGACGCCAAATGTGGAAACGGTGAAAACGGCAACCCACCTACGCACCATCTCGCGCGAGCTCGCGCATCGGTGTGCGGTGTCCGAGGTGTTCGTCACCTCGCTGGACGCCGTCGCCGAGCACGAGTTCGTGGCCGGTGCCCAATTACCGCGGATGCACGCGTATTACAGCGACCACACCGGGACGCTGGGGTTGCGCCACGATCCGCTGCTGGTGATGGAGGCGGCCAGACAGGCCGCGATCGCGCTCAGCCACGAGTTCTACGGCGTCCCCGCCGAAATGGGGTTCATCGTGCGCACGTTCAACGGCACCGGCGCGGACACCGCGGCGTGGACGGTGGGCACCGCGCCCGCCGACCTCGTCATGCGGGTGCGGGTGCCGCGCAGGCACGTGCGCGGCGACACGTTGCACGGCCTGGACATGGTGCTCGAAATCGACTGCGGCGGTGAGTCGATGATGACCGTGGACGGATCGTTCTCCTGGGTGACGCCGCGGCAGTGGGCGGCGCTGCGCTCCGCCTTCCGCACGAGCCTCGAGCTCGGACCGTATGTCGGTGCCTCGGCGCTGGGTGATCGCGCCGCCGCCGCGGTTGTCGGCCGGGAGAATTGGCGCAACGTCGTGATCGGACCGCCGCAGCTGGACGGCAATACCGCTCGCGCGACGCTCGTCCCGGACCTGGGCCACCCGTTCCTGTTCGATCACGAGTTGGACCACGTGCCGGGCAGCCTGCTGATCGAGGCGTGCAGGCAGACCGCGTTGGCGATGGTGTTACACCGCGCGCCGCGATTGGAGTGCGTCGGAAGCTCTTTCGAGCGGTTCGTCGAGTTGGACCGGCCCGCGGAATGCGTCGCGGAGATCACCGGACAGCAGGCCGATCGCACCGTGATCCATTGCGAGATCCGGCAGGCCGGTGCCGTGGCGGCCGAGATCGATCTCGAATTCGCCGACGACGAGCTGGCTTTCGGCGCCGAGCAACCGGGGGCGGGCCGTTGACCGGTACCGACCTGCTCACGACGACTCGGTCCACCCGCCGCCGCCTCGACCTGTCCCGTCCGGTCGATCGCGCAGATCTGCTGGCGTGCTTGGACATCGCGGTGCAGGCGCCGAGCGGCAGTAATCGGCAACCGTGGCGATTCCTCATCGTGCAGGACGGCGAGACCAAGCGGCAGATCGGGGAGTTCTACCGCAAAAGCTTCGCCGCCAACATGTCCGGCCGGACACCGCGGCCCGACCAGCTCGGCGATCTCGCGTCCGGTCAGTATCTCGCCGATCATCTGGCGGAGGTACCCGCGCTGGTGTTCGTCTGCTCGCTCGGCCGTCCGCCCGAACCCGCCTCGCCGCCGCGGCTGGCGAGCTTCTACGGATCGATCTACCCGGCGGTGTGGAACTTCATGCTCGCCTTGCGGGAACGCGGGCTCGGATCCTGCCTGACGACGGCGCACCTGGCGTACGAGCGGGAAATCGCGGAGCTGCTGGGGATTCCGTACGACGAGGTCACCCAGGTGGCCATGGTGCCGGTCGCGCACCTGCTGCCCGGGCGGGACCGGCCGGGCCGGCGCACGCCTGCCGCCGAGCTGACCAGCTGGGATCGGTGGGCGTGACCAACCCACTGGTCTCGGTCGCGCGGATAGCGCGGTTCACCGCGGTGATGTACAAGCCGCACTACCTGCTGTACGGCGTGCTGTGGGTGCTGGCCTTGGAGGGCACGGCTTCGCTGGTGACACAGCCGGATTCGGCATGGCGGCCGACCGGTGCCACCCTGGTCCGGATCGTCGTGGTCGCGTTCGTGCTGCTGTACCTGCGCATGGTCGACGAGCAGAAGGACCTCGAGTACGACCGGGTGCACAATCCGGACCGGCCGCTGGTGACCGGAGCGGTGAGCGCCGTGGAACTGCGGATCGGCATGGGCGTCATCGCGGTCGGCGCGATCGCGGGCAGCCTGGCGCTGTCCGTCGGCTCGGCCGTGATGATCGCGGTGGCAATGGCTTACGGGCTGGCACTGTGGGGGCTGGAACGCGCGTTCCGCCCGGTGCGCGACGCCATCATGGTGAACCTGCTCGTGACCTATCCGGTGCAACTGCTCGTCACCGGTTACGTGGTGGTCTCGGCCATCGACACCGGCGAGGTGCGCGCACACTGGCAGGCCGCGGCGGTCGCGGTCATCTTCGCGGGCGCGTTCCTGCAATTCGAGTTCGCCAGGAAGACTTCGCGGGAACGTCGTCCGGGCGAGATGCTGTACTCGAATGCGCTGGGCGCCAACGGGAGTGTCGCGGCGATGCTGTTGTGCGCGGTCGTCGCGGTGCTGTGCGATATCTTGCTGGTCCGGCCATGGGATTTCGCGGCACCCGGGTCGCTGATCGCGTGTGTGCCGGTGGTTTTGCTGGTGCTGCCCGGGTTCGGCGCGTGGAAGTTCCTGCGCTCGGCGCGGATCGACTATCCGTTCGGGCCCGCTGTGCTGTTCATCCTGACGCTGTATCTCACCCTGGTCGCGCAGGCGTTGATCCTGCCGTAGCGAACTCGTGCCGGTGCGCCTCGTCGTGTCGGCCGCCGTTCCGGTGGAACACCAGGGACGATCGGAGATTCGAGCGATATAACGCGGAAGAAAGGACTGCTGTGAGGACCCTGCTGTGGCGTATCGGTGGAGGCGGCTGCCTGGTCACGCTCGCCTCCGGGCTACTGATCGCGGGCTCGGGGTCCGCGCAGGCAGATCCCGACGCGTGCTACGTCGAGCCGGGGATCACCGACGCCGTCGCGCGGTGCCACGACGGTGCGGGTGCGTCCGCGCTCGAAGTCGAATGCCTCGGGTTGATGACGCCCAGCACGCCCGACGGGCCGATCTTCGGCGCCTACTCCGGCACCGAATCGGTGCCGTCGGCGGTCGGCCAGCCGATGCGCGCGTCCTGCATCTCCGACGACACCCTCGGCATCACCACGCGGGCGTTCGTGACGCCGAGGTAATCGGCCTCAGGACGTCTCGTTTCCCGTGGCGGCCTGCTCGATCCCGGCACGCAGCGTCAGGGCGGCCCGCTCGATCCGTGCGGCCTGTCCTGTCCAATTCTCTTCGGCCGCACCCAGGTACACGGCTCGCGCATGAGCGAGCACCGGTCGGTGCTCCTGCGCGATCCGATCCAGCGCCCAGTCGGCCGCCTTGTCTTTAGCGGCGATCACACCGGTGGCGACCGTCATCCACACGCGGGCGAGAGTGAGAAGCACATTGCGCGTATCGGTTCCGAGTTCCTCGACCAGTTCCGGTACGCCCGCCACCATCGCGTGCGTCAGATCGGCCCGGGGGACCGGGTCGAGCACTCGCGCGGGCGGCGGCCCCACCAGCGTCGAATCTCCGTCCAGCACCATGGTTATCAGCACCGCCAGATCAGGACTGACTGTGGCCGAGGGTATTTCCCCACCCTCGTACTCCGCCCGCAACCACTCCCCATACTGAAAATCACTCGTCGGCGGATACCGCCACGGCCGCACCGCACCCTGCACCACCGAGGTCAATTCGACCGGCCGCAGCGCTCCCCCCACCCCACCCGACAACTCGAGCAACCCCTCCAACAGCACCCGCCGCTGCGCCCCATCCAACGAGTCCGCACTCACCACCAGCACATCGATATCGCTGTACCGCCGCAACCCACCCAACACCGCCGACCCATGCCGATAAACCCCGACCAACTGCTCCCCGAACACCCTCCGAACCAGCCCGGCAACCCCATCCTCCTGCGTCACCCCACCACGCTAACCCCACTCCACCACCGCCCGAACGAGCCGGTCAGGCGGGGAGGGTGTCGCCGGGGAAGCTGAGGCACGGGTGGACTTCGCAGTGCATCATCTGGGCCTGGACGCAGGGGTCTCCGTCCATGATCTCTTTGGCCTTTTCCGGTGTGACGGTCATGATGGCGATGCCCGCCACGGTGTCGGAGACGACGGGAGTGAGGATGGCTATGACGCCGTCGGCGCGCAGTGTCACCATGCGCCGCTGGTGTTCGAGTTCGATTGCGGCGGCGCCGTCCATGTGTCGCTGCGGGCCCCAGTGCAGGATGGCTACGCTGTAGGGCTTCGCGGAGGCGGCCAGCTGTTGGATCTGCTCGTCTGTGATGGTTGTGGTCATCGGTTCCTCGATCTCGTCGCGCGTTTCCCGAGACTGTAACCAGGCGTAGAGGTGTCGGTACCAGAGATCGGATAGCGGGTCGGCGAACAATACGAGCACTCAAGCCACTCTGGTCGCGGTGACCATGACGGTCGTGTAGCGGCAGACGAAATCGCCTCCCGTTCGATCGATGACCGCGCCGAGTTCGGCGAGTACTTCGTCCAGTACGGCCGGTGCCAGGCGGGTCGTGGCGCCGGTGGTGGCGGAGTAGTCCAACCATTCGTCGCGGGTATAGCGCTGGGTCCACTCGAAACGTTGCTGTTGCGGCTCGTCGAACGCGGCCGTTCCGCGAATGCCGTCGGCGGCTTTGTCGCACATCGCGGTGTAGATCTCGACGCTGGACACGTTGGGTAGGTGCGCGATGGGGGATTCCGGAACCACGCGGCGGAACACCTCGGCGAGGGCCTGTTCGAGTTCGGGTGGCGGCTGTTGCACGTTCCAGAACAGGGCGACGGTGCCGCCTGGACGTAGGGCGGCGGCGGCCTTGTGTGCGCCCGCGACAGGATCGACCCAGTGCCAGGTCTGCCCGGCGACGGCGGCGTCGAAACTGCGCCCGGCTGGATCCCAGGTCTCGAAGGTGGATACTTCGACCTCGGCGCCCCGGTGGCGTGCGAATTCGGCCATGCGCGTGTCGGGTTCGACGCCGAGGACGGTGCAGCCGGCGGCCTGGAATTGCCGCGTGACGATGCCGGTGCCGGCTCCGATGTCCAGGACGCTGCGTCCTGGAATGGCGTCGATGACCGCCGCGACGAGTTCCGCGGGATAGTGCGGACGGCATCGGTCGTAGCGCGCGGCATCGTTACCGAATGATTCCGCGATCGCGCGGGCTCGATGGGATTCGAGCTGAGGGGCGGGCGATTGCCCCGGCGGTATAGTGGGCATGTGCCCACTGTAAATGGGCAAGTGCCCACTCGGCAAGGGTGGATTCGGCGACGAAAGGGGATGTACACGGTGCCAACGGGAGTCGCCATGCGTGACGTGCGCGCGCAGCTGTTCGACGCCGCCGAACGGATCATGCGCCGGGACGGGCCGAGCGCGCTGACCAGTCGGGCGGTCACCACGGAGGCGGGGTGCGCGAAAGGCGTGCTGCACCGGCATTTCGCCGACTTCGACGATTTCCTGGCCGAACTGGTGCTGGATCGTGTCGGCAAGCTGGAACAGCTCTCGGCCGCACTGTATGTGTCGGCGGGCACCGGCTCCGTGGTCGAAAACCTCTCGGACGCACTGACATCGATATTCGAGTCGGTCGTGGTGGCGATCGTCGGCCTGGTCACGTTCCGGGACGAGTTGCGCGCCAGGCTACGTCACCGCTGGCCGACCGGGTTGCCGCTGATGTCGGAGGCGACGGCGATGCTGGCGGAGTACCTCGCCGCCGAACGCGTGCACGGCCGGATCGCGAAGAATGCCGATATCGACGCGCTCGCACCCGCTTTGATCGGCACGGGGCACCTGCTGTTCGCCGACCGCACGGGACCGCTGCCGGATACCGCCGCCGTCATCAGAGTGGTGACCACTGTGATCGGTGGTGCGTTGACCGCCGAGTAGACGCCTGGCAGGCATACGTGGCGAACGAGTTCAGCTCGGCACGGCTTCGAGAATATTGTCCGGCGACACCGTCGGGATCACCCGTTGCAAGGTGAACCCGTAGCGCGCCAAGAACTCTCGATACTCCGCGGCCGTGCGTTCGCGCCCGCCGACGTTCACCAGCATCTCCAGATCCACGAACTTGCCCGGGTGCGGGTGATTGTTCTCCGGCAGCACCAGCTCGACGATCACCAGGCGCGCACCGGGTTTCATCGCCGCGCGGACTGCGCTGAGGATGCGTCCCGCGTCCTCTTCCGGCCAGTCGTGCAGGATGTGCTTGAGGATATAGACGTCGCCGCCCTGCGGCACCGTGTCGAAGAACGAGCCGCGCTCGATGGTGCATCGTTCGGCCACGCCGCGCGCGGCGAGATGGTCGGCCGCGGCCTCGGCGACCTCCGGTAGATCGAACAGGATTCCAGTGGATTCCGGTGCGCTGCGCAGGATTTCGGCGATGAGTGTGCCCTCGCCGCCGCCGACGTCGACGACGGTGCCGAAGCGGGTGAAATCGTAGGCGGCCAGCAGTGGCCCGAGCGAGAGGGTGCCGATGCTGGTCATCGCGTTGTCGAAGAGCCTGCCGAGTTCGCGGTTGGCCTGTACGTGCTCGAAGAACGACATGCCGTGCAGCGCTTGGCCGACCGGCTTACCGGTACGCACCGCGTCGACCAGATGCGACCAGTGGTCGCGATGCACCGCGGAGCCGAAGAACAGCGCCGCGTCACGCAGTGAAACGGCACTGTCGCGGCGCAAGGCTTTGCCCATCGGCGTGAGCGCGTACCTGCCGTCGCGACGGCGGGTGAAGATGCCGTAGGCGATGAGCAAGCGCAGCAGCCGGTGCAGCCCGTCCTCGTCGGCTCCGAGCTGTTCGGCCAGTTCGGCCCCGCTGCGCGGGCCGTCCGCGAGCGCGTCGGCGATGCCGAGTTCGGCGGCGGCGTGGATCGCCTGGGTGAGCCATCCGGCGGCGAGCAGTTCCATCACCGCGATATGGCCGGGAACGAGTTTGCGATATGCGACGGCCACTCCGTAGCGGATCAGTTCGACGGCGCGGACCACCACCTGCGGCGGAACTCTCGATTGCCCGGATGCCATGGGTGGCTCCATCCCCTCGACGGTCGGCACCGCCGGATCAGCGCGGTACCCGTGCCGGCGCGCTCGCCGCACCAGTGCTCACCGAGCTCCGCGCTGGTGCGCTGTGAACAACGCGCCCCACGTAGCGTACGTGGTCCGTACCCGCTCGGCAGGGCGATCCGGCCGCGGCCGATGCGTTCAGAACGTCCAGCGGGTCGCGCCGCCGGGCTCCACCGTGGACAGGGCCGTCGCCGACTGCGCGGTGATCCGGTAGACGTGCCACGGCGGCGGTCCCGCCGACGGCGCGCTGTACTCGGCGGTGAGCGCCTGCCCGGTCGCGTCGGGGGCGGCGGGCCACCCGTCCGCGGCGTACTGCGCGGCGACCTCGGCCACCACCGCCGGGTCGATGACCTGACTCGCCGTCCCCTCGATGACCAGATCGAAGTCGTGCAGCGAGAGGCTGACCGCGCAGCGCGGATCCCGAGCGAGGTTGCGGCCCTTGCGGCTTCGCGCGCCGGTCGTGAACACGACCGCGCCGTCGAGCCACAGCGCGCCCACCGCGGTCAGGTGCGGGCTGCCATTAGGATTGAGCGTGGACAGCCAATAGGAGTGCCGGTTCGGACCGCCGGTGTCGGGCGCCTGCGGGATGTTCTGTTCGAGCTTCGCCCGCACGCTCGACCATTCCAGCGCGGGCAGCGAGTAGAGGTCTGCGAGATTCTTGGTGTCCATACCTCTCCTGACGACATGACGTCGCGGATCTCATCGGTTACGGAGCAAGATGCAGGACCACCGGGATCCGGGACGGTGCGGGCACGAAATCGCGGTTCGACGCGGTGACCTGATAGAGCGGGTCGGGGACCGGCTGCCAGCGGGCGAAAAGGGCGGCGGTGGCCAGGGTAATGGTCATCAGCGCGAAGTTGCTGCCGGGGCAGTGCCGGTTGCCGACGCCGAACGGCAGGATCGTCTTCTTGTCGATCTCCTCGACCCGATCGGGGAACCAGCGGTCGGGGTCGAAGGTTTCCGGGTCGGGATAGTAGTGCGGGTTGTGGTGGATCAGGTACGGGCTGAACACCACCGTCGCGCCGTCGGGCAGGATCGTTTCGCCCAACGTGACGGGACCGTCCGCGGTCTGCGTGCTCACCCACGGACCCCAGAAGCGCAGCGTCTCCTGGATAACCGAGCGCAGGTACGGCAGTCGCGTGACGTGTTCGGCGGTCACCGGCCCGGCGCCCACGAAATCGTCCAGCTCCCGGCGTATTTCGTCGGCGATCCGGGGTTGGCGCATGATCTCGTGCCAGACCCAGCCGAGGATCGATGCGGTCGAGCCGACGCCGGCGGCGAGCATCAGCAGCAGCTCGTCGATGATCTCCTCGTCGGAGAGCCGGACGCCGGTCTCCGGGTCGCGGTGGCGGACCAACTCCGAGAGCACATCGTGGAAATCGCGGTCGGCACGGCGGTATTCGGCGACCACCGCACCGATCTGGGCGCGCAGCCGGTGCGCCGTGCGCGCGAAGCGGCGGTTGGCCAGCGCCCGCATCCGGCGCACCGGCGGCGGCAGCGCGGCGCGCTGGATCACCTGGCCGAGCAGCCACGGGATGCTCTGCTGCACTTCGCGTTTGGCGCGCGCACCGAAGTCCGCGGTGAACAGGGTCGAGGAGATGATGTCGAGCACCACGCGGTGCGCCTCGTCCGCGAGATCGAGTTGCTGTCCGGGGCGCAGCGCCGTCGACCAGGTATTCGCGAGATCCGCTGCGACCACGGCATATTCGTTCAAACGACGTTGTCGCAGTGCGGGCGCGATCAACCGGCGGCGGAGCTCGTGCGGTTTGCCGCTGAGCACATTGGACGCCTCGCGGATGACCTCTGCGATCGCCTCGCGCAACTCCTCGCGGTGGAACTGCCCTGCCTCGCCGAAACCCACCGCGCGGACCAACTCCGGGGTGGTGATCAGGTAGGCCGGGCGCGGGCCGAGATAGATCCGCACGACCGGCCCGAGTTCGGCCAGCGAGGTGACGAAGCGCAGTCCGTCGCGCAGCGCGACCGCGGTGTGGCCGATCAGCGGCAGCCGTCCCGGCGCGGTGGGCACATCCGGAACCTGCTGTGCGGCAGCGGCGTAGACCTCCAGGATCGACGCGGTCAGCCGGGACTGTCGCGCGGAATCGGTGTACTCGGTGAGTATCTTGCGCATCGGCGCCAATAGGTCGGGATCGTCGGCCAATTCCCGCAGTGTCGCCGCGATCGCCGCCACCGACGGATCGCCGGTGCGGATGCCGCCGCCGTCGGGCACGGTCTCGGCCAGATCGGGATCGCAGTAGACCACCGGTAGCCGCATCGCCGCGGCCTCCAGCAAGGCCATGCCTTGGGTATCGAAACCTGAAGAGGGGAAAAGCAATACGTCGTGGTTCGCCATCGCGGCAAGGCACTCGGCTTGGTCGACCGCGCCGTGCAGCCGTATCCGCGCCCCGAGTCCGCGTGCGTCGATCACCGCTCGCGCGCGGTCCTCGAGATCGCCGGAACCGTAGATGTCGAACTCGCAGTTCGGCACCGCGGCCACCGCGTCGAGCGCCTCCAGCAGCCGCTTCTCGGCAGACAGCCGGGCGCACCACAGCACACGCAGCGGTCCGGTTGCGGCAGTGGCCGTTTCGGCCGAGTGGGCGGTCTGTGCTCGATCGAGCAGCGCGTCATCGATGCCGTTGGAGATCACCCGCAGTGGACGCGCCAGCCCGTGCGCGCGCAGCCGCTCGGCGAAATGGTTGGTCGGCACGATCACTCGATCCGCCGCCTGGGCCTGGCCGACCATGGTGTGCCAGGCATGCCTGGCCGCCCGGGGTTCGTCGTTGCGCGGCATCCGCTCGGGGTGCGCGACGAAGCGGCCGTGCAGCGCGCGCATGGTCAGCGCGGCCAGGTAGGGGCGGGGGAGGTGTGCTGGATGAACACGTCGTCGCGGCTGTGCACGGTGTGCACCACCGGAATGCCGTGCCTGCGGGCGGCGCGCAGCCCGGCGATGGCGACGCCGTAGGTGGTCTGGGTGTGCACGACGTCGACCGGGCCGCGTTCGGCGAACACCGCGTCGATCAACCGGGCGTTCGTCCTGGTCGGCAGCACCATGGCGAACCCGTTCACCACGACACCACCCAGCGCGGACAGCACCACCACATCGGGGTCGGTGTCGGCGGCGCCGGGCAGGGGCGCGCAGAACAGGGTCACGCGGTGGCCGAGGCGTTCGAGCCCCCGCCGCTGGGCGTGCACCGAGGTCTGGATTCCGCCCATGGTGCCGGGATGGAAGTCGGTGAACAGCGCGACGTGCATGGCACCACGGTACGGACCGAGCGCGCGCTCCGGCGCTCATCAGCCGCTGGTTCGGCCATTTCCCGGCTGCATCCGGCCGGACTTCGCGACAGGGGCTAGGCGGGATCGGTGCGGGCGCGTTCGCGTTCGGCCGCGGTGGCCAGGTAGTCGCCGAGTTCCCGGCGCAGGGTCACGTCCAGTGAGCGGGCGAGCGTGGCGTGCACCGAGGCGACGGCCAGCTCCCGCATTTTGCTCAACATCGTTGTGGTGTCCGCGATCTCGCTGCTGGTATCGGGCAGCCAGCCGGGGCCGTGCTCATCGATGATGTGCTGTTTGGCGGCCGTGATCATGATGTGGGTGATGTCATCGATCCGGTCGGCCACCTTGGCGTAGATCTCGATGAGGGTGCGCAGTTCCAGGCCGTACTCGTGCAGTTCGGCGAACGAGGTGAGCAGCTGCGTGTCGGTGAACACCACGGTGTCGCCCTCGAGCCGTACCAGCTTCATCTCGCGCAGCCGGTCCACCAGCTCGTCGGCCTCGGCGCCGAGAATGGTGCCGATCAGCTCGCGGGGCACCTCGAATGTCTCGTCTTTAGACCACGAGGCCGTCACCGCGTGTTGCAGGCCGAGCACCTCGGTGAGGTCCTTGCCGGTCTCCCAGCTGGTGATGAAATCCCCGATGTGCGCGGTCGTGAACCCGCGCTGCAACAGCGCGTCGATCAGCCGCAAGCGCTCCAGATGCGAGTTGTCGTAGATGCTGGCCCGGCCGTCCTTACCGATCGGCGGCGGCAACAGGCCACGCTCCTGATAGGCGCGCACGTTGCGGGTGGTGGTGCCCGCGGCGCGCGCGAGGTCATCGATCCGGTACTCCATCGACCTCACCTCCTCGCCCGCCACGGTGCCGGAGCCGAGTCTATCGCCCCGATCTCCGGCACCGATCACCTACGAAACCGCCGCGATCCGCGTCTTACGCACCTGACCGGCCGACGGCACCACCGTGTAGTCGGCGAGGTCGACGGTGCGCAGCTGGTTGACGTACTGGGAGGCGAAGCCCGGGTACATCGTCGCGTTGAAACCGTCCTCGGTGAGATACCAGCTCTTGCAGCCCGAGTTCCAGGTGGTGCCGGTGAGCCTGCGCTGCATGCCCTCGTTGTAACGGTCCTGCCGGTCCTTGCGGACATCGAGGACGCGCAGATCCTGCTTCAGGATGGTGTCGATGCCCTGCACCAGGTAGTCGATCTGGGCCTCCATGTACACCAGCGCCGAATTGTGGCCCGGCCCGGAGTTCGGCCCGAACGTGAGGAACATGTTCGGATACCCGGACACCGCGACGCTCTTGAACGCGTATGCGCCGCGCGACCATTCGTCGGCGAGCACCCGTCCGTCGCGGCCGACCACCGGAATCGGCGTGCCGGTCTTGGACACATCGAACCCGGTCGCGAACACGATGCAATCCGCCTGGTGCTCAATGCCTTCCGCAGTACGGATACCGCGTTCGGACAGGGTGGCGATGGGCCAGGTGATCAGCTTGCAGTTGTCCCGTTGCAGCGCGGGGTAGTAGTCGTCGGTCATCAGGAGTCGCTTGCAGCCCGCCCGGAAGTCGGGCGTGAGCTGCCTGCGCAGCCACGGATCCTTGACCTGCCTGCGTAATTGGGCCTTGCCGACCAGCTCGACCACCCGGGTGAGCGGGGTGTTCCAGACCACGCCGAGCGCGACCGACTCGTGCCCGTAGAACCACGCCTGCCGGGCCAGTTGCTCGGTGGCGGGCACCCGGCGGTACAGCTCCCTGGTGACGGCGTTGGTCCGCCGGTTCACCCGTGGCAGCACCCACCCCGGCGTGCGCTGGAAGACCTTGACCGAGGCGGCCTTGTCGACGAGCTCCGGAATGATCTGTACCGCACTGGCTCCGGTGCCGACGACGGCGACCTTCTTGCCGGTGAAG
Source organism: Nocardia brasiliensis ATCC 700358 (assembly GCF_000250675.2). Classification (NCBI taxonomy): domain Bacteria; kingdom Bacillati; phylum Actinomycetota; class Actinomycetes; order Mycobacteriales; family Nocardiaceae; genus Nocardia; species Nocardia brasiliensis. Next base: position 2,088,790 of record NC_018681.1, read on the forward strand.
TCGTAGTCGTGATCCCACCGGGCGCTGTGAATCTTGTGCCCGGCATAGTTTTCGATGCCGCGGATGTTCGGGAAGCTCGCGTTGGCCAGCGGCCCCGAGGCGAGCACCACGGTGCGGGCGAGCACGGTGTCGGCGCGGCCCTCGATCGAGATCTCCCACCGCCCGGCCGCCTCGTCGAAGACGATGCCGGTCACGTTGTGGCCGAACCGCAGATGCGGCGCGAGCCCGAACTCCGCCACCATCGTCTCGATGTAGCCGAGGATCTCGTTGCTGCCCGAATAGGTGTGCGACCAGTTCGGATTCGGCGCGAAGCTGTAGGAGTACAGCCGGGACGGAATATCGCACGCCGCACCGGGATAGGTGTTGTCGCGCCAGGTGCCACCGATGGATTCGCCGCGCTCGAAGATGGCGAAATCGTCGATGCCCTTCTGCTTCAACCGAATCGCGGCACCGATACCGGCGAAGCCGCCACCGATGATCGCGACGTCCAGGGTCTTGTTCGTCATTGCCATCCCGTCAGGCCGCCGGCTCGTAGGTGACTTCCTTGACCCAGGTGGGGTCGCGGCGCAGCAGGGCCTTGGGCACCCGCGCGGTGATCTTCACCAGTGCGTCGGCGAACAGGTGGTACGGGTGGCCGCGGTCGATCACCCAGCCGCCGTGCATCTTCACGATCTGGTACATCGGCAGCCGGCGCGCGAACTCGCTGCGCTCGCCGACATTGGCGTAGCGCTTCAGCGCTGTATACAGCTTCTCCTCGTCGACGCCCATCTCGACGATGTTGTCGCGCATCTTGTTCAGCAGCGGCACGTAGCTCAGCACGCCGATGATCAGCGAGGGCTTCATCCAGCCGCCGACCAGGTCGATGAACAGCTTGCGGGCCTGGGAGTGGCCGAGCAGATCCATCACCGCGAAATCGACGGCCAGATGCCGGGATTCGTCGTTGTTGATCTTCTTGAAGGCTTCCTGGCAGACCGGGTCCTCGATCTCGTCCATGATGAACTTGACCAACGCCCCGTCGAGTGCGACCTCGAGCATCGGGATCACGGTGCCGAGGAACGACAGCGACATGTCGTCGGCGTACTTGTCCAGGAAGTCGATCACCAGCTTGACGTTCACGTTCGGCTGCGGGATCTCGTCACCCTCGAGCATGCCCCAGCGCCGCATCAGTGCCAGCTCGGCATTGGCGTGACGCTGCTCCTCGGCGTGGAAGTACCGATAGATCTCGCGCAGCGTTTCGGTGGGCGCCTTCTTCGCCATGGCGGCGAAACCGCGCGCGCCGACGTTCTCGATCCACATCAGGTCGGCCATGAACGGCTTGAGCCGGGCGTGCAGTTCGGGCGAGATCGTCTCGGCACCCGGTGCGTCCCAATCGATATCGGCCAGCGCCCACTGCCGGTTCTTGATCTTGGTGAGCATGTCGTCGAAGTCCATTGCGATGGCCATGTCAGACTCCTGTCTTGTCGGTGACCGAAGCGGGGTCGTTGGCGGGGGAATTGTCCTGGGGCAGTACGCGATCCAGGAGGCCGAGCACATAGGTGTACTGGGCGGGGAAGTAGCGCTTGAGCCGCCAGATCACGTGCGCGTCCAATTGCGGCAGCACGTAGAGCTGTCCACGATCGTGTGCGTCGAGGGTGTTGCGGGCGACTGTCTCGGGGGAGAACCCGGTCCAGCGCATCAGGGTGTCGGCGAGCCGCGCGGACTGCTGGGTGATCCGGCCGTCCTTGGCCACATTGGTTTTCACGAACGTCGGGCACAGCACGGTGAGGGCGACGCCGGTGCCGCTCAGCTCGGCCGCCATCGTCTCCGAGAGCGCGAGTACGCCCGCCTTCGACACGTTGTACACGGCCATCGAGGGCGCGGCGGTGAAGGCCGCCGCGGAGGCGACATTGATGATGCCGCCGCGGCGGGCGGCGCGCAGTTTCGGCGTGAACACCTCGCAGCCGTGCACCACGCCCCACAGATTGATGCCGAGGGCCCATTCCCAGTCGTCGAATCCGACCTGGCCGACCCGGGTTCCGCCGATGCCGACGCCGGCGTTGTTGATCACCAAGGTGACCGGGCGCTCGAACAGCGATTCGGCAAAGCGCGCAAGGTTTTCCACGTCTTCGCGCTGCGCGACATCGCAGCGGAACGCGTGCGCGGCGCCGGGAAACTTGCGCTCGATCAGGGCGACGGTCTCGTCGGCCCGCCCCTCGTCGATATCGGCGCAGATCACATGGCCGCCGCGATTGGCGATCTCGACCGCGAAGGCCCGGCCGATGCCGCTGCCCGCGCCGGTCACCACCGCTCGCGCGCCGTAGCTGCGCCGCGGTCGATTACCCAGTGGCAGCAGATTTTCCAGTCCGAACATGTCAGCTCACCTTTTCCGAGACGGGATGGGAGGCCAGTGCGGCGGACAGGAAGTCGGCCGCGCGCGTCAGGGCTCGGTCTGCCTCGGGCACCAGCAGCGGCAACGCCTGGAAGACGTGCATCTGGCCCGGCCAGACCTCTAGATCGGCGCTGCCGCCCGCGGCGCGCACCATCGCGCACAGCGCCCGTGCGTCGGCGCGCAGCATTTCGGCGCCGCCGACCTGCACCAGCATCGGCGGCAACGCGAGGCCGTCGGGGATGCTCAGCCGCACCCGTGGTGTATCAGCGGGCAGGCCGCGGGTGTACATCGCAGGCATCCGGCTCGCCGCCGCGGCGGTGATGAGCGGATCCGGTTGCTGCCGTTCCTGCTCGGCGGCGAGACCGAGGGTGAGGTCGAGCAGGGGTGAGAACAACGCGACGCCGGCCGGGGTGGCCATGCCGCGACGGCCGTTCTCCACGAGCAGGTCGAGCGCGAGGTGTCCGCCTGCCGAATCACCCGCGAGCACAAGGTTTTCCGGGGCGTAGCCTTGCTCGAGCAGCCAGTTGTAGCCTGCCTCGACGTCATCGGCCGCCGCCGGGAAGCGGTGCTCCGGGGCGAGCCGGTAGTCGACGACGAAAACGGGCAGGCCGGTCTTGCGGGACAGTTGCGCGGCGAGCGCGCGGTGGGTTCGGGCGGAGCAGATCACGTAGGCGCTGCCGTGCAGGTAGTAGATGGCGCGCGGGCCGAACGACACACCGGCGGCGCGGACCCATTCCCCGCGCACCGCGCCGGACCGTACCGGCGTGACCTGCGTACCGTTCGGCACCGGACCCCCGACGGCCATGAAGGTGGCGACGAGCTTGCGGGCGAACCAGACTCCCGGCGCGTTCATCGGCACCGCGCAGTTGAGCTGCCGCAAGCCGAGCCGGGTGGCCGTCGCGGCGAGCGTCGCCTGCACGGACGGTGCCGTGGGTACGCCGGGAACCGAGGTCCTCGTTGACCTTGTCATGTGCCCAGAATCATCCATGAATGTGCCAGTTGTCAATGGCACATTTATTGCAGGCTTTTTGCAAGTGGCCCTGACCTGCAAAAACGACCGGGGTACCAGCAGACCTGCTGGTACCCCGGTTGGGTTTCGGCTGGTTCAGGACGCTTTGCGCAGACCCAGGTACTGGAGAGCGGCGAAGCCGCCGACGGTCACCGCCTGCATGACCGCCCACACCGAGCCGGCCACGTTCAGGTCCAGGGCACCTTCGAGCAGCGCGGCGAGGCTGACGACGACCCAGGCCGAATTGGCCGCGATCACTGCGCGAGTGGCGCCGTTGCTGATCGTGGACCGGGTGCCGATGACCGCCACCGCGAGACCGTACAGCGTGAGGAAGACGCCGATCGGGATGCCGATCTCGGTGTTCAGGCCGAGCAGCGACTCCAGCGGCTTGGCCAGAGCGAGATAGGCCAGGCCGTTGACGCCGGTGACCACCGCGTCCAAGCGAAGCGAGAGGCGGAGCAGCTTCGGGCCGGGGGCGAGCACGGAGGACAGGTAGGTCGGGGCGGTGGTGGTCATGGCGGTGCCATCCTTCGGTGAATCAGTATGGAGGAGAGGGAGTTTCGATCAGGCGGTGGCGGGGACCCGGTCCAGGAAGCCGTACACGTTGGCGATCCTGCCCTGCTCGAGCACGGCCACATCGAAGCCGACGACGACGGCGGGTGCGTCGGCCGGGCCGAGCTCCCAGGTGAACCGGACCTGATCGTGGTGCGCGTCCACCGGACCGGCCAGCCGGAACGTCCAGCCGGGGAATTGTGCTTGCGCGGCGGCGATTCCGGCGTCGATGGCGTCGTGGCCGGTGACCGCCATGAGGGGGTCGGTGTAGCCCGCGGTCTCGGTGAACACCCGGGCCACCGCGGCCTTGCGCGCTACGGCGTCGGTGGTGTTCCAGGCTTCCAGGTACTGGGCGACGATGGTGTCCATGATGAGCTCCTTCGGGGCTGTGATCTGCGGTTTCGCTGTCGTTGCGGTGACAGGGACTACGTTATGGCCGCAGGGGGTTGCCCCGAATCAGTCATCTATAGGTACTTTTCGCGGTCGTATACGTACGCCGAGCGGCTCGGCATACGTATACGACTAGTAGCCGCGTTCCGGATCGACCGGCGCGAGCAGTTCCTCGCCCGCGACGAACCGTCGCACGTTCGCGCCGACATGGTCCGCGAAGGCGGCCAGCCGCAGTTGTGGCGGATTCGAATCATGCGGCGTGACAATGGCGTTCGGCAGTACCCAGAGGGGATGCCCGTCCGGGAGGGGTTCCGGATCGGTGACGTCGAGTCCGGCGCCGGCGATCGCCCCGGAGGCCAGCGCGGTGACCAGCGCGTCGGTGTCGATCAGGCTGCCGCGCGCGATGTTGACGATCCACGAGGACGGTTTCAGCCGGGCCAGCACGTCGGCGTCGATGAGGTGGGTGGTCGCGGGCGTGGCCGGTGCGGCGACGACCACGTGGTCGGTGCGTGCCCACACCCTGGAGAGCTGATCGGTGGAGATCGTCTCGATCGTGTCCGGGATGCCGGGGCCGGTGACCGGGTTGCCGGAGCGGTTCACCGCGATCACGTGCGCGCCCAACGGGATCAGCATCGGGATGAGCGCGCGGCCGATGCCACCCGCGCCGACGATGGTGACGGTCTTGCCGCGCAGCGAACCGATATGCGGGACGAAGTCCTGCTGCCGCCAGCTCGCCGCGCGCAGCTGCTCGGGCAGGTAGCGCACCCCGGCGAGCAGCAGCATCAGCGCGTGCTCGGCCACGCTGGCCGCGAAAGCGCCTGCGGCGGAGGTGAACCGAATGTCCGGATGGTTCGCGATGATCCCCGCGTCGAACCACTGCTCGACGCCCGCCGCGGGCAGCTGCACCCATTCGATCGAGGCGGGTAGCTCGTCGGGGAACTGTCCCGGCGTGCCCGCCCAGATCAAGCCGCGGGCCGCGGCCAGGTCGGTCACCTGCGCGCCGGCCTCCGCGACCGCCTTCGCCAACAGTGCGGGCGGTGGGTCGGCGGGTCCGATCGCTATCGCTGCCACCGGTCGGTTCATGGGCATGGACCTCCTTCGAAGCAGTGCGACGGATTCGCGCGACACCGTCGATCAGTGCCGCAGCGACGTTATCACCGCTGGCCAGACGGCCTCGGGTCACTCCTGGTCGAGGTCGGTTTCCTGATCCAGGTCGTCGTCGACCTTGTCGCGGTCGGCCCACTCGAGCAACCGATCGATCTCGAAGACCGCGTCGTCGATGCCCGCGTGCAGGTCGCCGAGTTCGGCGAACCGCGCGGGAACGGTCCGCATGGTGAAATCCCGTGGATCGATATCGGGGATCTCGTCCCAGCGGACCGGAGCGGAGACGGTGCCCGCCGGCACGCCGCGCACCGAGTAGGCGGCCGCGATGGTGTGGTCGCGGGCGTTCTGGTTGTAGTCGACGAACAGCATCGCGGGATCGCGGTCCTTGCGCCACCAGGTGGTGGTGACGTCGTCGGGTGCGCGGCGCTCGACCTCGCGGGCGAAGGCGAGCGCGGCGCGCCGCACGTCCTGGAAACCCCACTGCGGCGCGATCCGCACGTAGACGTGTAAACCCTTGCCGCCGGAGGTTTTCGGCCAGCCGACCGCGCCCAGTTCGTCGAGCACCTCGTGCACGACGCCCGCGACCCGCTGCACCCGCGACCACGGACAGTCCGGCATCGGGTCGAGGTCGATGCGCCATTCGTCCGGGCTCTCGGTATCGGCCGCGCGCGAGTTCCACGGATGGAACTCCACGGTCGACATCTGCACCGCCCAGATGACATCGGCCAACTCGTGCACGCACAGCTCGTCGGCATGCCTGCCGTACCGGGGGAAGAAGACGCGCACTGTGGGAATCCAGTCCGGCGCACCCGCGGGCAGGCGCTTCTGATGCACCTTGTCCCCGGCCAGTCCTTTCGGGAACCGGTGCAGCATGCACGGCCGATCACGCAGCGCGCGGACGATGCCGTCGCCGACGCTCAGGTAGTACTGCACCAGGTCGAGCTTCGTCGCACCGGACTCCGGGAAGTACACCCGGTCCGGGTTGCTGATGCGGACTGTGCGGTCGCCGACATCCAATTCGATGGCCGACGCCGCCGACTTGCTGGCCACGGGTCCGACGATAGCCGATCGAGCGCCCGCGCCGAGTGCATCGGTCTGGTATGCATGTGGGTATGAGCAAGGCGACGCGTGTCACGGTGACGCTGGACCCGCAGGTGGCCGAGTGGGCGAAACAGGCGGCCGACCAGCAGAAACGCAGCCTGTCCTCGGTGATCAACGCCTCGCTGCGATCCGCGCTCGTGCACGACAGCCTGGCCAAGCTCGCCGTCGACGAGGAAGCCGAACGCGCCGCCGCCTACGACGACGTGCACGTCACCGAGGCCGCCGAAGCCGACGCTCGCGGCGCGGCATGAGGCGCGGACAGATCTGGCGTTACTCTCCCGCGCTCAGCGACGGCACCCCGCTCCCCAGACGCATGACGGTGGTGCTGGTCTCCGATTCCGCGGTGATCACCTCCCCGTACCGCTGGCTGCACGTCGTCCCGCTCCGCGAGGCGGACCCCGGGCACGTGCTCGCCACCCATACCGAACACGGCTGGGCCGACACCCTCGAACTACACCGCGCCTACCGCCCCTGGCTCGCCGAGCATCTCGGCGAACTCACCGCCGCCGAGTGCGAATCCCTCGACGCCCGCCTCCGCGCCACCCTCAGCCTGTAGCGCAGCGCTCGGCGTGTGGCCCTGCGGTGGGCGTGTGCTGCGCTAGGTCACCGAGGCGAGGGCGAAGGGGAGGACGGCGTCCGCGCCTGCCTTGCGCAGGGCGTGGGCGGCGAGGGTCAGGGTCCAGCCGGTGTCGGAAAGGGTGTCCACCAACAGGATCGGGCCCTCGACGGCGGTGAGGTCGGGGACGTCCCAGGAGTCGTAGAGGCCCGCGACGCGGTGCGCGGAGTTGGCGGCGGAGACCGGGGGGCGGTCGGGGCGCGTCGGCAGCGTGCCTAGATCATCGAGGCGGCCCACTTCGGCGAGGCGGGCGGCGAGGGTCGCGGTGAGCACCGGGTAGCGCGGGGACGCGAGGGCCATGACGGAGGTGGGGCGGGTCGCCCAGTTCCAGTCGCGCAGTACGGCGATGCAGGCGTCGAAGACCGGGTCGGGGATCGGGTCGTCGGGTCCGTCGAGCAGGGTGCGCAGGCGTTGGCCCCAGCCGAGGTCGGTCAGCCTGCCCAGCACCCGGCCGGTCTCGGCGCCGTCGGTGATCTTGCCGGACAACGGAACACCGAGTTTCGCCATGCCCGTCGGCCACTGCTTGCGCGGGCTGAGGTCGAGTCCGGGCCGATCGAGGCGGGCCCGGGTCGCGGCGACCGCCGCGGCGTCCACCGAAACGTCGGGACGGGTGCCGGTGCAGTTGTCGCACCGCCCGCAGCCGGGTGAATCCGACGGCGCCGCAGGCAAACCGGGATCGTCGAGCTGGCGGCGCAGGAACTCCATCCGGCATGCGGTGGTCGACTGATAGTCGATCATCGCCTGCTGTTCGACCTCCCTGGCCGCGGACAACCGCTCGTAGCGTTCGGTGTCGTAGGTCCACGGCTGCCCGGTGCTGAGCCAGCCGCCGCGCACCCGGCGCACCGCCCCGTCCACGTCCAGCACCTTGAGCACCATCTCCAGGCGGGACCGGTTCAGTTCCACCATCGGTTCCAGCGCGACGGTAGACAGCGGGCGGTCGGTGTCCAGCGCGTCGAGTACCGCGCGCACGATGTGCTCGCGCGGAAACGCCACGGAGGCAAAGTAACTCCAGATCCGCGCGTCCTCCGGACCGGGCAGCAGCACCACCTCGGCCCGGGCGGTGCCGCGACCCGCGCGACCCACCTGCTGGTAGTAGGCGATGGGCGAGGACGGCGCACCGACGTGCACGACGAAGCCGAGATCGGGCTTGTCGAAACCCATGCCGAGCGCCGAGGTGGCGATGAGCGCCTTCACCTCGTTGTTCAGCAGCGCCGCTTCCAGCGCTTCGCGTTCGGCCGGATCGGTCTGGCCGGTGTACGCGGCGACCGTGTGCCCGTGCGAGTTCAGCACGTCGGCCAGGTCGTGCGCGGCGGCGACGGTGAGGGTGTAGACGATGCCCGAGCCGGGCAGCCGGTGCAGCTGCGCGCTGAGCCAGGCGGTGCGTTCCACCGCGTCGTCGAAGCGCACCACCGACAGGTGCAGCGATTCCCGGTCCAGCGTGCCGCGCAACACCAGGGTGTCGGTGCCGATCTGGGTCGCCACGTCGGTGACCACGCGATCGTTGGCGGTCGCGGTGGTAGCCAGGACCGGCACGTCGGAGCCGAGGTCGGCGATGAGGGTCCGGATGCGGCGGTAGTCGGGCCGGAAGTCGTGACCCCAGTCCGATACGCAGTGCGCCTCGTCGATCACCACGAGACCCGCGTCGGCGGCGAGCTTGGGCAGCACCTGGTCGCGGAAGTCCGGATTGTTCAGCCGCTCCGGGCTCACCAGCAGCACGTCGACCGCGCCCGCCGCGACCTGGGTATGTATTTCATCCCATTCGGTCATATTGCCCGAATTGATGGTCGCGGCAACCACTCCCGCCCGCTGCGCCGCCGCGACCTGGTTGCGCATCAGCGCCAGCAGCGGGGACACGATCACCGTCGGGCCACGGCCGGCGCCGCGCAGCAGCTTGGCGGCGATGAAGTACACCGCCGACTTACCCCAGCCGGTGCGTTGCACCACCAGGGCGCGGCGTCGTTGCACCACCAGCGCCTCGATCGCGGTCCACTGATCCTCCCGTAGCCGGGCTTGCGGCCCGGCCAGCTCGCGCAGCAGGGCCTCCGCGCGCTCGCGCAGGTCGGGTGCGGTGAGGTCGATCGCCGGGACATCGGTCGCCGTGGTCATGCGCTCCATCGTGCCCGACGGTACCGACACACCTGGCGCGCGTCGCGTCCGCCCGTCCCTGTGCGCCTGTCGCCGTCCATTACCACCGGCGATGGCGACGCGCCGAATCCCGTTCGAAACGGTCGGTATATCCGGGGTGGTGAACTCGTGATGTGCCTTACACTGCCTGAATTGCTGTGACGTCGCCGGGTCGAGTCCGGCGTCAGGTGGCGGTATTCACCGCATCGGGTGCGCTTTTCGTGGAGATACGAGGATTCGTCGACGCCGAGGACTTGTGGCAATGAACGAGCGGAGCAAACGGGGTGCGGCGATGACCGACCACCTCCAACTGCTGCGGGACTGGTGGCGCGACGGCGTCGACTATCGCTGGGTGGTGAACGCCCTGGAGTCCCGCTCCGCGCTCGGCGTGGTGAAGATCGCGATCGGATTGTGCGGCCTGGCAACGCCGTTCATCAGCGTGCTCACCGTGACCTCGCCTGCGGGCCCGGACACGCTGCTCGGCCGGACGGTGCTCTGGTGCATCGCGGCGCTGTCGGTCGTGTGGGTCGCGCGCTGGTGGTTCCTGCCCTGGCCGAACGTGCTGGAATCGCTGGTCCTCATCGCGGCGGGCGACGTGTGCGTCACGGTGGTCTGTCTGCTGAGCCCCGGTTACGTGGTGCGCTCGGTCGGCATGCTGCTCCTGTTGATCGTCGGCATCTACGTCAGCGCTTTCCACAGTCCGCGGCTGCTCGCCGTGCACACCGCGTGGTCGCTCGCCTCGGCCGTGGTGCTCGCCGTGCCGCTGTTCGGGGAGGGCGACCCGGCCTCGGCGGCCATCATGATCCTCGGCATGGTCGCGGCGACGGTGGTGGCGCCGGGCCTGCAGTTCTGTTACTGGGTGCTGCGCACCGACATGCTGTCCGATCCGCTGACGACGCTGCTCAGCAGGCGCGGTTTCGAATACCACTCCTCGCTGGTGGTCGCCCGCCCCGGCCCGGTTCCGGTCTGTGTCCTGATGGCCGACCTGGATCGGTTCAAGGTCGTCAACGACACCTTCGGGCACCACGCCGGGGACAAGGTGCTGGTGACGACCGCGGAACGATTGCTGTACAACGCACCGGCGGACAGCATCGTGTCCCGGCTCGGCGGCGAGGAATTCGCGATCGTCGCGCGGCTGTCGCTGCCCGACGCGATGGACGCCGCGGAGCGGCTGCGCGCCGCCCTCGCCGCGCCGATGGGATCGATCTCGGTGACCGCCAGCATCGGCCTGTCGATCGGCGAGGCGGACGTGGTCGGCTTCCACCGCACCCGCCGGCTGGTGCAGGATCTGATCCGCTGCGCGGACAGCGCGATGTATCAGGCGAAACAGCGGGGCGGCAACACCGTCGTGGTCGAGAACATCGCCGCGCTCTACGGCGTCGACACTCGCGACTCGGCGTGACGGACGCCGGGGGAGAATAGGACTGGGAAGATTCCCGGCGCCGGGAACCCGCAGGAGGGCAACCATGTCGAGCAACTATCAGCCACCCGCGGGCTGGTCACCGCCGGGCACGCAGTTCCAGACCCGCAGCGGCTTCGGGCGGACGCTGATCGGGTCGGTCGTCGGGCTGGTGGTGACGCCGATCGGGATCGGGCTCGCCGCGCACGGTGCGCTGGACACCCGGCAGTGGGTGCTGCTCGGCACCGCCGCCGACCGGTGGGGTTCGAACTTCCAGATCATCGGGGGCGCGGTGCTGCTGTTCCTGGTCGCCGCGCTGGCCGCGTTCTCGCCGGTCGGCACGGTCATCGCCGGCCTGGTGTGGGGTTTGATCCCCGGCCTGTTGCAGATCCTGTTCCCGGAGGACACCTACCGGCAGATCGAGAACCTCCCGGAGCTGTCCGACGATTTCCATCTCGCCCTGCACAATTGGGTGCTGAACGGCTTCGCGCTGATCACCGGCCTGTTCCTGATCGGCGCCGGGATCGCGGCCACTCTGCGGCGCAAGTAGATCCGGGCCGCGCGCCCACGGTGTGGTGCGCGCGGCCCGGTGTCAACGGCTCAGCCCTTGACGCACAGCACCTGGCGTAGCGTCGCGACGACGTCGACCAGATCGCGCTGTGCGGCAATCACCTCGTCGATGTCCTTGTAGGCGGCCGGGATCTCGTCCACCACACCGGCATCCTTGCGGGACTCGACGCCCTCGGTCTGCGCGACCAGGTCGGCGACGGTGAACTGCTTCTTCGCCGCGTTCCGGCTCATCCGCCGGCCCGCGCCGTGCGAGGCCGACTGGAACGAGGCCGGATTTCCCTTGCCGCGCACCACATATGAGCGGGTACCCATCGAGCCCGGGATCAGCGCGAGATCACCCGCGCCGGCCCGCACCGCGCCCTTACGGGTCACCAGCATCGGAACGCCGTCGATGAGTTCCTCCGCCACATAGTTGTGGTGGCAGGAGATCGGCTGCTCGAAACGTACTTCGCGCTCGGCGAATTCGTCCCGCACTGCCCGGCAGACCAGGGCGAGCATCACCGCACGATTACGCGCGGCGTACTCCTGCGCCCAGGTCAGGTCGCGCCGGTAGGCCGTCATTTCCGGTGTGCCGGAAAGGAACACCGCCAGATCGCGATCGGGCAGGTCGACGTTGTGCGGCAGCGTGCGCGCCACGGCCATGTGCCGCTCGGCGAGTTCCTTGCCGATATTGCGGCTGCCCGAATGCAGCAGGATCCACACCGCGTCGTCCTGGTCGAGGCAGACCTCGATGAAATGGTTGCCGCCGCCCAGCGTGCCCATCTGCTTGTGCGCCTTGGCCTCTCGTGCCCGCACGCCGTCGTCCAGCGAGGCGAACGAACCCCAGAAGCGATCCCAGCCCGTACGCAGGGTCGCGGTGCTCGCGCCCAGCGCGGAAACTTCGGCACCGAGCTTGGCCACGTTGACCGCGTCGTCGTGCGCGGAGAAGCCCACCGGCACCGCCGCCTCGATCCGGGACCGCAGCGACCGCAGATCGTCGGGCAGGTCGGCGGCGGTGAGGTCGGTCTTGACGCTCTCCATGCCGCAACCGATGTCCACGCCGACCGCGGCGGGGGACACCGCGTCTTTCATCGCGATCACCGAACCGACCGTCGCGCCTTTGCCGAGGTGCACGTCCGGCATCACGCGGACGCCGTGGACCCAGCGCAGCGCGGCGATATTCCGCAGCTGTTGCAGCGCCGCCTGTTCGACGGCGTGCTCCTCGGCCCACATCAGCGTCTGCGCTCGGGTACCGCGCAGCTCGACGGGAAACATCGGTTCGATCCTCTCGTTGTCGTTACCGCTCAACGGTAGGGATCAGGTGTGCGCAGTGCACTCGATTAAATGCCGGTTCACCGCGCCGGCGTGCTCGGGTATGCCGCCTCGGCGTTGCTGTGGGCGATGCCCGCGGCGAGGCGTTCGGCGTCGGTGGTGGTGATCACGTCGTCGGCGATCCACTCGTCCAGGAGCCGCCCGAGGCCGCGCCGCCACCAGAGCGCGCCGAGATAGTGCAGCTCCGGCAGCCCGTAGCCGTCCGAGGAATAGCACAGCGACCGGAATGGCGCCAGCTCCAGCACTTCGGCCAGCACCGCTTGGGCGCGGTGCCCTACATACGGCACGGTGAGCCCGACATCCATCCGGACGTGCGCGAACGCGTGCGCCAGATATGCGGCGTTGCGATGGAACGGCCAGCAGTGCAACAGCATCACCGTCAGGCCGGTGTCCGCGGTGTTGCGCAGAAAGTCGGTGAGCAGCAACGGATCCGCCCGGTGCAGCCGCAGGTCGGTATCGCCGAAGCCGGTGTGGAACTGCAGCGGCAGACCGTATTCGGCGCCGATCCGCGCGCCGAGACAGACCAGCCAGCCGAGCAGGTCGGGGTCGGCGAGCCTGCGTTCGGGCAGCACCGCGCGCGGCGGCCGATCCCGCAGCGGGAAGTCCAGGCCGCACCGATAGGCCACGATGGTCTTGAGCCCCACCGCGTCGCGCGCCCGCGCCCGTAGCCGTGCCTCGATCTGCTCGAAGACCTTCCGCCCCGCACCGACCTCGGCGATGACCTGCTCCGCGACCTGTTCGATGCGCACGATCTCGCGCACCTCGCCGTCGGTGAGCGCGCCGAAATCCGCTGTGCCGCCGCCATATCCGGTGTCGAGGAACCAGCTGGTCGTCCCGGTCGCGCGGAGCAGGCGGACCGCGGTCTCGCGCCAGCCCAGCTCGGCCCGATGGGACAGGTAGGCATCCGCGCCCACATGCGGCGGCAGGTCGAGGGCCGGTGCGCACCACCGGCGCACGGCGAGCCCGATCGTGGAGTCGAAGGTGCCGCTCGGCCCCTCGCTGAGCAACTGCTCGAAACCGGGACGATCGAGATCGGCGGGTACCACGCCGTGGCAGTGATGATCGGTCAGGGTGAGTTCGTCGGTCAGCACGTCAGAACCGCCAACGGGTCAGTGCGACAAGCTCTTCCGGGCTGGTGTCCCGGTAACGCGTCGCTTCGGCGTGGCGTACGGTGAGCAGGGCGTCGTGTAGTTCGGGGCCCATCGCCTCGGCGAGCACCGCGGAATCGGCCAGACGTTCGGCGGCTTCGCCGGAGGTGGTCGGCAACCGCCGTACGCCGGCGATCATCAAGCGCTCGGCGTCGAAATCCACCGGGTCGCCGGTGATCTCGGCGGGCAGCCGCAGTCCCTCGGCGATCCCCGCCAAGCCGGCCGCGATGATCGAGCCCACGATCAGATACGGATTCCCGGTCGCGTCGAAGCATTTGACCTCGGCGTTGGCCGCCCATTCCGCCGTGCCGCGCACGCCGGTGACGAAACGCAGTGCCGCTTCGCGGGTTTCCCGGCCCCAGCACTGCCAGGCCCCCGCCCAGCGTGACGGCACCAGGCGCAGGAAACTGGCCGGATTGCCCGCGCCGACGGCGACCAATGCGGGCAGTTCCCGGAGTATTCCGGCGAGGAACGCCTCGCCGGTCGCGCGCATGCCGTAGGGGCCCTCGCCGGTGGCGAACAGCGGCCCGTCGTCGTCCTGTGCCGAAAAGTGCAGGTGTGCACCGGAACCGGCACCTGCGGGATCGATGCAGGGGGCGAGTTGGGCGCGCCAGCCGTACTGTGTGCTCACCTGCCGGATGGTGTGCCGCACCAGGATCGCGTCGTCGGCGGCGCCGACCGGGTCGGAGGGCTGCACCGAAAGTTCCAGCTGGCCGGGTGCGTACTCGGGATGGAACTGGTCGACGAGGATGTCCTGCCGCTCCAGCACCGCGACGAGTTCGCGCGCGTAGTCCGCGACCTGTCCGAGCCGCACCAAGCCGTAGGCGGGCCCGTGGATCGCGGGGGTGAACTCGGCGGTGTCCTGGCCGATGGACCACTCCGTCTCGAACGCCATCGACAGCCGCAGCCCCGCCGCGCGGGCCGCCGCGGCCTGCCGCGTGGCGAACCCGCGCTGGCAGGCCACGAACGGGGTGCCGTCCTGGGTGTATTTGTCGGCGGGCGCCCAGGCCCAGCCGGGCTGGCAGGCGAGTTCGGTGAGCATGGACAGGTCCGGGACCAGCCGCAGGTCGCCGTCCGGCCCGCCCAGATACTTGCCGACCGTCATCAGGTCGTCGAACGCGAAGGTTTCGAAGCAGGGCGAGACCCCGACGCCGAACCGGGCGGCCTGCGCGAGCCGGCGCATCGGCACGGTCTTCACCCTGGTGATCCCGGCGTTGTCGACGAAGGTGAGGGCGACGATATCGGCGTCCAACCTGCCGATCAGCGCCTCGTGGTCGTCCTCGGACGGTATGCGCTCCGGCATGGTCGGCATGAACGTCAACGATAGCCCGCGGGTCCGGCCCAGGGAACAACTCGCCGGGTCGAACCCGGTGTCGCCCAGGGGATTCGCGGGTGGCGGCGGGCAGTTCCGGCGGGAGCAACCCACTGTTCGGCAGGTGTGTCGTTCGGCTATTCGGCGACGAGCGCCCCGGTGATCTGCTCGGCGGTGGGGATGGAGGTGCTGGCGCCGAGCTTGGTCGTGGCCAGGGCGCCCGCGGTGACCGCCCACTTCAGCGCCCATTCGGGGCCGCGATCCCAGGCTGCGGCGAGCGCGCCGGTGAAGGTGTCGCCCGCGCCGGTGGTGTCGACCACCTCGACGTGCGGGCTGGGCTCGGTGATCTCGCTGTTCGGCCCGCGATAGACCGCACCGTCGCCGCCGCGGGTGATCACCACGTGTGCCACCGGGTCCAGCGCGGCGCCGAGTTGCTCGGCTTCGCCCGAATTGACCACTGCCACATCAATATTCGACCAGAGGCCGGCGGGAAGTGGTTGCGCCGGCGAGGGGTTGAGCAGCACCGTCGTGCCGTTCGCCCTGGCGTGCCGGGCCGCCGCGGCGACCGTTTCGATCGGGATCTCCAACTGGCACAGCAGGATATCGGCGTCGGCGATGACCGCGAGGTCCTCCTCGGTCAGCTCGGTCAGCCCGGCGTTCGCCCCGCCGACCACGATGATGCTGTTCTCGCCGCCGTCGTCCACCACGATCGCGGCGACCCCGCTCGGCCCGGTCACGGTGCGCAGCCGATCCACGTTCACGGCCGCGTCCGTCAGCGCCCGCCGCAGCTCGTCCGCGAACACGTCGTCACCGACCGCCCCGACGAACCGCACCGACCCGCCCGCCCGCTGCGCCGCGATGGCCTGATTCGAGCCTTTCCCGCCCGGCACCATCGCGAACCCCGTCCCGAGCACCGTCTCCCCGGGCACCGGCCGCCGCCGGGTCGTGGTCACCAGGTCCATGTTGATACTGCCGAGCACCGCGATCGAGGCAACGTCCGTTTTTTCGGCCATGCCGTCGAGGTTAGGCCCTGTCGCCGAGTCCGATCCGGCGCCGCCACAGACTTCGAGACAGGCCTGGTGGCGGTCGCGCGCAGCGGTGGGAATCGCCCTGGACCGGGTCAGTAGGCTGTAGCCATGACGGTAGAAACGGCGTCCGAGGTGGATGTCCGCGAGGTGGTGCACGAGGCCGCGCGCAAGGCTCGGGTCGCGTCGCGGGTGCTGGCTCAGCTGACCACGGCGCAGAAGAACGAGGCGCTGCACGCGGCCGCCGACGCACTGCTCGCGGCGGCTGACACCGTCCTCGATGCCAACGCCGAGGACCTGATGGCGGCGAAATCCGCGGGCACCGAGGATTCGCTGCTGGACCGGTTGCGGTTGACGAAGTCCCGGATCGACGGCATCGCCTCCGGCCTGCGCCAGGTGGCGGGGCTGCCCGATCCGATCGGGACCGTGGTGCGCGGCTCGGTGCTGCCCAACGGTCTGGAAACCCGGCAGGTCCGGGTGCCGCTCGGGGTGGTCGGCATGGTCTACGAGGCGCGGCCGAACGTGACAGTGGACGCCTTCGGGCTCACCCTCAAGTCCGGCAACGCGGCGCTGCTGCGCGGCTCGTCTTCGGCCGCCCACTCCAATGCCGCGCTGGTCACCGTGCTGCGGGACGCGCTTGTCGCACAGGGCCTTCCGGCCGACGCCGTGCAGCTGCTGCCCAGCGCGGACCGGTCCAGCGTCACCCACCTGATCCAGGCCCGCGGCCTGGTCGACGTGGTCATCCCGCGCGGTGGCGCGGGCCTGATCAACGCGGTGGTCCGGGACGCGCAGGTGCCGACCATCGAGACCGGCACCGGCAACTGCCACGTCTACGTGCACGCCGGCGCCGACCTGGACATGGCCGAGCAGATCCTGCTCAACGCCAAGACCCGCCGGCCGAGCGTCTGCAATGCCGCCGAGACCGTCCTCATCGACGACGCCATCGCCACCACGGCGGTGCCGAAGCTGATCGAGGCGCTGGAGCGGCACGGCGTCACCGTGCACGGCGACCTGCCCGGATTGGTGCCGGCGAACGACAAGGACTGGGGCGAGGAGTACCTCACCCTCGATATCGCGCTCAAGGTGGTGGACGGCCTGGACGCGGCCATCGACCACATCAATACCTGGGGCACCGGGCACACCGAAGCCATCGTCACCGGCGAGATCGCCGCGGCCCGCGAATTCACCAGCCGGGTCGACGCCGCGGCCGTGATGGTGAACGCGTCCACCGCGTTCACCGACGGCGAGCAGTTCGGCTTCGGCGCCGAAATCGGCATCTCGACCCAGAAGCTGCACGCCCGCGGCCCGATGGCCCTACCGGAGCTGACCTCCACCAAGTGGATCGTGTGGGGCGAGGGCCAGATTCGGCCCGTATAAGTAGAGGGGCGAGCGGTCCGCATTCCGCTCGCCTCCGAAGGAAGGACTGCACGTGGCCCCCATTCCCGAGACGCCCCAGGAGCCGATCTTCACCTCGGTCGAGGATGTGATCGATCGGCTCGCCGAAACGGGCTATCTCGCCGACAAGGCCACGGCCACCTCGGTATTCCTCGCCGACCGGCTGGGCAAGCCGCTGCTCATCGAGGGTCCGGCGGGCGTCGGCAAGACCGAGCTGGCGCGCGCGGTGGCGCAGACGTCCGACGCGGAGCTGGTTCGCCTCCAGTGCTACGAGGGGGTCGACGAGGCCCGTGCGCTGTACGAGTGGAATCACGCCAAGCAGATCCTGCGTATCCAGGCGTCCAGCGAAAACGATTGGGAAGAAACGAAAGCCGACGTCTTCACCGAGGAGTTCCTGCTGTCGCGGCCGCTGCTCACCGCGATCCGCCGCAGCGAACCCACGGTGCTGCTGATCGATGAGACCGACAAGGCCGATGTCGAGATCGAGGGCCTGCTGCTCGAGGTGCTCAGCGATTTCGCGGTGACCGTGCCGGAACTGGGCACCATCACCGCGAGCCGCAAGCCGTTCGTGGTGCTCACCTCCAACGCCACCCGCGAACTGTCCGAGGCGCTGAAGCGACGCTGCCTGTACCTGCACCTGGACTTCCCGGACGAGGAACTGGAGCGCCGCATCCTGGCCAGCCGGGTGCCTGAGCTGTCCGCCGCCGTCGCCGCCCAGCTGGTGCGGATCGTGCACGTGCTGCGCGGTATGCAGCTGAAGAAGCTGCCCTCGGTGGCCGAATCGATCGACTGGGGCCGCACACTGCTCGCGCTCGGCCTGCACGATCTGGACGACACCACGGTGCGCGCCACGCTCGGTGTGGTGCTCAAACACCAGAGCGATCACCAGCGTGCGCTGGCCGAACTGAAGCTGGCCTGACCGATGCCCGCGCGATCGTTGCCCGCGCCGGAACCCGAGTTGCACGCGCCGCACGGACTGCCCGGCCACCTGGTCGGGTTCGTGGAGGCGCTGCGCGAGCGCGGTATCCCGGTGGGTCCGTCGGAGACGGTGGACGCGGGCCGCGTGGTCACCGTGCTCGACCTGCTCGACCGTGACGTGCTGCGCGAAGGTCTCGCCTGCGCCCTGCTGCGCCGGACCACGCACCGCGCGACATTCGACGGACTGTTCGATCTGTGGTTCCCGGTCGCGCTGGGGGAGCGCACCGCCGCGCGGGACGAGGTCGCGATTCCGCGCAATGCGGCGGGCGAAGTGGATATCGCGGCGCTGCGCGAGTTGCTCGCCGAGTTGCTGACCGAGGAGTCGGCCGAGGCGCGCCTGGAAGCGCTCGCGGCCCAGCTCGTCGATCAACTCGGTCAGTACCAGTCCGCCAGCGGGTCCTCGTTCTCGGCCTATCAGGCCTTGAAAGACGTTCAGCCGCAGACCTTGCTGGCCAAGATCCTGGCCGGGCTCGCGGCCGGGCCGGACGTCAGCGCGTTCGACACCGAGATCGCCCGGCGCACCGCCCGCGGGCGGATCGACGGGTTCCGCGCGTCGGTGGAAGCCGAGACCCGGCGGCGGGTGGCCGAGCGGATCGGACGCGAGCGCGTCGCCAGTTACGGCGTCGCCCGGCAATCCGAGGACGTCGACTTCCTGCGCGCTTCCGAATCCGAGCTCGCCGAGATGCGGCGCAGCACGCAGCGGCTGGCCCGCATTCTCGCCTCACGACTCGCGGTGCGGCGCAGGCATTCCCGGCGCGGCGAGATCGATCTGCGCAAGACGCTGCGCAAGTCGATGTCCACCGGCGGCGTGCCGATCGATCTGGTGAACCGCAAGCCGCGCCCCGGTCGGCCGGAGCTGGTGCTGCTGTGTGATGTGTCTGGCTCGGTGGCCGGCTTCAGCAATTTCACCCTGCTGCTGGTCAGCGCGTTGCGTGAACAGTTCTCGCGGGTGCGGATTTTCGCGTTCGTCGATCAGACCGACGAGGTGACCCGGTTCTTCGATCCGCGCACCCAGCTGGACAAGGCGATGGCGCGGATCTTCACCGAGGCCGGCGTCGTCGGCATGGACGGGCATTCCGACTACGGCAACGCGCTCGCCGGCTTCGCCAGGAACTACCCCGACGCGGTCACCGCGCGCAGTTCGCTGCTGATCCTCGGCGACGCGCGCACCAACTACCGCGATCCCGATCTGGAGACGCTGCGTTCGCTGGTGCGCACCGCCAAGCACGCGCACTGGCTCAATCCGGAGATGCGCACCAACTGGGGTTCGGGCGATTCGGCCGCCGACAAGTACCAGGACGTCATCGAGATGCACGAATGCCGTTCGGCCCGGCAGCTGACCGCGGTGGTATCGCGCCTGCTGCCGGTGTAACGATCCGCCGTCATCAGCGATCGTTAAGAGAACCATTGGGCCGTTCGGGCAGGATTGCCCACCATGGTGGAAAGAACGCCGAACGGGGCGGCGGCGGTGGCGGACAGTTATGCGTTCCAGGTGGATCTACGGGGGATCGTCGATTTACTGTCGCACCACTTGTACTCGAGTCCACGCGTCTATCTGCGGGAGTTGTTGCAGAACGCGGTGGACGCCGTCACCGCGCGGGCCGCGCGAGACCGGCTGGCGCCCACCGCGATTCGGATCAGTGTCGACGAGCGTGGCCTGCGGATCGCCGATCCCGGGGTGGGGCTGACCGAGTCGGACGTGCACCGCTTCCTGGCCACCATCGGCCGATCCTCGAAGCGCGACGAGATCGAGGGCGCGCGCCGCGAGTTCCTCGGGCAGTTCGGGATCGGCCTGCTGGCCTGCTTCACGGTGGCCGAGACGATCCAGGTGGTCACCCGTTCCGCCGCGGACCCCGCTGCCCCGCCGGTCGAATGGCTGGCCGCCGCCGACGGCACCTACTCGGTGCGCGTGCTGGAACCGAAGGCCTATCCCGAGCCGGGCACGACGGTGCGGCTCACCCCGCGGGCGGGCGCCGAGTCGTGGTTCGCGCCGCGCCGGGTGATCGAGCTCGCCCGCGAATTCGGTTCGCTGCTGCCGTATGCGGTGACGGTGGAGTCCGACGGCATCATCATGCCGATCACCGACGGACCCGCGGTGTGGCATCGGGATTATCCGTCCCAGGCCGAGCGCCGGGCGGCGCTGCTCGAATTCGGTGAGCGCACGCTCGGTTTCGCGCCGCTGGACGTGATCGATCTGGACGCGGAACTCGCGGGGGTCACCGGTGTCGCGTATGTCCTTGCCCAGCCGGGTAATCCGGCCGAGAGCAGTGCGCACCGGGTGTACCTGAAGGGGATGCTGCTCGGTGACGCGGTCCGCGGGCTGCTGCCGGACTGGGCGTTCTTCGTGCGCTGCGTGATCGACACCGACTCGTTGCGGCCGACCGCCTCCCGCGAAGGGCTCTACGAGGACGAGCGGCTCGCCATCATCCGCGAGGTGCTCGGCGACCGGGTACGCGACTGGCTCACCGAGATCGCCGCCGAGCAGCCGCAACGGCTGGCCGCGTTCCTCGCGGTGCACGCGCTCGGAGTCAAGGCGATGGCCCGGCATTCGCCCGAACTCTTCCGGATCATGCTGCCGCACTTGCACTTCGATACCACGGACGGCCGGGTGCCGCTCGCCGACTTCGCGCGCAACCACCCGGTCATCCGGATCACCTCGACGGTGGAGGAGTTCCGTCAGGTGGCCTCGACCGCGGCCGCGCAGGGCATCGGCATCGTCAACGGCGGCTACGCCTACGACCGGGAACTGGTGGCGCTGCTACCACGACTACTCCCCGGTGTCGAGGTGGTCGACCTCGACGTGAATACCCTTACGGCAGCGCTCGATCCGGTCGATCCGGCCGAGGAACTGGCCTTGACCCCGGTGCTGACCACGGCCCGCGCGGTGCTCGACCCGCTGTCCTGCGACGTGATTCTGCGTGCCTTCCATCCGCTTTCGGTGCCCGCGCTGTATCTGGACGGCCGGGCCGCGCGCAACGAACGCACCAGAGCCGAGACCGCGCTCGGCGCGGACGAGCTGTGGACGGAGATCCTCGGCGCGCTCGACGCCGCCGCGCCGCGCGCGCAGCTCGTGCTGAATCACCACAGCCCGATCGTGCGCAGGCTGTCCCGGATCAGCGATCCCGCGTTCCTGAAGACCGCGGTGGAATCGCTGTACGGCCAGGCCCTGCTGATGACCCACCGCCCGCTGCGGCCCGCCGACACCGCGCTGCTCAACCGCGCTTTCGGTGAATTCCTCAGCTGGGCAACGCGTCGTGCCACCGGCACCGGCGACGAGACGGAGTGAACGTGGACACCGCCGAGATCAAGGACGCGCTGGCGCAGGTCTATTCGTTGCCGCACGGCCGGATCCGCGTCGAACGGCTGGAAACGCTTGCGGCAGCGGCCAAATCGGCCGCCGACCGGCACCTCGAAGGACGGGTGCTGCTGGAGCTGGCCGAGTCGTACGCCTACGCGAGCGAGCGCGACCTCGCACCGGTCGCCTACGGCCGACTGCTGCAGATCTACGACCAGTACCCGGCCGAGCTGGGTCCGCTGACGTATTCGGTGCACTGGTACCTGAAATGGATGACCTGGGGGCTGATCGACAATCCGGCGATCCCGCTGCCGACCGTGCACCGCTGGTTCGACGAGCTCGAAAATCGGTACCGGCAGCGGGGTTACAGTTTGCGTCCGGTGCTCGCGCTGCGCGGCGAGCTGGCCCGCAAGCTCGGCGATGCCGAGCAGGGCGCCCGGCTGCACGAGCAGGCCATGGCCGCGCCCCGCGACGGCATGTCCGACTGCGAAGCCTGCGAACGCAACGAATGGGGTACCGGCAGTGCGGCTCTCGGCGACGACGAGGCCGCGCTCGCGCACTGGCAGTCGGTGCTCGACGGGGCGCACAGCTGTAGCGAGGAGCCGCACCGGGTGCTCGCGCAGGCGCTGCTGCCGCTACTGCGCACCGGGCGCATCGCCGAGGCCCGGGGTGCGCACCTCACGGGGTATCCGCTGGTGCGGCACAGCGACAGCCTGCGGCCCTCGGTGGCCCAGCACATCGAATTCTGCGCGCTCACCGGAAACGAGGGGCGCGGGCTGGAGATTCTCGCCGATCATGCCCGCTGGCTCACCGAGCCCGGTGCCGACGTCGGCGCGCGGCTCGCGTTCATCACCGGCGTGAGCGTCCTGCTGCGCCGGTTGCAAACCCTGGGCCTGGGTTATCTGCCCATCGGCGGCGGGACCGCGTATTCGCTGCTGGCCGAACTCGATACGGAGATCGCTGGCCTCTGCACCCGGTACGACCTGCGTAACGGCAATACCGCGGTGAGTACCCGGATCGCCGCGCGGTTGGCCGCGCAACCGCTGGTGGAACGGCTGCCGCTCGGACTGCGCAGTAAGCAACTCGAGGTGGTCAGCGTGCGCGCCGCGGTGGACGAGATCGCCGCCGCGGACTGCGTCGAACGCACGGTGGTCGCCGCGGAATGGTCGGGCAGCTCGGCCGACGACCGCCGGGCCGAGGCGCTGCGGCTCGCCGAACTCGGCACCGCGGAACTCGCCGCCGCCCCGGCCGCGGCCGAAGGGCATCTGCGCGAGGCGCTGGCGATCGGTGTCTCGGTGTTGCCCGCCGAGCATCTGGCCCGGCTCAGTTCGCAGCTCGTCATCGCCCTGGCCGGACAACGCGGTCGCGAACTGGACCTGGCCGACGCGGCGGTGCGAGCGGGCGCGCGCTGGGAGGGGCTGTCCGAACCGGATCTGCTGCATCACACGGTGATCGCGGCGCGCGCCTTCCACCGGGCGGCCCGGCACGGCGAGGCCGTTGCGCTGTTCGAAGAAGCCATGGCGGCCGACGTGCCCTATCCGGCCGCCGAGCTGGCCACCGTGCGCGCACAGTTCGGCGCGTCGCTGAAGGCGTTGCACCGGCACGAGGAGGCCGCGCGCCAGTTCGCGGAGGGCGCCCGGCTGGTGGAACACGATCCGGAACGCCGCGCGCTGCACGCCGAGCTGGCCTGGTCCGCCGCGACGGCGCTGGACTACTGCGAACGCCCCGAGGAGGCGCTGGCGGCGTACCTGCGCGCCGCCGCACTGTTCGGCGAACTCGGCGAGGTGGTCTCGCGGACCAGGTGCGTGCGCTCGGCGGCCTGGTTGCAGCTGTGGGGCTACGGCGCCGAACCGGACCGGCCGTGGTTCCGGGCGATGCACGACCTGATCGTGGAACTCGAGCAGGCCGCCCCGAGCGCGGAGGTGACCGATGAACTCACCGAGACGCGCAGGCAGCTGGACGAAATGCTGGACGGGGAAGCATCCGGCGAATAGCACGGCTGCGGGCGGTTGCCCGCAGGCGCCCGTCCGGCGGCCAACCGCCCCCGTCGACCGGCAGCCGACCGGTTAAGCTCGGCACTCATGCAAGAGACAGGCCGGCGCGGCCGCAAACTGGGTGTGATGGGCGGCACCTTCGACCCCATCCACCACGGTCACCTGGTCGCCGCCAGCGAGGTCGCCGACCGGTTCGACCTCGACGAGGTGATCTTCGTTCCCACCGGTCAGCCGTGGCAGAAGGCGGACAAACAGGTCAGCCCCGCCGAGGACCGCTACCTGATGACCGTGATCGCGACCGCCTCCAATCCGAGCTTCTCGGTCAGTCGCGCGGACATCGATCGGGAGAAAGTCACCTACACCGTCGACACCCTGCGCGAGATGCGCAGCAAGCATCCCGACGCCGAGCTGTTCTTCATCACCGGAGCGGATGCGCTGGCCAACATCCTGACATGGCAGGATTGGGCGGAACTGTTCGAACTGGCGAGGTTTGTCGGGGTGAGCCGTCCGGGGTATGAGCTGAATACCGATCATCTCGAAGAGCATCTGCGCGACCTGCCGGCCGACGCGGTGACCATGATCGAAATCCCCGCGCTGGCGATCTCGTCGAGCGAATGCCGTCGCCGCGCCGCCGAGAACCGGCCGGTGTGGTACCTCGTCCCCGATGGCGTGGTGCAGTACATATCGAAGCGGCACCTGTACGAGGCCGCAGAAGCGGAAGGTAGCTGAGTGAAAATGCGTAGCGAGGGGCGGGCATGACGGCATCGGTCGAGTCGGTCGAGATCGCGCAGGTTGCTGCGCTGGCGGCGGACGAGAAGCTGGCCACCGACGTCGTGGTGCTCGACGTGTCGGAGCAGCTGGTGATCACCGACTGCTTCGTCATCGCCTCCGCGCCGAACGAGCGCCAGGTGAACGCCATCGTCGACAACGTCGAGGAGAAGCTGCGCGACGCCGGGCACAAGCCGGTGCGGCGCGAAGGCACCAGGGAGGGGCGCTGGGCGCTGCTCGACTACGTCGACGTCGTGGTGCACATCCAGCACAACGACGAGCGCAATTTCTATGCGCTGGAACGGTTGTGGAAAGACTGCCCGGTGGTGCCGGTGGACGGTATCGGCGCGCCGGAGAACCGGCCCGCGGCGGTGAACGGTGACGCGGACAGCGACACCGAGTGAACGAGGGGGAGTAGCCGGGTGGCAGTCGTGAACAAATATGCCAGCGTGCGTACGTTGATTCTGTTGCGCCACGGGCAGACCGAATGGAACGCCGCCGACCGGATGCAGGGGCAGATCGACACCGATCTCACCGAACTCGGTCGCAGGCAGGCGAAAGAAGCCGCGCGCGAACTCGTTTCCCGCAATGCCATCGCCATCGTCTCGTCGGACCTGCGCCGCGCCTTCGACACCGCGTCCGCGCTCGCCGAGCACACCGCCCTGGATGTGGTGCCCGATCAGCGGCTACGCGAAACCGATCTCGGTGACTGGGAAGGCCTGACGCACCTGGAGGTGGACGCCGATTACCCCGGCGCGCGCCTGGAATGGCGTCGTAACCCCGGCTTTCGGCCGCCCAACGGGGAGACCAAACTGGAGGTCGGCGCGCGGGCGCTGCCGGTCGTGCGGGAATTACTCGTCGAGCGGCAGGACTGGCCGGGCCGGACTATCATCCTGGTGGCGCACGGCGGGCTGATCGCAGGCCTCACGGCCGCGCTGCTCGACCTGCCGCCAGCCAACTGGCCGGTCCTCGGTGGACTGGCGAATACCAGCTGGGTGCAGCTCAGCAGCCACGGTCCGAGCATCGACCAGCCCGGCTGGCGTCTCGACGTGTGGAACGCAGCTGCGAAGGTGGCCCCGGATGTCCTCTGAAGATCCGATTCGGCAGGTGCCGGACGAACTGTTCCGGAAAGCTTCGGCGAAACCGGAACGTTCGATCCCGGACGCGCTGTTCGGCCCGCCGCCGGTGCCCCCGGCCGCGGCGACCGAAACAGACTCTGACGAAACGGATTCGGGTGCGGAAGACGCGCAGGGAACCGCCGACGCGGACGACTCCGCCCTGCCCGCCAGCTCGGTGGACCCGCCCCCCGACGTACGCGGCGCCCTTGCCGGTTCGGTCGTCATGACCGAGCCAGACACCGGCACCGCAGAATCCGAGGAACTCGCCGCTCCGGTCGCCGAGGTGGTCGGCGCGGCCGAGTTGATCGCCGAATCCGCGGCGGACGCCCTGGATGTGTCCGGTCAACCGCAGGCCGTGGCCGACGCGTCCGACGAGCGACCGGTGCTGCTGGTGATCGCCGATTCGCTGTCGTACTTCGGACCCAAAGGCGGTCTGCCCGCGGATCATCCGCAGATCTGGCCCAATCTCGTCGGCGCCGAACTGGGTTGGGACGTCGAGCTGGTCGGACGGATCGGCTGGACCTGCCGAGATGCCTACTGGGCGTTGATCGGTGACCCGCGCGTCTGGGCGGCCGTGCCGCGGGCGAACGCGGTGGTCTTCGCCGTCGGCGGCATGGACTCGCTGCCCTCGCCGCTGCCGACCGCGCTGCGCGAACTGATCCGGTACGTGCGACCGTCCGGTGTGCGCCGCGGGGTCCGCGCGACCTACAACTGGCTGCAGCCCAAACTGTCGAAACTCGGTCGCCCCGTGGCACTTCCGCCGAAGGTGAGCGTCGACTACCTCGAACAGTCGCGCGAAGCGCTGGCGCAGCTGCGACCCGACCTGCCGGTCGTCGCGGTGCTGCCGTCGGTGCACGACTGCGCGGCCTACGGACGCGTACACACCGGGCGCGAACCCGCCGTGCGGGCGCTGCGAGCATGGTCGGAGCGCACCGGCGTGCCGCTGGTCGACCTCGCCGAAGCCGTGCGCGAGAACATCTTCTCCGGTGACGCGAACCCGGACGGTATCCACTGGGGCTGGGCCGGACACGAGGCCGTGGCCAACGCGATGGTGAAGGCTCTGCAGGAGGTTCGGTAGTCCGTGGCCGTCGTGGTCGTGACAGATTCGTCGGCCAGCCTTCCTGCCGAATTCGTCGATGAGCTCGAGATCGACGTCGTCCCACTGCATGTCCTGATCGGTGACCGCACGATCCGCGAGGGTATCGACCCGATCGAGATCGACTACACCGCCGACACGGTGACCACCTCGGCCGCCTCCCCCGGTGAACTACGCGCCGTGTACGAGCAGGCCTGGGCGCGCAGCGGTGGCGACGGCGTTGTCGCGGTGCATATTTCACGCCAGCTCTCCGGTACCTGGGAAGCGGGCAGACAGGCGGTGCGGGACATGGACGCCGCCGATCGCGTGCGGCTCGTCGACTCGCTCGGCGCGGGACTCGCCACCGGGCTGCCCGTGCTCGCGGCGGCCCGGCGCGCCCGCACGGGCGCCGCGCTGGACATCGTCTACGACACCGCGGTCGCCGCATCGAGCCGCGCCCGCACATTCATCCTGGTCAATCGAACCGAACAGCTGCGCCGCGGCGGCAGGCTCAGCTCGGCCGCCGCGTTCTTCGGCAGCGAGCTGGTCACCAAACCGCTGCTGCAGATCGTCGAAGGGCGCCTGGAACTGCGCGAGAAGGTGCGTACCCGATCCAAGGCGTTCGCGAAACTCGTTGCGGCAGCGGTGGATGCGGCAGGGGAGGACGGTGCCGCGGTCGCCGTCCAGCACCTCGGGGCCGAAGAGGCCGCACAGACCGTCGCCACGCAGCTTCGCGAGCTCGTGCCCGGGATTCGGGAACTGATCGTGGCCGAGTTCGGGCCCGCTCTCGGGGTGCACCTAGGGCTCGGGGCGGTCGGCGTGCTCGTGCTGCCGGGCGGCTGCGCGTAGCCGGTCGGTCAGGGCAG
This sequence comes from Nocardia brasiliensis ATCC 700358, assembly GCF_000250675.2. NCBI lineage: Bacteria > Bacillati > Actinomycetota > Actinomycetes > Mycobacteriales > Nocardiaceae > Nocardia > Nocardia brasiliensis. The sequence continues at coordinate 2,116,308 of NC_018681.1, forward strand.
GGCGGACGACGATCGGCGCAGCGCATCGGCTCCGGACCGAATGGCTGACCAGTCCGTATCGGGTCGCTGGTTCATCGCGCGGGCGAGCCAGCGTGCTCGGTCGTCCTGTTCGTACGCGAGGTGATCGAGGTCGAGATCGATACCCGGTGGGGGACCGGATGATTCGAACTCGCGCAGGCGGGTCGCCATGGCGGACAGCAGTGCGCGGTCGAGTTCTATGACGGCGCTGCGGAATTCGTCGGTCGATACCCTTATCCGGCCGGACGACGGTGCGGCGAACTCGATCTCGTGCTCCGGGTCGGGCGGGTGGTGCCAGGCCAGGGTGACGGTGTCGGCGGCGCCGTCGACCGTGCGCCACCAGCGCAGATGCGGGCCGAACCAGAGGTAGCCGGTGTCCAGGGTATGTTCGCCATACCAGGTGGCGGCGGCATCGGCCTCGTCGGATTCGGCCCAGGACCAGTCTGCGGCGTCGGCACCGATGAAATCGGCGAGATCCTCGGGGACCGGTTCCAGCACGCTGGGCAGCAGGGCCAGCAGATCCTCCCACAGGCGGGCAACGTAATAGGCGACGTAGCAGTCGTAAGGCGTCTCCGCGCCGCCGGACTGCGTGCGCAGGAGTTCGGTGGTGCGCGCGGAATAACGCAGCAAGGTCTGCCCGCCGAGGTCGATGCCGTACCAACCCTCGGTCAGCGCGAACCACCGCAGCGTCCGGCGTTGCTCTCCCCACGGGGCGACTCGGTCCACCGGCGCCAAGCCGAAACGGAAACGGATCACGGGGCCAGTCTGGCATCAGCCCGCGGAATCCGGGTGCGCGCGCACCGGTGATCCGGGCGCCGGTGTGCGTGTCGTCGGCGAGTTGTCCCCATCGCGCGACGGTCCACAAGACAGGCGAAATACCTGTTCGACCAAGACCTTTGCCCCGCCCCCGAAACTACGTTCGGTCCCATGTCACGACAGCAAGAGCGCGACCGGACCCAGCAGCGACTCGGCACCCTGACCGCCCGCGTGAGCGCCGGACGCGGCACCAGCCCGAAACCTCCGCGCACCCGGCGGCCCCACGTGTCACGGGCGCTGGCGGTGAAGCGGTGGGAGGCCGAGGGACTGCGGGTACTGACGGAAACGCGATCGGCACCGGACCCGAGCGCCAGTGCACCGCCGATTGCAGCGCCACCGCGCACGGACTCGGCACCGCCTGCACGGTCGAACCGTGTCGAAGTAATCGCTGACCGCTGCGATTCGTCGGTGGGCGACCCGAACGGAGCCTCGAGTATACATGCGCTGGCGGGGGTTTCGGCAAGCGTCGAAACGCGGGTGGACGCGAACTGTGCCGATCCTGATGCGGCCATGCCGTCGACCGCAGTGAACAGTGCCGACTCGAGATCAGGTGCGCCCCAACGGGCAGCTGTGTCGGACGCGAGCCTCGGCGCGCACAGGGAACGTCACATCCCCCAGGTGAACTGGGCGCTCGGAGGTTTGGCTCCCGCGGCGGATGACGAGGTGCCCAGGGTGGGCGACGACATCGGTGTCGGTGGGCCGCACAGGATCCGGAGGGAGCCGGTGGTTCTGCCGCGCGTGCGCCGGGGAGGGGCAGAGCAGGAAGGCAATGGCGACCAGGAGGCGGTGGCCGCTGCGGCGAACCCTGGGACTGCGGGTGACGACGTCGATGGGGCGCGGTCGCACACGAGCCGGACGGAGCCGGTGGCTCTGCCTGGCGTGCGCCGGGGAGGGGCAGGGCACGAAGGCAATTGGGACGAAGAGGTTTTGGCTCCTGCGGCGGATTGCAGGGCTGCGGGCGATGACGTCGGGGTGGTGCGGTCGCCTGGATGGCTGACGGAGCCGGTGGCTCGACGCGGGTGGCGGGATCGGTTGGTGCCGGAGCGGTTTCGGGGGATCCGGGTCGATCCCGGGCGGCGCGGGGTGTGCACGCTGCTGGCGGTCGGTGTGGTGGCGATGGTGGTGGCCGGCGTCGCGATCTTTCGTGAGCGGCCGATCGCGCGACCGGTGCCGCCGCTGCCCGCGGTGCATTCGACCGCTGACGCTGCTGCGCCTGCGCTTCCACCGGGTACCGAAACACAGAGCGCGGCCCGGCCGAAACTCGTCGAGTCCGCCCCGGCCGCAGGTGAACTGGTGGTCAGCGTCGTAGGGCTGGTGCACCGGACCGGGTTGGTGCGATTGCCCACCGGAGCGCGGGTGGCCGACGCCCTCACCGCGGCGGGCGGCCCGCGGGACGGTGCCGACACGACCGGCCTCAACCTGGCCCAGCGACTGTCCGACGGTGATCAGGTGCTCGTCGGCCCGTCCGGCGCCGACCCCGCAGCACCGAAACTCGGCAGCGCGACAATCAGCGCGGGCGGCCGACCCACAGCCTCCGCCCCAGGATCTGCCCAGCCCCCACCCTCGTCGGGCCGGCTAGACCTGAACACCGCCACCGAAGCCCAACTCGACGCCCTCCCCGGCGTCGGCCCCGTCACCGCCAAAGCGATCATCGCCTGGCGCACCACCCACGGCCGCTTCACCGACGTAACCCAACTCGGCGAAGTAGATGGCATCGGCCCAGCCCGCCTCGCCCGCCTCCGTGAACTGGTGCGGGTATGAGGACGGTGGCCTGCGGTGATCCGGGGCGCGACGGCCAGTATCAGCCCGGTGCGGTCTGCCGGGCCCCAAGGGCGGGTGCGGAGATGACGGCCGGCGGTGCGGCCGAGGTGCGCGGCGGTGTCGCGGCGGAGTGGGGGCCGGATGTGCTCGATGCGCGGCTGATTCCTGCGGCGTTGTGTCGTTGGGGCGCCGTGATGGTCGCTCGGTGCGTGCGCGGCTGTCGCATCGCAATCGCCGAGTTCGGTGTGGCGGATAGTGTCGGCCCGGCGCGGCCTACGCGGTGTGGTGCACGGGGGCGGGGATGAGGGCCGGCGGTGCGATCGAGGTGCGGGAGGAGGCGGCGGAGCGAGGGCCGGAGGTGCTCGATGCGCGGTTGGTGCCTGCGGCGTTGTGCTGTTGGGGGGCAACAATTGTGGCGTTGACTGCTGGGTGGGTGGTGGGGGTGTGCGTGGCGATCGCACTGGTTGTGCTGGCGATCGGGTTGTGGGTGTTGCTGCTGTGGGCGATGGCGCATCGGCGGGTGCGGCGGCGGGCGGTGGCGGTGGTGATGCTGGCGGCGGTGTTGCTCGCGGCCGGGTTCGCGGTGGCGGCGGCGTGGCGGGAACATCAGGTGGCGACGCATCCGCTGCGGGCGCTGGCCGGGCATTCGGTGCGGGTGTTGGTGACATCGAGCGATGATCCGAAACCGGTGCGCAGCAACGCGTTCGGTGGGGATCGCTGGGTGCTCAGGGCGAACCTGCGGGAGTACCGGTACGGCGAGCGGACGGTGCAGGCCGGTGGCGCGGTGGTGATTCTGGCTGCCGGTGCGGGCTGGGCGAATCTTTCGCCCGGACAGACGGTGCAGTTCCCGGCGAAAACCGACCTTCCCAGGCAGCGTGACCTCACCGTTGCGACACTGCGGGCAGTGGGAGAACCGCAGCCCGTGGGCGGATTGCCCTGGTGGCAACGGTTGGCTCGGGCTGTGCGTACCGATTTCGCGGCGGCGGTCACCCGCGCATTGCCCGCCGAAGCAGCGGGGTTGCTCCCGGCGCTCGTCGTCGGCGACACCTCGGCATTGTCGGATCAGGTCCGCGAGGACTTCGAAATCGCTGGGCTGGAACATCTTTGCGCCGTCAGCGGCACGAACTTCACGATCCTGCTGGCGGTCGTGTTGGGTGCAGTGCGCGGGCTCACCCTCGGTCCGCGTGCGGCCGCGCTGGTCGCCGGGCTCGTACTGGTGCTGTTCGTGATCGTCGCAAGGCCTGACCCGAGCGTGTTGCGCGCCGGAGCGATGGGATCGATCACCCTGCTCGCGTTGGTGACTGGTCGGCGGAAACAAGCACTTCCGGCGCTGTGCGCGGCGATCATCGGCCTGCTCGCCATATGGCCCGCGCTCGCGGTGTCGATGGGCTTCGGGTTGTCGGCTGCCGCGACCGGCGGACTGATCCTGCTGGCACCGAGTTGGGCGGACTGGCTGCGCGCCCGCGGCTGGTGGCGTCTGCTCGCGGAACTCTGTGCGGTGGCGGCCGCCGCGTTCGTCGTTACGGCGCCGCTCGTCATCGCGATGACCGGAAAGCTCAGCCTCGTCGCGATTCTCGCGAACATGCTCGTCGAACCGGTCATCGCGCCGGTCACCGTGATCGGGGCGGTCGCCGCGGTGCTGGCGTCGGTTTGGTCGCCCCTGGCCGAATTGGTCGTGCACTGCGCGGCACCGCCGCTGTGGTGGCTGCTGTTCGTCGCCGAACACGCGGCCGCGGTGCCGGGCGCGTCCGTCGCGGTGCCCGGCGGCTTGTCCGGCGGGCTGGTCGCCGCAGCGATCATCGTCGCCGGCATCCTCGCGTTGCGTTTCGCGGCCAGCCGAAGGCTGGTGCTGACGGTCGCCGCCGGCGTCGCCGCTGTGCTGATTCCGGTCCGTGTCTGGCATCCCGGCTGGCCCCCGCCCGGTTGGGTACTCGCCGTCTGCGACGTGGGCCAGGGTGACGGGCTCGCACTGTCCACCGGCGCCGACTCCGCAGTGGTGATCGACGTCGGACCCGAACCCCGGCGCATCCGAATGTGCTTGAACCGCTTGGGCGTATCCCGCATCGCCCTCCTCGTACTGACCCACCCCCACGCCGACCACATCGGAGGGCTCGCCGGTGCGCTGGAAGACCGAGCGGTCGCAGCGATCGCGGTCGGTGCGCGGGAACTCGATGGTGTGCGGGAACTCGGCGCTGGGCAGGTACAGGGCGGTGGGCAGGTGCACGGAGGTGGGCAGGTACTCGGCGGTGGGCAGGAACTCGGCGGTGGGCAGGTGCACGGAGGTGGGCAGGTACACGACGGTGCGCGGGAACTCGACGGTGGGTACGAACTCGACGGTAGGCAGAAACTCGATCGTGGGCCCGAACACGATGGCGCGCAGGAACACGATGGTGCGCCGGTCCGTACCCGGCCATCGGAACCAGCTCAGAACGTCGGCACGGAGCCGGACTCACACCAGTCGGATGCTGATATGTGCGAAGCACATGGGGCACAAAAGGAGTCGGCTACACGCTCGGCTGCCGGGGCGGACTCGAACGGCGGTGAACTCGAAGCCGAGCGGTGCCTCCCGGCGGTAGGCGGGTGTGGGCATTCAGGAGACGAACGTAAGGCACCATGCGCGTCCACCGATGGGTGTGCGACCGGTGGCGACCGGTGTCGGCGAACTGATGTACCACCGGCGGCGCGCTCCAACGGCGCGCGAGTCGAGGACCTCACACAGGTGGTGGATACTGCACGGCGCGAACGAATTCCGATGGTAGCGCTTGCCGCCGGGCAAGTGCTGGACATCGGTTCGGTCCGGTTGACGGTGCTCGCACCCGAACCGACGGGCGCACGGCCGACACCCGGCGCCGAAGCCGAGGATGCCAACGACCGGTCGATCGTCCTCGCCGCCGACACCGCGGCCGGACGCATCCTGCTGACAGGTGATATCGAGGCTCCAGCCCAGCAAGCACTGCTACGGCAGGGAACCGCATTGCGCGCCGACATCCTGAAGCTGCCGCACCACGGATCCCGGACGACCACAAAAGACTTCCTCGACGCAGTGCACCCACGCCTGACCTTGATCAGCGTCGGCGTAGAGAACACCTTCGGCCACCCGCACCACGGCATCCTGGCCGAACTCACCACCCTCGGCACCACCGTCCTCCGCACCGACCGCCACGGCGACCTGCTGGTCCTCGGCGGCAACCCACCCAGAACCATGACCTCCCGATAGCGCGGTGAACGGTGAACCTGCGGGGAGGCTGTCGGTGGGTCACCGTAGGATCGCTGCCGTGACCGACCACAACGAGCGTCAGCGAGTGAACCGTAGGCACGGTGCTTCGTCGGGTGGGGCGAAGGTGCGGGCCGGCGGGGCGAAGTCATGAGCACGCCCGCACCGTTGCACCTGGTGCTCGGCGATGAAGAACTGTTGGTCGAACGAGCGATCGGCGCGGTCACCGCGCAGGTGCGGGAGACCGCGCCGGACGCCGACGCCGTGCCGGTCGACCGGATGCGGGCTGGCGACGCGAGCACCGCGGAACTGGCCGAACTGCTGAGTCCGTCGCTGTTCGCCGAGGACCGCGTCATCATCCTGGAGTCGGCGGCCGAGGCGGGCAAGGAAGCCGTCACCGTGATCACCGAAGCCGCGGGCGACCCGCCGCCCGGTGTGGTGCTCGTGGTGCTGCACTCGGGTGGTGGCCGCGCGAAAGCTTTGGTCCCCGCGCTCCAGAAAGCCGGTGCCGTCCAGCACGATTGCGCGAAACTGACCAAGTCTGCCGAGCGGGTGGAGTTCGTCCGGGGCGAGTTCCGCAACGCGGGCGTGCGCGTCGCCGGCGACGTGGTGCAGGCGATGTTGGAGTCCATCGGCTCCGATCTGCGCGAGCTCGCGGCGGCGTGTTCGCAGCTCGTCGCCGACACCGGTGGCAAGATCGATGTCGCCGCCGTCCGCCAGTACTACTCGGGCAAGGCCGAGGTATCCGGGTTCGACGTGGCCGAACTCGCCGTCGCCGGTGACCGTTCCGGTGCGATGGAGGCGTTGCGCTGGGCGAACGATCGCGGCGTCCCGCACGTGCTGCTCGCCGACGCCCTCGCCGATTCGGTGCACACCATCGCCCGCGTCGGCTCCGCGGGCCGCGGCGACCCGTTCAAACTGGCGCAGCAGCTGGGCATGCCGCCGTGGAAGGTCAAAAAGGCGCAGGCGCAAGCCCGCAACTGGACCCCCGCCACCATCGGCTCCGCCCTCCAGGTGGTCGCGACGTTGAACGCCGACGTCAAAGGCGGTGCCGCCGACGCGAGCTATGCCCTCGAACACGCCCTCACCCGCATCCTCGACCTGCACTCCGCAAACTGACCCGCGCGCACTGGAATACGCTGCGGCTCAGCTGAACTCGTAGGAGAACTGAGAGACCCGGAACGACTTGTTCCCCAGACTGCATCGGATGCCGTCGACAGCGCTGGTGCAGGTGAAACCGTCGTAGGTGACCGAGGAACCGTACTCCAGCACGGCACCGCTCCAGCCGATGGTGCCACCGCCGCCACAGTCGAAACCCGCGCCCTCGGCCGCGCTGAGATGGAAGACTTTGCCGTAGTAATGCGAAGTCGGCGTGCCGTCCGGAAAATAGCACCGAGCCGGCCGCTCCGGCGGCGTGTAGTCGTATTTCTGTATTTCGCAGCGGACGTACCCGGCGCCGTTGAACTCTTTCCCGAAGATCGCGCAGGAGATATTGCCGCTGGGGGAGGTGAAAAAGACCGAGTCGTCCGCGTGCGCGGTCCCGGTGAGGGCTGCTGTGGTCAAGCCTGCCGTGCAGGCGGCGGCAGCGAGAAGGCTGACCGTGCGAATCGTCATGCGGGCAGCATGCGCGAAAAGCCTTGGCGTGAACTTAAAGTCGAGTTAAGGCTGAGGCCGTACCCGTGTCGCTCGCTGCCTGGTCGCATCGAGTCCCCGAACGTGATCGGGCACCGTGGACGATCACCGGAAAGCAGACGATCGGCTGCGGACACTGGAGATTGCCCCAGCGCTCGGCGCGTACCAAACATGGATGCCAAATGTGTGCTGCAACACAGTAGGCGGTTGTCGGAACGTAGTGTTCGGTTCGGGTTCGCGTCGCGCCACCCGCTTCGATCCGCAGTGGCCCGTGACGGCGAACTGAGCCGTAACGAGCGTTTTGTCCCGACTTCGCGCCACAGCTGGAAGTGCTGAGCATGCTCTGCCGGGGTCCGCTCGCACGCCCTCGACCAGCGCGTTAGCCGAAATTAGCAAATTGCTGGTTACTGATTTCGTGTCAGACTTGACGGGGTTATGGATGAACACTCGGCACCGGTCCTTCCGGTCGACGAATCCCGGCGGGCTCGTGTGCGGCACTCTCGACGGTCGATTCGGAATGTGCATGAGCGACCGGCTCGCCGGGTCGGGCGGATCGTGCTGAAGGTCGTCATCGGCGGGTTGTCGACGGCGATGCTCGCGGGGACTGCGGTCGGTTGGGCGACGGAGGCCAGGTTCGATCGAGGATTCACCAGATCGGCGGCGCTGGGCGTGGACGCGCCGCATTCGCTCGCCGGGGACATGAATGTTCTGCTGATCGGCCTGGATACCCGAAAAGACCAGGACGGCAACGACTTGCCGACGGAGATCCTCGATCGACTGCACGCGGGCGACGGGGAAGAAGGCGGCTACAACGCCAACACGCTGATCCTGGTACACATCCCTGCGGACCTGAAAAAGATTGTGGCGGTATCGATTCCGCGCGACGACTACGTCTCGGTGTCCGGCATCCCGGGCTACACCAAAGCCAAGATCAAGGAAGCGTACGGCCTGAAGAAGGCCGCGGTGCAGGACCAGTTGATCAACCAGGGGATGACCGACCAGAAAAGCCTGGAGCGGGCGGGCCGGGAAGCGGGCCGGGCGTCGGTCGTGCAGGCGGTGCGCGATCTGACCGGCGTGCCGATCGATCGGTTCGCCGAGGTGACCCTCGCCGGCTTCTACGATCTCGCCGAGACCCTAGACGGCGTCGAGGTGTGCCTGAATCAACCGGTGCGGGACCTCGAGTATTCGGGAGCGGATTTCCCGGCCGGGCGGCAGCGGCTCGATCCGGCGCAGTCGCTCGCCTTCGTGCGCCAACGCCACGGCCTAAAGAACGGCGATCTCGACCGCACCCACCGCCAGCAGGCGTTCCTCACCTCGGTGGCGCTCGATCTGCGCCGCTCGGGCACGTTCACCGACCTGCGCAAACTGAACGCGCTGATGGACGTCGCGCACCGCGACATCGTCCTGTCCGACGGCTGGAACGTCACCGACTTTCTGCGCACCCTCGGCACCGCGGGCAGCCCCGCCGTCGAGTTCCGCACACTTCCGGTGCTGCGCTACGACTCCATCAACGGCCAGGACGTCAACATCGTCGACCCGGCCGCCATCCGCCGCGAGGTCCGGATCGCCTTCGGTGAGCCGGACCCCGCTACCGCTTTGTTCAAATCCGAACCCCCGCTAGGGAGCCCGACTACCACCGAAACCGCCGATCCCGCACCGGATGTCGGCAAACCGGTGCAGGCCGCGATCGCCAGCGACACCATCCCCTGCGTGAACTGAGCCGCGCCCGACGGCTCGGCTCACACGCGGGCTTGAACTTTCAGATCGCCGGACACCACATTCCGGGTCATCGTCCGGGCCAGCATGTCGTGCGGGAACCCGAGTTCGATCGCGCTGACCTGTTCCAGGCGGGCCAGCTGTCCGGCGTCGAACTCGACGTCGAGCGCGCCGAGGTTGTCCTCCAGCTGGGCGGCGGTCCGCGCGCCGATGATCGGCGCGGTCACCCCGGGGTTGCGCAGCGTCCACGCCAGCGCGACCTGCGCGGGCGACCTGCCGAGCTCGCCGGCCACGTCCTTGACCACGTCGGCGATGTCGAGCGTCCGTTCGGTGAGCGAACCCTGTGCGGCCGCAACGTTTTTGCGGCTGCCCTCCGGTGAGCTCTCGGCGTCGTGTGCGAGGTCGGCCCGGCTGTACTTGCCGGTGAGCACGCCGCTGGCGAGCGGTGACCAGGGGATGACGCCGAGCCCCAGCTCCCGTGCCATCGGGATGAGGTCGCGTTCGACAGTCCGCTCGGCCAGGTTGTATTCGATCTGCAGGGCGATGAGCGGCGACCACCCGCGCAGGTCGGCGATCGTCTGCATGCGTGCGACCTGCCAGGCGGGCGCATCCGAGATACCGACGTAGAGCACCTTGCCCGCCCGCACGAGATCGTCCATGCCGCGCAGGATTTCGTCGACCGGCGTGTGGAAGTCCCAGGCGTGCAAGTAGAGCAGATCGATGTAGTCGGTGTTCAGCTTGCGCAGGCTCGCTTCGACCGAGGCGAACATGCTCTTGCGGTGGTTCCCACCGGAATTGGGGTCGCCCGCTCGTCGCAGCATGGTGTATTTCGTTGCCAGCACCAGGCTTTCACGGTTGTTCGCGGTGAATTCGCCGAGCAGTTGCTCGGAGGTGCCGTTGGTGTACATGCTCGCGGTATCGATGAAGTTTCCCCCGCGGTCGACATAGGTGTCGAAGATCTTGCGTGCCTCGTCCTGGTCGGCGCCCCAACCCCAATCGGCGCCGAAGGTCATCGTGCCCAGCGACAGCGGAGACACCCGAAGGCCCGAACGGCCGAGCAGCCGATAGGTATCGAGGGTGCGTGCTCCGGACATGTCCAGCTCCTTTTGTCGGTGCTTCGTACTGATGAAAGCCAGTCTGGAACGGAGCAACAGCAACGGTAAGGGAAGGTTTTTCCTGGGAAGGCCAGTCCTACTCAGCCGTACTATCAAGGACGATGACTGGAACGGTGAACGCGGATCGAACCCATGAGCTGGCCGCCTTCCTGCGGGATCGGCGCGAGCGACTCGCCCCGGGCGACCTCGGCCTACCGCAGCGCAAGCAGGCCCGGCGCACGCCGGGGCTGCGCCGTGAGGAGGTCGCTGAGCTGGCCGGGGTGAGCACCGACTACATCGTCCGGCTGGAGCAGGCCCGTGGCCTGCGTCCCTCGCCGGAGGTGCTGGACGCCCTCGCGCAGGCGCTGCGGCTGAACGCCGACGAGCGTGCCTACCTGTTCGATCTGGCGCAGCAGCGGCAGCCGAACGCGGGCAAGCCGAGCACGGTGCCCGCACCTGCGCTGGCCATGCTGGTGGCCGATCTCTCGCCGCTGCCCGCGATGCTGATCAACCATCGCTACGACATCCTGGCCTGGAATCCGGAGATGGCACGGCTGATCATCGACTTCGACACGCTGCCTGCCCGGCATCGCAACACCATGTGGCTGTGCCTGATGGAACCGAGCATGCGGGACTTCTACGTGGAGCGGGAGCGGATCATCCGGGAGGGGATCGCGGATCTGCGGGCCGCCTGGGCGGCCCATCCTGACGACCAGGCGCTCGGCGATCTGATCGGGGAGTTCATCGCGCACAGTAGTGAGTTCGAGGCCGCGTGGGCCAGGCACGACGTCCGGGTGCAGGGCCGCGGCGCCAAACCGCTGCGGCACCCGATCGTCGGTCGGTTGGTGGTCAATTTCGAGGTGTTGATGCCGGTGCAGGATCCGGACCAGCGCATCGTCATCTATCGCGCGGCGGACGAGGATTCTCAGGCAGCGCTGGATCGGCTGGCCGCCGATCCCGCACCGGGCACCGGGGTCATTCGACCGAGCTGAGCACTAGCTCCTCGCCCTCGTCCACCTCGTCGTCGTAGCGGCCGTCCCACTCCTCGTAGGCCGGCACTTCCTCGTCCCTGGTGACTACCCACTCCAGCGAGTAGTTGCCCTCGTCGTCGATGGGCACCATCACGTTCTCGATCTTCACCCCGAAGCCGAGCACCTCGGCTGCCCGGATCACATCCGGCAGATCCTCGGCACGGACCACGGTCTGATTGGCGTACACGGTAACCATGCGCCGAATGGTAGCTGGAACCACTGACAAGCTGTGGGCCGATCCGAAATCCCCGCAGATGAACAGTTCGCGCCGACCGGCCCGGCTGTGCGCACGACAAAACCGCCGCCGCGGGCACGACAAAAACCGCCGTGGTCATCCAGGCCACGGCGGCTGCGTCAGTATATGTGGTACCGGAATCGGTACCGGTGGATCAGAGCTTGTTCAGTGCGAGCGCGAGCGCCGACTTCTTGTTGGCGGCCTGGTTGGCGTGGATGACGCCCTTCGAGGCGGCCTTGTCGAGCTTGCGGCTCGCGAACTGGAGCTGCGCGGCGGCCTTCTCTTTGTCGCCGGCCGCAGCGGCCTCCCGGAAGCTGCGGATCGCGGTGCGCAGCGCCGACTTGACCGACTGGTTGCGCTTGCGCGCTTCCTCGTTGGTACGGATCCGCTTCAACTGGGACTTGATGTTGGCCACGCCTGTTTCCTCGTGTTCCTGTCGCTGAGTGATGTGCCTGGGAAAGTTCCTACGCGTGCGTCGCACCCTGGGTAAATGGGTAACGCAACGCCGAAGGTCGAGGGTACCAGCCGCCGTCCGGCGCACGAAATCGGCACCGGTCGCGGCAGTGAAACATGCCGACCGGTCGCATGCGGAAATGTGTCGATTGACCGGAAGGTCACGAGTGATGCAAGAAATTTACCTGTGTCTCACACAGCATTGCCGCTGCGTGTAGCACGATTTTTGCATGACTCCCGCCTCTCCGCCACGTTCGGCGCGACCCGCCGCGTCCGAACCGGTCGGTATGAACGGGCGGGCTGCCGGCAACGGCAAGGTCGCCTCCGCCGGGTTATTCGAGGGTTATCGCCCCGGTCGCTACGCCGCCGCGTTCGACGAGATGTTCGACGGCTCGGGACGCGTCCGCCAGCCCTACCGAGGGCTGTTCGCCGCTCTCGATCCGATCGATGTGTCCGATCTGGCGGCCCGCTCGGCCGCCCTGGACCGGGCCTTCATCGACCAGGGCATCACCTTCTCGCTGTCCGGCCAGGAACGGCCGTTCCCGCTGGATCTGGTGCCGCGCGTGATCGCGGCGGCCGAGTGGGCGAAGCTCGAGCGCGGCATCAAACAGCGGGTCGTCGCACTCGAACTGTTTCTCGCCGACGTCTACGGCGAACAGAACATCCTGCGCGACGAGGTGATCCCGAAACGACTCGTCACTTCCTGCCAGCACTTCCATCGCGAAGCGGCCGGCCTGATCCCGCCGAACGGGGTGCGCATCCATGTGGCGGGCATCGACCTCATCCGCGACGAGCGCGGCGATTTCCGGGTGCTGGAAGACAATCTGCGTTCGCCGTCCGGGGTTTCGTACGTCATGGAGAACCGGCGCACCATGGCGCGGGTCTTCCCGGATCTGTTCTCGTCGCATCGGGTGCGTGCGGTCGGCGATTATCCGGGGCATCTGCTCGCGGCGCTGCGGGCCTCCGCCGCACCGAACGAGGCCGATCCGACCGTGGTGGTGCTGACGCCCGGGGTGTACAACTCGGCGTACTTCGAGCACTCCCTGCTGGCCCGGCAGATGGGCGTGGAACTGGTCGAGGGACGCGACCTGTTCTGCCGCGACAACGTCGTCTACATGCGCACCACGGCCGGGGAGCGCCAGGTCGACGTGATCTACCGGCGAATCGACGACACCTTCCTCGATCCCATGCATTTCCGGCCGGATTCGGTGCTCGGCGTCGCGGGGCTGCTCAACGCCGCGCGGGCGGGCAATGTCGTCATCTCCAGCGCGGTGGGCAACGGGGTCGGCGACGACAAGCTGATCTACGCCTACGTGCCGACGATCATCGAGTACTACCTCAACGAGAAGCCGGTGCTGCCCAACGTCGACACCTACCGCTGCTGGCTCGACGACGAGTGCGACGAGGTGCTCGACCGGATCGCGGAGCTGGTGGTCAAGCCGGTCGAGGGCTCGGGCGGCTACGGCATCGTGATCGGGCCCGACGCCACCCCGCGGGAACTGGAGGCCTCGCGCAGACGGATCAAGGCGGACCCGCGCGGCTGGGTGGCGCAGCCGGTGGTGCAGTTGTCCACCGTGCCGACCAAGATCGGCAACGAATTGGTGCCGCGACACGTGGACCTGCGTCCCTTCGCGGTCAACGACGGCGACGAGGTGTGGGTGTTGCCGGGTGGGCTCACCCGGGTGGCGCTGCCCGATGGCTCGCTGGTGGTCAATTCGAGTCAGGGCGGCGGCAGCAAGGACACCTGGGTGCTGTCCGGACGGGACTCGCTGGCGGATCGGGAACTCGCGGGCGCGGAACTGGTCAGCGATCCGCCGCAATCGGATTCGCGCGAAGTGGGCCGCGACCTGACGGCCGCGCAGGCGAATCAGCAACAGCAGCAACAACAACAGGAGCAGCGGCAATCGCGACGTGGGCAGTCGCAACGTCAGTGGCAAGGGACGGTGAGCCGCTGATGCTGGCACGCAACGCGGAATCCCTGTACTGGATCGGACGGTACGTCGAGCGCGCCGACGACACCGCGCGCATCCTCGACGTCGCGGTACACCAGTTGCTCGAAGACGCGACCGTCGACCCGGACCGCACGTCGCGAGTGCTGCTGCGGGTGCTCGGCATCGAGCCGCCGGACGGCACGCTGGACGTCTGGTCGGTCACCGACCTGGTCGCCTTCAGCCACGACGGTGGCTCGATCATCGACTCGATCGCCAACGCCCGCGAGAACGCCAGGGGCGCAAGAGAAGTCACCTCCAGTGAGATGTGGGAGTGCCTGAACGCCACCTACATCGGACTGGCCGTCGCGGAGAAGGCGGCGCGCAGTCTCGGGCCGCACGAGTTCTTCCACTACGTGCAGGACCGCGCCGCCATGTTCGCCGGGCTGTCCGACTCCACGCTCAGCCGCGACGACGGCTACCGATTCCTGCTGCTGGGCCGCTCCATCGAACGGGTGGACATGACTGTGCGCCTGCTGCTTTCCCGCGCGGGCGACCGCACCTCCTCACCGGCCTGGGTGACCGTCCTGCGTTCGGCGGGTGCGCACGACACCTATCTGCGCACGCACCGCGGCGCGCTGGATGCCAACCTCGTGGCCGAATTCATCCTGCTGGACCGGCTTTTCCCGCGTTCGGTGTTCCATTCGGTGCGGGTGGCCGAAGCCTGCCTCGCGGAACTGGACCAGCGGCCGAGTAGTCGCGTCGGTGCCAGGCACGAGGCGCAGCGACTACTCGGCCGGGCGCGTAGCGAGCTCGAATTCCTGCCGCCCGGTGTGCTTTTGGAGGATTTGCAGAACCGGCTGCTGTCGCTGCAGAAGACCTGCCGGGAAGTGAGTGAAGCGATCGCATTGCAGTACTTCCATGCGGCCCCGTGGGTGGCGTGGACCGATCTGCGTAGCAGTCGAGACGACAATATGCAGGTCGAGGGGGAGCTATGAGCTGGCGAATTCGGGTGGTGCACACCACCGGTTACGTCTACGACGCGCCCGTCACGCGCTCGTTCAACGAAGCCAGGCTGACGCCGCGCGCCGACAGCAGGCAGAACGTCATCCTCAACCGGGTGGAAACCGTGCCCTCCACCCGCTCCTATCGCTACACCGACTACTGGGGCACCGCGGTCACCGCGTTCGACCTGCACGCTCCGCATACCGAATTGGAGGTCACCGGCTCCTCGGTGGTGGAGACCGAGCCGTTCGCCGGACCGGCTGAGGAACTGGACTGGGACGAGTTGCGCGCCGGGCACATCGCCGACCGCTTCGACGAAATGCTGGCGCCCACCGTGTTCGTGCCGGCCGACCGCAAGCTGGCAGGCATCGCCCGCCAGTTGGCCAAGGGACTGCCGCCCGCGAAAGCCGTTGTGCGCGCGGCGGAATGGGTGCATCGAGAGATGACCTATCTCGCGGGCACCACGTCCGTGCACACGTCCGCGGTACAGGCGTTCACGGATCGGCAAGGGGTCTGCCAGGATTACGCGCACCTGACCCTGGTGCTGTTGCGCAGCATGGGCATTCCCAGCCGCTACGTCTCCGGTTATCTGCACCCGGACCCGGCCGCCGAGATCGGCGTGACGGTGGAGGGACAGTCGCACGCCTGGATCGAAGCCTGGACCGGGATGTGGTGGGGCTACGACCCGACCAACAACATCGCGATCAGTGAGCAGCACATCTCGGTCGGCGTCGGCCGCGATTACGCGGATGTGCCCCCGCTGAAAGGCATCTTCTCCGGCGGTGGCTCCACGGATCTCGAGGTCGTTGTAGAGATCACTCGTCTCGCGTAGCGTCCGGGTAACACCGTTGATCTTGAACGGCTCTGTTTTTCGAAGCGGCACCACGGTTGGCACTGGCTACTCGTTGAACGCGGAAGGTGGAACAGATGTCTCCAACGGCTCAAGAAGTTGTCGAGGAAGTCGCCGAACTAGGGCCGATTCCCGAATCCAAGAAATTCGGGGCGGAGGCGCTGGGCACCTTCGTCCTGGTGATCGGCGGTGTCGGAACGGCGGTGCTGGCGGGGGACCGGGTCGGCGCGCTCGGCGTGGCACTCGCCTTCGGCCTCACGCTGCTGTTCCTGGTCTACGCCATCGGGCCGATCTCCGGCTGCCACGTCAATCCCGCGGTGACCCTCGGTCACCTGCTGCTCGGCCGGATCGGCGCGGTCACCGCGGCCGGTTACTGGATCGCGCAGTTGATCGGCGGTTTCCTCGCCGGGCTCGTGCTGTTCGCGCTGGCGAAGAACCTGCCCTCCTACGATCGGACCGTGGCCGGGCTCGGCGCCAACGGCTGGGGACGGCACAGCCCGTCCGCGCAAACCGGGCCGCTCGGCGAGGTGGTTCTGCAGAACGGCTACGGCATGGCCGCGATGATCATCATCGAGGTGATGCTCACCGCACTGCTGGTCTTCGTGGTGCTCGCCTCGACCGACCAGCTCTCCGACGTGCCACTGGCCGGCCTGTCCATCGGCGTCACCCTGGCCGTCATCCACCTGATCTCGATTCCGGTGGACAACACCTCGGTGAACCCGGCCCGCAGCCTCGCCGTCGCGCCCTACCAGGACGGCGCCATGGGCCAGGTCTGGGCGTTCGTGGTGTTCCCGCTCGTCGGCGGCGCCCTCGGCGCGCTGCTCTACGGGCTGCTGTTCGGCCGCTCGCGCAACCTGCTCTCCTGATCACCGGTCGCCGGGCTCGGCCGAGCCCGGCGACTTCGGTTCAGTGCCAGGCGTATTCGGCGCACAGACGGTGCGCCACCAGGTCGAAGGTCTTGCGCGGCAGGATGGCTCCTTCGCGGCGGATGCCGTCCTCGGGGACGTCGAGCACGCGGTCCAGCCGGACCCAGCTCGGCCGGCCTTCGGCATCCCAGCTGCCGCTGCCGATGCCGACCCAGTTCCGGTCGAAGGCGCGGTCCGCCTTCGACGACAGCATCAGGCCGAGCAGCGTCCTGCGGTCGCGGCCGACCACCAGCACCGGGCGATCCTTGCCGTTGGCCGGATCCTCCTCGTACGGCACCCAGGTCCACACGATCTCACCGGGATCCGCGCGCCCGTCCAGCTGCGGCGAGTACACGATCTGCCGCGCCCGTTCGGCCGTCGGCACCGGCGTGGACGCGGTCGGCCGCACCCGCACCGGACGTGTCCCACGCTGGGTCAGCGAACCGACCAGCCGCTCCACCAACTTCGGTCCCTGCTGCCGAACGATCCTGGGACCCTGCTCCTTCGCGATGATGCCGAGCTGCTTGCCGAGGGAGTTCCAACTTCGGGCCATCTTCGCAATATAACGGCGTACGCCGCGCTTCTCATCCGTGCCGGACCGCCGGCGGGCGAACTCTGAATTTGCTGATCTGGGCTTGTGATACCGAATCAGACGAGCGAGCTGAGCAAAGGTCCTCGTAAGCAGGGGCGAGGCAGTTCGGGATAGGCTCCGGCAGTTATAGCGATGAGGCACGGATGTGCGAGCGCTCACTTATGTTTCAACGCCGTGGGTGCACGGTCAGGACAGGTGGTTGTCCAGTACTTCGAGCCAGGCGTCGAAGTGGGGGCATTGCGTACGGAGTTCGGCAACGCCCAGATCGGCGATGGCCAGCGGACCATCGTTGGTTTTCGAGTATTGCGGGCAGTAGTCGAGGATTCGCTTCGATGGTGCGGTATCCGGGCCGTCATTGATCAGTTCGGGTCCACCTGCGATATGTACGTCTCTGACTAGTTTCTCGGTCAGTCCCGGCAAGAGGCAGCCGACCTGCTCTGCGGCAGCGAAAACCCAGGTCTCCAGCTCGTGCAGGATCAGATGCGGCACAAACCGGTGATCAGCTGCGGCGGCCGCGAGCGAACCTTCGACATGAGCCACCCGGTCACGGGGAGCCAAGCCGGTGGGAATGTCTGCCATCCCAGGCCCTTCTACCAAGAAGTGAAGGCGGTGATAGCTGGTCGTCATGTCTCGTCGAGGTCCTCCCTGGCGGGACGACCGCCGAGCAGGTTCTTTTCCCACAGCTCACCGAGTGAGTATTCCGCCAGCCAGGCTTCGAGTTCGGCGGCGTCTGGGCGGGAGAAGGCCGAACCACCGGCTCTGCGTTCGACGACGATCAGATCATCGACCTCGAACTGGTTCATCAGGGTGACCGATTGGGTGGCGATCAGAACTTGACTCCGTGCGGGGGCCGAGGCTTGTCGGAGCAAGTTCGCGAGCTGCACGATGGCGAAAGGATGCAGGCCTAGTTCGGGTTCGTCCAAGACGACCAGGGCGGGCAACTCTGGTTGCAGCAAAAGCGTCGCCAAACAGACGAATCGAAGCGTGCCGTCCGACATCTGATTGGCTGAGAAGACCGCGTCGGAGCCTTGCTGCTGCCATCGAAGGCGGATTCGGTCGTTGTTTTCGGGCTGCAGCACGAAATCCCGAAAGAACGGTGCCACCAACTGAATTGCGCCGACGATCCGGCGGTAGGCGGCTTGGTCGGCAGCCTCGTCGCTGGTCCGCAAGCGATACAGATAAGGGGCCAGGTTGCCGGCGTCCGAGCGCAGATTCAGGTTGTCTGCGGTGGAGACCATCCGTTTCACCGGGGCGTTCGCGCTCGTATCGTGGAAGTGGAAGACCTTGCAGCCTTCGAGCAGTGCGAAGACGTACTTGGCGATGCCACCGCGTGGGTCGCCGACGTCAGTGGCCAGACGTGTTTCGCGATGCCCGCGCCCGAGCGACTTCTGGTATGGACGGTCGTACTCCGGCTCGTGGTAGTACACGACTTCGGTCTCGAAGATCAGTTCGTCGTTCGCCGCCGGGACGAGGACCGCCTCGTACGAGTTGGGTTCCGCATCGAGTTCCAAGCGAATCCGAGAGCTGCCGTCACCGTCGGTCAGCAGTGCCGAGGCGCCGCCGTTGAGACCGACGAACAGTCCGAGCTCACAGTCGACGATTCGTCCGAGCAGCGCGAGCGCCTGGACGAAGTTGCTCTTCCCCGCTCCATTCGCACCCACCAGAATGTTCAGTTGGCGAAGCTCGACCGTCGCCGATCTGATCGAGGTGAATCCCTCGATCTGGATTGTCTTCAGCGGTTGGCCCGGCATGGGGCTAACTCTACGATGAGCCACTGACGTTCCCCGGATTGCTCGTGCGCCGACTCGAAATCGGCGCTGACCGCAATTGGCCCCACGTGGTTCAGCAGACCGATGGCGGTGGCCCAGTACTGCGCATGGGACGATAGAGGACAGTTTGCCGATACCCATGAGGAGTGGAGTGCCCGCCAGCTTCGCCGATACGACGTTCACCGATCCGGCTCGGATCCGGAACTTCTGCATCATCGCGCACATCGATCACGGCAAGTCGACGCTGGCCGATCGGATGCTGCAACTGACCGGAGTGGTCGAGGACCGGCAGATGCGCGCCCAATATCTGGACCGGATGGATATCGAGCGCGAGCGCGGCATCACCATCAAGGCACAGAACGTGCGGTTGCCGTGGCAGGCGGACGGCACCGACTACGTGCTGCACCTGATCGACACGCCCGGTCACGTCGACTTCACCTACGAGGTGTCGCGTGCGCTGGAGGCGTGCGAGGGCGCGGTGCTGCTCGTCGACGCGGCCCAGGGCATCGAGGCGCAGACCCTGGCCAACCTCTACCTGGCACTGGACAAGGATCTGACGATCATCCCGGTGCTCAACAAGATCGACCTGCCCGCCGCGGACCCGGACCGCTACGCCGGCGAGATCGCGCACATCATCGGGTGCGAGCCCGACGACGTGCTGCGCGTCTCCGGCAAGACCGGTGTCGGCGTGCCCGAACTGTTGAACGAGGTCATCAAGCAGGTGCCCGCGCCGGTCGGCGACCCGGACGCGCCGGCCCGCGCGATGATCTTCGACTCGGTCTACGACACCTACCGCGGCGTGGTCACCTATGTCCGCGTGGTGGACGGCAAGATCATCCCGCGCGAGAAGATCAAGATGATGTCCACCGGCGCGCAGCACGAACTGCTCGAGGTCGGCATCGTCTCGCCGGAACCCAAGGCGACCCAGGGGCTCGGCGTCGGCGAGGTCGGCTACCTGATCACCGGCGTGAAGGACGTGCGCCAGTCGAAGGTCGGCGACACGGTGACGGCCGCGCGCAACGGTGCCACCGAACCGCTCACCGGCTACCGCGAGCCGCGCCCGATGGTGTACTCCGGCCTGTACCCGGTCGACGGCTCGGACTACCCCGACCTGCGCGACGCGCTGGACAAGCTCCAGCTCAACGATGCCGCGCTGACCTACGAGCCGGAAACCTCGGTGGCACTCGGGTTCGGTTTCCGCTGCGGCTTCCTCGGCCTGCTGCACATGGAGATCACCCGCGAACGCCTGCAACGCGAATTCGACCTGGACCTGATCTCCACCGCGCCCAACGTGGTCTACACGGTGGAGATGGAGGACGGCAGCGAGCACGTCGTCACCAACCCGTCGTACTGGCCGGAGGGCAAGGTCCGGCACGTGTTCGAGCCGGTGGTGAAGTGCACGGTCATCTCGCCCAGCGAGTTCATCGGCTCGATCATGGAGCTGTGCCAGGGGCGCCGCGGCGAACTCGGCGGCATGGACTACCTGTCCGAGACCCGGGTCGAGCTGCGCTACACCATGCCGATGGCGGAGATCATCTTCGACTTCTTCGACTCGCTGAAGTCGCGCACCCGCGGCTACGCCAGCCTCGACTACGAAGAGTCGGGCGTGCAGGAGTCGTCGCTGGTGAAGGTGGACATCCTGCTGCAGGGCGAGGCCGTCGACGCGTTCAGCGCGATCGTGCACAAGGACGCGGCGCAGGCCTACGGCAACAAGATGACCACCAAGCTGCGCGAACTCATCCCGCGTCAGCAGTTCGAGGTGCCCATCCAGGCGGCCATCGGCTCGAAGATCATTGCCCGCGAGAACATCCGCGCCATCCGCAAAGACGTGCTCGCCAAGTGCTACGGCGGCGACATCAGCCGCAAGCGCAAGCTGCTGGAGAAGCAGAAGGAAGGCAAGAAGCGGATGAAGACGATCGGCCGAGTCGACGTCCCGCAGGAAGCCTTCGTGGCCGCCCTCTCCTCCGACGCCGCCTCCGACAAGCCGAAGGGCCAGAAGTAGGCCGCTAAGTTTTCAGCGTCACCCGCAGGCGGGTGCCGCCTAGGGGGCTCTTGGTGAGTTCGGCTGTGCCGGAGTGGAGTTCGGCTTGTTGTAGGACGAGGGCCAGGCCGAGGCCGGAGCCGGGGGAGCCGGGGCCTTTGACGAAGCGGTCGAAGGTGTTGGGGCAGACGGTTTCCGGGATGCCGGAACCGTTGTCGTCGATCAGGATGTCGACCTCGTCGGCGCGGGGGGTCACGGAGATGGCGATGGTGTCGGCGTGACCGTGCTGCACGGCGTTCGCGACGGCGTTGGTGACGATGAGCAGCACGCCGCCGGGCAGTCCGGTCACGGTGACGGGCTCGCATTCGGTGAGTGTGACGGCGACGTCGGGGTAGCGGCGTTGCGCGTCCTGCGCTGCGCGGTCCAGGGTTTCGCACAGGTCGAAGGATTCGAACACGTCGGGTTCGGTGAGTTCGCCGACCGCGAGCCGCTCCAGGTCGGTGAGCGTGTTCTCGATCTGCTGCTCGGCGAAGAGCACCTCGGACAGGATCGCGCCGCGCTGTTCGGCGGGAATCTCCTTGGTGGCCAACACCTGTAGGTCGGTGCGCAGCGCGGTCAGCGGAGTGCGCAGCTCGTGCGCGCAGACGGCGGCGAAGTCGCGCGCACTGGTCAGCGCGCGATTGGTGGCGTGGTGTGCGGCTTCCAGCCTGGTCAGCATGCGGGTGATGGCGTCGGAGAGTTCCTCGGATTCCCGCGCGCCGCGGCCGGACAGCGGCGGCAGCTCTTCGAGCGTGTCGATGCCGTGGGTGGCGGCGGCGAGGCTGCGCAGCGGGCGCGCGGCGTAACCGGCCAGGAGCCAACCGAGTACGGCCGCGATCAGTGCTCCGGCCACGCCGATGCCGAGGCCGATCAACTGGCTGCGGTGAATGGCGGAGGCGACGACGTCGCGGTTCGGGTCCAGCGAGACGAGCACACCGGGCAGTCCGTCGACGCGGGCGATCGCCACGTCGGAGGGCAGGTCGTCGCGCCGGACGGTGGTGGCCGCATCCGGGATGTCGGCCGCGGTCGGCGCTTCGGTCGCATAGGTCGAAGGGCCCGCGCGTTCCGGCGCGGCAGGCGGCGGCGGTACGGCCGGCCCGGGCGGCCCCGGAGCCGGGAGTGTTTCCGCCGGAACACCTTTCAGCGGCGGCGCGACCCGGACCGCCATCGAGGAGACGGTCTCGTCGAGCTGTCGCTCGCCGGACGCGTTGAGCAGCGCGGCGAAGGTGACGGTGAGGGTGAGCGCGACGAGTGCCGCGACCACGCCGGACACCACCGCCACCCGGGTACGCAGTGACGGCGAACGTTTCACGGCTGCTCCCGCAGGACGAATCCGACGCCGCGCACCGTGTGCACCACCCGTGCCGCGCCGGGCGCCTCGAGTTTGCGGCGCAGATACGAGACGAAGACGTCGACCACGTTGGTGTCGGTCGGGAAGTCGTAACCCCATACCGCGGAAAGGATCTGCTCGCGGCCGAGCACGATCCCCGGATGGTCGGCGAGCAACGCGAGTACCTCGAATTCTCGTTTGGTCAGGTCGACGGGCTTGCCCGCGGCCAGCACGCGATGCCCGGCCAGGTCGATCTGCACCTGGCCGACCCGCACCGGCGCGCCGGCGGGCTCGGCGGCGCCGACCCGGCGGCGCAACAGCGCGCGCAGCCGGGCGACGAGTTCGCCGAGGTCGAAGGGTTTGGTGAGGTAGTCGTCGGCGCCGCGTTCCAGGCAGGCGATCCGGTCGGTCACGGCGCTGCGCGCGCTGAGCACGCAGATCGGGATGTCGTTGCCCATCGCGCGCAACGCCGTGACCACGCCTTCACCGTCGAGCGTCGGCATGTTCACGTCCAACACCATGGCGTCGGGCGTCTCGGTGCGGCACATGGTCAGCGCCTCGGCGCCGTCGCTCGCGGTGATCACCTCGAAGTCGGAAAGCTCCAGCCCGCGTCGCAGCGACGCGAGGACACGAACCTCGTCGTCCACGACCAAGATCCGGTGTCCGGTCATGGATCAACAGTAGTCCCGCAGGTCAGCGCACGCTGGCGGCGACGCAGCCTTCGTCGAGCGGAGCGGTGGCCAGCGGCGGCGTCCCGGGCACGAGCGGCGTCGCCGGGTCGATCGGGGTGGCGGGCACCGCTTCAACCGGGCCCTGACGTTCGATGGTCACCCAGGGACCGTCCTCGCCCTCGTTCGTGGTGATCACGACCTGCCCGTCCGGGTCATCGATCGACGGGCACACCACGACCTGACCGGGACCGACCGGCTCGGCCGGGACGCCGGGCGCGGGCGCGGGAACGGCGGGACGGACGGGCTGCGCCGAGGCAGCACCCGCCATGCCCGCGACCACGGCGGCGGTGAGCGCTGTTCCGCCCAGCACGGCGGCGACGCGACGTCCGATGAGTGAGGTCATGAGGGGGTCTCCTTCAGCTCGATCCTGTCGACCGGGTGGCTCGACGAGTTCGACGTTAGGTACGGGATCTTCACGAGTCGTTGAGTAACTGTTAGAGAACTCTTAGGTCTGCCGGAATCGCTGGTGCGCCGCGTTCGAACGGGCAGAATCGGTCCTGGTCATCGCCGGTTTTGAAAGCGTCCGATGGTTTGCTCGACCCACTAGAAATAGGGCTTTCGTTCTGCTTTTGGGGATGGCAAGGTTGTGTTGCTCGCCACCGCTGGACTCTCTACAGTCCTGGGTAAAGTGACAGTCGGGTTTTCCCGAAATAGTGTTAGGTGATCTTCACTCGGTCCGGCCGGACGCGTGAGGATGGCTGCTGGAACCCGAGATGGAGCTTTCATGACGCGTGACCTGCCCTTCGATGACGACGCCACCGAGGGAGCCGAGCGCACGGGTGATACCGCCTATCGAGTAGCCACCGGCGTCGCGCGCGTCGCCCGCGCGGGCGCCTACGTCACCGGTGGCGCACTGATCGCGGCGAACGGCGGCGGCGTGCCTGCCGCGCCCGGTTCCCGGTTGGACAGCATGAACACCGGCTGGGCGCACAACAGCGACCCGGACTCCGGTGCCCCCTCACCGGTCATCACGTTTCCGGACCCGGTCATCGAACCCGCGCCGCTGAACCCGCAGCATTCGCCGAATCTCCCGGTCTCGCACGGCAATTCCGGTTTCGACCTGCCCGGCACCGCCGGCGGCGCGAACTTCCCGCTGCCGACGCTGCACGGTGACTACAACGGCACCGACGCAGGACTGCCCGGCCTGCCCGGGACCGATTCCGGCCACGGCTTCGGCCTGCCGAGCCTGCCCGGCAACGCGGCCTCCGACGGTGTGCCCGGTATCGGCGGCCTCCCCGGCACGGACACGGCGCAGTCCGGCGGACTGCAACTGCCGGGCACGCCCGGCAACGCCCCGAACCACGATCTCGATCTGCCCGGCGGCCAAGGCTTCGGCCTGCCCGGGCACGGACTCGGTCAGGCGGGTCACGGCTTCGGCCTGCCCGGCACCAACGGCTTCGTCGCGCCGGGCTCGTTCGATCTGCCCGGCACGCACCCGATCGCGGGCACGCCCTCGGCCGGAACGCCGACGGGTGACGGCCCGTTCGACGGCGTCGGCGGGGACAACCTCGGCGTCTTCGTCGGCACCTCGTGGCAGGTCGATTTCGGCGTCGGCCCGAACGGCATCTACTTCAACTCCGAGATGAAGGTGGACGTCGGCGTCGGCCAGGTAGGCGACCAGCTCGACAACTTCACCGACTGGCTCGGCAGCGCGCTGCCCGCGCAGTCCGGTGGCGCGCGGTCGGCGACCGACCCGACCGACTCGAACCATCACGGGAACCCGGGCGTCGTCGGGGGACTCACCACGCCGCTCGGCGGTCCCTCCACGACACAGTCGGCCATGTCCGCTCAGTCGCCGGCACCGGCTGCTACCCAGACTGCGGCGCCTCCGGCTGCTACCCAGCCAGTCGCGCAGCCGCCCGCGCCGGTCGTGGCCGCGGTCGCGCCCGCTGCCGTGGCGCCGGTCGCCGTCGCGCCCGCGGTCGTGGCTCCGGCGGTCGTCGCGCCGGTGGCGAGCGCCGCGCAGCCGGTGGTGGCCACCCCGTTGCAGACCACGATCCAGCCCGACGCGGCCAGCACGCCGATCGCGAACGTGATCGGCGCCCCGCCTGCCGGTCCCTCGGTGCTCACCGCGCCGGCCGCCGCGACGCCCGCGTTGTTCGATCAGGCGCGCCCGACGCCGGTGGTGAAACCGACTCCGGTGGTTGATCATTCGCGTCCCACCGACGTCTCGACCCCGTCGACGACGAACTCGCCGACCACCATCACCAAGACGGTGCCGACGACCCCGGTGGTGCCGTCCGACGTCACCACGCCGTCGGTGCCGAAGACGTCGAACCCCGACGTGACCAAGGTGCCCGGCGTGTCGACTCCGACGACGCCGCACACCCAGCCGAGCACCGGCCAGACCGACCCCACCACGAAGGTCCCGGGGACGACCGGATCCCAGCCGTCGACCCACGTCCCGACCACGTCCCCCGATGACGATGTGACCACTCCGGGCACGGCACCCACCGGCCCCACGAGCGGTGCGGGCGACGACATCACCACCCAGCCGACCGCGCCGACGCAGCCGACCGCACCCACCCGCGACGTGCCGACGGCCACCCAGCCGGAACCGACCGCGACGGTGCCGACGCACGACATCCCGACCCGGGACGTGCCGACGCACAACGCGCCGGCCCCGACGGCCGATCTGCCGCCGACCTACCACGCACCGACGCCTAGCCAGGCGCCCGTGCCCACCTACAAGCCGCCGGTCGTCGACCCGAAGCCGCACGGTATCTCCGACCCGATCAATGTCGGGCCGTACTATCCGGCAGGGGACTCGGTGCAGGTCGTGGATCACGTGACCTACACCGATCACGCGCCGCTCACGGTCGCCGCGAGCGGTGGTCTGTCCGGTGGGTTGATGCCGGAGGCGACCCTGGCGGAGACCCACCACATCGTCCCGGGCGGCGTGGACATAACGTTGCTGTAAACCGGAACGCAGGGGGCGTCCCGTGCAGATCGAAAGCAAACCACTGTAAGGAGGACGGTTGTCTGCCGCAGCCGGGCTGAAGGCCGCGACGGTGAAACACCCGGACGCGATGGCGCCGCTGATCCGGATACTCGACGAACTGCGGGAGATCGCCGGATTCGCGGGGCGGGACGACCTCGGCAGTCGTTTGAGCATGGTGCGCGCCCGGGTCAGCGACCCACGGGTGCGGCTCGTCGTGGTCGGCGAGCCCAAGAACGGGATGAGCACGCTGGTCAACAGCCTGGTCGGCGCGTCGGTCAGTGCCACCGACAGTGACCTGAGCGTGCCCGTCATCGTCGAGTACGGGCCGGAACCGACTGCGACACTGGTGCGTTCGGTCGACGGACGGACCGAACGGCAGTCGGTGGATCCGCTCGACCCCGGCCCCGCGATCTCCGCGTTCGGCGTGATCCGCGCCGAATTCACCCAGCCCAGCCCGCTGCTGGCCGACGGGGTCGTGGTGATGGACGCGCCCGGCACGCGCGGCGCCGCCGACAACACCACCTGGTCGATGATCGCCGCCGCCGACGCCGTGCTCTACGTCGGCAACGCGGCCACCGAACTCACCGTCGACCAGATCGCCTACCTGCAGCGCATCCAGCAGATCTGCCCCACGGTCATCTGTGTGCTCAACAAGATCGACCAGTTCTCCCACTGGTCGCACACCCAGCAGCGCAATCGGGAACTGCTCGACGCCGCCGGGCTCGGCTTCGCGGTGGCGCCGGTCTCGGCGGAACTGCACCGGCAGGCGGGACTGTCCGGCAACTACCAGCGCGATATCGAATCCGGTGTGCCGCAACTGATCGACCATCTGCGCGACTACGTGGTGTCGCGCGCGGACAGCGTGGCGCTGGACGCGGCCGTGCAGGACATCCGCCTGGTGAGTGACCATCTCGCGCTGACCCTGCGCAACGAGGTCGAATCGCTGCGCGACCCGCGCCGGCGCGCCGAGATCACCGACAAACTCGTCCGCGCTCGCGACGATGCGGACCAGCTGCGGCAGCGCACGTCGAACTGGCAGGTCACGCTGGTGGATGGCAGCACCGAGCTGATGGCCGATATCGAACATGATCTGCGGCACCGGTTGCGCAATCTGGTGCGCGACGCGGAAGCCGAGATCATGCAGCACGATCCCGCGCGCCGCTGGAAGGAATTCGGCACCGACTTGGACGCCCGTATCTGCGAGGCCGTCGAAGAGAATTTCGTGATGGCGCACTATCGTTCGGTCGAGCTGTCCGAGCAGGTGGCCTCGAAGTTCTTGGCAGACAACCGAACCGCCCCGATACCGGATATGCGATTGGAAAACCCCGGTGAGGTGCTGGAGGCGGTGCAACCGCTGGAGCCGCTCGAAAGCGCGAAAGTCGGTGTGACCGAGCCGTTTCTGTCGGGTCTGCGCGGTTCCTACGGCGGTGTCCTGATGGTCGGTCTCGCCACCAGCCTGCTCGGCATGTCGCTGGTGAACTGGTACTCGGCCGGTGCGGGTGTGCTGCTCGGTGTCAACGCGCTGTGGGACGACCGTAAGAATCGCAAGGCCCGTCGGCGTGCCGAGGCCAAGGTGGCGGTCGCCAGGCTCATGGACGACGTGATCTTCCAGGTCAGCAAGGAATCACGAAATCGCCTGCGCGCCATGCAACGTGTCCTGCGCGACCACTTCACCGAAATCGCCGGCAATGTCGCCAAGCAGGCCGACGAGGCCCTGCGCCTCGCCGAGGCCGCCTACCAGAAATACGGCGACCGCAGCGGCGACCGCATCGCCGACCTGGACAAGCAGATCGTCAAACTGCGCGAACTGCGTGAACAGGCCGACGGCCTCGTCGCCCCCTGACCCCGCCCTCAGGCGGGGCGGTTCGCTGGTACGTGGGCGGGTTGGAAGCCGCTGGCGGGGCGGTTTTCTTCGGCTCTGATGACGTGGGTGACCGCGTTGATCAGGGCGAGGTGGGTGAAGGCCTGGGGGAAGTTGCCGAGGTGGCGTCCGCTGCGCGGGTCGATCTCCTCCGCGTAGAGCTGCAGGGGGCTGGCGAAGCCGAGCAGGCGCTCGCACAGGTGCCTGGCCCGCTGCACCTCGCCGATTTCGACCAGCGCGGACACCAGCCAGAACGAGCAGATGGTGAAAGTGCCTTCGGCGCCGGACAATCCGTCGTCGGTGGTCTCGGTGCGGTAGC
This sequence comes from Nocardia brasiliensis ATCC 700358, assembly GCF_000250675.2. Taxonomy (NCBI): domain Bacteria; kingdom Bacillati; phylum Actinomycetota; class Actinomycetes; order Mycobacteriales; family Nocardiaceae; genus Nocardia; species Nocardia brasiliensis. The sequence continues at coordinate 2,144,529 of NC_018681.1, forward strand.
GCAGCACCAGTCCGTTCTCGGTGAGCCGGTCGGCGATGGACAGCACGGTGGCGCGGATCCGGTGATCGTGCGGCGGCAGGAAACGGGTCAGCACCGCCAGCAGCAGTGAGGCGTCCAGGGTGTCGCCGCCATAGGTTTGCGTGAAGACGCCGTTGCTGTTCACCCCGTGGGTGAGGATGTCGTCCTTGATCTCGTCGGCGATGGTGTACCACTCGGTCGCGTGCTCGATCTGGCCGTGCAGTTCGGCCAGTTTCGCGCCGCGGTCGAGCGCGACCCAGCACATCACCTTGGACGAGGTGAAATGCTGTGGCTCGCCGCGCACCTCCCAGATGCCGCGGTCGGGCTCGCGCCAGCGCGCGATGGCCGCGCGCACCTGACGTTCCAGCAACGGCCACAACGTTTCCGGTACCTGCTGCCGCGACTTCACGTGCAGGTACACGGCGTCGAGCATGGTGCCCCAGATGTCGTGCTGATCCTGGTTGTAGGCGGCGTTGCCGATGCGCACCGGACGCGCCCGGTCGTAGCCGCTGAGGTGATCGAGGGTCTCCTCGGTGATCAGTCGTTCACCGCCGATGCCGTAAAGCACTTGCAGCGGAACAGCATCGCCGTTGTCGCCGGTGGTCGCGTCGCGCAGGAACGCGAAGAAGTCGTCGGCCTCGCGATCGAGCCCGAGCGTGTACAAGCCCCACAGGGCGAAGCTGGAGTCGCGCACCCAGGTGTAGCGGTAGTCCCAATTGCGCTCGCCGCCAGGCGTTTCCGGCAGGGAGGTGGTGGACGCGGCGAGCAGGGCCCCGGTGGGGGCGTAGGTAAGGCCCTTGAGCGTCAGCGCGCTGCGCTGTAAGTAGCTGCGCCACGGGTGATCCGGGAAATTCCCGAGGGTGATCCACTGCCGCCAGGACTCGGTGGTCTGCCACATCTTCTGCGCCGCATCCTGATACGTCTTCGGTGCGGGCAGCTCCGACCAGGTCAACGCGACATACACCTCGTCGCCCTCCTGCATCCTGGTGCGTGCCCTGGCCTCCCGGCCCTCCAAACCGAGCCGCAGGTCTGTGGTGAGCACCAGCGTCGGTCCGGCGGCCGGGTCGTCGGTGCGGACCGCCGTGGCCTCCTCGTACACCTTGCCGGTGTACTCCCAGCGGGCCGTCGCGCGGTGGTAGTCGAACGAGGGCTCGCAGCTCATCTCCAGCTCGACGGTGCCGTTCACGCATTTCACCGTGCGCAGCAGCATGTGCTCGGCATCCCAGTCCATCGGGGTGCGGCGGTGCGTCTTGGAGCGCTGATCGTTGTTGTGCCACGGCCCGAGCACCAGCGCGTCGCGCACGATCAGCCAGCCGGTCTCGGTCTGCCAGGTGGTTTCGAGGATCATCCCGCCCGGCAGATAGCGCCGCGCGGCGGGCACGTTCACGCCGTACGGGCCGATCCGGAAGTGGCCCGCGCTGCGGTCGAGCATCGCGCCGAAGATGCTCGGCGAATCCGGGCGGGGGACGCACATCCACTCGACCGCGCCGTTGTTGCCGATCAGGCAGCTGGTCTCGCAGTCGGACAGGAACGCGTAGTCGTCGATCGGCGGGAAGGCGCCGTGCCGCGGCTCGGTCAGCTGGCTGGGTACCGGCAGGTCGTACGGTTCGTCGACGGTGAGATCATCGGAGGACGGCATACCTCACAGTATCTATGCCCCTAGCCTGCGAATAGGGGTCTCTGCCCCCGTCGGAATCGGGCTTGCTTCTCTCTCAGGTGGACGCACTAGGCTGGGTTCGTGGTACATCACATCGCAGGTTGGTGGGACAGCTTCGAGCTGTGGGTTGCGGGACTCCCGTTCATCCCGCAGTTCCTGGTCGTGCTCGTCGGCATGGTCCCGATCTGCTTCGCCATCGCCTTCGCGCTGGATCGGGTGCTGCGCGCCGCGCTGCGGGTGCTCGATCGCAAACACCCCGCCGACCCCGCGGTGCGGGTGCCGGCCGATGCCGCCACCCTCACCGCCGATCCGGACGCGGTGCTGCTGCCCGGCGACCCGCGCAGGCCCGTGCAGAGCGGTGCCCGCTGATGCCACGTTCGCGCGTCCAGCTGGCCTTGATCGCCCTGCTGGTGTTGGTGGTCGTCGCCTGGTTCTTCACCCGCTGACAAAGGTGGGCTGCTTGTAGCCGTCCCGCCGCGCACCTCCTGTCGTCCCGCGCGCGTGTCAGCCGACCGACACGCGCGCTTCGTGCGAAACCGCCCGCGGCAGCTATCGAACGGCACCTAGTTGTTCTGCTCGCCCGAGCGCCAGTCGTTGAACCGCTTGCCGATCTTGGACACGGTGTCGCCCACCTCTTGACCGACCGTGTTCACGGCCGCGCCCACATCCTTGCCGAGGTTTCGCACGGTGCGGATCAGCGGATCCTCGGACTGGTCGAAGTTGTTGCGATAGGTCCGGGCGGCCTCCTTGATCTCCGCGCCGATGCTGGCGTTCTTGTCGTGTTCGCGCCGCGGGTAGTCGCCGGCGAGGATGCGGTCGTATTCGCCGCTCTGGATCCAGCGCCGCAGCTCCGAAGCACGCAGCACCGAGAACGGATGGCTCTGCAATTCCAGATTGAGCAGTTTCAGCACACCGTCGCGCAGGTCGCCGGAGCGTTCGTAGTCGTCGGCCTGGGCCAGGAACGCGCCGTGATTCATCTCCTTGATCCAGGTGCCGCCCGCCGTCTTCATGTGCACCCGCACCGAGGTATCGACGTCCTGCACGCACAGCAGCCCGGCCCGGTCGCCGGAGAGCTCGGATTTACGGCTCCATTCCATCAACGCGGCGACGATGGCGCGTAATGCCCAGCCGCCCACCGGCATCCAGCCGAAGCCGGCCGAGATCCGCAGCAAGTGCATGAGCATGGTGCGGTACACGGCGTGGCCCGACAGTGCGTGGCCGAGCTCGTGGCCGATGGTGAACCGCAACTCCTCGGTATCCATCAGGTCGATCAAACCCGTGGTCAGCACGATGAACGGCTGGTCCATGCCGATCGTGAAGGCGTTCACCTGCGGGCTCTGCAGCACGAACATCTCCGGCGTGGTGCGCGCGTCGAGCACCTGGACACAGTCCTCCCGCAACTGATGCAGCGACCGGAACTGCCGCTCGTCCACCCGCACCGCCGTCGCGAGGTACATCAACCGGTGCTGCCGTTCTTGCAGCAAACCCGACAGGGTGCGCAGGATGGCGTCGAAACCGGACAGTGTGCGCAGTGTGACCAAGGCGGTGCGATCGGCGGGATGCTCCCACGCGCGGGTGCTGATGCCGGGAAATCGCGCGCGGACCCGATCCGGGCTGGTAGTCATGGGATGAAACCCCCCTCTTCCTGGAACTCTGTAATTCGAACTAACACAACGTGCTCTGCTACAGTCTGCCCGTGTCTTCGAGTGTCGTCCCGCTGGTCCGCCATGAATTGGCGTTGATCGCGGTCGGCAACCTCGCGGTCGCGGACATTCTCTGTCGCTGATCGGCGACCGGGCACGGCTGCGCGTCCCTACTTCGTAGACTGGCGTGCAATTTTTTCGCAGACGTCCCCGAACCCCCGGCGGCCTTCCGGCCGACAGCCACGCCATTGCCGCATAATTCCGGCGACAGGTCTACCGATCCACCAGCATGTCTGTGCCACTCGACGCCCCGAGCCGGCAGCCAGTAGGAAAGGTCCACCCCGAAATGTCTCGCAAATCTTGGCTCTTCTCGCGCCGCAGCGCCGTTGCCATCGCCGTCACCTCAGCCGCGGCGGTCGTGCTCACCGCCTGCGGCGGCGGAGCCAGTGACACGGTCGGGGGCAGCGGTGCCGACGGCAGCGGTGGCACGCTCAACCTCTACGCCTACGCGGTGCCCAAGCCCGGCTTCGACAAGGTCGTGCCGGAGTTCAACAAGACCGAGCAGGGCAAGAACGTCGTCGTCAACGGCTCCTACGGCGCCTCGGGTGATCAGTCCCGCAAGGTCAAGGACGGTGCCGAGGCCGATGTGGTGAACTTCTCCGTGGAACCCGACATCACCCGCCTGGTCGATGCCGGTCTGGTCGACTCGAACTGGAATGCCGACGCCACCAAGGGGATTCCGTTCGGTTCGGTCGTCGCGATCGTGGTCCGCAAGGGCAACCCGAAGGGCATCAGGGACTGGGACGACCTGCTGAAGCCGGGTATCGAGGTGGTCACCCCGAACCCGTTCAGCTCGGGCTCGGCCAAGTGGAACCTGCTCGCGCCCTACGCGGCCAAGTCCGAGGGCGGCCAGAACCCGCAGGCAGGCCTGGACTTCCTGAGCCAGTTGGTGTCCAAGGAGCACGTGAAGGTGCAGCCGAAGTCGGGCCGGGAGGCCACCGAGACGTTCCTGCAGGGCACCGGTGACGTGCTGCTCAGCTACGAGAACGAGGCGCTGTTCTCCGAGCGCAACGGCGACCAGATCGAGCACTTCGTGCCGCCGGTCACCTTCAAGATCGAGAACCCGGTCGCGGTGCTCAAATCGAGCAAGAACCAAGAGAAGGCCGTGGCCTTCCGTGACTTCCTGTACACCCCTGAAGGTCAGCGGGCTTGGGCCGCAGCCGGTTTCCGGCCGGTCGACCCGAAGGTGGCGGCCGAGTTCGGCAAGGACTTCCCGACCCCGCAGCGGCTGTGGACCATCGCCGACCTGGGTGGCTGGAAGACCGTGGACAAGGAGCTGTTCACCCCGAACACCGGCTCCGTCGCCGTGATCTACGACAAAGCGACCAAGTAACCGGGCTGAACGGACGGAATACTGGACGACTGTGACTGACAGCAGCACCGCCGGGGACGGGGCAGCACCCGTTTCCGGCGGTTCCCAGAAGGTGAGCCCGGCCGGGCGCGTGAACTGGTCGTGGCTGCGCGTGACCGGCTCGGTGGGCCCGCTCGGCATCGCCACCGCCGTGCTGTGGCTCAGCATCATCGTGCTGCTGCCGCTGGCCGCACTCACCGTCACCTCGTTCGACGAGGGCTGGTCCGGCTTCTGGAGCGCGGTCACCGCGCCCGCGGCGCTGGACTCGTTGCGGATCACCGTGTTCGTCTCGGTGGTGGTCGCGGTGATCAACGTGGTGATGGGCACGCTCATCGCCTGGGTGCTGGTGCGCGACGAGTTCCCGGGCAAGAGCATCGTCAACGCGCTGATCGACCTGCCGTTCGCGTTGCCGACGATCGTCGCCAGCATCGTGCTGCTCTCGCTGTACGGCCCGCAGAGCCCGATCGACATCCACCTCAACGCGACCCAACCCGGCCTCATCGTGGCGCTGGCGTTCGTCACGCTGCCGTTCGTGGTGCGTTCGGTGCAGCCGGTGCTGATCGAGGCCGACCGCGAGGTGGAACAGGCGGCGCTCTCGCTGGGCGCGAACAACTGGACCACGTTCCGCCGCATCGTTTTACCGACGCTGGCCCCGGCGATCATCTCCGGCGGCGGCCTCGCCTTCGCCCGCGCCATCGGCGAATACGGCTCGGTGGTGCTGATCGGCGGCGCCATCCCGCGCAAGACCGAAATGGCTTCGCAATACATCCAGAAGCAGATCGAAATCGACCGGCCGATCAACGCCGCCGCGGTTTCGGTTGCCCTGCTGGTCATTTCGTTCGCGACCCTGCTCGTGCTCCGCCTGCTCGCCGAACGCAGCGTGCGCAAGGAACAGGAGACGCGTTGAAACTCTCTGCATGGTCCCGTATTCCGCTGCGGGTGGTGGCGTTGGGCTACTTGGCCGTCTTACTGGTGCTGCCGCTGGTGATCATCCTGTATCGCACCTTCGAGAAGGGGATCGGCGCGTTCATCGATTCGATCTCCACGCCCGCCGCCATCTCCGCGTTCCAGCTGTCGATGATCATCGTGGCGATCGTGGTGCCGGTGAACGTGATCTTCGGCATCGTCACCGCGATCGCGCTGGTGCGCGGAAAGTTCCCGGGGCGCACCCTGGTTCAGGGCATCGTCGACCTGCCGTTCGCTGTGTCGCCGGTGGTGGTCGGCGTCGCGCTGATCCTGCTGTGGGGCGCCGGCGGCTGGTTCGGCGGCCTGGAGGACATCGGCTTCAAGGTGATCTTCAATCTGCCGGGCATGGTGATCGCCACCATCTTCGTCACGCTCCCGTTCGTGGTGCGCGAGGTGGAGCCGGTGCTGCACGAGATCGGCGACGAACAAGAACAGGCGGCCGCCACCCTGGGCGCCACCCGCTGGCAGACGTTCTGGCGCATCACCTTGCCCGCCATCCGGTGGGGCCTCACCTACGGCGTGGTGCTCACCGTGGCCCGCGCGCTCGGCGAGTTCGGCGCGGTGATCATGGTCTCCTCGGCGCTGCCCGGTAAGTCGCAGACCCTGACGCTGCTGGTGCACGGTCGATACATCAACGACCACAACACCTTCGGCGCCTACTCGGCCGCGACCCTGTTGATGGGCCTCGCGCTCGTGACACTCCTGTTGATGACCCTCCTCGAACGCAAGCGGGGCGCCAAATGATCACCGTGACCAATGCGAAGAAGAACTACGGTTCGTTCGCCGCGCTCGACGACGTCACCATCGATATCCCGTCCGGCGAGCTGACGGCCCTGCTCGGACCCTCGGGTTCGGGCAAGTCCACGCTGCTGCGGTCGATCGCGGGGCTCGAATCGCTCGACTCCGGCATCGTGGTGATCGCGGGCAACGACGTCACCCGGGTACCGCCGCAGAAACGCGACATCGGTTTCGTATTCCAGCATTACGCCGCGTTCAAGCATATGACCGTGCGCGACAACGTGGCGTTCGGCCTGAAGATCCGCAAGCGGCCCAAAGCCGAAATCGCCAAGCGGGTGGACGAATTGCTCGGCATCGTCGGTCTCGACGGCTTCCAGCATCGCTACCCGGCGCAGCTGTCCGGCGGTCAGCGCCAGCGCATGGCCCTGGCGCGCGCGCTCGCGGTCGACCCGCAGGTGCTGCTGCTCGACGAGCCGTTCGGTGCACTGGACGCCAAAGTCCGTGCGGACCTGCGTACTTGGCTGCGCAGGCTGCACGAGGAGGTGCACGTCACCACCGTGCTGGTCACCCACGACCAGGAAGAGGCCCTCGATGTGGCCGACCGCATCGCGGTGATGAACAAGGGGCGGATCGAGCAAATCGGTTCTCCGGAGGACGTTTACGACCGCCCCGCGAACGAGTTCGTGATGTCGTTCCTCGGCGCGGTGGCCCGGCTGAACGGACATCTGGTGCGCCCGCACGACATTCGCGTCGGCCGCGAGCCGAGCATGGCGCTGGCCGAGCACGAGGGCACCGCCGAATCCGCGGGCGTCACCCGGGCGACGGTCGAGCGCGTGGTGCATCTCGGTTTCGAGGTCCGGGTGGAACTGCGCAATGCCGCCACCGGCGATCTCTTCGCCGCCCAGGTGACCCGCGGTGACGCGGAGGCGCTGCGGCTCGCGGACGGCGAGACGGTCTACGCCCGGGCCACCCGGATCCCGGAGCTGCCCGCGCAGTGAGGCTCGCGCCGACCGGCTGCTGCGACGTTGCTGATCTTGTGCTGGTGCAAGGTTATCCGCCGAGCGCGGCCACCGAAGTATTGCCGCATTGTCCGGTACAGAGTTGCGGCGGTGGCCCGGCCGGCTCGGCCGGTCGAACGGGCTTCAGCGTGTCGTTCCGGCGAGTCCGCGCAGTATCGCGCGCCGCGGCCCCCGTGTCCGGTGAATAGGGATTGTTAGGGGCTATCACCGCATGTGAGAACGTGTATCCGGATGCGATGCCGGATGGGCGCCCGGCGCGGCGCCGGGCGGCAACCCGGGATGGGACACGATCGAATGTCGGCGTGTCGCAGTGAAATCCGGGCGTCGGCGCGATTCCTGCACTCCAGGGCAGGTGACCAGGACCGATCGTTGTGCTATGCAACCTGTTTCAGAACAGGCGGGCGGCGGACAATAGGGTGTCCGGTGGTTGGCAGGCGAGTCGCGGAGTGGTTGCGTGGACGGAGTTCGAAGCAAATCGGCTCGGCGATCAGGTGGATTGCGATGGCGGTTGGTCTGGGTTTGAGCATCGGCACGGTGAACACGGTTTCCGCCCTCGCGGAGGAAGGTTCGAGCGGCGCCCACCCAGCCCGCTGGTTGCGCCAGCTCCCCTCGACGCAGGCTCCGCCGGGCCGCCGGTGGCCGCCGCGTGCCCAATCCATCACCCGCCGCACCACACTCACCTTCGACAGCACCGGCCTCGCCCGGGTCGGCATGATTCCGCGGCACGGCCGCGCCATCACCGAATTCGCCGATCTCTCCCAGCGCTCCGTTGTCTCGGCCCGCGTCGGGCATCGGGCACTCTCGCCCGCCGACCTGGTCGCGGTGGTGGCCGAATGCCTGATCGGCGAGGCGCTGTTCGATCACCCCCGCGAGGCCGGTCACGGCGTCGGCATCGCGCTGACCCATCCCGCGCGCTACACCGACGCGCACGTCGGCGATCTGCGTGCGGCGCTGGACGCGATCGGTCTCGACCATGTCGCACTGGTCGCCGAGCCGATCGCCGCGGCAACCTGGCTGGAGGCCGACCGCGGCCCGCTCATGCCCGGCCTGGCGCTGGTCTACGACCTGGGCGGGGCCAGCCTCGATGTCACGCTGGTCCGGGTCGGGGCGGGCTGTCCCCGCAATCCGATCGTCGGCGAGCCGTTGCGCTCGGCGGAGTTCGGCGGCCGCGCCTTCGGCGCCCTGGTCGCCTCGCGCGCCGGGCACGGCCTGCCGTCGGATTCCATCTCCGGCTCGGTCACCGGGACCACCGCCGACGAGTTACGGACCAGGCATGTGCGGGCCTCGTTGGAACTGGTCTACAAATGCCTGCGCATCGCCGATGTCACCATGGCCGATGTCGACTGTGTGCTCGTCGTCGGCGGCGCGGCCCGGCCGGTCGAGGTGGCTCAGGTGCTGGCCGGCGAGCTGGCCCGGCCGGTCATCGCCGCACCGGATCCGGAGCGGACCATCGCGGACGGCGCGGCGATCATCGGCCGCCGGGCGGCGGTCGCCGTGGAGGAGTCGGCGGGCAAGCAGCACGGCAAGCGGCGCGGCGGGGGCGCGCATCGACGGGCGGCCACCAGGGCGATGGTGTTCTCGCAGCGGACGAAGCGCAGGCTGAGCCGGGTGGCGCTGGCAGCGGGGCTGTCGGTCGCGGGCGTTGGGATGGCGCTCGCCTTGCCCGCCGACGGGGTGATCGTGGGGATGGCGCAGCTCGCGACCCTGCGCTGACCGCGGGCGGTCGTACCCGGTGGTGATCGTGACGAGGGCGGTCGCCACCGGGTACGCCGCTTTCCCGGCGAGGGGGAACTGACGGCGGCGTCCTCTCGCGATACGCCGCCACCACTTCCTCCTGATCGTTCGACCAGCTCTTTTCGGGGTACCCGCTCCATGGGTTGACGTGACAGCCTGTAGGTGTAACCATGGGGTACAGGTAAACGTTTCGAAGAGAGAGGCAGTGACGACGATGTCTGCAGCCGTGACGCCCCCGATCGACCCCGATCTGGAGAAGGCGCAGGAGTACGCCGCGACGCTTCTACTGCTCTCCGAGGGCTCGGTCAACAAGCATTTCGACCCCTTCGACGATATCGACTGGGACAACCCGGACTTCGACCCGAACACGGGCGCGCACCGGTGGATCCTGCCGATGTCGGCCGACCCGCTGGGCCGGCACCCCTGGTACCTCGCGCAGTCCGACGAGCGCAAGATCGCGATCGGCAAGTACCGCCAGGCCAACGTCGCCAAGGTCGGCCTGCAGTTCGAGTCGATCCTGATCAGCGGCATGGTCACGCACAATTTCGGCCTGCCCAACGGCTCGCCCGAATTCCGGTACTGCTCCCACGAGATGATCGAGGAGCACAACCACACCCTGATGTTCCAGGAGATGGTGAACCGGATCGGCGACGACGTGCCCGGTATGGGTCCGCTGGTGCGCAAGTTCAAGTACCTCGGTGCGCCGGTGGCCGCGTGGTTCCCCAACCTGTTCTTCATGGCGGTGCTGGCCGGCGAGGAGCCGATCGACCACATCCAGAAGGCGATCCTGCGCTCCGACGAGGACGTGCACCCGATCATGCGCGGCGTGATGGCCATTCACGTGGCCGAGGAAGCGCGGCACATCTCCTTCGCGCACGAGTTCCTGAAGATCCACGTGCCCGAGTCGAACGCGTTCAACCGGTTCGTGCTCTCGATCGCGATGCCGATCGTGATGTGGATCCTCGGCCGCTCGATCTTCACCCCGCCGCGTTCCTTCTGGAAGGAATTCGACATCCCGGACTACGTCCGCAAGGAACTGTTCTACGGGTCGAAGGAATCCAAGCAGGAGTTCAGTGACTTCTTCGGTGACGTGCGCACGCTGGCCAAGGACATCGGCCTGATGAACCCGATCTCCAAGGCGGTCTGGAAGCTGCTCAAGATCGACGGCCACACCACCCGCTACCGTTCCGAGCCGCTGCGCGCGGTCAAGGCCGGCTGACGTGCCCTACATCGTCACGCAGTCGTGCTGTAGTGACGCCTCGTGCGTGTACGCCTGCCCGGTGAACTGCATCCATCCGACGCCGGACGAGCCCGACTTCCTGACCGCGGACATGCTGTACGTGGACCCGAAGGCGTGCGTCGACTGCGGCGCCTGCGCGACCGCCTGCCCGGTGGACGCGATCGTGTCATCGAAGAAGCTGACCGAAGAGCAGAAGCCGTTCATCGAGATCAACGCCGACTTCTACCGGCAGGCCCGGCCGCGTCCGCTGCTGGCCAAGCCGGTGCCCGCGGCCGAGATCCGGACCGAGCGCCAGCCGCTGCGTGTGGCGATCGTCGGGTCCGGCCCGTCGGCGATGTACGCGGCGGACGAGCTGCTGACCCAGCCCGACGTGGCGGTGACCGTGTTCGACCGGTTGCCGGTGCCGTATGGGCTGGCCCGGCACGGTGTCGCGCCGGATCACGCGAAGACCCGGAAGGTCAGCGAGCTGTTCGACGTCATCTCGGCGCAGCCCGGCTTCGCGTCGTATCTGAATGTCGAAGTGGGCGCACACGTTTCGCACAGCGAACTGCTCGACCACTTCCACGCGGTGATCTACGCGGTCGGTGCTTCGGCCGATCGCAAGCTCGGCGTGCCCGGTGAAGGACTGGCAGGCAATGTCTCCGCCACCGACTTCGTCGCCTGGTACAACGGGCATCCCGATCACGCGGATCGGCTGTTCGATCTGTCGCAGCAGCGCGCGGTGATCGTCGGTAACGGCAACGTCGCACTGGACGTCGCCCGCATTCTGACCAGCGATCCGGAAACGTTGTCCGGCACCGATATCGCGCCGTACGCACTGCGGGCGTTGCGCGAGAGCAAGATCGAGGAAGTGGTGATCCTCGGGCGCCGCGGTCCCCTCGAATCCGCTTTCACCGTGCCGGAATTCGTCGGTCTGCTCGGTTCCGATGTGGACATCGTGATCGAAGGCGACCTGCCCGAGCTGACCGAGGGGCTGCCGTACCAGGTCGAGCAGAAGCTGCGGCTGCTGCACACGGTGCGCAACCGGCCGTCCGGCGAACGCAAGCGAATCGTGTTCCGCTACTTGGCTTCGCCCACCGAGATCGTCGGCACCGACCGGGTCGCGGGCATCGAGGTGAGCCGCAACGAGCTCGTCACCGACGCGGACGGGCGTACGCGGGCGGTGGCCACCGGCGCGACGGAACGGCTCGACGCGGGCTTGGTGCTCACCTCGGTCGGTTACCGGGGTGTCGCGTTGCCCGGCTTGCCCTTCGACGACGCGGCGAGCGTCATCCCGAACCTGAACGGCCGTGTGCTGGAACGGGTCGACGGCGCGGTGCTGCCCGGTACGTACGTCACCGGCTGGATCAAGCGCGGCCCCACCGGTTTCATCGGCACCAACAAGTCCTGCGCGCAGGAAACGGTGCAGCAGCTCGCCGACGACTACAACGCGGGTCGGCTGCCCGAACCAGGCGGCAGCGCAGCGGAATTCGACCGGCTGATCCGGCATCGGCAGCCTGCGGTGCGGGTCGCGGGTGCGGCCAAGCGCGTCGGTCCGGTGCGCAGGTTGCTGGCTCGCTCCTGACCCGAAACCCCTCGTGGATCATGAGATCCGCGAGGGGTTCGCTTTTGCGTAGCCCCATTTTCTGGGCCTTGCCGCTAGGGCTGCACCCGTCCACGATAGAAGTGGGCGGGGACTCACCGGTGACGCGGTTACGAAGTCCGCAGTGTCATCACCTGCCTGTTCCAGCGAGGTGCGTCGGGTCGTCCTCGCTGATGGCTCGGGCGGGTCGCGCACGGCGGCCCGCCCGAGTAATTCCGGTCGCCGGAGAGCGTCAGCGCGCGGTGAAGCCGCCGTCGATCGCCAGGGCGGCGCCGGTGACGAAAGCGGCCTCCGCACTGAGCAGGAACGCGCAGAACCCCGCGATCTCCGCCGGCGTGCTGATCCGGCCGAGCGGATGCATGGCGGCGATGGCTGCCGCACCCTCCGGCGTCGCACCCATCGAATTGCGGAACGCCGGTGTATCGACCGCGCCGGAGACCAGCGCGTTCACCCGGACGCCCTGCTCGGCGGCCTCCAGCGCGACCGCCCGGGTCAGGCCGACCACGCCGTGCTTGGCCGCGACATACGGTGCGACCGAGCCCATTCCGACCACGCCCAGGTTCGACGCGTTGTTCAGGATCGCGCCGCCGCCGGTGGCGACCAGCGCGGGCACCTGGTGCCGCAGGCCGTAGAACACGCTCGTCAGATTGAGTTCCAGGTCGGCGCGCCAGCCCGCCTCGTCGATCTCGGCGACGGGCCCGAACGCGTTGACCGCGCCCGCGTTGTTGAACGCCGCGTCCAGCCTGCCGAACTCGGTGACCGCGGCCTCGGTGAGCCGGGCCACGTCCTGTTCCACGGTGACGTCGGTCGGCACGAACAGGGCCCGCCCGCCCGCGGCGCGGATCTCGGCGGCCACCCGCTCGCCCGCGTCCTTGCCGCGGGCGCCGAGCACCACCGCCGCGCCCTCGGCCGCCACCCGCGACGCGACGGCCTTGCCCACGCCGGAGCTGGCGCCGGTGATCAGCACGACCTGATCCGCGAACCGTGATGTCATGTTGTCCATTTCCCTTCTGGTTCATGCGATCTCACCGCCCTGTGGTGTGGTCGCAGTACCCAGTCAAGTCCGCGGCAGGGGCCTGTGCTGGCGGGAAACAGTCGTTGAGTTGATGTGTCATTTGTTTGCGTGCGTAGCCGGAGCTAATTCAGCTGAAGCGGTACGGGTGATCGAATTAAGCTGAGCTGGCAATGGTTTAGTTACCGACCGGTAAGTGTGTGGGAGTAACTTATGATTTGGTGGGGGAGGCCGTCCGATATTCGTGCATGTGCACATTGTCCGGATCGCTACGTGATAACGGGATCGGGTGATGTGTTGTTCAACCTTCGACCGTCCAGAGGGCTGAACATCGCTGCCGCTCCGCATCTTCGCAGGTGACCCGGATCATTGCGCTGTGCAGCTAAACGTTTCACGCCATTTCGTCGCCGTTCATATCAATTCCGCATCCTTCCAGCGAGCCGAGCAGCTAATCTGTGCTGGCTGTTTGGAAGACGACCGCGGCCACATGGTTCTCTGTGTGATGGACGTGGTCTCGGTACGTTGACGGGATAGCATATGACCACAGGTCTGGGTTTCAGCATCGGCGCAGTGAACTCTATGACGGCTTCGGTTACCGGTGCGCGAACCCGGCCCGTCGTGCGCAGCAGGCGCACCGCGGTGACCTTCGACAGCGCGGGCGGACTGCGCGTCGGCGGCATCCCGCAATTCACCATGGCCGTAACGGATTTCGCCGACCTGAGCCGAGACCCCGAGCCGATGATCGTCGGCGGGCGCATCTGGTCACCCGCCAACCTGGTCGCCGCGGTGGTGAACGGGCTGCGCACGGCCGAACCGAGCGCGGCCGAGTCCGGTGCGGTAGCCACCTATCCCGCAACGTATTCCGGCAAGGATGTGGCGCTGCTGCGGCAGGCCCTGGATCTGTCCGGGGCGGGCGATGTCGAGCTGGTGCCCGAACCGGTCGCCGCCGCGGAATGGCTGGAGGCCGAGCACGGCCCGCTGGAGCCCGGTTTCGTGCTGGTCTACGACCTCGGTGGAACCAGTTTGGATGTCACCATCGTGCGGGTCGGACCCGACTGGGACGACCATCCCATGGTCGGAAAGCCGGTGCGTTCCTTCGACTTCGGCGGGCGGCCCCTCGGTGCGATGATCGCGCGTTACGCGCACGAGGCCGGGCCGGGCGCCGCGACCTCGATGCTGTCCATGGTGGACATCGACGGTCTGCGCGCCGCACACGTGTACGACACGCTCGAGATCGTGCGCGACGTCGTGCGCTCGGCCGACCTCACCCTGTCCGATATCAGCCGCATCCTGGTGATCGGCGGTGCGTCCCGTCCCGCCGAGGTCGCCCGCACCCTCGCCGAACTCGGTCGCCCCCTGGTGGTTTCGGCCGATCCCGGGCACACCGTGGCCGCCGGGGCCGCGCTGCGGGCCGCGCGGACGATGGCGCTCGCCGCGTCCGGCGGTAAGCAGAGCGCCCCGCGCGTCGCGGTGTTCTCCAGTGCCGCTGTCGTTTCCGCGGTGGCGATGTCGGCGGTGACGGTGTTCGGCAGTCCGGCGGGGCCCGATGCGTCGCCGATCCTCGAGCACTTCCCGGGCGGCGATATGCCTGCCAGCGACAGCGCGCTGTACGACACCAGCTTCGACCGGATCGCGGGCAATCACGAAGCGTGGATCGCCTCCCCGGCGGGCTGGACGCCGCCGCGCTCGCTCGCCGCCTCCACCGGCCTCGCGCGCCCGTCCGCGTACAGCAAGTTCATCACGCCCGTCGCGCACTCGACGCCCCTCGGCCCGACCCTCGCCGAATCCCGTCGCGGGGACCACAACGAGCCCCGAACCTACGACACCACAGACCGATACCACGGGTCGCCCTATGCGAACCCGGCCTACTTCATCAACCCCCTGCCCTTCGGCCAGCCACCCGTCGCGACCCCCGGAACCCCCGGCCAACCGGCCGTGCCGATCGCAGGCACGCCCGCGACACCGCCGGCCCCCGGCGCCATCCCGCCCGCTCCGCAACCAGGAGCCACCCCCGCGGTGCCGGACCCCGGCACGATCCCCGGTGTACCCGCCACCGGCCCGATCACCGACCTGCCCGCCTCCGGAACCGCCACCGGCACAACCCCTTCCACCCCCGGCACCAGCGCCGGTGGAACAACCTCCGGCGGTACCTCCACACCCGCCGCCGGAGGTTCCACCGATACCGGTGGCGCCACGACGGGCGGAAGCACCTCGGGAGAGTCGACCAGTGGTTCCACTTCGGGCGGTTCTACTTCCGGTGGTTCGACCTCGGGTGGTTCGACCTCGGGTGGTTCCGATGCCGGTGGTTCCACCTCGGGTGGTTCCGATTCCGGCGGCTCCACTTCTGGTGGCTCCACTTCGGGCGGTTCGACGTCGGGCGGTTCCACTTCGGGCGGTTCGACGTCGGGCGGTTCCACTTCCGGTGGTTCCACATCAAGCGGATCCACGTCGAGCGACTCGACTTCCGGCGGCTCCACTGCCAGCGGCTCCACCTCCGACAGCTCCTCCTCCGGCGGTTCCTCATCAGGCGGTTCCTCGTCCGGTGGCAGCAAGAACTAGCCCTCGTCGCGGCGCAGCCGTCGCGGCGGTCGCCCCGCTCCGGGCGGCGCCGAGGTGTCGTTGCTTTCGTGCGGCACCCTGTGGACCAGGGGCGGTGAGGTGGGTTTTGCGCTGGCGGTTCCGTTTCGGGCGGCGGCAAGATCTAGGCCGTGGGGCAGGTGTGGTGCTGGCGTGGCGGGTGGAACGCCTTCGAGGGGACCGTCGCGCACGGTCTTGGCGGACAGATCGGTACTCGCTCGGGGCGATCCCGGATTGCTCGGGTGAGTGCGCAGCGCGGATGAGCTCGTCGGGGCGGCTGGGTACTCGGTGCGTCTCGGGGCGGACTGATGGCCGACGGGTCCGGGTTCGCTCGGTCCGCGGACTCCGCGGATGTGATCGCGGCCGCCTGCGAGTCGGTCGCCCCGTTTCGGGCAACTCCCGCACCTCTTCTGTGTTCGCGCACGCGCTTTGCCATGCCAGAGGCGGTGCGGGAACACGGAACTGGTGCGTCAGCTCAGAAAGGGTGCGCGACCGCTCCGGCGCTGCCGACTCTGTCGCTTGCGGAGTTCCTGCCGCGCGCTTTTTCGCGTCCCGCGCGGGTGTCGTTCGAAGGACACGCGCGCGGGGTGACAGGAAGTGCGCGGGAGTCGCGGCGGCGGCGGTGTGAATGGCTGACGGGTGTCGTACCCCATTGGCACAATGAGTTGATGACAGTAGGGGGTCCGCAGCTTATCGCGCTGGATGTGGACGGCACGTTGCTCGACACCGGTAGCCCGGTGAGCGAGCGGGTGGCGGCGGCGGTGCGCGCGGCCATCGGGGCGGGCGCGCATGTGGTGGTGACCACGGGGCGGACCGTGCTGACCACCCGGCCGGTGCTCGCGGAGCTGGGCCTGGTGGCGGGGCACGCGCTGTGCTCGAACGGCGCGGTGCAGGTCGACGTCGCGAACGGACAGCCGGTCGCGATCGAGGCGTTCGATCCGGCGCCCGCCGTGCTGGCGCTGCGCGCATTGATCCCGGAGATGATCTTCGCGGTGGAGAAGGTGGGCGTCGGCCACTGGGCGACCGGTGCCAGTCCCGGCGAATTCTCTATCGGTGAATACCTTTTGGTCGATCACGGTGCTCTGAGCAGCGAGCCGACGCCGCGCCTGAACGGCTGGTGGCCGCAGGGCACGCTGGCGCAGATGCGCGCCCTGTTGCACGAGCTGGAGGTGCCGGGCGCGAGTTGGGTGCACGGCGAATTCGGCCCCTGGCTCACCGTTTCCCGCCGAGGCGTCTCGAAAGGCTGGGCGCTGGAACGTCTCCGCTGTGCCCTCGGCGTCCCGCACACCGCGACCCTGGCCATCGGCGACGGCTACAACGACCGCGAAATGTTGCGCTGGGCGGCACATTCCGTGGCCATGGACAACGCACCGGACGAGGTCAAAACCCTGGCGACCGAGGTGACCGCCACGGTGCACGAAGACGGCGTCGCCACCGTCCTGGAACGCTGGTTCCGGCCGTAACTCCTGCTCGCCGGCCAGGTCGCCACACTCGACCTCCGCTCCGGCAGGCGCGCGGTGCTCGGGATCGGCGCCGGGCACATCGCGGCGGAATAGACCGTGCAAGGTCGCGAACACCCTCGACGTAAGAGCTGCGGCTCAGCGCTCAGCGTGAAGGACGCGGCTCGGTGTTCGGTGTGAGGGGTTGTGGTCGGGTGTTCGGCGTGGTGGGTTGTGGTCGGGTGTTCGGCGTGAAGGGTTGTGGTCCGGTGTGAGGGGTTGCCGCCGGTGTTCGGTGTGAAGGGCTGCGGTCCAGTGCTCGGGTTAAAGCGTTGCGGCCCGGTCCTCGGCATAAGCGTTGCTGCTCAGTGGATTTCGATGCGGACGATGGGCGGGCTGGTCGGCGCCGGCGAGCCGGGGGTCGGTTCGGTGGTGATGCCGAGTGCCGTGGTGGTGCGGAGCAGATCGGCGGTGAGTTCGGTGGACGTGTCCGAGGTGTGCATCATGCCCGCGGAGCGTGGCGTGCCGTCGGCGTGGATCAGCCAGAGTTGGTAGCCGTGCCCGGAACCTGGCGCGGGAAGCCCGGTCGCCGACACCACCACTTTGCCGACACTGCGGGACAGCACCGCCGTCGCCGAACCGTCTCCGGCGAACACCACACCGGTGTGGGTGACGGCGTCGCGCGCGTTGCGGACCTGCTCCGCCGCCACCGTCGTGTCCGGTCCCGCGGTCCGATCGACGAGGGCCAACCCCACCGCGACGACGGCCGCGGCCACCGCGACGCCGATCCAGACCCGCGCCAGCCACCCGCGCCGATCGATCTCGGCCGGAGAAGCGTTGTCCGACAACTGTTCCAGCGGCGGCAAGACCACGGTGCGTTCCAGCTCGCCGACGGCCGGGATGATCTGAGTCCGGCCGAGTGCGCTCGCGGAGCCGGAAACCTGTCGGCGCGTGCCGATCTCGGCGAGCACCCGCTCCTGCACCGCCGTTGCCGATACCGAGCCCACGGCGGTCGCGAGCCACACCGCGACCGGCCGTAACGCGTCGACCTCGACGTGACAGAGCGGGCACTCGAGCAGATGGCGTTCGAAGTCTGCCCGCGCCTCGTCGGGCAGCGCATCCAGAACGTAAGCGCCGGTGCGGTGGTGGACTTCGGCTGTCACGACTGATCGCCGATGCTTTCGCGCAACCGGAGCAGTCCGTCGCGCATTTTGGTTTCGATCGTGCCGACCGGCTTGTCGAGCACCTCGGAGACCTCTCCGGCGGAGTAGCCGCCGTAGTAGGCGAGGATCAGCGACCGGCGCTGCGAATCGGCGAGTTCCGTCAGCGTCCGGCGGACCGCGTCGTCTTCGATCCGGTCCACCGTGGTCTGCACGACTTCGTCGAAACACCAGCGCAGTTCGGTCTGTCCGTCCCGGTCGGTACCCGCGCTCCGCACCCGGTCCACGGCGCGACGATGCGCGATCGTCATCGCCCACGCCAGGACCGGCTGGTTCTGGTCGTCGAACAGTGGGGCCTGTTCCCAGAGTTCCAGCAGCACGTCCCGCGCGACCAACTCGGACTCGGCGTGGTCGCGGATCACCCGCGTGACGAGGCCGAGGACCGGTGCCGCGACGAGGTCGCAGAACTCGGCGAAGGCCTGCTCGTCGCCGCGTCCGGCCTGCCGGATCAGCAGTTCCGGGGTGGCGGCGCCGGGGACCGTTCGGGCGGAGATGACCATGTGGTGTCCTTCCAAGCCTGACCGAGCCGGAAGCCGTGCACGGTGATCACGGCGAATGTGGCCCAGATCATATGTCGCTCCCTTTGCCGCGCCACCCCGGCTACCCCGAAGCGGCCGCTTACGCCGGACCCGTCTGCGCGAGAACCTCGAGGTAGTGCGGGTTGGACATGAGGCCGAGGACATTGCCGAACGGGTCGACGACGGCCGCGGTGACGAAGCCGCTTCCGGTGCCGCGCTCGGTGATCGGCTCATATTCCTTCGCGCCGAGTTCGAGCAGGCGGGCGAAGGTGCCCGCTAGGTCGTCGACGTGCCAGTTGACGATCGCGCCGCCGGGAGCGTTCCGGGCCCCCGCCGGGGCGTAGGCACGATTGACGATGCCGAATTCGTGCAGGTAGTCGCCGATCCGGAATTCGTAGTACCCGTTGGGGACGTGGAAGTACGGCTCGATGCCGAGGAACTCCGTGTACCAGTCCTTGGCGGCTTCCAGATCGTCGGCGTAAAAGGTGCTCGTCGCCATTCCGCGCAGCATCGCTGATCTCCTTTGTCGGTTCGTTCTTGCTGGTGAAAACCATGATCCGGGATAAAGTGCGCACGGAATGAGCACTTTTTCCGGCAGAATCGTGCTCATGCGAGCGGACAGACTGGTGGCGATCCTGCTGATGATGCAGACGCGCGGGCGGGTGACCGCGGCCGAGGTCGCCGCGGAGTTGGAGACCTCGGTCGCCACCGCGCGCCGTGACCTCGAGGCGCTGTCGATGGCGGGTGTCCCGGTGTATCCGCAGCCGGGCCGGGGCGGTGGCTGGTCGCTGGTCGGCGGCGCGCGCACCGACCTCACCGGCTTGACGTCGGGGGAGGCGCGGGCGCTGTTCCTGCTGGCGGGGCCCTCGGCCGGATCGGTGCCCGAGGCGAAATCGGCACTGCGCAAACTGGTTCGGGCGCTGCCGCAGACCTTCCGGTCGGACGCGGCAGCAGCGGCCGATGCGGTGGTGATCGATCCGTCCCGCTGGGGACAGACCGACCGCGAACTCCCGCAGGTAGTTTCACTGCTGCAACGAGCGGTGGTGCAGCGCAACAAGGTTCGCCTGCAATACACCGGCCGGAACCAGGAACGCACTGAGCGCCTGGTGGATCCGTGGGGCCTGGTCGACAAGGACGCTGTCTGGTATCTCATCGCCGGGACGGACCGCGGCCAGCGCACCTTTCGCGTCGACCGGATCGCCGAGGCCGTCGTCACCGCGGAAACGGCTTATCGCCCAGCAGATTTCGACCTGTCCGCGGCTTGGCAGGAGGTCGTGGACGAGATGGAGCAGCGTCGCGCGAGCACGGCGGCCACGGTCCTCGTTCCGGAACGTCTGCTGCCCATTCTGCGTAACCAGCAGGGCCGGAATTGCGTGGTCGACGGACCGATCCCCGATGGCCGGATGCGGGTCCGAGTCACCGCTCCGACGTCGTGGATGCTCGCCCAGCAGCTCGCCGGGTGGGGCGCGTCCATCGAGGTCCTCGACCCGCCGGACGTGCGCGCCGAACTGGCCCGCATCGGCGCCGAACTCCTCGACCGCTACGCCGCCGGGTAGGCAGGAGCCCCAGCCACATAGTCCGGCCGCCCCGTCCGGGCCTGTAGTTCCTACCTCCGCGTACGACCGACCGTTCGTGTTCGTGGAATTTCGTGGAACAATGGCAGTATGTCCGAGCCGAAAACCGCCGGTGACCAGCAGCCCGGCGCCGATCAGCGCCTGGCGAAAGGCGCCAGGTCCCGGGCTTCGATCGCCCGGCATGCCGCCGATGTGGCGTCGGTCGAGGGGCTGACGGGCGTGAGCATCGGCAGGCTCGCGACCGATCTCGGCGTCAGCAAGAGCGGCATCGCGACCTTGTTCGGCAGCAAGGAAAGCCTGCAACTCGCGGCGATCAAGGTCGCCCGCGAGGTCTTCACCGACGCGGTCGTCACGCCGAGCATGAGTGAGCCGGCCGGGCTGCCGCGGTTGCGGGCGGTGGTCGAGCGGTGGTTCGGTCAGGTCGCCGCGCCCGCGTTTCCCGGCGGCTGCTTCCGGGTGGCCACCATCGCGGAGTTCGACAGCCGTCCGGGGCCGCTGCGCGACGCCATCGCGGCGGACAGCCGTGACTTCGCCACCTTCCTGTCCAACGAGATTCGCCTCGCACAGGAGCAGGGGCATCTCACCGGACGCAATGCCGACGTGATCGCTTTCGAATTGGGCGCGGTGATCGCAGCGGCGCACAACGCCCAGCAGATGGGTGACGAATGGGGCGTCGCGACCGCCCGCTCGATCGTCGACCACCTGCTCAGCGACTGACGCCGGCGAATCTCGTTCAGGCGGACAGGGTGAGCGTGTTCGCGAGCGCCGCGTCGTAGCGTTCCCACCCGATCTCGGGCAGCGCCGGATGCGCCCCGATGACGTCGGCGTGCACCACGTGCGGCGCTGCCGCCACGAGCCGATCGGTCAACCGACCGGGGGCCAGGAACCACGGCGCGACCAGGATCTCCTCGGCACCCCGCGTACGCAACCGTGAAATAGCTCGACCCACCGTGGGTTCCGTAGTGGCGAAGCAGATTTCGGTGAGGTGGCCGGTGCGTGCCGCCAGTCGCCGCGCCACCTCGGCGGTCAGCGCGTTCGCCGACGCTGACGAGGAGCCGACGGCGGCGACCGCGATGCCGAGGCGGGACGACGTGGTGCGGCGCTCGAGTACCCGATCGCGCAGCGCCCCGATCAAGCGGGCGTCACGTCCGAGCACATCCGCCTGCGTCAGTCGCAACTGCGGATGCCGGGTGCGGGCCGCGGCCAGCAGGCCGGGCAGATCCACCCGGGCATGGAACGCGCTGCCGAGCAGCAGCGGCGTGACCACCGCGTGGGTATGCCCCGCCGCCGCGACGGCGGCCACCACATGCTCGACCGACGGCGCGTTGAGATCCAGAAACGCCAGTCGCACATCGTATTCCGGCCGCGCCGCGGCGAGATCGGCGACCACCGCCGATATCGTCGCGGCCGAGCGCGGATCCCGGCTGCCGTGCGCCACCGCGATCAGCGCGGGCCTGCCCCGGTGGGCGGCGAGCCCGCGCATCTCAGGCTCCGGCGCCGACCTCGACGGTCGACAGCACGTCGCCGACGAGGCCCGCGGCCAGGGTGTTGCCGCCCGCGGGATCGATGAGCAGGAAGCTGCCGGTGTGCCGGTTCACCCGGTAGTCGTCCACCGCGAGCGGCTCGGCTACCCGCAGCGATACGCGACCGATGTCGTTGAGCGCCAACGACTCCGGGTTCGGTTCGGCGGCGAGCCGCTGCTCGTCGAAGCGCTCCAGCAGTCCGCCGACGATGACCTGGGTCGTGCGGGTGCCGTGCTTGAGCAGCAGGCGGGCGCCCGGGTGCAGCGGCTTGTCGCCCAGCCAGCAGACGGTGGCGTCGAAGGTGTCGATCGGCTCCGGCGCGTCGGCCACCGAGGCGATGATGTCACCGCGGGAGATATCGACGTCGTCGGCCAGGATCAGGGTGACGCTGCGCCCGGTCTGCGCCACCGCGAGCTCGCCGTCGGGTGTGTCGATCCGCTCCACGGTGCTACGGATGCCGGAGGGCAGCACCACCACCTCGTCGCCCGGCGCGACCGAGCCCGCCGCGATCTGGCCCGCGTAGCCGCGGTAGTCCGGGTAGTCGGCGGTGCGCGGCCGGATCACGTACTGCACCGGAAAGCGAAGTCCCAGTGTGTGATCGCCGGTGCTGTCGGCGTCGACCGGCACCGACTCGAGGTGCTCGATCAGCGACGGGCCGGTGTAGTACGGGGTGTTCGACGAGCGGGTCGCTATGTTGTCGCCGTGCAGCGCGGAGACCGGGATCTCCAGCACGTCCTCGTCGGACCAGCCGAGTGTGCTGGTGAGCCGGTTGAATTCGGCGGAGATGTCGGCGAAGACGGTCGCCGCGTCGTCTACCAGATCGATCTTGTTCACCGCGAGCACCAGCTTCGGCACGCCGAGCAGCGCCAATACCGCGGCGTGCCTGCGGGTCTGCTCGATGACGCCCTTGCGCGCATCGACCAGCAGGATCACCAGTTGCGCCGTGGACGCGCCCGACACCGTGTTCCGGGTGTACTGCACGTGCCCGGGCGTATCCGCGAGCACGAAAGAGCGCCGGGGCGTGGCGAAGTAGCGGTACGCGACATCGATGGTGATGCCCTGCTCGCGTTCCGCGCGCAGGCCGTCGACGAGCAGCGAAAGGTCCGGCGTCGCCAGGCCTTTGTCCACTGACGCGCGGGTGACGGCGTCGATCTGGTCGGCGAGCACGGATTTCGTGTCGTAGAGCAACCGCCCGACCAGAGTGGACTTGCCGTCGTCGACAGAGCCGGCGGTGGCCAGCCTCAGTAGGTCGGACATGTCAGAAATAACCCTCTCGCTTGCGGTCTTCCATCGCGGCCTCGGACACCCGGTCGTCGCCGCGGGTCGCACCGCGTTCGGTCAGTCGGGACGCGGCCACCTCGGCGAGGATCGCCTCGTTGTCGGCCGCATCGGAAAGCACGGCGCCGGTGGAGGATCCGTCGCCGACGGTGCGGTAACGCACCGAGAGTGTCTGCAGCGCTTCACCTTCGCGCGGCCCGCCCCAGACGCCGGGGGTCATCCACATGCCGTCGCGCTGGTACACCGGACGCTGGTGCGCGTAGTAGATGCTGGCCAGGTCGATGTCCTCGCGAGCGATGTAGCGCCAGATGTCGAGCTCGGTCCAGTTGCTGAGCGGGAAGACCCGGACGTGCTCGCCCGGCGCGTGCCGCCCGTTGTACAGGTTCCACAGCTCGGGGCGCTGCCGCTTCGGATCCCACTGCCCGAAGGCGTTGCGCAGCGAGAAGATCCGCTCCTTGGCCCGCGAACGCTCCTCGTCGCGGCGGCCGCCGCCGAACACCGCGTCGAAGCGGTGTTCGCTGATCGCGTCCAGCAGCGGGACGGTCTGCAGCGGATTGCGGATACCGTCGGGGCGTTCGGCGAGCCTGCCGTCGGCCAGGTAGTCCTCCACCTTGGCGACATGCAGCCGCAGCCCGTACCGCTCGACGATCCGGTCCCGGAACTCCAGCACCTCGGGCAGGTTGTGCCCGGTGTCCACGTGCAGCAGCGCGAACGGCAGCGGCGCGGGCCAGAATGCCTTGAGCGCCAGGTGCAGCAGCACGGTGGAGTCCTTGCCGCCGGAGAACAGGATCACCGGCCGCTCGAATTCGCCTGCTACTTCCCGGAATACATGGATCGACTCGGATTCCAGAGCCGCGAGGGTATCGAAATCGCTGATCCCTAGGGCACGCTGGGTAACGTTCGAGGTTTCGTTCACAATCATCTCCGTCACGCTGTATCCCCTTTCACATGCCCGAGGGGCCCTACGTGGTTACGCAGGCTGCCGCCTCCGGGCCCTGACTCGGTCATGTGGTGTGCAACCCGCATTCGGTCTTGGCGAGGCCGGCCCAGCGGCCGCTTCGCGGATCGGATCCCGGCTCGGGCTTGCGCGTGCACGGGGCGCAGCCGATGGACGGATATCCCTCTTCGACAAGGGGATTGACGAGAATGCCGTGCTGTTCGATGTAGGCCTGCATCTCGTCGTCGGACCACGCGGCGATCGGATTGATCTTCACCAGCCCGAACGCCTCGTCGAACGAGATGAGCGGGGCGTTGGCCCGGGTCGGCGCCTCTACCCGGCGGATGCCGGTGACCCACGCGTTGTAGCCGGACAGCGACTTCCGCAGCGGGACGACCTTGCGCAGCCGGCAGCATTCCCCGGCGTCGCGCGCGAAGAGGTCCTTGCCGAGCAGTCGATCCTGTTCGTCCACCGTGTGTTCCGGCCGCACGTTGACCACGTTCACGCCGTACACCGCCTCGACGGCGTCGCGGGTGCCGATGGTCTCGGCGAAGTGGTAGCCGGTGTCCAGGAACAGCACGTCCACGCCGGCGTGCACCTGCGCGGCCAAGTGGACCAGCACGCCGTCCTGCATGTTCGACGCGACGATGTAGCCCGGCCCGAACGTGTCTTCGGTCCATTGCAGCAGGTCGACGGCGGACGCGTCCGGCCCGAGGTCGGCGGCGCCCTGCGCGGCGAGCGCGCGGAGCTCGTCCTCGGTCAGCTTTGCCACCAGTTCCGTTGTCACAGTTGATCTCCCATCACGTGCCCGGCGCAATCGAGGCTCATTTGAGATCCGCCTCGTCGGCACGAACGGCCCACTGGGCGAACCGTTCGCCGTCCTCGCGGTGCTTGATGAAGTTGCGCACCACCCGCTCGATGTAGTCACCGAGATCGCTGCTGGTCACCTTGTGCTGCCGCAGCTTGCGCCCGAAGGCGCTGTCGAAGCCGAGGCTGCCGCCCAGGTGTACCTGGAAGCCCTCGACCTGGTTCCCGTCGCCGTCGTCGACCAGCTGACCCTTGAATCCGATGTCGGCGATCTGGGAGCGCGCGCAGGAGTTCGGGCAGCCGTTGATGTTGATGGTCACTGGAACGTCCAGCAGCGCATTGAGATCCGCGAGCCGGTCCTCGAGTTCGGGCACCAGCGCCTGGGACCGCTTGCGTGTCTCGGCGAAGGAGAGCTTGCAGAACTCGATGCCCGAGCAGGCCATCAGGTTTCGCCGCCACAGCGACGGACGCGCTTGCAGCCCGAGGGGCGCCAGCTCGTCGATCAGCGCGTCGACCTTGTCGTCGGCGACGTCGAGCACGATCAGCTTCTGGTACGGCGTGAACCGGATGCGGTCGGCCCCGATCCGCTCCACCGCGTCGGCGACCTTGGTCAGGATGGTGCCCGAGACGCGGCCCGCGATGGGGGAGAAGCCCACCGCGTTGAGCCCGTTCTTCAGCTTCTGCACCCCGACGTGGTCGATCGGCTTGGTCGGCTGCTCCGGCGCGGGGCCGTCGATCAGCTTGCGCTTCAGATATTCGTCCTCGAGCACCTGGCGGAACTTCTCGATGCCCCAGTCCTTGACCAGGAACTTCAGCCGCGCCTTGGTGCGCAGCCGCCGGTAGCCGTAGTCGCGGTACAGCGACACCACGGCCTCCCACACGTCGGGCACCTCGTCCAGCGGCACCCACGCGCCGACCCGCTGCGCCAGCATCGGATTGGTGGACAGACCACCACCGACCCAAAGATCGAGGCCGGGGCCGTGCTCGGGGTGTTCCACGCCGACGAACGCGACGTCGTTGATCTCGTGCACCACGTCCTGCTGGCCAGAGATCGCGGTTTTGAACTTGCGCGGCAGGTTGGAGTACTCCTTCTTGCCGATGTAGCGGCGCACGATCTCGTCGATGGCCGGCGTCGGGTCGATGATCTCCTGCAGCGACTCACCCGCCAGCGGGGAGCCGAGCACGACGCGCGGGCAGTCGCCGCACGCCTCGGTGGTCTTCAGGCCGACCGCTTCGATCCGTTTCCAGATCTCCGGGACGTTCTCCACCTCGATCCAGTGGTACTGGACGTTCTCGCGGTCGGACAGATCCGCGGTATCGCGGCCGAACTCGGTGGAGATCTGGCCGAGCGTGCGCAGCTGCTCGACATTCAACGCGCCCGCGTCGCAGCGGATGCGCATCATGAAGTACTTGGCCTCGAGCAGGTCGATGTTCTCGTCGCCGGTCCAGGTGCCGTCGTAGCCCTGCTCGCGCTGGGTGTAGAGACCCCACCAGCGGAAGCGTCCGCGCAGGTCGCCCTTGTCGATGCTGTCGAAGCCGGCCTTCGAGTAGATGTTCTCGATCCGGGCGCGCACGTTGAGCGGGTTGTCGTCCTTCTTGGACTGCTCGTTCGGATTCAGCGGCTCGCGGTAGCCGAGCGCCCACTGGCCTTCCGCCCTGCGCCGCACCGGCTTACCCGTGCGGGCGCGCGGCGCCGCCGAGGTTTCCGGGCGCGGTCGGTCGGGGCGGACGCGGCGTTCGGCGGCGGGGCGTTCGGGTCGCGCTTGCGGGCCGGGCCGGGACTCGGGGCCGGACTGATCGATCGGACCGGCGTCGGTGCTCGACGTCATGGGGTCGCTCCTGCGGGTTGGTGATTGCCGTGCAGAGGGCGCGAGGGGCTGATCTCGCGCCTGCGGTGTGCAGCGGAGGCGATACGAAACTTTGCGGGTCGCCGGTTGAGCCCGGGAATGGGCGCGCTGAACTACCGAGAAGAGTTGGTCAGACAGCAGGCGCTACAGACGCGCTTGTAGTCGACGTGGCGACGTGCCACAAGTCGTACTCCCGATGCGCGCATACGGGTTATTGTGCCATGTCAGCGACGACGTTCCGACCCCTCGCCCGTATTTTCCGCACTTTGCCGGGAAATCCCCTGGACCGTTCCGCTGAGATGTGACGGCCGTCATAGATCAACTGGCGATCGCGGCTCGTGATGCGGAGATCTTGCTGAAGTGAGCTGTCTCACAACGAGTCACGCGGCCCGGTTCGAGCGTTGACCTCAAGTAATGTTGAGGTGTCACCGTTGTCGGCATGAGCACCACTACCGCCGAACTCGACGCCATCCGCGCAGTCGTCGCCACCGTCCAGCACGCCCAGCAGAACGAACTCGTCGACGAGTTCGTCGGTCTCTTCCGCGAAGACGCCATCTGGACCACCGGTCACGGTCAGCGGCTGTTCGGCCGGGCCGCGATCGCCGAGTTCACCGCCGCCGCCCTGCCCGGCGCCATGCGCGACGGCACCGCCACCTACGAGGTCGAGCACGTCCTGTTCATCCGGCCCGACGTGGCCGCGGTGAAAGTTGTCCAGCGCTACCTGAACCACGCCGGCGAACTCACCGGTCAGGGCTCACCGATGTATGTGATGGCGAAGGAAGGCGGTCGCTGGTTGCTCACCGCCAACCAGAACACGCCTGTCACCGACTGATGCGCCGCCCCCGTTGCCCGCGTGCGGCCGGGCAGCGGGGGACCGGCAGACTGGAGGGGTGAGTTCCCCTGCGGCTGTCCCTGTCGAAACCGAAACGTCCGAGCCCGTGCTCGGCGACTTCGGCGGCGGTGCGTTCGGGATCTACGTCCATGTGCCGTTCTGTGCCACCCGCTGCGGATACTGCGATTTCAACACCTACACGGCGGGCGAACTCGGCACGTCGGCGTCGCCGCAATCCTGGCTCGACGCGTTGCGTGGCGAGTTGTCCACGGCGGCAGCACGTTTCGCGGCATTGCCGACCGCGACGCCCGAGGTGGCGACAATCTTCGTCGGGGGCGGCACCCCCTCGCTGCTCGGCGGCGAAGGGCTGGCCGACGTGCTCGACGCGGTCCGCGCGAACTTCACCCTCGCCGCCGACGCCGAGGTGACCACCGAATCCAATCCGGAATCCACCGATCCGGCGTTCTTCGAACGGCTGCGCGCCGCGGGGTTCACCCGGATATCCCTCGGCATGCAGTCCGCCGCCGCGCACGTGCTGAAGGTCCTCGACCGCACGCACACCCCGGGCCGGGCGGTCGCGGCCGCGCGGGAAGCCCGCGCCGCCGGGTTCGCGCACGTCAATCTCGATCTCATCTACGGAACGCCCGGCGAGCGCGACAGCGACCTGGACGCCAGTCTCGATGCCGTGCTCAGTGCGGGTGTCGATCACGTCTCCGCCTATTCGCTGATCGTCGAGGACGGCACCGCGCTGGCCCGTCGAGTGCGCCGTGGCGAACTGCCCGCCCCGGACGACGACGTCCTCGCCGCCCGCTACGAACGCATCGACGCCCGCCTCACCGCCGCGGGTCTCACCTGGTACGAGGTCTCCAACTGGGCCGCCGGTCCGGCCGCGGCCTGCCGGCACAACCTCGGCTACTGGGACGGCGGCGACTGGCTCGGCGCCGGACCCGGCGCGCACAGCCATGTCGGCGGCGTCCGCTGGTGGAACGTGAAGCATCCCGCGCGCTACGCGGACCGGGTGGCCACGGGCGGCCTGCCCGCCGCCGGCTGGGAGGCCCTCACCGCCGACGAGCGCTACACCGAACGCCTCATGCTCGCCGTCCGGCTCCGCACCGGTCTGCCGCTGGCCGAACTCGACGAGTTCGGCGCGGCCGCCGCCGGCCAGATCGTCGCCGACGGCCTGGCGGCTCGACACGAGGACAACCTGGTGCTCACCGACCGCGGCCGCCTGCTCGCCGACGGCGTGGTCCGCCGCCTGCTCGTCCCCTGACCACGCCGCCCCTATCGCGCCGTTAGGGATTTCCGCGGACTCCTGGGTTGGTTCGGCTATCGCTGAGCCGATGACCCTTGTAGGCTTCGGACCAACCCCAAGGAGATTCATGTCCCCGGCACGACACATCACCCTCATCCACGAACCGGGCGAATTCGCCGAGGCGCGGGCAGCGGAAAAGGCCGAAAATGCGCGACAGAGCGCAGTGGCCGCCCGCACGGTCGCCAGTTATTCACAGAATGCCGATGATTGCCAATCCCTATTGGCGATGCTCGGCTTGGACGCCCTAGCGGGCAAACAAGCCAAGGTCTGCGACTAAAAGTTCCGGCCCGGTCGGGTCGTACGCGCAGCGTGCCGTCGACTCGAGCTGCGGGCCCAGCCGCTTCCTTGATATCGGCCCCGTCATCGCGGCCGACATGATTGTGCACCAGCTTCCCTCGCGATCGCGGCCGACCTCGAGTCGTCCGGCCTAGTGGCCGGACACGCCCACCTGGTCTCGGCCGCCGATAGCGTCATTCTGCCTGCGTCGCAATGCTTCACGGCCAGCGAGATCGATGCCCCGCACCCTCGTCGGTGTCGCGACCGACGGCGGTGACCGGTGTACTCGAGGCGGCCGCGCAGTAGCGTGGGGTGACTACAGAACGGGGGAGTGCGGTGGACTGTGGGCACCAAAAGGACAGTGGCCGGGTCGATTTGCTGTACGCGGTGCGACACGGCCAGAGCACGGCGAATGTCGCTGCTGTGGCCGGTGCCCACCGCGAGACCGACGATATGGCGATCGGCCTGACCGAACTCGGGCAGCGGCAGGGCGCGGCCGTCGGGCGGCAGCTGGTTGCCATGGCGCCTGAGGCGCGACCCGAGCTGGTGTTGTGTTCCCCGTACCTGCGCGCGGTCCGGACCTGGCAGCTCGCCGAGGCGGAATTACGTTTCGCGGCAATACCTTTGCCGTGCTACCAGGTTCATCCGAGGCTCTATGACCGGTATCGCGGTCAGCTCGCAGGGCTAACGTCTGCCGCTGTGCGGGAGCGCTTTCCGGGAGAAGCGGTGAAAGAAGCGCGCGATCCGCTCGGGTATCGACCACCCGAGGGGGAATCGTTCCGGGATGTCGCGGCGCGACTACGCGGCGTGGTGGCCGATCTCGAGGCTGATCGGCAGCACCGCCGCGTGTTGATCGTGGCGCACGACGCGGTCGTGCTGTACCTGCGGCAAATACTCGAAAACCTCGACGACACAGCAATTTTGGCAATAACTGCCGAGGGTCTCGCAGGCAATGGGTCGTTCACGACCTGGCGGCGAATATCGGATGGCTATCGTCTGGAATCCTACGATGAGCGCGGGCATCTACCGGCGGAGTGAATTTCGCGGATATGCCGAAATCATGGCTCCAGCAGATTGTTTCGCATCGGCGCGGGTAAAGCGACGATCTGCTGCGAGATGTGCCGGCGGACCTGGCCGACCCGCAGTTCAGCGGGCAGCGTCTGCCAGACCTGCCGGATCAGTGCGCGGGCGTGCTCCGGGTCGCCCTGCCGGGTGCGCATCGCCGCCATGTCCAGGTCGAGCAGCGAGCGCCCGACCTGATCCTTGTCGGCCATCGGCAGGCTGAGCATCCGCTGCCGCAGTTCCTCCGCCGCGCGCCAGTCGCCGATCGAACTCAACGCGTGCGACTGATGCCAGCGCAGGATGTATTCCGAAATGCCTAGATTGTCATCGGATTTCACGTCGGACGGCAGGTTCGCGAACATCCGCTCGGCGGCCTGCACCCCTTCGATCGCCTCCCGGCGCCGGCCGATCCGGGCCTGGATTCCCGCCTCGGCGAGCAACCCGAAGACCATGGCCGAATCCGGGCCCGCACCGCCGGACGCCTGCGCCGCACGCGCCATGGCCAAGCCCTGATCGAGTGCGTGGCGGTAACACTCGTGCGTGTGTGCCATATGTCCGTGCAGCCATGCCTCCACTTCCCGGTCACCGGCCAGGCGCGCGGCGCGGCGCGCCTTGTAGAACCACATGAACGTGTCGTGCAGATCGGCGACGTCGTTCATCCGAAAGGCGATGAGCCCGGCCAGAATTGCCTCGATCCGATGTAACCGCCGGTGCATGTCGGCCGAGTGGTCGGTCAGCTGCAGCTGCTGGACCTGCGCCAGATCCCGCATGCGCGCCGGAATGTACTCCGAGGGCGGCAGCACATAGACCAGATACCCGCAGAGTTCGAGGCTGGATTCCAAGGCGCGCAGGATCTCCCACGCCGTCGGCCCGCCTCGGACCACCGCGGGCAACACGATTCGGCGCTCGGGTTCGTCGTCGGTGTAGTCGTGGCCGAAACCGAGCCGGTCCGGCCGAGTGCGGTACAGCCGGCACAGCGCGTCGAGGAACTGATACGACGGCATGTCCAGCCCGGTCTCCCAGCGGGACACGCTCTGATGGGACAACCCGCGACACGGTGATTCGGTTTTGACGAGTTCCTGCAATTGCTGCGCGACATCGACGAGCGTGAATCCGTAGGCGATGCGATGCGCGCGCAGCAACGACACCCCGCAATGCGCGCGCACGGCATGGACCGTCTCCC
Source organism: Nocardia brasiliensis ATCC 700358 (assembly GCF_000250675.2). Classification (NCBI taxonomy): domain Bacteria; kingdom Bacillati; phylum Actinomycetota; class Actinomycetes; order Mycobacteriales; family Nocardiaceae; genus Nocardia; species Nocardia brasiliensis. Next base: position 2,175,934 of record NC_018681.1, read on the forward strand.
AGGTCGAAGACCCAGCGGCTTCGAATTCGCGTACGACACGGCGCCCGCACGCAATGCTGTGCTGACTGCTCACCCCTGCTCCAGATGACTGGCTATGCACTGAGCGGACGTGCGCTGGCCTCGGCAACATCCGCGCTTTCGACGGTATCCCTGAGCTGGTCCAACGTCCACTTTCTGGCAGTTCTGCGCGCGATACGTGCAAGCAGAGCGGTGTCTCTGGCCTGGTCGGGGCGACGGCGGCACGCTGTTGCGCATGAAAAGAATCAGAATCGTCGGTGGGGTCCCGGCGAGCCCGTGCGAAGCCGGTGAGGATGAGCACTCGTCATTCGTCACGCAGATCGCGCACGTGCTGACCGCTGTTGGGACCGTTGTGACCGCGTTGGCGGCCTTTGTCGCCTGTGCGGCGGCACTCAATACATTGAGCGTCACGGTATTGGCCGCGGCGTGGGTGGTGGCAGGTTGGCTGGCGCGGGGTCGTCGGTGCCACTGTGCCGCCGATCGAAAGCATGCCCGTAGCCACCATGTCATGGAGGGATCTGTCTAGTCCCCTGACAACCTGAGGTGGCTGCTCAGACGTGAGCGACACCTGAAAAATACCCGTCAGTACGGAACTGGCGGTGCGTCGCGCTGGGTAGGCTCAGCGCATCAACGGCACCGCGCTCGCACAACGCAGAACACTTATCGACCTGCGTGGTATCGGTGCGTTGATCTTGCTGACCGCGTCGTTCGCCATGCTCACCGTGTTCTCGCGGTATCTCGACACCGGTTTCACTGTCGCCCAACAAGTTTACCTACGCGCCGGTGTCGCGTTCGGGATCGCGGCGGTCGTTTTCGGCCGCTGGATCCGATGGCGGGTGATACTCCACGCAGGTGCCCGGGAATGGTCGGTGATCGTGGTGCGCACCGTCCTGCTCTATGTCTTCGGGACGACGTTGTTCGCGAAGGCGGCGACGATGACGACCGTCGGCAACATCTCGTTCATCGCCGCGCTACCGCTGGTCGCGGCACTCGGATTGGTGTTGCGCCGAGTGCCCGTGACCGCGGTCCGGGTGTTTTTCGTCAGCGGGTCCGCGATCGGGGTCGCCATCCTGTCCGGCTTCGGCATGAGCTGGGGCTCCGGCAAGCAGGGCGACGTGATCGCCTTGGTCGCGATGGTCGCGATATCGCTGAGCTATCTGGGCCGTGACTGGCACAGCGGAACCCTGAACAACTACGAGATCACCGCGTTGACCGTCGGTGTCGGTGCACTGGGTGTCGCATTGACCTCATTGTGCCAATGGGAAGGTCTGCCGCGGCTGCCGTCGGATGTTTCCCCGGGGATGCTGTGGACCGCGATCGGGATCGCGGGCGGGCTCAGCGTGCTCAACGTCTTCCTGATGAACTTCGCCTTCGAGCGGGTGGATCCGGTGCAGGGCGGCAATCTGCTGACCCTGGAATGCGTGTGGGGCCTGCTGTTCGGGTTGATCTTCTTCGGTCAGGTGCCGACCTGGGCCGGGATCGCGGGCGGGGTGCTGATCGTCCTGTGCGCGGTGGGGCTCAATATCGCCGACGGGCGCGCACCCGCCGACGCGCAACGCAGCGAGTCGATTCCGGTCCAAGTGGAGCAGCGGGAACTCGAACCGCCGGATTCGGTGCAGTGGACGCCTCTACCGACCGGTCCGGAACCGCTGCGAGACGACGAGTTGCCGCAGTACGCCGGTGTCGTCGGGCCCGTGTTGCCGGGGTCCGGTGCGAATCCGGAACAGCGCTGAGGTCGCTACCAGGCGTCGTGTGCGTCCGCCAAACGTTTGAGAGACCGCTCGATCCAGGTGGTGAACTGTGCGGTGAGGTCCGCCGGGGTCGCCGGTCGGACCGCGATGTGCGAGCCGCGGGTTTCGGTGTAGCGGCCGTCATCGGTGATGTCGTGCCACTGCAACACCTGCCACGGCTCGGCACCGGTGTGCCAGGGCGCGGCGACGAGGACGGCGGTGCCGCCCCCGTCGGCGGGGCGCCCGAGCAGACGCTGGTACTGCTCCCGCGGGGTTTGGCGGGCGACATCCTCGAAATAGCCGTTGCGGCGCCGGCCGATATCGTCCGGATGGAACGTGGCCGGCGCGGCGCTGCCCGGCGGACACGACGGGATCGACTGAACCACCCGGGCGGGCAACGCCTCCGGACGGAACATGCGCACGCGGATCGGACCGTGCTCGGTTTCCGTCCCCGCCTGCATCAACGTGACCGCGCGATACGGGTTGCGCGCGCCGATGATCCGATACTCCCGGAAATCTCCCGGCCCGGTGCTGTTCTTGTGTCTGCTTGTGCCACCGAGGATTTCGATCCGCAACTCCGAGCTGCTCACTGTGTGCAAGGCCAGCTGGATCTCCTCCAGCTCGTCGGCGGAGTAGCGGCCGCGGACCGTGCGCCGGTGCGCCGCGAACTCGTCCCGCAGGGCGAACCGGCTGGTGTAGCGCAGCGGGCTGGGCAACCGGTCATGCGCCTCGGAGTACCAGAGCGACGCGAAATCGTCCGGCTCCCAACTCCACTCAGCCATGCCTGCTCCGGTCTCCTTCACCTACTCGATCTCGCCCGCAGGAAAGCCCGCGGGCCGCTACCACCCTCGTACGACGTGCGTCAGGTGGGAATGTCGCCGCCGATCACGCCGCCGGGCACCGTCTTCGGGAATTCGCCGAGTAGTTCGTCGGTGTTCTCCTGCGTGATCAGATAGTCGGGGATCTTGTGCTCCTCGTCGTCCTCCGACTTGCCGCGAGCACCCGCCCCGGGCACGCCCATACCGGATGCGCCTGCCGCTCCGCGCGCCGCGGTCGCTGCAGCGGCGGCCGGGGTGGGCGAGGTGCCGGAGGTGGTGGGGATGCCGGTGCCCGGGATGCTGCGGCCTGGTTGAGGTGTGGTGCTCGGTGAACCAGGGGAGCCGGGGGTACCCGAGGTGCGCGGGCTGCCTGGGGTGCCTGGGGTGCCCGGGGTGTACGGCGTGCCGGTACCTGCCGGGACGGTCTTCGCCGGGTCCGTGGTGCTCGGGCTTTGCGTCGACGGTGCGGTGCTGGACGGCGTCTGCGTGCTGCTCGGGGAAGTGGTCGAAGCCGGGTTCGTCTGCTCCCCGGTCTTCGACGGATCGGTCTGCGGCTCGGTAGTCCCCGGTTCGTCGGGCTTCCCGTCACCGTTCGTATCGCCCGGAACCGCGGAGTTCGTCGAACCAGGATCAGTACCAGGAGTTATGGACTGCGAAGGTTGCCCGCTGCTCGTGTTCTCCGCGTTGTAGCCGCCAGGGGGAGGGGCCGGGATGTCGACCGCCTTCGTGGGGCTGGTGGGGGTCGGCAGCACGGGGATCTTGCCGTCGATCTGGCTGAACGGCTTCACGTAATGCTCGTTCATTGCGACGCGTGCCTTCTGCGTCTCTTCCGACTGATCGCTCTGCAAGTCCTTGCGGTTCGGCGGCCACAGCCACGACGTCCACGTGATGATCACCGGATCAGGAATCGCCTTCTTGGTGTTCACGATTGCGGTCGCGGCATCGCGGACGCGGGTATGCAGCTCGGCAAGGGAGGACGTCAGCGTAAGGGCATCGGTCGTATAGTCCTGGATCGACTTCTTCGACGCCTCGGCCGCAGGACCGGACCATGCCTGGGCGATGGAGTTCTGGATCGAGCGAGCAAAAGTATCTACGCCCTGTTCCCAGAGTTGGTGCATCTGCCAGTACCTTTCGGCCTGGTTGATCGCTTCGGTCGTGTCCAGCGGATCGAAGGCGTCCTTGATCTCCGGATGATCCCAACTGTCGGTATGTTCGCCACCGCCTGGAATCCGTGGGGGTTCATATCCGCTCATCGGGCAGTTCCGTCCGGGAGAAGGTATGGGCCGGCTGGGAGTTGGGCAGGGGGTCGTTCCGGCAGGGTCTCGTTCAGCTGAGTGAATGAGGCAGCAAACTCGCTGTCTGCCTGCATCATTCGCTCGCGAGCTGACTTATGGACTTCCTGGATATCCTCGACGATCTTGTAGTGCTGCTCCATGATGGTGTACACATCGTTGCCGTCGGACGCTTGCTTCGCCTTCTGCCTGAATCGGTCTACGACCGTTTGACCGGACACCATGTTTTTCGTCGTCTCGCCGAGACCCCAGCTGTCTTGCCGCGCGATCTGCTCTGCGAGGCTTTGGATTCGCCGAATCACGCGCTTGAAGTACTCGCAGTCGCGATCTATGTAGACGAAGTCCTCTGGCGTCATCTCTACCGTTGCATGACCACCCCGCACGGCATCGAGCAAGTTCGCCATTGGCCGAGGTGTCGTTGTCGTGTCCTCACCCATGTGGTTCCGTCCCTCCCATAATGCAACCGTCCGTGTCGTTAGGCAGTGCTGGGGATTGCCGGTGCAATTTTCTCTGCCAATCCACGCGCCAGGTCACACGTGTTGAGGTGTCCTGTTGCTTTGCCTGATGGTGGGTTGGTGAGATTGAGCTCGAGGCTCCCGCCCGTCATCGCCACATTGACCGTGCACGCGGCATCCGGATGGTCATCGATCTGCCGTGTAGATATCGCGTGCCGACTTCCGATGTCGAACTCGCGGCTATCGGGGAACTTCTTATCGCGGACCATATCTATGGTGATATTGGTTGTTTGGATACTTGCTGCATACCCGTCGGTCTTCGCCCAGAGGCATCCGCGCCATTTGATGCCGCCGTTGGCATTGGAATCGTTGGGCGTCTTGTCCAGGAGCTTTTCGGAATCGAGCACGGACTGAGGGACATCGGTGCAGGCATCGAAGCCAGACGGAACGTCGGCGGCCATCGTGGCTTTCGAAGTGGACGGGCCGTTCGTCTTCGCCGGCCCATCCTCCGAAGGCCCACATCCCCCCACCACGAACACCGCACCCAGCACGAGGACCCCCACCCTCCAAGACTTCGACCTGCGCGTCATCAGATCCTTCGCCTGCCGGTGCCGATTCGGATCGCGCGGGGTCGGACCGGCTTCTCCGCCCCCTGTCAGCTCTCCCTGACGCTACCCACTGCGTCTACCTGCGTGCAAGCGTCCCAGCGCAGGTCGGCAGCCTTTTGGCACCCGCTCCCGAGGCGTTGAGCAGCAGGAGTCCGGAATCCGTGGTGGTGCGGCTCCGGTACTCCTGCTCAGCTCACGGCCGGGGGCAACTTTCAGGTCGCATACTCCACCACGATCGATTTCACGATTGATTTGATGAGTGCCCGGCTGCGCGTCTCGTCGAGCGCGGCGCGCCGCAGGTCGTCGTAGGTCTGCTGGTATCGCCGCACATCGTCGGCTGCTTCGAGGTACTGCGAGTCGAGGTGCCCTTGCAGGTAGACGACCGGTGGTTCGGTGAGATGCGCCGTTGGGTGGCTGGGGAATTCGAGGATCACGAAGGGGCCGACGGCCAGTCCGCCGTAGGCGGTGTCGAGCGGGATCACGCGGATGGAGACGTTGCGTAGGTGTCCGACCCGGGCGAGGTGCCGCAGTTGAGCCGACATCACGGTCCGCCCGCCGATCGGGCGCCGCAGGCTGCACTCGTCGACGATCACCTCCACGCGCAGCGGGTCGGCGGGGCTGGTCAGCCGGAACTTCCGGCGGCCGAGCAGTTCGATCTGCTGTTCGACCGCTTCTTCGGGCAGGCCGGGCGAGCCCGTCTCGAGCAGCGCGCGGTGGTAGTCCGAGGTTTGCAGCAGGCCGGGGATCAATGTCGCGTGGTAGGAAATGGTCCGTGTCGCCGCCTCTTCCAGGCCGAGGAATGTGCCGAGATGCTTCGGGACGGCGTCGCCGTAGGCATGCCACCATTCGCTGCGCCGTGTTTCCCCGGCGAGTTCGAGCAGTATCCCGGTGACGTCTTCGTCCGCCCCGTACACGTGGCACAGCCGCTCGACGAACAATGGATTCAACCGCACCGGCTGCCCGGTCTCCATCCGCCACAGCGTTTGTTTCGCGACACCGATCGAATTTCGGGCGTATTCGGCGGTGACGCCTGACTTTTCGCGCAGTTCGCGCAATTGACGTGCCAGAATGCGGCGGGACAGGGTGGATCCGGTCGGGGTCACGGCAGTTCCCTTTCGTAAGGCTCACTATTGGCCAGGTGTGCAACTGGAACCTCTAGGACGGGAATCCTGGAACTCAGTGAATTTTCTCTTCGCCTCGCTGTCGAGACGTTCCCGCCGATCAATCCCCGGTGCTCTACTGAACGCGCGCCCCGGTCCGTGTCATCGAAGTCCTGAAACCTTATCGGCGACAACGGGTCCAGGTCCACACCGACCGGGCGCACCAAGCGACCGATCGGGGGATTTGACGTTGACCATGTACGACCCGGCGCGGGCCGGGCACCGTTGTGCCTGCGTAGCGGCGAGGACAGTCCGATGAGCGAGGTGCGGGACGCCACCGCGGCGACCGACTGCTCGGGCGTGCAACTGGGGAACCAACTGGGGAACAGCCAGCTGCCCACGAGAAGTGAAGTGCTGCAAGCTTGTCGGGATCCCGCGAGCAACGGCCACCCGTTGCTGCGTGCCGCCGGGGAGTTGACCGCGCTGCATCGGCGTAGATTGATCTTGGCACGCCGAATCACCGGGGAGATCGATGAATACCGTGCTCAGCAGGTCCGCGCCATCGATCGGTGGGTCGCGCCCCGGCTGCCGGTCGCGCACGGCGGCGCCTACCTGCACACCGAGACGATCGGCGCCGTACTCGACCGGTTGGCCCGGCTCACCGCATGTGCCGAAGACGCGCTGGCCGCCGAATCCGATTGGGACATCTGGTTCGCGTGGGAGCGGCTGGCCGAGTTGGCGGTCGGCTACGAAGATCTCGTCGCCGAACTCGCGACCGGCCGGCGTCGCCTGCCGAGCGGATCCTGATCATGAATTGCATTCGCACGGTAACGATTCGGGTTGGCAGTGTCGGGTATTCGTGAACCGATAGAGCGGCGTCTTCCGGTCGGTTAACCTGCCGGAGATCGTTCGATAAGCCGAGGGAGTTGCCGGTGATCGTGGGCGGCAGACGGCAATGGTCGACCGTGGCGGTGATAGGCATGGTTGTCACCGCGTTGTGCGGCTGCGGCACCATCACCACGGGAGACACCGTACAAACCAGCGTGGAAGTCAGCGCTCCGAAAGCCGCGAAGGCCTCGTCGGGTATTCCGGGCTCGGCCGAATTAGCCGCTATCGCACCAGGTACCGGCGATCTCATGGCACGAATACGGGCCACCGATGCGTGCACGCTGTTGAATCGCGATATCGCCCAACGCCTCGGCACATTCCAGAATTTCGACCGTGCCCCCGGTTGGGAGCGCGGCGGCAGCTGGACCGGCTGTGGCATGTCCATCACCGCGGCCGACGATCCGGACGCGATCTACTACTTCAACGTAGAACTCGACAAGCTGTACACCGCCGACAAGCAGGCGCTGGACAAACCCGAGCTGATCAACGGCCGCACCGTCTACCGCAGCGCGGTCAGCGACGACAGCAGGCCCGACGCGTACCGCTGCGATTACCGAATCCCGGCCGACGACACCGGTTTCGCGCACACGGTGACCGTCGCCAAGGTCACCGGCCCGAAAAAGACGCCCGTCCCGTGGTCGCAACCCTGCCAGTTCACCAAGGGTTATCTCGCCGCCACCCTCGACGGACTCGTGGCCCTCCCACCGCGTCCGATCGCCGAACCGACCGGAAGGTCACTGGCGCAACGTGATCCGTGCGCCGCCGAACCCCAGATCAGCGCGCAGTTCCTGGGCTGGAAGATGACCTCGGTCGGCTGGAGCAAGGCCTACAAGTGCGCGATCACCATCGTCCAGCCGGGTGGTTCGCACCGCGTGACCGTCGAGATCTCGTTCGAACGGAACAGTGAGCAGATGGTGAAAACCGGGGAGGTCCTGCGGCTTCCGTCCGGCGTCGACGGCGGCCAATCCATCCAGTACGGCCGCCACCTCACCCTCGACGGTCTCACCGGTACCGAGCTGCGGACCGTCCAATCCACCGACCCCACCCGCCAAAACACCAGCTGCGCAATCACCCTCAACTACCGTCGCGCCGACCCGCCCACCGCCAACAACGCCCACCTCATCCACGTATCGATGAACATCGCCCCCGCCAGCCCACCCTTCCCCTTCGACGCCTGCGCCCAAACCACCCAAATAGTCCCCGCAGTCCTCCGCTCGGTGCCATAGGCGACGCAGCGGTACCGGTCAAGACTGGACGATCATGCGCTCCGGCACCGATCCGCTCAACCAGGTCGAAGCGATCTTCCGCGCAACCGCGCGATAAAGCATGTTTTCGACTCCACTCTCCAGCGAAATAGTCTCCGCTGTCTTGTTCAGCAACACCGTCTGCTCCGCACCGCCCGCATCGACATACGCGTAGCGTACAAACTGGTTGTCTTCGTTGACCTTCCGGATCTCCGCATACAAAGCCATCATTCCCCCAACTGTTTTCGACCGCAGGCCCGTAACCTGCCCTCCACTCAGTGTGCCACGTCGAATTCCGCCAGCCATTCATTGATCACCAGGTCCAGGTGGACCATCACCGCCAGGTTGGTCAGCCGCAATGTGTTTTCCGCACCACCCCAACGGATTTCAGGAAACCGGCCGTCTATCCGGGCAGTGGGCTCGCCGAGAGCGGCAATCAGGGTGGAACTCATCCGGGCGAACGCGTCGTCGATTCCCGCCCAGCCCTCCGCATCGTCAGGGAAGAGCGTGGTCACGGCGACCTCGATGCGCTCTGCGTTCCCAGCTCGGCCGATCACGTCACAAGTGCCGGAACCCAATCCGGCGTCGAACCGAACCCAGTCCGGCGATCTGATCATCGGATCCCGCCATCTGAACACGTCCAGCAGCATGACGAGGTAGTCCATCCGCCACGGCCATTGCAACGAATACAGCTTGTTCGCCAGATCGACGATGTCGTCATCACCCATCACGCGCTGCTCGCAGGGCAGAGCATCGGTACTCGCAGCCGCTGTCGGCTCACCGTAAGCGATGCCGAGGAGCGGCAATTCGACTTTCCGATTGCCCTCACGCTCGTTCCACGTCCGGTAGATCAGCTTTCCCGGCTCCGGTATCCCGAACCCATCGCGCAGCCCGGCCGTGATCCTGGCCGCGAGACGTTCGTAGTCGCTCGACCCGGCCGGCCACGGCAGTTCGAACCACCAGTTGTCACAATGATCGGCATCCGGCTGCCGCCAACCGGCCTCGCCGATAAGACGTCCCCTCGCACCAGCACGAAACTCGGGCTCCAACCAACTATCACCCACCAACTCCGCCCAAATCATGTCGTCGAGCTGGCGGAACTGAGCGGACCGGCACCGTTCCTGCCGCGCCTCGTCCTCACTGATGATGACAACGACGCCGACCGGCAGCGTGGCCAGGTGCTCAACGAGCCCCTCGGTGAACTTCGCCCAACCGGTCATATCAACCCCTGCTCCTGAAGTGCCACGGTCTCATCGTGGACGGCGAGCCATGTATTCGTTACCAGGAACAGCCGGACCGTGGTTTTGAAACAGATCAGTTGAAGGGTGAAATCTGTATCAGCCCAACGTATCTCGGGAATTTCCCCAGGGAGACGGCTTGTCGGACTGCCCAGCGCTTCGGTGATCGCAGATGCCAGGCGGGCGAAGGTGTCGCGCACGAGAGCCTGACCCTCGGCATCTCTGGCGGCACCTGCTGCCACACCTATCTCGATGATCTCTGCTTGCCCATTGCGTCCTTGGATTCCGCCGCTTGCCATCCCTAGTCCGACATCGAGCATTACCGACTGTGGCAGCACTGTCTGAACGTTCCAGCCGAAGGCGGCGGCGAGTTGAGGGACGTCCGCCATCTGCCATGACCAGTCCAACGAGCGCAGTCGGTTGGCTAGTCGGACAACCTCGGTATCGCTCGACGCTCGCCACTCAGTCATGGCAGCACCTTACTTTCGATCGTGACTTCAACGTTCACGCTCCGTACCTCGTTCGCGTGCGCGGTCGAGTTCTAGACCTCGCCCGCGCATTTGCAGCTCTTCAGCTGTCGGCGGGTTACGTACGACTTCATGTGCGGGAACGCCCTGACCCACTCGTGCCAGGTGCATCTCGGCCGCAGACCTGATTGGAAGTCCGTGCTGTATTGATCTTACTGCCCGGGCGAGCCTAGCCGCCTGCGAATCATACGGGACCAACTCCGGTTCTCGTCCAGGCACCTGATAGATAAATGCGGCCTGTTCTCTGTCGAAACCGATGGAATTGTGCTCCAGGCACAGGATGTAGGTCCGCGCATCAAACGATGCTGCCCGGCCACCTGTAAGTCTCAAGGCGGGGTTTTGCTCGACAGTGAGATTGTGCTGCTGGGCGGTTTCTCTGGCGATCGAATCGCGCATCTGTTCCAGGGCTTGGTCGCGTGAGTTATTCACAGCGGCTGTCACATCGAGTGCATGCTCGGGTGTGAGGCCCATCAGTTCGACTGCGCGGGCGGTGGCTGCACGTTCTGCTGCTACCATTCGCTCCAGTGAGTTGTGTGCCTCAACCAACTGGCCCAATCCTGGAACTGCTGATTGCTCGCGGTCCTTCTCTAGCTGTTTGACTTTCTCCGCTGTTTGCTCGAGGAGTGTTTCCCGAGCCTGCCGTTGCGGGTCCTGTGCGTACTGTATTTCCCGCGTGGCTGCAGCCACAAGCTCTCGATCTGCGATCTCGAGCGATGCCGCGACGCTACGGTCACGATCGGCAATTTCAGCTTTCAGCAGATTGGCTGCTGCATCCCTTTGCTCTACGTTTAGATTGAGGTTTTCCAATATGTCGATACCGCGACCGACGCTAGTGCCTTGTAACTGCTCCAAGCTTTTGTAGGCGGCGATTATTTCTCTGCTGTCGCGGCCGAAATCGTGCGCTCGCGCTTCCTTCGCTCTCTCTATGGTTTCGATGATTCGTGTGCGTAGCTCCTCTGTCGTACTGCCCTCTATCGACATTTCCCTGGCGAACTCGACTGCTTGCAGCACAACTTCACGATCGCTGGGGGTCAGAGACTGCAATACGGCTGCTCGATATTGTTGAATTTCGATTTCGATCACTTGTGTGAGCTCACGTGTCTCCACGTCGCGAACCAGCTCCTGCGCGCGAGCCCTATCGATTCCTCCGATGACCTCCAGTGAGAACGGCTGCCCGTCACGCTCGAGGCCGAAGCGCGAAACCATGATCGTTCCGTCACGCGCGACTTGGACTAAGTTGTATTCCACTCGGAGGCTGCCGTCGGCATGAGCGCGAAGTAGCGCATCCCGCGCCTGAAGAATCTGTTGTCCGGCGGGGCCGTTCGGGTCCACGCCGCGAGCTTGCATCTGCTCGGGGGTCTCGGCGAGCAGTCGCAGAAGATTCTTCTCGATAGCGGCAGTGCGCTGGCCGTACTCAGGCGACCCCTGCTGTGCGCGGCCGTGTTCAGTATCTGCCGCGCCCAAGATCGACGATCCGCCTTTGCACTCGTCGATAAGCAAGGTGGCTTCAGGGCTTTCAGTGAATGCGACGATGTCGAAGGTGTCACGTCCGTCTACCGCGCCATCAAAAGGGCTGAGCACAACTACATCGGGCCTGCCGGTCGTGTGAGCGAAACCGCCCAACTCGCCCATGGCCTTCGAAGTTCGCACCATCTCGGTGCCCAGTCTGTTGTACTCGCGCGCATTGTCCCTCATCTCGAGCAGTCGCCCGAGCTTGGCTTGCCGCTCCGAGTCGGTGAGTGACGTGTCGTTTTCGATTCGATCTTGTCGATCCTGGATGATTTCGTTGAGCTTTCGCTCGCTCAACTGATCAATCTTGTCGACTCCGAATTCTTTCATGAGCGACTTGGCCGCCGCGCTCGCCACGGCGCGCTCGGACTCTTGTCGAACCGCCTCCACAGCGAGTTCTTCGAGGCCTCGTCTGATGTTCGGATCCACCACCTCGTAGGGCTCTGCAGGGCCTCTCTCTGAGAGGAATACGATGTCTTCCCGCACCGTCGGGTCGGAGGCCCAGCCTTGGCTGTCCCTCAGTTGGAATGTCCTGTCGCGGTACGTGCCCTCGCGGTCCCCTATGCGATGGAGCTTGCCGTCAAGATCTCGGTACGAGTCGGCGCGGTCCCCCGGTTTGTGTAGCAGTTCGTCCGCGTCGCGGTGCAAATCTGCTGCGGCAGAATGATCGCCGGTCTCTTCGTTGCGGTTGTGACGCTCGCGGGAGTTCTCGGGGCTTGCTGGGACGTCCCTACTTTGTCCCGGGTCGGCAAGAATGCCATCAGCGAAGGGGGTCGGCTGCAGGGAGGTCGTCGAGCGGGCGGTGTTATCGCCCATCGGAGGGCCGGTCGGCGTAGCTAGAACTCGAACTTCGTCCGTTGAGGCCAGATCCCGTCTGGCGAGCGGTTCGCGCACGCCCATGCTGCTGCCCGAGTGCAGACGGGATGGATCGCCGAAGCGTTGGTCCGGTAGTGGAGGGTTCGCTTGTCGATGATCAATTGGTGATGAACTACTGGCTGTGTTTCCGTCGTCGCGAAGACCATGTACTGGATCTCGGTCGGGTCTTCCTGAAGCCAGTCCACCTCTACTAGCCATAGAGGTGGATATACCTGGCGCGCCCTCGGTGGGCGGCCTGTCCGCTTCGCTTCGCTGTAGTCGTCCATGACCTTTCTCATCGGCCAACTCGGGTAGTCGAATACCAGCCCGGTCGATGAATCGATCACCAGCCTCGTGAGTCCGAGCCCCTGCCCTGCTGCTATCTCGCTGTTCGTCAGGATCGGCGAGGCCGCCCAACCGAATTCGAACTGAAGCACCTGATACTGCCGATGGTTTTTGTAGATCTGCGCCAGATACTTCTCCGCTTGCTCCCTGGTCCGAATCGGCTCCAGCACTGAGTACTCCCTGACTCCGAGTGTCGGGCACGCGCGGCCCGGCGACTTCTAGAAGGTGAACGTTCCCCGTTGCGGCCAGGCCCCGTCCGGACTCCGGTTCGCGTGAGCCCAGGCTTTCGTGCGGGCGCACACCGGATGAATCGCGGGGGTGTTCGTTCGCGAGCGGAGCGTCGGCTTGTCGATGATCAGTTGGTGTTGGATGAGCGGTTCCATCGTTGACGTTGCTCGGACCAGGTACTCCACTTCTGTCTGGTCCTCCCGCGTTCGTTCGAAGGTCACCTGCCACTGATGGGGATAGATCTGGCGCCCCATCGGCAGCCGACCTGTCCGTTTCGCTTCGCTGTAGTCGTTCGCTATTTTCGGGTCCGGCCAACTCGGATACTGGAGCACTGCTCCCGTCTCGGAGTCGATCACCATGGTCGCCAGTCCGAGGCCTTGGCCGGCGGTGTTCTCCTCCTGCGTCAAGATCGGAGTGCAGAGCCACCCGTGCTCGAACTGGTTGAGACGGTATCTCCGACCGGGTCCGTAAATCTGCGCCAGGTACTGTTCCACTCGCGCTTTGGTTCGATATTGCTCCGGCATAGGCCGCTCCTTGGTCCGGTGAAATCGGTGTGAACCCTAGCCCGCACGAGTAATCGACCATCCAGCTCGGCGGTAGGTCCGATGTTTCGCCTGACTGTGGATCCCACCAGATAGGCGCGGTAGCTCCGGGCGGATAGACAATGACGGTCGCGTGGCTGCTCTTCGTGACCGGATCACCGTTCGAGTCGTACTCCAATTCGCCGTTCGCGTCACGAGCGTGCCACTGATTGAGGACAAGTGCCGCAGAGCCGGGGCCGAGATTCGCCATCCAGTCGTGGACTGCGTCGAATTGATCCGGGATGGAGAGACCTCGGCCGCTGAAACCGACGAGACCGCTGCCAAGCCATGCAGCGGCTCGTTCGAGTCCCCCGCGCTCACCGCTGCCGTCGTCGATGCTCCCGTCGGGGAGCGTGTCCGGCCATCTCGGAAGGGCCACTTGGGGACGGCCGAAGAAGGACGACAGGGCTGCCAGCGCGTTGTCCAGGCAGTTGTTGCTACGACCTTGAACTCGGGTGCCGCCGTCGTTGATCAGCCGGCCATACGGGTGGGTTCGAGGGTCGGCGCCTCGAATGAACCGGTCCCCGTCTCGTAACGAGTCTTCGACTGCTTCCTGGTACGCCGCGAACTCCAGCTCATCGAGCCGATGATGGTCGATCACTCGGGTGCCGGGGAGGTCGGTGAAGCTGCTCGGGGTGTGTGCCGCGGCGATGTCGTTGCTGATTTGGCGCAGGTCTGCCGCGGTGAGTCCGGGGTGGGTGCCGGGCTCGTTCGAGAGCAGCCCCAACTGCTGACGGATGTTGTTGGCCAAGGTTTCCGGGCGGGCGTGGACCGACCAGTTGCTGAGGTCGCCGGGGGCCTGAGTGACGTTCGCTTGGAGGTGGGCGGTCGAAGGGTCGGTGGTGAAGACGAGGTCGATGAGTAGGCGGTCGCCGTTGAGCAGGCGCGGTGCGGTGTTGAAGGCTTGGTCGGTGGCGCGTTGTGCCGACTCCATCAGGTTCTGGATCTCCAACGGCGAGGCGTAGGGGCCGGGGACGAGATGCACCCGGACGCTGATCACGCTTATGCCGCGGTCGGCGTAGCGCCGCACATCGAACGCCGGCGCGTTGGGGGAGAAGGGATGGCGTGCAGGATGCACCTCGGTGACTCGGTCCGAGTCGGGCCGCTGGTTGCGGAAGTACTCGCGGGCTGCGCGGGCCGGATCCTGTTGATGCTGGGCAGGATTCGATGCGCGGTGCGCCTGCGTCGGTGGCTGGTTCGGTAGGGTTTCGCGACCGGGTCGGCGGGACGGTGGCAGCGATTCCGGGGCGCGGGCGATGAAGTTGTCGACAACGGGGTTGGGGTTGCGGCGAGGTTGGTCGGGGTGGGTTCCGGGCTCGGAATCACGTTGTGCCCGAGCATCACTCGGCTGCGGGGTACCGGTCGGTGCGCCCTCGCGCGGCCACCAGTCGGGTAGTCGAGATTGCCGTTGGTGGAAGTCGGGGTCGAGATGGCTGTAGCCGGACGGCAACGACGAGACACTGGGTTCGGTGTAGTCCGGCGCGCTTCGATTCGGCACCGAATGTGGTTGCGCGAGAGGAGTACTCGGCACGTTCGGGGTGGAATCACGCGGCGCCGCCGAATGCGGTGGGAGCGGAGCGGAACTCGATTCGGTGCCGGTCGGCGTCGCGAGGGTGGTCGCGGACGGATCTACGAGGCGATCACGCCGTTCGGCGGCCAGGTCTTCTCGCGTTTGGCTCTGATCAGGATCTGTCCCGCTGCGGAGCGGAAAATCCCGTCCTCCGGTTGGGCCGTCCGGACGGTGTTGTCCGTCTTGTCGATGATCAGGCTCCGATCGAGGTTGTCCCTCGTCTCCCTGAATCGGTACTCCACCTCGGTCGGGTCGTCCCTGATCTGGTTGAAGTAGATCAGCAGTGCCATCTTCCGCTCCCCGAAGGGTGTCGTATCGCTTGCCGGCTGCGGGATCGTCTGGAGCGGTGTCCGTGGCCGGGGTGCGGTCGGACGGATCAGGATCGCCACGGTCCGACTCGTCCGGACCCGCCGGTGCTTCGGCAGAATCTGTTCGCGCCTGCTCGACCGCGGGCGGACGTTGTGTGCTCGGCGTAGCGGTGGGACTGTTCGGTACCGCACGGCTCGGATCCGCGGTGCTCGGGCTCGTCGGTGTCGTGCGTGCCGAGTCCGGCGGCGCAGGGTTCGGCTGAGGGCGAGCGGGATCCGATGGACGAGCCGGCTCGTAGGACAGCGGTGCCTGCGTTGTGCGGGGACTGCGTGCGGGGTCGGAGATCAGGTTCGTCGGCCCAGAGCTGGTGGGGCCGAGAGGAGCGAGGGGAGGCGCGACAACACGAGGTCCTGGCGCTGGACCAGTCGCCGCCGGTGCCGGGCTCGCCGGTGCTTGTGTCGGATTGGCCGCCTGTGCGGGATTCGCGGACTGCGTGGGAGCCGCTGCATCGGTCGTGGGCACTGTCGCGCGATGCCCGGAGTCGGCAGCGGGCGCGTAGGTCGACGGTGGGCTGATGGTCGGAGCGGACGCGGTGGTAGTGGAGACGGGAGCAGTGGCGTTGGTCGAACTTTCGGCCTGGTGCGGTGCCGAAGCGGCCGTGTCCGACAGCGGCAGGGCCGTTGTCGACGATTCGAACCGATCTGGAGATGGTCCGGGTGTTGCCGGCGCCGGAACATTGTCCGTCGGCGAAGTGGTCGCCTGCGTCGGTTGACCCACAGGCGAATCGGCTGTCGCCGGCTCAGGGCTTTGAGCTGAGACCTGTTGCCCAGCAGGCGAATCAGGCGTCGTGCCGGGGTGCTGGGTTGAGGAGAGCTGCTCGGACGTCGGCGCCGCTGCTTGCGGCGAGTCTGCGGTACTCGAAATCCCCGCGGAGGCGGCAGTATCGGGACCAGCGCCAGTACTCGGCGTGGATGGACTCGAATCCTGGTGACTGGCCGGGTTGTCCGTGGCGATGCCGGATTCGGCGGGTGCGACCCCGTCGGTGACGGACGGGTTTTGCGACAGCGGATTCGTCGCCGATTCAGTGGGCGCCTCCGTCTCCGAGGTGGCTGGTGCGGTCGGATCGGTTCGGGTACCAGCGTTTTCGGACGGCGCCGCGCTCGTGGATTCGTTGTGTTCAGGCGTGGGTGCCTGGTTCGTATCAGCGGAGTTCGCCGGAGACGTGGTGTCCGCGGCGGGGTTGGCGGCCGCAGGCGTCGTGCTGTCCGGCGAGGGAGCGCTCTGCGTTTCGCTCGGTTCAGCTTGTGCGGCGGGCTGCGTGCCTTCGGATTGCTGAGTGCTCGGGGCGGGCGGAGTGTTGCCCAGGTCTTCGATACTCGGATCGGGCGTGGGCGCATCGGTATCGGAGTGGTGGTTGCCCGCCGCGTGGACACCGGCCGGAACACCCTGGGCCGCAGAGGAAGTGATGCTGTCGAGGGTGAGATTGAACGGTTGGTCGGTGAGTGCGGCAGCTGTCGCGGCACCCGCTATTTCGCCCGCGATACCCGTGGTCGCCTCGGTTGTCGCGGCCACGGTGGCGCGGCCGAGCCGACTGGACGCGATATCGGCCGCACCGGAGAGCAACCCCCCGTTGCCGAGGCCGGCACCCACCGCACCGCCCGCGGCACCTGCGGCCGCCGCCACACCGGCGTCCTTCACATCCTGCATGGTGATCTCGTCGCGGTGGCCGATGCCGACCTGCAGAATTTTGGTACCGATCTCCAATCCACCCTCTTCGATGGCTTCGAAGATGGCGCCGTGCAGCGCGGCGCGAGCGGCGGCCTTGGCGGCGGCACGGGTGAGCATTCGAGCGATCAGCTGCTTGATCGCCATGCGAATGGTGATCTGGGTGGCCACTCGCAGAGCGACCGCGCCCGCAGCACTGATCCCGGTCCAGGCGGTGGCCAGCAGTGGGGCCATCTCGATCGCGAAGATGACCATCGTGCCGATGATGACGAGTTTGGTCTGCTCGATATCGGCTGCGCCGTCGCCGATTTGATCGGCGAGCGAGTCGAGATATTTGACCAGGCTCGTCCAAGCGCCTTTCTGACCGGTCAGCTGGTCCCAGTACGCCGCGATGGCCTCGTGGGTTTGGCCATCGATGGCTGCCAACGCCTGCCCGACCGCATGTGCGGCCTCGTCGTCGATTTCGTTGAGTGCCGACGACATCGCCGACCACGCGTCGGACACGCGCCACATCGCGGTCTCATCGCCCTGCGGCCAATCACCCGCACCGACAATCCATTTGGCGACCCACTGCAGGGATTCCGGGATCTCGATGCCCATCAGGGGTTGTTCTGGTTCAGCTGGGCCGCGTTGATCTGATCGCGGTTCTGCAGTTCGTTCGCGGTCGCGACCATCTTGTCGCCGAGCGTGCTCATCGCCTTGCCGAGGCCGTCGACGCCCGCGAGGGCCTTCGGCACACCGGGGGTGTAGTTCTTGGCAAAACTCTGGCCGATTTTGTCGGACCCCCAGCACTCACCCTCGGCCTCGATCACTTGGCGCAGTTTCTGTGCGGCACTGGTGATCTGGTCGGCGACACTGACGAATTCGGTGCGCGTCGCGCGCAGGGCGTCCGGGTCGACACGGAAGTTCGTCACGGGCGGTCCTGCAGATAGGACCGGTTGCGGTAGTACTCGTCCTCGTCTTCCGGCGGCGCGGGCGGCTCCTGCGGCGCGATGGCGGGCTCTGGAAACATCGTGTCGACCAGGTGACGAATACTCGGTGCGCCCGGAACGAGATCGGACAGATCGGGAAGGCCGGCGGCGGCCTGCTGCATCGGAGCTATCGCCTGCTGCGTCGCTGCCAGCGCTTGTCGTGCGGCGGCCTGGACCGCCTCCGTAATGGACTGGCCCAATTTCGCCGGGGTGGACCGCTTGAACGCGGTGGGTTCGACGTGGACCTCGGTGGGAACTCCCGCGGCGTTGCTCACCACACGAACCAGATTGTCCGAGGACCACGCCGTCACCGTGGTGGCCGCCAGCGTGGACTGCGCTTCGGCCAGATCTCGTTGCTGCTGCTCGAAAGTGCCCAGTAGGGAATCGATCTGGTCACGTAGTTCGTCATTGCGTGTGCGCGCGTCGTCGCGGCGTCCGTCATCCACCGGTCTACCCCCCTGATTCGAGATTCGATCCGTTACTCAACACAGACGCGCCGGACCGACGATCGGTTCCACCGAGTTTCAGATTTCATCACCGCGACTCGGTACAGGCAAGCCGTTCCCGTGTCTCTGCAGGCGCGTCGCCCCCGCACCGGCCCCCGGTGTGCGAGCGGGGCGAATCGGGTATAGGCAATTAGACTGGTTAACCAGACGGACCGGGATGCACAGGGTGTTGTGCGATGGGATCGGGTTGTCGGTGGCGTGCCCGAGGACGAAGCGAGGAGGTGGGGCCATGTCGAGCACCGAGGACAGGCGCTTCGAGGTCCTACGCGCGATCGTCGCGGACTACGTGGCGACGAAGGAGCCGATCGGGTCGAAGAGCCTGGTCGAGCGGCACAATCTGGGCGTTTCCAGTGCGACGGTGCGCAACGATATGGCGGTGCTGGAGGCGGAGGGCTACATCACGCAGCCGCACACCAGCTCGGGCCGGATTCCGACGGACAAGGGCTATCGGCAGTTCGTGGACCGGATCGCGGAGGTGAAGCCGCTGTCGGGCGCGGAGCGCCGGGCGATCATGGAGTTCCTGGAGTCGGGCGTCGATCTGGACGATGTGCTGCGTCGCGGGGTGCGGCTGCTGGCGCAGCTGACCAGGCAGGTCGCGGTGGTGCAGTATCCGTCGGTGTCGGTGTCTACGGTGCGGCATATCGAGGTGGTCGCGTTGAATCCGGCGCGGCTGTTGCTCGTGGTGATCACCGACACGGGGCGGGTCGATCAGCGTCTGGTGGAGTTGGGCGCGTTGATCGATGACGAGGACTTGGCCGCGTTGCGCGGCATGCTCGGCGGGGCGATGGACGGCAAGCGGCTGGCCGCGGCGTCGGCCGCGGTGGCGGAGTTGCCCGAGCGGGCGCCGCTGCGTCTGCGGGACGTACTGATCCGGGTGTCGACGGTGCTGGTGGAGACGCTGGTGGAGCATCCGGAGGAACGTCTGGTGCTCGGCGGCACGGCGAACCTGACCCGCAACGCGGCGGACTTCGGGTTCCCGGGCTCGCTGCGTGACGTGCTCGAGGCGCTCGAAGAACAGGTGATTGTGCTCAAACTGCTCGCGGCCGCGCAGCAGCCCGGCACCGTGACCGTGCGGATCGGCGAGGAGACGCAGGTCGAGCAGATGCGCGGCACCTCGGTGGTGTCGACGGGCTACGGCACGGCGAGCACCATTCTGGGCGGCATGGGTGTGCTCGGTCCCACGCGGATGGACTACCCGGGCACGATCGCTTCGGTCGCGGCCGTCGCCCGCTATATCGGTGAGGTCCTCGCCGAACGCTGACGGCTCCGATGCCGCTGCTACCCTCGAACCTTCGGGCGGATAAAGTTGAGTGCATCCGACTAATGCTGGGCATGCGGTTGGCACGGTGAAAGTACCGTCGGGCACTGTCGAGAACGACCAAGGACTAGAGAACTCAAGTGGCACGGGACTACTACGGACTGCTCGGCGTCGCGAAGAACGCGACCGACCAGGAGATCAAGCGCGCCTATCGCAAGCTGGCTCGCGAGCTCCACCCCGACGTCAACCCCGACGAGGTGGCGCAGGCCAGGTTCAAAGAAGTGTCGGCCGCCTACGAGGTGCTGTCGGATCCGGAGAAGCGGCGCGTCGTCGACATGGGCGGCGACCCGCTGGAAGCCGGCGGTGGCGGCGCGGGCTTCTCGGGCGCCGGTTTCGGCGGGCTCGGCGATGTGTTCGAGGCGTTCTTCGGTGGCATGAGCGGTGCCTCGGGTGGCACGCGCAAGCCGCGCGGGCGGGTACAGCCGGGCGCGGATTCGCTGCTGCGGACCCGGTTGAGCCTGGCCGAGTGCGCGGTCGGCGTGACCAAGCACCTGACCGTCGACACCGCGATCCTCTGCGACGTGTGTACCGGCGCGGGCACCAACGGCAAGTCGAAGCCGGTGCGTTGCGAAACCTGCGGTGGCGCAGGCGAAGTGCAGTCCGTGCAGCGCTCGTTCCTGGGCCAGGTGCTCACGTCGCGCCCGTGCCCGACCTGCCGCGGTGCCGGCGAGACAATCCCCGATCCGTGCCACAAGTGTGGCGGCGACGGCCGGGTGCGCGCGCGACGGGAGATCGCGGCGCCGATCCCGGCGGGCGTGGCGAACGGTATGCGGGTGCGCTTGGCCGCGCAGGGCGAGGTCGGTCCCGGCGGCGGGCACGCGGGCGATCTGTACGTGGAGATCGTCGAACAGCCGCACGACGTGTTCGTCCGCGACGGCGACGACCTGCACTGCACCATCCGCGTGCCGATGGTCGACGCCACGCTGGGCACCACCGTGGTGATCGACACCATCCTCGACGGCCCGACCGAACTGACCATCGCGCCCGGCACTCAGCCCGGCGAGGTCTCGGTGCTGCGCGGCCACGGTATGCCGCGGCTGCGCTCCGGCGCGCGCGGTGACCTGCTCGCGCACCTGGACATCGTCATCCCGAGCAAGCTGGACAGCAAGCAGACCGACCTGCTGCGCAAGTACAAGGGCACCCGCCCGAACGAGCGCGCCGAGGTCATGTCGACGCAGTCCGAGCACAACAGCGGGCTGTTCGCCCGGCTGCGGGCCTCGTTCAGCGGGCGCTGATTGGCTGCGACGGTCTTCTACCTCGACGAGGTGCCCGAGCCGGGCGCCCTCGCCGTGCTCGACGGCCCGGAGGGCAGGCACGCCGCGACGGTGCGCCGCATCCGGGTCGGTGAGCCGATCACCCTGTCGGACGGCCGCGGTGTCCTTGCCGAATCGGAAGTGGTTGCGGCCCAACGTGACCGGCTGGAGCTGCGGGTGCTGAACCGCGCGGTGGCAGCACCGGTGACGCCGCGGGTGACGGTGGTGCAGGCGTTGCCGAAGTCCGATCGTTCGGAGCTGGCGGTCGAATTGATGACCGAGGCCGGTGCCGACGCGATCGTGCCGTGGCAGGCCGCGCGTTGCGTCGCGAACTGGGAAGGCAAGGCGGGCAAGGCCGTCGAGAAATGGCGGGCTGCGGCGCGCTCGGCTGCGCGACAGTCCCGGCGCGCCTACATCCCCGAGGTCACCGAGCTGCATCGCACCCGCGATGTGCTCGAGCTGATCCGGAAAGCCGAGGCGGACGGCGCGATCGTCGCGGCGCTGCACGAATCGGGCGCCGCCCGTTTCACCGCGTTGCCGTTCGACGGCGTCCCCGAAGTGGTGCTGATAGTTGGGCCCGAAGGCGGTCTCGACGAGACCGAACTCGCCGCCTGTACCGCGGCGGGCGCGGATATCGTGCTGCTCGGCCCCACGGTGCTGCGCACGTCGACCGCCGCCGCGGTGGCACTCGGCGCGCTGGGCGCTTTGACCCCTCGCTGGGGCGCGAGCTAGGGAGCTGCGTCACGCGGTCGGTTCGGCTTCGGCCGGCCGCGCGGGCATCCGCGCCGAACTGTGGATCGCCAAGGTGCACACCAGGATCAACGCGATGAGCAGCAGCACGGCGACGCCTACGGTGAGACCGGCCCAGCCGTAGTGGGTGTAGGCGACACCGCCCGCGCCGCCGACGACGGCGCTGCCCACGTAGAACGAGAACAGGTATAGCGACGAAGCCGCGCCGCGATTACCCGACGCCATGGCGCCGACCCAGGCGCTGGCGACCGTATGCGCCCCGAAAAACCCTGCGGTGCACAGGGACATGCCGAGAATGAGCACCACCAGGTTGTCCGGAATGGTCAGGGCCAATCCGAGTCCCATGAGCACGACCGTGCCCGCGAGCACGCGGTGCCGGCCGACGCGATCGGCGAGCCGCCCGGCGACGGTCGCGACCGCGGTGCCCGCGAGATAGAGCAGAAACACCAAACCCGCTACCGCATCGGGCAATTCAAAGGGCGGCTGGGTCAGTCGATAGCCGAGGAAGTTGTAGAGCGAGACGAAGGTGCCGACGAGCACCAGGGCCAGCCCGAACAGCGCGAGTAGTCCGCGGTGGCGCAGCTGGACGGCGAGATCGCCCAGCACCGTGCGGATTCCGGCCGGCCGGGCGACGAAACCGCGGGAGGGCGGCAGACTGCGGACGAACCACACGGTGCATGCCGCTGCCGCGACCGAGATGGTGGCCTCGGCCCAGCGCCACGAACCCAGGCCGAGCGTGAACGCCGGAATCACCCGACCGGCCAGCCCGCCCATGCTGGTGCCCGCGATATAGACGCCCATCGCCGCACCGAGTCCCGCGGCGCCGATCTCCTCGGCCAGGTAGGCCATCGCCACGGCCGGCACCCCGGCCAGGGTCAGGCCTTGCAGCGCCCGCCCGGTCAGCAGTACCTCGAGCGACGGACTGAACGGCAGTAGCAGCCCGATCACCGCCGACGTCACCGCCGAGACCGTCATCACCCTGGTGCGCCCGATCCGCGAGGACAGCGCGCTCACCGGGATGATGGCCAGCGCGAGCATCCCGGTGGTGAGCGAAACCGCAAGCGCCGCATGGGCGGGCGTCGCATCGAAGGCCTCGGACAGGCTGGGTAGCAGGGCCTGTGCGCTGTACATGGTCGCGAAGGTGGCCAGCCCCGCCGCGAACAGCGCGGCGGCGATCCGGCGTTCATGCGTGGTGCGGCCCCCGGCGACGGGCCGGGTCTTCGTCAGGGTCATGGGTTTCAGGATCTCCCCTCGACCTTTCCGAAGGGAAATGAATAATAATGACGGAGTTCATGCGCACAGTGCATATAGCGAGGGCACTTTGCGCAGGTAGCGGTCCTGCGGCGGGGTGTGACACTCATCACTAAGGAAGGCGTGGCAGATGCTGGGCGAGGATCTGGAGTGGTTCATCACGCTCGCCGAACTGGAACGGGTCGGCGCGGCGGCCGAGCGTCTGCACCTCACGCAGCCGACGCTGTCGCGCATGCTCGGCAGGCTGGAACGCCGGCTCGGCGTCGAACTCTTCGATCGCCGCGGCAAACGCATCGTGCTCAACGAGTTCGGTCGCATCTATTACGAGCAGGCCCGGCGGGCGCAATCCGAACTCGACACCGCGGCCAAGTCCATCGCCGATTTGAACAGTCCCGCCAATGGTGTTGTGCGCCTGTCTTTTCTGCATTCCTTCGGTGGTTGGCTGGTGCCGCAACTGGTCGGCGAATTCCGGCGCGGTTCGGCCCGGATAACTTTCGCGCTGCGACAGGGACCCGCGGAAATGGTGAACGACGATGTCCTCAGCGGGACTTCGGATCTCGGCATCGTCTCGCCCCGCCCGACCATGTCCGGCATCGGCTGGCGCGGGCTGCTGCGGCAGCGGCTCGCGCTGGCCGTGCCCGCCGACCACCGGCTCGTGGGCCGCAGGCAGGTGCGCCTGGACGAGGTCTCGGACGAGGACTTCATCACCATGCATCCCGGTTACGGCATGCGCCGCATCGTCGATCAGTTGAGCGCGGCCGCCGACCTGCGGCCGCGGATCTCGTTCGAGGCCAGCGACCTGGTCACGGTCGCGGGCCTGGTCGCCGCGGGTCTCGGGGTCGGGGTGCTGCCCGAGGAGGATCCGGGCCCGGCGAACGCGCCGCGGGTGGCCGGTGCGAAACCGGAGGCGCGTCTGGCCGGCCCGGTGCTGATCCCGCTCGCGGACGCCGGCGCGACCCGCGAGGTCGGGTTGGTGTGGTCGGCCGCGACACCGGCCTCCGGCGCGGCGCGACGGTTTCGTGATTTCACCGAGGATTGGGCGCAGCGGCGACGGGGAATCCCGTGATCACCTGGTCCTTCCGTTAGCGGCTTATTCACTGGGCGGTGTCGGTGGGGCGCGTTAAACTTTCCTCAACACAGCAGCACGTCGAGACCGGAAAGCAGGCTATAGCCACTTTTGAGAACACAAGGCGAGATCGGCGACCCGACAACCTCCGCAGCCGGAATCGGTGCCGAAGACAGCGGCTCGGGGCCCGCAGCACGTACCGTGCGTTCCAGTATCGAACTCGCTCCCGAATCCGTGTTCCCGTTCCTCGGTTCGGCCGACCAGAATCTGCGTGAACTCGAAGAGTTGCTCGACGCGGACATCCATGTCCGTGGCAATTCCGTCACCCTGACCGGCAAAGCGGCCGATGTCGCGCTCGCCGAGCGAGTGATCGAACAGCTCGTCGCGCTCACCGGCCGGAACCGAGTGGTGACCCCGGAGGCGGTGCGGCACACCGTTTCGATGCTCACGGAAGGCTCTTCGGACTCCCCGGCCGAGGTGCTCAGCCTGGACATCCTGTCCCGGCGCGGCAAGACCGTCCGGCCGAAGACCCTGAACCAGAAGCGCTACGTCGACGCGATCGACGCCAACACCATCGTGTTCGGCATCGGTCCGGCCGGTACCGGTAAGACGTATCTGGCGATGGCCAAGGCCGTGCAGGCGCTGCAGACCAAGCAGGTCACCCGGATCATCCTCACCCGCCCCGCGGTGGAAGCGGGGGAGCGGCTCGGCTTCCTGCCGGGCACGCTCAACGAGAAGATCGATCCGTACCTGCGCCCGCTCTACGACGCGCTGCACGACATGATGGATCCCGAGGCCATTCCGAAGCTGATGGCGGCCGGGGTGATCGAGGTCGCGCCGCTGGCGTACATGCGTGGTCGCACGCTGAACGACTCGTTCATCGTGCTCGACGAGGCGCAGAACACCACGGCCGAACAGATGAAGATGTTCCTCACCCGGCTCGGGTTCGGCTCGAAGATCGTGGTGACCGGTGACGTCAGCCAGGTCGATCTGCCCACCGGTGCCCGCTCCGGGCTCCGGGCGGCCAGCGAGATCCTGACCGATATCGAGGACATCCACTTCGCGCAACTCACCAGCAGCGACGTGGTCCGGCACCGGCTGGTCGCGGACATCGTCGACGCTTACGACCGGGCCGAGGCGGAGGCCAGGCCGCAGGTCGGCCCGCACTACCCGGGCAACCGGGCACAGCGCAGAGCGGCGAGTCGAGGCGATCGGCGCTGATATGCGCCGCATGTCGGTCGTTCGGTCGACACCCAACGGCATCGGGTGTCGACCTGCGGCATTAGGCTGACCGGGTGAGCATCGAGATCGCCAACGAGTCGGGTATCGACGTACCCGAAGAAGATCTGGTCAGTGTCGCGCGCTTCGTGATCACCCGGATGGACGTGCACCCGGCCGCGGAACTGTCCATGGTGCTCGTCGATCTCGACACCATGGCCGACCTGCACATGCGCTGGATGGACCTGCCCGGGCCCACCGACGTGATGTCCTTCCCGATGGACGAGCTCGAGCCGGGCGGGCGCCCGGACAGCCCCGAGCCCGGTCCGTCCATGCTCGGCGACATCGTGCTGTGCCCCGAGTTCGCGGCGGGCCAGGCCCGCAAGGCCGGGCACTCGCTGGACCACGAACTCGCGTTGCTCACGGTGCACGGCGTGCTTCACCTGCTCGGCTACGACCACGCCGAGCCGGAGGAGGAGAAGGAAATGTTCGCGCTGCAGGCCCGGCTGCTCGAGGAGTGGTACGAGAGCCTGCGCGAAGCGCAGCGGCGCGCCGAACTCGCCGCCCGGGACGCCAGGTTGCTGGGGAAGGCGGGCTTCACCACACCGGGTGACGCACTGGGACCCGCGTGAATTCGCTGACCCTGATCCTGCTCGCCGTCCTGCTCGTCCCAGTGGGCGGGGTGTTCGCGGGCGTCGATTCGGCGCTGAACACCATCTCACCGGCGCGGGTCGACGATATGGTGCGGGCCGATCGGCCCGGCGCGGTGCGGCTCAGCCGTATCGTCGCCGACCGCGCCCGCTACGTGAATCTCATGGTGCTGCTGCGCATTCTGTGCGAAATCGGCGCCACCGTGCTGCTCGCCGCCGGCTTGCTCGCCGTCTGGGCCGACGACTGGGCGCTGCTGGTCACCGCGATCGTCATGGTGCTGGTGTCGTATGTGGTGATCGGGGTGGGGCCGCGTACCCTCGGCCGCCAGCACGCCTACTCGATCGCGTTGGCGTCGGCGCTGCCGCTGCAGTTCATCGGCGCGCTGCTCGGCCCGCTCAGCCGGCTGCTCATCCTGCTCGGTAACGCGATCACCCCCGGTAAGGGATTTCGCAACGGCCCCTTCGCGTCCGAGATCGAACTGCGCGAAGTGGTCGAGATGGCCAGCGAGCGCGGCGTGGTGGCCGACGACGAACGCCGGATGATCCAGTCCGTCTTCGAACTCGGCGACACCGCGGCCCGCGCGGTGATGGTGCCGCGCACCGAGATGGTGTGGATCGAGGCGGACAAGACTGCGGCGCAGGCGATGTCGCTCGCGGTGCGCTCGGGACACTCCCGGATTCCGGTGATCGGCGAGAACGTCGACGACATTCTCGGCGTCGTCTACCTGAAAGACCTTGTGCCGTACGCGGAACGGGGCCGCAAGGTGCTGGTGCGCGAGGTGATGCGGCCCGCGGTGTTCATGCCGGACTCCAAGCCGCTGGACAGCCTGCTCGACGAAATGCAGCGCAGGCGTAACCATATGGCGCTGCTGGTCGACGAATACGGTGGCATCGCCGGCCTGGTGACCATCGAGGACGTGCTCGAGGAGATCGTCGGCGAGATCGCCGACGAATACGACACCGACGAGACGCCGCCCATCGA
Source organism: Nocardia brasiliensis ATCC 700358 (assembly GCF_000250675.2). Lineage (NCBI taxonomy): Bacteria > Bacillati > Actinomycetota > Actinomycetes > Mycobacteriales > Nocardiaceae > Nocardia > Nocardia brasiliensis. Next base: position 2,202,939 of record NC_018681.1, read on the forward strand.
AGACCTGGGGGACGGCCGCTATCGCGTGTCCGCGCGGCTGCCGGTCGAGGACCTCGGCGAGCTGTACGGGCTCGATATCGAAGACGAGGACGTCGACACCGTCGGCGGCCTGCTGGCGCACGAGCTCGGCCGCGTGCCGTTGCCCGGCTCCAAGGTCGAGGTGCACGGGTTGGTGCTGCGCGGCGAGGGTGGCGCCGATACGCGCGGGCGGGTGCGGGTGCACACCGTGGTGGTGCGCAAGGCGACGGACAAATCGCAGAACGCGGACGGCGACGAGAAGTCGAACGGCAAACGCAAGGGCAACGGATCGGATCGGGACAACCCGGCCGGTCGACATGAGGACGGAGACTCCGAATGACCGAACTGGATCCCGAGGACAACAAGCTGCTCGTGCTGGCGCGCGGTGCGATGGGGCGCACCGGCGGCGCCAGCGGCGCGGCGATCCGGGACACCGACGGCCGCACCTACGCGGCGGGCGAGGTGGGCCTGACCGCGTTGCGCCTGACCGCGCTCCAGGCGGCGGTGGCGGCCGCGATCTCCAGCGGCGCAGAGGGTTTCGAGGCGGCCGTGGTGGTCAGCGGACGACTGTCCGACTACGGCGTCACCGCGGTGCGTGAGGTGTCGCCGGACGCCAAGATCATCTTCACCGACCGGGACGGCGCTGTCTTCGAGATCGTCGACGACGCGGAACTCGCGGTCGACGCCCAGCCCGCCGGCGAGGTGCGCGGTGGCTGACGCCAAGGGCGCGGGCGAATTCCGTTCCGGGTTCGTCTGTTTCGTCGGCAGGCCGAACACCGGCAAGTCGACCCTGACCAATGCGCTGGTCGGGCAGAAGATCGCGATCACCTCGTCGCGGCCGCAGACCACCCGGCACACCATTCGCGGCATCGTGCACCGCGAGCACGCACAACTGATCCTGGTCGACACGCCGGGCTTGCACCGGCCCCGCACCCTGCTCGGTCAGCGGTTGAACGACCTTGTGCGCGATACGTATTCGGAAGTCGACCTGATCGCGCTCTGCGTGCCCGCGGACGAGAAGATCGGCCCGGGCGACCGCTGGATCGTGCAGCAGATCAAGCAGATGGCGCCGAAGACGACGGTGCTCGGGGTCGTCACCAAGATCGACAAGGTGGGCCGGGACCAGATCGCCGAGCAACTGCTCGCGCTCTCGCAACTGCTCGGCCCGGACGCCGATGTGGTGCCCGTGTCGGCGGTGAAGAACGAGCAGGTAGAGGTGCTCGTCGACGTCATCGCCGCGAAAATGCCGGAGGGACCGGCGTTCTACCCCGACGGTGAGCTCACCGACGAGCCGGAGGAAACCCTCATGGCCGAGCTCATCCGCGAGGCGGCGCTCGAAGGAGTCCGCGACGAGCTGCCGCACTCGCTCGCCGTGGTGATCGAGGAGATCCTGCCGTACGAGGAGCGCGAGGACATGCTCGACGTGCACGCGATCCTCTATGTCGAACGCCCCAGCCAGAAGTCGATCATCATCGGCAAGGGCGGGGCTCGGCTCAAGGAGGTCGGCACCAACGCGCGCAAGCAGATCGAGCACATCCTCGGCACCCGGATCTATCTCAACCTGCATGTGAAGGTCGCCAAGGATTGGCAGCGCGACCCGAAACAGCTGGGCCGCTTGGGGTTCTAGGTTCGATCAGCCGTTGGCGATCGCCTGCAACTGGGACAGATCGCCGTTGAAGCGGTTCTTGTCCAGCGGGGTCGAGGTGTACTGCCAGAAGCTGTACACCCGCCAATTGAACGGCAGCGCGCCCACGGTCGAGTTGTAGCGGGCCACCCACAGGGGGCTGTTCGCGCTGTAATCGCCTGCGGTGCCGACGCAGAGGTTCCACCAACTGGTGGAGGTGTAGATCACCGGCCACCGTCCGGTGGTGCCGTGATAGCGATTGCTGAAATCGTGGATCCAGGACGCCATCGCGCTCTGCGACTTGCTGTAGCACTGGTTGTTCTTGTCGTACGGGTTGTATTCGAGGTCGAGCGCGCCCGGCAGCGTCTTGCCGTCACGCGACCAGCCGCCGCCGTGCGCGATGAAGTAGTCCGCTTGGCTGGCTCCGCTGGAGCTGCTCGGGATGGCGAAATGGTAGGCGCCGCGGATCAAACCCTGCTTGTAGGATCCGTTGTACTGGGAGGCGAAGTACGGGTTGGTGACGTTGGTGCTTTCGCTCGCCTTGATATAGGCGAAGCGAATCCCGTTGTCCCAATGGCTCTTCCAGTCGACGTCGCCTTGGTAACGGGACACGTCGATACCCTCCACCGACCCCGCCGACAACGACCGCTCCTGGCTGGGATCCCCGGCGCCGGCCCCTTCGTGCACCACGATCTGCGAGCCCAGCGTGTGGTCGTCGCCCTGTTCGGTCGGCGCCGGGTCCGCGGTGGCGGGGGCGAGCACGAGCAGGGTGGCCAGGCCCGCGAACAAGGCGGCCGACAGTGTGCGTCTTCTGTTGAGATTCACCGATATCCCCTCTGTAGTTCACCGATTCGACATGGAGGTGGCGCGGCCTCGCCCGAATATGTTTGCGGTAGGCCGCAATCGCGGAGGCGGTCGTGACGCTAAGCCGGGCCGATAGAGGGCCACTGGAACGAATCTGGGGCGGCGTGGATTTTCGCCGAATTGCCCGTAATCGGTGAATTGTCGTGCGCTGGGCGCGGTTTGGAATTCGGTTCGGTGTCGTGGTGTGAAAGGTATTTAAGGTGCGGTTAACACGCCATTGGTCGAATCGGTCGGCTCCGGCAATGCGCGCGGTGTCAGGTACTCGGCATGAGGATCCGTGATGTGGCTCTCGTCTGTCTGACCTTTCCCGCCGCGCTGCTCCTGACCTCCGGCTACGCGGCCGCGACCCCGACTCCCGAATACCCGCTCGACCCCGCCGCCGAAGCGGCTTCCAAGGTGTACCCGGGCGAACCTGTCCCGCAGTCGCGTTCGATGGCATCGGCGTTCGTCGGAGTGCCCAGCGACTATGTGTACAACACGAAACTCAAACCTGTCGCCCGGCACGACTACTGCACCTCCGCCCCCGATAGCTACTTCGCCGCCGACTTCCGCGGCCCCTGCGCCCGCCACGACATGTGCTACGACCGCGCCGACGCCGCGGGCACCAACTACACCGCCTGCAACTCCGCCCTCCGCACCGACATGATCACCAACTGCATCTACGCCTACGGCACCTCCGGCACCGCCTTACAAACCTGCAAAGCCACCGCCGAAATCTACTGGGCCGCAGTAACCGTCACCCACCTGGATTGAGCGCGGCGCTCGACTACATCGCCCAGCCGGCGGCCTGCCACTGCAACACCGCGGCGGCTTCCGCTTTATCCGCGGCGACGGCGAGCGGCACCGAATCGGAGACCCGTGCACTGCGTGCGGCACGCAAGGCGTGCACCGCCGCGTCCTTCACGGCCATATCGGCTGCAGAGAGGTTCTGGTCGTCATGTGGTCCGGGTATGCCGTAGCCCGCGCGTATCAAGCAGAAGCCGCGATTGTTCTCCTGCGCCGCACAATCTGTGTCGAGGTACTTGTCGCAGACGCCGCCGCCCTTGGCGGCGAAGAAGCCACACGCATCCAACGCGGCGGCTTCCGCGGCGTCCTCGGGTGCGAGTCCGGAGAACATGGCTGCGCGAGTTGCTTCATCGACCCCCATCGCGCTCTTCATTTCGAACGGTGTGGCGAGGCTGAGCCGTGCTTCGCTGGCGAGCGGTAACGGAATGGCTTTGTAGCGGGCGAGCGCACTCATGTCGCGCTTGCCTGCGCATGTGGCGCCGTGGCCCTGCTCGGCCGCTTCCTCGGCGGCGGTGCAGAGTCCGAGCGCGTGCAGCTGCTGGTCGGTGATTTTCGCGCCGGGCGAGTCGTCGTCGCTTTCCATATCGTCGTCGCCGGCCAGCGCGATATTCGGCTGGCTGCCGGCGCCGGTCTGCCCGTCATCCGGCGCCATAGCGAGCAGGCCCACACACGCCATGACGGCCAGCGGTAGGACGCTCACCCGGGCCGAGAATATCGCTTTCATATACCGCTCCTCCTGATCCAACGATTGTTTGCAGGACGGACGGGCATCTCGATGCCCGGAGAAAAACGGTGTGGTGGCCGAACTCGGTAGCAGACGCTCCACGATATCGGCAGTCGAGTATGAGACCGGTGCGACACGCCTCGGAATCTCGGCGCCGGCCGCGCTACCTCAGGCTCAGGCGGCTGTCCACCACGGTTCAGGTCGCGCACGCTCCCAGTGCAGCTCCGATTCCAGTTGTGCGGCAACGGAGATCAGGAGGGGCTCGGTATCGGCGGTGCCCATCAGTTGCGCGCCGATCGGGAGGCCCGTGTCGGTGAAGCCGGCGGGGACGTTCACGCTCGGCCAGCCGAGGACGTTCCACGGCCAGGTGTAGGGGCAGGCGGCGGTGATCAGGTTGTTGGTGGCGTGGACGCCGATGCCGTCGATGTCTTCGGCGAATGGTGCCGGGGTTGCGGTGGTGGGGGCGAGGACCAGGTCGTAGTTCTGGAAGAAGCTGCCGATTCGCTTGTGCAGCAAAGGTTCTGCCTGGCGCGCGGCGAACAGGGCCGGACCGCCGAGCAGTCTGCCGAAGCGAGTGTTGGCGATGGTGCGCGGATCGACTTCGGCGCCGGGCATGTTCTGGTGCACCGCGCGGATGCCCGCCATGGAACGCGGCAGGAAGGACGCACCGATCAGCAGCCCGTAGTGCAGATCGGCGACGGTGACGGTGTGGCCGAGCGTGCGCAACGTGTCGCCGATGCCGCGGACCGCCGCCGCGATCTGCGGGTCGAGCGTAGTTCTGGTGGCGGTGAACGGAATTCGCAGCGAGAGCGCGATGCGCAGCCGCCCGGGATCGCGTCCCACGGCGTCGGTGGCCGAGATCGGTGCGGGCGTGTGCCGGTCGCCGGAATGCGGTCCCGCGGCCACGTCGAGCAGCAGTGCGGCGTCGGCGACGGTCCGGGCCAGCGGGCCGTTCACGGTGAGACCGTAGAAGGCTTCGGCGTGCGGCCAGGTGGAGATGCGGCCGCGCTGCGGTTTGATGCCGACGAGATTGGTCCACGCGGCGGGGATGCGGATGGAGCCCGCGCCGTCGGAACCCAGTGCGGCGGGCACCAATCCGGCCGCGACGGCGGCCGCCGAGCCGCCGGAGGAACCGCCGGGCGTGCGGTCGGCGGCCCACGGATTCCGGGTGTGGCCGAAGGCGGCGGCGCTGGTGAACGGCAGCTGGCCGAGTTCGCAGGTGTTGGTCTTGCCGACGATCACCGCGCCCGCGGCGCGCAGCCGCCGAACCGATTCGGCGTCTTCGGTTTTCGGCGGGAAGGTGCCGCCGCAACCGAACGCGGTGGGCTCGCCTGCGATATCGGTGTCGTCCTTCACCGCGACCGGCACGCCGAGCAGTGGCAGTCGCTCACCTGCCGCGAGCCGGGCGTCGGCTGCGGCGGCCTCGGCCAGCGCGTGTGTACGCCGCACGATCCGGAATGCATTGAGCGTCGACTGCGCGGCGTCGATCCGGTCGAGCGCGGCACCCACGGCGGCGGCCGAGCTGATCGTGCCGTCGGCGATCGCAGCCGCGAGATCGGTCAGCCCCATGTCGCCCGTCAGCGGTTCGGCGGGTGGCCGGGTGGGATCGGTAGCGGTCATGTGAGCTCCGTCTCGTCGGCGGTGGAAGAACCGTAACGCGAACCTGGACAAGCGACTAGTCCGCCTGCTGTCTCGGGCTGCGCGGTCCTGTCCGGGTGAACGAGGGCGGGCCGAGTTCCCTTGCCTCTCTTGAGAACCCCGTGCGGGCGCGGAGGCTGTGGTCAACCAGGCTCTAGACATACATACGGTATGTATGTAAAGGTGATGGCACCGCGACTCGATGGAGGAAGACGATGGCAACCAGCACCGCACTCGGCCGGACGCACGAGATCGATCTGCCCGGCGGCCGCATCCGGTACCACGACACGGGGGAGGGGCCGCCCGTCGTCTTCGTGCACGGCCTGCTCGTCAACGCGGATCTGTGGCGCAACGTGGTGCCGGGCATCGCTGCGGCCGGCTACCGCTGCCTGGCCCCGGATTGGCCGCTCGGCGCGCATTCGATTCCGGTGCCCGACGCGGATCTCACGCCGACCGGGGTGGCCGACCTCATCGCCGCCTTCCTGGAGCGGCTCGACCTCACCGACGTCACGATCGTCGCCAACGACACCGGCGGCGCGATCACCCAGGTGCTGATGACCCGGCATCCGGCGCGGATCGGACGGGTGGTGCTGGCCGCGGTCGACAGCTACGAGAGTTTCCTGCCCGCGCCGTTCACCGCACTGGGCTGGCTGGGGTGGGTGCCGGGTTCGCTGCGGCCGCTGCTGGAAGCCCTGCGGATCCGGGCGCTGCACCGCACGCCGCTGGCATTCGGCCTAGTGGTCAAGCGGCTGCCGCCGCGGGAGGTCGTCGATTCGTATGTGTTGCCGAGCCGCAGGTCCGGCGGGGTGCGGCGAGACCTGCGGCGGTTCCTGAAGACCGCGCGCCGCAAGTACACGCTGGAAGCCGCGAAACATTTCGCGGGGGTCGAGGTTCCGGTGCTGCTGGTGTGGGCGCGCGAGGACCGGGTTTTCCCGCTCTCGTTCGCCGAACGCCTGGCCCGCGACCTGCCGCACGCGACGTTGCAGGTCGTCGACGACGCTTACACCCTCCTGCCGGAGGACCAGCCCGAGTTGCTCACCGCAGCGATCCTGGAGTTCACTCGGCTGCATGCCACGCCGTAGCCAGGAGGATCGCTCCCGCACCACCAGGGCCGCGCTCGAACAGGCCGGACGTCGCCTGTTCACCGAGCGCGGCTTCGCGGCGACCTCGGCGGAAGAGCTGGTCACCGAGGCCGGGGTCACCCGCGGTGCGCTGCATCACCACTACGGCGACAAACGCGGTCTGTTCCTCGCGGTGCTGGAGCAGATCGAGATCGAGAGCACCGCGGAGATCGAATCCGCCATCGGCGCAGTCGATTCCGACGATGTGATGGCCGCGATGGCGGTCGGCCTCGGTCTCTTCCTGGAGATCTGCCAACGCCCGCCCATGCTGCGGATCGCGCTCACCGACGCGCCCGCGGTGCTGGGCTGGCAGGCCTGGCGCGAATTCGAGAGCAGGCATGGTCTCGGCCTGATCACCGCGCAGTTGGAGCGCGCTCGCGCCGCCGGGTTGATCGCGGACGCGCCGGTGCGAGTGCTGAGTCAACTCGTGCTCAGCGCGCTGAGCGAGGCGGCGTTGATCGTCGCGCACGCGGACGACCCCGACGCCGCCCGCACCGAAGCGCAGCAGTCGGTGCTGCTGCTGATCTTCGGCCTGCTGCGGAAGTGACGAATCAGCTCGAGCGCATTGCCGGGCCGGCGCAACGCCCGATCGCGCCGAGCTACTCCACGAACTGCAGCTCGACCTGCGGCAACTCCGCCATCACCCGGGCGCAGACGGCGCGATGCCAGGTGGCGGGGTAGCGGGTGCCCGGCTCGTGCCTGCAGTAGTCGTCGTTGGTCCGGTAGGTGTGCAGGCGCGGCGAGATCTCACCCGCCCCGATGGCGTCGACCATCGCGTCGACGACCTGCTCGGTCTCGTCGGCGATTTCGGCGAGCTCACGCGCGACCGTGTCCGGGATCTGGAACGCGCCCTTCTCCCAGCGCTCCACGGTGCGCTCGGCCACGGCGAAGAGCCGGGCGCACCATGGCACCGGCAGGCCGAGTAATTCTCGAGTGGCCCGGAAACCCGCGGCGGTTCCGGTGCCAAGTAGGTCGTCCAACTGTGAAAACCCCTCCCCAACAGTGCGGTAGAGGAAAAGAATAGGTCAGCGCAACGAGCGGTAATGGCGGATTCGCCGGGACTGGTCGATCAACCCCTACTGGCGCCGGACCGGTATAGGGGTGCGCGCCTGCCGAGGGCTGTCGGGTGTTCATGGGAGGATGAGGCGTGCGTTTGTATCGGGATGTGGCGGTGGTGGTACGCCAGCACAAGCTGGGCGAGGCGGACCGCATCGTCACGTTGCTGACGCGCCAGCACGGTTTGGTGCGTGCCGTGGCCAAGGGGGTGCGCCGAACCAAATCGAAGTTCGGGGCCAGGCTGGAGCCGTTCGCCTACATCGACGTGCAGTTGCATCCCGGTCGCACGCTGGACGTGGTGACCCAGGTGCACACGGTGGAGGCGTTCGCCGCCGACATCATCGACGACTACGGGCGCTACACCACGGCCTGCGCGGTGCTGGAGACCGCGGAACGGCTGGCCGGTGAGGAGCGCGCGCCCGCGCCGCGGCTGCACGCGCTCACCGCGAGCGCGCTGCGCGCCATCGCGGCCAAACAGCGACCGCACGAGCTGATCCTGGACGCGTACCTGTTGCGCGCCATGGGTTTCGCGGGCTGGGCGCCCGCGCTGGACGAATGCGCCAAATGCGCGACCCCCGGTCCGCATCGGGCCTTCCATGTCGCGGCGGGTGGCGCGGTGTGCGTGCACTGCCGTCCGCCCGGCGCGGCGACGCCGGCGCAGGGTGTACTCGATCTGCTGGTGGCGTTGCTGCGCGGGGAATGGGAGTACGTCGAGGCGGTGCCCGAGGGGGTGCGCAGGCAGGCCAGCGGCTTGGTCGCCGCGCATCTGCAATGGCATCTGGAGCGGCAGTTGCGCACGTTGCCGCTGATCGAGCGGTCCAGGGCGGTGGGCTCGCCCGCCTGATCAGGGGCCTGGACGGAGACCGTCACAGGGTCTCCACATCCATCAGGCAGGATAGGGGCCGTGATCCTGCGCCGAGACTCCTCCACCGCGACCCGGCCGAACCCCGCGGGGTCGGTCGCGACCAGCACCGTTCGCCCGCCCTCGCAGCACCCGTCGGGGGCGCGTCCGCCGGCTATCCCGGCTGAGCTGGTGCCGAACCACGTCGCGCTGGTGATGGACGGCAACGGCCGCTGGGCCCAGGAGCGCGGGCTGCCGCGCACCGCGGGGCACGAGCGCGGTGAGGCGGTGCTGATGGACACCGTCGAGGGTTGTATCGAAATGGGCGTGAAGTGGCTCTCGGCGTACGCCTTCTCCACCGAGAACTGGCGGCGCAGCCCCGACGAGGTGCGCTTTCTGATGGGCTTCAACCGGGATGTGATCCGGCGCCGGCGCGACGAGATGAACGAGATGGGCGTGCGGGTGCGCTGGGCGGGCCGGCGGCCCCGGCTGTGGCGCAGCGTGATCAATGAGCTCGAGGTCGCCGAAGAGATGACCAAGCACAACACGGTGATGACCCTGACGATGTGCGTCAACTACGGTGGACGCGCCGAAATCGCCGACGCGGCAAGGGAAATCGCGCGCCGGGTGGCGGCGGGGGAGATCGATCCGGAGAAGGTCACCGAGGCGACGGTGGCGCGATTCCTGGACGAACCGGATATGCCCGACGTCGACCTGTTCCTGCGCCCCTCCGGGGAATTCCGCAGTTCGAACTTCCTCATCTGGCAGTCCGCCTACGCCGAATTCGTCTATCAGGACACCCTTTTCCCCGATTTCGACCGGCGCAACCTGTGGGCCGCCTGCCTCGAGTACGCTTCGCGTGATCGGCGCTTCGGCGGCACCAAGTGAACGGCGGCACAGGCATGGAATCATCGGTGACTCCGGAACAGGAGCTGCAGGCGCGCGCGGGCGCCTCCCTGTCGTACTACGACATCGACGTGCGCGTCGATCCCGAGGGCTCGATCGGCTTCGAATACGAGGGCGCGCTGTGCTCGTTGCGGGCGGTCAGCCTGGCCCCCGGCCTCGATGTGCTGACGTTGACCTGCGTGCTGGCCTGGGATCGGCCGCTGAACGCGCAACTGCACAAGCGGGTCGCCGAGCGGAACAACGCCCTGCAGTTCGGTTCGCTCACCGTGATCGGGCACGACAAGCTCGCCGACATCATCCTGCGCTACACCTTCCCCGCCGCGGGCCTGGACGATCAGGCCCTCGCCACCATGCTGGTGCTCGTGCTCTCCGGCGCGGGTAAGGCCCGCCAGGGTCTGGTGCCCTGAGTTCGCGCCCGGTCCGTCCGGTATGCGAGTTGTCCGCGCACCCATGACAACTGTCATGCGCGACACGTGACAGTCATGTGGGGCTGTGCGCGCCTCGGTGCGCGAGTGTTGAGGCATGACATCAGCACTGACGACCGGCGCCGTCCGCGCAACGGCCGGCGGTTCCACGAAACCGCGTTCGGCTGCGCCCGCGATCGAACTGCGCGACCTGCGTAAGAGCTTCGCGCTACCCGGTGGCGGCGCGGTGCAGGCCGTGGACGGGCTGGATCTCGTGATCGAACCCGGCGAGATCGTCGCCTTCCTCGGGCCGAACGGGGCGGGCAAGACCACCACCCTAGACATGGTGCTCGGCTTGGCCTCCCCGGACGCGGGCAGCGTCGCGGTGTTCGGCGGTACCCCGGCGGAAGCGCTTGCGGTGGGCCGGATCTCGGCGGTGCTGCAATCCGGCGGGTTGCTGCCCGATCTGACCGTCGCCGAGACGGTGCGGCTGGTCGCGACCCTGTACTCGGGCGCGCGACCGGTCGACGAGGTGCTCGCGCGGGCGGGTATCACCGAGATCGCGGGCCGGCTGGTCGGCAAATGCTCGGGCGGGCAACGACAGCGGCTGCGGTTCGCGCTGGCGCTGCTGCCGAACCCGGATCTGATCGTGCTCGACGAACCCACCACCGGCATGGATGTCGAAGGGCGCCGGGACTTCTGGAACGCGATGCGAGAGGACTCCGAGCGCGGCCGCACCGTCGTGTTCGCCACCCACTACCTGGACGAGGCCGACGCGTACGCCGATCGGATCGTGCTCGTCCGGGCGGGCAAGGTGGTCGCCGACGGCAGTGCCGCCGAGATCAAGAATCTGGCTTCGGGCCGCGCGGTGAGTGCCACGCTTGCCGGTGCCGTGCCGCCGGAGCTGCTCGCGCTGCCCGGCGTCGATGACGTGGAGTCGCGCGGTGACCGAATCGTCGTGCACACCAGTGATTCCGATGCGGTGGCCCGCTACCTGCTCACCGAGACCACGGCCGTCGATCTCGAAATCACCTCGCACAACCTCGAATCCGCCTTCCTCGCGCTGACCACCGGAGAGAACTGAGATGACAACCCTTGCCGCCGAACCGGTTTCCGCCCGCCGGCCGACCCCGCTGGGCGGGTTCAGCCTCGGCTTCCTGCGGGTGGAGCTGCGCCGCATGCTGCGCAACCGGCGCACGATGATCTTCACCCTGCTCATTCCGCCGCTGTTCTTCGTGATCTTCGGTCTGCAAGCCGATTTCCGGACGCAGTCCTACGGCTCCGGCAACGTGACCGGCTACGTGATGGTGTCGATGGCCGTGTACGGCGCGATGCTGGCCACCACCAGCGGGGGCGCCATGGTGGCGATCGAACGCGCCCAGGGGTGGAGTCGCCAATTGCGGCTCACGCCACTGCGTCCCGTCGCCTACATCGCCACCAAGGTCGCGGTCGCGATGGTGCTCGGGCTGGTGTCGGTGACCGCGGTCTTCGTGGTCGGCGGGGCGCTCGGCGCGCACCTCACCCCGGTCGCCTGGGTGAGCTGCTTCCTGCTCGCTTGGCTCACCTCGCTGGTCTTCGCGGCGTTCGGGCTGTTCGTCGGCTACCTGCTGCCTTCGGAGAACGTGATGCAGTTGCTCGGCCCGGTGCTCGCCGTGCTGTCGTTCGCGGGCGGGCTGTTCATCCCGCTGCACGGGTGGTTCGACACCGTCTCCCGGGTGTTCCCGACCAACGGCGTCGCGACGCTGTCCCGAATTCCGTTCGGCGACAGCAGCGCCGGCTCGATCGCGTTGGGCGTGCTGAACGTGGTGGTGTGGGCGGCGCTGTTCATCGGCGGGTCGGCGTTTCTGTTCCGCCGCGACACTGCGCGTTGAGCTGCCCGCGGTCGCCCGTCGAGGGGTGGGCGACCGCGTCGCGGCCGGCCGCACGGAAAGGTCGAGATGACGCCATGTGACATTCGGCGCGTGCTGGGGCCAGGCACGGGTTCGGTACCGTCAGTCCTCGTGATCGTCCACCATTTCCGCAGCGCTCTCGGCCGCCCGGCGCAGGCCGGAGGCGTGGCATGGGACTGAACACCCGGCTGCGCGCCCTGCGGGCGGTGGGCCTGTCCGGGCTCATCGATCGCGCCCTGGAGGACCAGTCGTTCTCGGTGAACGGCCGGCGCCGCGGCTGGTTCGGGGTATTCATCGCCGTGATCTGGCTGGTCTGGCTGGTGCCGCCGATCGTGCAGCGCTGGTCGCGCGGCGAGGAAGGCGACGCCGCGCTGGCCGCCCTGTTCCTGTTCGGCTTCGCCGCGCTGATCGTCGGCTCGTTCCTGGTGTTCCGGCGTACCGGTCCCCGCGACCTGATGGTGGATCAGCCGATCGATCAGCGCATCTGGGTGGTGCTCGCCCTGCTGGTCGTCTTGCACGTCGCTTTGGTGGCGACCCTCGGCGGGGCCGCCTTGCCGACCGCGCTGTATGTCGCGGTGGTCGCGATCTTCCATCTGCCGCTGCGGGAATCCGGTTACGTGGTGCTCGTGGTGATGGTCGCGCTGCTGCTCGTGCCGATCGTCGCGCCCCGGTCGCAGCTGGCCGACATGCCGTTCTACCTGGCCTTCATTCCGGTGGGGATCTGGCTGGCCCGGCAGCTCGGCCTGCGCGGCGAGCGATTGGCCGAGCTGAACCGCAGGCAGCGGGCGGAACTCGACCTGGTGGAGGAACGCAACCGGGTGGCCCGCGACGTGCACGACATCCTGGGCCATTCGCTGACCGTGATCACGGTGAAAACCGAACTGGCACAGCGGCTCATCGATGTCGATCTGGCGCGGGCACGGACCGAGATGGCCGATATCGAACGCCTCGCGCGGGAGGCGCTGGCCGGCGTGCGGGAGACCGTCGGCGGCCTCCGTGAGGTGTCGTTGCGCGGCGAACTGGCCAATGCGAGAACGGCATTGGCCGCCGCCGATATCGTCGCGGACCTCCCCGGCGACGTGCCCGATCCGGCGCACGGCGAGCTGTTCGGCTGGGTGCTGCGCGAAGCGGTGACCAACGTGATCCGGCACAGCGCCGCCCGGCACTGCGCGGTGCGGGTGAGCGCCACCAGCATCGAGGTGGTCGACGACGGCCGCGGCCTCGACGCGGTCGCGGGCTCCGGTTCGGGGCTGACCGGCCTGCGTGAGCGCGTGCGCGCGGCGGGCGGCACGTTGACCCTCACCACCCCGGAAGGAGGGGGTTTGCGTGTCTGCGCCAGCGTGCCCGGCTGAGGCATTACCCCTACCGACGAACGATCCGAGCGCGGTTCGCCCCGCGCCCTTGCGAAACAGGAAGTGGGACCGATGATCCGGCTGCTACTGGCCGACGACCAGGCGCTGGTTCGCGGCGCACTCGCCGCGCTGCTCGGACTGGAGTCCGACCTGGAGGTGGTCGGCGAGGTGGGGCGCGGTGACGAGGTGCTCGAGGCCGTCGGCCGCGCGAATCCCGATGTGGTGCTGCTGGATGTGGAGATGCCGGGCATGGACGGGATCGCCGTGGCGGCGCAGATCCATGCCGCACACCCCGGCGTGCGGATTCTCATGGTGACGACCTTCGGCAGGCCCGGTTATCTGCGTCGCGCGATCGACGCGGGCGCCGACGGCTTCGTCGTGAAGGACACTCCGGCAAGGGAACTCGCCGATGCCGTGCGCCGGGTGCAGTTGGGTCTGCGAGTGGTGGATCCGGCGCTCGCGGCCGAAACGCTCACGGCGGGTACGTCGCCGCTCACCGAACGGGAGCGCGAAGTCCTCGCCGCCGCGGCCGACGGGGCCACGGCGGGGGCCATCGCGAAGAAGCTGCATCTGTCCGAAGGCACGGTCCGCAACCATCTTTCGGCCGCCATCGGCAAGACCGGCAGCACCACCCGCGCCGAAGCCGTCCGCGCCGCCGAGCGACTCGGCTGGCTCTGAGCGGCTGTCGCCGCGTCCGGACGGCTTCGCCGCGGGTGCAGGCGACTATCCCAGCACGACGCAGGCGGGGCCCGCGCCGATGCCGGAGCCCGCGACGGTCACCGTGGTGAGGGTGTAGGCCTCGCCCTGCACGTACTCGGCGGCCCAGATCTTGTGCTCGCCCTTCTTGGCCGGCGTCCACACCGTGCTGGCCTTGCCCGACGCGTCCGCGACCGGACCGACCGGCTTGAACGTGGTGTCGGTGCGCGCACCGTCGACCTCGTCGAGGAACACGACCGTGGCGCCCGGCTTCGCGGTGGCCGTGACCGTGTAGGAGCAGCCGGCGCCTAGCGACGCGCCCGAGCTACCGAAGCTCAGCCCGGGCGAGACCTCGATCCGGGACACCGAGGCGCTCGCGCTGGGCGCGGCGAGCGCGAGCGCGGCGGTCACCGCACCGAACGCCGTAACCGCGGCGGCGGTTTTGGTCGAGAAGATCACGACAAATTCTTCCTTCCGACAACGAATTCCCCTGGCTGGGGCACGCCCGACACTTGCACAGGCGCTGGCCGAGATCAATGGGCCGAGCGGCTGATATCTCGGCGCGACGCGTCGCCGCTACCGGTGACCAGCGAACTTCGGAACTATGCTCGCCTGATAGTCCTCTGAGAATCAGGCAAAGCAGACACTTTTTCCGGGCTTGCGGCGTTGACACCGGTAGAGGGCCGACCCGGCCACCACGAAGGAGTGCGGTATGAGTCTCATCGGGACGCTGCTCGGAATCGTCTTGACGGTGTTCATTCTGCTGATGCTGGCCCGGCTCGTGCTGGACTGGATCGGCGTGCTCGGCAACAGCCCGGCGTGGTCGGGTAAGGCGCGTGACGTCACGCACGCGGCGACCGAGCCGGTGATCGCGCCGGTGCGCAAGGTGTTGCCGCCGATCCGCGCGGGCGGGTTGTCGATCGACCTGGCCTTTACCGCGGTGTTCATCGTCGCGCTGATTCTGCGCGCGGTCGCGTTCAGCCTCTGATCGGCGTTGCCGCCGAGGCTGTTTCCGAATTCATTCGTTCGGTATACAGGGCGGCAAAAGCGGCCGTACCGCGACATCGGTAGCCTTATATTTTCTGTGTGGGAGGACGACTCGCGCTGGTGATCGGATCGGAATGCGCTGTGCTGCCGCGCCTTTCGTTTCCGAAACAATTGGCTTGGGACCTGTATTCGAGTTTGAGTGAACGGGGCGCATGGCAACCGGCGACCTCCTATGACGGGCCTATTGTCGATCCGACCGCGACCGAGCTGCTCTCGGCGATGGACGAGGCTTTCCGGTCGGCCTCGACCCGGCAGGCGACCCTGCTGATCAGTTTCGTCGGTCACGGCCGGGCGACGGGTGCTTCGGATTTCTATCTGCTGGCGGTGGACACGCCCGAAGACGTCAACCTGCACAACGCTTTTCATTTGCCGCAGGAAATCCGGGAGCGCTTGAACCGGGCGTCGCTCGACGGTTTGATCGTGCTCGTCGACGCGTGCGAAACCGGGCAGGCGTTCACCGGCGCGGCCACCCGGTGGTTCGATCGGATCGACCAGGCAACCGGCCGTGTGGAGCTGCTGGTCGCGGCCGATGACGGCAGCGCGTACGGCGGCTGCTTCACCCGGACGATGGTGCAGACCTTCGCGACCGGTCTGGACCTGGGCGGGGCGAACCTGTTGCCCTCCGACCTGCGCTCACCGATCGCCACCACGTGTATCGGTCAGCATCCCAGTCACCTCGGCGCGGCTTTCGGCGGCGATGCCGGGCTGTGGCTCGTGCCCAATGTCGCGCGGCATCGCGACGCGGTGGCGGGGCGCCGCGCGGCGGGCCTGGTGGATCAGCTGACCCGCGGCGTCGTGCTGACCGCCACGCTGCGCCGGCGGCTCGAGGATGTGGTGAATGCACGGGGCTGGCGGTTGCGTGCGGTGGTCGGCTCGGCAGGATGCGGGAAGTCGACCTTGATGTCCTTGCTCGTCCGGCCCGATCTGGTGGGTGATCTCGACGACCAGTCCCCGCGCAGCATCACGGCCGCGGTCTTCCTGGACGTGTCGAGTTCGCTCGAGTCGTTCGTGGACGAGCTGGCCACCCAATTGACCGATCGCGTCGCGGGTTTCGCCGCGGCGCGCGAGGAAGTCGAGCGTGCCTACCTGGGTCGTTCCGGGCCCGATATCGACCAGTTCGCGTTGACGGTGACTCAGCCGCTGAGCGGGCTGCGCGAAAAACATCGCATCACGATCGTGGTCGACGGCCTCGACCAGCCGCGACCGGGCACGCGCGAATTCGTCGTCGCCGCCGTCGCCGAGCTGACCACCCGCGCCGATCTCCGCAATGTCCATGTGATCACCGGGATCCGGGAGGGTGCGGGGATCGAACACACCGCCGCGCTCGGCCATATGTGCCGGATCGATCTACAGCCGCCCACCGCCCGGGACATCGCCGGGGTGATCGGCAGAGGGCGAGCCGAATTCGCGCAAGCGCCGTGGGCCGAGTGGATCGGTGACGCGTGGCACCGGCTGGCGGCGCAGGCTCCGGCCGGTGGTTGGCTGCTCGCCCGGCTGCTTGCGGAGATCGTGTATCACCGCGGCGGCGATACCGATGTGCTCGAGGCGGTCGGTCTGACGGGTCTGATCGAGCGTCGTGTCGCGGCGGTGCTGCAAGGGGCCGAGGAGGATTCGGCGACCTTGCCGGTGCTCGGCGTGCTCACCGCGGCCGGCGCGGGTACGGTGCTGCCGATCGAGCTGTTGCGCGCGGCGCTGGCGGATCGGCATATCGCGTTGAGCGAGGCGCGGATTCGGGATCGCGTGGTGGCGTTGGGCGCGCTGATCGCGCGGGGGAGACCCGGTGTGGCGGAGGAGAGCCTGGGCATCGCGCACAGCGCCTTCGTAGCCCCGCTGATGGACGTGTTGCGCGAGAACGGTTTCGACCTGCGCGACGGGCATCGAGCCATCGCCGCGGCGCTGGCGGGCATTACGTCGGTGCAGGCGACCGAGTACGCCAACGGGTCGGCGGTGCGGCACTACCTCGCCTACGGCGATTCCGCCGCGGCGCTGCGGTATCTCGAAAGTCTCGACACCGGACGGGCTTCGGACAACCGCGACCGTTGGGCGGCGTGGTTGCCCGCGTTCCACGAGTCGGCCGATCCGCTCGACGTCCTGCGCGCCCGCTACAACCTCGCCTGGTGGCGCGGGGAAAGCGGCGACAAACAGGCAGCCGTCGAGGACTACGAGCGTTTGCTCGCCGACCGGCGTGTGGCGCTCGGCGACGACCACCCCGAGACCCTCGACACCCGCGACAATCTGGCCTGGTGGCATGGCAAGAACTGCGAGATCGCGCACGCGGTCGCGGAGTATCGGGTGTTGCTCCGCGATCGGCTGCGCGTGCTCGGGTCCGATGATGTGGCCACCTTGCGGGCGCGGGGAAATCTGTCCTACTGGCGTGGCCGCGGCGGCGACTTCGCCGGTGCGATCGCCGATACCGAGGCCCTGCTGCACGACCGTGTCAGGGTGCTCGGCCGCGACGATCCGGACACCCTAGCCACCCGAAGCAATCTCGCGTGGCTGCACGGTCGCAACGGTGAACCCGACCGGGCTGTCCACGAGTTGCGCGAATTGCTCGACGATCGGCGACGGGTGTTGGGCCCGGAGCACCCGAGCACCCTGGCGACCCGCTTCGATCTTGCGCAGTGGCGCGGCAAGAGCGGCGACATCGCCGGTGCCACAGCGGATTCCGAACTGCTGCTGACAGACGAGCGACGAATCTTCGGCCCCGACGATCTGCACACCTTCGGCGCCTGGTGTCATTTCGCCAAATGGATCGGGCACGGCGGGGACACCGCTCGGGCGGTCGCGGAACTCGAGCGGTTGCTGGCCGAGCAGACCCGCGTCCTCGGCAGGTCGAACATCGCCACGCTGTCCACCCGTAACCGGCTGGCCTGGTGGCGGGTGCAGAACGGCGAAACTGCCAGGGGAATAGTCGGTTTCGAGCAGGTGCTGGCCGACCGGCGGCGCATCCTGGGCCCGGACCACACCGATACGCTGCGGACCCGATACGACCTGGCGCGCTGTCGCGGCCGTGCCGGTGATGTGCCGGGTGCGGTCACCGAACTGGAGCGCGTGCTCGCCGATCGGATTCGGGTACTGGGCGTCCAGCACCCGCATACCAGAAAGACCGTCGCCGAGCTCGAATACTGGCGCGGCTCGACGTGATCAGGCCTGCGCCGGGCTCGTGGTGCTGCCGTAGGGGAGCAGTGTGCGGACGCCGCGCGCCAGCGTCTCCGGATCGACATCGCCGATGATCAAGTGCTGCAACATGAATCCGGGGAGAATTCCCATGATGGCGACGGCCACCGCGTGCAGGTCGGCATCGTCGGGAAGCCAGCCCGCGTCGCGCATCAGCTCGGTGTACTCGTACATGCGGTCACGGATGCCCATGATCGCCTCCTTGACGTACACCGCGGCCTCGGGGTGCACGAGTGCCAGCGCCCACGCCTGCGGGGCTAAACGGAGCGGTCCGTCGGGGCCGCTCTGCGCGATCATGTTCTCGGCGATCGCGCCGACCAGACGGTCCGGTGTCGGCAGGGGATCGGCGTGGATCAACTCGCCCATCACCGCGCGCAGGCCGACCGAGGTCTGCCCGGCCAGCGCCGCGATGAGCTCGTCCTTGCTCTTGAAATAGCGGTAGACGGCACCGGCCGACAGGCCCGATTCCGTGAAGACATCCTGCATGGAGGTTTCGTGGAAACCTCTGCGCGCGAAACACAGCCGCGCGGCGTCCAGGATCTGCTGCCTGCGACGTTCCAGGTGTTCTTCGCTGACCTTGGGCATGGGTCCAAAGTAAAACGAATATCCGTTCTTGACAAGTCCGAGGGTGCGTGCGACGCTCGATCCATCGAAAAAGAACGGTCATTCGATTTACGGGAGAACGTCATGAACATCAACCAGCGAGCGCTCGCCATCGGTGTCGGCGCCGCCCTGCTCCAAGCGCTGATGCTGGTCGCCTTCGCCTGGCCCGCGGCCAACATCGCACCGCGTGACGTGCCGATCGCCGTCACCGGCCCGCAGGCCGACATGGTGGTCGGCAAGCTCACCGCGCACAGTCCGGACGCGTTCGAGATTTCCCGGCCGGGTGACGCGGCGGCGGCCCGTGCCGCGATCGAGCACCGCGAGGTGTACGGCGCGATCGTCACCGGCGACGGCCCGCCCCGGGTGCTGGTCGCCTCGGCCGCGAGTCCCGCTGTGGCGCAACAACTCACGCAGATCGGGCAGCAGCTGTCCGCCGGTGCGGCGGCGCCGGTGGAGGATGTGGTGGCCGCCGATGCCGACGATCCGCGCGGCACCGCGTTCGGCGCGATGGTGCTGCCGCTGGTGATGTCCGGTCTCGCGGCGGGCGTCCTGCTCAGCCTGCTGATCCCGGCCTTCGGCGCAAAAGCGCTGGGACTGTGCACCTTCGGTGTGGTCGGTGGCCTGCTCAGCATGGAGATCGTGCACGGGTGGATGTCGGTGATCCCCGGTTCCTACCTGGTGCTGTCCGCGGTCGCCGGGCTCGCCTCGTTCGCGGTGGCGGGTGCGGTCGTCGGGCTCGCCGCCGTCATCGGCCGGGCGGGCATCGGGATCGCCGCCCTCACCCTGCTGCTCATCGGCAACCCGTTCTCCGCGGCCACCTCGGCCCCCGAGCTGCTACCGCAGCCGTGGGGCGCGATCGGCCAGCTCCTCCCGCCCGGTGCCGCCGCCTCGCTGTTCCGCTCGGTCGCCTTCTTCGACGGCGCCGCCGCCACGGGACCCCTTGTGGTCCTGCTGATCTGGGCGGTTGCCGGCCTGGCACTGCTCGCCGTCGCCGCTTTCCGTCCCCGCGCTGCGGCCGAGACCGTTACCGCCGCACCAGTTCCCGCTGCTGTGAGCTGACTCCGCCAACGGGGCATGCGGGCGCAGACTGCGCCCGCATGCCCCGTTCTCGTGTGCGTTCGGGCAATGACCACACGCGAGTCCGCGGGTTGAAACAGTGGGACTCGAGGGAAAGCGGCGGGCTCGGCTCAGGCGATGGTGAACGCCAAGGTCGGTGCGGTGGCCGCGCCTTCGGCTTTCTGGTTGTTATAGGTGAGGACGTAGTTGCCGGTCGCGGGGGCGGGGACGACGAAGACGACGTAGTTCTTCGGGTTGTCGATGGTCTTGCCCGCGTCGAGCAGCTCGTTGATCTGGCCGCGGTCGTCGGCGACCACGGTTTTGCCGTCGGGGGTCTGCAGCGAGAAATACTCGGTGAAGATGTTGGTGCCGCCCGCGGCGATCCCCGGCCCGCCGCTGATCTTGACGCGCAGCGCGAGTTCGTCCTTGCCGTGCTCGTTCTTGGCGTAGCTGGGAGCGAGCTTGCCCGCGGTCACCTCGATCGTGGTCTGGTCCTGCACCAGCGTGCCGGTGACGGGCAGCGTCTTCGGCTGGACGCTCTCGACCTTGCCCGCGGCACTGAGCGGAATCTTGGTCTGGTTGTCCGAGGCCTGGCCGTAGACCACGGTCATCGTGTCGAGCAGATGCTCCGCGTCCTTGGCCGACTTGACCGGCGTGGTCACCGACCCCTTGGCCGATCCGTTGCCGGGCACCGTCGGGTTGTCCCAGCTCGCGCCGCCGTCTACCTCGGTGCCGACCAGCAGCGAGGTGTTGTTGCTCATCGTCTTGTTGTCGAGCGTGGTGTTCTTGTAGGTGATGTCGATCAGCACCTTCGCGCCGCCGAATTCGTCCGGCACGACCGTGGCCTTGTCGACCGTGATGTCGAAGCCCTCGAACCAGCCGGTCTTGCCGACCGTGCGCACCGTCGCCTGAGCCGCGCTACCCGGCGCACCGGTCGCGGCCACGCTGGTGGCCGGCGTGCCGGAAGCCGGTGTCGCCGTGCCGTCTTTGTCGTTGCATGCCGTCAGCGCGAGCGCGGCGGCGCTGAGCAACGCGGCCGCTGCCGCGGTGGTGCGCAGCCGCCGGGGTCGCGCGGGGACTGCGGATGAGATCAGGGTCGAGCGCACGCTGCCTCCAGAAGATGTGCGAAACCCCAGAGCGCGATGCCCGGGTCGGCCGGGCGTCGCTGGGTTCGCGTTGAAATCTGCCGGGGGAAGCGCGGTGTTAACCAGAGACGGGTCCGCTGAGCGGACCGCAGGCGGCTAGGGCGCGGTGCGGCCGTCGCCGTTGCCGGCCGACTTGCAGGAGCGGCAGGTGCCGAACACCTCCATGGTGTGGCTGACCTCGGTGAAGCCGTGTTCGCTCGCGATCGCGTCGGCCCACGATTCCACCGTCGGGCCCTTCACCTCGACGGTGCGTCCGCAATGCCGGCAGACCAGGTGATGGTGGTGGCCGGTGGAGCACTGCCGATAGACGGATTCGCCGGTATCGGTACGCAATACGTCGACCATGCCCGCGTCGGCCAGCGATTGCAGGGTGCGATACACCGTGGTCAGGCCGATGCCCTCGCCGCGCTTGCGCAACTCGTCGTGCAATTCCTGGGCGGAACGGAACTCCTCGATATCACCCAGCAGCGCCGCGATCGCGCTGCGCTGCCGGGTACTGCGGATGCCGACCGGCTTCTGCGGTACGACCGTGTTGTCTGGCACGAATCACCCTTCCTCGGCGTGCGCGACGGCGTCTACGACAATATGCGCGAGATGGTCGTCGACGAGTTCGTAGAGCACCTCGCGACCGGACCGCTCGCCGTGGACGACGCCCGCGGACTTGAGGATGCGCAGATGCTGGCTCACCAGCGGCTGGGTGACGCCGAGCGCATCGACCAGTTCGTGCACACAGCGCGGCGACTCGCGCAGTTGCAGCACAATGGCGATGCGGACCGGTGCGGCGAGGGCGCGCAGCAGTTCGCCCGCGTCCTCCAGGACGTTGCGCGCCGGTACCGGTGCCGGCGCGGGCGAGCGGTACGGGTTGTGCGGGTGCACCGCGGCAGTCTCGGTGGTCATGTCACCAACTCCTTATTGGAAAGCGATCCCATTTTGATATGCACAGTTGCGCATGTCAAACGGGCGCGCCGAACAGTGCTGGTGCCGCGGCGATGCCCGTGCGGTGGAAACTCGGTTGGGCAGGGCCGATAGGCTGTGGGCGAGGTCTGATCGGACCCGACTGAATCCGACTCGTAGTGGATGGAGAATTCTCGAGTGGCACCCAAGTCGAAGGTGGACACCGTTGCCAACCTCGCCAAGCGCCGGGGTCTGGTGTACCCGAGCGGTGAGATCTACGGAGGCACCAAATCGGCATGGGACTACGGTCCCCTGGGCGTCGAGCTCAAGGAGAACATCAAACGGCAGTGGTGGCGTTCGATGGTCACCAGCCGCGAGGACATCGTCGGCCTCGACTCGTCGGTGATTCTGCCGCGCCAGGTGTGGGTGGCCTCCGGCCACGTCGGCGTGTTCAACGACCCGCTGGTCGAATGCCTCAACTGCCACCACCGCTTCCGCCAGGACCACCTGCAGGAGGCCTACGCGCTCAAGAACAAGATCGACGACCCGGACACCGTGTCGATGGAGCTGCTCGCGTGCCCGAACTGCGGCACTGTCGGCAAGTGGACCGAGCCGCGCGACTTCAACATGATGCTGAAGACCTACCTCGGCCCGATCGAGTCCGAGGAAGGCCTGCACTACCTGCGCCCGGAAACCGCGCAGGGCATCTTCGTGAACTTCGCGAACGTGATGACCACCGCGCGCAAGAAGCCGCCGTTCGGTATCGCGCAGATCGGCAAGAGTTTCCGCAACGAGATCACCCCCGGCAACTTCATCTTCCGCACCCGCGAGTTCGAGCAGATGGAGATGGAGTTCTTCGTCAAGCCCGGCGAAGACGCCGAATGGCACAAGTACTGGATCGAGACCCGGTTCTCCTGGTACACCGATCTGGGCATCAACCCGGACAACCTGCGGCTCTACGAGCACCCGAAGGAAAAGCTGTCGCACTACTCGGCGGGTACCACCGATATCGAGTACCGCTTCGGCTTCCAGGGCAACGAGTGGGGTGAGCTGGAAGGCGTCGCCAACCGCACCGACTACGACCTGAAGACGCACTCCGAGCATTCGGGCACCGAGCTCAGCTTCTTCGACCAGACCACCAACGAGCGCTACATCCCGTACGTGATCGAGCCCGCGGCCGGCCTGACCCGCTCGCTGATGGCCTTCCTGGTCGACGCGTACGCCGAGGACGAGGCGCCGAACGCCAAGGGCGGCGTGGACACCCGCACCGTGCTGCGGCTGGACCGCAGGCTGTCGCCGGTCAAGGCGGCCGTGCTGCCGCTGTCGCGCAACGCGGATCTCACGCCGAAGGCGAAAGACCTTGCGGCACAGCTGCGGCGGAACTGGAACGTGGAGTTCGACGACGCGGGCGCGATCGGCCGGCGCTACCGTCGGCAGGACGAGATCGGCACCCCGTTCTGCATCACCGTCGATTTCGACACGCTCGAGGATCAGGCGGTGACCATCCGGGAACGGGATTCGATGGCCCAGGAGCGGATCGCGCTGGACAAGGTCGAGGGCTACCTGGCCCAGCATCTGCTGGGCTCCTGAGCCTTTCGCGACCCGACGAACGACCCGCGCCGATCAGTCGGCGCGGGTCGTTCGTCGTTCAGTGACTCGGCGGCAGCGGTGGTGTCGGCGGAGTCGGCGGCAGCGGTGGCCGCTGCGATTCGGACTCGTTGCCGCGCACGGTGATTCCGATCGCCGTCGGGATGAGCAGGGCGCAACCCCACGGCACGGCCACCCAGAACGGCCAGAAGTACCCCAAACCGGTGGCCGCCCAGATCAACAGGCAGAGCATGTTCACGAAGACCCACGGGGTCCACATGATGACCACCCACTGCGGCACCCGTTTCGACACGGCCTCGCGGGTATTGCGTTGCGTCGGCAGGTCGGCCAGCAGCGGCGTCAGCTCGCCGTAGGTCTTGGCGGCATACACCTGCTGCAACCGGTCGTCGAATTCGTGCAGGCTCAACCTGCCCTCGTTCATCGCCAGACGCAGTTGTTCGACGATCTTCTCGCGGTCCGCGTCAGAGGCCCGCACGTGCTCCACTCCCACGACAGTCAGCGTAGGACGTGGCGCGCCACCTGTGCACCACTTGTTCTGGTGTGGTCAGCGGGGAACGTCCCAGAACGCCAGCTCGTGCCGCATGCCCTCCAGGAACAGGGCTTCGGCCCGGGCGGGGTCCGCGCCCGCCTCATCGATCATCTGGGCGATGCGGCGGGTGAGGTCGGCGAAGCCGGGGTCGGCGTAGGTGTCGACCCAGCGGCGGTAGCGCGGTTCGGCGGGCGGGTTCTCGGCCAGCCGCGCGCCCAGGTTCGAATAACCCCACATGCACGGGTAGAGGGCGGCCAGGCCCTCGGCGTAGTCGGCCGCCGACTCCAGCAGGAATGACGTATATGCCGTGCAGGCAACGCCTTTGGTGGCGCCGTCGAGGTCGGCGCCGAACTCGGCGGCCAGGGAGCGGTGCAGCGACAGTTCGTCGTGGTAGGTGGCGTGCGCCAGATCCACCAGGTCGGCGAGGTGGGCCGACGGCGCCTGCCAGGCCAGGCGGCTGAACACCCGGACGTAGTCGAGCAGGAAGAGGTAGTCCTGCTCGAGCCAGGAGCGGAAGATCGGCTCGGGCAGATCACCCTTGGCGATCCCGGCCACCGTGGGATGCGTGAGCTGATGCTCGACCAGCGGACGGCCGAGTTCCTCCAGATGTGCGGCAAGACTCATGCCGACCAGTCTTGCGTACCCCGCGGTTTGCACCCGCGCGGGTGTTACCGCACGCTTGCGAGGTGTTGCGGGATGAGGATGCGGTGGTGCGGGTGCTGGCGCCGTCGGAACAGCGGTTCGTACGGCACGGCACGTACACGGGGCGCTCGGTGTCGGTGCGGGGAGCGGTGGATATCGCGGCGGTGCAGGGGGCGTTCGCCGCGTTGCAGGCGACGTATCCGGTGATCACCTGCCGGATCGGTGAAGACGACGAGGGGACCGGATATCTACTGCGCCCGGGGGATTCGCCGGTCGGGGCGACGGTGACCGACGGGGATGTCGAGACGATCGGGTTGCCCGCGACGCCGCTCGACCCCGGCACCCAGCTCGCCTACCTCGACGTGGTCGGGTCCGAAGACCGTTGGCGGCTCACACTGTTCGCGCATCACAGCGTCGCGGACGCCGGGCACTGCGTCGAACTGCTCGCCCGATTCTGGGACCACTACACCGGCCTCGTCGAAGGAACACCGGTGGCCGGTGTGCCGCATGACTACCCGCAGCCGTTGGAATGGCATGTGGCGCAACGGGGGATCGTTGCGGGGGCGGTGTCCGGTTTCGAGGCCGTCACCCGGCCGCTGCCGGTGCCCGCCCCCGTCGTGACCGCGGCTCGCGCGGACGCCTGCGGTGCCGTATCGGTGACCATCCGGTCGTCCGGGTCCGCGGTCGCGGTGCCCAGCTCCCTTGCCCGCCCCTTGCGGACCCGCCTCGACGCGGCGGTCACGGCACGGATCGTCGCGCTCGGGCGGCATCGCGGGGTGAGCGTGAACGGGTTGGTCACCGCGGCGCTGTTGCGCGCGTTCGCGTCCGGAATCACCGATGCCGCAACCGGTCCGGTGCCGCTCGGCTGCCTGTATCCGGTGGATATGCGTGCCAGGCTGGTGCCGAAGGTGGCTCCCGGGGAGGGCACCAACATGGCGGGGCTCGCCTCGTTCGCCGCCGAGGTCGACCTGTCGGCGAGCGTCCTCGAGCTGGGCGGGCGGATCGCGCAGCAGTTGCGTGCCGACCTCGCCGCGGGCATCGTGCAACAGTCGGTGCTGCATTTCCCGGACTTCTTCGGGGACAAGCGGATCCACTCGCTGGCCGGTCACGTCGCGGTGACGAACACCGGGGCGGTGCCGTCGTTCCGGACCCCGGCCGGCTTGGAACTCACCGATTACGAGATCGTCTACCTCTCGGCCCATCCGCGCCCGTCCACCGGAGCCTCGGCAGCCGTGACCTTCCTCGTCTACACCTTCCACGGCGCACTGACGATCGGCCTGCTGGGTGGCGGTTCCGAGGCGAACGGGCTCCTGGACGCGGTACGCAAAGAACTGCTCGCCCTGTCCGGCGAGACGATCCTCAGCGATGACCGGTAGCTGACGCAGTGCGGCCGCAGCACCCGAACGGCGCGGCACTTGCGCTGCCGTCCAGGTCGGCGCGGGCACGCGGGCACGCGGCCACGCGGCCACGCGGCCACGCGGCCACGCGGCCACGCGGCCGCGAGTACGCCGCGCACGTTTCGTCGCGCCGCGCACGAAATCGTCGGCGAATCCGCGCGCGGGACGCGAATATGCGCGCGGCGCGGTGGACCCGATCGTGTGCGCGGCGCGACGCCGCTGGTCGGCGTGGCGCGACGCCGCTGGTCGGCGTGGCTGACGTCCCTGGTCGGCGTGGCGCGACGCCGCTGGTCGGCGTGGCTGACATCGCTGGTCGACGTGGCCGACGCCGCTGGTCGGCGTGGCTTTCGGCATCGTGTCCGGCTGGTCGGCGGGTGGTCCGGGCAGCGGTGCCGTACTAGGGACGGCGGGGGTGAAACGAGTTGGCCGGTTGGGCAGGTCGGGCAGAATGCTGGGTGACAGCGGACGATCGGGTTGGAAGCGGGTGCCGGCGATGGTGACGAACGGAGACGGAAGGATGGGCGCGGCCGCGGTCGGGATAGCGGCCCTCGGCGTCGGCGAGGCGATCGCTGCGACCAGGGGCGGCTCGCTGATCGACACGCTCGGGCGGGCCGTGATCGACGTCACGCCGGTGCCGGTGGTGGAGGCCACTGTCGCGCTGTCAGGCCGGCACGACAAGGCGGCCACCCGGCTGGGCGTCGGCGCGGGCGCGGTGGCGGCGACCGTCGGACTCGGTGCGCTGCCGCAGCGCTTGCGCACCCCCGCCGCGATCGCGTTCGGGGCCGGCGCCGCGGCGCTGGCGACCCGGCTGTCCACCCGCTCCACGTCCACCGTCGCGGGCGCGGTCGCCGCGGCCGGCGTGCTGGCCACCGGACTGCCCCGGCGGCCGCGCGGACTGCTGCGCACGCTCGCCTGGGCGGCGGCCGGCGGCGGGATGTTCGCGGCCGCGCATACCCTGCACCACGATCTGGACCGCAAGCAGGACAACGACATTCGCCGGGTCGGTCCGATGGGGGCGCTCGGGGTCGTACCCGAGGACGGCCTGGAGGGCGAGCCCGGCTTGTCGCCCTTGGTCACCGCGGCCCGGCGGATGTACGTCGCCGACGTGAACCTGCGTCCGCCCCGGATCGATCCGATCCACTGGCGGCTGTCGGTCACCGGCAAGGTCGCGCATCCGCTGCGCCTGTCGCTGGCCGAATTGGCCGAGGACGCGGTGGAATTCGACGCAGTCATGGTGTGCGTGCACAACCGCCCCGGCGAGGGACGGGCAGCGAACGGGCGCTGGTTCGGCGTTCCGCTGGCCGATCTGCTGAAGCACGCGATCCCGGAGACCGGCGCGACCAGGCTGGTCACCAAAGCCGTGGACGGCTACACGATCTCGCTGCCGGTCGAGCCGCTGCGTTCCGGCGAATGGCCGGGTTACGTGGTGATCGGCATGAACGGCGAACCGCTGACGCCCGCACACGGTTTCCCCGCCCGCGTCTTCGTGCCGGGTCTGTACGGCCAGTACACCGGCGCGAAATGGCTGGGGGAGCTGGAGCTCGCCGACGACAGCCACGTCGACTACTGGTGGAAGCGAGGCTGGCCCGCCGGACCGCTGTGGGTACCCCCGCAGGCCCGCATCGATGTCACCGCGCCGGGCCGGACGGCCGCCGGTACCACCACCTTGGCGGGTGTCGCCTGGGCCCCGCCGCAGGGCGTATCAGACGTGGAAGTTCGTGTCGGTCAAGGTGATTGGTTCCCCGCCGAGCTCGGCACCGAGCTCGCCCCGGCCGCGTGGCGGCGCTGGCGCACCACCGTCGACCTCCCGCCGGGTGAACACGTCGTGCAGGCCCGCGCCATCAGCCGCGCCGGTGATGTTCAGGAGGGCAAGCACCGCGCGCCGTTCCCGACGGGCCCGTCGGGCTTCCACACGGTCACCGTCCAGGTCTGACCAAGATCAGGGGGAACTGATGGCGGCAGGCTCTCGGGCGATGCCGCCACCAGTTCCCCCTGAGCGCGGTCACTTGGCGACGATCGGCTCCTGGAGTTCGGTCACCCAGCCGCTCTGGTCCTCGGTGTAGACGAGGGTGACCTCGCGGCTGGGACCGGTGGTGCGATAACCGTTTTCGTCGATCCAGCGGCCGAGCGCCTGCCACGGTTCCAGGACATCGTTCATGCTGCCCTTGTGGACCACCGTGGCCGCCCGCTCGATGGCTGGTAGATCGACGATCTCGAAGTCGTAGGCCGCGCTGGGTTCGACATCGACCGGCATCGCGGCGTGCGCGAGCACCGAACCGTCTTCGCGCTGTTCGTAATACGCGATGCCGCACCCGACGATCGGCACGCCCGCCACCTCCAGCCTGCGGCAGATGTCCTCGAACAGCGGCCCGATCACCGGGCCGATCGAGCTGGGCTCGAAATCGCCTGCGGTATCGGACAGTACGGCCACCCGAACGGCGGGCAGGGGTTTGACGATCACATCATGGACGGGCATAGCGCCCTCCTTCTCGATGATGCGGAGCCTCGATTCGACCTGGGCGAGCCGGGCGCTGTCGCTCGCGATGCGCTGCTCCAGCTCGCCGCGGCGCAGCGTGAGCATGCCGCGCAGTTCCGCGGCCGTGACCTTGTCGTCCAGAATCCGGCCGACCTGGTCCAGCGTGAAGCCGAGATCCTTGAGCGCGACAACGCGATTCAGCCGGGCCAGCTGGCCGCCCGAGTAGAAGCGGTAGCCGCTGGACGCGTCGACCCGATCCGGGCGCAACAGTCCGATGGCGTCGTAGTGGCGCAGCATGCGCACCGACACCCGTCCGTGTCTGGCGAAGTCTCCGATGGTGAACATAACGACTCCCGGTCTATGGCCTCACACGGTGTCAGGGTCAAGTAGCGCCCGGTATTCGATCAGAATCGGCCGCCGCGACTGATGCGCCGCGACCCGGACGAGCCGCCGTAGGAGCCCGCGCCCCAGCCACCCGATCCGGCACGGCGGCCACCGCTCGCGGCGCCGCGCAGCAGTCCGTCGATCAGAATGCCGCCGAGTACCGCACCCGCCTGCGCGGTGCCCGACGGCGGTTGGCTCGCCTCCCAGGCTCGCACGCTGGCCTGCGCCGCCTGCAGTGCGCGTCCGCCGAGGTCGGCGGCGGCCTGGGCGTTGGTCAGGGCCTGTGCCGGATCGGTGGGACTCAACTGCTGCGCCGCCGCGAGATTGCGTTGCGCCTCCGACAGCCGGGTGCGCGCCTCGGCGTCGATCCCGCCGCGCCGGGTGGTGATGTAGTCGGCCGCCGCGCGCACCCGGGCGCCCGCGTCGGTGAGCGCGCGATCGAGTCTGCGCCGCAGATCCTCGGCGGCGAGTTTGCGGTCGGTGGCCGCGGCGATGGCACGGTCCAGGTCGGTGTCGGCGGCCACGGCGTCGTGGAAGGCGTCCAGCGGGTCGGCCTCCGCAGCCGCTGCGGCTCTGGTCAGCGCCGTTCGTGCCGCATCGGTCGCGGCGGCCAGTTCCGGGCCGCCGTACTCGGAAAGCTCGGTGGCGGAGGCGATATCGCGGCGCAGCTCGTCCAGCACCGCGGGCAGTCCGTCGCGCGCCTGCTGGATATCGGTGGCGGCGTTCTCGACGGCGTCGAGCAGCGTGCGAGCCTGCCCGACCGCCGCTTCGGCCGACCGGATCGCGGCCACCGCGCCGCCCTGCTTGCCGACGGGCTGGGTGAGGGCGCTGCGGCCCGCGTCGATGTTCTGCTCCGCGAACGTGATTCGTTCCCCCGCCATGGTCACGTTGTCGTGGATCGGGGCGAGCACGCTCGCCGGATGTGCCGCGGTGAGCCGGGACATCTCCGCCTCGGCGGCTGGGACGCGGCTCTTCAATTCGACCAGATCCCTGGTGAGCCCGGACAATCGGTCGGCGGCGTTGATCAGCAGGTTACGCATCGCGTCGAATTCGGCCACCTGGGCGTCGAGTTCGCGATCGGCGCGGCCCACCGTGCCGATCAGGTCGACCAGCAGTGTGCGCTGCTCGTCCGGGGTTTCCGGAATATCGTCGTCCAGTCGCTGCCGGATCGAGAAGGCCTTGGCGGCGGCGGTTTTCGCGTGGTCGAGCGCGGTGGTGAAGGGGAGCGTGGCGGTCGCGCCGAACTCGCCGCTGGCCAGTTCCAGCTCCTCGCCGCTGGTCCGGATGGCGTTGTCGATCTCGACGAGGGCCTCGCGCGAGCGCGCGTCCAACGCCTCGACCGGCAAGGCCGCCAGTGCGGTGGTGTTGTCCGGGTCTATGTTCCGGGCCGCCGCGAGTTCGGCTCGTGCCCGCGTGCGACTTCGCTTGCGGGAGTAGAGCACCAACCCCACGATGACGAGCACGAGTACGCCGCCGAGAAGCAGCAGCACCCGAATGTCGGTGCCGCCGCGCATCGCCGAGTTCAGGCCGTCCGCGGTGGCGATGCCTGCGTCCGCCCACCGGCCGTCGCGCAGTGCGGGCTCCACCTCCCGGGTGAGCAGGCTGTCCAGCTCGGCATCGCTGATACCGCTCGGCGCGTCGCCGTCCAGGCGGTAGGCGCGATCCTGGGTCGCGATGGCGAGCAACAGATCGCGCGTGCCGAGATCCGATTTCGCCGCGGTCTGATCGGCCCACTGCTGTGACCCGAGACCGCCGAAATCGCGCACATAGACCACCCACAACCGCACCTGGTGGTCCGCGTACAGCTGGTTCACCGCCGAGCGCACCTGATCGAGCTGTCCTTGGTCGAGGGCTTTCGCCGGATCGACCACGTAGGTGTCCAAGCGGACCGGCGGCTCGGGGTGTGCCAGGGGCGCGCCCGCGATGGTGACAGCGAGACAGGCCGCCACCGCGGCGGTCCAGCGGACGACACGACTCGGTAGCGACATGCGACGAATCTAGCGCGCGGCAGGTCGAGGCGGTGGGTGCCGCGAGTGGTCGCGGTAGGCGCCAGGTGACTAGCATCGAAAACGTGATCACCATCGATCGCCCGTATACCGGCCATGTTTCGGCGGATTCGAATCCGCAGCAGCGCGATGTCGCGGGTGCGCGCATAGTCAAGATGTCCGTCGGCGGCATGGACAACAACTGCTACCTCGTGCAATGCACGGGTACCGGCGCCACGCTGCTCATCGACGCCGCGAACGACCCGGCGCGCATCGAAGCCCTCGTCGATCATGTGGCGCCCGGTCAGATCGCCTTGATCGTCACCACCCATCAGCATCCGGACCACTGGTTCGCGCTGAAGGAGACGACCGCCGCGACAGGCGCGCCGACCGCGGCCCACCCGCTGGACGCCGATCCGTTGCCGGTGCGTCCCGATCGGCTGCTCGCCGACGGCGAGCACATCGAGGTCGGCAACCTTTCGTTCGAGGTCATCCATCTCAGCGGCCACACGCCCGGCTCGGTCGCCCTCGCGTGCACCGACGGCGACGGTCTCGTGCACCTGTTCACCGGCGACTCGCTGTTCCCCGGCGGCGTCGGCCGCACCAACAGCCCGGCCGACTTCGACTCGCTCTACCAGGACGTGACGACCAAGATCTTCGCCCGCTACCCCGACGACACCGTCGTCTATCCCGGCCACGGCGACGACACCACGCTCGGTACCGAGCGTCCCCATCTCGGTGAATGGCGCGAACGCGGCTGGTAACCCCGGCCGGTAGCCTCACCCCCGTCGCGCTGGGGCGAACAACCCGCGCGCGAGACACCTACTGGCAGACTTGGGGAGTGGATTTGCCATCGATGCGCGCTCGAGCCGGTGCGGCGCCCGACCCTGCCCAGGCCACGCCGCCCGCGCGCGGTTTCGCCGCCGGGCTGCTGCGCTGGACGCGCCGGCTGGTCGTCGGCTCGGTGCTGATGGGGCTGGTGCTGGTCGGCGGAACCGCCTTCCGGGTCTGGCAGGTCGCGCGGATCGACGACTACACCCAGGCCGACGCCATCGTGGTGCTCGGTGCCGCGCAGTACTCCGGCACGCCGTCCTCGGTGTTCGAGGCCCGACTCGACCAGGCCTACAAGCTGTTCCGGCTCGGCGTGGCGCCGCGGGTGATCACCGTCGGCGGCAAACAGGAGGGTGACCTCTACACCGAGGCGGCGTCCGGCAAGAACTATCTGCAATCGCGCGGCATCCCGAGCGACCGGATCCTCGCGGTGGAGACCGGTTCGGACACGCTGCGCAGCGTCGAGGCGGTCGCCACCGCCATGCAGGCCCGCGACATGTCCGCCGCCGTGCTGGTGAGCGATCCGTGGCATTCGCTGCGCACCCGCACCATGGCCCGCGACGAGGGCCTCGACGCGTGGACCGCGCCGACCAGAACCGGGCCCGCCGTCTACACCCGTGAGTCGCAGGCCCACGGAATCGCCAGGGAGACAGGCGCTCTGCTCTGGTATCAGCTCACCCATTTCGCGGCGGACTTCCGATACACGGCCGGACAGTGAGCGAGAACCGAAGGTGCGGTAGGGTTTTCGGCCCGAAAGGGCCGTGCGTGAGCGAGGTGGAGTAGTGCAGAACTACAGCGAGCCGGACTACGAACGGTTGGTCGTCGAGCGGCCGAAGACGGCGGGCCTCGGCGCGCCGGGTAGCGAATTCGAGGTCGGGCACCGCACCGAATTCGCCCGCGATCGGGCCCGGGTGCTGCATTCGGCGGCGTTGCGCCGGCTCGCCGACAAGACACAGGTGATGGGCCCCCGCGACGGGGACACGCCGCGCACCCGGCTCACCCATTCGCTCGAGGTGGCCCAGATCGGCCGCAGCATCGGCGAAGGCCTCGGCTGCGATCCCGACCTGGTGGACCTGGCCGGCTTGGCGCACGACATCGGCCACCCGCCGTACGGGCACAACGGCGAGAAGGCGCTCGACCATTTCGCCGACGCGCACGGCGGTTTCGAAGGCAACGCGCAGAACCTGCGGATCCTCACCCGCCTCGAACCCAAGGTGCTCGACCCCGCCGGGGTGAGCGCGGGCCTGAATCTCACCCGGGCCTCGCTCGACGCGGCACTCAAGTATCCCTGGGGCAGAACCGGTCCCGGCACCAAGTTCGGCGCCTACGACATCGATGCCGAACGACTCGCGTGGATTCGCAAGGGCGCGCCCGAACGTCGCCGCAGCCTCGAATGCCAGATCATGGACTGGGCCGACGATGTCGCGTACTCCGTGCACGACGTCGAGGACGGCGTCATCGCCGGACGCATCGATCTGCGGGCGCTGGCCGACCCGTGGGAGCAGGAGGCGCTGGCCAGCCTCGGCCGGCACAAGCACTACTCGCTGTCCGCCGAGGAACTCGTCGCCGCGGCGCAACGCCTCTCCGAGCTGCCGGTCGTCGCCGCGGTTCCCGCCTACGACGGCACCCTGGCCAGCTCGGTCGCGTTGAAACGACTCACCAGCGAACTCGTCGGGCGGTTCGCCACCGGCGCGATCACCGCGACGCGCGAGACCGCGGGCACCGGACCACTGTCGCGGTACGGCGCGGATCTCGAGGTGCCGCTCATCGCGGCCGCCGAGGTCGCGGTGCTCAAGACCGTGGCGTTGCACTACGTCATGTCCGACCGTGATCACAAACTGCGCCAGGCCGGGCAGCGCGACCAGATCCAGGCGGTCGCCACCCGGCTGCTCGCGACCGCGCCGAACGGACTCGACCCCCTGCTGCTGCCGTGGTGGCACGCCGCCGCCGACGACACCGCGCGGGTGCGCGTCATCGTCGATCAGATCGCGTCCTACACCGAGAGCCGGCTCGAACGGGTGGCCGCGCTGCTCGGCGTCTGAGCGTGTGAACAGCCACAGGTGAAGAACGCGGGCCGCGCCGGGTACGCTCACTGCCGTGGCCGGACGACTCCCAGATCGCGATATCGCGGCGATACGTGACCGTGTCCGGATCGAAGACATCGTGGGCGAGTACGTCGCGTTGAAACGCGCCGGCGCCGACTCCATGAAGGGGTTGTGCCCGTTCCACGACGAGAAGTCGCCGTCGTTCCATGTCCGGCCGAACCACGGGCTGTTCCACTGCTTCGGCTGCGGCGAGGGCGGTGACGTTTTCGCGTTCCTGCAGAAGATGGAACACGTCGGTTTCGTCGAGGCGGTCGAGCAGCTGGCCGATCGGATCGGCTACCAGATCAATTACGAGGGCGGCGGCACCTCGGTGCAGCGGGACCGCGGCACCCGCTCGCGGCTGGTCGCGGCCAACGCCGCCGCGCACGAGTACTACATGGCGCAGCTGCGCGAGCCGGAAGCCGAGACGGCGCGCAAATTCCTCACCGACCGCAATTTCGATGCCGCCGCCGCGCAGCAGTTCGGCTGCGGTTACGCCCCCGCGGGCTGGGACACGCTCACAAAGCATCTGCTGCGCAAGGGTTTCGAGTTCAAGGAGCTGGAGGCGGCCGGGCTGTCCCGGCAGGGCCAGCGCGGTCCGATCGACCGATTCCATCGCAGGCTGCTCTGGCCGATCCGCAACCTCGGCGGTGACGTCATCGGTTTCGGTGCGCGCAAGCTCTTCGACGACGACACCATGCCGGGCAAGTACATCAACACCCCGGAAACCATCCTGTACAAGAAGTCTCAGGTGCTGTTCGGCCTGGACCTGGCCAAGCGCGATATCGCCAAGGGCCACCAGGCCGTGGTCGTCGAGGGCTACACCGATGTGATGGCCATGCACCTGGCCGGGGTGAAAACCGCCGTCGCGTCCTGTGGCACCGCCTTCGGTGACGAGCATCTCGCGCTGCTGCGCAGGCTGCTGCTCGACGACAACTTCTGGCGCGGCGAGATCATCTACACCTTCGACGGTGACGCGGCGGGCCAGGCGGCGGCGCTGAAAGCCTTTGCGGGCGACCAGAAGCTGGCCGGCCAGACCTACATCGCGGTCGCGCCCGACGGCCAGGACCCGTGCGAGCTGCGCCAGCACTCCGGCGACGGCGCGGTGCGCGACCTGGTGGCCCGCCGAACCCCGTTGTACGAGTTCGTCGTTCGCGGCCTGCTCGCCGACCACAATCTGGACACCGCCGAAGGGCAGGTCGAGGCGCTGCGCCGGGCCGTCCCGGTGGTCGCCCAGATCAAGGACAACGCGCTGCGCAAGGCCTACGCGACGAAACTGGCCGGCTGGGTCGGCTGGGACGATATCCAGACCGTGGTGCGCCGGGTCGGCGACGAAGCCAAACGGAATCGAATGGGCGGCGCCCGCCCCGCCAACGGTGCCCGTCAGCCCGCCGCACCCGCCCCGCAGCCCGAGGTGGTCGCCGAACATCCGGCGGCCCGGCCGAAGCCGAACGATCCGACCCTGCTGCCGCAGCGTCAGGTGCTGGCGGCGGCGCTGCAATACCCGGCCATGGCCGGGTCGTCGTTCGACGCGCTGGAAACCGACGCGTTCACCCACCCCGCCTACGCGGCGATCCGGCAGTTGATCGCCGAAGCGGGTGGCACCGCGGCCGGACTCGGCGGCGCGGAATGGCTCAACGCCGTCGCGGACCGCACCGACGACCTCACCATGCGTGCCTTGCTTTCCGAACTAGCCAGCGAGCCGCTACCGGTGAAGAACGCGGCCGGTATGCCGCGTTTCGTCGCCGGCGTGCTGGCACGCACCCAGGAGGCGTGGGTCGGCCGCCAGATCGCCGAGCTGAAGTCGAAGTTGCAGCGGGTGTCGTCCACCGAGCAGCCCGACGCGTACATGGCCCTGTTCGGTGACCTCGTGGCGTTGGAGCAGTACCGCAAGAGCCTGCTCACCCAAGCGATGGGCAACCACGACGATTTCGCCACCGGCGCTTAGGGGACCGGTGGCGCGCGTTCAGCGGCGCAGCTGATCCTGCGGGACGAGTACCGTGGTGCGTTCGTCCAGCGGCTCCATCGGTTCCAGCTTCGGGCGGGTGCTCAGCTTGTCCGACAGGCGCTGCCTGCCCACCAGCACGAGCTTGCGGGTCACCGGGCTCTCGGTCAGCGCCCGGGTCGCCGCGCTGATCTGCTCGTAGCGAGCTCGCCCGGCCTTGCTGCCGAGTACATACCCGGCTGCCACGCCGATGATCAACCGCAGCATCTCGATGTGCTCCTCCCAGTTGCCTGTTCGCCGCTCTATCCTGCCCGACGCCCGACAGACCTGTCGATCCGGATAGGCGAGGCCGTGTGGAGCCCGGCTGACTTGATCGGTGAACCGAAGCGTGGCAAGACCGTTCCTGCACCGCCTCGCCATCGAATGGGGAAGACCCACACCATGTTTCGCGCAGGCGTTGGCCCTCGGCAGAACTGCGACCGGCGACTGGATTCGGGCACACGGCGGATCCGCTATCGGTCATCGTCGGGCGATGACCCGGTTCGAGGCGAACCAGTGTCAGGCGGCGAGTTCTTCCCGCTTGGCCCGATGCTCGTCGCACAGGTAGTAACGGCTGCTGCGGCGGATGTGCGCCGGATCCAGTCGTTGCGCGAAGGTGAGGTTCTCTCGGCGCCAGCAATCGCCGCAGGCGAATTCGCTCATGTCGGCCTCCTCGTTCCGTTGCTCAGCGGGTCGCTGAGGAGTTCCCGCTCAGCGCCACGCTCAGCCCTCTGTTTTCATAGTCTCCCCCGATGGTGGCCATACTGTTACCGCTTGTTACCGGTAGATGTGGCATTCGGCGGATTTCATCAATCTCTCATCCCCCGCGGGCACCGTGGCCCGCATGCTGCATGAGACCGCTTCGCAGGGCCACCTCGCGCGGGACATCGCGCTCGCCGCGTCCTCGCTGACACTGGGCGCGCTGCTCGTCGCCCGCCGCTGGCTACCCGAACTCATCGCCCAGCCGGTGCAGAGTTTCCTGCCGTGGCTGCTGGCCCCCACGCTCCTCGTGGCGGCCGTGGCGCTCGCAACCGGATCCCGGGTAGGCCTGCTGACCGTTGTGCTGCCCATCGCGACGTGGGCCGTGCTTTTCGTACCCCAACTGGTCGCCGGCCCCGGCAGCGAAACCGACACCGGCGAATTCCGCGTCGCCACACAGAATCTCGGCACCGGCGGCCCGGCCCCCGCACTGGCCGACGTACCCGTCGTCGCGGTCCAGGAACTCACCGACCGCAACCGGCCCGCGGTCACAACAACTTTGGACCCCGCACACCCCTACGTCGCCACCGTGGGCACCGTCGGCCTGTGGAGCCGCTACCCGCTCACCGACATCCAGCGCCTCGACCTCGGCCAAGGCTGGGCCCGCGCCCTCCGCACCCGAATGCACACGCCCACAGGCGATGTCACCGTCTATGCCGTCCACCTCGGCAGCGTCCGCTTCGGCGACACCGACTCCCGCAACCGCACCCTGCGCACCCTCAGCGACCTCATCCACCAAGACCCCGCCGACCGCCTCCTGATCCTCGGCGACCTCAACACCGCCTCCACCGACCCCCACCTGAGCACCCTCACCGACACCCTGCACGACGCCCGCAGCGGCTTCGGCTTCACCTGGCCGTCCCCCTTCCCCCTCACCCGCCCCGACCACATCCTCACCCGAGGCTTCACCACCCGCGCCGCCACCGTCCTCCCACCCACCGCCGGCGGCCACCGAGCCACCACCGCCACCCTCACTCAATCCCCACAAGACAGCAGGTAGCGACGCGATTTGGGCCCCCGCCCGCCCATACGCTAAAGTTTCTCCTCGGCCCGCCCAGCAAGGCGAGCCAGGGTAGTCCCCTATAGCTCAATTGGCAGAGCAGCCGACTGTTAATCGGCAGGTTTCTGGTTCGAGTCCAGATGGGGGAGCAGTGACCAGGGCGAACGGTAACGTTCGACCCTGGTTTTTTGCTTTTCGGGGTCAGAACGACACGGAAACGACACGCTTTCAGCGTGCGAGGCCGCCTAGCGCGGGGGTGAAGTCGGGTGCCTCGGTGGGTTGGTCGATGTAGTGGCGTTTGGTGACCGAATCGTTGGCGTGGCCGAGCTGTATCGAACCGGTGTACGCGTGGCTGGGCACGTCAGCCTCCGAGCGGAATCCGGGAGATCACGTCCCACTCGTATGAACAGGGACGACGTTCGAGTGCGACCATGACAGCTCCCGTGATTTCCGCCTCGGCCTTATCGCTGGTGGCACTGGCGGTCTGCGCCGTGGCGGCAGCTCTATCGGACTGGTCTTCAAAGACCCGGATGGGCAACTGTGACATGAGGTTTCGATGCGGAGTCTTTGGTGGGAGCGTCGGCGTGAACGGATCTTGTAGCCGTGCGGTCGTGCCCCATCGTGCAGCGGCGTCACGCACGAACTCCGAACCTCGGCGTCGAACTTGCGTCATGAGCGTACCTCGGGGTGGGCCGAGCGCATCGAGCATGATGTGCACGGCTGCGTCGAAGTCACCTGCCGCGGATACGACATGTGAACGCGCCCAGTCGATTAGGAAAGGGTGCGGGATCGCCGAGTAGCGGTGGGGGTGTCGTGTCCAGATGTAGTTGGCGCAGTCCAGTCTTAGTTGGCACGTCGGTGGAGTGTCTGGGTGTAGTTGGCACGTGGGGTTACGGGTGGGCCGTCGCGTCGCTTGCTGATGGGCGTGCGTCGCGTGCCCGAGTGCGGCGCGCCGTTACCGCTAGCGACGTTCGCCTTCAGTCGCCCGGTCGGCTGTTCCGGCTCGGTCGACAGCGCGCTGGGACTTGCTGGAGCCGACCGAGATGTCCGGGGAGGTCTGGGCCGCCACCGGGTGTAGGGCCCAGTACGGGCTGACCCGGGGCGCGGCGGTCGCCGTGCCTAGACTGCGGAAATGGTTGAGGACGTTGGGCCCGCCGACCCCGCCCGGCTGCGGCACGACGTCGAGGTGCTCGCCACCGGGCCTCGCAGCCGCCGGCACGCGCCGGAGGCGATGGTCATGGCTGAGGAGTACGTGACGGGCGAACTGACCGCCGCCGGCTGGCAGGTGCACCGGGAGCCGTTCACCGCCCGCTGGGCGGTCGGCTGCACGGACCGGCACGGGAACCGGGCCCTGCCCCTGAAGGTCAGAGTTCACCCGCGACTGACCGGTGCGAACCTGCGCGCGGAACTGCCGGGCGCCGCCCCCGGACCGGCTGTGGTGATCGGTGCCCATCTGGACACCGTGTACGGCTCGCCGGGCGCCGATGACAACGCCTCGGGCGTTGCGGTCGTTCTGGAGGTGGCCCGGCTGCTCGCCGCCCGCCCCGAGCGGCCTGCGGTGACCCTGATGATCTTCGACCACGAGGAGGTCGGCCTGATCGGCGCCCGCGTGGCAGCCCGTACGCAGACCCGCTCGCGGCCCGTCGCGGGCATGGTCTGCCTGGAGTCCGTCGGTTACTTCGCGGACGCGCCGGAGACCCAGCGGTTGCCGAAGGGCGCGGGGCTGGTCTTCGGCCCGGCGGTCGCACAGGTACGGGAGGCCGGGCACCGCGGCGACTTCACGCTGGTGGTGCACCGGCGCTCCTCGCAGCGCGCTGCCGAACTCTGGCGCGCAGCGGCGGCGCGGGCCGACCCCGCGCTCCCGGCCGTCCTGCTGCGCGACCCCCGCCCGGACGGACCGCTGGGCGCGGCGATCGGCCTCGCGGTCCCGGCCCTCGGCCACCTGGGCCGCAGCGACCACGCGGCCTACTGGAACCGCCGGATCCCGGCGCTGATGCTCACCGGCACGGCCAACTTCCGCAACGCGCACTACCACCAGGCTTCCGACGTGCCGCAGACGCTCGACTACGGTCGGCTGGCGACGGTGGCGACGGCCACGGCACTCCTCGCGGCGGCGGGCGACGCGTTCCCGGGCTGAGCACGGGCCAGACCGGGCCGGGTTGTAGCGGTTGGATGGGCGGTACACCGCGCAGCGCACCGTCGAGGGTCCTGGCCCACTCCACCTCGCACCGCAGCCCGTGATCGTCCGTCGTGCGCGACGCGAGGTGTGGCGCCTGGGGCAAGACCCAGTCGGAGCTGTGCAGGCTTATAGTGCAAAGGGCTCGGGTAGGCAGTTGCCGGAAGGGGAGGCGAGGTGGGCGAGCTGAGGGTGGAGGCGGATCAGCTCCGCGAGGCGGCGCGGTTTGTCTCGGAGAAGGCTCGCCGCATCAAGGATGGTGTCGGCAAGCTCGATGGCACAGTCGGGCGGGAGTTGCTCGTCGACGGGTGGCAGGGCAAGGCCGCGTCTGCCTATGACGAGTCGTGGGTCGAGTGGAAGCAGGGCGCCGAGCAGATCGTTGCTGCTCTCGAGGATTCAGCGGCGAACCTGTTGACGGCGGCGAATGAGTACGAGCGGCGCGACACTGCTTTCCGGGACGCGATCGACCAAGCCGGTGGCCAGGTGTAGGCCGGTGGGTGACGACTATCGAGTCAATCTGAGCCAGCTCGACGAAGCGGTCGCGGCCATGGCTGCCTTCGGTGCCGAGGTCGAGGGTTTGCTGCGCGAAGTCGACGTCAAGGTCGCCGAGCTACATCTGTCGTGGGATAGTTCTGCCGCCCAAGCGCAGCGTGCCGCGCACGGCCGATGGATGGCGGGCGCGGCGGAGATGCGCGAGAACCTCGACGAACTGTGCGAGGTCGCCCGGCGCGCGCATACGAGCTACGGCCACGCCGTGCAAACCAACGTAGAGATGTGGCCGCAGTGACGACGCCGACCGTGCCGTTGATCGTGCACCGCGCCGAGGAGTACACCTCGGCTGGCGAGGTCTTCGGTCAGATGTCGACCGATACGGTGACCACTCATTGCGCGTTGGTCGCGGTGCTGACCGCATACAAAGGGATGGCGGGCAGCGACAGCGTCGGCACCGAGTGGGCGGCGGGCTATGACGAGGCCGCGCAGCTGGCGATCTCGATGTCGTCGAAACTGGCGACCGCGTGTGGCCAGACCCGGGATCTGATCGTGGTCAGTGCCTACAACCATCAGGTCGCTGAAGCGGCAGCCAACCTGCGGGAGCTGCCCGCGCCACCGACACCGTCACTGTGGAGTGATCCGTGTCTGCCCGAGACCGCGCCTTCTGCTGCCGGGGACGGGATACCGGAGCCGTTCGGGTGGTCGTTTATCAAAGATCTCGTCGGGTGGGCTTGGCCCAACGGCCATCAGGATCAGCTCAACGGCGCCAAAGCAGCGTGGCATACCGCTTCCTCGGACTTCCGCACTGTGGCCGGTGCTGTACCGAGTGCAGTCGGTCTGCTCGCCAACCAGCAGTCACCCGAGATCGAGATCGGGATCCAAACGTGCAACACCCGTCAGACGGACCTGAACGCGCTCGCCGACGTCTGCCAGGGGCTCGGCGACGCGTGCGGCGAATATGCCCACCACCTCGACGAGGCGCACAGCAAGATCCTCGACGAACTCAAAGACATCGCCATCGAAACTGTCGCCGCCGAAGCGGCTTTCGCGATCCTGGCACCGGTCACCGCCACCCTGTCCGAGTGGGTCGGCAACGTGGCTTTGGTCGCGCGCATCACCACCAAAGCGCGACGCATCGCGACGATCATTGCCGAGCTCGCCGCTAAGGCAGCGAAGATTGTGGCCGACGTCGTGCGGCCGCTCGTGCAACGGTTGAAGCCGCTGGTCGAGAAGATCCGCATTTGGGTCGAAGCGGCCCGCACTAAATTCCTCGGCCGTAGCGGACCCACCGCCTTGTACTCCCGTGGTGGCGCGCTGACCAACCGGGAAGTCCTGGAAGGCAACATCGGCCTGACCCGGGACATGGACACGATCGAGCACTACGCCCAGCTGGCCGGCATCGATCTCCGCGGTGCCAAGATCGAGATCCTCGACGACGCCGACACGATCTCCTACCTGGACTTCCAAGGTGCCATCGCAAGAACCGATGCTCTCGGCGTCCAACTCGGCCCGGCCGCCTTCCAAGACGCGGAAACGTTGGTGCGTACGCTGGCGCACGAGAATGTGCATGTCCGCCAGTACGCGGAGGGCAAGGTCAATTCGATGACACGGGCACTGGAGGATGAAGCGTACGCAGCCGAGGATGGCTTCGTCGACATTTGGCGGAGGAACACGCAATGACCGACGGAAACTCGCAGCTGATCGTGGAGCGGGTCGACTACCTCCCGAGTCGACCCGATTGGATCTTCGTCACCGGCACCCTCTCGGGCGAGCCGGTTAGCGTCGGCGACGAGGTGTCGATCCGCCACGGCGACCAAGCAACGAGCACGACCATCAAATCGATCGAAATACACACGCGGCCAGGAAAAACGACCATCCTGCTGGATGCAGGGCTGCGGCCGATCGTGACCGCCGGAACCGTTATCGATCGTCAGGGATGACGAATGGCCGACATCGAAGCGTGGGAGCGGCAGCTCGAGCACGAGCTCGCCGGGATCCGCCGCAGCAGTGCACAACTCGCTAACGCAATTGCCGCGGTGCGAGGGCGCAGCGAAGGACATGGTGTCCTTGTCGAGGTCAACGCTGATGGTGACATCACCACGATGCAGATCGCTCCGGCCGCGATGCATTGGAGCAGAAATCAACTCAGTACGGTCCTGATTGACTGCCATCGCAAAGCCCGAGCCGAGGCCAAAGCCAGAGTTGAACGCATCCT
Source organism: Nocardia brasiliensis ATCC 700358 (assembly GCF_000250675.2). Taxonomy (NCBI): domain Bacteria; kingdom Bacillati; phylum Actinomycetota; class Actinomycetes; order Mycobacteriales; family Nocardiaceae; genus Nocardia; species Nocardia brasiliensis. Next base: position 2,245,342 of record NC_018681.1, read on the forward strand.
TGCCAAGGCTGATCCACGCCTCGGCAGACAACTCCCACAGCACCGCGAACCTCCCCCAGCGGCCCGAGCTCAGCTGACTGAGGAAGAAATTCAGCGCGCCGACGACGAGTACTTCGAGCGGATGAACCGAGACGGCTGGTCCAATACGTGCTGACCGCGACAAGATTCCGCCAGCAGGCTAATCGGAAATCGAGAGTTCGAACTCCACCGATTAATAGCGGCTCTTCGCGGTGGGCCCCTCGAACCTCGGACTGTCAACGGCGCGCCGATCATCTTTCACGTGCTGCCGACAATCATGGCCCCGCTCGACCTGAGTGAGCCGACACAGGCAGGACAAGCACCACGCTCCGGATCGCTTGGAGAAGCTGAGAGATTGGCTGGTGAATGGCTGAAAACAGGCCAGCGAGGAACGATTTCGCGTCTCGACGTTTCTGAACCCGCACATTTGTCTCGCAGTTCACGCAGGATTGGCTCGCAACCCGACTGGATGCCGAGTGGGGCGATCTACTCGCCACCGGTGCGACCGCTGGTGGCTCCTCGGTGCTGCCATCAGCGAGGATCTGGTCGTTCGAAGGTGCCTGATCCACGCGCTCGAGGGTCCTTGCCTATGTGGTCATTGACCACTATGGTGGTGGCTGGCCCGGGACCGATGGTGGTGCGAGGAATGATCGGCTGGTCTTTCAAAGCCTTTCGGGACTAGTGCCGGATGCGAAGGGGATAATCATGCGCCTTGGTATCGGACGATGGATTCTGTCATTTGTCGCCATCGGAAACGCGGCATTGCAGTGGATCGACGACTACAACGGCACGCACATTTTCAATCCCGATTTCACTGCGCATGCCAAATTTCACGACGGAATCACCATAACCTTGGCCACCGCGCTGGGTGTACTGGCGTTGATTTATCTGTGGTGGCCTGGTTACAACCGCGAACGACTTCTGGTCGGCGCTCTTTTTGCTGGTGTGTGGTGGGTTGGTGCGGGTGCTGCCTTCCTGTTTCCGGGTGCGTCTCACCGCGACGCCGAATTCGCCGATGACGTACCGCACCTCTTCGGTGCGCCGATCGATCTGCGCGCCCTTGTTCCCTCGGCGCTCGTCATGGTCGCAACCGGCTATTGGCTCGAACGCCGCCGCGTCGGGGTGCGCCCGCGCGGCGTGTAGCGGGGAGCTTTGCGGCCCGTGAGCGGGGCCTTGCCTCAGTGCTCGAACGGCTACACCTTCGCGAGCTGCGCACCTCTTGTCAATGTGGACACTGGCCACTAAAGTAGGCAATGTCCACATGTCGCGTAGTCGATCTCGTCTCGCATGATTTGCGGTGCTCTCAATGGGCTATGCCCTAAATCAGTCAAGGAGTTGCCATGGCTGCCGTAAATGGCTTCCATTCGTACTTTGCGCGCACCACCGCAGCACTCGCCGCTGCCCTTGTCGTCGCCGTGTGCCCGGGTGTGGCACCTGATGCGGAAGCGAGCCCTGTTTCCGTTGCTCCGCCGCTGCCGTTCCCCCTGCCACCTGCGCCGCCCTATCTGGATTCCGCGTTCTACCAGCCGGATCCGGCGAAAGTCGTCGCCGCGCGGCCGGGTGAAATTCTGGCGGCGCGGCAAGTCCATTTGGCGAATGCCTGGCTGCTGCCGCTCAATGCGGACGCCTGGCAGCTGTCCTTTCGTAGCACCAACACGCGCGGGGAAGCGATTCCGGCTGTCGCGACCGTGGTCGTTCCGCGTCGACTACCTGCGAGTGGGCAGCGGAGCCTGCTGTCGTTTCAGATCGCCGAAGATTCGCTGTCGATCAACTGCGCACCGTCTTACGCCCTGCAGATGGGAGCCCTGCCCAATCCGCTCAATGGAATTCACCAGATCGAGTTCGTCGAGGTGCAGGCCATGCTGCAACTCGGGCACGCTGTCGTCATACCTGATCATCAAGGTGTCGAAGGCGCTTACGCTGCCGGTCCGCTCGGCGGCCGCATAACCCTGGACGGGATACGTGCGGCCGAGCAATTCGATCCCGCCCGGTTACCCGGTACTGACACGAGGGTTGCGATGTGGGGTTACTCCGGCGGTGCCATCCCCACGGGGCACGCCGCGGAACTGCAACCTGACTATGCCCCGGAGTTGAACCTGGTCGGTTCCGCGACAGGTGGCCTGATGACGGATATCCGCGATGGTGTCGACTACAACAATGGCACGTCGGTGCTCGGCGGCGCCGTGCTCGGTGGACTGTTCGGTGTGGCCCGCGAGTATCCAGTGCTCGATCAATTCATCGACAGGTATATGAATCCGCTGGGGAAGGGCTTGCGGATGGTGCACGAAAACCAATGCTTCGGTGTGCAAGTCGCGGCATTTCCCTTTGTGAACATAAAGGGACTGTTCGACTATCCCGGCGATCCGCTGGACGCACCGGAGTTGCAACCCGTGCTCGAGGATCTCGCACTCGGTAAGCGCACACCCACCGCGCCGGTCTACATCTATGAATCACCGCTGGATCAAATCATTCCCGTGAACTCGGTGAACCGGCTGTACGACGCGTACTGTGCAACCGGCGCCCGCGTGTCCTACACCCGAAACGTGTTGAGCGAGCACGCCGTCGCGGCACTCTCCGGCGCACCCGCCGCCCTGCTGTGGCTCGACGACCGCCTCAACGGGGCAGCGCCTTCGGAAGGCTGTCACAACCGCGACGTTCCCACTCAACTCGCCGACCCCGGAGCGATTACCACTGCGGTCGATGCTCTCGGTCAGACCCTGGCCGCCGCCCTCGGCCTGCCCGTCTGACGGGCAAATCCACGGACTCCGAAACCGCCACTACGGGCGGGGATGCAGGCCGTGGATCAGGTTCGTCACGGTTTCGTTCAGTAGGGCATCGACGCCGTCGTCACCGACCAGCCCGGCCGTGACAAAGCTGGCCAGCCCCTGCAAAGCGATCGCGACGGTCCAGCCTATGCGCAGTGGATCGCCATCGATGATCTCGCCGCGGGACTGTGCGTCGGCGGTGAGGGTCACCGGCAGCGTGAACGCAGTCATCACGGCCGCGCCCATTTCGGTGCCACCCGTCGGGCTGTGTTTTCGCGCGAACATCAGACTGAGCAGTGCTGGATTCTCCAAGGCGAAGTCGAGGTAGGCACGTGCCAGCACGCGGAAGCGCCCCTCGAACGGTAGCGGCTCGGCTTCGCCGGCGACGGCGTCCAACGCGGCGCCGAGTCGCTGAAATCCGGTGACGGCCAGCGCGTCGAGGAGTGCTTGCTTGTCCGCGAAATGGCGGCTGGGAGCGTTGTGTGTGACACCCGCGTCGCGCGCGAGTTGACGTAGCGAAAGCTGCTCGACGCCATGTTCGCGCAACGCCAGTTCGGCGCGTTCGAGCAGCCGATTCCGCAGGTCGCCGTGGTGATAGGGACGGTCGGCGCACATAGTGCTCAGAGCCTAACAGAATGTGGGCATTGCCCTTGGTGCGCGAGACCATCGGAATTTCAGTGCGGAAGAGGGCATTTCACGTGAGTCAGCTGCTCGGACAACTTCCATAGTTCGAGCGCCTTCTCGGCATCGCGAGCCTCAGCCGAGCGCCCGACGAGAGTCGGGGAGCCACGGTACTCGAACAGCCCGTCGCGTCCGACGTAACTGCCGGGCGCCAGGTCTTGGCTGATGGCGTAAAGGATGGGGAGCGCTCCGGTGTGCGCGGGCTGAGCCAGGAGCCGATTGCCCAGATGCATCAGAGCGCCGGTGAGCAGGCTGCCTGAATGTCGCTGCAGATTCGTCGCCGCAATTCCAGGGTGCGCGCTGTAAGCGCGGCGGGAACCGGCCGCGATCAGTCGTCGCTGCAGTTCGAGGGTGAACAGCAGGTTCGCGAGTTTGGACTGGGCGTACGCGCCGGATGCGCTGTATTTCCGGGTCTCCCAGTTGAGGTCGGTCAGATCGACCGTGCCGCGGCGGTGTGCTTGCGAGGACACGGTGATCACGCGGTCGGTCAAATGCGGTAACAGCAGGTTCGTCAAGGCGAAGTGCCCCAGATGATTGGTGCCGATCTGATTTTCGAAGCCGTCGTGGGTGCGCCCCTCCGGCACGAGCATGATGCCGGCGTTGTTCACCAGAACGTCGAGGTCACCGGTCCATTCCTTGGCGAAGCGCCGGACCGAGGCCAGGTCGGCCAGGTCGAGCGCGCGCACTTCGGTCGACCCCGCGATCCGTCGTGCCGCCTCGTTGCCGCGCGCGACATCGCGGACCGCGAGCACCACGTGGGCGCCCACTCTGGCGAGTTCTCGGGTCACGATCAGCCCGAGTCCACTGTTCGCGCCGGTCACGACGACACGGCGGCCCGCGAACGAGGGGAGATCGGTTGATGTCCACTTGTGGTCAGCCATGTCTCCAATGTAGTCAACGACCACATAATGGTCAATGTCCACATTGGCTACGCGCCGCGGAGGTGGTCGCGACGATGTGGGCGTTGACCACAATGGTGGGCAGTGTCTACATTGAAGGTATGCCTTTTGAAATCAGTCTCGACTGCTACACCGATGCAGTAGTGGTGACCGGAGGAGGCGACGTCGGCCTGACTTCCGCACTGAGCCTGGTGACCGCCCTGCGCCGGGCTGTCGAAATGCCAAGGCCGCTGGTCATTGTCGATCTTTCGCGCGTGGACCACTGCGGTGCCGTCGGCCTCGCGGCACTGGTGCTCACCACCCGGAATGCGGCGCCTCGGCCGGTTCGCATCGTGCCTTCCCCCTATATCCGGCGTGCGCTTCGGGCGGGTGGTTTGGACCGGGCTGTTGTACTTTGTGCCGATCTCACCTCTGCGCGTGCGACGTGACGGGCGCGTTCCGTCTGTCCGGGATTCCTGCAGAAGCCCGGACAACGACGATACGTAGGACTCTCGAGTTGCATGTGATAGCTCGTCTGGGTCCGGAGTGTGCCGTCGCCGACCTCTTCAGCGATGAGATCTTTTATTGCACAACCGGTCTCGGAGAGCCCTCGGTGCGCGGATGGTCAGATTCGGTACGCACGGCACCCGGAAGTCCCGTTTCCCTCACCTCGCTTGATCACGCTCTATACGCAAGGGGGTACCTGCGTACCAGCTCCTGGCGCCCGCACGTCACCGCTGCGGATGTTCTGCGGTACTTTGCCACCGCCTACGCCGAGATACGCGAAACCATTCGCTGAAGGTCGACTTCGATCTGGGGCCGCCGCCGTCGTGGCGGACCGGTCGGCGAGGGGCAGCTCACACGGTTGCCTCGCGCCCCGTGCGGTCCGCCTGGTCGCGTCAAAGGACGCACGCATCGTCACTGCCCCGGCGCACGAGCGTATGACCGATGAAACGCCCCGTGGGTAGGCCAACTTCCGCCGGTTTCCGCCGGGTCGTTGGATGTTGTGTTACCCAAGCGATATCATTTGCGCTGGCGCAGTGTGACTCGTGTGAGGGTGCGGGTGCGGCGGCGCTGCTGCTGGTGGACTTCCAACATCGGAGAACTCGTGACCGCAGAACCTGCCCAGATCGTTGTCGATCCTGGCGTCGCAGAGCGAGGCCCGACGGCGCTGCGGATCGCGGTCGGTGGTCAACTCCGCAAACTGCGTGAATATCGTGGCATCACACCGCAAGAGGCGGGTGACCACATTCGCGGTTCGTACGCCAAGATCAGCCGGCTCGAGCTCGGCCGCACTGGGTTCAAAGAACGTGACATCGTGGATCTGCTGGACCTGTACGGAGTGCCGGATTCCGAACAGCGGGAGATGTTCGTCGATCTGGCGCGCAAGGCGAACGAGCCGGGTTGGTGGCATCGGTACAACGACCTGTTGCCGCAATGGTTCGAGACCTACGTCGGTCTCGAGGGCGCGGCACGAGTGATCAGAACCTATGAGGGCCAACTGGTTCCGGGTCTGTTGCAGACCGAGAACTACGCTGCCGCCGTTGTCGGGATGGGGGAGAAGACCGACGAGGCCGCGCGGCGCGTGGCGTTGCGCAGTGACCGGCAACGGATCCTGGATGCCCCTGGCGGTCCGCTCTTGTGGGCGGTGCTCGACGAGGCGGTGCTGCACCGGCCGGTCGGCGGTGCGGCGGTCCAGCGGGAACAGATCGAGCATCTCGTCACTATGTCGGCCAAGCCCAACGTGACGATCCAGGTGCTGTCCTACCGTTCCGGTGGCAGCGCGGCCGCGGGCAGTTCGTTCACCATGCTGCGCTTCGCCGAACTGGATTTGCCGGACATCATCTACTTGGAGCAGCTGACCACCGCGCTGTATCTGGATCGTAAGGAGGATGTTCGGCTCTACCGCGGGGTCATGGACCGCCTCTCGGTTCAGGCGGAGACTCCGGACCGTTCACGCGAGTTGATGATGGACGCCGCTGCGGCGCTGTAAGTCCACGCTGACGGGTCGTTGCCCTCATCTCCGAAATCGCCCCAGGTACCGTGATCCCATGATCGGGGCGGTCGTGTTCGATGTCGGTGAAACTCTCGTCGACGAGACACGCGAGTACCGGACGTGGGCGGATTGGCTTGGCGTGCCGCGACATACGTTCGTGGCGGTGTTGGGCGCGACGATCGCTCTGGGCCACGACTACCGTGCGGCGTTCCAGGTTTTCCAACCGGGGTTCGATCTTGCCCGCGAGCGCGAAGCGCGTGCTCAGGCCGGTAGACCGGAGACCTACGGCGAGGAGGACCTATATCCAGACGTCCGGCCGGCCTTGTCGAAACTGCGCGAATTGGGTGTGTGGGTCGGGGTTGTCGGGAACCAGACCGTTCGATCAGGGCGCATCCTGCGCAGCCTTGACCTGCCTGCCGATTTCATTGCGACTTCGGATGATTGGGGTGTGGCGAAGCCCTCGCCGGAGTTCTTCGCCAAAGTGGTCGAGGTCGCGCCGTGTACTGGCGAGGAGATCGTCTACGTCGGAGACCGGATCGATAACGACGTCGCGCCCGCGAAGGCGGCGGGCATGCGCGCCGCCTATATCCAGCGTGGCCCGTGGGGATGGATCCATCGAGACAAGCCAGAGGTTGCGAGGCTGTCGGATTGGCGGATCCGCGACCTTACCGAGCTGCCCGGAATCGTTGCTGCCGAGAACGTTTAGACCGGGCCGCTCAGCACTGATCGACAACCCTGCTCACTAGCCCCCGCGCGTATTCCGCATCGATAGCGCTGGGGCGCAAAAGGATTCGGTACATGATGGGGGCGACCAGTTGGTCGAGGACGGGTTCCAGGGCGGGTGGGCATTCGCCGCGGCGGGTGGCTCGGTCGAGGATGGTGGCGATTTGGTCGGCGGCGAACTGGGAGCATTGGCCGGCGTTGGCGCCTTCGGGGTCGGCGAGGAGGGCGTCACGGAGGTAGGCGCGGCCGGGTGGGGAGTCCATTTCTTCGATGAATTGTTCGGTCCAGGCGCGCAGGTCGGCTCGGAGGTCGCCGTGGTCTTCGGGTGGGCTGTCGGGGCGGAGGCGTTCGACGGCGACGTCGGAGAGGAGTTCCTGCAGGTCGCCCCAGCGGCGGTAGATGGTGGAGGGGGTGACGCCGGCGCGGGCGGCGATCCGCGGCACGGTGAGGGCGGCCCGGCCCACCTCGGCCTCGAGTTCACGGACGGCGGTGTGGACCGACTGCTGGACCCTGGCGCTGCGCCCGCCGGGTCGAACTATCGATCTGCGGCTCACTGCTCCACCTTAAATGGGCTCGTGCGGGACGTTCACAGCACCGGTAGCGGCTGACGAACGGTGGTGCGCTCGTAGGCGTGCCCGGCTCGCAGCAGCAACGGCTCACCGAGGGGCCGGGTCATGAGCTGCATGCCGATCGGCAGACCGGCCGGGTCGTGTCCGACTGGGATGGTCATGGCGGGGATTCCGGTGATGTTCGCCGGTGCCGAGAGCCGCACGTAGCCGTCGGCGACGGTCTCGACTGTGCCGTCGGGCCAATGGAATTCGTCCTGTCCGGCGCGGGCGGCAGTTGCGGGGACGGTCGGTGCGGCTATCAAGTCGACGTCGTTGAAGAGGCGGATGACGGCTTCTCGCAAGAGGGTTCGGGCGCGCTGAGCGCGCAGGTAGTCGGCTGCCGGGAGAAATGTGCCTGCCTCCAACAGGTTCCGGACGTCCGGACCATAGCGGTCAGGTGTGCTGCGCAACGAATTTTCGTGCACGGCACTGGCTTCCGGCACCATCAGTCCCCATTGGATCGCTTTGATGTAGCGGGTCATCGGGATCTCGATCTCGACGAGCTCGGCACCCAGTCCGGACAGGTGGTCGATAGCGGCCCGTACGGCGGTCTCGATGCCGGGCTCGACGCGGTCGAAGTAGTAGTTCACGGGCACGCCGATGCGCAGACCGCGCAGGTCGATATCGGTGTCGAGTCGATAGTCGGCGGTGTGGGACAGACTGGCCGGGTCGCGGGGGTCTGGGCCGGCTAGGGCGGTGAGGGCCAGCGTCGCGTCGGCGACGGTGCGGGTGATCGGTCCGACGTGATCCAGTGACCAGGACAGCGCGGTGACGCCGTGTCGGGAGACCAGGCCGTAGGTCGGCTTCAACCCGACCACGCCGTTGAGGGCGGCGGGCACCCGGATGGAGCCGCCGGTATCGGTGCCGAGGGCGAAGGTCGCCGCGCTCGCCGCGACCGCGACCGCGGAACCGCCGCTCGAGCCGCCGGCAACCCGCTCGAGGTTCCAAGCGTTGCGCGTCTGGGGTGTGGTCAGGCCGTACGCGAACTCGTGCGTGTGGGTTTTGCCGAGCAAGGCGGTGCCCGCTGCGGCCAAGCGGGTCGTGACGGCACTGTCGGTCTCGGCTCGGTGGCCTGCCCGGACGCGCGAACTCGCCGTGGTCGGTAGCCCGGCGACGTCGATCAGGTCTTTCAGCGCGACCGGGATGCCGTGCAATGCCCCACGCGTCCGTTGTTGCGCAATTTCCCGCTCGGCCTGCCGTGCCGCCGTGCGCGCACGGTCGGTTGTCACCGTCACATACGCACCGAGCAAGGGCTCGACGTGCTCGATGCGGTCCAGTATCGAATCCACGAGTTCGACCGGTGAAAGTTGGCCGGCCTGCATCGCGGCGGACGCGTCGGCAAGCGTCAGCTCATACGGTTGCATCGCGGCCGCCTGCGTGGAAGACGGTCGCGGGGACGGTGTCCGTGAAATCCAGTTCTCGCAACAGTCCGACCACGGACAGGATGTGGTCGAGCGTCGCGGATACCTCCGCGCGGCGGTCGACCGGCAACGAAAAGTCCACTCGCGCCGCCCATTCAGCGGTTCCGGGGGCTCTGCTGAGCTCGGCGGTCATCGATCACCTTCCAGCGGGTCACAGCTACAAAAGCTAAGGGTTTGCGTTAATGGACGTTAGGGCATACGGTTCGTTAAAGCAAACACTTTGCTTTTGTGGAGGACGGTATGCAGACGACAGGGACAGCCGGCGTGTCGACCGCTTGGCCGGTGGGCGACCTCACGATCCACCGGGTGGACGAACTCGCCCTGGCGGCGGAAACGGGTGCGTGGCTGCTGCCATCGGCCACGCCGGACCTGATCGCCGGGCAGCCCTGGCTGCAACCGGCTTTCGCGGACGACCAAGGAATCCTGCGTTTCGCCAGCCACAGTTTCGCGGTGCTCGTCGACGGACTGCGCGTGCTGATCGACACCGGGATCGGCAACGGAAAGACCCGGGCGAATCCCGCCTGGCACGACCTGAACACCGATTACCTGGCCCGCCTCGCCGACATCGGGTTCGCGCCGGAAGCGGTGGATCTGGTGCTGCTGACCCACCTGCATGCCGATCATGTCGGCTGGAACACCGTTGCGGAACAAGGAAATTGGGTGCCCACCTTCCCCAATGCGCGCTACCTCACGGCGCGTGCCGAACGTGAGTTCTGGGCGAGCTATGACATGGACGAAGCGCGCAGCCAGATGTTCCGTGACTCGGTCCATCCGATCGAGGACGCCGGGCTGCTCGACCTCATCGACGTCCCGGCGAGTGGTTCCGCGATTACGCCGTCGCTCCGGCTGATCCCGACGCCCGGACACACGCCGGGGCACCTCGCGGTCGAATTGCGGAGCGGCTCAGCTGAAGCCGTCATCACCGGCGATTGCATGCACCATCCCGTCCAGCTGTCCCATCCCGAAATCTCCAGCTGTGTCGACATCGATCCCGGCCAAGCCGAGGCCACCCGTCGCGCCCTGCTCAGCGAGCTGGCCGATACCGAAACCTTGCTCCTCGGAACACATTTCCCGGACCCGACAGCCGGCTATGTGCGATCGCACGAAGGTGGATACCGGTTGTCTCCGATCAGCGACTCACAACCGATTCGGTACTGAGCGACCGGCCCATTGAAACCGAAGTGATCAGTGAGTTGTAGCTCGCTCAGGTGACGATGCATGTCGCAGCGGCTGTCCAAAGCCCTTGGCGCTCGTTTTATGCCGCCAGGTAAGAGTCGAGCAGTACGAGCTTGGCGCAGGTTAGTCGCTGATCAACTTGCATGTCCACACGCAGAGCCAAGCAACCGTATCGAGCATGGCAGCGACATTTCGCATCAGTGATCCGTCTCAGAGGACGTGTCAGGGCGGCGTCAGGGTCGTGTCAGGTGGGGTGGGGAGGGTGGTTCATGTCAGCGAGGACGGGGACAGGACCCGGAGCTGAAATCACAGATGGAGGAGTACTGCTATGCCTACTTTCACTACGCCGAAGCCGGTTGCGCTCACTGTTGAGGTGCTCAGTGGAGATGTGACGGTGATCGCCTCGGATCGGGTGGATTCGGTGGTCGAGGTTCGGCCTGCGGATGCGACGAAGAAGGGAGACGTGCTGGCTGCCGAGCAGACCAAAGTTGCTTTCGCCGAAGGGGTTTTGACGGTGCGGACGCCGAAGCAGTGGCGGACGTATACGCCGTTCGGCGGGAATCCGTCGATCATGGTGCGTGTCGAGGTGCCCACTGGTTCGCTGCTGAAAGCCAGTGCGGCAGTGGGGCGGTTGCTGGTGGTGGGGGAACTGCGGCAGTCCGATCTGGAGATTTCGGCGGGCGATATCACCGTCGAGCGGCCGGGAGGTGCGGTGACGGCGAAGGTCGCCAAAGGCGATGTTCGCGTTGGTGATGCGGCGCGAGGTGTGCTGCGGTTGGAGACGTCGATGGGGGAGTTGGAGGTCGGTATCCGGCCGGGTAGTGCGGCGCGGCTGGAGGTGGACGCCAAGTCGGGCACTGTGCAGAACCACCTGGGGGCGGTGCATCGGCCGGCAGCGGACGAGGACACCGTGCAGGTGTATGCGCGGAATACCTTCGGCAACGTGATCATTCGGCACGCCGTCGCCGCTTAGTGTGCGCGGAGTTCTCCTTCGCCGCCGGAAGTGCGCCTGTGCCCACAGTTGGACGAGTGATCACCAGGTAATGGTGGCGGCATCGGCCGAGTGGGGTCCGCCACCATTACCTGGTGATCAGCCGTCCAGGAGGATTCGACCGGGTGAGCACGCGCGCCTGCGCCCGCTGCCCGGCAGGTATGCAGGTACGCCGCGTCTCGGAACCTCCAGCGCTCACCCGGCGAGAACCTGCAGTGCTCATCCGGCGAGCGTGGCGGCGACCAGTTCCGCTCGGAACCTGCAGCGCTCACCCGGCGAGTGCGGCCGCGACCAGTTCCTCGTAGTTCGCCTGTGTCCCTTCGTTTGTCGCCTCGGCGAACCGCGCTTCGCCGAGGCGAGCACGGACTGTCTCCTCGATTCGCCCCGCGTCGGGCAGGGAGCGATCGGCGAGTCCGCACACGCTGGTGCGGGCGGCGAGTAGCTGCGCGGCCAGCTCGTCGTGGTCGCGGCGCAGCGCGAGATCCGCGACACCGACCAGCATTTGGGCGACGAGCGGTGCGTAGCCCGCTTCGGCGGCTGCCCGGAACGCGGCGGCATGCTCGGTTCGGGCGGTGTCGAGATCGTCGGCGAGGTAGCCGCGCAGGTCGTGGATCACCGCGCCGACATGCCACTGGTTCGCATCGTTGCCCAATGCGCTTGTCGCGATGTCGATTTGGCGGTACGCCTGCTCGCCGTCGCCTTGCCAGCGAGCCAGTTCCGCTTTCGCCAAGGCCAGTTCGGCAACGGCGTTCGGCCAGGCGGCCCGGTCGGCGAACCGCTCGGCTTCGCGAAGGGCCCTCGAACTCGCCGCCGAGTCGCCGAGCAGCCAGTACAGCTGGGCTTGGCGCGCACGGATGCGGACCACGTCTTCGATCGCGCCGACTTCGACGATCACCGCGATCGCCTGCTCGAAAAGCGCACACGCCTCGGCGAATTCGCCGCGCGTGGCGAGCCGGCCGGCCAGCTCGGTCAGCGCGAACGAGATTCCCCAGCGCTCGCCGAGTGCGCGGAATTCGGTGAGCGCCTGTTCGAGCAGTGCGTCCGACCCGTCGTGGCCGAGCACGATGCGCATCTTGCCCAGTTGCAGCCGGGCCAGGGCGCGCACCCAAGGGTCGTCGTCGGTGAGCAACGCTTCGAAAGCGGGCAAATATTCGTCGGGTCCGCGCAGGATGCGTTCCAGGGCGGTGGCGAACGCCAGTGTCGGATGGTCGGATCGGGCGTTGCGGCTGAACTGATACGACTTGCGGATCCATTCCGCCACTTGGCGTTCGTCATTGCGCCCGGAGCTCAGAAAATGCACCACCAGCCCGTATACGGTCGCCCGGGTCGGGTCGTCCACGTCGCCGGGCAGTTCGGCGGCCGCGGTCACCAGGTCCAGACCCTCGGCCTTGTGCCCGCCGAGCCACCAATACCAACCGGCGCCGGCCGCGAGCCGCATTGCGCCGGGCGTATCGCCTGCGGCGAGCGCGCCACGCATCGCGATGGCGATGTTGTCGTGCTCGGTCTCGAGTGTTGCGAGCCATTCCAGTTGGTCGGCGCGGCGCAGGCGGGGTTCGGCGGTGGCGGCGAGTTCGGTGAAATACGTGAGATGTGCGCACCGCGTCGAATCCGCTTCGCCCGCTTCGACGAGACGATCTTCGGCGTATTGCTTGATCGTTTCGAGCATGCGGTAGCGCGGCTCGCTGTCGCTTGCCGTGAGCAACAGCGACTTCTCGGTCAGTGCGGTCAGCAGTTCGAGCACCTCCCACTGCTCGACCGCCCCGCCGGCGCAAACCTGTTCGGCCGCAGCCAAACTCGCGCCGCCGGCGAACACCGCGAGCCGGCGCAGCAGCACTCGTTCGGCGTCGCTGAGCAATTCCCAGCTCCAGTCGACCACCGAGCGCAATGTCCGGTGCTGCGGCAGCGCGGTCCGGCTGCCACCGGTCAGCAGCCGGAACCGATCGTCGAGCCGGTTGGCCAGCTGGTCGAGGGACATGGTGCGCAACCGGGCCGCAGCCAATTCGATGGCCAGCGGTATCCCGTCGAGTGCGCGGCAGACGCGGGCCATGGTCGCCACGGCCGCGGCGTCGTCCGGGAGGTCCTTGCGTACGGCACCGGCCCGGTCCCGCAACAACTGAACGGCGGGGGAGGCTTCGATTTCGTCGGTCCCGGCGTCGTCAGCCGGCAGGGCGAGTGGCAGCACCTGCCACAGCGCTTCGCCCGTGATGCCGAACGGTTCGCGGCTCGTCGCGAGAATCCGCAGCTTGCGGCATTCGCCGAGCACGCGGTGCGCGAACGCCGCCGCGGACTCGATCACATGCTCGCAGTTGTCCAGGATCAGTAGTGTTTCGCGCTCGCGCAGGGCCGCGATGAGCCGATCCATCGGTTCGGCGTCGGGCGGGCCGCCGAGCAGTGCGTCGCGGAGCCCGAGCGCGGCGAGCGCCGACTGGGCCACGTCGGCACCCCCGCCGAGGGGCGCCAGCTCCACCAGCCAGGCGCCGTCGGGCAGGTCCTCGAGCAATGTTCGCGCGGTCTCGACCGCCAGCCGGGTTTTGCCCGAGCCGCCGGGCCCGGTCAACGTGGTGAGCCGATGTTGCGCGATGAGCTCACGCACGACGGCGACATCGGCGTATTTGCCGATGAAGCCGGTCAATTCGGCGCGCAGGTTGGTGCGCCGGTCGTCCTGCTGCGCGCCCACTTCGCCCCGCAGCAGCGCGACATGCAGGTCCGACAGTTCCGGCGCGGGATCCACACCCAATGTGTCGGCGAGCGCGTCGCGGGCCCGCTGGAAGACGACCAGCGCCTCGCTGCTGCGACCCGCCGCCGCCAGCGCCCGCATCAACGCGCCGACGAGCCTTTCCCGCACCGGGTTTCGCGCCACCACATCGGTCAGCTCGGCCACCAGGCCGGGACCTCGGCCGAGCCGGATCTCGGTCTCGTAGCGGTCCTCCATGGCGGCCAGGCGCAGCGCGTCGAGCCGGGTGATCATCGCTTCGAAGGCTTCGCTGTCCTGGATCTCGACGTTCTGCAACAGCGCTCCGCGCCACAGCTCGAGAGCTTCGCGCAGCAGCGCGGCGCGGTCCGCGTCGGTACCGCCCCGAGCCTGATCGAGGAGCTGTTCGAAGCGCACGGCGTCGACAGCGTCGGGCTGCACCGTCAGGCGGTATCCACCCGGCTGCCCGTCGAGCGACCCATCCGGCAGTACCCGCCGCAGCCGGGAGACGAGCGCCTGCAGCGAATTGGCCGCGTCGGCGGGTGGTTGTTCGCCCCAGATCCAGTCGACCAGGGTCGCTTTCGGCACCACGCGACCGGGTTCGAGCGCGAGCGCGACCAGCAACGCCCGCAACCGAGCACCTGGTACCTCGATCAATCCGCCGTCGTCTGATCGGATTTCCAAAGGTCCAAGCATCCCGATCCGCACCGGACCATTCTGCCGTGCACGGTTCCAGGGCGGCCGGTCGGCCTTGGAACGTCTGACCATGGCGGATGCGACGAGCTGACGCCGTGTCAGGCCGGTATCAGGTCGGTGTCAGCGAGCCCGGCGACAGTTCTACTCGTGAACAGTTCAGCGATTGCAGTTCCCGGGCCGCGAAAGGCACACGGGGACATGATCTTCCCCGCAGTGCAGGTCACCGGCGAGCGGGGTCACTGATGGAACTCAGGGTGGACCGGGAACGCTGCATCGGCGCGGGCATGTGCGTGCTGACCGCCCCGGACATGTTCGACCAAGCCGACGAGGACGGACGGGTGCTGCCGCTGCGCCGCACCCCGACGCCGGACCAGGAGCAGGCCGTCCGCGAGGCGGTCGAGATGTGCCCCTCCGGCGCGATCACCTTCGTCGCCAACTGAACCAAACGAAAAGGAAACCTGATGAATACGACCGTTCCAGTCCCGCACGGCCTCCCCATGGAACGCAACGCCGGCCCCTTCGATCCACCCCGGGAGATCACCCAGCTCCGCGCTGCTCGCCCGGTCAGCCCCCTGATCTTCCCGGACGGTCACGAAGGCTGGCTCGTGACCGGCTATGACGCCGTCCGGCAGCTCATGGCAGACACCCGGTTCAGCTCTCGGCAGGACATCGGCATCGTGCACGTCCCGTACGAGACCCCCGGCATGCCCGCCGCGACCGAGCCGTCCCCGCCGATGCCGGGCTTGTTCATCGCGATGGACCCGCCGGAGCACACTCGGTTCCGGCGCAAGTTGATCGGCGCCTTCACCGTCCGGCGGATGAAGATGCTCGAAGAACACATCATCGAGATCACCGAGCGGCAGTTGGACGAGATGGCGCGGCTCACGCCGCCGGTCGACCTGGTCAAGGCGTTCGCGCTGCCGGTGCCTTCGCTGGTGATCTGCGAACTGCTCGGCGTCCCCTACGCGGACCGCGAGACGTTCCAGGTCAATTCCGCCAAGTTCCTGGTCAAGGATCAGACGCTCGACGAGAAGATGGCCGCGTTCGGCGCGATGCTGGGCTACTTGACCGGACTGGTCACACAGAAGCGGGCCGCCCCCGGTGAAGACATCCTGTCCGACCTGGCCCAACAGGAGGATCTGACCATCGAGGAACTGACCGGAATCGCGTTCCTGCTGCTGCTCGCGGGGCACGAGACCACCGCGAACATGCTGGCCCTCGGCACTTTCGCGCTCCTGGAACACCCCGAGCAACTGGCGGAACTGCGCGCGAACCTCGAGCTGGTGCCCGATGCCGTCGAGGAACTCATGCGCTATCTGTCCGTCGCCGACATCTTCTATCGCTACGCCACCGAGGACATCGAACTCGGCGGTGAAACCATCCGCGCGGGGTCGACGGTGGTCGTCTCGCTGCTGGCCGCCAACCGCGACCCGCTGCGCTTCGACCGCCCCGACGACCTCGACCTGCATCGCACCTCCCGCGGCCATCTGTCCTTCGGCCACGGCGTCCACCAGTGCCTCGGCCAGCAGCTGGCCCGCATCGAGATGCGCGCCGGGTTCGAGCGACTCCTGCGCCGCTTCCCGACCCTCGAACTGGCCGTCCCCGCCGCCGACGTGAAACTGCGCACCGACATGAACATCTACGGCGTCCACGAACTCCCGGTCACTTGGACGGTGTAGTTATCTCGCCGGTCAGGTAGCGCTGCAAGGTGGGGGCGATGGCGGTGATCAGGTCTTCGGCGGGGGCGGAGGCCATGGGTTCGATGCCGACAATCTTGCGGGCCATCAGGAGACCGATCATTTGGGAACCTACCAATGCGACCCGGAGGCGTCCGTCGTCGTCCGGCGTGGCGATGCGCAGGCGGACCCGTTCCAGTACGACCTCGAGGATGAAGGAACGGGCCAGCGAGGTGTCGCCGCCCGCGATGATGCTGCGCACCATCGCGACGACACCGGCGCCGGCCGGCGAATCCCAGACGGCGAGCACCCCGCGCAAGATGGTTTCGCCGAGCCGGTCGATCGGGGCCGCGTCGACGGCGCCCAACGTGTGTTCGGGATTCACCGGCAGTTGCACGACGGCGCCGAAAAGCTCCTGTTTGGTGCCGAAGTAGTGGTGCACCAAGGCCGGATCGACGCCCGCGTCCGACGCGACGGCACGGATCGAGGTCTTGTCGAAACCCGCCTCCGCGAACCGGGCGCGGGCCGCGTCCAGGATCGCCTCGCGCGCTCCGGACTGCCCTGGCCGGCGTCCGGAACGCGCGGGGCGACCTCGGGAACCGTTCACTGAGTGCGCCGCCGAAGTGTCGCGGCGCCGAGGCACAACGCGACCACCGAGAACCCGGCGACCACCGCGAGATCGCGCCACATCGTGCCGGTCGCGTTCGGATGTGTCGAAACCTCTTGCAGCGCATCGACCGCATAGCTCATCGGCAATACGTTACTGATCGCCTCCAGCCAGCCGGGCAGCTCCCCGCGCGGAACGAGCAAGCCGCACAGGAAGATCTGCGGCGCGACCACCACCGGCATGAACTGCACCGCTTGAAATTCGGTGCGCGCGAACGCACTTGCCAGCAGGCCGAGCGCGACACCGCACACCGCGTCGACCACCGCGATCAGCACCACCCAGCCGGGGTTGCCCGCGGAGTCGAGCCCGAGCAGCCCGAACGACACCAGGCAGGCCACCCCGGCCTGGGCCGCCGCGGCCAACGAGAACGCGGTGCCGTAACCGCCGAGCAGGTCGAGCTTGGCCAGCGGCGTGGTGAGCAGCCGCTCCAACGTGCCCGAGGTGCGTTCGCGCTGCATGGCGATGGCCGTGATCAGGAACATCACGATGAACGGCAGGATGCCGAGCATGCTGATGCCGACCCGGTCGAACAGCGAGACCGGATTGAACGGGCTGGGCGGGGTGTCTTTGTAGATGAAGTAGAGCAGCGTCATCAGCAACGCGGGCACCACCACGATCATGGCCACGGTGCGATGGTCGTTGCGTAGCTGACGCAGGATGCGGGTGGTGGTCGCGAGATAGGGGCGGAGAGTGGGAGTCCGTCGTGTCGCGGACTCGGTGCTGCGGGTCATGATGCGGCCTCGGGTCGTATGGGCAGTGCCTGCGAGGGAATGGTCGGTGCTCATGCCGCCCGTCCCATCGTGATCAGTGCGAGGAAAGCGCGTTCGAGGTTCTGTTCGCCGGTTTCGGCGCGCAATTCGTCCGGGCTCAGCTGGGCGAGCAGGCGACCTTCGCGCATGAGCAGCAGCCGATCGCAGTGTTCGGCCTCGTCCATGACATGGCTGGACACGACCAGCGTGGTGCCGGCCGCGGCCAGCTCCTTGAACTGTTTCCACAGATCGACGCGCAGCACCGGGTCCAGGCCGACGGTCGGCTCGTCCAGCACGAGCAGGTCCGGTTGGGCGACCAGGGCGCAGGCCAGTGACGCGCGAGTCTTCTGCCCGCCGGAGAGTTCGTCGCCGCGCTGCCTGGCGTGTTCGCCGAGGCCGACCGCCTGGATCGCCGCGTCGACGGCGGCGCGTTCGCGCCCGTACAGTGCCGCGAAGTAGGCGACGTTCTCGTGCACGCTGATATCGGAGTAGATGCTGGGCGCCTGCGTGACGTAGCCGATGCGGTGCCGTAATGCCGCCGATCCCGCAGCCAGGCCGAGCGCCGAGATCTCGCCGGATTCGACGATCTGGGTACCGACGATGCTGCGCATCAGCGTGGTCTTCCCGCACCCCGACGGCCCGAGCAGCCCGGTGATCGAGCCGCGCGGAATGGTCAGCGAGACATCGTGCAGGACTCGGCGTCCGCCGCGCCGCACGGAAAGGTTCCGGACATCCACGGCCGCGGAGGAGTGGGTTTGCGACATGGCCGCCTCAATTCATCAAGTGTTGAATTCACTGTGTGATGAATTTAGCGCGGCATGCCTGTCCAGGCAAGACCCTGGTGCATCTGCTCGGCGTGTTGCGCTCGTGTGGTTGGAAGCGGCGTCAGTGGCCGTGATGCGGGGGCGGGGGCACGGCGGAACCGCCCGGATCGACCACCGCGAATTGGCCCATCATGCCGCGGTCTTCATGCCAGAGCAGGTGGCAGTGATACATGTACGGCGTCGTCGGATCGGCCGGACCGTCGAACCGCAGGGCCAGTTGCACGGTGGTGTTCGGCGGTAGGAAGACGGTGTCTTTCGGGCCGGTGAGATGAGCGGGCGGTGGTCCGTCGTTCCTGCGGAGCACGCGGAACTGCACGTCGTGGATGTGGAAGTTGTGCGGCATGCCGTCGTTGTTGCGCACGGTCCAGGTTTCGACGGTCCCGCGGGTGACGGTGAAGTCGATGCGGTCCATCGCCATCGGTTTCCCGTTGATACCGGACAGGTTCAACTCGAAGCGACGTTCGACGACCGAATCGGAACCGTCCGGAGTCGACGGTTGCGCCAGTGCCGCGGGCAGTTCGGGCGACGGGCGCAACGTGTCGGCGGCGCGGAGTTCCAGGACGTCGAAGGTGTCGTCGCCGCCGGCGAAGCGCTGGGTCCAGAAGTCGAGACCGGCGTCGAGTTCGTTGCTGCGCAGGATGGTTCGTTCACCCGCCCGCATCCGCACGACGATCTCCGCTCGCTCGCCCGGCGAGAGCGGTAATCGGTCCAGCGAGAGCGGCCGTTCGATCAGCCCGCCATCGGTCGCGACAAGGGCGAAGGCGCGCTCGTCGGCGAAGCCGAAGGTGTAGGTGCGGGCGGTCGACGCGTTGAGCAGTCGCAGCCGGACCAGTTCGTCGCCGACCGTACGATAGGGCGCCATGGTGCCGTTCACCATGGTCTGATCGCCGAGGAAACCGACGTCGCGGAAAATCGCGTGCGACGAATCCAATTCGGCCCCACGGAACTTCACGTCCTGGACGATGACCGGCAGATCGTCGACGCCGTAATTCTTTGGTAGCGGCAGTGTTTCGGAGATCTCATCGTCGAGCAGGAACAGGCCCGCCAATCCGCGCCGTACATGGTCCTCGGTCGCGCCGTGTGGATGCGGGTGGTACCAGAGCGTCGCGGCGGGCTGCTCGATCCGCCACTGCGGTTGCCAGAATGCACCGGCCTGCACCATCTGATGGGGCCCGCCATCCATGGCCGCCGGGAGGTGCATGCCGTGCCAGTGCACGGTCGACGCCTCGGGTAGCTGATTGCGCACGGTCACCGCGACGTTCTCGCCGCGCCGCGCCCGCAGCGTCGGACCCAAGTAGGTGCCGTTGAATCCCCACGTCTCGGTAGCGTGACCGGCTCGGAATTCGGTTCGCCCCGAACGCATGTCGAGCTCGAACTCGCGAGTGCCGTCCGCGCGCAGGCGGCCCGTCACAAGGGGTGGCACGGCGAGTTCGTTGCGGAATTCCGTGCTGCCCACCGTGGACACGGTGGCGTGCACGAAAACCCACGTGACCGCGCCGCCGGCGGTGAGCGCGAACAGTACGGCCAGGGTGCCGAGAATCAGAACGAACCGCCGCCACCTGCGCGGCCGGAAAACCGAAGACATTGTCCGACGGTAGGAATCGGCGGGGCGGCGGCGCATCCGGGAGTGTCCCGAGCCGGCCCTGATTTCCGACAGCCGCGTTCTCGGGGGCGGACACCCGGAAAGGCGTCTGAACTGCGGCTATGCGATGTGGTGCAGGTCACAGTGCTGAGGTGTCACGTTGCCGAGGGGTCGTTTGTCCCATGGTCGTCATCAAGCCCCCGAGCATCGGAGAACCCCATGGACACCGCGCACCGCATCGTCATTCTCGGCGGCGGCTACACCGGAATGGTGGCGGCCGCGCGATTGGCTCGGCGCACCCGCAAGCAGGACGTGCGGATCACGCTCGTGAACCCGTCGGCGCGCTTCACCGAGCGGCTTCGGATGCACCAGATCGCCGCGGGCCAAGAGCTGGCCGACCATCGCATCGCCGACATCCTGGCCGGCACCGGCGTCGAATTCGTCCAGGGCTGGGCCACTTCCCTCGACCCGGCCTCGGGTCACGTCCTCGTCGACGGCACCCGGACGCTGCCCTACGACGAACTGATCTATGCGCTGGGCAGCAGCACCGACACCGATATCGTGCCCGGTGCGGCCGACCACGCGTGGACGCTCAACGATCCCCGGGCGGCTCACCGCTTCGCCGAACGTTTGAATGTGGTTGCGGCGCAGGGCGGTACCGTGGCGGTCTGCGGTGGCGGACTGACCGGCATCGAGGCGGCGGCCGAAATCGCCGAGAACCACCCGGGATTGCGGGTCACGCTGATCAGCAGCGGTGCGCCCGGCGCCATGATGAGCGACAAGGCGCGTGCCTACCTGAACCGTGCGTTCGATCGCCTGGGCGTTGTCCGCGAAATCGGCCGGGCGGTCACCAAGCTGCTGCCGGACGCGGTCGAATTGGCCGGTGGCACTGTGGTTCCCGCCGATCTCACGCTGTGGACCACCGGTGTGCGGGTCGCGCCGCTGGCGGCAGCGGCGGGCATCGCGACCGACGAGCGCGGGTTGATCGTGGTCGACGAGACCCTGCGCTCGGTCTCACATCCGAACATCCACGCGGTGGGTGACGCGGCCGCGATCCGGATGCCCTGGGGGCAGATCCACGGCACCTGCCAGAGCGGCATACCGACGGCGGCGTACACCGCCGATGCGATCGCACGCGAGCTGCGCGGGAAGGCGCCGAAGCCGTTCCGGTTCGGCTACTTCCATCAGCCGGTCAGCCTGGGCCGCCGGGATGCGATCATCCAGTTCACCAGGTCGGACGACACACCGGGCCGGTTCTACCTGACCGGCCGGGCCGCGGTGGCCTACAAGGAGTCGGTCAGCGCCAGCCCGGTTCCGATCGTCCGGTTCAGCCGCCGGATGAACGTTCCGGTCAAGTTGCGGGCCGGCCGTCGCGCCGACGCACCTGCCGTGTGACGCGGATTCGGAGATGTGTCGGGTGCGTTTGGGAGCATGACCGGATGATCGACGTAATGCCTGAGCAGGATCCTTTTCTAGAACACCGGCGG
Organism: Nocardia brasiliensis ATCC 700358; assembly: GCF_000250675.2. NCBI lineage: Bacteria > Bacillati > Actinomycetota > Actinomycetes > Mycobacteriales > Nocardiaceae > Nocardia > Nocardia brasiliensis. The sequence continues at coordinate 2,266,972 of NC_018681.1, forward strand.
CTGCTGTTCGCTACCGCGTATCGGATGCTGGGCACCGTCACCGATGCGGAAGACGTCCTGCAGGACACCTGGCTCAAATGGCACGAGACCGATCAGGCGACGGTGCGACACCCGAAGGCCTACCTGGTGCGCACCGTCACCAACCTGTCGCTCAACCGGCTCACTTCCGCCCGGGCCACCCGCGAGAACTACGTGGGCCCCTGGCTGCCCGAACCACTGCTCACCGCACCGAATGTCGCCGAGGAGACCGAATTGGCCGACACCGTCTCCACCGCGATGCTCGTGATCCTGGAAACCCTGACACCGGTGGAACGCGCCGTGTTCGTGCTGCGGGAGGTGTTCGGCTACACGCACGCCGAAATCGCGGACACCCTGGACCGTCCCGAGGCGACCATCCGCCAGATCGCGCATCGCGCCCGCGGGCACGTGCAATCGCGGCGGCCGCGCGTCGACACCGACAAAGCCGAGCGGGACCACATCACCGCGCAATTCATGGCCGCCTGTGCCGGCGGCGACCTCAACGCGCTGATGGATCTGCTCGCACCGGACGTGACGCTGTGGTCCGACGGCGGCGGCATCGTGACCGCGGCGCGCCGTCCATTGCACGGCCCGGATCACGTCGCCCGCTGGATTCTCGGCGTGCTGGCGAAACCGGTGTCCGCGGGCATCGAGCTGGAATCCGCCTACGTCAACGGTGAACTCGGCGCGCTGGCCTGCCTGGACGGAAATCCGGGTGGTGCGTTCACCTACGACATCGTCGACGGCCGTATCCAGAATCTGCGTTTCCAGGTGAACCCGACCAAATTGAAAGGTCTCTACCTGGACCCCGACCCACTCGGATGACGGGGTGCGGGCGGCCGACGTTCTAGGCTCCTGCCGTGACCAACCAGAGCGCAGAGCTGTCCGCCGACGGGGGACAGGTGCGGGCTTCGACCCTGGAGCTGTTCTTCGATCTCGTCTTCGTCTTCACCATCACCCAGTTGACGCACGTATTCACCCATCACCCGGGCTGGCCGGCGCTGGGCCAGGTAGCCCTGGTCTTCGGGTTGATCTGGTGGATGTACAGCGGGTACGTGTGGCTCACCAACGAGGTGGCGCCGAACAGTTCGGCGCGGCGCACCTGGCTGCTGATCGGCATGTTCTCGTTCTTCGTGCTCTCGCTGGCCATCCCGGACGCGTTCCACGGCACCGGGATCGCGTTCGGTGTCGGCTACGTCCTGGTGACCGCCGTGCACACCGCGCTGTTCGCGTCCGGGGGCGGCGCGTCGGCCGCGCTCGCCATCAAACACATCGGGCCGTTCAATGCGGTCGCCGCCGCCCTGGTGCTGGCGGGTGGCTTCGTCCACGGCTGGGCACAGTACCTCTGCTGGGGAGTCGCGTTCGCCGTGCAGATCGTCAGCCCCTACCTGATCGATACCGGTGACTTCGTGGTCCGCGCGACGCACTTCTGCGAGCGGCACGGGCTCGTCATCATCGTCGCGATCGGCGAGTCCATCGTGGCGATCGGCGCCGGACTGGCCGGGGAGAAGATCACGCCGCAGCTGATCGTCACGGTCTCGCTCGCGCTGTGCCTCGCCTACGTCCTGTGGTGGGCGTTCTTCGGCTTCGACGACGAACGGGGCGAACACGCGCTGGCCGCGGTGCCTGATCGGGAACGTTCCCGTCCGGCACTGGTCGCTTACGGTTACGCTCTGTATCCACTGCTCATCGGCGTGATCCTCACCGCGGCCGGTATCCAGATGAGCATCGGGCACGGGAACGAATCCGTCGGCGTGGCCACCGCGGCCGCACTGTCCGGCGGCGTCGCGCTGTATTTCCTCGCCCAGTTCTGCTTCCGATCGGCGCTGCGGCTGCCCCGGCCCTGGATGCGCCTGATCGCCGCGGCGGCGGTCACCGCGACCATCCCGATCGGCGTGGTGTGGGTGGCCTGGGCGCAGCTGGCGGCACTGGTCGCCGTCGGCTATCTCGCGGTGATCGCGGACGACCTGATCACCCTGCGCTCGGGGCAGCACAGCTCCTACGTGTAGATCACGCGACCGATACCGCGGCGCGGGCGACGCGCGATATGTTGGGGCGACCCAGCGAGTTTGCTGGACATTTCGCCGAATATCGCTCTGTTGCAAGGAATTTCGCTATGCCTTCGAAACCGCTGCTCGGTTTGTTCGCTGCCGTCGTCGGTCTTGCCGCCCTGATCTCCGCGCCCGCCTCTGCTACGCCTCTGCTGTCCGCGGCGTGCCCGTCGGGCCAGTACGAGAACGTGGACAACCGCTGCGTGCCGCGGCCACAGCAGGCGGCAACCCCGCCGGACGGCGCGACCGCGCGGTGCAAGGACGGCACCTACAGCTTCAGCCAGCACCGCAGCGGCACTTGCTCGGGGCACAAGGGTGTCGCCGAGTGGCTGGTGAATCTGCCCAAGTAGGCGTCTTGGACAATGGTGGGTGTGTGTGCCGATGAGCTTGCCGTCGAACCGCCCACCGCCGCTCGTCGTCTGTTGGGCTCGACACTGTGGTCCGGGCCGGTCGGTGTGCGGATCGTCGAGGTCGAGGCCTACGGCGGTGATCCGGCCGGACCGTGGCACGATCCGGCGTCGCACTCCGGGCGCGGGCGCACCAAGCGCAACGCGGTGATGTTCGGCCCGGCGGGGGTGCTGTACGTCTACCTCAGTTACGGCATGCACATGTGCGTCAACGTGACCAGCGGACCGGACGGCACCGCCAGCGCGGCGCTGATCAGGTCGGGCGAGGTGATCGCGGGTTTCGACGAGGCCCGCGCGCGCCGTCCGGCCGCGCGCACCGATGCCGACTTGGCAAGGGGGCCGGGCAATCTCGGTAGTGCGCTGGGAATCACACTCAGCGACTACGGAACTCCGCTGTTCGAGCCGTCCTCGGCGATCCGGCTGGAGCTCGCCGACCCGGTGGCCGCGAAGGACATCGCGAGTGGCCCGCGTGTCGGTGTCAGCGTCGCGGCGGACCTGCCCTGGCGGTTCTGGCTGCCGGGTGTTGCCGCGGTGTCCGCGTATCGGCGCAGTCCGCGCGCGCCGCGCGCCGCGGCGTCCTGATCGCCGAGCCCCGTCGATGCCCGGAAATTCGCTCGACCTGCGGGTGACGATGTCGAGACACTGAGGCCCACTCGAGGCACGACAACCCGTGCGGAAAGATGGGCAACCGTGAGCGGCGACATCATCGACGAACTGACCTGGCGCGGACTGATCGCGCAATCCACCGACCTGGACGCGCTGCGCGCTTCCCTGGACGCTGGCCGGTTGACCGTCTATGCCGGCTTCGATCCCACCGGGCCCAGCCTGCACGCCGGGCACCTCGTTCCGCTGCTGGCGCTGAAGCGCTTCCAGCGCGCTGGCAATCGCCCGATCGTGCTGGCCGGCGGCGCCACCGGCCTCATCGGTGACCCGCGCGATGTCGGTGAGCGCACCATGAACTCCAACGACACCGTGCGGGACTGGTCCGATCGGATCCGTTCGCAACTGGAACGGTTCGTCGACCTGGACGATTCGTCGACCGGCGCGGTGGTCGTCAACAACATGGACTGGACCGGCCAGCTGTCCGCGGTCGACTTCCTGCGGGATGTCGGCAAGCACTTCTCGGTGAACGTCATGCTGGCGCGCGACACCATCAAGCGCCGCCTCGACGGTGAGGGCATCTCCTACACCGAGTTCAGCTACATGCTCTTGCAGGCCAACGACTACTTGCAGTTGCGCCGCAACTACGACTGCACGTTGCAGGTCGGCGGCTCCGACCAGTGGGGCAACATCATCGCGGGCGTCGAACTGAACCGGCGGGTGGACGGCGCCGCGGTGCATGCGCTCACCGTTCCGCTGGTCACCTCGGCCGACGGCAAGAAGTTCGGCAAGTCGACCGGTGGCGGCAGCCTGTGGCTGGACCCGGAGATGACCAGCCCGTACGCCTGGTACCAGTACTTCGTGAACACGGCCGACGCCGATGTCATCCGGAACCTGCGCTGGTTCACCTTCCTCTCCCGTGAGGAACTTGCCGAACTGGAACAGGCCACGGCGGAACGTCCGCACGCGCGGGAGGCGCAGCGCAGGCTGGCCGCCGAGATGACCACGCTGGTGCACGGCGAGGCGAACACCCGAGCTGTGCAACTGGCCAGCCAAGCGCTGTTCGGCCGCGGCGAACTCCGGGACTTGGACGAACCGACCCTCGGTGCGGCACTGCGCGAAGCCGCCGTCGCCGAATTGCAGGCGGGGGAGCCGAGCACGATCGTGGACCTGCTCGTCGCCACCGGACTGAGCGAAAGCCGGGGCGCGGCCCGTCGCGCGGTGAACGAAGGCGGCGCGTCGGTGAACAACGAGCGGATCTCGGACCTCGAATGGACCCCCGCGGACAGCGACTACCTGCACGGACGCTGGCTGGTGCTGCGCCGCGGCAAGAAGAACCTCGCCGGCGTTCTGCGGGCAGGCGCATGAAGATCGCCGTGGCTTGAGTCACATCCGTGTGATTCAAGCCGTTCGGCGGCCCGATCGCGACGCTCTGACCTGCGGAAACGCGAGCGTGAGCAGCGGATTTGACGTAGCGTTATCCGCCGCGTAACTTATTCCAGGTCAGAGCGACACGGACACCGACCCGGAGCCGAGAAGCCAGCGGAAACGCTGAGCGGAAGGACCGGGAAACGAGGTAGTACGGGGAGCGCCTGGCCAACCAAGTAAGATGTCTAGGGTGATCACGCGGACTTGACTCTGCGGGAGAAGCCACTTAGGCTGGAACAGTTGCCTCACGGACGATCCGGTTAACGCCGGGGACGAAGTGTGTGCGTGTGTTCTTTGAGAACTCAATAGTGTGTCGATGAATGTCAGTGCCAATTATTTATTGGTTCCGGCCTCTCTGGACCCCCGTCTGGGTGAGGTTGGACATTTAGTCAGCAAATCTTTTTGCTGGCGTTTTGTTTTGCTGGGTTTTCGGACTCTAGTTAGATATTTCTGATTCGCTCTCTTCGGAGGGTGTTTCGAGAGTCTTCAACGGAGAGTTTGATCCTGGCTCAGGACGAACGCTGGCGGCGTGCTTAACACATGCAAGTCGAGCGGTAAGGCCCTTCGGGGTACACGAGCGGCGAACGGGTGAGTAACACGTGGGTGATCTGCCTCGCACTTCGGGATAAGCCTGGGAAACTGGGTCTAATACCGGATATGACCTTTCAGTGCATGCTGTTGGGTGGAAAGATTTATCGGTGCGAGATGGGCCCGCGGCCTATCAGCTTGTTGGCGGGGTAACGGCCCACCAAGGCGACGACGGGTAGCCGACCTGAGAGGGTGACCGGCCACACTGGGACTGAGACACGGCCCAGACTCCTACGGGAGGCAGCAGTGGGGAATATTGCACAATGGGCGGAAGCCTGATGCAGCGACGCCGCGTGAGGGATGACGGCCTTCGGGTTGTAAACCTCTTTCGACAGGGACGAAGCGCAAGTGACGGTACCTGTAGAAGAAGCACCGGCCAACTACGTGCCAGCAGCCGCGGTAATACGTAGGGTGCGAGCGTTGTCCGGAATTACTGGGCGTAAAGAGCTTGTAGGCGGTTTGTCGCGTCGTCCGTGAAAACTTGGGGCTCAACCCCAAGCTTGCGGGCGATACGGGCAGACTTGAGTACTTCAGGGGAGACTGGAATTCCTGGTGTAGCGGTGAAATGCGCAGATATCAGGAGGAACACCGGTGGCGAAGGCGGGTCTCTGGGAAGTAACTGACGCTGAGAAGCGAAAGCGTGGGTAGCGAACAGGATTAGATACCCTGGTAGTCCACGCCGTAAACGGTGGGTACTAGGTGTGGGTTTCCTTCCACGGGATCCGTGCCGTAGCTAACGCATTAAGTACCCCGCCTGGGGAGTACGGCCGCAAGGCTAAAACTCAAAGGAATTGACGGGGGCCCGCACAAGCGGCGGAGCATGTGGATTAATTCGATGCAACGCGAAGAACCTTACCTGGGTTTGACATACACCGGAAACCTGCAGAGATGTAGGCCCCCTTGTGGTCGGTGTACAGGTGGTGCATGGCTGTCGTCAGCTCGTGTCGTGAGATGTTGGGTTAAGTCCCGCAACGAGCGCAACCCTTGTCCTGTGTTGCCAGCGGATTATGCCGGGGACTCGCAGGAGACTGCCGGGGTCAACTCGGAGGAAGGTGGGGACGACGTCAAGTCATCATGCCCCTTATGTCCAGGGCTTCACACATGCTACAATGGCCGGTACAGAGGGCTGCGATACCGTGAGGTGGAGCGAATCCCTTAAAGCCGGTCTCAGTTCGGATCGGGGTCTGCAACTCGACCCCGTGAAGTTGGAGTCGCTAGTAATCGCAGATCAGCAACGCTGCGGTGAATACGTTCCCGGGCCTTGTACACACCGCCCGTCACGTCATGAAAGTCGGTAACACCCGAAGCCGGTGGCCTAACCCCTTGTGGGAGGGAGCCGTCGAAGGTGGGATTGGCGATTGGGACGAAGTCGTAACAAGGTAGCCGTACCGGAAGGTGCGGCTGGATCACCTCCTTTCTAAGGAGCATCTCCAGTGAGTGTCTCGAAGAGTCGAGATTGCTTCTGGCAGAGCCGTTTCGGACTCATATGTGGTCCGGCGGAGCTCATGGGTGGAACGCTGACAAGCTCATCGCATCGTGATCGGAGCCATGTCTTCGGTCCGCGGTGATATACCGACACACTATTGGGTCCTGAAAGAACAGACGTTCTTTCCAGGCAAGATAACGACAGGACTTGGTCCGCAGTCATACCGCGAGGGTTCCTCGGCTGGTGCTGCAGGTGGGCTGAGTTTTGTGTGTTGTTTGAGAACTGCACAGTGGACGCGAGCATCTTTGTTAGTAAGTGTTTAAGAGCGTACGGTGGATGCCTTGGCACCAGGAGCCGATGAAGGACGTAGGAGGCTGCGATAAGCCTCGGGGAGCTGTCAACCGAGCTGAGATCCGAGGATTTCCGAATGGGGAAACCCAGCACGAGTGATGTCGTGTTACCCGCATCTGAATATATAGGGTGTGTGGAGGGAACGTGGGGAAGTGAAACATCTCAGTACCCACAGGAAGAGAAAACAATAGTGATTCCGTGAGTAGTGGCGAGCGAAAGCGGAAGAGGCTAAACCGTTCAGATGTGATACCCGGCAGGGGTTGTCTGGACGGTGTTGTGGGGTCTTTCTTCTCAATTCTGCCGGATTGGGCGTGAGTCAGAAACCGTTGGGTTAGTCGAAGTGGTCTGGAACGGCCTGTCGTAGAGGGTGAGAGTCCCGTAGACGAAAACTCAACGGCTTGCGTGGAAGATACCCGAGTAGCAGCGGGCCCGTGAAATCTGCTGTGAATCTGCCGGGACCACCCGGTAAGCCTGAATACTCCCTGGTGACCGATAGCGGACTAGTACCGTGAGGGAAAGGTGAAAAGTACCCCGGGAGGGGAGTGAAATAGTACCTGAAACCGTGCGCTTACAATCCGTCAGGGCCTGCGAGTGACTTGTCACTGTGGGTGATGGCGTGCCTTTTGAAGAATGAGCCTGCGAGTTAGTGGCATGTGGCGAGGTTAACCCGTGTGGGGTAGCCGTAGCGAAAGCGAGTCCGAATAGGGCGTTTTGAGTCGCATGTTCTAGACCCGAAGCGGAGTGATCTACCCATGGCCAGGGTGAAGCGACGGTAAGACGTCGTGGAGGCCCGAACCCACTTAGGTTGAAAACTGAGGGGATGAGCTGTGGGTAGGGGTGAAAGGCCAATCAAACTCCGTGATAGCTGGTTCTCCCCGAAATGCATTTAGGTGCAGCGTCACGTGTTTCACGCCGGAGGTAGAGCTACTGGATGGTCTAGGGGGCCTACAAGCTTACCGAAATCAGCCAAACTCCGAATGCCGGTGTGTGAGAGCGTGGCAGTGAGACTGCGGGGGATAAGCTTCGTAGTCGAGAGGGAAACAGCCCAGATCGCCGGCTAAGGCCCCTAAGCGTGTACTAAGTGGAAAAGGATGTGGGGTCGCGAAGACAACCAGGAGGTTGGCTTAGAAGCAGCCACCCTTGAAAGAGTGCGTAATAGCTCACTGGTCAAGTGATCCTGCGCCGACAATGTAGCGGGGCTCAAGTACACCGCCGAAGCCGCGGCATTCACACAATACATCCGCCATCTTCTACGGAGGGTGGTGCAGTGGTGTGGATGGGTAGGGGAGCGTCGTGCAGCCATGGAAGCAGCGGAGTGATCCAGTTGTGGAGGCTGTGCGAGTGAGAATGCAGGCATGAGTAGCGAAAGACGAGTGAGAAACTCGTCCGCCGAATGACCAAGGGTTCCTGGGCCAGGTTAATCCGCCCAGGGTGAGTCGGGACCTAAGGCGAGGCCGACAGGCGTAGTCGATGGACAACGGGTTGATATTCCCGTACCCGTGTATCCGCGCCCAATGGCGAATCAGTTGTGCTAACCATCCAAAACCCAAAAGACTTCCTTCGGGAAGCTGGAGGGGGCTGCATGGGACCCTGGCTGTAGTAGTCAAGCGATGGGGTGACGCAGGAAGGTAGCTGGGCCAGTCAGTGGTTGTACTGGTGTAAGCCTGTAGGGCGAGACGTAGGCAAATCCGCGTCTCATGCGCCTGAGAGGTGATGCGTAGCCGATTGAGGCGAATTCAGTGATCCTATGCTGCCGAGAAAAGCCTCTAGTGAGTTGGTACACGGCCCGTACCCCAAACCGACACAGGTGGTCAGGTAGAGAATACTAAGGCGATCGAGAGAACTGTGGTTAAGGAACTCGGCAAAATGCCCCCGTAACTTCGGGAGAAGGGGGACCCGGTCTGGTGATGGCACGTGCTGCCTGAGCTGGGTTGGGTCGCAGAGACCAGAGAGAAGCGACTGTTTACTAAAAACACAGGTCCGTGCGAAGTCGTAAGACGATGTATACGGACTGACGCCTGCCCGGTGCCGGAAGGTTAAGAGGACCGGTTAGCGATCTTCGGGTTGCGAAGCTGAGAATTTAAGCCCCGGTAAACGGCGGTGGTAACTATAACCATCCTAAGGTAGCGAAATTCCTTGTCGGGTAAGTTCCGACCTGCACGAATGGCGTAACGACTTCTCTGCTGTCTCAACCACAGACTCGGCGAAATTGCATTACGAGTAAAGATGCTCGTTACGCGCGGCAGGACGAAAAGACCCCGGGACCTTCACTATAGCTTGGTATTGGTGTTCGGTACGGTTTGTGTAGGATAGGTGGGAGACTGTGAAATCGGCACGCCAGTGTCGAGGGAGTCATCGTTGAAATACCACTCTGATCGTATTGGACTTCTAACCTCGGACCATGATCTGGTTCAGGGACAGTGCCTGGTGGGTAGTTTAACTGGGGCGGTTGCCTCCTAAAATGTAACGGAGGCGCCCAAAGGTTCCCTCAGCCTGGTTGGCAATCAGGTGTCGAGTGCAAGTGCACAAGGGAGCTTGACTGTGAGAGCGACAGCTCGAGCAGGGACGAAAGTCGGGACTAGTGATCCGGCACCGGCAAGTGGAAGCGGTGTCGCTCAACGGATAAAAGGTACCCCGGGGATAACAGGCTGATCTTCCCCAAGAGTCCATATCGACGGGATGGTTTGGCACCTCGATGTCGGCTCGTCGCATCCTGGGGCTGGAGTAGGTCCCAAGGGTTGGGCTGTTCGCCCATTAAAGCGGCACGCGAGCTGGGTTTAGAACGTCGTGAGACAGTTCGGTCTCTATCCGCCGCGCGCGTCAGAAACTTGAGGAAGGCTGTCCCTAGTACGAGAGGACCGGGACGGACGAACCTCTGGTGTGCCAGTTGTTCCGCCAGGAGCACCGCTGGTTAGCTACGTTCGGAAGGGATAACCGCTGAAAGCATCTAAGCGGGAAGCCTGTTCCAAGATGAGGTTTCTCACCCTCTTGAAGGGTTAAGGCCCCCCACAGACCATGGGGTTGATAGGCCAGAACTGGAAGCTCGGTAACGGGTGTAGGTGACTGGTACTAATCGGCCGAGGACTTACCAACAAAGAAGCTACGCGTCCACTGTGCAGTATCTGAAACAACACACAGACACTGCAGCAGATACCCAGTCTGTCAGTCCCTTTTCGGAGGGTTGGCGGGGGTGGTTGTCAGCGCTGCTGTGTGGATAGTTTCATAGAGTTACGGCGGCCATAGCGGCAGGGAAACGCCCGGTCCCATTCCGAACCCGGAAGCTAAGCCTGCCAGCGCCGATGGTACTGCACTCGACAGGGTGTGGGAGAGTAGGACACCGCCGGAACATCCTTCACGATAGGGGACCCAGATTCTGGGTCCCCTATCGTCGTTTCAGCACCTTGACGTGCCAGGACGACATCGCCGTGTCAGGCCCCCACCAGGACACGTGATTCAATTTGTGGGGCCCCGACCAACTCTTGCGGACCTCAGAAAGGGATCACCGTGTCGGAACAGAACGACGACCGGAACTCCTTCCGGCGCGGCGAGGGATCCGATCGCCCCTCTCAGGGCAGTGGGGCCGGCGACTCGTCGCGGAACCGTCCCGACCGCGACAGCGGCCAGCGCGGCGGTTTCCGGCGCAACAGCGACTCCGGCAACCGGAACAACTCGAGTGAGCGCGGTGGATACCAGCGCCGCGAGGGTTCCGGCGGCTACAACCGCGATTCGGGCAACCGCAGCGGCGGCTCGGGTGATCGCGGCGGATTCAACCGTTCCAGCGAGCGCGGCGGCTTCCACCGCAGCAGCGATTCCGGCGAGCGCGGCGGGTCGAACCGCGGCAGCTCCGGAGACCGCGGCGGATTCAACCGTTCCGGTGAACGTGGTGGTTTCAATCGTGGCGGTGATTCCGGTCGCGGGGGCTTCAACCGAAGTGACTCGGGCGACCGTGGTGGTTTCACGCGCGGTGCCGACTCCGGCCGTGGCGGTTTCGACCGCGAACGCGGTTCCGAACGCGGCGGCTTCGATCGCCGTTCGGACGATCGCGGCGGCGATGCCGGCAGCCGTGGCGGTTTCAAGCGCAGCGGCGACTCGGGCGATCGTGGCGGTTTCAACCGCGGGGGTTCCGGAGACCGCGGCTTCAACCGTGGCGGCGACTCGGCCAACCGTGGCGGTTTCAAGCGCAACAACGATTCGAACGAGCGCGGCGGATTCAACCGCAGCGGTTCCGGAGACCGTGAGGGTTTCAACCGCGGTGGCGATTCCGACAGCCGTGGTGGCTTCAAGCGCAGCGGTGATTCGAACGATCGCGGCGGATTCAATCGCGGCAGCGACTCCGGTGAACGGGGCGGTTTCAAGCGCGGTGGTTCCGACGATCGCGGCGGCTACAACCGTGATTCCGGCGGCCGCAGCGGTGACAACCGGGGCGGCGATTCGAACGATCGCGGGTTCAACCGTGGTGGCGATTCTGGTGAGCGCGGCGGTTTCAAGCGCGGCGGCTCCGACGATCGCACCGGCTTTAAACGCGGCGGCTCGGGCGATCGTGGCGGCTTCAATCGAGGAGACTCTGACCGCGGAAACTTCCGGCGGGGCGGCGATTCGGGTGGCCGCAGCTTCGATCGGGGTAGCGAATCGCGGGGTAGTGGCCCGGACGATCGTCGTCGCGGTGGTGAAGGCGCCCGCGTCGGTGGTGGCGATCGGTCGCAGGACCGGCGCGCACCTCGTCCGGAAGAGCCTGATCTTCCCGATGACGTGCAGGCCGCCGATCTCGAGCCTGCGGTCCGCCGTGATCTGCTGAGCCTCGACAAGTCGAATGCGGAGGCCGTGGCCCGGCACCTGGTGATGGCGGCTCGGCTCATCGACGACGATCCCCGTTTGGCGCTCGCGCATGCGCGTGCCGCACGTCAGCGTGCGGGCCGTATCGCGGTGGTCCGGGAGACCGCCGGCGTGACGGCGTATCACGCGGGTGAATGGGCGGAGGCCTTGGCCGAGTTGCGGACCGCGCGCCGGATGTCCGGTGGGTCCGGTCTGCTCGCTGTCATGGCGGATTGCGAACGCGGCCTCGGCCGTCCCGAGCGCGCGATCGAGCTCGGCCGTAGTGATGAGGCCCGCGCCCTCACCGGCGATGAGGCGACCGAGCTGCGCATCGTCGTCGCCGGCGCCCGCATGGATCTCGGTGAGTACGACCAGGCCGTGGTCACTTTGCAGACCTCGGAACTGGACCCGGCTCGCACCGGTTCGGCCGCGGCCCGCCTTTTCTACGCCTACGCTGACGCTCTGGTCGCCGCCGGCCGCACCGACGAGGGACTCACCTGGTTCCTCAACGCCGCCTCCGCCGACCTGGACGGCGAAACCGACGCCGAGGAACGCGCCGACGAACTCACCGGCAACAACTTCCCCGACAACGACTCGGAGCAGTGACACCGCCCGGCTAGCGCCCATCCAGGGCCTCGCCCTGCACCGCTGATCAACCAGTTTCTCGACCCCACCTGAGTGCTCCTCTCGAATCGCAGGTGTGGCCTATTTCTGGGCGTCGTGGACTTTGGACACGGCGTCTTCGGTGTCTGCGGCCATCGCATCGAGCACCTGGTCGAAGCTCAGCCCCTGTTCGCGCAGGCTGCGGATAGTTTCGTAGCCGGCAGCGGTGACGTCGTCGAATCGAGCCCGGTTGGCCCGGTAGATCGCCGCGTCCTGCGGCACGGCGGCCTCGAGCTCCTTGCGCAACTCGACCGCGGGCAGATCGGTGGCATAGACCGGCGAGCCGGGCTGCTGGCGCCAGGACCGGTCGAGGGCGCCGCCGTCGACCGGGTCGAATCCGGCCTGGTCGACAAGCTCGCTGAGGCGGTCTTTTGCGGACCCGTCGGGGCCTGCGATCGGCAGCCCGAACCGCTGCGGCGACCCTGGCGCTCGGCCGCCGTCACGGATACTCACGTAGGTGATGTTGTTGAACGCCTTGAAGATCGGGCGCCCGATCAGCCCGGACAGCCACACCGTGTCCGGGTCCGGGGTATCGGTATCACCTAGTCCGGGCAGGACACCGTCGCGTCCCGGGTAGTAGTTGCCGGTGTCGACGATGATCGTCTCCGGCCCCGCGTGCTCGGCTACCAGCGCGGCGGCCTTTTTCACGGCACTGTAAGGCAGCGCGAGGAACAAGATCTCCGAAGCGGCGGCTACATCGGCGGCCCAGCCCGCACTCAGTCCGTCGACCAGCAAGTCGGACAACGATTCCGGTTCGCGCGAGTTCGCGACCTGCACCGTGTGCCCGACCGTTGCCAAGTGCCGCGCGAGGGTACCGCCGAGAATTCCCGCACCGATCACACCAATTGTCACCATCTCCAGACTCCTTTCCCGAAAAGATCCACGGCGCCGACGTTGCGGCACCCATGGTCTTGCACACGACCATGGTGGACTTCCGGTTACCTACCAATCGGTGCATGTCCGCAGGACGTGGGCGGGAGTCGACCCCGTGCCGCGCTCAGCAGTTCGGCACGCTCTACCCGATAGGGTGACCGTGCGGTCGGTTTGACTCACTCGGTGTGCTGAAGAGGGGTGTCGATGTCCGAAGTGCGGTTGCCGAAGGCTGTCGAGGTGGTGGGTGCGCGTACGCACAACCTCCGGAATATCGATGTGGACGTCCCCCTCTGGTCGTTGGTGATGTTGACCGGACTGTCGGGGTCGGGGAAGTCGTCGCTGGCGATGGGGGTGCTGTACGGGGAGGGGTCGCGGCGGTACCTGGACGGGTTGTCCGCGTACACGCGGCGCCGGATCGGGCAGGTGGCCCGTCCGGATGTGGATCGGGTGGATTTTCTGCCGTCGGCACTGGCGCTGCGGCAGCGCCCGCCGGTGCCGGGGCGGCGCAGCACGGTCGGGACGATGACCGAGGTGCTGAATGTGGCGCGGCTGATGTTTTCCCGGCTCGGCCGGCATGTGTGCCCGAACGGGCATCGGATCGAGCCGAATCTGGTGCGCAGTGCGCAGCTGTGGCTGGACTGCCCGGTGTGTGGCGCGCATTTCGAGCATCCGAGCGCGGAATCGTTCTCGTTCAACACGCTGGGCCGGTGCCCCGGCTGCGACGGCCTCGGGGTGCGCGACGAAATCGACACGGCGACACTGATTCCCGACGACAGCCTGAGCGTCCTCGAAGGCGCGGTAGCGCCATGGAATCTGGCAGGCCGCAGCTATATGCCGCAGGTGGCCGCGGATCTCGGGGTGCGGATCGATGTGCCGGTGGCGGAATTGACCGACGCGGAGCGGGCGATTCTGCTCGACGGCCCGCCCGAGCCGCGCCTTGTTACTCTCACCAGCAAGGCAGGTCGCGCGGTGAGCGCGAACATGACCTACGAAAGTGCCCGTCGCGCAGTGCAGAACGCGGCGACGAAAACCACGAGTGAAACCACCCGCCAGCGTTTGAGCAGGTTCTTCACCACGCACACCTGTCCGGTTTGTCAGGGCAGCAGGTTGCGGCCCGAGGCGCTGACGACGACGCTGTCGGACCGCGACATCGCGCAGGTGAGTGCCGAAAGTCTGGACGCGCTGGCCGATTTCGCGGAACAGGTGGCGGTGACACTGCCCGCCGAGATGCGGCCACTGTCGGATCGGCTCGCCGAGGAGCTGACCGCGGCCGTGGAACCGTTGCGCCGGTTGGGCATCGGATACTTGAGCTTGGATCGGGCCGGGGCGACGTTGTCGACGGGGGAGCGGCAACGGATCGAGTTGTTGTCGACGTTGCAGGCGCGTTCCACGGGCATGCTCTACGTGCTGGACGAACCATCGGTCGGCCTGCATCCGGCCAATGTCGACGGATTACGCGCGGTACTGCGTGGGCTTGTCGCGGCGGGCAATTCGGTGGTGGTGGTCGATCATGACGTCGCGTTGCTGCGCGAAGCCGATCACCTGATCGAGATGGGGCCGGGGGCGGGCAGGCAGGGCGGGACGGTGGTCGCGCAGGGGAGCGCCGCCGATCTCGCGGCATGCGCGGATTCGGTGACCGGACCGTACCTTTCCGGCAGTGCCGGAACGCAATTCCGCGCCCCGCACCCAATCGACACCGCCGCACTGGAGATCACCGTCGACGGGCTGTACACCCTCCGCGATGTCAGCGCGCGAATCCCGCTGCGGCGCTTGACCGTAGTGACGGGCGTGTCCGGATCAGGCAAGACGGCACTGGTGTTGGACAGCCTCGTTCCCGCGCTCACCGCGGACGTACCGCCCGCGCATGTGCGGCTACTCGACCGCGCGGGTATCCGCGCCGTGGTCGAGGTGGACGCCACTCCGATCGGCAACAACTCCCGGTCGACCCCGGTCACCTACAGCGGCGCACTCGACCCGATCCGCCGCTGGTTCGCCCGGGAATCCGGCCGCACCGCCGCGCACTTCTCCTACAACACCGCGGCGGGACAGTGCCCGACCTGCCTGGGCCTCGGCGAGCTGGATCTCGACATCCAGTATCTGCCCGATCTCACGGTCAGCTGCCCGGACTGCCACGGCGCCCGCTACAACCCGGAGGTGCGTGCCGTCACCGTCGACGGCTTGACCATCGCCGATGTGCTGTCGCTGACGGTGGCCGAGGCGGTCGACCGGTTCGCCGCGCACCCGAAGATCGTTGCGCCCCTTCGTGCGGTGCGTGATGTCGGCCTCGGCTACCTGTGCCTCGGCGAGCCCACGCCGAGCTTGTCCGGTGGTGAGGCCCAGCGACTGCGCCTGGCCACTGCGCTGCGCTCCGAGCAGGCCGATACGTTGTACGTCTTCGACGAACCTTCGATCGGATTGCACCCCAACGATGTTCGTACTCTGCTCGCCGTCCTGGATCGGCTGATCGACGCGGGCGCAACGGTTCTCGTCATCGATCACGATCTGGACGTGATCGCCAACGCCGACCACATCATCGATTTAGGACCCGGCGGTGGTCCGGACGGCGGGCGGATCGTCGCCACCGGCACACCGGCCGAGATCACCGCGGCGGCCGACAGCCGGACGGGCTACTGGCTCGGGCGTCATCTCGCCGGGCGGGGAGCCGACTCTGTGCGTACGGTCTAGCGGTGACCGGCTGGATCGTGCACGCGGACAGTCTTCTCCTGCGATCCCGTCGAACCACCCAATAGCGAGCGGTCGTTTTCTATCCTGGTTGTCGCGCGAGAAGTCCATCGGCAGAAGAGGAACCATGAGCCTGATCCGTACCGACCGAAACGGTGCCGTTCTCACCGTATGGCTGGACAATCCGCCCTACAACTTCCTGACCAGTGCGATCATGTCCGAACTGGCGGCGCTGCTGACCGCGCTGGAAACCGATGCCGAGATTCGCGCCGTGGTGCTGACCAGCGCGGTCGAGGACGTGTTCGTCAGCCACTACGACGTGGCCGAGATCCTGGCGGGCGCGGAAGCCGCGCCGGTCACCCTCACCCAGCGCACGGCGTCGGCGGCCCTGCATGCGAGTCGCGCCGCCGATCGGATCCCGGGCGGACAGGCCGTCTTGGCCAGGGCCGGCGCGAGCGGTGTCGCGGATCTGCGGCAGTACCACGAGGTCTGCCGGCGAATGCGCAACGCGGACAAGGTATTCATCGCCGCACTGAACGGACGCACCCTGGGCGGCGGTTGTGAACTGGCGTTGTCGTGTGATCTGCGGCTGATGGCCGATGGTCCGTTCGAAATCGGCCAGCCGGAGATCCTGGTGGGCATCATTCCCGGGGGTGGCGGCACGCAGATGCTGACCCGGGTGCTCGGCGCGGGCCGGGCGATGGAACTGTGCCTGGAGGGCGCGCCGATCACACCCGCCCGTGCGCTCGAGATCGGTCTGGTGCACCGCCTGGTCGAGCCGTCCGGCCTGCTCGCCGAGGCGCAGGCGACCGCCGCCCGGCTCGCTCGGCGCTCGCCGGTGGCGGTCGGCGCGTTGAAACGCGCCATCTACGAAGGCGGTTCGGAGCCGCTCGAAAAGGGGCTGCACTATGAGCGCGCCGGTTTCCTGGAGACGAGTTCCACTCCGGTGGCCAAGCGGGCAATGAGGGCCTATCTCGACGAGATCCGTGCGGTGGAGTCCGACGGCCGCGACCTGGCGAGTTTCGTGGCCGAAAGGCTGCCCCGCTGGGTCGAGGGCAGCGTGGTCGACTTCACGAATCCGGCTGGGAAACAACAGGATCGCTAGCTTTCCGGGTTCGCTCGACTGGCGGCAGCATCAGGCTGAGCCCGATCGCGGCGATCGGCACGAAGCACAGGGTGGTGAGAACCGCCTGTGGCCCTTGATGATCGGCGATGAGACCGAGTAGCGGCACGAAGAGCCCGCCCACACTCACCGCGAGCCCGAGGGTGACGCCCGCGGCGGTGCCGGGACGGCTGGGCAGGTAGTCCTGGCCCAGCTTGACCAGCACCGCGAACGGGATGTTCACGATCACGCCGGTGAGCGCGGCCAGGGCGAGCGCGAGGTGCGGGCTCGGCACGAACCGCAGTGCGGCGATCGCGGGAATCGCTGCGACACTGCCGATCTGGATCGTGCGGGTCATGCCGATGCGGTCGGCGATGCGGCCGCCGAGCAGGGTGCCCGCGACGCCACCGACCAGGAAGGCCGCCAAGGCGACGCCGCCCAGGGTGGGCGAGCTGCCCAGCGCATTGATCCAGTACAGCGCGAGAAAAGTGTTCAGGCCGAAGGAGATGATCGAGCGCACCACCGCGACGGCGGTGAGCACGAAGAACGGCCGCCAGCGATCGTGTCCGGCGGCGGCGACCACGCCACGCAACCCCGAGGTGCGCCGCAATTGATAGCGCCACAGCACGAATCCCATCAGCACCGCGGGCGGGATGAACAACGCGGTCGCCCCCACCCCGTAGGCCACCAGGGCCGGTGTCGCGAGTGCGGGCGCGAGGAAGAACCCGACGCTGCCGCCGGCCGCGAACAGGCTCATCGCAGAAGCGCTGTGGCCCGCGTCGCGGCGGGCGTCCCGGCCCGCCGCGGGATGGAAGGCGGCGATGCCGAGGCCGGAGACGAGCAGCAGCATCCACACCAACCAGTAGGCCGGTGCCAGTCCTGCGAGACCGGCCCCGATGCCCGCGACCGCCAGCCCTGCTGGCGCCAGCCACAGCAGCCGCCACCGGTCGGCGAGCACCCCGAGGATCGGCTGCGGCAAGGAGCTGCCCAGAGTGGCGGCGAGCGCCAGCCCCGACGCGGCCACGTAGCTGTAGTGCCGCTCCAGCACGAAGAACGGGATGCTGGCGGGCACGAGGCCCTGGTAGAAGTCGTCGACCGCGTGCGCGACCATCCAGTACCGCATCCGTTTCCACGGCGACAGGTGCTCGGTCCGCAAGGTCTGTTCGAGCTCGGCGCTCACCATCGAAAGTCCTCCTCCATCCGTACCGCTCAGCAGCCTATGAACGGATCGGGGTTGCCGACTTCCGATAAAATGCCCAGCTGTGCCGATATTCAGCCAAGATTCGACGGTGGCGAAGACGCTGAACGGTGGCGCGCGCATCGATCGGCACCGGCATGCCGAGCACCAGGTGGTGTATCCGAGTTCCGGAGTGGCCGAGGTCCGCACCGACGCGGGGAGCTGGATCGCGCCCGCGGACCGGGCGATCTGGATTCCCGCCGGGTGTGCGCACGAGCATCACTTCTACGGGCCGACGCGATTCCATACCGTCGGTTTTCCGTTCGACCTGGCACCCGACTGGACCACGCCCTCGGTGATCGCCGCGGTGCCGCTGGTCCGCGAGTTGATCATCACCTGTTCGACCTCGACCGACCTGCCCGACGACGAACTCGTGCCCTTACGCCGGGTGCTGCTCGATCAGTTGCGGCGCAGCCCCGAGCAACCGTTGCGGTTGCCCGCCGCCCGGGACGAGCGGCTCCGAAAAGCTTGCGCGCTGGTCGAGTCCGACCTGACCGAGGTGTGGACGCTGGCCGGGCTCGGGCGCCAGGTCGGTGCGGCCGAGCGCACGCTGACCCGGCTGTTCCGCACCGAACTGGCGATGACCTATCCGCAGTGGCGCACGCAGCTGCGCCTGCACCATGCCGTGCAGTTGCTCGCCGAGCGGGTGCCGGTGACCGTCGTCGCGCATCGGTGCGGCTGGTCGTCGGCGAGCGCGTTCATCGAGGTCTATCGCCGCTCGCTCGGCCACACGCCGGGGGCGTACCGGCCGAACTGAGCGGTCGCCTATTTTTCGAACTGGGCCCGCTTCCAGTCTCCGTACGGTTCGTCGCGTTCCCGGACGGCCTCGCGGAAACCCTCGGTGGCCGCACGCAATTGGAAGGCATAGCCCTCGCGGGTGTGCCGGGAGATGCCGTCGAAGACCGTGCTGATCATGCCGGAGTTGGCCACGCCCTGGGCCAGCAGCGCGCTGTTGAGCGCCAGTTTGGCCATGATCAGCTGGTTGACCGGCATCCGGGCGATGCGCTCGAGCAGGGCCTCGGTGCGTGCGTCGAGTTCATCGGCCGGCGGCGCCTCGACCGCGAGACCCCATTCCTCGGCCTGTTTGCCGGACAGGCAGTCACCGGTGAACAGCAACCGCTTCGCGCGCTGATCGCCGAGCCGGTGCGCCCACATGCCCGCGGCCGGGATGCCCCAGACCCGGGTGGGCGGGTAGCCGATCTTGGTGTCGTCGGCGCAGATGATCTGGTCGGCGTAGAGCGCGATGTCGGTGCCGCCCGCGACGGCGAAGCCGTGCAGTTTCGCCACGGTCGGTTTGTTGGCGTACAGCAGGCTGGCGAAGCCGCGGTTGAACCGGCTCATCATCGCGTAGTCGACCATGGGATCCCAAGTGTCCCAAGGGGTGTGGTTGCGCGCCTGGATCACGGGATCGAGCACGGTGCCAGCCGGCGAATCTGCCGCCTCGGCGGGGCCGAAGGAGTTCTCCGCGAAGATCGACAGGTCGTACCCGCCGCAGAACCCTTTGCCGCGCCCGGACACCACCATCACGTGTACCCGGGGATCGAGGTCGGCGCGTTCGACCGCGTGCGCCAGCTCGACGGGCGTGTCGGAGGTGATCGCGTTGCCGTGCTCGGGGCGGTTGAACGTGATCCGGGCGATCCGGCCGGTGACTTCGTAGGTCAGCGTGCGGTAGGTGGCCTCGGCGGGTGGGAGCGGACGATCCGACCAGGGGGAATCGGGCGACTCGGTGAGCCCCTCGTACCAGGCGGCCGGCCGGGTGCCGGAGTGATTGTCGAAGTCGGGCAACGGGTTTCCTGACTATGTCGGTGTATTCGGCGCGTGCGCGGCAGAACCTCATATTACATACTTGTATCAATCGATGGAAGACTGTAATACTGGCGAGTATCCGGAGCCTGCGAAAGGACCTCCCATGCCCACTCATACGGTGACCAATCAAGTACCTCCACTGGTCGATTACGACGCGGCCGAACAACCGGTGCTGCTCGAGGCGCTGCAGCGGGCCGGAGCTGAGCACGCTCTCGACGAGCTGCACGCGATCGGGCGGCTCGCGGGCAGCGCCGCGGCCATCGAACTCGGTGACCTCGCCGAAACGCACCCGCCGACACTGCGCACGCACGATCGGTTCGGCAATCGTGTCGACGAGGTCGTCTACGACCCGAGCTATCACCGGCTGCTGACCCACGCGATCGACTTCGGCCTGCACGGTGCGGTGTGGACCGATCCGCGGCCGAATCCGCACCTGACGCGGGCCGCGAAGTTGAGCGTGTGGGGTCCGGTCGACGCCGGGCACGGCTGCCCGATCTCGATGACCTACGCGGTGGTGCCCGCCCTGCGCGCCGCTCCGGAGCTCGCCGCGCAGTACGAACCACTGTTGTGCGCAAGGGAATACGATCCCGGCCTGCGTGCCCCGCTGACCAAGCGTGGGCTGATCGCCGGGATGTCGATGACCGAGAAGCAGGGCGGCTCCGACGTTCGGGCCAACACGACCACGGCCACGCCGATGTCGGACGGCACCTACCGGATCACCGGGCACAAATGGTTCACCTCCGCGCCGATGTCGGACGTGTTCCTCGTCTTGGCGCAGGCGCCGGGCGGCCTGTCCTGCTTCTTCGTGCCCCGGGTGCTGCCCGACGGCACGCGCAATCCCTTTGCGCTGCAACGGCTCAAGGACAAGCTGGGCAATCGCTCCAACGCGAGCAGCGAGGTCGAGTACGACAACACGGTCGGCTGGCTGGTCGGCGAGGAGGGGCGCGGTGTCCCCACGATCATTGAGATGGTCAACCTGACCAGGCTCGACTGCACCCTCGGCACCGCGACGGCGATGCGTACCGGCGTCGCTGCCGCCGCGCATCACGGCGCGTACCGCAGCGCGTTCGGCGCGACCCTCGCCGATCAGCCGCTGATGCGCAATGTGCTCGCCGATCTCGCGATCGAGGCGGAGGCGGCGACCACGGTCGCGCTGTGGCTCGCCGAGCTCACCGACCGGGCGACGGCCGGGGTGGACGGCGCCGACGAGTTGCGCCGGATCTCGCTCGCGGTGAGCAAATACTATGTGTGCAAACGCGGTCCGATCCATGCCGCCGAAGCGCTGGAATGCCTGGGCGGCAACGGATATGTCGAGGAGTCGCGGATGCCGCGGCTCTATCGGGAAGCACCGCTGATGTCGATCTGGGAAGGTTCCGGCAATGTCGCGGCGCTCGACACGTTGCGCGCCATGGCGAAACAACCGGAAACCCTCGGCGCGTTCTTCGCCGAAGTCGAACGCGCCGCGGGCGCGGATCGTCATCTCGATGCCGCGATCGCCCGGCTGAAAACACAATTCGCGGACTTCGAGACAATTCAGCACCGGGCGCGGCGGATCGTCGGTGCGATGGCGCAGGTGCTCCAGGCGTCGTTGCTCGTCCGCTACGGCCATCCCGCGGTCGCCGACGCTTTCACGGTCAGCCGGCTCGGCGGGGAACATGGCGATGTGTTCGGCACGCTACCGACCGGTATCGATAGTGCCGCGATCATTCAGCGCGCGACGCCGAAGACGGCGCACTGAACCGCGAACGGCGCGGCTAGGGCCTGTTTCAGGCCCTAAGCCTCCGAGGGGACGAGCAGCTGCTCGGCGAATGCCATGAATTCCGTACGGAACGCGGCATATTCGGCGCGCAGCTGCGCACCCGGCCAGTCGGCGGGCAGCAGCGGCTCGGGTAGCAAAGGATCGTCGAGAATATGCCGCACCGCCGCCGCGGCCACCTCGAACCGCTCGCGCAGCGAGGTCGAATCCGCGAAGGCGCGCAGCAGCCGCTGTGCGTCGCGCGCCCAGAGTTGTGGCGCGAAAAGGTTTTCCGCCAGCTCGACCGGCGAATCGTGCGGTGCCGCGGTGAACACGGAAACGCGCCTGCTCGCATCCGGCCCGAGCGCGATCTCGACGTTCGCGGGCCGGGTCCAGACGCCTTCCCGCAATTCGCCGAGTTTGCGTGCGCGCATCGTGTCGCGGAACGCGGTGCGCGCGGCCGCGTCATCGCCGACGGCGGTCACCACCGCCAGATACCATTCCCCGTCCCAGGCTTTCAGCAGCGGACTGACCGCCGCGTCCTGCCTGCGCTGTCGTTCGATCAGCCGGTCGGAGAGCCGGTACACGCCCTGACCGCGTTCCAGGTCGCCCATGGCGACCATCCTGGTCAGCGCGACGCGCACGGCCGACTGCTGCAGCCCGAGCTCCTCGGCCACCGAAACGATCCAGCTGACCGGCGCCTGCGCCGGGTGTGCGCCGAGCAACGCGCTCAGAATCGCCGACCGCGCGGTCAGCTTCCGCATGCGCATCGCCACACACCCCGTTCTACCCGAGTTACCGCCGGCCGATTCGGGCCCATCCGAAACCGGAATTCTACCGACGAGTCCGTCGCTCCCGTCGCGCGCCATCGCTCGCGCCGAGTACTCGGCGGTCGCCGCGCGCCGGGTGTTGCGATGCAGGTCGAGGGGGATTCGCCGCTAGTTCGCGTTGTTATATGCCGCGACAATGTCGGCGGGGATCCGGCCACGGGTGGATACGTTGTGCCCGTTCGTCCTGGCCCATTCCCGGATCGCGGCTGTTTGCTCACGATCGGTCGCGGAAGTGGCTTTCCCGGTACCTTTGCGCTTCGCCCGGCCAATCTTGCGCGCCTTTTCCGCCCAGGGCTCCAGCGTCACGCGCAGCTTACCCGCGTTCTTGGTGGACAGATCGATCTCGTAGGCCACCCCATCAATCGAAAACTGAACTGTTTCATTCGCTTTCGACTTGCCGTCGTAGTCGTCGACGAGGGTGACGGTGACTTTCTTGGCCATCGGTGCGTCCTTTGCGTAGTCACGGGTATCGCTACGAAATACTAATACCGTATCGCATGGAACTCGGTTATGAGAAATAGTGCTGCATTCGGGCGGGTATCGAGCGCGGCATTCAGCGCAGTGAATCGGCCGCGGCCGCAGCAATCGCCGTGGCCACCGCACTCAATGCCGGTGAGTCCAGCCGCCATTGCTGCCAGTACAGCGGCACATCGATGAATGCCGCACCATCGATCGGAACGAGTTCGGCACGCCCGAAATTCCGGGTTTGCAGATCGGGCAACATACCCCAGCCGAGTCCGAGTCGTACCGCTTCGGCGAAACCGGAGGAGGAGGGAACGTAATGGCGCGGCGGGTCGAGCGGTTGCCGACTGCGTTTGCGTAACTGCCGGTCTTGGAGATCGTCTTTGCGATCGAACAGCACCACCGGTGCCACCGCATAGGCTTTCGCGGTGGCGCCGTCGGGAAACCAGGTTCGGGCGAAGCGCGGTTGCGCCATCGGCCGATAGCGCATCGCGCCCAGTGGTTCCACCCGGCAGCCCTGCACCGGCGTCGCGGTCGAGGTGATGGCCGCCATCACCGTGCCGTCGCGCAGCAGCCGGGTGGTGTGTTCCTCGTCCTCCCGGTGGATTTCGAAGCAGACGCCCGGCGGGGCCGCGGCCAGCGCGGGCAACGCCCAGGTCTCCAGCGAGTCCGCGTTGACCGCGATCGGCAGCCGCAGCGGCCGGTCGGTCGCGCGGTGCGCGTCGCCGAGTTCGCGCGCGGTGTCGCCGGCCAGCAGCTCGATCTGCCGCGCCAGGCGCAGCACCGCGAGCCCGGATTCGGTGGGGCGCACCGGTTTCGTGCGTTGCAGCAGGACGCGCCCCGCGGCGTCCTCCAGTGCCTTGATGCGCTGGCTGATCGCGGACGGGGTGATCCGCAGGCTCTTCGCCGCGGCGTCGAAGGTGCCCTCGGTGACCGCCGCGTGCAACGCGCGGAGCTGGTCGAGCTGCAGGTCCATGTTAAGGAATCGTAATGGTAGTGCAGAAACTTTAGTTTGCCAGCGGATAATGCCCTGCTTAGCGTCGAAGAAGTGACAATGTCTTCGGCGGCTCTCGCGGCTCTCTCCGGTCTCGGTTTCGGACTCTCACTGATCGTGGCGATCGGCGCGCAGAACGCGTTCGTCCTGCGCCAAGGCGTGCGCGGGCAGCACATCTTCGCGGTGGTCGCGGTGTGCGCGCTGTCGGACATCCTGTTGATCGCCGCGGGGGTGGGCGGTTTCGGTGTGGTCGTCGAATCGGTGCCCGCCGTGGTCACGGTGGTGCGCTACGCGGGCGCGGCCTTCCTGCTCGGCTACGCGTTGCTCGCCGCGCGCCGAGCCTTCGCGTCCGCGGCACTGACCATGGACACCGCGGGCGCGACCGTCGCGCTCGGTGCGACCATCGCGACCTGCCTGGCGTTGACCTGGCTCAACCCGCACGTCTATCTCGACACAGTGGTGCTGCTCGGTTCGTTCGCCAATACCTATGCCACACCCGATCGCTGGTTCCTCGGCGCGGGCGCGATGCTCGGCAGCGTGGTCTGGTTCGCCGCCCTCGGCTACGGCGCGCGCCTGCTCGGCCCGATCTTCGCGCGCCCGGTCGCGTGGCGGGTTCTCGACTCCGGCATCGCGGTGATGATGACGGTGCTCGCCGTGGGACTGGTCTGCTCCGGGTGACGGGAGACACAGCCGTCGAGCCGTCCGTCTCCGATTGGAGCCCGAAGTGCCGGGTATGCGTCGGAGTGACAGCCCATACCCAGCATGGAGGAGTTGCCATGACCAAGCACGACAGCGGACCGCGCGAAGCCGTCGAGGGCATCGTCGAGGACGTCAAGGGCAAGGCCAAGGAAGCCGCGGGCATCGTCACCGGAGACGAAAGCCTGAAGAGCGAGGGCCGCGCTCAACAGGACATGGCCGAATCGGAGCGTGAAGCCGCGAAGAAGGAAGCCGAAGCCGAAAAGGCGCGGGCCGAGGCCAAACTCGATGAGGCGCGCCAGAGTGCCTACCAGAGCGGCAAGGAAGCCGACAACTCTTGATTGCGTTACTTGGGCGGCGCGGGAACGGGTTTCGTTCCCGCGCCGCTTTTTATGTTGCGGCGCGGAACATCTGGGCGGCCCGCTCTCGTTCGGCGAGAATGCGCCGCCGTCGCTCGGCCATCGCGGCGGCCGGTGCGCCGCCGGAAACGATCGCCTCGTACAGCGCGGCCGCGTCCTCGATGGCGTCGCGGGCGCCGACGCCCGCGGCCGGGGTGATCGCATGATCGGCGTCGCCGCAGAGCAGCACCGGGAGCTGCGGGGGCCGGGCACCGGCGAGCGGCACGGTGCGTGCGTTCGAGACGTGCACCGAATCGGTCTGCGCCAGTAAGGGTTCGATGACGTCGCGCACGGCGGGCGAGGCCGCCAGGACGGCATCTGTCCACTGATCCATCGGCTGTGCGCCCTTGTGCTGCCGGTCCAGCGGCGGCCGGGTCAAGCGGGTGAACCACACCGAGACCGTGTCGTTCCACAGGTGCCCGAAGGTGGTCAGGGGACGGCCGTCGGGACCGAGTGTGCGATCGAAATGCAGGACGGCCGGGTCGGTGCCTGGCCGGACCGGTTGCCGGGTGACGCCGTAAATGACGATCTGCCCGGCGTATTCGGCGGTTCGTCCGGGTTCCAGGGCGCGCCGCGCGACCGAGTCGATGCCGTCGGCGGCGACGATCAGCTCGTCGGCCGGCACCGGTCGTCCACCGCTGCCGAGGGTGCCCGCGGTGCCGTCCACCTCGGTGATGGGTGTGTCGAACCGCAGGACCGCGGAACTGCCCGCGGCGAATTCGGTGAGCACCCGCATGAGCTCGGCCCGCAGATAGAGTCGCCGCTCCGCGGTCGAGTTGCCGCGCGCGGGTCCCGAAACCCCGTCCGCGCGTAGCGCTTCCACCGGATGCGAGGCAGCGTGCAGTTGATCGGCCGACACACCCAATCCCACCAATGCGGTGTGGGCGCGTCCGTCGAGCACCAGAAACGCGCCGGCACCACCGGTCGGTTGGCTTTCGTACACGGTGACGGGTCGCTCCGCACGGCCGAGCGCTCCCGCGAGCACCGCTCCGGCTATGCCACCGCCGATGATCGTGACCATGAATCCACCCTACGGGCCGCCGATTCCACTGCAGCGGGAATCGGCGGCCCCGCGCCGATGTCAGCAGTTGCGTGGTGCGGTTTCCCCGCGGAACCGGGCCTCGATCCAGCCCATCGCCTCCGGCGCGCCGAGTACCGCGGTGCTGAGGTGATCAGGGCTCGGGAACAGCTTCGATTGGACGCGCACGCCCGCCGCGCAATAGCGCCGCATCGTGTTGTCGATCGCCGCGACCGGTATCAGTGCGTCGTCGTGGGAACGCCACTGGTAGATAGGCATTTTCGGGACGCCCTCGTACAGCTCGAGGCTGTTCTCCTCCAGTACGCCACGCGCACTGGGGTCTTCGGCCAGCGAGGTGGAGAAGGCGACGTCCAGGACGCTGTGTCCGGCGCCGGCGGCCAGGATCTCGTTGGTGCAGCCGTTGGCCATCCGATCGCGGATGGCGAGCCCGGTCGGGTTCAGGCTGTCGCTGATCGGCAGCCGAGTCGGGTACTCGCGTTCGAGTCCGATGGCCGCCGCCATGGCCAGCCCGAACGCCGGGTGCGGGTGGTAGCCCAGGCCCTCGGTCATCTTGACCAGGTTCATCGGGACGCCGCCTTCGGCCGCGCCCACGATATCGAGTTCCGGTGCGTAGGTCGGGGCCAGCGCCGCCGCCCAGCCGGTCGCCATGCCGCCGCCGGAGTACCCGAACATCGCGACCGGGCTGGTGGCCACACCCAGTCGCGCGACCTTGCGCGCCGCCCGGATGCCGTCCAGCGTGATCATGCCGCCGAGCCTGGCCGCCCCGTAGGCGCTGGTCGGGCCGAGATGGTCGGGCAGCGCCACCGACCAGCCGCGCAGCAGCACCGTGTTGAGTGCGGGCGCTTCGCGCACAGCCAGATTCGGGTCACCGGTGTAGAGCACGCGGGATACGGCGCACTGGGTGCCCAGGCCGTTGATGATGTGCTGATAGGACAGCAGGGGCCCGCCCGGCACGTGATTGGCCGGGGTCAGCACGGTGGTGGTCGCCGCGATCGGCGCGCCCGCCGAATCGGTCGACCGGAACTTGATCATCGTGACCGTGGTGCCCGGAAAAGCGAGCAACCCGGGCATCGGCCGGGTGTCGAGCACGTCACCGGGTTCGGCCCGGTCCAGATCCGCGGGTGCCGCGTAGAACGGGTCGGGGTCCGGTAGCGGGTAGAGCGGTTGTGCCGCAGCGGTTCCCGGCAGCGCGGCCAGTTGGGTGGCCGCTACCAGCAGGACGGCTGCGGTGAGCGCGGTATTGATTCGGCAGAACATGGCGAAGATCGGCTCCCATTCATCACGACATCGTCAGGGACGTTGGGCACGCGGAAAGTCGAATAATCCGAAACTGGCCGGGCACAAGCGATTGGCAGATATTCGGACCTGCGCAAGGTTAGGGGAGAAACGGAAAAGCCCGGGGGTGCCGCGCCGAGCGACGCAGGCGATCCACGGCCGGGCGCGGCCCGCGGCCGCCGCGGGCCCGATACGGTGGCTGGGTGATCATGCTCGTGATCGGCCTCGCCCTGCTCGCGGTGTTCCTGCTGCGCTTCCGTAAAGACCGACGACGGTTGGGTAACGGGGTGTATCTGCTGCTAGGGCTGATATTCGTCGGCGTGTGGGTGCTCGGCTCGGGCGCCAAAGGCGACCTGCCGATGATCTTGGCGGAGCTGCTCGTGCTGCTGTCGCCGCTCCTGGTGCTCGTGCTCGCCGGGTTGCTGATCCTCAACGGCAGGCAGATGGTCCGCCGCGAAGGACTGCGCCTGGCGAACCTGTTGCCGTTCGGGCTCGGCCTCGCGTTGCTCGTTCCATATGTCTTGCTCGCGCTGGCCATATTCACCGGCGATATCTGGGTCGTCGTGATTTTGGCGTCGCTGACCATGGCGGTGAGCTACATCGGATTCCTGTTCGCCAGTTTTCTGCTGTATTCGCTGTTGTACGGGGCGCTGCCGTATCGACCGGGGATGGACGCGATCGTCGTGCACGGCGCCGGGCTGAAGGGCGACCGGGTGCCGCCGCTGCTCGCGGGCCGGCTGGACCGGGCGATCGAGGTCTTTCGAGCCGAGCGCACGGCGGGGCGCAGCCCACTGCTGATCACCAGCGGCGGTAAGGGATCCGACGAGTTGAAGTCCGAGGCCGAGGCCATGGCCGGGTACCTGGTCGAGCGGGGCATCCCCGTCGAAAGTGTGCTGCAGGAGGATCGTTCGGCGACCACCAGGGAGAACCTGTTGTTCACCAAGCGATTACTGGGCGAGCGCGGCGAGTCGACCCGAATGGTGCTGGTGACGAGCGATTTCCACACCCTGCGCACCGCGATGCTGGCCCGGCGGCTCGGCTTGGACGCCGAGGTCACCGGGGCGCGCACCGCGTTCTACTACCTGCCCGCGGCGACCTTGCGGGAGTTCGCCGCCGTCGTGGTCGCCTACAAGTGGATCAACCTGATCGCCTGTGTCGCACTGGTTTCGCTGCCGATACTGGCGTTGCTGCTCACGCGCGACCTGCCCCACCAGTACGGGGACTGACTCAGCCGAAGGTCTTGTGCGGAATGCCGACGGTGAGCCCGCCGTCGATGACGAACTCCGCCCCGGTCGAGTACGAGGACTCGTCGCTGGCCAGGAAGGTGATCAAAGCGGCCACCTCACTCGGATCGGCGGCCCGGCCCAGCGGGATCTGCAGGAATTCGGCCGGAATGTTCTCGGTCATCGGCGTGGTGATGAGGCCGGGGTGCACCGAATTGACCCGAATCTTGTACTGCGCCAGCTCGAGTGCGGTCGATTTGGTCAAGCCGCGCACCGCGAACTTGGTCGCCACATAGCCGTGCAGGCCCGGGCTGCCGCGCAGGCCTTCCACGGACGAGATATTGATGATCGAGCCGCCGCCCGCCTCGATCATGGCCGGGGTCGCGGCGCGCATCCCGAGGAACGTGCCGGTCAGATTGATGTCGATGATCCGCTGCCATTCCGCGAGGTCGAAGTCGACCAGGAGGTTCCCGTTCGCCACGCCCGCGTTGTTCACCAGCACGTTCAGCGCACCGTAGCGCTGCACGGCTTCGGCGACCGCGCCCTGCCACGCATCCGGCTCGCGCACGTCGAGGTGCACGTAGGTCGCGGCGTCGCCGAGTTCCTTGGCGACCGCGGTGCCTTCCTCGTCGAGCACGTCACCGAGCACCACGCGGGCGTCCTCGGCGACCAGGGCTCGGGCATGCGCTGCGCCCATGCCGCGCGCGCCACCGCTGATCAACGCCACTTTGCCGCTCAACCGCCCCATCGCGGCACCTCCATCTTTTGCGAACTTGTCTGGAACACGTTACAGAATTGCGCCCCGTCCGGCGGTCCTCCCGGGTCCGATGCTGCCATAATCGTGCGCGGTGCGGGGCAAAGTCTTTGCGGGCCGGAATCTTCCGGGGTGAGTGCGGTGGCGGGCGCGGCGATCTAGGGTTCGTCGCATGAGCGAGGCAAGCACCTTCACGATGGCGACGTTGCGGGATGCCGCGGGTACCGACCTCGGCGTGAGCGACTGGATCCTCGTCGACCAGGACCGGATCACCGCATTCGCCGAGACCACCGAGGATCGGCAGTGGATTCACCTGGACCCGGTCCGAGCGGCGGACGGGCCGTTCGGCGCCACCGTCGCGCACGGATTTCTGACCCTGTCGCTGCTGCCGTGGATCAACGCGCAGCTCTTCCGGCTCACCGACGCGCGGCTGCGGATCAACTACGGCCTGAACAAGGTTCGCTTTCCCGCGCCGGTGCCCGCCGGCTCCCGGATTCGCGGCCGGACCGGCATCGTCGCCGTCGACGAGGTCCCGGGTGGCCTGCAGGTGGTGCTCGCGACGACGGTCGAATGCGAGGGGGCCGACAAGCCGGCCTGTGTCGCCGAATCGATCGTGCGCGCGCTGGCGTGACCGGCGGCCGCCGCCGATATGGCATCATCGTGTAGAACACGTTCTAGTTCTTGCCACCGGCGCGGGAGGCTCACGATGACGAACCCACGATCCTCGGCGGTGCTGCGACGGTTCGCCCGGCGGGTCCCCGACATCGCCGAGGTGCCCGGCGGGCGGCTGGTCGAACTGCCCGGACGAGGGCGGACCTACGTGGTCGATATCGCCGGACCGGCGGGTGCGCCCGCCCTGGTGCTCTTGCACGGCACGGCGTGCACCGCCTATCTGGGCTGGTTTCCGTCGCTGGCCGCGCTGTCCGAGCGCTACCGGGTGATCCTGTTCGACCAGCGCTGGCACGGCCGGGGGATTCGCTCCGAGCGCTTCTCGGTGGACGACTGCGCCGACGATGTGGTCGCCGTGCTGGACGCGCTCGACGTCGCACAGGCGGTATGCGTGGGCTTCTCGCTGGGCGGGGTGGTGAGTCTGGCTGCCGCGCACCGGCATCCGGAGCGGGTGCGCGGACTGGTGCTGTGCGCGACGCCGTACCGGTTCCAGGAGAAGTGGCGCGAGCGGGCCTTCCATCAGGCCTTCGGCAAACTGGCCGCCGCGATGCTGCCCTACTCGTCGCGGCAGATCGCGGAATTCGCGGGCAAGCTGCCCGAACTGCCGGAAATCGTCTGGGCGCCGGGGCGGTTGGACCGGTGGGCGCTCACCGAGTTCCGCAGTACGAGCGGGTGGGCGGTGGCGCAGGTAGTCGCGGAGGTGGGCCGGTTCGACGCGAGTGACTGGCTGCCCGAGCTGACCATGCCGACAGCGGTCGTCATCACGACCCAGGACCGGGCGATTCCGGTCTATCGGCAGTTGGAACTGGCGACGCTGATTCCGAAGGCGAGCATCCACCTGGTCAAGGCTGGGCATGCGGCCTGCGTGCTGGAGGCCGACCGGTTCGTGCCGGTGCTGCTCGAGGCCTGTGCGGCGGTCGCCGCGAGATTGTAGGCGGCCCACCCTGTTCGGCGGCGGTGGCGAACAGGGGCGATCCGAATCAGCCCAGTTTTCGTGCCGCGGTGAGCAATTCGGCGACGACATCGGGTACCGCGTCGGCGAGTTCGGCGACGTCGGGCACCAGCTCTTTGCAGGCGATGAAGCCGAAATCGAGGTCGTCGTTGTTCGAAAGCACAGTGACCGTAAGTCCGGCGCCGTGAAAAACCGGTCCGAACGGATACATGCCGTCCACGCGTACGCCGAGGAAATACAGCGGCATCGGCGGACCCGGCACGTTCGACACCACCAGGTTGTGCACCACCGGATGCCGTTCGGCGAGCTTGAGTGACGAGTACACCCGGGCCGCGAGCTGAAAGGTGTTCGGCGGCGCGTACTTCGACCAATCCTGGAGGAAGTCGGCGCCGATGAGGTCGTGTTCCTCCTTCGCGCCGCGGTTCTCCTCGGCGACCTGCAGCAGGCGTTGCACCGGGTCCGCGATATCGGTGCCGAGCCGCGCGAACAGCGTGGACACCTTGTTGATCCCCGCGGTGTGCCGCGAGGATTCGTGCACGGAGACCGGTACCGAGGCGACCAGTGAGCGGTCCGGCAGTTCGTCGTGCTTGTCGAGGTAGGTGCGCAGCACACCCGCGACGATCGTCAGCACCACATCGTTGATCTTCACGCCGAAGGCGGACTTGATCTCCTTGACCGCACCGAGTTCCGCCTCGGTGAACGCGACCGCGCGGTGCGGCGTGATCGCCAGATTGAACGGGGTGCGCGGTGCGGAGAACGGTAAGGCCATGCCCGCCTTGTCTTTTCGTCGGCGCTGTGCGAACCCGGCGACCATGCCCAGGGTTTTCGGCACCATGCCGACGATGCCCGCCTTGGTCGGAAACTTGACCACGGCCTTGGCCAGCAGCTGCCAATCATTGGGGCTCGGTTCCGGTCGCCACTGCTGCGCGGGCGGCGTCTTGGCCGCGTTCGGTTCCAGGTCGCACAGGTGCATCATCATGTTGGTGCCGGTGATGCCGTCCACCGCGGCGTGGTGGTATTTGCAGATCACCGCGACCTTGCCGTCGTCGAGACCCTCCACCACCGACATCTCCCACAGCGGCCGGTCCCGATCCATCGGGCGGCTGGCGATATCGCCGATCAGCTCGGCCAGTTCGCGTCGCCCGGCCGGCGCGGCGATGCCGATGCGCCGGATGTGATAGTCCAGGTCGAAGTTCTGGTCCTCCACCCATACCGGGTGGTCCAGGTTGAAGGGCACCTCGTACACCCGGCGGCGCATCTGCGGGATCAGCGGTAGTCGCCGGCCGAGTTCGGCCTTGAATCGGTCGAAGGAATAGTCCCCTGACGTGGGGTCCAGGAGGAGCAGCGCACAGACGTGCAGGTGCTGGGTCCCGGTTTCCAGGTAGAGAAAGCTGGCATCCAATCCGGTGAGTCGTTCCATAGCGAAAGACTACTAGAACGCGTTCTAGTTTTGGCCTGAACCGGAGGGAGATGGGTCACAGTGATGGCCGTTATTGTCAAGCGGGCTAACGACATTGGGTGCGACCGGTCGACCCGGGAACGCCGTCTCTGCCTGCGAAAATGTTCCAGTGCGTCTATATGTAACTCAAAGTTCTATGTATGTGTATGATGATTGCTACGGCCATGCAGGAAGGTGCGCAGCGAAGCGGCCGGGCCCGGGCTTCGCCGCGGGATGAGCGAGGGACGAGGAGTATCGATGAAGCTACTTCGTAGGGGAGAGCGGCGGCCGGACATCGATCCGGGCGAGGTTGCGCTGCATGCGCGCAATGTGCAATTCGACTGGGCCGACACCCCGCTGCACTGGATGCCCGACGAGCCGATCGCCTCACATCTGATCAATTCGCTGAACCTGCTGCTGCCCGAGGGGGAGCGCATGTTCTGCGCCGCCTACGGCGAGGCGTTGCCGTTCGTGAAGGACGAGAAACTGCGCGAAGCCATGCTCGGGTTCATCGGTCAGGAATCCATGCATGCCGAGACGCACGACAAGGTGCTGCACGAGGTGCTGGTCGCGCACGGCATCGATCCGCAACCCTATGTGCGCCAAGCCGAATACCTGTTCCGCAAGACGCTGGGACCTCGGGACAACGAGGGTGTCGCGGCCCGTCAGACGCTGGTCGAACGGCTCGCGGTGATCGCCTGCCTGGAACATTTCTTCGCCTATCTCGGCGACTGGGTGCTCAACGCCGACCTGGAGAAGTTC
The DNA here is from genome assembly GCF_000250675.2 of Nocardia brasiliensis ATCC 700358. Lineage (NCBI taxonomy): Bacteria > Bacillati > Actinomycetota > Actinomycetes > Mycobacteriales > Nocardiaceae > Nocardia > Nocardia brasiliensis. The sequence continues at coordinate 2,300,243 of NC_018681.1, forward strand.
GATGCCGAGCCGCGCATCGCCGACCTGTTCCGCTGGCACGGCGCGGAGGAGGTCGAGCACCGGCACGTTGCCCATGACGTCGCCGTCTACTTCGGCGCGGGCTATCTGCGGCGCGCGGCGATCATGACGTTCGTCTTCCCGACCTTCCTCACCCTGGTCGTGCGCGGCACGAAATACATGGTGCATCAGGACCCCGCGCTGCCCGACCTCGGTTATCCGCGCCTGATCAAGCGTGTGTTCGGCGCGATGTGGCGCGGTGCCCTGCCTGGGGTCCCGTCGCTGCTGTGGAGCGCGCTGACCACCTTCAAGCCGGGCTACAACCCCGGCTCGGTCGGGTCGACCGCGCAGGCGGTGGCGTACCTGGCGAAATCGCCTGCCGCGCAGGCGATCGCGTCGTGACGGGTGCAGTGGTGAGCCGGCGGCCCGTACCCGCGCAACTTCCCGCGGACCTGTTCGGCAAGCCCGGCCAGGATCGCGCGGTGCGGGTGCTCGACGCGGTCGCCTCGGCCCGGCTGCGCTGGACCACGCTGATCAACCGGCGCGATCTGACCCCGCACGTGGACGATCGGCGGCTGGCGCTGGTGGTCACCGAGCGCCGGATCGAGGCCTACGACCAGGACGTGGTGAGCCTGCGGCTGGCCGCGCCGGATCAGCGTGAGCTGCCGCCGTGGCGGCCGGGCGCGCATCTGGATCTCGAGCTGCCGTCGGGGCGGCTGCGCCAGTACTCGCTGTGCGGCGATCCGGCCGACACCCGCGCGTATCGCGTTGCGGTGCGGCGGATTCCGGCGGGTCTCGGCGGCTCGGTGGAGGTGCACGACGCACTGCCGGTCGGCGCGCGAATCACCGTGCGCGGGCCGCGCAACGCCTTCCCGTTCGCCGTGCCCGGCTACGGATCACCCGCCGCGCGTTTGCATTTCGTCGCCGGTGGCATCGGCATCACGCCGATCCTGCCGATGGCCCGGCTCGCGCATCGGCTCGGTATCGACTGGTCGATGGTGTACACCGGCCGCAGCCGCGACACCATTCCGTTCCTCGACGAGATCGCCGGATTCGGTGGCCGCGTCACCGTGCGCACCGACGACGAGCACGGCCTGCCCGACGCCGCCGCGCTGCTGCCGGGCGTCGGCGCCGACACCGCGGTCTACTGCTGTGGTCCGGTGCCGATGACCGCCGCGGTGGCCGACGCCGTGCGCGAAATGCCCGGTGTGGAACTGCATTCCGAACGTTTCTCACCGCCGCCGATCGTGAACGGCGTGCCCTTCGAGATCGAGTTCGCCTCGACCGGCGCGGTGGTCGAGGTCGCCGCGGACCGCACGGCCCTGGACACCATCCTGGAAACCCAGCCGGATCGGCCGTACTCGTGCCGTCAGGGCTTCTGCCGCACCTGCAAGGTGCGGGTACTCGCCGGCGCACCGGAACATCGCGAGACCGTCCTCACCCCAGCCGAACACGAGGCAGGCGAGATGCTCGTCTGCGTCTCGCGTGCGGCCGGCGGGCGACTCGTGCTCGACCTGTAATTACGACCCCGGTCACCAAGGAGAAACCCGATGACGACCATCGATCGGCCGGAGCTCGTGGCCGCCGAGCGCACCGTGCGCAGCGGCGAATTCGAGCTCGCTGTCTACGAATACGGTGATCCGGCCGCCGACACCGTGCTGCTCGTGCACGGCTGGCCCGACACCAACCACCTGTGGGACGCGGTGGTGCCGTTGCTGGCCAACCGTTTCCACGTCGTCACCTACGACACCAGGGGACACGGCCGGTCCACCCGGACCAAGCGCACCCAGGACTTCCGGCTCGATCACCTCGCTGCCGACTTCTACGCCGTCGCCGACGCGGTCAGCCCTGACCGTCCGGTGCACGTGCTCGCCCACGACTGGGGCTCGGTCCAGGTGTGGGAGGCGGTCTGCGAACCGCAGGCCGCCACCCGCGTCGCCTCGTTCACCTCGGTGTCCGGGCCGAACCTCGACCACATGGGGCACTGGATGCGCAATCGGCTGTCCCGGCCGACGCCGCGCAACGTCTGGCAGCCGTTCACTCAGCTGCTGTCCTCGGCCTACACCTTCTTCTTCATGACACCGGGATTGCCGCGGGCGGTCTTCGGCCTGCTCGGCACCGAGCAGCGCTGGCAACGGATCGTCTCGATCATGAACGAGACCGCGCCGTCGAATGTGAAGCTGGGGCCGACGTTCCGGCAGGATTCCGTCGACGGCCTGCTCATCTACCGTGCGAACATCGTGCAGCGCATCCTTTCACCGCGCGAGCGGCACACCGACGTACCGGTGCAGCTGATCGTGGCGGGTCGCGATGTCGCGGTCCGGCCCGCCGGCTACGACGACGAGAACAAGTGGGTGCGGCGGCTGTGGCGGCGTGACGTGCCCGCCGGACACTGGATGCCGTTCTCACACCCCGAACTGCTCGCCACCGCGGCGACCGAGCTGATCGACACGGTCAACGGCGGTTCCGCGCCACGCGGGTTGCGCCGTGCCGAAGTCGGCCGCAGCGCACAGCGATTCGAGGATCAGCTGGTGGTCATCACCGGCGGCGGCAGCGGCATCGGCCGCGAGACCGCGCTGGCACTCGCGCGGCGCGGCGCCGAAATCGTGCTGTCGGACCTCAATCTCGTCGCGGCGAAGGAGACCGCGGAGTTGATCGCCGCCGAACGCGGTGTGGCCCATGCCTATCAGCTCGACGTGGCGGATCAGGCCGCGGTGCAGGAGCACGCCGCGGTCGTGCTGGAAACCCATGGCGTGCCCGACATTCTGATCAACAACGCCGGAATCGGCCAGGCGGGTGGGTTCTTCGACACCTCGGCCGCGGAGTTCGACCGCGTCATGCGGATCAACCTCGGCGGCGTGGTGAACGGTTGCCGGGCCTTCGGGTCCGCCATGGCGGAGCGGGGTCTGGGCGGGCACATCGTCAACCTGTCCAGCATGGCGGCCTACAGTCCGCAGCAGAACTTCAGCGCCTACTCCACCAGCAAGTCGGCCGTCTTCATGTTCTCCGACTGCCTGCGCGCGGAACTGGCCGGACGCGGGATCTCCGTGCACACCATCTGCCCCGGCATCGTGCACACCAATATCGTTGCCAACACCAGGTTCTCGGGTGTCAGCGCCGAAGAGGAGAAGCGCAAGCAGGAGAAGTACGACAACCTCTACCGCAAGCGCAGCTACGGGCCGGAGAAGGTGGCCGAGCAGATCGTGCGGGCCGTGGAGAAGGACCGCAGCATCGTCCCAGTGACGCCGGAGGCGCGGTTGCAGTACCACTTCAGCAGGCTCGCGCCCGCCGTCGGCCGGTTCGTCGCGGCGCGGGTGAAGCTCACCTAGGTCCGGCGTTCCTCAGGACAGGGTGCGCAGTTCGGCCTCGACGGCCGCGACGCGCTCGGCGTCGACACCCCACGGGTGCTCGACGCCGACCCGGCGGTCCAGATCCCACAGCACGCAGGTCTCATCGGGCTCGGCCACCAGCGTCCAGGCCACTACCGTGCGGCCGAGTTGCTGACCCATCGAGCCGTGCGCGGGGTTCGGCGGTCCGGCGCCTTCCGGGAAGTGGTGCAAGAAGCGTCCGTAGGCGCCGGCGCAGAACGCGGCATAGCGTTCGGTGCACAGGATGAATCCGTGCCACGCCTCGTCGACCGCGTGCGAGGGCATACCGATCACCTGCCCGTCCCGCATCGCCGCACCGCAGCAGCGCAACCACTGCCGCAAACCGGTCGCCACCAATTCGCGTGGCTCCCACGGGCAGGTCTTGAACACGGCATCGGGCAATTCCAGCGCGGCGACCGCGGCGCCGACCTCGGCCAGGTCGATACCCCGCTGCCGCGATCTGCGAAATCCGAAAGACAGCACAGTTCACTGTACGCAGCAGGCCGGGGACGTTACCGTTCATGAATGAGTGTGCTCGTCGGCCTGATCGTCCTCGGGATGGTCATCTTCCTGCTGGTGATGATCGTTGTGCTGCCGCTCGTCATCATCCGTGTGGTGCGCAATTCGACTCGGAATGTGCGTGTTCCACCGTTCGGCGGGCAGCGCGGCGGCGATCCGCGGCGACGCAGCGGGGGATACGGCAACTCCGATCCGTTCTGGGGCGCCGGTGCCGCCGGGTTCGCCGGTACCGATGCGGGGAGTAGTTGCGGTGGAGGGTGGGATCCCGGGCACGGCGGTCATCATCACCACCACGGGGGACATCATGACAGCGGGGGAAGTGGGAGCAGCTGTAGCGGTGGGGGCAGCAGTAGTTGCGGCGGGGGCAGCAGCTGCGGGGGCGGCAGTAGCAGCAGTTGTGGTGGCGGCAGTTCCTGACCGCCGATAGCGTGGTTTCCGTGCTGGCGCTGGTCGAGCTGTTCATCGTGGTCGCCGTGATCCTGGGTGGCCTGTTCCTGTTCGTCCATGTGCTGACCGAATGGTCCAGAAGGCCACGCCGGCGAGGGCGTGGGTGGTTCGGCAGTAGCGATCGGTCATGGTCCGCCGGTGATTCCGGATCGGCGGGGGACGGCGGAAACGATTGGGGCGGTGGCAGTTCCGACGGCGGAAGCGGTAGCGGGGGCGGCAGTAGTTGCGGGGGCGGCAGCAGCTCCTGACGATTACGCGCTGAGCATAATCACGACCGCCGACTTGACCTCAATAAAGCTCGAGGTTCCAAGCTGGGTTCTGTCGAAACCGGCAGAACAGCGATGGAGGATGTCATGCGGGCCGTGCAAGCAGTGGAATTCGGTGGGCCGGAAGTACTCACGGTGCGTGAGGTGCCGGAACCCGTCGCCGGACCCGGACAGGTGGTCGTCGAGGTGGCCGCTGCCGATGTGATGTTCCTCGACACCCGGTTGCGCAGCGGTTGGGGCGGTGACTACTTCCAGCTGGAGCCGCCGTATGTGCCCGGCGGTGCGGTGTCCGGCGTCGTGCGCGCGATCGGTGCCGACGTGGACCCGTCCTGGGTCGGGCGGCGGGTCGCCACCGCCACCGCGGCCAGCCGGGTCGGCGGCGGTAAGCCGATCGGCGGGTATGCCGAAAAGGCGCTGGCCAACGTCGATTCGCTCATCGAGGTGCCCGAGGGCATGAGTTCCGAGCAGGCCGTCGCGCTCACCCATGACGGCAGGACCGCGCTCGCAGTGTTCGATCGCGCCGCCGTCCGGCCGGGCGAATGGGTGCTGATCACCGCTGCCGCGGGTGGGCTCGGTACGTTGCTGATCCAGCTCGCCCGGACCGCGGGCGCGCACGTGATCGCCGCCGCGCGCGGCCGCGCCAAACTCGAACTGGCGCAACGGCTCGGCGCCGAAGTGGTGGTCGACTATGCCGAACCCGGCTGGGCGGCCGCCGCTCGCGCGGCCACCGGCGGCACCGGCGTACAGGTCGTCTTCGACGGCGCGGGCGGCGCGCTGGGGGAGGCCGCGCTCGCGGCCGTCGCGGCGCACGGCCGATTCCTCGGATACGGCGGTTCCGCAGGCGAATTCGCGGTCCCCGACGCCGAAGTTGTGGCGGCGCACAACATCACCGTCTACGGCTTGTTCGATCTGACCGACAGCGACACGGACTGGCAGGAGCTAGCCGAACGTTCGCTCGCCGAGGCTGTCGCCGGACGGCTGGAAGTCGTGATCGGACAGACGTTTTCGCTCGACGAGGCCGAACGCGCACACGCCGCCATCGAATCGCGGGCCGCGCTCGGGCGCACGCTGCTGACCATCGAATCCACTGTCTGAGACCGGTCGGTTCGACGGTCTGGCGGGCACCCTGGCTCGGCGCTAGGGTGCCCTGCGTGGAGACTCTGATCGTTGTAGGTGTGGTCGTGCTGGTGCTCGCTGTCGTGGTCGCTGTCGTGCAAATCGCCAGCAGACCCCCGGCCGACGGGAACCGTTGGCAGCGGGATGATCCCGACGAGTACGAGGCCGAATGGGACGAACGGCGCGACGGCTACACCGATGACGACGACTACGACGACTACCGCCGCGACTGACAGCGTTCAGCCGACCGGCGTCAGCACCACTACGGCAATAGGCCGTTTCGTCTGCTTCTGGTACTCCGTGTAGCGACCCTGGTTCACCTTGTCCACGAGGGCGAACCGGCGGGCATACTCCGAATCCTCGGGATACGTGGCCCGCGCCGTCACCCGCGTGGTGCGCCGGCCGACCTGAATCTCGCACTCCGGCCGCGCTTTCAGATTCGCCAGCCAGCCCGGCGGCCGCGGCGATCCGCCATTGGACGCCGTGATCAGATAATCCGCACCATCACGCGCATAGGTCAGCGCCGACGTCCGCGCCTGCCCCGTCTTGCGCCCCACCGTCCGCAGCAGCAAAGTCGGATTCCCGAACAAGATCCGGTGGCCCACCAGCCCGCCACTGTTCTCGTACACCCACTGGTGCACCTTCAGCACATTCGCGAACACACCGGCCATGGTCCAACCTTCCATACGGGTTGCGGGACACCCCACCCTAACCGCCACCCCTGGTCACACCTACCACCCGCGGGTCGAAGTGGTGTCCGCCCCACCCGAGCCGGTACCATCCCCGAAGCTGCGGAACCTGCCCGCGGCCCGGGGGCGGTAGCTCAGTCGGTTAGAGCCGTGGACTCATAATCCATTGGTCGTGGGTTCGAGCCCCACCCGCCCCACAAACCCCCTCTGAGCAGGGGGTTTTCGTTTTCTGGAGAGCTTTCGATCCAGAACAGCGCTCTTCCACGAATGGATTACGGACGCACCATCTGGGCATGGGACAGCTCGGCGTCCGTTCGCGATCCGATAGGTACGGCTTCGGTCGCTGGACGCGTGCTGTTCGAGACCAGCGAATCCACGGTCGATCCGGAGCCCGATCGATGGATGTCCAGCTCATCGAGTTCGCCTTGCGTCCGCTGCGCGGCAAGCGATTCCGGACTAGGGGACTCGGCATCGTGAGGGTGGCGGGTCGGCCTAACACTGCACCGTCGGTGGACCCGGGTCGCGTATAACGGAGGTGGAGTGAGGGGTCATGCAAGCATTCATCGTCGGCTTGATATTCGGGCTCATCTTCGTCAGTTGCACCTATGCCGCCTCGAAGGGATACCGCGGCGTCGCAACCAGTCCGAGTGAGGGCTACGGCGAGGACATCCCGGACACCACACTCACCGATCCCCAGCGCCGCAGGAAAGCGAACAATCTGGTGGCTTTCTGGGCGACCCTATCCGCTGCCCTCTGCATCCCGCCCATCGCTTACACCGCCTACGTAGCGATTGATCCCGAACGACGAATCCCTCTGCCGGTTCTGGTTCTTTTGGCGGTCTACGCCATCGTCGTCTGCTCCATGGCCGGATATCCCCTGGACAAGATCAAGAAGTAGCCGCTGACGTGACACGATCGCCGAGCCGCCGCTGGCGAGCGGTGCGAGTACCGCGGCTTGTTTGGCCTGGTAGGGCGTGGGTAGTTCGTCGGCGAGCCCTTTCGTGTTGCCGGGCTCGCGCTGGTCGCCGCCGCACCCGCCTGCACGGGCGCGGCGGCGCACCGCGCCCACGCTGTGACCGCGCTCCTCGGACGCGCCTGCCCACGGCTCCACGAACACGACAACGGTCTCATCGGAGATGTTGTTGAACCTGATCTTGGGCACCGGCGAAGCATAGGTCGATGCTCACCGGATGAGCACGAGCTTGCCGCCAGGGGGAATCGGCGGAGTCCTGGATCTGGCCGAGGGGTAGGTGCGGGCGATCGGTATGACCGGGAGCGGGTCGACGGAACATCATCGGTCCGCCGACACCAGAACCCCCTCATTTCCCCCGGGCCTGACTTCTCGTGTGAGAGCAGCCACGTCTAGATTAACATGAACATGAATCGCATTCAGGTTTTTGGCGTGTGAAGATGGCACGCATGGCCAGCGAATTCCCGCATCGCCGCCGCGAGCCGGTCCAGGAGCGCAGTCGCGAGCGCGTCGAGCGGCTACTGCGCGCAGCCAAGGATCTCCTCGACGAACAAGGCGCAGAGGCTGTCACCACCCGCACGATCGCCGAACGTGCCCAACTGCCCGTTGCCACGCTCTATCAGTACTTCGCCAATCGTGAAGCAGTGCTGGGCGAACTGGCCTTGCGCATCATGGATCGTCTCGACGAGGAACTGCCGCAACGTCTGGCTGCGCTGTCGGCCGGCACCCTCGCGGAGATGGTGGACCAGTTGATGGAGCTGCACCGCAACCTCTACCGCAACGCCTACCCGGAGTTGGTGACGATCTACCACCAGGGCCGGCTGACCGGCGAGCTCCCCGACGCCGTCCCGCACCGGCACCGCTTCGCCGCCATGGTCCACGAGGCCATGATCACGAGGGGCCTGCTTCCTGCGAGCACCGACGTGCTGGTCACCGAGCTGGCCGTCGAACTCGGCGACCGCGTGGTGGAGCTCGCCCACCGCCGCGCGCCGGGCGGGGATCCGGCCGTCATCGCGGAGGGGGTCCTCGCCATCACCCGGTATCTGGAAGCACACGCCGAGAACGCCGGCCGATGACGTGCTCACGGAGTCCTTCTCCGGTCGCACCCGGGTGTGGCTGCGAGAGCGCGGCGGACTGATCAGCCGACAGGCTTCGTGTGGGCGCGAACTCACCCGCCCACGATGGCGGTCACGCGGATTTCGACTCGCATTTTCGGGGCGCCGAGGGCGGGTACGCCGATTTCGGTCCAGATGGGTGCGCGTTCGCCCATGCGTTTGCGGAATTGCTCCACCATGACGCGGTTGTGGTCTTCGCCGATGGCGTCGGCGGCGGTCGGTACGTGGTAGGAGTTCACGGAGACGACGTCGCGCCAGGTGGCGCCGGCTTGGGCGAGGGTCTGCTCGACATTCTCGAAGGCTTGCACGATTTCGTCCGCTAGGGACTCGGGGAAGTTCCACTCGGCGTCCCAGCCGCCCTGTCCTGAGGTCTCGACTCGATCGCCGATTCGAACGGCTTGGTTGTAGTGCATATTGGCGAGCATTGTCGCGCCGTATCCAGGAGTGGCGAAGAACTCCGGCTCAGACATGGTGACCCTTTCGATCTGACTTCAAGCGTGAAGTAAAGCTAGCACGATTCACTTCATGCGTGAAGTCAACCGGGGCTCGGTATGATGCCGCCATGGCCAGCACCGGCGCCCCGAAACCTGGCGGGGACGAGTCCGACCAGGCACTGTGGCTCACCGCGTCCGAGAAGGAGGCGTGGACCGGGCTGGTCTCGTTGATCTGGCTGCTGCCGGGCAGGCTCGAGTCGCCGCTACAGCACGAAGCCGGGCTGACTTTGTTCGAATACTTTGCGCTGAGCCATATTTCGGAGGCCCCGGACCGGCGGCTGCGGATGAGCGAACTGGCCTACCTGGCCAACGGATCGCTCTCGCGCCTGTCCAACGTCGTCAAACGGTTCGAGCAGCGGGGTTGGGTGCGGCGCTCACCCGACCCTGACGACGGCCGCTACACCATCGCCGCGCTCACCGACCTCGGGTACGACCTGGTCGCCGCCGCCGCACCCGTCCACGTGCGCGCGGTGCGCGAGGTGGTGCTCGATCGGCTCACCGCCACCGACCAGCAAGCTCTCGCCCGTATCGCCGCCAAGCTGCGCGTGCGACCGCAGGACCTGGCCTGAACTTCGGGAAGTTTTGTCGTCGCGCAGTTCGGCGTGAAGCATGGCCAGCGCCGAGGCGGTGGTCCCAACGTTGTCGATCAGGGTGCGCGGTTCGGTAAAGGGCTCCCATGGGCGCCTCTGCCTGGGACCACGTGGGGTTGCCCTGGCCCGGCCGATCGGGGGTGCGGGCCTCGGCATGACCACCGGTCGCGCCACGCCGGTCGCGATGGGTCGAGCCTATCGGGCACGTCCGGGTGAGACTGGGGGTGTGGCTGCTGAACTGCGTTCTCTCACTGTCGATATCGATACCGGGCGGTGGCGTGACACGGTGCTCACGGAAGTGGATCTTCGGGTGCGCGACGGGCAGGTCACTGTGTTGCTGGGCGGGCCGGGGGATGGCAAGACGATGGTCGCGTATGCGTTGACCGGCCGTTTGCCGGAGTCGGCGCGGACTATCGGGGAGGTGCTGGTCGATGGGCGGGTCGGTTACGTCCCGCAGGACGGTATCGATGCGTTCGCCAGGGATCGGTCGGTTGGTGCGCAATTGCGGGAGTTGATATCGGGGGACGGAGCGTGGACGGTCGACCAAGCCTGTGCCGCCGCGTGCTATCCGCTCGAAGCGCTGGATCTGTTGCCACAGCACAACTCTGCCGGTCAGATTCAGCGCGCGGCGGTCGCCGCCGCGCTGCTCGCCGACCCGGATGTGCTGATCGCGGACAGCCCGACCGCCTCGCTGGATCAGGGCACGGCTTTCGGCGTGTGGAAGTCGATCCGGGAGTACGCGGACACCGGCGCTGCGGTGCTCGTGATCACCCACGACATGCCCTTGCTCATCGCGACCGGTTACGCCGACCATCTGGTGATCATGAGCAAAGGGCAGGTCGTTGCGGCAGGCAGCCTGGATGACCTGATCGTTTCCGATGATTCGCGGGTGCGGATGTATTTCCGAAGTTGAGCGCGGCATCCGGTCGTTCCGGACCGGAATTTCGATCTACCCCCGCTGAGCTGCTGTTCAGGCGAGCAACCGGACTCTCGGCTTTGGCCGGACCACGCGACCCGCGGCGATGATGACAACGTCACCGGCGAAGGAGCAGGGCCGGTGATCGAGGCGCCGCAGGTGGAGGGGACCAGCGGCGTTTCTGAACTACACAGGGTGGAGCGTGGCGAGATCGGTTGCCGCGTCCTCGGTTTCGGGCGCACCGAGGTGGTGGTAGATATCGATCGCCTGGCGCAGCAGGGTGGCCGCGGTGGTGGTGTCGCCCAGGGCGGTGTGGCAGCGAGCGGTCCCGGCCAGGGCGTGCGCCTGCTGAATTTCGCAGCCGATAGCCCGAGCCACGGTAAGCGCCTCGGCGAACATCGTCAGCGCTTCGGCAGGCGCACCAGCCGCCAGCAGCACCTTTGCGGTGTTGTTCAGGGCCTCGGCTTCTTTGGCGCGATAGCCGATCTGACGGAACAGAGCGAGGGCCTGCCGGGAGAGCTCCGCGGCCTTCGGGCGCTGCCCGGTCTTTCCGCATATGGCACCGAGGTTGGCGAGGGCCTCAGCTTCGCCGATGCGATAGCCCGTGTCCCGGAACACGATCAAGGCTTGCTGGGAGAGATCGGCCGCCCGCCCGTAGTCTCGGGTTTCCCGATGCACGGTGGCCAGATAGTTGAGGTTCACGGCTTCGCCGATGCGGTGGCCGATTTCGCGGGAGACCACCAGCGCCTGCCGCAGCACTGCGGCGGCTTGCGCATGGTCGCCGGTGTCGCGGTGGACGAGACCGAGGTTGCCGAGGGCGTTGGCTTCGCCGCGGCGGTGGCCGATCTCTTGGAACAGTGCTGTTGCGTGTCGGAACAGGTCCGCGGCCTGCCGATAGTCCCCGATCTCGCGGCGCACGCTGCCGAGGAAACCGAGTGCGTTGGCTTCGCCGAGCGGATAACCCGCCTCCTGGAACAGGGCCAGGGCTTGTTCGAGTAGTCGGGTGGCTTGTTCGTAGTCGCCGTTGTCGCGGCGGACGCCGCCGAGGCTGGCGAGAGTGTTGGCTTCGCCGAGGGGAAAGCCGGTGTCCCGGTAAAGATCTAGAGCTTGTTCGAGTAGTTGGGTGGCTTGTTCGTAGTCGCCGTTGTCGCGGCGGGCGCCGCCGAGGCCGGCGAGGGTGTTGGCCTCGCCGAGCGGGTAGTCCGCCTCCTGATACAGGGTGAGGGCCTGCCGGAACAGATCGGCCGTCCGGTCGTAGTTCCCGGTCTGCCACTCCACGGTGCCGAGGTTGCGCAGCGCGTCCGCGGTACCGAGCGCGTGACCGGTCTCCCGATACAAAGCCAGGGCCTGCCGGAGCAGGTCCGAGGCTCGGTCGAAATTCCCGGTCTGCCATTCGAGCGTGCCGAGATTGGTGAGTGCGTCGGCGCGGCCGAGCCGATTACCCAGCCGGCCCGCGGCCGCGGCGGCGCGCCGATGCAACTGCCGGGCCGTAGGCCACGGACCTTCGCGCTCCAGCAGTTCCGCCAGCACCTCCGTCAGCCCGACCATGCGTGCGGGATCGCACTCGGCGGTGTGGTCGAGGCAGGCGAGCAGGTTGGCCCGTTCCCGCCGCAGCCACGCCAGCGCGGGTCTCTCGTTGTCGAATTCGGGTACGGCACAGGCGTTGTCGGCGGCGCGGTCGCGGCGCGGCCTGCGGGTCAGCCAGTGGTCCGCGGCTGCGGCGGCCGCTCGGTAGTAGTCCAGCAGTCGTTGCATCGCATCGCTGTCCTCGCCGGACGAAACCGCAAGGGCGCAAGCGTATTCGCGCACCAGATCGTGCAGGCAGTAGCGGCCGGGTGTGGTCTCCTCGACGAGATGACAGGTGAACAGCGCCTCGAGTTCGGCGCGCGCCTCGGCGAGCGAACTACCGTGCAGGGCAGCGACGGCGTAGGGATCGAAATCCGGGCCGGGGTGCAGGCCCAGCCTGCGGAACAGTTGTCGCCGTGCCGGCGGCAGGCTCTCGTACGAGGCGGTGAACGCGGCGCGCACCGCGCGCTGTCCGGCGTCGAGTTCACCGAGCCGATCCTGTGCGGTGCGGAACTCCTCGGCCAGGCCGGCCAGCGTCCACGCCGGATGATGGGCGAGCCGACCGGCCAGCAGCACGATCGCTAGCGGCAGGTAGCCGCACAACTGGACGATCTCGGCTACGGCCGCGAGTTCGTCGCCCGTTGGATTCCGTTGTGCCAGGCGGCAGAACAGGTCGATCGCACTGTCCGGCTCCAGGGTGCCCAACGGGAGCGGGAGAGCGCTGTCCAGCGCGACGAGCCGGCGGCGGCTGGTGATCAAAGTGAGGCATTCGGGCCCCGCGGGCAGCAAGGGTTCGATCTGAGCGTGGTCGCGGGCGTCGTCGAGGACCAGCAGCATCCGCTTACCGGCGACCCGGTCGCGCCACAGGTCGCGCCGCGCGTCGAGGGTGTCCGGGATATGTCCCGGGGCGATGCCGAGACCGGTGAGCAGGGTGGCCAGCACGGCCGCCGGATCGGCGGGCACCTGGCCGGGCGTGTGCGAATTCAGCTCGACGAAGAACCTGCCGTCCGGAAACCGGTCGGACAGCAGATGGGCCGCTCGGACGACCAGAGCGGTTTTCCCGACGCCCGGCATGCCATCGACAGTGTGGATGGACACCACCCGATCCGGTCCCGCGGCGTCCAGGATCCGCTGCACCTCGGCATCGCGCCCGACGAACGTGGGGACGTCGCGGCGCAGCGTGGTCAGCACGGTGGGGCGCACCGGTTGCGCGCTGGCCGCTTTCCACAGCCGCCGCCACGCCGATCGGTTCGACAGGTCCGGGGGCAGGGGCCCGGAGGTTTGCCGGGCCAGCGAAATCAACGTCACCAGCACCGGATCCAACGATTCGAAGCGGGAGGGCACGTTGCGCCCGGTCCGCCAGTCGCTGATGCGCTGCATCGAGGAACGCTGACCGGGTGCCGCCGCGCGAGCGGCTTTCAACCGGGCCTCGGTCGCGGTCGCGACCCGCTGCAAGGTGGGATTGCCTGCGGCTTCCCACAACTGCGCCAACCTGGCCACGAAGAGCGCCCGGGGTGATGCGTCTTCGTCACGACCTCCGTTCGGACCGGTCTCACTAATCATGACGTGCACACCAACAGACGATAGGGGCATGTGCCATCGGACCCGGTGGGCACATTCGCAGCGAGCCGACAGTTACGAATCCAGCATGAGGTACCTCACATATCGGGGGCGATGATGTTGCGATCCCCGGTACGGTCGCGGGCCTGGAGAGCGCGGGTCACCAAGGTGGCCAATTGTTCGGCATCGGAGGGGGTGGTGGGGGTGCGGGTGAGCAGGGCGCGGAAGTGGAGGGGGGCGATGAGTAGTTCGAGGGCTTGGCGGGCGTCGGCGTCTGCGGGGAGTTCGCCGCGGTCGACGGCGCGCGTGATGAGGGGGCGGATCTTACTGAATCTGTTCGCCCAGAAGGTGTTTCGGGCGGCTTCTACCTCGGGGGAGTCGCTGATCAACGCCATGGATCTGGCGAGCGCGCCGCCGAGCGGCGTGGCGAGGTAGTTCGCGAGTTCGAGGGCGAAGGCGGCCAAGTCCCCGTGCAGGGTGCCGGTGTCCGGCGGCGGCAACGTCTCCTCGCTGTAGGCGAGCAATGCCTCCACGATCAAGTTCTCCCTGGTGCCCCACCGCCGGTAGATCGAGGAGTCGCGCACCGCGGCGCGCCGGGCGATGTCGGGGATGCCGACTCGCTCCACGCCGTGCTCGATCAGGGCCTCCAGGACCGCTCGGTGCACGGATTCGCGCACCCTGGCCGACCGTCCGCCTGGGCGGCGTCTGGGCGTCGCGCTGTCCGGTTCCGTCACGCCCTCGATGTTAAAGCAGAAAGTATTGCTTTTGGATCGCGACGAGCCCTACGCTGGCTAAAGCAGTAGCCACTGCTTTAGTTGTCGAAGTTGAAGGAGGGCCGCGATGGCATCGGTTGCCGAGCGCCTACTGGTGAGTGCATGCGCTTTGACCCGGACCACCGAATGGGCGACCCGACTGCTCGGTCCCCGCCGATTCCTGCCCGCCTTGTTCAGCGACCGGTTCACGCACCTGGGCGGCATCGAACGCGCCGTGTTCGAGCGGCAGTTGAGCAAATGCCGCTCCTTCGCGGACAACCGATGGACCCCGTATTGGGAGGCGGTGGCCGCCGAGCACCTCGCCGTCGCCGACGCAGCCCTGTCCACCCTCGGCGGTCCGTCGACTCGGCAGCTGCTCGACCCGTCGGCCGTCGATACCTCTGTCCTGGGTGAGCTGCTGGCTCCCGCAGTCGAGATCCTCGCCGACCGCGGGGCGATCGCCCCGAAACACGCCGTGCCCGAGTTCAGCGCGCGCTATCCGGAAAGTCGCACTGCTGCAACGGCTCTGGACGCGCTGATCAAGACTATGGTGTACGAGTTCGTCGCAGCGTGGCCGGGTTGGACGCCGCGACGGCTGCGCGCCTACGAAACCTCGCATCGCCTCGGTGAAGTCCTGGTGACCGCGCTCGCGCCGGCCATGGGCGTGGACGTCGAAGTCGTCCGGATTCCCCTCGGCGGCGACGACGCCGTCCGGGGCTATCTGATGACTCCGCACGGCGTCGACCGGGTGCCGACGGTGCTGGTCACCAACGGTGTCGAAGGCACCCTGGCGGAGGCGATGCTGCCGGTGCTGGCCCATCGCGACAGGGGGATGGGCGTTTTCGTGATGGAGATGCCGGGGACGTACTCCTATCGCGAGCCCTTGGCGCCGGCCGCCGAGCGCGTGTACACCACCGTGATCGACTACCTGAGCGCGCACGACCGAGTGGATGCCGACCGGCTCGGGATGATGGGTCTGAGCTTCGGCGGATATTGGGCGACGCGCTTGGCGGCGACCGACCGGCGGTTGCGGGTCGCGATCGCGAACGGCGCACCGACCCATCGCAGCTTCCAGATCGGCAGTGCGACAGGCCTTCCCGAAATCATGGTCAGTACCCTTCGGTCCGCCACCGGGGCCACGAGCGTAGTGGACCTGACGCGCAGGCTCACCGCGATGTCGCTGCGTGAGTACTACTCTCGCATCGAAATTCCGATGCTGGTGATCAACGGTACCGACGACACCTTGATCGCCACCAGGGATTCGATCGATATCGCCGCCGCCGCGCCGCGTGCGCAACTGGCGCTGTACGCGGGGGACGACCACTGCGCGATGGAGCATGCCGACCAGTGGATGGAGCTGTCGATCCGGTTTCTGGCCGAGCACCTGGCAGTCGCCGAGCAGGTCGTGCGATGATTCCGCACCGGATTCGGCGGACGTTGAACCGCAAGGTATCTCGCATCGACCTGCATCTCGACTACGGCGCCGGGTGGGTGCCCGCCGACGACACCGCGGTGGACGTTGGATTGCCCCGCGGATACACCGAAGAGTTCGAGCTCGCCCGCTACGAACAGCTCGGCCTGCCCGACGGCGCGACCGTATTGCCGGTGTGCCCGCTGTCTTTTCGCGACTTCATGCTCTACGAGACGCATGCGATCGACGCCGCCCGCGGTATGGCGAGCCGTTTCCTGCCCGCGGTGCATCGCGTCGCGTCCGCGTTCGAAAGCATCACCCGCCGGACGTTCCCGCCCTTTCGGCCGAACCGCCTGTGGTATCGACAGCCGATCTACTACATGTCCAACGCCCTGACGGTGGTACCCAGCGGCACCGATGTGCAGTGTCCCTCGTACAGTGCCGCACTGGATTTCGAGTTGGAACTCGGTGTCGTCCTCGGCTCGCCACTGCGCGACGCGACCGTCCGCGAAGCGGCGGCAGCGATCGCGGCCGTCGTGGTGATCAACGACTTCTCCGCGCGGGACGTGCAGCTCGCCGAAATGCGCTCCGGATTCGGCCCGCAGAAGTCCAAACACTTCCGCACCTCGATGTCGGATATCGCGGTGACCGCGTCCACCGTGCTGGACCGCATCGACGAGCTGACCGCGAGCGTGCAGGTCAACGGGAAAACCGTGGCGCGCACGAGCACTCGCACCATGCGATACTCGGTGCCCGAAGCGATCGCGCACGCCTCCAGGGACGAGCAACTCTTCCCGGGAGAACTGATCGCGACCGGGACGCTGCCCGGAGGCAGTGGCATGGAATTGGGACAGTGGCTGCGGCCGGGCGACCGGCTGCGCCTGGAGATCGATGAGGTCGGCGTGATCGAACATCACATCGGAGAGGCGAACCACTGACATGCGCATCACACAGGTTGCCGACTCCGTCTATGTCGTGGCGGGCACCAACGTCAACTGGTCGCTGGTGACCGACGGCTCCGGCGTCACCCTCGTCGACGCCGGGTATCCACGAGATACCGACGATGTGCTCGACTCCATCCGGCAGATCGGGCACGACCTCGGTGATCTGGCGGCGGTGCTGGTCACCCACGCCCACCTCGACCACATCGGCGCGATTCCGACGCTGGTGCGTCGCACGGGCGTCCCCGTGTACACCGGTGCGGCGGAAGCGGCGCATGCGCGGCGCGAGTACTTGGAGCAGATCACCCCCGTCGAGATGGTCGGTCAATTGCGTACGCCGGGCGGGCCACGCTGGGTCGCACAGACGGTGCGGGCGGTGATGGGGCACATCAAAATGAAGGTTCCCACCGCCACCGCTTATGACGACGACGCTCTGCGCGCACTGCCGGGTGGTTTCACCGCCGTACCGACGCCGGGTCACACCACCGGTCACACCGCCTACTTCCTGCCCGATCAGCAGATCCTGTTCAGCGGCGACGCCCTCGTCACCGGCCACCCGCTGCTCGCCACCGTCGGCCCGCAGACGCTACCCACCGTCTTCAATCACGACGAAGACCTCACCCGCCGCACCGCGCAATCCCTACTCGACCCCGCGCCCCGCCTGATCGTCCCCGGACACGGTGAGCCCGAGAAGCTGGGCGCGCCTTAGGGCCTGTTTCATGAGTCACGGCGGCGCCTTCGGGGTTCAGCTCGCCGCCGCCTGGCCGCGTTGTCGTCGTCGCCGATACAACCCCGGTATCGGCTCCTCCTCCGCCTTGCCAGGCGACGAGCTGAACCCCGAATGCATCCACCGTGACTCATGAAACAGGCCCTAGCCGGTAATCTGGCCGTTCATCGGAATCGAGGAGTGTGGGTGTTCAAGGTCAACGAGTACTTCGACGGCACGGTCAAATCGCTGGCGTTCGAGGCGGCGGACGGGCCGGCGACCATCGGGGTGATGGCGGCGGGGGAGTACCAGTTCGGGACCGCGCAGCGGGAGATCATGCACGTGGTTTCGGGCGCGTTGACCGTCAAGCTGCCCGGTTCCGACGAGTTCGTGACGTACTCGGCCGGTGAGCGGTTCGAGGTACCCGCGGACAGCAAGTTCGACGTCCAGGTGGCGAGCGATACGGCGTATCTGTGCGAGTACCGCTGAGGTAGCCGCTCCCGCTTCTCGGCATCTGCACCATTTCTCGGGATTTACACCTTTTCTGGGCGGCCAGAAGGGGTGTGGATCCCGAGAAGTGGTGCAGGTGTGCGGCTTTCGCGTGTCGACACGGGGCTATCTGTCGCTTGGTTTGCTTGCGTTCGGGCTTGTTGGCTGGCTGCCGAAGTGTTACTTGCCCAGTTCGGTGTGCCTGCCGCGGGAGTTACAGGGATGGTGCTGGGCGCGTCAGGTGGGGTTCCCGGCTGTAGGCGCATGTCAGGTGCGCGGGGGTGGGGTTCCGGCGTGGTCGTCTGGCTGTGGTGCTGTTTTCGAGAGTTCCTTGACGAGGTAGCAGCGGTTTCGGGTGGGTGGGGGTTGTGGCTCGGCGTGTTTTGCTGGGCGAGTCGCGGGGTCACAGACTTTCCATACTGTTCACAGCAGCTATAAACCCTGTGAGCAGTACGAAAACTCTGTGACCCCAACCTATCTGTCGCTTGGTCCACACCACCCGGCCCGCTACCCAACCGCCCCTGTCTTTCCCAAGCCGCTCGAGACGCCACCACAGCCAGATGACCACGCCGGAACCCCACCCCGCGCACCTGACCTGCACCTGAAGCCGGGTACGGCACACGACGTGCTCAGCACTATTCCGGTAACTCCTGCGGCAGGTGCACCGAACTAGGCAGGTGCCGGATGGGACTTCGAGACGGAGCCTAGCCGCCCGATCAGTCCGGGTGGGCGGCGAACCACGCACCGAATACCTCGAAGTCGCTGCGCTGCAATCCTTTCCGTGGATCAACACGGTGCAGCAGTGCGCTGCCGCGGTATTCGGCCGCCACCCAGTCCTGGTCACGGTCGGTGATCTCGTCGTCCACCCAGATGAACGGTCGTCCGGCCGCCCAGTCGACCAAAGCGCGGGTCTTCCAGTGCAATCCGAACCATTGGTCGACTCGATCGTCCGTAGCTGTCGGCCACTCCAGCACGGTGAGTTCCGGCAGGCCCAGGATCGGGCTCAGCGTGGTGTTCGCCTCGTGCATCCAGGTGGTGGCCCAAACCAGTCGGCACGGCAGTGCGGCCAGGAGCGGCCCGAGTTGGGGATCGAGCCGTGCCAGTAAAGGATTCGCGTCGAGTAGCTCCGGACGAGCCGAATCGTCGGCCGCGCCGAACGGAATCAGTGGTCCGTCGACGTCGAGGAACAGCAATGCATCCACTGCTTGCAGCCTAGCGCTCCCGATCGGCGACCTCCGTGGGCTGAACCGGATTCGCGCGAGGCGGGCTCAGGGGGAGGGGCGCGCCATGGCTTGCCCTGCGCGGCAAGGTGTTCGGTAGCACCGGGGACGATGTTCTCGCAGCGTTGACGATCTTTCAGCGCGGTCTGCGCGTTCTGGCCCGAACCGCATACACCGGCCGGCCCGGGCGGCTATGAACCCGACCCGGCGGCCTCCCCGGTTCGATTCCCGGAACCAGTAGCTGCGCCCTCGCCGCCGCTTACCTGGTCGAGGGCGAGCTGCCTGCCGGTGATCTCGCGTGTCCGCCCGGCGATCCGAATACCCCTGCTGAACAGCTCGTTCAGGAACCGTTCAGCAGGTGGTGAGCCCGCTTCCACATCATCGGTGCCGGTGCCGGGGAACCGCTCGGCACTTGTTCCGGACAAGGAAGTGCATGAGCTCGGAGATCAACGTCGCGGGCACGAGGAAAGCCGCGACACACGAATACATCGTGGTCGGCGCGGGCTCGGCGGGTGCGGTCATCGCGCGTCGCCTGGTCGATGCCGGACACCGGGTGCTGCTCTTGGAAGCGGGGCCGGCCGACTCGAATCCGGCGATCCACGATCCGACCCGATCGGTCGAACTGTGGGGCAGCGAGGTCGACTGGGCGTTCAGTACCGAACCGCAGACCTACGCCGACGGGCGGTCGCTGCCATGGCCGCGCGGCAAGACGCTTGGTGGCAGCAGCGCGTTCAACGGCATGATCTATGTCCGCGGCCTCGCCGCCGACTATGACGCGTGGGCGTATCAGGGTGCGGCAGGGTGGGATTGGCGCGGTGTCGAACCCTACTTTCGCCGGTTGGAGCGGTTCGACGGCGGCGCGGCCGGAGGTCGCGGCACCGACGGACCGCAGTTCGTGCAGCGCAATCCGGGACCGGACCCATTGGTCAAAGCCTGGGTCGCGGCCGCGCAAGAGTACGGGCTGCCGTTCAACGACGACTACAACGCGGGCGACAGCACCGGGGTCAGCTATACCCAGCACACCATCCGCGACCGCCGTCGGCAGAGCACCTGGGTCGGCTATGGCCTTGCGGTGCGGGACGATCCGAAGCTGACCGTCGTCACCGGCGCGCACACCACGCGCGTGCTGTTCGACGGGACACGCGCGATCGGCGTCGAGTATCTGCGCGAGGGGCTGTCGAACACGGCCTACGCCGATGCCGAAATCATCTTGTCGGCAGGAGTTTTCGGGTCGCCGCAGCTGCTCATGCTCTCCGGCGTCGGTCCGGCCGGGCAGCTGCGCGCGCTGGGGCTACGGGTGCGGGCCGACCTTCCCGGTGTCGGTCAGAATCTGCAAGATCACTGGTCGAGTCCGCTGATCTGGCGGTCCAAGCGACCGACACCGGCGTGGGCGGCACAGGGATTGGAAGCACACCTGTTCGCGAGCACCAGGCCCGGATTGATCGCACCGGATATCCAGCCGCTGTTTCTGTCCTGGGTCTATCCGCTACCTGGTGCCGTGCTTCCCGAACAGGGTTTCTCGGCGGTGGCGCAGTTGTTGCATCCGTTCAGCCGGGGCGAATTGCGTTTGCGCGACACCGATCCCACGGCCGCGCCGATCCTGGATCCGCGCGTGTTCGCCGATCCGCGTGACCTGGAGACCCTGGTCGACAATCTGGAACTGTTGCGCGAGATCGCCGCTCAGGACGCGCTCGGCGATTGGACCGACGGCGAAGCGATTCCGGGACCGGCGGTGCGTACCCGGGAACAGCTGCGCGATCACGTGCGGGCCACCGTGGTCAGCGGACATCACCAGGTCGGCACCGCCCGCATGGGTTTGGATGCCGGATCCGTCGTCGATCCCGAGCTGCGCGTACACGGCGTCTCCGGTCTGCGGGTCGCCGACGCCTCGATCATGCCGACCCTGCCGAGCGGAAACACCAACGGCCCCACGATCATGATCGGCGAGAAGGCCGCCGACCTGATCCTCGGCCGATCGGCGGTGTGCGCATGACGACGACCGTCACCGCCTCGGTCGCCCGCGAGGACAGTGCCGAATTCCACATCGAGCAACTGGAATTGGCGGACCCTCGGCCGGACGAGGTGCTGGTCCGGTACGTCGCCTCCGGCCTGTGCCACACCGATCTGGAGGCCGCACGCGGCACGGTGCCGACGCCGCGTCCGGTGGTGCTCGGGCACGAGGGCGCGGGTGTGATCGAAGCGGTCGGTGCCGCGGTGACCGGTTTCGACGTCGGCGATCGGGTGCTGCTGAGCCTGGATTCCTGTGGCAGCTGCGGCAATTGCCTGGCCGGGCAGCCCGGATACTGTGTGCAGCACATCCCGTTGAACTTCCACGCGGTGCGGGCCGACGGTTCGGTCGGGCTGCGCGACGCCGCCGGGCGGCCGGTGCACGACCACTTCTTCGGTCAGTCCTCGCATGCCACCCACGGTCTCGCGCACCCGCGCAGCCTGGTGCGGGTCGATCCGGCGACCCCGCTCGAACTGCTGGCGCCGATGGGTTGCGGCGTCATCACCGGTGCGGGCGCGGTACTCAACTCGCTACGGGTACGTGCGGGCAGCACGGTAGCGGTATTCGGTGCGGGCGCGGTGGGTTTGAGCGCGGTGCTGGCGGCCGTGGTGGTGGGCGCGGCACAGATCATCGTCATCGACCGCAACACCGAACGGCTCACCCTGGCCGCCGAATTGGGCGCCACCGACACCGTCGCCGCCACCGCAGTGGACCCGGTCGCCGCCGTTCGTGCGTTGACCGCGGGCCGCGGCACGGATTACAGCATCGAATCCACGGGCGTGCTCACGGTGATGAACAGTGCGATCGAGGCGCTCGCCCCGCTGGGTGCGGCGGCGATCCTCGGGGTCACCGCACCCGAGGCCGCGTTGCGGGCCACTGTTTTCGAACTGCTCAAAGGGCGCACCGTCACCGGATCGGTGATGGGGCACCAGGCGCCCGGGGTGCTGATCCCGCGTCTGTTGCGCCTGTATCAGCAGGGCCGGTTTCCGGTGCACCGGCTGGTGCGCACGTACCCGCTGGCCCAGATCAACGCCGCCGTGGCCGACGTCGAGGCGGGCACGACAGTCAAGGCGGTGCTCACGACATGACCACCGAGAGTTCGACTATTGGATTCAGCAGAAGGGCCAGTTCGAGAATGAGTTACCTCCGCAAGCGGTCCGGGTTCGGCCGCACCGTGGTGATCACCATGGCAGTCGCGTCGAGCCTGGCGGCGACGGCCTGTTCGGCAGCTGCCGACGATAAGGCGCCGGCCGAGACCCCGGCGGTCAAGCCGGCGGTGTTGCTCGTGCACGGGGCGTTCGCCGACGGGTCCAGCTGGGCGAAGGTGGCCGAACGGCTCCAGCGCGACGGCTACCAGGTGACCTCGGCGGCCGTTCCGCTGCGCGGACTCACCTACGACGCCGGCTACATCCGCGGCATTTTGGACAGCATGCCGGGCAAGACCCTGGTGGTCGGCCACTCCTACGGTGGTGCCGTGATCACCAATGCCGCAACCGGTTCGGCCAAAGCGGCGGGCCTGGTCTACATCGCGGCGTTCGCTCCGGATCAGGGCGAGAGCCTCGGCGAACTCGACGGCCGATTCGGCGGCCCGGCCACCAAAATCACGGCGCCGCACGAGTATCCGCTGCCGGACGGACGGGGCAGCGCGCCTGAGCTGAGCATCGCGCCGGACAAGTTCGGCGAGTTCTTCGCGCAGGATCTGCCCGCCGGCGAGGCGGCGATCCTGGCCGCCGGGCAGCGCCCGATCGCGGTGGCCTCGTTCACCGACAAGTCCGCCGAGCCGGCCTGGAAGACGCTGCCGAGCTGGACCCTCGTCGCCGCGGACGATCGGATGATCCCGCCTGCCGGTCAGCGGGAGATGGCCGCCCGGATGCGGGCGACCGTCGTGGAAAGCCCAGGCAGTCACGCGATCGCGTTGTCCCAGCCGCAGGCTGTCGTCGACCTGATCGAAACCGCGGCCGCCAAGGTCTGAGCGCGGCGAACCCCTGACGAGATCGCAACGTTCGCCGTGCGTCGGCGGGCTCGATCCGGTGCTCGCGCCGCAATCTGCTGACCGACAACGCAATCGGCGCGCGCGGGGCATCGGTACGGTGGTTGTGGTGGGGCAGGCCGGTGGCCCCACGGGCTCGACCGGACCGGTTCGCGGAGTGGGGAGGCATCATGGTCGATATCGAGGCGCAGGACCGGATCGAGGTCATCGGCGCGGATTTCTACACCGATCCACACACCTATTACCAGCGCTGGCGGGAGCGCGGGCCGGTGGTCAAGGTGCGTTTTCCGACCGGTATGCCGGTGTGGCTGATCGTCCGGTATGCCGAGGCACGCGCCGCGCTGGCCGACGCGCGGCTGCACAAGAGCCTGGCCGGTGTCGTCGAGGTGCAGCGCCGCAAGACACCCGACCTGACGCTGAACGGTGATCTGCTGATGCTGAGTTCGCACATGCTGAATTCCGATCCGCCCGATCACACGCGCCTGCGCAAGATGGTGAACAAGACCTTCACCGGGCGGCGGGTGGCCGCGATGCGACCCTGGCTGGAGCAGATCACCGCCGCGTTGCTCGACGAGATGGCCGACCAGGACGAGGTCGACCTGCTGGCGGTGTTCGCGACGCCGCTGCCGGTCACGGTGATCTGCGAACTGCTCGGCGTGCCGTTCGCGGACCGGGAAACCTTCCAGTACTGGACAAAAGTTCTGGTCGGCGCGATCGGCGCGCTCGAGGAACGCCGGCGCTGTGCCGCCGAGATCGCGCCGTATCTGCGCGAACTGGCGCAGGCCAAGCGCGCCGAACCGGGCGAGGATCTGCTCTCCGGTCTGGTGCAGACGCGCGCCGACGGCGACCAGATGTCCGACGAGGAGGTGGTCTCCATGGTTTTCCTGCTGCTGATCGCAGGCCACGAGACCACCGTGAACCTCATCAGCAACGGTACGTATTCGTTGCTGCGCAACGAAGCCCAGTTCCACGCGTTGCGCACCGACCCGGCGGGGATTCCGGCGGCGGTGGAGGAGTTCCTTCGTTTCGAGGGTCCGGTCGACTGGGCTACGGTGCGCTACACCGCGGAACCGATGGTGGTCGGCGATACGGAGATCCCCGCGGGCGAATTCGTGTACGTATCGCTCAACGCCGCGAACCGGGATCCGGCCAGGTTCGCCGATCCTGAACAGGTGGACGTGACCGGCGAGACGACCGGACACCTGGCGTTCGGTCACGGCATCCACTTCTGTGTCGGCGCGCCCCTGGCCCGGCTCGAGGCGGAGATCGCGTTCACCGCTCTGCTGCAACGATTCCCGAACATGAAGCTGGCCGTCGACGAATCCGAACTCCGCTGGCAACCCAGTCTGCTCATCCGCGGCCTCGAAGCCCTGCCCGTGCGACTACACGGCTAGGTGCGTACGCCCGCAACTCATTTCAGTCGCAGGTCGAACGCGGACTGGGCCCGGTGGGCGAGGTCGGCGCCGAGTTTGTAGCCCTGTGCCGCGAGTTCCTGGTGGGTCTGCGGGTCGTCGGTCTCGCTGCCGTAGAGGAATTGCAGTGTGGACGTGGCGATCTGCGAGTATCCGGCGATGCCGTGCCGCAGTTGCAGTTCCGCCGCCTCCCGGTAGCCGCGGCGCTCGTAGGTGCCTTCGCCTACGCCCGCGATCGCGAGGAAGTGCAATTCGTCGACGGCACTGCCGCTTTCGGTCGCGGGGTTCTCATAAGCCCAGCGGCGGCTGAACACCCGATCGATCCAGCCCTTCGCCAGGGCGGGCAGCGACCACCAGTACACCGGGAACAACAGCGCGACGACGTCCGCGGATTCGATCAGCTCTTGTTCGCGCCGCACATCGTCGGGGACCTCGCCGCGGAGTCGATGCACCGCGAGGTCGGCCGCGGTGAAGACCGGATCGAAGCCGGTCGCCGTCAGATCGTGCGTCACGACATCGGTGCTGCTATCGGCCTGGATGCCCTGCTCGACGGCGCGGGTGATGGTCCAGGTGGCCGAATCGTGGTCGGGGTGCGCGACCACGAGCAGGACGTTCGGTCGGCTCGATTCGTTCGTCATACGGCCAAGGTAAAGTATGACATCAACGTCAATGTCAAGGAGTGAGTCGGGTGCGGATCAGCGATCTGGCCGAAGCCACCGGTGCGAGTCCGCGCATGCTGCGGCACTACGAGAACGCGGGCGTCCTGACACCCGGCCGCGACCCCAACGGCTATCGGCGCTACCGGCCCGAGGACATCAAGACCGTGCACGACATCCGCTGTCTGCTCGATTCGGGTCTGTCGCTGGTCGAGGCCGCCGAGCTGATTCATATCGCCTGCACCGCACCGCAGACGGCGACCGACGACGACCGGGCCGCCGTACTGGCCCAACTCGACGAGCGCAGCAGGCAATTGGACGCGGGCATCGACCGGCTGCTCGCCGAACGCGCCAGCCTCGGCAAGCTCCGCGCGGATATCGCGGCCGGTCGGTGACCTGCGCGTCCTACACTGACTGCGTGCCTGTACGACAGCTGCTCGCGGTATCCCTGTTCGCTCTGCTCGCCCCGTTCGGCGTGGCCGCCTGCACCGCGGAGGGACCGGGCACCAAGACCGAATGCAAACCCTCCGGCTGCACCGTGACGTTCGCGCGCGGCGTGAACGCCAAGGCCAGCATTCTCGGCGTCGACGCGGAACTGGTTGCCGTCAACGGCAACACGGTCACCCTGCGCGTCGCGGGTCAGGAGACGAGCGTGCCGCTCGGCGAGACCCAGCCGGCCGACGGTCTTAGCGCCACGGTGCAGGAGGTCACCAATGACAAAGTCGTGGTGAAGTTCTCGACCGGCATCACCACCGGCTGACCTGCCACGGCAGGCAGGCCAGAGCGGGAATCTCCCACTCTGGCCTGCCTTTTCGGGGTTGACGTGACAGCCGGCGGTTAGGGCAGTGTCACTTCCGGTCCCCGAGTCCGAAGGGCCGATCCCCGGCAGGATCGGGCGCTTCGGGGCTCTCTTGCAGACCCTGGCTGCCGAGGCTGCCGGGGTAGAGGTATTCGGACGCGGGCCGCTTCTTCCCGTTCAGCCAGGCGTCGAAGAACCCGGTCAGGTTCTGCTGCGTCCTGGACTGGACGAACTGGCGAAGTTCCGGGATCGAGGCGTTGCCGTGTCGGTGGCTCTGCGCGAAATCACGGACGGCGGTGAAGAAGACGTCGTCGCCGATGGCGCGGCGCAGCGCGTGCAGGAACAGCGGGCCGCGGGTGTACACGGTGGTGAACTCCCGGCCCTTGCCGGGGTCGTACAGCGGTGTCGCCCAGACGTTCTGCTGATCGGCACTGGCGAGTGCCCTGCGGTAGATCTGATCGGCGTTGCGGTGGTCGATCCGTTCCGGCCACAGGATATCGGCGGTGTAGCTGGCGAAGCACTCGTTCAGGCAGACGTCGCGCCAGTCCTTGATCGATACCGAATCACCCCACCACTGGTGGGCGTTCTCGTGGACCACCGTGTTCAGGTCGGTCCATGGCGCGTAGATCGGCCGCGTCTGGGTCTCCAGCGAGAACTGCAGGTTGGTGTCCACGTAGATGCCGCCCCCGGATTCGAACGGGTACGGCCCGTAGAGCTGTTCGGCGAAGCCGAGCACCGCGGGCAGCCTCTTCTCCAGGTCCTGCTTGTTCTTCGCCGACGGCGCGAAGAAGCTCTCCAATGGCGTTCTGCCCGAGAGGTTCTGGCTGAGCCGGGTGAACTTCTCGATGGCGATCGTGGTCAGGTATCCGATGATCGGGTCCTTCGCCTGCCAGGTGACGGTGTGCTTGCCCGCGCCGGCGGGCGTGTCCGAGGTACGCAGCCCGTTCGAGGCGACGTCCCAGCCGGTCGGCACGGTGGCGCGCACGGTGATGGTGGACTTGTCCAGCGGGGTGTCGTTCAGCGGGAACCAGGTGGTCGCGGAATGCGGTTCGCCCGCGGCGAAGGCGCCCCCGCTCGGCGAGTAGGTCCAGCCGTTGCCTTTGGTATCCGGCGCGGTGCCTGCGTAATCGACGACCACCGTGAACGACTGCCCGACCGGCAGCGCCGCTTTCGGTGTCACGACCAGTTCGTGCTCGCCCGCCCGCTTGAAGCCGGCGGCTTGACCGTTGACGATGACGGAACCGACTGCGGGACCGGCGAAATCGAGGTTGAACGCGGACAGGGCCTGGGTGGCCTTGGCGGTGACCTTGGTCTTGCCCACCAAGCGATGACTCGACGGGTTGTAGTCGATGGCGACGTCGTAGTCGGTCGCGTCGTAGCCGCCGTTGCCGTCCTTCGGGTAGTACGGATCGCCGAGGCCGTCCGATCCCGGAGTCCCTGCGGCAGCGGCCGCTTCGCCGGCCGCGGGCGGCGCGGGGTCGGCCGACGCGGGTGCCCCCGCCACGAGGACGGCCGCGATGGCCGCCACGGACACGACCGCGGGACGGGAACGCAGGACCGCGGGGATCGGGCGGTACTCACCCGATAGTTGTCGAATTCGCATGGGGCACGACCATTTCGGTAGAGGAGGACTGCCGGACGAGGTGGTTCAGTGGTGGTCGAAGTGCTTGGTCTCGCTCCAGCTGTCGAGCACCCGGCCGGTGTTGGTCGCGTCGACGAACACCACCCAGAGTTCGGGTTGCCTACCGTGTCCGTCGCCGTTGACCTCGACCAGATAGGCGGGGACGGCCACGCTCGGGGCGGTGTCCTGGGCGGCCAGCTTCGGGTCGTACCAGACGGGCAGCGCGGTTCCCGCGGTGAACTGCTCGATCGGCGCGTTCGCTCGGCTCGCCATTGCCTGCCGGGCCGTGCGCGCGGCGTCCGGCGGCGGCGCCGCTGTGCCCGGCGGGAACGCCCCACGCGACTGCTGTGCCAAGGCCCCGGTCACCGAGAGCAGCGCGCCGGTCCCATCGAGGGACTGCGCGACCGAGGCGCCGTAGACCCGGATCGAGTCGATCTCCTGTCGCAACCGGACGGTGGCGCCCTCGCCGATCGCGAATACCGCGTCGACCACGAGCACACCGACCGATCCGGCGCCGAAGAGCTGCCGGATGTCCTCCGCCCACGCCGCCGCGATGGCCGTGGCCTCGCCCGGCACGCCCGGCGGCGGCGGTAGCGGGGTGTCCGGCACCACCTGCGTGACGACGCCCTGGTGGTCGGTCAGCACCGTCTTGGGCACGGTGGTGAGCTCGGTGCCTTCGGGATGCCGGGAATTCATACTCAAGTAGAACCACATTCGAGGTGGTCATTCGAGTGGGGAATAACTGGGGAGCCATTTCGATTAATGGCTCCGGCGCGAATTCCGGGAAATACGAAAGAATCGGGGCACAGCGAGACGCCGGCAGGTTGCGGTGCTCCGGTCTCCGGTGCCGCAATCCCATCTGCCGAAGCGGGTGGCATTCGCGTTGCGTGCCAACGCCACTCACCTCGGCAACGACGAGATCACGGTACCGAAGCACCCGTCTCGCAAGACCGCCGGATGCAAGGCTCGATTCGCAAGTCCCGCCCGGGATTACGCGATCGGGCCGCTCTTCACTTGCACTGCAACCGATCGCCGATCCGGGTGGCGAAATCCTGCCAATTCGCGGCGTTCTGCCTGGCCATGTCGTGGATGAGATTCAGGCAGTGCTCCGGGATCCGGTCGGCGAGATCGAGGGACTGGGTCGGCGTGCGCGGGCTGGCGTCGAGCCAGCGCAGTAGCGTGCGCCCGGTTTCGGTGAGCCGCAACGACGGATCGCGGCGCAAGCTCTGCAACACCGAGGCGGGGCACACCCGCGGCGCCGCGGCCGGCTCGGCGGGGCGGTGTGTGCCGGCGGGGCTGTCACAGGGGTCGGTGCGGCGCTGCCGGTTTCCGTCGGCGCGGCGCACCCGGCGCATCCGGCCGTCCCGGCCTAGTCGCTGTCCGGTCTGGGGAACATCCCCAGACGATTGTCTGCGCACCGCGCCGACCGTCTTGTGGTCGAGCCCGGCCACTTCGGCTACCTTCCGATCCGACCACAGTGGATACATCCGCATGATCCGCAGCGAAGCGGCTTTGCGGTCGATCACCGACAGCGGCAGTCCGTGCGCGATGTTGGCCTGCACCGCGAGCACGAACGCCTCCTCCTCCGTGCCGTCGAAGAACCGCACCCGGATAACCCGGGCCCCCTTGAGTTTTGCGGCCTGTAGCCGATGGGCGCCGTCGATGAGCCGCATCGTGCCGCGATGCACCAGAATCGGCGGCAGCTCGGTCTCCGTTTGCGCGAGCACCTGCGTGTGCGCGGAGTCCTCGGCCCGTACCCGCAGCGCGCCGCCGATGTCTATGGACTCGATGGGGATCTCTACGACTACGTCGGTGACCCCCACTCTCGTATCGTCGTTGTCCACGTTCAACCTGTGTTCACTCACGGCGGTACTCCTGCGTCGAAGCCGAGATCACATTCCGTAGCAATTCCGCACCGCCACTGTCGATCCGAAGCGCTGATGGCGGGACGAATCGGTGCAGGAGCCACGGCGCTGTGCCGGGGCAGACGGTGACTTTGTAGCGCGGACAGCAATATTTCACATTCGCAGCAAGACGGCAACGATACGGTGTCCAAACGTTCATACAATCGCGATGTTCGGGCGCGCCCCGGAATGGCGCACTTGCGCTATTTAGTGAATGGTGTTCATTGGCCGAGAAGGGCCCTGATCGCCGGAAACCGCCAGTTCCGGCGACCGGCTCCCGGGCGTCGGACACGCCACCGGACCATAGGTTCATCTATCGAAACTGTCATGTCCGGGCGATTCCGATGTGCTTGTCTGCCAGTTGATCTGCGGTGGCGCGGCAGATCGCCTATCATCGGATGACCTACTCATCCGCGCGACGGACGGAGGGCTCCTTGGCCGTATTTTCCGACGATTGCCCTCATCAGCAGCGATTTCCGTGATGCGGCTCGTTGCCATGTCCTCGTATAAGCCGTAGCGCGGCAAACGTCCAGCGCTACAACCACACTACTGCACCACCGTCGGCCAAAGCTTCGCATGTGCTCCGGCGCGAATCAACCGCGCGGAATCATGGTCCACGGTAAAATGTGCGCTGTGCCGGATCCGTAACATCGGACCGGATTCCATCTATTCGTACAATTCTTCCCTGATATGTCGGCGACCGACTCCGACGGGGTCCGACGAATTTTTTCCTCCGCTCATTCGCTGCGTGTAACGGTATGTTCACGGGCCATTCTTTCGCGCCTGACAACCTGCCGATCAGCTCATCGGTAGACGAACATCCTTTGCCCGCGCACCGGTCCCGTGTTTGATCGAGAGGAATGTTGTGTCACAGTCGGATTCAGGTTTTCCCAGACGCCGTTTCCTGGGCGGTACATTGGGCGCCGCCGCGTTGGCCGGCGGTTTGCAGGCATTTCCACCCGGCATGATGGAGGCCCTGGCCGCACCGAACCGGAAGGGCGTCATCGGTGACGTCGAGCACGTCGTGATCCTGATGCAGGAGAACCGCTCGTTCGACCATTATTTCGGCACGATGCGCGGTGTGCGCGGCCTCGGTGACGCCTCGGTCGTGGCCGGGCCGGACGGTCGCGACATCTATCACCAGCCCGATGCGGGCCGCCCCGACGGCGGCTACCTGTTGCCGTTCCATGTGGACACGAAGGTGGTCGACGGTCAAGACCTGGGCGATCTCCCGCACGGCTGGGACGATCAGCATCGCGCGGTACGCGGCGGCTGGAGCGACGGCTGGATCGCGGCGAAGGGGGAGATGGCGATGAGCTACTTCACCGCCGACGACATCCCGTTCCATCGCGCGCTCGCCGACGCGTACACGGTCTGCGACCACTACTACTGTTCGGTGCTCGGGCCCACCACGCCCAATCGCCTGTACCACTGGACCGGCACCATCGATCCGGCCGGACAGAACGGCGGACCCGCGATCAGCAATCCCGCCGACTACCGTCCCGTCTACCGCTGGACGACGTATCCGGAACGCCTGCTGGACAAGGGCATCAGCTGGAAGGTCTACGCCAACGACGAGGTGGGCGACGATTCCGGCCACCCGTTCGTCGGCGACTACGGCGACAACCCGCTGTGGCTGTTCGATGCCTACCACGATCCGAACAAGGCTGAACTCGCCTCGCGGGCAAAGGTATTCGGCGCTCAGAACTGGAAGCCGGACTCCGGGCAGGGCAAGAACGTCGAGCATGTGCTCGCTGACTTCCTGGCCGACTGTAAGGCGAACAGGCTCCCGCAGGTGTCCTGGGTGGTCGCACCCTACGGCTACTCCGAGCATCCGGCGGCGCGTCCGGTCGACGGCGCCGCGTACACCTCGGCGGTGCTGAAAGCGTTGTGGGCCAACCAGACGCTGTGGAACTCGACGGCCGTGCTGATCAATTTCGACGAGAACGACGGCTTCTTCGACCATGTGCCGCCGCCGATGGCACCGCCGGGCACACCGGGTGAGTACGTCAACGGAGCGCCCATCGGCCTCGGCCCGCGGGTGCCGATGCTGGTCATCTCGCCGTGGAGCCGCGGCGGCTGGGTGAATTCGCAGGTGTACGACCACACCTCGGTGATTCGCTTCCTGGAGAAGTGGACCGGGGTGAACGAGCCGAACATCTCGGCCTGGCGGCGCTCGATCTGCGGCGATCTCACCGGGTGTTTCGATTTCGGCAAGACCGACACCACCATCCCGATGCTGCCCGACACCACCGCGTTGCGCGCGCAGGCCGATGCCACCCAGCGCACGCTGCCCGCTCCCGCACCGCCACCGGCCGGCGGTCAGCGTCCGCCGGCTCAGGAATCCGGCACCCGTCCGGCCCGGCCGCTGCCGTACGCGCCCGCGGTCAATGGAACCCTCACCCCCGAGGGCGCGCTCGTCACCGCGTTCCGCAACACCGGCATCGCGGATCTGCAACTGGCCGCCTATCGGGCCGACGGCCGCACCGACGGCCCGTGGCGCTACGACGTGAAAGCGGGGACGACGGTCACCGACACCTGGAACGTGCCTGCCTATCCCGACAAGAAATACGGCGTCGCGGTGCACGGGCCCAACCGGTTTCTCTGGCGGCTGGCCGGCACCTCGACCTCGCCGCTGGAGGTGAGCGCCGCCTACACCCCCGACTACAAGTTGCAGTTGTCGATGACGAACAAGGGCAAGACGGCGGCGACCGTCACCGTGCGGGCGAACAGCTACCGCACCGACGGTCCGTGGACCTACCAGCTCGCGCCGGGGAAAACCGTCGTCGACACCTGGAACGCGCTGAGCTACGGCAAGGGGTGGTACGACCTGTCGCTGACCGTGGACGTCGACCCGGCCTTTCAACGCCACTTCCGTGGCCACATCGAGAACGGGCAGCCCAGCGTGACCGGCTGACCGGAGTCCGCGCGGTCTCGTACTGTGGTCTTGGACTGCCCACTCGCCGTGGTCGCGAGCCGTGCCGATCTCCGGCGCGGCTCGGCTGCGGCCGATCCGAGCGTGAGGACCATGTCGGACAATGCCACAGCAGATCGAAGCGCGTTCGACGCGGTGATCGCGGCCGCGGACTATCCGGTGTTCGTCGTCACCACGCACGCGGGTGGACGCAACGCCGGGTGTCTGGTCGGCTTCACCTCGCAGGTGAGCATCGATCCGCCGCGTTTCCTCGTCGGTATCTCGAAGACGAACTTCACCTACGGCGTCGCGGCGCGGGCCGAGCAGCTCGCCGTGCATCTGCTCAGCCGGGAACAGTCCTCGCTGGCCGCGCTTTTCGGCGCCGAGACCGGTGACGACATCAACAAGTTCGCGCACTGCAAGTGGCGGCCGGGGCCCGCCGACGTGCCGATCCTGGACGCGGCCGCGGGCTGGTTCACCGGACGCATCCTGGCCCGGCACGACCTGGGCGATCACGTCGGCATGGTGGTCGAGCCGACCGCGGCCGCCGCGCCGCCCACCGGAAAGGAAGCGTTACGCTACCGCGCTGTCGCCGATCTGAAGCCCGGGCACGTCGCCTGATCGAATCAGGCCACGTCCACCGATCGCTCCGGCTCGAGCGCCTGCTCGCGGAGGGTGTCGAGGGTTTTGGACAGGATGCGCGACACCTGCATCTGCGAGACACCGAGCCGTTCGGCGATCTGCGCCTGGGTGAGCGACTCGAAGAAGCGCATGATCAGCACCCGGCGCTCCCGTTCGGGTAGCGCGGCGATCAGCGGCCGTACCGTCATCGACTCCTCCAGCAGCCGGTAGCACGGTTCGTCGGCGCCGAGCCCGGCGGCGGCGGGCAGCGGCGCGTTTTCGCTGTCCTCGCGCACCACGGCATCCAGTGACCTGGTCTGATAGCCGTTGCTCGCGATCAACGCCTGGGTGACCGTGCCGACGTCGAGGGACAACTCGGCGGCGATCTCCCGCGCCGTCGGCACCCGGCCGAGCCGGTTCGACAGCAGTTCGGTGGCCGGTCCGATCTGCTGTTGAATCTCCTTGAGCCGACGGGGGACTCGCACCGCCCAGGTGTTGTCCCGGAAGTGCCTGCGCACCTCGCCCATGATCGTCGGAACCGCGAAGGAGAGGAACGAACTGCCGCGCGTGACATCGAAGCGGTCCACCGCGAGCACCAAACCCACCCGGGCGATCTGGTGCAGATCATCGAAGCTCTCACCGCGACCGGCGAACTTGCGCGCGATGTGCTCGGCCAGCGGCAGGCACCGCTGCGTGACTTCTTCGCGTAGTTCGCTGCGGTGCGGGTCGTCGGGGTCGAGCGCGGTCAGCTTCTCGAACCAGGGCTCGATGTTGTCGTAGCTGTCGCCCCGGGAGTGGGTGCGCGGTGCGCGGCCGGCCTCGTCCTTCGTGAACTCACGTTGCATCGGATGTTCCTCGCTCCCAACTGAATTCGATGACGGCCGGATACCCGCCGGCGACCGGGTCAAAAGGGTCGCGGGTCGATTCGGCCGAATCGGTGAGCAACTGCACCAGCTGCCAGCTCAACGGGTCGCGCCGGTTCTCGGCGTCGCGCGTCGCCGTCGCGGCGATCCGCGCGCTGAATCTGCGTCTGGTGTAATCGAACTCACAGCGCAGTGTGCTACCCGGTAGCGCCTCCAGCATCATCGCGGTCGCCGCTTCGCTGACCACCAGCCGGATATCGGGAATCGCGTCCAGGGTGATGTCGGCCATCATGCACACGGTATCGGTGAGGGCCCGCAACATCCCCAATTCGCGCAGTTCAGCAGCCAATTCGAGCGAGACCCGGTGCGCGAGCACCGAGGTCTGCCACGGTGTCGAAGTCTCGGAATCCACCTTCATCTGTGCACCGCCTCCCATCGCGTCACTGATGGCCATACCCGCGCCACAGCAACCCAACCGGCAAGATCGGTAAAACGGAGTCAGGCCTCCGGACGCCTGCTGGTGTCGCCGCTGCGGCTGACCTCGTAGCCGAGCAGCCGCTCGGCCTCTTCGATGCCGCCTTGCAGGTCGCCGACCGCGTTCATCTTGGACAGGTCCAGACCGATGGTCACCAGGGTGAGCGCGATCTCCGAGGACAGGCCGGTGATGATCACGTTCGCGCCCATCAGGCCGGACGCGTCCACGGTCTGCACCAGGTGGTTGGCCACGGTGGAGTCGATCTGCGGCACACCGGTGATGTCGATCACGACGACCTTGGCGCGATTGGAGCGAATCGCGCGCAGCAACTGTTCGGTGAGCTGGCGGGCGCGCTGGCTGTCCAGCACGCCGATGATCGGCAGGATGAGCAGCTGTTCACGCACCTGCAGCACAGGTGTGGACAGCTCGCGGATCGCCTCCTGCTGCTGGCGGATGATGCGTTCGCGCTCCTCGACGAAGGACACGCCCACGGTGTTGGCGATGCGGTTGGCGGCCGGTTCGTAGGCGTCGAGGACGGCGTTGAGCAATTGGAAGTCGGTCTGGTACTTCTCGAACAGCGAGCGGGCGAGCACGTCACGCAGCAGCAGCACGATGCCGAGGACCTCGTCGGTTTCGACGCCTCGCGGAATGATGCGCTCGGACAGATCGCGGGCATAGTCCTGCAGGGCCTCGACCGAGCCGGTTTCGAGAACAGCGACGTAGTTGTCGTAGACGGAGGTCGCCTCGGAGAACATCTCGTCCGGGGTCATCGCGGTGAGCAGTTGCGCGTCGGTGATCCGGCGCGCCCATTCCTCACGCAGTGCGGTGCGGTTCTGCCGCAGATGTTCGACGAGCTCGGAGAGCAGGCCTTCGCTGACACCGTTGGAGTTGCTGTCCGCAGCCAACGTACCAATCGACAATTCGGACAATGCCGCCTCCGGTCCGTCCCCACGCGAGTCGACCCACGTGCTCGAAGAAGCGGTGGCCAGCACGCTCGTTGGACTGTTCCACCGACCGCAGAATCGTATACCCATCCGGGGTCTCGGCCAGGAACTTCGGCACGTTTCCGGAACGGCCGTCCGCGCCGCCGGTACGGGCGCCGTGAACCGTTGGAACGGCGGCTATTCGGCGGATTGCCGCTCCGCTGCCGTGCCGGGGCCCGGCCGATGGTTGTGCGGGGGCATGCGGCCGGCTGCGGTGTCACCCCGGAGCAGGTCGTCCACATCGCGGTCGGTGAGCGGGTCGAAACGCTGGTACGACTGGCCGACCGGACGGACCTGAGCCGGTGTTTCCAGGCAAACGACCTTGTCGGCGTAATAGAACAGGGTGCGCGCGATCCGATGGGGTGCGACCGGGACAGCGAGGACGACGCGGACCGCCCCGCGCCGATAGGCCGCCTGACAGGCGGTGCGGGCGGTGATGCCGGTGCGGACGCCGTCGTCGACCACCAGCGCGGTGCGACCGTGCACCTCCGCCTGCCCGCGGCGCGTGCGGAACCGCTGACACAGCCGTTGCAGCCGGTCGCGTCCGTGCCGTTCGGCGGCGGTGAGCTCTGTGGGCGTCAACATCGCGCTGCGCACGACGACCTCGTCGATCAGCTGCGTGTCGTTCTCGGCGACCGCGCCGAAGGTGAGGTCGGGCCGGTAGGGCACCCGCAGTTTGTTGACGATGACCGTGTCCAGCGGAACCCGCAGTGCCGCCGCGACCTCGTACGCCACCGCCAGCCCGCCGCGCGGTATACCGAGCGTGACGACATCGGGACCGCGAAACGCTTGTAGTTGATAGGCAAGGCGACGGCCCGCGTCGCGCCGGTCGAGAAACAGTGAATGCTGAGGTGTCCGGCGACCTGTGTGGTCGCCGGGTCGTGCGGCGCGGTCCATCCTTCCCCCGTGCATCGAGTGGCATGATCCGGAGCCGCGCTTCGGGACTCGGGAGGACAAGCCCAATTGTACTCGGCGGTAGTGCTTCCGGCGCGGGTTCGATGCGCCGTGCGCCCTGTCGCGAAATGCGCTGGGGCAGTGCCGCAATCAGCGACGGTGGCGTTGCCGCGGTGGCTGTGGCTCG
The DNA here is from genome assembly GCF_000250675.2 of Nocardia brasiliensis ATCC 700358. Lineage (NCBI taxonomy): Bacteria > Bacillati > Actinomycetota > Actinomycetes > Mycobacteriales > Nocardiaceae > Nocardia > Nocardia brasiliensis. The sequence goes on from NC_018681.1 coordinate 2,336,702, forward strand.
GCGAAATGCACGGGGCCCGGGGCGCGGCCGGTGATCGCCTCGATGATCTCGACCGCCAGCTCGGCGACCCGGATGTTGCGCCGCTGGGATAGCTCACGCAGCACCGTGAAGGCCGCGTCGCGAGTGCATCGTCGCTCGGCCATGAGAACGCCCAGCGCCTGGTCGATGGCGGATCGCGAGGCCAGTGCCGCTCGGAGCTGGTCGGTCAGCGCTGCTTGCCGGGCGGCTTCGATCCCGACGGCGAACAGTACGCCGATGTGCGCGGCGGTCAGCGCCGCGTCCTGGCGCAACTGTGCGGTGAAGGTGTGTACATGGTTCGAATACAGCGACAACGCGCCGAGTACTTCCCCTGTCGCCGAAACAGGTTGGATGTGAACCGATTTCACCCCGTGCGCGAGCAGTCTGCGCGGATAGGTGCCCCAGCGCTGCTCCTGGGTGACGTCCGGGATGAAAACCTGCTGTGCGGTGGCGATCGCCTGTGCGCTCGGCGCCTGCCCCGCACTCAGTCGAGACTCCTCACGCAGAATCGGTTGGGTGCCGACGGAACCGCCTGCCATGGCGCCCTGGGCGCGGGAAAGCGTGATGCCGACCATCAAGGAGTCGGGCAGCATCCGGGCAACGATATCGGCGGCGGCGCACAGGGATTCGGGGACATCGCCTCGATGCAGCAGCAGCGTGGTCAGTTCCGACAGACCGGTCGCGAGGTCGTCAGCCATGGCATCTCTTGCAGGTCGGCAAAATCCGCGCGGTATTCCCACCGCAGCCGGGCGTGGCAGGTCTCCGATCGCGACCACACGAGAACAGCGTACGCCGCGGGCATCTGCCGCTCCACCTGCACGGCCGGCGACACCATGCCGCCGAAATCCCCGCCGACCTGTGGCGCGGCGCTGGTGGCTTGCGTTTACGTCGGCAATTCTATGCCAGAACCCCTGCTCAGCGGCACGGGTCGCGGTCGAGAAGACGTTCGTGCGGATCCGGCGTGTTTGCGTCGGCGCAGAGCGGCTATCCGCCAAGCGTCCGGCCGAAAACAGCGGGTCGGTCCAGCCCGACGAAAGGGGTTAGACAGTGAGCACAGCTGACAAGGCCAAGAACAAGGCTGAAGACCTCGCCGGTCAGGCGAAGGAAAAGTTCGGTCAGGCCACCGATGACCGGGAACTCGAGAACGAGGGCAAGGGCGATCAGATCAAGTCCAACCTCAAGGACGCGGGCGAGAAGGTCAAGGACGCCTTCCGCAACTGATCGAGCACAGCCACCGAGCGGGCGAGCGCCATACCGGCGCCGCCCGCTCGGCGTGTTTCGCTGAGCGGACCGAACCGCTCCGATCCTGGCGAGCCCGGGGATAGGGTGCTGTCGTCATAACGGCGAGCGCTGGCTTCGGAGGGATCGGGATGATCGCGGCACGGATGATGGCTGTGGTGGCGACGGTGTTCGTCGCGGCGGGACTGGTCGGGGGAGCGGGGCCCGCGACGGCCGGACCTGCGGCCTGTGCGGCGGGAAATCCGTTGCAGCCCACCGCGGAACTGTTCGCGACCGACAACACCGCGACGATCACCGATCCGCAGGATCCCCGGCTGCAACAGCGGCTCGACGGCTTCGAGCTGGTGGTGGACGGGATCGCGGTGCAGCACATCGGATTACCGGTCGGGTCGACCTTGGTCAGCGGCGTGTTCTGGTCCGGCGAGCGGCAGCAGGCGACCTACGAGCGGTCCCGCGAATTCCACCTGGCCTGCGTCGGCGCGGCGGAGCTGCGGCAGATCGCGGATCAGGTGCGCACCCGATTCCAGCAGGAGTCGGTGCTGACTTTCCAACGGCTGACACCGAATTCGCCGGAAGTCGACGCGTTGACGGTCGCGATCCCCGGCATCGATGTGCGGCGATTCCACGACGGGCTGGTCGCCGATCCGGTGGCCAGGGAGCGGCTCGTCGGCGGCTCGGTCACCGAGGCGAACGTGCTCATCCTGGTGGTGGACGTCGCGGATCTGGAGCTGGCGCGACGCTTCGTGGCCGGGATCGGCGGGGACTGGGACGCCGCGAGCGTGCAATACGGCGATCGCGAATTCGTCAGCGCCTGAACAGGTTTCGCTGCCTCGAGCGCAATCCCTCGCGCCCGAATTCGTCTTCGCGCACCTGGGGCTGAAGGCGTCGGCGCTGAATTGCGTGCCGTTTCAGTGCTCGAGCTTGCGCAGGATCTCGTGCAGGGTGCGCAGCTCGTCCTCGGTCAGCGCGGCGACCGAGGTCGGTGCGGGGTCCGGAGTGGCGAGCGCCTCGGCCAGGATCGCCCGTCCGTCCGCGGTGAGCGATACCTGTTTCCGGCGCCGGTTGGTGGGGTCCACCTCGCGCACGACGAGTCCCCGCTCCTCGAGATCGTTCACCGCCACCGTGGCCGCCGGTGCGTCGATCGCCGCGGCGTGCGCCAGTTCTTTGACGGTCAGCGGCGCGGCCTGTAGCCGGCGGAGCACTCGAATGCGACTGAACGGCAGGCCGGTTCGCTCGACGGCCGCGCGACGCCACGGGTCGCGGCCGTAGAGCACGAGCCGGGTGAGTTGGGCCCACACCTCGTCGGCGGTGGGGGTGTCATCCGACATGCGCGGGCACTTTCTGTTCGAGTAACGGGGCGACGCGGTCGCTGGACCGCTTGGCCCACGGCGTATTCGCGACCACCCCGAGTATGGCGACCCCGGCGGTCAGCATGGCGATCACCCACCACAGACCCGCTCCCGTCAGCGCACCGCAGAGCGCCACGCCGATGCTCACGCCCACCTGGCGGCTGGTCGAGGCCACCGAGGCGGCCGCGCCCGCCCGGTCCAGCGGCATCCCGCTGACCGCGGTGGTGGTGATTGGAGCGTTCACCATGCCGAACCCGACGCCGAAGATCGCGAACATCACGATGAGCGCCCAGACCGGGGTGTCCGGGGTGAGTGTGCTGAGCAGGACGGCGGCGGTGGTCATCATGACCCCGGCCACGATGAGCGAGGGCCGGGTGCCGTGCTTGCCGACGAGTCGTCCGGACAGCGGGGAGAAGATCACCATCGCGACCGCCATCGCCAGATACAGCAAGCCGGTGTGCACGGCCGAATAGTGCCGGACCGTCTGCAGGTACAGCGAGCAGGTGAACAGGAACGCGCCGAGGGTCGCGAAGCTGAAGATGGCGATCACCGTCGCCGACGAGAACGGCACGCTGCGGAAGAAGCGCAGATCGATGAACGGATCCACCCGCCGCGACTCGTAGTAGATGAACGCCGCCAACGCGATCGCCGCGACGACGAAGATCAACGGCTGCCGCTCGATCAGGCCGAACACGGTGGTGAAGAGGAACACGACGGCGAGCAGCTGGCCGATCGGGTCGATACCGCGCACCGTTGCCGACTTCGACTCCGGCACGAAGAGGGTTGTGAGCACGAAGGCGAGCGCGCAGACCGGCAGGTTGATCCAGAACACCGACTGCCAGCCCAGCGCATCGATCAGCACGCCGCCGACGGTGGGCCCCAGCGCCATCGAGATGCCGACCACCGCACCCCACACCCCGATCGCCCGCGCGCGTTCGACCCGACCGGTGAACACGGTGGTGATGATCGACATCGCCACGGGATTGAGCATCGAGCCGCCGATCGCCTGCAGGAACCGCGCCCCGATCAACACCTCGATGGTCGGCGCGAGGCTGCACAGCAGGGAACCGAGCGCGAAGGTGGCCAGTCCGATGCGGAACACCTTGCGGCGGCCGAACCGGTCGGCCGTGGTCCCGGCCAGCATCAGGAAGCTGGCGAGGGTGAGGGTGTAGGCGTCGACGATCCACTGCAGCCGCGGCAGCGGCGCGTGCAGATCCGCCTGGATGGCCGGGATCGCCACGTTCACGATGGTCGCGTCCATCGACACGATGAGCAGGCTCAGACAGCACGTCGCGAGCACGATCGTTTTGCGACGGGCGGACAACCCCTCAACAGTTGTAAGCATATAACTATTGTGTTCTTACAACTGTTCCACATGCAAGGGCTGTGATCCAGGTCGCACCGGCTCGGCCGGCCTCGGGCGGGTTGGCATTCTGGACGGGTGATCGACAAATCGGAGGCGCTGTTCCTCGGCGGGCGCTCGGGCGTCGGCAAGAGCCGGGTCGGTCTCGCCGTGCACGCGGTACTCGCTGCGGCGAACGTGCGGCACGCGCTGATCGAAGGGGACAGCCTCGACCTGGCGTACCCGCCCACCTGGGAGCACGGCCTCGCCGAGCAGAATCTGGCGGCGATGTGGGGGAACTACCGCGTGCTCGGCTACCGGCGGTTGATCTACACCAATACCGCGAGCGTGTTCCCCGAGGTCATCGCGGAACTCACGGCGGCGATGGGGGATACGCCGACAGTCACCGCAGTACTGCTGACCTGTGACGATCGGACCGCTTCGGCGCGGCTCGCGGGGCGCGAGAACGGCATCGAACTGCAGCGGCACATCGAGCGCAGCATCGCGACGGCCAGGGAACTCGACCACGCGGTGCCTGCATGGGTCCGGGTTGTCGACACCACCGACCGGACCCCCGAAGAGATCGCCGCGGAGGTCGTCGCCCTCACCGGCTGGCAGGCCGACCCGTTCGTGGTCGCCTGAGCGCGCCCGCGGCGGCCGCGGCACTGTCATACTCTGGCGACGATTTCAGCAAGGGAGTCTCGATGGGCGCTGCACTGGTCAAGGGACAGAACGGGGCACTGACCGAGCCGCGGGTGGTGCTGTCGGTGCGGACCGAGGCCGAGGTCGATCTGTCGGCCCTGCTGGTGACCGCGGCGGGCGTCGTGCGGTCCGACGCCGACTTCGTGTTCTTCAATCAGCCGAGCGGGCCCGGCGTGCGGTTGCGCACCGAAGGCGCCGCCGCGCTGGAGGTTTCGCCCGCCGACCTGCCCGCCGAGATCACGCAGGTGCGCGCGATCCTCACCCTCGCCGACGCGTCCGCGACGTTCGGGCAGTTCGCCGCGCCGGTGGTGACGGTCACCGACGGTGCCGGAAACACGGTGTACGAGTACCGCATCGAGGGTCTGACGAGCGAGTCCGTGGTGATCGCGCTCGAGCTGTACCGCCGCGAGGCGGTCTGGAAGGTGCGGGCGGTGGGCCAGGGCTACGCGGGCGGCTTCGCGGCACTGGTCACCGATCATGGTGTGCGCGTGGACGATACGCCCACCGCGACGCCGGAGCCACCGGTGCGTACCGTGCCCGGTGAGGCGGCGCTGTCGTTCGAGAAACGCGAAAAGCTCGACCTGCGTAAGCGTGCTGTCGCGAAGGTGCTGATAGACAAGGGCGCCTTCGGCATTCGTGCGCGCGTCGTGCTGGTGCTCGACAAGACCGGCAGCATGCAGAAGCAGTACCGCAATCAGGTGGTGCACCGCGTCGTGCAGCGCATGGTTCCGATCGCCACCCAGCTCGACGACAACGGCAGACTCGAGGCGTACCTGTACGCGCTGTCGTTCGCCAAACTGCCCGATATCACCGTCGAGCACAGTGACGAATGGGCGCAGACCTACCTGCATCTCGGCGGGAACCACGCGGGCATCGATTACGACCGGATCGGCGGACGCAACGACGAACTGCCGATCATGCGCGACATCCTGTCCTCGGTGCGTCCCGGCGACGGACCGACCTTGATCCTGTTCTTCACCGACGGCGGCTTCGCGAACAAGCGCGAGATCAGCGCGCTCATGCGGGACGCGGCGCGGCTGCCCGTGTTCTGGCAGTTCATCGGTCTGGGCAAGGCGAACTACGGACTGCTCCGCACGCTCGACGAACTGTCGGACCGGTTGGTCGACAACGCGGGTTTTTTCGCCCTCGACGACATCGACCGCGTCGACGACGGCGAGCTGTACACCCGCCTGCTCGGCGAATTCCCGGACTGGCTGCGCGCCGCCCGCGTCGCGGGCGTGCTGCGCTGAAACGCGCTCACTGCTCGGGGATCTGCTGGCTCGCCCAGCGCGCCCACTCCTCGTTCATCGCGTGGAACCGCTGACCCCATTCCAGCGCGATCCGGCCGTAGCGGGAGAACTCGTTGTCGTCCTCCCACGGGATCGATTCCTCCAAGGCACGCAGCGCCGCGAGACCTTCCGCGGCTCGGGTCGCGATATCGCTCAGGTAAGCCGCGGCCTGGGCCGGTGCCAGCACGCCGAGGAAGAAGACGCGCAGCGTCGTCTCGTTGCGAACCGAGTGCTTCGGCTTCGTCTCGGCCAGCCAGTGCCGTAGTTCGGCGAGGCCGGACTCGGTGATCGTGTATTCCTTGCGGCCACGCGGCCCTTCGTCCGAGACGGAGATCAGGTCGGCGTCGGCGAGCGTGCCGAGTTCGGTGTAGATCTGGCTCTGGGTGGCCGTCCAGACATTGGCCAGCGACACCTTGAAGCGCTGGATCAGGTCGTATCCGCTGGCTGGGCGGTCGGCGAGCAGCCCGAGCACGGCGAATCGGAGACTCATGCGGGTCACTATACATTCCACTATTGACAGGTCGATTTCTCAAACTCTAGTTTCGACATGTCTAAACAGGAATATTGGGCGCTGCCGCCCCCGCTCAGATCGGTCGTTCCGCATGACTTCTCCAGTCCCGCATCTCGCCGGCAACTACGCCCCGGTCGCCGAAGAGTTGACCGCCCATGACCTTCCGGTCACCGGACAGATTCCGGCCGAACTCACCGGCTGGTACCTGCGCAACGGACCCAATCCGCACGACGCCGCGTCCCGGCACTGGTTCACCGGTGACGGCATGGTGCACGGCATCCGGATCGAGCACGGACGCGCCGTCTCGTACCGCAATCGCTGGGTGCGTACCAAGACGTTCACCGACGGCGCTCGGGTTATCGACGACGAGGGCAATCGCGATCTGGCCGCGGGCGTGGCCAACACGCACGTCATCCGGCACGCGGGCCGGACGCTGGCACTGGTCGAATCGTCCTATCCGTACGAATTGACCTGCGAGCTGGACACAGTCGGGCCCTACGACTTCGACGGCGCGCTGCACACGCCGATGACCGCGCACCCCAAGACCTGTCCGAGCACGGGTGAGCTGCACTTCTTCGGCTATGAAGTGCTCAAAGAGCCGTATCTCACCTACCATCGCGCCGATGCCGATGGCACGTTGCTGCTCAGCAGGCCCATCGAGGTGCCCGCCGCCACCATGCAGCACGATTTCAATCTCACCGCGCAACACGTCGTATTCATGGATCTACCTGTGGTTTTCGACCTGCCCACGGCGCTGGCCCGCGAGGGGATGCCGTTTCGCTGGAGCGAGTCCTATCCGGCCCGCCTCGGCGTGCTGCGCCGCGACGATCCGCACGGCGAGGTCCGCTGGTTCGGCATCGACCCCTGCTATGTGTTCCATACGCTCAACGCGCACGACGAGCCGGGAAAGATCGTGCTGTATGTCATGCGCTATCCGCAGCTGTGGCAGCACGACTCGGACGGCTTCGACGAGTCCACGTTGTGGCGCTGGACCATTGATCTGGTCACCGGCGCCGTGACCGAGGAACAACTCGACGATCGGGTCGCGGAGTTCCCCCGCGTGGACGATCGGCTGATCGGCCAGGATGCGCGCTTCGGCCATGTGACGGTCGGCGGCGACTCGGGCGCGCTGATCCGCTACGACCTGCACACCGGCGATCGGAGCACACATGAGTTCGGTGCGGGCCGCGTGCCCGCGGAAGCGGTGTTCGCACCCGGGGGCGAACATCCCGGCGGCAGCGGATATCTCATGTCCTTTGTCTATAACGCCACGTCAGAGCTGAGTGATCTGGTCATTCTGCGCGCCGACGATCTCGCGGCGGCCCCGGTGGCCACTGTGCACCTGCCGCAACGGGTTCCGTTCGGATTCCACGGCAGCTGGCTCCCGGACGTGTAGCGGCGCGGCGGGCCTGCGCGGTGCTCAGCCGATGACGGCGTTCATGATGGTGCCCGCGCTGGTCGCGACCACGCCACCGATCATGGCTCCCGCCACCATCTTCGGCGAGTCCAGGCCGCCGCCGGTCCATTTCTCCCACGCGAACTTGCCGCCCGCGTAGATGATGGCCACGATGCCGGCCAGCAGCACGAACCAGGTGAAGTAGCGAACCAGTTGGAGGAACTTGTCGGAGACCGGCGGAGCTTCGGGGCTGGGATTGCCGATCTGCGCGAGCAGGGTGTCGTAAGCGGCGGCCAGGATCATCGTCGTCAGCTCATTCTGGGTTCGGGACAGGGCAGGAAAGTCGCTGCCTGTGATGGTATCGGTTTGTTCGCTGCAATGCGGCCTTCCTTTCGGGACGGTTCGAGTCAGCGCCCCAAGGAAGTTCGGTGCCGCGAGCACCTTGCCGGGTTGCCGATGCTCGCCGATGATGGAGGGGCGCGGTGGCCGGTGCGCTCGGCGGCCGCGTCCCGACGGCGCCGCCGGCGGGTTGCTACTACCGCTTGGGGGCGATTCCGCGGAATGCAGCGTACGACTCGGCACGGGGGTGTGCGCTGTTGCGTACCGGGTATCCACGGAAGTAACGATGAGCCCGTATCCTCGTCCAAGATCGAATTCATCGGCGGTTTAACAGCTTTCGTGTGGCGGCTCGGGCGGCGGCACGGTTGTAGTGGAGCGTAGGGAGTAGATGGTGAGCATCATTCTGGCGTCGGTCGGCGATACCTTCACGACACTGGCGCAAGTCGGAAACCCCACGCCGGAGGCGCCGCCGCTGTCGGACAAGATCCTGCAGATGGTTCGCTACCTGACCTGGTTCGCGCTGCTGTCGGGCATCCTCGCCATCGTCTTCGCGGGCGGCAAGTTCGCGTGGGAGAAGTGGCAGGGCGGTGCGCTGCAATCGCCGAAGATGATCGCGGGCGCCATGGTCGGCGGTGTGGTGGCTACGAGCGCGGGCACCATCATGAACGCGGTCCTCGGCACCTGAGCTCGTTCGGTTACCGATCGGCAACTGCTCGGATCGTCATGTCTGCGTACGTAGTACGAGGTGTGCTCGTCAGTTGCGATTCCGTCGATGTGCCCTTCGTGGCCGACGTCTGTACCCCTGCTTTCCCGTAGCTTCGGCTACCGCTTGGCTATACTGCGGTGCGCGGCTCTGGCACTGTCCGATCGGATCGGGAAGCAGGGGAACCATGGGTGATCGGACCGGCGGGCTTTCCCGCCGCAGCATGTTCGGGCTGGCGGCGACCGTGGCGGCGGCCGCGGCCGGGGTGTCGTCCTGCGGGGAGTCCGAGGTCGAACCGCCGGCCGCGCCGACCACCCGGCTCACTGATGCCGCGGCGATCGCCAAGGACGCCTACATCTTCGGCTATCCGCTCGTTCTGATGGACGTCACCCGGGTCGCGGCCGGGGCGACCAACCGCTTCCAGCACGCGTCGACGTTGCCGACGCCTGCGCGACGAGACGTCGTGCGCCTCAACCGGGACACCCTGTACTCGGCGGCATGGCTGGACCTACGCGCCGCGCCGATCCTGTTGCGGGTACCGGCCATCGAGGACGGCCGGTACTGGCTGATGCAGCTGCTCGACGCCTGGACGAACACCGTGCACAACCCGAGTAGCGTTCGGCCGCAGGCGAAGTCCGCGGCGCCGCATACCTACGCGGTGGTCGGTCCCGGGTGGTCGGGCCCCCTGCCCGACGACGTCACCCCACTGCCCATGCCGACCTCGACCGTATGGCTGCTCGGCCGGATCCAGGTGAACGGCGAGGCGGATCTGCCTGCCGTGCATGCCATTCAGCAGCAGCTCACGTTGACGCCGCTCAGTGGCGACGCCGGGCCGCAGGCCGATGCGCCTGCGCCGCAGGCGGATTCGACACCGCCCGCCGAGCAGGTCACCGCCATGGACGCGCGCACCTTCTTCGACCGTCTGTGCGCGGTCCTCGCGACGACGCCGCCCGCCCCGGACGACGCGCCCGCGATGAAACGCTTTGCCACGCTCGGGATCACGCCGGGCGGCAAGGTCACCGGCATCTCCGCGGCTGAGCTCACCGCGGCGGTGGCCACTGCGAAGCAACAGATTCCGGTCTATCTCGACCCGCAAGCGGTGCACGAGAACGGCTGGACCTTCGACCCGTCCATCGGCGCCTATGGCACGAACTATCTCCAGCGCGCGGCGATCGCGTGGAAAGGCCTCGGCGCCAATCTCGCGCAGGACGCGATCTATCCGACCTTGTTCGCCACGGCGGGGGCCGACGGCAGCCGCTTCCGCCTGCATTTCCCGCCCGGCCGGACCCCGCCCGTCGCGGCCTTCTGGTCCTTGACCGCCTACGGCCCGGACAGTTATCTGATCGACAACCCCGCCGGGATCTATTCGGTCGGTCACCAGCTCCCCGTTGTGCCCAACCCGGACGGCTCGGTCGACCTCACCGTGCAACACGCCGATCCGGGTCCGGCCGTCCCGCCGGGCAACTGGCTGCCCATCCCGGAATCCGGCCAGTTCTCCCTCACCCTGCGCCTGTATGCCCCGAAAGAGGAGGCCGTCCGAGGTGGTTGGCAGCCTCCGCCGCTGACTCCGGTGCAATGACGCCACGACCGCACCGGCGGATTCAGTAAACGGGTTTTACTAAACACTGTTCACAAACCCCTGTTCTGTGCTTCTATCGATCCAGAACGTGTTCCGCACAGTGTCGTGAGGTCTGCAGCCCAGACCGGTAGGAGTTAGCAGTGACCGTGACCACGCCCTCGATTCCCGCAGGATTCGATTTCACCGATCCAGACATGCTCGCCACCCGGCTGCCGGTCCAGGAGTTCGCCGAGCTGCGGCGCACCGCCCCCGTCTGGTGGTGTGCGCAATCGGGCCGGTCGAGCGGCTTCGACGACGGCGGCTACTGGGTGGTCTCCAAGCTCGACCACATCAAGGAGATCTCCAAGCATCCGGAACTGTTCTCCTCGCATCAGAACGGTTCGATCATCCGGTTCAACGAGGACGTCACCACCGAGCAGATCGACATGCTCAGCGACATGCTGCTGATCAATCTCGATCCGCCCAAGCACACCAAGGTGCGCCGGATCATCTCCAAGGGCTTCACCCCGCGCGCGATCGAGAGCCTGCGCGCCGCGCTCACCGAGCGGGCGGCCCGGATCGTGCACGAGGCCAAGAAAACCGGCAGCGGCGACTTCGTCGAGCAGGTCGCCTGTGAGCTGCCCTTGCAGGCCATCGCCGAGCTGATCGGCATCCCGCAGGAAGACCGCAAGAAGATCTTCGACTGGTCCAATCAGATGATCTCCTACGACGATCCGGAGTTCGAAGGCGATCACCAGGTCGCCACCGCCGAGGTCATGGGCTACGCGTGGAATATGGCCGAAGAACGCCGCAAGTGTCCCGCAGACGACATCGTGACCCAATTGGTCAATGCGGACATCGACGGCGAGGGTCTGGCCTCAGACGAGTTCGCCTTCTTCGTCATCCTGCTCTCGGTCGCGGGCAACGAGACCACCCGCAACTCGATCACCCACGGCATGAAGGCGTTCGTGGACAACCCGGAGCAGTGGGAGATCTACAAGGAGCAGCGGCCGCGCACCGCGCCCGACGAGATCGTCCGCTGGGCCACCCCCGTGAACGCCTTCCAGCGCACCGCCACGGAGGACCTGGAACTCGGCGGACAGCAGATCAAGCAGGGGCAACGGGTCGGGTTGTTCTACGGTTCGGCCAATTTCGACGAGGAGGCGTTCCAGGATCCGTTCAGCTTCGATGTGCTGCGCAACCCGAACCCGCACGTCGGCTTCGGCGGCACCGGCACGCACTACTGCGTCGGCGCGAATCTGGCCCGGCTGCAGATCGATCTGATGTTCAACGCGATCGCCGACGCGATGCCGAACCTGCGTCAGGTGTCCGAGCCGGTGCGGCTGCGCTCGGGCTGGCTCAACGGCATCAAGCGGTGGGATGTCGAATACGCGTGACCGCACAGCGGTCCGCACGACCACGCGAGGCTTCGATGACGCCTAATCTAACCAGCATGAGTAACCCCAGACCCCGGGGCCGCTCGCCGGTCGTGACCGACGCCGAGATCCGGCGGGTGGCCAGGACGCTGTTGGTCGAACACGGGCCCGACGCGGTGAGTTTGCGTGCGATCGCGCGGGCCCTCGGTATCACCGCGCCCGCGCTGTATCGGTACCACCGCTCGCTGGACGAGCTGATGGAACGGCTACGCCTGGAGTTCTGCGCCGATCTCGCCGCCGAGCTGTCGGCCGAGATCGCCACCCTGCCCGACGACGGCGTGGTGCAGTTCTTCGCCATCTGCAAGGGATTTCGGCGCTGGGCGCTGGCGCACACCAGGGAGTTCACCCTGGTGTTCGCCTCGCCCGGCGGTGACGAAGCCCGGGCGCTCCGCCGCTTCGACGAGCCGTTCGGCCGGATCTTCCTCGCCGCCGCGGGCCGGCTGCTGGCCAACTACGACATCGTCACCCCGCCGACCGATGTCATCCCGCCGGAATTGCACGAGGACCTGGTGCATTTCCAGACCGAGTTGCTCGCCGCGCTGTCCGAATCCGGGCAGAAGTTCCCGGCCGAGAAGCTCGACCTGGGCGTGATGTATCTGATGATCCAGATCTGGGCGCGTCTCTACGGTCACGTCACGCTGGAGGTCTTCGGCAACTACCCGATCCCGCTCTCGAATCCCGAGGTGCTGTTCGACGCGATGCTGGCCGATCTGGGGCGCACGGCGGGCCTGACCTGAAGCTCCGCCTCAGATGCGGGCACCCTTGGCGCGATTGCACGAACGGCACAGGATCTGCAAGTTGGCCGCGCTGGTCGCGCCGCCGCGGCTGAGCGGGATGATGTGGTCGAACTCCAGGTAGTGGCTGTCGCCGCATTCGACGCACTTACCGCCGTCGCGTTGCCACACTTCGGCTTTCACCTCCTGCGGGATGCTGCGGGTATCGCGCTGGCCCGGGGTGAGGACGAGGCGCTTGGCCACCCGTAGCGCCCCCTCCAGCGCGGCGGCGACGTGGTCGGGGTCGTTCACGGTGAAGCCGGCGCCGCCGCGCGCCGAGGTCGCCGCGAGCACCACCGTGTTCTGTTCGGTGTGCACGGAAACGACACGGGACCACGGCAATTCGACGCCGGTGCCGTCGCCCACGAAACGCAGCTTCTTGTTGCTGACGATCAGCCTGCCTTCGGTCAGCCGCGGCCCGCGAGCCAGCTGGCGGACATGGATCGCGGGCAGATCGAGATGCACCTTCTCCTCCGGGTCCAGATGCAGTCCCGGCGTGCGCACCACCGGAAGGTCGCCGGCCCGCAGCCGGGACAGGCTGCGGCCGCGATGCATTCGCCTGCGCAGGTCTTCGATGAGCGGACCGGAGAGCAGCAGTTCGGCGACGGCGTGCTCGAAGGCGGCCAGCTCGCCTTCCTCGACCTCGCCGTCGGCGAAGGTGAACGCGACGAGACGTTCGACGTAACTCAGCGCCGCGTCGTGCAGCGCGGCGCGGCCCGCGTTCTCGTCGATGCGCTGATACCGCAATGACGCCCACAGCGCCGCCCATTCGGGCCCGCGCGGCCCATGCGTGGTGAGCACCCGCCACGCTTGGCTGTGCCAGTGCACAAGGAATTCCTCGGTCTCGGCCGTGCACGGCTCGCAGGGTACGAGCCCGCGGAACAGCCTGCGGCGTCGCGGGTTTCCGCAACGGGCGCAATGGCGCTCGTCCGGCGGGCGGCGCCGGTGCGTGGCCGAGGTCCATTCCGTGCCGTCCCACCAGCGCAGGCGGGCGGAGTTCTCCGGGTCCGGATACCAGTCCGCCCGTTCGGGATCCGGTGGCGGCGGGGGCGGGGCGGTCTCGGCGGGGCGGCGGGCGAGGTCGACCGGGCGGCCGGTCCGGGTACGGATCGCGGTGTCCGGCACGGGCGGATGCGTTCGGACGTCGGTGCGTTCGGTCCCGCCGCGGTGGTGCTCGGGTCGATTGAGCTGGTGCTCGGGTTGATCGAGCTGGTGCTCGGGCTCGTCGAGCTGGTGCTCAGGTTCGTCGAGCCGATCGGCTCGACCCGGGCGACCGGTCGCCGAGTCGCGTGGAAGACGTTCCGGCAAGGGTGAAACCGCGGGTTCGCGCGGCGGCCGCCGACCCACGGCGGATTCGGCTCCGCGTGCTCCGTCGGCTGGTTCGTCGACGCTGACGCCGAATTCGGTGACCAGCCCGGACAATCCGGTGGACCAACCCTGGGCGATCGCGCGGAAGCGCCACTGCCCGTCCCGGCGATAGAACTCACCGAACATCAGCGCGGTCACCGGATCGGCGTCCTCGATGGCGAACTCGGTCATCGGGCCGTTCGCGTCGTGGATGGTCAGCGTCAGCCCGGTGATATCGCCGAAGGTGCCTTCGTCGACCGATCCGCCGATCACGATCCGCTGCACCGCAGCCTCGGTGCGGGGCAGCGACACACTCAGCCGGGCCGTGCGGGGCGCGGGTTCCTGATCGATGGTCACGGCCTGCGAGATGTGCCGCGGCGCGTTGTAGAAGACCAGATCCCGGTCGCTGCGCACCGTCCCGGTCGCGCCGAGCAACAGGGCATGCCCGTCCACCGCATGCGCCGACTGCCACGAAACAACCACGGCAAGAAGGGATGTCGGTACCGGTGCGTTGGCGCCTTTGCTGAGTTTCATCGTCCCCGAACTATGCCACGACCCTCCGACACGCCGAATCCGCCGGTGCCCCCGTTCGGCGGGGCGGGCCCGCGTAGCGCGGGTTTCTCCAGGCCGGGACCGCTCCGGCTCAGTGCACGGCGCGGTCGGCGGCGGCGCGCAAGGTAGCCGCGGCTTTGAGGGTCATCTCGTGGTATTCGTCGTCGGCGGTGGAGTCGAGCACGATGGCCCCGCCCGCGCCGATACGCCAGCGGCCGTCGTAGCGGACCGCGGTGCGGATGACGATGTTGAGATCCGCGGTGCCGCCGAGGCCGAGGAAACCGATGGTGCCCGAATAGACGCCGCGTGCTTCGGTTTCCAGCTCGTCGATGATCTCCATGGTGCGCAGTTTCGGCGCACCGGTCATCGAGCCGCCGGGGAAACACGCACGCAGGCAGTCGATCACGTCGACCTCCGGCCGCAGCGTGCCGCGCACGGTGGAAACCAGTTGGTGCATGGTCATATACGACTCGATCGCCATCAACTTCGGCACGTGCACGCTGCCGATCTCGCAGACCCGGCCCAGATCGTTGCGCAGCAGGTCGACGATCATCAGATTCTCCGCCCGGGTCTTCGGGCTGTCGGCCAGGTCCCTGGCCAGCCGCGCGTCCTCGGCGGGCGTCACGCCGCGCGGTGCGGTGCCCTTGATCGGCTTGCTCTCCACCGTGCGGCTGCGATCGATCTTCAGGAAGCGTTCCGGTGAGGAACAGGCGATTTCGAGATCGTCGAAGCGCAGATAGGCGGCGTAGGGCGCGGGGTTGCAGCGGCGCAGCGTTCGATAGAAGTCGAGTCCGTCGTCTTCCGCGGCGGGAATGACGACGCCGTCGGTGAGGCAGATCTCGTAGGACTCGCCCGCCAGCAACCGTTCCTGGCAGACATCGATATCGGCGAGGTAGCGCTCGCGGCCACGGATCAGCAGCGGCTCGACGGCGTCGCCGTCCGACGGGATGTCCAGGGTGGGCGGATTCGCCCAGGTCGGCAGGGAGGCCAAGGTTTCGGCGGTATCGCGCAGCCAGTCCGCGCCCGCGCGCAGTGTCTCCGGCGCCGAATCCGTCAGCGACAGTAGATGGGTGCGCCCGCCGACATGATCGACGACCACGAGCCGATCGGCGAAGAGCCACTGCGCGTCCGGCGTCGGCGCCCGGTGGGCCGCCGCACCGCCGCAGTCCGACTTCACCTCGTAGCCGAGGTAACCGACATACCCCCCGGCGAAATCGAAAGGCAGCGCGGGCAGTTCGAGGCGACGCCGGCGGAGTTCGGCGGCCAGGTAGTCGAGCACGCCGCCCGCGACCACCCGCCGGTGCCCGTCGGACGACTCCACGGTCACCTCGCCGCTGCCGACCCGGTACCGCACGACTTCCGACAACGGTCCGCTCGCGTCGCACAGGAACGAGAAACGGTCCAGTCCGGGCTCGACGTGTTCGCTGTCCAGCCACACCGCGGTGGGGGAGTTGGCGTACAGCCGGACGAAGGCGCTCTCGGTGTCGATGGCCCGCTCGATCACCGTGTGCTGGAGCTGCCACTGTCGCGGCGGCCCGCCGCAGCGATCCAGGTCGGCGGTATGGGCGGGCGCACCGGCGTCGAGGCCGAATTGCTCTGCCCCGGCGGGGAATTGCTCGGGTGCCAGGGTGTCGGCGGCCGACGGGGTGACGGGCGGAGGCGGGTTCGACGGGACGGGCACCGGGCGCAAACGCATCGTCACCGGATCCGTTCGCTGACTGCGGGTTCGGCCGCGGGAGTTCGTCTTCCGGTGCGCCGCAGTCAATTCCGCGAAGTTGCGCAACAGGGTGGCGCCGAATTCCCCCGCGATCGACTCGGGGTGGAACTGCACGCCCCACTGCGGCCTGCCGCGGTGCCGCACGCCCATGATCACCCCGTCCGCCGACAACGCGGTGATTTCCAGGGTGTCCGGCAGGGGCCGCTGCGCGCACAGCGAGTGGTAGCGGACCGCGGTGAAACCCTGCGGCACCCCCGCGAACAGGTCGCGATCGTCGTGTTCGATCCGATCGAGATAGCCGTGCCGTGCCGCGGGGGCCGGGGCGACGATCCCGCCCGCCGCCACCACGATGCCCTGATGGCCCAGGCATACGCCGAGTAACGGCAGCTCGGCCTCGCGGATCACGGTCGCCGAGATGCCGATGTCGCGCGGCACGTCCGGGCGGCCCGGCCCGGGAGAGATCACGATGTTGTCGAATCTGCTCAGTTCGAGCTCGCCTGCCTCGTCATTGCGCACGACAGTCGGCTCGAGCCCGTTCACCTCGCTGATCAGCTGATACAGGTTGTAGGTGAACGAGTCGTAATTGTCGATGAGCAACGTGCGCATGGTGCCCGAAACCCTACGCCGCGCCGATTCCGGCTAACTGTTGTCATGTGCCTTCAGTTTGCTGATTCCCGTGGTGCACAATGTGGGGCATGTCTGTTGCGCAACCGAGCGGCGTGGATCGTGAACTCGTCGACTTCGCCCTCGTCGGCAAGTGGATGGATGAGCAGGGTTTGCCCGCAGGGGAATTCGACGAGGTGACCGCGCTCGGCGGCGGGACGCAGAACGTCATGCTGCGGTTCGCGCGCGGCGGGCACACCTACGTCCTGCGCCGTGGGCCGAAGCATCTGCGGGCCAAGAGCAACGAGGTGATCCGCCGCGAGGCGCGCCTGCTCGGTGCGCTGAACGGGGCCGAGGTGCGCGCACCCCGGGTCATCGCCGCGTGCCCCGACGAGTCGGTGATCGGCGCGGTGTTCTATCTGATGGAGCCGATCGAGGGCTTCAACCCGGCCAACGAGCTGCCCGAGCTGCATGCGGGCGATCCCGCGATCCGCAAGGCGATGGGCCTGTCCGCGGTGGAGGCGATCGCCCGGCTCGGCGCGCTCGATTATCAGGCGCTCGGGCTGTCCGACTACGGCAAGCCGGACGGGTTCCTGGAACGTCAGGTGCCGCGCTGGCTCGGCGAACTCGAATCCTATGCGGCCAACGAGGGCTATCCCGGCCCGCAGATCCCCGGCGTCGAGCGCACCGGGGAGTGGCTGGAACGCCACCGCCCCGCGCAGTGGACGCCCGGCATCCTGCACGGCGACTGTCACCTGGCGAACATGATGTTCGCCTACGACGGCCCGCAGGTGGCGGCCATGGTCGACTGGGAGATGTCCACCATCGGGGATCCGCTGCTCGATCTCGGCTGGCAGATCGCGACCCGTCCGGAACCGGGCACCACCGGCGCGGCGCTGGTCGGCAAGCTGGGTGCGGCGGGCGGGTTGCCCACGCCCGAGGAGATGGTCGCGCATTACGGGCAGTTCTCCGATCGCGACCTGAGCGCCGTCAACTGGTACACCGTGCTCGCCTGCTTCAAGCTCGGCATCGTGCTGGAGGGCACGCACGCGCGCGCGTTCGCGGGTAAGGCACCCAAGCAGGTCGGCGACTTCCTGCACGCCATCACGCTGGAGCTGTTCGAGCGCGCGCAGCGCCTGATGGAGTGATTGTCGGGATGTTGGCGAGGGTTGGCGGAATATCTATCGCAGCTGATATTCCGCCAGGTTAGGTTGGGCGCATGCCGATCGTTCCCGATGTGAAGAATTGGACCTGGGTGGTCGAACGGGCTTGTGCCGATTGCGGTTTCGACCCGAACGGCACCGCGTTCGAAGCCGTGCCCGCGCTGACGCGCGATGCCGCCGTCCGGTTCGCCGACGTGCTCCAGCGTCCCGATGTGCGAGTTCGCCCGGACGACTCGACCTGGTCGCCGCTGGAGTACGGCGCGCATGTGCGCGACGTGTGCCGCCTGTTCGATTCCCGGTTGGCCCTGATGCTCGCCGGCACGCCGGACGGTTCGGTGCCGCGCTTCTCGAACTGGGATCAGGACGAGACCGCGGTCGCCGAGCGATACGACCAGCAGGACCCGGCGCGGGTGAGTGCCGAACTCGTGGACGCCGCGGAGCGGGTGGCCCGTTCGTTCGAATCCGTCCCGCTGTCGCAGCGTCACCTGCGCGGCGAACGCAGCGACGGCTCGATCTTCACGGTGGACTCGTTCGCCCGGTACTTCATCCACGACCTGGTGCACCACGTGCACGATGTGCGGGGCTGATACTAGAACGTGTTCGTGTGGTCCGATCCCTCGTGCCGCTGAATTTTCGGCGCAGTACTAGAACGCGTTCCACTTTTCTCGTAGTGTGGGTGCAGTCACATATAAGCACGTGCATGCGAGAGGGTCGACAGGAATGAAGACGAAGGGCGCGATCCTGTGGGGGATCGACCAACCGTGGTCGGTAGAAGAGATCGAGGTCGGCGATCCGGTCTCCGGCGAGGTGCAGATCCGGCTGGAGACCGCGGGCATGTGCCATTCCGACCATCACATCGTGACCGGTGCGACGCCGATGCCGGCCTTCCCGGTGATGGGCGGCCACGAGGGCGCGGGCGTGATCACCAAGCTCGGGCCGAACTGCCCCGCCGACCTCGCCGTCGGCGATCACGTGATCCTGTCGTTCATCCCCGCCTGCGGGCGCTGTCCGGCGTGCGTGAGCGGAAACATGGCGCTGTGCGACCTCGGCGCCGGTCTGCTGATGGGTCAGGCGATCAGCGACGGCACCTATCGGATCCAGGCGCGCGGCGAGAACGTCATCCCGATGTGCCTGCTCGGCACCTTCTCGCCGTACATGACGGTGCACCACACGTCCGTGGTGAAGATCGATCCCAGCATTCCGTTCGAGGTGGCCTGCCTGGTCGGCTGCGGTGTGCCCACCGGCTTCGGCTCGTCCACCCACGTGGCCAAGGTCGAGCCCGGCGAGACCGTGGTGATCGCGGGCATCGGCGGTGTCGGCATGAGCGCACTGCAGGGCGCGGTGCTCTCCGGCGCGTCGAAGGTCGTGGCCATCGACCCGAATCCGTGGAAGCGGGAGCAGGCACAGAAGTTCGGCGCTACGCACACCTACGAGAGCATGGCCGCCGCGATCATGCCGCTGATGGACGCCACCGAGGGCCGGATGGCGGAGAAGGTCATCCTCACCATGGGCGAGATGCACGGCGACTACATCGAAGAGGGCCTGATCCTCACCGCCAAGGCGGGCACCCTGGTCGTCACCTCGATGGGCCGGATGGACGCCGGTGAGGTGAAGATGAACAGCTTCCTGCTGTCCATGCTGCAGAAGACAGTGAAGGGCTGCATCTTCGGCGGTGGCAACGCCCGCCAGGACGCCCCGAACCTGCTGCGCCTCTACAAGGCCGGCCAGCTCAACCTCGACGACATGGTCACCCGGAGCTACTCCCTCGAGGAGATCAACCAGGGTTACCAGGACATGCTCGACGGCAAGAACATTCGCGGCATCATCAAGTACACCGAAGCCGACTGGTGATTCGCCTCCGCGAGTGGCGCGATGTGCCACTCGCGGCAGCGGTCAGCGGCGGGCGGCCAGTTTGGTGGCGATCTCGGCGATCAGGTCGTAGGGGATCGGTTTGGTGAGCGGGAACTTGAGGGTTCCCTTTCC
This sequence comes from Nocardia brasiliensis ATCC 700358, assembly GCF_000250675.2. NCBI lineage: Bacteria > Bacillati > Actinomycetota > Actinomycetes > Mycobacteriales > Nocardiaceae > Nocardia > Nocardia brasiliensis. Next base: position 2,356,722 of record NC_018681.1, read on the forward strand.
AGCGCGATACGGCTCGACGGCGCGCTCGAAGGCCTTGTCGCCCGCCGGGATCGGATACACGCTGACGTGGTGTTTCCAGCCGGCGAAGTGGACGACGTTGTGGCCGTTCACCTTGAAGGTCGGGATGTCGTAGCTGATCGCCTCGGTCGCCTCGGGCAGCACACGTTTGATGCTGTCCCGGATCTCTTCGAGGATGCTGCGCACGTCTTCGGGAAACGACGCGATATAGGTGTCGACGGTTGCGGTCTGCTCTACCACGAGGTGCCTCGATTCCGTGAGCGGCTCTCGATTGCGTCGTTGCGAAAGTGGAGCACCGCCAGTCTAAGCAGACTTCGCTACACCTTCTTGCGATACCAGCACTGCGCGTATGGCTGGTCGTTGTGCGGCGCCGACTCCTGGTAGCCGAGCCGCGCGTACAACGCCCGAGCCTCCACCAGATCTCGCCGGGTGTCCAGCACGATCTGCTCGGCCCCCAGCTCACGCGCGGCGTCCTCGGCCGCCGCCACCAGCAAGGCGGCGCCACCCTTTCCGCGCATATCCGCTCGCACGAACACACGCTTCAACTCCGCGGTCGCGGCATCCAGCAGGTGCACGCCCGCCGTGCCCACCGCCTCGCCGTCGAGCCGCCCCACCAGCAAAACCCCGCGCGGCGGCGCGAATTCGTGCCCCTGCACCGCCGCGATCTCCCGCTCGAGTTCCGCCGGATCGGTCGCCCTGTTCTCGTGCAGCCGATACCACCGGTCGCTGACCTCGGTGTAGTACGCGCGCCATAGCTGTGCCGCCGTGGCGGAGTCGAACGGCTCCGCCGCGACGACCCAGGTGCTCGCGGTCACGGTGCGCTCAGTGGGTGCAGCGGAGCAGGGCGTTACGCAGGTTGCGGCTGCGGATGTCGTCGAGGACGGCGAGGCCGAGCCGGTTCATGGTGTAGCCGAAGCCGAGACCGGTGCTGGGGTCGGCGAATCCGAAGGAGCCGCCGAGGCCGGTGGTGCCGTAGGCGCGTTTGTCGGAGCCGAAGCGGAATTCGCCGCCGGACTTGCGGAACCCGAGGTGATAGCGGGTTTTGAGCAGCAGCACCAAATCGCCGGATGGCACGTCGTCGGCGGTGTCCGCGGCGGCGAGCCGATCGAGCAGCGCGTCCTCGATGGGAAGTGCACCGGTACGGCCTGCCGCCGCGCCGTAGATCTTCGCCAGCGATCTCGCATTGCCGACGCCGTTGGAGCCCGGCAGCTCCACCTCGAGGAATTCGCGTCGCGTCGCCCGCACCGGATCGCCGACGCGCGGGTTGGTGAGCGCCGAGTAGGCGAGGCCGCGTTTGGCGGCGAGTTGCGCGGCGATCCGCAGCGGGAGGTCGCGCTCGAAACGCAGCGCGTCCAGCCCGCGGGTCGCGGCCATCGTGGCGATGCGCTCCAATCCCTGTTCGGCGGGCAGCCCGATGAAGAAGTCCAAGCCGAGCGGTTTCGCGATGTCCTCGGCGAAGATTCGCCCGAGCGTGCGCCGATGCGGGTCGACCCGGCGCAGTAGTTCGCCCTGGTACAGCCCGAGCGTGATCGCGTGGTAGCCGTGCCGGGTGCCCGGGCGCCACGCCGGTTTCTGCGCGGCCAGGATCGCGGCGAGCCCGTCCAGATCCGCGATCTGGGGCAACCGCACGATCGGGTCCAGCCCGGACAGTCCGGCCTGATGATCGATCAGTTGCCGGACCGTCACCGCCGCCTTGCCGTGTGCCGCGAACTCGGGCCAGTAGGTCGCCACCGGCTCTTCGTAATCGAGCAGACCCTTCGACACCGCGGATGCGACCGTGAACGCGGCCAGCCCCTTGGTCGAGGAGAAAACCGGGACGATGGTGTCGCGCTCCCACGGCAGCGTCCGGCGGCGGTCCCGATGGCCCGCCCACAGGTCGACCACCGGGCGGTCGCCCGCGTATACCGCGACCGCCGCCCCGATCTCACCGTGCTGGGCGAAGTTGCGGCGGAAAGCGTCGGCGACGGGTCCGAAGCCGGACTCCACCTCGCCGTGGACCGTGGGCGTTTCACTCATAGTCGTTCGATGGTATCGGCGCGCGTCTCGTAGGCTCGCGGGGTGCGTGCACTCGAGCAGATCAGGGATTGGCCGGTCCGGCATGCGGCGGCCGCCGTCGTCGGCGCGGACGGCGCCGCGGCGACCGAGGGCGAGGTCGATCGGGTGTTCCCGCTCGCCTCGGTGACCAAGCCGCTGGTCGCGTACGCGGTGCTGGTCGCGGTCGAAGAGGGCGCGATCGAACTGGATCAGCCGGCCGGCCCGGCGGGGTCGACGGTGCGCCACCTGCTCGCGCACACCTCCGGCCTCGCCTTCGACACCGACGATATCCAGGCCGCACCCGGTACCCGCCGGATCTACTCCAGCGCGGGCTTCGAGGTGCTGGCCCGTTTCGTCGCCGAACAGACCGGCATCGCGTTCGAGGAGTACCTGCGCGACGCGGTTTTCGCGCCACTGGGCATGACCGACTCGGTGCTGGCCGGTTCCGCCGGGCACGCGGCGCGATCCACCGTCGCCGATCTGACCCGTTTCGCGGCGGAATTGCTGAACCCGCAGTTGATCTCCGAACCGACTCATGCCGAGGCGACATCAGTCCAATTTCCCGGCCTGAATGGTGTGCTGCCCGGTTATGGTTCGCAGCGTCCGAATGATTGGGGACTCGGCTTCGAGATCCGCGACGGTAAGTCGCCGCACTGGACCGGAAGCTCGAATTCCCCCGGAACGTACGGCCATTTCGGACAGTCCGGCACATTTCTCTGGGTGGACCCCGCGTCGCGGTTGGCGTGTCTGGCATTGGCCGACCAGAATTTCGGCGACTGGGCCAGGGCGGCCTGGCCGCCACTCAGCGACGCGGTCATTGCGGAGGCGGCACACGCAACACGGGGATGAAGTAACACATGTAACATCGGGCACTCCAGTACACTCAGGCAACACCAGCTGGACGGGTCGTTGGGGAAGACGTCCCCCGTCGACGCTGGAGGTGTTAGTGGTGCGCGCATCGAGTCAGTTCGCGGACGTGACGGCGGGTGTGGTGTACATCCACTCGTCGCCTGCCGCGCTGTGCCCGCACGTCGAGTGGGCACTCACCTCGGCCTTGAGTTCGCCCGCGAAATTGCGCTGGACCGCGCAACCCGCGGACGGCCAATTGCGCGCGACCAGTGAATGGCTCGGACCCGTCGGCACCGCCTCCCGTATTGCGCAATCGCTGCGTTCCTGGCCGGTGCTCCGATTCGAAGTGACCGAAGACCCCAGCGAAGGCGTCGACGGCGAACGTTATTGTTTCGTGCCCGGATTAGGGCTTTGGCACGGCTCGACCAGTGCCAACGGCGACGTGACCCTGGGCGAGATGCGCCTGCGCGCGATGCTGCAAGCCGCAGGCGAACTCGGCAAATACAACAACTACGACCTCGCCGCCGAAATCGACCGCGCGCTCGGCACCCCCTGGGACGAAGACCTCGAGGTATACCGCTACGGCACCGAATCCGGCGCCGAGGTCACCTGGTTGCGCCGCGACGTAGGGTAGATCCCCCGTTCACCGAGGTCGGCTGCACTACACTGCTTTTCGCGGTAGGAGCGCAGTCGCCGACAGGGGGACGGGTGGCGGAACTTTCGACGGAGAGCATTCTCGGCAACATCGGGGGCATCCAGTATTCGGTCGAAGTGACAAGTCGGCCATGGGAATTGGATATCGACGCGATCGTTGTGTCGTTCGGCAGCGTCCTGGGGACCTTGGGCCGGGCACTGGCCGATCAATTCCCCGAATCGGACTGGGGCGCGACCCGCTATCAGGAGATTCGGGCGGCGGCGCCTGTCGTCGTCGACTTGGCCGGGTCGCGGAGTGCGGGCACGCGGCTCCGCCGCGCGATTCTTGTCACGCCCCGCGACGGTATCGGCGACCGAGGTGATGTCACCGCTGACTCGTTGCGTCTGGCTGCCGTGAGTACGGTCGACGCCGCGGCTACCGGCGGCGCACATGCACTCGCGTTTCCGCTCTTGGGTGCCGGAGCGCTGTCCGAGCCCGCCGATCGTGTGTCGGCAGTCCTCGTGCCCGCAGTGATCGAAGCGGCACAGGCCCCGCGCAACCGTGGCATATTCGACCTCGATCGGGTCACATTCATCTGCCAGACAGTCGAGCACGCGGAATTGATACGCAACGACTTCGAGCGGTATCGAGCGGGCTCCGGGATAACCCTGTCCGGCGGTTTGACCAGTGACCTCGTCGACCCGAACGCCGGACTTCCGCTGTCCAGCGATCAACTCGGCTTCGCCCCCTACGTCAGCATGCTGGCCACGGTTATCGCGGATCGAACCACACCGCTGCCGCTGTCGATCGGTGTGTTCGGGGAATGGGGTTCGGGCAAAAGCACATTCATGGCGATGCTGCGCGAACGAATTCGCCTGCTCGCAGGCTCCGACACGGCATATTGCGCGCACATTGCACAAATCGGCTTCAACGCTTGGCATTACGCGGATACCAACCTGTGGGCGAGTCTGGGCGATGAGATCTTCCGGCAGCTGGCGGGTCCGGACATCGACCCGAAGGAACAGGCGAAGCAAATTCGCCGGGAAATCGCCGAGCACCTGGATCAACGGGATCAGCTGACCCTCGCCACTCGGCAGGCGACGGCTACCGTGGCGCGCTTGCAGGCGGAGGTGGATCGGGCCGTCGCCGAACGCCGAGCCACCGCCGGTGATCTCCTGCGGACTCTGCGGCGATCGCCCGCGTTTCAGAGCCGGGTCGAGGACCTGTGGCGGCAACTCGGCGTCACCGATCAGTCCGAGCAGGCGAAACTCTTCGCGGCCGAACTGGACGGCACGCTGAGCGAGGCAGACGGTTTGCGCCGTGCATCGTCGGGTCGCCGCGGTCGTTTCGCGCTGGTGGTCGCGGTGGCCCTGCTGTTCGTCAGTGCCGTCGTGGCCGTGGCGGTGCCGGCCGTGCGGGACTGGATCGCGCCGGCGCTCGGCCTGTTCACCGTGCTCGCCGGTGTCGGTCTCGGCTATCTGAAACGGGCCGGGGACGGGTTGCGCGGATTGCGGACGATCACCGAGGAGGTGCGGACCCACCTGGACCACGCCACCGAAGAATCGGCGCACGCGGAATTGGCAGGCACGCTCGACGAGTTACGTGCCGCCGAAGCGTCGCAGCGCATCGCGCAGGCCCAGCTCGACGATGTCGTCGCGCATGTGGGCGAGCTGGGCCGGGAGCTGGCACAGCTCGAGCCGGGACGCCGCCTCTATTCGTTCCTCGCCGAGCGCGCACAGGGCGATTCCTACTCGGGGAACTTGGGTTTGGTCTCGACCATCCGTAAGGACCTCGCCCAACTCGTCGAGTTGATGGACGATTGGCGCGCCCACCCCGAGGAATGGGCCGGTGCGCAACGACCACCCGACCATATCGTGCTCTACATCGACGATCTCGATCGCTGCCGGCCCGACCAGGTGGTCGAGGTACTGCAAGCGGTGCATCTGCTGCTGGCGTTCAAACTGTTCGTCGTCGTGGTCGGCGTCGATCCCACCTGGTTGCTGCGCTCGCTGCGCAGCCGATACGCGGATCTGCTGCGGGACGACATCGCAGAGGGCGCGGCCGACGCATGGCACACGCCCGCAGACTATCTGGAGAAGATCCTCAACATCCCGCTGGTACTGCCCGCTATGTCGGACGGAAGCCTTGGTCGGCTGCTGCGTTCGATCGCCGATCCACCGGTCACGGCCGCGGAGTCGGCGGACGGGCAGCGCGAAACCTCGGCCCGGGCAACCGATCCGAACGATCGCACGGCACCGCCATCCCGTTCGGACGGCTCCAGTGGCGTGATCACCATCGAGGCCGGATCCGAGGTGGCCGCGCAGGAGAGTTCGATCAGCACAGCGACCGTACCGACGCCGATCGGCGAGGCAGAACTGGCCCTGCTGGCGTCCTTGGACACGCTCATCACCACCCCGCGTGAAGCGAAACGAATCTTCAACCTGTACCGCATGATTCGCGCCACCCGCGACCTCTCCGACGCCTCGCACTTCCTCGGCTCCAACGGGCAATTGGGCGAGTATCAGGCCGTCGTGGTCCTGCTCGGGTTGCTCACCGCGCACCCCTGTCTGCTCGGCGGTGTACTCGACGCGCGGCCCGACCCCCGCAACGATGTCGAGGGTGGCCTGGCGCACCGGGCGGCCGATTCGTCTTGGCGCCAGTTCGTCGCGGATCTCGAACCGCGCTGGTCGGAACCGTCCTGGCGCAATCGGGTTGTCGGATCCTTCCCGGAAAGCCATCTGTCCCAGTGGATCCGGCTCCATCAGGGGGTGACCGACCTCACCGAGGCCGTCGAACTCCCCGACCTCACCGTCCTCCAGACCTGGCTGCCCCGTGTCCGCCGCTTCTCTTACACCTTGGTGACCGCCACACCTCTGGCGACGCCGAGGGTGGTGCTAACCTCCGGGGGTGCCGAACGCGGTTGATCGAAAACAAAAGATAGTCAATGCCATTCAGCGGCGGATCGCCAACCCGATCAGAGTCCGGATGCCCAACCAGGAACTCTTGGAGACCATCGGGCGGGTGAGCGGGGCACCGCGGATCACGCCCATCGGCGGGCGGTTGATCGATGGGTCGTTCTGGCTCGTCTCCGAGTTCGGGGAACGGTCGCAGTACGTACGGAACATCATGGTGAACAACCAGGTGCGGCTGCGTTTGAAGGGGAAGTGGCATTCGGGAACAGCGCATCTGCTGCCCGATCACGACCCCGTCGCATTGCTCGAGAAGCTGCCGAAAGGCAACAGCGCCGGGGTCCGGTTGCTCGGCAACAACCTGCTGAGCATCCGCATCGATCTGGCCACCACCGACTGAACTTCCCCAGGCGGGCGGAAGACTCGGCTTCCGCCCGCGACCGAACAGTGAAAGCGGCTCGCGGCGCCGGGCCGAGGGACTAGCGAACGACGGTGACACCGCCGGTCTCGTGACTCTCGCGGTCCGCGACGGTGTTGCGCAGTGTGCCGATGGTGGCGATCTCGACCTCCACCGTGTCGCCGGGTTCCATCGGCCCGACCCCGGCGGGGCTGCCGGTGAGCAGGATGTCGCCGGGACGCAGGGTGATCCAGCGGGTGGCGAAGGACAGCAGCGCACCGACACCGAAGACCATGTCCGCGACCGCGGCCTGCTGGACCACCTGCCCGTTGCGGCGGGTGACGAGGTGCAGCGCCGACGGATCGGAAACATCGGTCTCGATCCAAGGCCCCAAGGGGCAGAAGGTGTCCGCGCTTTTCGCGCGCGCCCACTGCCCGTCGGACCGCCAGTCGTCCGCGGTGACATCGTTGGCGCAGGTGTAGCCGAGGATGTAGTCCGCGGCCCGATCGGCGGGCACGTTGCGCGCCGTGCGCCCGATGACGACGGCCAGTTCGCCTTCGTACTCCAGCCGCCGTACTTCGGCGGGCCGCAGGATCGTCGCGTCCGGATCGGTGACGGCGTTGGGGGACTTGAGGAACAGCGACGGACGCTGCGGCCACGGCCTGCCCTTCTCGATGATCTGGCCCGCGTAATTGCTTCCCGCGCACACGATGGTGCGCGGCTCGCAGGGGGCGAGCAAGGTCTGCTCGGCCAGCGGGCCGACCTCTGCTCCGGGCTCGTTGTCGAGCGAAAGGCAGTGCACCATATCGCCTATGACGGCCCCGCGCGCGGCTTGACCGTCGCGGGAATAGCGGACGATACGCATGTTGTCTCCTATTCGCCGGCCGGCCCGGCCAGTGCCTCGCGCACCAGCTCGACCGGGTGCCAGGCGGTGCGTCCCGCGCCGTGGAAGATCTGCTGCCGGCACGACACTCCGGTCGCTGCCACGATCGTGTCGTCCGGTTCCGCGGCGAGGGCCGGGAAGAGCCGGTCGCCGCCGACCGCCATCGACGTGTTGTAATGCTCCGATTCGAAGCCGAACGAGCCCGCCATGCCACAGCAGCCGGAGTTGATCTCTTCGACCTGCACCCCCGGAATCCGCCGCAGCAGTGCCATCGTCGCGGCCGTGCCGACCTCGGCCTTCTGGTGGCAGTGCCCGTGGAACACGATCCGGCGACCGGCGAAAGCGCCGCTCAGCGACAGCCGGCCCGCGTCGATCGCCTCGACCAGTAATTCCTCCACCTGTTTGACTCGGGCCGCGACCGCGCGCACCGCGTCCACGTCCGGCACCAGCGCCGCGTGCTCGTCGCGCAGCATGAACAGGCACGAGGGCTCGCAGCCGACGATGGGCGACCCCGGCTCGGTGTGCGTGGTGAGCGAATCGATCAGTCCCGCGGCCTTTTTCCGGGCGTCGTCGAGCAGTCCCTTGGACATACTGGAACGGCCGCAGCAGCCGCCGCTCGCGAGTTCCACCTGCCAGCCCGCCAGTTCCAGCAGTTCGATGGCCGCCATGCCGATGTGCGGTTCGGTATAGGTGGTGAAGGAATCGGCGAGCCAATTGACGGTGCCCAGCGGGGCGGGCACAGCCGGGGTGGCCCGCCGATGCTTGCGGAAGCCGCGAATCAGGTTGGCCCGCTGGAACACCGGTAGCGGACGAGCGGCGGTGATGCCGAGCGTGCGATCCATCATCCGCCGCGCGAAACCGATCCGGCCGGGCAGGTTCGACAGCGGCGCGGTCGCCGAGCCGAGCCGGTTGAGCGCGCGAATCGAACCGAAAACCCTGGAGCGCAGGGGTGTTCCGTGGATCTCGTGATGATGTGCGAGGGTCTCGGCTTTGAGCGAGGCCATGTCCACGCTCATCGGGCACTCGCTCTTGCACGCCTTGCACATCAGGCACAGATCGAGGATCTCGTGCAACCGCTCGTCGCCGAGCGCGGCATGCGGATCCGGCGCGGAGAGCGCCTTGACCAGCGCGTTGGCGCGGCCGCGGGTGGCGTGCTCCTCGTTCTTGGTCGCGATGTAGGACGGGCACATCACACCCGTGGTGGCTTTGCGGCACAGGCCGATGTTCATGCAGCGATCCGCCGCGCCGCGCATGCCGCCGACGACCTCGAACTTCAGTGCGGTGGTGAGCGGCGGCGCGGGCGGCAGTGCGTCGCGGTCGCGCAGATTCTCGGTCATCGACGGCGCGTCGACGATCTTGCCCGGATTCATGATGTTGCCGGGATCGAAGAGCCGCTTCACTTTTCGCATCGTCTCGTACAGCTCGTCGCCGAAGATCTCGCGGTTGAACTCGCTGCGGGCGAGACCGTCACCGTGCTCACTGGAGTTCACCCCGCCGTATTCGGCGACGAGTTTCTGCACTGCCTCGGCGACCGTGCGCATCTTGGCCACCTCGTCGGGCCGGGTGAGATCGACGAACGGACGGATGTGCAGGCAGCCGACCGAGCAGTGGCCGTAGAACCCCGCCTGCATCTGGTGCTCGTCGAGAATCTCCTTGAACCGCTTGGTGTATTCGGTCAGGTGCACCGGGTCCACGGCGGTGTCCTCGACGAAGGCGAGCGGGCGGCGGGTGCCCTCACCCGCGGCCATCAGCAGCCCGAGGCTGGATTTGCGGACCTTCAGCAATGCCGTTTGATCGGCGGGCGTGACGGCGCGCAGTGTGTGATAGCCGTGCCCGTTGCGCTGCCAGAGCGCCTCCAGCCGGTCCAGCTCGGCGACCAGGCGCGTCTCGTCGTCACCACTGAACGAGACGAACAGCAGCGCACCGGGATCGCCGACCAGGATCGTGCCGAGTTCGGCGTATTCGATCTTCTGCCTGGACAATTCGAGAATGGTGCGGTCCATCAGCTCGACCTGGTTCGGGTCGCAGCTCAGTGCGTCGGTGGTGGCCGCGATCGCGCTCACGGTGTCGGTGAAGTGGCCGACCGCGTAGACCGTCCGGGCCGGCTTGGGCACCAGGTCGACCAGCGCATGTGTGACGATCACCAGCGTGCCCTCCGCGCCGACCACGAATTTGGCGAGGTCGAACGGTTTCTCGGCGCCGAAGCCCACCAGCCGGTCGAGCCGGTACCCGCCCGCCCGGCGCCAGAACACCGGCATACCGGCCTCGATGATGTCCACGTTGGCCGTGACGAGATCCGAAAGCTCTTGGTATATCCGGCCTTCCAAGGTGGGCGCGGTGGCGCGGCGCTTACGCTCGAGCTCGTCGACCGATTCCAGCCTGGCCCGGGAGCCGTCGGCGAGCACCACGTCCAGCGCCCGTACGTGATCGATCGTCATGCCGTAGGTCAGCGAACCGCTGCCCGCGGAGTTGTTGCCGATCATGCCGCCGATGGTGGCGCGGTTGCTGGTCGAAGTGTCCGGCCCGAACATCAACCCGTGGGCGGCGGCGGCCTGGTTGAGCTGGTCCTGCACCACCCCGACCTCGACCAGCGCGGTGCGGGCCACCGGGTCGAGCTGCACGATCCGATTCATGTGCCGGGACAGGTCGAGCACCAGACCGGGGCCGATGGTCTGCCCGGCCAAGCTCGTGCCCGCGCCGCGCGCCACGATGGGCACCCCGAGTTCGCCTGCCGCGCGCACCGCCGCCGCGACGTCGTCCGCGTCACGGGGAAAGGCCACGCCCGCAGGCATTATCGAATACATGCTCGCGTCGCGGGCGAAGATGTGGCGGCTGTAGTCGTCGAAAGCCACCTCGCCGGTCATGGTTTCGCGCAGGGCGCGCTCCAAGCGGGCCGACACCTCGGCTGCCGCGCTGTCGATCGTGGGGGAGTTCATGGGGATTCCTTCTGGATCCGTGGGAGTTCGCCGAAGGGGGACACGGCGGCCGGGCCCGCTCTGCGGAACCGGCCGCCGTGGTACTCAGACGAGCGGGGCCCGATCCGGTGCTGACTGCTGCGCCGGCTCGACCCGTGCCTTGTCGACCGGGAGTGGCTCGACCACCATCGATTGCGTTGCCTCGCGCAACTTTTTGCGCAAGGTCAGCACGAGCAGCGCTGCGGCGCCGAACACCCCGCCGAAGAAGGCCTGGGTGAGCGCGTACCCACCGCCGCTGAGATCGCTGAGCCAGCCGCCGATGTACGGCCCGAAGAAGCTGCCGAGGTTACCGACGCCGTTGATCAGCCCCAAGCCCGCGCCCGCGGCGGCCACCGGTACGAGCTTGGTGACCGTCGCCCAGAACGGGCCGTACCAGGCGATCGAGGCGGCGGTGCCGAGGATCATCGCCCCCAGCACCAGCCACTTCTGTTGCGGTGAAATCAAACTCGCGCCACCGAGGATGATCGCCGCCGCACCGAGTACCAGCGACATGTGTGCGATATGGCCGCCCCGTTTGTCTGCCGACCGGCCGATGAGAATGATGGCCACGCCCGCCGCGATCTGGGGCAGGATCGCGACGAGACCCACCTTCATATCGGTGTGGAACGCCTTCTTCAACACGCTCGGCAGCCACAGGGTGAGGCCGAGCAAGCCCATCTGCGTCAGGGTGTAGATCAGGGCGAAATGCCACACGATCCGGCTGGTGAACGCGGCCTTGAAGGTGCCACGGTGTTGCAGCGGTTCCCCTTCCTCGAGCCGGGAACGTTCGATGTAGTCGCGTTCGTTCTTCGACAACCAGCCCGCCTTGGCCGGCGTATCGCGAATCACCGCGAGCCAGGCGATGAGTCCGACGATCAGCGGCGCGCCGCCCTGGATGATGAACATCCAGCGCCAGTCGGTGTAGGTCAGCAGGATGCCGGAGAACGGCGCGGCGACGATCGCCGCGATCGGGGTGTACAGCTTGAAAATCGCGTAGGCCCTACCGCGTTCGGCGAACGGGAACCACGACCGGATGGTGGCCATCAGCGCGGGTTGTACGCCGCCCTCCGCCACCCCGAGCAGGAATCGGGCCAGCAGCAATTGGCCGACGGAGTTGGTGAAGCCCTGGGCCATCGCGGCCACGCTCCATAGCACCATCAGGATCGCGATCCACTTTCTGGCACTCCATCTTTCGGCCATGTAGCCGCCGGGGATCTGCAGTAGCAGGTAGCCCCAGAAGAAGATGCCGCTCGCGAGGCCCTGCTGCGCCTTGGTGAGCCCCATATCGGCTTCGAGATGGGTGAGGGCGAAGCTGATATTGGTCCGGTCGATATAACAGATGACGTAGATGAAGACGACGACCGGCAAAATATAGGTCCAGCGCTTCATTTCGGAGAAGCGCCGGATGGGAGAGGTCCGCTCGGACAACGACCTACCTCCTCGTAGGTGACCGGCGTGATCGGCGCCGGTGGAATATCGGATCCCGGCTCGTGGGGGAGCCGGGTGAGAGTCGCTCGTGGCGGAGCATCGAGAGTCGAGCAGGAGGCTGTCGAAGCGGGGGCCCAGCTGGGAGCGAAAGGGACGGGACGAGAACAGATTCGGCGCGCGCCGAGCGCTATTCGGCGCGTAACACCGCGAGCGCGGCGGGCAGCCCGGCGGGGTCGACGGTGACGCCCGCCAACTCGAGCCCCATCTGCACGCCGGACAGCGTGCCCGCGAGCATCAGATCGTTGAAGTGGCCGAGGTGGCCGATCCGGAAGACGCGTCCGGCGAGCTTGCCGAGCCCGGTGCCGAGCGACATGTCGAAGCGCTCCAGGATGATTCGGCGCACCTTGTCCGCGTCGTACTCGGTGCCGAGCAGCACGGCGGTCAACGCGCCGGAGTATTCACGCTCGTCGGCGCACAACACCTCCAGGCCCCAGCCGTGTACGGCGGCCCTGGTGGCGGCCGCGTGCCGGCGGTGTCGTGCGAAGACGTTCGGCAGGCCTTCTTCCTCGAGCATGAGCAGGGCTTCGCGCAAGCCGTAGAGCAGGTTGGTCGCGGGTGTGTAGGGGTAGAAGCCGCGCTCGTTGTTGTCGAGGATCGGCGTCCAGTCCCAGAAGGATTTCGGCAGTCGCGCTGTCGTCGCTGCCGCCAGGGCCTTATCGCTGATCGCGTTGAAACTCAGCCCGGGTGGCAGCATCAGCCCCTTCTGGGAGCAGGCGACCGTCACGTCGACGCCCCAGTCGTCGTGCCGGTAGTCGATGGATCCCAGGGACGAGATCGTGTCGACCAGCAGCAGCGCCGGATGGTCGGCCTCGTCGATGGCGGCGCGGATCTCCGGTATCCGGCTGGTGACACCGGTCGAGGTCTCGTTGTGCACGACCATCACCGCCGCGATTTCGTGTCCGGTGTCGGCGGCGAGGCGCTCGGCCAGGGCCGTCGGGTCGGCGCCGTGGCGCCAGTCGCCCGGCACGAAATCGACGGTCAGGCCGAGGCGTTCGGCCATGTCCCGCCACAGGCTCGCGAAATGGCCGGTCTCGAAGGCGATTACGCGATCGCCCGGGGAAAGGGTGTTGACCAGGGCCGCCTCCCAGGCTCCGGTGCCGGAGGCGGGATAGACGACAACCGGGTTGCCGGTGCCGAAAACCGGTTTGAGCCGGTTCAGCAGATCGAGCGCGAGTTCGGCGAACTCGGGCCCGCGATGGTCGATGGTCGGTTGCGCGATGGCGTGCAGTACCCGGTCGGGGACGTTGGTCGGTCCGGGGATCTGCAGGAAATGCCGTCCGCTGTGCGCGGTCATCACATCAATTTCCAATCTGTGCCGTGTTATGGCACACTGTGCCGTGAGAAGGTTCAGCAAGGGTAGGGATGTGAGATAGAGGAGTCAAGACTTTGCGCAATGTCCTCAACACGCTGCGGGTATTGGAGGAGGTCGCGGCCCGGCAGCCGATCGGCGTCGGCGAATTGTCGAGAGTGCTGGATATGCCCAAGAGTTCGGTGCAGCGGGTGCTGGTCACCCTGGACACGGCCGGGTGGATTCGCCCGGCGTCCGGGGAGATCACCCGGTGGGTGCTGACCACGAAGGCGCTGGCGGTCGGCAGCCGGGCCGGGGGCGATCTCGGGCTGCGCGGAGTGGCGCTGCCGATCATGGAGAACCTGCGCAGGCGCACCGAGGAGACCATCCACCTGACCATCCCGGAGGACGGCAAGATGGTCCTGATCGAGCGGCTCGAGACCGACAAGCCGGTGCGCACCAACATGGCGCTGGGACACTCGTTGCCGCTGCACGCCTCCGCGAACGGCAAAGCCGTACTCGCGCACAGCGATCCCGATACCGTGCGCAAGCTGGTGGCCGGTGAGCTGCCGCGCTACACCGACACCACGATCACCGATCCGGCGGCGCTGCAGGCGGAGCTGGCCGAGATCAAGGCGCGCGGATTTGCGGTGAACCGCGGCGAATGGCGCTCCGATGTCGGCGCGGTAGCGGCGGTGGTCCTGGACGGCGCGGCTAAGCCGATCGCGAGCCTGAGCGTGAACGTGCCGATCAGCAGGCTGACGGCCGAATCCGAGCCGGCCTGGGGCGCCGCGGTGCGCGAGGCGGCGCACACGATCGGTGCGCGCCTGAGCAAGTGAGCCGGGGCGCAACCGTTTTCGCGCACCCGCCGCGGGCGGGCCGGAGCCGGGTGCGCGAAACCGGAAGGCGTGCGGTCAGGACAGGTGCCGGGCGGCGATCCGTGCCCCGAGCTGCCGCAGCAGGACCTCGCCGTCGGTGAGGCAGCGCCGCACGTCGGGCTCGATCGACAGCAGCGAATACGCGGCCGTAAAACCGGACTCGTGTAAGCGCCACTCCGGCAGCGTGTTCCGTCCGCACACGGCGACCACCGGTACGCCCGCCGCGCCTGCTGCCGCCGCGACGCCCGCGGGCGCTTTGCCGTGCAGCGTCTGCTCGTCGAGCGTGCCCTCGCCCGTCACGACCAGATCCGCCTGAGCGAGCTGCCGGTCGAAATCGACCAGGTCCAATACCAATTCGATGCCCGGCGCCAGCCGGGCCCCGAGCACTGCGATGGCCGCGAAGCCGACGCCGCCGGCCGCGCCCGCCCCTGGAGTGTCGCGGAGATCGCTGCCGGTCGTCGCGGCGACAACGTCGGCCCAATGCCCCAGTGCCGCATCGAGGATGCTCACCTGCGCCGCGTCCGTGCCCTTCTGCGGCCCGTAGACGGCTGCCGCGCCGCGGGAGCCGAGCAGCGGGTTGTCCACGTCGCAGGCGACGGTGAACTCGACCCCGGCGGTTCGCTCTCGCAAAGCCGTGAGGTCGAGGGTGGCGACCTCGGTGAGAGCCGCACCCCCGTCACCGATGTCGGCGTCTTCCGCGTCGAGCAGGCGGGCACCGAGGGCGCGCAGCAGTCCCGCGCCACCATCGGTGCCCGCACTGCCACCGATGCCGAGCACCACGTGTCGGCAGCCCGCGGCGATCGCCGCGGCGATCACCTCGCCCGTGCCGCGGCTGGTCGCGGTCATCGGCGCGAAGTCCCCGCCGGGCAGCCGGACCAGCCCCGAGACGTCCGCCAGTTCCACCACGGCCAGGTCGTCGCGCCGGGCGTAAGCCGTGTCGACCGGTTCTCCGGTCGGCCCGGCGGCGGTCACCGGTACGGCCGTGAACCCGGCGGCCAGCGCGGCGGCGACGGTTCCGTCACCGCCGTCGGCGACCGGGACGACGGAGATCGCCGCATCCGGCAGTACTTCCCGGATTCCGGCGGCGGTGGCGCGTCCGACCGCCGCAGCGGTCAGCGAGCCCTTGAACTTGTCGGAGGCGATCAGCACGCGTGGCATCGGGGCGTCAGTCCAGCAGTGCTGTGGCTGTTGGTGCGTCTGCGGCGGAGGCGGCTAGTTCTTCGAATTCGACGATGTTGTCGATCTCGAGGCCCATGGACACGTTGGTGACCCGCTCGAGGATGACCTCGACCACCACCGGCACACGATGTTCGGCCATCAGCTTCTTCGCGTCTTCCAGTGCGGGACCGATGTTGTCGGGTTCGAAGACCCGGATCGCTTTGCAGCCCAACCCTTCCGCGACCTTGAGATGATCGACACCGTAACCACCGACCTCGGGACTGTTGATGTTGTCGAAATCGAGCTGAACATAATAATCCATATCGAACTGCCGTTGCGCCTGCCGGATCAACCCCAGATACGAATTATTCACCACCACATGGATATACGGAATATTGAACTGCGCCCCGACCGCCAACTCCTCGATCAGGAACTGGAAATCGTAATCACCCGACAACGCCACCACCATCGCATCCGGATCCGCCGTCGCCACCCCCAACGCCGCAGGCAACGTCCACCCCAACGGCCCCGCCTGCCCCGCATTGATCCAATGCCGCGGCCGATACACATGCAACAACTGCGCCGCCTGGATCTGCGACAAACCGATCGTACTGACATAACGCACATCGCGCCCGAACGCCCGGTTCATCTCCTCATAAACACGCTGCGGCTTGATCGGCACATTATCGAAATGGGTCTTCCGCAACCCCTCCTGCTTCCGGGACCTGACCCGATCCGCCCACTCCGTCCGATCGGCGAGGGTGCTCGCGGCTTTCATCTCCCGCGCGACCTCGATAAAAACTTCCAACGCCGCACCGGCATCCGAGACCACCCCCAAATCCGGGGAAAAGACCCGCCCGATCTGCGTCGGCTCGACATCGACATGCACGAACCGCCGATCCCGCGTATACGTCTCCACCCCACCGGTATGCCGATTCGCCCACCGATTACCGATCCCCAACACGAAATCGGACTCCAGCATCGTCGCGTTCCCATACCGATGCGAAGTCTGCAACCCCACCATCCCCGCATGCAACCGATGATCATCACCGATCGCACCCCACCCCATCAACGTCGGCACCACCGGCACCCCCGTCACCTCCGCGAACTCCACCAACAACCCCGCCGCATCCGCATTCACCACCCCACCACCGGCCACGATCACCGGCCGCGCCGCCGCGTTCAACATCCCCAGCACCTTCACCGCCTGCCCCCGCGACGCCACCGGCCGCCCCACCACCAACGGCTCATACGCCTCGATATCGAACTCGATCTCAGCCAACTGCACATCAATCGGCAAATCGATCAACACCGGACCCGGCCGCCCCTCCCGCATCACCCGGAACGCCTTCGCGAACGTCCCCGGCACCTGCCCCGCCTCCAACACCGTCACCGCCCACTTCGCCACCGGCCCCGCCACCGCAGCAATATCAACCGCCTGAAAATCCTCCTTATGCAACTTCGCCACCGGCGCCTGACCCGTAATACACAAAATCGGAATCGAATCCGCACTCGCCGAATACAACCCCGTAATCATATCCGTCCCCGCCGGACCCGACGTCCCCACACAAACACCGATATTCCCCGCCACCGCCCGCGTGAACCCCTCCGCCATATGCGACGCCGCCTCCACATGCCGCGCCAGCACATGCCGCATCCCCCCATGCGCACGCATCGCACTATAAAACGGATTAATCGCCGCCCCCGGCAAACCAAACGCCTGACACGCCCCCTCCTTCACCAAAATCGCCACCGCAGCATCAACCGCACGCATCCGAGCCATCGTCAGTTCTCCTTGTCCGCGCGCCCGCTGAGGCGTTCCACCCCGCGTAGCAGGGCGCTGTGATCGAGTCCGCCGTCGCCGTTCGCCTTGGCGGCGGCCACCAGCTGGGCGACCAAGGCGCCCAACGGAACCACGACGCCGGCTTCGCGGGCCGCGGCCGTGACGATGCCCATGTCCTTGTGGTGCAGGTCGATTCGGAAGCCAGGCTGGAAGGTCCGCGAGAGCATGTTGTCCTTCTTCTGCTCGAGCACCTTCGACCCGGCCAGCCCGCCGCCGAGCACGCGCAGCGCCGCCTCGGTGTCCACGCCGTATGCCTCGAGGAAGAGGACAGCCTCCGACAGGGCCTGGATGTTGGCCGCGACAATCAGCTGATTGGCGGCCTTGACTGTCTGGCCGGAGCCGCTGGGGCCCACGTGCACGACGGTCTTGCCGACCACGTCGAAGATCGGTTGTGCCGCAGTGAAATCCGCCGCGTCGCCGCCGACCATGATGGACAGCGTGGCGCCGACCGCACCCGCTTCGCCACCGGAGACGGGGGCGTCCAGCAGCCGGAAGCCCCGCTGCGCCGCCTGTTTCGCGAGTTCCACCGTGACATCGGGCCGGATGCTGGAGAAGTCGATGATCAGCGCGCCGCGTTCGGCGCTGTCGAACACGCCCTTCTCCCCGGCCAGCACGTCCTGTACATCGGGGGAGTCGGGCACCATCACGCAGATCACCTCGGCGCCGTGCACGGCGTCGGCGATCGAGGTGGTGGCGCGTCCGCCCGCCGCGACGAGCGGTGCGGCCTTGTTGGTGCTGTGGTCGTAGGCGGTCACCGAGTGACCGGCGGTGGCGAGGTGCACGGCCATGGGGCTGCCCATGATGCCGAGTCCGATGAATGCGATTGTGCTCATGCGATATCCCTGAAGTTGTTGCGTGGCAGTGGTTAGGCGGTGACGCCGCGACGTTCGCGGGGCAGCCAGCCGAAGCTGTCGGCGGAGTCGCCGGACGGCTTGTATTCGAGTCCGACCCAGCCGCGGTAGCCACCGGCCTCGAGTGCGCCGAGTTGCTGGTCGAGCGGCAGGTCGCCGGTGCCGGGTTCGTGCCTGCCGTCGTTGTCGGCGATCTGGACGTGGGCGATGCGGGCGGTGTGCGCGGCGATCACCTTGTCCACGTCGTCACCGTTGACCGCCAGGTGGTAGAGGTCGGCGAGCAAGGCGATATTCGGTGCGCCGGTGGCGGTTTGCACCCGGTCGAGCACCGCGAGCGCCTCCGCCGCGGTGCGCAGCGGATATCGGGTCGCGCCGCTGACCGGCTCGATCAGCACGGTGCCGTCGATCCGGGCCGCGGCCGCGGCGGCCAGCGCGAGGTTCTCGGTCGCCACCGCGTCCTGCTCTTCGGCGGACGCCTCGTCGACCCGATTGCCGTAGAGCGCGTTGAACATTCGGCAGCCGAGTCGCTCGCCGATCGCGAGGGTGGCGTCGATGTTGTCGCGGAACTCGGTGGACCTGGCGGGCCAGGACACCAGTCCGCGGTCGCCGAGCGGCATGTTGCCGGCCGCGAAGTTCAAGCCGACCAGCGCCACGCCCGCATCGGCGATCGCGGCGACGAACGCATCGGCTTCCCGGTCGCCGGGCACGGCGCGGTCGAACGGCCACCAGAACTCGACCGCGTCGAACCCGGCCGCCCGGACCGCCGCGGCCCGTTCGAGCAGGGGTAGTTCGGTGAACAGGAGTGAGCAGTTGACGGCGTAGCGAAGCGAATGACCCACGGATACCTCCGAGTAAATTCCGCTATACGGAAAAAGACTTCTGTTATGTGGAATATGCTAGGAGTCCGGCTCCGGCCTCGTCAAGGAAAACGCGCAGCGTTCGGCTGGCCTCGGCCCGTCGGCTGGCCTCGGTAGACTTCCGCCATCCGGAAACATGGAGGTGGCCTGGTGACCGCAGCGAGCGAAGCCAAAGGACGGACCGGCGGCGTCCAATCGATCGAGCGTGCTTTCGGCCTGCTCGAGACGATGGCCGACGAGGGCGGGATGATGGGCCTCTCGCAACTCGCCACGGCGTCCGGTCTGCCGCTGCCGACCATTCATCGCCTGGTGCGCACGCTCGTCGATCTCGGCTATCTGCGCCAAGAACCGTCGCGTCAGTACGTCCTCGGTCCGAAGCTGATCAAGCTCGGTGAGAGTTCGGCGCACATGCTGAGCGTCCGGGCCCGCCCGCAGTTGGCCCGGCTCGTCGACGAACTCGGCGAGTCCGCCAACATGGCCATGCTCGACGGCGATCAGATCGTGTACGTCGCGCAGGTGCCGTCACGGCATTCGATGCGCATGTTCACCGAGGTGGGCCGCCGGGTGCTGCCGCACTGCACCGCGGTCGGCAAGGTGCTGCTGGCGGGGATGCCGGCCGAGCAGACCCGAGAACTGTTGCAGCGCACCGGCATGCCGCGCTACACCGAGCACACCATCACCGACCCGGTCGAGTTCGCCGCGCAATTGACGACCGCCGCGCAGCACGGCTACGCCATGGACGAGGGCGAACAGGAACTCGGCGTGCGGTGCGTGGCTGTCGCGGTGCCCGATGCGCCCGCCCAGCTGGCGATCTCCATTTCCGGTCCGGTGGGCCGGATGTCCGAGGAACTCGTCGAGCGAGCGGTGCCGCTGCTCACCGAGGTCAGCCAGGCGCTCTCGGCTGACCTGAGCTGAATATCGGGTGCCCGCGCGCGGCGGTCGTTGTTAGCCTGCTTGCTTCAGCTTGCCTGTCCGAGCACGAAACCTAGGAGTCCTCGGTGGTCCACGACGATCTGCCCGCGTCACCGTTCAGCGTCCTGCCGACGCGCATCGATCTGCCCGCGGCCGAGTCGTCGATCATCGAATGGTGGCGGGCGCAGCGCATTTTCGCGCGCAGCCTGGAGCGCACCGCGGACGGGCCGCGGTGGGGGTTCTACGAGGGCCCGCCCACGGCCAACGGGTCGCCGGGCGTGCATCACGTCGAGGCCCGGGTCTTCAAAGACGTCTTCCCGCGGTTCAAGACCATGAAGGGCTATTCGGTACCGCGGCAGGCGGGTTGGGACTGCCACGGACTGCCGGTCGAGCTGGCGGTGGAGAAGGAACTGGGCCTCAACGGGAAGCCGGAGATCGAGAAGTTCGGTGTCGCCGAGTTCAACGCGCGTTGCCGGGAATCGGTGATGCGCCACGTCGGCGAGTTCGAGCGGATGACCGAACGCATGGGGTACTGGATCGATCTGGCGCACCCGTACACCACCATGTCACCGGAATACGTCGACAGCGTGTGGTGGTCGTTGCAGCGGATCTTCGAGCGCGGACTGCTCACCGAGGACTTCCGGGTGGCGCCGTACTGTCCCCGGTGCGGTACCACATTGTCGGATCACGAACTGGCGCAAGGGTATGAGACCGTCACCGATCCGTCGGTCTACGTGCGCCTGCCGCTGGTGGACCCGGTGGCCGGCCTCGACGGCGTCGACCTGCTGATCTGGACCACGACGCCGTGGACACTGCCCGCCAATACCGCCGTCGCCGTCCATCCGGCGGTGAACTACGTCGTCGCGCGCACCGACGCCGGGACATTCCTTGTCGCCGAGACGCTTTCGGCTGACGTGCTGGGGGAGGGCGCGCAGCGGCTCGCCGAGGTGCCCGGCGCGGAGCTGGCCGGCCTGCGCTATCGTCCCGCCTTCGACCTGGTCGATATCCCGAACGCGCATCGAATCGTGCTCGCCGACTTCGTGACCACCGCCGACGGCACCGGACTGGTTCATCAGGCCCCGGCGTTCGGCGCCGACGACCTCATCGTCTGCCAGGCCAACGGGCTGCCGCTGGTCAATCCGATCGAATCCGACGGCCGGTTCTTCGGCGATCTGCCACTGATCGGCGGGCTGTTCTTCAAGGACGCCGATCCGGTGCTGATCCAGGAACTCCAGCGACGCGGGTTGCTGTTCCGCCGCACCGATTTCGAGCACAGCTACCCGCACTGCTGGCGCTGCCACACCCGGCTCATGTACTACGCGCAGCCCTCCTGGTACATCCGGACCACCGCGGTACGTGAGCAATTGCGGCACGAGAACCAGCGGACCAACTGGTTCCCCGAGACCATCAAGCACGGGCGCTTCGGCAACTGGCTCGACAACAACGTCGACTGGGCCCTCTCGCGCAGTCGCTACTGGGGGACGCCACTTCCGTTGTGGCGCTGCGAGAACGGGCATGTGACCGCCGTCGGTTCGCGCGCCGAACTCGGCACTCTGGCGGGGGCCGATGTGGCGAGCATCGATCCGCACCGCCCGTACATCGACGCCGTGACCTTCGCCTGTCCGCAGTGCGCGAGCACCGCCACCCGCGTGCCGGAGGTGATCGACGCCTGGTACGACTCGGGGTCGATGCCGTTCGCCGCCTTGGGTTATCCGCACGTCGAAGGGAGCGTCGGGGCGTTCCAGCGCAACTATCCGGCGCAGTACATCTGCGAAGCCATCGACCAGACGCGCGGCTGGTTCTACACCATGATGGCGGTGGGCACGGTGGTGTTCGATCGGTCCGCCTACGAGAACGTCGTCTGCCTCGGGCTCATCCTGGCCGAAGACGGCCGCAAGATGAGCAAGCATCTCGGCAACGTGCTCGCCCCGGTCCCGCTGATGGACGCGCACGGCGCCGATGCGCTGCGCTGGTTCATGGCCTGCTCGGGTTCGCCGTGGTCGGCGCGCCGGGTCGGCCCCGGCCCGCTCGACGAGATCACGCGGCGCCTGCTGATGACATACTGGAGTACCGCCTCTTTCTTCGCGCTCTACGCGAGTAACTCAGCGTGGCAACCTGATTCGGCGCGTCCAGTGGCCGAGCGCCCCGTGCTCGACCGGTGGATTCTGGGCGAACTGCACACGCTCACCGTGGAAGTGGATGCCCGGCTCGAGTCCTACGACACGACCGGCGCCGGTCGGCTGCTCGCGGAATTCGTCGACGCGCTGTCGAACTGGTACGTGCGACGCTCGCGGCAACGGTTCTGGGACGGCGAGCAGGACGCCTTGTCCACGCTGTTCGAATGCCTCGAGGTCGGCACGCGGCTGCTGGCTCCGTTCATCCCGTTCCTCACCGAACGGGTGTGGCAGGACGTCGTGCGGCCGGGCCTGCCCTCGGCCCCGGATTCGGTGCACCTCGCCGAATGGCCCGGTGCCGACCGGGCCCTGATCGATCCGGTGCTGGCCGAGCAGGTACGCACCGCACAGACGCTCGCGGAGGCCGGGCGGGCGGCGCGCAAGGCGAGCAAGGTGCGGGTGCGGCAGCCGCTGGCCCGGGCGTTCGTCGGCCTGCCGCCGGGCACCGAACTGCCGCGCGAGCTGCTCGACGACGTCGCGGACGAACTGAACGTCAAGAGCCTGCAACGGTTGCAGTCCGCGGCGACGGTGCTCGACATCGCGGTGAAGGCGAACTTCCGGGCGCTGGGCAAACGTTTCGGCAAGCAGACGCAGGCGGTCGCCGATGTGATCCACCGTGCGGACGCGGCCGAGCTGGTCACCCAGCTTCGCGAGAACGGCTCCGCGACAGTCGATTTCGACGGCGCAGCGATCGAACTCACCGCCGGCGATGTGCTCGTCTCCGAGCTGCCGCGCAGCGGCCGGGTGGTCGAATCCCAGCGTGGCGTCACCATCGCACTGGACACCGAGATCACCCCGGAACTCGCGGCCGAAGGCAGCGCCCGGGATGTGGTGCGCGTCGTCCAGAATGCCCGGCGCGAAGCGGGATTGGCGGTCTCCGACCGCATCGTGCTCACCGTCGCCGCGGACGCCGAGGTCGCGCAGATCGTACGACAGCACGAAACCTTCATCGCGCAGGAGACGCTCGCGACCACCGTGGTGTACGCGGAGTCGGTCGAAGACGGATACACCGGCACCGTCGGTACTTCCGCCGAGATCGCGGTGCGGGTCGAACGGGCCTAGCTAGAGGCGCGCCTCCTGCCGTAGCTGGGCGAACCACGAAACCTCGTCGGCCGAGAACATGTCCGGGTCCGCGAGGCGATGGCGGACACCGGCTATGAAGCTGTCGGCGACCGCCTCGTCGCCCGCCGCCAACAGCAGGGCGTAGCGGATGACGTGGGCACGCTGGGGAGCGCGGCCGAAGCGGATATCGAAACCGTACTGCTCGCCCAACTCGTCGGCGTGCTGCACGATATCGCGCCAATCGGCGTCGATCATCGGATAGTTCGAGCGCTGCGGACCGCTCAGGCTGCCGACCAACTGCCGGTCGTACAGGGACGTGACCACCTCGGCGGCGTCGAATGTCGTGGCGAGGCCGCACAGTTCGGCCACCGTGTCCACGGCGTGCCCCCGATAGGTGAGAGCGGCGGTGGGGGCCAGCTTGGCGGTGAAATAGGTGGCGAGTTCCTCCGGACCCCAGCCGTCGCCGTAGGACTTCAGCTCGGCATATGACTCACCGGTGCGGACATCGTCGATCAGCCAGTTGAGCAGTGCGGCACGGCCCCGACCGGCCAGTGCGCGGGCGGCGGGCTCCGGATAGCCGGCCATCGCGGCGCCGAGCGACGCGCTGTCGTGAAACGTGCCGACGCCGGGCAGCGCGAACGGCGTCAGGGCACGCCGCCCGCGGCTCGCGGGTTCCTCGGCGCTCGGCGCCGCGCGGTGCACGGCCGGGGCCTTCCCGGCGAGCCACGCCTCGACTTCGGTGAAACCCCAGCGCTGCAGCGGATCTCGGGTCAGCAGACCGGCGAGCAGTCGCTGCCACCGGCTGCGCATCGCGGGCCGCAGCGCCAGGTCGTCCAGTGCGGCCAAGGAGATGTCGCGGGTGTTCACCTCGGCGTCGATGGTGCTGTCCGCCAGCTGTCTGCCCGCGTCGTCCTCGAAGTAGCCGCGGCCGACGAGCACCCGGTAGAGCACCATGCCGACGCTCCACCAGTCGTCCTCGACCCGCCAGCGTTGCGGCGCGCCCGGTGCGCTGTAGGCGGCGGTGCCCTGACCGGTGTTGGTGATCTTCGACCGGCCGCCCAGATCCACCGCGAGGCCGAAGTCGGCGAGCACCAACTCCAGCGGTGCGTCCGAACGCACCAGAATGTTGCGGGGATTCACGTCGCCGTGCACGAGCGTGGTGCCGTTCGGCCGCTGCAACGCGTGCAGCTTCGCCGCGAGCTGGCGCAGCACCTCCACCGCGAGATCCGCTGCGCCACCGTGCGGATCACGCTGCCGCAAGAAGCTGTCGAGCGAGCCGAGCCGGCAGTACTCCATCACCTCGAAATGGATGTCCAGGTCGCTGCCGCGCTCGAAGACGCGCACCGAATGCTCGGCCCGGAAGCTGTCCCGATACTGCGGCGCCTCGAAATCCACGCGGTAGCGGGGCACCTGGTGGAACAGTTTGATCGCGAAGTCGTGCCCGTTGGTGGCCCGGCACAGCCACACCGTCGCCTCGCCACCGCTGCCGAGCTTGCGCTGCACGGTGAATCGGGACGCCAGCGCGGGCGGCAGGGGCTGGAACGCATCGTGCGGGCTGCTGTCGATCCGGGTCTGCGGCGCGGGTGGGCGCGCAGCGGTCTCGCTGTGCGCGGCGCTGCCGGGATGATCGAACCGGGTCGGCGGCGCACTGGGGCCCGTGCGATCCAGTCGCGTCTCGGGCGCCGCGCGCCGACCGGAACCCGGGGCGTCCATGCGTGTTTCGTCAGCCATCGTCGTCTCCTTCGCCGTCGCAGGCCATGACCTGCAGAACGGTCACGTTGTCGCCACCGCCGCCCGCGAGGGCCAGATCGCGGAGCTGTGCGGGCAGGTCGGCCGCGCCTGCCGCGAAGAGCCGTTCGATCGCTTCGGGTTTCGCGTAGTCGTCGAGGCCGTCCGTGCACAGCAGCATGCCGGGGTCCGAAGGCAGGCGGCAGTCGAAGAACGCCGGATCCAGCAGGGTGCGCCGACCGCCGCCGAGAGCCTGCTGCAGCCGATTCGAATGGGCCGCACGGTGGTCCAGCGTCAGCTGGGCCAGATAACGGCCCTCCAGCCGATAGGCGCGCGAATCACCGACGTTGAACACCAGCGCGGACCCGTCCGGGTGCACGGTCACCCCCGCCACGGTGCAGCCCATGCCGCGCAGTTCGGCTCGTTGCGCGCCGAGGTCGTCGAGCGTCTCCGAGATCCGTTGCAGCAGCGCGCCGATGATGGCCCTGGTCTGTTCGGCTCCCACCGACACGGCGACCGTTTCCGGCGCGGTAAGGAATTCGCAGGCCAACCGGCTGGCGGTCGCGCCCCCGGCATGGCCGCCGAGCCCATCGCAGACGACGAGCGTGGTGGGCCGCTCGACGCGTATTTCGGTGGTGATCGTCGCGGGCGTCGCGCCTTGCAACGCCCAGCCGCCCCAGCCCAGCGCGTCCTCGTTGTGCGCGCGAGCCAGTCCGCGATGGGTCACCGCGGCGACCCGGATCCGCATCAGGGCTCCCATTCGATCGTGACCGGCACGTCCGCGGCGAGCCGCAGGGTGTCGCCGCGACCGATCGGATGCTCTTCGTGCTGTGGTATCCGGACCTCGTTCACGAACGTGCCATTGGTGGAGGTGTCGGTGAAATACAGGCGATCGCCGTCGTAGCGCAGCTCGCCGTGGAAGCGCGAGACATTGGTGTAGTTCTCGAAAACCACTGCGGCAGGGAACCCTTCGTCACGGCCGATGCCCACCAGCTGGCCGGGCAGTATCCGCAGCCGCGCGCCCGAGGCGACGACCAGTTCGAGCGGCCCACCGCGCGAGGGGGTTTCGGGCTCCGGCGGTGCCGAGGTATCCGGCAGGTCGTGGCCGCAGTTCGGGCACATCAGCGTCGGTGCGCCGCGGCTGCCGCAGGCGGGACAGGTGACCTCTTCGTCGGTCAGCTCAGCCATGACGCGTCGTCCAGTTCGATGTCCTGCTCGGACAGCGCCGCGGTCAGCGCCGCCATATGGCCCGGCAACGGAATGCCGACCAGCCGAACGGTTCCGCCGTCCACGTGCACGCCGAGTTGCCGTCGTTGCGCGGCATACCTGGTGAAGTCCGGTCCGAGGTAGCGTTCGCGGCCGAGGTCGGTCAGCACGTGCACGTGCTGATTCGACGAGCCACGCAGCGGCTCGCACCCCGCTTTCGCGGCGACGAACGGCTCGCTCACCAGGACGTCGACGGCGTCGAACACCCACGCGCATTTCGCGCGCAACCATTTCGCCGAGCGACCGGAGAACAGCAGGACATCCAGCGGCGCACCGGTTTCGGCGTGCCTGCGCTCGAGTCCGGCCAAGAGGGCACGCAATGCCTCGGGTTGGTCGGTGGGTTCGCCGCCGGAAATGGTCACGCCGTCCAGTGGTCCCGGGGTGTGCCGCAGCCGCTCGAGCACCCGCCGCACATCGCAGCGGGTCGCTTCGTCGGACGGCCAGGTATCGCGGGCGAGGCAGCCACGACAGCCGATCGTGCAGCCTTGGAACCAGACGCCCGCGCGGGTGCCGAAGCCCAGATTGCTCACCGGATAGTGCAAGCGTGACAACAACATCGACGTCATCTCAGGGTCACCGTCCATCCGTCGTCCGACTCGGCCAGATCCGTCACCGTCGCCGCGTCGGTACCGGGCGGCAGGTCGAACAGCGCCCGCGCCAGCGGGTTGACCAGCAGTGCCTCCACCGCGGCGGCCACCCCGCCGCCGCCGAAATCGAGCCGGGTCAGCGCCGCGGCCAGCAGCTGCTTGCGGACCGCGTCCTCGACCGTCACCGTGATGCCGGTGGTGGTGCGGACCCGGTCGATCACGTTCGAGACGAACTGCGGAACCAGCTGCGCGGCGGTCTCGTCGGAGATGAAGTCGAAGATCACCACGTCGTCGCCGATCCGGCGCAGCAACTCCGGCCGGCCGATCTCCTTGGTGAAGTAGTCGGCGATCGCCGCTCGGATGGTCGATTCGACCGTCGTGTAGGGCGTGCCGCGGGCCA
Organism: Nocardia brasiliensis ATCC 700358; assembly: GCF_000250675.2. Lineage (NCBI taxonomy): Bacteria > Bacillati > Actinomycetota > Actinomycetes > Mycobacteriales > Nocardiaceae > Nocardia > Nocardia brasiliensis. Next base: position 2,383,892 of record NC_018681.1, read on the forward strand.
CGATCGGCACCCGCTGCCCGGTCGAATCCGTCCGGTACACACCGAGATTCGAGGTGAACACGATGAGCGTCTCGGAGAAATACACGGTCGACCCGCTGCCGTCGGTGAGCCTGCCGTCACCCAGGATCTGCAGGAACTTGTCCAGAATCCGCGGCGCGGCCTTTTCGATCTCGTCGAACAGGATCAGCCGGAAAGGCTGCTGGCGCACCGCATTCGTCAGTTCGCCGCCGGCGCTGTGCCCGGTGTATCCCGGTGGCGCGCCGATCAGCCTGGCCTCGGTGTGCTCGGCGGAGAACTCGCTCATATCGAACCGGACGAACGCGTCGGCGCGGCCGAAGACGAGTTCGGCGATCGACTTGGCCAATTCGGTCTTGCCGACTCCGGTCGGTCCGGCGAAGAACAGCACCCCTTGCGGGCGGGTGCCGCTGCCTGCCGTGTGGGCGCCGGTCAGTCCCATCGCCGAGCGGATCAGGATGTCCACCGACTTGCGGACGGCGACCGGCTGGCCGAGCACCTTCGCACCGAGCAGTTTTGTGCCCATCCGGATCCGCTGCTTGAGCGCGGCGTCCTGCCAAGGGTTTTCGGGGATGCCGACACGAAAGGTGCGGATGGCGTCCTCGATCCGCTCGGCCGGGATCCGTCGATCGATGGCCAGGCGGTTGATCTCCTTGATCGAGCGCAGCGTCAGACCGCTGGTCTGCCCGGCATAGCTGTCGACGACGGCCTGGTACTGCACCGAATCCCGTACGGGTGCTGCCGGGAGCGACGAGATGAGCAGCGAGACCACCGCGCGACGCTGCGCGAGCCCGGCCGCCGGAATGGAGACCACCCGGGCGAGCTGGCCGCTGATCATCCAGTGCGGCAGGTCGTTCTCTCGGTCCAGTAGCCAGAAGACCGTGTTGTACAGCGAGGTCCGGTGTGGTCCCGGCACGGTGCGGCGGGGCGCATTGGTCATCAGCCGCTCCGCGGTGATGAAGACGCGGTGCAGTTCCGCGCTGCCCAGATCCGCCGCGGGGACCAGCCGGGAGGCCGAGTCGATGATCAGGCAGCAGGGGCGTTCGGAGAGCACGACATCGTGCAGCACCCGGCGCAGCAGCGGTAGCGGATCGGTCGGTGTCCGGGAATTCGACGAGGCGGCGGCGCCGACGATCGCGGCGGCCACGCCGCCGTCGTCCATCATGACGCGCGCGCCGTCCACCGGATCGAGCGCGATCACCGACCGATGCCCCGCCTCCGCCAGCACGCTGCGCAGCGCCTCCGCCACGCTCACCAGCCTGGTCGGGGTGCCGTCGGGGCCGGGCAGCAGCACGAGATCACGCAGCGCGCCGGTGACCATGATCTGCGGGTTCGCGGCCAGCGCCACATCGATCTCGCGCAGCCAGGACGGCAGCGCCTCGACCACCGGGGAACTCATTGCTCGGCACTCCGTTCCACGGCGGATCGGCGGACGGTCGCGGTCACCGCCGCCGCGGGCACGACCTCGACGGCGGCCAGTCCGGCCCCCGATTGCCGGAACCGGTCGGGTACGACGCCGTGTGCGCGTAGCCGATCCGGCAGCGCGCGGAGGTCGGCACAGATCTCGGCTTGCGCGGGCAACGTGACCTGCTCGGGCTCCGCACCCGTATGCACCGTGCGAATATCTATCTCCCCGTCGACGATCCGGGCGCGTACGCCCAACGCCGCCGATCCGGGCGCGGCGAGCACGATCGATCCGGCGGTGTCCATGGCGACGGGTGTGACCGCATAGCCGAGGTCTGTCAAGGCCTGCTGTACCGCGTCCAGTACGAATCGGCGCTCGCGCGTGGCGTCTTCGTGTGCGATCCGCGCAGCGACGAGTGTGCGGGCCTGTGCCAGTTCTGCCGTCGGGTCGAGCCCACGGTCGAGATGGCGTTCGGCGCTGTCGAGTAACCCGGAGACGATGCTCGGGTCGGCCAGTTCTGCTGCGGCGGTGCGCAGTTCCGCGAGTTGCTCGCGGTCGGCCATTGTTCTGCGGGTTGCCGCGTTGGCGGCGGCGATGCGCGAATCGAGGTCGCTGAGCAGCATTTCGGCCCGCGCCGGATCGGCGCACCGGAGCACAGCGGCACCGGCTTGCGCGAATTCGGGTGCCGGGGCGAGCAGCGTGGTGAGCAGCCGTTCGACACGTGCGGACAGCCGCCGGAGGGTGGGCGTATCCGGCTCGGCTCGCTCGATTTCCGGCACCACCGGCTGAGTCCGGGCCAGATCGGCGAGCGCTGCCGCCACGTCACGGCCGATCTGGTCGGCCCGCTGCCGGGTCTGTGCCTGCTGGATCGCGGGTTCCGCCGCGGCGAGCGCGGTCTCCCACTGTTCGCACGCCGCGTTGATCTCTGCGGACGTCGTGTACCGACCCGTGGGTGCTTGCGGCGCGGGAAGGCCGACCGCGGTGCACCGTGCGGACACCCGGGCGGCGCGCGCGCCGAGCGCGCGCAGCCGCCGCTGCGCCTGCTCGCGCACAGTGTGTTCGGGCACCACCTGATAGCGGATGGCGGCACTGCTCATCGGCTACCCGTTCGCTCGCGTGCCACGGTAGATCCCGTAGGCCAGGTGCCCCACCACGGCGAACGCCGACGGTAGCCACCAGACACCGGCCCCGGCGCCGCTGAGCGCCTGCACGACGAAGAGCCCCGTACCCGCAGCGAAACCCCATGTGGCAAACGGAGATACGACTTCCTGTCCGACCGGATACGGGAACTGGAACGCGAGCACCGAGAGGGCGGCCACGGCGCTCAGCAGTGCGATCGACGCGTACAGCCACAGCGAAACGAAATCGCTGAAGGTCACCGAACGGACGTCATAGGCCGCGAACCAAACGGTGTCCGCGACATCGTCGCTGAAAGCCGCGGCCATGGCTCCGGATGCCGACACCAGGAATGCGAGGACGACCGCTCGGACCGCGAGCCGACCGGCCCTGATCAGGACGCGACGGCGCAGGTCCGCGGCCTGACGCTGCCGGGCCCGCCATTGCTCGGTGACCCGCGCGTCCCGGCGCTGCCGTTCGGCCGCCGCCTCGTCCCGTGCGGTATCGGCTGCGGCGTCCACCAGCAGGACGAGCGCGAGCATTCGATTCGACAGCATGGAAACGGCTAACCGCGCGGGGACAGGGGAGTGGTGCGCGAGTACTGCATGGGTTGGCCTTTCGTCGGCGGCGGACGGTCGCCACGGGGCGTTGCCGTCGATTCTCCCGCTGCGCAAGGGCCGTCGTCAGTCGTGCGATCGACCGACAGCGGCGGCGTGCGCCTGGCTCGGCTCGGCGGGTTCGCGTGCGGGCGCGACGGTGCTGGTGAGTGCGGCCCAGACGATCGGCGAACAGGACACCGCACCGGTGTCGCGCCAGGTGCGCAACTGGTCGCGCTGCCAACGCGTCAGTGCGGCAACGGGATCAGGGTCGTTGTGGGCGTCGTCGACATGCAGCGCGAGGTCCGTGGTCGGGCGTCGCGTGGGCAGCAGGCCGAGACAGGCACGGAAGGCGGCATCGGTGGGCAGCACCCAGCGGGTGGTGGTGACCAATTCCGCGCCCGCGTCGAGGGCGGCCATGATCAATCCGAAGGTCTCGGCGGACCGGAAGTCGACGCCGCCTTCGCAGGCGATGAGCGCGACCCGGCTCGGCATCGGCCAGATCTCGTGGCCCAACTGCGGGTTGGTCGCCCCGTAGCGGGCCCATACCTCGGGGTCGTCGGATCGGGTTGTGCCCAAGAGGAAGTCGAGCGCGCACAGCGGGAGATGCGCGCCGCGGGTGTGGCCCGGGGCTCCGCCCCGCGGCGTGGCCAGGCCCCATGCCCCGCCCGGCGCATCGGACGGGCCGACGACATCACCGAGATGAATTGCCGCGGAGCCTGGTTCGTTCGGCGCCGCCGAGACATGGCCGAAGTACAGGAATCTGGAGCAGCCCCGAATCAGTGCCGCGCTGAGTTGCACCCGGGTGACTTCACCCTGCACCGGCACCAGAGCGGGCACGGGTCGTGCGGCGCGGTCCTGCCCGCGACGGCGGTGCGTACCGCGGCCGGCCGTGCGGCGCTCGCGCACGACCCGACCCTCGAACTCGCCCAGCGCACCGAGGTCGTCCGGATCGCGAAAGACGTTGTGCAGCGCGGGTTGTGCGCTGGACGGCAGAATAGGGTCGATCACGTGCAGTGGCGGTAGCTGTCGCTGCTGTGCCCAGGGCACCGGTGGCCTGCTGCGACCGGCATGCAGCGTCGCGGGTGGGTCGTAGACGATCTCGGCGATATCCAGCAGCCGCCGGTCACCGTCGAGCACGAGCAGTTCCCACGGCACCTGGGCGAGCCGGGCACTCGGCGCGACCCTGATCCGGATGTGCTGGTCCCCGGCATGTTCGGCCAGCCGGGTACGCACGTCGCGGGGTAGCAGCGTGTCGGCGAGGCGCGTCGACAGATCGTGTTCGGTCGCGTACGCGGCGAAGGCGCCGATGGTCAGCGCACGCCGCACGGCTTCGGGTTCGGACTCCTGCCGAGCGTCGCTGCCGTTCCCGGTCGGGCGCGGGTGCGGCAGTGCGTCTTCCAGAGTGTCGAGGAGCTTTTCCCGGTTCCGGGCATCGAGGCGGCAGACGGTGGGCGTGCGCGCCCCGTCCAACCAGGTCCACGACAGGTAGGTGTCGCCCGCATCGGCGGCGCGCACGAGCAGTTCGATCTCCGTGACCGGGTCGTTCACGCGCGCTCGCCCTCCGCGTCGTCGGCCGGAACCTGCTCGGCCAGCAGCGGTTCGGTTCCGGGCGCGAGATGCAGCGCACTGCCTTCCAGCGTCGAGATATAGCCATCGATGGCATCGAGCCGTGCGTCGAGCTGGTCACCCAGCAGTTCATCGTCCGGAGAGACCCGCGCGGCCAGTACTTCCAGCCGATCCAACGCGTTGTTGGTCAGCGATCTGGCGCGCACGAGCATGCCCTCGGCGCGTCCCCGCAGCTGTTCCTGTATCGCGTCCGGCGCGTCGGGATCGGTAGCCGCGGCCGCCGCGACGGCCCCGCGGTGGGCGGACCACGCGTCGATCATCAGACGGTCGATCGAGCGCAGCGCGCGCCCGGTGGGCGTGCAGCGCAGGACGCCCGGCCCCAGCTCGGCCGAGAAGACGCCGAAGACCGGATCGTCGCCGTACCGCCGTCGAAACCTGATATCACCCACCAGTATTCGGTCCCGCACCTGCATCGTGGCGGTGCACAGCAGTCGGCCGCTCTGCCCGTCGGCGGCATAGGCGCGCAGGACGCCGGCCTCCCGGCACAGCGTGTCCACCTGATCCGCGAGAGGCACCTGCACGCGGGCGGTCTCGTGGCCCCCGTCTCCGGCGCGTGTCGCGGACAGCACCCGGATCTCCGGTTCGCGAGATCCGGCCCAGCGCAGGATTCGCGCGGGCACCGCAAGCAGATCCACTTCCTCCGGCAACCCCGCCGGTGTTCCACCGGGATCGGTGTCGCCGCCCAAGGTGAACGCCGACGCCGAATCACCGCTTCGCGCCAGCCATTCGAGCAATGGACCCAGCCGTCGCTCCGCATCGGCGGCTTGTCGGCGGGCGAGCTGATCGGCGATCGCGGTCACATCCGTGCCGACGTCGACACCCGCGGCCGCTCGTTTGCACTGCTGCGCAACGTCGTTGAGGGTGGCGACGGCAGCCCCGGTGAGTTCGCCGGTCAGGCTTGCCGTGGCGAGCGCGTCGAGCACCGGCGCGGCCCAGCCCAGCGTGACTGCCGCCAGCGCCGAATGGCCTACGCCTTGATCGGCCGCTGCGGCATCGAGCAGCAGCGCTCCCTCGTGCAGCGGCACCGGAAACCGTTGCGACACAGCGGCTATCAGCGCGCGCCGGGTCCATGCCGGACGGAGCCGCAGCGGGGTGTCCGCAGCGGTGCCGAGACCGGCACGGACCTGCGCGACGAGCGCGGTCACGTCGTCGGTGCAGGCACCGGCGAGCGGGGCGGGATCCGCCTGCGCGGCAACCGACCAGGCGAGGACCGTCCCCGGGTCGGCGGCGTCCACCGTCACGGACACACCGGGCCCGACCGCGACCGTGACCTCGGCGACCGCCGCCACCGAGGCGGACCGCCACACCGCGGGCGGTGGTCCGAGCGATATCGGGATGCCGCCGACACGGATCGTCTGGGATGGTCTGTCCGGTCCGGTCATGCCCCGTCCCTCGACTGTTCGACCGCCCACCGGACGGCATGCAGGAGGACATCCGCGGCGGCGGCAGGATCCATCGCCAGCGCGTGATCCGGGCGCTGTTGGCTCCAGGCCGCCGTGCACCACGCGGTGAGCGCGGCGGTGTCACCGATCAGAAGTTCGGCTTCGAGGCCGGGCAAGCCCAGGAGCCGGAGCACGAGGTCGTACTCCGCCGCCGCACCGATGCCGAGCGGGATCTCGGCACGGTGCCGGATCAGATACGTCCGCAGCGCGGTGAGCAATTCGTCCCTTGCGGTGCCGTGATCGGCCGTGTCCGCGGCCGCACGATCGTCGAACTGCCTGTGTGACTTCATTTTCGCCTCGCCGCGCAGGAGCCAGCCCAGGCGCGCGTAGAACATGCGACGAGCATCCTCGTCGGTCATGGCGCAGCCGCGGCGGATCGCCCGCAGCAGCGCGCGGTGGGTGCGTGCCCTGGCCTCGGTCAGGTGTTCCGACCGGCGTTCGAGCTGGACCGGCGGTGGCACGCCGGCCAGGGTGTGCCGCCGGATCGCCGCGACGACGTCCGCGTACTCCTGGTCCACGAACCGGAGCAGGTCCTCGGTGCGCTCCGACGCCTGCGGCGCGGTCGGCAGATCCCGGTCGTATTCCGCGATGAGCCGGTCCGCACTGTCGATGAGCCGTGCGATGAGCGGTTCGACCGCGCCGAACGGCAGCCCGAAGCGATCGGCGACGGCGACATGGTCGCGGTCGAGCATTCTCGCCTGATCCAGGATGCCGTCGGCGAAGGCGAGTACCGCCGACTGCCGGTGCGCGGCACGGTGTTCCACGGCGTCCGCGGCCACCTGCGTCACGAACGACGTGGCCACCTGCTCGGTGCCGAGCACGCCGGGTTCCGCGGCGGAGCCACGCACGAGGCGGAGGTGGACCGCGGTGCAGGCCGTCGACCGGGCTTGTTCACGGAAGGGATCGCGCAGCTTGTTCGGAATCCCGGCCGGACGCAGCGCCCAGGTCGCGTAGTAGTACGAGACGACGTAGCGCGCGAGTGGATCGGCGAAGTCGCCGTACAGGTTTCGGACGCCGCGCCACCCGGTCAACTCGCTCGTCGGTGGTGCACCCGCGCAGACGGTGGCCGCTCGGCCGTAACGGTGTGCGACCCAATCGGGTTTCGACAGATCCAGCGACCACGCGTTCACCTGATGGGTCAGGCACTTGCGGTCCACCGGGACCCGCGCGGCCGAGGCGCGCACCCAACGGTCGACGAAGGCGCGCCGCGTGTCGAGTTCGTCGGTTTCGGCGGTGGTCGAGGGCAATTCGGCTACCACACCGCCACCTCCCCGGGCCGCTCGATGGGCGCATAGGCGGCGTCGGCGGCCGCCAGGTACGGGGCGAGCGCCACATGACCGTCGGGCATGCGCAGCCGCGGCGGCGGGCGCATCGGCAGGATCGCACCGGAAATCAGTGCGGCCGCACCGCTTATGCCGGATTCGGCCAGGTGCTGGTCGATGATCGGGTCCGACATGTCTGCACCCGAGACAGCGAGCGCGGCGAGGGTGGCCTGGAGGTCGCCCCCGTCGTCGGCCGAATGATGCTCGGCCACATGGGTTCCGGAATTGATCGTGGTCTCGATCAGATCGGCCAGGAGCGTGGCGTCGCCGAGTTGGTCCGCCCACTGGAACATTCCGGCCAGGACCACCGCGTTCATCTCGCGCCACGAGATGCGGGCCGTGGCGGAGGCGAAGCCGAAGCGCTGGGCGTCGACGAAAACGGCAGCGGGCAAGCCTTGTTCGAGCGCGGCGCGCACGTCACCGGATTCGGCGGCCGCAGCCGCGCCGATCAGGTCGCATTTGGCGGCGGTGACCACGTCACCGATGTCGAGGGTGACCTGTCGCGCGGCTCGCGCGCGCGAGCGCGCGGCGTCGTAGTGGCCGGAGATCAGCTCGGCGCAGCCGAGATTGAGCAGCCCGACGGCGTGATAACGGCGATTGGCGGGATCGGAGTCGAACACCGTGAGGACGGATTCGGTGAGCTCGGCACCGATACCGTGGTCGCCCTGCATGATGAGGGCGCCGCCCAGACTCAGCCGGGCGACGGCCGCCGGGAACAGCAGCCCGGCGCGAGTCAGCATGGCCGCGGTCGTGCGGAACGCCTCTGCTGCCTGCCGATAGCGACCGGCCCGCATGTGCAGACCGCCGATGAGCGATTCGGTATGGGCGGTGTAGGGGTGGTGTTCGAACTCGCGTAAACCGGCGCGGCCGCGCTCTAGTGCTTCTTCCGCTTCGGCACTACGTCCGGTCTGGTAGTACACGAGACCGAGGTGCAGATCGGCGGTGGCCATCTCGGTGCGGAGCCCTAGCAGGACATACGCCTTGCGGGCGCGGTTCAGCAGATCCTCCGCCACGGCGTAGTGGCTCAGGTGGTACCTACAGAGGCCGCTGAATTCCAGGCACTGGGCGGCCTGCGCCCACTCCTGCGCTTGCTCGGCACTGGCTCGAACCTCGTCCAGCATGGTCAGCGCTTCGGTGAAATCACCGCCGCCGTGCACGATCAGCCGACTTTCCTCCATCAGACATGAGCGGCGCAGTTCGTCCGAGGCGGCGTAGCGGCGTGCCTGCGCGAACAGGTGCCGGGCTTCGGGGATTCGCCCGCGATGACCCTGCACCGCACCCGTATTCAGGAGGCACTGCGCGTAACGCGGGTCGTCGCGGTGATTCTCGAAGACCGCGGTCGCTTGCTGTAGCAACTCCGCGGCCTCGGTGAAATCGCCCATCGAGATCCGCACCGTGGCGAGGTGCATATCGCATTCGGCGACGTCGAGCAGTTCACCCGCCCCCGCATAATGCTCTCGGGCACGCCGATAGGCCGCCGTGGCGTCTTCGTAGTCGCTGCAATTCTGTAGCACTATGCCCGACATCACGTCGGCGGCTGCGGCGAAGCCGGGTTCGTCCGCCGCCAACCACTGCGCACGCACGGCAGTGAATTCGAGGATCGCGGCTCGTAACCGGCCCGTTCGCAGGTGGAGTTCGCCTGCCCGGAAACGGGACTGACCCGCCTGCAGATGCTTGCCCGCCGCCGCATACCCCGAACCGGCCGCGCTGAACGCGGCCGCCGCATCCTCCTTGCGTCCGTCCGCGAGGTACAGCTCGGCGAGTTCTTCATCGCAGTTCGCGGCCCCAGCAGCATTCCCCTCGACTGTTGCTGAGGCCTTCGCGCGAACGAATTCCTTTTCCGCCGTGGCGGTCTCACCCAACTCCCGGCACGCCAGCCCGATGGCGTAGGAGCATGCGCCGGTCCGCGACAGCTCCCCGGCACGTTCGTAAAGCTCGCGGGCGGTGCGATGTTCGTCGCGGACCTGATGCGCGTCCTCGATTTCCATCGCCGCCTCGCCGCAGGACTCCCGGCATTCGGCGGCCTCGACGATCCGGTTCACGGCGAGGTAGCGCTCGGCGGCGCGCCGCCACACGATCATGGCTTCGTGGAACTGCCCCGTATCGGCGAGCGCGCTGCCGAGGATCGCGTCGCAATCGGCCTGCTCTTCGAGATCGCCGAAGCATTCGAGCCCGGTGGCGGCCCGGCGCAGATACGGCACCGCGCGCTCGGGCTGTTCGAGCACATCGAAGCCGCGGCCGGCCATTTCGGCGCATTCGACGGACAATTCGGTGAGCGGACCCTCGGCGAGCAGATCCGCGGCACGCGCGTATGCGTCGGTCGCCTGCTCGACCTGTTCCGATTCCGCGTGCGCGGCGCCGATACCGTAGAGGCATTCGGCGGTGCGCGCGGTCTGCGCGCCGTCGCATTCGGCCAGCGCGGCGGTGAACGCGCCGATCGCGTCGGCGGCGTTCCCGTCCTCGAGGAGGGCCAGGCCGTGCAGGAAAACGTCGCTCGGCCAAGGGGATTCGGGCGGCGGATGGGTCATCGCTTCCAGTTGCCGCCGTGTGAATTGCAGACCAGCCCGGTATTCTTGCAGGTGTCACAGTTCATGTGGCCGAATACGTTCGAGCCACCGCCGCGACCTTTACACGACTGGCAATCGTTCAGATGTTTCGGGCATTTCTCGCACTGCATGACGGTATCTTTCTCGTTGCTCCGAGCCGAATTCGGCGAATATCGAGAACGATACGGAGCAGGCGCGCCGGGCAGTATCCGCCGAACAGATGAATCGGCCGAATCAGCCAGTGCCGCCGCAAGATCCGGGCGCTACCCGTAAGGGCGCACCACATCGGCGCTGCCGTGGCGGCGGCACCAGCTGACGATGTATCGCATGTGCAGGCCGCACCAGCGGGCGACAGCGGGCAGCGTCATCGGCACGAGCGGATCGTGTTCGCCTCGCGCCCGGATGATCGGCCCCAGATAGTGATTGGTGACCTTGTTCGCGGTGTTGAGGCCGACACCGGCGACCTCAGCGAGGGAGGCGAGGTCGACCGCGCCGCCGGCGGCGATCGCGCCCGCGAGGCGGGCGGCGGTGTTGCCACGCCTGCCCTCGAACCATTCGCACAGCGGGCGCGGCAGAGTCGTCGCGCCCGGCGGCGGTGGGCGGCGGCCGAGGGCGGCCGTGCGGATCGCGGCGAGCAACGGCTCGACGCCGGCCGACTTCTGGCACACCGCGGCCACTTCCGGCCGCCTGCGTGCCTCCTCCAGATGTTCGCGTTCCATGCTGTGGCCTTGGGCGGCCAGGATCACCGGAGCCACCCGGTCGGCCTCGTGCATTGTGCTGAGCACGTCGAGGCCGTCGAAGGCGAGTTCGAGGGCCAGTTCGGGGCGGTTCCACACCAGGTCGGTGAGCACGACATCGAAGCGGACGTTGTCCATGATGTGCCGGCGGACGTCGTCCTTGTCGATCGCGACCGCCACGGTCGAGCGCGGGAACACCGAGGCGATCACGGGCTCGATCACCCGGCCCAACGGCGATGCCACCAGGATGCGGTAATCCATGCCGGCGATCATCGCGCGCGCTCCCGGATCGAGCAAGATGTTGCCGGTATGTCGCGCGCCGTGGTGTGTCCATGCTCGAAATCGCCACAGGCATGCAGCATTACCCGCTGTATCCGCCGCGAGTTCCGCGCATTGTTGACGGGCGTCGATGACATCGTTTCGGTGACGTCGCCACCGCCACAACCCATCCGTTCGTCGCAGCCTCGGGAGCATTCGACGTGCGGCCCTCGGAGGGAGCACCGATGTCCGAACCGCTCGGCTACCCGGCCTGCGCATGCCCGGCCCTGAGCCCGCGCGAAAAGCAGGTCCTGCTCGTCTGGCTGCGCTGCGACTCCAAAGCCGCCGCCGCCCGCACCCTCTACCTCTCCGTAGCGACCGTCAACACCCACATCGCCCGCATCCGGGCCAAATACGCCGCCGCCGCCCGCCCCGCCCCCACCAAAGCCGCCCTCTTCGCCCGCGCCATCCAGGACGACCTGGTCACCCTCGACGAATGGTGAACCCCCCGTTACCCGTTCAGCGGGTGCGTTGGACGCGGGGTTCGGTCCAGATGGGGGTGGGGGATTCGTAGACGGTGCCGTCGGAGCCGAAGACGAGGAAGCGGTCGAATTGGCGGGCGAACCAGCGGTCGTGGGTGACGGTGACCACGGTGCCCGCGAAATCGGCGATGCCCTGTTCGAGGGCTTCGGCGGAATGCAGGTCCAGGTTGTCGGTGGGCTCGTCGAGCAGCAGCATGGTGACGCCGGACAGTTCGAGCAGCAGGATCTGCAGCCGCGCCTGCTGACCGCCGGACAGGTCGTCGAAGCGTTGTTCGGCGGCCTGCACGAGGCCGTAGCGGTCGAGCACGCGGCTGGCGGCCTCGCGGCCCATACCGTCGCGATGCTCGTTGCCGGTGTGCAGGATCTCCAGCAGGGTGCGATCGGCCAGATCCGGCCGGGCGTGGGTCTGCGCGAAATATCCCGGCCGGACACGCGCACCGAGAGCGGCGACGCCGGTGTGCGGGACCGGCGCGAGGTCGAGATCGCCGATCGGGCGATGTTCGGCAGCGGGATCCGTACCGCCGGTCGCGAGCAGGCGCAGGAAGTGCGATTTGCCGGATCCGTTGGCGCCGAGCACCGCAACGCGGTCGCCGTACCAGATCTCCGCGTCGAACGGCCGCATCAGCCCGGTGAGTTCCAGCTGCGTGCACACCAGCGCCCGCTTGCCCGTCCGCCCGCCGCGCAAACGCACGGAAACGTTCTGCCGCAACGGAATCGCCTCCGGCGGCCCGGCCGCCTCGAATTTGGCCAACCTGGTCTGCGCGGCGTGGTAGCGCGCCGCTACGCCGTCGTTGTACTTGGCCTTCTCGCGTAACCGCAGCACCAGTGCCCGCAGTTTCGCGTGGTCTTCGTCCCAGCGCCGGCGCAGTTCGGCCAGGCGCGCCGTACGATCCTCGCGCGCCTGGTGATAACTGACGAAGCCACCGCCGTGGATCCACGAACTCGCCCCGCTGACTCCGGGTTCGAGCGTGACGATCCGGGTGGCCGCGTTCGCGATCAGCTCGCGGTCGTGACTGACGAAGAGCACGGATTTCGCGGACGCGGCGATCGTGCGTTCCAGCCACTGCTTGCCCGGGACGTCCAGATAGTTGTCCGGCTCGTCGAGCAGCAGCACCTCGTCGGGGCCCGCGAACAACGCCTCCAGCACCAGGCGTTTCTGCTCGCCGCCGCTCAGCGTGCGCACCGCCCGCCACTTGGCGCGGTCGAAGGCCACGCCGAGCGCGGTGGTGGTCACGTTGTCCCAGAACGCCTCGATCTCATAGCCGCCGACGTCACCCCACCCGGTCAGCGCATGCGCGTAGGCCAATTGTGTTGTCTCGTTGTCGGTTTCGATCAACGCATCCTCGGCGGCGTCGAGCGCCCGCGCGGCTGCTCGCACCGGCGGCGCGGCCACCGAGAGGAGCAGGTCGCGGACCGTCGATTCGTCGTCGATCTGCCCGATGAACTGCCGCATCACGCCCAGCGATCCGGACCGGGTCACCGCGCCCTCATCAGCCGCGACATCGCCCGCGATGATCCGCACCAGCGTCGTCTTACCGGTCCCGTTCGGACCGATCAACACGGCCTTCACGCCCTCGCCGATACGAAAATTCACCCCGTCGAGGAGCTGTCGTCCATCCGGGAGGAAATAGTCGACATCGGAAACATCTACGTGGGCCACAGGGTTCCAGGCAACCCTTTCCGCTTGTTCACCGCAACCGAATTTCGCAATGCGCGCCGGTACCGGGCGTCTTGTGACACCGTCTGAAGATGGGATCGAAAATGCGGGTGCTCGCGGTGGCGGTGAGCGTCGGTTTGTCCTTGACGGGGGTGACGGCCTGCGGGTCGGGCAGCGACGGCGAGTCGCTGACGATCACCGCGAACGCGATCAATTCCGCGGGCGGGAAGAACGCAGCCGAAGCGAAGTGGATCGAAGACTGGGTCATCCCGGAATTCGTGGCACAGCAGCGCGCCAAGGGCGTCACCGTGCGGGTGAAGTTCCAGGCGACGGGGGTGCCCGACGAGGACTACAAGAACCGGATCGCCAAGGATCTGAAGACCGGCACCGGTGCGGATGTCGTTTCGCTGGACGGGATCTGGGTCGGTGAGTTCGCGGAGGGCGAGCAGATCGCGCCGCTGGACGAGCTGGTCGGCGCCGACAAGGTCAAGGCGTGGGACGGCTGGCGGCAGATGCCGGAATCGGTGCAGCGGTTGCTGTCCTACAACGGCGCGCAGTACGGCATCCCGCAGGAGACCGACGGGCGGGTGCTGTTCTTCAACCGGAAGCTGTTCGCGCAGGCGGGTTTACCGGCGGACTGGCAGCCGGCCAGTTGGGACGACGTGCTCGCGGCGGGTCGCAAGCTGAAAGCGGTGCCGGGTGTGATTCCGGTGCAACTCGACGCGGGCACGAGTTTCGGTGAGGCGACGACGATGCAGGGCGTGCTGCCCTTGCTGGCCGGCGCGGGCAGCGAGCTGTACGAGGACGGCAAGTGGGTGGGCAACACCGCGCCATTCCGCCGGGTGCTGGAGTTCTACCGCACCCTGTACGGCGAGAAACTGGGCGACGCGCAACTGCAGCAGGATGCCAAGGGCCGGGAGAAGAGTTTCGAGAAGTTCGCCGAGGGGCAGGTCGGAATCCTGTTGGAGAGCGACTATTTCTGGCGTGGCGTGCTGAACCCGGCCGGGGGCAGCGTCCCGATGGCGGACCGGGACACCGTGGTGGGGTGGGCGCGGATTCCGGCGACGACGCCGGGTACCGGGGTGCGTCAACAGGACCTCGTGAGCATGTCCGGTGGCGGCGGCCGGGTGCTCAATCCGAAGAGCAAGAACATCGAACTCGCTTGGGAACTGCTGCAATTCATGAACTCGCCCGCGGCGTTCGCACAACTGCTGGCCGCGGGAGGTCCGCGGATCACCGCGCGCCAGGACGTGAATGCCGATGTGCTGAGCGGTGATCCGCTGCTGACCTTCGTATCGCAACAGGTCTTGCCGACCACGTCGCTGCGCCCCGCCTTACCGGAATACACCCGGGTGTCGAAGGCGATCCAGCAGGCGACGTTGGATGTGATCACCGGAACGAGCCCCGCCGACGCCGCCGCCGAGTACGGCGCCGCGGTGGCCGAGGCGGTGGGCAAGGACAAGGTGGCCGGTGACTGACCGGGCCGCAACCGATTCCGATGTGGCGGGACTGGGGCGCTGGAAGGCGAGCGCGTTCGTCACACCGGCGCTGCTGCTGATCGCCGCGTTCCTGGTGTTCCCGGCGCTGTGGCTGCTGTGGATCGGGCTCACCGACCTCACGGTGTCCGGGCGCACCTCCGTGCACGTCTCGGTGGTGGGACTGGACAACTATGGCAAGGCGCTGACCGACCCGCTGTTCGGCAACAGTGTCTGGATCACCCTGCTTTTCGTGTTCGGCTCGGCGATCATCGGGCAGAACTTCCTCGGCTTCACGCTGGCCTGGTCGCTGCGCGACGTGCCACGCTGGCTGCGTGCGGTGGTGGAGAGCCTGGTGCTGCTGGCCTGGATCCTGCCCGCCAGTGTGGTTGCGGTGCTGTGGATCGCGATGCTGGACCGCGACGAGGGAACGGTGAACCGGCTGCTGGACAGTCCCGGCTACGCGTGGATGATCGAGCACCCGCTGGCCGTCATCATCGTGTTCAACATCTGGCGCGGCACGGCGTTTTCCATGCTGCTCTATTCGGCCGCGCTGTCCACGGTGCCGCCGTCGCAGCTGGAGACCGCTCGTCTGGCCGGAGCGTCCGGCCCACAGGTGTTGCGGGACGCCGTGTTTCCGCATGTGCGGGGGCACGTTCTGACCAACACCCTGCTGATCAGCCTGTGGACCTTCAACGATTTCACGCCGTACCTGCTGACCCGTGGCGAACCGAACCATCGCAGCGAGACCCTGCCGATCTTCCTGTACCGGCAGGGCATCGATGACGGCGCACTGGGTTACGGCGCCGCCGCCTCGGTGCTGATGCTGCTGATCAACCTGGTGCTCGCACTGTTCTACCTGCGACTGTTGCGGCGGAGGCCGGCATGAATCCCAGGCAGATCGTCGCCCGGATCGGCTTCTACACCTTCGTCGCGGTCGTGACCGGCTGCTTCGCGCTGCCGATGCTGTGGCTGGCGTCCGCCCCGTTCGACGCTACCCCCGGCTACGCCCCGCGTCTCCCGAAAAAGCCCACTCTGGAACACTTTTCGGCGCTGTTCGACAACGACCTCGCGATGGGATCGTTGTGGAACTCGGTGCTGCTGTCCGGCGCGTGCGTGGTGCTCGTCGTGGCCGCCGCGGCGCTGGCGGCCTATGCACTGTCACGCGTGCGGATTCCGGGCCGGGACGCGCTGCTGTACCTGCTGCTACTGCTGTCCAGCGTGGTGACGGGCACGGCGGCGATGGTGCCGATCTTCCTGATGATCTGGAAGTTGGGTCTGCTGGACCGCCAACTCGGCGTGGTGCTGGTGTTGTCCGGCGGCCTGTTGCCCGCGGCGATCTTCATCCTGAAGGACTTCATGGACTCGGTGCCGCGGTCCTACGAGGAATCGGCGCGGGTGTTCGGTGCGGGTCCGCTGCGGATACTGTGGGACATCGTGGTTCCGGTGGCGCGGCCCGGTCTGGCCACGATCGCGGTGTGGACCGTCGTGAACGTGTGGGGGAGCTACCTGGTGCCGTTCCTGCTGCTGCGTGATCAGGACAAGCAACCCGCCGCCGTGGTCGTGCGCACCTTCTACGACGAGGGCGGTGCGGCGCAGCTCGGGCCGATTTCCGCGTTTTCGCTGCTGTATTCGATTCCGGTTGTACTGATGTATTTGTTCGTCAACCGGCGCTACGGCTTTCGGCTGCACGGAGGGATCAAGGCTTGATGGCGCAGATCGAACTGGTGGAGCTGACCAAGGAATTCGCCGGCGGCGTGCGAGCGCTCGACGGCTTGTCTTTCGCGATCGAGGACGGCGAGTTCTTCGCGCTGCTCGGTCCTTCCGGATGCGGCAAGACCACCTTGCTGCGCACCATCGCCGGACTGGAAACGCCGACCAGCGGCCGGATTCGGATCGGCGACCGCGATGTCACCCGGCTCGCACCCGGCCGCCGCGATGTGGCCATGGTGTTCCAGGACTACGCGTTGTTCCCGTACATGTCGGTGGCGGACAACATCGCCTATCCGTTGAAGGTGCGCGGTGCCGACCGGCGCAGCCGGGTCGCGAAGGCGACCGAGACCGCGGATCAGCTGTCCCTGCAAGGTTTGCTGGCGCGCCG
The DNA here is from genome assembly GCF_000250675.2 of Nocardia brasiliensis ATCC 700358. Taxonomy (NCBI): domain Bacteria; kingdom Bacillati; phylum Actinomycetota; class Actinomycetes; order Mycobacteriales; family Nocardiaceae; genus Nocardia; species Nocardia brasiliensis. Next base: position 2,400,733 of record NC_018681.1, read on the forward strand.
GCCCGCCGAACTGTCCGGCGGGCAGCAGCAGCGCGTCGCGCTGGCCCGCGCGATGGCCTGTCACCCGAAGGTGTTCCTGTTCGACGAACCGCTGTCCAACCTGGACGCGCGGCTGCGGCTGGAAGCGCGGACCTTCCTCAAGAAGCTGCAACGCGAACTCGGCGTGACCACGGTGTTCGTCACCCACGACCAGGCCGAGGCGCTGGCCCTGGCCGATCGGATCGCGGTGCTCGCGGCCGGGCGGATCCGGCAGCTGGGCACGGCCCGCGAGGTATTCCGCAGGCCCGCCGACACTTTCGTGGCCAACTTCATCGGGTCCACGCCGATGAACCTGATCCCCGGCGAACTGGTCGGGTTGGCCGATTCGGTCATCTGGGGCGCGCGGCCCGAGTATCTCGACTTCTCCGGCACCGCGGTGGCCGGGGCACTGCACGGTCAGGTGTCGACGGTCGAGCATCTCGGTGCGACCGCACTGGTCACGGTGGCCGGGGACGGATACACCGTCGGCGTGACGGTGCCGGAGGCGGCGGAGCCGGAGCCGGGCACCGAAGGGTGGGTCGTTCCGCAGGCCGATCGAGTACTGCTGTACGACGCGGAATCGGGCCGCTTGCTGCCGTGACGCCGAAATTCCGTGGGGTGTCCGGCGCTCCGGCCGCTAGTCTCGGGACATTATGACAACGCAAGCCCCGGTGGGTGCCGAGCCGCCCATCGATGATCGGTACGACGAATTCCTGGACGGGGTGCGGCGGACGTTCGAAACGAAAGCCGCCGAGAGCGCGGCGCTGTTCACGGTCGACGCCGGTGATCTGTTCGAGGTGTTCCTCGGCGCGCTCACCCCGGAACTCGCCGCGGCGAACAACTGCGGCACCTGCCGGGCGTTCCTGCGCCGATACGGGGGATTGGTCTGCGTTGATGCGGACGGAACTGCGAAATCCGTGCTGTGGTCGGCGAGCGATAGTCCGCCGAGCTATGCCCGCGCCGTGGCCGCGCTCGCCGAGACGGTCGAGGGCAGGCCGATCACATCGCTGTTCCGGTCCAGCGCGACGAATTGGGGCTGCGCCGAACGCGGTTCGTGGACGCATCTCGCGCTCGCGCCCGCCGAGCACCTGCTGCATCGGCCGACGGCGCTCGTCTCGACGGGCCAGTATGTCGCGGCGAAGAACGCCGACCGGGAAACACTCGAACGCGCCCTCGCCGAATTCCCGGCTCCGGTCGTGAAAAAGGCGGTGGCACTGCTGCGTACCGAACAGCTCTACCGCTCGGACGCGATACTCGGTGCCGGTCAATGGCTTTCGACAGTGCACGAGCAACTCGACGCGGTCCGCGGGCACGGTGCGGCCGCGCAACGGCAGCGCGACAATCTGGTCTGGCTCGCCGCCGCGACCGCACCGGCCGGGTTCTGTCACGTCAAGAGCGGCATGATCGGCACGCTGCTCAGCGATCTCGCGGCGGGTCTGTCGTACGAGAGCGTCGAGCGGCGTTTCGCCGAGAAGATGAATCCGCTGCAGTACCGCAGGCCCACCGCGGCCCCGACGGCAGCGATGATCGCGCGCGCCGAAAAGGTCATCGCCGAACTCGAGGCGGCCGGATCGCTGGCCCGCCGTTTCGCGAAACTCGCCGATGTGCGCCCGATGTGGGCGCGGTCGGCGCCGACCCGTCGTTCCGGTGGTGTATTCGGGCATCTCGTGCCTGCCGAGAAGCACAGGGGCGCCGCTGATCTCGACGTCGGCCCGGTGGTGCTCACCTGGACGAAGTTCGCGCGCACCGTGCTGCCGGACGCGGATCGGATCGAGTACGAAGTACCCGGTTCGGCAACCAGTTACGGTGCGATGGTGACCGCGGCGGACCCGGCCGCGCCGCCGATCGTGCAGTGGGATTCGCCGGACCGCCGCAACCCGGTGACCTGGTACGTCTACGTGAACGGTTCCCCGCCGAAGCAGTGGGGACTGCGCCCCGGCGAGCACCGCGACGTGACCGCCGTGGTCCCGCACCCCGCCACCTGGTATGTCGAGGACGATCGCACGGCTCGCGAACAATCCGTGCTGTTCGCCCTCGCCGGCGCCACCGATACCGGCTACACCAACGGCGCGGGGTTCTTCCCGGAGTTCCTCTCGAGCGAATTGCACGAAATCCGAAAGACGTTGGAAGCGCATACGCAACAGGCGGTGGTCGCGGGCAAGGACGACGCCGAGGTCTGCGGCCTGCTGATGTCGAAAGGCGGCAGCCTCGGGCACACCTTCCTGGTCACCAGCGCCGGAATCCGCACGCGCTACACCATCGATCGCTGGGACTGAGCCGGACGCGGAGGTCGCTCGTTCAGTCGGTGGCATGCCCGCTGCGGACCGGGCAGGCCGGTGTCTGCTGCGCGTCGAGGTCGGCGAAGTACCGGGCGCAGGGGCGTAGGCGGCGGGCGTCGAGCACCATCCAGGTACCGAGGCCGAGCTGGGTGAGGCCGCGCCAGACGTCCTCGAACCGATCGCGAGCGCGCAGCCCGGTCAGCATGGCGCGCAACATGATCGGTGACGGGGGCCGGTCGGCGGCCAGCAGCAGACACGGGGCACGGTGCGGTATCGAGCGGGTGTGCGAGACCGACGAGTGCAGGCGGTAGTCGTCCAGCACCGTGCGGGCGACCGCGCGCATCGCGATCGGTGACAGCCGCCAGGCCGGGCACGGGCGATTGGCGGCAACGCCGAACGGGATGTGGTGGGTGTCCTTGGCGCGGTGCGTGGTCCACCGATCGGGGTCGAAGCGGTCGGGGTCGAGGTGGCCGGTGCGCTCGAACTGCTGATAGTTGAAACACAGCACCGTGCCCGCGGGGATCGTGCTCCCGTCGCCCACCGCGATATCGCCGGTGGTGATCCGGTGTGCGATGCCGAAAAGCGGGAACTGGCGCAAGGTTTCGTCCAGCACGTGCTCCAGGTACGAGCTGCCCGGTTCGGCCAGGATGCGGCGCTGCACGTCCTGGTGCTGGGCGACGGCGAGCAGCAGATGCGCCATGCCCTCCGACATCTGGACGACGGCGGTATTGAAGAACGCGCCTTGCAGGTAGTAGGCGTGCTCCCGCGGGCTGAACAGGCCGGGCAGGCGATGCGGCACCTCGCCCGCCTCGATCCGGGCGAGCAGGTAGCGGGTGAGGCGGTCGCGCCGGCGCAGGTGCCGCAGTCCGGTGCATTTCAGCGACGTCACCACGTCGTCGGCATTGCCGACGATGAGGTCGCGTGCGGCTCGCGGGCACGGCTCGCGAAAGACCAACTCGTAGAAGAATTCTGCCCAGATCGGCATCATCAGGTCACGCAGGCGCACCAGTGTCACCGGCCCGGCGGGCAGTTCCGCGAGAATCCGGCGGGCGCAGCGTGCGGCGAGCTGCTCGATCTCGGCGGTCGGCAGGGCGAGCACGGCCCTGGTGGTGCGTGCCGCTTCGGTGTAGCGGGGGCCGTCCTCCAGGTGTTCCTGATGCACTTCGGGACCCGGTGCCAGCCAATACCAGAACAGATCCGAGAGGGCCGCTCCTCTGCTGCGTCCGTTGGCCGCCGGATGTTCGTACAGGCGCTGGAACAACTCCGGGCCACCGCGCTCGCCGGGCAGGGTGATCTCGTTGCGGCCGTTGACTTTCGCGAAGATCCAGACCCGCAGGGCCACCACCGCCTTTGGCAGCCAACGGGATACCGCCCAGAGTGCCCCGGTCGTCGCGAGCAGCAGCGTCGTTCGCCTCAGCACCGCGCCGCCGTCCCTCGGACCGTCACCAGGTCGGTGTCCAGTTCGGACAGCGCCGCCACGCCGCACAGGGTCAGCGTCTGCTCGACTTCCGTGCGCAAGGTGTCCAGCACTTCCGCGACACCTTTGTCGCCGCCGACGGTCAAGCCCCACAGCACCGGTCGCCCGAGGCCTACCGCTGTCGCGCCCAGCGCCAGCGCCAGCACGACATCCGAGCCGCGGCGCACGCCGCCGTCCAGAAGAATCGGGATCCGGCCGGCCACACCGGCGGCGATCGCGGGCAAGGCGTCCAACGTCGCGGGCGCGGCATCGAGTTGGCGTCCGCCGTGATTGGACACCAGGATCGCGTCGGCGCCGAATTCGATCGCCAGCCGAGCGTCTTCGGGGTGCATGATCCCCTTGAGCACCAACGGAAGTGCCGTCACCTCGCGCAGCCACTCCAGATGGTCCCAGGTGAAGGTGGGCGACATCGCGATAGGCCGGGGCCCGTCTCCGGCGGTGCCGGGCAGGCCGCGCATGTTCTCGGCACAGAGCCCGGCGGGCAGGTCGTGGAAGTCGTTCCGATCGTCTCTGGTGCGCCGCCCGAAGACGGGGGAGTCGACGGTCACCACCAGTGCCGTACAGCCGGCGCGCTCCGCTCGGCGCACGAGTTCGGTGGTCACGTCCGGCTCGGGCTGCAGGTACAGCTGGAACCACACCCGTGCGTTCCGGTCGATCTCGCGGGCCGCCGCGGTGATCTCGCCGATGGCCACGGTCGCGGCCATGCTGGCGATCAGCACGAGCCCGGCGGCGGCGACCGCCCTGGCGGTCGCGCGTTCCCCCTCGGGATGGGCCAGGCGATGAAACGCGGTGGGCGAGACGAACACCGGCATCGCGCTCGGATCGCCGAGCAGGGTCGTCGCGATGGACCGGCCGCTGGTGTCCCGCAGCACCCGCGGCAGCAGCGCCAGGCGGCGAAAGGCCTGCTCGTTGTCGGCCAGCGCGATCTCTTCGCCCGCGCCGCCCGCGAAGAAGTCGTAGTGCGCGGGCTCGAGCAATTCCTTCGCCCGCTGCTCGAGCGTGGCCGGCGGGCAGGTCACCGGGTCGGCTCCGGGGCGGGCAGCGCGGTTACCAAGAAGTCGAACAGCGGCTTGCGGTGCACTGTTTCGTGCGTCCACTCGTTTTCGAGGTTCTCCGTGATGTGATGTTCGGCGATCTGGCGACCGTCGCGGTACTGCCGGACGACCGGGTGCAGATACCGGCCGTCGAGGGCGTGTTCGGCGTCGGACTGGGCGATACGCCGAGCGTTGATGTCGAACGGGTCGAAGCGGTCGTGATCCTTTCCGTACTCGAGGGTGATCACCAAGTAGGTTTCCACCTCGCCGAAATCTCCTGCCGCGATGGCGGTTCCGAGGTAGTCGACCGGCAGTTCCGTCCAGTACCGCGCCTGCGCGTCCGGACCTACCGTGACCAGATCGCCGAGGAAGCCGAACATCTGCCACAGTGCCGAGGTCCGGTTCACCCGCTCGAGGATCGCCTCGCCGACGTCGGCCGTGGTCGTGCCGAGCTCGCGGTGTGGCCAGACCTGCTGATGGTGTCGCTGCTCCAGGATGCGGTGCAATGCCCTTGTCCCATAGCGGAACCCGTGGATGAAGCCGCTGGTGGACTTCTTGAAATCGCGCTCCTGCGTGATCGTGCCCGCGAAGTACAGCCCGGGCACCGTGGTCGACTCCCACGCCGGGGTCTGAGCCGGGAAGCGATCGTTGATCGCCAGTTCCGGCCTGCACTCCGGGGCGAAGATCGAGGCGTCGAACCGGAACCCGGTCGCCACGATCACCCGATCGTAGCGAATGCCCTTGGTGACCTCGTCGGCCCGGGAGAAGCTCACCGTCACCAGGTACGACCCGTCCGGCTGCCGCACGATATCGACCACGTTGCCGTCCAGGATCGCGTTCTGCGATTTGAGCTGATAGGTGTCGAGAAAGTTGTTGTTGATCGCGCGCAGATGGCCGACGAAGTGGGTCTGCCAGGCCAGTCGCACCGAATGTGGTCCGGCGACGTGGATCAGCGCGGTGGTCTCGATGAGGTTGTCGGCGGTCTCGAAGGCCGAGTTGCCCTTTCCGATGATGAGCACCCGTTGATCGGTGAAATCCGCTGGGTCGACCGACACTTCGCTGTACAGCTCGGCTGTCTCGATACCAGGGATATCGGGCACATAGGGTTTCGAGACGCCGGTGGCCACGATCAGCCGGTGTGCGCGCAGGACCTCGCCGCGCTGATCGACGACCTCGAACAGATCCGGTCGGCTGATCCGTTCGACCATGGTGTCGTAGCGGATCGACAAGCCTTGCCGCGCAGTGTATTCACGGAGATAGCGGACCATATCGTCGGCAGCCGGGAAGAAGCGTCGCGAGTAGTCCTTGAACGGCGGGCCCGGCAGCAGCGAATTCCAGTCCATGCGCAGGTTCAGCTCCGGATCGTCCCAGCCCGTGTGCACCTTGTTGATCGAGATCAGCTGGCGGTGCCGGGGATATCTGGTGAAGAACGTGCCCGCCGCGGGCCCGCCCTCCACGATCAGATAGTCGCGGCCCGCCTGCTGTAGGTGGTGACCCATTTGGAGGCCCGCCGGTCCAGCGCCGATGATCAGGTAGTCGAGTTCGGACAACGTCTCCTCCAAATGTCTGGCGTTACCGTGGATACAGCTCCAGTAGGGCTTTCTTGTCCGGCTTCCCGCTCGCCGCGGTCGGGGCTTCCGGCACCACCGTGTAGGACTGCGGCACACTCGATTCCCCGAGTTCCGCGCGCACGAGGGCGGACAGTGCGATCGGGTCCGGCGTACGGCCCGGGCGCGGTACCACGAAGGCGTGCACCGCTTCACCGCGGCGGTCGTCCGGTGCGCCGACGACGTAGGCCTGGTCGATATCCGGGTGCCCGGCCAGCAGTCGTTCGATCGGACCCGCGTATACCGGCAGCGCGTCCACGATGATCACGTCACGCGCCCGGCCGGTCAGATAGAGATAGCCGTCCGCGAGGTAACCCAGGTCGCGGGTGCGTACCCAGCCGTCGACGAGGACGTCGGCGGTTTCGGCCGGGTCACCGAGATACTCGGACATCATGTACTCGTTGCGGACGTAGATCTCGCCGTCCCGAATGTCCACTGCGACACCGGGTAGCGGGCGACCGACCGAAGCGAGTACGCCGCTGTCGATCTCGGCGGGCGTCAACGCGGTCAAGCCGCCGGTCTCGGTCTGCCCGTACGCCTGATGCACCACTGGACCGAGCACCCGCACCGCGTCCGCGAGCCGATGCGGAGCCAGTGGCGAGCCCGCCACCACCATGGCGCGCAGGCTGCTCGTGTCCCTCGGGGTGGCGCGCAGTGCGTCCAGCATCTGGTAGAGGCGGGGCACGTTCATGATCGTGGCGGTGATCCGCAGTCGCTCGATCACCTCTGGAAAGAGGTCTGTACCAACAGGTTCCGGGATGACCGCGGTGCCGCCACCCAGCAGACACAGCGCGAGATAGTCTTGCACCACCGCGCTGGCCAGGGTGCCGAACAGCAGATAGCGCTGCGCGCAGGCGGCGAGCGCGGCCGTCTCCGGGCTCCAGGTCTGCTTACCCCACGACCAATGCGCCGACATCGCCCGGTAGGTCTGCGCGCAGCCCTTCGGCAGACCGGTGGTGCCGCTCGTGTAGGCCACACGGGCGATGTCACCGGAACGCGCCTCGACCGTCACCGGCTGCGCCGGGCCCGCCAGGAGCGCGCGCACCTGCTCGTCGTCCAGAACCGCGTCCACCCCGTTGCTCAGCACATGCTGTAGCTGCCGCGCGCTGAGCCCCGGCCGCACCCCGACGACATGGCAGCCGAGGGTGTAGGCCGCCAGATACGCGGCCAGCGATTCGGCGCTGACGTCCACCATCATCGCCACGCCACGCCCGGGACCGAGCCCCCGCTCCCGCAGCCCGCCCGCGATAGCGCCCATCATCGCGAGCAACTGTCCCTTGGTGACGGTGCGCGAACCGTGCTCGACCACGACTTTTCCCGGTTCCACCTGCAACGCCCGCACGATCGACCCGGGAAAGCTCACTCGACCATGATAAGAACTGCGCGGTCGGAATAGTTTGAGTTTCAACAAGTTTGGCCGGTTCGGCAAGTGGACCTGACCGGCGGCGCATAATGTGTCCCACCCTGTCCGATGAGTTTCGCGCGTCCGGGAGGTCTGGTCAGTCATGCGAAAACTGATTTATTCGTTCACCGTCTCTCTGGACGGCTTCATCAACGATCGGGACGGCAAGATCGACTGGTCGGATCCGGACGACGAACTGCACCAGTTCCACAACGACCGGTATCGCGAGATCGAGATCTCGCTGCACGGCCGTCGCCTGTACGAGTTGATGGCCGAATACTGGCCGCACGTGCCCGCGGATGCGTCGCCCATCGAGCGCGAGTTCGGCCGCCTCTGGACGGACAAGCCGAAAGTGGTCTTCTCCAGGACGCTCACGGAGGTCCAGTGGAACAGCACGTTGGTGCGGGAGAACGCGGTCGAGGAAGTCCGTAAATTGAAAGCCGACGGTGACGGGGTGATGGAGGTCGGCGGCGCGGAGCTCGGCGCCGCGCTGATCCCGCACGGCCTCGTCGACGAGTACTGGCTGTTCGTCAGCCCGGTGGTCCTCGGCGGCGGCACCCCGCTGTTCCCCTTGCTGGACAAACGAATTCAGCTCCGCCTGGCCGAAACGAAACATTTCGACAAGGTGGTGCACATGCGCTACGTGCTCGACTGACGTCCGCGACCGCACAGCACCGAACCGCCTCAGCTTCGAGTGCCGAGCAGCCATCCCCGCACATCGGCCAGCGCGGTGCCGCCGCTGTCGGCATCGATGCCCGCGGCCAGGTCGGCTACGGAGACCTCGGCGAGCGCGCGTGACCATGCCTGCTGAGCGGTGGCCATGGTGCGGGCGATCGCGCACGGACGCGCACACTGCCCGGCGGGAATCCCGAGTGGTCCACGCTGCCGGATCTCCGCGCAGCGGTAGGCCGGTTCGGTCCCGTCGATCGCCTGCGTGATGTCGAGCACGCTGATCTGCGCGGCCGGTCGGGTGAGGGTGTATCCGCCGACCTGACCGGCCGTGGAGCGGACGATGCCCGCCCGGGACAAGGCCTGTAGGTGCTTTGCCGTGTACGCCGGCGGAGTGCCGTGCAGTTCGGCCAGCCGAGCCGCGGGTACCGGCTCGTGACTCTGGCTGAGCGTGACGCAGCTGTGCAGGGCCCACTCCACACCGTTCGACATCTTCACGCACCCATCGTACCGATCTCGGACATGAGATATCCGAGATGTGATAGAACTCGGATAGAAATTATCCGAGATCAACACTGAGGTACTCATGACAGGCATTGCGTCCCGCACCTCGCTGGGAGCCGCCGCGGTCGCGTTGTTCGCCGCCGCCGCGAACCTGCGTCCGGCCATCGCGGCCGTCTCGCCGCTGGTGGACCGCATCCAGACCGACCTGGATCTGTCCGCGACCGGCGTGGCATTGCTGACGACCGTTCCTACGCTGGCGATGGGCGTCTGCGCGCCGCTGGGCGCCTATGTGGGACGTCGCTACGGATTGCAGCGCGGGGTGCTGCTCGGGCTCGCGATCATCGCGATCGCCACGGCGGCCCGCTCGGCCGGCGCGTCCACCTGGCTGCAATTGAGCAGTGCGGCGATCGTGGGGGCCGGTATCGCGATCGCGCAGACCCTGTTGCCTGCCGTGGTCAAAACGCGTTTCGCCGATCGAGCCGCCCTGGTGACCGGCATCTACACCGCAGGTCTCGGACTGGGCGGAGCGGTGGCGGCCGGTGTCAGCGCGCCGTTGGCCGACCTGCTGGGCTCCTGGCCGGGGGCGCTGGCCTCGTGGTCGGTCCTCGCGGTGGCGGGGATGGTGCTGTGGTCCGGTGCGAAAGGTGCGCTGGGACTGGATGGTGTTGCCGCCCTTGCGGGTCCGGCGACCCGCGGTCTGCCCTGGCGCAGCGGTTCGGCGTGGCGGATCACCGTACTGTCGGCGGTCAACTCGGCGCTGTATTACTGCGAATTGGCCTGGGTCGCACCGCTGCTGCACAACAGTGGGGGCTACAGCGCGGCCGCATCCGGCGTCATGCTGACGGTCATGATCGCCATCCAGGTCGTCGCGATGCCGGCCGTGCCGCTGCTGCTCGGTGAGCGCGAGGACAAGCGTGGCGGCCTCGCGGTCACCATGATCGTCACTGCCGCAGGCTTTCTGGGCTTGGCCCTCGCGCCGGACACGGCGACGTGGGTGTGGATCGTCGCCCTCGGCGTCGGGCACGGCGGCCTCTTCACGCTCGTGCTGACCATGCCGGTGCTGGTGAGCCGCGACCCCGGTGAAGCTGGACGGATCAGTGCGCTGGCGTTCTTCGTCGGCTACGGCAGTGCCGCCTCGGCTCCCGTGCTGGTGGGCGTACTGCGGGACAGCACAGGCGATTTCCGGCTCGCCTTCGCCCTGCTGGCCGGGCTCGGCCTGCTCACCCTGCTGCCCATCCGCCACTTACGACCCGCCCTGAACCGAAAGGCTTGAACGATGGAATTCACCGAAGTACTGCGTGGCCGCCGGATGGTGCGCCACTACCGGCCCGATCCGGTGCCCGCGGAGACGCTGCGGCAGGTGGTGCGGGTCGTGCGTCGCGCCCCCAGCGCCGGATACAGCCAAGGCCATCGACTGGTTGTGATCACCGATCCGGTCGTGCGCGGGCAGTTGGCGGCGGTCGCCGAGCCCTGGTATCTCGAACACGGTCATCAACCGTGGATCTCGCAAGCCCCGGTGCACATCGCCCTCGGGATACGCGAGGCGTCCTATCACGAGCGCTACACCGAATCCGACAAACTCACCGACGGCGCCGAAATCCCTTGGCCCGTCCCGTTCTGGTGGTTCGACGCCGGCGCGCTGTTCACGCTCCTGCAACTCGCCGCGATCGACGCGGGACTGACCACTGGCTTCTACAGTCCCGCCCCGCCCGACGAACTCGACGCCCTCGCGAAGATCGCCCAGCTACCAGACGACGTCGCCCTCGTCGGCATCCTCACCCTCGGCTATCCCGCAGACCCGGACGCCGCACCCGACCGTCGCCTCGCCGACCGCCGCAAACCGCTCGAAGAGCTGGTGGTCTGGCGGTGAGCTGGACCGGGAGCGGTCGATGATCTGATTCTGGTTTGTCGTGACGACGGTCGTGAAGGAGCTGGCGCGGCGTTGTGCCGGCTACTCGGCGCCACTGACATTCGTGGACTTTGCCGCGACGAGTTCCAGTACCGCGCGCGGGGTTTCGAGCGCGTCTGCTTCAGCGTTGCTGATCGTGATGTGGTAGTTGTCGCTGATCATCAGCACCATTTCGACGCGAGCCAGGGAGTCGATTTCCAGTTCCTCGAACGTCCGGTCCAGTTCGTGTTCAGGTAGTTCCACGATGATCTTCGGTGGCCCGTCTCCGAAGTTGATCACCTGGGTAAGGATTCGCTCCAGATCTGCCGGCGTCATTGTCGCTCAGTGCCTTTCGTTCGACTTCGGACGTGTTCACCGATGGGGGAGAGTGGCGATCAGGGCGTTGTTGACGGTGGGCAGATCGAGTGGGACGAGTTCGATGCCGGTGAATCCTGCGCGGGCGAGAGCGGCGGTGTGTTCTGCGGTGGAATAGCTTCTGCCGTGTTCGGTTTCGATGACCATGTTGAGCCCCATCAGCGCGGCGTCGGCGGGTCCGGACTTGTCGTCGGCGAGCATCAGTTCGGTGATGATGATCAGCCCGCCGGGCGGGAGCGCTGCGGCGGCTTTGCCAAGCAGCATGTCCACGACGTCAGGGCCCCAGTCGTGGAGCACCGAGGACAGCAAGATCGCGTCGTGCCCCGCGGGGAGGTCCGGGTCGGTCAAGAAGTCACCGGCCACACTGGTAATTCGGTCGGACAGATCGGCTTCGGTGATCCAGACAGGAGTACGGGCGGCGATCGTCGGCAGGTCGTAGACCGTGCACCGCAAGTGCGGGATTTCCCGGCACAGGGCTATGACGTGTGAGCCGGTCGCGCCACCTACGTCGAGCAGGCGCTGACGGTTCGTCAGAGCGCGAACCGTATGGGCGAGCGCTGTGCCGGTCGCGAGTCCCGCGGAGTGAATGGCCGACCAGAATTCGCTGAGGCGGGGATCGTCGACATCGAACGCGGAGGCATGACCGCCTTCGGTATCCCACGTGACGGGCTGGTCGGTGCGGAGCACCTCGGGTAGCCGGTACCAGGATTGGTATTCCTGACTGTGGATGAAGCGGATGAATCCGCCCAGGTACCCCGGTTGATCAGGTAGCAGACACGCGCGAGTGGTCGGCGTGAGTTCATAGGTGCCGTCGGCATGGCGGACAATCAGCCCCAATGCCGTACAGGCGGCGAGGAGTTGGCCGGTGGGGCGTTCAGCTGTCTGCAACTTGGCAGCGATGTCGTGCGCCCGCAGGCCATGGTCGACGTCCAGAACGGCGAACAGGTCGACGTCCAAGGCCGCGGCCAGCGTGTTGGAGGCCCAGAATCCGGTGGCTATGCGCAGGATCTCGGTGGGATCGGTCATGTGTCGGCACTTTCTGGGTAGCGGCGGACGACGAGGGTTGCGTTGTGGCCGCCGAAGGCCAGCGACGTCGACATCGCGACATTGATCGGCAGGCGGCGGGCAACGTTCGGGGTGTAGTCCAGATCGCAGGCGGGGTCGGGGTCGTTGTAGTTGATCGTGGGCGGGACGGTCTGATGCCGACATGCCAGACAGCAGAGAGCGGCTTCCACCGCACCGGTCGCTCCAAGCATGTGACCTGTCATGGATTTGGTTGACGAGATCGCCACGCTGTGTGCGTGGGCGCCGAATGCCGTTTTGATCGCGAGGGTTTCGGCGGCATCGTTGAGACGGGTCGAGGTTCCGTGCGCATTGATGTACCCGACCTCGGGCGGGGTGAGATCCGCATCGCGGAGCGCTCTGGAGATGGTCAGGGCAGCAGCCGCGCCGGTGGGGTCCGGTGCGGTGAGGTGATGGTGATCGGTGCCCGCCGCGTATCCGCGAACCTCCGCGTGAATGGTGGCGTGCCGGGCAATTGCCGAGTCCAGGTCCTCGAGCACCAGGATCGCGGCCCCCTCGGCGAGTACGAATCCGTCGCGATGGAGGGTGAACGGGCGACTGGCGCGGGCCGGATCGTCATTGCGCCGGCTCAGGGCGCGCATGTTCGCGAACCCGGCAAGGAACCATCGTGCGATCGGCGCTTCGGTGCCGCCGGCCACGCACATGTCGGTGTAGCCGTCGGCGACCAGCTGGAAACCCTGCCCGACCGCATCGGCTCCCGAGGAACAGGCGGTAGTGGGGCTATAGGACGGGCCGTCGAAACGATAGCGCCGTGCTACGGCCGATGCGCACGCATTGGGCACTATCGCCGGAAGCAGCGTCGGAGATACGTGCTGCGGACTGATCTGTGCGGCGGATACGCCGGTACTGAGCGACGCGATACCGCCTTCACCGGAGGCGATGATCGTGGCGACGCGTTGCGGCAGCGCGCCAGGTGCGGCGTCATCGAGAGCCAGCTGGGCGGCGGCGATTCCCAGTTGGCTGAACCGATCATATAGTCGGCGTTCCTTCGGATCGAGCCAGTCCGCGGCATCGAATCCAGCAACCTGACCGGCGATGCGCACCGGAAGGTCGGTGACGTCGATTCCGCTGATCGGACCGATCCCCGATTGCCCGGCGAGGCAGGCTTTCCACACGGTGTCTGTGCCGATTCCCAAAGGTGTGACCAGCCCGATTCCTGTGACGACAACCCGCCGCCGGTCGGTCATGGCCCTGCTCCGGCACCTGCTACGACTGGCTCGAGGCTGGCCGCGACTCGTGCGGCGGTGTCGGGTGCGGCGGCGAGACGGCGCATGCGAATCGGCAAAGACAGCACAGTCCCGAGCAGCCAGACCACGAAGCTCACCAAGAGTGCTCTGCGTCGTAGTCCGGCAGGCGGTGAAGCTGCGCGGATGAAGCTGCTCCAGCGCTGAAAGCGTGGTGTGACGGCGAGGTCCACAGCAGCGGCGAGTACATCGATCGGTGCCGCACGCTCATTGGCGAGCACCACACGTACATGGTCTGCCACTTCGTCGGATGCGGCGGCGGCGAGCTGCTCGGCCAGCACTCGGCCGAGGCGTTCGAGGCGGGCGTATTCATCGGGCCCGACGCCAGCCGGCGGGAACCGGCCGAATGCTTCGCTACGTCCGGTGATCAACCACCGCAGGGTGGTGACCATCGTCTGCTCCGGTGCGTGGGTATCGGTGGCGGCCACAGTCCCCAGATGGCGGCCGCCGGCATCGGTGATCCGGTGGTACAGGTCGAGTGCCGCCGCGTACCACATGTTCCGACAGGCGAAGACGACCAGGACATCGCGTCCGCGCAACTGCGGGCGCAGCCGCGAGATCATGGCGCGGACCGGGAGTGACGGCGCGAGAAACCACACCTGTGCACCGATGATGAGTAGATCGCCTGGTCGACAGGGCGGTAACTCGATTTGTTGTACTTCGATATCGGCTGTCGGGTCGGCAGCCGCGGGGAACACCGACACGAACTGTCGCAGCGACCAGGGAAAGGGGAATGGTGCCCGTGGGACGATCTCGTGTCGCTCGACCCGCCATCCGGACTGCGCGAGTGGCTGCACGAGGGTGTCGAGGACCGTGCCGAGCTGGCCGGTCTGGGAGAACCACACGACTGATGCCGTGTGCGCAGTACGGTCAGTCATCGGCGGTCACCGCGGTAAGGTGCACGTAAGCGACAGAGAACCGTGCGGACTCCGGAACAAAGCACAACAATGTGTCACCGGCCTCTATGAGATCCCGTGCCAACATTTCTTCCAAGATCACGAATATAGCGGCGCTGCCGATGTTTCCGACACGAGTGAGATTGGAGTACCACCGTTCGCTCGGTGGTACTGGTATGCCACGTCGGGAGAACTCGCGGAGCAGCAGGCCCTTCAATCGCTCGTTGGAATAATGTGCCGGCATCCACCGGATCCGATACGGATCGATGCGGTCGGACTTCCACAACCCTTCGTAATCCTCGACGCAGACCCGAACCACCTCTGGAATCAGGTGCAGGTTCTGGCGCCATGCCAGGGCTCCCGCCGCTTCAGCCGCCGCAGCGGAAGGGTAGTCCCACCAAGAGCGAAGCGGTGCATCGGATGCGGAACCCAGATACATACAGGTCTCATGGACGTGCGCATAGGAATTCAGGGAGATCCAGTCGATCCGCAACGACACTCCGCGGGAAGCCGGCTGGTCACGCAGGATTGCCGCACCGGCCCCGTCGGACAGCATGTAGCGAAGAAAGGCCGCCTCCATCGGAAGTTCCCCGGTATCGGTGGCGACGGTATCGAAATGCGCGTTCTTGAAGATTCGGCCATTGCATTCCGACGCGACCACCACCGCTGTGTTTTTCGTGCCGGACCCGACATGCAGGTGCGCTGTCTGAAGGGCTGAGGTTCCGGCATTGCAGCCGCCGTAGGTACTGATGACCTCACACTGTGCTGATTTCAGTTCGCCGTGCACCAGCGAAGCCAAACCCGGCATGATGACATCGCCGACAGTGGTCGCGGCGGCCAAGAACTGGATATCGGCAAGGGACACTTCGGACCGGGCGATGGCATCGTTCACGGCCTTGGCGCACATGCGCGTGTTCGACCAGACCGCTTTCTGCTGCTGGTCGAGGGCGTAGTGCCTCGTGGTGATCCCCGAGTTGGTCAGCACCTTGTTCTTGAGAGCGCGCGTACTCGGCCCGGGCCGACCCACGTAAGTGTCCATTTGGTCGTTGGACACCGGTTCCCCAGGTAGGAATCGCCCCATTGCTGTGATGTATACGGGCATCGGTTTACCTCCTTCGGGTGGTGAGTTGTTCGGCTAGCGAGAGCAGATCCCCGACGGTGTCGGCGTCGAAGAGGCTCTCGGTATCGAGGTCCAGCCCAGTGGCCTTGCGCAGATCGACAACCAGGGCCATCAACTCGAGCGAGTCGACATCCAGGCCATCGCCGAGTCGTGCGGCCTCGACGACCTGGGCGGGGTCGACACCGCGCCGGTCATGGAGCCAGCCGGCGATGAATGCCAGCAACTTGTCACGGTCGAGAACACGATCGTTGTCCGGGCTCACTTGCTCGGTAGTCCTTTCGGTGCTTCGTGATCGTCACGGCAGCCGCACGACCTGTGCCGCGTAGGTCAGGCCGGCGCCGAAGCCCAACAGCAGCGCGAGACTTCCTGCGACTGTGGGGTATTCGGCTGTCAGCCGATCCAATGCCAGCGGAATGGACGCTGAGGATGTATTGCCGGACGAGCTGATATCGCGGGCCACCACTGCGTCGCGGCGGATTCCGATGCTTCGGGTCAGCCTGTCGATCATTCGGGTGTTGGCCTGGTGCGGAACGAACACGTCCACCTCGTCGACTTTCACCCCTGCTTTGGCGCATGCCTGCACAGCCACGTCGACGAGCTCGGTAACAGCCCATTGGTAGACCTCGCGGCCGCGCATGGTTATCCGGCGTTGCCAAGCGGGAACCCGGATGAGTTCCGCTCCGCTCCCGTCCGAACCCCAGACCACCGGCCCGATGTCTGTGCCGGAACTCGACGTGACCAGAACCGCGCCTGCGCCGTCCGCGAACACCGGTGCGGTGATCGGATCGGACGGATCCGTCCAGTCCCGGAGGCGCTCGGCGCCGATCACCAGCACCTGCTCGGCCGTGGCGCATCGGATCAGGCAGTCTGCCACGGCCAGGGCATAACAGAACCCCGAGCAGCCTGCGTTGATGTCGAATGCCGCGGCCTCGGGAATATCGAGCATTGCCGCGACCGATGCCGCTCCATTCGGAATAGGCGAAGGCTGCGAGCACGTGGCCAATATGACGCCGTCGATCTCGCCGGGCCGGGCATCGACGTTCCTGATGGCGCTGCCGGCTGCAGCGGTGGCCATCGCGACAACGGTCTCGTCGTCGGTGCCGAACCCTCGGGTTGAAATCCCCACTCGTTGCCGGATCCACGCATCGTCGACCGGTGGACCTATTTCTGCCGATAGCGCATCATTGTCGACAACGACACTCGGGCGGTAGGCGCCGATGGAACGAATCCGCGACCCCGGAGAACTGCTTTTCGGAGTGCGGAGATGATTTTGTACTATCGCAATCTCCTATCGATGTTGCCGCAAATGGAATCAGCCGTTTGCGACCTGTCGGCATGGATATGCATTCTCTCGGCGTGGTATCGAGATAATGTCGATCAGCAATTGATGATCTTATTATCGGACAGGCCTGGGGGTGTCGTACGCAGCTTATGGAATTCATTGCGGCGCGGCGAAGATCAATTTCGACTGCCGTGGATCGGGTTCGAAACTCGAGGGTGAAACAGCGGCAACGTCGCGGCCAACTGCCGCCGACCGCTACCCGATGTACCGGCGCCGCCTTGTTTCTCGCAGCGGTGCTGCTGACTCCCGATGCCCTCATTGATATCAATCCAGGCCGATCGATTCGGGTGGGGATTCTGTGAGGAGCTGCGGTTGTCGGCAACCAGTGGGCTTCGCCACCGAAGTCCCCTGTTTCTCTGGCACTTTCGAATATCAACCGGTGTTGACATGGTCGATCTTCATGCTGCCGTTCGACCAGGTTGGTCCTAGTCAGCGCCGAGCTCGCCCGGATGAGGTTGTGCGTTGCGACTCACGCCCAATTGAACGAGGGTTCAACGCTCGAAGAGGGACCGGTGGGTTCTGATCCACTCGGCGACGGTGCGGGGGGTGCGGCCGAGGGTGTCCTGGACGGTCAGGGTGGTCTCGGCGAGGGCGTTGTGCCGGTAGGCGGTATCGATGCCGAGAAGGATTTCGGCTGCGGCACTGTTCAGTCCCGCCTCGAGCAGGATTCGGCGTTGGTCGTCGGGGCTGCGGTGGGTGTAGGTGACCGGGCGGGCGAGTTCGGTGGTGAACAGTTCGGCTAGTTCGGGCATGGACCAGGGGCGGGCGCCGGTCAGGTGGAGCGAGCGCTGGGTGTCGTCCGTGGCAGTGCGGAGTTCGTGGGCGGCGACGGCGGCCACGTCTGCGGCATCGATGAGGTTGACGCGACCGGATGCCGCTGTGCCGCCCCAGGTTCCGGCTCGAATCAAGGGCGCCGACACCGCGAGGATATCGGTGAAGGTGGCGGGCCGCAGGACGGTGAAGCCGATCGGGGCGGCGGCGAGATGGGTTTCGATTTCGGCGTGCCAATCCCAGGGGTGGGTGTTGGCCGGTCCGCCCATGGCGGACAGTTTCACGAGGTGCCGCACGCCGGCGGCGACGGCGGCGTCGATGACGGCCTTTTCGTGCTGCACCTGGTCGGGACTCGAGCCGTGCGCCAGGAAGACCCGGCTGCTCCCGGACAAGGCGCGGCGCAAAGTTGACGCGTCCGAGTAGTCGGCCCGTACATAGGAGACCTGTTCGTCGTCCGCGAGGTCGCGCCGCGTCAGGACCCATGGTCGAATCCCTTCGGCGGTCAGGTATTTCACCAGATGGCTGCCGACGCGGCCGGTGCCACCCACTACTGCGATGGAATTCATCGTCGCCCCTTCTGTTTCGGCGGTGCGTGTGCTCGGGTGGTTCAGAACAGGGTTTGCAGGACGCTGACGTCGAAGGGCGTAGCGTCGGATAGGTGACCGGACAGGGCTTTTCGTGGCCACTGCGGGTCGGCGAGAAAGGCGCGGCCGACGGCGGCCAGGTCGAACTCGTCGCGTTCGAGCCGGTCCAGGAGCTGGTCGATATCGGTTGCGTCGGCTCGGGCATTGAAGCCGTTGTGGTCGCGGAACACGCTGTCGAGGCCGACAGAACCGACGGTGATGGCCGGCCTTCCGGTGAGCTTCTTGGTCCAGCCCGCGAGATTGAGGTCGCTCCCTGCGAATTCGGGTGTCCAGTAGCGTCTGGTCGACGCGTGGAAGATATCGACGCCGGCGTCGGCGATGGGGGTTAGCAGGCGCTCGAGCTCGTCGGGAGTGTCCGCGAGCCGGGCGTCGTAGTGCTCTTCCTTCCACTGGGACAGCCGGAAGCTGATCGGAAAATCCGGTCCGACGGCCGCGCGGACCGCGGCGACTGTTTCGGCCGCGAAGCTCGCGCGGGAAGCCGGGTCGCCGCCGTAGCGGTCGGTGCGCCGGTTGGTGTGTGCCCACAGGAAGTCATCGATCAAATAGCCGTGGGCGCCATGGATCTCCACGGCGTCGAAGCCGAGTTCGCGGGCGGCGGCGGCACCGTCCGCGAACGCGGCGATCACGGCATCGATATCGTTCTGAGACATGGCTTTTCCGGCACTGTCGCCGTTGAGGTCGATGCCGGACGGGCCTTCGGCCGGTACCCCGAGCGGTGCCGTGCCGGGCCGGCGTTGCATGCCGGTATGCCACAGCTGCGGTGCGATGACGCCGCCCGCCGCGTGCACGGCAGCGACGACTTCGGCCCAGCCCGACAATGCGTCGGCACCGTAGAAGTGCGGCACATCGGCATAGGCGGGGGCGGCGGCCCGATCGATGTAGGTGCCTTCGGTGATGATCAAGCCGGCGCCACCCGCGGCCCGGCGGGCGTAGTAGGCGGCGACATCCGGGCCCGGTATGCCGTGCGGCGATTTCTGCCGGGTCATCGGCGCCATCACGATCCGATTCCGGGTTCTCAGACTGCCGAGGGCGAATGACCGTCCGAGTAGCTGGACCGCGCGGTCGGTGGATTGTGTGCTCACGGAAAACTCCTCGTATCAGGGACTTTTAGCCACAGTCGGGCGCGCGTTCGGCCGGTCGGCGCGATCGCGAGGTGTTGCCTGCTGCTCGGTCTAGTTCGGCTCGGTGAAACCGGCGGCGCGCGCCGCATCGATGGTTTGCTCCGAGGTGGCTTGGGCGACAATGGAAGTCACCTGCCAGCGGCCGTTGTGATGCCGCCGGACTTCGAAATGCACTAGAAGGCGTTCGATTTCGGTGGTGGTGCTCCGGCGTGACCAGATGGCGTCGATGCCCCCGGCGTTGGGTGTATACGCGAAGATGTGCCGGTCCAGCACCGTGGTGTCGACGTACGAGGCCGCCCGGAGCGGGCGATGCTGTTCGCGCAGGACAGCCAGTATGTCTTCTTCGGTGGTCGCCCAGCCGTTCACCGTGCGACGCGTGTCGGGATCCTCGACGATGAAATGCAGTGGCGGCGACCAGTATCGGAGCAGTACGGCCGGGTCACGGGTGGCGTCGCGGGCCAGTTCGTTCCACAGCGGTACGTAGTCATCGAAGAACCATCTGCCGATTTCCTGGACCGTTTCCAGCTCGCTGGTCATGGTGCCTCCGTACAGCGTCGATTCGTGCTACTCGATCGTGGTGTCGTCGCGTCGGCGTGCCCGGTGTGCGCGCGTATTACTGGGCATTCCACAGGCGTACAGGTCGTGCCAGACTCCGCTGTTGTTGCGGGAGCGGTCGTAGAACGCGCCCTGGCAGCGGGGGTTGCGACAGGTTTTCAGTCGCGACCACGAACCGTCCGACTGCCCCGCCAAAGCCGTCGACAGTGCCACGGCCGCCACGTATCGCCACCCGGAACCGCTTGGCTCCACGGCGATTTCGCCGTCCGGGCGGACGGACAGCTCGACGGTCGCGCCGGGTACGGCGAGTGTCTGTGAGTTCGAGCCGCCGGATTTGTTGTGCGAATGCGAGATGTGCGCGTGCAGATTGTCGCGGAACCCGCGCAGGGCTGCCCGGCTCTGTTCGTCGAGATCGATCCGCTGGGCGGCTATGCCGGACGTGGCGGCCCAGGCGGCGATGGCCTCGTCGAGCCAAGCCTGGGCGGATTCCAGGTGTTCGAGCAGGTCGGGTTGCCGCGGGCGGCCGGCGGACCTGGTATTGAGCAGGTCGTGCACGAATCCGAGGGCACCCGGCGCCGAGTCGACGGCATACCGTCGGTTGGCCGGCCACACGGCTTCGGCCTGGTCGTTGTCGGCGGGGGTGCGCATGAATCCATGATCGGCGATGGTCGGCTCGGCCATCGCTAGCGCCCCTGGAATTGCAGGCGTGGGCGGGGCCGGCCGGCGGCGAGGGCAGCCGCGGCCGATTTCAATCCGGCGGCGACATCGGCGGTCTCGAACAGCGGTATCGAGGTCTCGATCACCTGGCTGTCCGCCGCGGCGATGCCGCCGTCGGCCCAGGTACGCAGTAGCCGCTTGTGCGCGGCGTGCGCGAGTGTCGGGCCGGTCGCCACGTCGGCGGCGAACGCCCGCGCCCGGTCGAGCAGGTCGGTATCGGGGACAACATGATTGACGATGCCGAGTTCGGCGAGCGTAGCGGCCGGAATCCGCTGTGAGGTGAGCGCCCATTCCATCGCCCGGGCCCGGCCCACCCGTGCGGCCACCCGGTAGACGCCACCGAGCAGCGTGGTGATGCCCAGCAGCTGTTCCGGGTGACTGAACTGCGCGGATTCACCCGCGAAAACGATATCGGCCCGCAACACCAGCTCGAAGCCGCCGCCGAAGCACTGGCCCTGTACCGCGGCGACAACCGGCACCGGAATCCGTTCGAAATGGGTGTAGACCGCCATCGCACGGTCGAAGAAGGCTTGGCGCGCGCGGTTCGACAAGTCGATCCAGGGCACGAAATCGCCGCCGAGACTGAAATCGTCCCCCTCGGCGCGCAATACGACGGCACGGGCCGCACTGGCCTCGACCGCACCGACCGCGGCATCGAGATCGTCGATGAATTCCGCGCTGAGCCGGTTCTGGGGCGGGTTGTCGAGGGTGATCGTGGCGACGTCTGCATCGATCGAAAGGCTGACAGTGCTCATAGTGCTCTCCTCAGGCCAGATGGGTGGTGAACCAGTCGAGGGCCGCGTCGCTGGAATGCTCGAATCCGCTCAGGTACGGGTCGAAATGACCGCCCGGCATCAGTTCCAGGCGTTTGGGTTCCAGCGCCTCGCGATACGCGGCCAACGCGAGATCGGTGGGGCTGATGGTGTCGTGCGAGGCGACGATCATCAGCAGTGGAGTGGGGGAGACACGGGCGGCGAAACCGCCCGGGTCGTACATTCGCGCCTTGCGAGTAGAGCGCAAGGTGACCTTGTTCTCCCAGCGCGCGCCTTCCGGCACGGTGGACAGATAGAAGTCGACGGCATCGGGCGCGTGGTAGGCCGCAGGGGTGGCGGGATCCTTGTCGACCAGGGCTTGGTAGCGCGGCGGATTCCCTTGTGCCTGCGCACGTTCGTCCTCGTCGAGTTCGTGCTCGAAGGCGGGCGTCAGGTCCGGCGGCACCCGGCGCAGCCCCGACTGATAGCCGCTGATATTGGGCACCTGCGCGACGACCGCGCGCAGCCTGCGGTCGGTCGCGCCGAGCGCGATCGCGTGCCCGCCCGCATAGCTGTTGCCCCACAGCCCGATTCGCTGAGCATCGACCTCGGGGCTGGCTTCGAGAAAGGACAGGGCGCGGCGCCAGTCGTGGATCTGCTGCCACGGGTCGATGTCCTGGCGCGGTTCGCCGTCGCTGTCGCCGAAGCTGCGGTGGTCGTGGGACAGCACCACGAAGCCCGCGCCGGCGAATTTGTCGGTGTAGGGCTGGATGCCCTGCTGGCGGACGCTGCCGAAGCCGCCGGTCATGGTGATCGCGGGATGCGGGCCGGGGCCGTCGGGAAGGTAGAGGGTGCCGCGCAGCAGCACACCGTCCTCGGCCGGGAACTCGACTTCTTGTTGCTGTGTCACGATCGGTCCTTCCTGGGTGCGGTGACGGAACGTTCGACGCGTCCATCGAGTGCTTGCCGTACAAAGGAATCCAGCAGCCGGGCCATCGAGTCCGGTTGCTCCAGGTGGGGCCAGTGACCTGAATCGGCGATCATGTGCACCTGTGCCGCCGGGAAGCGCGGCGCCACGTGCGTAGCGACCATCTCGGCGGTGACCATGGGATCTCGATCCCCGCGCACGATCAGCACCGGGCCGGTGAACTCGCTCGGCACCGGTGCGCCCGGCAGCCCGTCATTCCATGAATCGACCAGCCCCGCAACCACTTCGGTGCGAATGCGCGCACCGGTCCGGGCGAGGCGCCGCAACTCCGCAGGCGGCAGTGCGAACGACAGGTCGGTCCGGGTCTGGGATTGCGCGCGTTCGTCGCCTGCCATTGCGCGGAACGGGGCGACCACATCCTCGGGAAAAGCGGTGCCCGCCAACGGCACCGGCGTGAGTAATGCCAAACCCTGGACCTTGCTACCGGCGGCGACCGCGGCGAGCTCCGCGATCGGTGCCCCCATGCTCTGCCCGACCAGCACGACCGGCGACGCCAGCGAATCCAGCACCGTCAGCACGTCATCGGCGAACCTGGCCAGCGAGTACGGGCCCGCTTCGGCTGTGCGGTCACCGCATCCCGCGAGATCAACGGGCACGCATCGGGTGGGGTCCAGTGTCGATCGTGCGATCAGCGGGCCCCACACGTGCCTGTCATCCAGGAAACCGGGGATGAACACCACAGCGGGGGCAGGGTTGGGTTCCATGAGTCCTCGGTTCGTGGGGGGCGTGGCACATCGGGCATGTTATAGGTCAAAGTCTGTTACCTATATCAAGGCTGGCACAGGAGTCGTCATCTTCCAAGGGCGGTTCCTGTGAAGAGCGTCACTAGCGAAAGATCGACCAGCGCGCACGTTTCGGCGTGCGCGCTGGTCGGCTACGAGGACTTCGAGGGTCAGTTCTGACCCCAGTGTGTCGCCTCGGTCATGTACGCGTACACGGAGGCGGCGCGGTGGCACAGGGAGAATGCGTTGGACTGGATATCCGAGTACGCGTTTCGGCAATTGACCAGAAGTTCTTGGTAGAACGCTGCGTTACACGGACCGTATCCGGCCTCGCGCCACCCTTCGGCGCGCCGCGCGTCGACCACGTCGTAACACATGTCGTGCCGCGCGCACGGTCCGGCGAAGTTCGCGCTGCCGAACTGGTCGAACGACGAGGTGCAGTAGTCATGTCGGGCAACCGGTTCTAAGGTCGGGTTGTAGACGTAGTCGGCCGGCACATCGATGTAGGGCAGCGCGGGGTCCGGATCGCGCTTGTCCCGGGACGGCTCCGGCTGGGACGACCAGAGCGTGCCCAGCCGGCCATCCAGCGGATATTGCGGAGTGGGTGTCGCGTTCGCGGTGGACATGCCCGACGCGACCAGCACTGCCGCGAATCCGGCGATGCCGAGAATGCGTCTGATCGTGGAATTGCTTCTTCTGCTCATCGATACCCTCTGTCTGTGCGGGGCGCGGAATGCGCAATCGCATCGCCGGATGGGATGCGGACTCACCTTCACCTGGGCCCTCTTATTCGACAAGCGAGCGGATTCGACAATGCCGAACCGGATCGTCTACGTGCGAATTCTTTTCGATATCAGGAAAAATGAGCAGTCCCCGAAAAATTGCGACTTCGAAGGTGTGGTTTCGGTCCAGTGGCGAAAGGCCCTTTCTTATGGGAAATTGCCCCGGCCGAAGCCGGGAATTGTCCTATCGCACCGTACGGGTCGGCGAGGGCAGCGGTGCGGCCCACCGCAGGACCGTGCCCCCTTCGGCGCGCCGCTCCAGTCGGCAACTGCCGCCGTGCTTTTCGGCCCGCACCGCGAGATTCGCCAGCCCGCTGCGGTGCGTGATCTCGTCGGGCACACCGATTCCGTCGTCGGTGACATCGACGGTGACGTCGTCACGCACGCTGAGTTCGACCGAAATCGTCGTGGCCGACGCGTGCCGGACCGCATTGCTGATCGCCTCGCGCAGCACTGCTTCGACATCGTCGGACAACGGTGGCGCGAGGACGGTGACAGGTCCGGCCAAGTGCACTCGCGTCCGTATTCCGGTGTCCTTGGTCATGTCGGAAACGATGCCGTGCAGCCGTTTTCGATAGGTGGACGAATCAGCGGCCGTATTGGTCTGCAGATCGAAGATCGAGTGCCGGATATCGTGCACGATCGTCTGGATATCGTCGACGCTTTCCGCGAGGCGTGCCTGGGTTTGCGCCGACTCGGTGCGCCGGATCGTGTTCTGCAGCGAGAGCCCGACGGCGAACAGGCGTTGAATGACTTGATCGTGCAGGTCGCGGGCGATGCGATCGCGGTCGGACAAGACGTCGAGTTCGCGCATGCGCCGTTGCGTATCCGCCAGCCGAAGAGCGAGCGCTGCTTGATCGGCGATGGCCGCCATCATCGACTGGGCGGCCCGGTCCAACTGCGGCATGCCCGCGGGTCGTATCGTCGCCAATACGCCGACGACCGAATGGCCGGCCTGCAGTGGAAGTATCAGTGCCGGTCCGAGTTTCGCGACGTTGCCGAGGGTCGTCGCGCCGGCCAGCGTGTCCACGGCGACTGCCAGGCCCTCGCGATAGGACCGGCCGACCGCGGTCGTACGCACGGGTTCGCGCCGGCCGATCAACCGCTGGGCACAGCTTCCCGCCGCGGCGACCACGACCAGCTCGGTCTCCTCCGCGATAGTGCTCGAGTCGGCGGCCAAGGCCAGGAGGGTGCAGGCCGATTCGGTGAGCGCGAGCGTGCGCTCGGCGACAAGTTTCAACACCTCGTGATTCGTCCCGCCCGAGAGGAGTTCGGTGGCCACATCACGGGTGGCTTCCAGCCACTGCTGTCGGATCCGAGCTTCTTCATAAAGGCGCGAGTTCGCGATGGCGATGCCGGCCGCGGCGGCGAGCGCCTGCACGACGACTTCGTCGTCTTCGGTGAACTCACCGCCACCCACTTTCTCGGTGAGATAAAGGTTTCCGAATACTTCGTTGCGCACCTGGATCGGTACGCCGAGGAAAGACCGCATGGGCGGGTGATTCTCGGGGAAGCCGACCGCGGCGGGATGTTCGGAAAGATCGGCAAGCCGGATCGGTCGCGGTTGGCTGATCAGCAGACCGAGTACGCCGTGACCATGCGGCAGATCACCGATCATGACGCGGGTGCGATCGTCTATGCCCTCGTAGACGAATTCGGTGAGCCGGGCGGCGGGCCGGCCGGTTTCGACCACGCCGAGCGCGCCGTAGCGGGCGTCCACCAACTCCAGGGCCGCGTGCACGATCGAACGGAGCGTGTCATCGATATCGAGCCCCGAGGTGACGACCAGCATCGCTTCGATGAGCCGATCCATCCGATCTCGCGTATCGACGATCTGCGCGATGCGCTCCTGCACCTCTTCGAGTAGTTCGTGTAATCGGAGCTGGGAGAGCGTCTCGGTGACCGGTGGCAATCCGCTCGGCGCTGGTTCGGAAAACCGCATCGGCACGTCTCGGCTCCTTCGGTCTTCGTTTCCTTCGCTTTCGAGCCTTACGCACGCCGCACACTCGGAAAATGTGCAGAGTGCCCTTGGTTCGAGGGCCAAAGACCCTCGATCGGCGCGACCAGAGCCATTCGGCGGCCGAATTCGACCGAACCCTTGGCCGAGGTCCTCGCTATGCGGGCCGTCGGACCCTTCTTCGCGGCACGACCGTATGCGACCGTCATGGCACCCGAACACTAAGGAAGTCGGTATGGATCATGGAATGCCGGACGATGAAACCGTACGCGCGGCACTGAGACTCGCGGTACGGGCACCGTCGGTGCACAACATTCAACCGTGGCGGTGGCGGATCGGGGACAGGTCGGTGCATCTGTTCCTGGATCCGGACCGGGCGATACCGTCGACCGACCCGGATCAGCGTGATCTGGTGCTGAGCTGTGGTGCGGCACTGCATCATCTGCGTATCGCGTTCGCGGCGCTGGGCTGGTCGGCGATCGTGCATCGCCTGCCGAACCCGGACGATCGGAATCATCTGGCGGCGATCGAGTTGGTCGCGCATCGGCCGACGGCCCAGGATGTCGAACTCTCGGCAGCGATTTCGCGGCGGCAGAGCGACCGCAGGCAATTCAGTTCCTGGCCGATTCCGGTCGGATATTTCGGCTTGCTGATCGAACGCGCCGCGGGCCTGGGTGTGCTCGTGCGCCGGGTCACCGACCGGTCGCGGGATCGCCTGCTCGATGCCATGCGGATCGCGGCCGCCGAACATGCCCTGGATCCTGACTACCGTTTCGAACTCGCGAGCTGGAGCGGACGCCACGGGTCCGCGGATGGTGTGCCGGCCAGGAGCACTCCGCGTCCCCGGGCCGACGCCGAGGTTCCCGCAAGAGATTTCACTGAACCGCAGCTGCTCGACCAGGCCCGAACTCCGGACACCGCCGAGCTGCTCGTGCTGGCGACGTCGGCCGACGATCAGGTCTCGCGCCTACGTGCCGGCGAGGCCATGAGCGCGGTCCTGTTGACCGCGGCGAACATCGGACTGTCGACCTGCCCGCTCAGCGAGCCGCTCGAACTTCCGTTGCTGCGCAACCGGGTTCGTTTCGAAGTGCTGGACGACGGTGCGCACGCGCAGGTGGTGATCAGAGTCGGCTGGGCGCCGACGAGCGCGGAAACGTTGCCCGTCACACCGCGTCGCGCCATCGACGAGGTGGTGGATCCGTTCGACGTTCCGTGAGTGCTCCGCGGTAGCGGCGTTATCGGTGGGTTGGTGTGCGTGTCTTGGCATCCTCGTGCCTTGCCCCGGCAGGCAAGGACGATTCCGGCTGGCGTGGGTAACGCGTACGGCGGGTTCCTGTTTCGTAGCCGAGTGCCGGGACGGGTCCTGGCCGCTTGTCGGCTCCACAGGCGTTTCTGCTCTCCGCCTGCCCGGCGGCGAGAATTGTGCGGGCGGCACGGTCGGGGTGGTGCGAACCGGGCGCGGGTGTGGGCGAAACTTTGCCGAAGTGCCGCCCATAGCGAGCGGCCTTCTGGCCGAGCATCCGGGTGAGGACGATCCAGCTGTCGTCGGCGGTCGAGCGGGTTCGGCGCGACGGAGGCTTGGCGCGGTAGGGCAGTCCTTCGATATACACCGCTTGGTTTTCGCGGATGATCGCGGTCGACTGCTTGTGCGCCCAGTCGCGCCGGGTGTCGGTCAGTGCCGCAAGGGCTTTGGCGACCGCCAGCCGGGCCTTGACCTGGTTCTTGCTGCCCGGCTGCTTTCTGGACAGTATGCGCCGCGCCCGATCCAATCTGTGTTGCGCCTGCCGGAGGAACTCCGGGTCGGCGATCGTGGCGCCGTTGCTCAGCACCGCTACTGTGCCCGTCCCTCGGGCGATGCCGATCTGAGCTGACTGTTCGGGCAGCGGATCGGCGGCAGATTCGACCACGAAGGAGACGAAGTAGCGGCCCGCGGTGTCTCTGACCACCGTCACCGACGTCGGCTCCGCGGGCAGTGGCCGTGACCAAACCACTTTCACCGCACCGACTTTGGGTAGCCGAAGCCGACCTCCCGCGGTGATGGCGAAGTGGGCGTTGCGGGTGAATCTGATGGATTGCCGGTCATTTCGGGACCGGAACCTGGGGAGTCCGACAGTGGGCCCCAGTCGTCGACCGGTCGCCGAGGCGAAGAAGTTCCGGTACGCCGTGTTCAGGTCTGCGAGAGCTTGCTGGAGGACCACCGCCGACACGTCCGCGAGCCACGCACGTTCGGCGGTCCGCTTGGCCGCTGTCAATCGCCGGGACAACTCCGCGTCCGATATCCAGCGACCGGCAGCGGAGGCCTGTTGGCGCGCGTCGAGGGCATCGTTGAAAACCACTCGGGCACAACCGAAAGCTCGTGCGAGCGCGGCCTGCTGCGGACCGTCCGGATAGCAACGGAAGTTGTAACGCAATTGGACGGAGCGCATCGGTCACCTCCCTCTGACTGATGTCTGTGCCGGTGGCCACAACGACATGGACACACCGTGGATCGACGTTTTTCACGATAGGCAAACGTCGCGGCGTGGGAAAAGGGGGAATGGTCCATCAGACGGGGACATTCCGTCCTGACCGCGTGGGCCGTACGCCTCTGCCGAGAACCGTTGCGTGACGCCAACATGAATGCCATGGGAACGCCAGGTACTCGCATCGCAGTGATATTCGCTACGGCCCAAGGATCCACCCGCGACATCGCGGAATACTTCGGGCAGGACCTGACTGCCCGAGGCGCCGAGGTCGTCGTCGCGGGTGTCAACCACGCGCCGCAGCTCACCGGGTTCGATGCGATCATTCTGGGCAGTGCGATTCACCATCGCGAATTCCTCCCACCGGCAGCGTCGTTCATCCGCGCGCACGCGGATATCCTTGCCGTGAAACGGGTCTGGCTGTTCAGTGTCGGTCTCGGGCCCGCGCTTGTCGGTCCGATAGGCCGGCGGCTGGGTGGGAAGGTGCCCAAGGAAATCGCCGCACTGCGCGCATTGATCGCACCCGAGGACTATCACGCTTTCGCGGGTCACTACGAACGGGCCGGGGTCGACTTCAAGGCCCGCACGATTTATCGGGTTCTCGGCGGCATGCGGTACGGGGACCTGCGCGACTGGGCCGATATAGCCGCATGGTCGGCGAAGATCGGGGAATCGCTCGGGCTACCGCAGACCGCGGTAACCATTGTCCGCCCTTGAATCCGTGCGCTCGGCGGCGTCCGCGGTCTGCTGCACCGCGCCGGTGGCCGACGCCTCCGACGGCAGAGCGGTGCCCACTGTCCGGCTCCGTGTGAGCACCGCGCCGCCTCGGTTACTTCACCAGTTGGAACTGTTCGGTGACGGAATTGATTGCCGCGCTGACATCGGTCAGGCCTTGCTGTAACTGCCTGGCCACCGGCTCGACTGCGCTGGCCACCGGCTCGACCGCGGCCGCGACGGGTGCCGCGGCGTCCTGACGCTTCGTGTACGCGAAACCTTCGAGGTCGTTCAGGTTCTGCTGAGCCAGACCCTGATTGGCTTGCGAGGCCGCGGTCGCCGCGCCGATCGCGGCGCCGAGACCGGCGCCGATCGCCGCGCCGACGGGGGCGGCGACAGCGGCGGTGCCCAGGCCCACGGCGGTCGCGAGTCCCGCTCCGGCGCCTGCGCCGATCGCGGTGCCGGCCAATGGTCCGACGATGGCTCCGGCGATGGTTCCGGCCACACCACCGACGATGCCACCGATCACCGCGCCGGGGATGCATCCGACGATCACCGCCGGCAGCCCGACGACGCAGCCGAGTGCCATGCCGGTGAGCGTGCCGATCGTGGCGGCGCCGACACCGCCGATCACCAGACCGGCGCCGGCGCCGATGCCGGCTCCGATCGGAACCGCGGCCAGGCCGGTACCGAGTCCGGTGATCGCCCCCACGGTCGCGCCGACGGCCGCCCCGCCGATCCCGCCGATCGCCGCACCGTCGGCCGCGCCGTCGAGCGTGGCCGCCGACAACAGTTCCCGCCGGCGCTGATCTACCAGTGGAAAGTATTCGGGTTTGATGACGGTATCGCTCAGGACCCCATTTGTTCCCGGTTCGAAATCGGTGCCCCGGCCCTGGCCGACGTTGTCCCAGGGGGCGACGACGGGCTGGGCGACGTCCGCCGCGGCGGTACGAAGGAGCGGGTTTGCCAACTGAGCCACCGGCTCGGCGGAAGCGAAGCACTGGCCTGATGCAATTCCTGCCGTTGCTACGACAGATACGATTCCCATTCGCGCAAAGCCATGTCTCGCGGACATTCGTTCTCCTTTGATTCGATCATTCGACTGCTACGCGTTACCGAAATTTCGCGTAGCCTGTGCGGCATCACGGACGATCGTTGAGATTCTCGAAACATGAATCCGAGAACTGATGCCGAGTGACAAGCGAACCATCGCGGCTGTTCCTTGAATAGAAGTCCGGAGTCATCGGACGCCGGGACATTTTGTCCGGACATTTTGTGACGACTGTCCCCGGTCGCCGTTGTCCGGCGCGCGCGACTACCTCGATGAACAGCATGTCCGGGACCTGCCGGGTCCGCCGCGGGTGGGACAAAAGTCATTGAATCCCGGGCCCATTGGCCGGGTACCGTTGTGACCTTTGCCCGCAGGCGTATTCATCCCATTCCGATACGTTGGGCCGCGAGTAGAGTCGGGCAGCTTGTGCGGTCGTGGCTCGATCAGCTCGGATGGGGATCGGTCCCGAGTCCGGCGCCGAACGCGAAACCTGTTGTCCGAGTGGCGTATCGGGTGCAGTGCTGCCCGCCCGGAAGTTCTGCGGGAGGGGTTGTGGCGTGACTAGAGTGTTCCTGGTCGATGGGCATCACATCGTCCGGCGCGGGCTTGCCGACCTGATCGGCGCCGAACCCGACCTCGAACTGGTCGGTGAGGCGGAGACCGTGTCCCGGGCCATCGAAGACATCCTGCGGCTGCGTCCCGACGTAGTCGTGCTCGAAATCAGGCTGCCCGATGGTGACGGCATCGCACTATGCCGTGAACTGCAGAATCACGGGCTGGGCGCGCAGTTGCTGATCCTCACCGCGTTCATCGACGAGAAATCGATGCTGAATGCCATCCGGGCGGGAGTCAGCGGCTACGTCATCAAGGACATCGGCACGGTGGAGTTGGTCGACGCCATTCGTGAAGTCGGGTCGGGCAAATCGTTGCTCGACAACCGCGCGGCCGCCGCGCTCATGTCCAAGCTGCGCGCGGACGGCGCCGCGCCGCGCGGTCCTTTCGCGCATCTCACCGCGCAGGAGCGAACGCTGCTCGAACTGCTCGGCGAAGGACTGTCGAATCGCCAGATAGCGGAACGAATGTCGCTGGCGGAAAAGACGATCAGAAACTACGTCTCCCGCCTGCTGACCAAACTGGGGGTCGAGCGACGAAGCCAGGCAGCGGTGCTCGCCCTCGAACTGCGGCCCTCCAGCGGCGTGCGATGAACGGTAGCTGGCCGACACCGCACGAGCGGGACGCCGACGCGGGCCTCGCGACCTACTTGGCTGCCTGCGGAGTTCGATATGAGCAGCTGCGGCCGGGTTCGACCGGTGTGCCGACGGTGTCGATCGTCCCGCCGTCGCCCTGGACGCAAGTGGATCGCGGATATTTCCGCGACGTCTATTCGATCTGGGCCCGGCCGCCGATCGAAGGCTACGGCTGGGTCGATAATGCGGTGCTCGTCGTCGTGCGACTGACTCCTGGTGTCGATTACATCGAGCTGCTTACACACGCCGTGTCCGACGCACGTCGACTGCACGGCTGGGATGAAATCTCTGTCGATGAATCGCGGTACGAGAGGTATCCGTCCTGCCTCATCGCGGGTACGTATGTCGTCGACTCGCTACGACTACGGGCCGACACCCGATACATCGTCATAGGCGAAAGGGGTTGTCAGCATCTGGTGCAGCTCACCATCACAAGCCAACTGCCCTCTTCGTCCGAGGCAGCGGTGTGGGCGTCGAAAGATTTCGATCAGTTCAAAGGATGGTGGGTGACCCTGCCCCGATAACGGCCGTCGTAGGTATGCAGGAGGTAACACGTTGACGAATTCCATTGTCGCCGAAATACGCGATACCGGTAACGCCGAGGGGAGCGGCATGAACGTCTTGATAGTCGTAGAGTCTTGTTTCGGGAACACCGCGCGGATCGCGGAGGCTGTCGCCGAGGGGATTCGGGCGCGCGGCGGGAGCGTCACGGTGGTCGGCGCGCACATCATGCCTGCGCTGGACGACGTCGATCTGCTGCTGGTGGGAGCGCCGACGCACAATGCGGGTCTGTCGACACCGACGTCACGTCGTCAAGCGGAGGGCCACGGTGCGGCCAAATCCGTGACCGGTGTGCGGGAGTGGCTCGATGCGCTGCCCGCGCGGCTGAATGTCCGTGCCGCGGCGTTCGATACGGTCGCAGGCCGGAGCGTTTTCACCGGGTCCGCGGCGCGACGGATCGTGAAGCGCCTGCAAGGGCACGCCTGCGATGTCCTCGGGCGAGAAAGTTTCCTGGTTGTCTCCAAGGTGGGACCGTTGGCGGGCAACGAGTCCGCGCGGGCCGAGCGCTGGGGTGGCGAGCTGGTCGAAAGATTGATGCGCTTCGGAATGCGCTGATAAGCCGGACCCGTTGTGGCACAGCGGCAGTCGAGTACATACTCGGTTGCCGCTGTCGATGGTTCAGGTCGTCGAGGCGTGACTGGAACGTGAGTTCGGCACGCCGCCGGCCACCGCGCAGACCGCGTTGAGCACGGCCGCCTGAATCGGAAGGGTGGTGACGTAGCCGGGTTCGACCACCCACACCGGCGACCAACCGAGCTGCCGATCCGAATGCGGAAGCATGATCCGGTTTCCGCGTGCCACGATCAGGACGCCGAGCTCGTCCAGTCGCCGGATGAGGTCCGGCTCGAGTGTGTCGGCTGGGTAGCGGACGAGGAGCCCGACGCGATTCGACCTGGTGTGCAACATGACCGGGGCGGTGTGCACTGCCGCGGAGACCTCGTACCCGAGTATCCGCGGCATGGTGACCATCCCGAACCGGTCATCGGTGAGCAGACACGGATGGGAGCCGAGCAGGGTCACCGGCAGACCCCGGTCGCGATATGTCGTGCAGATCCGCTGTGGGGTAGTGCAGTTCGCGAACATCCAGTCGGTATCCCTCGAATCGTGGTGCCAGTCGGCCTCCGGCACGGTTCAGTGCGTGACCTCGTCGTTCAGCCGGAACTGCCGGCCGGTGATCGCATGCACGCCGATGCGGACGTACTCGTATTTCGGCGTGGAGATCCACGGTCGGATTGCCAGAGTGTCCGCGTGATGCACGTCGCGCGCGATACTGAGCTGCTCGGCGTGCCCCCTGGCCACAACGCTCCAGGCCAGTTGGATCTCAGGGAGTACCTGGTCCGCCTCGAACAGCACAGACGAGTTGATGGTCAGTTCGAGCAGTTTGCTTCCGGGCGCGGTCCGGAAATAGATCTTCCCGTCGTCGACGGCGTAGTTCACCGGGAAGATATCCAGTTCGCCGGAGATGTGCACGACGATCCGGCCGAGCTGGGTCTCGTCCAATCTTTCCCAGCACTGAGCGACCGTGAGCTCGTGCACCAGATCGGAGGTACGGACAAGTTCGGCCATCGGCTCGCCTCTTTCTGTTCGACCAGCGGTCCACTCGAGAAGCTATCGCCTTACCCGCTTGCCGGGCAGAGTAATTCGGCTCTACTGGACCGCCGTGCCGACAGCGTTTTACAGGACGTAAGTCCTGACGAGCATGACGAGCATCACGGACTGGAAACCAGGGATTTTCGGCCCTACCGAGGTGTGCCATTCGGCTCTCGATGCGGGAATGGCGATATCCAATTCTACGGGTATGAGATCTTCGGTAGTGCGGTGTTAGATCGGGCGGCACAGTTGCTCGAACGCGAGGCGGGGGAGTGGGCGGGAAGCGGGAGCTGTGCACAAAGCGATCCGGAAGAATTCTTCCCCGAGGCCGGTGAGACCTCGCTGCTCGCGGTGCGTATCTGTAGCCGGTGCGAAGTGCGCGAACCCTGTCTCGAGTACGCGATGGAACACAACGAGGTCTTGGGTATCTGGGGTGGGCTCACCCGTCGGCAGCGGATCAAGCTGTCCCGGCTGCGCGCGAGTGCAGATCGATCGCGCGCGGCGGCAACGCATGACGCGGCCCGGCGTTCTCGTGCGATCGAGATCGTGGTGACCGCCATGGACGGCGCCGGTCGTCATACGGTGGTCGATTGCCGGTGACGATCGGCCTGTATCCGGTGGCACAAAGGCCCTCGTACGACGACTGCGGTTCCGGATAATCGGGTTACATGAGCCTTGCCGAACCGACCCGCATCGAAGTGGACGACGCGGCAGCGGAAGTGCGGCCGAGCCGGTTGTCCGTCGCTCGACCGAGCACCGCGTGGGTGCTGTTGCTGGCCGCGTCGGCGGGCTGGCTGGCCTCGTTCACCTTGACGGTGGAGCGGTTCAAACTTTTTGTCGATTCGGACTATCGGCCGTCGTGCAGTATCAATCCGATTCTGTCGTGCGGGTCGGTGATGGCGACACCGCAGGCGGCCGTTTTCGGTTTCCCCAATCCGATCATCGGCGTCGTCGCGTTCTCGGTCGTGATTCCGCTCGCGCTGCTGAGCGTGGCCAGAATCGCGCTGCCACAGTGGATCTGGATCGGACTCTGGATCGGCACGGCCTGCGGTGTCGGGTTCGTGTGCTGGCTCATCTTCCAGACGCTCTATCGAATTCACGCACTCTGCCCCTACTGCATGGTGGTGTGGGCGGTCGTCACTCCCATGCTGGCCGTGCTGAGCAATCAGCTCAGCGCAGCGCTGCCCCGCCCGGTACGCGCGATAGTCGGCTGGCGCTGGACCGTAGTCGCGCTCTTCTGCACAGCCGTTGTGCTGCAAGTCTTCGTGGCGTTTCAGGACTACTGGCTGTCCCTCATCTGACGATGCCAGCCCCGTACCGCCTTTGCTCGCCGCGCGTGCCGGAGAATCCGTCATGCCCGGCTCAGGGATCTGAGGGCGGTAGGCGGTCGGTTGGGGTGAGGAGGTCCGATCGCACGTCGAAGACGAACGGTACGTCGTCGGGGCCGCCGGACAGCCACCATGTGCTGATGGTGGCGGTGTCGTCGTTGATCTCTTCGATGGTGCACTGGATCGTGGTGGGGCGGGGATAAGTTGACGTCGGCAGCAGTTCGCCGCCGAACAGAGCGCTCTTGCCTACAAGTTGGTGAGGTCGGCCGTGCGCATCAGCGAATTCGACCAAGACGATCCCCGGCTGCGGATCGTCGCTGAGCCAATGGACAGCGCTCGCAGGCAGTTCGCAACCATCGCCTTTGCTCAAACTCTTTTGCACCACAACACTTTATCGAGACCACGGCCCGCCGGTAAACAGCGCGGCAGCAGGTCAGGTGTGCCGCAGGGTGCGCAATCGTGACTCGACTTCGTCGAAAAGAGCGAGTGGTCGGTTGAAGGCGATGCGGATATATGCGTCGGCGTCGGCGTTGTCGGTGTCATCCAGATGGAAGTACCTGCCGGGAATGACGAGGACTCCTGCTTTCTGCAGGAGATGGCCCGTCAGGGACTCACTGCCGCTGTCGGTGAACGGGGTGATGTCGGCCATCACGTAGCAGCCGCCGTCCGGCGAAAGGCAGTGGAATCCGCTGTTGTCGAAGATCTCGATGGTGCGGTCACGTTGCGCGCGAAGGTTCGCGCCCGGCTCGGCGAGGCCGGGGGCGGCAGCGGCCACGCGCGCCACCGCTTCTTGCAGCGGCGCCGCGGTGCCGCCGCAGACGGCGGTGTGAATTCGGCGAGCCGCGGTGGTCAACGGCGCGCTCGCGCGCAGATATCCGATCCGCCAACCGCTGATCGCATGACTCTTGGACAGGCTGCCCGCGACGAAGCTGCGGTCGCGCAGGCCGGGCAGGTCGGCGGCACTGATGTGCTGTCGGCCGTCGTAGACATAGCCGGCGTAGATCTCGTCGGAGATGACGACCGCGTTCCAGCGGTGACACAATTCGGCGATCTCGGCCCACTCGGCGGACCCGAGCATATGCCCGGTGGGATTGTTCGGCGTGGCGACGACGATGGCCCGGGTGCGCGGACCGAACGCGGCCCGCAGCCGATCCGGATCGTGGCGCCAGTCCGGCGGGGACACCGGAACCAAGCGGGGGATGCCGCCGGCCAGCGCGATCGCGCTCAGGAAGTTGTCGTAGAACGGTTCGAACACCACCACCTCGTCGCCGGGTTCCACGATCGCCAGGATGGCCACGTGCAGCGCCTCGGTCGCACCGACGGTGATGGTGAGTTCGGTCTCGGGATCGGCAGGTGAGGGTAGTGCGTCGGCGATCTGCTTGCGTAGCAAGAGGTTTCCATTGGGGTCGGCGTACTGGTTGTGTGCACCCGCGCGTAGCACCGCGCAGGCGGCGTCGATCAGCGCCGAGGGGGTCGGCGGCGCCGCCGGAACACCGATAGCGAGATCTACGGCCTGCCGATCGTGGGCCCGGCTCAGCAATTGGAACAAGCGATTGGAAGCCAGATTGCTGACCCGGGAGGCGATCGGCACAGTCACGGTCACGGTCATGGTGCGGGCCTTCGCATTCGGTCGTGCAGCTGGGTTCGGATGGCGGCGCCGGCGTCCTCGGTGGACAGGGTTCCGCCGAGATCAGGGGTGGCCTGACCTGCGGCGATGACCGCTCGCACCGCGTCGCGGAGGTGGTGCGCCGCCGCGGTATGGCCGAGGCGTTCGACAAGGAGGGCTGCGCTCAGGATCGCGCCGATGGGGTTGGCCGTCCCGGTGCCCGCGATATCCGGCGCGCTGCCGTGCACCGGTTCATAGAGCCCGAATCCGTTGTTTCCGTTGATGTTCGCGGACGCGGCCGTGCCGAGACCACCGGCCAGGTCGGCGGTGAGGTCGCTGAGGATGTCGCCGTAGGAGTTGTTGGTGACGATCACGTCGAACGCGGTCGGATCCTGCACCAGTCGCATCACCGCGGTGTCGACGTACAGATGCGATGCCGCCACTTCGGGATGGCGGCGGACCGCCTCGTGCCAGCAGCGCTGCCACAGCGCGCCGCCGTGGCGGACCGCGTTCGACTTGTCCACCATGCACACCGATCGGCGGGCGGTCGCGAACGCGAATTCCAGGATGCGGGACACACCGTGGTAGGTGCTGATTTCGGCGTCTATCGCGGTCTCGTGCGCAGTGGACGGCCGCAGCCTGCCGCCGATGCCGGTGTAGAGGCCCTCGGTGTTCTCCCGGATCACGACGCAGTCGATCGGCCGCCGCGCCTGCTCGCGCAGCGGGCTCAGCCGGTCGTGGAAAAGCGTTGCCGGGCGGTAGTTCACGAAGAGATCCAGCTCGAACCGCAGCCGCAGCAACACCCCTCGCGCGTACTCGGCATCGGCTCGGGCATCGCCGACCGCACCGAGCAGGATGCCGTCGCTGCCGGCAACGCGGTCGAAGTCCTTGTCCGGCAAGGCGACCCCGGTTTCGAGGTAGGTGTCGGCGTTGATGTGGTCGAGGATGTCGAAATCCAGCTCGAGGCCGAGTGTCGCCACGGTTCGGACGGCCTGATCGATCACCTCGGGCCCGATGCCGTCGCCCGGGATCACCGCGATCGTGGTCATGGCCTCGCCTCGCTGAGCAGGTCGGGAGGACTCGGGCTGAGCTGCGGTAGCCAGTATGCGCGCGTGCGTTCGTAGGCGTCGATCGCGTCGGTGCGTTCGAGCGTCACCGCGATCTCGTCCCAGCCGTTGAGGAGCAGCTCCCGCGCACGCGCGTCGACGACGAACGTGTGTCGCAGTGTGTCCGTGCGTATTTCACACGACTGAAGGCTCACCGAGATCTGCCGGCCGGGATCCTGCTCGATCGCCTCGGCCAGCGCGGTCACCGCGGCTGCGGGCAGTTCGACCGCGAGCAGGCCGTTCTTGAAGGCGTTGCGCCGGAAGATATCTCCGAAGCTGCTGGCGACGACCACGGTGAAACCCCAATCCCGCAGCGCCCACACCGCGTGCTCGCGCGAGCTGCCGGTGCCGAAGTTGTGTCCGGCGACCAGGATGCTGGCGCCCGCACTGTCCCGGCGCTCGAGCACGAAATCGGGGTCGGTGCGCCAGTCGGCGAACAGCGCGTCCGCATAGCCGGACTTGGTCAATCGTTTGCAGTACTCCGCCGGGATGATCTGGTCGGTGTCGACATCGCTGCGTCGCAATACCACCGCGCGTCCGAGGTGTTCGGTCAGTGGATTCACAGTTCCCCCAGGGTGTCCGGGTGGGTGAGCCGTCCGGTGACGGCGGTGGCGGCGGCCACCGCCGGTGACACCAGGTGTGTCCGGGCTTGCGCGCCTTGGCGGCCTTCGTAGTTGCGGTTGGAGGTCGACGCGCAGCGGTGGGGGCCGGTGAGCCGATCTTCGTTCATCCCGAGGCACATCGAACAGCCCGACAGTCGCCACTGGGCGCCCGCTCGCTCGAAGATCGTGTCCAGTCCCTCGTCCTCGGCTTGCCTGCGCACCGCCAGTGAGCCGGGCACCACCAGCATCCGCACGGTGCGAGCGACGCTGCGGCCGTGCAGGATCGCCGCGGCCGAGCGCAGATCCTCGATGCGGCTGTTGGTGCAGGACCCGAGGAAGACGGTGTCGATCTCGATCGAATCCATCCGCAACCCGGGGGTCAGACCCATGTAGTCCAGACTGCGTTGTGCCGCAGCCTGATCTGCCGGGTCCGGGAAGGCCCCCGGGTCCGGTACCACCCCCGAGATCGGCACGGCCTGACCCGGATTGGTGCCCCAGGTCACGAACGGCGCCAAACCCGAGACGTCGACGGTGACGGTGCGGTCGAAGTCCGCGCCGGGTTCTGTGCGCAGCGTTTCCCAGTAGGCGACGGCGTCGTCCCACGCATCATCCGGCAGCGCGCGATGAGCTCGCAGATAGTCGACGGTGACGCTGTCGGGTGCGACGAGTCCGGCCCGGGCGCCGGCCTCGACGGTCATGTTGCACAGGGTCATCCGGCTTTCCATCGACAGTCGTTCGATCGGGTGGCCGCGGAACTCGATGATGTGCCCGTGCGCGCCGTTGGCTCCGATCTGGGCGATCAGCGCAAGCACCAGGTCCTTGGCGGTGACCGCAGCGGGCGGCGCACCGGTGAACTCGACCGCCATCGTGCGGGGCCGGGCCAATGGCAGCGTCTGTGTGGCCAGCACATGTTCGACATCGGAGGTGCCCACACCGAAGGCCAGCGCACCGAACGCGCCGTGTGTCGAGGTGTGGCTGTCCCCGCAGATCACCGACATGCCGGGGTGCACGAAACCCTGTTCCGGGGCGACTACATGGACGATCCCCTGCCGGGCGTCGCCGAGCCGGAACAGCTCGATGCTGTGCTCGGAACAGTTGCGCCGCAACGCTTCCACCTGTGCCTTGCCCATCGGGTCGGTCAACAGCAGTGAGCGGGTGGGGACGTTGTGATCCTCGACTGCCAGCGTGAGTTCCGGACGCCGGACGCGGCGCCCGGCCAGCCGCAATCCGTCGAAGGCCTGCGGTGAGCTGGCCTCGTGGATCAGATGCAGGTCGATGTAGAGCAGGTCGGTGTGCTCGTCGATCGGGGTGACGACGTGGCTACGCCAGATCTTCTCGATCAGGGTGGGTGCGGTGCTCATCGAACCCGCCCGCCGGTGGTCGCGGTCTGTCGGGCGATGAGGTCCCGGACCTCGGACAACTCGATGCAGTGCCCATCGGTGCGGTTGGCCACGTGTTCCTGGTAGAGGGTTTCGACGAGCTGTTCATCGATGGGAATTCCCATGTCGTCGAACACATACCGCAATACTGCTCGCCCTGAACTGCGGCCGACCAGCATCGAGCGGGTTCTGCCGAAATCCTTGGCTTGGATGTATTCGTAGGTGATCGGATCACGCAGTAGCCCGGCCTGATGGATACCCGCCTGAGTGGCGAACGCGTTCTTGCCGAAGATGGCCTTGTTTCGCGGCGCCGACAATCCGATGACACCGCTGAGCACCTCGAACGCGTGATAGAGACCGCTGGTTTCCGCGGACGTGGTGACGCCGAATTCCGCACCCTTGTAGGCGAGTACCGCGATCAGCTCTTCGAGTGGAGTATTACCCGATCGTTCCCCGATTCCGGCCAGTGTCGCCTGCACCTCGTCGGCGCCGGCCTCGATCCCGGCCAGCGCGTTGGCCAGGGCCAGACCGAGATCTTGATGGCAGTGTGTGCTGACGGTGATGGCGGGTCCGCACCAGGAGCGGATTCTGCCGATCAACGCACCATATGCGCGCGGTGTCAGGCAGCCCGTGGTGTCGCCGACCGCCACGATATCGGCACCGGCGGCAAGAGATTCCTCCACCAACGGCCGCAGCAGCGTGTCCGAACCACGAGAAGCGTCTTCGATGCCGAGGGTGAGGTGCTCGGCGCCGAGCGAGCGCGCGTAGCGGATCGTGTCCACGACCTCGCGGATCGCCTCGGCCTGGTTGATGCCGCGCTTGTATTTCAGGTGGATCTCGCTGCCGACAGCCAGGATCTGGAGATGGTGGCGCTCGGTGCCACCCGCCTCGACGGCCACGCGAACGTCTTCGCGGGTCGCGCGGCTCAGGGTCGCGATGCGGGCCGAGGTCAGTTCCCGCGCCAGCAGACGGGTGGCCTCGTACTCACTCGGCGACGACGCCGGGAAACCGGCTTCGATCACGTCGACACCCACCGCTTCGATCGCCAAGGCGACCTCGAGCTTCTGTTCCGGGGACATCGCGTTGCCAGGAGCCTGTTCGCCGTCGCGCAAGGTCGAGTCGAAGATCGATATCCGCCGCGGCGCGGAATCGGGGTGCGTATCCATGAGAACTCTCCTACTGAGTCCGAAATATCGGTGGTAGACGCAAACCGCCTGCCAGTCTTGCGAACTCGGCGGCTTACGCCACCGTCTTGCCGGTGACGTCACCGACCACGCGCCGGATCGAGGGCATCTCGCCGTATTCACGCAGTGGCATTTCCGCCACGCTTGCCGCGTATTGCGTACCCAGCGAATCGAATTGACTCATGGCGCCAGCTCCTCAGCTGTGCTCGATGCGGTTTCCGCCGCCGGAATCGGGGCGCCGCCACGCTCGCGCCGCTCGATGGCGCGC
Source organism: Nocardia brasiliensis ATCC 700358 (assembly GCF_000250675.2). Classification (NCBI taxonomy): domain Bacteria; kingdom Bacillati; phylum Actinomycetota; class Actinomycetes; order Mycobacteriales; family Nocardiaceae; genus Nocardia; species Nocardia brasiliensis. The sequence goes on from NC_018681.1 coordinate 2,441,778, forward strand.
GCCGCGCGCAGGCCGGAAGCCAGTGCGCTACATGCGTGTTCGCAGGCAGGCTGCACCGAGTTGCCGACGTAGTAGATGTCCTGGCGCTCGTCATAGCCGTCGGGTTTGCGGAATCCCGGCGGCACGATCGCCGGTACCAGATCGCTGCACAATCCGTGTGACTCGCGGTAATCCCGGGGCGAGACGAAACGTTTGTAGCGCACCTGTGCGGTCAGCCCGGGCACGTGTTTCTCCAGCTGGGACAGGAGGTAGCTCTCGATCCGCTCGATGGTGTCCGGCGGCGGCTGCTCGAGGCGGTGCGGTAGTGCGATATACGCGGTGAGCGAACGATAGTCCCGCTGGTCGAGGAAGTCGGTCGGGAAGATGTTGAAGACGAACTCCTCGGGCAACTCGCCGGCCGCCAAACGATCGAGTGCCACCCGGGCTTTCGGCGGTACGTGGACAAGCCCGTGGACCTGCGCTGGAAACGGCGCAGTCCGGGGCACCGCGAGGTGCAGCGCGCCGACGGCGAAACTCGGTTTCGTCGATGGTGGATAGACGTCCAGACGATGCCTGCTGTGCACCACGTAGCGCGCGTGATATGTGGCGTTTGCGGTAGTAACCGACTTCGAAACACCTGCGGAATCGACGCTTTCGACCGAGGTATTCAGTTGCAGCAGTCCACCGAGATCTCGTAGCCGGGTGGCCATCCGATCGGCCATCAGCCCGGGCCCGCCGATGGGGACCACCATCTTGTCGTACCCGTAGCCGAGTTCCTTGGAGAAAAGATTCAGAAAAGCGGCCATCGGGTAGTCGCTGGGCGCGGCACCGAACGCGCCGCCGAGAGCGGCAAGAAGATCCGCAAAGCCGTGGTCGCCGAGTCCCGCCAACGCCTCCCCGAGATAGGTGCAGCGGCCGCTACGGACCGCCCGGACAAAGCGGAAGATGTCCGGTGCGTGCCGGGCGACATTGCCGATCGTGGACAGCGTCACCGGCACCCGGTACGTTGCTCCGGCAGTGAACAAAATGGACTTCGGGCGGCTGAATTCGATCTCTACGCCCAATTCTTGCATCGTTGCCACGATCGAGGAGCCGAAATCGTTACAGCCATGCGTGAATTCATAGCCGTCGAAGGTCGTCGTGCCGCAGAGTCCGCCGGGTTTGCGTCGCCGCTCCAGTGTCAGAACTCGAAAACCGTTCGAAGACAATGAGATAGCGGATGACAGGCCGGCCAATCCCGCACCGATGACAATAACGTCGAATGCACCTTCATCAGATGATGTCATGGCATCCTCCCGCGCCGCCGCAAGTTTGCCGTATGGTGGAACGCCTTTGTTTGCTCGGCTCATTCTGACATGTGCGAAAACCATTCGGAACCCCAGGATTTCGCTGCCGATGTGTTGCTGGCTTCGGGGTGTGAACCGGAAAGTTTCCTGCAATCTGCTGTGGGAGAGAGTATTTCGAACGACCAGTATCTGTGCGTGCATCAGCTGTGTTTCTTGTTGTCGCTTACGCTGGGCGGAAAGCGGCGCGGGGTACGGTTGTCCGGCAAAAGTGGGCCACCGCTCGGCGCGATAGCCCTGTGTCGGCGTGGCTCCCTGTTTCGGGTCGGTGTGAATCGGAGGAACTTCGGTTTTGCCAGGATGTTTCGCTGTGTGCAGCAGCGGGCAAAATTTGAGTGCGAATCTCATCCGGTTTGCCTGTGTGTGCACTCGGATTGACTGTGCGTGCTGTTCTCGTCAGGTAGCGGTTCGATAGGGGCTGTTGCCATAACAATGCACGAACGAGGAGTCCTGACGGCCGACGTCGGCATAGCCGTCACTCGAAGAATCTGCGGCATCGGCCCCGTGCGCGAACTGTGCCCTCTACCATCTGTTTCGGGAGATCGTTCCGCGCTGTCGAAGGAATCTCGCTGCGCGCACGGCAGATGGTGTCGAGAACACGGCCCATCGGCGAACCACGTCCGACATATCGGGAAGGTGGGACCGATGGCTCTTGTTCTCGACACCACACAGATCGAAGCATCGGATCGGGCCGAGTTCGTCAGTGCCGCGCTGCAGTCCGCGTCCGCGCCGGCGCACATCCATCTCACCGGACCCGAGCGTGCGGTGTCCGGCCGCATCGACGCCTGGCAGTTCGGTGACCTGACGTTGTCCCACATGACCGTGGCCGGCTTCCGCGCCGTGCGAACCGTCGAGCAGGTGCGCTGCTCGCCGGCCGATCAGCTACTGGTCACCGTGGTGCTCGGACGGATCGGGCGCATGGCACAGGACGGTGATCACTACGAGTTCCGCTCCGGCGAGCTCGCGGTATCCGACCTCAACCGGCCATACGACGCGGACTGGTGCGGCGGTGCGCTGGTGAACCTGCAGGTTCCGCTGGACCGGCTCGATCTGCCGTCCGACACCGTTCGTCGCGGTGCCGGCGAGGTGCGGCACAGCCCACTGCGTCGATTGGTGGCAGACCACCTCGCACACCTCGCGGCGGCGGGGGGTCTGCTCCAAACGGATCCTGCCGCAAGAAGACTCGGTGAGGTCGGGATCGAACTCGTGCACGCGCTCGTGACCTCCGCGGCGACCCGATGCGCTGACGGGGCGGCGCTGCCCGGCGCGATGCTGCTCGACCGGGTCCGCGACTTCGTACTGGATCATCTCGCCGATCCTGACCTGAACGCGGCTCGGATCGCGCACGCGCATCGCATCTCGGTCCGATACCTGTATCAGTTGTGTGCTCGCGCAGATTTTCGGCTGGAGCAATGGATCATCGTGCAGCGGCTCGAACGGGTTCGCGGCGAGCTGGCCCGGCCGGAAAACTGGGCGCTGCCGATCTCGGTGATCGCCCAGCGGAACGGATTTCGCAACGTCTCGCATTTCAACCGCAGATTCCGTGCCGCGTACGGGATGACGCCACGGGAATGGCGGCACGCCGCGCACTACGAATGGCGACCGATCATCGACCTCGAGCGGGTGCGAGAGCGTCAAGGCTCAGGGACGCCAGGATCGAGGCGGTAGCCGGGAGGGCAGTCACCTCGACTCGCTCCTGCCTGCCAGATCACGACGCCGATCTCCGGCCTCGGGTCGGGTGCCGCTGGTTGGCATCGAAAACAACGCGTTCGCAACGCTTTTAGTGCACCATTGATCGTGTGGTTCCTGGCCGCGGAGCTCGGCACCTATTCGCTGGCGCAGGAGACGGTCATGGCTGAGATCAATCTCGTTCTATCCGCCCAGGACCTGCCGGACACCGACACGGTCGGTGAGACGGACCCTTACCTGAAACTCTATGTCCAGCGCGCGGGATCGTGGGTGCTGGCCACCATGACCGAGATCCAGAAGAACAACCTGAATCCTCGGTATGCGCCCTGCGTCGTCGATGTCGGTGATGGTGAAGGGTCCGCCCTCCGGATCGAGGTGTGGGACCACGATCGGATGGGCAGCGACGAATTGGTCGGCAAAGCCGAACTCTCGGTGTCCGAGTTCCTGCGCGCCGGGGGAAATGTCACCCTGTCCTTGCCGGGGGGAGGCCGGATCACCGTCGTGAGGGAGTGACTCCGACGCTGCGTCTCGCAGGCTGGTGTGCTCCTCCTCGAGCTTGTGGCGCAGGTTGCGAGGGCTGATGTGCAGCCGGGCGGCGACCTCCGCCGAGGTGGGCCATTCGCGGCCGATGGCGCGGTGACTCGGCGGACCAGATCGGTGGCTTTGCCGGTCAATAGGACGGTGGTTGGTAGGGCAGGGTCGGTGCCAAGAGGGTGAGCAGGCCCAGGACGATGGGCAGGAGTGCCACGAGGTAGATGAACGTGTAGCCGACGATGTCGCGTGCCTTGAGGGACAGCACGCCGAGGAGCGGGAGCATCCAGAACGGATTGATCAGGTTCGGCAGCGCCTCCGCGGCGTTGTAGATCTGGACGGTCCAGCCGAGGTTGACGTGGGTGTCGTTTGCGGCCTGCATCACGTACGGCGCCTCGATGATCCATTTGCCGCCGCCGGAGGGAATGAGGAAGCCGAGCACCACGGAGTAGGCGCCGATGAGCAGCGGGAAGGTGGTGGTGTTGCCCGTGGCGGTGAACAGTGAGGCGAGGTGGTGGGAGATCGAGGTGCCGGAGCTGTCGGTGGCCTTGGTGAGCATGGCCGCAGTCCCGGCGTAGAAGGGGAATTGAATGAGCACACCGCCGGTGGCCGGTACAGCCTTGGTGACCGCGGCGAGAAATCGGCGGGGACGCCAGTGCAAGAGCATGCCGAGGCCGAGGAACAGCAGGTTGTAGGTGTTGAGACCGGAGATCGCGACGATGGGGTCCTTGGCGGCGAATTCCTGGATCGCCCACCCGCCGACCAGGACGACGACCACGATGGTGAGCAGCGGGCTGTATTCGAGCCATTCGCCGGGACGCGAGCGCGGCGTATCGTCTTCGACGGGGTCGCGGGGATCGATGCCGAGGTCAGTGGCGGTAATGGCGGTGTCGGCGCGGGGTGCGGTCAGAAACGCGATGGTGACACATACCGTGACGACGACCGCGGCCACGACGAGCGACTGCCAGGTGAAGATGGTGTCCCGGAAGGGGATGACGCCGGTGATGGGCAGCAGCGACTGCGGAATGCTGGCACGGTTGGCCTGTAGTTGAGCGGCCGACGAGCTGAGGCCGAGGGCCCAGCTCCCGCCGAGCCCGAGGTAGGCCGCTGCCGATGCGGCCCGATAGTCCATGCGCAGCTCGCGGCCATCGGCGAGGCGCCGGACCAGCAGCGCGCTGAAGATGAGACTGAAGCCCCAATTGAGCAACGCCGACAGCAGGCTGACCGCGGCGACGACGGCGATCGCCGCACGCGGATTGCGGGGCACTCGGGCGAGCCCGGTGATGGCCCGCTGGACAGGCCGGGCGGTGGCGACGACGTAGCCGCCGATGGCGACCATCGCCATCTGCATGGTGAACGGGATGAGGTCCCAGAAGCCGTTGCCGAAGACCGCGGCGACGTCGGCGGGGGAGGAGCCGATCGCCAGCGCGGCGGTGGCGACCACCGCGACGGTGAGCAGTGCGAAGACGAGGGTGTTGGGGAACCACTTTTCCGACCAGGCCGCGCTGCGGCTTGCGAATCGGGCGAGCAGGCCGGCCGGTGGGTCGGCGGTGAGCTGCGAATCGGGCACGGACATGCGAACTCCTGAGTGGTCAACCGGCGTGCCGGAGGATGTGGTGGTGGACCAGCGTCGCGGCGGTCAGATCGGCCAGTGCGGTGCCGACTGCTTTGAACACGGTGATCTCGTGGTCGTTTCGGCGACCGAGAGCTTCATTTCGACAGAGCTGGGGCAGCGTGGCGATCACGTCGTCGCGGGTGATGACGCCGGCGGCGAGCGGCTGGGTGAGGTCGCCCGATTCCTCGAGCGCGTTGTCGCTGTCGACGTAGAGGACACCGCGGGTCAGGCAGGCGTCGTCGGCTTCGCGCATGTCCGGGCGGAAGCTGCCGACCAGGTCGAGATGTGTTCCGGGACGCAGTAATTCGCCGCGGACGAGCGGGCTGGTGGCGAGCGTCGCGCAGGAGATCACGTCGGCGTCGGGGATCGCGGTGTCGAGGTCGTCGGCGACGTGTGCGTCCGTTCCGGCGTCCCGCAGCTGTGCGACCAGGGCTTCTGCGGCTTCGCGGTATTGATCGTGGACGAGCACGGTGCTGATGTCGAGGACCGCGGCATGTGCCGCGGCGATGAGCGAGCCGACGTGCCCGGCTCCGACGACGAGATGGACTCGGCTGTCGGGCCGCGCGAGATAGGACGAAGCCAGCGCCGCCGTGGCGACGGTGCGCCGCCGAGTGAGTTCGTTCCCATCGATGACCGCCAGGTGTTCGCCGGTGTCCGCACGGGCCAGGACGTAGGCGGAGGACAGGGCCGGGCGACCGTGCACGTTGTTCTCGGGAAAGACGGTCACGAGTTTGACGCCCAGCAGCCCGTCGGCCTCCCAGGAGGGCATCAGGAGCAACGTCGAGCCGGTGGTCTCGTCGATCTGATGATGGTGGCGCGGTGGGGTCGTAGCGCCGCGGGCGAAACCCGTTCGCAGGGCTGGGATCAATGTGTCGAACGGCAATGCGTCGACGGTCTCGTGGGCGGAGACGATGAGCATGGTCGGACCTTTCGGAATCAGGCGTCGAGCACGACGTCGGACGTCGGCATTGACTGGCAGGTGAGGCAGTGATCGTCTGGCAGCTCGCCGCCGACGGCGACGAGGTGTGCCACCGTGCCGTCGAGCACCCGGACCGCGCAGCTCTCGCATTGGCCGACGCGGCACCCGCTGGGCACGGACAGACCCGCCTGCTCGGCGAGTTGCAACAGGGTGCCGTCCGATTTGCGCCACGCGACGTCACGGCCGGAGCGGGCGAACCGAACGGTCGCGGTCGCATCGTCGGAGATGCGCACCGGCACGGGTGCCGCGTGGAACTTCTCGGCGAAAATGTCGAATCGGGGAACGCCGCGGGCTACCAGACCGGCGGTGAGTTCGTCGAGCATGTCCTCGGGGCCGCACAGGTAGAAACGCGCGCGCCGGTCGATCAGGGTGGAGTCGATGTCGGACGCCGACATCCGCCCTCGCACGTGGTAGCGGTCGCCCGCGTCCGGCCGGCTGTAGTGGTCGATCACGCGCAGGGACGGCAGGTGCGCGGCGAGGGTGGCGATCCGGTCTCGGAAGGGGTGGCGCGCACCGTCCCGGTTGCCGTAGTGGAGCACGACCTCCGGGGCGGCGGACGGGGCGAGAACGAGTGTTTCGAGGTAGCTGAGGAACGGGGTGATCCCGATGCCCGCGGCAAGGAGCACGATCGGGCGGGAGTGGACGCTGGGCACGGCGAAGCCACCGGCAGGAGGTGTGACGAGCAGGCGGGTGCCGGGCCGGAGCCGGTCGTGCACGGTAGTGGAGAAACGGCCACCGGACACGCGACGCACCGCGATCGTGTATCTCTCCTGAGCACCCGGTCCGGCGGGTCCGGTCAGCGAGTAGCTGCGGGTCAGGTCGGGTTGATCGGGCCATGCGACCGTGATGTGCTGTCCGGCGCGGAACGCGGGTAACGGTGCCCGGTCTACCGGCCGCAACTGCACCGCAAGGATTTCCTCGGTTTCGAGTTCACAGTGCTCGATCAGGAACTCTCGTTGCGCATGCCACTGTTTCGGGTGCTCGAGCTGAACCTCACATGGCACCGCGCGCAGCCCGACAGAGCCACTGATCGGATCACGGTTTCCGTCACCGACCAGGAGGTTGTAATTGGTGCCGTTTCCGGCGAGCGGATCCGCACCGGGCAGGGCGAGGTCCGACGCGGACTGCCACCAGCCGTATTCGGCGACGACGACGTCGCGGTGGAGGTCCGGGTCGATCCGTGCGCGCATGCGGACGGTGGCACGCGATGTGCTGATCCGCACCCAGTCGTCGTCGCGGATCCCACGAGCGTCGGCGAGTTCGGCGCTCAGCTCGACGATCGGATCCGGGAAACGTTTACGCAGCGAGGAGATTCCGTGGTGCTGGCTGTGACAGAAATAGCCGTTCTTCGCGCAGGTGAGCACCAGCGGATAGGACGCGTCCGGTGCCGGCGACTCCGCCACCGGTACGGCGGATTGCCCGTGCTGGGCGAGTTGCTCGGAGTAGAGCTCGATCCGGCCGGTCGGGGTCGCGAACCCGGTGACCGTTTCGTTGTCGGACTCTTCGGCGTATTTGCGGTAGCGGCCCTCTAACGGCAGATCTATCCCGCCGGGGCGTTCGCGCAGTTCGGCCGCGGTGACCGCGAGCGGAGCGAGCTGGTGGTTCCAGCCGTCCTCGATGCGTCCGTGGAAGAAGTCCGCGCCGTGCCCCAGCCGGACGGCCAGGTCGAACACGATCTCGGTGTCCGAACGCGCCTCGCCCACGGGTTCGACCATTTGCGGCCGCAACTGCACTCGCTGCTGCGCGGCGACGCTGATCTCGAATCCGGCTCTGACCGCTTCGCGCTCCCACGGCGTGCTGACCGGCAGTAACAGGTCGGCGAAGCGAGAGGTGGGGTTCTCGAACAGGTCGAGGTGAACTGTGAAGTCCAGGCTGCGCAATGCGTCGGCGGTCCGCCGCGGATCAGGTTGAGTCAGTAGGAGATTCCCGCCGAAGGACACCAGCGCCCGCACCGGATATGGCTCACCTTGCAGCACCGCGTGGCAAAAGTCGCGGGCATTGATCCAGCCATGCGCCGGTGGTCCCAGCGGGAAGCTTTCGAGGCCAAGGGCTTTCGCGCGCTGGGCGGCTGCGAGCTGGCCGGGGCCGGTGACCGGATCGACCGGAAGTTTGGGCAGCACCACGTTGCCGCCGGGGGCGTCGTAGCTGCCCGTGAGCGCGTAGAGGGTGGCGATCGCGCGCTCGGTCTGGGTCGCGTTGACATGCTGACCGATCCCGGACCACGCCGCGTACGACACCGATTGTGCCGCATCGAGTTCCGCGGCGAATGCTTCGATCGCCGCCGGGGCGACCGTCGTCACCGCCGCGGCCCGGTCGACCGGCCAGGCGGCGCAGGCAGCGGCGTAGCGGTCGAAAGCGGGCACACATTCGACCGGTCCGCCCCGGGTGACCACCCGCCGCCGGCCTCGCAGGGCGAACCGTTCCACACCGCGCGGCGCGCGGGTGGTGTCCAACGGCTCCGCCCGGCCGGAAACCTCGTCCCACACCACATAGCCCGACACCCCGGGATGCAGGTCCGAAGCGCGCAGGAACTCGCCTGTGTCGAGCCGGACCAGCAGCGGCGCATTGGTCCACGATCGGACGAACTCCTCGTCGTGGCCGTGGCGAGCGAGTAGCCGCCCGGCCACACTCAACGCGAGCGCGCCGTCGGTGCCGGGGCGTACCCGAAGCCAGTGGTCGGCCTGCAGCGCGCTGGTCGATCGGCGCGGGTCGACGACCACCAGCCGGGCCCCTCGGGCCCGCGCCCGGGCGAGTGCCGCGGACTGCGCCAGCCAGGACTTCGCCGGGTTGTGACCCCACAACACGGCGAGGTCGGTGTTCGCGTAGTCCGGTCCCGGCAGCCCGCTCCCGAACGTGAAAGCGTGCGCGAAATCCTTGTGCCAATTACAGATTTCGGTCGAATACAGCGTATTCGGGCTGCCGAACAATCGAATGAATCGCTCGACCCAGTCGATGGAGTCCGACATCGGCGTGCCGCTCGGGGAGGTCACCGAGAACGCGACCGCCTCGGCGCCGCTTTCCGCACGGATACGGCCCAGTCGTTCCGCGACCTCGGTCAAGGCTTCGTCCCAGCCGATTTCCCGCCAGCGCGGGTCGGGATCGGATTTGGGCGTGGTCCGTCGCAGTGGCCGCCGCAGACGCTCGGGGGAATACACCAACTCGGGAGCGGCACGGCCCTTCGGGCACATCGCCGCACCGGTGGGATGTTCGGAATCCGGCCGGACACCGCGCAATACGCCGTTCTCGACCGTGTAGACAGCGCCGCACCGAGAGCGGCACAGCGTGCAATAGCCGCGCACCTCAGCCATCATGTTACTCCTTAGTAACCGGCTACCGGTTACCGATTGCCGGTGACAAGTAAGATGCGGGAAAGAGGTGGGGAAGTCAAGACCGGGCGTCGAAAGGCAGGTAGTTGACCGAGGACGGAGCAGTGCGACTGCAGCACACCAACCTGCGGGATCAAGTGCTCGAGGTCGTGCGGCAAGCGATGGTGTCCGGTGAACTCCGGCCAGGAGACATCTACTCGGCCGCGGCGCTCGCGACTCGGCTGGGGGTATCCAGCAGTCCGGTCCGCGAAGCGATGCTGACGCTGGTCACGCAGGGCTTGATGGAGCCGGTGCGCAACCGTGGTTACCGAATCGTCGCGATGACCGAACAGGATCTGGACGAAATCTACGAGCTGCGTCAGCTACTCGAGATCCCGGCCACGCTCGCAGCGGGAGCGAAGATCGAACCCGAGGACCTGGACCGGCTCGCCGGCCTGGCCGGCGATATCGAAAGCGCGGCCCGGGCCGGTGATGTCGCCGGCTTCCTCGAGGCCGACCGGCGATTCCACCTGGACCTGCTGGCACACGGCGGAAATCGCCGGCTGGTAGACAGCATCGCCACCCTGCGGGATCAAACGCGTCTGTACGGACTGGACAAACTCGCCGAGGGCGGGCGGCTGATCGGGGCAGCGGTCGAGCATCGAGAAATCCTCGCCGCCATCTCGTCGCGCGATTGGACGTTGCTGGAAAACCTGATGCATACGCATCTGCGCCATACCCGCGCGGACTGGGCCAGCGGCTGAACTGCGCGAGCCGATAAAATGCGGTTGGCGGAGATTCGGCCGGCGGGAACAATCGAGCCGTGACGAAGACTGTGACGCTGATCAGATCCGGCAAGCTCGCCACGGTCGCCGAATACGCTTATGCCGCTACGGCTCCGGCGGAGGCGCGACTGATCTTTCTCGCCGGTGCGTGCCCGCTGAATGCCGACGGCAGCACCGCGGCGGTGGGGGATTACGCGGGACAGGCCGCGAAAGCGATCGAGAACCTGAAGATCGCGTTGCGCGAGGCCGGTGCCGACCTCGAGAACGTGATCAACACGCGGGTGCTCGTCGCCAGTTCCCGGCAGGCGGATTTGGTCACGGCCTGGGAGGTCGTGCGGGACGCGTTCGCCGAACACGATGTGCCCAGCACGCTGTTGGGTGTCACGGTGCTCGGCTACGACGACCAACTGGTGGAGATCGAAGCGGTGGCTGCCGTCGTGGATTAATAGGCAATGGTACTATTCCGATAATTGACTAGTAACAGTTTTGCCTTCGGAGGGTGAATGGCGCTCAAACACGCTGTGCTGGCGGTGCTTTCACGGGGCGATTCGTCGGGGTATGAGCTGTCGAAAGCTTTCGAAGTCGGCGTGACGAATTTCTGGCACGCGACGCCGCAGCAGGTCTATGCGGAGCTGACCAAGCTGGAGGAGTCGGGATTGATCAGCGGCCGGGACGTGATCGGGCGCGGGCGGCAGACCAAGCGGGTGTTCACGGTGACCGGCAGCGGTCGGGACGAGCTGTCCGCGTTTGTCGCCGTGTCGTCGAAACCGGGTGCGATCCGGGAAGATCTGGTCGTCAAGGTGTATGCGTCGGAGTTCGCGGAGGCCGAGGTGCTGGCCGCCGAACTCGAGGAGCGGGCCGAACGTTCCCGGGCCAAAATGGTGGTGCTGGACGCCATTTTGGCCGACCTGCTGGGTGACGACGACGAGCAGACCCATTTGAGTACATCCGCGCATCCCGGCCGGTATCTCACCGCGATCAGAGGGCGCGGCTTCGAGGCGGAGAATCACGCGTGGTTCCGTTGGGCCGCTGCTGTTTTGCGCGCCCGGGCGGCGGGTGAGCCGGTGCCCGTGCGGTCTGATCCGGTGGCGTTGTCACGGCTCGTCGGGGATCCAGCTGGCGTGGAATCCGTAGGGCACCCGGGTGGGTAGCGTGATCCGGGCGACCGGCGGGCCCGAGAAATCGGTGGCGTCGAGCACCACCAGTTGCGATGGGGCAGTGCCGATTCCGGTGACGAGCGAGACCAGCCAGCCCTCGTCTTCGCCGTGTGCGCTTGGGGCAGCGACGAAGTCGGCTTCACCGGGCACCTGCGTGGTGCCGAACCGGTGGGAGCTGCTGGTGCCTGCCACGGTGTCGTATTTGACGAGTTCGTAGCCGTCGGGGCCGTTTTGGCGCGGGTAGCCCACCGCGTAGACGTCACGACTCGCGCGACCGGTGCGGTCTGCGTTGATAGTCGGGAACTCGACCGCGCGATCGTCGAGTTGATCTTCGCGCACGGTCCTGGTCGCGGGATCGAGGGTCCAGCGATGCAGGAACGCCTCGGGCAGCGGGTTGCGGTCATCCAGATTGCCCGGAACATGCTGGACGTAGCCGCCGAGCCGAGCCCAGCTGACGTCCCAACCCTGCGGTACAACGCGGTTGCCTTCCAACACGATTCGACCGTTGTCGTCTTCCCGCGCGTTCGCGGTGTGGATGATCCAGCACGGGTCGACGGTGATCCAGACGATGTCGGCACTGGCACCGTGCTTGGGCATGACCCCGATGCGCGGCTCGTGGGTCTCGCTCCAGTGCATCGGCAACGGATTGCGTCCGACCTGATCCGGATCGCCGACCACCGGCAGATCGAACCAGATCACATAGTTCTGTGTGATCGCGAAATCGTGCATCAACGTCACGGCCGGGACCTCGATCGGCACGCTACGCAACAGCTCGCCGTCGGGGGAGGCCACGTGATAGATCAGGTGTGGCGGTGTAGGGCGGTACGCGTCGAAGAAGTGCAGTTCGCCGGTGCCCGGGTCCACTTTCGGGTGCGCGGTCATCCCGGTGGCCAGCCGACCGCCGAAGTCGTACGGGCCGACGGTATCGAGTTCGGTGTCGACCTCGTAGGGAAGCATGCCCTCCTGAAGTGCGAGTATTCGCCCGGCATACGGCACGACATGCGTGTTTGCCGTGCCGACCGACAGATCCCGGGCGGAGTCGAACAAGTCGTAGCCGTCGGTCGGCGGTGTGGTGCGGATCCACCGGTTGCGGTACCACTCGGCGCGGCCACCGCGGATCCGGATGCCGTGCAGCATGCCGGGGCCGGCCCACAAATGGCCGGGATCGGCGCCAGGTGCGGGGTTCGGGCCGTTGCGCAGGTAGCGGCCGCACAGTTCTGGCGGCAGGGCCCCGGTGACCTCCAGGTTCCGGCTTTCGGTCTCGATGGCCACGGGCTCGAGGATGCCGGACAAGTAGCGAGGGGTGTCGAGCGTTGTCATAGTCCACTCTCCTACTACTAAAGAAGTTGAGTATTTATATCGAATAGTAGGCATGGATTTGACTATTCGGCAAGAGGTGATCGTGCTTTTCGCACGAAAGCTGATGCGGTATGGGTGGTTTCCCCATCAAGGGCTGAGGCGCGCGGGGTGGGTCCAACGGGCGAGCAGAACGGTGGCGTCGACCTGCAGGCTTCCGTGCTCATTGGGTCTCCGTCCACGAGGGCGGGTCGCCGATTCGGCCGAAGTAATAGACCGATGAGTTCCAGCGCCAGGCAAGGCGGCCGGGGCAGCCGGTGATCCGCTTATACGACATCCGGCACACTGCCGCCACCATCCTGCTGGACTCCGGTGCGGCTGTGTCGGCGGGGCGAAGTGGCTAGGCCATGACCCGGCGGTGCTGTTGCGGTGTCCAAGAGCGCGATCCTTGCCTTGCTGACCAAACGCGGCGCGGTGCCCTCACTGCACTGGTGCTGATCTTCGGCATCGGCCTCACCCGCCACCGGCAACCACGGTCCGACGAGAGACGGATCATTCGTGACGATGTGCTGGCCGCCGTCTATGTCGGTGTGACCGCGTGGCTCGTGCTGCTTCGATCATCACCATCCTGGCGTTCGCCAAAGCCGCTAGTGAAGGCAAACTCTCGCTGCCGTTGCTGGCGCCGAGCCCTTTGATGGCGATCCTGATGGCTTTGGCTGGGACTCCACTGGGTATCGCCTTCGGCGTGTTGATCTTCTTGGCACGGGCCAAGGCGAGCATCCGACACGGATGTGCGAGATTGTTGTTCACGGTTGGATCTGATTTCACGTCGTCTTCAGGCCCTTTTCTGGACTGGGCGACCGGCCGGGTCTACTGCGAGTTACCGGTGCCGCCTATCAGTTTCGGCATCAGAGCTGCCAGGAGTGGCTCGCTGCACAGCCATAGTTCGCGCCCTAATAGCTGCGGCAGTTGTCTTTGCGGTCGATAACCCGACCAGTATCAAGCTCGACGATTTCGACGCGATCGGCGCGGAGCTGGCCCGTGTGGCGACGTCTCGGAAAATCTACTGGAAGACACGCTGGATTAACCGAATCATGTTGGAAATCATTGGGTTTCGACTGATCGAACTGTCCGTCTCTCGCCATCATCCCCCAAAGTTGATGTTGCATTGTGGCGGGTGAGCTTAGTCCGACGTGTTGTGGTCGCGTAGAAAGTTGCGATAAATTCGTGCGGTTCGTTCGGTACTCCTATGTTCGGTTGACCGGCGCGGTGTCTAAGCGCGGAGAGGTCGAGCCCCACCGACTAGGGGCTGCCTGATCATGCATCTCACCGTCGCTGAATTGGCCTCCGTTACAGTGCCTTTGGCAGATCCAGCGACGATTGTCGCTGCTTGCGAGAATCTACAGGTCTTGCAGCGGCCGCGGAAACCGGCACCACTGCGCCGCTGGTGTGCTTCAGCGGCAGCCCATCGACGGCGGGGATCCTGCTCGCCGGACGCGTGCAGATCCGCAACCCCGGGGACTTCGACTGGCCAGGAACCGTCGTCGCCACCCCGCCTGTACGGCCTAGGGGACGAGCCGTGGCGAATGAGCGCCGACGATTACCTGGGCCGCAGCTTCCCGCGACATCTGTCAACCTCCCTTAGCCGGACCCGCCGTTCCGACACCGTGGGACGAGCAGCTGCAGGACGCAATGGCTCAGATATGCCTGGCAGTCCACGAAGAATCACTGCTTGAGGTCCTATCGGACGACCTCGGCATACCGCGTGAACGTTGTGCCGTATGTAGTGCTTCGCGTCTGCTTGCCTGCTTGCGCGCGTAGAAATTGATCAGACCAGCTAGGCGCTTGGTCTTGCGGTTGGCAAGGATGTAAGGGCTGTCGACTGGAAGGAGTCGCCCTTGGGGATTGTGCCGCGGGAACCCACGAGACCAGTGATGAACTCTTGTGTCGCCGGATCGGTCGCATAGATGACTACGCCCTGCATCCCTCGTGTCAGCAACACCTTGTAAGCATTGCGTACGAGACGTTCGAACTCCTCGTCGAAGACTGGGTTGCTCGGGGTGAGCTTGAGCTTCTTGTCCTCGTGGAATTCTCTACGCACACCCAAACGTTGGCCGTTGAATGCAATGTCTGGTCCGAGGATAACCCCGGCCCAGTCGTATTCGAACCCCTGCGCGGTGAAGACACAGCCGACCTGTTCGTAGCCGCGTGGATCGGTAGCCCAAAGCTTGGCGGGTGGCGCGATGCCAGTAAGGAGGTCGTTCTTCTTGTTCCACGGCTTCGACCAGCCGCCGATGACAACATCGTGGACGAGCGTTCCGTCAGGCTCGGGGTCGCTCCACGGCCAGCAGAAGCCGGCCGCGATGCGCGCGGTAAGACCGCTGTCGTTTTTCACCCGAAGAAAGTCTTCCATTTCTTGCGGCGAGCTGGCGACGTGCACCTCGAAGTCGTCCCCCTTCCACTCCGTCGGTCTAGAGTTCCTTAGGCCGACCAACTGCAACACCCATTCGTCGTACTCGGCGCTACCCCCGCAGCGGAACTGGCCATCGAGCTGAATGTGATGTACGGGATAGCCTTTTCGAGCCGCATGGGCCCTGATCGCCTCAGGTGTGCCGACCTCGTCGGGGCGGACTACTTGGTTCTCATCCAGAAGAAATACCGGTACCCGCGCGACCGACATCAGCTCATCGAGTTGGGGACGGTCCGTCCTGGATTCCCGCTTCTTCCACCGATTCGTAGACGTCTTCCGAATACGATGTGCCTCGTCGCAGATCAAGACATCGAGCTGGTTTTTGCCGACGTCGGCAAGGTCTCGATAGTACTTGAACAATCCCTTCAGCTCTGCGGAACGCTTTGCCGGAAACCGACGCATCGTCTCAGTGATGGCAACTGAGCCAGTCGCGTATTGCACTCGGAGACCTTCGCGGTAGAGCTCGGCCAGCAGCGAAACGGCCACCATGCTCTTCCCGCTGCCAGGGCCGCCAGTGACTAGTATGACGCACTTTTGATCCGTCTCGTGTGCCAACCTGACCTGGTTCCGTACGGCCTCGAACGCAAGCTTCTGATTGTCCAACAGTGAGTACTCGGTCGCTGTGCGGAGCTCGTCGAATGCGAAATCGAGAAATGCCCGCCTCGGTCGAATTTCACTAGCGAGTAGGCGATCCGCGGCGAACGGAGCGGGCTCGGGAGCGAACTGGCTAGTTAGGTACTCACTGAACTCATCATGCCGGTCGCCAGTGAAAAGTCGTCCCAAGTCGTCTTGCCGCCGTGTCAGCAGCGTGCTCACCGATCTTCGAGTTGCATTGTGCAGATACGCGACTCCGTGCAAGGCTTCGGGATCGTTGTGAAGTAGTTCTACATACTGCCGTAGATAATTGCAGTACCCTCGCACCTGGTCGACTGGGTGGAGGTGTTCTCCAGGCATGCGATGTACTTGCACGATTCGATCGCTACTCCAGGTGAGCTGTGCTTCGCTCCATTGCTTCAGCTCGACGACGACGTAGTTGGGCTTGCCGGTCACCGGATGGATCCCTGCGAGCACCACGTCGGCTCGGCGAGTTGATTGCGGCAGTGGGTATTCGACAAGCATGTCGACCATGGCGAGACCCGCATCGACCAGTACATCGGCGAGCTTGGGCAGGCTCATCTCCCACGCCCGCTGTTCTGCCGATCGACTCGGCTTCCGATTCAGCTGTTCAGCAATCAGCGACGACAGTATCTTCTCGGCAGACGAAGTGCACACCTCGCGGGCCGTTGCCCTGAACAATCTGCGCGTCACATTTCCTCCGAACTACACGAAACCAGTTGCAGTAGAAGCCATCTGCCTAAATGCACGGCGTGATCTGACCAAGGGACCATAGCGTGGTGACTGTTGTAAACCCGCTTGATTACCGCCGTGTCGCCGGATTCTCCTGCAACGCACGGTGCTGGGTGCTGTGTCCGCCTGCTACAACCTTGGTATGACGATCGACCGACTTCAGGCCCTGCTTGCGGACTTCGCTGCAGAACGACAGTGGGAACGGTTCCACACGCCGAAGAACCTCGTGATGGCGCTAACTGGTGAGGTCGGTGAGCTCTCCGAGCTCTTCCAGTGGCTAACTGCCGAGGAGAGCTCAGCCATACTGGACGACCCGACGCGGCGGACACAGGTTGAGGACGAAGTTGCCGATGTATTCATCTACCTCCTGCAACTCGCAGACGTCCTGCGGATAGATCTTCTCGCAGTAGCGGAAGCCAAGGTGCGCAAGAACGCTCAGCGCTATCCGAGTGACATCGTCCGCGGTCGGGCAGTGAAGAGCTCGGATCTCCACCGCAACGCCTGCGACTAGTTGTGTTTGGAGGAGCGAACGGCATCGTCAGTGTGGTGGCCACGTGCCGGCCCAGCGATCGGCGGGCGTTAGTACCGCGCAGTTCCGGCTGCCGAACCTGAACTGAGTTGTCTCCGTGTCGTTGAGTTCGCCATTGAGAGACGGAGCCTGAGTTGAGAGTCGGGGGAGACAGCTCTGAAGTCGGCGAGCCCAGGGAGGGGATCAAGAGCGCAACCTCGAGGCCGGCGCTCGGAAAGGAGATCCGGAGGGGTGGCTTTAGGAGTGGAGTACTTGGGAGGCGGTCCGAGGGTGTGGCTTGGGGTCTGGCGCACCGAGGAGGGGGTCGGGGGGCGTGGCCTCGGGTCTGGCGTACCCAGGAGGGTCCGGGGGCGAAGCCCGCCGGGTGGAGCTGATTCGGGCCTACCGCGACGGTGCCTCGGCGGCGGAACTCGCCAGACGTTACAGAGTGTCCAAGAGCGCGATTCTGGAACTGCTGACCAAGCGTGATGTTCCGCGGCGCTATCAGTCCCTGACCGAAGGCGACATCGACCGTGCCGAACAGCTCTACCGCGACGGCAACTCTCTGACCGCCTGTAGCGAGTTGACCGGGTTCTCGGCCAGCAGCATCAACCGCGCCCTAAAGGAAGCGCGGCGCTCTCATTCGGTCTGCAGGACGACCACGCAATAGTGCTCGGTAGCACCGATGTGTCTGCGTGGCGACACGTCGGAACACCGTCGAGGTTCTTCGCCGAAGCAACCATGCGGCAACCAGCCAGTTCAATGCGAGACTGATCTCGCCAAGACCGCTGGTTTGGCTGATTGCTGGAGTCATCGATCGGTGGAATCCTTGGTTAGTGAATCTTGATGAGCTGCTTGAAGTGATGGATCGTGCCGCAGCGAACCTCGCCAAGCTTTCTGCGGTGTGGGAACGAGCCGAGGCGATGATCCCCTCTGGCCCCAGTCGTGGTTCGACGCCCGAGTATGACGACTTGGCGCGTACCTGGAATTCCCTACTGCCTGGTCTGCCGCCTATAGACGGATGGACTGTGACAGAGGGGCTCCCGGATATCGACCAGGCAGGACAAGCGTTCATCGACTACATGGAAATTGGGGAGGAGCCGGCGTTCGGGCTCATGAACGATCTTGAGGAACCTGGCCGCCAACTCGATGAATATCGGTTCCGCCTCGGGTATGCACGGCGGCGTGCAATCCGTCAACGGCTTGAGGAGATCACCTCGGTGGTCAACGGTACGCTTCCTCAACTGCTCGTTGGTGTGCCGCGAGATTCCCGTGAGGTGCTTGAAGATCCGAGGACCGCGACCATCGTGGGGGCTATCAGTGAGATTGAGCGTCTACTCGGTGGCACCATAGATCGTCGTGGACGGTGGAGTGAGCTGCATCGCCACCTTGGCTGGGGGCAGGGCCAGGACTGGCATGATATTGCGCTCATGGACTGGCCGTCAGTCCGAGCCGACATCGAGGCCGCGAGTCGAGCGGAGGCGGATCCGCTTCCAGTCCCCGATATCGACCTTGGCGTGGCGGCGTCTTCGAATCCGTCCGGCGGCGTTACGACTGGACTGGCGTGGAGCAACGTGGATGAAGACGGGTTCGAACGTCTGCTATTCGATCTGCTCAGAGGCTTTCCGAGCTACCAGAACGTCGAATGGCTGATGAAGACGCGAGCACCTGATCGTGGACGTGATCTGTCGGGTGAACGGGTCATTCGTGATGATGGCGGAACGACGCGGACCGAACGTGTGATCGTTCAGGCTAAGCATTGGACTTCGAAATCGGTGTCTCCCGTCGATATCAACGCCACGCTTGGTTCGTTGTCGCTGTGGGAACCGCCAGTGATTCGCGGATTGATCATCGCGACCAGCGGTCGCTTTACCGCCGATGCTGTCAGTGTTGTCGAGAAACACAATACAGATGGAAAGTTGCCATACATCGAGCTCTGGCCTGGCAGTCGTCTCGAAACGTTGCTGTCTGAACGCCCTGATCTCATCGCAATTCACCAACTGGGCGCGCAGGCACACGGGATTGAGGTCCGGACTTATGACCGGTAAGTTGAGATGCTGCACGCTGAAAGTTGCAGACACACAACATATTCTGACCCCAGTGTGCGATCGGTCCCGAGGAAGCGAATCAGACGATACGCCAGAGTTGACAGCGATCGCCACGTCGTGGCGGTTTGCTGGATGCTATGGCTGCCGGAGCGCCGACAGGTCGGACTGTTGCTCGGCACACCGTGGGAGATCTCCGGCAAACCGGTGAATCTGAAGATGCTTGCTGAGCGGTTGGCCGAACATGACCTCTCGGTCCGGCGGCTGGTGGAGCTGATCGACGGGGCGCCCATCGAAGAGAACAGGACGCTGCGCGAGCTGGCCGAAGCCGACGCCGCGCAGGAGCGCGCGCACGTCACTGCGACTCTTGTCGAGGCTGGAGTAGACCGGGATGCGGTAGCGACCTGGCTGGTCGATTCTGCCTCGCCGCGCCCGGGCCAGGGGGCGCTGGCCGCGCTGGCCGACATTGTTGCGGCAGTGTGGCGAGGGCTTCCACCTGCTGGCGAGCATGTTCGTCTGAGCAAGCTGGCGGCAGATATTGTGCACGATGCGCACGGCCTCGACCCCAGCGAACCTGCCGGACGGGCGGTTGCGCGGCTCGCAGCGGTCGTGCAGGGTACGGAGCGCCCGCTGCGCAGCGGGCCGACCTGGCGTCAGGCATGGGGGCGATCGGAGTGCACTGCGACGGCGTCTCGTCCCGGGTACTTGTTCTGAATCTGCCGCTGGCAGGTACAGCGCCCGCGGTCGGCTTGTGCGCGGCCGCCGTCGGCGAGCCGGTGTGGCTGACGCTGCGGTCCTTGCGCGGCAGGTGGACGACCTACGCTACGGAGGTCTACGTCTGCGAGAACCCCACGGTTGTCGAGACGGCCGCCGACATGCTGGGGGGCGGCGTGTCCGCCGTTGGTATGTACCGACGGGATCGCATCCGGCGCCGCCATCGATCTGATCGCTGGAATCGCCCGGTGCGCCTGCCGACTGTTGATACGAGCCGACATCGATTCCGCAGGCTTCACCATCTTGGATCAGGTTCTGGCCGTCGCGCCCGATGCTCAGCCCTGGCGCTTCGACACGCGCACCTACGCGGGCCTTCGGCGTCGATGTCCCCGATGCTTCCTCTTTGGACACGATTGAGGCGTTGCGCCAGGTTCACGATGCCCACCGCATTGCGCTGCACGAGGAACGAATCCTCGACGCGCTTCTCGAAGACCCCCTGTCCGGGGGAATGAGGTGGGAACAACTCCGGAATCGGACGCAGTAGATCAGGGGGTATCTGCACTGTGGACCGACATGCGCAAGCGTTTGACGAATCCCGAGCACGGGACACGGCGAGCTTGGCTGCCCACGTACTGAGTCGCTGCCATGCAATCGCTGGGGTCGAAGTTCTGTCCTGGCAAGCCTGTCGTATCCGCCTGCGCTCACGCGAGATCGCCCCGGTCCGCCTCCAACGCATCGCGCCATGTCGTCTTCAACGCTGCCGCATGGCTGGAGGCCTGCAATCGGACGGAACGGTGTCGACGCTCCGACAGCTGTAGGACATTTGTGGTAGACGAAGACGTGTGCGGAGAAGAGGTCGCTTATTTGTTCAGTTTTCGGGTGCTGGTGGCGGTGCGGTGGTGAGCCATTGTTGGTAAGTGTTATGGCGGAATTGATATGCGATGCCTGTAGTGCGGAGCAGGTCTGCCCGGCGTGCCCATTCGAGCATGTGCGCAGGGCGGGCCGAGTAGCTTCCGGTGACTCTGAAGATCAGCACTGCGGCGATGTAGCGCTGAGTGGTAAGTCCGATGAGGAACCAGACAATGAATCCGGTATGGAAGCCGGTGTATAGGCCGTCGCGGAGTGTATCGATGAGATCGCCCGGGTGCGGGCGCAGCAGCCTGCTGGCGGCCATACCGACAGGTCCAAGTACAAGCACCGACACGGTACCGGCGACGGCGGCGGAGATCGCGCCGTCCCAGATCAGCTGTCGTGCATCCTGTCCTACCACACGCCGTTCGTCCGGTGTTGTGCTCAAGCCGACTACGAGCCCGGCGATGATGCCAAACGACACCGCTAATCCGAGCAGAGCGATGCCAAACGGCAGAATCGCGCTGATCGATGTTGCGGGGAGGAGTATCCAGCTGATGCCGAGTACCGTGGCGACGAGCACTGCACCACCGGCGATAACCACGAGCGCGCTTCTGAGCCCCCTGCGCCATCGGACGCGGTCTGGGACGTGCCAGACGAATCGCTCGGATGTCCCACCAAACCCCGGGAGCGCAACATTGGTTCCATCGGTGAGGTAGAGGATCACCAACAGCATCGTGGCGATGAGCGGCAAACTTATCCAGTCGCCAGTTTTCGTGGTCCGCCCGAGCGTACATACCAGCGCGACCGCGGCAGTGACGATGATTCCGGACAAGATGGTGTGTACGAGCGCACACCTCCAGGTACCAGCAATACGCCAGATCTGATCGAGGGTGAATGTTGTGCCGTCATTACCGCGGCTGCGTTGATGATCGAGGTGCCGGGCTAGGGCGTTGAGCCAAATGTGAACTTTGTGCGCGTTCGGGGGTTCCATATTGTCGGTATCAGCAGTCCCGGCGACACTCGCACGGGTCAACGAGGCATAAAGAATATCCTGGATTTCGGTGAAGGTGGTGGCCGCGGCCAGCCGTACAGCGACGGTTTCACCCTCGCGTTCGAGGGTCGCTGCCGCCAGCGCGAGCATTAGCGGTGTACGCAGGGCGGTAGCTAGTGGGGATTCAGGTGCGTGTTCGAGCTGATTGGTGACGGGGGCCCACCGCGCTGCATCAATCTTGAAATTCTCGCGGAATTTTCGAAGGTGGTTGCGGATGTCTGCGACGGAGAGCGGCTGGAACGTGATTATCACGGCGCCGTGGAGGTTTGTGCCGTCATGTTGCTGTATCCGGTCGAATATGTCTGTGCGACACAGGATTACGAGGTCTCTGCGATTCCAAGGTGCTTTCCTGCTGAGCACACCGAGCGCGGCGCGAGCACGCTGCGGGTCGGTGTCTTGGCCATCCATTTCGTCGAGGCAATCGAGTACTGGAAGAATGCGGTTATCTCTGACAAGGGCCTGTGCGACACGTGTCGGCAAGCGGTATTCGCTTGTGAGCTTCTCGGCCAGCCAGTTCGAGAAGGATCGGCGACCGTCCCATCCGGAGATATTGACCCTCACCGGAACGAGTACATCGCTTCCGTGATTAGCGGCCCGACTGCGGTATTTCAATTGGTCGAGCACGAATTCAATTGCGGCTACTGATTTTCCCGCGCCTTGTTCGCCGAGGATGAGCAATCGTTGCGGCTCTGGCAGCCGACGAAAATACTGTCCAAGTTTGCTCGGACCAATTATACCCATCGGTCTGGTTTCGGTGTGTCTGGTGGTCCCGATCTTGAGCTCCATCATCCGGCCTGAACTACCTAGCAGCTGGCCGAGCGCGAGAGTCTCCCTCGCCTTGACCTTGCTGGCGAGACGGTTTGCGGCGAGTGTCAATGCGGGCGGAGAGGTGTCCGGTATTACTCTGCGGTAGCCCTGTTGGAGCAGTGGTCTGGCGACGCTCACGCCGGCCCGTATCGCAGCCGTCTCCCCTCCACCCGTCACAGTCTGCAAGTCTGCCATTCCGATGAGCTCTGGTGCACTACCGGATGCGTGAGCCGTTGTTCGACCGTTGATGCCCTCGTCCCATACGGCGGCTGCTACGGATCAGCTAGGCGACTACCCCATCGCGCAGTCCAGGGCGTTGAAGCTGCCGAATGGGGAATGCCTTGGCAGTCAGCGTCGCATCGCCGGACCTCACCGACCAGCTCGCCCGGCAAGACACTCGTCTGAACCCGCAATCTGGGGATTGCCGCGCTCGTTCCAATCCGCGATTCTTTCGGGCGAGCGGACTTGTCCTTGCGGCGCAGGTCACATTCGAGTACGAAGACTGGTTTGGAGGCATGCCGAGGGCTCGGTGTCGGTTCCTCTATCCGCTCGGAACGAAGTTGTGGCAGGGAGCGCCGTCTCCTTGTCGTACCGCCGCGGGACGTCGCCACAGGCCGAATAGCAACAGGACTCAACATTGAGTCCGTTGAGGAACCGGTACTTCGAGATCTTCGACGCTCGGGAGTTCGGGCACCGATGTGCTCAGGGCGAAATCTCGCCCGCAACCGAGTGCTCGACTGCACTGCATCGCGCATGGACGTCCCGTAGATACCTCATGGCATCTACGGGGATCTGATGGGATCTGTGGGCGCAGAGGGGATCGAACCCCCGACCGCTGGTGTGTAAAACCAGAGCTCTACCGCTGAGCTATACGCCCTCGACCTTGACGGCCGGGTTATGAATTTAGCGTGGGGGTGGGGGTTATCCCAAGCCGACTGGTCAGGGCCCTTTTTGTGGAAGGCGTCAGGAGTCCAGGGCGGCGAGGGCTTTCTCCCAGGCTGCCTGGTCGCGCGGTTCGCCGGGGGCGTTCATTTCGGCGAAGCGGATGCGTCCTTCGCGGTCTACGACGAAGGTGCCGCGGTTGGGGTAGCCGGATTTCTGGTTGAAGACGTCGTAGGCCTGGGCTACGGCGCCGTGCGGCCAGAAGTCGGACAGCAGGGGGAAGGTGTAGCCCTGTTCGGCGGCCCAGATCTTGTGGGTGGGCGGCGGGCCGACGGAGATCGCGAGGATCTCCGCGTTGTCGTTCTGGAACTTGGGCAGCTCGTCGCGCACCTTGCACAGTTCACCTTGGCAGATGCCGGTGAAGGCGAGCGGGTAGAAGACGATGAGCACGTTCTTCTTGCCGCGGTAGTCGGACAGGCTGACGTCCTGGTTGTTCTGGTCTTTGAGCGTGAAATCCGGCGCGACAGTGCCAACTTCGAGCGGCATCGCAAATCCTCCATCGTGTCGGTTTTCCGCCGGGCGGCGCGTTCACCGCCCGGCGACACCATAGCGAAAGGTGGGTCAGCGCTGCTTCGAGGGCGCCTTCGGTTGCACCAGGCGGCTGCCCGCCCAGGTTCCCAAGCTGATCGCCGAAGTCTGAGTCAGACCGGCGGTCGGTGCGGATTCAGCGATTTCGCTCGGTTCCACATGGCCCGGATGTCCGGTCTTGGGCGTGAGTACCCAGACGAAGCCTTCGTCGGCGAGTGGTCCGATCGCATCCATCAGGGCGTCGACCAGGTCACCGTCGCCATCGCGCCACCACAGCAGCACGACGTCGATTACTTCGTCGGAATCCTCATCGACGAGCTCGCTGCCGATCGACTCCTCGACGTCGGCCCGCAGGTCGTCGTCGACGTCATCGTCCCAGCCCAATTCCTGGACAACCATGCCGTGTGTAATGCCAAGCTTCTGAGCGTAGTTCTGCGCGTCCGCCGCGGCGACCACGGTGGTGTCCTCCTCAACTCCCGACAATAGGTAGTTGCAAGCGAACATGGTTATGGCTCTCAGCGCAAGCCGATCGACAGAAAAAGGCCCGGAATGTCGCGAGAAGATGTGCGCTTCAGCGTTTCGGGCAGGCGTCGCGGACGGCGTTTCGCGCGTCGTTGACCCGCCTGCTCGCGTCGTTGAGCGGGCCGACCGGCGCGGTGTAGGTCATCTTGCGGGTTTCGGCCGACAGCGCGCGGGCGGCGGTGACGTAGTCGGTGAATTTGGCAGCCAGATCGTCGGGCATGGCGTCCTTGGCGGTGCTGATCCCGGTCTCCACTTTGTTCGCGGCGTCATCGAGGGTGGACGCGGCAAGTTCTCGTTTGGCGGCGTAGTCGCCGGCGTTGGCGTCGTGCGCGTCGATGAACTCGTTGTACTTGGACACGCCGACGCCGGTGGTGGTGGGGAACTGGGCGCAGTTGTCGCCGATCGCCTTGGTCTGCGCGGCAGCCCGTTTGGAGGAGGTCGCGGCGGCGGAGGAGGCGGCTGCCTCGGTCTTGTAGGCGGCCAGATCCGCGGTGTTGGGATTGGGCGTACCGTGGACCCGGTTGCCGCAGCCCGCGACGACCAGTCCGACCGCCACTGCCCCGGTCGCGCAGATCAGTCCGAATCGGCGTGGGTCCAGCGTTCTCACTCGTCCTCCCGGTCAGGTCTGATCAACGTCGAAAACTACAGCGGCCCGGGCGCATAAGTGAGCGTCGCGAGCGTATCGAAGACGCAGCGCCCCCGGGCACGGCGGAGCCGAGCGCCGGCGAGGCGCAGCCATGAGCGAGCGTAGCTAGTGAATCAAAGAGACAGCGCCCCTGTTGCCCAGCGCACGGTACTGGAGTTCCTGCTGACATGATGACCTGGGGCACACCATCGGGAAGGATGGAGGGTGCGCCCGAACCTTTCGTAGCACGAGTGGCACGCAGACCCACGCGACGCCACTCAGGGATACCGACGCCATCCGCATGTCCACCCCTGTACGAGGAGCAGATTTGACCGACCTGATCCACTCTTCCGCTCCAGCGCAATCCGCTGGATCCGATGCCGCCCCCGCTCCCGCCGCAGGCCGCGATCCGAACGGATCGTCAGCTCCGGCTGGACGGGTGCGGGTAATCCGCGAAGGGGTGGCGTCCTACCTACCGGACATCGACCCGGAGGAAACCAGCGAATGGCTCGAGTCGTTCGATGAAATGCTCGACCGGGAGGGCCCGGGCCGAGCGCGTTACCTCATGCTCCGCCTGTTGGAGCGGGCCGGTGAACGGCGTGTCGCCATCCCCGCCTTGACCTCCACCGACTACGTCAACACGATTCCCACCGAGAACGAGCCGTGGTTCCCCGGCGACGAAGAGGTGGAGCGGCGCTTCCGCGCCTGGATCCGCTGGAACGCCGCGATCATGGTGCATCGCGCGCAGCGTCCCGGAATCGGTGTGGGCGGCCACATCTCGACCTACGCGTCCTCGGCGGCGCTGTACGAGGTCGGCTTCAACCACTTCTTCCGCGGCAAGGACCACTCCGGCGGCGGCGATTCGATCTTCATTCAGGGTCACGCCTCGCCAGGTATCTACGCGCGCGCCTTCCTCGAGGGCAGGCTCGGCACCGACCGGCTCGACGGCTTCCGTCAGGAGTACAGCCACGGCGGCCCCGGCCATGGCCTGCCGTCGTACCCGCACCCGCGGCTGATGTCGGACTTCTGGGAGTTCCCGACCGTGTCGATGGGCCTGGGCCCGATGAACGCCATCTATCAGGCGCGGTTCAACCACTACCTGCACGACCGCGGCATCAAGGACACCTCTGATCAGCACGTGTGGGCGTTCCTCGGCGACGGTGAGATGGACGAGCCGGAATCGCGCGGCCTCGCGCATGTCGCGGCGCTGGAGGGCCTGGACAACCTGACCTTCGTGGTCAACTGCAACCTGCAGCGGCTGGACGGCCCGGTGCGCGGCAACGGCAAGATCATCCAGGAGCTGGAGTCGTTCTTCCGCGGCGCCGGCTGGAACGTCATCAAGGTGATCTGGGGCCGCGAGTGGGACGCGCTGCTCGGCGCGGATCGCGATGGCGCACTGGTGAATCTGATGAACACCACCGCCGACGGCGACTACCAGACCTACAAGGCCAACGACGGCGCGTACGTGCGCGACCACTTCTTCGGCCGCGACCCGCGCACCAAGGCGCTGGTACAGGATCTGTCCGATCAGGACATCTGGAACCTCAAGCGCGGCGGCCACGACTACCGCAAGGTGTACGCCGCGTACGCGGCCGCGATGGCGCACAAGGGTCAGCCGACGGTGATCCTGGCCAAGACCATCAAGGGTTACACCCTCGGCAAGCACTTCGAGGGCCGCAACGCCACGCATCAGATGAAGAAGCTGACGTTGCAGGACCTCAAGGACTTCCGCGATCTGCAGCGAATTCCGATCAGCGACGCGGAATTGGAGAAAGATCCGTACCTGCCGCCGTACTATCACCCGGGCATGGAGGCGCGGGAGATCCAGTACATGCTGGATCGCCGCAAGGCGCTCGGCGGCTACCTGCCCGAGCGTCGCACCACAGCAAAGCCGCTGCAACTCCCCGGTGACGAGGCGTACAAGTCGGTGCGCAAGGGCTCCGGCAAGCAGAACGTGGCGACCACCATGGCGCTCGTGCGGCTGATGAAGGAGCTGTTGCGGGACAAGGAGATCGGCAAGCGGATCGTGCCGATCATCCCCGACGAGGCCCGTACCTTCGGCATGGACTCGTGGTTCCCTTCGTTGAAGATCTACAACCGCAACGGGCAGTTGTACACATCGGTCGACGCGGAATTGATGCTTGCCTACAAAGAGAGCTCGGTCGGGCAGATCCTGCACGAGGGCATCAACGAGGCCGGTTCGACCGCGTCGTTCACCGCGGCGGGCACCGCGTACGCGACGCACGGCGAGCCGATGATCCCGCTGTACATCTTCTACTCGATGTTCGGTTTCCAGCGCACCGGCGACGGGCTGTGGGCCGCGGCGGATCAGCTGGCGCGCGGATTCGTGCTCGGAGCAACCGCTGGGCGAACCACGCTGACCGGTGAGGGCCTGCAGCACAACGACGGCCACTCACTGCTGCTCGCCTCCACCAATCCCGCGGTGGTCACCTACGATCCGGCGTTCGCCTTCGAGATCGCACACATCGTGCGCGACGGCCTGCGCCGGATGTACGGCGGCGGCGCACCGGAACCCCTTCCGTATTCGGTGCCCGGCACCGATACCCGCAAGGCCGACGGCGGGTTCGGCGGCGAGGACGTCTTCTACTACATCACCCTCTACAACGAGCCGTACCAGCAGCCGGCCGAGCCTGCCGAACTCGACGTCGACGGTCTGCTCAAGGGCCTCTACCTGTACCAGCGCGGGGGAGCGGGCGACGTGCGCGCTCAGATCCTGGTCTCCGGCGTGACGGTGCCGGACGGTCTGCGCGCGCAGGCGCTGCTCGCCGAGGACTGGGGTGTGCAGGCCGACGTCTGGTCCGCCACCTCGTGGGGTGAGCTCCGAAAGGAGGCGTTGCAGAAGGAGATCGCCGCGCTGCGCTTCCCGGACGAAGATCACGGTGTGCCATATATCACCGAGGCGCTCTCGCGGGCCGAGGGTCCCTACGTGGCCGCGACCGACTGGATGCGTGCGGTGCCGGACCAGGTGCGCAAGTGGGTGCCGGGCGAGTTCGTCACGCTGGGCACCGACGGCTTCGGCTTCTCCGACACCAGGGCCGCGGCGCGGCGTGTGTTCAACGTCGACGCGCAGTCGATCGTGGTGGCCGCGCTCTCGGGGCTGGCCAAGGCCGGAAAGATCGACCCGGCGAAGGTGATCGAGGCGGCCGCGAAATACCGCATCGATGATGTCGACGCCGCGCCGAAGAACGCGTCGAGTTCCGACGGGGACGGCGAGTAGCGGACGATTGAATGGTGGACCGTAAACCGCCGCGGCCGCGCCGGATCTCCGAGGGCTCGTCCGAGCACGAGGTGTATCTGCCGACGGGCGCGCTCTCCCCGAACCGGCAAACCCGCGACCCGCTGCCGGACACGCTGCTCAAACGGGTGAAGCAGTTCTCCGGACGCCTCTCCACCGAGGCGGTCGGGTCGATGCAGGATCGGTTGCCGTTCTTCGCCGATCTGGACGCCGCGCAGCGCGCCGGCGTCCAGATGCTGGTGCAGACCGCGGTGGTGAACTTCCTGGAGTGGTTGCAGGACCCGGACAGCGATATCCGGTTCAGCCTCGACGCGTTCCAGGTGATCCCGCAGGATCTGGCGCGGCGGCTCACGCTGCGCCAGACCGTGGACATGGTCCGGGTGGCCATGGAGTTCTTCGAACAGTGGCTGCCCGCGCTCGCGCGCAACGACCGGCAGTTGGTCGCGTTGACCGAGGCGGTGCTGCGATACGGGCGTGAGCTCGGTTTCGCGGCCGCCTCGGTGTACGCGAGTGCCGCCGAATCCCGGGGCGCGTGGGACACCAGGCTGGAAGCGCTGGTGGTCGACGCGGTGGTCCGCGGCGACACCGGCCCGGACATGCTGTCCCGGGCGGCGACGCTGAACTGGGACGCCACCGCGCCCGCGACCGTGCTGGTGGGCACACCGCCGCCGGAGCACGGCATGTCGTCGGTGGGCTCGGTGCACGCGATCGCGGCCCGGCACGGCCGCGCGGCGCTGGCCGTGGTGCAGGGCACCCGCCTGGTGATGGTGGTGAGCGGGCACCTGGGTGAGTCGTCCTATATATCCCCGTTTCTCGCGGATCTGCTCGCCGAGGTCTTCTCCGACGGGCCGGTGGTGATCGGCCCGACCACCCGCACGCTGGGCGCCGCGCACGCCAGCGCGGTCGAAGCGCTGGCCGGAATGGAGGCCGTGGTGGGCTGGCGCGGTGCGCCACGCCCGGTGCATGCGACCGAATTGCTGCCCGAACGCGCTTTGCTCGGCGATCGAGCTGCGGTCGAGGCGTTGAACGAGTATCTTGTCCTTCCGTTGGCCGCGGCGGGATCGGCGCTGGCGGACACCCTCGAGGCCTATCTGGATTGTGGTGGCGCTGTCGAGACTTGTGCCCGTCAGTTGTACGTCCATCCAAATACCGTTCGCTACCGCCTCAAACGGATCGCCGAAATCACAGGTCGTGATCCGATGAATCCGCGGGACGCGTATGTGCTCAGAATCGCCGCCACAGTGGGTCGTTTGACACGAACCCGTAACGAATCGTCAACACCTACCCCAGAGGCCACTCATCTCGCCCTGGGCAACGAGGGGCTGTAACGGAAATCGTGGGTTGTTCGATCCGAACAGCCCACATGCCGTTTTGTGGGAGTCCCACAAAACCCGGCGGCAAGCTTCATTCGCGTCGACATCTCCTGCGGGGTGCCTCACAGTGTTCTCTTAGGGAGTGATCGCGTTGTTCGCCCCTGGACAGGGGTCCCAGACTCCCGGCATGCTCGCGCCTTGGCTCGACCTCCCTGGCGCGCATGACCGGCTCACTCTCTGGTCCATGGCCGCAGGCCTGGACCTGGTCCGCCTCGGCACCACGGCGACGGCCGAGGAAATCACGGATACCGCCGTGACGCAGCCACTGGTCGTGGCCGCCGCGTTGCTCGCGTACACGCAAATCCCCACGGATTCACTTCCGGCCGCTACCATCGTCGCCGGACACTCGGTCGGCGAACTCGCCGCCGCCGCGGTCGCCGGGGTCATCTCGCCCGACGACGCGGTGAAACTGGCCGCCATCCGCGGAGCGGAAATGGCCAAGGCGTGCGCGTTGGAGCCGACCGGCATGTCCGCGGTGCTCGGTGGCGATGAGGCCACCGTGCTCGCACGACTCGCGGAACTCGACCTGATTCCGGCCAACCGCAACGCGGCCGGGCAGATCGTCGCCGCGGGTCGGTTGGACGCGCTGGCGGAACTGGCCGCGAACCCGCCGGAGAAGTCGCGGATTCGCGCGCTGCCCGTCGCGGGTGCGTTCCACACCGAGTTCATGGCTTCGGCGCAGGACGCTGTGACCGATGCCATATCGCAGATCGTGCCGAACGAGCCGACGCGGCTGCTGCTGTCGAACTTCGACGGTCAGCCGGTCAGCTCGGGACGTGATGCGATCAACAAGCTCGCGGCCCAGGTCACCAGGCCCGTCCGTTGGGATCTGTGCACCGAAACCGTAAGGCAGGCAGAGGTTTCCATGGTGGCGGAGTTGCCGCCGGCGGGCACCCTTGTCGGTATCGCGAAGCGGGAGCTGAAGGGCACGCGCACACTGGCCCTGAAGACCCCCGAAGACCTCCCCGCGTTGGCCGGGGTGAGCATCTCCGGCTAGCTTTTTCCGGCAGCCATGCATCGGTATGCACGGTTGTGACCGAGCGGACGTAACCATCGCCCGCCTCGATCCGAAAAAACAGGTACGAGCCCTACAAAGAACAAGAAGGGAGCCACGAAGTGGCCGCTCTGACCCAGGAACAAATCGTCGAGGAACTCGGCAAGATCATCGAAGAGGTGACGGGTATCGAACCCTCCGAGGTGACGATCGAGAAGTCCTTCGTCGATGACCTGGACATCGACTCGCTGTCCATGGTCGAGATTGCGGTGCAGACCGAGGACAAGTACGGCGTGAAGATCCCGGACGAGGATCTGGCCAGCCTGAAGACGGTCGGCGACGCGGTCGCCTACATCCAGAAGCTCGAGGCCGAGAACGCTGACGCGGCCGCGGAGCTCAAGGCCAAGTTCGACGCCGAGTAGGGCCGACACTGTGACCACTCCTTCCACCTTGAACGGGAATTTCCCCAACGTCGTCGTCACTAGCCTGGCGGCGACCACGTCGATCGCGGGTGACGTCGATGCGACGTGGAAGGGACTCCTCAACGGCGAGAGCGGTATCGACGTTCTCGAGGATTCCTTCGTCGAGGAATACGACCTTCCGGTCCGCATCGGCGGTCACCTGAAGGTCCGGCCCGAGACCCTGCTCACCCGAGTCGAGTGCCGGCGCATGGCGTACGTCGAGCAGCTCGCGACCGTGCTCGGTCGCGAAGTCTGGCGTAACGCGGGCAGCCCGGAGGTCGACCCGGAACGGCTGGGTGTGGCCATCGGAACCGGGTTGGGTGGCGGCGACGCCCTCATCGACTCGGTGGACAAGCTGAAGAACGGTGGCTATCGCAAGATTTCGCCGTTGGCTGTGCAGATGGTCATGCCGAACGGTCCTTCGGCCGTTGTCGGCCTCGAATTGAAGGCCAGGGCAGGAGTGGTCACTCCGGTCTCGGCATGCTCGTCAGGCTCCGAGGCCATCGCCAACGCATGGCGGATGATCGTCATGGGCGATGCGGACATGGTCGTCACCGGTGGTGTCGAGGGTTACATCGACTCGGTGCCGATCGCGGCGTTCAGCATGATGCGCGCCATGAGCACCCGCAACGACGATCCGAAGGGTGCCTCGCGTCCGTTCGACAAGGACCGCGACGGTTTCGTCTTCGGTGAGGCGGGCGCCCTGATGGTCATCGAGACCGAAGAGCACGCCAAGGCGCGTGGGGCCACCATCCACGCTCGCCTGCTCGGTGCCGGTATCACCTCGGACGGCTTCCACCTGGTCGCCCCCGCCCCGGACGGCGTCGGCGCGGCACGGGCGATGAAGCGGGCGATGCAGACCGCGGGTCTGACCGCCAAGGACATCACCCACGTCAACGCGCACGCCACCGCGACACCGATCGGTGACACCGCCGAGGCCAACGCGATCAGCCTGGCCGTCGGCAAGCACGCTTCGGTGTACGCCCCGAAATCCGCACTGGGCCACTCGATCGGCGCCGTCGGCGCACTCGAGTCCGTGCTGACCGTGCTCAGCATCCGGGACGGCATCGTCCCGCCGACGCTGAACCTGGAGAACCAGGACCCGGCCATCGATCTCGACGTGGTACACGGCGAGGCGCGCCGGCAGGAGATCGAGTACGCGATCAACAACTCCTTCGGTTTCGGTGGGCACAACGTCGCGCTCGCCTTCGGTCGGGCCTAGCCGCTTCGACTGAGACTGCTCGAACGATCCCGGCGGGATCTGCCGCTTCGACGGCCAGATCCCGCCGGGATTGCCATTTTGCAGCCGCTTGCGCGGCCTTTTCCTGAAGGTTGAGGGAAGAACGCGATGACAACCATGGCTTCCGCGTTGCACCAGGCGACATCGACCGATCCGCGGGATCCGCTGGGTCGGCTGCAGCGCTTCTTCGATCCCGGCACGCTGCTTCCGCTGCACCCGCGCGACAAGTCCGGCGTGCTCGCCGCGATCGGCGAGGTCGATGGCGTGCGCACCGTGGCCTACTGCTCCGACGCCACCGTGATGGGTGGCGCGATGGGCGTGGAGGGCTGCAAGCACATCGTCGACGCGATCGACACCGCCATCGACTCCGGCGTTCCCGTCGTCGGTATCTGGCATTCCGGCGGCGCCCGGCTGGCCGAGGGCGTCGAGGCCCTGCACGCGGTCGGCCTGGTCTTCGAGGCCATGGTGCGCGCCTCCGGCCTGGTACCGCAGATTTCCGTGGTGGTCGGCTTCGCCGCGGGCGGCGCCGCCTACGGCCCCGCACTCACCGACATCGTGATCATGGCGCCCGAGGGCCGGATCTTCGTCACCGGTCCCGACGTGGTGCGCAGCGTGACCGGCGAGCAGGTCGACATGGCCACCCTCGGCGGCCCGCAGACGCACGGCAAGAAGTCCGGCGTCACCCATATCGTGGCCGACGACGAGGCCGACGCGGTGCATCGCGCCCGGCGGCTGGTGTCGATGTTCGCCGAGCAGGGTGAATTCGATCTGGTGGCGGCCGCGCACGGCGACGTCGACCTCAAAGCGATGCTGCCGGAATCGCCCAAACGCGCCTACGACGTGAAGCCGATCATCCACGAACTGCTCGACAACGTCGACGGCGAAAGCTCGTTCGAGGAGTTGCAGGCCGGCTACGCGCGCAGCATCGTCACCGGCCTCGGCCGGTTGAGCGGGCGCACCGTCGGCGTGCTCGCGAACAACCCGATCCGCCTCGGTGGTTGCCTCAACTCCGAAAGTGCCGAGAAGGCAGCGCGTTTCGTGCGGCTGTGCAATTCGTTCGGCATTCCGCTCATCGTCGTCACCGACGTGCCCGGCTATCTGCCCGGGGTCGGCCAGGAGTGGGAAGGCGTGGTGCGCCGCGGCGCCAAGCTGCTGCACGCGTTCGCCGAGGCGCGCGTCCCGCGCGTCACGCTGGTGACCCGCAAGATCTACGGCGGCGCCTACATCGCGATGAACGCGCGCTCGCTGGGCGCGACCGCCGTGTACGCGTGGCCCGGCTCCGAGGTCGCGGTGATGGGCGCCAAGGCGGCCGTCGGCATCCTGCACAAGAAGGCGCTGGCCGCCGCCCCGGAGGACGAGCGGGAAGCGCTGCACGAGCGGCTCACCGCCGAGCACGAGCGCATCGCGGGCGGCGTCGAACGCGCCGTCGCGATCGGCGTGGTGGACCAGGTGATCGACCCGGCCAAGACGCGCAGCATCATCGCCGCCGCGCTGGCCGCCGCGCCGTCGCGGCCGAGCAGGTTGAAGAACATCCCGCTGTAAACGACCGCGCAACTGGGCCCCGATACGTCCGGGGCCCAGTTGCGTTGTACGGGGCCGGACTTCGCCTCCGCCGTACCGGTTCCGCGCGCGCTGGCCTCCGAGCCACGTCGCGCCGCGCCGTGTCGCACCGTGTCGCGCGGTGTTGCGCCGTGTTGCCCCGCGTCGTGTCGCGCTGCGCCGTGTCGTACCGCACCGCGCCGTAGTCGCGCCGCGCTGTGTCGCGCCGTGCTGTGTCGCGCCGTGCTGTGTCGCGCCGCGCTGTGTCGCGCCGCGCCGCGCTGTGTCGCGCCGCGCTGTGTCGCGCCGCGCCGCGCTGTGTCGCGCCGCGCTGTGTCGCGCCGCGCTGTGTTGCGCCGCGCCGCGCCGCACCCGTTTCTCGCACGGGTACTGTCTCCCCGCACCCGCTCCGACATGCCACAGCGGGTGCGAGGCGTTGGAACTGGTGCTGGAACGCGGAAAGGGTGTGTGCGGGTGGTCGGTAGCATCTAAAGGTGCGCTATGAGGAACTTGCCGACGTGCCGTGCTCGATCACGCGTCCGCTCGTGATCTTCGGCGACCGCTGGACGCTGCTGATCCTGAAGTTCGCCTTCTCCGGGGTGCGCCGGTTCAACGCGTTCCAGAGTGCGCTCGGTATTTCCCGCAGCCGGTTGCAGGATCGCCTCGATCGGCTGATCGAACACGAGATCCTGGTGAAACAGAAGGCCGCGGTCGGCGCGCACGAGGAATATCGGCTCACGCAGAAGGGCCACGATATCTACCCGATCCTGATGGCGATCCGGGACTGGGGCGACACCTACATGGCGCCGGACGGCCCGCCGGTGCGTTACGCGCACCGCGACTGCACCGGTGAGGTGCACGCGAAACTCGAGTGCGACGTGTGCGGCAGCGCGGTCACCGCCCGCGACGTGACCCCCGAACCCGGGCCCGGACTGCTCGGGCCCGAACTCGACGCCGATCAATCGGTGAACCAGGTCGCCACCTGATCGATGCCCTCGCGTGCGGTACGGAATCCGTTGACCGGGTGCGCGGTGTCCGGGTAACCGAACGAGATGCCGGCGACCACCCGGCGATGGTCGGGTATGTCGAAGTACTCCCGGATGAACGGCGCATACGAGGCCAGCGCGGCCTGCGGTGCCGCACCGAGGCCGAGGCTCTGCGCGCCGAGCAGGAAGTTGCCGAGGTACAGGCCGCAGTCGACGGCGCCGTAGACGCCGAGATCCGCCTCGGTCGTCACGATCGCGACGTGCGGGGCATCGAACAGTTCGAAGTTGCGTAGCGTCTGGCGCATGGTCTTCTCGTGCTCGCCTTTTGCGATCCCGACGCTGTCGTAGAGCTGAAAGCCGCACGCGCGCCTGCGATCCCGGTACACCCCGGCGTACTGTGCGGGGAACGCGAAATCCGGTTCCGGAGTGGCGGTTCGGACGTGCTCGAGCAGTGCCGCGCGGAAACGGTCGGTGCCCGCGCCCTCGGTCAGCACCAGCTGCCACGGTTGGGTGTTGCACCAGGACGCCGTCCGCTGGGACAGGCGCAGCAGCTGTTCGATGACGGCCCGCGGCACCGGATCGGCCAGGAACTGCCGGCAGGTCCAGCGCTCGTCGAGCAGTCGGGTCAGCGTGGCGAATTCCTGGGTGTCCACCTCGGCCGTTGTCATGCCATCTCCTCATTCGGTCCCATTATGAGACCAAACGCTAGCATCGGCCGGGCGATCTCGGAATGCTCCGGAACCACTAGGGCCTGTTTCCTACGTCACGGCGGCGCCTTCGGGGTCCGCCGTGACGTACGAAACGGGCCCTAGGCTCGTGCTTGCCTAGGAACCCGGTGTTCGGTGCTGTGCGCGCAGTGCTCGGATTACGCCGAATGGGACGCCCGAAAAGGGCAGAATCCACGCATGGCGTCCGAGGCCCGCGGCGCGCGGGATCGCAAACGGCACGGCAGGCACTACACGCCGCCGGTGCTGGCGCGTTTCCTGGCCGCGCGGCTGCTCGCGCACGTCGCGCCGCCGCCCTCCGGCGTGCTGCGGGTACTCGATCCCGCCTGCGGGGACGGGGAGCTGCTGTTCGCGCTGCGATCCGAGGCGGCCGAGCGACTACCGGGTACCCGGATCGAGCTGATCGGCTACGACCTCGATCCGGCGGCATTGCGGGTGGCGCGGGCACGGGCGGCCGCGGCGGGAATCGCCGTCGACTGGCAGGTGGGCGACTTCTTGACGGTCGCGGCCGAGCTGGCGGCGGGCTCGTTCGACGCGGTGATCACGAACCCGCCGTACGTGCGGACCCAGCAGCTCGGCGGTGCGACCGCCCAACTGCTGAGCAAGCAGTTCGGGTTGCGGGGGCGGATCGATCTGACGCATCCGTTCGTGGCGACCCTGCCCAGACTGCTCCGCCCCGGCGGCGTGCTCGGATTGCTCAGCGCCAACCGGTTTTTGACGACCAGGGCGGGGGCGAACATCCGGCGGCTGCTGCTCGCCGAACTGGCGCCGGTCGAGCTGTACGACCTCGGCGACACCAAGCTGTTCGAAGCCGCGGTGCTGCCCGCGATCACCATCGCGACGCGGGGCACGAGCCCCGATACGTGCCGCTATGTGTCGGCGTACGAGGTGGACAGCGGCGGCATCGCCACGGAGACCGGTCTTTTCGAGGCCATGATCGGTGAGACCGGCTGTCTGGTCACCCACGAGGGACGGCAGTTCGCGGTCGAGATCGGCACGTTGGTGACCGGCGAATCCGTGGGCGGGCCGAAGGCGAACGGCGGCTTGGTGATTCGACCCCGAGCACCGGGTGCCGACCCGCCGGTCGACGCCGAATCCGCGGCGAGACACCGAGCGCCGCCGCATCCCACGACACCGGATACCGCCTGGCGCATGTCCAATGCGCGCGTGGACGCCTGGCTCGCCGCCATCGGCGCCGCGACCTGGCGGACTTTCGGTGAGGTCGCGCGAATCCGGGTGGGTATCAAGACAACTGCCGATCGGGTGTTCATCTCGGATCGATGGGCCGAGGCCGAGCCGGTCCCCGAGGCGGAACTGCTGCTGGACCTGATCACGCACAACGATCTCGAGCCGTGGCGGATCAGCCGGGCCCAGGACACCCGTGTGCTCTACCCCTACGATCTGACGCTGGCCCGCCGCACGCCGATCGATCTCGACGAATATCCCTGTGCCGCTGAATATCTACGCAACCACAAAGACACCCTCACCGCCCGCCGCTATGTCGGCGCGACCGGCCGGGAGTGGTTCGAGATCTGGGTGCCGCAGCGTCCGCAACTGTGGCGGCAACTGAAGGTGGTTTTCCCGGATATCAGCGACCGCCCGCGTTTCGCCCTGGACCGATCCGGCGCGGTGGTCAACGGTGATTGCTACTGGCTGTCGCTACCGGACCTGTCCCGGGACCCCGCCGAGGCCGAGCAGCTCGCGTATCTGCTGATGGGCGTGGCCAATTCCGCCCTCGGCCTCCGCTTCTACGACACCGTCTGCGGCAATCGCCTCTACTCCGGTCGCCGCCGCTGGATCACCCAGTACGTCTCGCGCCTGCCTTTACCGGATCCGGCCTCCCCGCACGCCGCGGCGATCATCACGGTGGCCCGCGACCTCACCGAGGGCCGGTGCGCGGACCCCGCAACCCACGCCGAACTGAACGATCGAGTAGCCGCAGCCTTCCGCTGACGCGATCTCAGCGGGTGAGGTGGACGCCCACCATGGGGAGCAGCGTGCGGCGCGCGAAGTCGCGGGCAGCATCGCGGTCGGCGACGGGGATCAGGCCGTCGGGGGTGAGGGCCAGGGAGAGGGCGAGGCGGGCCATGATCTCGGCGACGAGGTCGGCGTCGAAATCGTGGGTGCCTTCGGTGTCGCGCAGTTCGCGCAGTTTCTCGGCCAGGTAGCCGCGTCCGACGGCGAGGATGGGGCCCGCGTCGGTGGTGAGGCGGGGCAGGATCAGGTCGGGTTCGGTGCGCAGCAGGCGGCGCAGCAGCTCGTTGTTCGCGATCGCGGTGATGAACGCGACGAAGATCTCCACCAGCTGGTCCTCGCTGCCGGAGACGGCCTGCACCTGCTTGTCGATCATCTCGACGAAGTGCTGGGCTTCCCGCACGCTCACGGCCTCGACCAGGTCGTTCTTCGATTCGAAGCGGCGGTACAGGGTGGCGGGGCTGATGCCGGCGCGGCGGGCGATCTCGCCCATGCTGGTGCGTTTGATGCCGAAGTCCAGGAAGGCCGAGAGCGCGCTTTCCAGGAGCTTCTCGCCGTCGGCGACGGGCTTCTCCAGGATGCGCTGCAGCATGGGCGGGACAGTGGGCATCTGGTCTCCAGTCGATTCGCGCGGACGCCGGGGCGAGCGGACGGCATCGCGACGGTGCGGGTGAGGGCCATTCATTATTTCATCGGCCGGTGCCGGCGCGGTCGGGGATGGCCGAACCAGGGGGTGTTCTGTCTTATCGGTCGCATGTCCAGCTTCGAGTGATTACCCTGTGGATATCCACCTTGGATGCTGAATGGGCCGGAAGAGGTTGCGCCGTGGCATATTTCGCGAACCGGGTGGTGGCGATCACGGGGGCGGGCGCGGGCATCGGCCGCGAATTGGCCCTGGCGCTGGCTGGCGACGGCGCGTTGCTCGCGCTGTCGGACAAGTCGGCACAGGCCGTCGCCGAGACCGGAAAGCTCTGCGCCGCGCTGCATTCCGAACCCCTGGTGACGACCTTGGACGTCACGGACCGGTCGGCGGTGCTCGCGCACGCGGCGGCGACGGTCGCCCACTTCGGCCGGGTCGAGGCGCTGTTCAACAATGCCGGGATCCTGCACGTCGGCGGCGTCGCCGAATCGCCGTTCGGGGACTTCGAACAGGTGATGGACGTGGATTTCTGGGGAGTCGTCAACGGCACCAAGGCTTTTCTGCCCTACCTGCAGGCCGCGGAGCGGGCGCACGTGGTGAACATGTCCTCGGCCTTCGGGCTGGTCGGGGTGGCGCAGCACGGGCCGTACAACGCGGCGAAGTTCGCCGTGCGCGGGTTCACCGACTCGCTGCGGCAGGATATGCGCGCAGCGGGCGGTGTGGTCCGGGTCACCGGGGTGTATCCCGGCGGCGTGCTCACCTCCATCGCGCGGTCGGCCCGGGTCGCGCCGGGGATCGACGCCGCCGCGGTGGCCCGGCGCTTCGAGGAGCGGGTGGCGCGGACCGGCCCGGCGGCGGCCGCGCGGACGATTCTGCGCGGGGCCGCGCGCGGGGAGGCGAAGGTGCTCGTCGGACTGGACGCCCTTCTTGTGGATCTGGTCACACGAATCACCGGCTCGTATCACGAACGGGTATTGGACATGGTATTTCGTTCCTGACTGCGCGACCCGGCGCGGGCAGGAACGGACAGACGAAATGGCAACTGGTCGAACACATCTCGGGACGAAGAATAATCGTACGCGATTGATCGGGTGCGATTGATGGCGAAATGGCTTCTGATCGAGTGCTTCTCCGGCCCGCCGGGCACGGTGATCGCCCTCGGGGCCACGCCGAAATCCTTCGTGCCGCTGCGCCATATCCTGCGCAATCCGCTGTCGCTGGCCGATGCCGAAGCAGCACTGGCGCAGGCGGCCGCGACCTGTGCGGTGGTCGCGCGGGTATCGGCGGACGGGCGGCGCGCCGTGCGCGCCGAGCCGCTGCTGATCACGCCGGACCGCGCGCACGCCGTCCGGCTGTGGGTGGGACCGGTGCGGGAACCGCTGCCGGAGCGAGAACCGGTGGGCGCGTGGTACTTCAACCTCACCACCAATCGGTCGGTGCGCAGCATCGATCTGCTCGACCTCTACGGCGTCGCGCCGCAGGACCGCGCGGCGGAGCTGGCGATCGCGGGCGCGTTCGCGCGGCTGGTCACCAATCGGGACGAGAGCGAGGCGCTGGCGAAGCTGGTGAATTCGGAGCCGGACACCGAGCATCAGGCGGTGTGGACCATCCGGCGGGACGACAATGCCTTGCGGGCAGGACATTTCGCGTGCCGGATCAATATCGAGACCGACGCCGCGGGCGAGCGTGCGGTGCTGTTCCGCGGCGTGACCCAGGACATCGGCGCGGCTACGGCGGTACCGTCCGCGCCACCGCCGATGATTCTCGAGTATCAACTGCTGGAGGCCGCCACGGCGCCGGGGGAGTATCGCGCGATCGTGAATCTGCGCTCACTGCAACTGATTCGCTGGATCGGGCCGCCGATGCCCGGTATTGCCTGGGCGGACCTGCCGGGGGAGCCCGCGCCGCAGATCCACCCGGACGATCTCGCCGTGGCGCGCGAGATGTCGCGGGAATTGGCGCACCGGCGCGCGGAGGGCACGGTGCGGTTGCGGCGGCTGGACGGAGGGTGGCAGGCGGTGCGGGTGCGGGGTGCGCTGATGGTGCTGGATCAGCACACCACGGCCGGACTCGCCACGGTCACCGCGGCGTCATGACATCGCGGTGACCGTGGCCGGAACTCATTGGCGGGGTAAGTCCAGTGCCGCCA
Organism: Nocardia brasiliensis ATCC 700358; assembly: GCF_000250675.2. NCBI lineage: Bacteria > Bacillati > Actinomycetota > Actinomycetes > Mycobacteriales > Nocardiaceae > Nocardia > Nocardia brasiliensis. Next base: position 2,482,205 of record NC_018681.1, read on the forward strand.
TTTCTTGTTCGATCGCGTTCGCGGCGAAATCGACTCCGCTGGAACGCAGTTCATGAACCCGTCGTTGTAATGCCTCGACGCCACCCGGTTGGGCGGCGATGTCGGCGACACTGATCCGCCCCATCGGCCGGTGCATACTCGCCTGCACGTACGCAACCACCGTGATACCTCCTGCCTGCACGCTAGCTCACGTTCCCACCCGACCCAGGGTGGGTTCACCACTGCGCTACAAGCCGCACGACAACCGTGTCGGCAGGAGACCCCGGGTCACCGGGCACGCTGGCAGAATGTTATCAGCGAATCCTACTGGACGCTTGATCAGTGTGCTCTGTCTCACACCTCTTTCGCGGTGCGGTGATTGGCCGTGTTGTGTACGTACACAGCCCCATTCAGTCGAATGCCGTCCTGTTCGGCCGCGCTGAGCTCGCGGCGAACCTTACCGGGCACCCCCGCGACGAGCGACCCGGGCGGAATCTGCGCGCCCTCCGGAATCAGCGCGTTGGCCGCGATCAGGCTGCCCGCGCCGATCACCGCGCCGTTGAGCACCGTGGCGCCCATGCCGACGAGTACGTCGTCGCCGATCGTGCAGCCGTGCAGAATCGCGTTGTGCCCCACCGAAACCCCGGTGCCGACGGTGAGCGGGAAGCCCGGATCGGCATGCAGCACACAGCCGTCCTGGATGTTGGTGCGTGCGCCGACGGTGATCTGCTCCAGGTCGCCGCGGATCACCGCCCCGTACCAAATGCTCACCTCGGCCGCGAGCCGCGCCCGCCCGATGACTGTCGCCGTCGGCGCGATCCACGCGTCCTCGTCGATCTCCGGAACGAACTCACCGATCTGAATCCTCATGCGCTGAACCTAGCGTCTTGTGCACGCGGTGTTAGCGCACCGGGGTCGCGAACAGCGCGCGGTGCGCGGCGGGGCTGGTGCCGAGGATGCGATGGAAATGGTGCCGCAGGCTGACGGCGGTGCCGAAGCCGGTCTCGGTGGCGATCCGGTCCATGGTGTCCTCGGTGGTCTCCAGCAGCAGCCGGGCCCGGTCGGTGCGCTGGTGCAGCAGCCACTGCTGCGGGCTGCTGCCGGTGCGGTCGCGGAAGCGGCGGGTGAACGTGCGCCGCGACATCAGGGCCACCCGGGCCCAGCCGTCCAGGTCGATCGGATCGCCGAGATGCGTTCGGGCCCAGACCATCGCGCGTTCGATCGGGTCGTCGTCGGCGGCGTCCGGCACGGCGACCGGGATGTACTGCGCCTGTGACCCGCTGCGGTGCGGCGCCGTCACCAGTTCTCTGGCCAGTTCGGTGGCCGCGCGGCTGCCGAGGTCGTTGCGCACCAGGTGCAGGCAGCAGTCGAGGGCGGCCGCGACGCCCGCGGAGGTGACCACGTCGCCGAGGTCGGACCACAGGGTGTCGGCCCGGACGCGGACCGCGGGGAAGGTGGCGGCCAGCTCGGCGGCGCCGGCCCAGTGGGTGGTGATCTCGCGGCCGTCGACCAGCCCGCTGGCCGCGACCGCCCACGAGCCGAGGCACAGCCCGACGATCCTGGCTTGCGCGCCGTGTGCCTGCCAGAGCGCCTCGCGCAGCTGCGCCGACATCGGCAGGTGCCGCTCCCAACTCGGGATCACCACGGTGTCCGCGCGGGCCAGGGTGTCGAGGCCATGGCGCACGTCGATATCGAAACCCGCTGGGGTGGGCAGGGTTCCGGGGCGCTCCGCGCACACGTCCACCCGGTACGGCGACCTGCCGCCGATGCCGATCCGGCCGAAGACGAGGCTGGCCACGGACAGGTGGAACGGGCTGATGTTGTCGTAGGCGAGCACGGCCACGGTATGCATGGCCCGATTTTAGCGGTCAGCGGCTCTCGGGCCACTGTTGGGCCGGTGCGCGGCCGGACAAGATCATTGTCATGACCGAAACGATCGAACGAACCACCAAGCTCGAGGCGCTGCACGTGGGCGGCCCCACCCTGCGTTTCCGCTACGCGGGCCGCACCTTCCTGACCGATCCCACCTTCGACGAGCCGGGCGTCTACCCGGGACCGGTCACGCTGTACAAGCTCGCCGGGCCCGCGGTGTCCGCGGCCGAGGTCGGGCCGGTGGACATCGTGCTGCTCTCGCACGACGAACACGCCGACAACCTGGACAACGCGGGCCGGGAATTCCTGCAGACGGTGCCGACCGTGCTTTCCACCCCCGGCGCCGCGGAACGCATCAACGGCATTCGCGGACTGGCGAATTGGGAAACCGTGACGGTCGACGGCATCAAGGTGACCGGAGTGCCCGCGCTGCACGGGCCGGAAGGCTGCGAATCGGTCACCGGCGTCGTGACCGGCTTCGTGCTGCAAGCTGACGGAGAGCCGACCGTGTATGTCTCCGGCGACAACGCCTCGGTCGATCGGGTGCGCCAGATCGTCGAGCGGTTCGGCCGGATCGACGTCGCCGTCCTGTTCGTCGGCGCGGCGAATATCGGGCTCTTCGACGATGTCGACGTCACGCTCAACGCACGCACCGCGGTGCAGGCCGCGGAGGTGCTCGGGGACGCGACCATCGTGCCGGTGCACGGGGACGGCTGGCTGCATTTCAGCGAGACGCTCGAGCGGTTGACCAAGTTGTTCGAGAACGCGGGCCGCGCCGACCAGTTGCGCATCCCGCCGCTCGGCAAAGCGGTCACTGTCTGAGGTTCTCGCGCCGAGTCTGCTGGTCAACCTGCGCAGAAACGCGCGGTGGCCGGGCGGACTCGTGATCATCGTGTGACACCCGCGCGTCGTTCGTGGCGGGACCGGGGTGCGGGGTCCACGATGACCGTATGAGGATCGGAGTTCCACGGGAGGTCAAGGAGCAGGAGTTCCGGGTGGCGCTGACGCCGGCGGGTGCCGGGGAGCTGACCACACAGGGGCACGAGGTGCTGATCCAAACCGGGGCGGGAGCCGGATCGGGGTTTGCCGACGCCGACTACACCGCGCTCGGCGCGAGACTGGTGCCCGAGGCGGATCAGGTGTGGTGGGAGGCCGACCTGATCCTGAAAGTGAAAGAGCCGATCGCCGAGGAGTATCCACGGCTACGCGCGGGGCAGGTGCTGTTCACCTACCTGCACCTCGCCGCGTCCCGGGAGTGCACCGACGCGATCCTGCGCTCGGGGATCACCGCGATCGCCTACGAAACGGTGCGCTCCACCGACGGGTCGCTGCCGTTGCTCGCGCCGATGAGCGAGGTGGCGGGCAAGCTCGGCGGACAGGTCGGGGCCTATCACCTGATGGCGCCGCTGGGCGGCGCGGGCATGCTGCTCGGCGGGGTGCCGGGGGTCCGCCCGGCGGAGGTGGTGGTGCTCGGCGGCGGTGTCGCCGGAACCAACGCGGCGTCGGTTGCCGCGGGGATGGGCGCGCGAGTCACGGTGCTGGACACCAACTTGCACCGCCTGCGCGAGTTGGACGCGCGGTTCGACGGCCGGGTGACGACCGTCGCGTCCAATGCCGCCGAGATCGAGCGGGCCGTGCCGGCCGCCGATCTCGTCATCGGTTCGGTGCTGGTGCCGGGCGCGCGGGCCCCGAAACTCGTCACCGACGAGTTGGTCGCACAGATGCGGCCGGGTTCGGTGCTCGTCGACATCGCCATCGACCAGGGCGGTTGCTTCGCGGGATCGCGGCCGACCACACACGCGAATCCGACTTTCCGCGTGCATGATTCGCTGTTCTACTGTGTCGCGAACATGCCGGGTGCGGTACCGCACACGGCCACCCTCGCGCTGACCAATGCCACCCTGCCCTACGTCCGGGCCATCGCCGGGCTCGGCTGGCAGCAAGCCTGCGCCAACTATCCGGAACTCGCGCAGGGTCTCACCGCCGACGGAGGCCGGCTCGTGTCGGTGGAAGTGGCCGCGGCACATGGCTACGCGGCACGGCAGCCGATGGGTCTGGTCGGCTGACAGGTGGGTGGCCCGAACGCCTCTCGGTGTCCGGGCCACCGTTCGCGGATCACCACGTGTGGTTGATGTTCCAGAATCGAGCGGGCTGGTTACCGACGATCCGGCGCAAGACAGCGATCACGGCTGTTCACCTCCTTCCACGGTCGACCGGACGAGCGGTCCGTGGTGCGCTGCAGGACAAAGGGTCTGGGGGTCGCGGCATTGGTGACGACCGGCCGCAGATCGGCGCCGGTGACGTGCAGCCGGGCGTTGTCGGCAAGTGCGGCAACTGTTTCGGTGATCAAGGTGTGCGCGACGACGGCGCCGGAACAGGCGAACGGGCCCGCGCTGAACGGCAGATAGAGGCCACGACCGTCCGGCTCGCTCCAGCGTTGCGGCCGGAACACCTCGGGACGCGACCATCGGGTTTCGTCGTGGTGCAACAGGTATGGACACACCGACACCATCTCGCCCGGATGCAGTGGGATACCGCCGAGTTCGAGAGCGTGCGGGACGGGGCGGCCGACCATCCAGACCACAGGCCGATACCGCAGTGCCTCACGGACGACCTGATCGGCGAGCCACGGCCACGGTGCGTTCGGCCGATGCAAGCTGCCGAGCAACACCGACCAGGCCACCGAGTACGCCACCGTGCCGACGATCGAGCGGAACATCAGCACGTACAGGTCGGCCACCGCGCGGTCGCTGATCTCGCCGGAGCACGCGCCGAGCACGGCATCCAGGACGTCGCGTGGCTCGTCGGGCGGTGCCGCCGCGCGACGTTCGCGCACCTGGGCGGTGACGGTGCCGAAAAGGTTGGCGCTCAACACTTCCGCCCACGCGCGCTGGTGCAGCCGGGGTGGCCGGATCAGCACACCGGCGGTGGCGGAGCGGGCCAGCGACCGGTGCAGGCGCGGCGCGCAGTCCGGGTGCAGCATCAGCTCGGCGGTGCTCCGGTGCACCAGAGCTGTTCCGGCCGTGGGCCAGCGGGTGCGGGCGGGCAGTTCGGCAACCGATTCGGCCAGGCGCAGCCGGAACTCCGGTATGCGCGAGCGGATCACCTGTCGCACGGCGCGGCCCAACTCCAGCTGCGCGGACCGCGCGGGCAATATGGTGCCGAAGAATCCGGAGCCGCCGGTGTTGAAGGCGTTGTCGTGCAACACCGTTTGCGCGAGTTCGGGGTCGCTCACGCACACCCCGCCCCACGGCAGGCGGAACGCGCCGCCGGGCGCGTTGTGGCGCAGTCGCTCCAGGAAACCGAGTGGATCCCGCCGGAATCGGCGCATATCCCGTGCACCCATCGCTGTCCGCTTTCCGCCTAGACAATTCGTCGGAGGACTTCACGGTAGTGCGCCAGATATGTTCCGGTGGGCGGATATTCGCGTCTAGCAGTTCCTTGCTATACGCGCTCCGGTGGGCGCTGCCCGATGCGGCAGCGCCCGCCCTCGCGTTACTCGGCGTCCGGGTCCGTCATGTTGAGGTACCAGTCCGGCTCGCCGGAGGTGGGCAGGTCGTGCAGCTTGTCGGGGTTGCGCACCACATCGATGGAGACGATTCGGCCGTTGTCGACGGTGAAGGCGAAGACCCCGATGTGGTTGCCGTCGAACACCACCAGGCCCGGCGCACCGTTCACCAGCACCGCGCGACCCCAACCGCCCGCCGCCGACGGCGCGTGGTACCAACCGAGCAGCATCTTCGCGATGAGCTCGGCGCCGCGCACCGGCTGCCGGATCGCGGGCACCTTGCCGCCGCCGTCGGCGGTGAGGCTGACGTTCGTGTCGAGCACGCCGAGCAACGCGCTGAGATCGCCGGACCGCCACGCGACCGCGAACGCGGAAACGACCTTCTCCTGCTCGTCCGGCGAGGCGGGGAAACGCGGCGTGCCGTCCTCGACCCGCTTGCGGGCCCGGGACGCGAGCTGGCGCACCGCCGCCGGGGTGCGCCCGACCACCTCGGCGACCTCCGGCCCGCTCATGCCGAACACGTCCTGCAGCACGAACGCGGTGCGCTCGGCGGGAGACAGGGATTCGAGCACGACCAGCAGCGCGGTGGTGACCCGCTCGTCCTGGGTGATCCGGTCCGCCGGATCGTCCCAGCTGGTCACCTCCGGCTCGGGCAGCCATTCGCCGACGTACTGTTCGCGGCGGGCGCGCGCCGAACCGAGCTGGTCCAGGGCGAGCCGGCCGACCACGGTGCTCAACCAGGCGCGCAGGTTCTCGATCTGGCCCGCCGTGCCCGCCTCGAACTGGCGCTGCAACCGCAGCCACGCCTCCTGCACGACATCGTCGGCGTCGGTGAGACTGCCCAGCGTGCTGTAGGCGAGTCTGCGCAGGTATGGCCGGTGCTCCTCGAACCGCCGGGCCAGCTCAGCCTGGTCGAGAGGTTCGGAAGGAGAAGACTGTGCGGAAGTCACTGCTGTTCGCCGTTCGATCGTTGCGCCCGGGATAGGGCGAGTCCAAGGGTGCGTCACCGGGTTGACGACGCAGGACCTCAGAGTGTGACACGCCGGAAAAGCGCAGATGGTGCACGCCCTTTCTGGCGAGTCGCGGATCACTGCGTGCGGTCCGCGCTCGCTTCACGTTCACGCACCCCTTCTGCGTTCCCGCACTCGCTATGGCATGGCACAGGAGGAGGTGCGGGCATGCAGAAGGGGTGCGCGAAGCTCAGCGGGCGGGGCCTTGGTGAGATCGTGAGGTCACCTTCTTGGCTTCGCCGCCGAGCTTGACGTCGCAGGCGAAGGTGGCGTCGACCTCGACTGGGTTGCTGGGCGGTGCGGTTCCGTCTTGTTCGGGACGGACTGCACCAGGTCGACGTCGGTGATCTCCTCGGTCACTGTGTGCTCGATCTGGATGCGCGGGTCCATCCGGACGGCGACGCGGCTGCCCGGTGGTGTGGGCCATACCTGTTGTCGTGTGGTGGATGGGTAGGGCATGGGTGCTGGTCGCGAGGTGCTCGTTCCAGGTGGCGTGGGGCGTGGAGGTTGTGTCGCCGGGGGTGCGGCGATTGATTTGGCCGCACCGGTTTCGAGTGTGCTTGGGCGGGCGAGGGATATGAGTGCGCTGACCGTGTGGTGCGGCGGCGATTGGTCTGTCCCGCGTCACGTTCGGTTGCCGAGTGGGGGAGTCGGCGTGGTGCGCGCCTGCTCCAGGTTTGCTGGGTGATGCGGGTGTGGGGTGGCGCCAGGTTGGGCCCACACCCATTGTCGTGTGGTGTGGGCGGCAGGAGTGCGCCGGCTGCGGTTGGGGGGTGCGGCGGTTGCTTTGGCCTGCGCCCGTTGTCGGCTGTCTGAAGTATTGGGGGCATGAGCGTGGGTGGGCGGTTCGCGTCCCTGTGGGTGGCTGGGTCAGCTGCGACGGCATCAGGTCGACGTCGGTGATCTCCACAGTCACCGTGTGCTCGACCTGGATCGAGGGTTCCTCTCGGTGAAGTCTGATTGTGCGGGCACGGGTGGCGTGGAGGTGTTAGTGGGTTGGGTGGCGGTTAGTCTCGGCGGGTGCGTAAGGGGAATTCGGCGGCCGTGGGGCTGGTGCTCGGGTTTGTGCTGGATCGGGTGCTGGGGGATCCGCGGCGGTGGCATCCGGTGGCGGGGTTCGGCACTGCGGCGGCCGCACTCGAGTCAGTGACGTATGCCGACCGGCGTAGTGCCGGGGTGGTGCACGAGGTAGTGCTGGTGGGGTCGGTGGTGGGGCTCGGGCTCGGGGTACACCGCGGCGGCTGGCCGGTGACCGCGCTGGCGACGTGGACCGTGCTCGGCGGGCGCAGCCTCGCGCGCACCGGTGGCGCGATGGCAGACCTGCTCGAAGCCGGAGATCTGGCCGCGGCGAGGGCGTTGCTGCCGTCGCTGTGCGGGCGCGACCCCGAGGTGCTCGACGCCGACGGATTGGCCCGCGCCGCACTGGAATCCATCGCCGAGAACACCTCCGACGCGACCGTCGCGCCGCTGGTGTGGGGCGCGCTGGCCGGCGTGCCGGGACTGCTCGGGTATCGCGCGATCAACACCCTCGACGCCATGATCGGCTACCGCAACGCCCGCTACCGGAACTTCGGCTGGGCCGCCGCCCGCACCGACGACCTGGCCAACCTCCTGCCCGCCCGCCTGACCGGCCTGCTCACCGCAGCCCTCGCCCCACTGGTCGGCGGCCGCCCCGCCGCCGCCCGCCGCGCCTGGCGCCGCGACGCCGCGCAACACCCCAGCCCCAACGCCGGCGTGGTCGAAGCATCCATGGCGGGTGCCCTCGGCATCCGCCTCGGCGGTCGCACCGAATACCCCCACGGCGTCGAACACCGCCCCACCCTCGGCACCGGCCCCGCCCCCACCGTCGCCGATCTGCATCGCGCAGTACGCCTTTCCGAAGCCGTCCAAGCCGCCGCCGTAGCGCTGGCCGCCTGCGCCGCCCTAGCCCGCCGCTAGGCGAGTCCCGGCCGTCCGCTTGCCGCCTCATCGAAACCGCTTCACAGGCCTTTCACGCCGAACGTCGGCACGCCACAAGGCAATTCGCTGTGTGAAGCGTCGATAACCTCTGTGAAGGTGCTACGGGCGATCTGTTCTGGCGGTGCTGCGGATCCGTCTCCCGTCCGTGCCTGGCGTGCCCCTCAGCCGGCGCACCGGGTGCTCCATTGGAGACCCCCGGACGTGTTGGCGGGTCGTCACAAGATCAGGGGGAACTGCGGGCGGCATCGTTCGAGAAGGTACCGCCGCCAGTTCCCCTTGATCTTGGTTCGGCTACGCCTACTCCGGGGCTCGCAGCGAAGGGCGTCCCGGAGCCGCTAGCCCCAACCTCCCGCGCACGTTTTGTCGCGCCGCGCGCGTGTCATTCGACTAACACGCGCGCGGCGCACCAAAACGTGCGCGGGAGGTAGAGGGCTGCTCTCGCGGTGCGTCGCGTGTGCGACGTTTGCCCCCGCTGGGCGCAGGACGTGGGCGCTTCGTTGGTTGCCGCCAGTGGTTCGGTTGTCTCGCGTATGTCCCGTTCTCCCGCGCCCGACGGGGTGTGCCGCGCGCATGTCTGTCCAAGGTCAAGCGCGCGGAGGGACGCGTGAGGGGGACGAGGGGTGCGCGAGGTGTAGGTGACTGCTCTCGCGGCTGCTTGCTGTGGCGGTGCGTCGTCTATGTGACGTTGACCCGCGGCGTGCAAGTGGTGCTTTGGCGGGTGCCGCCGGTGGCTCGTTGTCTCGCAGGCGTCCCGCTATGCCCCGCGCGTCCTGGTGTACCGCGCGCGTTTTGGTGTGCCGCGCGCGTGTTAGTCGATGACACGCGCGCGGGGTGACGAAAGGCGCGCGGGAGGGAGAGGGCTGCTGTCGCGGTGCGACGTTGCCCCGCGGAGCGCGGGGTGTGGGCGGCGCTTCGCTCGTTTGCAGCCGGGGGGCGTGTTGCCTCGCGCATGCCCTGTTGTCGCGCGCACGCTTTGGTGCGCCGCGCGCGTGTTTGTCGATCGACGCGCGCGGGAGGACAGGAAGTGCGCGGAAGGGGTGGAGGCGTTGCCGAGGGGTGGAGGTTTTGCGGGAGGAGTGGAGGCGTTGCCGGAGGAGTGGAGGTTTTGCGGGAGGAGTGGAGGTTTTGCGGGAAGAGTGGAGGCTTTGCGGGAGAGGCAGAGATTTCGCGGGAGAGGTGGGGGATTCAGAGGCGGATGCCGAGGGTGCCTGTCCAGGTGGGGGTGTCCAGGCCGGTGCGCTGGGCTAGGGCGAACATGGCGGCGATGTCGGCGTCGGTGCGTGGGGGGAAGTCCTCCCGGTCGTGTTCGTCTTCGGGGAAGTGCTCGTCTTCCAGACGGGTCATCTGCTCGGCGTAGTGCCGCACGAGACGTTCGGTGACCGCGCCGCGCTCGGCGGCGTCGAGCAGTTCTGCGCATAGCTGCGGCATCTCGCTGTCGGGCTCGAAAAGCAGCCAGTCGGCGATCTTTTCGAGTGCGTCGGCAGGGTTGGTCAGAGCGGAGATGCCTGCGTCGAGTCCGTCGTCGGACAGGTCTTCGGGGTACGGCGCCCGGTGCCAAGCACCCTCGTCGCACCAATAGACGCACCCGACCATGCAGGCATCGATCAAACCTCGAAGGTATTGGCGCGGTAGCCATTCCGGTGCACCGGCGAGCAGGTCGATCGTTTGATCGTGCCATTTGACCTTGCTCGACTCGTCTTCGCCGACGAGCACGGCGCGGCCGTTGCCGTACCACTTCAGTTCCCACCAGGTGCAACCGCAGTCGTCCCAATGCAGGCCGCCGTCATCGATCCAATATCCCGAACGATGAACGGGTGACTCCTCCTCTCGTGCGCGGCTGTACGTCGCGACCGCGACACCGGCCCACCGCCGCCACAGCAGCTGCGGGTCGGGCAGATCTCCGGGTTGTCCAGGCTGGTGCAGATGCCCCAATGTGCTTCTCCTGACTCGTATTCGGTGTGAGCCTAGACAGACTCACCGACACGGTCCGGACGCGCGCTCGGCGGCCCCTTGGCGCTGATCGAGTTCGGCACCTACTCGGTCGCCGTCGCGACCCGCCGCATTAGCGCGGCGTCGCGATCGAAGAGCAGGTCGGTGGCGCGTTCCCGGATCGCCTCGGGCGAAAGGCGCGGCCTCGATCAGGCGGTCCAGCGCGGGGCCGCCGAGCCGGACACGGTCAGTCGCGGCCGCGACCGTAGCGGTCGGCCAGGCGCGATTCCGTGGTGACGGGTGGCGGTGCGGCGGGGGCGGATTCGGGTTTCGTCGCGGATGCGGCTGGGGCGCTGCCCTTTTCCTTGCGGCGTTCGCGCAGTTCGGCGTAGACGAAGTAGCCGAGACCGAGCGGGGCCATGATGCCGAAGGCCAGCCATTGCAGGCCGTAAGAGAGGTAGGGGCCCGCGTCCAGTTGAGGGAGGGGCGTCGGTGTGAATGCGCCGGGCTGGTTTTCGTCGAGTTGCAGGTAACCGCCGCGGTCCGCGCCGGTGGGCACGGCGGTGAGCGGTTGTTGCAGCACGGCGGATTCCTGCGCGAGATCGATCGAGTACACCTGACGGAAGCCGTCCTGGACGGACGGATCCTTGCCCGGCGTCACACCTTCCGACATCCGGACTCTGGCCTCGAGGCGTTGCGGCCCAGGCGGCGGTTCCACGATCGGCGGCGGGCGCACCCCGTCCACCGCGGCGACCAGGCCGCGGTCGATCAGCAGCAGTCTGCCGTCGTCCAGGCGGAACGTGCCGAGCACCGCGTACCCGGGTGCGCCGTCGAGGTGGCGTAACCGGACCAGCACCGTCGAATCCGGTTGATAGCTGCCCGAAGCGATGACTTTGCGCCATTCGCTGTGCGTTTCGTCGGTGGCCGGGGTGCCGAGGACCGTGGTGATGTCCACGGGGTCGGCGCGCACCGAGTCGGCGATGAGCTGGTTGCGGTGCGAGGTGGTGGTGTTCTTGCCGAGCTGCCAGGGCGCGAGCACGGTGAAGCAGAGGTAGGCGAACGCGACGACCAGCACCGCGAGGATCACCCAGCTCGGGCGCAGCAGGAAGGTCAGCCGGCGGATCATGCGCGTCCGTCCAGTACGGGATCGGGGGGCTCGGATTCGGCGCCGAGCGCGGCACGAACCCAGTCGAGCAGGCCCGGCATCGCCGCCTCGATCTGATCGCGGACCAGTTCGAAATCCGCGGTGTCGCCGTAGTAAGGGTCGGGCACGTCGGGGCCGTCCGCGTCCGGATCGAAGCTGCGCAGCAGCCTGCGCCGGTCCGCGGGGACACCGCGCCGTGCCAGTTCGCGTTCGTGTGAGGTGTCGAGCGCGATCAGGAGATCCGCGTCGAAATGATCGGCGCCGAGCGCGGCCGCCGCGTGCCCGGTGCGGTAGCCGTACTTGTGCAGGGTGGCGTTCGTGCGGTGGTCGGCGTCGTCGCCGACGTGCCAGGAACCGGTGCCGGCACTGCTGACCCGCACCCGGTCGGCGAGGCCCGCGCGGGACAGATGCGCCGCGAAGATCTTCTCCGCCATCGGAGAACGGCAGATGTTGCCGGTACAGACGAACGAGACGTGCAGCTCACCCACGCCTGCCATTCTGGCCGGTCGCCCGTCGGCACCGCCACGGAGGGTGCGCGGACTGGGCCGAAGGTGGTCGCGGTCACCCGAGCCGACGGTGGTGCAGAGCCGTCCTGGTGTGGCGCTGCCGCGGTGATGGCGGGCAGTGCGGGTGGCGGATGTGCAGACCTGACGCGGGTGGCGGAGAGCTGGAGCGGGGTGGGTGGCGGAGAGTTGCAGCGGGGTGGGTGGCGGAGAGCTGGAGCGGGGGTGGGTGGGGGAGAGTTGGAGCGCGGTGGGTGGGGGAGAGTTGGAGCGCGGCGGGTGGCGGAGAGTTAGAGCGCGGCGGGTGGCGGAGAGTTAGAGCGCGGCGGGTGGCGGAGAGTTGCAGCGCGGCGGGTAGGCGGAGAGCTGGAGAGCAGGCGCGCGACGCATGTCCTCGCCGCTGAACTGGGCCGGCGACGATCCCACGTAAGGTGCTCTCGTGCCCGAGGACAGCGTCGACCATGCGAGCCTGCGCCACCACGGCGACGTGGACGCGCGGCCGGGCATGCTCGATTTCGCGGTGAACGTGCAGGGCAGTGCGCCGCCGGATTGGTTGCGTGAGCGGTTGGCGGCCCGGCTCGACGACCTCGGCCGGTATCCGAGTGCCGAGGCGGAGTCGGCGGCGCGGCGCGCGGTGGCGCAACGGCATGGCCGCAGTCCGGACGAGGTGCTGCTGCTGGCCGGAGCCGCGGAGGGTTTCGCCATGCTGCCGCGGCTCGCGGGACGGCTGGCCGCGGTGCTGCATCCGTCGTTCACCGAGCCGGAACTCGCACTACGGGAAGCCGGAGTTCCGGTGACCCGGGTGCTACTCGGCCCGCCGTACACCCTCGACCAGGCCGCGGTGCCCGCGGAAGCCGACCTGGTGGTACTCGGCAATCCCACCAACCCGACCTCGGTGCTGCACCCCGCCGACGCGATCAAGGCCTTGCGCAGACCGGGCCGGATCATCGTGGTGGACGAGGCGTTCGCCGACGCGATCCCCGGTGAGCCGGAGTCGCTGGCCAGGTTCGCCGCACCCGATGTGCTCGTCCTGCGCAGCCTCACCAAAACGTGGGCGCTGGCCGGGCTCCGCTGCGGTTACGTCCTCGGCGCACCGGAGGTGCTGGCCCGGCTGAATCACGGCCGCGCCCATTGGCCCTTGGGCACACTGCAATTGGAAGCGATCACCGCCACCGCGGCCCCTGACGCGGTCGAGCAGGAACAGCGGCAGGCGAAACGGATCGCCGCCGACCGCACCGCGATGATCGCCCGGCTGGCCGAACTCGGTGTGCACGTGCACACCCCGGCCGCCGCCCCGTTCCTGCTGATCCAGGTCCCAGACGGTGAACTCCTCCGAAAGCACCTGGCGGACAAGGGGATCGCCGTACGCCGCGCCGACACTTTTCCTGGTCTGGGACCGAACCAGCTACGCCTCGCGGTGCGCGGTCCCGCCGAAGTAGACCAGCTGATCGCTGCGATCCGAACGGCAAACCTGTGCTGACCGTCCGGGCCCCGATCAGGCACGTCGGTAACGCGTCCGGCTTGATCGCCCGCGCTGCGTCGAATGGCTGCTCCGCCGGTCGGCACGATCCGCGCGGGCCGAGGATGGACGCGCATTCGAGTCGGGTGGACATGGGGCCGGTTCGGCCGTGTGCACAGCATCGAGTGACGGCCCCTTCGATCGGCACGGATCAAGGATCGATGGAAGGCAAAGCGAGCACACCGATTTCGCTCCTCCGCATCAGGTCGAATGACGAGTGCGTTTCGGGTGATGAGCGCGCGGCCGGCACGCGGGTAGCGATCGTGCGAGTCTCGAGCGCCCGCACAGCGCGCTCGGATGGTCTGCGTAAGGCCGCGTTGGTCGCATCCGGCTCGGGTGATGTGCGTGACGCGCCCGGCACCCGCGTAGCGAATGTGCGAGCCTCGGCAGTGCGCCGGTTGCAGTCAGCGCCGTCGAGCGGACGCGACCGCGGTTCGGCCGGAGTGCGCCGACAAAGATTGCGACAGTGCAGTATTCGACCGGAGAAAGGTAGACGATGACCACGCTCGCGGATCTCATCGCGGTGCTCGATACCGCCTACCCGCCGCGGCTCGCCGAATCCTGGGACTCGGTCGGGCTCGTCGCCGGTGATCCGGCCGACGAGATCACCCGGGTGCTGTTCGCGGTCGACGCGACGGCCGCGGTGGTGGACGAGGCGATCGAGTGGCGGGCACAGGCTTTGGTGGTGCACCATCCGCTGCTGCTGCGCGGGGTCGACACTGTCGCGGCGAATACGCCGAAAGGTGCACTGCTGCATCGGCTCATCCGTTCCGGCTGCGCCCTGTTCACCGCGCACACCAACGCCGATTCCGCCGATCCGGGCGTCTCGGACGCGCTGGCCGCCGCGCTCGGACTCACGGTGACCGGCCCGCTGGACGCCAAACCCGAGGCGCCCGTGGACAACTGGGTGGTGCAGGTGCCGCGCTCGCACAGCGACGCGGTGCTGGCCGCCTTGTTCGCGGCGGGCGCGGGCGGCAGCGGCGACTACCGCGACTGCGCGCTGCGGGTGCCTGCGATCGGTCAGTTCCGGCCGATGTCGCAGGCCGATCCGGCGGTCGGCGCGCGCGGCGAACTCCAGCATGTCGAGGAGGAGCGACTGGAGGTGGTCGCGCCGCCGAATGCCCGTGCGGCACTGCTGGCCGCCTTGCGGGCCGCGCATCCCTACGAGGATCCGGCCTATCACATCACCGAGCGGGCGCTGCTGCCTTCGGCGCTCGGGATCGGCCGCGTCGGCACCCTCGCGGCGCCGGAGACCTTGCGCGCCTTCACCGATCGGGTGGCCGCCGCGCTGCCGCCGACCGCGTGGGGCGTGCGCGCGGCGGGCGACCCGGACCGCAGCGTCTACACGGTCGCGGTTTGCGGCGGCGCGGGCGATTCCTACCTCGACGCCGTCGCGCGGCTGGGCGTCGACGCTTACGTCACCGCTGATCTGCGCCATCATCCGGTGGACGAACAGCTGCGCCGCGGCGGCCCCGCGCTGATCGACGCCGCGCACTGGGCCACCGAATTCCCCTGGTGCGCACAGGCGGAACGGGTGGTCCTGTCCGAACTGCCCGAGCTGGAAACGCGGGTCAGCACCCTGCGCACCGACCCGTGGACGGTCAGCGCGCCCAGCTGAACGCCGACTGCCGTGGGACACGCCGGTATTCGGGGGACTGTGACAAACTCGCGTTCGGCGTGTCGGGGCGTGTCCGGTGGATCGACGTGCGCCGCGGGTGGATTGCGCGAGTCGAGCGGTCATTCGGGGGTACAACTACCGCATGAATTTCCCGGTGAATTTCGGCTTCATACAGGTCGGATTGATCTTGATCATCCTGATCGGGATCGCGCTGCTCGTCTCCGGGGTGGTGCTGGCGCGCCGGATCGGCCTGCGGGCGCTGATCACCCGCGGCGGCAGCGGTGTGGTGCTGCTGCTCGGCGCGGTGGTGCTGCTGTGGGTGGCGACCCTCATGCAGACCTATCTCGGATTGACCGGCGAGATCAAGGCCGCGCACGTGGTGGCGAAGCCCGTCGCCGGGCAGGAGCACCGCCTCGACGTCGAACTGACACTGTTCGGCGACGACGACCACGAGGATCAGCACCTGCGTTACCAGGTCGAGGGCGATATGTGGGTGTTGCAGGCGGGCATCGTCGAACTGGAGCCCTGGGTGAACGCGATGGGCTTCCACTCCGGATACAAGATCAGCAGGTTGTACGGGCAGCGACTGGACGGCGTGGCCACCACGCAGAACCAGATTTTCCTCAACGACGGCGACGAGGACTTCTTCAACGACATGACGAAGGGCCGCTGGTGGACCGAGCCGTTCGTGCGCTCGGCCTACGGCAACGCGGTGATCGCGGTGCCCGGCGAATACGACGTCTTCATCTCCCGCGACGCGATCAAGACGCGCGCACCGGCCTAATGGTGCGGCGTCGGTCAGGGAGCGGACCCCGGCGGGGTACGGTTGAGAGCCGACCCCGTCCATAGCGTTCAGGAGTTTGTCCGCGTTGAATGTCGAACCACCGATCCAGGCCAAGCTGCTACAGCTCGCCGCTGTCGACACCGAGCTGACGCGGATCGCGCATCGCCGCACCGTGCTGCCCGAACAGCAGGAGGTGGCCCGGCTGGAGGCCGAGCGAAACACGCACAAGGATGCCGCGGTCGCCGTGCAGATCATGCTGGACGATCTCGATCGCGATATCCGCAAACTCGAGGGCGAGGTCGACGCGGTCCGTAAGCGCGAGGAGCGCGACAAGGGCATGCTCACCGCCGGAACCGTGAACGCGAAGCAGCTTTCGGAGATCCAGCACGAACTGGGCAGCCTGGAGCGGCGGCGTTCGGTGCTCGAGGACGAGCTGCTCGAAGTGATGGAGAAGCGCGAGGCCTCGGCTGACGACTACCAGCACGCGGGCGCCCGGCTGGACAAGACCGAGCAGGAGCTCGCCGACGCGCAGCGCCGGCGCGACGAGGCGCTCGCGGATCTCGAAGTGGCACAGGGGCGTTGCGACGCCGACCGGGCCGCGCTGGTCACGCTGTTCCCGGCCGATCTGCTCGCGGTCTACGACCGTCAGCGCAGCCAGCACGGTGTCGGTGCCGCCCTGCTGCAGGCCCGCCGCTGTGGTGCCTGCCGGATCGAGCTGGACCGCGGCGAGATCGCCCGGATCGCCAAGACCGCGCCCGACGTGGTGGTGCGCTGCCCGGAATGCAGCGCGATCCTGGTGCGCACCAAGGAATCGGGACTGTGACGGTGGTGGCCCGCGCGAAGCGAGTGGCACGGTGACCGAACGCGAGGTGATCGTCGAGGCCGACGGTGGCTCCCGGGGTAACCCGGGCCCGGCCGGTTACGGCGCCGTGGTGTACGCCGCGGACCATGTGCGCGTGCTCGCCGAGCGTCGCGAGTTCATCGGCGTCGCCACCAACAACGTTGCCGAATATCGGGGCCTCATAGCGGGTTTGGAGGCTTCGGCGGAACTCGGGGCCCAGGTCGTCGCGGTCCGGATGGACTCCAAGCTGGTGGTCGAGCAGATGTCCGGCCGCTGGAAGGTCAAGCACGCGGCGATGATTCCGCTCGCCGACCGGGCCCGCAGGCTGGTCGCCGGCTTCGACCGGGTGAGCTTCACCTGGATTCCACGCAACGAGAATGCGCACGCCGACCGGCTGGCGAACGAGGCGATGGACGACGGCACACTGATCGACGAGGTGCGTACCGCCCGCGCGGCCGAACAGTCCTCGGCGCCAACGGCTCCGGCGAGTACGGCCGTCGCAGCGCAACCGGCCCCCGGCTGGACCGGCGCCGCCGGTCGCCCCACCCGCCTGTTGCTGCTGCGGCACGGGCAGACCGAACTGTCGGTGCAGCGCCGCTATTCGGGTCGGGGCAATCCGCCGCTCACCGAGCTGGGCCGCGAGCAGGCCGCGCGCGCCGCGAAAATGCTTGCCGCCAAAGGTGATATCAGCGCGGTGCTGAGCTCGCCGCTGAGTCGCGCCCGCGATACCGCACAGGCCGCGGCCGACGCGCTCGACGCGCCGCTGACCGTCCTCGACGGCCTCATCGAAACCGACTTCGGCGACTGGGAGGGCCTGACCTTCGCCGAGGCCGCCCAGCGCGACCCGGAACTGCATGCCCGTTGGCTCGGCGACCCGTCGGTGCCCGCGCCCGGCGGCGAAAGCTTCGATCAGGTGCGCGAGCGCGTGGACGCGGTGCGCCGGGATCTGGTCACACAGTATCCGGGCACGAATCTGGTGGTGGTCAGTCACGTGACCCCGATCAAGACGCTGCTGCAGTTGGCGCTGGCCGCCGGGCCGTCGCTGCTGTACCGGCTGCATCTGGACCTGGCCGCGCTGTCGATCGCGGAGTTCTATCCCGACGGGGGCTCGTCCGTCCGGCTGTTCAACGACACCTCGTACCTCTGATACGGACGCGATAGGAACGCCCCACGTCGATTGTTCGACCGCCGCCGTTCACCCGGCCGTTGCCGGGTGCTGCTGCCCGGTCATAGTGTTCGACGATCATTCGCAGGCTCGCTGACTCCGCTCCGGTGCTCACCGAGTCGATTCGCCGTGCGGCGGTCGCGCAGCGTATAACAGTTGAGTATCGTCGGCCGCCGGGTTCGGCCGTATTCGGGGTGGGTGAGAGTGAAAGTCTGTTCGGGTGAACGCTTTTCATGGTCGACGCGCTGTCGTGTGGCCTGCGTCTCAATCGGCACGCGACTGTGTCGCAGTGCACAGAGTGTTGTGCGCTCCGCCTTCCCGTGGCCATGCTTGGTAGCCGATAGGTAGCTGGCATTGCTCGAATTCCGCTGCATCGGCTGGTTCCACCGCCGCGGGCGGCCGCAGATTCCATCGGGGGTGGTTTGCTCCCCGATCCAGGTGCGTGCGTGTCGGCACGCGCACGCACCTTTTCGAAAAGGAGAGAAGTGGCAAAGAAATTCAGATCTCTCGCGATCGCGGCGGCCGCCGTGGCGACCGCGATCGTCGGCGGTGCGGGCAATGCCTCGGCCGCGCCGAGCGCGGTGCTCGGCGGCGGCTCCGGGATCATCTTCGACAACAATTCGGCGTGCTCGCTGACCACCATCGGCCACGACAGCGCGGGCAGGCTCGTCGGCCTCACCGCAGGTCACTGCGCGCCCGCCGGTGCCAGGTTGATCGCCGAGCGCACGCCCGCGGCCGGGGTGATCGGCACCGTCGCGTTCTCCGACAACGGTGAGGGCCTGGATTACGCTGTGCTACAACTCGATCCGGAGCGGGTCACCCCGGTGCGCAGCATCGGCCCGACCACCATCGCCGGTATCGGTGTCCCGCCCGGCCCGGGTGGCACCGTGTGTGCGAGCGGGCGCACCAGCGGCACCGACTGCGGCGTGGTGTGGGGCTCGCTGGACGGCACCAGCATCAACCAATACTGCTCCAAGCCAGGCGATTCCGGTGGTCCGGTCTTCGTCGGCGATCAACTGGTCGGCATGAACCAGGGACGGCTGACCGGGATCGGTCCGATCGGTTTCGACGTGCCGTGCACCACGGCCGCCAACCCGGTGCACTCGCCCGCGTTCTTCCAGCCGATCGCGGTGATCCTCGCCGCTGTCAACGCGCAGAACGGCATCGGCGCCGGCTTCCAGCCCATCTGAGGCTGATCGCGTTACTGCGGTGACGAATTCGCCGCGGCCGCCAGCTCACGCAGCGCGGCCGCGGTGAGTTCGTCCAGAGGGTAGAACAATTCGATGGCCAGCTCGGACAGTGTCACGTCCGCGGGTGCGCCGAACGTGGCCATCGTGCTGAACATCGAGAGTTCGCCGCGCGGCGTGCGGATCCGGATCGGTACCTCGAACGGGCTCGGTTCGCCCGCACCGACTTTCGGCTCGTCGGGCCGGTGTGCCGGCGGCGGGTAGCGACGCACCTCGTCGTGCAGCGCCGCCAGCTGCGGATCGCCGCTCGCGCTCACCTGACGAGCGAGCCGCTCCAGGAACAACTCCCGCACCTGGCCCAGATTGGCCAGCCGTCCGGCGAGTCCTTCCGGGTGCAGCACCAGGCGGTACACATTCGGCTGCGGTAGCAGCAGGTGGTCCGGGATGCCGTGCAGCAGCACGCCCATCGCCGCGTTGCCGATGACCACATTCCACACCCGATCGACGACCACCGCCGGATACGGCTCGTGGGCAGTCAGCATCGTTTTCAGAGCGGCGCGGACGGAGGCCAGGTGCGTGTCGTCCAGGTCGCTCTCCCGGTAGGCGGGCGCGTAGTCGGCCGCCAGCAGCAGCGTATTGCGTTCGCGCAGCGGCACATCCAGCGCCTCGGCCAGGCGCAGCACCATCGTCCGGCTGGGCTTGGCGCGACCGGTTTCGACATAGGAGATGTGCCGGGCCGAGGTGTCCGCGGCCAGTGCCAGATCCAGCTGGCTAAGTCTGCGGCGCTGCCGCCATTCGCGGAGCAGCCCGCCCACTCTCGTCCGGGCTCCCAGCTGCGTCGACACCACGTCAGCAGGGTAACCAGTGGTCCGGCGGACGGGCCATGACCTCAGAGGTTATTGAGACGCTCACCTCAGACCGGCAAGGTGAGGTTCCGGAGCCGAACGGTCCGGCTGAACTCGACCGAACAGGAGCGCGACAGTGAGCACAGTTCTTTCCGCCGACCAGACGAGCACCGAATTCCTACGCACTGCCTTGCGCGTGGACGGATGGGGGACCGGTGTGTTCGCGGTGGTCATGCTGGCCGGCGCGGTCGCACTGCGCGACCCGCTCGGCCTGCCCACCGCATGGTCCGTTCCGTTCGGCGTCGCCATGCTCGGTGGCGCGCTGGTCCTGCGGTTGATCGCGGGATACCCGGAGATTCCGTTCGGGCAGGCGTGCGCGGTGGTAGCGGTCAACACGTTGTCGGCGGTGGGGATGGTGGTGCTCGCGCTGTCGGGGCTGATCGCCTTGACCGGTCTGGGCATCGCGTTCCTGTTGGTCGGCGCGGGGGTGGTGGCCACCTTCGCCGCGGTCGAATACACCGGCATCCGCAGAGCCGGGTACTGAGCGCGGTACCCGGTCTGCGGATTCGAGGGCCGAGCGGACGTCGCGGGTCGATCATCGTGCGGCGCTACGGCCGGGCCGTGTCGCACGCGATGCGCGTGGTGTGCCGCAGTGTCGCGTCGCTGGGTGCAGCAGTGCTGATGGTCGCGGGTGCGCTGGTAAACGGTTTGCCCCGCACGGCGCGTGACAGGTAGACAACTCAGATGGGGACATCGACGATCGGCATCCGCTTGCTCGCCGCCGACGACTGGGAAACGTTCCGGCGGATCCGGTTGCGCGCCTTGGCCGACACACCGCAGTTCTTCGGATCGACGCTCGCCGACGCGCAGGCGCGTACCGAGGAGGGGTGGCGCGCCGCCCTGTCCCAGCGGGTGCAATTCATGGCCGTCGCCGACGGTGTGGAACTGGGCACCGTCGGAGCCATGCGCGACGCGGACCGCGGTGGCCTGCACCTGATTTCGATGTGGGTGGCGCCGGAGGCCCGCGGCACGGGCGTGTCGGACCTACTGGTGGAGGCGGTGCTCGACTGGGCCGACACCGCGGGCAGTCCGCCGGTCTGGCTCGAGGTGGCCGACGGGAACACCGTCGCCGAACGCCTGTATCTCCGGCACGGATTCGTGCGGACCGGCGTGACCGGCCCAGTGGCACCGGATGATCCGCGCCTCGAGCACGAACTGGTGCGCCGCCGCTGACGTACCCGCGTTTGCCTGCCTGGTCGCCGGGTATTCGCCCCTCGATCGGGAGGTGACGGACATGCCGAAGCGGCACGGGCACCGTGTGGTGGATTGGTCGACGGGGCCGACGGTGTTGCGGTGGCGTTCGTGGTGGGGTGTGTTCCGCCGGACCGTCACCGAATTCCTGGACGACAATCTCTCGGATTGGGCTGCGGCGCTTACCTATTACAGCGTGCTGTCGATCTTCCCCGGCTTGGTCGTGCTCACCGCGATCTTGGGTGCGCTCGGCCCGTCGGCGACCCAGTCGCTGATCGACACCATTCAGCAGATGGGGCCGAGCAGCGGCACCGCGCTGCTCGTCGACTCCCTGCGTCAGCTGCAAGGCGCGAGCCAGTTGTCCGGCCCGTTGGCCGTCATCGGATTGGCGACGGCACTGTGGACCGCCTCCGGCTATATCGGGGCGTTCATGCGAGCCGCCAACGCCATCTACGACACCGAAGAAGGGCGGCCGATCTGGAAAACCGTTCCGGTGCAGCTCGGTTTGACCGCGCTCATGGTGGTGTTGCTCGCGTTGTGCGCCATCGGCGTTGTCGTGACCGGGCAGGTCGCCGAGCGGGTCGGGCAGTGGCTCGGGATCGGCTCGGCCGCGGTACTGGTGTGGGACATCGCGAAATGGCCGGTGCTCGCCGTGCTGGTGAGCTTGGCGTTCGCCCTGTTGTACTGGGCCGCGCCGAACGCGCAGCAGCCGGGCTTCCGGTGGTTGAGCCCCGGCAGCGTGCTCGCCGTACTGCTCTGGATCGCCGCATCGGCCGGATTCGCCGTGTACGTCGCGAATTTCGGTTCCTACAACAAGGTTTACGGTTCGCTCGGCGGCGTCGCCGTCTTCCTCATCTGGTTGTGGCTCTCCAATATCGCGGTGTTGCTCGGCGCGGAATTCGACGCCGAACTCGCGCGCGGGCGGCGCATCGAACAAGGGTTCCCGCCGGACGAAGAACCCTTCCTGCCCCCGCGGGACACCCGAGCCATGTCCGAAGACAACGAATCCGGCGATGCGGCTCGAGCCGCAGCCGACCAGCCCGCAGCAGACAGGAGCCGATGATGGGCGAGCCGAAACCCTCCGATGCCGAAACCGACAAGTTCCAGGAGAAAGCCGACGCGGTCCGCGAAAAGGCGGCGGCAGCAGAGAAACTCGCCGCCGAGAAGTCCGCGCGCGTACGTGAGACGGCCGAGCAGAAAGCAGCCGAAGTGACCCGCAAGGCCGAAGCCAAAGCCGCCGAAGCCGAGCGCGCCGCCGCAGCCGCCGCCGCGGACCGAAAGCAGGAAGCAGAACACGACACCGCCGAAGCGAAACGCAAAGCCGCCGCCGCGATCCGGGGCGCACAGGCCCAAGCGAAGAAGAAAGCCGCGGAAGTGATCGACGAAGGGAAGACGCAAGCCGCACAGGTGAAAGCCGCTGCCGGTAGCGAGGAGCCGCGCACTGCTGAGAGTGCTGGCGGCGCTGTCCCGCCCGCTGGTCAGCCGCGGTCTGACGACGCAGCGAAGAGCTCCGCCGGAGCGGTCGGTGCGGAGCAGGTCGACAGCGCTCAGAAGAGTGCGGCGGCGGCCGCGCGGGCGAAGGCGGGTGTTGCGCAGTCGAATTCGGCGGACGCGGTGCAGGCGGAGACCGGTGCCGCGCAGCAGAGGTCGGCCGAGGTGGCGGACGCGGGGCAGGCCTCGGATTCCGCCGCTGCCGCGCAGGTGAAGGCTGTTTCTGCCCAACCGGATTCGGCTGATGCGGCACGGGCGCAGGCTGGTGACGCGCAACAGAGTGCGGGTGAGGCGGCGGAGGCAGTGCAGGCGGGGGCGGATGAGGCCGCGGAGGGGATCGCGAAGGTTGCGGCTGAGGCGAAAAGGGCTGCGGCCGATGCTATCGGGAAGGTCGAGGAGAAGGTCGGCGTCGAGAACCCGAACGCGGCAGCGGTGCTCGGGGCGGCGCACGCGAAAGTAGATGATGCGAAGGAGGCGACTGCTGCTGTCGCCGAGAAGGCGCAGGAAAAGGCCAAGGCGGCAACGGAGAAGGCTGCGGAGTCGATCCGTGTGGCGGTCGAGCGGACCGATGAGGCCACCGAGCGCGCCAGGGACGCCGCCGAGAAGGTCGCTGATTCGGTCCCGGAACCTGTTGCGGAACAGAGCCGTTCGCTTGCCGGGGCGATCCGCAGGCAACCGGCGGCCGCCGGCGCCTTCGTGATCGG
Source organism: Nocardia brasiliensis ATCC 700358 (assembly GCF_000250675.2). Lineage (NCBI taxonomy): Bacteria > Bacillati > Actinomycetota > Actinomycetes > Mycobacteriales > Nocardiaceae > Nocardia > Nocardia brasiliensis. The sequence continues at coordinate 2,505,514 of NC_018681.1, forward strand.
CTTCGCCGTCGTGCTCTGGCGTGCCCTGCGCCGCCGCCGCTGACCGCGCGCCGCCGCTGACTGCGTGCGTGGTTGACCGCGCGCGCCGCTGACTGCGTCAGCTGCTGACTGCGTGCGCGGCAGCCGTGGACCAAGCGACAGATAGGTTCGCACCCACAGACCTTCGACACGGCTCACAGCCGTTATATGCCCTGTGAACCGCATGGATCCTCTGTGAACCCTCGGCCAGCGCGGGCAGGAGCGGCAGTTCGGCCCGCGTTCCGCCCTCGCGCGCCGGTGCCTTCGTGTCGTCTTCGCCGTCGGGCTCTGGCGTGCCCGGCGTCGTCGCCGTTGACCGCGTGCCCCCGTGAACCGCAAAGAAGGTCTGTGGATTCTCGGCGAGTGCGGGCGGTATCGGGCAGCTCGGCGTGCGTCCCGCTCTCGCCCGCCGCTGACCGGTGCCCTGCGTCGCCGCTGCTGACCGCGCGGCGTGCGTCGTCGTCGCTGACCTCGCGCGCAGTAGCTGTGGACCAAGCGATGACCGCGGGCGGGTGACCTCGGGCAGCAGCTGTGGACCAAGCGACAGATAGGTTCGCACCCACAGATCTTCTCTACGGTTCACAGCGGTTATATGCCCTGTGAACCGTAGAGAAGTTCTGTGGACCCTCGGCGAGCGCGGGGCGGCAGCGGGCAACTCCACCCTCGCCCACAACTTCAACGCAGAGCGTGCTGGAGCTTGGCGAGGAAGCGGGGGAGGTGGGGGTCGGTGTCGGATAGCGCGAATCCATCGATGCCCCACCAGCTCTGATCGCTGAACTCGCGGGGTTCGAGGGTGTAGGTGGCGCTGCGTCGGCCGCGGATGACGTACCAGAGGCTGATGTCTTCGTGGCCGCCGTGCGTGCCGACGGTGGTGGTGCGGGTGAGGAACAGCGGTGCGGTACCGGTGACGGTGAAGTCGGCGGTGATGCCCAGCTCTTCGGTCGTCTCGCGGCGGGCGGTCGCCAACGGGTGCTCACCGGGGTCGACGTGCCCGCCGGTCGGCAACCACAAGCCGGCGAGGCGGTGGCGCCCGAGCAGAACGGCGCGAGCGTCCGGGTCGACCAGGACGACGTAGCTGACCAGGTGTCGCGGCGGAATGTCCGGTTTCACGCGGCGGAACACGTCATCGGTGGACGCCAGCCACGTCAGCGTCTCGTCGATGTGTTCCTTTTCCACCGCATCGAAAGGGGCGATCCCGCCCACGATCTCGGCGATGGCAGCAGTCGCGGTATGCATGGGCGAGGACTGTAGTGTCCGGCACAGACAGAACGGTGCTCAGTCGAGCGTGACCGGCCGTAGCCGGGTGGTGTACGTTCCGGCGCGGTCGAGCGCGTCCACGGCCGCCGCGAGTTCGAGCGCGGCCTCGTCGAAAACCTCTCGCGCACCGGCGACGCAGGAGGCGGCCGTGGTGAGCGCTCCGGCGCCCTCGGTGTCGATCAACAGCCCCGCGGTTTGTAGTGCGCCGTAGTCGTCGGCCAATTGGCTTACCCTGCTGCGCAGTTCACGAAGCTGGTCGAGGAGATGTGCGCGGCGGGCTTCCAGAAGCAAAGGATCGGAGAGCATGTAAAACCTCGATTCACGCAATGCTGCTTGCCTGTAATCTACGCCGCCCGCCAGGCTTGGATCGCTCGGCTCCGACCGCCTGCGAACTCTCGGTCGCGGCGAGCGCCGCCAAGAGTTGTGCACCGGCCGCCCGCATCACGAATCGGCGTCCTTCCGTCGTTCACGCGACCGACGGCCGGGTTGCAGGTGCGAGGCGCAGGAGTGTGACACCGTAGGTGACCAACCAGACGACCCACAGCAACCAGCTGATCAAGCTGATCAGAGCGAGCGGACCGCCGTGGTCGATGACCAGGGGAGTGAGCGTCGCGGAGACGAAAAGCCCTGCGGCGGCGAATAATCCGACGGCAGCGTGCCAGCGGCGGATCAGCCCGGCCCGACGACCGCCGAGCGACAAGCCGAGCAGGGCGACGGTGAGGAACACCCCGTTCAGCACGAACAGCGCGTTGTGCAGCGCCCACAGCGCGGCGGTACCGGAGCGCTCGGTGGTGGCGCTGAGGGCGAGGCGGATGGCGACCACGCCGACGAACGCGGCGGTCTGCAGCAGCAGCCCGGCGAAGCCGACGAGCGACCAGGCCGAACCGGCGGCCCGTTCGCGCGGCCAGATGGTCGCGACCGCGGCGGCGCCGAACACGATGACGCACAACCACGCGGCGGGGGTAACGCTCGACGAGAGGCCGACGGCACCGGATTCGGCGGTGAAGAAGGTGTTCACCTCCTCGATGTCCGCGCCGATGACGGGCATGCCCGCGGGTTCGAGAACGAGGTTGGCGCCCACGATGAGCGCGGCGAAGCCGATGGCGCCGAGGCCGCCGAACCGGGTGAACGGCCAGGCGTTGCGGCGTTCCGTTTGGATTGTCATATATTGAATATAAGTAGCGTAAACCGAAAGGGGAACCCCTATGGCGGAAGAGCAGGCACGCCGCCGCTATGACTCGTTGCGGCGGATCGCCCAGGCGCAGCAGACGAGCGCGGAGATCGCCCGCGCCGCCCGGGCCTTGTTCCTGGCCAAAGGCTGGGCGGCGACGACCGTGCGGGACGTGGCGAGCGAGGCGGGTGTTTCGGTGCCGACGGTCTACGCCGCGTACGGCAACAAGGCCGGGCTGACTGTGGCGCTGGCCGATGCCGCCGACCTCTCGGCGGACCTACCGCACCTGCTCACCGAATTGGAGGCGGCCGACCCGGCCGGTCAGCTCACGGCGATGACGGCCTACGACCGCAGGCTGTTCGAGCGCGCGGGCGATGTCATCATCCTGTTGCGCGACGCCGGACGCACGGAACCCGAACTGGCGCAGGCCTATCGGGACGCGCGCGGCCGGGCCGACGACGCCCACCGCCAGGTGCTCGGCTCGTGGCCGCCGGGCACCCTGCACCCCACCCTCGACCTCGCGACCGCGCTCGACATCTACGCGGCCCTCTGCAACATCGACGTCTACACCGAGCTCACCGCCGAACGCGGCTGGCCGCCGGAACGCGTCGAAAAGTGGTGGGCGGCAACGCTGATCCGCGAACTCCTCGCCCTACCTCAGCAGAGCCCGGCGAGTTTGTAGAGCACCAGCGACCCCGCCACGGCGACATTGAGACTGTGCCCGGTGCCGATCATCGGGATCTCGACGGCCACGTCGAGCAGCTCGAGCCCCTCCGGCGGGATGCCGGTGGATTCGTGTCCGAGGACGATGACGGTGCGCCGCCGCGCGGTCGGGAGATCGGCGAGCCGGATCGATTCGTCGGTGAGTTCGACGCCGACGATGGCGGAGCCGCCGGCACGTTGACGAGCGAGCCAACGCTCGACCCGGCCGTCGATCCAGTGCACGCACTGCTGTTTTCGCAGTGTGTTGCCGTGGGCGAGGGCATCGGGCACCCACGGTTTGCGCGGTACGGCGAGGCAGGCGCCGACCGCATCGCAGGTGCGCAGCAGGGTGCCCAGGTTGACGCCGTACTTGGGCCACAGCGGCGCGATGAGCAGATGATTCCAGCAGCCGTGTGCACGCGGCCTGCGTTGCCTGCGCAATTCCGGGCGGGATTTCACCCGCGCGGCTGTCATCGGTGGTCGGGAAGAGCCTTCCCGTGGCAGAGAACAGAATTCATGGGAATGGATGCTTCGCGGCGCATCGGGGCCATCGTCGAGGACATTCGCGGCGACGGCCGCATATCCACCATACGGCACCCGCACGCGCCCTACGGCCGGAGCACCGACACCAAGAATTCGGTCTGGTCGTACACCGCCTTCTCGAAGGTGTCGTCGAAGTAGATGTCGAAATGTCCCACCGGGTAACGCTTCACGACCGCGTGCTTGGTCCGTTCGGCGGCGCGCAGCGCGGGCTTGACCGGGGTGATCGAGTCGTTGTCGGCGAGGGCGTACAGCACCGGCATCTTCAACGCCTTGGCGCGCCGGCCGGGCTTGTCGAACATCGCCGAAAAGGCAATGCGGGCAGCTACTTTCGGCTTGTAGTGTTCGCTCTCCTCGGCCAGCCTGCCGTTGCCCTCCGGTACGTCGGTCGCGCTCATCAGCGCGGCGGAACGCTTGCGACCGGCTAATCGGATGCCGATGGGCTTGCGCCGCAGCGGGCCGATGAGCAGGTCGGTGGCGGCGATGGCGGTCACCTTGGTCAGGCTGATCGGGCCCTTCGCCAGCGCGCTGGACCAGCCGCTGGTGAACGGCACCTGCACCACCACCGCGGCCAGGTAATCGTCCTCGGGGGCCACCGCCAGGACGTGACCGGCGCTGAACGAGGTGCCCCACAGGGCGATCCGGGTCGCATCGATGCCACGGATGGTGCGCGCGAACGCGATGGCGGCGCGCCAGTCGTCGCGCTGCTTGCCGATCCGGATGAGCTGGCGCGGTTCACCCTGGCTCGCACCGAAGTTGCGGTAGTCGAACACGAGGACGGCCATGCCCGCGGCGGCGAAACGCCGCGCGTACCGATCGAGCCCCATCTCGCGGTTCGCCCCCAGGCCGTGTCCCATGACAACGAGCGGGCGGGGCTTGGGCGCGCCGTCCGGGCGGTAGAGCCAGGCGGCACACTGCTCGCTTCCGGACGGGAAGCCGACCTCGACACGTTCCATGGCACACCACCGTACTGCGTCCGCGGCCCCCGCACCCTGGCGGAGGCTGCCAGGCCGAGTACTCTGGCAGCGCGGACGAGTTGGCCGGGCGACCGCGGCATCGGGAACGGGCACATTTGTGCCGCCGCCCGGAGTCGAGGAAAGTCCGGACTCCACAGAGCAGGGCGGTTGCTAACGGCAACCCGGGGCGACCCGCGGGACAGTGCCACAGAGAACAGACCGCCCACGGCCTTTCGAGGTCGTGCGGTGAGGGTGAAACGGTGCGGTAAGAGCGCACCAGCGCCCCGGGTGACCGGGGCGGCTAGGTAAACCCCGCCCGGAGCAAGGTCGAAGGTCGCATCGCTCGCGGTGCGGCTGCGCAGGTGTTCGAGGGCTGCTCGCCCGAGCCTGCGGGTGGACCGCTCGAGACACCCGGCGACGGTGTGTCCAGATGGATGGTCGCCCCCCGGTGCGAACCGGGGACAGGATCCGGCTTACAGGCCAACTCGTCCGCCCGTTCGGGCCTGGATCCGCCCGTGCCGGTGGTCTCCGGGCGAACGCCACGTGAACGGGCGAGATCCATTCTGTGGCCAGCTGATTGGGTCGGCCAGGACGCCCGCGATACCAGTATTGTCGGTCGAGTTTTGTGCGGCGTGCCCGATTCGGCGCGGCCGTGAGATCGACTGCTAGGAGATTGTCATCAACGTTCAGAGCAAGCCGCGCCGGATGAGCGTTCTCGCCGCCGCGGCGGCCGTGGCCACCGTGGCCTGCGTCGGCCCGGCCGTCGCCGCACCGACGACCGCCACCGCTCCGCCGAACAAGGTCGATGTCACCGGGGCCGAACGCGCCAGTGGTGAGGTGGTCGTGTCGGTGACCTACCTGTGCGAGCCCGTCGATGCTCCGGTGACACTGCAGGTGTTCATCCGCCGCGCGGAGGGCGAGCAGACGCTCGGCGCGAAGTCCGCGGCCACCTGCGACGGCACGCCGCAGAAGCAGCGCGCCACCGCGACCAAGGTGGCCGATGCCGAACCGTTCACCCCCGAATCCGACCAGAGCGTGCGGATTTTCGCGTCGCTGTTCAACGGCGACCAGGCGCTCGAGGGTGGTACCGCGCTGAAGCGGCTGACTCTGAAATAGTCTGCCCCGCAACGCCGTGTTCGGTGTCATGATGGAAGTAGCTGCGGGGCCGCAGCGTCCAGGCACCCGCCTCTGCTGTCTGCGGACGCGATTCAGGCGGGCGGGCCATGGATTTCCTGACGATCGTCGGCAGCATCTTCGGCTTGGGCGCGGTGGCGGGCGCGATCGCGACCGCCACGAGCGCCCGGGTGGTCGCACAGTACGAGAAGGGGTTGGTCTTCCGGTTCGGCCGGGTGATCGCGACGCGAGATCCCGGGCTGCGCTTGCTGATTCCGTTCGTGGATCGAATGCAGAAGGTGTCGACGCAGATCGTCACCCTGCCGATCCCCGCGCAGGACGGCATCACCCGGGACAACGTGACGGTCCGGGTGGACGCGGTGGTGTACTTCCGGGTGTTCGATCCGGTGCTCGCGGTGGTGGAGGTGCAGAACTATCTGTTCGCGGTCGGCCAGGTGGCGCAGACCTCGCTGCGTTCGATCATCGGCAAGAGCGACCTGGACAGCCTGCTGTCCAACCGCGAAGAGCTGAACAAGGGCCTGGAGATCATGATCGACAGCCCGGCGCTGGGCTGGGGCGTGCACATCGATCGGGTGGAGATCAAGGATGTCGCACTGCCGGATGCGCTGAAGCGCTCGATGTCGCGGCAGGCCGAGGCCGAACGCGAACGCCGGGCCCGCGTCATCTCCGCGGAGGGCGAACTACAGGCCTCGCAGATGCTGGCGCAGGCGGGCGAGCAGATGTCCCAATCGCCCGCATCACTGCAACTGCGCCTGCTCGAAACCGTGGTTCAGGTTGCGGCGGAAAAGAATTCGACCCTCGTCCTGCCCTTCCCCGTGGAACTGCTGCGCTTCCTGGAGCGCAGCACCCCCTCGACCGCGGCCCCCACGACCCCTCAACCCGAACTTCCCACCACCGAACAACAGCAAGAACTGAATTCTCCCGACAACCCGCCGCCCCCAAAACAAATCGCCCCCTAGACGTGCTGGTGGCTATCCCGATACGGGTACGGCGGACGCTTTTCGGGCGCCGCCGTGTGTCCCGCATCGGTAGCTGAAACAGCCTCGGCTCAGCACATCATCTTGGCCATCTGGTAAATGGCCTTCGACTCCTCGGTGGTCGCCTCGGTCTTGCCGGAGGCCCGCTTGGTGATGTTCTTGACGACGTCGTCCTCGGGCTTGCCCGCCTTGATGTCCTTGCAGGTGTCACTGAGCACGGTGGAGATCTTCGCGTCGTCCTTGCCGTCGGCGAGTTTCGGGAACGCACCGCGGAAGCTGACGACGAACGCGCCCGCCTTCACATTGTCGACGACCTGGGTGTCGCCGCTCGACTGCGCGGTGGTGGAAGAAGAGGCGGCATCGGTGGTGGCCTTGTCGTCCCCGCAGCCGGTGAGCAGCAGGGCAAAGAGGGTCGCGCTGGCCGCGAGAGCGGCGGTAGTTCTGATCACGGAGCGGGATGCTAGCGGGCCGGAACCAAAGTCGCCTCCCGTCCGGTGAACGGGAGGCGACAGGTTGTGGCAGAAGGTCTGTCGGTCAGACCGGGGAGACGACGAAGACCTGGGCCCAATAGGCTGCCTGGTCCGCGCCGATCAGCGGGGCCAGGTAGTCGAACAAGATCGATGACATAGCTACGGAACTCCCAATTGTCGACGTACAGGACATTTCAGAATGTGCGGGCCGAATGTGAGCCACGCTACGGCGGGCAACGTTAGCAGCCACGTCGGCGGCCTGCGCGCCGTGCCGGGCCGCCATGCCGATGCGCGAGTAACTAGCCGGACCGTGATCGACGTCATAAAGTAGGGGCCGTCGGCTTGGCCCGTTTGCCGGGCCGCGACGTTCCCTTCACACTTCGAATGCGGGAAAGCAGGTCTCAACTCATATGCGGATTGTTCGCTCACTGGTCGCCGGCGCGTTGATCGCCGGTGCTGCTTCGGTTTTCGCCATGCTGGGGGCCGGTTCCGCCGGTGCCGTAGCGGTGACACCGCTGCCGGGCGGGGTGCAGGTCGACCTCAGCCCTGCCGACACGGCCTGGGTCGCCCAGAACCGTTTCGGGCAGACCCTCGCCGGTCTGCCCCATCCTTCGGCGCCTTCGTTCGGTCAGGCGCTGGACGCGGCCGCCGCGGTGTCGGCGGCGGTCCCGGGCGGACATGTCACCTTCACCGTCTACGGGCCGCTCGATTCGTTGAACGGCACCATGCTGGCGTTGCAGTAGGACTGGCACACCCAGCGTGGAATTGCATCAGCGGATCGTCTCGGCGCCGGTCGACTTCGGCGCCATCCGTTCCGAATTCGGTTTGGCCTCGGCGTACCCCGCCGAGGCCACCGCGGAAGCCCGCGACGCGTCCGACGCGTTCGCGGGCGACCGGAACGATCGCACCGACATCCCGTTCGTGACGATCGACCCACCGGGGGCCATGGATCTGGACCAGGCCCTGCATCTGGAGCGCACCGGCACCGGCTTCCTGCTGCACTACGCCATCGCCGACGTGGGCGCCGTGATCGTTCCCGACGGCGCGCTCGCCAAGGAGTCCGGCGCCAGGGGACAAACCTTCTATCTGCCCGACGGCACGGTGCCGCTGCATCCGCCGGTGCTGTCCGAGGGCACCGCGAGCCTGCTGCCGCAGCAGCGGCGCCCGGCCGCGCTGTGGACCATCGAACTCGACGAAAACGCCGAACCGCAACGGTTTTCGGTGCAACGCGCGCTGGTGTGCTCGCGCGCCAGGCTCGACTACGCGGGCGTGCAGGCCGACGCCGACGCGGGCCGCCTGCACCCCTCGATCGCAGCCCTGCCGGAGTTCGGCAAGCGGCGCATCGAGGCGGGACTGGCCCGTGGCGCGATCGGCTTGCGGCTGCCCGCGCAGAGCATCGTCCGGGACGATCGCTCGCCGGGGCACTGGCGGCTGATCGTCGAACCACGCACCGCCGCCGACGACTGGAACGAGCAGGTCTCGCTGCTCACCGGGATGTGCGCGGCCCGCATCATGCTCGACGCGGGCGCGCCCGCCCTGCTGCGCACCATGCCGCCGCCCGCCGAATCCGCGATCGCGTCCATGCGCCGGACCGCGGCCGCGCTGGGCGTGGCATGGCCCGCGGCGCAACCGGTCGGGCAGCTGCTCGCCGCACTGGACCCGAACACCCCGGCCGCGCTGGTGCTGATGTCGGAGGCGACCAGCCTGTTGCGCGGCGCGTCCTACACCGTGGTGAACGGCGATACGACCGAAGCGGCCCCGGAAACGTTGCAGCACAGCGCGATGCACGCGCCGTACGCACACGTCACCGCGCCGCTGCGCAGGCTGGTCGACCGCTACGCCACCGAGATCTGCCTGGCTCGCTGCGCGGGAACCGAAGTGCCGCAGTGGGTTACCGACGGTCTCGCCGACACCGCGGACACCATGCGCCGCAGCGACGCGACCGCGAACAAGGTCGAACGCGCCTGCATCGACCTCACCGAGGCGACGCTGCTCGCCGAACGCGCGGGCACGGAGTTCGACGCGGTCGTGGTGCGCGAAGCCAACGGCAACCGCGCCGCCGAGATCTTCATCGCCGACCCGCCGGTGCTCGGACCCTGTACCGGCGAGCCACCGGAAGGCGAACAGGTGCGCGTCCGCCTGACCGCCGCCGACCCGACCACCCGCAAGATCGCCTTCACCTACGCCCCCACGGGCTAGTCGCCGTTGGCGGTCAACGCGGCGGCGGCTTCGGGGTAGCGGCTGAGGGCCTGGCGGGCGGCGGTGTCTTCGGCGCCGGCGAGGACGCGGTACAGCGCCGGGTCTTCGCCCGCGGCACCGGCGTCGGCGGCGATGCCGTAGAGCGCGTGCTGGGATTCGACGGCGTCGCGGTGGTCGCCGAGCACGGTCTGCAGCCGTTTGGCGCGTCCGCCGAGGCCGGTCGCCGCGGCGGCGAGCACCTGCTCGGCGGCCTCGCAGGAATAGCGTAAGCGCTTGGCGCTCTTGCGGATATCGTGCAGCAGCTCGACCCGCTCGTCTGCCGTCACGGTGGGTTCCAGCTGGATCAGCCGTTCGACCCGTTCCCGATCACGTTGCAGCACAACACCGAAGAACTCGGCGGCGGGCACTTCGGCGCGCCGCGCCCGCAACGGTGGTTCGGTGCGCCAGTGCGTGAGTTCGTCGCGCAGGTCGCGGTAGCGCGGGCTGTCCAGCGCCAGCAGGACATCGGCGTGCGCGGCGGCGTAGCGCTCCTGCTGGGCGGTGACCAGCCGGGCCGTCACCGGCGCCAGTTCTGCCTCCGAATGTTCGCCCTGCTGAGCGTGTTTGGTCAACAGCGCCTCGAAACGCTCACCGCGCACCTCGGCGTCGCGGGCCACGCCGAGGACACCGGCCAGCCACTTGAGCTCCTCGCCCATCGAGGCGGCCGAGGCCCGCTCGAAAAGACTGCGGTAGGACCGCAATACGCTGCGCAGCCGACGGGTCGCGACCCGCATCTGGTGCACCGAATCGGGTGCGTCGGCCCGCACGTCGGGTTCGGCGGCCAGCAGCCGGTCGACATCGTCGCGTAGTGCCGCGATGATCGCGTTACCGGCTGTGGCCGTCATGGGTTACCCCGCTTTCGCGAATCGGTCGGTGGCTTCGACCAGGTGGTGCGTGATGCCTGGTTCGTTCGCCGCGTGGCCCGCGTCGTCCACGATGTGCAGCTCCGAGTTCGGCAGCGCCTTGTGCAGATCCCACGCGCTCACCGCGGGGCAGACGATGTCGTGGCGCCCCTGCACGATGACCGTCGGGATATGGGAAATGGTACCGGCGTCACGGAGTAACTGGCCCTCTTCGAGGAACCCGCGGTGCTGGAAGTAGTGGTTCTCGATCCGGGCGAACGCCAGCGCGAACCGCGGCTCGGCGGTTTCGGCGACCCGATCCGGTTGCGGCAGGAGCGCACTCGTCGCGCCCTCCCAGGTGGACCAGGCGATCGCGGCCGCGAGCGCGACCTGTTCGTCCGGGGAGTGCAGCAGCCGGTGATAGACGGCGACGAGGTCGTCGCCGCGTTCGGCCTCCGGCACCGGCGCGAGGAACTTCTCCCACTCGTCGGGGTACACGTAGCCCGCGGCGCCGTTGTAGTACCAGTCGATTTCCTTGCGGCGCAACAGGAATATGCCGCGCAGCACCAGTTCGGTGACTCGCTCCGGATGGGTCTGGGCGTAGGCCAGCGCGAGCGTCGAACCCCACGAACCCCCGAACACCTGCCAGCGGTCGATGCCGAGATGCGTACGCAGCGCCTCCAGGTCGGCGATCAGGTGCTGGGTGGTGTTGGTCGCCAGGCTCGCGTTGTCGGCGAGGTGCGGGGTGGACTGTCCGCAACCGCGCTGATCGAGCAGCACGATCCGGTAGGCCGCCGGGTCGAAGAACTGCCGCTGATACGGCGAGGTGCCGCCGCCGGGCCCGCCGTGCAGGAACACCACCGGCTTGCCGTCGGGGTTGCCGCTGACCTCCCAGTAGACCGCCTGGCCGTCGCCGACGTCGAGTAGCCCGGTGTCGTACGGCTCGATCTCGGGGTACAGCGTGCGCAGCGTGCTGCCCGCCATCAGAACGCCAGCCCGGAGGCCAGGTCGGTCAGCTCCAGCGCCTCGATCGCCTGCTTGTGCACGTCCGCGCAGTTCTTGGTGGTGATCCGGTCGATCACCGGCTTGTCGGCCAGCACCGCGCCGTTGATGCCGCCGTTGCGCAGCGCCCACTCGTGCACCATCGCGTTGAGGCCGATCCGGCCGAGCGTCGGGCCCTGCACGCGCCAGTTCGACAGCTCCGGGCGGATCATGTCGCACAGCTGGGACGCGGCGGCGTCGGAGATCTCCGGGGTGCCCGGCTTAGGGGCGGTGCTGCTCGGCTTGCTGGTCGCCGTCGCGGATCCCGTCGTCGAACCCGAGCTCCCGGTAGGGGCCGGGTTCGACTCGGTTCCGCAGGCGGTCAGTGCTGCGGCGGCGAAAACGCCTGCCAGCAGCAGCGTGCTGCGTGAGATCCAACGGCTGCGCATCAAATACCTCTGCTGTTGTCGGCAATGTCCGCCTCGAGTCTGCCATTGATTCGCCGGCACGGCCCGGACTGCGTTCACCGGAAGCTGGTGCGCAACTCGTCCAGCAGGGCGTCGACCGTGCGGGCGAACGGTGGGGCGGAGACGTCGATGGTGCGCCAGGGGTGCAGCGCGATCAGCGGGGCGAGCCGCTCGGCGAGGGTGATCTCGGTGCGCGAGATAGGGCCGCCGCGCCGCCAGCGCGCGAAGTATTCGGCCCGGTGCGGGGTGCGCAGGATCTTGTGCGACAGGAACGGGTGGGTGATCACCGCATCGGCCCAGTCGAAGAGCAGTCCGGTGCCGGCGAACGCGTTGCCGGGGTGCACGTCGTTGTGTTCGATGCTGAGCCGGTTGTAGTCGCCCAGTTCCGCCGCGGTCTCCGCGATCCGGTCGCCGAGGCCGGGGATGCGCGGCTCGTAGTGCTGGTAGACGGTGACCAGCCGGGCGGGCGGCAGATACGGCGTTCCGGTGGCGCGTAGCTCATCGATGTGCGTCGTGAGCGACTGCTGTAGGTCGGCGTAGGCCCGGACCAGCCCGGTCCATTCGGCGGCGGTGTCCGGGGCGACGTCACCGCCGTGCCTGCTGAGCAACCAGCCGCGATCCGGTTGCACCGCAACGGGTTCCAGCGCGCTGCCCGGACATAGTCGGGCCAGCAGCTCCAGCAGATGGCCCTCGTGCGCGAAGGCGCGGGCATTGGCTTTCGCCCACATCGGGCCCGCGCTGGTCGGGATGCGCACGACCAGCGACCAGGCGCGCCGCCGGGTTTCCACCGGCGCGCCCGTGACGGTGAGCCCGTGCTCGGCGAGGACGCCGAACGCCCAATCGGTCAACGGCTCGATCGACTGTCCGAGCAGTGCGGCGGGCGCCTGCACCACTCGGCCGGTCATCGACACTGCGCTGTTCGTTTCGAGCGAGCTAGAAGCTGTGCTCGGGACCGGGGAAGGTGCCCCGGCGCACCTCGTCCGCGTAATTCGCTGCCGCGGTACGCAATTGGTCACCGATATCGCCGAATCGCTTGACGAACTTGGCGGTCTTGCCGCTGGTGTAGCCCGCCATGTCCTGCCAGACCAGCACCTGGGCGTCGGTGTCCGCGCCGGCGCCGATGCCGACGGTCGGGATGGTCAGCTTGCCGGTGACCTGCGCGGCCAGTTCGGCGGGCACCATCTCCATGACGACCGCGAACGCGCCCGCCTCCTGCACCGCGATGGCGTCGGCGATGAGCTGTTCGGCGCCGTCGCCGCGGCCCTGCACGCGGAACCCGCCGAGGGTGTTGACGCTCTGCGGGGTGAACCCGATATGCGCCATGACCGGGATGCCCGCCGAGGTGATCAGCGCGATCTGCTCGGCGACGCGCTCGCCGCCCTCGAACTTCACCGCGTGCGCCTGACCCTCCTTCATGAACCGGGTCGCGGTGGCCAGGGCCTGCTGCGGCGAGGACTCGTAGGTGCCGAACGGCAGATCGGCCACCACCAGCGCGTGCGGTGCGCCGCGCACCACGCCGCGGACCAGCGGGAGGAGTTCTTCCACGGTGATCGGCACCGTGGTGTCGTAGCCGTAGACGACGTTGGCCGCGGAGTCGCCGACGAGCAGCACGGGAATGCCGGCTTCCTCGAACAGTCGCGCCGAGGAGTAGTCGTAGGCGGTGAGCATGGACCAGCGCTCGCCGTCGGCCTTCATCTGCTGCAGATGATGCACCCGGGTTTTACGCACGGCCTTCTTCGGCTGGCTGGGCGCCGCGCCGTAGGCAGGGGTTTCCGAATCGGATACGGACATCATCGTCCCTTTCGTCGCTGTCTCCTCGGGGCCCGTCCGGGTCCCCGGGTTCGTCTGACAGCTTCAGTGTGCCAGCTGTGACCGGCCCCGATTAAGGCTTCGGCCCGATGCAATTGGTCACATCACACGAGGTTGCGGCCCTGACCGCGGCTCGTCGCGGCCGGGCTGTGCACTGGCGCGCGCCGGGTGCTGCCAGTATCAGAGGATGGCTTTGGTTCGGAGTGGGCGCGGTGCGCTGATCGTGGCGGTGCTGGGGTTGGTGGCGGCGGGGTGTACGACCGCGGGGCATCCGACGGGTCCGATGCCCGACGTGCCCGCCGAATTGGGCAAGTTCTATCACCAGACCGTGCAGTGGGGCGGTTGCGCCGGATTCGGTTCGCCGGAGGACCGGTTCGCGCCGAGCGCGGAGTGCGCGAAGATCACCGTGCCGATCGACTACGCCGCCCCGGACGGGGCGACCGCGCAGATCGCGGTGTCGCGGATCAAGGCCTCCGGCAAGAAGATCGGTTCGCTGCTGATGAATCCCGGCGGGCCGGGGGAGTCGGGGCTGACCATGTCGGGGCTCGGCAACAGGACGCCGCTGGCGCAGCGGTTCGACCGGGTCGGCTTCGATCCGCGCGGGGTGGGCTCGTCGACGCCGTCCATCGTCTGCGAGACCGCGCAGGAGCAGGACGCGGAGCGGGCCGAGGCACAGAAGGACAACACCCCGCAGGGGATCGCCGCGGCCGAGGACGAGAACCGGCAGTATGCGGACCGCTGCACCGCCCGGACCGGCAAGGAGTTCCTGGCGCACGTCGGCACCCGTGAGGTGGTGCAGGACCTCGACGTGCTGCGCGCCGCCCTGGGCGACCCGAAGCTCAGCTACCTGGGCTACTCGTACGGCACCAAGATCGGATCGGCGTATGCGGAGAAGTTCCCGGACCGGGTGCGCGCGCTCGTGCTGGACGGCGCGATCGACTCCTCGCAGGACCCGGTGCAGGAATCGCTACGCCAGGCGGCCGGCTTCCAGAAGGTGTTCGACGCCTATGCCGCGGACTGCGTGAGCAAGGCGGACTGCCCGCTCGGTACCGACAAGGCGCAGGCGGTGCCGCGCTTCCGGGCGCTGGTGGATCCGCTGTGGGACAAATCGGCGCCGACCACCGATCCCCGCGGCCTCAGCTACGGCGACGCGCTCACCGGGGTGCGGCAAGCGCTCTATACGACCGACCTGTGGTCGGTGCTCACCCTCGGGCTGTCCGAACTGCGTGACGGCCGCGGTGACACGCTGCTGCAACTGGCCGATCTGTACGACGGACGCCGCGACGACGGCACCTACAGCAACACCACCGACGCGTTCAATGCCATTCGCTGCGTGGACGATCCGCGGATCAGCGACCGCGGGGTCACCGGCAAGCAGGACATCGAGTACCGCAAGGCCGCGCCGTTCCTCGACGACGGCCGCGGCACCGGCGCGGCGCCGCTGGATCAGTGCACGGTGTGGCCGGTGCCGAACACCAGTGAGCCGCATCGGATCACGGTGACCGGCTTGCCGAAAACGGTGGTCGTCTCGACCACCGAGGACCCGGCGACGCCGTATCAGGCGGGCGTCGACCTCGCGTCCCAGCTGGGCGCGTCGCTGCTGACCTACCAGGGCAGCAGGCATACCATCGCGCTCTCCGGCGGTTCGTCGTGCGTGGATCAGGCGGTGATCGACTACCTCGTCGACCTGAAGGATCCGGCGCCCGGCCTCACCTGCTGAGCGACCCGGCTGCCGGGGAAATCTTTTTCCGGCAACAAGGACGGCACACTCAGCGTGTATGTAACACGGATTTAACGCCGGGTGCTTACGCTCGCGGACATGGATCGCCAGAAGGAATTCGTGCTGCGGACGCTCGAAGAGCGGGATATCCGCTTCGTACGTCTCTGGTTCACCGACGTCTTGGGTTACCTGAAGTCCGTCGCCATCGCTCCCGCCGAGCTGGAGGGCGCGTTCGAGGAGGGGATCGGCTTCGACGGTTCCGCCGTCGAAGGCTTCGCCCGGGTGTCGGAGGCCGATATGGTCGCGCGGCCGGATCCGTCCACGTTCCAGGTGTTGCCGTGGTCGACGAGCAAGGGGCATCAGCACTCGGCTCGCATGTTCTGTGACATCACGATGCCCGACGGTTCACCGTCGTGGGCCGATCCGCGCCACGTGCTGCGCCGCCAGCTGAACAAGGCCGGCGATGTCGGGTTCAGCTGCTACGTGCACCCGGAGATCGAGTTCTTCCTGCTGGAGAACGGCCCGCAGGACGGCTCGCAGCCGATCCCGGCCGATTCCGGCGGCTTCTTCGACCAGGCCGTGCACGATTCGGCGCCGAACTTCCGCCGCCACGCGATCGACGCGCTCGAGTCGATGGGCATCTCGGTGGAGTTCAGCCATCACGAGGGCGCGCCCGGTCAGCAGGAGATCGACCTGCGCTACGCCGACGCGCTGTCCATGGCCGACAACGTGATGACCTTCCGCTACCTGATCAAGGAGGTGGCGATCGACGAGGGCGTGCGCGCGACGTTCATGCCCAAGCCGTTCGCCCAGTACCCCGGTTCGGCGATGCACACGCACATGAGCCTGTTCGAGGGTGAGGCCAACGCCTTCCACGATCCGGACGATCCGATCAACCTGTCCGTCACCGCGCGCGCGTTCATCGCGGGCATCCTCGAGCACGCGCCGGAGATCAGCGCGATCAGCAACCAGTGGGTGAACTCCTACAAGCGGCTCATCCACGGCGGTGAAGCGCCGACCGCCGCGTCCTGGGGCCGGTCCAACCGTTCCGCGCTGGTCCGGGTGCCGATGTACACGCCGAACAAGTCGTCCTCGCGGCGCATCGAGATCCGCAGCCCCGATTCGGCCTGCAACCCGTACCTGACCTTCGCCGTGCTGCTCGCGGCCGGTTTGCGCGGCATCGAGAAGGGCTACACGCTGCCGCCGGAGGCCGAGGACGACGTGTGGTCGCTGACCGCGGCCGAGCGGCGCGCGATGGGCTTCCGGGAATTGCCCGGCACGCTGGACGAGGCGCTGCAGGCGATGGAGCGCTCCGAACTGGTCGCCGAGACGCTCGGCGAGCACGTCTTCGACTTCTTCCTGCGCAACAAGCGCCGGGAGTGGGCCGACTACCGCAGCCAGGTGACGCCGTACGAGCTCAAGGAATACCTCGGACTGTGAATCCGGGCGGGCACCTGCGCCGTTCTGGTACCGAAGATAGGTTCCGCGGTGGCCTGCCGTTAGCCTCGAGCCTGTAATTTGAGTGCTATGGTCCGGCCACCGTCTGCGCGCTCCGCTGTCCCCGGTGTCGGTCGGCTCGGATTACTCGAGCCGTCCGCCGCTGCCACGCTGCGCGAATTGGGCTGGGACAACGTCGAAAGTATCCCCGTGCTGTGGGCGCTGTCGCGCGCGCCCGACGCCGACCTCGCGCTGAACACCCTGCTGAAACTGTACGAGCAGCTCGGAACGGACTGGGCGGCACTGGATTCGGCGATCCGGTCGGAAACCGCGCTACGCGGCAGGTTGTTCGCGCTGATCGGTGCGTCCAGCGCGTTCGCCGATCATCTCGTCGCCGATCCGGCGGCCTGGGAGATCCTGCGGCGCAAGGCTTTGCCCGCCCGCGAAGAGGTGCTGGCGGATCTGCTCGACGTGGTCGATGCGGTGCCCGAAGAAGGGGACAACGCGGGCCCGATGCTTTTCCGGGCGGGGGAGCACGGTCCCGAGGTTGTCGCGTTGCTGCGCAAGCGATACCGCGACCAGCTCATGCTGCTCGCGGCGCTCGACCTCGCCGCGACCGTGGAGAACGAGCCGGTGCTGCCGTATCAGGTGGTCGGCAGGCACCTCACGGACCTGGCCGATGCCGCGCTCACCGCCGCGCTGTCGGTGGCGGTCGCGCGGGTCTGCAAGGACGGTCCGGTGCCGGTGCGCCTTGCCGTGATCGCGATGGGCAAGAGCGGTGCCCGGGAACTGAACTACGTCAGCGATGTCGACGTGGTCTTCGTCGCCGAGCCGGCCGACGCCACCGCCACCCGGCTGGCCGCCGAGATGATGAGCGTCGCCAGCGCGGCCTACTTCGAGGTGGACGCGGCACTGCGACCCGAAGGCAAGGCGGGCGCGCTGGTGCGCACGCTCGATTCGCATCTGGCCTACTACAAGCGCTGGGCACGCACCTGGGAGTTCCAGGCGCTGCTGAAGAACCGGCCGATGACCGGCGACCTGGAACTCGGCGAGCAGTACCGGGCCGCGCTGATGCCGATGGTGTGGAACGCCTCGGAGCGGCCCGACTTCGTCGCCGACGTGCAGGCGATGCGCCGGCGGGTGGAGGATCTGGTGCCCGCCGATCTGCGCGAGCGGGAACTGAAACTCGGGCACGGCAGCCTGCGCGACGTCGAATTCGCGGTCCAGCTCCTGCAATTGGTGCACGGTCGGGTGGACGAGTCGCTGCACGTGCAGGGCACCGTCGAGGCGTTGACCGCGCTGGCCGCGGGGGGGTACGTCGGCCGCGACGACGCGGCCAATCTCACCGCGTCCTACGAGTTCCTGCGGTTGCTCGAACATCGGCTGCAACTGCAGCGGTTGCGGCGCACGCATACGCTGCCGGCCGCCGACGACGAGGAAGGCATGCGCTGGCTGGCGCGCGCCGCGCACATCCGTCCCGACGGCAGGCAGGACGCGGTCGGCGTGCTCGGCACCGAGATCCGCCGGAACGCGGTGCGGGTCAGACGATTACACGCCAAACTGTTCTATCGACCGCTGCTCGAATCGGTGGTCAAGATGGACCCCGACGCGCTGCGGCTCAGCCCCGATGCCGCTATTCGGCAGCTCGCCGCGCTGGGCTACCAGGCGCCCGAACACGCACTCGGGCACCTGAAGGCGCTCACCGGCGGGGTCTCCCGCAAAGGCCGCATCCAGGCGCTGCTGCTGCCGACCTTGCTCGAATGGCTCGGCGAGACACCGAATCCCGACGCGGGCCTGCTCGCCTACCGGCGGGTGTCGGAGGGGCTCGACGACCAGATCTGGTTCCTGCGCGAACTACGCGACGAAGGCGCGATCGCACAGCGGCTGATGATCGTGCTCGGCTCCTCGGAATACCTGCCGGACCTGCTGATCAACGCGCCGGACACGATTCGCATGTACGCCGACGGGCCGGGCGGGCCGTTGCTGCTCAGCCCGCAACCCGAAGACGTCGCGCGCGGCATCATGACCGCCGCGTCCCGCTACGACGACCCGAAACGCGCTGTGGCGGCGGCACGTTCGCTGCGCAGACACGAACTGGCGCGGATCGCCTCGGCCGACCTGCTCGGCATGCTCGACGTGCAACAGGTGTGCCGGGCGCTGTCCTCGGTGTGGGTCGCGGTGCTCGAAGCCGCACTCGCGGCGGTGATCCGGGCCGGTGAGGCGGAACTGGGCACGCCCGCGCCCGCCGATTTCGCGGTGATCGGGATGGGCAGGCTCGGCGGCATGGAACTCGGGTACGGGTCCGACGCGGACGTCCTGTTCGTCTGCGATCCCCGGCCCGGCGAGGACGAGACCAAGGCCGTCAAGTGGGCGATCGGCATCGCCGACAAGGTGCAGCGTCTGCTCGGCGCGCCCAGCACCGACCCGCCGCTGCACGTGGACGCCGGGCTGCGTCCCGAGGGCCGCAACGGCGCGCTCGTCCGCACCCTGGCCGCCTACGCCGCGTACTACCAGCAGTGGGCCCAGCCGTGGGAGGTGCAGGCGCTGCTGCGGGCGCACCAGGTCGCGGGGGATCAGCAACTCGGACTGCGTTTCCTGCACATCATCGACAAGGTGCGGTACCCGGAGGGCGGCGTCTCCACCGAGGCGGTGCGCGAGATCCGGCGGATCAAGGCCCGCGTCGACGCCGAACGGCTGCCCCGCGGCGCGAACCCGGCCACGCACACCAAACTCGGCCGCGGCGGGCTCGCGGATATCGAGTGGACCGTGCAGTTGATGCAGCTGCGCTACGCCCACGACGTGCTCGGCCTGCACAACACGTCCACGCTGGAGTCGCTCGACGTGATCGAGCAGACCAAGCTGCTCGACACCGCCGACGTCGAACTGCTCCGGGACGCCTGGCTCACCGCGACGAAGGCCCGCAACGCCCTGGTCCTGGTGCGCGGCAAGCCGACCGACCAACTCCCCGGCCCGGGCCGCCTCCTGTCCGCCGTCGCCCGAGTGGCGGGCTGGCCCAACGACGACGGCAGCGAATTCCTCGACCACTACATGCGGATCACCCGGCGCGCGAAAGCGGTGGTGGAACGCGTCTTCGGCCAATAGACCCGTCGCGGTCGACTGACATCCCGTTTACGGGAGCCGAGAAGTGTTGTCGCTGAACTGGTTTGCGGCTGATCGGAGGACGAGACCGGTTCGCTCGGCGCGCTGCTCGCCCCAGGTGTAGAGGGCGGTCAAGACGGGGACGAGGGTCCGGCCTTCGTCGGTGAGGTCGTATTCGACCTGGGGCGGGACGGTGTCGAAGACGGTGCGGGCGACCAGGCCGTCGGCTTCGAGTTCGCGCAGCTGCTGGACGAGCATCTTCTCGCTGGTGGTGGGCATCAGGCGGCGGAGTTCGCCGTAACGGTGCACGCCCTCCTTCAGGTGGGCGAGGATCACGGGCTTCCATTTGCCGCCGATGAGGTCGACAGTTACCTCCACCGGGCAGTGGTACTGCTTGTCGGGCATCATTTCGCCTCCCCTATGAAGGTCATCGTTTTCGACCGTTTCAAGCCCGGCGTGACGTTGGAGACCATCAATCCGTATCTTCCCGAGGAAGTCGCCAATGTGTGGCGGCTGTGGAAAGCGGGCATCGTGCGGGAGAACTACGCGCGCGCCGACGAACCGGGCGTGGTGATCGTGTTCGAGGTGGACAGCGTCGAAGAGGCGCAGCAGTACGTCGCCGACTTCCCGCTGACCAAGCGGGGTTACCTGGAGTGGACGTATGTTCCGGTGCAGGCGCCGATCCCGTTGGAAGCGCTGATGGACGCGGACGTCGACGTCGCCGAACCCTACGACCGGACCAAGTGAGGCCGCCGCGATGCGCGAAGCCTTCGGTCTCAGCATTCCGCAAACTGTCGAGGACGCGTGCGATCCGCGCCGGATGGCGTTGCTGATCTACGACATGCAGGTCGGTATCGTTTCCCAGCTCCCGGACGGTGACCAGATTGTGCGCGCCTGTGTCCAACTGCGAGAGGCCGCGCGGGCGAACGGTTTTCGGGTCTTCTACACCCGGCACATGTCGCTGCCCATCGCGGCATCCGGTGTGGCGCAACTGCGCACCGCGATGCAGTGGCAGCGGGTGGACGATCCGGCCGGGTTGCGGGCCGGCTTCCCGCAGGGCTCGCCGCAATATCAGCTCGTCCCCGAACTCACGCCGGACGACAACGAGGTGGTCTTCGACAAGGTCACCATGTCCGCCTTCGCGGCGACACCGCTCGATATCGCTTTGCGCGACTGCGGAATCGACACCTTCGCGATCGCGGGTATCGCCCTGGAGGTCGGCATCGAACCCACCATCCGGCACAGCCTCGACCTCGCCTACCTGCCCATCCTCGTCGCCGACGCCTGTGGCGCAGGTCATCCTGCCGCCGCTCAACGTACGCACGCCGCCCTGCAATTCGCGGGCGGCACGCTCGTGAGCGACACCGCCGCCCTCACCGATTTCATGAGCGCTCCGTCCCGATAGTGCCCTTGGTATACAGAGCAGACCGAGCCACCGCCAACGCGCGATAGAAGGGCGACGTGGTGAGCCTGGTGCATCCGGTCGGCGAGAGACATTCAGGCTGCCTGCAGGGCGTAAGGGCGGGTGATGCACACAAAAGCTGCACAGGTGGGGCGCGGTAGCTCCACACGGGGACCTTAGGGTCAGGGTATGCGTGGATGGGTCAAGCGAGGTTTGCTCGGGGCAGGGTGGTGCGCTGCGGCGGCGGGGCTGGCCGGGGTGGTGCTGCACTTGGTGGCCTGGCAGCAGAAGCTGTTGGTGCTGCTGGCGTCGGGGGCAACGTATCTGATGGTCGGGGCGGTGATCGGGCTGGTGTGCTTCGTGATCGCCAAGGGGTGGCGCAGCGCGGGGGTGGCCGCGGTGCTGGTCGGCGTGGTGCTGTGGACGGCGGTGCCGACCTTCGTGCCGGAGGGACGCGCCGCCGCCGGACCCGAGGTGCGGGTGATGCAGTCGAACCTGTTGTTCGGTGGTGCCGACGCGGGCGCGGTAGTGCGAGCCGTCTTGGACAACCGCATCGATGTGCTCACCGTCAACGAACTGACCAACGCCGCGGTCGACCGACTGGCCGCAGCGGGACTCGACGCCGCCCTGCCGCACCGCTACGTCGAGCCGACCGCGGACGGTGGGGGCGGCACCGGGATCTACAGCCGATACCCGTTGCGCGACACCAAGAAATACAGCGGCTTCATCCTGAACCAGGTGTCCGCCACGATGGAACATCCGGACCGCGGACCCGTCGCGGTGTTCGCCTTCCACCCGATCCCGCCGCCGCTCAACTTCGCCGACTGGCTGGCGGAGATGCGCCGCATCCGCGAGATCCTGGACGCCGAGCCCGGTCCGGCGATCGTCGGCGCGGACTTCAACGCCACCCGCGACCACGCCGCCTACCGCGAACTGCTGCACGGACGATTCGAATCCGCCGCAGATCAGGCAGGCGCGGGCCTGCTGCTCACCTTCCCCGACGACAAACAGTGGGGCCCGATCATCGGCATCGACCACGTCCTGCTCGCCGACGCCGAAGCCGAGGAAGTCCGCACCCTCAGCATCCCCCGTTCCGACCACCGAGCCCTGATCGCCCACGTCCGGCTGACATGAGCCGTGCTGGCACGGAGCCCGGCGAGCCGGTCCCTCGGCGCGGTGCGCTCCGTATCCGCACCCTTTCTGGCGCGAGACCCGGTGTGTCGTGCGGCAAGTCGGGGTGCGGGAACCTGGAAGGGGTGCGGGTGCCTGTTCGTGCGGCGGGTGCGGCGGCGTGCGGTTGGGATGCCCGGGAGCCTGGAAGGGGTGCGGGAGCCTGGAAGGGGTGCGGATGTCTGTTCTTGCGGCGGGGTGCGGCGGCGTGCGGTTGGGCGGCTGCACCCTTTCTGGCGTGAGACTCGGTGTGTCGTGCGGCAAGTCGGGGTGCGGGAGCCTGGAAGGGGTGCGGATGTCTGTTCGTGCGGGCGGGGTGCGGCGGCGTGCGGTTGGGATGCCGCACCCCTTCTGGCGCGAGACCCGGTGTGTCGTGCGGCGAGTTGGGGTGCGGGAACCTGGAAGGGGTGCGGGGATGCCCGTTCTTGCCGCGGGGTGCGGCGGCGTGCGGTCGGGGGCCGCAGGCTTTCTCGGGTGGCGCGAGGCGAGGTGCGGGGTCTGAACGGGTGCTGATGCGCGGCCGGAGCGGTGATTCGGCCGCCGCGGGGTTCGGCCGAGATCTGGTGGGGCGCGCGTGCGGCCGACTACGATCGGGGGCACGGCGGGCAAGGGTCTGCCGAGATCTCGGTCCCTCCTGAGCGAGCGGCGCGCGGTGGTTCGGGAGGCGCAGCAATGGGGAAGCAGCGGTGGCGGAACGGCGCGGTGGTGGTGCTCGCGCTGTTCGGGATGGTGTGCGCGGGATGCGGTGTGACCGTGCAGGATCCGGCGGCACCGGAGGCCCCGGCCACCGAGACGGACTGGGGGATCGCCGGTTCCATGACCGCCACGGGTCCGAGCGGTCCGCGGCCCGGTGTGCCGGACGCGCCGCTGACCGCGACGAACGGTGACGGCGGCAGGCTCGATACCCTCGCGCTGAACTCGCTCGCGGACCTGCAGGAATTCTGGACGACGGAGTACCACAAGGACTTTCCGGGCCCGTTCACCCCGGTGCAGAGCTTCTTCTCCTGGTCGGCGCCGGCTCCGAAAGACCAGGTGATCCGCTTCTGCGACGAATCCACGTATCACGTCGTGAACGCCGCCTACTGCGGTCTCGACCACACCATCGGCTGGGACCGCGGGGTTCTGCTGCCGCAGGTCGTCGAGAAGTTCGGCGAGATGGCCGTGGTGATGGTGCTCGCACACGAATACGGGCACGCGATCCAGGGCCAAGCGCGTTTGGCGGGCGTGCGCACCCCGACCCTGGTGCTGGAGCAGCAGGCCGATTGCCTGGCCGGGGTGTTCTTACGCCATGTGGCCGAAGGGAATTCGGCGCATTTCACGGTGAATACCACGGACGGGCTCAACGCGGTGCTCGGCGCGACGGTCGCCTTCCGCGATCAAGGTTTCGGCGATCCGGGCAACGCGCACGGGTCGGCGTTCGAGCGAGTCACCGCGGTGCAGATCGGCTACTCCGACGGCACGAAGGGCTGTAAGGCGTTGACGCCGAAGGAGATCGCGCAGCGCCGCGGTCAGCTGCCGGTTTCCTTCGGCGTGGCCGACGCGCTGTTCCAGCTGCCGGTGAACCGGCAGTCGCTGGAGCGGTTGAGCCGGACGCTGCTCGCGCTCTTCCCCGCGGCCGAGCCGCCGCGGTTCGACTACGCGGGCGCCGGTGGCGATTGCGCGAACATCACTGTGACAGAGCCGGTTTCGTACTGTCCGACGGCGAACCGGATCGGCACCGACGTGCCCGCCCTCACGAAGCTGGGCGCGTCCGCGCGCGGCCAGGAGGAACTGCTTTCGGCGATGGTGCAGGGCGACTACTCCGCCTTCGTCCTCTTCGTCTCCCGCTACACCCTCGCCGTGCAACGCGAACGCGGGCTGTCGCTCACCGGCGCGGAGACGGCGGGACTGCGCACCGCGTGCCTGTCCGGTGTGGTGTCGACGAAATTGAGTGAGCCGGGCGGTGATGTGCGGCTCTCGGCCGACGATCTCGACGAGGCCGTCTCCGAACTGCTGACCGCGGGCCTGGCCGCGAGCGACGTGAACGGAAAGGTCGTGCCGAGCGGGTATCAGCGCGTCGAGGCGTTCCGCACGGGGGTGCTGGACGGCGAGGCGGCGTGCCTGTCGCGGTACCGCTAAACCGGCAGGGACCGCAGCGAAGTCAGCGTGCTGGCCAGTGCGCGTGCGGCCTGCGCGCCCTTGGTCACGAAATGTTCGGTGAAATACGTGACGTGCTCGCTGTGCTCGTGGAAGTGATGCGGGGTGAGCACCACGGAGAACACCGGCACGTCGGTGTCCAACTGCACCCGCATCAGCCCGTCGATCACCGCGGACGCGACGAAATCGTGCCGGTAGATGCCGCCGTCCACGACCAGCGCCGCGGCGACGACCGCCGCGTATTTGCCGGAGCGGGCCAGCCGCTGGGCGTGCAACGGGATCTCGAACGCGCCGGGCACCTCGAAGACGTCGACGGTGGCGGGGTCGTAGCCGAGCTCGGCGTATTCGGCGGTGAAACCTTCGTAGGCCTTGCCGACGATCGAGCTGTGCCAGCCGGCGCGGAGGAAAGCGATGGATCCGGTAGTTCCCATGGCCGGATCTTACTTGCCGGTAACGTGCGCCTCCAGCCAGTCCACTACATTGCCGAGCACCTCGTCCTGCTCGGGTTCGTTGAATATCTCGTGGTAGAGGCCGTCGTAGCGGATCGCGGTGAGGTCTTTCGAGCCCGCGCCCCGCTCGATCAGGTCCGTGCCGGCGGGCGCGGCGATCGCGTCACCGGTGCCGTGCAGTACCAGCAGCGGCACGGTGAGCCGGCCGAGGCGCTGCTTCACCAGGGTTGTCGTGTCCAGGATCTCGACCGCGGTGCGGGCGGGCAGGCTGCCGCGATAGACCAGCGGATCGTTGTCGTAGGCGCGGACCACCGCCGGATCGCGGCTGATCTGCGACGAATCCAGTTTCAGCACACCGAGATTCGGGGCGAGCCGGGTGAGCAGCGGCGCGACGAGGCGCTGCAGCGGGTTGCCGAGCGGAATGACCAATGGCGGAGCCGACAGCACGATGCCCGCGACATCGACCGGCGCGCGGGTGGCCAGGTGCAGCACGATGAGACTGCCCATCGAGTGCCCGATCAGGAAGCGCGGCACGTCCGGGTATTCCCGGCTCGCGATGTCCAGCATCGCCGCCACGTTGTCGGCGGCGCCGTCCATCGAACCGATATTGGCCTTGCTGCCCGCGGACTTGCCGTGGCCGATGTGGTCGAGCGCGTAGACCGCGAATCCGGCGCCCGCAAAGCGCCTGCCGACGTGGGTGTAGCGGCCGGAATGCTCCGCGACGCCGTGCACCAGGACGATCACGCCGCGCGCCGGCGCCTCGGGCAGCCAGGCGCGCCAGGCGATTCCGCTGCCCGTGCCGTCGAACTGCCCGGTCTCGATGCGGATGCCCGCGTCCTCGCCCTCCGGTTCCGCGGTCACGACCGCGCCTCGCCGGTGCTCGGCTCGGTCCTGCTGCGCTCTCTCATGCATCGGCTCCTGATGGGTGCGGGTCGCTGCTCGTCGAGTACGCCAGCTCGGTGATGAGCCGCCGGTTGAACTCGATGAGTCGAGCGTAGTTCACCCGGGAAAGGCGCTCGTCGGTTCCGTGGATCGAGGCCAGATCGCGTTCTTCCAGCACGATGGGGGCGAAGTTGCAGCGGGTCGCGGCCAGGTCGTGATAGTGCCGGGAGTCGGTGGCGCCGGGCACGATGCCGGTGGTGATCACCGTGCCGGGGACGATGGCCTGCGCGATCTCGGCGATGAGGTCGAACGCGGCACCCGGGGCGGCGTTCACCGTCGGCTCCGAGGACACACCTGCCGTTTCGATCCGGACACCGTTGTCGCGCACCACCTTCCGGCAGTGCGCGAGGACCGACGCGACGGTATCGCCGGGCAGGATGCGGAAATTCACGAACGCCTCGGCGTGCTGGGGGAGCACGTTCGATTTCACGCCGCCCCTGATCACGGTGGGCGCGGTGGTGGTGCGCACCAGGGCCTCGGTCTGCGGCCGCCCCGCCATCACGCGGGTGACCAGCGGCGCGACCAGATCGGCGAGGCGCAGCAGTTGCCTGCGCGGCGCGGGCATGACCTTGCGCACCCGGGCGAGCATGTCGGCGGTGACGGGGGTCATCCGCAGCGGCATCGGATGATCCTGGATGCGGCCGACCGCCCGGGCGATCCGCCCGACCGCCGTCTGCCTACCGGGCATGGACGAGTGCCCGCCCAGTTCGGTGACCGAAAACCGTACCGTCGCATAGCCTTTCTCGCCCACCATGATCGTGGCGACCGGCGGTTCGATGCGGTCGGCGACGCCGGTGGTGATCATGCCGCCCTCGTCGAGCAGCAGGTTCGCGAACACGCCTTGCGCACGCAGGTGCTGCGCCATGTGCATCGCGCCCGTATCGCCGAAGACTTCCTCGTCGTGCCCGAAAGCCAGGAAGATGGTGTGCCGCGGGCGGATTCCGGCCGTGAGGGCGGCCTCTACCGCCTCCAGAATGGCGAGCAGCCTGCTCTTGTCGTCGATCGCGCCACGGCCCCAGATGAATTCGCCGTCGACGACGCCGGCGAAGGGCGGATGCGTCCAGCGCTGCGGATCGTCGACCGGCACCACGTCCTGGTGGGCGAGCAGGATCGCCTCGACCTGATCGGGTTCTACCCCCGCCCACCGATAGAGCCTGCTGTGCCCGAACCGCGTCAACTCGAGTTCGGCGTGCACTCGAGGAAAAGATTGCTCGAGGTGTGCGGAGAGCCGGTCGAACGCCGCGTCGTCGATATCGTCCGGATCGTCGGTGGACACGGTGACGCAGCGCAATGCGGCGGCAAGGCGCTCGGCGGTGCGATCGTCGACCGGTTCGGTCATCGGTCGCCGCTGCGGTTCGGCAAATTCATGGACACCGTTGCATTGTTCAACACGCCGGGCCCCAGCGGGATGGTCTTCTCGTTTCGCCACTTCACGATGCCCTCGGTGAGACCGCCCGGCAGGTCGGCCGTGCGCGCACCGGTGAGCATCGGCAACTCGACCCGGGCCTTGGTCACCGTGACCGACGCGAGCGCTGGAGTGTGCGACCAGACGTCGTCGACCACGTCGGTGACCCGCACGCCGATGCGATGACCCGCCGGGATCGGCCAATCCTGGCCGAGCAGGCGGACTTCCGCGGTGCCGTCGCCGACCGGCGCGATACCGCGGGTGATCACGGTGGCCAGGTTGTCCGGAGCGATGTCGTACAGCTCGACCGCGACCGTGGCGGTCGCGGGACCGTCGAGTTGCAGTGTCGCGGTCGGGATTCCGGACAGGTGCTGGGCCTGGGTCAACGGCTCGGAGACCGACCAGAGTTCGCGGTCGGGCCCGGGCACCAGGCCGCGGTCGGTGTAGCTGCCCGGGCGCAGCTCCACCGGCACGCGCGCGGCATCGGCCGGCGGCCAGGCGGTTTCGGCGCGCCAGCGACCGTCGAACTGCCCGACCGTGATCCGCGGACCGGGAATCTCGACATCGCGGCCCGCCACATGCTTGTCGAAGAATGCGAGCAGTTCGGTGTCGAAATGCGGTGTGCCGCATTTCTCGTGACAGGTGCGGTGACCCCATTGCCCGAACCAGGCGCGGTGCGCGCCGGGGCCGAGGCCGTTCCACAGATCGAAAACGCGATAGGCGCGGGTGTTGTAGTCGACGAAACCCTGGCCGAGGAACAACGGAATGGTGTTGCCGCGCAATGGCACGACCAGATCGCGGTCGCGCCAGAATGCGGAATCGCCGTCGTGGTTGCCGGTCTCGGCGAGATATTGCTGATAGCACTGCATCGGCAATTGCGCGGCGGCGGCCTGATATTCGGGCGAATCTTCCGGGCGGCCCGGCGTCGACGCGATCAGCAGATGTTCCAGACCGGCGAAATCGGCTGGGCGCACGCCGCTCTCGGTGACCGGCTTGCCGGAGAACTTCCACGACACACCCTGCATGTACAGGTACGAGTACGGATCGACCACCGGTTCGAAGGAGGCGACGGCGGCGAGTCCCTTCGGCTTCGTCGCCAGACCCATCAAGCCGGTCCAGCCCTCGTACGAGGTGCCGAACATGCCGACCTTGCCGGTAGACCACGGCTGGTTCGCCGACCACTCCACCGCGGTCGCGACATCCGAGCGTTCACCGGGACCGCCGAAGTCGGGGCAGCCCGACGAGCCGCCGAACCCGCGCAGGTCGACGATCACGTAGGTGTAGCCGGCGCGCAGGAACATGTCCGCCTGCAGGTTCTCGGTGGACGGCCCGCCGGTCAACCGCGGTTCGCTCAGATACGCCAGGTGCGCGCGGTAGGGGCTCACGGTGAGGATGACCGGCGTGCGGACATCGTCGGCGAGACCGTCCGGCCGCAGGATGTCCGCGTGCAGGCGAGTGCCGTCGGGGGCGTCGATGAACGCTTGCTTCCACTGGAACGGCACGCCCAACGGCTCCGCCGCGGCGGTCACCGGAATGGCCGGGGCCAGCAGAAGCAGCAGCCCGCACAGGGCACGCAGCAGCACACGTCGTTCGCTCACCATAGGACTATCGAGTGTGCCCGGACGACCGTCCAGACCCCGGAACCGGGGTAGCGGATCAGCGGATCGCCGGACGAATCTCGCCGGTCGTCGCCGACTCGCCGGGCCGACGCCACCCGATGTTCACTGCGACCCGCCAGCATTGGCGTTATGGCGGACGGCGTCGAAGCGGTGGGTGCGGCGCCGATCGATGCGGCCGCAGTGGGGACGATCACGCTCGCGCTGGTGGCCGCGCTGCTGTTCGCCGTGTCGGCAGCGCTGCAGCAGGGCGCCGCGCGCGAAGCCGCGACCGCGGATCCGCAGGGACGGTTCCTGGTGATCGCCGGTATCGCCCGGCGATTGCTCACCGATCGGCGCTGGCTGGCCGGGCAGGGCGCGAACGTGGCGGGGTTCGTCGTGCACGCGGTGGCGCTGCGGCTCGGGGCGATCGCGGTGGTGCAGTCCCTGCTGGTGGTACAACTGCTGTTCGCCTTGCCGTTCGCGGCGGCGCGGCGCAGGCGGCCGCTGCTGCGGCGGGACTGGGCCGGGACGGTTTTCGTGTGCGCCGGGCTGATCCTGCTGGTCGGGCAGAGCGCGGCCGGCCACACCGAGTTGCGGCCCGGCCTGTTGCCCATGGCCGGTGCCGGAGTGTTCCTGGTGATCGTCACGCTGATCGCGCTCTCCCGCCTGACCCGCGCCACCCAGGTGCGTTCGGCGCTGGTCGCCGTCGCGGCGGGGTGCTGTTTCGCCACCACGGCCGTCTTGGTGGTCATCGCCACCACCGCACTTCCGGACCTGAGCTGGGCTCTGCTCGGCATCCCGATCTCCACCGGTCTGGGCGGACTGCTGACGCAGGAGGCCTACGCGCGCGGCTCGCTGCCTACCGCGCTCACCGCGATGACCATCACCGACCCGGTCCTGAGCTATACCGCGGGCGTCACCCTGTTCGCCGCCGTCCACCCTCAGGCGGTGCCCCTGCTGCTCGCGGCCGTGCTGGTGATCACCGGCATCACCCTGCTCGCGAATTCGCCCACCCTGCACGACGAACGAGACCGAGTTGCCGAGGGGTCGGCGAAACAGGCGGTGCCGGAGAGCGTTTGAGCGTGCTGGCGCGAGCCTCCTTGTGACGGGGCGCGAACGACGAGTGCGGCTGTGGGATCAGGCGGCTTCGTAATCGGCGTAGAGGGCGAGCATGCCGGCGACCGTGGCGGACCAGGGGAAGCGTTCCGCGGCACGGCGGGCGGCGCGGCGGCGTTGCGGAGCGGGGACCGTCAGCAGGGCCCGCACGCCTGCCGCGAGGCCGTGCGGGGAGCCGTCGGACACGATGCCGGAACCGACGGCGTCCACGAGTTCACCCGCGGCGCCTTCGTCGGGCACCACCACGGGAGTGCCGCAGGCCAGTGACTCCAGCACGGCGAGCCCGAAAGTCTCGGCGGGGGAGGGGAATATCGCGATGTCGGCGTCCGCGACCAGGCTTGCCATCGCGACGCGATCGGTGAGGTGACCGTGGAAGATCACCGGCAGCCCGGCGGCCAGGCGTTCCAGCCGGTGCCGGAGCGGGCCGTCACCGAGCACGGCCAGTTCGCAGCGCAACCCCGAATCGACCAGCACGCGTACCGCTTCGATGGCGCGTTCGGCGCACTTCTCCTTGGACAGCCTGCTCACCAGCACCAGGCGCACCGATTCACCGGTTGCGCAGGATGTTTCGGCCGCGGGGCGAAAGGTGGTCAGGTCGACGCCGAGTGGGACGCGCCGCACGTTGGTGGCGCCGATGCGAGCGAACTCCGCCGTCGCGAAACTCGAAGTGACCACCACCTTTTCGGCACGCACACAGAGGCGGCGATTGGCCAGGTCGGCCGCCGTAGCCAGGGGGAACCCGGGTGGGACGCGGGTGCGCAGAATGGCGTCGATGCGTTCATGCGAGAACAACACCAGCGGCACCCCGGCACCGCGCGCCCACGGCGCCAGCCACCGCACGCTCAACTTGTCACTGCATTCGAGCACGTCGGGGCGCAACAGGTCGAGAATCGGGCGGGTCCGGCGTGCGGTCAGCACGTGGTAGCCGCCTGCGCCGAACTTCGGGCTGCGCACCGTGATTCGCCGCCCCGACGTCGTCGCCTCGTCCCCGTCGGCCGGGCCCGGCACCACGAGCACCCGCTCGTGCCCGGTCGCCAGATAGCCCCGCCCGATCTCGTCCAAGCAGGTCCGCAAACCGCCCGAGGCCGGCGTGTAGAAGTTCGCGATCTGCACGATGCGCATCAGGAGGCCGCCGCTTCGATCAGTGCGGCGTAGGTGGTGGGGCGCGCGCCCGCGGTGAGGGCGGCGTCGATGGCGCGCAGCGTGGCCGCGCGCAGGCCGGGATGATGCAGGTCGTCGGGGTGCAGGGCGAGGCGGACGAGCCCGCCGTTGCGCGCGTTGCGCTGGGCGAAGGTCTGCAGCATGGCGGCGCCGAAGCGTTCGGACCAGCCGCCGCCGGGCCGGTGCGAGAGGGCGAAGCCACGCTGGCGACGGCCGGTGCGCAGGTCCTTCGCGCCGAAGTGATCGGTGGTGTGCGTGAAACCCGCCGCGCGCAAAGCCTGTTCGGCGGCGGGTGAGGCCAGCCACCCGGGCGGGGTGAAACCCGTTGTGGACAGCCCGGATTCGGCCATCACCGCGAGGGCGTCGCGGAGCTTGGCGGCCGCCTGGCTTTGGTCGAGCGCGGCGAACTCGGCCGCGCCGCGGGCCACCGCACGCCCTAGCGTCCGGCGCGGCCACCCGCCCTCGGGTCCGGCGCGATGCGACCACCCGTGCACCATGATCTCGTCCCCCCGTGCCCGGCGTTCCCGCAGGAAGCCCGCATACTCCGGCTGCCGCGCCAGCGACGCGCCCCGCCACGGCCCGGGTATCACCAGCAGCGATACCGGGATCCCGAACCCGTCGGCATCCGCGCACCAACGCGCCGTCTCCGCCGCACTCGCGGGTGCGACGTCATGGACGCTCACCACCAACCGCGCACACACGCACCGCAAGCTAACACCGGCCGGTTGCCACCAGCTGAACAGCAGCGTGCCGCTGCCCGACGAATCGGCACCTCGCCCGATTCCGGATAACTCGGCGGTCTGTTCGCGCCCGGTGAACGGGTCATTCGGTTTGGCTATGGTGCGGGTGAAGTGTCCGGGGTCGCAAGACAATTCGCCTGGTGTCTCAGGCAGGTCGGCGTATGATCGGGCCAGTGCGAGCGCCCGGGGGAAGAATGAACGAGCCGGTGACCGCGGACTGGGAACAGTTCGTTCAAGCGCTGGCGCAATGTCTGTCCGAACTTCCCTCCCGGGCCACGTTGATCATCGCCGCACCGGGAAATCGGTACGTGCAGTTCATGCAATACGACATCAAATTGTCGGCGGAGCTTGCCGGTAACCACTATCTGGCGCAACCCATTCCGGATGCCGCCGCGGCGGAATTACGGGAACTCGGCTGGAACGAGCCGATGCTGCGGCGCGAAGTCGACAATTGGACCAAGACCATGTTCTGGCCTATTTCGCCGGGCAATCTGGTCGAGTTCGCGCGGTCGGTCGCCATCGGGTTCCGCGACGCGCTCGGCGTGGCGACCCCGGTGGAGTTGCGGGCCATGGGGTGGACCGAGGCCTCCGGTGATCTGGATCTCACCGTGCTGGGGTCGATGGCTCGGCGCGGCTGGAACTGACCCGGCCCTCGCGGGACCGCCGTCGGCGGCGCATCCCGGCACCGGCCCCGGCCGGTAACAAAAGGCTCGCCTCGGCTGCGCGGTCGATGGGTGATCCGGCAGCCCGCCGCACCGGGAATCGACGGCCCGGGACAGGCGTGGCGAAATCGGCGCGACGTGGGCACTATCCTGAGTGACATGGCAGCAGGTAAGCCCACCAAGGAAGCGAAGGCCGCGGCGAAAGCGGCCCGCAAGCAGCAGTCGAAAGAGCGCAGGCAGCAGCTCTGGCAGGCGTTCCAGATGCAGCGCAAGGAAGACAAGCTGCTGCTGCCGCTGATGATCGGCGCCCTGCTCGGCATCACCGCGATCTTCCTGGTGATCGGCCTGATCTTCGGGCTGACCTGGCTGCTCGTCCCGTTCGGCGTGGTGCTGGGCGCGCTGGCCGCGTTCATCATCTTCGGCCGTCGGGTGCAGAAGAGCGTGTACGGCAAGGCGGAGGGGCAGGCGGGCGCCGCGGCCTGGGTGCTGGACAACCTGCAGGGCAAGTGGCGGGTGACCAACGGCATCGCCGCGACCACCCAGCTCGACGCGGTGCACCGGGTGATCGGCCTGCCCGGCGTGGTGCTGGTCGCCGAGGGCTCCCCGCAGCGGGTGAAATCGCTGTTGGCGCAGGAGAAGAAGCGCACCGCCCGGCTCATCGGCGACACCCCGATCTACGACGTCGTCATCGGCAACGACGAGGGACAGGTGCCGCTCAAGGAGTTGCAGCGTTACCTGACCAAGCTGCCCCGCAACATCGACACCAAGCGGATGGACCTGATCGAGGGACGCCTCTCCGCGCTCAGCTCCCGCACCGGGCCGGCCATGCCGAAGGGCCCGATGCCCGCCGGCGCCAAGATGCGTGGCGTGCAGCGCACCATCCGCAGGCGCTGAACTCGAACACCGCGGGCCCGTACCTCCGTCGAGGGGTGCGGGCCTGCGGTGTTTCAAGATCAAGGGGAAGTGGTGGCGGCGGGCTCTCGGGCGATGCCGCCACCAGTTCCCCCTCGGCGCTCAGCGCGAGTGGACGAGCGCGGTCCCGGTCGCGCGATCGTGCATGCCGCGCCCGTCCGAGTCGGTGAAGAGGGCGGGCACCACGAAGACCAGCAGGGCCTGGCGGGCCAGCGCGCGGACGATGCCGACGGGGACGGGCGCGTCGATCCGGACGGTGCGCAGGCGCAAGAAGTATTGACCGGGGGTGAACCCGAACATGGTCACCGCCCCCACCCCGATCACGAACCAGACCAGCAGCGTGAGGCTGGAAGCCGACCCGCCGCGCATGATGATCGCGGCGATGCCGAGGGCGATGAGCCAGTCGACGAACAGCGCGGCGATCCGGCGGGCCATGCCGGACAGTGATCCGGCGCCGGACTTCGGCAGGCCCAATTCTTTGCCGGGGTACTCGGGGTTTGCCTGGTCGCCGGATCCCTCCGAAGGGCCGGAGAGCCACGATCCCGTCATGCGTGCCATGCCCCCACAATATGCGGGCGCGACCGGCCGACCGGCGTCGGAGCGCTTACGAGCCGTGCATGCGTGCGTGACATAAGAGGAGTTCACGTCGGCGCGGGCCTGCGCGGATGGCAGGATTACCATGCTGGTGGCGCCCGGGTGGGCCGGGTCACCTGGCCAGCGGCACGTGTAACACTGGCGAAACACAGCCTTGACTGCGGGGAAACACCGCGTCCATACCGTCTGGACGCGACGAACCCATGCAATCGACACTGGCTGGGAACCGATCCGTAAGGAGAACAAGTGACGTTCAGCACGGCCGACGAGGTCATCAAATTTCTTGCTGATGAAGAAGTCGAATACGTCGACATCCGATTCAGTGATCTTCCCGGTGTGCAGCAGCACTTCTCGATCCCGGCGAAGGCGTTCACGACCGACCTCGCAGAGGAAGGGCTGGCCTTCGACGGCTCGTCCGTCCGTGGTTTCCAGTCGATCGACGAGTCGGACATGCTGCTGCTGCCCGACTTCAGCACCGCGCGCCTCGACCCGTTCCGGGCGGCCAAGACGCTGAACCTGAACTTCTTCGTGCACGACCCGTTCACCCGCGAGGCCTACAGCCGCGACCCGCGCAACATCGCGCGCAAGGCCGAGGAGTACCTGCGCTCCACCGGTATCGCCGACACCGCGTACTTCGGTGCCGAGGCGGAGTTCTACATCTTCGACTCGATCCGGTACGACTCGGCCATGAACGGCGCCTTCTACGAGATCGAGTCGGTCTCGGGCTCCTGGAACACCGGCGCCGAGTTCAACCCGGACGGCACCCTGAACCGTGGCTACAAGGTGCGCAACAAGGGCGGTTACTTCCCCGTCGCACCGTACGACCACTACGTCGACCTGCGCGACAAGATCTCGACCAACCTGCAGAACGCGGGCTTCGAGCTCGAGCGCGGCCACCACGAGGTCGGCACCGCCGGTCAGGCCGAGATCAACTACAAGTTCAACACCCTGCTCGGCGCGGCCGACGACCTGCAGCTGTTCAAGTACATCGTGAAGAACACCGCGTGGGCCGAGGGCAAGACCGTCACCTTCATGCCGAAGCCGCTCTTCGGTGACAACGGCTCGGGCATGCACGTGCACCAGTCGCTGTGGAAGGACGGCAAGCCGCTGTTCCACGACGAGGCCGGCTACGGCGGTCTGTCGGATCTGGCGCGGCACTACATCGGCGGCATCCTGCACCACGCGCCGTCGCTGCTGGCGTTCACCAACCCGACCGTGAACTCCTACCACCGTCTGGTGCCGGGCTACGAGGCCCCGATCAACCTGGTGTACTCGCAGCGCAACCGCTCCGCGGCCGTGCGTATCCCGGTGACCGGCAACAACCCGAAGGCCAAGCGCATCGAGTTCCGCGCGCCGGACTCCTCGGGCAACCCGTACCTGGCCTTCGCCGCCATGATGATGGCCGGCCTGGACGGCATCAAGAACAAGATCGAGCCGCTGGCCCCCGTCGACAAGGACCTCTACGAGCTCCCGCCGGAGGAGGCCAAGAACATCCCGCAGGCCCCCACCAGCCTCGCCACGGTCATCGACCGCCTCGAGCAGGATCACGACTACCTGACCGAAGGCAACGTCTTCACCGACGACCTGATCGAGACCTGGATCAACATCAAGCGCGACCAGGAAATCGCTCCCGTGAACCTGCGCCCGCACCCCTACGAGTTCGAACTCTACTTCGACGTGTAAGTCGTAGGACCCCAAGTGGTTTCGAGCCCTCCCGCAACGGCGCGGGAGGGCTCGCCCCATTTCCGGGGAGCGTTGCTGTTTCCTACTTCGATTGATAATCTGATGTGGTGAGCGCAGAGCCGGAGCATCGGATCGGGGAGGGGCCCGCTACCCGGGTCAGCCTTTCGCTGCCGGAAGGTACGGCCGAGGCGATTCGCCGTCGGGTGGGGAAGCGTGAGTTCTCGTCGTTCATCGCCTCCGCGGTCGAGCGGGAGTTGCGCGGGATGCTGCTCGACGAGTACATCGCCGATCATGAGCGGCGGATCGGACCGCTGCCCGAGGCGGAGCGTCGGCGTGCGCGGGAACTGTTCGATGATGCGCTGGGTGAGTCGGGACAGTGGCACACGGCAAGCTGAACAAGTCTGGGCGCCAAAGCCGGAAGACAGTGCAAGCCGGAACGTTGGTCCTCGATTGCGAGGGACTGTCCCGGCTCCTCGATGACTCTTTGTCGGTGGTCGCGTTGGTCGCCGAAGCGCGTTCCCGTGGCATGGAAGTCGTGATCAGTGCGCTCACGATCATCGAAGCGGTCCACCGAAAAACGGACCGGGCTCGCCTCGCCTGGCTGCTGTCGGCCCTCCGGATCGAACCGGTGGACGACAGCACCGCCAAAGCCGCTTCGGTCCTGCTCCTCGACGTCGGACTGCACGGGCACGAGCACGCGATCGATGCCGTCGTCGCAGAAATGGCTGTACGCCAGGCGCCGCCGGTTCTGATGCTTACCAGCGACCCCGATGGCATGCGGCGACTCTGCGGACCGGCGATACGCCTGATCACTGCATAGGCTCGTCGGCGATAACCTGCCGCGCACCTAATCGCGCGCCGCGCGCGTGTCAGTCGACCGACACGCGCGCGGCGCGCGATTAGGTGCGCGGGGGTGGTGGAACGTGCGCGGGGGGTGGTGAAACGCGCGCGGGGGTGGTGAAACGCGCGCGGGGGTGGCGGAACGCGCGCGGGGGTGGCGGAACGCGCGCGGGGGTGGCGGAACGCGCGCGGGGGTGGCGGAACGCGCGCGGGGGTGGTGGAACGCGCGCGGGGGTGGCGGAACGTGCGCGGGGTGGTTAAACGCGCGGCAGTCCCTGGGAGACCGCTCCGCTGTAGTGCCGCTGGATTCGGGTTGGGGATTCGCTTGTGGGGGTGTGGTTTCGATCAGAGGTGGTGGGGGAAGTATGGGGTGGGGTTCGTGGGATCGCTGCGGACGAACGGGGAGAAGGAGGGGACCGTGGAAACGGTTGTATCGGTCAGTGGGGGAAAGGTTCGGGGTGTGGTCCGGGAGGGGGTGTATGCGTTTCTCGGGATTCCTTATGCCGCACCGGCGGTGGGGGCGGCGCGGTTCGAATTGCCGAAGCCGGTGGAAAAGTGGGTGGGGGTGCGCGACGCGGTGACGTACGGCGCGACCTGCCCGCAGGGGCCCTATCCTGACGGCATCCAGGCTCTGGTCACCATGAACCGGGTGCCGGGCGACGAGTACTTGAATCTCAATGTGTGGACGCCGGATCCGGGCACGAGCGGCCTGCCGGTGCTGGTCTGGATCCACGGCGGCGGATACTCACGCGGCTCCAATGCGGGCGCGGTGGCCGACGGCAGCGCCTTCGCGCGGGACGGCGTCGTGGTGGTGTCGATGAACTACCGCGTCGGTATGGCCGGGTTCGCGGTGCTGGACGGCGCGCCGGCGAACCGTGGTCTGCACGACCAGATCTTCGCGCTGCGCTGGGTGCAGGAGAATGTCGCCGCCTTCGGCGGTGACCCGGGCAATGTCACGCTCGGCGGCCTGTCCGCGGGCGGTATGAGCGTGGCCGCGCTGCTGGCTTCTCCGTTGGCGCAGGGGCTTTTTCGACGCGCGATCATCCAGAACGGCACCACCGTCGCGGCCGCACCCATGGACGATGCCCGCAAATTGTCGGCCGCCGCGGCGGCGAAGCTCGGAATAGAGCCCTCTGCAACCGCTTTCGGCGCACTCGAGGAGAAAGAACTGCTGGACGCGCAGGAAGCGGTGGCGCTGGACCAGATGATCGATCCGTCGCCGGAACGCTGGGGCGCCTCGTTCATCACCAACGGGATCGGCATCCTCAACTTCTTCCCGGTGGTCGACGGGGAAATGCTGACGGACACGCCATTGAAAGTGCTGGAGGCGCAACCGGATCGAGCGCTGCCGCTGCTCTGCGGCTACGCTGCGGAGGAGTTCCGCTTCTTCCTGATGCCGACCGGTGTCGCCGCCGCGGTGACCGCCGAAACGTTGCCGTTCTTCCTCAGCCGCTACGGAATGGCACCGGAACTCGCCGACGTCTTCGCCGCCAACCGGCCGAGCGCGACGCCCGCGGATCTGCTGGCCGCGGTCTTCACCGATGTCGCGTTCCGAGCCGATATCGTGCGGTTTGCGGAAGCCTGTGCGCACGCGCCGACGTTTGTCTACGAATTCGCTTGGCCCTCCGGAGTGGACGGGCTCGGTGCATGTCACGCACTGGAGACCGCATTCATTTTCGACCGTCTCGCGTCCGCGCACGCGATCACCGGCCCCAACCCGCCGCAGCCGCTCGCCGACGAAATGCACCGCGCCTGGGTGGATTTCGTCATAAACGGCGATCCCGGCTGGCAGCGATTCGATGCGGCCACCCGCCCGGTGCGCGTGTTCGATCACCCCGAATTGCAGCTGGTGTACGACCCGCGCGCCGAGGAGTTGCGCGCGGCCCGGCGTTAGGCCCTTCCTCGAAGTCCCATCCGGCGCTTGTGCGGTTCAGCTCGCCTGGCCGTCGCGTCGCCGAGACATCCACGGCACCGGCCCGACTTGCCGGGCGACGGGCGGAACCGCGAAGGCATCCGGCCGGACGTCGAGACAAGGCCTAAGGCCGGGCGTATGCGCGCCGTCCCATGACGTAGGTCGCCACCACGGAACGCTCGTCGCCGAGCATCATCTGGGCGAACAACCGTTCATGGATGTCGCGGGCCCGGTCGACGCGGTGCGCGAGGACCGGGGTGGCGGCCCAGTCCAGCACGACGAAGTCGGCCTCCTTGCCGGCGCGGAAGTTGCCGATGCGCTCGTCGCAGTACATCGCTTCGGCGCCGCCGAGGGTGGCGAGGTAGAACCCGCGCAGCGCGTCCAAGCTGGTGCGCTGGGCTTCGGGTTTCGCCGACTCGCTGAGCATGACCACCTTGTACGCCTCGTTGAGCGTGCGCAGCATCGAATAGCTGGTGCCCGCACCGCAATCGGTGCCGAGGCCGACCCGGATGCCTGCCTGCCAGGCGGCCGGCAGGTCGAACAGTCCACTGCCGAGGAACAGGTTCGAGGTGGGGCAGAAGGCGATGGCGGCACCGGTCTCGGCCAGCCGGGACCGGTCCCGCGCGTCGATGTGCACGCAGTGGGCGAACAGCGAACGGGGGCCGAGCATGCCCACGCGGTCGTAGACGTCGAGGTATGAACGGGCGTCGGCGAAGCGGGCGAGGACCTGTGCGGTCTCCGGACCGCTCTCCGCGGCATGGGTTTGCAACGCGACATCCGGGAACTCGCGGAACAGTCGACCGGCCCAGGCCAGCTGCTCGTCCGTGCAGGACGGCGCGAAGCGCGGCGTGATCGCGTAGGTCAGGCGACCGTTCCCGTGCCAGCGGGTGCGGAGTTGGCGTGTCTGGTTTTCGGCGTCGGACAGCGTCCGGTCCCGGAGGAACTCCGGCGCGTCCGGCTGCCGGTCCATCAGCACTTTGCCGCACGTCATCCGCAGGTCACGGGCTCGGGCCGCGGCGCAGAACGCGTCGACCGAGGCCGGATGCACGGTCGGGTGCACGCTCGCGGTGGTGGTGCCGCAGGCCAGCAAGGTGTCGAGGAAGCGCTCGGCGATGTGGCGCGCGTGCGCGGGATCCGCGAACTCCTGCTCGGCCGGAAACACGTAGTCTTGTAGCCAATCCGACAGGCGCGCACCGTAACTCGCGATCATGTCGTACTGGCTGTAGTGGATGTGGGCGTCCACGAAACCGGGCACGATCAGCCTGCCCCGGTGATCGACCACCGTGCCGCGAAGTCGCTCCGGCAGCGCGGACCACTCGCCCGCCCAGGCGACGGTGCCGTCGGCGGCGATCGCGAGCGCGCCGTCCTCGAACAGTTCCCATGCGTCGGATGCGCTGTCGGGGCCGGGATCGCGCAGGAAATGCAACACGGTGCCGCGGAAAACGGCGGGCAGCTCCACGCGTTCGGCCATGTCCTCGACGCTAGCTGTTCGACATCCGAGGGGCGGGCCCGGCGCGCGTTTGCGAGAGCGGCGGCCAACCGGGATGATCTCCGAGGAAGGTGGGCGCGGGGAACTCTGTACGGTGCGGCCGCCTGCTAACTCTCCATCGCGGCGAGCGCCTGCTGATATTCGCACGCTGGGGCACGAGGTGTTCCTGGCGCTCACCCTCGCCTCGGGTGCGGAATCTGCTCGGTTGTCCAGCCTGAATCCCGTTGTCCGGCGCGGTGATCCCGCTGGTCGGCGCGGTGATTCCGGTGAGCGGGGCAACTACGGCGGGATCACCGGGAAACCCGGCAGCGGCCGCGTCGCGCGCCCTACTGTCCCGCGCCATGAGGTACTCAATAGTTTCGCTACTCGCCGCAGTGCTGGCGACCTTCGCGCTGACGGCGACGACCGCCTCGCCGTTCGCGACCGCACAACCGGACGCGCAGGCGGAGTCCGCGATCGCGGCGGGCGGGAAGATCGATCTGCAAGGCGCGATCAATGCCCGCGATATCGGCGGATATCGCACCTATGACGGAGCGAAGGTGAAGTCGGGCAAAGCCGTTCGCGCCGACTCGCTGGAAAAGCTCACCGCCGCTGACGTACAGAAGCTGGCGGGCCTGAAAGTGCAGAAGGTGATCGACTTCCGCACCCCGGCCGAGGTGCAGTTCGCCGGCGCGGACAAGCCGATCCCGGGCGCGCAGGCGGTGGCCAGGCCGATCGATGACACCGGACTGTTCCAGAAGCTGCTCTCGGTGATCCAGCTGCGTGATCCGGTGAAGCAGGAGGAGATGCTCGGCAACGGCAAGGCCGAGGAGATCATGAAGGGCGTCTACGCCAGCTTCTTCACCCAGCAGTCGCGGGCCGCGTTCGGGCAGACCATCAAGGATCTCGCCGCCACCGACAAGGTGACGCTGTACCACTGCACCGCGGGCAAGGACCGCACGGGCTGGCTGACGTACGTCACCTTGCGTGCGGTCGGCGTGCCGGAACGCACTGCGCGGCAGGACTATCTGCTGTCCAACCAGTATCGCGCCGCGGCGGACGCGGCGCTGCGGCAGCAGGTGAAACAGGCGGGGCTGATGCAGAATCCGGATCTGCTGATTCCGCTGCAGGAGGTGCGTGACGCGTACCTGGACGTCGCCGTCGCCAAGATCGAGCAGGACTACGGCGATTTCGGCAAGTTCCTCACCCAGGGCCTCGGGCTGGACGCCGGCACCATCCTGAAGCTGCGCAAGAACCTTGTCAGCTGATCGACCGGAAGTGGTTCGGGCCCATGCACCAGACGGTGGTTGGGCCCGAATCCTGTTCTCAGGACTTCTTTTTGCCTTGCCCGCGCAGGTTCGCGGCCAGCTGGTTCGGCATCGATTCGTGCCGGGTGTAGGTGCGATTGAAATCGCCGGTGCCGTGCGAGAGCGAACGCAGATCGATGGCGTAGCGGCTGAGTTCGAGTTCGGGCACCTCGGCGTGAATTCTGGTGCGGCCGACGCCATGTGGTTCGGTGCCCAGGACGCGACCGCGCCGGCCGGACAGATCGCTCAACACCGGGCCCACGTAGTCGTCGGAGACCACGACCCAAACGTCGGCGATCGGTTCCAGCAGGGCAACGCCCGCCGTGGCCGCGGCTTCGCGCAATGCCAGCGCACCCGCGGTCTGGAAGGCCGCATCGGACGAGTCGACCGAGTGCGCCTTGCCGTCGAACAGCGTGACCCGCACGTCGACCAGCGGATATCCGGCGGCGACACCGCGGGTGGCCTGAGCGCGCACCCCCTTCTCGACCGACGGAATGAATTGGCGCGGAACGACTCCGCCGACCACCCGGTCCACGAACTCGATGCCCGACCCGCCGGGCAGCGGTTCGACCTCGATCTCGCATACCGCGTATTGCCCGTGCCCGCCCGACTGCTTCACGTGCCTGCCGCGTCCGGAAGCCTTGCCCGCGAACGTCTCTCGCAGCGCCACCTGATGCTCGACGACGTCCACCTGCACGCCGAACCTGGTGCGCAATCGTTCCAGCGCGACATCGCGATGCGCCTCGCCCAGACACCACAGCACCAGCTGATGGGTCTGGATGTTGTGCTCGAGCCGCACCGCGGGATCCTCGGCCGCCAGCCGGGCCAGGCTCTGTGAGAGCTTGTCTTCGTCGGCCTTGCTGTGCGCGGTGATGGCGATGGGCAGCAACGGATCCGGCATCTGCCACGGCTCGATGAGCAGCGGCTTGTCCACGCCGGAGAGGGTGTCGCCGGTTTCGGCGTGACCGAGCTTGGTGACGTACGCGATATCGCCGGCGATCGCCTGGCCGAGTGGGCGCTGGCTCTTGCCGAACGGCGCGGAGACCGCGCCGACCCGTTCGTCGACGTCGTGGCTCTCGTGCCCGCGTTCCTCGAGTCCGTGCCCGCAGACGTGCACGGTATCGTCGGCGCGCAGCGTGCCGGAGAAGACGCGAACCAGCGACACCCGGCCGACATAGGGGTCGGAGGCGGTGCGGATCACCTCGGCCGCGAGCACCCCGTCGGGGTCGCAGTCGAGCCGGCGGCGGGTGTTGCCGTCCGCTGCGGTGACGGCCGAGACGATGTGCTCGGCCGGCGTCGGGAAGCCGCCGGTGATCAGGTCCAGCAGTTCGACCGTGCCCAACCCCTGCTTCGCACCCTCCGGAGCGGGCGCGCCGAACAGCACCGGATGGAAACTGCCCCGGGCCACCGCGCGTTCCAGGTCGGTGACGAGTGTGGCGAGTTCGATGGGTTCGCCGCCGAGATAGCGGTCCATCAGGGACTCGTCTTCGCTCTCGGCGATGATGCCCTCGATGAGCCGGTTGCGGGCCTCGTCCAGCAGCGGTTGCTGTTCGGGCGTGGGCGTGGCCTGGACGCACTCACCGGAGGAGTAGTCGACCACGCAGTTGGGCAGCAGTTCGATGAGTCCGGTGACCGGTCGATGACCGTCCGCGCTCTTCGGTCCGTACACCGGAAGATGCAGCGGCAGAATGTTTTCCGACGCGCCGCCGCCGAGTACCGTGCGACAGGTCTCGGTCATCTCGTCGTAGTCGGCCCGCGCGGTGTCCAGGTGCGTGATCACGATCGCGCGCGGCATGCCGACCGCTGCGCACTCCTCCCAGAGCGCGCGCGTCGCGCCGCTGACGCCTTCGGCGCCCTCGGCCGCCGAGATCACGAACAGCGCGGCATCCGCGGCCCGCAGACCCGCCCGCAGTTCGCCGACGAAGTCCGCGTAACCGGGCGTATCCAGCAGGTTGATCTTCATCCCGGCCC
Organism: Nocardia brasiliensis ATCC 700358; assembly: GCF_000250675.2. Taxonomy (NCBI): domain Bacteria; kingdom Bacillati; phylum Actinomycetota; class Actinomycetes; order Mycobacteriales; family Nocardiaceae; genus Nocardia; species Nocardia brasiliensis. The sequence continues at coordinate 2,548,800 of NC_018681.1, forward strand.
AGGCGAGCGGCACCACGGACAATTGCACAGACCTGTGCTGCCGATGCTCGATCTCGTCGTAATCGGACAGCGACGTCCCGTCCTCGACCCGGCCTGCCCGGTTCACCGTCCCCGTGGTCAGCGCCAACGCCTCCACCAGCGTGGTTTTGCCCGATCCACTGCGCCCGACCAGGACCACATTTCGTATCTGTTCCGGCCGCTCGGCCGAAAGTACTCTGCCGTTGCCTCCAGCAGATCCGCTCGTTTTGTCCACTGTGCGTCTCGCTTCCTCGCGCCCCGACACCTGCGGTACTTCGAGCTTCCCACCGGCGGTCCCGCTCCGTGCCGGGATCGCCAGATCCGATACCCCGAATATCAGGTTCCGACCTGGGCATACCGTGCGGTTTCGGTGCGCGAGGAGGTCGTCCCCGCCGCTCAGCTCACGTCGCGCAGCGCGACAACGGCTTCCACCTCGACCAGGAACTCCGGCCGGAACAACCCGGCCACCTGAACGAGGGAACTCGCGGGATTGGGCCGGTCGCCGAGCGCAGGGCGCAGGAACTCGTCGCGGACGTCGCGGAGCACCTGCAACTGGCTGACATCGGTCACGAACCAGGTGAATTTGACCAGGTCGGTCCAGTCGGCGCCGAGCGCGCGCAGCACGTTCTCCAGGTTGGTCAGCGCCTGCCTGGTCTGCGCGGCCAGATCGTCCGGGCCGACCACGTTGCCCGCGGCGTCCACCGCGATCTGACCGGACACGAAGGCGAGTCCACCCGAGGTGGTCACCGCGTGGGCGTAGCCGAAACCCGGTGCGACGCCCGGGATATCGGAGAACCTCTCGTTGATCATGGCGTCAGCGTAGTCGGCTCCGGCGCGGGTGCGACTCGTTCGATTCTGCTGTCACCTGCCGTTCGGCGGACCATTCCGGCCGGATACCGATCGGCCGCTCGTATCGGCTGAAACCTGATGCCCGATATGGGACAGTGCGCGGATGGATGTCACACCCGACGTTTCCCGCGCGACACTGCGCAAGGTCGTAATCCGACTGGTGCCGTTCCTCGGGCTGCTCTACTTCGTCAACTATCTGGATCGGGTCAATATCGGCTTCGCGGGACCCAGCGGAATGAAAGCCGACCTCGGGCTCACCGAGACGGCGTTCGGCCTCGCCTCCGGGATCTTCTTCATCGGCTACCTGGTGCTCGAGGTGCCGAGCAACGTGGCGCTGCACCGCTTCGGCGCGCGCCGCTGGATCGCCCGGATCCTGGCCAGCTGGGGGCTGGTCGCGACCGCGATGGCCTTCGTGCCGAACGAAACCGTCCTGTACATCCTGCGTTTCGTGCTCGGCGTCGCGGAAGCGGGCTTCTTCCCCGGCATCCTGCTCTACCTCACCTACTGGTTCCCGCAGAACCAGCGGGCGAAGATCGTCGCCCTGTTCATGGTGGCCGTGCCCGTGTCCACCGCGCTGGGTTCCACACTGTCCAGCCTGATCATCCAGTACGGGCACGGGGTGCTCGGGCTGAGCGGGTGGCGGTTCATGTTCCTCGTCGAAGGACTGCCCGCGATCTTCCTCGCCGTGGTGACCTGGTTCTATCTCACTGACAGCCCCGCCCAGGCGCGCTGGTTGACCCGCGACGAACGGCAATGGCTCAGCAGCGAACTCGCCGCCGAACAAGCTGCCGTGGAGAAACAAGAACAGTGGACGCTGCGCAAGGCGCTCACCGATTCCCGGGTACTCGGGCTCGCGCTCGTCTATGGCGGCATCGTCTACGGCTTGTACGCGCTCGGCTTCTTCCTGCCGACCATCATCAACGGCTTCCAAGAGCAGTACGGCACGCACTACTCGGTGGTGCAGCGCGGCCTGATCAACGCCGTGCCGTACGTCATCGGCGCGGTGGTGATGGTGCTCTGGAGCAGGCACGGCGACCGGACCGGCGAGCGGGCCTGGCATGTCGCGCTGCCCGCCCTGATCGGCGGGCTCGCCATTCCGGTCGCGCTGTATCTCGGCAACCCGTTCGCGGCCATGGCCGCGGTGACCGTGTGCGCCGTCGGCGTCCTCGCCGCCCTGCCCACCTTCTGGGCGTTGCCGAGCACCTTCCTGTCCGGTGCGGCCGCCGCCGCGGGCATCGCACTGATCAACTCCATCGGCAACATCAGTGGTTTCGCCGCGCCCTACATCACCGGCTGGCTGAAGGATTGGACCGGCACCCAGCGTGCGGGACTTTGGGTGGTCGGCGCCTGCATGATCGCCTCCGCGGTCGGTGTGCTGTACCTGTGGAAGCGGATCCTTGCGCGCACCCAAGCGGCAGTCGAATCGAAACAGGCTTTACCCGAATGAGTTTCGGGCTTCAGTAGCCGCTCATGTGGTAGTCGTTGCGGGAAACCCAGAAGTTGTGATCGTGATTGGCGCACTGGTACCCCGCAGTGCCGTCCCGATCGGCGTAGGCGACACACAGGAAACCCGCGTGCGTGACGCGCTCACCCGGCCGGACGACCCGCTCGTTGCCGGGATATCCGAAACTGGCACAGGAATACTGGGCGGACGCCCGACCGGACAGGCCGATCGTGAACACCGGAATCGAAGAATCCCCACAGGGTTTCGGGCCGGGCAGGGTGATGTTCGCCGCAGTCGGCGCGACCGCGCACTTCACCTCGGCGTCGCCCATGAGGCAGATGACGCTGCGGTCGGCAGTGTTGAAACCGATGGTGTCGGCTGCCGCGATCCCGGTTGCGGTGAAAGTTGTTGCGATAAAAGCGATTACAATCCGAGTCAGGCGATGTGGACGGAACCCCATGGAAACTCCTTCGGTACTGCACGTCGATCGCGTGTGAAGCCGCGTGTTCCGCCGTGGCGGGCGTCGATCGAGGATGCCTGGGGTATCGGCTCAGCTGGAAGAGTTCGGTCGGCTGGGTGGACCGAGTCCCCGGCGGGAGTTCCTCATCGAGGCGGAAGCCGTTGTCGTGCGAGCGGAGCGGTTTCAGCGTCGGGGAGTGACGGCCCGCAGGTAGCAGTCGATCGGTCCCTCGTCCGCGCTTGCGGCGGTGTGGTGGCTGTAGAAGAACCCGGCACGCAGAGCGACCGCCGCGGACGCGTGGTTGTCCGGGTCGACCCGGATCACGGCGTAAGTGGCGAGGTCGGCGGTCCGTAGATACCGGCACACCAGCTCGACCGCGCGGGTGGCGATGCCTCGCTTGCGCCACTGCGGATATATCCCGTAAGCCAGATTCGCTTGGCGCAGAGCCAGATACGGCTCTCTGGTGTGCACGTCCACCGTTCCGGTGAGCGCTCCGCTCGCGATATCCAGCACAGCGAAGGTTCGGCTCGTTCCGTTCTGCTCCCACTGCTGGATGCACCGATCGATATGTCGCACGACGGTTTCCAAAGTCCCGCGGCCGCCGTTCAGCCACCGTGCCAGCTCGTCGTCCTCGCCGGCCAGATGCGCCTCGGCATCGGCCATCGTGATCGGGCGAAGTGCGACAACGCCATCGGATAGCAGCACTCGGTCATCTTGCGCATCCCACGGGTGGTGCGGCAAGTGTTTTGCCGCGCGCCACGAATGTCACCGTTCGCGCCAAGCGGCCGGACCGATGCGAGGTTGTCCGGCGACGACGGTCAGCGGAGTGCCGGAGGTCAGTGGTCGGTGTCCGCGACAGGCTGTTGGCCCGGTGTGGTTGTTCCGGCGGCAACCGTCACGGAGTGTCGGCGGTCAGTGTTCGGTGCAGCAGGTGGTTTCGATGGGGTGGGACGGGGTGGGGCAGCAGGTTTGGCCGTGCCAGGCGTTGCGGCCTTCGCGGACGGCGATGGCGGCGATGGCGAGGGCGGCGAGCGGGTCGGCCCAGGACCAGCCGAAGAGGGCGTTGAGGAGGAGGCCGACGAGGAGGACGGCCGACAGGTAGGTGCAGAGCAGGGTCTGTTTGGAATCGGCCACGGCAGAAGCGGATCCGAGTTCGCGGCCGGCGCGGCGCTGCAGCCAGGACAGCACCGGCATGACCAGCAGACTGGCCGCGGCCAAGCCGATGCCGATCGGGGAGTGTTGCGCTTCGCCGACGCCGAGCAGTGCGCGGACGGCATCGACGGTGACATAGGCGGCCAGGGCGAAGAAGGAGAACGCGATGATGCGCAGCGCCACCTTCTCCCGCCTTTCCGGATCCCGTCCCGCGAACTGCCACGCGACCGCCGCCGCCGAAGACACCTCGATCACCGAGTCCAACCCGAACCCGATCAAAGCCGTCGACGAAACCCGAGCGCCCTCGCTCAACGCGACAATCGCTTCGATCACGTTGTAGGTGATCGTCGCGGCGACGAACCATCGGATGCGTCGGGACAGTATGGCTCGCCTGGCGGGGGCTAGGGGCGTGGCGCCGTGTATCAGGTCGATCGCGCTGGCGGTGTGCGCATCGGGCAGGGAAAGGGTTTCGCTGCCTGTGCCGTCGAATTGCCCGGTCTCGATGCGGATGCCCGCGTCGTCGCGCGTCGGTGCGGATGTGGAGGGTGCGGCTGCGGATGCGGAGCTGGAAGGTGCGGAGGCGGCGGGCGCGGAGGTGGAGGGTGCGGGTGCGGGTGCGGCGGGTGTAGGTGCGGATGCGGAGCTGGATGCAATCTTGCTCGGGTGCGTAGAAAGCGGAATCGGCTCCGGCAGTGCGGAATTCGCTCGCGGCGTAGCCGGCGGCACGGATGCCGCACGCTGCGCGGGCATGCCCTGTGGTGTGGACATCAGCAGCACCCTTGTTCGTCAGCGGTAGGGCAGCAGGCGGGGTCGACGGCCAGGACCAAGCCGAGGAGGTCGCCGAGGGCGTGGCCGATGCGGGCGTCGGCGAGTTCGTAGCGGCTGCGGCGGCCCTCCGGAATCGCGACGACGAGTCCGCAACCTCGAAGGCAGGCAAGGTGATTGGACAGTATCTGCCGTGATACGCCGATCTGCTCGGCCAATTCGGACGGGTAGCTCGCACCGACCCGCAAACTCAACAGAATCCGAGTCCGCGTCGGATCGGACAACGCGTGCCCGAACCGAGCCAGCGCGTCACTGTGCTGCAAAGTCTCCACTCGATAGATAGTACAGATTTAGATGTATTCATAAAACTCTGAACAATCGGGTAGCGGTTGTCTGGTCGCGAGACAGTCAGCAGAACTCGTCGAGCATGACGACCGCAGCTGAGCGGTGGTGCGAGTTTGCCGGCGCGCTCCTCGAAACCTGCGCGCCTTGATGGTGCGTCGAGCCCACCCGGCCCACAGTCGGCAGCAAACCGTAAGTGGACGCCGCCGCGCCAGCTGCGCGCCCACGACCGGTTTGCCGCGTTCGCGGCCCGGGCCGAGCGGTCGACGCACAGAGCTTCCATACGGTTCACAGCAGTTGTATGCCCTGTGAGGTGTGTGAACGGTCTGTGGGTGGCGGGTCGGGTAGTGGAGTACTCGTGAGATCCGGTGGCGACGGAGCAAAATCGGGGCTCCGAAGAGTGGGGAAGCAACGAGGGGGTCAGGTGGCCGGATCGGATCGAGCGTTGCAGTCGACTGCCAAGCCGCAGGGATGCCGATGGGATGGGCGGGCAGAGGAAAGCCGACCGGATATGTGCGCGCCAGGTCGCCAGTCGGGCCGGTGTGCGGAGGTCTGCGAGTCGGATGTGTGCGTGCCCGGATACCAGTCGGCAGGCGTGCATGGATGCCGATCTGATGGGCCTGTGGAAAAGCGCCGATCAGACGGCAGTGCACGGGGGTGCCGTTCCGATGACAGGCTCGGGTGCCGCTCGGGCGGCCGTCCGCAGAGCCGATCGCGTGCGCTCGCGCCGGGAAACTGGTCGGGTGAGCGTGTGGAAGGGGGACGGTCGGGTTGCGTGCAGGAGATCCCATCAGCCGGGCAGGATGGCCGACCGGATAGGCGTGCGCAAGGTTGCCAGTCGAGTGAGAGTGCGGGAGGGCGCGGGGCAGGCCTCGCACCGCGGTGCGATACGGATGGGCGGGTGAGCGGCGCGGGCAGGCAGACTCTGGGGTGCCGGCCGACTGGCCGGGTGCAGGGTGGCGCCGGGGCGATGCGGTCCGAGTCGCGGGTGGGGTGTGGGGCGGAAGGGCATCCTGTGTCTCTGTTGTCCGCCAAGGAGTTTGCGCAGAAGCGTGGTGCGGACAAGCGTCGGTCGGATAGGCCGGTGGATGAGTCCGGCGCGGATGGGCAGATCGCAGAGTGCCAGCCAACTGGGCGGGCGCAGGGTGGGGCCGGGGCGATGCGGTCCGAGTCGCGGGTGGGGTGTGGCGCGGACGCGGGCCCGGTGTCTCTGTTGCCCGCCAAGGAGTTTGCGCAGAAGCGCGGCGCGGACAAGCGTCGGTCGGATGGGCCCAAGGATGAGTCCGGCGCGGATAGGCAGGTCGCAGGGTGTCGGCCGAGTGGGCGGGCGCAGGGTGGGGCCGGGGCCATGCGGTCCAAGTCGCGGGCGGGGTGTGGGACGGACCCGGATCCGGAAGCGGTGTTGTCCGCCAAGGAGTTTGCGCGGTGGGTGGTTCGGTTGGTTCTGGAGGTTCTGGACCATCGGCGGCTGGTCACGCACATGGCGTCGGTGGCCGACGCCCGCATCGTCGCCGCGCTGCGCACGATGGTGAACACCGACGTGATTCCGGGCAGGGGTCTGGGTGTCGCGGTGCCGGGCCGGGTAACCGTGCGCATGGTCGACGCCAAAACCGCTGAGGTCTGCGCGGGATACGACCGGGGCCCAAGGCATTTCGCCCTGGCCGCCCGCATCACCCGAACCCGCGGCCAGTGGCGCCTGACTGCACTGCGCGTGCGGTGATCCAGCAGGCCCGCACCATGTCTACGGTGGCGCCAGCTCCGGCGTGCTGAGAACGTTGCGGAGTCGTAGAAGGGTGCGGCTTGGGAGCTGGGGGAGGCCTGAGCGTCGCGGTGCTGGGCCGGGTAACTGTGCCGATGTTCGACGCCAACAGTGCCGAGGTCTGCGCGGAAGGGGACCGGGGTTCAAGGGATTTCGTCCTGGCGGCCCGCATCATCCGAGCCCAGGGCCAATGGCAACTAGGAACACCGGTCGTGCTTGTGCCGCGGCAGCCCATCGCATCGTTGTGCTCGGGCTCGCGGAGGTTCGGATTCCGGCGCGAGTCGATTCTCGCAGCTGTGCATGTGATGCCGACCCGCGTCGCGTCGGCTGGCTGTGCTCGCGCTGCCGCAACGCTCGTGAAATACCTGACAGCCTATGCGTGCTCGGGGGCGTCGCCGGCGTGCAGGATTTGTGTGCTCGACCCACGGGGTTCAGATTCCGGCGCGAAGTGGTGCTCGTGGTGGCGCGTCTCGTGACCGGTGTGCGTCGCGTCGGCTGCCTGGAGGCGTCACGCCGCAACGCTCGAGGTCCGGCAGTTGCGCGTCGGTGGAGGTCGCGGTGCGCCCATCCGCGGGGCGGACGGCGACGCGCATGGAAACGGGCCCGCACCTGTAGGACAGATGCGGGCCGGGGCTACTGAATCAGCTGCCGAAGCGCGCCAGGACGGACGACGCTTCCTGCGATGCGGAGCCTTCTTGGGCGAGATGCGCCATGGTGGGGGCGATCTCGCGGCCGTGGTGCGCCATCGCCTGGGCGTAGAGCCGGCCCGCGCGGTAGGAGGAGCGGACCAGCGGTCCGGCCATCACGCCCGCGAAACCGATCTCCTCGGCCATCTTGGAATGGTCGACGAATTCTTGCGGCTTGACCCAGCGGTCGACGGGGTGGTGCCGCGGCGAGGGACGCAGGTACTGGGTGATGGTGAGGATGTCGCAGCCCGCCTCGTGCAGGTCGCGCATCGCCTGGGTGACCTCTTCCGGGGTCTCGCCCATGCCGAGGATCAGGTTGGACTTGGTGACCAGCCCGGCCTCGCGCGCGGCGGTGAGCACCGAGAGCGACCGCTCGTAGCGGAAGGCGGGACGGATCCGCTTGAAGATGCGCGGCACCGTTTCCAGGTTGTGCGCCAGCACCTCGGGGCGCGAAGCGAACACCTCGTCCAACTGCTCGGGCACGGCGTTGAAGTCGGGGATGAGCAGTTCGACACCGGTGTTCGGGTTCAAAGCCTTGATGGCCCGCACGGTTTCGGCGTAGAGCCAGGCGCCGCCGTCGGCGAGGTCGTCGCGCGCGACACCGGTGATGGTCGAGTAGCGCAGGCCCATCGCCTGCACGCTCTCGGCGACCCGGCGCGGCTCGTCCCGGTCGAGTGCGGCGGGTTTGCCGGTGTCGATCTGGCAGAAGTCGCAGCGCCGGGTGCACTGCTCGCCGCCGATCAGGAAGGTGGCCTCGCGGTCTTCCCAGCATTCGAAGATGTTGGGACAGCCCGCTTCCTCACAGACCGTGTGCAGGCCTTCGCGTTTGACCAGACCTTTGAGCTCGGAATACTCCGGGCCCATCTTCGCCTTGGTCCGAATCCACTGAGGCTTGCGCTCGATCGGGGTCTCCGCGTTGCGCGCCTCGATGCGTAGCAGTTTGCGTCCTGCCGGTGCTGAAGCTGAGGTCACTTGATCGACACTACGCCTACCGGCCCGGCCGCTCGCGACCCCTCCGGTGGGTGTGACGTGTGCGATAACCGGCGCTCAGCGGATGTCGTGCGCGGTTACCGGGAGTTCGCCGTTCAACGCCCTGGTGATGGCGTCGGCGACGAGCGGTTTGACCTCGGCGACGGTGACTTCCCGGGCGAGCTCGCGGCTGAGCGTGGTGACGCCGGCGTCGCGGATACCGCAGGCGACGATCGCCTGGAAGCCGTCCATGGCGGAGTTGCAGTTCAGCGAGATGCCGTGCAGGGCGACGCCGCGCTGCACCCGCACCCCGATCGCGGCGATCTTGCGTTCGGCGAACACGTCGGTGGCGGGCAGCCACACGCCGGACCGTCCTTCGACCCGGCCGCAGGTGAGTCCCATGCCGGTGCAGACGGTGATGAGCGCTTCTTCGAGGCGGCGCACGTAATGGACGACGTCGACCGGTTCGGCGAGCCGCACGATCGGATAGCCGACCAGTTGTCCCGGGCCGTGCCAGGTGATCTTGCCGCCGCGATCCACCTCGACCACCGGGCTGCCGTCGATCGGCAGATCCTCGGCCTCGGTCCGGCGACCGGCGGTGTAGACGGAGGGGTGCTCGAGCAGCAGCAGGTGATCGGACCCGAGGCCCTCGGCCCGCTCTGCCGCGAGTTTGCGTTGCAGCTCCCAGGCGTCGTGGTAGTCGATGAGTCCGAGATCCTCGACCACGATCGGGGTCGTATCGAATCTAGCGGACCACGTGGTGCGCGTGTCGTTCACAACCCTGACGGTACGCCGGAGCCTTTACGGCTTTCCACCAGTGCCCTGTGCTGCTCACCACACGAGGGGAACCGGGCCGGGTGGGCGATTGCCGCCAGTTCCCGGATCGTGGTCAGCGCGCGTGCACGGGCAGCGTCAGCTGCATGAGGGTCAGGTCCATCCAGCGACCGAACTTGTGCCCGACCTCCGGGAACTCGCCGACCGTGCGGAAGCCGAAGCGCTCGTGCAATTGGATGGAGCCGGTGTTGCCGGATTCGATGCCTGCGATGATCGCGTGCACCGAGCCGGTCCGGCGGGCCCGCTCGATCAATTCGGTGAGCAGCGCGGTGGCGATGCCGCGGCGCTGGAACCGGTCGTCGACGTAGACCGAATTCTCCACGGTGAAGCGGTAACCCGCCTTGGGGCGCCACGGACCGTAGCTCGCGTATCCCGCGACCTCGCCGTCGACCTCGGCGACCAGCACCGGCAGACCCGCCGCGGTGCGGTCGGCGAACCAGGCCTCGCGCTCCGCGAGGCCGACCTGCTCCAGATCCCAGATCGCCGTGGAGGTGGCGATATTCGCGTTGTGGATCGCCAGGATGGCGGGCAGATCCGCGGGCCGCGCGTCCCGGATGAGGGAGGCGGGGCGGGTGTCGAGCTGGTCGGTCATCGATCGTCTCCGGGTCGACCCACCATGGCCGCCAGCGCGGCGCCGACGGTGGGGTGCTGGAACTCGTAGCCCGCCTCCTCGAGGGCCGTGGGAATTGCTCTGGGGCCGTGCAGGATCGCCTCCTGCGCGAACTCGCCGAGCAGCGCGCGCACCGCGAACGCGGGCACCACCAGCGGTGTCGGCCGGTGCAGCGAGCGGCCGAGCGCGCGGCTGAACTCGGCATTGGTCACCGGGGCCGGACCGACCACGTTGACCGGGCCGCGCAGGGTGTCGTGGCCGAGCGCGAACAGGATCGCGCCGATCTCGTCGGCCATCGAGATCCACGGCGTGTACTGGCGTCCGCTGCCGAGCCGTCCGCCGAGGCCGAGCGAATACAGCGGCTGCAACATGCCGAGCATGCCGCCGTGCCCGGACAGCACGACGGCGCTGCGCAACAGGATGGTCCGGACGCCGGCGTCGACGGCCGGGGCGGTGGCGGCTTCCCAATCGCGGCACAGGGTGGCCAGGAAACCCGAACCGGCGGAAGAGGTTTCGTCGACCACCCGGTCACCGGTCGCGCCACCGTAATAGTGCACGCCGCTGGCGTTGAGCAGCGTCGGCACGTCCGCGGCGACGACCGCCGCGGCGAGCACGTCGGTGGGGGTGATCCGGCTGTCGCGCAGCTCCTGTTTGAAGCTGCCGTTCCAGCGACGGCGGCCGATGCTCGCACCGCACAGGTTCACCACCGCGTCCGCGCCGCGCAGGGCGCGGTCGTCCACTTCGGCGCGGACCGGATCCCAGGTGAACTCGTCCGGTCCCGCCGCCCGCCTGCGTACCAGGCGGGCGACGTCGTGCCCGTCGCGGCGCAGGGCCGCGACGAGCGCTGTCCCGATCAGCCCGGACGAACCGGCGATCACGACCTTCATGCGCGCACGATGACCTTCCTGTGGCGACCCGTCTTACAGACCGAGGTCGGCCTCGAACGCCGCCTCCTCGAGCCGGTGCCGGATCGTGGTCAGGAAGCGGCCCGCGTCGGCACCGTCGACCAGGCGGTGGTCGTAAGTGAGCGGCAGGTAGCACATCGAACGGACACCGATGGACTCGCTGCCCGTGTCGTCCTTCACCACGACCGGGCGCTTGACGATCGCGCCGGTACCGAGCATGCCCGCCTGCGGCGGGAGCAGGATCGGGGTGTCGAACAGCGCGCCCTGGCTGCCGATGTTGGTGATGGTGAAGGTGCCGCCGGCGAGCTCGTCGGGCTTCAGGCCACCGTTGCGCGCGCGGTTGGCGATATCGGCGATGGCGCGGGCCAGGCCGGCCAGCGACAGGTCGCTCGCGTTGTGGATCACCGGGGAGAGCAGGCCCTGCTCGGTGTCCACGGCGATGCCGAGGTGCACGGCCGCGTGGTAGGTGACCTCTTTGGTGCTGTCGTCGTAGCTGGCGTTGACGTTCGGGTGCACACCGAGCGCCTCGACGACGGCCTTGGCGAAGAACGGCAGGAACGTCAGGTTGACGCCCTCGCGCTCCTTGAACGCCGCCTTGGCCTGTGCCCGCAGCTGCGCGATCTTGGTGACATCGGCCTCGTGCACCTGGGTCAGCTGCGCGGTGGTGCGCAGCGATTCCAGGGTCTTGGTCGCGGTGATCTGCCGGATCCGGTTCGCCTTCTGCACGGTGCCGCGCAGGTGCGCCAGCTGTGCGCTCGGCGCGGGCGCGGCCTTGGCGGCCGGGGCCTTCGCGGCGGGCGCGGCCGCAGCCGGGGCGGGCGCCTTCTTGGCTTCCGCGGCCGCGAGCACGTCCTGCTTGCGGATGCGGCCGCCGACACCGGAACCGGTGAGCGCGGACAGGTCGACGCCGTTCTCGTCGGCCAGCTTGCGCACCAGCGGAGTGACGTACGGGGTGGCGCCGTTACCGGCGGAATCCGACTCGGTCGCGGTGGCGTCGGGCGCCTTGGCCGGGGCGGGTGCCGGAGCCTTGGGTGCGGGTGCCGGGGCGGCGGCCGCGGGCTCGGGCTTCGGTTCCGGCTTGGGCTCGGGCTTGGGTTCCGGCTTGGGCTCGGGCTTCGGCTCGGGGGCCGGTGCCTTGGGCGCGGCGGCCGCGGGGGCGCCGCTGCCGATCACGCCGAGCTGTCCACCCACAGCGACGACATCGTCTTCCTGCGCGGTGATCTCGAGCAGCGTGCCCGCGACCGGCGAGGGGATCTCGGTGTCGACCTTGTCGGTGGAGACCTCGAGCAGCGCTTCGTCCACGGCGACCTCGTCGCCGACGGCCTTCAGCCACCGGGTGACGGTGCCCTCGGTGACCGACTCGCCCAGCTCGGGCATCTTGACCGGGGTGCCGTCACCGGCGGACGCGCTCGCGGCGGGCGCGGGGGCCGCTTCCTGAGCCGGGGCTTCCTGCGCGGGCTCGGGCTCGGCGGCTTCCTCGGCGGGCGCTTCCTGCGCGGGCGCGGCAGCGGCCTCGGGTTCGGGGGCCGAGCTCGGTGCGGGCGCCTCACCGGCCTCGCTGATCACGCCGAGCTCACCGCCGACCTCGACCACATCATCTTCTTGGGCGACGATCTTCGACAGCACGCCCGCCGTGGGGGACGGGATTTCGGTGTCGACCTTGTCGGTGGAGACCTCGAGCAGCGGCTCGTCGACCTCGACCGTGTCTCCTTCCTGCTTCAGCCACCGGGTGACCGTTCCCTCGGTGACGCTCTCACCAAGAGCTGGCATCTGGACGGAGAAGGCCATGTCCTCTGACTCCTCTGACTGCTCGACGGGTTTCTACAACAGTTGATCTCGCTGCGGACCCCCGTCGCGGGTTGCGGCGCGAGTCCGAACGCCACTGATCATTGTGCGTGGCACCGGAGATCCTTGTGGTTCTTGTACCGCGAACCATCCTTGCACTTGGCGGTGCGGCATGTAGCACAGGGCAGCGAACTCGCTCGAGCTGGCAAGATGGAAACACCGGTGGGCGAGATGCTCCGGGGTGTGAAAGGAGGTGCGCGTCGTTGGGTTTGCTGGATCGTTTCCGAGGCGGCGCGACCAGGGGTGGTGGCGCGATACGAGCGGGTTCGGGGGGTACGGCCGACGCCCGCTATCTGGCCGACTGGGTGCGCACCCACGTCGGCGTCGAAGGCTATGTGGAACCGAAAACAACCGTGACGGATGTCACTGTCGTGCTGGTCGCGGCCGACGGCGAATGGACCCGGCGGATCGTCGGGGAGCGCGGGGCGCAACGGCTTGCCAAGGATTTGCGGATTCCCGTTTATGACGTCGGCAAGACCGGATATCCACAACGGATGCGCGACTACGACGCCCGCAAACGGATCGAGCGTCAGCGCGCATTCGAGGCGGATCTGCGCGATCTATAGCCGTCGGCTACGGGCTGCCATAGCCGCTGGCTACCGTCTGGCGACGGGGGTTTGCGTGCCTCGGGCCGTCCGCCGGTGAGTGGCTGCCGCGGCGCGTCAATTGTGCCCGCGCGCACGAACTTCTGTGCTGCGCGCGTGAAGCTGGTGCTCGGTAGGAGTCGTGCGCCCCGCGCATGCGAGGTCCGTGTAGATACATGGGAGCGGTGCCTCGGCGCGCGCGTGCGATACGGCGCAGATGGGGTAGGTCCCGCGGACGAGGTCCGGGCTCGCGCATGGGGACTCTGTGCCTGCCCCGGGAAGCCGGATGCCCGGGCGTACGACGCACGAGTTCTGGGCTGCATGGGAGTCTGCGATAGCTCAGGAAATCTGCGCCTGCCAGGAGGCCCGTGCTTGTGCGGTGGTCTGCGCGCCCGTCCGGAATCTGCGGCCGGGTGCCCGCGCGCACGAGGTCGTCGACGTTCGTGCGCGCGGGCGACAGGCCTGCGCTTTTCTACTCCGCGCCGATCTCCTCGAGCACGGTGATGAGGGTGCGGACGGGGACGCCGGTGCCGCCCTTGCCGATGTAGCCGAACGGGCCGCCGGTGTTGTAGGCCGGTCCCGCGACGTCGAGGTGGGCCCACTGCACACCCTCCGGGACGAACTCCTTCAGGAACAGGCCGGCCGAGAGCATGCCACCCCAGCGGTGCGGTGCGACATTGGCGAGGTCGGCGATCTTGGAGTTGATGTCGGCGCGCAACTCCGCGGGCAGCGGCATCGCCCAGCCGTTTTCGCCGACCGCGCGGGAGACGGCGGCGACCCGGTCGCGGAACTCGTCGGTGCCCATCACGCCGGGCGTGCGGGTGCCGAGCGCCACCATCTGGGCGCCGGTCAGGGTGGCGACGTCGATGAGGTAATCCGGGTCGTCCTCGCTCGCGCGCACGATCGCGTCGGCCAGGATCAGCCGGCCCTCGGCGTCGGTGTTGAGCACCTCGACGGTGATGCCGCCGTACTGGGTGAGCACGTCACCGGGACGTTGCGCGGTCGCCGACGGCATGTTCTCGGCCATCGGCACCGTCGCGGTGACGGTGACCGGCAGGCTCAGTCGCGCGGCCAGCAGCGTCGTGGCGATGACCGCGGCGGCGCCCGCCATGTCCGAGGTCATGTTGTCCATGTTCTGCGCGGGCTTGATCGAGATGCCGCCGGTGTCGAACGTGATGCCCTTACCGACCAGCGCGACCTTCTTCGGACCGCCCGCATAGGTGATACGAACCAGCCGCGGCGGCCGCGACGAGCCCTTGCCCACACCCAGCACGCCGCCGTAACCGCCTGCCTCCAGGGCCTTTTCGTCGAGCACCTCGACCTGCAGCCCGGCGGCCTCGGCCAGTTCCTGGGCGCGCGAAGCGAATTCGGCCGGGTAGAGGTGGCTCGGCGGGGTGTTGACGAAATCCCGTGCGGTGGCGACGGCTTCGGCGATCAGCTGCGCGCGGAACAACTCCTGCTCGCCGAATTCCGGCTCGGGCACCAGCAATTCGACCCGGGCCACCGGGCGCTCGTCCGGCTTGGGTGCGGACTTGTCCGACTTGAACGGCGTGAAGGTGTACGCGCCCAAGTAGAAACCCTCCGCGGCAGCGCCGATGTCCAGGCCGGACAGCGTGGTCACCACGAGCTCGGTGCCGGACAGCGCACGGGCGGCGACCCCGGCCGAGCGGCGGATCTGCTCGGCGTCGATCTTCTCGGCGGCGCCGAGGCCGACCGCGAGCACGCTGGTCACCCCGTCGAGCCCGGCCGGTGCGGGCACCCTGGTCAGTTCCTCGGTCTTGCCCTTCGCGCCGACCGCGCCGAGCTGATCGAGCAGTTCGGCTCGGACCTCCGCGGTGAGCACGTCGCCGAACAGGTCCTCGGGCACGATGGCGGGGCCGTTCTCCGACGACGTCAAGCCGAGCACGAGCACGTCGGTGTCCGTGCTGATGGTCTGGGTGCGGGCGAGTTCCGGTCCTAGTGAGCGATCTGCAACAGCGGTCATGGGCTCAGGCTACTGGGCAGTCTGATGGCGATCCCGTCGAGGAGCAGTGCGAGCCCGGCCTCCAGGACGTGGTCCAAGTCCAGGTCGGGGCCGGGCGGGCCGGCCGAGAAGAGCCGGTGCAGCACGGGTCGGGCGGCCGGGTCGAGCAGCTCGGCGAGGTCGGGCGGCGGCTCCAGCGCCTGACCCCGCAACCGCTCGGCGCGCTCGGAGTTGGTGAGCAGGGCCAGGCCCTGGACCAAGCCGGAGAACGACAGATAGATCGCGAGCATCGCGTCCCGGGTGAGACCGCGGTGATCGAGGGCGGCGAAAGACCGTTCGAGGATGTCGGCGAGCGCGGGACCGACCGGTGGACGGGTGCGCGCGAGGATCGGCAGCATCCACGGGTGGCGCTGGTAGAGCTGCCATTCCGCGCGCGCCTCGTACGCGAGGCGCGCCCGCCAGTCGATGAGTTCGGTTGCGGGCGGCTGGATCTCGGCGAGCACCAGTTCGGCCATGCCTTCGAGTAGCGCTTCCCGGTCCGGGAAGTGGCGGTACAGGCCCGCGGTCGCCGCGCCGAGGGCGCTGGCGATGCGGCGCATGGAAAGTCCGTCGATGCCGTCACGATCGGCCAGCTCGACGGCGGCGCGCAGGATGCCGACGTTGGTCAATTTGGCCGGTCGCGGGGTGCGTGCGGCGGGAGTCACCTCGTCGCGCCGGGCTCGGTAGGCGCGGGCCTGACAGGCGCGCGAACAGTAGCGGCGCTTGCGGCCGCGCGCGGGCTGCGCGAGCGTCTCGCCGCAGATTCCGCAGGCCATCGCAGCCTCCATTTCGACACACGAACAGTTGTGACGAAATTCTAGCTAATTACCTTTGACCTGCCTACCTTGGCGATGGCACACAGTGTTCACAAGCGAAAGGAACGAGTCGATGGAGATCACGGTTCGACAGGCACAGCGGCAAGATCGCGACGCGGTCGTCGAGGCGTTCACCCTCGCCAGCCCCGACGAGGAGGTGACCGCCTGGGTGCTCGCCGGCCATGCCTTCGAACAGTTCAGCGGGCAGTACGTGCCCGGTCTGATCGACCGCGCACTGGCCGACGACGAGATCTGGCTCGCGGGCTCGGGCTCGCAGATCTGGGCGGTCTCGATCTGGCAGCACGTGGCATCCGCGGATCGGCTCGAACGGGATGCGGTCGAGGCGCGGGCGTTGGCCGCGACCGCGCCGGACATCCGTCCGCTGCAACGCGCCGCGTACGTCTCCGACCTGCTGGCGCGCACCCACCCCCGCGAATTCCCGCACCGCTACCTGCAGGTGATCGTCACCGTGCCGGAGCATCGAGGCAAAGGCGCGGGCGGCGCGATCCTCGCGGGCCAGACGAAAGCGGCGTCCTCGGCCGGTGTACCCGCCTACCTCGAAGCGAGCACGGAACGGTCCGCCAGGTTGTACGCCCGTAACGGGTTCGGCCGCACCAACATCGACCACGACCTGCCCGAAGGTGGGCCCACGCTGCGCCCGATGTGGTTCCGGGGATAGTCGCGGAGTGCGCTGACGGGGGAGTGCGGTGGGGTGCCGGGGCGCGACGTCGGGCGCTGGTGCGCGGGGCGAGGCGGTGACGAGTGGTGGCGTCTGGCGGTGGCTGTGGAGTGTTTCGAGATCGCCAGGTAGTTGGGTGGCTGCTCGGGGAAGTCGACACTGTGGCCGGTGGTTGGGTGCCGGGTGCGGAGCGGTGGCAGGCTGCGGGGTGCGGGTCCCACCGTCTGGGCGGTCAGACGGTGGGGGTGAGGGAGTGGGTTCGGGATGGGGGCTCGGCGGATAAGCTCGCCGGGTGACCGACTCGAACCTGCTGCAAGGCCCTATCCATGAGGTACACGTCGAACTCGGGGCGACGTTCGCTCCGTTCGGCGGGTGGGAAATGCCCGTCTCCTATGCGGGGACGGTCGCCGAACATCAGTCGGTCCGCACCACGGTCGGACTGTTCGACGTGAGCCACCTCGGCAAGGCGACGGTGCGCGGTGCGGGCGCGGCGGATTTCGTGAACTCGGCGCTCACCAACGACCTCGGCCGCATCCGGCCGGGCAAGGCGCAGTACACGCTGTGCTGCACGCCCGACGGCGGGGTGATCGACGACCTGATCGCCTACTACGTCAGCGACGACGAGATCTTCCTCGTGCCCAATGCCGCCAACACCGCGTCGGTGGTCGCGGAACTGCAGAAGGTGGCACCCGAAGGCATCACGGTGACCGACGAGCACCGCGAATACGGCGTGTTCGCGGTGCAGGGTCCGCGATCCACCGACGTGCTGACCGCGCTCGGCCTGCCCACCGACATGGAGTACATGGCCTACGCCGACGCCGAATGGGACGGCCGTCCGGTCCGCGTGTGCCGCACCGGCTACACCGGTGAACACGGCTACGAACTGCTGCCCCGCTGGGCTGACGCCGCACCGCTGTTCCGCGCGCTCGTCGAGCAGGTGCGCGCCGCCGGCGGTCAGGCCGCCGGCCTCGGCGCCCGCGACACCCTGCGCACCGAGATGGGTTACCCGCTGCACGGGCACGAACTGTCCCTCGAGATCTCGCCGGTGCAGGCCCGCACGGGCTGGGCGGTCGGCTGGAAGAAGCCGGAATTCTGGGGCAAAGCCGCACTGGAACAAGAGAAGTCGGCGGGCCCGCGCCGCACCCTGCTCGGCCTCAAAGCCCTCGACCGCGGTGTGCTGCGCCAGGGTCAGACGGTGCTGCGCGACGGCGAGCCGGTCGGCGAAACGACCTCCGGCACCTTCTCGCCGACCCTCAAGATCGGCATTGCCCTCGCCCTCCTCGACACCGAAGCGGGCCTCGAGCCCGGCACCGAGGTCGAGGTAGACGTCCGCGGCCGCGCGTTGCGCTGCGAGGTCGTGCGCCCGCCGTTCGTGGAGACGAACACGAAGTAAGGCCGGGGGCCAAGGTGTGCGGGCGCGGATTCTCGACAGCCGCACACCTTTCGCGTTTCTGGTGCGATGCGCCAGGACACGTTCACCGACATGGGCAGCACAGGCCTCGCCGTCCGAAGTGGTTCGCGTCGCCCGTGCATCCTGCGGAGGCTAACGCCGCCCGCAGTTGCACGTGCTGTCCGCGGTGGTTCGCGCCGTCGGCGACCGCGCCCGCCGCCCCGACGGGTGCGCGCACTCCCGCACCCTTTCTGGGGTGAGGTGCGGTGTGTCGTGCGGCGATGCCGTACGTGGTGGATCGCGGTTCTCGTTCGGTCTGTAGTGAACCGCGTCGTCCATGCGGTCTGAGGTGACTCGCGCCGGGCGCAGTTGCTCGTACTGTCCGCGGTGACTTGTCGTCGGCGATGGCGCCCGCCGTCCTGGCGAGGGCGCAACTCCTGCACCTTTTCTGGGGTGAGGTGCGGTGTGTCGTGCGGCGAGTCGGGGTGCGTTTGCCTAAAAGGGGTGCGGATGCCGGCCTTTGCTGTGGCGGCGATGGTCGGGCGGCAGCGCGAAACCCCGGTTGTCGGTGCGGCGTTGGTTTGTTGCCGTGCTGTCTGCTGTCTGCTGTCTGCTGTCTGCTGTCTGCTGTCTGCTGTCTGCTGTCTGCGGTTTGCTCGTGCCGCGTGCCGCGTGCCGCGTGCCGCGTGCCGCGTGCCGCGTGCCGCGTCCCGACCGACGTGCCGCGTCCCGACCGACGTGCCGCGTCCCGACCGACGTGCCGCGTCCCGACCGACGTCCCGCGTCCCGACCGACCCGACGTGCGGTCGTGCCGACATCCCGTCGTGCCGACGACGTGCGTGTCGTCCGCGCGTCGGGGATCCGTAGGTCCGCACTGCACACAGGCGCTTATCGGCGTGTCGCGCGGCATGGCGCGGCGGTGTCAGTGGTGCGCAGGGTGCGAACTGAGCGGTGTGGTTTCCTGGGGCGATTTGGGGCGCAGGGTGCAAAGTGGTGCGTGGGAGGTTGTGGTGGCGGGAACTTTTACGGTCAGAGGGGTGATCGGCCGCGAACCCGGGAACCGACCCCGATAGGATCACCAGCATGACCGTTGCTGCACAGTTTGCCCGTGTTCCGCATCCCGCGCCCGCCCCGGCGCAGCGGCGACAAGAGGTACTGGCGGCGCCCGGGTTCGGGCGGTTCTTCACCGACCACATGGTCTCGATCGACTACGTCGACGGCGAATGGATCAATGCGCGCGTCGAGCCGTACGGCCCGCTCTCGCTCGACCCCGCCACCATGGTTTTCCACTACGGCCAGGCCATTTTCGAAGGGTTGAAGGCGTACCGGCAGAGCGACGACAGCGTCTCCTGCTTCCGCATCGACGCGAACGCCGCCCGGTTCCGCAGGTCCGCCCGCCGGATGGCGATGGCCGAGCTGCCCGAAGAACTGTTCATCGAATCCGTGCGTCAGCTGCTCGAAGTCGACCGCGACTGGGTGCCGGCCGCGGGCGGCGAAGATTCGCTGTACCTGCGCCCCTTCATGTTCTCCACCGAGGCCAGCCTGGGCGTGAAGCCCGCGTCCGGCTACAAGTATCTGCTGATGGCCTCACCGGCCGGCGCCTACTTCCCGCGTGGCGTGAAGCCGGTGCGGGTGTGGCTGTCCACCGAGTACGTGCGCGCCGCGCCCGGCGGCACCGGCGAGGCGAAGGTCGCGGGCAATTACGCGGCGTCGCTGCTCGCGCAGGCGGAGGCGACGGAGAAGGGCTGCGATCAGGTCGTCTGGCTGGACGCGTGTGAGCGCCGCTACGTCGAGGAAATGGGTACCAACAACCTGTTCTTCGTCTTCGGCTCCGGCTCCGAGGCGCGCCTGGTCACCCCGGAACTGTCCGGCTCGCTGCTGCCCGGCATCACCCGCGACTCGCTGCTCACCCTGGCCGCCGACTCCGGTTTCCCGGTGGAGGAGCGCAAGGTCTCGGTCGAGGAGTGGCGTAAGGGCGCCGAATCCGGTGCCATCACCGAGACTTTCGCGTGCGGTACCGCCGCGGTGATCACCCCGGTCGGCTGGGTCCGTTCCGGCGACGGCGAGTTCACCATCGGCGGGGGCGAGCCCGGCGAGGTCACCATGGCGTTGCGCGACACCCTCACCGGGATCCAGCGCGGCACCTTCGCCGACATCCACGGGTGGATGCGCGGCATGTAGTCCTGGTGGAGGCTTCCTTGCGGAGGCCTCCACCCACGGTCTGTCAGCCGGGCATGAGCATGTGCCACTGCTCCAGGGTCTGCGGGCGCAGGACGTAGTTGTTGTCCCGGACAGTGGACAGCGGAGCGAACGGGTCCTGCGAATACCAGTGGCCTGGATAGACGACCGGATCACCGGATAAACCGGCCAAATAGCGCAGGCTGCGGAACATTTCGTCGGAATCCCCGCCCGGGAAGTCGGTGCGGCCGCAACCGTCCACGAACAACGTGTCACCCGCGATGAGCCGGCCGTCGAAAAGGAAGCATTGACTGCCGGGCGTGTGGCCCGGGGTGTGCAGCAGTTCGATGTCGAAGGCGCCGACGCTGACCTTGTCGCCGTGCTCATGGCCGGTCAGTTCGCTGGACGCGATACCGGTGACATTGGCCACCCAGGACAACTCATTCGCGTTGACATGCACTGGGACGCTTGTCTTTTCGAGTAGTTCGCGCACGCCGCCCAGGGTGAACCCGAGCATGGTGCCGCCCACGTGGTCCGGGTGGTGGTGGGTGGCGAGCACCCCGGTCACGCGTAGTCCGTCGCCCTCGGCGATATCGACCAGATCGGCCGCCGCGTACGCCGGATCGACGACCACCGCCTCCCCGCTCTCCCGATCGCCGATCAAATACGCGAAATTGCGCATCTGCGTCGCAATCGGATCGCCGACGGCGTAGTCCCTCCCCGACAACAGCTGGCGAAAATACAGGCGCTCAGAAGACATACAGCACACCTTATTGCCCGACCCAGACGCTTCGCGCGCCGCAGCCGTAAATACCCGGCGACCGTCTCCCGCCACCTGGACATTCGCGTACCCAAGTCCGGATCAAGATCAAGAGGATGGGGTGGATGTCCTGTAGTGGACAACGATGGGCGGGCGCGTATGCCGGTGTGCGGGTGCCGGATCTCGCTTGGTGGTACGGCATCAACAGCGATCGGACTGGCGTGCGACGACAGACTGTGCGACGGGCAGTGGTGCGTTTCGTTGTAGCCCGTAGCCCCCGCACTCAACGCCCAGCAGCTCGCTGCCCGCAGTTCGCCCTGCGGTTAGCGATAGGGCAGCCCTGCGTCGCGCTGCCCAGCAGTTCGCGGCCCGCGGGTTCGCCGTGCGGTTCGCCGCGCCCCGTAGCCCGCGGTCCCTGCAACTCTCATCCCGAGCTCGCAGCCCTGCGTCGCGCAGCCCAGCAGTTCGCTGCCCCCAGTTCTCCCCTGCGGCTAGCCGCTCCGCAGCTCTGCGTCGTGCAGCCCAGCAGTTCGCGGCCCGCGGGTTCGGCCCTGCGGCTAGCCGCTCCGCAGCTCTGCGTCGTGCAGCCCAGCAGTTCGCTGCCCGCAGTTCGGCCCTGCGGCTAGCCGCTCCGCAGCTCTGCGTCGTGCAGCCCAGCAGTTCGCTGCCCGCCAGTCGCAGCCTGCGGCCAGTTGGGCGTGCGGCGCGGTGTCACGAGCCTCGCCGTGCATCTGCGACGCGCACGCAATGAGTCGGCGTCTTGCATTCGATTTCGCGGCCGAACGAGCACCGACGGGCGTCGTGTCGTGGGATGCGTTGTCGGCGTGCGTGTTCAGGGTCAGAGGTGGAGGGAGACGACGGCGGCGGTGAGGGCGACGGTGAGTTCGATTGTGGCACCTAGGGTGTCGCCGGACAGGCCTGCGAAGCGACGGACCGTGTGGCGGACCAGGAGAACGGTTGCGGCGAGGGCTATCAGGACGGCGAGCGGGCCCAGCCAGCGGTGCTCCGGAGTGGCGAGGGTCGCTGCCGCCAAAGCAGCGACGGACCAAGCCGCGACAGTGAATGGACGCTGGGTGCCCGCGACCAGTGCGCCGAAACCGGTGTCCGGTGCAGCCTCGATACCCTTGCGGCAGGCGAGAACTACAGCGACACGACCGACCGCGACCGCTAGAGCTACGGCGAACCAGCGCTCGGCCTCGGCCAGGGCGGCGAACGAAAATGCCTGCACACCAATGGAGAACACGAGGGCCGCCACGCCGAAAGGCCCGGCCCCACCGCTTTTCATGATCTGCCGCGCACGCTCGGGTGGGCCGTAGCTGCCGAGCCCGTCCATCGTGTCCGCGAGCCCGTCCAGATGCATGCCGCGCGTGATCAAGGCCAGCGCACCGACCACCACCAACCCCGCCAGTATCGAACCAGCGCCCACCCGATCCAACACCCACAGCAGACCCGCCGCCCCAGCCCCCAGCAGCACACCGACCAACGGGGCCAACGCAATTGCCCGCCCCGCCACCACCCGATCCACCGTCTCCGGCCCACGCACCGGCAACACGGTCAACCAGGAAACCGCCAACCGCACCCCGTTCATCCGCGCCCGCACCGGTCCATCGAAGCCGCACGCGCACTTGCCGGCGTTCGTGCACTCGCGGCCGAGGGGCGGTGGGTCACTTGCGGAGGTTCGGGGTGTCGGCGGGGACGGAAAGGGCGGTGTTGTCGGCGGTTTCGGTGTCCGCGGTGCTGACGCCTGCCTCGTCGAACGTGGACATGTCCGCGAGGGCGGCGACGGCGGCACGGAGCAGGGGGAGCGCGGTGAGGGCGCCGGAACCTTCGCCGAGGCGCATGCCGAAATCGAACAGAGGCTCGAGCCGGAGACGTTGCAGGGCGAGTTCATGCGCGGGTTCGGTGGAACGGTGGCCCGCCAGCCACCAGGCCGCCGAGCCTGCCGCAAGATCCTCCGCCACCAACGCCGCAGCCGTCACGACTACGCCGTCGAGCAGCACGGGTGTCCGGCGGGCGGCGGCTTGGGCGAGGAACGCGGCCATCGCGGCGAAATCAGCGCCCGCGGCGACGCGGAGCAGTTCGACCGGGTCCTTGACCACGGGACGGGCCCGGCGCATGGCATCCCGGATCGCCGCGACCTTGCGGGACCAGCCCGCGTCGTCGACCCCGGTGCCGCGGCCGACCGCGGCGACCGGCTCGGTATCGGTGAGGGTGGCGATCAGCACGGTGGCGGGGGTGGTGTTGCCGATGCCCATATCGCCCGCGATGAGCAGGTCGGCGCCCGCGTCGATCTCCTCGTCGGCGATCGCTTTGCCTGCCGCGAGGGCGGCGCGCACTTCGTCTTCGGTCAGGGCGTCCTCGCGGTCGATCGCTCCGCTGGACCGGCGCACCTTGTGCTTGGTGACCACCGGATCGGTGTCGGCGTCGACGGAAATGTCCGCGACCCGGACGGTGGCGTCCGCGACCGCGGCGAGCGCGTTCACCGCGGCGCCTCCGGCGAGGAAGTTCGCGACCATCTGCGCCGTGACCTCGCTCGGGTACGCCGAAACCCCGTGCCGCGCAACGCCGTGATCACCGGCGAACACCACGACCCTGGCGCGCTCGAACTGCTTCGGCGGGCACACACCCTGACAGGCCGCGACCCAGTTGCCCAGTTCCTCCAAGCGGCCCAGCGCCCCACCTGGTTTGGTCAGCTGTGCCTGTCGCTGCTCGGCCGCCGCCCGAACCTGTGCGTCGGGCGGTGTCACCGCCCCGAATCCGTCTGTCACTATCCACCCTTCCGGTCGGAGCGGCCCAGACCACCGCACTCTCCCGCCCAATCTTGCCCGCTCCCCACCCGCCCCACCGCACCCACCCACATCCCCAGCACTGGACGGATGATCACCAGGTAATGGTGGCGGAAGCCTCCTCGGGCGATGCCGCCACCATTACCTGGTGATCAGTCGACCAGTCGGGTCAGCGGCTGGCGCTGACGGGTTTCGCGTTTGCGCGTCCGTACGCGAGGGCTTTCTGCTATTTGAGGCGGAGGGGGAGGCCGGCTACAACGAGGAAGGCTTCGTCGCAGGTGTGGGCCAGGCGCTGGTTGAGGGTGCCTATTTCGTCGCGGAACAGGCGGCCGGAGCGGGTGGCGGGGACTACGCCCATGCCGACTTCGGGGGTGACGATGATCAGCCGGCGCGGGTATGCGGCTACGGCGGCGACCAACGCGTCGGTGTCGGGCGTAACGGTGCCGCGGGGGGATTCCCAGGCGTCGCGGGCGTCGATGCGGGCGGTGAGCCAGGTGCCGATATCGTCGACGAGGGTCGCGCCGTCGAATGCGGGACCACGCAGAACCGTTGCCGGATCGGCACTTTCGACCACCGTCCAGGAGCCGGGCCGGCGGTCGCGATGCTTGGCGATGCGTTCGGCGAAATCGAGATCGGCCGGATCGGGCACCGAGGTCGCCAGATACCGCACCGCCCCACCTGCAGCCAGTTCCTCGGCATAAGCCGACTTACCCGACCGCGCCCCACCCAACACCAGGGTCCGAAGCGGCTCCACGGCCGAAACACTGTGCGACACGCCCGCACGCTACCAACCACCCCAGCTATGCGGTGCGGACTGCCCCATTGGTGTCTCATCTCCATCTGCGCTTGCCTGACCGCGCCCACTCGAGGCCAGGGTCCGAGGGGGCTCGACGGCCTAAACGGTGTGCGACACGCCCGCACGCTATTAACCGCCCCGGCAGTGCCGCGCCCGAGCCGCGCCTGCGGTGGCCGCACCCTCGAGACAGGCTGTGCTCTGCGCGAAGGATGCGGTGGCCATCGGCGCTGCACGGTGTGCCGGTTGGGTGCTGCCTCAGGCTTCGAGGAGGTGAGCGTCGGCGACGTGCGTGGTCCACCGCTGACTCAATCGAGCCGGAAACCTCAGGCAGGCGTTTCGACAACTTCGGGGAGGGCGCCGAAGCGGCGGCGGTATTCGGTGGGGGCGATGCCGACGAGGCGTTGGAAGTGGTGGCGTAGGAGGGCGCCGGAGCCGAAGCCGGCGCGGGCGGCGATCTGTTCGAGGCCGAGGTCGGTTTCCTCGAGGAGTTGTTTGGTGAGCAGGATGCGCTGGTTGGTCAGCCATTTCACCGGGGTGGTGCCGGTTTCGGCGGCGAAGCGGCGGGCGAAGGTGCGGGTGGACATGGTGGAGCGGGCGGCCAGGTCCTCGATGGTGTGGGCGAGGTCGAGGTGGTCGCTCATCCATTCCAGGGTGGGGATGAGGCTGTCGGAGGTGCAGGTGGCGACGGGGCGTTCGATGAATTGGCGTTGCCCGCCGTCGCGTTGCGGTGGCACGACCATGCGCCGGGCGATCGCGTTGGCGACCGCGCTGCCGAGTTCGCGGCGCACCAGGTGCAGGCAGGCGTCGATGCCCGCGGCGGTGCCGGCGCTGGTGATCAGGTTGCCTTCGTCGACGAAGAGCACGTCGGGGTCGACGGTCGCGTCGGGGTACAGAGCGGCGAGTTCGTCGACGTAACCCCAGTGTGTGGTGCATTTGCGGCCATCGAGCAGGCCTGCGGCGCCGGCCAGGAACGCACCGGAGCAGACGGTGAGGACGGTCGCGCCTGCGGCGGCGGCATCCCGGACGGCGTCGACGACGCGGGGGTCGAAGCCCTTTTTCGCGGAGGCCGCCGGGATGGCGACGAGGTCGGCGTCCGCGAGTTCTTCGAGACCGTATTCGGGGGTGAGGGTGAGGCCGGGCGAGGTGGAGCGCAGCGCTTTACCCGGCTCGGCGCCGCACACTCGGAAGTCGAAGGCGGGCAGCCCGTAGGAGCTGCGGTCGAGCCCGAAAACCTCGCAGAGGACCCCGAACTCGAACATGGCCATGCGATCGGACAGCACCACGGCGACCTTGGACAGCATGCACCAAGGATACTGGCTGAATCTTTGCGAAGTGTGTCAGTACCGCCACTTTCGGCGGTAACTCAATGGGCGCAAAATTACTGCCATGGTTACTTTCTTCCTCACCCTGGCAGTCATCGTCGCTTTCGCCGCCTTCGTTCGGACCTTCTCCAGCCCGGTCGGCTCGACCAATGTCACCGATCGCGACGCCCAGCGCATGCATGCCGAACTGACGGCCATGCTCGGCCGCACCGCCAACCACTGATCCCCATGTGTCCGCCCCGAGCGGCCCGGTTCGTGTCCGCGAACCGGGCCGCACTCATGTTCGGGGTGACCCGTTAAACCGCGGTACCGGGGGAAACCTGCGGCTTCGGGGCTCGCATCTTGCGGATCTGGGACGCCCGGACGAACGCGTACCAGCCGAGTTTGAACCCGGTGTCGGTGGTGTCGGGGAAGCGCTCCCGGACCCGGTTGTTGACGATCCGGCCGAGCACGAAGCCCTCGGCGATCATGAAGAACATCATGACCAGCATCGCCAGCGTGACGATGGTCTGCAGCGCGGGCGCCACGAACATCGACAGGATCAGCACCAGCGCCATCGGCATGAACAGGCCGACCAGGTTGCGCCGGGCGTCGACGAGGTCGCGGACGAACCCGCGCACCGGCCCCTGATCACGCGGCAGCAGGTACTTGTCCTCGCCGGCGAGCATGCGGTTGCGCCGGTCGGCGACCGCGGCCTTGCGTTCGGCGGAGGCCGCTTTGCGCTCCTCCTTGGTGCCGCGGGTGGCCTTGCGCCGGGCGCGGGCCTCCTTCGCGGTCAGGGGTGCGGGAGCCACCGGACCACGGCGCTTGCCTTGTGCGTCACGGCGTTTCGGAGTGGGACGGCCCTTGCCCGCAGTGGTGGTAACCGCTGTTCGGGTGGAGCCCGCGGTCGAGTTGCCGTCCGCGGTCGCCGTCTCATCGGCGGCCGCGTCGGTGCTGCTGGACTCGCCGCGACGGAACAATTTCACACCGACCAGGCTATTCGATGGAATACGCGGCGGGAAATGCGGTCCGATTCGCGCAGGTGCGTGGGGTCACAGAGGTGACGTGTTCCTTCGCGCACGATGGTGGCAAGATGGGGAATAGCAGCCCGCCGAGTGGTGTTGACCGACACGACCCGTGCGCTGTTCACGGGTCGACGACAGGTTCCTCGAGGAGAGTTCATGACTGTGCAGAACGAGACCGCCACCGAAACCCACGGTGTGGTGCTGACCGACGCTGCCGCCAGCAAGGCGAAGGCGCTGCTGGACCAGGAGGGTCGCGACGACCTGGCGCTGCGGATCGCCGTGCAGCCGGGTGGTTGTGCCGGCCTGCGATACCAGCTCTTCTTCGACGACCGCTCGCTCGACGGTGACCTGACCGTCGATTTCGACGGCGTCAAGCTGGCTGTCGACCGGATGAGCGCCCCGTACGTGCAGGGTGCGTCCATCGACTTCGTCGACACCATCGAGAAGCAGGGCTTCACGATCGACAACCCGAACGCCACCGGCTCCTGCGCCTGCGGCGATTCCTTCAACTGAGACCACGCGTCGTCCGCGGGTCCACCGCGTAACAGCCCACCCCACGTGAGAACTCACGTGGGGTTGCGTGTTTCCGGCCCGCGTCGTGTCCTGCCACGCCAGGGCCGAACCATCGCTTGCCGCCGTGGATCTCGCGGCGCAGATATGCCCCGATCGGGGTATCGGAGCGGCGGCGCGGGATTGGTACGGTGATGCAGGGGAAGTTGTTTTCCCGGTCTTCACCGCCTGTCGCCTACCGTTGAAGGGCTCAGCCTCGTGTCCATCGCCGTTTCCGCGTCCATTGCCACCGACCACCTCATGCGTTTTCCGGGACGGTTCGCCGACGCACTGCTGGCCGATCAGCTCGACCACGTCTCGCTGAGCTTCCTCGTCGACGATCTGCAGATCCGCCGCGGTGGTGTCGCGGGCAACATCGTCTACGCGATGGGCCTGCTCAACCGTAAGCCGCTGCTCGTCGGTGCCGTGGGCGCCGACTTCGCCGAATACCGGCAGTGGCTGGAATCGCACGGTGTCGACTGCTCCGGCGTGCTGATCTCGGAGAAGGCGCACACCGCGCGGTTCGTGTGCACCACCGACGACGATATGGCCCAGATCGCGTCGTTCTACCCGGGTGCGATGAGCGAGGCCCGCGACATCTCGATCGGCGATCTCGCGCAGAAGCACGCGCTGGATCTGGTGCTGGTCGGCGCCAACGACCCCGAGGCGATGTTGAAGCACACCGCCGAATGCCGCGCGCTCGGCATCCCGTTCGCCGCGGACCCGTCCCAGCAGCTGGCCCGCCTCGACGGCGACCAGGCCGTGCAGCTGATCGACGGCGCCGCATACCTTTTCACGAACAAGTACGAGTGGGCGCTGCTGCTGCAGAAGACCGGGCTCACCGAGGCCGAAATCGCGCAGAAGGTCGGCGTCCGGGTGACCACGCTCAGCGAGCACGGCGTGCAGATCGTCGATCGGGACGGTACCGAGCTCACCGTCGGCGTGGTCCCGGAAACCACCAAGGTCGAGCCGACCGGCGTCGGTGACGCGTTCCGCGCCGGCTTCCTCACCGGCCACACCGCGGGCCTCAGCCTGGAACGTTCCGCTCAGCTCGGTTCCCTGATCGCCGTGCTCGTCCTGGAGACCATGGGCACCCAGGAGTGGACCCTGAACAAGGAAACCGCCCTGGACCGCCTCGCCGAGGCCTACGGCGCCGACGCCGCCGCGGAAATCAAGCCCCTGCTCTGAGCGCATAACCTGTTCCGCCGCAGACGAAGTCGGGCACGGCGGGCTGACGCCTGCGAGCCACCGATCGGCTCGTTGTATGGCCGCTGATGTGCGGTGCCGGGTAGGCGAGGGCGGGTAGGTGCACTGACGGGCGCGATCTGCGTCGCACGGATTGGCTCGTTGTATGGCCGCCGATGTGCGGTGCCGGGTAGGCGATGGCGGGCAGTTGCACTGACGGGCGCGATCTGCGTCGCACGGATTGGCTCGTTGCACGCCAACTGATGTGCGGTGCGGGTAGGCGATGGCGGGCACGTGCACTGACGAGCACGACCTGCGTCACGGATGCGCCGACTCCAGCCGACCCGGGCGAGGTAGGCCGCGCCCGAATTGCGGGAGTGCACAGGTGCGCGGCGGGCTGGTTCAGCACAGCGTCGCGGGCGAGGGCCGGGGGATCGCACAGCCACTTTCGGGCCGATTGTTGCCCGATGTGCGGATACGCGGCAAGCAGGAATACGTGAGTTGTGCCGCCGCGCACTTTTTGTCGGGCTGCGCGCGTGTTTGCTGACGAACACGCGCGCGGCGAGCAAATTGGTGCGCGGCGGGCGAATAGGTGCGCGGCGGGCTGATTCAGCACAGTGTCGCGGGCGGGTTCCGGCGGATCGCCCGGCGCGAGCGTATCGAGGGTTACTCGTGCCGCACAGCCACTTTCGGGCCGATTGTTGCCGGACGTGCGGATACGCGGCAAGCAGGAATACGTGAGTTGTGCCGCCGCGCACTTTTTGTCGGGCCGCGCGCGTGTTTGCTGACGGACACGCGCGCGGCGGGCGAATTGGTGCGCGGCGGGCGAATAGGTGCGCGGCGGGCTGATTCAGCACAGCGTCGCGGGCGTGGCCCGGATCCACGTGGCCCGGGGGATCACCTGGCGTGAGCGCATCTGGGGTTACGCGTGTCGCACAGCCAGTTTCCGGCCGATTGTTGCCGGACGTGCGGACACGCGGCAAGCAGGAATACGTGAGTTGTGCTGCCGCGCACTTTTTGTCGGGTTGCGCGCGTGTTTGCTGACGAACACGCGCGCGGCGAGCGAATTGGTGCGCGGCGAGCAAATTGGTGCGCCGCGGGCTAATTGGTGCGCCGCGGGCTAATTGGTGCGCCGCGGGCTAATTGGTGCGCGGCGGGCTGATTGGTGCGCGGCAGCTGCGTCGATCGGGCTGTCCGCACCGCTGACGGACACGCGCGCGGTGGGCGAATAGGTGCGGGGGAGCCATTTTGATCGCGCTGTTCGTGCGCTGAACGACGAAGTGCCCCGCGGCCGGAGGCGGAGGGGCACTTCGCGTGTGATCTACAGGGAGACCGGGTAGACCGGCTCTTGGATATCGGGCTTGATGCGGTCTTCGACGAAGATGCCGTGCCAGACCATGAAGACGAGCAGGGTCCAGAGGCGGCGGCTGTGGTCGACGCCGCCGGCGCGGTGCGCGACGAGCATGTCGCTGATCGCGGCTTTGTTCAGCAGGTGGTCGGTCTGTGATTCGAGGATCTGCTGCTGGGCCCAGTCGTAGAGTTCGGTGCCGCGCAGCCAGTGCCGCAGCGGCACCGGGAAACCGAGCTTGGCGCGGTGCAGTACATGGGGCGGGACGATGCCCTCGAGTGCCTGGCGCAGCGCGTATTTCGTGGTTTCCTTGGTGATCTTCTGCTCGAACGGCAGCCCTTCGGCGACCCGCAGCACCTCGGAATCCAGGAACGGCACCCGCAATTCGAGCGAGTTGGCCATGGTCATCTTGTCGGCCTTGACCAGGATGTCGCCGCGCAACCAGGTGAACAGATCCAGGTGTTGCATGCGCGCCACCGGATCCCAGCCGCGCGACTGCGCGTAGATCGGTGCGGTGACGTCCTGATGCGTCCATTCGGGCCGGAATTCGCGCAGCACGGAACGCAATTGGGCGTCGTTGAAGCTGCGCGCGTTGCCGTAGTAGCGCTGTTCGAGAGTGAGCGAACCGCGGTGCAGCAGGCTTTTGCCCCTGGTGCCGTCCGGGATGCGGTCGGACAGCTTGCCCGCCAACCTGCGCAGCGCGCCGGGCAGGTACTCGAACGGCTTGAGCGACAACGGCTCCCGGTAGATCGTGTACCCGCCGAACAGTTCGTCGGCGCCCTCACCGGAAAGCACGACCTTGACGTGCTTACGCGCCTCCTTGGCCACGAAGTACAGCGGCACCAGCGCCGGGTCGGCCACCGGATCGTCGAGATACCAGACGATTTCGGGGATGGCGGCGGCGAATTCGCTGGGGGACACCACCTTCACGATGTGCCTGGCGCCGATCGCCTCGGCGCTCTCCGCGGCCACATCGACCTCGGAGTAGCCTTCGCGCTCGAACCCGGTGGTGAAGGTGATCAGCTTCGGGTTGTGTCGCATGGCCAGCGCCGCGACGGCGGTGGAGTCGATGCCGCCGGAGAGGAAGGAACCGACGGTGACGTCGGCGCGCATGTGCTTGGCGACCGAGTCCTCGAGCGCCTCGGCGATCTCGCGGTAGCGCGCGGCCGCCGCACCTTCGGCGAACGGACGCACAGTGAATTGCGGGTGGAAATACCGGGTGATCTCCGGCGTCGCGCCCGGCCGCACCGTCGCGTAACTGCCGGATTCGAGCCGCCGGATGTCCTTGTGCAGGGTCTCGGCTTCGGGCACGTATTGCAGCACTGTGTAGTGCTCCAGCGCGCGCGGGTCGAGCGCGTCGGTCAGCTGCAGCGGGGCCAGCAGCTCGAGCAGGCTCTTCTTCTCGCTGCCGAACGCGGTCCCGCCGGGGCCGGTGGCCAGGAACAAGGGCTTGATGCCGAACGGGTCGCGGGCCAGGAACAGCGCGTTGGTCTCGGTGTCCCAGATCGCGAACGCGAACATGCCGCGCAGCTTGCGCACCGCCTCAGGACCCCAGTAGTGGAACGCCGCGACGACGGCCTCACCGTCGCCCTCGGTGCGGAAGATCGAATCCCCGGCGTACTCCGCGCCGTGCGCCTCGGCCAGTTCCTTGCGCAGCTCGATGTAGTTGTAGATCTCGCCGTTGAAGGTCAGCGCGTAGCGCTCCCGGTTCTCCGGCGGGCCCCAGCGCAGCGGCTGGTGCGAGTGCTCGATATCGATGATCGACAGGCGGTTGAACCCGAAGATCATGTGGTCGTCGTGCCAGGTGCCGCGCTCGTCGGGGCCGCGATGCCGGACGCAGTGCAGGGCGTCGTACACCTGCTCGACCACGCCAGGTGCTGCTTCGTCAGATGTCAGAAACCCGAGCAGTCCACACACGGCGTCGGCAACCTCGTTTCTCGTGCAGGGGCGCGGCCCGGACGGGGGCGCCCGAATGTCTTGCGGGGGCGGCGCGCAGTGTCTGCCGCGAGCGGTCGTGCCGGGACGTGCCGGGGCCTGCCCTCGCGGTGAGCACAGCGGCCGAAATGTTGTGTCCGAGTATGCCGCACGCCGCCCCTCCGCGCGTCGCGCGCACCCTGTCCAGGGCTTTTGCCGAGGTGCGCGGGGACGGACGCGCAGGTGAACACGACCGGTACCCTGGCCCGCGCGCGATCGGCGGAGTGTCGAATGCGACCCGACGACAAACGGGGCGCTCGTTTGGTCTACGCTGCGTAGTACTCAGGCCATTCTCAGGCGGCGCACGCGCTCGACCGGGGAGGCCTGACATGTGCTTAGAACGTATCGCCGGGGCGGTCGCAGCCCCGGCGGTGCAAATGTCGGAATGTGTGGCGACCAGGAAGGCGTGAGCGTGGCGCACAAGGCGAGCGAAGAGATCGGGGCACGACCCTCGCGGGGCCGGATCCTTCGGCGGGCCGGGCTGGCGGTGTCCCTCGGGATCACCGCGCTGCTCGTCTCGGGCTGCTCGATCGACAATGTTTGGCTGCGGTTCGGCTGGCCCTCGGGTGTCACGCCGCAGGCCACCCGGATGCGGGAACTGTGGACCTGGTCGATCATCGCCGCCCTGGTGATGGGTGTGATCGTGTGGGGACTGACGTTCTGGACCGTCGTCTTCCACCGCAAGAAGCCCGACTCCCCGGAGTTCCCGCGGCAGACCGGTTACAACGTGCCACTGGAGCTGACCTACACGGCCGTGCCGTTCGTCATCATCGCGGTGCTGTTCTACTTCACCGTGGTCGTGCAGAACTACGTGCACGAGAAGGTCGCCGACCCGGACGTCACCGTCGACGTGACCGCGTTCCAGTGGAACTGGAAGTTCGGCTACCGCGACGTGAACTTCAAGGACGGCTACCGCTTCGAGGGCATCGACACCACGCGTGAGGCCGCGAACCAGGAGCAGCTCGAGGAGTACAAGGAGCGGACCAAGGACGGTCACCCGCAGCCGGGCCCGGTACACGGCAAGCCGGAGAACGACATCCTGTCCTACCTGCACTACGACAAGGTCGAGACCTACGGCTCCAGCTCCGAGATCCCGGTGCTCGTACTGCCGACCAACAAGATCATCGAGTTCCAGCTGGCCGCCGCCGACGTGGTGCACGCCTTCTGGGTGCCCGAGTTCCTGTTCAAGCGTGACGTGATGCCGAACCCGAAGGAAAACCACTCGGACAACGTCTTCCAGATCACCAAGATCGAGAAGGAAGGCGCGTTCGTCGGCCGCTGCGCCGAGATGTGCGGCACCTTCCACTCGATGATGAACTTCGAGGTCCGCGCGGTCTCGCCGGAGAAGTTCACCAAGTACCTGGATGCGCGCCGGGCGGGCAAGACCAACGCCGAAGCGTTGGAGTCCATCGGTGAGTCGCCGGTCGCCACGTCGACCCGGCCGTTCAACACCGAGCGCACGACCAAGACCGCGGCCGAGGCAAAGTAAGGGACTGATCTGACATGAAGATCGAAGCGCGCATATTCGAGTTGCTGACGCTGTTCTTCGCGATCACCGCGGTGATCTACGGCTACTTCACCGGCCAGTCCCGTACCGGTGTGGAGTGGGCGGGCACCACCGCGATCGTGCTGACCGCGGGCCTGTCGCTGATCATCGGCACCTACTTCCGTTTCGTCGCGCGTCGCCTCGACCTGCGGCCGGAAGACTACGAGGACGCCGAGATCGTGGACGGCGCAGGCGATCTGGGCTTCTTCTCGCCCGGTAGCTTCTGGCCCATCCTGCTCGCCGGCGCGGGCTCCATCACCGCCCTCGGCCTGGCCTTCTTCCAGTTCTGGCTGATCGGCCTCGGCGTGGTCTGCGTCCTCGCCGCCGCCGCGGGTCTGGTGTTCGAGTACTACCTGGGCCCCGAAAAGCACTGAGCCCGTTCGGCGAAAGCCCCCTCGGTTCGCCCGAGGGGGCTTTCGTCGTTTCCGGTGCGCGCCTAGGTTGGGCGCGTGGACATCATCGACGTGATCGTCACGTTCGCGAAAACCGGTCGAATCGGGGCGCTGCGGTTGGGTCTGCGCGGCGACGAACTGGTGGCGGCGCTGCGCGAGGTCGGTGTGCCGTTCCGGGAATCCGACGATTTCAGGGACTTTTTGCAGCGGGAGGAAAGTGTCGAGGTGCACATCGGCGACGGCGAGTTGCGCATGCTGGGTTTGGACCGAATCGGTTGGCGTGCACCGGAATTCCAGCTGCCCGGCGGGGGCGGGTCCGTGCAAGGTGGAGTAGTTGTATTGCCGATGGACCGGACTTTGGCGTTGCTCGACGAGCACGACTGCCCATGGCACCCGTTTCCGCCGCTCACCTTCGACTCGCAGACCACCATCGAGACCTCGTGCGGGGTGCAGTTGACCTTCGCACCGGACGAAACCACAAGCGAATATCTGCTGCACTGTATGTACGCGTCGACGCGGGACACGGGACCGCGGCTGGACAGTTGATCACCAGGTGATGGTGGCGGACGCCTCTCGTCAGATGCCGAAGGCGTGCATCAGGCGGGCGGTGGAGCGGGGGGCGACGCCGGCGAGGGCGTAGAGGGTGCGGGTGAAGCGGGGTTCCACGCGGGGGGCTCGGGTGTGGATGGCGGTTTCGATGCGTTGGGCTGCTTGCTCCGGTTCATCGAGTTGGCCGGGCGTGTAATGGACGGTGGTGACTTGGATGCCTTGCGGGGACAGTTCGGCGTCGGCGCAGTCGCCGAAGGTGGTCCAGGCGGCCTGGGCACTGGCGTAGGACGCGAAATTCGGTGCGGCGCCGATATGCGGGCTCCACGGTCCGACGTTGAGGACATGTCCGGAGCCGGAGCGCAGCATCGCCGGGAGCAGACCCAAGGTGAGGCGGAGCGGGCCGAAATAGTTCGCGGCCATCATCTGCTGATAGTCGCGGAAACGGTGCAGCGACTGGGTGACCGGGCGGCGTACGGGCCGTCCCGCGTTGTTGATCAGCACGTCGACGGTGCCGAATTCGCTGAGCACCCAGGTGACCAGCTGGTCGACGTCGCCGAGCGCCGCGATATCGCAGCGGCACCAGTGCGCCTCCCCGCCGTCGCCGCGGATCTCCTCGCAGGCGGCGATCAACTGGTCGCCGCGCCGAGCCACCAGAAGTAGCTGCGCCCCTTGGGCGGCCAGTAGTTGCGCGGTGGCGCGGCCGATATCGGAACACGCGTCGGTGACCAGAACCCGGCGTCCCGCCAGCGATTCCGGCGGATGGGCACGCTTGCGATCTATGAATCGGACCGGGGCAGTACGGAATTCGGGCATCGGCACAGCAACCTTCACATGCGAACGACTGAACACACGCACGGCACCCCGCCGACAGTGCCGAAGCCGCCCGCCCCCGCAACCTCCCGGCGACATATGCGACCGGTCACAGTATAAGGTTGCCAGCCGTTTGATGGACTTGATCGAGCGAATGCTCCCGCCACCCTGCTCCCGGCGCCGCTTCACAGACCTCCCGCACCGAGCGTCGGCGTGCCGCACGGCAAGTTGTTGTGTGAGGTGTCGACAAGCTCTGTGGGCGGGCGCATCTGGCTTGCGACAGATCGCCCGCTCCGGGGCTCGGCGTTGAGGGCCTGGTTTGGTGGACAGGTCCTCGGAAGGGGCGGGGAGCTGGTGGGGTTGGTCCGACCGCGTCGGGCCTACTCCGGGGACTCGTAGCGCAGGGCGTTTTCGGAGCGGCAGATTTCGTCTATGCCGGAGACGATGTCGCGGAGGAGTTCTGAGGGGAGGGCGGCGGGGCGTAGGCGGCTGGTGAAGGTGATGAGGCCGTGGTCTTCGGGGGAGAGGCCGCGGGTGGCGGCTTCGGAGCGCAGGTAGCGGGAGCGGACGCCGTAGGTCATCGCGGAGATGACGGTGAAGCAGCCGGTGCGCTCGCGGTGTCCGGCGAACAGATCGTGCAGGCGGTAGAACACCGACGTGTAGCTCGACAGCGGCGCGAAAACACCTACCCGGTAGGCGGGACCACGCTCGGACGAACTGAGCGCCGTATCGGCGAGATATTCGGCGTCGCGCAGGGTCTGCACCTTCGGCGCGAAGAGCACCGCGCCCGCGGCCGCGTTGCGCAGCGGCATGCCCGCGGGACCGCTCGCGGCGGAGGCGATGACGCCCAAGGACTTTCGGGCCCGCGAACCGACCTCGCGCCGCGCCCGCACCGAACGGGTCGGCGTGGTGGGATGCAGGGTGGACCACTGCCCGAATCGCACCGTGCCCAGTTGCAACTGGCCGACGCCACCCGGGCGGGTCACCTTCAGCGGCGCGGTGTCGACCCAGCGTCCCACCTGCAACGCAGCGTTGCCGGGCCGGGTGATCTCGGCGTAGGCGTGTTCCACGAAGGAGTCGAAGTCGAGGAACCGGTCCGCGTTGGTGGTGAGCCAGGTGCGGTCCTTGTCGATGTCGATCACGTCGAGGGTGAGCGCGGTGATGATGCCCGCGCGCCCGCCCGCACCGAGGATGCGATGGAACCGCTCGGTGTGGTGGGTGCGCCCGCAGGTGCCGATCCGCCCGTCGTTGTCGACGTACTCCAGATCGACGACCTGGTCGATGAACATGCCGTACTTGTGCGAGGCCGCGCTCACCCCGCCGACGGAGGCGAAACCGCCGGCGGTGATGTCGCGGTGGTCGCCGACGATCGGCAGGCCGAGCCCGTGCGCGCCGAGCCGCCGATCGATATCGGACAGCTTGGCGCCCGCCTGCACGCGCACCGTCCGCCGGCCGAGGTTGATGTCCAGCACCTGGTTCATCCGGCGCAGCGACACCACGGTCGGCTGCGCGGGCAGTGTCAGTCCGTCGTCCAGTTGCTCCCCGCCGCGCACGGTCAGCCGTTCCGCGCGGCCGCGTGAATCCCGAACCGTGCGAACGACATCCGCGGTATCGCGGGGTAGATACTCCTCGGCGGAGACAAACTGCGGCGTGCTCATGGCACGAAAGCTACTACAGCGCGGCCGCCGCCGCTCGTCCGATCTCGGGTGCTATCCGGCGGTTGGTGCGAGTTGCTTGCTGAACAGTACCGATCCCGTCGCGTCGCACAAATTGACCGTCAGCTCCCTTGACTTGCCGTCGATCAGGACCTCGCCGAAATGTTGGTACTCATCGAGCGGGGAACTGTTCTGCACCGGCGGCGCGTGCACGAAAACGGCTTCCGGCCCGAAAGTTCCGTCCAGCGGGTTCGGGCCGAACGCGCCGGCGTTGAGCGGTCCGGAGACGAACTCCCAGAACTCGTCGAAGTCGGTGAACGCCGCGCGCTCAGGGGCGTAGTGGTGTGCGGCGGTGTAGTGCACGTCGGCGGTCAGCCACACCACGTCGGTCACCTTGTTCGCCTTCATCGCCGAGAGCACCTGGGCGATCTCGGTTTCGCGGCCCGACGGGGCGCCTGGATCGCCGTTGGCGGGCCCCTCGAACGCGGTGGTATTCGGTTGTTCACCGTCCTTGACGACGAGGCCGAGCGGGAGATCGTTCGCCACGATCTTCCATACCGCCTTCGAGTCGCGCAGACCCTCGATCAACCACTTCGTCTGAGCCGCACCGAAGATGCGGCCCTCGGGGCCGTTGTTCGCGTCGTTGGTGTCCTTGTAGGTGCGCATGTCGAGCACGAAGACGTCCAGCAGCGGACCGTAGGAGATCTTGCGGTAGAGGCGGCCGTCCACGGCTTCCTTGGGCTCCAACGGCATCCACTCGTGGAACGCCTGCCAGGCCCGGGTCGCCAAGGTGTCCATGCTGCGCTCGTTGTAGTTCTTGGCCGCCGGGACGAGGCCGCCCGGATACCAGTTGTTGACGGTCTCGTGGTCGTCCCACTGCACCACCTGCGCGACCGAGGAGTTGAAGCGCAGGTAGTTCTGGTCGGTCAGGTTGTAGGCGTAGTTGCCACGGAACTGCTGCAACGTCTGGGCGGGGGCGCTCTTCGCCTCGGACACCGTGTTGCGCCAGATTCGCCCGTCGGGCAACGTGACCGACTCTTTGACCGGATTGTCCGCGTAGATGGAATCGCCGGAGTGGATGAACAGGTGCGGGTCGCGGGCGGCCATCGCGGAGAAGATCTTCATGCCGCCGAGATCCGGGTTGATGCCGTACCCCTGGCCGACCACGTCACCGGACCACTGCAACCGGATATCCGACTCGCCGGTCGGCACCGTGCGGAACACGCCGGTGACGGGTTCGGAGACGGCGCCGCTCTCGTTCTCCAACGTCACCCGGTAGTGCACCTGCTGGCCGGCGGGCAAACCGTTGACGCGCACCCGGCCGGTGCCGTCACTGTCCGGGGTGAGCAGGGGACCGGCGAACCTCTTTGCGTTGGTGAACGATTCGGTGGACGCGGTCTCCACGATCAGCTTCGCGGGCTGGTCGGAGCGGGCCCAGATCAGCGCGCCGTCGGTGCGCGGGTCACCCACCGCGACCCCGTGGGTCAGCACCGGCCGCTGCCGCACCAGGCCGGGCCCGTCATTGGCGGCGCACGCGGCCAATGCCGGAGCGGCCACCAGACCGAGCGCGGAGGTGCGCAACAGGGTGCGCCGGGAGAAACCGAAGGTCGAACCAGTCATGGGATCACCCTGTCCCAGCTATCCCAACGCAATATGAACTCCGGGGTAACGAGTCGACGCGAGCAAACTGTCGGCGAGTGGCGTACCCGCCACCCCCTCACGACCATCAAGCGAAAGCCCTCCCAGCCACCGATCCGACCCCCGACTGTAAGCGCGGGATCGCAACAGCCGCACCCTTTCTCGGGATCCGCACGCGTTCTGGACGCCCGCAAAGGGTGCGAATCCCGAGAAGGGGTGCGGGTTCTGAAAAGTATGGCGGGCATCGCGAAGGGGGCGCAGTCCGCGATGTAGCCCGGAGGACCTTCGGGCCGCGAGGTGAGCCGTACAACGAGAAGGGGTGCGGGCTTCCGGAACGGGGCGGGCACCGCGAGGAGCGGAGTTCGGCAGTGGTGGTGGTGATTTCAGGGGTCCGCGAGGACCTTCGGGCACGTGAGGTGGGCCTACAACGCGAAATGTCGCCAGCCGATGAAACGACTGGCGACATTCGAACGCGAGGATTCCAGCAGGGCAGGCTCTCCGCCGACGATAGCTTCGATGCCACAGAAGGACGCAGTCCTCCACTGGGAGCTAGCTGGCTGCGGTGTCCGGGATTCGGGTGGTTTCGCGGGCGCTGCCGTTGGGGACGTTCTTCTTCAGGCTGGCGGCGTAGACGTCGACGTATTCCTGGCCGCTGAGCTGCATGAGCTCGTACATGACCTCGTCGGTGACGGCGCGCTCGACGAAGCGGTTGCCGCCCATGCCGTCGTAGCGGGAGAAGTCGATGGGGGTGCCGAATTTGACGGTCACCTTGCGGCGGCGCCAGCGGAACGGTCCGGGCGGGCTCACGTCGTCGGTGCCGATGACGGCGACCGGGATGACGGGGACGCCGGTTTCCAGCGCGAGACGGGCCAGGCCGGTCTTGCCTTTGTACAGGCGACCGTCGGGGGAGCGGGTGCCCTCGGGGTAGAGGCCGACCAGTCGGCCCTGATCGAGCAGCTTGCGGGCGGCGTTGAGCGCGTCCTCGGCGGCGTCGGCGCCGGTGCGGTCGATCGGGAACTGGCCGGTGGTGGTGAAGAACCACTTCTGGAACGCGCCCTTGACGCCGGGCGTGTTGAAGTATTCGGCCTTCGCCAGATAGTTGATGCGGCGCGGCGAGAGCAGCGGCGCGAACAACCAGTCCGCGAAGGAAAGGTGGTTACCCGCCATGATTGCCGGACCGTCGGCCGGAATGTTCTCCACACCTTCGACCGTGGGCCGATTGTAGAGATGCATGAACGGTCCCAGCAGCAAGTACTTCAGCAGCCAGTAGAACATGACGTCCTTCCCCCGGGACCGGGATCGAAGCGGGCACACCTGCGTCAGTTGCCGACTTTACCGCTGGTTGCAGATCACATCCAAGCGCAGCGGCTAATCTCACCACACTCTGCCATGCGCGAGCGGGTGCGCTGTAATCGAAGCCCGATAGCGGGACTGCCGGCCACCGGAATCGTGGTCATCGGTGACCGAGCAGATCTTCTGTTCTTCGAATACCACTGGCGCGCGCCACGAAACGTGGAATGTGCGTCCTGGGTCGACCGAGCACGGATCGCTTCGAGATCACCAGGTAATCCTGGCGGCATCGGCCGAGAAGCCACCACCATTACCTGGTGATCTTGGTCAGCGGCTGCGCGCGACCCTGGAGTTCTTGTGCTCGCTCTCGATGAGCGCCGCGCGGGCGAGGTCGGCGGCGCCGATCATGCCCGCGGCTTCGCCGAGCTGGGTGGTGCGGATCCGCGCGAGCGGGCGGTGGCCCGCGCCGGTGACGGCGCGGGCGTACTCCTCGCGCGCCTCGTCCAGGAACAGCGGGGCCGAACTGCTCACGCCGCCGGCGATGACGACCAGGTCGGGGTCGAAGATATCGCTGACGAAGGCGAGCCCGAGGCCGAGCCACCGCGCGAAATCGGCCATCACCCGCACCGCGAGCGGGTCACCGTCCTGGGCCGCGCCCGCGACCCGGCGCCCGGTCAGCGAACCGGGATCGCGATAGACGTCCTTCGCGAGCACCGAGCGCACCGGATCGGTGGCCAGCATCTCGATCGCGGTATCGGCGAGAGCTGTTCCGCTGCAATACCGTTCCCAGCAGCCGCGTTTGCCGCACGGGCAGGCCCGGCCCTCCGGCACGACCTGTAGATGGCCGAGTTCCGGTGCGACACCGTGTGTTCCGCGATAGAGCCGGCCGTCGATCAGCAGCGCGGCGCCGATCCCGGTGCCGATCGCGACGAGCACCACGTTGTGCCCGCCCGCCGCCGCGCCGAACCGATATTCGGCCCACATCGCGGCGTTCGCGTCGTGTTCGAGAATGACCGGCAGCTCGAGGCGTTCGGTGAGCCGCTGTGCGACCGGAGTGTCCTGCCACGGCAGGTGCGGGGCGAACCGGACGGTGGTGCGGTCGGCGGTGATGAACCCGGCGACCGCGAGGCCGACCGCGCCGATCGGATGGCGGTCGCACAGCTCACGCACGGAACGGGCGAGGGCGTCCTCGAGTGCCCGGGCCGAATGCGGGGTCGGCGCCTGCACAGTGTCGAGCACCTCGCCGCTGTTGTCGATCACCGATGCGCGAATGTTGGTGCCGCCGACGTCGATTCCGACAGTCAGCGGTCGCGCACCTGACAGCCGGTGCGTCATGCCTTGATCGTCACTGGGATAGCGACGTAACGGGATCGCGACGGGCGTTGTCCCGCGCGGCCTTCCGTACGCCCGGCGGTGGCATCGTGCGGCGATGCGGGGGAATCACGGTGCGGCGCAGCGTGATCGTGCTCCGGCATCACCGGGTCGACCGGCACACCGGCGAGCGCCTCGCGCAGCACCGTGACGATGGCGGTGCCGTGATCGGCCACGCTCTGCAACACCTCGTGATGTTCCCCGCGCACCAGCGCGGCCGCGGCGCAGACCGGGCACCAGTCGCAACTCGACCACTCCACCTGACCGTCGGCGGCCCGGCGCAGCACCGGCTCCACCCGCTCGAGCACGGCTTCGGCGAGCAGTTTGAGTTCCGCGGCGAATTCGGCCAAGCCGTCGCCCGGATCACCTTGGTAGGGGCCGTTTTTCGGCTGCGCGCCGGATTGGGTGGCACCGTGGGCGCGAGTGTCGTTGCCCGCGTTGCGTGGGTCGCCCGCACTGCCCGCACTACGGGAGTCGCTCGCACTGCGTGGATTGCCCGCGCCGCCCTGTGCACGCGCGTCGGTCGATTCGCTCGTGCCGCCTTGTGCGCGCGCGTCGACGGATTCGTCTGCGTCGCCCTGTGCGCGGACGTCGGTTTCGTGCGTGCGGTCTCCGCCTCGACCGGTGACCCGGCCGAAGAAGCCGGTGCTTCGATCACCGTTCATCGCCGCCGCTTTCCGGCCACAGCTGCGGGTCGGGGCGGAACCGCACCACGAGTTGCCCGCCGTCGAGTTCGGCACCGTCGACCGTGCACCGCCGCAATACCGGCGCCAGACGCACTCGCCGCCGGACACCGTCCGCTCCCACGATCAAATCGTCCTCCACTCGGCCAAGTCGCAGCGTTGTCGCGTCGACCACGGGCAGTGGCATCCGCAATGTGTATATCGCGTGCAGGCCGCTGCCCGATTCACATCGAACCACCGGTTCGCCGGAACTCCCGTCAACCTCCGCCGGACTGTCGCTCAGCATAAGGGCAGCGTCCCCGTCCGAGCCCACCGCGTGCGACAGCGCCGTGAGGGAGGTCAGGCCGATCGGCTCGGGTCCGGTGTGCTGCGCGATCAGCACCGGGATACCCGGCATCGCGCGCCGTAACTCGGTGATCGCGGTGAGTTGCTCGTCACGTCGATCGGCGTACCAGCGCGCCGCCGGATGATCGATGTCCGCGGCGCCGTCGAGGGCGGGGAGCACCTTGTTCACCACCACGGTGTCG
Source organism: Nocardia brasiliensis ATCC 700358 (assembly GCF_000250675.2). Taxonomy (NCBI): domain Bacteria; kingdom Bacillati; phylum Actinomycetota; class Actinomycetes; order Mycobacteriales; family Nocardiaceae; genus Nocardia; species Nocardia brasiliensis. Next base: position 2,591,274 of record NC_018681.1, read on the forward strand.
AGGCGCAGGCCGAGCAGGGCGGCGGCGGAACGGACGCGTTCGGATTCGGCGAGGGTCACCCGTTCGGCGACGGTGATCAGGCGGGCTCCGGTGCGGTGATGGTCGGCGAGCAGGTCGCGGACCTCGGTGACCGCCTCGACGATCCGTTCGACGGTCGCCGCGAGTACCGCGCGGCGCAGGTCCGTGCCGACCGAACTCATCGCGCGGGCGTGCGCCGGCCACACCCGTTCCAGATAGCCGAGCAGCGTGTCCGGCGCGGTGACGATGCGCAGCATGTCCGCCGAGGGCGGGCAGTCGACGACCACCACATCCCAGTCGTCCTCGTGCACGAACTGGGTGATCTCCACCAGCATCAGTAGTTCCTGCACGCCCGGCAGGCCGGTCAGCTCGGCCGGGTCGAGCGCGGCCAGGTCGACGCCGTGATCGTGGCCGGTGCCGGGGGACAGCATCCGCACCACCTCGCGGAACCGATCCTCCAGCAGCGCAAGCGAATCCACTTCGATCACGTCGAGCCCGGGCAGCACCGTGGCGATCCCCGCGACCGTGCCGGGATCGTGCGGAAAACGGAACCCGAGCGCATCGCCCAGCGAATGCGCCTGATCGAGCGACGCGATCAGCACCCGGCGGCCCGCCCTGGCGTAGGACATGGCGGTGGCACACGCCAGTGTCGTCTTGCCTACCCCGCCTTTGCCGATGAACAGCTCGACCCGGGTCGTGTGTGTCGTCAGCCTTCGACCCGTTTCTTCAGTTCTTTCAACGCGGTATCGGTGATCACCTTCTCGGCCTTGCGCTTGAACATGCCGATCATCGGGATGTTCAGATCGACCGTGAGGGTGTAGACGACCTCGGTGTTGCCGTCGGGCTGATCGATGAGTTCATAGGTGCCGTTCTGCGCCTTCTGCAGTTCGCCGCTCACCAGCTGCCAGCTCACCGACTTGTTGTCCGGGGCCCAGGTGTAGGCGAGCACGTAGCTGTCCTTGACCACCCCCGCGTCGAGCACGAACCGCGCGGTGCGGGCCCGGCCGTCCGGGCCCTTCTCCTGTACCTCGACCGACTGTGCCGCCGAGACCCACTCCGGGTAGGACTCCAGATCGGCGATGACGGACATCACCTGCTGCGACGGGGCCTCGATGATGATCGACCTCTGGGTCCTGTCGGCCATGGCGGACAGCGGTTCCTTTCAGCGTCGGTGCTGGGTGAGCGTCAAGAGGCGTGGGCGGGCGCGACGCCCGCCGGGCGACCGGCCTCCAGTCGCGACTTCAATTCGAAGGACATGTGCTTGCCCGCCACCCGGCGTGCGCGATTGGCGGCGGCCAGCTTGTTCGGCGCCAGTGCGGGCTGCGGTTCGGCGTGCAGGAAGTAGTGCAGGATCACCCCGTCCAGCGCGGGCTGCAACCAGACCTCCATGGTTCCGGTCAGCGCGCCGGCCACGGTCCAGCGGATTCCCTTGTCGCCCCGGTCTTCCCGGACGATCAAGGTCAGATCCGGCCACCAGCGGCGCCAATTGTTCGACGCGGCCAGCAAATCCGCGACGGCGACGCCCGGTGCGGCGATGAACGTCTGGTCGGCGACCTGGATAGCGCTCATGCCCGCACCTCGCCGCGTGCGCCCCTCGGCGCGGTTCCTTCGCTCACAACCGTGAGCGTATCCGATTCGGGTAGCCGCGCCGCAGTAGCGCTCATTCGCGCACCTCGGGCCTCGGTCCACCCGCTCATCGCAGCAGTTGGCGCAGCCGGGCGCCGTGGCTGTCCCAGCGCCAGCGCTCCTCGACGAAGGCCCGGCCCGCGGCGCCCATGCGGGCGGCGGAATCGGGGTCGGACAGGATGTCGACCAGGGCATCGGTGATCTGCTGCACCGAACGCCCGTCCACCACCCGCCCGGTTTCGCCCTCGACCACCGTTTCCGGCGCACCGCCGGAGCGGCCCGCGACCACCGGTACCCCCGACGCCGAGGCCTCCAGATAGACGATGCCGAGACCCTCCACGTCCAAGCCCGCGCCCCGGGTGCGGCACGGCATCGCGAAAACGTCCGCGAGCGTGTGATGGGCGGCGAGCTCGCCGGAGGGCACTCGGCCGGTGAACACCACGTCCTCGGCGACGCCGAGCGCGATGGCGAAGTGCCGCAGCTTCTCCTCGTACGGTCCGCCGCCCGCGATCACGAGCATCGCGCCGGGCACCCGATCACGGATCTCGCGCATGGCCATGATCAGCATGTCCTGACCCTTGCGGGGGACCAGGCGGGACAGGCACAGGATGGTCGGCCGATCGTCGAGGCCGTAGCGGGCGCGCAATTCGGCGCGGGCGGCCGGATCGGGCCGGAAGGTGTCGGTGTCCACGCCCGGCGGCAGATACTCCAGCGCGGCATTCGGGCCGAACGCCGACGCGAACCGGCGCCGCGTGTACTTGCTGACGTAGGTGATCACGTCGGTGTGTTCGCCGATCTGACGTAGCGCCTGCCGGGCGCCCGGCAGCATCGACCAACCGACCTCGTGGCCGTGCGTGCTCGCGAGAATCCGTTCCGCGCCCGCCCGGCGCAGCACCGGCGACATCAAAGCCAGCGGGGCGGCCGCGCCGAACCACACCGTGTCGCACTGTTCGCTGCGCAGCAGCCGCGTGGCCCGGCGCAGCACCAGCGGGGTCGGCAACATCAGCGTGGTGGGATGGCGCACCACCTGGAATTTCTGCTTGGCATCGAATTTCAGATGACTGTCCCCGCGCCAGCGCGGCGCGTAAACCACCAGATCATCGGGCGGCAGCTCACCGGCCAGGGCATGCAGATAGGACTGGATACCGCCCGGCCGCGGCGGGAAATCGTTGGTCACCAGCAGAGTTCGGGCCATGCGAACAACCTACTGGGTTGGCTGCGCCGCGCCTGCGCGCGGCGGGTACGCGGCCCGCGGACCCGATGCGTGCGCGTCGCGATCGGTCGGCTGATCAGGAGGAAATGGTGGCGGCATCGCGCGAGAGGCGAACGCCACCAATTCCTCCTGATCGCGGGATCAGTTGACTTGGGTGGCGAGCCAGGCACGCCAGGCGGCGATGAAGTCGGGGCGGGAGGTGCCCAGGACGGTGCGGAGGATGTCGTCTTCGGTGGCCGGGGTCTGCTGGGCGGCGGCCAGGCGGCGGTAGAGCTCGACGAGACGGGGCTGGTCGTATCTGTCGGCGACGTAGGCGCAGACGGACCACGCCTGCTCGTATGCCGCAGCGGCTTTGGGGCCGGTGAAGTCGGCATCGGCCGGGAGGTCGGACGGTAGGGCCTGCAGGCGAGTGCGGGCGGTGAGACTCGGGGCGACGTCGGTGAAGGGATGGCCCTGGTTGCGGTGGGCGACGTAGTCGGCGAAACCCTCCAACATCCACAGCGGTGCGCCGTCGCGGGTTTCGGCGCGCGTGGCGATGTGGGTGAGTTCATGGCGGAGCAGGGTGCGCAGGCCCTCGGGATCGAGGCGCCGGCCCGCGTCCGGACTGAAGACGATGCGCTGACCGGTGGGCGGGGTGCCAGGGATGTACGGGTCGGCCACGGAAGCGGCGGCGACCTCCGCGGACATGGTGGCGCCCGCGTGCACCAGCCCGGCGAACTCGGAGGGGGAGGAGGCGACGACGACCACGGTCGACTGCGGCCAGCCCGGCCCCCACACATCGGTCACCGCGGTGGTCGCGGCACCGAGTGCCTGCTCCAGGACATCCATTTCGATGCGCTGCGCCGGATGGCCGACGACCAGGGACTGCTGCCCGTCACCGGTCGGCACCTGATGCGCGACGATCGTGCCGAACGGTTCGATACTGCGCCGGATCTCGGCCAGCCGCGGATCGGTGGCGGTGGCCTGACCGACCGCCTCGTGCTGTTGCGCACTCTGCGGCCTGGGCAGCGCGGTGTTCGGCAACAGCACCAGCGCGCCACAGAATCCGGTCAGCGCCACCACCATCGTGACGGTGAGCACGAACTCGAAGCGCCGCCGCGCCGACCACCACGCCCGCAACCGCCCCGCGCCACTCATGGCCGCACCTCGTCTGACCTCACCATGCCCGAGGTGCGACGGCCTATGATTCGCGCCCGGGGGTCAATCACCGGCCGACCTCGATGCCACCATGCGCGAGGCGCGCATGATCTGCGCATCGCGTTTGCTCATGGCTCCACCTCGCCGTTGTTCGGTTCCACCAGGCACGGCCGGTGCATGGCTCACGCATCGGGTTCGTTCATGGTGCCACCGCGTCGGTGCTCGACTTCACCAGGCGCGAGGTGCGTCGGCGCATGATGTGCGCTCTTGGTTCGACCCCGTCGGCGCTCGGCGCCACACACGGCGGCATCTGCGCGACCCAGCTGGACTCGGTGAGGGTCTGTGCGCGAGGCGTGCACGAGTTGCGTACTGGGTCTGCTCATCGCACCGCCTCGGATGGGGTCGCGCTCGGGGTCGGCGGTGGGAGACGGGTAGGCGTTCCCACTCATGGTTGTTCAGTATCGCCGAGCGGAGTGGTACGGCGTGGTGCTGATGGGGGCTACCGCGACCGGGACACCGAAGGTGGAGGCGTGCACCATGAGTCCGTTGCCCGCGTAGATGCCGACATGGGAGATGTCGTTGTAGAAGAACACGACGTCGCCGGGCTGCAAATCGTTCTGCGCGACGGGCGTGCCGTAGGACGCCTGTTGCGAACTGGTGCGCGGCACGTCCTTGCCGACCTGTTTGAACGCCCACTGCACCAGACCGGAGCAGTCGAACTGGTGCGGTCCGGTCGCGCCCCAGACGTACGGGTCGCCGATGCGGGTGAGGCTCGCGGCCAGCGCGCTGGTGCCGCTGCCGGGCACCAAGCCTTGCAGCAGGGTGTCGCGGTCGAAGCCGGGTGGGAAGGCGGGGCCGGCGAGCGCGGACTTGTCCTTGGCGGACAACCCGGTCCACGCCTGCACCACCTGGACGATGGCTCCGCTGAGATCGCTGCGTTTGCGTTCCAGCTCGCCACGCACCGTTTCGGCCTTGTCGGCGGCGGCACGGGCCTCGTCGGAGGCGCGGCGGGCATCGGCTTCCGCGCCCTCGGCGGCGTCGGTGGCCTTCTTGTAGAGCGCGAGCTGATCGGAGGTCTGCGCGGCGAGCACGTCCAGCGTGGACATCTGGTCGAGCAGCTGCTGCGGAGAATCACTGACCAGGACGGCGAATAACCGGTTGGTGCGCGCGCCCTGATAGGCGGCGATCGCGGTGCGGTCGATGATCGGCTGATACTTGCGCACTTCGTCGCGGGCCAGGTTCACCTGATCGGTGCTGGCGGCCAGTTTCGCGTCGGCCTCACGCTGCAACCCGAGTTTGGTGTCCAGGTCGGATTGGGCGTTGAGTGCCTGCTCGTTGAGCTGTTCCGACTGGCGGGACAGGTCGATCATCCGCTGCACGGCGTCGGCGGCGGTCGCGGGTAGGGCGACCGGTTCGGCGCCGACCGGGCCCGCGCCGTAGACGGTGGTGGTGGCCAGTACCCCGGCCGCCAACGCGCCACCCACCAGACGTTTCGTGTCGAGTCTCAGCGTGCCCTGTCTCCGGTGTGCTGCCACAGGCTGCCGTGCCCCTGTTCTCTCGATCTGGTTGAACCGACGCAACGCCTTCCGGGGGAACGGAGGTTTGCGGAGTGCGCGCCTCGGGTAAATCCAGAAGGTCTCGATTAGGTTACGGAACGGCCTGGGTCTGTGTCCAGTAGAGAACGAAACGATCACGGCCGCCGTCCGGTGGTCGGGCCGCAACGTACGGCCCGACCAGCGGTTTCTCAGAAGCGACGGGCTCCGGCGATGGGCATCGAGGAGATCGGCGCCACCTGCACGGGCGTGCCGGAGGTGGACGCGTGCACGACATTGCCGTCGCCGGCGTACAGGCCGGAGTGGCCGCCGCCGTAGAACGACACCAGGTCGCCCGGCTGCAGGTCGTCCATCGAGACCGGGCTGCCGGCGGACAGCTGGGCGCCGCTGGTGCGCGGCAGCTCCAGGCCGGCCTGCGCGTAGGCCCACTTCACGAGGCCGGAGCAGTCGAAGGCGTTCGGGCCCGCGGCGCCGTACACGTACGGGGCGCCGAGCTTGGTCATGGCGGCGTCGAGGGCCTCTTCGCCGATGGTCCGCTTCGGGGCGACGAAGGGCAGCGGCTGCGCGGGCAGCTCGATGCCGGGGATGCCCTGCGGAATCTGGATCTCGTTCGGCACCTCGAAGGTTCCGACGCCGGGGATGGTCACCGGCTGAGCCGATGCGGGGGCGGCCGGAAGCAGGAAAGCGCCGATGGTGGCAGCGCCGACGGCCCCGGCGGCGATGGCGCGCTGCGCCTGTCGCTTGACGGATTCGGTCGTCATGATGCGGTACTCCCAATCTGCCCCACGACGCCGCACCCTGACTGGTGCCGCGGACTTCGTGTCGTTCGCACCGGGTTCGATGCGGCGGACTCCGTGAGGTCTCGAAAAGGTTACGAACACATCACGGTGGTTTGTAAAGTCGGACTTCGGCGAATTGTGTGCGCGTGTGTGAATTTCCGCTTAATCAATGTGAGATATGTCCCAGCAATCACGAAAAGATAACGGCGCACCGCCTCGGTTGAGCGTCTGGGTCGCTACCGCGGTCCGCTTCGGTGCGTCCGCGGGTCGGCGGAGTGTGTACGAATTGGACATTTCCCCAGGTCGTTGCGTTCATATCGCGGACATCTCCAGCTTCGAGACTGGTCGGTCGGCAGTCTCGCTGTGATCGGTCACAGCACGCCGCTGACGGCGCGCCCGGGCTGTGGGACACGCCGGACCCGTTGATACGGTTTATGCAACAATGTGATCTACGCCACTTTTTGGCTTTCTAGATCGTTTCATGGGTAACAAAACGAAATCCCCACAGAGTAATTCGGACATTCTCTGCGGCTTTCGCGTGCGCGGAAGTAGGCGGCTGCGTGGACCCGTCCTTGTCGGACCCACCGCCTACGCTCCAGCCCGTGTCCGTCCCCGCTCCGCGCAAGGCCGCAGCTCAGCAGTTGGTCTTCGACGACCTCGACACGCCCCTCTACGACACCACCTTCGTGGTGGTCGACCTGGAGACCACCGGCACCAGTCCCGGCGCCGACGCGATCACCGAGATCGGTGCGGTCAAGGTGCGTGGCGGCGAAGTGCTGGGCGAATTCGCGACGCTGGTCAACCCGGGACGGGCGGTGCCGCCGGCGATCGTCCAGGTCACCGGCATCACCACCGCGATGGTGTACGCGGCGCCGAAGATCGACGCCGTGCTGCCCGGTTTCCTGGAGTTCGCCGCGGGCGCGGTGCTGGTCGCGCACAACGCGCGGTTCGACATGGCGTTCCTGCGGGCCGCCGCGGCCCAGTGCGAGACCCCTTGGCCGTCCGCGACAGTGCTGTGCACGGTGAAGCTGGCCCGGCGCGTACTCGGCCGGGACGAGGCGCCCTCGGTCCGGTTGAGCGTGCTCGCCCAGTTGCTCGGCGCGAGTACGCAACCGACGCACCGCGCCCTCGACGACGCGCGCGCGACCGTCGACGTGCTGCACGCGCTCATCGGCCGGGTCGGCAACCAGGGCGTGCACAGCCTCACCGAATTGGTCGACTACCTGCCCGATGTCACACCCCGCCAGCGCGCCAAGCGTTTCCTGGCCGCGGACCTGCCTGCCGCGCCCGGCGTCTACCTGTTCCGCGGACCATCCGACGAAGTCCTCTACATCGGCACGGCGGTGAATCTGCGCCGCCGCGTGCGCAACTACTTCACCGGGTCGGAAACCCGGGGGCGGATGAAAGAAATGGTCGCCCTCGCCACCCGGGTCGACCATGTGGTCTGCGCGCACGCCCTCGAAGCGGGGGTGCGGGAGCTGCGACTGCTCGTCGCGCACACCCCGCCCTACAACCGGCGTTCCAAGTTTCCCAAGCGGGCCTGGTGGCTCACGCTCACCGACGAACCGTTCCCGCGGTTCGCCGTCGTTCGCACGCCGAACCGAGACGCGCTGGGGCCCTTCAACTCTCGGATGGATGCCGCCGACCTCGCGCTGATCATCGCCGAATTCACCGGCCTGCGGACCTGCAGTACCCGCCTGCCCCGGCGCGGGACGCACGAGTGCCCGCCCGCGGTCGTCGGCGGTTGTCCCGCCGCCGTGCCGGGGACTCCTATTAATACAGAGGAATACGCGCCCGCTCCCGCGCTCGTGCGCGCCCTGTTCACCGGGCGCTCCGACGCACCCGTCCGCGCCATGCTCGACCGCATCGAAACCCATTCCCGCGCCCAGCATTTCGAGGCCGCCGCGCGACTGCGGGACCGCACCGTCGCGGTGATCCGCGCCCTGCACCGCACCCAGCGCCTCGCGGCCGTCGCCCGCATCGCCGAACTCGTCACCGCCCACCCCGACGGCGCGGGCGGCTGGGAATTCTCCGTCATCCGCTACGGCCGCCTCGCCGCCGCAGGCACTGCCCCCCGCGGCGTCCCACCCATGCCCGTGGTGGAACACCTCGTCGCCGCCGCCGAAACCGTGATCCCCGAAGGGGGAGTGCCCCCCGAATCGCCCACTCCCGAAGTAGCCCCACCCGCCCCCGAAACCCAGGCGCCCCCGGCTCGGCCGGGATCCGACGCCAGGGGCCGGACTGCCGCGGGCCGGTCGTCAGCGGACTGTATGGCCCTGACCTCGGGCCGGACCGCCGATTTGCCCGGCGCTGAAGTCGCTGCACGGGCCGCCGCCGGACCTCAGGTGCCCCCGGCTCAGCCGAGATCTGACGTCGAGAGCGGGGGCGCGTCCCAACTGTCAGCGGGTTATGCGGCCTCGGCCTCCCACTCGACCACCGCCATGGCTCTGACCTCGGCGGTCCGAACCACTTCCTCCGAAGGGGTATCCACAACAGTCGAGTCGGCCGATTCGGGTTCGCCGGCCCGAGTCGATGGCACCGTCGGTGTGCCCGGCGCTGCGGCTGCGGGGGAGTGGGTTTCGATCAATGTGCCGCCGTTGCGGGGCGCTTCGCCGGAGGAGGCGGCGTTGGTGGCGCGGTGGTTGGCGCGGGCGGGGGTGCGGATTGTGCGCAGTACGGAGGGGTATCGGGAACCGATGTATGGGGCGGGACGCTGGTTGGGGTGGGCGGAGGTGGCGGATGTCGCGGCTCGGAGCCGGTCGGTGGAGGAGGAGTACAAGGAGCGGTGAAGGGATCGCCTCGTTCCGTACCTTCTGGGCGGGGTCCGGCAGGGTCGGCGGAAGGGTCACGTGGCGGGGTGGGGGCGGCGGGTGGCGCGCACTACGCTGATCCCATGATTACCGCGATCGTGCTTATCGACGCCGACAACGGGCGTATTCCGGAGACCGCGCAGGCGGTGGCGGATACCGAAGGGGTCGCCGAGGTGTACTCGTGCGCAGGCGATGTGGATTTGATCGCGATCGTGCGGGTGCGCGACCACGAGCAGATCGCCGACGTGGTCACCGGACGGATCGACAAGACGCCCGGCGTCGCGCGGACCATCACGCATATCGCGTTCAAGTCGTATTCGAGCGCCGATGTGGAGGCCGGGTTCTCGCTGGGGGAGTAGCCCCTCAGCTCACGATCACGGATTTGCCCGGGAAGGTACCGCTAGCCCCTGCACCGATCACCCCGGTCACGTCACCTTCGTCGCAGTCGGCGCGGGTGAACACGGTCACCGTGCCTTCGGTGTTGTTCTCGATGGACATCGGTCCTCCGTCGCCGACCATCATGCAGCCGGACGGATCGGCATACGGTGTGCCGTTGATGGATACGGTGCCCGAGATGGCGGATGCGGTCGGCGCGCCGGCGGCCAATCCCGCTGTCGCCAGTACGCCCAGTAATACGGAACAGCTGCGCTTCATGCTGTGCTCCTTTTCCGGAGTGAGACGCCTGCCCTTCATCGAGTTGGCTTGGGAGTGTCGCGCGCGTGGTCTGCCGTGCACGCCGACGCCACCGCGTCGGCCCCGCCTGCAACCTTAGTCCGCTGAACAGGTCTTATGTCCCTCAGCTACCAAATCGCACCCCTGGGCAAGCGATCACCAGGTAATGGTGGCGGCATCGTCGTCCGCCACCATTACCTGGTGATCAAGTGACCGATAAGTCAGCGGTCGCCGAGCGTGACGGTGAGCTTCGTCCACCGCTCGAGCAGTGCGGCCCCGTTACCGGTATCGATGGCCTCGGCGGCGCGGGTCAGCCCGGTGGCCAGTGCGTCGTGCACGTCGGTGTCGAAATCGACTGTGCCCTGGGACAAGTCGTAGGCGACGATGGCCGCGGCGGAATTCAGCAGGACCGCGTCGCGGACCGGACCGGTGCGGCCGGCCAGGACATCGCGGGCCACCCCGGCGTTGACCTCGGCGTCCCCGCCGCGCAACGCGGCGAGATCGACCCGCGGGATGCCGAGGCGGGTCGGGTCGATGGTGGTTTCGCGACGTCGTCCCCCCGAGACCACCCAGGCGGCGGTGGTGTCGGAGGTGGTGATCTCGTCGAGCCCGTCGTTGCCGCGCACCACCAGTGCGCTGCCGCCGCGTTCGGTGAACACGCCAGCGATCACGGGCAGCAGGTCGGGGAAGGCGCAGCCGATGAGTCCGGCCCGCGGCTGGGCCGGGTTCGTCAGCGGCCCGAGCACGTTGAAGACGGTGGGAATGCCGATCTCCTTGCGGGCCGCGCCCGCGAACCGCAGCGCGGGATGGAAGGCCGGCGCGAAGCAGAAACCGATGCCGACCTCGCGGATACACCGCGCGACGGACTCCGGCCCGAGCGCGAGCTTCACCCCGAGCGCCTCGAGCACGTCGGCGCCGCCGCTCTTGGAGGAGGCCGCGCGGTTGCCGTGTTTGACCACCGGCACCCCGGCCGCGGCGACCACGATCGAGGACATGGTGGAGATGTTCACCGACCCGGAACGGTCCCCGCCGGTACCGACGATGTCGACCGCGTCCCCGTCGATGTGCACCAGTCGCGCGTGGTCGAGCATGCCGGTGGCGAGGCCGGCCAGCTCGGCGGGCGTGGGCCCCTTGATCTTCATCGCGACACCGAACGCGGCGATCTGCGCGGAGGTGGCGTTGTCCGACATGATCTCGTCCATCGCCCATGCCGTGTCGGCTGCCGCCAGGTCGTCGCCGTCGGCGAGGGTTCCGAGTACCTGTGGCCAGCTACGCATGTTCTCTTACTCCCGTTCACACTGGTTCAGGCACCAGTTCGTCGCGAAGAAGCTTACTGTGCTCCCTTGCGGGGAAGCCCGCGCTTAAACCGGCCGCGGCTGTAGTGCGTCCCATCCGTCGGCGGTGCCCTCGTGCCGCTGCGCCAAACCGGCCATCCGGGAACGCTCCTGCGAGCAGTGCAGCGCGTCGAGCACCTGTACCCGCTGCAAGATCAGGTTTTCCAGCGGGTCGGTGCCCGGGCCGCCGACCCGGGGCGCGGGCGCGTAGCCGTCCTGCGCGGCGATGGCGCACACCGTCTCGACCTGCTCGGCCGGGATCCGCAGATGATGACGCAGCACCGCGGGCGCGTCGGCGGTCCAGCCGTCCGCGCGGGCCAGCGCCGCCGAACAGGCCTCGGCGTCATCGAAACTCGCGGTGACCACCACCAGATCGGCCCGGCTCGGATCCAGTGTCGCCCCGCCGCGGCGGCCGAACCATCGGCGCCATATCCCCGCTGCCACATCGCCTCCATCTCAGCTTTTACTCAGTACTGCCTGTCATGCTGTGCGGGCGTCACCCGGCGACATCCGGTGCTCACCCCGGTCGTCCGGCGAAACGATCTCCAACACGCCGAGCCCAGGTCGAGAGCCTGTCTGTCCGTGGGTTTTCCGACACGGAGACACAAGTTTCGCACCCGGGTACTTGTGTCGTACTACGACGAGTCATACTTACCCCCGTGACGACCGCAGTAGGGACCCCCGGATCGGCCATAACCCAGCGTGTGCACTCGCTGAATCGGCCCAACATGGTCAGCGTCGGTACCATCATCTGGCTGTCCAGCGAGTTGATGTTCTTCGCCGGCCTCTTCGCGATGTATTTCGTCGCGCGCGCCCAGGCCCACGGCAACTGGCCGCCGGAGCCGACCGAGCTGAACCTGAAGCTCGCCGTGCCGGTCACCGCCGTGCTGGTCGCCTCGTCGTTCACCTGCCAGATGGGTGTCTTCGCGGCGGAGCGTGGCGACGTGTTCGGCCTGCGCCGCTGGTACGTCATCACGCTGATCATGGGCGCGTTCTTCGTCGGCGGCCAGGCCTACGAGTACATGAACCTGGTCCACGAGGGCACCTCGATCTCGAGCAGCTCGTACGGCTCGGTGTTCTACATCACCACCGGTTTCCACGGTCTGCACGTCGTCGGCGGTCTGATCGCCTTCGTGTTCCTGCTGATCCGCACCAAGGTCAGTAAGTTCACCCCGGCGCAGGCCACCGCCGCGATCGTCGTCTCGTACTACTGGCACTTCGTCGACATCGTCTGGATCGGGTTGTTCGCCACGATCTACTTCGTCCGCTGACCCGGGCGATACCCCAGTCTTTTGCACACGTCGGTTCCGTCTACTCCAAAGGGACACAGATGAGTTCATCTCCCCCGTCAGCGCCAGCGCCCGAAAGCAAAGGGAACGGCGAGGCCAGCAAGACGCGCAGGCAGCGCCGCGTTCGCCGTCGCATCGCGGGCGGCCTCGCGCTGTTGGTGGGCCTCGTCGGAGCAGGCTTCCTCGCGGCGGCCCTGACGCCGAACCCGCAGCTCGCGACCGCGAACGACGACAAGTCCGCGCTGATCCGTGAGGGCAACCAGCTGTACGACACGTCCTGCATCACCTGCCACGGTGCGAACCTGCAGGGTGTCCAGGACCGCGGCCCGAGCCTGATCGGCGTCGGTGAAGCCGCCGTCTACTTCCAGGTCTCCTCCGGCCGGATGCCGATGGCCCGCAACGAGGCCCAGGCGCAGCGCAAGCCCGCCAAGTTCGACGAGCACCAGACCGACGCGCTGATGGCGTACGTCGCGGCCAACGGCGGCGGCCCCAGCGTGGTCCGTGACCCGAACGGCGAGATCGCCCAGGAGTCCCTGCGTGGCGACGACATCGCTCGCGGCTCCGAGCTGTTCCGCATGAACTGCGCGTCCTGCCACAACTTCACCGGCCGCGGCGGTGCGCTGTCCTCCGGTAAGTTCGCGCCGCCGCTGGAGCCCGCCAGCGAGCAGCAGATCTACGACGCGATGATCTCCGGCCCGCAGAACATGCCGAAGTTCTCCGATCGGCAGCTGACCCCGGAAGAGAAGCGCGACATCATCGCCTACGTGATGAACGCGAAGGAAGAGCGCGCCCCCGGCGGCTGGGACCTCGGTGGGTTCGGTCCCGCGACCGAGGGTCTGGTCATCTGGGTGGTCGGCATCACGCTGGTCGTGGGTGCCGCGATTTGGATCGGGTCCCGGTCATGAGCACGTCAGCCCCGGAGGCGGTAGCTCCGCGTGACCACGCAGGGGCCGGGCGCATGACCCGAAGGATGCAGTCATGACTGAGAAGGAGCCTAACGTGGGTCGGCCGGATGAGGGCCACGACGGCGTCGAGCCGTCGAACGAGCAGGTCACAGGGGCCGGCGCCCATGTGGCCAAGACTGACGGCCATGCGCTGACGGAGCCGACCGAGGCCGAACTCGACGCGATGAGCCGCGACGAGCTGGTCAAGCTCGGCACCGAGCGCGACGGCGTCGATGTCGCCTACCGGCGCGAGCGGTTCCCGGTGCCGGGTACCCGCGCCGAGAAGCGGGCCGAGCGCGCGGTCGCGTTCTGGTTTGCCGTGTCCGGCATCGCCGCGGCCGCCCTGGTCGGTGTGTTCCTGTTCTGGCCGTGGGAGTTCAAGGCCAACAAGGAGGACGGCCACGCCGCCTACTCGCTGTTCACGCCGCTGGTCGGTATCACCTTCGGTGTCTCGGTGCTGGTCATCGGCATCGCGGTGGTGTTGATCCGCAAGCTGTTCATCCCGGCCGAACTGTCCATCCAGGACCGGCACGACGGTCCGTCGCCCGAGGTCGAGCGCCGCACGCTGGTCGCCGAACTGAGCGACGCGCTGGAGACCTCCACGCTCGCCCGCCGCAAGCTGATCACCCGCACCGCCGGCGCCGGTGTCGGTGTGCTCGGCATCGGCGCGCTGCTGGTGTTCGTCGGCGGCATGGTGAAGAACCCGTGGGCCAAGGGCGACAAGTCGCCGCTGTGGGTGTCCGGCTGGACCCCCGACTACGAGGGCGAGACCATCTACATCCGGCGCGACACCGGTCGCCCGGAGGACATCGTGCTGGTGCGTCCGGAGGATCTGGACGCGGGCGCCATGGAGACGGTGTTCCCCTGGAAAGAGAAGTGGCGCGGCGACGAGCACGCCACCCTGCAGTCGCTGCGCGGTATCCGCAACCCGGTCATGCTGATTCGCCTGCGCACCGAAGACGCGCAGAAGGCGATCAAGCGCAAGGGTCAGGAGAGCTTCAACTACGGCGACTACTTCGCCTACTCGAAGATCTGCACCCACCTCGGTTGCCCGACATCGCTGTTCGAGCAGCAGACCAACAAGATCCTGTGCCCCTGCCACCAGTCGCAGTTCCTGGCGACCGAGTGGGGTAAGCCGGTCTTCGGTCCCGCCGCCCGCGCGCTGCCGCAGCTGCCGATCACCGTCAACTCCGAGGGCTTCCTGGTCGCCAACGGCGACTACATCGAGCCGCTCGGACCGGCCTTCTGGGAGCGTCGTTCATGAGCCCTTCCGTTGCAGCTCAGGCGAACGAGGCGGACGAGCGCTATCGCGCCGCCGCGTTCATGAAGCGGTCGATCAACAAGGTCTTCCCGACCCACTGGTCGTTCCTGCTCGGTGAGATCGCGCTGTACAGCTTCATCATTCTGCTGCTGTCGGGCGTCTACCTGACCCTGTTCTTCGATCCGTCGATGACCGAGGTCGTCTACAACGGCGCGTACCAGCCGCTGCGTGGTGTCACCATGTCGCGGGCCTACGAGTCGTCGCTGAACATCACCTTCGAGGTGCGCGGCGGTCTGTTCGTGCGCCAGGTGCATCACTGGGCGGCGCTGCTGTTCGCGGCGTCGATCATCATCCACCTGTTCCGCATCTTCTTCACCGGCGCGTTCCGCAAGCCGCGTGAGGCGAACTGGGTGATCGGCTGCCTGCTGCTGATCCTGGCGATGTTCGAGGGCTTCTTCGGTTACTCGCTGCCCGACGATCTGCTGTCCGGCACCGGCCTGCGCGCCGCGTTCGGCGGTATCACGATGAGCGTGCCGATCGCGGGCACCTGGTTGCACTGGCTGATCTTCGGCGGTGATTTCCCCGGCGACATCATCATCCCGCGCCTCTACATCGCGCACGTGCTGCTGTTCCCCGGCATCATCCTGGCCCTGATCGCCGCGCACGTCGCGCTGGTCTGGTACCAGAAGCACACCCAGTTCCCCGGCCCGGGCCGGACCGAGAACAACGTGGTCGGCGCGCGCATCGTGCCGGTGTTCGCCGCGGACCAGGGCGCGTTCTTCGCGTTCACCCTCGGCATCGTCGGCATCATGGGTGGCGTCTTCCAGATCAACCCGATCTGGAACCTGGGCCCGTACAACCCGTCTCAGGTGTCGGCGGGTTCGCAGCCGGACTTCTACATGATGTGGACCGACGGCCTGGCCCGGCTCATGCCGCCGTGGGAGCTGTACCTGGGTCGCTACACCGTGCCCGCGGTGTTCTGGGTCGCGTTGATCATGGGCTTGGTGTTCACCGTCCTGATCGCCTACCCGTGGATCGAGAAGCGGCTCACCGGCGATGTGGGTTCGCATCACAACCTGCTGCAGCGTCCGCGCGATGTGCCGGTCCGTACCGCGATCGGCGCCATGGCGATCGGTTTCTACGTGGTCCTGACGCTGTCCTGCGTCAACGACATCCTGGCGCTCAAGTTCGACATCTCGTTGAACGCGACCACCTGGATGGGCCGCATCGGCCTGCTCGTGGTGCCGCCGGTGGCGTACTTCGTCGCCTACCGGTTCTGCATCGGCCTGCAGCGCAGCGACCGGGCGGTGCTCGAGCACGGCATCGAGACCGGTGTGATCAAGCGCCTGCCGCACGGTGAGTACATCGAGGTGCACCAGCCGCTCGGCCCGGTCGACGATCACGGTCACCCGCTGCCGCTGGAGTACCAGGGCGCCCCGGTCCCGAAGAAGATGAACAAGCTGGGTTCGGCGGGTAAGCCGGGCACCGGTAGCTTCCTGCGGGCCGACCCGTGGCAGGAGAGCGAGCAGCACTTCGAGATCGAGCACGCCGAGGAGCACCGTCAGCTCGCGGTGTTGCAGAAGCGCCAGGAGCTCGAAAACGGTGGCAAGCACAGCCACTGACAGCTGACAACGAAGGCCCCGAGTCGGATTCGACTCGGGGCCTTCGTCGTTCGTGGTCAGCGCCGGCGGGCCGCTTCGATGGCTTCGAATTTGGCCAGGTTGTGCCGGGCGTCGGCCAGGGCGTCGTGCGCGTCCGGCGGGACCGGGGGCAGTTCGGGGCGGCCGTGCGCGTCCCAGTGCTGGCGTAGTTCGTTGGTGTAGCGGGGGAGTGCGCTGGGCAGGTCGACCATCGAGCCCCACAGCTGGCAGAGCGCCACGTGGTCGTAGGCGCCGACCCAGGCCCACAGTTCGGGCACCACCGACGAGCGCGGCACCAGGAACTTGTACAGCTCGTCGCGGATCTGGGTGCGACTGCGGTACAGCGGCGAGGACGGCGAGGGCAGTTGCGGCAGCACATGCCTGCGCACCCACGGCCCGGCCCGGCCCGGGTCGAATTCGGTGGATACCGCGTAATATTCGCGGCCGTCCTCGCAGACCACACCGATGGAGACCAGGTCGATGACCACCCCGTCCTCGATGAATTCGCAGTCGTAAAAATATCGAAGCGAGATCGCTCTACTCCTCCGCAGTTCGGTGTTGCCCCCGGATATGTCTCGGTCAATCACCCTAAGCGGGGTGGGGGCGCGATTCGCATCGGGGCAGGGTGGTGGTTGTCACCACCCCTACGGTGGGTACCACGGCCGTCCGAAGGGTCCGTATTCTGAACGAGTGAACTGGACCGTCGACGTACCCATCGATCGCCTGCCGGAACTGCCGCCGCTGCCCACGGAGCTGCGCAGGCGGTTGGACGAAGCGCTGGCCCGCCCTGCGCTACAGCAGCCGTCGTGGGATCCGGAACAGGCGGCGGTGATGCGCACCGTGCTGGAGAGCGTGCCGCCGATCTGTGTGCCCGCCGAGGTGGAGGAGCTGCGCGAACAGCTCGCCGAGGTGGCCCGCGGCGAGGCGTTCCTCATGCAGGGCGGTGACTGCGCGGAGACGTTCGCCGACAACACCGAGCCGCATATCCGCGGCAACATCCGCACCCTGCTGCAGATGGCGGTCGTGCTCACCTACGGCGCGAGCATGCCGGTGGTCAAGGTGGCCCGGATCGCGGGGCAGTACGCCAAGCCGCGCTCCTCCGACACCGATTCGCTCGGCCTCAAGTCCTACCGCGGCGATATGGTCAACGCGCTCGTCGCCGATGCCGCGATGCGCGAACACGATCCGTCGCGGCTGGTGCGCGCGTACGCCAACGCGAGCGCCGCGATGAACCTGGTGCGCGCGCTGACCGGCGCGGGCATGGCCGACCTGCACAAGGTGCACGACTGGAACCGCGACTTCGTCGCGAAGTCGCCCGCCGGTGCGCGCTACGAGGCGCTGGCCGAGGAGATCGACCGCGGTCTCGCGTTCATGACCGCCTGCCGGGTGAACGATCCGAGCCTGAAGTCGGCGCGTATCTACGCCAGCCACGAGGCGCTCGTCCTCGACTACGAGCGGGCGATGTTGCGGCTGAGCGAGAACGCGGCGGGCGAGCCGGTGCTCTACGACCTGTCCGCGCACTTCCTCTGGATCGGCGAGCGGACCAGGCAGCTCGACGGCGCGCATATCGCGCTCGCCGAACTGCTCGCGAACCCGATCGGCCTGAAGATCGGCCCGTCCACCACGCCCGATCAGGCCGTGGAGTACGTCGAGCGGCTCGATCCGAACAACGAGCCCGGCCGGCTGACCATCGTGTCCCGGATGGGCAACAGCAAGGTCCGCGACGTGCTGCCGCCCATCATCGAGAAGGTGCAGGCCACCGGTCACCAGGTGATCTGGCAGTGCGACCCGATGCACGGCAACACGCATGAGGCGTCCACCGGTTTCAAGACCCGGCATTTCGACCGCATCGTCGACGAGGTGCAGGGCTTCTTCGAGGTGCATCACGCGCTCGGCACCCATCCGGGCGGCCTGCACATCGAGCTCACCGGCGAGGACGTCACCGAATGCCTCGGCGGCGCCCAGGACATCTCCGATCTGGACCTGTCCGGTCGCTACGAAACGGCCTGCGACCCGCGCCTGAACACCCAGCAGTCGCTGGAGCTGGCGTTCCTGGTCGCCGAAATGCTGCGCTGAGCAAGGCTTTCCGGAGGGTGCGTACTCGGCCGAGTATGCACCCTCCGGCTATTGTGCGGTGCCGCCGACGTTGCGAATCATCTGCTGCAGCACCTTCAGCGTCGTGACGTAGTCGACGTCGTCGATGCCCCGGTGGATATGCGCGCGGATCGCGGGCAGGCCCGGCCCCATCGCGGCGCGCGCCTGGTCGCCCGCCTCGGTGATCCACCAGCGCTGCTGCTCGTCGCGGGTGAGCCAGCCGCGTTCGAGCAGCACCGCCGAGTCGGCGTCGAGGTCGTCCTCGGGGCGCAGGTACGAGCTCATCGCTTGGCGCAGTTCGGGAATCGTCATGCCCTGTCCGTTGGGTGAGATGTCGGCCTTGGACAGGTTCCGCAGAATCCAGTACTGCGGCTGCGTCATCCCGAGTTCGGCCAGCCGGATGCGGGTGAACGCGATCAGCGCCTCGTAGGCGAGTCCGGTCCAGTAGGCGGCGGGCTGTCCGGCCAGCTCCGCATCCGAGATCTGCTGTGTCGTCATGATTGTTCCTCTGTTCGTTCGTCCTGGCCACCATAAAAGCTCAAGTTTGGTTGAGGTCAAATCGGCGATCGCGGCGCTGCGGTCGATATCCGAAAGTCACTGGGGGATAGGTGATTCGGGCATATCGGTCTAGAGCTGTGGTGGGTGCGGGTAGGCCACTGTGGCCGTGCGAAACTCTTCGCGATGCTCACTTACTTCGAAGCGACGGTCATCGGTGTGGTGCAGGGCGTCACCGAGCTGTTCCCGATCTCCAGCCTGGGGCATTCGGTGTTGCTCGCGGCGTGGCTCGGCGGGGACTGGCAGCGGCTGGTCGATCAGGGTGAGACCGGCACGGGCACACCGTATTTGGCCTTCGTGGTGGCCTTGCACGTGGGGACCGCGGTGGCGCTGCTCGGCTACTACTGGCGGGACTGGCGGGCCATCGCCGTCGGATTCGCGGGCCTGCTGCGCACCGGCCGGGCCGAGACGGTCGCCCAGCGGTTGGCCTTGTTGATCGTGATCGCCACTCTCCCGATCGCGGCCCTGGGGCCGTTTCTGCAACATCCGCTGCACGTGCTGTTCGCGGCGCCGATCTGTGCCGCGATCTTCTTGGTGCTCAACGGCATCGTGTTGATCATCGGCGAGGGCCTGCGCCGCCGCAACGAGCCGACGCTCGCACAGTACGGGCGAAGTTTCGCGCTGCACGGCCGGGCCGGCGTGCGCACCGCGGAAGCTCGTAAGCGCCGATCGGATCGACGCCTGGCCGCGCTCGAGCCGGAAGACGCCCTTGCCATCGGATTCGCTCAGGTCGGCGCCTTGCTGACCGGATTCAGCCGCGCGGGACTGACCATGGTCGGCGGACTGTGGCGTGGCCTGCAGCACGAGCAGGCGGCGAAATTCGCGTTCCTGCTGGCCACTCCGGCGATCCTGGGTGCGGGCCTGATGGAGATCCCGGAGCTGGCCGGGCCGGACACCGCCGGAATCCGCGGACCGGTGCTGGTCGGCGCGATCGTCTCCGGAGTGTCGTCGTGGTTGGCGGTGCGCTTCCTGGAGCGTTACTTCCAGACGCGCACCCTGCTCCCGTTCGCGGTCTACTGCTTGATCGCGGGAACGGTATCGATCGTCCGATTCCTCTGATTCCGTGTGTCGTTCGAGCGCGACGGCCGAAACCTGTTGTCGCGCTAGGGCAGTGCCGTCAGCTGGACAGTGGATCCCGGCTCGACGTTCGCGCTGATCCCCGGCACCTGGCCGATCACCACCGAGCCGTCGGTGGGCGTGAGCTGTTTGACCTCGACCTGCAGGCCCAGGCTTTCCAGCTTGGATCTGGCGTTGCCGACGCTCGACCCGATCAGATTGGGCATCTTGAGCGCGTTGGAGACGAAAAGCGTTACGCCGCTACCGGATTGGACGGTGGTCCCGGCGACCGGATCGGTGCCGATCACCTTGTCCGCCTCGACGGACTTGTCGAATTTGGTCTGCCGGTCGCGCACCTTGATGCCCGCGTCGGTGAGCAGCTTCACTGCTTCGTCTGCCGTCTTGCCGCGCACGTCGGGCATCTTGATCGGCTTCGCACCGTTGCTCCGGTACACCTTCACCTGCGCGCCGGTCGGCAGCACGGTGCCGGGACCGGGCTCTACCCGCGCGAGGGTGCCCTTCGGTGCGGGATTGCCTTCTTCGCCGGAGTCCACCGGTTGCAGCCCCGCGTCGCGGATCAGCTGATTGACCTTCGAGATGTCGTCACCGGGATTGAGGTCCGGCACCTTCGGTTTGCCGCTGGAGACCAGCACCGCGACCGTCGACCCCTTGGTGATCCGCGATCCGGCGGACGGGTCGCTGCCGACCACGCCGCCTATCGGGATGGTGTCGGAGGCCTTCTGCCGCAACTCGGTCTCGAATCCGGCGTCGCGCAAGGTCGCGACCGCTCGGTCGGTGTCGAGGCCGGCGATCGCGGGCACCGGCGAGAATCGCCCGAACCCGAGCCACCAGCCGCCGACGCCGACCACCAGCGTGAGAATCGCCACGACGGCGATCCAGATCCACGCCGTGCGCCGCGACCGGTTCGGATCCGGTGCGTAGGACTGGTACGGGGTCGACGCGTGTTGCTGGCGTACCGGCTGCTCGTCGTAGTCGCCGGGGCCGTAGTCCGCGCGCGGGCGCGGCGCGGTGACCACTCGCGTGTGCTGCACCGTCGGCGGCGTGTACGGCGGCGCGGGGGTCGCCGCGGGCTGCTGGACGGCCGGGGTGGCCACTTTGTAACTGGCACTCAGGTGTTCGGCCGACTCCTGCGGCGCGGGGACCCGGTAGGGCGGCAGGTTCAGCTTCGCGCCGATCTGCCGCAGCGCCGCCGCCATCTCGTTCGCGTCGGCGAACCGGTGCGCCGGCTCGCGCGCGGTGGCCTTCGCGACCAGCTCGTCGAACTCCGGCGGCACACCGGAGATGAACCGGCTCGGGCTCGGCACGTCGTTCTCGATCCGCTGATAGGCGATCGAGATCGAGGTGTCGCCGGTGAACGGGACGCGCCCGGTCAGCAGCTCGAAGATCAGCACGCCGAACGAGTAGACGTCGCTGCGCGCGTCGGCCGTGCCGCTGGTCACCTGTT
Source organism: Nocardia brasiliensis ATCC 700358 (assembly GCF_000250675.2). Classification (NCBI taxonomy): domain Bacteria; kingdom Bacillati; phylum Actinomycetota; class Actinomycetes; order Mycobacteriales; family Nocardiaceae; genus Nocardia; species Nocardia brasiliensis. Next base: position 2,612,720 of record NC_018681.1, read on the forward strand.
CTGGGGAGAGGTACGCGGCCGTGCCGAGAATCACGCTGGCCGAGGTGGTGTTGGCCGCCGCCACCGCGCGGACCAGGCCGAAATCGGCGATCTTGACCTCGCCGGCGTCGGAGATCAGCACGTTCTCCGGTTTCACGTCGCGGTGCACCAGCCCCGCGCTGTGCGCCACGCCGATCGCCGCGAGCACCGGCTCGGCCACCGCGCGCACCGCGTGCGGCGGCATCGGGCCGCGCTCGCGCAACAGCTCGCGCAGCGTGCCGCCCTCCACCAGCTCCATGATCAGGAACGGATACTCGCCGTCCACGCCCTGGTCGTAGACCGCGACCAGGGAGGGGTGCTTGAGTTTGGCGACCGCGCGGGCCTCGAACTCGAATCGGGTGAGGAACTGCGGGTCACCGGCGAACTTCGGGTCCATCACCTTGATGGCGACGGGGCGATCCAGCCGGGTATCGACCCCCCGGAAGACCATCGACATGCCACCGCGGGCGATCGGCGCATCGATGCGATAGCGCCCTTCCAGCATTTGGCCGATCAATTGATGTCCTCCGGCTTTCACAAAGTTCTCACCCCTCGCGGTTGCGCCCACAAGCGATCGACCGCCCCGTGCGGCCCTCACGATGGTATCGGCGAAACGCGCCCGGGTGTCTCACGACGTGCGGTGGGGGACGGTCTACCGTTATCGGCGTGAGAGAGCGCAGTGAACGAACCAACAGCGCAGCCGCAGATGCGCTCATGACGGAGCCGAGCGCCAGCGAGGCGCAGTCATGAGCGCATTTCCCTGCAGTGATGATGTTCTTCCGGAGTCCGTGGCGCTGGTGCCGCTGCCCGAGGTGGCCGACCGGCTCGGGCTCGTGGTGACCCGCGTTCATCAGATGCTGCGCGACCACCAACTGCTCGCCATCCGCCGCGACGGCGTGGCAGGTGTTCCCGAGCGGTTCTTCGACAAGGAGGGCGCGGTGGTCAAGCCCCTGCCGGGCCTGATCACCGTGATGAAGGACGCCAAATACACCGACGAGGAGATCCTGCAGTGGATCTTCACCGACGACGACAGTCTGCCCGGTAAGCCGATCGACGCTCTGCACGGCCCGCTCGCCCGCGAGGTGGTCCGCAGGGCGGCGGCCGATCCGTTCTGACCGGCCGCACAGGCGTGCGCACGGCCCGGCCGGGCGTCAGCGTCCGGTCAGGGCGGTGGCGAACTGTGTCGCGGCGACGCGCAGGCGGCGCGGCCGTGGGACGACCGCGCGCTGGGTGAACACGGCGTAGCCCGAGTCCTCGATGCGGTCGAGGATGCCGGCGTACAGCAGCGAGGCGGTGCGGATCGCGGGCCGCACGCGCGGTTCCAGCAGGTCGATGCCCGCGTCCGCGTGCCGGTAGATGTCCCGGTTGACCGCGATCAGATGGGCGAGCCCGCGGCGCACCCTGGCGTCGGTGTGACCGGCGCGGTGGCAGTGCGTGAGCAGATCGTGGTCCACGCCGAAGGGGGCGAGTTCGTCGGCGGGCAGATACATCCGGCCGCGGTCGAGATCCTCGGCGACATCGCGCAGGAAGTTGGTGAGCTGGAACGCCTCGCCGAGGGCCGCGGCCGCCGGTTCGGCCTCGGCGCGCGGCACGACGGTGCCGAGCACCGGCAGCACCTGCAGTCCGATGGCGGCCGCCGAGCCGCGCATGTATTCGCGGAGTTCGGTCATCGTGGCGTAGCGGTCGCGGAACTGCGCGGTGCCGGGCACGTCCATCCGCATGGCGTCGAGGAACGTCCAGAAGTGCGCTGCCGCAATGTCATAGCGCTCGATGGTGTCGGCCAGCGCGAGCAGCGCCAGGCGGTGCGCTTCGAACGTCTTGTGCGACAGGGCGTCCGGTGCGGGGACGGTGCCGTCCAGCAGCGCGCGCAGCCGACGTTCGATCAGGTCGAGTTGCGCGGCCGGTGCGAGCGCGCTCCGCTCACCTCCGGTGCCGTCCGGAAACCGCTGCACCGCACCGGTTTCCGCGTGGTCGACGATATCGTCCACCACTCTGGCGAACGCGTAGAGCGCGTGGATCGCCGGTCGCCGTTCGGCCGAGAGCAGCCGGGTCGCCAGGAAATAGGTGCGCCCGTACCGCGCCGCGATCTGCCGACAGGCGCGATACGCCACGGCGAGTTCGGCGGCCGTGCCGCGCCGGGCGCGTTCGACCGCGGGCGGCGCGAAACCGGTCATGTCCGGGCGGGCGTGGCCGGTTCGGTGCTCGGCGTCGCGGCCCGCAGCCGCAGCGGATCGACCGTGCGCAGCGACAGGGCCGCCACCACCGCGGCGAACGTCGCGGCCGCGACGTGCCAGAAGGAGTAGAGCCCGATCGAGCCGTCGGGTTGGAACACCAGCATCAGCCAGGTGCACACTCCGACGAGCACCATCAATGTCGTGGTGGACAGCGCGAATCCGGCGGCCAGCGCGAGCGGCCACGAGTAGTACCAGGGCAGCGCGGCGGGGGAGAGGATGACGATCGCGACGAAGGCGATCAGGATGCCGAACACCGCCTCGCGCTCGCTGTGCCGGAACCGCCACCAGGTCCAGGCGAGCAGCGCGACGAGCGCGAGCATGCACAGCAGCCGGGTCACGTTGAGCACCTTGCCGCCGTCCAGCGTCGTCACCCAGCCGACCATGTGCATCATGATGGTCGGCAGCGAGAGCCAGTTGATGATCTTCTTCGAGCCGGACAGTGCGGTCAGCCAGCCGATGCCGACGCCCGCGATGGCGGAGGCCGCGACGAAGACCGCCGCGAACACGCTCAGGCCGAGTCCGGCGATCTTGGCGAACATCAGCGCCGGGTGCGGCATGTCCTCGGTCGGTTCCGCGGCATCGTGCGGGCGTTCGCTCTCCGGTAACTGGTCCGGCGCGCGACGCGTGCGCTGGGCCGCGCGCCGCTCGCGCTCGTGCAGCATCCAGATCCACACCAGGAACGGCAGCGCGACACCGGCGGTCGCCTTGATCGCCACGCCGATCGCCAGCACCACGATGCCCGCGACGTGGTGGCGCTCCAGCACCAGCGCGATGGCCGCGCACATCAGGCCGACCATCAGCATCTCGTTGTGCACGCCGCCGAAGAGGTGGATCAGCACCAGCGGGTTGAGCACCGCGAGCCACAGCGCGACCGTCGGCTTGCCGCCGAGGTGCTTGGTCAGATACGGCACGGCCCACATCATCAGCGCGAGGCCGGGCAGCATCACCAGCCGCATCGCGATGGTGCCCGCGACGACGTTCTCGCCGGTGATGCTGGTGATACCGCGACCGAGCAGCAGGAATATCGGCCCGTAGGGCGCGGTGGTGTTCTTCCAGACGGGACTCACGTTGTCGAGCAGCACGCCGGGGTTCTTCACCGGGCCGTCGACATACGGGTCGAAACCGTCACGCAGCAGTGCGCCCTGCGCCAGGTAGGAGTAGACGTCCTGGCTGAACATCGGCACCGCGAAAAGCAGCGGGGTGATCCAGATTCCGACGATGGCCCGCAATTCGTTCAACGTTACGGGCACGTCGGGTCTGTCGCCCTTGCCGATCGTGGCGCGGCCCAGCCGGACCCACGCGGTGATCATCAGCAGCACGCCGATCCAGATCACGATCGTGCAGAGCGCGTAGCCGTGGCCGTAACGTAGCCAGGACAGGTGTAGCGCCTCGAGCAGCGGGTCGCGCTTGCGGGTGCTGCCCGCGCCGAACCCGCCGAGGGTGATCATGATCGCGCCGTAGAACCCGAGCAGCGCCGCGTGTCCCTCGGGGGTGCGCAGGAAGACGGCACTGGTACGCATCCAGGACCGCACACTCGACGTGTCGGTGGCGGCCGATTCGCGCTGCGCTGTGGTTTTCGGTGCGTGGCCGTCGATATCTGTCACTGTGGCCTTTGCGGCGCGCGTTTCGGGGGATGCCATCTGGTGTCGGTCCCCCCGAATGGTCAGCGGTCGCAACCGCGAGTGAATAGGTCGGCGCCTAGTTTACGGCGTCGCACCGAACCCTATCCCGCTGGTCCTCGGGGTTTCATCTCGAGCTGGGGCTTATTCACCGGTTATCCGGGTTGCCGCCAGTTTTCCGGACAGCAGAGTCGTCGGCACGCCGACCCCCGGTGTGGTGCCGCAACCTGCGATAACCACATTGTCGCTGGCATGCGGAAAATTGCGCGGGCGAAATGGTCCGGTCTGCCGGAACAGGTGAGCTGCGGAGAAGGGAGTTCCGGCGAGCATCCCTTGTTCCTGCCAGGTGCGCGGGGTGTCCAGATGGTCGACGGTGAAGTGCTCGGCGATGCCGTGGTAACCGCGCGCTTCCAATACCCCGAGCAACTCGCGCAGATACGCGGGCCCGATGCGGCGCCAATCCAGTGCGGCCGAGTCCAGATTCGGGCACGGAGCGAGCACGGACAGCGGTTCGTGCGCACCGTCTGCGCGGGTGATGTGCAGCCCGGGGTCGGTGAGCGCTGGACGGGTCAGCAGCAGCGACGGGTCGCTCATCAGCCGGCCGCGGCCGCGTCGTCCGGTGATCTCGGCGAAGGTCTGCCGCCACGCCTGCCCGAACTCGATGATGTGATGGGCCTGCACCGGCCAGGTCCGCGCGAGCGCCGCGGGCACCGTCCCGTGCGCGACCACGGCCGACGGCGCGGCGCGCAGGCCGCGGCGGCGGCGCACGCCGAACCGGTCGATGGCGCCGAGATCGGCGGTGAGCACGAGGGCGTCGCAGTCGAAGCCACGGCCGTCCGCGGTGCGGACCCGGGTGGCGCGCCGCCGCGTGTAGTCCACGCCGGTGACCTCGGTGCCGAGTTCGAGCGTGCCGCCCGCCGCGGTGAACGCCTCGGCCATGGCCGAGGCGATGGCCCGCATGCCGCCTTCCGGGAAGTAGACGCCCAGCGAGGTGTCCATGTGCGGGATCGCGCCGTACACCGAGAGCGCCGCGGTGGGCGGCAGGCCCGCGTACAGCGCCTGGAAGGTGAACAGCCGGGCCAGTCGCGGGTCGCGCAGGAAGCGCCCGACCCGCGGCCCGAGCCTGCCGAACCCGCCGAGACGCACCAAAGTCGCCAGGGCGCGCCGCTTTTCGGGCAGCCGCACCAGGTCCAGCGGCGAATCGAAATTGGTGTCCATGAATTCGGCGTACTCGGCGGCGTAGATCCGGGCCAGCCAGTCCCGTAGTCGCCGATAGCGGCGGGCCTCGGCGGGGCCGCAGACCGCCGCGACTTCCGCCGCCATCGCGTCGGCGTCGGCGAACACCCGCAGTTCGGTGCGGTCGGCGAAGCGGGCGTGGTAGCTCGGCGCGAGCTGATGGATGCGCAGCGCGGGCTTGCAGGTCTCGGGTGTGCGGCCGACCGCGGCGAGCGCGTCGGCGACCAGCTCGGGCAGCGTCAAAATGGTGGCGCCGGAGTCGATCTCGTAATCCGCCCCCTGATAGCGCCCGACCCGGCCGCCCGGGTGATCGGCTCGTTCGAGCAGGGTGACCTGGCGTCCGGCGCCGGTCAGATACAGAGCCGCGGACAAGCCGGATAGTCCCGCCCCGACGACGACCACGCGATCCGTCGGTCCGGCAACGGTTTTCACGTCAGGCATGCGGTTCTCCTCGGTGCCGGGCAGCGATCGGTGCCGCTCAGGTGTACCCGATCGGCCGGTGCCGCAGCTACTTTCACGCGGTGCGTTTGGTCGCGGCCAAGGCCATGGCGCGCAATTGCTGCTTCGCGGCGGGTGTCGCGGTGCTCGTCTCGATGGCGGCCAAGCCCGCGTCGGTCAGCTCGGTGATCCGGCGCTCCACCTCGTCGGCGGCGCCGAGATCGGTGAGCACCGTGCGCAGGTGGGCCACCTCGTCCGCGTCGAGATCGGTGCCGACGCTGGTGCGCAGCAGTTTCGCGGCCGCCGGGTCGGACGCGTCGGCGCGGCGCAGGGCTTCGGCCAGCAGCACCGTGTGTTTGCCTTCGCGCAGATCGTCGCCGGAGGGTTTGCCGGTGATCGCGGGGTCGCCGAAGACGCCGAGCAGGTCGTCGCGCAGCTGGAACGCGATGCCGATATCGGTGCCGAAGGTGCGGTAGGCCGCGACCAGATCGGCGTCGGCGTCGGCGATGGCCGCGCCGAGGTGCAGCGGGCGCTCGACGGTGTAGGCGGCGGTCTTGTACCGGTTGATGCGCAGCGCCGCCTCGACCGACTCGTCGCCGCCCGCCTCGCCGTTGATGTCGAGCAGCTGACCGCCGAGCACCTCGGTGCGCATGCCGGCCCACACCGGGGCGAACCGGGCGATGGCCGTCGGTTCGAGACCGGAGGCGTGCACCATGTCGTCGGCCCAGGCCAGGGCCAGGTCGCCGACCAGGATGGCCACGCTGGCGCCGAAGTGCGCGGAATCACCCGCCCAGCCGCGGTCGCGGTGCCGGGTTTCGAAGTCGACGTGCACCGTCGGGAAGCGGCGGCGGGTGCGCGAGGAATCGATGATGTCGTCGTGGATCAGCGCGCACGCCTGGACCAGTTCCAGGGCCGCGCACGCGGTCAAAACGGCGGCGGCGTCCGGGCCCGCGGCGTCGCCGCCCGCGCCGAGCCAGCCGGTCCACGCGAACGCGGGCCTGGTGCGTTTGCCGCCGCGCAGCACGAACAGTTCCAGCGCGTCCGCGGCCTCGACGAAGACCGGGCCGAGCTCCTCGACCGTCCCGCGGCGGTCAGCGAAGAACCTGGTCAGCGCGCCTTCCACGGCCGCGACGAAGGCGGGCGTCCCCGGGATCGGCGCGATCAGCTCGGCCGCCGAGGTGCGGTGCGGCGTCTGGGTACCGGTTCCGGCGGACAGCGTGGCCTCCAAGGTCGGGTTGCCGGGCGCTCGCTCACACCCTCTTCGCAGCGAGAATACGCGGCGGTCGGCGGCCGACCCGTCGGGGCTACCGCAGGTCACCTCTACACTGGATCAGTGACTTTCGACAATGCGCGGGGCAGCTCGACCCCTGGCGGTCCGCCCCGGACGCAGCCGAACGTCTCTGCGACACCCTCGGTGGTACAGAGTTTGCGGACGCACTCCGGTACTTCCGTGCCGTTTTCCGTCGAGTTCAATCCGCCCCGGGACGCGCCCGCCGAGGCGCGGCTGTGGCGCGCGGTGCGCCAGTTCGAGCGGATGCATCCGGCGTTCGTCTCGATGACCTACGGCGCGGGCGGCTCCACCCGCGACCGCACCGTGCGGGTCACCGGCGCGCTGGCACAGGAGACCACCCTGCTGCCGGTGGCGCACCTGACCGCCGTGGAGCACAGTGTGGCTGAGCTGCGTTCACTGGTCGGTTCCTACGCCGATTCCGGGATTCGCAACATCCTGGTGCTGCGCGGCGATCCGCCGGGCGATCCGCTCGGCGCCTGGCAGCGTCATCCCGAAGGTGTCGAGTACGCCGAGGAATTGGTGCGCATCGTGCGCGATCTCGGTGACTTCCACGTCGGCGTCGCCTCGTTCCCGCAGGGCCATCACCGCTCGCCCGACCTCGACTCCGACACTGCCTTCCTGACCGCGAAACTGCGTGCGGGCGCGGAGTATTCGATCACGCAGATGTTCTTCGACGTCGAGCACTACCTGCGGTTGCGCGATCGCGTGCTGAAGTTCGACCCGATCGAGGGCGCCAAGCCGATCATTCCCGAGCTGATGCCGATCACCTCGCTGCGCACGGTGGCCAGGGCCGAGGAACTCTGCGGCCGCACGCTGCCCCCCGCGGTGCTGGCGCGCTTGCACCACGCCGCGGGCGATGCCCCCGACGGCAACCCGGCCGCGGTCCGCGAGGCAGGCATCGAGATCGCCACCGAGATGGCCCAGCGGCTCATCGACGAGGGCGCGCCCTGCCTGCACTTCATCACCTTGAATTTCGCCAAGGCGACCACCGAGGTGCTCACCAACCTCGGCTACGGCGTCACCGCCGCGCCGATCAGCGCCTGACCCGCCGCGCCCGCAGGCGCGCGGCGGGCGTCCGCTCACCAGCCGGTGGTGCCGCTCAGCGGGACGTTCACATAGCTCGGTTCCGCCGGATCCAGTTGCAGGTGTTGCGGTTTGAGGCCGGTGCCGTCGAGCATCGGCCGGATCGGCAGCCCCTTCGGATAGTTGCCCGCGAAGACGTCGAGCCGGAGCCGGTGTCCCGGTTGGAGTATCGCGTCGGTGGGCGCGAGGCCGAGGTCGAGTTGCGTGGCCTGGCCGGGCACGACGGTCTGCCGGGCGGCCAGCGACATGACCGGGAACGGATCGGTGTAGGCCCCGTCGGCGGACCGGCGGCTCCTGCCGTCGTCGACGGCGCGCATCGACGCCATCAGTTGTCCGGTGCTCAAGGTGACCGAACGTCCGTCCGGCGCAACGTCGTTCAGCGTCGCGGTCCAGTAGCCGTCGGTGGCGTCGTGCACGGTGTTCAGATGTACCGCGATCGGTCCGGACAGCGTCGTCGGCTCGGTGACCGGGGGACTGGTGAAGGTCAGGCCGGAGACCTCCTGGATCCGGGCGTCCTTGCCGCAGCCGGTGAAGACGAGAATGCCTGCGGTGCCCTGGGTTCCGTCGGCCGAGCACAAACTCGCCAGGCCGGGCGCGACGGTCAGGCGGGCGTTGTCCGCGGTCGCCGCGGTCACGAGCGAGCCGTCGTGCGCGCTGAGCGCCGAGGTTCCGCTCGGCGCCGCGGATAGATACATCCGCCGGTGCTCGGCCTCCGGGCGCGGGAACTGCTCGGCCGTGGTCCAGCCACCGCCCTGCTGCCACATCGTCACCGGGCCCCACTGATCGATCCCGTTGTCGATGCCCTTGAGCCACTTGTCGAACCAGGCGCGCTGCAGCACGTCGATGCGGGGCGGCTCGCCCGGCTTGCCGCGCATGTCGAAGCCGGTGCTCACGTGATAGCCGTTGCCCATCACCAACTGTTTCTGCCCGGGCGGCAACGGAATGTCTTGGTAGATGCGGGGTTCGCCGTTGACGAAGTTGTCGTGCCAGCCGCCGATCACCATCGTCGGCACCTGGATCCGCTCGGGATGGCCGAGCCAGGCCTGCCGGATCGGACTGTCCGGGTCGAGCACGTTGCTCAGTTGCGGCGGAATGGTGTCGAAGGAATCGGCGGTCAGCGTCTGCAGCCCGACGTCGAGGAAGGACAGGGGGTCGGCGAGGCGATCGGCCAGCCATTGCGTGTCGAACCTGCCCTGTAGCAACGACATCAGGTCCGGCATGAGTTTGGCCGCGTTCACGACCAGCAGGTAGGGCAGCAGGATGCCGATGGCCGCGCCACCCGGCGCGATCATGTCGCGGACCAGATCGTTGCCCGGCACCACCGGGACGATGGCTTTCAGTGCGGGCGGCTGCTTTTCGGCCGCCTGCACCTGGTTGATGCCCGAGTAGGACACGCCGTTCATCCCGATATTGCCGTCCGACCACGGTTGGGCCGCGGCCCAGGCGATGACCTCCGGGGTGTCCGACTGGTCTTTCGGGCCCCAGGGTTCCCAGTTGCCTTGCGAGAAGCCGGTACCGCGCACGTCCACCACGATCTGGGTGTAGCCGCTGCGAATCAGGTTGGGGTCCACCGAGAACACCCGGCCGAACCCGCCGCCCGCGACCCGGGTCGCGTCGGTCAGGCCCTCCAGCGGCGTCCCCGGCAATTCGAAGTCGCGCAGCAATCCGACCACCGCGTCGGACAAGACCGGCACCGACAGCGCGGTCTGCAGGACCATCGACCCGAGTTTCGTGTACGGCGTCATGTTCACGATGGTCGGGAACGGCGTATCGATCGGGCCGTGCGCGTCGGCGGGCCGGTACACGTTCGCCTTCAGGACGGTCCCGTCGCTCATCGTGATGGGGACGTCCCAGTCGATATGGATGGACGGAAACCGTTGTGGCCCGTCGTGCAGCGCCGTCCACGCCGCGGCCCCTTCCGGCGTCGCGGCACCGGGCGCGGCCACGACCACCTGCGAAACCGTAAGCAGCGCAACCGCTCCGACGAACCATCGGGCCCAGCGGCGGCCAAGAGCAATCCTCATCGATACCCTCCTCCATCAACCGGCAGAAATATACATGCACGATTGTATGTTTCAAGGGGGTTTCCGCTTACGCTCCCATTTACCGTCGGGCGCACCGATTCGGTGCGCGGTTCTTGTGCAGCGCGACGGAACTGCGGGCACGGTGGCACCTACTCGGTAGCGCCGCCGCGCCCGCGCTGCGCGTCGGCTTCAGGCGGCGCGGGCGGTGCGCAGGCCCCAGGCGTCGGCAAGGAGGCGGTGCGACTCCAGCCTGTCCTCGTGGTGATGGGTGACGCTGGTGACGAGCAGTTCGTCGGCGCCGGTGTGCTGCTGCAGTGCCGCCAGGCGGCTCGTGACGGTGCTCGGCGAGCCGACGAACTGGGTGGCGAGGCGATCGTCCACCAGCCGGTGCTGTTCCGGGGTCAGCGGCGGCGTGGTGGCCGGGTCGAGATAGTCGGCCGCGCCCGCGCCGCTGCGGATGCTGTGCACCCAGTGTCCATAGGTGGCGGCGTGCTGCTGGGCGGTTGCGTCGTCCGCGGCCACCACCACGTCGGCCGAGACCACCACATACGGTTCGGCCAGCTGCGCGGAGGGACGGAACGCGTCCCGATAGGCTGCGACCGCGTCCAGCGCGGTGCCCGGTGCGACGTGATAGGCCGCCGCGAACGGCAACCCGAGCCGCCCGGCCAGTTCGGCGCTCTCTCCGGCCGAACTGCCGAAGACCCACAACTGTACCTGTGCGCCTTCGCCCGGAACGGCGTGCAGGGCAACGCCTTCGGGGCTGACGAAGCTGCCGTCCAGCAGCGCCCGCACCTCGTCGACCTGCTCGTCGAACGGCGGTGCCTGCGCGCCGCGCTGTTGCAGCGCACTGATCGAGGCGAGAAATTTCGAGCGATCGGTGATCCGGCCGGGGTCGAACGGGGGCGGCACCACCACGCCGTCCCTGATCTCGGTCCGGCCGGTCGCGGTGTCGACGCGAGGATGCCCACCCTTGGGATGCGCGGGCTCCGAACCGTATTGGCTGCGGCGGTGGCCGGAGCGGCCGAGTCCGAGATCGAGCCGGCCAGGGTAGAGCGCGTCGATCGTGCCGAACGCCTCCACGATCGAGGCCGAGGTGTGGTGGCCGACCTGAACCGCCGCCGAGCCCACTCGAATACGCGAGGTGGCCGCCGCGACCAAGCCGATCAGCGTGATCGAGGCGGAACTGGCCACCGAGACGAAGTGATGCTCGGCCAGCCAATACCGGTGGTAGCCCCACTGTTCCGCGCGCTGCGCGAGATCGACGGTGTTGCGCAGCGCCTGCTGCGCGGTGGACCCGGCGCTGATCGGCGCCAAGTCCAGGATGGACAGCGGGACCGTCATGCCGTCCTCCGCTCCGATAGCTCGCCGTGCGGCAACCCGGGGTGCTGCTCGCCCGCTTCGATGGCCACCCGCAGCCGGTTCTGCTCGGGCGCCAGCGGGCAGGTCGCGAAATCGGTGAAGGCGCAGGGCAGATTCGCCGCCCGGTTGAAGTCGAGGCGCACCGTGCCGTCCGCCTCCGGCGCACCGACTGCCAGCGAGCGCGCCGCCGGGTAGGTGGTGACGCCGCTGGTGGCATCGGTGAACAGCAGTCGCAGATCGGTCGGGTCACCGAACGCGAGCACCCGCTCGGTGACCGCGCCGAGCGTGAATTCGATGGTGCCGGAAGCAGTGTGGTGGTGTTCGAGTCCGTCGACCACCGCGCCCGTGGTCACCGTCTGCGGCTCGTCGAGCGGCGTGAACTTACCGCTCAGCACCCAGCGCGGGTCCGGCGCGTAGCTCGGGATGCCGGTGAAGCTCAGCAGCGTGGGCGCGGCCGGGTCGTGCACGCGCACCGCGTACAGACCGGTGCGGCGGATCACCTCGAGTACCCGATCCTCGTGCCGCACAGTGAGTCCCGGCGCGCCCTCGGCGGGCGTGATGATCTGCACGCCGGCGATCCGCTCGCCGTCGTAGTCCAGCCGGTCGGCCGGTTGCGCGGTGATGAACACCTTGTCGTCGGTCACCCACCAGGTGCCCGGCACGTCCGGCAGCCGCTCGGGCTGATCGGTGAGCCAGTGCAGCGCGGTCAGGCTCAGGAAGCCGAGCGGGTCGCGCAGCTGGTCCTCGCGCGCGTGCTGCCACTGTGCCCACTCGGTTTCGAAAACGGTGCTGATGCTGGTCGTCATGACGCTCGTGCTCCTTCGTGGGCGGTGGTGCGGTGGTGGGGATGACGCAGACCGAGGTGGTCGCGCAGGGTGGTGCCGGTGTACTCGGTGCGGAAACTGCCGCGCTCCTGCAGTTCCGGGACGACCTTGTCGACGAACTCGTCCAGCCCGCCCGGGGTGAGATGCGGGACGAGGATGAAACCGTCGCTGGCATCGGCCTGCACATAGGTGTCGATCTGCTCGGCGACCGCGGCGGGCGTGCCGACGAATTGCTGGCGCGCGGTCACCTCGATGATCAGCTCACGGATGCTGAGGTTTTCGGCCGTCGCCCGGGCCCGCCACGCCTCGGCGACCGCGCGCGGGTCCTTGGCGTGGCGCACCCGGCCGCGGGTGATGTCCGCGTTGTCCGCCGGGTCGACGTCGGGCAGTGGACCGTCCGGGTCGTAGCCGGAAAGGTCACGGCCCCAGACCTGTTCGAGGAACGCGAGCGCCGTCTGTGGCCCGACCTGCTGCTGCCGGATGTGGCGAGCGCGCTCCTCGGCGTCCTGCGCGGAGTCGCCTAGCACGAACGTCGCGGCGGGCAGGATCTTCAGTTCGTCCGGTGTCCGGCCGTATTTCGCGAGACGGTTCTTGACGTCGGTGTAGAAGCGCTGCCCGGCCTCCAGCGTGCCGTGCACGGTGAAGATCGCGTCCGCGGCCGCCGCGCCGAACTCGCGGCCGTCGTCGGAATCGCCCGCCTGCAACAGCACCGGGTGCCCCTGCGGGCTCGGCGGCAGGACGAAGCGGCCCGCGATATCGAATTGCGAACCGCGATGGCGGGTTTCGGGGACCTCCCGGGCGAAGACGCCGGCCGCCCGGTCGACGACGAGCGTGTCCGCGGCCCAGCTGTCCCACAGCTTGCGGGTGACCTCGACGACCTCGGCCGCGCGCTGGTAGCGCCTGCTGTGCTCCAAATACCCGCCGCGACGGAAGTTCTCGCCGGTGAAGGCGTCGGAGGAGGTGACGACGTTCCAGGCGGCGCGTCCGCCGGACAGATGATCCAGGGAGGCGAATTGCTTGGCCAGCTCGAAGGGTTCGTTGTAGGTGCTGTTGATCGTGCCCGCGAGACCGAGCTTGCCGGTCACCCCGGCCAGCGCGTCGAGCACCGTGAAGGTGTCCGGCCTGCCCACCACGTCCAGGTCGTGGATGCGCCCGAGATGTTCGCGCAGGCGCAGTCCTTCGGCCAGGAAGAAGAAGTCGAACAGCCCGCGCTCGGCGGTCTGGGCCAGGTGCACGAACGAGGCGAAATCGACCTGGCTCTTCGACGCCGGGTCGGCCCATACCGTGGTGTTGTTGACGCCGGGGAAGTGCGCCGCCAGGTGGATGGGCTTGCGTGGTTTGCCGGTCACGACGCCACCCCCTCGCGCCCTCCGGTGACGTGCACAGCCGATCGCCGTACCCGCGGGCACGGGTGCGGCGATCGGACCGCGGATGCAGCAGAGCTCATGCGGAAGCCCCTTCCTTCTCGGTGTAACGGCTGACGGGACGGGACAGTCCGAGGCGGGCTCGTAATGTGGTGGAGGACACAGCGGTACGGCCCAGCGCGGGAAGGTGCCGCAGGGTCGCGGGCACTGCCAGCGGACGCAGCACCACCCCGTCGGCGGCTGCCGAGCGGTGCACGGTGGCGAGCAGATCGCGCAGCGCGGCCGCGGTGCCGAGGTGCCGGACACCGGTCTCGGCGGGCGGGGCGGCCCACCCATCCAGTTCGGCCACCTCCGCGCTGGCCGCGTCGGCCGACTCGGCCAGGTGCACGTCGAGGTCGAGCAGCACCCGCACCGCGTCGGGGTCGCGACCGGCCGCTCGCAGCGCCGTGCGCAGCGCGGTGCGGTGGCTTCGCGCCGCGTCCAGACCGGCCGCGGTGATGCGGATCAGATCGGCCCTTCGCACGGCGACACCTGTGCTCGGGTCATCGTGCGCGCGCACCGCGACGATCGACTGCCCCTGTGGCGAGCGCGGCGTGATCGAGGGCCCCTTCACCGCGAAGTGGTCGCCGGTGAAGTCGATGTAGTGCAGCTTGTTCCGGTCGATGAAGCGGCCGGTGGGCACATCGCGGATCTCCGCGTCGTCCTCCCAGCTGTCCCACAGCCGGGTGACCACCTCGATCGCCTCGTCCGCCTCGTGCCACAGCGATGCCGCGTCCTGGGCCTGCTTGCGGCCGAAAGCCCTGGCCTGCTCCTCGCCTTCGGAGACGGTGACCTCCCAGCCCGCCCGGCCGAGCGTGGCGAAATCCAGGCTCTGGATGGCCTTGGCCAGATGGAACGGCTCGGTGTGCGTCACGGGGGCCTGCGGGAGCAGGCCGAGGCGCCGGGTGCGCGCGGCGACCCGCGCCGCGATCGCCACCGCGTCGAGCCTGCCCCGGGTGACACCGGGGCCGCCGGGCTGCAAGCCGAACGAGTCGGGCAGGAAAACCGCGTCGGCGCCGGCCTTTTCGATCGCGGTGACCGCGTCGACCCAGTACCCGCCGGTGAACAGCTCCTCGGCCCGCGAGTCCGGCCGACGCCAGGACGCCGGGTGCGCTCCGGTGCCCGCGAGTTCCACCGCGAGAAAGAAGTCGGATTCGGTCATCAGCAGGGTGCCTTCCAGTCGATGCACTGCCGCGCCGCGGGATGGGTTCCGGCGCAGCCGATGTCGGGGGCGAAGAAGTACGCGTGCTGCCACAGCGCGGTGGCGGCGGCGCGTTGCGGGGGCCGCAACCGCGTGTGCCACCAGCGTTTCACCGGTCCGGGCGGCGGCTGGGCGGGCTCCGGTCGACTGCGGCAGTGGGGCCGGTGCCCGGTGCGGACGAGTACCCGGCTGTGGCGGTAGGTCGGATCCGGCATCAGGCTTGTCCTTTCGCGAGCGCGGGAGTGGGGATGGCGGACAACAGTTCCCGGGTGTATTCGTGCTGCGGGTCGTCGAAAATCGCCGCGGTGGGGCCGGATTCGACGATTCGCCCGTGTCGCATCACCGCGACGTGGTCGCTGATCCGGCGGACCACCGCCAGATCGTGCGAGATGAACAGGTAGCTCAGCGCCAGTTCGGCCTGCAGCCGGTCCAGCAGCTCCAAGATCTGCGCCTGCACCGAGGCGTCCAGGGCGGAGACGGGTTCGTCGAGCACCAGTAGATCCGGATGCAGTGCGAGCGCGCGGGCGATCGCGACGCGCTGGCGTTGGCCGCCGGACAGTTCCGCGGGCCGGCGCCGGGCGAAACTCTCCGGCAGCGCCACCTGCCCGAGCAACTCGGTCACCCGCGCCTGCCGGGCCGCCCGGTCGCCGACGCCGTAGGCGCGCAACGGTTCTTCGATGATCGTGCCGACCCGCCACCGGGGATCCAGTGACGCGTACGGGTTCTGGTACACCACCTGGAAGCGCTGGCGGAGGGTGCGCAGCCGGGTGCCGCGCAGCCGGGTGAGTTCGTGGCCGTCGAAGGTGACCCGGCCGCTGTCGGGATCGGTGAGCCGCAGCGCGATTCGCGCGGTGGTCGACTTGCCCGAGCCGGATTCGCCCACCAGCGCCAGGGTTTCGCCGCGGCCGAGCTCGAACCCCACCCCGGCGACCGCGGTCACCGAGCCGCCGGCCTGCGCGCGAAAACGCTTGTGCACCTCGCGCAATGCGAGCAGCGGGGCGCCCTCGCGCGGCTTGGGCGGCCGGTACGCGCGCGGCGGGGCCAGGCTCGGTGCGGCGGCGAGCAGCCGTTTCGTGTACGGATGCCGGGGTGCGGCGAGCACCGTCGCGGTCGGCCCGCTCTCCACGATCTCGCCGCCGCTCAGCACCACGAGCCGATCCGCGCGTTCCGCGGCGACGGCGAGATCGTGCGTGATCAGCAGCACTGCGGTGCCCCGGGCGCTGATCTGCGCGGCCAGCTGATCGAGCACCCGGCGCGCCACCGTGGCGTCCAGCGCACTGGTCGGTTCGTCCGCGATCACCAGTTCCGGTTCGCAAGCCAGCGCGGACGCGATCAGCACCCGCTGACGTTGCCCGCCGGACAGTTCGTGCGGATACTGCACCTCGCGCAGCTCCGGGCGGTCCAACCCGGCGTCGGCCAGCAATTCGACCGCGCGGACCCGGGCCGAACGCCGGTCGGCCAGCCGATGCACCACGAGCGCCTCGGCCACCTGATCGCCGACCCGGCGCACCGGGTTCAGCGACAAACCGGGATCCTGTGGCACGAAACCGATCCGGGCGCCGCGCAGGCGGCGTAGCGCCTGCTCCGATCCGAGATCGACGAGCCGGCCGCCGAACGTCACCGTGCCGCCGCTGATCTCGGCATTGCTCCCGAGCAGCCCGATCACCGCCTGCGCGAGGGTGGACTTGCCCGAACCGGATTCGCCGACCAGGGCGACCACTTCGCCGCGCGCCACGCTCAGCGAGACACCGGCCAGCGCGGTCACCGGGCCGGTGTCCGTCCGGTACCGGACCCGGAGATTGCGCACCTGCAACAGCGGATCTGCTTCCCGCCCTGCGGGTTCGGCACACGACACAGCGCCCGGCCGGTCCTCGACGGTTGCCGTGCGGGGCGAAGAAGCGGTGGTCATGAGTTATTCGTTCCTTCCTGCCGCGCGCCCCAGGCGCTGCGCAGCGAGCACGACCGCGACGATGACCAGGCCGGGTAGCGTGGTCATCCACCACGCGGTGGCGAGATAGTTGCGGCCCTCCGAGATCAGCGAGCCCCATTCGGGGGTGGGCGGTTTCGCGCCGTAGCCGAGGAAGCTCAGCGCCGAGACCGCGAGCACCGCCATACCGAACTCGACCGCGGCCAGCGCGAGCACCGGCTGGTAGGAGTTGGGCAGCACGTGCCGCAGCAGCACGGTGTGCCAGCGGGCCCCGCCCGCCCGCGCGGCCTCGACGAACGCCGCCTGCCGCACCCGCAGCACTTCGGAGCGCAGCACCCTGGCGAAGTTGGCGACCAGCGAAACCCCCACCGCGATCGCCACATTGCGGGTACCGAAGCCGAGCGCGGTGACCAGCGCCAGCGAAAGCAGCAGCGCCGGAATCGACAGCAGGACATCGACAACGCGCATGACGACGGTGTCGACGAGGCCGCCGGCCGCACCGGACAGCAGGCCGAGGATCGACCCGGCGACCAGGGCGATACCCACCGCGGCCAGCGTCGCGGTGAGCGAGAGTCCGGCGCCGTGCACCATCCGCGTGTACAGGTCGCGGCCGAGATTGTCGGTGCCGAACCAGTGCTGGGCACTGGGGCTCTGGAATTTCTGCGCGGGCACGCCGGTCAGCGGATCGCCGCTCGCGAACACCGACGGGAACAACGCCCAGCCGACCGCGAGCAGCGCGACCACGCCGGACAGCAGCAGTACCGCGTTGTCGCGCAACCACTTCCAGCGCAGCGCCGGTCGGCGCAGCCGGGGGAGGGCGGCGCGGCGGCCCTCCTCGAGGACATCAACCATGGTTCGCGACCACCTCCGGGGTCTCGGTGGTGCGGCGCGGCGGTTCCGCCGGGGCGGCCGCGCGCCGGGAGCGGGCGGCGATCCGCGGGTCGAGCAGCGGATACAGCAGGTCCACCGCGAGGTTCACGGTGACGAACACCGTCGAGGTGAGCAGCACGATGCCCTGCACCACCGGGATGTCCTGTGCCAGCACGGCGGTCTGGGTGAGCCGTCCCACGCCCTGCCGGGCGAACACGGTCTCCACCACCACCGAGCCCGCGAGCATGTTGCCGACCAGCACACCCGCGATGGTGAAGGTGGGCACGCTGGCGGGGCGCAGCACGTGTTTGCGCTGCACCCACCAGCGCGAGCCGCCCTTGGCCAGTGCCACGTCGACGAACGGCTGCCGCCAGGTCGATTCGAGCCCGGCGGTGAGCACCTGGGCGATCACCGCGCCGATCGGCAGGCCGAGGGTGAGGGCGGGCAGGATGGTGCCCGCGATCCCGTGGCCGCCGAACGCCGGAACCCAGCGCAGCTGGAACGAGAACAGTTGCAACAGCAGCAATCCGGTCCAGAAGGTGGGCACCGATACGCCGAGTGACGGCAGCGCGCCGAGCGTGCTGCGCAGCCATGGCCGCCGGGTGTAACCGGCCACCAGAGCCAGCGCTACCCCGCCGACGGTCGCGAAAAGCAAGGCGAGCCCGGCCAGTTCGAGTGTCGCGGGCAACGCGTCACCGATCGCGCCGGTGACCGGCTGCCCGGTCACGATCGAATGGCCCAGATCGCCGCGCACCGCATGCCCGAGTGCGGTCCAATACTGTTCCCACAGCGGACGATCCAGCCCGTAACGGGCCTGCAACTCGGCGATGGCGGCCTTGTCCACCGGGGTGCCCGCACCGGCGCCGTCGGCCGCGATCGAGATCGGGTCGGCGGGCAGCAGATACAGCACCACGAACGAGATGGTGAACGCCGCCCACAGCACCCAGATCGCCTGCAGGACCCGCGAAGCCAGGTAGCGCGCCATCGCTACCGCCCGCTCAGCCAGGTGTCGAAGAACTGGAGCCGGGCCGAGGCCTCGAACTTCAGATCCTGGGTGGTGCTGCTCGCACCGATCGCCTGGGACAGCTCCACCGTCGGAATCAACAGGCCCGCGTCGAGCACCTGCTGCTGGGCGGTGCCGATGAGGGTGTTGCGCGTAGCGGTGTCCGCGGTGCTCAGTTGCCCGTTCAAAGCGTCGTCGAGCGCCGGAATGGCCTCGCGCGCATTCAGGTTACGGCCGTCCAGACCGAACGAAGTGCGCAGGATATCGCCGTCGGCGCGGGTGGTGTTGCCATAGCTGGCGTCGAAATCCTTGGTGCCCTGCCGCGCCGTGGTCTCGGCGATCGACACCAGGTCCAACTTCAGTTCCACGCCGATCTGGCGCAGCTGCTGCTGTACCAGCTCGATGATCGCTTGATTGCCCGCGAACACCTGACTGAACAGCACAGAGAAGGACAGGCGCGCACCGTCCTTGACACGGATGCCGTCGCCGCCGGGTACCCAGCCCGCCTGATTGAGCAGGGCCTTGGCCTTCGCCGGGTCGTAGGCGAGCCGCGCCGAGAAGTCCCGGTAGCCGGGTGTGCTGCTGGCCAGCACGCTGGTCGCGGGCTTGAACTGCGGCCCGAGCACGGTGTCCACCAACTGCTTACGGTCGATCGCGGGCAGCAGGGCTTGGCGCACCGCGGGATCACGCAGCGGACCGCGCGTCACGTTGGTCTGGAAGCCGAACGGCACACCGGGATTCGCGGTGCTCAGGATGCGGCCACCCGTCGCCTCGAGCTGCGGTGCGTCCTGCGGCAGCGCATCGCTGATCGCGTCCAGCTGTCCCGAGGCGAGACTGCCGGTGCGCACGCCGGATTCGGGCACCACCGTGAACTCGATCTTGTCCAGATAGGCTTCGCCGCGATGCGCGAAGACGGCCGAACCCCACTGGTAGCCGGTGCGCTTCGCCAGCGTCGCGGAGGCGTCCTGCCGGTAGTTCGTGTAGGTGAACGGCCCGCTGCCGATATTGTCGCCGAGGCAGCGTTGTTCGGCCGGCTTCGCCGTCGTGGCCGCGGCCAGGATGCCGAGCTGGGTGGTCGAGGACGCCTGCAGGAACTGCGCGTTCGGCTTGCTGAACTCGATTCGCGCGGTCAGTTCGTCCACGGCCGTGGTGCCCACGTAGTTGGTGAGATAGCTGCCTGCCAGCGGCGCCTTGGCAGACCCGAGCCGGAGCACCGAATCGAAGGTCTGCTTGACCGAATCCGCGGTGAGCGGGGTGCCGTCACTGAAAGTGACGCCGTCGGTCAGATGAAAGGTGAACACCTTCGCGTCGGGGCTCACCTCCCAGCTCTGTGCCAGCCACGGCTTCAGCTCGCCGGTCTTCGGGTCCTGATCGGTCAGCGAATCGACGATCTGCCTTGTCACGTACAGGGTTTGGTTGGTGCCCGCCTGCGCGGGGTCCGAGCAGGTCGGCGCCTGGGACAAGCCGTAGCGCAGGGTGCCGCCCGGCTGCGGCGGACCGGCGTCGCCGCCGGGTGCGGCCGCATCGGTGCCGCAGGCGGCCAGCGTGGTCGCCGCGGCCAATGCGCCTGCCAGCGCGACGAGTCGGGGGCGGGATCGGATCACGGGGTAACTCCAGAAGTATCGGCGCGGACAAGCACGTCACGCGGGTCGAAATCGGCGGTGCCGGTGGCCAAGGGGCGGCTGGGAATTCGACGGCGCAGCTCCGGCGCCACCTCGGTCTGGAACAGGGCGAGGCCGTCCAGGTAGTCGATCTCGGGGCGGCCGTCGCGTTCGGCGGACAGGTGGATCACCTCGTGCCCGAACTGCTCGTGCTGCCTGCCCACTTTGTCGATCACCTGTTCCGGACTGCCGACCAGAGCCGAACTGCGGGTGAGGAAGTCGTCGAGCGTCTCGAACACGATCGGCAGGCCGTGCTTGCGCGCCAACGCCAGTCGCGCCTCGAAGATCGGCCGGTAGGTGTCCCTGGCCTGCTGCGACGTGCGCGCCACATGGAATCCCGCGGTACCCGCACCGACCAGGGCCGCGGCCGGATCGTGCCCGTGGAACGCCCAGCGCTCCCGGTAATACCGGACCAGTTCGGCATACGGTTCGATCGAATAGGTGACGTTGGCCGAGAACAGCGGATCACCGTTGCGCGCGGCGAGTTCCACCGAATCCCGGCTCGTCGCGCTGCCGTGCCAGATCCGGACCCGCGGCTGCCACGGTCGCGGTAAGGCCTTGGCGTCCTTCAGTTCCGGCCGGAACCGGCCCGACCAGGTGACGCTGTCGCTGTCCCACAGCGCCCGGAACAATTCGTAGCCTTCACGATTGCGGTCCCACTGATCGTCGGTGGTGACGTGGAACAGCTCGGCTTGCGCGGCCCCGTTGCCCTTGCCGATGATCAGCTCCAGCCGCCCGCCGGACAGGTTGTCCAGCGTCGAGTAGTCCTCGAACGCGCGCACCGGATCGAGCAGGCTCAACGTGGTGACCGCGGTGAACAGCGTGATGCGCGAGGTGACCGCGGCGAGGTGGCTGAGGATCACCGGCGGTGCGGCCGAGAGGAACGGATCCTCGTGCCGCTCACCGACGGCGAACCCGTCGTAGCCGAGATCCTCGGCCAGCTTTGCCTGTTCGACGACGTTCAACAGGCGTTCCCTGGTGCCGGGCAGCCGTCCGGTCGTCGGGTCGGGAACGCGAGTGACCAGGGTGAACAAGAGGAACTTCATGCGATCACCGCTGTTTCGGCAGGCCGGGCGGATTGATCCGGGACTCGCTGACCTGCTCGGACTTCAGGCCCCACCGATCGATCACCTGCTGGTAGGTGCCGTGCTCGATGGCGTAGTTCAACGCGTGCTGGATCGCGGTGACCAGCCCGGTGTTCTTCTTGGTGAGTACCGCGATCTCGCCCTGCAGCACCTCACCCGCGCCGGAGAAGGTGGCCAGGATCTTGGTCTGGTTGGCCGTGCTGGAGTGATAGATCGCCGTCGGATTCGGTCCGATGTAGCCGTCCAGCCGTTGCGAGGCGAGCGCGAGGTAGTAGTCGCTGACCTGCTGGAAATACGCGATGTCGATGGGGGCCAGGCCTTCGGCGCGGTTCTGCTCGTTCCACTTCACCAGCAACTGCTCCTGGTTGGTGCCGGTGCCCACGCCGATCCGCTTGCCCGCCAAGCTCTTCCGGTCCTGGTAGTCGAGGGTGCTCTGCTTGGGCACCTCCAGCGCGACCGTGTCGTTGCGGTAGGTGGCGAAGTCGTACTTCTCCTTGCGCTCCTCGGTCACCGTGACGTTGGAGATGAACGCGTCCACCTCGCCGGAATCGATGCGCACGAAGTTCTGCGACCAATCCGCCACCTGCGCATCGAGTTTCAGCCCGAGGATATCGGCGATCAAGGAGGCGAAATCGACCTCCGAGCCGACGACGGTCTTGTCGTCGTCGGCATAGAACCGCAGCGGCGGCGCGGTGCCGGACGCGCCGGTCACCACCAGCGTGCCGCGGTCCCGGATCGCCTGCGGCACCTCGGCGGCGATGCTGTCCACCTTGTGCGCGCGGACGCGGCCGGTCTGGGCGGCCGAAAGATCGAACGAGATCGCACCGGCGGGCTGGGTCTGCGACTCCGCCTCGGGATCGGTGCAGCCGGTGGCCAGCAGCACGACGGCGGTCGCGGCGGCGGTGGCCAGAGCGGAAAGCTTCATCGGATACCTGTTCATCAGCGGACTCTGGAGAGGAACGCGCGGGTGCGCGGATGTTCGGGATGGTCGAGCACGGCCGCGGGCGGGCCCTGCTCCACCACGGCGCCCGCGTCGAGAAACACGACGGTGTCGGCGATCTCGCGCGCGAAGCCGATCTCGTGGGTGACGATCACCAGCGCGGTGCCGCCCTGCGCGAGATCGCGGATCACGTCGAGCACCTCGCCGACCAACTCCGGATCGAGCGCCGAGGTCGGCTCGTCGAACAGGATCACGCGGGGGCGCAACGCGAGTGCGCGCGCGATCGCCACCCGCTGCTGCTGACCGCCCGACAACGTGCGCGGGTAGGCGTCGGCCAGCGCGCCGATGCCGACCCGGTCCAGCAGCACCCGCGCCTCGGCCTCGACCTCCTTGCGGTCGCGGCGCTGCGCGGAAAGCGGTGCGAGCGTGACGTTGTCGAGCACCGTCAGATGCGGGAACAGATTGAACTGCTGGAAGACGAAACCGATGCGGGAGCGCTGCTTTCGCACTTCCCGATCGGGCAGGGCGTGCAAAGTGTTGCGGCGCAGGCGATAGCCGATCAACTCGCCGTCGATGTGCACGGTGCCCGCGTCCAGCGACTCCAGATGATTGATCACCCGCAGCAGCGTCGACTTGCCCGAACCGGACGGGCCGATCACCGTCACCACCTCGCCGGATCGGACGGTCAGGTCGATACCGCGCAACACCTCGTGCGCGCCGAAAGACTTACGGACGCCGCGGACCTCGACGGCGGTGGCGGCGGTCATCGAGTCGCTCCTCGGGGTGCGGCGGAACCGGATTCGGCGATCTCGCGCAGCTTGAGCCGGACGCGCTGCAGCGGCGACGGTGGCGGCGTGCGCTGCGCGCCCTTCGCGTAGTGCCGTTCGATGTAGAACTGCGCCACCGACAACACGGTGGTCAGCACGATGTACCAGGCGGTGGCGACCATGAGCAGCGGCACCACCCGGCCGTTGCGGCCGTAGATCACCTGCACCTGATAGAACAGTTCGGCGATCGCCATCACCGACACGATCGAGGTGCCCTTGAACAGGCTGATCACCTCGTTGGTCGCGTTCGGCAGGATAGACCGCATCGCCTGCGGGACCACGATTGTGCGGAACTGTCGCACCCGCGGAATACCCAACGCCGCAGCGGCTTCCAGTTGACCAGCGTCCACCGAGATGATGCCCGCCCGGATGATCTCGGCCGAATACGCGGCCTGATGCAGCGCGAGCCCGATCACCGCCGCGGTGAAACCGCTGATCACGCCGTTCACCTCGAACGTGAAGAACGCGGGGCCGAACGGGATCCCGACCGAGAGCGTGTGGTAGAGGTAGGCGATGTTGAACCAGAACAGCAGCTGCACGATCAGCGGAATCGAGCGGAACGCCCAGATGTAGCACCACGAGATCACCCGCAGCACCGGATTGTTCGACAGGCGCGCGATGGCCAGCGCGGTGCCGAGCAGGAAGCCGAGCGCGGTACCCCACGCGGTGAGCTCCAACGTCACCCGCAGCGCCGACAGCACCGATTTCGCGGTGATGTACTTCGCGAACGTCGGCCAATCCCAGCCGGGGTTGGTCACCAGGCCGTGCACGAACTGGGCGAGCAGGATCAACGCGATCGCGCTGATCACCCACCGCCACGGATGCCAGGGTTTGGCCACCGTCGGGGCGGCTGTCTGCGACAGGGATTCGTGTTCGGCGCGTGGTGCTTTCGCGTCCACGGTGGTTTCGCCGGTCAGAGCTTCGGGGGCGGTGGACGCACTCATGACGCCACCCCGCCGAGGTTCGGCGGCGTCTCGACGGCCATGGCAGCTGGTCGCTCGCTGCGCTCACTCATGGTCGGGGTCCTTCGGAAGAACGAACGTGACCGCGCCGCGTCGGGCGCCGGTCGCATCACCCGGCCAGCGACGGGTGCACACTCTGGCTGCGGGTCAGCCCCGACAGCTCTGGGCGGTCACCTTGCACTGATCGATATGCCGGCGACCCCACCGGGTACTGCGGACAGCAGAGCTGATCACTTCGGTTCCTCCATCGGTCCCGGCGGAAGCACCCGCACCCGGTGAACCGGGGGGTTGCTGCGACGTCGACGAGCCAGGTCTCTCGGTCGCTCTGGATGGTTGACGCCGATCCGGACATCGGGCGATGCCAGGGTCGAGCCGAATTATCATGCCCAGCACGCAAACCCCGACACAAGGAAACCGATCACCGTGAGCGTAGACCTTGCCGCCCCTGCCCACCCCCCGCTATAACCAATAGCCGAACATGCGCTGAGCGTGGCGGGGGCGCGGTGGAGCGGGCCGCGGGACGGGGAGTGCGCACGACACGCCAGAAGGTAGCGATGTCGTATTTCTCGTGGTGCCGACGTTTGCCGGAGTACCGTTCATCTCCCGGTCGTGTCGACGATGAGAAGAGGTCCCTGTGGCCGCAGCACACCGCCTCACCATGCTCACCGCGGCCGCGGCCTGTGCCCTGACCCTTGCCGCGACCGCCCCAGCCGCCGCCACCCCTGACCCCGCCGCGTCCCCTGCTGCCGCGCCGCAGGCTTCGGTTGCGCCTGTTCCGCCCGGGGGTCGGGCCGGTCAGTCCGGGACGACGGCGTCGGATCTGTTCGGGACTTATCAGGCTGCGGTGGATGGGTTGCGGGCGTTCGGGATGCAGCCGTTTCTGTATCCGACGGCGGCGGCGTTCTGCTCGGAAGGGACGACGCTGGGGTTGGCGCCGGCGGTGGCGGGGGCCGTGCCCGGGCCGTGGCCGAAGACGGCGATCACGTTGCCCGGGATCGACATGTCCGCCGTCAAGGCGGGGCAGACCATGTTCACCTTCATGCCGTATGGGCTCGGTCGCGACAGCGTGGACACCGGCGGGATGCGGGTCGCCTGGATGAACGTGACCACCGGGCGCGGGGGCATGGCGTCGATGGGTTCGCTTTCGGATGTCTTCCGCGCGATGGTGCCCCCGGAGGTTCCGCCCGCCCTACGCCCCCTCGCCGAACGCGCCGTCCAAGACTTCTTCGCCGCCGCACTCCCGGTCGGCGGCATCCGCGCGGTCCCGGTCGACACCGGCTCCGGCACCGTCCTGGCCGCTGTCTTCGGCACGGTCGAAAACGGCACCGACACCTGCCTCTTCCTCCCCACCGTAGGCATCACCGAAGTCCCCTGAACTCCCGCACCCCTTCTGCCTTCCCGCACCGGATCTGCCATGGCACAGCGGGTGCGGGAACGCAAAAGGGGTGCGGCAGATCAGAAAACGCTCCGTGGCCAACGTGACGAGTCGAGTTCGACGGTGTCGCTCCGCATCGGGGACTGCGCACCCATGGCCGAGCGCGCAGCATGGTGTCCAACCATGGCGCGGCCTTGTGGGGCTCAGTGCGGTGCGCTGAGTTTCCGCACTGTTCTGCGTTCTCGCACCCGGCAGGTCAGCGAGTAACCGCCCAACTCGACACGCCGTACGACACAAAGGGTGCGGGGATCAGGTGGGGAGGGGGCGGCCCTTCCACTCGAGGCGGCCGCGGCGGTGGGTGTGGTGGGAGCGAACCCAGAGGCGGAGGTAGGTGGCGACGGCGAGGGGGTGGGTCGCGGCCGCAGCGAGGTCGGTGGGGGTGGGGGGTGCGCCGCGCTCGAGGGATCGGGCGAGGAGGCGGGTGGTTATGGCGGCGGCGTAACCGAGCAGGCCGGTGCGGCGGGTGCGGGCGCGGAGGGCGGCCAGGGGTGGGACCCAAAAGGCCAGGGCGGCAAGGGTTCCGATAAGAGAGCCGCCGGTTACCGTGCCGCCGTAGGCGGACCACAGCCAGCGGATGTACCCGGCTTCGAGTTCGGTTGCGTCCCGGTACATTCGGGTGGCGGCCAGGGGACCCGCCGCGACGAGGGCGGTGGAGTGACCGGCGCGGCGCAGGGTGCGGGCGAGGTCGAGATCCTCGGTGGGGCTCGCGGCTACCGCGCCGTGCCCGCCGACGGCGCGGTAGGCGGCGGTGTCGAAGACGAGGAACTGTCCGCAGGCCACCGCGGTGGACGGGCGCAGGCTCCGATTCGCGACGGTGATCGGCAGCGACGCGGCCCACGACCAGCACAGCAGCGGCTGCACCAGCGCTTCGGCGAAGGATTCGGCCCGCTGGAACGGCCACGGCGACAGCAGCGCGACGCGGCGACGGCGGAGTTCGGTGACCGCCGCCGCGATGGTGTCAGGCGCGAGCCGCACATCCGCGTCGAGGAACACCAGCACCGGTGTCCGCACGTCCTGGGCCAGCCGCGCGCACGCCGCCGCTTTGCCGGTCCACCCGTCCGCTGGCTCGGTGTCATTGCGCAGCACCGTGATTCGCGGATCGCCCGCCGCCGCCTCGAACGCCACGCCGTAGGTGTCGTCGGTCGACGCATCGTCGAGCACCGATACCCGCAGTCGCGCGACCCCACGCTGCGCCCGCAGGTCCGCGAGCAACCCCGGCAGCCGCGTCGCCTCGTCGCGCGCCGGAACACACACGGTCACCGGCTCGATCACACTGTCCGCCTGAGCAGTCAACCGCCGCACAGTAACCCAGTTGTACGCCGCAATCCCGGCACCGACCAGGGCCACCCCACTCCCCACCGAAGTCAGCAACGCCCCCACGTCGGCCATACGTCCCGTCAACCGCCGCAAGCCAACCCAACCTTCCGCAGCATCGACTGCCCCGCACCCGTTCTCGCCGAATCCAGCGATTCCACCGTATCGGCGCCCGGTTCCAGCGAGTGCCGCGCGGCACTCCGGCCTTCTCCGGCGACTCCGGTAGGGACACCCGCCGCAGTGGTCTCCGCCGGTGACAGTGAAATCCGCAGGTCGGCCGCCTGTGCTGCTATTCGTCGCAGGGTGATCCGGCTGCCTACGGCCACTCCGGCAGCCGCCACACCGCACCTCGCTGCCGCCGGCGATATCGCCATGCCGGCCGCGTGTGTCGGTAACCGGAGCAAGGTGATCCGGCTGTCACCGAGCAACCCTGTGCCGGCGAACCCTTCCAGGCCTACCAGCGGTTCTGTTTGACGGTGCGCCACCAGCGGCTCCAGGAGAATCCGGTCGGGGCGCCGGGGGCCGCGGGGTTGCGGTCCATGTAGGCCATGGCGGCGATGATCGCGGCTACCGCGAGGGTGATGCCGCCGACGATGCCTGCCCAGCCCGCGAAGGAGCGGGTGTTGGGGTCGGCGTAGCTGACTTCGGCGCGCAGGGTGGAGACGTCGCCGGGCGGCAGTTTCCAGGACACGATGTTGTCGCCTTCGCGGTTGCCGTTGGTCTTGGCGACCCGGGCCGGGAACGCGACGGTGAACTGGACGTCGGAGCCGTGCGGCGGCACGGATTTCAGGTCGACCCGGCCGCTGAGGCTGACCAGGTCGCCGGTGCGCTGGAACTGCAACTGGAACATGCCCTGGGTCTGTTCGGACAGCTGGCCCAGTTGGGCGACTTCGCCGAAGGACATGTCTTCGAAGAACACCTGACTGCCCAGGTAGCCGTCCTGGCTGTAGGGCTCCACGCGCACCTTCGCGGCGAGCGAATCGGGGGCCTTCAACTGCGGGCCCTTGTCCTTGGGGTCGGTCGGCACGACCGCGGCGACGATCCGTCCGGAGACCCGATCGTTGGACGAGACACCCATCGAGACCTGCACGCGCAGGCAGCCCGCGAGGACCGGAACCAGCAATGCCGTGAGCAAGACGGCCGCGGCGATACGCCTGGCGAGGCGGGGCGTCCGCGGCGACGGTAGGACCGGGGCATCGGGGATCGTGGTGACGGGACTCGGCTGCACGCAGACATCGTGCCAGGCCGTTCGTCCAGATGCCCACGCGACGGGCGGAACGAGGTTCATCGGGCTGTGCGGCCGGCGCGCAGGCCTCGTTTTTCGTGCGGCCGACGGTATCGCAGGAGCAGCGGAACACCGAGCAGACCGAGCCCGATTCCGCCGTAGCAGGCGGAGTAGGGCAGTCCGAGGAACACCGCGTGCGCGAGCGCGGATCCGAGCCATGTCCACAGGAACACCGCGACGGGCACCAGCACGTCGGTCTCGGGGTCCGATCCGGGGTCTGTCCTGTCGAGCCCTGCTGACAATGTGTCGAGCCCCGCATACGCCGCCGTGCGGCGGTCCCAGACGGTGAGCAGCGCGCCCATCACCAGCGCCACGCCGAACCATCCGAGGTAGTTGGTGTAGGGGATGTGCGCGAGTCCGGGCAGTCCCGCGTCGGTGGCGCACCAGGTCCACTGTCCGTCGGCGACCATCTGCGGATCGAGGAACAGATCCCAGCCGACCGCGCCGATCGCGGTGAGCCCGATCCGCCGCGCCGGGCCGCGCGCCAGCAGCCCGGCCACCACCCACACCGGGTAGAGCCCACCGGTCCAGGCCAGCGCGACCACCAGCGGCACCCCGCTCAGCGCGGGCCCGAGCCGGTCCGTCGCGTAGGCGTAACACCCGAACGGCAAACCCGTTGCCGTGCCGACGATCTCGGCGAGCAGCCCGAGCCCCGACACGATCACCGCGAACCCGAGCGCGAACCGGAGCCCCCGGGTCGCCGTCGCGTGCACCAGTGCTGTACCCGCCGAAAGCAGAACGACAACCACGGTGACCCGATCGCGGCCGGTACCCGAGGTCAGCGGATAACTGATCTGCGCGAGCACCAGCAGGACAGCGCACGCGGCGGGCACGAGGAACCGTGCCGTGCGCCGGACTGCGGTGCCGAGTGCCTCGGTCTGTGCTGCCGAGGTTGCGCCGGGATCCGGTGTCACCGCGACGGGTGGGACGACCGGAGCCTTTGCCTGCTGCCCCGTCATCGCCTCGGCCGGCCCGTTCATCGCCTGCGCGGCAACGCGAATCGGCTGCGCCGCTGATCGCGCAGCAGCAAAGCGGCCGCGCTGCGACCACTCGCCCCCGAGACCCCGCCGCCCGGGTGGGTGGACGCGCCGGTGAGATACAGGCCGGGCGCACCGGGTACCCGCTGCCCGGACAGCTCCGGCAGCGGCCGCCACAGCATCATCTGGTCCAGCGACATCTCCACGTGCATCACATTGCCGCCGAGCAGACCCATCTCCCGCTCCAGATCGACCGGCGTCTGCACGTGGCGACGCAGCACCGAGCCGGTGAAACCCGGTGCGTAGGAGTCGACTTCGGCGATGATCCGATCCGCTTCGCGTTCCGCGTGCGCGGCCCACGCGCTGCCGTCGGCCAGCCGGTAGGGATGCCACTGCGCCCACAGCGAGAGCTGATGTTCGCCGGGCGGCGCGATGCTCGGGTCCAGCGCGCTGAAGCTCATCGCCAGCACCACCGGGCGGGGCGGCAGGTCACCGGCGGTGGCCGCGCCGTGCGCGAGCCGCAGCTGCCTGCGATCGGAGACGAGAAATTGCAGGCCCCGGGCTGATTCGCCGGGGGAACTGCCGGGGTAGTGCGGCAACCCGCTGGTGGCTGCCCGCACCACCATGCCGATGCCGGGGCCGACCCGGATGCGCCGCCGCCAATCCTCGAGCACCGCCGCGTCGAACCCGCCGTCGCCCAACAGGTCCAGCGTGGTCAGCACGTGGGTGCCCGCGATCACCTTGTCGGCGTGCAGGTCTCGGCCCGCGGCGGTGCGCACCCGCCAGCCGGTGCCGGTGCGGCGCAGGCTGGTCACCGCGTCGCCTGCCGTCACCACGCCGCCGTCCGAACGCAGCCGTGCGACCAGCGCCGCGGCCAGGGCACCACTGCCGCCGACTGCGCGCCCCGGCGGCAGCGTGTGCATCAGCGCGGCGAATCCGACCATCGGCGCGGTGCCGGGTTCCGACATCGGCGGCCCGGACTGCGCGCCGAACCAGGCCAGCGACGCCTTGAGCCGTTCGTCCTGGAAGTAGCTGTCCAGCAGGGCATCACCGGACTGCAGGAATTCGCGGGAGAGCGCGCTGCCGCCGTTCTTCGCGTCCAGCCCCCAGAACGAGCGCACCAGCCGGCCCGGTGTCGGCCCGCCGCCGAACGCGCGCATCACCCGGGCGCTGCGCGGACCCCAGACCTCGACGAACCGCCGGTACGCCGCGGCCTCACGGTCGCCGCAGGCCGCGGCGATGGACGCGCAGGTGGCGTCGAGATCACGGTGGAAGACCAAGGGCGCGCGGTCGCCGGTCGCCGGGGTGAAACCCCATGGGTCACAGTCGATGTAGCGCAGCCCGAAGTCGGCCAGCTCGAGTTCTTCGATGATCCCGGTGTGCCGGATCATGATGTGCGCGGAGGATCCCCGATCGATCAGATGGCCCGGGAACCGTTCGACCGTCGACACCGCGCCGCCGAGCACGTCGTCGCGTTCGAGTACCTCGACCGCGTGTCCGGCGCGCGCCAGGTAG
Source organism: Nocardia brasiliensis ATCC 700358 (assembly GCF_000250675.2). Lineage (NCBI taxonomy): Bacteria > Bacillati > Actinomycetota > Actinomycetes > Mycobacteriales > Nocardiaceae > Nocardia > Nocardia brasiliensis. The sequence goes on from NC_018681.1 coordinate 2,643,251, forward strand.
CAGGCGGCGACCAGCGCGTTGTGGCCGGAACCTACGACGATGACCGTCACGTGACCCTCACGGCTGCTCGGTCGTCCCGTAGAGCGGCAACCGCCGGCCGAGGATGGCGAAGGGCCGGTTGTCGCCCGCGAACACGAAATTCCGTACCACGTCGCCGAATCCCTGGCGCCGGTACAGCCGCCAGGCCCGGTTGTCCTCCCGGTCCACCTCGGGTGTGGACAGCAGCACCGCCTGTTCGGTGCGGTCGCGCAGCAGCCGTTCGAGCAGCGTGGCGCCGATACCGCGACCCTGTGCGGTGGGGTGCACGTGCAGTTCGGTCAGTTCGAAGTAGTCCGAAAGGAGTTCGCGCGCAGAGTGTTCCGGCCAGCCGGAGCGCCGCATCCCGCTGTGCACCTGCTGGTGCCACCACTGGTGCGCCGCGCCGCGGTAGCCGTAGGCGATCGCCACGATGGGCGCCGAGCGTAGGTCGACCTCGCCCGAATCCTCGGGGACCACCGCGGCGACCGCCTGCCACCCGGCCCGGGTGGTGTGCTCGGTCCACATGGGCGCGCGATGGTGTTCGGTGCCGCGCGGATAGTCCATCGCCGCGACGTACACCGCCAGCGCATCGTGCAGCCGGGAGCGCAGGGTCGCGACGGAGAGGTCGACGACGACGGGTGCGGGAGTGTGATTGGGCTTGACGGCGGTCATAACTCTCGTCGGTCCACAGCGCAGGCGCGGAAGTTTGTCGGTGGGCGTCTCTATATTCAATCTCAATTCAAACGTTCGAATACCTGTTCGGTCACACCAAGGCTGTGTTGGCTCCAGGTGCTCAGGTCGTGAAGGGACTCCGGAGATGTCTGGTCGGATCGAACATCCGGGGCAGCCCGGTCGTGCGGGCAAGCTCCTGAAACGAGCGGATGGCCTGCTCATGCAGGCCGCGGGGGAGCGAGACCCGCGGGAACGATTCCGCACCGCCTATCTCGCCGCGCTGCGGGGCGCGGGCGCGGTGATCGCGCTCACCGGAGCGGACAACGCGCCGCGGGCGCGTTCGCGCAACGCGTGGGTGCTCATGCAGGGCGCCGCGCCCGAGTTCACGATGTGGGCCGATTACTTCAGTTCGCGCTCGGAGTTGCGCGCCGCGCTGGAGGCCGGACTCGATCGTGATGTCGACGACGACGAGGCCGACGAGTTCTCTTCGCGGGTAGGCGCATTCCTGCACGACGTGGAAGATCTGCTGTCCGCATCAGCCCGTTTGCGACCCGCGCCGGGCTGGACGGGCGGCTTGACCGGATAGTGACAGGCGGCACGACCGCATAGTTATGGTCGACTAGGTGGTACGCCCCTGATCGAACTCGTATCATTGGTGACAGATAGCCGCCAAGGTCGGCTATCAGTCGCCTACCCGGAGGCGACAGCCACGCCTAGTGCCGGGGGAGGTACCGTGCCACTCTCCGAGCACGAGCAGCGCATGCTCGAACAGATCGAGAGCGCGCTCTATGCTGAGGATCCGAAGTTCGCGTCGTCCGTCCGCGGCGGACGCCTTCGCTCGACCTCGAGTCGTCGCAGACTCCAGGCCGCGGCCCTGTTCGTCCTTGGTCTGTTTCTACTCGTCGCCGGCATCGCTGCTCCAGTGAAGCCGGGCGGCTTTCCGATCATCAGTCTGGTCGGATTCATCGTGATGTTCGCCGCGGGCGTGCTCCTGCTGCTCGGCGGATCCAAGGGCATCACCAAGGGCGATCGGTCCGGCGGCGACGCCGCTCCCGGTGGTCCGGGCAGCGGACCGAGTGGGCGTAGCCGCCAACGTAAGTCGGGCGGCTTCTCCGAGCGCATGGAAGATCGCTTCCGGCGCCGATTCGAGCAGGAGTAGCGCTCGCCGGCGGGTTCGGTGCGGATCATGCGATGCGCACCCACCGCGACGAACGGCTTGCTCGTAGCCTGACAACTTCAGCACAGACGGCGACGCCGCACCGACGAGGTGCGGCGTCGCCGTCTCGCGTCCGCGGTTGGTTCCCCACCCGGTCCCGCCAAGGTTCCCCACCTGGCCCCACCAAGATCCCCCACCTCGCCCCACCAAGATTCCCCACACCGCCCCACGCGGTTCCCCCACATCGCCCCATCATCGGCCGAGCCGGACCGTACCTGGGGTGTTTGCTGAGTGTTTCCGGACGTTTGTCCAGGCGGACCGTGCGTGTCGGCAGAACACGCAAAAAGTTCTCCACCTGGGTGATAGCTGGGATGACCTGCGGAATCATCTGACCGGGGAGCCAGATCACCGGCGGTTTCGATTGAAAGTGGGGGAAAGTGGGGTAATGTGGAGCGCGCACCACAGGAAAGGCCGACCATCGAGGTGATCGACTAGGGAGGTATCGAGTTGTTTCTCGGTACCTACACACCTCGCTTGGACGACAAGGGGCGACTCACGTTGCCTGCGAAATTTCGAGACGATCTGGCGGGAGGGTTGATGGTCACGAAGGGTCAGGACCACAGCCTTGCCGTGTACCCCAGAGAAGAGTTCACCGCGCTCGCCCGGCGAGCCGCGGCGGCGTCTCGGAGTAACCCGCAGGCCCGCGCGTTCGTCCGGGCACTCGCGGCCGGTACGGATGAACAGCGTCCGGACGCGCAGGGCCGGATCGTGTTGTCGGCCGAACATCGTCGCTATGCGAATCTGCAACGGGATTGCGTGGTGATCGGCTCGGTCGATTTCCTCGAAATATGGGACAAGCAGGCGTGGGACTCCTACCTCGCCGAGCACGAGGAGGACTTCTCGCAAGCGAGAGACGAGTCGCTGGGCGGAATCTTCTAGCCCCGAGCGAACGAGTGCCGCGCGGCCTCTGCCCGGACGCGGACCCTGACGTACTTCCCCGACGCCAGGTGCCGCGGCTCGGTCAGAGACCACGGGGCATTCGTCTCCGGCAACGGTTTCTTATGCAAAAGCATTGCGGAACAAGGCGACCCGTGCGCGGTGCGCGACGAAGCGAGGCAGATCCCGGGAGGTCGAGGTGAACCATGGACAGCACCTGGACGACCCGCGTGAGCCTCGCCATATTCCCGTTCTGCTCGGCCGCGCCGATGCGCTGCTCGGTCCCGCGCTCACCGAGCCGGGTGCGGTCTACCTCGACGCGACCCTCGGGTTAGGCGGGCACGCCGAACATTTCCTGCGCACCTACCCGGGCCTGCGGCTGGTGGGGCTGGACCGCGACACCACGGCGCTGAAACTGGCCGGTGACCGGCTCGCGCCGTTCGCCGACCGAATCACCTTGGTGCACACCCGATATGACGGCATCGCCGACGCGCTGAGCGAGGCGGGCCTGAGCGCCGCCGGCTCGGTCTCCGGCATCCTGATGGACCTCGGTGTGTCGTCGATGCAGCTCGACGAGGCCGACCGCGGTTTCGCGTATTCGATCGACGCCCCGCTGGACATGCGGATGGACCCGACCACCGGCCCCACCGCGGCCGACGTGCTCAATACCTACAGTCACGGCGACCTGGCCCGGGTGCTGAAAACCTATGGGGAGGAACGCTTCGCGGGCAAGATCGCCTCCGAGGTGCTGCGCCGTCGCCAGCAGAAGCCGTTCACCACCAGCGCCGAGCTGGTCGAACTGCTCTACGCGACGATCCCGGCCGCGACCCGGCGGACCGGCGGGCACCCGGCCAAACGCACCTTCCAGGCATTGCGGGTGGAGGTCAACAGCGAACTCGATTCACTGCGCGCCGCGCTGCCCGCGGCCCTGGACGCGCTGCGGGTGGGCGGCCGGATCGTCGTCATGTCGTATCAGTCGCTGGAAGACAAGGTGGTCAAGCAGGAGTTCGCGCCGCGCGCGGCCTCCCGGACGCCGGTGGATCTGCCCGTCGAATTGCCGGGCATGGGACCGGAATTCCGGATGCTGACCCGTGGCGCCGAGAAGGCGACCGAGGCGGAGATCGAGGAGAACCCGCGCGCCGCTCCGGTTCGGATGCGCGCCGCAGAGCGAATCCAGGAGCGGGGATGAGACGCGTACCCGTGGCGCTTGCCCTCGTGGCCGAGCGCGGATGGCCCACATGGACACGTGGCCGATCGAGACACGTCCAGGCGTGCGCTCCTTCGGCTGAGCCGATGCGGGTCCGTCCCGCATCGATCGCAGGAGGCCGGGAGAGACACGCAGCCGCTGTCGTCTTCCGGCGGACCGGGTGCGGGGCCTGGACAAGGGAGGCCGGACGTCCCGCACAGACTCTCGAGGGGACAGGAACATGAGAGAACGAAGTGAGCGAATCATGTGCCAGCGTGCCATGCACATGATGGAGCTGAGCGCCAGCGAGGCGCAGTCATGAGCATTCGGACGCGGACCGTTCAGACGCCGGGGCGCATCGCGCGCCGGGCGCACGAGTCCGAGCGGGTGAAGTCGGGCGCCGCGCAGCGGGCCTACGCACGGCGCCGGACGCGCGCCGAAAGCCGTTCGGACGCACCCGATCTGCCATTGCGGCCGAGTTCGGTCATGGCCACCCGCATTCCGTTCGTGGTGGCGATCATCGCGCTGCTGGGCTGCGGCCTGGCCTTGACGCTGCTGCTGACCACCCGGGCCGCCGAGGACAGCTACCAGCTCGGCGACATCCGCGCCACCAACAAGCGCCTGGCCGACGAGCGCGCGGCCCTGCAGCGTGAGGTGGAGGGCGCGGATTCCGCGCCCGAACTGGCTGCCCGCGCCCGCGAGCTCGGCATGATCCCGGCCAAGGATCCGGCCCGCATCGTGGTCGCCCCGGACGGCACCGTGACCGTGATCGGCAAGCCCACGCCGGCGGAGGGGCCGCCGGTGCCGCCGTTGAACGTTTCGCCCTCCGCGCCGGTACCGCCGCCCGCGAACAATGCCCAGGCGCGCGGTGAGCGCGTGGTGCCGGTGACGACTACGCCGCCCGCCGCCCCACTTCCGGCTCCCGGCACCAATATTCAGGCGAACGCGGCGCCGGTGAGCCCCGTGCCCGCCAGCCCGGTGCCGCCGTCGCCGGTGCCGGTCGCGCCGCAGGCCGAAACCTCGCCCCAGCCTGTCGATCCGGCCCAGGCGCTGCTGGAAAACCCACAGCCGCAAACACTTCCGGGTGACGGAGGCCAACGGTGACGCAGACCAGGCCCGCACCGCGTCAGCGCCGCGGGCCTGGTCCGGCCCGGACCGCACGGTCCCGCCCCGCCCGGCCCGGCAAGGGTGGGCCGCTGCGCCGGCGCCTCGGGGCCGGCCGGATCGCCATGCTGCTCGCCCTCGGGGTGGTCGCGTTGCAGTTGTTGCAGATCCAAACCATCAAGGCGCCAAGTCTTTCCGCGCAGGCGGCCGACCAGCGCGTGACGAAGGAGCCCGACTACGCGGTACGCGGGCCGATCACGGATCGCAATGGGAAGTCGCTGGCGTTCACCGTCGCGGCGAAGGAACTGACTTTCCAGCCGGTGATCGTCCGTAAACGGCTCACTGAGGCGAAAGCCAAGAGCGCCAAGGCTCCCGACCCTGAGGAGCGGCTGAGGGCGATCGCCAAGACGGTGCACGACCTGCTCGGTAAGTCGGGTCCGTCGGAAGCGGACCTGCTCGCCAAGTTGCACAGCGACGAAACGTTCGTGTACCTGGCACGCGGTGTCGACCCACGGATCGCCGCCGATATCCGTACCCAGTTCCCTGAGGTCGGCGTGGACTCGCAGTATCCGCGCGAGTATCCCGGTGGGTCGTTGGCGGCCAACGTGATCGGCGCCACCGGCTGGGACGGGCACGGGCAGATCGGCCTCGAATCGTCGCTGGACTCGGTGCTCGCGGGCACCGACGGTTCGCACACCTACGACCGCGGTTCCGACGGCGCGGTCATTCCGGGCAGCTGGCGCGACGAGCAGAACGCCGTGAACGGCAACGGCGTCGAACTGACCATCGACTCGGATCTGCAGTACTACGTGCAACAGCAGGTGCAGCAGGCCAGGGACATGTCCGGCGCGCAGGGCGCCTCCGCGGTGGTGCTCGACGCCAAGACGGGTCAGGTGCTGGCCATGGCCAACGACAACACCTTCAATCCGCAACTGCCTGCCTCCACCTGGGATTCGGCCGGGATGAGCAATCCGTCGGTCACCGCGCCGTTCGAGCCCGGCTCGGTGAACAAGATCGTCACCGCGTCCGCCGCGATCGAGTACGGGTTGACCACGCCCGATGAGGTGCACCAGGTTCCGGGCAGCATCCGGATGGCCGGCGTCACCGTCAACGACGCGTGGGAGCACGGGGTCGCGCCGTACACCACCACCGGCATCTTCGGCCGCTCGTCCAACGTGGGCACGCTGATGCTGGCCCAGCGGGTCGGCGAGGATCGGTACGCGGACATGCTCAGCCGGTTCGGCCTCGGCCAGCGCACCGGGGTCGGCCTGCCCGGCGAGAGCAGCGGGCGGGTGCCCGCCCGGGACCAGTGGTCCGGCGGCACCTTCGCGAACCTGCCCATCGGGCAGGGACTTTCGATGACCACGTTGCAGATGACCGGCATGTACCAGACCATCGCGAACGACGGTGTGCGGATTCCGCCGCGCATCGTCAAGGCCAAGATCGGGCCGGACGGCAAGCGCAGCGACGAGCCGCAGCCCGACGGCATCCGGGTGGTGAGCCCGCAGACCGCGGCCACGCTGCGCACCATGTTCCAGGCCGTGACCCAGCGTGACCCGATGAACGCCAACCAGAACGGCACCGGCGCGTCGGCGGCGGTCGAGGGCTACCAGATCGCGGGCAAGACCGGCACGGCGCAGAAGACCGACCCGCGCTGCCACTGCTATTCCAGCGACAGCTACTACATCACCTTCGCGGGCATCGCCCCGGCGGACAATCCGCGCTACGTCGTCGGCCTCATGCTCGACGACCCGGTGCGCAGTTCGGACGGCAGCGGCGGACAGTCGGCGGCGCCGCTGTTCCACAGCATCGCCTCCTGGGCGTTGCAGCGCGACCGCATTCCGCCGTCGCCGGAACCGTCCAAGAAGTTTGTCCTGCAAGCCGGGTAATGCCTCCGGTAAAGACCGTGCTTGTCGCGCTGTGATCGGTCGCCGGTAACCTGACACGTCGATCGTCGCCGCCGAGAGGAGCCTGATTTCTGTGCAGTCCGGTGAACCGCGTACGTTGCGGCCCGCCCAGCCCCCTGTGACGCCGCTGGCCGCGTTGGCATCCGCCGTCGGCGCACAGCCTAGCGGCGCGCGGCCGGTGGACGCGGTGTCTGTAACCGGCATCGAACAGCGCTCCGGGGCGGTCCTGCCCGGTGACCTGTTCGTCGCGTTACCGGGAGCGCGGGCGCACGGCGCCCGGTTCGCCCGCGACGCGGTCGAGCGGGGCGCGGTGGCGGTGTTCACCGACGCGGCGGGCGCCGAGCTGGCCGGGGCGCTGGAGGTGCCCGTGCTGGTGCGGGAGAACCCGCGCGCGGTGCTCGGCGAGTTGTCCGCGGCCGTCTACGGCAATCCGAGCGAGCGCCTGCGCATCGTCGGCATCACCGGCACGTCGGGTAAGACGACCACCTCGTACCTGGTGGAGGCGGGCTTGGCCGCCGCGGGCTGGTCCACCGCGCTGATCGGCACCATCGAGACCCGGATCGGCGGTCGGCGGGTGCCGAGCGCGTTGACCACGCCCGAGGCGCCGCAGCTGCACGCGATGTTCGCGCTGATGGTGGAACAGGGCGTGGACGCGGTGGTGATGGAGGTGTCCAGCCACGCGCTCGCGCTCGGCCGGGTGGACGGCGTGCGGTTCGCCGTGGGCGCGTTCACCAATCTGTCGCAGGACCATCTGGACTTCCACGCCGATTTCGAGGACTACTTCGCGGCCAAGCGCAGGCTGTTCGAGCCGAGTTCGCCGATCGCCGCGCGCACCGCGGTGGTCTGCGTCGACGACCAGTGGGGGCGCCGGCTCGCGGACGGGCTCGACGCGCCGGTCACGGTGTCCACCGTCGAGCTGCGCGCGTCCGGTCCGGACGCGCCCGCCGAGCCGGAGCACGTCGCGGCCAGCGATTGGTCGCTCGACGGCGCGATCAGCGCGCACGGCGGTGAGCAGGAGTTCACCGCGGCGGGGCCGGACGGCACCGTCGACGTGCGGCTGCGGCTGCCCGGCCGCTACAACGTGGCCAACGGCCTGCTCGCGGTGGCGATCTGCGCGGCGGCCGGGGTGGACGCCGCGGTGGCCGCGCCCGCGCTGGCGACCGTCGATGTGCCGGGCCGGATGCAGCGGGTGGAGCGCGGCCAGGACTTCCTCGCGATCGTCGACTACGCGCACAAGCCCGCCGCGCTGGAATCGGTGATCGCCACGCTGCGTGGCTATCTCGCGGACGACGCGCCGGACGCGCCGGGGCGGCTCGCCGTGGTGGTCGGCGCCGGCGGCGACCGCGACGCGGGCAAGCGCGCGATGATGGGCGCGGTCGGCGCGCACGCCGACCTGCTGATCATCACCGACGACAACCCGCGCAGCGAGGACCCGGCGAGCATCCGCGCGGCGCTGCGGGCGGGTGCGCTGGAACTGCCCGAGGCCGCGCGGGGTACCGTGCTCGAGCTCGGTGATCGCGCCGAAGCCATTGCGGCGGCAGTGAATTGGGCACAGCCCGGCGACGTGGTGCTGGTCGCGGGCAAGGGCCACGAGACAGGGCAGGAGATCCAGGGCGTGAAGTACCCCTTCGACGATCGCGACGTGCTCGCGGCGGCACTGGACAGGCGAAGTCCGCAGCGCGCGGACGCGGAGGACTTGACGGTTTCATGATCGAGATGACACTGCGGGAGATCGCGGACGTCGTGGGCGGCACGCTGCACGACGTACCCGACCCGGAGGTGCGGGTGACCGGTTCGGTCGAATTCGATTCGCGCCGAATCGGTTCCGGCGATCTGTTCCTGGCCCTGCCGGGGGAGCACGTGGACGGCCACGCCTACGCGGACGCGGCGATCGCCGCGGGCGCGACCGCCGTGCTCGCCGCGCGCCCGGTGGGAGTGCCCGCCATCGTGGTCGCGCCGAACCCCGGCTCGGTGCCGTCGAGTTCGGTTGCGCTGAGCGGGGATTCGGATGGATCGGGCGCCGCGGTGCTGGCCGCGCTGGCCGACCTGGCGCGCGCGAGCGTGCAACGCCTCACCGCGGCAGGCAGTCTCACGGTGATCGGGGTGACCGGGTCGTCCGGCAAGACCTCCACCAAGGATCTGCTCGCGGCGGTGCTCGCGCCGCTCGGCCCCGTGGTCGCCCCGCCCGGTTCGTTCAACAACGAGCTGGGTCATCCGTGGACGGCGTTGCGCGCCAACGCCGAGACCCGGTTCCTGGTGCTCGAGCTGTCGGCCCGCGGGCCGGGGCATATCGCCGCGCTCGCCGAGGTCGCGCCGCCGGCGATCGGCGTCGTGCTCAATGTCGGCACCGCGCATCTCGGGGAATTCGGCAGCCGCGAAGCCATCGCAAAGACCAAAGGCGAACTGGTGCAGGCGCTTCCGCCGACCGGCTTGGCCGTGCTCAACGCCGACGACCCGCAGGTCGCCGCCATGTCCGCGCGCACGACCGCGCGGGTGGTGCGCGTCGGGCTTTCCGAGGGCGCCGATATCCGGGCCACCGACGTTCGCCTCGACGACGAAGCGCGCGCCGGTTTCATCCTGCACACCGCCGCGGGCAGCGCGGCGGTGCGGCTGGCGGTGCACGGCGAACATCAGGTCGGCAACGCGCTTTCCGCGACCGCGGTCGCCCTGGAATGCGGCGCCGAACTCGACGCGATCGCTGCCGCGCTGTCGGGCGCGCACGCCGCGTCGGCCCGGCGCATGGACGTGCGCACCACCGCCGGCGGGGTCACCGTCGTCAACGACTCCTACAACGCCAACCCCGACTCGGTGCGCGCCGCGCTCAAGGCGCTGGTCACCATGGCGCGGTCCGGCGAAACCCCGCGGCGCAGCTGGGCGGTGCTCGGCGAAATGGGTGAACTGGGCGAGGAATCCGTGCTCGAGCACGACCGGATCGGGCGGCTCGCGGTGCGCCTGGACGTGGACCGGCTCATCGTCGTCGGGTCCGGAAGGCCGTCCCGCGCGATGCACCAGGGAGCCGTGATGGAAGGCTCATGGGGTGAGGAGTCGATCCTGGTGCCCGATATCGGCGCCGCCATCGCGTTGCTCGACGACGAAATCGAGTCCGGCGACGTGGTGCTCGTGAAAGCGTCGAAGTCGGTGGGCCTCTGGGAGGTCGCCGAACACCTGATCAACACCGAGCGCGACCACGATAAGGCGGAGGCTCTCGAGTGAGACAGATTCTGTTCGCGGCGGCGATCGCGCTCGCCGTCTCGATTCTGCTGACCCCACTGCTGATCAAGATGTTCGCCAAGCAGGGTTTCGGCCAGGAGATCCGAGTCGACGGCCCGGCCAGTCATCAGGCCAAGCGGGGCACGCCCACGATGGGCGGTGTCGCGATCATCATCGGCATGTGGGCCGGTTATCTGGGCTCGCACCTGATCGGCATCGGCTACAACGCCGACGGCCCGTCGGCTTCCGGGCTGTTGGTGCTCGGTCTGGCCACCGCGCTGGGCGGCGTCGGCTTCGTCGACGATTTCATCAAGATCCGTAAGCAGCGCAATCTCGGCCTCACCGCCGCGGGCAAGTATCTCGGTCAGTTGACCTCCGCCGTCGTCTTCGGCGTGCTCGCGTTGCAGTTCCGCGGGGCGAGCGGGCTCACCCCGGCGAGCAGGCATCTGTCCTATGTGCGTGACATCAGCACGGTGACCATGGGTGTCGTCGTCTTCCTGGTGTTTGTCTGCCTGGTCGTCGTCGCCTGGTCCAACGCGGTGAACCTCACCGACGGGCTGGACGGGCTCGCGGCCGGCTCGATGAGCCTGGTGCTCGGCGGCTACGTGGTGATCACGTTCTGGCAGTACTACCACGCGTGCGAGACCAAGCCCGAGACCGGTTGCTACAACGTGCGCGACCCGCTCGATCTGGCGCTGGTGTGCGCCGCGGGCGCCGCGGCCTGCGTCGGCTTCCTGTGGTGGAATGCCGCGCCCGCCAAGATCTTCATGGGCGACACCGGGTCGCTGGCGCTCGGCGGCCTGCTGGCCGGCCTGTCCATCACCACCCGCACCGAACTGCTGATGATCGTGATCGGCGCGCTGTTCGTCGCCGAGACGCTGTCGGTGGTGCTGCAGGTGGCGGTGTACCGCACCACGCGCAACCGGTTGTTCAAGATGGCGCCGTTCCATCATCACTTCGAACTCAGTAAATGGGCCGAGACTACGGTGATCATCAGGTTCTGGCTATTGGCCGCGATAGCTTCCGCGGTCGGACTCGGTTTGTTCTACAGCGAATATCTCTCTGCGGTCGGGTGAACTAGCGATGGTCGAACATTCTCCTCGGGCCCTGCGTACACCAGGGCCCATGCTCGAATTCCTGCGTGGCCGTGACGTTCTCGTCGCGGGCTGGGGTGTGTCGGGGCGCTCGCTGGTCGAGCCGCTGCGCGATATCGGGGCGCGCCCGGTGGTCACCGACGGCGGCGCCGCGGCGCTGGCCGAGGCGGCCGGGCTCGGCCTGGACATCGCCACCTGCGTCGAACTCGAATCCACCGACTGGAGCCGGTTCGCGCTGGTGATCACCAGTCCGGGCTGGCGGCCCGATTCGCCGGTGCTGGCCGCGGCGGTCGCCGAGGGCACACCGGTCTGGGGTGACGTCGAATTCGCCTGGTGGGTCGATCAAGCCAGGATCTACGGGCCGGTGCGCAAGTGGCTGGTGATCACCGGGACCAACGGCAAGACCACCACCACGCAGATGACGCACGCCATCCTGCGCGCCGCGGGCATCCCCAGCGTCGCGTGCGGGAATATCGGCCTGCCGATCCTGGATGCCTTGCGGCGCAACCCCGGTCCGCAGGTGCTCGCCGTCGAGCTGTCCTCGTTCCAGCTGCACTGGGCGCCCTCGGTGCGCCCGGAGGCGGGCGTGGTGCTCAACGTGGCCGAGGATCACCTGGATTGGCACGGCGGCCTCGACGCCTACGCCGCGGCCAAAGCGCGCGCGCTGTTCGGCCGGGTCGGCGTGGTCGGGCTCGACGATCCGGTGGCGGCCTCGCTGGCCCGGCGCAGCAAGGCGCGCCGGACCGTCGGCTTCCGGATCGGCGTGCCCGCCGACGGCGAACTCGGCGTGGTCGACGGCAAACTGCTGGACCGCGCGTTCACCAAGGCCGCGATCCTGGCCGAGGTCGGCGACATCAGCCCGCCGGGACCGGCAGGTGTCGCGGACGCGCTCGCGGCCGCCGCGCTCACCCGTGCCATCGACGTTGCCCCGCAGTTCATCCGGGAAGGCTTGATCGAGCACAAGGTCGGTCCGCACCGTTCGGCGTTCGTCGCCGAGGTGGGCGGCGTCGACTTCATCGATGACTCCAAGGCCACCAACCCGCATGCCGCGCGCACCGCGATCCTGGCGCACCCGCAGGTGGTCTGGGTCGCGGGCGGGCAGCTCAAGGGCGCCCAGATCGAGGATCTCGTGGAGGAGGTCGCCGATCGGCTGGTCGCCGTGGTGCTGATCGGGGCCGACGCGCCGGTTTTCGCCGCCGCATTGGCGCGACACGCGCCCGAGGTCCCGGTCGTCGAGCTGATCGCGGGAGACGATGCAGGGATGGGTGCGGACGCGTCGAGAACCGAGCAGGCCGACGCCGTGATGGCGCGGGCGGTACGGGCCGCGGCCGGGTACGCCCGTCGCGGGGACACCGTGCTGCTCGCCCCCGCCGCGGCGTCGTTGGACATGTTCACCGACTACACGCATCGGGGCCGCAGTTTCGCGGCGTCGGTGCACGCACTGGAAGACGGTGACGTCGGGCGGCAACTATGACTTCGCGCCGTGCGCTCCGGCCTCGGAGACGGCAGCGCGGCGAAACCGTGGAGGGCTCGTGAGCGGCGCAGATCAGACGCACACCGCACGGCGGGTCGACCCGCGGGCCGGTGCCCGGTTCGTGGCCTGGCTCGCGCGGCCGCTCGCCTCCTTCCATCTGGTGGTCACCATCGCCACGCTGCTCACGGTGCTGGGCCTGGTGATGGTGCTCTCGGCGTCGAGCGTCGAGGCGTATGTCGATGGGGGCTCGGCGTATTCGCTGTTCATCCAGCAGGCGATGTTCGCGGCGATCGGTGCCGTGCTGTTCTATCTGGCGCTGCGAATTCCGTTGCGCAGGCTGCGCCAGTGGTCGTTCCCGCTGTTCGTGGTGTCGGTGCTCGGGCTGGTGCTGGTACTGGTGCCCGGCATCGGTTCCAAGGTGCAGGGCGCCCGGCGCTGGATCGATCTCGGCTTCTTCTCGGTGCAGCCGTCGGAGATCGTCAAGGTCACGCTGGTCGTCTGGGGTGCGCACCTGCTGGCGTCGCGGCGGTCGGAGCACGCGTCGCTCAAGGACATCCTGATGCCGCTGGTGCCCGCGGGCCTGCTGGTGTGCCTGCTCGTGGTGGTGGAACCGAACCTGTCCACCACGATCGCGCTAGGCATCGTGCTCGCGGCGCTGCTCTGGTTCGGCGGGCTGCCGCTGCGCCTGTTCGTCACGATCGCGGTGTCGGGCATGATCGCCGCCGCGGTGCTCGCGCTCTCGGCCGGCTACCGCTCCGATCGGATGCGCGCGTTCTTCAATCCCGGTGACGACCCGCAGGGCATCAATTACCAAGCGCGCCAAGCGCTGTACTCGCTGGCCGACGGCGGTATCTGGGGTCGCGGCCTCGGGCAGAGCCGGGCCAAGTGGAGCTATCTGCCCAACTCGCACAACGACTTCATCTTCGCCATCATCGGCGAGGAACTCGGCTTCTTCGGCTGCGCCCTGGTGCTCGGACTGTTCGCGCTGTTCGTCTACACCGGCTTGCGTATCGCGAGCCGGTCGGTGGATCCGTTCCTGCGGCTGCTCACCGCGACCGCGACGACCTGGATCACCGGCCAGGCCCTGATCAACATCGGCTACGTGGTCGGGCTGCTGCCGGTGACCGGTCTGCAGCTGCCGCTGGTGTCGGCGGGCGGTTCGTCGCTGGCGATCACCCTGTTCATGTTCGGCATCATCGCCAACGCGGCCCGGCACGAGCCCGAGGCGGTTTCGGCGTTGCACGCCGGACAGGACGGTAGATTCAGCAGGCTGCTGCGCCTGCCCAAACCTGAGGTGTACTCGCCGGCCCGGGCCGGTGCCGCCAGGGCGAAGTCCGCACAGCGGGGCAAGGCGCCGCGTGCGGGCAGACCGGCGGCGTTGCCGCCCGGCCGCCGCGGCCAGAGCGAACCGGGCAGGCGCCGCTCGCCGGAGAGCCGCGGCACCAGCTCGCTACGGGCCACCAGGGCATGGGAACCCAGCTATCCGGTCAACCACGCAAGAGAACGGGGAAGATCTAGGTGATCTCGGTAATCGTCGCCGGCGGCGGCACGGCGGGCCACATCGAGCCGGCGCTGGCGGTGGCGGACGCGCTGCGACGGCTCGACGATTCGATCCGGGTGACGGCGCTCGGTACCGAACGCGGCCTGGAAACCCGCCTGATCCCCGAACGCGGTTATCCGCTCGAGCTGATCCCGCCGGTTCCGTTGCCCCGCAAGCCGACCACCGATCTGCTGCGGTTGCCCGGCCGGGTGCGCGCCTCGGTGGCGCAGGCCCGCGCGGTGATCGATCGGGTCGAGGCGGATGTGATCGTCGGGTTCGGCGGCTACGTGGCACTGCCCGCGTACCTGGCCGCCGGGCCGGGGCTGCTGCGCCGCCGGCGCGCGGTGCCGGTGGTGGTGCACGAGGCCAACGCCAAGGCCGGTATCGCGAACAAGGTCGGCGCCCGGCGCGCGCGCCGCGTGCTCGCGGCGGTGCCGGATTCCGGGCTGGCCGGGGCGCAGGTCGTCGGCATCCCGGTGCGCGCGGCCATCACCACGCTGGATCGCGCCGCGTTGCGCGCCGAGGCCCGGGCGCATTTCGGGTTGCCCGCCGAGGGACCGGTACTGCTGGTGTTCGGCGGCTCGCAGGGCGCGGTGAGCCTGAACGACGCGGTGTCCGGCGCCGCGGCGCAACTGGCCGCGGCGGGTATCTCGGTGCTGCACGCGCACGGCCCCAAGAACACCCTCGAGGTCGCGGCCGGCGACGGTGCGGCGCGCTATGTCGCGGTGCCGTATCTTTCCCGGATGGACCTCGCCTACGCCGCCGCCGACGCGGTGGTCTGCCGGTCGGGCGCGATGACCGTCGCCGAGGTGTCGGCGGTCGGGCTGCCCGCGTTCTACGTGCCACTGCCGCACGGCAACGGTGAGCAGGAGCTCAACGCTGGGCCGGTGGTCCGGCAGGGCGGTGGCAGAATTGTCCCCGATTCGGAGCTGACGCCGAAATACGTGATCGACGAGGTGATTCCGCTGCTCATGGACCCCGCACGGCTGATCGAGATGGGCCGTGCCGCCGCCGGTGCCGGGCACCGCGACGCCGCCGACGAGGTGGCGCGCATCGTGCTGGGGGTCGCCGGATGACCGACGAGGACCTTTCGGCGTTGCCGCCCGCACTCGAACGGGTGCACATGGTCGGCATCGGCGGTGCCGGGATGTCCGGTATCGCGCGGATCCTGTTGTCCCGCGGCGGCGCCGTGTCCGGGTCGGACGCCAAGGAGAGCCGCGGGGTGCTCGCGCTGCGGGCGCGCGGCGCGCAGGTGCGCATCGGGCACGACGCCAGCGCGCTGGACCTGCTGCCCGGCGGCCCGACCGTGGTGGTCACCACCTACGCGGCCATCCCGAAGACCAATCCCGAACTGGTGGAAGCGAATCGGCGCGAGATTCCGGTGCTGCTGCGCCCGGCCGTGCTCGCCTCCCTGATGCAGGGACATCGCACGCTGCTGGTGTCGGGTACCCACGGCAAGACCTCCACCACCTCGATGCTCATCGTGTCGCTGCAGCACTGCGGCTTCGATCCGTCCTTCGCGGTGGGCGGGGAGTTGAACGAGGCGGGCACCAACGCGCACCACGGCACCGGGGACATCTTCGTCGCTGAAGCCGACGAGAGCGACGGGTCGCTGCTGCAGTACGAGCCGGACGTCGCGGTGGTCACCAACATCGAATCCGATCACCTGGACTTCTTCGGCACCGACGAGGCCTATGTGCAGGTCTTCGACGATTTCGCCGACCGGTTGAACGCGGGCGGGCTGCTCGTGGTCTGCCTGGACGATCCCGGTTCGTTCGCGCTGGCCGAGCGGGTCGGCGCGCGCCTGGCCGAGAAGAACGTGCAGGTACTCGGTTACGGCTCCGGCGAACTCGCCGACGCGCCGGTGCCGGTCGGGGTGCGGCTGCACAGCTGGGAGCCGCGCGACGTCGGCGGTATCGCCCAGTTCCAGCTCGCCGACGAGGCCGCGCCGCGCACCCTGCGGTTGTCGGTGCCGGGCAGGCACATGGCCTTGAACGCGCTCGCCGCGCTGCTCGCGGCCCGCGCCGCCGGGGCCGACGTGGACGAGATCGTGCAGGGGCTGGAGGGTTTCGGCGGTGTGCACCGGCGCTTCCAGTTCGCGGGCCGGGAGAACGGCGTGCGCGTCTTCGACGATTACGCCCATCACCCGACCGAGGTGCGCGCGGTGCTCGGCGCCGCCGCCGAACTGGTGCAGCAGGAGGCCCGCGACGGCGCCCGCTCCCGGCAGGGGCGCGTCATCGTGGTGTTCCAGCCGCATCTGTACAGCCGCACCGCGACGTTCGCCGCGGAGTTCGGCACCGCGCTCAGCCTCGCCGACGAGGTGGTCGTGCTCGATGTGTACGGCGCGCGCGAGAAACCACTGCCCGGGGTGAACGGGGCACTGGTGGCCCAGTCGGTCACCAAACCCGTGCACTACCAACCCGATATGTCGCGGGTGGGCAGGCAGGTCGCCCGGCTCGCGCTGCCCGGCGACGTCGTGATCACCATGGGCGCGGGCGATGTGACGATGCTCGGCAGTCAGATCCTGGACGGTTTACGGGCGCGGCCCCAGTACGGGCGATGAGCGCCGAGACGAAGCGGCCGCGCACGCACCGGTGGCCCGGCGGAGCGGAGTCGTGATGGCGAGGCGTGGCAGCAGGCGCGCGGGCGAGGCGCGGCGCGGGTTCGCCGCGGCGCGTTCGGCCGGTGCGCTGTTCGGCGCGGACGGGATCCGGCGCTTCTGGTGGTGGGGATTGCTGGGCGTGTGCGTCCTTGCGATCGTCGCGGCCGTCGCGTGGTTCACGCCGGTGCTCTCGGTGCGCACCGTCAAGATCGACGGCGCGGTCGCGGTGCCCGAACAACAGGTGCGCGAACTGCTCGAAATTCCGTCGGGGCGCTCGATGTTGCGCATCGATACCACCGAGATCGCGCGGCGGGTGGCGAGTATTCCCAAGGTGCGCACAGCCCGGGTGCAGCGCGTTTTTCCGTCGACGGTGAAAGTGACCGTCGTCGAGCGGGTTCCGGTGTTGTTTTTCGAGAGTCCGCAGGGCGCGCACCTGTTGGACGCGGAGAGCGTGGAATTCGCGATCGAACCGGCGCCGATCGGGGTGCCGAAGTTGATCACCGATCATCCCGCGAGCGACGCCCCGGTCACCAAGGCCGCGGTCGCGGTGCTCACCGTGCTGCCGCCTGCGCTGGGCATTCAGGTGGACGAGGTTGTGGCACGGTCCATTTCAGATATTTCCCTGAATCTGAAGGATGGGCGCACGGTACTCTGGGGCGGGATGAACGACGCCGAGCGCAAGTCGGCGGTCGTACTGCCGCTGTTGACCCGCCCCGGAACGGTGTTCGATGTTTCGAGTCCTAATCTGGTCACGGTAAAGTGATCGATACCCATTGCGCCCGCGTCGAATTGCAGTATTCGACGGGCGGCGCTCGCGGTCCCCTCGTGGATCTGCGAGCCGCTGCCTCCGGGCCGGGCGCTCACGCCGCCGCGCTCGTACAGGGCGGCAGGCGGGGCGCCAGGGGGCAACCGTTCACCATACTTCGTGTGGGTCGGCGAAACGAGAGGGATCACACAAGATTCTGTGTCTCGTTTCGGCGCGCCTGCGCGCGGTTTGCGGCGGCGGCGAATAGCGTTCCGCAGCAGTCGGATACTTGACATAACGCTAACCCTATGGTTCAGCTTTAGGGTTTGCCCGAGTGGCGGTGCGCTGAGGACAGCCGCTCAGGCGAAACCGGCGGAGTGTCTCGAATCCGAAAACGACAGGCTTTAGATCGAAGGAAGGCGAGAGCCCATGACGCCCCCGCACAACTACCTTGCCGTGATCAAGGTCGTCGGTATCGGCGGCGGCGGTGTGAATGCCGTCAACCGGATGATCGAACAGGGTCTCAAAGGTGTCGAGTTCATCGCGGTCAATACCGACGCGCAGGCTCTGCTGATGAGTGATGCCGACGTCAAGCTCGACGTCGGCCGGGAACTCACCCGTGGTCTCGGGGCGGGCGCCGACCCCGAGGTCGGTCGCAAGGCGGCCGAGGACCACAAGGACGAGATCGAAGAGGTGCTCAAGGGCGCCGACATGGTCTTCGTGACGGCGGGTGAGGGCGGTGGCACCGGCACCGGCGGTGCGCCGGTCGTCGCCCAGATCGCCCGCAAGCTCGGCGCGCTGACCATCGGCGTGGTCACCCGCCCGTTCTCGTTCGAGGGCAAGCGGCGCGGCAACCAGGCCGAGGTCGGCATCAACCAGCTGCGCGAATCCTGCGACACGCTCATCGTGATCCCGAACGACCGGCTGCTCCAGCTCGGCGACGCGGCGGTCAGCCTGATGGACGCGTTCCGCTCGGCCGACGAGGTGCTGCTCAACGGTGTGCAGGGCATCACCGACCTGATCACCACGCCGGGTCTGATCAACGTCGACTTCGCCGACGTCAAGAGCGTGATGTCCGGCGCGGGCAGCGCCCTGATGGGCATCGGCTCGGCCCGCGGCGAGGGCCGTTCGGTGAAAGCGGCCGAGTCCGCGATCAATTCGCCGCTGCTCGAGGCGTCGATGGACGGCGCGCACGGCGTGCTGCTGTCGATCGCGGGCGGCTCGGACCTCGGCCTGTTCGAGATCAACGAGGCGGCCTCGCTGGTGCAGGAGGCCGCGCATATCGAGGCCAACATCATCTTCGGCACGGTGATCGACGATTCGCTCGGCGACGAGGTGCGCGTCACCGTGATCGCCGCGGGCTTCGACGGCGGCGGGCCGGCCCGGCGGACCTTCGACACCGCCGGACGCAGCACCATCGGCTCGGCCCGCTCCGGCGAGATCGGCCAGAACCGCAGCACCGAGGTCGCCGCCCGCAGCACCGACACCGCGGCCGCCGGCGCGAGCGCCTCGACCCGCGGCGCCGTACCGAGCTACCGCGACTCCGAACGCGCCCGGCTGGCCGAGCCCACGGTCGCCAACAACCCGCGCGCACACATCGAACCCCCCGACGATGACGACGACGATGTCGACGTCCCGTCCTTCATGCGCCGCTAGCTCGAGCCCCACGCCGCCGCCGCGCGGCACAGAGCGTCCGCACGCCGCACAGCAGACCATCCTGTGCGATGTGCGGACGCTCTGTGGTTCGCGCCACCGCAGTGTGATGGCCGCGCGCCTTCTCGTGGGATGCGCGGGTGTTCGCGGGATGCGCGTCTTCTCGCGGGATGCGCGGGTGTTCGCGGGACGCGCGCCTTCTCGCGGGACGCGCGGGTGTTCGCGGGATGCGCGGGTGTTCGCGGGATGCGCGGGTGTTCGCGGGATGCGCGTCTTCTCGCGGGATGCGCGGGTGTTCGCGGGACGCGCGCCTTCTCGCGGGACGCGCGCCTCTTCTTGCGGTGCGCCCGTGTTCGTCGGCGATTTCGCGCGCGGCGTGACGGTCTGCGCGCGGCGTGCGGGTTCGGGTGTGGCAGTGGGCTGCTCCCTAAGAAAGCGTTCGGGAGTCGTTAAGGGGTGACGACTAGGCTCGAGTGCATGACTTCTGCGCCGACACTGACTGTTCGACGGGTGACCACGACTCGGGCCGGGGGCTTTTCCGCCCCGCCGTACGAGTCGTTCAATCTCGGCGATCACGTCGGGGACGATCCGGCGACGGTGCGGCGGAACCGGGATCGGCTCGCCGCGGGTATCGGGCTCACCCCGGATCGGCTGGTCTGGATGGAACAGATCCACAGCCGCAATGTCGAAATCATCGATGGCCCACGGGCCGAGCCGGTGCCCGCGACGGACGCCCTTGTGACGAATGTGCCCGGGCTCGCCCTGGTGGTGCTCACCGCCGACTGCGTGCCCATCCTGCTGTCCGACGACGAGGCCGGTGTGCTCGCGGCCGTGCACGCGGGCCGGATCGGCGCGCGGATCGGCATCGTGCCGAAGGTGCTCGACGCGATGCTGTCGCTGGGCGCGCAGGTGGAACGGATCGGCGCGTTCCTGGGGCCGGCGGCCTCGGGGCGGCAGTACGAGGTGCCCGCCGCGATGCGCGCCGATGTCGAGGCGCATCTGCCCGGCAGCGCCACCACCACGGTGCGCGGCACGCCGGCGCTCGACCTGCGCGCCGGAATCCGCAGGCAGCTCACCGAAGCCGGGGTCGGCGCGGTCGCGGTCGACCCGCGCTGCACCATCGAGGACCACACGCTGTTCAGCCACCGCCGTGGCGCCCCCACCGGGCGCCTGGGCAGCGTGATCTGGTCGGAGGTGCACTGATGTCCGCGGAATCCGTTGCCGCGCAAGTGGACGAGCGCACCGCGGAACTGGCGACGAACCTGGCCGGGTTGCTGCAGCGCATCGACGCGGCCTGTCTCGCGACCGGGCGCGCGCCGGACTCGGTGCGTCTACTCCCCGTGACGAAATTCTTTCCGGTCGCCGATGTCGCGATCCTGCACCGGCTCGGCCGCCGCGAGTTCGGCGAGTCACGCGAACAGGAGGCCACCGCCAAGGTTTCGGCACTCCGCGAGCACATAAGTGACGAAGACCTCTCGGATGTGCAGTGGCACATGATAGGACGCCTGCAGCGCAACAAGGCGCGGGTCGTGGCCCGGTGGGCGCACACCGTCCACTCGGTGGACAGCGAACGCCTGGCAACCGCTCTGGACGCCGGCGCGCAAGCCGCACTGGACGCGGGGGAGCGCAGCGCGCCGGTGCGGGTCCTCCTGCAGGTGAGCCTGGATGAGGACCCGTCGCGCGGTGGTGTCGCGCCGGATGAATTGACCCGCCTGGCCGCGCATATCGCGGCCTCGCCTGGATTACGACTGTCCGGTCTGATGGCCATTCCGCCATTGGGGGCTGAGTCTGATGCGGCATTTGCACGCCTTGCGACTTTGCACACCCTGCTACTCGCCGAGCATCCCGGCGCGACAGAACTTTCCGCCGGAATGTCCGGCGATCTGGAATCCGCCATAGAACACGGCTCGACGGTTGTGCGTGTCGGTACCGCCTTGATGGGCGCTCGACCGATAACCTCGGCGTAGCAAAGAAACCTCATCAGTCACATTCGACACATATGCTGGGACAGACGAGGGCTGAGCAAGACTTCAACACCCGGCCGCCACCGGGGCCGAAGGAAGGTCGACCAAAATGAGCGAGCGCAGCGAGCGAGTAATCGACGCAGCCATCGTGGTCATGACGCCGCCGCGCGTGCGCGGGGATGTCCTGCGGGAGCGCAGCGAGCGCTCGATGAACGCAGCCACGAGCGTGCTCGTGACGGAGCCGAGCGTCAGCGAGGCGCAGTCATGAGCACGCTGCACAAGTTCAAGGCTTACTTCGGCATGGTTCCACTCGAGGATTACGAAGACGACTATGTCGACGATCGTGCTCCCCGGGTCGCCGACGACCGCGGTGCGCGCAGGCCTCGGCCCCGTGACTACGCCGACCGCGGTGCCTACGGCGCTGATCGCTATGCCGAAGACCGTTACGGCGCAGAGCATTACGGTGCCGACGGATTCGATCGGGACGAGCCCGGCTATCCGGAGCCCGCCTACAAGTCGCCGTACAAGGCCGGATACCCGGTATCCCGGCGCGACGACTACGCCGACGAGCCCTACGGCGAGGACCGTTACGAGGCGCCGCGGCGTCCCACCCGGATCGAGACCGCGCCGTCGTCCGGCCGGTTCCGCGCGGGCGGCAGCGCGCCGTCGCTGCGTGGCGCCACCCGTGGTGCGCTCGCCGTCGATCCCGAGGCCGAAGAGCGGCGGCTGGAGGAGCGCGTGCGCCCCGAGCCGGCTCCCGCGCGCAGGCCGGGGATCTTCGAGGACGGAGGTCCCTTGTCCAAGATCACGACGCTGCGCCCGCGCGACTACAGCGAGGCCCGCATCATCGGTGAGCGCTTCCGTGAGGGCAACCCGGTGATCATGGACCTGGTGGACCTGAGCAACGCCGACGCCAAGCGGCTGGTGGACTTCGCCGCCGGACTCGCGTTCGCGCTGCGTGGCTCATTCGACAAGGTCGCGACCAAGGTGTTCCTCCTCTCACCGGCGGACGTGGACGTATCAGCCGAAGAACGCCGTCGCATCGCCGAAACCGGCTTCTACAACCAGAAATAAGGTCGTGATCTGGGGGGTGATGCAGACCGGTCGCCTGCGGTGCGGCGCGGTCATTTTGCGCAAAGCGGATTTTGCGGCAGAGTGAAGTCGTGGCCTTGTTCGCGGTGCTGTACTTCGTACTGTTCATCTTCTGGCTGTTGCTGATCAGCCGGGTGATCGTGGAGTTCATCCGTAGCTTCGCCCGGGACTGGCGTCCGACCGGTGTCGTGGTCATCATCCTGGAGGTGATCTTCACGATCACCGACCCTCCGGTGAAACTCCTGAGGCGGTTGATACCACCGGTGTCACTGGGAGGAATTCGCCTGGATCTGTCGATTATGGTCCTGCTTTTCATCGTCTTCATCTTGATGTCGATCGTGGGCAGGCTCGGGCAACCGGTAGCCCCGGTGTGACAGAATGGGCCGTGAAGTAGCTTGCTAGATCTGCTAGATCTCCAAAAGACGCGTGAAGGGATCCTTCCATGCCGCTGACTCCAGCCGATGTGCACAACGTCGCGTTCAGCAAACCGCCGATCGGGAAGCGCGGCTACAACGAGGATGAGGTCGACGCCTTCCTGGATCTCGTCGAGCAGGAACTCTCGCGTCTGATCGAGGAGAACGCCGATCTGCGCCAGCGGGTCGCCGAACTCGACGCAGAACTGGCTGATGCCAAGAAGAATCGCGGCCCCGCGGTTCCGGCCAACGTGAAAGCGCCTGTGCAGCAGGCGCCGCCGCCGCCCGAGCCGATCAAGCCGCCGGTGCAGGTGGCCCCGCCCGCGCCGATGCCCGCGCCCGCCCCGCCGAAGGACGCGCCCGGTGCGGACGCGAACCTGCAGGCCGCCAAGGTGCTCAGCCTCGCGCAGGAAATGGCCGACCGGCTCACCAGTGACGCCAAGGTGGAGGCGGAGAACCTCCTGTCGAACGCGCGGGCAAACTCCGAGCGTCTCGTCGGTGACGCCCGGACCCGCTCCGAGGGCATGATCGCCGATGCCCGCCAGAAGGCCGACGCGATGCTGTCGGACGCGCAGTCGCGCTCGGACAACCAGCTGCGCCAGGCCAAGGAGAAGGCCGACGCCCTGCAGGCCGACGCCGAGCGCAAGCACACCGAGATCATGGCGACCATCACCCAGCAGCGCAGCGTGCTGGAGAGCCGGATCGAGCAGCTCAAGACGTTCGAGCGGGAGTACCGGGTGCGGCTGAAGTCCTACCTGGAATCGCAGCTCGAGGAGCTGGAGAACCGCGGTTCGGCGGTGCCGGTCGACGGTGGCGAGGCGTTCGCGGACGCCAACACCGCCAACAACCTGCAGCCGGCCACGTTTGCCAAGGGTGGCAAGTAAGCCGCTCATCCTGAGCACGCGCCACCCGGCATGCCTTGGGGGTCACCATGCTCGTCTTGACGCTTGTCCTTGCCGCTGTCGGATTCGCACTACTGGTCACCGCGCTGACCACCGGATCGGTGATCTGGGCGTGGGGCTGCATTCTGGTGTGCGTACTCGGCGCGGTGCTGCTCCTGGTCAGTGCCCTGTCTATGCGGCGGCCGGACGGAGATTCGCCTCCGCCTCCCGGGCGCCACGCCAAACGGTGAGGGAGCGCCGTCCAAGGGTTTGACCGTACTGGCTAGAATCAAACATGAACATGGTGTGGATCCGGTCATCACCGGGGAGCCTTCGGAAGAACAGCGCACGCCGCGCCCAGTAGAACCGAACGGGTGAGCCCGTCACAGCTCACAACGAGAGGTCCGGCAGTTCGCCGCCGGGCAAGCGGGGTGGTACCGCGGTATCGACGCACCGGGCGTCGGCATCGTCCCCGTGCCAACGACAAGGCACGAGGAGACGTATCCGCGATGGCGGACCAAACTTCCAGCAACAGTGCGTACCCCCGCGTCGACCTCGGTGTCGCCGGGTCTTCGTTCCCCGAGATGGAACGCCGCGTGCTAGACGCATGGGCGGCCGCCGACACCTTCCGTGCGAGCATCGAAAACCGTTCCGGGGCAGTGACTTCGGGTTCCGCACCGGCCGCGGAGTTCGTCTTCTACGACGGCCCGCCCTTTGCCAACGGTCTGCCACATTACGGGCATTTGCTCACCGGATACGTCAAAGACTTGATCCCGCGTTTCCAGACGATGCGCGGCAAGCGCGTCGATCGCCGTTTCGGCTGGGACTGTCACGGATTGCCCGCGGAAATCGAGGCGGAAAAGCAGCTCGGTATCACGGACAAATCACAGATCGACGCAATGGGTCTGGCCGAATTCAACGCCGCCTGCAAATCGTCGGTGCTGCGCTACACCGGTGAATGGCGCGACTACGTCACCCGGCAGGCACGCTGGGTCGACTTCGACAACGACTACAAGACCCTCGATCTCGACTTCATGGAGTCGGTCATGTGGGCGTTCCGGACATTGCACGAGAAGGGTCTGATCTACCAGGGCTTCCGGGTGCTGCCCTACAGCTGGTACGAGCAGACGCCGCTGTCGAATCAGGAGACCCGCCTCGACGACGCGTACAAGATGCGCCAGGATCCGGCGGTCACCGTCGACATGGTGCTGCGCGTGCCCGCCGACCATCCGCTGCACGCGCTCGACGGCGTGAACGCGTTGATCTGGACCACGACGCCGTGGACGCTGCCGTCGAACCTCGCGATCGCGGTGCACCCCGACGTCCGCTACGTGCACCTGCGCGCCGCCGACGGCAAGCGCTATCTGCTGGCGGCCGAACGCGTGTCGCACTACAGCCGCGAATTCGGTGATGCGCCCGAGGTACTCGGCGAGTACGACGGCGCCGCACTGGTCGGCCTGTCCTACGCACCGCCGTTCGACTTCTTCCTCGGCCACCCGCACGCGCACCGGGTGCTCAGCGCGGACTACGTGACCACCGACTCCGGCACCGGAATCGTGCACCTCGCACCGGCTTTCGGTGAGGAGGACATGGATGTCGCCACCGCCAACGGCATCGAGATCGTGCAACCGCTCGATCCCGGCGGCAAGTTCACCTCGATGGTGCCGCCGTACGAGGGCCTGATGGTGTTCGACGCCAACCCGGTGATCATCAAGGACCTCAAGGCCGCCGGAAAGCTGTTGCGGCACGAGACGATCGAGCACTCCTACCCGCACAGCTGGCGCTCCGGGCAGCCGCTGATCTACATGGCCGTGCCGTCCTGGTTCGTCGCGGTCACCAAGTTCCGTGACCGGATGGTCGAGCTGAACAAGCAGATCACCTGGGTGCCCGAGCACATCAGGGACGGCCAGTTCGGCAAGTGGCTCGAGGGCGCGCGGGACTGGAACATCAGCCGCAATCGCTACTGGGGCAGCCCGATTCCGGTCTGGATGTCCGACGATCCGGCCTACCCGCGGATGGACGTCTACGGCTCGCTGGACGAACTGGAGCGTGACTTCGGCGTGCGCCCGGCCGACCTGCACCGGCCGATGATCGATGAGCTCACCCGGCCGAATCCCGATGACCCGACCGGCAAGTCGACCATGCGCCGGGTGCCGGAGGTGCTCGACTGCTGGTTCGAGTCGGGCTCGATGCCGTTCGCCCAGGTGCACTATCCGTTCGAGAACAAGGAGTGGTTCGACAGTCACTTCCCCGGTGACTTCATCGTCGAGTACAACGGCCAGACCCGCGGCTGGTTCTACACGCTGCACGTGCTCGCCACCGCGCTCTTCGACAGCCACGCCTTCAAAACCGTTGCCGCGCACGGCATCGTGCTCGGTGACGACGGCCTGAAGATGAGCAAGTCGAAGGGCAACTACCCGAACGTCAACGAGGTGTTCGACCGCGATGGCTCGGACGCGATGCGTTGGTTCCTGATGAGCTCGCCGATCCTGCGCGGCGGCAACCTCATCGTGACCGAGCGCGGCATCCGCGAGGGCGTCAGCCACGCGCTGCGGCCGCTGTGGAACGCGTGGACCTTCCTGCAGCTCTACGCCTCGAAGCCGGGCACGTGGCGCATCGATTCGCCGCACGTGCTGGATCGCTACATCCTGGCGAAGCTGGCGCAGACGCGCGACGTGATGACCGAGGCGCTCGAGGCCTACGACATCGCGGGCGCCTGTGAGGAACTGCGCGGTTTCGCCGACGCGCTCACCAATTGGTATGTGCGCCGGTCGCGTTCGCGGTTCTGGAGCGAGGACGCCGATGCGGTGGACACGCTGCACACGGTGCTCGAGGTGGTCACCCGGCTGGCCGCACCGCTGCTCCCACTGGTCAGCGAAGTCATCTGGCGCGGGCTCACCGGCGGCGAGTCGGTGCACCTGGCGGACTGGCCGAAGGAGGGCGAGCTGGCGAGCGACCCCGAACTGGTCGCCGCGATGGACGAGGTGCGGGTGGTGTGCTCCACCGTGCTGAGCCTGCGCAAGGCGCAGAACCTGCGCGTGCGGTTGCCGTTGGCCGAGGTGACCATCGCGGCCGCCGACGCCGAGCGGTTGACGCCGTACGCGGACATCATCGCCGACGAGGTCAACGTCAAGAAGGTGGATCTGACCACCGACGTCGCCGTGCACGGTCGCTTCGAACTGGTCGTGAACGCCCGGGCCGCGGGCCCGCGGCTCGGCAAGGACGTGCAGACGGTGATCAAGGCGGTGAAGGCGGGCGAGTGGTCCGAGTCCGCCGACGGTGTCGTCACCGCCGCCGGAATCGCGCTGCTCCCTGAGGAATACACGCAGCGACTGGTCGCCGCCGAACCCGAGTCCACCGCCGCGCTGC
Organism: Nocardia brasiliensis ATCC 700358; assembly: GCF_000250675.2. NCBI lineage: Bacteria > Bacillati > Actinomycetota > Actinomycetes > Mycobacteriales > Nocardiaceae > Nocardia > Nocardia brasiliensis. The sequence continues at coordinate 2,670,267 of NC_018681.1, forward strand.
CCGGCAACGCGGGCCTGGTGGTGCTGAACTCGGTGGTCACCGAGGAACTGGAGGCCGAGGGCTGGGCCCGCGACCTCATCCGCGACCTGCAGGAGACCAGGAAGTCGGCCGGCCTGGACGTCTCCGACAGGATCACGGTGGTGCTCGAGGTCCCGGCCGAGCGCAAGGCGTGGGCGGAAACCCATCGCGATCTGATCGCCGGTGAAATCCTCGCCACCACACTGGCTTTCGGTGACGCGGGTGCCACGGCCGCCGACCTCGTCGGTGGCGTACGCGCGCAGGTCGCCAAGGCCTGAGCCGGTCATCGCGGCAGGACAGGACCGGCACCGTCCTGTCCTGCCGTGCGGTCAGCTCGTCCGGGGCTGCCCGGCGCGGCCCTTCGCGCCGCGGCCCGGGCGGCGCAGTGGGGCAGGGGTGTGGTTGTCGAGCGGGGAGACCGGGTAGGTCTGTTCCTCGTGGCGCTCGTCGCGACGTTCGTAGTGGGTCGTGACCGCCTTGTACGCGCCCATCAGGCGGGCGCCATCAACTGCTGCATGATCGCGGCCATGTCCAGCCAGACGTTCTCCCGGCTGATCTTGTCGCCGCGGATCTCGCAGACGTGCAGGATCCGGAAGTCGATGGCCCGGTTGCCGCCGGGGATGCCCATGAACTCGCCGGTGGCCCTGCCGTACCAATGGGATTCGTCGACGAAGAAGTCCTCGCCGTAGTAGCGGTGGACGCTTTCCATCTTGTCTTCCTTGATCGCCGCGAACAGTGCCCGGTAGCGCTCGGCGATCGCGGCCGGTTCGTGCAGGATGCCCTGCGGATCGCCGACCGCGTCGTGCTCGACGTCCGCGGCGAGCGTGTCCATGATCGCGTCGACGTCGTTCGCGGCCTCGGCCGCGCAGTGCCGCTCGAACAGCTCGTCCATCTCTTCACGTGTCATGCCGTGCCCTCCAGAAAGTGAGAATCTGCTATCGTGGTGAGATGACTTTCTCACGGCGAGATGAGATTCTCAAGAGTGACCGCGCGAAGAATCAGAAGATGCGGACCCGCGAGGCGCTGCTCGAGGCCGCGCTGGAACTCGCGCGCAACGGCCACTCACCCTCGATCGCCGAGGTCGCCGAGGCCGCGAAGGTGTCGACCGCGACCGCATACCGGTACTTCCCGAATCCGCAGTCGCTGTGGTCGGACATGGCCACCCGTCAAGCCGGATTCGTCGGGCGCTACCCGGACTTCTTCGAGGAACTGCCCGACGACGCCGAGGCTCGGATCGAGCGGGTGGTGCGCGAGGTCAGCGGGTTCCAGTTCGAGAACGAGGTGGTGTGGCGCGGGGTGCTGCGCGCGACCCTCGATCGCTGGTTCAATCAGGTGGATGTGCCTGAGGCGGAACGGGTTCCGGTCCGCGGGGTGACCCGGCTGGAGATGGCGCGCACGGCGTTGGCCCCGCTGTCGGACCGGCTCTCGCCCGAGCGGCTGGAGCGGCTGGTGCACGCGGTGACGCTGGTGTTCGGCGTCGAGGCGCTGGTCTCCACCCGCGACACCTGCGGACTGGATCCGGCTGCGGCCACCGAGACGATGTGCTGGGCGGCGAAGGGCTTGGTGCGGGCCGCCCTGGCCGAGTCGGAAGATCGTTAAGGTGTGTCGCTACGGCGTGATGTAGATCACATGCTGTAGATTTGCTGAACTGTCATCGCAGGTCCAGGCCTCGCGGCAGAATCGGCAGTGGTGCTGCTGTTGCGGAGAAGTGCTTCTGGGGCGGCAGTGAGTTCGTGGATTGTCCTACCTGAATCGCGTTGCGCCGGATGCCCGGCGCAGCGGCTGCGGCTCCTACTGGATGGCGCTGCTCGACCTGGCGTCGACCGGGACCGCCGGATGGTGGCCCGCCCGCCGGGCTGCCGGAAGGGACGAGCACGTGAACAGAAAACCCTTGCGCCGCATCGCTTTCGGATTTCTCCTGGCGACCGCCGCGACCCTGATCCTGGCCGGTCCCGGCTGGTCGGACACCGGCAGTGCCACCGGCAGCGCCGAATCCCTCTCGGCTTCCGGCTCCGCGGCGATTCCGCTGCCTAGCTCGCACGGGGTAGGTGCGCTGGCCGCCGCGGTCTCGCAGACCGGGAAGCCCTACGAGTGGGGCGGCACCGGCCCGTTCGCCTGGGACTGCTCCGGCCTCGTCCAGTGGGCGTTCCGCCAGGTCGGCGTCAATATCCCCCGGACCACCTGGGAGCAGGCCCGAGCCGGCGCACCCGTCCCGTTCTTCGCGCTCTCGCCGGGCGACGTGGTCGTCCTCAACACCGACGGCTCCCACGTCGGCATCTACGCCGGCTTCGGCCAGATCTTCAACGCCTACGACTGGGGCGTGCCCGTAGGCCTGAGCCCGCTCCGCCAATTCGACATCTTCGCCATCCGCCGCTTCTGACCCGGCCCGGCGCTGTGCGCACGGGCCGGGACCGGGCCGCGTCTCGAAGTCCCGTCCGCCGCCACGGTCCAGCCGGCCGGACTTCGGGGCAGGACCTAGCTCGCGGTGTCTTCGGCGAGGGTACGCAGTAGGGGTCCGTACTGGGGGTTGGCCAGGGCGGAGGCGAACTGGGCGACGAGGTAGTCGGCCGGGTTGCCGGTGTCGTACCAGCGACCGCGGATGACCTGGCCGTAGACCGGGTTGTCGGCCGCGTGCACGTTGATCGCGTCGGTGAGATAGACCTCGCCGGTGCGGTGTTCGTACCAGGCGCGAGTCTGGGTGCGCAGTTCCTCGATGACGCCGGGGGTCACCACGTAGCCGCCGATCGCGGCGTAATTGGACGGCGCGTCCTCGGGCTTGGGCTTCTCGCGCAGGCCGGTGATGCGCAGCAACCCGTGGCCCTGGTCGTCGGCGACCACCGGGACGCCGTAGCGCTGCGATTCGGTCGGGTCCATCGGCATCAGGGCGAGCACCGGCGCGCCGGTCTGCTCGTAGGCGTTGATCAGCTGCTGGGCGCGCGGCACATCGGCGACGAACACGTCGTCCGGCCACAGCACCAGCATCGGCTCGTCGCCGAGATTGCGGGCCGCGTTGAGCACCGGGGTGCCGTTGCCGTACGGACCGTGCTGATCCAGGTAGGTGATATGGCCGAGCCGGGACAGCTCGCCGACCTCTTCGACCGCGTCCGCGTAGGCGGTCTTGCCGTCCGCGCGTAGCTGCGCCACCAGGGCCGGATTCGGCCGGAAGTGGTCCTGGATCAGCGACTTTCCGCTGCTGACCACGATGGTGATGTCGGTGATGCCGGAGGAGACCAGCTCGCGGACCGTGTGCTCGATGACCGGCTTGTCGCCGACCGGCAGCATCTCCTTCGGGATGGCCTTGGTCAGCGGGAGGAGCCGGGAACCGATACCGGCGGCCGGGATGACGGCCTTGCGGATCTTCATGCGTCCGATCATCACACATCACGCTGTGTGACAACGGCGGTCCCCGCGCTTCGCCGAATGTTCACCGAGACCGTGTAGTGCCCCTAACTCCGAAGCATATATGCAGGTCACAGGCTCGAGGGGCGGTTGCCGCGAGTCCGGGGCCGGTCCGGGTCCGTGCGCGGATCTCTACAGGAAACTAATGGCTAGCGCACAGTGACCTGACAGCGTCGGCGCCTGCCCGGAGTTGTCGGTGGGCGGGCGTAGATTTCGAGCCGTGAGTACGGACAAGGCGACGGCCACGCAGATTCCCGCCCAACTCGAGCCGCTGGCCCTGCGCGCCAGGGCGATGTGCGCGGCGGTGCTGGCCGCCGGGATACCCGAGGCGAGGAAACCTTCGGCGAAACCCCGGTGAGCGCACAGCATCCGGCCGAGCGCGCCGACGCGCTCAGTACCGCTCGGCGGTGGGTGCTGCACATCGATATGGACGCGTTCTTCGCGTCGGTCGAACAGCTGACCCGTCCCACGTTGCGCGGCAGGCCGGTGCTCGTCGGCGGCACGGGCGGGCGCGGTGTGGTCGCGGGCGCCAGTTACGAGGCGCGGGTCTACGGCGCGCGGTCCGCGATGCCGATGCATCAGGCGCGCAGGCTGGTCGGCGTCACCGCGGTGGTGGTGCCGCCGCGCGGCGCGGTGTACGGCGTGCTGAGCGGGCAGGTCTTCGACACCCTGCGCAGCCGCATCCCGGTGCTGGAGACGCTGTCGTTCGACGAGGCCTTCGGCAAGCCCGCCGAACTGGCCGGCGCCACGGTGGCGCAGGTGCACGAGTTCTGCGAGCAGTTGCGCGCGGCGGTGCGGGAACGCACCGGACTCACCGCGTCGGTGGGCGCGGGCACCGGCAAACAGCTCGCCAAGATCGCCTCCGGCCTCGCCAAACCCGATGGGATCCGGGTGGTTTCGCCGGACGAGCAGCAGCAGATGCTGGCCGCGCTGCCGGTCCGCAAACTGTGGGGGATCGGCCCGGTCGCCGAGCACAAGCTGCGCTCGCTCGGTATCGAAACGGTCGGCGCGTTCGCCGCGCTGCCGGAATCGGAGGCGGTGTCGATTCTCGGCGGCAGCGTCGGCGCGGCGCTGCACCGGCTGGCCCGCGGGGTCGACGACCGCCCGGTCGCGGAGCGGGCCGAGGCCAAACAGATCAGCGCCGAGACCACCTACGAGACCGATATCGTCACGCTCGCGCAGCTGCGTCCCGCGATCGAGGCGATGGCGGCGGCCGCGCACCGCAGGCTGGGCAAGGACGGGCGGGCGGCCCGCACCGTGGTGCTCAAGTTGAAGAAGTCCGATATGAGCATCGTGACCCGCTCGTTCACCCTGCCGTATGCCACCGAGGACCTCACTACGCTGGCCACCGCGGCCCAGCGCTCGGCGATCGATCCGGCCGAACTCGGCCCGATCCGGCTGGTCGGGGTGGGCTACGGCGGGTTGTCCACGGTGCGGCAGGAATCGTTGTTTCCGGAACTGGACCAGGCGCCCATCGCCGAGCACAGCACGGCCGCCGAGGACGAGGGGTGGACCGCGGACGGGTCGGCGCCGGCGGCGCCCGGACTCGTCCCGGCGCAGCTGCTGCCCGATATCGCGACCGCCGAGCCCACGCTGTCGGTCCCGATCTGGCATCGCGGCATGGACGTCGAGCATCGCGAGTACGGCCACGGCTGGGTGCAGGGCGGCGGTTACGGCGTGGTGACCGTGCGGTTCGAGACCCGGTCCACCGGTCCCGGTCCGGCCCGCACCTTCGCCGCGGATGACGCGGATCTGACCAGAGCCGATCCGTTGCGCAGTCTGCAGTGAGATCGGCGGTGAACGGCTCGACATCGCCGAGCGTGACGCGTACGTTCGCTGCCGACGACATCAGTCCGTCCCGTGTGGATCCACGCGGTGCTCCGCTGTGCCGGTAGCCTGGGAGCTCGTGCAGCGCCGCCGGTTCGGGTGGAGGCTGCCATCGGTGGAACATGACACGGACCTACTCGAACGCAAAGGACGAGCAGTTGAAGCTTCGTAAGACTGGACGCATCGCGATCGCCGGTTTGGCTGTCGTCGCGGCGCTCGGCATGACCGCGTGCAGCGACGACAAGGACAGCAAGCCGGCCGCCAAGACCTCGACCAGCGCCAAGGCGTCGGCGACGGCGAGCGCGAACCTGCCGCCGGTCCCGACGGTCGCGGAGCTGAACACGGCCCTCGCCCGCGCGCTGGACCCCGCGGTCCCGGCCGCCGAGAAGCTCGACGGCGTCCAGGGCGCCGAGGCCGACCCGACCCTGCCGGACCGCCTGTCCCAGGCGGCCAAGGGCGCCGACGTGAAGATCGAGGTCACCGACGTGACCGCGTTCGGTGACAGCGTCAACGCCAAGGCCAAGTTCAACGTGAACGGCCAGGAGAACATCGTCGACGTCCCGTTCGTCGCCGACAACGGCAAGTGGAAGATCCAGAAGTCCTGGGCCTGCGCCATGTTGACCAACCTCGGTCAGCAGTCCGCGGCCTGCAGCTAGTACCGCGGCCGTCGCGGCCGGCTCTCCGCATGGCCGGCCGCGACGCGGTGGGATGACAACCGCCGTGTGTGCGATTCGGACGCATGTACCTGGCACTCTGTGTCGTCCGATGTTTTCGCGCTAGCATGCACCGTCGTGACTGTCTCTGACGCTGTGCGCGAATCTCCTCGACCCTCGGCACAGCATGGAGACCAGCAAGAACTGCGCGGCACGAACGGCGCCCGGCGCCTGCGGCTGTTCGCGATCGTCAGCGGCCTCATCGCGGTGCTCGCCGCGGTGTCGCTGCCTTTCCTTCCGGTGCAACAGGATCAGGCGAGTGTGTCGTGGCCGCAGGCCGCGGCGGTGACCTCGGTGACCGCGCCGCTGATCACCTACGCGCCGATGGACCTGTCCGCCGAGATCCCGTGCGCCGCGTTCGACGCGCTCGCCGACACGGGCGGCGTTGTGCTGTCGACGATTCCGCGGCAGTCCCCGGATCTGGAACGCTACGGCTTCGTCGTCAAGGTCGTCGCGGACACCGCGGATCGGCCCGGCCGGGTAGACGTGGTCTCGCGCAACATGCTGCTGTGGTCGTCGTCGCTGAGCGCGGTCCGCAACGGGTCCTGTGCGCTCGCGATCGAGATGAACACGCAGCGGACCACCGTGTCGGTGCAGGGCCTCGCCGATGCGGGCAAGGAGTTCGGCGGCGACATCCGCCCGCAGGTGGTCGGCGTGTTCAGTGAGCTGACCGGTGCGGCGCCCGCCGGCTTGCACGTGAATGTGCAAGTGGATTCCCGGTTTTCGTCGTCGCCGACCGTGCTGAAGCGCGTCGCGATCGGGGTGGCGGCGTTGGCCGCGGTGCTCGCCCTGATCGCGCTGTACCGCCTGGACAGCAACGACGGACGCGCGTCGCGACGCTTCCTGCCGACCCGGTGGTGGCGGCTGCGGCCGCCGGACTACCTGGTGTTCGCCACGCTGCTGGTGTGGCACTTCATCGGCGCCAACACTTCTGACGACGGCTACATCCTCGGCATGGCCCGCGCCTCGCAGAGTTCGGGCTTCATGTCGAACTACTACCGCTGGTTCAGCGTCGACGAGGGGCCGTTCTACACGCCCTACACCGACATGATCTCGCTGCTCGCCCGGGTGTCGTCGGTGAGTCCCTGGGTTCGGTTGCCCACCTTTCTCGTCGGCGTCCTCACCTGGTGGGTGATCAGCCGGGAGATCCTGCCGCGCCTGGGCGTCGCGTTGCGCGACAACCGGATCGTGGTGTGGACCAGCGCGCTGGTGTTCCTCGCGTTCTGGATGCCCTACAACAACGGCTTGCGCGCGGAGCCCTTTGTGGCACTTGGTGTGATCCTCACCTGGGCCTCGGTCGAGCGGGCCGTCGCGACCCGCAGGCTGCTGCCGTACGCCCTGGCGATCATCGTCGCGGCGTTCACCCTGACCGCCGCGCCGTCCGGATTGATCTGCCTCGGCGCGCTCGCGGCCGGCGCACGCACGATGACCGCGGTGCTGGTGCAGCGGGCGAAGAAGTCCGGTTATCTCGCGCTGCTGCTGCCGGGCCTGGCGGCAGGCGTGGTGGTGCTGACCGTCGTCTTCGCGGACCGGACCCTGGCCGGTGCCCGCGAGATGTTCTACGTGCACGGCCGGATCGGCCCGGGCGAATCCTGGTTCTTCGAGTTCCTGCGCTACCAGTACCTGCTGCAGATCAATGCCGACGGCTGGCTGACCCGGCGGTTCGGCATGTTCGTGCTGCTGCTCGGCCTGGTGGCGTGCGTGGTCACGATGCTGCGCCGGGGCGGGCACATCCCGGGTACCGCGGTCGGTCCGTCGCGCAGGCTCATCGGCATCACCTTCGCAGCGATGGTGTTCCTGATGTTCTCGCCGACCAAGTGGACCCACCAGTTCGGCGTCTTCGCCGGCCTGGCCGCCTGTGTCGCGGCGCTCACCGCGGTCGCGATCAGCCCGCGGGTCATGCGGCCGCTGCGGAACCGGGCGCTGTTCGCCGCCGCGATCTTCTTCGCGCTGGCGCTGACTTTCGTTGGCGCGAACGGCTATTGGTATGTGTCGGCGTGGGGCATCCCGTGGTGGGACAAGCCGCCGACCTTCGCGGGCTTCGGCCTGTCGAGCTTCGCCGCGGGGCTTTCGGTGCTCGCGCTGGTGCTCGCGGCGTGGTTCCACATTCGCCCGGAAACCGGGCCGCGGCCCGGCTCGGTGCCCGGCCGGATCGCGCGCCTGCCCGTGCTCGCCGTGGTCGCGGCGGCCATGGTGCTGTTCGAGGTGCTGTCGTTCGCGAAAGCGGCTGTGGCGCAGTACCCGTCGTATTCGCTCGCGCAATCGAACCTGTCCTCGGCCGTTTCCGGCGGCTGCGGCCTGGCCGATCAGGTGCTGATCGAGACCGATCCCAACGCGTCGGTGCTCAGTCCGCTGGCCGGTTCGGCCGCGACGGCGCTGGCCGGCCCGGAGACGACCGGTTTCACCCCGAACGGGGTGGCGACCGACCTCACCTCCGACGAGGTCGAATCCACCACGGGCAAGGCGAATTCCGTCACCAGCGCCGATTCCGGCGATACCACCGATCCGAAGGCGGGCTCGAAATCGCCGGGCTCGGAGGCCGGTACCTCGGGCGCCGGGATCAACGGCAGCAATGTCCCGCTGCCGTTCGGTCTGGATCCGGCGGCTATTCCGGTGCTGGGCAGCTACCGCGACGGCGCGCAGGTGCCCGCCGAGCTGACCAGCGGCTGGTATCGACTTCCGCAGGACAGCAACGGAAGTCGCGGTCCGATCATCGCGATCTCGGTGGCCGGCCGGATCCGGCACGTGGACAGCGACGGCATCGTGCACCCCGGCCAAGAGCTGCGCGTCGAGTACGGGCGGTCCGCGGCCGACGGCACGGCGGTCTCCCTCGGCAGTGTCGATCCGATCGATATCGGGCCGTCGCCGTCGTGGCGTAACGTGCGGGTGCCGTTCGACCGGCTGCCCGCGGACGCCGACGTCGTCCGGATCGTCGCCAGTGACAAGGATCTCGGCAAGGACCAGTGGCTGGCGGTGACCCCGCCGCGGGTGCCGCAGCTGAAAACCATGACGGCCGTGGTGGGTTCGCAGACGCCGGTGCTGCTGGACTGGGAGGTCGGCATGAACTTCCCCTGCCAGAACCTGGCGCCCACCTATGCGGGCGTCGCGCAGCTCCCGGCCTATCGGATCCTGCCGGACCGCAACGGCGCCACCATCACCAACCTCTGGCAGGCGCACGACGGCGGTGGCCCGCTCGGCTGGACCCAGCTGCTCTTCACCGCCCGCGCGCTGCCCACCTACCTGAACAACGACTGGGATCGCGACTGGGGCTCGATCGAGCAGTACCTCCCCTTGGACGCCAACGCTCAGCCCGCGAAGGTGACGATCGACGAGACCCGCCGCTGGGGCACCTGGACCCCCGGCCACATCAACACCGCCTGGTAACCGGCGGCCAGGACGGCTTCGTCACCCACCGGGACATGGATTCACGCCTCAGGCTTCGGAGTCGGCCTTGCTGCTGGGGGCAGGGTCGTTTCGGCGGGCGGCGTGCCGGGTGCGGCGGGCGCGGAGGAAGGCGTGCGTGGTGAAGACCGCCAGGGCGGTCCAGATGAGGGCGAAACCGGCCCAGCGGGAGGCGGGCATCGGCTCGTGCGCGACGGCGACGCCCCAGGCCATCTGCAGTGCGGGCGTGAGGTATTGGAGCAGCCCCATGGTGGACAGCGGAACCCGCTGCGCGGCAACCGAGAACAGCAGCAGCGGCACCAGGGTCACCGGCCCGGTGGCCAGCATGAGCGCGGTATGCCCGGGGCCGGAGGCGAATTCGCTGCGGCCGAGCACCGCGAGCACGATCACGAAGGCGAGCGCGAACGGCGCGGCCACCACCCCTTCGGCGGCGATCCCGCGCAGCGCGTCCAACGGGATCACCTTCTTGACCAGACCGTACGTCGCGAACGAACAGGCCAGGATGAGCGCGATCACCGGCGGCCTGCCGTAGTCGACGGTCAGCACGGCCACCGCCGTGGCCCCGAGCCCGAGCGCGGCCCACTGCGCGGGCGCGAGCCGCTCCCGGAAGATCACCACACCGAACGCGACGGTGACCAGGGGGTTGATGAAGTACCCCAGCGCGCACTCCACGACGTGCCCGGAGATCACCCCGTAGACGTACACGCCCCAGTTGACCGCGATCGCCGCCGAAGCCAGCGCGGCCAGCCGCCAGGTCCGTCCGTCGATTCCCCGCAGCTGCCCGAGCCGTCCGGTCGCCGCCAGCACCGCGAGCACCACCACCAGCGTCCACAGAATGCGCTGTGCGACCACCTCCGCGGCACTGGCGAACGCCAGCAACCCGAAGAACGCGGGGAACAGACCCCAGAGGAAAAAGGCGCTCGTACCGAACGCAACACCAGGGATAGACCGGTTCCGCTGCACGCTTGCGACGCTACTTCTCACGTAGCCTTGCGGTCATGTCGACTACCGTGCAGGCATCGCGTGCCACCGGACTGACCGCGGCGGAGGTCGAGCAACGTCGCCGCGACGGGCTCACCAACGACGTGCCCGATCGGGCCAGTCGTTCGGTGCGCGACATCATCCGGGCCAATGTCTTCACCCGGATCAACGCCATTCTCGGCGTGCTGTTCATTCTGGTGCTGTCCACCGGCTCGATCATCGACGGCATGTTCGGCCTGTTGATCGTCGCGAACAGCGCGGTCGGCATCATCCAGGAGGTCCGCGCCAAGCGCACCCTGGACCAGTTGGCCATCGTCAGCCAGGCCAAGCCGACCGTGCGCCGCGACGGCAAGGCGGTCGAGGTGGCCCCGCGCGAGGTGGTGCTCGACGATCTGATCGAGCTGGGCCCCGGCGATCAGATCGTGGTGGACGGCGAGGTGGCCGAGACCTCGCTGCTGGAGGTCGACGAATCGCTGCTCACCGGCGAGGCGGACCCGATCGACAAGCAGATCGGCGACCAGGTGATGTCCGGCAGCTACGTGGTGTCCGGCTCCGGCTGCTACCGCGCGACCAAGGTCGGCAAGGACGCCTACGCGGCGAAGCTGGCCGACGAGGCCAGCAAGTTCACCCTGGTGAAGTCGGAGCTGCGCAGCGGTATCGACACGATCCTCAAGGTGATCACCTACCTGCTGATCCCGGCGGGCGCGCTCAGCATCTACAACCAGCTGGTTTCCAGCGAGGAACCGTGGCGGCCCGCGGTGACCGGCATGGTCGCGGCCCTGGTGCCGATGGTGCCCGAGGGCCTGGTGCTGATGACCTCGGTCGCGTTCGCGGTGGGCGTGGTGCGGCTGGGCCGGCGCAAATGCCTGGTGCAGGAGCTGCCCGCGATCGAGGGCCTGGCCCGGGTGGACGTGGTGTGCGCGGACAAGACCGGCACGCTGACCGAGAACGGCATGCGCCTGTCGGAGATCAAGACGTTGGACTCGTTCGCGGACAACGACGTTCGGCAGGCGCTGGCCGCGCTGGCGGCCGACGATCCGCGCCCGAACGCGAGCGTGCAGGCCATCGCGGAGGCGCTGCCGGACGGCCCGGGTTGGCAGCGCACCGCCGTCGCCCCGTTCTCCTCGGCCAAGAAGTGGAGTGGCTGCTCCTACGGCGAACACGGCGACTGGCTGCTCGGCGCGCCCGACGTGCTGCTCGACCCGGCCTCCGAAGACGCCAGGGTGGCAGAGGAACTCGGGTCCTCGGGGTTGCGCATCCTGCTGCTCGCGCGCAGCGACCGTCCGGTGGACGCCGCGGACGCGCCGGGCACCGTGCGACCCGCGGCGCTGGTCGTGCTGGAGCAGCGGGTCCGGCCCGACGCCAAGGAAACGCTCGAGTACTTCGCCGACCAGAACGTGTCGATCAAGGTGATCTCCGGTGACAACGCCGTCTCGGTCGGCGCGGTCGCGTCCTCGCTCGATCTGCCCGGCGGCGATCACGCCGTGGACGCGCGCGAATTGCCCGACGACCGTGACCAACTCGCCGACGTGCTGGAGCACAAGACCACCTTCGGCCGGGTCCGCCCGGATCAGAAGCGCGCCATGGTGGCCGCCTTGCAGTCGCGCGGGCACACCGTCGCGATGACCGGTGACGGCGTGAACGACGTACTCGCGCTGAAGGATTCCGATATCGGCGTGGCGATGGGCGCGGGCAGCCCGGCCACCCGCGCGGTGGCGCAGATCGTCCTGCTGGACAACAAGTTCGCGACCCTGCCGTACGTGGTCGGTGAGGGCCGCCGGGTGATCGGCAATATCGAGCGGGTCTCGAACCTGTTCCTCACCAAGACCGTCTACTCGGTGCTGCTCGCGTTCCTGATCGGCGTCGCGGGCGTGGGCTCGCAGATCTTCGGCTACGACCCGATCGACTATCCGTTCCTGCCGCGCCACGTCACGATCGCGGCCTGGTTCACCATCGGCATTCCGGCCTTCATCCTCTCGCTGGCGCCGAACAACGAGCGCGCCCGCAGCGGGTTCGTCCGGCGCGTCATGCGATTGGCCATCCCGTCGGGCGTGGTGATCGGCGTGGCCACCTTCGTGGCCTACCTGATCGCCTACGCGGGCCGGGCGGCCACCGAACAGCAGAAGGAGCAGGCGGGCACCACCGCGTTGATCACGCTGATCATGATCGCGGTGTGGGTGCTGGCCATCGTGGCCCGGCCGTACGTGTGGTGGAAGGTGGTGCTGATCGGCGCCTCGATCGCGGCGTATGTGTTCTTGTTCACGGTGCCGTTCACCCGGGAGTTCTTCAAGCTCGATCCCTCGAACGTGGCGCTCACCACGGCCGCATTCATTTGCGGCGCTGTCGGAATCGTGCTCGTCGAGGTGGCCTGGTGGGTGAGTGCGGCGCTGCTCGGCGACAAACGGGAACTGTTTCCGACCGCAAATAGTGCAGGAGCCTGACAAACTGGACAGCTGACCCGGCGCGCCGCGAGAAGCCTTGTGCGAGGCGCGTATTCAGTGTTGGAGTACCTTCTCCCATTATGGAGGTACTGCTGCACCAGATCGACGCGTTCGCGGACGCACCGTTCTCGGGCAACCCAGCCGCGGTGATGCCGCTCCCGTCGTGGCTCCCGGATACGTTGCTGCAACACCTGGCCGAGGAGAACAACCTCGCCGAAACCGCCTTCTACACCGCGGAATTACCGCCCGACGCGGGCGCCCCGCCGGGGGAGTGGCCCGCGTTCCACCTGCGCTGGTTCACCCCGGCGGTGGAGGTGGACATGTGCGGGCACGCCACGGTGGCCAGTGCCGCACAGATTTTGGAGGATATGCATCCGGGCGCCGATCGGGTGAGCTTCTTCACCCGCAGCGGCTGGCTGCACGTAGACCGCACCGACGACGACGAATTCGTGCTCGATCTGCCCGCCGTGCCCGCGGCCGAGGTGCAACCCGACGTCGTGCTCGTCGCCGCGCTCGGCGTCCGCCCGGTGCGCGCGTTCACCGGTGTCGACGAGGTGATCGTGGTGGCCACCGAACAGGAAGTCCGCGACGCCGAACCGATTTTCACCGCGTTCCCGGAGTTGGCGCGCGGCGCGATCGTCACCGCGCGCGGCGCGGACACCGACTTCGTCTCGCGCTTCTTCGCGCCCGGCGTCGGCGTGCCCGAGGACCCGGTCACCGGATCGGCGCACGCGCAACTGGTTCCGCTGTGGGCGGCCGAACTCGGCCGGACCGAGCTCACCGCCCGTCAGCTGTCCCGCCGCGGCGGCAGCCTGCGCTGCGAACTCGTCGGCGACCGCGTGCTGCTGACCGGCCGCTGCCGCCGCTACCTGGACGGCGTTGTGCGCCTGCCGGACTGACCGAACACCGCGACTGCGGCGCTCGCCGGAGTCGCGTCAAGCCACCGCGGTGCCCCATGGCCGCACCGCGGTGAAATCAGGCCTCTGCCGGGATGACACGGGGTTGACTCATCCCGGCAGAGGCCTGCCCGAATTCCGGCGGCGCGCCGATCGGCTCACTCCCGCGGCGGCTCTTCGACGGGGAAGAGGATGGGGCTCAAGAGATATCGCGCACGCTGCGGGGTGGGCTCGTTGCCGAGGACCGGCACGATGGCGCTGCGCAGCGCACCGATGAGGTCCCTGACCTCGTTGTCGCTCAACCAGATCGCGTGCTGGCGATAGCCGACGAGATCGGCGGCGGGATCGGCGTCGTCGCGGTCGAGATAGGCGTTGAACTCGGCGAGCAGGGTGGTCATGGCGATCGCGAAGACCCGGCGGTGGTCCGCGGTGGACAGGGCCGCGGCGGCGTCTTCGTCGATCACCGCGCGATCGCCGCGCAGCCGGTAGTGCCGCTCGAGCACGCCCCGAACCCGTTGCGCCTCGGCCACTTCCAGGATCGCGCCGTCGACGAGCAGATCGACGTGCCGGTACACCGTCGCCTTGGAGACATCGGGCAGTCGCTCACACAACTGTGCGGTCGTCAGAACCCGCTCGCCGCGCAGGGCGTGCACGATACGCAGACGTACGGGGTGAGCCAGCAGTTCGGCGGAGTCCATGGCTCTATATTCTCATATCTGATAACGTTCTCAAACATGAGAATAGAAGAGAAATCCGCTTGGTCGGCACCCGATTACGCCGACCCCGGTCTGTTCGATGAGCACGACATCACGGTCGGCGCGGGTGCGCACGCGGTGCCCGGCACGGTGACCGTGCCGCGGGGGCCTGGATCGTGCCCCGCGGTCGTGCTGCTCGGCGGTGGTGGTCCGTTCGATCGTGACTGCACCTTCGGGCCGAACAAGCCGCTCAAGGATCTCGCCTGGGGGTTGGCGAGCCGAGGCGTCGCGGTGGTGCGGTTCGACAAGATCACCCACACCCACCCCGAGGTGACCGCGGACCCCGGTTTCACCGCGACCGACGAGTACGTGCCACACGCCGTGGCCGCGGTGGATCTGCTGCGTGCGACGGCGACGGTCGACCCGTCGAGAGTTTTCGTCGTCGGGCACAGCATGGGCGGCAAGCTCGCCCCGCGCGTCGCGGCCGCCGCGCCCGTCGTCGCGGGATTGGTGCTGCTCGCGGCCGATGCCGAGCCGATGCATCGTGCGTCGGTTCGAGTGGTTCGCTATCTGGCCGCCACAGCGCCGAGCGCGCAGGCCGATGCGCTGGTCGAAACCTTCACGCGCGCTGCCGCAGTGGTGGACGGACCCGATCTGTCCCCGCAGACACCTGCCGCCACACTTCCGTTCGGCATGGGCGGGGCCTACTGGCTGGATATGCGAGAGTACGACCAGGTCGGCGCGGCGGCCGCGCTGCCGCAGCCGATGCTCCTCTTGCAGGGGGAACGCGACTACCAGGTCACGATCGAGGACGATCTGGCCCGCTGGCGAGCGGGTCTCGGTTCGCGTGCCGACGTCACGATTCGTACCTATCCCGCCGACAATCACATGTTCTTCCCTGGTGCCGGACCTTCGACGGCCGCCGACTACGAACCGCCCCAGCATGTCGACCCCGCCGTCATCGCGGATATCGCCGACTGGCTCTCCCGGCACTGAGCGCAGTTCGACTAGCGATCCGGCACCGGGCCGTCGTCGGGGCCGGGAAGGGCGGTGTCGAGTTGGCCGGGGAGCAGGGGGATGACGGCGAAGCGGCCGGCCACGGCGTCGGCGGGGAGGGCTTGTACGGCACGGATACCGTTCTGGGTGGCCAGGTTTCGGAGGCGGTCGAGAGGGCCGCGAAGCACCAGGCCGACGGTGCAGGGGCAGCCGGCGCGGAGGCGGTCGGCCGAGAGCGCGATGATCCGGGCAGATCGTTCGTCGGGTCCGGGGCGCGGGAGCAGCCAGGCCGCGGCGTCGGCGGAGGCGACGGCGGCCGCGTCGCCCGCGGGCACCGGGACGGCCACGAGCGGGGTCTGCACGCGCGGGAGCTGCACCTGGTACAGCACCTGGGCGATGCGGAGACCGCCGCTGTGCGGCGGGATCTGCTCGGGGGCAACGGCTTCGGTGAACGACACCAGGGCCCAGTGCTCGCCGTCGTCCGTGCCGCTCAGTGAATCCCGCGCCCGGGCAAGGTAATCGGCGATCTGTTCGCCGCGTTCCGGTCCGAGCCGGTCCGTGAAGACACCCGCCTCACGTGGCGGGCCGAGGACACCCAGCAGCACGACGAGACCGGCGACGACAACGACCACGGCACCGAAGAAGAGACCCCGGCGCAACGAACCGCGCCGCTCTCCGGCTTGCGTGGCCGCGACGGCATCGGCTTGCCCCGCCGGACCGGAATCTGCTTGCGCCCCAGCGGAGTCCGGCGGGTGCCGGTCAGGCATTGCGCAGGACGTCCACGGCGTTCTTCAGGTCGTCGGGGTACTCGCTGGTGATCTCCAGCCAGCGGCCGTCGGCCGGATGATGGAACCCGAGCGAACGGGCATGCAGCCATTGCCGTTCCAGGCCGAGGCGTTCGGCCAGGCGCGGGTCCGCACCGTAGGTGAGGTCACCGCAGCAGGGGTGCCGGATCGCCGAGAAATGCACCCGGATCTGGTGGGTGCGACCGGTTTCCAGATGGATGTCGAGCAGGCTGGCGGCCTGGAAGGCCTCGATCGTGTCGTAGTGCGTGATGCTGGGGCGGCCGTCGGCGGTGACCGCGAATTTCCAGTCGTTGCCCCGGGCGCGGCCGATCGGCGCGTCGATGGTGCCGCTGCTCGGGTCCGGATGCCCCTGCACCAGTGCGTGATACCGCTTCTCGATGGTGCGCTGCTTGAACGCCCGCTTGAGCACCGTGTACGCGTGCTCGGACTGCGCGACCACCATCACCCCGGAGGTGCCGACGTCGAGCCGGTGCACGATGCCCTGCCGTTCGTGCGCGCCGGAGGTGGAGATCCGATAGCCCGCCGCGGCGAGCCCGCCGATCACCGTCGGCCCGGTCCAGCCGACGCCGGTGTGCGCCGCGACGCCGACCGGCTTGTCCACCGCGACGATGTCGTCGTCCGCGTAGAGGATGCGCATGCCCTCGACCGGCGCGGCCTCGATCTTCAGTTCTCGCTTGGGTTCCGGGAACATCACCTCGAGCCAGGCGCCCGCGGCGAGCCGATCGGATTTGCCCGCCGCGATGCCGTCGAGCTGCACGCTGCCCTCTTCGGCGAGCGCGGCGACGGCGGTCCGGGACAGGCCGAGCAACCGGGACAGTCCCGCGTCGACCCGCATGCCGTCGAGCCCGTCGGGCACGGGCATGGTGCGCGTCTCCCTCATGCGGTGTTCCCCTCGGTGCCGGTCTTGCTCGGCGCGGCAGGCTCGACGGCGCTGTCCGCGGTGGCGTCGCGTCCGGTCCGCGTGCCGTTCGGCTCGAATCCGAACACGGTCAGCACCACCAGCAGGATCGCGCCGCACACGATCGACGAGTCCGCCACGTTGAACACCGGCCACCAGCCGATCGCGATGAAGTCGACCACGTGTCCCTGTAACGGTCCCGGCGCACGGAACAGCCGGTCCACCAGGTTGCCGAGCGCGCCGCCCAGCACCATGCCGAGACCGATGGCCCACCACAGCGAGCGCAGCGTGCGCCCGATCCGGATCACGCCGATCACCACGGCCGTCGCGACCAAGGTGAGCAACCAGGTCATGCCGGTCGCCATGGAGAACGCCGCGCCCGGATTGCGGACCAGGCTGAACCTGGCGAAATCGCCGATGATCGAGACCGGCTCGCCCGGCTTCAGGTTCGCCACCACGATGCTTTTGGTCAGCAGATCCAGGGCGAGCAGCACCGCGGCGATGATCAGCAGGGTGCGTAACCGCTGCGGCGGGCGCGCCGGTGTGTCCGGTGGTGTTCCGCCCGGGCCCGGGGGCGTCGCCGACGGTGCGGATGGCGTGGCAGCCGCCGCTCCCTCAGCGGTCGGTGCGGGGTTCTCCTCGGGCGGCCGGTCATCACTCACACCCACCATCATCGCTCGAGCGACGCGACACCTTGTGCGGTGGTCACCCGCAAGTCCCAGCTGACACTCAGGAACCGGTCGTACCCTGATGCTCGTGACGGTGTTGTCTTCCCCCCACATTCCCCGGCGTGCGCGCTCGGGTGTGCTGCTCATAGTGCTCGCGGTCGGCCTGACCACGTTCGGAACCGGCTGCAGCGACGGGGCTCAGTCGCGCTCGGAGGCCGACAGCACCGAGCCGCTCGGTTACGGAAAAGAAGTGACCGTGCCCATTCCGGCCGCGATCACCACCGTCGTGTCGCCCGGCGCGGAGCCGCGCTCGCTGCTGCGGCCCGACTATCCGGCGGGCACCGTGCAGCAGGTGACGCTGCATACCTCGCACCGGATCGAGCAGCAGATCAACGATCAGGACGCGCGTGACTTCTCCACGCCCGCGTTGTCGATCCCGATGACCGCGAAAACCGACGCGGACGGCATCGATCTCACGCTCGGCGCCGTCACCACTCCCGATCCGACGCTGGCCAAGGCGTTGACGAAGACCGACGGCTCGCACGCCGGTTTCGATCTGAGCGATCTCGGTGCGATCACCGCGCTGCGGCTCGAACCCGCGCCGGAAACCTCGAATCCGGCCAGGGCCGCACTGGAACAGGCCTTCTATCAAGCGGTCTACCGCTCGATCGCGTTTCCCGATCAGCCGGTCGGCGAGGGCGCGGTGTGGACGGTGCGCCAGGAGGTGACCGGCGGGGTCATCCTGGAACAGATCACCACCGCGACGCTGACCAAACGCGAAGGCGACCGGCTGACCATCGAATTGGACGTCACCCAGCAGCCGAAGTCGAAGGTGTGGAACCTGCCCAACGACGCGGGCAAGCTCGACATCCAGGACTACGTCATGCAGGGCACCGGCACCATCACCGTCGATCTGGGCCTGCCGCTGCCGGTGGCCGGGTCGATCACGGTCGGCGGCCACCAGGCCTATCACGATCCGCGCAGCGAAAGCGTGCTGCAACAGACGATCGACACGCAGGTGTCGTGGACGGAATGACCCGTGGCCGTGGCCTGATGCTGGCCGCGGCGACTACCGCGTTCGTCTCCGCGTGCGGGTCCTCGTCCTCGTCCGCGCCGCCGGCGGGACCGGATCTGCCGCCGCTCGGCCCGGCCGCAACCGCCGCGCCGGTGCAGAGCCCGCCGGCCACCGACGCCGATCGGCTCTATCGGCAGCTGCTCACCGGCACCGATCTGCCCCGCGATTTCACCGCGTTGCCCCCGCGGGCCGACGCGCCGACCGGCGCGCCGACCACCCCGACCGATCCGGCCGACTGCGCGAAGGTGCTCACGCCGTTGGGTGAGCAGCGTCCGGGCGCGTTGGCGCAGGCCGCGATCCAGTACGCGGGGCCGAATTTCTCCAGCATCGATATCGACGCGGCCAGCTATCGGAACGACGCGGTCGCACCCGCGTTCGCGCAGGTGCAGGCGACGCTGCGGCAGTGCGTCCACTACTCCGGCGCCGACGCCATCGATATCTCGATCGACTACCGCGTCGGCGGCCTCACCCCGCCGCGCGCCGGCGACGCCGCTACCGCCTTCCAGGTACGGACCACCAGCGAAGGGCTGACCCTGCATTCCGCGGTGGCGATCGTGCAGGTCGGTGCCACGTTGGCACAGATCGCGGTGACCGCGCCGGAAGCGGTGGACGAACGGGTGCTCAGCGAACTCACCGCGGCGCAGGTGCGCAAACTCCAAGGTGTCCCCGGCCCCTGATTCGACGGGATCCGCCCTGCTCGCGCGGTGTCCGGGCATAGGCTCGGGGGATCAGCCAGATCACCTCAGCCGGAGGTTTCCATGTCCGAGGTCAAACCCGTTCCCGAGGGGTACCCGGTGGTGTCGCCGGGGCTCGCGATCGACGGCGCGGCCGCCGCGATCGATTTCTACAAGCACGTTTTCGGCGCATCGGAGCGGATGCGCATGCCGGGGCCGGACGGCAAGGTCGCGCACTGCGAGCTGATGTTCGGCAATTCGCTCGTGATGGTCGGTGACCCGGCCGAGGAACTCGACTTCCTCGACCCGAAGCGGGTCGGCGGCACGCCGGTGAACCTCTACGTCTATGTCGAGGACGCGGACGCCGCCTTCGCCGCGGCCCTCGGTGCGGGCGCGCGCGAGCTGACGCCGATGACCACGCAGTTCTACGGTGACCGCAGCGGGGCATTCGAGGACCCGTGGGGCCACCGGTGGACGGTGGCCACGCACGTCGAGGACGTTTCACCGGAGGAGATGGACCGCCGGATGGCCGAGCAGTTCGGCTAGCCCGGCACCACCGAATCACCCACCACCCGAATAGTTTTCGCGGCCAACGGCCGCGGGGCCGGGCCGCCGGCCACCGTGCCGTCCAGCGCGTACCTGCTGCCGTGGCAGGCGCAATTGATGGTGCCGCCGGAGACGGTCGCGACCTTGCAGCCCGCGTGCGTGCACACCGCGGACAGGCCGACGAACGACCCCGCGCTCGGCTGGGTGATCACGGTGTCGCCGACGATCACCCCGCCGCCGACCGGGATGTCGGCCGTCTTGGCGATCGCCTCGACCGCCGCGTCACCCGGCGGCTCGGCCTGCACCGGTTTCGGCGCGGGCGCGGCATCTTCCTTGCCGTACGTGGTGCACGCGCTGAGTGCCGCCGCGGCGACAACGGTGCTCGCGACCACGGTGCGCCGGGTGAGCAATGGTTCGTCGTGCGTCATGGGGTCAGTCTCCGATCAGAAGGTGAGGCCGTTGTGCTGGAAGAACCAGAGCGACGAGGTGAGCCAGAGTCCGGTGAGCCCGGTCAGCACGAGGCCGCCCGCCACCGGGAGCACCCAGCCGGGCAACCCTTTTCGCGTGAGCAGCAGCATTTTGGCGACGAACGCGCCGTAGAAGAAGCAGCCGAGCAGCGAATGCCAGAGCACCCGGGTGTCGTAATGCTGAAAACCCAAGGCATACAGGCAGTGCACCGCGGCCGGCACGCTGACCAGCACGGCCAGCCGGCCCGACCAGACATGCGCGGTGCCGATCCAGGATGGCGTGCGCACCGGCAGCTTGCCGTACATCGCCAGCGCCGAAACGAACTGGCCCAGCGCGAGCGCGAACGCTGCGGTGCCCAGCCAAGCCTTCACCGCCTGCGGACCGGAGAATCCGGCGACATTGACCGAGAAAGCTGACGGCTCATGCGTTTTCCCGTATACGCCGAGCAGCACCGCCACCGCGGCGCCGATCAGCAGTGCGACGGCGATGGCCGCCGTACCGGAGTGCGGCCGTCCGAGGGGCGCGGTTTCTCGCTCAGCCGACACTGTCACCACCGCTTACCTTGTTCGCAATGATCTTCTTGCCGTTGACGATCGCGGTCGCATCCGGGGCCAGGGCAGGTGCGGGCGAGGTGCTGCCGTCGGCGGCGCGCTGCACGCCGGTGACCGCGCCGTTGCTGTCGACGATCCAGCTCTGCCGCACTCCGACCTCGGTGTAGACGTAAAGTCCAGCGGGCGATTGCACTGCCGCAGTGCGGAATTCCCACTTCTTCGCGCCGAGCGCGAGCGTGCCGGTGACGGTCGTGCCGTCGTAGCGACCGTCCAGCCTGGCCTCGTTCTTACCGGTCAGGGTCAGCGTTCCGTTCACGGCACTGCCCTGCAGCCAGGACTCGACCGATGCCCCGTCACAGGCATAGGCGATCGCCCTACCCCCTTCGACGGTGATCGACAGCGTGATCGGCGCACCCGTCGCCGGTGCGATGCTGCCCACATAGTCCGCTTTCGCCGGAAACTGCACCGGCACAGTCGCAACGGTGGTCGGCGCTACCGCGACGACCACGCTCGACGTCCCCACCGCCGTATTCTTTGCCGCCGCAGCGGGTTCGCTCTCTTTCGACATATTGACCACAACCAGCGCGATGCCGAGCACCGCCACCGCCGCCAAGGTGAGCCAAGGCCCGAGACGTCTCATAAGATCTCCTCGAATCACGGCCGCCAGATCCCGCGTGCCGCTACCCCTACCTACGTCCCACCCACCCCACCGGTTCAACCGTGCCTGCAACCCCGCCCAGCGTGCGTTCGCTAGTTCGACTGCGCGGCACGGCCCGGCGCAGACATCGCACGCGATGCTGGCGGATCAGCGTGAACTTCGCCGCGGTCGAGTAGCCGCCACCATTGGACGGATGATCACCAGGTAATGGTGGCGGCGGCCAAGCGAGTACGTGCCGCCACCATTACCTGGTGATCGCCTGTCCAGCAATGTATCTGAGGCGCAGCGGTCAGCGAGGCGCTGAGAAGCGGCAGACGAAAGCTAGTCCGTGGTCGTCTCCGGCGCGGCGGAATTCCCATCGAGACTGTTCGCGCAGTTGACGGTCGTCGGTTTTCGACCATGTATGCCGGTTCAAGGGCAGTTGCTACGGGTGTAGCTGAACGCTACGCTCGTAGCATGACTGCATTGCCGGCGCGGGACCTCCGCAATCACACCGCGGAGGTTTTGCGGCGTGTGGAGGCTGGGGAAGAAATCGAGATTCTGAAGGACAATCGTCCGGTGGCGAAGATCATTCCGTTGCCTCGGCGGCGGCAGTGGATTCCGGCAACCGAGATCATGCAGGAGTTGATCCGGCTCGGCCCCGATACGACAGGTCTGCGTGCGGAGCTGCGGGAGACCTTGACCGAGACGACGGACGATCTGCCGTGGTGAACGTCGAGCAGGCGCTCGCCGATACTTCGATCTTCATCGGTTTGGAGGCCAAGCGCTTCGATCCGGCGCAAATCGAAGGTTATGAGCTGGGCGTCTCTGTCGTCACGCTGGGTGAACTCCGCCTCGGTGTGCTGCACGCGACCGATCCGGAATCGGCCGCTCGGCGCTTGTCGACTTACCAACTGGCCCAACGATTCGAGCCGCTCGCCGTCGATGAGAAGGTGGCCGAGCAGTGGGCCCTCCTTGTCTCGCGTCTTCGGGCAGCCGGTCGCAAAGTGCCGATCAATGACAGTTGGATTGCCGCGACGGCGATGGCCTATGACATTCCGATCGCCACCCAAGACAACGACTACGACGCCATGCCGGACCTTCGGATCATCAAGCTCTGACGCGTCATTCGAACCGGAGGCCCTTCATGGCGTGCTGGTGGGGGTCAGGGGATGAAGGGGGTGGTGGTGCGGGCGGTGCGGAGGGCGGTGGCCCACCAGAGGAGTTGGTCGACGGTGGCGGTGGTGGCGGCTTCTAGGTCGGGGTCGCGGCGGGGCCAGGAACCGTTGGGGGCGAAGCGTTGCCAGGCTTTGGTGATGGTGAGGGTGCGGCGGATGGGGACGGCGTTGAGTTCGCCGAAGATCTGGCGGAGCTGGGTGGCGGCATGCCCGCCGTCGCAGTCGGTGCCGTAGCCGACGACGGTCACCGGCTTGGCCGCCCATTCGGTGTCGAACCAGTCGATCGCGTTCTTCAGTGCGGCGGGGAAGCTGCGGTTGTATTCGGGCGTGACCACAACGAACGCGTCGGCGGCGGCGAGCCGATCGCCGAACTGCCGCACCGCGATCGGTGCCGGTTCGTCGTGGCCGGCCAGCTGGTCGGGGAGCCCGGCCGTCGCGAGGTCGAGCCGATCCACCTGCAGGTCGCGGCGGCGCAGCTGCCGGGCGAACCAGTCGGCCACGGTCGGCCCGAACCGCCCGGTGCGGGTGCTGCTCTGGATCAGCACCACCCGCAACCGGTCCGGCTCGCCCGCCACCCGGCTCGCGTTCCGCGCCGGGTCGCTCCCGCGCTGCTGTGTCACAGCGTGTCCTTGACGGGCGCGTCGAGGAAGGCCGGGATCATCGGCAGCAGCAGGTCGGGCCGGTGCACCAGCGTGACGTGCGTGGTGCCGGGCAGGATGGCCAGCTGAGCGTTCGGCAGCCCGGCCGGGGTGTCGCCCATGATGCCGCCGCCGAAGAGCCGGAACATCTCGACCGCGTGCTCGGGCCGGACGATGTCGGAATCGCCGATCACGGTCAGGGTCGGCGCCTTGATCTGGCGGGCGTCGTCGGGCGCGACCTCCGGAATACCGTTCATGTCCTGCTCGCGCACCCGCTCGACCAGCTTCGGGAAGTCCTCGGGGCGCGGCGCGTTCTTCAGATAGTCCTCGTGGAACGGTGACCCGTGCAGCATCTCGGGCTTCAGGTCGGCGAGCCCTTCGAGCAGCCCGGGATGCATGCCGCCCGCGCCCAGCGACCCCGCCGCCAAGATCTGCTTGCGCACCAACCCCGGATTCTTCAGCGTGATCTCCAGTGCCACACCGGCACCCATGCTGTAGCCGAGGATGTCGGCCCGCTGGACGCCGATCTGCTTCAGTAACGCCACGGTGTCGGCGGCCATCTGCGGGGTGCGCAGCAGCCGATCGACATCGGCGGTGCGGCCGTGCGCCTGCTGTTCCACCGCGATGACCTGGCGGGTCTTGGACAGCTCGGGGATCAGCTGGCCGAAGTCGGTGTCGATGCCCGAGAGCGCGCCGTGCAGCAACACCAGCGGCGGCTGGTCGGTCGGGGCGCCGTGCACCTCGTAGTACATGTGCAGGCCGTTGACGTCGGCGTAGGCGCCGGGCGTGGACTTCGCGGGCTGGTCCGCGGTCGCGCAACCGGTCAGCAGCGCGGTGGCGGCGAGGGCAGCGGCGGCGAAAACGGTGGTGAGTTTCATCGGAGGCTCATTTCTGTGGGAGTTCGTTCTGCGTTGTCACCAACTCTGCGCGGCCCACCTTCCGGTTTGTTTACGGTGCGATTCCGCCGTGCGAGGGCATGGTTAAGCTGCCCGTATGCGGTTTGGTGTGCTCGGTCCGTTGACGGTCTGGACGGACGGCGGCACAGTCGTGCCGATTCCTGGAACAAAGGTGCGGGCGTTACTGGCCGACCTGCTGGTGCAGCCGGGGCAACCGGTATCGAGTGATCGCCTGATCGACGACATCTGGGCCGACGATCCGCCCGGCAATCCGGCGGGCACCCTCGCGGCGAAGGCCTCGCAACTGCGCCGGGCGCTGGAGGACGCCGAGCCCGGCGCCCGCGAGCTGGTGGTTTCGCCGCCGCCCGGTTACCGGCTCGCCGCCACCGCGGTGGACGCGTTGCGGTTTCGTGAGTTGGTGGCGACCGCGCGGGCCTCCACCGAGCTACGCGAGCGGGCGCGCATCCTCACCGAGGCGCTCGCGCTGTGGCGCGGCCCGGCGTTCACCGACTTCCGGGACGCCACGTTCGCCCAGCCCGCCATCGCGCAGTTGACCGAACAACGCCTGGTCGCGGTGGAGGAACTGGCCGAGGCGCGCTTGGCGCTCGGCGAATACCGGGACGTCGCAGGGGAACTCGCCGCGGTCGTCGCCGAATATCCACTGCGGGAACGTCTTCGCGCCGCACAGCTGAAGGCGCTCTACGGCGCGGGCCGGCAGGCTGAGGCGCTGGACAGTTACGCGGATCTGCGCAGGCAGCTCGCCGACGAACTGGGTCTGGACCCCAGCCCGGAGCTGGTCGCGCTGCACGGTTCGATCCTGGGCCAGGACTTGGTGCTGACCGCCGCGCCGCCGGCGCCGGTGCTGCGGCGGCGCACCTCGAACATTCCCGCCCAGCGCACCGAACTCATCGGGCGGGCAAACGATCTCGCCGAGGTGCGGCGCGCGGTGGGCGAGGCCAGGCTGGTCACGCTGACCGGTCCGGGCGGTGTCGGCAAGACCCGGCTGGCTTTGGCCGCGGCCGCCGCGCTCACCGACCGTTTCGCGCAGGGCACCTGGCTGGTCGAATTGGCGCCGCTGCAACCTACCGCCGCCGATGGGCCCTGTTTCCTCGTCGACGCGGTCGCGCAGGTGCTCGATATCCGCACCGACGACGGCGGCGATCCCGTCGAACTGGTCCGCGCCGCACTGGCCGAGCAGGAGCTGCTGCTCGTTCTCGACAACTGTGAGCATGTCGTCGATTACGCCGCCGATCTGGCCGAACTGCTGCTCGGCGCCGCGCCGAACCTGCACATCCTGGCGACGAGTCAGGAGCAGCTGCGCCTGCCCGGCGAAGAGGTTGTCGCGGTCGAGCCGCTGACCGTACCGAATGCAGATACCGACCTGACCGCTCTCGAAAATGCCGGGGCGGTGCAGCTTTTCGTGACCCGTGCGCGGGCGAGCGACCGTAGTTTCGTGCTGGACGCGGACACCGCGGCCGCGGTCGCCACCCTCTGCCGCCGGCTCGACGGCATCCCGCTCGCCCTGGAGCTGGCGGCGACCCGGGTCCGCGCGCTCGGCGTGCACGAGATGGTGGCCCGGCTCGACGACCGCTTCCGGCTGCTGGCCACCGGTCACCGTGGGGCGCCGCCACGCCAGCAGACGCTCACCGCGATGATCGACTGGAGCTGGGGGCTGCTGGACGAGACGGAACAGACGGTGCTGCGCCGCCTGGCCGTCCACGCGGGCGGCTGCACCCTGGAGGCGGCCGAGATCGTCTGCGCCACAGGAGGATCGCTCGCCACCCCGCCCACCGGGCCGGTAGCCGGCCACAGCGCGACCGCGAACGGCCCCGCTATCGTGCTCGATCCGTCGACGGTCGCCGATGTGGTCGGGCGACTGGTGGATCGATCGCTGGTGCAGGCCGTCGGCCGGCGGTACCGACTGCTGGAGTCGGTGGCGGCGTTCAGCACGGATCGCCTGGCCGAAGCAGGGGAGTTCGATACGGCCTTCGAGGCGCACCATCGGTACTACCTGGAACTGGCCGAGCGGGCGGCCCCCGAACTGACCGGCGCCGACCAACGCCGGTGGCTGTTGCGGCTGGACGCCGAGGTCGCGAATCTGCGAGTGGCACTGGATGGTTACCTGCGCGCGGGCGCGGCCGAGCACGCACTGCGGTTGGTGAACGCGCTCGCCTGGTACTGGTTCCTGCGCGGGCGGCTGGCCGAGGCGCGGCGCTGGTTCGAGGCCGCGCTGGCGCTGGGCGGCGCACCCGAACAGCGCGCGCCCGCACTGGCCTGGCGGGCCGGATTCGCCTTTCAGCAGGCGGAATTCACCGGCGGTGCGGCCAAGCGGGCCGAGGTGTTCGCGGTGTTCGACACCATCGACGACCCGGCGGGCCGGGCCAGGGCCGAACTGTTCCTCGCCGTGTCCGCCCTCGATTCGGGCGACCTGCCCGAGCTGGAAGGCCTGGTGCACCGGGCACTTCCGGTCTGCGAGCGGCTCGGCGACCGCTGGGGTGTGGCCACCGGGCATGTGGCGCTGGCACAGGCCGCGCACAGCCGGGCGGATCTGACGGCGCTGGCGCACCACGCGCGCTCGGCCGCGCGCCTGTTCGCCGAGATCGATGATCGCTGGGGCCGGCTCCAGGCCGCCGAATGGCTCGGTGGTCTGGCCGAATTGACCGGCGACCTGGCCGGTGCCGCCGATATCCACACCGAGGCCCTGGGTTTGGCGCAGGAGCTGGAGCTGTGGGGCCAGGTGTGCACCCATCTGTGCTGGCTCGGCTGGATCGCCATGCAGCACACCGAATTCGAGCGCGCCCGCGGCATGGGCGAGCAGGCGTTGCGCCTGGCCGCCGAGCACGGTTACGGCCCGAGCCGGGTGTTCGCCTCGATCGTGCTGGCGTTCACCGCGCGCCGGGTCGGGGAAGCCGAAGTGGCCGAACGCATGCTGCGCGAGCTGCTGGCCATGACGCCGACGGAAGGCGAGGAGACGCCGCTGTTCCTGCCCATGTTGCAGGTGGAACTCGGCTACCTGCACGAGGAACGCGGCGAGTTCGCCGCGGCGCTCGCCATGCACCTCGACGCTCTCGACGGCGCCCAGCGCATCGAAGCGCCCCGCGACACCGCCTTCGCCCTGGCGGGTCTCGCGGCCGCCGCCGGGGCGCTCGGCGAATTCGATACCGCGGCGCAGCTTTTCGGGGCCGCGGAGACGGTCCGCGAGGCGAACGGCATGCCACTGCTCCCGGCCGAACGCCCGGATATCGAGCGGCCCGCCGCCGCTGTCCGCGCCGCCCTCGGCGCGGCCGCGTTCACCGACGCGCACACGGCGGGCGCGAAACTGACCGTGGCCGAGGCCCGGCAGCTGGCCGCGGCGTGCGCACCTGCGCCGGCAACCCCGAGCTGAGCGGCACACGCAGGGGCGGACCCGGTCCCCCTCATCGATGGGTAACCGGGTCCGCCCTCAGCGGGTTACCCCGCAGCGATCGTGCCGAAAACCTCGGCTCCTGGTCGCGAAGGACCCGGCCCGCCCCTCGTCAGTCGGCCGGGTCCGTCGCGGTGCGGGTTCACCCGCGGGCGATGGCCTCGAAGACCTTGGGGTCGACCAGGGTCGAGGTGTCGCCGAGTTCGCGGCCTTCGGCCACGTCACGCAGCAGCCGGCGCATGATCTTGCCGCTGCGGGTCTTCGGGAGTTCCGGCACGAGATGGATCTCGCGGGGCCGGGCGATCGGGCTGATCTCGTGCGAGACCGCCGCTTTCAGATCTGTGACAAGGGTCTCGCCCGTGTTCGCCGCGCCCGCGGCGAGAATGACGAAGGCGACGATGGCCTGTCCGGTGGTCTCGTCACTGGCCCCGACCACCGCGGCCTCGGCGACCCCGGCATGACCGACCAGCGCCGATTCCACTTCCGCGGTGGAGATCCGGTGCCCGGACACGTTCATCACGTCGTCCACCCGGCCGAGCACCCAGAGATCGCCGTCGGCGTCGAGCTTCGCGCCGTCACCGGCGAAATACCAACCGGCGGCGGCGAATCGGGCCCAGTAGGTGTCGCGGAACCGGTCCATGTCGCCCCAGATGCCGCGCAGCATCGACGGCCACGGCTGGTCGAGCACAAGCAATCCGGCTGCGCCGCGGCCGAGTTCGACGCTGTCGTCGTCGACCACCTTGGCCGAGATGCCGGGCAGCGGTGTCATCGCCGCGCCGGGCTTGGCGGCGGTGACCCCGGGCAGCGGCGAGATCATGATCGAGCCGGTCTCGGTCTGCCACCAGGTGTCCACGATCGGCGTGCGATCGCCGCCGATGACCTCGCGGTACCAGCGCCACGCTTCCGGGTTGATCGGCTCGCCGACGCTGCCGAGCAACCGCAGCGAGGACAGGTCGTGCGCGTCGGGGATCTCGCGACCCCATTTCATGAAGGTGCGGACCAGTGTCGGTGCCGTGTAATAGATGCTGACGCCGTACTTTTCGATGATCCGGAAATGCCGGTGCTCGTCGGGTGAGTTCGGCGTGCCCTCGTAGACCACTTGGGTGGCGCGGTTGGCCAGTGGTCCGTAGACGATGTAGCTGTGGCCGGTGACCCAGCCGATGTCGGCGGTGCACCAGTAGACGTCTTGTCCGGCTTTGTGATCGAAGACGTTGTGGTGGGTGTAGGCGGTCTGGGTGAGGTAGCCGCCGCTGGTGTGCAGGATGCCCTTGGGTTTTCCGGTGGTGCCGGAGGTGTAGAGGATGAACAGCGGGTGCTCGGCGTCGAAGGCCTGCGCCTCGTGCTCCGGCGAGGCATCGGTGACGGTGTCGTGCCACCACAGGTCGCGGCCGTCGGTCCAGGGCACCTCGATTCCGGTGCGCCGCACCACCAATACGTGTTCGACGGTGGACGGCGCACCGCCGAGCGCCTCGTCTACGGCCGCCTTCAGCGGCGCCGCCGTCCCACGCCGCCACTGCCCGTCGGTGGTGACGACCAACCGGGCTTCGGCGTCGTCGACTCGTTGGCGCAGGGCGGTGGGGGAGAACCCTGCGAACACCACCGAGTGGGTGAGGCCGAGCCGGGCACAGGCCAGCATCGAGACGATGGCCTCGGGCACCATCGGCATATAGATGGCGACCCGATCACCCGCCCGCAGACCCAGCTCGGTGAAATAATTGGCGGCCCTGCACACTTCGTCGCGCAGTTCCCCGTAGGTGATATCGCGGGAGTCGCCGGGCTCGCCCTCCCAGTGGATGGCGACCTGGTCGCCGTACCCCGCGAGCACGTGCCGGTCGACGCAGTTGTAGGCGACGTTCAGCTTGCCGCCGACGAACCACTTGGCGACCGGCGCGTCACTCCAGTCCAGCACCTGCGACCACGGTTGCGCCCAGTCGAGCTTGCGCGCCTGCTCGGCCCAGAACCCCTGCCGATCCTCGGCGGCCCAGCTGTACAGGGATGCATCGGCATTCGCCAGGGCGGCGAACTCGGTGCCGGGCGGGTAGCCGGTGGTGTCGCGGGAATCAGTGGTGGCGCTGGACAACGCGATATCTCCTAACGGGAAAGCACGGGGGACAACGAGGATCGAGCAGCGATCAGTGCGCGACCGCCTTCTCCGCGCCGACCCCGGTCAGCGAGCGGACCTCCATCTCCGCCGCCTTGGCCGGGTCCTCGTCGGGCTTGCCGATCAGGGTGCCGACGATGCCGAGCACGAAAGCCAAAGGAATGGAGACGATTCCGGGGTTGGACAGCGGGAACCAGTCGAAATCGGAGCCGGGCAGCATCGCGGTCTTGTTGCCGGACACGGCGGGGGAGAAGACGATCAGCACGATGGTCGAGATCAGGCCGCCGTACATGCTGAACAGCGCGCCGGTGGTGTTGAACCGCCGCCAGAACAGCGAGTACAGGATGGTCGGCAGGTTCGCCGCGGCCGCCACCGCGAACGCCAGCGCCACCAGGAAGGCGATGTTCTGCCCGTTCGCCAGGATGCCGAGACCGATCGCGATCACGCCGATCACCACCGCGGTGATCCGGGATACCTTGACCTGCTTGACATCGTCGACCTTGCCGCGCTTGACGACGCCGGCGTAGATGTCGTGCGCGAACGAAGTGGCCGCCGTGATGGTGAGGCCCGCGACCACCGCGAGGATGGTGGCGAACGCGACCGCGGAGATGATGCCGAGCAGGATCACGCCGCCGAGTTCGAACGCGAGCAGCGGGGCCGCCGAGTTCTGTCCGCCCGCGGCGGCCAGGATCCGGTCCGGGCCGACGATGGCGGCGGCGCCGTAGCCGAGCACCAGGGTGAACAGGTAGAACGCGCCGATCAGCCCGATCGCCCACACGACTGATCGGCGCGCCTCCTTCGCGGTCGGCACGGTGTAGAAGCGCATCAGCACGTGCGGCAGACCCGCGGTACCGAGCACCAGCGCCAAACCGAGAGACAGGAAGTTCAGTTTCGAGGTGGCGCTGCCGCCGTACTGCGCGCCGGGTGCGAGCACGTCCCGGGCGGCCACGGCCTTGTTCGTCGAATCGGCGACGTGCTCCTGCGCCGAGCCGAGGATGTCGGACAGGTTGAAGCCGAACTTGGCGAACACCATGATCGTCATCAGCGCGGCGCCGGTGATCAGCAGCACGGCCTTGATGATCTGCACCCATGTGGTGCCCTTCATGCCGCCGACCAGCACGTACACGATCATCAGCACGCCGACCACGGCGATCACGACCGCTTGCCCGGTCTTGTCGGAGATGTCGAGCAGCAGCGCGACCAGACCGCCGGCGCCGGCCATCTGGGCCAGCAGATAGAACAGCGACACCGCCAGTGTGGTCAACGCCGCGGCGGTGCGCACCGGACCCTGCTTCAACCGGAAGCTGAGTACGTCGGCCATGGTGAATTTGCCGGTGTTCCGCAGCATTTCGGCGACCAGCAGCAGCGCGACCAGCCAGGCGACCAGGAACCCGATGGAGTACAGGAAGCCGTCGTAGCCGTACACCGCGATCGCGCCGGCGATGCCGAGAAAGCTTGCGGCGGAAAGATAGTCACCGGCGATGGCGATGCCGTTCTGCGGGCCGGAGAAGCCGCGGCCGCCGGTGAAGAAGTCGGCGGCGGTGGCATTGCTGCGGCTGGCGCGGATCACCACGACCATGGTGATCGCGACGAACACGCCGAAGATGGCGATGTTCGCCACGGGCTCGCCGACGGTGGCCGCGGCGGCGTAGGTGTCGAGATGATTCACGCCCGGTCCCCTTCGAGGTGGTTACGGATGGCCGCCGCGCGCGGATCCAGTTCCCGGTTGGCGAACCGGACGTACAGCGCGGTGATGACGAAGGTGGACACGAACTGCCCGAGCCCGAGCAGCAATCCGACGTTGATGTTGCCGAAGAGCTTGTGCGCCATGAAGTCGTGCGCGTACGCGCCGAGCAACACGTAGCTGAGGTACCACAGCAGGAACAGTGCGGTCATCGGAAACACGAAGCGGCGTAAGCGCATTCGTAGCTCTTGGAACTGCGGGCTGGCCTGCACTGCGATGAACTCGGCTGCACTCGGGGTGCGCCGGGCGGCGTCGCCGTCGAGTTCGGTACTGGTCATGATGGTCCTAGCGTGTGACATGGCTTACTTGCTCTGCACCGTAGCCAGGCCCGTGTGAAGAAATGGTGATGTGGTGTGGGTCACTCCGGGAAGGTGGCCGATTGTGCGGTGAGCGGTCGCTGTGCCGCGACGAGCGGTCGGCGGTTCAGTTCGAGCGCAGGCTGCGTTCGCGGTCGGCGCCCATGCCCAATCGTTCGGGCGCGTGCATGCGCACGAAGATCCGCCCCACCCGGCGCGTGCCCGGTCCCCGAGTCACCTTGCTGACCAGCATCATCGTCGCGAACGCGAGCGGGACGCTGATCGCCGCGGGATAGCCGAGCAGGGCCGCGGGCCAGCCGTCGCCGAGGTCGTCGGACAGCCCGCCGGTGACTGAAACCACGGTCGCGCCACCGGATACCAGCCCGCCCGCGATCAGCCCGGCCGCAGCGCCGCGCGCGGTCAGCCGCCGCCACCAGATGCCGAGCACCAGCAGTGGGCACAGCGTCGAGGCGGCCACCGAGAAGGCCAGCCCCACCGTGCGGGACAGGTCCAGCGACGCCACGGTCAGCGAAAGCGCAAGCGGGACAACGCCGGCCACCAGCGCGGCGGCGCGGAAGTCGCGGATCCGGCCGCGCAGCATATCGGTGCTGAGCACGCCCGCGATGCTGACCAGCAGCCCGGAGGAGGTGGACAGGAACGCCGCGATCGCACCGGCGGCCACCAGCGCGGCGAGCAATTGACCCGGCAGCCCGGCGACCACCGAACTCGGCATCAGCACCACCGCGGCGTCGGAGGTACCGGTGATCAGCAGTTGAGGCACATACAGTCGCGCGAAAACCCCGAGCAGGATCGGGAACAGGTAGAACAGCCCGACCAGGCCGATCACCGCGAGCGCCGTGGCACGCGCGGCCCGGCCGTCCGGGTTGGTGTAGAACCGCACCAGCACGTGCGGTAACCCCATGGTGCCGAGGAAGGTCGCGATGATCAGCGAATAGACCTGGTAGGTCGGGTGTTTGCCGCCGAAGCCGCCGCCGGGTGCCAGCCAGGCCGCGCCGTCCGCGGGCGCACCGGCCACCACGGGCACCTCGGTGCCCGCGGCCAGCACGAGTTCGGTGCCCGCCGCTAGTTCGTGGGTGCCCGGGGCGAGTGCCACCGCACCCGCCACCGTCCGGTCATCGAGCCGCCCGGTGATCGAAACCTGTTGTGTCGCATCGACCTGTACCACCACGTCGGTGCGCACGTCGACCACGGTCCGCTCGGTCACCACCGGGGGAGCGGGCGCGCCCAGCGGCCGGTCCTCGCCGAGGAAGTGGCCGAGCAGCACCAGGGCGGGGATCGCCACCGCGGTCAGCTTCAGCCAGTACTGGAAGGCCTGCACCAGCGTGATCGAGCGCATCCCGCCGCCAGCCACATTGGCGATCACGATCGCGCCCACCGCGGCCGCGCCCACCCAGTCGGGCAGGCCGAGCAAGGTGTGCAGAGTCAACCCGGCGCCTTGGAACTGCGGGATCAGATACACCCCGCACACCAGCACCACGACCAGTGCGGCCAACCTGCGCAATCGCAAGGAACCCAAACGGAACTCGGCGAAATCCGGCACCGTGTACGCGCCGGAGCGGCGCAGCGGCGCGGCGACGAACAGCAGCAGGGCCAGATATCCTGCGGTGAAACCCACGGGGTACCACAGCGCGTCCGCGCCGTATTTCGCGATGAGCCCGGCCACGCCGAGAAACGAAGCGGCCGAGAGATACTCACCGGAGATCGCGGCGGCGTTCCAGCCGGATCGCACGCTGCGAGACGCGACCAGGAAGTCGGAGGTGGTGCGCGCCAGGCGAACTCCGTAGGCGCCGATCGCGACCGTCGCCAGCGCCGCGAACAGCAGCGCGAGCACGGTGAGCACCGGCACCGAGCCCGCGCTCACGAGCGGACTCCGATATCCGCACCCTTTTCGCGCTCGCGCACCCGCTGTGGCAGGCCGCAGCGGGTGCGCGAGGTCGGAAGGGGTGCGGCCGCGTGCATCAGTCCTCGGCCAGGTCCAGGAAGTCCTGCTCGTTGTGTTCGGCGAGGCGGACATACAGGCGGCCGATCAGATACAGCAGCGGGTAGACCGCGACGCCGAGCAGCAACCAGGGCAGCCGGATCCCCAGCACCACCACCGAACCCACCTGGCCGATCCCGAAAAGCACCGGCAGCGCGCACAATACGACGACGGTGACCAGCCCGAGCCGCAATGCCAGCCCGAGCTGGGCGCGGATCAGCCCGCCGATCAGTGCCTCGCCGATCTCGGTCTGCTCGGCCACCTCCACCCGGGTGCGCACCCGGCGGGCGCCGCGCCGCTCGGACAGCACGACGCGCTGCCGGACCGGGCGCTGCGGCCCGGTCACTGGCCGGTCCATTGCTGCCGGGGCCGGCGCACCAGACGCTGTTTCAGCTCCCGGACCTGCCTGCGGCTGACCGGTAGTTCCACCGCCCCGGCGCTGCCCTCGGCGCGCAAGCACACCACGGTGCCGGTGCCGACGGTGCGCAGACCGGTGACCAAACGTAAGGCCACCAGGTAGGAGCGGTGCACCCGCAGGAATCCGGCGTCCAGCCAGCGGGACTCCAACGCGGACAACGGGATCCGGACCAGATGCGAACCACCGCTGGTGTGCAGCCTGGCGTAGTCGCCGTCCGCCTCCACCCAGCTCACGCTGGATCGGGGCACCAGCGTGGTCACGCCGCCGAGCTCGACCGGGATCACCTCGCTCGGGTCGGCTCGCGGCGCGTCGGCGATCGGTGCCGCGCTGGCCCGGGCGCCGACGATCCGGCGCACCGCCTCGGCGAGCCGCTCCTCGCGCAGCGGTTTGAGCAGGTAGTCCACCGCCCCGAGATCGAACGCGGCCACCGCGCGATCGTCGTGCGCGGTCACGAAGACCACCGCGGGCGGGTTCGCGAACTCCGAGAGGATGCCCGCCAGCTCCATCCCGTCCAGCCCGGGCATGTTGATATCGAGGAACACGGCGTCCACCGGATGCGCCCGCAACACGCGCAGTGCGGTGGTCGCGTCGGCGGCGGCGTGGATCTCGCCGACGCCCGGCTGGGCGCGCAGCAAATAGACCAGCTCGTCGAGAGCCGGTTTCTCGTCGTCGACGGCGAGTACGCGTACTACGCCGCCGCTCCCCTCAGCGCTCCTGGCCACAATCGCTCCATCGTAAAGGCAGCGGCGGGTCGCACCGCGCGGAACGCTGCAGCAGCACCGAGGTGCTCGGCTCGTAGCCCGTCTTCCACAGGTCGACCAGGACGAGCAGCAGCCGGATCAGCCGGGGGTGGTCGAGCGTGGCCGCGTGCTTGCGGACCAGATACTGGACCAGTTCGTCGCGCATGCCGTTGCTGTGCCGGAACGACATCGAGTCGGCGTGGCGCCGATAGAGCTGGCCGACGATCGGCAGCACGTCGGAGTCGTAGCCCGCCAGCGTCAGGCGCAACTGGAGTTCCCAGTCCTCGAAGGCGGGCAGCTGTTCGTCGTAGCCGCCGACCCGGTCCACCGCGGTCCTGCGATACAGGACCATCGACTTCAGGTGGGTGTGCAACACGAGGTTGAGGTCGGTGGGCATGCCCGCGGGGACGTACACCAGCTCGAGCAGTTCGAAATAGCGCACGTAGCCGCCGACGAACCCCAGGGTGTCGTCGCGGCGCATGGCCGCGACGGCGGCCGGCAGGAAGCCGGGCCGGATGCGGTCGTCGGCGTCCAGCACCAGGACCAGCTCGCCCCTGGCATGCCGGAGGCCCGCGTTGCGCGCGGCCGAGAGCCCGCGGTGCGGCTGACGGACGAGCGTGACGTCGGTCAACGTGTCCAAGAGGGCCACAGTCCCGGGATCGGTCGAGCCGTCGTCCACGATCACGATATCCAGCACGGGAAGTCCGCAGCCGCGCACGGACTCCAGTGCGTCGGGCAGGAACCGGCCGTAGTCGTGCACCGGGATCACGATCGAAACCAGTTCTGCGGTCCGAGGTTCGGTGGGCGGCGGCAACGGCACCGAGGTGTAGACGGCCGCAAGTGTCGCGGCCACCTGCTCGGGTGTGTGGCCGACCGTGGTGGGGAGCCGCGAATTGCCGTTCGGCACAGCGAGACCGGCGACCAGTGCGGACGCCATCGCCGCCACACCGGGCGCGACGGTGCCGCTCTCGCCGACGATGTCGGCACCGACGCTGCCCGCGGGCGCGAGCACCAGGCAGCCGGAGGCCATGGCCCACAACGTTTCCGTGGGTGTGCCCGCGGTACCCGCGGCCACCACACACAGGGACCCCGGGGGCGGACGGCCGGTGTCGAGCGGCCCCTCGTAGGACACCAGTTCGCGCAGTTCCTCGGAAAGCCCTTGGCGGACATACTGCCAATACGATCGGCCGACCGGGTCGGTCGCGGTGTCCTCGCCGCGGACGACCACGCGGATTGCCGGTTGTGCCGCGTGGGCGAGGACGACGGCGCGCAGCACGGTGTCGAGTCCTGCCGCGGGACAGAGGGTACCCAGCCACAGGACGACATTCGGCAGTACTTCGCCGGGCGGTACCAAGTCCGGTCGGTGCAGCCCGGGAAGGTAACGGCGTGTGGGGAACTCGACTGTGCCCGCCACAGCGTCGCCGCAGGCCAGTACGGCGTCCGCGTGGCGTCGCGCGTACTGCTCGGCGAAGGTGGTGAGGTCGTGGGCGAAGGTGGCGGGCCGATCCCGCTGCGGCCCTTCGGTCGCGGTCGCCCAGGGATGCAGCGACACCACCAGGCGCGTGTCGGCGAAATCGCCGAGCAGCCGCCGGGCCCGCAGCAGGGTCAAGGCGGCCCCGTCCGCGTCCACCAGGTCTATGACATCGAGCTGTGCCTGTTCGTGCACTAGGCGCAGTGTGTCGTACACCCGGTCGGCGTAGCACTGCTCGTCGGTGAAGTAGCGATGCCGGGGC
Source organism: Nocardia brasiliensis ATCC 700358 (assembly GCF_000250675.2). Taxonomy (NCBI): domain Bacteria; kingdom Bacillati; phylum Actinomycetota; class Actinomycetes; order Mycobacteriales; family Nocardiaceae; genus Nocardia; species Nocardia brasiliensis. Next base: position 2,707,104 of record NC_018681.1, read on the forward strand.
CGCGCGGGCAGGGTCGGCTGCCAGCGCAACCCATCGGTCGCGGCCACCGCGTGCCGCGCTGGGGCAGAAAGGTTTTCGCTGACCAAGTGGATCTCGTGGCCCTGGGCCGCCAACGCCGTCGCGGCGGCCAGCACCAGTGCGCCGCTCCCGGTCGTCGAGTCCGTTCCCAGGTCGCGGCACACGTAGGCAATGCGCACTTCAGGCCCCCTTCGCGACCGCCTCGTCCAGGATCGGACGCAACCAGGCCGGAAAGAAGCCGGGCCCGGCTCGGTCGATCAACTGCTCGGCGCGGGACCGGACCTCCGCCCAGCCGCCCGGCCGATCGGGTCGCAAGGTGACCAACCAGCGACGGGTGCGCAGCAACCAGGGCTGATCGTCGAGTTCGTCGAAAAGCTCATCGGCCGTGGTGAATCCGGTCAAGGCCGTCGCCGGGTCGCCGGATCGCAGGTGGGTCAGCGCGGTGCCGAAGTGCAGTTTGGCCTTCATCCGGTCCTCGCCGGTCGCGTCGTACACCGCTGCGGCGCGGGCATATTCGCGCAGCGCGCCGGGATAGTCGCCGAGCGCGCGGCGGGCCGCGCCGGCCGTGCGCCACACCTGCGCACGGCCCAGATCGTCGTCGCTGTCGTCGAAATTCCGTTCACACGCGGGCAATGCGGTGAGCAACTCGGCCCAGCGGCCGTACCGGCCGAGCAGGCGCGCGCGGAAGAGGTCGACGATGCCGGTCCACCGGGCGTCACCGGCTTGTACGCACAGCGGCCGGGCGGTGGCGAGGTCCGCGTCGGCGTCGGCGAAGCGACCGAGGTAGAGGTGCAGCACCGCGCGGCTGTGCAAGCCGCGCCCGCACGCCGAATTGTCCCCGTGCGCATGGAAAACCGGCAGGCAGCGCGCTAGATCCGCGGCCGCCTCGGCCAGATAGCCTTGGTCGCGCCGCACCACGGCGTAGTTCTGGCGGGTGGACGCGAGGATCAGGTCGTCCGCACCCGCGCTGAACAAGTGGATGCACTGCTCGAGCAGCGGACCGGAGACGGCGAGCCGCCCGCGGTCGCGCTCGACCACGGCCAGGCTCAGCATGGTGCGTGCCCAGCGGTCTGCCATACCCAGTGCGCGATAACGCTCGATCACTTCGTGCAGCCCCGCGACCGCCTCGGCATAGGCGCCCTTGCCCATGAAATAGCCGGTGTAGGAGTACAGCACGCCCGCCTCGGCCACCGGATCGGCGGCGGTGCGGCTCGCCGCGAGTGCGAGATCCTTGAGCTCACGGGACTCCGCGCCGTGCCGCTGCGCGACGAACAGCCCGTTCAACACGTCGACGATGCCCCATACATAAGGCCACAGGCCGTCCTCGTAGGCCTGCCGCGCGGCGGCGACCAAGCCGGGACGATCGTCCGCGAACCACTGAGCCGTCCCGGCTTCCCTTGCGGCGGAGACGATTTCGTCGGGCGGCCGCCAGACGATCGGCACCGATTCCGCGAGGAACAGATCCTTACCCGGCCCGAGTGCCGCCATCGCGTCGAGCAGCAGCGTGAGGTAGCCGCTGAACAGGCGGCCGCGACCCTGCGCTCGCTCGGTACTCGAAAAGCGTTCGGCCGCCTTCTCCGCCGCGTACACGCGCAGCAGGTCGTGGCAGCGGAACCGGTGACCGCCGGTGATGTCGCGGCGGGCGAAGGCGACCAGCTGGGCGTCGACCAGCGCGTCGAGCAGGTCTTCGGCCTCGTACAGCGGAATGTCCAGCAGGGCGGCCAGGGTCCAGGCCGGAAAGTCCGGACCGCGCAGCGCGCCGAGCGCGGCGAAGGCGGTGGCCAGTTCCGGGGCGAGCGCGAGATAGCTGCTGTCGAAGCTGGTGCGCACCGCGAGGTCGTCGACGGTGAGCACCGAGAGCCTGCGGCGTTCGTCGGACAGCCGCCCGGCCAGGTGCGCCATCGTCCAGTGCGGGCGAGAACGTAACTGGGCGGCCGCGATTCGAATGGCCAGCGGTAGGTAACCGCACAACCGGGCGACCGCGGTGAGCGCGTCCCGGTCGGTGGCTCGTGCGTCGTCGTCGAGCACCGCCGTGAGCAGGGCCGCGGATTCGTCCGCGGTGAGCGCGTCGAGCGCGACAGTGAGCGCGTGGTCGAGCGCGGCCATCGGGCGGCGTGCGGTCACCAGCACGGCACACCCCGGCGCGTCCGGCAGCAGGGCCCGGACCTGCGCGGCCGAACTCGCGTTGTCGAGCACGATCAGCGCGCGCAGCCCGGCGAGCAACCGCCGGTACTGAACGGATCGTTCCTCGGTGGTCGCGGCCAGTTCGTCGGCGGGCAGACCGAGCGCGATCAGCAGGCGTTCCAGTGCGTCCGCGACCGAGACGGGGCGCTGGTCCGCGCCGCGCAGATCGATGTGCAGGCGCGCGTCGGGGAACACGGCGCTCACCCGATGCGCGACGTGCACGGCGAGCGCGGACTTGCCGACGCCGGGTTGTCCGTGGATGGCCACGATCGCCGCGTCCGCGGAAGTCAATGCGGCGACGAGCTTTTCGGTCGCGTCCGCCCGTCCGGTGAACTCGGCGCGATCGGGCGGCAGGGTCGCCTGCCTGCCCGCGGCCGTCGCGCCCATCGCGAGGCCGGGCACCGCGACCTGGCTGGCGTCCATGGTCGGCAGCACGCCGATCCGGTCCAGCAGGGCGGTGATCGCGGCGACGGGGCAGGCGAAGACGATGCCGCCGATGCCACGGTCCGGCGCGTCGGGAGCGGGCGGGTTGTAGCGGATCAGCCCGACGACTCCCGGTGCGCTGCCGGCGAATACCGGCGCGCCGGAGAAGCCGCCGAGCGCCAGCCCGCCCACCGCCTGCTCGGCGTAGAGCTGCAACGCGGGCACGCCGCGCAGCTGACCGTCCAGCGCGGTGATCGTGCCGGAGATCGACATCCGTCCCAGCTCGGCCAGGCTCGCCGGAAACCCTGTGGCCCGCCAGAACCGGGCGGTGATCCGGGTGGCGAGCGGAAGTGGGCTGAGCACATCGGGTCGGGGCTCGTCCAGGCGCAGCACTGCGCAGTCGGCGACCGGATCGCCTGCAGCATAACGCACCCGCACCTGGGTACCTGCGAAATCGACGGCCGCCTCGGGGAATCGGACCGCGCCGGTCTGCCGATCGCCGACACAGTGGAACGCCGTCACCACGGTCGAGTCGTCCACCGCGAAGGCGGTACCGAGCAGCCGGGCGCGGGCACCCGCGGCGATCAGCCGTCCGATCGACGCGTCGGTCATCGCTCGAGCCCCGCGAGTGCCCGGAAGTGTTGTGCGGGATCGAATCTGGCCAGTCCTACCGCCTGTACCCTCGCGGCGTCCAGCGTGGCGGCGGCCTCGATCGCGGCGGCCAGCGCCGCCGCGGCGATCTCGTCGGACGCGTCCGGTGCGACCCGGGCGATCCGGCCGGACTCGGCGCACAGGGCCGCTTCGGCGCAGGTGCCCGCGCGCCAGGCCAGCGCGGCGACCGGCGTGCCCGCCCGCAGTGCTTCGCCGAACACCGCGGCGCCCGCCTCGACGTAGTCCCTGGCGCAGGTGTAGACGAAGACTTCGCCGTCGTGGAAGGCCGCGGTCTTCGCGGGACCGCCGAGTTCACCGGCGAACCGAACGTGGGCCGCGCCGAACAGATCTCGGTGCGCGCGCAGATACTCGTCGTCGAATACCGGACCCACCAAGGTGATTCGCCGACCCAGCAGCCGGGCCGCCAGCACCGCGAGATGGGGCGCCTTGTCGGCGACGAGGCGGCCCACCCACACCAGGCCGGTCCCGCCGGCGGCGGGCGGTTCGTCCTCGCCGAGCCCGAGGTGCACCGCCAGTTCCGCGCGCGGCCGGTGTGCCGTGTAGCGCGTCATCATTTCCGTTGAGTAGCAGTACAACCGGGCGCGCTCACCGTCGAAGGTGCCCGTGGGCTGCATCCGGTTCGTGCCGTGCTGGAAACTGGCCACCGCGCAGTCCAGTGCCTGCCAAGCCCGCCGCCAGGCGGGCAGTGCGGGATATTCGTGCCACGCCACGAGCAGGTCGTAGCGGGCCTCGCGGAATTCGGCCAGCTCCGCCGCGGTGAGCGTTTCCAGCCGCTGCGGCCGTACGGTCCACTCGCCGGCCAGCTCGCCGCGCCACTGGGGTCCGAGCAGATGCACGCGCGCCCCCGCGCGGCGCGCGCCGACGGCCACCGCCCACAGCCAGCGCTCGATCCCCGCGTAACCGGTCGGTGGAAAGGCGTATCTGCCCGGAAAGTCGCAGACGCCGACCAGCATGGATCAACAGTAGGGCAGCGCGCCGGACACCGGCCCGGTTTCCCTGATCACGCTTGGATGCCCGCGCGGAACTTCGGCACCCGCAGCGAGACCTTGGTGCCCGCGCCGGGTGCGGTCTCGACGGTCAGGCCGTAGTCGTTGCCGAAGGCCGCGCGCAGCCGGTCGTCCACATTGGCGAGGCCGACATGCGCGGACTCACCGGAACCGGCCGGGCCCTTGCCGGTTTCGACGGCGTCGAGCGCGCCCGAGCGGAGCAGTTCCGGATCCATGCCGACGCCGTCGTCCTCGACACTGATCAGGCAGTCGGTGCCCGCGTCGGCCGCGGTGATGTGCACCGTGCCGCCGCGCGCCGCGCCCGCCAGGCCGTGCCGGACCGCGTTCTCCACCAGCGGTTGCAGCGCGAGGAAGGGCAGCACCACGCCGAGCACCTCCGGCGCGATCTGCAACCGGACGTCGAGCGCGTCGCCGAAGCGGGCGCGCTCGAGCGCGAGATAACGCTCGATATTGCGCAGTTCGTCGGCCAGCACGGTGAATTCGCCCGCGGCGCGGAACGAATAGCGGGTGAAGTCGGCGAATTCCAGGATCAACTCGCGGGCCCGATCCGGGTCGGTGCGCACGAAGGAGGCGATCGTGTTCAGCGCGTTGTAGATGAAATGCGGGCTGATCTGGGCGCGCAGCGCGCGCACCTCGGCGCGATCGAGCCGGGCCCGGGACGCGTCCAGCTCGGCCAATTCCAGTTGGCCGCAGGCGTATCGAGCCACCTCGGCCACCGCGCCGAGCCAGCCCGGCCCCGGCCGGCCGGTGGTGACGACGCCGATCGCCCCCGCCACCCCGGTGCTCTCGATCAGCAGCGGCTGCGCGATGAGCGTGCGACCGGCGTGCTCGCTGTGACCCGGCCCGGCGACGAGCACCGGCCGTTCGCCGATGACCGCCCGCTTGGCCGCCTCGGTGAAATACTCGGCGAGTTCGGCGTGCGGTCCGTCCCAGGCGAGCAGGACGCCGTCCGGGTCGGCGATGCCGAGCGCCTCGGCGCCGGTCAGCACGCGCAGGTGCGGCGCGGATTCGCGCGCCGACTGCTCGGTGAGCCCGCGGCGCAGCGGAATCGCCGCCAGCGACGCGGTGTGCAGCGCGGTGTGCACCGCGCGCTCGGCCGGCGTGGTGACCACCCGGCGGGTGCGCGGCCAGATCACCAGCGCCCCGGCGATCATGGCGGCCGAGACCACGAGGGCGACGATCGTCGCCGTCACCGCGCGGCCAACGGCGCCGGAACTTCGTTCATGCGCCGATTATCGCGTCCGGGACCGTTCGTATGCCGTTGCCGCGCATATTCGGTCCCCACGTACTCCGGGCGTGCGGACCTGACCTGTGCGCGGCGTCAGCCCTGGTACTTGTCGACGCGGAACTCGACCTCGCCGGGCTCCGGGATATGCGCGGCCCCGACCGTCAGCGTCGCGGTGAACTTGCCCAGGCCCGGATGGAACAGCGCGGAACGGCCGCTGTTGCTCCAATATCCGGGGCCCTGCGCGGTCACCGTGAACGTGCCGGTCTCGCCGGTGTCCACGTTGCGCCAGTTGAGCGTGAGCGGCAGGGTGCAGCCGCCCACGCCGTACATCGTGGTCGCCACGTAGAACCCGGCGTGCTCCGGATAGGCGTTGCCGGTGACGCCGGAACTGACCGACGCGACACACAACCCCTGGCTGAGCGAGTAGACGGTCGCGAACGAGTCGTGCAGCTGGGCGGCGGCCGGGGCGGCGGTCGCGACCATGGTCGCGACGGCGACGGCGGGGACCGCGGGAACGGCGAACAGTGCTTTGAGCGAAATCATCAATACCTCGGCAGGATTGGGAACACCCGTGTCTGTCGATAGTGACTATGCCCCCGATGCCGCGGTGTCATCCCCGATTCGCTGCCCTCGATTCCGGGGGCAGCACCGTGCGGTCCGGTGGTGACCGACTCGGCCGGTCGCGTCGAGTAGGGTCGGTCGTTCCGCGCTGGACGTCGCTCGCGGAAATCGGACTCCTCCGAGGAGGTCTCGCCGGACGCGCCGGTGATCTTCGACACCGACACGCCGAGGGCTCCTGGGATGTCTCGATGCGCCGCGCGCGCCTCGAAAAAAATGTCGTACCGACGTGCCTAGAATCGCTAGGCCAACCCCCGTCGAGACCTTGGGAGGAAGGACCGTCTTGGCCGCCTCGTCCGGATCGTTCGTTCACCTGCACAACCACACCGAGTACTCCATGCTCGATGGTGCGGCAAAGATTTCGCCCCTGTTCGCGGAGGCGAAACGGCTGGGAATGAACGCGGTCGGGATGACCGACCACGGCAACATGTACGGCGCCTCCGAGTTCTACAACTCGGCGAAGAAAGCCGACATCAAGCCGATCATCGGCATCGAGGCCTACATCGCGCCCGCCTCCCGCTTCGACACCAAGCGGGTGCAGTGGGGCGACCCGAGCCAGAAGGGCGACGACGTCTCCGGCTCCGGCGCCTACACCCACATGACCATGGTCGCCGAGACCGCGACCGGTCTGCGCAACCTGTTCAAGCTCTCGTCGCTGGCCTCGCTCGAGGGTCAGCTCGGCAAGTGGGCGCGCATGGACGAGGAGATCATCGCCCAGTACGCCGAGGGCATCATCGCGACCACCGGCTGCCCCTCGGGTGAGGTGCAGACCAGGCTGCGCCTGGGCCACGACCGCGAGGCCCTGGAGGCCGCGGCCAAGTGGCAGGAGATCTTCGGCAAGGACAATTTCTTCCTCGAGATCATGGACCACGGGCTGTCCATCGAACGCCGGGTCCGCGAGGGTCTGCTCGAGGTCGGCCGCAAGCTCGGCATCCCGCCGCTGGCCACCAACGACTGCCACTACGTCACCAAGGACCAGTCCACCAACCACGAAGCGCTGCTGTGCATTCAGACCGGCAAGACGCTCTCCGACCCGACCAGGTTCAAGTTCGACGGTGACGGCTACTTCCTGAAGTCCGCCGAGGAGATGCGCGCGCTGTGGGACGCCGAGGTGCCCGGCGCCTGCGACAACACCGTGCTCATCGGCGAGCGGGTGCAGTCCTACGACGACGTATGGGCCTTCAAGGACCGGATGCCGGTGTTCCCGGTGCCCGAGGGCGAGGACCAGGATTCGTGGCTGCGCAAAGAGGTCGACCGCGGCCTCGAACGCCGCTTCCCCGGCGGCGTGCCCGAGGAGTACTACAGCCGCGCCTACTTCGAGCTCGACGTCATCAAGCAGAAGGGCTTCCCGGCCTACTTCCTCGTCGTCGGTGACCTCGTCACGCACGCGAAAGAGGTCGGCATCCGGGTCGGTCCCGGCCGTGGTTCGGCGGCCGGTTCGCTGGTCGCCTACGCGCTGGGCATCACCAATATCGACCCGATCCCGCACGGCCTGCTGTTCGAGCGGTTCCTGAACCCGGAACGCCCCTCCGCGCCCGATATCGATATCGACTTCGACGATCGCCGCCGCGGTGAGATGGTCCGCTACGCCACCGACAAGTGGGGCAGCGACCGGGTCGCCCAGGTGATCACCTTCGGCACCATCAAGACCAAGGCCGCGATCAAGGACTCCGCGCGAGTCCTGTTCGGCCAGCCCGGTTTCGCCATCGCCGACCAGATCTCCAAGGCGCTGCCGCCGCCGATCATGGCCAAGGACATCTCGGTGGCCGGCATCACCGACCCCGACCACGAGCGGTACAAGGAAGCCGCCGAGGTCCGCGAACTGATCAGCACCAACCCCGATGTCGCGAAGATCTACGAGACCGCCCGGGGCCTCGAGGGCCTGATCCGCAACGCCGGCGTGCACGCCTGCGCGGTCATCATGTCCTCCGAGCCGCTGACCGACGCGATCCCGGTGTGGAAGCGGGCCCAGGACGGCGCCATCATCACCGGCTGGGACTACCCGTCCTGCGAGGCCATCGGCCTGCTGAAGATGGACTTCCTCGGCCTGCGCAACCTCACCGTCATCGGTGACGCGCTGGACAACATCAAGGCCAACCGCGGCGTCGACCTCGACATGGACAACCTACCGCTGGACGATCCCGCGACCTACGAATTGCTGTCCCGCGGTGACACGCTCGGCGTCTTCCAGCTCGACGGCGGCCCGATGCGCGACCTGCTGCGCCGCATGCAGCCGACCGGCTTCAACGACATCGTCGCGGTGCTCGCGCTGTACCGCCCCGGCCCGATGGGCATGAACGCGCACAACGACTACGCCGACCGCAAGAACGGGCGGCAGGAGATCAAACCGATCCATCCGGAGCTCGAAGAGCCGCTGAAGGACATTCTCGCCGAGACCTACGGCCTGATCGTCTACCAAGAGCAGATCATGTTCATCGCCCAGAAGGTCGCCAGCTACACCATGGGCAAGGCCGACGCGCTGCGTAAGGCCATGGGTAAGAAGAAGCTCGAGGTGCTCGAGGCCGAGTACAAGGGCTTCCACGAGGGCATGACGAACAACGGGTTCTCCGAGGCCGCGGTGAAGGCCCTGTGGGACACCATCCTTCCGTTCGCCGGTTACGCGTTCAACAAGTCGCACGCCGCGGGCTACGGCCTGGTGTCCTTCTGGACCGCCTACCTCAAGGCCAACTACCCGGCCGAATACATGGCCGGGCTGCTCACCTCCGTCGGTGACGACAAGGACAAGGCCGCGGTCTACCTCTCGGACTGCCGTCGCCTGGGCATCACCGTGCTGCCGCCGGACGTCAACGAGTCCGAGCAGAACTTCGCCTCGGTCGGCAAGGACATCCGGTTCGGGCTCGGTGCGGTGCGCAACGTCGGCGCCAACGTGGTGTCCTCGATCATCGCCGCGCGCAAGGAGAAGTCCAAGTTCACCGACTTCTCCGACTACCTGAACAAGATCGACGCCGTCGCCTGCACCAAGAAAGTCACCGAATCGCTCATCAAGGCAGGCGGATTCGACTCGCTCGGGCACCCGCGCAAGGGTCTGCTGCTGGTGCACTCCGATGCCATCGACGCGGTGATGTCCACCAAGAAGGCCGAGGCGATCGGGCAGTTCGACCTGTTCGGCGGCGTCGACGCGGACGAGTCGGTGGCCTCGGTGTTCAACGTGAAGGTGCCCGACGACGAGTGGGAGTCCAAGCACAAGCTGGCCCTCGAGCGCGAAATGCTCGGCCTTTACGTGTCCGGGCATCCGCTCAACGGCGTCGAACATGTGCTCGCGGCGCAGGCGGATACGCAGATCCCCGCCATCCTCGAAGGCGATATCAAGGACGGCGCGCAGGTGACCCTCGGCGGCATCCTCGCCTCGGTCAACCGGCGCATCAACAAGAACGGTCTCGCCTGGGCGTCCGCACAGCTCGAAGACCTCTCCGGCGGTATCGAGGTGCTGTTCTTCCCGCAGGCCTACTCGGTCTACGGCATGGACGTGGTCGAGGACGCGGTGGTGCTGGTGAAGGCGCGGGTGTCGGTCCGCGACGACCGTATCTCGCTCATCGCCAACGATCTCGCCGTCCCCGACCTGTCCTCCATCGGCGTGGCCAAGCCGCTGGCCGTCACCCTCTCCACCCGCCTGTGCACCCCCGACAAGATCGGCGAGCTCAAGCGCGTCCTGTCCCGCCACCCCGGCACCTCCGACGTGCACATCCGCCACGTCGGCGCCCGCGACAAAACCACCCTCCTGAAACTCGACGACAGCCTCCGCGTCTCCCCGTCCTCAGCGTTGATGGGCGACCTGAAAGCGCTGCTCGGGCCGGGGTGCTTGGCAGTCTGAGCCCGGTCGTCCGCCTCCCCTCCGCCGGGAGGGGTGTGCCCGAACCGCCGCACGGGTTTTGATGTGTCGCACGGGTTTTGATGTGTCGCACCCGCTGGGGCCTGCCACAGCGGGTGCGACACATCAGAAGGAGTGCGGGAAGGCGGTCAGTGGGTTAGTGCGGGGGTGGGGTGGTCGGTGAGGGGCGTGGCGGAGTGGCGGTGGGGGAGGAACTGTTCCCAGGTGATGGTGCCCAGGGCGGCCAGGCCGATGGCGGCGCCGATCCAGGCGACGCTGGCATAGCCGAGTCCGGCGCCGATGGCCAGGCCACCGAGCCAGGGGCCGACGGTGATGCCGATGTTGAAGGAAGAGACGTTGAAGGCGGGGGCCAGGGTGGGGCCGTCGGCGGCGAGGTTGAAGACGCGGCTGTTGAGGGTGGGGTTGGTGCCGAAACCGAAGGCGCCCAACAGGAATGCGAGTATCACGACGGGCACCGGGTATTCGGCGGTGAGGGCCAGCAGAGCCGAGGTGATGATCAGGCCGGTGACGCCGACGTAGAGGGTGCGCACGGGATGTGCGTCGGCGGTGCGCCCGCCTGCGACGATGCCGAGGAAGCTGCCGACGCCGTACACGGCCAGCACGATCGGGATCCAGAACCCGTGCAGGCCGGTGGTTTCGGCGAGCAGCGCGCCGAGGTAGGCGAAGCTGGCCAGCAGCGCGGCGGTGGCGAGGGCGGTGGTGGCGTAGGAGAGCCAGAGCCGTGGATTCACCATGCTGCGCAGTTCTTTTCGCAGATCCGGTGTGGTTGCCGCGCGTCCGGCGGGGATCTTGGTGAGCACGCCGAGCATCGCCAGGGTGGACATGATCGCGACGGTCCAGAACGCGGCGCGCCAGCCGAGGTGCTGGCCGATCACGGTGCCCGCGGGCAGGCCGACGACGGTGGCGACGGTGAGCCCACCGGCGACGATGCTCATCGCTTTACCGCGGGCGTTGACGGGCACCAAACCGATGGCGGTGGTCGCCGCGACCGACCAGAAACCGGCGTAGACGAAGGCGCCGACCGCCCTGGTCGCGAACAGGACCCAGTAGTCCGAGGTCAGCGCCGCGACCACATGGGTGGCGACGAAGACGGCGAGAAAGGCGAGCAGCGCGTTGCGGCGCGGCAGTCGCAGCGTCGCCACCGCCAGCACCGGCGCGCCGACCAGCATGCCGAGCGCGAAAGCCGAAATGAGCAGTCCCGCTTGCGGAATGGTCACCCCCAGGTCGACGGAGAGCTCGGTGAGCAGTCCCGAGAGCATCAGCTCCGAGGTGCCCTGGGCGAAGATGGACAGCCCGAGGATATAGACGGCTAGGGGCATCGGAGACCTCTCCTGTTTTAGATCGTTCGGTTCAAAACTGGGGCAGAAGGTAAGGGGCCGACCGATTTCCGGTCGATCAGAGGGCGTCGAGTGCGGTGCCGGCGATGGCCGCCAATGCGGCGCGGCTCGCACCGCCGCGGGCGGCGACGCGCATGCCCGCGATGGTCGCGTTCATGAAGTGCGCCAGTTCGTCGGCGCTCTTGCGGTCGTCGATTTCGCCTGCGCGCCTGCCGCTTTCGAGCGCGTCGCGGAGCGCGGCGAGGCGCCGGCGCTGATCCTCGCGCAGGGTGGCCGCCACCTCGGGGTCGTGCGGCGCGAGTTCGACCATCGAGTTGACGACGAGGCAGCCGAGCGGATCGGCCTCCGGCGCGTCGACCACCTGCCACAGCAGCGCGCGCATCTTGGCCTTCGCGTCCAGGTCGCTGTCCAGGAGTTCGAAGGTGGTGGCGTTCTTGGCGGTCATGTATCGCCGCAGGGCCCGTTCGAACAGATCGTGCTTGCTGGTGAAGGTGTTGTAGATGCTGCTGCGGCCCAGGCCGGTCGCCTCGCACAGCGCCTGGGTCGAGGTGGCCTCGTAGCCCGCGAGCCAGAACGCGCGCATCGCGGCGTCCACCGCGCGCTCCTCGTCGAACTGTCTCGGTCGTGCCATGCCGGTTACGCTAGCACATTTTGAACCAATCATTTCAAAACTGGGGTGTGCGTGGCCTGAGCTGCACTTTCGGTGAGCAGCTAGGCGGCGACCGCCACGCCGAGCGACTGCGCGGCGAGGAACCGAGGGGCGTCTTCGCCGTAGAACACATCGATATCGCGGATCTCGAATCCCGCGTCGGTGAGCAGGCCGCGGATATCGCGGTTCAGGTTGCACCCGCCGGCGAAGGTCTTCTGAATCGGATTGAGCCGGTGCTGCCACACCTGCACGCGCTGGTCCGGCGCGAGGCCGTGCTCGACGAAGTGCAGGGTGCCGCCCGGTGCGAGCACCCGGCGCACTTCCGCCAGCGCGGTCGCGACATCGGGGATGGTGCACAACGTCCAGGTCGACAGGGCGCTGTCGAAACTGTTGTCGCCGAACGGCAGCGACTGTCCGTCCAAACCGGACCGCTCGATCGGCACCGTCGCCGCCGCGACCCGCTCGCTCGCGAGCCGCCAGCCGAGGTCGGCGGGCTCGACCGCGCTGACCAGTTCGACGGTCTCCGGATAGAACGGCACGTTCAGCCCGGACCCGAACCCGATCTCCACCACTCGGCCGTTGAGGCCCGCGCACACGCGCTCGCGCAGCGGTTCGTTGAACCGCATCCCGCAGGCCGCGTCCACGATCCGCGGCACCACTCGATCTCGATAGAAGCCCACACGCCCACTCTTCCAGTACCCGGGCGATACCGCCACGTCTGTTTCTGAGACGGCGGGCTACCGGCCTGCAATCAGTGCCGGGGTCGGAACCCGCTGGTCCGGGGACGGCCGCCACCTCGACAACGGGCGCAGGCGGGTTGTGCTGGGGGTGTCCGCGCCGTCGCACACCTGTTCGCGCGCCGCTTGCGGAAAGGTCACGAAAGACAACTGTCCGAGACAGACCCATTGCCCGGTGTGACCGCCGCCATTACCGTGGAAAGATGAGCAACGATGCTGCGGGGGGTCCAGCGCCGATCCCCACGGGTACGAGTGGCCGTGCCACCGCCGAATTCGCCCCCCTGGTGCGCGCTTTCGCCAGGACCTTCGGACGCCGCCGCGGGGCGGGCGGTGCGCTGTCGGTGCACCTGCACGGCGAACCCCTGCTCGACATCTGGACCGGCTCCGCGGGCGGTACGTCCCCCTGGACCCAGGACACCGGGTCGATCATCTTCTCCGCCACCAAAGGTGTCACCGCCACCGTCATCCACCGGCTCGCCGACCGCGGACTGATCGATTACGCCGCACCGGTCGCCGAGTACTGGCCGGAGTTCGGCGCGAACGGCAAGGACAAGATCACGGTGCGCCAGACGATGACGCACAGTGCGGGCCTGTCCGCGCTCGCCCCGATCGCCACCGGCCTGGACGACGTGCTCGATCACGAACTGATGGAACAGCGTCTCGCGGCCGCGAAACCCGATCGGCTGCTGGGTGTTCCGGCCTATCACGCGCTCACCTACGGCTGGCTGATGGCCGGTCTCGCCCGCGCGGTCACCGGCCACAGCATGGGCGAGCTGTTCCGCTCCGAGGTGGCCGATCCGCTCGGCCTCGAGGGCATCCACCTCGGCCTGCCGCCCGAACACGCGCGAACCACGTATGCGCCGCTGGCGGGAACGCACCTGAAAGCGATCGGAAACCCGCTCGGCGCACTGGTATTGGGCCGCAGCCACCGGATCCCCGGGGCGCTCGGCGCGGCGACGCGCTGCCTGTTCCTGCCGGGATTGGAATCCATCCTGGAGGGCGACGCGCCGCCGATCCTGCGCACCGAACTCGGCGCGGGCAACGGCGTATGCACCGCATCCGCCCTCGCCGGGATGTACGGCGCGCTGGCCAATGACGGTGTCGCAGCGGGCAAGCAGTACCTCAGCCCGCGAACCATCAAGGCGATCCGGCGAATTCAGACCTACCGGCTCGACAACGCGCTGTTCTACGCCCCGATGCTCTGGCGGCTCGGCTACCATTCGCTGCCGATGCCGGGCGCTCGGGCCGGGTTCGGGCATATCGGCCTGGGCGGCTCGTTTGGTTGGGCCGAACCGCGCCTGGGGCTTTCGGTCGGCTTCGTGCACAACCGGTTGTCGGCGGCGCAGCTGTCCTACGACCAGTCCGCGGCATTCTGGCTGCTGCCGCTGGTGCTCAACTGCCTGCGCGCCACCCGCCGTATCCCGGTCGAGGTGCCGCAGGAGAAGGCGGCCTGAGTACTACGGCCGCAACGCGGAAAGCGGTGCGGCCGTAGCTTTTCGGTCACGTCGGGTCAGGTCAGGTACCGGTACGCGGGTGAGCCCGGTTCCAATCGTTCGCACTGGATCGGCGACTCGTCCATGCGCTCCAGCAGCGGTCCCAGCCCCTCCGGCACGCCGAGTTCGATGCCGACCAGCGCCGAGCCCGTCTCGCGGTTGTTCCGCTTGACGTACTCGAACGTGGTGATGTCGTCGTCGGGTCCGAGCACCTCGTCGAGGAAGCGCCGCAACGCGCCCGGCTCCTGCGGGAAGTCCACCAGGAAATAGTGTTTCAGGCCGCGGTGCACCAGCGAACGCTCGATGATCTCGCCGTAGCGCGACACGTCGTTGTTGCCGCCGGAGACCAGGCACACCACGGTCGACCCCGGCTGCACGGTCAGCTCGGCCAGCGCGGAAACCGCCAGGGCCCCTGCGGGTTCGGCGATGATGCCCTCGTTCTGGTAGAGGTCGAGCATGGCGGTGCAGATCGCGCCCTCGTCGACCTGCATCATCCGGAACGAACTGGTCCCGGCGGGGGATTCGGTGGTGGTCAGTAACGGCAACGAGGCATGCGAGACCACCCGCCCGCCGAAGGCGGAGACGGCCGCGAACGGCACCGCGCCGATCCGGCGTACCGCCGCACCGTCCACGAACGGATCGATCTCCGGCAGCGTCACCGGGCCGCCCGCGACCAGCGCCGCGGTCATCGAGGCCGCACCGGCGGGCTCGACCCCGAGGATCGCGGTGCTCGGCGCACGGTCGCGCAGGTAGGTGCCGATGCCGGCCAGGCAGCCGCCGCCGCCCACCGGCACCACGACCAGGTCCGGCGCGGTGCCGAGTTGCTCCAGGATCTCCGGCGCGATGGTGCCCTGCCCGGCGGCGGTGCGGGCGTCGTCGAACGGCGGCACCATGGTCGCGCCGGTGCGGGCCACATCGTCGGCGGCGGCCGCGGCGGCCGCGTCGTAGGTCTCGCCGATGGCGATCAGCTCCACGAATTCGCCGCCGTGCACGCGGATACGGTCGCGCTTCTGCTTGGGGGTGGTGGTCGGTACGTAGATGCGGCCCTTGATGCCCATCGAGTGACACGCGAACGCCACGCCCTGGGCGTGATTGCCCGCGCTGGCGGCGACCACCCCGGCCGCGCGCTCGGTCTCGGTCAGCTGCATGACCAGGTTATATGCGCCGCGCAGCTTGTAGGAGCGGACCGCGGAGAGGTCTTCGCGCTTCAGGTAGACGTTGGCCCCGGTGAGGCGGGAGAGCCGCTCGCTGCGTTGCAGCGGAGTCGGCTCGATGATCTCGGCAATGCGCTTGGCGGCAGCGTCGATCTCGTCCGCGCTCAGCGCGGGACGGGAACTGGACAGTGCGTCGATGACATCAAGCGGATTGGACACCCGAAATATGCTGCCACCCGCCGCGACAGGCAGATGCGGCGGGTGGCAGTGCCGCGGCCGATTGCCGCGGGTTCGCGATTACCGCGGGGTCAGTACGAAGACCGGGATCACACGGTCGGTCTTCTTCGTGTACTCGATGTAGTCCGGCCATACTTCGGTGGCCCGGTCCCACCACAGCTGCCGCTCCTCGCCGAAGACCTCGCGGGCGGTGTAGTCCTTGTTCACCTCGCCGTCGCGCAGTTCGACGTGCGGCTCGGCCTTGATGTTGTAGTACCAGACCGGGTTCTTCGGCGCGCCGCCCAGCGAGGCGACGACCGCGTATTCCCCGTCGTGCTCGACCCGCATCAGCGGCGTCTTGCGCAGCTTTCCGGTCTTCGCGCCTTTGGTGGTGAGCAGGATGACCGGCTGGCCTTTGAGCGTGGTGGCCGTGGTGCCGCCGGAGTTCTCGTACTTCTCGGCCTGCTCGCGGGCCCAATCCGAGGTGCTCGGTGCGTAATCTCCAGTCAGAGGCATATCGGGGACAACACGGCGCGGACCGGCGGTGTTCCCGGGCCGGTTCGCTGTGTCCCCGGCAACATGAAGTTCGGTGGACCGAACTTCGCTGTGCGTATATCCTTACTGGATGGCAGTTGTTCACCCCTCGGCCCGCTCCGCGACGGTTGACATCGCGGGCAGCGCATGGCCTGTCTACAAGCTCGAGGCGCTCGCCCTCGGGCTGGTGACCTGCTTGATCCTGGCCCTGATCACCGGCTCGCCGCAGGTGGCCGTGCTGGTCGCGGCCGCGGTCGGCGCGGCCCGCTGGATCGCCGGACAGGTCGTGACCCGGCGGGCGAGCGCCATCGAGCTAAGCCGCGTCGAGCGGTAACTGCGCAAGTTCGCCGCGCGACAGCACGCCCAATTTCGGATACGCCTTGTAGAGGTGATGCCCGACGGTGCGCGGGCTGAGAAACAACTGCGCCGCGATATCCCGGTTCGACATGCCCTGCGCGGCCAGCCGCACGATCTGTAGTTCTTGCGGAGTCAGCCGCCCGAGCACCCCGCCCGCGGGCTTCGCGGCCGTGCCGACGCCGAGCGCGCCGAGCTCGGTCCGCGCCCGCTCCGCCCACGGGCCGGCGGTGAGCCGCTCGAATGTCTCCAGCGCGGGTTGCAACAGGAGACGCGCGTCGGCTTTGCGGCGTTGGCGGCGCAGCCATTCGCCGTACAGCAGTTGGGTTCTGGCCTGTTCGAACGGGCGCCCGCCCAGCTCGAGCGCGGCGCGATAGTGCTGCTCGGCGTGTGCGTCGTCGACCAGCGCCCGGCAGCGGTGGGCCAGGGCCTCGACCCAATCCTGTTGTGCGCGTGCGGCCCAGGTCTCCAGTCGGTCAAGAGCGTCGCCGGCCCGTTCCGGTGTGCCGAGCCGCACGGCCGATTCGATCAGATCCGGGATGGCGCGCAGTCCGATGACCTGGTGCCGTCCGGGCTCGCGATTCAGCGGTGCCAGCCTGGACAACGCGCTGTCGACCTGACCGAGGCCGAGTTCGAGCAGTCCGAGCGCCCAATACGTCCACTGCGTGCCCGCCGCCGCGGAACCGCCGAATTCCTCCGAACGGGCCCGCTCGACCAGGTCCCGGCAGTCCTGCGCGCGACCCTCGAGCGCGGCGAGACAGGCGAGGAAGCTCGACAACTGGCTGATCCACTGGCCCTGCCCGATGTCCTCGGCGATCCGCAGCCCTTCGGTCGCCGCGACCCGGGCCTCCTGTGGCCTGCCGAGGAACAGCTCGGCTTCGGACCGGAAGAACAGCAGGGTGGGCAGCACGGCGATCCGGCCCTGCTCGCGGCATTCGGCGATGAGCAGCTGCGCCAGTTCGGTGACCTGCTCGTCCTGGCCGACCACCAGGCCGATGCCGCACATCTGAACCAGGTCGCGCGGGGAGTCGGCGCCTTGCGCGCGGGCCGCCGCCGCGGCCGCGCGCAGATCGACGGTGAATCGGCCGTGGATGCCCGCGACCGCGTATTCGATGATCGGTGCCAGCGGCTCGGCGGGCGGCAGCGCGAGCGCGGTCAACGTGTCGGCGACCTGTGCGAGCTCCGCGGTGCCGAGGTACCAGGCGGTGTGGATCGCCTGACCGAGGATGCGCGCCGCCCGTACCGGCTCGCTCGCCCGGACCAGGTCCGCGGCGTCCAGCAGCAGTTCGTGAGCGGTGCGCGGTTTGCCCGCGCCGAACTCCGCGGTGGCCAGCACCAGGCGCAGCCGGGCGGTGTAGCCGGGGTCGGCGGTCTGGCCGGTCGCCCGCTCGGCCAGTGTGCGAGCGCGCTCCAATTGCCCTGCCTCGCCTGCGGTTTCGGCGGCGAGGACGAGGCGCCGCAGCCGGGCGGCGGTGTCTACGCTCAACCCGGCGGCCCGTTCGTACGCGGCGACCGCACCGGAATAGCCGGAGCGACCCCGGGCGCGGCCGGCGGTGTCCTCCAGCGCCGCGGCGGTGGTCTCGTCGGGTCCGGTCGCGGCCGAGGCCAGATGCCACGCGCGCAGGTCGGCGTGTTCGGGTTCGGTCGACACCTCGGCGAGAGCGCTGTGCGCGGCCAGCCGTTGCGCGAGTGGCGCGCCCTGGTACACCGCCGAGCGCAGTAGCGGATGCCGGAAGGCGAAAGTCCGTCCGTCGCTGTGCAGCAGCCCCGCGTCCTCGGCAGGTTGCAGGTCGGCCAGGTGCGCGCCCAGTACCCGGGCGGCCGCCAGGACCGGTTCGAGTTCGGCGCTGCCCGCCGCGGCCGCGACGAGCAGCAAGGTCCTGGTCGGCAGCGGGAGCCGGTTGACCCGGCCGTGGAAGGCGACCTGCAGGCGCTGTGTCAGCGGCAGCGGATTGAACCCCGCGCCGGGCGCCTCTGCCGCGAGCGACTCCGGAAGTTCCAGCAGCGCAAGCGGATTGCCCGCCGCCTCGGCGAGCAGACGGTAGCGCACCGCCGGGCTCAGCGCGGTGCCCAGACCGTCCACCAGTGCCGCCGCCGCATCCTGCGCGAGACCGGGTACCCGCAGTTCGGGTAGCCCCGGCGCGTGGAACTCGGCGTCCCCGGTGCGCGCGGCGAAGATCATCACCACGCCCTCGGCATCGAGGCGGCGGGCCGCGAACAACAGCGTCTCCGCGGTCGCCTGATCGAGCCAGTGCGCGTCATCGATCAGGCAGAGCAGCGGGGCGTCGGCGGCTTCCTCGGCCAGCAGCGACAGCACCGCCAAGCCGATGAGCATCCGGTCGGCCGGATCCTGAGCGGCCAGGCCGAACGCACCGCGCAGCGCGTCGCGCTGCCGGTCGGGCAGCGTGTCCACCAGCGCCATACCCGGACGAACCAGCAGATGCAGTCCGGCGAAAGGCAATTCGGCCTCGGACTCGATGCCCGCGCTGCGCACCGTCGGGAGCCCCTGGGCGGCGGCATAGTCCAGCAGTGCGGTCTTGCCGATGCCGGGCTCGCCGCGGATCACCAGGGCGCTGCTACGACCGTCGCGGGCCGCCGCGAGCAACTGATCGATCCGTGCTTGTTCGGCCTCGCGTCCCCGGAGCATGTGCACACCGTATCCGTCTGCTGGACGCTCGATCAGTCATCATCTGACCTCGGGAATTCGCGAGCGGTTCGGTCGTGTCATACGCACGGGAAATAGCGAACGGCTACTACAGTGCGGGACTATGGCGTCGAACGTGAAAAGTGCTGTCCGGGCCGTGGCCGGAACGGTCATGGCCTGTGCGTCCGTGGCGACCTTCGCGCCATCGGCGGGCGCCGAGGTGCTGAGCATGCCGCCGCACGAGAAGACCTACGTCGCGCCCGGTGATTCCGCGATGAAGTTCACCGTGGGCAGCAGGGAAGAGAAGATCCACCGGATTCCGCCGCTGAACTTCATGGGCACCACCCGTGAGGCGCTCGTCAGCACCATCGCCTACGGCAAGCTCGACGGCGCGACCGCGGGCAAACTCCGGATGGGCTACCACGTGGGTTGCGCGGTGACGATCGGCGCGGGCACGCTCGGCGCGACGCCCGACGTGATCATCGCCCAGAACCCCGCGTTCAACCCGAACCCGGTCGCCACGCTGAACATCAGCCCGGGCGAGGTCGGCGAGATCGCGATCGCGGAGAAGGAGATGATCCCCGGCAAGCTGATCCAGCTCAGCGTCCGGGACTTCCACATCAAGGTGAACTCCTGCACCGGGCCGGTCACCCTGCGCCAGTACGCCTACGTGGATTCCAAGTCGCCCGAGGTCGATGATTCCGGGGCCGTCTTCGGCGATCCCACCTGGCTCTGACCGGGCAGTTCCGCCGGACGGCGTTGGAAACACGCGTCTTTCATTAACATCCCCGCAGTGTCACTCGATGATTCGAGTAGTCGAGTACGCAGGTTTCCAATGGATCCCAGCGGGAGGATGAGTCCATGAAACGCCTGGTCGTATGTTGTGACGGCACCTGGAAAGCCGAATCGAGCAGCACGGTATCGAACATCATCAAGATCGCGCAGACGATCCGGTTCGATGCGCCCGGCCCGACGGGGGAGAAGATCCAGCAGTGGGTCACCTATGTGTCCGGGCCCGGTGCCCGGGGCTTCCTCGCCGACCGGCTGATGGGGGGCGCGTTCGGCCTCGGTCTCGAAGCGAACCTGTCCTCCGCGTACTGGCACCTGGCCCTGAACTGGGAGCCGGGCGACGAGATCTACATCTTCGGTTTCAGCCGCGGCGCGTTCACCGCGCGCAGTCTGTCCGGATTGATCGATCGGATCGGCATCCTCACGCCCGAGGCGATGATCAGCGGTAAATACCCGAAGGCGCTCGAGATCCACCAGCAGGTGCCGCCCAAGGACGGCAGCATTCCGGCGGCGTGGACGAAATTCCGCAAGGACAATTGCCATCTCGAACAGCCCAAGGTGAACTTCCTCGGGGTCTTCGACACCGTCGGCGCGCTCGGAGTACCCGGGCTCACCTCGCTGCGGTATCGGTTCCACAACGTCAAACTCGCGCCGAGCGTGCACTGCGCGCGGCAGGCGCTGGCGATCGACGAGCGGCGGCGCAACTTCGAGCCGTGCCTCTGGGAGGTGCCGGTCGAACCGAATATCAAGTACCGCAGGGGTTTCCAGCGGGTGAAGCAGGTGTGGTTCGAGGGCGCGCACAGTGATGTCGGCGGCGGCCACAAGGAGTGCGGGTTGTCCGACGTCACGCTGCGCTGGATGGTGCGCGAGGCCGAATCCGTCGGGCTCGCTTTCGATCACGATCGGCTGGCGGCGCTGTCCAAGGGGTGCCTGGTCTCGGGTGCGAACCACATGAAGTTGCATCCGTCGCTCGGCGTCGGCTACCGCGTGCTGAATGTGCTGCGCACGCTTCGGCATCCGCGCAGCCCCCGCTTCTACCTGGATTCCTGGCGTCGCCTCGCCAACGGCCACGAGCAGGGCATCCGGCTGGCCTCACTGGTCAACGAGGCCGACGACTACCTACCGCCCAACCTGCGCCGCTGGCGCGCCCGCTTCGGCGGCATGTTCCCCGAAGAACTGCTGGAGAAGGTCACCCCGGTCTCGGTGCACCTGCTCGACGAAACCGTCGAGCCGGACCCGGCCCTGACTCCCGCCTAACGGACGAGCAGGGCGACCGGGAGGCGGGCGAAAAGGCGCTCGATGCGGATGCGGCCCTGGAAGGTGTGGCCGGTCAGGCGATCGATCCAGGTGCCCTCCGGGAGTTCGAGAGCGGTGTCGCCCCAGCCGGTTTCGGCGAGACCGACGCTGTGCCGGGTGGCCGCGACGATGATTTCGGGCGCTTCGGCGGGCCGGCCGCGGGTGTAGGCGATCAACCGCTGGGCCTCGCTGCCGGTGCCGAAGAGTGGAGCGTAGGTGCCGCCGACGAAACAGTCGGGCCGTTCCCGCCGCAGCCACAGCGCGTAGGCGACGATCCACATCTTGACCGCGCCGGTGACGTCGAGTTCCGGTGTGCCGGTGAGCGATTGCAGCATGCCCGCGCGCAGCGCGAAATCGACCGGCCGCCGGTTGTCCGGGTCGACCAGCGAGTCCTCCCACAGTTCGCAACCCTGGTAGAGATCGGGGATGCCGGGGCCGCACAGCTGCAACAGCTTCTGCGCCAGCGCATCCGACCACGCGTGCGGTGCGAGCCGATGCACGAGATCGCCGAGTTCGGTGCCCACCGGGCCGTCGATCACCGTGTCCACCCAGGTGTGCACCTCGTCCTCGAAGGCGGCGTCCGGCTCCTCCCAGGAGGTCTTGGTGCCCGCCTCACGAATCGCCTTCTCCGCGAACTGGTGCAGGCGCTCCCGGAAACCGGGAATCGCCGCCGCGGGCCTGCCGTCCGGCGGCCACACGCCGAACATGTTCTGCAACAGGAACAATGTGGTGGCGCCGTCGGGTCCGGGCGCGGTCTCCTGCCACGAGGTGACGCTGCGCGCCCAGTCCTTCGCGGCCTGGGACAGCACGCCGATCCGGGCGCGCACGTCCTCGCCGCGCTTGGTGTCGTGGGTGGACAGCGTGGTCATGGTGGCGGGCCAGCGTTGCGCGCGTTCGATATTGGCGAGATGGAACTCGATCAGCGAGCGTCCGAAGCGGGCCGGGTTACCGCCCATCTCCTGCAGCGACACCAGCCGGGCCGCCTGATAGAACATGGTGTCCTCGACCGCCTTGGCCAGGATCGCACCGCCGACCTGATGGAAGCGGGTCACCGCCTCGCCGCCGATGGCCAGCGCCGCCGTCAGCACCGCGAGCGGGTTGGTCAGCTCGCTGTTGCGCCGTTCCACCTCGGTGATCACGGCGGCGGTCATCCCGGCCAGCGGCGCGTAATCGGTGCGGTAGACCGGCATGAACGCCAGTACCTCGATGGTCGCATTGGTCAGCGCCATGGTGTCCACCGACTCGGCGCGCGCGTCGCGTTTGATCGCCGCGACCAACCGCCGGACATCGGCGGTGAGCACGGTTTCGGCGACGGCCCGCTTGATCCGGTGCTCGGTTTCGGAGATCCAGGCGCGGTCGCTGCCGTGTCCGGCGAAGCGGCAGGACAATTCGGTGAGCGCGGGCTCGCCCTCCGGATCGATCAGCACCCCGCCCACGTCGGCGAGCGCGTCGTAACCGGTGGTGCCGTCGATCGGCAGGGTCACGTCCAGCGGCTCCCGGTTGGACAGCACCTTCTCCACGAGCAGCAGCCGGTTCGGCCCGATGATCTGCCGCAGACGGATGAGATACGCACCGGGGTCGGCCAATCCGTCCGGATGGTCGATCCGCACGCCGTCGATGATGTCGTGCGCGCACCACGCCGCGAGCTCGCGATGGGTGATCTCGAAGACCTCCGGGTCCTCCTGCCGGATGGCGGCGAGCCCGCCGACGGTGAAGTACCGGCGGTAGGTGCACACTCCGGCTTTCCAGCTGACCAGGCGGTAGTGCTGTTTGTCGTGGATGCGCAGGGCGTTGTCGCCGTCGGTGCCCGGCGCGATCGGGAAACGCAGGTCATGCAGGGCCAGCATGGGTTCCGCACCCGAACGGTCGACAGTGAGTGCGGCAGGGTCGTTCTCGCTCTGCAGCACGGGCAGGGCGAGGCGCCCGCCCGCGCCGTTGCCCGCGCTCCAATCGATGTCGAAGTAGTGTGCGAAGGACGACTCGCGGCCGTTGCGCAGCACATCCCACCACCACGGGTTCTGCCGCGGGTCGGCCACCCCGACATGGTTGGGCACCAGGTCGACGAGCAAACCCATACCGCGACTGCGTACCTCGTCGGAGAGCGCCTTGAGCCCGGCGGGCCCGCCGAGCGCGGCGGACACCGTGGTCGGGTCGGTGACGTCGTAGCCGTGCGTCGAACCCTTCGTCGCGGTGAGGATCGGCGACAGGTACAGGTGCGAGATGCCCAGCTGCTGTAAGTATTCCGCGATCGCCCGGGCGTCGGCGAAAGTCAGTGCGTCAGGGCGCAGTTGCAGCCGGTAGGTGCTGCGGATCGTGGTCGGGCGGGCCTTGGTCCGGCGCAGCGAAAGAGGGTCGGTCACGTGGGTCTCTGTGGCATCCGAGGGGGTCATGGGCGGTGGGGTCATCCCGCGTGCCGCAGCACGAGCAGACAGCGGGATTCGACGGCGACCGTGGCCGCCGCCGGGTAGTGCGCATCGGCGATACCGGTCGGCGTCGCGCAGTCCAGCGCGACCGTCCAGGACATGCCGTAGTCCGAGTTCGGCAAGGTGAAATCCATCGCTTCGTCGTGGGCGTTGAAGCACAGCAGGAACGAGTCGTCGGTGATGCGTTCCCCGCGCGGGTCCGGCTCGTGGATGCCCCTGCCGTTGAGGAACACGGTCAGCGATTTGCCGAAGCCGCTGTCCCAGTCCGCGGTGGTCATCTCCGACCCCTCCGGGGTGAACCAGGCGACGTCGCGCGCGTGATCGCGCGAGCGCACCGGCCTACCGTCGAGGAAGCGGCGGCGCCGGAAGATGGGGTGCTCGGTGCGCAACGCGATCACGTTGCGGGTGAATTCGAGCAGGTCCGAATTCTGCTGCAGCAGTGACCAATCCATCCAGGCGAGCGGGGAGTCCTGGCAGTACACGTTGTTGTTGCCGTGCTGGGTGCGGCCCATCTCGTCACCGTGCGCGAGCATCGGCACGCCCTGGCTGAGCACCAGCGTGGCCAGCAGATTGCGGCTCTGCCTGGCGCGCAACGCGAGAATGTCCGGGTCGTCGGTGGGGCCTTCGACGCCGCAGTTCCAGGATCGGTTCCAGCTCTCGCCGTCGCGGTTGTCCTCGCCGTTCGCCTCGTTGTGTTTCTCGTTGTAGGACACCAGGTCTCGCAGCGTGAAACCGTCGTGCGCGGTGACGAAGTTGATGCTCGCGCTGGGCCGGCGGCCGGTGGCCTCGTACAGGTCGGAGGAGCCGGTGAGCCGGGAAGCGAACTCGCCCAACGTCGCCGGCTCGCCGCGCCAGTAGTCGCGCACCGTGTCGCGGTACTTGCCGTTCCATTCGGTCCACAGCCCGGGAAAGTTGCCGACCTGGTATCCGCCCTCGCCGACGTCCCACGGTTCGGCGATCAGCTTTACCTGGCTCACCACCGGATCCTGTTGCACCAGATCGAAGAACGTGGACAGCCGGTCGACATCGTGCAGCTCGCGTGCCAGGGTCGCGGCCAGGTCGAAGCGGAAGCCGTCGACGTGCATGTCCAGGATCCAGTAGCGCAGGGAGTCCATGATCAGCTGCAGGGTGTGCGGGTGGCGCACGTTCAGGCTGTTGCCGGTGCCGGTGTAATCCATGTAGAGCGACGGGTCGTCGTCGACGAGCCGGTAGTACGCGGCGTTGTCGATGCCGCGGAAGCCGATGGTCGGGCCGAGGTGGTTGCCCTCGGCGGTGTGGTTGTACACCACGTCGAGGATCACCTCGATGCCCTCGGCGTGCAGCGCGCGCACCATCGCCTTGAACTCGGTCACCGCCGAGTCGGCGCGCTTGATCGCGGCGTACTCGTTGTGCGGGGCGAGGTAGCCGAAACTGTTGTAGCCCCAGTAGTTTCGAAGGCCCTGGTGCAGCAGCACCCGATCCTGCAGGAACTGGTGCACCGGCATCAGCTCGATCGCGGTGACGCCCAAGCCTTTCAGGTGCTCGATGATCGCCGGGTGCGCGATGCCGGAGTAGGTGCCGCGCAACTCTTCCGGGACGTCGGGATGCGTCGCGGTCATGCCTTTGACGTGGGCCTCGTAGATCACCGTCTCGTGGTACGGCCGGTTCGGCGCGCGGTCGGTGCCCCAGTCGAAGTACGGGTTGATCACCACGCCCGCCATGGTGTGGCCGAGCGAATCGAGCCCGTGCGTGTACAGCGAGGGGTGGTCGTCGAACGTGCCGTCGAACGCCTTGCCGTACGGGTCGAGCAGCAGTTTGCTCGGATCGCAGCGCAGGCCGTTCTCCGGATCGTAGGGACCGTGCACGCGGAATCCGTAGCGCTGACCCGGCCCGACGGCAGGCAGGTAGGCATGCCACACATAGCCGTCGACCTCGTCGAGCGGTACGCGTGACTCGGTGCCGTCGCGGGCGATCAAGCTCAACTCGACGGCGTCGGCAACCTCCGAGAACACCGAGAAGTTGGTGCCCGCGCCGTCATAGGTCGCGCCCAGTGGGTAGGCGGTGCCGGGCCACACACCGAGTGGTGTCGCGTCACCGGACGCTGCGTCGGGCTGAGCCATAGGAACGACACTAGCGGCAGCGGTGATTCGGGTGCTGCGGGTGGTTGGGACCTGGCGCTCAGCGGGCGTGGACGGAGGCGGGCAACCAGCGCCGCCGGTAGCCGAATCGAACCGCCAGCCGAGCCAGTCCGCCCAGCACCGCGCGTTGCGCCCACGCAGGCAGGCCGGCCAGGTAGCCGTCTTGGTAATCCCACAGCAATGCCAGCGCGAGCGGGTCACGCGGCACCCGGCCGCCGGTTGTTTTGCCCGCGATGTCCAGGTTGTGCCAGAGCTGGAACATCTCCCAGTGCCGCAGGGGCGGCCGGATCTCGTGGTCGAACACGGTGTCGGCGGTCTCGCTCCAGAACTCGTGCACGGTGCCGGCTGGTGCTGTCACCGTGTCGCCGGGATTGGCGATCACCTCGACCCCGTCGATGCGGTACCGGTTGCGGCCTTGCCGGATGGTCCACTGCTCGGTGAGGACCGGGTGCCAATGCGGACCGGCCTGGCGTCCGGCCTGCGGCAGTGTGTGGCGCAGCCGCAGGTAGGGGCCATGTTCGTCGGTGCCCTCCGCGACGAACGTGACGCGGTGCCCGTTGCGGAAGGTGAGGGTCGTACTGTCTCGCATCCTTCAAGATATAAAGGTAACCTTCGTAATGTGTCAACTGCCGATGCGAACGCCACCCTGCTGAAACTGCTGAGTCGAGCCACCACCGCCTACGAGCACGCACTCAATCGGGAGCTGCGTGCGCGCCTCGACGACCGGCTCCGGCCCGCGCACTATGTGGTGTTCCGCCACCTCGACCCGGCGGGGTCCCGGATCACGACCCTGGCCGAGGCGGCCGGGATGACGCAACAGTCGATGGGGGAGTTGGTGATTCATCTCGAGCGCTGCGGGCTGGTCGAGCGGCGGGTCGATCCGGTTGATCGGCGCGCCCGGCTCGTGGTGCTCACCGCGGCCGGCGAGACGGCGCTCGGCATTGCGGCACAGCAGATTCGGCGGATCGAACACACGCTCGCCGACCGGCTCGGCGCGCGCCGGTCGGCGGAGTTGCGTCGGGCGCTGGCTGCGGCGCGGGATGCGCTGGACGCCGAATTCGCCGATCTTGCCGAATGATTCGGGTGTTCCGCTCAGTGCGCGGGACCGAGTGATCGGCGCCAGGTTTGGCCGATCAAGTCGGCGCCCCAGCTGTGATGCGGGCTCTCCTCGGCGAGTTCGAAACCCGCGCGCTGATAGATGTGCCGGGCCGCGGTGAGCACGTCGTTGGTCCACAGCACGATCTCGCGGTAGCCGGCCGCGGTCGCGAAGCGCAGGCATTCCTCGACCAGCGCCGAGCCGACGCCGAGGCCGCGGGCGGTGGGCTCGACGAGCAGCAGGCGCAGCCGCGCGGTGGTCTCGTTCTCGGCGACACAGAAGACGCTGCCGACCGGCTCGCCGCCGGATTCGGCGATCCAGGCGCGTTCGCGCTGCTCGTCGTGCGCGCGCAGGTAGTCGGCGACGATGCGGACGATCAGCTCCTCATACGTTCCGTCCCAACCGTATTCGTCGGTGTAGAGCCGGGCGTGCCGCTCGATCACCCAACCGAAATCGCCCGGCGCGGGCGGCCGAAGGGTGAACGGCGGCGCGGCGGCGGCATTGGCCGGATGATCGAGGATCTGCTGGATGGTTCGCATCGCGGTGACCAGCCGGGCGCGGGTGGCGGGCGGTTTGGCGTTGAGCAGGTAGCCGATCTCGTCGCTGGAGCGTTGATCGAGCACGGCGAAGATCTCCTTGCCCTTGGCGGTCAGCCGCACCTCCTGGCGACGGCCGTCGCTGTCGGAACGGTTGCGCAGCACCAGGCCCTCGCGTTCGAAACGGGTCAGGATGCGGCTGAGGTATCCGGCGTCGAGATCCAGTGTCTGCCGCAGGGTTACCACCTCGGTGATCCCGGAGTTGGCCAGCTCGAACAGGATTCGCACCTCGGTCAGCGAATACTCGCTGTCCAGCAACCCTTCCCGGAGCACACCGATGACTCGGGTGTAGCGGCGGTTGAACTCCCGGACTGCGGCGATATCGGTGGCGGCGACGGTGGTCACGACGGCTCCGTTCCTCGGTGACGTCAAGTCGATCATTGACTGAGTCAAAGAATACGCCGCACAGGCTGGTGGCGCCGGAAAATGCCGTCGTGGGCGATTCCGGCGCAGCTCGGGTGGTAACTTGAACGCCGTTCAAGCCCGTGCGTGAGGCCGGGCAGTCGCGACCGCGAGGATTCCTGTGGCACTGACACCTGACGAGATCACCGCCATCGACGCCAAACATGTCTGGCACCCCTACGGCGGATTTCCGGCCACCACTGAACCGCTGGTGGTGGCCGAAGCGGCCGGCGCCCGGCTGACGCTGGCCGACGGCCGGGTACTGGTCGACGGGATGAGTTCGTGGTGGGCCGTCATCCACGGCTACCGGCACCCCGTGCTCGACGCCGCGCTCGTCGCCCAGTCGCAGCGGATGAGCCACGTCATGTTCGGCGGGCTCACCCACGAACCGGCCGCACGCCTGGCGGAACTGCTCGTCGAGATCACCCCCGCCGGACTGGACAAGGTGTTCCTCTGCGATTCCGGCTCGGTGTCGGTCGAGGTCGCGGTCAAGATGTGCCTGCAATATTGGCGCAGTCAAGATATGCCCGCGAAGCGGCGGCTGCTGACCTGGCGCGGCGGGTACCACGGGGACACCTTCACCCCGATGAGCGTGTGCGACCCGGCGGGCGGCATGCACGCGCTGTGGACCGACGTGCTCGTCGATCAACTTTTCGCGCCGCTGCCGCCGCGCGACTACGAACGCGCATACGTGGCGGAGCTGGCGCGGATGATCAGCACGCACGCCGGCGAACTCGCGGCGGTCATCGTGGAACCCATCGTGCAGGGCGCGGGCGGTATGCGCTGGCATCACCCGCGGTATCTGACCGAGCTGCGCAGGCTGTGCGACGAACACGGGGTGCTGCTCGTCTTCGACGAGATCGCGACCGGATTCGGCCGTACCGGAGCACTTTTCGCGGCCGACCAGGTCGGCGTGAGCCCGGACGTGCTGTGCGTCGGCAAATCGCTGACCGGCGGGTACCTCACGCTGGCCGCCGCGCTGTGCACGTCGCAGATCGCCGAGACGATCAGTGCCGGGCACGGCGGACTGATGCACGGACCCACCTTCATGGGTAATCCGCTGGCGTGCGCCGTCGCGGTCGCCTCGATCGAACTGCTGCGCACGCGAGACTGGCGCGGGGAAGTGGCGCGGATCGCGGCCGAACTCGAAACCGGCCTCGCCCCGGTGCGTGAACTCCCCGGCGTCGTAGACGTGCGCGTGCTCGGCGCGATCGGCGTGATCGAACTGGACCGTCCGGTGGACATGCGCACCGCGACCGACGCCGCGGTCGCCGCCGGCGCGTGGTTGCGTCCCTTCCGCAACCTGATCTACACGATGCCGCCGTTCATCAGCACGACCGAAGAGGTCGCGACGATCACCGCGGGGATGCGGGCGGCGGTCGAGGCGCAGGGGAGCTGAGGGGTGCGACTTGAACGGCGTTCAAGTATGCTGCGGAGCTGTGACTATCGATCCGTTGAGCTGGTTGGACGAGCGCGCCGCGGCGCGGGTGGCCGCGGGGTTGCGCCGGGAGTTGCGACCGCGGGCGGCGCGGACGCCGTCGATCGACCTCGCCTCGAACGACTACCTGGGGTTGGTGCGCCATCCCGAGGTGATCGAGGGGGCGATCGACGCGGTGCGGCGCTGGGGCGCCGGGGCCACCGGCTCCCGGCTCGTCACCGGCACCACCGCCGCGCACGCGGAACTGGAAGCCGACTTGGCCGAATTCGTCGGCGCCGAAGCAGGACTCGTGTTCGCCTCCGGTTACGCCGCCAACCTCGGTGTGGTCACCGCGCTGGCAGGCCGTGGGGCACTTGTCGTTTCGGACGCGGGCAGCCACGCGTCGCTGGTGGACGCGTGCCGATTGTCGCGGGCGCGGGTGGCGGTCGCCGGACACCGCGATGTCGAGGCGGTCGACCGGCTGCTGGCCGAGCGCACCGAGGAGCGAGCGCTGGTACTCACCGATTCGGTGTTCAGCGCTGACGGTGACCTCGCGCCGCTGGTCGAGTTGCACCGGGTCACCCGGGCGCGTGGTGCGGTGCTGGTCGTGGACGAGGCGCACGGGCTCGGGGTGCGCGGTGCCGGCGGGCGCGGTCTGGTGCACGAGCTGGGGCTGGCCGGTCAGCCGGATCTGGTGATCACCGCGACCCTGTCGAAAGCCCTTGCCGCGCAAGGTGGTGTCGTCCTCGCCGCCGAACGGGTCCGCGCCCACCTCGTCGACGCGGCCCGCACCTTCATCTTCGACACCGGACTGGCTCCCGCCGCCGTCGGCGCGGCCCACGCCGCCCTCCGCGTGCTGCGCCGCGAACCGGACCTGGCTGCCCGCGTGCTCGAGCGCGCCGCCGACATCGCTCGCATCACGGGGGTACCCACCCCCGAATCAGCGGTCGTCTCAGTGGTACTCGGCAAGGCTCAGGTCGCCTTCGACGCGGCCCAGCAATGCCAGGCCCGCGGCCTAGACGTCGGATGCTTCCGTCCGCCCTCGGTCCCGGAGGGCACCTCCCGCCTCCGCCTCACCGCCCGCGCCAACCTCACCCCCGCCGAGATCACCGCCATCGCAACAATTCTCGGCCCGGTACTGGCCGAAGCCCGCGCCCCGGAAATGGTACATACCTGAACCCGGGCAGTGCCCGAAGGCTCCGGGCGTGCGGCGGGCGCACAATTCCCGCATCCCTTTCGTCTTCCTGCACCCGCTCTGCCCCACGAAAGCGGGTGCAGGAGAACAGAAGGAGTGCGCGAGCGGCGGCGAGTCCTCGGGGCGGACAGCATGCGGGGCACGAGCAAGCGTGGGGCGGAACGAGGTGTGCCGGGTGTGGTGCATTTTCCGCACCCTTTCTGTGTTGTCGCACTCGCTCTGGCATGCGGGAGCGGGTGCGTGAACACGGAAGGGGTGCGGATGTCAGAGGGTGGTGTGGGCATCGGGGTGTGCGAGCGGCGGCGCGTCCTCAGGGGCCGAACAGCTTGGGGGTACGAGCAAGCGTGGAGTGGAACGGGTTGCGGACGAGCTC
Organism: Nocardia brasiliensis ATCC 700358; assembly: GCF_000250675.2. NCBI lineage: Bacteria > Bacillati > Actinomycetota > Actinomycetes > Mycobacteriales > Nocardiaceae > Nocardia > Nocardia brasiliensis. The sequence continues at coordinate 2,737,926 of NC_018681.1, forward strand.
GCCCGTGTATCGGCGGCGGCAGTCGCCGGTGTGCCGGGTGTGGTGCATTTTCCGCACCCTTTCTGTGTTGTCGCACCCGCTTTGGCATGCGGGAGCGGGTGCGCGAACACGGAAGGGGTGCGGGGAGTCGGGGGAGGGCGTGGGGTGAGCAGGATCGTCTATTCGAGAGTGAGGTGTGGTTGTGGGTGTTTTGTTGATCACCGGGACGTCTACGGATGTGGGTAAGACGGTGGTGACGGCGGCGGTCGCGGCGATGGCGCTGGCGCAAGGGAAGTCGGTGGCGGTGTGTAAGCCGGGGCAGACCGGGGTGGCGCCGGGCGAACCCGGGGATCTGGCGGCCATCGAACGGCTCAGCGGTGTCACGCGGACCGCCGAATTCGCCCGGTATCCCGATCCACTGGCACCGGATACCGCGGCCCGCCGCGCCGGACTGCCGGAGCTGACGCTGGCCGAAACCGTCGCGGGCATAGCCGAACTCGGTGACGCGGACCTGGTGCTGGTGGAGGGCGCGGGCGGGCTGCTGGTGCGGCTCGGTGACTTCACCCTGCTCGACCTGGCCGAAAAGCTCGCCGCCCCGGTGCTGGTGGTGTCCGCGGCCGGACTCGGCACCCTGAATCACACCGAATTGACCACTCGCGCACTGCACGCCGCGGGCGTGCGCTGCGCGGGCGTGGTGATCGGTTCCTGGCCCACCGAACCCGACCTCGCCATGCAGTGCAACCGGGTCGACCTGCCGCGCCTCACCGGCGTCGACCTGGTCGGCGCGATCCCCGCAGGCGCAGGCTCCTGGCCACGCGTGAGCTTCACCAGCGCGGCCCCGTCCTGGTTCGCCCCGTCCTGGTCGCCGTTCACCTGAACCTCGCGCACCCCTTCTGCTTTCCCGCACCCGCTGTGCCGTGCCACAGCGGGTGCGAAGACCCAGAACAGGTGCGAAGACTCAGCAGGGGTGCGCGAACTCGAGACCGCGTCCCCGGTTGGCGACCCGAGGATCAACGGGCTCCGCACCTCGAAGCACCGGTGCTGCCTCGGGCCGGAGGTGGCGGCCCGCACCGGAGGGGGCGCGCATCGGAAGCGGCGGCTCGCACTGGGGACGCCTCGCACCGGGTGCGACGCCTCGCGCCGGCGCGGGGAGCGCATACTCAGCGGATGGCGTCGTCGGCGCGGGGCTCGATGGTGGAGGCGGGGACCAGGTTCCAGCGCTCGAGTTGTTTGCGGATCTGTTCGGCGGCGTCGATGTTGAGCGGCCCGCTGGTCCACATGGCGTAGGGGAGATTGAGGAAGCGGCCCTCGGTGACGGCGCGGAGCTGATTGATCCCGGGCTTGCTGCGCAGCGCGTCCAGTTTCTGCGCGAAGGTCTGTGGCGGGTAGTCGACGAACATGATGGCGTCGGGGTCGGCGGCGGCGAGCCGTTCCCAGGACACCCGCGTCCAGGTGTCAGGCACATCGCTGAGCACGTTGCGTCCGCCCGCGGCGTCCAGGATCGCTTGGGGCGCACCGAAACTGCCGCTCGACATGAGCGAGTCGGTGGCGCTGTCGAACAGGAAGATGGTCGGTTTGCGTTCCGCCTGCGGTGCGGCATGCAACGCGGTGAGGCGCTGGTCCAGGTCCGCGGTGACCTCGGCGGCGCGCTCGGTGCGTCCGGTGATCGCACCGAGGTTGGTGAGATCGGTGCGCAGCGCCGTCCACGGCTCGACGATGCCGCGCGGCCTCTCGCCGTTGCGCTGGCGGCAGCTCTCGGTGAGCGTGTAGGCCGCGATACCGGCCTTCTGCAAAGAATCCGGGGTGAGGTTCTTCGCCTCGTCGTACCCGTAGCTCCAGCCGGCCACCATCACGTCGGGGCCCTGCGCCAGCACCGTTTCCCGGGACGGATACTCCGGCGCAACGGATTTCAGCTGATCGACAACGGGACCGTAGTGCCTGCGCAGCGTATCGGCATCGCGCTGCACACTCGACACCGCGACGGTCTGGTCTTGCGCGCCCAGCGCCAGCACCATCGAGATCAGGTTGCCGTCGTTGACGAACAACCGCTGGGCCGGCGTCGGAAAGCGCACGTCCACATCGCAATTCCGCACGGTCAGGTCCCCGCCCGCCGATTTCTCGGCACTACATCCGGCCACCGCGGCGGCCAAGGCCACCGCCACCAGCAGGCGCATCCCGTGTCTCATCGATCTACCTTTCGTTGATTGCCGACATGTCGAAAGCATTGCCCGCGCCACCAGATCCCCCGCGACCGGATCCGATGCGTTGCAGGCCATCCGGATAGGGCGTCTCCGCACCGCTCGACCATTCGGATCCGCGTACCGGTCATGGCACGCGCGGGGTGATGAGCAGGTGCGGGTGGCCGGTGGTCGGGTGCGGAACCCGCAGGGCTTGCACTGCGAAGACGGCTTCGACGACGTCGGGGGCCAGCGCGGTCGCGGGTGGTGCGAGCGGATGCGCGGTGCCGTTGTGCAGCACCAGGATTCGGTCGCAGTAGCGATCGGCCAGCGTGAGGTCGTGCAGCGCCATGACGACGGTGCGGTGCAAGGTGCGGGCCAGCGCCAAGAGTTCCAGCCGGTGGGTGATGTCCAGATGGTTGGTCGGCTCGTCCAGCAGCAGCACCGGGGTGTCCTGCACCAGTGCCCGCGCCAGCAGCACCCGCTGGCGTTCGCCGCCGGAGAGGTGGTGCACCGGACGGTCGGCGAACCCGGCCAGATCGACGGTGGCCAAAGCTTTTTCGATCACCTGCTGTTCGCGCGGTGACCCGGCGCCCCACGGCGGCAGATACGGGGTCCGGCCGAGCGCGACCACCTCACCGGCGCGCAGGTCGGCGGGCGGTCGTTCGTCCTGCGCCACCGACGCCACGGTCCGCGCCCGCTGCCGTGCCGACAACCCCTGCAGCACTTGGCCGTCCACGAGCACCCGCCCACGCACCGGCTTCCGTACTCCCGCGAGCACCTGCAGCAGGGTTGTTTTACCGGTCCCGTTCGGCCCGACGATCCCGATCGTCTCTCCGGCCCGCACCGTGAAACTCACGTCGGACACCACCGTCCGCCGCCCCGCCGCACAAGCCAGCCCCTCGGCCACCAGGACCCCGCCGCTTTGGGCACGCTCGGCTCGTTGCGCGAATCCGCCCGGGTCCGCGCCGGTATCGTCGCGCCGGACCGAGTCGGGCGCGTCCGTAACTCGGTTGCGCCGGTTCACGATTCACCGAAGCGGTAGCGGCGGCGGCCCATGAGGATGAGGAAGGCGGGGGCGCCGATCAGTCCGGTGAGGACGCCGACGGGGATTTCGGTGGGGCGCACGACGATGCGGGTGAAGGCGTCGGCGATGACGAGGAACAGGGCGCCGCAGAGGGCGCACGCGGGCAGCAGGCTGCGGTGGCGCGGACCGACCAGCAGGCGGGTGGCGTGCGGCACGACCAGGCCGACGAAGCCGATGCCGCCGGAGACCGCGACGAGCACGCCGACCAGCACCGCGAGCAACACGAACAATCCGATGCGGAGTTCCTTCACCGGAACGCCCAGTGACGCGGCGGTATCGGCGCCGACGGTCAGCGCGTCCAGCCAGCCGCCGATGGCCAGTAGCACGACGCCCGCGAGGGCGACGACACTGAGCGGCAACGCGATTCGCGTCCAGTCGGCTCCGGCGAGACTGCCGAGCAACCAGAACAGCACGGATTGGGCGGCGGCCGGGTCGGGCCGCCGGAAGATCAGGTAGCTGCTCAGCGCGGCGAAGGCGGAGCCGAGGACGGTGCCGGTGAGCACCAGACGCAGCGGCGTGAGCCCGCCCTGCGCCACGGCGATCAGGAAGACCAGCGCCGCCGCGATGAACGCACCGACCAGCGCGCCGCCGGAGAGTGCCCACACGCCCGCCCCGGCGAACAACCCCGAGGTGATGACCGCGGCCGCGCCGACTCCCGCACCCGAGGACACGCCGAGCAGGTACGGGTCGGCGAGCGGATTGCGCACCAGCGTCTGCATCGCGGTCCCGGCCAGTGCGAGGCCGGCCCCGACGATCGCGGCGAGCACGGTGCGCGGTACGCGCAGCTGCCACACGATGGTGTCCAGTCCGAAATCGGTGGGCGGCTGTCCGGTGAGCCGGTGCCGCAGCACCTCGATCACCGAGGAGACCGGCAGGTTCTCCGCACCGAAACCGGTGGCGACGAGCATGGCGCAGGCGAGTAGCGCCCCGAGTACGGGCAGCACGATCGCCGTGCGGGCACGGATCATCGGCGTTGCTCCACAGGCAAGTCGCGGCCTCTCCAGAGTTGCGCGGCAGGGGAGGTCTGACTCTCGCCGTGGTGGCGATCACAGTGGCGCGACCGTACCGGATTCGCACCGGTTTCCCGCACCTGCCAGGTAGGACGGGAGAACTCTACCGGTCGGTCGGGTTAACACTCGCGCGGGGCTGCGCAGGAGATGGCGACGGCGCGGTTCCGTTACCTACAGTGGGGAAGATGTCGCCGTTCGAAGACCGGCACCCGTCCACTGTCGCGGACTGGGACGACGCGCGACGCAGAGCCCGGCTGCGGGAAACGAACCTGTGGCACGAGTGGAAGTCGTTGCGCCGGACCAAGTCGGCCATGGTGCGGGTGCTCGTACTGCTCGTCGCCGTACTCATCTGCTATGCGCAATATCTGACCTTCGATGTGCAACCGGAAGCGGCGCGGCTGGCACGCACCGACCCCGCGATCCTGCCCGTCGCGGCACCGGCCGACCCGCGCGACTGGGACACCGTGGTGGTGGACATGGTCGGTCTCGGCAACGTGGACGCCAGCGCGACCGCCGCGGCACTGCCCTCGCTGCGCCGGATGGGCATGGTGTGGGCGATCCGCTACGACAACGAAGGTATCGACACCAAGGTCATCGCCGAGCTGATCGTGCGCGCCGCCGAGCTGTCCGGGTTGAAGAACGTCGTGCTGGTCGGGCACAGCATGGGCGGGGTGATCGCGCTGGAGGTGGCCAAGCACATCCACCTCGACAGCGATCGCAGGCTGGTGGGGGTGCTCCTGGACTGCACGCCGGTGGACCTGAACGCGGTCCGCCCGGAGAGCCGCGGTCGCGGCGAGGACATGGTGCGCTGGATGCGCTGGCTGCCCGGTGCGCGCGAGAGCAGGCTGCTGCGCCTGGCGGTGGAAACCTATGCGCGGCGGGACCGTTTCGTCTCGCACGGCGGAGGCGGCACGCCGCCGGGCATCCGCTTCGCCCAGCTGCGTAACGTGCTCGACGAGGTGCTGCGGGAGAAGATCTTCTCCCGCAACGCGGCGAGCAACGGTTTGATCGAGTCGCAGTTCACCGCGATCGTCGCGGGCGGTGCGACGAACGATCTGCGTGCCCTGGCCGCGCCGGTGGACGGAAAGGCCCGTCCCGCTGTCGTTTTCATTCGCCCGCGGGACGCGAGCCGGGACCGGGTGGTCGATGTCGAGTACTCGCACCGGGTGCTGATCGAGCAGGCCGGCGGGGTCGACGGCACCCTCTCGGTGGTGCAGGCGCGAAACACCGGGCACGCCAACCCGATGCAGCGTCCGGTGGAGTACAACACGGTGATCGAGCAGCAGATCGTGCCCTTCATCCAGCGCTACCAGCAGCAGGTGCGCACGACGATCAGCTCGGCCGCACCGCGCTGAGTCAGTTCGAACCAGCCTGAGACAAACGGTGTTCGGGCCGGTTTTGTCTTGTTTGAATCCGAGTATGTACCGACCACGCACGTCCCTGTTCGGCCGCCATGGCCGCACCACCGCCGCATTGCTCGCCGTGGCAACCGTTGCGACCCTCGGACTCACCGGCTGCTCGAACAACGACAAGCCGGTCGATCCCGTCGCCGATACGCCGCTACCCGTAGAGGTTCCGGCCGGCACCACCATCGTGGTCGCCGACCAGCAGGAGCGGTTGCAGACCGCGCTGCGGGTGTCCGGCGAGCTGGACAAGCTGCCGTTCAAGGTGGAGTTCGCCAACTTCATCGGCGGCCCTGCGATCTTGGAGGCGTTCCGCGCCGAGGCGGCCGATATCGCGCCGGTCGGCGACGTCCCGCCGATCCACGCCTTGGCCGCGGGCCAAGACGTGCCGATCGTGGCCGCCTACCAAACCAGCAGTACCGCATTGAAACTCGCGGTGGCGCCGGGCAAGCAGATCACTGAGCTGGCCGATCTCAAAGGCAAGAAGATCGCCTACGCCGAAGGCACCGCGCAGCAGGCCGCGGTGTTGCGGGCACTGGACAAAGCCGGGCTGAAACCCGCTGACGTGCAACTGGTCCGGTTGCAACTCGCCGAGTTCCTCGACGCGGTGCGGACCGGTCAGGTGGACGTCGCCCCGCTGATCGAGCCCAATGTCACTCGGCTGCTGCGCACTCCGGGTGCGAGCCTCATTCCGGACAGCGAGACCGAAGGCATCTACGGCGGCCTCGCCTACCTCTACGCGCGCCGCGCGGTGGTGCAGGACCCGGCCAAGGCGGCCGCGACACGTGCCCTGGTGGGCGCCTACATCCGTGCCTACCAGTGGACCAACACGCACCAGGACGAATGGGCGCGCAAGTACTACATCGAAAACCAGAAGGTGAGCGCCGACGACGCGAAGCGCATCGTCGATTCGCTCGGCATTCTCACCTTCCCGCAGCTGAACCAGCAGCTCGTCGACCGGCAGCAGGCCACCATCGACGCCATCGACAAGGCGGGCGAGCTGCCGAAGAAGGTGCAGGCCGCCAAGGGTTTCGACCTGCGCTTCGACGCCGCGATCACCGAGGCGGTCAGCGCCAGCGGCGCCGCCCACGCACCGAAGGAACGCTGATGGCGACACTGGACGCAGGAGTACTCGGCAGGCGCGGCCGTGCACCGGCCGCGGCGCTCGCCGAACGTAAAACGGCCCGGCGCAGGCTCGGTCCGGGACGGCCGATTCCGTTCGGCGTCGCCCTCGGCCCCGCGCTGCTGATCGCGGCCTGGGTGCTCGGATCCGCCTCCGGCGCACTGGATCCGGAGACGCTGCCCGCGCCGTGGGTGGTCGCCCGGACCGCGGGCGATCTGGCCGCGGACGGCCGCTTGCAGTCGAATCTGCTGACCTCGGTGCAGCGAGCCGGGATCGGACTGGTCATCGGCGTGCTCGCCGGCCTGATCCTGGCCTTGATCGCGGGACTCAGCCGGATCGGGGAAGCCTTGGTGGACGGCCCCATTCAGATCAAGCGGGCGATCCCGACCTTGGCGTTGATTCCGCTGTTCATCGTCTGGTTCGGCATCGGCGAAGAGATGAAGTTGATCGTCATCACGACCAGCGTGGCCATCCCGATCTACCTCAACACCCACGCCTACCTGCGCAGCGTCGACGCCGGATACGTGGAACTCGCGCAGACCGTGCGACTTTCGCGCTGGGGCTTCATCCGCCGCGTCGCGCTGCCCGGATCGCTGCCCGGCTTCTTCATCGGGCTGCGGCTCGCGGTCACCATCGCGTGGCTGGCCCTGGTGGTGGTGGAACAGGTCAACGCGACCAGTGGCATCGGCTACCTGATGACCCAGGCCCGCACCTACGGGCAGATCGACGTGATCGTGGTCGGCCTCGTGATCTACGGCCTGCTGGGGCTTTTCGGCGATCTCGCGGTCCGCGCGGTGGAAAGGAAGGCGCTGTCATGGCGATCGGCACTGGGCGACTGAGCGTCGTGCGCACCCGGGAGCTGCGCCGCGGCTTCGGCGAGCGCGTCGTGCTGCGCGACCTCGACATCGATATCGCGCGCGGCGAATTCGTCGCCCTGCTGGGTCGCAGCGGCTCCGGCAAGAGCACCCTGCTGCGGGCGCTCGCCGAATTGGATTACGACGTGCCGGGTTCGGGCGAGCTGACTGTGCCCGCCGAACGGGCCGTGGTGTTCCAGGACTCGCGGCTGCTGCCGTGGGCGCGGGTGCTCGACAACGTGATTCTCGGCTTGACCGGCAGCGGCGCGGCCGAACGCGGCCGTGCGGCGCTCGCCGAGGTCGGCCTGGCGGGTCGCGAAAAGGCCTGGCCCAGGGAGCTTTCCGGGGGCGAGCAGCAGCGCGTCGCGTTGGCGCGGTCGCTGGTCCGGGAACCGGAGTTGCTGCTGGCCGACGAACCGTTCGGCGCGCTCGACGCGCTCACCCGGATCAAGATGCACGCGCTGCTGCAGGACCTGTGCGCCCGGCACAAGCCCGCCGTGCTGCTGGTCACCCACGATGTCGACGAGGCCGTGCTGCTCGCCGACCGGGTGCTGGTGCTCGACGACGGCAGTATCGCGGTGGACCAGCACATCGATCTGGAACGTCCCCGCCATCACAGTGATCCGTCCTTCAACCACTACCGGTCCCTGCTGCTGGCCAGCCTGGGCGTCGGTCCCGCCGGTCAGCCGGCCCCGCACGCGGAAGAGAAGCAAGCCTCATGAGTACTCCCCGTCAGCTCAGCCTGAACGCGTTCATCTACCCGTCCGGCCATCACGAGGCGGCGTGGCGGCATCCCGACAGTCAGCCGCACCGGATCTACGACGCCGCCTACTACCAGGAGATCGGCCGCACGGCCGAGGCCGCGAAGCTGGACGCGGTGTTCTTCGCCGACGGCCCGGCGCTGCGCACCAACGTCGAGCACAACGCGGGCTCCGGCCTGGAGCCGATCACGCTGCTCACCGCGATCGCCACGGCGACAACACATCTCGGGTTGATCGCGACCGCGTCGACGACCTATTACGAGCCGTACAACCTGGCCCGGCTGTTCTCCACGCTCGACCACATCTCCGGTGGCCGGGCGGGCTGGAACATCGTCACCACCGGCACCGATCTCGCCGCCGCCAACTTCGGTTTGGCCGAACACCCGGGTCACGCCGAACGCTACGCGCGGGCAAGGGAATTCGTGGACGTGGTGGTCGCGCTGTGGGACAGCTGGGAAGACGACGCCATCGTGCTGGACCAGGCCGGCGGGCGGTACGCCGATCCCGCCAAGATCCACCCCATCGACTTCGTCGGCGAATACCTGCGGGTGCGTGGGCCGTTCAACGCACCGCGCACGCCGCAGGGTTACCCGGTACTGGTTCAAGCCGGAGCCTCCAACGAAGGGCGTTCGTTCGCGGGCAAATACGCGGAGGCGATCTTCACCGCCCATCAGCGGCTGGCGGACGCGCAAGCCTTCTACGCCGACATCAAGGCCCAGGCCGCAGGTTTCGGGCGCGCTCCGGAACAGGTCAAGATTCTGCCCGGGATCAGCCCGTTCATCGGCGATACCGAGGCGGCGGCCAAGCGGCTCGAACGCGAGTTCAACGAGCTGACCGTCCCGGAATACGGTCTGAGCCAACTGGAGAACATCGTCGGCAAGAGTCTGCGGCACCTGCCGCTGGACGGCGACATCCCGGTCGACCTGTTCGACGACGCGGGCGATGTCACCGACAACGGCCGAAGCAGACTGCAGGTCGTCGCCGGCATCGTGCAACGCGAGCGGCCGACCGTGCGCGGTCTGCTGCACCGGCTCGCCGGTGCGCGCGGGCACCGGGTGTTCGCGGGTACGCCGGAACAGGTCGCCGACACCATCGAGGAGTGGTTCCGCAGCGGTGCCGCAGACGGTTTCAACGTGATGCCGCCGTACTACCCGGGCGGCCTAGAGCTGTTCGCCGCGACCGTCGTCCCGATCCTGCAGGAACGCGGCCTCTTCCGCACCGAGTACAGCGGCACCACGCTGCGCGACCATTTCGGCCTGCCCCGCCCCGAAAGCCGCTTCGCCCGCCGCCCCGCGCTCGCCGGGTGAGTCCGCCACCCCGCGCTCGCCTGGTGAGTCCGCCGGTCCGCGCGTGCCCGGTGAGCACGCCGGTCAGGCGCGTGCCCGATCCTGCTGTCGTGCAGCGGAATTCTGCGGGATCCCGAGTAGGGGTGAAGCGGGCTCAGGGAGTTTCGGCCGGTGCGGTCGACGCGCTACGTTCTGTCCGTGCGGTGAATCAGCGGACGCGGGTGCCGAGCAGGTGTCGCACGCCCGCGACGAACAGTTGCAGGCCGAAGTCGAAACGCGCTGTGGGATCCGGGATCTCGTCGAGCGGGGTGTCGTCCTCGGGTAGTGCGCCCGCGGAATCCATCTGCATTCTGGACTGTTCGTCGACGGTCTGGCCGAGCACGTAGTACAGCAGTGTGAAGGAGCTGAGCTCGGCCTCGGAGCGAGGCATGCCCGCTCGAATGGCGGCGCTCACCATGCGTTCCCGGCCTTTGCTCGTGGTGAGCCGGGAAGCGTAAGTGGCCGAGACCAATTCGGCGCCGTCCCGGTAGGCGAGCAGACAGTCGCGCAGCCGGTGCGCCAATTCGATGACCTGGCCGGACCATTCGGTCGCGACGATCGGATCGTCCATCGGCGCGAGGATCTTGTCCGCGACCGCGCCGAGCAGCGCCTGCTTGTTCGGGAAGTGCCAGTACAGTGCGCCGGGCTGCACCTGGAGCGAGCCGGCCAGCCTGCGCATGGTCAGATCGGCGAGGCCGTACTGGTCGAGAATCGCGATGGCGCCGTCGACCACGTCCGCTCTGTGCAACTGCACCCGATTTCCTCCGTCTATCCATGGCAGTACCTGTCTGTGCACGCACGCTACCGCCTCGGGACGCTCGGTTGTGCCGCCGCGTCCGAGTCACGCCTCGGGTGCCGCAGTGTTTTGACTCACTGCCCGCACTACCCTAACCTGAACGCCGTTCAAGTTGCACGGCCACCTCGGCCGGACGAAGGGATTCGTGCAGTGACCCAGGCCCCAGTTGATACGTCTTCGCCCGCCCTGTCGGCTCCGGGCGCGATCCTGTCCGTCGCTCGTGCACAGGTGCTCGACCGCGGTGTCGGGCTCACCCAGGAGCAGACCCTCGAGGTGCTTCGCCTCGGCGACGATCAGCTCGAGGAGCTGCTCGCCCTGGCCCACGACGTGCGGATGAAGTGGTGCGGCCCGGAGGTCGAGGTCGAGGGCATCATCAGCCTGAAGACCGGTGGCTGCCCCGAGGACTGCCACTTCTGCTCCCAGTCCGGCCTGTTCCAGTCGCCGGTGCGGGCCGCCTGGCTCGATATCCCGAGCCTCGTCGAAGCCGCCAAGCAGACCGCCAAGACCGGCGCCACCGAATTCTGCATCGTGGCCGCGGTGCGTGGCCCGGACGCGCGCCTGATGGCGCAGGTCGCCGCGGGCGTCGAAGCGATCCGCAACGAGGTCGACATCCAGGTCGCCTGCTCGCTGGGCATGCTCACCCAGGAACAGGTCGACCAGCTCGCCGCGATGGGCGTGCACCGCTACAACCACAACCTGGAGACCTCGCGCTCCTACTTCCCGAACGTGGTCACCACGCACACCTGGGAAGAACGCTGGGACACCCTGCGCATGGTGCGCGCGGCGGGCATGGAGGTGTGCTGCGGCGGCATCCTCGGTATGGGCGAAACCCTGGAGCAGCGTGCGGAATTCGCGGCGAACCTGGCCGAACTGGAACCGGACGAGGTCCCGCTGAACTTCCTCAACCCGCGCCCCGGCACCCCCTTCGGCGAGCTCGAGGTGCTGCCCGCGGCGGACGCGCTGCGCGCGGTCGCCGCGTTCCGGCTCGCCTTGCCGCGCACCATCCTTCGTTTCGCGGGCGGTCGCGAGATCACCCTCGGCGACCTCGGCGCCAAGCAGGGCATCCTCGGCGGCATCAACGCCGTCATCGTCGGCAACTACCTGACCACCCTCGGCCGGCCCGCCGAGGCGGATCTGGATCTGCTGGGCGAGTTGAAGATGCCGATCAAGGCGCTCAACGAAACCCTCTGACCCGGCCCATGAGTAGTGTCATGCCCATGGACGAGCGCTACAACCCGTTCACCGGCAAACGGATCGTGCCCGGTCTCGACGACGCCGTGCCCGCGGCCGCCGCACTGGGTCTGGAACCGCCGCGGTTCTGTGTGCAGTGCGGTCGCCGGATGATCGTGCAGGTGAGTCCGGACGGCTGGTGGGCAAAATGCTCCCGGCACGGTGTGATCGACGCCGCCAGTCTGGAACTGCGCTAGTGCCGGGCACGCCGGCCGCCGCGCCGCACGAGGTGCGCGGCGCCGCCGCGATCGCGCTGCTCGTGGTGCTGGCCAGTGCGCTCGTCGGGGTGCTGTGGGGCATGGTCGCGCCGACCGAGCAGCTGTTCGTGGTGGAGCAGGGCCGTGGCGCCGTGCTGACCGGGGAGAGTGCGCATCAGTTCGACGCGGTCGCGATGTTCGTCTGCTTCGGCGCGGTCACCGGTCTGCTCACCGCGATCGCGGCCTGGCGCCGGCGCGTGCTGCGCGGCCCGCTGCTGCAGATCGGGCTGCTGGTCGGCTCGCTCGTCGGGGCCGTCGTGATGGCGAAGCTCGGCGAGCAGGTCGCCGAATGGGCTCATCCGCGGCCGCATGATCCGCCGATCGGGCAGATCGTCGAGCTGCCCAGCGAGATGGGCAGTTGGCTGGCGCTGATCGTGCAGCCGCTGGTCGCCTCGCTCATCGTGCTGTTCTGTGCGGCGCTGAGTCCGTCGGAAGATCTGGGCACCGGAACCGGTCCCGCCCGTGCGACAGCGCCGCTCGGGTCGTTCGGCGCCCCGACTTATCCCGCGGGCGACGCGTCGTACCCGGCGGGTGGGCCGGCCGTGCCCTACGGTGGTTACGAGCCCGCCGGAGAGGCCGGTTCCGGATCACCGCCGCAGACCCGGCCAAGCCACTGACGGTGTTGTCCGAACCGTTGCCCGGCCGACAGCTCAGATCTACCGCAGGCTCCTAGAATTGGGGGACACGCTGTGCGTTCGGAGAGGAACGGGTTGTGGCGTTCGTCGGTAGCGGGCTGGTCGTCGAGGAGCTCGACGCGCAGTTCTGGCGGGTGGTCGAACCGCTCGTGTATCAAGGTGATTCGCAGGAATTCGTGATTCCGGCCGGGTTCCGCACCGATTTCGCGTCGGTGCCGCGGGCGCTGGTGTGGCTGGTGCCCCGCTACGGCGCCTACACCCGCGCGGCCATCCTGCACGACTTCCTGCGCAGTACCGGGGCGGTGAGCGTCGCCGACGCCGACGGTCTGTTCCGCCGCTGCCTGCGCGAGATGAACGTGGCGGTGCCGCGCCGCTGGATGATGTGGGCGGCAGTGCGTTTGGCCAGCGGCCTGCGCGGCGCGAGCTTCGGCGCCGTCGCGATCTGGGTGCTGATCGCCGTCCCGTCCGTGCTGTTCCTGGCGGTTCCGGTCATCGTCGTGCAGCTGTTCCTGGTGCTGTTCTGGTTCGTGGAGTTGTTCTGCTGGGCCGTCTCCCGCGTCTTCACCCGCACCGCCGCGCCACCGCCCGAACCGCAGATGAAGACCGCCTGACCGTGCGCATGAGCCTGCCCACACTGGTGGTGGTCAGTGGACCGCCGGGCGTCGGCAAGACCACCCTCGCGCACAGTTTGGCGCGGCGGCTCGGCTGCCCGGCCGTGTGCCGCGACGAGATCAAAGAGGGGATGGTGCACGCCACCCCGGGATTCGTTGCCGGGGTGGATAATTCACTCGACCTACGGACGTTGTCGGTGTTCTTCGAGACGCTGGAACTGCTCCTGCGTGCCGGAGTCACGACGGTGGCGGAGGCCGCTTTCCAAGACCGGCTGTGGCGGCCGGGCTTGACCCCGCTGCTGGGTCTGGCGCAGCTGCGCGTCGTGCACTGTGTGGCCGCGCCCGAGATCGCTGCCGAGCGAATCCGGCAGCGCCGGAACGAGAATCGGCTCCGTCGCGCGCATTCGGCGCCCGGGTCGGCAGTGCCGGTCGGCAGGCCGTTCGACCGGGTCGCCCTGGACGTGCCCTGCCTCGAGGTCGACACCGCTGCCGGCTACGACCCGTCGCTCGACGAGGTGGTCGCCTTCATCAACCGATAGTGCTCAGCCGACTGCACTGACCACGAACTCGGTTCTCGCCCAAGGTCGTACGAAACAAGCTGCCAACCCGAGCGCCTGCCTGCGCTGTGGTCAACTCCACGTCGATCCGAGCATGTCGCACGCTCGGCGGCAGAAGTGGATGTTCTGCGCCGCAGGGCATCAGCGTTGTGCTGGCCGCGCGATCAGCGGCTCGAGTGTGCGTTGGGCCGCAGTTGGCCGGGGGTGCCCCAGGCGGGAGTCGAACCCGTTTATGGCCGCTTTAGAGGCGGCTGCTCGGCCGTCGAGCTTCTGGGGCTGATGGGGTGGCTGGCAACGTCCGCGCTGTCGGCCACCCCGTGATGACCGATCAGGGTGCGTCCGGATCGTCGATCCGGTCCCGCAGATCGGTGTTCGCGATCCCGGCCCTGGCGGCTCGGTACTCCTCGGCAGTCAGGGATCGCCCGAGCTCGTCGAGCGTCCGCAGCACGAACCGTTGTGTGACGACGCGGCGGTTCAGTACGTCGAGGGCGGCGGCCTGCCGCCAAACCTTGCGCTGCAGCCAGCGTGTGGCTGTGGGCAGGTCCCCGGCGAGTTGGGCGCGCAGCGCGTCCCGCTCGGCGGCGAGCTCGACGAGTTGGGCGCGCAAGTCGCTCAGCTAAGTGTCGATGGAGATAGTCATGTTCTCACCTCCTCTCGTTCGGCGAAGGCGAGAGGGAGGTGGGCAACCAGCCGACGGGCGGCCGGTTCGAACGCGGCGGCCGTCAGTGCACCGTCGAGATCGGGCTCGTGGACCCTGACCAGCCGGTGGCCGGCCGCAGCGGCATCGGTGCACAGCCAACCCAGAGACAGCTCGTCCGGTGCAGTGAGCACCACCAACACGTTGGAGGTGGCGTGCCAGCCGACAACTACATCGGGATGCGCGACAGCAAAATCAAGCGCGGCGTGTGCCGCCTGCGCGACCTGCATCCCAGCTGCCAGATCGGCACGGGTTACCAGGTAGAGGCGGCGGAGAGGAACCTAATAGTGGGGCACGAGATCAACGATAACCCAGCAAGGTATACGAGGCCAGTGTGCATGCGAGATCGGTTGTGCCACAAGGAAGCCCGAACGCGCGCAGCGACAATCGCGCGCGTTCGGAGCCGGCATGCCGAACCGGCCTGGCGTCTGCGCGCTACTTCCCGAGACTCGCGGTGCACGGTCTCCTGTCGGGGGCCTAGACAAGGAATTTCCGCTTTTCCCCGCCCTGAATCCGGCCGCCGGGAAGGTGTTTGGGCGGAAGCGGAAACTGCCAGATCCCGATGAAATTGGCGACGCGGGGATCCGAAGCTCTCCACCCACAGCGGCCGACCGGACCACTGTTGCTCCGTCGCCGTGCACCGTAAGCGGCAGAAGAGGACGTTCGCGAAGTCGCGGTCGGTGGCGTGACTGACGTTCCCAGCTTTGAGGGCCGTTGCTGACCGAATGGATCTCGGGCTCCGTGTGGCGTGGCTGTCCCTTGCTGTGCCCGTCGGATGTACGGCCATCCGTGAAGGGACTCGCTCCGAACAGTCGGATATCGCGACTGAACAGATTCCGCCGCGGTCAGAACATGTCCTGCCCAGCTGGGGTGCGTCGGATCACGATCTCCTCGCCACCGCTGGTACGCACCGCGACCGCGTGCAGCCCCGGTTCACCGGGCACGAACCGCAGCGGTAAGTGGTCGAAGGTCTCCGTGCCGATGTGGCTGCGGAACTGGTCGGGGTCACCGGACACTTCCAACCAGGCCACCCCGGCCGCGATTCGCTCACCGACAACCGCGCGGCGGGCGGGGTTGTTGTCTGGATCGTCCCGGTAGTACCAGTTCGGCAGGCCCTGCTGCCGAGCCCGCCGAACTGCCTGCCCGACGGGCGTGCTGGTGACCACCCGTTGTGTGCCGTCCGGCTCCGTCCGCCCTGGGACAACCTTGACCTCGCTGCCCAGCCGCCGAGCGACCTGCTCCAGATCATCGAGGGTGTCTGCGCGCAGACACCAGAACATCCAATGGTCAGCGCCGTCGCTGGTTGCGCGCCTGAACCATGACGACGCGGGGTCGGCGCTCCCCTCGACAGCGCTCTCCACCTCCAGGTAGATGTCTGCGCCCAACGGGAATATCCAGTTGCGCACGCCACCACCGGGGAACACCCCGCCTTCATAGTTGCCGAATCCGGTCTGCTCGGCCAGCCTGTGTACGCCGTCGTCGAGATCGCTTACCCCGAGCGCAAAGTGGTCCAGATGAAACACAGCTACAAGCCTCCAACTCGAGTGAGCATGTCGTCGCTCTATCACGTTACCCAGCAGTCGGTTTCGCCCAGTCGGAGCCGTTGTCCAGCGGCATAGTGGTGTTGCGAATGGGGCGGGCTATCCAGGCTCAGTCCACGACGAGCCCCTTGTGCATGCCGGAATGCGCGCATGACTCTGACCTTCGACCGACCGAGGCACACGCTCATCGGCATGAGCGCGTGTTGGGAAGCGCCGTCGGCCAGCCGGTTTGGACGGCTGACCAACGCGCGGGTCGCGGCAGAAGCGGATGTTCGACCACAGCGGCTGCTGCCAAACTGGTCGAATGATCGTCAGACTTGCGCAGGAGCAGGATCTTTCGGCGTTCCTGAGGTTGGCTTCTCAGGTCGAGCACTGGTTCGGTCCCATGGTGAACGATGCCGGCTTCCATGAGGCCGTGAGCAGACACATCCACCGCTCCGCGGCCTTGGTCGCCCATTCGGGGTCCGGCATCGTGGGCGGATTGCTGTTCGGGGGCAATGCTCCGCGCTATCAGGTGCACTGGCTCGTTGTTTCGGAGCGAGAACGCGGAAACAACATCGGGACGACATTGCTGGCCGAGGCCACGCGGAGGTTTGTCCGGTTGCCGGGCTGCATCGAAGTGATCACCTTCGGTGCCGATCACCCAGGCGCGGTCGCCAGCGGAGCACGAGTCTTCTACGAGAGACACGGCTTCCTCCCCGGCGAGGAAGCCCCAGTGGGGCCGGAGGGCGGTTCACGACAGGTTTATCGCCTGGCCATCAGCTGATCCTGCATTCGGCGTGCGGGCGGTGGCGGTTCGGAAACGCTCCGGAAGCGGCAGATGAGGATGTTCGCGGGATGCCTATTGGATGCAGCAAGACCGGCCGGTAGTGCTGGCACCACCGTGGACGGGGCGCTGGCTGTAGTGGCGATCGGGTGTCGGCGGGATGGAGCGCGGCTGCGCGGAATCCTACTGTGGTGGTGTTGTAACTGCCTGATTGCCCGAAGGGAATCCGTTGAGATCGAAGATGTTTGGCACCGCCGGGTCGATGCTGGTCGTCGCAGCTTTCGTGACGACCGCCTGCCAGCCAGACCAGCCTGTCGCCGCACCCAGCGCGACGACATCGGCCACCGCGGCAGATGCGACCACGTTGCAACGCGATGCCGACGCAATTCGTGACGTCGGTATCACCGGTGTGCAGGCCAGGCTGGTCGCCGCTGACGGCAACAGCACGGTGGTGACCAGTGGTGTCGCCGATACCGTGAGTCGGAGTCCGGTCTCGGGCGAGGGGTACTTCCGGACCGCGAGCGCGACAAAGACATTCACCGCCACCGTGCTGCTGCAGCTGGTAGGTGAGGGCGAAATCGCCCTGGATGACACGGTCGAGAAGTGGTTGCCGGGCGTGGTGCGCGGTAACGGTAACGACGGCACGAAGATCACGGTGCGCCAATTGCTCAACCACACCAGCGGACTGACGTACCCGAATCCGTACGAGCTGGCCTCCCCGGAGGATTTTCACCGCTATGCCCTCACCGCACCCCCTCCGGCCGATCAGGTGGTGGCCGCCGCCGTGCAGAGCCCGCCGAACTTCGCCCCCGGAAGCGGCTGGAGTTACAGCAACACCGGCTATCTGCTGGCGGGCATGATCATCGAGAAAGTTACCGGCACACCGTGGTACGAGGAAGTCGACCGCAGAATCATCACCCCGCTCGGCCTCGCGCACACCAGCTACCCCGGCAGCGCGGTAACGGTTCCCGCCCCGCACGCCACCGGATACACACAATGGCCCACGGGTGGACTGGTCGATACCACCGACAACCGGATCGGCGTATTCGCCGCCGCCGCTGGCGCGCTGATCACCACCACCGCAGACCTCAACACCTTCTTCCGGGCATTGCTTGGCGGCAAACTCCTGCACCCCGAACAACTCGCCGAAATGAAGACGACCGTCGACACCGACCCCGAGGTCAAATCGGTCTTCCCCGGAGCCCGATACGGCCTGGGCCTGTTCTCAATCGAATTGTCCTGCGGTGGAAGATATTGGATGCACGGCGGCGACATCCCCGGCTACAAGACCAGAGACGGCGTCACCGATGACGGCACGCGCAGCGTCGTGGTGTCCATGTCCACCCTCTTGCAGGACACCGAGGACCACCAGATCGCCCAGGAGAACACCGCCATGGCCCTGGTCGATCACGCCCTGTGCCGTACCGGAAACAGTACAACCCGTTGATCTTCCGTGCGCTTCGCTGACCTCTCCGATTGGCGCGACCATCGGCAGAAGCGGACGTTCACGAGATCAACTGTCGGACAGGCGCTATGCACGACTGAACGACCGGAATGCGGCATTATGGTGCGTTCACGCGGCGATCGTTGTTGTCGGGCCGGTACGTGTAGTGGATGAGTCCCTGCTGAAACTTGCCTAGGTTGTCGTAGAGGGCGCGAGCTGGGCTGTCTTCCAGGGTGTTCCAGTAGAGGCCGGGGAAGCCGTGCTCTGTGGCGTCCTGCGCCACCCACTCGATCACTGCGGTCGCCACACCTCGCCGCCGGGCTTCCGCGTCTACGAACAGGTCCGCCAAATAGCATTTCCCGGAGTACCAGATACTGGCGTGGAACAGGTAGTGCGCGATAGCGACCATCTTGCCGTCGAGCCGGGCGGCGATCCCGTGTATCTGTTCGTCATCGCGCAGCCGTCGCCACGCACGGTCGTAGTCCCGGTCGCTTCGTTCGACCGCGAAGTACATGTCCTTACCGCGTGCCAGCACTTCCCAACTGGCGCGGTCGGATTCGGTCAGGAGGCTGATTTCTACCACGGTGACCATCATGACCAAGCACCGCGCCCGCGTCCCCTACCGGGATGTAGAGAGCAAACAGACGCACGGAAATCGGCATGTGCGGGTGAGCCGCAGCGGATCTCAACCGCCCGGCCCGCGCGGTATGCGGCTATTACCGAGCGGCCCCGGGTGGGGGTAATCGCTTCATCGGCGGGGCAGGATGACTTCGTGAGTGGTTACGTGCGGGTGTGGTGCCTTCGTCACGCCGAATCGGAGAATGTCATCTCGGGTGTGGCCGGAGCAGTGCCGATGTCACCGTTGACTTCACGCGGGTTCCGCCAGGCCGCCGCAGCTGCCCGCGTGCTAGCTGACGAGCCGATTTCCGGTATCTATTGCAGCACTGCGCTTCGCACGCAACAAACCGCAGCGGCCCTGCTAGCGGGCCGCGGCATCGACGTCGTGGCGTTGCCGGAGTTGGCCGAGGTCGGCATCGGCGCGGTGGAGGCAACCACCGATCTCGGCGTCAGGCGCCAGACCGCAGAGGTATTGCGGCACTGGATAGTTGACCGGCGACTCGAGCGCCGAGTTGCCGACGGTGAATCCGGATCGCAGGTGTTGGCCCGGATGACTGCCGCCTTGGATCAGATCACCCGGGCGCACGAAGGTGAGTCCGTTGTGCTCGTCGGTCACGTGGCAAGCCTGAGTGTGACGTTGGCACAACTATGTGCTCTCGGCGCGCGGGTTTGGGGCACACCTCTGCCACACGCCGTACCGTTTCTCGTTGAACGGGACGGCCAATCCTGGCACTGTCGATCGTGGCCCACGTAGGTGGTCTAGGGGGCCCGATGTTCGTGGCGGGCACTCTGTAATCGGCAGTAGCGTGCGCTCGGTCGCCCGCCGCGCGGTTGGGGCTGAGATCAAAAGCGTTCGGCCTGTTGATCTTCGGAGCCGACCGATTGGCCGTTCAGAACCGCGCGCCACGCGGCAATATAGTGCGTTTGGTTGCGCGTTGCCTACCGGGAAACGCAGGTAGGCAACGCTGTTCGAATGTCAGTGGCCTGTGCTGATGAGGTTGTCGTCGATCAGGTGCAGGCGGCGGGCGAGGTCGGAGACGAAGATCTGTTCGGGGTCGATGTCGTCGCGGATGCGACGCCATTCCTCCAGCCGCGGGTACATGGCGCGGATCGTCTCGGGGGTGGTGCGTGAGTCCTTGGCGAAGTACAGGCGGCCACCGGCGTCGAGGACCCGTTGGTCGAGTTCGGCGCAGAACTCGTTCAGGCCCGGTGCGATCGGGAAGTCCAGGCTCAGCATGAATCCTGGATGTGGCCAGGACAGCGGCGCCCGGTTCCCAGGGCCCATGCGCTTGAACACGTTCAGAAATGACCTGTGCCCCGAGTGCGCGATCGCCCGCACCGCGTCGGCGAGCTGCGGTTCGGCGCCGAACGGCATCGAGAACTGGTATTGCAGGAAACCGCGGGGGCCGTAGGCGCGATTCCATTCGCCGACCACGTCGAGCGGGTGCAGGAACTGGGTGATGTTCTGGATCAGGCCGCGTCCTTGCTTGCCGAAAACTCTGTAGGTGACCTCGCCGCCGATCCGGGTGGTGAGGTTGTTGACCATCCCGCTGGGGAAGATATCGGGCACCGTTAGCAGTTGCGGCGCAGTGAAGTGCAGTGGGTTGCGTCGCAGGCGGGTGGGTAGCTCGTCGCGCTTGGCGAGGTTTCCTCGGCTGAACATTGCTCGGCCGAGTTTCGCGCCGGTGTTGATCGTGTCCGGTACCGCCACCGAGTATTCGTAGCCTTCGTCGGATCCGTCGGTCAGCAGCTCCATAGTCTCGTCGAGAGTGCTGGTGCGGTCGCAGTCGACGAGGAAGTACGCGGTCTCGGTGCGCTTCACCTGGATCCGGGCACGCACGACGATTCCGGTCAACCCCATGCCACCGACGGTGGCCCAGAACAGATCCGCGTCGGCACCGTCCGGGGTGAGCGTGCGGATTGTGCCGTCAGCGGTGAGCAACTCCATCGTCAGCACGTGGTTGCCGAAACTGCCCTGAGAGTGGTGATTTTTGCCGTGAACGTCGGAGGCGATCGCCCCGCCGATGGTGACCTGACGAGTGCCCGGCAGCACTCGAACCCACAGCCCGTACGGCAGGACCGCGCGCATCAGCGCGTCGAGGCTGACGCCGCCATCGACATCGACGACACCGTTGTCCGGGTCGATCGAATGGATGCGGTCGAACGCGGTCATGTCGATGACCAGGCCGCCTCCGTTCTGTGCCGGGTCGCCGTAACTGCGGCCGAGCCCGCGGGCAATGACACCGCGCGGTCCCGCCGTGCGGACCGCTCGGGCAACCGCGTCGAGGTCAGAGGTGGAAAGCACCTGCGCCACAGACGATGCAGTACGGCCCCAGCCCGACAACGGGCGCTGCTCGATCATCGGTCCCCTTTGGATGAAATTCACCTCGCCACGGTAACCGCGCACTACAGAGCCCTGCCAACACGAACCAGGAACCGAGGCCATGACCGCCTCGAACAGCCCGCACAGATTGCTGTTCGGGCTTCAGCAACGGTCCACGCACTGAACTTCGGCCTGGACCGCATCCTCGACGGAATCGCCCACCTCATCGACGAGCGCCGCGCCACATCGGAACACTGACGCAAACAGTTCGCACGTTTCAACTCCGCGTTCGATCCAACGACCTCCCCGGACATCCGCACATCGGCATGTGCGTGCGTACGGAAGTGCTGTCAGCCAACTGATTTGGACGAAATCACCGGCGCGCGCCCAGCGCCATTACCGCGCGTTCTCAGGACGAACGTCGCCTCGGCGGTGCCTCAGCAGCCAGGCCCGAGCTCAATGGTCGGACTCGGCGTCGCTGCCGACAGGGGGGAGGAGTGAGTGCGTTAGCGTCGACAGATGCCGAAGGGAATGACCGCCAAAGGTGAGGCCACCCGAGCGCGCCTCGTGGCCGGGGCAGCCGAGGTTGTCATGGCACGCGGTATCAGCGATGTGACGCTCGATGACGTCTGCGCCCAAACCGGCACCAGCAAAAGCCAGCTGTTTCACTACTTTCCAGGCGGAAAGGAGGAACTGTTCGTCGCGGTCGCCCAGCAGGAGGCCGAACGGGTGCTCGATGGCATAGCGGCCCGGATGAATCCGTTGACCAGTTGGGCGGCCTGGGAGCAGTGGCGTGCGCAGCTGCTCGGGGAGTTCGACAGTCGCGGTGGGGATTGTCCGTTGCGGGTGCTGGTCAACCAGATCGCACCCGCTAGCGAGGGGGCTCGCGCGGTCGTCGTGGAGTTGATCGCGCACTGGCAAGCGCATCTGCGTGCCGGTATCGAGTACATGCAGGCGAGCGGAGAACTCGACGCAGGTGTCGATGCGGACCGGATGGCGTCGGCGATCCTGTCGGCCGTGCATGGCGGCGTGGTGATGATGATGCTGGGCCGAACCCGTGTACCGCTGGAGGCCGCGATGGATATGGCGCTGGGTTATCTGCGATCCGCGGCCGCCCGACCGTAGACCGTACTTGCTGGTCCAATTTGATCGGCCGAGCATGGCAGGCATGACAACCAACACCTCGGCGGCTGCCGTGCGGGCGGCTCAAAACTATCTCGATGCTCTCTGCGGCGATGACCTCGACTCGCTCATCGCGTTGTTCGCCGATGATGTCACGTGGGAGGACCCGGTCGGTTCGGATCCCGTCCGAGGGCGCGCGGCGCTGCGGAAGATCTACGCCCCCGTCGTCGGCAATTTCAGCGCGCAGCTCGACACCCCGATCCGGGGCTCGCACGCCAACCGAGCGGCCATGGCGTTCACTTTCGAATTCGATCTCGACGGCACCCGCACCCGGGCCCGCGCCATCGACATCATCACCGTGAACGACAACGGCCTCATCACCGGACTACAGGCGTACTGGTCCATCGACGACGTCGAAGCACCCTCGACGTCGGAGTGAAATCGTCGACGAGAATTCCGCAGTACCCGACACTCCTGAAGAAGGGCGTGAAATCGGCTGGGGTGCAACGGCAATACTCGGGCACGGCCGGGCGTACCGTGAACTGCCAGATCGGGGTGATTTGGCGTATGTCCAAGCATGGACGTGCGTTGATCGACCGGGAGCTCTATCTTCCCGAATCGTGGACCGCCGATCGGCAGCCTTGTCGCGCCGCCAGGCCTGGCGAGAGGCGAGAAACCTCACCCGGTGAGTATGAACCGCTCACCACAGGGTATTGTTGATCATGTGCGTGACATGTCACGCCAAGCGTCGTAGATCGCATTCGCTTCGCAACCAGCGCTTGCCGCATCCGCTCTTCTTACGGCGATCGATTTTGCCCATCGGCAATCTCGCCATTCGTGCCCCCGGTGCGGACCCGCAGGTCCGCAGACGGCTCGGGCACCACCTGATGCCCGAAAGGCACCGCAACACCTATGACTTCTGCTGACATCTCTTTTGCCGCGCTCGGCGTGAGCGCACCCCTGGTGAAGGCGCTGACTCGCGCCGGAATCACAGACCCTTTTCCGATCCAGACCGATACCCTGCCCGATTCGCTGTCCGGACGCGACGTGCTGGGCCGCGGCCGAACCGGCAGCGGCAAGACGCTCGCGTTCGCCATTCCGATGGTCAACCGTCTCGGCGGCGGCCTCGCCGGTAGACGCGCACCCAGCCGCCCCACCGGCCTCGTGCTGGCGCCGACTCGGGAACTGGCTACCCAGATCGCGGCGGCGCTGGAACCGCTCGCCGCGGCCTATCGGATGACCGTCACCACGATTTTCGGTGGCGTCCCGCAGAACCGGCAGGTCCGGGCGCTGCGCGCCGGCGTCGACATTGTCGTCGCCTGCCCCGGCCGGCTCGAGGATCTGATGAACCAGCGCCTGATCTCGCTGGATGCCGTCGAGGTCACCGTTATCGACGAGGCCGACCACATGGCCGACCTCGGCTTCCTGCCTGGCGTGACCCGAATTCTCGCGGCCACCCCGAATGATGGTCAGCGCCTGCTGTTCTCGGCCACCCTGGACAATGGCGTCAACAAGCTGGTCAGCCGCTTCCTGCCGGATGCCGAGCTGCATTCCGTCGACGAGGCGAACTCCCCGGTCGCCGCTATGACCCATCACGTTTTCGAAACCGCGAGCGTCGAAGCCAAGCGCGAGATCGTACACCGGCTTGCTTCGGGCTCGGGCCGGCGAATCCTGTTCATGCGCACCAAACATCAGGCTCGCAAACTGGCCAAGCAGCTGACCCTCGCTGGAATTCCGGCTGTCGACCTGCACGGCAATCTCTCGCAGGGCGCCCGCGACCGCAACCTCGCGGTCTTCGCCGCCGGTGACGCCCGGGTGCTGGTGGCGACCGATGTGGCCGCACGCGGCGTGCACGTCGACGATGTCGAGCTGGTCGTACACGTGGATCCGCCCGCCGAACACAAGGCGTACCTGCACCGTTCGGGCCGGACCGCACGGGCCGGCAACTCCGGTGCAGTGATCACCCTGGTGCTACCCGGCGAACGACGCGACCTGGCCGACCTCATGCGCAAGGCCAAGATCACTGTCACCCCGCAACGAGTCACCGCCGATTCGCCCGTGGTAGCCGAGCTCGTCGGCACGATTGCCCCATTCGTCGCCCCCTCATACAGCGAGCGGGCAGCACGTGAAGGCGACCGTCGCAGCAGCGGCGGACCGCGCCAAAACAGTGGCGGACCGCGCCGGAGCAGTGGCGGACCGCGCCAAGGCGGCGGCCGTCGCAACGGCGGTGTGGCGCAAGGGCAGTCGCGCGCCAAGCCGCGCGCTCACTCCGCGCGCCGAGCGGCCGCGTAGGGCCGATCCGGCGACAAGACCGCAATGCAGCGTTCGATCCCCATCCCCGGATGAGAAGAGCGACAGCGGTATGAGCTGGTAGCGAATCATGTGGAGGTTTGCCGGCAGAAGCGCGTACCCGCCTCGGGTGCGCGCTTCTCGGCGTTATCGTGCGTTTGCCAGGCGAGCAGTCACCCATGAGCGAGGTGACTTTCAGGCTTGAGCGGCGTGCCGCCATGCCTTGGTGCAGTGCAGCCTGTCGCGAGGAAAAGGGGGACGCTCGACGCGTCGCGCGCGGAAAATGGGTGGAGGGGGATCGTGGGCGCGCGTAGGGTCGCGGAGCGGAAAGGAGGTCCGGTGATGAATGGAAAGGGCGGGGCGGCGGCGGAACCGGCCTCCGCGCCGAGCCGTGAGCGGGCAGATCTGGTGGCCTGGCGGCGTCGAGATGCGTTGCGGCGCAGCAATGCCGCCCAGCCACTGCCGAACAAGCGGCGGTACCGGCGGGTCGCCAAGCATCGCAAGGCAGTAGCCGACTAGGCCCGCTCGACGGGAGACGAGGTCGCGCTGATCGGGTAAGCGCGCCATCATGTCTCGTCGGTCAACGCCGCGTCGGCGGGTAGCAGGGCAGACCCACCGGAACCCGTCCGCCGACCCGATCGAGTACGGCCGCTGCCCAGTCCGGCCCGATGCCGCCATACAGTTCGATCAGGTGCAAGCCCTCCGGTTCCGCTGCCAGTGTCGCGGCGATATCGGCCGCTTGCGCAGCGGAGCGGGCGGCCGCGAACACGGTGGTCAGCATCCCGTCGCGGCGCGTGACGCGATCGGTCTCCGGATCGGCCTCGGGGGACAGGTAGATGAAAGCGCCGCGCAGTGTCGCGCCCCGCTCATAGCGTTGCTTGAACTCGTCGGCGGCAGTGAGTGATTCGATCCCGTACAGCACGGCGGACACCGGTGTGTCACCACCGACGGC
This sequence comes from Nocardia brasiliensis ATCC 700358, assembly GCF_000250675.2. Taxonomy (NCBI): domain Bacteria; kingdom Bacillati; phylum Actinomycetota; class Actinomycetes; order Mycobacteriales; family Nocardiaceae; genus Nocardia; species Nocardia brasiliensis. The sequence continues at coordinate 2,763,483 of NC_018681.1, forward strand.
GGCCAGCGCCGCGGCATGCCCCGGCAGCCCGAACCCGCCGCACAGCTCGATCAGCCCGACCCCGTCCTTAGCCAGCGACACCGCCAACTCGATCCCGACCTCGGGTCCGGGCACCGCGAGGAACATGATCTCCCCGCCCGCCCACTGGGTCACCACCCGGTCCGTGGCCTCCGCGGCCTCGTAGATGACCGCCGTCGTCGTACCGCTCAACGTTGCCCCCGAGATCATTCCGTCCGGCTACGTCCCCACTGAATCACCGTCGCCCGACCACCTCAAGCCCCCAATGCGATCGTCAGGCGCGGGGGCGCAGGGCTGCGAACTCGTCGGTGACGCGGATACCGGAGTCGGTGTAGCGGTAGACGGCGGCGGGGCGGCCGCCGGTCCGGCCGGGGGCTCTGGTCTGCCCGGTGGGGGTGATCACCTTGCGGCGGGCGAGGACTCGTTGCAGGTTCGTCGTATCGACGTCGTAACCTAGTGCGGCGCAATATATTTCGCGGAGGGTGGACATGGTGAAATCGGCGGGGGCGAGGGCGAACGCGATATTGGTGTAGGAGAGTTTGGCGGCCAGCCGGGTCCGCGCGTGATCGACGACCGTGCCGTGATCGAAGGACATCGGCGGCAGCGCCGAGACGGGATGCCAGGCCGTGTCCGAAGGCAGCTGGGGGTCGGCGGTGAGCGGGACCAGTCCCAGGTAGGCCGACGCGATCCGGCGCGGCGCGGGCACCCGGTCGGGCGCGCTGAACACCGACAGCTGTTCGAGGTGGGCCAGTTCGCGCACATCGACCTTCTCCGCGAGCTGGCGGCCCGCCGAGGTGTCGAGGTCCTCGTCGTCGCGCAGACGCCCGCCGGGCAGCGACCAGGTGCCCTTTTGGGGGTCTAGCGCGCGCTCCCAGAGCAACACGGCCAATTCGGTCCGCTGTCCGGGTGGGCAGCGCCCGATGATCTCCTTTCCGGCTTTCGCAGGGCCGGGACCTGCGGCGATGTTGGCGGGGAAGCGGCGAACCTGGAACACCGCGGTGAGCGTTTCGTGGATGGTGCTACTATGGGCCACGTTTTCGATTATAAGTCGAAAACCTGGTTAGGTGCGAATCGGTGGTGTAACTGGTCGCACGACGAAGGGAGCCATCATGGCGACGATGGGTGCGAAACTGGCGCCTCCGCTGATGGAGCAGGTGTTCGACGGGCCGTCGGGTTTCACCGGTGTCGAGGCGACGCCGCAGTGGGCCCAGGACGTGAAGCGGCTGGCCCGCGAGCGAAACGCGACGATTCTCGCGCACAACTATCAGCTGCCGGAGATCCAGGACGTGGCCGATCACGTCGGTGATTCGCTGGCCCTGTCGCGGATCGCCGCGGAGGCGCCCGAGGACACGATCGTGTTCTGCGGGGTGCACTTCATGGCGGAGACCGCGAAGATCCTGTCTCCGGAGAAAACCGTCCTGATCCCGGATCAGCGGGCGGGTTGTTCGCTGGCCGATTCCATCACCGCGGACGAGTTGCGGGCCTGGAAGGCCGAATTCCCGGACGCGCTGGTGGTGTCGTATGTGAACACCACCGCCGAGGTGAAGGCGCTCACCGATATCTGCTGCACCTCATCGAATGCGGTGGACGTGGTCGCCTCGATCGACCCGGACCGGGAGGTGCTGTTCCTGCCCGACCAGTTCCTCGGTGCGCACGTCAAGCGGGTCACCGGCCGGGCGAATATGCACATCTGGGCGGGTGAATGCCACGTGCACGCGGGCATCAACGGCGACGAGCTGACCGAGCAGGCGCGCACGCACCCGGACGCGGAGCTGTTCGTGCATCCCGAATGTGGTTGCGCCACTTCGGCGTTGTACCTGGCGGGCGAGGGGGCGTTCCCGTCCGAGCGGGTGCACATCCTGTCCACCGGCGGCATGATCGATGCCGCCCGCGAGGTGCGCGAGCGGCGCGGCTCCGGTCAGTCGACGCAGGTGCTGGTCGCCACCGAGGTCGGCATGCTGCATCAGCTGCGAAAGGCCGCTCCCGGCATCGACTTCCAGGCCGTGAACGACCGGGCCTCGTGCAAGTACATGAAGATGATCACCCCCGCCGCGCTGCTGCGCTGCCTGGTGGAGAACCGCGACGAGGTGCACGTCGACCTGGAAACCGCGGCCCGCGGCCGTAGTTCGGTGCAGCGGATGATCGAGATCGGCAATCCGGGCGGTGGTGAATGACGCCGACCCCTGCCCGCGCGGCAGTGGTCGGGCAGTCGTTCGAGTGGGAGGCCGAGGCCGACCTCGTGGTGATCGGCGGCGGCGTCGCCGGACTGACGGCGGCGCGGACCGCCTCGCTGCGCGGGCTCCGGGTGCTCACCCTCAGCAAAGGCGGAGCGACGGACACGTCCACGCAATACGCCCAGGGCGGCATCGCTGTCGTTGCGCCGGAAGGCGATTCGGTCGAATCCCACGTGCAGGACACGGTGGAGGCCGGTGCCGGACTGTGCCGGGTCGACGCGGTGCGCTCGATCGTCGAGGGCGGTCAGGACGCGGTCGCGGCGCTGACCGACCTCGGCGCGGTGTTCGACCTCGGCCGGGACGGGCAGATCTCGCGCACCCGGGAGGGTGGGCACAGCACGCGGCGCATCATTCATGCCGGCGGGGATGCGACAGGGGCGGAGGTGCAGCGGGCGCTCAACGCGGCCGGACTGCCGGTGCTGTTCGGCGCGGCGGCCGGTGACATCGTCACCGGACCGAACGGCGTGCAGGGCGTTGTCGTGGTGTCGGACAAGGGTTTCGGTGTCGTGCACACCCCCGCGGTGCTGCTCGCCACCGGTGGACTCGGCCAGCTCTACGCGCTGAGCACCAACCCGCCGGGCGCGACCGCCGACGGCGTCGCGCTGGCGCTGTGGGCCGGGGCGGCGGTCGCCGACCTCGAGTTCGTGCAGTTCCATCCGACCGTGCTCTACACCCCGGGCGGGCTCGGCCGCCGCCCGCTGATCAGCGAGGCGGTGCGCGGCGAGGGCGGGATTCTGGTGGATTCCATGGGTGATTCGGTGACCGCCGGACTGCATCCGCGCGGCGACCTGGCACCGCGTGATGTGGTCTCGCGCGCGATCGCGGCCCGGATGCGCGCGCTGGGCACCGATCACGTCTACCTCGACGCCCGCGCCATCGACGGCTTCGCGCAACGGTTCCCGACGATCACCGCCTCCTGCCACGCCGCGGGTCTCGATCCCGCGAGCGACCTGATCCCGGTCGCTCCGGCCGCGCATTACCAGTGCGGCGGCGTGGTCACCGACCCGCACGGACGCACCGCGGTACCCGGCCTCTACGCCGCGGGAGAGGTCGCGCGCACCGGACTGCACGGCGCGAATCGCTTGGCCTCCAACAGCTTGCTGGAAGGTCTCGTGGTCGGCGAGCGCGTCGGTGTGGCCGCCGCCGAACGCCGCGGCGTACCCGCCACCGTGGCCGAGATCCCGGCCCGGCACGCCGAAACGGCCGATCGCCGGGTGCTCCAGCAGCTGATGACCGAGCACGCCTCGGTGGTCCGCGACCGGGCCGGGCTGGACGAGGCGATCAAACGGATGGAAGACGCTGTGACTCAGCGCCGCACGCTCAGCGCCGACGGCACGTTCGACGAACGGGTCGCCGGTCTCGAGGACGCGGCGCTGACCCTGGCGGCGCGCACGCTGCTGCTCACCGCCGCGACCCGCACCGAAAGCCGGGGCTGTCACACGCGATCCGATCATCCGCACCCCGACGATCGGCTGCGCCTGAGCTTCTCGGTCCGGCTGGACCCCACGGGCCGGCCGCAACTGGGCCCACCCGCCTGACCCGAACGTCGTGCGGCACACCCGGCACGTCGGCCGTGGTGTGCCATGCGGCGCAACACAAGACAATCAGAGGAGTGCGACGATGGCTCTGGATACCGCGTTGGACCGCGATGAGGTGCTCGCCCTCATCCGGACCGCGCTCGACGAGGACCTGCGCTACGGACCCGATATCACCACCGCCGCAACGGTTCCGGCCGACGCGGTGGTGAAAGCGTCGGTGGTGCCGCGCCAACCCGGCACGGTCGCCGGACTCGACGTCGGGCTGCTGGTGCTCGACGAGGTGCTCGGCGCGGGCAGCTACGAGATCACCGGCCGCGTCGCCGACGGCACCCGGGTGACGCCAGGACAATCCGTACTCACCGTCGTCGCGCCGACCCGCGGGCTGCTCACCGCCGAGCGAACCATGCTCAACCTGGTCTGCCACCTCTCCGGCATCGCGACCGCGACCGCCGCCTGGGCCGACGCCGTCGCGGGCACCGACTGCAAGATCCGCGACAGCCGCAAGACCTTGCCCGGCCTGCGCGCACTCCAGAAGTACGCGGTCCGCGTCGGCGGCGGGGTGAACCACCGGATGGGACTCGGTGACGCCGCGCTCATCAAGGACAACCACGTCGTCGCCGCGGGCTCGGTGGTGGAAGCCCTGCGCGCCGTGCGCGCCCTCGCCCCCGATATCGCCTGCGAGGTCGAGGTCGACAGTCTCGAACAGCTGGACGCGGTGCTCGCCGAGAACGTGGAACTCGTGCTGCTCGACAACTTCCCGCTCTGGCAGACCCAGGCCGCCGTGCAGCGCCGCAACGCCACCGCGCCGGGCACGAAGCTGGAGTCCTCCGGCGGGCTCACCCTCGAGGTGGCCGCGGACTATGCCCGGACCGGCGTCGACTACCTGGCCGTCGGCGCGCTCACGCATTCGGTCCGGGTGCTCGACCTCGGGCTCGATATGTAGCGGAACGATCTCGTTCGCCGATCTAAGGACGTGTTGTCTCGACCCGATCGGTACCTTGTTTCACCGCGCGCTCGTTCACCGCTGTGTCACCCTGCGAGTATGAAGCCGACGACGGCGCTGCTGGTCGCGGTCGTCGCCGCGCTGGCCGCGCTGTGGTTCGGCGTTCCGGCCGCGGCCGCGGCACCGGACTGCGCCCCGGACAACGTTGCGCGACAACCGATCACGATCGCGGTCGACGGCGAGCAGGCGAGCGGCTGGGCCTACGAGCCCTATGCCTGTAGTCCCGGTGACCTGCCCGCGCGTCAGTTGATCGTGGCGGTACACGGCTTCAACGAGAAGTCGGCCGACTATCCCGACGTGATGTCGGCGCTCGCGCAGCGCAGCGGCGCGACACTGCTCACGCTCGATCAGCGCGGCGGAAACAGTCGGTGGAAAACAGGGGAGTGGAACCCGTGGGCGGGCTGGCACGATGTGGTCGCCGCCGCCCAGTGGTACAAGGACGAGCATCCGTCCGTCGGCAGAACCGTGCTGTGGGGTTGGAGCCAGGGCGGCATGACCAGCGGGCTGGCGCTGGCACACGGGCCCGCCGGGTTGTTCGACTATTGGGTGAACACCGCGGGGCCGTCGAACGCCGTCGACTACTGGAACCTGGGCAACAGCCTCGGACTACCGCAGCTGACCCAGATCGAACGGGACGCGGGGGACTGTTCACCCACGGAGTGTCCACAGGCGTACCGGGACCGTTCCACCGCGGCGCTCGCCGCGCAACTGCACGCGCGACGTAGCTTCCTGGTGCACGGCACCGCCGATCCGATTGTCCCGTACCAGCATTCGCTCGACCTGAAGGCGGGACTCGCGGCGGCGGACCGACCCTATTCGATGTACACGATCATCACCGGCCGCGGTCCCGACGGGGCCGTCCTGCCTGGAACCCACTGGATAGGACCGGTCTGGTTCCAAGGGGCGTGCGTGGTCGAGCGGATCCTCACCGATCGGGAGCCGATGGACCGGACCGCGCTCGAATACACCACCGACGTGCTCGCGGGCGTCGACACCGCGCCGCCGGCACCGCCCGGTGCGACCTGCGCGGGCTGAGTCGCGTCAGGCGGTCAGTTCCCGCTCCAGCGGGGTCCGGAAGCGGGGGATGGCGCGGACCTCGCCGAACCACGCGCCGGTGCGCTCGGCCTCGGCCTCGATCATGGCCTCGGCTTCCGCACCGACGTCTTCCAGTAGCCGCCAGGCGATTTCGCCGTCCTTGCGCTGGGCCCACCCGCCGACGATGCGGCCGCCCCACCAGATCGTCGGGCCGACATTGCCGTTGCGGTCGAACAGCGCCGGCGCGTGCGGACCCAGGTACCACTGCCTGGACTGCCAGCCCATCGGCGTCGGATCGAGCGCGGGCAGCAGCGCGGCCCAAGGTGCCGGTGCCGCAACAGGTTCCACATCGTCAGCGAGCAACAGGCCGGTGCCGCCGTCGAGTTCGACCTCGACGGTATCGAGAGCGGTGAGCGCCTTGCGGACTTCGCCGACGCCCCAGCCGGTCCACCACTTGAGATCGGTGAGCGGCGCGGGACCGAACGCCCGCAACCACTGCCGGAGCAATTCGGTGCGCGCCTGCTCGGCCGAGAGGGCCGCAATGCCTTCGGGAAGCCAGGATTCGATCGGCGACCAGGTGTACTGACTGCTGGTCCAGCCGCCGTTCGGGCGGCCGCGGACGATACGGCCCTCGCAGCCGAGGGTCACCAGCACCCAGGTGGTGATGTTGGTCGGCTTCGAATAAGCCTTCTCCGGTGCGGTGTTCACCTGGGTGCGCAGCCGGGGCACGTCCTTGCTGAGCTGTGCGCCGGTGGCCGCGCCGCGGGCCAGCAGGGCCGCGTGCGTTTCGGCTTCGACCTCGGCGAGCCACGGCGGCACGGCGCCGTCGACGACCCCGGCGACCTCGAGATACTTGCCGTAGGTGCGACGCTGCTTGTGCGCCAGCGCATCCGCGCACGAGGACTGCAACACCGGTAGCAACTCGACCGGGACGACGAACATGGTGCGGCGCATCGCCAGCATGCGCAGCAGCGTCCGGTCGTCGTAGAGCGCCTGTTCGACGTGTGCGGGGGTGAGCGTGTTGCTGCGCGCCCCGACGGACAGATACACCGTCGCCGGGTCGGTCGCGTGCAAGGCAACCAGTGAGCGAGCTATCTCGGTGACCTGATCGGACCGGTTCGCCGTCGCGAGCCGGTGCCGTACCGCCAGCCGAGCGCGTCGCTCGGCCACATCAATCGAACGCATAGGCGAAAGCCTAGCGTTTGCCGGTGACCGATCAGAGTCCGAAGTCCTGCGGGTTCAACTGCAATGCCTGGCAGGCGTCGCGGACGGCGGCGATCTCGGCCTGATCGAAGCTGCCGTCGGCATTGCCGACCATGATGCCGATCTGGATCACCGCGCTCGCCTCGGTCGGCTTACCCGTCGCCTTGCCGATCTGCTGCAGCACGTACGCGCGACCGAACGCGGGATCGCTGGTCAGGCGGTTGCAGTTGTCCTCGAACCGGGCGCGCAGGTCGTCGATGGGGAAGTTCGCCCGCTTGCTGACCGGTGTGGCGGTCGGCGCGACCGTGTCGGCGGGCATGGCCGCGGTCACCGATGTGGCCGGGCCTGCCGGGAAACGACTTGCGGCACTGGCCGCTTCGACGGCGATGGTGCTCGGGGCCGGATCGGGGCCGTTGCTCGCCGGGGTGCTCGCGGAGGCCGTGCCCGGTCCGACGGTGACGGTGTTCGTGGTCGAGATCGCGCTGCTGGCTTCGGCTTTCGTGGTGGTCGTGCGGCTGGCAGCGGCGCCGGGATCGGGTGCGCGCGGGCCGTGGATCCGGATTCCAGCCGTGCCGCGGGACGGCCGGATCGCGGTGCTGCTCGGCATCGCCGTGTTCGCGCCCGGCATCACCGCGACCTCGTTCGTGCTGTCGCTGGGTCCGTCCCTGCTCGCCGACCTGCTCGGTGCGGCGAACGGAGTGGTCGCGGGCGGCCTGGCCTTCGCGATGTTCTTGGGCGCCACCGGTATTCAGCTTGCCGCCCGGCGATTGCGGGTACGCACGATGCTGCTCGGCGGCGCACTGGCCACCACCGCGAGCATGCTGTGTCTGGTCCTCGCGGTAGTGCTGTCGTCGCTGCCGTTGTTCGCCGCAGCGGCGGTGCTGGCTGGATGCGGCCAGGGGCTCGGACAATTCGGCGGCCTTACCGCAATCAGCGCCTGCGTCCCCGCGGGTCGTCTCGCCGAAGCGAACGCCGCCCAGAACGTCGGCGGCTATCTCCCGGCGGCCGTTCTCCCTCTCGCCACCGGATACCTCAGTGACGCAGTTGGCTTGACCGCCGGAACAACTGTCTTCGGCATCGTCGTGAGCGCCGCGGCGATCACGGGCGGAGTGTTCGTCGCGCTACGAGCGGGGGAGGTTGCGACGGTGTGAGGGGCATTCCGAGCTTCGCCGGGCGCAGCCGGTGTCCGTCTCCGCAAAGTGCGAATGTTGTTGCGAGCTGGCGGATCTAGCGGCGGATGATGGCGACCGCATCCTCGAAGAGGCGTTCGGGGTCGTCGGCCCCGCCGGAGCGATACCACGCGTCGACGGCGGCATCGAGGCAGGCCAGCGCGGCGGCGACGAACGCGAGTGCCCGGGGGTCGGGTACCGGAGAGGCGGGCAGGCCGAGGCGGCGCTGCACCTCGGGGGCGAGCAGTTCCTGCCAGCGCAGCTGCTTCTCCAGGTGCCGGGCGCGCAAGGAGGGCGCCTCATGGTGGATGCGGGCGAGGGTGAGCTGCTCCTCCTGGGTGCCCTCCGACTGCTGGAGCACCAGGAAGGCTTTTCGGATGGCGGTCCAGGCCGACTCGTCGCCCGGGCGGGCTGCCAGCGCCGCTCGCACCGACTCTCCCAGCGCGTCGGTGTCGCCCAGGACGACGTCCTCCTTGCTGCCGAAGTAGTGGAAGAAGGAACGGCGGGAGATGCCGACCGCGGTGGTGATCTGGTCGATCGTCGTCGCCTCGAAGCCGTTCTCCGCGAAGAGCCGTACTGCGGTGGCGGTGATTTCCGCGCGAGCCGCGCGGCGGGCGCGTTCGCGGAGCGTAGGGGAGTCGACCATGCACTCAGTCTACTTATCTTCACAAAGTGTAATAGTTTGCACTGAGTGCAAATCATGCATATGGTGCAGCTATGACCTCGATCAGCTTTTCCGGCCAGACCACGATCGTCACCGGCGCCAGTTCCGGCATCGGTGCTGCTTTCGCCCGCGAACTCGCCCGCCGCGGCTCCGACGTCGTCCTCGTCGCGCGGCGGCAGGACCGCCTGGAGGTACTCGCCGCAGAACTGCGGACGCAGCACGGCGTGCGCGCCACTGCGGTCGCCCTCGACCTGAGCGAGCCGGGCGCGGGCCGGCGGCTGGCCGCCGACCTGGCCCGGCGGAACATCGCCGTCGACGGCTTGGTGAACAGCGCCGGTTTCGGCACCGACGGCGTCTTCCACGAAGAGGACCCAGACCGCCTCACGGACGAAATCAACGTCGACGTCGCCAACCTCGTCGACCTCACCCGCGCGTTCATCGAACCGCTCCGCGCCTCCGGCCGGGGTGTTCTCGTGAACGTCGCGAGCATGACGGCCTACACGCCGATGCCCGCGATGGCGGTCTACGCCGCCTGCAAAGCCTTCGTCCTCAGCTTCACCGAGGCGCTGTGGTACGAGTCGCGCGGCACCGGCCTGCGGGTGCTGTCACTCGCCCCGGGCCTCACTCGCACCGAATTCTTCGATGACCTGCGCAGCGGGGAGCATCGGGGCGCCTACCAGACACCCGAGCAGGTGGTCGCGACGGCGATGCGCGCCCTCGACCGCGGCCGGCGACCGAGCGTGCCGTCGGGCCGCCTGAACGCGCTCGTGCTGAATCTGCCCCGTTTCCTCACCCGCCGACGTGCCGTCCTGCTCAGCGGGATGATCTCGGCGCGGTCTTCCGGGGCCGTGGTCGCGGCGTCATAGTGCGCTGGTCGTCTTGGCTCGCCGAACATGGTGCAGATCGCACCGAGCGTGCGCCGAGATCCTCAGATCGACTCGGCCCGTTGGTCTTCGGTCCTCGTACCCCGTTCATGCCACGGCTTTACTCAGCCAATGGCGGGCGTAGGGATCGAGTCGTTCGCCGATGATCGCGGACACCGACTCGAGGTGAGGTGGTTTGATCCGTACGCCCACCGCACGCGATTCCGGACCACCCACGACGGCGAGCACACGGGAGACCAATTCGTCGGGGATCTGCCATATCTCGCGATTGACGGTCTCGCCGTTGATCGTTCCGTCCGTGGTGTAGGTACTGGTCAACTCCCAGACGAGGGGCGCATCGGCGGGCTGTATCGCGATCTCGCACAAGCGGCATCCGAACTCGCCCTGAAAGGTCTTGTGCCGGATACACATATCGAGCAGATACGGCTTCGGTGCGAGAGTCCAGTCACCGAAACCGGAGTCGATCGTCGGGCCGGCGTGAAACGTGGTGAGCATCCGCATGAACGCACCGAGGCTGTTATCGACCGACGGGGTGTAGTGCAGTTTCTCCCAACCGGTCCGGCGGTTCGCGCGGTCGAGCAGGACGATGAAGAAATCTCGCTCCGCCTGGTGATCCTGCGTCCACGGCAGCTCGGCCAGGTCGAATCCTGCGAAACCGCGGGTGTGGCGCGCCAAGTCGCAGAAGTGCAGCACCAAATGCTGCTGCCATACCGTGCGCGCCACCGACGAACCAGCCAAGGCGATCACATCGCAGAACACATCAGTGGCGCCGTTGCTCATGTAGACGTCGAGGCCCGACGCAGCCGCGCGGAAACGGTTGCCCATCGTCTCGACCCTAGTAGTCCGGCCGCACCCCGATACTTCGCTACTCGAGACCGGTGCACGGACCGTGGGGTCTCGGCCAGTCCGGGTCGGATGCTGCGGCTCTTTCAGTTCAGCGGCGCGCCGTTGTCATCGGTGTGCTTCGCCAGCGGCTTGCCTCGCGCTGGAAGCCGTGCAGGAGGTGGACGACAGGGCGGCGGGTGCGGGTTAGGCGAGAGGCAGGTGGCGCGGGCTGAGTTTTGTTGGTGTTTCTTGCGTTTGGGCTTGTTGGCTGGCTTCCGAAGGTTGACTTGCCCAGTCTTGTGGACCTGCCGCGGGAGTTACATGGATAGTGCTGAGCGCGTCGTGTGCTGTACCCGGCTGTAGGCGCGCGTCAGGTGCGCGGTGTCATGTCCCGGCGTGGTCATCTCGCTGTGGTCGCGTCTCGAGCGGCTTGGGGGAAGAGGGCGGGGAGGGTGGTCTGTACCACGCGGCAGATAGGTGGGGGTTCACAGAGTTTCGATACGGTTCACAAGGGTTATAGCTGCTGTGAGCCGTATGGAAGCTCTGTGGAGTGCCCGGCCGCACCGGCGCGCCGAGAGGATCACGCCGAAAACCCGAGGTCGGCGTGTACCAAGCGACAGCTTGGTGCGTGTCGACACGCGGAAACCCCACAGCCGCACCACTTCTCGGGATTTACACCCCTTCTGGCCGCCAAAAACCGGTGCAAGTCCCGAGAACTGGTGCGAATCCCAATGCGTTGTGGCGGCGGGCGGGCGTGTTGTGGGTGGGCAGCGGGGTGAGTCAGGCCGTTGTGTCGGTGGGTGGCGGAGTTATGCGGTTGGGCGTGTTGCGGGGCAGTGTCACGTGTCGGCGGGAGGGCGCCGTGCCATCATTCGAGGATGTGGCGCGGGAAAGTACTGGTGGCGGTGGGTGTGCTGTGGGGTGCGTTGGTGGTGGGTGCGCCGGTGGGGGTGGCGGAGCCGGAGTGTGTGGCGCAGGTGGGGGTGCGGGCGGTGACGTTGACCGTGGATGGGGAGGAGGCGACGGGGCGGGTGTACGAGCCGTCGGGGTGTGCGGCGCCGACGAAACTTGTTGTCGCGGTGCATGGTCACGCCGGATCGTCGGCTGACTACGCCGGGTATCTGATGTCGATCTCGCGGCGTACCGGGACGCCGGTGCTGTCGATGGATCTGCGGTCGGCGGACAGCGTGTGGCGGACCGGCGAGTGGAATCTGTGGGCGGGACAGCGCGATATCGTGGCGGCGACGCAGTGGTATCGCGGCGAGCATCCGAGCATCGAGCGCACCGTGCTGTGGGGCTGGAGCCAGGGTGGCATCATGAGCGGCCTCGCGGCGATGCACGGTCCGCGCGGGCTGTTCGACTACTGGGTCGACAATTACGGTCCCGCAGACGATTTCACGATGTGGCTGGCCGCGGGCCAGGTCGACCCCGCGCTGCCCGGACAGATCGAACGCGACGCGGGCGGTTGCACGCCGTTCGTCTGCCCGCAGGCCTACATCGAGCGTTCTCCCGCGCTGCTGGCCGGTCGGCTGGACGTGCGCCGCACCTTCCTGATCCACGGCACCGGCGACGATGTGGTGCCCTACCCGACCTCCCTGGAGATGCGCGCCGGACTGCTCGCCGCCGGCAAACCCGTCTCGATGTACACCGTCGTCACCGGCCGCGACCTGAACGGCACCGTGGTCCCCGGCGATCACAGCGTCGGTCCCGCCTTCTTCGAGGGCGGCTGCGTAGTGGAACGTCTCCTCCTCGGCACCGAACCGTCCGACGGCCCCGACCGCGACTACCTCATCGACGTCGCCCACAACCTGGTCACCGCCCCCGCCGCACCCCCGAATGCCAAGTGCGCCACATGATTTCAGTGCCGGCCTGAAGCGGAGCCCGCCGCGCCAGTGGATCTCGATTGGAGTCGCGGGTTCCCGATCTGAGCACCAAGTGCCGCGAATATCGCTCCGTCAGATATTGAACGTGCATGGTGCCGGGTCCGGGTCCGGGTCCGGGTCCGGGTCCGGGTGCATGTGCCAAGTGCGTCGAGTGCCGTGCACCGCGTGCCAAGCACTGCGTGCCGCACCGAGCACCGTGGGCCGCGCACCGCATGCCGCACGGTGCCGTGCACCGCGCACCGCGCACCGCGCACCGCGCACCGCGCACCGCGCACCGCGCACCGCGCACCGCGCACCGTGCACCGTGCACCGTGCACCGTGCACCGTGCACCGTGCCGCGGGCCGTGCGCCGGTAGCGGCCGCCCGATCGCCCGGCACGGCACCGGATTTCGACATTCTTCGACCGACAGGTCGGCGCATGGTGCGCGGACCTGTGCAATAGGCGCGTCCGTCTCCGCGGCCGCCCCGAGGCCCGGGCGCGACTCGATGCCGCGTGCGCGCGGGTGCCGGACTCGCGCGGAGCGGGCCGCAGCCACACCAGACCGCGCGCCACGTGCCGTGCACCGTGCACCGCGGGCCGTGCACCGAGCACCGCGTGCCGCCTACCGCGCGGCACTGACGCCACCTCTTCCCGGACACCAGTACGCCGCACACGCGCCTAGCGCCGAGCGCCGAGCGCCGAGCACCGCGCGCTGAGCCCGAGCACCGCGCGCTGAGCCCGAGCACCGCGCGTCTAGCGCCGAGCACCGCGCGCTGAGCGCCATGTGTGATTGCCGGGGGTTGTGGTCGAACGTCGGCTCGCCCGTGTAGCTGTCAACGCCGGAGGTTGCGAGCTGATCGGTTCCTGAGGCGGGTGCGAAGTATCCTAACTATTGATTTGATAACGATCGTATCTGCTACGTTAGTTATGTGGACAGACCGTATGGCACGTCGTCGGCTGCGGAGAGCCGTGCCCGGCGGTGGTTGCGTCGCACATTGATCGCGGCCGGCTGCGTGGTGGCGCTGGTGGTGGGCGCGGGGGCGTGGGTGATCTATGCGAACGACTTCGACATTCGGCAGGAGGAATTGACGATTCCGGGGTCGACGCAGCCCTTGCAGGCGACGTTGGCGATGCCCGGGCACGGGCAGGGACCTTTCGGCCTTGTCGTGTTCGTGCACGGGGACGGGCCCGCCGATGCCGACCGTGACTCGTTCTACGAACCGATCTGGGAGTCGTTCGCCAAGGCCGGATACGCGTCGCTGTCCTGGGACAAACCGGGCATCGCTGGGGCGCAGGGGAATTGGCTCGACCAGAGCATGCACGACCGTGCGGTCGAGGCCGAAGCGGCGATCGCGTGGGCGCGACAGCGTGGCGATATCGATCCGCGCCGGATCGGCATGTGGGGGATCAGTCAGGGTGGGTGGGTCGTACCAGAGGTGGCGGCGCGGGATTCCGAACTTCAGTTCGTGATCCTCGTTGGCGCAGCCGTGAATTGGTTGCGGCAGGGCGAGTACAACCTGGTCGCCGAGTTACGGTATCGGGGCGCTTCCCGGGCCGAGATCGATGCCGCTCTCGATCGTCGCAATGTCGGATTGCGGTTGCTCCGCGAGAACGCCACCTATCAGGAATATATTGCGGCCCAGGCTGATTCGGAGCCGATGTCCGAGGATCGCTGGAACTTCGTGCTGCGGAACTATCGGGCCGATGTGACCGCCGTCCTGCCGGAGGTCGAGGTCCCCGTGCTGCTGATACTGGGTGCGGACGATCTCAATGTCGACGTCGACGAGACCGAACGTGTCTACCGCGAAATCCTTCCGCCACAACAGCTCACGGTGCAGCGCTATCCGAACGCTTCACACAGCATCGTCGAATCCCGCTTCGACAACGACCAGGACTGGCGTGCGACCGTGGTGGCGCTGTTCGCGCCGCGTTCGCTCTACGCACCCGGCTACCTGGATTCATTGCGCGAGTACGCGGAACGGCAGACGGTCCGCTGAGTGCGCTCCGTCGAGTGACCGGTCCGCCGTGGACCAGCCATTCCGCGCCTGTTCGATCGGTTCTTGCTCGATCGAGTTGATCGGTGCGCGTGCCTTGCGTCCCGACGCGGAAATTCGACTACGACGGGTGCGAAAGGTCGGCGGCTCCGCTGGTGACATTCGTGTACCAGCGGAACAGTCGAACTGGTTGCGCGGGATCGGATTTGCGAAGCTCCGCCCAGCACGCGGCTACCGCCGCACGCGCGGCGGCGCCGATCCACGGCTGGGGGAGTAGTTGTGGTGGTAGCAGGGGATCCGGCTCCGTCGCGTGGGTGAATTCCGCGGCCAGGGCGACTGCGATCGTCAGATGCCGAATGCGGGAGGAGGTTCGCAGTTCGCCCAGGCAGTGTTCCGCGGCGTCGAGTAGCCGCCGGTGGCCGGCGGCGACGCGGTCGAGCGGCCACAGCTGCTCGGCGATGTCGCGCGGGGAGACATGACGACCGAGCGTCAGATCGCTACTGGTGAACGTGGTGATCTGGTCGAGGACGCCCAGCTGTGCGGCCGCGGAACGGATTCGGTCCTCCCAGGGGTTCGCCGAGACGTACAGGCCACCCTGAATCGGTGCGCCACCGAGTCGGACGATGGTGTCGCGCATGGAATCTCGTGCGTGCCGCGCTGATTCGGGCACACCGAACGCGACGAGATGCCAGCGGCCGTCCCAAGACGCCTCGCCACGATCCTGGGCATACATGTAGCGCACGAAATCGAGGTCGGGCTCGAGGCTGTCGCGGGTCAGATCGGTTGCGCGCAAAACGGCTTTGCGGCCGCGACCTTCCTGGACGAACCTGCCCTCGGCGACGAGTCGTTTGATGCAGAGCCGGACCTGTTGATCGCTCATTTCCAGCGCGTTGGCGACATCGTAGAGCTCGCCGGCGTCGATGGTCGCGTCCTCGCGGACCAGGCTCTCCACCAGCATCCGGGTCGAGATCTCGGTGTCGGGTAACTGCTTGTCGCTCACGCTCACCTCGCTCTACCTCGGCCGCCAGCTTCAGCTATCGCATTTCGTACGTTCGGTCGTGTTCCGATCGATCACTATACGTTCTATCCAGCGGCCAGCGTCGGTCCCCGCTGGGTTCGGCCCAAGCTCCGCCGCGGTGAGCGCGACTCCGGGGATCGAACCGTCCAGTGCGACGCCGTGCCCGACACCTACCGGCAGCACCGACAATTCGAGGTATGGACCGTCGGAGCGCAGTATCGGCCCGTGCATCGGTATGCGCCGATCGCCCGCGGTGAGTAGCCCCGTCCGGCCGGAAGCGCAGGTGACTAGTGCGGAACGCGCCGCGTCCATGTTGCCGCCGACGTTGATGACCAGCTCGAAACAGTGGAAAGTTGGGATCGGTAGGTGGCGGGCTCGGCATGTACTCGGCCCATGACATCTTCTCAATCTCCCGCTAATCGACCGCAGTCCACCGGGTTGGACAAGAAGACCAGCGCGATCCTGTCTTACGCGCTGGGCTGGGTCACCGGGATCATCTTCCTCTTCGTGGGAAAGAATGATCCGGACGTGAAATTCCATGCCGCGCAATCGATTGTCTTCTTCGGGGCGGTCTCGGTGGTCAATATCGGGCTGAGTATCGTCGGCTCGTTCCTGGCGGCCCTGGGCATCCTCTTCAGCCTCGTCGGACTCGTGGTCGCGGTCTTCTCGTTCGTCGTCTGGATCATGGCCATGGTCAAGGCGAACGGCACCGGCGGTGTCCGGGCGGAGCTGCCGTTCGTCGGACGGTTCACCGCCCCGTACGCCGATCGCCTGGCCAACTCGATCAACTAGCTGGAGATCCACGCCCGACCGATGCCGCAGCACGGCGGCATCCCGAAGACCCACGGCCCGAGACCATCTCGGGCCGTTGGCGTCCGCGTGGCAGTGAGCACAAGGGTCAGGTTGTGGTCTGGGCTAGAGCGTCCGGTGTGAACAGGTAGCGGGTGAACCAGCGCGGTACGCGGCGTTGAAGTTCGTGGTCGCCGTGTACCTGGACACCGGGTTGTTGCAGCAATTGCGGCCAGGACAGGTTTCCGAGCCACCATTCGGTGGCCGCCCGGGTCGGTGCGGTGAGCCAGATGTCGACGGGCGCACCGGTGTCGTCGCGGCACAGATCCACACTGGTGCGGGACAGGTGCAACCAGAATCTGCGGTCGGCGATCGGCCGGTCGGTGAATTCGATGGCCATCACGACCCGGTGCTCGGGCAGTGCGGTGATGTCGACGCGGCGGCGCATGTCCCAGGTGAGGGCGACGGTGTCGAGGTCGTCGTCGCCCAGGGCGGCGCTGTCGGTGGTGACGGTCCACCGGGCCAGTTCCCGGACCACGGGGGCGAGTGCGGCACCCGCGTCGGTGAGGCGATAGCCGTCGACGATGCCGGCGGTTCGCAGCGTCCGCAGGCGCGCAGACAGAGTCGCCCGGGGGGATTCGTGGCAGTCCCCGGCACAGGTCACCGAAGCTCGATGCGCCGAGCAGCAGTTCCCGGACGATCAGCAGCGTCCACCGCTCACCGAGCACGTCCAGCGCCCGCGCCACCGCACAGAATTGTCCGTAACCAGCCACGACGCCAAGCGTAGGTACTTGCGTGCCCGCAGCGTAGTTCAAGAACTGAACTTCCGGCCCCGGGGCGGCGCCTCGATGATCGGCAGTGTCGAGGAAGACGAGGTCGACGGATGCGTCGGAAGGACGAGCACATCATGGAAATCGGTAGCAGCGTGCTGGCCGCGATCGGGCACACCCCACTGGTACGACTGCGCAGGGTGGTGCCCGCCGGTTGCGCGACCATTCTGGTCAAGGTCGAGGGCAACAATCCGACCGGCAGTATGAAGGACCGGATGGCGCAAGCCATGGTGAGCGCCGCCGAAGCCGACGGCCGCTTGCGGCCCGGTGGCACCGTTGTCGAATACACCGGCGGCAGTACTGGTGCTGCGCTGGCGCTGGTTTGCGCGGCGCGGGGATATCGCCTGCGCATCGTCACCTCGGAGGTGTTCAGCGCGGAGAAGTTGGTTCAGATGGCCGCGCTGGGTGCCGAACTGACCCTGGTTCCGAGTGCGAACGGGAAGATCACCGAGCAGTTGATCCGCGACATGATCGACACCGCAGCGGAATTCGGCCGGCAACCCGACACCTACTGGACCGACCAGCTCACCAACACCGACAGCATCACCGGCTATCACGCACTGGGCGAAGAGGTCTGGGCGCAAACCGATGGACGCGTCGACGGTTTCGTGCAAGCAGTCGGGACCGCGGCATCACTGCGCGGGGCGAGCGCACCACTGCGGCAGCGTAATCCGCGGCTGCGGGTGGCCGCGGTCGAACCGGGCGAATCCGCCGTGCTGTCCGGTGGCCGTCCCGGTGCTCACCTCATCGAAGGCATCGGGATCGGCTACCGGCCCCCGATGTGGGACCCCGAGCTTCCCGACGAGATCATCCCCGTACCCACCGCCGATGCCGAAGCCATGGCACGACGACTTGCCCGGGAGGAAGGGTTGTTCACCGGAACCTCCTCCGGCGCAAATGTTCTCGCGTCGATCGCGCTCGGGCAACGCCTCGGTCCCGAGGCCACCGTCGTCACCATTCTGGTGGACTCCGGCCTGAAATATCTCAGCACGAACGTGTTCCGGGCAAAGTAGCTGAAGGCCGCGCGTGCCGGACCGGGACCTCGCCACCGGGCAGGCTCGCGATCAGCGGGGTGTGCGTGCTGGCGCGACTGTCGAAACTGATGGACCGCTTCGAGGCCCGCGAGTGGATCGTGCGCCGGATCGTCTTCGATCCGCTGACGACCGCACAACGCCGCCACCTCGGCACTGCGCTGTCCCGCGTCGCCGAAACCGTGCGGCGGGAGATGTCCGGTCCCGTCCACTGCGGTGCGGACCGGATATTCCGCCCCTCATCATGGCGGATCCCACAGGGGCGGGCACCGGGGGGTGGGAACATGATCATGGCCACCCAGGGTTGACGTGATTACGCCGACGACGAAGTGAGGGTGCGATGACGAAGCCGACCGACCCGGCCTACCGCTGGAACAACGCCGAGCTGGATCTCGACGGGTATCTGGCCCGGATCGGCTTCGACGGGGAGCGCGCACCGACGTTGCGGACGTTGCGGGAGCTGGTGCGGTTGCACACCACCACGATTCCGTTCGAGAACCTGGAGATCATTCTGGGCAGGCCGGTGCTGCTCGATCTGGAGTCCTTGCAGGAGAAGCTGATCCGGCAACGTCGCGGTGGTTACTGCTATGAGCACGTCACGTTGTTCGCGGCGGTGCTGGAACGTCTCGGGTACGACATCATCGCCTTCAACGGCCGGGTGACGATGGGCGCCGATCAGGGACTGCGTCCGGCCACGCACGCGCTGCTGCGCGTGACGACCGCGGACGACGACCGGGTCTGGCTGGTCGACGTCGGTTTCGGCTCCGGCCCGCTGGAGCCCTACGAATTATCCACGGAGACCGGCGAATTCAGTGCCGGCGCATGGCGGTTCCGGCTGGAACACACGCTCGGCGAACTGGACAGTGACCGTTGGGTGCTGCACCAGTTCGGCAAGGACGGCTGGATCGATCGCTACACGTTCGCGACCACACCGCAGTACCGGATCGATTTCGCGGTCGGCAACCACTTCGTCTCCACCTCGCCCCGTTCGCCGTTCACCACGCGGCCGTACGCACACCGCTTCCTGCCCGACGCCGACCACATGATCGACGGCACCACCGTGGTCACCACGCGCCCGGACGGCAGCAGCGACACCCGGGAGATCGAGGTGTCCGAGGTGCCGAAGGTCCTGTCCGAACTGTTCGACATCGACCTCACCGAGGCCGATGCCGCGAAGCTGGTAGAGGGGGACTGGCAGCGGCGGTGACGGGGCGTCGCAGCTGCCATCCGGAACTACCTGCCGTTACAGTCGGCGGGGTGCGTACCCACCGGAAGTGCCTCGTCCTGTTCGCCGCACCCGCGCTCGTGCTCGCCGCCTGCTCGTCCGGACCGGACCAGCCCGACACGGTCGCCGGCCAGTTCGCCGACGCGCTGACCCGCGACGATGTCGCCGCGGCGGCGAACCTCACCGACGATCCGGCGAAGGCCACCGACACCCTGGGCAAGCTCTACGACGGCTTGGGCAAGGAGGTGAAGTTCGATGTCCGTGCGATCGACAAGAACACCTTCACCCTGGCCGCCACCTGGAAGCTCGGCAAGGACGGCAAGTCCGAGTGGACCTACACCACGACCGGTGCCGCGAACGACCGCGGCGACGGCTGGAAGATCGCGTGGAACCCGGATACGGTCGCGCCCGGTCTCGCGGCAGGACCGCTGACCTACAGCCCGGTCTACCCACAGCCCGCCCGAGTGCTCGATGCCAGCGGTGGGGATTTGATGACTCAGCAGGTGGTCACGCTGGTCACGGTGAGCCCCGGCGCCGACACCGGTGCGCTGGCGGGACTGCTGGGCCCGATCTCGCCGGGTATCACCGCCGCCTCGTTGCAGTCGGAACTCGCTGCGGCGCAGGGCAAGCCGATCACCGCGATCAGTTTGCGCGACGCGGATATCGCGCCGATCCAGGCGCAGCTGGCCGCGCTGCCCGGCGTCACGCTCGCCCCGCAGACCCGGCTGCTCACCACGGACAAGGCCCTGTCCTCGCCGGTGCTGTCCGGTCTCACCGAACTCTGGCAGCAGACCGCCGACGAGAACGCGGGCTGGGCGGTGCGCGCGCAGACCGCGCAGGGCACGCAACGGGTCGGCGGCCAGGACGCGAAGCCGACCACCGACATCGCGACCACCCTGAACATCGACCTGCAGCACGCGGCGGAGGCGGCGCTGGCACCGATCACCCAACCTGCCGCGATCGTCGCCCTGCAGCCCTCCACCGGCAACGTCGTCGCGGTCGCGCAGAACGACGCCGCCGACGCGCAGGGCCCGATCGCCCTCACCGGCCTGTACCCGCCGGGTTCGACGTTCAAGACGGTGACCGTCTCCGCCGCGCTCGAGGCCGGCACGGTGACCCCGGACACGGTGCTGCCCTGCCCGGGTGTCGCGACCATCGAGGGCCGCCGCATCCCCAACGACAACAACTTCGATCTCGGCTCGGTGCCGCTGCACACCGCGTTCGCGCGGTCCTGCAACACCACCATGGGCGCGCTCGCGGCGAAGCTACCCGCCGACGCGCTGACCGCCGCCGCCGCGCAGCTCGGGCTCGGCATCGACTACGTCACACCGGGTTTGACCACCGTCACCGGCAAAGTCCCGCCGGCCGGCACCCCGACCCTGCGCGTCGAATCCGCCATCGGCCAAGGACAAGTCACCGCAACGCCGTTCGGCATGGCGCTGGTCGCCGCGTCGATCGCGCACGGCTCGGCGCCCGCGCCGGCGATCGTCAAGGGCAAACCCGGCACCGCGGACAAGACGCCCGCGCCGTTGCCCGCCACGGTCGTCGAGCAGGTGAAGACGATGATGCGGGAGACCGTGACCGCGGGCACCGCCACGCAGTTACGCGATATTCCCGGGTTGCTCGGCAAGACCGGCACCGCGGAGTTCATCGACGACAAGCACGCGCACGGCTGGTTCGTCGGGATCGCCGACGACCTGGCATTTGCCGTGTTCATCAATGATGCCAACAGTTCTGGTCCTGCCGTCGACGCCGCGGGGCGGATGCTGCGCGCGGTGCGCTAGACCCCGCACCGTGATGTGGGCGCAGAATTCGCCCATGCTGAGGAGCGCGGAAGTTCCACGGCCCGCTACACTCGTCCCCGGACCGCGTCAGTAAGCAATAAGCGGGATGTCACGATTTCGAGAAGGTTCGGAGTAGGCGCCATCGATACCGGTCAGTTGATCGCGGAGCATTACCGCCTGGTCGAGCGGATTGGTAGCGGCGGCACAGGCGTGGTTTGGCGTGCCATCGACGAGCGCCTGCAACGCTCGGTGGCCGTCAAGCAGATCCACATCAAGCCGAGCCTGCCCGAGGCCGAGCGTGACGTGGTCCGGCAGCGTGCGATCCGGGAAGCCCGCAACGCGGCCCGCTTCCAGCATCCCAACGCGATCGTCGTGTTCGACATCACCGAGCATCAGGGCGACCCGTGCCTGGTGATGGAGTACCTGAAATCCAACAGCCTGGCCGCGGTGCTCTCCACCCAGGGGCCGCTGCCGCTGACCCATGTCGCCCGCATCGGTGAACAGGTCGCCTCGGCGCTGATCGCCGCGCACCAGGCCGGCATCGTGCACCGGGACGTCAAGCCGGGCAACATCTTGCTCGACGATCACGGCACCGTGAAGATCACCGACTTCGGCATCTCCCGCGCGGCGGGCGATGTCACGCTCACCGAGACCGGCTTGATCTGCGGTACCGCCGCCTATCTCGCGCCCGAAATGGCGCGCGGCGCCGACCCGACGCCCGCCTCGGACGTGTTCGCTTTGGGCGCAACGCTTTTCCACGCGTTGGAGGGTGAGCCGCCGTACGGCGCGAACGCCAACCCGCTCGCGGTGCTGTACGCCGCCGCCAACGGTCAGGTCAGCGAACCGCGCAACGCGGGCCCGGCCACGGATTTCCTGCTCGACCTGCTCAGCCCGGACCCGCAGGACCGGCCGACCATGCGCGCGGCGCTCGATCACCTCGCCGCCTTCGCCGACTCCGGTCCGGCGCCGGTCGCCGCCGGATTCGTGCCCGCCAGTGAGGCTTTCGTGCGCCGCCGCAACGGCGCGCCGGAATCGGCGACGCGGGCGCTGCGTCCGTCGGCGGTGTCGGGCGCGACGCACCATCCGGCCGAGCGGCAACTCCCGCCCGACCGGCAGCACGCGCCGGATCGTCAGGCCAGGCAGCGGCCCGCGCCGCGCCCGCCGCAGCACAACACCGCCGCGCACCCGCGCACCGCGACCCAGCCGCGCCCGGCGCCGCGCAAGTCCGGCAGCAAGCGCAAGGCCGTCCTGGTCGGCGCGCTGATCGGCGGGATCATCGCCGCCGTGGCGGTGAGCATCGCCGCGATGTCTCGCGAGGACACGAATCAGCCGGTGGTGCAGGCGAATCCGCCGAGCACGAGCGTGTCGAGCGGTGGCACCAGTTCGACCCCGGCCGCTGCCGCGGTGGGGAAGACCAAGAGCGTGGGCAAGGTCGACCAGCGGGCGGCGATCGACCAGGTCGTCGACTTCTACACCAACCTGTCCGATCTGGACCTCCCGGCGGCGTGGAAACGGTTGACCCCCGCGGCCCAGCAGGTCTACGGCAGCCAGCAGGCCTTCGAAAGCTACTGGACGAAGAACCGGCTCACCGGCTTCAACACCGTCGACACCGCCGACGGCGGCAGCGGAAGTGGCGACGGTTCGGTGGCGGTGAACGTGGCGAGTGTGACCTATGGCGGTCAGAACAAGTCGGTGACGCTGCGGATGATCAACTCCGGCAACGGATCCGCGTTGATCGACACCGACACGCGCTGAGTCGCGGGACGGTTTCGACAGGTGGCGGGCTATGTCGGCCGCTCGCCCTCGATCGGTCGCGAAGTGTGGTGCATCTCGTCGTCCGGAGAGGGCGAAGGTCACGAGGCCGTCCGTGGCCCGGATCCTCGACGCGGATCAGCGTGGCACGAACGGCGGCGGCGACGTGCAGCGAGGGTACCGACCCGGACTCACGGCTCTCGGAAACTTCTGGTCAGCTGATCACCAGGTAATGGTGGCGGCATCGGCCGAGAGCCCACCGCGAGGATTACCTGGTGATCAAATGACCAGCTCGGAATCATGCGAGGACCGCGACGGCCTCCACCTCGACGAAGTGTTCGGGGATGTCGAGGGCGGCGACGCCGATCAGCGTGCGGGGAGGTGCGGGGGTGACAGCCGAGTGGACCGGGCGGATAACCGGTGGCGTCGGCCCACTAGGCTGGTAGCTGCAACTTTCCTGTTGCGGATCAGCTGAGGACAAGGATCGACACCACATGACAACCCGCATCGAGCTCGCCCGCGTCGATTTGCGCGGTCGCACTCCCTCCGTTGCCGAGCTGCGCGCCGCGCTGCCGCGCGGGGGAGTCGACGTGGACTCGGTGCTGCATCAGGTGCGGCCGGTGGTGGAAGCGATCCGGGACCATGGCGTTTCGGCGGCGCAGGAGTACAGCGAGAAGTTCGACGGTGTGATCCCGGCCACGGTGCGGGTGCCCGCGGCCGAGCTGGAAAAGGCGCTGGCCGGCCTCGATCCCGCAGTGCGCGCCGCGCTGGAGGAGTCCATCGCCCGGGCCAGGAAGGTGCACGCCGATCAGCGCCGCACCGACAAGACCACCGAGGTGGTGCCCGGCGGCACCGTGACCGAGCGCTGGGTGCCGGTCGAGCGGGTCGGGCTGTATGTGCCCGGCGGTAACGCGGTGTACCCGTCGAGCGTGGTGATGAACGTGGTGCCCGCGCAGACCGCGGGCGTCGGTTCGCTGGTGGTCGCCTCGCCGCCGCAGGCGCAGTTCGGCGGCCTGCCGCACCCCACCATCCTGGCCGCCGCGCAGTTGCTCGGCGTCGACGAGGTGTGGGCGGTCGGCGGCGCGCAGGGCGTGGCGTTGCTGTCCTACGGCGGCGTCGACACCGACGGCGCGCAGCTGGAACCGGTCGACCTGATCACCGGTCCGGGCAACATCTACGTGACCGCGGCGAAGCGGCTGTGCCGCGGCCTGGTCGGCATCGACGCGGAAGCGGGCCCGACCGAGATCGCGATCCTGGCCGACGCCACCGCCGATCCCGGCCACGTGGCCGCCGACCTGATCAGCCAGGCCGAGCACGACGTGCTCGCCGCCAGCGTGCTCGTCACCGACAGTGCGGCGCTGGCCGACGCGGTCGATGCCGCGCTGACCCGGCAGCTGAGCGTGGTGAAGCACGCGCACCGGGTCACCGAGGCGTTGCGCGGCAAGCAATCCGGCACGGTGCTGGTCGACGATATCGAGCAGGGCCTGCGGGTGGTCAACGCCTACGCGGCCGAACACCTGGAGATCCAGACCGCCGACGCCGCCGCGGTGGCGGGCCGGGTGCGCAGTGCCGGTGCGGTTTTCGTCGGCGCGTACGCTCCGGTGAGCCTCGGCGACTACTGCGCCGGGTCCAACCACGTGCTGCCGACTGCCGGATGCGCAAGGCACTCTTCGGGTTTGAGTGTGCAGACGTTCCTGCGCGGTATCCACGTGGTGGAGTACACCGAGGCGGCGCTGAAGGATGTCGCCGGACACGTGGTGGCGCTGGCGAATGCCGAGGATCTGCCCGCGCACGGCCAGGCCGTGCAGGCGCGTTTCGAGGCGCTGTCATGAGCCGTCCCGCGACCGTGCCGGGGTCGGGGATCGGCCTCGGCGATCTGCCGCTGCGGGAGAACCTGCGCGGCAAGAAGCCCTACGGCGCACCGCAATTGACGGTGCCGGTGCAGTTGAACACCAACGAGAACCCGCACCCACCCAGCCGGGCCCTGATCGACGACGTCGCCGAGTCCATCCGGATCGCGGCCGAAGACCTGCACCGCTACCCAGACCGGGACGCGGTCGCGCTGCGTGCCGGGCTCGCCGAATACCTCACCCGGCAAACGGGTGTCGCGGTGACCGGCGACAACGTCTGGGCCGCCAACGGTTCCAACGAGATCCTGCAGCAGCTGTTGCAGGCGTTCGGCGGGCCGGGCCGCAGCGCACTGGGTTTCGTGCCCTCCTATTCGATGCACCCGATCATCTCCGAGGGCATCGACACCGAATGGGTCGAAGCCAAACGCAGCGCGGACTTCTCCCTCGACGTCGACTACGCGGTGGCCGCCATCGCCGAGCGTTCGCCGGACGTGGTGTTCGTGACCAGCCCGAACAATCCGACCGGACACAGCATTCCGGTGGCCGAGCTGGCACGGATCATCGAGGCCGCGCCGGGCATCGTGGTGGTGGACGAGGCCTACGGCGAGTTCTCCGCGCAGCCGAGCGCGCTCACCTTGATCGACCGGTTCCCGGCCAAGCTGGTGGTGACCCGCACGATGAGCAAGGCGTTCGCCTTCGCCGGCGGCCGCCTCGGCTACCTGATCGCCGCGCCCGCGGTGATCGACGCGATGCTGCTGGTCCGGCTGCCCTACCACCTGTCGGTGGTCACCCAGGTCGCCGCCCGCGCCGCACTGCGGCACGCGGACGAAACGCTCGGCAGCGTAGCCGAACTCGCCGCACAGCGAGACCGGGTGGCCGCGGCGCTGCGCGACCTGGGTTTCGACGTGGTGCCCAGCGACGCGAACTTCCTGCTGTTCGGCCGGTTCAGCGACGCGCCGCGCACCTGGCAGCGCTACCTGGACCACGGCGTGCTGATCCGCGATGTCGGCATTCCCGGCTACCTGCGCACCACGATCGGCCTGGCCGCGGAGAACGACGAATTCCTGAAGGTCAGCCGCATCCTGGTCGACACCGATCTGACGCCCCGATGAATCCGCCTGTGGAGGAAGCAATGACGAACCGAACCGCGCGGGTGGAGCGCATCACCAAGGAATCCAGCATCGTGGTGGAGCTGGACCTCGACGGCACCGGCAAGACCGAGATCGCCACCGGCGTCCCGTTCTACGACCACATGCTGACCGCGCTCGGCGCGCACGCCAGCTTCGACCTGACCGTGCGGGCCGAGGGCGATATCGAGATCGAGGCGCACCACACGGTCGAGGACACCGCGATCGTGTTCGGTCAGGCGCTGGGAAAGGCGTTGGGCGACAAGGCCGGTATCCGCCGCTTCGGTGACGCCTACATCCCGATGGACGAGACCTTGGCGCACGCCGCGGTGGACGTGTCCGGGCGGCCGTACTGTGTGCACACCGGCGAGCCGGAACACCTGCTGCACGCGGTCATCCCGGGCGCCGGCCCCGGCGCGCCGTATTCGACGGTGCTGAACCGGCACGTCTTCGAGTCGATCGCGTTGAACGCGCGGATCGCGCTGCACGTTCGCGTGCTCTACGGCCGCGACCAGCACCATGTCACCGAGGCCGAATTCAAGGCGGTGGCACGGGCTTTGCGCGCCGCGGTCGAACTCGACCCGCGGGTACAGGGCGTGCCGTCCACCAAGGGGACGCTGTGAGCCTGAAATCTGTTGCGCTGCTGGACTACGGCTCCGGCAACCTGCACTCGGCCGAGCGGGCGCTGGCGCGCGCCGGGGCCAAGGTGGAAGTGACCGCGGACCCTGAAATCGCTTTGGCCGCAGACGGTCTCGTGGTCCCCGGCGTCGGCGCGTACGCCGCCTGTATGGCCGGACTGCGTGCGGTGCGCGGGGAGCGGATGATCGGTCAGCGCCTCGCGGGCGGCAGGCCGGTGCTCGGCATCTGTGTCGGCATGCAGATCCTGTTCGAGCGCGGGGTCGAGTTCGGCGTGCAGACCGAGGGGTGCGCGGAATGGCCGGGCACGGTGGAACGGTTGGCCGCCCCGGTGCTGCCGCACATGGGCTGGAACACCGTCGCCGCGCCGGCCGACAGCATGCTGTTCGCGGGCATGGACGCGCAGACCCGCTTCTACTTCGTGCACTCCTATGCCGCGCAGACCTGGGAGCTGCCGCCCGGTCAGCATTTCGCCGCGCCCAAGCTCACCTGGGCCGAGCACGGCGTGCCGTTCCTCGCCGCGGTGGAGAACGGGGCGCTCTCGGCGACTCAGTTCCACCCGGAGAAGTCCGGCGACGCCGGCGCCCAGCTGCTGCGCAACTGGGTGCAGTCGCTCTAGGGTCAATTGGTCTCGGCCCGGTTGACCAGCCACCGGCCGTCCACGTTCACGACGGTGACCAGCAGCGACATCTTGTTGGTCTTGGGCATGCCCTCGGTGGCGTCGCCGGTCGTGGTCTGCACCACGGTGAGCGTGACGTCGGCCTGGTTCGCGTCGCCGGACACGACGCGGCAGTCCACCGAATTGACCTCCGCCTTGGTGTGATTGGCGGCGAGCGCGTCCAGGATCGTCGGCTTCGCCCGCTCGAATTCGTCGCGGAACCCGCCGGTGGTGACGTCGAGCATTCTTCCGGCGTGCTCGCCGAAGTTCGCGTAGTCGTAGGTGCCCGCGACCCGGCCGAATTCGCACCCGGCCAGCCGGGCTTCCTCGGGTGGTGCGGCCGCGGCGGTCGGCGCGGTGGCGATACCCACGAGGCAGCAGGCTGCCGAAAGGGCGGACAGGGCAGCAAGAGTCGAACGTGACATACGGGAACCCCAGGGAGAGTAGGGAATAGGCGATCGGAGTGAGCGCCGAGGCGAGACACTACCGGCCCGCGGGCCGGTCCGGTGCCCGTTGCCCGCGATCGCGGTCTCGGGGTAGACCCTGAGCGCCCTGCGCCGAATATCGGGGACCACAGCGGATTCGCGCGCGGATCCGGGCAACTGTCTCGGCCGGCTCCGTCGATCATGTGGTGGGCGTTCCGGGCACGGGCTAGATTGGCCGTCATGGCGATCGCGCGCGACGGGGCGCCGGACAGGCTCGGTGCTATGCCGACGCGACTGGTGGACCAGGTCGCGCTACTCGCCAATCGGGCGGCCGAACGTGCGCTGGACAGCACCGGTTCGCGGCGGCATCACTACGCGCTGCTCGCGGTGCTGGGTGAAACGGGCGCGGCCGGGCAGGCCGAGATCGGCAAGCGCACCCGGATCGATCGCAGCGATATCGTCACCGCGGTCAACGAACTGGCGGCCCGCGGCTTCGTGGAACGCGGGCCCGACCCCGGCGATCGCCGCCGCAAGATCGTCACGCTGACCGAGACGGGCGCGGCGCATCTCGCCGAACTGGACCGGCGACTCGCCGGGGCGCAGGAGGAATTGCTCACCGGGCTCGCGCCCGCCGAACGCGCCGAACTCGTCCGGCTGCTCACGCACATCCTCGATCGCCACCACCCGCCGCGGTGACGGGTGCGCCCATTCCCGCAGGCCGGAGGCGGGGCGCGGAGACTGAACGACTAGGCTGGCAAAAGTGAGTGAGCGGAGCGAACGAACCATCAACGCAGCGTCCGAGGCGGCGACGAAGCCGAGTGCCGGCGAGGCGCAGTCGTGAGTCTTGTGCTGCTGCCCGCCGTCGATGTCGCCAATGGCGAGGCCGTGCGCCTCGTGCAGGGGGAGGCCGGTAGCGAAACCAGCTACGGCTCGCCTCGCGAGGCGGCGCTGGCATGGCAGGAGGCGGGCGCGGAGTGGGTCCATCTGGTCGACCTGGACGCCGCCTTCGGGCGCGGCTCGAACCGGGAACTGCTCGCCGAGGTGGTCGGTGAACTCGACGTGAAGGTGGAGCTGTCCGGCGGTATCCGCGACGACGATTCCCTGGCCGCGGCGCTGGCCACCGGCTGCCACCGGGTGAACCTCGGCACCGCCGCGCTGGAGGACCCGATCTGGTGCGCCAAGGCCCTCGCCCAGCACGGTGAGCGGATCGCGGTGGGTCTGGACGTGCGGATCATCGACGGCGAACACCGGCTGCGCGGCCGCGGCTGGGTCAGCGACGGCGGCGATCTGTGGGAGGTGCTCGAGCGCCTGGAACGGGACGGCTGCACCCGCTACGTGGTCACCGACGTCACCAAGGACGGCACCCTCACCGGCCCGAACCTGGATCTGCTGCGTGAGGTGTGCGCCGCGACCGACGCGCCGGTCATCGCCTCCGGCGGCGTGTCCACCATCGATGATCTGATCGCGATCGCCGAACTGGTACCGGACGGCGTCGAGGGGTCGATCGTCGGCAAGGCGCTCTACGCGGGCCGGTTCACCCTGCCCGAGGCGCTGGCCGCGGTGAGATGAGCCAGGGTTCCCCGGCGCTGCCCGACCTCTCGGCGCTGCTCGGTATCGCGCGCGAAATCCTGGACTCGGTCACCTCGCGGTTCGTCGAGGGCGTCGGCGCGCCGAGCGCGGTGACCAAGGGCCGCAACGACTTCGCCACCGAACTCGACCTGGAGCTGGAGCGCACCATCTCGGCGCAGCTGGAGCAGCGCACCGGGATCGGCGTGCACGGTGAGGAATTCGGCGGACCGGACCTGGTGTCGGGCACCTCGTGGGTGCTCGACCCGATCGACGGCACCTTCAATTACTCGTCCGGGCACCCGCTTTCGGGCATGCTGCTCGCCCTGGTGCACGAGGGCGAGCCGGTACTCGGTCTCACCTGGCTGCCGCTGCTCGGGCAGCGCTACGCCGCCCAGGCCGGCGGGCCGGTGCTGCTGAACGGTCAGCCGCTGCCGCCGTTGCCGCACGGCAAGCTCGCCGAGGCGATGATCGGCTTCGGCGCGTTCAATGTCGATGCGCGCGGCCGGATTCCGGGCCAATTCCGGTTCGATCTGCTCGGCCCGCTGAGCAGGCTCTCCTCGCGGGTACGGATGCACGGCTCGACCGGAATCGACCTGGCGTTCACCGCCTCCGGGGTGCTCGGCGGCGCGATCGTGTTCGGGCATCACCCCTGGGACAACGCCGCGGGTGTGGCGCTGATCCGGGCGGCGGGCGGTGTCGTCACCGACCTGGCGGGGGAGCCGTGGACCATCACCTCGGGTTCGGTGCTCGCCGCGGCGCCCGGCGTGCACGAGGAACTGCTCGAGATGATCTGCACGGTCGCCGATCCGGCGACCGCGGAGGAAGGGTGAGGCAATGACGTTGGCGGTACGCGTGATTCCGTGTCTGGATGTCGACGCGGGCCGGGTGGTCAAGGGCGTGAACTTCGAAAACCTGCGCGACGCGGGCGATCCCGTCGAGCTGGCCGCGACCTATGACGCGCAGGGCGCCGACGAACTCACCTTCCTCGACGTCACCGCGTCGACCGGCGACCGCGGCACCATGATCGATGTGGTGACCCGCACCGCCGAACAGATCTTCATCCCGCTCACCGTCGGCGGCGGCGTGCGCACCGTCGACGATGTGGACCGGCTGCTGCGCGCGGGCGCGGACAAGGTGTCGGTGAACACGGCCGCCATCGCGCGCCCCGAGGTGCTGCGCGAAATGTCGGAGCGGTTCGGCTCGCAATGCATCGTGCTGTCCGTCGACGCGCGCACGGTGCCCGCGGGGCAGCCCGCGACGGCGTCCGGCTGGGAGGTCACCACCCACGGCGGTAAACGCGGCACCGGCATCGACGCGGTCGAATGGGCCACCCGCGGCGCCGAATTGGGTGTCGGCGAGATCCTGCTGAACTCGATGGACGCCGACGGCACCAAGGCCGGTTTCGATCTCGCGATGATCCGCGCCGTGCGCGCCGCCGTCACCGTGCCGGTGATCGCGTCCGGCGGCGCGGGCGCCGTCGAGCATTTCGCCCCCGCGGTCCAGGCCGGCGCCGATGCGGTCCTGGCCGCCAGCGTCTTCCACTTCGGCGAACTCACCATCGGCCAGGTGAAGGACTCCATGCGCGCCGAGGACATCGTCGTCCGCTAGTCGCGGAACCGGGTGCTGCCGGGATTTCGCGGGTCACCCGTTGATGTGCCGGACTCACCGAATCTTTTACCTGCCAGTGACTTTCGCTGAAGAATCGGCTGGTCGGTCGCTATGGTCGCGGTCGTTACTCGCTGTGGTTCCGCTGACTGTTGCCGGTGGATCGCGGCGGAGCTGAAGGGGCACAGCGGGTCTCGCCGAACGAGCACGACCCGCTCAGCCCTGGGGCCGAGCGGGTCGTCGGGTGCGTTCAGGCGCCTGCGGCCACTTTGAGCAGGACCGCGCCCGCGATGATCGCGGCGAAGGACACGACCTTGGGCAGGGTGATCTTCTCGTGGTAGACGAGCGCGCCGAGGATGACCGTGCCGAGCGCGCCGACGCCGGTCCAGATGGTGTATCCCACACCGACATCCAGGGTGCGCAGCGCCAGGCTCAGGGTGAAGATGCCGCCTGCCGCGGCGACCAGGGTGAAGACCGAGGGCCACAGTTTGGTGAAGCCGTTGGTCGCGTTGGTGCCGAGCGCGAACGCGATCTCGAAAACGATGGCGATGCCGAGAAAGAACCAAGCCATGACGAAAACTCCTGTGCTGGTGATGAAGTGGGGGATCAGGCGGCTACGGGCCGGGCAGCGCGAGCAGCGAAGGTGTCGGCGAGCTTCAAGCCGAGGACGCCGCCGATGATCAGAACGAAGGCGAGCACCTTCCAGACGTTCAGCGTCTCGTGGAAGATCACCGTGCCGAGGGTGACGGTGCCGACCGAGCCGATGCCGGTCCACACGGTGTAGCCCACCCCTACGTCGAGGGTGCGCAGCGCGAGGCTGAGGAAGAAGATGCCGCCCGCCGCGGCGGCCGCGGTGAGCAGGGACGGGCCGAGCACGGTGAATCCGTGCGTGGCGTTGGTCGCCAGCGCGAAGACCACTTCGAACACGGCGGCGATCAGCAGGTAGATCCAGGCCATCGGAACAGCTCCTTATTTGTATGTATATGCAACTAAGTTGCGTGAGGAGAAGTATGCATGTACAAATAATTTGTGTCAAACACGGTGCGGGACGAGGAGATGTGGAGTCGGCTGTCCGCCTTGTACGTCCAGGTGGAAGGCCGATTGGCGACGGCGGTGCAGCGGGGGCACGGGCTCGGGTTGTCGGAGTTCCGTGCCCTCGGGTTCCTGCGCGAGGCCGAGGACGGCGAACTGCGCATGCAGGACCTGTCGAACCGGCTCGGACTGAATCAGAGCTCGGTGACCAGGCTCGTCGGGCGGCTCGACGCCGCGGGCCTGGCCTATCGCGACCTCTGTCCGGACGATCGGCGCGGGGTCTACACGGTGATCACCGACGAGGGGCGGGCCCGATACGACGCGGCCCGCGGCACCTACCGCGACACGCTCGCCGCGGCCCTGGACGAATCCGACGACGACACCGTGGCCGCCCTGCGCCGGGCCCGGGTCTGAGCTTTGTTATAAACGGTCACATGAGTCTCGATCCCGCCATCGCCGCCCGGCTCAAGCGCAACGACGCGGGCCTGGTGTCCGCCGTCGCGCAGGAGCGCGGCACCGGCGACGTGTTGATGGTCGCGTGGATGGACGACGAGGCGCTGGCCCGCACGCTGGAAACCCGGAAGGCGACCTACTTTTCGCGATCGCGGCAGCAGTACTGGGTCAAGGGGGAGACCTCCGGCCACACCCAGTACGTGCACGAGGTCCGGCTCGACTGCGACGGGGACACCGTGCTGCTGGTCGTCGATCAAGAAGGCGCGGCGTGTCACACCGGGACGCACACCTGTTTCGATGCGGACGTGCTGCTCGCCGATCCGGCCTAGGTGCCGCGTTCCGCGGCGCCGCCGGTGTCGGGGCGGCTGAGCGAATCGGTCAGATGGTCCGCGAGCAGCTCGCTGAGTTCGGCGAGCTGAGCCGTCTGCTCCGGCGCCAATCCGTCGAAAACCATGTGGCGCACGGCATCCAGGTAACCGGGGGCCGCCTCGACCACCTTGTGGTAGCCGTCGTCTGTGAGTACGGCCTGCACGCCACGGCGCCCGGCGGTAGCCGAGCGTTGCGCCCAGCCCATCCGCTCCAGCTTCGACACCACATGCGAAAGCCGTGATAGCGATGCATTTGCCTTGTGTGCGAGGTCACTCATCTGCAGCCGATGCCCGGGTTCCTCGGACAGCAGGGTCAAAACCCAGTACTCGAAATGGGTAACCCCGGATTCTCGTTGCAGCTGCGTGTCCAAAGCGCCTGGTAGACGTGTCATCAGCGCAACAACCGCGCGCCAAGCTCGTTGTTCTACGGGGTCTAACCACTTCGTCACTGGTGTGCCTTCTTTCAAGCCAAGTGACGTGGTTTTGTTAGTAAGCCTAGCGATTATTGAAAAGCGTGTTCACAGTCACCCGTGACTCTGAGTTTGCCACGACTTCGCTCGACCGTCATGGAGTTGACAGGTGAGGTGAGTTCACTCACAGACCGCCGGGCCCGGTCATGGGTTTTGCCGCATCGGCGGGCGGGGTCGCTTGTGCATGTGCACGCTTCGGGTGCCGCCTGCGCCACCATCGCGAGACGGTGAGCGCCAGCACGGCAAGCCAGATCACGGCCGCGACGATCGCGCCGACCAGCGTCGCGCCCCGGAAGGCGGGCGCGTCGACGTCCAGAATCCGTTGTCCGGCATGGGCCGCGTTGCTGCCGCCGAGCACGATGGTCAGCGTCATCAGATTGGGAATCGCGACCAGCGCGGCGATCACCACGGCCGCGCCCGCCAGGAACCGGCCGGCCCGGCGGCGCCACACCCGCCCCGCGAACAGCAGCAGAAGCAGCGGGACAAGAGTGCACACGGCGCCGTAGACCAGCCCCCAGCCGATGCCCTTGGCGAAGCTGCCGTTGACCATCTCCGCGATCCGCTGCGCCCACCAGCGCGGAATGAACGCCGAGAGGATGAAGTAGGCGACGAACAAGAGGACGAGCAAAGCCAGCCCGCCGGCGATCCAGGTCCGCCACGCGGGCCCGCTCGATTTCTGCTCCAGCTGTCCGTCGGTCGCAGTCATGACCCCAGGGTAAGCCGGGTGCACGGCGGAAACGGGCTGATCTTCCCGGCGTTTCGGTACGTCCGTGCCGGGATTTGCCGCGGGCTTGCCTACTTCGCGCGCTCGCGCAGGAACTTCAGCGCTTCGTCGGCGTGCACGTTGGCCCGCAATTCGCCGGTGATGATCTTGCTGACGGTGCGGTCCTGGTCGATCACGAAGGTTTGGCGCTTGACCGGGGCCAGTTTGCCGAGCAGTCCGCGCTTCACGCCGAACTGCGCGGCGACCACGCCGTCCGGATCGGAGAG
Organism: Nocardia brasiliensis ATCC 700358; assembly: GCF_000250675.2. NCBI lineage: Bacteria > Bacillati > Actinomycetota > Actinomycetes > Mycobacteriales > Nocardiaceae > Nocardia > Nocardia brasiliensis. Next base: position 2,797,525 of record NC_018681.1, read on the forward strand.
CAGGGGATAGCCGAGGCGCTGCTTGTCGGCGAAACCGGCCTGGGTTGCCACCGCGTCCGCGCTGATACCCGCGCAGGACGCGCCGAGTGCGGCGAAATCGGCGGCCACATCACGGAAGTGGCAGGCCTCCGCCGTGCAGACCGGCGTGTTGGCGGCGGGATAGAAGAAGAGCACCAGCGGACCGTTCGCGAGCAAGGCGTCGAGCGAACGGAGCGTGCCGGACTGATCGGGGAGCTCGAACTGGGGAGCGAGCTGTCCTGTCTGCATGAAAGAGACAGTACTGCGCCTGTGCCACCCGGGCGGGGCGGTGTTCGCGGCCCGCTGTGTCTCGCGTCGCAGCTGTCGAGCCTTGCGCCTGCGGCGCGTGCGCTTCGACAGCTGGGACGCGAGACGGGCCGCGAACGGCGCTCGCCGGACTCGCGCGTCCGTGCTGCGGTCCGACCGGAATCACACTCCGATGAGAGCCGCTACTTCCGGGTTCTTGACCTGCATGACGTCGAGGATGCCGTGGGCACGCAGGAACGGCTTGAGTTCCTTGAGCCGGTCGGCGTGCATGGCGTACTCGTCCGGAAAGTGGTTCCGGTCCAGTGATTCGAGCGCCTTCGCGTAGGTGACGAAGGTGGCTAGCGCGCTCTGCGCACCCGCCGCCTGCGCGGCCTTGTTCGACTGCAGTCCGACCATCCGTGGGGGCTGGTTGGGCGCACCGCCCGGGGCGGCGTGCCTGCCCTCCGGTTGCGAGGGGTACATCAGTTGACTCCTCTCGATATGGATACCGCGTGCGAGATGGAACGGAGCGAGTGTAGAGATGTCGATCACAGCGCCGCGCGTGGCATCGGAACCGGGCGGTTGCTTTTGTGAGGGAAGTGAACAGAGTCAGGGTGCGCGCGAAAAAGCGCTGGGGGTACCTGGGATGATGACCCTATGCACGGCGCGTCGACTCCCACCACCACGACCCGCGAACAGTTCCATCAGCTGGCCGCGGCCCATCGAGTGGTACCGGTGACCCGAAAGGTGTTGGCGGACTCCGAAACTCCGCTCTCCGCGTACCGCAAGCTGGCCGGCGACCGGGCGGGGACCTTCCTGTTCGAGTCGGCCGAGAACGGGCGATCGTGGTCGCGCTGGTCGTTCATCGGCGCGGGCAGTCCCTCGGCGTTGACCGTGGTGGACGGCGAGGCGGCATGGCTCGGCAACATCCCGGTCGACGCCCCCGCGGGCGGCGATCCGCTGGTGGCGCTGCGCGAGACGCTGCAACTGCTGCGCACCGAGCGGCTGCCCGGCCTGCCGCCGCTGACCAGCGGCATGGTCGGCTACCTCGGCTACGACGCGGTCCGGCGCATCGAACGCCTGCCCAACCTGGCCCTCGACGATCTGCAACTGCCCGAGATGGTGCTGCTGCTGGCCACCGACCTGGCCGCGTTCGACCACCACGAGGGCGCGATCACCCTGATCACCAACGCGGTCAACTGGAACGGCACCGCCGAACGGGTCGACGAGGCCTACGACGAGGCGCTGGCCCGCCTGGACCGGATGACCGAGGCCCTCGCGGCCCCCGCGCCCTCCACGGTCTCGGTGTTCGATCAGCCCGACCCGGAATACCGGCGCAAACGCACCACCGACGAATTCGGTGCCGGTGTGCGTCGCCTGGTCAAGGAGATCGAGGCGGGCGAGGCGTTCCAGGTGGTGCTCTCGCAGCGCTTCGAGATGGACTACGACGGGGCCCCGCTGGACCTGTATCGCATGCTGCGCGCCTCGAACCCGAGCCCGTACATGTACCTGCTGCACATCCCGGACGGCGACGGCGGCACCGCGTTCTCCATCGTCGGCTCCAGCCCCGAATCGCTGGTGACCGTGAAGGATGGCGTGGCGACGACCCATCCGATCGCGGGCACCCGCTGGCGCGGCGCCACCGAAGAAGACGACATCCTGCTGGAGAAGGGCCTGCTCGCCGACGAGAAGGAGAACGCCGAGCACCTGATGCTCGTCGACCTCGGCCGCAACGACCTCGGTCGGGTCTGCCAGCCGGGCACCGTGCGCGTCACCGAGTACCGGCACATCGAGCGCTACAGCCATGTGATGCACCTGGTTTCGACGGTGTCGGGCCGGCTCGCGGCCGGCAAGAACGCGCTCGACGCGGTGCGCGCCTGCTTCCCCGCGGGCACGCTGTCCGGCGCGCCGAAGGTGCGCGCGATGGAGCTCATCGAGGAACTCGAGCCCACCCGGCGCGGCGTCTACGGCGGCGTCGTCGGCTACCTCGACTTCGCCGGCGACGCGGACACCGCGATCGCCATTCGCACCGCGCTGCTGAAGGACGGAACCGCGTACGTGCAAGCGGGCGCGGGGGTGGTCGCCGACTCCGATCCCGAGTACGAGGACGTCGAGGCCCGCAACAAGGCCATGGCGGTGCTGCGCGCGATCGCCTCGGCGAAGACGGTCCGCGCGTTCGGCGCGGAGCCCGAGCCGACGAACGGCGACACCGCATGAGCGAAGCCGATCCGAGCCGAGCCGCCACGGATTCGAACGAGGCCGCGGCCGATTCGAGCCGAGCCGCCGGCGGTCCGAGCCGAGCCGCCGCGGATTCGAGCCAGGCCGCAGGGGATTCGAACCCCGCCGCCGATGTCCGGGCCGCTTCCGGCGCACCCGCCGCGCGACGCAAGTATCCGATCGGTCCGCTGGTCCTGCTGGCTTTCGCCGCCGCGGCGCTGTGGGGCGCCTCGCGGCTGACCTGGGTGACGGTCACCTCCGCGGACGGCCTCACCGAGCCGCGCACCGATCGCCTCAACGGCGGTGTCTGGTTCGGCGCGCTGACGCCGCTGGCGCTGGTGCTGCTCGCGTCCGTCGCGGCGGTGCTGGCCACCCGCGGCTGGTTGCGCCGGGTACTCGGGGTGCTCATCGCGCTGGTCGCCGCGGCCGCCGCGGTGCCCGCCTTCGCGCTGCTCACCAGCTCCGGGAAGATCGCCGAACGGGCCGCGACGCTGGCCGAACTGCCGGCCAGGGCGCAGGTAGACCAGGCCACGACCGCACCGCTGCCCGCGGTGCTCGCCCTGCTCGGCGCGGTGGCGGCGTTCGTGGCGGGCGCGCTGCTCACCCGGATGCCGCAGGACACCGCGCGCCTGTCCGGCAAGTACGACAACCCGGTGTTCCGGCGCGCGGCGGCCACCGAACAGGTCACCCAGCGCCGCGACGCGCAGGCGGGCGCGGAACCTGAGTCCGGCCGGCTGTCCGAGCGGGTGCTGTGGGACGCGCTGGACGCGGGCACCGACCCGACCGAAGACGCCGTGACCTCGGACCGGCGACCAGAAGCGGCGGACAAGGGCGAGGCGGGCGGTCGTGCCCGCTGAGATATCCGCGCGCGGCGACTGTGGTGGGCCCCACCTTGCGCGCGGATTGGTTGCCTGGTCCACAACAAGACCCGCCGAAAACGCGGCCGGTACGTCCATTTATTCTTGGTCAGCATCGGTGAGACAGCGCCTGGGGGGATTCTCAGGTAGCAAGTCCGTCTCCCCAGAAAGGATTCGAGCCAGATGACGGTACTCGACTCGATTCTCGACGGGGTCCGCGCGGATGTGGCCGCTCGGGAAGCCCTCCTCGATTTTCAGGCGATCAAGGCGGCCGCAGCGGCGGCGGCGAGCCCGCTCGACGCGCGCGCGTCACTCCTCGAAGACGGTATCGGCGTCATCGCCGAGGTGAAGCGGGCCAGCCCCTCCAAGGGCGAACTGGCCGACATCCCGGACCCGGCCAGCCTGGCCAAGGCGTACGAGGACGGCGGCGCGCGGATCATCAGCGTGCTCACCGAGGGTCGCCGCTTCCACGGGTCGCTCGACGACCTCGACGCGGTCCGCGCCACGGTGAACATCCCGATCCTGCGCAAGGACTTCGTCGTCGGCCCGTACCAGATCCACGAGGCCAGGGCGCACGGCGCCGACGTGATCCTGCTGATCGTCGCGGCGCTGGAGCAGGACGTGCTGTCCTCGCTGATCGACCGCACCGAATCGCTCGGCATGACCGCGCTCGTCGAGGTGCACACCGAGGAGGAGGCCGACCGCGCGCTGGAGGCGGGCGCGTCGGTGATCGGAGTGAACGCGCGCAACCTGAAGACGCTCGAGGTCGACCGTGACGTGTTCGCGCGGATCGCGCCCGGCCTGCCCACCGAGGTCATCCGGATCGCGGAGTCCGGCATCCGCGGTACCGCCGATCTGCTGGCCTACGCCGGTGCGGGCGCCGACGCGGTGCTCGTCGGCGAGGGTCTGGTGACCAGCGGTGATCCGCGGGCCGCGGTGTCCGAGCTGGTGACCGCCGGTACCCACCCGTCCTGCCCGAAGCCCGCGCGGCGGGGCCGGTGACGACGGTGAGCGGTCTACCCGCGGCCAGTGAAGGCGTCGCGCACCGCAGTGCGCACGAGCCCGACACCGGCGGCCACTTCGGCGTCTACGGCGGCAGGCATGTGCCCGAGGCGCTGATGGCGGTCATCGAAGAGGTCACCGCGACCTACGAGAAGTCCCGGCTGGACCCGGACTTCCTGAACGAACTCGATCGGTTGCAGCGGGACTACACCGGGCGGCCGTCGCCGGTGTTCGAGTGCACCCGGCTCGCCGAGCACGCGGGCGGCGCCCGCATCCTGCTCAAGCGCGAAGACCTGAACCACACCGGTTCGCACAAGATCAACAACGTGCTCGGTCAGGCGCTGCTCGCCAAGCGGATGGGCAAGACCCGCGTGATCGCGGAGACCGGCGCCGGCCAGCACGGTGTCGCCACCGCCACCGCGTGCGCGCTGCTCGGCCTCGACTGCGTGATCTACATGGGCGCCGTCGACACCGCGCGGCAGGCGCTGAACGTGGCGCGCATGCGCCTGCTCGGCGCCGAGGTGATCTCGGTGACCACCGGTTCGCAGACGCTCAAGGACGCGATCAACGAGGCGCTGCGCGACTGGGTCAGCAACGCCGACGACACCTACTACTGCTTCGGCACGGCAGCGGGCCCGCACCCGTTCCCGATGCTGGTGCGCGACTTCCAACGCGTCATCGGGCTGGAGGCCCGGGTGCAGGTGCAGGAGTCGACCGGGCAGTTGCCGGACGCGGTCGTCGCCTGCGTCGGCGGCGGCTCCAACGCCATCGGCATCTTCCACGCCTTCATCGACGACGCCGAGGTCCGGTTGGTCGGTTACGAGGCGGCCGGTGACGGCGTCGAAACCGGAAGGCACGCAGCCACGTTCACCGGCGGCACGCCGGGCGCGTTCCAGGGCGCGTACTCGTACCTGCTGCAGGACGAGGACGGCCAGACCATCGAGTCGCACTCCATCTCGGCCGGTCTGGACTACCCGGGCGTCGGGCCCGAGCACGCCTACCTCAAGGACATCGGCCGCGCCGAGTACCGCCCGGTCACCGACACCGAGGCGATGGACGCGCTGCTGCTGCTCAGCCGCACCGAGGGCATCATCCCGGCGATCGAGTCCGCGCACGCGGTCGCGGGCGCCCTGCAACTGGGCAAGGAACTCGGGCCCGGCTCGGTCATCCTGGTCAACCTCTCCGGGCGCGGTGACAAGGACATGGACACCGCGGCGCGCTGGTTCGGGCTGTTGGATGAAGGGGCAGAGCAGTCATGAGCGAGCGAATCATAGGCACAGCGTCCATGATGTCGACGGAGCCGAGCGTCAGCGAGGCGCAGTCGTGAGTCAGCAGTCTCGCCTTGCGAACACCTTTGCCGCCGCGCGCGGTGAAGGGCGGGCCGCGCTCATCGGCTACCTGCCGGCGGGTTACCCCGATCTGGCCGGTTCCATCGAGGTCTGCCGCACCATGGTCGAATCCGGTTGCGACATCGTCGAAGTCGGCGTCGCCTACTCCGACCCGGTGATGGACGGCCCGACCATCCAGGCCGCGGCCGATCAGGCGCTGCGCGGCGGGGTGCGGGTGCGCGACGTGTTCTCCGTCGTGGAGGCGATCACCGGGGCCGGCGGTCAGGCGGTCGTCATGAGCTACTGGAATCCGGTGCTGAAGTACGGCGTCGACCGTTTCGCGCGCGATCTCGCCGCGGCGGGCGGGGCCGGAATCATCACGCCCAACCTGATTCCCGACGAGGCCGACGACTGGTTCGTCGCCTCGTCCACGCACAACCTGGACCGCATCTTCCTGGTCGCGCCGTCCTCCACCGAGGAGCGTCTGGTGAAGACTTTGGAGGCGTCGCGCGGGTTCGTCTACGCGGCGTCGACCATGGGTGTCACCGGTGCGCGCGACGTGGTCTCCTCGGCGGCGCCCGCGCTGTGCGCGCGGATCCGGGCACACTCCGATATCCCGATCGGCGTCGGTCTCGGCGTGCGCTCGGGTGCGCAGGCGGCCGAAATCGCCTCCTACGCAGACGGAGTCATCGTCGGCTCGGCCTTGGTGAGTGCCGCGGGCGAGAGCCTGGACGCGGTGCGCGCGCTGACCGCCGAGCTGGCCGAGGGCGTGCGCTCGGCGACCGTCGCGTCGTAGTCCCGAGGAGTTCCGCGGCAGAGTTCTGCGGGCTCCTCGGCGCTCGTCGCCGCGGACGTGACGGCTCCCCAGTAGGCCGCCACGGTGCGGTGGTTCCAGCGCGCTGCGCGATCTCCGCTACGGTGGCCCCGTGACCTTACGAGTCCTGGCGTACATTCCCAGCCCCCCGCAGGGCGTGTGGCACATCGGTCCCTTCCCGCTGCGGGCCTACGCGCTGTGCATCATCCTCGGCATCATCGTCGCCATCTGGTGGGGCGAGCGGCGGTGGCGCGCTCGCGGCGGGCAGCCCGGCACCATCCTGGACGTCGCGATGTTCGCGGTGCCGTTCGGTCTGGTCGGCGGCCGGCTGTATCACGTCGCCACCGACTGGCAGAAGTACTTCGGCGCCGACGGCGACCCCAAAGCCGCACTGGAGATCTGGAACGGCGGCCTCGGCATCTGGGGCGCGGTGCTGCTCGGCGGCGTCGGCGCCTGGATCGGCTGCCGGGTGTATCGAATCCCGTTGCCCGCCTTGGGCGACGCGATCGCGCCGCCGATCCTGCTGGCCCAGGCGGTCGGCCGGCTCGGCAACTACTTCAACCAGGAGTTGTACGGCCGCACCACCGAATTGCCGTGGGGCCTGGAGATCTACTTCCGCTACGACGACAACCTGAAGCCGGACGCGATGAACGGCGTCTCCAACGGCGTCGTCGACAAGGTCGTGCATCCGACCTTCCTGTACGAACTGCTCTGGAACGTGCTGATCGTCGTGCTGCTCGTGCAGCTGGACAAGCGCTACCGGATCGGGCACGGCCGGCTCTTCGCGCTCTACGTCGCGGGTTACAGCTTCGGCCGCTTCTTCGTCGAGCTGATGCGCGACGACGAGGCCACCAAGATCGCGGGCATCCGCATCAACTCGTTCACCTCCGCGCTCGTATTCCTCGCCGCCATCGCCTATTTCGTGTTCGCGACCAAGGGCAGGGAGACGGCCGAACAATTGCAGCCCGCGACCGGGCAGCGCCCGTGGCCGTGGCAGATCGGTGCGTTGCGCGCGGCGGCGGCGTCCGGCGCGGGCGCGGGTGCCGTTGCGCTGAGCAAGGATTCGGCCGACGAGGCGGCGGAGGCGTCCACCGAGTCCGCGGACGAAGCTGCTACGGGTGACGAGCCGGAGATCAGCGATGCGGCAGGGGACGCCGCCGAGGCCGAGCCGGGTGCGACCGAAGCTGCTTCGACGTCCACCGGCAAGGCAGACGGGGCGACTACTACGGACGCCACGGCTGAGACGAGCGAGTCGACCGCCACCGACGCTGCTTCGACGTCCACCGGCAAGGCCGCCGAGGAAACAACCGCCGCGGATACCGCGGCTGAGACGAGTGGGGCGACCGCCACCGACGTCGCCTCGAAGTCCAGTGGCAAGGTCGGCAAGACCACCGCCGCGGGCAAATCGGACGACTCCGCCGAAACCGCGCCCGCCGACAACTCTTTGTCGAAGGGCACCTCGAAGGACGCCACGGATACCGGCAAGTCCTGACCACCGCGGTGCCGCTGTGAGTACGGCGGCACCGCTCACGTCGGCGCGCACCCGACGTCACCGGCCGATCTCGGCAAGTCTGGCGCGGCGCGGTCCCGCTGTGGGTGGGGCGGCACCGTCTCTGTCGGCGTGCAGCCGACGTCCTCGACGGATCTCGGCAAGCCGGTGCGGCGCGGTGCCGCTGTGGGTGGGGGCACCGTCTGTCGGGGTGCCCCCGAAATTCTCGACCGATCCCGGCAAGACCCGTGCGGCGCGGTGCCGCTGTGCCTGCGGCGGCACCGCCCGCCCGTTTGCCCCGAATTTTCCGTAGCGGATAACGGAACTGTGGCACCGGCGATAATTCGGGAGAATGCCCCGAACGGTAAGGGGGCGACAAAATACGTCGGCCCGGCCAGAATGTCTCGTGATCGTCGCGAGCAGCTTCCCGCTCGGCGGATGGATCCATGCCGGGGGCCGATGAGGGAGCGCCCCGGACGACTCAGGAGGACTTGTCAGTGACCGACCCCTACCAGCAGAACCCCGGTGCCGGCGGCCCGCAGTACGGCCCGCCCGGTACGGGTCCGGACCTGAACAAGCCGCAGGACACCGCAGGCCAGCCGCAGTACGGCCAGCCCGCCGATGCTTACGCGCAGCCCGCTGATCCGTACGCGCAGCCGCAGTACGGTCAGCCCAACCCGTACGGCCAGCAGCCGGGCGGCTACCCGCCCGCCGCCTACGGCCAGCCGCAGGGCTACAACCCGAACGATCCGGAAGCCCCGTTCGGTCGCGACCAGTTCGGTGTGCCGTTCTCCGAGAAGCAGAAGCTGATCGCCGGCCTGTTGCAGATCTTCCTCGGCGCGTTCGGCGTCGGCCGTTTCTACACCGGCTACACCGGCATCGCCATCGCCCAGATCGCGGTCACCTGGCTGACCTGTGGTGTCGGCGGCATCTGGCCGCTGGTCGACGGCATCCTGATGCTGGTCGGCAAGGTGCCCGACAGCGACGGTCGCCCCTTGCGCGACTGAGCCATCCGATCGAGAAGGCGGGCACTTCCGGGTGCCCGCCTTTTTGTTGCATCAGGTCAGGTCGACCCTGCCCGGGAGGGCTCGTGCCGAAGACGAAGGACCCGGCGCGACGGAAGCAATAGGCTCCGATCCAGCCCGGCTGATCGACGCGCAGATCCGGTTGGACCGTACAACCGTTTCGCGCACCATGATCGATATAGGGTTCTTCGCAGAAATACCGGCGTAACCTTGGCCGGATTTGCGTGTTGTGTGTGGAGCTCCATACACCGAAGAGAGGGAACCCGTGCGTCGCAAGCTGTTCGCCGCCGCCATGCTCGCCATCGTCGCCGCCACCGGGCTCACCGCCTGCGGTAGCAGCAGCGATCCGAACGTGTTGAAGGTCGGCACCGAGGGCACGTACTCGCCGTTCAGCTTCCAGGGCGCGGACGGCAAGATCACCGGCTACGACGTCGAGGTGATCCAGGCGATCGGTGAGAAGCTCGGCAAGAAGGTCGAATTCGTGCAGACGCCGTGGGACGCCATCTTCGCGGGCCTCGAGTCCAAGCGGTTCGACCTCGTGGCCAATCAGGTGACGATCAACGACGAGCGCAAGAACAAGTACGCGCTGTCGAGCCCGTACACCACCTCCGACGGCGTGATCGTCACCCGGTCGGACAACAACGGCATAACCACGCTGGCCGACCTGAAGGACAAGACCTGCGCCCAGTCGGCGACCAGTAACTGGGGCAAGGTCGCGGCCGGCGCGGGCGCGAAGGTCGAAGCGGTGGAGGGTTTCGTGCAGGCCATCCAGCTGCTGAAGAACGGCCGGGTCGACGCCACTGTCAACGACTCCCTCGCCGTCGCCGAGTACACCAAGAAGACCGGTGACAACGGCGTGAAGATCGCGGGCAAGACAGGCGAGACCAGCCAGCAGGCGTTCGCCGCCCGTAAGGGTGACGGGGTGATCACCGATGTCGACAAGGCGCTCACCGAGCTGCGCGCCGACGGCACGCTGGCCAAGATCTCGGACAAGTACTTCGGCACCGACGTCAGCAAGTAGCCGACGCCGTTCATGGATGCCGCCACTCGGGAACTGATCTGGCACAACCTGTGGCCGATGCTGCAGGCCACGGTCAACAAGACGATTCCACTCACCGCGATCAGCTTCGTCATCGGTTTGGTGATCGCGTTGTTCGTGGCGCTGGCCCGGATGTCACCGGTGTGGCCGCTCGCTGCGGCCGCCCGGTTCTACATCTCGATCATCCGGGGCACGCCGCTGCTCGTGCAGCTGTTCATCGTGTTCTACGCCCTGCCGCAGTTCAACATCGTGATCGATCCGTTCCCCGCGGCGGTGATCGCGTTCAGCCTCAACGTCGGTGGGTACGCGGCCGAGATCGTCCGCGCGGCGATCCTCAGCGTGGCGAAGGGGCAGTGGGAGGCCTCGCAGGCGCTCGGCCTGCGCTATCCGCAGATGATGCGGCTGGTCATCCTGCCGCAGGCGTCGCGGATCGCGGTGCCGCCGCTGTCGAACACCTTGATCTCGTTGGTCAAGGACACCTCGCTGGCCTCGACGATCCTGGTCACCGAGCTGTTGCGGGTCGCGCAGCTGGCCGCGGCCCCGACCTTCGACTTCTTCGCGTTGTACGGCGTGGCCGCGGTCTACTACTGGGTGATCTGCCTGATCCTCGGTTTCGGCCAGACCCGCCTGGAGACCCGCCTGGCCCGGCACGTCGCCACCTGACCCTTCTTTTCCCGGCTCGGCGGTTCGCGTGCACGGCCGGGATCGGAAGGGGCGGTGGTGAACGGCCGGCGCACCACGCTCCGGACGGGAGGTGCCGGGAACGGGCTTCAGCTACCCACGAAAGCACCCTCGAACGGCGTTCGCGGACGCTTCGATTTCACCCGGTTCCGCCTCGCGAATTTCTACCAGCGAGTAACATTTTCCGGCGTCGTTCCAAATACGTACCGCTGGCCTGCGGTGTTGCGCTATTCGTAACAGTTGTAGGTTTCACCAAGTCGCGATCGTTTTTTTCACCCAGCTTTCACCTGGGGCACAGCAGGCTATGGCTACCCGGCGGGACTAGGCTCTACCCGTGATGCGACGGACGAAGATTGTGTGCACGCTCGGCCCGGCTACTGCCACCGAGGACCGTATCCGCGAACTCGTCGAGAGCGGCATGGACGTGGCTCGGCTGAATTTCAGTCACGGCGAACACGCGGATCACGCCGAAAACTACAAGAAGGTGCGGCAGGCTTCCGATCACCTCGGCAGAGCGGTCGGCATTCTGGCCGACCTGCAGGGGCCGAAGATCAGGCTGGGCCGCTTCATCGAGGGCAAGACCGTCTGGGCGACGGGCGAAGAGGTCAGGATCACCGTCGACGACATCGACGGCACGCACGACAGGGTCTCCACCACCTACAAGGAACTCGCCAAGGACGCGAAGGCCGGTGACCGCCTGCTCGTCGACGACGGCAAGGTCGGTCTCACCGTGATCGAGGTCGTGGGCAACGACGTGGTCTGCCGGGTGACCGAGGGCGGCCCGGTCTCGAACAACAAGGGCGTCTCGCTGCCCGGTATGGACGTCTCGGTGCCCGCGCTGTCCGAAAAGGACATCGAGGACCTGGAATTCGCGCTGAAGCTCGGGGTCGACTTCATCGCGCTGTCGTTCGTGCGGTCCCCGTCCGACGTCGAGCTGGTGCACGACATCATGGACCGGGTCGGCCGCCGGGTGCCGGTGATCGGCAAACTGGAGAAGCCCGAAGCCATCGACAACCTGGAAGCGATCGTGCTCGCGTTCGACGCGGTCATGGTCGCCCGCGGTGACCTCGGCGTGGAGCTCCCGCTGGAGCAGGTGCCGATCGTGCAGAAGCGGGCCATCCAGATGGCGCGCGAGAACGCGAAGCCGGTCATCGTGGCCACCCAGATGCTGGAGTCGATGATCGAGAACTCGCGCCCCACCCGCGCCGAGGCCTCCGACGTGGCCAACGCGGTGCTCGACGGCGCCGACGCGGTGATGCTCTCCGGCGAGACCTCGGTCGGCGCCTACCCGATCGAGACGGTGCGCACCATGGCGCGCATCGTGCACGCGGTGGAGACCGAGTCGACCCGGGTCCCCCCGTTGACGCACGTGCCGCGCACCAAGCGCGGTGTCATCTCCTACGCCGCCCGCGACATCGGCGAACGGCTCAATGCCAAGGCGCTGGTGGCGTTCACCCAGTCCGGTGACACCGTGCGCCGCCTGGCCCGGCTGCACACCCCGCTGCCGCTGCTGGCGTTCACGCCGCTGCCGGAGGTCCGCAGTCAGCTCGCGCTGACCTGGGGCACGGAAACGTTCATCGTGCCGACGGTGGACAGCACCGACGCTATGATCCACCAGGTCGATGTAGCACTTCTCTCAATGGAGCGATACCAAAAAGGTGATCTGGTGGTAATCGTCGCGGGCTCCCCGCCCGGTACTGTCGGTTCCACTAACCTGATCCACGTACATCGCATCGGCGAGGAGGATCACTAGTCTATGAGCAGGTCTCTCGGTGGAACGGTGGTCGACGCGTCGACCGCCGGACGGTCTGATCTCGACGTTTTGCTCGGTCTGCTCGATCTGGAGCAGATGGACGAGGACGTGTTCGTCGGTCAGCACCCGGAGAAGGTGTGGAGCCGCACGTTCGGCGGTCAGCTGGTCGCGCAGGCGATCATCGCGGCCGGCCGCACGGTCGGCGACCGGCCCGTGCACGCGATCAACGCGCATTTCGTGCGCGGTGGCGACACGAAGAAGCCGATCGAGTACCGGGTGGACCGGCACCGGGACGGTCGCGCGTTCGCCAACCGCACCGTCACCGCCTACCAGGACGACCAAGAGCTCTTCGTGATGCTGGCGGCGTTCCAGGACTGGAACAAGGGGCTCGAGCACGGGCACCCGCTGCCGGAGGTGCCCGACCCGGAGACGCTGCCCCGGGTGGAGGAGAGCTTCCAAGGCTTGGAAGACAAGCTGGAGATGTTCATCAAGGCGCCGCATCCGATCGATATGCGCTACACCAACGACCCGGCCTGGATCCTGAAGGGCACGGGGGAGCGGCTCAACCACAACCGGGTGTGGATGCGCACCGACGGGCAACTGCCCGACGATCCGCTGCTGCACGTGGCGGCGCTGGGCTATTCCTCGGACACCACCGTGCTGGATTCGATCATCACCACGCACGGCCTGTCCTGGGGCCTGGACCGGATCGTCGCCGCGACGGTGAATCATTCGATCTGGTTCCACCGGCCGTTCCGGTTCGACGAGTGGGCGCTCTACGCCACCGAATCCCCGGTGGCCTCGGGTTCGCGCGGGCTGGCCACCGGCCGATTCTTCTCCCGCAGCGGCGAGTTGCTCGCCACCACCGTGCAAGAGGGCCTGATCCGGCACTTCCCGGCGCGCTCGACCACCACCGCGGGCTGAACCAACCGCTGTCCCCGGCGACCCGCGTCGCCGGGCACGGCGGACGGTGAGAACTGCCGGGTAACAGTCAGATTCGTTCGCGCTCGGTGTCGAGATCGACGTCGGCGCGTTCCATGGCGCGGATCGTGAACGGAATCCCGCGGTCGGGCTCGGTGCGCGCGACGCCGGAGATCCCTTGCCGCAGTTGCTGTTCCAAGCGCGCCATCGCGGCGTCGGTGAGTTCGGCGCGGGCGCCGACCAGGCTGAGTGCGATCTCGTAGGTGCCCCGGTCGCCCGGGTCCTGCTCGGGATGCGCCGCACGCCACTGGGTTTCGAGGGCGTCGTGGGCCGGGTCGTCGGTATCCACCGGCAGGGTGAAGCGCCACGCGAACACCTCCCGATCCTGGAGATGCTCGTCGACCACCTCGCGGACGGTCTGGACGACGCGTTCGAGGGTTTCCGATGTCACATACACATGGAGCGAAACATCCGAAATGCGTTTCGGCATGTCTGATTCCTGTCGTGTGTCGAACCAGCAACGGCGGAAGTTGTTGTCCGCGGGAGTGTAATCCCTCGCGCCCGGAAATGGACATAGCAGCCCTGCATTGCTGTGTCGAACTGCGCAATTGCCGCGGTATGCGCGCTTATCGGCGGTGTGCGGCGAGGAAAGAAGCCAGCGGCGCGGATTCCAGGCGCGGCTCGATGATCAGGCCGGACAGCTCGGCGTCGGCCGGGCGCGGCTGCTCGTGCGGAGCCAAAGCGAGGATCAGCGGTACCAGTGCTTCGGCGATCCGGTCGCCCACCTCGCAGTAGGCCTGCTCGGACAGGCCGACCGGGTCGGCGATGTTCTCCCGGCCGACCAGGGCGAGATCGTTGCGCGCACGGTGCAGTTCGGCGATCGAGCGCGCGCCGGTCACGTGCGCGATGCGGTGCGCCTCCAGTAGCGTGAAGGTGCGGGCGGCCACCCCGAAGCCCATCTCGCTCACCTGGTCTCGGATCTGCTGGGTCATCGTGAGGACCAGATCGGCGTTGTCCACCAGTTCCGGCTTCAGCCGGCGCGCCTTGAAATCGCTCGCGTCCGCGCCCAGTCCCTCGATCGCTTGCGCGGCCAGCGGTTCGACCGGAAAGCCCACCAGCGCACGGGTTCCCGCGCTCTCGGCGGTCAAATTCGGCAGTGCGTGTTCGACGGCGAGAGCGCGGGTGACGCGCTCGGCAATCACCGAACGGCAAACATTGCCGTTGCAGACGAACAGGACGTGCATAGGGATACGGTAAACGTTCGAATACACCGTGGATGTCCGAAAACCTCCGAATTCGGCTACCTGGACGAGTGTTCATCTGCAGGTCGAGCGCCGTACACGAACTGTGCCGCACAAAGTCTCGGTTCGAGATGTGCGTCGCATTCATAGGATGATCATGTTCAACTGTGTTCCCCTGCACTTACCCCACCCGTGGTGTATCGAAACACACCGTTGTGATTGCCTCGTGATCGGCACGGCGGTTAGTCGAATTCGTTGCCGTAGAGCGTCTTCTCGTCCACCACGGGCGCGACCTTGGCGGGCTTGTCGTACACCCGGCCGCGGGTGCTGAACATCCGGCCGCGCGAGTCGACCACCGGCGCGAACCGCGCCATCCCCGTCGGCCGCGCCATATCGTCGTACATCGCGTCGATGCCGCCGCGCATGAAGTAGGCCTCGTGCCAGAACCCCGCGCCGCCGGAGTCGCGCAGGAAGCGGTGCCACCACTCGCGGTGCGGGTCGGACCGGGTCCAGCGCTCCAGGCTGTCCAGATCGCGCCAGTACTGGCGGGCACCCCAGTGCGGCGGGAACAGCGACCAGATCACGTCTTCATGCAGCAGCAGCCCGTCCGGCCGATCCTGGTGCGAGCGATACAGTTTCGGGCCGAGCCCGAGCAGCCGCAGCAGGCCGCGTGGCTTGTGCACCCGCATCCCCAGGTAGATGACCACCAGATCCGGATAGTCCCGCAGATCGACCGTCGTCCTGTGCACCCGCATCGCAACCTCCGCTGACTCGGGCCTCCTATCACCCTATGCGTTGAATACGAGACGCAGGAGCGATCAGTTCAGATCGGGCCGCGGTGCCCGCGGAAAGCCCTGGCGGCCCGGCGTGGCGCGTCGGCGGATGCGCGGTCCTGTCGGTGCGCACCGCTAATCTGCGGGGATGGCCACACCGGATGCGGCACTGCGCCGCCTGCTGCGCGATATCGGAAAGCTCTTGCAGCCGTACGGGTTCGAGGGCTCCGAGCCCAGCTGGGTGCGGGTCGAGGAGGGCGGTGTGGCGGTGGTCGGCCGCACCAGGGCGTTGCGCTCCTGGACCGACGGGCAGCAGGTGCTGCGCTTCGGGTTGAGCCTGCGGGTCACGCCGACGGCATGGTGGGAGTTCGGCAATTGGCGCGCCGCGCAACTGGGCCGCGCGCCCAGTCCGCTCGCCGCGGCCACCGGTCCGGACCTGATCGCCGACGGCCTGCCCGAAGCCATGACGGAGCTGTGGTCGCTGCGCACGGAACCCGACCAACCGGGCCAGGTGCAGAGCGGCGATGTCGAGGTCATCCGCGCCGAACTACCCCGTCGCGTGCACGCCTACGCCCGCCGCGCCCGCCAACTCCTGGAGCCCGACCGCTACCTGGACGAACTGCTTGCCCAGCCCGACCGGCAGGTCGCGACCTGGGAGGCGATCACCGTCCTGCTCGCCGAGCGCGGACCCACCCCGGAATTCGACGACGCCCTCGCCCAGTTGCGCGCCCTCGCCCCCGCGAACCACGCCGACGAAGTCCTCGCCTACGCGCGAGCCCGGGCGGCGGTCGCCTGAACTGTTCGTGCTGCCTGAACAACGCCTCGGGCAGCACGGCGTTGGGGCGCTTGGTCTGTGATTCGGTGTTCGGGCAGTTGTCGGCTCGACTGTTCGCGCGCCATCGTGCGGCGTCTGCGCTGCCGCGGCTGTTTTCGCGGTTGGCCACGAGATTGCTGCCCCGGCTTCCGGGTGGGGTGCAGGCGAGAACTATCATGGTAGAGCTGCGGCATCGCTCGTCGAGGGGTGTCGCGCGGCGGTGGGGCCCGCCGTACCCGAACCGCGGCGATGTTGCCGACAACGGTCCCTGCTTGTGATGGCATGCGCCCGCTGCGGGCGCTACACGAGTGGGAGCCTCGGCATGACGACAACGGGTACCGGCTGCACGCAGACCGATATCGATCCCGATCTGTTCGATCCCGCGCCGCTGCGCGCCAGGATGAGCGCGCAGGCGCCGATCTTGGCGGTCATCGCGCTCGGCGGTGCGCTCGGCGCCGCCCTACGCTACGGCGCGGCCCTGATCTGGCCGACCGCCCCGGGTGCGTTCCCGGTCACCACGATGGTCGTCAACATCACCGGGTGTGCGGCCATGGGGGTCTTCATGGTGCTGATCACCGAGGCATGGACCGCGCCCCCGCTGCTGCGCCCCTTCGTCGGGACCGGCATCCTCGGCGGCTACACCACGTTCTCCACCTACGCCGCCGACAGTGACCACCTCATCCAAACCGGTAGTCCGGCAGTGGGTGTGGCGGTATTGGTGGCCACGCCGGTGGCGGCCCTCGTCGCGATTTGGATCGCCGCCGGGCTCACTAGACGGTTCATCGCCCTCGGTGCACGGCGTGTCCCGCTCGATGTCCAGGTCACCGCGCCGGAGGACGCGCAATGAACTGGGCCCTCGTCGTCGGCGCCGCGATGGTCGGGGCGCCGGTGCGCTATCTCACCGACCGGTTCGTGCAGCGCCGGCACGACAGCCTCTTCCCGTGGGGCACGCTCGCGGTCAATACCCTCGGCTGCCTGATCCTCGGCTTCCTCACGGCGACGGTGAGCACCGACTCGCACCTGCAACTGCTGGTCGGCACCGGCTTCTGCGGCGCGCTGACCACCTACTCGACCTTCTCGTTCGAGTCGGTCCAGCTGGCCCGCAATCACGCCCGCTTCTACGCCGTCGCCAACATCGTCGGCAGCATCATCACCGGCTTGGGCGCGATCTTCCTCGGATCCGCACTGGCGCAAGCTATTTGGGGCTGAGGCTCAGGCGCCGGGCTTGTGCTCGGCGATCTGGATGAGGTTGCCGCAGGTGTCGTCGAGGACAGCGGTGGTGACGGTGCCGTGGTCCAGCGGCGCTTGAGTGAACCGCACGCCGAGCCCGAGCAGCCGCTCGTATTCGGCGTGGATGTCGTCGACGGCGAAGGAGGTGAACGGGATGCCGTCCTCGACCAGCGCGTTCTTGAACGGGCGCGCGGCTGGGTGGGCGTCGGGTTCCAGCAGTAGTTCGACGCCGTCGGGGGCCTGCGGGGAGACGACGGTCAACCAGCTGTACTCGCCGACCGGCACGTCCTGCTTCTTCACGAAGCCGAGTTTCTCGGTATAGAAACGCAGTGCTTTGGCCTGATCGTCGACCCACACACTGGTGACGTTGATGCGCATGTCCTACTCCTTCGTCCAGCGATCGGTGAGATTTCGCAGCGGTTCTCGGTTCAGATAGTGGAACTTGTACCGGCCCTCCCGGCTCGCGGTCACCAGCCCGGCGACCGCGAGCACCTCCAGATGCTGGGAAATGGCCTGCCTGCTCGACGACATCCCGTGTCGCATCGTCAGCCGCCCGCAGAGCTCGAACAACGTCTGGCCGTCGCGCTCGGCGAGCTCGTCGAGGATCACTCGGCGCGTGGGATCGGCCAGCGCCTTGAACACCTCGGCGGAGTCGGTACCTTCGCTCACGCCCTCACTATAGGCAAGTAATCACTTGCATGTCACGCTCACCGGCGAATTGTGCCGACGACCGGCGGATGTGCCGACCTGGACGGCGTGTTGCCGCCGCTCAGCTCGGCACCAGGTCCATGCGGAGGAATTCGGTGATGCGGAGCAGTTTCGGCGGGCGGCTCACCTCCTTCGGCAGTGCTTGGAACGCTTCGGCTGCCCCGATCAAGCGGGGAGTTCCGAGTTGCAGGTCCCGGCCGTCGATGCGCAGCCCGGCGCGACCGGCTTTCAGGATGTTCTGCACCCAGTCCGCGCCTGATCCGTAGACCAGGATGAACAAATAACCGCCCTCGACCGGATGGGCGTCCAGCGGTGTGCGGTAGGTCGTGCCCGAGGTGCGTCCGACATGGGTCAGCACCGGCCACTTCCCGCCCGCGACAGCGCGCGGATTGAACACCCGCTTGTTCACGTGTCCCCACCATTTCGGCATCGGCATCGGAGTCTCCTTCACTTGCTGCCTTACACCCGTAAGACTGGCTTACATCTGTAAGGTAGGCTTACGTACGTAAGGCTGTCAACCATCCGTTTTCGAGGAGCCGCCATGTCCCGACCGCCGCTACCGCTCAGCAGAGACCGCGTCCTCGAGGCCGCGGTCCAGGTGGCCGATCGCGGTGGGGTGGAAGCGATCACCATGCGCCGAGTGGCGCAAGAACTGGGCGTCGAGGCGATGTCGCTCTACCATCACGTGCCCAACAAGGACGCCATCCTCGACGGCGTGGTCGATACCGTCTTCGCCGCGATCGACCTGCCGGACACCGCGCAGCCGGACTGGCGCGACGCCCTCCGCGCTCGCGCATACTCCGCCCGCCGGATCCTGTCGCAACATCGCTGGGCCCTCGGCCTCCTGGACTCCCGGCGCAACCCCGGCCCGGCCACCCTGCGCCACCACGATGCCGTCCTCGGCGTGCTCCGCAACGCCGGATTCACCCTCCCGACGGCCGCGCACGCGGTCTCCCTGATCGACAGCTACATCGGCGGCTACGTCCTCCAGGAAGCGAACCTCCCCGCGACGACCCCCGGCGATGTCGAAACCGTGGCAGGCGGCATCCTCGACCACCTCCCCGACGACCTGCCGCACCTGCGCGAGATGATCGTCGACCACGCCCTGCGCCCCGGCTACGACCACACCGCCGAATTCACCTACGGCCTCGACCTCATCCTCGACGCCCTGGAAGCCAAGCGCGCGTAGGTTTTTCGCCCCGCGCAACCTCGAGTCGCGCCCCACGCGGGCGACCTGCGACTGGACGAGTGATCACCGGTAATGGTGGTGGGAGCCTCTCGGCCGATGCCGCAACCATCACCTGGTGATCACGTGACCAGCTCGAAGCGAGGCACCCCAGACCCCGCCACTCGGTTGCGTCGCACTTCGAGGCCAACCGCCACCCGATGCCGCATGCGAGCCCAGCCGTCGGAGGTAGGTGCCCACCGGTGTGCCTTATCCCTCGTTGATCGTCACCCGATGTCGGCAGGGGAGCTCAGCTGTCGGGAGGTGGGCTGGCGTTCGGCGAGGCAGGTGCCCACCGGTGCACCTTGTTCGCCGTCGACCGCCCCCGATGCCGCCAGGCGAGCTCAGCTGTCGGAGGTGAGCTGGCCTTCGGCGAGATACGTGTCGACCGGTGCGCCTTGTTCGTCGTCGATCGTCACCAGGTACCAGGGGCTGGAGCGCACGTCCGGGTTGAGGGTGAGCCCGTTGTCGTCGTGCGCGGGCGTGTATTCGAGGTCGACCTCGACGACGATGCCGTGCCTGCCCAGGGAGACGTGCCGAACCCGATCCCCGACACCGAACTTGGCTTCCGACATGCTGCACGCTCCTTCGTTCCCGCAATCGCCACTGTATCCGGTGTGCCCCCAACGAGATTGCCCAATCCACCCCACTCGACGCGTCCACGTGGAAGCCGGGCCAACCCCCACCGCAGGCCTGCAGCCTAACCGCCCACCCCGCCCCCACCCGGTAACCGAGCCCCCTACACGCCCCCACCCCACCAAGATCAAAGTTGACACCCGCCGACCCCCTAGGCACCACCCGTATATAGAGGACTCGCCGCACCTTCCCACCCTCGCGCCCACGGCAAGGGGTCGGGGGCGAAACCCTGCCGAGCGGGCCGGGGTTACACCGGGACGAAATAGCGTGAGACCAGATCCGCACCTTCCCACCTCACGCGCCCACGGCAAGGGGGGTTCGGGGGCGAAGCCCCGCCGAGCGGGGTCCGGGGGTTGCACCCCCGGTGTAATGACGAGAGAACCCCGTCCGCGCATTCCGCGGACAGGGGTCACCTGTGATCGAGTGCCGAGTGTGGGACTCGAACCCACACGTCCTTTCGGACAACGGTTTTTGA
This sequence comes from Nocardia brasiliensis ATCC 700358, assembly GCF_000250675.2. NCBI lineage: Bacteria > Bacillati > Actinomycetota > Actinomycetes > Mycobacteriales > Nocardiaceae > Nocardia > Nocardia brasiliensis. Next base: position 2,818,017 of record NC_018681.1, read on the forward strand.
GACCGTCGCGTCTGCCAGTTCCGCCAACCCGGCGCACCGGGACGAAATGATAGCGGGTGGAGGGGGCTGGTACCTAACTGGTTGGTGGCGGGCCCGCGGTCGGGCGGTTTGCCCTGGGTATATGCGTTCTATGCCGAAGTGAAAGGTACTCTTTACATCACTCGAGACCGGTGGTGAGGTCGATGGTCGGCAAGTTGGACCAGCGTCCACTCTGCGGCGTGTCGGGGACAGGCATCGAAACCACGAGGGGTCTTACCTATGAGCACAGCAGCAGGGGGCGCAGGCACTAAGCGCGACGCGGGGGCGAAGCGGGTCGTCGTGGCGGAGGATGAGGCGCTCATCCGCATGGACCTGGTCGAGATGCTGACCGAAGAGGGCTATCTGGTGGTCGGTGAGGCGGGTGACGGGCAGCAGGCGGTGGATCTGGCGGTGGAGCACCGGCCGGATCTGGTGATCATGGATGTGAAGATGCCGCGCCGGGACGGTATCGATGCGGCGGCCGAGATCGCGTCGAAACGTGTTGCGCCGGTGGTGATTTTGACGGCGTTCAGTCAGCGGGATCTGGTCGAGCGGGCACGCGACGCGGGGGCGATGGCGTATCTGGTGAAGCCGTTCACGAAGTCGGATCTGGTGCCTGCGATCGAGTTGGCGGCGAGCCGGTTCCATGAGATCACCGCGCTGGAGGGCGAGGTGGCGAATCTGTCGGACCGGTTGGAGACGCGCAAGCTGGTGGAGCGGGCGAAGGGCGTGCTGATGCAGACGCAGGGTTTGTCCGAGCCGCAGGCGTTCAAGTGGATTCAGCGGACCGCGATGGATCGCCGGACGACGATGAAGGCCGTCGCGGAGGTCGTGCTGGAGAACTTGGCTCCGAAGTGACAGGGGCGGTCCGGTGAGCGGACCGCTGACGTATGCACGCCGTGCTGACGGACTGTGCCCGCCTGCGCTGATTAGAAGGAAATTTTACTCACGTGAAACAGGATCGTGAACAAGAATTCGACACGATGTCGGATTCATGATCCGAATGTGATGCAGAACTAACGCACCAACGCTATGTTCTGACCGGGCTGACGTGGTCGGCCCCCTCGGTGATCCCGGGGGAGCACAGGACTTAGAGGTGAAACGTGCTTAGTTCGACATGGCACAGTCGTACGACGCGAGGTGTTTTGGCAATCGGTGCAGCTGCCGCGCTGGTGCTGACCGGTTGTAGTGACAAATCGACCAGCACCGGTACGGATGCGTCCGGTACCAGTGGGGCGTCCGGCCTGAAGATCACGCCGGTCGTTCAGGTGGACACCAACGGCAAAGAGGTCGCGAAGGTCGATCCGGCGAAGGCCGCCGATCCGGCCGGCGACGGCAAGGCGACGTGCGCGCCGACCAACATCGCCTTTGCCGGCGCGTTGACGGGTCCGAACGCTGCTCTCGGGATCAACATCGATATGGGTGCGAAGCTGGCGCTCGATCAGCACAACAAGGCCAACCCGGGCTGCCAGATCACGTTGAAGTCCTTCGACACCGAGGGTGACCCGCAGAAGGCCACGCAGGTGATCCCGCAGATCGTCAACGACAAGTCGATCGTGGCGCTGCTGGGCCCGACGTTCTCCGGTGAGACGAAGGCGACTGGCAAGATCCTCAGCGATGCCGGCTTGGCGTCGCTGACCTCGTCGGCGACCAACGCGACGCTCACGGCCAACGGCTGGACCAGCTTCTTCCGCGGCCTGGCCAATGACGATGTGCAGGGTCCGTCGGTGGCGAAGTACCTGACCGGCACCGCGGGCTACAAGAAGATCTGCGTGGTCCAGGACAACAGCGACTACGGCACCGGTCTGGCCAAGAGCATCACCGAGGGTCTGGGTGCCGCCGCCGACGCGAGCTGCGCGTCCAGCATCAAGACCGGTGACAAGGACTTCTCCGCGACGGTCACCAAGATCGCGGGCGCGAACGCGGACGCGGTCTTCTACGCCGGCTACTACGCCGAGGGTGCGCCGCTGGCTCAGCAGCTGAAGTCGGGTGGCTTCAAGGGTGTCTTCGTGGCGCCGGACGGCACCAACGATCCGCAGTTCCTGTCCCAGGCGGGCAGCGCGGCCAAGGGCGCGACGCTGACCTGCCCGTGTGGTCCGGCTCCGGAGAAGTTCGAGAAGGACTACCAGGCTTTCAACAAGCAGCCCTCGGGTGTCTACTCCGTCGAGGCCTATGACCTGGCCACGATCCTGACCAAGGCGATCGGCGCGGGCAAGGTGACCCGCCCCGACATCTTGGAGTACGTGCGTTCCTATGACGGCGCCGGCCTGGCCCGTCAGTACAAGTGGAGCGCCAACGGCGAGCTGAGCAACGCGCTCATCTGGATCTACACGGTCAAGTAACCCGACCCACGAGTCGCGCAGCACGTAACGGGGTTCGCGCGAATCCCGTTACGTGCTGCTGTTTCGTGAAGGGCGAATGAATGAGGGCGAATTACGAATGACTTCCACTGCATTAGCCGACGCAGTACAACTCGTCGGCGGCTCGATCGACTTCAACTATGAGGGAGTGATCGACGATTTCTGGCGACTGACCGTCGACGGATTGTCCTACGGTGCTATCTATGCACTGGTTGCTGTGGGCTACACCCTGGTCTACGGCGTACTGCGGCTGATCAATTTTGCCCATTCGGAAATATTCATGCTCGGCTTGTTCGGCCAGTACATCGGGCTGATGTTGCTGGGCTTCTCGCCGAGTGGTGATGTCTATTCACAGGGCATCATCCTCACCATCACCTATCTGGCGCTCGCGATGATCTTCGGCATGGCGGTGTCCGGTGCGGCCGCGGTCGGGCTCGAGCGCATCGCCTATCGGCCGTTGCGCCGGCGCGGCGCCAAACCCCTGATCTTCCTCATCACCGCTATCGGCGCGTCCTTCGTGCTCCAGGAGATCGTGCACTTCGTGCTGCCGAAGATCTGGCCGAGCCTGGGCGGTTCCAACGCGCAGAAGCCGATCATGCTGGTGGAGCCGACGAAGCAGTTCAGTTTCGGCGGCGCGGACATCACCAACGTGACGATCGTGATCATCGTCGCCGCGGTGATCCTGGCGATCGCCACCGAACTGCTGATCAATCAGACCAAGTTCGGCCGCGGCATCCGGGCCGTGGCGCAGGATCCGGATACCGCGACGCTGATGGGTGTTTCGCGGGAACGGATCATCATGCTCACCTTCCTCATCGGCGGTGTGCTCGCCGGTGCGGCGGCGCTGTTGTACGCACTCAAGATTCCGAACGGCATCATCTATTCGGGCGGTTTCATCCTGGGCATCAAGGCGTTCAGCGCCGCGGTGCTCGGCGGCATCGGCAATCTGCGGGGCGCGTTGCTCGGCGGGTTGCTGCTCGGTCTGGCCGAGAACTACGGCCAGATCCTGTTCGGCACGGAATGGCGTGACGTGGTCGCGTTCGTGGTGCTGATCGCGGTGCTGATGATTCGACCGACCGGCATTCTCGGTGAGAGCCTCGGGAAGGCACGCGCATGAGTGAGGTAACCACGAAACCTGTTGTCCCTCCGGCCAAGCCGGAACAGCCGCGGCACGGTGTCGGTGACGCCCTGCGCGGCTGGTGGAGCGGGCTGTCCCGGCCTGTCCAGTGGGCGGTCGGGGTGCCCGCGATCATCGCGCTGGCGCTGCTTCCGCTGTTCCCGCCGCCGTTCATCGATACGCCGGGCACCAGTTTCGGCGGCGTGATGGCGCAGTTCGCGATGTACGCGCTGATCGCGATCGGGCTGAATGTCGTTGTCGGCCAAGCCGGTTTGCTCGACCTGGGGTATGTCGGCTTCTATGCCGTCGGTGCGTACACCGTCGGTCTGCTCACGAGTCCGAACAGTCCGTGGAATCAGACCGACGGCGGCTGGCTCGGCAGCAAGTGGGCCTGGCTGGCCTGTGTACCGCTGGCCGTCGCCGTCACCGCGGTGTCCGGGTTGATTCTGGGTACGCCGACGCTGCGGTTGCGCGGTGACTATCTCGCGATCGTCACGCTGGGCTTCGGTGAGATCGTCCGGCTGCTCGCCGACAATCTCGGCGATCTGACCAACGGCAGCCTGGGCCTGTCCGGTATCGCCTACCCGTCCGTCGGGGTGTCCGAGGACAAACCCAACGGCTACTTCTCCGCGGGCAACGTCGGTGATTCGGAGTCCTCGAATCTATTGGATCGGGCCAATGCCGGCGTCTGGTGGTTCTGGGTCGGCATGGTGCTGGTGATCATGATCCTGCTGATCGTCGGCAACCTCGAGCGCAGCCGGGTCGGCCGGGCCTGGGTCGCGATCCGGGAGGACGAGGACGCGGCCGAGATCATGGGCGTGCCCACGTTCAAGTTCAAGTTGTGGGCCTTCATGATCGGCGCCGCGGTGGGCGGGTTGTCCGGTGCGTTGTACGCGGGGCAGGTGCAATTCATCAACCCGACCGGGTTCAACATCATCAACTCCGTGCTGTTCCTGTGCGCGGTCGTCATCGGCGGGCAGGGCAACAAGCTCGGCGTGATCGTGGGCGCGTTCGTCATCGTGTATCTGCCGAACCGGCTGCTCTCGGTGCAGGCGGTCGGTCAGTCGGCGGTGGGCTGGGTGGCGCTGATCTTCACCATCGCGCTGGTGGTCGGTTTGATCGTGATGTGGCGCAGGTGGGCTCGGGATCAGGAGCGCCCGATCCGGTTGGGCTATCTGGCGGGTGGTGCGGTCGCGGTGATCGTGATGCTCGTCGTGCTCAACAACGTGCTGGTCTTCCAGAAGCCGGGCGCGCAGTCGCTCGGTGACTACAAGTACCTGTTCTTCGGTATCACGCTGATGGTGGTCATGATCTTCAAACCGCAGGGCCTGTTCCCGGTCCGGCAGAAGCTGCTCGCCTACGGGCGGCAGGTGTATCAGGCGGTGCGCAGGCCGTCCGGCGACGATGCGATCGGAGGGACCCGATGACCGGGCCGAGCGCAGGCGGCGCACTGTTCGACAACGAGGACATGGCCGCGGGGTACGCGGCCGAGCCCGAGACCGAACCCAGTGCCGGCGTGGTCGATCTGACCGCGGTGAACCCGGACCTGGCCGACGCGGAGGCGGTCGCGGAGGTCGTCGCCTCGCATCGCGAGATCGAGACGGCCGTCGGTGCGCCGCTGTTGCGCACCGAGGACCTGACCGTGAAGTTCGGCGGCCTGACCGCGCTGGACGCGGTGAGCTTCGAGATCCGCCGCGGCGAGATCCTCGGGCTCATCGGACCCAACGGCGCGGGCAAGACCACCTGCTTCAACGCGATCACCGGCGTCTATCGGCCGGCGTCGGGCACCGTCTACTTCGACGGCGCGCCGCTGACCAAGACCAAGCGCAACGCCATCACCCGGCTCGGTATCGCGCGCACCTTTCAGAACATCCGGCTCTTCGGCGAGATGACGGCGCTGGAGAACGTGGTGGTCGGCACCGACGCCAGGCACAAGACCTCGGTGCCCGGCGCCATCTTCCGCACCGCCCGGCATCGCCGGGAGGAGCACGACGCGATCGAGCGGGGCATGGCGCTGCTCGAATTCGTCGGCATCGCACCGCGGGCGGTGGAGAAGGCGCGCAACCTCTCCTACGGCGACCAGCGCCGGCTGGAGATCGCCAGGGCGCTGGCCACCGAGCCGAAACTGCTCTGCCTGGACGAGCCCGCCGCCGGGTTCAATCCGAGCGAGAAGTCGGCGCTGATGGATCTGATCCGCAAGATCCGCGACGACGGGTTCACCGTGTTGCTGATCGAGCACGACATGCGCCTGGTGATGGGCGTGACCGACCGGATCGTGGTGCTGGAGTTCGGCCGCAAGATCGCCGACGGACTGCCCGCCGCCATCCGGGAGGATCCCGCGGTGATCGCCGCCTACCTCGGGGTGCCCGACGACGGCACCGACGCGGGGACGGCAAGCGCACACGGGACGAACGGGTAGGAGCAGCGATGACATCGCAGACAGAACCGGTGCGGCGCAACGGCTCCGACGCCTTGCTCGAGGTCGACGACATGGTCGTCAACTACGGCAGAATCCAGGCGCTGCACGGGATTTCGCTGAAGGTGGCGCCGGGCGAGCTGGTGACGTTGCTCGGCGCGAACGGTGCGGGCAAGACCACCACCATGCGGGCGCTGTCCGGACTGCTGCCCCTGACCAAGGGGCGGGTCCTGTTCGAGGGCCGCGACATCACCCATATGAAAGCGCACGAGCGGGTGGGTCTCGGGTTGATCCAGGCACCAGAGGGCCGGGGCGTATTCCCCGGCATGACGGTGCAGGAGAACCTCGACATGGGTTGCTACGGAAGGCCGTTCAAGCAGAAGGCGGAATACGACAAGACGCTCGAGTGGGTGTTCGAGTTGTTCCCGCGCATGCTGGAGCGGCGCAAGCAGGTCGGCGGCACGCTCTCCGGCGGCGAGCAGCAGATGCTGGCCATCGGCCGTTCGCTGATGGCCCGGCCACGACTGCTGCTGCTGGACGAACCGTCGATGGGCTTGGCGCCCATGATCATTCAGCAGATCTTCCGGATCATCTCCGAGATCAACAAGCAGGGCACCACGGTGCTGCTGGTCGAGCAGAACGCGCAGCAGGCGCTCTCGCGCAGCGATCGCGCCTACATCATGGAGACCGGCGAGGTCACCAAGACCGGATCGGGCAGCGAACTGCTGACCGACCCGGCGGTGAAATCGGCCTACCTCGGTGTCGGCTAGCCCGATGAAGTAAACCCCGGTGCCGCGCGGCCGCGCTCGAGGCATGATCATGCTCATGACTGAGCGCGATCAGCTGAGGGATTTGGCCGAGCGGTACTGGGACTCCTTCCTGGCGGCCCGGCCGAGCGACGCGACGTTGCTCGGCGACCGGCGATTCGACGACAAGATCGAGGATCTGTCCGCCGCCGCCGACGAGCGGTTGCTGTCGACCTGGCGCGAACTGCTCGGCCAGGTCGACGCGCTCGACCCCGCGGGACTCGACTCGACCGACCGCATCACCCACAGCTTGCTGCGCACCGAATTGTCCGGCGCGATAGACCGTTTGGCGTGGCGGCCGACCGAACTGGCCTCCGATCAGATGGAGGGCGTGCACGCCTGGGTGCTCACCATCGCGCCGCAGATGAACGCCCCGCAGCCGGAGCACGCGCTCGCGCTCGTGCAGCGGTTCCGGCAGTTCGGCGATCTGCTCGGACAGGCGGTCGTGCGGTTCCGGGACGGTCTGGCCGCGGGCCGCACGCCCCCGCGGATCACGCTGGAGCGCTCGCTGAATCAGCTCGACGGCTACCTTTCCTCAGACCTGTCCGAGGATCTGTTCGTCACCTTCCCCGGCCCCGAGGGCTGGGCCGGCGAGGCGGCGTGGCGGGCCGAATTGACCGACGTGGCAAGGGATGTCATCCGTCCCGCGTTCCAGAGCTACCGGGACATGCTGTTCGAGGAGCTGGTGCCGGTCAGCCGCCCGGACGACAAGCCGGGTCTGTGCTGGCTCGGCGCCGACGGCGAGGACATCTACCGGCGCCAGCTGCGCTTCCACACCACGCTGCCCGAACTCGGCGCCGACGAGATCCACGAACTCGGCATGACCGAATTGGCCGGGCTGCGTGAGGAATACGCGACCATCGGCGAGCGACTGTTCGGCACCGCCGAACTCGGCGAGATCTTCGCCAGGCTGCGCGAGGACCCGGAACTGCGCTACGCCGACGGCGAACAGATCATGTTCGACGCGCGACGCGCCCTCGCCGCGGCGAGCGCCGAGATGGGCAACTGGTTCGGCAGGCTGCCCAAGGAATCGTGCGATATCGTCCCGATGCCGGAGTTCCTCGCCGCGGATGCGCCTGCGGCGTACTACTTTCCGCCCGCCGCCGACGGATCGCGGCCCGGCGCCTACTTCGTCAACCAATACCACCCGACCGGCCGCGGCCGGTTCGAGACCGCGTCGGTCGCCTTCCACGAGGCCATCCCCGGCCATCACCTGCAACTCACCATCGCCAACGAACTCGACCACCTGCCCCGGTTCCAGCGCCAGTCGTACGCGAACACCGCGTTCGTCGAAGGCTGGGCGCTCTACACCGAACGACTCGCCGACGAAATGGGCCTGTACGAGGACGATCTCGGCCGGCTCGGCATGCTGTCGGGCGATTCGTGGCGGTCCTGCCGCCTGGTCGTCGACACCGGCCTGCACGCGAAAGGCTGGAGTAGGCAACAGGCCATCGATTTCATGGTCGCCAACGTGCCGGTCGGGCTCGCCGAGATCACCGCCGAGGTGGACCGCTACATCGGCATGCCCGGCCAAGCGGTCGGCTACAAGGTCGGCCAGCTGGAAATCCGCAAACAGCGTCTCGCCGCCACCGAACGCCTCGGCTCTGCCTTCGATATCAAGGCGTTCCACGACGTGGTGCTCGGCTCCGGTTCGGTGAGCCTGCCGGTGCTGCGGGAGATCGTCGCCACACTGTGATGCTGCGTGCCGGGGCACGGGCATGTGTGTCCCGGCACGGAAATGGAGCGGCGTTGTGGGACTTGATTCGGTTCAGCAGTGCTCTTCGATCATGACCATCACGCGATGGTCGGTGTCGCGGAACTCGGTGAGCAGGAAAAGGGCCCTGGCGTGTGCCCGGTCCGCGCAGAATTCCTCGACCTCGTGCACGAGGTCGGCGCGCTCCTGTCCGACCACCTCGTGCGCCGCGCCGATGTAATCGTGGAACACGACCGTGTCGGGATTCTGCAGCAATCGACGCGCCCGCGACGGAACGAGCAGGTCCCGGCCACGCCGTCGCCAGGTCGTGCCGTTCTGGTCCGTCCAGAATCGCTTGGTGGGTCGGGGACTCTCGTAGTTCGCAGCCGCGTTGTCGAGAGGGTCGGCGCTGAGGCGTCGACGACGATTGGTCGACATAGAGTGAGTGTGCCAGCGGGCGCGGCATCGCTCGACCCATTTTCCGGGCACGCCTCCGAGCTGTGGTGCGTGGGTTTCGGGTGCGGCATGCGGTGGATCGGATGTTGTGTGCGTCACGGGGGAGGGGGTGTCGAGACTCGATGCGATGCGCATGGGTGTCGGCGTAACACCTTGTCGGTGGCGGTCCCTAGACTCGGGGGCGTGAGTTCACCCACGACTGCTCAGCGTCCCGCCACCGCGTCCGCCACCAGCGAAGCCGCGCCGGGAGACCGGCCGACTCTGATGTTGCTGGACGGGCATTCGATCGCCTATCGCGCGTTCTTCGCGCTACCGGCGGAGAACTTCAAAACGGTGACGGGCCAGACCACCAACGCGGTGTACGGCTTCACCGCGATGCTGATCAACCTGCTGCGCGACGAGAAGCCGACGCATATCGCGACGGCGTTCGACGTGTCGCGCAAGACCTTCCGCACCGAGGCGTACCCGGAGTACAAGGCGAACCGGTCGCAGACACCGGACGAGTTCCGCGGGCAGGTCGAACTCACCAAGGACGTGCTCGGCGCGATGGGCATCCCGGTCATGGCCATCGAAGGCTTCGAGGCCGACGACATCATCGCCACGCTCACCACCCAGGCGGTGTCGGAGGGTTTCCGGGTGCTGATCGTCTCCGGCGACCGCGACGCGATCCAGCTGGTCAACGACAACGTGACGGTGCTCTACCCGCGCAAGGGCGTCTCCGATCTCACCCGGTTCACCCCCGACGAGGTGTTCGCGAAATACCAGCTCACCCCGTCCCAGTACCCGGACTACGCGGCCCTGCGCGGCGACCCGAGCGACAACCTGCCCGGCATTCCCGGTGTGGGGGAGAAGACCGCCGCCAAGTGGATTCGCGAATACGGCGACCTGAACACCTTGGTCGACAAGGTGGACGAGGTGAAGGGCAAGGTGGGTGACGCGCTGCGGGCAAACCTGAGCAGCGTGGTGCTCAACCGTCAGCTCACCGAGATGGTGCGCGACGTGCCGCTGCCCTACACCCCCGACCAGCTGGCGCAGCAGCCGTGGGACCGCAACAAGATTCACCAGCTCTTCGACGACCTGGAGTTCCGCGTGCTGCGGGATCGGCTGTTCGAGACGCTGGCTCCGAAGGAACCCGAGGCCGAGGCGGGCTTCGAGATCAGCGGCGGCGCGCTCGAGGTGGGCGCGGTGGCAGGCTGGCTCGCCGAGCACGCGAAGGCCGGTGTGCGGCAGGGCGTCTCGATCGTCGGCAGCGGCACCCCCGGCAGCGGTGACGTGCGCGCGCTCGCCATCGCGGCAGGCGACGGCGAGAGTGGCTACATCGATGTCGCGATCCTGACCCCGGAAGACGAAGCGGCGCTCGGTGCCTGGCTCGCCGACCCGGCCGTGCCGAAGGCACTGCACGAGGCCAAGGCGGCGATGCACGCGCTGCGCGGACGCGGCTGGACCCTCGGCGGACTCACCAGCGATACCGCACTCGCCGCGTACCTGGTCCGTCCCGGGCAGCGCAGCTTCAACCTCGACGACCTGTCCCTGCGTTACCTGCGGCGCGAACTGCGGGCCGAGACCGACGAGACCCCGCAGCTGTCGCTGCTCGACGACGAGGACGCCGTCGACGCCGAACTCGCGCAAACCGAGATGCTGCGTGCCAGGGCGGTCGCCGACCTCGCCGACGCGCTCGATACCGAACTCCAGCAGATCGAATCGGTGCCGCTGCTCGCAGACATGGAGTTGCCGCTGCTGAGTGTGCTTGCCACGCTGGAGGATTCGGGCATCGCGGTGGACACCGACCAGCTGGAGACCTTGCAGCGGCAGTTCGCCGACAAGGTGAACGAGGCCGCCAACGCCGCCTACGAGGTGATCGGCAAACAGATCAACCTCGGCTCCCCGAAGCAGCTGCAGGTGGTGCTGTTCGACGAGCTCGATATGCCGAAGACCAAGCGCACCAAGACCGGCTACACCACCGACGCCGACGCGCTGGAATCGCTGTTCGAGAAGACCGAGCATCCGTTCCTGCAGCATCTGCTCGAACACCGGGACGCGACCCGGCTCAAGGTGACCGTCGACGGCCTGCTCAAATGCGTCGCCGACGACGGCCGCATCCACACCACGTTCAACCAGACCATCGCCGCCACCGGCCGGCTCTCCTCCACCGAGCCGAACCTGCAGAACATCCCGATCCGCACCGACACCGGCAGGCAGATCCGCGACACGTTCGTCGTCGGCTCCGGCTACCAGTCGTTGATGACCGCCGACTACAGCCAGATCGAGATGCGCATCATGGCGCACCTGTCCGGCGACGAAGGACTCATCGAAGCCTTCAACTCGGGTGAGGACCTGCACACGTTCGTCGCCTCCAAGGCGTTCGACATCCCGCTCGCCGAGGTGACGCCCGAACTGCGCCGCCGCATCAAGGCCATGTCGTACGGTCTCGCCTACGGTCTCAGCTCCTACGGCCTCGCCGCCCAGCTGAAGATCAGCACCACCGAGGCCAAAGAACAGATGGACGTGTACTTCGACCGGTTCGGCGGCATCCGCGACTACCTGTACGAGGTGGTCGAGCAGGCCCGCAAGGTCGGCTACACCTCCACTCTCTTCGGCCGCCGCCGCTACCTGCCCGACCTCGACTCCAGCAACCGGCAACGCCGCGAGGCCGCCGAACGCATGGCCCTCAACGCCCCCATCCAAGGCACCGCCGCCGACATCATCAAGGTGGCGATGATCAACGTGCACAAGGCGATCCAGGAAGCCGGCCTGCGTTCCCGCATGCTGCTCCAGATCCACGACGAACTCCTCTTCGAGGTCGCCGAAGGCGAAAAAGAAACCCTCGAAGCCCTCGCCAAAGCCCAGATGTCAGCCGCCATCCACCTCTCCGTCCCCCTGGACGTCTCAGTAGGCACCGGCCGCAGCTGGGACTCCGCCGCCCACTGATTCCCGCCCGCGCATCCACCTGGCTGCGGGTCTTTCGCGTCGCCCGCGGGCTAGGCCCTCGCCAACCGCGCAGGTCGCCCGCGGGCGTGGGTCGCGGGGTTGTGGCGCGCTGCGGGAGGCGTCGAGCCCGGGTGCGGGTGTTGGTCGGTTGATCACGAGGAACTGGTGGCGGCATCGGTCGAGAGGCTCCCGCCACCAGTTCCTCGTGATCATGCGTCCAGGAGTCGGGGTGCGGGATTCGGCGTTCAGCGCTGGTCGGTGCGGGGGCGCAGGGCGTAGGCGGGGACCAGTTGCCCTTGAACTACCAGGTCGGGGCGGCCGTCGGCGTATTGCACGCTGAATGTCACCCGGCCCATCCAGTCCCCGGCGACCGTCGGCACCCAGTGGGTGAGCAACCCTGCTCGCTCCCCGGTCATGATCACTCCGGCACCGTTCGTGTGCTTGGGCGTGCCCGGATCACGAATCACGATCGCATCCAACCGAACCCACACCGGCCGCGGCCGCACCGTAACCGCGGCCGCATAATGCCCCACCCCATCCGGTTCGATCAGCTCCGGCTCCGTACCCTCCGTGCGCGGCACCCCAGACTCTGATGTCGAACTCATGTTCGAATAGTAGCGCCTCTAGTGCGTCATCATATTTGGCAGGTTCGTGTGGCCGGCCACCTTATCTGTCACCTGACCATCTTTTCTGTCACCACTTTGGTTGTTGCCCCGGTGGCGGACTGTGACCCCAGTTATAGATGGCGGTCCCTCTAACCGGGATTGGCGGCGGCGGGGCGACCAACGAAGATTTTGCCCATGGACCGCATCATCGACCTCGACCAGGCCGCTGCCGAGATCACCTCACGTCTGTCCGCCTGGACCGCGCGCGGGCTCTTCCTCGCTCCGATCACCTGGCGAGACGAGACCGCGCCCTGGCCCCAGCCGCTGGAAACCGGCCGGGTTCTGGTCACAGATCCGGACTCGGTCGGGGTGCGGATCCAGAGTGCTGACGGATCGAATTTCGTGAGCATCGTCCTGTTCCGTGGCGGGTGGGCAGATCTCGACGTGCTGGCCAATGACGAAGTCACCATGGAATGCCCGCAGATCACCCATCCGGAGGAATTCGGCGCCCTGCTCGACTCTGCGATCACACGCTTCATGGATGCAACATCGGTGACACATACGGATGCAACATCGGTGACACATACGATGGAAGAACGGTGACAGATACCGTGATCAGGATCCCGACTCCGCCCAGCTCGGCCGAGGCAGTCGGTGACAGATGTGATGGTCAGTCACAGTTCGCCAGGTTAAAGGTCCTGCGGTTGCCGGTTTCGAGGTTCGCCCCATTGGCCGGGATCCCTTGATGACCTACGCGACGACCGGGGAGTAGCCGAGGGTCTCGGGCCGGAGGGTGAGCCGGTCGGCGTGGCTGCGGCGCGGATCGCGGTGGTTTCCGATAACGGCTCGTGTTTCCGCGGCGAGGTCTTCAAGACGGCCTTCCTCGGCTCCGATCCGCTGCTGCGGCATGTCCGCACCCGTGTGCGTTCCCCGCAGACCAACGGTGTGATCGAGCGGTTCTTCGGGACGTTGAAATACGAGCATTTGTATCGCGGTGTGATCGCCGATGGTGATGCGCTGGACATGGAGGTCCACCGATTCCGCGTCATCTACAACACGCTTCGACCTCATCAAGCACTCGGAGACCGGACACCCAAGATCGCCTACCTCCACGATCAATCCGGCTGAGAACACGCGATATGCGGCATGAGCGGACAGGCGGCACTAGTTGCGATTCAGTTGGTGACGCCAAGAGCGCCGGTCCATGACGGGGTATCCAGGCCGGCGCGGCGTGCCAGCGCAAACATCGCGGCGATGTCGGCGTCGGTCTTCGGTTGAAAACCCTCGTCGGAGTCATAGTCGTCTTCGGGGTAGTACTCCTCTTGTAATCTCGCCATCTCCGTGGCGAACGTTCGCAGCGCGTTCTCGGTGACCGCGCCCCGCTCCGCGGCATCGACCAGCTGGTCACACAAGTCCACGATGCCCGTGTCCTCCGCGCTGAACATCAGCCGGTCGGTGATCTTCTCGACCGCGTCGGCGCGCGTGGTCAACGTCGAAATGCCGGAATCGAGTCCGTCGTCGGACAGATCGTTCGGATACGGCGCGCGATGCCAGGCGCCCTCGTCGAACCAGTAGACGCAGCCGACCATGGCCGAGTCGATCAGATCGAGCAGGTAGTTCCGCGGTACCCAGTCCGGCGCACCGGCCAGCACGTCGATCGGGGTCTCGTGAAATTTGACCTTGCTCGACTCGTCCTCGCCGACGAGCAGAGCGCGACCGTCACCGAACCACTTCATCACCCACCAGGTGCACCCGCTGTCGTCCCAGTGCACGCCCTTGTCATCGATCCAATGCCCCGCAAAACGCTGGAACGGCCCGTCCTGCTTGCCCTGATCGAAGGTGGCGATCGCGACCCCTGCCCACCGTTTCCACAGCAGCTCAGCGTCCGGCAGATCCTCCGGTCGGCCCGGCTCGTGCAAGTTCCCCACTGTTGCTCTCCTGACTCACTTTTAGTGCCAGCGTAAGCGGCAGCACTGACACTCAGCGCAGACAACAGTGGAGCGCCACGATGTTCACCGTCACGGAGACCGAGAGGCTGACGCCCGGTAGCGGAGACCAGGAAGTGCGTGAACGGTTCCTATTCCCAGTCCGGGGATGGAGCGATTGTCCGCGAACCCGGCGTCAGCTCCATGACTGCGTTACTCATCGGCCACATAGTGCTGTTCTCCAACATCTAGACGATGGGTAACCGCGCATCGGCAATATCGGATGTTCTGCGCGGCAGTCGATCTCGCTGCGCAGAACGCGCGCCACGCGGCATTTGCGTGCGTTCCTTCCCCTGCGCTGCCGAACTGGATCGTGGCCTAACACGAGCGAGATCGGTGGTCCCACTTGTGAATGCGGAATCGAGAAAACGTACCGTCCGGCGGCATGTCGGGGGTCAATGGCGGTTGTCAGCACCGGGAGGCACTCGCACTGAAGCCGGGGGCCGAGGCAGCGGGCTTATTTGCGTCGGCGGGGCTCGAAGTCCAGTCCAGGCACGACGACGTGCCTGGAGGGCAAGACGGACAAGGTCCTAACAGAATCTCCTCGGACTCGATGGGTGCTCGACGCACACTGCGGCGCGGTCAGGGGCGGGTGGTGAGGGCGGACCAGAGGATGGTGGTGAGCTGTTCGGGCAGGCTGGCGCGCGCGGCGGCGGCGTCGCCGCGCAGGAACGCGCCGAAGAAGGCGCCGAAGACCATGGTGGCGATGGTGCGGGTGTCGATATCGGCGCGGACCGCGCCGCGCTCGATGAGCTGGTGCAGGACGTGTTCGACCTGGGTGACGCGGGGTTCGACGGCGCGGGTCACGACGTGGGCGAGGAGTTCGGCCACGCGTTCGGCTTCGCTGATGAACCCGCCCTGCACGAAATCGGCCGCGCCGCAACGAAAACGGCAGGTAACCTGACTTGGCTCGAGATCGCTGATCTTGGGTAGGGTGCTGGCTGTTAAGCTGCGGTTTCATCGTGTGAACGGCGAAAATCTGCGCACTAAGCCGGCCGGTTCCAGGGGTCTGCCCATCGCTTCCCGGTTACGGCTTCAGCGTCAAGCCGGGCATTGTTCGTCGACGAGGTCCAGCCATTCTTCCGGCTGGTCCGCTGATGGTCACCCGTTCTCGGTAAGCGGCTGGCTAAAGATCAAAAAGTGCCCATCGGGTGTCCGTACGTTGAAGTCGCGCATCCCGTAGGGCCGGTCAGCCAGTGGCTCGACGATGTCGGCGCCGCGGGCGCGCAACTCGTCGTGGCAGGAATCGACGTCGTCGACGATAATCACCACCCTGGCCGGGCCGACGCTGCTTTCGGCGTATAGGTGGAACTCGGCGGTGTCGCGGATCACGGCCGCGTAGCTAGGTGGGGTCTCCCAGGTGAATATGGTGTCGAATCCGAGCACGTCCGTGAAGTACGACCGCGCTGCCTGCACATCTCGGCACGGCAGCACTGGAACCGCCACCCGCATGACCATTCCGTCACCTTACCTGACTTTGGCTCGAGATCGCCGATCTTGGGCAGGGGGCTGGCTATTAGCGGTTCCTCTCGGTGGTAAGGGGAAGCTCTGCACGTTCACGGCAGGGCCTGCAGAGGCGGGCCGTGCAGTGAACTGAATTCCGTACCGATCGTGAGATGTGTTGCGCCACAATATCACATTGCAAATGCGCGCCTCAGCGAGAATGCTCGCTCATCGGCAATACCGGACGTTGTCAGGACCCGATCCGACAACCGAACTCGGCACCGCATCCTGCCACTCGCTTGACGCAAGACACGCCTCTCCTTCGTCATCATGAGTAGCAGGATCCGCGGGTTCAGGTTCAGCCCCGCATGTCGGGAGGGGAGCGCAATGTCGCGGTCGGCGAAGTCGGGGATCCCGGCCGAGGGCAAGCTGCGGATCGTTCTATCGGCGCTCAGGGGCGAGATGAGTCTGTCCGAGACGCGTCAGGGTCGGTGTGGATTGGAGAGGGCTGGGTGGTCGTTTGGCGCCGGCGTCTGCTTGTCAGGTGATCGGCTGGGTGAATGTGCCGGGGTCGAGTTCGTGTAGTTGGGGTGTGTGGGTGGCGTAGTACTCGGCGAGGGGAATGCGGTAGGAGTCGAGGTCTGGGCGCGGGTAGACGCTGCCTGTGAGGGCGGCGCCGGAGAACATGCTGACGATGGAGAACAGCGCGAGCTCGCGGGAGCTGTCCGGGACGGCGTCGAGGAGGCCCATGTCGTTGGCTTGGGTGTAGATCCCGGCGTAGAGCTGTTCGACGGCAGGGCCGATCGATGTTCGAAGTTGTTCGTCGGTGCGGGCGGCGATCATCATTTCGTGCCAGACCGCGACCAGGGGTGATTGTGCGGTGTTCGCGAGCAGGGCCAGTGCGGTGCGCAGGGCTGATGGCTGGCCGCGAACGTGTTGGGCGGCTGCGGCGTAGGCGGCCAGGAGCCGTTGGCTGACCTCGTGGGCGGTGCGCGCGATCAAAGCGAGCCGGTTGTCGAAGTGCCGGAACAGTGCGCCGGGGGTGACTTCGGCGCGGTTGCAGACCGCGGAGATCGAGGTGCGGTAGTAGCCCTCGGCGACGATGGTGTCGATGGTGGCGTCGACGAGCCGGGCGATCATGGCTTCGCGGCGTTGCTGCTGAGTGCGCTGTGGGGTGCCCGGCCGTTGGTTCGCCATGGTCTCAAGTATGGCCGGGCACTACGCGGGGTCCTGCTACTGCCCGATCGGGCGGTCGGTGGGGATGTTGATCCAGCTGGGCGCGTGGGGGTCCAAGCGCAGGTGCTGGGGTTTGAAGCCGCTGTCGATCATGAACGGAGTCGGCGGGAGGGTGGCGGGGATGTTGCCCGCGAACACGTCGACGCGTAGCCGGTGGCCGGGCTGCAGCACGGCGTCGATGGGGAGCAGGCCGATGTCGAGGGTGGTGGGTTGTCCTGGGATGGTTTTTTCGCGTCGGGCCAGGTCGAGGTAGTACTGGGGGAAGGTGTAGTCGCCGTTGGCCGACTTCGCGCTTTTTGCGTCGTCGATGGCGCGTAGCGAGGAGACCAGTTGCCCGAAGCTGAGTTCGCGGGATCGGCCGTCGGGTGCGACGTCGTTGACCGACGCCGACCAGAACCCGTCCTGGGCGTCGTGGACCGTGTTCAGATGCACGGTGATCGGGCCGGAGATCTGGGTGGGTTCGGTGACCGGTGAGCTGGTGAAGCTCAAGGCGTTGGTCTCACGGATCTGCGAGTCCTGCGTGCAGCCGGGGATGATCGAGGTGAGTCCGGCTGTGGTCCAGGCGATGTCGCGTGAGCACAGGGTGCCTGCCCCTGGCGAGACGGATAGGTCGGTGCTCTCACCCGCCGGCTGGGCGGACAGGCCGCCGTCGTTGATCGCGGTGCGGGCGGTGCCGGTCGGGGTGTTGTCGAGGTAGAGACGGGCGTAGTCCATTCCTGGGCGGGGGAACGAATCGGCCGAAGTCCATTCTCCGCCTTGTTGTTTCATCGTCACCGGGCTGTATTGGTCGATGCCGTTGTCGATGCCTTTGAGCCACTTGTCGAACCATGCTCGTTGCAGCACGTCGATCCGGGGTGGGTAGCCGGGGTGGCCGAACCCGCCGATGCCGGAACCGGCGTGATAACCATCGCCCATGATCAGTTTCTTCTGCGTCGACGGCAGCGGGATCCGTTCGAACGTTCGTGTCGCATCACGGCCGAACGGATCGAACCAGCCCCCGACCAGGAACGTCGGGACATCGATCGAGGACGCGTCCGAACCCAGTGCGCGCCGCCACGGCGACTCGGGATCCACTAGGCTACGGGTCTTTTCGCTGAGCTGAGAGACATCGGTGGACAGGTAAGCGCCGGCCATCACATCCATTTGGCTCAACGGACTGGCCAGGCGGTCACGCAGCCATTGCAGTTCGGTGGCGGGGTCGAACTTGCCCGCGATGAGGGACTCGACATCGGGCAGGAATTTGAGTGCGTTGATCGCCAGCTGCCACGGCGGTGCAAGAGGGATGAGCCCGCCGCCGCTCATCAGACTGGTGGTGATATCGGAGGTGCCTTCGTAGGGGAAGATCGCTTCGAGTCCCGGTGGCCGCAGGGCAGCGGCTTGAAGCTGGTTGTTCGCCGAGTAGGACGCTCCGGTCATGCCCACCGAGCCATCACTCCAGGGTTGCTCGGTGATCCATTTGATCACCTCGGCGGTGTCTTGCTGCTCGCGTGGTCCCCACATCTCCCATTCACCGTGCGAGTTCCCGGTGCCTCGTGCGTCCACCGTGATGAACCGGTAGCCGCCCTGGACCAGCTTCCAATCCCCCAAAGCGGCCTGGATCGCGCCGGTATCGAGCAACCGGGTCAGATCCGTGACCCCTTCCAACGGTGTTCCGGTGAGGTCGACCGAGGCGATCATCGGGGCGATCACCTGCTCGATCCCGGGGATCTTCAGCAACGCCTGACCGACATTGAATGCGGTGCGGTCATAGGCGTTCATCAGCAGAATCGTCGGCGTTTTGTCGGTGGTGGCCTGGTTTCCCTGGCCGGGATGGAACACATCGCCCTTGAGGACCGTGCCATCGCTCATCGTGATCGGGACGCTCAACTCCGGCACGATCGCGCTGTAAGGTTGCGCCCCATCCTGGGTCGCCGTCCACTGCGCGGCAGCCGCGCCCCCGTCGAACCCGGTGAACTCCGGACCCGCGACGGCATCGGTCCCGCTCACCAGTGCGCCACCCACCCCGACTACGACCGCGGCCACCACCGCAACCGAGCGCATCATCCACGACATTGTGTTCCTCCTCGGTAGCCGACAGTGCGCCAGATCACTTCCGAGCCCGCGGCAACACGAGAATAGATATCGATCCGTATCTAAGTCAACGCTGACTGGGACACCGATGCTGAACAGGTCAGAATCTGGCCAGAACAGACAGGCGAACCGAGACCGAACTCGCCGTCGCACCTGCCACCGGGTTGACGCAAGACGCGTGTCTGTGCGTCATCATGAGTGGCAGGACCCGCGGGTTCAGGTCCAGCTCCGCACGCCAGGAGGGGAGCGCAATGTCGCGGTCGGCGAAAGTCGAGGATCCCGGCCGAGGACAAGCTGCGGACCGTCCTATCGGCGCTCGTGGCGAGATGAGCGTGTCCGATACGGCATGTCCGCACCCGCGTGCGCTCCCTGTAGGCAAACGGTGTTTCCCAGCTTTGACGCCGTTGCTGACCGAATGAATTTCGTTGCAGGTCAATACCATCGCGTAGACGCGTCGCTCCCCGTGGGGTAGCGTTGCCCAATTGCGCACAACGGCAGCGCGTTTCAGCTGGTTCGCACGCCGCGGACCTGGATCGTGCCCGATCAGGTTGGCGTCGTGCACGATTCGCGCACGGGGTCGATCATCGGAAAGCCACCGGCTCTGTGCAGAAGCGGTGCTGCCGGGTGTAGGAAATCCGCCCGTGGGTCGCGATCTCGACGCCGTCCACCGTGCGGAGTCCCAGCGCGGGCGGGTATGGCTCCGGCACGACGCCGAGGCAGAAGACAACGCCCGCCGGGGTGGACGGAAGTCCGGGTGGACCGTCTTCGAAGCCGCCCCCGAAAGGGTGGTAGGTGGTCAACGGGCGGGGGATCCGGATGGTTCGCGATTCTGTGCTGCCGGGGCCGACGCGCAGTATGCCCACGGACGGCGGCACCGCCAATTCCCGGACTTCGTCGGGCCAATCGAAAAGTCGCTGGGCGATTTCGATGGTGTTGCCGGCGGGGACAATATAGGCGTCCCCCTGCGGCACCTTGCCTTCGTGCGAAACGAGCGTCGGGACTATCAGCTCCTGGCTGCTTCGATTGTCGACACGCCAGGTAACCGCGAGGTCCGCGCCGGTGACCGTCACCTCGGCGTCGAACGTCACCCCAACCGGAATCGCGGCGCCACCGGCCAAATGGTCGGGTTCGCCTCCTCCGCCGATATTCGTCGTCGCTCGGCAAGCGATGAGAAGCATTGCGCAGAAAGCGATCGAAGCGCAGGCCCGCAGGCCGGCCCCGAATCTTTCGACCCGGCTGTTATCTGTAATGGTCACGGTTCGGCGCACCCAGCTCCCTGCGCAACCCGTTCTCGGTCAGCTCGATCCGATGGTCGGGGTCGATGATTTCCGGGGTGTTCGGATCGTGGTCGTGATCGACCGGTAGGCCGACGGCAACTCGTTCTCCTTGCCTTTGCTGGTGATCGAGCGAGTCTGCTCCGGTGTACGGGGTCTCATCGAAGTTGCCGGTCATGTAGTCGTAGACGTGGGCCATCTCGTGGTAAAGGATCGCTACGGGCGGGCCGTCGTTGATGGAGTCCATCCGTGGTGAGTATTCGATTTTGTTGTTGCCGAGATGGGGGATGGGCGCGGTGCTGTTGTCGTTGCCCGGATACTCGGTGATCGTCAGGTTGTCCCTGCCGATGCCGAGAAATCCCGAATTGTCGTGCGCGCGTTGCATTTCGGCCAGCATCTGCTGGCCGGCCGGCGAGGACCGCAGCATCTCCAGATCGGCCTCGGCCCTGGTCACGAACTCCGGCGACCCTTCGATCGCAATGAACCGGGCCTCGTTGGAGAGCTGCACCGTCACGATGTTCTCGGTGCCTGCGTCCGAGCGATCGCCGGACTCCTGGTACGACGTGTCGATGCCGGTGCCGCCGTAGGTAGAGTCCCGTCCCGCTCCGGCATAGGACGTATCGTTTCCGGCTCCGCCGAACAGGGCATCGTTGTCGCGTCCACCCGACATGATGTCGTTGCCGTCGCCCCCGACGACGGTGTCGTTGCCGGTCCCGCCTTCGAGATAGTCCTGGCCACGCCCGCCCAGGAGCCGATCGTTGCCACCGAGCCCGTACACGGTGTCGTTGCCCGCGCCGCCGCTGAGCAGGTCGTCATCGCCCTGTCCGTCGACGTAATCGCGCCCGAGCCCGGCGAGGACGGCGTCGCGGCCTGCGCCGGTTTCGATCTCGTCGTTGTCGCGGCCGCCGAGCACGCGGTCGGCTCCGGCACCGGTCTTGATCCTGTCGACACCGCTGCCGCCCAAGACCGTGAAGTTCACCTGGGTTCCTCCGGGCACGTTGACGTGGTCGTCACCCGCCCCGGTCCGAACAACGATCTCCTGGCCCTTGGGGACGACATATGATTTTCCGTTGATGGTGACCAGGGTTCCGTCGCTGAACGGGTCATCGCCGATCGTGATTTCGTCGTTGCCCGCACCGGTGTTGATATAGGTTTTGTTGCCCACCGTGATGACCCCAACGGTATCGATGTCCTCGGGCAGCATGAACGGGTCGGCGCCATTCTGGGTGATCGGTTCGAAGGCAGCGCTGATCGCTTGCCATTGTGCGGTGGCGTCGATCAGCGTCTGTCGGTCCCCGCCCAGGCTGTTGTCGAGGCCCGCGCGGATCTCCGTGGCGCGGATGCCCGCGGCACGGACCAGTTCGGCCTCGGTGTCGTCTCGCGGCTCGAACCGGACTGCTCCTGACGGACTACCCGAATGCGGAATGTGCGAGACGGTGGCCCAGGACTGGTCGAGTTGCCCCTGCGCAATGCGCACGGATGCGGCGATGAACTGCACTCCTGCGGACACTTTCACCGCAATGTCATAGGCGGCGTCGAATTCGGCGACTACTCGGCCGCGGTGCGCTTGGTACGACTCGGCGGACTGACCTTGCCATTCGGCGACGACGCTCTTGGATTCGGCGATCAGCCGATCCGCGGTCGCCTGAACTCGATCGGCGAGCGTCGTCCACTCCCGTGCCGCATCGTCGAGCGATGCGGCATCGTGCCATAACTGCCAACGACCCTCTGCCATTCGAATCCCTTCTCGTCAGCGAGGCGCGGGCGGCGGTGGTGGCGGTGCCGGTGGTGGCGGCCGCGGGCCGGTCGGCGCCGAGGAACTGGCCAACATGGCTTTTGCCGAGGTCTCGTCCGCGTCGGAGATGGCGAAGGCGAACAGCATCAAGCCCTCGGCATCGGCTTCGAGCACGGCCGCCAGCGACTCGATCGCGTCGTGCGCGGCCTCGACACAAGGCCCGTGCGGCGCCGTGGTCTTATAGCCGCCGTCGGTATCTCCCGCGTCTCTCGGCGCGACGGTCAGACCGCCCGCCGAATCACTGATCGCCGACGTCAGGCCGATGGCAAGGTCAATACACCGATCGGCGAGCGTCGCCAAGGCCTCCGGACGGACCCGTACTGTCGAACCCTGAGCCATCGGATTTCCCCCCGTTTGAGCTCCCCTGGCGTCGAGGGTACCGAAATCAGCGCCTTCGGTAAATGGCTATCGAAAACCGTACCTATAGGTCTCGGCGATGCCTGCGCGGCGCTCTCGGCCCGGGCTTGATTGCCCTGTGCCGCAATAGGTTCGGGCGGGCCGGCCCGCCCTGTCGGCTCCTCCGGTACTCGGCCGGCGGTGGATCGGCCTCGTTGCGCCGCCGGGGCCGTTGTGCTCGGGCCGAACGTGAGCCGAAGGTTCGGACAGCGCGGTCCATGTGAAGCCCGAACACCGGGTGGGACCTAGGTGTGAAACCTGGTGGTCTCGCAGAGTTTCGCGCGGGCGACTCTGATCCGGTTGACCGCGGCGGAGGTGTTCGCGTAGCCGAAGGACACTCCGAAAAGCACTTTGCCGTCGGTGATTCCGAGTTGGTGGCGAATCGTTTCTCCGTAGAAGCCGAGCAGACCCTGTGGGCAACTGGCGATTCCGTAGGCGGTCATGGCCAGTAGCAGGGTTTGTCCGTACATGCCGATGTCGGCGGCCATTCGCTCGTCGGCCATGGGCGGGGCGAGGATCAGGGCGACGTGTGGTGCGCCGTAGAAGCGGAGACTTTCGGTGCTGTGCGCCTCGCGGGCCGGGTGATCGTCGCGGGCGATCCCGAGTGCCCGGTAGACGGTTTCGCCGAAGTCTTCGCGCCGCCGGCGATGGAGGTCGGTGTACAGATCGTCCCGGTAGGGGAAGTCCACGGACAGATACTTCTGCGTGTGCGCCGTCAGCAACGCCGCGCTCAACCGATCCCGTGCCGGGCCGCTGACAACCTCGACGGTCCACGGCTGGGTGTTGGAATTCGACGGAGCCGCGCCGGCCAGGGAGAACACGGCCTGCATCGTCTCCTCCGCAACGGGATCGGGGCGGAAGGACCGGATGGCTCGCCGGCCACGGATCAGCTCTTCCGCGTGGCGGGACATATCGTTTCGCTTGGTCGCACTCTGATTCGTCATGACTTCCTCTCCCGACGACACTCTTAAATAAACGTAATCGTTTACATAACATGGCGAGGTTAGCACGCGTGAAGCCGTTAAGTACACGGTTGTGTATGCTTTGGTGATGAGCGAGCGACAGGCGGTCCAGCGCCGCCGGGGCCGAGGTGGCCGCGAACGTATCATCGCGGCGGCCACCGCACTGTTCGAGGCTCAGGGCCTCAACGCGACGAGTATGGAGCAGGTGGCCGCCGCCGCCCCTGTCTCCAAACGCACTCTGTACCAGCACTTCCCAACCAAGGATGACCTGGCCCTGAGCTATCTGCGTCACCTGGTCGAATCCGGCCGCACGATCGACGCCGTCCTGGATCGTGACGACCTGCCTCCCCGAGATCGCCTCCTGGCCCTTTTCGCCCTTCCCGACGCGGTCGACGCCCCGATCCGCGGCTGCCCGTTCATCGACGCCGCAGCGGAATTCCCCGATCCCCACAGTCCGGCCCACCGATACGCGGCCACGCAGAAGCGCCGCATGGCCACCCGACTCACCGAACTCGTGGCCGCACTGGGCGTCACAGACCCTCGAACCCTGGGTGAGCAACTCGCGCTGTTGGCCGACGGCGCCGCGAGCCGCTCGATGGTTCTCAACGACACCGGCTGCTACGACTATGCGCGCGCGGCAGCGAGAGCACTGCTCGACGCGGCTACTCCGGCCGAGAACGGGTCACCGCGGCACTGAAATCCGCTGTGTCAACGCCCGGTTCGCCCGCGAGGATCGGAGGACGAACTCACCACCGAATTCGGCAGTACCGGATGTACGTGGCGCTGCAGCTCACTGGCGCAGCGGTTGACCGGCAATCTAGGAAGATCTGGAAGGGGAGCGGTTGCGCGCCGATCTGACGCAGGCATCGCGTACGTGACTGCGGCCGGGGTCGGCTCCAGGGTGGAAGGCGAACCTGGTGCGGTACAACAGTTTCGGCACTTCCTTTAACCGGCCCACTGCCCGACCGCACGCACGGTGCACACGACCCGCGTGCACGCCCGAGCACGAAAGGTCAACGAATGGTGACGACGATCGGTACGGGAGCGGGACCGCCTGTTGGCGGTCCCGCTCGCGCGTTGTGCACAGAGGTGGCGGTAGGCGCGCGCAGTGGCTACCGCCGTGCATCATGCAAGAGCCGGACTACCTGCCGTCGTTGCGTCCGGACTTGGGCCCACCCTTCGTCGGGGGAATCCGCTCGTACGTGCAGGCTCCTCCCGCATTCGGGGGGCAGCTCAGGCACCGGTAACCGGGGATTTCCCGACCGGCGCAGGAGGCGGCGAAATACATCGATCCGCTTTGCACTCCATCAGCCACCGGGGCTGCCGATGCCTCGCCTATCCCGAGGCCGAGACCGGCGGCACAGACCGCGATCGCGGCGCTGACGGCAATACGTTTGAACACAGTTCTTTCCCTCCCAAGGCGACTCCCCGCCGCCACTCGTGATTTGGCTCGACCACAAACTTTGTTGTCGCCGAACGGTTTACACGCTAGCAGCACAACTATTCCGCGCGGTCACCCCTCGCAACCATGGCAGTGCCATGTTCAGAATGGCAGGCGTAGTCGCGGCTGACTCGCGCATAGTCGACTACACTGCGGCGTCCCGCGAACCGGCTCAATCAGTCGTCACCGAAATTTACCGGCAAATACCCCCGCAGATAATCTGCCCGACCAGTCACCAAACCTCTTTGCGCACAAGTCGGTTCAGCACGGGCTCGGGAACACGACGATCAGGCCGGGCTCGGAGTCGAGACCGGACAACACTTTTCATCGACAGCCGTGGCCCGCTGGGTGTGATGATTGCCGCGAGGCGTGGACGGAGTGCCCGGGTTCCGTTGTTGTTCAGGCGAGGCCGCGCAGGGCTTGGTCGTCTTTGCTGCCGCGTTGGGGGAAGTACACGTACAGCTGGTGGCCCTCGGGTCCGATCCAGGCCGTGCTGTTCAGTCCGCGGCCGAGCCTGTCGTGGATCAAGCCGGTGCTCGACACCGAGGCGTCGGACCTCGCGGATGCGTTGGCGCTGAACGTGATCGCGGCCGCGGCGGCCGTCCGCGCGGTCCTGCCCGAGATGCGCCGGCACCGACGCGGCTCCCTGCTGTTCACCACCGGCGGCGCGGCCGTCGAACCCCACCGCGATCGCGCGGCATCCGCGATCGCCTACGCGGCCGAGTCCGCCTACGTGCGCATGCTGCACGACGCGCTCGCCGACCAGGGCGTGCACGCCGCGCAGGTCACGGTCGTCGGGCCCCTCGGACCTGGCGCCCGGCACGAACCCGACGCGGTGGCCCAGCAACTGTGGCGGCTGCACACCGAACGCGACCAGTCGCTGGTCGTTCTGCGCTGACCCGCCGCCGCTCCCTGGCAGACCGCCCTTCGGCAGTAGCGGATCTTGCTGCGCCGCTACGGCTCTCGTCCCGCCTCGTAGGCGACTAGGTCGGGTGCCCGCTGATGTCCCGTGGGTGCCGCAGATCGGCCTGATAACGGCCCGGGGTCTGGCCGATGAGTGCGGTGAAGGCCTCGATGAAGCTGGTGGGATTGGACCAGCCGCAGCGGACCGCGATCTCGGTGACCGAGTGGCCGTGCACGAGATCTACCAGGGCGTGCTGCACGCGCAGCAGCGTGCGCCACTGGTGGAAGCTCATGCCCAGTTCGGTCCGGAACAGCCGGCTGAGGGTTCGCTCGCTCGCGCCCACGGCTCGCCCCAGCTCGCCGAGCGTGGCCGAGGACGCCGGATCGGCGTGCAGCCGGTCGGTCACCGCGCGCAGTCGGTCGTCGACCGGTTCGGGCAGATGCAGTGCCTGCTCGGGCCGTTCGGTCAACTCGTCGACGATCACCCGCAGCAGCCGGTCCGCGACCGCCGGCCGCAGCGTGCTGCCCCCGGTGAGTTTCAACACCGCCTCGCGCAGCAGCCCGGACACCGCGA
Organism: Nocardia brasiliensis ATCC 700358; assembly: GCF_000250675.2. NCBI lineage: Bacteria > Bacillati > Actinomycetota > Actinomycetes > Mycobacteriales > Nocardiaceae > Nocardia > Nocardia brasiliensis. The sequence continues at coordinate 2,844,495 of NC_018681.1, forward strand.
ACACGCCCGGATGCGCGGGGAGCGCGGCACACAATGCTTCGGGCACCTCGAGGATGCTGATCTCGGTGTCGCCGTAGGCGCGGTGATAGTGCTCGAAATGCGGTGGGGTCCAGGAGATCCGGTTCGCGGGCGATACCCAGGTGCCGCCCACGGTGGTGGTGGCCAGCACCCCGCTGGCCGCGTACAGCAGCTGACCCTGCTCATGCGAATGCGGTGCGATGCCCTCGCCGTGCACCAGCGCCCAGCGTCCCTGGATGTCGTCGTAGCCGAACCACGGGATCTGGCGGTGTCGGGGCACAAACCTATGGTGCCACCGATCTTGGCGGGAATCCGGAATCCGCTGTCCGGATGACGGTGGCACGCCGCGCCTCGGGGGATGACATTGGTCAGTGGGCACCCGCCGGAGTGCGTAGTCAGAACTCGAACACCCTGTGCACAAGGAGGTTTCGGACATGACCGAAGATCGAATCGCGGACCGTCTGGCGATCGGCGAGCTGATGTCGGGCTGGATCCATCGCGACCGGGAGCAATGGGAGGAACTGGCCGGACTGTTCCACGAGGACGCGACCCTGACGTTCCTGTGGTTCTCCGGCAGCGCCCGCGACTTCATCGACGGCTCCCGTCGTCTCAGCGGCGGCCCGTTGCGCAACAAGCACTTCATCGGCTCCCCGGCCATCGAATTCGCGGGTGATCGCGCGTTCGTCGAGACCAACGTGATCCTGCTGGCCGACCATCTCGACTCCGGTCTCGGCGCGACGATCCACAACCGCTTCCTCGATCGCGTACGCCGCGACGACGGCGTCTGGCGTATCGCACAGCGCGACTCCGTCTACGACCTGGGCGGATTCACCTATCCCTTCGGTGTCGACGGCGCGGAACACATCGACGCCGAGGACCTGCGCCGTCGCCACCCCCGCGAATACGCGGCACTGGCCTACCTGCTCGAACGCAGCGAAGTCCCGGTGACCGGCAGGTACCCGACCCGATTCAGCGACCGGGAACGCGCCATCCGCGAATCGGGCCACGCCTGGCTGGCCGGGGAGTGACCATGGGAAACCTCGAGGGGAAAGATCGCACTGGTCACCGGCGGCAAGGCAGTGCGTTTGCGGGGACGTCAGTCCGATCGCGGCTGGGGGTCCGGTGTGATGTCCAGGGCGGTGAGCCACAGTGGCAAGGAGGTCGCCGGGTTCGGCATCCACGTCACTGCCGTCGCGCCCGGCTCGTTCCGCACCGACTGGGCCGGGCGCTCCATGATCCGCACCGAACGCTCCATCCCGGACTACGACGCGCTGATGGATCCCGTGCGCGCACACCGCCGCGCCGCCGACGGCAATCAGCTGGGCGATCCCGAAAAAGCCGCAGCCGCAATACTTTCGGTGATCGAGTCGGCCGACCCGCCGGCGCACCTGCTGCTCGGCTCCGATGGCCTGCGACTGGTACGAGCCGGTCGCGCGGTCGTCGACGCCGAGATCGAGAAATGGGCCGACCTCTCACGCACCACGGACTTCGCCGAAGGAGCCCAGCTGCCGAACTGAACTGCCGGGCATCCGCGCGGATCCGGCGTCGAAGCCGGTGCTGCGGAGCAAGGGGAGCAGCACCGGCCAGTGCGTCGAGGACGCGCGCATATTCGATGTGCGGCGAACGCCGGGGGTGCCGTATCGTGGCGGAGTGCTGCCGCCGAAGTCTCTTTCGGCGGCAGACGCGGACTTCCTGTTACTTCTGTAGTGGATTCGAGGTGGTGACTTATATCCCAGGCCATGTAGCCGTCTGCGTTTCCGCACGTTCTGATTGGTGAACGTGTGCGGGGCGGACGTCGCGCTGGCCTGAGTTGTGTCACCCCATCCCTGTTTGCCGGGTGCAGCTCTGCCGACTGCCCCGGGTTCGTGTTGTCCGGTCCTGGCGTGGTTTACGGCGAGCTCCCCGATTCCTGAACCAGGAGTCCCGCCATGAATTCCGCCGCGCTCGACAACGAGCCCGAACACACCCCTGAGCCCTCGGCCAATGCCGCATCCGGCACGCCGTCGACGGTGACGACGGCCGCCAGGATCGCCCTCGCGGTCGTGCTGACCGGCGAACTGATGAGCATTCTGGACGATTCGGTCGTCCTGACGGTCATGCCCACGCTGCAACGCTCGCTCGGCGCCGGACCGGCCGTGGTGCAGTGGCTGACCGCGGGCTACGCGCTGACCTTCGCGCTCGGGCTGATCACCGGCGGCCGGCTCGGTGACCTCTACGGCCGGCGCAGGGTCTTCCTGTTCGGCACCGCCGGGTTCACCCTCGCCTCGCTGCTGTGCGGCATCGCGGCCGGGCCCGGCATGCTGATCGCCGCCCGCGTGCTCCAGGGCGGGGCCGCGGCCGTGATGATCCCGCAGGTCCTGGCCACCCTGCACGTCATCTTCGACGGCGAGAACCGCAGTCGAGCGTTCGGTCTCTACGGGGCCATCCTCTCGATGGGCAGCGTCGTGGGTCCGGTGCTGGGCGGTGTGCTCACCGAGGCCGACCTGTTCGGACTGTCCTGGCGGCCGATCTTCTTGATCAACGTGCCCGTCGGGCTCGCCGTGCTCGTCCTCGGACGCAAGTTCATCGTCGAGTCGACCGCGGCGAAGGCCGACCGCCTCGACCTCGCCGGGGTGCTGCTGTCGGCGATCGCGATGGTGCTGATCGTCTTCCCGCTCACCGAGGGGCACGCCCACGGCTGGCCGCTGTGGTGTTTCGCCATGCTCGCCGGCGGTGGACTGGTGCTCGGCGTCTTCCTCCGGCACCAGCAGCGTCGCCGGTACGATTCGCCGCTGGTCGCGCTGTCGCTGTTCAAGGACAGGCAGTTCTCCGGCGGTCTGTCCGCGCAGCTGACGATGGCCCTGCTGTGCGGGCTGTTCTTCCTGACCTGGAGCCTGTACCTGCAGCACGGCCTGGGCATGAGCCCGCTGAGGGCAGCCCTGGCCTTCACGTTGCTCGCCCTCGGCGAGCTGGCCGGTGCGATGACCGCGACGAAGACCGCTGGACGTTTCGCGCGTCGCCTGCCGCAAACCGGAGCCCTGATCGCCCTCGCCGCGATCGCGGCCTACGGGATCCAGATCGGTAGCGGGCGAGCCGAGGTGACCCTGCTCGCGATGACGGTCCCAGTCGTGCTGCTCGGGTTCGGCTTCGGTCTGATCGGCGGACCGATCGCCGACCTGAGCCTGGCGAAGGTGCCGCACGACCGTGCCGGTTCGGCGGCGGGGCTGTTCAACACCGCGCTCCAGCTCGGCTACGCGCTGGGTATCGCGCTGGCCGGCCCGGTGTTCTTCGCCGCTACCGGCGGCGCACCCACGGGCACGCTCAACCGCGACGGGTTCACCGGTGTGCTGTGGTGGGTCGGTGCGGCCGTAATGGTGCTGTGGGCCCTGATGTTCTGCCTGCCCCGCCGCGCAAACGGTTCCGCCGGACGGTGACTTCGCCCAGGTACTGCGCTAACGCAGTACCTGGGCGACGAGCCGGTCGGTGAACTCCTTCGGGATGGGCGCACCGGTGACCAACGCGCGGTAGTAGATCGGGCCGACCAACTGATCGACCAGGAAGTCGATGTCGGTCTCCGGTGGCAAGTCACCGCGGTCCGAAGCGCGCTGCAGGGGCAGTCGCTCGCGCTCACGCTGGTGGCCGAGCGGGTCGGTGCGCAGCTTGGTCGCGACCTGCGGATCGTGTTGCGCCTGTCCGGTGAGGGCGCGGAAGACGGCTCCGGCGTCCGACGTCGTCAGGAATTCGGCGAGGTTGTGCAGGTGGATCCGCAGGTCTGCGCGGAGGTCGCCGCTGTCGGGCGGGGTGAGGTGCTGTGCGGCGTCGTCGGCGAGCGCGTCCAGCAGGATCTCGGTCTTGGACGGCCACCAGCGGTAGATGGTCTGCTTGGCGACGCCGGCCCTGGCGGCGATCCCTTCGATCGTGAGTCCGGCGAACCCGCGCTCGACCAGCAGATCATCGGCCGCCTCCAGCACCGCACGGCGGGCTTGTTCGCTGCGCTGATATCGGTTTCCGTGGTGGGCGGTGCGGTCGGCGTCGCCTGCCATGCGAGTTCTCCTCTGCGTGGGAGCGCGGCATCCCGAGTAGACGCCACGCAACGTTGCGTCTACTCTAGCGGATGGCCGATGGCGTCGACCTCTATCGACTATCCCGTGGGTACGGCTCGAAGCGGCTGTCGCACGGGTTCCGTTGTCCGACCGGTGAATTCCGGTCCCTGGAGAGAAAGCGCACGCATGTGCAACGCCTGCGGGGACGTCGCCCACGTCCTCGAATCGAAGCCCGCCCCGGTTCGCAAGTTCGCGGCCCTGCGCAACCGCGACTGCCGCCCGTACCTGTTCGGTGCCGCGCTGTCGATGATGGCCGACAACATCGAGCACGTCATCACCTACTGGGTGCTGTGGCAGAAGTTCCACTCACCGGCGCTGGCCGGGTTCGAGGTCATCAGCCACTGGGTGCCGTTTCTGCTGTTCTCCGTCTACTTCGGCTCGCTCGCCGATCGCTACGACTGCCGTCGGCTCATCCAAGCGGCGCAGATCCTGTTCATGGCCGTCTCCGCCGCCTGGGGCGTGCTGTTTCTCACCGGCGCATTGCGGGTGTGGGAGGCGTGCGTGCTGCTGGTCCTGCACGGGTGCGCCGGGGCGCTGTGGAGTCCGGGGGAGCAGTTGATGCTGCACGATTTCGTCGGGCGCGCCGAGCTGCCCAGCGCGGTGCGGCTCAACGCCACCTTCCGCAGCCTCGGCATCCTGTTCGGCCCGGTGGTCGGCTCGGCGCTGCTGCTCGGGCTGGGCCCGACCGCGGGCATCTTCGCCAATATCGTGTTCTACCTGCCACTTACGCTGTTCCTGTGCCGGACCAGGTTCACCGGCCACACGCGTGACGGCCACGTGCGGCGGCCGCGGGTCGGCGTACTCGATTCGATGCGCGTGTTCCGCGAGGTCCGGTCGAACCGCACGATGGTCAGCATGATCGTGCTCGCCGGGCTCGGCTCGTTCTTCGTCGGTGCGTCGATGCAATCGTCCATGCCGATCTTCGCGCAGGACCTCGGTGCGGGTGATGCGGGACTGACCTACGGTGTGCTGCTGTTCGCCAACGGGGTCGGCGGAGTCATCGGCGGGGTCCTGCTCGAAGCCACCGGACGGATCAAACCGACGGTCACCGCCGCCATCGTCAGCACCGCGGTCTACGGACTGACGAGCCTCTGTTTCGCCGCCACCGCCAGCTATCCGTTCGCGGTCGTGCTGCTGGTGGTCGGCGGGGTGGCGAATCTGGCATCGATGTCGATCGGGCAGACCGTCGTGCAGCTGCTCGCTCCGGCCGCCGACCGAGGCCGGGTGATCGGGCTCTACGGCGTGTCCGCCAGCGGCTTGCGCGCGGGCAGCGGCTTCACCGTCGGATTGATCGGGGCGGCCATCGGCGTGCACTGGTCGCTCGGGCTCAGCGCCCTCGCCCTGTGCCTGGGCACCGCGGCCACCGCGCTCTACGTGTGGCGGGGCCGGACAGCGACCCCGACCACCGGAACTTCCGCTACTTCATGAGCTGAAGCAAGCCTAGTTCGGGTTCGAGCGCACCGTCCTGACCGAGCGCCAGGAAGTCCGCCTCGACCGCCGAGCGTGCGAGTTGTCCGGCCCGGACCGCCCGGTAGCGCACGAACGACCAGAGGAAAACGTCGAGGTTGTCGAATCGGGTGCCGCCCTCGACCACCTCCTCCTCGTGAAACCACACGGCCACTTGACCATTGGTGAGTACCACGTACAGGTTGCCGCCGCCGTCGGCGCCGATCGAGTAGACGTCGTCGTCGGTGAGTTCGGTCGTATAGTCCGAATCGAGGATGCCGCAATCGTTTCCGGCGAAGTCGAAGCCGTAGGACCAGTCGAAGATGTCCAGGAACTGCGGCAGCAGGCCGGAGCGGACCCGACGGTCGAACGCACTCAGCGCGGCGGCATCGGACGGCGCGAGGCGAGCGAGAAACGCTGTCACCGAACGTGTTTCCTCCGGCACCTGAACTCGTGGCGCGGCGGGGAACCAGCGCGCCAGGTCGGCGTCGAGGTCGCGTTCGGTGTAACCGACGAGGTCGGCGGTGCAGACAGACATGCCGAGCATCCTAGAAGGTGCGGGGGACAGTCGTAGTCCGCGTAGACCGTTGCCCCGCAACGTGAACGCTACGGGGCCGGTCCTGGGAGCATGTCTGGAGCTGGGCGTGCTGCTAGTGGGGGCGGGCGGTGGACCGTTGGCGGGTGACTTCGGCGACGCTCGCCCAGTCGAGTTCGGCGCCGATCTGCTCGACCGCGGTGGCGAACACGTCGTGCAGGGCCGGTCCGACCGGGAGTGCGACGCCGAGTTCGTCGGCGACGCTCAGGGCGAGGTTCAGGTCTTTCAAGCCCAGCGTGGTGGTGAACCCGGGCGGGGTGTAAGTGCTGGTGGTGATGGCGTTGCCGTAGCCGCCGTACACCGGGCCCGGGAAGATCGAATCGTTGATCATTTCGACGAACTGCCCCGCGTCCAGCTCGGCGTGCTGCAGCAGGGTGATGGATTCGGACAGTGCCTGTAGCGCGTGCAGGATCAAGTAGTTGACGGCGACCTTCGCCGTCGGCGCGGCGTCCACGGCGGCACCGAAGTCCCACACCTTGCGGCCGAGCACGGCGAGCATCGGTGCGGCCGCGGCGCGGACGTCTGCGTCACCTGAGATCAGCACGGCGAGCTTCCCGGCCACCACCGCCTCGGGTCGGCCGATCACCGGGGCACTGAGGTAACCGCCACCGGCCGCGGCGAACTCGCGAGCCGCGGCCGGACTGATGGTCGCGTGGTTGATGTGCACGAAACCTTCTGGCGCGGAACGTATCCGGTCTTCCGTGAAGACCTGCCGCACCGCCTCTTCGTTGCTCAGCATCGAGAAGACCGTCCCGGTGGCGATCGCGTCCTCGGGGCGGTCGGCGAGCGTCGCACCGCGCGCCAGCAGGTCGTCTGCCTTCCCCGCGGTCCGGCTCCACACGGTGACGCCGTACCCGGCATCGAGCAGTCGGCCTGCGAGGGCAGCGCCCATCTTCCCGAGGCCGATGAGGCCCACCTGGCGAGTTGTCATGATTGTTTCTCCGTTCTTCTGAAGGACTGAGTCATGAGTTGCTGTCGAGGGCGCGGGTCATTTCCGCGCCGATCTTGCGCAGTAGTTCCCGGTTCGGGGCGAGCGTGCTGTCGAGGTCGCGCAGCTGCCAGTTTTCGTCCACGTCCTGCTCGGTGATGACGGCTTCGACGTGGGCGTCGAGCAGTCGCATGTGCAGGCCGTGCAGGACGCCGATGAGTTGTTCGGCGCCTCTGCGGCCGCCGTGGGTGCCGTAGGTCAGCAGGCTCGCGGGCCGGTCGCGCCATTCCCAGTAGAGGTAGTCCAGCGCGTTCTTCAGCACACCCGGGTAACCCCAGTTGTATTGCGGGAAAACGAAAAAGAAGCCGTGGTAGCTCTGCACGAGCCGACTCCAGGCCCGGGTGTGTTCATGCTCGTACTGCCGTAGCGCGGCCTTGCAGGGTTCGTCCAGGAACGGCAGCCCGATCTCGGCGAGATCGAGCAGGTCGTAGTGGAGATCGCTCTCCTCCTGCAGGGTGTCGCGTGCCCAGGCGGCTATCCCGGCGCAGATGCGGGTGGGGCGAGTGCTGCCGATGAGGACGGCGACGCGCTTCTGGTCCGTCATAGGTCTGCTTCTTCCCTGTCGAGTCGTGTCGAGCCCTGGCCACCGTGTGCGGCCCGACCCCGCGGACCCAATCCATTGTTCGTGACAAGTACTGTTCGTGTCACGAACCAAAATAGTTGGTATCACGAACTGAATCAAGCTAACCTGGCCTACTGTGACCACTGACGCACCCGACCCGGAGCTGGACCTGGTCGACGGGCTCATCCAGCTGTCGTTCATCCTGCAAGCCGTCCTGGGGCGCCTCGCCGGCCAGCAAGGGTTATCGGTCACCCAGCTCCGCATGCTCGCTGTACTCGACGATCGTGAGATCGGCATGCAGCAGCTCGCCGGCATCCTGGAACTGGAGAAGTCCAGCGTCACCGGATTGGTCGATCGAGCCGAGCGGCGCGGCCTGGTGCGGCGGATCGCCGTCCCCGGAAACCGGCGCGCCGTCCATGTCACCGTCACCGCCGACGGCCGCGCCGTCGTGCATCTGGTGCGCGACGCGGTCCGGGCCGAAATCGGCAATCTGGCAAACACTTTGAGCGAGCGGCAGCAGGGGTCTTTCCGCCGCTCGATCGAAACGCTGATCTCGCACTACGTCACCCAGCACGGCATTCCGGTGTGAGCGTCCCCTCGGCCTGCGTGAGCGCTGCCGCGGTGTCGCCGAGCGAGGTCCCAACTTTTCGATGTCTGGACGTCAGGGCTTGGCGATCCGCGGGACCGTCGCAGGCCGCTGTCCGCGCTTATCGCCGTCACGCGGTGGTCCGGTCCTCGGCATGCGCTGAGTGATCGCCGAGTCAGCCTGTGCCGCAGTTGTTCTCGCGACGTGCGGTCCCGTACCAACTCTGGACAAGTTCTTCACCGAATCTCCACAACACCTTGCTGTACTCGCCTCATGAAATCGGTGGAGGTGTGGATGCGGGTGCTTGCGGGAGGCGGTGTCTACGCCGGGATCGGAGTGGTTTTGCTGAACGGGGCGATCATGCTGATTGCCGGGATGTCCGACGGGGATGTTCCGGCTGGTTTGCGCAGCTGGTTGGCCGCCGAATCGGTCGTCGTGGGGGTGGCGGCCGTGGCGCTGTTCATCGGTGCGGCTACTGCTCGGGTTGCGGCGATCATTGTCGGATGCCTGTTGTTCCTGGTGGATTTCGCTCTTCTGCTCGCCTGGGACGCCAAATTGCACAACCGGCCGCGGCACTATTTCGGTGGGGGCGAATTGACGTCTATGGAAGCGATTCTGCTGACAGTGTGGGTGGTGTTTCCGATTCTCACGATGGTGCTCGCCATCGTGAGTTCAGCTCGATGTCCGCGGCGCTGATATCGACGGTGGCCGGCGCTTTCAGATGGCCGGGCGCGGGCTCAGCTTGCGGCCGCGAGCACCCGCCACACCTTCTTGGAACGCGAGCGGGCCTGCGGGGCCGCGGTTTCGATTCGTCGGCGCGCTTCGTGCGCGGTGATGCGCAGCAGATCGGTCAGCAGCTCTACGGTGTCCCGGTAGCCGGTGTCCGCGGCGAGGCCACGTCGCTCGGCTTCGGCGACGGCCGCGCGCATGGCGGCATCGAGTCGCCTTCGGCGGCGTTCGGTTTCGACTAGGGTGCGCAGCAGATCGACGTCGGCCAGATCCGGCCATCCTGGTGTTCGAGCATCCGGCGCCAGCGCGGTCGAATGAATGGTCACGCGGGTGAGCTTACCGCAAAGATAGAACATATGTTCGACAATCGGGCTTGCTGGACATGCCGAGTCGGCGTCGCAGGCGGTGCATAGTTGCTGACCTGCGGTCGGAGGGGATCGGTAGGCGAGAAGTTGTGCCCGTCCCCGAGGCCGACAAGGGCGTGTCGCTCGAGGTTGTGGCCACTACCGAGATGCGTGCGCAGGTATCGCACAAGTCGGGCCGTTCGCCGGTGCTCGTTCACGCCGGTAAATGCTTGGGGGAGTGGGGGACTGGGATGTCGAACTGCCAGGGGCCGACGAGGCCGGGGCGGGCGGCGGCTTGGGCGTGCAGGCGCAGGTAGTCCGCACGGGGGAGGTCGATCGCGCCGAGGGAGGTGAGGTGACTGGAGGCGACCTGGCAGTCGATGAGGGCGAATTCCCAGGCCGTCAGCTGGGCGCACAGCCAGTACAGCGCGACCTTGGAGGTGTCGCGGGCGCGGGAGAACATGGACTCGCCGGCGAACGAGCGTCCGCGGGCGACCCCGTACAGGCCGCCGACCAGTTCGCCGTCGCGCCACACCTCGACCGAGTGCGCGTGACCGAGGTGGTGCAGTCGCAGGTAGGCAGCCTGCATATCGGAGCCGATCCAGGTTCCGGCCTCCTTGTCCCGCGGGCCCGCGCACTGCGACATCACCTCGGCGAAGGCTCGATCCATGGTCACCGCGTAATCGGCACTCGCGACAGATCGGCGATAGGACCGGCTCACCCGCAGGTCGGTCGGTAGCAGAATGCTCCGCGGGTCCGGGCAGTACCAGTGGATCGTTTCGCCGGGATTGTACCAGGGAAAGATGCCCGCCGAATAAGCGTCCAGCAACCGCTCCGGCGACAGATCCCCGCCGAACGCGACCAGCCCGGACGAATCCGCGAGTTCCACAGACGGGAAAGGCTGATCTGGATCCGCCAGATACATCCGCATCAGGTCACCGGCGTCGCTCATCGGACCGAGACTACCGACCTGGGTTCCGTCGGTTCGGGTCGCGCGGTTTGCGAGCACTCTCCGACAAGACATCGACGAGCTGGTAGAGATCAGCGGTCCGTCACCTGATACGTGGTCGAGGGGTTGCCGTTGTGGTCCGGTGCGCCATGATGTCACGGGACCGTTTGCCACGGGCGGCGTTTGCGCCGGTGGAACCGAAGGGATTTGGACGATGTCAGTGGGGTGGGACGCCGCGCTCGCGCGCGGCGGAAGGAACGTCCGTCCGATCGGGGCGCTCGGGGGCTGGGCGATCGGCCTGGTCGCCGGGGCTGTGGTCATGATGTTCGTCAGCGCCGTCGCCGACTGGAGGCTCCTCGCGGATTTCGAGGAAAGCTGGGGGCAGCGGGGTGGCACACGCACGGAGTGGGAGTCCTACACCTGGCCCGGCATCCTCGCGCAACTTCTACAACTCGGCGCGGGAATCCTCGTCATCAGCTGGTTGTGGCGGGCGCGTCGCAATGCCGAAACGCTGTGCACGGCACGGCATCGGCTCGCCAACGGCTGGGTGATCGGCGGCTGGTTCTGCCCTGTCGTCAATCTGTGGTTCCCGCACACGATCATGTCGGATGTGTGGCGGGCGAGTGACCCGCGGACGCCCTCGGAAGCACCGGATCTGCGTGGCCGTCCCGGCAGTGCGCTGGTCACCGCGTGGTGGTTGTTCTTGCTGCTCGGTTGGGTGCTCGGGTTCGTGGCCCTGGTCTTGGGCATTCCGTCGTCGCGGGTGGAACGGACCGGTGGCTACGTCATATACGGGTCCGCTCCGGTCGGCGGGTTCGGTTTGATCGCAGTGGAATTCATCCGCGCGGGTGTGCTGGCGGTGTCGGCACTGTGCCTTGGGGCCGTGATCATCCAGGTTCAACGTCGTCAGCAAGTTTCCCGAGCTGCTCATCCCGGTACTGGTTGGGCTCCGGCGATCGTTCAGCCGCGGACTTCGCCGCCGAGTGCGGCACCCCAATCAGCTTCAGGCGCAGTGCCGGTCGGCGAGTCGGCTCCGCGCACGCTGCCGCTGCGGGACAACGACCCGTCCTCGCTCGGCCCGTACACGCTTGTCGGCCGGCTCGGTGCAGACTCTCGCGGTGACGTCTTCCTGGGTCGTGCAGGAGATTCGACGAACGTCCTCATCCGGACCGTGCACCTGGACCGCGGAGTCGGTAGCAACGACCGCGCCGAGGTCGCCCGCGTCTTCGCCGCCGCGCGAACCGTGCACAGCGACTTCACCCCGGCGGTGCTCGACGCGGACGCCGAGGCTCCGAATCCGTGGATAGCGACCGAATACCTCACCGGCCCTTCGCTACACGACCTGGTGACCGGGCGCGGGCCGTTACGGTCGGCGGAGGTCCACACCGTCGCCGTCGGTATCGCCCACGCTCTTTCGGCCATCCACAGTGCCGGTCTCATACACGGTGCGGTGACGCCCAATTCAGTGATCATCACCGAAACCGGGCCCAGGCTGATCGATTTCGGTCTCCCCACGTCACACCCCGAGTCGTCGGCGTTCACCGCACCGGAACAGCTCATCGGCGAACCGGCAGTACCCCCGTCCGACGTGTTCTCGCTGGGCGGTGTGCTGGTTTACGCGCTCACCGGCCGACCCCCGTTCGGCGACACGGACGCCGCGACACTCCTGCACCGCATGACAACCCAGCCGCCGGATCTCACCGGCATACCCGAAACCGGGCTGCGCTTCCTCCTCACCGGCTGCCTCACCACGCAACCCGATGCCCGACTCACCGCAGCGCAACTCCACGGGCAGCTCGGAACGACGACATCGCTTCCCACATCGGCTGATTGGACCACTCGAGCCGACCCCGGTATCGGTGACCGTATCCTCACGATCGCGATCGTCGCCATCGCGGTGATCCTGGTCGTCATCGCCGTTGTCGTCGCAGTCGTGGCGATCACCAGTCCGGAGGAAACCGTTCGTTCCGCGGACACCGTCACCCGGACACCCACAACGTTCACCCCGGTCGGCCCGCCCCGCCCTTGGGGCGAGATGCAACCGGCAGCGGACTTGTTTCCGAAGCTGATCCCGACAACGCCGACCGCGATCGACGGGTACCGGGGCATCACCTGCACGATCGACAAACGTAACTACGCCACGATCCGATGCCTGAACAGCTCGACTTTCGCTCCGACCTTCGACCTCTACTGCTTCCCGCACGGCCGAGACATGAGCCAGTACGGCGGCGACACTCTGATAGAGCAATTTCAGCGCCCCTCCGGAACAGTCACCCTCCGACGCCAGGAGTACGGTTTCCAGGACCCCAAAATCGTTGTCTCCTTCGAGAACCCACCCCGCAACTCCTGCCACATCTATTCCGAGGCACCGCCGGACCGCGAAAACGAGCACGTCGAATGGTGGCGTTCCGCACCCCTGTAGTCCCAGTGCCGGACCGCCACTGTCGTCACGTAATCCAGCAGGAAGCTTCGGCTTGCTCCTGACCCGGCGTCAGGGCCTAGCGTCCGTGGTACCAGCGCAAGGTGCGTCGGTGGAAGTGAGTTGAAAGCGGATGGACGAGGCAGGAATCGAGCAGGTGTGGAAGGTCGGTGAGCTCGCGACCGAGACCGGATTGACGGTTCGGACGTTGCATCATTACGACCGGATCGGGTTGGTGCGGCCCGCCGAGCGCACCGACGCCGGTCACCGTCGCTACACCGAATCCGACGTCCAGCGCCTGTATCAGGTTCTGGCACTGCGCCGGCTGGGTCTGGGGTTGGACCAGATCGCTGATGTGCTCGCGGGCACTGTGGCGATGGCGCAGGTGTTGGCCGGACACCGTGATCGTCTGGCTGCTCAGGTGATTGCGATGCAGGACCTGCATGCCCTGGTGACGACGCTGGCGGCAACGGCGGAGAACCGGCCCGGTATTTCCGTGACTCACTTCCTGGGATTGATCAGGAGGACTGTCGTGGTCGAAGAAACGATCGAGAAATACTTCACTCGAGAGAATGCCGAGGCTTTCACCACCCTCTACTTCGCCCAGCTCGCGGCCCAGCAAAGCCCACTGAAGCTGTGGTATGCCGAGGATGCCCGACTCGCTGCCGGGGACATACTGTCTGTCGGTGCAACGGAGATCTTCGATCAGCTCCTCCGATTTCCGCAGGCTGCGTACACCGTCGGCGCAATTCATGTTCAGTCGGGCACCGATAACTCGACGGTGCTTCGGGCGACTGGGAATTTTCTGTTGAACGGGATTTCAGAAGCCCGACCGTTCGAGGCATCGTTCACGCTGAACGGTTCATCGATGATCACCGGCCAGATCTTCCAAGGTATCTAGTTCGCGGAAGGGGCCTCCGGCTAGGTCCTACCTCCGTGCAGTTGTGCGCACGATTTCGGCGCCAGGTGAAGTCCAGTGCGGCAAGCGATTTCGTGCTCAGGCTGGTCCGTGTGGTGAAACTGGTCGTTGTCGGGCGCGCAGTTTCGTTGTTCAGGCACTCTTCAGAACGCGCTCGAGGGCTGCTCGGCCTGCGGGGCCCCAGTGTGGTTTGCCGCCGGGGAGCCCGCGATCTCCGTTCTGTCCCATGAGGATCAGGAAGAGGCTCTTCATTGCGGCCAGGCCGCGGGCGCGCCGGAGTGCTGACTCGTCCGCGTACGCGTACGTGTCGAAGAAGCGGGTGGCTGTGCCTTCGGGGAGCAGGACCCAGGCGGCGGCGAGGTCCCATGCTGGGTCGCCGGCGAACATGTCCCCGAAATCGACTATGCCCGAGATGGTTCCGTCGGAGACGACGACGTTGGCGGGATGCAGGTCGCCGTGCACCCACACCGGTGGGCCCGCCCACGCCGGGGCCGCAGCCGCGTCCGCCCAGACGTCCTGGACGTCGGCAGCGATGCCGTCGAGGGCGACGGCCCGGAGGAGGTTCTCGAAGCCGTCCGTGTAAATCCTGGGGTGAGCACCGCGGTCCTTCGCGGTCGGCGCTGCGGCGGGCGCCGCCACATGAAGTGCCCGCAGGAAGCCCGCCAGGGTGTCCGCCGCGTCGGTGCCCTGGCTGATCGACGTGTGATCGAGTGGCTCGCCGGGCACCCACGTCATCACGGTCCAATGCTTGGGAAAAACCTCGGACGGTGCACCGAACCGCACGGGCCGCGGCACCGGCAGCGGCAGGCGCGGAGCCAGCACCGGCAGCCACCGCCGTTCCTTCAGTTGAAGTTCGGGGGTGGGGTCCATGCGCTGCATCCGCACCACCAACTCGTCTCCGAGCCGCCACATCTGGTTCCCCCAACCCCCTACCACTTCCCGAATCGCAAGCCCCGCCAGATCCGGATGCTGCTCCCGCAACAACGCACGCACCAGCTCAGCCGAAACCTCGATCTCATTGCCGGTCATACGAAATCACAGTAGTGCGTCGCGAATTCCGGCGATGTCCGCGCCGGCGGTTCGTCGTCGTATCGGTTGCGATCGAAGCGGGAGCTAGTTGCGGCAGGCCACGCGGTCGTAGGCGCCGGTGTGGGAATTCCGATAGATAGACCAGTGGTGGGTCACACTGGCTTGTTCGTCCAGTACCCACTTCCACTGGTCGACATGATCACCGTGCCGGTGAGCGTGGGAGTCCCGGGCACAAACCGCGTGCGCCGATGCCGGACCGGCCAACCCGACGAGCACGCCTCCTGCGACAGTGAGAGCCAGCCCCAACCTGACAAATGCATTCATCGTCTTCCCCCAATTCGGTTCGATAATATTTGTTTCTACTGTCCTCCAATGGATTTGGGCTGAACAGACAAGAACCTGCTATTGACCGTCCGGTCGATTGTCAACCAACGCGAACATGGCAATCGTGTGGCTCAAGGAGCGGCGGAGGGGATCGGGGGTGCGGAGTCGGGGACTTCTGCGTAATCGGGGAGGTCGAGGTTGAGGGCGCGGTCGATGAGGGCGGTGAACCATTCTCCGGTGAAGTCGGGGGCTGGTTCGGGGTCCGGTTCGGGGAGGGCGCGGGTTTGGGCGTGCAGGCGGCCGATCTCCTGGTTGGCTTCGACGAACGGACGCATCCGCTGCTCGTAGGCGGCGAAGCCGAGCTCGGGGTTCCAGTCGGCGGCGGCGAGTTCGCCGGCCAGCACGTAGGCGCCGATCAGGGCCAGGCCGGTGCCCTGTCCGGACATCGGGGACGAGCTGAACGCGGCGTCGCCGAGTAGCACTACCCGGCCGTTCGACCAGCGGTCCGTCACCACCTGGGCGACTTGGTCGAGATAGAAGTCGGGAGTGTCGTCCAGGTGCGCGAGGATGCGCGGGGTCGACCAGCCCAGTCCGGTCATCTGCTCGTGCAGCAGCCGCTTCTGCGCCGCGATGTCGCGGTAGTCGACGTCGAAATCCGCGGCGGCGAAGGAGAACATGGCCATCGCTCGGGTGGCGTCCTGGATGGGACGCAGCATCGCGGAGCGCCCGGGTTCCTGATATTCGATCAGCCAGCGGTCCAATCCGAATTCGTTGGGCACGCTGTAGAAAGCCAGCACAAGTCCGAGGTGCCGGATGAACTGCTCGTGCGGCCCGAAGACCATGGCGCGCAACGCCGAATGCAGCCCGTCGGCCCCGACCACGAGGTCGAAGCGCCGCCGGTCGCCGCCCGCGAAGGTCACGTCGACGCCGTCCGCGTCCTGGGTGAGTTCGGCGATCCGGTCGCCGAAGAGGTATTCGACACCGTCGCGGGTGTCGTCGTAGAGCACCTGCGACAGGTCGCCACGCAGGATCTCGATTTCCGCGATGTACCCGTCGCCGCCGTCGTCGTCGGCGCGGAAGGTCTCCAGCACGTTTCCGTCCGCGTCGACGGTGTGCGCGCCGGCGGTCTCGGTGCGGGCCGCGCGCACCGCCGCGTCCAGGCCCATCCGCCGGATGACCTCCCTGGTCACGCCGCGCGCATCCACCGCCTGCCCGCCGGGACGCAGTTCGGGCGCCCGCTCCACCACGGTCACCTCGGCGCCGCGCCTGCGCAGCCAGTGCGCCAGCGCGGGTCCCGCGATGCTCGCTCCCGCCACCAAAACCTTGATTCCACTCACGCCGAAGACCCTTCGCGCCGGTCCGGATCAGTCCGGATCGTTCTCCACCGCGCTGGGACGGTCCCGGCGCAGCCCCACCATTGTCGGTGTGTCGAAGGTATCGACGGCGGGTCGTCGCGAAATTCATCGGGGCTGGACGTTCCCAGCGACCGAGCGGACGCTGGGAACGTGCCGCTAGCGACCCATGCCGGGTTCGCCGGAACCACCGGTGCCGGGATTGCCCGGGCCACCGCCCTCGCCCATACCCGGGTCGCCCGGGCCACCCTGCCCCATTCCCGGGTCGCCGGGGCCGGACGCCAGCATGATGCCCGGATGCCCGACAAGGGTGGCCGCCTCGCCGTTGGCGACGGTGGGACCGGCCAGCGTGACAGCCGCGGCTCCGGCGATTGCCGCGGCCGCGAAACCGCGGCGAACGGTGAACAAGCTCATCGAAACTCCCGTTCGAGAAGGACGACAGATCGTCGTCGATGTCCGAGCCGCGACCGGCTGGCCGGGCCACCGTCGAGACTAGGAAGCGCGCGTAATCGCGGCGTCATCCCCGGCGTAACCGCCCGTCTGGTGCTCGAATACGTTGGCAGACTGCGGATCTGAACTCGCAGGTCGGGTAGCGCGGTGCTGCCGCGCTACCGCGTGCTCGGCTGCGTCACCCGGGCGGCGATGGCCTCGGCGGTGCTCCACTGCCGACCGAGAGCGGTCAATTCGGTGACCTCGTCGAGGAGGCTGTCGGCGGCCGAGACGGTGAAATAGCGTGGTCCGGTCGGTGCCGCGCCTTGCGTTTTGGCGTCGCGGGCGCGCACGAGCAGAACGGCACGATCCAATGCGTCGTGGGCAGGGCCGGCCGGGGCGGCGCTCGAAATGGCCGCGGCGATCTCGGGTGGATGCGGTGTCGCGTACCGGGCCAGGTCCAGCATGCTGTCCCGGATCTCGATGACGGTGCGGTGCAGCAGGTATCGGTTGGGCTGGGCGCCGTGCGGCACCGGGCTGTGATGCACGATCTCCGGACACGCGGTGGTCAGTTCGCGCCAGAGGGGCCGCAGCGCTTTTCGGTGCCGGGTCAGATCGTCCACACCCATCCGGCTGCGGGCCGCGGCGATGATGGCGATCAGCGTCAACCCCATGCACAGCACGAGATCGAAAAACACTCCGTTGCGATCTATTTCGGCCTGGATATCGGTGAAGGAGTTGTGCGGCACGGTGATCCGGACGGCCGACGCGGCGATGGTCGCACCGATGCGTACGAGCACCGCGACGCCCGCGAGCAGGATCGCCACATACATTGCCGCGTCCCGACGCTCGACCTGATTACGCAGTTCGGCGCCCGCGGCCCGGATGACGATGACCGCCATCGCGATGCCGATCGGCGCGGTGCACAGCCAGTAGCCGAACTGTGCCCATCCGGTGCGCTCGAAGATCGTGCCTGAACCGTCGCCGAAGGTGCTGAAACACAGTGCCGCCGCACTGAATACGACGGCGAGCCCATAGCAGACAAGCGGCGATCGGGAACGATGCAGCAGCGCCGCCCCGATCAACAGCCCGGCGGCATAGCCGACATTGAAACCGACGGCCCCGAGTTCGAGGATCAACTCCTCGGCGAGCCGGCCGCCGGACAGCTCGCTCAGCAGGCGGCACACCGTAGGTTCCCGGGTGGTCGCCGTGGCGACGACGCAGCCGAACGCGATGGTGACGTGCCGGTCGAGTTCGGTGCTGAGCAGGCCGACGAGACGACCTGCGAGCAACAGGCAGGCCGCGAGCACCGTGGGCAGCGTTACCGCGGTGGGTAGCGTCGAGGTGAACATCGCGCAGGGTGCTCAGCGTTGAAAAAGCAAGCGGCCGAGCACCGAACGCGGCCGTTCGATATCGACGTCGGACATCAGCATGGAAGCGAACAGTTCGGCCTGGCTCTCGTCGACATCGTCGTAGTCGCTGCGGGCGAGCACCCGCAGCACACTGTCGAGTTCCACATCGGGGAACAGCGCGGCGAGCGTCCGGTGCCGCGAGCCCGGCGCGACGAATCCGGCGTGGTCGAGCAACAGGTGGGCGATCTCGTGCAGCACGATGTGGTCGGTGTGATAGCCGGTGCTGGCCGCGTCGTAGGCGATGACGATATCGTCGGCGCGTTCGACGACGAGTCCGCACGGAAACCCGCCCGTGGTCAGATCCTGTTGCGGAACAATCAGAATCGGCTTGCCCACCCGTTCCGCCACGTGCGCCACGAAAGTCGCCAGCTGCCACGGCCGCGGCACCTCCAGCGAAGCCGCCAGCCGTCGTACTTGTTCGACCGCGGGGTCGACACCGGCGCGTCGGAACATGCAGCCATCTTTGCCGCCTATGGTTCGGGTTGTCCAGCGCCGCGTGCTGCCGCCCGACTGCCGGAAGTCGGCGATTGCGGCGAGATCGCTGGCCAGGGCCCCGGCAACCCCTTGTGCGCGTCCCGATCGCCCGCAGTGCCGCCGGTACCGGCCCAGCGGACGCGAGCACGTGTTGGTCGAATGATCACGAGGTAATGGTGCGGCATCGGCCGAGCGGCTCCCCCCACCATTACCTGGTGATCGCGTGTCCGGTCGCGAATATCGGGTGGTGCGGCCCGGGTGGGGCTGAAATCATCGGGCGGCGGCTGCGAAAGGGGCTGGTGGTTATGGTGCGGCGGTTCTGGATCGAGTTCGAGCTGCCCGAACAACCTGATTCGGTGTTCCTGCAACTGCGCGACGGCGTCGGCGTCACCGGGTTCGACGAGCGGGACTGTTTGGCGATGGCGGCGGACCTGGTGTACGACGGCAGACCGCTGCCGCCGGTCCGTCGCGTGATCGCCGACATCTCCCTGGCCGAGCCGCTCCCGGTGCGGCCGTACGCGCTCGGTGTGCCGGTGTGGCGCGGCGTCTGGTTCCCGCCGAAGAATCTCCAGACCGGGGCCATCTGGCGTTCGCCCGACTTCGACCGGTTACGTGAACTCGGCACCCAGTCCGTCGAACCGCCTCCACCGGTGCGGGCCAGCGACACCTTGCGCACGAAAAACCTGTGGTGGAACGATATTCCGCAGATCGACCAGCTGTTGTGGCCGATCGTGTATGTGCACTATGCGGCGTGCGCCGACATGATGGGGCGCTTCGCGGCAGGCGTGCGCGACAACATCACCGTGAGTCCCGCCTATGGGACACGGGTGCGCGACGCACTCGAATACATCATCCAGCGCGGGACCACGCCGGACGAATGGTGCGACCCGACCGGAGTCGCGTTCGCCGATCGAGCCGAGTTGGCCGCGTATCTGACGGCCTACCGCGACTACTTGTTCGGGGACCGTTCGGAGCCCAGGTATCTGCCTGGTGTGCAACAGCTTCCGTGGGATCCGCCGAAGTAATGAGCCGGCGGTCAGCCGCGGGGTGTGCCGTCCCAGCGCCATTTCGTCAGGGCCGGGCGGCCCGGCAGGTCGGCCCGGCCGGTCGCCCACAGGAGCGTGGTCCACGGTTCCGTGTCGGTCGGAGCATCTGGGAACAGGCGGGCGAGGACTCGGGCGCACAGGTCGGCGGGCGGGTTCCAGGGGAGGTCGAGTCCCTGGATGAGGTCGTGGGTGTGCACCAGGGCCTCGACGATGCCCATGGCGGCGAACCCTTCCGGATCCGAGACACCGTAGACGTGGAAGGCGCGGGTGTGCGGTGGCTTCATCCGCACCATGGCGCTCAGCAGTGCGCCGTTCGCCTCCAAAGTCTGCAACAGGCCCGCGGGTCCGGAATCACGTTCTGCGTGCACGGAATTGGCCGGGCCACCCGCTCGCCGGCACGTGGCGGCGAAAGGCACATGACCGGTCAACGGGGGAGTGCTGGGCCCCATTTGCACGGCGTACGCGAAGAAGTCGTCGCCGAGATGTTCGACGGTTTCCCAGCGGCTCCACTCCAGCGTTCCGGCCTGCTCATCCCAGGCGGACTGCGGCACCGTACGCAGCACCGCCACCGACAACCGCACGACAAGGTCCAGATCGTCTGGGGTGACAGGGGAGCGGGGATCGTTCGGCGTGGGCATGCCCGAACCTTACTGAAGTCCCCCGAAGTACCGCGCGGCACAGATCTCGATGACGAAGATCGACTCACCGTCCGGATCGGCGAACGAGGTCGACACCGCTCGGCTCCCTGAGTCCGGTGCATCCGTCGCCGACTGTCGGCGCGCACCGTGTTGCTGGCACAGCAGCGCCCCGCGTTGTCTATGCGGGATGCAGGACCGGTGTGATCGCGCGCAATATAGCGATCATTTCGGTTGCGCCGGAACGGATTTCCGGATCTGGGTGACTCGTGAGGGGTGCGCAGAGGTCGACGGCGGCGTCGCGGTCGTCGGCGTACACGCCGTAGACGTCGTGGACGGCAGTACCCAGCCATTCGGATTGCGTGTTGTCGGCTGCGGCGAAGGCGGCGGCCACCGCGGTGAGACCCGCGGCGTCTTTGCGGCGTAGGAGGGCCTCGGCCGTCGTCAGGGTGACGAAGGTGTTGGCGTCGTCGAGGAGCAGGATCGCCAAAACCGCCCGTGCTTCGATCATTTCGGCGAAGGCGGCCAGGGCGTGTCCGGCGTCGGCGCGGTCGCGGACGTCGACGCTGCGAGCCAGAGTCGCCAGCGCGTCGACGGCGGCGCTCCTGGCATCGTCGTTCCCAGGTCCCTGCTGCATGTTCGGAAAGTAGCAGCACGCGGGTCGGCGCTGGTCACCGGGCACATCGAGTGGCCTCCGAAATGCTGACCGTCGCGGGGCGACCGGCCGGCGCGTCACGGTGACCGGTCGCGGTGGGCGTGGCGGCTGGGCCTAAACCTCCGCGCGCACGAGTCGAAGCACGGTGTGGCGCAACGTCTCTTGGGCTCGGTCCAGCGTCATGCGGTCGCTGCGGACCTGTTCGCCCGCCGCGTGGCTGACCGCGATGATGGTCGCGACCAGCCACTCCGGGGTGGCGGTGCGGTCGAATTCGCCGGTGCGGTGGCCGCGCCGGATCAGTGTCAGGAGCCGGTCTTCGACGGGAACGTGGCGCTCGCGGTCGCGTTGGGGTGCGAACGCGCCGAGGAGTTCGGGACCGGGGGACTTTCGGAAGAATTGCCAGCCGACGTCCAGCATGCGCAGGAGAGCCGCTGTCGCGGTACCACTTTCGAGGTCCGCCGCGTCCATGGCGGCGATGGCGCGCGTGGTCGTGTGATCGATGACCGCGTGCAGCAGTTCTTCCCGCGAGGCGAAGTGCGCGTACACCGTCTGGCGGGTGACCCCGGCCGCGGCGGCGATGGTCGCCAGACCGACCTCCGGCCGTTCGGCGAGCAGACGAGTCGCGGCCGTCAGGATGTCGGCCCTGCTGCGTTCGGCGTCCGCGCGCCGTTTCGCTCCCGCCTCGGTCAAAATCTTACATCCTTGTCAAAGTTGATCCGACTGATCTAGTCTTTACAGCGTTGTAAGAATTCTACTGCTGGAGTGCCATGAACCCCGCACCGACTCGCAAGCCCGAACAACTCCTCACCGACTTCTTCACTGCCTACACCGCCGCGGCCGTGGATCCGGACAGTGATCCCGCCGAGGTGATCGATCGTTTCCACACCCGCGACGTCGTACAGGTCGCCGACGGTGTCCGGCTCGACCGCGACCGCTTGGTCGCGCATCTCCGTCCGGTGCGAAAGAACCTGCGCCACTACCGTTTCGAAGTCCACGAGGCGGTGCTGGACGGCGCGCGGTTTGCCGCCCGGCTGACCATTCATGCGCAGATGCGCAAGGCGGATCTCGTCACCACCGAGGTCTTCATGTTCGGCGAGTTCGCGCCGGACGGCAGGCTGCGCCGGGCCGAACAACGCACCCGGACAGTGCCGGCCGCATGAGCGAGTCCATCGTGCGTCCCGTGCGGTCGCTGGCCCTGCTCGCCACCGGGCTGCTGGCCGGCGCATTCGGTTACGGCGCAGCCAATCTCGCGCCGACCTTCCATCGGGTGCCGTTGCAGATGCGGCTGGAATTCCACACCGAGCTGATGAAGAACAACAGCGTCAGCATGCAGATCACCATGGCCGCCGCGGCATTGAGCTGTCTCGGGTTGGCTGTGCTGCTGCGCGGCCGGGCGCGGGCCCTCGCCGCCGGGGCGGGCGCGCTGGTCGTGGGATCGTTTCTCGTCACTCGGCTGGGGAATGTGCCGATCAACCATCAGATCAACCGGTGGGCGGTGGAAGGTGCACCGGCCGATTACCTTTCGATTCTCACCCGCTGGGACTTCTTCCACTATCTGCGCACCGGCACCGCCCTCGCCGCGTTCGTCGTGATCATCGTGCTGGTCATGCGGCCGGAACGGCGGCGCGAGGAGTCCGCGACCCGCATCATGGCCGACCGTCCGCAATAGCGTATTCAGCTGTCGCGCGGGGTTTTTCGCCGAAGTGCCGCCCGGTGCGCCAAGACCTCGAGCACGCGCTGCCAGGCCGGTGCCGCCTCGGAGATCTGGGCGGTCACCAGCTTCAGGTAGCCCGGCTGCCCCGTGTCCTGTTCGTGCTCGATCGCCGATGCGTCCAGGTCATCGATGAGCCGGTCGAGGCGGGGATCGCGCGGATCCCACTCGGCGGCTTGGTCACTGGCGAGGTAGAGCCGCACGGTCTCGGGATCGTCGAGACCGGCGTTCTTCTCCTGGACTCGCCGCGGTAGTAGGCCGGGGTCGAGAGCTTGCATCAGAATCCACGAGTCGCGTTCGAGCCGGACCCGCTGAGCACTGATCCCGAGGCGGCGCATCCGGTCCAGGATGTCGACCACTTCGGGCGGCAGAACGAGCTTTTCCCCGCCCGCCAATTCGGCGATGCGGCGGCGGTATTCGCTCAACTCATCGATCTTGCTCTGCAACGCCCGATCGATATCGGTGATGGCCGAGGCGAATTCGGCCGGCGGCGCGTGCAGCAGCGCGTCGATCCGCGCCAAAGGCACACCGGCATCGGCGAGGGTCCTGATCCGGATCAGATCCACGGCCGCTTGCGGACGGTAGCGGCGGTAGCCGGAGCTGTCCCGCTCGGGCTCGGGCAGCAAGCCTATCTGGTGGTAGTGGCGCACGGTGCGCACGGTGACACCGGCGGTGGCCGCCAGCTGGCCGATCGTGAGCACCTGACTCCTGGATTCGCGGGACGTGTTGCCGAGTCTAAGCGGCGTGGCGAGCCACTCGGTCGAGCACGTCACGGACCGCTCGGACCACGGCGTCGGGACGGTCGAAGCACAGCCGGTGGTGGAAGGTGTCGGTGAGGATGCGCTGTTCTCCGTGCGAGACCGAGCGGACCAGGGCAGCGTCCATGCGGGTCTTGGCGGCGTTCACCTCCTCCCACGGCAACGGCTGGGCGGGATCGGTGCCCAGCACGGTCAGTGCGAGCACCGGGACGTCCGGCAGCGGCGGTCCGGCCCGCAGTTCGGTGGCGAGCCCGGTCAGCGCGGTGCGCTCGGCGAGGCCGAAGCGGAGCCATTCGTCGCTCGTCTTCGCCTCGAGCAGCGGGTCCCGCAGGTGGGCCGGGTAGTCGGCCAACAGCTCGGCGTTCATCTCGTGCACGGCCGGGCGCAACCGGTCGAGGTGCGCCGGGTCGGGTGCGGCTCGTTCGGTGGCGGCCAGACTCATTGCAGGCGGCATGAAGTCGTCCCAGTCGTGATGAAAGGCGTCCAGCCACACCAGTCCGGCGACCTCGTGCGGGAACAGCTGCGCGAATCGATACGCGTAGGCGCCGCCGAGCGAATGCGCCGCGAAAACGTAGGGGGCGGTGATGTTCTGGGCGCGCAGCAGTGCCCGCAGTTCGGTGGCCACCGCGGCCGCGGTGCGCGGCAGCGGCAGCGGGTCGCTGTAGCCGGTGCCGCCGCGGTCATACAGCACGGACGTGGTGAACCGCGAAACCTGTTGCTGCACCATGAAATAGTCCAACCCGACCGCGCTGGCACCCGGCAGGAACACGACGGCCGGTCCGCCGCTGCCCGAGCGGTGCACGAAGAGGCGGTGGTCATCGATCTCTTGGAACTCGCCGATCGGCGGAGCGGGTCGGGTCGGGAAGGTGCGGTTGGTCATGGGCACCAGCCTGCAACCCTGACGTTGCGTCAGGGTCAAGCCGGTCGCCGGTGCGTCAGTCGACCGAGCGGTACGGCATGGCCGCGTCGAACACCGTCAACCAGTCGGCGCCCACCGCGCGATAGCCGAAAGCGGTGTTCAGCGCGGCGATCACGGCGGGCATATGCGCGGCGCCGTACACGACGGCGATCACCTCGGCGCGGTCGTGCCGCTCGGTGTGCAGCTTCGTCAGCGCGGCGATCAGGGCCTTGTCACGGTCGTGCAGGAAGGTCTTGTTCATCAGCCGCAGACGTACCTCGGTGTTGTCGTAGACCTCGAACTTGTTGCGCAGCAACC
Source organism: Nocardia brasiliensis ATCC 700358 (assembly GCF_000250675.2). NCBI lineage: Bacteria > Bacillati > Actinomycetota > Actinomycetes > Mycobacteriales > Nocardiaceae > Nocardia > Nocardia brasiliensis. The sequence continues at coordinate 2,869,173 of NC_018681.1, forward strand.
AGCCTCGGCCGCCGAGCGCCATGACCGCCACGTAGTAGGGGGTCAGCAGAAGCATGTCGAGAAACGAAAGGAACGGCATCCGCTGTCTGCCACGGGATTTGCTCTCGGGCCAGACGACCGGCACGCCGAGCGCGGCATGGTCGATGTCCTGATACACCAGCGTGCGCGCCGCACGTTGAAAGGTCATGCGCATGGCCAGGATGATCGCGCGACCGGTGGAACTGGGTGTATCGGCGCCCTCGGACACGATCACATCGCAGGCGCGCAGCTGCTCGGCTACCGCCTGATAGAACTCGCGCCGGCCGATATGCACCATCGGAAACAGCCGAATGGTCAACGGATTTCCCCGCACCCGCAGATCGATGACCGCAGACCGCAGCCCGAAAACGCTGAATTCGGTGATCTGCACCGCCACCTCCCCGCATCCGCAGCGGACCCACACGCTCCAGACCCCCAAGCCTACGTCGCCCCCAAACCTCCCCTCGTGCCCTCGATTCCAGTGGCACGGGAGCACCGGGGGTTGCGCCGGTCAGGTTCTTCCAACTATGTCGACAGGGCGTGGCAAGCACGTTCCGTGCTGAACCGTTGTGGTGGCGCGGCGCGGGGCGGGGGGCCGGTGGCCGGTGGGGAGGTTCAGGGGGCGTAGAAGGGCACTACGGTGCAGGGTGGGGTGACGGGGTGGGTGGGGTCCAGGGCGTTGTGGACCAGGGCTACCGCGGTGGGGGAGTACGGCTGGGCGAAATGGGTGGAGAAATCTGTGGGGCAGACCTCGTTGATCCAGACGGTCCTGGTGTTCGGGACACCGGCAGGGTTCGCCATGCCGCCCAGCGTGCTCAGGTTCATCTCGTCGGCGATATCGGTGATCTGGGTGTATTCGATGTGCGGCTGAATCACCGTGGCCTGCTCGACCACCCACGGGTCGGCGATGGTCAGCAGGCCGGGCCAGACCACGCCGTTGCGGACGATGGCGTCATAGAGTGCCCGGGGCACGATCTCGGTGAGCGGTCGCATGATGTCGACCGGTCCGAGGATCTGCCACGGCGAGGAGATCAGCACCATCTGATCGACCTTGTCCGCGCCGCCCAGCGCGTTGATGTAGTAGCGCCCGACCAGCCCGCCCTGCGAATGTCCCACCAGATCAACCTTTTTCGCGCCGGTGGCGGCGAGCACCCGGTCCACCACGCCCACGATGGCCGGCGCGGACAGTGCGATGGGATCGACGCCCGGGACGCCCGGCGGGAACCGGTACATATCGCGGCCGTAGTTGAACGTGAACACGCAGTACCCCTGGTTGTGCAGGTACGGCGCCAGCGCGGTCCAGTTGACGGCGTCGGTGAGGAACGTCGAGGTGATGAGGACGACCGGGTCGGGATGTTCGGGCGCGGGCGTGCAGCCGTAGTCGTTGGCGCCGGGCACCGGACCGTTGAAATCGGTCAGGGCGACGCGCACCATTTCGCCGTTGCCGTAGGGGACCGGCAGTTGATCGGCGTGCGCGGGTGCGCCCGCCGACCCGATCAGCCCACAGGCCATCAGCGCTGTCGCCACTTTGCGCACCAGGGTCATCGTTGTCCTCGATCTGTTCGCCGATCCCGGAATGCTCGATCACGGACGAACTTCTGTCTCAGACAGGGAGCGAGCGGGCTCAGATTAAGGTGGCGACCGTCACAGTGTCAACCGCCTCGGCGCAATGTGAGGCGAGTCTGTGTCGCTCTCGCCGCGCCAGTAAAGGAATCACGGTGAGCGCGACCGGTCCGCTCCGCGGTGCTGCTGCCTATCGTGGGCCATGCCACATATAAGCAGCAGCCGTGCATACCTAGCGCAGGGGATCGACCGATGACCGTGACCGACGAGTATCTGCAGAACAACGCCGTCTACGCGAGCACCTTCACCGGACCGCTGCCGTTGCCGCCCGCCAAGCACGTCGCGGTGGTCGCGTGCATGGACGCCAGACTGAATGTCTATGGCGCGCTGGGCATCCAGGAGGGCGAGTCGCATGTGATCCGGAACGCGGGCGGCGTCATCACCGCCGACGAGATCCGCTCGCTCGCGATCAGTCAGCGCTTGCTCGGCACCCGCGAGATCATCCTGATCCACCACACCGACTGCGGCATGCTGACTTTCACCGACGAGGACTTCAAGGCCTCGATCCAGCAGGACACCGGCATCAAGCCCGAATGGGCGGCCGAGGCGTTCGGTGATCTGGAAACAGATGTGCGCCAATCGATCGCGCGCATCGTCGCGAGTCCGTTCGTCGTACACAAGGATGCCATTCGCGGTTTCATCTTCGACGTCGCGACGGGCAAGTTGAACGAGGTGCTCGCCGACTGACGCGGCCGCGCGCCGCACGAGATCCGGGCCGCAGTGCCCGGATTTTTCGTTGTCGCCACGCGCGACACGACACGCCGCCGAAGGTGTCTGCTGCGTGACGGGCCGGCGAACATGAGCCGCGTCGCACCCGGTTATCCGGCGTGGCGGCGCGGAACACGCCTGAGCTGCGTGAACGCTACCGGCGGGTAGACAAAACGGGCGCCGAATATGGTTGCGATCGCGCCGCGATGTCCCTATCCTCGATCGCGTGCCGAATCCCGCCGACCGCCACAGCGCAGCGCTCAACGTCGCAGACCGCGACAGCGCCGTGCTAATTCCGCTCACCGCGATGGTGGCGCGGCGGCGACTTCTCGTAGTACCCCGCCGTAGCGGGGTCTGATTCGGACCGGCCCCCTCGCTGCGGGCTGAAGACTTTTACTTGCTGGTCCCCTCTGTCAACTGAGCCACGACATTCTTCGGGAAGACCTAACTTTCAATGACCATTCTCACGCTTGATACAGACACGTTCCAGTCCGCCGCGCCCAGGGGTCTGCGCGCCGAAAGCATCGGCCTCACCCCGGCGCAATTCCACGATCGCTACTGCGAGCACACCGGGCCGATCCGGCTCGGCGACTGGTCGCCCGCGGGCAGCAGGGGCGCGGAATTCACTGCGACACTGGAGTTCTCCGACCACCTGCGCACCGTCATCGCCTCCGGCAGCCCGGTCGCGGCGATGACCTCGGCCCTCTACGAGGAGGGCTACCCGGTCGAGATCCTGCAGTTCCATCAGCGGCGCACCCCGGAGGGCACCGCGACCTTCGTGCAGTGCGAATACAACGGTCGGCGCGGCTGGAGCGCGGCTCTGGCCGACGACGGCGCCGAGTCGACGGTGCGCGCGATGATCGCGGGCGTCAACCTGCTCGGTCACTGACCCTTACCGGCAAGAACAGGGCCGTCCCTCCGCGGGGAGGGACGGCCCTGTTCGGTCGGCGGTTCGTGCGAATTACTGCTCCGCACCGGCCTGCTGCTCGGCGAGTTGCTTGCGCACCTCGTCCATGTCGAGACCCTTCACCTGAGTGACCAGGTCTTCGAGCGCGGCGGGCGGCAGTGCGCCGGGCTGGGCGAACACGAGCACGCCCTCGCGGAAGGCCATGATGGTCGGGATCGAGCGAATGTTCGCGGCGGCCGCGAGCCCCTGCTCGGACTCGGTGTCGACCTTGCCGTGTACGACATCGCTGTGCTTCTCGGACGAGGCCTCGAAGGTGGGCGCGAAGCTCTTGCACGGGCCGCACCACTCAGCCCAGAAATCGACGAGTACCACGTCGTTTCCGGCGACTACCTCTTCGAAATTCTGTTGGGTCAGCGTCTGGGTGGCCATGACGTCCTCTCATTCGGTATGTCGGCTATAACGCCGACCGTTGCTCTAATCTTCCATGGGCTGCACGGACGCCCACCCCTAATCGCCGTCCTCTCGCCGGATACCCACGTCCGTCGCCGCGAAATCACGGCGGCAGTGCGCGTGGGTCGCCGCAGGTGGTGGGGCGGTGCGCGGACCCGCGCCGGGCGAGACGAGGATGAGACGGTGACGGATCGAACCAACGGGCCGGTACGGCTCGGACTGATCGACGGTGACGGCATCGGACCGGAAGTGGTGCGGGCTGCCCGGCAGGTCGTCGACGAGGCCGTGGCGGCGGCGGGCGCGCCGCCGATCGAATGGGTGCCGCTGCTCATGGGGCATCGGGCGATCGAGGAATACGGTGACCCGCTGCCGCCGCAGACCCTCGACGCGCTGGCCGAGGTCGACGCCTGGATTCTCGGCCCGCACGACAACGCGTCCTATCCGCAGCACCATCGCGCGGCGCCGGGCGGGGCGATTCGGAAACGGTTCGGGCTGTACGCCAATATCCGGCCGGCTCGCGCGTTCACCGGGGTCCGCGCGCTCGCGCCCGCCATCGACCTGGTGATCGTCCGGGAGAACAGTGAAGGTTTCTACGCCGATCGCAATATGTTCGCCGGATCGGGGGAGTTCCGCGCCACCGAGGATGTCGCCATGGCGGTCGGCGTGGTGACCCGGCAGGCGTGTGAGCGGATTGCGCACGAGGCTCTCCGGCTCGCCGCGACGCGGCGCAAACGACTGACCATTGTGCACAAGGCGAACGTGTTGCCGATGACCATGGGGCTGTTCCGCGATGTGTGCTATGAAATTGCCCACGCCTATCCGGGGGTCGAGGTCGACGACGAACACGTCGACGCGACGGCCGCGCATCTGGTGCGCGCCGCCGCCGATTACGACGTGCTGGTGACCGAGAATCTCTTCGGTGACATCCTGTCCGACCTCGCCGGAGAGCTCAGCGGATCGCTCGGTCTGGCCGCTTCGCTGAACTGCTCGGCCACGCACGCGATGGCGCAGGCGGTGCACGGCGCGGCGCCCGCGCTGGCCGGGCACAACCGCGCGAATCCGGCGGCGCTGCAACTGTCGGCGGCAATGCTGTTGCGCTGGTTGGGAACTCAGGACCGTGACGGCCATAACAGCGGCGCGCTGCGACAGGCCGCTGAGCGGGTGGAACGCGCCGTCGCCGCCACCTTCGAGGCCGGCATCGCCACCGCCGACCTGGGCGGACTGGCCTCGACGAGCGAGTTCACCGAACAGGTTTGTGCTAGGGTCCACCGCCGGTAGTCATGGTGTTGTAGCTCGGAGTGTTCAGCACGGAACGGATCAATCTTCCGTTACTGTCCAGCACGAAGCGTCTCGGTCGCTTAGATTGCCAACGGGTGGTGACACCCGGGTTTCTTGAATCCGAAATGTGGAGGGCTGCTGTGTCTGTTCGATCGGTTCTTGGCAGGCGCGCCCTGCAGGCGATGTGTGTACTCGCAGGAGGCGCACTGTTGCTGACGGGCTGTAGTAATACCGAAGACTCCGGACCCGCCGTCGACAAGGTGAAGGTCGACAAGGTCGACTCGATCGCGGCGCAGCTCCCCGACAAGATCAAGCAGTCCGGCAAGCTCGTCGTCGGCGTGAACATTCCGTATCAGCCGAACGAGTACAAGGATCCGAGCGGCAAGATCGTCGGCTACGACGTCGACCTGATGGACGCCGTCGCCGCCACGCTGGGCGTGCGGGCCGAGTACCTCGAGTCCGCCTTCGAGAAGATCATTCCGACCATTCAGGCCGGCACCTACGACGTGGGCATGTCGTCGATCACCGACACCAAGGAGCGCGAGCAGCAGGTCGACTTCACGACCTACTTCAACGTGCGCACCCAGTGGGCCCAGCAAAAGGGCAAGCCGATCGATCCGGACAACGCCTGCGGCAAGAAGGTCGCCGTGCAGGCCACCACCATTCAGGACACCGACGAACTCCCGGCCAAGAGCAAGAAGTGCGTCGAGGAGGGTAAGCCCGCGATCGACATCAAGTCGTTCGAGGAGCAGAGCGCCGCGACCAACGCGCTGGTGCTCGGCCAGGTCGACGGCATGGCCGCGGACCTGCCGGTGACGGTGTACGCGATCCAGAAGAGCGACGGCAAGATCGAGATCTCCGGCACGGCGTACGGCGAGGCCCTCTACGGCTGGGCGGTCGCGAAGGGTTCGCCGCTGGCCGGCGTGCTGCAGAAGGCCGTGCAGAGCCTGATCGACAACGGCAAGTACCTCGAGATCGCCAAGAACTGGGGCGTCGAGCAGGGCGCGATCACCAAGTCGGTCGTCAACGGCGCCGCGAGCTGACCCGATGAGTTCGAACGAAACCATGCCGGTGCCCGGCGATCCCGGGCCCGGCGCGGCAGCGGGCACCATGGAACCGGAGCCGATCAAAGCGGTTCCGCTACGCAGACCCGGCCGGTGGATCGCCGCCGCGGTCATCCTGGTGCTGGTCGGATTGTTCGTCTACGGTGCCGCGACGAACGAGGCGTATCAATGGTCGACCTACCGTAAGTACCTGTTCGACAGCCGGATCGTGCAGGGCGCGGTCGTCACCCTCGAACTGACCGTGCTCGCCATGGCGATCGCCGTCCTGCTGGGCACGCTGCTCGCGGTGATGCGGCTCTCGCCCAACCCGGTGCTGCGTTCGGCGGCCTGGGTGTACCTCTGGATCTTCCGCGGCACACCGGTTTTCGTGCAGTTGGTGTTCTGGGGCCTGTTCCCCTCGCTGTACAAGACGATCGTGCTCGGGGTGCCGTGGGGGCCGCACCTGTTCGAGTTGAACGTGCAGAACATGCAGGCCGCCTTCACCTTCGCGGTGATCGGCCTGGGCCTCAACGAGGCCGCCTACATGGCCGAAATCGTCCGCGCCGGCATCAATTCCGTCGGCGAGGGCCAGCGCGAGGCCTCGATCGCGCTGGGCATGTCGTGGAGCCAGACCATGCGCCGGACGGTGCTGCCGCAGGCGATGCGGGTGATCATCCCGCCGACCGGCAACGAGCTCATCGGCATGCTGAAGACCACCTCGCTGGTCACGGCGTTGCCGCTGAGTACCGACCTCTACGGCCGGGCCCGCGAGATCTACGGCGTGAACTTTCAGCCGATTCCGCTGCTGCTGGTCACTGCCACCTGGTACCTCGCGATCACCAGCGTGCTGATGGTCGGTCAGTTCTACCTGGAGCGCTACTACTCGCGCGGCTTGTCCCGCCAGCTCACCGGTAAGCAGTTGCAGGAGCTGGCCGACGCCCAGACGATTGTGAAGGCGAAATGAGCAGCGTCGACGTCGAGCAGACCGCTCGACTCCCCATGATCGTCGCCGACCGGGTCTGCAAGAACTTCGGCGCGTTGCAGGTGCTCAAGGGCGTCTCGCTGGAGATCGGCCGGGGCGAGGTGCTGTGTGTCATCGGGCCGTCCGGTTCGGGCAAGTCCACCTTCCTGCGCTGCATCAACCATCTCGAGCAGGTCAATGCCGGACGGCTCTACGTGGACGGCGAACTCGTCGGCTACCAGGAGAAGAACGGCAAGCTCTACGAGCTGCACCCGCGTGAGGCGGCCCGGCAGCGCCGCGAAATCGGCATGGTGTTCCAGCATTTCAATCTGTTTCCGCATCGCACGGTGCTGGACAACGTGATCGAGGCGCCGACCCAGGTCAAGAAGGTGCGCAAGGCCGACGCCATCGCGAAGGCGAAGGAGCTGCTCGAGCGAGTCGGCTTGGCGGAGAAGGCGAATGCCTATCCGGCTCAGCTGTCCGGTGGGCAGCAGCAGCGGGTGGCGATCGCCCGCGCGCTGGCGATGGATCCGAAGCTGATGCTGTTCGACGAGCCGACCTCCGCGCTCGACCCGGAACTGGTCGGCGAGGTGCTCACGGTCATGCGCGAGCTCGCCGAGTCGGGCATGACCATGGTCGTGGTCACTCACGAAATGGGTTTCGCCCGTGAGGTGGCCGACAAGCTGGTGTTCATGGACGGCGGTGTGATCGTCGAGGCCGGCGCACCGCGCGAGCTGCTCGCCAACCCGAAACACGAACGCACCAAGACGTTCCTGTCCCGGCTGCTCTGAGTCGTCGTGCTCCCGCACTCGAATTCGGGTGCGGGAGTAGTCCGGTCCTACGCCTCAGACGGGGTCGTTTTGCCGCCCAGCGCGATCCGTAGCTGACCGAGCAGCACTTTGGCGGCCGGAGTGCCCGGCCGGTCGGCCCGCCAGACCAGTGCGAGCCTGCCGTGCATCTCGGGCCGGACGATCCGGACCACGCGGACCCCGAACGCAGCCGCTTGTGCGGGCGTGAGTTCGGGGACGACCGCGATGCCGAGGCCGCGGGCCGCCAGTTGCAGCAGCAGCGGCGGAGCGGCCGCCTCGAAGGCGATATTCGGCGTGAAACCGGCTGCCGCGCAGGAGAGTTCGAAGACGCCGCGCAGTCCGGTACCGGGTGGCAGGCAGATCAGCGGCTGCTCGCGCAGTGTGTCGAGAGCGATCTCCGCGCCGTACGTCCGGTCCGCGACCGCGACCGCGGCCACCACCGCGGTCTCCAGCACCACATCCATGCCGATTCCGGAATCCATTGGCGCGCCGGTCAATCCGATCAACGCGAGATCCAGGTCGCCGCGGCCGAGGGCGGCGAGCATGCGTTCGGAGGTGTCCTCGGTGAGGCTGATGCCGACCTGGGGATGGTCGTCGTGGAAGTCGGCGAGCACACCGGCCACATCGAACGCCTCGGTGGCCGCGCCCGAGATCAAGCCGACCCGGACCTGGCCGCGCAGCAGGCCGGCGAATTCGTCCACCGTCGCGGCGATGCGCTCGGTCGCGGCGAGCGCATCGCGGGCGTGGGCCAGCACCGCCGTGCCGACCTCGGTGGGCGTCACCGTGCGGGCGCCGCGGTCGAGCAGCTGCTGGCCGAGTTCGCGTTCGAGCTGCCGGATCTGCGCGCTCAGTCCCGGCTGGGCGAGGTGCAGCCGCGCGGCGGCGCGGGTGAAGTTCGCCTCCTCGACCACCGTTACGAAGTAGCGCAGCTGACGCAGTTCCATAACTGATGATTCTAGTTGCGAGAAGATCTATCTGTTGTACTTCTCATTGCGGCGCGGGCAGGGTCGAAGTCATGGAAAACACCGTAGAAAACATCACCGATACCTGCACCGGCCCGGTCTTCCGTCCGGGTGACGCCGGATACGACGAGGAGATCGCGGGCTTCCAGACCGCCTACCCGCATCGCCCCGCGCTGGTCGTCGGCGCCCGGCACGCCGAGGACGTCCGCGCCGCCGTCGAATACGCCGCCCGGCACGGGCTGCCGGTCGCGGTGCAGGCCACCGGTCACGGTCTGTCGGTCGCCGCGGACGGGGGAGTGCTGATCAGCACCAGCCGGATGACCGGTCTCGAGATCGATGCGGCGGCGCGCACCGCCCGGGTCGGCGCCGGGGTGCGGGCGGGCGCACTGGTCGAGGCCGCCGCCGCGCACGGGCTCGCGCCGTTGACCGGCTCCTCGCCGTCGGTCGGCGTGGTCGGCTACCTTTTGGGCGGCGGAATCGGCCTGCTGGCAAGGGAATTCGGCTACGCCGCCGAGCACGTCGGGGCGATCGAACTGGTCACCGCGGACGGACGGGTGCGCCGGGTGCTGCCCGGCGATGAACTGTTCGGGGCGGTGCTCGGCAGTGGCGGCAACTTCGGTGTGGTCACGGCGGTCGAGTTGGGCCTGCTGCCGGTCACCGAGGTGTATGGCGGCCAGTTGATGTTCGATACGCCGCTGGTGGAGCGGGCACTGGACGTCTGGCGGGACTGGACCGCGACGGTGCCCGACGAGCTGACCTCCACCGTGGCCATGCTGCGTTTCCCCGATATCCCGCAGGTGCCCGCGCCGCTGCGCGGGCGGTTCGTGGTGTCGTTCCGGATCGCGTACCACGGTAGCGCCGCCGATGGCGAGCGTTTGGTCGCCCCGTTGCGGGCGGTGGGGGAGCGGCTGAAGGACGACCTGCGCGTCATGCCGTACACCGAATCGCACACCATCCACAGCGACCCCGATCATCCGCACGCGTACGCGGCCACCAACGCGCTGCTCACCGCGCTGACCGGAGAAACGTTGTCCGCCTTGCTCGCCGCCGCCGGGCCGGACTCCGATGCCGCTGCCGTGATCGATATCCGCCACCTCGGGGGCGCCCTGGCGAAGCCGCGCGCCGAGATCGCGGTGGACCATCGCGAGGCCGCCTACGTCGTCCGGGTCATCACGGACGCCGGGAACGCGGGCACCGCGCCGGAAAGCCAAGCGGCGATCCGGGCGGCGCTCGCACCGTGGACGCTCGGCCACAGTCTCAACTTCCTCTACGGCGCGGGCGCGGACGCCGACGAGGCGCAGACCCGGGGCGGCTACGCCGTCGGCACCTACACCCGGCTCGCCGAGCTGAAGGCAAAGTACGACCCGCACAACATGTTCCGGTTCAACCGCAACATCCGCCCGGCGCGGCGCTGACCGTCCGGCGGCCGTGCCTGGGTCGTGCGAAGAGGGGATGCGAAGTCGTGATGCGGGACCGCGCCGACCGTCTGCTATCTTGGTGATATCACTTTGATAGTTGGAGGATGTCATGAAGCTACGTCCCGCATTCCATGTCAACGGCTTCCTGGTGCTGGTGGCCTGGCTGGTGCTCACCCTGTTGCTCGGCGGCGGCGCGGCGCTGGGGTATATCGCGATGGCGCACGATCAGAACGTGCCCGCCCTGGTCGGGGCGATCGTCGCGAGCTTCCTGGTGCTCGTGCTGCTGCTGGGCGCGACCGGCTTGACCATCGTCAACCCGAACGAGGCCCAGGTGGTCCAGTTCTTCGGCCGCTACATCGGGTCGGTGAGCGAACCCGGCTTCTTCTCGGTGCTCCCGCTGACCGACCGCAAGCGGATCTCGTTGCGGGTGCGCAACTTCGAGACGCAGAAGCTGAAGGTCAACGACGCCGACGGCAACCCGGTCGAGATCGCCGCCGTCGTGGTCTACCGGGTGGTGGACAGCTTCAAGGCCGCCTTCTCGGTCGACGACTACGAGGAGTACGTGCAGACCCAGTCCGAGGCCGCGGTGCGGCACCTGGCCACCACGCACCCGTACGACTCACACGACGACACCCGCACCAGCCTGCGTGACGGTAGCGAGGTGGCCGAGGAACTCACCGTCGAGTTGCGCGACCGCACCGAGCTGGCCGGCATCGAGGTACTCGAGGCTCGCATCACCCACCTCGCCTACGCACCGGAGATCGCCCAGGCCATGCTGGTCCGGCAGCAGGCCTCACAGGTGGTCGCCGCCCGCACACAGATCGTCGAGGGCGCGGTCGGCATGGTGAGCCTCGCGCTCGACCGGCTCACCGAGCAGGGTGTGGTGGAACTCGACGAGGAACGCCGCGCCGCGATGGTGTCGAACCTGCTGGTGGTGCTCTGTGGCGACCGAGCGACCCAGCCCGTCGTGAACACCGGCTCGCTCTACAACTGAGCGCTGAAGCCCATGGCTGAGCGCAAAAAGCTACTACTGCGACTGGACCCCGGCATCCACGAGGCCATCGCCAAGTGGGCCGCCGACGACCTGCGCAGCGTCAACGCCCAGATCGAATACGCGCTGCGGCTGGCGCTCGAACAGGCGGGCCGCAAACCGAAATAGGGGCACCGAGCCGCACATCGAAAATTCGGTGTGCGGCCGTGCCGTGTTCGCCGTTACGGTGGGCGGGTGCCAATCTCGTTCGACATCAGCGGACTGCAACAGATGGACACCAACACCTGGGGGGATCACAGCACCGGCGACATCGTCACGCTGACCTACCACGATATGGTGCCCGACCTGCCCGCGCCGCTGGAAGACCTCGACACGCTGCGCACCCGGCTCGCGCAGATCTCCGCCGAATCAGGTTGTCTGGTCGAGGCTTTCCTCGTCTGGGTCGACAAGTTGCCCGGCCTGTTGCGGGTCGAGAAGCTGCCGTTGCCCAACCGGGACCACGGCCTGGTTTTCGCGGCCTCGATCGTGGTGCCGAAAGATCGGTGCAGCGCGGTGTTCCAGATCCTGTGCCCGGAGTTCGGTACCACCGGCCTGCGTGAGGCGGCGCTGATGGCCCAGCTCGGCCCGCAGCACATGTTCCCGCCGCACCCGTACGCCCCCGGCCTGCGCGGCAAGCTGCCCTACAACATCGCCGACGAAGTCCGTTGGGACGAGCAGTTTCCCGACCATCCGGTGAGCCGGGCCCGCCGCTGGGTCGCCCGCACGGTGCCCACCGCCAAGGTCGATCCCGGTTTCGCGGCGCTGCCCCCGTTCCCCGGGCCGAACGCCGGTTAGGGCTTCTGCGCGATGAAGATCGCGGTTCCGGGGAAGATCTCACCGCGCAGCGGACTCCACTGACCCCATTCGCGGTCCAGCCATTCGGGCCAGTCCGGCTCGACGAGGTCCACCAGCAGCAGGCCGGCGGACACGATCTCGCGGACGCGATCCCCGACGGTGCGGTGGTGTTCGACGTAGGTCGGCTCGCCCGCGCCGTCCACCTCGACATACGGGGTGCGATCGAAATAGGGGATGGCGGCGGTGAGCCCGGCCGGGCCCGGATCGTCGGGAAAGATCCAGCGCATCGGGTGATTCACCGAGAAGACCCAGCGGCCGCCGGGTCGCAGCACTCGGGCCACCTCGCGCATCACCTGAGCCGAATCGGCGACGAACGGAATCGCGCCGAACGCCGAACAGGCCAGGTCGAAGGAGGCGTCGGCGAACGGCAGCGCTTCCGCGCCCGCCTGAACCAGCGGCACCTGCGGTCCGCCGCGTCGCATCGCGTCGAGCCCGCGGGTCAGCATGCCCATCGAGAGGTCCAGCCCGACTGGCTGCGCGCCATGCCCGGCCAGCCAGCGCGAACACGGCGCCGACCCGCAGCCGATCTCGAGCACCCGCTTGCCCGCGACCTCGCCGAGAAAACGCATATCGCCCTCGTGCAGGCCCTCCGGGCACCAGACGAATTCGCCGTCTGGGGAATCGACGCCGAGGAACTCCGCGTGCGTCTGGTGGTACTGGCCCGCGTCCGCGTCCCACCAGCGCCGGCTGGCCTGCTGGCTGGCGGCCGAGCCGATCCGGGTTCGCGCCGTTCCCGCGGTCCCGAGCAGTGTGTTTGCCTCTGCATGGCGATCTTCCGACACGGGTGTCAGCTTATCGACCGGGGGTGCGGGGCTCGGCGCGCGGACCGGGAGGTCGGTCGCGGTACGCGCATATATATAGCCGCCCGCTTGCTGTGCCCGGTCGGAAGAATGGCTCGACGGCGTGGCGGCCGGACCGGTTTGCCCGGCCGGACCAAGGTCGCGTACGCTGAACGCGCGAGTGCCTTCTGTACAGCCGTACCGGAGTCAACCACCCGTGCTGAGTTTCACGTGCGTTACGTGCGGTACGTTCCTTGTGTCCGTCTTCACTTCACCGCGGGTGAATTCGCCAGCGTACCGAAAGTTCCAATGTCCGCAACCGACCACAATCCGTCCGGAGCAAACCGACATATGCCCACCACCGTCACCTCGCCGCAGGTAGCCGTCAACGACATCGGCTCCGCCGAGGATTTCCTCGCCGCCATCGACGCCACGATCAAGTACTTCAACGACGGCGACATCGTCGAAGGAACCATCGTCAAGGTCGACCGCGACGAGGTCCTGCTCGACATCGGTTACAAGACCGAAGGCGTCATCCCTTCCCGCGAACTCTCCATCAAGCACGATGTCGACCCGAACGAGGTCGTTTCCGTGGGCGATGAGGTCGAGGCTCTTGTTCTCACCAAGGAGGACAAGGAAGGCCGCCTGATCCTGTCGAAGAAGCGGGCGCAGTACGAGCGCGCGTGGGGCACGATCGAGGAGCTCAAGGAGAAGGACGAGGCCGTCAAGGGCACCGTCATCGAGGTCGTCAAGGGCGGCCTGATCCTCGACATCGGTCTCCGTGGCTTCCTGCCCGCCTCGCTCGTCGAGATGCGTCGCGTCCGCGACCTCCAGCCGTACGTCGGCAAGGAGATCGAGGCCAAGATCATCGAGCTGGACAAGAACCGTAACAACGTGGTCCTGTCCCGCCGCGCCTGGCTGGAGCAGACCCAGTCCGAGGTGCGCAGCGAGTTCCTGCACCAGCTGCAGAAGGGCCAGGTCCGCAAGGGTGTGGTCTCCTCGATCGTCAACTTCGGTGCCTTCGTGGACCTGGGCGGCGTCGACGGTCTGGTGCACGTCTCCGAGCTGTCCTGGAAGCACATCGACCACCCGTCCGAGGTCGTCGAGGTCGGCACCGAGGTCACCGTCGAGGTGCTCGACGTCGATCTGGATCGCGAGCGGGTTTCGCTCTCGCTCAAGGCGACCCAGGAAGACCCGTGGCGTCAGTTCGCCCGCACCCACGCGATCGGCCAGATCGTGCCGGGCAAGGTCACCAAGCTGGTTCCGTTCGGCGCGTTCGTGCGCGTCGAAGAGGGCATCGAGGGCCTGGTGCACATCTCCGAGCTGGCCGAGCGCCACGTGGAGGTCCCGGACCAGGTGGTCGCGGTCGGCGACGACGCGATGGTCAAGGTCATCGACATCGACCTGGAGCGTCGCCGGATCTCGCTGTCGCTGAAGCAGGCGAACGAGGACTACCACGCCGAGTTCGACCCGTCGAAGTACGGCATGGCCGACAGCTACGACGAGCAGGGCAACTACATCTTCCCCGAGGGCTTCGATCCCGACACCAACGAGTGGCTCGAGGGCTTCGACAAGCAGCGCGAAGAGTGGGAAGGCCGCTACGCCGAGGCGGAGCGTCGCCACAAGATGCACACCGCGCAGATGGAGAAGATGGCGGCCGACGCCGCGGCCGAGGCCGCGAACGGCGGCGGCTCCTCGAACTACTCCTCCGAGAGCGGTTCGCAGGCCTCCTCGTCCTCCAGCTCGTCCGAGTCGGCCGGTGGTTCGCTGGCCAGCGACGCGCAGCTGGCGGCCCTGCGGGAGAAGCTCTCCGGCAACGCCTGATAGACCCAGCACGACGAAGGCCCCGGTCCGCTGGACCGGGGCCTTCGCCCTTTTCGCAGGTGGCCGGACCGCGGCGGAATGCCGTGGCAGGGAGCGGCGGCCGGTATCGTTGGTGTGATGTCCGATGCCATTGCCGAGCTTTCCTCGACCTCCTGGGAACGCAGGAAGATCGAGGCGATGGGCCGAATCCAGCGGGTCGCCCTGGATCTGTTCGACGCGCACGGGTACCGGAATGTGACGATCGAACGGGTCGCCGCCGCGGCCGAGGTGTCCCCGAGTTCGGTCTACCGCTATTTCGGCACCAAGGAGATGCTCGTCCTGTACGACGAGGCCGATCCGAAGGTACTCGAGGCGGTCCGGACCGCGGGTGGGCCGCAGACCGTCGCCCCGGCCGAGCTGATCGCGGTCGGGCGGCTGCTGGTCCCGGTGTTGCTCGAGTCGCTGTTAACGGCGGAGGCCGAGCACCGAATCCGGCAGCGGCTGCAGTTCATCGCGGCGGTGCCCGAGATCCGGGCGGGGCAGACCAAACAGATGCGCGAGCTGGAAGACGAGTTCCGAACGCTGGTCGCGGAGCGAACCGGCTTCGGCCCCAACGATCTTCGGGTGCGGATGGCCGCGGCCACCGCGGTCTGGGGCTGCGTCGCGGCGCTGGACCATTGGGCCGGAACGGGTTTCGCCGGACGACTGAAAGACATTTACGCCGAGGCGTTCGGATCGATCATCGACCAGGTCGAGACCATGTTCAGGTAGTCACCCGCTGCACGCGCGACTTGCGTTGCGGCAGCCACCAATTCCAGCGGCCGAACAGCCGCATGAAGGCCGGCACCAGTACCAGTCGCACCAGCACCGCGTCGATCGCGATGGCGACCGCGAGTGCGAAGCCGATCTGCTTGAGTTCCAGTACGTCCGCGGTCACGAAGCTGGCGAACACGGCGACCATGATGGCGGCCGCGGCGGTGATCGGCCGAGCCGTGCGTTGCAGACCGTCGGCGACGGCGGCGGCGTTGTCCCCGTGCACATCCCAGTGTTCCTTCATCCGCCGGATGAGGAACACCTCGTAGTCCATCGAGAGACCGAACAGCACCGCGAACACCAGCATCGGCAGATAGATCTGCAAGAACCCGGTGCTCTGGAACCCGAGCACGCCCGCGCCGACACCGTGCTGGAACACCGCGACGGTGATGCCGAGGGCCGCGCCGGTGGCGAGCAGGTTCATCGCGATCGCCTTGAGCGCGAGCACGATACTGCGGAACGCGACGACGAGGAAGCCGAGCGAGATCGCGAGCACCAGCGTGATCACCCACGGGAAGCGGTCGGTGATCCGGTGCGACACATCGACGAACAACGCGGACGTGCCGCCGATCTTCACCTCGGCGTGCGTCAGAGTCGCTGCGCGGGAACGGATATCGGTCACCAGATCGGCGGATTCGGTCGACTCGAAGGAGGCTTTGGGCACCACGGCCGCGAACATCCTGCCCTGCGCGTACTGCGGCAGTACCGCCGCGATCCGCGGGTCGCGAGAGAATTCGCCGATGAGCCGGTCCGCTTCGTCGCGAGCGTCGGCGGTCAGCGGCGTGTCGGCGGCGCCGGTCGCGACCACCTCGATCGGCGATACCAGACCGGGCGTGAAGTTCTGCTTCACCAACGTGAGCCCTTGGCCCGACGCCCGATCGGTGAGTGATCCGAGGCCCACGTCGACGCCGTAGCGCAGGCCGGTCAGCGGAGCGGCCGCGATCAGCAGCAGCGCGACCCCGGCCGTGCCGAACAGCACCGGCCGCGCCATCACGATGCGGGCCCAGCGCGCCCAACCGCTCGACGCCGTGGCCGCGCGCACCTCGGCGGGCCGCAGGCGTTCGGGGAGCGCACCGCGATTGATCGCGGGCCCGAGCGAGGCGAGCAGGGCGGGCAGCAGCGTGAACGCAGCCGCCATCGTGGCGATCACCGCGGTCACCACGCCGATCGCGACTCCGTTCAGCATGGGCAGCCCGACCACGACGAGGGAGCACAGCGAAATCATCACGATGAGCCCGGAGGCGAGCACGGTCCGTCCGGTGGTGTCCATCGCCGCGCCGACGGCCTGCGCGATGGCGTTGTGCTCCTGCCTGTTTCGGACTCCGCGCCGGGTCAATTCCTCGTTGAACCGGCTGACGATGAACATGCCGTAGTCGATCGCGGTGCCGGTGGCGATCATGGTGGCGACCGAGAGCACCAGCGAGTCGAAGGCGAGGAACGTGGTCAGACCGAACAGCGCGCCGACCGCCACGGCGATACCGGCGGCGGTGACGCTGATCGGTAGCGCCGCGGCGGCCACCGCGCCCAGTGCCAGTACCAGCAGCACCGCGGCGATGGGCACGCCGAGCGCCTCGCCGCGTTGCAGATCCGCCGTTTCGATCTCCATCAGATCGGCCTGGATCGGCGCGTAGCCGGTGAGCACGGCCTGTGCGCTCGCGTCGGATCCGGCGGCGAGCGCGGCGCGCAGTTCCCGGACGACGTCGACCCGCTCGGAGATGTCGCCGTCGAGGCCGACGACGGCGAAGGCGGTGTGCCGGTCGGCGGCGATCTGGGCGGCATTGCCGTCGAACGGGCCGACGGCGCCGGCGACGCCGTCGGTCTGCCGGACCGTGGCCAGGGTGCGCTCGATCGCCGCACGGAACTCCGGCGCCTCCACCGTCGCGGTGTCGGAATGGAAGACGATGAGGTCCTGCTCGGTGCCGAACTGGGCGAAGTGCTCGGCGACCAGCTTGCTCGCCGCGACAGAGTCCGAACCCGGCACGGAGTAGTCGGGGGTGCCGAGCCGGGCGTGCAGGGCGGGGTAGGTCGCGCCGCAGGCGATGACCAGCAGCACCCAGACGGCGAGCACGATCCGGCGATGCCTGGCCATCGCCATGCCCCAGCGACCGGCGGCACCCCAGCGCGGCGTGGCCCGCGGGGGTTGCGGCCGTTCGAGGATGGTCGGTTGCGCCATCGCCCCTCCCAGGGTTCGCTACCTGACAGTCACTATCAGGTTCTTTCGGCCAGCATACGAATACTGAGGGAGTAGAAGCAAGAGACTCTCAGCTTGTGGCAGTGGTCCGATTCGCTGGAGCAGTGCGCGCCCGGGCTCGTGCCATTTGACGGCGTGCTGCCGCCGGACGATCCGTCCGGTCGCGATCGGCCATGGTGTGGAACCGCGATCGGCGGCCGTGTGGGACCGTGATCCGCCCGCCGCCGATAGGTGAAATGAGCCCGCCGCCGACGTGGCATGATCCGGTGCGGCAGGTGCAGTCGCGGATCGCCGGCACGCCGGCGGCGGGCTCGAATTCAGTTGTCCGCGTGGTGCATCAGCCGGGGCTGGACGCGCCGCGACGGTTTCGTCGTGCCTCCTCGGGTCACCTCCGGCGGGCCGGTCGGCCGGCTGGTCCACCCGACCGGCTGTGCCGTGGTGAGCACGACGACCTGGATCTGCTCCAACCGCAGCCCCAGCCCGGCCAGCCGGGCGATCACGCCGAGCCGGTGTTCCGGCAACCCCGGGCGGACCGCCAAGGGTTCCCGGCCGGGCCGGCGCAGCACGTAGGTCCGCCGTTCGAGGTCGAACTCGAGCGGCGCACCGTCGCGCACCGCGCGGTAGGCGTCGAGATCCAGGGTGGTGTGCTGGACCGGGTCGATCATCATCGCCTCGATCAGCCGCTCGGCATGTGCCAGCCGCATCGCCCGATCGTCCGGTTCCATCCACTCCACCCGCTGCGCCACCCGCCACCGATAGTCCTCGGCGGCGGCGCGGAGCAGGTACCGATGCCGCTCGATCTCTGCCGCCAGCTCCACCAGCCGCTCGAGATCGACATGCATCGGGTCGCGCGGGTCGGGTGTCGAAGCTGGGACATCAGGCATTGCGCCTCCTCGTTCGAGTGCCAATTACCTTTCGCGGCAACTCGATCGACGTCCGACCTGAGAACTATTCTCCCCTAGGGGTACGACAAGTTTCGGCGCTCAGTAGCCGACGGTGAAGCGCCGCTGGACGAACCGTGGTTGTTCGGCTTCGTCGAGCAGCGCGACGGCGATGTCCTCGGCCGAGATGTCGCCCGCGCCGGGAGCCGGGGACAGCAGCTGGTCGCCGCCGACGCGGAAGCGCCCCGTGCGCTCGCCGGGTTCGATCCGGCCCGCGGACGGACTGAGGTAGGTCCAGTGGCGATCGGACAGCCGATAGACGTTCAGGCTGTCCCGCAATGCGCGTACGACCTCGATGTATTCCGCCGGTACCGCCAGCACCTCGGTCAGGGTGCGGGTGAAATCCGTTCCGGTGTCGACCAATTGGCGACCGGGCGCGACCTCCAGGCTGCCCGCGCCGCCGACGGCGATCACCCGGACCCGCGGCTGCCGTTCGAGCGCGCGCACCATGGCCTGCGCGCCGGTGACGAAATCGCTTGCGTGGGCGATGGTGTCGGCGATGTCGCGCCCGGCGTTCACGGCGCTGATCACCACGTCGGCGCCGGTGATGGCGGTGGCGATGCTGTCGGCGTCGAGCCAGTCGGCCACCCGCCAGCTGACTCCGGCCTGTTCGGCCGGGATCCGGGCCGCGTCCCGGGTGAACGCGGTCACGCGGTGTCCCCGCCGGGTGGCCTCGGCGACGACCCGGCTGCCGATGACACCGGTCGCCCCGAAAATTCCGATTTCCACGAACTCTCCCTCAACGCTGTTCATTTACTACACGCCGTTCAGTAACAGCACGGACGATAGTAGCCAAACGCTGTAGAGTGTCAAACCGTGGTCGAGGCAGTCAGGAGTCGCAGAGAGCGGTTACGTGCGCAAGCGTCCGACGAGATCAAGGCGATCGCCTTGCGGTTGCTCGCCGAGGGTGGTCCGGACGCGGTCTCGCTGCGCGCCATCGCCCGCGAGATGGGTATGACCGCGGGCGCCATCTACGGCTACTACGCCACCCGGGACGACCTGATCTCCACGCTGATCTCCGATGTCTACACCGCGCTGGTCGATCGGGTCGAGGCCGCGCGCGACGCGGTTCCCGCCGCCGACCCCGCGGGACGAATTGTCGCGTGGGGGGAGACCGTGCGCGACTGGGCGGTCGCGCACGCCGCGGAGTTCCGGCTCATCTATGGCGATCCGGTGGCCGGGTACCAGCCACCGCCCGGCGGGCCCGCGACGGCAGCCGAACTGCGGGCGTGCACCGGGCTCGTCGGCTTGGCCGCGGCGGCCTGGCCGCGCGCCGCGGCACGGCAGACGGCCGGCGACGAGGACTGGTCCGATTTCGATGCGGGCCTGGTCACCCACGTGCGCAACGATTTTCCCGACCTGCCGCCCGCGGCGCTGAGCCTGGCGCTGCGGATGTGGGGCCGGATGCACGGGCTGATCGCACTCGAGGTCTACGGTCACCTGGTGCCGCAATCGCAAGATCCCGCGAAGCTCTATCACGCCGAAATGCTGGACCTGGTCCGGTCGCTCGGGCTCTAGCCGGGATGAGCGAGATCGCGACGACTATCGGCAAGCTCGCGCCGGTGGCGCTGGTGTTCGGCGGCGGCGTCGTCTTCGCGCGGCGCAAGATCATCGGCGCCGAGGTCTCGAAGGCGTTCTCCGACTTCGCGTTTCTGTTCGCGATTCCCTGTTATCTGGCCGGGGCCCTGTATTCGAGCGACCTCGGGCGGCTGTTCGATCCGCGCGCCATCGCCGCGTACCTGGTCACCGCGTTGGCCGGCACGCTAATCGTCGGGTTCTGGTCGCGGCGCGTGACCGGCGCGGACAGCAGGGGAATCGCGCTGCGCATCATGGCCGGGGTGCAGGTGAACACCACCTATTTCGCGATTCCGGTGTTCGTGCTGCTGTTCGGTGACGCCGCGCCGATCTTCCCGATCATCCTGCTGCAGGTCTGCGTGCTCACCGTCGTGGTCATCGCCGTCATGGAATTCGGTGCCGGACAGAATGATCCGGGCGGGCAGCGGCCGATCGCCGCCGCGGTGCGCGGGATTCGCGCCGCGCTGCTGACGCCGATCGTGGTGGCCTGCTACCTCGGTATCGGCGCGAACGTGGCCGAAGTGCCGGTGCCGCAATGGCTGCTGGACACGCTGGCCTTCGCGGGCAACGCGGCCGCGCCCATCGCGCTGTTCGCGATCGGCCTGCACCTGGGCGGTTCCGGCCTGCGCCTGCGGGCCGCGGCGCGCGACGAGTACGCGCTGATCGCCTTCAAATGTTTGGTCTTTCCGCTGCTCGCGCTGCTGGTCTGCAAGTATCTCTTCGGTATTCGCGGTGCCTGGCTGACGTATTCAGTGTTGATCGCCGCCATGCCGTCGCCGCAGAATCTGTTCATCTTCGCCCAGCGCTATGAGACGGATATCGATCTGGCGGCGTCGATTGTCGCGAAGACCTCGCTGGTGGCGCTGCTGCTGTTGCCTGGATGGTTGCTGCTGGCCCGGTGAGTGGGCCGGTCAGATGCCGAGGTACCCGACCGTGGCCGCGAACATGATCGCGGTGAACAGCGGCCAGAACAGGACCTTGGGCAGCAGGTTGTCCCGCCAGGCCAGCGCCTTGCCGAAGGTGCCGTGCAGCAGCAGGGTCGCGTTGAGCGCCACGAGCAGGGTCATCACGTACAGGGTGAAGTACCAGTATTCGATGTAGGAGATGCCCGCCGAGCCCACCTCGGTGCGGGCCGCGTTGTCGTTGACCGCCACCACCAGCACGGTGGACACCGAGAAGGTGATGATCGCGAACGCGGTGAAGCCGGAGATCGGCCGCCGGTCCGGGTCGGTGGTGATGACGAACAGCGAGAGGAACATCAGCACCGCCAGCAGCAGCACCGGCACAATCCGGCCGAGCAGCGGTCCGAGCAGCCCGCGGGTGACGCCGACGTTGAAGTACAGCTCGTCGGTATTGGCCAGCCCGGGATGGGTGAGCATGCTGTACGCCTGGTGGTTGAGGCTCCACACGGTGTACTCCGGCTCCCAGTCGCCGAAGACCAGGCCGGGGTCCAATCCGTTGAGCGCGTGCGGGTCCCACGGCGGAAACGATTCGAACGAGGGCACCAGCTGCACCTGATGGATCATGTCGACCGGGCGCATGCGCAGCCAGATGTCCTGGTGGTCGAGCGGGTAGTCCTGATAGTGGAACTGCTGGCGGATGACGGTGGAGAACGACCAGACCACCACGCGCCAGTCGCCGAGCGGGTACTCGAACACCTTCTTGGGGCTGTGCGGGTCCTCGGCCTCGAGCAACTGCACGCCGATCTCGATCTCCGCCGGGAAGTCGGCGGGTATGTGCTGCCAGATGTGTCCGACCGCTTTGACGTTGTGCGCGTTGACGAACTGCAGCGAGTTCACCAGCACGCCGGTGGAGAGCCGGGGGACGTGCCGGTCCTGCGGCAGGTTCGGCCGCACCGCCGCCTCGGCCTC
The DNA here is from genome assembly GCF_000250675.2 of Nocardia brasiliensis ATCC 700358. NCBI lineage: Bacteria > Bacillati > Actinomycetota > Actinomycetes > Mycobacteriales > Nocardiaceae > Nocardia > Nocardia brasiliensis. The sequence goes on from NC_018681.1 coordinate 2,891,208, forward strand.
GGCGTAGGACGACACCGTGGTGCCGATCTCCGCGACCGGTGCGTGCTTGCTCGCCGCGTGCGTCCACGAGTACACGGTGCCCGCGGCCAGCAGCAGGGATACCGCCGTGGCGGCGAGCCACAGCAGCAGCTTCCACTTCGATACCAAGCCCGAGACCGCATCCCTGATCGGCACAGCCTGGAGATTAGCTCGCCAGTAGCCGATCGAGCGGTATTCGGACATCGGCGGACATGTCGCGTCCGGCTCGACGGGTGTGTCCGGTTTCACTGAAAATGCTAATGAAAATCATTACCAGTAGTCTACGATGCTGACATGGCTTTGTTTCGGATCGGGATGTGTGCTGCCGCAACGGCATTCGTAGTAGGGCTGACCGCATGCTCGGCGCCGGGGGAAAAATCAAGCGATCCGGATCAATTCGTGGTGATCGACACCGAGGAACTCGGCGACTTCAGCCCGCTGCTCGGCGCGGGGAAGAACGGCGAGTCGAAGATCTTCGAAAGCCTGTACCGGATCGAGGAGGGCGTGACGGATCGGATCCCGGCGGCCGTGCCGGTGCTGGCCGTGGGCGCGCCGGAGCCGGTCGGCGGCGACCTGTCCCGCTGGCGGGTGCACACCAGAACCGGGGTGCGTTTCTCGGACGGCACCACGTTCGGGCCCGAAGACGTTGTCGCGACCTACAACTCGTTGATCGACCCGGCGTTCGCCGCACCGATCGCCGCGGACTACGACTTCCTGAAACGGGCAGTGCAGACGGGGCCGGATACCGTCGAGTTCGAATTGTCCGGCGCCTACGCCGATTTCGACCATCGACTGTTCCTGGCGATCGCGCCGTCCGAAGCTTTCGCCACCCCGGGACCCGCGGATCGGGCCGAGCTGAACCGGCATCCGATCGGGACCGGACCGTACGTCCTCACCGAATCCCGCCCTGATCAAATCATTCTCACCGCCCGTGACGATTACTGGGGCGAGCGCGCCCAGGTGCGAAAGTTCGTGGTGCGCCGCAGTGACGACGACAACGCCAGAGCGAGTCAACTGCGTGACGGGGCCGACGGCACGGTGCTGCCGCCGGAGCTGGCCCCCGCGGCGGCCAAGGACGGCTATCGGGTCGTTTCGGCGGTGGCCGACGATTGGCGCGCCATCACCCTGCCGACCGGCAATCCGGTCGCGGGTGACCCCGCGGTCCGCAAGGCCTTGAACTTCGCCGTGGACCGTAAGGCCATGGTGGAGCACATCCTCGGCGGGCACGGTGCGCCGATGTCCACCCTGATGGGCCCGGTATACGGCGAGAACTACGACCCCGCACAGGATTTCGGCTTCGACCGGGGCGAGGCGGCGCGGTTGCTGGACGCAGCGGGTTGGCGGCTCGGTGCGGACGGCATCCGGGAACGGGACGGGCGGCGCGCAAGTTTCGAGATCGCCTACTATCCGACGGAAGTGCTGCGCCGCGATCTGACGATGGCCGTGGTCTCGGACGCGAAGAAGGTCGGCATCGAGATCACCCCGGTCGCGGTCGACAAGAAGAAGATGACGCCGGAGTACCTGGCGCAGACCCCCTTCATGCTCGGTGGCGGCGGCCAGCCCTACACGGTGGACAGTCAGCTCTACACCAAACTGCATTCCCGCTACGCCGCACCGGGTGTCGGCTCCAAGTGGGACAACGCCTCGGACTACGTGAACCCGAAGATCGATCAACTGCTCGATGCTGCCCGCGGCGAGACGAACGGGCAGCGGCGGGCCGAGCTGTACCGGCAGCTCCAGGCCGAATACCACAGCGATCCCGCGATGCTCGCGCTGGTCAGTACGAACCACGTCTACGTGCTGCGCGACAATGGCTGGCGGGTCACACCGACTGCGCTGGAACCGCATTCGCACGGCGTCGCGTGGGGTCCGTGGTACGGGCTCGCGCGCTGGACCCGGTGATGGGTGGTAGAGCGGGCAGGTTGATCGTGCGCCGGCTCATCGTCGCGGTACCGCTGGCCGGAGCGGTCTCGCTCGCCGTGTTCGCGCTCGCGGCGGCCAGTCCGTTCGACCCGCTGGACGCCTACCTCGGCGCGCACGGGGACGGCTTCGACGAGGCGCAGCGCGCGGCGCTGCGCGAGCGACTCGGGTTGGACCGCAGCTGGTTCGACGCGTGGTGGTCCTGGCTCGGTGACCTGATGAGGGGCGAGCTGGGCACCTCCCGGTCCTACCGGCAGCCCGTCGCCGAGGTGCTCGCCGAGCGGCTGCCCTGGAGTGTGCTGCTCGGCGTGCTCGGCGGCGCGGTGGCGCTGGTGCTCGCCGCCGCACTCGGCGCGTGGGCCGGGCTGCGCCGCGACGGCTTTGCCGATCGGATCATCAGCGCGAGTGCCGTTGTGTTGCAGTCCGTTCCGCCGTTCGTGCTGACGCTCGGCGCGGTGCTGGTCTTCGCGACCACCCTGCGCTGGTTTCCGGCCTCGGGTCTGACCGACCCCGGTGGCGGCGTCGGTGTCGGATCGACGGCCCGGCATCTCGTGCTGCCCGCAGTGCTGCTCGGGGTGACGCAACTGCCCTGGCTGGTGCTCGGCCTGCGGGAGACCGTGGCGAACAGCCTCGACAGCGACGCCGTCACCGGGGCTAGAGCACGGGGATTGCCGTGGCGGGTCATCGCTTTCCGGCATGTGCTCCCGGTGTCGGTCGCGCCGTTCTTCGCGCTGTGCGGCGCCAGGCTGCCGGAGCTGGTGGTCGGCGCCACGGTGATCGAGACGGTGTTCAGCTGGCCGGGTGTGGGCGCGGCGACCGTGACCGCCGCCCGCGCACTGGATTTCCCGTTGCTCGCCGCGCTGACGCTGCTCGTCACGGCGGTGGTGCTGCTCGGCAATCTGGCCGCCGATGCGATCGGCGTGGCCATCGATCCGCGGATCGACGCCGATGGATGAGCTGCTGACCGCCCGGCGGTCGTCCCGGAAACAGTGGCGTGCAACGGTTCTCGTGCTCGCGGTGGGCGTGCTGGTGCTCGCGGTGCTGTACGCCGGGCTGGTGCCGCTGCTGCGGCCGGTCGACAACGCGCTGGTCGATTTCTCGATCAGCAGGCGGCCGCCCGGTCTGGACTTCCCGTTCGGCACCGACAGCGCCGGGCGTGACGTGTTCGTCCGCGTCGCCGAGGGCATGCGCGTCTCGCTGCTGATCGCGACGGCCGCCGCGCTCGGATCGGCGCTCCTCGGCCTGCTGGTCGGGGTGAGCGCGGGGGCGTTCGGCGGCTGGTGGGATCGGATCGCGATGCGCGCGGTGGACACGATGAACTCGCTGCCGAGCCTGCTGCTCACTCTGCTGGTCGTGGCCATGTATCGCGGCTCGGTGCTCGCCATCGTCGTCGCGCTCGTGCTCACCCATTGGACCTCGGTGGCCAGGGTGGTGCGGGGTGAGGTGCTGGCGCTGCGGCACGCCGAATTCGTGCAGGCGGCCCGATTGCGCGGCCTGCCCGGATGGCGCATCGTCCGGCGGCACTTCATCCCGCCCGCCCTCGGTCAGGCGCTGGTCGGCGTCGTGCTGCTGATCCCACACGCGATCTGGCACGAGTCGACGCTGTCGTTCCTGGGCGTCGGCCTGCCGCCGCACCGGGCCTCGCTCGGCACGCTGCTCTCGGACGCGCAGGCGTCGATTCTGCTGGGGGACTGGTGGTTACTGGTCTTTCCGGCCGGGGTGCTGGTGCTCGTCGCGCTGGCGGTATCGGTGGTCGGCAGGCATTGGCAGCGCAGCGGTCAACTGCGCCACGAGGTGTCGGCATGACGGGGGCGACGTTGACGTTGCAGCGTGTGTCTGTGCGAATCCCGCTGGGTCCCGGCCGCATCGTGCACGCGGTCACCGAGGCGGACCTGGTCGTCGCGCGCGGCACGGTACACGGATTGATCGGCGAATCGGGCTCCGGGAAATCCATGCTGTCCGCGACCGTCACCGGATTGCTGCCGAAACGAGCCCGCATGACCGGCACCGTCGCGCTCGAGGCCGACGGCAGGACCTACTCCGCAGCGGATATCCGGCAGGCACGGGGACGCACCGTGGCGTGGGTCCCGCAGTCGGCGATGACGTACTTCACGCCGGTCCGGCGGCTGGGACCGCAACTGGCCGAAACGATCCGGTACCTGGGCACCGCGCACGAGCCGGGCGACCTGCTGCACCGGGTCGGTTTGACCGCGGACGTGCTGCGCCGGTACCCGCACGAGCTCTCGGGCGGTATGGCGCAGCGGGCGGCGCTGGCGTTCGCACTGGCCGGTGATCCCGCGCTCATCATCGCCGACGAACCGACCTCGGCGCTCGATGCCGCGCGGGCGGCCGCGATCCTGGGCCTGCTCGGCGAATTCGCCGCGGCGGGCGGCAGCGTACTGCTCGTCACGCACGACCTGACGGCCCTGCGCACCGCGAAGATCTGCACGGACATTTCGGTGATGTACGCGTCCCGGATCGTCGAAACCGGCAGTGCCGAGCGGATCCTCACCGCGCCTGCGCACCCGTACCCGAAGGATCTGCTGGCCGCGCTGCCCGAGAACGGTTTGCACCCACTGCCGCATCGCACACCGGAACTGGTGAACCTGCCCGCGGACTTCCGCTATGGAGCGACATGACCAGAAGATTTCTTGCGGCAGAAGCTGTTTCGGTGCGACTGGGCGGTCGCCCGGTGCTCGACCGGATCTCGCTCGAGCTGGCTCGTGGTGAGGTCGTGGGGTTGACCGGGCCCTCCGGGAGCGGCAAAACGACACTCGCGCAGGTACTGTCGGGCCTCCGCAAACCCAGCGGCGGCCGGGTCGTCTGTGACGGGAGTCCGTTGCCCCGGCGGCACACCGGACGCATCGCGATGCTGTTCCAGTCGCCGCGGCGGTCCTGCGATCCGCGCCTGACCTTGCGCCAATCCATCGCCGAACTCGCGCGCGGGCCGGTGGCCTGGGAGAGCGTGCTCGAATCCGTCGGCATGACACCGGATCTGCTCGACCGGTATCCGGCGCAGGTTTCCGACGGTCAGTTGCAACGGGCCGCCGTCGCGCGGGTGCTCGCGTCCGAGCCCGACTACCTGCTGTGCGACGAGATGACCTCGATGCTCGACCCGGCTACCACCGCCTCGGTCGCCCGCACCGTGACCGCCTTGGCGGCCACGGGTGTCGGCGTGCTCTTCATCAGTCACGACATCCCCCTGTTGAGCGTGTGCGCGGATCGGCTGGTGCGCTTGGGGGACAACCTTTCTCCCGTGTCCGGGGCGGCAACGTCGTCGCCCGGACCGACCGTTGATTCGACCGACGACATCGGAGTTCTATGAGCAACGCACTGCATATCCTCACCCGCACCGATCTGGCCGATATCGATCTGACGCCCGCCGAGGTCATCGATCTGGTCGAGGAGGGTTATCTGGCGTACGCGCGCGGCGAATCCCGGTGCCCGGTCAAGCTGATGATGCCGATTCCTAAGGTGGAGCGGGACGCGGTGTCGTATTCGATGCTGGGCTACGACAGTTCGCTGGAACAGATCGGTTTCAAGACGTCCTACCGACAGGGCAGTGAAAGCGCGGACAAGTACTACACCACGATCAGCCTGTACGACGACACCACAGGGCTGCCGTTCGCCTTCATGGACTGCCAGCGGGTCGGTGCCGCCCGGACCCCGGCGACGACGGCCATCACCGCGAAACACTGTGCCCGCGAGGGCGCGACGAAGGCCCTGATGATCGGCACCGGGGTACAGGGGCGCAACACCTTGCCGTACCTGCTCACCGCGCTACCGGACCTTCAGGAGTTGCGCCTGTTCGGTACCCATCCGGACGGTATCGCGGAAACCCTTGCCACCATGCGGCGTTGGTATCCGGACCGGAAGATCGAGCTGGTCGGCGACGTACCCACCGCGGTCGCCGATTCGGATATCGTCGTCGTCGCCTCCGGGCGGGCAGCGCATCCGAAGGTACGCACCGAGTGGTTGCCGCCGGGCGGTTTGCTGATCTCGGTGGCCAGCAAAGGCGTCGAGAGCGGCGCGCTGCGCGCGGCGGACTACGCGATCGCGACCAGTGCGGGGCAGCTGGGCGTCACCGGCACCCGGCTGGCCGGGCCCGACGGACCGGTGATCGACGCCGAACTTCCGGACATCGTGGCCGGACGGGCACGCGGGCGGATCGGCGCGGACGATCGGGTGTTCGCCTTCGCCAGCGGCATGATCATCACCGATATCCCGGTCGCGCACGCGCTGGCGACCCGGGCGGTGGCGGCGGGACGCGGACAGCGGGTGGAACTGTGGTCGTGAACACCGCACCGGTCGAACTCCCCGGTCTGCCTGCGCTGGAACAGAAGTGGCAGCAGCGGGTGCGCGCGGACCGGCACCTGCTCTTCGATATCCGGCACGCGCTGGGTGGCCCGTTCCACGTCGTCTACCCGGAGCAGTTCGCCGACAACCTCAGGTCGTTCCAGCGGATCTTCACCGCACGCGGTGTGCGCGGCCAGGTCTATTACGGCAAGAAGGCCAACAAGGCCGGCTGCTGGCTGTCCGAGATCGCCGATCTGGGCGGGGCGGTCGACGTGGCGAGCGAACCGGAACTGGTGCACGCGCTGGCGCACGGTGTCCGCGGGCGCGACATCGGGGTGACGGGTGCCGCGAAAACCGATGCGCTGCTGCGCCTGGCCGCCCGCCACGACTGCGTGATCGCCATCGACGCGCTCGACGAACTGGATCGGATCGCCGAGATCGCCCGGCAGGCCGGGCCGGTACGGATCTTGTTGCGGCGGCTGCCGCCCAACGCCCCGCACAGCCGGTTCGGTTTGTCCGCAACCGATCTCGATCGCGCGATCGAGTTGTGCGTGCGGCTGCGGCCGCGGGTGGAACTGATCGGGTTCTCGTTCCATTTGGACGGCTACGCGGTCGCGCCACGCGCCGAGCTCGCCGACGAGCTGATCCAGCTGTGCGTGCGGACGCGGGCGCGGGGAGTGCCCGTCGACACGATCTCGATCGGGGGCGGATTCGCCTGCCGGTATGTGCGCGACGACGATTGGCGTACCTTCGTCGAACAGCGCCGCGACGACTGGTTCCACGCCGGAAGACAATTCGACAAGTTCTATCCCTACGCCCAGGACCCGACCGGCGCCGCCATGCTCGACGCCGTGCTGGCCACCCGGTTCGGTGCCCGATCCCTGGCGGAGAACTTGCGGGACAACGATATTCAGCTCTTCATCGAGCCGGGCCGCGCCTTGCTGATCGATGCGGGATTCACGGTGTTCCCGGTGCTCGGTTACAAACAGAACGCCGATTACGGCATCACGACCGTGCATGGGCTCAGCATGAGCGTCTCCGAGCAGTGGAAGGGCAGCGAGTTCCTGCCCGACCCGATCCTGGTGCCGCGCAAGCAGATCGCCGCCGCCGTACCGGTCGCCACCTGTGTCGGCGGCGCCAGCTGCATGGAGTACGACGTGCTCACCTGGCGCAAGGTCCGTGTGGCGCAGCGACCCGAACCCGGTGACCTGCTGTTGTATCCGAACACGGCGGGCTATCAGATGGACAAGAACGAGAGCGAGTTCCATCAGCTCCCGTTGCCGCCCAAGGTTGTCGTCACCGAACAGGAGGACCGGTGGTTGTGGCGTTTGGACAAGTAGAAGCGGACGCGACGACGGTGCGTCCGGTCGGCCGCGCCACCGTGCATCCGGCCGGCGTGCGGCCGATGCCCCGGCTCCGGGAGAACGTCGTCCGCAGCGCGTCCGAGCTCATCGGCGCGACCCCGCTGCTCGAACTGGTGCGCACCGGCACCGGCACCCGGATCCTGTTGAAGCTGGAGCAGTTCAACCCGACCGGCTCGGCGAAGGTGCGCATGGCGCGCGAAATGGTGTTGCAGGCCGAACGCAGTGGCGAACTGCGGCCGGGCGGGCACATCGTCGAACCCACGTCCGGCAACACCGGTACCGGGCTCGCCCTGATCGCGCTGGAACGCGGCTACACGTTCACCGCGGTGGTCGACGACCACGCCGCGAAGGACAAGCTGCGTGCGATGAAAGCGATGGGCGCGCAGCTGGTCTCGGTGGACAGCGGTGACAGCGGTGGCCCGAGCACGGTCGAGCGCAGGCGGATCGCCGACGAGATCGCCGCGCGCACCGGTGCGTATCGCCCCGATCAGCACAACAATCCGCATAACAACGCGGGTTATCGGGACCTGGCCGGCGAACTGCTCACCGATCTCAACACCGATGTCGACTATCTCGTCGGTGCGGTCGGCACCGGCGGATCACTCTGCGGCACAGTCGAAGAGCTGCGCAGGCTCGGCTCCCGGGTGCACGCGATCGGGGTCGAGCCCGTCGGTTCGATCATCTTCGGTGGCGCGGGCGGCAGCTATTGGCAGACCGGCGCGGGCAGCCCCGCCGGGTTCCCGGTCGGCGGCAACGTGAAATACGACGCGATCGACGAGGACTGCCGGGTGAACGATGTCGATGCGTTCGCCACCGCGCGCGTGGTGGCGCGGCGTACCGGCATCCTGGTGGGCGGCACCGGTGGCGCGGCGATCCACATCGCACTGCGCCGCCTGGTGCACGTCCCCGCGGCGAGCACCGTGGTGGTGCTGGTGTGCGACGCGGGCGAGAAGTACCTCGACACCGTCTACGACGAGGACTGGCTGCACGCGCGCGGGCTGTACGACCGCGCGGCGCAACAGCGGATCACGCGTCTGCTCACGGCCTATGACGAATCGGTACGGTTGGCGGCCGACGACCTGGAACGGGCGAGGGCGTAAAGCTATGGCAATTCGGGAGTATCGCGCCATCGTCGCGCTGGCTGCGCCGATCGCGGGCATCCAGCTCGCCCAGGTGGCACTGACCACGGTCGATCTGGCGATGATGGGACTGCTCGGCATCGCGGCCGTCGCGGCGGGCGGGCTCGCGCTGCTGCTGTACAACCAGCTGCGCACGATGTGCGTCGGCATGGTCACCGGTGTCGGGAACATGATCGCCGCGGCCGCCGGGCGGGGCGAAAAGCGCACCGGCAGTGGCCGACTCGATGAACAGGCACGCGCCGAGATCCGCGGGTACGTGCGCGCCGCCGCCGCGGTGGCCACCGTGGTGTCGATCGTGGGCGCGCTGATCCTCGTCGCGCTCGGCTACGCGCTGCGCTGGTTCGGGCAGGACCCGGCGGTGCTCGCGCTGGCGCGGCCGATCATCTGGGCGCTCGCGCCGGGACTGATTCCGATGCTGTGGCTGAATGTGCTGCGGCAGTTCGCCGTCGGGCTGCGCCGCGCGGGCTCGCTGCTGCGGGTGACGCTGCTGTCGATCGGCGTGAACGCGCTGTTGAACGCGCTGTTCATCTTCGGCTGGTTCGGTAGTCCGCAGCTGGGCCTGGCCGGTATCGGTCTGTCCACGACGCTGGTGCAGGCCTGGACCTTCGGCACCTACCTGCGCACCGTCCGGCGCGATCCCGTACTAGGCGAACTGCTTTCGCTGCGCGTGTGGATCGCCGACCGCGCCACGGTGCTGCGGATCGTCCGGATGGGCACGCCCATCTCGCTCACCTACGGCGCGGAAGCGGCGATCACGTCCATCGCGACGGTGCTGATGGGTGGTTTCGGGCCGGTGGCGCTGGCCGCGAGCAATATCGTCAACCAGCTGGCTTACATCGTTTACCAGGTGAACATCGGCCTCTCGCAGGGCTCCTCGATCCTGGTGAGTCGCACCGTCGGGCAAGGGGATCAGCACGCGGTCGCCGGCATCGCCCGGCGCACTTTCGCGCTCGGCTTCGGCTTCATGACGGTGGTGGGACTGGTGTACGTGGTGGTCCCGGGTGCGGTGCTCGCGCCGTTCCTCGGCGCGGACCGCGACGACACCGCGGTGGTCGCAGCGGCGTCGACGCTGCTGTGGTTCGCGATCGTCCAGCAGTACTGCAAGGGTTCGCAGAATCTGTGCATCGGCCTGCTGCGCGGCATCGGAAACACCAAGGCGGGCATGCAGAGCACATTGATCGGCTACTTCGTGCTCGGTGTGCCCGCGATGGCGCTGTTCGCGTTCACGCTCGATTTGCGCGGGCCAGGGATCTGGCTGGGCTTGTGCGTGGGCTTCGGTACCACCGCGATCCTGGTGTGGCGCAGGTTTCTGCGCGGGGTCGCCGAGTTGACCGCGGCCGCACGGGAACCCGTGCCCGTCACCGGATGAACGGGAGGAATACGGCAAAGCGTATGAAACCGGCTGTACCGCTGGGATTCTCGGGTACGTTGCGTTGAGTTCATCGACAGTCCGGCAATTCGGGCAATCGACGGCAATTGTTCAGCATCGATCGGTGGTGAACGTGGTCCAGATCACCGGATCGGCAGCACCTGTTGATCTTTCTCTGCGGCGTCACCGCACCTCGGGTAGGGTCGGCGCGGATCGCGAAATTCTGCTCGACAGCCCTGGCGGAAAGGTCGGCCGACACGATGTGCGCAGCGGGGCCGTTCAGCGGACTCAACCGCAGACAATTCCTAGCGAAGGCGGCCGCGGCCGGTGCGGTGGGCGCGTTGGCCTCCTGGGCCGACCCGATCATCCAGCGGGCCTACGCCGCCGACCCGGCGGGCACGGGCGGGCTCGGCGATATCGAGCATTTCGTGCTGCTGATGCAGGAGAACCGTTCCTTCGACCACTATTTCGGCACATTGTCGGGCGTCCGCGGCTTCGACGACCCGTCGCAATCCTGGCGGCAGTACGGGTGGACGCCCGGAATCGGCCCCACGCCCGACGGTTTCGTGCATCCGTTCCGGCTCGACACCACCCGCGGCGCCACGCTGGACGGCGAATGCATCAACGATCCGGATCATTCCTGGGGCGGCATGCATCGCGCCTGGAACGGCGGCCGCAACGACGGGTGGATGCCGATGTCGGTGGACAGCGTCGGCCCGGCGAACGCACCCGCCGCGATGGGTTACTACCTGCCGGAAGACATTCCGATCCATACCGCGCTCGCCGACGCCTTCACGCTGTGTGACAACTACCACTGCTCGGTGCTCGGACCCACCGATCCGAATCGGCTGTACTGGATCAGCGCGACTATCGATCCGGACGGCTACGCGGGCGGTCCGCTGGTACGGACGCCGACGCTCATCCCGCAGCACGTGTACAGCTGGCGCACCTACCCGGAGAACCTCACCGAGGCCGGGGTGAGCTGGAAGATCTACAACAACCGCGATGTCGGCCCGCTGTCCTCGGTGCTCCTGGACGGCATGCTCGGCTGCTTTACCCAATCTGCCGACCCTGCTTCGGATTTGGCGCGCCGCGGGATGGCGCCGGTGTACCCCAACGATTTTCAGGCCGACGTCGCCAACGACACGCTGCCCGCGGTGTCCTGGGTGATCCCCTCGCTGCTCAACTGTGAACATCCGGCGCTGCCTGCGGCTTTCGGCGCCTTCGGCATTGTGCAGCTGCTCGACATCCTCACCGCCAACCCGAAGGTGTGGGAGAAGACCGCGCTGATCATCAGCTACGACGAGAACGGCGGCTTCTTCGATCACGTCACCCCGCCGACCGCGCCGCCGGGCACTCCGGGCGAGTTCCTCACGGTGCCGCTCGACCGCGTCGAGGCGGCGGACGGCACGGCCGGCCCGATAGGTCTCGGCTATCGTGTTCCGGCACTGGTGATCTCGCCTTACACGCGTGGCGGACTCGTCGCGTCCGAGACCTTCGATCACACCTCGCAATTGCGCCTGCTGGAAGCCAGATTCGGCGTCGACGTGCCCAACCTGACAGCGTGGCGGCGCGGCGTGACCGGCGATATGACCTCCACGTTCGATTTCGGCTCCGCGCCGAATTCGGCGAAACCCGTACTGCCCGATCCGAAACCGAAAATGGATGCCGCGATCGCCCAATGCGGCCCGAATGTCGCCCTGGGAACGGCGACCGCCGGAGTTCCTTATCCGGTGCCGCCGAATGCCATGCCGACGCAACAACCCGGTACCCGGCGCAGGCCGAGCGGGTTAATTCGGGCATGAGAGTGGCCCAGCCCTGGCGGGGGCTGGGCCACTGCTCGAAGTGTGAGGTCAGCTCGCGGTCGCGGGCACCCACCGGACCGAGGGGACGGTGGAGCGTTTGCGCATGGCCGCGAAACTGTGCCGGGCCGGGCTGATCAACGCGGTGAACCAAGTGCGGCGGTGCTCGGCCAGCGCCTCCGCGACGGCGGGAATCTGGGTGCAGTGCACGCCGCCCGCCATACCCAGGCGGTGGCGACCCGTCTGGTTGTTTCTGGTGCCCAATGGTGTTCCTTTGCTTGCTGGTGCTGGCGCCTGGATCGCCACGGCGAAGATTAGCCGAACGAAAGTGCCGCGCAGAGTATTTTGCGCAAGTAATTGGCTCGGCGTGTCGGAAAGTTGTCGCCGCGTGACCCGGTTCGACCGGAATTGTTGCGAATCGGTCTCGGCCTCGTCACGGATCGAACAAATGCGGCGAGGGCAGGTGGAAAGTCAGCCCCCAGTGGGTAATCGGGCTGATTGTGTCCCGTCGGCGGCCGCGGGCACGGGTGGGGCGCGGCGCGTGTGAACGCCGGATGTAAGACTGGTCGAATGTTGCGGATCGGCCTCACCGGAGGCATGGGAGCGGGCAAGTCGACGGTGGCGCGGATTCTTGCCGACCGTGGGGCGGTGATCGTCGATTCCGATCTGATCGCCAGGGAGGTCGTCGCGCCTGGCACCGAAGGCCTCGCGGCCCTTGTGGACGCGTTCGGCTCCGGCATCCTCTCGGCCGACGGCAGCCTGGACCGCCCCGCCCTCGCCGCCAAGGCTTTCGCCGACGACGCGTCCCGGGCGCGGCTGAATTCCATTACGCATCCGCTGGTGGGTAAACGCACTGCGGAATTGATTGCCGCCGCGGCGCCGGACGCCATTGTGGTGCAGGATATTCCGCTGCTGGTTGAAAACGGTCTCGCCCCGTTGATGAATCTCGTGCTGGTCGTCGACGTGCCCGCGGAAACTCGGCTGCGCCGATTGGTAGAATTCCGCGGTGTCGCCGAAGCAGACGCGCGGGCTCGAATTGCGGCACAGGCCACCGACGAGCAGCGGCGTGCGGTAGCCGATGTGCTGCTGGACAACAGTGGCGCGCCGGCGGATATCGAGGAGACGGTCCGCGCGCTGTGGGACGAGCGGCTGGTGCCGTTCGAACACAACCTGCGTACCGGGACCTCCGCCCGGCGCAAGGAGTTGCGGCTCGTACCGGCGAACCCGGAGTGGGCGGCGCAGGCGCAGCGCCTGATCGCGCGGCTGTGGGTGGCCTGCGGCCAGGCCGCCTCGCGGATCGATCACATCGGCTCGACCTCGGTGCCGGAGCTGCCCGCGAAGGACGTGATCGATCTCCAGATCACCGTCGCCGACCTGGCGGCGGCGGATGGGCTGCGAGATGCGTTGGGGGCGGCGGGCTTTCCGGTGCGGCCGGAGGTCGTCCAGGACAGTCCGAAACCGACGCCCGCGGATCCGGACGGCACCGATCTCACCTTGTGGACCAAGCGATACCACCAGAGCGCCGACCCCGGCCGCCTCGCCAACGTGCATGTGCGCGTGGACGGTTCGCCGGGGCAGCGGTTCGCACTCGCCTTCCGCGACTGGTTGCGCGCCGATGCCGCAGCGCGCGCCGAATACCTCGAGGTCAAGCGCACCGGCGAGGCGAAGGCGGCCGGGCTCGACGGCGCGGCGGCGATGACTGCTTATCTGGACGTCAAGGAACCCTGGTTCGACTCCGCATACCACCGGCTCGCGGAACGAAACGCTTAGGGGCCTGGGCCGCAACCGATTCGATCCAGTTTCGCGTGTCGGCTACTTCCAGGTGAGCGTGATCCCGCGCGATTCGAGCCAGCGGTTCAGGTCGTAACCGTGCGCGGCGAGACCGTCGATGGTGGCGGTGGCGTGTGCGATCGCCGCCTCGGCCGCGGCCGCGGTGATCAACCCGGCGACGTGCGCGGCGAGCAGCTCGTCGACATCGAGCAGCTCGCATTCGCGACCCGTGCGCACGACGATGTCGAGGTAGTGGTCCACCGACTGCCACTTGTCCGGCGCCACCTGGCCGAACTCGCCGAGGTCCAGATAGAAGTCCTGATCCCGCCGATGTTCGGGGTGGTAGTGGAACACGCTGGCGCGCAGCGCGAGCTCGGGCAGCAGCCAGGACTCGATGTAGTGGAACTGTTCATGGTCCGAGGTGCGCGCCATGTACAGGCCCCATGGCGCCACCTGGTACCGCTCGACCGGTCGCACGAAGCCCTTCGGATCCGTGTTGGTCAGGTCCGCGAGGTCGAAGTATTCGACCTTGGGCCGATGCACGTCGACAGAGGGTGCCTGCGTCATGCATCCAGAATCTACCGGCGCGTGGACCGAGTCGAGCGGTGTGGCGGTCACATCCAGGTCAGCGTGATGCCGCGGGTGGCGAGCCAGTCCTCGACGCAGTGGTCGTTGACGGCCAGTCCGTCCAGCGCGGCCGTCGCGCACTCGAAGGCCCGATGCGCCTGCGTCGAGTCCACCAGGCCGGCCGCGTGCGCGGCCAGCAGGTCGTCCACGCCGCGCAGCTCGACGTCGCGGCCGCGGTGCACCTCGATGTCGAGGTAGTGGTCGATCGCCTTCCAGCGCTTCGGCGCGATCTCGGTGAACTCGCCGATGTCGAGGTGGAAGTCGTGGTCCACGTGGTGCGCCGGGTTACGGCGGGTGACCGTCACCCGCAACGACAGCTCCGGCAGCAGCCAGCACTCCAGGTAGTGGTGGTGCGGGACGGGCACGATGCGCGCCATGTAGAGGCCCCACGGTTCGTGGTGGTAGCGCTCGACCTGACGGACGAAACCCTTGTTGTCGGTGCTGGTGAGTTCGGCCAGGTTGAAGAACTCGACGTGCGGCCGGTGGGGCGGCTGACCCGGGGGTAACGAGTTCGGTGGGTTGGCGGCCGGGCCGCTGTGATTAAGGCCGGGTACCGCCGCGCGGAGATGCCTGGCGAGGTTTCCTGCGAAGCCCGTCGTGGGCGCGGTATTAAGCAATGGAATCAGACCTCTCATGGCTGTTGTCCTTCGCCGCATCCGAACTCGTTGTCCGAACAACCAAATCAGAGTACACCTGGGAATGGGTCACGGGGTGTAATGCGCGAGCATCATTTTCGCCACGAAACCTGTTGCTACTGAGGGAAATTCGGACATCGGTGGGATTCGTAAAGTGAAATAGACGTGGTGCGGCACGGCGGACGTGCCGCTTTTACCGTCCCTTTTACCGCTCTTGGGCGGGCGACGGTGTGCCGAATTCCACCCCCTCGTGGAACGGCCGCCGTAACAACGGAAAGAATGCCCCGCCCGTCCCCGCCGAAAACCCCGCTTTCGGCCGGGGTGGACGACCGGTCCGTAGGTTGGGCCGCATGAGTTTTCGGCTGGCGGCGTACGCGGTATGCCTCGACGACGGGCGGCTGCTGCTCGCCCGGGATGTGCCCCCGAGCGGTCAATCCACCTGGACCCTGCCGGGCGGCCGGATCGAGCACGGTGAGGATCCGTACGACGCGGTGCTGCGGGAGCTCGCCGAAGAAACGGGCTGCCGCGGGGAGGTCGACTGGCTGCTCGGCGTGGACTCCAGGGTGATCCCCGCGGACGTCGCGCGGGCCGGGGTCGAGCATCAGAACGTCGGCATCTACTACCTGGTGCGGGTCACCGGTGGCCGGCTGCGGGCCGAGCCGAACGGTGCGACCGCCGAGCCGACCTGGACCCCGGTCGGCGCCGTCGCGGGCCTGCGGCGATCGTCGCTCGTGGACGTCGGGCTGGCCATGGCGCGGACCAGGCCGGCGACGGGTCATGTGGCTGCGGTGCCGGTCGGCGGGCTGATCCAGCACTGAGGTGTGGTTCGGGCCACCGGACCAGCGGAATCTGTCGGTGGCTGGGCCTAGGCTGGTCATCATGGCATTTGCAACCGAGATTCCGACGGAGGGCTACGAGGACAGGGCCGCCGGCGCGACCCCGTTGGCCCACTCGGAGCATCGACCCGTCGGCGAGATCGAGCGCACCGAGGGGCAATTCCAGGTGGTCAGCGACCACCAGCCGGCCGGTGACCAGCCGGCTGCCATCGCCGAGCTGGAACGCCGGATCACGGCGGGGGAGCGCGACGTCGTGCTGCTCGGCGCCACCGGTACGGGCAAATCGGCGACCACGGCCTGGCTCATCGAGAAGTTGCAGCGCCCGACGCTGGTGATGGCGCCGAACAAGACGCTGGCCGCGCAGCTGGCCAACGAGCTGCGCGAGATGCTGCCCAACAACGCGGTCGAGTACTTCGTCTCGTACTACGACTACTACCAACCCGAGGCGTACATCGCGCAGACCGACACCTACATCGAGAAGGACAGCTCGATCAACGACGACGTCGAACGGCTGCGGCATTCGGCGACCTCGAGCCTGCTGTCGCGGCGCGACGTGGTCGTGGTTGCGTCGGTGTCCTGCATCTACGGCCTCGGCACCCCGCAGTCCTACCTGGATCGTTCGATCCAGCTGGAGGTCGGCACCGAGGTCGACCGGGACGCGCTGCTGCGCCTGCTCGTCGACGTGCAGTACACCCGCAACGATATGGCCTTCACCCGCGGCTCGTTCCGGGTGCGCGGCGACACCGTCGAGATCATCCCGTCCTACGAGGAACTCGCGGTGCGCATCGAGTTCTTCGGCGACGAGATCGAGGCGCTGTACTACCTGCACCCGCTCACCGGCGATGTGGTCCGGCAGGTCGAGATGCTGCGCATCTTCCCGGCCACCCACTACGTGGCCGGCCCGGAGCGGATGGAACGCGCGGTGCGCGATATCGAAGCCGAACTGGAAGAACGGCTCGCCGAACTGGAACGGCAGGGCAAGCTGCTCGAGGCCCAGCGCCTGCGTATGCGGACCCAGTACGACCTGGAGATGATCCGGCAGGTCGGCTTCTGCTCCGGCATCGAGAATTACTCGCGCCACATCGACGGCCGCCCGGCCGGGTCGGCGCCCGCCACCCTGCTCGACTACTTCCCGGACGACTTCCTGCTCGTCATCGACGAGTCGCACGTGACCGTGCCGCAGATCGGTGGCATGTACGAGGGCGACATGTCGCGCAAGCGCAACCTGGTCGAGTTCGGCTTCCGGCTGCCGTCCGCGGTGGACAACCGGCCGCTCACATGGGAGGAGTTCGCCGACCGGATCGGGCAGGCGGTGTACCTCTCGGCCACCCCGGGTCCGTACGAGCTGGGGCAGGTCGGCGGTGAAGTGGTCGAACAGGTCATCCGGCCGACCGGCCTGGTCGATCCGCAGGTGGTGGTCAAACCGACCAAGGGGCAGATCGACGATCTGGTGCACGAGATCCGGGTGCGCACCGAGCGGGACGAGCGCGTGCTGGTCACCACGCTGACCAAGAAGATGGCCGAGGACCTCACCGACTATCTGCTCGGGCTCGGGGTGCGGGTGCGCTACCTGCACTCGGAGATCGACACGCTGCGCCGGGTCGAACTGCTGCGGCAGCTGCGCCTCGGCGAGTACGACGTGCTGGTCGGCATCAACCTGCTGCGCGAGGGTCTCGACCTGCCCGAGGTGTCGCTGGTCGCGATCCTCGACGCGGACAAGGAAGGCTTCCTGCGCAGCAGCACCAGCCTGATCCAGACCATCGGCCGCGCGGCGCGCAACGTGTCCGGCGAGGTGCATATGTACGCCGACAAGATCACCGACTCGATGCAGCACGCGATCGAGGAGACCGATCGGCGCCGGGCCAAGCAGGTCGCCTACAACACCGAGATGGGCATCGACCCGAAACCGTTGCGCAAGAAGATCGCCGATATCCTCGACCAGGTCTACAAGGAAGCCGACGAGACCGAGGTCGAGGTCGGCGGTTCCGGCCGCAACGCCAGCCGCGGCCGCCGCGCCCAGGGCGAGCCCGGTCGCGCGGTCAGCGCCGGCGTCTACGAGGGCCGCGACATCAAGTCCATGCCCCGCGCCGAACTCGCCGACCTCGTCAAGGAACTCACCGCCCAAATGATGAACGCCGCCCGCGAACTCCAATTCGAACTCGCCGGCCGCCTCCGCGACGAAATCGCCGACCTCAAAAAGGAACTACGCGGCATGGACGCAGCCGGCCTCAGCTGAGGTTTCTCCGTTCCGGAGAAAGTGGCCGCCCGAAGGGTTGGTCCCCGAAGGGGGTCGGCCCGCGTCCGAGGGGCGTCCGCCACCGACGGGTGGCTGCCGAGGATGTGTCAGTGGCCGCCGACAGGTTGTTCGACGCCGCAGGGGAGCAGTTGGCGAACGGTCTCGGCTGGATGGACAGTCGACGCTGAGCGCCCGCCCGGGGTTTGCACGCGCCCGGCGGCGCTGAGCGCCAGCCACGAGCAGAACCCCGCACCCTTTCTGTGTTCGCGCACCCCGACTTGCCGTACGACACGCGGTGTTTGGGTGCAGAAAGGGTGCGGGACGGTGGAAGTGCCCGGTCGGAGGCAGGAGTAGGCGGGGGTGCTAGTGCAGGTGGTGGGCAGGTGCGAGTGCAGGTGCGGGGCGGGAACGGAAGGCTGGGCCGCGGCTGGTGGCGCTGCGATGTGCCGCGCGGTCAGTGGTGCGTCCGCACCCTTTCGGTGTTCGCGCACCTCGACTCGCTGTGGGGTACGCGGTGTTAGGTGCAGAAGGGGTGTGCGGCTTTGGAAGTGCCAGGTCGGAGGCAGATGCTAGTGCGGAGGTGGGTGTAGGTGGCGGGGCTAGTTGTACTGCCCAGGCAGGCTGGTCGACCGGCTGGCGGGGCTAGGGTGCGGGGGTTGGAGGCTGGGCTGCGTTTGGCGGTGTGGTGTTGTGGCGCGCGGGGTTGGGGTGCATCCGCACCCTTTCTGTGTTCGCGCACCCCGACTTGCCGTAAGACACGCCGGGGGTCGGTGCAGAAGGGGTGCGGGAGTGGACCGGGTGCGCGGGCGCTACTGGGTGGCGAGCCATTCGTTGACGCGGCGGTCGGCTTCTTCGCGGGAGACGTCTTCGACCTTGGTGAGGACGGCCCAGCGGTGGCCGAAGGGGTCGATGATGACGGCGAAGCGGTCGCCGGTGACGAAGGTCTGGGGTTCTTCGGCGCAGCGGGCGCCGTGTGCGATGGCGCGGGCGATGACGCTGTCCACGTCGGGGCAGTAATGCACGATCGAGGTGTGCACCCATTCGCCGTTGGGGGCGAGCACGTTGTTGTCGGGTATCGGCATGCCGAGTTGCAAGGTGGAATCGCCGATCTTCAGTTCGGCGTGCGCGGGCTGCCCGTCGGGCAGGTCGTTGCGGCTGAGCAGTTCGGCGCCGAACACGGCGGTGTAGAAGTCGATGGCCTTGTTCGCGTCTCCGACCGCGAGAAAGCAGGTGATCGAGTGGTAGCCGTCGGCGATGGGATTCACGGTGTCGGTCATGACAGCGATACTGGTCGCCCACGACCGGCCGGTCTTGTAAGAAAGCGACAGCACGATGTCCGGTAGCACCGCGTTCGATCCGCCCGCACCCAACCCGGTGACGCCGGTGGACACCACCGGCATCCTGCACCCGGACGAGCAGGCGAAGTACCGCTCGCTGGCGCGGCTGCCCGCGGGGCCGGTGGTCGGTCGTTTCGTCGAGTGGTACTGGTCGGTGCACTGGGATCTGCGCGACCGGCCGCCATACCACGCGCAGGTGTTGCCGTATCCCAGCGTGAACGTCACCTTCGAGCGATCCGCAACGCGCACAGGCGGTTTCGTCACCGGAGTGTGTACGACGAAGTTCGTCCGCGAGCTCAGCGGGGTGGGGGAGACGTTCGGTGTGCGTTTCCGAGCCGGTGGTTTCGGCGCGTTCACAGGCTTGGCTGTCGGGTCGTTCCGCGATAACTCCGTCCCGTTGACCGAGGTGCTGCCCGGCACGGGTGACCTGATCGAGCGTGTTCTGGACGCGACCACCGACGAGCAGCGCCGCGGCGTGCTCGAGGATTTCCTCGCGCCGCGTTGCACGCCGGCGGACCCGACGTATCTGCTGGTGTTGCGCATCGTCGAGGCGATCGCCCGGGACCAGGAGCTGACCAGGGTGGACCAGATCACCGAACGCTTCGATGTCTCGATGCGCACCCTGCAGCGCATGTTCCGCCGCTACGTCGGCGCCGGACCCAAGTGGGTGCTGCGGCGTTACCGCCTGCAGGACGGCGCGGAACTGCTCGCTCGCGGCCGCACCGAAGATCTCGCCATGTTGGCCGCCGAACTGGGATACTTCGATCAGGCGCACTTCTCGCGCGAGTTCACCGCGGAAGTCGGAATGGCTCCACTGGAATACGCCAAGAATTCGCTACGCTCGCGCAACGAGGTTACGGCGAAGGTCCTGCCGACCAGGATGTAGTTGCCGAGCCGACCGTATTCGACCATTCGACCGGGGCTGGGAAATACCCCCTCCGAGCTGCTAGTTGAATGTTGCACTACCTACCGTCAGCCAAACAAGGAGCTGGACATGGATGTCGTGGTGTTGATCGGACGGGTGTTGTTCGCGGTGTTGTTCCTGAGCTCGGGCGTCGGGCATTTCATGCAGACCGACGCGATGGCGGGCTATGCCGAGAGCCGGGGTCTGCCGATGGCCAAGCTGTCGGTGCTCGGGTCGGGTGCGCTGTTCGCGCTGGGCGGGCTCAGCATTCTGCTCGGGGTGTGGGCGGATCTCGGCGCGCTGGTGCTCGCGGTCTTGCTGGTGGTCACCGCGGTGCTGATGCACGCGTTCTGGAAGGAGACCGACGCCCAGGCCAAGCAGATGGAGATGATCAGCTTCAACAAGGACGTGGCCCTCGGCGGCGCCGCGTTGATGCTGTTCGCGTTCTTCGCCCATGTCGACGACCTCGGATTGACCATCACCGGACCGCTTTTCGACCTCTGAACCCTGTGCGACGCGCTAATATTGCGCGTCCTTTTAGTGCAGGGAGAAGGTAGGCATGGACATCATCGGAGCGATTCTGGGCTTATTTTGGGCGAACTACCGACAGTGGCCCTGATAGCTCGGCAGTACCGAGCCCGATCGGCCCGTCCCGGCGCGTGATTTACGCGTCGCGGCGGGCCGATCGGCGTTCCATCGCCCCTGGTGTGTGACGAATATCCCAGGGGGACAAGACGGTTCACCATTGTTGTGCTGGATCACAGTTTGCCGATGCCGCATTTGTGTCCGGCCTGGTTACTCGGGCCCCCGTGACATTTCCCCGCGAACCTGTGGCATGAATGCCCGGACACCGCCGATGTGATGTGTTGCGATTTCTGATATTTCCACTCCGTTTGCCGCTAGGGTCGACGCAAGTCGCTGCGCCGGTGCCGCGTCTGTGCGGGTGCACCGGCGTGGGCAACGTGACCACTTCATAACTTGGAGGAGAGAATGACCGCCTACCGGACGATTGTCGTCGGTACCGATGGCTCGGACTCGTCGTACGTCGCCGTCGAGAAGGCCGCCGCGCTGGCTGGAGTGTCCGCCGCGACCCTGGTCATCGCGTGTGCTTACTACCCGACCGACGATCGTGACGTGGCCGCGGCCGCCGATGTCCTGAAGGAAGAGGCCTACCAGGTGCGCGGGTCCGCCCCCACCAACGAGATCCTGCGCACCGCGCGGGACAAGGCCGCCGCCGCGGGCGCGGTGGACATCGTCGAGCGCGCCGTGGTCGGCGAGCCGGTCGAGTCCCTGCTGACGCTGACCAAGGAGGTCGACGCCGACCTGCTGGTCGTCGGTAACCGTGGCTTGAACACCCTGACCGGTCGCCTGCTCGGCTCCGTCCCCTCGGACGTGGCCCGCAAGTCCCGCTCGGACGTGCTCATCGTGCACACCGTGCGCTGACCCTCGCACTACCCGAAAGGCTCCGCATCGCACCCGATGCGGAGCCTTTCGCGTCATCTGGACATGCGATTACCAGGTAACGGTGGCGGCATCGGCCCGAGCGGCCTCCGCCACCATTACCTGGTGATCATCCGACCAGCAGCGCGCCGAGCACTTCCGGCAGGTCCGTGCTGTGGACCACGCCCAACCGCTGGGTCGCGCGGGTCAGCGCGACGTACAGGTCGTTGAGTCCGCGCGGCGACTCGTCCAGGATCGCCTGAGGTTCGACCAGATAGACCGCGTCGAACTCCAGACCCTTCACGTCGTGCACGGTCAGCACCCGCACCGATTCGCCGGCGAGTTCGGCCAGCTCCTCGATCAGCGTGTGCGGCGCGATCACCGCGGTGGTGCCCGGGCCGGTTTCCGTCGCGATCAGCCTGGCCACTTCGTCGCGCACGCCGGACGGAGCCACGTGATGCCCGCGCGGCGGGTTTCCGGTTTCGCGGACCGAGCGCGGCGCCGTCGCGTCCGGATCGATCGCGGCGAGTACGTCCGCGGCCACGTCCATGATCTCGGCCGGTGTGCGGTAGTTGACCGTCAGCTCGGTGAGCTTCCAGCGTTTGGCCACATAGGGTTCCAGCATCCGCTGCCAGGAGGACGCACCGGCCGGGTCGCCGGTCTGCGCGACGTCGCCGACCACGGTGATCCAGCGATTCGGGATGCGCCGCATCACCATTCGCCACGCCATCTCCGAAAGTTCCTGTGCCTCGTCCACGATGACGTGGCCGTAGGTCCAGGTGCGATCGCCCGCGGCGCGTTCGGCGGTGGTCTGCCTGGTGCGCACGTCCTGCCGCTCGGCGAGCTGACTCGCGTCGATCAGGTCGTAGGCCATCAGGATTTCCGGGTCGAGTTCGTCTTCGAGATCCTGTGGCGCGGAACCGGTCAGGATGTCGAGCGCGTCCTGTGCCTCGGCCAGCTGGGCGCGCCAGCGGCGGCGGGCTCGTTCGCGTTCCTCGGCATCGTCGACGCCGAGCAGTTCGGCCAGCTCGTCCAGCAGCGGCGCGTCGGCCGCGCTGAACGTGCCGTCGTCGGAGCGCACCAGTTCGGCGCGGTCGGCCGGGTCCAGGCTGCTGCCCGCGCGGTCGAGCCGTTTCGGGTCGGCCAGCAGGTCGGCGAGGACCTCCTGCGGAGACAGCAGTGGCCACAGCTTGCCGATGGCCCGCTGGATCTCCTGGTCGGCCCGCATCTCGTCGCGGATCTCGGCCAAATCGGTCCGGCTGAGTAAGCTCGGTCCACCGGAGAGATCCGCGCCCATGGTCTCGGCCAGCTGGTCGGTGAGCGCATCGATCACCGAACTGGTGAAGATCGGCTTGGCCAGGTTGTGCGGGCGGCGCGAGGAGCGAGCCCGGCCGCGCGCCTTGGTGGCGATCTTGCGGTCCAGCGTCACCGGGTAGCCGTCGAAGCTGAGCCGGATCGGTTCCGCGGGCACCTCCTGCCGATCGCGGACCGCCTGCTTGAGCACTTCCAGGATGCCGAGCGAGCCCTTGATCTCGCCCGCGCGCAGCGAATCCTCCCGGGTGGCTTTCACACCCGGGTACAGATCGCCGATGGTGGACAGCAGCACGCCGGTCTCGCCGAGCGAGGGGAGCACCTGCCCGATGTAGTCGAGGAAGGTGGCGTTCGGCCCGATGATCAGCACGCCGCTCTTCGCGAGCTGCTGGCGGAAGGTGTAGAGCAGGTACGCGGCGCGATGCAGCGCGACGGCCGTCTTACCGGTACCGGGGCCGCCCTGCACCACCAGCACGCTCTTGTGCTCGGACCGGATGATCGCGTCCTGCTCGTGCTGGATGGTCTCGACGATGTCGTTCATGTGGCCGGTGCGGGCGGCGTTCAGCGCGGCGAGTAGCGCGCTTTCGCTGCCGACACCGCCGTCGTCCTCGCGGGCGCCCGCCTGGCGCGCGGCATCCAGGTCGAGGTATTCGTCGTTGATCGCGGTGACCTTGCGGTTGCGCGACCGGATGTGCCTGCGCCGGGTGACGCCGTCCGGCGCCGCGGTGGTGGCCAGATAGAACGGGCGGGCCAGCGGCGCGCGCCAGTCCAGCAGCAGCGTCTCGTAGTCGTCCTTCTCGTCGAGGATGCCGAGCCTGCCGATGTAGCGGTATTCGTCGGCCAGATCGATCCGACCGAAACACAGACCGTGTTCGGCCGCATCGTATTTGGCGAGATCCTCGGTGTAGAGCTGACTGAACGACTCGCGTTCGCTGCGGGCCTGCGGGGTGCCGCCGGTTTCGAGCAGCACGGTGCGTAATCGGTTGCGCGCGTAGTCGCGCATCTCATCGAGCCGGTCGTAGAGCACCGAGAGGTACGCCTGCTCCTGTTCGGTCTCGCGGGTCAGCTCCGGGCCGTCCGCGCGGGCGGGCGACGCGGTGCTGTTGCCCTGACCCGGCGAGCCGGCTCGGTCCTGAGTGAGGTCGGGCAAACTGAACTCCTTGTCACCGCGATGAAGCCGGGCGAACGGTACACGCGGTCGACACCGCGCACGCGAACGCTCGGAAAACAGAGTTGTCGAGTCTACTGCGATTGCGGCGCGCTCGCCGTAACCGCTGGTGTACCCGAAATCATGCCGTCCAGTACTCCGGTGCAGGTCGCAGCGCCGGGCGTGTTGGTCCTCGAGTTGCGGGCGTGATCGAGGTCATCGGCGCGGCCTTCGCCTAGGAGGCGTGCGTGCTGTTGGGTCTGCGGCCCTTGGTGACCGTGCCCTCGCGGTGCCCGGACGGCTTGGCTCGGTACATGGCGAGGTCGGCGTCGTGCAGCACCGCCTCCGGGGTGCGCCGGTCGCCGACGTTGAGCGGGGCGACGCCGATCGAGGCGTTCACCTCGATGCGATGCCCGCGCGCGATGATCGGCTCGGCCATGGTGGTGCGCAGGCGTTCCACCAGCGCGTCGATATCCACCCGCCGGGTCCGGCCGGAGAGCAGCACCAGGAATTCGTCGCCACCGAGCCGCCCGACGATATCGTCGCCGCGCAACGCGCGCTGCAGCCGTTGCGCGACGATCTGCAGCACCGTGTCGCCGATCGCGTGCCCGAGGGTGTCGTTGATCGCCTTGAATCCGTCCAGGTCGATGAACAACACGGTGGACACCGGCAGGTCCTCACTGGTGGCCAGCGCGCCGGCCAGCTGGGACAGGATCAGCGAGCGGTTCGCCAGTCCGGTCAGCGAGTCGTGCGTGGCCTGGTACTCCAGTTGCCGCCGGCTGGCCCGGAACTCGGTGATGTCGGCGAAGGAGGACACCGCGGACGAGCGCTTGTCGTCGGGGTTGAGCAGCCTGCTGCTTCCGGAGAGCCAGCGCCGCTGACCGTCGACCCGGTCGACGCCGAAGACGTAGCCGGTGATGGTCTCGCCGGTGGCGAGGGTGCGGGCGATGGGATGGCGGTGCGGCGGCAGCGGTTGCGCGTTCGCGTCGAGCAGGGTCAGCGGCAGCGCATCGATCGGTTGCCCGATGATGGCGTCGCTGTCCTCGGCGCCGAAGATGCGCCGGGCCGCCGGGTTGATGGATTCGATCCGGCCTTCGGTGTCGATCACCACCACGCCCTCTTCCAGCTGCGAGACGACCGTGGTGAAGTGCTGCTCGGCCAATCGCTGCGCGGCCTCGGCGTGCCGCTGGGCCGTGAGGTCGTGGATGACCACCTGGTAGGCGAGCCGGTCGTGCCAGGCGGTGAGCACCGAGACGGTCTCCACCGGCACCGGGGCGCCGTCGAGGCGGACCAGCGTCATCTCGGTCGGCCGGGAGGCGGCGCCCTTGGTGGTGAGGTGGCTGATCCGCTCCAGCATCCCCGGGACCGAGCTGGGGTGGACGAATTGGGTGAGCGGCTTGCCGATCACGTCGTCGGCGGTGCCGGCGGCCAGCAAACGGACGGCAGCGGGGTTGGCATAGACGAGGACGCCGCGTTCGTGCACGCAGATGCCGTCGGGTGAGTGCTCGACCAGGGAACGGTAGCGCTCGGCCAGCTGCTCGGCGGCGTCGACCGCAGCGGCTACCTTGTCCTCACCCACTCGAACCCCCGATCGTCGACCCGATTATGGCCATTGGAACATGGGATTATTCTGGTATCGGCGCGTACGAGATCACAGCGCCGACGCTATTGCCTCGATCACAGTTCGCGCACTTGATCGGGCTCGGTCCGCCGATCATTACAGCACCGTCTTTTCCGGGAAATATCCGGCCGATACTGCTCAGCCGGGGAATCCCGGGCCGGACCGGCTGCGACCCGACAACCGATACCGCCTTCAAGATCATAGGACGTTTCCCGGGATCGGGTCGTCACCGCCCGTGCTCGGCGACACGCGGGCCGGTGATACGGCTTGTTCCTCGGCATGTCGGCGGCCTCCGGGCCGTCGCGGTGCAGGCTGGGAGGGCACGCGGATGCCTGGGCTTCGCTGGTGTGCGGCGGCCTCGCTCCCGCGATCGGGGCAGATCGATGGGCACGCGCCGGGCGCACGCCCGACTGTGCGGTGCGCACCTGCGCCATGACACGCGGCCGGCAACCGGTTGGACGGTCCCACCATCGGCACCGGCCGTCGACTATGGCGTCCGATCATGGCAGCGGCACCGACCAGCACAGCCTGGTGCCGGGCATCGCGCTGCCGTCCCGCTCGTCGGGCGCGAGACCCGCGGTGGCAACGGTGAATTCGCCGTCGGCCTTTTCGGCCCGCTGCTCCAGATTGCGTAATCCACTGCGTACCACGTGATTCGGAATTCCCCATCCGTTGTCGGTGACCACGATGGTCAGATCGTCGTCGACGGTGACCTGTACCGCGAGGGTGTCCGCCCCCGAGTGCCGGACCGCGTTGCTGACCGCCTCGCGGACCACCGCTTCCGCGTGATCGGCCAGCTCGTCCGCCAGCACCGACAGCGGGCCGGACACCGAAAATGTTGCGTGCAGCGGAGTTTCGGCGGTCTGCTGGCGGATCGCGCGCTCCAGCCGCTGCTGTAGCGGGTTGCCCTGGCTGCCGTGCAGATCGAAGATCGAGGTACGAATGTCCTGGACCACCTCTTGCAGATCGTTCACCACCGTCGAAAGTCGCTGTCGCACTACCGGAACCGTAGCCTTCGCGACCGCACCCTGCAGCGTTATCCCGATCGCGAACAGCCGTTGGATGACCTGATCGTGCAAATCGCGCGCGATGCGGTCACGATCGGCCAGGATATCGATCTCGCGCATCCGGTGCTGGGCATCGGCGAGCTGCATGGCCAGCGCCGCCTGATCGGTGAAAGCGGCGGTCAATTCGACCAATTCGTCGGAATACGGCGCAGCGCCCGCGGGGCGCAACGTGGTCAGCACGCCGAGTGTGGTGTCGGGGGTGCACAGCGGCAGGATCAGCAGCGGCCCGTTCTCCGGCCGGGCGAAACCGAGACCGACCGCGCTGGCGTCGTCGAACCGCAACGGGGTGCGGCGGGTGAACGCTTCACCGAGCACGGTGCCCTCGACCGGTACCACCGTGCCCTCGTAACCCGTTCCGGGACCGCACCATTGGGTGATCACCAGCTCGCCCGCGGCACTGCCCGGACCCGCCAGGAACGAGCGCTGCGAGCCGGTGAGCGTGCGCGCGTGCTCGACCACCTGGCCGAGCACGCTGTCGGACTCGGTACCGGCCAGGAACTCGGTCGCGATATCGCGGGTGGCCGCGATCCAGGCCTGCCTGGTGCGGGCCGATTCGTAGAGTCGCGCGTTGTCCACCGCGATGCCCGCGGCCGCCGCCAGCGCCTGCACCAGCACGTCGTCATCGTCGGTGAACGGTTGCGCGTCCGCCTTCTCGGTCAGATAGAGGCTGCCGAACACCTCGCCGCGCACCCGCACCGGCACCCCGAGAAAGGTACGCATCGGCGGATGATTCTCCGGAAGCCCAACGGAGGCAGGATGTTTCGACAGATCATCCAGGCGCAACGGCCTGGACTGCTGGAACACCACGTCGAGCACGCCGTGCCCGGCCGGCAAGCGCCCGATGGCGCGGCGGGTCGCCTCGTCCATACCCTCGTCGATGAACTGCACCACCTGCTGGTCGTGCCCGCGCACGGCCAGCGCGCCGTAGCGGGCGTCGACCAGGCTGATCGCGGTGCGCACGATGGTGCGCAATGTTTCGTCCAGATCCAGGCCCGACGTGACGGCCAGCATCGCCTCGACCAGACCGTCCATCCGGTCGCGGGAGTCGAGAATGAGCTCGACCCGTTCTTTGACCTCGCTCAGCAGTTCCCGTAACCGCAGTTGCGAGAGGGTGTCACGGACCGAGTAGGGGTCGTTGCCCTGCTCGTCGGTCATCTCGGTTTCCCCTTGTGGCGGGCGCGTGAACTGCGCCTCGCGCCAGTTTAGTTCGCCGATCGGGGACTTTCGGCCCTGTTCGCGGTGGCGTCGCGATGGTGACATGGTGGCTCGGGTTCGAATCGAAGGACGTGCCACATGAAGTCGTCAGGGCTGTTGCGATCGTCGCCGGCGCAGTATTGGCACACCGCGGGGGAACTCGACCTCGCCGTCACCACCTGCGGCGCGGTTCCGGCGATGGACGTGACGCGGGCGGTCCGGGCGATCGGGCGGGTGCTACGCCGCCATCACCTCGACGCGGCGACCAGGGTCCGGGTCACCGCTCCGGTCGACGCCGAGGATCCGACGGTGGTGCAGGCCAACATTCGCAGCCATGGCGTCGCGACCCGGGTGCAGGTGACCGGGCCCGGCGGGTTCGCGGTGACCTTCGCCGCCGAACGACTCGACCGGCAACTGGCCCGGCTGGCGACGGCGGCGGCGCGGGACTGGCCGGACCCGGCGCGCCCGCCGCTGGCACGGGTCACCGGGCCGCGACCGATCGTGCGCCGCAAGTACTGCGCGCTGCTGACCGGGACACCGGCCGAGGCGACGGCGGTGATGGACGCGATGGACTACGACGCGTATCTGTTCGTGGACGAGGCGACCGGCGCCGACGCCGTGGTGCACTGGGGCGATCCGCTCGGTGTGCGATTGTCCCGCCAGTGCGGCGCGCCGGAGCACGCCGCCGGAACCGTGAATCTGCTTGCGCTGACCGTTGATACCGAACCCGCGCCGGTCCTGGACGAGGAGCGGGCCGCGGGCATCCTGTGTCGGCAGGGCCTGCCGTTCCTGTTCTACACCGACGAGGACCACGGCCGCGGTCAGCTGCTGTACCGGCGCTACGACGGCGATCTCACGCTGGTCGGTCCCGCGTAGTAGCGCGCCGGACCGCCCCGCGCACAGGAAGACTCGGTTCGTCGGAAGGTTCGGCGCGCCGGAAGAAGGGGCTCGTCGGAAGGCCCGGTTCGCCGGGAGACTGGGTTCGCCGGGAGACTGGGTTCGCCGGGAGACTGGGTTCGCCGGGAGACTGGGTTCGCCGGGTGACTCAGCTCAGCGGCACCGACCACTGCACCACCGTGCCGCCGTGCGCACCCGCCTCGATCCGGCAGCGGCCGTCCGATTCGGCCGCGCGCTGCGCGAGATTGGTCAGGCCGCTGGGGATCACGTTGTCGGGCAGGCCCAGGCCGTTGTCCTGGACCAGGATGGTCAATTCGTCACCGATGGCGATGTCGATCGTCACGGAGTCCCCGCCGGAATGGCGTACCGCGTTGCTGACCGATTCGCGCACAACGGCTTCCGCGTGATCGGCCAGCGCGGGACCGACCACCGACAGCGGTCCGTCGACGCGCAGCCGGGCCCGGATCGCGGTGTCGGTGGTCTGCTGCCGGATCGCGTCCTCCAGTCGTCTGCGCAGCGAGGCGCCCGCGCCGCCGTGCAGGTCGAAGATCGTCGTCCTGATCTCGTGCACGATCTCCTGGAGCCGGTCGATCTCGTCCGAAAGTCGTTGCCGGACTTGCTCGTCGTCGACCCGGGTGGCCAGGCCCTGCAGGCCGAGGCCGACCGCGAAGACCCGCTGGATGACATGGTCGTGCAGATCGCGGGCGATGCGGTCGCGGTCGGCGAGTACGTCCAGTTCGCGCGCCTTGCGTTGCGCCTCGGCCAATTGCATGGCCAGGGCGGCCTGGTCGGTGAACGCCGAGGCCAGTGCGACGAGTTCGGCCGAGTAGGGCCCGGATTCGGGTCCGCGCACGATGATCAGCACGCCCAGCACCACACCCGCGGTCTGCAACGGCAGGATCAGGGCCGGACCGGCCGCCGCGCCGGGCGCCCCGAGATCGACGTCCCGCGCGTCCGCGAGCTGGACCGCCGTGCGCTCCGTGAACGCCTTGCCGGCCGCGGTGTCGGTGAGCCGCACCGTATGTCGCGCGACCGGTGCCGCGGCGTGGGTGCATTGCGCCACCACGAGTTCGGTGGCCTCCTCGGGTGGGATGCCTGGCTCGACCACCGCGAGCAGCGCGCGCTGCGAACCGGTCAGCGTGCGCGCGTGCTCGACCACCCGCGCGAGCACCCGGTCCGGCGCGGTGCCCGCCAGGAATTCGGTGGCGATATCGCTGGTCGCCTCGATCCAGGCCTGTCTGGTGCGGGCCCATTCGTAGAGCCTGGCGTGGTCGATCGCGACCCGGGTCGCCGTGTCGACCACCGCGCGCAGGGTGTCCAGCACGGTGTGCGGGATCTCGGCCATGGCCCGGTTCAGCGTTCGCCGAGCTTGCTGGCCAGCACCGCCGCCTGGGTCCGGCGCTCCATGCCGAGTTTGGCGAGCAGCCGGGACACGTAGTTCTTCACGGTCTTCTCGGCCAGGAACATGCGGGCGGCGATCTGCCGGTTGGTGAGTCCCTCGCCGAGCAGTGCGAGCAGCCTGCGTTCCTGCTCGGTGAGCCCCGCCAGCGCGCCGTCTTCCGCGGTGCCCGCCCGCAGTCGCGCCCGCAGTGCGGCGGCCGCGCGATTGTCCAGCAGTGAGCGGCCTGCGCCGACTGCCTTGATCGCCGCGGCCAATTCCATGCCCTTGATGTTCTTCACCACGTAGCCGCCCGCGCCCGCCAGGATCGCGTCGAGCATCGCCTGCTCGTCGGTGTAGGAGGTGAGGATCAGGCAGCGCAGCCCCTCGATCTCGGCCAGCAGGTCGCGGCACAGCTCGATGCCGTTGCCGTCGGGTAGCCGCACATCGAGCACGGCGACATCGGGGCGTAGCGCCGGGATCCGGGCCAGCGCCTGCGCCACGTCACCGGCCTCGCCGATCACCCGCAGTTCCGGGTCGCTGTCGAGCAGGTCGATCAGGCCACGCCGGACGATCTCGTGGTCGTCCACCAGGAAAACGGTGATCACGCAACCCTCCTGCCGCCCTGCCGTCTCGGTTCCTCGACCTCGCGAGCCCGATCGATCCCCGCATGCCCTGCTCAAATTAGCCGGGTCCGCCCGCGCGCAGGCCGGATCGCCGCGAAGAGGTATCCGGCGCAGCGGATTACGCACCGGCGTGGTCCGGCTCACCGGCGCTGCGGTCGAGCTATGGCCCGGCGGCGGGGAGGTGGCGAAGCTGCGTACGATGGGTTTGCTGGGGCCGGGTGTTCCGGAGGGGGTCGGCGGCATCGCCGGTGACCTGTGTCGGAGTACGAGCCGCGGATCGCGATATCGCGGGTGTGCGTGCTGTCGTACCCGTCGAGTTCCGGTGCGTTGCCCGCGCATCCCCGCAGCTGACGCGGCCGTGACCCCGCCGCACTATCCCGCGCGAGCCGCGCGAGCGAAACTTGTCGGTGGGCACGCCTAGCATGGCGGCGGGATAGGTCTGGACGCCGTTTTGTCGGTTCACCCGAACACGATCGAGAAGGGATTCACCAGGTGGCGGAACGCCTCACTGTGCGCGGAGCTCGGGAGCACAACCTGAAGGGGGTCGACCTCGATCTGCCCCGCGACAGTCTCATCGTGTTCACCGGATTGTCCGGCTCCGGGAAATCGAGCCTGGCGTTCGACACGATCTTCGCCGAGGGACAGCGGCGCTACGTGGAGTCGCTGTCGGCCTACGCGCGGCAGTTCCTCGGGCAGATGGACAAGCCCGACGTCGACTTCATCGAGGGCCTCTCGCCCGCGGTGTCGATCGACCAGAAGTCCACCAACCGCAACCCGCGGTCGACCGTCGGCACCATCACCGAGGTGTACGACTACCTGCGTCTGCTGTACGCCCGCGCGGGCACCCCGCACTGCCCGGTCTGCGGCGAACTGATCGCCAAACAGACCCCGCAGCAGATCGTCGACCAGGTGCTCGCCATGGCGGAGGGCATCAAGTTCCAGGTGCTCGCCCCGGTGGTGCGTACCCGCAAGGGCGAATTCGTCGACCTGTTCGACCAGCTGAACAGTCAGGGCTATTCGCGCGTGCGGGTCGACGGTGTGGTGTATCCGCTCACCGACCCGCCGAAGCTGAAGAAGCAGGAGAAGCACGACGTCGAGGTCGTGGTCGACCGGCTCGCGGTGAAGCCGAATTCCAAACAGCGCCTCACCGATTCGATCGAGACCGCGCTGCGCCTGGCCGACGGCATCGTGGTGCTCGACTTCGTCGATCGCGACGAGCACGCGCACGATCGGGAGCGCCGCTTCTCCGAGCGCCTGGCCTGCCCGAACGGGCACGCCCTCGATATCGAAGACCTGGAACCGCGGTCGTTCTCGTTCAACTCGCCCTACGGCGCCTGCCCCGACTGCACCGGTCTCGGCATCCGCAAAGAGGTCGATCCCGAACTGGTCGTGCCCGACCCGGCGCTCAGCCTGAACGAGGGTGCGATCGCCCCGTGGTCGCGCGGCCAGACCGCCGAGTACTTCACCCGCCTGCTGTCCGGGCTCGCCGAGTCCATCGGCTTCTCGATGGACACGGCCTGGGAAGATCTGCCGCTCAAGGCGCGCAAGGCGGTGCTGGAGGGCAGCTCCGATCAGGTGCACGTCTCCTACACCAACCGCTACGGCCGGAAGCGTTCGTACTACGCCGATTTCGAAGGCGTGATGCCGTTCTTACAGCGGCGCATGGAGAGCACCGAGTCCGAGCAGATGAAGGAGCACTACGACGGGTACATGCGCGACGTGCCGTGCCCGGTCTGTGACGGGGCCCGGCTGCGCCCGGAGATCCTCGCGGTCACCATCAGCGCGGGCGGCGACCACAAGTCCATCGCCGACGTCAGCGATCTGTCCATCGGCGACTGCTCCGCGTTCCTGAACTCGCTCACGCTGGGCGAACGCGAGGCCGCGATCGCCGGGCAGGTGCTCAAGGAGGTGCAGGCGCGGCTGGGGTTCCTGCTCGACGTCGGCCTGGAATACCTGTCTCTGTCGCGGGCCGCCGCGACGCTGTCCGGTGGTGAGGCGCAGCGGATCCGGCTCGCGACCCAGATCGGGTCGGGGCTGGTCGGTGTGCTCTACGTGCTCGACGAGCCGTCCATCGGCCTGCACCAGCGGGACAATCGACGGCTCATCGAAACCCTCACCCGGCTGCGCAATCTCGGCAACACCCTGATCGTCGTCGAGCACGACGAGGACACGATCCGGGCCTCGGACTGGGTGGTCGACATCGGCCCGCTGGCCGGCGAGCACGGCGGCCGCGTGGTGCACAGCGGGCCGTACCAGGAACTGCTCACCGATCCCGAATCGCTCACCGGCGCATACCTTTCCGGCCGGGAGCGGATCGAGGTGCCGATGGTGCGCCGCCCGATCAGCAAGAAGCGCCAGCTCACCGTGGTCGGCGCGACCGAGCACAACCTGCGCGGCATCGACGTCAGCTTCCCGCTCGGCGTGCTCACCGCGGTCACCGGTGTCTCCGGCTCCGGTAAGTCGACGCTGGTCAACGACATCCTGGCGACGGTGCTCGCGAACAAGCTCAACGGCGCGCGGCAGGTGCCGGGCCGGCACACCAGGATCAACGGCCTGGACAACCTGGACAAGCTCGTCCAGGTCGACCAGTCGCCGATCGGCCGCACCCCGCGCTCGAATCCGGCCACCTACACGGGCGTGTTCGACAAGATCCGCACGCTGTTCGCGTCCACCACCGAGGCGAAGGTGCGCGGCTACCAGCCGGGCCGATTCTCGTTCAACGTCAAGGGCGGTCGCTGTGAGGCATGCTCCGGCGACGGCACCCTGAAGATCGAGATGAACTTCCTGCCCGACGTGTACGTCCCGTGCGAGGTCTGCCACGGTGCGCGCTACAACCGGGAAACCCTCGAGGTGCACTACAAGGGCAAGACCATCGCCGAGGTCCTCGACATGTCCATCGAGGAGGGCGCGGAGTTCTTCGAACCGATCAGCTCGATCCACCGGTATCTGAAGACGCTGGTGGATGTCGGCCTCGGGTACGTCCGGCTCGGCCAGAGCGCGCCCACCCTGTCCGGCGGTGAGGCACAGCGCGTCAAGCTGTCGGCCGAATTGCAGAAGCGGTCCACCGGGCGCACCGTCTACATTCTCGACGAGCCCACCACCGGCCTGCATTTCGAGGACATCCGCAAGCTGCTCAAGGTGATCAACGGTCTGGTCGATAAGGGCAACACGGTCATCGTCATCGAACACAACCTGGACGTGATCAAGACCTCCGACTGGATCATCGACATGGGCCCCGAGGGCGGTTCCGGTGGTGGCACCGTGGTTGCCGAAGGCACCCCCGAAGACGTTGCCGCCGTGACGGAAAGCTACACCGGACAGTTCCTCCGCGAAGCCCTGGCCGCACCCCCCGCCACCAAGCCCGCCAAAAAGGCTCCGGCCAAAAAAGCTTCGGCGACAAAGGCTTCCGCCAAGAAGGCCCCTGCCACCAAAGCAACAAAGGCCACCCCCGACAAGCCGAGCGAAGCCCAAGCGGCCGCCAAGGCCGCGACCAAACGCCTTTCGCGCAAAGCCGCCGCCCTGCGCTGATCACGCGTAGCCGGTCCCCGGATCTGTCCGTCCGGGGGCCGGTTCATGCGATCAGCTCCGCATGAGTTGGGCGAGGCGGTCCCAGGCGGGGGAGGTAGCGCCGGGTTGGGATTGGGCGGCCAGGCGGGCGATGGCCGGGTTTTGGACCGGCCGGTTCTCGGAGCGGCTGTGGTAGGTCGTGAACCAGGTGCGGCTGCGCTCGGCGAGAGCTGGCAGGCGCGGGTCATCGGGGGACCAGTGGAACGCGGCGTCGTGCGCCAGGTAGAGGGCGCGGAACTCGGGAACCGCGAGCAGTTCACGCTTTTCGGCCAACCAGAACGCCGCGTCCGCGGGGCTGGCGGTCTGCAAAAGAATCCAGCCGTCGCGTTCGAGTTGGATTTGGCGGGCACTGGCACCGAGCTCGCGGAGTTCATCGAGGAAGTCGGCGACCTCGGGGGAGACGAAAAGCCGGTCGCCGCCGCGTAATTGGGCGAGGTGCTCGCGAGTGCGGCGCAGCTGGGTCATCCGCTTGCGGACGTCGCGGTCGATCTCGGCGATCGCGGCGGCGAGCGTCTCGGGGTCGGCGTCGAGCAGGTTCTTGACGCGGGCCAGCGGGACGCCCGCCTCGGCCATGGTCCTGATCTTGACGAGATCGATCGCGTCCTGGGCGGTGTAGCGCCGGTAGCCGGACGAGTCGCGGTCGGGTTCGGGGAGCAGACCGCGCTCGTGATAGTGGCGGATGGCCTTGGTGCTCACCCCGGCGAAGTCCGCGAGCCGGCCGATCGTGATCATGCGGGTCATCCTTCCACTCGTCGTACCGCCTGGCCGCGACGGTCAGGCTCGGCGGGTGAGCCGGCCGCCGCCGTTGCGGAAACGGGCCCGGCCGTCTTGAATATCGTGGAACGAGACCAGCAGGAGGCGCAGGTAGCCGTCGAACGTCTCCAGCGGGTAGCCGGCCGGGGCGAACAGGCCGGGCCGGATCGCCACGTACCGCTGCGGCGGGGCCGCGGTCGTGCCACCCACGAACTCGGTGAAGATCCGCTCCTGCGATTCGTCGGCGGGCTCGTAGGTCATCCGTTCCTCGAGTTGACCGTCGACGATGCCGACCTCGATCCGGAGCTGGTCGGAACGGTAGGTGCCGACGTACGGGGTGAGGTCGACGTCCTCCGCGAATTCGGTGACCAGCGTGGGAATCTCGACGCCGAGCTGCGTGCGCAGCAGCCACTGCAGCAGCTGATCCTGCAGCATGATCGCGTCCGAGCTGTTGCCGAACGCGGCGAAGACCAGATCGTGTTCGGGCACCACGCACAGCAGCGAAACGCCGCCGGGCGAGGCGCCCGACATGGCGAGCACCGTGGTGTCGCCGAACGGGTATCGCACCCAGCCCATGCCCATCGGCGGCACGTTCGGCGTCCCCATGTCGTGCGAAACCTGCTGCATCAGGGCGACCGAATCGGCCGACAGGACGCGAGCCCCGGCGGGCGACACCCCGTCCGCGAGGTGGGTGCGGCCGAACGCGAGCAGGTCGGCGACGGTGCCGATCGGTGTGCCGCCCGCCGGACCCCAGGTGTCGGGCAGCGTGAACATGCCGGTGGGTTCGGCGGTCATGGTCTCCGGGTTCGGGAAGTGGCCGACGGCGGTGCTGCGCAGGATGGCCTGTTCGGCCGAGGTGCCGGCATCGCCCATGCCGACCGGGCCGTAGATATCGCGCTCGAGCAGCGCGTGGAAGGACAGGCCGGTCACCACTTCGAGCAGCCGGCCCGCGACGATCATGCCGCCGTTCGAATAGCTGAGCTGCTCGCCCGGCTCGAACAGGACGCCGCTGCCCTCGGCCAGGCCCGCGACGTAAGTGCGCAGTGCGGCACTGCCTTTCGCGTCGGGAAAGTACAGGTCCGCGTCGATGCCGTTGGTGTGCGAGAGCAGGTGCCGCACCAGGATCTTGTCCGCCGCGCCCGGCGCGTTCAGCGCGAATTCGGGCAGGTACCGCACCACCGGCGCGTCGAGATCGAGGGTGCCGCGCTCGACCTGCTGCAGCACCAGCGTGGTGGTGAGCACCTTGGTGACCGAGCCGAAAAGGAATCCGGTGTGCTCGAGCATCGGCGCGCCGGTCCGGGCATTCGCCGTGCCGTGCGCCACGACAACCTGCTCCCCGGCTCGATAGACACCGGCGACGAAGCCGGGAACGAGGTTGGTCTCGCAGAAGCCGGCGGCCTGTTCGCTGATCTGAGTCGCGATGTCGTTCAGTGCGTTGCTGTTCATGGAAACTATCCTCGAACCTTGCCCTAGGGGCAAGGTCAAGTCGAAGCTTCTGTGGGCGGAAAACACATGTTCAGGGTCGTGGTGCGGCACGGTCGTGCTGCTGCACCGTGTGGTCCGGTGGTCCGTCGTCACGCGGTCCTGTGGTCACATGTTGTGCTGCTGATGGTCGCGTCGATTGTGGTCCGGAGCCGCGCGGGCGGGTAGCGGCGAGAGGGCTGCGTGCTAGGGAAATCGCTTGTGGGTGCGGGTGACGGTTTGTCAGGCTGCGGAGGTGACGATGCATGCCGATCAACTGGCCGTCTCGCTCGAGACGGTGCGGGCGCTGGTCGACGAGCAGTTCCCCGCTTGGCGTGATCTGCCGATCCGGGCGGTCGCTTCCGCTGGTACGGAGAATGCGCTCTTCCGGATCGGGGATCGGTTCGCGGCGCGGTTCCCGTTGCGCGCCAGGGATGTCGAGTCTGTACGGCGCTCGCTGCAGGACGAGGCGGCGGCCGCGCGGGAATTGTTCGGTCGCACTCGTTTTCGCACACCTGAGCCGGTGGCGATCGGCGAGCCCGGGGCGGGGTATCCACTGCCGTGGGCGGTGCAGACCTGGCTGAGCGGGACGGTCGCCACCATCGCGGATCCCGGCGGTTCCGTCGAATTCGCTTGCGATCTAGCCGAGTTCATTCGCGGCGTACGCGCCATCGACACCCGCGGCCGTACCTTCGCCGGGCGCGGCCGCGGCGGCGAGCTGCACACCCACGACGCCTGGATGCAGACTTGTTTCGAGCGCAGCACCGACCTGCTCGACGTGCCCGCCCTCCGCCGCCTCTGGGCGCAGATGCGCGAATTACCGCGCGGCACAACACCAGACGTGATGAACCACTGCGACCTCATCCCGGGCAACGTGCTCGTCGCCGACGGCCGTCTCACCGGCGTCATCGATGTCGGCGGCCTCGCCCCCGCAGACCCGGCCCTCGACCTGGTCAGCGCCTGGCACCTGCTCGAACCCACCCCTCGCCGAATCCTGCGCGCCCACCTCGATACCGACGACCTCGAATGGCACCGCGGCCGAGCCTGGGCCTTCCAGCAAGCCATGGGCCTCGTCTGGTACTACGTCGAGAGCAATCCACCCATGAGCCGCCTCGGCCGCCGCACCCTCACCCGCATCCTCGCCTGAGCGGCGACGGCGAACCCGCACCGTTGCCCCGACCGGGGCACTGAGGCTAGGCGGACCCTGCAACTAGTGCAGATCCCCCCGGTGGTGCTTAGGCTGGGGGCGTGCGGGTGCGGCGGTGGCGGCGGGCGTATTTGACGGCGGAGTATGCAGGGCTGTTCTTCGGTGGAGCGGCCTTGTACAGCAGGTATCTGCGCGGGACCAGTCCGATTCCGGGCCTGGTCGGCGCGGCCGCGGTGGCGACGAGGTATCTGCGGCGGCAGGCGGAATTCGATCGCGGGGCGCTGTGGCGGGCGGATGCGCTGCGCGGCGAGGGGCGATCGATGGCGAAACTGGCGGGGACGAGCGCGGTGGCGCTCACCGGCCTCGCGGCGCTGCTGCAGCGGAACAATCTGTTCGATCTTCCCCGGCGTAATCCGCGGCTGTGGCTGGCGGTGCTGGTGCTGTATCCGGCGGTCAGCGTCTATCCGCAGGAATTGATCTTTCGATCATTCCTGTTCCACCGGTACGCACCGGTCTTCGGCAATGGCGCCGGGATGGTCCTCGCGAGTGCCGCGGCTTTCGCGTATGTACACATCATGTTCGGTAGTTGGATATCGGTGGCGCTGAGCGCCGCGGGTGGCGCGATATTCGCCATCCGATATCAGCGGACGCAGTCGCTGTACACCGCGTCGGTCGAGCATTCGATCTACGGAATCCTGGTATTCACCGTCGGTTTGGGTACATATTTCTATCACGGCACAGCTGGGGAAAACGGTTCCCCAGTTCGCAACTGGGGTTTCCGGTAGCGCGACATATCGCCCTAACCTCCGACCACCGGGATTCATCCGTCCCTTGGAGGAACCGACATGCCCCGTATCTTCAACCGCGCCAATACCGGTCGAGTTCTCGCGACCGCTACCGCGCTGCCGCTCGCTCTGTCACTCGTGTTGATGGGATCGGCGAACGCCGAACCCGCGCCGCCCGAACGACAACTGGCCGATTCGGTCCAGGCGCCCAACATCAAACGCCACTTGGCGGAGTTCCAGAAGATCGCCGACGCCAACGGCGGTACTCGCGCCGCGGGCACTCCCGGCTTCGACGCTTCTCGCGATTATGTCGTCAAGAAACTGCGCGGTGCGGGCTACCAGGTGACGGTGCAGAAGTTCGACTTCCCGTTCTTCCAAGAGAAATCGACCGCGGTGCTTAACCAGGTCTCTCCGGATGCCAAGACCTACAAGCCGACTCCGCCCGGCGGCAGTGCGCTCGGCGACTTCGTCACGCTGACCTATTCGGGGTCGGGCGACGTGAACGCGAAGGTCCAAGCCGTCGATTTGACGTTGCCGCCGACGCCGGAGCCGAGCTCGACCTCCGGCTGTGAAGCCGCGGACTTCGCGAACTTCACCGCGGGCAATATCGCGCTGCTGCAACGCGGCACCTGCCCATTCGCCGACAAGGCCCGCAACGCGCAGACCGCGGGCGCGGCCGGCGTGATCATCTTCAACGAGGGCCAGCCCGGCCGCACCGACGCCTTCGCGGGCACCCTGGGCGGGCCCGGCTTCACCATCCCGGTGGTCGGCGCCAGCTTCGCCGTCGGCGAGGATCTCGCCTCGCCCGCCGACACGGTGGTGC
Source organism: Nocardia brasiliensis ATCC 700358 (assembly GCF_000250675.2). NCBI lineage: Bacteria > Bacillati > Actinomycetota > Actinomycetes > Mycobacteriales > Nocardiaceae > Nocardia > Nocardia brasiliensis. Next base: position 2,930,678 of record NC_018681.1, read on the forward strand.
GGCTCAAGACCGACACCGAGAGCAAGGTCCGTTCGACCTCGAACGTGCTGGCCGAGAGCAAGCAGGGCAAGGCCGACAAGGTCGTCATGGCCGGCGCGCACCTGGATTCGGTGCTGGCCGGCCCGGGCATCAACGACAACGGTTCCGGCAGCGCCGGAATCCTCGAGGTCGCGTTGCAGATGGCCAAGTTCCCGCCGAAGAACAAGGTCCGCTTCGCCTGGTGGGGTGCGGAGGAACTCGGGCTGCTGGGCTCGGAGCACTATGTCGCGAACCTGTCCGAGGCCGATCGCGCCAAGATCGCGCTCTACCTCAACTTCGACATGATCGGCTCGCCGAACTTCGCCTACAAGATCTACGACGGTAGCGAAGGCACCCCGGGTTCGGCCGAGATCGAGAAGACCTTCGAACGCTACTTCGACATGCTGCGGTTGCCGCACGTGCCGACGCCGTTCGACGGTCGCTCCGATTACGGCCCGTTCATCGCGGTCGGGATCGCGGCGGGTGGCCTGTTCACCGGCGCGGAGGGCGTCAAGACACCCGAAGAACAGAAGATGTTCGGCGGCGAAGCGGGCAAGCCCTATGACGCCTGCTACCACGGTGCCTGTGACACCACGAAGAACATCAGCGACAAGGCGCTGGCCGTGAACACCGGCGGCATCGCCTATTCGATCGCCACCTACGCGTTCAGCGACAACCCGCTCGGTGGCGGCACGGCCACGAAGGCGGGCACGCAGCAACGCGGGAAGGACAACGCCTACAAGGGCGGACTCATCAAGTAGCGGCTCGCTGACTCAGGCCCCGGTGGTTCTCTGCCACCGGGGCCTGTTGCTGTTCGCTGGGATGTTCCCTATCACGCCCTAAACATCCCTATTGCGCACTATTAAAGGGTTGTTTAAGGTAGTTCTGTGCCTGATGCCTTCTATTCCGTCGAGCAGGTCGCCGAGCGTTTGGGCCTGCATGTGCGCACCATCCGCAACTACGTGCGCGACGGGCGGCTCACCGCGGTCCGGATCGGCAAGCAGTACCGCATCTCGGCGGCCGACCTGGAGGCGTTCACCGGCCGTCCGGTGCCCGCACCGCTGCGGGAAACCGTTGGGTGGCAACGGCACAGCGAGGTGTCGAGCATCGTCGAGGTGGACGCGGTCGATGCCGCGACCGCCGACCGGCTCACCTCGCTCGTCATGGGTGCGGCCGCGCATCGCGGGCCGGGCGACCAGCGGTTACGGGTCGAGACGGTCTACGACGCGGAACGGGCGCGGATGAAGGTCATCGTCCTCGGCGGTCTGGCCGATACGGCACGGCTGCTCGAATACATGGAAGCGGTGCTCGCCGCATGACGAGTCATCGCACGACAGAGGTGGGGAAATGACCACGATCTACAAGACCGAGCGCGGCGCGGCCGCGATTCAGCAGCGTTATCGAGAAGCGTTGACGGCCTGGCCGGTTCCGGCCGAAGAACTGCGGATTCCGACCCGGGCGGGGGAGACCTTCGTCGTGGTCTCCGGTCCGCCGGACGCGCCGCCGCTGGTGCTGCTGCACGGTTCGGGTGCGAACGCGACCATGTGGCTCGGTGATATCGCCACGTGGGCAACGGATTTCCGGGTCTACGCGGTCGATATCATCGGCGAACCCGGCGGTAGTGCGCCGGTGCGGCCGCAGCTCGGCTCCGAGGCGTACGCGCTGTGGCTCGATGACGTGTTCGAAGCCATTGGTATCGAACAGTTCTCGTTGGTGGCGTCGTCGCTCGGCGGGTGGTTCGCGCTGGATTACGTGACCCGCAGGCCGGGGCGGGTGACCAAGCTGGCGCTGTTGTGCCCCAGCGGGATCGGCAAGCAGACGATGGGATGGTTGCCGAAAGCGTTGTTCCTGCGCATGTTCGGCAGTTGGGGTGTGCGCCGGACCGCCCGCCTCGTGACGGGGCTGCACTCGCCGGAGACCGACGCCGCCCTCGACCACGTGGTATTCACCTTCGCCACCTTCAACCCGCGCACCGAACGGCTGCCGATCTTCTCCGACGACCAACTACGCACCCTCACCATGCCCCTCCTGGTGATCGTCGGCGCCCGCGACGTGATGCTCGACTCCGCGGCCACCGCCAACCGCATCCGCCGCTGCGTCCCCCACGCCACCGTCCACGTCCTCCCCGAAACCGGCCACGCCATCCTCAACCAAACCGCCACCGTCGCCGACTTCCTCACCACCTGACCCCGAGCCCCGCGCACGTTTCGTCACCCCGCGCACGTTTTGTCACCGCGCGCACGGATTCGTCAACGAATCCGCGCGCGCCGCGCGAACTGGTGCGCGCCGCGCGAACTGGTGCGCGCCGCGCGAACTGGTGCGCGCCGCGCGAACTGGTGCGCGCCGTGTGAACTGGTGCGCGCCGTGTGAACTGGTGCGCGCCGTGTGAACTGGTGCGCGCCGTGTGAACTGGTGCGCGCCGTGTGAACTGGTGCGCGCCGTGTGAACTGGTGCGCGCCGTGTGAACTGGTGCGCGCCGTGTGAACTGGTGCGCGCCGTGTGAACTGGTGCGCGCCGTGTGAACTGGTGCGCGCCGTGTGAACTGGTGCGCGCCGTGTGAACTGGTGCGCGCGGCGTCGACTTCCCGTGCGTTCGACGGATGGGTGGCGGGACTGCGGCGTGGGAGCGGTTGCCATGTGCGCGAGCGCGACTGGTGTGCGGCGGGTCGGTGGGGTGTGCCGCACACTGCGTGCGTTCTCATGGGTTCGGGGTGCCGAACCAGCGGGTCAGAGCGGTGCCGAGGTGGGCCGCGTCGGATTGTGTCGCCGTGTTCGTGGCCCAGGCGACGTACCCGTCCGGGCGGATCAGGAGTGCGGTGGCGGGGGCGTTGGGGCCGGTGGCGGGGACGAGGTCGACGCGGTCGCGCCACGGGGCCGCTACCTCGTCGAAGGATCCGTCTCCGCCGAGGGTGAGCAGGATCGGGCGGGCTTTGCGGAGTAGTTCGGCTACTCGGACTGTGCCCGTTGCGGTTTCGACGGTGAACTCCGGGACGAGGTAACCGGAGAGGGGGTGGTGGTCGCCGGTGTCGTAACGGATGTCCGCACCGGCCATCAGCCGGGCGATGTGGGCGGCGTTGCCCGGCAGCTCGAGCAGCTCACCGAACAGTTCGCGCAGCGCCCCCACCTCCGGTCCCGGTGCGAACAGCGCGGATTGGGCGAGTGAACTCATCATGACGCGGAGCCCGGCGGGGTGACGCTCGGTGTGATAGGTGTCGAGCAATCCGGCTGGGGCCCAGCCGTTTATCTGCGCGGCCAGCTTCCAGCCGAGGTTGGCGGCGTCCTGCATGCCGAGGTTCAGCCCGGGTCCCCCCATCGCCGAATGCACGTGTGCGGCGTCGCCGACCAGGAAGACGTTCCCCTCCCGGTACCGCTCGGCTTGCCGGGTGTTCTGATTGTCGATGCGCCGCAACGCGTTCGGGCCGGGGGAGCGGGGCGCTTCGATCGGCACGTCGACGCCGAGGATCCGCCGCAGGCTCGCGCGTAGTTCCGCGATGGACATCGGGGTGTCCGCGGGCGCCGACCCACCGCCGCTCTCTTTCGTCGCCAACAGGGTCCGGCCCGGCTCCAGCTCGCCGTAGATCACGCCGCCGTTGTCGAATCTGTTGTGCCCGAATTCGATACGCCCGAATCCGGGGATGTCGAGTGCGCCGTCGGCGGTGCGCAGCTCATTGGGCAGCCAGACGTGCGCCAGCCGCGCGATGTCGTCGGTGTTGGTGCTGCCCGGGAACCCGATGCCGAGCTGTTTGCGGACGAAACTCTTGCCGCCGTCGGCGCCGACCAGGTAGGTGGTGTCGAGGTGGTAGTCGCCTGCGGGCCCGTTCACCGTGATCCCGACACCGCCGTCGTAAGGTGTCAGCTCGGTGAGCCGGTGTCCCCAGCGCAGGTCCACGCCGAGCCCGAGCACCCATTTCTCGAGCTGCCGAGCGACTTTCGGCTGCGAGATGATCTTTCCGTACAGGACCTTGTCCGGCATGTCGGCGAACGACAGGGGTAGCCCGCTGAACATGTACCCGAGCGCCGGCTGCGGCGCCGCGCCGGATTCGTCGTACAGTCCGCGCATGTCCATCAGCCGAACCACTTGGCCGACAAGGCCGTTGGCCTTCGGTTCGTTGCTCGGCCCGGGCAGCTGGTCGAGCAGGACCGGACGGATTCCGGCGAGCGCGAGTTCCCCCGCCAGCAGCAAGCCGTTCGGTCCGGCACCGGAAATGACTACGTCGTAAGAGTTTTCGGGCATGACGAATAGACCCCTCTTCGTGTCTGGAACTCTGCGGTGTTGTGCCGGTCAGCGACCGGAAGGTTCGGGTAGTCCGGCGGCCACGTCACCGAAGCCGCGCCGGAGCAGGGTGGTGATGACCACGGGCGGATCGGCGTGCACATACGCCACGGCGGCGGACTGCATGACGGCGATGAGTACGCCGGTCACCAGGTGTGGATACATATCGCGCGCGGGATCAGTTCCGGTACGTTGCGCGATGGCCGCGACCCACTCGTCGACGAGTTCCTTGCTGATCGCCACATGCGTCTTCGATAGTTCGACCATCGTGCGGACCGCCGCCAGCTGGGCCTTGGTCGGCGGCGTATCGCGGATGCCGTCGGCGATGAACGGTGCGACGATGGCCTCGGTGATCGCGGTCCAGAGCGGCTCATCGGCGGGACGATCGCGAAACTCGGTGAGACTGCGCCGGATTCGGTCGACATTGCGGTAGGCCAGGGCCTCGTGTTTGCCGGCGAAGTAGTTGTTGAAGGTGCGGATCGACACCCCGGCCCGGGACGCGATGTCTTCTCGCGTCACGTTCTCCAGGCCGTGCTCGAACGCCAGATGCAGCGCGGCGTCGCTCAAGGCGCGACGGGTGTCGAGCTTCTTGCGTTCGCGCAGACTCAATTCCTCGGCCATGGCACGAGTCTAGAGCAAAAACCTGCCCGGTGGGCAAAATTTCCCGACGGGAAATTTTTCTGTCACGTGTGCGCCGCGAGCGCTGAACTGCTCAGCGCCGCGCGGCTGTTCGTCGACCCGGCTCAGTAGACCGGTCCCGTGTACTTCTCGCCCGGGCCCTTGCCCGGCTCGTCCGGGTGCGCCGACGCCTCCCGGAACGCGCGCTGCAGGGACTGCAGACCGTCCCGGATCGGTCCCGCGTGCGGCCCGAGGTACTCCACCGACGCGGTGACCAGTCCGGCCAGTGCGGTGATCACCCGGCGTGCCTCGTCCAGATCGCGTCGCGCGCTGTTCTCCGGATCCTCGTCCGCGAGCCCGAGCTTCTCCGCCGCCGAACTCATCAGCATCACGGCGGCCCGGCTGATCACCTCCACCGCGGGGATGTCGGCCAGTTCGCGCACGGCGTCGTCGAGCTCATCAGTCATACTGGTGACCCTAGTGGGGTGGTTCGGCCGCCCGATGCGCGCGGCCATCGGCCGAGCTCGGCGCGCGGTCGGGGACCCGATTCGGCGATAGCCGAACGGAATGTTAGACTTTCCGCTGACGACCGCCCCAGGTTGTGTCTTCTACCAAGATTTCGAGCCCGGGGCTGATAAGTGGAGCCCGACTCCCACCGTTGCCGACGAGCGATCGTCAGGTCAAACGGTCCGGTCACCCGCCTCCCCGGAGGCGGGTTTCTTGTGCGGGGGTTCTCTCAGGAGAGCCGCGCGTGCGAGACCGAACGCGCGTATTCGCGTGCGGTCGACCGGTCGACTCGGGCCCCGTTGCGGAATACCGCACCGGGGCTTTCGTGTTGAAAAGGGGTTGCAGTTATTGCGTGCGGTCGTCTTGACGACACCGCTTGACCTAGGAGGCCCCATCAGCACTGAGACCCGCATCAACGATCGCATCCGTGTTCCCGAGGTCCGGCTCATCGGACCCAGCGGCGAGCAGGTTGGGATCGTGCGTGTTGAAGATGCACTACGCGTCGCCATGGAGGCAGATCTCGATCTCGTCGAGGTCGCTCCGGATGCACGTCCGCCGGTCTGCAAGATCATGGACTACGGCAAGTTCAAGTACGAGACGGCGCAGAAGGCGCGCGAGTCTCGGAAGAACCAGGTGCAGACCGTGATCAAGGAGCAGAAGCTCCGCCCGAAGATCGACGACCACGACTATGCGACCAAGAGGGGCCACGTGATGCGCTTCCTCGAGGCCGGGTCGAAGGTCAAGGTGACCATCATGTTCCGTGGTCGCGAGCAGTCCAGGCCCGAACTGGGTTACCGGCTGTTGCAGCGGCTCGCCGCGGACGTGGCGGACCTGGGGTTCGTCGAGACCTCGGCCAAGCAGGACGGTCGCAACATGACTATGGTCCTCGCCCCGCACAAGGGTGCGAAGACGCGGGTGAAAGCCCAGCAGGAGTCCTCGGCCCCGCGACCGCAGCAGCCCGCTGCGCAGCAGAGCGCCGAGCCCGCAGACAGCGCGCCCGCCGCGGCTCCGGCCGAGCAGGCCGCCCCGCCGCAGTAAGACCGATAAGAGCCGGCGGTCCGCAAGGACCGCCGGGACGAGACAGATTAGAGGAATCCATGCCGAAGATGAAGAGCCACAGCGGTGCCTCGAAGCGATTCAAGGTGTCCGGTAAGGGCAAGCTGCTGCGCCAGCAGGCCAACCGCCGCCACCTCCTGGAGCACAAGTCGACCCGCCGGACTCGTCGTCTGGATGGCACGGAGGCCGTCGCGTCCGTCGACGTCCCGCGCGTGAAGAGGCTGCTCGGTCTCTGAGACCGGTTCGTAGCAGCAGACCGCGTTCCGGATTCCGGACGCCGACCCACCGACCAACCCCCGGGTGCCCCGCATGCGCCCCCTAGATCGACAGGACTGACCCATGGCACGCGTCAAAAGGGCCGTCAACGCTCAGAAGAAGCGTCGTTCCATCCTCGAGGCCTCCAAGGGCTACCGCGGCCAGCGTTCGCGGCTGTACCGCAAGGCCAAGGAACAGCAGCTGCACTCGCTCACCTACGCCTACCGGGACCGCCGGGCGCGCAAGGGTGACTTCCGCAAGCTGTGGATCGCCCGCATCAACGCCGCGGCGCGCTTGAACGACATCACCTACAACCGTTTCATCCAGGGCCTGAAGGCCGCGGGTGTCGAGGTGGATCGCAAGATCCTCGCCGAGCTCGCCGTCTCCGACGCCGAGGCGTTCGCCGGTCTCGTCGCCGTCGCCAAGGCCGCTCTGCCGCAGGACGTCAACGCGCCGGCTGCATAAGCTGACGTTGACCAGCGGACACCTTTCGGAACGACCCGTGGACGCGCTCTCCGAGCGCAATCCGCGGGTCGTTTCCGCTGTCAAACTGCAGCGCGGCGCGCAGCGGCGCAAGACCGGGCTGTTCCTGGTCGAGGGCGCCAATTCCGTTGCCGCGGCGCTGGATACCGGGCGGGTGCGGGAACTGTTCTACTCCGCGGGCGCCGCGGCCCGGGAACACGAGCTGGTTGCCGGCGCCGCCGCGACCGGCGTGCGCACCACGCTGGTCAGCGACCGCGCGGCCGCGCAACTCGGCGAAACCGTCACCGCCCCGGGGCTGGTCGCGGTCTGTGAGCTGCTCGACGTGCCGCTGGCCGAGGTGCTCGGCACCGCGCCGCGGATGCTTGCCGTGCCGGTCGAGATGGCCGAACCGGGCAACGCGGGCACGCTGATCCGGGTCGCCGACTCGGTGGGCGCGGACGGCGTTGTGCTGGCCGGTGATTCGGTCGATCCGCACAACGGCAAATGTGTGCGCGCCAGTGCGGGCAGCCTGTTCCATGTGCCGATCGCCCGGCACCGCGATATCGGTGAGACGCTGGATGCCCTTGCCGGAGCGGGCATCACGATCCTGGCGACGGCCGCGCACGGTGAGGTCGATCTGGACGACGCCGACGAGCTGTTCACCCGCCCGGTGGCCTGGCTGTTCGGCAACGAGGCGCACGGTCTCGACCCCGCGGTCGCCCGCCGCGCCGACCATCGCCTGCGCATTCCCATCCGCGGCCGCGCGGAGAGCCTGAACCTGGCCACCGCGGCCGCCATCTGCCTCTACGCCAATTCCCGTGTTCGCTACGCGCAGTAGCGTGTTCAGCGGTTGTAGGGCTGTTCCTGGACCCAGCTGAAGCCGCGTTCCAGCAGCGGGAAAGACTTCGGGTCGAGGCGGGTGAGCCAGGCGTGGATGCGGTGGCCCGCATAGTCGTCGGCGTCGATTACCATCCGGCCGTTCCTCGGCCACCAGTAGCTGAGGCGCACGCGCACCGGTGTTTCCTCGAAGGTGCCCACGGTGATTCGATGGCGTAGGTCGATGAAGTGGCGCTTCGCGTCGATGGTGCCGCCGTACACCTCGAACGAATCGTCCATGTGCTGGATGGTGACCACCACCGGGTCGGAGACATGGAACGGGCGGTCGACAACGACTCGGCGCCAACGCAATTCGTCGGTCAGCAGGGGATCGCGGGCATAACCCTCCGACGAGAATCCGTCCACCTGGTAGATGCCGTACAGCTCCGGCACCGGGTTCGCCCACTGTCGCCAGTTCTGCACGCCGGTCACCGTGAGCAGGAGCAGGCCGACCGTCAGCTGCGCCACCAGCGCGATGCGATTGGCTCTTGCGGTGCCGAACAACGGAATTCGCCGGATCGCGGGCGCGGCGCGCTCGGAGAACAGCACCACGAACAAGCGGCGTGCGTGCGGTGCGAGCAGGAACAGGCTCAGCAGCAGGAGCTGTGCCGACACCGACTTCAGGCGGATGTCGTAGGTCAGGTTCAGCAGCAGCACCTGGGTCATGTCCACGGCGCACAGCAGCGCGCCGGCGGCCCTGGCGCGCGGTATCACCAGCAACACACCGGCCAGCAATTCCGCGACGCCCAGGGCGATTTCGTACGGTTGCGACACGCTGACCTGCGCCCACAGCACACCGGCCGGACTGAAATCGCCGAAGGGCTGCACCAACCGATTCAGCACGAACGGCATCTGCGTCGGAATCGCCTTCGCCATCCCGAAATAGAACATCGCGAGCGCGAGCACGAACCGCAGATACAGCTGCACCCAGGCGAACAGCCGGTCGTAAGCGAGTCGGCGCCGATCCAGCACCGACCACACCGCCGTGACCACCGCCGCGATGACGACCAGGAGAAACAGCGCCGTCCACTGGAACGCGCTGTCGCTGCCCACCTGAGTGCTGACCACCCGCAGGCCGAGCACCTGCGTGGCCGTCCACTCGATCGGCGGGCGGACCAACCGCAGGATATTCAGCACCGAGCCCCACCCCGCATCGATCCCCAAGCCCGCCAACAGAATCGGCATCAGCCCAACCAGTCCCGCCAGGCCGAACAAACCGAAATAGGCGACACCGAACCGGAATCCGATACGCGTCGGCAACCGCCACCGTCCCGGTCCGGCCTCCGCCGCGCCGAGTGCCGCGGCATGTGCTGCCGCTTCTGCGGAAGTGGGTGCTGCCGCTGCTGCTGTATCGAGTGCCGCCGCGTCCGCTGTAGCGGGTGGCACGGTCTCTGCTGAAGCGTGTGCCGCCGCCTTCGCTGCACTGAGCGCCACGGCCTGTGCTGGAGTGGGTGCCGTCGTGTCCGCTGTAGCGCGTGCCATGGCCTGCGCTGTACCGGGTGTCGCTGCGTCCGTGGTAGCGGGTGTCGCCGCGTCTGCTGGAGTGGGTGTGGCCGCGTCTGCTGGAGTGGGTGTGGCCGCGTCTGCTGAAGTGGGTGTGGCCGCGTCTGCTGGAGTGGGTGTGGCCGCGTCCGCTGTAGCGGGTGCCGCGGCCTGTGCTGTAGCGGGCGTCGTCGCGGCTGCGGCTGCGGCTGCGGCTGCGGCTGCGGTAGCGGCTGGCACGGCCTCGGCTAGAGCGAGTGCCGCCGTCTCTGCTGAAGTGGGTGCGACGGTCTCCGCTGAACCGAGTACCGCCGTCTCCGTTGCACCGGGCGCGACGGTCTCTGTCGCACCGCGTGGGACCGTCTCCGCCGTTGCAGCGGTCTGCGCATCCGCCGACTCGGCCGGGCCGCGCACCTCCGTGTCCGTCACTGGACCCCCTCCTTCGAGCACGCCGTGACGGTAGATCCGCGGACTTAAGGCGAACCGGCTAGTTCGCTTAACAGCCGGTAGTCGGACGGTCCGGCGCACGGGACCTTTCGCGCGGATGCGGAGCGCGCGGAGGGCGATCACTGCCGCGGACCCGCCGGATCTGGTGAACTAGACCGGGTGACCGACTTCGACGACTTCGCCCGGCTCTTCTCCGGCAGCATCCGTGCGCAGCTCGACTGGCGTGCGCTCGCGGAGCTGAATGTGCCGGTGACCCAGCAGGTGACCGTCGGTTGGGCCGCGCTGGGCGAGCTGCGCACCGTGTGGCACGTCGACGCGGCGGGCCGCCCGGCCGACTGGTTCGAGCCGGGCGCGACCGCGCTGACGGTGCGCGAGGCTGCGGCATTGCATGATTCGTGGCCGCGGGCCCGGCAGGAGCGGGTCGCCGCGTTCCGTGCGCAGCTCGAAGCGTCGACCGAGCCATTCGTGCTGCTGCTGCCGACATACCGGGTCGCGGACGAGTTGCTTCTTCTAGACTCGTCTCATCGAGTGCTGGCGGGGTATCTGGCCCGGGCCGAGGTCCGGGCGTTGATCATGACACTCGTCGCCCCGCTGTCGCCCGAATTACTTCCCGATCTAGGCAGTTTGGTGGTTCGCGGACATGGCAGCAGCTGAGCCTCCGGACAATCCCGCGGCGAGCATCGAGCTCGAGACGACGCTGGTCGAGGTCTTCGCGGACCGGGTCAAGTTCGAGCACGACATCATCGGTCATCGGATGTCCTGGTTGATGACGCTCAACGGTTTCCTGATCGGCGGCGCGGCCATTCTGTCCGCGAACCGGGACCGCTTCGCCGGGCCCGCGGTACTGACCGGGGCGCTCATCATCATCTGCATCGCGGGCGCGCTGAGCAACGCGTCCTGCCTGTTCTCCAACTGGTGGGCGGGCAAGGCGATGCGCGACGCCGCCGACGCGCTCGCCGACTCCTGGTCCGACGAGGGTCGCCGCCGGGTGGGTCCGCTGATGCGGCTCTACGGCCGGGACCCGCGCGCCTTCCGCGGCGCGGAACGTCCGCTGCCGAGCGAATGGCTGCACCCGTGGTTTCTGTTGCCCACGCTGTTCTGGCTGCTGTATTGCATCGCAGGGCTTTTCGCGACGACGGTGAGCGGCGACAAAGGCGGCCACTGGCAGGCGAACGCGCTGCCGCTCGCGGTGACCGTCGTGCTTTTCGTCCCGCTGACGCTGCTGGACATTCCGCGACATCGCAAGCGCCGCAACGAATGCGCGATCATCGAGCAGCTCGAACGCGCGCACGGCGTGCCGATCGAGCGCGGGGCGCAGCGACGCCGTTACCGCGCGGAGCGCAAGGCGGTGCGGAAATGGGTGCGGCTCCAACAGCGCAGCGGCAGTCCCGTGGAGGTGAAGCGTCCGTGGGTTTTCGGCGTCATCCCGATCGAAACGCACAGCAAGTATCTGGCCGTCGTGCAGATCGAGCAGCAGCTGCCGGAGCCGGAACCGCCTGCACCCGAACAAGTTCCCGCGCCGCCCGCCGGAGCCGAACAAGTTCCCGCGCAACCTGCCGCGGCGGAGCGAGTGCCGGTGCCGCCTGCTGAGACCGCGCGAGTGCCGGTGCCGCCCGGTGAGACCGTGCGAGTGCCGGTGCCGCCCGGTGAGACCGAGCGAGTGCCGGTGCCGCCTGCTGAGACCGCGCGAGTGCCGGTGCCGCCCGGTGAGACCGCGCGAGTGCCGGTGCCGCCCAGTGGGGCTGAGCGAGTTCCCGCGCCGCCCACTGCCGCCGAGCGAGTGCCCGCCGCGCAACCACCTGCCCCGGCCGAGCGCGCGGTTGGCGTCGATCCCGCCGGAACTGCCGGATAACCGAACTCAGTCGACCGAGCCGGTGCAGTCGTTCAGCAACTCCACCGCCCACGGTTCGGCGACGGCTCCGGGACCGACCAGCTGCATCCCGCTCAGGACGGTGAGCAGCATCCCGGTTGCCATGAATTCCCGCACCTCGGTGATGTTCGCGCCGGTGAGTTCGCGCACCAGCTCGTAGATGCCGCCGAACCGGGCGCGCACCTCGCCGCCGATGGCGGGCTCCGAGCTGGCGGTGAAGCCGTGCAGGAAGAGCTGGAGCAGTTCCCGATCGGCCAGGAACACCTTGAACCCGTGGCCGAGGGCGTGCAGCGCCTCGGGCGGATCGGCGTCGGGGCCGGCGGCCGCGCGGGCCTCGCGGAACACCTCCTCGATCCGATCGCAGACCCGGTGCAGCGCGCTGATGAACAACTGCTGCTTGCTGCCGAAGAGCCGGATCACGTAGGGCTGGGATACTCCTGCCCGCCTGGCGATTTCGTCGGTTTTGGTGGCGGCGTAGCCACCTTCGGCGAAGGCCGAGACGGCCGCGCGCAGCACCTGCTCGCCGCGTTCCGTGGCGGTCATCCGGACCCTGGTCGAACTCGCCATCGCGCTCGAACTCCGTTCTCTCGCCCCCGGTATTGACATGTTATCAGCCGATGCATACTCTCCAATTCGTTAGTTATCAGTCAATTACAACAAGGGTTGGACATGACCGAAATCCTGGAACCACTCGCGGCCGCGTCCGCACCGCCCGGCACCGCCGCGGCCTCGGGGAAGATGCCCGTGACCAGCGGCCGCGGCGTCGCCGCGGTCCTCGCGGCGGTCGGCATCCCGATGTTCATGGTCACGCTGGACAACCTTGTGGTCACCAATGCGCTGCCGGTGATCCGCACCGAACTCGGCGCCTCGCTGACCGATCTGCAATGGTTCGTCAACGCCTATACGCTCGCGTTCGCCTCGCTGCTGCTCACCGCCTCGGCCATCGGCGACCGGCTGGGGCGCCGCCGGGTCTTCCTCGCCGGTATCGCGCTGTTCACCGTCGCGTCCGCGCTGTGTGCGCTGGCCACCGAACCGTGGATGCTGATCGCCGCCAGGGCGATTCAAGGATTCGGCGCGGCCGGCGTGATGCCGCTGTCGCTGACACTGCTCACCGCGGCAGTGCCGGAACGCATGCGCAATGCGGCCATCGGCATCTGGGGCGGGATCACCGGACTCGGCGTCGCGCTCGGCCCGCTGGTCGGCGGCGCCGTGGTGGAGGGGCTGTCGTGGCAGTGGATCTTCTGGCTCAACGTACCGATCGGTCTGCTGGTGCTGCCGTTCGCCGCCCGCGTACTCGGCGAGTCGTTCGGCGGGACCAGGCGGCTGGATCCGGTCGGGCTGCTGCTCGCGGCGGGAGGTGTGCTCGCGATCGTCTGGGGCGTGATCCACGGCGCCGACGACGGCTGGACCTCGGCCACGGTGCTCGGCGGGCTGATCGGCGGCGCGGTGCTGCTCGTCGCGCTGGTCGCGTGGGAACTGCGCACGCCCGAACCGATGATCCCGCTGCACCTGTTCCGTTCGCGTGCCTACGGGCTGAGCAACGCGACGAGTTTCGCCTTCTCCGCGGGCGTCTTCGGCTCGATCTTCCTGCTCGTCCAGTATTTCCAGGTGGTGCAGGGCTACAGTCCGCTGGAATCGGGCATTCGCACCATACCCTGGACGATGGCGCCGATGGTGGTCGCTCCGCTCGCGGGTCTGATCGTCGATCGGGTCGGTGCGCGCACCCTGCTGACCGCCGGTCAGGTATTTCTGGCCGCGTCGCTGGTGTGGCTGGCCGCGATCTCCAGCGTCGACGTCGCGTATCCGGCCTTCATCGCGCCGTTCCTGCTCGGCGGGATCGGGATGGGCCTGACCTTCGCGCCGAGCGCCACGGTGGTGATGGCCAGCGCCGGCCCGGACGACCGGGCGATCGCCTCGGGAACCAACAGCACGCTGCGCGAAGTGGGCATCGCCATCGGCATCGCGGTGCTCGCGTCCGTCTTCGCTTCGCACGGTTCATATCTCAGCCCGCAGGCCTACGTCGACGGACTCACCCCAGCGGTCTGGGTGGGCGCGGCCATCGTGGCCGCGGGCGCGCTGTTCTCCGCCCTGCTGCCCGCCCGCATCACCCCGGTGCGCTGAGCGCCGGATCCCGCGAGCCGCATCCCGTCGTGTGCGCAGTCACCCGACGGGATGCGGCTCGTCCGGTTTCGCCTGCACCGCTGCCGGGAGCTCCGGACCAGGGAGAACAGGGTTCGCGGCGGGAGCGGGGAATCCGGGTGAATCGGAACAGACGCATCCAATAGGATTCCACCAGCAGCAATGTGGGTAGGGAATGAGCCGTACTCGCGAACCGATCCCCAGGGGAGAGTCGAACCATCGTGGCCGACGACAACGACGCAGTCGAGCAGAACGCGACGCTGACCGAGGAGGCACTGGCCGCTGCGGCGGCGGCCGCCGAGAAGGCCTTTGCCGCTGCCGCCGACCTGGATGCGCTCGCGGTCGCGAAAACCGAGCATCTCGGCGGCAAGGCGCCGCTGGCGCTGGCACAACGCGCACTGGGCAGCATTCCCAAATCCGAGAAGGCCGACGCGGGTAAGCGCGTCAACGTGGCCAGGGCCCGCGTGTCCGAGGCGTTCGAATCGCGCCGCTCGGTCCTGCTCGCCGAGCGGGACGCCGCGGTGCTGGTGGCCGAGGCGATCGACGTGACGCTGCCCGCCACCCGGCAACCGGCCGGCGCCCGGCACCCGATCACCGTCATCTCCGAGCAGATCGCGGACGTGTTCGTCGCGATGGGCTGGGAGATCGCCGAGGGGCCCGAGGTGGAGACCGAGCACTTCAACTTCGACGCGCTCAACTTCCTGCCCGACCACCCGGCCCGCACCATGCAGGACACCTTCCACATCGCTCCCGAGGGATCGCGCCAGGTGCTGCGCACGCACACCTCGCCGGTCCAGGTGCGCTCGCTGCTGGCACGCGAACTGCCGATCTATGTGGTGTGCCCCGGCCGCACCTTCCGCACCGACGAGCTCGACGCCACGCACACCCCGGTCTTCTCCCAGGTGGAGGGGCTGGCGGTGGACAAGGGCCTGACCATGGCACACCTGCGCGGCACCCTGGACGCGTTCGCCCGGGCGCTGTTCGGCCCGGACACCCGAACCCGGATGCGGCCCAACTACTTTCCGTTCACCGAGCCCTCCGCCGAGGTCGACGTCTGGTTCCCGGACAAGAAGGGCGGCGCGGGCTGGGTCGAGTGGGGCGGCTGCGGCATGGTGAACCCGAAGGTGCTGATCGCCAGCGGGATCGATCCCGAGGTGTACAGCGGGTTCGCGTTCGGCATGGGCCTGGAGCGGACGTTGCAGTTCCGCAACGGCATCCCGGACATGCGCGACATCGTCGAGGGCGACGTGCGCTTCACGCTGCCGTTCGGCGTGCGGTCCTGAGCCCCCACCGTCTTTTCCGGCCCCTTCGATCGAGAGAGCGAAACCTCAAGTGCGAGTAGCGCAGTCCTGGCTGACCGACATCATCCAGCGCACCGTCCCCGACTGGTCGGTGACGCCGGAGGAACTCGACGCGGGCTTCGTCCGGGTCGGGCTGGAGGTCGAGGAGCTCGACAAGCTCCGGCCCGTCACCGGCGACATCGACAAGCCGCTGGTCGTCGGCCGCGTCGCCGAGATCACCGAACTCACCGAGTTCAAGAAGCCGATCCGGTTCTGCAAGGTCGATGTCGGCAACCCAGACTTGCAGGAGATCGTCTGCGGCGCAACCAACTTCGCCGTCGGTGACCTGGTCGTCGTGGTGCTGCCGGGTGGTGTGCTGCCCGGCGGGTTCGCGATCTCCTCGCGCAAGACCTACGGGCACGTGTCCAACGGCATGATCTGCTCGGTCGCCGAACTCGGTATCGGCAAGGATCACGCGGGCATCCTGGTGCTCGAGCCGGGTACCGCCGAGCCGGGCACCGACGCGAATGTGCTGCTGGGCCTGGACGATACGGTGATCGAACTCAACATCACCCCCGACCGCGGCTACTGCTTCTCGGTGCGCGGCCTGGCCAGGGAACTGGCTTGCGGCTTCGATCTCGACTATGCCGACCCAGCCGTGCGCACCCTGCCCGACGACGAGGCGGACGCCTGGCCGGTCCGGCTCGAACCCGAGTCGAAGTGCACCCGCTTCGCGGTCCGCCGGGTCACCGGCATCGACCCGAAGGCGGTGAGCCCCTGGTGGTTACAGCGCAGGCTGCTGCTCGCGGGCGTGCGCCCGATCTCGCCCGCGGTCGACGTCACCAACTACGTGATGCTGGAACTCGGTCAGCCGCTGCACGCCTTCGACGGCGGAAAGCTGAACGGCGGCTTGGTGGTTCGGGCCGCGAACAAGGGGGAGACGCTGCGCACCCTCGACGAGGTGGAGCGCACCCTCGACGCCGAGGACGTGGTGATCGCCGACGACTCCGGCGTCGTCTCGCTGGCCGGCGTGATGGGCGGGGCGAGCACCGAGGTCGGCGCCGAGACCACCGATATCGTGCTGGAAGCCGCCACCTGGAATCCGCTGCTGGTCTACCGGACCTCGCGCCGGCACAAGCTGTCCTCCGAGGCGGGCAAGCGCTACGAGCGGGTGGTCGACCCGGAGATCAACGTCGCCGCGCTCGATCGCGCCGCCACGCTGCTCGCCGAAATCGCCGGTGGCACCGTCGAATCCGCGCTCACCGACGTGCGCGTCCCGGTGCCCGCCGCCGCGCCGATCCGGATGGACATCGATCTGGCCGACCGCGTCGCCGGGGTGGTCTACCCGACCGGCACCTCCGCGCGCCGGCTCGCCCAGATCGGCTGCACGGTCGAGGTCGGTGTGGACGAGTCCACCGGGCACGGCCAGCTGGTCGTCACCCCGCCGAGCTGGCGGCCCGATCTGGCGCAGCCCGCCGACCTGGTGGAGGAGGTGCTGCGGCTGGAAGGGCTCGAACAGATCCCGTCGGTGCTGCCCACCGCGCCCGCCGGGCGTGGTTTCACCGCCACCCAGCGCCGCCGCCGCGCGGTGAGCCGGGCGCTGGCCTTCGCGGGCGCGGTCGAGGTACCCGCGCCGGTGTTCCTGGCCGCCGGTGTGTTCGACACCTGGGGGCTCGACGCCGACGATCCGCGCCGGGCGACCACCCGCGTGCTGAATCCGCTCGATGTCGAGCGGTCCGAGCTGGCCACCACGCTGCTGCCCGGCCTGCTGGAAGTGGCCGCCCGCAACATCTCTCGCGGCGCGCGCGATCTCGCCATCTATGGCATCGCCCAGGTGGTGCTGCCCGGCGACAACGTGCGTCCGGTCGAGGCGCTGCCGGTCGATCGCCGTCCCAGCGACGACCAGATCGCCGAACTGATCGATTCCTTGCCTGCGCAGCCGGTGCACGTCGCCGCCGTGCTCACCGGTCGCCGCGAGCCGCGCGGGCCGTGGGGACAGGGCCGACCGGCCGAGGCCGCGGACGCGTTCGCGCTCGCCGACGCGGTGGCCGACGCGGCGGGCGTCACGATCGAGCGCCGCACCGCCGCGCACCTGCCGTGGCACCCGGGTCGCTGTGCCGAGCTGGTGGTGGACGGTGTGGTCGTCGGCCATGCGGGTGAACTGCACCCGGCGGTGCTGGAACGTTCCGGTCTGCCGCCGCGCACGTGTGCCGTCGAGCTGGACCTCGACGCCCTGCCCCTGCGCGAGCAGCGTCCGGCGCCGACGATCTCCCCGTTCCCGGCGGTGCTGCAGGACGTGTCGGTGAGCGTCGAGAAGGCCACCCCGGCCGCCTCGGTGGAGTCCGCGCTGCGCAGCGGCGGCGGCGAACTGCTCGAAGACATCGCGCTGTTCGACGTCTACGAGGGTGCTCAGGCGGGTGAGGGCCGCAAGTCGCTCACCTACGCCCTGCGTTTCCGGGCCACCGACCGCACGCTCACCGAGGACGAGGCGAGCGCCGCCCGCGACGCCGCGGTCGCCGCCGCGGCGGACGCCGTGGGCGCGGTGCTGCGCGGCTGATCCGAAAGACGACAGGCCCGCAAGCGCATGCTTGCGGGCCTGTCGTGTATCGGCGTCAGATGCCGCAGGCCTTGTCCAGCCCGGACATGGCGTCGTGGAAGGCCTGATCCTGGAGCACGGTGCCCAGCTCCGTGTCCGAGGCCGTGGCCACCCGGCGCATCTGTGCGACGGCCGGGTCGATCGCGGTCTTCACCGGGCCGTCGTCGGCTAGATCGCGCGTGCTCTCCAACTTGGTCGCGGCGGTGGAGAACACGCTGCGCACCTCGTCCGCAGCTCCGGCGTCCTTGCTCTTGGCCCCGTTGATCCCGCTGTTCAACTCGGTAGCCATCTCGCGCACCGACGTGCACGTCTGGGTGTCATCGACCGCACCCGCCGATCCGGCCGCGGCGGTAAAGCCAGCGAGCGAGGTGACGAGCGTAGCTACCACGAGAACAGTTCTCCGCATTGACCATTTCCCTTCCTCGATGAGCAAAACCTCCCTCGGGATACCCGATCCCCGCCCGGCAAACCAAGATCCCCGCCCGCGGGTGCATCGGGGCAGGTCCGGGCGACGGGCGGCCCGGGTGGCAGGCGGCCGGTCGCGAGCGGTAAGAACTTAGGCATGCGACATCCGGCCAGTTCGATCTTGAATGCGTTGGCATATCTGCCGGAGCGGCAGATCTTGCAGACACCGGCGATCCTGGGCATGACGTACACCGATCTTTCGATCGGCACCGCGGACGGGGAGACGCTGCACGGGTGGTGGCTGCCCGCGCCGAATTCGGTGGGGCACATCCTGTTCGCGCACGGGAACGGCGGCAACGTGGGGGATCGGGTGGCGCTGTTCGCGCTGCTCGTCGAGGCGGGGTTCGACGTGCTCGCCTTCGACTATCGCGGATACGGCCGCAGCACCGGCCGTCCGACCGAGCACGGCACCTACCAGGACGCCCGCGCCGCGCGCCGGGTGCTGCTCGAACAGCCGGGTATCGACCCGAATCGCGTACTCTACCTGGGCAAATCGCTGGGCGGCGGGGTGCTGCTCGAGCTCGCGGAGGCGTATCCGCCCGCCGGGCTCATGTTGATGTCGACCTTCTCCGGCATGCGCGACGCCGCCCGCTCGATCTATCCGTTCCTGCCGCGCCCGCTGATTCCCGACGCGTACCCGAGTGAGCGACGCATCCGGAGGCTGCGCGTTCCGGTGCTGATCATGCACGGCGACCAGGACGAACTCCTGCCGCTGCGGCACGCCGAACGCCTCTATGCCGCGGCTCGCGAGCCCAAGCAGCTGAAGGTGTTCCCGGGCGCGGGACACAACGACCTGATTCTGGTGGGCGGCCGCGCGTGGTTCGAACTGGTCCGCGATTGGGCGCGGGCGGTCGTGCGGCCGTAGCGCGCGGCGCGAACCCGACCGCTCGGCATCCGGTGCTGCGTAGCCTGGCGATATGACTGAGAACAGCGAGATCCTGGCCCGGCTGACGGCGTTGCCCGACCGGGAACTGATCGGAGTGCTGCTGGTCGCGACCGCGGAACGGCCCGGCTTCGAGGTGGTGCACGCGGCGCTGCTCGGGCTCGTCGGTGCGGGCGATTCGCCGCCGCTGCCCGGTGTGACTCCTGCCACGCCCACGCTGCCGGTGCATGACGCGCCCACCATCCGCGACGTATCCGGCCAGGTCGCGGGCACTTCTCCGGTACCCGCGGTACCGGTACCGCCGACCGGTACCACCGCACCGACTGAGACGGGTGGATATTCGCCGTCGGGTGTCCCTACTTGGGGGTCAGTTCGCGATAAAGTCGAGCAGCGCTTCGGCACCGCGCAGGGGATGGGCGAGCTCGATCAGCAGACCCCGGCGGGCCGCAGCGCCGACGAACAATGGGACGCGCGCGAGAAAGCCGCGCGTGAGCGCCTGGACCAGATTCGGAAGTCGTTGCGCGGCAACGATACCGAAACCTAGGGGCCGTAATCTGGCCGGGCGTACCGTACTACGACTGTGATGGGTGGAACCCGGATGAGCGAGCCGCGTAAAATTTCGGAACGGCTACTCGATGCCCAGGTGGAATTCGTGCTCGCCGAGGTGAGTGGCGAGCGTTTCGCCGAGGTGGTGGCCCGCGACGTCGAATCGGTGCTGGGTGTCGCAGACACCTTGATCTTCCGCGATATCGTCGAGCTCGAGCAGGCCAAGGCGACCGTCGCCACCATCATCGACCTGATCGGCGGCAGCCCGGTGATCGCCGACATGGTCGGGGTCTTCGCGGATTCGATCTACGACCACATCGCGAACAACAACGATTACACCCTGGGGCAGGTCGTCGACCGCGAGCCGGTCGAGGCGCTGCTGGAGAAGATCTTCGGGATGCACCAGGCGCAGGAGCGCATCCTGGATCGGCTCACCGAATCGCCGCTGGTCGCCACCGTGGCGTCGAAGTTCGTGGACAAGCTGATCTCCGATTTCATGGAGGCCAACCGGCAGATCGCGGGCAAGATTCCCGGCGTCTCCTCGCTGATCTCGATGGGGCAGTCGGCCGCCAAGACCGCCAAGAAGGCCACCGAGAGCACGTTCATCGGCGACATGGCGGGTAAGGGCGCGGTGTTCGCGCTCAAGCGCACCAACAACGCGATCCGTGAAATGCTGCGCGATGCGCCGGTGCACGACGCCGCGATGGAGTTCTGGGACCTGCACGCCGACGAGCCGGTCAGCGGGCTGCGCGATTACCTGAGCCAGAAGGATCTCAACGAACTGGTCCTCATCTGCTACGAAATCGCCGTCACCACAAGGGAAAAGGAATACTTCGGGCTGCTCGTGGACGAGTGCGTCGAGGTGTTCTTCACCAAGTACGGCGACTACACCCTCGCCGCCATGCTGCCCGAACTCGGTCTTTCCGGCGACGACATCGCCACCGAGATCCTGCGCTATGGACCTGCGGTCATCGAGGGCGCGAAACGAAACGGCGTGCTGGCCAAGTTGATTCGCGAGCGGCTCGAGCCGTTCTTCCGGTCCGACGAGGTGCTCGCCATCCTCGGCGAAGCATAACGAAGTATATGGTTTGTAAGCTGAACTGAAACTCCGACAGTAACTAGCTGAACAGTTGCTGTCGGTTGGCGGATCGCTTTCCCGGTCACCGTCGGGCGCGTCGGCACGATCGAATCAGCCCGTTTCGCAAGGGCTTCGAGTGATCGTGCCGACGCTGTTTTCCGGCTCGACGGGGCGATGTGCGCCGCAGGTGCGGCCGAATGTCCTGACCAGCACCGTATGTCGGCCGGATCGCTTCAGGGTGGCCACAAACTGGCCAGTTGGTAGCCCTCGGGTGCGCTGCGGTTGAAAAGTATGAACAAAGCCCGGGTCGGCGCGTCCTCGAGTTGACGCGGCACCGGGCATATGGGATTTTGCTCGGAGACTTTCCGTGCGCTCGTCGTGGAGCTGTCACGGCTGGCTTTTCGGAGGAGTAGCAGGTTGGTGCGTCTACGTCTACGGCAACAAAAGCCCGGGGACACACCGGATTTCCAACCTGCGGTTGCCTCTGGCGAGAATCCGTCGGCGAACAGCAGAATGTCGGGAATCGTCCGGCCGCGCACGATCGGCGGTCAGCTGTCCCGAATTCTCGCGCTGTCGTTGATATTGGTGCTCGCGCTGCTCGGCGTCACCGTCTACGGCCAGATTTCGGACTACCGCGAAGCCAATGACACGGTGAAGTCCGTGGAGTTGGCGCTGAGCGTCCAAGACCTGACCAATCAGATCCAGCGTGAGCTCGGGCTCAGCAACGGCCTGCTCGGCGGCGAGAACCGCCTGCAGCAGCCGCTGCTCGACCAGCGCGGCAAGGTCGACGCGACGCTCGCTCAGCTGACCGAGGCCGCCTCGGGCGACGCGCCCGGCGCCGATCAGGTGCGTGCCGCGCTCGGTCAGCTGAACCTGCTGGCGAACACCCGCGTGCAGATCGACACGCGCCGGGTAAGCAGGCAGGTGGTGTTCCAGTTCTACACCGACGCCGTCGCCGCGCTGAACCGCCTGGCCCTCGGCCTGGACCAGGCGCGTGACCCGCAGATCCAGCGTGGTCTGCAGGCGCTGTACGCACTGGGCGAGGCCAAGGCCGAGCTCGACAAGGAACGCGGCTTCCTCAACGGCGTCTTCGTCGCCGGCCGGTTCAACGGCGGGGAATACGTGCAGTTCATGGAGATCCGCTCCAGCAAGTTGAACGGCTTGGCCGCTTTCTCCCGTTACGCGACGAAGGGTCAGCAGGCCAAACTGGACGCCGCGCTGCTGAGCGACAACGCCACCAAGGCCGAACAAGCCGAGAACGTCGCGATCGCCTCCAGCGACGGACCGCTGGTCCGTGAGGTCGACCCGATGGCCTGGTGGACCCAGATGTCTGGAGCGCTCGAAGATCAGGGCAACGTGCAGCAGGCGGTGGGCGCGGACGTGCAGGCCCGCGCCGACGACCTGCGCGGTGCCGCGTTGCTCAACCTGATCGGCTTCCTCGTCGGCGCGGCCATCGCCATCGTCGCGATGATCGTGCTGGTGATCACCTCAGTGCGCGCCATCGTGCGCCCGCTCGCCGCGCTGGCCGGCGAGGCCGACGACGTGGCCTCGCGCCGCCTGCCCCAGGTCATCGACGCGTGGTCGCACACCGAGGAGGGTCGTCCGGAAGCGCCTGCCGCAGTACAGGTTCCGGCCGGCTCCAGTATCGAGATCGCGGCCGTGGCCGGCGCCCTCGACCGGGTGCAGACCACCGCCTTCGAACTCGCCTCGCAGCAGGCGCTGGTGCGCCGCAACACCACCGAATCGATGGCCAACCTGGCCCGGCGCAACCAGAACCTGGTGCGCCGCCAGCTCGCCCTGATCAGCGAGTTCGAGCGCGAGGAACTCGACCCGAAGGGTCTGTCCAACCTGTTCGAGCTCGACCACCTGGCCACCCGCATGCGCCGCAACGCCGAAAGCCTGCTGGTGCTCGTCGGCGAGGCCAGCCCGCGCCGGTGGGCGCAGCCGATCGCGCTGAGCGACGTCATCCGCGCCGGTCTGTCCGAGGTCGACGACTACCGCCGCGTGGTGCTGCGCCGGGTGGACGACGTGCTCATCGCCGGGTCGGTGGTCAGCGAGCTCGCGCACATGCTCGCCGAGCTGATCGAGAACGGGCTCGCCTTCTCGCCACCGGATCTCGAGGTCGAGATCTACGGGCGCCGGGTGCCGCAGGGTTACCTGCTGGCCGTGGTCGACCACGGTATCGGCATGCCCGCCGACCAGCTCGCACAGTCCAATGCGAGGCTGCGCGGCGAGCAGGACTTCATCGTCGCGCCGACCAGGTACCTCGGCCACTACGTGGTCGGCCGCCTGGCGGAACGGCTCGGCATCGCGGTCGAGCTCAACGTCTCGCCGGTCAGCGGCATCGTCGCGCGGCTCGCCCTGCCCCTGGAAATCCTTGCGCAGGAACAAGATCAGCGTGCTGGTGTGCGCGGCAAGATCTCCGGCACCGGCGTCGAACCGTCCTGGGGTTCGGACGCGGAGCTGCACGCGGCGGCCACCCCGGAGCTCGATCCCTTGCACAACGGTCCTGCGCTGCAGGGTAATTCGGCGTCGAATGCGCGGACGCCGAGCCTGCCCGGCCCGGCGCACGCCCTGCCGAACGCCTCGTCCGCCCCGCAGCAGAACGGCACGGGCCGACCCCCGAGTGAGCATCGGTATCCGGCGGACTCCGCGCGTTACGGCGATGAACTGCCCACCGAGCGGACCGGGCGGCACGAGGCCGTGCGGTACGACACGAGCACCAACATGCCCGCCGTGCCGTCCGGGCCCACCTCCGCATACTCCCATTTCGTTTCTCCGCAACCGGAATTCGCGCCGGAGACGGCCACCGACACCGGAACCATGTGGCGGATCTTCGAATCCGGGGACGCGCCGGTGGAGGCCCCGGTAACATCTGTTGCGCCACCGACCGGGCCGGTACCGCGCACTACGCGCAACGGACTTGTCAAGCGCAACAAGAAGTCTCGCTCCGCGGGCACGGCACCGGGAACCGAGCCGCGGCGGGATGCGGGCGGCACCCCGCCACGCCAGGATCATGCGCCGGTCACCGAGCGCTCGCCCGAGGAGACCCGAAACATGTTGTCGTCGTTCCGGGCCGGTCACGAGCGGGGCGCTCCGCCCGCGCCGTCGACGACGCGGCCGTATGTCGGTGCGCGCGACCATGACACCCGCGCCGACGATCCGGCGCCGACCGCCCCGTCCATCGCAGAGGAGAACCGGTGACCACCCATTTACCGAGCGCCGACCCGCACACATTCAACTGGATGCTCGCCAACTTCGTTCGGGAGACCGACGGTGTGCGCGACACCGTGGCGGTGTCCTCGGATGGTCTGCTCATCGCGATGTCCGACGGTCTGGACCGCACCTCGGCGGACCGGCTCGCCGCCATGGTGTCCGGCCTGGCCAGCCTCGCCAAAAGCGCTTCGCGCAGTTACTCGTTCGACGGGCTCAAACTGATCATGATCGAGATGAAGCGCGGGTTCCTGCTCGTCTCGGCCATGGGTGACGGCAGCTGCCTCGGCGTCATCGCCGACGGCAACTGCGATATCGGTCTGGTCGGCTACGAAATGGCTGTGCTTGCCGAACGCGCCGGGTCGCTCCTTGATCCGGCGTTGATTTCCGAGTTGCGAGAGACGTTACGAAGATGAGAGATCCTGACCGGCCGCGGTTGCCGGACCCGCGGATGATCCCGATGAACCGAATGTTCGGATGGTTCGATCCGGATCGACCCGGCCAGCCCGCTCCGGCTGAAGAAGTTGTCGACAGTGATGAACAGTTCGTGCGTCCCTTTGTCGTCACGGCGGGGCGCACGACGCCGTTGGTAGACGGTCTGCGGATCGAAACTCTGGTGCAGGCACCGCCTTCGGCGCTGTCGGCCCCCTTGCAATTCGAGCAGCGCACCGTGGTGCAGCTGTGCCAGCAGCCGCATTCCATCGCAGAGATCGGTACCGCGCTGCGTGTTCCGGTCGGTGTCGCGAAGGTCGTCGTGAGCGACCTCGCCGCCGCGGGCTACGTCACCGTGCGCGAGTCCGATCAACTGTCCACCGCTGCCATCGAGAGGATCAGAGATCTTGTACGGGCACTCTGACATGAGCCCCCCGCCGCCGTCGGGTCCGACTATGCCGTCGTCGGTGAAAATCGTGATCAGCGGTGGATTCGGCGTCGGTAAAACAACATTCATCGGGGCGATCTCCGAGATCGAGCCACTGGTCACCGAGGCCGCGATGACGGAGGTCTCGGTCGGCGTGGACGATCCGGGCCGGCGCGCCGACAAGACCCAGACCACGGTCGCGCTCGACTTCGGGCGAATCACGTTGGACCGGTCCCTGATTCTCTACCTGTTCGGCACCCCGGGGCAGGATCGCTTCGTCTTCCTGTGGGACGACCTGGTCGACGGCGCGCTCGGCGCGGTCATCGTGGTCGACACCGGACGGGTCGACGACTGCTACCCGGTGCTGGACTACTTCGAGGAGAAGCAGACCCCGTTCGTGGTGGTGGTCAACCGTTTCGACAACGGCACCCACTTCGACCTCGCCGAGGTGCGCGAGGCGCTCGAGCTCGAGGACTGGATCCCGGTCCTGGAATGCGATGCGCGCGACCGCGAGTCGGTCAAAGAGGTGCTGGTCGCCCTCTTGGAGCAGGTCCTGTTCCACCGCCTGTCCGTCCAGGGCATGCCCGCCTGATCCCCGCGCGCACGGGGCCCGACCGGCGCACCCCGCCGTCGGGCCCCGCTGCAATCGAGCGGGTTCCACAGACCGTCCACACTCTTCACAGGGTCTACAACCCCTGTGAACCGTACGCATCCTCTGTGACCCCCACCTATGGCATCACCATTCGTTACGGTGGGCGGGTGGGTGTGGAGAAGGAGCGGATGCTCCGCGGGGAGTTGTACCGGGACAGCGATCCGGAGCTGGTCGCCGAGCGGCGGCGCGCGCAGGGGTTGTGCGACGAGTTCAATCGCACGGGGGCCGAGGAGACCGACCGGCGTGACGCACTGCTGCGCGAGCTGCTCGGCAAGCTGGGAGAGGGGTCGTGGATCATGCCCCGGTTCCAGTGCGACTACGGGTATCTCATCGAGATCGGGGCGAACAGCTTCCTGAATTACGATGCGATCCTGCTGGATTGCGCGCCGATCAGCATCGGTGACGATGTGTCGATCGGGCCGCGGTGCCAGTTGCTGACCGCGTTGCATCCATTGACGGATCACGAATTGCGCAGGCAGCGTTGGGAATCGGCGGCGCCGATCCGGATCGGGAACAACGTGTGGTTCGGCGGCGGCGTGATCGTGTGCCCGGGTGTCGCGGTGGGCGACGAGACGGTGGTCGGCGCGGGCAGCGTGGTCACCAGGGATCTGCCGTCGCGGGTGTTCGCCGCCGGTAACCCGGCCCGGGTGATCCGGGAGTTGTAGCCGGTCCGCTGTCGTAGCGAATCGTTAGCCTGGGGGCATGTTGCAGACCTTGGCTATCGAGAACTACCGGTCGCTGCGGCAGGTGATCATGCCGCTGGGGCGGCTGAATGTGGTGACGGGGGCCAACGGCAGCGGCAAGTCGAGCCTGTACCGCACGTTGCGGCTGCTCGCGGACTTCTCCAGGAACGGGGCGATCGCCGCGCTGGCCAAAGAGGGCGGGGTGGCCTCGACGCTGTGGGCCGGGCAGGGCGGGGACAGCGCGAGTAAACCGGACACGGCCGGGGTGCGGGTCGGCTTCGCGGGCGCGGACTTCGGCTACGCGGCCGAATTGGGCACGCCGGTGCCGGACGGCACCTCGATGTTCAACCTCGACCCGGAGATCAAGGCGGAGGCGGTCTGGGCCGGGCCGGTACTGCGGCCGTCGACCCTGTTGGCGCAGCGCGGCGGCCCGGTGACGCAGCTGCGCGACGACGACGGCGGGTGGACGATGGTGCCGCATACCCTGCAGCCGTTCGACAGCATGCTCAGCGAACTGGCGGATCCGCAACGCGCCCCGGATCTGCTGGTGCTGCGCGAGCGGATCCGGTCCTGGCGCTTCTACGACCACCTGCGCACCGACGCGGACGCGCCCGCCCGCGCGCCGCAGGTCGGCACCAGGACCACCGTGCTCGCCCACGACGGCGCCGACCTCGCGGCGGCACTGCAGACCATCCGCGAGATCGGCGACGCCGACGGGTTGGCGACAGCCGTGGACCGCGCGTTCCCCGGTAGCAGGATCGACATCAGCGACCGGGACGGCCGCTTCGAGCTGGCGCTGCACCAGCGCGGACTGGTCCGTCCGCTGGGCGGCGCCGAACTCTCCGACGGCACACTGCGCTATCTGCTCTTGGTCGCGGCGTTGCTGAGCCCGCGCCCACCGGAGCTGCTGGTGCTGAACGAGCCCGAGACCAGCCTGCATCCCGAATTGCTCGGCCCACTGGCCGAACTCATCGCCACGGTCGCCGAGGAGACGCAGGTCGTGGTGGTCACGCACGCGCAGCCGCTGGTGCGGGCCTTGGCGCGCAGGGCCGACGAGCCGCACACGGTGGAACTGGTCAAAGAGCACGGCGCGACCACCATCGCGGGCCAAGGCCGACTGGATCAGCCGCCTTGGTATTGGCCGAAGCGGTAGCGGCTTATTCGGCGCCGGCCAGCGCCGGTCCGCCGCTGACGAACAGTCCGATGGCGACGACGACCACACCGATGACGACGGCAACGGCGAACTTACGCATCACAGGCCTCCTGGGCTGCACGGGTCATTACAGCTGCTTATTCGGTTCCGCGGGCCGTCCGGATCGGTGGTGGTCGGCGACTCCATACGCTTCGATGAATTCGGCAGGGCCCCGCCGTCAGTACTTTCGACCCACCTATCGAGGAGAACACGCACATGAGCAACGGCAAAGATCTCGCACTCACCCACGTCGCGCTGCTGGTCGGCGACCAGGACAAGGCGCTGGAGTTCTATCGCGACGTGGTCGGTCTCGAGCTGCGCCAGGATATGCCGTTCCCCGGCGGCCGCTGGCTCACGGTCGGTCCCGCCGGACAGCCGGGCCTGGAATTCCTGCTCGAGGTGCCCTCGATGAACCCGGATCCGGCCGCCCGCGACGCGATGCAGGCCCGGCTCGCCAACGGGGCGGCGGGCATGCTGATCTTCACCACCGAGGCGGTCGACGAGACCTTCGCCCGGCTGCGCGACGCGGGCGTCGAGGTCACCCAGGACCCGATCACCCAGCCGTACGGGATGCGGGACTGCGGTTTCCGCGACCCGTGGGGCAACCACCTGCGGTTCTCCCAGGTCTTGGCCGGATAGCGGCGGAAATCGGTGGCCCCCTTGGTGTCTCGGGGGCCGACCGGCCGGCCTTGCCCGCGGGGCGAGGGCGTCGGGGGATCGGGTGTGGGATCCGTCGCATACCACCGTCGCGCCTGCGGCAATACTGTTTGATCATGGGCGAATCGACGAGCGAGGCGCAGCAGGACGCGATCCGGCCGCTGCGCGACGACATCCGGTTTCTCGGCGGCGTCCTCGGTGACACCATCCGTGATCACGAGGGCCCCGAGGTGTTCGACCTGATCGAGCAGGTGCGGATCGAGGCGTTCCGGGTGCGGCGCGCCGAGGTCGACCGCAGCGCGGTCGCGGAGATGCTCGACGGCGTCGACATCGCGGTCGCGCTCCCGCTGATCCGCGCGTTCAGCTATTTCGTGCTGCTGGCCAATCTGGCCGAGGACATCCAGCGCGATCGTCGTCGCGCGGCGCACGAGGCCGCCGGTGAACCGCCGCAGGATTCGTCGCTGGCCGCCACCTATCGCAAGCTCGACGCCGCGGCGCTCGACGGTGCCGAGGTGGCCGACCTGCTGGCCGACGCGCTGGTGTCGCCGGTGATCACCGCGCACCCCACCGAGACCCGCCGCCGCACCGTTTTCGACGCGCAGACCAGGATCACCGAGCTGATGCGGTTGCGGCAGCGCTACACCGAAACCGAGCGGCAGCGCGCGGATTTCGAGCAGCAGATCCGTCGTCAGGTGCTCAGCCTGTGGCGCACCGCGCTGATCCGGTTGGCCCGCTTGCGGATTCAGGACGAGATTTCGGTGGGCCTGCGCTACTACGACATCACACTGTTCGACGTGATCCCCGCGATCAACGCCGAGGTGCGGGCGGCGCTGCGGTCGCGCTGGCCCGGCGTGGAACTGCTGCCGCGCCCGATCCTGCGGCCGGGCTCGTGGATCGGCGGCGACCGGGACGGAAACCCGTACGTCACCGCCGATGTGGTGCGCCAGGCCGGGCAGCAGGCGGCCACGGTGGCGTTCTCGCGCTATCTGCGCGACCTGGTCGAACTGGAGAAGGTGCTGGCGCTCTCGGTACGGCTGGTGCCGGTGACGCCGGCGGTCGCCGCATTGGCCGAGGCCGGTTATCCGGAACCGGCCACGCATGCCGACGAGCCGTATCGTCGTGCGCTGCATCGTATCCGGGGACGGCTGACCGCTACGGCGGTGCGTGCGCTCGGAGAGGTACCGGCGGACGGTCTCGACGTCGGCGCCGAGCCGTATCGAACCCCGCAGGATGTGCTGGACGATCTCGACGCCGTCGACGCTTCGCTGCGGGCCAGTGGTGACGACCTGCTAGCCGATCACCGGCTGGCCGCGTTGCGGCATGCGATCGAGACCTTCGGGTTCCACCTGCAAGGGCTGGACATGCGGCAGAACTCGGAGATCCACGAGCAGGTGGTGGCTGAGCTGCTGGCCTGGGCCGGGGTGCACGCCGACTACGCGAGCCTGTCCGAGCCCGAGCGGGTGGAGCTGCTGGCCGCGGAGCTGCGGACCAGGCGCCCGCTGCTCGGCCCGCACGCCAGGCTCAGCGAGCTGGCTCGCAAGGAAGTCGACATCGTCTGTGCCGCACGGGATGTGGTGAGCACCTTCGGGAGCGAGGCGGTGCCCAACTACATCATCAGCATGTGCACCTCGGTCAGCGACATGCTGGAGGCGGCGCTGCTG
Organism: Nocardia brasiliensis ATCC 700358; assembly: GCF_000250675.2. Taxonomy (NCBI): domain Bacteria; kingdom Bacillati; phylum Actinomycetota; class Actinomycetes; order Mycobacteriales; family Nocardiaceae; genus Nocardia; species Nocardia brasiliensis. The sequence goes on from NC_018681.1 coordinate 2,960,445, forward strand.
CTGAAGGAGGGCGGGCTGCTCGATCCGGGCGAGCCGGACGGGCCGCCGAGCTGTGCGGTGGGCATCGTCCCGCTGTTCGAGACGATCGAGGATCTCGCCGCCGGGGCGGCGACACTGTCTGCGGCGCTGGATGTTCCGGTCTACCGGGACCTGGTCGCCGCGCGCGGGATGCGCCAGGAGGTGATGCTCGGCTACTCCGATTCCAACAAGGACGGCGGATATCTGGCCGCCAACTGGGCGCTGTACCGGGCCGAGCTCGAGCTGGTCGAGGTGGCGCGCAAGTCCGGTATCCGGCTGCGGCTCTTCCACGGTCGCGGCGGCACGGTGGGCCGCGGCGGCGGCCGCAGCTACGACGCCATCCTCGCCCAACCCGCGGGCGCGGTGCGCGGTGCGCTGCGGCTGACCGAGCAGGGCGAGGTGATCGCGGCCAAGTACGCCGAACCCGGTGCGGCGCATCGCAACCTGGAGTCGCTGATCGCGGGCACGCTGGAATCGACGCTGCTAGACGTGGAAGGCCTCGGCCCGGACGCGGAGCCCTCCTACGAACTCATGGACGAACTCGCCGAGCGCGCCCGCGCCGCCTACGCCCGGCTGGTGCACGACACTCCGGGCTTTGTCGAGTACTTCCGTCAGTCCACCCCGGTCGCCGAGGTCGGCGATCTGAACATCGGCAGCAGGCCCGCCTCGCGCAAGCCGACGAACTCGGTCGCGGACCTGCGCGCCATCCCGTGGGTGATGTCCTGGAGCCAGGCCAGGGTGATGCTGCCCGGCTGGTACGGCACCGGCACGGCGCTGGAGGAATGGATCGGCGACGATCCGCAGCGCCTCGCGACGCTCACCGACCTGTACGAGCGCTGGCCGTTCTTCCGCACCGTGCTGTCGAATCTGGCGCAGGTGCTGGCCAAGAGCGATCTCGCTATCGCGGCGCGCTACGCGGAACTGGTGGACGACGTCGCGTTGCGCGAGCAGATCTTCGGGATGATCAAGGACGAGCACGCCCGGACCATCCGCATGCACGCCGCGGTCACCGGCAACGACCATCTGCTCGCGGACAACCCGTCACTGGCCGAATCGATCCACAACCGCTTCCCGTACCTGGAGCCGCTGAACCAGATGCAGGTCCAACTGCTGCGCAGGCTCCGCGCCGGCGACGACTCCGAGTTGGTGAAGCGTGGCATCCTGCTGACCATGAACGGCCTCGCCACCGCCCTGCGCAACTCGGGTTAGGCACCTGCGCGCCCCCGGACTGCACGGCCCGCGTCGCGGTGGTTCGCGCACCGGTTTCGTGTTCCCGCACCCGCTGTGGCCGGTCGTAGCGGGTGCGCGAACGCGGAAGTGGTGCGGGAGGTCAGAAGGGGTGCGAGAGCCCGGCGGCGGGACGGGCTCAGGCGGGCGATTTGGTGGGGGTCCGCACCGCCGCGGCTTGGGTCAGGGTGGTTTCGACGAAGGCTTGGGCTGCCGCGGTCAAGGGTCCGCTGCGATAGACCAGCCACTGGGGCAGCTGTTCGGGCGGGGAGAACCGGTAGACCGCGGCGCCGGCCCGGCAGGCCAGGTCGTGCCACCCGTCGGGCATGAGGCCGGCGCCGATGCCGCGCAGCACCATCGGCAGCACCACGCTGCGGTCGCTCACCTCGGCGACGATGCGCAGATCGCCGACGGTCGCGGCGAGCCGGTCGAAGCGGGCGCGGACCGCGGTGGCCGGCGGCGGCAGCACGAAGCTCATGCCGCGCAGATCTTTCGGCGCCACGGTGCCGTCCGTGCCGATCTCGGTACCCGGCGGCGCGACGAGCAGGAACTGTTCGTCGCGCAGGTGATGGGCCACCAAACCCTGTCCGGCGGGCCGCTCCGCGCTGCCGCACACACCCGCCTCGCAGCGTCCGCGCAACACCATGGCGACCACCTCGGCGGCGGACAGCGCGGACCAGGTGCCGACCGTCACGCCGGGGTGATGCTCGCGTAGCGCGGCTATGGTGCCGATCACCGGCTCCAAGGTGGAGGATGAGGTGGCCGCCACATCCACCCGACCGACGACACCAGCGCCGACGGCCTGGGCGGCTGCGCGCAGCGCGTCCAGATCGCGCAGCACCTGCCGTGCGCGGTCGACCATCAGCTGGCCCGCGTTGCTCAGCACGGCATTGCGGCCGACCCGGTGGAACAGCGGCACTTCCAGCTCGCGCTCGAGCTTGCCGATGGCCCGCGACAGCGACGGCTGGGCTACCCGTAGCGCCCGTGCGGCGTGCGTGAATCCACCGTGCTCGACGATCGCGACGAAGTACTCGAGCTGCTGGCGTTCCATAACCATAGGCTATCGGTTTGGTGCAATAGATGTCTTGGACGTAACCAAGATCGTCGGGTGATACTCATCAGGTGTTCACCACGCGACCGACCCTGCAGGGCACCTTCGGGATGGTGTCGTCCACCCACTGGCTCGCCTCCGCCGCCGCCATGGCGGTGCTCGAGGACGACGGCAACGCTTTCGACGCGGCGGTCGCCGCGGGTTTCGTGTTGCATGTGGTCGAGCCGCATCTGAACGGCCCGGCCGGTGAGGTGCCGATCATCCTCGCGCCCGCCGGCCTGCCGCCCCGGGTGCTCTGCGGTCAGGGTCCGGCGCCCGCCGCCGCGACGATCGCGCGCTACAACGCCCTCGGTCTCGATCTGGTGCCCGGCACCGGCCCGCTCGCCGCCGCCGTGCCCGGCGCGTTCGACGCCTGGATGCTGCTGCTGCGCGACCACGGCACCAAGCGCCTGTCCGAGGTGCTGTCGTTCGCGATCTGGAACGCCGAGCGCGGCCACCCGGCGGTGGAGCGGGTCGGCGAGACCGTCTCGACGGTCGCCGAGCTGTTCGAGCACGAGTGGACCACCTCCGCCGAGCTCTACCTGCGTGACGGAAAGCCGCCCGCCGCGGGCGCGTTGCTGCGCAACCCGGTGCTGGCCGCCACCTGGCGCCGCCTGATCGCCGAAGCCGAGGCGGCGAGCAGCGACCGGGAAGGCCAGATCGAGGCCGCGCGCAAGATCTGGCGCGAGGGGTTCATCGCGGAGGCGTTGGTCGCGGCCAGCGACCGCCCGACCATGGACACCTCGGGCGAGCGGCACGTCGGCACCCTGACCGGTGACGACCTCGCGAACTTCACTGCGTCGTATGAAAATCCGGTGACCTACACCTGGAATGGCTGGACCGTGGCCAAGCCGGGACTGTGGAGCCAGGGTCCGGTGTTCCTGCAGCAGTTGGCATTGCTGCCGAACCGGCTCGAATACGGCACGCCGGAGTACTACCACACTCTCATCGAAGGCTCGAAACTGGCGATGGCCGATCGAGAGGCGTGGTACGGGGACAGCGCACAGGTGTCGATGTCGACACTGCTTTCTCCTTGGTACAACGCACAACGCAGTGCGCTGATCGGGCCGCAGGCCTCCTTCGAGCTGCGTCCCGGCAGCCCGGACGGCCTGCGGCCCCGACTCAGTGGCTATGTCCAGACGAATTCCGTTGGCGCGACCGAGGTTCCGCTCGGCGCGGGCGAACCGACGGTCGCCACCTCCGGCGCCACCAAGGGCGACACCTGTCAGGTCGATATCGTCGACCGCTGGGGCAACATGATCGCGGCGACGCCCAGCGGTGGCTGGTTGCAGTCCAATCCCGTTGTGCCCGAACTGGGTTTCCCGCTCGGCACCCGACTACAGATGTCCTGGCTGGAGCCGGGACTACCGAATTCGCTGCAGCCGGGCCGTCGTCCGCGCACCACGCTCAGCCCCTCGATGGCGTTGCGCGACGGGGAAGCCGTGATGGCGTTCGGCACGCCGGGCGGCGATCAGCAGGATCAGTGGAGCGTGCATTTCTTCCTGTCGGTGGTGCTGCGTGAGCGCGTGCGCGGCGGGCTGGATCTGCAGGGCGCGATCGACGCGCCGAACTGGCACCAGGAAAGCTTCCCCGGGTCGTTCTATCCCCGCGCGATGAGCCCGGGTGCGGTGTTCGTCGAGTCCCGGATGGATCCGGAGGTGATCGCGGACCTGGAACGACGGGGCCACCAGGTCAACGTGGGGCCGCCGTGGTCGGAGGGCCGGTTGTGCGCGGTGGCCCGTGATCCCGAGGCCGGGGTCCTTTCCGCGGGCGCCAATCCGCGCGGCATGCAGGGCTACGCCGCGGGGCGATAACTCAACACGTCATGAAAATAGCGGTCCGGCACAGCCGGACCGCTATTTTTCGTGCCATTCTTTCGCCCGCGTGGTTTCCCGCCGCTACCGCCGGGAGAACAATGTACGAAAAGGAATGGTGGGTGCGAAAAATTCGGCGTATTGAAGTATCTTGTAGCGCATGCTCGCTCGCTTCACACGGATGATCGTGCTCGGCGTCACCGCCGCCGCGCTCGCTTCCTGCGCACCGGTACAGCATCCCGCTGGAACCGCAACGCATACAGACGATTTCGGCACGCCCGTGGGTACGCAGCAGGTCCGCGACGGCGGTGCCCTGGTGATGGGCCTGTCCAACGAACCCGACAAGCTCGACCCGACCACCTCCAGCTCCCTCTACACCCGCTACGTCATGAGCTCGATCTGCGAGAAGCTCTACGACAACGACTCCGCGGGCAAGCTGGTGCCGCAGCTGGCGACCGCGCTGCCGACCATCTCCGAGGACGGCCTCACCGTCACCATCCCGGTGCGCACCGGCATCCAATTCGCCGACGGCACACCGTTCGACGCCGCCGCCGTGCAGACCAGCCTGCAGCGGCACCAGACGATGAAAACCTCGCAGCGAGCCAGCGAAATGGGGCCGATCGCGGGCATCGAGGTGGCCGATCCGGCGCACGTGGTGGTCAAGTTCAAGAAGCCGTTCGCGCCGTTCACCGCGGCCCTGGCCGACCGCGCGGGCATGATCATGTCGCCCGCCGCGCTGGCCAAGGACGAGGGCAAGAACTTCGCCGATCACCCGGTCTGCGTCGGGCCGTTCAAGTTCGTGAAGCGGGTGCCGCAGACCTCCATCGAGGTGGTCCGCGACCCGCTGTACTACGACGCGAAGAAGGTGCGCCTGGACAAGGTCACCTATCGGATCATCACCGACGCCAATATCCGTGCGGCGAACCTGCGTTCGGGCGATATCCAGGTCGCCGACACGATCTCGCCGCAGGATGTGGACGCGCTGGCCAAGGACCCGGATCTGCGGCTGCTGCAATCGGGTTCGCTCGGTTTCTACGGCGCCTACATCAATATCGGCAACGTCGACGGTGTGGGTAAGCCGACCAAGCAGATCGATACCCCGATCGCGAAGGATCCACGGATCCGGCAGGCGTTCTCGCTGGCCACCGACCGTAAGACGCTGGTGGACACCGTCTTCAACAACTGGTTCGAACCGGCCTGCTCGGGCATCGTGCCGGGCAGTACCTACGCGACCGAGGCCGGGATCGCCTGCCCCGCCTACGATCCGGAGCGGGCCAAGCAACTGCTGACCGAGGCGGGCGTGCAGCTGCCGTACACGGTGACCATGCAGGTCACCAACACCCCGGATCAGCTGCGCTACGCGCAGGCCTGGCAGGCGAGCCTGGCCGAGGGCGGATTCGATCTGAAGATCGTGCCCACCGAATACGCGACCCTGCTCGACGTGCAGAAGCGCGGTACCTACGAGATCCTGTACCTGGGCTGGTCGGGCCGGCTCGACCCGGACGCGAACATCACCAAATTCCTCACCACCGGCTCGAACGGCAATTACGCCGGATACAGCAATCCCGAGCTGGACGAGTTGTTCGGAAAGGCCGCGCGCAGCACCGATCCCGCGCAGCGCGCCGAGCTGTACGGCAAGACGACCGCGCTGATCCAGCAGGACAACCCGTACGTCTACACCTATCGCATCCGCGTGCTGACGGTGCATTCGAAGCAGGTGACCGGCATCGAGGCGTACCAGGACGGCGTGGTGCGGCTCGGCAAGGCCGCCTTCGTCGCAGGCGGGAAAAGCTGAACAGTCGAATCGGGGGACGCTAGCTTCACCTGTTTCAGGAAATAGCGGTCCGGCAAACGCCGGATCGCTGTTTTCCGTACCATTCTTTTCGGCTCGGCCGATTTCATCCGATGACCATAATGAGAACAATGTACAAAAAGGAATAGAGAGTGAGAAAAGTGCAACAAGGTGAAGTATCTTGTAGCGCATGCTCGCTCGCTTCACACGGATGGCGATCCTCGGCGTGGTAGCCGTCGCGCTCGCATCCTGTGCATCGCCGCAACCCGTCACCCCGATCGTCACGCACGTCGACGACTACGGCACGCCGGTCGGCTCGCAGCCGGTCCGCGAGGGTGGCGACCTCATCATGGGTCTGTCGAACGATCCGGACAAGCTCGATCCGACCACGTCCAGCTCGCTCTACATGCGCTACGTGATGAGCACGATCTGCGAGAAGCTCTACGACAACGATTCCTCCGGAAATCTGGTGCCGCAGTTGGCGACCGCGCTGCCGACCATCTCCCCGGACGGCTTGTCGGTGACCATTCCGGTGCGCACCGGCATCGAATTCGCCGACGGCACACCGTTCAACGCCGCCGCGGTGAAGACCAGCCTGGAGCGTCACCTCACGATGCCGGGTTCGCAGCGCACCGGTGAGATGGGCCCGATCAGCGAGATCGACACCGAGGATTCCTCGCACGTGGTGATCCGGTATCACCAGCCGTTCGCGCCGATCACCGCGGCGCTCGCCGACCGCGCGGGCATGATCATGTCACCCGCCGCGTTGAAGGAGGCGGGCAACAACTTCGGCGACAACCCGGTGTGCGTCGGGCCGTTCAAGTTCGTCAAGCGGGTGCCGCAGACCTCGATCGCCGTGGCCCGCGATCCGCTGTACTACGACGCGAAGAACGTGCACTTCGACAGCATCACCTACCGGATCATGCCGGATGCCAAGATGCGCGCGCAGAGCCTGCGCGCCGGTGACATCCAGGTCGCCGACACGATGTCCCCGGACGATATCGACGCCCTGTCGAAAATGCCGCAGTTGCGGGTGCTGCAATCGGGATCGTTCGGTTTCCAAGGGCTCTATATCAACATCGGCAATGTCGACGGCGCGGGCAAGCCGGTCAAGCAGATCAACACCCCGATCGCGCGCGATGCCAAGGTGCGGCAGGCGCTTTCGCTGAGCATCAACCGGGAAGCCCTGGTCGACAAGGCCTTCCACAACTGGTACGAGCCCGCGTGTACCCCGATCGCGCCGCGCACCTCCTACGCCACCAAGGCGAGCACGGTATGCCCGACCTTCGATCCACAGCGCTCCCGCGAGCTGCTCGCCGAAGCGGGCGTGCAGATTCCGTATCCGGTGACGATGCAGGTGATGAACGTCGCCGATCAGCTCGAGTACGCCCAGGAGATGCGCGCGGTCGTCGCGGAGGGGGGATTCGACCTCAAGCTCGTGCCCGCCGAATACTCCAGCATGCTGGACGCGCAGAAGAAGGGCACCTACGAGATCCTGTATCTCGGCTGGTCGGGCCGACTCGACCCGGACGGCAACACTTCTCGCTTCCTGACCACCGGTTCGTCCGGTAACTACAGCGGATTCAACTCATCGACCCTGGACGATCTGCTCGGCTGGGCCGCGCACAGCACCAGCGCCGCGCAACGCGGCGCGCTGTACGAGCAGGCGGTACGGCTCATCCAGCGGGAGAACCCCTATATCTACACCTACCGTCTGCGTAACCTCACCGTGCACTCGACCTGGGTGACCGGCATCGAGGTATACGCCGACGACACGGTGCGGCTTGGCAAGGCCGCATACGTCGCTGATCGGAAGGGCTGAAAACCCATGCTGCAGTACGTGTTCCATCGGCTATGGCAGTCCGCCGTCACGCTGGTGCTCGCCTCGATGGTGGTCTTCGCCGGCGTGCGGGCGCTGCCCGGCGATCCGGCCACCACGATGGCGGGCGAGGACGCGAATCCGGAGGCCATCGCCGCGGTTCGCGCCGATCTCGGCTTGGACAAGTCGGTGTTCGCGCAATACATCGAGTTCGTGAAGCATTCGGCCACCGGTGATTTCGGGCGTTCGATCCGCACCGGCACCCCCGTACGCGACATGATCGGCACCACCCTGCCGGTGACCTTCCAGCTGGCCGTCTACGCCATGCTCATCGCGGTGCTGGCCGGCGTGATCGGCGGCGTGATCGCCGCGGTGTACCGCGGCCGCTGGCCGGAGTGGGCCGCCAACGGCTTCTCCCTGGTCGCCCTGTCGGTGCCCACCTTCTGGGTCGGCATCCTCGCCGTGCTGTACCTCTCGGTGCAGCTGAACTGGTTCCCGGCCTCGGGATATGTGTCCCCGCTGGAACATCCGCTGCGGGGCATCTACTTCCTGACCCTGCCCGCGCTGATCCTGGGTCTCGCGCACGCGGCGGTGGTGCAGCGCCAGACCCGCTCGTCCATGGTGGAGACGCTCACCGCCGACTTCGTGCGCACGGCGCGGGCCAAGGGCCTGGGCCGCGGCGCGGTGATCTTCCGCTTCGGCCTGCGCAACAGCCTGATCGTGGTGACCACCATCGTCGGCTTGCAGCTCGGCGGGCTCATCGCGGGCGCGGTGGTCACCGAACGCATCTTCAGCCTGCCCGGCATGGGCAAGCTCACCCTCGACTCGGTGTTCACCCGCGACTATCCGGTGATCCAGGCGGTCGTGCTGGTCATCGCCGCCGCCTACATCGTGATCAATCTGCTGGTCGACGTGCTGTACACGGTGATCGACCCCCGCGTTCGAGTGTCCGGGAGGGCGCAATGACAGTCACCGAACCCCGCCCCACCGTCACCGACACCGGGCCCGCGCCCGCCGTGGCGACACCGCCGCTGACCGCGGTGCGCGGGCGCGTGCTGCGCCAGCTGTGGGGCAACCCGCTCGGCATGGTCGGCGCGGTGCTGCTGCTGATCGTGATCTTCGTCGGGGTGTTCGCGCCGCTGCTCGCCCCGTACTCGCCCGCCGAGGTGCACTTCTCGACCCCGTTCCAGCAGCCCGGCACCGTCGGATTCGCCTTGGGCACCGACGATCTCGGCCGCGACATCCTGTCCCGCGTGCTCTACGGCACCCGCGCCTCGCTCGAGGTCGGCGTGCTCTCGGTGCTGTGCGCGGTGATCATCGGCGTGCCGTTCGGCCTGCTCGCCGGGTACTGGCGCGGGTTCGACATGGTGCTGTCGCGGGTCTCCGACGTGCTGCTCGCGTTCCCGTTCGTCATCCTGGCGGTGGGGCTCACCGCCATCAACGGCGGCGGACTCACCGACGCGGCGATCGCGCTCGGCATCGCGCAGGTGCCGGTGATGATGCGGGTGGTGCGCGCGGAGACGTTGCGGCTCAAGGAAACCGACTTCGTGCTCGCCGCCCAGGCCATGCACGTCGGGCCGCTGCGCATCCTCGGCCAGCACATCCTGCCCAACTCGCTGGCCCCGATCATCGTGCAGGCCACGGTGATCATGCCGACCGCGGTGCTCGGCGAGGCGATCCTGTCGTTCCTCGGGCTCGGCATCAAACCGCCCGCGCCCAGCCTGGGCATCATGCTGTCGGACGCGCAGCAGTACCTGCTCCGCACGCCGTGGCCCGGCATCTTCCCCGGTGTGGCACTGGCGATCATCTGCTTGGGATTCAACCTCTTCGGCGACGCCCTGCGGGACGCGCTCGACCCGAAGACAAGGCGCTGAGGGAAAAACGACTATGACACAACCACTACTCGAGGTCAGTGCGTTGCGCGTGGCCTTCGGGGACACGACCGCCGTGCACGGCGCGGATCTGGTCATCCAGCCAGGCGAGCGGGTCGCCGTGGTCGGCGCGTCCGGCTCGGGGAAATCGACACTGGCACACGCGATCATGGGTCTGCTGCCCGGCGCGGGCCGGGTCACCGGCGGCACCCTGCGGTGGCGCGGCGAGGACATCACGCACGCGGACGAGAAGCGACTACGCAAGCTGCGCGGCCGCGAGATCGGACTCGTCCCGCAGGACCCTATGTCGAACCTGAACCCGGTGTCGCGGGTCGGTCGCCAGGTATCGGAAACCCTGCTGGCACACCGGCTCTGCTCGCGTCGCGAGGCGAAGGGGCGGGCCATCGAACTGCTCGGCCAGGCCGGGCTGCCCGAACCCGCGCGCCGCGCCCGGCAGTACCCGCACGAGTTCTCCGGCGGTATGCGCCAGCGCGCGCTGATCGCGATCGGCCTGGCTTGCCGGCCGGACCTGCTCATTGCCGACGAGCCGACCTCGGCCCTGGACGTCACCGTGCAGCGGCAGATCCTGGACCACCTGGAGAAGCTGACCCAGGAACTCGGTACCGCGTTGCTACTGGTGACCCACGACCTCGGGCTGGCTGCCGAGCGGGCCGACCGGGTCATCGTGATGTCGGACGGGCGGATCGTCGAGACCGGACCGGCCCGGCAGGTGCTGACCGAACCGCAGGAGGAGTACACGCAGCGATTGGTCGCGGCCGCGCCCGCGCTGATCGGACCGCGGCGCGATGAGGGCGTCGCAGTCGGCAGCGTGGACACCGACGAGACGGCCGGCGATACGGCGTCCGCGCTCGCCGACGGGGAGACCGCCTCGCGCAACGGTGTCGCCCCAACCGGCAAGTCCGCCAAGACTTCTCCGATCCTGGAGGTCTCGCACATCAGCAAGGAGTACCGGATCCGCGGGCGCGGCGGGGTGCTCAAGGCGGTGGACGACGTATCGTTCACGATCGAGCGCGGGCGCACCACGGCGATCGTCGGCGAATCGGGATCGGGCAAGACCACGACCGCGCGGATGGTGCTCGGCCTGGTGCCGGTGACCGCGGGCACCGTGCGGTTGGACGGCGCCGAACTCGGTGGGCTGCGCGGCGCGCAACTGCGTGCGGCGCGGCGTGCGATGCAGCCGGTGTTCCAGGATCCGTACGCCTCGCTGGATCCGATGTGGACCGTGGAGAAGCTGATCACCGAGCCGCTGCGGGCCTTCGGGGTCGGCGATCGCGCGTCCCGGCGGGCGCGGGTCGCCGAGCTGCTCGAGCAAGTCGCACTGCCCGTGGCGGTCGCGCACCGCTATCCGAACGAGCTGTCCGGCGGGCAGCGCCAGCGCGTGGCCATCGCCCGCGCGCTGGCCGTCGGATCGCCGCTGGTGGTCTGCGACGAAGCCGTGTCCGCGCTGGACGTGCTCGTGCAGGACCAGATCCTGACCCTGCTCTCCTCGCTGCAACAGCAGCTAGGCGTCAGCTACCTGTTCATTTCGCACGACCTCGCGGTCGTGCGGGCCGTCGCGCACGACGTCCTCGTCATGCGCAACGGCAAGGTCGTCGAACAGGGCCCGGTCGAGAAGGTCCTCTCCACCCCGTCCGACCTCTACACCCGCCAGCTCCTCGACGCGATCCCCGGCGTCAGCCTGGTCGACGACATCGACCTCGGCGAGCTTCCCTCCCTCGAGGAGGCGGCGGCCGCAGTCGTCTCCGAAGAGGAGGCTGACGTTGCCGCGTTCTCGGCGGAAGAGGCTGTCGCCGAAGCGGATTCGGCACAGGGTACGGCCGCGGTCGTCCCGGCGGAGAGTGACGCCGAGTCGGATTCGGTCGCGGTGGTGCCGGACGAGGATGCTGCCCCAGCGGACGAGCCCGCCGCCGAGGTGAAGCCCACCGAGGCATCGACCGCCGTGACCGAAAAGGTCGTCCCCGAGGTCGACTCGGCCAAAGCCGCCGCCCTCGCCAAACTCGAAGAAGCCTTCGCCGAAGACGTCCCGGCCGACGGTGCCGCCGCAGAGCCGGAAGCGCCTGCCACCGACCACGTGTCGGCGAACGGCACCGCCGGACCTGACGCCGCAGTGGTTGCGACGCCCACGATTGGGGTGGAAAACGGTGCGGCTTCGGCCGAGTCCGGTTCGACCGCCGTCGCGGCTGGGTCCGCCAAAGAGGTTGCGGCGGAAAATGGTTCGGCTACCGTGGTCGAGTCCGACGAGGCGGACACGGCTGCCGAGCCAGCGCAGGCCCCTGCTGCTGCTGACCTTCCCGCTGAGAGCGTCGCTGTTGAGGGCGAAGCGTCGGGCGTGGGTCGCACCGAGCCGGAGGTTGCTGCGGCGGAGAACGGGGTCGGCCGCGCTGAGACCGGCACCGCCACCGATGCGGCTGAAGCTGCTGTCGCCGAGTCGGTTTCGGTGACGTCCACCGAAAAAGCCGCCGGGCACAACGCGGTGGATGCTGCGGAGGCGGTCGCGCCTGCCGAGTCCGGTGCGGAGACGGTTTCGGCGTCGGCAGTTGGTACCGACCCGCACGTCGCGGCAGAACCTGTCGCGGTGAATGGTGACGCGGCGACTGAGCCCGGCGCGGCGGTAGTCGAGGAGACCACTGCCGAGGCTGCTGCGGATGAAAAGTCCACGAGCGCCGATCCTTCCGGTACTCCTGAGGCCGTGGCCGGTGGTGCGGCTGTGGTCGAGGAATCGTCCACGGAAGCCGAGGGCGCTGAAAAGGCCACGGGGGCGGATGTTTCCGGTGCTCCCGAGGTAGCGGCCCTGGCCGGCGGTGCGGCTGCGGCAGCCGGTGGTGCGGCTGCGAAGAAGGCTGCGGGTGGGCGTGCCCCACGCAAGGCCGCGGCGGCGAAGAAGACCACGGCGACGGGGACTGCGCGAAAGGCGGCCCCGGCCAAGAAGACTGCCGTGGCAAAGAAGACGGCGGCGAAGAAAGCGACCGCGACAGGTGCTGCCGCATCAGCGGGCGCGACCGGCGCTGCCGCGGCACCCACCGCGCCCGAATCCGCGGGAGCCGCAGCAGCGACGACATCTGCGGCAGCGGCCGAACCGTCGGCAGCGTCCGAATCGGCGGCAACCACGTCGGCGGCGGCAACCAAGTCGACTGGCGCAGCGAAGTCGACCGGTGCGGCGAAGAAGACAGCCGCAGCGAAGAAGACCACTGCGGCAAAGAAGTCCACGGCGACGGGTGCGGCCAAGACGACCGCTGCCACCAAATCTGCCGGTGCGACCAAGTCCGCCGGCGCAACCAAATCGGCTGGTGCAGCTAAGAAGACCGCGGCCGCAAAAAAGACTCCCGCAGCAAAGAAGACCCCCGCGAAAAAGGCCGCAGCACCCGCAGCCGAAAAGCCGGCTTCCCCCGGCGACCCTAAGGAGGCTGCCTCCCCAGGCAGCGGGTCACCCACGGAAGCCTGAGGGCCGGACCGGCCCGACCCGCCGCACGAGCGGGTCGGACCGGTCGGGTCGGCTACCGAAAACATCCGGGGCCGAGCGTGTTCCCAGCGACGAGCCGTGGGACGGCAAGGGATTACAACAGCCGGCCGATCCGGCTCGACCATGGAAAGCTGAGGTCGACTCCTGCGCGACCGGCTGGCCTGGCCCGGTTGGACCGGTTGGGCCCGGCTCGAGTGGCCGGGTCAGGCTCGACCGGCTGGCTCCGGTTGGACCGGCTCGGTTGGACCGGCCGATCCGGCTCGACCGGCCGGGGAGCTGGTCGAGCCGGACAGAAGGACCTATTCGGTGACGATGGCGATCGCGTCGATCTCGACCAGCATTTCGGCGCGTGGGAGACCGGTGAAGACGGTGGTGCGGCTGGGGAGGACGTCGCCGGTGGTGTTGGCGGTGACGAATTCGCCGTACGCCTCGTTCATCGCGGCGAAGTCGTCGCGGGTGGTCAGGTAGACGCGCAGCATGACCACGTCATCGAACGTCGCACCGCTCGCGTCGATGATCGCTTTCACGTTCTGCAGGGTCCGGATCGTCTGTGCCGCAACGTCGCCGGGGAACAGGTATTCGTTGCTGACCGGGTCCACCGGACCCTGTCCAGAGACCTGCACGAACGGTCCCTTGCGCACGCCCTGGGAGAAGGTGTGCGCGGGCGCGGGTGCATCGGTGGTGCGGACGGCGATCTTTTCACTCATGGAACAGTTAGCCTTTCGTTGCGGTGGGGGTGCGGCTGGGTGCCCAGCCGAGTTCGGCGGAGATGGCGTCGGCGGCCGCGCGCACGCGGGGTAGTTCGGCCAACACCTGGTCGTGGTCGAGGAGCATGTCCGGCACTGACATCGAGACCGCGGCGACGACCGCCCCGGTGCCGTTGCGCACGGGCACGCCGATGCAGTTCACGAAGCTCTCGTGTTCTTCGTGGTCTTCCGCATAGCCCAGGGCGGCAACCTTTTCCAGTTCGATCAGGTACCGCTCGGGGGTGCGGATGGTGCGTTCGGTGAACGGGTGATAGTCGAGTTTCTCGGCGATCACCCGCCATTCGGCGCGGGGCAGCGACGAGATGAGCACCTTGCCGACGGCGGTGCAGTGCAGCGGCGCGGGCCTGCCGACCCGGGAGTACATCCGCACGCTCTGGGTGGCGTCGAGCTTGTCGATGTAGACGACCTCACCGGATTCGTAGGTGGCGAGGTGGATGGTCTGCCTGGTGTCGGCGTTCAACGCGCTCAGATGCGGCCGAGCCAGGGTGCGCACGTCGCGCTGTTCCAATGTGCGGTTGGCGAGTTCGAACAGCCGCGACCCCAGCATGTAGCGGTGCTGGCTGTCGTGGGTGACGAAGCGCTGCGCCTCCATCGTCTGGAGTAACCGCAGCACGGTCGACTTGTGCACGCCGAGCTGGGTGGCCAGCTGGTCCAGCGACCGCGAATCCTCGCCGAGCGCAACCAGAATGGTCAAGGCACGCGACAAACTCTGACTCATGACGGCGTCTCACAGACTCTAGGGTGGTTCACAGGACCACATTCTCGATGACGGTCTCGTTGTAATGCAGTTCGGCCCAACCTTTTTCGTCCAGGCCGGCGAGCCGTTCCAGGACCGAGGGGTGGGGTAGCTCGGCGCCGTCGCCGGTGCCGGTGAGTGCGGCGGCAGCGCACAGGTGCCCGAAGCGCAGCCGCTGGCCGAGCGGCCTGCCGTGCAGCAGGGCCGCGAGGTAGCCGCCCGCGAACGCGTCGCCCGCGCCGATCCGCTCGGTGACCTCCAGGCCGAGCGCGGGCACTTCGACGCGTTCGGCCCCCGCGAATCCGGTGACGGTGTGCTCGTCGTTCTTGACGATGAGCTGCGCGGGTTCCGGGAACTGGGCCCGCAGTGCGTCGGGATCGCCGGTGCCGAAGACGGCGGCGGCCTCGTCGGCGCCGAGGAACACCACGTCGCTGCCGCGGACGTGTCGCGCGAGCACCTCCGCGGCCAGATCGAGTCGCTGTGCCCACAGCGCGGGACGGAAGTTGAGATCGAAGCTCACCAGCCGGCCGTTGCGGGGGAGGGCGAGCAAAGCCTCGGTGAGCTCGGTCGTCGAATCGGACAGTGCCGTGGTGATCCCGGTGAAGTGCACCAGGTCGCAGTGGGCGAGCAAGCGGGCCGCGGCGGTCGCGCCGAGGTCGGCGGGCGACATCGCGCTGGCCGCGGAGCCGGTGCGGTAGTACAGCATGCGGCTGGCGCGTTCGGCGAGGTCGGTCGCCTTGCCGGAACCACTGCCGCGCTCTTTGACGTACACCGCGGTCGGCCGGGTCGGATCGGTGACGACCGCCGACACGTCGACGCCGCGCGCCGCGAGGTGGGCGATCAGGTATCGGCCGAAGCCGTCGCTGCCGATCCGCGACAGCCAGGCGGTGTCGACCCCCAGTTGCGGCAGCACGGTGGCCACGTTCGCTTCGGCGCCGCCCGCGGTCCGCTCGAAGGTGTCCGACTCTTCCAGCGGACCCGGCTGTGCCACCAGCACGGCGAGTCCCTCGCCGACGGTCACCGCTCGTGGGCGGGTCGACGTAGGCCACGTCACACCGATCTCCTTCCTGTGCTTGCGGCCAGAGGCCATCCCGTGCAGAATAACCACACGAAACACGATACGCAACAAGCATTGCAGAATATGCAATAGCGAGAAGCTATGTAGATTGATGCGGGAATTCGCGGGAAGGAACGCCGTGGTGATCGACGACGACGTCGTAGCAGCACTCGGAGACCGGAGGCTCGGTCCCGAGCACAAAGGGCTGCCGCCCGCCGCCTGGGGGCGCACCGTGCGCGAATTCCTCGCCACCGCACCGACGCTCGCGCAACTCGAAACCCCGGTGCTGACCATCGACCGGGCGGCCGTCGAGTCGAACCTCGCCCTGATGGCCGACTGGGTGAGCGCCGCGGGTGTGCAACTCGCGCCACATGGCAAGACGACGATGGCGCCGCAGCTGTGGGCCCAACAGCTCGCCGCCGGCTGCTGGGGCATCACGCTGGCGACCATCTGGCAGGTCCAGGTCGCCCGCTCCTTCGGCGTGCGCCGGATCCTGCTGGCCAACGCGCTCGTCGATCCGGTCGGATTGCACTGGGTGGCCGAGGAATTGGCGAACGACCCGGCGTTCGAGTTCGTCTGCTGGGCGGACAGTGTCGAGACGGTCGCCCTGATGGACCGGCACCTGAGTACCGCGCCCGGCGCGGCACGGGTCCGGGTGCTGGTCGAACTCGGTGGGCCGCACGGCCGTACGGGTGCGCGCACGGTCGAGCAGGCGCACGCCATCGCGGCCGCCATCGCCGACGCGCAGCGGCTGACGCTGGGCGGGGTCGGCGGTTACGAAGGCGCGCTCGCGCACGATCGCACCCCCGAAGCGGTGGACACCGTGCGGCACTACCTGGACGAGCTCGCCCGCCTGCACCGCGAAATCGCCGCCGCCGGAAAGTATCCGGGCGAGGCGATCATCACCGCGGGCGGTAGTGCCTACCCCGACCTGGTGGTGGAGCGACTCGCCGGATCGGCCGACGAGCAAGGCGCGCAGGGTGTGCCGACCACCGTCGTGCTGCGCTCCGGCGCGTACCTCATCCACGACGACGGCTTCTACGCGGGCATCTCACCGCTGGCGGCGGCGCGCAGCGACAAGCCGCTGCGCTCGGCCATGCACGGCTGGGCACGCACCATTTCCCGGCCGGAGCCGGGACTGGCCCTGCTGGACGCGGGCAAACGTGATCTGCCCTTCGATGAGGGTCTTCCGGTCCCGCAACGTATTGCGGGACCGGAAGATACGCCGGTCGACCCGGCGGCACGGACGTCGGCGCTCAACGACCAGCACCTGTTCCTGCGCCTGCCCGAGGACGCGGACCTGCCGATCGGCACCGTCGTGCGCTTCGGGCTCTCGCACCCGTGCACCGCGTTCGACAAGTGGCGGCTCGTCCCGGTGATCGACGACGCGGATGCCGAGTCCCCGCGCGTGGTCGACTTCCTGCACACCTTCTTCTGACGAGCCGGATGCCATGACGGACATACTTTTTCGCGAGATCGACATCATCGACGGCACCGGTCTGCCGCGCTTCCGCGGCGACGTGCGCGTCGCCGACGGTCGCATCACCCAGATCACCGCCCCCGGCTCGTTCGCCGAGGCCGACCGGGTCGTCGAGACCGGGCCCGGTGCCGTGCTGTGCCCCGGTTTCATCGACATGCACGCGCACTCGGATCTGCATCTGCTCACCGAGCCAGGGCATTTCGCCAAGATCAGCCAGGGTGTGACCACCGAGGTGATCGGACAGGACGGGCTGTCCTATGCCCCGATCGACGACGCCACCCTCGACGTGGTGCGCCGCCAGATCGCCGGGTGGAACGGCAATCCCGCGGACCTCGACTTCTCCTGGCGCAGCGTGGCCGAGTACCTGGACCGTCTCGACCGCGGAATCACGCCCAACGCCGCCTATCTCGTGCCGCAGGGCACCTTGCGGCTGCTGGTGGTCGGCGCGGATCAGCGTCCCGCGACCGCGGACGAGATCCGGCGCATGCGGGAGCTGCTCGCGCAGGGACTGCGCGAGGGCGCGGTCGGCATGTCGAGCGGGCTCACCTACACGCCCGGAATGTACGCCGACACCGGCGAATTGGCCGCCCTGTGCGAGGTGGTCGCGGAGTTCGGCGGCTTCTACGCGCCGCACACCCGCTCCTACGGTGCGGGCGCGCTCGAGGCGTACGCGGAGATGATCGGCCTGGCCCGGCGCACCGGCTGCGCGCTGCACCTCACGCACGCCACCATGAACTTCCACGTGAACCGCGGTCGCGCACCGGAGTTCCTGGCGTTGATCGACGAAGCCAGGGCCGAAGGTTGCGACATCACGTTGGACACCTACCCCTACCTGCCCGGCGCCACAACGCTTTCGGCACTCCTACCGAGCTGGGCGATGTCCGGCGGTCCGGACGCGGCGCTGGCCCGGCTCGACGATCCGGCGACCCGGGCGCGCATCGCCGAGGATGTCGACGTGCACGGGTCCGACGGCTGTCACGGCGTGACCGTCGAATGGGAGACCATCCAGATCAGCGGGGTCGGCAACGCGGACCTCGACGAGTACGTCGGCAAGCGGATCGACGAGATCGCCGCCGAACGCGCGGTGGCGCCGGTCGAGGTGTTCTTCGAACTGCTGCAACGTGATCAGCTCGCGACCGGCATCCTGCAGCACGTCGGGCACGAGGAGAACGTGCGCGTGATCATGGTGCACCCCGGGCACATGGGCGGCAGTGACGCGCTGCTCGCGCCCGCCCGTCCGCACCCGCGCGCCTGGGGCACTTTTCCGCGTTACCTCGGCCGGTACGTGCGCGAGCTCGGCGTGCTGGAGCTGGAGGACTGCGTGCACCACCTGACCGGCCGGCCCGCGCAACGCCTGCGACTGCGCGATCGCGGCCTCGTAGCCACCGGGTACGCCGCGGATCTCGTCGTGTTCGATCCGGCCTCGGTGATCGATACGGCCACCTTCGACGACCCCAAACAGCAGGCGCGCGGCATCACGCACGTGCTCGTCAACGGGCGCTTCGCCATCGACGACGGCGCACCCACCGGCACGCTCGCCGGGCGGGCGCTGCGCATGGACGCCGCGCGAAAGGAGACAGTCTGATGACCTCGAGCAGTGCCGCCATGGCGGCCATCCGGGCCGACCGGGTGCTGAGTGTGGTTCGCGCGCCGGAGATTCCCGATCCGGTGGCGCTGGCGGAGGCGCTGGCGTCGTCCGGTATCCGGGCGCTGGAGCTCACCTTCACCACGCCGGGTGTGCTGGGTTATCTCACGGCCGCGCGGGCCGCCGCGCACGCGGTGCTCGGCGTCGGGACCGTGCTCACCGGGGAACAGGCCAAGGCCGCGATCGACAGTGGCGCGCAGTTCTTGGTCACGCCGGGTCTGCGCACCGAGGTCGCCGAGGTGGCCGCGCAGCACGACATTCCGGTCGTGATGGGCGCTTTCACGCCGAGCGAAGTGCTCACCGCGCTCGATCTCGGCGCGGCTGCGGTGAAGATCTTCCCCGCGCGGGCACTCGGGCCCGGCTACCTGAAGGACCTGCGTGGTCCGTTTCCAGATGTGGCGCTCATCCCGTCGGGTGGCGTCAACGCGGGCAACGCCGCCGAATTCCTGGCCGCCGGCGCAATCGCCGTCACGGCAGGCACCGACGTCGTTGCCCCTTCCGATGTCGCGGCGGGCCGGTGGACCGAAATCGCCGACCGCGCGGCCTCGTTCGTTCGATCCATGAATTGAGAGGTCTACCCATGGGCGCCACCGTAGATTGGCTGCGCACCAGTACCCCGGGGCTGCTCGTGCTCTGCGGGCTCGCGATCGCAGTGCTGCTGTTCGCCATCATCAAGGTCAAGCTGGAGCCGTTCATTGCGCTGCTGCTCACCGGGCTCGGGTTGGCGCTGGCCGCCGGTCTGCCGGTGTCGAAGATCGTCGGCACGGCGATCAAAGCCGGTGATTCCTTGCTGGAGACCGGATTCGGCGGCATCCTCGGGCATATCGCCGTCATCATCGGGCTCGGCACGGTGCTCGGCGCGATCCTGGAACGCTCCGGCGGCGCCGACGTGCTCACCGGCAAGCTGCTGAACCTGTTCGGCGAAAAGGGCGCCCCGTTCGCGATGGGACTGCTCGGGCTCATCTTCGGTATCCCGGTCTTCTTCGATATCGGCATCTTCGTGCTCGCGCCGCTGATCTACGTGGCGGCCAAGCGTGGCGGGCGTTCGCTGGTGCTGTACGCGATGCCGATGCTGGCGGGTCTGTCGATGACGCACGCGTTCCTGCCGCCGCACCCGGGTCCGGTGGCGCTGGGCGGCCTGCTCGGGGTGAGCCTCGGCTGGCTGATCCTGATGGGATTCGTCTGCGGTCTACCGGGTTTCGTCGCGGCGGGCATCGTCTGGGGTAGCTACATCGGCAAGCGCGTGCACGTCGAGGTGCCGGACGAGTTCCTGGTCACCAAGGAGAAGGAAACCGCTCCCGATGAGGGGGAGCGGATTTCCGACGGCGCCGGCGGCGGCACCGGCACGGCCACCAGGACCGTGACGGCCACACCGCCGTCGGTGGGCCTGATCGGCGCGATCATCGCGATCCCGCTGGTGCTGATCCTCGGCGCCACCTTCGGTACCCAGTTGCTGGACAAGGACTCTCAGCTGCTGCAGGTGCTGACCTTCTTCGGCACACCCGCCGTCGCGCTGCTGATCGCGGTGCTCATCGCGTTCTATGTGCTCGGCGTGCGCCGTGGTTCCACCGTGCAGGAGCTCAGCGAGCTCACCGCCGAATCGCTGCGACCGGTCGGCATGCTGCTGCTGGTGGTCGGCGCCGGCGCGTTCTTCGGAAAGGTCATCTCCGCCACCGGGATCGGCACCGCGCTGGCCGACACCATGTCCGCGGCCGGGCTGCCGGTGATCGTGCTGGCCTACATCATCAGCTGTGGTCTGCGCATCGCGCAGGGCTCGGCGACGGTCGCCATCGTCACCACCGGCGGCATCGTCGCGCCGCTGGTGACCGAGCACGGCTACTCGCAGATGTCGATCGCGCTGATCGCCATGGCGATCGCCGCGGGCTCGATCATCCTCAGCCACGTCAACGACGGTGGTTTCTGGATCATCGCGAAGTTCTTCAACCTGACCGTCAAGCAGACCCTGCAGACCTGGACCGTCCTCGAAACCATCCTCTCGGTGGTGAGTTTCGCGGTCGCCGCGGTGCTGTTCGCCATCGTCAGCTGAGCAGCAGCGCGCGGACCAACCGGTCCACCACCCGCTGAGCGTCGAACTCCGTTGCGGGGCCGGCCAACTGGTGCAGCACCACGCCGTCGAGACAGTCGACGAGCAGCTTCGCCACGTCCGGCCCCGCGTCGACGTTGCGGAGCATGGTGCGAATCCAGTCGGTCAGCCGTTCGTTTCCGCGCCGCACCGCGGCCTGCGCTGCCGGGGCGGCCTGTGCCTCCAGGAACAGGGCGTATCTGGCGAGGGTGCGGGTGCGGTCGGTGGTGATCGCATGCGTGACGAACAGGGCGAGGCTGTCGATGAGCTGGTCGACGGTGCTCGGCGCCGGTACCCGGCTCAGCGCGTCCCAGTCGGCGTAGTCGCGCTCTTCCAGGCGCTCGGCCAGACCGGAGAGCAGGGCGTCCCGCGAGCGAAAATAGTTCGAGGTCGAGCCGGACGGCATGCCCGCCGCCTCGTCGACCGCGCGGTGGGTGAGCGCGCGGGAACCACGCGATCCCAGCAGTTCGATCGCGGCATCCAGGACGATTTCCCGCTTCGTAGGCACGTCAGGGATACTACATCGGTAGTGAATTGCACTACAAAAGTAGTTTTTGAACTACATATGTAGTAACTTTGTCGTCAGCTGAGAGCGGGAGGAGTCGGGCGATGGCAAAGGTGATCATTGTCGGCGGTGGCATCGGGGGACTGGCGACCGCGGTCGCGTTCACCCGGCAAGGGTGGGAGGTCGAGGTGCTCGAACGAGCCGCCGCGATCACCGCGGTCGGAGCGGGACTCTCGCTGTGGCCCAACGCCCTTCGTGCGCTCGATGCGCTGGGCCTGGGCGCGCGGGTGCGATCCCGGGCGATCGAAGGGGGTTCGGCCGGGATCCGGGACAGCCGGGGAGTCTGGCTCTCGCGCGTGGACAGTGCGGCGATCCGGGCGCGCTACGGCAGCCCGATCATGCTGCATCGCGCCGACCTGCTCGATCTCCTGCGCGCCGAGCTGCCCGAAAAGGTGCTGCGCACCGGCATTTCGGTGCGCGAGGCCCGCCTCGACGGCACCGTCGTGCACGACGCGGGCACCTCGACGGGCGACCTGGTCGTCGGCGCGGACGGTATCCGCAGCGTCGTGCGGCGGGCGGTGTGCGGCGACGTCGCGCCACGCTACAGCGGCTACACCGCGTGGCGGGTCGTGGTGACGCCGACCGAGCCGATCTCGGGGATGGCCGAAACCTGGGGTCGCGGTGAACGTTTCGGCTACGGTGCGCTGGCCGATGGCCGCGTCTACTGTTTCGCCACCGCCGATATGCCCGCGGGCGCACCGGGCGGGGGACTCGCCGAACTGCGCCGCCGATTCGGCGACTGGCACGCGCCGATTCCGGAACTGCTCGCGGCCGCAACGGAATCCGCCGTGCTGCAGCACGATCTCTACGACCTGCCCGCGCTGCCGACCTTCGCCGCGGGCCGCATCGCATTGCTCGGTGACGCGGCGCACGCCATGACCCCCAACCTCGGTCAAGGTGCCTGCCAGGCCTTGGAAGACGCGGTGATCCTGGCCCGCGTCGCCGCCACGGATACCGGCCTCGCCCGGTACGACCGGGAACGCAGGCCGCGCACCCAGATGATCGTCACCCGCTCGCGCCGGGTCGGCACCGTCGCTCAACTGTCTTCGGCGCCTGCGGTATTCGCGCGCAACCTGCTACTGCGGCTGACGCCCGCCGCAGTGCAGACGAAATCGTTCGCCCCGGTCCTCGATTGGACCTGCTGACCCGGCTAGCCGGGAAAATCGCGCAGGGCGTCGGTGCAGCGCGCGGCCTGGGTACGCAACGCGGCGACCAGTTCCGGTGGGCCGCTGAGCAGCGTGAAGTCCAGATTGCTCGACGTGATCATCCAAACCAGGTCCGCGGGAGTTTCGGCACCGACGAGCAGGCGGCAGGAATCGGCGTCCACCGGTTCCAGCACGCCCATGCCCGGCCAGATGCGATCGGTCGCGGCCGCCGCGGAGATATGCAGCAGGACGGTCGCCCGGCACGGCCAGGCGTTCGTGGACAATTGCCGCGAAAGATACTCGGCCACATCGCCTTCCGGTGGCTCACGCGGGGTGAAGCGGGGGCCGGTCGGGATGCGCGGGGTGAGGCGGTCGGCCCGGAAGGTGCGCCAGCCGGCCCGATCGATGTCCCACGCGACCAGGTACCAGCGGCGGCTGAAATGGACCAGGCTGTGTGGTTCGACCTTGCGGAGGGTCGACGTGCCGTCGTGTGCGCGGTAGTCGAAGCGCAGACCCTCGTGCCGCTGGCAGGCCTCCGCGACCGCCATCAAGGTTTCCGGCCGCACCGCCGCGCCCGGCGTCCCGACCCGAACTGTGGCCGCGCGCAGGGTGCGCACCCGATGCCGCAGTCGCGGCGGCAGCACCTGTTCCAGCTTCGTGAGCGCGCGCAGTGAGGACTCCTCGATGCCCGCCACCGTCCCGTCCGAGGCGCTGCGCAGCCCCACCGCCACCGCGACGGCCTCCTCGTCGTCGAGCAGTAGCGGTGGCAGCGTCGCGCCCGCCCCGAGCCGATAGCCCCCGGTCCCTTGCGTGGCGTCCACCGGATAGCCGAGTTCCCGCAGGCGCTCGACATCGCGGCGCACTGTGCGCCCGGTGACGCCGAGCCGCTGCGCGAGTTCCGCTCCGGTCCAGTCCCGGTGCGTCTGCAACAGGGCCAGCAGTTTCAGCAGCCGTGCCGACGTCTCCAACATTGCTTCACCTTGCCATCGGCTTAGGAACGTTACGGTCCTAACCTGGATGGTAGCGGGCGTGCATGCGGGCGGCGGTCTCGGCCAACCGCGCGCGCAGTTCCGGCGGGTCCAGCACCTCGATGAACTCACCGAGCGGCAGGATGGCGTGCGCGAGAACGTCCCAGGCTTCCGAGGCCAGGGTCAGTTCGACCCAGCCCTCGGCATCGGGTTCGGTCGCCGACGCCAGCGCCTCCGCGACCGCGGCGGGCTCGTGCCACAGGCGCAGCAGTCGCAGCTGGGTCGCGGCCATCCGACAGCGGGACCGGACCCGCAACATCGACTGCGCGAAATCGTCCGCCGCCGCGGACCAACGCGCGGCCAGATCGAAATCGTCCGGCCGCGTGAAGGTTTCGCCGTTCGGCTCGGCCGAGACGATCCGGCTGACCCGGTAGGAGCGGACCGCGCCGCCGTCGCGGGCGACGAGATACCAGGTGCCCGCCTTCATGACCAGGCCGAGCGGATCCAGCAGGCGCTCGACGACCTTGTCTTTGCGGCCGTAGCGCAGGTGCAGGCGGCGGTCGTGCCAGAGCGCGTCCGCGACGGTGTTGAGGGTGGGCGTCTCGTCGGGGCGATGGAACCAGCCCGGTGCGTCGATGTGGATTCGCTCGGCGATTCTGGTCGCGCGGCCGCGTAATTCGGGTGGCAGCGCGGCGAGAACCTTGAGCTGTGCGGTCGCGAGCACCGTACCGAGGCCGAGATCGGCTGCCGCGCCGGGCAATCCGGTGAGCAGTACCGCGTCGGCCTCGTCGATGGTCAACCCGGTGAGCCGGGTTCGGTAGCCGTGCACCAGTTGTACGCCGCCCGCCCGGCCCGGCTCGCTGTACACCGGCACGCCCGCCGCGGACAGCGCCTCGATATCGCGGTACACCGTGCGCACCGACACCTCGAGTTCCTTGGCGAGCTCGCCGGCGGTCGATCGCCCTCTGGTCTGCAACAGCAGCAGTAGTTGCACCAATCGGCTCGCGCGCATGGATTCGAGACTAACCGGAAAAGTTGACAGGAGATGACAAGGATTGCGCGTACTGTCCAGCGCATGACCACTTGGAGTGATTTCGCCGAAGAAGCACCGCATATCGCCGAACTGTTCGTGCGCCGGCACACCGCGACCGGCAACCTGTGCATGCTGGGCACGCTCCGCTCGGACGGATTCCCGCGGATCAGCCCGGTGGAACCGCGGTTCTTCGAGGGCAATCTGGTGATCTCGGGGATGCCCGACACGACGAAATTCCGTGACCTGGCGCGTGATCCGCGGTTCTGCCTGCACACCGCCACGGTCGACACCCAGGTCGGCGACGGTGACGCCAAACTGTTCGGCACCGTGGTCGATCTACCCGACCAGCAACTGCACGAGCGGTTCGCCCAGCACCTGTTCGACGAATCCGGGTTCGACATCCGCGGCCAGAAGTTCGACCACTTCTACATCGCCGACCTGAGCAGTGCCTCCACGGTGGAGGTGATCGATGATCACCTGGACATCACGATCTGGAAGCCGGGACAGGGCGAGCGGGTGGTGCACAAACACTAGAACCGCGTCATTCGCGGCGCGGCAGCCTGCCGAGCACCTCGTCGGCGAGCCGGTCCCGATCCACCTCCACGGCGTCGAGAGCCGGGCGCACCACGTCGTCGTCCAGTGCGAGCAGGCCGAGCAGCAGGTGACCGAGATCGACTGTGCTGCTGCCGGATTGCTGGGCGTGCACCTTGGCGACGGCCAGCGCCTTGATCGCCTGCGGTGCGAACTGCGGCGTCACCAAGGCGGCGGCCCGTGCCGCGGTGCCGGCCCGCAGCGCCGCGCGGAGGTTCTCGTGTGAAAGCGCCAACGCCGTGATCGCGGTGCCGATGGGTGTTTCGGGATCGGCGGCCGCCGCGCTGGTCAGCGCCAGGAGCAGATGGCTCGGACCGATGTGCGCGTCGTCGAGGGCCTGCGCCTCACGCAGGCTGTTCTCCAGTACCTTCCTGGCCTGTTTGGTGAACGGGATGTAGCCGGACACGTTGAGGTTATCTGGTCCCGGCTGCAGCGCGATCCGGGCCCGCGCTGCTTTCGGTTCGATGCCGAGCTGCGCCAACGCCTCTGCGGCGCCGAGGGTCGGTTCGCGCTCGCACAGGTCGAGGACAGCAAGCAGCATATGCTCGGCGCCGATGTAGTCATGGTGCAGATCACGGGCGGCTTCCTGCGAGAACACCACCACTCGCCGAGCGTGATCGGAGAATTTCTCGAACATCGCGAGCCCCTTTCGGCCGTCGGCCGCTGGCTTCAATGGTAGACACCACGGGCACTCCGACTGTCCGATATGCGTGGTTGACTCCGCGGTGCTGGGCCGATAGCGCAGATCGACGCGTAGTCGGGCGGAGGCTTGCCGGGTGCGCGGTCGTCGAGCAAGGCGGTGCCGCGCCGGTCCGGTGACCCGACGGCTGCGATCGCGCGATGCGGGCAACTAGATTGCGGTGCAGAAACTCTCGGTGTTCGGCGATCTCACTGGGTGAGGGCTTGGATCCGATCGTAGGGCGGGGCCGCGGTGGGCAGCGGAGTGTCGGCGCGGACCGCTCGGGCGGTGTCGACGGCCGCGGCGAGTGCGGTGCGGTACAGCAGTGAACCGGTGCTGATCCGGCGGACGCCGAGGGTGGCGAGGGTCGCCAGGGACGGGCCGGTCGGCGAATAGAGGACGTTGACGGGCAGCGGTACGGCGGCGACGAGCTGTTCGATCGCGGCGGGATCGGTGAGACCGGGGACGAAAATGCCGTCGGCCCCCGCGGCGGCGTACCGCGCGGCCCGGTCGAGCGTGCTGTCGGCATCGAGGTGCAGCCAGTGCGTGTCGACGCGCGCGTTGACGAAGAGTTGCGGCGCGTGCGCTTTGATCGCCGCGATCACCGCGGTCTGGTGTTCCGGTGCGGCCAGCGAGTTTTCGGTGCGGCCGTCCTCCACGTTGATTCCTGCGATACCGATCTCGGCCAGCTGCGCGGCGTATTCGCCGACGGCCGTAGGCCTTTCGCTGAAACCTCCTTCGATGTCGACGGTCACCGGCACCGGCAGCCGGGCGAGTAGCCGGGCCAGCGCCATGGTGGCCGCGGCGGTGACGCCGGTGCCGTCCGGCAGGCCCGCCGCGACCGCGACTCCGAGGCTGGTGCTGCCGATCGCCGGAAACCCCTCGGCCGCAAGCAGCGCCGCGGAACCGAAGTCCCAGGCGTTCGGCAGCACCAACGGCTCGTCACGGTGATGTAGTCGGTGGAAGGTCTCGGTCTTGTTCACGCTGATCCCTCGATGATGCCTGCGGCGAGTGCGATGGCGTGCGCCCGGCCCGGGCAGGCGTGCGGCCCGACGCCGAAACCCAGTCCCGGGTGGCGCATGTCGAGTTCGACCAGTTCGCCGTCGATCACCCGGCGGGTCGAACGCAGCGGCGGATGTTCGTCCATGGTGCGGGCGATGCGTTCCTCCGCGCTGCCGTGCGGGTCTGACTCCCGTACGTGGGCGACGAGCGCCGTGATCGCGGCACAGGCCTGTACCAGCAGGCAGATTCGCGTCGCCGTCGCGTCATCGGGCACGCCGCCGCAGGCGGCGACCAAATCCGCTACTGCCGCGTCGGCGGCGGCGTCGTCCGGCTCGTGCGGTTGATAGTGAGCGGCGACCAACGTCACCGTTTCCTCTGAAATGCCTTGCAGTCCAAGCTTTTCCGCCAAGGCACGGATATGAGGTAGGGCGCCGCCCGCCGCACGTGCCCGCGCACGAAGGTCGGCGGGGGAGAGGCGGTCCAGCTCGGCCACGACCAGTGCGCGCAGCCGGCGGTGCTCGGCGCCCTCGCGGAACCGGGGCACGTGCGCGCGCAACCACGCGACACCGATCGGCGCGTCCACCTGCGGCGCGACGGGTACCGGTGCGTCGATCAAGGTTTGGCGCACTTGGTCGGGGTCGGTGAGCATGGGCGGTGTCCGAGTCATGGCGAGACCGTATCTCCGCGACATTTCGGTCGCCGCCGAAACGAGGGCGCGCCATGATGGGGTGGTGTCATCCCGAGGAGCCGAACTGGCCGGTCTCGCCGCCTTGCTCGCCGACCGCACCCGCGCCGATATGTGCCTGGCGCTGGTCGACGGCCGGGCGTGGACCGCGGGCGAGCTCGCCCGGCACACGGGGGTGGCCGCGTCGACCGCGACCGAACATTTGAACCGGTTGCTCGACGGCGGGCTGCTGGTCGAACGGCGCCAGGGCAGGCACCGCTACGTGCAGTTGGCGGGGCCGCAGGTCGCCGAGCTGCTGGAAACGATGGTCACCCAGCTCGAACCGTCGCGCCCGGCCGTGACGAATCTGCGAACCGCCACTGTCGCAACGGCGTTGGCGCGGGGCCGGACCTGCTACGACCATCTGGCCGGACGCCTCGGGGTCGCGATCACCGACGCGATGACCGAGCGCGGTCTGCTCGACCAGGACACCGGCTTCGCCCTCACCGAAGCCGGCCTGTCCTGGCTCACCGGACCCCTGGGCATCGCGCCCGCCGCCTTGCGCGGGACGCGCCGCCCGCTCGCCCGGCCCTGTCTCGACTGGACCGAACGACGCACCCATCTCGGTGGTATCGCGGGCGCGCAGATCTGTCATCGCCTCCTCGAACGCGACTGGATCACCCGCGTCGGCACCGGCCGCGCCGTCCGCGTCACCGCCGACGGCGAAACCGCCTTGCACACACTGCTGGCGATCGATCCGTCCGCGTTGCGGCCGTGAATCAGATCGGTTCGCGCAACTGCCGCAGCCGATAAGCCACCCGTGTGATCAACCCCGCCAGCATCCGCGCGGCAGCCTCCAGTCGATCCAGCAGGTCCGACAACTCCTCCTCGCTACCCCGCGCCACATCGAGGCCCCGCAGCCCAGCCAGCGCACCCTCCAGGGCGCTGAGCTGCTCTTCGTAAGCTCCGTTCGAACGCATGTTCTAATGCTACATCATCATCCGGCCTGGCATGGCCTGCCCGCTCAGGTGACCTGTGCGGCCACGAGTGTCTCGAAGGTATAGGGCCGCACACCATCGGTACGGCCGGCGAAGTACCGCTGCTGGAGGTCGGCATGTGCGGGATGGTCCACGACTTTCAGTCCGCACCGGCTGATCAGCCTCTCGATCTCGGATACCGGCCAGCCGGGCTGCAGCGGCTCGCCGACAGAAGCCGCGATCGGCGTGTAGATACGGGCGAATTCCGTCCCCACGTCGTCGAGTGCGGAGTCCTCGGCTCGGTAGGAGAACACCACCTCGGACCCGGGAGCAGCCGCCGCGATCGTGCGCAACCCCGACTCGATCGCCGGTGCCGTCAGGTAGGGGGCGACGCCCGTCCAGCAGAACATCGCCGGCTGTGCCCAGTCGAACCCGGCCCGGCCCAGCGCATCCTGAACCGGTCCGGCCTCGAAATCCGCCGGCACGAATACCTGCGAGTCGCTGAGCGGCAGGCCGAGTTCCCTGACCCGCTCGAGCTTCCATGCCTGGGAGGCAGGGTGATCCACCTCGAACACCGTCAGCGAGCCGAGCAGATCCGGCCGCCGCCACGCGAACGAGTCGAGCCCCGCACCGAGAATCACGTACTGGGTGAAGGCGCTGGCGGCCAGCCGGTCCTCGGCGTATCGGCTGCGGGTGCACACAGCCGCCCGGGATTCGCGACGCACCGGGTCGGGGAACAGCGGATCGAACTGGTCTCGCAGCTGCTGCCATACCGGGCCCACAAGCACCAGGGCCAGCGCATCGTCCAGCACCCACGGCGACGCCGTCTCCAGCCGAAACAATCCACGCGACACGGCCGCAAACATCGCCGTCCTGCTCGGCGCGCTCTCCATGCGTTCCTCCTCGCGGGCCAGGGCCGAGCGCGCCGACCACGCGCGCCCACGTTGCGCACTCATAGGATGCGCCTGAAACGCGGTGACGGCCATAGCTGGCCTGACCACCGTCCCCATCGAGGGCATCGACCCGGTCCGTATCGTCCTGGCGACCCGCATGGTCGATGCCAATCCGCTGATGACCGAATTCCCGAACGTCTGGCCATCCGACGCACCCACTCCTCGCGGCTATTGAGTTCGCTACCTTCAACCGCATGATCTATCCGGGCCGTGATTCAGCGTCGCGAGTCGCACAACTGGCGAACATCGCGCACGAAAGCTGGATGCAGGACTGGCCCATCGAGGTATCCGATCCGGCACGCCTCGATGAGTTCGTTGATCTGCTGCTTGCGAATAAGGCCGATTGGGAGCTGAGTTTCTGGTTGCTGGATCTCGTCCTCGAATCGGCCGAAGACGATTTGTCCAGCGAAGAGGACAAGGGCTCGGATTTGACCGAGGCCGAGCTCCTCGACGCGCGTGACAACGCCCCCGCCATGATGCTGCCGCTGTCAATGCGGCATGTGATGGACGAGTCCCGGGGATATCGCGACATCGACCCGGAAAACCTCTGGCAGGAATGGTGCCTCTACAAATCCGGCGAGGACCCCTTCACACTCACCGATGATCACCTGTGACTACGCCCCACCGGCAACCGCGCTGTCGTCGGCATGTGCGAGGCCCTGCTGCGGCATGACAGTGTCCTGGGCCCCGGCGGCACGCGACCGCTGAGGCTCGGGACCCTCACTCTTCGATCGGCAGGTGTGGAGCATGCGGCAGCA
This sequence comes from Nocardia brasiliensis ATCC 700358, assembly GCF_000250675.2. Classification (NCBI taxonomy): domain Bacteria; kingdom Bacillati; phylum Actinomycetota; class Actinomycetes; order Mycobacteriales; family Nocardiaceae; genus Nocardia; species Nocardia brasiliensis. The sequence goes on from NC_018681.1 coordinate 2,990,660, forward strand.
GTGCTTCGGCGACAACCCAGGGATCGCTTACTGTGGACAATCGGTGGAAATCTGCGATCGAAACATCGAGGGTGAAGACGACCGTTCCTTTGCCCGTCAGGGTGACACCGGCATAACACCGCCATGCCATTGGTCGCCCATCAGGACCGCTTTTCCGGACTAGTGGAATCAGCAGAACCGAAGCTATCTCGTCCAGGTGCGCCGCGGTCCAACGCGGGCGACCATACGCACTGAATCTTCCGCGAGCCCTGTCGCCTAGCGCGAGAAGCTCCTGTCCACTCACCTGTTTCACCACCACGGGTATCTTGCCGCCCAACAGCCCTGGTCGCATCGAAGAGCGGGCACGAAACACCCGGGGCAGCGACGCTATATGAGCAAACATCGATAAGTCCTCCAACACGAACACGTTGATCAGCAGATCAACCCGGAGCATCCACGTCGCCGGGTTAGCTACCAGATCAGAATGTAGGTGCACGACACATAACCGAGCAGTCCCGACTACCGGGGGCTTGGCAGCGGGCACCACCATCGGCTCATCGGCATGCGCGTGCGTTCCCCGCGTCGGCCCGAGCCCCTTCGCTGGCTCATCTCTCTCGAGTCAAACTCCAGCCAGCGCGTGTCAAAGCAGTTCCGATCGCGATCCCCAGAGCCAACGGCGTAGCGAGCAACAGTAGATACAGCCAACCGCCGACAACCGGGTAGTAGACATCGGTGACGACACCCGACGACTGAGACGAGTCGTAGAAGTCGGCACCGACCTCGACCTCTACCCGCGGACGCGACAGCATCCACCAAAGCTGAAACGTCGCTACGGCGATCATCCCGCTGAACAGTCCGAGAGCGCCGAACATCTTGACCACCATCTAACACCCGCCCGCGTTGACCTGCCGCAAGATCCGCAGCGAATGTACTTCACTCAGTGGGAGTCAGGCTGGGCGGCTGCGCCGATCCGTAAGCGGCATGTGAGTGCGTTGAGTCAGGGGGCCTACCTCAATGGAGACCCTGGGGCACGATGCCCATGTAGGCGGCGAGGAGATAGTTGGGTGGCGGTCGACGTGCGGCAGACCCCCAGGGCTCGTAGCGCGGGTCGAAGATTCCACCTGTCGATCTCACACTCATCAATATGATTTTGGTAGTTTGCATGAATACATGCTTCAGCATTGCTCATCATCTGGCCCAATGCCGCGAATGCGGTGCGTGTGTTTTGAATACCCGCAGTTACGACGTGGCCTCCAGTGCGGATGCGTCAGGACAAAGCTAGGTCCGAGTGCTGCCCTTTGGGCTGGATTTCGCTGAATTAATAGGCGGCGGCACAACAGGTTTGCCGGGCTCTGCGGACGCGAGGCCGATCCATCCGAACAGTGGAGGTCGAGATGTCCAGTAATGCCCAGCGACGTGTCTACTGGTTCGGCGTCGCCGCAGTGGCCGTCATGGCGACGTTGGCCGGGCCGGTGGTTTTTTCCCCGAATACGGCGGCTGCGGCACCACCTTTGCCGCAGGCGGATGAGTTCTACCAGCCACCAGCCGGTTTCGAGTCCGCGGCGCAGGGCGTGATTCTGCGATCCCGGCCTGTCCAGTCGGTGGTGCCGTTGCCGGCCCAAGCTTGGCAATTGCTCTATCGCACCACCGACGTGTTCGAGCAGCCGGATGTCACCGTCACCACGGTGTTCCTGCCCAACAATGTCCGAGGGGACCGACCGTTGGTGTCGCTTCAAATGTTCGAGGACGCCTCCGGTCCGCAATGTGTCCCGTCCTATGGGCTGCAGGCCGGTGCCCAATCCTCCACAGAGACCATGGGGCAGTTGATGGACCTGCAAACTGCGCTGCAGAACGGCTGGGTGGTGTCGGTGCCTGATTTCGGCGGGCGATTCGGCCACTTCCCGGTTGCGCGAGAGCCCGGCTACATGACCCTGGATGGCATTCGCGCGGCCACCCAGTTCGCTCCGCTCGGTCTCGGCCCCGAGACCCGCGTCGGTCTGTACGGATACTCAGGTGGCGGGTTCGCGACGGGGTGGACGGCTGAGCTGCAACCCAGTTACGCACCCGAGCTCAATATAACCGGCGCGGCGTACGGCGGCCCCGGGCCTGACATCAATGCAGCATTGTTCACCACGAACGGTGGACCCTTCTCGGCCATAGTCGGTAGCGGCCTGTCCTCCTACTACGCCACCTATCCCGAGGTCAAAGCGGCGATGCGACCGCACCTGACATCTGAGGGCGCGGCTGTGATGGATCAGATCCAGACGCAATGCTTGTCCACCACTCTCGCCCAGCAGTTCCTCGGCGACTGGAAACGGTATTTCGACATTCCGCTGGACCAGGTCCTGGCGTTGCCGCCGCTCGCGGACGTTATCAACCAGGCCAGACTGGGTACCCACGCACCAGCTGCGCCGCTTTATGTCTTTCAAGCTGTGCAGGACGAAGTGATTCCAGTGGGCCCGACCGACCGAATGGTCGAAGACCTCTGTGCTCGTGGGGCTCGGGTCACCTATGTACGTGAGCAGCTGGCCGAGCACTTGAGCACGATTTTCTCGGCCTCCCCTGCCGCGTTCTCTTGGCTGAGGGAACGCGTCGACACCGATACTCCGGTGCCGGCTGGATGCAGCACCACCACCGTGCTGTCACAATTCATCACCCCGAAGTAGCCGTTCGGGCAGCGCACCGTCGCCGTGCCCTGGTGTCGGCCGTGCGGCCGAGCCCATGCAGGAGCCTGTGGTTCCTGAACCACTCGACCGAGTCAATGGTGAGCAGTTCCACGTAAACGACGAATCCGCACGGACGGCGTCGGTTTTATCGAGTCCAATTATGTTCTCCGCCAACGTATTATCGTATACATCGGTTGCACTGCCAGTCGATGGAACCATACCCGCCAGCAGCTGTGACTCACCGATTGGCAACCGTCTCGAATGTCGTCTGACGGTCAACCTGACCGCTGGAAACGTCAGAAGGCCGTGCCATCCAAACTCGCGATCGCGTCGAATACTGGGCATTCACCCTTGAACCAAGCCCGCCGACGCCCCGGAGCCGAAGGACAAAAGGATGCCCCTTGTTCGAACTGCCAGGATCGCCGTTCTCGCCGCTGCATGCCTGGTGGCCGTAGCTAGCGCGACAATCACCGCTGCGGTTGCCGCTGCCGCTCCGGACTACAAATACGTGTGCGACAAGGTGATCCATGGCGATGGAGAAGGTGGCTACCAAGGGGCTTATACGGGAACGGACTGCACGCCGGAAAACGGCGCGCCCGCCCAGGGCACAGTCAAAAAGGCAAAGATCGTCGACAAACCTAATGGCAACACCTACGAGTGTGAAGATGTCCGTGCCGGCGTCGGGGAGGATATATTCGGAGAGGCGTTGGGCCCGCATGAGGTAACCAGTTTCCGCTGCCGATAGCCTTCCCTTTCACGGCATCGGCGGTCAGCTCTCTTTTGCCCTGCGGGCGAGGGGCGGGCGGCGGCCAGGCCCTCGTTTGTGCGTCGACTCGAACCCCGGACGAACTCGCCAGCGAGGCTATATGTGAACTCCAGCACCGGCTGCCACGTGGTGGCGCCGAGAGCTTCGTTACACAGACGGTTCAGGGCGCAGCGATGCGCGCAGATCGGCATGTGCGTGCGTTGAGCTGTCATGTGCCCGAAGCCATGTAGGCAGCGAGGACATAGTTGGCGTGGCGATCCAGGTTGGTCCGCGCCCGGTCGTAATGCATGGTCGTGCGCGGGTCGGCGTGCCGGGCCCTGGATACCCGAAGCCCGTTTCGTAGCGACCACTTCTCCGAGGTTCGGTCGAGTGATTAGTCCGGATCCGCACTGCTCCATTGGCGCATTGACGGGTTGTAATCGGCGGTTGAGTGTAAGCGAGGGCTGATCCCGGGCATGGGAGGGCAGCGGGCGGTTTCGCGGCCACAATCGACGCTCATGATCGCGAGTTCGACTACGGCACATCCGGTTTCGACAGCGGGGAAAGTCGGGATGGTGGCGACAACCGCGCGGAGCCTGCTGTCCAACGGTGCTGTGGACACACCTGACCTTGTAAACGCCGATCTGGCCCGGGACTTCAAACAGGCTCAGCACAGCCGTAATCGCGCATGATCACTTTATCTCCGGTTCCGGTGTCGATCATGATCGAGGGAGGTAATCTTGCTGACTTCAGGGGATTCACCGGGAGTCGGGTCCCTGCCGGGGAGGGAAGTCGGAGACGTGGACAGTGCCGTATCAACCTGTGGTGCAACGTATTCAGTGGTAAAGCGCGGTCGGTTACGTACGGTTCTGATCGCAGTCTCGCTCGTGCTGTGCTTTGCCGGTTATCCCATCGCGGTCGGTAGCGCGGATCCGCGGCCGACTCCGCAGAACGACCCGTTCTATACTCCGCCATCGGGCTGGAGTTCGAATCCGCCAGGCACCATTTTGAATTCGCGCTCCGTCGAGGTGGCCTCGCTGGGACCACAGGCGCAGGACGCTGATGCGTGGCAGTTGCTGTATCGAACGACCGATTCCGTTGGCCGACCCACAGTGACCGTGACGACGGTGCTGCGCCCACGAACCGGGCCGGTCAAAGGGCTGATCAGCTACCAGGCTGCCGAAGATGCCTCGGCCCCGCAGTGTGCCCCCTCGTTCGCGCTGCGGCAAGGAGCGCCCGACAAGTACGACTCCGCTCTGGATCTCATACAGGTCGACCAAATGTTGTCGTCCGGTCATGCGATTTCCGTGCCGGACTGGGAGGGGCTACTGGGGGCGATGTTCTCCCCGAAACAGCCGGGTTACGCCGTACTCGACGGTGTGCGGGCCGCCGAGGGATTCACGCCGCTCGGCTTGTCCGGCGTCGACACCCCAGTTGCTGTGGCGGGCTATTCCGGTGGGACGATCGGTAGTAGTTGGGCCGCGCAGGTCCAACCCGCCTACGCTCCCGAAATTCGATTGGTCGGTGTTGCGATGGGTGGTTGGACACTACCCATCGCCCCCTACCTGGAGTCGCTCGATTCCGGTCCGTTCTCCGGTTTCCTGCCGTCGCTCCTGCCGGGCATGATGCGCGCCGATCCCGCTCTGGCAGCGGCTTTCAACAAATATCTGACTCCTGCCGGGCACGCTCTGATGGCGGCGGGTGACAGCAAATGTGTGGCTCCGAATATCGCTCAGCATGCGTTCCTACGTATGGACGACTACCTGACGATCCCTTTTTCGCAGCTGCTCGAGCAGGTACAGGCGTCGTTCGTCAACGTGGACTTCGGCGACGTGGTCCCTACCGCGCCACTGTTCTTCTACAACGCCGTCCACGACGAGATCCTCGACATCGCGTTGGCCGACGAGGCGGTGGCACAGTGGTGCGCGGCGGGCGCGCAGATCACCTATACGCGCGACCAATTGAGCGAGCATGTCAGTCTCGCGATCACTGCTACACCCGCGGTCCTGCGCTGGATCGATGACCGCCTAGCGGGGGAGCCCGCGCCGAGTGGTTGCTCGACGCGCACGGTCCCGTCGATGGCGATCGGTGGTGCGTAGCGCGCCACCAGGCATTTCACGGCTGGTGCCGTGTGTTCGACCGAGGGGGACGGCGGCGGTCGCGTGGGGGTGTTTCGGGCCGGTGCATGGAGTACGCGATCGACGGGACGATCGCGACCTGCCACCGATTGGAGTTCCCGCACGACCGTTGGGGTTGCGACCCCGCCGAGAGCCTTCGCCTGGCGGCCAAGGTCACCGGAGTGTCGTTCACGGCAGGCATGCTGGACCAGCCCCTGCTCATCGGACCTGTCGCGTGTCGATGGTCACCTCCCGGCCACACCACCGCTTGACCCGGTGCGCTTGCTGGTACGGCCGGTGAAGTCGTAGAACGCATCTCGGTCCGCTCGACATCCACCGCAATGACCGTCGGGTGAGCGCGCTATGCGGCACAGAGCGGACGTTCGTGAGAGGTCGAACAGGCGTGGTGCAGCGCGGTCGGTGCCGCCTAGGTGGGAGCGCGAGCTCAGGCGAGGCGGACGTCGAGTACGAGCACGACTGATGTCGCGATCGAGAAAGCGAGGAAGACCATGGCGCCCGTCATGTTCCGGTCGCCGGTGCGGATGTGGGTGAGGATCGCGCCAGTGAAATAGAGCACCAACCCGATCGCGGCGGCGATCGCGAAGGGCGGGAACCAGATGCCTCCGACGAGGCCGATCGTCGCGGCGATCTGCAGGCTCCCGAGGACGGTGAGCTGGGAGGTGGTGAGGTGAACTGCTTCGGCGAATCGGCGTATCCACGCGGGGCGGACGAACTTCATCACTCCGGACTGGAGCATCGCCACGGCGAGCAGGACGGACAGGATCAGGGCTGCAATGTGCATGACGGTAACGCTAAGAATCCGCTAGGTACCTTTTGGTAACCTACGGGCCGTGCGTCCCCCTGCCGGAATCATGTTCATGACCGACTGTCCCGCGCGCACGGCGATGGAGGTCATCGCGAACAAGTGGTCGGTAGTTACCCTGTACGCGCTGGCAGACGGCCCCAAGCGGCACAGTGAACTCGTCGCCTTGTCCGGCGGTATCTCTCACAAGGTGCTGGCTCAGACCCTGCGCCGCCTGCAGGGCAACGGCCTGGTCGCGCGGCGGCGCTACGCCGAAGCGCCGCCGCGGGTGGAATACAGCCTGACCCCGCTCGGCGAGACGCTCCAAGAGCCGATAGCGATGCTGACGCGGTGGGCGCAGGTGCACGGCGCAGAGCTCGTCGACTTCCAGGAGTCAACAGCCGCGAACCGGACCGATGCACCGATCGGGTGAGTAGGTGGGCGAGCAGCGTCTTCTTGTAGCAGGCGTCCGGCGTGTAGCGCTCGGCGAGTTCGATCGCGTTGCCGCCGCCCATTATGGCCCGTACGGTCCAGAACTAGTACCGTAGGGGCATGCCCCGCCCTCGTGAGTTCGACGAAGATCGCGTGGTCCTCGCCATTCGCGACGAGTTCTGGGACAAGGGCTACGCGGCGACGTCGATGGACGACCTGCTGCGCGTGAGCGGGTTGGGCAAGGGCAGTCTTTACGGGGCGTTCGGGGACAAACGCAGCCTGTTCCTGCGCGTGTTGCGCGCCTACGACGACGCGAACCTGCTCATGCTGCGTGAGCGTCTGGCCGCCGCGGCGCGAGGGATCGACCTGGTCCGCGAGTTCGTGCTCGGCTCGACCGGTGACCCGACCGGGGCAACGGCGCGCCGGGGTTGTTTGCTGGCCAACAGCAACGCCGAGCTCGCCACCAGCACGCCGGACGTGGCCGCGGAGGCCCGCCGCAGCTACGACGCGATCGCCACCATCCTCGCCGCCGCGCTGGAACGCGCTCAGCGCGAAGGCGACCTCGACCCCGCCATCGACCCTGCCGAGACCGCCCGCGCGGTCCTCGTCGCCCAACTCGGCGTCATCGCGCTCGGGCGCACCGGCATGGACATCGACATGCTCACCACGGTGGCCCGGTCCACCCTGGCGCGGTTGCTACCCACTCCGTCGCGGTAGCGACAACTCATCGACCGACCTGAGGGAAGCCCTGCCGATGTCGAAATATTCTTGACTATCCGGTCCATAACAGCGAAGGTTATGGACGTAATAGTCCATAACCTGGAGGGAGGCGGCATGGCCGTCTTGGCAGACAAGGTCGCTGTGGTCACCGGGGCCAGCAGCGGCATCGGGTTCGCGACAGCACGCGCGTTCCGCGACGAAGGCGCCAAGGTGTTCATCACCGGCCGCCGCAAGGACGCGCTCGAGGCCGCGGTCGGCGAGCTCGGGCCCTGCGTGACCGGCGTGGTCTGCGATGCTTCGGTACCCGCGGAACTCGACGCGTTCTACGGGACCGTGCACGACCAGGCCGGGCGCATCGACGTGCTGGTCGCCAACGCCGGCGTCGGCACCGCGGCTCCGTTCGGCGAGGTGACCGAGGATCTGATCGACTCCGTATTCGCCACCAACGTCAAGGGCACGATCTTCACCCTGCAGCAAGCGCTGCCATTCCTCAGCACGAACGCCTCGGTGATCCTGACGGGTTCGACCGCCGCGACACGACCCAACCAGGGGCTCGAAATCTACGCGGCGTCGAAGGCCGCGGTCCGCACCCTCGCCCGCGGGTGGGCGCTTAGCGCGCGCACGCACGGGTTCCGGGTCAACGTCGTGTCCCCGGGCGGTACACGCACCCCCGGTCTGCTCGAGCTGATCACGCCCGAGATGCTCGAGCAGGCCGAAGGTGCCGTCCCCCTCGGTCGGCTCGCCGAGCCGGAGGAGGTCGCCGCGGTCACGACGTTCCTCGCCTCGGACGCGTCGAGGTACGTCAACGGTGCCGAGTTCTTCGCCGACGGCGGGTACGCGCAGGTGTGAATGCGCCTTACGCGCCGCACACCACGCGCCGAACCGGGCGACAGCGGGGCCGAATTCGGGGATGCGCTTGTAGCGGATGCCACCAGAGACGCCGAGCAGTCACGACCGATGCCATGGATTCGCCGGGGCCGGCAGCGTTCGCGGCCCAGGCTCGGTTCGTCGCCGCGGGACCGTGTTTCAGCCGGATCCTCGACATCCGCTCACGAAGGCGTCCAGCCGAGCGAAAACTATGTGCTGGGCTTGCTCCGGAGTGATGTTGCCGGTCAGGGTCAGTCCGGCAAGGCCCGTGGACAGCGCGAGGAGTTCGCGTGCAGCCTCGGCGAAGTCGAGACCGGTTGCGGCCGTGCGGCTCAGAAGAAGTGCGATCAGGTCGATCAGCCCGTCGTAGCCCTGGGTTACCTGCGCGGCGAGACTCGGGCGCGGCAACGCGTGCGTCTCGAATGCCTGCATGATGCGGAACCGGCGGTGGTCGGCGGCGGTGCGCGGAATGGTCTCGGCAAGTATCGCGCGGAGCGTCGCGACCGGGTCACCGGCGCCCGCAGCTGCGACCTGCTCCTGAACTCGCTTACCGCCGACCTCGGCGATGCTGGTGAATGCCGCCGCCAACAGATCTTCCTTTGCGGGAAAGTAATGCTGGACTCGGCCGATGGAGACGCCGGCCTGCTGGGCGACGTTACGGATGCTCATTCCTTCGACCCCGTCGGTGTCCACGATCGCGAACACCGCCTCCAGAATCGACTGCCGTCGCTCGTCGTGCGCGGCGCCCACACCGCGCACCGCTGCGCCCTTGCCGCCCACTGCCCACCCTTTCCGTGTCGATCGTATTGGTTTGACTCTAGTCGAGGTCCAAGGCTACCCTGGCACGTATCAAATCAATACGATCGTATCGATAAGGGAGAGCGATGTTCGAAACACTTGGGTTACTCCTGCTCATTCAGGGTGTCGGCGGGCTGATCAACAACCTCGCCGGGGGCTCGAAGAGTTGGTTCGTACTCAACTACCTCGACCTCCCGGGGTGGGCGCGACTCACCGGCTACCTGATCCTGAGCGCTGTCGGTGCCGTCCTTGCGCTGCGGCACAAGGCTTTCCGCTGATCGAGTCAGGCGCCTGGTGGTACAGGCGTTAGCGAACGCGGCCGGCGTCCGCTGGGGCGACGCGACGACCGGGCATCTGGATCGAATGCCGATCCTTCGCACGAGCTTGCGGCCGGATATGGGCGAGGGCCGAACGCGCTCAATTCGGCAGATCGGTACGTCTGGCCATTACCCTCCGCGCGGTCGGCGGCAAGAGCGTGCGTCTCGGTCGACCACCAGCTGCCTTCCGCAAGTGTTCAGTGACCTGCGTCACGCAATGTCACGGGGATTGGCCAGGGAGTGTCTTCAGGTCCGAACCTCGAACAAGGAGAACCTCATGAACATCGCGTTGTGGATCGTCACCGGACTGCTGGCCGTCGTCGCGCTCGTCAGCGGCAACATCAAAGCGTTCACCCCGAAGGCGAAACTGGCTCAGGCGCCGGGCGGGCGGTGGACGGAGACCGCCAGTGCCGGGGTCGTCAAAACCATGGGCGCGGTGGAGGTGCTGGCCGCGGTCGGCTTGATTCTGCCCGCTGTGCTCGGCATCGCGCCGACAGTGGTTCCGGTCACCGCGGTGTGCTGGTCGTTGCTGATGGTGGGCGCGATGATCGTCCACGTCCGGGACGGGGAATACAAGGTGATCACGGCGAACGTGGTTTATCTGGCTATGGCGGCGTTCGTGGTGTGGGGCCGGCTCGTGCTCGAACCCTTCGCCGGCTGACCCGGTAGCCTTTGCCGGGCATTTGCGGCAAAGCATGAGGAGCACGGTGAACAGCGCAACGACCAACCCAGCGACCGACACGTTCGTCGGCTACCGCAATCTGCTGTTCACCGTCGCCTACGAGATGCTCGGCTCGGCCGCCGATGCCGAAGACGTACTGCAGGAGACCTGGCTGCGGTGGGTGCAGGTCGATGTGGACCAAGTGCACGATCATCGCGCCTACCTGGTCCGGATCACCACCCGCCAGGCACTCAACCGGCTTCGAACCCTCAAACGCCGCAAGGAGTCCTACGTCGGCCCCTGGCTACCGGAACCGCTGCTCACGACACCGGATGTGGCCGAGGGCATCGAGCTCGCCGAAACCATGTCGATGGCGCTGATGCTCGTACTGGAGACACTCTCACCGACCGAGCGTGCGGTATTCGTGCTCCGCGAGGTCTTCGACGTCAGCTACGAAGAGATCGCCGCCGCTGTCGACAAAACGCCGACGACCGTTCGTCAGATCGCCCGCCGCGCACGTCAACATGTCGAAGCCCGCCGTCCACGCTCGGTGACGTCCCCTGACCAGGCGCGGGCGGCGCTGGAGTCGTTTCAACGAGCGCTGGAAACCGGTGACCCACAAGGACTTCTCAACGTGCTGGCCCCGGATGTCGTGCTGCTCACCGACGGCGGCGGCATCAAGACCGCCGCACGGGTACCGATCATCGGCATCGAACAAGTGCTGCGGAACCTGCTGGTGGGCTTCGGCAAGATCAGCGCCACCCTCACCACCGAACCCGCCGTGGTCAACGGCAATCCCGCACTCATCGTCCGCTGGGACAACGAAATCGGCATCATGACCTTCCGAATGGAGAACGGTCGCATCACCGGGCTCTACTTCGTCCGTAACCCGGAGAAGCTGACCCACATCGACGCACCCACGACACTCAGCGTGCGGTGAACACCGACTGGATACACGGAACTCGGCATTTGCCGGCGTTGGGCGAGGGCACAGCCTGCGTGATCTGATGGTGCCTGGAACCGTTGTCGACTCCGAACTACTGCAAGGTTCCGAGTTGATTTCGCACGCGAGCAGCGGTTGTCGGCTCGTTTATCGCATGATCGGGCAGAGCGAAGAGCCGGTAGTCAGCGGGAGCATGGTCTACGTGTCCTGCGTCGAGGATTCGAGATGCACTATGTGGCAAAGAATCTCGCTCTCGTGCAGAAGGTCGGGCGTACAGTTCGCGTGGCCGCGCAGCGGCCCTGCCGATTAGACTTTGTCACGTGTCAGGCTGTCGTTCGATCCTCCGCGCCGGTACCGCATGAGGGCCGTCGTGTACGACCGCTACGGCGGCCCCGAGGTGCTGTCGATCGCGGATATCCCGACGCCGGCGCCGACGCCGAAACAGGTGCTGGTCCAGGTGCATGCGACGTCGATCAACCTCTCCGACTGGGAGACACTGCGGGGGACGCCGCTGTATTCACGCATCGGCGGGCTCCGGACTCCCCGTCGCCCGGTTCTTGGATCCGATATCGCCGGACGGGTCGAAGCCGTCGGCTCCGAGGTCACCCTGTTCGCACCCGGTGACGAGGTCTACGGCGACAATCTGATGCTCAAGGGCGGATTCGCTGAATATGCCGTGGCTCCTGAATCAGCGCTGGCCCATAAACCGGCGTCGCTGAGCTTCGCCGAAGCTTCGACCCTGCCCCAAGCCGGGGCGATCGCCTTACAGGGCACGGCCGATATCGCTGCCGGAATGTCGGTGTTGATCAACGGAGCGGGAGGCGGGTCCGGAGCGTTCGCGATCCAGTTGGCCAAGAACGCCGGCGCGCACGTGACCGCGGTCGACAACTCCGACAAGCTGGCGTTCATGCGCACGCTCGGCGCCGACGAGGTTATCGACTATCGCGTCGAGAACTTCACCAGAACCGGACCATACGAGCGAGTGCTCGACCTCGTCGCTTACCGGTCGATCTTCGCCTATCACAGGTCGGTCGCCCGCGGTGGCCGGTACCGCTGCGTCGGCGGCACCACTAGCGCGTTGCTGCGGATGACGACGGTCGGCGTACTCGCCGGCTTGGTGACCGGGCGTTCTCTCGGAGTCCTTGCGGTGAAGGAAGGGCCCGCGCATTTCACACCACTCGCGGAGGCGTGTGTCGCAGGCCGGATCGGAATCCATGTCGACCACACGTTCGCACTCGACGAGGCCGCGAAAGCGCTGTCCTACGTCGGTACCGGACGCGCGCTCGGCAAGGTGGTAGTCAAGATCCGCTGATTGCGGGGGCTGCTGCTTCAGAGATGTCCGGTTCGGCGTGGCGACCTCGTAGAGGGCCTCCGAAACCTCTTCTGCGGCAGCGGCTTTGACGGAAGTCCGCAGTGGTCGCCCGGACTCGGTCCAATGCACATCGACTGTCGAGAGCCGTCACGGACACCGCAGTTCGTGACGGTTTTTGCCGTGCCCCCAAGACTTGGGGCGATCTCGGGTCCATGCGCTGCGGTATCTTCCATGCGATCGCCGCACCCTGGTCGGCGCGCAGAGGAAGCACGCCACATGTTCATCAAATTCTTTGCGACCGCAGCGCTTTCGGTGAGTGCCGCTGTCGTTCTTGCGGCACCGCCCGCTGCCGCCGACGACCCGGTCAGCTGGGGCGCCGGTTCTCTCAGCGTGTGGGGCAACGTCTACGCGTTTTCGGTCAACCACCCAACCGAAGCCGACGCCATCCGAGCCGCCGACCGAACGTGCAAGGGGCAGGGCATCATCGACTGCCGGATGATGGTGACGTTCGCGAACGGCTGTGGTGCAGTCGTGACGAGTCCGCTCTCGATCGTCGCGGGGTTCCCGATCGTGGGCTTCGGTAAGGGGGCGACCCCGGGTGAGGCATACGCAGACGCCACCCGCAACCTCCCCACCGGCACCGGAAGCGCCGGCTCGTTCAACCGCGAACACGCCTGCACCCGGCCTTGATCTGGTTCCAGCATGGTCCTCGGCATTTGCGTGCGTTGGGAAGTGTTGTCAGCCAATCGGTTTGGACGAACGACGAACGCGCGCCCAGCGGCATCAGGGGACGTTCGTAGCCGTCGGCTGCGGCTCGGTTGAGCCCGAGCGGACCAGGTGCGGCGCGGCTGATGGCTAGGTGGACCCGAGTTGTTCTGCGTATGACAACCGTCAGATCTGTCTAGTCGACGGGACCCTGACCGGTGCCGTGCACCCGGGAGTTGAGCTCCTCGGGCGACGGCACGCCAATGCGGTCCATCTCGGCCACATACACCCGGACCGCCGCAGCGGCGTCGTAGGTGATGTCGGGTTCCACCCGCCCATCGTCAACGACGGTGAACCCGAGACACACCGACAGCTCTGGCGGTCGGCTGATGAGTTGGCCAAGCATCCCTGCCCGATCTACTCGTCGTGGTTGAACCACATCGAGCGCAGGTTCGCGGCGCTGCACTACTTTCACGCTCAACGGCACCGGCCACTACAACCAGCGGTCAGGCGTTCCACCATTCCGCGGTTCCGTACCCGACCTCGTAGTGCCACCATCCCGACTCCGTCCCGTGCGCCAAAAGCTCCTTGATCCCAGCGAAGTCGGCGCCAGCGGGGACGGTGAACGCCACCATGGGGAAGTCCTTGCTGTACACCTCGCCTCCGAGCTCGAACCCCGACAGTCGCTGATGCACTGCCTCCGGGCTCCGCCCGAGAGGCCCGGTAGGGACAGGTACGACACGGATCGTGCAATTGCCAGAAGAACTGACGCGCTCAACTGCCCAATGCCGCCCGTCGGAGTCTGTCCGGAATCGCACAACATCACCCTCAGCCACTCCGCCCGCTAGGAACGGGCTGTTCTGAACGACCGCCGTGTCCTCCCCAGTCCTCCTCGCCCACATGCCTTCGTGTTCGTACTGGTGCCACTCATCACGCGGCAGGAAGAACCACACTTTGATCATGTCGACACCACGCTCCATAGCCACCCATCATGCGCTGGTGGCCGGCTGTTCAGCACCGCTGGATATGAACTCGCCGTCGGCGGTTCGAACGGCGACCCTGCAACGGCCACGAGGCTGGACGGCCCGTCCGCTGACGCGAACTCAGAGGCGGGAGTAGACAAATCCGGGGATGTGGATGAAGCGAGCCTCTCTTTACTGCTGAGCATCGTGATGGTGCTCCATGCGCAGTTGCTGCTCGGCGCGTTCCAGTAGTGCCCGTAAGCGGCCAAGCAGTCGCTGGTGGTTCGGCCAATGCGCGCCCAGCGGCAATAGGGTGCGTCTCGGAAGTTCCGCGGCCAGACCGCGAATCAACTGGTTCGGGTGATCCGCAGCACCGGGATTCGTCGCCGTGTCTTGGCCTCGAACTCGGCGAAACCTGGTTGGGCGGTTATGGCCTTCGCGAGCAGCCGGGTGCGCTCCTCGCCCTCGGTGGGCGTCGCTTTGGCCCGGTAGCTGTCGGCACCGACCTCGACGGTGAGTTCCGGGTTGGCGACGAGGTTGTGATACCAGGCCGGATTCCGGTCAGAACCGGCGGCGGAGGCGACGACGAAAATGTCGCCACCGTCGGTGAAGTACACGACAGGGCTGGTGCGCGGCAGGCCGGTCCGGGCGCCGACGGTGGTCAGCAATGCCATATCGAACGTGGCGAATCGGCCGCCGACCCGGCCGCTGTTGGCACGGAACTCGGCGATGACTTCGGGGTTGTACTCGAACATTCCGTTCCGATCGTCGAGTCGGATGTTGGTGCGGGACAACGAGGGTGCCGGCTCGTAGGGCCGGCCCGGGTCGTACGAGCCGGCGCCAGTAGCCGAAGTGGCCTGGGGCCCGTCTCGATCGCCACCGCGTCGCCTCGCCGACCGCCGGAATCGGCCAGCACTCACATTGACTTTATTATGAATCAAATAGCTTTATTGCGAGTCAAACACAAGGCTCTGTTGTCGTCAATGGCTCGCGTATCGCCGCCGCGTGGCCTGTCGGTGCACTCTCCGAGGATGGGGGTGCTGCAAGCCGCGCGGGTCGCGGCATTGCCGGATGTTCGTGTCCGGCTGCCCGAGTTGGGCATGCCCACAGCTCCGCCTGCGCGAGTCGCCGAGTCTGACCCGGGGCCGCTCACGGGCGTCCGATCTCCGATCAGGTCCTACCGTTATCGGAAAGCGGTGACGTGCTCGGTGATGAAGGTGCGCAGGCTGCGTGGCGGGGTCCCGGTGATCGATACCACGTCGTCGGTCAGCCACGCCGCATCGCCTTCGGCGATCAGGCCGAACACCTGGGCGTTGGAGGTGGCGACGGCCTCGGGAACGCCTG
Organism: Nocardia brasiliensis ATCC 700358; assembly: GCF_000250675.2. NCBI lineage: Bacteria > Bacillati > Actinomycetota > Actinomycetes > Mycobacteriales > Nocardiaceae > Nocardia > Nocardia brasiliensis. The sequence goes on from NC_018681.1 coordinate 3,006,030, forward strand.
CCCGGATCATCGCCGCGCGGTGCTCGCCGGGAGAGACGCGGCGGTACTCGACCTCCCGGTTCAGCGCGTGGGTCAACTCTTTCGCGACCTCGGCGTAGGTGAGCAGGTCGGGACCGGTGAGCAGGTAGGTTCGGCCCGCGTGCCGCTCGGGCGCCGCGGCGATCTCCGCAGCGGTGGCGCCGACGTCGCGGGCGTCGACCATCGCGAACCGGCCGTCGCCGGTCGACATCGTGAATCCACTCGTTTGCTTGATCATCGGCGCGGCGGCGAGCAGATTTTGCATGAAGAGGTTCGGTGCGAGCAGCGTGTACGCCAGTCCGGTTCCCTTCAGATATGCCTCGATCCGTGCATGAGCGCGTCGACGGTCGACCGGAGAGTCGGCGGTCGCCTTGTGGTTGGTGATCTTGACGATGTGCCGCACCCCGTGGCGCAGGGCGCTCTCGATGATCGCGATCTCCGCCACCGGCTGGGACGGGCTGATGAGCAGGACGGTGTCGATGCCGTGCATGGGCGTGTCGAGCGTGTCGGGTCGGTCGAAGTCGCCCACCGCGATTTCGGTGCCCGCCGCGCCGCCGCTCGCCGCGCGTGCCGGGTCACGCACCAGCGCCCGGGTGGGGTGGTGCCGGGCGGCGAGCAGCCGGACGGCTTCGGATCCAACCTTGCCGGTCGCTCCGGTGACCAAGATCATGACCTATCCCTTCGAATCGCGTTCACGAGCGAGTTCGATCCTCCCGCTTACGGTTTCTCTTGTGAAGAAGGCACCGTTTGGATATATAGGTACCTGATGGATACCGGTAGGCAGCCCACGTATGCGAAGCAGTGCCCGTCCCGCACGGTGGTCGACGTGCTGGCCAACAAGTGGGTGCTCTACGTCCTCGGCCTACTGCGCCGCTACGACCGGCCGCTGCGTTTCACCGAGCTGCGTCGCCAGATCGAGGGCGTGACGCAGAAATCCCTGACCCAGGCGCTGCGCAACCTCGAACGCGACGGGCTGATCAGCCGGACCGTTTACCCGACCATCCCGCCGCGTGTCGAGTACGCCCTCACCGACCTCGGTGTCGTGGCCGGCGCCCTCACCACCGCGATCGCCGACTGGTCCCTGACCAACGCGACCCGCGTCCTGGAATCACGGGCGGCCTACGACGACCGACTCGCCGCCCAGTCGTGACGTACCTCAGGACGCAAGCGGAACTCATCGCCGAGTCCCACCCCGAATACACCCGGAAGGTGAATCTCATGGCCGCTCCGCGGCCCGCGTGAGTGGCAGATGTCGCGGGTAACGCTGATGGGCGATGCGGTACACGCGGCACTGCCGGAAATCAACAGTTCACGGTCGTACGGCACCGGGCTCACGGGCGGGTAGGCCACGCAGCAGCGTGTCGAGGAACAGGTCGAATCTCGGTGCGTCGGTGCCGAGGTGGAGGGGATTCTCGGTTGTCGCCAGCCAGCCGACGACGCAGGTCATGAAGATCTGCCAGCTGTGCTCGGCCATCTCGGCGGTCACGCCGGACCGGCGGAGAACGGCGCTGACCGCGCCCCGGACGCGGTCGATCGAGTGCGCGTTGTGCTCGTGCGGACGAGACAGGTGCGTGGCATAGCCGGGCAGGGCAAGGAATTCGTCGCGCATAGCCCACGCGAGTCGGGTGAGCCAGGCTCGCCATTCCGGATCTCCGGCATCGGCTCGCAGCAGGATTCGCTCGACGACGACCTCGCTGAGGAGATCGAAGAGCTCGTCGCGGTTCTTGATCCACCGGTAGAGCGCGCTGTGGCTGACGCCGAGGCTCGCCGCGAGCTCGCGCATGGTCAGCGTGTCGACGTTGTCGGCCTGCGACACCGCTTCGACGATCTTGTCCCGGCTGATCTGCGCAGGACGGCCCGGACCTCGTCGCTTGGCCACTTCGTCACTCATGAATCAGACGATAGACAGGGCCCGCCGCCGAGCTCGTCGCCGTAAGGGGGGCGACATCTCTCACACCATTAGTGACCAATGGTCACTAATGGGCTAATGTGAGTCGTGGCGGCGGATCGGCCGTCACGCGACATCGGGAGACACGATGAAAAAAGCACTCGAGGAGGCGGCTGGCATCCAAGGCACGGTCGCGCCGGGATTCGAGGCTGTGCGCGAGCAGTTCGCCGCACTGCTGGCCGCGGAGGGTAGCGAACTGGACGCCCAATTGGCCGCCTACCACCGCGGAGAGAAGGTGGTCGACCTATGGGCGGGGCCGGATACGAACGCCGAATCGATCATGGGGATCTACTCGGCGAGCAAGGGGGTCACCCACCTGGTGGTGGCGCTGCTGGTTCAGGACGGCGTGGTGGACCTGGATCAGAAGGTGAGCCACTATTGGCCGCAGTTCGCGGTCGAGGGCAAGCGGGACCTCCTGGTACGCGAACTGCTCGCCCACCAGGCCGGTCTGGTGGGTGCCGCGCACGGGTTCACGATGGAGGAACTCGCCGACGACCGACTCGTGGCCGAACGACTCGGCACGCAGCGCCCGTTCTGGCGACCGGGCCGGGCAACCGGGTACCACGCGCTGGTGATGGCCGCGCTGAGCGGAGAACTCGTGTGCCGCGCCACCGGCCGCACCGTCCAGGAACACTTCGCCGAACGACTCCAGGCTCCGCTGAAGCTCGACCTGCACCTGGGCCTGCCCGCGGATCAGGACGGCCGATTCCTCAGTGCGCAACCGATGACGGCGACCCCGGAACGCCTGCGGGAGCTTGCCGCGACCGCGACCTCCCCGGACAGTCTCAGCGGCATCGCCTTCAACCGTCACCATCCGCGCAACCGGGAGGTGTGGGAACTGCCCAATCTTGCGGTCGTCCGCTCCCGCGGGCCGGCCTCGTTCGGAGGCATCGGCACCGCCCGCAGCCTGGCCAAGCTGTATTCGGCGCTCGTGTCGCCGGTCGACGGCGTCGACCCGCTGCTCGAACCCGCCACCGCGTCGGCGTTCGGCCAGATCCAGGCCAACGGCTTCGACTTGGTCCTGCGGCAGCCCAAGGCCTGGGCGGTCGGATTCCACGCGTCGTCGGAGATCTACCCGGTTCTCGGCGCCGGCGCGTTCGGCCACAGCGGTGCCGGTGGACAACAGGCGTTGGTCGACCCACGCCACGAGCTGTCCTACGCCTTCCTGCGCCGCCGCTTCCTGGTGCCCAACCAGGCCGACGCCGACCATCTGCGACTGCTGGGTGCGCTGGTCACTGCTGCGCGGCGGGCCTGATCACCAGTGCGGACCGCCGCCATCTCCCGGCAGATCGACGAGCTGAGCACGATCCCGCCGGGGCGAGCAAGTTCTGCTTGTCGGCTCGTCGGGATCTCGGCCGGGCGAGAAACGCGTGCACCGGGAGGTGCGAAACATGTTGTCGTGCACTGGGAAAAGGGCATGTGGACAGCTCCAGGCTAAGCTCGGATCTCGTGGTCGAAAAACTGGAAATCTCTCGTGCCATCGCTGCTTCGCCCGACGCGGTTTATGCGGCCGTCGCGGATGTGACCCGCATGGGTGAGTGGTCACAGGAGTGCTACGCCTGCGAGTGGCATGAGGGCTTCGACGGCCCGGTCGTCGGCGCAACTTTCGAAGGTCACAACCGCAACGGTGAGCGCGAGTGGACCACTCAGGGCAAAGTCGTCGAGGCCGACCCCGGCCGAGCGTTCACCTTTGAATGCTCGATGCGCGACTTCCACTACGCGACTTGGGGTTACCGCATCGAAGGCACGCCGACGGGTTGCCGGGTGACCGAGTGGACCGAGGACCTGCGGCCACCGGAGGGCTTGGAGTTCAGTAAGAAGATCTCCGGTGTGCAGGACCGGACAGCGCGTAACCGGGAGACCATCAGCGGCACCCTCGAGCGCCTCGCGGCCGCCCTGGAGAACTGACTCGAATCCGGTTCTCGCTGTTCGGAGTCTGTTCCTGATGCCGGTCGGTTGGTCGACGTCACCATCCGCTCGTCGGCATGATCGGGCGTTGGGAAGTGCTGCCAGCCAATTGGTTTGGACGAAGGCCTAACGCGCGCCCAGCGGCAATATTGTGCCTTCGGTCGACGCGAGAGGTCTGCGGCCATTGATCTTCCATACCGGGCGCCAGCGAGTTCGAAGCGCGGGTCGCGGCAGAACAGCACGCTAAGCACAGGCACCCGCGCCCGATTTCGAGCCGCGGCGAGCAGCGGGACCGGGACGACTGCGTCTTCGAGCCAGGATGCTTGTCGCATCGGACCTCGATCTGGCGGCACCACAACGTCGGTAAGGCTCAACCACGAAACGGCCGGCCGCCGATGCCCGCACAATCCGGGCCGGACTCTCCCCGCGTCGCACACCAGTTCGCCTTGCTGAGAAGATGTCTGGTGTCGGGATCGCCTCGGGAGAAGGGACATACCAATGCGACGAACAGCTTTTATCGCGTCGGCGCTGGTGCTCGTCACCTGCGGTCTGACCGCGGTTGCCGGTACTGCGGGAGCGGTAGACGACAAGGCGACCTGCGCCGCCTTCAACGAGGCCTGGACGGGTTTGAACAACCGGCTCGGAGCACTCGACGGTCCGGCCTCGTTCTCCGTACTGCGGCAGATCTACCTCGACACCGCCAGCGACCTCCGCGTGGTGGCGGACGCCGCAGATCCGGGCGCGCTCAAAGACGCGCTCAATACTGCTGCGGCACAGCTGAGTCGGCTTGAGACCGCGACAAACCTCGACGACTTCGACAGGGTGATGGGCGATCCCGCTCTCACCGCTGCCTTGGACGAGGCCGGCACGCCCTGCGGTCTCTGATCTCGCTCTGCGGCGCGACCGGCCCGCCGTCGCCGCCCGTCTCGTGAGTGCACGTCGCGTATCGAGTTTCATCGCCGATCGAGACGGCTCGGAGTCGACAGTCGAACAATACCGAGTTGTCCGGTTCGGTCAGCGCGCCATGCGGCAATATAGGACGGTTGCGGAAGTCCCGCCGATTCTTCTCGCGCAGCGTCGTCGGCGAGGGCAGCTGCGATGTCTTCGACGGCTGCCGCCTACAACATTGCCGAATTATGTTGTATTCCAACACTTTTCGATTTCGAACTGCAGGCCGTGCCGTAGATCGATGCAAGGGGTCGGTCAGGAACAATGAAGGTGGTGCTCTCGTCTACACCCCGGGACGCCGCATCGCCGCGACATGCGGTGCACTCACTCGGTCGGCGTGCTCGCAGTGGCTGTCCGCGACCATGCCTATTCCGGACAGCGTGCTGCTCACGACGTCCCGGACGAACGCCTGCCCGGGTTCGCGATGGCCGAACAGTGCGCGGAAGACGATGGGTGCGGCGAACAGGTCCAGGAGCAGATCGATGTCGAGTCCGGGGCGGATCTCACCGCGGGCCTCGGCCTTGCGTAGTGATACGACGCACGCTTCCCGGCGAGGTTCCCAGAAAACGGCGAGGAAGTCTTTGCGCAATTCCGGGTCGTCGGCGAGGTCGGCGATCAACGCCGGAAGCACGCGACCGAAGACCGGGTCGGCCATCCCGACGCGGAGCGCTTCGAGGTGGCCGACGAGATCGCAATAGGTGCACCCGGTGTCGATCTTCACGACTCCGGTGCGCTGTTCGGCCAGGGTCGCAACCACCAAGTGTTTCTGGCTTTTCCACCGTCGGCGGATGGCGGGTTTGGTGGTGCCCGCGCGCGCAGCGATGGCCTCCATGGTCAACGCCGAGTAGCCGACCTCCCGCAGGAGTGCGGCCACCGCAGCCAGCACTGCCCGGTCGATCCGCTCGTCGCGTTGGCGTGCCATCGAATTCTCCTACCCGCAGCCTCGAAAGGGGCCGATTCTATCCCGGGAGCAGAACGACCTTGCCGAACGACTTTCCGTGCTCTACCCGCTGAAGTGCGGCGGCGGCGTCGCCGAGTGGGAAGCTCTGGTCCAGCACCGGGGACAGTCGACCATCGGCAACTAGCGCGACGACCCGATCCCAGGACTGCTTGCGATCTTCGGGTGCCACCGAGATCAGGCTGAACGCGTGCAGGGTCGGTGACTTATGGAAGTTACCGAGCAGCGGCGCGAACAGTTCGGGTCCCGGGACGCCACCGGCACCTCCGCACAGGACGTAGCGTCCGTTGGGACGCAGCAGTTCCAGGTATTCGCCCACCTGCGGGCCGGCCACTGTGTCCACGACGACGTCGTAGGTGTCCTCGGGCGGGCCGGATCGGGTGCGGTCGACGATCTTCGTGGCTCCGAGCGTTCGCAAGCGTTCTCCCCACTCCGCGGCGGAAGTCACCGCGGTGACCTCAGCGCCGCGGGCGTGGGCGATCTGGGTGGCGAGCACACCGATCCCGCCGCTCGCACCACGGACGAGCACCCGTTCACCGGCGGCTACCTCGGCTCGGTGCAGTGCGCCCTCGGCGACCAGTGCGTTCAGGCCCAACGCGACCATCTCGACCGGATCGGCATCGTCCGGCGCGGGCAGCAGGCGGTCGGCGTCGACAGCAAGCTGCTCGGCATAACCGCCGAAGTCCGGTTGCGCCAGCACTCGCTTCCCGACGAGCCCTTCCGGCACGGCCGAACCTGTTGTCCGCACACGCCCGACAACCTCGAGACCGAGCACCGAACCGGCACCGAGGAAGTGCTCGTTGTCGTCGCGCAGCGTCAGGACGTCCACGTAACCCACGCCCATCGCTTCGGCATCGACCAAGACCTGCCCCGGACCAGGAGTCGGTTCCGGCACGTCGGTCACGGTGAGTTCCTGCGATGCCTCGACGATCACCGCTCTCATGCTGAGCCCCTTTCATTATTACGTTCCAATACGGATCGGAACGTTATCGTCAGGGAAGTTCATCCGTCAACGGCAGTGGTCCGCCGGTGGTGATCGCCGGATGGGGAAACCAGTTGCTGCACATGACCCGCTCAGCACGCAGGTGTGGTCTGCTGCTGCCAGCGGCCGTTGCCGGCTTCCTCTTGAGATCGGGTGTGGCCTTGATCCAGTTGCGGGACCATGAAGGGCTCAGCCGCCGAGCGGGCCTGTCCGTTCGCCGTGCTCGGTTTCGTTATCGCCGGGTGAGCTGGTCTCGGTGTGCGAGGGAATCGAGGACCTCGTGGGCTACCCGGTGGCCGGATTCGAGGGCACCGTCGAGGTAGCCCGGGTGGTCGGCCGCGGTTTCGGTACCGCCCCAATGGATGTCGCCGACCGGTGTGCACGGCATTGTCGAGTCGGTGCTGCCCAGTTCGGGAAGCGCGGTGTAGCCACCGCCGACGTTGTCGTCGAGATGCCAGGCTTTCTCGTGCCAGCTCACCGGTTGGAGTATCTCGGTGCCCAGCAAGGAGACCAGGGGGCCGAGGACGGTTTCGCGCCGGGAGGCGGCGTCGAGATGGTCGAGTGTGCGGGCGTGCGGACCGCCCACCAGCATGCACAGGTGGCCGGGGCCAGCGGGCGGACTGGTGTCGAACACGGCGATTCCGGGCGCGTCCAGGACGATGATCTCGGTGTTCTTGCTCCGGTCGCGCCAGAACGGCGTCGGGAACACGGCGATCGCTTTGTAGACCGACCCCATGTAGGTGCGAGCGGCGATCGCGCTCCGCTCGGGCGGCAGAGGCGGTTGGAAGTCGATGCGGTTCAGCAACGGTGGCGGCACTGTCACAACGACTTTGGTGGTGTTGATCGATCCGGCGGTCGTAGTGAGGGTGACGCCGTCGGCGCCTTCGATGATCGAGGTGACCCGGTGCCCGTGCCGGACACGGTCACCGAGTTCGCCGGCCAGGCCGTCGACCAGGGTGCCGACGCCTTCGACCAGCAGGCTCTCCTGCGCACCGCCGATGGTCGAGAGCATGTTCCGTAGTCCACCCTGCAGGCGGATCATCCTCATCATCGCCCGCACCGACAAGCGGTCCAGGTCGGCGCACCACGACGTCATGGCGGCCACTTCCAGCAGTCGCCGTGGTGTGCGCCCGGGCGCCTTGGCCAACCAGTCCGCGACGGTCGTGGAGTCCCACCGCCGGGGTGGATGGATGTGCGACAACGCTGCCAAACCGAGCAGCAGAACTGCGGCCGCGAGCATGGACGGCGCGGCCAACGGCACCCGGCGGGCACCGTCGAGGATGGTCGGCCGCTGGGTGGTGTGCATGCGGAACTGGGTGGCACCCAGTTCCGCGGCCAACGCGGCAATGCGGGGATGGTCGTGGCCGATCCATTGCCCGCCCAGGTCCACGCGTGATCCCAGCGTGGTGGTTTCACTCATCGCGCGGCCGCCGCAACGGTCGGCGGCCTCGAGCACGAGCACGTCGACACCCGCCCGGTGCAGAGTGCGGGCCGCTGTCAGTCCCGACAGCCCGGCACCGACCACAGCCACGGTCGCGGTGGCCGCCTTCGAGCCCGAGGTAGGCCCGGTCTGCGTAGCGTCATTGCTGCTCATATTTGCCTTTCCGGGCGAAACCCGCCCTGTCCGAAGCTGATTCGGTTGTGGTGTCGCTGCGCCGTGCGGACTGTCGGTGCGGGCGATGGAATCCGTGATGGCTATCGGTCCGCCGCAGCGGTCGTTCGGGCGCGGTCGATCTCTTCGGCGGCGCGGTGGCCGGACTCGGCGGCGCCGTCGATGTAGCCGGGCCAAACGGTGGCGGTTTCGGTGCCGGCCCAGTGCAGCGGGCCGATCGGCCGGCGCAGCGCGGGCCCGAACCGGGTCAGGGTGCCGGGGGTGGTGAACGCGCCATAACAGCCACGGCTGTATTCCTCTTCGGCCCAGTCCTTTTCGATGTAGTCGAGGGGTTTGCGGGCGCGCGGGCCGAAGTATCCGGCCAGGTCCTCGAGCACCACCATGCGCCGCTGGGCCGGACTCAGTCGGGCGCCGGCGTCGGCGTGGCGGCCCTCGAGAAAACCGACGAGCACGCCAGGACCACCGGCGAACGGGGTGTTGTCGAAGACGGTGCCCAGGGCTCGCCGATCGCTGTTGGCCTGTCCGGACCAGCCTTCGGCCCGCCAGAACGGTTCGTCGTAGACGACGTTGACCTTGATCACCCGGCCCATCGGCATGCGCTGTACGAGTTGGTCGCGGTCCCCGGGCAGGCCCGGCGTGAACCGGATCCGGGCGGCCAGTGGCGGCGGTACCGCGATCACGGCGCGGCGCGCACGCACCGTCCCGCCGTCGGTACGGACTCGCACTCCGATTCCGTCCCAATCGATTTCGGTGACCGGACGGTTGCGGACGATCCGTTCCCCGAGCTCGCGAGCAATGGCCAGCGCAATGGTTTGGGTGCCGCCCACGACCCGGTCCTGCTGGGCGCCGCCGACGACGTTGATCAGCGCGTCGAGCCCGCCGGCGGCGCCGATGTAGAAGTTCGCCCACAGCGCCGACATGTCTTCCGGCCCAGCGGAGAACACGGCTTCGGTGATCAATCGGAAGAAGGCTCGCCCGTCGGTGGTGCGGGCGTGGTCGCGCAGCCACGTGTCGAAGGTCTGCGCGTCCAGGGACTCCGCCCGCTCGTACTCCCACGGCTCGGTCCGGGCGACTTTGCGCGCCAACCGGTCCAGGCGAAACTGCGTCTGGGCGATATCGAGCAACGTCAGCGGATTGACCCGCGGAATGCGACCGGTGTATTCCGAGCGAGAGCTGCCCAGCTCGGCGATGTGACGCCCAGCGGTGTGCGTGGGATAGGTCCGCAGACCCAACTCACCGATCAACGCCATTACCTGATGCTGCGTCGGGCCGACCCACTGGCCACCGACCTCGATCGGCGAGCCACCGGGCAGTTCTGCGTTGAGCACGCGGCCGCCCACCCGCTCGCGCGCCTCGAGGACCAGCACCTCGTGTCCGCCGCGCATCAGGTCCCGGGCAGCGACGAGGCCCGCGATACCGGCACCGACGATCACCACATCCACCGATTTGTCCATCCGGACAGCTCCGATCCATGCATCGCGTATCTGTCATACACGCTGTATGTGCTAAACATAGCGTATGGAGTCGTTGCGGGACAAGCATGTCGAGAACACCCGGCAAACGCTGCTCGAGACCGGGGCTCGCCTGTTCGCCGAACGGGAGTACGCCGATCTGTCGGCAGAGGAGCTGGTGCGTGCCGCCGGCCTGACCCGCGGCGCGCTCTATCACCACTTCGACGGCAAGAAGGGGCTGTTCGAGGCGGTCCTCGACGAACTCGAACAGCAAGCGGCACAACGAATCCGAGCCGCGATCGACTCGTCGGCCGATCCCTCGGAAGGCGTCGACCGTGCGATGGAAGCCTTTCTCGACATCTGCACCGAACCCGCGTATCGCCACATCGTGCTGCTGCAGGGCCCTATCGCGCTGGGCTGGCGACGCTGGCGCGAAATCGACCAGCACCACCTCAACGGACTCGTCGTGACCGCCGCCCAAAACCTGCTTGCTGCCGGGCGGATACAGCCACACCCGCCCGAACTACTGGCCCGCGCTTTCTACGGCGCCCTCACTGAAATGTCGCTCGCCATTGCCGAATCCGACGATTCAGCCCTGAGCCGTACTCGAGCGGTAGAGCTGGCCCGGGCCATGCTCGGCGGGCTGATCACCGGCACCACCCCGCACTGAAACCTGCACGAAAACGAGACCATGGCTCTCGAGCAGGGTGATCTGTGCGGCCGACGTCGAGCGGTGCCGTCACCTCGACCGTCCGGCTATTCAGGTCTTCCTGGCCAGCTGTAGTCGTATGTCAGGGAGAACGTGCGGGTGATCCAGTCGCCGGTCGATTCGCCCGGCGCGGGGTTGGTGGCCGTGGTGATGATCTCTGCCCTGGTCGCGGCCACCGCCGCCGAGCAGTCCTGTGCGGTCAGCAGTTCCCCGTCGCGCAGGGTCAGGTCGTAGACCTGCTCGTATATCCAGGCCGGTGAAAATCCCATGTTCAGATATGGGCGGTTCGGGATGACGTCGGTCCCGATGAGCAGGCGCCCGGTGAAGGTCACTGGAATATCCAGCCCTCGGTAGTGGCAACTCGAGCCGTTGCCGTCCTGCTCTGGTGGTACGCCATGCAGGCGAGTCGGTTCATCCTCGGTTCTGATGTGAAGGTCCCGCAAGACCAACCGCTGCTCGACGATGGCGTAGGAGCAGATATATCCGCGGTAGCAGCCGGTATGGAGCCACTTCGGTTCGAGACCGTGCGCGCCCGGGTCGAACAATCCCGTACCGTCGATCGCGGTCACCGAGAACGAATCCCCTTGGAACAGAACCGAATCGGGGAACTGCGCTGTCATAGTGAAACTCTAGATAAGATTTCCGGTGTGCGCCATAAAACCTGAGCCCGAGGCTGAGTCCGTTATCGCGACTGGGTGTCGAACCGGCGCTCCCGGCGGCGAGCTATCGGACCGACCTGCAGCCGACCCGACATCAGCGCCCTTTCGGAGGCAAAGTCTGCGCGACTTCCATTCGGTCGCGATCGAAGGTCGTCGTCAGGGCCGCACTGTCCTTCCATTCGGTGATGCTGATCGTGTCGTTGTCCGGGAAGTACACGCGCACTGGGCAATTCCCTTCGATGCGCTCCCATACCAGGGTTTGCCTGCTGAACAAGCCATCGTGTTCGCGCAACAGCACGCGACAGCACGGCTCGAAACCGTCCGAGAAGGACTGGGCGACAAGCTCGTAGCGCCCGTCCGGACTCACCTCGACGGCTTTGACGGTGCCGAGGCGGCTGCCGGCCGCGGAGGACAAGGCGATCGAGGTCGGCCATGAGATCAACGCCACCAGTACCAGGACGGCGCCGATCGTCAGCCGCAACCACTGCCTGCCCGGGAACAACCGCAAGGCGAAGTTGCTGTAGAGCCCCCACCCCAGTGTCCAGCAGAGTGGCAGGGTCATGACGAACACTATTGTGGGAACACTGTCGACGCGATAGAACCGGGGAGGTGAGACAGCTACGGACCACGCCGCCACTCCTGCCGCGAAGAGTGCGACGACAGCAAGCGCCCACCCGATCTGTCGTAGCCGAAACGCCCGATCGGTCTCGCGTGGTTCCACGGCCTGGTCTTCGGTTACCTTGACGTTCAACGCAATTCCTGCTCGCTCGAGGCGTGCCCGACCCTCCCGATCGAACACGCAGTCAGCATAGCCGCGGACGAGCGGCAGATTCTGGATGTTTCGGCCGTAAGGTGAGGCCGCATGGAGCCGGATAGCGAACTGGAGGACCTACGGTCGGTGCTCTCCTGCGTTTTCGAGAAGCTCGGTGCCGAGAGCCTCACCGAACCCGACCGGGTCGAATTGGTGGCGCGCGCCGAGGTGGTGCAAGACCAGATCGACGCGATCCAGTACCCCGTCAGCGACGAAGAGCGCGTAAGCATGGGGGATACACACACCCGTGCCGGAGACTTCGGCTGATCCATTGTTCTGATCGAGTTCGACGACCGCGCCGCACGTCAGCGGTGCTACGGGACTTCCGAGGTGTCGGGCAATTCGGCGCATGGTGTGGAACTGGTTGCGCCAGTGCACTTTCGGCCGAAACCGTAGGTGGCTTTCGATAGCGGACAGACGCACGGCCCCCGGAACCGGGGGCAAGATCGAAAACCTGTCGAGCGATAGCATTGGCGGCATTTCAGGGATAGGTGGCGCGGGCTGTGGGCGGGTTCGAGGTCGAAATCGGTCAGTTGCGGACGGCGGGCAACGCGGCGGGCTCCGCGGCGAATCAAGCCCGGGAAGTGAGCCCCGGTACCGGGTTGGCGGCGATCGCGACTGCCTTGCCAGGCGGGGACGCGGCTAAGCGTGCGCCCACTCTGGCATCCACGTTCAACGATCGCGCGAAGGGCTGGGCCGAGGAGATCGGCCGGTGGAACGAATCGGTGCAGGCGGCGGTGAAGCTGTACACCGAGAACGAGGCAGAGGCCGAAAGGGCATTCCGACGATGAGTGTCGGCTACGGCGACGTCCGCAAATGGGACGCCACGGCCCTCGATACCGCGGCCACCAATCTGCGCGGGCGGCGGGACATACTCATCGGGCTCCAGGACGAACTCGACGATGCCAGGCGATTGCCGAGCTGGTACGGGCCTGCGAGCGAACGCGCACGCGATTCGCTCGGCGATACCCGCAACAACGCCGAGATCCTGATCGCCGAATTGTCCGCGGTGGAGCGTGCGCTGCACAACGCGTCGGATGACGTGTCCGCCTTGAAGACCCGGGTCGCCAACAATGACGCGCTCGCCGACTCCTACCTGTTCGGCATCACCGCCGACGGCGCGATCGTGGACAACAAACCACCCGACCCGGCGCCGAGGTCGCGCGTCGAGGCCGAAGATCGGGCCGAGGCTCGGCGGCACCGCGAAACCATCAGGCAGCAGTTGGTGCGGGAAACCAAGTCGATCCTCACCACCGCGAAGAATATCGACGCTGCCATTGCCCTGGTGCTGCAGCTCGCACAGGACCGCAAGGTCAGTGACCACGGCGCGACCACGCTGGCAGGTGCGCAGAAGGGTGGAGAACTCGACGCCGAAGTGGCCGAGATGGAGCAGGCGCTGCGCGATGCCGGGCTGCTGACCGGGCCACCCGTGTCCGGCTATTACCGGCAATGGCTCGAAAACGCGGTGCGCCGGGGTGTTTCGATCGACACGATCAAACAGATCGTCGCCGACCACCACATCACCCCGGCGGACTTCGAGATCCTGGAAAGACTGCAGGAAATCCGGGAGGACGAGGACGGTGACGGTATCTTCAAGTCTTATTTCCTGTTACCGACCGATATCAGCGCGGCCGACGCCGCGAAGGCCGTGCGGATGACCTACATCTTGAACGCGGGCACCGACTACGGCACCGAAGGCGAGAAAACCGATTTCGAGCCGACTCCGTACGGATCCGACGAAGTGCGCCGAATCACCGACCGGCAACGCCAGAACTCTTGGAGCTATGACGAAGACGTGGCATTCGTGCACAACAACGGCGGTCGGTTGGCGACCACGCCGAACGGCATGATGATGGGCTTGGGCGGGAACGTCGTCCAGGACCGGTTCAGCACGAACGCGGGCACGACCTGGGGCGATACCTTCATGGTCGATATCGATGACCCCCAGGATCCGGCACAGCAGATTCGCGAGATGGCGAGCTCGGGTCACGCCTGGTTCGAGGGCGACAACGGTCCGTACCGTGGACGGCTGGACCTGGACCGGCTGTTGCACCACGAGGAGCGGCACTCCCAGCAGTGGGCGCGCGAGGGGCACACCGGCTTCGTCGCCTCCTATATATGGGAGCAGGTCACCGGCGGTGACGAGACCGAGAAAGACGCAGGACTGTCCGATGGCGGGTACTAGCCGGCCGCGTGTCGCCTGCGCCGTGCTGCTCATGGCGGCGGCCACCGCGGCATGCGACACCAGGGCGCAGTACGCGCCGTCACTGCCGCCGGCCGCCGGGTTCCGCGTGGACGACGGCGTGCTGAGACTGTGGACGGGCACGCCGTGCGCCGACGTCACGGCCATGACCCTGACCTTCGACTCCGGCACGGGAAAGAGCACCGCGCAGGTGTGGACCGCGCCGCGACCCGGCGTCCTCGTAGAGCACATGGACCTGCTGAGCTCCGCCGGGCGGCCGGCCCCGGACACCGGCCCACTGCAGGTTCGCACACCGCTGCCCGCCGACTACGACTGGACCGAGGCGGGCTCGGCGCACTTCGCTGTCGACGGGCCGCCGTCCTACGGGGCCAGGGTCGATATCCCGCAACTGCTGCGCGAGTCGGCCCAGCACCCCTCCGCGAGTTACCTTTTCGGCGACCGCGGCTGGATGGACACCGCGGCGGTCCAGCGCGAGAATCGGAAATCGTTCCTGACCGTCTGCACGCCCGACCCGGAGTGACGCCAACCCGCGGAGCGAACATGGAGAGAACGACCCGCTTGCGGACCGTGCTGCGCCGCGTCGTGCTGGGCGCGTTCGCCTGCACCGTCGCGGCCATCGCGGTGCTCGTCGGCGAAGTGGTGCTCAGCGTCACCGGAGTGCTCTTCGATCCGCATGGCTACGGGATGTTCGGGGGCATTCTGTTCGCGGCGGTCCTGACGCCGATCGCATTGCTGCTCTGGTTGCTGTACGTGGTGATGCGCGGCGCGAACAGTGATTGACGGACCGGCTATTTGTTGTCGATGCGGCCGATCGGGGCGGTGGCTCGGGTGAGGTCGGACTGGATCTCGTGCCACGCGGTGGCGTCGAGGGCCAGGGCGTCGCGCAGGTAGGCCCAGGCGGCCCTGCGGACCAGGGCGACGCGGTCGGGGTTCTCGTCGGTGGTGTCGGCGGCGTGGTAACCGTGGATACCGCCCAGCATGTGTTCGCCGCCGAAGAGCGTGAGCAGGCTTCGGGTGCCGGGGCTGTCGGTGTACACGTCGGTGAACCAGTCGGGGCCGCGGGTCGAGAGCGCGGATTGGTCGTGGTCGCCCGCGATGACCAAGGTGGGTGTACGCAGCTGGTCGAAGTCGGGGCTCATGAAGGGGAAGTGCTCGGCGGCGAACGGCGACAGGTCGGCGCCGCCGCGTCCGGTAGTGGCAAGCAGCACACCGGCTTTCACGCGTCGGTCGGTCAGGTCTGGGCCGGGCGTCCCGTCCGCGCCGATCACGCGGGCGCCCAAGAGCATGCCGACGGTCTGGCCACCCCACGAGTGCCCGGCGACGGCGATCCGCTCGGGATCGATGCGCGCGCCGAGCCCCGGCACCGCGGCGAGGACGCGGTCGAGTTCGTCGAGCACGCGCCGCACATCCTGTACCCGGATCTCCCAGATGTGCTGGTAGCGTGCGTCTTCCGGGGTGAGGCCGAGCGTGCGGGAATCGAGGAAGGTGGGCTGGACGACCACGAATCCGTGGGACGCCCAGAAGTCCACCAGCGGGTCGTAGGAGGACATCGACTTGCCGTAGCCGTGCGCGAGGAGGAGGACCGGGAGGCCGGTACCCGTGCTGGGCGCGCTGATCCGCAGTTGGAGATCGTCGCCGCGTTCCGGTGCGGGCAGGACGACCGGCTTCACGCTGATGATCGGCGTGCTCAGGGCGGGGACGGCAGTGGTGGTGACCGAGGCTGGAGCGGGCATTGGGGGTTCCCTTCGAACGTATTGAGCGGCGTGTCCCGTGGCAGCCGATAGACTGGCGAAGCGGAGCACTGTTCCGAATATACGGAGCAATGTTCCGCTTTACAACCACTGTCCTGAGAGAG
Source organism: Nocardia brasiliensis ATCC 700358 (assembly GCF_000250675.2). Lineage (NCBI taxonomy): Bacteria > Bacillati > Actinomycetota > Actinomycetes > Mycobacteriales > Nocardiaceae > Nocardia > Nocardia brasiliensis. The sequence continues at coordinate 3,022,092 of NC_018681.1, forward strand.
GTGCGTCGCGTGAGTGCTGGCGAAGAGACATTGCCGCCCGAGACCCCGGCGAAACGAGCGGATGCACGGCGCAACGAGCGGGCGCTGCTGGACGCCGCGGCCGCGGTGTTCGTCGCCGACGGGGTGAACGCGCCGGTGCGCCGGATCGCGGCCGCGGCCGGTGTCGGCATGGGCACGATCTACCGGCATTTCCCCACTCGTGCGGACTTGGTCGCCGCCGTCTATCGGCACCAGGTCGACGCGTGCGCCGAGGCCGGGCCCGCGTTGCTCGCGAGCGCCTCCTCGCCGTTCGAGGCGCTGCGTCGATGGGTGGACTTGTTCGTGGACTTCCTGGTGACCAAGCACGGACTCGCCGCGGCACTGCGCAACGATCCCGACAGTTTCACCGCCCTGCACGCGTTGTTCCTGGACCGGCTCGTCCCGGTGTTCAGTGAAATGCTCTGTGCGGCACAGGGTATGGGTGAGGTAACGGCCGACGTGAGCGCCTATCAGCTGTTGCGTGCGATCGGGGACATCTGCGCGGGCGCGGAGCGAGAAGATCCGAATTACGACGCGCGCATCACCATCGGGCTGCTGCTCGACGGATGTAGGCGGTGAACGCTGCCGGTGTGTGCTTGGGGCTCAGGCGGATTCGTCCAGCAGGTGGGTGTGCCAGACCGCCGCGGCCTGTTGATGGGAATCGACGCCCGCGTAGAACGAGTCTGCCAGATCGCTGTAGTCGGGATCGGTAAAACCTTGGGTATCAATGAATTTCGGTCGGTACACGGCGAACTTGCCGGTGGGTGACTGGGGCCGGTACGGCACGGCCATGCGCAGGGATCGTGCTCGCGGGGTGTACTCGACGGCATCGATGATCAGGGCGTCGGTGCGTCCGCGCGGCAGGTGCAGGAAGGCGTCGACGATCAATACCGCGCGCACCCAGTTCGGCCGCCCGGTCTGTAATCGCTCGGCGCCGATGTGGGCCGCCTCGGCGGCGTCGTCGGAGTGCAGGCGCTCCAAACCTTCTGTTCCGTCGGTAGCCGCGTAACCGAGCAGCGGAGTGAGCATATCGCCGTCGGAAACACTCCAGATACCGTGCGCCGCATAGAAACCGGCACTCTTGGCAATCGCGTACACCATTGGCAGACAATATCCGGAACTACGCCGATCGGAGTGCGAAACGGCCCCGCTCTCGTGTCTCAATCTCCGCGCACTAGGAGTCTGAGACACGGTGCGCCACAAGACATCCGATGTCTCCCGATGCTTGACGTGTGCGGCAAGCAATCCCCGCTGCTGGCCAGGCAAGTCGACATTACCGATGCATCAACGGTCGGGTGAATAACCAGCACTACAACTTTCGACTACTTGACACCGAAGACGTTGGCGGACACCGTATAAACCGCACACCCTGATGCCCCCGGAATCCTGGTACCGTACCCGCCCAACGCCCACTATCGTTGCCTCATGCCGATCTCTGTGCGCGCTGGGGTGGCGCACTTCGCCGCCCGGACGCACGTAGCTTGGATGGGGTTCTTCGTCGTCGCCGTGCTCGGTGTGTTCGGGCCGTTGGTGGTGTATACGAAAGCTTGCTTCGCTCTGGAATGTCGAGAAGCCATGGCGCCGTTCGCGCTCGGGGTGACGTGGGTCGGCGTCGGCATTTCGTTGCTGGTCGCCGGAATCATGCTCTACGTCGACGGGCGCGACGGCGGGCCGTGGCTCGGCTGGGCGGGCATCGCGCTGATCGGTGTCCTCGTGTCGACCGTTCTGGGCTGGGGCGCCCAGCATGTGACCATGGACGACCGGCCGGTGTTGTCGCACGAGTCGCGCGATATCAGGACCGTGCTCGGCGCCATGCCGGGGGTCGAGCGGGTCGGCACCGAGGTCGGCCGGACCTTCGCCACGCTGGTCGTGCTGACCGCCGCCGCGACGGCCGAGCAGGCCGAAGCCGTGGTCGCGGCCTTCCGAAACCAAGTGCACCGACCCGACTTCGACCGCTGGGAATTCGATCTGGAAGTCCATCGTGGTGACAGCGCGAGCTCGGTCAAGGTGGGCAAGAGCGGATTGGACGCAGCGTCGCCCATCATCGCGCGGTGGCTCGCGCTGCGCGACGCTTTTCCGGAGGACGAGGTGACGTGGACCTCGCGCACCTGGCGGTATTACGAGTACGGGTCCAGTGACAGCTCGAAGAACGCCGATGACGGGATCGGCGAGATCGCTGTGCGGTTGCGGCCCACCGCGGGTGCCGATGCGGTCGGCGCGGCGTATCGAACAGTGCGGCAGGAGTTCCCCGACCTCGAAGCCGCGCGGTGGTCGATCCGGACCGCCGCGACACGTGGTGCAGCGCTGGTCATGCTCAACCGATATCCCACCGAGGACGAGCTGGCGCTGTGGAATCGGTTGCACAACAACCTGTTGCCACCCCACGCGCTCGTGTTGCACTCCGTGGAGGGGATCACCGTGCAGCCCCATTCGGACATCCGGGAGAACGGAAAAGTGCTCGCCGAACATCACCTCGCGACCATCGAGCAGTCGGGCCTCCGCATCCGATACGCCGTGGCCGATCTCATCGGTGACGACTCGTACTTCAAGTACTCGACCAGATATCGGCTGCTACAAATCACCGTCGGCGCCTGCACCGCTCGAGGCAACATCCCCGGCCCGATAGAGCGCCCCCTCGTGCTCCGCTACGAGAAGTGCTGAGCAATAACACCGTTGGACAAGTGATCCCCGGGTAATGGTGGTGGCGGCTACTCGCTGGGGTTCAAGGGGTCGATGCAACAGGGTTGTCGGGGTTGGACAGTAGTTGGTCGAGGATGTGGGCGGGGGTGTACGCGGGCTGGCCGAGGCGGGGCCAGTCCAGGGTGCCGAGGGATTGCGACGCCGCGCCGGCGACCGTCTCGTTGACTTGGACTTCGGCGATCTCTTCGCCCGCCGTGCCGCCGAACAACGAGGTCTGTGGCCGCGGTCGAAACGCCGGCCAGTTCGGTCGATTGGGTTGCTGATCCGAGGGGCTCGTCGCATAGCTGGTCACCGTCACGCGGTTGCTCGATTCGGCTGCCGCAGTGCAGCCGGCGGTCGAGGGTGGGGTCGGAATGAAGCTGGGGAGCCGCTTCCCCGAGGTGGTTCGGGTCACACCATTTCTGTTGGCGGGCCGGAATTGGCTGGTCGGAAGGGGTCTGTCGGGGTAGTGGAGACGGTCCCGCTGCGGACGGGCCCCGGGAAAGACGGCGAATCGTTACGGTGGATGTGGCGCCTCGCCGGTGGCTGGATCAAGGGCGGGTAGTGGGGAAACCGGCCCTGGCTATGAATGAGCTTGCATGGTCGTGCATAATCATCACATGGTTGATTCGGTGCACGCGCCGGCGTCGACCGCGCCCGCGCTGCGGGTGGCGGTGGCCGGGGCGAGTGGGTACGCGGGTGGCGAAGTGCTACGCCTGTTGCTGGGGCACCCGGCATACCGCGACGGGCGCCTGGAGATCGGCGCGCTGACGGCGGGGGCGAATGCCGGGACGGCGCTGGGGGAGTTGCAGCCGCATCTGCTGCCGCTGGCGGACCGGGTGCTCGGCCCGACGAGTGCCGACGAGCTGGCCGGTCACGACATCGTGTTCCTCGGCCTGCCGCACGGCCAGTCCGCGGCGATCGCCGCCCAGCTGCCCGACTCGACGGTGATCATCGACTGCGGCGCCGACTTCCGGTTGACGGACGCGCAGGCGTGGGAGAAGTACTACGGCAGCCCGCACGCGGGCAGCTGGCCCTATGGCCTGCCCGAACTGCCCGGCGGCCGGGAGCGGCTGCGCGGCGCGCGCCGGATCGCGGTACCGGGGTGCTATCCGACCGTGGCCAGCCTCGCGCTGGCGCCCGCGGTCGCGGCGGGCATCGTCGCACCGCAGGTGAATGTCGTTGCGGTGAGCGGAACTTCGGGCGCGGGCCGCAAACTCGACGTGGGCCTGCTCGGCTCCGAGGTGATGGGATCGGCGCGCGCGTACGGTATCGCCGGGGCGCACCGGCACACGCCGGAGATCGCGCAGAACCTGAAGGCGGCGGGCGGCACCGAGATCGCGGTGTCGTTCACTCCGGTGCTCGCGCCGATGCCGCGCGGCATCCTCGCCACCTGCACCGCGCCGACCACGGTGGACGTCGCGCAGGCGCGCGCCGTCTATGAAAAGGCTTACGCCGACGAACCTTTCGTGCATCTGCTGCCCGAGGGCGTACTGCCGCAGACCGGTGCGGTGCTGGGCGCGAACGCCGTCACCCTGCAGGTGGCGGTGGACACCGACGCGGGCCTGCTCGTGGTGATCGGTGCGATCGACAATTTGACCAAGGGCACCGCGGGCGCCGCGGTGCAATCCATGAATCTGGCCGTCGGATTCGACGAGACCGCAGGACTTTCCACCGTAGGAGTGGCACCGTGACGACATTCGCCGCAGCATCGAACGCGAACGGCAGGCTGGTACGCAACCAGGGCGTGACCGGACCGCTCGGCTTCCGCGCGGCCGGTATCGCGGCGGGCATCAAGGCGAGCGGAAAGCCGGACCTGGCTCTGGTTTTCAACGAAGGGCCCGAGTACGCGGCGGCGGGCGTGTTCACCAGCAACAAGATCAAGGCCGCTCCGGTGCTGTGGTCTCAGCAGGTGCTCACCGGTAAGCGGCTGCGCGCGGTGATCCTGAATTCCGGCGGCGCGAACGCCTGCACCGGGCCGGGCGGCTTCCAGGACACGCACAAGACCGCCGAGGAACTCGCTGCGGCTCTGAGCAATTGGGGCACCGAGACCGGCGCGGGGGAGATCGCGGTCTGCTCGACCGGGCTGATCGGCGACCGGCTGCCGATGGACAAGGTGATTCCCGCGATCACCGAGATCGTGCACGAGATGGGCGGCGGCCTGTCCGGCGGCCTGGACGCGGCCCACGCCATCATGACCACCGACACCGTGCCCAAGGAAGCGGCCTTCCATCACCGCGACAAGTGGAACGTGGGCGGGATGGCCAAGGGCGCGGGCATGCTGGCGCCCTCGCTGGCGACCATGCTGGTGGTGCTGACCACCGACGCCGCCGTCGGCGCCGACCAGCTGGATCAGGCGCTGCGCAACGCGACCGCGCGCACCTTCGACCGGCTCGACGTGGACGGCTCCTGCTCCACCAACGACACGGTGCTGCTGCTCGCCAACGGCGCGAGCGAAGTGACCCCGAGCCAGGCCGATCTCGACGCCGCCGTCCTCGCCGTGTGCGACGACCTGGCCGCGCAGCTGATGGCCGACGCCGAGGGCGTCACCAAGCGGGTCCTGGTGACGGTGGCCGGCGCGGTGAGCGAGGACGAGGCGGTTGCCGCGGCTCGCACGGTCGCCCGCGACAGCCTGGTCAAGACCGCGCTGTTCGGTTCGGACCCGAACTGGGGCCGGGTGCTCGCCGCGGTCGGCATGGCGCCGGTCACCCTCGATCCGAACCGGATCTCGGTGTCGTTCAACGGAAATCCGGTGTGCGTCGACGGGGCAGGCGCACCCGGCGCCCGCGATGTCGACCTGTCCGGGATGGACATCGAGGTGCGCATCGAGCTGAATGTCGGTGAGGCACAGGCGACTATCCGCACCACCGACCTCTCGCACGGGTACGTCGAAGAGAATTCGGCCTACAGCTCATGACCGGCCAACTGCACCACGAGCTTTCGGCGCTGGACAAGGCGCATGTGCTGGCCGACGCGCTGCCCTGGTTGCAGAAGTTCCGCGACAAGATCGTGGTGGTGAAGTTCGGCGGCAACGCCATGGTCGACGCCGAACTCGAGCAGGCCTTCGCCGCGGACATGGCCTTCCTGCGCACCGTCGGCGTGCATCCGGTGGTGGTGCACGGCGGCGGGCCGCAGATCAGCGCGATGCTGAAAAAGCTCGGCCTGCAAGGCGAATTCCGCGGCGGCTTCCGGGTGACCACGCCCGAGGTGATGGACGTCGTGCGTATGGTGCTGTTCGGGCAGGTCGGTCGCGAGCTGGTCGGGCTGATCAACGCGCACGGTCCGTACGCGGTCGGCATCTCGGGGGAGGACGCGGGCCTGTTCACCGCGACCCGCCGCACCGTCGAGGTCGATGGCGTGCCGACCGATATCGGCCTGGTCGGCGACGTCAGCGAGGTGAATCCGGACGCGGTGCTCGATCTGATCGACGCTGGCCGCATTCCGGTGGTCTCCACCATCGCGCCGGACGCCGACGGCGTGGTGCACAACATCAACGCCGACACCGCCGCGGCCGCACTCGCCGAGGGGATCGGCGCGGAGAAGCTCGTGGTGCTCACCGATGTCGAGGGCCTGTACACCGAGTGGCCGGACCGCTCGTCGCTGATCACCCGGATCGATACCGCGGCGCTGGCCGAGTTGCTGCCCCGGCTCGACGCGGGCATGGTGCCCAAGATGGAAGCCTGCTTGCGCGCCGTGCACGGCGGCGTGCCGACCGCCCATGTCATCGACGGCCGCATCCCGCACTCCGTGCTGCTGGAACTGTTCACCGGAGAAGGAATCGGAACGATGGTGACGCCCGCCCCGGCCGGGGCCGGCTCGCCGGACGGAACGAAACAATGAGCAAAGACCAGGAATTCCAACAGCGGTGGTCCGCCGCGATGATGAACAACTACGGCACCCCGAAGCTGACGCTGGTGCGTGGCGCGGGTGCGGTGGTCTACGACGCGGACGGTAACCGCTATGTCGATTTCCTCGGCGGCATCGCGGTCAACAGTCTCGGCCACGCCCATCCGGCGATCCTCGCCGCGGTCACCCAGCAGCTGGGCACGCTCGGCCATGTCTCGAATATCTATGCGAACGAGCCGGTCATCGAATTGGCGGAACGGTTGCTCGCGCATTTCGGCGACGGCGCCACCGACGACGGGCATGCCGGACGCGCGTTCTTCTGCAATTCGGGGACCGAGGCGAACGAGGCGGCGTTCAAGATCGCGCGGCTGACCGGCCGGTCCAAGATCGTCGCCTGCGAGGAGGCGTTCCACGGCCGCACCATGGGCGCGCTCGCGCTCACCGGGCAGGCGGCCAAGCGCACGCCGTTCGAGCCGATGCCCGCGGGCGTGGTGCACGTGCCCTACGGTGACGCCGCCGCGCTCGAGGCCGCGGTCGACGACGACACCGCCGCGGTGTTCCTCGAGCCGATGATGGGGGAGAGCGGCGTGGTGGTGCCGCCGTTCGACTACCTCGCCAAGGCGCGGGAGATCACCGCGCGCAACGGCGCGCTGCTCATCCTCGACGAGGTGCAGACCGGCATCGGCCGGACCGGAAAGTTCTACGCGCACCAGGCCGTCGGCATCGTGCCCGACGTGATCACGCTGGCGAAGGGACTCGGCGGCGGACTGCCGATCGGCGCGGTGCTGGCCACCGGCCGGGCGGCCGAGCTGCTCACCCCGGGCTTGCACGGCACCACCTTCGGCGGCAACCCGGTCTGCGCGGCGGCCGCGCTCGCGGTGTTGCGCACCATCGATGAGAAGGGTCTGCTCGCGCACGTCGAGTCGGTCGGCAAGCGGCTCAGCGACGGCATCGAACTGCTGGAACATCCGCTGATCGATCAGGTGCGTGGTGCGGGACTGCTGCTCGGCATCGTGCTCACCGATGCGATCTCGGCGCAGGTCGAGGCGCGGGCGCGGGCGGCGGGCTATCTGGTGAATCCGGCCAAGCCCGACGTCATCCGGCTCGCCCCGCCGCTGATCCTGACCGAAACCCAAGCCGACAACTTCGTCGCCGATCTGCCCGGGATCCTCGACGCCGCCACCCAAGACGCAAAGGAGGCTGCGGCGCAATGACTTCCACAGCTGCGGGGACCTCGGCCCCGATCCGGCACTTTCTCCGTGACGACGACGTGAGCCCGGCCGAGCAGGCCGAAATCCTCGCCCTCGCCGCCGAACTCAAGCACGCGCCGTTCTCGCAACGGCCGCTGGAGGGGCCGCGCGGGGTCGGGGTGATCTTCGAGAAGAACTCCACCCGCACCCGGTTCTCGTTCGAGGTGGGCATCGCTCAGCTCGGCGGGCACGCGGTGGTGGTGGACGGGCGCGACACCCAGCTCGGCCGCGAGGAGACGCTCGGCGACACCGGCCGGGTGCTGTCCCGCTATGTCGACGCGATCGTCTGGCGCACCTTCGAACAGGTCCGGCTGGACGAAATGGCCGCGACCGCAACGGTTCCGGTGGTGAACGCGCTGTCCAACGAATTCCACCCCTGCCAGGTGCTCGCCGATCTGCAGACCCTGGTCGAGCGCAAGGGCAACCTGGTGGGCCGCACTCTCGCCTACTTCGGTGACGGCGCGAACAACATGGCGCACTCGCTGCTGCTCGGCGGCGTCACCGCCGGATTGAACGTCACCATCGCGGCGCCCACCGGGTTCGAACCGCTGCCGTGGATCGTGGAGGCGGCGCGCAAGCGGGCCGCCGAGACCGGCGCCACCATCACGCTCACCGACGATCCGCAGGCGGCGGCCGACGGCGCGGACGCGCTGGTCACCGACGCCTGGACCTCGATGGGACAGGAGAACGACGGGCTCGACCGCGTCGGTCCGTTCCGGCCGTTCCAGGTGAACTCGGCGTTGCTCGGGCGCGCCGACGCCGATGCCGTGGTGCTGCACTGCCTGCCCGCGCATCGGGGCGAGGAGGTCACCGACGAGGTGCTCGACGGTCCGCACAGCGTGGTGTGGGACGAGGCCGAGAACCGGCTGCACGCGCAGAAGGCGCTGCTGGTCTGGTTGCTGGCCAAGCGAAGTGACGGTGGGGCGTGACCGGTCCGGAGATCGCGCGGACCCGCGCCGGGCGCCAGTCGCGCATCGTCGAGCTGCTGACCGCGCACGCGGTCCGCAGCCAGACCGAACTGGCCGCGCTGCTCTCCGCCGAGGGCATCGAGACCACCCAGGCCACGCTCTCGCGGGATCTGGACGAACTGGGCGCGGTCAAGCTGCGCGCGGCCGACGGCGGCGCGGGCGTCTACGTGGTGCCCGAGGACGGCAGCCCCATCCGCGGGGTCACCGGCGGCACCGACCGGCTGGCGAAGCTGCTCGGCGATCTGCTGGTCTCCACCGACCACAGCGGCAACATCGCGGTGCTGCGCACCCCGCCGGGCGCGGCGCACTACCTGGCCAGCGCGCTGGACCGGGCGGCGCTGCCCTACATCGTCGGCACCATCGCGGGTGACGACACCATCGCCGTCATCGCCCGCGAGCCGTTCACCGGCGCCGAACTGGCGGCGAAGATCGAGGAGATCGCCTGAGCGGCGTCAGCTGAACGGGTACTGGCCACCGCCGCCGCTGCGCGGGGTGCCGCCGTTGTCGGGGGTGGCCACGTTGATGATGTCCTGGATGAGGTCGACCACCGCGCGACCGACGTCGAGGACGCCGTTGCCGAGGGTGCTGAATTCTTGCCCGATGAGATGCAGCAGCATGACGTTCTTCCTTCTGCCTGGCCGAACGTTTCCGCCCCCAAGGGTCGCACAGGACCGGGTTCGCCCGCGGGGATTCGCTTGATGGGCAGAGACTTTCGCCGGTCCGATGATGCGGTTCGGTAGCTGGGGCACCCCCGGTTATGCATGGGCTTGCATCATCGTGCATAATCATTTGTAGAACGTGCGGGCCCCGTGATCCCGAGGCGAACACCGGGGGCGGCAGTCGCCCGCACTTCGCACACACGTACCGAAACCGAGGAGCACACAGACCATGTCCGAACGCGTCGTACTCGCCTACTCCGGTGGGCTGGACACCTCCGTCGCGATCAGCTGGATCGGCAAGGAGACCGGCGCCGAGGTGGTGGCCGTGGCCATCGACCTGGGCCAGGGTGGCGAGGACATGAACGTGGTGCGCCAACGAGCGCTCGACTGCGGTGCGGTCGAGGCCATCGTGGTGGACGCCCGCGACGAGTTCGCCGACGAGTACTGCCTGCCCACCATCCAGGCCAACGCGATGTACATGGGGCAGTACCCGCTGGTCTCCGCGATCAGCCGGCCGCTCATCGTCAAGCACCTGGTGGAAGCGGCCAAGTTCCACGGCGCGAGCACCGTCGCGCACGGCTGCACCGGCAAGGGCAACGACCAGGTCCGCTTCGAGGTCGGCATCGGCGCGCTCGCGCCCGACCTGAACGTGATCGCCCCGGTTCGCGACTACGCCTGGACCCGGGAGAAGGCCATCGCCTTCGCCGAGGAGAACGCGCTGCCGATCAACGTCACCAAGAAGTCGCCTTTCTCGATCGACCAGAACGTGTGGGGCCGGGCCGTCGAGACCGGCTTCCTCGAAGATCTGTGGAACGCGCCGACCAAGGACGTCTACGACTACACCGCCGACCCGACCGTCAACTTCGAGGCGCCGGACGAGCTGATCGTGTCCTTCGAACGCGGTGTGCCGGTCGCCATCGACGGCCGTCCGGTCAGCGTGCTCGAAGCCATCGTCGAGCTGAACCACCGGGCCGGACGGCAGGGTGTCGGCCGGCTCGACATGGTCGAGGACCGGCTCGTCGGCATCAAGAGCCGCGAGATCTACGAGGCCCCCGGCGCGATCGCGCTGATCACCGCGCACCAGGCGCTGGAGAACGTCACCATCGAGCGTGAGCTGGGCCGGTACAAGCGCCAGGTCGAGCAGCGCTGGGGCGAGCTGGCCTACGACGGCCTCTGGTTCTCCCCGCTGAAGCGGGCGCTGGACGCCTTCATCGGCGACACCCAGCAGGCCGTCACCGGTGATATCCGGATGGTGCTGCACGGCGGCAGCGCGGTGGTCAACGGCCGTCGCTCGGACCAGTCGCTGTACGACTTCAACCTGGCCACCTACGACGAGGGTGACACCTTCGACCAGTCGCTGGCCAAGGGCTTCGTGCAGATCCACGGCCTGTCCTCCAAGGTCGCCGCGCGCCGGGACCTGAACCAGAAGTAGGCGGCGCGCGCAGTAGCCTCGGACGGGTCGGCCCTGACCGGCCGACCCGAAGGGAGCGATGATGCGGACCGACGACGACAGCTGGGACATCGTGACGAGTGTCGGCGCGACGGCGCTCGGCGTCGCCGCCGTGCGCGCGGGCGAATCCCGGCGGCCGGACGCGCTGTTCCGTGATCCGTACGCCGAGGTACTGGTGGACGCGGTCGATCCGGCTGCCTGGGCCCGGCTGAGTCAGGGCCTCGGCGATGCCGATCCGGCCGCGACGCGTTCCTACGGGCTGCTCGCCGACCTCATCGTCGCGCGCACCTGCTACTTCGACGACTTCTTCGCCGCCGTGGTGGCCGCGGGCATCCGGCAGATCGTGGTCGTGGCCGCCGGGCTCGACGCCAGGTCCTACCGGCTCGAATGGGCCGGCGGCAGTACGGTGTACGAGCTGGACCAGCCGAAAGTGTTGCAGTTCAAGGCTTCCGCGTTGGCGGCGCAGGGCATCGAACCGGCGGTCGAGCGCCGCGAGGTCCCGGTGGATCTGCGCGACGACTGGCCTGTCGCCTTGCGGGACAAGGGTTTCGACACCGCCGTGCCAACGGCGTGGCTCGTCGAGGGGCTGCTGCGCTACCTGCCCGCCGACGCCCAGGACCGGCTGCTGACGGCTGTGACGGAACTCAGCGCGCCGGGCAGCCGGGTCGCGCTCAACATGACCTTGGCCGAAGCGCCCGACACGGTGCACAGCGACGACGCCCGAGCGCGGATGCGGGCCGCGTTCGACGTCGATGTCGACGTGGGCACGCTGTGGTATCCGGCCGAGGGCCGCAGCGATCCGGTCGCCTGGTTCACCGAACACGGCTGGTCCGCCACGCGGGCCGACCCGGCGACCGTGCTCGCCGAGCACGGACGCCCGGTCGCCGCCGACCTTGCCGCGCACATGAGAACCCATCTACTGATGACCGCCATCCGACCCTGAGGAGACAGCACACCATGACGCAGAGCGGCAGCACGAACACCGGTGCGCTCTGGGGCGGGCGATTCGCGTCCGGACCGGCCGAGGCGATGGCCGCGCTGAGCAAGTCGACACAGTTCGACTGGGTCTTGGCGCCGTACGACGTTCGCGCGTCCAAGGCGCACGCCCGCGTGCTGCACAAGGCCGGGCTGCTGTCCGAGAGCGACCTCGCCGGGATGCTGGCCGGGCTGGATCAGCTTGCCGCGGACGTGGATTCGGGCGCGTTCGGCCCCGCCGACTCGGACGAGGACGTGCACGGCGCCCTGGAACGCGGGCTGATCGAACGGGTCGGCGCCGAACTCGGCGGCCGGTTGCGGGCCGGGCGATCCCGCAACGACCAGGTGGCCACGCTGTTCCGGATGTGGTTGCGCGACGCGGTCCGCCGGGTCGCGGCCGGACTGCTCGACGTCGTCGACGCGCTGGTGACGCAGGCCGGCGCGCACCCGGACGCGGTGATGCCGGGCAAGACGCACCTGCAAGCCGCACAGCCGGTGCTGCTCGCGCATCACCTGCTCGCACACGCTCATCCGCTGCTGCGTGATATCGATCGGCTGCGCGACTTCGACAAGCGGGCCGCGGTGTCGCCGTACGGTTCCGGCGCGCTGGCCGGCTCCTCGCTCGGGCTCGATCCCGAGGCGATCGCCGCCGAACTGGATTTCGATGCGGCGGCGGCCAATTCGATCGACGCCACGTCCTCGCGCGATTTCGCCGCCGAGGCCGCGTTCGTGCTCGCCATGATCGGCGTCGACCTCAGCCGTATGGCCGAAGAGGTGATCCTGTGGAGCACACCGGAATTCGGGTACATCACGCTGGCCGACGCCTGGTCCACCGGTTCCTCGATCATGCCGCAGAAGAAGAACCCGGACGTCTCCGAGCTCACCAGGGGCAAGGCGGGCCGGCTCATCGGGAACCTCACCGGCCTGCTGGCCACGCTGAAAGCGCAACCGCTGGCCTACAACCGGGATCTGCAGGAGGACAAGGAACCCCTGTTCGATTCGGTGGCGCAGCTGGAACTGCTGCTCCCGGCCATTGCGGGCCTGGTCTCGACCCTCACCTTCCACACCGAGCGGATGGCCGAACTCGCCCCCGCCGGTTTCACCCTCGCCACCGATATCGCCGAATGGCTGGTCCGGCGAGGTGTTCCGTTCCGAGTCGCGCACGAGGCGGCCGGTGCCTGCGTGCGTGCCGCGGAAGCGCGCGGCGTGGGACTCGACGAACTCACCGACGCGGAATTCGCCGCCATCGACCCCGCCCTCACCCCCCAGGTCCGCGAAGTACTCACCGTCGAGGGCTCCATCGCCTCCCGCAACGCCCGCGGCGGCACCGCGGGCCCCCAGGTCACCCGCCAACTCGACGACATCCGCACGGCCACCGGGGAAGTCCGCGACTGGCTGCGCTGATCCGCGCAGGTCGCCGAGGCCGCACCGGTGCGCTGCTGCGCGGACGGTGGACTGTGCGACGCGGTTCAGCGGGGGAGCAGGGCTGCTACGTGGAGCAGGGGAGCGGCCAGGGCGGGGATGGCGTTCGGGTCTTTGAGGCGGCCGGGACGGTAGGTGACCAAGTCGTGGTTGCCGACGCTCCAGTGCGGGACGACGTTGTGCAGGTGGGCGGTGATCAGGTCCTTGGTGACCAGCCAATGGGCGTACCTGGGGTCGGGTGAGACTATGCGGAAACGGGAATCGAAGTCCGGATTGCCGGTGGCGGTGGGTTTGTCGCCGAACAAGGTACGGCCCAGCTGTGAGAACAGTCCGCGGGTCAGCACGGCGACCGGCCGGTGCGGCTGGGGCAGGTGCACGACGATGACGATGTAGTAGTGCGTCGTCGTACTGGTCGTGCTGTGCGAGGTCGAGGAGAAGTTGCTGGACGAGGTGGTCTCGTAGGAATAGTCCGCGACGGTCACCCACCGGCCGTCGAGTTGCCCCGTCATCGTCACGCCCAGCCCGCGTTTGTTGCGCCCGGGCAGGCGCACGGTCCAGTCCGCCCGGACCCGCTCGGCGTAGGACCAGCCGTGCGCGTGCGCCCAGCCGGCCAGCGCGGCCTTACGCCTGCGCTCGGCGCGAATCGACAGCGGGACAACCACAACGAGCACGATCACGACGGCCACCACGATCGCGCCGATGATCAGCACCATCACGTCCACGCTGATCACCACACCTAGTCGCCGTTCGCCCCCCGCACCGCCTTGCCATTGTCCGATACTCGCTACGCTGCCGCCATGACCATGCTTCTGCTGGCCTTGGCCATCGCGTCCGAGGTGACCGCCACCGTTTCCCTGAAGCTGTCCGAGGGTTTCACCAAACTGGTCCCCTCGATCGTCGTGGTCATCGGTTACGGCGCCGCCTTCTGGTTCCTGTCCCAGTCGCTGAAGCGCGGCATGCAGATCGGCGTCGCCTACGGCATCTGGTCGGCCGTCGGCGTAGCCGCCATCGCCGTCATCGGCGTCCTCTTCCTGGACGAACGCCTCACCCTCATCCAGGTGGGCGGCATCGCCCTCGTCATCCTCGGCGTCCTCGCCCTGGAACTCGGCGGCCAGCACTGAACCCACGGCGGACTGCTTTCGGGACCGAACTGGTTCGTTTCACACGGTGACGACAGGAAAGGGTTGCGTCTTGTTCGACGCGAGGTCCGGTCGGCGGTTCCGGTGAAACGGGGGATTTTCGGAGCCGGTGTCTGAGGCAATTCTTGGTGCACTACTCCATAGCGTGTTCGTATGGAACATTGAGTGCATTGTTTTCGGGGTGGAAAAGTGGGATTGCGTTGGGGCGGACGCATTTTGTCGAAATCGTCCCATGAGATCGGGGGCGGTCGTAGCATCGGGCGATGGACTGGACGTTTGCTCAGCTGCGTGTCCGCGGATGTGGCCGATGACCTCGGACGATGCGGCGAAAACGGCCGATGTGCCTGCGGAATCGGTGGTCGCGTTGCGGGCCGAGGGACTGGTGAAGCGATACGGCGGTGTCGAGGCGCTGCGCGGCGCGAACTTTCAGGTGAGCGCGGGCGAAGTCGTCGCGTTGATCGGGGACAACGGCGCCGGCAAATCGACGCTCGTGAAATGCCTTTCCGGCGCCGAACAGCCCGATTCCGGGCGGATTCTGCTGGACGGCAAGCCGGTGGTACTGAATACTCCGACGGCGGCCCGCAAACTCGGCGTGGAAACCGTGTATCAGGATCTCGCGGTGGCCCCGGACCTGGATCCGGCGGCGAATCTGTTCCTCGGCCGGGAGCTGGTGCGCAAAGGGTTACCCGGCAAGCTCGGCATGCTCGACCGCACCGCGATGAGAGTCCAAGCGGTCGAACACTTCCGGCGGCTCGGCGTGACCCTGCAGAGCACCGACGTGCCCATCGGTTCGCTGTCGGGCGGTCAGCGGCAGAGCGTCGCGGTCGCCAGGGCGGTGATGTGGGCGAGCAAGGTGGTGTTCATGGACGAGCCGACCGCCGCGCTCGGCGTGGTGCAGCGGGAGCGGGTGCTGGACGTGATCCGCCGGGTCCGCGATCAGGGCATCGCCGTGGTGTTGATCAGTCACAACATGCCGGAGGTGCTGGCGGTCGCCGACCGCATCGAGGTGCTCCGGCTGGGCAAGCGGGTGGCGCGGTTCACCGCGGCCGACGCCACGCTCGAACAATTGGTGGGCGCCATGACCGGCGCGCTGTCACAGGAGGAAGCGGCATGACGCGCTCCGGCGGTTCCCCGGACGTCACCGTCGAGGCGACCGGCAACGGCAACGGCAAAGTCGAGCTGCCGCAACGCACTGTCCTGCAACGGCTCATGGGCGCGAGCACGGTGTGGATCGGCGTGGTGCTGGTCGTGCTGTGCATCGTGTTCAGCGTGCTGCGCCCCGACGCGTTCCCGACCCGGTTCACCTTTCAGACGCTGCTCATCGAAACCTCGGTGCTGCTGGTGCTTTCGGTGGGCATGACGTTCGTGATCATCACCTCCGGCATCGATCTCTCGGTGGGCATGGTGCTGATCTTCGCGGGCGTGATCGGCGCGAAGACGATGGAGGCGCTGAGCCCGGATCAGGACGCCACCAACGCGGGCTGGGGCATCATCGGCATCGGCTTCCTGCTTTCGGTTGTGGGCGGCGGTGTCTGGGGTCTGGTCAACGGAGTTCTGGTGGCCAAGGCCAAGATTCCGCCGCTGATCGTCACGCTGGGCTCGTTCGGCGCCGCGCTCGGTGCGGCGCAGCTGATCACCGGCGGCGTCGACACCCGCACAGTGCCCGAAAAGCTGCGCAACACACTGGGTTTCGGTACCACCCTGGGCGGCGTGCCGAACCTGGTCCTGGTCGCCACCGTGGTGACCGTGCTGGCCGCCTGGGTATTGCACACCACCCGTTTCGGCCGCTACACCTACGCCATCGGCTCCAACGAGGAGGCCGCGCGCCGCTCCGGCATCGCGGTCACCCGGCACCTGATCACCGTTTATCTGCTCACCGGGGTGCTGGCCGGGCTGGCCGGTTTCATGAATCTGGCCTACTTCGGCACCACCACGATCGGCGGCCACACGACAGACAACCTGGACGCCATCGCGGGCGTGGTGATCGGCGGCACCAGCCTGTTCGGCGGTGTCGGGTCGATCGTCGGCACGGTGATCGGCGTGTTCATCCCGTCGGTGCTGAAGAAGGGGTTCGTCATCGCGCAGGTGCCGGTGTTCTGGCAGCCGATCGCGGTGAGCGTGGTCCTCGTCGCGGCGGTCTGGTTCGACCAGCTCCGGCGCCGGGCCCGGGATCGGAAATAGGTATGGCAACAACAGAAATGGCGGAGGTAGCCGAATGAGGGTGGCGAAGCGGACCGCGGTGGTGATCGGCGCGATGGTGTCGGTCGGCGCGCTGCTGGCGGGTTGCAGTGGGCAGGTGAGTAATTCGGGCAGCGGCGACAGTAAGAAGCTGGTGCTGATCCCGGGCGTCGCGGACGAGCCGTTCTACATTTCGATGCAATGCGGCGCGCAGGACGAGGCCGCGAAACTCGGCTACAAGCTGGATACGCAGGCGCCGACCAAGTTCGACGCGGGCACGCAGACCCCGGTGCTGACCGGCGTGGTGGCGAACAAGCCGGGCGGCATCCTGATTGCGCCGACGCACGCCACCGCCATGGCCAATCCGATCAAGCAGGCCAAGGACGCGGGCATCAAGATCGTCGAGGTGGACACCGCGCTGGACGACACTTCCGTTGCGCTGTCGTCGATTTCGTCGGACAACAAGAAGGGCGGCGCGCTTGCGGCGCAGACCCTGGCGAAGCTGGTGGGGGACAAGGGCCCGGTCCTGGTGATCAACACCAAGGCGGGCACGTCCACCACCGACGCCCGTGCGCAGGGTTTCGAGGAGGCGGTCAAGAGCTTCCCCGGCATCACCTCGCTCGGCGTGCAGTACAACAACAACGAAGCGGCACAGGCGGCTTCGATCGTCACCGCGACGCTGGCGGCGCATCCCGATCTCGCCGGTATCTTCGCCACGAACCTGAGCTCCGCCGAGGGTGCGGCCACCGGTCTGCGCAACGCGAACAAGCTCGGCCAGGTGAAGCTGGTCGGCTTCGACGCCAGCCCGAAGCAGGTCGAGGACCTGAAAGCCGGTACGGTGCAAGCCCTTATCGCCCAGGATCCCGCGGGCATCGGCGCGAAGGGCGTCGATCAGGCGGTCGCCGCGATCGAGGGCAAGCCGGTGACCCGGACGATCCAGACCGACATGATCGCCATCACCCAGGCCGATATGGAGGCCAACTCGAAGTACTTCTACAAGCGCAAGTGCTGACCACCGCCCGATGAGGGGCCGACCGGACGCACACGCGTCCGGTCGGCACGGGCGGGACAACCTGGTACACAGCCGCTTTCCCCACTATCAACTGGGGTTTCATCACAGTGACGCATCGGCTTAATCTCCGACCATCCGGGATTCATCCATCCCTTCTGGAGGAGCCGATATGCCCCGCATCTTCCCCCGAGACAGGGCCGGCCGCGTTATCGCCGCAGCCACCGCTCTGCCCGTCGTTTTCTCACTCGCGCTGATGGGTTCCGCGTACGCGGAACCCGGCGCACCGCCCGAGCGGCAGTTGGCCGACTCGATCAAGGCACCCGCCGTGAAGCAGCACCTCGACCGGTTCCAGGCGATCGCCAACGCCAACGGCCGCACCCGCGCGGCAGGCACCGCCGGCTACGACGCCTCGCGCGACTACGTGGCCGGCGAGCTGCGCAAGGCCGGATACCAGGTGACCTTGCAGCCGTTCACCTTCCAGTCGTTCCGGGAGCGGACGACGGCGGTCATGGAACGGGTTTCCGGCGGCGCTACCAGCTATAAGGCGACCCCGGCGGACCGCAGTCAGCTCGGTGATTTCGCCACCCTGACCTACTCCGGCTCGGGCGAGACGAAGGCCGCGGTTCAGGGCGTCGACCTGGCCTTGTCGCCGCGTGGCGAGGCGAACGCCTCGACCTCCGGTTGTGAGGCAACGGACTTCGCGAAGTTCACCCGCGGCAACATCGCGCTGCTGCAGCGCGGCACCTGCACCGCGGCGGACAAAGCACGAAACGCCCAGGCCGCAGGCGCTTCCGGCGTGATCATCTTCAACGAGGGGCAGCCGGGCCGTACCGACGCCTTCACCGAGGCGCTCGACGAAAAGGGCATCACCGTGCCGGTCGTCGCCACCAGCTACGCCGTCGGCAAAGACCTTGCCGGCCAGTCGAACTCGGTGGTCCGCCTCAAGACCGACACCGAGGCGCTGCCCGCCACGACGCACAACGTGATCGCCGAATCCCCGCAGGGTAACGCGGAGAAGGTCGTGATGGCCGGTGCGCACCTCGATTCCGTGCGCGCGGGCGCCGGCATCAACGACAACGGTTCCGGCAGTGCGGCATTGCTAGAGATCGCGTTGCAGATGGCCACGTCCACGCCGAAGAACAAGGTCCGCTTCGCCTGGTGGGGCGCCGAGGAACTCGGCCTGGTCGGCTCGAAGTTCTACGTGAACAACCTGTCTCAGGCCAATCGCAACCGGATCGCGCTCTACCTGAACTTCGACATGATCGGTTCGATCAACTACGCCTACAAGATCTACGACGGCAGGCAGGGCCCGGCCGGTTCGGCCCAGATCGAGCAGAACTTCATCCGCTACTTCACCTCGAAGGGGCTGCCGTACGGGCGCACCGCGCTCGACGGACGGTCGGACTACGGCCCGTTCATGCGGGTGGGCATCTCGGTCGGTGGCCTGTTCACCGGCGCCGAAGGCATCAAGACCGCGCAGGAGCAGCGGCAGTTCGGCGGCACGGCGGGCCGTCCGTACGACCCCTGCTACCACCGTTCCTGCGATACGACGGCCAACATCAGTGACAAGGCGTTGACCGACAACGCCGGTGCGATCGCCGACGCGATGCAGACCTACGCGGCTGCCGACGTGCTCCCCTGAACGAATATCGTTCGGTAACAGCTTGATTCGTTGGTACCCACCCGTGTCGCCGTCCTCGACCGAGGGCGGCGACACGGCTGCGGGCGGTACACGACAGCCGCCCCGCCGCGCCGGTCGGCTATCTAGTCCTCGACGCGAACGGAGTAGCCCGCGTTGGTCAATGCGGTGAGGACGTCGTCGCGGTGCGCGTGGCCGCGGGTCTCCAGGGTGAGCGAGACCTCGACCTCGTTGAGCGCCAACCAGGTACCGGTCCGCGAGTGCGCGACGTCGACCACGCTGGCCCCGGTCTTGCCGACCACCGCGAGCAGCGCGCTGAGCCCACCGGGCCGGTCCGCGATCGTCACACGCACCGCGAGATAACGACCCGCCGCGCTCAATCCGTGGCCGATGAGCCGGGTGAGCAGCAGCGGATCGATATTGCCGCCGGACAGGATCGCGCACACCGGCCGGCTCAGGTCCAGATCCAGATCGGCTGCGGTACAACTCATCAGCGCCGCGACCGCCGCCGCGCCCGCGGGTTCCACGATCAGCTTCGCGCGTTCCAGGCAGAGCAGCAGTGCTTTGGACAGCGAGTCCTCGTCGACCGTCAGCATCGTCGAAACATGCTCGGCGACATGGGCGAACGGCACCTGACCCGGCTGGCCGACCGCGATGCCGTCGGCCATCGTCGACATCCGCCCGACCCGCACCGGCTTGCCCGCGGCCAGCGACCCCGGCCAGGCCGCTGCCTCGGCCGCCTGCACACCGATGACGCGCACCTGCGGCGCCAGCTTGTGCAGGGCCACCGCGACCCCGGCGATCAGCCCGCCCCCGCCGGTCGGCACGAGCACCGCGCCCAGGTCGGGGACCTGTTCCAGGATCTCCAGCGCCACCGTCGCCTGCCCGGCCACGATGTCCGGGTGATCGAACGGATGGATCAGCGTGGCGCCGGTGCGTTCGGCGAACTCCATCGCGGCGTCCAGGGAATCCTCGATGGTCTCGCCGACCTGCCGCACCTCGGCCCCGTAGGCCTTGGTCGCCGCCAGCTTCGGCAGCGACGCGCCGACCGGCATGAACACCGTCGAGGTGAGGCCCAGCGAGGCGGCCGCCCAGGCCACGCCCTGCGCGTGATTGCCCGCGCTCGCCGCGACCACGCCGCGCGCCCGGTCCTCGGCGGGCAGATTGGCGATCCGGTTGTACGCGCCGCGCGGTTTGAACGACCCGGTCCGCTGCAAGTTCTCACACTTGAGCAGCACCTCGGTGCCGACCCGCTCCGAGAGCACCCGCGAGGTGACCATCGGCGTCTTGCGCATCACCGGCGCGAGCAAGGCCGCGGCGGCCTCGATCCGTTCCATACCGACCAACTCCATGCCGCACATGCTGCCATCTCGGCCGCCATTCCTCCCACGAATCTTCGGCCATTTCTCCTTTACACCGAACGAAGGACAACAGCGCGATTCACCGTTTGGCGAGATTGTGTGCCAGCGCGCCGAGCCGGGCCAGCCGGGCATCGCCGAGCGGGGTGACCCGGCTGCCGAGCCGATTGGTGACGAAGGCGAGCCCCAATCCGGTGGCGGGGTCGGCGAAGGCGCCGGAGCCGCCGAGCCCGAAATGGCCGAACGCCGAGATGGGTTCGGCCTTGGACGGCTTCATCGGCACGCCGTGGAAGCCGAGCGCCCACGGGATGCGCAGGGCGAGAACATAATCGGGGGTGAAGATCTGGCGTTCGGCCATCGCCGTGATGGTTTCGGGCCGCAGCAGCTGGAAGCCGTCCAACGTGCCGCCGTCGGCGAGCGCGCCGTAGAGCCGCGCGAGGGCGCGGGCGCTGAAGACGCCGTTGACGCCGGGCATCACCGAATCATGCAGGCGCGGATCGGCGATCAGTTCCGCGAAGCCGTTCGGCGTGGTGTCCATGGCGGCCGCGAACCTGGTCCTGCGGGTGAGCCGACGGCTGTTCTCCCAGCTCATCCCCGCCACGGTCAGCCGAGGGAAGTTGGTCGCGATGCGCCCGCGTTCGGCTTCGGGCACCCGGAACCAGAGTTCTTCGGCGCCGAGCGGTTCGGCGATCTCGGTGCGCAGCACGTCGGTGAACTTCGCCCCGCTCACCCGGCGCACCAGCTCGGCCACCAAATGCCCGAACGTGATGCCGTGATAGCCGCTGGTGACCAGCCGGCGCGGATCCGGCGTCCCCGCGGCCAGGGCCTCGGTCACCGCCACATCGTCGAAGAATCGCTCCACGGGCCCGGGCAGCAGATCCCGCAGCCGATGCAAACCCGCTCGGTGCGTGAGCAATTCGCGCACCGTGAGCCGATCCTTGCCCGCCGCACCGAATTCGGGCCAGTACGTGGTGACCAGCTCGTCGTAGTCCAGCAGGCCGCGCTCGGCGAACCTGTGCAGCAGCGTGCTCGCGACACCCTTTCCGGTGGAGAACGCCATGGCCACCGTGTCCTGCGCCCACGGCACGCCGGGCCGCGCGAACCCCGCCCAGACATCGACCACGGGCTCGCCGTGCAGATAGACCGCCAGCGCGCCGCCGCCGTCGGCGGGCCGGCGGAACAGCCGGTCGAACTCGGCGACCAGGGTCGCGAACCGGCGATCTACGAACTGTGCTGTCGAAACCGTCATCGCCAAACTCTCTGTTGTACGGATCGATTCCAGGATGGCATGCCCCCGCGCGGCGCCCGCACACCCGCCGGTGCCCGCGGGCAGACGTTTCCTGAGCGTCACAATGCCGACCGAGATCGCAACATGCCTGGTCTAGCGTGTTCGCATGCCCCCGAGACGACGTTCGGCGCTGCTCGCGCGGCTGGTCGCCGACACCCCGGGCCGCCCGCAGATCATCCTCGGCGAGCTACGCCGGGTGATCCTGGACGGTGCGGTGCCGCCGCGCACGGTCATCCCGCTGCGCGAGGTGGCGGAGCTGTTCGGCGTGAGTCATATCCCGGTCCGGGAGGCGCTCAAGACGTTGATCGGGGAGGGGTTGGTCACCCATCAGCCGCACGGCGGCTATGCCGTGGCCCAGCTCACCGCCACCGAGCTGCGCGAAATGTACATCGTGCGCGAGACCCTGGAGAGCGCCGCGCTCGCGGCCGCGGCGCGGCACGCGGACGCGGCCGACCGCGCCGAGCTGATCGCGGTGAACGTCGCGCTGGAACAGGCGATCCGGGACGACGATCCGGCCGCCTATCACCGCCGGTCCCGCGATTTCCATGTCGCGCTGACCCGGCCCTCACGCATGTTCCGGCTGTTGCAGATGCTCGAATCGGCCTGGAATGTCACCGAGCCGGTGCAGTCCATGGTGCACATCGGCCGCGCCGATCGGATCCGGCTGCACACCGACCACGCCCTGCTCCTCGACGCATTCCTGGCCCGCGATGTGGACCGTCTGCTCGGCCTGGCCGAACGGCATCACCGCAGGCTGGAGACCGTGCTCGCGACACTGCCGACCGATACCGGCCTGCTCGCACCGGAAGATATATCTGCCGCGCAATAGCCGGGAAATAACAACGCAACGGCCGGGCAATCGCGGCTTCCTACCGTCGGTGCGATCACAGATCCACCCGGATGGGAAACCTCATGACCGACGCACTCGTCCCGGCGGCGCCACTGTTCGCGCCGCCCGCTCGTCCCGCACCGGCGGGCAGCACACTGCCCGCCGAGTATCACCCCCGATTGACCAATGCCGATCTGGCGCCGCTGCGGGAGCAGAAATGGGGCGCCTACAACATCTTCGCGTTCTGGATGTCGGACGTGCACAGCGTCGGCGGCTACGTCACCGCGGGCAGCCTGTTCGCGCTCGGCCTGGCCGGCTGGCAGGTGCTCGCGGCACTGCTGATCGGGATCGCCATCGTGTACCTGTTCTGCAACCTGGTGGCGAAGCCGAGCCAGGTGACCGGCGTGCCGTATCCGGTCATGTGCCGCAGCGCCTTCGGGGTGCTGGGCGCGAACATACCCGCGATCATCCGCGGTCTGATCGCGGTGGCCTGGTACGGGATTCAGACGTTCCTGGCGTCGGCTGCCCTGGATGTCGTTCTGGTGAAACTCTTTCCAGGCTTGGCGCCCTACGCCGTCACCGAAGACCACGGCTTTCTCGGCCTTTCGCTGCTCGGCTGGGGGAGTTTCCTGACGCTGTGGGTGGTGCAGGCGGCGGTGTTCTGGCGCGGTATGGAAGCCATCCGCAGGTTCATCGACTTCTGCGGACCCGCCGTCTACGTGGTGATGTTCCTGCTGTGCGGCTACCTGATCGCCGAAGCCGGTTGGGGCGCCATCGATTTGAACCTCGGCGCGGTGACCTACACCGGCTGGGACGCGGTGCCGGTGCTGCTCGGCGCCATCGCGCTCGTGGTGTCCTACTTCTCCGGCCCGATGCTGAACTTCGGTGACTTCTCCCGCTACGGCCGGACTTTCGCGGCGGTGCGCCGTGGCAATCTGCTCGGTCTCCCGTTCAACTTCCTGGTCTTCGCGCTACTGGTGGTGATCACCGCCTCGCTGACCGTGCCGGTCTATGGTGAGCTGATCACCGACCCGGTGGCGACGGTCGCGCGGATCGACAGCACATTCGCGATCGTGCTGGGCGCGGTGACCTTCGCCGTCGCCACGATCGGCATCAATATCGTCGCGAACTTCATCTCGCCCGCCTTCGACTTCTCGCATGTGCACCCGCAGCGGATCAGCTGGCGGGCCGGCGGCATGATCGCCGCCGTGGGCTCGGTGCTGATCACCCCGTGGAACCTGTACAACAACCCGGAGGTGATCCACTACACGCTCGAGGTGCTCGGCGCGTTCATCGGCCCGCTGTTCGGCGTGCTGATCGCCGACTACTACCTGGTGCGCAAACAGCACGTGGTGGTGGACGACCTGTTCTCCATGGCGGAGTCCGGAAGATATTGGTACCGCGGGGGATACAACCCCGCGGCGGTGCTCGCCACCGTGGTGGGCGCGCTGGCGGCGGTGCTCCCGGTACTGGCCGGGGACGTCACCGGGATGTCCACGGCCGCACAGTACAGCTGGTTCATCGGCTGCGGACTGGGCTTCGCCGTCTACTACGTGCTGGCCACTCGAACGAAGTGGGCGGTGCGGGCCTGATGTGGATCCGGGTGATCAACCCGAACACGACGCGGGCGATGACCGACGCGATCGAGCCGTGCGCGCGCGCCGTGGTCGCGCCCGGCACCCGGCTCGACGCGGTGACCGCCGAGCTCGGTCCCGCGTCGATCGAGAGCCATTACGACGAAGCCCTCAGTGTCCCCGGGGTTCTCGCCGCCATCCGACTCGGCGAGGCGGAGGGAGTGGACGGCTACGTGCTTGCTTGCTTCGGTGATCCGGGCTTGGACGCCGCCCGGGAACTGGCCCGTGGACCGGTGATCGGGCTCGCCGAGGCGGCCATGGCCACGGCGAGTCACCTCGGCGGTGGTTTCAGCGTGGTCACCACGCTGAGCCGAACCGTCGGCCGGGCCGCCGATCTGGTGGAACGCTATGGGTGGCAACGATTCTGCCGTGGTATCCACGCCTGTGAGCTGCCGGTGCTCGCGCTGGAGACCGACCCGGACGCGCGCAAGATCGTCATCGAGGCCTGTCGCACGGCGGTCGACACCGACGGCTGCGATGCCATCGTGCTCGGCTGCGCGGGTATGGCGCGGCTGTGCACGGATATCAGTGCCGAGATCGGGGTGCCGGTCGTGGACGGCGTCGCGGCGGCGACGCTGACCGCGCAGTCGCTACTCACCCTGGGAGTGCGCAAGTCGGGGCGGGGCGAGTTCGCCACGCCACCACCCAAACCCTATGCGGGACTGCTCCGTTCGTTCGGCAGTCCCGCGGGCTGACCGGGCCGGAGCAGGCCGATGCCCCGCACGCGTCGAGCCTGCGGGGCATCGGGGGAGGGGTTATGCCGCTACCGCGGTCTGGAGCAGGTGCAGCGCGGTGTCCGGGTCGTCCACGTCGATGACGAGGCGGGTGAATGCGGCGCCGGCGAGTTCGATGCGCAGCGCGCGGCCGTCGAACCTGGTGTCCCAGAATTCTTTTCGGCCCTTGCCGCGGAAGGTGCCCGCGGCGATCACGCCGGGGAAGAAGGTGCCGGGCGTGCGCAGCCACGGCGGGCGCAGGTCCACCTCGGCCTTGGTCACCGCGGTGATGTCGGCTAGATCGAAAGTGATCTGCTCACGCAGCGCGAGGACCTGATGCCCACCGAGCACCTGGATCGTCACGGTCGTACCGGTGACCTCGACTTCAACCATTGCGCACCTCACTTAGCCGACAACTTGCTACGACATTCAGGATGCAAGACCGACCTGGTCGTAGCCTGTGCCGTTCCTATGATTTCTCTCAGGATTGCGGACATGCTCCTACGTAGATATGCGCATCTACACATTTGAGCCGTTGTGGGCGGCCGATCGCCAATGCCTGTGTGGCGGGATAAAAACCGCAAGGGCGGTATGAGATTCTCGTCATGCTCGTGCTCCACCCGCTCCGCGAAAGGTCCAGCCCGATCGGCGACCGGTGGGTAGGTCGCTGCTCGGGGTCCGCCCGCGAGAAGAGGTGCCGCGGTGTTGCTGCTCGGCAAGTTCACCCTGACGGCGGCGGTATCCGCCGCGTTCCTCATCCCGTTCTTCCCGGATACAGCGTCCGCGCTGCCGCCGGCGGGCACGTGTGCGGGCGGCGACTTTCGCTGGACCGCTGTCGACGGCGCGATCGATATGTCGCCGAACACGCTGACCTTCACCTCGGTCGGTGTGCTGCGGGACTGTTCCGGCGGCCCCGAGGGCATCACCGGCGGCACGTTCACGGGCACCCACATCGCGACCTCGGACTGCATGCATCCGGCGGACGGGCCGATCACCGTCGACGTGCTGTGGTCGAACGGGGAGACGAGCAGGCTGTGGGGTCAGTGGCCGGTCACCATGCAGCAGCCGACCGTCGGCCCGCTGGCGGTGGTGGCCGGACTCGGCCAGGGCAGCACGGTCCGGATCACCGCGGACTACGAGATGATGACCCCCGAGATGATCGGCGGCTGCCTCGGCCCGGGCCTGCGCACCGGCGTCGGCCGGCTCAGCGCGGCGACGTTCCAGTGACCGCCTGCTCGGCGACGTCGAGCACGCCCGCCAGCCACGGCGTGTAGCTGCCCGGGTCGGCGATCAGCCGCTCGCGCAACGTGTCCGGGTGGATCCACGCGTAGTCGGCGACCTCGGCCGGGTCCGGGTGCGGCGCCCCGTCGGTGAGTTTGCCGACCAGTACGTGATCCCATTCGAATTCGACGCGCCCGGTGGCGGAGTCCTCGGCGTGGTAGCGATAGACGCCCACCTCGGTGAGCGCGGTGGCCAAGCCCATCTCCTCGGCGAGGCGCACCGCGGCCCCGGCCTCGACCGGTTCGCCCGGTGCGGGATGCCCGCAGCAGGTGTTCGCCCACTGTGCCGGGAAGCGGGTCTTGACCGCCGCCCGCTGCTGCAACAGCACCCGCCCGTCCGCGTCGTAGAGCAGCACCGAGAACGCGCGGTGCAGCCGGCCCGGCGCCTGGTGCGCCAGCGCCACCGAGCACGTCCCGACCGCGTGACCCGCGTCGTCGACGAGCTCGACGAGCAGGGCCTCGCGGTCGGTCAGTGGCTGGTCGGCAGAGTTGGTCACCTGCCTACCTTATCGGCGGCGATCAGCAGGTACTGGAAACTGCCCTCCTTGTACGCGGTCAGGAACGGCTTCTCCACGCCGGTCGCCAGCTCGGATTTGGTGCGCAGTTCCCAGTAGGGGATGGTCGCCGCGGTGAGGTCGGTGACGCCGATCGGGACCAGGCCGTTGTCGGCCATGGCGCGGAAGTATTCGCTGCGCGGGTGGATCATGCAGCCGTAGTGCGCGTCGATCCAGCTGACCGACGACGATCGCCCGCCGGTGAGGTCGTTGGAGCAGCCGGTGATGCAGACATAGCGGCCGCCCGGTTCCAGTAGCCGGGCGAATTCGCGGAACAGATCGAACAGGTCGACGTACATCGTCGTCTCGTTCGTCCAGATGGCGCGCCTGGACCACGGCTCGAATCCGGTTTCCAGCATGTTCCGGAAGTGGAACTGCACCTTGTCCGCGACGCCGCGTGCGGCGGCCTGCTCGTTGGCGAAGCGCACCTGGTATTCGGAGATGGTGACGCCGTCGACCGCGCAGCCGAAGCGCTGGTTGGCCATGAAGCTCGTCCCGCCGCGACCCGATCCGCCGTCCATCAGCCGGTCCCCGGGCCGGACGTCACCGAGATTGTCGAGCAGCAACTCGGCCTGCGCGGTCTCCAACCGGTGCAGTTCCTTGACGATGCGTTCCTGCCTGGTCTCCTCCGGCCCGGTCAGGACCGACAGATCGGGGGCGCCGATACCGTAGTGATGGTGGTAAAGCCCGTCCACCTCACCGAGTTTCGTGTTGACCCGGTCGTCGTTCGGGTTGTTGTTCCAGTAGTCGGCGACCGACTTCTGGTAGCTGGTGCGGAGCACGGTGTCGGTGTGCGGGTTGAGCGTGGTCATGCGAGATCATCCCCTTTGGTCACGGTAGGGCTCACATTGCGGGACTGCGTCTTTCGGGGTCGTCGGGTCGGTGGTCAGGTGTCGTTGTAGCGTCTGCTGCCGGCGTGCCGGGCGCGGGAGAGCGCCGACATGGCTGCGCCCCGTCAGTCGGCTTGGCGGGCGACCAGGACGTTGTCGAGCACGCCGAGCGCGTCCGGGACCAGCACGGCGGCCGAGTAGTAGCAGCTGACCAGGTAGGAGATGATCGACTGGTCGTCGATGCCCTTGAACCGCACATTCAGGCTGGGCTCGTACTCGTCCGGGATGCCGATCTGGTGCAGGCCGATCACGCCCTGGTCCTTCTCACCGGTGCGCATGGCCAGGATCGAGGTGGTCGCGGTCTCGCTGACCGGGATCTTGCCGCACGGGAAGATCGGCACCCCGCGCCAGGCGGGCACGCGGTGGCCGTCCACGTCCACCGGGTCCGGATACAGGCCGCGCTTGCTGCATTCGCGCCCGAACGCGGCGATGGCTTTCGGGTGGGCGAGAAAGAGTTTGGTGCTGCGGCGCATGCTGAGCAGTTCGTCCATGTCGTCCGGCGTGGGCGGGCCCGACTCGGTGGCGATGCGCTGTTTGAGATCGCAATTGTGCAGCAGGCCGAAGTCGGGATTATTGACGAGGTCGTTCTCCCGGCGTTCGTAGAGCGCCTCGACGGTCAGGCGCAGTTGCTGTTCGACCTGGTTCATCGGATCGTTGAACAGGTCGGCGACCCTGGTGTGTACCCGCAGCACGCTCTGCGCCAGGCTCAGCTCGTATTGCCGCGGCGCCGAGTCGTAGTCGACGAAGGTGCCGGTGAGCATCGGCTCCCCGGCGTGCCCGGACGCGACTTCGATATCGGCCTCGCCCTTGTGGTTCTGCGGCTGGGTGGACACCGCGGCGACGCGCGAGAGTTGCTCGCGGAGTGCGGGTGCGTTCTCGGTCACTTCGTCGAGGGCTTGCCTGGGCAGCACGAGAACCGTTGTCCGCGTGACGGTTTTGACGGTGGCCGGCCAAATGGCATCCGGATCGGTGAGCGTTTGTTCGCCGAAGAAATCACCGCCCGCCAACATGCCGAGTTTGGTCTGCTCGCCGTATTCGCCGGAGCCCAGTTTGCTCAGTTTTCCGTGCACGATGAGGACGACCTGATGCATCGGATTTCCGAATTCGGCGACCACGGTGCCCGGTTCCAGATCTCGCTGCTCGAAACGGTCGGACAGCGCGCGCAACACTTCTTCGTCGTCGAAACCGCGCAGTGGCGGAAGTTCCTGGAGTTCCAAGGGAATGACGCGCGCCTGTGACCCGTCGACGATGAATTCCACCTCGCCGTTGCCGACGGTGTGCGTGAGGCGGCGGTTCACCCGGTACACACCGCCGTTGACCTGGGTCCATGGCAGCATACGGGTGAGCCAGCGCGAGCTGATGCCCTGCATCTGCGGTTCGGATTTGGTGGTGTGCGCCAGTTTGGCGGCCGCGGAGGTACTGAGGCTCTTGCGGACATTGTTTTCCGTGTGGACGGGCATTTCGATGGTCATGCGTGGTCCTCCCCTCGAGTTAAGGCACCGAGACGAACAGCTCGAAGACGGTTTTACTGCACCACGAATAAGCGGGCAGGAAACCCGCGAAAGCTACGGTGAACGAACGAAATGTCTTACACGACAGTGTGTTCCAGACGGCCCGAGTTTAGTCCGGGCGGTCGGGCCCGCGCAGCGGAATATCGCAGATGTTCGTGCCGCGATTCGGATGGTCACGACACGCGACCGATCGAAACAACGCCGGATAACAGTGTGCGTACGAACGGTGATTCGGCGGACAGATCGCGCGGCGATAGCTACCCTCGCGCGCCGCTAACAGCGCGCGACCGACATGGATCGGGTCACAGCAGCCACATAATGGACACTTGGTGTGGGAAGCTCGACGGAACATGTAGCCGGCGTACTTCTCGGGGACCGGAAGGGACTCCTTTTCGGCGGAGTGCGCCGGTCGTGTGTGCCACGTTCTAGGGTAGGGCCAGGAGCGATTGTGAAGTTCAGCGCGAAGGATTTGGTCGGGTCGGTGCAGCGGTTGATGGCAACCGCGCAGAACGGCCTCGAGGTCATCCGCTTCGGCGGGTTGACCCATGATGTCGAGTCGTCCCCGTTCGAGGTGGTCGAGCGCAGGCGCATGTACCGGCTGCGACACTACTTCCCGGACGACACGACCCCGGACCGGCCGGTCGTGCTGCTCGTGCCTCCGTTGATGGTGAACGCCGACATCTGGGACGTGAACGCCGAGGACGGCGCCGTCGGGATCCTGCATCGGGGCGGAATCGATTGCTGGGTGGTCGATTTCGGCTCGCCGGCGAAAGAAGAGGGCGGCTGGGAGCGCGACCTGGCCGACCATGTGCTCGCGGTGAGCAGCGCGATCGACGCGGTGACCGAGGCGACCGGCAGCAGCGTGCACCTGATGGGGTACTCGCAGGGCGGCATGTTCGCCTACCAGGTCGCCGCCTACCGGTACGGCAAGGGCGTGCAGAGCATCGTGACGTTCGGCAGTCCCGTCGACATCGTCGCGGGCATGCCGTTCGGCCTGCCCTACGGCATGGTCTCCGACGTCGCCGATTTCCTGGCCGATCATGTGGTGACCCGGCTGCCGATCACCGATTCGATGGTGCGGATCGGCTTCCAGATGCTCGATCCGATGAAGACCGCGAAGGCCAGGCTCGACTTCCTGCGCCAACTGCACGACCGGGAGGCGTTGCTGCCCAAGGAGCGGCAGCGCCGGTTCCTGAACAGTGACGGCTGGGTCGGCTATGCCGGTCCGGCCGCCGCCGATCTGCTCAAGCAGTTCGTCGCGCACAACCGTTTGATGTTGGGCGGCTTCGTGATTCGCGACCACCCGGTCTCGCTCGCGGAGCTGAAGTGCCCGATCCTCGCGTTCGTCGGCGAGGTGGACGACATCGGCCAGCCCGGGGCGGTGCGCGGCATCGTGCGGGCCGCGCCGAACGCGGAGGTCTACGAGGCCACGCTGGTCGCCGGGCATTTCGGTCTGGTCGCGGGCAGCACCGCGACCAACCACACCTGGCCGCTGGTGCGGCAGTGGGTCGACTGGCTCGAACGAGACACCTTGCTGCCGCCGGAGATCCATCCGATGGTCGATCAGGTCGAGTCGAACCGGCCGCGTTCGGCGGCCACCCGCGTGGTGCACACCGCGGCCTCGCTGGCCGAGGCGGGCGCGGGCGTCGGTAAGGCGCTGGAGGGTATCGCGAACAACACCGTGCGCGGCTCGGTGGAGCTGGCGGGGGAGGCCGCGCGGGCGTTGCCCCGGCTGACCCGGCTCGGCATGATCCAGCCGCACACCCGGATCTCGCTCGGCAGGCTGATCGCCGAACAGGGCAGGCGCGCCCCGCTGAAGGATCTGTTCCTCTTCGACGACCGGGTGCATACCAACGCCGCGGTCAACGTGCGCATCGACAACGTGGTGCGCGGGCTGATCTCGGTCGGCATCCGCCCGGCGATGCGGGTCGGTGTGATCATGGAAACCCGGCCGAGCGCGCTGGCGACGGTCGCCGCGCTGTCGCGGCTCGGCGCGGTGGCGGTGCTGCTCGCGCCCGGCAGTGAACTCGTTCGCGCGCTGGAACTGACCCACGTCGACACGGTGGTCGCGGATCCGGAGAACCTGCGGCACGCGGCGGGCACCGGCGCGCGGGTGCTGGTACTCGGCGGCGGGGACGCCAGGCAGTTGGATCTGCCCGCCGACGGCCAGGTGATCGACCTCGAGCAGATCGATCCCGCGCAGGTGAAGCTGCCCGGCTGGTACCGGCCCGACCCCGGGCTCGCGCGGGAGCTGGCGTTCGTGCTCGTCACCGGCACCGGCGACCGGCTCGAGACCAAATACATCACCAACCATCGCTGGGCGCTGTCGGCCTTCGGCACCGCGACCACCGCCGACCTGAACCGCAGGGACACGGTGTACTGCCTTGCGCCGCTGCATCATTCGTCCGGCCTGCTGGTCAGTCTGGGCGGCGCGATCGCGGGCGGCAGCCGGATCGCGCTGGCCCGCTCGCTGGACCCGGCCCGGTTCGCCGAAGAGGTGCACCGCTACGGCGTCACGGTGGTCACCTACACCTGGACGATGATGCGCGACATCCTCGACGCCGAGGTGTTCCCGGCCGGGCCGTATTCACCCAGCCCGGCCGCCAACCACCACTGGCATCCGATTCGGCTGTTCATCGGCTCCGGCATGCCCGCGGGACTGTGGCGGCGTACTACCGAGCAGTTCGATCCGGCGCGGGTGGTGGAGTTCTACGCCTCCATCGAGGGTGACGTGGTGCTGGCCAATGTGCAGGGCGCCAAACGCGGCTGCAAGGGCAGGCCGGTCCCCGGCACCGCCCGGGTGGAACTGGTTGCCTACGACCCGGTCACCGGGGAGATCCAGACCGACGAGGCCGGGTATGCCCGGCGGTGCGCGGA
Source organism: Nocardia brasiliensis ATCC 700358 (assembly GCF_000250675.2). Lineage (NCBI taxonomy): Bacteria > Bacillati > Actinomycetota > Actinomycetes > Mycobacteriales > Nocardiaceae > Nocardia > Nocardia brasiliensis. Next base: position 3,054,261 of record NC_018681.1, read on the forward strand.
CAACGAGGTCGGCCTGCTGATCGGCAAAGCGTCCGAGGGCGTGGACATTTCCGTCGGCGGGCTGCGCGGCGTGTTCGCGCCCGGCGACTCGTGGATGCCGACGGAGAACCTGTTCCGCCGCGACAGCGACGGCGACTACTGGCTGATCGACCGCAAGGACACCGTCATCCACACCGCGCGCGGGCCGGTGTTCGGCCAGCCGATCGTCGATGTGCTCAACGACATCACCGCGGTCGACATGGAGGTCGCGTACGGACTGGACGCGGGTGAGCACTGCATCGCGGTCGCCGCCGTATGTGTGCGCAAGGGATTCCGGCTGGAGCCCAAGGACGTGACCGAGGCGTTGCGTGCGCTCGATCCGGACCAGCGGCCCGATGTGGTCTACGTGGTGGACGAGATCCCGCGCAGTTCCTCCTACCGTCCGTCCACCCGTGCGGTGCAGGCGGCGGGACGCCCCGAGTCGGGGCCGGATACCTGGTGGTACAACCGGACCTCGGACGCCTACGAAATCCTCACCGAGGAAGACGCGGCCGCCGTGCTCGGCGACCGATAGCCGTTCGCGCGCCGCCGAATTCAGCAGCTCGAGCCGCCCGCATGTGCGGGCGGCGGCCGCGCGCCGTAGCATCCCACGCTGACGTTGCTGTCCGATTCTGTTCACAGGGGTATTTGGTGCGATCGAGCCTGATCTACCGCAACGCCACCGTCTACGAGTTGCTGATGCGCGCGCTGTACGGCCGGCACTACGCGGCCCGGTACCGCGCCGTGGAGGCGCTGGTGCCGGTCGGCGCGAGCGTGGTCGACCTGTGCTGCGGTCCGGCGACCCTGTACACCCGGTATCTGCGGCAGAAGTCGGTCGACTACACGGGGTTGGATCGCAACGACGGATTCGTCGCGAAGCTCAGCGCGGCGGGCGGGCAGGGCCGAGTCTGGAATCTGAATTCCGACACACCGCTGCCCGCGGCGGACTATGTGCTGATGCAGGCCAGCCTCTATCACTTCCTGCCCGATCCCGCGCCGGTGCTCGACCGGATGCTGGCCGCGGCGCGCAAGCAGGTGATCATCGCTGAGCCCGTGCGCAACCTGGCCAGCAGCGACAATCGAGTGCTCGCGCTGCTCGGCCAGCGTTTCACCGATGCCGGTGACGGCGCGCAGGCGCACCGCTTCACCGAGGCGACGCTGGACGAGTTCTTCCGGCGCTACGCGGCCCGCATCGACCGGCAGGAACTCATCGCGGGCGGGCGCGAAAAGCTGTACGTCCTCGACGCTTAGGCGCTGTCTCGAAGTCCCATCCGGCGCATCCGGCCGGACTTCGAGACAGGGCCTAGACGGTGAACTCGGTGACCGCCGCGACCACGCGGCCGATCTGATCGTCGGTGAGGTCCGGCCAAAGTGGCAGGCGCACAACGGTTCCGGAGAACTGCGCGGTGCGTACGCAGGGCTGCGGGGTGCGGCCGAGTTTCAACCCGGCCGGGCTGGAATCCAGTGGCACATAGTGGAACGGCGCCACGATGCCCTGGCCGCGCAGATGCGAGATCAGGTCGTCGCGGCGGTCCTCGTCGGGCACGCGCAGGTAGTAGAGGTGTGCGGTGTGCTCGCGATCGCCGGGCACGGTCATCAGCCGAACGTCGTTGCGGGCGGCCCAGTCCGGCAGTGCGGCGGCGTAGGCGTCCCACACCCGGTGCCGTCCGGCCTGGATGATGGCGAACTCGTCGAGTTGCGCGTCGAGCACGGCGGCGTTCAGTTCGCTGGGCAGATAGCTGGAGCCGATGTCCTGCCAGGAGTACTTGTCCACCGCGCCACGCAGGAAGCGGGCCCGGTCGGTGCCCTTCTCCCGGATGATCTCCGCGCGCGCCATCAGGATCTCGTCGGTGAGCAGCAGCGCGCCGCCCTCACCGCAGTGCACGTTCTTGGTGTCGTGGAAGCTCAGCGTGCCGAGCGCGCCGAGGGTGCCCAGCGCGCGTCCGCGCCAGCGGCCGCCGAGCCCGTGCGCGTTGTCCTCGACGATGGCGACACCGTGCGCATTGGACAGTTCGAGCAGCCGTTCCATATCCGCGGCGACACCGCCGTAGTGGATGACGACGACGGCCTTGGTGCGGTCGGTGATCGCGGCCGCCACCGATTCCGGATCGATATTGCCGGTCTCCGGATCGATATCGGCGAACACGCAGGTTGCGCCGCGCAGGGCCATCGCGGTCGCGGTGGACGTGAAGGCGAAACTCGGCACGATCACCTCGTCGTCCGGGCCCAGCTCCAGCAGCAGGCCCGCCATCTCCAGCGCGGAGGTGCACGAGGTGGTGAGCAGCGCGTGCGGCGCCTCGGTGATCGTCTTCAGCTTCGCGGTCGCCGACGCGGTGAACGGTCCGTCGCCGTGACTGTGATCGGAGCCGAGCACGGCCTCCAGATTGGCCAGTTCGCGGCGGGCCCGGAACGGGCGGCTGAAGATGATGCGGTCAGTGGTCAACCCGGTCGTTCCCCCTGTTGGCGGTGGTGGTCAAGGTCCGCAGTGCGGCGGTCGCGTCGGCGGCGGGATCCTCGACTGCGGAGGGTAGTGCCTGCGGACGCGGCGTCGGTGAATCGACGGTCAGGTAGAGCGGCTTACCGACCAGAATGTGCAGCGCCACGCCGAGGTACTCGGCGATGAGCCCGAGCGAGAACAGGATGGCGCCGGACACGAGCAGCAGGACGACGATCATCGACGCCCAGCCCTCGGGCGCCCAGTTGTCGGTGGTGAGCGCCTCGTAGACGATGAAGGCGGCGAGCAGCCCGCCGCCGAGCGCCAGCGTCACGCCGAGCATGCTGACCAGGCGCAGGCCGCGAGTTCCGCTGCACAGCACCATCTTCCAGAACAACGAGAACAGCCGGCGGTAGTTGTAGCCGGATTCTTCCCGGCCCTCCGCGCGCAGCACCACCGGTACCTGCGCGACCTTGCCGACCACCCAGGTGAGCGCGACATCGAGGTACACCCCGTTGGACGCGACCTCGGCGAGCTGGCGGCCGATGGCGCCGCGGATCAACCGGTAGCTCTCGAACCGAGTGGAGTCGGGGAACGCGAACAGTGTCGCCAGCACCAGTTTCGCGCCGCGTGAGGTGAGGTTGCGCAGGAAGCCGTGCGGGCGGGTGTTGCTCGGCTTCGAGTAGACCAGTTCGGCGCGTTCGGTCAGCGCGGCGTCGAGGAAGGTGCCGATGAACCGCGGATCGTGCTGGCCGTCCTCGTCCATGGTGACGATCCAGTCGCCGTTCGCCGCGGACATGCCCGCGATGGTCGCGGCGTCCTGGCCGAAATTGCGGCTGAGCCAGATGGTGCGCACCTCGGGGTAGGCGCGCTCGAGTTCTTGCAGCACCACATCGGAGCGATCGGGTCCGTGGTCGTGCACGAGGATGATCTCGTCGACCTGGAAGGTGACCCCACCCGCGGTGGTGCTGGGACGGGTGAGCTCGTGGAGTTCGGCGACCAGCTCGCCGACGGTGTCCTCACCCCGGTAGATCGGCACGACGACAGAGATGCCGTGCGATCGGGCGGACCGGCCGTTCGGTACGACGGCGGAACGGGGCGTCTGATTGGACGGAATCGGCATCAGCTTGATCGACTTTCGATGACGGTGCGTGCCGGTAGCTCCCGCGGGACAGCAGGGCCCGAGCCGTCCAGAACTCTAGCATGGTGCGGGTTTCCGATTCCGGGGCAGCACATCCCCCCATCATCATCGCGGCGGCGGGCTGATGCCAAGTGCCACACCGCTGTGTAGGGTTTGGAACTCGTGACGGAAAGCGCAGTGACGAGGGTGGTGCTCCCCGGGTCCGCCGAGGTCAACACGGCTACTTCTGCCGAGCCGCCCGCGCATGCCGGAGCGGACCGGGCCGCGTCGGCGCCCGAGCCCGCGGCCGGCGATCGCTCCGCTCGTCGCGAGGTGTACCGCTGGGGTGCGATCACCGTCGCCGGCGTGATCCTCGGCTACGTCGCGGTGTTGCTCGCCAACGCCAGGCACTTCTACACCGACGACACCGAATCCCAGTACACCGGACTGTGGATCGGGCTCGGGCGCGCGCTGCGCGACGGCACCTTCCCGGTGCTGGTGCCCGAGCGGTGGATGTCGGGCAACAACACGATGGACGACGCGGGCCTGTTCAACCCGCCGCAGCTGCTGATCGATCTGATCGCGCCCTCGGTAGACAACATGGCGCTCTACGCCACCGTCGTGAAACTGGTCTTCGCGATCATCTCCGCGCTCGGCGTCTACCGGATCTGCCTCGCCTACGGCGGCCGGCCCGCCTGGTCGGCGGTGGCGGGTATCGCGTTCCCGCTCTCGGGCTTCTTCCTGTTCTTCGACGAGGCCAGCTGGATGACCGCGCTCACCGGCACGGCCTGGCTGGTGCACGCCTGGGCATCCTCGGTGCGCTACACCCGCGGGCAGGGCGGACCGATCCCGGTGTTCGTCTATCTCTATCTGACGATCTCCACCCAATACATCTTCCCGGCGGTCGAGGCGGCGCTGATGCTGCTCGCGGTCGCGGTGGGCGAGCTTGTGTACCAACGGAAATGGCTGCCCGTACTGCGACTGGCGATCGTCGGCGGCTGCGCCGGACTGGCCGGGCTGCTGACCTTCCTGCCGAGCATGCTCTCGGCCAAGGTCACCTGGCGCGGCACCATGGAGATCAACAACGACCAGTTCCTCACCGTGCCGTGGTCGGAATCGCTCAACGCCAGCCTGCCGAGTTCGATGCCGGCCTTCACCTCGTGGTGGGGCTACGTGCAGCCGATGCCGGTCACCTACATCGCCTGGTTTCTGATTCCGGCGCTGGCGTTCATCGACTGGCAGCGGGCCCGGCAATCCTGGCGGGAGCTGACCGGCGTCGCGTTCTTCGCGGTCGTGATGCTGATGTGGGCGGCCGGGCCGGGCTCCATCGGCCCGCTGCGCTGGCCGGTGCGGGTACTGCCGATGCTGGCCATCGGGCTGCTGGTGCTGGTGTGCGTGCTGCTCGGGCGCTACGCGACCACACGGGATCTGAAGAACCGGACGATCGCCGCGGGCGTGCTGATCTTCCTGCTGTTCGTGCGGACCTTCTCCGCCGATCCGCACCAGGTGGGCTGGCATGTGCTCGCGGTCGCGGCGGTGGTCGCGCTCGGCGCCGGCGTGCTCTGGCTGGATCGGACCAAAGGCACGGCCATGGCCTGCGCGCTGGCGATCGTCGCCATGTTCCCCATCGCCTACCTGCAGGTGAACGCCGCGCAGCCGACACCGATGACGTGGAACCTGCCGACCAACCGCTCCGAGGCCGAGGCAGCCTTCCCGGACTTCCCCGGAACCACCCTCCAACTCGCCGAGCGGGGCCTGGTGCAGCCGGGGGACAAGAGCCTCGAAGGTGCCTACGGCTCCCTGGTTTTCGGCAACTACGCCAAATCGCTGGACCTGAGCTACGTCAACGGCTATACCCCGACCGGCCACTTCTATTTCGGTGAGCTGCTGTGCATGCGCTGGGACAGCAGCGTGTGCCCGGATGCGTTCCGGCGCATGTTCGCTCCCGAGCCGACCACTGGGCGCAACCTCGCCGACCTGATGAAGATCGACCGGGTGGTGTTGCAGCGGGCACTGTTCCCGGACGCGCGCAACCAGCCCGCACCGGAGGGCTGGAAGTGGGTGGACTACCCGGGACACGAGCAGTTCATCTCGGTGCTCGAACGCGTCGACGGGCCGATCTCCACGGTGAACGGACGGGTCTCGGCCACCAAGAACGCGACGGCGACATCGATCTCGGAGACCGACACGACCAGCCGGGTCCGGGTGAGCGCGCCCGCGGGCGGCAAGGTGGTCTTCGCGCGCCTGGGCTGGCCCGGCTATCGCGTGACGCTGAACGGCAACCAGATTCCGATCACCACCGTCGCGAAATCGTTTGTCGCCGTTGACCTTCCCGCGGGCACCCAGAACGCCGAACTGGTGTTGACCTGGCGTCCGCCGGGCTGGAAGATCGGCATCGCCGCGCTGGCCGCCGGTCTTGTCGGCACCGGTGTGCTGCAGTGGATGTACGTGCGCTCGCGTCGACGGACAGGGGAGCAGCCCGCCGCCGTGTGATGCCTGTAGGGTCTGGGACTCGTGGTGGAAAGCAGTAGCGCGCTCGCTCGGCGGGACGTGTACAAGTGGGGTCTGATAACCGCACTCGGCGTGATCGCCGGATACGGCGCCGTCCTGCTGGCCAACGTCCGGCACTTCTACACCGACGACACCGAGTCGCAGTACGCCCCGCTGTGGGTGATGCTCGGAAATCGCCTGCGGGACGGGCAATTTCCCATGCTGGTTCCCGAACACTGGATGGCGGGCAACTACACCATCGAAGAGGCGGGCCTGCTGAATCCGCCGCAGCTGCTGATCGATCTGATCGCGCCCTCGGTGGACAACGTCGCGCTCTACGCCACCGTGGTGAAACTGATCTTCGCGATCGTGCTCGGCCTCGGCGTGTACCGGATCTGTCTCGCCTACGGCGCGAAAGCCCCGTGGGCGGCGGTCGCCGGCGTCACCATGCCGTTCACCGGCTGGCTGCTGTTCTTCGACGAAGCCAGCTGGTACACCGCGTTCGTCGGCACGGCGTGGCTGACGCACGCGTGGGCGTCCGGGGTCCGCTACGCGCGCGGACTCGGCGGGAGCGGTAAGCCCGGATCCAGCGGGCCGATCCCGACTTTCGTATTCCTGTACCTCGCGATCTCGGTGCAGTACATCTTCCCGGCCGTGGAAGCCGGGCTGATGATCGGCGCGGTCGTCGTCGGTGAGGTTGTCTACCAACGCAAATGGCGTCCGTCGCTGTGGTTGCTCGCCACCGCCGGCTGCGCGGCGCTGGTCGGGCTGGCCACCTACCTGCCGAGCATGCTCTCGGCCAAGGTGACCTGGCGCGGCACCGCCCAGATCAACAACGACCAGTTCCTCACCGTGCCCTGGTCCGAATCGCTGAACGCCAGCCTGCCCAGCACGCTGCCCGCCTACAACTCCTGGTGGGGTTACGTGCAGCCGATGCCGGTCGTCTACATCGCGTGGTTCCTGATCCCGGCGCTGGCGTTCATCGACTGGCGCAAGGCACGGGAGAACTGGCGGGAATTCACCGCGATCGCGTTGTTCGCGATCATGGCGCTGATGTGGACCGCAGGCCCCGGCGCCATCGGGCCGCTGCGCTGGCCCGCGCGGGTGCTGCCGATGGTGGCGCTGGGGCTGCTGGTGCTGGTGTGCGTGCTACTCGGGCGCTACGCCACCTTCGACGGCTGGCGGCGGCGCGGCATCGCCGCGGGCGTATTGATCGGGTTGCTGTTCGTGCGATCGTTCTCCGCCGCGCCCCGCGAACTGGGCGGGCATGTGATCGCGGTGCTCGCCGTGGTCGCGCTCGGGGCGGCCGTGGTGTGGCTCGGACGCAACAAAGGAACGGTCGCCGCCTGCGCGCTCACGCTCGTCGCGGTGTTCCCCATCGCCTACGTCCAGGTGTGGGCCGCCCAGCCGACCCCGATGGGCTGGAACCTGCCGACCAACCGCTCCGAGATGAAAGCCGCGTTCCCCGACTTCACCGGCACCACCCTGCAACTCGCCGATCGCGGACCCATCACGCCCGGTGAACGAAACCTGAAGGGCGCCTACGGGTCTCTCGTCTTCGGCAACTACGCCAAAGATCTCGAACTGACCTACGTCAGCGGGTACACGCCGAACGGGCACTACTGGTTCGGCGAACTGCTCTGCATGCGCTGGGACACCAGCGTGTGCCCCGACGCGTTCCGGCGCGCGTTCGACATCGAACCCGGCACCGGACGCACCATCGTCGACCTCATGAAGGTCGACCGGGTCGTGCTGCAACGCGCGATGTACCCCGACGCCCGCAACCAGCCCGCACCGCCCGGCTGGAAATGGGTCGACTACCCCGGCCACGAGCAGTACATCTCCGTGCTGGAACGCGTCGACGGTTTGCTCTCCACCCGCAACGGGCGCGTCGCGGCCGCTCTCGGCGTCACCGCCACCTCGGTCGCCGAATCCGACCGCACCAGCACAGTGCGGGTCAGCTCCGGCACCGGCGGCCAGGTCGTTCTCGCCCGCCTCGGCTGGCCCGGCTACCACGCCACCCTCGACGGCAAAGACCTCCCCACCCACCTCGTCGCCAAAACCTTCCTCGCCGTAGACATCCCGGCCGGCACCAAGAACGGCGACCTAGAACTCACCTGGCGTCCCCCCGGCTGGCAAATCGGCGCCGCTGCCATCGCCCTCGGCCTGATCGGCGTCGGCCTGCTCCAATGGCTGTACACCCGCCGCCGCGACGACGAACTCGTCGAACCGGCCCCCGACGCCGCCGAACCCGATCTGGCCGACGCGTCGCGCTGAACTGGCCGAAAAGTCGCCTCACAGGGCTTGTCGACACCTCACACAGCGACATGCCGTGTGGCGCGCCGAGGCTCGGTGTGGGAGGTCTGTGAAGTGGCCGAGTTGCGTGCGGTTCGCACTCGGTTCCGGGCGTGATGGGCGGGCAGTGGGCGCGCGGGCCGGGGTGGTCGTCGAGGAATCGTGCGGTGGCGACTAGAGTGCCCAGCGCGACAGGAGGTGCCGCCTGGTGGATTTCGACGATGACCGGAGCGTGGCTTCCGCACGCACCGAGGAGGTGATCCGCGCGGTGCCCCGAGCCCCATTCCGTGACGCCGACAAGTACGACCTACGGACCGACGCCGCGAGCCAACACGTGCCGCCCGCGTCGCCTCCCGAGACAGGTCCGGGTCTTGCGCAGGAGCCGGATGATTCGGTGCAGAGCGCAGCGGAGTTCGCGCCTGACGGGGAGAAGTTCAGGCCTGCCGACGGCGCGGGCGCAACGGCCTCGAACGCCCACCGGGGCGGATACGCAGCGGCCGACTCGGCTCGTATTGCTATGGGGGACACGGATGTTTCGTCGTCCGGACCGAACGTGATGGTCGCCGGTGCCGCCGATGGCGTGGCGGCCGACGCGGGAGCCGAGGGTCTGACCGATGGTGGTCGGGCTGCGGTGGCCCGCGCGGGCGGTGGGGCATCGGCCGGTGCCGCCGGTGGTGTGGTGGCCGGTGCGGGCGGCGGGGCTCTGACTGGTGCCGCTGCGGGTGGGGGCGGCGCGACCGGGGTGGGGGAGAGTGCTGCGGGGGGTGTGGAGAATCCGGGGCCGCTGTTGCGGGTGGTGCGGCGGCAGGAGTTGGCGTTCGCGGTGGTGGGCGGGTTCAATACTGCGCTCGGTATCGGGATGACTGTGGTCTGGCTGGCGGTGCTCGGCGACAATGTGCCGCCTTCGGTGGCGGTGGCGGCGGCCTATGCGGTGAGTATCGCGGTCGCGTTCGTGTTGCATCGGACGCTGGTGTTTCGGGTGCGCGGGCATCTGCTGCGTGACTTCTTGCGGTTCGTCGCGGTGAATTCCGGTGGGCTGCTGCTGAATATGGTGTTGCTGGAGTTGGCGGTGTCGGTGTGGCACTTCCCGGACAAACCCGCGGCGGTCGTGGTGATGGGCTTGGTGGCCGTTGCCAGCTACTTCGGCCACCGCCACATCTCGTTCCACCGCCGACCGGCGGTCGAATCGCACGACGTCGTCGGGTAGGTTTTCGGTCATGCCGGAGCACACCACCTTGGACGCCACGCTGTTGAGCCTGCTGGCCTGCCCGCAGGACAAGGGCCCGCTGCTGCTGGTCCGCGCGACCGAGGGCACCGTCCTCTACAACCCGCGCCTGCGCCGCGCCTACCCCATCGACAACGGCATCCCCGTGCTTCTCATCGACGAAGCCCGCGACGCCACCGAAGCCGAACACGCCGACTTCATCGCCCAGCCCGTCGAAAGCTGAGCCCCCTCCTCCCGCCTGAGTGTGCTTGTTCGCGACGGCGCGTGCGACGCATTGGTTGAGTCCAACGCTGGTGGAGTCCGCAACCAGTCGTCCGCGAACCGGCCCGCCGCGGTTCGAAACTCGTTGCCGCTCAACAAGCACACGAATTGCGGCCACTCCAGCAGGAACTGCCCTGGACGCCTGATCACCAGGTAATGGTGGCGTGGCCCTCGGCCGATGCCGCCACCATTACCTGGTGCTCAACTGTCCAGCCCGGGTTGCCGCTCGGATCACCCGTCCTGGGCGAAGACTTCCTCGGCGTTCGCTGCCGAAAGGCTGCGGTCGAACCAGCGGTCCAGAACATCAAAGTCCCGGCAGTCCAGAATCCGATTGCGGTCGGCGTCGGACAGTTGGATATCGCGAAGCTCTAAAGCGCGCACGATGACACTGGCCCGCCCCTGGGCTTCTCCGTCGGCTAATCCCTTGGCGAACCCATCGGCGTAACTGGGCGTATCGAGGAAGACTTCATGCATCGTGCTGGCAACGAGGCTGCGGTCGAACCAAGAGTCCAGATAGTCCGCCTCTCGGCAAGACAGAATGAGGGCACGGACGCTGTCGGCTACGGGTATACCGCGATGCTCCAGAATCCGGACGATGTCCTCGGCCCGCCCCTTGGCTTCGCCGTCGGCACGGATGCGTTGCGACGTCTCGGACCGGAAGAACCACAGCGGTATGGAATTCGCCTCAGTGGTCATCGGCGAGGACCTCGTCGGCGGTGGTGGCGGTGATGCTGCGATCCAGCCAGCGATCGAGCTCTTCGTTGTTCTGGCAGGCCAGAATTCGCTCTCGAAAGGCGTCGGACAGCGGTATGCCGCGAGCATCCAGGACATGGATGACCGACTCGGCTTTCCCTTCTGCCTTCCCTTCTACCTTCCCTTCTGCTTTTCCTTCAGCCCTACCCTCTGCCTTGCCTTCGGCCTTGCCGCGCCGGTGTCCTTGCGCGCGCAGATCTTCGGAAGTCTGGGAACGGAAGAAGTCCAGGTCCATGGACATAAGTTTCCTCCACATCTGTTGGGTTTCGCCAGTACCGAGGCCGAGTTCGGTGAGTTCGCGGTACATGTGGGCTGCTTCGGTGGGGCCGGTTTTGCTGAGTGCCTTGGCCAGTGTTTCGAGGATCTCGGTGATATCGGGTTGTTTGGCGTGCGTGATGGCGGACAGGGTGGCGAGCGCGAGGTCGGAGACGGCGGTGTCGAGGTCGGTCACCGGTCGCACGTTGTGCGGGCCGAGGACGAGGGGGCGCAGGATCAGGCTCGGCCACCGGTCGTGGCCGACCGGCAGCGGACCCTCGGCCCAGGACGCGACCGCATGGTCCTGGCAGATGACGACGAGCACGGGTAGTAGTTCGTATCTGGCCTGTAGATACGACAGGTAGTAGGCCCAGGCGGGCGGCCGGGTCGGATCCTGCTTGCCCTGTGCTTCCACCAGCAGCAGGAATGGTCCTTCGGCGGTATCGATCTGCAGGATCGTGTCGGCGCGGCGCTCGACGGGGCGGCATTCGGTGAGGTCGACTGACAGTTGAATCACCTCCAGTGGGTCGGGGAACGGCAGGTCCAGGGCGCGGAAGCGCGGGCGAACGTGCCGGGGTCGTATTGGAAGATGCGGTGCATCGCTTCGTGTTGCGAGCTGACCATGGGGGCAAACGTACGGGCCGAGTCTCGAAAATTCATTCGAAAAGTGTCTGATGGACAAGTTTGCTCGGTGTGTTGCTGGAAACGCGCATGCGGTGTCGCGCAACTCACCGGCAAACTGGACGGGAGTACAGGGAAGCGTTGGGGGAGAAGGGGTTCGGAGAGGAGAGTCAGGAGACGAAGGCAGCCGAGGTGACGAGAACCTCGGCGTAGCTGAAGTACCAGCCGTTCCAGGTGTCGGCGGTGTGGATGTGGAGGGCGTGGCCGGTGGCGGGCCCGGCGGTGATCGACCACAGGCCGTTGCCGTAACCGGTTGCCGTGCTGACACTTCCGTCGGACCAGGCGAATTCGGCGGAGCTGGTCGCGCCCGGCGCGTTGAACGGAATGGTCACGCTCATCCGCGCGGCGTCTACACCGGGCAGCAGGGGACTGGCGCAGTCGCGCAGGTTCGCTTCCCGATGAATGCTCTGGCCGGCACTGCCGGTCCCCGGCACCAACCGGCCGCTCATCGTGCTGCCGGCCTGGCAGCCGCCGTACCCTTGCGCGGTCGCCTGACCCGAACCGACCAGCGACGCCGCGCACAACAGCACGGGCAGCACAGCGATGGCACGAACCGACATGGCACTACCTTCCCGCACCGGCCCGCCCCCGAGACCGACGACTTGATCAGCAGTTTAACCCGCCGGCCACCCTGCCAGCCGGTTTCCGGACCGCCTGGCCGGACCACATCCCGCCGCACCGATCGTGGAACCATCCGCCGACGAATCGGAACCCCTTCGCCGCGGCGCTCGAACCAACCGACCTGACGTTCGTGTCGGCGCCTTGGCGTAATGTGCGGGTGTCTCGGAGCTGCCATGGGCGCGGCGGGGCCGGTTCGGGCATCCGCAGGGATGCGAAGTTCGGTGACACGGAGAGTGGTGTGGAGCGGCTACGAGATCGCTACGAAGCCTTGCTGCTTGACCTGGACGGCACCCTGTACCGGGGTCCCGTGGTGATCGAGGGTGCGCCGGCGGCGTTGGCGGCCGAGGGCACGCAGCGGCTGGTGTACGTCACCAACAATGCGAGCCGGTCGCCGGCGACGGTCGCCGCGCATCTGGTGGAGCTCGGCTTTTCCGCGACCACCGACGACGTGGTGACCAGCGCGCAGGCGGCGGCCCGGCTGCTGGCCGAGCGCCTTGCCCCCGGCGCGCAGGTGCTGGTGGTCGGCACCGATGATCTGGCTGCCGAGGTGACGGCGGTCGGCTTGCGTCCGGTGCGTCGTTTCGACGGTGCCGCGCCCGCCGCTGTGGTGCAAGGGCATTCGCCGCAGACCGGCTGGCCCGAACTCGCCGAGGCCGCGTACGCCCTCCGCGCCGATGCCCTCTGGGTGGCCGCGAACACCGACAAGACGCTGCCGAACGAGCGCGGCCTCGCACCGGGCAACGGCGCGATGGTCGCCGCCTTGCGCACCGCGACCGAGCTCGAGCCGATGGTGGCGGGCAAACCGTTCGCACCGTTGATGGAGGACGCGCTGGTGCGCGCGGGCACCCGCAGCGCGCTGGTGGTGGGTGACCGATTGGACACCGATATCGAGGGCGCGAACGCCGTGGGCCTGGAATCGCTGCTGGTGCTCACCGGCGTCAGCACCTTGGACGAACTGAAAGACGCGGCGGCCGAATTCGTTCCGACCTATGTGGCCGATTCGCTGGACGCGCTGAACCACCCGCCGATTCCGGCCGAATCGGACATCGATCCGAGTGACCTCGCCGCAGTGCTGGCCGACCGGTTGCGGCGCAACCCGGGACGGGCCGTGACGGTGCGCGCGTCCGGTTCGGAAATCCGATAGCGTTGACCGCACGATGACTACTCCCATGCCCCGCCCAGGAATGCCGACGCCAGGTGCCGGCGGACCCCGCCCCGGGGTGCCACTGCCGGGCCAGCATCTGCCGGGTGCACCCGGGCGTCCGGAGCCCGCCGACCCGGAGCGTATCCGCACCGAGATCGATGGCCTGCTCACCGAACTCGTCACCCGCACCGGTTGGCCGGGCGCGCACGCGACGGCCGAGGGCGCGGAGACCGGCGCGGACATCACCCGTCGCGCCCGGATCCTGGAGCAGGCGCACGACGTGCTCGTGCAGGCCCTGGCCACGGTGGACAAGATCTGAGGTGGCCAGACGCGCGCGCGTGGACGCCGAACTGGTTCGCCGCGGGTTGGCGAGATCGCGAGAACACGCGGTCGAGCTGATCGGCGCCGGTCGCGTCCTGATAGCTGGAACGGTCGCGGTGAAGCCGGCGACCGCCGTCGAGGCGGGTACGCCGCTGCTGGTCCGGGAACAGGCCGACGAGGTGTCGTGGGCCTCGCGCGGCGCGCACAAGCTGCTCGGCGCGCTCGCGGCGTTCGAACCCGCGGGGCTCACCGTCGCGGGGAAGCGCTGCCTCGACGCGGGCGCGTCCACCGGCGGCTTCACCGATGTGCTGCTGTCGCGCGCGGCGCGCGAGGTGGTCGCGGTGGACGTCGGCTACGGCCAGTTGATCTGGCGGTTGCAGAACGACGACCGGGTGCGGGTGGTCGATCGCACGAACGTGCGCAACCTCACCCCCGAAATGATCGACGGCCCAGTCGAGTTGGTGGTCGGTGACCTGTCGTTCATCTCGCTGGCCCTGGTGCTGCCCGCGCTGGCCGCGTGCACCGCGCCGGGCGCGGATCTGCTGCCGATGGTGAAGCCGCAGTTCGAGGTCGGCAAGGAGCGGGTCGGTTCCGGTGGCGTGGTGCGCGATCCGGCGCTGCGCGCCGCGGCGGTGCGCGAGGTCGCGACGGCCGCGGCGGCGCTCGGCCTGTACACCGAGGGCGTGACGGCCAGCCCGTTGCCGGGCCCGTCGGGCAATGTCGAATACTTCCTGTGGCTGCGCAAGTCCGCTACGGCGGACGGCAGACCCGAAGACGACGAGGCGCGAGTGGCTGCCCTCGTCGAGCGTGCGGTTGAGGAGGGTCCACAGTGAACGCGCCGACGAGGGCCGATAGCCGGGAGATCCTGCTGGTGTCGCATCCCGGCCGGGCGGAGATCATCGAGACCGCGCACCGGCTGGCGAAGATCTTCGCCGATGCGGGCATCTGCCTGCGGGTGCTCGACGACGAGGCGGACAGCACCCGGTTCGAGGCCGAGCCGGGCGGCTATCCGGTGCGGGTGGTCGCGCACGGGCCCGAGGCCGCGGTCGGTTGCGAGATGGTGCTGGTGCTCGGTGGCGACGGCACCTTCCTGCGGGCCGCCGAGCTGGCGCGTCCGGCCGGGGTGCCGGTGCTGGGAATCAATCTGGGCCGCATCGGTTTTCTGACCGAGGCCGAGGCTGAGCACCTCGACGACGCGCTGGCCCATGTGGTGCGGCGGGATTACCGGATCGAGCACCGGATGACCATCGACGTCAACGTCCGGGTGGACGATGTGGTGGTGGAAACCGGCTGGGCGCTGAACGAGGCGAGCATCGAGAACGCCTCGCGGATGGGCGTATTGGAGCTGGTGCTGGAGGTGGACGGCAGGCCGGTGTCGGCGTTCGGCTGCGACGGCATCCTGATCGCCACCCCGACCGGCTCCACGGCGTACGCGTTCTCCGCGGGCGGCCCGGTGGTGTGGCCGGAACTCGAAGCGCTGCTGGTGATTCCGAGCAACGCGCACGCCCTGTTCGCCCGGCCGCTGGTGACCAGCCCGGAGTCGCGGATCGCGGTCGAGGCGGCGGCCGAGGGGCACGATGCGATAGTTTTCCTGGATGGCAGGCGCACGCTCGACCTGCCGCGTGGCGGCCGGTTGGAAGCGGTCCGCGGCGCGCAGCCGGTGCGCTGGGTGCGGCTGGATTCCGCGCCCTTCGCGGACCGGATGGTGCGCAAGTTCCAATTGCCCGTGACAGGCTGGCGTGGCCGGCGGCGAACGGAGAGCACACATGCTGACAGAGATCAGGATTGACGGGCTTGGCGTTATCTCGACGGCCACCGCGCAATTCCACGAGGGTCTCACGGTTCTCACCGGTGAGACGGGTGCGGGCAAGACCATGGTGGTCACCAGCCTGCACCTGCTGAGCGGTGCGCGCGCCGATCCGGGGCGGGTCCGGCTCGGTGCCGCGCGTGCGGTGGTCGAGGGCCGTTTCACCGTCGACGACGTGAACGACGGCGCTCGCGCCGAAGTGGCACAGGTGCTGGAATCGGCTGCGGCCGAACAGGACGACGACGGCAGTATCATCGCGATCCGCACCGTGGGCAGCGACGGCCGTTCCCGCGCGCACCTGGGCGGGCGGGGCGTGCCCGCCGCGGTCCTCGCCGATTTCACCGCGCCGTTGCTGACCGTGCACGGCCAGAACGATCAGTTGCGTTTGCAGCGCCCTGATCAGCAATTGGCGGCGCTGGACCAGTTCGCGGCCGATACCGTAGGGCCGCTGCTACGCAAATACGGTGTGCAGCGGCGCTCTTGGCTGGACGCCCGCAACGAGTTGCTCGAACGTACCGCGCGCAGCCGGGAATTGGCGCAGGAGGCCGACCGGTTGCAGCATTCGCTGACCGAGATCGATGCCATCGCACCGGAACCCGGTGAGGATGTGCGCATCGTCGAGGACGTGCGCAGGCTCAGCGACCTGGATTCGCTGCGCGAGGCCGCCGCGACCGCGCACGACGCGCTGGCGGGCTCGCCGGAAACGCCCGAAGACGGTTCCGGCGCACTGGAATTGCTCGGTGCGGCGCGCTCGCGCATCGAGTCGGCCGACGATCCGAAGCTCACCGCGCTGGCGCCGCGCCTCGGCGAGGCGATCGCGGTGGTGGTCGACCTGACCACCGAACTCAGCGGTTATCTTTCGGACCTGCCGTCGGATCCCGGCGCGCTCGACTCGCTGCTCACCCGCCAGGCCGAACTGAAGTCGCTGACCCGCAAGTACGCCCCGGACATCGACGGCGTGCTCGCCTGGGCCGACGAGGCGCGCACCAAGCTCGGCTCGCTCGACGTGTCCGAGGAGGCGCTCACCGCGCTCGCGGCCGAGGTCGAGATCGCGGCCGAGCGGGTGCGGGAGGCGGCGGGCAAGCTGAGTGCCGCGCGCAAGAAGGCGGCGGGCAAGCTCGCGTCCGCGGTGAGCGCCGAGCTGGGCGGACTGGCCATGGGCAAGGCCAAACTGGAGGTCGAGGTCCGGCCGGTGCCCGCGGGGCCACAGGATTCCGCGCCGCTGCTGGTCGGCGGCAAGGAGCTGCACGCCGGGTCGTCGGGCGTCGACGAGGTGGAGTTCCGGTTGTCCGCGCACTCGGGCGCGCAGTCACTGCCGTTGAGCAAGAGCGCTTCCGGTGGTGAGCTCTCCCGGGTGATGCTCGCGCTCGAGGTGGTGCTCGCCCGCTCGGATCACGGCGCCACCATGGTTTTCGACGAGGTGGACGCGGGCGTCGGCGGCCGGGCCGCGGTGGAGATCGGGCGCAGGCTGGCCCGGCTCGCGCGCACCCATCAGGTGATCGTGGTGACGCACCTGCCGCAGGTCGCGGCGTTCGCCGACACCCACCTGGTGGTCGACAAGTCCGACGACGGCAAGGGCAAGGTGAACAGCGGGGTGCGGGCGCTGACCAAGGACGAACGGGTCATCGAGTTGGCGCGCATGCTGGCCGGTCTGGACGACACCGAGACCGGCCGGGCACACGCGGAGGAACTGCTGGAGACGGCGCGCTCGGAGAAGTCCGGCGCGACCGTCTGAGTGCGCTAGCGCGCGGCCTTCTGCGCGGCCTTGATGAACTGGCCGATCAGGTTCTTCAACCCGAACTCCAGCACCTTCGCGGGCACGGGCAGGCTCGGCTCGGATTCCATCGTGTAGGACACCAGGGTGCCGTTGTCGGCGTCGGTGAAGGTGATGACGCCGACGTGGCGCTTCACCGGCGCCCCCTTGACGATCTTGTATTCCATCCGCTCGCCGGGCACCAGCTTGGTGATCTCCTCGGTGACGCCGAGCGGTCCGACGCCGAGCAGGTGCTGCGCGCCGACGCCTTCGCGCTCGGTGAGCCCGGGCTTGGTCAGTTTGATGGTGATCGGCAGGTACGGGCTGACGCTCTCGCGATCGGCGAAGAGCCGGTACACGACCTCGCGCGGGGCGGCGATGACGGCGTCGACGGTGGTGCTGGCCATGGGGGTCTCCTCTTCGAGTTACCTGTGACCCGCAGCATATAGGTACCACCGGTACCCGCCGGGAGTCCGGGTGGCCGGTGTCACAGACAGTGCATTCCGTACATCATGGACCAGGCCGGTCCGGCAGCGCGACCGTCGCGCGATAGGCCGGGCAGTTCTCCAGCTCGCCGTCGTATCGGCAGGTGAGCAGATAGTCCAAATAGTCGCGCGCGGTCTCGAGTTCGGCCATGTTCCGATTGATCGCGGCGATGTGGGCGTCGACCGTGGTGCGCCAGTCGGGATCGGTGGCCCGGGCGGTGAGCAACTCGCCGATCTCGTCGAGGCTCATCAAGCCGGTGGTGCGCCACTGCTTGATCAACGCGATCCGATAGAGCTGATCGTCGTCGTAGTAGCGGCGGCCGCCGCGGCGATGCGGCGTCAGCAGGCCGCGGCGTTCCCAATAGTGCAGCGTCGACAAGGGGAGCGCGAAGTGGTCGACGACGGTGGAGATATCCGTGAGCTCCGGCATGTCTCTAGTTGACCTCAACTCGGGTTGAACGGGCAAGGTAACCCTAACTTGCTGGATCACTCCGAAGGGACGGCCGATGTATTCCATTGCCGAGGCCGCCCGCGCACTGCGCGCGGGCGAAACGACGAGCGCCGCGCTGATCGAGTCCGCGATCGCGCTCGCCGACCGGCACGACACCGAACTCGGTGTCTATCTGACCCGCTTCGACGAAACCGCCATGCAGCAGGCGTGGCAGGCCGATGCCGAGCGCGCGGCCGGGCTCGCCCGCGGGCCGCTGCACGGCATTCCGCTCGCGGTGAAGGACACCATGGCCGTGGCCGAAGGCCCGACCACCGCGCAGAGTCTGGTACACGATCGGGCGTGGGGTGCGGGACGGGACGCACCGGTCGTGGCGCGGCTGAAGGCGGCCGGTGCGATCATCACCGGCAAGACCACAACGATGGAGTTCGCGTGCGGCATACCGGATTCCGGCAAGCCGTTCCCGCTGCCGCGCAATCCGTGGCGGCCGGACCGCTGGGCCGGCGGTTCCAGTTCCGGCACGGCGAACGGGATCGCCGCGGGCCTGTTTCCGGCCGGGCTCGGCTCCGACACCGCGGGCAGTATTCGCATGCCCGCCGCGTTCTGCGGGGTCACCGGATTGATGCCGACCTTCGGGCGGGTGCCGAAATCCGGTTGTGTGCCACTGGGTTACAGCGTGGATCGGGTGGGCCCGCTGGCGCGCACCGCGGCCGACTGCGGGGCACTGCTCGCGGTGCTCGCCGGTCCGCACCCGAGCGACCCGGACAGCACGCATCCCGTGGTGGACACGGCCTTCGCCGTCGGACCGCCGGAGACCGACCTGAGCGGTGTGCGGATCGGCGTGGTGCGCGATCTCGCCGAGGGTGGCGACCCTGAGCTACCGGCCGTATTCGACCGCGCGATAGCGGTTCTGGGCGCGCGGGGTGCCCAGACGGCCGAGATCACGCTGCCGTTCTACCGGGAAGCCACCACCGCCACGATCGTCAGTGCGGTCTCCGAAGGCCTGGCGTACCACCGCAACGACCTGACCCGGAACTGGGACGGATATTTCGTCGCCGCGCGTGGCCTGCTCGCCCAGGGTGCGTTGATATCCGGTGCGGATTACGTTCAGGCGCAACGGGTCCGGCGGGTCGCGCAGGCGGCGATCGGTGCACTGTTCGAACAGGTCGACGTGGTGGTGTGCCCGACGGCCTCGGTCACCGCGCCGCGCTTGGACCAATTGGCCGATGCGGCAGGGCATCAGGACGATGCCGCGCTGTTCCGGATGATCCACACCCCGTACTGGAACGCCCTCGGCAATCCGGTGCTGGCCATACCCATGGGCTTCGGCGCGGACGGCTTGCCGCTGTCCTGTCAGATCGCCGGCCCCGCGTTCGGCGAGGCCGTGGTCCTGCGGGTCGGTGAGGCGTTCCAGCAGGACACCGCGTGGCACCGGCAGTCGCCGCCGACCCGGACGGCGGCGGCATGAGCGACATCGTCGAAACACTGCTCGCCGCAGCCGGTTTGCCCGCGCACCCGGCCGAGGTCCGCGGCCACGCGGTGAAGTATCCGGACCTCCGGGCCGCGGTAGACGCGCTCTACGCGATACCCGAGGCTCGATACGCGGTTCCCGCAACCCGATTCGACGCGCGGCCCGGCGAGCCGGGGTGGGAGCAGTGAGCGTCGGTGCGGCCGTGCGCGCCGAGCAGCCCACGCGGCAGCAGGTTCTGGTGTTGGCGCTGGCCTGCCTGGGTTCGTTCAGCGTGGTCATGGACGCCACCATCGTCTCGATCACGCTGCCCGACCTGCGCGCCGACCTCGGCTTCACGCCCGCGGCGTTGCCGTGGGCGGTGAACGCCTACACCCTGGCCTTCGCGGGTTGTCTGCTGTTCGGCGGGCGCTGTGCGGACGTGTTCGGCCGCCGCCGAATCCTGTTGGCGGGATTGGGGATATTCACCGTCGCCAGGGTCGTGGCCGGGTTCGCCGACGCGCCGGGGTTCCTGCTGGCCGCCCGTGCGGTGCAGGGATTCGGGGGTGCGCTGCTGATGCCGGTGACGCTGTCGATGCTGACCACGACCTTTCTCGAGCCGGCCGGCCGAGCCCGGGCGCTCGCCATCTGGAGTGCGGTCGCGGCGGCGGGCGCCGCGGCAGGACCGGTGCTCGGCGGGTTGCTCACCGAATTGGCCGGATGGCGCTGGGTCTTCTTCGTCCTGGCCCCGGTGGGGGTCGTCGGGATGATCGGCGCACTCGTGGTGCTGCCGCGTCAGGTGACGGCCGTCGCGCGGCCGCGGCTCGATGTGGTCGGCGCGGTGCTGGCCACCGGGGGCATCACCGGTGTCGTGCTGGCCATCATGCGGTCGGCGGCTGCGGGCTGGAGCGACCCAGGTGTGCTCGTCGCGTTGCTCGGTGGCGCGGCGTCGATCGCCGTTTTCGCTGTGCACCAGGCGTTTTGGTCGGCCGAGCCGTTGCTGCCGCTGACCATTTTCCGGTTGCGCTCGGTGACCAGCGCCAACATCGTGATCTTCCTGCTCGGCGCCGGCTTCCTCGGCAGTCCCATCCTGCTGTCGCTGTACATGCAGGACGTGTACGGGTATTCGCCGTTCCTGGCCGGGATCGGTTATCTCCCTTCGGGTATCGCGATGGTCGTCGGTTCCCGTTCCGCGGGTTGGCTCACCGTGCGGTTCGGCGCGCGCCGGGCGGCCATGCTGTGCTGTGCGATCGGCGGGGTGGGCTTTCTCGGCACGGCCCTCGGGATCGCGCTCGGGGCACCGTACTTCTGGTCGGTGCTGGTGTCGGGCATGATCTTCGGCTACGGCACCGCCGCCGCGTTCACCCCGCTCACCGTCGCGGCGACCGACGGGGTGCCGCCGGAACGCAACGGCCTGGCCGCCGGTGTGCTGAACACGGTGCGCCAGACCAGCGGTGCGGTCGGGCTCGCGGCATTGAGCGCGGTCGCGTTGAGCGCGGGCTACGGTGTGGCCTTCGCCGCATGCGGCGTCTGCCTCGGCGCGGCATGCTTCGTCGCCGGTGTTCTGATGCCCGGTCGGCCTGCGCGCGGAGTGTGCGGCGATCCCCACCGCACCTGAATTCGTGTGCGGTGGGGATCGCGGACTTGCGCCGCGGGCACCGCTACCCGGTGTACCGGTTACGAAACTGCCTGTGCCACAGTGTCTTCAGTGCCTGGCGACCGAGTCGAAGTAGTCCTCGGCGAGTCCGTTGAGGTAGTTGTCGGCGGCGCCGCTCAGATAGGTGGTCAAGCCTGGACCGACCCGCCCGATGTCCATCAGCTCGAACCGTACGCCGTCGGCGGTCTGGTGATAGCGGGCGGGTGCGCCGGTCTGATTGTCGTGCTGGCTGCTGAGTAGTGGAATGCCCGCGTCGGTGAGGCGTTCGGATTCCGCGGCGACATCGTCGGCCCAGACGCCGAAGTGATGCAGTCCCGTTTCGGCCCAGATCGTGCCGGGCATCTGCTCGAGCAGTTCGACGTAGGGCGGGCCCTGCTTCGAGTAGGCCAGCCACGGCCTGATGGTGACCGGTGCGTCGTCGATGAGCACATCGCTGTCGTTGCGGATCGGGGCGTGCCATTCGAAGCCGATCTTGCTCAGCTCGGCCATCGCCTGCCGCAGATCGGCGACGACGATCCCCACGTGGTAGCTCGGGAGCATGGTAGGCATCGCGTTTCCTCTCGGTCGGGATCGCGGCCCGGTCGAGCTGGCGCTTCTCGGCCTCATCGTGTGCGCAGATCGCCAGGCCTGTCACGCAGAGACTATAGTACGATCGATCGGTCGTAAATAGTGCGGGCGTGCTGACCTGGCGTGATTCCGCTCTCGATAATTCCGCGGGGCTCGGTTGCGCTGGCTGGAAAGGTCAATCGCGCTCGGGGCCGAGGCCGATGCCGCGGGTGGCGAGCCAGGGGAGTGGATCGATGCGGTCGGTGCCGTTCAGCCAGACCTCGAAGTGGCAGTGCGGGCCGGTGGTTTCGCCGCGGTTGCCGACCGTGGCGATCTCGTCACCCGCGGTGACGTGCTGGCCCACCGAGACCAGTGCGGTGTTGATGTGGCCGTACACGGTGACGGTGCCGTCGTCGCCGAGTACGCGCACCCACATGCCGAAACCGCTGGCCGGTCCCGCGCTGATGACGGTGCCGTCCTCCACCGCGACGATCGGGGTGCCGATGGGCGCGGCCACATCGACGCCGGGATGCAGAGTGCCCCAGCGCATTCCGTAACCGGAGGTGAACGTGCCGGAGGTGAACTTGACGAACAGGGGACGCAGCTTCGCCTGGACGTCCGCGGCGATCTCGTCCGCGACTTTGCTGCCGTGCTGCAGCATGTCGGCGAACTGGCCGAGCGTGGCCGGACCTTCCGCGAGCAAACCGGGATCCGTGCTGTGCGGTTCCGCACCGGCGGCCGCCACCTCCACCGCCTGCGGTTGCCCCAGCGCCATCGGCGCCACCGATTGCGTGGGCGCCTTCCCGCTTCCGGTCTCGAGATCCTGCCCCGCCGCCACGATCGCACCCGCGGCCATCGCGACGATCGCCGCCCGCCCCTTCAGTGCCGTCGGCGGCGGAGGCATCCGATGCCGCCCGCCCCGGCGCTTGCGCGGCTCGGCAGCAGCGGGCGTCGCTTTCTCGGCAGCGCCGTGCCTCGCTGGGCCGTGGTCGTTGGGGGACTGCCGGCGATCGTTCGACCACGTCCACTGATCGGTCGGTGTCGGGTCGCCGGGTGGTTCGTCGGTCGCGGTCGGCCAGTCCTCGGCCCACTGCTCTTCGGCGGGTGGCCAATGGTCCTGGGGCCAACGGTTTTCGGTGGACCACGGCTCTGCGGCGAATCGGGGGTTCGCGGGGGCGGCCCACCGATCGTCGTCAGCGGGCCAGCGGTCCTCGGTGGTGGGCCACCGGTCGGGCCGATGGTCTTCCCGAACCGGCCAGGTTTCGTCTCTCCGCAACGAATAGCTAGACCATTGCTGAAGGTTGTCCGGGTTGCGCAGCCGGGAGCTGTTGCGCTGATCGAAACCGCGTGGACCGTAGCCGCTCATCGCATCGACCGCATTTGTCTGGATTGTCCAGAACGCGCCGGTATGCGAGAAACGTCTGGTCTTCGGTGTGTCGCACCGATATTCGCGGTTGTTTCGAAGCGCATCCAGCCGGTGTCCTTTGCTGCGTCACGTCGAGCGGTCGTCGATGTCGGCCGACGGTAACGAAACGGTAGCGACCTCGCTAGTTAGACGCGCGAAATAGTTTGCTTACTGTGACGGTAGACACAGTTTGAGCGGGTGATTGTCCGTAATGCCTTGAATGCTCGGGTGATTCGCGGGTCAGGGCTTCGGCGGGGCCGCGTTCTGCTTGGTCAGCGCGTCGCCGAGCAGGAAGCCGCCGATGACGACCGCGGGGATGCCGAAGCCGATGGTGCCGAGGACCCCGCCGATGGCGGCGACGGGGATGGCCGTCACCAGGCACCCGCCGAGAAACCCGGGAATGGTCAGCACGCCGATGGTCGGGATGGTCGCCGCGCCGCCGACCAGTGCCCCGCCGACCACGCAGCCGAGACCTGCGCCGACGACCGTCCCGATGAGGGTGCCCAGCGCGGTGCCCACGCCGACGACGGCGGTGAAGTTCTCCAATGCCTTGGTGAACTCGGGGGATTCGGGGTCGAGGGCGACCTCGTGCAACGGATCGGTGACGCCGGGCGCGGGTGTCGCGGTGGCCGGGTCGACGCTCGGGGTCAGGGTCGCGGTGGTGCCGTCGACACGGGCGGCGACGGGCCAGCGCCGATTGTCCTGGTAGTAGCCGAGCGGGAAGGACGCCCGCAGGACGCCCGCGTCGTCCCGGATCTCCAGTTGGTCCCCCGCGGTGTCGAGGGATCCGGAGTCGGTGGTCAGTACTACGGCATCGCCGACCACCTGCGCGGTGTATCGAATGCCGTCCGACCGGGGCTCGGCATGGGCGGTGAGTGTCGACGCCGCGCCGATCGCCGCCGTAGTCGCCGAAACGACAAGGAATCTCGTCAATCTGTGCACGGTGCGTACCGCCTTCGATTCGGCCCGGTGGCCGGCGGGTGTGCCGCGCTCGGCCTGCGGGTCGGAGATGCCATGGGAGTTCTGTCGGTACGCAGCGCCGCGGACGAAAGTCATCCCAGATGGAAATATGGGGTCAAGGTATGCCGGGCGGTTGCCGACGCACAAGACGCGCTGAATGTTAGCTACGGCACACGCTCGCCGCGGGCGACGGCGAACAGCGCGCCCGCGGGGGCGTTTTTGTCTCTGACCACAATGAATCCGGCAGAAGTTCCGCGTGTCGTGGGTCGAGTCGCTGTTTTAGCAGTGACCCATGTGGTAGGTGATACGGCGCGCCTCCACCAAAGGTTGAGGGTTAGCGGGCAGCATCGGAGCCATGAAGATGCTGGCGTTGTTGTCGAGGAACACCGAAACGCTGCCCGGCCGCACCGGGATCGCCCGGGTGGACCGCAATACCCGGCGTCTGCTGAAACGGGTGGGGCCGGGGGATGTCGTCGTGCTCGACGAGATGGACCTGGACCGGCTCACCGCCGACCGGCTGGTCGAGGCGGGCGTGGTCGCCGTGATCAACACCTCGCCGTCGATCTCCGGCCGCTATCCCAATCTCGGCCCCGAAGTGCTGGTGGCCAACGGGATCCTGCTGCTGGACACGGTGAGCTCGGATGCCTTCAGCAAGATCAAGGACGGCATCAAGGTCCGGATCGACGGCGGCGTCGTCTATCTCGACAAGGTCACCAAGAAAGAGCCGGAGGTGCTCGTCGAGGGCATCGAGCTCACCGACGCCGATATCGCCGAGCGGATGATCGAGGCGCGCAACGGGCTGGCCGATCATCTCGAGGCCTTCGCGGGCAACACGATCGAGTTCATCCGCACCGAGAGCGCGTTGCTCATCGACGGTATCGGCGTGCCCGAGCTGGAACTGTCGATGAAGCACCGGCACGTGGTCGTGGTCGCCGACGGACCGGATCACGCCGAGGATCTCAAGCGGCTCAAGCCGTTCATCAAGGAGTATGTGCCGATCATGGTCGGCGTCGGCCGCGGCGCGGACACGCTGATGAAGCAGGGGTACAAGCCGGACCTCGTCGTCGGCGATCCGGACGAGATCACCACCGCCACCTTGAAATGCGGCGCCGAGGTGATCCTGCCCGCCGACACCGACGGTCATGCCAAGGGCCTCGAGCGGATCCAGGATCTCGGCATCGGCGCCACCACGTTCCCGTCCTCGGGCTCGCCCGCCGACCTGGCGCTGCTGCTGGCTCACCATCACGGTGCGGCACTGATCGTCACCGCGGGCGCGGCGGCCACGCTCGACGACTTCTTCGATCGCAGCCGGCGCGAGAGCAACCCGGCGACCTTTCTGACCCGGCTCAAACTCGGCACCAAGCTGATGGACGCCAAAGCCGTTGCCACGCTGTACCGCAACCGGGTCTCCGGCATCGGCGTCGCACTGGTGGTGCTCGCCGCGCTGGTCGCGGTGATCGTCGTGCTGCTCGCGTCCAATACCGGCACCGACGCCTTGACCTGGGCCACCGACACCTGGCACCGGTTCGCGCTCTGGGCGCAGGGCTTAGTCGGCGCAGGCGGCCAGTGACCGTCCTGCGCTCCATGACCAAGGGAGAACGATGATTTCGCTACGCCAGCACGCCGTCTCGATCGTGGCGATCTTCTTGGCACTCGCCATCGGCGTCGTGCTCGGCTCGCAGACCCTCGCGGCGGATCTGCTGTCGGGGTTGCGCGCGGACAAGTCCGATCTGCGCCAGCAGGTCGACACCGTGTCCGAACAGAACCGGCAGTTGACCGATCAGCTCAACGCCGCCGATCGCTTCATCGCGGGCTCCGCCGGACGCATCCTCGGCGGCACCCTCGCCGACCGCAGCGTGGTCGTGTTCACCACGCCGGACGCCGATCCCGCCGATATCGAGGGCGTCACCAAATCGCTGGAAACCTCGGGGGCCGCGATCACCGGCCGGATCGCACTCACCGACGCGTTCGCCGACGCCACCGAGGGCGACCGGATGCGCACCGCCGTCACCAACGTCATCCCGGCCGGGGCCCAATTGCGCACCGGCGCAGTCGATCAGGGCAGCATGGCGGGCGACCTGCTCGGCCTGGTGCTGCTGCTCGATCCGGCCAACGGGCAAACCCGCGGCACCCCACAGGAACTCGGCCTCGTCCTGGAGACCTTGCGCGGTGGCGGCTTCCTCGCCTACGGCGACACCCCGATCCAGCCGGCCCAGCTCGCCGTCGTGATCACCGGCAACGGCGCCAAGTCGGCGGAGAACAGCCAGGGCGCGAACATCGCCAGGTTCGCCGGCGCCCTGCGCGGCCGCGGCGCCGGCGTCGTCCTCGCCGGTCGCGCCGGAGCTGCGGAGAACCCGGGACCGATCGCCGTGGTGCGCACCGACGGCGCACTGGCCACCTCCGTCACCACCGTCGACAATCTGGACCGCGAGATCGGCCGCGTCACCACCGTCCTCGCCCTCACCGAACAACTGAACGGCGGCGCAGGCCGATACGGCACCGGCGACAAGGCGACTTCGCTCACACTGGCCTCGGCCCCCCGCTAGCACAGTGGTGACAGCCACGCGCGGCACATATACAGCAAACGTGCGTGGCGTTACTTCTGGACAGTTGATCCGTGTTACCGTGAAGACCCGTGGGTCAAACACGGATTCAGGCGCGAACAGCTACGAAGCACATCTTCGTGAGCGGTGGAGTCGCCTCCTCATTGGGTAAAGGTCTTACCGCCTCCAGCCTCGGTCAGCTGCTGACGGCGCGTGGGCTGCGCGTCACGATGCAGAAACTCGACCCGTATCTGAATGTCGATCCCGGCACCATGAACCCGTTCCAGCACGGCGAGGTGTTCGTGACCGAGGACGGCGCCGAGACCGATCTGGATGTCGGTCACTACGAGCGGTTCCTGGACCGGGATCTCACCCGGGACGCGAATGTGACGACCGGGCAAATCTATTCGACGGTCATCGCCAAGGAGCGGCGCGGCGAGTACCTGGGCGACACCGTCCAGGTGATTCCGCATATCACCGACGAGATCAAGAGCCGGGTGCTCGCGATGAGCGCGCCGGACGCGCAGGGGCAGACCCCGGATGTGGTGATCACCGAGATCGGCGGCACCGTCGGCGACATCGAATCGCAGCCTTTTCTGGAGGCGGCGCGCCAGATCCGGCACGATGTCGGCCGGGACAACGTCTTCTTCCTGCATGTCTCGCTGGTGCCGTATCTGGCGCCCTCGGGTGAGTTGAAGACCAAGCCGACACAGCATTCGGTGGCGGCGTTGCGCAATATCGGTATCCAGCCCGACGCGCTGATCCTGCGGTGCGACCGCGAGGTGCCGCAGGCGCTCAAGAGCAAGATCGCGCTGATGTGTGACGTCGATGTCGACGCCTGCATCTCCACCCCGGACGCGCCGTCGATCTACGACATCCCGCGCGTGCTGCATCGCGAGGGCTTGGACGCCTATGTGGTGCGCAAGCTCGGGCTGCCGTTCCGCGACGTGGACTGGACCGTGTGGGGCGACCTGCTCGACCGGGTGCATTCGCCGCGCGAGACGGTCGAGGTCGCGCTCGTCGGCAAGTACGTCGACCTGCCCGACGCGTACCTGTCGGTCACCGAGGCGTTGCGCGCGGGCGGTTTCGCCTCGCGGGCCAGGGTGCAGATCCGCTGGGTGCCGTCCGATGAATGCGAGACGCCCGCGGGTGCGCAGGCCGCGCTGCGGGACGTGGACGCGGTGCTGATCCCCGGCGGGTTCGGCATCCGCGGCATCGAAGGCAAGGTCGGCGCGATCGCCTACGCCCGCAAGCGCGGTATTCCGTTGCTCGGGCTGTGCCTCGGCCTGCAGTGCGTGGTCATCGAGGCGGCCAGGTCGGTCGGTCTGGACGAGGCCAATTCGGCCGAGTTCGAGCCGGACACCCCGCATCCGGTCATCTCCACGATGGCCGATCAGGAACAGGCCGTCGCCGGTGAGGCCGATCTCGGCGGCACCATGCGTCTCGGCGCCTACCCGGCGACCCTGGCCAAGGGTTCGGTGGTGGCGCAGGCGTACGGCGCCGAGCAGGTGTCCGAGCGGCATCGGCACCGCTACGAGGTGAACAACGCCTACCGTGACCGGATCGCGAAGAGCGGGCTGCGGTTCAGTGGCACCTCGCCGGACGGGCATCTGGTCGAGTTCGTCGAACTGCCCGCCGACGTGCATCCGTTCTTCGTCGCCACCCAGGCGCATCCGGAGCTGAAGAGCAGGCCGACCCGTCCGCATCCGCTGTTCGCGGCGCTGGTCGCGGCGGCCCTGACCTACAAGCTGGCCGAGCGGCTGCCCGTGGACATCCCGGACGAAGAGTTCGTGAGCGCGGCGGAGCAGGCGTAGCGCGATGACGGTGGACGGGGGCGCTGCCGCACCGGGCAGCCACGATTTCGAGACGGTGTCGAGCGAAACGGTCTACAGCGGGGCGATTCTCGCGCTGCGGCTGGACCAGGTGCGGATGCCGGGCGGCAAGGTCGTCGAGCGGGAGGTGATCGAGCACCACGGTGCCGTCGCGGTCGCCGCGATCGATGACGACGACAATGTCGTGCTGATCAACCAGTACCGGCATCCGATCGGCAGGCGGCTGCTCGAGCTGCCCGCCGGCCTGCTCGATCTGCAGGGCGAGGACCCGCTCGTCGCCGCGCGGCGCGAGCTCGCCGAGGAGACCGGACTGGCCGCGCGGGACTGGTCGGTGCTGGTGGACGTGGCGCTGTCGCCGGGCTTCACCGACGAGGCGCTGCGCGTGTACGTCGCGCGCGGACTGTACGAAACCGACCAGCCCGAGCCGGAATTCGAGGAAGCCGATCTGGCGATCGTGCGGATGCCGGTCGCCGACGCGGTGCGCGCGGCACTGGCTGGGGAGATCGTCAACGCGACCGCGGTGGCCGGTGTGCTCGCGCTCGCCGCGGCGCGGGCCGGTGGCACCGAGCTACGTCCGGCGGACGCGCCGTGGCCGGGTCAGCCCACGGCGTTTCTGCGCCGCAAGGCGGCGCAGAAGTCCGCGGACTGACGGGGGCGCCGGGTGCTCGCGCGGGAACTGGACGCCTACCTCGACCATCTCGCGGTCGAGCGCGGCGCCGCGCGGAACACCCTCGGCGCCTACCGGCGTGACCTCGGACGCTATCTCGACTTCCTGACCGGGCGCGGCCGCACCGCGCTCGATCAGGTCGCCGAGGGCGACGTCGCCGAATTCACCATGGCGTTGCGCGCGGGCGGCGCCGACCATCCGCCGCTGGCCGCGAGTTCGGTGGCGCGCGCCCTGATCGCGGTGCGCGGGCTGCACCGGTTCGCGGCCGCCGAAGGTCTCACCGTCACCGATGTCGCGCACGCGGTGAAACCACCCGCGCCCGGCCGCAGGCTGCCCAAGGCACTGCCCTACGACCAGGTGCTGAAGTTGCTCGAAGCCGCGGGCGGCGGGGCAGTCGACGATCCGGACGCCGCGCCCGGCACCGACGGCGGACCGCGCGGCCTGCGCGACCGCGCGCTGCTGGAACTGCTCTACTCCACCGGCGCGCGCATCTCCGAGATGGTCGGACTGGACGTCGACGATCTCGATATCGCCGAACGCGCGGTCGTGTTGCACGGCAAGGGCGGTAAGCAACGCATGGTGCCGATCGGCCGGCCCGCCCTCGCCGCGGTGGACGCCTACCTGGTGCGGGGGCGGCCGATGCTGGCCGCCGCCGGTAAGGCGAACGCGGGCGCGTTGTTCCTGAACGCGCGCGGGGGCAGGTTGTCGCGCCAGACCGCGTGGCAGGTGTTGCAGACCGCGGCCGAACGCGCGGGCATCGGCGCCGCCGTCTCACCGCACACGCTGCGCCACTCCTTCGCCACCCATCTGCTCGACGGCGGCGCGGATGTCCGTGTGGTCCAAGAACTCCTGGGCCACGCCTCGGTCACCACCACCCAGATCTACACTCTCGTCACGGTGAACACCCTGCGCGAGGTGTGGGCCACCGCGCATCCCCGTGCCCGCTAGGGCGGCGCGGTCGCGGCACCGAGTATCGTCCGTCTGGAGCACATCCGGACAGCCGCGGGGAGGCGGAAACGGGACAGCTCGGACGAGTCACTCGGCCGCTTCGACATGCGTTTCAACGGTGACCCGGAGTGGCGCAGAGCGATACGGGGTAGCGTTTTGCTGTTCGCGGCCCGGCGTGGTGCCGCGAACACGCCGCGCGCGTCGCGGCTCTTGCACGCTCATAAGCGGTAGCGTCTATCGAGAGCTGGACCGTACGAAAGCGAGGTCGGGCCTGATCGGCTTCGCTACGCTCGGCGAGGCAACGGGCAGGAACGTATAAGGAGCAGCGGATCGTGACATCAGCCGGAGCGGCAGAGCCGCCGATGGGTGCTGGGGCGGAGCCGCATCCGGGTCCCGCCTCGGCGGCAGCGGCCGAAACCCTGTGGGGCACCGGGGCCGATCTCCCTGTCGCGGAGGACGCGGCACTCGGCCCGACCGGGCGCCCCCTGCGACTCGTGCCGGACCCGCCGCCGCTGGAACGGCACGGCGACGCCCTCATCATCGCCATGTGCAACCAGAAGGGCGGCGTCGGCAAGACCACCTCCACCATCAATCTCGGCGCCTCGCTCGCCGAGTACGGGCGCCGGGTGCTGCTGGTCGATCTGGACCCGCAGGGCGCGCTGTCCGCGGGATTGGGTGTGGCCCACCACGATCTCGAGCTGACCGTGCACGATCTGCTGGTCGGCTCCAAAGGCTCGATCGACGACGTGCTGATGCCGACCCGGGTCGAGAACATGGATCTGCTGCCCAGCAACATCGACCTCTCGGCCGCGGAGATCCAGCTGGTCAACGAGGTCGGGCGGGAGCATTCGCTCGGCCGCGCACTGCATTCCATCCGCGACCGGTACGACTACATCATCATCGACTGCCAGCCGTCGCTCGGGTTGCTCACCGTCAACGCGCTCGCCTGCGCCGACGGCGTCATCATTCCGATGGAATGCGAATACTTCTCGCTGCGCGGGCTCGCGCTGCTCAACGACACCGTGGAAAAGGTGCGTGACCGCCTCAACCCCAGGCTCAGCCTGTACGGAATAGTGGTCACCATGTTCGACGCCCGACTACTGCATTCGCGTCAGGTGATGGCGCGGGTCGTCGAAGTGTTCGGCGACCTGGTCTACGACGCGGCGATCTCGCGTACCGTGCGGTTCCCCGACGCCAGCGTCGCGGGCGAGCCGATCACCACGTGGGCGCCGAAATCCAGTGGAGCCGAAGCATATCGGGCGATGGCGCGGGAAGTCATCCACCGGTCCGGCCGGTGATCGGCGGCAACGACCCCGCACCACCCGCTACCACCCACACGCCCGGCCACGGGGTCGTCCACGGCGACGACCACCCGTCGGGCGACCTCCTGGAGCGGGCTGCGGCGCGCGCCGACGAGCCGGACCGTGCGGCGGACGAGGTTACGTCGACCCCGGACCTGCACACATCGGATCATTCCGCCGTACCCCATGATGTCCAGATGCCTGAGCAGCCCGCCGCGAACCCCGAGCCCCCTTCGGGGTCGAGCGCTGCCGAGCAGACGGTGCAGCCGCGTCCGCAGGGCGTGCACGACGGTGTGGCCGGGGGCACGGATGATTCGGTGGCGGCCGGGGCGGAGCAGAAGTCCGGGTTTCATCTGCGGTTGAGCAACTTTCAGGGGCCGTTCGATCTGCTGCTGACCCTGATCAGCTCACGGAAGCTCGACGTCACCGAGGTGGCGTTGCACAAGGTGACCGACGAGTTCATCGCCTACACCAAGGCGTTGACCGCGGCGCTGTCCGACGACGCCACGACGACGCTGCGCGCCGACAAGATCCTCGACCAGACCACCGAATTCCTGGTCGTCGCCGCCACGCTGCTCGACCTCAAGGCGGCACGACTGCTGCCGTCGGGGGAGATGACCGACGCCGAGGACCTCGAACTGCTGGAGGCGCGGGACCTGCTGTTCGCGCGGCTGCTGCAATACCGGGCGTTCAAGCAGGTGGCCGAGTTGCTCGGCGAATTGGAAGCGGTCGCGCTGCGGCGGTATCCGCGCGCCGTCGGCCTGGAGGAGCGCTTCGCCGACCTGCTGCCCGAGGTTACGCTGGGAGTAGACGCGCACGAATTCGCCGCGATCGCCGCGGCGGCGTTCCGCCCGCGCCCGGTGCCCAAGGTGGGACTCGACCACCTGCACAACCACGCCGTGTCGATCGCCGAACAGGCCGCGCTGGTGCTCGAACGATTGAAGCTGGCAGGAAAAGGCGGCTGGACGACCTTCACCGAACTGGTCGCCGACTGCACCGTGCCGGTCGAGATCGTCGCCCGCTTCCTCGCGCTGCTCGAGCTGTACCGAGGCAAGACGATCGAGTTCGACCAGCCCGACCCGCTCGGCCCCCTGTCGATCAGCTGGATCGGTGACGACGTCCAGACCAGCACCGTGACCATCGAGGAGGACTACGGGTGACCGAGCACACCGACACCCCGGTCTCGGCCCAACCGGACGCGGACCCCACCCCAGGCACGGACCCCGCGAAGGGCTCCGCAGCCGGTCCGGCCACGGCTGCGGCCGGTCGCCTTCGTCCCGCCGGGACTGGTCCTTCGCGAGGGGTCGAGGCAGACTCCGGTGCCGAGGACGTCGCTGTCACAACGGCTGCCGCCGATGGCTCGGCCGCTGCAGAGGCAAGCCCCGAGGTGGCCGCCGCCGCGCTCCCCGCAGCATCGTCCGCCCACGGCTCGGCTGCCGCAGACGAGGAGGCGATTCGCGACGGTGTGGACGCCGCTCTCGCGAGGGGCTCCGTCAGGGGTTCGGCTGCAGCCGGTTCGGTTACGGCTGCGGCGGGTCGCCTTCGTCCAGCCGGGACTGGTCCTTCGCGTGGGGTCGAGGCGAACTCCAGTGCCGAGGACGTGGCTGTCGCGGTCGCCGCGACGGTTGCCGCCGATGGCTCGGCCGCTGCGGCGGCTGGCTTGGAAGCGCCCGCCGAAGGCACGGCGGATCGTTCTGCCGAGGCATTCAATGCCTCCGACGCGGGCGATGCGTCCGCCGAAAACGTGCCCACGCACGACGCGACACCAGTCGCCGACAACACAGTGTCGGAGTTCACGCCGGAGTTTCTGGAGGATGCCGAGTTCCGGTCGGCGTTGGAGGCGATGTTGCTCGTCGTGGACGCTCCGGCCCCGGTAGAGCAGTTGGCGGCGGCGTTGGACGACACCACCGAGCGGGTGGAGGGGGTGTTGCGTGAGCTGTCGGCGGAGTTGTCGGCGCGGGGCAGCGGGATCGATCTGCGTTTCGTCGGAGACGGGTGGCGCTTCTATACTCGCAGCGAGTACGCGCCCTATGTGGAACGGGTGCTGCTCGACGGCGCTCGCACCAAACTGACGCGGGCGGCCTTGGAAACTCTGGCGGTGGTGGCATACCGTCAACCGGTGACCCGGACCAGGGTCAGCGCGGTGCGCGGCGTGAACGTCGATGGGGTGATGCGCACGCTGCTGGCTCGGGGCTTGATCGCCGAGGCCGGCGTCGACCCGGAAACGAACGGGACGACGTACAGCACGACCGAGCTGTTCCTGGAACGGATCGGGCTCGCGTCGCTGACCGACCTGCCGCCGCTGGCGCCCCTGCTCCCGGGCGTCGACCTGATCGATGAGATCAACGAGAGCTTGGACACGGACCCCCGTTACACCAAGCTGAAGAAACCCGCCGAGGCCGACTTGGACCTCGGCAGCGAGGATTGACAGGACAAAATGAATACGCCCGCTCGCCGAGATGGCACACCGGATCGTAGGAAACGCAGCGACCAGCCCACCAGGGGTGGCGCGACGCGAGACGCACGCAGTGCGGCTCGCGGGGGAACAGACCGCGGCAGCGCCCGCGGCGACGGGGGATATCGCGGCACCGCGTCCCGCGGAAACGCCCAGGGCGGCAACGCTTATCGCGGCAGCGCGGGGGGCGGCTCGTACCGGGACCGCCAGGACGGCGGCGGCTCGTACCGCGGCGGCGCTGCGCAAGGCGGCTCGTACCGCGATCGCACGGAAGGCGGCTCCTACCGCGGCCGCTCCGACGGTGACGGCCCCTACCGCGGCCGTAATGACGGCGGAAATACCCAGGGCGGCAACGGATATCGCGGCACCCGCAACGGAACTACGCAGGGCGGCAACGGTTACCGCGGTCGCACGGACGGTCCCGCCCAGGGCGGCAACGGTTACCGTGGCCGCACGGACGGTCCCGCCCAGGGCGGCAACGGTTACCGTGGCCGCACGGACGGTCCTGCCCAGGGCGGCAACGGTTACCGCGGCCGCTCCGACGGTCCCGCACAAGGCGGCTCCTACCGTCCCCGGACCGAAAACGGCTCCGCGCAAGGCAATTCGGGACGTGGCCCGGGCCAGGGCGGCACCACCCAGTGGGGCACTCCGCCGAACGGCATCCCGGTGCGCCGGGCCGCCCAGCCCGTGCCGACCGGCAAGAAGAAGAACCCGAAGCCGCAGAAGCAGACGCAGTCCGCGCCGCTGCTCAGCAACGCCAAGCCCGCGAAGCGGCAGCACGTGGAGCCCGCGGCCGCCGAGGGGCACGTCAAGATGCCGTGGGGCGAGGGCGAGCGTTTGCAGAAGGTGCTGGCCAAGGCGGGTGTGGCGTCGCGGCGCGCCGCCGAGGAGATGATCGCGCAGGGCCGGGTCGAGGTCGACGGCGCGATCGTGCGCGAGCAGGGTCTGCGGATCGATCCGCAGGTCGCGGTGGTCCGGGTGGACGGCACCCGCGTGATGGTGCGCGAGGAACTCGTGCACATCGCCTTGAACAAGCCCAAGGGCTGGCAGTCCACCATGTCCGACGATCTGGGTCGTCCCTGTGTCGGTGACATCGTCGCCGAGCGGGTGGCGGCGGGTCAGCGCCTGTTCCATGTCGGGCGCCTCGACGCCGACACCGAGGGCCTGCTGCTGCTCACCAACGACGGAGATCTGGCGCATCGGCTCATGCATCCGTCGTTCCAGGTGTCGAAGACCTATCTGGCCACGGTCAACGGCGAGGTGCACAAGTCGATCGGCAAACGTCTCAAGGACGGCATCGAGCTGGAGGACGGTCCCGCCAAGGTGGACAGTTTTCAGGTGCTCGAGCTGGGCGAGGGACGTTCGCTGGTGAAACTGGTGTTGCACGAAGGGCGCAAACACATCGTGCGACGGCTGCTCGACGCGGTCGGCCATCCGGTGACCCGGCTGGTGCGCACCAATATCGGTCCGGTCGCGCTCGGCGACCAGCGTCCGGGCACGTTGCGGGTGCTCGGTCGCGCGGAAATCGGCAAACTCTACGAGGCGGTGTCGTTGTGATGGGTGTGGAGATTCCGGTCGAGGCCCCTCGGCAGATGTCGGGGACCGGTCCGCTCGTGGTGGCGATGGACGGCCCGTCCGGTACCGGCAAGTCCAGCGTCTCGCGGCGCCTGGCGACCCGGCTCGGTGCCCGCTATCTCGATACCGGTGCGATGTACCGGGTGGCGACGCTGCGGGTGTTGCGCGCGGGTGTCGAGCTGACCGATGCCGCCGCGATCGGCGCCGCGGTGAAGGAACTGCCGCTCTCGATCGGTACCGACCCGAGCCGTGAGGTGATCCGGCTCGACGGCGAGGACGTCTCCGCGGAGATCCGCGGCGACGCCGTCACCAAGGCGGTCTCCGCGGTGTCGGCCGTGCCCGAGGTCCGGGATCTGCTGGTCGCGTTGCAGCGTGAGATCACCACGGACGCACAGCGAATCGTGGTGGAGGGCCGGGATATCGGCACCGTCGTGTTGCAGGACGCGGACGCCAAGATCTATCTGACCGCGTCGGCGGAGGCGCGCGCGCATCGGCGCAACCAGCAGAACATCGCCGAAGGCCGCGGCGACGACTACGAGGCCGTGCTCGCCGATGTGCAGCGACGCGACAACCTCGATTCCACCCGCAAGGTGTCCCCGCTGCGTCCGGCCGACGACGCCGTGCTGGTCGACACCAGCGACCTGAACATGGATGAGGTCATCGACGAGCTGTACCGCGTTGTCGCGCAGCAGATTTCGGTAGGCCGGACGGGAGGTTCGCAGTGACCGAAGACGTGATGGCCGGCGACGGCATCTGGAGTGACGAAACCGAGTGGGAGCTCACCGATCTCGACGGCGAGTTCGACGGTGAAGAGCTGCTCGCGATGCCGACGCTCGCGGTGGTGGGCCGCCCGAATGTCGGCAAGTCGACGCTGGTGAACCGGATCCTCGGCCGCCGCGAGGCGGTCGTCGAGGACATCCCCGGCGTCACCCGGGACCGGATTTCCTACGAGGCGAACTGGGCGGGCCGCCGCTTCCTGGTGCAGGACACCGGTGGCTGGGAGCCCGATGCCAAGGGTTTGCAGCAGTCGGTGGCCCGCCAGGCCGAGGTGGCGATGCAGACCGCCGACGCGATCCTGCTGGTGGTCGATGCCGTGGTCGGCGCGACCGCCACCGACGAGGCCGCGGTGAAGAAGCTGCGTCGCTCCAAGATTCCGGTGATCCTGGTCGCCAACAAGGTCGACGATCAGCGCATCGAGTCCGAGGCCGCGGCCCTGTGGTCGCTGGGTCTCGGCGAGCCGCGCATGGTGAGTGCGGCGCACGGCCGCGGCACCGGCGATCTGCTCGACGACGTGCTCGCCGTCCTGCCGGAGACGCCGCGGGAGGGCACCGGCGGGGTCGGTCCGCGCCGGGTGGCCCTGGTCGGCAAGCCGAATGTCGGCAAGTCAAGCCTGTTGAACAAGCTGGCGGGCGACGAGCGTTCGGTGGTGCACGATGTCGCGGGCACCACGGTCGACCCGGTCGACTCGCTGGTCGAATTGGGCGGCAAGGTCTGGAAATTCGTCGATACCGCGGGTCTGCGCCGCAAGGTCTCGCATTCCAGCGGCACCGAGTTCTACGCGTCGCTGCGCACCAAGGCGGCGCTGGAAGCGTCCGAGGTCGCGATCATGCTGATCGATGCCTCGCAGCCGATGACCGAGCAGGACCTGCGGGTGATCAGCATGGTCGCGGACTCCGGCCGCGCGCTCGTGCTGGCCTTCAACAAGTGGGATCTGGTCGACGAGGACCGGCGCCTGCAGCTGGAGCGGGAGATCGACCGGGATCTGGTCCGGGTGCCGTGGGCGCAGCGGGTCAACATCTCGGCGCACACCGGTCGCGCGGTGCAGAAGCTGGTGCCGCAGATGGAGACCGCGCTCGAGTCGTGGGACAAGCGCATCTCCACCGGTCGCCTGAACAACTGGTTGAAGGAAGTAGTCGCGGCGACGCCGCCGCCGATGCGCGGCGGTCGCCTGCCCCGCATCCTGTTCGCCACCCAGGCGTCCACCCGTCCGCCGACGTTCGTCCTGTTCACCACCGGCTTCCTCGAGGCGGGCTACCGCCGCTTCCTGGAGCGCAGGCTGCGTGAGGAGTTCAACTTCGACGGTTCGCCGGTGCGGATCTCGGTGCGCGTCCGCGAGAAGCGCGAGCGCGGCAAGAAGTAACGCACCCGCACCCTTTCCGGCTTCCCGCACCCGCTCTGGCATGGCACAGCGGGTGCGGGAAAGCGGAAGGGGTGCGTGGGTTTTCAGGCGAGGGCTGCGCCCAGCCGGTCGTAGCCGGGGGCGAGTTCGCACAGGGTGGCGGCGACCGTGCGGTCGTCGCCCGCCACCAGCGGGTACTGCAGGCTGCCGATCAGGCGGGCCTGCGTCGCGGCGAGTTCCGCCGCGGCGGTGCGCCCGAGCAGGGTCAGGCTCGCTGCGGCGTCGATCAACCGGCGGCTGCCCACGCGGATACCGAAGTCGGCCAGCAGGCCACGGATCTCCGGCGGTAGTCCCCGCGTGACCAGGTCGGCGATCGCCGTCGCGGCGTCGGACGCGCCCGCCGTCCACCGGATCGCTTGGGGTACGGTTGATTCCAACGCTTCGACCGGCGGGACAACCCGTTCCCGGACGAAATCCGAGCGCAGCACGAAGGGCGTATCGCTGTACGTCACCCGCTCGCCTCGCCAGGACTCGAGAAACTCCTCGGCCGGCAGTGTCGCGAACGGATGCCCCTGCGGATCGTGCAGCAGCACCGTGTCGCGCGCCACCGCCAGCACCACCACGTAGTGGTCTGCCCCGAGCGCGGCTTCGGCCCCGGGCCGATAGGTGAGCAACCCGAGATCGAGCGGACCGACCAGCACCGGCCCCCGTGTGCTCGCGTCCCGCAACCGCTCGAGTGCGGCCGCAGCCGACCCGCCCGCGCTGCGGGTGCACGACCAGCCGAGCGACTCGATCGCGGCACTCAGCCCGATCTCCGGGTGCCAGCCGACCGGATCGAAGAACGGCACGGTGCCGCCCTCGAGCTGGGCGCCGAACGGCGACCCGGTCAGCGTCTCGATCACCCCGGTCGACGGGGCGTGCGCACCGAGCAGCATCGCCAGGGAGTTGCTGTAGCAGTAGGGAACCGAACCGACATAAGTGTGCATGGCGTCGAGTCAACGAGCTGACACCGTGTGAGGGTCAACCCCCCGGTGTGACGGCCGCGGCCACGACGCGCAGATGTGAGATACGCGACGCGCCGACCGTGCCGCTGCGCGCGCAGGCGGCCCGACCTGGCAGTATCCCTGCATGGTCATTCCCAGCGTGCTGCCGGAACGTCCGACCACCGGAACCCCGTTCGAGACGGGATGGCCGGTACGTCTCGCCGACACCGACGGCGAGCAACATCTGCGGCTCGACGCCATCGCCCGCTATCTGCAGGACATCGGGTTCGAGCACCTGGACGCGGTGGACGACGGCGACGCCCATCCCGGCTGGGTGGTGCGCCGCACCGTGATCGACGTGCTGAAGCCGATCCTGTTCGGCGAGCGGGTCACGCTGCGCCGCTGGTGTTCCGGGCTGTCCAATCGCTGGTGCAACATGCGGGTCCAGATCGTCGGCAGCGGGGGCGGCCTGGTCGAGACCGAGGCCTTCCTGATCCATTTCGGCACCGAATCCGGTCTGCCGGCGCGAATGAGCGACCGCTTCATGGCGCCGATGCTGGCCGCCACCACCGAACACCGCCTGCGCTGGAAGGCGGCACTC
Source organism: Nocardia brasiliensis ATCC 700358 (assembly GCF_000250675.2). Classification (NCBI taxonomy): domain Bacteria; kingdom Bacillati; phylum Actinomycetota; class Actinomycetes; order Mycobacteriales; family Nocardiaceae; genus Nocardia; species Nocardia brasiliensis. The sequence continues at coordinate 3,093,411 of NC_018681.1, forward strand.
GCCGAGCCCGCGCCCCGCATCGACGCCGCCGACATCCAGGTGCGTCCCTTCCCGCTGCGGATCACCGATATCGACATGCTCGACCACGTCAACAACAGCGTCTACCTGAGCGGCGTCGAGGAGGTCCTGGCCGAGCACCGTGACCTGAAGTCGGGCGCACACCGCACCGTCATCGAGTACGCGAAGCCGCTGAAGTCCGGTGATCAGGTCGCGCTGGTCGCGCAGCGCACGGGCACCGAACTCGACATCTGGTTCACCGTCGGCGGCGAGACCCACGCCGTTACCCGGGTGCTCCCGCTCTGACTCTGGTCGGCGCGGGACGTCCTGGTGGTGGCGGCACCAGAAGTCGGGGGCCAGCAATTGGGGGCGTTGGGTGATCGCGTTACCGCATTAATTTGAGGTCATGCAGAAACTGATGGGTACGGTCTCCCTTCGCACGTTCGCCGTCTGCGCCACGATCGGCGCCGGTGTGGCCCTGGGGCACGGCACCGCGTCCGCGCAGACGCCCGACGCACCGTCGATCGCCAGTGGCGCGGACCGGGTCGCCGACCCGCACGCACTGGCCGGTCAGTTCGTCCGGGCGCTGAACACCGGGTCCTCGGGGCTGTGCCTGCCGTTCGCGACCGGTAGCAACGCCGGGACACCGGGCTGCGGTTAGCCCGCGAGTTCGGCGACCGTCGCGCGAGCCCCCTTGGCGTACAGCGAATCCAGCGCCGCGACGTACTCGCGTACGAACCGCGGCTCGTCGATCAGATCGCCGAAAACCTCGCGGTCGCTGAGGAATGCGGTGCGGTCGGTGCGCTGGCGGCGGGCCAGCGGGCCGAGGCGCTCGCGCAGCCGATCCACGATCTCGATCGGTTCACCCTGTTCGTCGGTGCCTTCCGCGTACCGCGCCCAGCTGGCCACAAGTGCTGCCGCGCAGGTGATCTCGCCGCCGTCGGCGAGGCGGCGGCGGATCACCGGCAGCACCCACTTGGGAATGCGGTCCGATGATTCCGCGCAGAGCCGGGCGATGGTGTCGCCGATCGCCGGGTTGGCGAACCGTTCGATCAGCGTCTGCTTGTATTCGGCCAGATCGACGCCGGGCACCGGCAGCAGGGTCGGGGTGGCCTCGGCGTCCATGTAGCGCAACAGGAATCGGCGGAACACCGGATCCAGCGCCGCGTCGTGCACGAGCCGATAGCCGCTGAGATAGCCGAAGTAGGCCAGCGCCTGATGGCTCGCGTTCAACAGGCGCAGTTTCATCAGCTCGTACGGTGCGACATCGTCGACGAGTTGCACGCCGACCGCGCCGTAGTCCGGCCGGCCCAGGGTGAACGAATCCTCCAGCACCCACTGGGTGAACGGCTCGGTGACCACCGGCCACCCGTCGCGCACGCCGAAGCGCCGCTCGACCTCGGCCGCCGCGTCGGGCGGTGTCACCGGTGTGATCCGGTCGACCATGGAGTTGGGGAAGCGCACCTCGGCGGCTACCCAGTCGCCGAGTTCGGCGTCGCGCAGCCGGGCGAACGCGCTGAAGGTTTTGCGGGCGACCTCGCCGTTGCCCTCGATGTTGTCGCACGACAGCACGGTGAACGGCGCGATACCGCGGGCCCGCCGCCGGGCCAGCCCCTCGGTGATCAGTCCGAAGATGGTGGCGGGCACCGCATCCGGGGCGAGATCGGCCTGGATGGCCGGATCCTCGGCGGCGAATTCGCCGGTGGTCGCCGAGATGTGATAGCCGCCCTCGGTCACGGTGAGCGAGACGATGCGGGTGCTCGGCGCCGCCAGTTTCGCCAGCACGGCCTCGGGATCGTCCGGGGCGTAAAGGTATTCGACGATCGAGCCGATCACCCGGGCGGTCCAGCCGCCATCCGGGGCGAGCACCGACAGCGTGTAAAGCCCGTTCTGCGCGGTCAATACGTCGCGCATGCGGCGGTCGCCGGGCAGCACGCCCACGCCGCAGATACCCCATTCGCGCGCCTCGCCGCGCTCCAGCAACCGGTCCAGGTACATCGCCTGATGCGCGCGGTGAAAGCCGCCGACGCCGAAATGCACTATGCCGGTGGTGATCTCCGCCCGATCGTAGGCCGGTGTCGCGATATCGGAGCCGAGGTTCCGTAGCGTCGCGGCATCGAGCGGCACGCCTGTGTCCCAAGTCATAACTACCCCACCACTGTTGTGTACGTCACATATCGGATGGTACCCTCTGTGAGCAGGAGATCACATGCTGAGCATATGCTCAGACTCATTGAGGAGGCCATGTGGCCACCGTCCCATCCCGGCCGGGTATGCCGGATGACGTCAGGCTCGCGCTCCGCGCCGCGCAGCTTTATCACTTGGAAGGCGCTACTCAAGCCGAAATCGCGGCCAAACTCGGTGTTTCGCGACCGACCGCGGGCCGGCTCATCGCCCGGGCGCGCGCCCAGGGGTTGGTGCGCATCGAGATCAGCCTCCCGGACGACCTACGCGACACTGTGCACACCGAACTGGAGCGCGAACTCGAAACGGCGTTCGGCCTGACCGAGGCGGTCGTGCTGCGCGACGTGCCCGATGGTTCGCCGTCCGGCCTGCAGCCGCTGGCTCGCGCGGCGGTGGCCGTGCTCACCCGCCGGTTGCAACCGCGCGACACCCTCGGATTCACCTGGGGCCCAGAGACGATCGCGGTGGCGCACGAGCTGCACACCAAGGCGACCCGGTGCACGTTCGTGGTCCAGCTGGACGGGTCGATGACCTCGGGCGACTATCAGACCGGCGTCGAGTACACCCTCGGCCGCTGCGCGACCTACCTGCAGGCCACCCCGGTCCGGTTGCACGCCCCGCTCTACGCCGACCCGGCGACAGTCACTGCGCTGGAACAGGATTCGGTGCTCGGCAAGCCGATGGCGCTCGGCCGGCACGCCGAGGTGATGATGTTCGGCGTCGGCACGGTGTCCACCGCGACCACGCTGTTCGAGGGCAGCTACCTCGATACCGCGATCCTCGGCGAACTGCGCGGGCTCGGCGCGGTGGGGGAGATCGGCGGCCGCTTCTTCCGTGCCGATGGCCGCGACGTCATGGGATCGCTTGCCGCGCGGACGGTCTCGGTCGCGCTCGACGCCGTGCGCGCCTGCCCCGCCACGTTGCTGATCGCCGGCGGCGCGGCCAAGCACGAAGCCACCCTCGGCGCGCTGCGCGGCGGGCTGGCCAAGATTCTCGTCACCGATATCGAATGCGCGCGGTGGCTGCTGGAGCAGAAGGAGGGTGCGGCCTGATGCGAAGGCACAGCCCGATACGGAGAAACATACTGGCGCTGGTGATTTCGGCCGTGCTGGCCGCAGCGGGCTGTGCGGGCGCCGGCTCGTTCGGCGCCGGCGGCGACACGGTCACCATCGCCATGGTCTCGAATTCGCAGATGCGCGACGCGATCGCGCTGTCCGGGGAGTTCGAACGCGAGAACCCCGGGACCAAGCTGAAATTCATCTCGCTCTCGGAGAACGAGGCCCGGGCGAAGATCACCGCCTCGGTCGCCACCGGCGGCGCCGAGTTCGACGTGGTGATGATCAGCAACTACGAGACCCCGCAGTGGGCCGAGAACGGCTGGCTGACCGACCTTTCCAGCTACGCGCGCAATACGCCGGGCTACGACGAGGAAGATTTCATCCCGTCGCTGCGCAAGTCGCTGTCGTATCAGGGTTCGATGTATTCGGTGCCGTTCTACGGCGAGTCGTCGTTCCTGATGTACCGCAAGGATCTGGTCGAGCAAGCCGGTCTCAGCATCCCGGCCGAACCCACCTGGGAGCAGGTCGCCGCCGCGGCCGCGAAACTGGACGATCCCGCGGCCGGGCGGTCCGGTATCTGCCTGCGCGGCAAGCCCGGCTGGGGTGAGTCCCTGGCCCCGCTCAACACGGTGATCAACACCTTCGGCGGCCGCTGGTTCGACGAGAACTGGCATGCCCAGCTCACCAGCCCCGAGGTGGTGCGGGCCGTCGAGTTCTACATCGACCTGGTCCGCACGCACGGCGAACCCGGCGCGGCCACCAGTGGTTTCGGTGAGTGCGCCACGCAGCTCGCGCAGGGCAACACCGCGATGTGGTACGACGCCACCTCGGCCGTTTCGGTGCTGGAGGACCCCGCGTCGAGCAAGGTGGTCGGCAAGATCGGCTATGCGCTCGCGCCGATCATGCAGAAGCCGAACGCGGGCTGGCTCTACACCTGGTCGCTCGGCATCCCGAAGACGACCGACAAGCCTGACGCGGCATGGAAATTCGTGTCCTGGATGACCAGCAAGCCCTACATCCGGATGGTGGGGGAGAAGCTCGGCTGGTCGCATGTGCCGCCGGGCAGCCGTCTTTCGACCTATCAGATACCCGAGTATCGCGAGGCGTCGAAGGCATACGGGCCGCTCACCTTGTCGGCGATGGCCGGTGTCGACCCGGAGAATCCCGGCGTGCGACCGGTGCCGTACACCGGCATCCAATTCCTGACCATTCCGGAGTTCCAGGATCTGGGCACCAGGGTGAGCCAGCAGATCAGCGCCGCGGTCGCGGGCCGGATCAGCGTCCGTGCCGCCCTCGACCAGGCGCAGCAGTACGCCGACGTGGTCGGGCGCTCGTATCGAGAAAGTCAGTGACAATGTCGGAAACCACCACCGCACCAGCAGCTTCCGCGCCTGCCGCGACCGAGTCGGTACCGCCGCTGGTCTCCCGCCGCGACCGGATCTCCAGGGCCGAGGGCTGGCGGCGGCGCGGTCCGCTGCTGCCCGCGCTGATCTTCATGATCGTCGTCACCCAGCTGCCGTTCGTGTTCACGCTGTACTACTCGACCCAGTCGTGGAACCTGGTCCGTCCGGGTTCGCGGCATTTCACCGGCCTCGACAACTACGCGGAAGTGTTCCGCGACAGTCAGTTCCGTCAGGTGGCGCTGAACACCGTGATCATGATCGTCGGTACGGTCATCATCTCGGTGGTGCTCGGCCTGCTGCTGGCCCTGCTCTTGGATCGGGCGTTCTTCGGGCGCGGCATCGTGCGCACGCTGCTCATCACCCCGTTTTTGGTGACACCCGTTGCGGCCGCGCTGATCTGGAAGACCACGATGCTGGACCCGGTGTTCGGTCTGGTGAACGTGGTGCTGAAACCGTTCGGCGCCGGACAGATCGACTGGGTGAGCCGTTATCCGCTGCCCGCGGTGATGGCCGATCTGGTGTGGCAGTGGACGCCGTTCATGATGCTGCTGATCCTGGCCGGACTGCAGTCCATGCCGCGCGACATCGTGGAGGCCGCCCGGGTCGACGGCGCGAGCTCGTTCGCGGTCTTCCGCGAGCTCACGCTGCCGCACCTGCGCCGGTTCATCGAACTCGGCGCGGTACTCGGGGCCATCTACCTGGTCAACACCTTCGACGCGGTGTACATGATGACCTCCGGCGGTCCCGGCATCGCCAGCTCCAACCTGCCGTTCTACATCTATCAGCGCGCGTTCCTCGGTTTCGACATCGGTCAGGCGGCCGCGATGGGTGTCATCACCGTCATCGCGACCACCGTGGTCGCCACCTTGGCCCTGCGCCTGCTGTTCAAGTCCTTCACCGGAAAAGAGGAGGCGGCATGACCGCGCAACAGGTTCCGGTCCGCCGCAGGCGAAGCCGCAGCGGCCTGCTCTGGACGGTGCTCGCCTGGGTGGTCGGCATCGGGTTCTTCTTCCCGGTGCTGTGGATGGTGCTCACCGCGTTCAAACAGGAGGCCGACGCCTACACGGATCCGCCGAAGCTGTTCTTCACCCCGACGCTCGACCAATTCGCGGCGGTGCTGGACAGCGGTATCGGCACCACGTTGCTGAATTCCGCCTTCGCGACCGCGATGTCGACGATCCTGGTGCTGCTGCTCGGCCTGCCCGCCGCCTTCGCGCTGTCGCTGCGGCCGGTGCGGCGCACCCAGGACGCGCTGTTCTTCTTCATCGGCACCAAGATGCTGCCGGTGGTCGCGGCGATCGTGCCGCTGTACGTGATCGTCGGCGATATCGGTCTGCTGGACAATATTTGGGCGCTGGTCGTGCTGTACACCGCGATGAACCTGCCGATCGCGGTCTGGATGATGCGCTCGTTCTTCCTCGAGGTGCCGAGCGAGCTGCTCGAGGCCGCGAGCATGGACGGCGCGAGTCTGTGGACCGCGGTGCGCGAGGTGATCCTGCCGCTCGTCTCACCCGGTATCGCCGCGACCGCGTTGATCTGCGTCATCTTCTCGTGGAACGAATTCTTCTTCGCGGTGAACCTGACCGCCGTTCAGGCGCAGACGATTCCGGTCTTCCTCGTCGGTTTCATCACCGGCGAGGGGTTGTACTGGGCCCGGTTGTCGGCCGCCGCGGTGCTCTCCGCGCTCCCTGTCGTCCTTGCCGGTTGGATCGCGCAGAACAAGCTCGTGCGCGGCCTGTCCTTCGGCGCCATCAAGTAAGGAACACACCACTCATGGCCACCATTCGTTACGACTCGGCGTCCTGTGTCTACGCCGGCGCCGACAGTCTCGCGGTCGACTCGCTGGATCTCGATATCGCCGACGGCGAATTCATCGTCCTGGTCGGACCTTCGGGCTCGGGCAAGTCCACCGCGCTGCGCATGCTCGCCGGGCTGGAGGAGATCGACGCCGGTTCCATCCGCATCGACGGTGCGGACATGGTCGGCGTGCCGTCCAAGGATCGCGATATCGCGATGGTCTTCCAGAACTACGCGCTGTACCCGAACAAGACCGTGGGCGAGAACATGGGTTTCGCGCTCAAGATGATGAAAGTGCCGCTGGCCGAACGGAAACGACGGGTTGCCGAGGCCGCCGAGCTGCTCGGCCTCACCCCGTTCCTGGATCGCAAACCGGCCAAACTGTCCGGCGGGCAACGACAGCGGGTCGCGATGGGCCGGGCGATCGTGCGGGAGCCGCGGGTGTTCTGCATGGACGAGCCGCTGAGCAACCTCGACGCCAAGCTCCGGGTGCAGACCCGCACCCAGATCGCCGCGCTGCAACGACGGCTGGGCACCACCACCGTCTATGTCACGCACGATCAGGTCGAGGCGATGACCATGGGCGACCGGGTCGCGGTCCTGCGCGACGGCCGGTTGCAGCAGTTCAGCACCCCGGCCGAGCTGTACGACCGGCCGGCCACCGCGTTCGTGGCGGGTTTCATCGGCTCGCCGTCGATGAATCTGTGCACGGTGGCACTGGTGCCCGGCGGGGTCGAGATCGCGGGCAGCACACTGGAACTGCCGCGTGCACGGCTGACCCGCCTGGCCGAACTGGGCTTGTCCCGGGTGACCGTGGGCATCCGCCCCGAACAGCTCGAATTGCGCAGGGATGCAGAAGGTTTCGAGGTCACCGTGGAGTTGATCGAGGAACTCGGCAGCGAGTCCTACGTCTACGCCCGCCCGTCCGGCGCCGCGGTGACCGGCCTGGACGGGGAGTCGTTCCTGTTCGTCGCGCGCTCGGCGATGCGGGCGCCCGCGCGGCTCGCCGAATCGGTGCGGCTCGCGGTAACCGATGCTGCCGCAGTGCATCTCTTCCATCCGGAGACCGGTGCCCGGCTCGCCGACTAGCGCGATCCGACCATGCGCAAGGTGTTACCACTTCGTGTGCGGACAAATGGGTTGACGGCTACTAACGTTCCATGCTGAGCGGTTGTGGCCCCGCCGCTGACGACTACCGCACCGGAGGTCCGCGTGACTGTCGAAGCCCCAGCGAACGGGAAAACCGCCCTGCGCAACGTTCGGGTCTTCGACGGGCACGGACTCACCGAGCCGACGACGGTGGTGATCGACGGGGCGGTGATCGGCACCGACCCGGCCGGGGCCGAGGAACTCGACGGGCACGGGGCAATCCTGCTGCCCGGACTGATCGACGCGCACGTACACCTGTCCGGCGCGCACTCGCTGGACCAGCTGGCCGCGCACGGCGTGACCACCGCGCTCGACATGGCCACCTGGCCGGCCGAGCGCTTGGACCCCCTCCGAAATCGACCGGGGACCACCGACATTCGCAGCGCGGGCGTGCCGATCATCGGTCCGGGCGGGGTGCACGCGCACCTACCGGGTTTGGCCGAGCAGTCCGTCATCCACGGCGTCGAGGACGCCGAGACCTTCGTCGCCGAGCGCGCCGCGGCGGGTTCGGACTACATCAAGCTGATACTGGAAGCCCCGGGCGCGGGCGGTCCCGACGCGGCGACGGCGAAAGCGGTGGTGGCGGCCGCGACCGCCCGGAATCTGCGCACCGTCGTGCACGCCACGTCGCTGGCCGCCTACGCCCTGGCGCTGGATATCGGCGCCGACATCATCACGCACGTCCCGATGGACGGACAGGTGCCCGCCGCGGACGTGCACCGGATGGCGACCGAGGGACGGGTGGCCACGCCCACCCTCACGATGATGCAGGGCATCGCCAAGGCGCAGGGCGTGCTCGGCTTTGCCGACTGCCTCGCCACCGTCGCCGCGCTGCACACCGCGGGCGTCGCGGTGCTCGCGAGCACCGACGCGAACGACACCCCGGGTGTGCCGTACCAGCCGCCGCACGGTGACTCCCTGCACCGCGAACTGGAACTGCTGGTCACCGCCGGACTGTCCACGGCCGAGGCGTTGCAGGCCGCGACCAGCTTGCCCGCCGAGCATTTCGGGCTCACCGATCGCGGCGCCGTCGTCCCGGGCAAGCGGGCCGATCTCGTGCTGATCGACGGCGACCCCCTCGCCGACATCCACGCGACCCGCACCATCACCAAGGTCTGGTGCGCGGGCATCGCGCACGACTGACCGCCCCCGGTGTGGCGTCCGGACCGCGCCGGACGCCAACCGGTTTCAGAGTGACATCGCCCCGGTCGACCTGAGCAGTCTGGTGAGGTTCGCGCTCACCAGGCCGGCCGCCCGCAGCACCGCCTCCGCGACCGCGGGCACCCGGGGCAGGTCTGCCACCGTCGCCGCCAGCGCGGCGACCACCTCCCCGGACGGTCCGCGGACCGGCGCCGCCACACACGCCAGCCCGAACCGGGTCATGTCGGTGTCGTAGGCGAGTCCGCGCTCGCGGGTCACCGCCAGTTGCCTGCTCCATTCCCGCTGGGAATAGCCGGTCGGCGGGGTGGTGACGGTGCGCCCGATGGCGAGGGCCTGCTCGGCCGCCGTACCCGGCGGCAGCAGCACGCCCGCGCGCAGCGGAAAGATCTCATCGATCTCGCGCCCGATACCGCCGATCAACATCGTGTGCCCCCGATCGGTCACCGCGAGACTGAAACCCCCGCGATCCGAGGCCGCGGTCAACTGCCCGAGTGGCCGCGCCGAGGCCGCCCTGAGCAACCGCGCGGGCTGCCAGGTCTGCCCGAGCCGATACACCCGGGGGCCGATTTGATAGCGGCCGCTGCGCCGTTGCACCGCGCCCTCCACGACCAACTGGTTGAGCAGCCGGTAGGCCGTGGCCTTCGGCAGTCCCGCGGCCGAGGCCAGCTGTGTCAAGCCGACCTCGTCCCCTTCCGCGAGGACCTCCAACAGGGCGAATGCGCCCTCCAATACGCCGCGGCCCCCCATAGCCGCCCGTTCGATCGTCGCTTCGTTCACTCTCTGTCCTCCCATGCAGATAACGCAACGAACCGAGCACGTCGTTCTTATCGCTCGTGGTCCAACAAATGGAACGCCCGGTTCGCTCATCCGACCGTTCGCTTCCGAACCGCGGCCGACCAGCGACAACATTGGTCCGTCGCACCGCATGGGCGCCGGGACATTCCAACTGACGAACAACAGTCTCCGGCGCAGGCCCTTCACCCACGTTTCATCGGCGTCTCACGACGTCACGACGGGTGTTCGACGGAGGCGGCCACTACTCGGGGGAAATTTCGGCAGACGAAATCGAGGGAGAACAAATGGTCGACAGCCTCTTCGCGGATGTGTCATATTTTCAGGCGCCGGTGGACGATTCCTACCCGTTCGGCATCCTGAGCTTCCGCTCCAACGACGGTACTTTTCGCGATCCCAACTTCGCCGCGAACTACGACTGGGCTTGTCGCGCGGTCGATTCCGGCCGGTTGGCGTGTTTCGTCGTCTACTTCTACTGGCGCCCGAACTGGGGCGAGACGGTGCAGGTCCACCAGGACATGGTGGCCAGGGCCGGCGGTCCGCATCCGCGGATGATCACCATGATCGACGTCGAATCCGGAGGCAATCCCGGCGGGGATCATTCCGATGCGCTCAATGGGACCTATTGGAGCGTCGCCGACTGGCTCGGCGACACCCGCCGGGTCATCGGCTACGCGAACAGCGGTGACTTCTTCGGCATGTGGTCGCACCGGCCCGCGGGCCTGCGCATGGTCGGCGCCGGTTACGGCCGCAATCCGAACCTGCCCGGTCAGATCGCGCATCAATACACCGACGGCCAGGGCTACGGCGGCGGCCTGCCCGAGGGCTGCCCGCCGTTCGGCGACTGCGACATGAACATCGCCTACGGCATGTCGCCCCAGGATTTCGCCGCGGCCTGCGGCGTCGGAATAGAGGAGGAATTCATGTCCGCATTGAACGAGTTCGAGCAGCGCGAGCTGCTGGACAAGACCCGCGACATCTGGACCCAGCTGCGTGGGCCGGACGGCCAGGGGTGGGAGCAACTCGGCAAGAACGAGAAGGGCCAGAACCGCACACCGGTCGACGCGCTCGCGGCGGTCGAGGAGGCGTTGCAGCAGCCGCGCACCTAGTGCGGACGCGCGCGGCCGGTCAGGCTTTGTGCGGCAGGATGCTCAGCACGAGCACCAGCCCGCCCACGATGCTGGCGCCGGCCGCGACCGTCGCGCCGAGCGAATGCGTCAGCGCCGCGACGGCGACGGTCAGCGCGAGCGAGGTCGCCGCGGCGAGCACCGCGGTGCCCAGTTCGATGCCCGCGATCCGGGCCGGTCGTTGTTCGGTCACTGTCTTACCTCTGTTCGAGCCGGAGACGGTGCGCGGCCGGGCAAACCGGCCGCACACCGCGGCGCGGGCTACTTGCCCAATGCGCTCTTGGTCTTGTCCACCGCGTCACCGATGGCGTCCTTGACGTTGTCCACCGCGCCCTTGACGGCGGCCCCGACCTGATCCGCCTTACCCTCGGCAGCCAGGTCCTCGTCGCCGGTCGCGTTGCCCGCGGCCTCCTTGGCCTTGCCGCCGAATTCGTCGACCTTGTTGCCGATCTTGTCGCTCAGAGACATCGAAACCTCCTGCTGCGTTCGCGCGCGTCCGGGTCGGATGCGCATGTCCTGAAGACACGGCGCGCGGGGGAAAGCGCACGCAGCAACCACTGAGACAACGATCACGTCATACTGGGCCGTGACGGTTTCCGATCCGCGGTGTCCTTATGGACAAGCGGTGGAGGAGGTGCTGTGACCACGACCGAAACGGTTGCCGAGACCACGCCGGACGATGCGACCCTGGTGAGCAGGGCGCGCGACGGCGATATGCGGTCCTATGAGCAGCTGGTGGTGCGCTATCAGGCGCAGATGTTTCGGCTCGCGGTCAAGATGCTCGCCGACCGGTCCGACGCGGAAGATGTGGTGCAGGAGGTGTTTCTGGGTGCTTGGCGCCGCCTCCCGCAACTCAACGACGACGCCGCGTTCGTCGGCTGGCTCTATCGCATGACGACCAACCGCTGTCTGAACGTGATCCGGGCCCGCAGGCCGACGGTCGAGGTGGACCCGGAGACGACCGAATCGCCGCGCTCGGACACCCAACCCGAGCACGCGGTGCAGGTGAGCACCCAACTGGAAGCGCTGAACGCGGCGCTGCAACTGCTCACGCCCGAACAACGCGCCTGCTGGCTGCTGCGCGAGGTACACGGGCTTTCCTACGAGGAGATAGGCGACATCGTCGAGGTGAACACGACGGCGGTGCGTGGCCGGATAGCCAGGGCGCGAGCCCACTTGTCCGAGGTGATGAAACCATGGCGGTGAACGGCACGACCGAACAGGACTACCTGCTGCCTTGCGGCCGCGAGATCGAACAGGTCTGGGACCGGCTGGACACGGTCGAGGCGGGGCTCGGCGACGAACACGACGACACCTGCCCGCACTGCGCGTCGGCCAGGGACAGTCTGCTGGCCCTGCGCGCGGCGACCAAGGAGCTGATCGACGAGCCGGATCCGGCGCCGCCCGATCTCACCGGTCGCATCATGTCCGCGGTGCGCGCCGAGGCCCGGCGCGGCCGGACGCTGAGCCTGCCGACCGCCATGCCCGGTGTGGTGGAGGTGAGCGAACAGGCCGTCGCCGCCGTGCTGCGCTACGCCGCCGACTCGGTGCCGGGCGTGCGGGCCAGGCACTGCCGGGTGCGTCGCGTCGGTTCGGGCACGGACGGGGCGAACCTGCTGGCGGTCGAACTCGCGGTCGCGATCCGCTTCGGCCACACCACCGTCGGCGCCGCGCTGCCGGTGGTGCGCGAGCGGGTGCACGCGGCGCTGGCCGCGCAGGTCGGGCTCGAGCTGGCAACGCTGGACCTGGTGGTCGCCGATATCTACGAGGACACAGGGGACGCGCCGCGATGACCGACGTAGTTTCCGAGGTGGTGATCGAGACGCCGGTCATCGCCGCGGTGGCCGCGCACGCGGCCCGCGCGACACCCGGCGTGATCCGGCTGGAACCCGGTGTGCGCGGCCTGGTCTCGTCCCTGCTCCGGGTGAGCAAACAGCGGCTCACGAGTGCCGATCCCGCGCCGTCGGAGGGTGTGCGGGTGCGTCGGAGCGCGTCGGGCGCGCTGAGTGTGCAAGTGGATCTGGTGATTTCGGCCGAACGCGCCGCGGCGGTGATCGGTCAGGCAGTGCAACAGGAGGTTTCGCGGGTGGTGTTCGAGCAGACCGGTCAGGCGGTCGACGAGGTGTCGGTGTCCATTCTCGATATCGAACCGGAGCGGCAGTGAATTCTTCCGGCGACGTCATCGCGGCGATCCTCGCCGCGCTGGACACCATCGACGGCCTGCGCCCCGCGACCACCCTCGGCACCGAGCCGCCCGCCTGGTGGCCATGGGACGCAAGGGGATTCGCGGTGGACCTGACCCAGACCCGGGTCGAGATACGGGTCACCGCGGCCGAACTGCCGCTGACACCGCTGCTGGACAAGGCAAGCGAGGCTGTGCGCGCGGCGCTGGCCGGGACGCCGTGGTCGGATGCCCGATTGCGGCTGGTGGTCACCGATCTCGATGCCGCAGCCTTCGGCGGGGAAGGGAGAGTTACCTAGCTCACAGCAGCGCACCCGTGACGATCGGACCGCACAGGTGTCCATCCATAGCAAGCGAATCCGCTGTACCCCAAGGGAAATCAGGAGGAATTGCCATGACCGCGACGACGACCACCGACAAGAACACCGAGAGCAAGACGGCCGCGGACACCAAGAACCAGCCGAGCCGGACCTCCGCCGCAGTAGACAAGGACAGCAAGCTCGCCAGCGACCAGGGCACCACCACCATCGCCGATATCGTGGTGCAGAAGGTCGCGGGCCTGGCCGCGCGTGAGGTGCGCGGCGTGCACGATCTCGGCGGTGGCGCCGCCCGCGCGTTCGGCGCGATCCGCGACCGGATCCCCGGCGCGTCGGCCAGTATCGGCCAGGGCGTCTCGGTGGAGGTCGGCGAGACGCAGGCGGCCGTCGATCTGGAGCTCGTCGTCGAATACGGGGTGGCCATCGCGGAATTGGCGCGGGCGGTGCGGCGCAACGTGATCACCGCGATCGAACAGATGACCGGGCTGATCGTGGTCGAGGTGAACATCAACGTCAACGACGTGTTCATCCCGGGCGACGACGAGGAACCCGCGCCGAGCAGCCGGGTGCAGTAGATGAATGCCACAGCGATCTGCCTCGCGGTCGGTCTGGCGCTCGGATTCGCGGGCGCCTTCGGCGGATTCGGCGCGTTCACCATCGTCCTGCTGTTCGCCGTGCTCGGCCTGCTGATCGGCCGCTGGCTCGACGGTGAACTCGACCTGCCGGGGCTGTTGCAGTCGGCACAGCGCAAGGGCAGGCGATGACCCTCGCGGTCGGTGCGGCGGAGGCGGAGTTGCCCGGCCGCACCACCGTCGCGCCTCGCGCGGTGCGCCGGATCGTCGCGCAGGCCGCCAGTGAGGTGGCCGGGGTAGGGCAGGACGTGCGGGTCGAGGCGGAAGTGTTCGCGGATCGGACCGCGCTCGACGTCCGGCTGCCGATCGCCTATCCCGCGCCGGTGGGCAAGGTGACCGAGGCCTGTCGCGGCCATCTGGCCCGGCGGACCCACGAGTTGACCGGGCTCGCGGTGTCCGCGATCGATATCGAGGTGGCCGAGCTGACCACCGAAACCGGTGCGGGAAGGAGGGTTCGGTGATTCGCAGGCCTCGTCGGGTGGGACCGGCCATCGTGGTCGCGGTGGTGCTGATCGCCGGGTGCGCGGCCGTGGCCGTCTCGCTGATCCAACGTCTGGTCGGCGCAAGGGAATTCGTTTCCTACGACACCGTCGCGACCGATCTGCACGGCCTGACCTGGAACGAACTGCCGGTGCTGGTCGCCGGTGTCGCGGCGGCGGTGCTCGGCTTCGTGCTGCTCGGCCTGGCGTTGTGGCCGGGACGGCCCGCGGTGCTGCCGCTCGCCGACGAGGACGGGCTCAGCGCGGGCGTGACCCGCGGCGGCCTGCGCACCGCGCTGCGCAGCGCCGCGGGCGCCGTGGACGGCGTCGACTCGGCCCGGATCCGGTTGCGGCGCAAGGGCGTACAGGTGTCCGCCCGAACCGATCGGACCGGCACCGACGCGCTGCCCGCGGCGATCTGCGCCACGCTCACCCGCCGGGTGCAGGAGATCGGGCCGCAACCGGTGCGCCGGGTGCGGGCCAAAGTGCGGGGACCGAAGACAGGAGCGGCCTGATGAGCCGGATCAATCGTCCCGCCACGCTGAATCGCAGCGTGCTCGGGCTGGTCGGGGTGCTGTTGCTGGCGGCGGGCGGGCTCGCCGTCGCCGCGCACTTCGGCCGGTTGGGCTGGGTCCGCGCGGACGAAACCCTGGTGCCCGGCACCGAGGCCCCGCCGACCTGGGTGCTGTGGGCCGCCGTCGCGGCCGCCGTGCTGATCGGATTGCTGTGCCTGCGCTGGCTGCTGGCGCAGGTGTTCCGGCTGCCCAAGTCGGTCACCTGGCGCACCGGCGGCACCGAATGGCCCGGCACCACCGTGCTCGAATCCTCCGTCGCGGCCGCACCGGTGGCCGCCGACGTCGAGAGCTACGCGGGCGTGCGCTCCGCCTCGGCCTGGCTCTCCGGTGACCGCACCGCGCCTGAGCTGCATCTGGTGGTGACCGCGGAGCCCAGCGCCGACATCGCCGAACTGCGGCGCAGAATTCTCGGGCACGCCGTCACCCGGCTGCGCGAGGCGCTCGAAGTGGAGATCATCCCGGTGACATTGGAGATCGACTTCGCCGAGGATCGCCGTCCCGCCCGCGTGCGCTGATCGATTGCCCCGGCTGCCTCGCCGCATTCGAGCCGGGCGCGGCGATCGGGTCCGTCCTACGGTAGTTTTACCCGATGGATCATCTCCGCACCGTGCTCGGCGGGCGGAGGGTCGACGCGTCGGAGGTAGCGAAGTGGCGATGCCAGGCAACCGGTTTGGTGTAGCGAGCTCGGATTCGAGCCGGGTGGAAACAGTGCTCGGCGGTTTTCGCGTGCGCGCGGGTGCCCGATGAGTGCGGACGGTAAAGCCAGGGAACTGGAAGCGGTAGCGCGGTCGGTGGATTCGACCAGAGTGCTCTCCATCACCGGCGAGATCGACATGGCCTCGGCGCCGCGATTCCAGGCGGTGGTGGACGAGGCGCTGCGGGAACAGCCCGCGGCGCTCGTGATCGATCTGTCCCAGGTGGAGTTCTTCGGCTCCGCCGGGCTTAGCGTGCTGCTGGTGGCTGCGGAGTCGGTGCCGCAGGGCAAGCTGCGGGTGGTGGCCTCGCCGCCGGTGCGCCGTCCGATCGAGGTCACCGGCCTGGACAAGCTGCTCAGCGTGTTCAACACCGTCGACGACGCCTTGGCCGCCTAGCCGCGGCGCGGCACCGGAACATCGAGGTCGCGCCGACCGCCCGGTCGGCGCGACCTCGAATTCGGCTCAGGACTGCCGGGGCAGCCGGACCACCTGGACGAAGAAATCGTCGATGTGTTTGATCGCGGCCACGAACTGGTCGAGATCGACCGGTTTGGTCACATAGGCGTTGGCGTGCAGCTTGTAGCTGCGCAGAATGTCTTCCTCGGCCGCGGAGGTGGTCAGCACCACCACCGGGATGTGCGCGAGATCCGGATCCGCCTTGATCCGCTCCAGCACCTGGCGGCCATCGTATTTGGGCAGATTCAGGTCGAGCAGGATCAGGTCCGGCAGCGGCGCGTCCCCGTATTCGCCCTGCCGGTAGAGGAAGTCGAGCGCCTCTTGCCCGTCGTGGGCGACGTGCAGGGTGTTGCCGATCTTGTTGTCCTCGAACGCCTCCCTGGTCATCAGTTCGTCGCCGGGATCATCCTCGATGAGCAGGATGTCGATGGGCTGGCCTGGGATGGTCAAGAGGGATCTCCTTGCGAGGTCGGCGCCGTGGGGGCGCTGAGGGTGAAGACGAAGCGGGTGCCGCCGGTGTACTCGGTGTCGAGCCAGATCTTGCCGCCGTGATGTTCGACGATCTTCTTGCACAGCGCGAGGCCGATGCCGGTGCCGGTGTACTCCTCCCGGCTGTGCAACCGCTGGAAGATCACGAAGACCTTCTCCGCGAACTCCGGCGCGATGCCGATTCCGTTGTCGGACACCGAGAATCGCCATTCGCCGGCATCCTCGTCCGGCTCGCAGTCGATCCGGACGACGGGTGCGCGCTCGGCGTCGCGGAACTTGATCGCGTTGCCGATCAGGTTCTGCCACAGCATGGTCAGCAGCGTCGGATCGCCGGTGATCTTGGGCAGTTCGGCGGGGCGTTCCAGCTTCAGGTCGGTGTCCTCGGCGGCAGCCGACAGATTGGCCAGCGCCTTGTCCATCGTCTGATCGAGATCGATCTGCACGTTGCTGTCGATCACCCGGCCGACGCGGGAGAAGGTGAGCAGATCGTTGATCAGCACCTGCATCCGCTTGGCGCCGTCCACCGCGTAGGCGATGTATTGCCCTGCGCGCTCGTCGAGTTGGTCGCCGTAGCGCTTCTCCAGCAGTTGACAGAACGCGGCGACCTTGCGCAGCGGTTCCTGCAGATCGTGCGACGCGACGTAGGCGAACTGCTCCAGCTCCGCGTTCGAGCGGCGTAGTTCGGCGGTCTGTGCGTCGAGTTCGGCGGCCTGCCGTTCCAGTACGGCCTCCTGGTCGCGCGAGGATTCGAGTTCGGCGACGACCCGGCGGCGCATGGCCTCTACCGCCGCCGCCACGGTGGTCAGGTCGGCCGGACCGTGTGCGCTGATGTGATGGTCGAAATCGCCGTCGGCCACCCGCTGCGAGGCGGCTTCCAGTTCGTCCAGCGGCTTGGCCACCAGCCTGCGCACCAGGACCGTCAGCACCACCGCCGCCACCAGGAAGGCGGCCACCATGCCGCCGAGCGCCGTGTCACGCACGCGCCGCGCGGTTGCCAACTCGTCGTCGTTGCGCTCGATTTCGGTGTCGAGGTCGGCGGACTGGGTGGCGAAGCGCTGGCGGAGTTCGTCGAACGCCTCCTTGCCGCGCTGCGCCGGAACCTCGTCGACCGCGGTGGAGCCGCGCGCCGCGACGCCGGTGATCAGCGGCTCGGCGTAGTCGGTGCGCCACTCGTCGGCAGCCTGTTCGACCGCGTCGAGGTCGGCCAGCAAGTTCGGGCGATCGGCGAGCAGGTCGCGGATGCGGGTCGCGGCCTTCGCCTCCTCCTGTTTGCCGTCGAAGTACGGCGTGAGGAACTGCGGATCGGCGCCGATGGCGTAGCCGCGGATGCCGGTCTCCTGGTTCAACAGCGCCCCTTGCAGGCGGAAGGTCTCCGCTGCGGCGGGCTGTATCCGATCGACCAGCCGATCGGAGTAGTGGTTGGTTTTGGAGAGCTGGGTGGCGCCCACCCCGGTGCCGATGATGACCAGCAGCACCATCAGCGCCAGCACCACGAGGAACCAACCCTGTACCGTCAGTCGCCCGGCCAGAGATCGAGCGGTTGTCGTCATCGATTGTCCTGGTTCGTGTCTCGGTGATTCCATTGCAGATACATGACCGCCACGTCGTCTTCGAGGCCGCCGTGCGCCTCCGCCAGGGCCTCGGCGCGGCCGATCAACTCGTCGACGAACACGTCGGGTTCCGGGGCGGTCACCGTGCGCGCCAATTCGAGCAGGCCCTCCTCGCCGAGGCGATCCGAACCCGCGCCGTTGTACCCCTCGAACAGGCCGTCGGTGAACAGCATCAGACCACAGCCGAGCGGGAGGGTGAGTTCGTGGGTGCGCCAATCGGCGCGCCCGGGAAAGAAACCGAGCGCGGGGCCGCCGGGCACCTCGACCCACTCGACGCGCGTGTCGGCGCGCAGCAACATGCCGGGGTGCCCGGCCCGGGTGACCAGCACACTGCGGTCGGCCGGACGCAGGATCAGGCTGGTCAGCGTCGCGAACGTGTGGTTACCGGTGCGCTCGGCCAGCAGCAGTTCCTCCAGGAGCTGCAACTGCCGGACCCCGGACACGTCGCTGAGCACGAGTGTGCGCCAGGCCAGCCGCAGCGCCACCCCGGTCGCGGCCTCGTCCGGGCCGTGGCCCGCGACATCGCCGATCAGGGCGTGCACGGTGCCGTCGCTCTGCTGCACCACGTCGTAGAAGTCGCCGCCGAGCAGCGCGTTGGCCCGGCCGGGCCGATAGCGCGCCACGACGTCGACCACGCGGTCGCCGCGCAGCAGCGGGGTCGGCAGCAGCCCACGTTCGAGGCGCGAATTCTCCTGTGCCCGCATCTGACTGGTGCGCAGCGCGGCCGCCTGGCGCTCGGCTTGCTTACGTTGAATCGCGTAACGCACTGCCCGGCTGAACAATTCGGGTTCGACCCGGCCCTTGACCAGATAGTCCTGGGCGCCCGCCGCGACCGCGGCCAAGCCGATCTGTTCCTGGTCGAGTCCGGTGAGCACGATCACGGCGACCTGATCGGTGTACTCGCGTACCGCGGCAAGTGCTTCGAGCCCCTGCGCGTCCGGCAGGTGCAGATCGAGCAGTACGCAGTCGGGGAGTTCGGCGGCCAGTTGCGTGCGCGCCTCGGCGGCCGAGCGCACCCAGCGCACCGGAAGCCCCGGTGCGCCGTCCGCGATCAGTTCTTCGACCAGCAGCGCGTCGGCTTGATCGTCCTCGATCAGCAACACCGAGAGTTCCGGCCAATTCCAGACGCCACGATCGGGTAGGCGCTGTGAAACAGGAGTCGCATCGCGGTCCTTGCCGTCGCTACTGCCGAGAAGGCCTATCTGCCCGCTCTGCCCCGAGAGCATCGACACCGGTCTCCTTCCAAATCCGCGTTTACTGCACGGTTGTCGCGAACGACGAACGCGGCGTAGCCCAGCGTCGGCGGCACGCCTTTCGGCCCTGTACCGCGCAACGCGTCAACGTTACCGTCCCGGCGCGTATGCCTTTGCACTACGGCCAGCACGGGGTGTCCCCCCGCGGAAAACCGGTTGCGGTCCAGCTGTATAGTTTGCAATAGCAACTAGTTGCAACAGTCAAGTAAGTCTGCTGGGATCAAAGGTGAAGCCCATGCCCGCTGCCGACGGACACCACCGTGTCACCGCGGCCGAACTCGAGATCGCCGATCAGGTCGGGGTCGAACTGGTTCGGTTCATGCGAGCGATCACCCGTGCCAAAGCGCGGATGGCCCAACCCGGTCCGGACGGGATCGAGCGGCTGGCCTACTCGGTGCTGTTCTGCCTCGTGCACGAGGGGCCGCAGCGCACCGGTAAGCTCGCCGAACTGTTGCACGCAGAGATCTCCACCATCAGTAGACAGAGCAGATCGCTTGTGGCACATGGCTTGGTCGAGCGCCGGGCCGACCCGATCGACGGCCGCGCCTGTGTGCTTGCGGCCACCGACGAGGGGGTGCGGGTGTTCGAGGTGAACCGTCAGCAGCGCAACCTTTGGCTGGCAGGCATTTTGGCCGACTGGCCTGCCGGGGACCGGACCACCCTGACCGATCTGCTCGCCCGGCTCAACGAAGGCATCGAGTCGACCCCCCGAGAGACAGCCGACCAGAATTAGGGCGCAAATGACGAACTCCACCACCCAGGCAGCGCCGCCGGGCCTGGCAGCCGGCGCGGCGACCACACTGTCGCACCGGCAGATCCTGACCATCCTGTCCGGGCTGATGCTCGGCATGTTCCTGTCCGCGCTCGACCAGAACATCGTGAGCGTCGCGATCGTGAAGATCGCCAACGATCTGCACGGCTTCGACGAACAGGCATGGGCCACAACCGCATACCTGATCACCGCGACGATCACCACGCCGCTGTACGGCAAGCTGGCCGATATCTACGGCCGTAAGCCGTTCTATCTCTTCGCGATCGGCCTGTTCATCATCGGCTCGATCGCGTGCACCTTCGCCACCTCGATGTATCAGCTGGCCGGCTTCCGCGCGTTCCAAGGACTCGGTGCCGGCGGCCTGATGTCGTTGGCGTTCACCATCATCGGCGATATCGTGCCCACCCGGGAGCGGGTGCGCTACCAGGGCTACTTCATGATGGTGTTCGGTACCGCCACCGTGCTGGGGCCGGTCCTGGGCGGCTTCTTCTCCGACTACGAGACGCTCGCCGGCATCGACGGCTGGCGCTGGGTGTTCCTGGTGAACGTGCCGGTCGGCGTGCTCGCGCTCGCGGTGGTGGCGAAGGTGCTGAACGTGCCGCATCAGCGCCAGGACCACCGGATCGACTGGTTCGGCGCGATCGCCCTGGCGATCTGTGTGGTGCCGCTGCTGATCGTCGCCGAGCAGGGCAGGCAGTGGGGCTGGGACTCGCAGAAAGCGTTGATCTGCTACGGCATCGGCGCTGTCGGGCTGTTGCTGTTCCTGCTCGTCGAACTGATGATGAAGGACGCGGCGTTGATTCCGCTGCGGCTGTTCCGGAGTTCCACCTTCAGTGTGACCATCGCGGGCGGCTTCATCGTCGGCATCGCCATGTTCGGCGCGATCACCATGGTGCCGCAGTACTTCCAGGTGGTGCGCGGCTTCTCACCGACCAAGGCGGGTCTGCTCATGCTGCCGCTGGTGCTCGGCATCACGGTCGGCTCGCAGCTCGCGGGCCGGATCACCAAGCGCACCGGGCGCTACAAGATCCTGCCCGTCGCAGGATGTTTCATCATCGCGGTCGGTTCGGCGCTGTACGGGCAGGTGCACTTCGACAGCCCACTGTGGCAGCCGCTGGTGTACGGCGGGGTGATCGGGCTCGGTCTCGGCGGCTGTATGCAGACGCTGATCATCGCGGCGCAGAACGCCGGACCGCGATCGGACATGGGCGTGTCCACCGCCTCGGCGACATTCTTCCGGCAGATGGGCGGCACCCTCGGCGTCGCGGTGTTCCTCACCATCCTGTTCAACCTGTTGCCGCACCGGATCATCGACGCGTTCGGCGGTCAGCTGCCGCCCGGGTTCGGCCCCGACCAACTCAGCGCCATGCAGAGCAACACCAGCGGTATCGCGGCACTGCCCGACGACCTGCGGGTGCCGATCCTGACCGGCTTCACCGACGCCATGCACGGGGTGTTCCTGGTCGCCGCCGGTGTGGCACTGCTCGCCTGCTTCGTGCTGATGTTCATGAAAGAGATTCCGCTGCAAGATGATCCGGTGCCGGTCGCGCCGAAGGAGACCCCGCGGGACGCGGCGTCGAGCTGGGACGAGGACCAGGTGTGGGAAGGCGCCGCGCAGGCGCTGTCCGAGCCCGAACCGGTGCTCGCCGGTGCGGTGGGCAGCCATGCCTCACCGGAGCGCAACGGCAACGGCGCATACCAGTTCGCCTCGGCGACAGCGGGTTCGGCGACCACCGTGCTGGCCGCCGCAGACGGCTACGGCGCGCCCGGGGAACGGTCGATCGCCGGATACGTCCGCCGCGAAGACGGGCACCCGGTGCCCGGCGCGGCGTTGACGCTGATCGATCAGCGCGGGCATCAGGTGTCGCGGGCGGGTGGAGACGCCAACGGCCGCTACGTGATCGGTGCGCCGGAGGGCGGCAGCTTCGTGCTGATCGTCTCGGCGCCCGGCCATCAACCGGCGGCCATCACCGTGTCGGTCGGGCAACAGCCGCAGGACATCGATCTCACGCTGCTCGGTTCCGGTGAACTGTCCGGCGTGGTGCGTTCGGCCGGTCGCGGCACGCCGCTGCCCGGCGCCACCATCACGCTGACCGACCTCGGCGGCGAGGTGGTCGGTGCGGCGGTGACCGCGGCCGACGGCGCCTACGTATGCCACGGAATCGTCTCGGGCACCTACACCTTGGTCGCGGTCGCCGAGCACATGCGGCCGAGCGCCACCACGCTCACCGTGCCCGACACCGGATTGCTGCGCCACGACATCGAATTGGCGCCGATGGCGGTGCTGGCCGGGGCCGCGTGGGCCGAGGACGGCCGGGTGGTGCCGGACGCGCAGATCAGCGTGCTGGACGCGACCGGCGACCTGACCGCGACGGCGCGCACCGACGAGAACGGCCGCTACGTCGTCACCGATCTGCCGGAGGGCCGGTACACCATCGTCGCGCGCGGCTATCCGCCGGTCACCAGCCAGGTCACCGTCGCGGGCGGCGAGGTGAACCACGACGTGAAACTCGGCTATCAGCTCGATGATTCGCCGGAACAGCGATGAGCGCCGGGACCGGTTTGACCGCGCGGATCCGCACCACTGAAGGCTGGCCGGTGCCGGATGCCGTCCTGACCGTGACGGATCTGAGCGGGCGGCAGGTCGCGCGCGCGGTGGCCGACGCGACCGGGGCGGTGGCGACCGAGCCGCTGCCCCCGGGCACGCTGACCGCGGTGCTGACCGCTGTCGGCTACCAGCCGGTCGCGCGCACCGCGCAGATCTCCGCCGCGGGTGCGGGGCGGCTCGGTGATGTCGCGCTGCAACCGACTGTGGGCAACGTCGCGGTGCCGCCGCCCGGGGTGTGGACGATCGATCCGGTGCACTCCACCGTGATCGCCACCGCCCGCCACCTCGGCATCGCCAGCATCAAGGCGCGTTTCGGCGGGGTACGCGGCCGGCTCGTCGTCGCGGAGCCGTTCGAGCAGACCACCGGCCATGCCGAGATCGAGGCCGCGTCCATCGACACCGGTATCACGCAGCGCGACGAACACCTGCGCTCGGCCGAATTCCTCGATACCGCAACGTATCCGACGATCACCTTCACCAGCGGCGCACTGCGCCGCACCGGTCCCGACACCTGGGTCATGGCCGGTGAACTGTCCCTGCACGGTCAGCGCCGCTCGGTGGATCTCGACCTCACCTACGGTGGTTTCGGCCCCGATCCGTGGGGCGGTGTCCGCGCCGCCTTCCACGCCGAAACCCTCTTGCACCGCAACGATTTCGCGATCGACTACAACGCGGTGGTGCGGGCGGGCATCGCCGCGGTCGGCACCACCGTCCAACTGGCACTCGACATCGAGGTCGTCCAGGAGGCGACTCACTAGGAATCCACGCCCACCCCGGAAACGTCGTAACGGCAAGTGGTCGTGCGGTGTTCACCGCGTGAAGTGGATATCGCTGTCTCGGGGCGGGCCGGTGGTGGCGTAGCGGACCCGGCTGCTGTGCGGGTGGACGCGGCGCCAGTGCGGGAAGCGCTGGACGAGGACGGCGAGGGCGAGGATGCCGGTGAGCCGGGCCAGCGGCTCGCCGACGCATTTTCGTTTGCCGACGCCGAAGGGGTGGCCGCTGGGGCCGAGGGCGAGGAACAACTGGTCACCGGGACGCAGCTGCCTGCCGCCCAGCACGGTGCCGACGGCGACGTGGCGGAAGATGAGCGGGAACGACGGACGCTGAGCCACCACCTCGTCGAAAAAGGCGGTGAGCAAAGGCAATCGGGGGAGATCGGCGGCGGTGGGTGGGCGCGTGCCGAGCGTCGCGGCGAGCTCGGCCCGCAGTGCGGCCCGTCGGACGGGCTCGTCGGCGAGTCGCACGCAGGCCCACGCCTGCGCGCACGCGGTGCTGTCGAACCCGGCCATCAGATGACTGACCACCTGATCGCGGATGCGTTGATCGGAGAGCGCCGGCCGCGCCTGGAGCAGGTGCCCGAGCAGATCGTTGCCGGGTTCGGTGCGCGCTCGCCGTCGCTCGATGATGGCGTGCACCTGCGCGTCCAGCGCCGCGATGGCCCGCCGGTAGCTGCCGCCGCCGAGCCGGAACCACTGTTTGCGCTGGCTGTCGAAGATCGGCTGGGCCAGCCGCACCACCTCGGCGCAGTCGACCGTCTGCCCGAGCAGGTGCAGCGCCAGCAATTCCACGTTGAACAGCTTGAACTCGTCGAACACCGCGACGCTTCGTCCCGGCGGCCAGCCGTCGGCCCGCTCGATCAGCCGCCGGACGCTCTCGTCCGCCAGCGGCACCAGATTGGCGGTCGTGAACGCGGGATTCGTCTGTTCCCGCAATTCCCGCCAGATCCGCGGATCGTCCACCGCGAACAAACCCTCGTTCCCGGTGGCCTTGCGGATGATCCGGTAGATCGGCCCGCCCTTGTCGAATTCGCCCGCGCCGGTACGCAATACCCGATCGATGAGTGCCCCGTCGGCGACCAGCCAGGCACGTCCCGGCATCGGCAGCCGGACCCGGATGATCCCGCCCCGCCGCTGCGCCCGCGCGATGAGCGCCGACAGCCAATCCCGATCGGCGACCGCACGTCGCCCGCCTGTCTCGCTCGGCACGACCATGATGCTCCTAGACGTGATCCGACCGATCTCAGGCTAACCCCGCCGTCGCCGCACGGAAGCACCTGCGGGTTTCCGCGCCCCAACCGATACCCGGCATGGTCATACGTGACCCGGCTCCGCCAACGCACGGAGCGCCGCGAGATCGCGAATCAGGTTGCGCCGCAGCATATACGCGAGCAGCGGGCCGACGGCTCGCTCGAGCCCGTGCGGGGTGAGGCGCAGCTCGAGGCGAACCAGGCAACGGCCGGGTGCCGTCGCGCACACCGTGCGCGCCCCTGCCGCGTCGGCGCCGGAAACGGTCCGCCAGGTCAAGCGGACCCCCGGCTCGACCGTGCCGACCTCGCCGAGATTGCGCCAGGTCCGGCCCGCGAACCGGAGTTCCTCGGCGGTGCGGGTGCCCGGCACGGCGAGTCCGGGCGGCTCTGCGCTCATCGCCACCACGCCGGTGCGCCACGCGCTGTCGTTGGCATAGTCGGCGACGATCTCCCAGACGTGCGCGGCGGGCCGGTCGATCGTCGTCTCCGCGGTCAGGTCATAGGTTTTCATCGCCGCGCCTCCAGCGCCGTCAGCATGGCCGGGGTGTCGAGGTAGGCGTCGTAGCCGACGACCAGGCCGTTGCGCAGATGCCAGATGTGTACCTCCGGGATGTCGAAGGGGGCGCCGCCCGGCATCGTCGTCCCGGTGGTGCGGCCGATCTGGACGACGTCGGGTCCGGCCGCGAACAGCTGCTCGGAGAGCACCGTGCTGTCGATGTGCGAGAGCAGCCTGGTGAAGAACCGCACCGCGCCGGTGTGCCCGCGGTAGCAGCCGCCCCAGGGCAGTTCCGCGGCCTGGTTGATCTCGATGTCGGGATCGAACAGGCGCGCGATGACGCCGAAATCCCGGGTTTCGAAGGCCTGATACACCTGCGCGATGAGGTCGAGGTTGGTCGATGGCATGGTTGCGTCCCTTGGTCGCGATGGCTGGAGCGACCTGTGTGCCGGCCGCTGCCGCCACTGTCACGCCGAGGCGTTTCAACCCCGCTTCACCGTGTCGGCGGTGTGGATCAGCGCCATCATCTGCGCCCACGTCAACTGCCTGCCCGCCGCCTCGGCGCGGCGCAGCTCCGCCGCGGACAGCGAGCGATCCATACGCTCCAGCAAGCCGGGATCGGCGAATTGCAGATAGCGGCGCGGATCGGCGCCGACCCGCGCCGAATGATGCAGCGCCGCGGCCCGCAGCTGCACCGCGACCTGGGGTGAGGCCAGCACCCGCAAGCCGTGCGCCCCGGCATGGACGGCGCCCAGGGCGTCGGCGATATTCGATTGCTCGGTGAACGCGGCCAGCGCCCGGTCGATGGCGGCGATCGCCTCCGCGGCCGCGTCGGCATCGTCGGCGGCGGCCAGCACCGTCCAGGCCAGCACCACATCGGCCATGCCCTGGCACCACAGGTGACCGCATTCGGCGCTGAGCTCCCGCGCGGCCCGCAACCAGCCGATGCCCGCGCTGTGCTTGCCTTCCAGCAGCAGCACGATCCCTTCGCCGAACTGCGCGCACCCGCGGATCCAATCCGGTGTCGGCAGGCGGTCCACCTCGGCGGTCAGCCGGTCCATGGTGGCCCTGGTCGCCGCCAGGTCGTCGAGCGCGGTCTGCGCGAGTCCCCGGAACATCAGCATGTGCAGCACCAACTCCCGCTCGCCGCCCTCCGCGTCGAGCAGGGCCGCGGCCGCGTCGGCGTTGGCCAGCGCGTCGCGGGGATCGCCCGCGTGGAAGGACACGATCGACAGCGCGAGCAAGCCGCGCACCCGGTCCGCCGAGGTCGCGTCGGTGGCGGCGGCGAGCGATTTCCGGATGAGGTTGCGGCCGTCCACCAGCAGACCGAGCGAGCTCCAGGCGAACTGCAACGCGGCCGTGGTCCGCAAGGCCGCCACCGGATCTCGCGCGAGGTCGTGCTCGATACCGGCTCGGATATTGGGCAACTCCGCGGCCAGCGCGCGATAGGCCGGGCCCGCCCCGTGCCCGGTCAGTACCGCGGTCTGTGCGGCGACGAACTCGCGCACCCACGCGGCGTGCGCCTCCCGGGTGGCCGCCGGATCGGGATCGTGATCCCGGCAGTAGCGGCGCATGGTCTCCAGCAGCCGGTAGCGCGGTCCGCCGGGGCCGAGATCGGCGGTGACGACCGAGCGGTCGAGCAGCGCGGCAAGGGTGGCGAGCACACCCGCCTCGGTGCGGTCCGGACGTACGGCCTCGGCGGCCTGCCACGTGAACCCGCCCTCGAAAGGCCACAGCCGCAACAGCATTGCCCGATCGGCGGCCGACAGATGGTCGACACTCCAGCCGATCGCGGCCTCCAGGCCGGTATGCCGCGAGAGCGATCCGCGCGGGGTCGCACCCAGCACGTCCAGCCGGTCGTGGATATGGGCGGCGATGCCGTGCAACCCCAGAGTGCGTTCCCGGGCGGCGGCCAGCTCGATCGCCAGGGGCAGACCGTCGACCGTCGTGCAGATCTCGCGGGCGGCCGCCAGATCGGCGTCGCCGGGCGACCAATCGGGTCGCGCGGCCCGTACCCGGTCGAGCAGCAGGCGCACCGCGGGACCGTCCGTGCCGTCCGCGGCCCGGATCGCCAGCGGTTCGAGCGTCAGCACCTGTTCGCCGTCGATGCCGAGCGACTGCCTGCTGGTCGCCAGCCCCCGCAGTCCGGGACAGCTGTCGAGCAACTGGATGGTCAGCGCGGCCACCGGCTCGATCAGGTGCTCGCAGTTGTCGAGTACGAGCAGGCCGGGTTGCAAGGTCAGTGCCCGGCGCACCAGCGCGGCGGGATCACCGGCGAGATGGACCAGGCCGAGCGCGGTGGCGACGGCGAGCACCACGGCGTCCGGATCGTGCACGTCGCCGAGTCGCACCAGCCAGCGATCCGTGGTGGAATCCGTTGCGGCGCAATACTCTACGGCCAGTCGCGTCTTGCCGATCCCGGCCGCGCCGACCACGCTGACCAGCCGTCCGGCGGCGACCAGCGCACCGGTTCGCCGCATCTCGTCCTGCCGTCCGACGAACGACGAGAGCGGCCGCCCGATCACCTGGCGCACCGGCCGCTCCGGGGCGCTGGCCTGCACCGCGGGCGGCTGCGGTGGCGTCGCGAGCAGCAGCCCCGGGTCCTGGTCGAGCATGCGGCGCTCCAACGCGCGCAGCGCCGGTCCCGGCTCGACGCCGAGTTCCTCGATCAGCAATTCCCGGACCCGGCGCAATTCGGCCAGTGCCTGTGCTTGGCGGCCACTGCGATACAGGCCCAGCGCGAGCAATTCCCAGCGCCGCTCCCGGAAGGGGGCGGCGGTGACCGCCTCGACGAGGTCGGCCACCGCCGCGGCCGTCTGCCCGCCGGCCAGACGCGCCGCTTGTAGCTCCTCGACCGCGCCGTCGCGCAGCTCGGTCAGCCGCGCCCGCTCGGCCGAAAGTACCGGCGCGTCATCCAATTCGAGCCAGGGCAGGCCGCGCCACAGCTCGAGCGCCGCGGCGAAGCAGCGCGCCGCGCCGTCGGCGTCCGTGGTGGCGAGCAGGCGCATGCCGTTGGCGATCAGCTCGGTGAACCGGCTGAGGTCGGTCCACTCCGGTCGCATCGCGAGTTGATAGCCGAATGCCGTGCGCGGTAGGCACTCTCGATGCCCGGGGCCGAGCACCGTGCGCAGCCGGGAGGCGAGCACCCGCATCGTCGCGACGGCCTGCTGCGGCTGGTCGGCGCCCCACACCAGCTCGGCTAGCACGTCGTCGGAGACCGGTGTGCCGATGGTGGTCGCCAGCGCCGCGAAGAATCGCCGCGGCACCCGGCCACCCACGTCCACGACCCGGCCGTCCACCTCGACCACGATCGGGCCGAGCACCCGAACAAACAGCACGTCCAGAGCGTAACCGCCGCGCAGGGCGTCCGGACGCCGGTTATCCGACCCCGGGCGTCGCCGCGGTCGCGCGGAAATCCAGCAGGTCATGCCGGAGCCGGGCATCGGGTTCGCGGGCGGCGGCCGCGGCTATCCAGCTCGCGGCGTCGGCCGGGCGAGCGTGCGGCGGCCAGGATCGCAGGGTGACCAGCGCGGCGCGGCGGCAGCGGCTCACGCGGTTGGCCAGGGCGGTCGAGACCAGGTGCGGGCCCTTGCCGGGGCGGTCGCGCAGCTCCCGGACGACGATCTCCAGCGCCAGATCCGTTTCGTACTCCGCGGTGAGTCCTACGGCTTCGGTCGGTCCAGACGCCAGCTCGGCAAGAGGCAAGACGTCCTCGGCGAGTTCGATCATCGTGTCGATGGTGTCGTCCCCGGCCCGGCGCATGGCCCACTGCCAGACGAAGACGTTGTCGCGGTGGGCACGCAGATGGGCGATGGCGTACGGCAGCGCCGCCATTCCGAGCCGTCCCGCACAGGAGAGCGCGGTCCGGAACGTGCCCGGCGGCTGGGCCGTGATCAGCAGATCCGTGACGAGCTCGCGCCACCGCGGCTGCGCCAGCAACGCCGCATAGCGCGCCGCGAGGCGTCCGGGTTCGTCTGCGGGCCAATCGAATTCGCCACGGCGCACCAGGTCGTCGAGCATGAGGGCCGCATCCAGCCGGTCGATGGTGGGTTCGGCGTCGGCGAGGAGTTCGGCGAAACGGTGCATGGCCGGTACGGCATCGTCGTAGTCGTGGATGTCCTTGGCCGGTCCGCCGAGCGCGAGGGCGCGCAGGATGTCCGCCGCGCCGTCGAGCAGGGCATCGTCGACCTCGGGTTCGAGCAACGCCTCGTAGAGGCCGCCGGTGGTGGCGGCCAGGTGTGCGAGGTACTCGTTCATCACGTCGTTGCGGAAGCCCTCGCGCAGCAGCCAGGCCTGTACCTCGGGGTCGCGGCAGCCGGCCAGGCGTTCCACCGCGTGGATCCGGCCCCAGCCGGAAAGTCGTTGCGCGAGAGCGAAAACCGCACGGTGCGGGTCGGGCTGGGTGTTCATGAGGGCGACGACGGCGAAGAGTGCGAACTCCTCCAGCGTGCCGAGGAGCTGGAGCAGTTCGGCGTCGCGTTCGTCGCCGCTGACGCCGAGCAGCACGATGCCCAGTTTCGCCACCTCGCGGCGGGTGGCCTGTTCGGTGACCAATCGTGCTGCCGTGCGCAGCTTTTCGCGGGAGATATCGCGGGAACGCAGCTCCTGCACCAGTTCGTCGGCCACCCGGACGGCCTGTTCCTCGGCGAGCAATTCCAGTAGCCGGGTCGAATCGTGCAGATGGCCGAGAATCCGATCGGCCAGCTCGGCGACCGGTGGCGCTTCGGCGACGAGATGGTGCGTCACCACGCCGTCGAAGACCACACTCGGCATGGCGAATCCGTGCGAACCGCGGGGTTTTTCGTCTGGTAGCGGATGTCCGTCGTCCGGCCAGGGGCCGGGTCCGTGCAGTGCGGCGAGTGATAGCGCGTGGGCCACGAAGGTGGCCTCGCGGGGGCTCATCGGCCCGGGCGCAGCACGCCCTTTCCATCGAAGATCATGGGGACGAGGATGGCATCTCGTCGCGTGCTCCGCAAGGCATGCGCTGAATCATGCTGTGCGCCAGTGGTTTCAAACCTCCTGACCGAGCAGGTCGGCGAGTGATCGAGGCGTCCAAGCCAGATCTGCGCCGGGGCGGGTGGCGAGATAGGTCGCGGCGGCTTCGACCGACCACCCGTGCGCCTCGATCAAACCGGCGGCGAGGTGGCGCAGGTAGGTCGGCGAGGGCGCGTTGCCGGGGAGCGTGTCGTGCCGCCACGGTGCGGTGCAGGTGAGGATCGGGTGACCATCGAATTCTCCTGCGTACGAAAGGGTTTCATACCGACCCGGGCCCAGTGGATCCCGGCCGCAGCGGATCGCGGTGGTCAGATCCAGGTCGGTGCCGGGCGGCCGGTACATCTCCTGGGCGGCGATATCGGAGAACTGGGCGGCGGTGAGCAGATAGGCGCGGGCCGCGGTCTCGCCCGGCCCGTCCGGGTCGTAGAAGGCGCGCCCACCCGTCCACACCAGCGATTCGGTGGCGAAGTACAGCAGCCCGGGCAGCATGATCGGCATCGAACGCGCCGGCTCGGCAGCGTCCCGGCACCCCGGCACGGCCCGCAGCCCACCCGCCGGCGTGCCGCCGCGCAGATAGCAACGCAGCCTGCTCAGGTGCATATTCGACCCGTAGGCCGCGTACCAGACCCGCCCCGGTGCCGCGCCGTTCGCCGTCACCGCACCATTGTGCCGCCTTGCCGCCTTGCCGCCTTGCCGCCTGCCGCCTGCCGCCTGCCGTCGCTGCGGGCCACCCCGCCTGCCGGTTGTCGTCGCTGCGGGCCACCCCGCCTGCCGGTTGTCGCCGCGGGCCACCCCGCCTGCCGCTTGTCGCTGCGGGCTCCTCCGTCAGTCGCCGCCTGTCCCCGAGGGGCGCCCGGCTCCCGCCTGCCGCCGAGGCCCGCCCGCTCCCGCCTGGCGCGGCGGGCCGCTCTGTCAGTCGCTGCCGCGGGGTCGCCCGCCCCGCCTGGCGTTGCGGGACTGCGTCAGTCGCGCCGGAACACGGCGCGCCAGCGGATGAAATCGGGCCGCCCGGCGGGCGCCACCTGCTCGACCTTCACCGAGTGCAGGTCATCACCGGCGAAGGCGTCGATCTCGGCTCGGGTGAGCGGCCACGGCGGTCCGTCCACCTCTTCGTCGTCGGCTCGGATTCCGGCGATCACCAGCAGATCACCGCCGGGCGCCACGAGGGCGGCGACGTTCGCGGTCGCCGTGGCGCGCACCGACGGCGGCATCGACTGCACGGTGATCGATTCGACGACCAGGTCGAACGCGCCCGTCCACGCGGCGGGCGGCGCCAGCAGGTCGGCCACCGTGTACTCCACCTGTGAGGCCGGAAATCGTTCGCGCGCGGTCTTTATCGCGGTGGCGGAGATATCGAAGGCGGTGGTCCGGAAACCGAGCCCGGCCAGGTGCTCGGCGTCGCGGCCCAATCCGCAGCCGACCACCAGTGCCCGCATCCCGCCGTCGGCCCGCTCGTGCCGCTCCAGCCAGTCGACCAGCAGCGCGTTCGGGTCCGCCGCGTCCCACGGCACGATCGCGGCGCCGTCCGCAGCCGCGACGTACAGCTGCTCGAACCAGCCCGTCGGGTCGTCCTGCGCGAGCGAGGCCGCGGCCAGCCGTTTCGTATCCACATCACGAGAATCGGTCACTCGGCGAGTCTCTCAGCCGCCCCCGCGCGCCGCACGGTGAGTCTCGCCGCATCGGCCGGGCGCGGCGCACGACCCGGCACCGGGCATGATCGGCGCATGACCGCACTGCACAGGCCGATCGCCGTCTTCGACGCCGGGCTCGGCAGCTATTCGGCGGTGGCTCTGCTGCATCAGCGGCTGCCCGACCGCGACATCGTCTACCTCGCCGACCGGGCCAGCTTCCCCTACGGCGCGAAGGACCGGGCGGAGCTGCTCGCGGTGGTCGACCGGGCGGTGCGCTTCCTCGGCACCTACGACCCGAGCGCCATCCTGCTGGCCTCCAACGCGCCCTCGGTGACCATCCTCGACGAGCTGCGCAGCCCGGTGCCGATCTTCGGTGTGCGCCCGCCGGTGCGCGAGGCGTTGGCGGTGGGCGATGAGGTCGCGGTGCTGGGCGTGCGTTCGCTGGTGCAGAGCATCGAGCTGGCGGAATTCCTTCGCGCGGAAGCGGGTTCGGCATTGTCCCGGGTGCATGCGGTGAACGCGTCGGCGCTGGTCGAGTTGGTGGAGAGCGGCGATTTCCTGTTCCGGCGTGCGCACACCGCCGCGGTGATCGGCGCATTCATGGACGAGTTGCTCGCCGCGCATCCCGGGATCGAGGCGATCACTCTGTCCAGCACGCACCTGCCGTGGTTGCGCGACTATTTCGAGCGTGCACGGCCCGAACTGCGCCTGTTCGACCCGATCGAGGGCGTGGTGGATCGCATCCGCCCGCTCACCACCGCGGGTACCGGCAGCGTGCGCGGTCTGGTCACCGAGAGCGCGCAGTATCCGGCCGAGGAGTTCCGGGCCATGCTCGCGCGCTTGGCGATCGAACTCGAGCTGGAGTCGGTCGTCATTCCCTGAGCCCGGAGCGTATCAACTACAGTTAACGAAGTGCACTAGCGACCGGGAAGGGTGAATGCGGATGGCTGTGGACCCGAGCGACGCGGCACCCCCCGACGTGCATCCCGTGGCGGCCACCTTCGACCTGCTCGGCGACCGTTTGACGCTGACCGTCCTGCGGCACGCCTTCGTCGACCACACCCGCCGTTTCAACCAGTGGATCGAACGCACCGGTGCGGCGCCCGCGGTACTCACCGCGCGGCTCAGCGCGCTCGTCGACGCCGGTGTGTTCGTGCGCGAGCCGCAGCCGGGCGCGCCGGACCGGTTCGACTACCTGCTGACCGACCTCGGCCTGGCGACCTGGGAGATCCTGGTCGCGGTGTGGGGCTGGCAGCGCGAATGGACCGCCGCGGGGGCGCTGCATCCTGAGCTGGTGCACGACGAGTGCGGGCATCGCGGGCCGCCGGTATTGCTGTGCCGCGGCTGCGGGCACACGGTGACTGCGCGCGACACCGAGGTGACACTCGGTGACGATGCGCTGTGGCGCTTCACTTCCAGCGGCCGGCGCCGTGGGCGAACGCCGCTGCCGGACCGGCCGGATATGCGGTTCGACGAGGTGATGGTCGCCATCGGGGACCGGTGGAGTGCCACGGTGACCGGTCTCGCGCTCGCCGGTGTGCGACGGTTCGGCGATTTCCGTGCGGCCATGAACATGTCGCCGACCACCTTGACCGAGCGTTTGTCGCGGCTGTGTGCGGCCGAGATCCTGCGCCGGTCCGGGGACGGGGCCGGTCGCGAGTACCGGCTGACACCGCGTGGCCGGGCGTTGTTCCCAGTCTTCGCCTTCCTGCTCGCCTGGTCGGAATCGGCGCATCCCGGCGCGGCCGAACCGGGCCTGCGGATCCGGCATCGCGGGTGCGGTGCGCGGCTGCGGCCTGCGCTGCGCTGCCGCGGCTGCGACGCCACGCTCGCGCGCACCGACGTGCGCTTCGAGCCGGTGCCGCGGCCGGTGCTCGACCCGTTCGCGTGACGTCGGCACCAGCCACTCTTGACACCTGCTCGTGAGACGCGTATCACTTCAATAACTGTAGTGAAGGGTTGGCGACTCATGACGCTGAACGAAGAACTCATCGCACCGGCGGCGCAGGCGCTGACCAATCCGTACCTGGAAGGGCCATACGCGCCCACCGCGGACGAGATCACCGCGACCCAGCTCACGGTCCTGCACGGCGAACTCCCGGCCGACCTCGACGGCGTTTACGTGCGCAACGGGCCCAACCCGCAATTCGCGCCGCTCGGCCGCTACCACTGGTTCGACGGCGACGGCATGCTGCACGCGGTGCATTTCGAGCACGGCAGCGCCACCTACCGCAACCGCTACATCCGCACCGACGAGTTCGAGGCCGAGCGGGCGGCGGGAACGGCGTTGTGGCGCGGCGTGATCGAGCCGTGGGACGACAACCCGCCCGGCGATCGCCGGGAACGCAACTCCGCCAACACCGATGTGGTCTTCCATCACGGCAACCTGCTCTCGCTCTGGTACCGCGCGGGCAAACCCTATGCGCTGGATCCGATCAGCCTCGAGACCCGCGGCGTCGACACCTTCGGCGGCACGCTGCCCGGTGAGGTCTCCGCACACGCGAAAGTCGATGAGCGCACCGAGGAATTCGTCTTCTTCGACTACGGCATCCACGCGCCGTACCTGCGCTACGGCGTCGCCGATCCCTCGGGTCTGGTCACCCATTACACCGGACTGGAGCTGCCGGGCCCGCGGCTGCCGCATGACATGGCGATCACCGAAAATTATTCGATCCTCATGGATTTGCCGCTCTACAACGATCCCCGGGCCGCCGCGGCGGGGCGGTTCAAGCTCTTCTTCGATCGCACGCTGCCGAGCCGCTTCGCGGTGCTGCCCCGGCGCGGCGACGGGGCACGGGCGCAGTGGTTCGAGGCCGCGCCGGGCTACATCTATCACACGGTCAACGCGTGGGAGGAGGGCGAGCAGATCGTCCTGGTGGTCTGCCGGGTGTCGAAGCCGAGTCCGGTCTCCGATCGGACGAACCCGCTGGCCCAATTGCTCGCGTACTTGCGTCCCGAGGCGAAACTGCATCGCTACCGGTTCGATCTGCGCACCGGCGCCACCGTCGAAGAGCCGATGGACGACGTCAACACCGAGTTCCCGGCCATCGATCAGAGTCGCACCGGTCAGCGCGGCCGATGGTCGTATCAGATGCGGCTCTCGGTGGACCGCACCATGCTGTTCGACGCCGTCATCAAGTACGACGTGCGCACCGGCGCCAAGCAGACCCAGCCGTTCGGCGACGGGTTCTTCGGCAGCGAACTCACCGTGGTGCCGCGGGCGGGCGCCGTCGACGAGGACGACGCGTGGCTGACGATGTTCGCGTTCAACAGCCATACCCAGTTGTCGGAGGTGTGGATCTACCACGCCGCCGATCTCGCGGCCGGTCCGGTGTGCCGCCTGGGCCTGCCGGTCCGGGTGCCGTTGGGATTTCATGCCACGTGGGTCAGTGGCGAGCGCATGCGTGCGGCCGCCCAGCCGGTCGGGTGAGCGTGGAGCGTGCCGGGACGATGAGCGCGTCCGATCGTCCGGCGTCGAGTGTGAGCCTGCCGTATTGGCAGGATCGGGACCCGCTGGACGCGCTCGCCGTCGCCGCGGCCGCCGAACAGCTCGGCTTCGATCGCTTGTGGGTCGGGGAGATGGCGACGTTCGACGCGTTCGCGCTGGCCACCGCGATCGGCCTCGCGCCGGGGCGGATGCCGCTGTGCATCGGGCCGCTCGCCGTCGACGTGCGCACCCCCGCGACCATCGCCATGGGTGTCGCGAGCGTGGCCGCGCTCACCGGCCGTGCCGTCGATGTCGCCATCGGCAGTTCCAGCACCGTCGTGGTGCGCGGCTGGCACGGCCGGGAAAGACGCGGCACCGCAGCGCATCTGGCGGAGTCGGCGCAGATCCTGCGCGGCCTGCTCGCAGGGAAGAAGGTCGATTTCACCGGCACGATCGAGCGCACGTCGGGATACCGGCTGCGCCTGGCCGCACCGTCCGCGTCGATCACCGTCGCCGCCTTCGGGCCCCGCGCGCTGGCCGCGGCGGCCCGCACCGCCGACCGTGTGGTGCTGAATCTCGTGACACCGGAACAGGTCTCGCGCTGTGCCGCAGCCGTGCGCGCCGCGGCGCGCCGGGCGAGCCTGCCCGATCCGGCGATCTCGGTGTGGGTCACCGCCGCCGCGGACCCGTCCGCGGACATCCTCGCGACCGTTCGCCGCGGTGTGGTGGGCTACCTGCGCGCACCCGGCTACGACGCGATGTTCACCGAGGCGGGTTTCGGCGATCTGGTCCGGCTCGCGCAGACCGGCGCGCACCCGCGTGACGTGCTGGCGGCCGTCCCGGACGAATTACCAGCCGCTGTAGGCCTTTTCGGCGACGATACCGCACTGCACCACCGGGTCGCCGCCTACCGCGCCGCGGGCGCGGACGAAATCGTCATCGTCCCCGCCACCTCGGCAGCGGACCCCGCTGCCCGGCACACGCTGACAACCCTTGCGAGGATCTGCCATGCCTGACACACAGTCCGGCGCTTACATTTACGACGCCGTTCGGCTGCCGCGGGGCCGTGTGCGCAAAGACGGGGGCACGCTCGCGGAGGTGCCGCCCTACGAGCTGTTCGGTCAACTCCTGACCGCGCTCGAAAGCCGCTCGCTGCCACCGGATTCCGTTGACGACATCGTGGTCGGCGTCAGCACCGTGGTGGGGGAGCAGGGCGGTGACCTCGCGCGGGCGGCGGCGCTGTGGGCAGGCTGGCCGGACGGGGTGCCCGGCGGGGTGGTGTCGCGGCTGTGCTGCTCGGGGCTGGACGCGGTCGAGACCGCCGCCGCCCGGGTGGCCGCCGGGTACGCGGATCTCATCGTCGCGGGTGGCGTCGAATCGATGTCCCGGGTGCCGATGCTCGCGGATCGGCCCGCCATCGCCACCGACGCCGACCTCGGGGAGCGCACGGGCTTCGTGACGATCGGCGTCTCGGCCGATCTCACCGCGGCCGCCGCGGGCATCACCCGCGCCGAACTCGACGAGTACGCGGTGTCATCGCATCAGCGAGCCACGGCCGCAACGGTTTCCGGCTCGGTGGTACCGGTGCGCAAGGGCGGCACGATACTGCTCGCCGCCGACGAGGGCGCCCGGGCCGACGCGAGCACCGCGACCTTCGCGGCGCTACCCGCCCTGTTCGGCGCCGATCCGGCATGGCAGCGGGTGGCGCGCCGCCTGCCCGGCGCGCCACATCCGGCCGACGGCCTGCACACGATCGCGACCGCGCCGCAGCTGGCCGACGGAGCGTCCGCGCTGGTCATCGGCAGCAGGCGGGCGGAGCAACGGCTCGGCGGACCGCCACTGGCCCAGATCGTCGGCAGCGCGCAGACGGCCGTGCGTTCCCCGCTGCTCACCGCGCCGAGCACCGCCGCCCGGCTGGCGCTCGACCGGGCCGGGCTCACCGTCGCCGATCTCGACGTGCTCGAGCTCAACGAATCCTTCGCCGTCACACCGATTCTGCTCACCCGCGAACTCGGCGTGGATCCGGCGCGGGTGAATCCGGTCGGTGGCGCCCTCGCGGTCGGGCATCCGCTCGGCGCGACGGGCGGCAACCTGATCGTCCAGGCGCTCGACGCGCTCACTCGTACGGGTGGCGAACACGCACTCGTCGCCATTCCCGCCGCACTGGGGCTCGGCTCCGCGCTGGTGCTGCGGCTTCTCCGCTGAAGGATCGCCCATGCCCGAGTCGTCCACCACCGCAACCGATACCGGCGCCCGCACGGACGTGCCCACGTGTCACCCCGCGGACCGGGTCCGCGAGTATCTGGCCCGGGGCTGGTGGCAGCCGGAAACACTGCCCGACCTGCTCCGGCAACGGGTCGAGGCCGCACCGGAGGCGTCGGCGATCTCCGATCCGGCCAACCTCGCTGCGCTGACCGGCGCGTCGCCGCGCAGCCTCACGTGGCGGGAACTGGACGAGCACAGCGCCGATCTGGCGGCGGTGCTGTACCGCAACGGGATTCGGCAGGGCGATACCGTGGCGGTGCAGCTCCCGAACTCGATCGCGTTGACCGCCGCCTATTTCGCGCTGTGGCGGCTCGGCGCGATCGCCACACCGATGCCCGCCTCGTTCCGCCGCCGCGAGCTGTCCGGCATCGTCACCGCCGCCGGCGCCACCGCGGTGATCACGGCGGGGACGTTGTCCGGCCGCGAACTGGCCGGGGACGCACTGGAAGTGGCGGACACCGTGTTCGTCTTCGGCCCGGGCGTGCCGGACGGGGCGATCCCGCTGGACGGCCCGGTGGCCGCCGCGGACCGCGAGCGGCTGCGGTTCTATGTGCGCGGCCTGACGGTCTCGGTGAACGATCGGGTCACCGTCTGCTGGACCAGTGGCACCGAGGCCGCGCCGAAGGGGGTGCCGCGGTGTCACGGCGACTGGCTCGCCATGGCGTGGGGCGTGCAGGACGGGCTGCGTCTCACCCCGGAATCGGTGCTGCTCAACCCTTTTCCGATGGTCAACATGGCGGGTTTCGCGGCGGCGTTGCTGCCGTGGCTGCTCGTCGGCGGGCACCTGGTGCAGCACCAGCCGCTGGACCTGCCCGTGTTCCTCGGCCAGATCGCGCGGCATCGGGTGACGCACACCAGCATGCCGCCCGCGCTGCTGACGATGCTGCTGCACAACGAGACCTTGCGCGCGTCCGCGGATCTCACCTCGTTGCAGCGGGTCGGCTCGGGCGGCGCGCCGTTGCCGCCGAGCGTGGTGCGCGGCTGGCAGGACGAACTCGGCATCGCGGTGCTGAATTTCTTCGGCTCCAACGAGGGCGTCTGCCTGATGAGCGCGCCCGAGGACATCCCCGATCCGCTCACTCGCGCACAGCATCTGCCGCGCTACGGCGCGCCCGGGGTGCGCTGGGCCACCCGGCTCGCCCGGAGCACGACGGTGAAACTCGTCGATGTCGGTACCGGCGCGGCGGTGACCGCCATCGGTGGCACCGGTGAACTGCGGCTGGCCGGGCCCGCCGTGTTCGGCGGCTATCTGCCCGGCACCGCGACGAGCGAGCCGTTCGACGCGGACGGATTCCTGTGCAGCGGAGACGTCTTCGAGCTGTGCGGCGTCGACGGCCGGTATCTGCGGTTCGTGGACCGGATCAAGGAGATCATCATCCGCGGCGGGATGAACATCGCGCCCGCCGAGATCGAGGGCCTGCTGGCCGATCACCCGGCCGTCGCCGATATCGCGGTCGTCGGCTACCCCGACGCGGTCCTCGGCGAGAAGTGCTGCGTCTTCGTGGTTCCGGCGCCCGGCACCACGGTCACGCTGGCCGAGCTGGTCGAGCATCTGCGCGAGCGCGAGGTGGCCTCGTTCAAGCTGCCCGAGCGACTGGAGCTGGTCGAGGCGCTGCCGCGCAACCCGGTCGGCAAGCTACTGCGGCGCGAGCTGCGGGAGACACTGCGGGACAACGGCGTCGAGACCTGACCGGGCCCGTCCCGACCCGCCACGCACGAGAGACCGGAGTACTCATGTCCACCAGCACCATTCACCTACTGGGCGGCAGCCAGACCGATTTCGCGGTCAACTGGCATCGGTCCGGCCACGGCTTCGACGCGCTCGTCGCGGCGGTGCTCGCCCCGGCCTTCGAGGCCACCGGCGTCGGGCCGGACGAGATCGAGGTGATCCACGTCGGTAATGCCTTCGGACAGCTGTTCACCGGGCAGGGGCAGCTCGGCGCCATGCCCGCCACCGTCTGTCCCGAGCTGTGGGGTGTGCCGGCGAGCAGGCACGAAGCCGCCTGTGCCTCGGGCAGTATGGCGCTGCTGGCCGCGATGGCAGACCTGGCGGCGGGACGCTACGACTGCGCGCTGGTGCTCGGCGCCGAGCTGGAGAAGACCGTGC
Organism: Nocardia brasiliensis ATCC 700358; assembly: GCF_000250675.2. NCBI lineage: Bacteria > Bacillati > Actinomycetota > Actinomycetes > Mycobacteriales > Nocardiaceae > Nocardia > Nocardia brasiliensis. The sequence continues at coordinate 3,133,094 of NC_018681.1, forward strand.
CGGGGGAGCAGGCGGCGGGCTATCTGGGGGCCGCGGCCTGGGTGGGCCACGAGGCACCGGGCGCGAAGTTCGTGTGGCCGACCATGTTTGCCGCCCTCGCCGACGAATACGACCGCCGCTACGGCCTCGACGAGGCGCATCTGCGCGCGATCAGCGAACTCAACATCACCAATGCCCGCGCCAACCCGGCCGCGCAGACCAGGAACTGGACCTACTCCCCGGACAGCTTCGCCGCCGACGACACCGCGAACCCGCGGGTGGCGGGCAGGTTGCGCCGCCAGGATTGCAGCCAGATGACCGACGGGGCCGCGGCCGTCGTCGTGGTGTCGGACCGATTCCTGGCGCGGCGCACCGATTTACGGCCCGGACGACGCGCGGTGATCAGCGGCTGGGGACACCGCACGGCAGGGCTACCGCTGGCGGAAAAACTGCGGGTCGCGGCGGACGACCCGTATGTCTTCCCGCATGTGCGCACGACCGTCCTGGACGCGCTGGCGCGCGCCGGATTGCCTGCCATCGACGCCGTGGACGGCGTCGAGGTGCACGACTGCTTCGCCATGTCGGAGTACATGGCGATCGATCATCTCGGTATCACGGGGCCCGGGGAGAGCTGGAAAGCGGTGGAAACGGGCGAAATCGGGCGAAACGGCCGGATTGCTGTCAACCCGGGTGGCGGATTGATCGGGGGTGGCCATCCGGTGGGGGCGACCGGGGTGCGTATGGTGCTCGACGCGTACAAGCAGGTGACCGGGCAGGCAGGAGATTATCAAGTGCCGGACGCACGTCGATTCGCGACCCTCAACATCGGCGGGAGCGCCACGACCGCAGCGAGTTTCGTGGTCGAGGCCGCGACGCGCCCGAACGAGTGAGGCTTTGCCCGGCCGCCTCCGTGCGGCCCAGAAACCCCGTAGCGAACATCGGGCGTTTCGGCGCGTCGTGCCCGCGACACGGTCATCGTGAACCGTTCAGTCTGGTACGCGCACCGGTGAAAACCGTGTCGCGGCACGCCGCATTCACCCGGCAAATCGACACTTTTCGCTGGCAACGGTGCGTCGTCCGGAAATGCGATGTAGCCTTCTCCCGCGTGATCACTTGTCTGCCATCGAATCTCCTCCTGGAGCCTAAATGACCATCCAGCATCCCATCGAGGACGAGGTCACGCAGCTGGCGAAGCGGGTCGAAAAGGCTCGTGGCCGGCTGGCATACCAATTCGATCCCGCGTTGACCGAAGCGCTGTCCGAGGACGAGCTGCAGGCGGAACGCGAGCTGGCCGAGCGAATTCGTGGCCAGGATCGTGGTCAGCGCTGGAAAGAGGCTCAGGCCGCCGCGTCGGCGGCCGACCGCGCCAGGCAGACCACCGAAGCCATCGAAAAGGCCGACATGCGAGATCTCCTGATGGCCCGCAAGGCCATTGCGTCACAGCGCCGTGAGTCGAGCCCGCATGCCAAACTGGCCTCGCTGTATCGGCATCGGTCCTGGTCGCTGCGCGCACTGGCGGGTGTCGTCGGCGCGGGCATGCTGTGGTCGGCAGTGAACGTGCAGCAGAACATCGCGCCCGGCGGGGTCGACGATCCGCTGTTCTGGTTCAGCTATCTGCTGGAGGCGATGATCAGCGTCTGCTTGATCATCATCATGATCGGCACCAACAAGGTGGCCGAATGGGGCATCGTCGACAACCGCAAGCAGGTCGTCGCCGCCGAGGTCGCGCTGCTGTCGCTGACCGTCACCCTGAACACCTACCCGTACGTGCGCGCGGAGCAGTGGTACGACGCCGCCGTGCACGCCGTCGCGCCGGTGATGATCGGTGTGGCACTGCTGATTCACGACGCGGCCAGCGCCCGCTACGGACTTGCGATCCACCGGGCCACCGAGCAGGTCCGCGACCTGCCGGATCCGGCCGAGCAGATCCGGCGCACGCTGCCGCCGATCGCCAGCTACCGGATGGACCGGCGGACCTCGGACGTGATGGCGGCGAGCGCGATCGCCGAACTCACCGTGGAGCCGGAGCCGGATCCGCTGGCGGAGTTGGGCGCCGGCCCGAGCACCGCCGTCGTCGATCCGGAGATCGATGTCGTGGTGCAGGACGACGACGCCGTCACCGAGAAGAAGCCCGCGGTGTCGGGCTCGGCGTTCCGCGGCGCGACCGCGTTCGAGGCGACCTCGACCTACGAGAAGCTCGCCGCGCTGGACAAGCTCGTCGAGGCCGACAGCGCCACCGCGTTCTCGGCCACCTCCGAGAACGGTCGCACCGCAGTCGATTCCGAGGTCCGCACGGTGCCGAACGGCGCGGAGGTCGCGGCCACGGCGCCGGCCAGGAACGGTAAGTCCGCCGAGTTGCCCGCCGCGAAGAGCAAGCCCGCCGCGGCGAGCACCGAGAAGCGTGCGGCCGAGACCAAGCCGGCCGCGGCGAGCCCGGCGGCCAAGAACGGCGCCGTCAAGCCTGCCGCACCCGAGGTGACTCCGGCTAAGCCCGCCACCCCGGCGGCGAAGCCCGTTTCCGCGGCACAGTCGGCCGGCGCGACGACGGCGGCGATCAAGCGTCAGGACACCGAAAAGCCCGGCGGGGCAGCCGATACCAAGGATGCGCTGCCGACCCCGGAGATCCACGACACCGGCCAGTTCCGCATCGCCGAGATCTTGGAGCAGGAGCTCGCCGAACTGCAGGCGGCACGTCGCCGGGCCCGCACCAACCGCAAGACCTCGCCCGCCGCGGGACGCGATCGCTGAGCGCGTGACACCGAACCCGGATCGTCCGGCCCGCTTCGTTACTCGGTGCGTACCGAGCAGTGCAGCGCGTCGAACATCCAGTGGTGGATCGCGCCGATCGTGGCGGTGACGCCTGTGACCTGCGCGGTGAGCCGCCAGTAGCGTTGTAGCCGGGGATCCGGGTCCGTCGCGCCGACGAGCAGTTCCCGGCGGAATCGCGGCGTGTCTCGGCGCCCGCGGGCTGCCGCGTGCGCGGCCACGTATTGGTCCAGCACGGTTCCGGCACGCGGCTTTTCCGCCGCGGCGACGAGCGGCGCCGCCGCTTCGCAGGCCTGCGCCACCGCCGTCACCAGCTGTCGCTGATCACCGACGTCCGCTCGGTTGGATCGCCAGATCTGGTGTGCCATGGCCGTTTTGACGTCCGTATCGGTCGCGAGAACGCTGAGTTCGGCGTACGCGAGCACGTGTTCCGGCGCCGGTTCCCCCGGTAGCGGCGCGTGCATATCGATGAACGAATCGAACAGTCCGCCGGGCAGCGGACCGAGGATGGGACGCCACAGCGCGACCAGCGTATCCAGCACGGTGTCCCGATCATGTGCTGCCGCAAGCAGAGCCACGCGCTCGGTGCGTTCGCCGGGGGACGCGTGCTCGATGGCGAGCAATGCCGCCCGGCGCCAGCGCAACGCGTCGAGCTCGGCCTCGACGGCGGCCCGCTCCACCGCGACCGCCGTGCCGAGGGACTCGGCGCCGCCGAGCACCCGCACGATCGTGGGCAGCGGCACGTCGAGCGCCCGCAGTCGGCGCACCAGCAGCAATTGGTCGATCGCGGCCGGCAGGTCGAAGATCCGGTGGCCGGCCCCGGTCCGGCGGTAATCGAGAACGCCGCTGTCGCAATAGAACCGGATGGTGCGCACGGAAACGCCGGTCCGCTCGGCCAATTCGCCGATGCCGGCCACCGGGGTGGATGTGTCCTCGGTCACAGCAGCTTGCACCTCCACTCGGCTGGAGTTCCTAAGGTAGTGCAACCACGAGCGAGAGGGACTTACCGATGCGGCACACCGGATCCATGACCACCGAGGACATTTGGCGGGCGACCGCCGCCGAACGGGTCGCACTCGCGGACCTGCTGGCGGGGCTCACCGAGGAGCAATGGGATCACCAGTCCCTGTGCTCGCGGTGGCGGGTCCGCGACGTGGTCGCGCATACCGTGCAGACCACCCGCGCACATCTCGGCTGGATCCTGGTGAATCTGGCCCGGGCCCGTGGCAATGTCGACCGGGCGTTGTGTGAGGTCGCGATCCGGCACGCGGACCGGGTCGGGACGCGGGAATTGCTCGCGGAACTACGCGCGAGCGTGCCCGCGCGGTTCGTCCCGGTCGGCACCGTGCCCGCCGACCGGCTGCTGGACGTGCTGGTGCACGCTCAGGACGTCGCGGTACCGCTGGGTATCGAGCACCCGATGCCCGCCGCGGCGGCAAAGGTTGCGCTGCAACGGGTCTGGGCGACGGCGGGCCGGTTCGGGATCGCCGAGCGGTTGGCGGGTGTGCAGTTGGCCGCCACCGACGCCGAGTGGTCGGCGGGCGAAGGAGCGCAGGTGCACGGCACCGCGGGAGCGCTGCTGCTGCTCGCCACCGGCCGCCCCGCGGACGGGCTGCTCAGCGGGCCGGGGACCGCGGTGCTGGCCGACCGGCGATGAACGGGCCGCCCGCGAGCAGCCGGTGGCTGCTCAGGCGGGTTTGCGGGCGCTCAGGTATCGGATGCCGTCCATCATCTGACTGAACGGTTCCGGGAGCACCGGAGCGGCTCGGTGGTAGACCGCGGCCAGCCGCTCGGGCCGGAGGGCGCTGGTGGTCCAACCCTGTGCGGTGAGCCAGCTTTCGGCGTCGGCGCGGTCGTCGGTGTAGAAGAGGGCGCCGAAGTCGACCTTGTCGTAGATGGTGTCGCGCAGGTGTTCGGCTTGATAGGCGGTGACCTGCTGGAGATCGACCGTGCTGTCGAAGGTGTCGGTGGCCAGACTGCTGCCCGGTGCGGACAGGTCATCGATGCGGTGGAACAGGGCGTCCTGGGCCGCGCCCGGCAAATAGGGGAGCAGCCCCTCGGCCGACCAGACGGTGGGGACGGCCGGATCGAACCCGGCCGCCAGCAGTGCGGCGGGCCAATCGTCGCGGAGATCGACGGCGACTTCCCGGCGATTCGCGCGGGGGACGGCACCGGCCGCGGTGAGCACCTGGCGTTTGAAGTCGAGCACCTGCGGCTGGTCGATCTCGAAAACGGTCGAACCCGGCGACCAGTCCAGCCGGTAGGCGCGCGCGTCCAACCCCGCGGCCAGGATCACCGCCTGCCGGACTCCCGACTGTCCCGCGGACAGGAACAGATCGTCGAAGAACTTGCTGCGTAAGCCGAGGTAGCCGTCCATCAGCGGCGTGCCCTGCCAGCGCTGCGGGTCCCGGACCAGCGCTGTCGTGGCCGGGTCGCCGGCCGCCTCGACGAACAGGGCGGCGTATTCGTCGCGGATCAGGGCGTCGGGCCGTCCGGTCTCGATCGCGCGGGCGGCCGCGACCTGCAGCGCGGTCATCCCCACGCTGCTGACGATGTCCCAGGTATCACCTTCGGTACGCATGATGCTCTCCTCGAAGTCCTCGAATGACCGGTGCGACAAGCTACTTCGGACGTCTCCAGCCGCGAATCCGCTTGTCGGCGTGGCAATTACATTGCTGTCTACAGAGCCGAGCGGGAAACGAGTTCGATCATACGACTGACTGGGACGGTCGTGCTAGAGCTGTGCTGCGGGCACCGGCGGATCAGCAGGTGGTGGGGCCGGGATCGGCGCCCGCGACGACCGCGGTGAGCCAGAGCAGCGAGGGTTCGTAGCCGATGAGTTCGGCCGAGATGTGTTCCGAGGCGGGGACTCTGAAGAAGCGCAGGTTGGCGCCCGCGGCGCAGTAGTGCTGCACGACCGGTTCGATCGACGGAATCGGGATGATCGGATCGGTGGTGGAGTGCCACATCGCGATCGGCACATCCGGGGTGTCCCCGTAGCCGAGGCTGTCGCGATGCAGCACCGACTGGACATCCGGGTCGAGGAAGGCCTGTGGATCCTTCAGATAGTTCTTCAGCGGTCGCCACGCGCCGGTGGCCGCCGCGGTGTAGAGGCAGCGGTGCGAGATGTCGTTGGCGACGGTCATGCCGTCGGGGGTGAGGAACTTCTCCAGTGGCAGCTCGTCCGGGAACTCCCTGGACAAGCCGATGAGCCAGATCCAGCCGACGAAATCGGACTGTCCCGCGATGCCGGGGCCCGCGTCCATGGCGAACTGCGTCATCGCGTGCTTGTCGCCCGGCACACCACCCTGGGCGCTGCCCTTGACCGGCAGTTCCGGGGCGTAGCTGCGATGCAGCTCAGCCGCCCAGGCCGTGGCGCTGCCACCGCCGGAGTAGCCCCACAGTCCCACCGGCGCGTCGGCCAACCCGAGTCCGGCCCGGCGGACCGCCCGGGCGCCGTCGAGCACCATCCGGCCCTCGCTCGGCGCGAGCGTGGTGCTGGTCTTGCCGTTGAAGTCGGGCACCGAGACCGCCATGCCTTCGGCGAGGAATTGCAGCAGCAGCTGGGTTTCCTTCATCGTGCCCGCGCGCAGGGTGTGCGAGGGGTTGCACGCCGGATCCAGGCCGTCGATCGCCTCCTGGTAGGAGATGACCGGTCGCGGCGTCGGCCCGAGCCAGGGGATGCCCGGGATCAGCACGGTGGTCGCCGTGGTGATCGGGCGATCGTGGCTGTCGGTGCTGCGGTAGAGGATCTGTTCGGTGTGCACCGGCGGCCACGGCACGCCGAGCAGATAGCTCGTCACCACGCGTTTGCGGACGACATCGCCGTTCGCGTAGGCGCCGAGGTCGGCGGGATCGTCGTACCACCGGTCCTCGCCCGGCATGGGCACCGGAATGAACCGGTAGATATCGGTTTCGCTGGGCAGCGGCGGGAATTGGTTCTCGTCCGGCCGGTTCGGCCAGGTGGGCGCCGGATTTCCGGGCACATCCGGTGCGGCGGTCGCCGTCCCGGTCACCGCGAGCGCGGCGGCGAGGGTGAGACCGACGGCGAAGGTCGCGGAACGAAAGCAGAGCAGCATTGCGTCTTCCTCACGGGCATTGATGGGCACCTGAGTCAGGGGCCGCGCGTGGCGGCCGCCAACCGGGACTCAGGGAGTGCCCGACCGACCGAACGAGCACTCATTCCACCCGACCTGTCGCCCGGGTGTCACTACGCACTCGCTCAGTATTTGCCCACTTCGCACTGTGCACTGTGCATATATGTAACCGTCAATGCACAGGCATTGCCCGAGTGTTCCGACCTGCGGGCGAGTCTCAGAGCTCGACGAGCCGGAACCGCAGCTGCTGGCCCGGACGCAACTGGGCCAGCAGGTCCACATCGGCGCTGACGACGGTGCCGACGACCGGATAGCCGCCGGTGATCGGGTGGTCGGCGAGGAAGACGACGGGTTCGCCGCTCGGCTGTACCTGGATGGCGCCGAGCGCCATGCCCTCGGTGGGCAGTTCCTTGTCGTTGATCCGGGTCAGCGGGGGATGGTCGCCCACTCGGGTCAGGCGCACCCCGACGCGATCGGCGCGGTCGGTCATCGCCCAGGTGCCGGTGCCCAGCGCCCGCGGATCGGTGAACCAGTCGTCGCGCGGACCGAGCAGCACGCGGACCTCGACGGTCCCGGTGTCGGGCGAAGGTACCGGTGCCACAGCGACATTCGGCCACGGGTAGGTCCGTGCCGACCCCACCGCGAGCTCGGCCCCGCCCGCCAGTGCCGCCGGCCCGAGCCCGGCCAGCGTGTCCGTGCTGCACGAGCCGAGCACCGGTTCGGCCGCGATGCCGCCGCGCACGCCGACATAGACGCGCAGGCCCGCCGTGGCCATACCGAGCTTCATCCGCTGACCGGCAGTCAGGGCGAGCACGGCGGCGCGCGCCTGCGGGACGCCGTCCACCGTGATCGGCGCGTCGGCGCCGGTGACCGCCAGCAGGACCGGCGCGAGGGCCGTCAATTCCAGTCCGCCGAGCAGTGTTTCGATGCCCGCCGCCTGCTCGGGATTGCCGACCAGCCGATTGGCCAGCTTCAGCGCACCGCGGTCGGCCGCACCGGACACACCGACGCCGATGGCGAACCAGCCGGGCCGGCCCAGATCCTGGATGGTGCTCAATGCCCCGGCGGCGTCGACCCGTAACGCGGCATGTCCCGCACTCATGCGGCGGCCTCCTCGGTGAAACGGACTCGGGTACCTGGACGTAACAGGGACGGTTCGGTCCGGGTGAGGTCCCACAGGCGAAAGTCGGTGGTGCCGATGATCTGCCAGCCGCCGGGTGAGCGCCGCGGATAGACGGCGCTGTACCCGTCGGCCAATGCTACCGAGCCCGCGGGCACCGAGGTGCGGGCCTCGGCCCGCCGCGGCACCGCGAGCCCGGTGTCCGTGCTTTCCAGGTAGCCGAAACCCGGTGCGAATCCCACGAAGGCGCAACGCCATTGCGCCTTCGTGTGGGCCTCGACGACCGCGCGGGTGTCGGTGCCGAGCAGTGCCGCGACGGCGGCCAGGTCTGGTCCGTCGTAGCGGACCGGGATGATGATCGCGGCGGGCACCGGCGCTTCGGATGTCGCCCGCTCGGGTGACTGCGCGCGCCGGAACAGTTGGCGCAGCCCGTTTTCCACGGCCCGGCCGTCCGCGCTGTCGGTCAGGGTGACCAGCACCGTCTGCGCCGCGGGCAGCACATCGTGCACCCCGTCGGGCAATTCGCACCGCAACAGGTCGACGAAGGCGACGAGGTCGGCGTGGTCCGCGGGGGCGACCAGCAGCGAACGGTCACCCGCGGGCAGTATCCGCAGCGGCACGGTGGTCACCGGCATCCCTTCTCGCTCAAGCCAGTTCGCGGCCACGGGTCTCCGGCAGGCCGAACAGTGCCAGCACGGCGATCAGGTAGCCGAGCGCGCCGAACATCATCGCGCCGGTCAGGCCGAACGCGGTGGACGCCAGAAACCCGACGGCCGTGGGGAAGATCGCGCCGACGCCGCGCCCGAAGTTGTAGGTGAAACCCTGTCCGGTGCCGCGCGAAGCGGTCGGGTACAGCTCGGACAGGAACGAGCCGAAACTGGAGAAGATGGCCGCGGTACAGAAGCCGAGCGGGAAGCCCAGGATCAGTACCAGGGTGTTCGCCCCCTCGGGGACCTGGATGTAGGCGATCATGAAGGCCAGGGACAGTACGGCGAACAACTGGATCGTGCGCTTGCGCCCGAGCCGGTCGGCGAGAATGCCGCCGGTGACGTAGCCGAGGAACGCGCCGCCGATCAGCAGGAACAGATAACCGCCGGTGCCAACGACATTCAGGTGCCTGCTCTTCTTCAGATAGGTCGGCAGCCAGGTCGCGAGGGTGTAGTAGCCGCCCTGCACGCCGGTGGCCAGCAGCGAGGCGAACAGGGTGGTCCGCAGCAGGTCGCGCCGGAAGATGGCGAAGAACGACCCGGCCTGCTTACCCGCCGATTCGCGGCGCTGGGTCACGGCTTCGGAATCGGTCAGATTGCGCCGCACCCAGACGATCAGCAGCGCGGGCAGTGCGCCGGTCCAGAACAGCACCCGCCAGGCCAGATCCTCGTCGACGAAGTGGAAGACCAAGGTGTAGACGAGCACCGCCAGACCCCAGCCCGCGGCCCACGCGCTCTGCACGTAGGCCACCGCCCGGCCCCGGTATTTGGACTGCGCGTACTCGGCGACCAGGATCGCGCCCGCCGCCCATTCGCCGCCGAAGCCCAGCCCCTGGAACGCCCGGAACACCAGCAACGTCTCGAAATTCGGTGCGAAACCGCACAATACGGTGAACAGGGTGTAGGTCGCGACGGTCAGCTGCAGCGTCCGTACCCGTCCGATCTTGTCGGCCAGCACACCCGCCAGCGCGCCGCCGAGCGCGGACACCAGCAGCGTCACGGTGGTGAGCAGCCCGGCCTTGCCGGAGCTGATGGCGAAGTAGGACGTGATCGCGCCGAGCGCCAGCGGCAGCACCTGGAAGTCGTAGGCGTCCAAGCCATATCCGCCGAACGCGCCGAGGAAGGCGCGTTTGCCTTTGGCGCTCATGGTTCGGAACCAGTCGAACGGCTGCGAGGTCCCGGCGGAGTCCGCCGGAATGTCCGTGGAAAGGGTCATGATGCCTCACAAATCTCTAGCTCAGAGCGACCTACGTCACAGCAGAGTACGGATCGTTGAACGATTCTGCAATCCTAAAGTCGGATCGTCGGCTGGCAGTGCGATCTGGGCTATGCTCGAACGGCAAAGCCACAGGTCCGCGGAGGTTTGGATGACGACACCGGTAGATCGGCCCGATCCCGTCTACACGGCCCTTTCCGAACACAAAGGTCTGCTGACCCGGTCCAGCCGCAGCTCACAGACCGCCGATATCGTCCGCGCGAGCATCCTGGACGGCTCGCTGCGGCCCGGTTCCCGCCTTTCCGAGCCCGATATCTGTGCGGCGCTCGGTGTTTCGCGCAATACCCTGCGCGAGGCCTTCCGCTCGCTGATCGAAGAGCGGCTGGTGACCCACGAACTCAACCGCGGCGCCTTCGTCCGGGTGCCCACCTCCGACGATGTCGCCGAGCTGTACCAGTGCCGGCGCATCGTCGAGTGCGCGGCGATCCGCGGATTCGACCGCGCGGCAACCGAATCCGACGAGCTCGCGGCCGCGCTCGCGCGCGCCGACGCCTGCGCCGCGGAACAGGATTGGACCGGGGTCGGCACCGCCGACATCGATTTCCACAAGGCGATCGCCGCGCTCAATCGCAGCAAGCGCCTCGACCAGATGATGTCGAGCGTGTGGAACGAACTCCGCCTGGTCTTCCACGTGATGGCCGATCCGCTCACCTTCCACGAGCCCTACCTGGCCCGTAATCACGAGATCCACCGCGCGCTGCTCGACGGTCGCGGCGCGGAGGCCGAACAGATGCTGGCCGACTACCTCACCGACGCCGAAACGCATATCCGGTCCGCCTACACGCGCGTGGTCGCCTGAGCGGTCAGCGCAGATACCATCCGGTGCTGCCGACCGGTATCTCCTGTTGCATGCGCGGAACATGCTGGTCGAAAAACAGTTTGGCGGTCAGCTCGGCCCGGCTGCGCACCTCGAGCTTGCCGAAGATCCGTTTGACGTGATCGTCGACGGTGTGCGCGGACAACGTGAGCAGCTTGGCGATCTCGGTCCGCGCATAGCCGCGCGCGAGCAGCCCGACCACGTCCCGCTCGCGCGGAGTGAGCCGGTAGGTGTCGGCGACCAGTGCCGCGATCTCCACCGGGCGGGTGGCCTCGATGAGCACCGAGAGCTGATCGGTGGCGCCCGGTAGCCGCTCCGCGTGCAAGGTCATCCAGCGCCCGCTCCTGGTCCGGGTCCTGGCCCGCGCCGGGCCGGGGCGAGACCAGGCTTGATGTGCCAATGTCATGACGCAGAACGGGATTTCGCGGTCCGCGTCGACCCCGTCGTCGATCTGCGCCAGCCAGTGCCCGGCCGCCGCGGTCATGGTGACCGGGTGCAGGTCGGGCGTCAGCAGCAACAGCCCCGGCCCGGTGACCGCGTCCTCGGTGGCGATCTCGGTGAGCACCATCTCGCGGCGGATCGCGTCGGCCACCGAGGTGGTGGCCGCGCCCGCGAGTTCGGCGTCGGCCGCGGCGAAGTCCGGGACGTCCGCACCGCGGAACAGGACCAGCGCGCCCCACACGTTGCCCTTGTCGCCGAAGAGGATGCGCATCTCGCGGGTCATCCCGCTCGGCACCAGGATCTCCCGGTAGTGCCTGCTGCGCTCGGGGTGCCCGTCGGTGGCCGTAGTCAAGGTCATCGCCCGGTGGGGGCCGCGGGCCAGGGTCGGCAACGCGAGCGCGTCCTGGCCGCCCGCCTCGATCTCGAGCATCGCATCCATGTACTCGAGCGGCAGTCCGTTGCGATGGCAGCCGCCGGTCGGCAGCACCGAACCGGGGTCGACGGTCAGCACGCACCACGCATCGAAGGGCACGGCCTCGCGCAGCACCGCCGTCACGGCGCGCTCCAGTTCGACCGCGCCGGACACGGTCCGGCAGACGCGGTCGACGCCCGCGGTCACCCAGTCCAGGGATTTCTCCGGCATGGGTCTCAGTATCGTCCGTCGCGCGGCCGTGCCGAACCCCCGGAATCGGGGATGGTCGTGCCCGACTCGGCTGGCGAGGCTTTTTCGCATGACCAGTTACGCCGCCGGGCTGTCCGGCTTCACGGGCACCCTCGTCCGGCCCGATGATCCGGACTATCACGCCGCGCGCCGGCTCTGGAACGGTGCCATCGATCGCTACCCGGCCGTCATCGCGCGTTGCCGGACCGCGGCCGATGTCGCGCTGGCGGTGCGGTTCGGCCGCAGGCACGAATTGGCCATCGCGGTGCGCGGCGGCGGGCACAGCTTTTCCGGCCTGTCCATGTGCGAGGGCGGCTTGGTCATCGACCTGGGTGCGATGCGCGCGGTCGAGATCGATCCGCGCGCCCGGGTCGCCCGGGTCGGGCCCGGGGTGCGGTGGCAACAGCTGGACGCGGCGGCCGAGGCGGTCGGTCTGGCGGTGCCCGGCGGCGAGGTCTCGCATACCGGCGTCGCCGGGCTGACCCTCGGCGGCGGCATCGGCTGGCTGTCCCGCCGTCACGGTCTCAGCTGCGACAACCTGATCGCCGCTCAGCTCGTCACCGCGGACGGCGAGATCGTGGAGGTCACCGCGGACACCCACCCGGAACTGCTGTGGGGCCTGCGTGGCGGCGGCGGCAACTTCGGGGTCGTCACTCGTTTCACGATGCGGCTGCATCCGATTCCGGTGCCGATGTTCGCCGGGGCGGCGCTGTATCCGCTGGCAGCGGAGCCGCTTTCGGTGTTCCTGGACGTGGCCCGGAGCGCCCCGCCCGAACTCGGATTGAACGCCGCGCTGATCACCGCGCCGCCCGCGCCGTTCGTGCCGCCGCAGTTCCACGGTAAGCCGGTAGTGGCGCTGGCGGCCTGTCACACCGGCGATTTCGCGGCCGCGCAGGCGCTGGTCCGGCCGCTGCGCACAGCGGGCGCACCGCTCGCCGACCTGTTCGGGCCGATGCCCTACACCGCGTTGCAGACCATGGTGGACGACGCCGCCGCACCGGGACTCTGTGCCTACGGTCGCTCGGAATGGCTGGGCCCGCTGGATGATACGGCGGTCGCCCGTTTGATCGCGGCGGCCGAACAGAGCACCTCGCCGATGTCGCAACTGCTCGTGCGGATCGCGGGCGGCGCGATCGCGGACGCGCCCGCCGAGTCCGCCGCCTTCCGCTTCCGCACCGCCACCGCCCTGCTGACCGTCGCCGCCGTCTGGCCGGGGGCGACCGAGGACAGTGCGGCCCATCGCAATTGGACGCGGGCGACGTGGGAGGCGATGCGCCCGTGGTCGGCGGGCGGCGGCTACGTCAACCACCTGGGCAACGAAGGCGAGCACCGCGTCCGGGAGGCCTACGGCGAACCCGCGTGGCAGCGGCTCGTGCGGCTCAAGCGCGCGGTCGACCCGGACAACGTATTCCATCTCAACCAGAACATTCCGCCCGAGAGCCGTTGAGGCGCAATGGTCACCGCGTGGGGTGCCAAGGCGCTGGGTGGTCTCGACCGGCGGGGTGATCCTGACAAGCTGGTCGGCCCGCCGCGGCGCGCAGCCTCAGGACACCATCGTTTTGACCCAGCGCCGGCTCGGTGCCAGGCACCGGTGCTGCGCGTCGGCGAAGAGCCGGACCGCCGCCGGGCCCGGCCACTGCGCGGGCAGCATCCGCTGCGGCAGACCGGGATCGAGATAGGGGATCACGCGCCATTCGTCGAGCGCGGGGACGAACCGTTCGAAGGCGTCCCGGTCGCTGAGCTCGGCCGGATCGAGCAGAGCGTGATGCCGGGCGAGGAAGGCGCGGTACCGCGCGGCGAGGTTGGGCAGGTCCCACCACTGCGCCGCGACCGCTGTCAGCGAGCCGGGCACCGAAAGGTCCACCGCGCGAAAGGTGGTCACGTACTCGTCGAGGCCGAGCGCGCGCACGATGGCGGTGACCTCGTCGGCCAGATACTCCGGACAGATCCACAGGCCCGGCGAGACGGTGCCGCAACCGATCGATGTCAGCCGCCGCCGCAGCTGGTGCCGGGCGGCGCGCTCGGTTTCCGGGATACCGAACGAGATCAGATGCCACGCATCGGTATCGGTCATCTGCCGGAAGCCGAAGATGCGCGGATCGCCGCGCAGGTACATCGCCTCGGCGGCCGCGGTGACGCGGTAACCGCTGCGCCCGCCGCGGGATTCGGCCGCCAGCACGCCCTTGCTCTTGAGGCGGGCGACCGCCGTCCTGGTGCTCGGCTCCGGCACGCCGAGCCGGGCGAGCATCGCGCCGAAATCGGCGATCGCGATCCAGCCGCCCAGGTCACGTACGTAGGCGCCGATCACCGTCCGGGCGAGCGAGGTGGCGCTGCCCGGCCGCGAGTCGATGTCGTCGAGGACGGCACCGGCGGTCGCGGGATCAGGGTGCGGTGAGTTCATCGCGAATGGCCGACACTCCGGCGCGTACTTCGGCGAAGGTGGTGCTGAGCGGGCTCAATCCGATCCGGATACCGTGCGGCGGACGGAAGTCGGGAATGACGCCGCGCTCCCAGAGTCGCGCCGTGACCTCCTGAAAACGGGGATGATCGATCGTCACGTGGCTGCCGCGGCGGGCCGGATCTACTGGCGAGGACACCGTTACACCCAACGGCACCAGCCACGCGTGCGCAAGATCGAGGGCGAAATCGGTTAATGCCAGCGATTTCGCGCGCACCGCAGGCATGCCGGCCGCGTCGATCAGGTCGAGCATGTCCTGGATCGGCAGCATGCCGACGATCGCGGGCGTCCCGCTGATCAACCGCCGGATACCGGGTGCGGGCCGGTAGCCCTGCGCCATCGCGAAAGGATCTTCGCGGCCCATCCACCCCCAGATGGGCTGGGTGAAATCGGCGAGATGGGTGCTGTGGATATAGCCGAACGCCGGTGCGCCGGGGCCGCCGTTGAGGTACTTGTAGGTGCAGCCGACGGCGAAATCGATGCCCCACGAGTCGAGTTCGAGCGGCACCGCGCCCACCGAGTGGCACAGGTCGAGCAGCAGCAGGGCGCCCGCGTCGTGGGTGACGGTCGCGATCGCGGGCGCGTCCAGCAGATACCCCGACCGATAGGCGACGTGACTGAGCACGACCAGCGCGGTGCGTTCGGAAACGACCTGTGCCAGTTCGCCGGCCGTGACGCCACCGGTGAATTCCGGCTCTATCCAGCGCAATCGCAGCCCGAGGTCGGCCGCGATCGATTCGAGCAGGTACCGATCGGTGGGGAAGTTGTCGCGGTCGAGCACGATCTCGGTGCGGCCGGGTCGCTGTGCGAGCGCGCCCCGGGCCAGCTTGTAGAGCAGCACGGTGGTGGAATCGCCGATGGTGGTCTGCCCGGCGGCCGCGCCGAGTACCGTGGCGCCGATCCGGTCGCCGATCGTCAACGGCAGCTCGTACCACTGTTCGTCCCAGCCCCGGATGAGCCTGCCGCCCCACGCCTCGGTGACGAACTCGGCGAGGCGGTCGGCGCTCGCCCTGGTCGGCCTGCCCAGCGAGTTGCCGTCGAGATAAGCGACGATCGCGGGGTCGTCGCTGCCGAGGAAGCGGCCCGGGTAGTCGCGCAGCGGGTCGGCCTCGTCGAGAGCCTTGGCGCGCGTGGCGAAGTCGTCGGTGGTCATGGCTCAGCCTCCGAGCTCGGTGCGAACGGCGAACAGTTCCGGGAAGAAGGTGAGGTCGAGCGCGCGCTGCAGGAAGCCGACGCCGCTGGAGCCGCCGGTGCCGCGCTTGGTGCCGATGGTGCGCAGCACGGTGCGCATGTGCCGGAACCGCCAGAGCTGGAAGTTCTCCTCGAGATCGACCAGTTCCTCGAAGGTCTCATAGATCGACCAGTGTTGCTGTGGGGCTTGATAAATGGACTTCACCAGCGGAACGAGTCCGGGGTCGAGCACGTAGGCCTGTGTCACGTCCCGGTCCAGCGTCGAGCGCGGCACGTCCAGTCCGCTGCGCGCGACGTGCCGCCAGAACGAATCGTAGAGGCTCGGTTCGTGCAGCAGGGTGTCCAACTCTTTGTGCGCCACCGGATCTGCCTCGAAGACGCGCAGCATGGACGCGTTCTTGTTGCCGAGAATGAACTCGATCGCCCGGTACTGATAGGACTGGAAGCCCGACGAGTTGCCGAGCACGCCGCGGAACTGGGCGTATTCGGTGGGCGTCAGGGTGGCCAGCACGGACCACTGCTCGGTCAGCGTCTTCTGGATATGTTTCACCCGCGCAATGCATTTCAGCGCGACGCCGGTGTCGTCGGCGTCGAACGCGGCCCGCGCCGCCCTGGTCTCGTGCAGCACGAGTTTGAGCCACAGCTCGGTGGTCTGGTGCTGGATGATGAACAGCAACTCGTCGTGATGTTCGGGCCTGCTCACCGGATGCTGCGCGCTGAGCAGGGTGGGCAGATCGAGGTATCCGCCGTAGCTCATGCGGGAGCTGAAGTCGGTGACGATGTCGTGTTCGAGTGCCCGGGTGTTGTGCTCGACGGTCATGCGAATTCCCCACTGGTCGGGTACTACCTGGTGCCGCCAGGTTATGACATTATCGTGACGTTCGCTAGATCGATGTCATGGGAGGCGCGCGATGAGCGACCTGCGGATCGTCTTCGGGCCGGACGCGGTCACGCACTGGGCGACCGCCGCCGAACTGCTCGCCGCGGCCTGCGCCGCCTACGACGTCACGGCGGTACCGATGCACACCGCCGACCCGGCCGACTTCGCCGCGGCCTGCCGTGCCGCCGCCCCGGACGAGGAATTCGTGGTGGTGCCGGGTGCGGCCGCGCTGCCGGGGGATGTCCCGCGGCGGATGATCCGGGTGGACTTCGAGCGATGCGCCGCCGACCGGTCCGCCGGTGTACGCACGCATATCCGCGGTCGGGGCCTGGCCGGTCTCCGGTACGCCGTAGCGGACTGGTATTTCCACCGGTTCCATCCCGCGACGATGCTGACCTACGGCAAGCATCCGTATCAACGGGTGTCCCTGCGGACGCCGGCGGGCCCCGGCCCGTTCCCGGTGGCCGTGCTGCTCCATGGCGGGTACTGGAAGCCGTGGTGGGACAGCGACCTCATGCACGCCTTGGCGGCCGATCTCACCGCCCGCGGCTGCGCGACATGGAACATCGAATATCGGCGACCGGCCGAATCGGGCTGGCCCGCAACCGTCGCCGATGTCGCCGACGCTTTCGCGGCGCTCGCACCGGCGGCCGCGGCGCACCGGCTCGATCTCGATCGGATCGCCGTGCTCGGCCATTCGGCAGGCGCGCAGCTGGCGTTGCGCCTGGCCGCCGACGCACGGGACACCGACGTGCGGGTCGCTGCCGCGGTGAGTCTCGCGGGCGTGCTCGACCTGCGGACGGCGGATCGTCGCGAGCTGGGCGACGGGGCGGTGGCGCTCGCGCTCGGCCAGCGCTACGCGCCGGACTCGGCCGTTTACCGCTCGGCCGCACCGATCGAACGATTGCCGCTCGGTATACCGCAACTGATCGTATGCGGCCTCGACGACGAGCCCGATCTGCTGGAGTTCGGCAGGAACTATACGGATCTCGCTCGTACGAAACAGGATTCGGTGGATCTGCTCGAACTGCCCGCCGATCATTTCGCCGTGATCGATCCGGGCAGCGCGATCTGGCGACGCACGGCGCAATGGTTGATGCACACTCTCTGAAACCTCGGGGTGAAATCCTCGGCCCCGAAAACTATGGCTATCGGCGACCTTCCGAAGCTGCCTAGGCTGTGCCGCACATCATCCACGCGTCCTCTTTCGCGGGTGCGTGGATCCGGACAAAATCCGGACGATGCGGACACCCACGGTTATCCTGTCGGCACCACCGGCGGGTCACCGAATAGATAGCGCAAGGTGGGACAACAGAATGAAGGTCGGGGTCACGGGCGGGTCGGGATTCATCGGCTCCTATGTCTGCGAAGAACTGGTGCGGCGCGACCACGAGCCGGTGATCTTCGACCATCGACGACGGGCGGGCGCGCAGCCGTACGAGGTGATGCTCGGCGATATCCGCGACGCCACCGCGATGGCCGAACTCGCCGCACACTGCGAGGGCGTCATCCACCTCGCCGCGGTGCTCGGCACGCAGGAGACGATCAGCCGGCCCCGGCCCGCCGCGGAGACGAATCTGGTTGGCGGACTGAACTTCCTGGAGTCCGTGGCGCAGTACGACCTGCCGGGCGTCTACATCTGCGTCGGCAACCACTGGATGAACAACAGCTACTCGATCTCCAAGACCGCGGTCGAGCGGTTCGTGCACATGTTCAACGCGTATCGCGGTACCCGGGTGACGAACGTGCGGGTGGTCAACGCCTACGGCCCGCGCCAGCTGGCGGCCGCGCCGTTCGGGGCGGGCAAGGTACGCAAGTTCACGCCCGCGGTGATCTGCCGGGCGCTGACCGGCCAACCCGTCGAACTCTACGGCGGCGGGGTGCAGCTGTCCGACATGGTCTGGGTGGGTGATGTTGCGCGGGTGCTGGTTTCGGCGTTGGAGTCGGCCGAGCGCGGCCTCGTGCCGGACGTCGTGCTGGAAGTCGGTCCGGCCCGCTCCCAGTCGATCCGGTCCGTCGCCGAACTGATCATCGACCAGTGCGCCGAATTCGGGTACCCGCGGGTGCCGATCGTCGGCCTGCCCATGCGGCCGGGCGAGGAGCCCGGCGCCGTCGTGCGGGCCGATCCGGCGACGCTGTCCGTCATCGGCGTCGACCCCGAATCGCTGCTGCCGCTCGACGACGGCATGCGGCGCACCATCGAATGGTTCATCGAGACCCGCGGCACGCATTGGGGTGTGCCGGAGCCCTGCGAGACGGCCACGGCGTGATGGCCCCCGCCGGGTTCGGCCTCACCGTCGTGGTGCCGTGCCGCGACGAAGAGGTCAATGTCATCGCGGCGCACGCGGCCGTCGTCGCCGAGCTCGGCGACCACGATGTCGAGCTGCTGTTCGTCGACGACGGCAGCACCGATGCCACACTGGCGCTGATGACCGGGCTGGCCGCGGAAGACGAACGGGTGCACTACATCTCGTTCGCGCGCAACTTCGGTTTCGAGGCGGCCTTCGCCGCGGGGTACAAGTACGCGAGCAAACCGTGGATCCTGCACCTGGACGCCGATCTGCAGAGTCATCCGAGTCAGGCCCACAAGCTGATCGCGGCCGCGTCGGACCGGGTGGACGCGGTGTTCGGGGTGCGCGACGAGCGCGCCGATCCGCCGTTGCGGCGGTGGGGCTCCGCGCTGTCGGAGCTGATCGCGCGGCGCCTGCTCGGGATCGAAATGCCCCGGGGCGCCACGACATTCCGTCTGGTGCGCGCCGGCGTCGCGCGCCGGATCGTCGAACTACGCCGTCCCGCACCGTACTTCATGGCGTCGCTGCCCGCCGTCACGAACCGCTACACCACCGTGCGGACGGCGCACCGGGCCCGGGCGGCGGGAGCGTCCAAGTTCACCGTCGCGGGACTGGCCCGGCACGCGCTGGACCTGTACATCGGGCACTCCGGCGCACCGGCGGCCGGCGCGGCACTGCTGCTGGTGGTGGTCGCGCTCGCCGCGTGCACGGTGCTCGTCCTGTTCGGCGCGGGCGCGGTGGGCGGCGGTGTGGTACTCGCCGCGCTGCTGTGCGCCGTGCTCGCCACCATGCCGGCTTTGGCTCTGCTGCTGCGTTATTCGGTGCTCACGGCCGGTCGCGGCGTGCGCGCGCTGTATTACATACGAGAGTCCGACCTGCCCATCGACGCGGCCGACCGGCTGCACCTGGGGCGGTCCGTGGTGGGTGGAGGTGCGTTGTGACGGGCACGGTGGTCATCCTCGGCGGAGCGGACGGGTCGACGTCCACCTATCGCCGGGCCCGCGAACTCGGCTATCGCACCGTCTGCGTCGATAGGTGCGCCGACGCCGTTGCGCGGTCGCTGGCCGACGAATTCGTGCACGTCAGTATCCGGGACCCCACGGCGATCGCCGCCGCGCTGGACGGGCGCGCCGATATCGTCGGCGTGCTGTCGCCGGCCAGCGATACCGGGCTGTCCGCGCAGCGCTGGCTGGCACGGCACTGGGAGCTGCCGGATCCGCTTGCCGCACAGGTCGTGCACGCCTCGCAGGACAAG
Source organism: Nocardia brasiliensis ATCC 700358 (assembly GCF_000250675.2). Taxonomy (NCBI): domain Bacteria; kingdom Bacillati; phylum Actinomycetota; class Actinomycetes; order Mycobacteriales; family Nocardiaceae; genus Nocardia; species Nocardia brasiliensis. The sequence goes on from NC_018681.1 coordinate 3,153,033, forward strand.
TCCTACTTCCGGGCGGTGTGCCATCGGCTCGGCTTCGACAGTTACGGGTACGTCGCGGGCCGGGCCGACGCGGAACTCGCATTGCGCGCGGCGACACTGCGGTTCCCGGTGCTGGTGAAACCGCTGGACGCGCAGAGCAGTCGCGGGATCCAGGTATGCGCGGAGGTATCCGAGGTCGCGGCGGCGGCGCGGGAGGCGGCCCGGTTCGCCAGTGACGGCGGCGTGATCGTGGAGGAGCAGATCGCCGGAAAGCATTACAGCGCAGAGGTGTTCGTCGATCGCGGGCGGATCGTGTTCATCGGGGTCAGCGCCCGCACGCTCACGCCCGCCCCGCATTTCGTGACCATCGAGCACCGGGTGCCCGCCGACCTCGCCGTCGAACAGCGGTGGGAACTCACCGACATGCTGAACGAGCTGATCACCGAACTCGGCTATCGGCGCGGCCCGTTGACCGTCGATGTGATCGTCGACCCGTTCGGCACCCTGCATCTGATCGAGATGGGCGCCCGGGTCGGTGGCAACGGGCTGGGCGAATTGTTCCGGCACGCTTACGGAGTGGACACCGTCGAGGCCTCGATCGCCGCCGCGACGGGCGCCGCGGTGGATGTCATGCCGACCCGGTCCCGCGCCACCGTGTCCGGGGTCCTCTACACCGACGACGCCGGCGTGATCGCCGAGGTGCGCGGTGCGGACGACGCGGCCGCGGCGATCCCCGAGCTGGCGGAACTGATGCTCTTCGTCCGGCCCGGCGAAGAGGTGCGGCCGTACCACAACGCCGCGAACAAGCTGGGCCACTTCATCGTCGTCGCCGATCTGCCGGACCGGGCGGCCGAGGCGGCGGACGCGGTGCGGGCCAGGTTGCGGTTCGACCTGAGCGGGGCGGCATGAGTCCCGCGGTGCGCAGCGCGCTGCTCGGCGGCGCGGCCGTGGTCGCGGCCGGGCTGGTCTGGGGGACCACCGGCCGGGCGCACGGTTTACAGAGCGTGTGGGCGCTGCTGGCCTCGCTGATCCCGTTCGTCTTGGCGACCGAGACGATCGCGAGCCTGCGGCCCGACTGGTTCCGGCGCGGCCGGCTGGTCGAGATCTGTGCGCTCGCCGCGTTTCTCGTCGTGTTCTGCTTTCTGGTCCCGAAGATCTTCGCCGCCGCGCTCGACGACGATTTCAGCCGGTTGTATTCGTGGATGCGGATATTGGTGCCGCTGCTGATCCTGTGTCTGGCGCTCATGCTGCGGCTGGGCGGCGCGGACCCGGCCGTGGCCCGCCGGGTCGGCTACGCAGGCATCCTCGTCATGCTCTCCGGCATCGAGGACCTCGCGTTCCAGCTGCTGCGCGGGAAACCACTGGCCGCACAGTGGGATTGGGCCGATCACATGACGGTTCGGCTCGGCCATGTGGCGAGCCGGAACGAGGCGCTGGCCTTCATCGTGGTGCATCTGGTCGTGGCCGCGGTGGTGTTGATGCTGCCGGACCGGTACTGGCAGGGGATCGGCGACGGCGTGCGGCGGCGCGCCGCCGGGGTCCGGCAACGAGCGGGCACGCGTCACCGCTGATGGTGTCCCCGCCTGCCACGCTGCCCGCACCGGCCACCGTGCTGTCGTTGCTGGCCGGGCGAGGCGGGTTCCGGCTCGCCTATCACGGCATAGCGCTTGTGCTGCTGGCGCTCTGGGGTGCGGACCAGTTCGCGGTGTACGCGAGCGCGGTCGGCGCCACGGCCTGGATCGCGCTGCTCAGCTCCGGTCCGGAGAAGTCCGTGCTGAAACTGGTGCCGCGGCTGCGGCGCACGGGCGCGACCGTGGTGCGGACCGCCGTGCTGACCTCCGCCGTGCCGCTGGTGCTCGCCCTGCTCGCGAGCGCGGTGACCGCGGGCTCGGCCTTCGTGGTCTACCCGCTGGCGGCCGCCTGGAGCGCAGGTCTCGGGCTGCTGACGGTCGTGGTGGCGGTGCATCGCGGGGCCGGGCGTCCGGACCGCGACAGCCATGGTTTTCTGCTGCTCGCCGCGGCCATGGTTGCTGCGGTGGGAGTCGGTGCGGCAGTAGAGCTTCCACCTGCCGGTCAGCTCACCGTGCTCCTCGCGGTGACGCTGGCTGTGGCCGCCTGGTCGGCCCGCGGCCTGCCGCCGCTGACGGTGCGGCCGCGCCGGGGGACCGCCGCGGCGATCGTGCGGGCGGAACTGCTGCTCGGGCTGTACGAGCCGCTGGGCAGCGCGGCCGTCGGCGTGCTGTACGCGGCCTTGGCGCTGAGTGGTCAGCGGGACAGCAGCACGACACTCTATGTGGCGCTGTTGGTGTCGAGCGTGGTCGGCTCGGGCACGCTGTACCTGCTGCGGATCTATCAGCCCGTGTCGTCACTGCGGCTGCGCGGATCGGGCGCACGGGCCGGGATCGGACTGGCCCGCCGGCTGCTCGGCACCGCCCTCGGTGCCGGCCTGCTGGGTAGCGTGCTCGCGGTCGCGCTGGCCGGGAAGGTCACGGCCACAGTGCTTGTCGCGGTGCTGCTGGGATTCGAGATCCCGGTGCACGCGCTGGTGAGTCTGGCGCTGTTCCTGGTGGAGAACACCGGCCGTCGTGAACTGATGGTCGCCGCCGTCGGTGCCGCAACGCAATTCGCCGCGGTCACGCTGGGTGCGGCGGTGCTGGTGCCCGCGTACGGTCCGCCCGGCGCGCTCGCCGCACTGGTCGCTTCCTATGCTGTGCTCGCGGCATCGACTCTGCCAAGGCTCAGCCGAGCGTCCCGTGCGGTAGCGCGACGCCGCGGTCCCGGAAAGCGGTGATGGGTGTGCGCGTCGATGTCTTCGATCCCTTCCGCGACGTCGAGCCGCCGTGGTGGGACACGGTGCGGCGCACCACGGGACTGCGCGCGACCTGGTCCTGGGAGGTGCTCGCCGCGGCCGGACCCCGGCTCGGTATCGCGGTGGTGTTCGACGGCGTGGACGTCGTCGCGCTGGCCGCCGCGCGCTGGACGGCAGGCGTGCTGAACGTCGCCGCGCCGGGCAGTACCGGTCAGCCGGGATGGTGGGTGGCCGACGCGGCGCGGGCGCACGAGCTGTTCGGCGTGCTCGCCGCGGGCCTGCGGGCGCGCTTCCGGTACGCCGTGCTCGGCACGCTGTGGCGGGAGCTGTCCCGCGAGCAGGTGGCGACCTTCGGGGGCTTGCGCATCACCAGGGAGGTCAACCCGAGCGCGATCCTGCCCGTGACATGGCCCGACGAAGACGGCTGGCTGGGCACGCTGTCCTCGAATCGCCGGCGCAGCCTGCGCGCCGAAGCCCGGTGGCTGGCCCGCGATCACGATCTGATCGCCGGTTTCGGGCCCGCGAGTGAGCTGGACGTCGATCAGCTGGTCGGACTGTTCCGGCGGACCGAGGAGAAGTACGACGGACTCGGCCGCGCACCGCGGATGCCCGACGAATGGCTCTACCGCGTGCTGGTGCACCCCGACGTCTACGCGGTGCACTATCACGACACCGACCGGAACCTGTTGGCCGCGTTCACCATTCTCGACCACCCCAGCTGGCCCCTGGTGCATCGCTGGGGCGCGCTCCCGGTCGACGAGGGCGGCCGCAAACATCTCTACTTCGACGCCTTCCGCCGCACCGTCGCCTGGGCGGCGTCCGTCGAAAAGCACGGCCTCGTCTGGGGCAAAGGCCTTCCCGACGTCAAAGCCCGCCTCGGCTGTCAACTGATCCCGCGCTACGCCGTGGCCCTGGCCGGTCGTTGACACCCGGGCCGATCAGTCCACGAGGGCGCCGCACGAGAGGTTGAGGATCGCGCCGGTCATCGCGCCGGCCGCGTCGGAGACGGCGTAAACGGCTGTCTCGGCGACCTCGTCCAGGCGGGGGAGCCGGGCGAGCTTGGTGTCGTCGAGCAGGGCGGCGAGGGATTCGTCGTCGGCGGCGAGGCCCGGCACCGTGTCGGGAGAGAAATTGGCGCGCAGGCACAGCACCCGGACACCGTGCCTGCCGACCTCACCGGCCAGACTGCGGTTGAGCGCCTCGATGCCGGCGCAGGCGAGGTTGAATCCGCCCATCCGATGCCGGGATTCGGCGGCGGCGGTGGCGGACAGCAGCAGGATGACGCCGCTGCCCTGCGCGGTCATCCGCCGGGCGGCGGCGGTCGTGGTGACGAAGTGCGAGCGCGCGGCCTCGACGATCGGAGTCATGAAGTCGTCCAAGGTCATATCGATGAGCGCCACGTCCTGGACCGCGTTCATGCCCACCGCGTTGAACGAGATGTCGAGCGTGCCGTCCTGCGCGACCACGCGGTCGGCATGCGCCTCGACGGCCGCCTGATCGAAGACATCGACCGGCGCGACGGTGGCCCGGCCGCCGCGTCCGATGATCTCCGCGGCCACCGCGGCCAAGGTCTGCTCGGTCCGGCCCACGAGATGCACGTGTGCCCCCGCCGCGGCGAAGGCTTTGGCGACGGCCCCGCCCATACTCCCCGCCGCCCCGTAGACCACCGCGTTCTTGTTGTTCAGTCGCATGTCTTTACAGACGGTCCGAGTCTCCGGAATTCATCACTCCGCCCCGGGCGCATTGCCCGGGTCCGCCGCGCAAGGGAGGATGGAGAGGTGGCCGTCGGATCCAGTGCTCGGGTGAATCCTTGGGTGGCGCTGGGCCCGGAGGACGACGCGGAGCGGGTGGGCCACCACGTTTCGGCCGCACACGAACTGTTCGTCGCGCGCGGCGAGGCGCCCCGCAGTGTGCGCCGGGTGATCGAGGCGTCCTGGTTGCGCAGTCGCGGCAACGGCATCGACCCGGACCGCCAGATCGGCCGGACCTCGCTCACCGGCCTCGAATTGGAGCGCTATCGGCGAGCGCATCCGATGGCGGCGGTACGCCCGGTGGTGCAGAAGCTGTTGGTCGAGGACGCGCGGGACACCGGACTACTGGTCGCGCTCAGCGATGCGCGGGGCCGGCTGCTGTGGGTGGAGGGCGATGCGGCGGCCAAGGATCGTGCCGCGCAGATGAACTTCGCCGACGGCGCGGACTGGAGCGAGGCCGCGGTCGGCACCAACGCCCCGGGAACCGCACTGGCACTTGATCATTGCGTGCAGATCTTCGGTGCCGAGCACTACAGCCGGGTGGTGCATCCGTGGAGCTGCGCGGCGGGCCCGGTGCACGATCCCGCGACGGGACGGGTGCTGGGCGCGATCGACATCACCGGCGGCCCGCGGGTCGCCGCCCCCGAGGTGCTCTCGCTGATCAAGGCCACCGTCGCCGTCGCCGAATCCGAGCTGCGCGCCCACCCGGCGCCGGACCCGGCCGCGCCGCGGGTCGAACTGCTCGGCGCCGGTCCCGCGCTGCTGTTCGGCCACGAGCGAATCGCGCTGTCGCGCAGGCATTCGGAGATCCTGCTCCTGCTGCTGGAACATCCCGAGGGTTTGTCGACCGAGCACATCGCGGTACTGCTGGACGAACGCGACCTCGACGCGGTGACCGTGCGCGCCGAAATCTCGCGCCTGCGCCGCATTCTCGGCGGCACCACCTTGGGGTCGCGGCCGTATCGGCTGCTGACGGAACTCGATTCGGATATCGGCGAGTTGCGTCGCACGCTGCGTCGCGGTGATATCGCCGCCGCCGTCGCGGGATACCGCGGGCAACTGCTGCCCACCTCGCGCGCGCCGGGCGTCGGTCGGATACGTGAGGCGCTGCGGGCCCGAATGCGTGCCGCGGTGCTCAAGTCGCGCGATCCGGCGATCCTCGGCTGGTGGATCGGCTCCGTCGACGGCCGCGAGGATCGTGGCGCGTGGGCCGCCTATCTCGCCTCGCTGGACCGGGATTCGTCGTTGTACGCGCAGGTGGCAGCACAGTTACGAATGCTCGATCGCGAGTTGGGCGGCTGCTGAACGGTTCCCAACGGTGATGCAACGTTGGCGCTCTAGTGTCGTGGATCACATGCCGTGCCCAACGGCAGTGCCGTCTCGACCGCGAGGAGCTTCGATGACCGTCTACGCCCGGCCCGGCGCACCGGATGCCCTGATGAGTTACCAATCCCGCTACGACAATTGGATCGGCGGCCAGTGGGTGGCACCGGTCAAGGGGCAGTATTTCGAGAATCCGACCCCGGTCACCGGTGAGAACTTCTGTGAGGTGGCGCGTTCCACCGCAGAGGACATCGAACTCGCGCTCGACGCGGCGCACGCCGCCGCCCCGGCGTGGGGCAAGACCTCGGCGGCCGAGCGCGCGGCGATCCTGAACAAGATCGCCGACCGGATCGAGGAGAACCTGGACGCGATCGCCCTGGCCGAGGCGTGGGACAACGGCAAGCCGATCCGCGAGACGCTGGCCGCCGACATCCCGCTGGCGGTCGACCACTTCCGCTACTTCGCGGGAGCCATTCGCGCGCAAGAGGGTTCGCTGTCGGAGATCGATGCCGAGACCGTCGCCTACCACTTCCACGAGCCGCTCGGCGTGGTCGGTCAGATCATCCCGTGGAACTTCCCGATCCTGATGGCGACCTGGAAGCTGGCCCCCGCGCTGGCCGCGGGCAATGCGGTGGTGCTCAAGCCGGCCGAGCAGACCCCGGCCTCGATCATGTTCCTGTGGAGCATCATCGGCGATCTGCTGCCGCCCGGCGTGATCAATATCGTCAACGGCTTCGGTGTCGAGGCGGGCAAGCCGCTGGCCTCCAGCAACCGGATCGCGAAGATCGCGTTCACCGGCGAGACCACCACCGGCCGGCTCATCATGCAGTACGCGTCGCAGAACCTGATCCCCGTGACGCTCGAACTCGGCGGCAAGAGCCCGAACATCTTCTTCTCCGATGTCATGGGCGCCGACGACGACTTCCTGGACAAGGCCCTGGAAGGCTTCACGATGTTCGCGCTGAACCAGGGCGAGGTGTGCACCTGCCCGTCGCGCTCGCTGATCCAGGCCGATATCTTCGATCGCTTCCTCGAGCTGGCCGCGCTGCGGACCAAGGCGGTGCGCCAGGGCGATCCGCTCGACTCGGAGACCATGATCGGCGCGCAGGCGTCCAACGACCAGCTGGAAAAGGTGTTGTCCTACATCGAGATCGGCAAGGGCGAGGGCGCGCAGCTGGTCACCGGTGGCGAACGCGCGCTGCTGGGCGGTGATCTGAACGGCGGCTACTACGTGCAGCCGACGATCTTCACCGGCCGCAACGCGATGCGGATCTTCCAGGAGGAGATCTTCGGACCGGTGGTGTCGGTGACCTCGTTCACCGACTACGACGACGCCATCTCGATCGCCAACGACACCCTGTACGGTCTCGGCGCGGGGGTGTGGTCGCGCGACGGCGGCACCGCGTACCGGGCGGGCCGTGATATCCAGGCGGGCCGGGTGTGGACCAACACCTATCACCAGTATCCGGCGCACGCGGCGTTCGGCGGCTACAAGCAGTCCGGGGTCGGCCGGGAGAATCACAAGATGATGCTCGACCACTACCAGCAGACCAAGAACCTGCTGGTCAGTTACGCGCCGAAGGCCATGGGATTCTTCTGATGGGACAGCCCGCCCCGCCCCGGCTGGTGGCGACCACGGGGGCGGCGCAGCTGTTGCGCCGCCTCCGTACCGCGCACGGCGCGCTGATGATGCACCAGTCCGGCGGCTGCTGCGACGGGTCCTCGCCGATGTGTTATCCGCTGGGGGAGTTCATCATCGGCGACCGCGACGTGCTGGTCGGCATCATCGATCTGCGTCTCGCGGTGGGCGAGGTGCCCACGACGCTGCCCGACGACGAACTGGACGCGGTGCCGGTGTGGATCTCCGGCTCCCAGTTCCAGGCGTGGAAGCATACGCAACTCGTCATCGACGTGGTGCCCGGCCGCGGGTCCGGCTTCAGCCTGGAAGCGCCGGAGGGTTATCGATTCCTCAGCCGGGCAAGGGCTTTCACGACCGCGGAGAACGAGGCGCTGGCGGCCGTCGCGCCGGTGGTCGGCGCCGAGTACGAATCCGGCGCCCGCCCACCGGTTCCCGACACTCCCCAGGTGGTCGCCGCGGCGGTGGACGCGTGCCCGGTGCCGCGCTGACTCGGCCGAGGACACCGCGGTAGGTATCGCGGGCGAGCTGACCGGCGGGATACGAGGCGGCCGGCGGGCATTCTCCGGAACTTCCCCTATTCGGACATCAACCCAGCGGGGTAGACCGGATCCCCTCAGCAGGTGATGATCTCGCGGTGCGGTGTCCCTAGGGTTGCGAAAGTGCCCGTCGCCCGTGCTGCTCGATATCGCGTCCTGTTGTTCGCGGGATTGCTCCTGCTGCTGGGTGCCGGGGCGGCGCCCGCGTTCGCCGATTCCGCCGCCGCGGGCGCGGATCTCTCGATCGCACAATCCCTCGGCGACCGGGAGCTGACCGTGGTCCTGCGCCGGGTGACCAGCGTGCCGGGGCCGCTGCGGGTCGACGTGGTCACCCACACCGGTACCGCCGCGGGGAAACTCGAACTCGCCGCCGTCCCCACGGGTGCGGTCGGCGTCGATTCCACGCTGCCCGCGCCCGGTGTTCCCGTGGCGGAGAACAGCATCGAACTCGGCGCGACGCCGGGGATGTACTCGGCGACCCTCGACATGGACCGGCCCGGGCCGTGGGAACTGACCATCGGTGACGGCACCCGGGTCGCCCGGATTCCGTTCGTCGTCCCCGCACAGGTCACCTCGCCGCCGGAACGCCTGGTCTATCGCGGCTTTCTGGTGGCGGGCGTGCTGCTGCCCGTCGCCGTGCTGATCGCCGTGCGCGCCAAACGGCCCGCGTGGGCGCTGCTCCCGGCGGGCGGAATGGTCGCGGGTATCACGGTATCGGTGACCGCGGCGCTGCTCTCGGCCTCGCTCCCGCTGCCGCCGCAACCGGGTGGCCAGCTCGATCCCACCCTGGACAACGTCACCGATCCCTACGCGGTGAATCAGCCCGCGATCGCGGACTTCTCGCGACCGCCGGTGCTGCTGACCGTGGCGAGCGGACCGTTGGTCGCGGGCCGGCCGGGCGATATCGACCTGGCCCTGCTCGACGCCGCCACCGGTGCGCCCGTCGACGACCTCGTGGTGCACGACAGCGCGCTGGTGCATCTGCTCATGGTCGGGCCGTCGGGCGGCCTGTCCCATCTGCATCCGATCCGCACCGGCCCCGGGCGCTACCAGGTGCATTCGACGGCAACCGAACCCGGGCGCTACGCGCTGTCCGCGGAACTCGCGCGCCGCGGCGGCGGTGTGCAGATGGCCCGCGCCGCAACCGGTGTCACCGTCCTGCCGGGCGCGCCCGGCACCGCCCCGCCGCGTCCCGCCCCGGTGTCGCTCGGCGGTCCGGTGACGTCCGCGTCGCTCGAGATCGACGGCACGCCGATCGAGGTCGAGACGACCGCCGCCGTGGCCGGGCAGCCGACCACGATCACCGCCGAGGTCGGCGACGCCGCCGAACTGCAACCGTGGCTCGGCATGGTCGGTCACCTGATCATGGCGGGGCCGATACCGGACGGCAGCACCGATATCGCGGCGGCCGTGCACGATTCGGCGATCTGGGGGCACGGCCACTCGATGGGGCCGACGTCGATGCAGGGCATGGCGGACCTGCCCGAGATGGACCACGCGTCGGGCGCACACCACCTGCCGGGCATGGATCACGCAGGGCCGCACAGTATGCCGGGAGTCGAGCCCGCCGGAAGTCGCGGCGTGATGCTCATGCCACCCGCGAACGGCCAGAGCCCGCCCGACGAAACCGTGGCCGCTTATGGACCGGACGTGCCCTTCACCTACACCTTTCCGGCCGCGGGCCGATACCGGCTCTGGATTCAGGTCGAACGACGCTTCACCGTCCTGACCATTCCCGTGGTGCTCGAGGTCGCGGAGGCGCGGCGATGAGCGAAACAACCACGCGCACGACTCGTTCGCGCCGCCCGCTGATCATCGCCGCCGTGCTGGTGGTGGTGCTCGCGCTGCTCGGCTGGTTGCTGTGGCCGAGTTCGGCGGAAGCGGTCACCTTGCGCTCGGGTACCGAACGCCACCTGGTGACGGTCACCGTCGAGCGAGTCCGACTGGGCGACACCGCCGTCGACGTCGCGGTCACCGATCGGGCCGGAGCGCCTACAGCGGATGCCACCGTCACGGTGCAGGCGACCCAGTTGCTGATGGGCCACGCCGGACCACCTGTCGCGCTGACCGCCGTGGGCGACGGTCGCTTCCACGCCGACTCGGTGTCGCTGATGATGACCGGTCCGTGGGAACTGCGCCTGACGATCGACGCGCACGGCGGCGTCGACCAGCTCACGGTGCCGCTGTGGGTGGGCAACTGAAACAGGCACGCGGCAAACAAGATTCAACGAAGCACCGAGGAGGGCAGCGGATGGACAGCTCGGCAGCGTTCGACGCGAGCGAAGGGCGAGCCGGACCGGCGGTGGACACCGTCGCGGCCCGGCCCGCGCCGGACCACACGGCATCGGACAACAGCGCCGCCGCGCGGGCGGGCGCATGGGGCGTCCTGGCGGGCACGGCCGTCACACTGGTCGGGTTGAGCTGGGACATCCAGTGGCACAACGATGTCGGGCCGGACACGTTCTTCACGCTGCCGCACCTGTTCCTGTACTCCGGCAGCGCCATCTCCGGTTTCGTCAGTCTCGCGATGGTGTTCCTGGCCACCGCCGCGCAACGGGCCGGGCGGCCCGTGCCACGGCTGGGCGGCACGCCCATTCGCGTGTTCGGCAGCACCCTCACCGCGCCGCTCGGCTATCTGATCGCCGGGGCGGGCGCGGCCCTGTTCCTCCTCTACGGCCTGCTCGATCTGGAATGGCATTCGATCTACGGCTTCGACGCGGTGCTGAACACGCCGTCGCATGTGGCGCTGTTCCTGTCGATCACGTTGACCATGATCGGCAGCATCATCGTGTTCGCGGCACATCGCGACCACCGGTGGGGCCGGCTCGGCATCGTCGCGGCGGTCCCGATCCTGATCACCTTCGCGCCGATTCTCGCGCAGGCCTTGGACAACCTGGACCTGCCGGTGGATTCGACCATCCTCGGCGTGCTGTTCTTCGGTCCGCTGCTGCTCGTCCTCGGTGCGGCCGTGCTGGCGCGGCCCGGCGCCGCGCTGGCCATCGCGGTGACTCTCGGTGTGCTGCAGGGGATCCTGTGGTGGTTCTCGCCCTGGGCCGCCGAAGCCTACGCCGATTCGATCGGCCTGCCGTTGCGCGACGGGCTCGGCTCGCGCCCGCCCTCGCTGCCCGCGATCATGCCGATGTTCCTGCTGCTCGCGGCCGCCGGGATCGAGGCCCTGTTCTGGTCGGTGCGCACCCGCGGCTTCGACGCGAGCAAGGTCGTCGTGCTGGCCGGTGGCTTCGCCGGAATCGTGGTCGGCGTGACGTTCCCGCTGCAACTTCAGCTCACCCACTTCTTCTCGGGGATCGGGCCCGGCGACGTCCTGATCTCGACCGCGCTGGGCCTGCCACTGGGTCTGCTGGCCGGCTTCCTCGCCGGTCGATTCGTCCGCATGCTGCCCACACCGGGAGGTCTCCGATGACCACCCTGCGCAGGTTCGCGCTCACCGTGCTGGCGGCGCTCACGCTGTCGCTGGTCGCGATCAGCCCCGCGTCCGCGTACGCACCGGTCGACATCGTGCACACCGAGCGCGTGCAGGCCGGGCCGTACGGCCTGACCGTCGGCTTCTCCACCTGGCCGATCCGCGCGATGCAGTCGCTGGACTTCACCTTCATGCCCGACGGCGGCATCGCCGACAAGTCCGGGACGCTGAAACTCACCGGGCCCGGGCTGAATTGGCGGCGGCCCGCGAAGTTCGTCCGGCACCCGCGCAAGCGCGATTCGTGGGGCCTGGACATCTTCGCGGTCGACGATCCCGGCACCTATCGCTTCGCCTTCACCATCGATGGCCCGCTCGGGCACGGCGAGGGCACACTGGATGGGCTGCAGGTGCTGGACCAGCCCGGACCGCCGCTGCCACTGAGCTGGTCGATCGCCGCCCTGCCGCTGCTCGGGCTGCTCGGCTTCCTCACGCTCGCCTGGCGACGCACCCGGCCGGGCAGCAAGCCGTTGCCGGTGTGAGCCTCAGTAGATGTGGCTGGGCAGCGGCACCTCTGCCGCCTGCGCCCCTGCCGAGCGGTCCAAGGTGGCGGTAACCGTTCCGGCGCAGTCGATTTCGGTCCTGCGGTTGCGGTCCTCCGCGTCCACCAGCACGGTGGCCAGATTGCGGCGTCCCGGCGGCAGCACCCGCACCGTGACATGGCCGCGGTCAGTGTTGTCCAGTTCCTGAACGGCGATGTCGCGCACCAGATCACGCAGTGCGAGGGACGCGGTTTCCAAACCGCCGTCATCGAGCAGCATCACCTCGACGCCCCGTCGGCGCGCGGCGCGGGCGGCAGCGAGCACCTCGCTCGTCGACAGCTGCGGTGCGCGCAACTCGTCCCGGAGTTCGGCCTCGAGCAGCCGGCATTCCTCCCGTTCCTCGGGCTGGAACGGGACCGCGGTGGCGATGCGTTCGAGCATCGGACGCGCGCGCAGGTCGAGCCGGTCGAGCTGGCGTTTGCGCTCGGCCTTCTGCGCGTCGAGCCGGGCCCGATTCGCGGCGCGCGTGGTCGATTCGGCCTCGAGTTCGTGCAGCGAGCGCAGGGTGGGGCGCATGATCGCGGCGAAGGCCGCGGCGATGACGACATTGACCAGCGGCACCACCCCCTGCACGAACGCGGTCGCCGCACCACCCGCGGCGGCGACGACGGCGAGCCAGGTGGCCACGGTTCCGGCCCAGGCCAACAGGTTCCGGCCGCGCAGCACCAGCAGGGCGAGCGTGATGCCCGCGGTATACGCGGTCCACATGCTGGTGCGCGCATCCAGTTGCGCGGTCACCTGATCTCGGACGATCAGGGTGGCGACCGGCCCGGCGGCGGCGACCAGCAGGGCCGAGGATCTGCGGATCGGCACCCCGGGGTCGAGCACGACGAGGACGGTGCTGGCGGCGAGCAGTGCCGCGGCCAGGAAAAGCGTGGGGGACAGCGGTATTCCGGCCAGCCGCACCGAACGGATCATCACCGCGGCGTCGGTGGCCAGCGCCACCACGATGATCGTCACCATGGTGGAGCGCTGCCCGCTGAGTAGTCGGCTCAGGTCGCCGTGGTCAGGCGTCATCGGGTGCGTCCCATTCCAATATGATCCGGGTTCCGGCGCCGGGCGCGGCGTCGATGACGGCCCGGCCGCCGACCTCGCGCATCCGCTGCACGATGCTGACCGTGAGGCCGAGGCGGTTCGGCGCGACCGCGGCCGGATCGAATCCGGCGCCGTCGTCGGCGACGACCACGGTCAGGCCGCATTCCCGCGCGGCGATGGTGACGTCGCGGGTGACCGTGCGCTCCGGCACGTCCGCGTGCCGCACACTGTTGCGCACGGCTTCCGCGGCGGCCTGCGCGAGGGCGCTCACCGCCGCCGAGTCGATGCGCAGGTCGCTCGCGCGCCGATCGTGGCGGACCTGTACGCGCAGTGAGGTTTCGGTGGCCGTCGTGACCTCGGTGGTGATCGTCTCGATCGCCTCGGCGCCGGTGCACAATTCGTTGATCCGCCCGATCGCGGCGAACTGACCGAGTGCCTGTTCGGCCTGCCGGGCCAGCATCGTCGGGCAGCCGCCGCGCGAGGTGTCGAGCAGTGTGGCGAGCACCTTGTCATGGATCACGCCCGCGAACAGCGCGCGCTCGCCGGCCCGTGCCTCCGCGGCCGCCGCGAGCGTGGCCTGCTGCTGGGCCCGGGTCCGCTCCATGTCCAGCAGGTAGGCGGCACGCCGCGTCATTCTGGTGATGTAGACGAAACCGACCGATATGCCGAAGATGCGCAGCCAGGTGAGGAAGAACTCGATCGAGCCGAGATCGTTCTTGACCTGACCGTTGGACCACGCCGCCAGCACCGCCACCACGAGCAGATAGAGCGCCGTCACCGGTGTGCGCCACACGACCGTGGCCGCGACCCCGCCGAGCGGTACCAGCCGATAGATCCATTCCACGTCGTTGGTGATCTGCCCGGAGGTCACCGCGAAACCGGACAGCCCGATCACCACGGCGAAAACCGTTGCGTGCGTTGCCGCTAGCACCCGGACCGCGGGGAACGGCACGAACAGCGTGGTGGCCGTCAGCACCAGCGCGGTGCCGAACACCCCGCACATGGCCACCACGGTCCACCACGGCGCGTAATGCCGTGACTGCTCGGCGATCTCCGCGGCGTCCCCGATGCCGAAAATCCACGTGCCCGCGCCCAAGGCGAAAGCGATGATGCGATCCACCCGTTCCCCCGCGGCCCGTGCGGGCACGGTTCGCTGCCGCCGGAGATTCGGCAACACGGCGGTCGCGCGGTACCGCAGGGCCTGCCGCAGCGAAGTCATCTGGAGTCTCTGGCTTCGGCCCCGGAGAGTTCCCGGTGCGGTGCCGGGGCACGACGCAGGTACGTGGTGCGGACCCGGCGCTTGGGACGCAGGTTGATGGTCAGTTTCATGCCTGGGTCGCCCGCTACTCGCACCGTGCCACCGCTGAGCAGCAGTGCGGTGAAGATCTGTCCCTCCAGCAGGGCGAGCGCGGAACCGACGCAGACGTGTTCACCCGCGCCGAAGGGCAAGTAGGACAGGCGTTCCCAGCTGCGGTCGGCCTCGGCGGCGAAGCGGTCCGGCCGGAACGCTTCCGGATCGGGGTAGCGTTCGGCGGATCGGTGCATGACGTACGGTGCGACGAAAACGATGGTGCCCGCGGCGATCTCGTGCTTGCCGAGGCCCGTGTCGCACGCGGCTTCGCGCAGGAACGCGGGGGAGGGCGGATACAACCGCATCGACTCCTTGAACACCTGCAGACAATACGGCAGCAGCGCAAGATCTTCCGCCGTCGGCAACGCGCCGCCGAGGACCCGGTCCACCTCGCCGCGGGCGCGGTCGGCGGCGACCGGATGGCGCGCCAGCGCGTACGCGGTCCAGAACATGGCGTCGGCGCTGGTCTCGTGCGCCGCGGCCCAGAGGTTGATCACCTCGTCGATCAATCGCTCGGTGGGCATCGGCGCGCCGTCGCGGTCCCGCTGGGCGAGCAGCGCGGACACGATGTCGTCGCGCGGCTCGCGGCGGCGCGCGTCGACCATGGCGGTGGCCCAGCCGCGAACCACGCCGAGGTCGCGAATGAACTCGCGGTTGCGTTTCGTCGGGATGTTGAGCGGGGCCACGATCGGGCGCGACATCGCGCGCATCTCCCAGTCGAAGATGCGGTTGGCGGCGTCGAGCACCTCCCGGTAGGCGTCGATCGGCTCGTCCACCAGCAGGCCGGCGATGACGTCGTGCATCATCTCCTGCACAGCGGCGAGCAGATCCACCTCGCCCGCGGCTTGCCAGCGGCGCAGGTGCGGCTGCATGCGCTCGGCGATCACGTCGACGTATTTCGGCACGCGCCGCGCGGTGAACAGCGGCCCGACCAGCGCGCGCTGGCTGCGGTGCACGTCGCCCTCGGAGATGATCAAGCCCTCACGCAGTGCGGGCCACAGCGTGCCGGTCACCGCGCGGGCCCGGCGGTAATCCGCGGCGCGCGAGACCAGCACCTCGTGGATCTCGGCGGGCCCGGTCACCAGCGCCGCGGGCCACATGCCGATCTGGAAGCCCGCGACCGGGCCGTGCTCGTCCGCGAGCCGCCGCATCACGCCCAGCGGATCGCGGAACCACCGGATCGTGGTGCCCAGCCCGAGTACCCCGCCACGTCCGTGGTGCAGTCTTGCAGTTTCCCCTGTTTCCCCCGCCCGATCGTCATTCAACTGACGATTCCTCCCTGGCTCGTCACCGAAGTCTGACTCGATGGTCAGTCGATCGTTCGTTGTTCAGTTGTGGCTGCCTCTGCGCAGTCTTCTCTGCCGCATGTTATCGGGATCACGGCGCGCCGTCGCGCCCGCAGAATTGGGGTCTGCCATAGCCGGGGCCGATGCTAGGATGACTTCACTTAGTTTAGCTAAGCATTTGCTGGTCTGCGTGTGTTGCCTCATCTGATGAAGGAAAAACAACTCCATGGCTGTCGTCCTGCACACGGAAGAACAGCGCGGTACCGGTGTGGTCGAGGTGGTGAAACCTCGTGCGCCACACGCATTCACGGTACTCGCCGCTGCGCTCGTTTTCGCCTGCTGCTCCGTCGGCGCCTGGCTGGCCTTCGTGCGGCCGAACTGGGATATGTACTGGCACCAGGTCGATCTCCAGGTCTACATGTGGGGCGGCTCGATGGCCGCGCTGCATCCCGAACTGCTGTACGACGGGCGTGGCCCGCTCGGCCTGCCCTTCCTCTATCCCGTCTTCGCCGCGTGGATCTGCGCGGAGCTGGCACGCTTCCCGATCAACTATGTCGGGACCGGCATTACGCTGCTGACGCTGGGTTCGCTCTGGGTAAGCATGTGGAGCGCCGGTCTGCTGCAGCAACGGCGACCCGGTGTCCGTTTGGTCGCGCTGGCGACCGCGGCGGCCGCCGCGGCGCTCTGGTTGGAACCGGTCCAGCAGACTCTGCAGTTCGGGCAGCTCAGCGTGCTGCTCATGGCGTTCGTGCTCGCCGACCTGGCGATTCCCAAGAATCGTTGGTATCGCGGCATTCTCATCGGCCTGGCGACGGGGCTGAAGCTGACCCCCGCCGTCTTCGTCGTCTACCTGCTCATCACCCGGCAGTACCGGGCGGCGGTCACCGCGTGCGCGGCCTTCGCCGCGACGGTCGCCATCGGGTTCTGGTACCGGCCCGCCCAGGCCTGGGAGTTCTGGACGACGACGATGACCTCGCAGAACCGCATCGGGTTCGCCTATGTGCAGAACCAATCGATCAACGGACTGTTCGGCCGATTGCAGTGGTCCACCTGGGACAACAGCACCGGCTCGCTGGTCTGCGCGGGACTGCTGGGGCTGGCGGGCATCGCCGCCGCCCGCCTCGCCTACCTGCGCGGTGACGAACTGCTCGGCGCGCTGCTCGCGGCCACCGTGATGCTGCTGGCCTCGCCGATCTCGTGGACGCACTACTGGGTCTGGATCGTGCCCGCGCTGCTGTGGATCGCGCACGCGCTGCGGCATCGTCGCCGTGCCGTGCGGATCGCGGTGCCCGCGCTGATCTATCTGTTCGCCTTCGCCTGGCCGATGCGCGTCGACCGGGTCGGCTGGTGGGATCCGGATCTGCCGCTGCTCCCGCAGGGACTGGTCTGGTACGTCCCGCAGACCAACGGGCGCGAATTCCATTGGACGCTCACACAATTCCTGCTCGGCGACTCGTACACCCTCCTTGCCGTCGCCGCCCTGCTCGCGGCGATCGTCTGGCTGTACCGGCCGCGTGGCGCCCGATCGCGGGTGGCGGACCAGGGCAGTGCGTAGTACGGCGGTACTGCGCGGGGTTCGCACCGTGGCGTGAGGACCATCGGCGCGGTGCTGGATAGCGTCGCGGATATGCGTTCACTGCTCGTGCTTCTGTTCGGTGTCGTCGTCACCGCGTCCGGCTGTACCGCGGCGACCGAATCAGCTGGGGGAGTGCGGAGTTCGGCGCTATCGATCTCATTCGGCGATTTCGTCGCCGAGGCGGAGCTGATGATCCCCGGCAAGGAGCCGGCGCCGTTGGTGGTGCTCGTCGGCGGTTCCGGGCCGGAGGACATGAACGGCGACGATGCGAGCGAAGGCGGCACCTCGCGCGGACACCTGTTCGCGGATATCGCGCGCTCCCTGGCCGATCAAGGTTTCGCGACGCTGCGCTACAACAAGCACTACGTGCACGGCATCGGCGACATCGACCCGCGCTTCGGCACCGAGCTCACGATGCCGCAGCTGGTGGCAGATGTGCGCAGCGCGGTCGAGGCCGGGGTACGCGATCCGCGGATCGACCCGGAACGGATCTACCTTCTCGGCTGGAGCGAAGGCACCACCGTGGTGGCCGCGGCCGCCCCCGAGCTGCCGAATGTACGCGGGGTGATACTGCTTGGGGTAGTAGGCATTCCGTGGCGGGACGGGCTGATCGCGCAGTGGGAGCGCGTGGTGATCCCCTACCTGCGCGACTACGCGGTCGACGGCTCGGTAGGCGTCGCGGAACTCGACCGCGCCTGGCGCGCCGACCCCGGAGTCGTCGTGCACGAGCTGCTCGGCCTGCTCGGTGCGGGCACACCGGCCATCGAACCGGCCTTCGACCCCGACGGCAACGGCAGGATCGACCTCGACACCGAACTATCCAACGCCGCAGTGGCTTTCATCGACACCCAACTCGACGGCCGCGCGTTCCGGATGTACGGCTCCGCGTCCACGCTGCCCGATGTCGCCGCACAGGCCGGTGCGCTGCGCGATATCTCAGTGCTCACCATGCACGGCGAGCACGACAGCAACGTCGCGGTAGCCGCGGCTCGGCAGGTCGATGCAGCGCTGGCCGCGCACGGCAGCCGCGACCACACACTTCTCACCTACCCCGATGCAGGCCACTCCCTCGGCGCCGCAAAGAATCTCGCCCACGACCCGATCGGCCCTATCCGCCCCCAGCCCCTCGCCGACCTCGCCCATTGGCTGCACACGCACGAACCCGCTGCGTAAGCGAGCTGGGCCGGCGCCCTTGGACCCGCCCTGAGGTGGCTGCCGTGCCGCGCGAGCATGCGGTCGCACAACGGATCTCGCGTGCAATCCGATCGCTCGATCCAGCAGGGGCCCCTCGCGAACCTCGCTTGTGCGCTGTGCGCACACGAATCGGCGCTACTACCCTCAGGCCTGCCCGCCGCGGCACGGATCACGCGAACGCGAGTTGGCTGGGGCGCACGACCGGTTGTGTGAGCGGGTTGGCACTTGGCTGGCTGCCGAAGGGGACGGCCCCAGTGTGGTGAACCTGCCGCGGGAGTTACATGGGCAGTGCTGAGCGCGTCGCGTGCCGTACCCGGCTTTAGGCGCACGTCAGGTACGCGGAGTGGGGTTTCGGCGTGGTCGTCTGGCCGTGGTTGCGGCTCGAGCGGTTTGGGAGTAGAGGGTGGGTGGTAAGCGGGCGGGCCGGGTGTGGACCAAGCGACAGATAGGTTGGAGCTCACAGAGGTCTCATACGGTTCACAGGGGTTGTAGCTGCTGTGAACCGTATGGAAAGTCTGTGAGCCCCAGATTCGCAGCGGTTGGCACCAGCGAAACACGCCGAGGGGAAACAACACCCGCTCGATACCGCTGATACTTGGCATCCACTGTCACTGCGACCGGGGAGCCGCGCGTCCGGAGTCCGGCCCCGACGCTCCGCGGCGCCGGACTCGCCGTCCACTGCCACCACGAGCAGGGAGCCGTGCTGGAGTCCGGCCCCAACGGCTCTGCGGCGCTAGTCTCGGACCCGCCAACCTGCTGGGTCGACGCCGCCGGGGATGGGGTCGGCAGGTTCGTAGGGGGCGCGGGTGAGGATGTAGCTGACGAGTTCGAGGCGTTGGGGGGTGCCGTCGGGGTCGCGGATGATGTCGAGGCGTTCGCCCGCGTAGTAGCCGTCGAGACCGGTCCAGGAGCCGTCGGGTTCGGGGCGGAAGCGGGATTCGCGGCCGCCGTGAGCGAGGGCGGTGAGTTCGAGGTGGCCGTCGGCGCGCAGGCGCAGGGCAAGGGAGGCGGTGCCCCAGTACCAGGTTCCGGTGAGCGCCAACAGGTTCGGATCGACTGCGGTGGCGGGGAGCCATTCTTCGGGCAGCGTGGGCTCGTGCTCGGCCAAGATGTCGAGCAGCCCGGTGGCCAGATTGCCGCGGATGCCGCCGTAGGTGGTGTTGCACAGGAACAGCACGCCTGTGCGGTCTTTGGGGTCGGCCCAGACGGTGGAGATGAAACCGGGCATGGCTCCGGTGTGCCCGGCGAGCCTGCGACCGTGGTGGCGCTGCAACTGGAAGCCGAGTCCGTAGCCGGAGTTCCACTCGTCGCCGTCCTCGACCGTGGCGGGGGCGCGCATCTCCTCGAGCGTGTCGGCGGCGAGCACGTCGCCGGTGTCGCCGCCGACAAATGCCGCCCAGCGCGCCAGATCGCGCACCGTGGACCACAGTTGGCCGGCCGCGCCCATCGCACCGTTGTCGTGGGACGGCTCGGCCAGCACCACGTCGGCCCACGGGTGCACGGCCGCGCCGGTGCCGTGCGGGGCCACGGGCGCGGCGGTGGTGCGGTCCATGCCCAGCGGGGCCAGCACTTCGGCGCGCAACGCCTCGAACCAGCTCTGCCCGCGCAACCGGGCGACCAGTTCACCCAGCGCGGCGAAGCCGACGTTCGAGTAGTGGAACCGCCGGCCGGCGCGATGCAGCAGCGCCTTGCTGCCCGCGTCGACGTCCAAGCTGTCCGCGAGTTCGACCCATTGCGGCCCCGCGGTGCGCTCCCACCAGTCGCCGGGCGATTCGGCGCGCAGCCCCGCAGTGTGCGAAAGCAGTTGCGCCACAGTACGATCCCCGACCGGCGCGCCGGGCACATGCTTCGCCACCGGATCGGCCAGGTCGAGCTTGCCCTCGTCGCGCAACCGCAGCACCATGGTCGCCACCATCGACTTCGTGATCGAGCCGATGCGATACTGGGTGTCGGTGGTCGGCGCGCTCGCACCGACCCGCCCTCTAGCCCCCGACCACACCAGTTGCCCGTCTCGCACCACGGCGGCGATCAGCGAGGGCACCCGGTACTCGGCCTGCTCGACGGCAACCCGATGCAGCAACGCCCGCTCGGTCGATGGCAACAGCATCTGCGACTTCCCTTCACACGCTCGGTAAATCGGACCGACCGACCGGGCGCGGACACTCCGCGTGATCCGTACCCTGGTCGGCCGACCTCAGGGTAACGCCGGAGGTGCCATCGCAGCCCAGTCACGCAGCGGGGTTCGTGCGCGCGCAACCAACGCACGAGGTCGGCGTGATCCCCGCCCCGGTAAGCACCCTAGGGACAGCGCCGCAACAAGCCCAAACGCAATCGCCGGTTGCTCAACGGAACCGGTAAATCCTGTCCACCTGCATCTGGTCGGCATCGAACTTCCACCGCTCAGTTTCCCCGGACTCCGTCACGGCCTCGATCATTGTGTCGCCGGTGAACGAGACGTGCTGTGGGCAGACATCTTCGTTCCACACTGTGTCCTGTCTGCTGAACAGCCAACCGCGTTCGCGAAGCAGGACGCGGCAACCGGGAGGGTGGTTGTAGATCTTGTGCAACTCGGTGACGAGTTCGTGGCGCCCGTCCGAATTCACCGCGACCGCTACGACCTCGCTGTCCTCGGCGGCGAATGAAGTTGCGAACATCGAAACGGACCACACCGGAACCATCGCGACCCCCAACACGATGGCGACGACCAACGATGGTGGTTTGATCCGCCCTGGCTCGCGCCGTCCGGCCAGGCCCGGTAGGGCGAGGAGCAGCACAGCGATCGTCCAGCACGCCGCTGGCCCCCACACCGGGATCCAGTCGAAGCGATAGAACCGGGAGGATTGCAGCCATGCGGGCACTGCGGCCACGCCGACCACGAAAAGTGCTGCAACGGTGCATATCCACGCGATCCGCCAGCTGCGAGGTCTCCGGTCGGCGCCGCCGCGCCCCGAATCTGGTGCGGCCATCGTCGGATTCGCCGTGTCGGTCAACCGGTTCCCCCTCACGCGACGAACGTCCGACTCGGTCGGCTCGAACAGAGCGCCAGTCTAGTCGACACCGGCGCAGCGCGAAGCTGCTGACCACGCGCCAGTACCGGCCAAGGCCACAGCCGCGGGGTGCCGCTCCGGCCCCACTCCCGCATCAGTGGTGTGGTCGGGTTCGGTTGGGGTTTCTTGCGTTTGGGCTTGTTGGCTGGCTGCCGAAGTGTGACCGGCCTGGTTTGTGTACCTGCCGCGGGAGTTACGTGGATGATGCTGAGCGCGTTAGGTGGGGTTCCCGGCTGTAGGTGCAGGTCAGGTGCGCGGTGTCGGGTTCCGGCGTGGTCATCTGGCGGTGGTGCTGTTCTCGAGCGTTTCCTTGACGAGGTATCAGCGGTATCGAGCGGGTGTCGTTGCTCCTCGGCGTGTTTCGCCGGTGCCAATCGCTGTGAATCTGGGACTCACAGACTTTCCATACGGTTCACAGCAGCTACAACCCCTGTGAACCGTATGAAAACTCTGTGAGCTCCAACCTATCTGACGCTTGGTCCACACCTGCCCTGGCTTCCGCCGCGACCAACCACGCACTTCCGGCGCAACCGCACCACTACAACAGATCCGCACCACCGCCCCGCCGCTTGGTCCGCACTCACTCGGCCCGCTTCCCACCACCGCCACGCCGCCAGGTCCGCTCCCACCCGCCCGCTTCCCACCCACCCTCTTCTCCCAAGCCGCCCTCGACGCAACCACAGTCAGACGACCACGCCGGAACCCGACACCGCGCACCTGACCTGCACCTACAGCCGGGTACGGCACACGACGCGCCCAGCACCATCCATGTAACGCCCGCGGCAGGCACACCACACTGGGCAAGTCACACTTCGGCAGCCAGCCGACAAGCCCAAACGCAAGAAACCCCAACAAAACCCGGCATCTACTCGTGCTTGTGTCTGCGAATGTAGGTGGCACCGGTGCGGACGGTGCCGATGACGACGACCAGCATCACCGTGACGAGTTGCAGCATGTTCCATGCGACGGGGTCGCTGGTGGGTGGGACCGCTTGACGTTGGGTTAAAGGCGGGATGGTGACCGGCTGCTGGCGGGGGACGGGCGGGGATATCGGTGGGGCTTCGAGGATGTCGGGAAACTCGGTCGGCAGAATCGGGCCCGCGACGGCCGGTGGGGTGAGTTCCAGGGGGAGGCCGGGAAACGGCGGCAACTCCGGTGGCCAGAGCAGGCAGGCCAGCCCGCTGCCGGTCATGGCGCTACCTACCGCCGCGCTGCCCACAGCGCTGCCGGGCCCGGACAAGCTGGAGCCGAGGGCGTGACCGCTGCCGGTGAGAATGCCGGCCACGATCAACGACAGGCCCACCACGGCGCTGCCCGCGCACGCGGTTCGCACCGTGTCGGAATCCAGATCCGGTGGGGCGAGCGGATTCTCGGCGACCGGAGGTGCCGTAGCAGGTTCCGGAAGTGCGAGTTCCACGCCGGCGGCGGGTTCGATGCCGCTACCCGCAGCTTCCGTGCCGGCACCGCCCTGTCCAGCACTGCCGCTATGCACCGAACCCCCGACCGGTGCCGGCTCGAGGCTCAATTCACCACCGACGGAAGCACTTCCGGTCACGATGCCGTCGGGGCCCGCATTGTCCGAGCCGGTCCCGGACGACGCACTGCCCGTGACGATCTCGCCGAGCGGCGGCCAGGTGTCGGTGTTGGGGTCAGCGGACACCACGGGGTGTCCGGTCAGCAGGACGAAGACCACCGGGACTACCGCGAGTCCCCTTGCGGTCCTGCGGGTTCGAATTCCATCGGGATCCAGCGACATGGGCAGACATCCATCTTTCGTGGCGGTCCGGGGCCGCTAGGTGATGTGCTGGAAGCGGGCCAGCGCCAACTCGAAAGCGTCCTTGGAGACGACGTTTCCGCCCGCGAATGGCCGGTCGAGCCGGTAGATCGCCAGGATCGCGGCGCCGATCACCACCCCCAGCAGCGCCGTCATCGCCACGCTGCGCGCGCTCACCTCGACGCCCGCCAGCACCGAACTGCACAGCAGCAGGATCGTGCCGAACCACAAAGCGCCGTAGAGGAATCCGGGCATGCCCAGCTGCGCGTCCAGCGCGCGGTCGTGCCGTGCCTGGCCCACCGCATCCAGCGACGCCAACGCGATCTCGCGCTGATCGGTGACCGCGGAATCCTCGGACTCGACCGCGAGCACGGTATCGCGCAGAGTGTCGAGGATGTCCTGGGTGCCTTGATCGAGACGACGGTCCCGGTCCATCACCGCCCATTCGGTGGTGACCACCTGTTCGGTGTATTCGCGCACCAGTCTTTGGATTTCGCTGTGCGCCGGCTCGGGCATGGCGTGCGCCGCCGAGTACACGTCGACCAGCGATTTCGATTCGGCGACGGTGTGATTGTGTGCGTTGTCGAACTGCTGCCAGCAGATCACCACCACGAACGCGGCGACCGCCATGAACAGCGTGCTGATCAGCTCCAGCGTCACCGACCCGGAGTCCCCGTTCTCCGGCTTGCGCCACACCAGCGCGCGCAATCGCGCGCCGACGACGAACACGAGTACCGCGATCACTCCGACGGCGAGCGGCACGCCAATCTCTTCGATCATGATTCGGCTCCGATTGTCCTGTGCACCAACGGTGCACGGCGTCTTCTGGGCGTGACCCGTCCCTATCCGGTGCGGGCGATGGCGTCGTCCGCGAGGTGCTGCAAGGTCCGGATCACCGCGAGCGGGATCGGTGCCTGCTCGAGCGCCTGATGCGCCTGCTCGGACCTGGTGCGGATCATGCCCTCGACGCGCGCCAGCGCTGTCGCGCCGAGGATTTCGCGACATTCGGCAGCCCGTTGCTCGTCCAGCAACGGATCGCCGAGCATCGCGGACAACCGTTCGGACTGTTCGGCGTCCGCGTGCGTGAACGCCAGCGCGACCAGCGCGGTGTGCTTGCCCTCGCGCAGATCCTCGATATTGGATTTGCCGGTCCGCGCCGGATCGCCGTAGACGCCGAGCAGATCGTCCCGGAGCTGGAACGCCTCCCCGAGCGGCCGGGCGTACGCGGCGAGCGCTGCGGGGATACCGGGCGCGGGGTCGGCGAGCAGCGCGCCCAGGACCAGCGGACGTTCGCAGGTGTAGGACGCCGTCTTGTACCGGATGATGTCGAGCGCGCGGTCGAGGTCGCCGGACGGGCACGCGGTGGTGAGCAGATCGAGATACTGTCCGTACATCACGTCGGCGCGCATCCCGTCGAGCACCTCGAGCGCGGTGCGTAGTTGCCGCGCGGTCAGTCGCGCGGTGTGCAGCAACTCCGCGGACCACACCATGGCGAGATCGCCGAGGACGATCGCGGCGTGCCTGCCGAATCGTTCCGGATCGCGGCGCTCGGGATGCCGCGCGGTGAGCGCGCGGTGCACCGTGGGGTGATCGCGGCGGGTGTCGCTGTTGTCGATGATGTCGTCGTGGATCAGCACCGCCGCGTGGAACAGTTCGAGCGCGGCCGCGACCTGGATCACCGGCTGCGGCACCGGTGTCGTGCCGTGCGCGGCATGCCAGCCGAGTACGCAGAGCAGCGGGCGAATCCGCTTGCCGCCCGCGAACAGGAACGCGCGCAGCGTGTCGGTGATCTCCCCGGGCAGCGTCGGATCGGCGCTCGCCTTGCCGCGCAGGAATCGGTCCAGCACGCCGTCGACTCTGATCCGGGTCGCGGCCAGATCGACGGGTGCCTGCTCGACCCGGGTGGTCGTCATGAGATCCCTTCCGCCGGTGTGTGTGCGAGGTGCTGGGTGAGCGCGACCGCCTCGGCCACCAGCGTTTCGACGATCTGACTCTCCGGAACCGTGCGAATGACCTTGCCCCGCACGAAGATCTGCCCTTTCCCGTTGCCGGAGGAGACGCCGAGGTCGGCCTCGCGCGCCTCGCCCGGCCCGTTCACGACGCAACCCATCACCGCGACGCGCAGCGGGTGCGGGAAGCCGTCGAACGCCGCCTCCACCTCGGCGGCCAGCCGATGGATATCGACCTGCAATCGGCCGCAGCCCGGGCAGGAGACGATCTCTAGCTTGCGCGGCCGCAGCCCGAGCGATTGCAGGATGTGACAGCCCGCCTTCACCTGCTCGACCGGCGGCGCGGAGATCGAGACGCGGATGGTGTCGCCGATCCCTTCGCCGAGCAGGATCGCGAAGGCGACCGCCGATTTGATGGTGCCCTGGAACAGCGGCCCCGCTTCGGTGACCCCGAGGTGCAGCGGATAGTCGCAGCGTTGTGCGAGTAGCCGATTCGCCGCGATCATGGTGCGCGGATCGTGGTGTTTGACCGCGATCTTGAGATCGGTGAACCCGTGCTCCTCGAACAGCGCCGCCTCGTGCAGCGCGGATTCCGCGAGCGCGGCGGCGGTCGCTGAGCCGTGTTTGGCGAGCACTCGCGGGTCCAGCGAGCCCGCGTTCACGCCGACCCGGATCGGAATGCCCGCCGCGCTCGCGGCGGCGGCGATCTCACCGACCCGATCGTCGAATTGCTTGATATTGCCGGGATTCACCCGCACCGCGGCACAACCCGCATCGATCGCGGCGAAGACGTAGCGCGGCTGGAAATGGATGTCGGCGATCACCGGCAGCGGCGAGCGGGCGACGATGGCGGGCAGCGCGGCCGCGTCGTCGGGGGTGGGCACGGCGACCCGGACGATATCGCAGCCCGCCGCCGTCACGGCCGCGATCTGCTGCAGGGTGGCGTCGACATCCGCGGTGCGCGTAGTGGTCATGGTCTGCACGGAGACGGGCGCGCCGCCGCCGACCGGGACGCTGCCGATGTTCAGCCGGCGGCTGCGCGCACGCGTGCGCACGGTGGGCAGGCCGAGTTCCTCGATGGTCATGGCTGTCACTCCGGCACGGTGAGATGGCGGACGGTGGCGGGCACGGCGAAGACGAGATCCTCGGTCGCGGTGACGTTTTCCTGCACCGTGACCGGCCCCCACGCGCACAGCGCCGCGATCACCGCGGTGACCAGTGCGGCCGGGGCGGACGCACCGGCGGACAGGCCGATCGTCGTCGCGGTGGTGAGCCATTCGGACGAGATCTCCGAAGCGTCCTCGATGAGATAGGCGGGGACGCCCCGGCGGCGGGCCACGTCGACCATGCGCTGCGAATTGGACGAGTTGGCCGAGCCGACGACGAGCACCAGGTCGCTGCGTTCGGCGACCGCCTCCACCGCGTGCTGGCGATTGGTGCTCGCGTAGCAGATATCGGCTGCGGCCGGGCCGTGCAGCTGCGGGAACCGTTGGCGCAGTGCGTCGATCGTCTTTTGCGTCTCCTCGACCGACAGCGTGGTCTGGGTCAGATAGGCGACCTTGCTCTCGTCCGGCACCTGCAGCGCCGCAGCCTGTTCGGGGCTCTCGATCACCACCGTGGAGCCGGGGGACTCACCCGCGGTGCCCTCGACCTCCTCGTGGTCCGCGTGCCCGATCAGCACGATGGTGTACCCGCGTGCCGCGAAACGCCTTGCCTCGGCGTGCACCTTGGTGACCAGCGGACAGGTCGCGTCGACTACCCGGAGATCACGCCGCGCGGCCTGGGCGCGCACGGCGGGCGAGACGCCGTGCGCGGAGAACACGACGGTCGCGCCGAGCGGCACTTCGTCCAGGTCATCCACGAAAACTGCGCCACGCGTGGTCAATTCGGCGACAACGTGGGTGTTGTGCACGATCTGCTTGCGCACATAGACCGGCCCCTGCCGATCGGGCGCGGCGAGCAGCCGTTCGACAGTGTCGATGGCCCGATCGACGCCGGCGCAGAACGACCGTGGCGCGGCAAGCAGTATCGTCCTGGGCCGCCAGCAACTCGCGGTTGTCATGGCGTCACCTGCAATGCTCGATCGAATCGGGCGGCACTGGTGCCGAGGCCGCTCGGTCGTAGATAGCCCGGGTCGGGCCGGGCCTCCTCGGCTGCCTCGGTCAGAGCCGCTGCCCCGTAACGCTGTTCGAGGTGCTGCTCCTGATAGCGGAGCGATGCGGCATGCCAGTTCAGGATTCCGGCCATCCAGTCCTGGAGTTCCACCGCGCGCCGGTCGATGGCGGCGCGCACCTCGGGGGCGAGGTCGTATTCCTCGTACAGGGCCGGCAATTCGCTGTCGACGATCCGCTCGAACTGGTGCAGTCGCGCGGTCAAGAGCTCGTGCACCGCTGTGACGGCGGCCTCCGTCTCGCAGTCGAGGAAGTTCCGCAGCACCCGTACGGCGTTGTGGAAGTCGCCCTCGTACCGGGTTTCCTTGTGATACGAGTACAGATCGTTCAGCAGCGTGCAGACGTCGGTCGCGGTGTGCTCCAGATCCGCGAGGGTCTGCGTGCGATAGACCTCGGGCGCGATGAGTTCCGCGCGCGAGATCCGAGCCAGCGCGATCGTGAGATCAGCGCCGAAAGTGCGCCTGCGCATCTCCACGTAATCGACCGGATCGGGCATCCGGTTGGTGATGTCGTTGACTACTTCCCATTCCGACGCATCGAGGAAAACCTCGACCGCTCGGCGCAATTCAGCTCTCTGGTCGTCGGGCAGGTTCGCCGTGGTGCGGGCCCACAGCGCCGCGAGTCCGCGCTCCATCGCGTTGCTCGCGGGTGTCGGCGCGGCTTCGTCGGCGGGCATGCACGCACGCAGCCGGGCGCTTTGGGCCTTTGCTCCGGCGAGGTCTTTGCGCTGCGCGAAAACCTGTGGGTAGTAGTCGTCCACGAAGGTGCCCCAGGCCAGCCACGAGGCCGACATCTCCACTTCCGCGAGGGTCGCATCGGGGTCGATGCCCGCTGAGCACAGTGCGAAGTCGAACTCCGCCAAATCTTCCGGGCGCCAGAGCGGGCGCCCGCCGAACTCGGGCAGCGGGTCGTGGAAGCCGATCCGCGCGCCCCAGGCGAGCAGACTCGCGCGTGCGCCCGCCAGATGCGGACTCAGCTGGAGCTGATACGGCATCGGGATCTCGGGAAACTCGATCGGTTCGGCCAATTCCTGCCGCGGGTGCAGGAAGCTGCGCAGGCGGCCCGGCTCCAGCACCACGGTGGGGGAGAACAGATACACCGCGGCACTGCCGAGGCCGGCGGGTTTGAACAGCCTGCGCAGCGGATCACCGTCCGCGGCCGGGCCCTTGTTCATGTACCGGCTCGACCGCATGTGCCATTCGTGGCCGCCGGATTGCCAGTCCTGCAAGCCTTTCGAGTACGCCAGCACGGCGGCCTGATCCTCCGGGCCGACGGCCCGCTCGGCGAACAGCACGGGCAGCTCGGTGACCGCGGTGTGCTCGAACTGTTGCAGGCGGGAGGTCAGCAGGTTGTTCACGACCTCGGCGCTCTGCTGGGTCTCGTAGCCGAAGAACTGTTCCACCACCAGGATTCCGTTGGCGTTCTCGCCTTCCTGCCGTACCTCCCGCTCATAGGAGAAGATGTCGTTGCGCAGATGCACGGCGTCGGCGAAGGTGTCTCGCAACACTTCCAGCGGCCGGGTGGTGGCCAGCTCGGCCGGGATCTGTGCGCCGACGGCGTGCTCGACCAGGTTCGCCGACCACGGCGCGCCGCCGACTTTGCGGCGCATCTCGATGTATTCGATCGGGTTCGCGATCCGGCCCTCGGCGATGTTGGCCAGTTCCCACCGCGATTCCTCCAGCAGCGCGGTGGTGGTCGCGGCGAACCGAGTCCGCCAATCCATCGACATCGCGGGTACTGTGCGCACCCACAGGTCGGCCAGGCCGCGCTCGACCGGGTTGGTCGGCTCCGGCAGGGGGCCGCCGGCCAGCGGCATGAAATCCCGCAGCCGATCCAGGTATTCCTTGGCGCCCTTGGTGTCTCGGGTACGTTTGAACAATTCGAGGAAGTGGTCGTCGAAATAGAACACCCACACGTACCAGTCGGTGATGAGATCCAGTTCCCGGCTGTCGCAGTCGGGGTGGGTGTACGCGCACAGCAGACCGTAGTCGTGCCGTTCGAGATCGGACTCGCTCCAGATATGGTGTCCCGCCGCATCTTCGAAGAAGCCCATCGACTCGGCCCACACTCGGGTGTGCGCGCGGGCGGAGTCGACGTGCGGGTTGAGCCGGGCCGGATACGGCATGTAGAAATCGGGGAGTTCGAAGGGCTGCACGTCGCTTCCTTTCAGCGGTCTCGATGGGAAACCAGGTGCGCCAACGCCATCAGGTCCGCGGCGGCGGCCGGGTCGGCCAGGGCCGCGATCGCGGCCCGCATCCGGCGCTCGGCCAGCTGCTGGGTCCAGCGCCTGCCGCCGGCCGATTCGACCAGCGCCGCGGCCTTGGCGGTGTCCATCGCCGCGGTGGCCGGGGAGGGGCGGTACATGCGCGCCAGCTCGGCGGCCGCCGCGGTGCCCGAACCGAGTGCCGAGACCACCGGGAGCGACATGCTGTGGCGGGCAAGGTCGCTCGCCGGTTTCCCGGTGATCGCCGGGTCACCCCAGATGCCGATCAGATCGTCGACGAACTGGAAGGCCATCCCCAGTTCGCGGCCGAACGTCTCCATCGCCGCCACCGTCGTCCGATCGGCCTGCGCGCACAGCGCGCCGAGCACGCAGGCGCACCCCATGAGGGCGCCGGTCTTGCCCATGACCATGCGGGTGTATTCGTCCAACCCCGCGCGTTCACCCGCCCCCAAACGACAGTCCTCGTGCTGGCCACGGCACATCTCGATAATCGCCATTTCGAGTGCGGCGAGCGCCGCCGTTGCCGTGGCCCCGGGTAGTCCGGCCACCAGAACCCGTGCCGCGAGGGCGTGTAGTGCGTCGCCGAGCAGGATCGCATCGGCACTGCCCCACATCTTCCAGACGGCCGGCCGCCCACGCCTGACTTCGTCGGCATCCATGACGTCGTCGTGCAGGAGCGTGAAGTTGTGCACGAGTTCCACCGCGGCGGCCGCGGCCAGCGCGGCGTGCGCGGTGCTGCCGCACGCGACCGCCGTGCAGACCGTGAGCGCGGGCCGCAGGGCCTTTCCGACGGGCTGCGGCGTCGGGTTGCCGTCGGCGTCCCACCAGCCGAAGTGATAGCCGCCCATGTGATCCAGCGGTTCGGGCAGGGTGCCCACCGCTTCGCGCAGCAGTGGTTCACACAGCCCGCGGACATTCGTCAGAATCTCCGTGGCCGTGCGACCCGCCGCCGACGTGCTCTCGACCATCGGTCCACCCACCTCCCCTATCGGGTCGTGACGCGGGGGACGGCTGGTCCACCCGCCGGGAACGGTGTTGCGCGGCGGTCAGTCGGTGGGCCGGGCGACCAGGACGTTGTCCAGCGCGCCGAGTGCGTCGGGCACCAGCACGGCGGCGGAGTAGTAGCAGCTGACCAGGTAGGAGATGATCGACTGGTCGTCGATGCCCTTGAACCGGACGTTCAGGCTGGGTTCGTATTCGTCCGGCAGCCCGGTCTGGTGCAGGCCGATGACACCTTGGTCCTTTTCGCCGGTGCGCATGGCCAGGATCGAGGTGGTCGCGGTATCGCTGACCGGAATCTTGCTGCACGGGAAGATAGGGACGCCGCGCCAGGCCGGGACGCGGTGGCCGTCCACGTCGACGGGGTCGGGGTACAGGCCGCGTTTGCTGCATTCGCGCCCGAACGCGGCGATGGCTTTCGGGTGGGCGAGAAAGAGTTTGGTGCTGCGGCGCATGCTGAGCAGTTCGTCCATGTCGTCCGGGGTGGGCGGACCGGACTCGGTGTAGATGCGCTGTTTGAGATCGCAGTTGTGCAGCAGGCCGAAGTCGGCATTGTTGAGCAGATCGTATTCGCGGCGTTCGTAGAGCGCCTCGATGGTGAGCCGCAACTGCTGCTGGGTCTGGTTCATCGGGTCGTTGAACAGGTCGGCGACCCTGGTGTGCACCCGCAGCACGCTCTGCGCCAGGCTCAGCTCGTATTCACGGGGGCTTGCGTCGTAATCGACGAAGGTGCCGAGCAATTCGGGCTCACCGCTGTGCCCGGACGAGATCTCGATCGCGGCCTCGCCCTGCTTGTTCTGCGGCCGCGACGAGGCGTCGGCGACCCGGGTGAGGTGCTCGCGCAGCGCGGGCGCGTTGTCGAGTATTTCCTCCAACGCCGGCCGGCTCAGCACGAGCATCGTGGTTTTGGTTTGCGTCTTGACGGTGACCGGCCAAATGGCGGACGAGTCGGTGAGGCTCTGATCGCCGAAGAAATTTCCACCGGCCAGCATACCGAGGAGTGTGTTTTCACCGTATTCGCCGGAGCCGAGCTTGCTCAATTTTCCGTGCACGATCAGCATGACCTGATTCATCGGATTGCCGAATTCGGCTACCACGCTGCCGGGTTCGAATTCGCGCTGTTCGAACCGGCGGGCCAGTGCGCGCAGCACGTCCTCATCGGTGAAATCGTGCAGTGCGGGCAGTTCACACAGTTCCAGCGGGATCACCTTCGCGGTGGAGCCATCCACGGCGAACTCGACCTCGCCGTTGCCCACGGTGTGCGTGAGGCGCCGGTTGACCCGGTATACACCGCCGTTGACCTGCGTCCATGGCAGCATGCGGGTGAGCCAGCGGGAGGTGATCCCCTGCATCTGGGGTTCGGACTTTGTGGTGGTCGACAACTGGTGTGCGGCAGTGGTACTGAGGCTCCTGCGCACAGTAGTCTCGGTATGTGCGGACATTTCCATTGTCATGGCTGATCCTCACCTAGAAATTTTCCCGGGACGTTCGATTGTGGAGCGTTCGTGTCCTCGGATTATTCACAACGGACCGGCGACCGGCGTGCGAGCCGGTCACGAACTGGGTTTGAACACAGGTGAATGTGGTTACCCGACAGCGTGTTTCGAACAGCTCAGATCGTATGCCCGCTAACTCCCCGCGCGCAGCAGAATTATCAATATTTACCTTTTAATTAGGATGGTAACGACACGAATTCAATTGGGCAACAAGGAATAACGGTATGTTGCCCAGTCGGTGAAAGTGCGGCGAATGGCTCGCGCGTGGGTTATATTCCCCGCGGTTACGGCAGCGCGAGGTAGGCGGTTTCGAGGTACTCCTCGATGCCTTCGGTACCCGCTTCCCGGCCGAGGCCGGATGCCTCGACGCCGCTGAACGGCGCGGCCACATCGGAGACGACGCCGCGATTGACACCGGCCATGTCGGCGTCGAGACGCTCGGCGATGCGCAGCGCACGATCCACGTCGGCGGTGTAAAGGTATGCGGCCAAAACATATTCGGTGTCATCGGCGTCGGCGATCGCGGCGTCCTCGTCGGCGAATCCGGTGATCGCGGCGACCTGGTCATCACCAACGCGCAGGCGTTACGTTGTGCGATCGCGAGTTCCCAAGCGTGGCGCAGGATCTCGGCCTGCTCGCGCGATGGTGTCCGGGCCTATCCGACTTAGGCTGCGGCGGCCGCCTCGAGCCCCGTCGGCGGCTGTGGCGTCGGCGGCCTCGAGCAGGGTCGCGCCGGTGGCCGGGTTGTCGACGGGAAAGGTGCGGCCGTCGCTCGCCTGCTCCTCGACGCCGCCGATTCAGGGGCCGTCGGCAGCTCGGCGAGCGGGTCGGGTACACCGCGCATGGTCGGGTACTCCCGGTTCTCAGCGGTGCGTTGCCCGAAACCGGCTGATCGACAGCCGGTTTCGGGCGCCGGATATCAGGGGCGACGCTCCTCCGCCACCGCCGCCAGCGTCTTGTCCAGGCGCTCCACCAGTTCTTCGATGATCCCCGGGGAGCTGTTCAACGGTGGTGCGACGAGCACCGAGTCGGTCGTCTCGCCGATGCCCGCCGAGCAGAGCACGAGCCCATTTTCCTTGGCGGCGGCCACGATTCGCTTGTTCGTGTCCACCGACTGCCCGGGCCGGACATGCAGCGCGCGCATCAGGCCGATGCCCGATTGGTCGGAGAGCAACTCCGGATAGTGCCCGCACAGCTTGGTCAGCTCGGCGCCGAGCAGTGCGCCGGCCGCAGCGGCATTGTCCAGCAGTGACTCGTCTTCGAGCACGCTGAGCACCGCGTTGGCCGCCGCGCAGGCGAGGGGATTCGCGGACATGGTGTGGCCCAGCGCGATCGGGCCGAGCGGTTCGGCGATCGCGGTGGTCACCGTGCTGGAGACCATGGTCACCGCCAGGCTCGTGTAGCCGCCGGTGACACCCTTGCCCGAGGTGAGGATGTCGGGGGCGATATTGGCATGGTCGCAGGCCCACCATTTTCCGGTGCGCCCGAAGCCGGACATGACCTCGTCCGCGATGAGCACGATGCCGTTGTTCTGCGTCTCCCGGCGCAGCCAGTGCATCGTCTCCACGTCGATCGGGGCCGCGCCGGACGAAGCGCCGCCGAGCGGTTCGATGACGATCGCCGCGACCTTCGACGGCCCGACGCCGAGAATGGCCTGCGCCCACTCCTCGTGGGTCGCCCGGCGCCGTCCGGGCTTGGGGCGCACCAGCACTCGGTTCGTGCCGGTGGTGCCGAGCAAGGCCTCGACCGAGGCGTCGCGCTTGTTCGGGCTACCGGTGATGGACAGCGCGGCCGCCGTCATCCCGTGATAGCTCGGCTCTTCGGACAGGATCACGGTGCGCTGGGTATCGCCGCGCCGATGCTGGCAGGCGAAGGCCAGCCGCAGTGCGCACTCGTTGGCCTCGGAACCGGAGTTGCTGTACTCGATGGCGGCGGTGCCCGCGGGCGCGATGGCGAGCAGCCGCTCGGTGAGCTGGCGGGCGGGTTCGTTGCGGAACTGCGTGCGATGCACGAAAGTCAGTTGCTGGAGCTGGTTTTCAACGGCGCGCAGCACGGTGGGATGGGCGTGCCCGACATTGACGTTGAGCACCCCGGAGGAGCCGTCGAGATAGTCTTTTCCGTCGGCATCGTAGATGTAGGGGCCCAGGGCCCACGCGGCAACGGGGAGGGCGGCCCGGTTCGGGGCCACCGCTGCGGAGGCGGGAATCATGCTGGCTGACGTTCCTTTCGAAGGAGTGCGAGCAGGGCGGCCGACACCACGGCCGCGATGAGGCCGAGCACCGCGGTGCATCCGGCGAAGATCGCGCCGCCGACCGTGAGGGCGCCCAGCAGGGTGGTGCCGATGGCGATGCCCGCGTTCATCATCGAGTTGTTCCACGCGACGACGGAGGCGCGCTGGGTCGGGTCGGCGGAGGACAGGTAGGCCTGCTGACTGGAGTAGAAGGCCCCGCCGAAGACGCACCACAGGGTCAAGGCGACCAGCGCGACGACCACCTGGTGACTGGTCAACGCGACCACGGCACAGGGGATGAACGCCACCGCGGCGAGTACGGAAACCCATACACCGCTGACCCCGCGCCGGTGCAGCCGATCGAGAATCGTTCCGGCACTGAGTGATCCGATCAGCGACCCGGCGCCGACGAGCAGGCCGACCAAGCCCAGCTCACCTAGGCTGAAGCCGAAGCGTTGAGAGTAGATCACCCCGACGAAGGTGTAGGCGCCGAGCCGGGCGGCCTGCAGGAACAGAGTGGCGATGAGCCCCAAGCTGATTCGGGGCCGGCGCCAGGGCGCGAGCAGCGCGCGGAAGCCGCGCGACTGCCCGGTGACCGGCACGTGCTCGAGCCGGACGTACAGCACCGCGGACGTCACGATCATCAGCAGGCCGACGGCCAGGAACGGCCACCGCCAGCTGGTGAGCGCGGCGAGCGCCGCGCCGAGCGGGACGCCGAGGACCTGCCCGAGCGAATACACGCTCGCGCCCAGGGAGATCACCCGCCCGCGCTGGTGCTGCGGCGTGCGCTCGGCGAGGTAGGCCCAGATCGCGGGCGCGGCGATCGCGGCGCCGAGGCCGGTGATGCCGCGGCCCGCGACCAGCATGGTCAGCGAACCCGCCACGGCGCAGGCGAGATTGCCGAGCATGAACACCAGCGAGCCGAGCAGGATCGACCAGCGCCGCGGGTAGCGGTCGGCGAGGATGCCGAACGGCGGCCCGGCGACGGCGTAGACGAGGACGTAGGCGGTGACGATGGTGGCCGTAGCGGCCACCGAGGCGTGCAGCGACTCGGCGATATCCGGCAGCATCGGTGCGACCAGATACATCTCCGCGCCCATCAGGAAGAACGCCGCATACAGGAGGACGTGCTGAGCCCACGGCGTTGTGGGCTCAGCGTCCGCCTCCGGATGCAGGTTCCGGAGTCGGGTGGGCCGCGTCTCGACGGTCATACCGAGACCTTCTCCAGCGTGTCGAGGGCGGCGATCGGCCGGGCCGGGCGGCGGGGCAGGTTCAGCTGCGACCAGACGGAATCGATGATCTCGGCGAACTTGTGTACCGCGGCGGGGCTGTGCACCGGTGAGGGGTTGATCCGCAGGCGTTCGGTGCCGCGCGCGACCGAAGGGAAGTTGATCGGTTGCGCGTATTGGTGGTGTTCTTCGAGCAAGATGTCGGCCAGTTGTTTGCATTTGTGCGGATCGCCTACGAGAACGGGAACGATGTGACTTTCGGTGGACACCAACGGAATCTGGGCGTCCATCAGCAAGCCCTGCAGCAGCTGGGCACGGTGGTACAGCAGGATGCGCTCGTTGTCGGACTCGCGCAGGTGCCGCACGCTGGCCAGCGCGGCGGCCGCGAGGGCGGGCGGCATGGCGAGGGTGAAGATGAACGCGGGCGCGAAACTGCGCACCGCGTCGAGGATCGCCGCCGGACCGGTCAGGTAGCCGCCGAGCGTGCCGTAGCCCTTGGCGAAGGTGCCCATCAGCAGGTCGACCTGGTCCGCACAGCCCATCTGTGCCGCCATGCCCGAGCCCTCGGGACCGTACATGCCGACCGAATGCGCCTCGTCGACGTACACCAGTGCGCCGTGTTTCTTTGCCACGGCACATAATTCGGGCATCGGCGCGATATCGCCGTCCATCGAGTAGATGGATTCGAACGCGACCACCTTGGGCCGGTCCGGCTCGGCGGCGGCGAGCAGCTCGTCGAGATGAGCGGGATCGTTGTGCCGGAAGATCTGCCGCTCGGCCCGCGAGGCGCGCATGCCGAGAATCATCGACGCGTGGTTCTGCTCGTCGGAGAAGAAGATCACCCCGGGCAGGTGCTTGCCGAGCACCCCGAGCACGGCGTCGTTGACCGCGTACCCGGTGATGAACGTCAGGCCGGCTTCTTTCCGATGTAGTTGTGCCACTTCCCGTTCCAGCAGGATGTGGGTGTGGTTGTTGCCGGAGATGTTGCGCGACCCGCCGGCCGCGACACCGGAGCGATTGATCGAGCGGTGCATGGCCTCGACGACTTTCGGGAACTGACCCATGCCGAGGTGATCGTTGCTGCACCACACCGTGATCTCGCGCAGGCCGTCCCGATGATGGTGCACCGCTTGGGGAAACCGCCCGGCCAGGCGTTCGATTTCCACAAAGGTCCGGTACTGGCCCGAGGACCGGATGTCGTCGATCTTTCTCTCGAAATGGGCTGTGTAGTCGAAAGCCATGGGAATCTCCGTTGTCTCGAAGGTGTTGCGTTTTCTTCAGTGGGACTGTTGATGCGCGAGGTGAGTCGTCAACGCCTGGGCGGTATCCCAGCCCGTGATGGGTGGGTAGGCGTCGGGATCGGTGAAGACGTCCAGCACGGTGGTCGTCGGGTCGACGATCGCCTTGGACAGGGCCTCACGCAGTTCCACGTCGTTGTGGATGGTTTGACCGCGTGCGCCGCACGCGGTCGCGATTTGGGCGTGATCGACGTGACCCAGTTCGACGGCCGAGGTCGGCCTGCCGAACTGGACGATCTCGGCGTGCTTCTGGAAGCCGAGGATGGCGTTGTTCAGCACCACGACCACGACGTCGAGGTTCTCCCGCACCGCGGTCTCGAGCTCGGACCAGCAGTGCGCGAATCCACCGTCGCCGACCACGCACAGCACGGGCGCGGACGGCCGCGCGGCCTTGGCGCCGAGTGCCAGCGGCAGCCCCCAGCCGAGCCCGGCCATGCCGCGCGGCAGCAGGAAGCGCTGGCTGTGCGTGGTGGCGCGGATGTAGTTCGCCACCCAGATGGAGGAGTAGCTGGCGTCGGCGACCACGATGGCGTCGTCCGGCAGCAGGGCGCTGATCTCGTCCGCGATGCGTTCCGGGCGCAGCGGCTCGCTGGTCGCGGTGCGCACGGCGGCGGTCGCGGTCTCGAACGCGGCCCGTGACCGGGCGATCTGCGTGGTGACCGCGGTGCGGCTCGCGCTCCGTTCGCTCAGGTCGAGCTCGCGCAGAGCCGCGGTGAGATCATCGAGGCCCGCGCGCACGTCACCGACCAGGCGCAGCGACGGGTAGTTGCGCCCGATCTCGGCCGGATCGATATCGAGGTGGATGAACGTGGCGTCGTCCGGGAACAGGGTCCAGCCGTCGGTGCCGTTCTCGTTGGTGCGCGACCCCGCGAACAGCACCACGTCGACACCGGCGATCCAATCCCGCATCCCGTGCGAAACCCCGTGTGGGCCCATGTAATTGCCGATCACGCCGACACTGAGATCGGCGGTGTCCGGGAGCGCGCCCTTGCCCATCGGCGTGGTCGCGACGGGCAGCGCGGCCAGTTCGCTCAACCGGGCCAGCGCCGCACCCGCGTCGGAGGCGATCGTGCCGCCACCGGCGACCACGAGCGGGCGCCGGGCCCGAGCCAGCAGTTCGGCCGCGGCGCGGACGGCGTCCGCGGGCGGGCGGATCCGGTCGAGCGGGAACTCGGGCGGTCCCGGGTAGTGGCTCGTCGGCATCGGGGGAGCGGGCTGATCGAGGATGTCCTTCGGCAGCATCAGGACGGCGGGCCCGGGTCGGCCGCTGGTCGCCGCGCGGAAGGCGGCGTCGAGGTACTCGTGCACCCGATCCGGATCGTCGAGGCGGTCGAACCACTTGGCGCAGCCGGAGAACAGACTTTGGTGATCAATTTCCTGAAACGCATTTTTGTTGCGAATCGGACTCGGCACATCCTGGATGAACGCGACCACCGGAATGGACACCTTGGCGGCCTCGGTCAGCGGCGGGACGAGAAGCGTTGCGGCGGGACCGTTCTGCGCTACGACGACCGAGCAATGTCGCGATATCCGAGCGAATCCGTCGGCCATCGTGCCCCCCGCGTTCTCGGTGCGATAGACGATCTGACGGATGCCGAGATCCTCGGCGGCCAAAACCAGCAGCGAGGGCAGGCTCTGCCCGAAGAATTCGGCTATTCCCCTGGCGCGCAGACTCTCGGCTATGGCGGTGGCGACTGTCGTAGGCATCGGAACACCTTTTCGCGGTAGCGGGCGTGGACTGATCGGTAGCTACAGTCTTGGGCCACGGAGACCGGCCGGTCCAATACGTTTTTACTTCCGATTGATAAGGTCTACTTATCTGGCTAGGCTGACCCGCGTGGACGATCTGCGCCGGGTTCGTTACTTTCTGGCAGTCGCCGAGCATCGGCATTTCGGGCGGGCGGCCGACGCGTTGCACATCACCCAGCCTGCGCTGTCACAGCAGGTCAAGGCGCTGGAACGGGAGTTGGGGGTGGAGCTTTTGACGCGCGACGGTCGCTCCTTCGTGCTGACCCCGGCCGGTGTGGCTTTGCAGGCAGGCGCGCAGCAACTGCTCGACGCGGCCGCCGAGTTGGAGCGTGGCGTGCGGGCACGGGCCTCCGGCACCACCGGCGAGTTGAAGGTCGCGTTCACCCGATCGGGCTCCGACAGCGATATTTCCCAGCGCATCAGGGCATTCCGCAAGGAATTCCCCGATATCACGGTGTCCACGATTACCGGCTGGACCTCCTGGAATCTGGACCTGCTCGAGTCGGGGGAGATCGACGTCGCGTTCGTGCGCGGAAATATCGCGCATCCGCGAATCCACACGCATCTGATCGGGATGCAGGAGGCCGCGGTCGTCGTCTCGCGTGACCATCCGCTGGCCGGGCGGGCCACCGTGGAAAGCTCGGACATCATCGATGAGCCGATCGTGCTCTGGTCCCGGCATACCGGGCCGGAATTCTATGACGAACTCGTCACGCACATCTGGGGCGATCGCGCACCGAATCTGGTCGCGGAGGAATCCGACGCCGAACAGGTCCTCGATTCGGTGTCCACCGGCACCGGAATCAGCGTGCTCGATCGGAAACGGGCCACTCGGATCGCGCACGAGAACATCTGTGTCATCCCGTTCGGCGCGAATCCGCCGCAGATCTCGATCCGGCTGGCGTGGATGGGGGACGCCGACACCCCGGCGCTCGCGCAGTTCCTGGCATGGTGGCGGCGCCCGAGCGACTAACTGCGGCCGGGGGTTCGGGCGCGCGTGTGGATACGTTCGCCGTGTTTGCCGAAGAGGCTGAGGATTTCGACGGCGGCGGTACCGGTCGAGCCGAACCAGTGCGGGATCTGGCAGTCGAATTCGGCGGCTTCGCCCGGGCCCATGAGGAAGTCGTGTTCGGCGAGCCGGACGCGGAGCCGGCCGTGCAGCACGTAGAGCCACTCGTATCCGTCGTGGGTGCGCAGGTAGGGGTCATGATCGTCGGCGGGGATGATCATCTTGTAGGCGCGCGGTTCGGCTTGGTGCCGGGACAGCGGGACCAAGACCCGGCCGTCGCGCTGGGTGGGTTGCTGCGGGACGCGGGGATCGACGACGCGTGGCGTCACGACGATCTCGTCGAGCGGCACGCCCAGCGCGACGGTCACCGGGACGATCAGTTCGAGGCTGGGTTTGCGCTGGCCGGATTCCAGGCGCGAGAGCGTGCTGGTGGACAGGCCGGTGGCGCGGGCGAGCTCGGCCAGGCTGAAGCCTTGCCGTTCCCGGGCCCGGCGCAGGCGCGGCGCGATCTGCTCGATCACGGCGCCGACGCTCGGTTGATCATCCATGGCGTCGAGTAAACCAATCCGTCCCGGTATCGGCAACATCCTTTGCCGATATCGGGCAGCTGGGCCGATGCTCGGCTCGGAGGTGATCCGACATGAACCGAACAACGGATACAGCAACGCAATTCGCGCAGGACGCGCGCATCGAGGGAGTCCGGCGATGAGCGCCACCGCACAGCTCACCGAGCGCCGGACCGACCGGCTGCCCCTGGGCGTCTATCTACTGGGCTTCAGCCTTTTCGCGATGGGAACCGCGGAGTTCCTGCTGGCCGGGGTCCTGCCGGAGGCGGCCGTCGACCTCGACGTGTCGCTGTCCGCGGCGGGACTGCTCATCACCGCGTTCGCGCTGGGCGTAGTGTGCGGCGGCCCGCCGTTCGCGGTGCTGAGTCTGCGGTGGCCGCGGCGCACCGCGCTGGTGGTGACCCAGGGCGTGTTCGCGGCGAGCATCGCGGTGGGCCTGCTGGGCGGGTACGAGGTGCTGCTCGTCTCCCGCGTGGTGGCGGGCATCGCGTACGCGGGCTACTTCGCGGTCGCGTCGGTGACCGCGATCGGGCTGGTCACCCCGGACCGCAATGCCCGGGCGTCCGGGGTGGTGGTGAGCGGGCTCAGCGTCGCGATGGTGGCGGGCGGTCCCGCGGGCACGCTGCTGAGTCATTTCACCGAATGGCGCGGCGGATTCTGGGCCGTCGTGCTGCTGACGGTCGCCGGCATCGTCGGCTGCCTGCTCGGAATACCCAGTGCCACAGCGAAAGCCGAATCCGTGCCGAGTGTGCGACGGGAGCTCGCCACGATGCGCAGGCCGCGCCTGTGGCTCGTCTACGCGATCACCATCCTCACCACGGCGGCGTACATGATCACGTTCAACTACCTGGCGGCCATGCTCGCCGAGGACACCGGCGTCGCGCCCGTCTGGATTCCCGCGGTGCTCGCGCTGTTCGGCGTCGGGGCTTTCCTCGGCCTATCAATCGGCGGCCGGATCTCCGATCGGCGCCCGCACCTGGCCCTCGGCGCCGGCGCGGCGGCGATCGTGCTGCTGTCGGTGGTCCTCGCGCTCACGATGACCCAGGTATGGATCGTGGTGCCGGTGGTGTTCCTGCTCGGCGTCGCGGCGTTCGTGCTCAACCCGGCGCTGTACGGCCGGGTGTTCGCGATCGCGGGGGACGCGCCCACCCTCGCGGGCGCCACCACAGTCTCGGCGTTCCAGTTGGGCATCAGCGGCACTCCGGTGCTGGCCGCGCTCACCCTGGGGCGCGGCGCTGCCCTCACCTCGGTGTGTGTGATCGGCGCGGTACTGGCGGTGCTCGCGCTGCCGCTGATCCGGTTCGATCGAGCGCGCATGGGTTCCCGACCCTGACCCGCTTGGCCGGCGGCGACCCTACCCGTAGGACCAGTGACCGCCGCCGGCCAGTTCCAGCCGGGTGTCGTGATGCTGATCGACGGTGCTGCGATGCGCGGTGCTCACCAGGATCAGCTCGGGCAGCTCGGCGCGGATCAGGGTGTAGAGCGCGAACTCCAGGCCCTCGTCCATGGCCGAGGTCGCCTCGTCCAGGAACGCGGCTCGCGGGCGGATCAGCAGCAGTCGCGCGAAGGCGAGCCGCTGCTGCTCACCGGGGGACAGGATGTTCGACCAGTCGGCGTCCTCGTCCAATCTTGTTGCCAGATGGCCGAGTTGGACCTTGTGCAGGGCGTCGGCGACAGTCTTGTCCGGCGCACTGTCCGGCGTCGCGGGATAGGTGACGGCCGCGCGCAACGGGCCCAGCGGCAGGTACGGCAGCTGGGCGATAAACAGCGTGCCGGGGGTTTCCGGCTTGCCGACGAGACCGCCTGTGTAGGGCCACATTTCGGCGAGTGCGCGCATCAGAGTGGTCTTGCCGCTGCCGGACAGTCCCTTGACGACCACCGCGTCACCGGCGCGCAGGCGCAGGTTCAGGCCCTCGATCAGGATCGTACCGTCCGGTTTACGCACCTCGATATCGGTGAGTTCCACTGTGTCGTCGGTGATCTGGACCGGCAGCGTCGGCAGCTTCCGGGCCTGTTCGCTCGCCGTCACGAGACCGTCGAGCCGTAGCAGCGTGGCACGCAGCACCGCGAACTCGCTGTAGCTGTTGCGGAAATACGACAGCGCGCCTTGGATCTGGCCGAACGCCGTCCCGGTCTGCTGGACGTCGCCGAGTGTCAGTGTCCCGCTGAAGAAATGCGGTGCCTGCAGCAACCAGGGGAACACCACGGCCACCTCGCTGGCGGCCTGGTTCCAGCCGATGAACTGGGTGGTCAACCGGACCAGGCGGCGATAGACCAGCAGCACTTCGGCGAAAAGCGCCCGCAGACCCCGCTGTTCGGTCTGCTCGCCGCGATAGAACGCCACCCGTTCGGCGTTGTCGCGCAGCCGGACCAGGGCGTAGCGGAAGTTCGCGGTCACCGCCTGGTAGCGGAAGCCGAGGCCGATCAGCGGGCGGCCGATCCAGAACGCGACGGCGGTGACCACCAGCACGTACAGGTAGACCAGAAACACCATCGCCTTGGGAATCTCGACGCCGAAGAGGGTCAGCGTCCCCGACAGATCCCACAGGATTCTGGTGAACGACACCACCGACACCACCGAGGTGACCGCCCCGAGCGACAACGATCGCGCGCGGCCGGTCATCTCGGTCACGTCGTGCTGGATACGCTGATCCGGGTTGTCGATCGGCGCATCGATGAACCGGGTGCGGTAATAGGCCCGGCCGTCGATCCACTCGCTGGTCATCCGTTCGGTGAGCCAACGGCGCCAACGGATTTCGAATCGTTGCCCGAGATAGAAGTCCAGCTGGGTGCGGGCCACGTCGAGGATGCCGAGCACGGCGAAGACGAGCAGCGAGTGCCAGAACGCGTGCTCCGCGTCGGCCAGTGCGGCGTTGTCGCCGCGGCCGAGCGCCTCGGCGGCGTGCTGCAGGGCCGAGAACATGTCATTGCCCTGGTAGGAGAGCAGGACCTTCACCCGGACCGAGAGCACGGCGATGATCAACAGCACGCCGGCGAGCGGGATCGTGCGCCGAGCTTCGCGCCCGCGGAAGAACGCGCCGGTGGTCCGCCGGAAGTGCCGGCCCCAGGTGGTGATCCGCAGCAGCACGGTGACGACGATCAGGAAGATCACGCCGGTGAGCGCGGAGGCGAGGAGCACCCACTGCGTGGACGCGACCAGTTCGTCGCTCCAGTCTCGTGACGCGTTCAGCTCGGCCTCCGATCGGGTCCCGCGAGGTCGGGTGCGTGCGTCGGTCACACTACTGCCCACCTGCGCTTATTCCGGGGATCCCGGCGATCGACGCGTTCGGCCCGCGCGGTGTCGGTGGGGCGGATTAGCCTCGGGGTATGTGTCGAAACATCACCGCCCTCCGGGGGCTGGAACCCGCCGCGACA
Source organism: Nocardia brasiliensis ATCC 700358 (assembly GCF_000250675.2). Classification (NCBI taxonomy): domain Bacteria; kingdom Bacillati; phylum Actinomycetota; class Actinomycetes; order Mycobacteriales; family Nocardiaceae; genus Nocardia; species Nocardia brasiliensis. Next base: position 3,196,648 of record NC_018681.1, read on the forward strand.
CCGGAGGAGATCCAGGCCGCGGCATTGCAGTACGTGCGTAAGGTCGGCGGACTGTCCAGCATCTCCGCCACGACGAAACCGGCGGTCGACGCGGCCGTGGCCGAGATCGCGGCGATCACCACCCGGCTGCTGGATCAGCTGCCCGATCGCAAGGTCCCGCCGAAGTCGGTGCCGCCGCTGCGCAGGCCCGAGGTGCAGGCGCGGATCCGCGCGCGCGGCTGAGTCCGCGAACCGCGGGCGGTCGAGTCCGCGAACCGCGGGCGGCTGGGCCTGCGACCGCGGGCGGAGTGGGGTCCGGAAGCGATGTGGCGCCTGCTATCTTGAACGTCGTTCAAGTCGCTAGCGGAGGAAATCGTGGACGGTGTCGAGGACCCTCGGAGGTCGAGGGTCGGTATTTCCGCGCGGGACATGGCGCAGATCGCGGTCTTCGCGGCGCTGATCGCGGCGATGGGCCTGCCCGGCGCCATCACGGTCGGCTTCAGCGGTGTGCCGATCACGGTGCAGACGCTGGGCGTGATCCTGGCGGGTGCGGTGCTCGGGGCGCGCAAGGGTACGGCCGCGGTGGTGGTATTCCTCGCGCTGACCATGATCGGACTGCCGCTGCTGTCCGGTGGGCGCACCGGATTGACGGCGATGGCCGGGCCGAGCGCCGGATACCTGGTCGGCTGGATTCCCGCCGCGCTGGTCATCGGGCTGCTGACCGCGCGCATTCTGCCGAAGTACCCGCTCGTGCTCGGGCTGCTGATCAACGCGCTCGGTGGCATCGTGGTGATCTACCTGTTCGGCACCCTCGGCCTGCTGCTGCGGACCGACCTCGACGTCCGGCACGCGATCACGACCAACTTCGCGTTCATTCCCGGCGACCTGGCCAAGGTCGTCGTCGCCTCGATCGTCGCGAAGGGCGTGCATCGCGCGTACCCCGGGCTGATTCGTGCGTGATCCGGGGCTCGGTGGCTCCGGCGCCCGGCCCGCCATCGAATTCGTCGGCCGCACTTACACTTACGCCGAACTGGACCGGGCGATCGAGCAGTGGATCGAGCAGCACCCCGGCGCGACGAGCTACGACGCGTCGGCGCTCGACGTGCCGGACGCGCTGATCTGCGTCTGCGCGGCCGCACGGCGTGGCGTGCCGGTGTTCGTAGAGAACCCCGCGGCTCGCCCGGCGCGAACCGATCTTCCCGCCTCGGCCTTTCTGCTGGTGACGACCTCCGGCTCGACCGGCCGGCCGCGGCCGCTCGCCAGGACCGCCGCGTCCTGGTACGACAGCTTTCCGGCGTTCACCGCGATCACCGGCGTCACCGCCGCGGATCGGGTGCTGCTCACCGGCCCGCTGTACGCGACCATGCACCTGTTCGGCGCGTTGCACGCGCTGTGGCTGGGCGCCTGTGTCACCGACGATCCGGCGCGGGCCACGGTGGTGCACGCGGTGCCCGCGGTGCTGCGCGAGGTGGTGGGCCGCGCGCCCGCGCTGCGGACGGCGATCGTCGCGGGGATCGCCCTGGACGACGGTGCCCGTGCCGCGGCGGCGGGGCTCGAGCTGATCGAGTACTACGGCTCCGCCGAGGTGTCGCTCGTCGCGGCCCGCCGGGTGCCCGAGCCGCTGCGCCTGCTCGACGGCGTCGAGGCCGAGATCCGTGCCGGACTGCTGTACGTGCGCACGCCGTATCGGGTGCTCGGCGCGCCGGAATGGTTCGGCGTCGGCGATCTCGCGGAACTCGGACCCGAGCGCGAGCTCACGGTGCGGGGCCGGGGCGAGTCCGCGATCAACGTGGGCGGCACCACCGTGCTCGCGGAGGATGTCGAGCGGGTGCTCGGCGCGATCGACGGGGTGGCCGCCGTCGCGGTGATCGGTGCACCGCATGCCGTTCTCGGCGAGATCGTCACGGCCGCAGTACAACTCGACGGTGATGTGGGCATCGGTGCGGTGCGCGCGCACGCCCGCCGGGTGCTGCTGAAAGAGGCGATGCCGCGGCGCTGGGTGCCGCTGCCCGCGTTGCCGCGCACGGCTAGTGGCAAGGTGGCTCGGGGTGAGCTGAAAGACTTGCTGGCATGAACCGTCGACCCGTCCTCGTCGCGCCGCGGCGCACACCGATCGGCAACGCCGGGCACGGGTTCGCCAGCCTGACCACGACCGATCTCGCCGCGCCCGTCCTGCGGGAGGTGCGCTCGACCTTGCGCGCGGCCGGAGTCGACGCGGAGATCGACGACGTCGTGCTCGGTAATTGCCTAGGGCCGGGCGGCGATCCGGCGCGGATCGCCGCGCTGGCCGCCGGACTCGGCACCGAGGTCCCCGGCGTCACCGTCGACCGGCAGTGCGGGTCCGGGCTGGACGCGGTGATGCAGGCGGCGCTGCGGGTGCAGAGCGGGGGCGAGGAGCTGATCCTGGCCGGCGGTGTCGAGTCGGCGAGCACCGCGCCGTGGCGGTTCTGGCCGCCGGCCGGGGACGCCGAACCGGTGCGCTACACCCGTGCGCCCTTTGCGCCGCAAGGCTTTCCCGACCCTGACATGGGGTCTGCGGCCGACGATCTCGCCCGCGTGCGCGGGATCAGCCGCGAGCGGCAGGACGCCTACGCGGCGCGGTCGCACAGCGCGGCCGCGGCCGCGGACTTCTCGGCCGAACTCGTGCCGATCGGCGACGTCCGGCGCGACGAGCGAATCCGGGCGGGCCTGACCGTAGCGCGACTCGCGCGGCTGCGCCCGAGTTTCGGCGCCGATGGCACGGCCACCGCGGGCAACTCGTGCGGGATCTCCGACGGGGCCGCGGTGGTCGCGGTCACCACCGAGGCGGTGGCGGCGGGGTTGCCCGCGCTGCGGGTCCTCGGGTCCGCGGTGGCCGGGTCCGATCCGGCCCATCCCGGGCTCGGTCCGGCGCCCGCGATCCGGAAGCTGTTGCGGCGCACCGGTGTCGGTGTCGCTGATCTCGGGATCGTCGAGATCACCGAGGCATTCGCGTCGGTGGTGCTGGCGGTATCGGACGAGCTCGGCCTCGACGAAGCGACGATCTGCCCGCAGGGCGGGGCGATCGCGATGGGTCATCCCTGGGGCGCGTCCGGCGCGATCCTGCTGGTGCGATTGGCGACTCAGATGCTGCGCCCGGACGGTCCGGCGCTCGGCCTGGCCGCTTGCGCGATCGGCGGCGGGCAGGGGATCGCGATGCTGGTGGAGCGGGTGGCATGAGTCAGATTCGGTTCGAGAAGGTCGGGCACGCGTTCGGTGAGCGAAAGGTGTTGCGCGGCATCGACCTGTGCATCACCGAGCGCCGGGTCGGCATCATCGGGGCGAACGGGTCCGGCAAATCGACGCTGGCCCGCATGATCAACGGCCTGCTCACACCGACCTCGGGCACGGTGACGGTGGACGGCGTCGACGTCGCGCGCAAGGGCGCGCAGGTGCGGCGCAAGGTCGGTTTCGTGTTCACCGATCCGGACACCCAGATCGTGATGCCCACGGTGGCCGAGGATCTCGCGTTCTCGCTGCGCCGATCCGGCCTGAACAAGGCGGAGGTGGCGGCGCGCGTCCAGGAGATGCTGGTGCGCTTCCGGCTCGATCAGCATGCCGATCATCCCTCGCACCTGTTGTCCGGCGGGCAGAAACAACTGCTCGCGCTGGGCGCGGTGCTGATCCGCAGGCCGGAGGTGATCATCGCCGACGAACCGACCACGCTGCTCGACCTGCGCAACGCGCGGGTGGTCGCCGCCGCGCTGGACGCGATGGACCAGCAGGTGATCGTGGTGACCCATCAGCTCGCGCTGCTGGAGGGTTTCGAGCGGGTCATCGTGATCGACGACGGTCTGGTGGCGTTCGACGGAACCCCCTCGGCCGCGGTGCCCGCTTACCGGGCGCTGGTCGAATGATCGGTCTGTACCGGCCCGGGGACTCACTGCTGCACCGGTTGCCCGCGGGCGCGAAACTGCTGTTGCTCATCGCGGCGATCGTCGCGGCAACGGTGTTGCTGCGCAGTCCGATTCAGGTCGGTCTCGGCGCGCTGGCGGTGGCCGGATTGTTCGCGCTGGCGCGCATTCCGTGGCGCGTCGCGGTGGCGCAGCTGCGACCGGTGGTGTGGATGCTGTTGATCATCGCCGTCTTCCAGGTGCTGATCACCTCACCGGCGCGGGCGGTGGTGGTGTGCGGCGTCCTGTTGATCTCGGTGGCGCTGGCGGCGTTGGTCACCCTCACCACCCGCGTGACCGATCTGCTCGACACCGTGACCCGGGCGCTCGGCCCGCTGCGCCGGATCGGCGTCGACCCGGAACGGATCGGACTGCTGCTGGCGCTGGCCATCCGCTGCGTGCCGTTGCTGGCCGGGATCGTGTCCGAGGTGTCCGAGGCGCGCCGGGCGAGAGGTCTGCAATGGTCGATGACGGCCCTGGCCACGCCGGTGCTGGTGCGGGCATTGCGCACCGCCGACGCCATGGGCGAGGCACTGGCGGCGAGAGGAGTGGACGATGAGTGAGCTGCTCGCCGCGCGGATCGAACGCCGCGCCGCCGCGGCCCCGGCGACCATCGCCGTCGAATCCGGCCAGGAGCGCGTCGGTTACGGCGAGTTCTGGGAGCGGGTCACCCGCACCGCGGCCGGACTGCACGGCATGGACCGGGTTGCCGTCCTGCCGACGTCGGATGTCGAATCGCTGGTGGTCGTGACGGCCGCCTGTCACTGCGGCGTGAGTGTGGTGCTGCTGCACCGGCACCTGATGCCCGGCCAGCTGGCGACGGTGCTCGAACTCGCGCGGCCCGGCGCGGTGGTCGCCGCGGCCGGGCAGCACCGGCGATTGCGGAAGATGGGCTTCGACGGTCCCGTGCGGACGGCCGCCGAACTGGCGGGGACGGGCCCGTCGGGCCGGGCGCGCCCGGACGCGGAATTGCTGGTCGGTATCACCTCCGGCACCACCGGCGCGCCGAAACTGTTCGTCCGCGACCAGAACTCGTGGGCCACCACCCTCGACCGCTCCGACGCCACCTTCGACATCGGCACCGGTGACCGGGTCGCCGCGCCCGGCGTGCTCGACCACACGCACTTCCTGTACGGGGCGCTGCACGCGCTCACCCGGGGCGCGACGGTGGACCTGCGGCCGGTCATGACCGCGCTGAACGACGGTGCGACCCATCTGTATTCGGTGCCGACCATCGCCTGGGACGTAGTGCGCTCCGGTACCGGCCCGCTGCCCGGCGTCCGGGAGGTGCTGTCCTCCGCGGCCCGCTGGCCGCGGCCGGGCAGGCAGGCGCTGCAAGCGGTGCTGCCGAACGCGGAACTCGTGCACTTCTACGGCGCGTCCGAGCTGAGCTTCGTGTCGTTCGATCGCGGACTCGGTGACACCGACGAGAATTCGGCCGGTGAGCTGTTCGACGGCGTCGACGCGGAGATCAGGGACGGCCTGGTGTTCGTGCGCAGCGACATGCTCTTCGACGGCTATCTCACCGCGGACGGTATCGCCGGTGGCCCGGTGGGCGGCTGGATGACGGTGGGCGACCGCGGCGCGGTGCGGGGAAATCGCCTGCGGCTCTTCGGTCGCGACAGTGAGATGCTGATCCGGGCGGGACTCAATGTGGAGCCCGCCGCCATCGAGGCGGCGCTCACCGCGCTGCCCGGGGTGGCCGAGGCCGCCTGTATCGGTATCCCCGATGCCCGGATGGGGGAGGCGCCCGCCGCCGCGATCGTCGTCGGCGCGTCCGCCCCGAGCCTGGACGAGATCTGGCGGCATCTGCGCACGACGTTGCCCAGCCCCAGTATTCCGGTGCAGGTCCGGGTGCTCGACAGCTTGCCGCGCACACCGCGCGGCAAGCTCGACCGTCAGGTTCTCGCGAAAATCTTTGTACCGCAAGGCGATGCCGACTAGTCCGACCATTCGGTAAGCGTCAGCACCAGTACCGCCACGGCGAGCAGAGCGACCGCGAACACGTCTATCCGGAAGACGCGCTTGGTCGCGGCGGTCAGTTCGCGCAGGCCGATGCTCATGGCCAGTGCGAGAAAGCTGGTCATGCTGATGCCGACCGCGATCATGGCGGCGACCTGGATCGACGCCAGGAACGCCGCGGCGATGGTGCCCGCACCGATCATCGCGAGCAGCAGCGCGCGATGCCGCAGCAGCAACTCCAGGTCGCGGGAACCGGCGCGCGTCCCGTACATCGCGGCCGCCCGGCGCGGGGCGAACGCCACGGTGCCGGGCAGCAGGTGAATCACCCCGATCACCACCAGCGCCGCCCGCGCGACATACTCGAATCCCATTTCCGGCCCGCCTTTCCCGACGATTTCGCTGTCGTGCAAGCATGGCGATCATGGACGGTGCGCCACTTCCAGAAACGAGCTGTCTTGCGCCCGCGACCGTATGGTTGTGGCCGGGCCACGCGGTCTACCGCGGCCCCTCGTTACAACTCGACGCGCACAGCGGCTCGGTGCACTGCCTCGCGGTCGGCCTCGACGCACCGTTCACCCTGTACGTCGACGGAATCTCGAAAGTCGTTCGCACCGCGCTGATTCCGCCGCGCCGAGCACATCGGCTGGTCGCGCGCGGCGCGCGGATGCTGTTCTGCTACATCGATCCGACGTCGCCGCACGCGAAGTCGTGCCGGGACCGGATGACCGCGAGCGCGGCCGCGATCGGCCTGGCGCACAGCAACGAACACGACCTGCTCACCCTGGCCGCGCAAGCGGAGTTCGACCCGGTCGCCGCGATCGAACTGGCCTGTGGTTCCCGTAGATCCGCGGTGGACCCCAGGATCGCCGAGGCCGCCGCGGCGCTGCTGGCGCACCCGGCCGGAGCGAATTCGGCGGGCGAACTGGCCGCGGCGGCCCACCTTTCGACCTCCCGCTTCCTGCACCTGTTCGCCGCCCAGTCCGGTACCAGCTTTCGCCGCTACCGGCTCTGGGCGCGCATCCTCTCGGTCGGGCGCGCCGTGGCCAAGGGCGCGGACCTGACCACCGCCGCCATCGAAGCGGGCTTCGCCAGCCCGTCGCACCTCACCGACACGTTCCACACCATGTTCGGTCTCCCGCCGTCGCGTCTGCTGCCCGGGACGCGACTGGTCGTGCTCGACTGAGCGTCAGCGGAAGCGGACGTCCGCGGTGGCGAGGCCGAAGATCTTGCGGCCCGCGGACTTCGCGGTGATGGCGATGACCGCGCTGCGCGTCTCGGGGTCGAGCGACTTGACCCGGCCGGTGAACTCGATGGTGCCGACATTGCGAGCCTCGACGACGGTGTAGTTCGAGAGACGAACGCCGTAGCGGGTGAGCGCGCCCGGGTCGCCGAGCCAGCCGGTGATGAACCCGGCGCCCAGTCCCATGGTCAGCATGCCGTGCGCGATCACGTCAGGGAGCCCGGTGAGCGCGGCGACGTCGTCGTGCCAGTGGATCGGGTTGGCGTCACCGGCGACCCCCGCGTAGTTCACCAGATCGCCGCGGGTGAGCCGGGTGGTCCGGGCCGGGAGTTCGGTGCCGACGGTGAGGTCCTCGAACCGAAGCGCGGTGTGCGGCACCCGGGTTCGGCTCACCTCGGAGGGGATCGAAGCGACCGGGACACCGGCCGGATCGACCTGCGGTGCGGCGTCGGCGGGGCTGATCCGGGTGAACACCTCGATGCCGTGCATGATCACCCGCTCGATCGCCGCGCCGATGCCCTCGGCGACGTCCTCGGCGGTGAGCCCGACCACGGTGGTGTGCATGACCTGCATGACCCGCCCCGACTGATCGGAGAAAATGTTCTTGACGGTGAGCAGATCCTTGCCCGCCACCCGGCGCACCGCCTCGAGTTCGACGTCGCCGATCAGGCGGTCGCCGGTGACCACCGGCTGGTACATCTCGAAGACCTGATCGGTCTGCACGAACCCGTCGTATCCGGTGATGACGGTCTCGAAGAGCCGGCGATTGGCCAACATGGCCGCGATCGAGATGAACGTGGTCGGTGCGACGAGACCGGAGTAGCCGAGCTCGTCGGCCGCGTCCTCGCTCCAGTGCGCGGGATGGAAATCCTGTACCGCCCGCGCGTATTCGCGGATCTTCTCCCGGCCGACCTCGTAGTAGTCGTCGGCCCGGTAGTGGTGCCCGACCAACCCGGCCACGTCGAACGCTGCTTCTGTCACGCCGCTCCTCGTCTCAGACCTTCTCAGGCATCCCGATCGGCGCACCGCATCGCGGGCCGATGCGGTCGGCTCCGTCGCCTGAACATGTGTCGGGGGAGCGTATCCGACCGGTCGCGATGCGTCCGACCCAGCTCCACCGGTCGGATCGAACCGGACCGTTGTGCCACTGGTTACGGCGTCCGGTAATTCGTTCGGGCCGGTCGGAATTCCCCAGTTGATCTCCAGTCGAGCGGACCGAAACGATGTGTTTCTCTGGTATCGAAAGATCTTGGGCGAGACGCGAATCCGCGTGTGCACGACACATTGGAGTTCTTTTATGACAAGGCGTTTTCCCGTGTTGCACTCTGTTTCGGTGCGAGCTGTTCCGCTGCTGGTGGCGGCGGCTTTGATCTCGAGTACAGGCACGGCCGCCGCAGCACCGCTGACCGGTATCGGTGATCCCAATTTCCCGAATATCGGCAGCGCCGCATACGACGTTTCCAATTACAGCATCGACCTGAAGTTCGATCCGTCCTCGGGCAGGCTGTCCGGGTCGACGACGATCACGGCGAAAGCCAAGCAGGATTTGAAGGCCGGGTCCGCGATCGGGTTCGACTTCCTTTTGCAGACCCAGTCCGTGCTGATCAACAACAAGGCCGCCAAATACACCCTGGGCAAGGACAAGCTGGCGGTGACGCTGCCCGCCAACCTGGCCGTCGGTGCCGAGTTCACCACGGTGGTCGCCTACAACGACATCCCGTCGCGGGTGGCGAACGCGGCGGGCGCGCGCAACTGGGTGGAGAACCCCAACGGCGCGCTGATCTCCAACGAGCCCTTCTCCGCCGAATGGTGGTACCCGAGCAACGATCACCCGACCGACAAGGCGACCTATGCGGTGTCGGTGCTCGCGCCGGAGAATATGGACGTCCTGTCCAACGGCGTGGAAACCATTGTGACGCAGAACATTCCGGGGTGGAAGCGGCACAACTGGCTCAGCAAGAACCCGCAGATGACCTATGCGACCTACCTGGCGATCGGCAAGTACGAGCGCGGCGGACAGGGCGCGGGCACGCCCGCCCGGCCCAACCTGACCGCCTACGCGACGGATCTGGATCCGACCGTGCGGGCCAACGCCAAGGCCAGCATCGAGCGGACGCCCGAGATCGTCGATTGGCTGGCGAGCCAGCTCACGCCGTACCCGTTCGAATCCACCGGTGGTGTGGTGGACGCGAAGATGGGTGGCTTCGCGCTGGAAACCCAGACCATGCCCACCTACACCGACGGCTTCTTCAAGCGCGGTAAGAACGATTCGGTGGTGGTGCACGAGAACGCGCACCAGTGGTTCGGCGATTCGACCTCGGTGGCGACCTGGAAAGACGGCTGGCTGAACGAAGGTTTCGCCAGCTACATGGAGTACCTGTGGTCGGAGAAGAACGGCACCGGCACCGCGGCGGAAATCGCCGATTACGCCTATGCCACCTCGACCCGGATCAATTGGGATGTCGTGCTGACCGATCCAGGGCCGGCCAATGTGCTGCCCGCCGAGTTGTACAGCCGCGGCGCGCTGGCGATCCAGGCCTTCCGCAGCGCGATCGGTGACGACGACGTCTTCTACCGGATGCTGCGGGAATGGCTGACCAAGTACCAGTTCGGCAATGCCAAGGTCGCGGACTTCATCGAGATGGCCAACGCGGTCACCGGGCGCAGCACCAACGCCTTGTTCAAGACCTGGCTGACCGATAAGGGCAAGCCCGCGTACAAGCCCTCCGACGCGACGTTCGACAGCGGCAAGCGGGGCGGCGCGCCGCGCTCGGCCGTCCCGGCGCCGCCGAAGCCGAAGGCGTGGGACGACCTGTACGCGGTCGTGACCGCCAAGCAGTAGCCGGCACAACACCAGAGCCGGGCCGCGTGCCACGCGGTCCGGCTCCGCCGTGCGCGGGCCCGGCAACGTTGCGCGCGTTGGTTTCACATCCGTTCCGGGGCGGCGATACCGAGCAGGTCCAGACCGTGGGCGAGGGTTCGGGCCGTGAGGTCGCACAGGGCCAACCGGTTACCACGTTGCAGCGCATCGGCTTTGAGCACCGGACAGGCGTCGTAGAACGCCGTGAAAGCACGGGCCAGCTGGTAGAGGTAGCCACACAGGCGATGGGGTTCGAGCGTGCTGCCGACCTCGGCGACGGTGGCTCCGTACGCGTCCAACGTCAGGACGAGGGCGCGTTCGGCCGCTGCGAGTGGGCTGTCGATCGCGACCACCGGCTCCGGGGCACCGGCCTTGCCGAGGAGGGATCGGATGCGCGCGTGCGCGTATTGCAGATAGACGGCGGTGTTGCCGGTGAAGGCGACCATCCGGTCGAGGTCGAAGGTGTAGTCCTTGACCCGTGCGGTCGACAGGTCCGCGTACTTGACCGCGCCGATGCCGGATTGCGTTGCGATCGCGTCCAATTCGGCGTCGGTCAGCCCGGGATTCTTCGCCGCGACCACCGCGCGGGCCCGCGCGACGGCGTCGTCGAGCAGATCGCCCAGCCGCACGGTGCCGCCCGCCCGGGTCTTGAACGGTGTGCCGTCCGGGCCGAGCACCGTGCCGAAGGGGACGTGCTCGGCCTCGATGCCGTCGCGCAACCACCCTGCGCGCCTGGCCGTTTCGAAGATCAGCCGGAAATGCAGCGCCTGCCGGGAATCGGTCACGTACAACAGCCGCTGCGCGTGCAGGGCGTCGATGCGGTAGCGGATCGTCGCCAGATCCGTGGTGTCGTAACCGTATCCGCCGTCGCTCTTGCGGACCATCAACGGCACCGGCGCATCGTCGGGGCCGGTGACCTCGGTGGAGAACACCACCGTCGCGCCGTTGCTGTCGACCGCGACGCCCTGCTCGAGCAATTCCGCGACGACGCCGGAAAGCAGAGGGTTGTAGAACGATTCGCCCACCGAGTCGTCCGGCGTGAGCAGTACGCCCAACTTCGCGTAGATAGCGGCGAAGGCCCGCTCCGATTCGGCGACGATATCGCGCCAGCGATCCAGGGTCCGCGAATCGCCCGCCTGCAACGCGACCACCCGCGCGCGCGAGCGGACCGCGAAGTCCGGATCGGCGTCGAAGGCGGCCCGCGCCGCCCGATACAACCGGTCGAGCGCGGAAACCGCGGTGCCCTCGGCGGCGACATCGTCGTGCCGCCACCGCACGTCGGGGTGCTCGTCGAGATATTGGATGAGCATGCCGAACTGAGTTCCCCAGTCGCCCAGGTGGTTCTGCCGGATCACGACGGCGCCGAGGAAGCCGAGTACCCGAGCCAGGCTGTCGCCGATGATCGTCGTCCGCAGGTGCCCGACGTGCATCTCCTTGGCGATATTGGGCGCGGAGTAGTCGAGCACCGTGCGCCGCCCGTGCTCGGTCGCGGGCACCCCGAGTCGGACATCCGCCAGTCGGGCGGCGACCTGCGCCCACAGCACCCGATCCGGCACGGTGATGTTCACGAATCCCGGACCGGACACCGCCGCGGTCGCCACCGGCCGATCCGTGCCGGGTGCCAACGCCGCGACGAGTTCGGTCGCGTACTCGGCGGGCCTGACCCCGAGGCGTTCGGCCAGGGCCAGTGCGGCGTTGGACTGGAAGTCGGCGCGTTCGGAACGTCGGAGCACCGGGTCCGCTCCCGCCAGTTCCGGGCGGGTGCGGCCGATCGCATCGGAGACGGCGTCGGCAACACGGTCGAGCAGCGGTACAACCCCTGGATGGGTCACGAGACGTCCCTTCGTGCTTGTCGGGACGTGCAGTATCCCAGTCCGACGGCCGCCGCCGACAGCGAGTTTCGCTAGCGGAACAAGGCGCAGGTGGCGGTCGGGAACTCGGCGGCGACCGTGGCGGCGCCGGGTAGGCCGGTGACGGGGTCGAGTGGCAGCGTGGTGATCGTGTGGGACTTCTGGTTCGCGGCGTAGAGCCGCCGGCCGTCGGGGCCGAGGGTGAGCGCGCGCGGGAACTTGCCGCCGCAGGGGGTGGTGGTCACCGGGATCAGCAGTCCGTCACCGATGATCGCGAAGGTGGCGATGCTGTCGTGGCCGCGGTTGGCCAGATAGAGGAAGCGCCCGTCCCGGGAGACGACCGGCGCCGACGGGTAGTTGCGGTCGCCGCCGGTGGCGGTGTCCGCGGGCACGGACTGCCCGGGCCGCAGCTCGCCCCGCTCGGCGCGCCAATCGCACACGGTCACAGTGGAATCGAGCTCGTTGGCGAGAAAGACGGTGCGGCCGTTGGGATGAAAGGTCAGGTGCCGCGGCCCGCTACCCGGTGCCAGCGTGACCCGTGCGTGCTCGGTCAACTCGCCGCCGGCGAGTCGGTAGACGTAGACGGAGTCGACACCGAGGTCGACCGCGAGCACCCAGCGCCCGGACGGGTCGAACACCACCTGGTGTGCGTGCGGACCGGTCTGCCGATCGGGATCGGGGCCGGTGCCACGGTGCCGGGCCACGTCGGTCACCGCGCCGAGACGACCGTCCGCGGCGACCGCCAGCGCGCTGACACTGCCCGAGGTGTAGTTCGCGGTCAAGACTGTGCGCCCGTCCGGCGAGACGCACAGGTGAGTAGGGCCTTCGCCCTGTACCGCAACGGTATTCAGCACCTTCGGCACCGCGGCGCGCAGGTCCACGGCGGTGGCGGTGCCCGCGCCCGATCCCTCGTTCACCGCGTACAGGTAGCGCCCGTCCGGGGACAGCGCCAGGAACGACGGGTCCGCGACCGCGACGGTGCGCTCGACGGTCAGCCTGCCGGAGCGCCCGTCCACGGCGGCGACCCCGATCCCGGCGCCGCCCGCGTCGCCCGAGGTATAGCAACCGAGGAAGGCGCGACGAGTGTTCGCCGCAGCCGCCGGCGCCGGCCACAGCGCTCCGGTCGCGAATGCCGCGCCGACACCTGCTGCCGCGCCCAGTATGCCGAGTAACTGCCGCCGATCGATTTCGTCATCGCGCACGGGACTGTCCTTTCCTCGTGCGGGAATTCCCCGCGTTCGGGAAAGAATGTCCCAATTGCCGGCCTGCCGCAAGGGGTGCAATCAAAATTGCAAGCGGCGCAATGGAAATCGCGGCCCGTTGCGTATTTCGTATTGCGCCGCAGGTGTTCTCAATCGCGGGGAAATAGCGCGTGGCGGCCCGGGCCCCGGTTCGGCGGCCGCCCGGTGTGGAGTGGGGAGAACAGTTTTCGGCTCGGCACCGGCTCTTGCCTGGACCTGCGGGGTAGGCGCAACTTCCCCAGTTGAACCGGTCTGGACGTGAACATGGTTGCGGGGGAGTCTGGTTGCTGCAAACACCGGTAAAAGACAGGCGGTTCTAGACATGTCGGCTTTCATCAGCATCATGGATTCGGTCAATATCATTGCCGCTGGCTCGGGTTCGAGTGACGATTCGAGTTCGCTCAGCAGCAGCACCGGTTCGTCCGGCGGCGGGTCGATCGGGGACAGCATCGATTTGCTCAAATTGAGCCTGAAACTGCTTTCCTCCATTGTCGGTCATTTGTCCTGACCTGGAATTCGCGACAGTCAGCGCGGCGACCACGGTTGTCGCGCTGAAAGTCGTACGCCCTCTTGCCCGTCCGCCCGGGTGGCGGCGGGTGCCCGATCGATATCGGTGAGGTTCTGATGCCTGTCCTGCCCTCGTCCAAGCGCTGTGTGGTGGTGGCCACGATGGTGGCCGTCGGTGTCACCCTCGGTGCCACCGGAGTCGCCTCCCCGGCCAGCGTGCACACCAGAACATCCGGCTGTGCGGACACTTTCAATCTCTTCATCCCCGGCACCTGGGAGACCAACGAGGCGGCCGATCCGGCCCAGCCGATCGGCATGCTCAGACCGATCGCCGAGGCGATCCAGCGCGAGCACGGCGCGACATCGGCCATCTATTTCACGCCCTACATGGCACGGGCCTTCGACAACGGCCACACCTACGCCGACAGCAAGAACACCGCGCTCACCAACGCGCGTAAGGCGCTGCGCGACTACGGAACCCGCTGCGCCGGGACGAAGTTCACCATCACCGGCTACAGCCAGGGCGCGGACGCCGCCGGGGACATCGCCTCCGATATCGGCAACGGGCGCGGCCCGATCTCGGCCGACCGGGTGCTCGGCGTCGGGCTGCTGTCCGATCCGGCCGCGGGCACCACCGGCGAAACCGCGGTCGGCCCCCGCACCCCGGGCAAGGGGATCGCCGACCCGCGGCCGCGCGGGATGGGCGCGCTCTCCGGCCGGGTCACCTCGATCTGCGACCCCAACGACCTGTACTGCTCGATCCAGAAGAACGCCAATCCGCTACTCGGACAGCTGGGTTCGCTGCTGAGCAAGCTGCCCAGCGACTCCCGGCTGGCCGGCGCCCTGACCTCGGACTTCTCCAAGGCGGATCTGCCGGGCCTGGCCGCGGCCGTGCGCGACTTGGCCGCGAGCCTGGTCGACCCGCGCGGTGTCGATCTGACCCGGGTGCGCGAGCAGGCGGATACGGTCGAGCACACCATCCGCCCGCTCGCCGAACTGGTCGGCTCCGGTGCGGCCGCGAAGCAATTGGCCGCCGCCCCAGCGGGTTCGGCCGAGCACAGCGCGGGCAAGGTGCTCAACGGCGCCGCCCAGTCGGACCTGTCCGGCGCCGTGTCGGCGGCCAACACGATCGCCGGAAACGCCACCGACCTGTTGAACAACGGTGTCGAGACGCTACCGGCCGGCTCACCCGAAGTAGCGGCGCTGAGTGGCCTGTCCGATTCGCTCAACGGGCAGATCGAAGTGCTGATCACCTTGCCCGTGGGCGTCCTGGAATCCGCGGCGGGCATCCTGGCGCTGCTCAAACCGAGCGAGATGGTCAACCAGGCACTGGATGTCGTCGCCAAGGTCACCACCCTCGACTTCCGCGGCATCCTGGACAACCTGGCGCTGCTCCCGCAGAAGGTGCTGGCGCGCGACGCCGCGGGCGCGCACGCCATCGCGGGCACCTTGAACAATCAGTTGCGGCCGCTGGTCGACCTGCTCGCCGCGGTCGACGTGAAATGGGTGTCGCAGGTGCTCTCGATGGTGCCCAATTCGCAAGGCTTCCTGCAGATCGCGACGATCGCCGCCTCGGTGCTCTCGACCATCGACATCCCCAAACTCGCCGAGATCGCGGGCCGGATCCAGGAAGTCGCGTGGTCGGTGCTGGAGAAGCTGGCGCCGCCGCCCGGCCAGCAGCCCGACCCGGCCGGGGCAGCGGTCGCGCTCTCGGCGCTGCTGCCGATCGGGCAGGACCTGGCCGGGGTCGCGATGGGCATGCTGACGGCCGAACGCAAGGACACCGGGCTCGACGACCTGACCGCCGCGCTCGCCACCTCGAAACCGTCGCCCGGGATCAACCTGTTCGACCTCATCGGCGACGGCATCAGCGCGGCAATGTTTTTCGCGTCCAACGCGCACGTCAACTACGGCGCGCTGATCGTCGACGAGACCGGCCGCAACGCCATCGGCTGGCTCGGCGACTGGTTGAACTCGCGCATCGGACCACGGTGACGCGGCCGGGCCCGCGGCGGACTCGGGCTCAGGAGGCGTCCTTGTCGGGGGCGTTTCCGGGAGCCCAGAGTCCGCGCACGTGCCCGATGTGATTGCGCAGGAAGGACTCCACCTGCGCGCCCTGACGCTGTTCGATCAGATCGAGGATGGTGTGGTGCTCCTGCGCCGAGTTGTCCAGCTCGCCGCGCGCGACCAGCGCGGCGAGACCGAGCAACCGGGTCTGCGCTCGCAGATCGCTGACGATCTGCGAGAGCCGCGGATTGCGGCAGTAGGCGAGCAGCATGAGGTGGAACCGGCGATCGGCATCGACGTATTCGACCAGATCGCCCCGCTTGGCCGCGTCGACGATCTTGTCGGCCGCCGCGCGCAGCCCCGGCAGGTCCGCCTGCGGAATGCGGTCGACGATGGCGCGCACGCTCGGCGGCTCCAGCAGCAGGCGGATCTCGGCGATCGCGTCGAGATCCTCGTCGGAGGCCTCGGTGACCCGGAAGCCCTTGTTCGGCACCGAGATCACCAGCCCCTGCTTCACCAGGTCCAGCATCGCCTCGCGGACCGGCGTGGCGGAGACGCCGAAGCGTTCCGACAGCCAGGGCGCGGAGTAGAGCACGCCGGGTTCGAGCTCGCCGGAGATGATCGCGGCGCGCAAGGCGTCGGACACGTGGTCGCGCAGCGTCGGGCGCTTGCGGGTATCCAGTCGTTCGATCATCAGTGTGCTCCGGTTATCTGCTGGTGGGCCAGGCCCCGTCGATATCAGAATAGTTAGCCGTCAACGGCGTTCAGCTTGGCGTTGCGGTAGCTGAAGCCGAAGTACAGCGCCACCCCGAGCAGCAGCCAGAGCACGAACCGCAGCCAGGTGACCCAGGTGAGGTGACTGATCAGCCACACCGAGAAGCCGCTGCCGAGCAGCGGCACCACCGGCACCCACGGGGTACGGAAGGTGCGCTCGGCCTCGGGGCGTGTCCGGCGCAGCCACACCACACCGATCGCGACGACGATGAAGGCCATCAGAATACCCACGTTGGTCAGCTCGGCGGCCTCCCGGATCGGCAGAAAGCCGGCGATCAGCGCGGAGACGACGCCGACCGGCCAGATCACCCGGGTCGGCACCTTGCGGCGCGGATCGGACTTGCCGAAGTAGGCGGGCAGCAGGCCGTCCCGGCTCATTGCGAAACCGACCCGGGTCACGGCGAGCATGTTGGCGAAGGCCGAGGTGGTGACGCCGACGACCGCGCCGACCGCGATGACCAGGCCGAGGATGCCCATCCCGATGCTGTCGAAGGCGCTGGAGAACGGCGCGGCGACGTCGATATCGGTGTAGTTCACCATGCCGACGATCACGAGGCAGACCAGCAGGTAGACCACCGAGGCGATGCCGAGGCTGATCATGATCGCCTTGGGCAGCAGCTTCTTGCCGTCGGTGGACTCCTCGGCCGCCGCGCTCATCGCGTCGTAGCCGTAGACGGCGAAGAACGCCAGCGCCGCACCCGATACCGCACCGCCGACGCCGAGCGGGAAGAACGGCGTGTAATTGCCCGCCTTGATGTGGAAGGCACCGGCGACGACCACGATCGCGACGATCGCCATCTTCAGCATGACGAGTCCGGTTTGCACGCGCGCGGATTCGCGGGTGCCGCGGGAGAGCAGGAACGCCAGCAGCAGGCACAGCAGCACCGCGAACAGGTCGACCTTGTGCCCGGCACCGGTGCCCGGCGCGCCCAATGCCCAAGTGGGCAGGTCGAATCCGAAGTAGTGGGTGATGTAGTTCAGGTATCCGGAGACCGCGATCGCCACCACCGACACGATGGCGGTGTACTCCAGCAGCAGGTCCCAGCCGATCAAGAAGCCGATGATCTCCCCGAGGGACACGTAGGCGTAGGTGTAGGCCGAGCCCGCCCGCGGCACCATCCCGGCGAATTCGGCGTAGCAGAGCCCCGCCGCGCCGGAGGCGACGATGGCGATGCCGAACGAGAGCAGCACGCCGGGCCCCGCCACCTCCTTGGCCACCACACCGGCCAGGGAGAACACGCCCGCGCCGACCAATCCGCCGAGACTGAGCGCGACCAGCTGCCACAGACCCATGCTCTTGGCGAAATCGCCGGTGTCGCTGTCGGTTACGGGCATTCGGCGCAGAATCGTCGCGCGGCTGAGCGGCGGTCGCTGGGGTCGGGTGGTGACAGGCTTCATTGCCGGGCCTTTCGAGGGGTGGAGCGATGAATCAGAAAACGAAGCCCTCGGGGAAGGGATCCGACGGGTCGAGCAGGTAGTTGGCGGTGCCGGTGAGCCAGGCGCGGCCGGTGATGGCGGGCACGATCGCGGGGCGCGTACCCACGCTGGTCGATTCGACGGCACGGGCATAGAACGTGGTACCGATGAACGAATCGTTCTGCAGCACTTGGTCGTCGGTGAGCAGGCCGCGGGCGTGCTGCCGGGCCAGCAGCGCGGACGTGCCGGTGCCGCACGGGGACCGGTCGAACCATCCGGGGTGGATGGCCATCGCATGCCGGGTATGGGTCGGGGTCGACGCGGGATCGAGGAACAGGACGTGTTTGCAGCCCGTGATCTGCTCGTCCGCCGGATGCACCGGGCGCCGGGACTCGTTGATCGCCTGCATGATCCGGAGCCCGGCGGCGAGAATGCGGTCCTTGTGCGCGCGATCGAACGGCAGGCCGACCTCGGCGAGATCGACTATGGCATAGAAGTTTCCGCCATAGGCCAGGTCGTAGCGCACCGTGCCCAGCTCGGGCACCTCGACCTTGTTGTCCAGGCTGTCGCAGTAGGCGGGCACGTTGCGCAGCGTCACCGAATCGGCGTGCCCGCCGCTGACCGCGACCTCGGCGATCACCCGGCCGGCCGGGGTGTCGAGCCGGATCTCGGTGACCGGTTCGGTGACCGGCACCATGCCCGCCTCGATCAGGGCGGTCGCGACCCCGATGGTGCCGTGGCCGCACATCGGCAGCAGACCGCTGACCTCGATGAACAGCACGCCGTAGTGACCGTCGGCGGTGGTGGCCGGTTGCAGGATCGCCCCGCTCATCGAGGCGTGCCCGCGCGGCTCGTTGACCAGTAGTTTGCGCAGGCCGTCCAGGTGCTCGGCGAAGTAGGCGCGCCGGGCCGCCATGGTGTCGCCGGGAATCGTGCCGACACCGCCGGTGATCACCCTGGTCGGCATGCCCTCGGTGTGGGTGTCGATCGCCGAGATGATCGTCTTGCTTCGCATCAGGATCCTTCGTTGTCGAGATCGGCCAGTTCGCGCAGCCGCACGGGCGCGGCCAGTGGACGCCAGGCGGGGGTGGCCGCCGCGAGACCGGGCACATCCGTGCCGTCGGGGCACGAATGGCGGCGCAGCGCTTCGATATTCGCCGCGCACATCCGGCCCTGGCACGGGCCGAGACCGGCGCGGGTGGCCAGCTTCGCCGGGCGATAGCCACCTCCGGTGCTGCGCGACCACGCGTCGGTCAGTTCGGCGTGCGTGGTGCCTTCGCAGCGGCAGCACACGGTGTCCGGCAGCGCCCAGGTCAGCACGCCCGGACGGATCGGATGAGCGGCGGCGAGCCTGGCGACGAACTGCCCGGCGGTGCGATGGCGCGCACGCAAGCCGCGTCCGAGGGGCGCGCCCGCGGCGGCGAGCCCGGCGACGGTGCCTTCGATCGCCGCCACCTGAGCGCCGCCGATACCCGTGAGTTCGCCTGCCGCCCAGACACTGTCGGCGCTGGTGCACTGCTGTTCGTCCACCCGGACGAAGCCGTCCGCGGTGAGCGCCGCACCGGCTGCGACGGCGAGTTCGTGTTGCGGGGTGAAACCGTGCGAGACGGCCACCGCGTCCACCGGTACCGTGCGGTGCGTGCCGGGGATCGGTGCCCAGTTCTCGTCCAAGCGAGCGATTGTCGCTTCTTCGGCGCGACCGGCACCGGCGACAGCTACCACGGCATGCGCGGTGCGCAGCGGGACGCGGTGCCGGACCCCGGCTGCGGCGTATTCGATCAACTCGGCAGCCTTGCCCGCACTGTGGCGCAGTTGCCAAGGGCGGGTGAGCCATTCGCGTGCGATCCGAGAAGCCGGGTTGGCCTCCAGGATCGCCTGCACCTGCGCGCCGCCCGTGACCAGCGACTGCGCGACCGGGAGGAGGAAGGGGCCGGTGCCGGACAGCAATACGGACTTGCCGACCAGCAGACGCTGTGTCTTCGCGAGGGTCTGCGCGGCGCCCGCGGTGTACACGCCGGGGAGATCCCAGCCGGGGAACGGGCACACGCGGTCATACGCGCCGGTGGCGAGAATCAGTGCGTCGCCGAGAATTTCGCGATGCGTGCGCCGCTCACCCTCGATGCCTTGCCAGAGCCGCACGATCGGGCAACCACCGTGCGGTGCCCGCTCGATCTGATAGACCGCTGCCCACGAAAGATATTCGCATCGCGGATGCTCACTCAGCTGCCACCCCAGACGCTGTGCCGCGACGTAACCGTGCCCGATCCGCAGCGGATTCCGCACCCCGTACGCGGCAGGAATACGCCGGTTGTACTGACCGCCGAGCGTCTCGTTCGCATCGATCAGCGTTACGGTCGCACCGGACCGCAGGGCCGCCGCCGCGGCCGCCGTTCCCGCAGGCCCCCCGCCGATCACGACTACATGCTTGGTCATCGGGTGCCTCCTCGCGGCCGGTCGTGTCGTTCATCGATGCCGGGTACGTCGCCCGCGGTCTCGCGGTCTGCCGAACGCTCCGGGTCGCCGCCGTCCGCCGCTGCGGTCTCGCCGTCGACCGATGTGCTTTGCGCGCTACCGGGTTTCGCGTCGTTGATCAGAGCCGTTGAGCGTTCGGTGTGGGTGTCGAACGCGCGAGACTGCGTGTGTGCGATGTGGCTGCTGATCGGAGCTGGCTGCTCGCCATGGGAATTCGGGTCACCGAGCAGAGCCGTGGCGTGCTCCGTGTGGGTGTTCGACGTGCGGGATTGGGTGTGCACGGTGTCGCCGTCGCGGGCGGGGCGGCGGCACAGGCGGATGTCGGGGATGCCGTTGACGGTGGCGACACAGTCGAAGCAGACGCCTATGCCGCAAAAGATGCCACGCTTACCGCCGGTCGGTGCGGTGCGCCAGTGGTTGTGACCGTCGGCCAGCAGGACGGTGGCGAGCGTTTGCCCGTGCACGCCGCGCACCGCCACACCGTCGACGGTGACGGTCAGCGGGCGATCGTCGCGGCCGAGGGGATCGCTGCCCGCGGGGATCAGCTGTGCGCTCACGCGGTTACCTCGCAGTTCAACGGTGCGTTCCTAGGCACGGTGTGCTGCTGTCCGGGGTGACCGGCGGTGATTGTGCCGTTGCCGGTGCGTGCCCGAGGTCGCCGGCGCGATCGCCGTCCGGCACACGAATGGCCGACGCGCCCTGTGACGGCCGTTCGGCGGCGAGCTCACCGTCGGAGCCGAGACCATTCATCGGCCATGGCATCACGATCGTCTCGGTGACCGCGGTCGCGGCCCGGTCCTGAGAGCTCGGCGGGCCGTACCGGTCGACGCGCCCACCGAGCCGGTGCCGTTCGCTGGTGTGGTTGCTCATCGGTGCACTTCCTCACTGATTTCCGCCGCGCGGACGGCCGGGCGGTCGACGGTGAACGCCGCCAGGTCGGGATGATCCGGGCCACCGGTCAATGCCGCACAGATCAATTCGGCGGTGCCGACGGACAGACCGATGCCCGCCCCTTCGTGTCCGGTCGCGTGCCACAGGCCGGGCAGGCGCGGATCGGGACCGATCACGGGCAGATGGTCGTCGACGTAAGGGCGAAAGCCCCCGTAGGCGCGCATGATCGCGACATCGGCCAGCACGGGGTAGAGCCGAATCGCTCGGCGGGCGATGGCGGCCAGGCTGTCCGGGCGCAGCCGGTTGTCGAAGCCGCATTGCCGGCGGGAGGAGCCGAGCAGCAGCGGACCGCCGCGCGTCGACTCCACCACCGCCGACGATTGCAGGGCGGTATCCGAACTGCCGACGGCGCCAACATAATCCGCGTCGTAGACCTTGTGGAAGACGGTCGGCGGCATGGGCGCCGTGATGAGCACGTCACCGCGTCGCGGCCGCACCGCGATCGGCGCGCCGAGCAGCGCGCCGACCGCTGCCGACCACGGGCCCGCCGCGTTGATCACGATATCGGCGTGCCGCGGTCCGCGGGTGGTGTGCACGCCGATCAGCCGGTCGCCACGGCGCAGCGGGGCAACCACCTCGCAGGTGGTCTCCACCAGAGTTCCTGCGGCGACGGCGGATTCGAGCAGCGCGGTCGCCGCACCGGCGGGCTGCACCTGCGCGTCCTCGGGGTAGTGCACGGCGGCACACACGTCCCGGGTCAGCGCAGGCTCGGCGGCCGTGAGCTGGTCCGCGTCGAGTTGCTCGCAACGCACGCCCGCGCTCCGCTGACGTGCGGCGAATTCGGCCAGTGCGGCCGCGCCGGGCTCGGTGGTGGCAACGACGATGCCGCCCTTGGCTTCCCATTCGACGGCGGCCGCGTCCGCCGGGTGCCGTGCGCCGATCCGCGCGAGCACCTCCGGCCACAACCGCCGGGACAGCTGGGCGAGGCGCAGCTCGGGCCCGGGTCCTTTGTCGGATACGAGAACATTGCCTTCACCGTGTGCCGTGGTGCCCGAGGCGATCCCGCCCCGCTCGCAGACCCGCACCGAGGCGCCCGCCAGCGCGAGCCGGTCGGCGAGGGCGCAGCCGATCATGCCGCCGCCGATGATCAGCACGTCGGTGCCCCGCAGAGCAGGGGAGCGGGGCGGGAAATCGTTCATCGCGTCGGCGCTCCGTTCACCGACTGCGGCACGGAAAGCGGGTTGCCGGTGCGCAATTCGAGTGGCAGCAGGTCCTCCGGCACGGACTGATAGACCACCGGCCGCAGGAAGCGGGAAATCGACGCGGTGCCGACGGAGGTCGACGACGGCGCGGTGGTCGCCGGGTAGGGGCCGCCGTGCTGCTGCGCGTAGGTCACCGACAACCCGGTGGGCCAGCTGTTCCACAGCACCCGTCCCGCCACGTCGACGGCCGCCGCGATGAGCGCGCGGGTCGTCTCGTCCGCCTGCTCGCCGAACACCGTCGCGGTGAGCTGACCGCCCACCGCCCGGGCCAGGTCGAGCAGTTCGGCGGTGTTCCGGTAGGTGACCAGAAGTGTTGCCGGGCCGAACATTTCGTGCAACAGGCCGTCGCGATCGGCCAGCACGGCGCGGGCCGTCGTGGCGAGCAGCAAGGCCTCGTCCGGGCCGCCGCCCGCCAGCAGTTCGACGTCCGCGTGGTCGCGCACCTGCCGCACGACAGCGGCGAAACCCGCCGCGATCGCCTCGTTCAACAGCTCGCCGGTCGGCACGGGCCGGGTACGGATCAGATCGGACAGCGCGCCGAGGACCGGCGCGTCCGCGGGAACCGCGACCAGGCCCGGTTTGGTGCAGAGCTGACCCGCGCTCGAACTCACCGCGGTCAGCAGCCCCGCGGCGATTTCCTCGGCCCGGGTGCGCGCCGCCTGCTCGGTGACGAAGACCGGGTTGATCGAGCCGAGTTCGCCGTAGAACGGGATCGGCACCGGGCGCCGGCATGCCAGGTCGTAGAGCGCACGCCCACCCGCCGTCGATCCGGTGAACGCCGCCGCGGTGATCGCGGGATGGGTGAGTACCTGGACGCCGGCTTCGCGTCCGAGCACGAGACCGAAAGTGCCACTCGGCGCGCCACATTCGAGCAGCGCCTGCTCGATCAGGTCGGCGACCGCACGGGACAGGAGCGGATGCCCGGGGCTGGCTTTGACGATCACCGGGCATCCCGCGGCGAGCGCGGCCGCGGTGTCCCCGCCCGCGACGGAGAAGGCGAACGGGAAGTTGCTCGCCGCGAAGTTGAGCACCGGTCCGAGTGGAATGTTCATCCGGCGCAGGTCCGGGCGCGGCGCACCCATCGGCCAGTCCGGGTCCGCGGTGTCGATGCGCACGTCCAGGTAGCCGCCGTCGAGCACGGTCCATGCGAACAGGCGCAGCTGGAAGCCGGTGCGCTGTAACTCCGCGGTCAGCCTCGGCTCGGACAGGTGTGTCTCCCGCATCGCCAGGGCGATGAGTTCTTCGGCGTGCGCGTCCAGTCGATCCGCGATGCCGCGCAGTACCCCGGCTCGGTCCGCCGATCCGAGTGCGGCCCAGGGCTTTGCCGCCGCCGCGGCCGCCGCGACGATCGCGTCCACCGTGGTCTCGTCCATCGGTTCCTCCTCACGTGCCGTGTGCATCATGCAACCTTTCCGACCGTCGGGTCGGTTATTGATAGCCCTTGGCCAGCACGTCCCGGGTGGCGGCCGTGATCTTCGCCGCGAGTTCCTGTGCGAGCGGGACCCGTGGCGGCCGGCACTGCCCGCCGCGGCGGCCGGCCAGATCCATCGACAGCTTGATCGCGTGCACGAACTCGGTCTTGGAATCCCAGCGCAACAGCTTGTGCAGGTCGCGGTACAGCGGAAGCGCCTTGTCCAGGTCGCGGTTCACCGCGGCGTTGTAGAGCTCGACCGTCGCCTTCGGGATGGCGTTCGGGTAACCGGCCACCCAGCCGACGGCGCCGGCGATACCGAGTTCGAGCACCACGTCGTCGGAGCCGACGAGCACATCGAGTTCCGGTGCCAGTTCCTTGATCTCGTAGAAGCGCCGCACGTCGCCGGTGAACTCCTTGACGCCGACGATCAAACCTTCGGCGTGCAACTCGGCCAGCAGGTCCGGGGTCAGATCGATGCGGGTATCGATCGGGTTGTTGTACGCGACGATCGGGAGCCCGACCTCGGCGACCGTGCGGTAGTGATCGAGCACCGAGTCGCGACCGCCGCGATAGGTGTTGGGCGGCAACAGCATTACCGCCTGTGCCCCGGCGGTCGCGGCCTGCACCGCCCACTTGCGCGCCTGCAACGCGCCGTACGCGGCGATGCCCGGCATCACGGTGAACCCGGCGGGGGCGGCCGCGACGGCCGTGGTCACCACCCGGGCCCGCTCGTCGTCGTCCAGCGTCTGATATTCACCGAGCGATCCGTTCGGGCTGACCCCGTGGCATCCGTTCGCCGCCAGCCACGCGACGTGTGCGCCGTACGCGTCGTAATCGACCGAGTAGTCCGCCGTGAACGGCAGCGTCGTGGCCACCAGGACCCCGTGCCAAGGCTTGGCGGCAGCCGACGAGATCGATCCGGTCATAAGAGCCTCCCTCTGCGCGACGAGTCACGACCAGCGCCGCGATTCGCGTCATGTGACGTGTGACATTGCACAAGGTAACGGAGTGATCCCGCTCACGCAACAGGCGATGTGTGGTGGAGGTCACCCGCGGGAGGCGGGCGCGGAAACGACTCGGCCCCGTGTCCGCGCGACACGGGGCCGAGTGTTCAGCGGTTTATCAGAGCCCGCCGAGCAGGAGATGCAGGAGATTTCCGACAATTTCGACCAAACCGGCGACCAAGCCCATTGTTCTCTCCTTGTGGATCTGCGATTCGAAGAAGGGGTTCCTTTCTTCGAGATGGGAGCTTACCGAGGTGGATATTTCCGAGTGGTTACATATTGCTACGGCGAAGTTTCCGGATAAAAATAACGACCGGTACTTGTGCTCCGGTACGACCGGCATGCCCGTCTTGTGTGCATTGTGGCAAAAGCGCTGATGCGCAGGAGGTTTGACGGCCTATGCTTGAGGGTTTCGGGTTCGGGGCGGCCCCGGCTCGGGTGCCCGGTGGTATCGGCTCGTTCGCATTTGGAGTGGGTTGCTCTTCGTGAGAATTGCCGTTGGCGATTTACCGCCTGCATGAGTTTTGTTAAATATTCCGAGGAAATTCTTAATTCTGTTTCCGGCAATTTCTGGTCCGGTCGAATATTGCTCGACGGCGCACCCGCTCATGGATAGAATTCGAGGGTGATCGATGAGGAGTCCAGGCCGGCGACCGAGGGTTTCCACGCGGCGGTGGGGGAGCGCTTCGCCTCGTTCGATCCGGCCACCGGCGCAGTACTCGGTACCTATCCGGTGCACGGCGCCGCGGCGGTCGGCGCGGCGGTGCGCACGGCGCGTGCGGCCCAGTCATCCTGGGCCGCCGCGGGATTCGGCGAGCGCGCGCGGATACTTCGCGCTTGGCGGTCGGCGCTGATCCGGCGGCGTCGCGAGATCGAAGATCTGCTGCACGCGGAGAACGGGAAATCGCGGGCCGACGCGACGATCGAGGTCGTCGTCGCGGTACAGCACATCGACTGGGCGGCGAAGAACGCGCGAAAAGTCCTGCGCCCGCGTCGAATCGCGGCCGGCCCGTTCATGATCAATCATGCCGCCCTCCTGGAGTACCAACCGCTCGGGGTGATCGGCGTGCTCGGTCCGTGGGATTTCCCGGTTTTCGGGCCCGTCGGCACCGCCGCCTACGCGCTTGCGGGCGGAAATGCCGTGGTGCTCAAGCACAGCGAATACACGCCGGGGATCGGCGCGTGGCTGGCCGACAGCTTCGGCCGGATCGCGGGCGAGGACCGGCTGTTCCAGACCGTCACCGGCGCCGACGCGACCGGTACCGCGCTGTGCCGCGCCGGTGTCGACAAGATCAGCTTCACCGGTTCGCGGGCGACCGCGCAGCAGGTGCTGGCGACCTGCGCCGAGACGCTCACCCCCGTGCTCGTCGACGCCGGCGCCACCGACGCGATCGTGGTCGACGCGGACGCCGACCTGAACGCCGCGGCAGACGCGGCGGTGTGGGGCGCCATGAGCAACGCCGGGCAGGTCTGTATCTCGGTCGAGCGCGCCTACGTGCACGAGCGGGTCTACGACGATTTCCTGGACCGGGTCGTCACGCTGGCGCGCACCCTGAAAGCCGGTGTGGGCGAGAAGATCGGCCCGATCACGATGCCGGAGCAGGTCGCGATCATCCGGCAGCACATCGCCGACGCCATCGCCCGCGGCGGCAAGCCGGTGGTCGGCGGACTCGACGTGATCGGCGAGCGTTTCGTGCAACCCACGGTCCTGGTCGACGTGCCGGAGGACGCGCTGGTGGTGCGGGAGGAGACCTTCGGGCCGGTGCTGGTGGTCACCAGGGTCGCCGACATGGACGAGGCGCTGGCCAAGACCAACGCCACCGGCTACGGCCTCGGCGGCGCGGTGTTCGCCGGTGCGCACGGTACGGCAATGGCCCGCCGCATGCGCTCGGGGATGACCTCGGTGAACTCGGTGCTCGCCTACGCGGGAATACCCGGCCTGCCCTATGGCGGCGTCGGCAGCTCCGGTTTCGGCCGGATCCACGGCCCGGACGGACTGCGTGAGTGGACCGCCGCCAAAGCGATTACCCGGCAACGCTTTCCCGGCCCCGTGCGCACGACCACCTTCACCCGTCGCCCCCTCGACAACCGGGTGCTCGCGGGACTCGCGCGGGTGCTCTACGGCCGGTGACCCGGCTCTACCGGCTCCCCGCACCCGTTGTCACAGGACAGAACGGACGCGGTAGCACGGCGGGGTGCGTCAGGCGAGTACGCGCAACTCGCGCCCGACCTTCTCGAACACCGTCAGCGCGCGGTCGAGCTGGTCGGGTTCGTGCACCGCGGTAACCGTGGTGCGCATCATCGCCCGGTCGGCCGCCACCGCGGGCGCCAGCACGCAGTTGGCGTAGACACCTTCGTCCAGTAGGCGTTTCGCGAAACGCAGGCACAGCAACTCGTCACCGATCAGTACCGGCACGATGGTGGTGGTCGAGGTACCGGTGTCGAAGCCCAACTCCGCCAAGCCCGTCCGCCATCGTGCCGACAGCGCACGCACCTTCTTCACACGCTCGGGTTCGGCCGCCAAGATGTCGAGCGCGGCCGCGGCCGCGGCGACGGCGGGTGGCGGAATAGACGCCGAGAACAGTTGGGCGCGACCGTAATACCGCACCCAGTCGAGCAGATCGCGCGGCCCGGCCAGCCAGCCGCCCACCGACGCGAGACTCTTGGAGAACGTTCCGGTGAGGATATCGGCGCAGCCCGCCAGCCCGAGTTCCTCCTCGACGCCGCGTCCGGTCGCGCCGATCATGCCGAGGCCGTGTGCGTCGTCCACCGCGAGTGGGACCTGGTGGCGGTCGCACACCGCGCGAATCTCGGCCAGGCGCGCGATATCTCCGGACATCGAATACACGCCGTCCACCATCACCAGCGCGGGCAGCCCGTGTGCGTCGGTGCGCAGGCGCCGGTCGAGGTCGGCACTGTCGTTGTGCCGGAACTGGATCAGCCTGCACCCACCGATAGCTGCGCCGTCGTAGATGGACGCGTGGCACTGCTCGTCGACGAGTAGCACTGTGCCCGCACCCATGAACGCGGACAGCAAGCCGAGATTCGCCTGATATCCGGTGGTGAACAGGAGCGCGTCCGGCCGGCCGAGGAAACGCGCGAGGCGGCGTTCGAGCGCGCCGTGCGCGGGGGTGGAGCCGTTCATCAGCCGGGAGCCGGTGACGCTCGGCCCGTCCTCGAGAGCCGCCGCGGCGGTGGCCTCACGGACCCGCCGGTCCGCGGTCAAGCCCAGATAGTTGTTGGAACCCAACATGATCAGCTGCCGACCCTGATATCGGCAGGTGGCGCCATCCGAGTCGCTCAGGTCGGGGTAGAACGGCAGCAGGTCCGCCTCCTGCAACCGGCGCGCCAGATCGAAATCACGGGCCTTGGCCAGCACTCCGCCGCTGTTGCGGTGGGCCAGCGCATGACGACCACGCACGGACGCGCTGAGCTCCGCGTCGGCGAGCTCGTCGGCGGGCGGGGCGGCGGTTGTGCCGGGGTGCCTGTCGCGCACCGCATTCCGCGCGGCGTACTGATCCGGCAACACGCCGAATCGGTCTCGCAGCGTCGCGAGGTGGCGCAACCCGTCGAGGACCACCGCGGGCTCGACGCCGAAGTCGACCAGGCAGGCGATCTCGTCCACCCCGGCGGCCGCCAGCTCCGCGACCATCGTCGCGGCGTGTTCCGGAGTGCCGAGCAGTGCGCTGGTGTGGAAGTAGCGGGCGAACGCGTAGTCCAGCACCCGATCCTGTTCGGCCGCATCGAGATTGTTCAGCGGCTCCGCACCGCGTCGCCACAGATCGACCGAATCACGCAGATACTCCTTGAACGGCCGCTCGACCACCGCCCGGACCCGGTCCGCGTCGGGGTCGAGGAAGGTGTGCAGCATCAGCGTGACGTGGCCGGTGCGCGGGTCGTGGCCGTGGGCCGCACGAGCGCTGCGATAGGCCTCGATCTTGCCGCGCAGTTCGGCGATGTCCTGGAACAGCAGCGCGGTCAGGACATTCGCGCCCAAGGCGCCCGCCTGCTCGAAGCGGCCGACGCCGCCGCTGCACGTGATCCACATCGGCAGCTCGGACTGGACCGGTGGCGGGAAGGTCCGGATCGCTACCGGTTCTCCCTTCCCGTTCGGCAGGGTGAGCGACTCGCCGCGCCACAATCGGCGGACCTTGTCCGCGCCGGACAGCATCACCTGCTCGCGCTCGGCGTAATCGCCGGGGGCGAGCACGAAGTCGTCCGGATTCCAGCCGGTGGCGAACGCGATATCGACCCGGCCGCCGGAGAGATTGTCGATCATGGACCAGTCTTCGGCGACGCGTACCGGATCGTGCAGCGGCAGCACCACGCTGCCCGCGCGGATCCGGATCCGTTTGGTCGTCCTGGCCAGCACGCCACCGAGCACCGCCGGATTCGGGAACAGCCCGCCGAAGCGGTGGAAGTGCCGCTCCGGCAACCAGATAGCGCGGAAATCGTGTTGGTCGGCGAAGGCAGCGCTGTCGAGGAACAAGCCGTAGCGGTTCGCGTTGTCCCGCTGCGCGTCGCTGGCGAAGAAGAACAGGCTGAATTCGACCGGGGCGGTGGCGGATCGAGCCGGGTGGGCGCGGCGTTCCACTGCGCCGATGGCGCCGGTCGGCCTTCGCGCCACGATGTCGGCGGCCAGCTGCGCCGTCGTCAGCCCCTCGAACAGTCGCTCGGCCGAGACGGTGTAGCCGAACTCGCGCTCCACGAAGACGCCGAACTCGCCGGCTTTCACCGAATCCAGACCCACTGTGGTCAACGGCTTCTCGGTGTCCAACTCGGCGGCTGGGACGCCCGTGCGCTGGGCCAGCCAGCGCGCGAGCCGGGCCGGCACGCCCTCGGTGGGTGCCGTCGGGGTGGGCCGCGTGGCCTCGGCGAGGAACTCCTCCTTGGCCTTCAGCCGCTGTACTTTGCCACTGGTCGTACGCGGTAGCTGCCCTGGGGAGAGGAAGACCGCCGAGTGCAGGTCGAGACCGTAGGACTGCGAGATGGCTTGCCGGATAGAGGTTTCCAGATCTGCCAGGGTGCCGGCGAGCTTGTCGGCGTCCACTTCCAGCAGTACCGCGAGCGACTCCGTTCCGTCGACTTCGACGCCGACGGCCGCACACCGCCCTCGGCGCAGCGCGGGATGCCTTGTCTCGATGGTCCATTCGATGTCCTGCGGCGCGATGTTGCGTCCGCGGATGATGATCAGCTCCTTCACCCGCCCGGTGACGTAGAGCTCGCCGTCGCGCAGGAACCCGAGGTCGCCGGTGCGCAGATAGGTCGCCGGGTCGCCGGGCAAACGGGCTCCGAAGGCCGCCGCGGTCTCGGCGTCGCTGCTCCAGTAGCCGGCGGCGACACTCGGTCCGCTCAACCAGATCTCGCCGATCTCGCCCGGTTCGGCCCGCTGGTCGCCCGCCAGGCTCACGATGGCGGCGTCGCCGCCGGACAGCTCGCCACAGCTGACCACCTCGCGTCCGGCCAGCACGGTGGAACGCACGCCCGCGCCGCGCGGCGTCACGCTGACGAACAGGGTCGACTCCGCCAGCCCGTAGCCGGGCGTCAGACTCTGCGGCCGGAACCCCGCCGGTGCGAAATGGTCGGCGAAGCGTTGCAGCGCACGCGGATTGATCGGCTCCGCGGCGACGAACGCGACCTCCCAGCGGCTGAGGTCCAGGCCTGTGACCTCGGCGGCGGCGACCCGCCGCACGCTGTAGTCGTAGCAGACGTTCGGCCCGCCGCTGGTGGTGCCGCCGTGTTCGGAGATGGCGCGCAACCAGGTGAGCGGATCGCGGACGAAGGTCTCCGGGGACAGCAGCACCACCGGAAAGCCCGCGTAGAGCGGTTGCAGGAGACCGCCGATCAGCCCCATGTCGTGCTGCGCGGGCAGCCAGATGACGCCCTTGCTGTCGGTGGTGTGCCCGAAGGTTCGCTCGATGACCCCCAGATTGTGCATGAGGTTGGTGTGGGTGACCATGACGCCTCGCGGTGCGCGGGTCGAGCCCGATGTGTACTGAAGGAACGCAAGGCTTTCCGGTGCTACGGCTCCGAATTCGGTTGCGGTGCCGGATGGTTCGTCGTCGGCGAGCCATGCGATCCGCGCCAGTTGCGGGTACTGCGCACCCGCCGCCCGGATCCGGTCGAGTGCGGCGCGGGGTGCCATGATCGCCGTCGCCGCGCAATCCGCGGCCAGGTTCGCCAGCGCTGCGAGGTCCGAGAATGCCGCTCCGGGTTGATGATTCGCGACCGGCACCGGGATTCGCCCGGCCAGCATGCAGCCGAAGAACGAGGTCAGGAAGTGCGGGCCGAACACCGCGACGACGAGCACCCGATCGCCCGGTGCGCCGACCTCACGCACCGTCGTGGCGATATCCGCTGCCGCGGCGTACACCTCGCCGTAGCTCAGTGTGCGCGTATCGCCGGTGTCGGACAGGTACGTGAAGCCGGGCCGATCCGGTGTCTCGGCGGCTCGATCGGCCAGTAGCTGCGGAAGTGTCGCCGCACGGCGTAGCGCCACGGTCCCTCCAACGCGGCGATCATGGGCGCAAAGGGATCCCCGGCACGAACGACACGATCGCCAGTCTCGACTCCAAAAGCTTCCCGGCCAGTCAACAAGCTGTCGCAACCGGCGACAAGCCCCCACTTCCTCCGCCCGCGGCGTCGGTCCGGTGGCGGTGCCGGGCGAGGACGATGCCGGACGGTCCCGCCGACTCGCGTCGGTTGCTGCGCCTGGCCCCGGCAGCCGGGCCGGTGCCGTCGATACTTCGTGAATTCCTCTGACGCCCGGCGAATGTTGGCACTACCCTTGTTGGCAGCTAACGGCTTCACGCGCATACAGGATCGTGACAGGCCCGGCGTCCGGTGTGAACCCGGGTGGGCCACCATTCGAGTGAGTTCTCCCAATGACGAGGAACCACCATGGCCGCATGGGTCTGGTAGATGAGTCGGCCCAGGCGGGCAATTGCCGTACCGATCGAAAACGCTTCCATCCGTGACAGTGCTCGGGAGGACAACGTCATGCGCCGATCTCCATCGCAATTCGCCGCCCCGTCCGGTTTGGGGACCTCGGCGTTCCGAATTCCGGGTGCGGCGTCGCCGGCCGCCGTCGAATCCGGCGAAAACGCCGACATCGCTTGCGCTCTCACCGAACCACCGTCGATTCCCTTGGCGGAGCGCGGAATCGGTCGAACCCTGTTGCGCCCGGAACACGTTCGACACGACACCTGCGCGCCGCTGCCGTATATCGAGCGGGAATGGGGCGACGGGTCGCATTCGCCGCTGTATTGTCCGGCGACCGCGCGGATCGATGAGGAGTTGGGTGCGGAGGTCAATCGGCGGCTGGTCGCGTGGGCCGAAGACGTCGGTATCCACGAGGGTCGCATGGACAAGTTCCGCGACACCGGCTTCGGGCGGTTGGCGATGCTCACCCATCCCGACAGCGATGACCCGGACCTGCTGCTCGTCGCGGCGCAGATGAATGCCGCCTGGTGGGCGGCCGACGACTACTACGCCGACGAGACGCCGCTGGGCGCGACCCCGACGGAACTGCCGCCGCGGCTGGCGTTGGTGATGTCGGCGATGGACCCGCCGCCACCCGCGGGCCGCTTCACCGAACAGCTCGACGAGGCGGTGGCCGCGGATCCTGTTCTCGTGGCGCTGAAGTCGGCCACCGCGCACCTGTCCCGGCACGCGACGCCGTCCCAGGTGATGCGCGCGTGCAACACCACGTTCCAGATGTATGTGAGCTGGACCGCCTACGCGGCGTGGCGGTATCTCGAAACACCGCCGCCCGCATGGCGTTACCTCGCGGCACGACAGCACGACAGCTTCTACACCTCGATGACGCTGATCGACGTCGTCGGGAGCTACGAACTCACCGGAAACCTTTTCTACGCACCGCTTTTCCACCGCACGCTGATGCAGGCGGGGACGGCGTCGGTGCTCGTCAACGATCTCTATTCGGCCGAGAAAGAGGCGGCCGACGAACTCCCGGACTCCAACCTGGTGCTGTTGATCCAGGCCGAGGAGAGCTGTTCGCTCGACGACGCGATCGAACGCACCGTGGCCCTGCACAACGATTTCGTCCGCGGATTCGAGGCGAACCAGCGTGAGCTCGCCGCGATCCCGTCGCCGGAGCTGCATCGGTTCCTGCGCGGCGCGCAGGCCTGGATGGCCGGTGGTTTCGAATGGCACAGCGCCAGCAGCCGCTACAAGCGTGACGCGTCCGAATAGGCGATCGGTACTCTCGTCCAGGATTCGACCGGACGTGACAAGGAGTAGCGGGTGCCCATCGCACGCAGTAACGGACACAAGATCGCCTTCGAGGTGGTCGGCGACGGTCCGCCGGTGGTGTTGCATCCGGGCATGTTCCAGGTCGGGGCGCACTGGGCGACGGCGGGGTACACCTCGGTCCTCGCGGCCGACCACACGGTGATCACCGTGGATCCGCTGGGCCTCGGCGCGAGCGATGCGCCCGGCGAGACGGCGGACTACGCGTTGGCGCGGCGGGCCGACTACATCACCGCCGTGCTCGATGAGGTCGGCGTCGACCGCGCCGCCTTCTGGGGCTACTCGCTGGGCGCGCTGACCGGTTACGCCGTGGCCGTGCACGCCCCCGAGCGGCTCACCCGGCTGGTCGCGGGCGCGTTCGACCCCATCGACGGGTTCGGCTCGGCGCTCGCGCTGATGCGCGGTCAGCTGGAACTGCCCGCCGACGCGGACCTGTACCCGTTGATCGAGCAGGGTTCGCTGGCCGATCCCGGCCTCGCGGCGGTGATCGAGGCGGCGGACCCGGCGGCGCTGCGCGCCAATTACGCCGCGTTCTCCCGGGAGCCCGGCCTGAAGGACCGGCTCGCGGAGTCGGACGTGCCGATGCTCATGTACGCGGGTACCGAGGACATCTGGTTCGAGCCGATGCGGACCTTCGCCGAACAGACCGGCACGCCGTTCTGGGCGCTGCCCGCGCACGATCACGTGGCGTGCTGGAACAACGCGGCCGAGGTGCTGCGCCAGGTGGCGCCCTTCCTGGCCGGAGATCGCCGAGTCTGACGGCTCGTCCGGGCGTGCCCGGCGCGGGATCCGCGCCGGGCGGAGGATGATGGACCATCGTGCCCACTGATCCGAACACCCCCGATATCAAGCCCCGCAGCCGCGACGTCACCGACGGCCTCGAGAAAACCGCCGCGCGCGGCATGCTGCGCGCGGTCGGCATGGGGGACGCGGACTGGGGGAAATCCCAGATCGGCGTCGCTTCCTCGTGGAACGAGATCACGCCGTGCAATCTCTCGCTGGACCGGCTGGCCAAGGCGAGTAAGGACGGCGTCTTCGCGGGCGGCGGCTACCCGATGGAGTTCGGCACCATCTCGGTGTCCGACGGCATCTCGATGGGCCACGAGGGCATGCATTTCTCGCTGGTGTCGCGGGAGGTGATCGCCGACAGCGTCGAGACGGTGATGCAGGCCGAGCGCCTCGACGGCTCGGTGCTGCTGGCCGGCTGTGACAAGTCGCTGCCGGGCATGCTGATGGCGGCCGCGCGGTTGAACCTGGCGAGCGTTTTCCTGTACGCGGGCTCGATCCTGCCCGGCATAGCCAAGCTGTCCGACGGCAGCGAGCGCGAGGTGACGATCATAGACGCGTTCGAGGCGGTCGGCGCCTGCTCGCGCGGGCTGATGAGCCGGGCCGACGTGGACGCCATCGAACGGGCCATCTGCCCGGGCGAGGGCGCGTGCGGCGGGATGTACACCGCCAACACCATGGCCAGTGCCGCCGAGGCGATGGGCATGTCGCTGCCCGGCAGCGCCGCCCCGCCCGCGACCGACCGGCGCCGTGACGGATACGCGCGGCGCAGCGGTGAAGCGGTCGTCGAGTTGCTCCGGCGCGGCATCACCACCGCCGACATTCTCACCAAGGAGGCGTTCGAGAACGCGATCGCCGTGGTGATGGCGTTCGGTGGCTCCACCAATGCCGTGCTGCATCTGCTGGCGATCGCGCACGACGCGCGGGTCGATCTGACCCTGGAGGATTTCGCCCGGGTCGGCCGCCGGGTGCCGCATCTGGCGGATGTGAAACCGTTCGGCAAGCACGTGATGACCGACGTGGATCGCATCGGCGGCGTGCCGGTGATGATGAAGGCTTTGCTGGATGCCGGTCTGCTGCACGGGGATTGCCTCACCGTGACCGGCCGGACCGTGGCGCAGAACCTGGCCGAGATCGCGCCGCCGGACCCGGACGGCAAGGTGGTGCGGGCGATGCGCGCGCCGATTCACCCGACCGGTGGCATCACCATCCTGCACGGCTCGCTCGCGCCCGGCGGCGCGGTGGTGAAGTCGGCGGGTTTCGACTCCGACGTGTTCACCGGCACCGCAAGGGTTTTCGACCGGGAACGGGCGGCGATGGACGCACTCGAGGACGGCACGATCACCGCGGGCGACGTGGTGGTCATCCGCTACGAGGGGCCCAAGGGCGGGCCGGGCATGCGTGAGATGCTCGCCATCACCGCCGCGATCAAGGGTGCGGGGCTCGGCAAAGATGTGCTGCTGCTCACCGACGGCCGATTCTCCGGCGGCACCACCGGTCTGTGTGTGGGCCACGTCGCCCCGGAAGCGGTGGACGGCGGGCCGATCGCGTATGTCCGGGACGGGGATCAGATCCGGCTCGACGTCGGCGCGGGCACGCTCGACCTGTTGGTCGACGCCGCGGACCTCGAACAACGCCGGGTCGGGTGGGAACCGTTGCCGCCCCGCTATACCCGCGGCGTGCTCGCTAAGTACTCGAAGCTGGTCGGGTCGGCGTCGTTCGGCGCGGTCTGCGACTGATACCTTGCGCTCGGCGCGGAAATACCGCGCCGAGCGTCCCGCGGCTCAGCGAATGATGTTCTCCGCCAACTGTTCTCGATCCCCGCTGAACCAGGTCGTGTAAAACGTGTACACCACAGCGGCGAACGCGGCGAGGACCGCCAGACCGAACGGGACCGGGTGCGTCGCCATCGGTAGAGCCAGATAACGGATGCACAGCAGCAGCACCGTGAATGTGCCGACGCCCAGCGCAACCATGCGCACGCGGTACCGGTCCCAGCCGCGATCCGGTTCGCGCAGTACCGATTCGATGGTCAGGCACAGCGTCGCGCCGATGATCAGATCGATGCCGTAGTGCGCGCCGAGGCCCAGGGTCGCGATCAGCGTGCACACCAGCCAGAAGGTGCCGCCCCAGCGCAGCCAGCGCGGGCCGCGGCGCGAATGGATGAACAGCGACAGCGCCCATGCGGTGTGCAGTGACGGCATGCAGTTGCGCGGCGTGATCCCGTCGAACGGCATGGACCCGACCGAAGCGGGCACCGGCGGCACGACATCGGGCCAGACGTTCGCCAATTCCATGCCGTGGCCCCAAGATCCGAACGCGAGGATCGGGCCGACCACGGGGAACACCACATAGAAGATCGGCCCGATCAGCCCGAGCGCCAAGAACGTGCGCACCAGGTGGTGCCGCGGCCACGCGCCGGTGGTCACCCCGCGCAACTGCCAGATGGCGACGACGATGGCCGCGGCGGGCAGCTCGAAGTACACCCAGCGCACGATGCCGAGCGGGATCGGGCCCGCCACCTCGAGGGCGTGGCCGACCAGCCAGGACGGACTGCCGAGCGCCCGATCCGCAAGTTGCACATAGGGATCGAGCACCTGCGGGCAGGCCCACGCGGTGACGTCCAGCCAGATCTCGCCGACCTTCGTCGCGAGGATGAGCAGCGCGCCGAGCGCGATGGTGCGCAGGGCGACCTGTCGCGTCGCGCCGGTCCACCGCCAGGCGGCGATGACCGCGAGCGCGGTGAGCACGATGGTCGGGCCGTTGCCGACGGTGAACGCGCGGCCCTCGACCGCCCGGATGAGCACGAACACCACATCGATGCCGACGGCCGCGGCGAGCGCGTTGAGCCGGACCCGGGTCGTGACGCCGACGAGCGCGAGCAGGAAACCGGCCCACGGTGTGGTCGCCGATTTCGGCCTGCCGACGTAGTCCCAGGCCAGGCTGGTCAGCGGGCCCAGCGCGTGGATGTGCACGGCCACGACCTGACCGAGGACCAGCACGAGCGCCGCGGCGGCCAGCGCGCACCAGACCAGCGCCGGTCGCAGCCGGCGCGGTGCGAGCTGCTCGGTGTCGGGCGAGGCTCGTTGCGGGTCGTGAATAAGCATTCGGACATCGTAAACACGATGTGAACGTGACTACGCAGGCCGGTTAACAGCCGCCGCTCATTGTCAGGTTCGGCCCGGCTGTCCGGCCCGGCTCAGCCGCGCTTGCGGCGGAAGGCGTCGAGCCCGTTGCGGCTCAGCATGGTGACGGTGGTCTTCCACCACGGCCTGGCCGGGTCGGGGTCGTCGCCTGCGCCGAGCAGGTGCAGTTGGTCGGTGTGCCACTGCAGGTCCAGGGCGCCGTCGAAGGAACGCAGGCTGCCGACCTGGGCGAGCCGGCCGCGCACTCCGATCGGCACCGTGCGCAGTCGGTCGTCGCGTTCGGTGATCAGTCCGGTGGCCGCGTCCGGGGTCAGGCAGGTGGGGCGGCCGAGACCGATCACGTCACAGTCCGCGGCCGCGAGCGCCTCGGCCATCACCGACCGGGAACGGAAACCGCCGGTGACCGCGATCGGCACGCCGGCCGCCGCGGTGCGCACGGTCTGCGCGTAGTCGAGGAAGTAGGCCTCGCGGGCGCGGGTGCTGTCGGAGCGAGTGTCGTTGCGGCCCATCATCGCCGGGGATTCGTAACTGCCGCCGCTGATCTCGATCAGGTCCAGGTGTTCGTGCGCCAATTGCTCGACCACCGCCCGCGACTCGTCCTCGGTGAAGCCGCCGCGCTGAAAGTCCGCGGAGTTCAGCTTGATGCCGACCGCGAAACCCGGGCTCACGGCGGATCGGATGCGCCGCACCACCTCGAGCACGAACCGGCGTCGCCGCTCGGCGTCGCCGCCCCAGCGATCGGTGCGCTGGTTGGCCAGCGGAGAGAGGAACTGGGAGACGAGATAGCCGTGCGCGCCGTGGATTTGGACGCCGTCGAACCCTGCGGTCTCCGCGACCTGGGCGGTGGTGGCATAGCGGTCGATGATCGCCTCGATCTCGGCGTCGGTGAGCGCGCGCGGCGTCGGCATGCCGGGAATCTTCGGTGCGATCGCCGACGGCGCCACCGGCCGGGTCCGGGTGGCCAGCGGATTCGCCTGCCTGCCCGGATGATTGAGCTGCATCCAGATGGGCGCCCCGCCGTCTTTGGTGGCTTTCGCCCAGCGGCTCAGACCGTCCAGGTCGCGGTCGTCATCGATCACCACGTTGCCCGGCTCACCCAGATGTCCGCGATCCACCATCACGTTGCCCGTGACGACCAGCCCGAAACCGCCTGTGCCCCAGCGGGTGTAGAGGCGTTCGAGGCGCTGACCGGGACTGCCGCCCGGATCGGCCAGGCCCTCGCTGAGTGCCGATTTCATCAGCCGGTTGGGCAGCACCTGGCCGCACGGCAGGGTGAGTTGATCGGACAGAGTCACGGTGGCGGGCATGGGCGGTCCTTTGGTAGCCGTAACCGGGTGTAATAGCCATCACGGTAGTAGTATGGTCGTACTACCGCAAGGCCCTCGGATACCGCCGGACATGTCCTAGGCTGGGTATCGGAGCTGGAACCCAGGAGAGATCAGGAGGTCCGCGGTGACCATCCGTCCACGCGAGCGGCTGATCGCGGGCACGATCGACCTGATCAGACGCCGCGGAGTCGCGGGCACCGGCATCACCGAACTGGTGGCCTACAGCAACACCGCGCGCCGCTCGATCTATCAGAATTTCCCGCGCGGGAAACAAGAACTGGTCGAGGAAGCCACCCGGGCGGCGGGCAAGATCATGGCGGCCGGTATCGCCGCGAACGCGGGCAAGGGCAGCGCGTCCGTCCGGCTCGCCGCGTTCGTGAAGATGTGGAAGGAACTGCTCGTCGCCTCCGACTTCACCGCGGGGTGCCCGGTCGTCGCCGCCGCACTGGCCGGATCGGAGGTGCCCGCGGCCCCGGCCATCGCCGCCGAATCCTTCGCCGCGTGGGAGGGCCTGCTCACCGATCAGCTGGTTGCCGAAGGCATCGCGGACGAACCCGCAGCGTCGCTGGCGACCATGACCGTCGCCGCGATCGAGGGCGCGGTCATCATGGCGATCGCGGGTCGCACGGTCACCCCGCTGGATCGGGTGGCCACCCAGCTCGATCGGCTGCTGGCCCTCGAGCCCCGCGCGCAGCGGTGATCATGCCCACCCGCTCGCGCGGGTAGCGAGCGCGCCGGGCCCGGTTCTGCCATCGTGTGGTGATGCGCATGTGGGATCGGTTCGCGGCCGTCGTCACCGCCGGCAAATCATGGGTACTGCTGCTCGCGCTCGTTGCCGTGTCGTTCGGCGTGATCGGCGGGATCGGCGACAACGACGCCGCCGGACAGGCCCCGAACTCGTTGCCGGGCAGCGCGGAATCGGCCCGCGTCAAAGAACTGCTCACCCAGTTTCCCGACGCGGGTACCGCGCCCGCGGTCGTCGTGGTGACCCGCACAGACGGCACGGAATTGCGGCCCGAGGATCTGGCGGGTCTGCGAGCGAAGCTGGGGGAGCCGCTCGTCGCGCCCGACCGGAAAGCCGCGATCGGACGGGTACCCGTCGATTCGACGCTGAGCGGATTCGCGCTCACCGATCGCATCGACGAACTGCGCGACGACGTCAAGGCGGCGCAACCAGCCGATCTGCGCATCCAGGTGACCGGTGGTCCCGCGTTCGGCGGTGACATCGCCGATTCCTTCGCCGGCGCGAACATCACCCTGCTCGCGGTGACCGCGGCCGTCGTCGCGCTGCTGCTCGTCGCCACCTATCGATCGCCCGTGCTCTGGCTGGTGCCCTTGCTCGTCGTCGGCTCGGCGGACCGGGTCGCCGCCGCCGTCGGCACCGGGCTGGCGCGCTGGACCGGGCTGGCCTTCGACGGTTCGACCTCGGGCATCACCAGCGTGCTGGTCTTCGGCGCCGGGACGAACTATGCGCTGCTGCTGGTTTCGCGCTATCGCGACGAGTTGCACCGGCACCCCGATCATCGGACCGCGCTACGGCACGCGGTGCGCCACGCCGGGCCCGCGATCCTGGCCAGCAACGTCACCGTCGTCGCCGCGCTGCTGACGCTGCTGCTCGCCTCGCTGCCCAATACGCGCAGTCTGGGGGTGGGTGCGGCGGCCGGGCTGTTGGTCGCCCTGCTGTTCGTGCTCGTCGCGCTGCCCGCGGCGCTCGCGCTGTGCGGACGGAATGTGTTCTGGCCGTTCGTGCCCCGCGCCGACGATCGGGTCGCGGCGGAAACGGGGATCTGGCATGCGATCGCGGCACGGGTGGTGCGCAGGCCGGTGCTGGTGGCGTGCGCGGCGCTGGTCGCGCTCGGCGCGTGCGCGGCCGGGCTGATCGGCGCCGACGTGGGGCTTTCCCAGACGGATCAGTTCCGAGTCCGTGCCGAATCCGTCGAGGGTTTCGACACGCTTGCCGCGCATTTCCCGGCCGGGGCGGCGAACCCGACCATCGTGCTCGCCCGCAGTGATTCGGCTGCCGCGGTGGAACAGACGCTGCGCGCCGTGCCCGGGGTCACCGACGCGCGGCCCACCGGGACGTCGCCGACCGGTCTGACCCGTTTCTCGGTCGTGCTGAACGCCGAACCCGGTTCACCGCAAGCCTTCTCGGCTATCGAGGCGATGCGCGGCGAGCTGGCCGACGTGCCCGGCGCGCTCGTCGGCGGTGGCGACGCGGAGGGTCTGGACACTCGTACGGCCGCCGAACACGATCAGCGCGTGGTGATTCCGACGATCCTGGCCATCGTGTCGGTGATCCTGCTGGCCCTGTTGCGGGCGGTGCCCGCCGCGGTGCTGCTGGTGGGCGTCTCGGTGCTGAGCGCATTGGCCGCGCTGGGGCTCGGCGCGTGGATCAGCCTGCACCTCTTGGGCTTTCCGGCGCTGGACACCAGTGCGCCGCTGTATGCCTTCCTGTTCCTGGTAGCCCTCGGCATCGACTACACCATTTTCCTGGTCACCCGGGCGCAGGAAGAGACGCCCGAGCACGGCAGCACCCAGGGCATCGTCCGCGCGGTCGCCGCCACCGGCTCGGTCATCACCAGCGCGGGCATCGTCTTGGCCGCCGTCTTCTGCGTCCTGGGTGTCCTGCCGCTGATCATCCTCACCCAGCTGGGCATCATCGTCGGCCTCGGCATCCTGCTCGACACCTTCCTGGTCCGAACCGTAGTGATCCCAGCCCTTTTCAGCATCGTCGGCCCCAAAATCTGGTGGCCCAACGCCCTCTCCCGAACCCCGCAGAAAACGCCGTAATGCCCGACGTCGTCGCGCACAGCGCCCATCGCGGGCGGCAAGCCCACGTTCTGGCGGCCGCGCTGAAGGGCTATCTGGGGTCGCCGATAAGGGAGGGTTCGGGCCAGCCGTAGACGCCGAAGTTCTCGCCGCGGCGGTAGAGGTCCAGGCCGGCGCGGGTGCTCTGGATGGTGTTCTCGGGGAGTTCGTCGAGGGGGAACCAGCGCAGCTCCGAGCAGGAGTCGGGTTCACGGTTGCAGGGTTCGCCGGACCAGTTCCGGGCGCGGAAGACGAACACGATCCGGGTCTGGCCGGGTGGGTGCTGGATGTGGATCGAGGCGACCAGCTCGACGTCGTCCCGCTCTACCTGGACGCCGATCTCCTCGTCGGCCTCGCGGATGATGGCGGTCAGGACGTCCTCGCCCTCGTCGAGCTTGCCGCCCGGGGCGTTCCACTGCCCGTCGGCGAACCCGGTGTTGCGCCGGCGCGCGAGCAGGACCCGCCCGTTCTCGATCAGCAGTAGTTGCACGCCGACGATGGTGCGGAAGATGGTCACCTGGCCTCCTGATCGGGTATGGGCACCGAGCATGCCATGTCCGGCACGTCCGCTAGTGCTGGGTCCAGTCCGGTTGGGTGAAATGGGAGACGCGGGCACTGTCGTGGTCCCGTCCGAGCAGGATGAGCTCGCGGAACTGCCAGAGCAGCGCGCCGGTGGGCGCGTGGATCGTCATATCGCTGCCCAGCCGCATCTGCAGCAGGCGCACGTCGTCTGGGGCAGCGACCGGCGCGGGCTCGTCGCGCAGTTCCGGCTGCGGGACCGCTTGCTGCCGCGACACCCAGTGCGGCACGTCGTCGGCGGCGAGCCGGTCGAGGTTCACCAAGTGCACCGAGTGGACCTCGCTCGGGTTCGGGGTCAGCTCGGCGGCGTCGGGCAGCGCCGCGATGAACGGCGTGATCACGAATCCGGAAGCGGCGGGGAAGTCGTCGAGCAGGCCGACCAGATCGGTGGACGCGACCGTCATGCCGAGTTCCTCGTGCAGTTCCCGCAGGACGGCCTGTTCGGCGGTCTCACCCGGATCGATCCGGCCGCCGGGCAGTCCCCACTGTCCCGCGTTGCGGCCCTGGTAGGCCCGTCGGATGACGATCACCGCGGGGGAGCCGTCGGCCTGCCCGACCACGCACAGCAGTACCGCGGCGCGGCGCAGGCCCGGCTCGTCGGGCACCTCGGTCCGGACGAACCGACGCAACCGGGTGCGGGCGAGGACGCGGAATTCGTCGACGCTCTCGGGCAGGAACGGTCCGGGAGTCATGCCTTCGATCTTGCCGCACTCCGGCCATAATCGTTCGCCGAGTTCACTTTCCCGGCCCGACATGCACCGGCACGTCGTCGGCCCAGGGCTGGCGGGTCACCATGTCGGCGACGTGCACCACGCCGTGCTCGAACTCGCCGGTGGCGGCGTCGACGAGCCGATAGGCCTGAGTGCCCTTGTGGATCGGCTGCGCGTCCAGCAGCACCACGCGGACCTCACCGGGCTCGAAGTGGCACCGCTGCTGCAGCGCGGTGATGAGTTGCTCGTTGTGCAGGTGCCCGTCGCCGA
This sequence comes from Nocardia brasiliensis ATCC 700358, assembly GCF_000250675.2. NCBI lineage: Bacteria > Bacillati > Actinomycetota > Actinomycetes > Mycobacteriales > Nocardiaceae > Nocardia > Nocardia brasiliensis. The sequence continues at coordinate 3,239,336 of NC_018681.1, forward strand.
AGTTCCAGCCGACGGCGGTGCTGCAGATCCGTTCGCCGTCGGTGAGGACGTACTCGTCCTCGTGTCCCGCGGGCATCGCCCGGTGCACCAGCGTGAACAGCGCGCGTCCGTGGGTGTTCATGGCGCGGAAGGCATATCCCATGTACATCGGGATCTCCGCGCGGTCCTTCCCATAGAACCGTTCCAGTTGGGCCTGCGGCATGCTGGCGATCGCGACGATATGCCGGCTGATCTTCGCCGCCGCGGACGGCTTGACGCACCACATCGTGGTGTCCCAGTTGCCCGCGTAGTACCGCATGCCCGGCAGGAAGGATATCTTGCGCGGGAACAGGTTTCCGGTGACGACGATGCCCGCGATCACCACGAACAGCACCGCCACCGGCACCGGCTGGGTCAGTGCGCCCAAGCCGAGATCGGCGTGTGCCACGAACAGCACCAGCACGCCGAAGATCATGAAGACGTTCCACTCCAGCGGAACTCCCATCGGCACCGCCGTCAGGATGGCCAGGTGGAAGCCGATCATCAGGATCGCGGCCACCGCGGTCACCGGGCCGCCGTGCGAAAAGAACAGCACCACCGGCACGCACATCTCGACGACGGTGCCGCCGTGCGCGAACAGCCGGGAGAGGCGGCCGGGTCGCAGATCGTCCGGGAAGTTCTCGAAGAACCTGCGTTTGAGCGACTTGCGCCGGAACACCGGGCTGTTCGACATCATCGTGGACACCACGAACGGGAAGTGCTTGTTCAGTTTCGAGGTTGCGGCGCCCATCCAGATCACCACGAAAACCACCTTCGCGGCGACGATCGGATCGGCGGCCGTGAACAGGAAGGTGACCGTCAGCGTGGCGTACACCTCACCGCGCGCCGCCAGGAATATCACCTTGTCGCGCAACCCGATTGCGGCGAGCAGTCCGAGGATCACTGCGATCTCCCATACCGGCAGCAGCCCGATGGAAGTATTCATCTCCGACACCGGTCCGGTGCCATCGGAGACCAGCGCGACCGAAATCGCAACCAGCAGTGCGGCATACAAAGCGATATCGATGATCGTGCGATCGGTACCCCTGGTCAACGGCACCCGGTTCGGCCACGGCGGTAGCCGAATTGTCCTGGGCCGCAACCAATACAGGATCGAGCCGAGCGGCGGGAAGTATCTGTTGTTCAGCGGTCCGAACCCGCAACCGAGCCCGACCACCTCGAACAAGAGGGTGTAGAGCACCACCTTCTGGAAGACGATCGGCTCCGACCACCAGTCGCCCACCGCGGTGAATCCGTCGATGCCCGCGGTGCTCAGCGCGATCAGCCAGCCGCCGAGCAGGTAGAGGCAGATCTTGCCGACATAGAATAGGTGCAGAGCGACCGGAGTGCCGAAACCCACTTCGGCCCAATGCCGGGCCATCGGCCGAATCCGTTCGGCGCGTGTGCCTTTACGCCATTCCGGCAGATCGACCACTGGTAGGTCGGGCTCGAGAAAACCCATCAGCACGCTCCGCTCGACAACGCCGGGGGCCCACCGGATCAGGACCTCGCGGTCCCTGGATACGTTGGCAGTTGCGACATTTGCTGTCAATCAACTGTCCGGACATGCGCACACACCGGGACAGTTGATTGACATCGACACGGCTCGTGTGGTGGCCGCGGGATTCGCTATTCCTTGGAGTAGTCCGTGCTCAGCCACTTCTCCGGTCGCAGGCTGACCAGCAGCGAGGATTCGGAGAGGTTCTGCTCGGCGAAGGCCTTGCCCTCGTCGGGGCCGAGGTAGCGCACGGCGATGGCCAGCACGTCGTCCACGGTGGCGCGCTCGATGCTGGTCACCGTGCCCTCCACGGTGACGTACCGGTACGGCGGCTGCTCCACCTGCGCGGTCAGCGAGAACCGCCCCGCGGCCCGGATCAGGCGCTCTTTCACCGAGCCGTTGTCGGTCCAGATCTTCACCTCGCCACCCGGCTCGTACCCGTACCAGATCGGCACCGCGAGCGGCGCGCGATCGGCGCGTTCGATCGCGATCACCCCCACGTGCAACTCGGCCAGGAACTTCTCGCGTTCATCGCTGGTCATCTTCGCCATCGGGGATCCTTTCGGTCGGCGGACTTCCCTACGACGAACCTTGCGACATCGCGATCTATTCCGGGCGCCGGAAGATCGAAATTCGCTATTGCGTAATGAGCAATGAAACGGAAATGATCTTAGTACGAATCGCGGTGAATACCGTTCGGCTCGAGTCTATTTCGTTATTCACGGTCCCCAGTTGCCTCCCCACTCCTGTGCACTCGACCAATTATATGGCGGCGCTTTAAGGTTCGAATACCTACCGCATAGAGCCGAATATTCGGCCGACTATTGCCCATTCCGGGCACAGGGAGTCACCCATGTTCAACAGAAGAATGCTGTCCATCGTCACGGCGGCAGGTCTGGCACCGTTCGTCGTCGCCGTGCTGCCCGCGGGGCCCGCCAACGCACACGGCTATATTTCCTCGCCGGCCAGCCGGCAGGCGCAGTGCGCGCAGAACCAATTGCCCTGCGGCCCCATCAAATGGGAGCCACAGAGCGTCGAGGGCCCCAAGGGACAGCGCAATTGCAGCGCCGGTGACCGGCGCTGGGCCGACCTCGACGACGACAGCAAGCCGTGGAAGGTCCACCAGGTCGGCAGCACGGTGACCTTCACCTGGACGTTCACCGCCCGGCACCGGACCACGAACTACGAGTACTGGATCGGGAACACCAAGGTCGCCGACATCAGTGGCAACAATCGGCCGCCGGGTGCGACCGAAACGCACACGGTGAATCTCGGCAGTTTCACCGGTAAGCAGAAGCTGCGCAGCGTATGGAATATCGCCGATACTCCGAACGCTTTCTACTCCTGCGTCGATCTGCAGATCGGCCGGTAACGGCTCAGGCCAACTGACCCATCTCGCTGGCGAACCCGGACCGGCCCTCCGGTGGCTCCTGCGTAGCCGGATACGCGGCGCGGAGCCGTCGCTGCGCCGCCGGGCTCGCCGCGAGATGGTCCAGCCCGAGCAGGGCCGCGCCGAGAACCGGTGGGGCGACGACGATTCGGGGCTCCGCCAGCGGCGCGGCGGCGGCCAGCCGGGCCCGGACATTGTCGATCAGCAGCGGCTGTCGTGCGGCGAGCACACCACCGCCGAGCACCACGGGGGTCGGTTCGTCGAGCAGTTCGAGCTTGCGCAGGGCGACGAGTGCGAGGCGGGTGATCTCGTCGGCTTGCCGATCGATCAGCCGCAGCGCGGTCGGGTCACCCGCTTCCGCGGTGGCGAAGAGCACCCGGACCAGCTCGTGCAGCCGATGTTCGGCCAGCTGACCGAGGTGGATCGCCTCGGCGACCGCGTTGGCCCCGGCCATCCCGAAATACGCGCCGATCGCGGCGGACAGCGCCGTGGGCTCGCCCCGGCCGTCCTCGGCCCGCGCCGCGTACCACATTGCCGCGGCGGCCATTCCGCCGCCGCCACCCCAGTCTCCGGTGAGCACGCCGAGCGCCGGGAAACGCGCGGTCCGCCCGTCCGGTCGCAGCCCGGCGCAGTTGATCCCGGCCCCGCAGACCACCGCGACGCCGCACGGACCGTCGGTGCCGGCCCGCAGCAGGCCGAAGGTGTCGTTGGCGACGCCCACCGAGAGCCCCCACGGCCTGCCCGCGATGGCGGCGTGGAAGCGTCGCTCCTCGATGGGCAGATCGACATTGGCCATACAGGCGCTCACCCGGGTGGTGAGCACCCGCGCGCGGGTGAGCCCGGCCTGTTCGGCCACCGCGTCGACCAGCGGGGTGAGCCCCGCGATCGCCTGCTCCGCCCCGTCCCGATAGGGTTGATAGCCGCCGCCGCGCGCCGCGGCGAGGACCGTTCCGTCCAGCGCGACCAGGGCGACGTCGGTCTTGCTGTTGCCCGCGTCGATCGCGAGGACGCCCGGAACCTGCTCGTTCTGTGGGAGTTTCATCAAACGCTTCCCCCGCCAGCAGTGCACGGTGTTGGTCGGCATGGTCACGCCCAGCTCAGGTGCGCGCGGTTGTGCGCGATCAGCCGGTCGGTGAGCTGCTCGGCCAGTTCGAACTGGCCGACCAGCGGATGCGCCAGCAGCGCGTCGAAGACCAGTTCGCGCCCGCCTTCGACGGCGGCTCGCAACGCCAGCTGTTCGTACGCGGTGACGTGCGCGATCAGTCCGCCGAAGCGCGGGTCGAGCGGCGGCTGCGGCAGCGGATGGACGCCCGTCGCGTCCACCCGCGCGGGCACCTCGATCACCGCGTCGCCGGGCAGCGACGGCAGGGTGCCGTCGTTACGGGTGTTGACCACCTGCACGCCCGCGCCCGCACCGGTGCCGAGCAGCGCGGCGATCAGCTGCGCGGCAGCCTCGGAATAGAAAGCGCCACCGCGCTTTCCGAGCAGCTCGGGTTTGGTGTCCAACGCCGGGTCGGCGTACATGGTGAGCAACTGCCGTTCCAGCTCGGCCACCTCCGCGGCCCGGGAACCCTTCGCGCGCAACTCCTCGACGACGGTGTCGTGCTGATAGAAGTACCGCAGGTAGTACGACGGAACGACGCCAAGGTGCCGTAGCAGCTCGACCGGCAGCCGGGTATCGGCCGCGATCTCGGCGCCGAAATCGGCGAGCAGCTTGGGCAGCACCTCGTAACCTGTTGCCGCATCGGGACTGTCGAGCACGGTGACGCCGCGCTCCCAGGTGAGATGATTGAGGCCGACGTGGTCGAGCCGGACCAGCTCCGGCTCGACGCCCAAGTGCCGGGCGAACTTTCGCTGGAAATCGATGGCCACGTTGCACAGGCCGACCGCCTTGTGCCCGGCGGTCTGCAGCGCCCGGGTGACGATCCCGACCGGGTTGGTGAAGTCGATGATCCAGGCCTCCGGGTTGGCCCGGCGAATCCGCTCGGCGAGTTCGAGCACCACCGGGACCGTGCGCAGCGCCTTGGCCAGACCGCCCGCGCCGGTGGTTTCCTGTCCGACACAACCGCATTCGAGCGGCCAGGTCTCGTCTTCGTTGCGCGCGGCTTGCCCGCCGACGCGCAGCTGGAGCAGCACGGCATCGGCACCGTCGGCGCCTTGCGCGACGGACGGGGCGGTGGACACCCGGACCGGATCGCCCTGCTTCTCGAACATCCGGCGGGCCAGCCCGGCGATCAGCTCCAGCCGTTGCGCCGCCGGGTCGATCAGCACGATCTCGTCGATCGGCAGGGTGTCGCGCAGCCGCGCGAACCCGTCGATCAGCTCGGGTGTGTAGGTGGAGCCGCCGCCGACGACGGCCAATTTCAGTGCAGGCATCAGCCTTTCACCCCTGTCAGTGTCACGCCTTCGATGAAAGCCTTCTGCGCGAAGAAGAAGATGATGATCACCGGCGCCATCACCAGTACGGTGGCGGCCATGGTGAGATTCCAATTGGTGTGGTGCGCGGCCTTGAAGGACTCCAGTCCATAGCTGAGCGTCCAGGCGCCGGGGTTCTCGCTGGCATAGATCTGCGGACCGAAATAGTCGTTCCAGCAATAGAAGAACTGGAACAGCGTGACCGCCGCGATGGCGGGCCGCGCCATCGGCAGCACGATACGCAACAGAATGCGTAGTTCGCCGCAGCCGTCGATGCGCGCGGCCTCGAGATAGTCGTCGGGAATGGTCAGCAGGAACTGGCGCAGCAGGAATATCGAGAACGCCTCGCCGAAGGCCAGCGGAATGATCAGCGGCCACAGCGAGCCAGTGAGGTGAAACTGCTTGGACCACACTAGATACATCGGGATGACGGTGACCTGCGGGGGCAGCATCATCATCGAGACCACCGCCATCAATGCCAGATTGCGGCCGCGGAACCGGAATTTCGCGAGCGCGTAGGCCGCCGGAATGCTCGACAGCAGGGTCAGCGCGGTGCCCGCGCCGGCATACAGCAGGGTGTTGCGCCACCAGCCGAGGAAGCCGGGCGTCTGCCACACCTCGACGTAGTTGCGCCACTGCCATTGCGCGGGCCACAGATCCGAGGTGAGGGCCTGCCGGTCCGTCATCACCGAGGTGAGGAAGACGAACACGAACGGCAGGATGAACAGCAGCGCGACGGCGATCGCGAGCGAGTGCAGCGCCACCCAGTTGAGGGCGCCTTTGCGCCGTCCACCCCTGGTCTCGATCGGATCGGCGTGGACGGGCACCGGCAGCGTCGTGGTCATGGTCATCGCTCAGTCCTCCTGCAGGAAGCCGGATCTGCGCCGCAGCAGCAGCGAGGTGAAGGCCATCGACAGGCCGAACAGGATCACCGCGACCACACACGCCGAGCCGATGTCGAAGCGCTGGAACCCCAGGTTGTAGACCATCTGCGGCAGCGTCCAGGTGGAGCCGTGCGGGTAGCCGGGCTCGAACGGCTCACCGGCACTGCCGATCTTGCCGCTGGCCACCTTTCCGGCGACGATCGCCTGGGTGTAGTACTGCATGGTCTGGATCACCCCCGTCACCACCGCGAACAGGATGATCGGCGTGATGTTGGGCAGGGTGACGTACCGGAACCGATGCCAGGGCCCCGCGCCGTCCAGTTCCGCCGCCTCGTACTGCTCGCGGGAGACGTCGAGCAGCGCGGCGGTGAAGATGACCATCAGGTCGCCGATGCCCCACAGCGCGAGCATGGTCAACGCGGGCTTGGACCAGGTGGGATCGGTGAACCAACCCGGTTGCGGCAGGCCGATACTCCCGAGCAGGTGGTTGACCGGTCCGGTGCCGGGGTTGAGCAGGAACGCGAACGCCATCGTCGCGGCCACCGGCGGGGCCAGATACGGCAGGTAGAGCACCGTGCGCAGCAATCCCGCCCCGGTCTTGAGCTTGGTGACCAGCAGGCCGATCCCGAGCCCGAAAACCACGCGCAGCGAGACCATCACCACGATCAGCCACAGCGTGTTGCCGAGCCCTTTCCAGAAGTACGGGTACTTGTCCAGGACGTAGTTCCAGTTCTTCAGGCCCGCGAAGGTCGGTGCGGCGAAGCCGTCGTACCGCATGAACGAGAAGTAGACCGTGGACAGCAGCGGGTAGGCGAAGAAGCAGGCGAAGCCGATCAACGCGGGGGACAGGAACGCGAGGGTGCGGAGGGTGTCCCTGCGGCGCTTGCGTTTCAGCGCCGCGGGGACGGTCCGTTGCCGGAGTGCCATCGCCGGGTCACTTCGCCTGGTCGATCGCCTCGTCGATCTCCTTCGCGGTGGCGGCCAACCCCGCGCGCAAGTCGGGCTGTTTGCCCGCCTCGTACTCGTAACCGAAGTTGCGCAGCGAAAGCTGGTACGCGCCACCGTTGATGCTCGACGGGGTGGTGGACGAATGCGGGTTCTTCGCGATGTCGAGGAAGGTCTGGAAGTTGGCGTCGACCTTCAGCCGGGGCGAGCTGAGCGCGGCGAGGGTACTGGGCACGTTGTGGATGGCGTTGGCGAAGTCGACCACCGCGTCCGTGTCGGTGGTCAGGAACTTGACCAATTGCCAAGCGGCGGTTTGCTTTCGGCTGGAGTTCGCGACGCCGATGATGGTGCCGGTCTGGTAGCCGCGCCCGTAGGTGGCGGCTTGATCGTCGGGGACCGGGAACGGCGCGGTGGCCCACTCGAAGCTCACCGGGTCGACGGCGAGCGAGGCGGTACGCCATTCGCCGTCGAAGGACATCGCCACCTGGCCGGTGTGGAAGGGGTTGTTGGCGCTGAACTCGTCCCCGAAACCGGTGCGGTACTTCTCCAGCTTGTCGAAGCCGCCGAGCGCCGCGATCATCCGCTTCTGCCACTCGAACATCGCGGCCACCCTGGGATCGGTGGCGATATCGGACTTGCCGTCGGGGCCGAAATAGTCCGCGCCGTACTGGCCGAGGTAGTGCATCACCGAGGTCTCGTAGCCGTGATAGTTCGGCATGAAGCCGAGCTGCCGGAAGGTATCCCCTTCGGGGATGGTCAATTTCACGGCGGCGGCTTCGAACTCGCTGAACGTCTTGGGCGGCGCGGTGATACCGGCGGCGGCGAACGCGGTCTTGTTGTAGAACAGGCCGTAGGTGTCACCGAGCAGCGGCAGCGCGCACTGATTGCCTTGGAACCGGGTGTATTCGAGCATCGTCGCCGGGAAGGTGGCCACGGGGTCGATGCCGTCCTTGCGCAGGAACGGCGTGAGATCGGCCCAGACCTTCGCCGAACAGAACTTGCCGACCTGGTCGGTGGTGAAGGAGGACACCACATCCGGCGCCTCCGGGCCGCCCGCCCGCAACGCCTGTTCGCTCTTGTCGTCGGCGATGTTGCCGACCACCTTCACGTCGATGTTGGGGTGCAGTTTCTCGAACGCGGCGACGTTGGCCTCGATGGCCTGCACCTCGTTGTCCTGGCTCCAGCCGTGCCAGAAGGTGATGGTCACGTTCTTGCCGTCGGCCGAACCATCGTCGCCGCCACCGGAATTGGTGCCGGTGCAGGCGCTGACCAGCAGGGCGACGGTGGTGCAGGCGGTGAGCGCGGCGAGTGTTGTTCTGCGCATGGGGCGGTACTCCTGGCGTCGATCAATGAGTCGAGAAGACGGCGTCTCTCGTAGCGGCCAAGGCGCGCTGGAGCGCTCCGTGCAGCACCGGTGAGCCCGGCACGGTGCTGGAGCGCACCTCGGTGCGCGGCATGGTGAGTTCGTCGAGTGCGTCCTGCACGAGCGCGCGCAACCGTTCGCCGCCCGCGCGCGGCATCGCACCGGCCAGGATCAGCACCTCCGGGTCGACGACCGAGACGATGCTGGCGAGGCCGAGGGCGAGCCGGTCGGCGAGCTCGCTCAAGAAGGCGTCCCCGGCGTCCGGCGTCTCCAGCGCCTCGGCCACGACCAGTGCGGCGGTCGGCGCCGTGAGTCCGTGCCGGCGGGCCAGCGCGAGGACACCGGGCGCCCCGGCGAGTTTCTGGAATCCGCCCGAGTTCTTCCGGCGGACATCGTGCACCACCGGTGCGCCGGGCAGCGGCATGTAGCCGACTTCGCCTGCGCCGCTGTGGAAACCGCGATGCAGCCGACCGGCGATCACGATCGCCGCGCCGACGCCCTCGCCGGTCCAGAGTAAGGCGAAATCCTCGCACCCCTGGGCCGCGCCGTGGGCCTGTTCGGCCATGGCCGCGAGGTTCACATCGTTCTCGATCGAGACCGTGGTGCCGATCGCGGCTTCCAGTTCGGCGACGAGCCTGGGGGAGTGCCAGCCCGGCAGGTGGGTGGCGTAGCGCAGCTTGCCGGTGGCGGGGTCGAGCGCGCCGCCTATCCCGATGACCACCTCGCGCACCGCGTTCGCGGCGAGTCCGGCCAGTCCGATCGTCTCGGCGACGGCCTCGGCCACCTTGGTGAGCGTCTGCGCGGCCTGCCAGCCCTTGGTGCTGACCTCGTGCTCGGCCAGGGCGGTGCCGGTGATGTCGGCGACCGCCAGGCGAATCGAGGTATTGGTGACGTCTACCCCCGCCACGTATGCGGCGGCCGGATTGACTTGGTAGAGCTGCGCGTTCGGGCCCGGCCCACCCGCCGCGGTACCCACCGGCACGACCAGGCCCGCGGCCTCCAGGCGGGTGAGCAGCTGGGAGGCGGTCGGCTTGGACAACCCCGTCAGCGTGCCGATCTGGGTGCGCGAGAGCGGGCCGTTGTCGAGCAGCAACTCCAGTGCGGCGCGGTCGTTGATCGCGCGCAGCAGGCTCGGTGTCCCGGCGAGGGGGTGTCGGGGATAGGTCACGCGATACACCCCATTCCGGATCCGGCGGCGACGCCCGGATGAACTATTAGGAAAGTTTCCAATCGATGTGAGCTAGGACACTAAACCAGGCTCGACCGCATGTCAATCGGTGTGCGTGTCGAATGGCCAAGTACTGGAGGCTGACTCGTCAACTGCGCAGTCCGGGACGTTCAACTCGCGGTTATACCGTTCGGCTGTAACCGGTGCACAGCAGACGGAGACCCCCATGCTCGACCCCCGACTTCGGACCGCCTGGCTGGCGAATGTGGCAGTCGGCGCGGCGACGGTGTCCGCGCGGACCCCGATCTATCTGCGGCCTGCCACCCGGCGCTCGGATTCGATACGTACGCACCGTGATTCGATCATCGCGTCGGACCTGGAGGTGGTGACGGTCACCGCAGACTCGGTGATCCTCACCTGGACCACGCGGACGCGCGACAGCGCCGGACGGCTGCGGCCCGTCCCCGCCGATACCGAGGTGCGCCTGGCCCCGGTCGACGGGCGATGCCAGGCGCGCACCCGCTACCTCGACGCGACGCCGACTCCTTATCACTACGCCGAAGTGACCGGACTGGAGCCGGGGCGCGGCTACCGCTTCGAGGCGTACTCGAACGGTCACCGCGCCGGGCCGGCTCGGACGCTGGTGACCCGCCAGTCCGGAACCCCGGAATCCACCGGTGTTTTCACGACCGCGCCACCGCCCCCGGGGCGGCTGCTGCGCACCCTCGCCCTGGCCAACGACGTGCACTACGGCGAGCAGGTCAGCGGTCTCGTGCTCAGCGGGCTGCCCACCGGCTTGCGCCACGACACCGGCCGGTATCCCGAGGTCATGCTCGATGCCCTGCTCGACGACGTACGCAGGCCCGATCGCGCGGCCGATCACCTGATCCTGGCGGGGGACCTCACCGACAGCGGCACCCTCGAACAGTCGCGGGGTGTCCGGGCCCGGTTGGATTCCTGGGGTGTGCTCGGTTCGGACTACGTCGTCTGCCGGGGCAATCACGACAAGCCGCTGGAGCAGCGTGGAGTACGAACCGATCACTGGGGCACCGTGTTTCATGCCCGGCAACAGCTGGTCGAGTATCGACTCGGCGGCCTGCGCCTGATCGGGCTGGACACCACCCGGCTGCGCGGGTCCGGTGGCACCATCGTCGCGCCGCAACTCGATCGGCTCCGCGACATCCTGTCCGCCGACCCGGACTGCCCCACCGTGGTTTTCGGCCACCATCCGGTGACTTCGCATGCGGCGGTGAGTAATCCGGGCGGCCCGGGGTTCGTGCTGGACCGCGCCAATGCCGGTGCGCTGCAGGCCGTCTACCGCGCCGCGCCGGGAGTGTTCCTGCAGCACAGCGGCCACACGCATCGCAACCGGGTGAACCGCCCGGATGCCGGGACCGGTGTCGAATTCCTCGAAGTCGCCGCGGTGAAGGAGTATCCGGGCGGGTACATGCTGCTGCGCCTCTACACCGGCGGGTACACGCTGAACTTCTACAAGACCCGCTCGGCTGCCGCGCGCAGCTGGAGCACCCGCACCCGCCGGCAGTACTTCGGGCTGCATCCCGACCACGCCCTCGGCAGCTGTGCCGACCGCAACCATGGCGCCCGCCGCGACTTCTCCGGTATTGACCCGCGCTGACCAGCGGATTCGCCGAGCCGGTCACACGGTGAAACACCACTGGGTATGATCCGTCGAACAGTGGTGGCGGGCATGTTCATCCGGATCGGGAGGGACTGTGGTGGGGGATTTCGCGACGATCTTCGATCGGGTGCGCGGCTCGTTACTGGGTGGCGCCGTCGGTGACGCACTCGGCTGGCCCATCGAATTCCTGCGGCTCGAACAGATCCGGGCACAGCACGGCCCCGACGGCGTGACCGGCTTCCTGCCCGCGTACGTCCAGGACGAGGCGCAGCAGATCACCGACGACACCCAGATGACGTTGTTCACCGCGGAGGGACTGCTGCGCGCGACGCCGGGCGTGGACGCGCTGCCCGCGCTGCGCCGGTCCTACTTGCGCTGGTTGCAGACTCAGCGACAGGAAGAGCCGACGGCGCAGCCCGACGGCTGGCTGGCGAGCCTGCCGTTCCTGTACGCGGTGCGGGCGCCGGGGAACGCGTGCATGTCCGGGCTGGGCAAGCAGGCCCGCGGGTATATCGCGCCGAGTCCGCTGGGTGAGCCCGGCCCGGTGAATCCCGAGTCGAAGGGTTGCGGCACGGTGATGCGCTCCGCGCCGTTCGGCCTGGCCGGAATGGGTTCGGAGCGCGCGTTTTCGCTGGCCGCCCGAGCCGCACAGCTGACCCACGGTCATCCCACCGGCTACTTCGCCGCGGGCGCGTTCGCGGCCCTGATCGACCGGGTGGTGAGCGGTATCGAACTGCCGATCGCCCTGCCGCAGACCATCGCGCAATTGGCGGAGTTCCCCGCGGCCGCGGAAACCGTTGCGGCACTGGAACGCGCCATCGAGGCGGCCGAAACTCCGGCCACCGCCGAACAACTCGAAACCGTGGGCGCGGGCTGGATCGCCGAGGAATGTCTGGCGATCGCGGTCTACTGCGCGTTGCACGCGGCCAAGACGGGCGATCCGCGTGCGGCCCTGCTGCTCTCGGTCAATCACTCCGGCGACTCCGATTCCACCGGCGCGGTCGCGGGCAACCTGATCGGCGCCGTGCACGGGCTGTCGCAGTTGCCGATGGATCTGGTCGCCGCGGTCGAGGGGCGCGACGTGCTGATCCAGGTCGCCGACGACCTGGTGATGAACTACGGGCTCGGCGACCGAGCCGCGGTCGCCATCCGATACCCGATCGACGAAGGTCTCTGAGTTCCAGCACGCCCGCAGCCCCGCACACCGGGTCGGCGTGCGGGGCTGCGGGGGGAGCGGCCGCTGTCCGGTGTGCCGGTCAGCGCACCCGGGTCAGGACAGCTCGAAGCGATCCAGGTTCATCACCTTCACCCAGGCGGCGATGAAGTCCCGCGCGAACTTCTCTTTCGCGTCGTCGGTGGCGTAGACCTCGGCGAGCGCGCGCAGCTGCGAGTTCGAGCCGAAGACCAGATCGACCCGGCTGCCGGTCCAGCGCACCGCGCCGCTGTCGCGATCGGTGCCGTCGTAGCTGCCCTCGTGGCCCGCCGGCGCCCACTGGGTGCCCATGTCGAGCAGGTGCACGAAGAAGTCGTTGCTCAGCACACCCGGGTTCGCGGTGAACACACCCGCCGCGGACTGTCCGTGGTTCGCGCCGAGCACGCGCAGTCCGCCCACGAGGACCGTCATCTCGGGCGCGCTGAGGGTCAGCAGGTTCGCCCGATCGATGAGCAGGTATTCGGCGGGCAACCGGTTGCCCTTGCCGAGGTAGTTGCGGAAGCCGTCGGCCGCGGGTTCCATCGCGGCGAAGGACTCCACATCGGTCTGCTCCTGCGTGGCGTCGGTGCGTCCCGGCGTGAACGGCACCTCGAGCGCGAAACCCGCGCTCGCGGCCGCCTGCTCGATCGCCGCCGAACCGGCCAGCACGACCAGGTCGGCGAACGAGACCCGGGTGTTGCCGGTCTGCGCCGCGTTGAACGACTCCTGGATGCCTTCGAGCACCGGCAGCACGAGCGCGAGCTGGTCGGGCTCGTTGACCTCCCAGCCACGTTGCGGCTGCAGCCGGATGCGTCCGCCGTTCGCGCCGCCGCGCTTGTCACTGCCGCGGAACGACGCCGCCGCCGACCAGGCCGTCGAAACGAGCTGGGCGACAGTCAGTCCCGAGGCGAGGATCTGGCTCTTGAGCGCCGCGATATCGGCCGCGCCGATCAGGTCGTGGGTGACGGCCGGAATCGGGTCCTGCCACAGCAGCGTCTCCTGCGGCACCAGCGGGCCGAGGTAGCGCACGACCGGTCCCATGTCGCGGTGGGTGAGTTTGAACCAGGCCTTGGCGAACTCCTGCGCCAGTTCCTCGGGGTGTTCGAGCCAGCGGCGGGTGATCCGCTCGTAGCTCGGGTCGACGCGCATCGAGAGGTCGGTCGTCAGCATGCCCGGCTGCTGCGTCTTCGCCGGATCGTGCGCGTCGGGCACCAGACCCGCGCCGCCGCCGTCCTTGGGAATCCACTGGTGCGCGCCCGCCGGGCTCTTGGTCAACTCCCATTCGTAGCCGTAGAGCGTCTCCAGGAAGCTGTTGTCCCACGCGATCGGGGTCGGCGTCCAGGTGACTTCGAGACCGCTGGTGATCGCGTCCTTGCCCGCGCCGGTGCCGAACGAGCTCTTCCAGCCCAGGCCCTGTTCTTCCAGCGGCGCGGCCTCGGGCTCGGGGCCGACGTGATCGGCCGGGCCCGCGCCGTGCGCCTTGCCGAAGGTGTGCCCGCCGACGATCAGTGCCGCGGTCTCGATGTCGTTCATCGCCATCCGGGCGAACGTCTCGCGGATATCGATGGCGGCCGCGAGCGGATCCGGATTGCCGTTGGGGCCTTCCGGATTCACGTAGATCAGGCCCATTTGCACTGCGGCCAGCGGCTTTTCGAGGTCGCGGTTACCGCTGTAGCGGCCGTCGCCGCCGAGCCAGGTGTGCTCCGGACCCCAGTAGACGTCCTCCTCCGGCTCCCACTGATCGACCCGGCCGCCGCCGAACCCGAAGGTGTCGAAGCCCATCGACTCCAGCGCGACGTTGCCGGCGTAGACGATCAGATCCGCCCACGAGAGCTTCTTGCCGTACTTCTTCTTCACCGGCCACAGCAGCCGGCGGGCCTTGTCCAGGCTCGCGTTGTCGGGCCAGCTGTTCAACGGCGCGAACCGCTGCATGCCCGCGCCCGCGCCGCCGCGTCCGTCGCTGACCCGGTAGGTACCCGCCGAGTGCCAGGCCATTCGGATGAAGAACGGCCCGTAGTGCCCGAAGTCGGCCGGCCACCAGTCCTGCGAGGTCGTCATCACCGCTTCGATATCGCGCTGCACCTCGGCCAGGTCGAGGGTCGCGAACTCCGCGGCGTAGTCGAAGTCCGGGTCCATCGGGTTGGCGACGGCCGGGTTCTTCTGCAGGATCTTCAGGTTGAGCTGGTTCGGCCACCAGTCACGGTTGCCACCGCCCTCGGTCGGGTACTTGAGGCGACCGGCCACGGGGCAGCCGCCTGCGGCGGGCTCCGTGTTCGCCTCGGCGATGGGCGGGTGTTCTTCGGGCACGGATATTCCTTTCGCGATGCCTCGGGCTGCGGGTCTCGCGCACGAGACACCCCGAAGTTGTGGATACGTTCAGAAGTATGAATCATTCCAGTCTTTGCCGGGCCGTTTTCCCCGGATTGCTCGAAGAGCGCACGTCGATCGGGTGCCGGGCTGTCGCGCGGCCGCGTTCCGGCGAATAATGACCGAAGTGTGACGCCCGGCTGAGCGGGGACTTTCCGGATCGGACCGTTCGTTGTACGGGAAGCCGATATGAGGAGGTCATGTGGCACAGGAATACAACCGGAACCCTGCGGCGGTCTCCGCGCTGTCGCCGGAGCAGTACCACGTCACCCAGGAGAACGGGACAGAGCGCGCGTTCACCGGCGAGTACTGGGACAACCACGAGCCGGGGATCTACGTGGACGTGGTGTCGGGCGAGCCGTTGTTCGCGTCGGTCGACAAGTTCGACAGCGGCTCCGGCTGGCCGAGCTTCACCAAGCCGATCGATGCCGCGAATGTGGTCGAGAAGCGGGACTTCAGCCACCTGATGATCCGGACCGAGGCACGCTCGGCGCATGGCGACAGCCATCTCGGGCATGTGTTCAAGGACGGCCCGCGCGCCGCGGGCGGCCTCCGATACTGCATCAACTCGGCGGCACTGCGGTTCATCCACCTCGACGACCTCGAGGCGCAGGGGTACGGACAGTACAAGGCACTTTTCACGAAGGAGGACGCGTGAGCGACACGCGAAAGGCGATTCTGGCCGGCGGCTGCTTCTGGGGCATGCAGGAATTGATCCGCAGGCAGCCCGGGGTGGTGTCGACGCGCGTCGGCTACACCGGCGGCAGCAACGACCACCCGACCTATCGCAATCACCCGGGTCACGCGGAGGCCGTGGAGATCGTCTACGACCCGGCGCAGACCGATTACCGGGCGCTGCTGGAGTTCCTCTTCCAGATCCACGATCCGACGACGAAGGACCGGCAGGGCAACGACATCGGCAGCAGCTACCGCTCGGCGATCTTCTATCTGGACGACGAGCAGAAGCGCGTCGCGCTGGACACCATCGCCGACGTCGACGCCTCGGGCCTGTGGCCGGGCAAGGTCGTCACCGAGGTGACCCCGGCGAGTGAGTTCTGGGAGGCCGAAGCCGACCACCAGGACTACTTGCAGAAGTACCCGAACGGCTACACCTGCCACTTCCCCCGTCCGGGCTGGAAGCTGCCGAAGCGGGCGGCTGCCACGCAGTAACCGCGGTCCTGTGAATTCTGGCCGGTACTCTTATCGCTGGGGTACCGGCCAGAGTCGTTGTGCGGCAGGGAACTCCGGTCAGCCGACCGCGGGCGCACCGGCCATGGCCGTCGCGGTCAGCTCGACCGAGCGCACCCGGTCGGCGATGCCGGTGGCGTGATGGGCGGTGATGAGTTCGTCGGCGTCGATGGACGCGGCGAAATCGTCCAGGTAGGTCCGGACCTCGGCGGGCGTGCCGACCGCGGTGTACTTGGTCATCGCGGTGAGCTGCCAGCCGTTGGGCGAGGCGAGGAACGCGTCGATGTCCGCGTCGGAGAAGTCGGCGCCCGCCGCGCCCCGCTTGATCATCATCCGGGCGCGCGCCCGGTAGGCGACGGTCTTCTGCTCCGCCGCGTCGTCGGCGTCCGCGGCGGCGAACACGTTGACCCCGGCCATCACGTACGGCTCGGCCAGCTGCTCGGACGGACGGAACACGTCGCGGTAAACCGATACCGCCTGGTGTAGCGCGTCGGGCGCGAAGTGCGACGCGAACGCGTACGGCAGGCCGAGCTGCCCGGCGAGCTGTGCGCCGAACAACGACGAACCCAGAATGTACAGCGGCACAACACCTTCCGCGCGCGGTACGGCGCGCACACCCGGTACCCGGGTGTTCCCGGTCAGGTAGCCCTGCAACTCCAGCACGTCCTGCGGGAAGGAGTCCGCCGATGACGGATCGCGGCGCAGCGCGTACATCGTCTTCTGATCGCTACCGGGTGCGCGGCCCAGCCCGAGATCGATCCGGCCGGGGAACAGCGTCTCCAGCGTGCCGAACTGCTCGGCGATCACCAGCGGGGAATGGTTGGGCAGCATGATGCCGCCCGCGCCGAGCCGGATGGTCGCGGTGTGCTCGGCGATGTGGCCGATCAGCACGCTGGTCGCGCTCGACGCGATGGATCCCATGTTGTGATGCTCCGCGTACCAGACGCGGCGGTAGCCGCTGCGTTCGGCGGCCTGCGCCAGCGCGACACTGTTGGCGAAGCTGTCGCGCGCGGTCTGGCCGGGCGCGATCGATGCCAGGTCGAGGATGGACAGGGCGATGGGCATGGGACGCCGCCTTTCGGGATCAGAGAACGCGCTGCAGTTGTGCGGTGAAGGCCCGGATGCGGGCGTCGTCGCGGCGGTAGTAGATCCATTGACCGCGCCGGGTGCCGGTGACGAACCCCGCGCGCTGCAGGATCGCCAGGTGCGTCGAGATGGTCGAGGCCGAGGTGCCGGCCTTCTGCTGGATCAGGCCCGCGCAGACGCCGAGTTCGGCGGTATCGCAGGCCCGCCCGGGGAAGTGCACGTCCGGCTCCTTGAGCCATTCCAGCACCCGCAGCCGGGTCTCGTTCGCCAGCGCCTTGCATTCGTCCAGCACGGGCACCGCCCTTCGTTATTTCGCTAATTAACGAAACTACGCCGCGTTCTACTGCTCGGCACCATGATGCAGGTCACTCCGAGCCGCGGCACCACCCTGTGCAACCCGCGCGACCACACCCGGTACAACGCGGTCGTGCTCGATTCCATGCCCTTGCGCCGAAGGTGCGATTCAGCCGCCGGACGGACCGCCGACCACGGTCGGTTGCGGTCGTGCCGACAGGGCGGTGGGCGCGATGGTGTCGAACAGCCGCAGGACGTCGCGCACGAATTCGATGCGGCCGACGCCGAGCCGGGCCAGCGCGGGTCCGTGGTCCGCGGCGACCACCACCGTCGAGCCGGCCAGGAACAGCCACCACAGCACCGCGATCACCCGGCGCGCGCCGGGCGTGCTCGTGGCGAACGCAGCCCGCAGGCGCTGGCAGTGGAACGGCACGTGCCGGAGTTCGTCGTTCAGGATCAATCCGGCGACCTGCGTGGTCAGCGGATCGTCGGTGCCGTCGCGCAACGCGCGGTAATAGCGCAGCGCGACGATCTCCGCGACCATCAGCACGGTCAATTCCAGCCGCAGCCCGAGCATCCGGCGCAGTCGCACGAAAACCAGGTCGCTCCAATGGCTTCCGATGGTCCGCCAGCCGCCTGCCCGCAGCAGCAAGCCCAGCAGTCGCGCGTGATTGATCTCCTCGGCGATGAACAGCCGGACTGCCGCGGCGTACTCCGGATCGCCCGCGCGCTCGGCCTTGGCGATGAGATTCGCGCCGTCGCCGCTCTCGCCGACCTGGAAGCGTTGCACACTGCGCGCGACGGCCGGATGCAGCCGTGCTCCGCTCGCCCATTCCGGATCGCCGAGCGCGGCCCTGGCCACCGCCTTCGCCTCGAATTCGCTTGTCCACCGCGAGAACTCGTGCACATCCACCCTGTCGACCTCCATCCTCGTCGAGCGCGCCCCCTCGGTGGCGAACCCGTTGTTCCGGCAAACCTAAACAGCCGGTGTGGAGCTCGGAAGCGCACTTCGTGGAGATCCTGTGCAGGTAGGGTCCCGGCAATGGCGAAGATTGCTTTCCTGGGGACCGGCCGGATGGGCGCGGGGATGGCGGCGCGGCTGATCGCCGCGGGGCACGACGTCGCGGTGTTCAACAGATCGCCGGAGAAGGTCGCGGACCTGGTAGCCGCGGGCGCGGCCCGGGCGCAGACACCGCGTGCTGCGGCCGAGCAGGCCGACGCCGTCTTCGCGATGGTCGCCGACGATGCCGCCTCGCGCGCGGTGTGGCTCGGCGCGGAGGGTGCCCTCGCGGCGGCGGGCGCGCCCGGCCGATTCGCGATCGAGTGCTCGACCCTGTCCCGGCCCTGGGTGCTCGAGCTCGCGAAACAGGCCGCGACGCAGGGATTCCGGTACATCGACTCGCCGGTCACCGGGCTGCCCACAGCTGCGGCGGCCGGAGAGTTACGCCTGCTGATCGGGGCCGCGCCCGCGGACCTCGACGCGGTGCGCCCGCTGCTGGAACCGTTGTGCGGCAGCATCGTTCACTTCGGTGAGGTCGGCGCGGGCACCGCGTACAAACTGGTGCAGAATCTGCTGGGCTCGGTGCAGATCGCCGCGACCGCGGAGGCGCTGCGGATCGCCGAACTCAGCGGACTCGACCTGCCCGCGGTGGTCGACACCCTCGCGCTGAGCGTCGCGGCCAGTCCGACGGTGACGCGGGTCAGCCGGTTGATGCTGGACGGCGTGCACGACCGCGATATCGCGTTCACGGCCGCGCTGCGCTTGAAGGACACCCGCATCGGGATGGAACTCGCCGAGGCCGTGCACGCGCCCGCCGCGCTGGGGCGTGCCGCCTTCGACCTCTTCGGGCGGCTCGTCGAGGCGGGCCACGGTGAGCTCAACGAAACCAAGGTCATCGATCTTTTACGGGAATGATCGCGCCGAGCGCCTAGACTTCGTTTCGAAAAGGAAGGACAGCTCATGAAGCGGAACCTGAATTGCCCGTGTGGCGAGGCGATCGTCGGCGTGGACGAGGACGATCTCGTCGAGAAGACACAGGCTCACCTCGCCGCGAACCATCCGGGGCACGAGTACTCGCGCGACGAGATCCTGTTCATCGCTTACTGATCGAAGCGTGCATAGCGGCCGCTGCGCCGCTGCGGGCGAACTGGGGAGGAGTGGGGACATGCCACTCCTCGTCCCGGTACGCCCTCAGTTCTAGTGCCGCACAGGCTATTTCATAATCACGCTCACTTCTGCCGGGCGCGCGGGTCGCGGCCGGGTGCGCCGCGCCGTCGACTGCTTCGTTTGCGCGACATATTGTCTCGATTACATTCGAGCTCGAGTGACCTCGCCGCAGCGCGAGTCGGATCCCCACACCGTGTGAAACGGCAAATCCATTGCCGCGCAGCCGTGCCGGCCGTTCGCGCTGTATCCCGCCGCCGTCGCGCCCGCCGCGCGGCTCCTCCGAAGTGGGGTCCCTGTGAACCGCAAACTTTCTGTGCCCATCGTCGCCGCCTGCCTGGTCCTCGCCCTCGGACCCGGTTCACTGGCCGTAGCGACGCCCCTGTCCGGTCTGCCCGAAGCGGCCCAGGCCGCGCCCTACTGTTACGAGGAGCCGTCGCAGCCACAGGCCGATATCAGCGACCTGAAAGCTCGCTTCAATCGGTCCAATTGGATGCCGACGCTGCAGGCCATGTACAAGCGGCGCTGGCCGAGCGGGGAGAAGCTGGCGATCGCCCAGGCCAAGGACAAGTACTGGAATCAGTTCGTGGACACCAGCAGTTTCGACGCGTTCGCGGAATCGATGATGGTGGCGATCCACGAGGAGACGCATATGTGGGATCTGGACGGGGCGCGCACCGTGTGGGATGTGCGCACCGCGTCGTGGGTCAACGCCACCCAGCAGATCCTGGACATTCCGCTGCACGGCGGGTTCCCGCGCAAGGAGATCCTGCCGCTGATCAAGGACAAGCTCAGCGACGACATGGACGGCATCTACCTGCGGGACCGGCAGCAGGGCGACTATCGCCTGCAAGGCGTCCTCGCCGAGTTGAACGCGGGGCTGACCGGTCTGCCCGCGGTCACCGTGGTGCAGGAGTACATCAAGGGGATCGGTGCGAGCAATGCCCGCGACATCGCCGCGACCAATCTGCGGTACCTGCTGCTGTACTTGCGTGTCGCCAAGGACAAGCACCCGGACTACTGGGCGAAGATCAAGAACGAACCCAAGGTGCGTGAGCTGGTGCTGACCCAGTTCCTGCGCACCGCTTACTGGTTGGAGAAGTCCGCGCCCTACACCGGGAAGCTCGGCAGTCCGGACGCGGACAAGATCACCGCGAAGAACTATGCCCCGGAGAACATCTCGATTCTCGAGGAATTCACCGGACGCAAGGTGCGCACCGACGCGCAGAAGAATTGCACCGTCTCCTGAACGGGCCCGGCCGGGATCGCCGACGGTGCTCCCGGCCGTTCGGGATCAGCGGTGTTCCGGCACGACCTCGCTCGGCGCGGCGTCGACGGGCGGGGTGTGGGCCGCATCGGTCAGCTCGCCGCGGCGCACGACCACCACGCCGGTGAGAATCAGGATGCCGCCGAGCAATTGGATCGCCCGGGGCGCCTCGCCGAGCAGCACCCAGGCGAAGGCCAGCGCGGCGAGTACCTCGAACAGGGCGACGAACGAAGCGAGCCGGGAGCCGAGCAGGCGGGTGGCGACGATGCCGGAGACGTAGGCCAGGGCCGCGGTCACCGTGCCCAGGATCAGCAGCACCGGCCAGGGGGATGCGGTGAAGTCCTGGAAGACAACGGGATTCGTGGTGGCGTGCAGCGGGACGAGCCCGATCGCACCCGCGGCGAGCAGCGTGAGTCCGCCGATGAGCAGCGCGCCCGCCGCGAGGACGGTGCCCGGCAGCGTGCCCTCGCCCTGTGCGGAGAGCACGAAGTACGCGGCGGCGCCGATCATGGCGGCCAGGGCCCAGGCGATGCCGACCCAGCTGGTGGACAGCCCGGACCGCAGGTCGATCACGAGGGCGAGGCCGACGATGCCGAGTAGGCCGCCCGCGACGGTGGCGACGCCGGGGCGCTGCCGATGGCGCAGCCAGAGCCAGCCGACCACCGCGATCGGGGCGGTGTACTCGATGAGCAGCGCTACCCCGACCTCCATCTCGGCGACCGCGTTGAAGTAGGCCAGCTGTGTGCCCGCCACGGCCAGCAAGCCGTAGGCGATGATCAGGGATGCGTTGCGGCGCAACAGCTGCCAGTCGCCGCGCAGCTGGACGACGGCGATCGGCAGCAACACGACGGCGGCGATGAGCACCCGGACCGCCACCACCGACGCGGCGCTCCATCCCGCGTTCATCAAGCCGCGCGCCAGGGAGCCGGAGAGTCCGAACGACGACGCGGACAGCAGCGCGAAGAGCAGCCCGGATCGCAAACGCCGCCGTACGGCACTGTCATGAGCAATGGTCGTCATGGGTAATGACGCTAAGGCGGTGTATGTAAGATGTCAACATGACTTTTGCTCATGACACCGAGGTATCGCTGCTGGCCGCGGTCGAGCTGGTCAATTCGGCCGAAGAACCCGATACACTGACCGAAATCGCCCAGCTGGAAGAGTTTTTCGTCAGGCACGTCTACACCGGCGTGCGGACCGGCGACGCCGCCGAACTCGCGGCGGTGCGCGCGCAGCGCGCCCCGCTGCGCACGCTGCTGACCAGCGATCGGGACACCGCGGTGCGGTTGGTCAACGAGACCCTCGCCAAGCATCGGGCAACGCCGCAACTGGTCCGCCACGACGGGTTCGACTATCACATCCACGCAGTCTCGCCGGACGCGCCGCTACCGGTGCGCATCGCGGTCGAGACCGCGATGGCGATGGTCGACCTCATCCGCTCCGACGAGCTGAGCAGGCTCTCGCTCTGTGCCGACAGCGCGTGCGAGGGCATCGTGCTCGATCTGTCCCGCAATCGATCCCGGCGCTACTGCAGTACCGCGTGCGGCAACCGCAACGCGGTCGCCGCTTATCGGGCGAGGCGGCGCTAGGGCTGG
The DNA here is from genome assembly GCF_000250675.2 of Nocardia brasiliensis ATCC 700358. NCBI lineage: Bacteria > Bacillati > Actinomycetota > Actinomycetes > Mycobacteriales > Nocardiaceae > Nocardia > Nocardia brasiliensis. The sequence goes on from NC_018681.1 coordinate 3,261,809, forward strand.
CCGATGGTGTGTTCCTCCACCGAGGTGCTGCATCCGGTGCCGTTGAGATCGAGGTAGAGCGCGCGTTCGGTGACCGACAGGGTGACGGTGTTGCGGCGTTCGACGGCGGCGACGGCCGCGTCGATGAAGTCCCGGTCGAAGCTGTAGAGCGGGATCTCGGCGGCACGGTGGATGCGCTTTCCGGCGAGCTGTGCGAGCACCTTCGCCGGATCGCGATGGGTGTAGACGGCGGTGCGTTCGGCCGCCTTGCTGCCGCGGTGCAGCCGTTCGGCGTCCGGGGCGCCGACCTCGATCCAGGCGAGGAGCCGGCCGGTGAGGTCGCGCACCAGCACCGCCGGTTCTTCGGTGGAGGACACGCCACCGTCGCTGAACGCGATGCCCTCCTGATATTCGAGGCAGTAGGCCAGCAGCCGGGTCAGCATGAACTCCGCGGTTTCGGACGGATGCCGCGCCAACCGCAGGTCCAGTTCCTGGTAGACGTCGCGATCGACGTCGGCCAGCTGGACGGTGAAGTTGTGCAGGGTTGCGCTGAGGGCCATAGGGCCAGGAGCTTAGTTCGGCGGCCAGAGCACCGGCTCGGCCGGGCAGAGGCTGGCCGAGCGGGTGGTCGGCACCGGTCCGGTACCGGGGGCGAACACCCACTGGGTGATCGGTCCGGCCGCCTGCCAGCGCAGCGCGCCCGCCCCGTCCGCGACCACCTGGTACACGGCCGCGCTACCGTCGATCAGCTGACTGCCTACGCAGTAGTCGTTGTATTCGGTGCCCGGTTGCTGCGCGCCGAGGCTGAACGTGCCGGTGGGGCGGGTGCGCGAACCGGGATTCGCGACGGTGCTCGGTGCGCCGGTGGCCGCGCCGCGCACCCAGACCGGTGTCCCGTGATCGGTCGCGCAGCTGAAGATCCGGCCGCCGGCCGTCACCTGCGCACCTTGTGCGTAATCCGTTCCGGCCCACAGGCATGCGGTGGCGGGCGCGGCGGTCGCGCTGCCCGCCGCGGCCCCGACCAACCCGAGTGCGGCGAGCGCCGCCACGGACGCGGCCATGCCGCGACGCCACCGCGTCGGCGCGGCCTGACCCATGACTTCACCAGCGAGAGAATCGTTTTCCACGTTGCCCATGCCTCGAAGGTAGGAATCGAACGGCCTCGCCCGAATCCCACCGCAGCGCCATTCCGGGCTGATACTGCGGTGGTAGGGGTGCAACCCGGATAACACCCCTGACCGGAACCCGGAGTGGCGCGGGCGTTCCCGCGCCCGCGACGGACGGAAAGCCCAGCTGGCGACTCGGCCGGCGGCCGCACGGACCCTGACCGCGATTCCGGCACCGGCGGCCGATCCTCAGGCGGTACGGGAAAATTCAGGGCGGCGGGACGTGAGTCCGCGGCTAGTTCAGCGCCTGTAGCACGCCGTCGGCTACGGCGTAGGTGCCGATGAACAGCTTCAGCATCCAGTGCACGCCGTGCAGCGCGGCGATAGCCCGGGGCACGCCGGCTTCCTGTCCGAGGAAGACCGCGACCGGCACCCCGGCGATCAGACCGAGTACCGCGCCGAGCACCGCCGCGCCGGGCAGGTCGCCGACGCCGCTGACCGCGACGATGCCCGCGAGCGCCACGGCCAGCACGGCATGTCCGGCCGAGCTGAGCAGCACCGTCCGGGTGGAGCAGGTGTCGTTCGTGCGATACCCGAGCGGTGTCGCGATCTCCGGCAGGAACGCCCGAAACATCGCGTCCAGCAAGAACATCAGCAGGACGGCGACCGGAAAGGTCCAGAGCGAATCGGCGGCGATCGCCGGTCCTGCGATGGCGAGCACGGGATATCGGTGGCGGTCGAAGCTACTGGGCGAGCTGTTTCACCAAGCGATAAAGGAACTCACGGCTGGCTTCCAGCCCGGCGATCGGCGCGCGCTCGTTGATGCCGTGAATTCGCCCGGCGTCGGCGGGCACCATGAACAATCCGCTCACCCCGTACATCGGGATGCCTTTGCTCCGTGCGTACTTGCTGTCGGTCGCGCCGGTGGACATGAAGGAACTGACGGCCGCGGTGGGAAACAGTTCCTTGGTCAACGACGTGACCGCGGCGAGCACGTCGCCGTTGATCGGCGAGATACCGCCCGCCGGATCGAGATTGCGGGTGATGGTCAGCTTGCCGCCGTCGGCGAACGCCGCGCGCAACTGCTTGTCGATGTCGTCGGGGTTGTCCTGCGGGAGAATTCGGCAGTTGACCGTCGCCTTGGCCTTCTGCGGCAACGCGTTCTCCGCCTCGCCCGCGGTGAGCATGGTCGCCACGCAGGTGGTCCGCAGCTGGGCGTTGTACTCGGGCAGGGCCGAAAGCCGTTCGATCGCCTCCGGACTCGGGTTGCCCGCGGCGACCGCGCGCATGTCCTCGGCTTCCGGCCCGCTGCGACTGGCGGCCAGCGCGCCGAAGTTGTCCCGGGTCGCGTCGCTGAGCGAGGCCGGGAACCGGTAGGCGGCAAGGCGATTCAGCGCGGCGCCGAGGGTGTAGATGGCGTTGTCCGGCGTCGGCACCGAACTGTGCCCGCCGTTCTCCTTGGCTTCGACCTGGTAGGTCACATAGGTCTTTTCGGCCACCTGCACGCCCTGCAGAGTGGGTTTGCCGTCGACGAGCAGAGCCCGGCCGCCTTCGTTGAGCCCGTATTCGGCGCTCATCAGGTCGGCTTTGTTCTCCATCAGCCATTTCGCGCCGTTGTCTTTACCGGCCTCTTCGTCCGCGGTGAGCGCGAGCACGATATCCCGGTTCGGCTTGAACCCCTCGCGCTTCAGCTGCATCAGGCCGGACACCAGCGCCGAGACCATGGCTTTGTCGTCGATCGCGCCGCGGGCCGCGTAGAAGCCGTCCACCTCGGTGAGCTTGTACGGATCGGTGGTCCAGCCGTCCTCGCGCTTGGCCTCGACCACGTCGAGGTGGCCGAGCAGCAGCAACGGTTTGCGCTGGCCGGTGCCGGTGAAACGGAGCACCAGGTTGCCCTTGCGGGCCACGGGCTCGAAGATCTGGATATCGGACTCGGCGAATCCGGCGTCGAGCAGCCGCCGTTTGACCGCGTCGGCGGCCACGGTGGTGCTGCCGGTGGAATGTGAGGTATCCGTCTCCACCAACTGTTTGTAGATCTCGTGGAAGAGTTTCGTATTGTCCTGCGTCGTCGCGCTCGACGACGAGTTCGTCTCGTTCTTCGCGGCGGAATCGGAATCCGAGCTGCAGGCGGATGCGGTGAGCGCCGCGACAAGTCCCAGTGCGGCCACCGAAATCAACGGGGTACGGCGACTGAATACAGACACGTGCTGAAGCTAGCACGGCCCCTGGTGCTTCGCGGGGGGAACGACTATCGCGCCTAGGTGGTCGGTTCCAGCTGGTAGGCGGCGGCCTGCAGGGCGAACAGTTGCGCGTACCCGCCGTCCGCGGCCATGAGTTCACCGTGTGTTCCCACCTCGGCGATGCGGCCGTGGTCGAGCACGACGATCTTGTCGGCGTGCCGGATATTGGCCAGGCGGTGGGTGATCAGGATGGTGGTGCGGTTGCCCGGCTCCCGGCCGTTGCCGCGGCTGAGTTCTTGCAGGGACTCGAACACCGCGTGCTCGGCGCGCGCGTCCATGGCCGCGGTCGGCTCGTCCGCCACCAGCACCGGCGCGTCGCGAAAAAGCCCGCGCGCCACACTGATTCGCTGCCACTGGCCACCGGACAGATCCCGGCCCCTGGCGAAGCGCCGGGAAAGGACGGTCGCCTCGCCCGACGGCAGCTCGTCGATGACCGCGTCCGCACCGGACTTTCGTGCCGCCTCGCGCAGCGCCGCCGCCGGATCCACGCACTCGATCCGGCCGATGCGGATGTTGTCCCGCGCGCTCATCGGCCAGCGCGCCGGATCCTGCATGACCACCGCGACATTGCGGTAGATCGACTGCTCGTCGACGGTGGCCAGGTCGACCCCGTCCCAGCACACCCGGCCGGTCGTCGGTAGGTACAGGCCGGTGAGCAGGCGAGCCAAAGTGCTTTTGCCCGAGCCGTTCTCGCCGACCAGGGCGACGACCTCACCGCGCCTGATGGATAGCTCCACCGTCCGCAACGCGGGTTCGTCCTGACCCGGGTACGTGAACGAGACCGCGTGGAGCGTGATCTCGTGCGGGTCGGCCGGGGCGGTGCGGTGCGAGACGGGCCGCGTGCGCCGCTGCGTCTGCTCCAGCAGGTTCGAATAGAAATCGAGATAGAGGATGTTCTCGTACAGGCTGTTCACGCCGATCATGGTCTGCGACAAAGCGGCAGTGGCCATCCGCATCGCGACGACCGCGGTGCCGGCCAGAGCCAGGGGCAGTGCGTCGAGGTAGAGCAGCAGTCCGAGTACGCCGTAGGCGGCGCCGGTGCCGAGACCGGCGATCGCGCGCCCGGCCAACCGCACCCGTGCCTTCGCCAGTTCGACCCGGCTGGTCTCCGTGGTGATCTGGGTGCTGATCCGGCGATACTCGCCGAGCAGGGCCGGGCCCGCGGTACACGCGCGCAGTTCGGCGGCGGTCTCCCGATCGGAGAGCAGTTCGCTCGCGAGCGCCGTGCGCAGCTGCCGGGTCACCAGGCGCACATACGACTGATAGGAGAGTTTCGCGGCGCGGGCCGAGGCCCATACGTCGGGCAGCACCGCCAGCAGTACCAGCGGGGCGAGCGCGGGATGCAGCACCGCGGCCGCGCCCACCGCCGCACATACGTGGACGAGCGCGCCGGACAGATCGGTGATCGCCTCGACGCAACGGCCGATGCTGCCCATTCCGCGTTGCAGGCCCTGCCGGACCAGGTCGGCGTACTCGCTGTCCTCGAAAGCGATCAGGTCGACGCGGGCGATGGCGGTGTGCGCCCGGTCCCGCGCCCGCTGTTCGACCCGCGGCTTCAGCAGGGCTTCGGCTGTGGCGGTGCCGCTTTCGATGAGCGCGCGGGCCGCGAGCGCGGCGACGACCGCGCCGACCGCGGGCAGCGCCGACACCACCCGGTGCGACGTCGGCCCCTGCGCGAGCAAGGTGGTCAGGACATCGGCGGTGGCCAGCAACCCGAACGCGGTCGCGGCGCCGCTCGCCACCGCGAGCACCGCCGTGAGCAGGGTCCAGCGCCGGGAAGCCTGCCAAGCCAGGCCGATCACCACGCGGGCGCCGGCGGGCAAGGCGAGCAGCGTGCGCCCCAGCCCGGCCTCGGCCACCTGTTTGTCCACTGTCATCCAGCTCGGTGTGCTCAGCTCGTCCACGCCGACGAGCGGGTCGCCCGCGGATTCGGTTGTACCCATGCGGTTCTCGGCCTTCGTCGCGTCGCCCCGTAGTCGCACCACCGATCCAGGTTGGTCCGTCGGTGCTCCCGCCCGGCAGAGGCGGCGGCCGGGAAAGATCGGGAAATCGTCCCGGCTCGCCGGGGCCGGCTGCTCTGTCGCCCAGGGATTCCCGTGCCGCACGGTGGGAGACGTGTATTCCACGGCGGTAGCCGAAGGCGCCTGTCCCTCCGACGACTGCAGTAGCTATCCGATGTGCAAGACCACCGAACGGACTTGCTGAAAGAAGGAACCATGTCCGCACCAGTTGATGATTTCGATCTCGATATCCGGATCGGCGACCCGAGCCGATTGCTCGACCCGGCCATGGCCGCGCGGACCTCGGATTTCGAGACGTGTGCCGATTCGCATTGCGCGACCTGCGGCTCCGCCTGCAATACCGAGCATCCGCCGCGCTGTACCAAGTACTGCTGACCTCTAGGAGAACGAAATGTCCGTGCCCGTAGACGAATTCGACCTGGACATCCGCATCGGCGACCCGGCCCGCGTGGTCGAGCCCGGGATGGTGACGAAAACGACCGACGCCGAGTGGTGCAGCGATTCGCACTGCCCGACCTGCGGTACGACCTGTCCGACGCACCACGGCCCGCGGTGCACGGCCAACTGCTGACCACGAGGAGGCGAGATGTCTTACCCGGTAGACGAATTCGATCTCGACGTGCGGCTCGGTGAGCTTTCCGGTGCGGTGCCGGAATACGGGACGACGGCGGCCTATCCGCCGCCTACCACGGTGCACTGCCCGACCGACCGCAGCAGGTGTTGCCCCCTGCCCGGTGTCGATTTCGAGTACTGAGAGGAACCGCCGGAATGAACGCGGACCGTGCGTCGGTGATCGTCGATGAACTCCACCCGGCCGGGCGGCCGTGGCGCAGCCTGTTGCCCGCCGACCTGGCGGCATCGGCGATCGCCGTATCCGTGGAAGTCGGGAAACGGCTGCGGGATACGGCATCGACGCCGGAGTCGGGCAGCGCGGGGTGCGCCGTGTTGTTCGACCAGCTGGACCGGCTGGGGCCGGACCACGGTTGGGCGGTGCATTCGCATGCCTGCCTGACCGCTGCCGCGCGCACCGCCGAACGGGCCGAGCGCGGACGGCTCGGCCTGTTCGGCGGATTGTGCGAGGTGGCCTTCGCCGCCGACGCGTTGTCCCGCGACGGCACCCGCTATCAGCGGCTGCTCGATGACCTGGACGAGGTGATCGCCCGGGCGGCGGCCGCGCTCGGCGCGACGATCGCCGCGCAACCCACCGGCCTGCCGTCGGCGGCCTTCGATGTGATCGCCGGATTGGCCGGTGCCGGAGCTTATCTGTTGCGCCGCACGGGCCGGCCGCACATCGATGACGCCCTGCGCGAGGTGCTGGCGGGACTCACAGCTTTGTGCGGCACCAGCGATGGTGTCCCGAACTGGCACACGCTGCCCGCCGCGATGGTGCCGAACAGCCCGATGGCCCGTGCCTATCCCACCGGTGTGTTCAATTGCGGGCTGGCGCACGGTGTCCCGGGCCCGCTGGCGGTGTTGGCGCTCGCCGAGTCGGCGGGTATCTCGGTACCCGGTCAGCGTGCGGCGGTCGCACGGGTCGCGCACTGGTTGGTCGCGCAGCGCCGCGACGACGCGTGGGGGCCGAACTGGCCGACGGGGGTGGCGCTGCCGGATCCGACCGGCACGGCGCCGACCGCCTACGGCCCCACACACAACGCGTGGTGTTACGGCAGCCCGGGCGTCGCACGAGCGCTGTGGTCGGCGGGCGCGGCACTGGCCGATCCGCAGCTCGGCGAGCTCGCGGTCCGCACCCTGCGCGCGGTGTATCGCCGCACGCCGGACGCGCGACGGATCGACGGGTCGCCCGGCCTGTGCCACGGCGTCGCCGGCCTGTTGCAGATCACCTTGCGTTTCGCCGCCGACACCGGCGATCCCGACTGTGTCGCCGCGGTGCCCGTCTTGACCGCTCGGCTGCTCTCGATGTTTCAGCCGGAACGCCGGTACGGCTATCTCTCGATCGCCGAAAACGGCCCCACCGCAGACGATCCCGGGCTGCTGGACGGTGCGGCGGGCGTCGCGCTCGCGCTGCTCGCCGCCGCCACCGACCTCCCACCGACGTGGGACCGAACCCTGCTGCTGTCTTGACCCGGGCCTCGACGATGACGTGGGGGAGCGTGTTGCCCGCGGCGATGGCGGCCGAGGCGGTCGCGGTCGCGCGGACGGTCGCGCGCCGCCTCGCGGCGCCGGAGAGCCTGCCGCCGTTGCCGGACCGGCCGGCTCTGCTGCGCGACGGCGCATCCGGCGCCGCCGGATGCGCGGTGCTGTTGAGCCGATTCGACGGCAGCGAAGGGGAGCGCGCCGCCCACCGCTGCCTCACCGCGGCCGTACGCGAGCTGGAGCACGCCGACGTCCGGCCGCCTGGCATGTTCGACGGGCTGACCGGCTTGGCGTTCAGCGCATTGCTGTTGTCACGTAACGGGACTCGCTATCAACGCCTGCTCGCCGAGCTGGACCGCGGCATCGTGCGTGACGCGACGAGTCGCGCGGCGGTGCTGGCGCACGCCCGGCACGGTCTGCCGTTCGAGTCGTTCGACCTCGTCTCCGGTATCACCGGCACCGGCGCATACCTGTTGCGGCGCAACGCCTACCCCGCCGCACTGCGTTCGGCGCTGACCGGTCTGGTCGCAGTGTGCCGCTGGGATACCGACCTGCCCAACTGGCACACTCCGGCTTGGAGTATCGCACCGAAAACCCCGATGGCAGAGTCCTTCCCCGGTGGCGTGCTGAACTGCGGTCTCGCCCACGGTGTGCCGGGGCCGTTGGCGCTACTGTCGCTGGCCGAGCTGTCCGGCATTTCCGTGCCCGGGCAGGGGGAAGCGATCGCGGTCGTCGGGCATTGGCTGGCCGCGCACCGCGCCGACGACGCGCACGGGCCCAACTGGCCGACCGGTATCCCGCTGCCGGGTACCGCCGCGGTCGAGACGCGATCGCGCAATGCCTGGTGTTACGGCGGACCGGGCGTCGCACGCGCACTCTGGCTGGCGGGCAACGCGATCGATGACACCGAGCTGCGGTCGCTCGCGGTCGAGGCCATGCTCGCGGCATCGAGCCGGTTCGCGGCGACAGCCGAGACGGACCCGGCACCCGGACTCTGTCACGGCGTCGCGGGTCTGCTCCAGATCATGTTGCGCTTCGCACACGACACGGGCGATCCGCGATTCGCCCGTGCCGCAGTGGAACTGACCGACCGGTTGCTCGCGCGGTACGACCCGGCGCACCGGTTCGGCTTCCGCTGTGCCGGCGAGCTGCCCGCGGATCGGCCCGGCCTGCTCGACGGCGCCGCGGGGATCGCGCTCGCCCTGCTCGCGGCGAGTACCGGCGAAATGCCGGACTGGGATCGAATGCTGTTGCTGGCGTGAGGAGATGAGATGGCGACGACCGGCTCGAACCTGTACCGGCCATTGGACTGGCTGGTGGTCCGTACCCCGCTGCTGCCCCTCGGGGAGTACCTGGCGCTCGGTGCCGATCCGGCCGCCGACTGGCCTGCCCGCACCGCCCCCGGCACGCTGGTGCCCGCCGATCCCCGGGTCCAGCGGTCGCTCGCGGTGGGCGGCGGGGAGCTGCTGCGGGCCTTGGAACGTCCGTGCGCCGACGTTCGCGCGCGGCAGCGCCTGGCCGGGAAGCTCCAGCGGTATCTGATCCGGATGTCCAGTCGGCCCACCCCCTTCGGCATGTTCGCCGGAGTCGGTCTCGCGGGCTGGGGTCCGGCTACCGACCTCGAGCTCGCCGACGCACCCGCCGTGCTGCGGACCAGGCCGGACATGGGCTGGCTGCTCGACTTCGTGCAGACGCTGGAGCAACGCGACGAGATCCGGGCGCAGCTGCGCCTGTGCAGCAATCCCGCTGCGTTCGTGCAGGCGGATCGGGTGTTTCTCAGCGAGCGCACCCCGATCGGAGAGGCCGCCGAATCGGGGCGTGCGATGTCGTTGCGCGCCACCACGCCGGTACGCCGGGCGCTGGAACGCGCGCGGACCCCGACGCGCTACCGCGATCTCGTGGACGAACTGGCCGCGGAACTCGGCGCGAGCGCCGACCGGGTGCGCGGTCTGCTGGACCAGCTGTGCGAACAGACCCTCTTGCTCACCGACCTGCGGCCGCCGGTCACCGCCGCCGATCCGGCGGGCTATGTTGCCCGCCGCCTCGCGGAGATTCCCGCCGCGGGTCCGGCCGCGGCCGCCCTCGGCGAGCTGCTCGAACAACTCGGCGACTGGGATCGGCTCGACCACGATCAGGCCGCCGCCGGGTACCCGAAACTACTGGATCGGGCGCACTCGGTGCATGCGGTGGCGACGCCGAAAGGACCGTTCCAAACCGACATGAGCAGACCGTTCACCGGGCGACAGGTGCACGCGGCGGTCGCGACCGAAGCTGTCCGTGCGGCCGAACTGACCATCCGGCTGAGTTCCTGGCCGGCCGGAACAGCCGAATTGGACAGTTACCGAGCGGCTTTCACCGAACGGTACGGTCCGGACCGGGAGGTGGGGCTGCTCGAACTGCTGGACCCGGAGATCGGACTCGGCGCACCGCGCAAGGCCGACAAGGGCGGGGCCGACGACGAGCGACGGCAGGTGCGCCACCGCACGCTGACCGATCTGGCGCTCGACGCGATCAGAGAGCGCAAGTCCGTCGTCGAACTCGACGCCGCGACCATCGCGAAACTCGAACTGCAGTCGGCCGAGCTGACGAAAGCGCCCGCCTCGCTCGACATTTCGCTGTTCGTGGTCGCGGATTCGGCGGCGGCGGTGGACGCGGGCGAGTTCCAGGTGGTGGTCGGACCCAACCTCGGGGCCTCGACAGCGGGCCGGGTGCTGGGCCGCTTCGCCGATCTGATCGGACCGTCGGCCGAACAGGCGTTGCACGAGGCGGCGGCAGCGGAGGCGCAGTGCCGGCCCGGGCGGCTGTGGGCCGAGGTCAGCTATCTGCCGCGACCCGGCCGGCTGGCGAATGTCACGATCCGCCCGCTGGCCCGCGCGTGGGAGTTGCCCTTCGACACCACGCCCGGCGCGCCGGCGGAGCGGGTGATTCCGTTGTCCGAGTTGGTGGTCGGACTGCGGAACGGCCGCTTCGTGGTGCGTTGGCCACGCACCGGGCAGGAGGTCGTCACCTGTGCCGGGCACATGCTCAACGCCCAGGTGGCGCCCGCGGTGGTGCGGTTCCTCGACGAGATCAACCGGGACGGCAGGCCGGTGCCGATGACCTTCGATTGGGGCCCGGCGACCGGTTTCCCGTTCCTGCCGCGGGTGCAGGCCGGCCGGGTCGTGCTGGCGCCGGCGCGGTGGCGCGTGCCCGCCGACGACCTGGCGCCGAAGGCGGCGGCCTCGTTCGCGGCTGCCTTCGCCGCGTGGCGGCAGCGCTGGCAGCCGCCGCGTCATCTGTATCTCGCGATGGCCGACCATCGCCTGCTGCTCGACCTGGACGCCCCGGATCAGGTCGAGCAGATCCGAGACGAGGCGCGGCGCACGCCCGGCGGCAAGCTGTATCTGGAGGAGGCATTACCCGGGCCCGGGCACGCGTGGCTGCCCGGCCCCGACGGCCACTACCTCAGTGAGCTGGTGGTGCCGCTGGTACGTACCGCCGTCGAGCCCGAACCCGTTCGCGGGCAGGCGCGTTCGGTGCCGCCGACCACCTCGGTGGCGCGGTTGCGGCCGCCGGGCAGCGATTGGCTGTTCGCCAAGCTCTATCACGTACCGACGTTCGAGGAGGATCTGCTCGCGCATCAGATCCGGGACTTCTGCGCGCAGGCCGTCGCGGACGGTTCGGCCGACAACTGGTTCTTCCTGCGCTATACCGATCCCGACCCGCACCTGCGGATTCGCTGGCACGGCGACCCGGACCGGCTGACCGATCGCCTGGCACCCGCGCTGTTGCGCTGGGGGTCGCGATTGGTCACCGACGGGTACTGCCGCAGAGTATCGGTGGACACCTACGACCAGGAGGTGGAACGCTACGGCGGTCCGGCGGGGACCGCGGTGGCCGAGGACCTGTTCGCCGCCGACAGCGCGGCGGTGCTGGAGCTGCTCGCGCTGGTCGATCGGCGCATCGTCACGCTGGACCGCAGGCTGCTGGCGATGGTCACGGTGGACGACCTGGTCACCGCGTTCGGCCTGACCCAGGCCGAGCAGATCGACCTGTACCGGAACGGCGTGCTCGAGCGGCGCGCCACCGCGGACGAATACCGCAGGGAGAATGCGACATTCAGGTCACTGCTCGGCGATCGGCGTTGGCTGGCGAGTCAGCCCGGGGGTTCCGCTGTCGCGGAGATCTTGAATCGTCGCCGAATTCTCTTGCAGGCGGCGGCATCCCGGCTCGACCTGCTCGCGAACCGGGGCGAACTCACCAGGTCGCGGCCGGAACTGGTGCGCAGCTTCGTGCACATGCACTGCAACAGGCTGCTCGGCTGCGGGCATCCGCCGGAGCAGCGGGTGCTCGGATTGCTGTGGCGCACCAGGGAAAGCCTGCGGCACGCACCGGTCGCGCTCAGCTGAGCGCGACCCCGAAGCCGGCCTCCCGCGCGCGCAGGATCGCGTTCGCGCGATCGCATACTCCGAGCTTGAGGAAGATCGCCGAAAGGTAGTTGCTCACCGTCTTGGAGGCCAGATGCAGCCGTCCCGCGATCGCCGCGTTGGACAGGCCCGCCGCGACCAGTTCGAGCACCTCGCGTTCGCGGACGGTGAGGTCGGCGAACGCGACGACCTCCACCGTGGCCGGCTGGGCGGTGATCCGCGCCAGCGCCTCGGCACTGCCCGGGCTGAACACCGCCCATCCGGCGGCCGCGCCGGCCACCGCCCGGACGATGCCTTCCGCGGTGCTGGACTTGTCGACATAGCCGCGTGCGCCCGCGTTGATCGCGGCGCGCACGGCGCCGTCGTCCTCGTCCATCCCGAACACCAGCACCGCCAGTCCCGGACAGGAGCGCAGGATATCGGTGATCACCCGGTGGGTCCGCTCCTGCGACAACAGCAGGCCGAGCACCACGACGTCCGGTCGCTCCCGCAGCGCCTGCCGGGTCAGTTCGCTGACCGTCGCCGCCTCCCCGACAATGGTGAATTCGGCAACCGCGGCCAGCATCGAGCGCAGACCAGCACGCACCACGGCGTGCTGGTCGGCCAGCACCACGGTGATCTGCGGAACCGGTGCTTCGGTCACCGAGTCGTCCTGCGCCACATGCCATCCGGCGCTCTGCGCCGACCGGAGCCGCCGGTGACCATTGCTCGTGTTCACGTCACCCCCGGACGGGTTCGAACGTCGGATGTCTCAACTGACTGAGAATGGCCGACGCCACCGCGCAGGGGAAGATCTCGGACCGCTGGTCGAACCTCGTCGCGTCGATCCGACGGCGGTGCGGCGCTCAGGTCAGAACTTTGACGCCCCGGACCGCCCGTAGTTCACCGAGCAGCGCCGGGCTGACGGTGACCGGGTAGTCCTCGATCGCCAGCATGGTCCGCCGCTGCCGGTAGCACAGCGCGAGGTGCACCGGCGTGCCACCGGGATGGGCCAGCAGCACCGACTTCAATTCCCGCATGCTGTCGCGATCGGTGTTGCGGGCGTTGATCTCCAGCGTCAGGGGTGCCTGCCGCCGGTGCTCGTCCAAGTGGGTCAGGTCCAGCGCGGCCAGGTGTGCGCCGAACAGCGCCAGTTTGTCCTCGCGCCAGTTCACCCTTCCTTCGACGACCACCACCGCGTCCACCATCAGATCCGCCGCGAACAGGCTGTAGCTCTTCGGGAAGAACAGCACCTCGACGGTGGCGTCGAGGTCTTCTATCACCGCGATCGCCCAGCTCTCGCCCTTCTTGTTGACGCGTCGCTCCAGTGCCGAGATCATGCCAGCGATGGTGACGGTTCCGTCCCGCGGCGGGTTGGCGAGCAGCGCCGCGATCGGCTTCGGGGCGTGCTTGCGCAACAGGTGATCGGCACCGTCGAGCGGGTGGCCCGAGACATACAGGCCCAGCATTTCGCGTTCCAGCCCGAGCAATTCGTCGCGCGGCCATTCCGGCGCGTCGAAGCTCAGATGTGCTAGGGGAGAGGATGATTCGGCTGCTGCGTCGCCGTCGCCGAACAGATCGAACTGGCCCATCGCCTGTTGGCGCTTCAGTCCGGTGACGGCATCCACCGCGTCCTCGTGAATATCGGCGAGCGCCCTGCGCGGGTGACCGAACGAATCGAACGCACCCGCCTTGATCAGCGATTCCAGCACGCGTTTGTTGCAGCAGACCAGTTCGGACTTCTCGACGAAATCCGCGAACGACGCGTATTTCCCTTTCCGCGTGCGGGTTTCGATGATCGACTCGACCACATTGGCGCCCACGTTGCGCACGCCGCCGAGCCCGAACCGGATGTCGGTGCCGACCGCGGCGAACCGCAGCGAGGACTCGTTGACGTCCGGCGCCAGCACCTTGATGCCGAGCTGGCGGCACTCGGACAGATAGATTGCCGACTTGTCTTTGTTGTCGGCGACCGAAGTCAGCAGTGCCGCCATGTATTCGGCGGGATAGTTGGCTTTGAGATAGGCCGTCCAGTAGCCGACCAGTGCGTAGCCTGCCGCGTGCGATTTGTTGAACGCGTATCCGGCGAACGGGAGCACGGTATCCCACAGGGCCTGCACCGCCTCGTCGGAGAAGCCGTTGTCCCGCATGCCCGCTCGGAAGCCCTCGAACTCCTTCTCCAGCACGTCGAGTTTCTTCTTGCCCATCGCCCGGCGCAGCACGTCCGCGCGGCCCATCGAGAACCCGGCGACCCGCTGCGCGATCTGCATGATCTGCTCCTGATACACGACCAGGCCATAGGTTTCGGCGAGGATGTCGCGCAGCGGCTCGGCGAGTTCGGCATGAATCGGCACGATCTGTTGCCGGTCGTTCTTGCGGTCGGCGTAGTTGTTGTGCGTGTTCATCGCCATCGGTCCCGGCCGATACAGCGCGTTGACCGCGACGATGTCCTCGAATCCGGTGGGGATCAGCCGCCGGAGCAGATCGCGCATCGCGGCGCCGTCGAGCTGGAACACCCCCAGGCTCTCGCCACGGCCCAGCAGCGCATAGGTTTTCGCGTCGTCGGTGCCGAGCGTGTCGAGATCGACCGTCTCGCCGCGATTGGCCCGGATGTTGTCGATCGCGTCGCCGATCACGGTGAGATTGCGCAGGCCCAGGAAGTCCATCTTGAGCAGCCCGACGGCCTCGCAGGACGGATAGTCCCAGCCGGTGATCATCGCGCCGTCTTCGCGCCGCCACAGCGGCACCACGTGCAGCAGCGGCTCCGCGGACATGATCACCGCGCAGGCGTGCACGCCGGCATTGCGGATCAGCCCTTCGAGGCCGCGCGCGGTATCCATGATGGTGGCGACGTCGCGATCGGTGTCGAGCAGCGCGCGCACCTCCGCCGCTTCCGGGTAGCGCTCGTGCGCGGGATCGGTGATACCGGACAGCGGAATATCTTTGGCCGCGACCGGCGGCGGCAGGGCCTTGGAAATGCGGTCCGCGATCGCGAAACCGGCCTGGCCGTAGTGCACGCGGGCCGAATCCTTGATGGCCGCTTTGGTTTTGATCTTGCCGAAGGTGATCACCTGGGCGACGCGGTCGGCCCCGTACTTCTCGGTCGCGTAGCGCACCATCTCGCCGCGCCGGCGATCGTCGAAGTCCATGTCGATATCGGGCATGGACATGCGTTCGGGATTCAGGAAGCGTTCGAACAGCAGCCCGTGCACGATCGGATCGAGGTTGGTGATGCCCATCGCGTACGCCACCAGCGATCCGGCCGCCGAGCCACGTCCCGGCCCGACCCGAATGCCTTCGGCGCGTGCGTGTTCCATCAGATCTGCGGTGATCAGGAAATACGCGGGAAAGCCCTTCTCGACGATGATGCCGATCTCGAACTCCGCCCGGTGCCGGTACTCGTCGGTGACCCCGCCAGGGAGCGGCCGGGCGAGACCGCGCATGACCTCCGCGTGGAACCACGAGTTCACGTCATGGCCTGGCGGCGGTGCGTAGACCGGCATCCGGTCCCGGTGTTGCCACACGTCGGCATAGGATTCGACCCGCTCGGCGATCGCGACGGTGTTGTCCGCCGCGCCCGGCACCTGCGCGTCCCAGTAGGCGCGCATCTCTTCGGCCGAACGCAGGTGGTAGCCGTCGCCGTCGAATTTGAACCGGGTCGGGTCGTTCAGGGTCTTCCCGGCTTGTACGCAGAGCAGCGCGGCGTGCGCCTCGGCTTGATCCTTGCGCACGTAGTGCGAATCGTTGGTGGCCAGCGGCGGCAGGTCGAGTTTGCGGCTGATCTCCAGCAGCCCGTCGCGCACCGATCGCTCGATGGGCAGGCCGTGATCCATCAACTCCACGAAAAAGCTTTCTCTGCCGAAGATGTCGCGATAGTCGGCGGCGGCCTGCATCGCCTCCGCGTGCTGTCCCAGGCGCAGGCGGGTCTGCACCTCGCCCGAGGGGCACCCGGTGGTGGCGATGATCCCGGCGGCGTGCCGGGCGATCAGCTCCCGGTCCATCCGCGGTTTGCGGTAGTAGCCCTCCATACTCGCCAGCGAGGACAACGCGAACAGATTGCGCAGGCCCTGCGCGGTGCGCGCGAGCATCGTCATGTGGGTGTACGCGCCGCCGCCCGAGACATCGCCGCCGATGCCCTCACCGTTGGCGCCGCGCTGACCCGACTGGCCCCAGAACACGGGCTTCTTGTGCAGCCTGCTGCCGGGCGCGACATACGCCTCGATGCCGATGACCGGTTTGATGCCGACTTTCGTGGCGTGCTGGTAGAACTCGTCCGCGCCGAACATGTTGCCGTGGTCGGTCATGCCCACCGCGGTCATGCCCAGGCGGGCCGCTTCGTCAAACAGCGGCTTGATCTTCGCCGCGCCGTCGAGCATCGAGTACTCGGTGTGCACGTGCAGGTGAACGAACGAAGACAACAGACGCCCTCCAAGGCTGCGACCCGGGTTCGGATCGCCCTATTCGAGCCGAGGGGGTGCGGGGCGTCAAACAATCGACAGGCGTTGGGGGACAACCATCAGTTGTTGTCCCAGCGTCCGCCGCCGGCTTCGGCGGGCGGCAGCCACTGGGTTCGCGGATCGAAGGGGCGGAACCCGGCCGCGACGTAGCCGGCGAGCTGCCGCAGCGCGGGGCGCTGGTTGTCGCGATGCCACAGCATCGAATGGGGGTAGCCGGGTGCGGGATCGACGACCGGAAGCTGCACGATCTCCGGATGCCAAGGGGCGCGCAGACGTTCGCCGGTGAACACGTAACTGTCCGACGTGCGGGCGAGGTCGTCGAGCAGATGATCCAAGCCGAAGTCCGGGCCGGTGGTATCGATGGCGAGCCCGAAAGCCGCGGCGAGATCGTCGTAGAACCGGGCCCATTCGCTGCCCGGCACGTTGCTCGGCATCCGGGCGATCGAATCCGCCAGCTCGCGCAGGCGGACCTGACGACGGTTCGCGAGCGGGTGTTTGCGGCCGACGAGGATGTGCAGAGGTTCGAAATAGGCGGGAATATGGGTGATCACGGTGTCGAGCGGCCCGATCGCGCGGGCGAACGCGACATCGATCGTGCCGGCGACGAGGGCGGGTAGTCCGCTGCGCAGCCCGCTGGAGGTGATGATGTCGATCTCGAAATCGGGGTGGGCCGTATGAAACGCTCTGATCAATTCCGTTGCCGCGAGCCGGGTTCCGAGCACGTCCACGCGCAGCGGGCGCTCCCGTTCGCGCACCGCGGCGGTGGCTTGGTCGGCGAGCGCGAGCAGGGCCCGAGCCTGGGGCAGGAAGGCCGCGCCGATCTCGGTCAGGCCGGTTCCGGTGCGGGTGCGTTGCAGCAGTGTGGCGCCCAGCCCCGCTTCGAGTTTCGCGATGCGCTTGGAGATCGCCTGCTGGGTCAGCTTCAGTTGGTCCGCCGCGTCGCCGAAATGCTGGTGATCGGCGATCGCGAGGAAGGCGCGCACCGCACCGCGATCCAATTCCACCCGGCCGTCCTTTCACAACTGTCAGTTGTCGACAGCGAGCACGGTACGGTATTCGGCGGCAGCGGCTCTCAATACCCGCGCCAGACCGGTGTGCGCTTCTCGAGAAACGCGTGCATGCCCTCCTGCGCGTCGCAGGTCATGGCATTGGTCGCCATCACCTCGCCCATCTGCTCGTAGGCCTGGGGTTGCGGCAAGTCGATCTGGTGGTAGAAGGCTTGTTTCCCGATGCGCAGCGTCGAGGGGCTGGCCTGCGCGATCGACTCGGCGAGTTCGTGGGTGCGCGCGGCCAGGGCGTCGGCGGGGACCACATCGTTGATCAGCCCCCAGTCCGCGGCGGTCGGCGCGTCGATCACGGCACCGGTCAGCAGCAGTTGCATCGCACGTTTGCGGCCGATGGCCCGGCTCACCGCGACCATCGGCGTCGAGCAGAACAGGCCGATCCGCACCCCGGGCGTCCCGAAAACGGCGTCGGGAGTGGCGAGGGCGAGGTCGCAGGTGGCGACGAGCTGACATCCCGCGGCGACGGCGGGCCCTTGCACGGACGCGAGCACCGGCTGCGGGATCTGCTGGATCGTCTGCATCAATTCGATACAGGCGGCGAAGAGGGCGCGTTCGTCGTCGAGCGAACGGTCCACCAGTTCCCCGAGATCGTGACCGGCGCAGAAGGCACGGCCCGCCGCCCGGATCACCACCACGGCGACCTCGCTATTGCCGCCGAATTCCCGCAACGCGGCAGTGAGCTCGGCCATCATGTTGGCGGACAACGGGTTCCGCTGATCGGGGCGGTTCAGCGTGAGATACCCGATCCGAGCTCGCTGCTCGGTGACGACGTAGCTGCTCATATCGGAATGTCTACCAGTCGGGTGGTCCGTCGGCGGCGCTTTCGCGGTGGCGGTCCAGGCCTGGAGCGAGGCGCTGCGCCGGCGGCGCCGCCCGGTTCGAACACGCCGACAACCGGGGGGCTCCGTTCCGGCCGCCGATCTTGCACAATCGGTGCATGCCCAAGCCTTTTCTGCTGCTGCAACTGCGGCCCGAGCGCGCCGCCGCGGACGACGAGTACCACGCCATCCTGCGGGCCGGCGAACTCGACGCCGGCGACGTGGTGCGCGTGCGGATGGAGGAGGGCTTCCCCGATCTCACCCTCGACGACTACGCCGCGGTCATCGTCGGCGGTGGACCCAGCAATGTCGGCAATGCCGACGTCGAAAAGTACGACTATCAACGGCGCTTCGAGCCCGCGTTGAAAAAGTTGCTCACCGAGATCGTCAGTCGTGACTTCCCCTACCTCGGGGCCTGCTACGGGCTCAGCGTGCTCGCGGATGTGCTGGGCGGCACGGTCAGCACCGAGAACTACGGCGAGACCGCGGGCGCGCAGACCATCGAACTGACCGACGACGCCCGCGAAGACCCACTGCTCCAAGGTATTCCGCGAAACTTCCGGGCCTTCGTCGGCCACAAGGAGGCGTGCCAGGCGGTGCCGCCCGAGGCGGTCCTGCTCGCCGGTTCCGCCGACTGTCCGGTCCAGATGATCCGCGTCGCTCGCAATATCTACGCCACCCAGTTCCACCCCGAACTGGATGGCGACGGTCTTGCCCTCCGCATCGAGATATACCGCCACGCAGGCTATTTCGACCCGGACGAGGCCGACTACCTCACCCGTCTCGGCCACCAGGAATCCATCACCGCACCCAAACAGATCCTGCGCCGCTTCGTCCTGCGATACGGCGGTGCGGCGACCTGATCGCGAGAGCTATTCGGTTGCTGTGCGTCGCTCGTAGCGGGACCGTGCGCGGTCGTAGGCGGCGCGGAGGAACCGGCGGGCCGAATCGCTGGTTCGGACAGCGGGATCGACGACGGAGATCCAGGCCGCGGCGGCGTAGGTGGGGTGTGGGAGGAAGACGTCGGTGCTGCTGTAGTCGAGGTCGGCGGGCACCTCGCGGGGCGGGTAGCCGAGGGTTTCGATGAAGGTGTCCTTACCGGCGGAGATGTTGAGGCGGAAGGCGTCCGGGCGGTTCAGACGAGAGTGTTGATCGTCGGGATAGTCCTTGGTGACGATGGTGGCGAACGGCTGGGTGTTGGTCGGGACGACGCCGTCGGGGGAGTAGTAGAAGAACTTGTCGCCCCAGGCGATCTCCGGGGTGCCGTCGCCCGGAGCCGGCGCCAGAACGAGGATGCCGTCGAGGTCGGTGAGCAGGTCGATGATCTCGTCTATCGTCATAGGTTCGAGCGTCTCATTCAAGTGCTTGTGTGGACCTGGGGCCCAAGTACGAGGAGTTCTGCGTGAAAAACCTCAACTCGCAGGTCATGCGCACCGTCGATGTCGCCCGACGGGCGGGGTACTCGGTGCAGCAGATCCGCAATCTCGAACGCGACGGGGTGCTGCCGCCGGCCGAACGAACCCCGACGGGACATCGGGTCTATCGCGAGGTGCATCTGCACGCCGCGCTCGCCTATCGTGCGCTCGCCGCGGGCGCGGGTCCGGTGGCGGCCAAACAGATCCTCCGTACTGTGCACACCGGCTCCATTGCCGAAGCACTCGCTCTGCTCGACGCCGCACACGCCCGGCTGCACGTCGAACGCGTCGAACTCGCGCACGCCAAGGCGGCCGCAGACGCCATCGCCGCCGAACCGATTGCGGCCGTGCGGGATTCCGACTCGATGACGGTGTCCGAGCTGGCCGGTGCGCTGGGTGTCCGCACGTCGACGCTGCGGCATTGGGACGCAGCAGGTCTCGTCGTCCCCGATCGTGACCGAACCGCGCGCCGCTACACCCCGAGTCAGGTTCGTGACGCGCGCATCGTTCATCAGCTTCGGCGGGCGGGCTACCGAATTCCACAGTTACGCAATGTGCTTCCGGAGTTGCGGCGGGTCCACGACGCCTCCGACGTGCATGCTGCGCTCGCCGCCCGGGATGCTGTGCTCGCGTCTCGTTCCCGCGCCCTGCTCGCTGCGGCTGCCTCCCTGCATTTGCTCGTTGTCGAGGTCTGAGGGTGGGTTGTGGGCGAGTTCGGTTGGGGGTTCTTGCGTTTGGGCTTGTTGGCTGGCTGCCGATGTGTGACTTGCCCAGTGTGGTGTGCCTGCCGCGGGAGTTACATGGATGGTGCTGGGCGCGTCGTGTGCCGTACCCGGCTGTGGGTGCAGGTCAGGTGCGCGGTGTCGTGTTCCGGCGTGGTCGTCTGGCTGTGGTGGCGTCTCGAGCGGCTTGGGAGAAGGGGGTGGGTGGGAAGCGGCATGGTGGGTGTGGGCCGAGCGGCGTGGCGGTGGTGAATCCGCCCGGCGAGTCCGGAGACTTATTGCTGTGGCAGCTCGGCGGGTTGCCGGGCTGGTTGTTGAGCGTAGTAGGCGGTCTCCATCTCGGCGGGCGGTATATCACCGCAGTGCTGGTAGAGGCGTCGATGGTTGAACCAGTCCACCCATTCGGCGGTGGCGAGCTCGACCTGATCGACGGTGCGCCACGGGGCTCGGGGTTTGATCAACTCGGTTTTGAACAACCCGTTGATCGTCTCGGCCAGAGCGTTGTCATAGGAGGAGCCGACCGCTCCGACCGAGGGCTGGATACCGGCCTCGGCGAGGCGCTCGGCGAACGCTATCGATGTGTATTGAGACCCATGATCATTATGGTGGACAACATCTTTGATGTCCCAGCCCTGTCGTTCACGGGTCCAGATCGCGTGCTCGATCGCATCGAGTACCAGCGCGGTGGTCATCGACGTGGCAGTGCGCCAGCCGATGACCCGCCGAGCATAGGCATCGATCACGAACGCGACATACACCCACCCAGACCAGGTCCGGACATAGGTGATGTCAGCCACCCACAACCGGTTCGGTGCCGTCGGGGCGAACCTGCGCCGCACCAGATCGGCCGGCCGGACCGCGGCCGGGTCAGCGATCGTGGTGCGTGTGACCCGGCCGCGCACCGCGCCACGTAACCCGGCAGTGCGCATCAGCCGTTCCACAGTGCAGCGAGCCACCGCGATCCCTTCCCGATTCAGTTGCAGCCACACCTTTCTCGCGCCATACACACCGAAGTTCTCCGCATGCACACGCCCGATTTCGGCGATCAGTTCCTGATCCCGATTCTCCCGCACTGTCGGCATTCGATCGCGGTGCTCGTAATAAGTCGACGGGGCGATCTTCACACCGAGCTCGGCGAGTGCAGCACAGATCGACTCGACACCCCATCGCAGGCCACCCTCGACACGACGGCCCTGATGCTCGCTGATGTATCTGACCGTCAGCGCTGTGGCCGGTCCAGTTCGGCCGCGAAGAAAGCCGACGCCGATTTCAGAATCGCGTTGGCACGCTTGAGTTCTGCATTCTCCCGCCGCAACCGTCTCAGCTCGTCGGACTCATCGCTGGTGACACCCGGACGAGCACCGGTATCGATCTGAGCTTGCCGCACCCACTTACGCACCGTTTCCGGCGTCCCCACCCCCAACAACTCAGCCACCGCACCCATCGCCGCCCACTCCGACTCGTGCTGCTCCCGAATCTCGGCATACATCCGCACAGCCCGCTCACGCAACTCGACCGGATACCTCTTCCTCGACGACACGACTCCATCCTTCCCAGAAGATGAAGCCCCCGGACTCACCGGGGGGACTCAGTGGTGGGAAGCGGGCCGAGTGAGTGCGGACCAAGCGGCGGGGCGGTGGTGCGGATCTCTTGTAGTGGTGCGGTTGCGCCGGAAGTGCGTGGTTGGTCGCGGCGGAAGCCAGGGCAGGTGTGGACCAAGCGACAGATAGGTTGGAGCTCACAGAGTTTCCATACGGTTCACAGGGGCTGTAACTGCTGTGAACCGCATGGAAAGTCTGTGAGCCCCAGATTCACAGCGATTGGCACCGGCGAAACACGCCGAGGAGCAACAACACCCGCTCGATACCGCTGATACCTCGTCAAGGAAACGCTCGAGAACAGCACCACCGCCAGATGACCACGCCGGAACACGAGCCCACCCACCTGCCGTGCGCCTACAGCCGGGTACGGCACCTGACGCGCCCAGCACCATCCACGTAACTCCCGCGGCAGGTACACAAACCAGGCCGGTCACACTTCGGCAGCCAGCCAACAAGCCCAAACGCAAGGAAACCAAGCGACAGATAGGGCGGGGCCACAGACCTTCCCTACGGTTCACAGGGGTTGTAGCTGCTGTGAACCGTAGGGAAGGTCTGTGGGTCTCCGACTCGCCCAGCGAAACACGCCGAAGCAGCGTCCCTGGCAGGCCTAGCCGTGGACGGCGGCGAGCATTCGGTCCTTGCCGGAGAGGATGTGGGCTTCCATCAGGTGGGCGGTGGCGGCGGTGTCGCCGGCGGCGAGGGTGTCGAGGATGGCGGCGTGTTGGTCGTTGGAGACGTGGCGGGCGGCGTCGGTTTCGAGGCCGTGGCGGCGGAAGAGGTGTAGTTCTTTGGAGACGTCGTCGTAGAGGTTGACGAGGCGGGGGTTGCCGGAGAGGGCGACGAGGGTGCGGTGCAGGTCGACGTTGCGGGGGTAGTAGTCGTCGACGGTGGGGACGGCGGCTTGGAGCCGGTCCACTTTGGCGCGTAACTCGCGCACCTGGTCCGGCGTGACCTGTTCGGCGGCCAAACGGCCGGCCAGACCGAACAGGCTGGCCCGGATGTCGTAGAGCTGGGCGGCTTCGGTCACCGAGACCTCGCGCACGAACATGCCTCGGTTGGTGCGGAATTCGACCAGCTTGCCGTATTCGAGCTGACGCAGGGCCTCGCGCACCGGGCCGCGGCTGACCCCGAGCCGCGCGGCGAGGGACGACTCGTTGATCCGGTCGCCGCCGGACAGCGCGCCGGTGATGATCATCTGCTCTAGTTCGTCGGCGATCAGTTGCAGCAGGGAACTGGCCTGATGTTCGGCCACCCGACGCTGCAGCGCCGATATCGCCTGCGTCTGTTCGGACATCGTCACCGGGCCCCTTCGCTCACCGCACACACAACAACACGGCAGTTTCGCAGAGTCGATCGCAAATTGCAAATCGTTGACAGTTGACGAGCGAACTGAAGGAGGACGGAATGAAGATCAAAGACATCCGGGCCAGCGTGCACACCACGACGATCGAGGTGCCGTTGCTGACCGAGCGAGTACCGGGTTACGGCCGCGAGGAACAGCGCGAGTTCGTCTTCTGCGAGGTCGAAACCGATGACGGGGTGACCGGGGTGGCCCTGACCGGTCACTTCCTGTCCCGCGCCGTGGTCGTGGCCCTGGAGCAGCACTTCCTACCGGTCGTGGTCGATATGGACCCGCGCGAACTGGAGGCGATCCATCAGCGGGTGTGGCGCAGTCTCAATCCCCGTGCCATGACCGGTGTGGTGTCCAGCGCCCTGTCACTGCTCGACATCGCGCTGTGGGATATCAAAGGCAAGGCGGCGGGGCGTTCGGTCGCGAGCCTGCTCGGCGGCGCGCGCACCGATGTCCCGGTCTACGTGACCTTCGGCTTCCCGCAGTACGATCGCGAAACACTCACCGCCGCAGCGCAACTACAACTCGATCAAGGTTTCACCGCGCTGAAACTCGTGGTCGCGGTGTCGGCGCTGGCCTTGGTGATCTTCATCGTCGTCGTGCTCGGCGGTGTCTCGGTGCTGGCCGGTTTCTCGCTGCTCCGCTTGATCACGGTGCTGCGCAAGGAACTCGCGGTCGTGCTCGGCACCTCGTCCTCGGAAGCGGTGCTGCCGCAACTGATGGAGCGGCTGGAGCAGGTCGGGTGCCGGCGCAGCGTGGTGGGTCTGGTGGCGCCGACCGGGTTCTCGTTCAACCTGGACGGGGTCGCGGTGGTCATCCCCATCTGCGTGGTCTTCATCGGCCAGGTCTACGGCATTCCGCTCACCTTCGGCGATCAGCTCGGACTGTTCCTCATCTTTCTGGTGCTGTCGAAAGGCACTGCCGGGATCAGCGGTTCGGCCTTCATCACGCTGGCGAACACGGTCGCCGCGACGAGCCTGGTGCCGATCGCCGGTCTGGCCCTGGTCCTTTCGGTCGATCGCTTCCTTTCACTCATCAGAGCGCTGACCAATGTGCTCGGCAATGCGGTCGCCACCGTCGTCATCGCCCGGTGGGAACCGGGCGGCCTCGATCGCGAATTGGCTGCTCGCACCATCGGGTGGTCGCGCCCGAAAAACACGGTAGGAGAGAAGTAATGCCCCGAATCGTCGCCATCCACGAGGGTGTCGTGCCGATCAGTTCTTCGATGAGCAACGCGTTCATCGACTTCAGTGCCATGGATTGTTCCGTCGTCGCGGTGGTCAGCGATGTGATCCGGGAGGGTGAACCGGTCGTCGGATACGGATTCAATTCCAACGGCCGCTACAGTGCGGGTGAAATCCTGCGCCGCAGGATCATTCCCCGGCTGCTGCAGGCCGAACCGGATGACCTGCGCACCGCCGACGGACAGGCGATCGACCCGGCCAAGGCGTGGGATGTGATGCTGCGCAACGAGAAACCGGGCGGACACGGTGAACGGTCGGTCGCCGTCGGCGTAGTCGACATGGCGCTGTTCGATCTCGCTGCGAAACTGGCCGGGCTACCGCTCTATCAATGGCTCGTCCGGCATTACGGATTCGGGGCTCCGGACACGGACGTATTCGTCTATGCCGCAGGCGGATACTACGCGCCGGGCAAGGGCCTGACGCAGCTGCAAGACGAGATGCGCGGCTTCCTGGACCAGGGCTACGACGTGGTGAAGATGAAGATCGGCGGTGCGAGCCTGGCCGACGACGTCAAACGGGTCGAGGCGGTGCTCGCGGTGCTCGACGGCGACGGGTCGCGGCTCGCCGTCGACGCCAACGGCCGTTTCGATCTCGACACCGCGCTGGCGTACGGTCGTGCCCTCGCGCCCTACGGTCTGTTCTGGTACGAGGAGCCGGGTGATCCGCTCGACTTCGATTTGCACGCAAGGCTTTCCGGGCAGTACCCGGGGCCGCTGGCGACCGGTGAGAACCTCTTCTCACTCGCGGACGCCCGCAACCTCATCCGGTACGCGGGGATGCGACCCGATCGGGACTACCTCCAGTTCGACCCGGTGCTCGGCTACGGTCTGGTCGAATACCTGCGCATCCAGGACATGCTCCGCGCGCACGGCTGGTCGCCCCGGCGCTGCATTCCCCATGGCGGGCACCAGTTCTCGCTGCACATCGCCGCTGCCCTCGGGCTCGGCGGCAACGAGTCCTATCCCGGTGAGTTCCAGCCCACCGGCGGCTTCGCCGATGCCGCCGTGATCGAACACAGCCGGATCCGGCTCACCGACACCCCGGGTATCGGCTTCGAGGACAAGGCCGAGCTGTATCGCGTCTTCCGCGCGCTACATCGCTAGATCCTGGTGGCGAGGAACTCGCGCACCAGCGGTACCGCTTCGGCGGGGTGCTCCGCTCGCATCGTCTCGCCGATCGATTCGAACTGCCACACCCCGTCGCTGCGGTACACCTTGCACATCACCAAGCCCGTGTGCGAGCCGCCGGCGCTCAGGTCGAATCGGGCGAGTTCGATGCCGGACACGCTGTCGATCAGGCGGCAGAACGCATTCTCGATCTGCTCGAAGGTCTGGCCCGTGTAGCAGGTCACGATGAAGACCGCGGCGGTGATCTCGGGCGACAGCCTGGTCAGGTCGACGGTGATGATCTCGTTGTCGCCCTTGCCTTCACCGGTCGTGCTGTCGCCGAGGTGGCGCACCGCGCCGTCGCGCGAGCTCAACTGTTCGTGGTAGACGACGTCGGCGATCTGATCGCCGGCGAAGAGCAGTGCGGACGCGTTGAGGTCGATATCCTTGCCGGGAGCGCCGAACCAGCGGCCCGGGCGGACCGGATCCCAGCCGAGCGCCATCGTCACGTAATCGAGGGCGGCGCCGTTTTCGTCGCGAAGTGTAGTGAACATCGGTGTCTCCCAGCGTCGATCGGCCCGCCCCGCGTGCGCGGGCCGGGTTTGCCGACCAGACTTCCCGGCGCACCTACCCGTAAAGATGCCGTAAATATGCCCGTAAAGCAAATGAGTTAGGTGATATAAGCGGCTGATCACCGACGATGAGCGAGGGGGCATCGATGTCTCGATTGGACAGCATCCTGTGGCCCGCGGGCAGCCAGGCGGCTCCGACCGTCGACGCGCAGACCGTGCGGGACCTGAATCTCGAGGACATCTTCACCATCGTGACCCGCGGGGATCCGACCTTGGCGCGCCATGTGCGCGCGCCGGTGGCCGATCTGGACACTGTGACGTTCCGGCAGGAGATATTTCGCGATCTCGGTCGCGCGGAACTGCGGGAACTCTTCGAAGAATTCGCGATGCGGTTGCGCATCGTGCACGCGTTCGCGACCGCGTCGGCCGAACAGCATCATCGCACCACCGGACACCGGCTGTATCTCGACGCGGTGGTCGGTTACGGCAGCGCTCTGCGGGCGCTGAGCGCGGCGCTTTCGACCGTGCCGGGCACCTCGCGGGGATTGCGGAGTTGGCAGAGCTACCTCGAAACATACTTGGCCACAAATCAATTCGAGGAGCTTATGGCCGTCGCGACGCGTGTCCAGGCTGGGCTCGACGCCGTCCGCTACACCCTCTCCATCGACGGCAGGCAGGTGGTGGTGGCGCGGGACGACAACGCGCAGGACTACAGCGCCACCGTCGAGCAGGCCTTCGCACCGCTTGTGCGTGGATTCCGCCCCGAGCCGGCGCCGCCGGAAATCCTCTCCACCACAGTGCATTACATGGAAGAGCAGATCGCCGACCGGGTCGCCGAACTGTTCCCGGCCGAATTCGCCGAGCTGGCGCGGTTCTGCGCCGCGCACCCCCATTTCCTGGCCCCCTCCGTCGAATCGTTCTATCAGGAACTGCGCTTCTATCTCTCCTTCCTCGAATTCGTGGATCATCTGACCGGCGAGGGGTTCACGTTCAGCTGTCCGCGGTTGACCGAGCGGTTCGAGGAAATCGCGGTGACCGGCGGATACGATCTCGCGTTGGCGGTGCGGCTGCGTGGTTCCGGACAATCCGTGGTACCCAATGATTTCCGGCTCGGCGGCAGCGAGCGGGTGCTGGTGGTCACCGGACCGAATCAGGGCGGCAAGAGCACCTTCGCCCGCATGTTCGGTCAACTCGCCTATCTGGCGGCGCTCGGGTGTCCGGTGCCCGCGGCGAGTGCCACGCTGCTGCTCGCAGACCGCCTGTCCACCCATTTCGAGCGCGCCGAGAGCGTCGAGCACTCGGCGGGCAAGCTGCACGACGAACTCACCGAGGTGCACGGCGCGATCCACGCCTGCACCGCTCGCTCGCTGATCATCATGAACGAGACGTTCAGCTCGACCACCACGGCCGACGCGCTGCAGATCGGCGGTGCGGTGCTGCGCCGCATCATCGAGCGGGGTGCGGTCGCGGTGTACGTCACGTTCCTCGACGAGCTGGCAAGCCTGCATCCGGCCGTCGTCAGTATGGTGGCCGGCGTCGGTGACGATCCGAGCACGCGCACGTTCCGGATCGTGCGCAGACCCGCGGACGGCAAGGCGCATGCGGCCGCGATCGCGGATCTGTTCGGACTCGGTTACACCGCGATAGCGGAGCGGATCGCGCGATGAGAGTCGGTCTGCTGGAACCGGATTCCGCCCGGGCGCAGACGGTGCGGCACGGCGCGACGGTGGTGCGGGATCTCGAGCTCGGCGTCGTGTTCGACGCGATGGCGGCCGGCGATCCGTTCCTGCGCGACAGCGTCGAGTCGATCATGGTGCACGCGTCGACCGATCCGGCGACGATCAGGTATCGCCAGGAAGTGCTCGCCGATTGCCTCGCCGACCCGGCCGCGGTCCGCCGCCTGTACGCGCTGGTGGGCGCGAGCGAAAGCGTGCGTCGCTGGACGATCGGTCGTGGCGGTGCGCCGCGAGCCAAGCTGAATCTCTCGCTGGAACCGCTCGCCGAACTGATCGGTCACCTCCGGCAGGTGCGTGCCGCGTGCGCGGCTCTCGGCCTGCGGTCGGCGGGTTTCGCGCGACTGTCGGCGCTGGTCACCTCGTCGTTCCGGGACGAAGTGCTCGATGCGGTCGAATCGCACGTCGACGCACTGCATTTCGAGCACGGCGTAGCGCTGGGCGCCGGGCTCGGTACGGGGAACAAGCCGGTCGGCGTCGTGCTGCACGAGCCACCGCGACCGGCGCGGCGTGGCCTGTTCGGCGGCGATCGGCGCGCGCGGCACGGCTTCACCCTCCCCGGCCAGGACGAGAAGGGGGCGGAGTACCTTGCCGGGCTGATCGGCCGCGGCCTGTCTCCGGTGGCCGAAATCGTTTCGCACGCCACGGATCTGATCACCGATTTCTTCCTGTCGCTGCGCACCGAGCTGGCGTTCTATCTCGGCTGCGTGAACCTGCACGAGCGGTTGACCGCCTCGGGGTATCCGCTGTGCTTTCCCGAGCCGCTGCCGGTCGGCCGGGCCGAGCTGCGGTGCCGGGAATTACGCGATCCCACCCTGGTCTTGTCGTCGGGCAAGCCGGTCGGCGCGAACACGGTCGACGGATCGGGCCGTTCGCTGATCCTCGTCACGGGCGCGAACAGCGGTGGCAAATCGACCTTTCTGCGCAGCGTCGGCCTAGCTCAGGTGTTGCTGCAAGCCGGAATGTTCGTGCTCGCGGACAGTTTCGCGGCGGATGTGCGGACCGGCGTCTTCACCCATTTCCGGACCCAGGACGACGCCACCATGACCTATGGGAGGTGGAAAGAGGAGCTGGCGCGGATCCGGGACATCACCGATGCGATCCGGCCCGCCGCCCTGCTGCTGTGCAACGAGCCCTTCGCTTCGACCAATGAACGGGAAGGAACCCAGATCGGCGGGCCGATACTGCGGGCGCTGCACGATGCCGGCGTGAAAATCGCTTGTGTGACCCATCTTTACGATCTGGCCCGGGAGTTCTATGACGGGCAGACCGGGGCCGAGCTGTTTCTGCGGGCCGAGCGGTTGCCGGACGGCACACGCACCTTCCGTGTGGTCGAAGGCGAGCCGGTAGCCACGAGTCACGGGGGTGACGTGTTCCGCCGCGTCTTCGGCGATGATCGGATGTCGGTGTAGCGCACTATGGACGGGAGGCGTCACGGATTCCCCGCGACGCGGATGGAGGCGGGTCTCATGTCGGACACCAACAAGCGCAATCTCCTCTACTTCGAAAGTCCGTCCATGCGTGGGCTGTACGAGGCGATCGACGAGTGGCAGGAGTCCGCCGAGCGGCGGCTGCTCTCGCTCAGCATCCAGCGCGACGGCGACAATTTCTGCTGCCTCGCGCTGACCAACCCGTCCGAGGTCGTGATCACCAGTCCCGACGGGCACAATCACGCCAACGTCAGTCGGTTCGGGACGCTGGCCGTCGACGCGGTTTAGCCGCCGCCCCTTCGGTTCCGGTGAACGCGCCCGCGCGCGCGGCCAGCGCGGCGGTCGCCGCGGCGTGCGCGGGCAGGCCCGGATCGGGTGGAGTACGTAGCAATATCAGCTGGTGGTAGAGCGGCGCGGTCGCGGCGATCAGCAAGGCGCGGGCGTCGATGCCGGGCTCGAGTTCGCCGCGCCGGACCGCGCGTTCGACGACGATCTCCGATTGCGTATACCGGCCCTCCCATAGTCGCTGCAGGGCGTCGGCGGCCGCCGCGGAGCGGAACGAGACCGCGATCAGCGCCTCCGCGATGGAGGATTCCTCGGTCAACGAGTCCTGGATCTCCTGGTTGAGTGCGGTCAGATCGCCGTGCAGGGTGCCGGTGTCGCGCGGGTGCCAGTCGAGATCGCTCGCCGCGGCGAAGACGTCGGTGATCAGTCCGGCCACATCGCGCCAGCGGCGATACACCGTGGTGCGATGCACGCCCGCGCGTGCGGCGACGGTGTCGACCGTGAGCGCGTCGTAGCCGTGCTCGGTCAGTTCCGCGCGTACCGCGTCGAGAACCTGATCCCGGATGCGCGCGGTGCGGCCGCCCGGGCGTGACCGCGGGGACGAATCAGCTGGTGAAGGGGGCAATGTCGACGACCCGGTTGCTCTGGAGGGATGGGCTGTGGCACCATATTAACGCAACATTCGTCGCACTAGTGAGGTAGGCCGATGGTCATTCGAAGTGTTCCCCCGGTCCTGCGGTGCTCGGTCACCGCGTCCTCGAATGCTTCGGAGTGTGCCCATGCCAACCCAGATCACCGCGCACGCGGTCACCAAGTCCTTCGACGGCCGTCGCGTACTCGATGAGGTGACCTGTGTGCTCGCCGCGGGCGAGCGCACCGGGATCATCGGCGAGAACGGCTCCGGCAAGACCACCCTGCTGCGGCTGCTCGCCGGTCGGGAACAACCCGACGAGGGCGAGATCGTCGTGCACGCCGAGGGCGGCATCGGCTACCTCGCGCAGGACGAGTACCTGCCGCCACAGCTGACCGTGCAGGAGGTCGTCGACCGCGCCCTCGGTGAACTCCGTGCGATCGAGCACCGGATGCGCCGCCTCGAGTCCGCGATGGGCTCCGGCGACGAATCGGGTCTGGCCGAATACGGCGAGCTGACCACGGTTTTCGAACTACGCGGCGGCTACGACGCGGATGCGCGGGTGGAACGGGCGCTGCACGGCCTCGGTCTCGGACTGGTCGGGCGCGAGCGCACCGTCGGCGAACTGTCCGGCGGCGAACAGGTCCGGTTGCGCCTGGCCGCGGTGCTGGCCGCCGGATCGGAAGTTCTGCTGCTGGACGAGCCGACCAACCACCTCGACGACGACGCCCTGACCTGGCTGGAAGACCATCTGCGCACCCGGCGCGGGACCACCGTGACGGTGTCGCACGACCGGACCTTTCTGGAACGGGTCGCGACCACCCTGCTCGAGGTCGATGCGGATCGGCGGCGCGTCATCCGCTACGGCAACGGCTACGCGGGCTACCTGGCCGAGAAAGCGGCGGCGGGGGAGCGCTGGATGCAGGCCCACACGCAGTGGCAGGCCGATGTCGATCGGCTGCGCGAGTTCGCCGCCACCACCGCGCGTCGCGTCGCACCCGGCCGGGCGATGAAGGACAACAACAAGATGAGCTACGACCGAGCCGGCGGCCGGGTCCAGCAATCAGTGGCCGGCCGGGTCCGCAACGCCGAGGAACGGTTGCGCCGGCGCCTCGCCGAACCGGTACCGGCCCCGCCGGAACCGCTGCGTTTCCGGGCTGCGCTGCACGCGGGACGAACGCAAGGCGCGGTGCTAGAGGCCACGGACGTCGCGGTCGAGGGCAGGCTGGAACGGATCGGTGTCACGGTGGCGGCGGGGGAGCGCCTGCTGATCACCGGGCCGAACGGGGCGGGCAAGTCCACGTTGCTGCGGGTGCTGGCCGGCGCGCTCGCACCGGATCGCGGCACGGTGCTCCGGCGCGGCCGGGTCGGCTACCTCGCGCAGGAACCGCCGCCCGCCGCGCCCGGCGAAACTCTGCTCGCCGCCTTCGGCCGGGGCCGCGGCGGTGGGGCCGATCAGCACGCCGAGGTATTGATGTCGCTCGGTCTGTTCGACCGCACCCGGCTCTCGGCACGGGTGGCGGAGCTGTCCACCGGGCAGCGGCAGCGACTCGCGTTGGCGCGCTTGGTCACCGAGCCCGCCGACGCGCTGCTGCTCGACGAGCCCACCAACCATCTGTCACCCGGCCTGGTCGAGGAGTTGGAGAAAGCTTTGGCCGACTATCGTGGCGCGCTCGTGATCGTCAGCCACGATCGGCGGCTGCGCGCGCGCTGGCGGGGCGCGCACCTCGCCCTGCGGACCTGCGTCTCCGTCTGATCGACCGATTACCCACGCACCGAAGGAGTTTCACCGTGCCCGACAGTCCTGTGCGGCAGCCCGCCGACCCGGCCGTGCTGCATCCCATGCCCGGCCAGCCGCGCGTGGTGCAACTGCGGCCCCTGCTCACCTCGCCCCTGATCGAGGTCGGGGACTATTCCTATTACGACGACCCGGACGACGCGACCGCGTTCGAAACCCGCAACGTGCTGTACCACTACGGGCCGGAGAAGCTGATCATCGGGAAGTTCTGCGCGCTGGGCACCG
The DNA here is from genome assembly GCF_000250675.2 of Nocardia brasiliensis ATCC 700358. NCBI lineage: Bacteria > Bacillati > Actinomycetota > Actinomycetes > Mycobacteriales > Nocardiaceae > Nocardia > Nocardia brasiliensis. Next base: position 3,294,086 of record NC_018681.1, read on the forward strand.
GCACGCGGTTCATCATGAACGGCGCCAACCACCGGATGGACGGCCCGTCTACGTTTCCCTTTCCCACCATGGGCGGTTCCTGGGCGGAGCACTTCGACCTGCTCACCGATCTGCCGAACCGCGGCGACACCATCGTCGGCAACGACGTGTGGTTCGGCAACGGCGTCACCGTGATGCCCGGTGCGCGGATCGGGCACGGCGCGATCATCAGCACCGGCTCCGTGGTGACCGGCGCGGTGCCCGATTACGGCATCGTCGGCGGTAATCCGGCCCGGCTCATCCGAACCCGCTACAGCGACAACGACATCGCGCGTCTGCTCGCCGTCGCGTGGTGGGACTGGCCCACCGCACACCTCACCGCCCACATCCGGACCATCATGTCCGGCACCATCGACGATCTGGAGGCCGCCGCCGCATCCTTGGACTGACGAGAAAAGCCTTATGCGACAGGAGCTTTGCTTGCGGTAGGAACCGCCAAGGGGAGGAAGGCCGGGCGGCGGTCCAGGCGCGCCCGGTCGACGGGCGCGGCGAAATGGTGGTCCAGGCGGCGGGCCGCTTCGGCCCAGTCGCGCATGGTGCGGACGGGGGCGAGGGTCTGGACGACGAAAGGGTCCGACCAGCGCGCTAGTGCGCGCTCCCACAAGACCATCGGAGGTTCGTCGAGGACGCTGCCGACGGTGCCCTCGTAGATCGGCATCGCGTGCACCTCACCGTCGGGCCGGACATGCATGATGGGCAGGACGCTGCCCTCGGCGACATGGTCCGGGTGGATCATGTCGTGCCAGTGGTCGTCGATCCGGATATCCAGTCCCGCGGGCGCGAGGTCGCGCAGGTGCGCGAGATACTCAGGGCTGAGCAGGCGTTGGGATTCGGCGTCGTCCAGCAGTTCGTGATCGACGAACCCAGGGCGGTTGGCGAGCCCGGCGGGCATGGTCACGGTGAACACCAGATGCCGCAGTTCGGGAAAACGGGGCGCGATGGTCGTGCAGAACTCCTCGACCTGATGCAGATTGCTGCGCATGATCGACACCTCGATGCCGAGCGTGCCGGGGTCCTGCCCTTCGGCTTTCATCCGGCGTGCGGTGCCGTCGAGGAGTTGCACCGCGGCCAGGCCCCGCTCGAAGGCGCGCGCCCGGCCCCGGATGCGGTCGTGCACATCGGCGGTGGCGCCGTCCATGCTGACCGCGACAGTGCTGAAGTGCCGCAACGACTCTTCGGCCTTGTGCGCGTCCACGGGTAGGCCGCTCGTGTAGAGGATGACGGAGATGCCCGCCTGTGTGAAACGCTCGGCGATCTCGAAAACGCCGTCCACCAGCAACGGTTCGCCGCCGGCGATCGCCACCTCCTGCGGCTGCAGGGAAAGGAACGCGTCCGCCATGCGGAAGAGTTGGTCGCGCGCCGGATGCAAGGTCGGCCGCCGGCCCGATTCGGAATAGCAGTGCACACACCGTAACGGGCACGCGTAGGTGATATCCCAGATTATTCCTACCGGACCTTGGCTGACGTCCACGGGAAACCCCTTCCCCCAGAATAATTCGGTTGAGTGCCGTTCACGGTAATGCGGCGCCGGAGTAGGAGCGACTCGCTGGTTCGGTGAGCGGACCGGCGCATGGCAATTCGGCTACCGCTCGCCGAACAATGATGGCGCGTCCGGTAATTCAACCGGTTGCTGTCGGGCCTGCATCGACCCGATTCGAGAAAGGAAGCGACGATGGAGCGAGAAATCGAGCAGCTGAGCACGGATGTGGCTGCGCTGCAGACGCTGCCGGAACGTGATCACGGCGCCGGCGCGGTCATCTGGCCGGACCCCACCCGGGGCTCGGCCTGCCGCGGCGATCAGTGATCCAGGGGCTTTCCGTGTGACGTCGCGGAGGGGAGTGCTGTCCCCTCCGCACGCACAGTGAAAGATGCTACCGCGCACAGGAATCGGGGACGGGATGGTGAATCCGGTAGCCGAGGCGACTCTCGTTGAGCTGGCGCAGCGCCACCTCGCCGGGCGCTCCGATCGGCGAATCTGGACCGACGGCGTCTGGTGCCATCTGAGCCCGGTGAATTATCGCTGGCCGCGGCAGGGGTGGAAGCTGCATATCGCGGCCACGGTCGGGTCGGCCGCCACCGTACTCGACCGCACGCTCGACATTGTGCTGCGCACCGAATGCTCGGGTAAATTCGCCGCCTCGCTCGAGCAGGTGCGCCGATTGAATTCGGCCGACTATCCGCGTGGTGGCGCAGGGAAATTCATCACCGTCTATCCCCGCGACGATGCACAGCTACGCGTCCTGGCGGCGCTGCTGCACGAAGCCACCGCCGGGCTCGCCGGACCGGCGATTCTGTCCGACCGGCCCTATGCGGCCGGCAGTCTGGTGCATTACCGCTACGGGGAGTTCCTCGGCGAGGACGTCATCGGTGGCAGCGGCGACTATCTGCCGATGCTGACCGCGCCGGACGGCAGCCGGGTCGAGGACCGGCGCGACGCGTGGTTCGCGCCGCCGGTCTGGGCGGACGATCCCTTCGGCCGGCCCCGATCGACGGAAAAGGCGACGAGCGGTGTGCTGCTGGCGAATCGGTTCGAGGTGCGCCGGGCGATCGTGCACGCCAACAAGGGCGGCGTCTTCGAGGCGACCGATCGGCTCACCGGCGCGGAGGTGGTGGTCAAACAGGCGCGGGCGGGTGTGGGCGACGGCCCGCACGGCTGGAATGTGCAGGACGCGCTGCGCAACGAAGCCGAGATGCTGGACCTGCTGAGCCCGTTGGCGCCGCGCCGACTCGCCCTGTTCGAGCAGCAGCACGACCTCTTCCTGGTTCAGGAGATGATCGCGGGCACCACCTTTCTCGAGTGGCGCGGCCGTCGGCACGGTGCACTGGACTGGCGCGCGACGGCACTGCGGCTCACCGAGCTGCTGGCCGCGGTGCACGCCCGAGGCGTGGTCCTGCAGGACTTCTCGGCCTCGAACGTGATGGTGCGTCCGGACGATTCGCTGGTGCTGGTGGACCTGGAGTTCGCCGGCCGGTCCGGCGCTATCCGGATGACCGGCTGGACTCCGGATTACGCCGCGCCGGAGCAGATTTCAGGTGCTGCGGCGGATTTCGCGGCGGATCGTCATGCGCTGGGCGCGCTGCTGTTCCTGCTGTGCCTGGGCGCCAAGCCGAGCTTCGCGCCCGATGATCGTCCGGCGAGGAGCAAGGCCGCACGCATCGCGCGACTACTGGAGCTGGCCGCCGAGACCGACCGCGAGATCGCCACGGCGCGTCCGCTGTTGCTCGGCTTGCTCGCGGACGACCCGGCTGAGCGCTGGTCGCTCGACCGCGTTCACGGCTTTCTCACCGGCGACCACCAGGACCCGCCGCGACGGCGTGCCCGGCACCGGACGACCGATATCGATCGCCTGCTGGACGACGGCGTCGGCTATCTCCTGAACACGATGACGCCCGCCGGGGAGCGCCTTTGGCCGGTCAGCGACGGCGGCAAACGCAGCGATCCGTGCAACGTCTACCACGGTGCGGCCGGCGTCCTCGCCACCTTGACCCGCGTCGCCGAGGTCCGCCGGGACGCGCGAGTGCTCGCCGCGTTGCCGATCGCCGCCGACTGGATCATCGACCGGACGACCGCGCGAAACCCGGTGCCCGGCCTTTATATCGGCCGCTCCGGGACCGCTGTCGCGCTGTGCGCCGCAGGCCGGGTCCTGGATTCGGAGCGTCTGGTCCGAGTGGGTACGCAGCTGTTCGGCGAGGTTCCGCGCGACTGGCCGAACAACGATGTCACCCACGGACTCGCCGGTGCGGGCTACGCGGCACTGCTGCTCTGGTCGGCGACCGGCCGAACCGAATTCCGCGACCGCGCAGCCGAATACGCGGCGGTCCTGACCGAGCGCGCCGAGCGCCGGGACGGTGTGCTGGTCTGGCCGGTCCCGCACGACTACGACTCCCGCTACGCCGGCTCCGTCGACTACGGATTCGCGCACGGCACCGCTGGAATCGGTGCGTTCCTGCTCGCCGCGGGCAGTCGTCTGGACGAGCCGCGGTGGCTGGAGCTTGCCGCCGAAGCGGCCGAAAGTTTGTGTGGCGCAGCCGTGCCCACGGATGTGGGCGCGCTGTGGCCGATCGGGCCCCGGGATACGACGCGCCTGCTCGATCACTGGTGCAGCGGTTCGGCGGGCATCGGCACGTTCCTGCTGCAGTACTGGCAGGCGAGCGGCGACCGGCAGGCGCGGTCCTGGGCCGAACGCGCCGCCGAGGCAGTGGGGGCGCGCCGCTGGCGGGCCGGGGCCACGCTGTGCCACGGCCTCGCGGGCAGCGGGGAACTGCTGCTCGATCTGTGCGCGGCGACGGGAGACGAGCGCGCGCGAGTGCGGGCCGAGGGGATCGCCGCCGCGCTCGCGGTCCGGGCCGGTAGGCATCGGGGACATCTGCTGGCCGCGGACGAGACGGGCAGCGGCTATGGCGCCGACTACGCCGTCGGCGTGGCAGGCTGGGTCGATTTCCTGCTGCGGCTAAAGCACGGCAATCCCAGGGCGTGGCTGGTCGGACCACGCTGACCACACCGGGCATCGCCGAGTACTTCGCGTGGCGAAACGAAATGCGGAACAATCGCTGTGCACAGCGAAGGGTTCGCCATGAACGTAGCCGATTCTGCTCGACCCGAGACGCCCGTCCGACGCCTGGATCGGCGCCGCGTCCTCGGCATGATGGCCGCCGCGCCCGTTGCGGTGCCGTTGCTCCGTGCGGCCGCGGCGACGGCGGCGCCCCGGTCGCGGCCGAACATCCTCGTGCTCATGACCGATCAGGAGCGGGCGGATGTGGTGCTGCCGGCGGGATTCGAGCTGCCGACGCGGGCCCGGCTGGCGGCGAACGGGGTGCGCTTCGCCATGCATCACACGCCCACCGCACCGTGCTCGCCCGCGCGCTCCACCCTCTTCACCGGACTGCACGCCCCGGTGAGCGGCATGCTCGACAACGTGCGCGGCAACGATCTGATGGGCACGGTGCTGGGCGCGATCCAGACCTGGAGTCCTGACCTCGACTCCGCGGTCCCGACACTCGGCACCGTGTTGCGGGCCGCCGGCTACCACACCACATATATCGGCAAATGGCATCTGTCCGACGAGGTGGCCGCCGATCCGGCGGCGTTGTCGGGGTACGGGTTCGACGAGGCCCACGACATCCTGGCCGCGGGCGGCCCGAACGAGGGCACCCGGCAGGACCCGGGCGTGGTCGGCCACGCCGTCGACTGGCTGCAACGCCACGGCGGAGATCCCGACCCGTGGTTGTGTGTGGTGAGCATGGTGAATCCGCACGACATGATGTTCTGCCCGCGCCTCTACCGATTCGAGGACGTGCCGGAGTACGGCGCCGACGTGCCGCCGAATTTCGAATCCGACCTGACCACCAAGCCGCGGGTGCAGAGCCGCTGGCGCACCATCAACGGCATCGTCGGCGGGCCAATGCCGACCGAACTCGATTCGCCCGATGCTCGTCGGCAGTGGCAGCGCTGGGGCAACTGGTATCTCGAATTGCTGCGCCGCACAGACGAATTGAGCGGGCAGGTGCTGGCCGCCGTCGAGCGCAGCGGCGCTGCGGACAACACCGTGGTGGTGCAGGTCGCCGACCACGGCGAACTCGGTGGTGCCCACGGCCTGCGGCAGAAGGGGGCGATGATCTATCGGGAGAACAACCGGGTACCGCTGGTCATCGCCGATCCCCGTGCGCCGGCCGGGCACGGCCGGACCGCGAATGCGTTGACCTCCCATATCGATCTGGTGCCGACGCTGGCGGCGCTGGCCGGGATCGACGGTGCCGCAGCGGGTTCGGGGCCGGGCCGGAATCTGGTGCCGGTGCTCGCCGATCCGGCGCGCACGGTCCGGGACGCGATCCTGCTCACCTCGGACGCGAAATCCAGTGGGGGACAGCTGCCGGGCAGCCGGTACTGTCTGCGCGGCGCGATCACCGCCCGCTACAGCTTCGGCAGATACTCCACTCCGGAGCAGCTCGGCGGGCCGCGCGGCGAGTTCGAGTACGAACTCTACGATCGCCAGGTCGACCCGCTGGAGCTGCACAATCTCGCGCACGGCGGCGGCGCGGCCGGACTGGTCGAGGACCTGAACGATCTGGTCGATTCGCTGCTCGCCCGGGAACTGCGCCGGCCCGACACCGAAACCCGTTGAGCCGCAATTATTGCTGCGGCGCAGCGGTCTCGGACCGCGTCAGGTCGCCGAGGTGCGCAGCGCGCGGCGGGCGGCGATGGAGCCGAACGTTTCCCGGTCGGCGAGGAATCCGTCGAGGGCGAAGGTGGCGGCGCCGAGACTGGCCGGATTGTGCGGCAGCGCCGAGAGTTGCAGTGTCACCGCGTCGAAGGGGTCGGTCATCGCATGATGGGCGGCCACCCGCCGGGTCACCTCGAGCAGCGGCGGGCCGAGATGATCGGCGACCAGGTCGCCGAAGACCATGGTGCGCGGGTTGAACAGGTTGACCAGATTGGCCACGGCGACACCGAGATAGTGCCCTGTCCGGTCGATCACCGCCAGTGCGACCGGGTCCTCGCGCCCGGCCGCCGCGGCGATCGCCGCGATGGTGGCGGCGTCGTCGGACGCGAGCATCGGGCTGGCCGGGTCGAGTTCGCGCAGGGTGCGCACGATCCCGGGCGCGCCGACGTACGCCTCCACGCAACCTGTTCGCCCGCAACGGCATTCGCGCCCGTCCAGCACGAGATTGGTGTGGCCCCACTCGCCCGCGCTGTTGCTGACCCCGCGATAGAGCATCCCGTCGACGACCACGCCGATGCCGACGCCCGCGCGCAGCGTCACCACGATCAGATCGTCCACATCACGCCCCGCGCCGAACCAGAGATGCGCCGCGGTACTGGCTTTGAGCGGATTGTCGAGATAGAGCGGATGCGGGAGCTGGTCGTCGAGCAGCTCCTTGAGCGGCACATCGTGCCAATGCCAGTACGGCGAGAAGACCGAGATCCCGCCTTCGGGCTCGACCAGGCCGGGCACGCTCAACCCGGCGCCGAGCACCTTGTCGGCGTCGCCTGCGGTGAGTTCGCGGATGCCGCGAATGATGAGCGCGGCGACATCGTGCGGCTCGGTGGCGGCCGGGTCGACGGGGATCTCCACCGCGCGCAATGCCGTCATGGCCAGGTCGAAAAGGTCGAAGTGGATCGCTGTTTCGGCGATGTCGACGCCGACCAGCAGGCCGCGGTCGGGGTTGATCGCGAGCCGGGCCCGGGGCCTGCCGACGCCCGGCGCGTCGTGACCGAGCTCCACGAGCACGCCGACGTCGAGCAGTTCGGCGATCATGTTGCCGACCGTGGCGAACGAGAGCCCGGTCGCGCGGGCGATGTCCTGCCTGCTGATATGGCCGTCGGCGGCGTACACCGCCTGTAGTACGCCGAACCTGTTGCGGCGCCGGATGTCGCGCGCGGTCAGCTGATACACGGTCGGATCTCCTCCTGCGCTGGTGGCGTCAACATACCGAACGACTTCGACCAACAGTATTTACAACAGTTAGTGGAAGTCTTACTGTAACCCGCATCACTATGCGACGCGAGTATGCGTCAGATCACTAGGAGTGCCCATGTCCTGGACCCATCGACGACGTTGGACCAGTGCCGTGCTGTGCGGAATCTCGCTCGCCCTGGCCGCTACCGCCTGTTCGTCGGGCAAGGAAAGCGCCTCGCCCGCCGCGGGCCCGCAGCAGCAAACGGGCGCGATCAGCCTGGTCTACGCCCAGAAGCAGGGCGATCAGGAGTACTTCATCGGCGAAGCCGAGGGGGCCAAGGCCAAGGCCAAGGAACTCGGCATCGACCTCAAGGTGGTCAACCTGGGCAACGACGCGAACAAGGCGGTCACCGAGGTCAACAACGCGATCAACCAGAAGGCGAGCGGCGTGATCGTGGTGGTCCCCGACCCGTCGGTCGGCCCGCAGGTCGCCCAGTTGACCAAGACCGGCGGCGTCGCGCTGCTGACCTCCGACGATCAGGTCTGCACCACCGGGCCCGATCCGTCGAAATGCGCCAAGGATCAACTGGTTCCCCGGGTCGGCTTCAGCGGGACGCAGATGGGGACCGAGGTTGGCCGCCGAGCCGGGCAGGACTTCAAGAAGGCGGGCTGGAAGCCGGAAGAGACCGCGATCGTCGAGGCTTGGAAGCAGGACGTGACGGTGTGCACCGACCGTGTCGAGGCGAACAAGAAGGCGTTCCGCGAGGCCGCGGGCGTCGACGTCCGAGTGATCGAGGTCGGTACCGACAACACCCCGTCGGACGCGCAGAACAAGATCTCCGCGACCGTCGCGGGCAACCGGTCGGTCAAGAACTGGATCGTCATGGGCTGCAACGACGAGAACGTCAGCGGCGGCGTCGCCGCCATCCAGAACGCCGGGTACGCCGCGGACAACGTGCTCGGTGTCGGGCTCGGCGCCTATCTGGCCTGCAAGGAGTGGCGTGGCGGCAAGCCGACCGGATTCAAGGCGGCCCTGTTCATCAACGGCAAGGACGTCGGTGCGCTGGCGGTGCAGACCATGCACGACTACTTGAAGAACGGCAAGGCCATGCCGGCCGAGGCCTTCGCCCCGACCACCATGGTCGACGCGAGCAACTGGCAGCAGGCGGGCGTCACATGCAGCTGAGCGGCCTGCGCGCCACCGGCCTCAGCAAGAGCTTCGCCGGGGTGCCCGCCCTGCGCGAGGTGAGCCTGGACTTCCCGGCCGGCGCGGTGACCGCGCTGATGGGGGAGAACGGTGCGGGCAAATCGACCCTGATCCGGATTCTCGGCGGCGATCACCGCCCGGACAGCGGTCGGCTCGAGCTCGACGGCGTGCTACTCGATCAGGCCACCCCGGCCGCCGCGCGGGCGGCCGGGATCCGGGTGATCGGCCAGGAACCCGAGATCGTGCCGCATGTGTCGGTCGCCGAGAACGTCTACCTCGGCGCGCTGCCGCGCCGGGCGGGCCGGCTGCTCGACCGGGCGGCGCTGCACGAGCGGATGCGCACCGATCTGGCCCGGCTGGGCTTCGACCGGGATCTGGATCCGAGCACGGTGGGCTCGAAACTGACTGCGGCACAGCGGCAATTGGTCGAGATCATGCGCGCGTTGACCACCGACGCCAAGGTGATCGCCTTCGACGAGCCCACCTCGTCGCTGTCGGATCACGAGACCGAATCACTGTTCGCGCTGATCGGGCGGCTGCGCGAGCGCGGGCTCGCGGTGATCTACGTGTCCCATCGGATGCGGGAGATCTTCCGCCTCGCCGACCGGGTCGCGGTACTGCGCGACGGTGCGCTGGTCGGGGTGCGCGCGACCGCGGAGACCACCGATCAAGAGATCGTCCGCATGATGGTCGGCCGGGATCTGTCCACGCTGTTCGCCCGCGGTCCGGCCGCGCCGGGCCGGGTCGTGCTCGACGTGGACGCGGTCACCACCGACGACGTGTCCGACGTGAGCCTGCAGGTGCGGGCCGGGGAAGTGGTGGCGCTGGCCGGGCTGGTCGGCGCGGGCCGCTCCGAGCTGGCCGGTGCGCTGGCCGGGGACCTGCCGATCCGCTCCGGCACGGTGCGGATCGACGGCAAGCCGGTGCGGCTGCGGCAACCGCGCGACGCGGTGCGAGCCGGGGTCGGCTACGCGCCGGAGGAGCGCAAGGCGCAGGCGCTGCTGCTGCATCGCGGTGTGCGCGACAACATTTCGCTCGCGATGCTGGATCGGTTGCGCCGGCTGCGGTTCGTCAAGGCCGGTGCCGAGCGCCGGCTCGCGCAGCAGTACGTGGCGTCGTTGCGGGTGCGCACGCCCTCGATCGAGCAGGAGGTGCGCAAACTCTCGGGCGGCAACCAGCAGAAGGTGGTGCTGGCCCGGTGGCTCGCGCGTAAACCCAAGGTGCTGATCCTGGACGAGCCGACCCGCGGCGTCGATGTCGGCGCCAAGGCCGAGATCTACCGCATCATCGAGGAATTGGCGGAGGCGGGCGTCGCCGTGCTGGTGATCTCCTCGGAACTACCCGAAGTGCTCGGCCTCGCCGACCGGATCGTCGTCATGCAGCAGGGGCGCGTCACCGGCGAACTGGACCGCGGCGCGGCCAGTGAAGAGGCGGTGCTGGCGCTGGCCATGGCCGCGGACCTGACATCTCTAGGAAACCAATGACGGAGCAACAACTCACAGCGGTGCCGGTGGCACCGGCCAACCCCCAAGCGCCCGAGCGCAATCGCTATGCCGCCGCGTTCACGCCGCGGCGCATACTGCACGCGATCGGTCCGGGAAACCTCAGCCTGATCGGCGCGCTCGCGGTCATCGTCGCGATCTTCGGCTCCCTCAACGACGGCTATCTCGACCCCGCGAATCTCGCCGGAATCGGTGACGCGGTAACGGTTTTCGGCCTGCTCGCGGTGGTGCAGACGGTGGTGATCATCTGCGGCGCCCTGGACATCTCGGTGGGCTCGCAGGCCGGGGTCGCCTCGGTACTCAGCGCGATGGCGTTCACCGCGACCTCGGGCAACGCCTTCCTCGGCATCCTGGCCGCGATCGGCATCGGACTGGTGCTCGGGCTGGTGAACGGCCTGATCATCGTGTACGGCCGGGTGAATCCCGTGATCGCGACCCTGGCCACCTTGGCCGCGTACAAGGGTCTGGCCCAATTGATCTCGGGCGGCAAGGCGCAGGGTTTCGTGCTCGACAACGACGTCTTCATCTTCCTGGCCCGCGGCAAGATCATCGGGTTGCCGGTGCCGGTGATCATCCTCGCGATCGTCGCGGTGGCGGTGCACGTGCTGCTGAAGTACACCGATATCGGCCGCAACATCTACGCGATCGGCGGCAACGACACCGCCGCAAGGCTTTCCGGCATCAATATCAACAAGTACCTGATCGCGGTGTTCGTGCTCGCCGGGGTGGTGGCCGCGATCGCGGGCATCATCCTGACCGCGCGCACCGGATCGGGACAGCCGGTGTCGGGCAGCGAAGGGCTCGAACTCAAGGCGATCACCGCGGCGGCGCTGGGCGGCTGCGCGCTCAAGGGTGGAAAGGGCACGGTCGGCGGCACGCTGCTCGCCGTGGTCCTGCTCGGCGCGCTGGACAACGGCCTGAACGTGGTGGGCGTCAACACCTTCTGGCAGAACGTCGCGCAGGGCTCCCTGCTCGTCGCCGCCGTGGTGATCCAGCAGCGGCGCAGCGGTGAGCGCGCCGTCGGATTGCCGACCTAGCGCCCGTCGCCGAATCAACCTCCCAGGAGTGGATCATGATCAGTTTGCGCGCGCAGCCGTGCACCCCGGCGCCCGGACACCTGTGCGAAAGTCCGGTGTGGGACAGCCGGACTCAGGAACTGCTGTGGGTGGACATCCGAGGCGGGCACATCCATCGCGCGACCCTCGACCGGGCGACGCTCGATCTCACGCACCGGTCGACCGTGAGTTTGGCGCCGCCGGTGAGCGCGGTGGTGCCGTGCCTGTCCGGTGGACTGCTCGCGACCGCGAAGGACACCATCTATCGGATCGACCACGGCGAGGTCACCCGGGTCGCGGGAATTCCGTTGCCGGACGACGGAAACCGGCGGCGGTTCAACGACGCCAAGGTCGATCCGCGCGGGCGGCTGCTCGCGGGCACGATGTCGGAGGACGGTGTCGCACGCAGCGCCGCGCTGTACCGGCTCGATCCCGACGGCGCGATGAGCATCCTGCGCGAGGGCGTCACGATCTCCAACGGCCTCGGCTGGAGTCCCGACGGGGCGACCTTCTACTACGCCGACAGCCCTACCCAGCGGGTGGACGCCTTCGACTACGACCTGGATACCGGAACCTTCACCGGCAGAAGGACCTTCGCTAGATTCGAGGACGGTGATCCGGACGGGCTGACCGTCGATGCCGCGGGCTGGGTCTGGGTGGCGGTCTGGGGCGCGGGACAGGTCCGTGCCTTCGACCCGGACGGCGAGCCGCGCGCGGTCGTCGACGTCGGCCCCTCGCAGGTCTCCAGCTGTGTTTTCGCCGGTCCCGAGCTGGACGTGCTGGTGATCACCACCGCCGCGGAGGGGCCCGCGGTGCTCGAGCCCGACTCCGGACGTCTGTTCACCTGCGTGCCGGGCGCGGTCGGCCTGCCCGGCGTACCGTACGCCGACACCACGCTGGTGCGTAACCATGGCTGAGGATCCCCTGGAGTTGGCGACGCCGGTCATCGCGATCCTGCGCGCACCGACGGCGCAGCGGTTCGCCGAGGTCACCGCCGTGCTGCACGAATCAGGTATCACCGCGGTGGAATTCACGCTCACCAGTGCCGGGGCGTTGGACGCGATACGCGCGTGTGCGGGCTTCGCGTATCGCATCGGCGCGGGGACGGTACGCACCGCCGCGGACGCGGCACGGGCGGTCGACGCCGGCGCCGCGTACCTGATCACCCCGATCGTGAGCGAGGAGGTGATCGCGGCGGGACTCGACCTGGGTGTCCCGGTGATCTCGGGTGCGTTCACCCCCACCGAGATCCATCGCGCATGGACCGCGGGCAGCACCATGGTCAAGCTCTTTCCGGCCGCGTCGGGCGGACCCGGCTATCTCCGGGCCGTCCGGGCGCCGCTGCCGGAGATTCCACTGGTGCCCACCGGTGGTGTGGGACTCGGCGAGGCACAGGCGTATCTGGATGCCGGGGCCACGGCGCTGGGCATCGGCTCACCGCTGATCGGCGACGCTTGCGCCGGTGGCGATCTGGACGCCCTACGGGAACGCGTGTCCGTGCTGCGCGCGGGGTTGTCGTGATGTGCGCGGCAGTTCGGGAGCGGAATGTCATGCGGGGCACTCTGGTAACTCTCGGCGAGGCGGTAGGGGTGGTGGCCGCGGTCGAGCCGGGGCCGCTCGCACCCGGCGCGGCGCTGCGGATGGACTTCGCGGGCGCGGAGGCGACCGTGGCGATCGGCGTGAGCAGGCTTGGGCACCACAGTGTTTGGGTGGGCAGCGTCGGTGACGATGCCGTGGGCACCATGGTGCTGGACCGATTGCGGGCCGAACGCGTCGACGTCTCCGGGTGCCGGATCGACCCGGAGCTGCCGAGCGGTCTGATGGTGCGGGAACGGCGCACCGCCGACCACATCCGGGCCACCTACTACCGGCGTGGACTGGCCGGGTCGAGACTGTCGGTCGCGCAGGTCGACACCGAACAGATCGCGGCCGCGGGCGTGCTGCATCTGACCGGGATAACCCCGGCGTTGAGCGCGTGCGCGCGCGACGCGGTGCATGCCGCGCTGGACGCGGCCGTCGAAGCGGGCGTGCCGGTTTCGCTCGACATCAACTATCGCAGTGCGCTGTGGTCCAGGGCGGATGCCGCCGCAGAACTCGCGAAACTGGTGTCGCACTGCGACATCGTCTTCGCCGGGCTCGATGAGGCAGCGTTGCTGGTGCCCAGCGCGAGCGCGTCCGCGATGGCGGAATCTCTTGCGGCACTGGGTCCGTCGCAGGTCGTACTCAAGCTCGGCGGCGACGGCGCGCTGGCGCTGCACCGCGGGCGGGTGATCCGGCAGCAGGCGATCCCGGTGACCATGGTCGATCCGGTGGGTGCGGGTGACGCGTTCGTGGCCGGCTACCTCGCGGGCGTGCTGGACGGCACGTCGGTGCGGCACAACCTGCGACTGGCCGCCACCTGCGGCGCGTTCGCGGTCTCCGTACCCGGCGACTGGGCGGGATTGCCGTCACGCCGGGAGCTGGACTTGCTGAACGGCACCGACATTCAACGATGAAAGGAAGGCCTGTGAGTCGTCTGGCAGAACGCGTCGCGGTGGTCACCGGGGGCGCTTCGGGGATCGGCGCCGCCACCGCGTCGCGGTTGGCCGCCGAGGGCGCCGCCGTGGTGATCGCGGACATCGCCGAACCGGCGGGCGAGGAGGTGGCGGCGAAGATCCGCGCCGCGGGTCAGCGCGCCGAATTCGTCTGGTGCGACGTGTCGCAGGAGCAATCGTGGGTGTGGTTGCATAACCGGGTGAACGAGGTGTTCGGGCCACTGGATGTACTGTGCAGCAACGCATCCCGGCAGGCCCCCATCCCCGCCGACGAATTGTCCCGGCGGCAGTGGGACGACGGGCTCGCGATCAATCTGACGCCGCTGTTCCTCGGCGTACACACCTTCATCGACGATCTGCGTTCGCAGGCCGGGAACGTGGTCGCGATCTCCAGTGTGCACGCGCAATTCGGGTTGCCCGGGTATCCGGTCTATGCCGCGGCGAAAGGCGGCCTGACCGCGTTGGTCCGGCAGCTCGCCGTCGAATACGGCGGTGCCCGAGTGCGATTCAACGCGATCCTGCCCGGGCCGGTCCTCACCCCGGTGTGGGACGACGTCGACGAGGAAGGCCGCAGGCTGTCCGCCCGCGCCACCGTCCTGGACCGGCTCGGTGCGCCCGAAGAGGTCGCCGCCGCGGTGGCCTTCCTCGCCTCCGACGACGCCTCCTTCATCACCGGCGCGAACCTGGTCGTCGACGGCGGCTGGAGCGTACGAAAGGAATCCCGGTGAAGATCACCGCATTGACCACCTATCTGGTCGCACCGCGCTGGTGTTTTCTGCGCATCGACACCGACGAAGGCATCACCGGGTGGGGTGAGCCGGTGATCGAGGGGCGGGCGCACACCGTCGCCGCCGCGGTCGGTGAACTCGCCGACTATCTCGTCGGCAAGGATCCGATGGCGATCGAGGCGCACTGGCAGGTGCTCACCAAGGGCGGCTTCTATCGAGGCGGTCCGATCCTGTCGAGTGCGGTCGCCGGCATCGATCAGGCCCTGTGGGACATCACGGGCAAGGCGCTCGGCGTGCCGGTGTGGCAGCTGCTCGGCGGGGCGGTGCGGGATCGGATCCGGGTGTACAGCTGGATCGGCGGCGACCGGCCCGACGACGTCGCGGCGGCCGCGGTCGAACGAAAAGAGCAGGGCTTCACCGCGATCAAGATGAACGGCTCGGCCGAACTGGACGCGATCGACACCCCGCGCGCCACCACCGCCATCGTCGATCGGGTGGCCGCCGTGCGCGCCGCCACCGGCGACGAGTTCGATATCGCGGTGGACTTCCACGGCCGATTGTCGGTCGCGATGGCGCGGCGGGTGCTGCCGCTGCTGGAGCCGTATCTCCCGTTCTTCGTGGAAGAGCCGCTGGTGCCGGAGGTGAGCGAGCGGATCGGCGAGATCACCGCCGCGACGAGCATTCCCATCGCCACCGGCGAAAGGTTGTTCTCCCGCTGGGATTTCCGGGCCGTGCTCGACCAGGGCGTCGCCGTGGTGCAACCCGATCTCTCGCACGCGGGCGGCATCTCCGAGGTCCGCCGCATCGCCGCGCTCGCCGAGAGCCGCGACGTGGCACTGGCCCCGCATTGCCCGCTCGGCCCGATCGCCCTGGCCGCCAGCCTGCAGGTCGGCTTCGCCACGCCCAATCTGCTCATCCAGGAGCAGAGCCTCGGCATCCACTACAACGAGGGTTCGGATCTGCTCGACTACCTCGTCGATCCCGCCGTGTTCGCCTACCGCGACGGGTACGTCGACCTTTTGCGGGCTCCTGGCCTCGGCATCCAGGTCGACGAGACCGCGGTGGCCCGCGCCGCGGAACTGGGTCATCGCTGGCGCAATCCGATCTGGCACCGCAAGGACGGGTCGTTCGCCGAATGGTGAGGTCGGTGCCCGGCTAGCCGCGGCCCCGGCGGTCCGTGGCCCGCGGCTCGGGCATGTCGAGGCGATATTGCCGGCGCTCGGTTATAGGCTCCGCTCGGGTGGTGCGGCATGTCCGCGCAATCTGCCAGCAACGGACTGCCGACCGGGACCGACTCGCAGGAGGCCGCGCGTGACTTTCGGGGCATGCTTACAGCTTGGGCGCCGCGCACGCAGGACGTGTCTGCTCGGGATGGGCGTGGCACTGGCCGTGGTCGCCGTCGCGCCGCCGGTCGCGGTGGGTCAACCAGCACCTTCGCCGCCTGGCCCGGCCGAGGCTCCGCCCGCGCCCCCGGCCGGGGATATGAGCTTCCCGCTGTCCGAACTCGGCATGGGCACCGACCTGACCTTCCCCGGGCAACAGTTCGAACGCAGCATCGCGCTGCCGTTGCTGCCCGGTATGGCACCCACCGCATTGACAGGCACGATTCAGCTACCGCCGCACGTGGCGCGTGGCACGCTCGAGGTGCACTCCGGTACGCGCCTGCTCGACCGGGTGGAGGTGCCGCAGGACCCGCGGGCCCCGGTCCGGCTGTCGCTGGCCGGGGCCGAGCAGGAGAACAACGCGATCTCGGTGACGCTCACCTCGTCACTGGTGTCGGAACCGGGCACCTGCGTGACGGATTGGCTCGGACGTCCGATGACGCTCTCGGACGCGGCGGTCGGCTACTTCGGCGCGGAGGCACAACCGACGACCGTCGCCGAATTCCTGCCGCCGATCCTGCGGCAGTTGACGGTGTACGTCCCGGCCACGCCGTCGGAGACGGAAAGCGCCGCGGTGCTCACGCTGACGACCGCGCTGATCGCGCGCTACCACGGTCAACCGCTGACGGTGGACGTGCGACCGGTGCAGGCCGGCGCGGCGGTCCCCGATCACGCACCGGGATTGCTGGAGCGTCAGATCGAGATCGCGGAGTCGCCCGAGGCGGGGCTGCGGGTGACCGCGGGCGCACAGCCGGTTCTGCGGATCACCGGGAACGGGTCCGCCCTCGACGACCAGATCCGTTTGCTCACCAGTGCTTTGACGAAGATCGCGATCACCTCGGGCGCGACCGCCATCGCCCTGCCGCAGGCGCCGCAGCTCGCACCGGACTCGACGACGCTGCTCGCGCTCGGCGAGACCCAGCTCAGTGCGACCGCGATCGGTTCGGTGAGCGTGGATATCGGCATCGACCAGACGCGTCTCGGCCGCGCGTCGCGTGACGTTCGAATTCGCCTGCTGGGCAACTACACTCCGCTGCCCAGTACCCTCAGCGGCAATATCACCGTGACGGCGGGCAGCAGGTACATCGACAGCTGGCCGGTGGACGCGAGCGGGCGCATCGAACGCTGGATCGATCTCCCCGACGAGGTGCTCGGCCGCTATACGACGCTGACCGTCACCTTCCATCAGACGGGGCTCACGCACGGCTGCGGCCTGGAGCAACCGGTCACCCTGACGATCGATCCCGACAGCGAGGTCACCAGCGCATCGGCCGCGCCGCCGGTACCCGGGGGCTTCGGCGCGCTGCCGCAGGCGCTGCTGCCCGGATTCCAAGTCGGTTTGCGCGCACCGGGATTCACCGACACGCTGCGCGCGGTCAAGATCCTCACCGGGCTGCAGCGGCTGACCGCGGTGCCGCTGCGGCCGGAGCTGGTCGGCTTCGACGCCGCCGCCCGCGGCAAGCGGCCCGCCGTCCTGATCACGGCCACCGGCGATCTGCCCGAGTCGATCCGGCTGCCACTCAGCCAAGACGACGACACGCTGACCGTGACCGACGACAGCACCCGGGCCGCCGTGCGGATCGATCCGACGGTTCCGTTCGGGTCGCTGCAGACGACCTGGTCCGGCGGGCGCACGGTGCTGGTCGCCACCTCGACCCAGGCGCCGGAGCACCTCGACCGGGCACTGGATTGGCTCAACGCGGATTCGCGCCGCTGGTACCGGCTTTCGGGTTCGGTGCTGTTCCAGACGGGCGATCGGGAGCCGGAGTTCTTCGACCCGTCGGCGGTAGCGCCGGCCGCGTCCACCGCCGCGATCTCGAGTGATTCCGTCGCCCGGATGCTGGCGATCGCCGCGGGCGTGCTGCTGGCCGTCGGCGTACTCGTCGCGGCGGTGGTGCTGCTGATGCTGCGTCGCCGCAGGCGCTGAGATGGCGCGCTCGGCGGGGCCCCGGCACGCGCGCGCGACGGTCGCTGGCGTCGTCGTGCGGTGGGCGTTGCTGATCGGTGTGGCCACCGCCGCCGCCTTCTGGTTCACCTGGGCCGAATTGGTGCAGGACATTCGGGAAGGTTCCTATCTCGGCTACATCTATGTCCTGCCGGTGCTCGCGGGTTTCGCCGCCGTCGGCATCGCGCTGCGCCGCGGCGCGGAACTGCCGATCCACGATCGGCAGACCGACATCATCGTCGGACTGATCGGGCTCGGCATGAGCGCCGCGGTCCTCGGCCTGCTGGTGCCCCGCTACCGCTATCAGTACGAACTGCTGCATCTGGATGTGCTGGCCGCGTGGCTGTTCCTGATCTCCGCGTGCGTGCTGCTGTTCGGGCTGCGACCGGTTTTCCGGTTCTGGCCCGCCTGGCTGCTGTTGCTCGCGGCCTTTCCACCGCCGTACGCGATGCTCATGGTCGCCCTGGGCGGCGACCGGGTCGCCGCCGGCGTCGGCACCGTGCTGCTCGCGGCTTTCGCGGCGGGCATCGGGTCGGCGCGCACCCGCACCCGCGCCGCGGTCGCCGCGGCGGGTGTGCTCGTGCTCGGCGGGGTGCTCCTCGCGGTGCTGCGGGTGTGGTTCCCGGCGGCGCCGATCCTGGCGTATCAGGCGGTTCCCTCGGTGGTGGCGGTTTTCACGGTCTGCCTCGTGATGTATGTCGACGTGCGGCGCGGCCGGTCGATGAAACCGCTGGATCGGCAGCTGGAACCGCTCACCGCGGCCCAGTCGCGCAGTGCGGCACTGACCGTCGTGATCGTCGCCGTGCTGCTCGCGATCATTCCACTGCCCGCCGACTACGACCGGAGCTTTCCGCGGGTGCCGGGTCTGGTGATCGCCCGCCCGGACGCCGCCCCGCCCGGTTGGCAACTGCTGAGAGAGCAGGAATATCCCTGGGCGCGAAGGTATCTCGGACAGGACGCGGTGTTCACCCGCCGGATGATCCGGGCCGAGCGCGGTAATCCGGACTGGGACAAGGAATCCCGGCGCCGCCGGGTGGCGATCGACACGGTGCGTTCCAGCGACGGTGACGCGATCGACCGCTACCCGGAGTTCGTGCTCTATCGGCTCGTGCAACCGCGGATCAGCCCGCCGGCGCTGGTCGACCTCGGGCACGGCATCACCGCACGCCTCAACACCGTGCTGGACGACCGCAGGCTGCTGAGCTGGACCTGGTTGAGCTGGAACTGGAGTGGCGAGGGCGGCGCGGAACGGATCAGCCTGATCGCGGCCGACAATCACCTGCCGGAAGCGGAGTTTCCGATGCCGCAGCGCTCGATCACGGCGAACTTCGACAACTTGATGAACCAGTTCCTGCGCGGCAACGCCATCGTCCTGGACTCGCAATCCAGTTCGGTGGAAGCCGATTCCGAGCACAAGGACCGGGAGATGCTGACGACACTCGCCCAGCACATCGTGCGCGCCAGGACCGAGCAGTCGTGACAGCCGCCCTCGATCCCGAATCCGAGTCGTTCAAGGCCCGCGCGCTGCATTCGGCGGTGCACGGGTTGCGCGAGTCCGATCCACTGGCCTCGGCGTCGGTCGCGTTCCTGCCGTGGCAGCGCAATACGTTGCTGTTCGCGCTGCTGGTGGTCCTCATTTGCGCGGGGTTGTTTCCGCTGGAGACGCTCACCGTGCTCGTCGCGGTGTGCACGCTCGGCTATCTGGCGGTGCTGGGCGATCGCATCCTGATCTTCGCTCGCGGCATGGACCGCGACGCCATCATGACCGTGGCCGACGACCGGGCCCGCGCGCTCGCCGACGCGGAATTGCCGCCCTACACCATCCTGGTTCCGGCCTACGGTGAGCCCGAGGTGGTGGGCGACCTCATCGGCGCGCTGAACGCCATCGACTATCCGCGCGACCGCCTCCAGGTGCTGTTGCTGCTGGAGGAGGACGACGCACCGACCATCGACGCGGCGCGCGCGGCCGGAATAGGCACGGGCGGAAACGAACACATCACCGTGGTGCTGGTCCCGGCGGCCGATCCGCGCACCAAACCCAAGGCGTGCAACTACGGGCTGCACCGGGCCACCGGCGATATCGTCACGATCTACGACGCCGAGGACATCCCCGATCCGCTCCAATTGCGCAGGGTGGTCGCGGCTTTCGCCGAACTGCCGCCATCGGTGGTCTGCATCCAGGCCAAGCTCGCGTTCCACAACGCGAAGCAGAATCTGCTGACCGCCTGGTTCACCATGGACTACGGGCTGTGGTTCGGGTTCCTGCTGCCCGGGTTGATGCGCAGCCGCGCGCCGATTCCGCTGGGCGGCACCTCGAATCACTTCAATCGCGAGGTGGTGATCGCGATCGGCGCCTGGGATCCGTACAACGTCACCGAGGACGCCGACCTGGGGGTACGCATCGCCGCCTCGGGATACTCGACCGCGGTCATCGATTCGGTCACGCTGGAGGAGGCCAATCCCGATCCGATCAACTGGGTCCGGCAGCGGTCGCGCTGGTACAAGGGTTACCTGCAGAGCTGGCTGGTGCACACCCGGCGGCCGATTCGGTTGTGGCGCAGCATCGGTACGGTCAGCTTCGTCCGGTTCACCCTGATTCTCGCGGGCACGCCGATCATCGCCTGCCTGAATCTGGTGTTCTGGTTCATCAGCATCGCTTGGATCCTCGGTCAGCCCAGCGTGATCGGCCGCCTGTTCCCCGCGGTCGTCTATTTCCCCGCCTTGATCGCGCTGGTCATCGGGAACGCCGCGACGATCTACATGAATCTGCTGGCCTGCCGGGAGAACAACCGCCCCGACCTGCTGGTGGCCTGCCTCACCTCGCCGCTGTACTGGCTGCTGATGAGCATCGCCGCGACCAAGGGCTGCTGGCAGCTGCTGCGCAATCCATCCTACTGGGAGAAGACTTTTCACGGTCTCGGCACGTCGTCGGAGGCGGCGAAATGACCGCCGGACGGGTGCGCCGTCCGGTCGTGATCTTCGGCGTGGCCACGGTGTTGTACCTGGTGACCGGCACCTGGTTGACCGCAGGCCGCGGCTTTCTGATGGGCGATGCGCTGAGCCGGGTTTCGGCGACCCAGGCGGCGCTGTTCAGCCGGGATCCGCACCTGTCCGCCATCGGCTTCGTCTTCACACCGCTGACGTCGCTGGCCCAGCTGCCGATGGTCGCGTTCGAGCCGCTGGTACCGGCGATCACCACCTGGGGACTGTCCGGCGTGCTGATGTCGGCACTGTTCATGGGTGGTGCGGCCACCATGATCCACGGCATCGGCGCCGATCGCGCCGCGCCGCCGTGGCTGACCCTCTGCGTCACAGTGCTTTTCACAGTGAACCCGATGGTCGTCTTCTACGGCGGCAACGGCATGAGCGAGGCCCCGTTCCTGTTCTGCCTGTGCTGGGCGGTGCGCAGGCTGATGCGCTGGGTGCACACCGACGGCGCACACGATCTGACCGCCTGCGGTATCGCGCTCGGGCTCGCCTATTTGACCCGCTACGACGCGGTCGCGCCCGCGGCGGCCGCCGCGCTGCTCGTCGGTGTGCTGAGTGGCCGGCGCAGGCGCGGCACCGAATACCGATGGTCCGGTGTCGCAATGGATCTGGTGGTGCTGCTCGCGCCGATCACGCTGGCGTTCGTGGTGTGGGCGGGAACGAGCTGGTTGATCACCGGCCAGGCGTTCCAGCAGTTCACCTCGCAATACGGCAACACCGCCATCCTCGCCCAGTCCGGTGCCACGTCCGCCGCGGAAAAGACCGCCGCGCTGTACTATTCGATCGCCTCGATGCTGGTCCTCGGCCCCGCGCTGCCATTGCTGCTGCCGCTCGCCTGCGCGCTCGCGGCGCGCAGACGCGACCTGGCCGTGGCCGTCCCGATCCTGTTGTGCGGCGCGGTGCTCGCCTTCCAGACGATGAGCTACCTGTCCGGGTCGACGTTCGCGTTCCTGCGCTTCTACGTGGCCGCCATCCCGTTGGCGGCGGTGCTCGCCCTGTGCATCGCTCCGGCCCGGGATCGGCCGCCGAGCCATCGTCCGGGCCCGCACGCCCTCGCCCCGCCACCGCGGCCCAACGCGCCGGTGGCGGCGTTGGTCGCGACCGTGGTGCTGCTGGCGGCGGGACTGCCGGTCACCGTGGCGGGGATGAACAACCATGATCTGGCGGTGCAGGAGTACGCGCTCGGGGCCGCCGTGTTTCCCCAGCGGGACAACGCATCTGCGCGCTACGCGGACAAACGCCGGATCGCCGCGACCTTCGGCACCGGGCGCAAGGTCGCCGACTACCTCGATGCGCTGCACCTGCCGCGTGGGTCGGTGCTGATGGACACCGTCTACGGTTTCTCGGTGGTGATCGCCTCGACGCGCCCCGACCAGTTCGTGGTGCCTTCGGACCGGGATTTCGTGCGGGTGCTCAACCGGCCCGCCGAGCGCGGTGTGCGGTACATCCTCGCGGTGCCCGCCACCGGGCGCGGCGTGTCGGACGCGGTCAACCGGCGCTATCCGACGCTGTACGAGAACGGCGCGGAGATCGCCACGTTGACCCTGGAGGTGCCCAACGATGGTGCGGGCGAGCCCGATTGGCGGTTGTACCGGGTACTCGGCACCTCCTGAGCGGGCTCAGCCGACGGTGATCCGCTCGGCGATCAGCGACCAGAGCGGATCCTCGGGCCCGACGTCGAAGGTGCACTGCTCGGGCCGGGGATCGGGCACGAACGCCCAGACCAGCGCGCCCGCCGAGCCCGCGGCGCGCTGACCCGCCATGCTCGTCGCGATGCTGTCGCGACGCGCCGACAGACTGCGACAAGAGCCGGCGTGCTCGCCGATCTCGGCCACCAGCAACGGTTTTCCGAGTTCTCGCGCCTGTCGCAGCCTGGTCGCCAACCCGTCGCGCTGGTCGCCGGGCAGCGCGACGTCGTCGTCGGAGTAGTCGTGGTACTCCAGCACGTCGATCTGCGGTGACATCCCGACATCCATGTATTCGGTACCGGCCGTGCCGCATTGGCCACCACCGATGAAACCGGCGAAGATCAGGCGCTGCGGGTCGAGGGAGCGGATCAGCGCGCCGGAATCGTCCATGAACCGGCGCAACACCGCCGCGGCGTCGCGCGGACAGCTGCGGGCCCGTTCGGAGCAGTTGCCCGCGCCGCACATGCTCGGCTCCGGCTCGCCGACGACCTCCCAGCCCGCGAGCACCGGCGAACTGCGCCACCGGTTTACGGCGGTAGTGATCCACTCGCGAGCGCTGAGCACGTTCCGGCCGGGAATCGGCGTCGTCTCGGTCCAGCCGGTCACATACCAGCTGCGCTGCTTGAACGTCTGATCGTCACAGTCGCCGTTCTGCGGTACGAGCACCGGCAGGATCAGCTGACCGTGCCGCTGTGCCGCCGCGAACACCGCGTCGGCGGCCGAAAAGTCCAGTCGTCCGGTCGATTTGTCGACGGCGAGGGCCTGGAAGATGCCGACCCGGGTCAACGCGTTCGGCGGCAGCTTGCCGAAATAGTCGTCGAGATCTACCTGTGCGCCGCATCCGATATTGATCGCCCAGTTCGTGGCCAGCTGCGGGGCGTTGAAACCGGCGGGCCACCAAGGCTGTCCGCGCAGCAGCAGCGTGCTGCCGTTGCGGCCGACCACCGCCGGGGCCGGCGGTGCGCTCACCGTCGACTCGGTGGACGGCGTCAGCGGGACGGATTCCGGGCCACGCTCGGCGCAGCCGGTGAGCGCGGTGCCGAGCAGCAGCGCCGCGAAGAAGCGAGCGGTTGTCATGGCGGGTCCGCGCCCGCGGTCGGGTCCCACTCGGTCATTGCACCACAGTGGCCGCGGCCCGGGCCGCACCCTGCGTGCGGCCGCGCGTCGCTGTGCTGCGCCTCAGCTGCGGATCAGGGTGGCCACGGTGCGTACGAGATGGTCGATGTCCTGGGTGGTGTTGTAGCCGTGCGGCGAGACGCGCAGCCCGCCCGCGCGGGCGGAGACGGCGATGCCTTCGGCTTGCAAGCGACTGGCCAGCAAGGGGATCGGGGCTCCGTCGAGATGCACCGAGACGATACCGGAGCGGCCGTCGGGGGAACGATCCGTCAGCACCGTGGCGCCGATCGCGGTGAGTTCCGCGCAAACTTGTTCGCACAGCTGATCGACGTGCGCCCAGATGGCGGCGA
This sequence comes from Nocardia brasiliensis ATCC 700358, assembly GCF_000250675.2. Lineage (NCBI taxonomy): Bacteria > Bacillati > Actinomycetota > Actinomycetes > Mycobacteriales > Nocardiaceae > Nocardia > Nocardia brasiliensis. The sequence goes on from NC_018681.1 coordinate 3,318,017, forward strand.
TGCCCGCGTCGAGCAAGAGGTCGATCGAGGCGCCCAGCGCGGCGATACCGGTGACGTTGGGCATGCCGCCTTCCAGCCGTCGTGCGGTGTCGTCGAATACCAGCTCGAGATTGTCCCAGTCCTCCCGGTGCGCGACCGAATTCCAGCCCGGTTCCAGGGGACGCAGCAACTCCAGCCGGGAGCCCCGGACATACAGCACGCCGCTGCCCTCCGGGCCGAGCAGCCATTTGTGGCCGTCCGCCATCGCGAAATCGACGCCCCAGCGGGCCAGTTCGGCCGGGAGCACGCCGAGCCCCTGGATCACGTCCGCGCACAGCAGGGTTCCGGCCGCCCGGCACACCCGGCCCAGTTCGGCCAGGTCGACGCGCCAGCCGCGACCGAACTGCACCCAGCTGGTGACGACCAGTTTCGGCGGCGGTCCCGCCTGGATGCGTTCGGCGAAGGCCTCGATCGGGAGTTTCCCGCCCGGCCCGACGGGCCGAACCCGATCCACCACCACGCCGCGATCGGCCAGCGCGAGCCAGGGGTACAGGGTGGACGGGAATTCCAGATCGGGCACGACCACCCGGTCGCCCGGCGACCAGTCGAGTCCGTTGGCGATCATGCCGAGCCCGGTCGTGGTGTTCTTCACGAACGCGACGTCGGTCCGCGGTACCCCCAGCAGTCGCGCCGCCGCCGACCGCACCCGCTCGATCTCCGCACTGTGTGCCGCGTAGGTGAATTCGCCGTCCAGGGACACCTCGGTCGCGCGCCGGTGCATCGCGTCGACCGACGGCTGGGGGAGCGGGCAGATGCCCGCGTGGTTGAGGTAGGTCCACCGCTGCGTCGCCGGAAAGTGCGCTCGCTCGAGGGGAGTACCGCTGTGTGCCCCGAATGATCCGGTCATCTCTTGCCCTCCGATAAAGTGGACGTGCTGTCCATTTGGACAGCCTACGGCTAAGTGGTCAGTGTGTCCACATATCTCGCGGCGGCCTTCGGCGCAATGCACAACGGGGGCGCGGTCATGCTGGCGTGCCGGCCATTGCGGGAACGATCCCTGGATCGCAGCATGGTTGCCGGGCGGCCGACTGCCGGCCCGACGTGTTACGCGAGGATCTGCCGACCGGCGAGGGAGCGATGACCGTATGACCATCGATCGACACAGCACCGAGCGCAGAACCGTGACGAGAGGCGGTGTGGTCGCACTTCTTTCGGCCCTCACGCTCGCCGCGCCGACGCTCGCCGCCGCGCGCGAGCCCGCGCCGGACGCCACCATCACCTGCGACGACCACGTGACATCCGACGATTCCTTCTACAACGGTCCACGTGCCTCGGACACCTACGACAAGCACTTCGAGGGCAGCCACACCGTGCCCGACCTCGACACCCACGTCCCGCAGGGGCTGGCCACCTGGTCACGCTGGAACGGCACCGACGATCTGCTGCTGATCACCGCGTACGCGCCGAAAAGTCAGGACGACGCCTACATCATCGGTCTCGACGCGAAGACGGGCCGCCGGGTCGGTGCCGCGCGGATCGACGCGACCCACGCGGGCGGCATCGCGGTCTTCGAGCAGCAGGGCTGGGCGTATGTGTCCGGCAGTCAGGGCAAGCGGGTCCGGAAGTACCCGTTGAGCCGGTTGCGCGAAGCGATCAGCAACTCGGCCCACTTGGCGCAGGTGGGCGACGACATCGTCGTCGACGGTGGCTCCTCGTTCCTCGGCAAGCACGGCGACTCGCTGTGGACCGGGCAGTTCGAAACGGATACGAGGGGAGCGATGTATTCCTACCGGGTCGGCCCGAACGGTGAGCTGACCGGTCGCGAAGGTCCGTGGGAGGTGCCCAAGAAGACGCAGGGGCTGGCCGTCACCGATGATCTGTTCCTGTACAGCACTTCCTACGGTCGGCCCAATCGCAGCAATATCTATGTGGTCCGGCGCGGCGCCGGCGATCGCGCGCTCGATACGGCGCGCCTGTCGTGCTTCCGGGCGCCGAGCATGTCGGAGGGTATGTCGGTCTACGGCGGCGCGGCCTACGCCGTGTACGAATCGGGCGCCGCGTACTACCGCAGCGATCCGAAGAACAAGCCGCGCAACATCATCGAGCATCTGCACCGCGGTGCGCTGTCGAAGCTGGGCGAGTTGCCGCCGAAATGACCTGAGCGGCACCGTGGCGGATCGTCCGCCACGGTGCCGCCGTCGTACGACGATCAGGCGGGGGTGAGCCGGCCCATCGAATGGATCTCGTTCACGTCACTGCCCGTGATGAAAGACCATGGGGCGGTGAAGAACCCGTTGTTGCCCCAGTTCGAACCCCAGGAGTTCTCGATCGTCACGCCCTTGGCGTCGTAGCCGACGATGGTGACCTCGTGCCCGCCGAGAATTCGCTCGCTGCGCGACGGATTGTAATTGCTGTTGGCGCCGTCCAGGCTTTCGAAGCTTTCCCTGACTTCGAAGCCGAACGGTACCGGCAGCCCCGCGGCGATCGCGCTCTTGATGTTCGCGACGATATCGCCCTTGGTGAGGTCTTTGGCGCCGGACAGCTTGTAGTGCGCGGCATTGGCGCGTTCCGCCGCATCGGGCTGGGTCGTGTAGTCGAAATCGCCCTGCCAATAGTCGGATTTGGTGTCTATGCCCTGTTGTTGTTCCAGCGGCAACGCGACACCGGCGTAGGTGCCTTCGTCATCACCCTTCGCGATCTGCGAGTAGATGAACATCGGCGCCATCGGGCTGCCGGCGATCTGCTGTTCGTGCATCAGGATGCCGTAGCCGGTGTAGCCGGTCGCCCAGGTGACGCACGAGCCGACCGGTCCCTGATCGCCGGGCGGTAAGGCATACTGCCGCAACGAATACGAGGCGGGCGGCGCACCGATCGCGCCCACCTGGACCGGTAGTGCCAGGCCGACGGTGGTATCCCGGCTGAGGCTGTCGCGCGCGGCGGTCCGATCGAGACCGAACGCGTGATGGGCGATTTCGGGTTTCTCCGGCTCCGCGTGCGCGAGGGCGGGCAGGGCGAGACTGATCCCCACTGCGCAGACGACCGCAGTGGACAAGCGCGATTTTTGCAAGGTTCCTCCAGCCGATAAATGGACGGGAAGCGTCGAACGGGGTAGGGGGAGTGCGCGATCGACCGCTTCCAGATGGAACTAGCAGCGAACTGAACACGGAGTGTTTCACGTTGTTCGCGCGGCGGCAACGTATAACTCACTGTGATTCATTTAAGGGATCGTTAACGGCAATGTCTCGCAAGTAAATTCAGGCAACTCGCCCAATTCGCCGGTGCCTCCCGGCGAACATATTGCGGCCGCAAATGGGAATGTGTAGCGTGCCGGTACATTTCCGCCGGAAAGTAGCAGGGGGATTCGGAAGGACGGGCTGTGGCATCGAAATGGAAACTGCTGTGCGGCCCGGCCGCCCTGTGCCTGGCGCTCACGGTGCACGGATCCGCGGCCGCCGATCCGGACCGGTCCGAATGGGCCGCGGGACGTTCCTACGGCTTGGTGGTGACGCCGGGCCTGCCGCCGGTACCGGAACCGCGCTCGGCCGTCTTCGGTGCCCAGACCCTGCCGTATCTGCAACAGACGCAGACCGCGGCGCAGTGGTGCTGGGCGGCCGACGGCTCGTCCATCGCCACGTACCTGCACAAGCCGATCAGTCAAAGTCGGTACTGCGCACTGGTGCGCGGTGCCGACACCGCCGGCAGCTGCCCCGACCAGCAGGCCTCGCTCGAAGAGATCGCCGCCGCGTTCCGGAAGATCGGCTTCGGCGCGGCCGTCGGCGCGCCGCTGTCGATGACGAAGGTGGTCGACGAGATCTCGGCCAACCGGCCGATTCTCACGGGTATCGCATGGACGGCAGGTGGCGGGCACGCGCAGGTCATCTACGGCTTCGACGCGGACGCGGGCACCATCACCTACGGCGACCCGTGGCCGAGCTCGCGCCGCAGCGTCACCCAGGCCCTCGATTCGTATACGCAGAACGCGGATTGGGTGTGGTTCGGCGAGGACTATGGCATCGCGGCCCGATGAACGGCGGGCGCCTCGCGATCATGGTCGCGGCCGGCCTGATCCTCACTGGTTGCGTGAATCATGCGGTACCGGTGCAGAATTGGGCGACGGAACCGGACCTGGCGGCAATCGACCGCGCGATCGACGCGCCGGCGGCGCAACGCCTCGCGGGCTCGTTCCTGCGCTCACAAGACCCCGCCGCCGACGGTGCGACGGTGCGACTGCAGCGGGTCGGCGCACCGGTCATGGTGTACGCGACCGACCCGCGGGCCGACCGGGCCGACGATCTCGAACAGGTCGGCGTCGAGTCGTATATCGCTGTGCCGGTGCGGTTTTCCGGCCGCGATGCGGTCGAAACCATGCAGTTGGAGCCGCGACCGCCGTACCGGCCGCGCGCCATGGCGACCGGGGCGGAGGAAACGAACCTGCCGCGGCCCGCCGGGGCCCGGCTGCTGCTCGACTATCCGACCCACACGTGGTTCGCGTGGACACCGACAAAGGCTACGGTGCTGTCCTCCGGAGCGCTACCGGGCTTGGCGGGCAAGGAATTCGACGCCGCGGGCTTACACGCCGACTTCGGGCGCAGGGTTCCGTAGCAGCCGCCATCCGCGCGGATCGCGGGCATGGGTGCCGGGCAATCCCTCAGCAATGAATCTTGTTCCTGGGACAGTCGTATCGGAATTCGGTCACCCTTGAGGGGTGGAGCGCGAACAGTACCCAACGGCCACCTCGGCCGACGCCGTGGCCGCGCGGCAGAGCGCGGCATCGCACCGGTCCGCCGGGGGGACCTGGTTCGACCGCATAGTGCCGCAGTTGGAGGAAATGGCGCACGAAGTGTGCGATCAGCAAGCGGCCCAGCAGATCCGCGAGATCAAGCGCCGCCACACCGGCACCCTGTTCCCCGACGACCTCGAGGCATGTACCGGTGCCGACCTCGCGCAGCTGCGCGCCGTGGTCGGCGCGGTCCGCACCGAGCTCGAGGAGGACGAGCCGGTCGAGCAGCCCGAATGACCGGCCATCCACGGGCTTGACCTTGACGCAGGGTCAACGCCGCAGGCTGGCTGGCATGGACCTCGAGCACTGGACGGTACACAACGGCGACGTCGCGCTTTCCGTGGCACGCGGCGGCCACGGGCGACCTCTGGTCCTGTGTCCCGGGCTGCTGACCACCCGGCGCGAGCTGCGGGAGTTGATCGCGTTGCTGCGGCAGGAGTACGACGTGGTGAGCTTCGACCTGCGCGGCCACGGCGCGAGTTCGCCCGGCGCGCGCTACACGTTCGAGGCGTTCCTCGGTGATCTCGTCGCGGTACTCGCACAACTGCACGAACGCGGTCTGCGATCGCCGGTGCTGGTGGGGTATTCGCTGGGCGCCGACCTGGCCGTGCACTACGCTGCCCGCTATCCCGATACCGTCGCCGGACTCGTCCTCATCGACGGGGCGAATCCGCTGCCCGAACCGTTCATCGGGCCGGCCGATCTGGCGGAATTCCGTGCCATGGCAGCGGATTCCGTGTCTGGGCCGGTGCCGCTCACCGCCGCGGAGGTCTTCGACCTGAACCTCGAGATCGATGTGATCCGCGCCGGCATTCTCGAACGCTACCGCGCGATCGACTGCCCGATCAGCATGATCATGTCGACCACGATCGCGGGGGAGCGCGGTGTACGCCGGGCGGCGCGCCACAATCGGCTGTGGCGGGCGGGGATCGAGCGACTCCTGCGCGCCCGGCCGGACATCACCGCGTCCTGGCTGGACGCGGATCATCGCCTGGTCCGCACCCACCCTGCGGATATCGCCTGGTTCATCCGGAACGCGACAGCGACCGGATGACGCGATGCGCCCGGACCGGGAGACTGGTCCGATGCTGACCATCGGCGAACTGGCCGCGCACGCGGGTGTCACGGTGCGCGCGGTGCGGCACTATCACGCGAAAGGATTGCTGCCGGAACCCGTGCGCGACCACTCCGGCTATCGGCGTTACGACGCGGCCGCCGTGATCGCGCTGATCAAGATCCGGACTCTCGCCGAGGCCGGGGTGCCGCTGGCGCGCGTCGCGGAGCTGATGCGTGCCGATCCCGCGGCGTTCGCCGCGGCCATCGCACAGGTCGACGCGCGGTTGCGCGCGGAGATCCGGGAGCGCGAACGGCACCGGCGGCAGATCGCCCGCCTCGCCGCCGGAGATGGGTTGGCGCTGCCCGTCGAGGTGGTCGAGTACCTCGACCGGCTGCGGGCGCTGGGCGTGGACGAGCGGATCGTCGCGGTCGAGCGAGACGGGTGGATTCCGCTGGCGGCGCAGGCGCCCGAGCGAATCCCGGAGTGGTTGGCGCGCAAGCAGATACAGCTCGACGACCCGGAATTCCTCGACTTCTACCTGACTTTGGGCCGGGCACTCGACGTGACCGACGATCCGGGGCTCGTCGCATCGGCCGACGAGATGGCGGGATACCTTGCCCGGATCGCCGACACGCAAGGCGCGGCGCACGTCGACGACCTCGATATCGCACCCGGCTTGGCCGAACTCCTGGACGCTTTCGCCTTTGCGGCCGCGCCGCCTGCGCGGCGACTGGTCGAGTTGCTCCGGGAACGCGGCTGGACCGGCTGGACCAAGGTCGGCCGGGTCGATCCGCCCGCTCACCCCGCCTGACGCCGCAGCCGCGCCGCCAGCCACAGTACGACGCCGTACCCGAAGGCCGCGTCCGCGCCGGAAACCAAAGCGGCCGTGGGGAAGACGATGGCATGCCGCAAACCCGCGTCGGACAGGGCGCGGATACGGCGCAGAATCTCCGGGGGAGTGCCGATCATGAGCCACTCGTGCAGCACCTCGTCCGGTACCTCCGCGATCGCCGCCTGCACCTCGGCCCTGGTCAGCTGGTGCGGCATCAGATCCAGGAGCCCGCGGAAACCTTCGCCGAACGGGTGTTTCGCGCCGCAGCGCGCCCACACGGCGTCCGGTGCGAGCAAGCCGAGATAGCGGACCGCGGGTGCGCGCAGCAGCCGACGGAGGCCCGAATGAGTTCGCGCGGTGAGCATTTGGATCATCTGCGCGGGGACGATCGCGTCCGGGTCGCGTCCGGCGGCGCGGGCGGCGGCGTGCACCAGTCGCAGTCTTCGCTCGTACTCGGGCGGGGACTGGGTCTCCCACGGGTACCAGCCGTCGGCGTATCGTCCGGTCAGCTCGAGCATCCGGGGGCCGTGCGCGCCGATCCAGATCTGTGGCATCCGGCCCGGTGGCGGCTTCAGATCCATTGGGGCCCGGTCGATTCGGTAGTACTTTCCGGCGAACTCGAGTGGTTCGGCCGAGGTGAGTGCCGCGCGGATCACCTGGAGCGCCTCTTCGAGGCGGTCGACCGGGCGATTCCAGGTGAACCCGTAGGGGTCGAGGTTTTCCCGTTCGCCCGACCCGATGCCGAGGATGGGCGGGGCCTTCGTCATGTGCGCCAGCGTGGCGAACGTCTGCGCCAGCAGCACCGGATGCCGCCGATGCGGGTCCACCACCCCGACGCCCAACTGCACCCGTCCGGCCCCGGCCGCCAGATGTGCCAGCAGCGGAGCGTAATCGAATTGCTCGTCCGGGCTGGCGATCGCCTTCGCCTGCGGGGTGAAGTCGGTATCCCAGATGGCCCGCGGGAAGATGCTGATCAGATGATCCGGGGTCAGCACCGAATCGAGCTTGCCCAACCGGGCCATCCGCACCACGAAGCGCCCGGCGCTCAGCGGTGGATTGACCCCGGCCATCGTGCCCACTGCGAACGATCGTGCCTCCGCCACCGGCGTCCCCTCTCGACCAGCATGCCCGCGCCAGGCATTCCCCCGATTATCCCGACCGGCGTTGCCCCCGTCCGGCGATTGCGCGGGTTGCCGAGGTCGAGCAGCCGCCCGCTGGGGTGAAGGGGTAGGTGAGTTGGGCGAGGTAGTCGACCGGGTAGTCGGGTTTGGCGGCCATGCCGAGGTGGGTGCTGGTGAAGCGGCGGTCCGGGTCGTAGGAGAACGTGCGGAACAGGTGATCCCACAGCAGGGTGAACAGACCGAAGTTGACGTCACCGATACCGGCCCACTTCAGATGGTGGAAGCGATGACCTTCGTTGAGCGCCAGCACATATTTGAATGGTCCGACTCGATAGTCCGCATTGGAGTGTTGCAAGAGCAACTGGATTGCGACGGCGAGGGCGAGCGCGGCGGCGACCTGGACGGGCAGTCCGACGAGGAGCAAAGGCGCGACACCGGCGGCCATTTCGACGGTCTGATGCAGCGGGTGCTTCATCAGACCGTTCAGCCCGTAGAAGCGGGTGACGCTGTGGTGCACGGCGTGGAACCGCCAGAGCAGGCCGATCTTGTGGCTGGCCAGGTGCACCAGCGTGATGCCGAAATCGGCGATCAGCACCGCGAGGAGAACCTGCAGGACGAACGGCCAGCCGCTCGGCCAGAGGGCAGGCGCGGGCACGATGGCCGCGAGCGCGGGAATGGCGGCGACGCTGACGAGGAGCAGACTTTCGTTGACCGCGGTGTGGATGCGGTCGCGACGACTGTCGGCCTGTTCACCGTTCCACCCGGGTTCGTACGGGATGATCCGTTCCACCAGGAACGAGGCGGCGACGGCCGCCGCGAGCACCGCCAGCAGCCAGTATTCGGGGGCGTGCATGGCGGCGAGCGCGATACCGACTCCGTTGAGGCCGAGCAGCATGAAGGGGACGTAGGCGTATCGAGTGAGCTGTTGCCACGCGGTGAGCGTGCGGGTCGTGCTGGTCATGGGGACGATCGTGGCGTCGGACGGCCGGTACCGGCTTGAACGTTTCGGCTACGGCGTATGTGCGATGTCCCAGCGCAGGTTCCGGCTCAGCGCGGACGGCGGCAGGCCGAAGATCTCGCGGCAGGTGCGCGTGAGATGGGCGCTGTCGGCGAACCCGGCGGCATGCGCGGCGGTGGTGAGGTCCGCACCCGCCGCGGCCGTGGCGATGGCGCGACCGAGCCGGAGCCAGAGGATGAAGCGGCGCAACGGAATTCCGACCTGCGCGGTGAACAGATGGGTCAACCGGGTCGCGGAGAGACCGACGCGTCCGGCGAGGTCGCGGGTGCTGACCGTGCCGGCGGCGACCAGGTCGGGCAGCAGCGCCATCGCCGCCTCGACGGCGGGGTGGCGGTCGGGCCGATGCTCGGCGGGCAGCAGAGCGCTCGTCAGGGCGGTGACGAAGGTGTCGAGTCCGCGTTCGCCGACGGTGTGGGCGGGGAAGCCGAAACCCGTGTTCCAGCCGTCGGTGCGGGCCCGCTGGTGCGCGACGCGACCGGGCTCGCTGTCGGGGTCGAGGAACACCGCGGTGCCGATGGCCGCGCCCGTATCGATGCGGTGTACCGCATCAGCCGGGATGATGAGGTGAGTCCCGCTGTGCCGCTTGCCATTTCCGTCCACTACGCACAACTCGGTCGGCGCGGTCATCAGCTGCACCGCGTGGTGCGCGTGGGCGGCGGTGGTCCCGATGGCACCGGCGAAGGCGAGGGTGCCGGGTCGGAGCAGCGCGGTGCCCTGCCACCGTCGCACCCTGGCCTCCTGCCGCCCGCGTCGCCGGGCTACCTCGCTTGTCGCACACCCCGCGCGGGGGGCGCGCTACAAAGTAACCCGGCGTCGTTCGGCTGCCGGAGCGGGAGCGGTCAGTCGTTGTCCTCGTCGATGGAAACGATGGTGCCGGTGCGGGCGTCGACCGCCACCTCGTAGCCGCCGCCGTCCCTGGTCTTGACATCGATCTCCCACTTGGGCGTGCCGTCCGAGGTGTCGAATTCGATGGACTGCACGGTCGCGCCCATCAGTGCGTTGCGGGCCGCGTCGAGCGCTTCCTGCTCGGTGACGGCGGGCTCCGCGCCGGCCACCGCGCCGCCGCCGATCAGCGCGACGGCCAGTGCCGCACCGATAGTGAGTTTGCGCAGGCCGGAGCCGGGACGGCGGGGTGCGTAGAGCATGGTGATCCTCCTCAGTCGGTGACGCCGATGGCGCGACCCGAGGCCGATGGCGGCTGCCGCGCCCTGTGCGGGGGAACTACCACCTGAACTCCGTTATATGCGTTCGGGCTCTCAGCGCTGCCGGGCGAGACGGCGCTTTGCCCGGTACGGCTGCACGAACATGTACCAGCCGGTGCCCAAAAGCAGGAAAAGCGGCAGTAACGGGAGGTAGAAAATCCACGCGGCGGATTCGGTCAAGCCGAGGGCGGCCGCGACGAACGCTATGACGACGGTCGCCGTGAAAGTCATCGACATCCAGCGATGCAGCTGCCGGTTGTTCTTACTCCAGCTCATTACCTTCTCCTTTGCGGTCGGCGCGGTGCGCCGCAGGTGTTGACCTGGATTATCGCGAGACGGGAATCGGCCCGCCGTTTATTCGAGCGAATCAGCCGCAAATTCAGCGTGGCGGTTGATTCATGTCCCGATTCATCTGCGGGATTTCGATGCTGATCGGCAGCCGGAGTTCGGCCAGATAGATCAGGGCCGCCTGGCGCAGGAATTCGTCGAAGAGCCAGTAGGCGTCCGGCGCGAGCGGCACCACCGGAAGCAATCCTTCGCGCACCGCGATGAACGGCCCCCAGCTCACCCGCAGTAGCGGATCCCAGACCGGTTCCCTGGGGATGGCCAAACCGTCGGCGATCTTGTCGCCGAGCAGGAATCGGGTGAACGCGCCGAGCACGGGCTTGCTGAGGATCGCCAGATCGAGGTTCACGCCCAGTCGCAACAGCCGGTCGGCCAGCGCCGCGCCCTCGGGGGTCGGCGCGATAATCGGGTCGAGTACCTGTGCCGCTTGGGAATTCGACTCCGCCCACGAGTTGGGTATGTACTCGTCGCGGACGCCGAGCATATGCGCACAGACCTGCCACGAGTGCAGGAAGGCCTCCGATTCGGGCGCCGGAATGGGCACCTGCCACGCCCGCAGGTGTTTCATGACGGTGGTCGGCAGGCTGTGCCAGGTCACCATCAGGTCGTTCTGGCTGATCGGAATGTCTTCCTCGGCCGAATGCACCCAGTGCGGGGACTGCGGCAGCAGGTGTCGCACGGCGGCGTGCACCAACCGGGTCTTGACGCACGTCACGATCATTTCGCCGTCGGGCGCATAGGCATTCGCGGTGCCGATGTCGTAGCCGAGCTTCGCGGTCTTGGAGATCCGGTCTTTCAAATCGTGACCACCCTTGGAGTAGTAGACCGCCCGCGCCTCCTTGGGAATGACCGTGCTCATCATGCCGCTGGCCAAGCCGTACAGCACACCGAGATACAGGCCCCGCTTCTTGTTGAACTCGACCGCGGTGCCGAGCTTGCCCGGATCGGTCCACTGCGGAAGCCGGCGGGCGTACTCCATGAAATCGCGTAGCTCCGTGGGCAATCCGGCGGGCAGCGGCTGGCCGTTGCGGGTCCACGTCCGCAACAGCTCGTTCACCCGCCCTACCTCGTTGCGTTCCAGTAGTGCCGCGACCACCGGATCGGCCTCGGGATCCCAGACGGTCATGGGGTCCGCGCCGGCCCCGGTGCCCGCCACCGAGCCGTCCGGTGACCAGCTCCACGGTTGTGCCCGCGCCGGTGTCACTCGCGCGATCGCGCCGGCCGCGCCCAGCGTCGCACCGACCTTCAACGCGTTTCGCCTACTGATTCGACTCATGGCGATACTCCTCACTGAGCTGACGCCACCCTGCCGCGCCAGTCCGGTCGCGTCGCGCCGATCTGCGCATCGAGTGGAAGAATAGTCATTAACTTAGCAAGGTGCGGGCGCAGGCGAGACGACTTCGGGGATTTCGGCAAAAATCGATGCAAGAGTTGAATAATTGCTGATCCTTGACCGGCGCGAGGGTGGTGATGGTGGTGCGCGAATGGAGGAAGGATCGATAACTTAGCGCCCCGCCCGCGGCTCGCGGACGGGGCGGCGGGCAGCGACCTAGCCGAGCACCGGGTAGTTCGCGCGGATCACCGAGTGCGGATCGCGAGCTTGCTTGATCTCGCGCAAGCGGGCCAGCGTGTCTTCGTCGAAGGCCGCAGTGGCGGACTCGTCCGTGCCGAGGAAGGTGTACGGCTTCTGCCCGCCGAGGTGCCCGCCGATCGCCGCCACGATCTCGGATCGTTTGGCGCGCACCGCATCCACGAGATGCGGCAGGCCGAGCCCGAGCAGATACAGCAGATACGGTTCGGCCACCGGCCCGCGCGCACCGTTCCCGGGCCGGGCGGCGGCGAGCGCACCGCCGAGGTGGCGGACCTGAATGTTCACCAGAGGTGCGACCGGCTGGTCGAGCAGAGTCTTGACCACCGCGTCGCCCAGATCGGTGAGCAGTTCGCCATGCGACAGTGACGGGCTGGGATCGGTCGGTTCCGAGCTGATCTCGCCGAGTCGCGCCACCGGCAGCGGGCCGCGCTTGTCCGTCACGGCGCCGCCGATCGCGTCCAGTGGGGTGAGCAGGGCGCGACCGGCCTCGGGGTCGCCGAGGTAGGCGGCATCGAGCGCGACCATGGGTGGGGCGTCGGGGAACTGGAAGCGATGGAACGTCACCGAGAGTTCGTCGGGCGCACCGGCCGTGAGTGTCTGGAACAGGTCGAAGACCTCGGCGGTGCGGGTGCCCGGCCACATTGTCCGGCCGCCGTAGAGTCCGGGCGCGGGGAACAGGTCGAATTCGAGTCCGGTCACCACGGCGAAATCGCCACCGCCGCCGCGCAGCGCCCAGAACAGCGCGGGATCGTCGGCGGCGGTGACCCGGGCCTGCGTGCCGTCGGCGGTCACGATCTCGAAGGCGCGCACCGCGTCCGAGGCCCAGCCGTGTTTGCGGCCGAACCAGCCGAGCCCGCCGCCGAGTGTGTAGCCGGTCACGCCGACCACCGGATTGCTGCCGGCCAGTCCGGTGAGTCCGTGCGCGCCGGCCGCGACCTGTACCTGCCCCCAGTTCGCACCCGCGCCGACGCGGGCGATGCGGGCCGTGGCGTCGATCGCCACGCTGTCGAGGCGGCCGGTACGCAGCAGGATCGCGTCCTCGACGCTGCCGGTCGCGCTGTGGCCGGTCGGCTGGGTGACGACCGGAATGTTCGCGGTGCGCGCGTAGCGCACCACCGCCGCGATATCGGCCACGTCGGCGGCCTCGACCACCGCCGCCACCGGCTGGGTGACGGTGAGATTCCAGGGTTGTGCGGCAGCGGCGAAGTCCGCGTCACCGGGAACCAATACCCGGCCCTGCACGGCGTTGCGAAGATCGGCGAATGTCATCGTGGCGTCCTGACTTTCCTGAATACGTTCGGGTGGCGCGGTATCGGTCCGCGCCGGGGAAACGGGCCGTTCGTTGCCCGGCGCAGCATTGACGAACGAGCGCAGGAAAGTGTGACACGGCCGAGATCGCGCCAGGTCGGAGCGCGTCCGGCGGACGCTCAGGTCAGGTCAAGTCAGGGCCAGCGCGGCGAGGGCGCTGCGGTTGATCTTGCCGGTGGGTGTACGGGGCAGGTCCTCGACGAATCGGACGTCGCGGGGGACCTTGAAGCGGGCGAGGTGGTCGCGGACATAGGCGCGGACCTCGTCGCCGCTGAGATCGCCGTGCGCGATCAGGAACGCGGCCAGGCGTTGGCCGAATTCCTCGTCCGGCACGCCGATCACGGCGGCTTCGGTGATCTTCGGGTGCCGGTAGAGCAGATCCTCGACCTCGCCGGGGAAGACGTTCTCGCCGCCGGAGACGATCATGTCGTCGTCGCGGCCGTCGATGAACAGCCGGCCGGCCGCGTCGAAATGCCCGACGTCGCCGGTGCTCATCAGGCCGTCGACGATGTTCTTGCCGCCGCCACCGGAGTAGCCGCTGAAGGCGATCGAATTGCCCACGTACACAGTGCCTTTGGCTCCAGGCTCGGTCACCGGCCGTCCGTTCTCGTACAACCGCACGACGATGCCGACCGGTGGTTTGCCGACGGTGCCCGGCGCCGCGATCCAGTCCTGCGGGGTCGCGATGGTGGCGGTGCCGGTCTCGGTGCAGCCGTAGAAGTTGTAGAGCACCGGACCGAACAGCTCGATGGCCTGGGACCCGAGTGCCGAAGGCAGCGCGGCGCCGGCGGAGAAGATGATGCGCAGACTGCTCGTATCGAAGCCGCGGATCTCCGCGGCGCCGAGATCGAGTATTCGGCGCAACATCGTCGGCACCAGAACGAGTGCGGTACAGCGGTATTCCTGGATCTGCGCCAGGGCGCGGCGGGCGTCGAACCGGCCGTGCAGCAGCACCGTGCAGCCCAGCGAGAGTGACATGATGAACTGCGTCAACGCCGTCCCGTGGAACAGGGGAGCGCACAGCAGGGTGACGCCCCCGTTGCGATAGGGCACGCGGTCCAGGAATTGCGCTGCGGCCAAGGGGGTTTCGACCTTGCGCGGCACACCCTTGGGTGTACCCGTGGTGCCGCCGGTGAGGATGACGAAGCCGCCCTGGGTGGCCGGAGCGGGTGGTCGGGTGACGACGCTGTTCTTCGCGGCGCGTAAGTCGAGACGCCGGACCTCCGGCCCGAGAGCGGCTGTGGCAGTGTCGAATTCGTCATCGGCGAGGATCGCCCCGACGCCCTCCCTGGCGACGACGTCCGAGAGCTGGGTCGCGCCGAAGCCGGTGTTCAGCAACACGACCCGAGCGCCGATCTTCGCGCCCGCGATGAGGGCCTGCACCATGCCGCGGTGATCGCGGCACAGTACGCCGATCGGCGTGCGCGCGGACACGCCCTGGGTCAGCCAGGCCTGCGCCAGCGCGTTGGTGCTGTAGGCGAGCTCGCGATAGGTCAGCAGACCTGATTCGTCGATGAGTGCGATCCGGTCCGGGAAGCGCAGCGCCGCGATCTCCACCGTCCCCGCGATCGGTCCCAGCGTCCGCACCGACCGGCTCGTCCGGACGATCTGATCGGGGCGGCGCAGGTCGATCACCCCGGCCCGTTGCAGCACCGCGACCTGCCGGAGCTGGGTCGGCAACGTGCGGGCGCCTCGGGAAAACGGCAGGTGCACTCGTTCCATGGGTCAATCCCAATGCATCGCGCACACACCGCGCTATTGACAATTGACTCAATGTGACTGTGCGAATTCTGGCAATACGTAGACCTGCCCGCTCACCGTCGCTCCCGGCGCACGGGTTCCGGCCGCGGCACGGGCTCGGCGATCACGACGGCATTACCGCCCAACTGTTTTGCGCGGTACATCGCCGAGTCGGCGGTGTGGAACACGGTGCGGTCGATCGGGACGCGCCGGTGGTCCCCGGTGCGGACCGGGTCGATCCGGGCCGCGCCCACGCTGGCGGTGATGGTCTGCGGCAGCCGCGGCATCGACTCGACCGCCTGCCGCAGTCGTTCCGCGACGGCGCCGAGGTCGGCGCCGTGCAGCCGGCCGACGACCACGAATTCCTCGCCGCCCGTGCGCACGACGACGGCGCCGGGCGGTGCGGCGGCGCGCAGGCATTCGGCCGTGCGCACCAGCACTTCGTCACCGAACGAATGGCCGAAGGTGTCGTTGACGGACTTGAACCGATCGAGGTCCAGTGTCACGACATAGACGCCGTGATCGCGGCCCCGTGCGCGAAACAACCGGGACAGGTGCGAATCGAGGCCGCGCCGGTTCAGCACCTTGGTCAGCGGATCGGACAGTGCGTCCAGGCGTAGCAGCCAGTTGCAGAACTGGACGACCGGCAGCACCACGCCGGTCACCACGAGAATGACCAGCACGACCACCGCGCCCAGGGCGAGATCGCCCCGGCCGTGCCCGCTGCCGCCCGGCCCGCCGGCGACCATCATGGCGGCCAGCGCGAGGATCGACAGCACGGAGAAGGCGACGTGCAGGGCCAGCACCGGCGGACCGTGGAAGATCGTGATGTACCCGCCGGTCGTCACCAGCAGTACGCAGCCCATCGCGCCGAGCAACCGGTCCTGGACCATCACGTTGTTCGCGGTCACCGCGATATCGACCACGGCGACCCACATCAGCGATTCGGTTTCGCGCGGCCACGCGAACAGCCACCAGCGCAGGGTCCACAATCCGGCGGTGACGGCGACGACGATGGCTTGGATATCACCCGCGACGCCGCGCTGGCCGCCCTGGGAGGTCAGCGCCAGCAGGGTGATCGACCCCATCACGATGCCGCCCCAGCCCATCATGAACTTCAACGGCCCGAGCGCCGAGTGCGCCTCGAACGTCTCGATCAGCCATCGGTAATCGACCCGGTACCGCCACCAGGAGCGCACCATCGATCGGCTGCTGGTCACCAAAGCCACCGCCCTCACGTCGGCAAGAGAGTCTCCGGTCTGTTTGTGCACCCCGACAAGATTCGTGCCCGTCTACTGTCACTGCACAGTAACTGAGTATTAGCTGTCGGTGGACCGTTGATGCGGAGAGATGTGAGGACCGTCACCTGGGGGCCAGTAGCCGTTTTTGCGTGGCGTGAACCCCCTCAGCAGGCCACGGTGGTGAGCTGTCGCGCGCGGTGGGCGGCGCTGGCGCGGGCCGCGGCGGCGATCGCCACCACCGGCGGAACCCAGCGGGCCTCGTCGGGAGCGATCTTCCAGCAGGCCGCGCCGTTGGCGAGCCGGGTCGGCGGCAGCGGGATGCTCGCGCCGTCGGTGTGCACGATGGCGCCCGCGTCCCGCAGCGCGGCGATGGCGAGCGCCGCCTTCGCGGCGCCGACGACCAGGTGGAATTCGCGACGCTGCGCGCCCGGCAGTTCGACCACCGGGCCGAGCAGGTTGTTCGCGTGCAGGAAGCGGGAGACCTCACCGGCGAGCGCGCCGGTCAACTCGACGGCGGCGACCTGCTCGTCGGTGATCAGGCAGACGCCGTTGGCGGTTTCGGTGACGGTCCAGCCACGGTCGCAGTAGTCGTGCGCTGCGTTCACGGTGGCCACGGTGACGGGACTCTGGAACGTCGCAGGCACTGTCTTCTCCATTCATCAGGTGGCTCGAGAACTCTGGGGCGGGGTCGTGGTGGGCACCCGCATCTGTCGCACCTGTATCAAATCCGCTGCGGCTAACAGTTTTCCTACAGAATGCTTGTGATCACGACCGGCACCACAGATTCTGCGTGGTCAGGCCCGTGCGGGGCATCGCCCGCGGGTCGCTGGCGGGGTCGTCATTTGGGAGGACACGGGTGCGCCCGCGTCATACCTGACGGTGTACGGGACCCCGACACGAGTCCGGGGGTGTTCGGTAACGCCGCAGGTCAGCACCGTCCGGCCGACGGGTGGGTCGGCTGGGTCACATCCGGTGCGAATCGGGTTGAGCGCCGGGATCTTCCGGCACGCGCACGATGCGTGCGGTGCGCGTGCAGCGGGTAGGGTCGATACCCGGATTCTGCGTTGGGTATCGAGGAGGGCTGCGATGGCGGATTGGTTCGACGAAGGGCACGCATCGTCCTCGTTCTCCGAATACCTGCACCGGAACGCACCGGAACTGTTGCCCTCGCACCGGTTCGGCCGCGCGAGCACGGGGAAGGACATCGCGCCGCACGGCACCACGATCGTCGCGGTCACCTATCGCGGCGGTGTGCTGCTCGCCGGCGACCGGCGCGGCACCATGGGTCATCTGCTGGCCACCCGGGACATGGAGAAGGTCTTCATCACCGACACCTACTCGGCGGCCGGCTTCGCTGGGACCGTCGGCACGGCCGTCGAAATGATCCGGTTGTTCGCGGTCGAACTCGAGCACTACGAGAAGATCGAGGGCGCGCCGCTGACCTTCGAGGGCAAGGCGAACCGGCTGTCGAAGATGGTGCGCGACAACCTGCCCGCGGCCATGCAGGACCTGGCGGTCGTCCCGCTGCTCGTCGGCTACGACCTCGACGCCACCGACCCCGATCGGGCCGGCCGGATCTTCTCGTACGACGTCGTCGGCGGCCGCAGCGAGGAACGGTTCGGTTACGCCGCGGTCGGCTCCGGTTCGCTGTTCGCGAAGTCGTCGCTGAAGAAGACCCACACCCGCGACATCGATGCGGATCGCGCCCTGCACATCGCGGTCGAAGCCCTGTTCGACGCCGCCGACGACGACACCGCCACCGGCGGTCCCGACGTGGTCCGCGGCATCTACCCCCGCGCGGTGCTCGTCGACGCCGAAGGCGCCCAGGAGGTCCCCGAACCCCGCCTCGTCGAGATCACCCGCACGCTCCTCGCCACCCGCACCGCCGAGCGAACCACGTCCTGAACAGCACTCATTCGTCTGTTCGGGTGGACGCGTACAGGCCGAGTGCGACAGCGGCCAGGGCGGCGGCCGCCGACAGCGTCCAGAAGGCCGGGCCGAACCGGAATCCGCCGCCGGTGGCGATCCGGTCCTGCCAATAGTTGCGCAACCGCAGCACCAGGTACACCGAGGTCGCCGAACTGAGCAACAGCGCCGCCGCGATGATCGGCCCGGCGGCTCGCCCGACCGACGTGGCAGCGCAGCGCGTCCGTAGCACCGGCGCGACAAGTACACCCAACGCGCCGACAACGACCAGCACGACCCCGAGGTGATCGAGCCCGTACGGATAGCCGCTCGGCGCCCACCACGGAGTCACGTCGACCTCCGGCAGCTTGCGGCTGTTGTCGAACCCGAGGCGATCACCGCCGCGCACCGACTCGGCGACCGGCACCAACCAGGTGACCGCCAGCGTGGATTGCGCCGCAACCAAACTCAGCACCCCCGCGACCGCGACGACCCACCCCGCCCACCGTCGAGGTCGAAGGTCCTTGGCAGGCAACGTCATCAGGTCTGTGCGCGCACGGTGGTCAGCGCGGCGGGAACATCCATGGTCGATCACGCACCTTTCTGGTCGAACAGGCCGTCATGCCATGCGGTTCGCCGTCCGCCGGTCGAGGCCCCGTCGCGACAGGGCTGCCGTCGCGGGCGTCAGAGCCAGATGGGGTCGCCGTAGGCGGTGGTGGTGTTGTCGGCGGTGGGGGTGGAGATGGTGGCGGTGGCGAAGGAGCGGAGCGAGACCGGGCCCATGCAGGCGTCGACCTTGACTTCGACCTGGTCCATGGCGATCGAGGCGCGGCCGGTGGCGAGTTGCTTGCGGCCGAATTCGACGGTGGCGATGGAGCCGGGTTTGAGGGTGGTGGACAGGTTGGGGGAGACCGAGGCGTTGACGCCGAGGCTGACGCTGGGCGGGTAGGAGATATTGAGGGAGGCGTTGGGGCCCACGGAGAACCCGAGGCTGGTGGTGAGTCCGGAGGAGACGTCGATCTGACAGCCGATCTGGTAGCCGAAGCTGACCTGCCCGGCGTTGACGGGTTGGCTGCCGCTGCCGGTGATCTCGGCGACGGCTTTCAGCGAGACGAATCCCTCGCGGGTGAACATGGTGGCCGCGAGGTTGGGGTAGCGATCGAGGGTTTCGCCGGTTTTGGTGACGGTGAGCGTCCAGCCGTCGTCGGTGGTGACGACGCGGGACCGGTCGGTGACGGCGTCGGCCGCGGCGATCCCCTGTGCGCCTACGAGCAATCCGACTGCAACCGCACTCGTGCATGCCGCGGCGGCGGCGTGTCCGCGCCGGAAGGCAACCCTCTTCATAAT
This sequence comes from Nocardia brasiliensis ATCC 700358, assembly GCF_000250675.2. NCBI lineage: Bacteria > Bacillati > Actinomycetota > Actinomycetes > Mycobacteriales > Nocardiaceae > Nocardia > Nocardia brasiliensis. The sequence goes on from NC_018681.1 coordinate 3,337,483, forward strand.
CTTTTGATCCTTGTCGGGTCGTGTATTGGCTTCGAACCCGCAAAGATGGGTTCCCCTTCGAGGTAAAGGAAAACCTAATGGCAAACTTCTGGCAACCTTTCCCGAGTGGTGGCGTGTCGCCGTGATCGTCTGTTGACCTTTTCGATATCCGAGTCCCGCTGGCCGGAGTGGGTGGTCGAAAATTCAACCGCCGTTTTGTGGGGTACGTCACGCAATGCTCGTTATCCGCGTCGGACGTTCCGATCAGCGTGCGCCGGACCAGGGTCGACCGGAACCGGCTGCTCTACTATCTCTGGTTTCGTGCGGTGCGGCGGACGGGAGGCATGGGTGGGGCGTGCAGCGGCAGGCTGTGGGGCACGGCTGAGCCGGCGTGCCGTGCTGGCCGCGGGAGTCGCCGCGACGTGGTTCGTCGCCGACGCGTCCGCCGCCGCGCCACGGCGTGCCGAGACCGATCCGGCGCACACCGACGTGCTGTTCATCGGCGCGCACCCGGACGACGAGTCGAGCAATCTGTCCACCTTCGGGCGCTGGCGCGAAGAACTGGGCTGGCGCACCGGCGTCGTGACGATCACCCGGGGCGAGGGCGGCGGCAACGCGGCCGGCCTCGAGGAGGGGCCCGAACTGGGTCTGCTCCGGGAGATCGAGGAACGCCGGGCCACCGCGTCGGTCGGCATCGAGAACATCTACTACCTCGACAAGCCCGACTTCTGGTACACCCTCTCCGCTCCGCTGACCGCCCGCGTCTGGGGTGCCGAGGACACGCTGGCGCGCCTTGTGCGACTGGTTCGGTCGACCACCCCGCACACCATCGTGGTGATGGACCCGCGCCCGTTCGATCAGCATGGTGGGCACCAGCTTTCGGCCCGCCTCGGCATCGAGGCGTTCCGCTCGGCCGGCGACCCGCGAGCCTTTCCGGGCCAGCTCGCCGACGAAGGACTGCGCGTGTGGCAGCCCCGGAGCTTGCTGGCGCAGAATTATGGATTCGACACACTGCTCGGGCCGGATGTGGCCGAGCGACGGCAGATCGATCCGGCCAGCGGCCTGCCGGTCCTCGGCGTCTGGTCCGGTGGACTGTCGCGGGCGCACGACACCAGCTGGGCGCAGGTCGAACGCGATGCGGCACGTCGCTATCTGACGCAGGGTTTCGCCGCGTTGCCGCCGCGCGTGCCCGCGGATCCGCGGCAGCTCGGTTCGGATTGGTTCACGGTGCTCGCCGAGGACGGCCGTTTCGTCGAGGCGCCGGTGCTGCGGCAGACCGGACTGCGGCCGCTGTACGCCGAATTCCGCGACTGGGCCGAGCGAATCGGGTTGCCCTGGTTGGCCAATCGCGCCCAGCCCGGGTATCCGCCGAACCCGCGCACGGTGGTCCCCGCGGTGCCGGTCGCGCCCGTGCTCGACGGCGTCGAGGGCCCGGGCGAATACCCGGGTCCGGCACTGCCGCTGGCGGTCTGGCAGGGCGGCGGCGACTGCACGGCGACGGCGAAACTGTCCAGGCACGCCGACGACCTGTACGTGCTGGTCGATGTCACCGACGACCGCAAGGGCGCGACGTTGGCCGCCGACGACGTCAAGCGGCACTGGCGCACCGACGCGGTAGAGATCGCGCTCGATCCCCGGGGCGACTCCGACGACACGTCGACCACGTTCAAAACCGGCATCCTGCCCTACACCGCGAGCGCGGGTGGCCCCGCGGCCGAGCGCGACGCCGACAACGATCAGGGCGCAGCGGGCGAGACGGCGCCGGGTATGCGGGTCGCCGCCCGGGTGAGCGAACCGTATCGCGGCTACACCGTCGAGGTGAAGATCCCGCTGGCCGAACTTCCGGCCCCGGTCGATCCCGGCAGGTTCGCCGTGAACATCCTCGTCTACGACTCCGACACCGCGGACAAGACCGGGCATACGCGCTTGGCCTGGTCGCCGTTCGGCAGTCCGCAGGCCGACCCGTACGTGTGGGGGACCGCCGTGCTCGCCGATTATCAACCGCCCGAAGGATTTTCCGTGGTCGCGCAGCCGCCGGTGCTGCCGCGAACCGCCGCCCGCAGTGCGGATTCACCGGCCTCGGTGGCGCAGGCCGAGCGCATCGGGATACCGATCGCGGGAAACCCACGCACCAGCCGCTAGGCCGCACCGGATCCGCGCTTTCCGTATCGCGTCGCCTCGGGACGCGGTAGACAGGATGTTCATCGCCCGCAATGGATGGCGACGTGCGCGAAGTGAGGAGTGCCGATGGAACCTGTCGTCGCGGTGACCGGTGGCAAGATCAGCGGCCGGACTGTCAACGGGATCAGCGCTTTCCTGGGTGTGCCGTACGCGGCGCCGCCGGTCGGGGCGGCGCTGTTCCAGGCGCCGCAGCCGCCGGTGCCATGGGACGGGGTGCGGGCGGCGGTCGAATTCGGCGGCAGCTGCCCGCAGGCGCCGTACCCGCCGGCGCTCGCCGCGATCTTCGGCGTCCAGACGGTGCCGGGCGCGGAGGCGCTCAATGTCAATGTCTGGACACCGGATCCGGGCGGGTCCGGACTGCCGGTCATGGTGTGGATCCACGGCGGTGCGTTCACCCGTGGCTCGAATGCGTTGCCCGCCTACGACGGTTCCGCGTTCGCGCGCGACGGTGTGGTGCTGGTGTCGCTCAACTACCGGCTCGGCGCAGCGGGTTTCGCGGTGCTCGACGGTGCCCCGTCCAATCGTGGTCTGCTGGACCAGCAGTACGCGCTCGCGTGGGTGCAGGAGAACATTCGCGGGTTCGGCGGCGATCCGGACAACGTGACGGTCTTCGGCGAATCGGCCGGCGCGATGAGCATCGCCGCGCTGCTCGCCGCACCCAGTTCGGCGGGACTGTTCGCCAAGGCGATCATGCAGAGCGGCAACGGCGAGGTCGTGGCGTCCGAGGCCGACGCGCGCAAGGTGTCCGCCGAGATCGCCGCGACGCTCGCGATCGCGCCCACCGCGGCGGACTTCGCGGCGGTGCCGCCGGAAGCTTTGCTCGCCGCGCAGGAGAAGACGGTCGCGGACCTGATCGCGGATACCGATCCGGCGCGCTGGGGCGCGTCGGTGATCACCGGCGGACTCGCCTCGATGAGCCTGTTTCCGGTGCTGGACGGCGTCGTGCTGCACGAGCGGCCGATCGACGCGATCGCCGCCGGGTCGGCCCGCGGGATCCCGCTGCTCATCGGGCACACCAGCGAGGAATTCCGGCTCTTCATCGTCCCGACCGGCGTCGCCGCCGCGCTGACCATGGATGCGCTGCCTTTCGTGCTGGCGCGGTATCAACTCGACGCGTCCTGCCTCGAGCCGTATATCGCGCAACAGCCCCGGGCTTCGGCGGGCGACCTGCTGGCCGCGGTTCTCACCGATCACGCGTTTCGTTTCCCGGCAAGGCAATTGGCGCACGCCCAGGCGGCTACCGGCACGCCGGTCTTCGCCTTCGAATTCGCTTGGCGCCGAGTCGATCAGGATTTCGGCGCGTTCCATGCGCTGGAACTCCCGTTCGTGTTCGACACGCTGGCCGCGGTGCCCGCGCTGGTCGGGCCGGATCCCGCGCAGTCGGTCGCGGACGAGATGCACGCCGCCTGGGTCGCTTTCGCGCGCACCGGCGACCCGGGCTGGCCGCAGGACAGTGCCGAACACCCGTCGGTGCGGGTGTTCGACGCACCGGCGCATCCTGCGAGCGGGGTCCCGGTCAGTCCGTGAGGCGAGAAGCGAGCGCGAGCAAGGTCCGCAAGGTGGCGAGTTGCTGTGCGTAGTCGCCGTCGAGTTTGGCCAGCAGGCTGGTGATTCCGGCGGACCGGTAGCGCCGCAGCCGTTCGGTGATGTCAGCGGGGGTGCCGATGAGGTTGGTCAGGGCGCCGAGTTCGCGGGGCACCGCGCGCCGGGCGGCGTCCTTGTCACCGGCCTGCCAGAGCCGGGCGACCTGCTCGATCTCCTTGCCGAAGCCGAGCCGGGCGAAGGCGTCGTTGTAGAAGTTCCGGCCGCCGACGCCCATCGCGCCGATGGTGAACGCGTAACCCTCGGCGTGCTTGTCGATCATGCGCGTGCTCGCCTGCTCGTCCCCGGTGATCTCGACCGCGACCGGCGCCACCAGATCCAGTTCGGCCAGTTCGCGCCCGCCGCGAATCGCGCCCTCGCGCAACGGATCCAGGAACACCTCGGCGGCTTCGGGAATGAAGGCGTTGCCGAGCCAGCCGTCGGCCAGCTCGCCGGTCAGTCGCAGGTTCTGCGGTCCCATGGCCGCGTTGTAGATCGGCACGTGCGCCGGGCGGACCATGGGCTGCAACGCTCGACCCGGCCCGTCCGGCAACGGCAGCGGGTAGATCTCGCCGGGGTGCGCGAGCCGTTCGCCCCGGCTCACCGTCCGGATGATCTCGATGGTCTCGCGAGTGGTACGTACGGGGCGGCGGAACCGGACGCCGTGCCACCCCTCCATCACCCGCGGTCCGGAGACGCCGATGCCGAGATCGAACCGGCCACCGGAGAGCTCGTGCAGGCTGAGTGCGGACGTCGCCAGGAGCGCGGGGCTGCGCGACCCGAGCTGCACGACGAACGTGCCCAGCCGGATCGAGGAGGTGCGGGCCGCGAGGTAGGCCAACCCGGTCAACGCGTCGTAGCTCCATACCTCCGCGACCCACAGTGACGAGGCCCCCGCCGCCTCCGCCGCGACCGCGAACTCGACCGCACCGGGTAACCGCGGTTCGATCAGCACCCCGATACGCACTGTGCCTCCTCGGCCTGGTGGACCGGAGCCCGGTCCCTCCTCTATGTTCTATGCAATAGCGTATAAGGCAGCCGGCGCGGAGCAGGCGGGAAGGGGTGCGGTGCGGTATCGCGACTGTCCCACTATCGAAGTGGCGGAACGGATTTCCTGCGACGCCGCGACGGCGTGGGACCTGGTCACCGACATCGAGCTGCCGGTGCGCTGCTCTCCCGAGCTGGAGGCGGTGAGCTGGGAAGGCGACGCCGACCGGGTCGCCCTCGGCGCGCGGTTCCGCGGACACAGCCGGCATCCCGCGCTCGGGGCCTGGGAAACCGTGTGCGAGGTCGTCGAGGTCGAACCCGAGCGCCGCTGGGTGTGGAACGTGGTCGGTGCCGACGGCGTCAGTGCCACCTGGGGTTTCGAAATCGACCAAGCGCGCGAAGGCGTGATCGTGCGGCAGTGGGCGCGGATGGGGCCCGCGCCGTCCGGGCTGGTCGTGGCGATCACGGCCACGCCGCAGCTCGAGGGGCGCATCGTCGCGCGCCGGCTGGAGGAGTGGTCGGCGGGCATGCGTGCCAACCTGGCGGAGATTCAGGCCCGCGCGCAGCAGTGAGCGCGCTGCGCTCAGCGTGACCGGCTCGAGAGCGGAGCGGGCGTGCCTCCCTCGACCAGCCGGAACACCCGCTCCAGCGCCATCCGTCCGGCCGCGATCTGCTCGGTCGCCTTGTCCTGCAAACGATCACGCAATGCGGGCGCTGCCGTCCACAGCTCCCGGACGGCGTCGGTCAGCTGCTGCTCGAAGGCACCGTCGTCGAGCCGGACGATGCGCAAGCCGGTGCCGAACATGCCCGCCAGGCCGTGGAACTTGTCGTCGTAGTACTGCGACGCAGAGAGGGCGACCGCCGGAATTCCCTGGGACAGCGCGAAAACCGCGAGATGATAGGTACTGGTCACCAGGACGCGGCACCCGGAGACCTGGCGCACGACATCAGCAGCCGTCCCGGCTCGGCGCACCGCGGAACGGACGTGACCGGCGCCGGTGAGCAGCGGCAGCGTAGCGCGACGGTCCTCGGAGTCGTACTCGCTGACGATCAACGGCGCCAGTGCCGCATCGAATTCTGTTGCACAAGAATGCAACACGGTTGCGAGCACGGCCCGGGCACCGTCGCCCACCCGCGAGTAGTCCGCGATCCGCAGGCACACACCGAGATCGGTGCCGAGTCCGGCCCGGCGCAGCTCGTAGCCGAATTCGACTGCGTCGTCACCGGTTACCAGGATGCGCCCGGGGGAGACGCCGAGATCGGCGAGCAGGCCGGGTCCGCGCCGGCCCTCGCGCAGTGCGATGACGTCGACGCCGGGCAGGACCGCGGCCGCGTGCTTGCGCAGCCCCGCATCCCGCATCGGACCGATGCCCTGACCGAGCATGACGGTGGGAATGCCCAGGGCGGCAGCCTGTTCCAGCAGATCGAGGGCGCGGTGGGCTTGGTACCGGTCGACATCGGTCAGGTAGCCGCCGCCCTGCGCGATCACCAGGGACGCGTCGGCAAGTGCCGCCGGACGTTGCGCCGCCGCGCGATCCGGCGCAGGGGCGTTGCCGCCGGACGGCCGGATCCTCGTCTTCGCCGCCGCGCGGATTCGGCGCAGCCGCTCTTTCGGCACGTCCGACGTCGCTCGCCAGTGCAGTGCGGCGGGGCCGATCATCTTCGTGCCGGCTACTCGGGTGGCCTCGCTCGCCGAACCCGAACGCGCCCAATGCCCGCCGGACGCCGCGCACACCGGTTCCGCCTCGGGCAGCAGCGCCCGCAGCACCCGCGGCTGGTCGGTCAGCATCCCGATGCGCGCGTCCGGCCAGCGTTCCCGCAGCCGCCGCACGGTGATCGCCATCATCGCGAGATCGCCGCGGTTGCGCAGGGCGTACTCGCCGTTCTCGACCAGCACCCGGATCGGGTCGCCGCCCGGCACGGTCAGTACGCTCCGTCGCCGCTGGCCACGGTGCCGATCGTGCTGGCGAGGATCATCAGGTCGAGCCGCATCGACCAGTTGTCGACGTAGCTGACGTCCAACCGCATGGATTGCTCGAGCGAGAGATCGGACCGCCCGCTCACCTGCCACAGCCCCGTGATCCCGGGCTTGACCAGGAGCCTGCGCCGCATCGTGTCGTCGTAGGCGTCGACCTCGCGCTGCACCTGCGGGCGCGGGCCGACCACGCTCATCTCCCGCCGCAGGACATTGAGGAACTGCGGCAACTCGTCGAGGCTGTACTTGCGGAGTATCCGGCCGACCGGTGTCACGCGCGGATCGTGTTCGAGCTTGAAGAACACCGGGTTGCCGCCCGCCTCGTCGATCAGCGCCCCCACGTGGTCGTCGGCGTCGAGGTACATGCTCCGGAACTTGATCATCGCGAAAGGCTTGCCGTGCATGCCGATCCGTTCGGAACGGTAGAAGACCGGGCCCGGGCTGGTGAGTTTGATCAGCAGCGCGATGACGAGCAGCGTCGGCGCGGTCGCCAGCAGTGCCAGGGACGCGAAGCACAGGTCGAAGACGGCCTTGGATCGCGATCTGGCCAGGGGATGGCGGGGTTTCGCGATATGCAGGACCGTCATGTTCGACACCGAGTGCCTGGTCACCCGGCCCGCGGCGACGTCGATCAAGCCGGTCGCCAGCAGCAGTTCGGCGCCGAGCGCTTCGAGATCCCAAGCGAGCCTGCGGAATTCGTCGGGCGCGCAGACATCGCCCCCGGTCAGCACGACGGCATCGGCGCGGGTCCGATAGGCCGCCTCGGTCACCGATCGGAGGTCGCCGACGATCGGCGCCTGCAGGCCGGCGGCGCCGGTGCCGTGGGAACAGGCGCAGACCGGTGAGGGGGTACACACGCCGATCACCCGGTAGTTGGCGGCCGGATCGGCGGTGAAGGCTGCGCTGACCGCCTGTGCGGCTGCGGCATTGCCGACCACGAGGACGGACGTGGGGTGTGGCCGATCGGTGCCGGCGCGTTCGGCGCGGCGGCGCAACAGTGCCCGGCTGCCCAGCAGGCCGAGGATGCCGACCGGCAGCGCAAGCGCCAGCAAGTCGCGGGTGGTATCGAGCGGTAACACCAGTGCGGCGAGCGCGACCAAGGCGAACAGGTAGAGCGACGCAGTGCAGACGGCCGCGAACTCTGTTGTGCCCGAGGCTCGGACCCGGCCGGCGCGCAGTCCTCGCCGCGCGGCCGAAGGCGGATCGGCAGCAACCCCTGACCCGCACATATCTAAACGCATGGAGACGTTCCTATTTCATCGACGAGCGTGGCGATAAACGCTGAAGCGATTCCCCGGAAACCGCCGGGGAATTGCTTCCGAACAGAACCGCGAAGCGAGTGTTGCAGATCGATCGCTGGATGAGAACGGGCGCACAATCCAGTGCGACGCACATCACAGAGAGAGATGATAGCTATATCTTTGCGAAATCTCGCTGGCCATTGGTTTATGGGTGTAGTGAAGCTGTGACTATTGAAGCGTTGATTTCAGGTGGAGCTTAACGGGGCGGAGTGGTTCGCGCCCCGCTGCTACTGTCAGTTCTAGCAGGTGTGAAAGGTTCCTATTGCCTGCTGGTTTCGATGAGGTTATGGTTGCGCCGAGCTCGCGTGGTGTGCAGAAGCCCAAAAAAGCGCGATCTTTGCTGTGAGTATGCTAGCTCGGGGAGAATGGCGGTTATTGGTATTGTTCCACCCGATTTGTTGTGGCGTTGCCGCCGCTTCAGGCGCTGGTCGATCCGAGTGGGAGCATGCGTGATTTGTCGGCTTTGTGAATCCCCGCTGGTAAGCGTGCTCGATCTGGGCGCTTGTCCACCTTGCGAGAAATTCTTGACCGCGGCGGAACTCGATCACCCCGAAGCGAACTATCCGCTGCATCTGCGTTTGTGCGCGAACTGCCTGTTGTTGCAGATCCCCGCCCTGATCACGCCGCAGGACACCTTCACCGAGTACGCGTACTTCTCGTCCTACTCCGACAGCTGGGTGCGGCACGCGAAAGCCTTTGTGGATCAGGCGATCAACCGCTTCGAGCTCGGCCCGCGATCGTTCGTGGTCGAGGTGGCCAGCAATGACGGCTACCTGTTGCAGCACGCGGTCGCGGCCGGTGTGCCGTGCCTGGGGATCGAGCCGTCGGTGAACGTGGGCGCGGCGGCACTGGCCCGCGGCGTGCCGACGATGCCGGCGTTCCTGAACGAGGAGACGGCGGCGAAGGTCCGGGCCGAGTACGGTCCCGCGGATCTGGTGGTGGCGAACAATGTTTACGCCCACATCCCTGATCTGCTCGGTTTCACCCGCTCGCTGCGCGAGCTGCTGACCGACGACGGCTGGCTGGCCATCGAGGTGCACCACGCGTTGAACCTGGTGCGGCTCGGGCAGTTCGACACCATCTACCACGAGCATTTCCAGTACTACACGGTGCTGTCGGCGCAACGGGCCCTCGCCACCGCGGGATTGACGGTGGTCGACGTCGAACATCTGGCCACACACGGAGGTTCGCTGCGGATCTGGGCCCGGCCCGACGCGGTCGCGATCCCCGGCCGGCGGGTGGCCGAGGCGCTCGCGGTGGAAGCCGAGGCCGGCCTGCACGAGGTCGGCGGGTACGCCGCGCTGCGCCCGCGCACCGAGGCGGTCCGGCACGATCTGCTGCGCTATCTCCTCGACGCGCGTGGCCAGGGCAAGCGGGTGGTCGGCTACGGCGCGCCGGGTAAGGGCAACACCCTGCTCAACTACTGCGGCATCCGGCCCGACCTGCTCGAGTACACCGTGGACCGAAACCCGTACAAGCACGGGCGATTCACCCCGGGCACCCGGATCCCGATCCATCCGCCGGACCGGATCGAGCACGACCGGCCCGATGTCGTGGTCGTCCTGCCCTGGAACCTCGAAACCGAGATCACCGCGCAGCTCCGCCATATCGGCGACTGGGGCGGCGAACTCGTCTATCCACTGCCCACCCTGCGTCGCGCGGAGCTCTCATGAAGGTTGTCCTGTTCTGTGGTGGCTACGGCATGCGCATGCGCAACGGCACCGACGACGTCATCCCCAAGCCCATGCAGATGGTCGGTCCACGCCCGCTGATCTGGCATGTCATGCGGTATTACGCGCACTACGGCCACAAGGACTTCATCCTGTGCCTCGGCTACGGCGCCAACCACATCAAGAACTACTTCCTGACCTATCAGGAATCGGTGTCCAACGATTTCGTCATCCGGGACGGGCAGGTCGAACTGCTGCAGTCCGATATCAGTGACTGGACAATCACTTTCGTCGACACCGGCGTCGACTCGGCCATCGGCGAACGATTGCGCCGGGTCCGCGGGCACCTGGGCGGCGAGCAGTACTTCCTCGCCAACTACGCCGACGTGCTCACCGATGCGCCCCTGGACCAGATGATCGAGAAGTTCACCGCGTCCGGTGCGGCCGCGTCCATGCTGATCGTCCCGCCGCAGTCGTCGTTCCACTGCGTGGACATCAATGCCGCGGGCGAGATCAAGAACATCACACCTGTTGCGCGACTGCCGATCTGGGAGAACGGCGGCTACTTCGTGCTGACCCAGGAGGTGCTCGACCTGCTGCCGCCCGGCGGCGATCTGGTCGAGGACGCCTGCGGTGCGCTGGCGAGCCAGGGCAGGCTCTTCGGCTATCAGCACCTCGGATTCTGGAAGCCCGCCGATACATTCAAGGAGCGCGCGGAACTCGACGACGGTTACCACCGCGGCGACCGGCCGTGGATGATCTGGGAGGGCAGCGAAAGCCTCGAGGTCGTTTCGTGAAGGTGTTACGCCCGCAGCGGATCACCGAGGTCGCGGTGCTGGGAGCGCACTGCGACGACATCGCCATCGGCCTGGGCGGCACCCTGCTCACGCTGGTGAAAGACGCGCCGGGACTGGTGGTTCGGGCACTGGTGCTCAGTGGCGGCGGCACCCCCCGGGAAGCCGAGGAGCGGGCCGCGCTCGCGGCCATCTGCGCGGGCGCGACGGTAGAGCTGACCGTGCTGGACATCCCCGACGGCCGGGCGCCCGCGCACTGGGACCGAGTCAAGGACGCGGTGGCCGCGCTGCGCCGTCGCGGCGAGCCGGATGTCGTGTTCGCGCCCAATCGCGCCGACGCGCACCAGGATCACCGCCTGCTCGCCGAACTGGCACCGACCGAATTCCGGGATCACCTGACGCTCGGTTACGAGATCCTCAAGTGGGAGACCGACACCCCGCGTCCCACGCTGTTCCATCCGCTGCCCGCCGGCGTCGCCGCGGAGAAGGCCCGGCTGCTGGTGAAACATTATCCCTCGCAACATGATCGGGACTGGTTCGACGAGGACGCCTTCCTCGCCGCGGCCCGGGTGCGCGGGGTGCAGTGCCACGCCGAATACGCCGAGGCCTTCGTGGCCGAGAAGACCGTCGTCAGTTTCGGAGGTATGTGAAGATGCGTGTGCTCGTCACCGGACATCAGGGCTATCTGGGCACGGTCATGGTGCCGGTCCTGCGCGCCGCGGGACACGACGTGACCGGGCTGGACGTCGGCTATTTCGCCGATTGCCTGCTCGGTCCGGCACCGGCGGATCCACCCGGGATCGCGGTCGACCTGCGCGAGGTCACGGTGGATCAGCTCACCGGGTTCGACGCGGTGGTGCATCTGGCCGCGCTGTCCAATGATCCGCTGGGCGCGCTCGCGCCCCGGATCACCCACGACATCAACCATCACGCCTCGGTGCGGCTCGCCCGCCTGGCCAAAGCGGCCGGGGTGCGCCGATTCCTGTATGCCTCGACCTGTTCGGTCTACGGTGCGGCGGGCGACGAACTCGTCACCGAGGACGCGCCGCTGCGGCCGTTGACGCCGTACGCCGAAAGCAAGGTCCGGGTAGAGGACGATCTGCTCGCGCTCGGGGATTCCGGATTCGCGCCGGTATTCCTGCGCAACGCAACGGCTTTCGGCTTCTCGCCGCGTTTGCGCGCGGACATCGTGCTGAACAACCTGGTCGGCTATGCGGTGCTGAGCGGCGAGGTCAAGGTGCTCTCGGACGGTACGCCGTGGCGGCCGCTGGTGCACGCGCAGGACATCGCCCGCGCCTTCGCCCGCTGCCTGGTCGCCCCGCTCGAGACGGTGCACGGCGTGGCCTACAACATCGGCACCGAGGTCAACAACCTGACCGTGGCCGAGATCGCCGGTGCCGTCGTCGACGCGGTGCCCGGTGCCCGGTTGGTGATCGCGGGTACGTCCGGTTCCGACGCGCGGTCCTATCGCGTCGATTTCACGAAAGCGCGCGAGAAGCTGGCTTTCCAGGCCGAGTGGAGCGTCCCGGACGGCGCCGCGGAGCTGTACCGGGAGTACCTGACCCGCGGCCTCACGGCGGACGGGTTCTTCCAGCGGTTCACCCGGCTCGCGCGCCTGACCGCACTGAAAGACGGTGGCGTGCTGGACGACTCGCTGTGCCGAATCAGGATCGGGGCGTAGCGTGCGCCAGCGTCGCGCGCAACGCCCGCCAGCTGCCCGCGGCCGCGTCCCGGGCCGAGACCACCGTCACCGGGTGCGGCCACGCGATGGCCAGGTCCGGGTCGTCGTGCGCCACCGCGAGGTCTTCGGCCGGATCGTGCGGACGGTCGATGCGGTAGCACACGTCGGCGACCTCGGTGAGCGCCTGGAAGCCGTGCAGGAACCCCGGCGGTACATACAGGTGCCGGAAGTCGTTGTCGTCCAACAGGAACGCTTGCTGCTGCCCGAAAGTCGGGGACTGCGGGCGGATATCGACCAGTACGTCGTGCACGGCGCCGTGCGCGCAGCGCACCAGCTTGGCCTCGCCGCGCCCGGCGCGGCCGTGCAGGCCACGGATCACGCCGCGTGCCGAGCGGGACTGCGAATCCTGGACGAACGTCGCGGCCTTCCCCGGCGTGCCCAGGTGGTCGTCGAATTCGACGGCGTCGAAGGTCCGGGTGAACAGGCCCCGCTCGTCCCGGAACGGCTCCGGGACGAGCACCAGGACGTCGGCGAGGTCACTCCGCTCGATGCGCACCAGGCCATGGTGCCCGACGAGACCCGCGGCGCGCCATCGCGCGGGCCGATTCGCCCGCCTGCCGGGGAACCGCGATGAACGAGTGCCGCGCGTGCGCGGATATCCGACTGCGCCGGGTGCTGGACCTGGGCCGTATGCCCGCCGCCGATCACTTCCCCCGTGCCGACGCACCGGTGCGGCCGGACGAGGCGGCGCATCCGCTCGCGATGCAGCTGTGCCTTGGCTGCGGCCTCGCCCAGCTCGCCGCGGACGATACGCGAACCGCCGAACCGCGCGGGGTGGAGCCGCAGGCGCTGCGAGACCAGGCGGCCGCGGCGGTCGCCCGGGTCCGGGCGGACGGCTGGCTGCGCGGTGCGACGGTGCGTGAGTTCGGCAGCCCGCACGGCGGCAGCTGGCTGCCGCATCTGACGGCGCACGGCTTCGAGACGGTCGCGGACACGGCCGATGTGGTGCTCGATTGCTTCGGCCTCATGCACGAGGCCGACCAGCACGGTGCCTTCGTCGAACGCGCGAAAGCCACTGCGCCGGACGGGGTGCTGCTCGTGCAGTTCCACTCGCTGCACACGATCGTCCGGCAGCACCAGTGGAATGCCCTGCGCCACGGCCACTTCGCCTACTACTCGCTGACCGCGCTGCACGAGCTGCTGCGCCGCGCGGGGATGAGTGTCGCCACGGCCTGGGAATTCGCGCTGTACGGCGGCACCGTACTGGTGGCGGCCGTACACGGCGTGCGTGCGCCGGACGCCACGGTGCGCAGCATTCTCGACGCGGAGGCCGGGATCACCGATCCCGAGGTGGTCGGCGGACTGCAGTCGGCGGCCGATGCGCACGCACGAGCGCTGCGCCGTCGCCTCACGGCCGAAATCGACGCGGGCCGTTCCGTTTACGCCTACGGTGCGGCCTCGCGCGCGGTGGCGCTGTTCGCCCTGGCCGGGATCCATCGCGGCCTGGTGCGGGCGGTCGCCGACGCTTCGCCCGCCAAACAGGGCAGCCGGATGCCGGGTACCGACGTGCCGATCATCTCGCCGGCGCAACTGGTGCGGGCCGCGCCCGACCGGGTGCTGCTGACCCTGCCGGATCTGCAGCCCGAGCTGGAGGCCCGTTTCCCGGCCTTGGCCGGCCGCTGGATCGGCGCCGAATACGCCCCGACGAATGAGGAAACCGAGTGATGACCGAGCTGTCCGTCTGCGTGCCCGCCTACAACGCGGGCCGAACCCTGGCGGCGACCATGCGGTCGATCCTGGCGCAGGACGTGGAGTGCGAACTCGTCGTGCTCGACAACGCGAGCACGGACGAAACACCCACTATCGCAAGGTCGTTCGACGACGCGCGGGTTCGGGTGTTCCGCAACGAGCGGGTGCTGCCGATCGGCGCCAACTGGAACGCCACCATCCAGCACGCCACCGGGCGGCTGGTGAAGGTGGTCTGCGCCGACGACGTGCTGCTGCCTGGGTCGCTCGCGGCCCAGCTGGCGGTCATGGCCGATCCGGCGATCTCGATCAGTTCGGCCAAGTTCCAGGTGATCGACGAGGGCGGCGCGGTCCTCGAGACGGGACTCGGATTGCCCGGCTTGCTGGGCCCGCATCCGGCGGGGCCGGTCCTGCGCACGATCGTGCGGGCGGGCCCGGCCGAATTCGGCCCGACGGCCGCGGCGATGTTCCGGCGGGCGCACTTCGATCAGGTCGGCGGCCTGCGCGGCGATCTGGTATTCCCGATGGACGTCGATCTGTTCGGCCGGATCGCCGCGCTGGGTCACTTCTTCGGGATGCCGGGAGTGCTTGCCGCATGGCGTAATTCGACATTCAACCTGTGCAGCCAGACCTCGACGGTGAGCAAACTGGTGGAGTTGTTCCGCTTCCATCACCGGATCGCGGGCGAGTATCCGCAGCACGTCGGCCACCGGGACGTGCTGGCCGCCGACGGTCGGCTGCTGCGGACCGCCCTGCATCGGGCGAATGTGCGTGCGCGGGCGGTGACCGGGGACCTGGCGGCCCGCGCGCGAAGGACGCGGACATGACCGCGCGCGCCGATCCGATGACGGTGCATATGACCGGTGCCGAGTGGTTCGGCTCCGCGGCGGGCGGACTCAACCGGTACTTCACCGAACTGTTCGGTGCGTTGCGACGGCATCCGGATACCGAGGTGTCGGCGGCCGCCTTCGGCGATCCGCCCGCAGGCGGACGGTCATGGGGCGGGCTCGGCGGCTCCACGCTGCACCGTGCGAGCCGCTCGGTCGCCGCGCGTCCGGCCCCGCGCCGTCCCGCTGTGCTCGACCGGCATTTCTGTTTGTACGGGCCGCCGGTGGTCGGTCGCGCCCGCGGTCCGCGACTCGTCGTGCACTTCCACGGTCCGTGGGCCGCGGAGAGCCGGCTCGCGGGCGCGTCCGAATTCACCGCGCGGGCAAAGTATCTCGTGGAGCGGATGCGCTATGCGGGTGCCGAGCGCTTCGTGGTGCTGTCCGAGCAGTTCCGGCAGGTGCTGGTGTCCGACTATCGGGTGTCCGCCGAACGCGTCGAGGTCATCGCTCCCGGTGTCGATCTCGGCAGATTCGGGGTGGCGCCGCGTCGGGGCTCGGCCGAAGCGCCTGTCGTGCTGTGCATTCGGCGGCTGGAACGCCGGATGGGCATCGACCGGTTGATTCGGGCCTGGCCCGCGGTGCTGTCCGCGCGCCCCGGCACGCGGTTGGTGATCGTCGGAACCGGTAGCGCCGAGCGGGAATTGCGGGAGCAAGTGGTGTCGAGTGGTCTGCAGCGCTCGGTCACGTTTACCGGGCATCTCTCCGACGATCAGCTGGCGGCCCAGTACGAACAAGCGCACTGCACCGTAGTGCCATCGGTCGCACTCGAAGGCTTCGGACTGATCGCCCTCGAATCCCTGGCCTGCGGGCGCGCCCCGATCGTCACCGACTGCGGCGGTCTGCCCGACGCGGTACGCGGGCTCGATCCGTCGTTGATCGTGGCGGCGGGCGATGTCGAGGCGCTCGCGGCGCGTATCGTCGCCGCCCTCGCGGGTGCGGTGCCCACGCCGCAACGCTGTCGCGCGCACGCGGAGTCGTTCTCCTGGACGGTGGCCGCCGCCCGGCATCACGCGCTGTACACGGAGCTACGCGGATGATCCGGGCGCTGTTCCTCGCACACACCGCGGCACCGTCGGGGGCCGAACTCGCCACCATGCGGTTGCTGTCCGCACTGAGCGAGCGCACCGCCGTCGAACCGGTGATGCTGTTCACCGAGAACGGTCCCATGGTGCGCCGGGTCCGGTCCCGCGGCATCCGGACCCTGGTGCTGCCCAACGGGTTCGACAGCCGATCGCTGACGATCGATGCGGCAGGCCTGCGCAGGGTGCTCGTCGGTGCGCTCGCTCTGATCCGCTTGGGGCACAGGCTCGGTACGAAAACCCGGCGGCTCGACGTACAGGTGCTGGTCGCCGGGAGCACGAAGGCCATGCTGATGGGTGCCGTCGCGGCGCGGCGCGCCCGCGTCCCCCTGATCTGGTCGGTGCACGACCGGGTTTCGAGCGAATATTTCGGCCGGTGGCTGGCCTGGGGTATTCGCCTGCTCGGCTGGGCGGTCAGCGACGGATACCTGGTGAACAGCCGCTCGACCGCGAGTTCGCTGATCACCTGGCGCAGGCCCGTGGCGGTGGTGTACCCCGGCATCGAACCCGATCCGGCGCCGCCGGCCGAACGGGCACCGCAGCGCGCACCCGCCGAGGTGGTGGTCGCGATGGTCGGCCGCCTGACACCGTGGAAGGGGCAGGACGTCCTGCTGCGGGCGCTGGCGGAAGTGAAAGTGCCGCCGCGCCAAGTATTCCTGATCGGCGGCACGCTGTTCGACGAGGAGCCCTATCGGCGCGAACTGGAACGCGCGGCGCGCGAACTACGGTTGCCCGTGACCTTCACCGGGCATGTGGACGATCCGCGAAACCACCTGCGCCAGGCCGACATTCTGGTGCACTGCTCGGTGCTGGCCGAGCCGTTCGGACAGGTCGTCGTGGAGGGATTGCAGGCAGGCTGCGCGGTGATCGCCTCCCGGCCCGGCGGCCCCGCCGAGATCATCGAACCCGGCGTGAACGGCGTCCTGGTCGAGGGCGGTGACACCGCCCAGCTCACCTCCGCGCTGGACCTGCTGATGACCGATCCCGCGCTGCGCACCAAGCTCGCGGCCGCGGGCGTGCTGCGCGCCCGCGAGTTCGACATCGTCGAATCCGCCCATGTCGCAGCGGATTTCCTGACCACCGTGGCGCGGGTGCGCCATGGCTGAGACCGGTACCGCCACCCGACCTTCGCCGCGCCGCCGGCGCGGGACGGCCGTGCTGCTGCGCGACATAGGTTTCGTCAGCTTCGGCAAGTACGGGCAGTACCTGATCACGGTGGTGACCCTGCCGATCATCGCCAGGGTGCTCGGCGCCGAAGGGCTCGGCCTGCTGGCGATCGGCATGTCGGCCTATTTCATCGGCTCGCTGGTGGTGGATCTGGGGATCACATCCTTCCTGGCCGCCAGGGTGCACGAAAGGCACACGGACACACAGCGAATCGGGCAGCTACGGGGCGACTACCTGGCGATCAGGTTGACGATTCTCGGTGGTCTCGGCGCACTGCTCACGCTCGGCATGATGGCCGCAGCGCCCGCCCGATTGCACATGGTCCTGCTGGGATTGTTCGCCGGTGGTGTCTGGTCGATCTCGGAGGACTGGCTGCTGATCGGTCAGGGCCGGTTCGGGGCCTCGGCGGTGTACCAGGGCGCCGGACGGATCGTCTACTTGCTGCTGCTCGTGCTGCTGTTGCCCCGCTGGCCCAGCGCGTCGGTAGCGCTGCTGTGCCTGCTCAGCTCGGCCGTCGTCACGGTCGCGGCGACCTGGGTGGACGCGTGGCGTCGCTTCGGGCCACCGGCCCGGCCGCGCGCGGTCCGCGCGATCCTGCGGCTCGGCGCACCGGTTTTCGCGTCCCGGCTGCTGGTCACCGGCTACGGCCAGGGTGCGCCGGTGGTCTACGCGGCGGTGCTCGACGCCGCCTCGCTCGGGTTGTACTCGGCCGGTGACCGTTTGGTGCGCGCCATCCAATCACTGCTGGACACGGTCGGATTCGCGTTCCTGCCGCGGATGGCCCGGCGCAGCGCGCACGACCGGTTCTGGCGCAACGCGATACAGGTGCTGACCATGTGCGCCGGTATCGCAGGCTTGGCCGCGGCAGGCGTGTGGCTCTTGGCGCCGACGCTGATCCGGCTGATCTTCGGCAGCGGATTCGAGGGCACGATACCGCTGTTGCGGGTGGAGGTGCTGATCCTGCCCGCGATGACGGTGACCTCCTTCATCACCACCGCGCTGCTGCCGGTGCGGCAGGACACGGTGGGCGTGCTGATCGGCGCGCTCATCGGGACCTGCGTGGCGGCGTCCGCCCTGGCCATCGCCTTCCGGAACAACTCGGTGTGGGCGCTCGTCTACGGCACCGTGCTCACCGAGATCGCGGTGGCGCTCTGGTACCTCTTCCGGGTCCGGCAGTTGATCGTGCGCGAGCGCGCCGCCGCCGTGCCCGCCGGACAGGAGCCGGTGCGATGAAGATTCTGTACGTCGGCGACGACTGGATCGGCAGCAACGCGCGCTCGCTGGCCGACGGATTCCGTCAGGCGGGACACGAGGTGGTGGTAATCGATTCCACCCCGGTCACGCTGCCCGCGCGACTGTCACCGAGCTGGCTGTACGCCAAGGCCGCCGGTCGGCGGGCCGGCTGGACGACCGCCGCGTTGCACGACCGAATCGACCGTGCCGCCACGGCATTCGGGCCGGACCTGCTGTTCGCGTTCAAAGCCGTGCACCTGGACCAGCAACGCCTGTTGAGCACGCCCGCCGACCTGCGGGTGCACTACAGCCCCGACGACGTCTCGAATCCCGCGAACACCAGCGCGGATTACCTGGCGTACGAGTCGGAGTGGGATCTGGTGGTCACCACCAAGCGTCACAATGTGCCCGAGTTGCACGCGCGCGGCGCGCGTGGCGTGCGGTTCGTGCGCAGCGCCTATGACCCGGCCTGGCACCATCCGTGCGCCCGCCGGGGCGCCCGGCAGTTCCTGGCGGGGTTCATCGGCGCCCGCCGCCCCGACCGCACGCCGCTGCTCGTCGACCTGGCTCGGGAGCACGGTCCCGATTTCCTGGTGCGCGGGCCGGATTGGCGGCGGGTGCGCCAATTGCGTGGCACCGCCGCCGAACTCGGCGGGGGAGTGTACGGCGAGCGCTTCGCCGCGGCCGTCGCCTCGATCACCGCGAACCTGGTGCTGCTCAATTCCGACAACCGGGACACGCACACCTGCCGGTCGTTCGAAATACCGGCCGCCGGCGGTCTTTTCGTCGGCGAGCGGACTACCGAACATGCCGAGCTGCTCGACGAGGGCACCGAGTGCTTCCTGTTCTCCGATCGGAGCGAGTTGCGCGAGATCCTCACTCGATGCGTGCGCCGGCCGGAGGCGGTCGAGCAGGTCGCCGCGGCCGGCTACCGGCGGATCACCGGCGAGCGGCATCGCTACGTCGACCGGGCGGAGGAGATCATCGATGCGCTCACCTGAATGCGCCGGACCCGGTGCGGCCGTCGGAGTCCGCCGATGACCGCCGCCGTCACCGCACTGATCATGATCGCCGCGGCACTCGCGACGATGGTGGTCGCTGCGCTGACCGTTCCCGGCGTGGCCAGGGTGCTGCTCATCGCACAGGCCCTCTACTGGGCGATGTCCTATCTCGCCAGACCCATTGTGCTGCTGTGGGTGCAGCCCGAACCGCGGTTCGGCGACAACGTGGCCGATCCGCGCCTGGCCGCCCTCGGCTACGACCACGGCATCGCCATGGTGCTGCGTCCGGTGGTGTTCGGGTTGTGGGTGTACGCGGGCCTCGTCGTCGCCTTCGCGATCTGGCTACGCCGTCGCCGCGCGCCCCGGCGAGCGGCGATCACCGACGATCCGAACTTCGTGCCGACCCTGTGCGTGCTGTATTTCCTGGGCGCGCTCGGGCGCCTGGCGATGGTCGCCACGGGCACCGCGGGCAAGGCGGGCGAGGTCGAAACATCGAGTCCCGCATTGACCTTCGTGACGATGCTGGGCACGATCGGCGCGATCGGGCTCATCGTCTTCGTGCGACTGGCCAGCGCCCGGGCCACGGTGGCCGCTGTCGGTCTGCTGCTGGCCGGTGAACTGCTCTGGACCGTCGCCGTCGAATCCAAGACCCCGATCATGGGTGCCGCGTTGGCGATCGGCGTGCGGTTCGCACTCGGCGGCTGGACGCGGCCGAAAATCGTTGCCATTCTGCTCGTCTCGATCCTCGGCATGGGCGGCTTCGGCTGGTTGCAGTCGCTGAAGGCCACCGGGCAGCTGCGGGCCGACGCCGCGGTCACCGATGCCGCGTATCCCGCCGCGGTCCGGCCCATGCTGAGCGTACTGCGCCGGTTCGACCTGCTGGAGGCGGCGACCGACGTGTACTACACCCCGCCCGGCTCCTGGTTGTCCCCGGCCGAAGCCGCCGAAAACGCCGCGCGCAGCCTGATTCCCGCGCAGCTGCTCGGTTCGGAGAAGCTGCGCTCCGGCACCGCGTGGGCCGCCGACGTCCGGGGCGCCTCGGTGGACATGAGCCAGGTGTCGGTATCGCTGGCCGAGGGCGGGATCAGCGAAGGTTATCTGCTCGGCGGATACACCGGGATCATGGTGGGCGCCGCATTCACGTTCGCGCTCTTGGCCTCCTGGGCGCGGGCGCTGTACTCGCGGCATATCGCCCTCGTCGTGCTGGGGCTGGCGCTCATCGAGATACCGGTGATCTTCGAGCGCGGAATTCTCGGCAGCATGGAGATGCTCGGCAAGTATCTCCAGGCCGTCGTACTGGTGTGGTTCATCTATCTGCTGGTGGGTTTGTACCGCGGTTCGCGCGGGCAGTTATCGGCGCGTCGATCGTGGGAGCGGGCCGAATCCGTTGTCCCCGTTACACAAAGGACCGGGCAATGGGTTTGATCGAGTATTGGCGCGTGCTGCGGCGCCGTTGGATCGTCGTCGTCGCGGCGGTGCTGGTGTGCCTGCTCGCCGCCGCGGGCTACGCGCAGACGATTCCCGTGACGTACAAAGCCTCGAGCAGCATGTACGTGTCGATGTCCACCGGAACGTCGGTGAACGACTCGTACCAGGGCGGTTTGGCGGCGCAACAGCGGGTCCGGTCGTATCTGGACCTGCTCACCAGCGCCACTGTCGCACAGCGGGTCATCGACGATCGCGGCTTGCGGTTGAGCGTCGGCGAACTGCGCAGCAGGATCTCGGCGAGTTCGCCGCCCGCGACCGCCGTGCTCGTCGCCACCGTCACCGCGCCCGCCGCCGCGGAGGCACGCGATCTCGCCGACGCCGTGGTGGCGCAATTCCGGCGGCTGGTGGACGAATTGGAGACCACCGAACTCGGTGCGGCACCCGCCACCAGGGTCGCGGTGGTGGATCGGGCGGAGCTGCCCGCCGCGCCGAGCGGCCCGCGACGAACGCGCCTGCTGGCACTCGGCCTGTGCGCGGGCCTCGCACTGGGATTCGCGGCAGCCCTGCTGCGCGATCGGCTCGACCGCCGGTTGCGCACCTCCACCGAGCTGGAATCGGTACTGGCGGAACCGGTTCGGGTGGGCGGGCCCGGCGCACCCGAGCGGCCGGCGGTGCCGATTCTGGCGATACTCGACATCGGCCTGCCGGGCGAGCTGGGGGAGACGCGGCGGCTACGGGCCCGCCTCACCGATGCCGCCGCCGGGAAGAGTCCGAAAACGATTGTGCTGACCAGCTTTTCCGCGCGGTCGGCCCCTGACATCGGGCCGCGGCTGGCTCGATCGCTGGCGGCTACCGGTGCCCGGGTAGTGCTCGTGGACGCGGACACCACCGGTGCGGGCAGCTCCGGCCAACTGCTGGCGCACACCGGTCCGGGGCTCGCCGAAGTCCTGCGCGGCGGGCCGAGATCGAGCGATGCGGTGGTGCGGCTACCCGACGACGGCATCGATCTGCTGCCGCTCGGCTCGCCCGATCCCGGGACGCCGGATGCGCTGACCACCGAGCGTTTCGGCACGATCCTGGCGGACCTGCGGTGCGATTTCGATCATGTGGTGGTCGAGGTGGCGCCGGTCACCGCCGCCGCGGACGTGCTGTCGGTCGCCCCGCGCGGGGACGCGACGATCGGCGTCGTCGAACTCGGCGCCACCGACGCGGCCCAGGTGCGCGGCGCGCTGGCGACCTTCGGCGCGGCGGGCGCGGCACTGGTGGGCGTCATCGCGGTATCGCGGCCCGGTGACCGACCGCGCCTCAGTCGAAGGTTGCGCCTATGAGCGAAGACTCGGTGAATCGTCGTCGCCTGCTCGCCGGTTCGCTCGGCGCGGCCGCCGCGCTGCCCTTGACCGCGTGCGCCGCCCGCTCCGACGACGACGAGGAGTTCCGCTCACCGCGGGTCACCGACGCGCCCGCCGCCCGCAACATCCGTGATTTCGGTGCGGTGGGCGACGGGAAAGCCGACGACACCGCCGCGCTCGCGAAAGCCGCCGCGGTGGGCGACGGACCGCTGGTGCTGTATCTGCCCGCCGGCCAGTACCGGGTGACGTCCTGGCCCCAATTACCCGACTACGCCACGGTGCTCGGCGACGGCGGCGATGTCAGCATGATCAACTATGCGGGCGGTGGCACGCTGATCGCCCTGCACAAGCGGCAGCGGGTGCGCTTCGCCCGGCTCGGCATCTTCGTCTCCGACCCGGCCGTGACCGCCGTGTCGCTGTCCGAATGCTTCCGGTGTTCGTTCGAATCGGTGGTGCTGCGCGGCAATCACCTCAGTGAGAACTTTCCGCGGTATGCCGAACAGCGCGGCGTCGTGCTCGATCAGAACACGGGCGGCACCGCGTTCGTCAACTGCGATATCAACAATTTCGGGTACGGGCTGGTGACCTCGTGCATCCAGAATTACGTGACCTCGTCGAAATTCACCAACAACCGGATCAGCGTGCTCGGCACCGGCGGCGACCACAACGCCGGATTGGCCTTGAGCAACGTCGAATTCGTCTCCGATACCGACCCGCGCACCACCGACCGGCACCTGGTGGTGGACGGCGCGGCCAACGCCTGGTGGCTGACCAACGTCTGGTTCGAGGGTGCCGATACGGCACTGTCGATCGGGCACCTGGAACGTGGTGGGCCCGCACAGTTCGGACTGGTCAATTGCAAGATCGCGGCCCGGACCCGCTGCGTGGACCTGACCTATTGCCGCCAACCGTATTTGGCGAACGTACAGTTCGACGCGGACCTGGACCAGCCGCCCACCGAACTGCGGATCGACGGGCGGGGGTGCCCGGAAGGCACTGCGGTGAACCTCATTTCGAGCTCGGCCCGTGATATCGATCCCGCGGTGTTCCCCACCGGATGGCATGTGATCGGCCGGGATCGGATGCTGGGGGCACGGTTCGCCGGGACCACGGTCGCACAGGCGGGCCGTCCGGACACCGACATCCTCCAGGTGCAGGCCGCCGACGGCGCGGTGGCGGCGGCGGTACTCTCCAGCGGCGCTTGGCTTTCCGATCGCGCCGAGGGCGGCATGGTGCTCAAGGACGCGGACGGCGGGTACTGGCGGCTGGTGGTCGCGCCCACCGGCGCGGTGAGCGCCGTGCCGCTGGGCCGGGACAGGCCGACGAGGTGACGCCGTGAACAACGCTGCCGTGGCTGCACCCGAGGTACCCCGGCGCCCGCCGAGCCGGATCCGGCGCGCATTGCTCGGTGTCGTCGCAGTGATCGCCGTCGTCGCCGCGCTGGCGGCGCTGGGCTGGCCGGCGTACGTGCGACCGCAGGTGGATCCGCTGCGACCCGCCGACGCCATCGTCGTGCTCGGCGGCACGCCGTACGAACGCTTCGACGTGGGACTCGATCTCGCGCGGCGTGGCTACGCCCGGCAACTGCTGATCTCGCGCTCCACCGGTGCCGACGACCCTGCCATGGACAAATACTGTGCCGGGCACTTCGATTTCCAGGTCAGCTGTTTCGTCCCCGACCCGTGGACCACCCAGGGTGAAGCGCAGGAAATCGGCCGCAGGGCACAGCAATACGGCTGGCGGCACATCATCGTGGTGACCTTCACCCCGCATGTGTCGCGCGCGCGGTACATCGTGCAGAAGTGCTTCGCCGGTGAGGTGACGATGGTCGCCAGCCCCAGTCCGTCGGGGCCGGCGTTCTGGGCGTGGATGTACGTGCGCCAATCGGCCGGCTATCTCAAAGCGTTCACCGAACGCGGGTGTTGAAGGAATGAGGAACGTGCGTGACGAGTCTCGACAGTCGACGTGATTTCGCTCGTAGCAACGGCATCCAGGCGCGGTTGCACGACCTGATACCCGGTGGCGCGCACACCTATGCGCGCGGCGCCGATCAGTACCCGGAACACATGGCCCCGATTCTGGTGCGCGGCAACGGCTGCCGGGTCTGGGACAGCGACGGAAACGAGTACGTCGAGTACGGCATGGGCCTGCGCTCGGTGACGCTCGGGCACGGTTATCGGCCGGTGGTCGAGGCGGTGACGGCCGCCATCGCCGACGGTGTGAACTTCTCCCGGCCCACCGAATTGGAATTGCTTGCCGCCGAGGACTTCCTGTCCTTGGTCCCCGGGGCCGACATGGTCAAGTTCGCCAAGAACGGCTCGGACGCGACCACCGCGGCGGTCCGGCTGGCCCGCGCCGCCACCGGCCGGGTGGTCGTCGCGGTGTGTGATCAACCGTTCTTCTCCGTGGACGACTGGTTCATCGGCACCACCGAGATGGACAGCGGCACCGACGACACCGCCACGGTGAAGTTCCCGTACAACGATCTCGGCGCACTGGCCGACGTCCTGGCCGCGGTGCCGGTGGCGTGCGTGGTCATGGAGGCGGCGACCGCACTCGCCGAACCCGGCGGCGGGTATCTGAACGGTGTTCGCGCCCTGTGCGATCGGTACGGGGCGTTGCTCGTGTTCGACGAGATGATCACCGGGTTCCGCTGGTCGGCCGGTGGGGCGCAACAGGTGTACGGCGTGCGCCCGGATCTGTCGTGCTGGGGGAAGGCGATGGGCAACGGGTTCCCGATCTCGGCGTTGGCGGGCAAGCGCGCATACATGGAGCTGGGCGGGTTGCGAACGGACCGGGACCGGGTGTTCCTGCTGTCGACCACCCACGGGCCGGAAGCCGCGGGGCTGGCCGCGTTCCGCGCGGTGGTTCGCGCCTACGCGGACACCGATCCGATCGGCCGGATGGAACGGGCCGGGCGGCGGCTCGCCGACGCGGTGAATGCCACTGCCGCCGAGCTGGGTATCGCCGATTTCCTTCAGGTCGCCGGGCGGCCGTCGTGCCTGGTCTATCTCACCAGAGACCCGCGCGGCAGGCCGTCGCAAGCGTTCCGGACGCTGTTCCTGCAGGAATTGCTGGCCCGCGGGGTGCTGGGGCAATCGTTCGTGACCTCGGCGGCGCACACCGACGACGCTGTCGACGTGACTGTCTCCGCCTGCCGGGAGGCAGCGCTCGTTTATCGGCGCGCGCTCGAACAGGGCAGTGTCACAGGGCTTTTGGTAGGACGTCCGGTCGCGCCCGCGCTCCGGCGGACCGCCGCGCCGCGCCGGATCGCCGCCGCATCGCAAGGTGGAGCGCAGCACTCGTGACCGCGCCGCGAATCGGGCTCGTGCATGAGCGATTCACCGAATACGGCGGGTCCGAAGCGGTGGTGGCGGAGTTCCTCCGCACCTGGCCCGGAGCCTCGGTGTTCGCGCCGATCGTCAGTCGTGCGGGGCAGGCCGCACTCGCGGCGCAATGCGGTGCGGGAGAGCTGGATTCGATTCAGGACAGCTGGCTCAGCGGAGTGCATACCGCGCTGGGCGCCCGCGCGCACGCCCCGCTGCTGCCCTTCGTGCCCCGGGCGCTGCGTCGCCTGCCGCTGGCCGGGCGGTTCGACGCGGTGGTCGTCAGCCATCACGCGTTCGCCACTCAGGCCGTATTCGCCACGGACGCACCGGTGATCGCGTATGTGCACAGTCCGGCACGCTGGGCGTGGGACAGCGCTTTTCGCGCCCAGGAGGCCGGTGGACGGTCCGGTCAGCTCGCTTTGGCGGCCCTCGGCCATATCGCTCGCCGGGCCGAGTTGCGGGCGGCGCCGCGGCTGGCGCAGGTGATCGCCAACTCGCACGCGGTCGCGGACCGTGTACGTGATTGGTGGGGTCTGCCCGCCGCCGTGATCAATCCGCCCGTGCGGATAGATCGGTTCACCCCCGACCCGTCGCTGTCGCGCGAGGACTTCTTCCTGTTCGCCGGTCGTCTCGTGCCCTACAAACGGGCAGACCTCGCGATCAGGGCGGCGCGGCAGGCGGGCCGCCGGCTGGTCGTGCTCGGCGACGGCAGGCACCGCCCCTACCTCGAATCCATCGCCGGACCGGAGACCACATTTCTCGGCGCTGCCTCCGACGCGGTCCTGCTGGACAGCTATCGCCGCTGCCAGGCCCTGCTCATGCCGGGCGTCGAGGATTTCGGCATCGTCCCGGTGGAGGCGATGGCGTGCGGCACCCCGGTCCTCGCGGTCGGCGCGGGCGGCGCGCTCGACACCGTCCTACCCGGCACCACCGGCGAATATCTCGCCCCCGGCGACGACCAGTCCGTCATCGACAGCCTCGCCCGCCACATGCGCGCTTTCGATTCCACCACCTACGATCCCGCCACCATCCGCACCCACGCCACCACCTTCACCCCCACCGCCTTCCGCACCCGCCTATCCGCCACAGTCACCCAAACCCTCACCCGGACGGCCCTGGAATCGTCGCGGTGAGAGGCCGCTGAACGTCGCGGTTGTATGGATTGTCTGAATTATCCTGGGCGTGCGTGAAACCGCTTATATGTTCTTCTAATTCGATTGTCATCGCGTTAGCAAAATTACGGAATCGGAGATGTAATCCGCGTCACATTGTCCGATTTGCTGGTAGTCGTCCGGTTGTCGTCATGTTCGAATGTGCTGAGCGGGGCTAAGTATCAGGTTTCAGTGGGATTTGCCGGAAGATCCAGGAGATTGGATGTTCGTCTCAACGCTCGGCAGACTGCAAGTCACCGTGGACGACGGTGAGATTACACCGACGGCGCCGAAGTTGCGCAGCTTGCTCGCGCTGCTCGCGGTGCGGCGAAACCGAATCGTGCCCACCGGCGTTCTGGTCGAAGAACTGTGGAACGACGAAGCGCCGATCAGTGCGCTCGCGACTTTGCAGACCTACGTCTATCAACTGCGAAAACTGTTGCAGGCGCACGGCGCCAACGGGCGTGACGTGTTGCGCTGGCATCCGCTGGGCTATGAAATCCGGCTGGCCGACCACGAACTCGATATCGCCGCGTTCGAGCAGCTCGCCGAACGGGCGCGCGACCAGCTGTCCGACGGCGCGGTGGTGGAAGCCTTGCAGTCCGCCTCGAACGCGGCCGCGCTGTGCACCGGCACACCCCTGTACGACATCTGCGCCGGCCCGATCCTGGAACCGGAGATCAACCGGTTGCGCGAGTCGTTGTTGCAGGTCACGCAGTTGCGGGTCGAGGCGCGGATGCGTCTGGGCCATCATCGGGATCTGATCGGTGAGCTGAAGCTGCTGTGTGGCGAGCACCCCTATCACGAAGGGCTGCACGGCAACCTGATGACCTGCCTGCATCGCTGCGGCCGCAGGTCCGAGGCGCTCGAGGTGTACCACCTGCTGCGGTCCAATCTGAGCGCCGAGCTGGGCATCGAACCGTCCGCGGTCATCCAGGAGTTGCAGCGCGGATTGCTCGACGGCGCACCGGAACAGGCCACCGCCGAGGTGCGCACCGCCGTGGCGCCCGCGCAATTGCCGCGCGATCTGTCCGATTTCTCCGGTCGCGCCGACGAAAAGAAACGACTCACCGAACTACTGACCAGTGACGTGGCCGTCACGGCCGCCGTGGTCACCGTCACCGGCGGGCCCGGTGTCGGTAAATCCGCGCTGGCGATCCACGCGGGACATTCGGTGCGCAGCCATTTCCCGGACGGTCAGCTCTATGTCGATTTCCGCGAAGGCACGCACGGTTCGTTCCGCATTCTCGGAAGGTTCCTGCGCGCGGTGGGTTTCGCCGCCGGGCATTTGCCGGATGAACTCGACGAGCGCGCGGAGTTGTTCCGTAGTTGGGCTGCGGGCCGCCGGGTGCTCATTGTGCTGGACAATGTCACGACTCGTGGCCAGGTGCGGCAATTGCTCGCGGGCGGCCCCGGTAGCGCGGTGCTGATCACCGGCACCTTTCGCGCGGTCGCGGGTATCGAAGGCGCGGCGCCGATCGAACTGGAAGCGCCGGACGCGGGGCAGAGCAACGAGATACTCTCCGCGATCATCGGTCCCGATCGGATGAGCGCGGAAACCGATGCCGCGGAACGCATCATCGCCTACTGCGATCGAAACCCGCTGGCATTGCGCATCGTCGGCGCGAAATTGGTGACCAATCGCTTGCTGTCGTTGTCCATGCTCGCCGACCGGCTCGCGGATCCGCGGCGGCGGCTGCACCAGCTGGAGTTCCTCGACTGGAGCATGACCCGCACGGTGTCGGCGGGCTATCGCGAATTGGACGCGCCCGCGCGTGCGCTGCTGAACGCCGCGATCGCCGCGGGTTCGCGCACGCTCACCATGACGCGCGCGGAACAGCTGTGCGCGCCGGGGCAGTGGTCGGCGGACAACGCCATCGAGCAGCTGATCCAGAACGGGCTGGTGCGCTGCAATTGGGGTGTGGTGGGGGTGGACAGCTTCGACATCCCGGACCTCGTCGGCTGCTATGTGGCCGAGGTGGCGGGCCCGAACACCGAGGCTTGTTGACCCGACTCGTGCAAAGCGCCGGCCAGGGCGCCGAGTGTTGGTGCCGCGAAGAACATTTCATGCGGTATCGCAGTGTCGAGCGCGCCCTCCAGGCGGGCGTGCACCTGCACCATCTGCACCGAGGTGCGTCCCAGCGCGCTGAGGGGTGTGTGCGCCGACAGCGGCAGGCCGGTGAAGCCGTCCAGCGCCCGGATCATGTGCCCGAGGGTCGCCGCGGCCACCGGTGCCAGATCGGCCGGCGGTGCCGTCCCGGCCGGTTCGGTCAGCGCGAGATCGCGGGTGTCGTCGACGAGAGCGCGCACATCGGTGCCGCGCCGGTCGATGCCGATCTGATAGTCGCCGGGCGGGCGGCACAGGGTCTCCACGGTCAAGCGGACCGCGTCGTCGGGCCGCAGCGCCAGGAAACCCCGTGCGGCCGCGGCCGCTTCGTACCGATTCCCGGCGTTGACGCCGGTCGCGCGCCAGAGGCTCCAGGCGAGCCTGGTGATCGGCATGCCGTCTCGTCGGCGCAGTTCCGCGGTGAGCGCGCGCGACAGCGCGTTCGTGGCGGCGTACGCCGCGCAGCCCGCCGCGGGAAACTCACCCATCAGTGAGGAGCCGAGGATCAACTGGGAGCTGGGGCGCTCCCGGACGAGTGCCGCGGCCACCAGCAACCCGCGCAGGTGACCAGTGGCGGTGAGGTCCCAGTCGGCGGGCTGCTCGGCGCGCAACGTGCGCAGGCGGTACTCGCCCGCCAGCTGGATCACACCGTCCAGCGGTGCACCCCACCGGTTTTCGGCGGCCGTCACCGCCGCGCGTACGGCGGACTCGTCGCGGAGATCGACGGCCGCGTACTCGACCTGTGCGCCGGCGTCGCGAAGTTTGCGCCAATTGTCCTGCAATGCTGTGTTATTCGGTCCGTCGAGCGCGCGCCTGCCGACGATCAGAAACCGGGCGCGCAAGGTGGCGGCGAGATCACGCACCAACTCGGTGCCGATACCGCCCGCGCCGCCCAGCACGACGTAGCGTCCATCCGTCCGCAGGGGGCTCGGTACGGTGACCGGCGCGTCGACCCGAGTCAGGGCGGGTAGATACGGACGGCCTTGTCGCCAGGCGACTTCCGGGTAGGCGGTGCTGTGATCGCCGAGTGCGATGGCCAGGTCCCTGGCGGTGCGTTCGGGCGCGCTCTCGGCCAGATCGATGTGCACCGCCTCGCTACCGGGATACTCCTGCCGGTACACCGCGGTGACGGCCGCGGTGGCCGCGGCCGCGACGATGCCGGACTCGGTTCCGGTCAGCACGTGCGCGCCCCGGCTCACCGTGATCAGTCTCAGACCGGCGCCGTCGTGCGTGCAGCACTGGATCGCGCTGACGAGATGCTTTGCATACGAATCTGTTTCGGCGGCGAGGCTCCACAGGTAGACGACCGTCTGCGGCGTGCCGAGCGCCGCCCGAACCGCCGCCCAATGCTGATCGAGGTCCGGATCGATGACAAAGCCGTCCTCGGTACGCCGAAAGTCGGTGCCCTGCCGGACGAGCAGGTAGTCATCCGGCAGCTGCCTCGTGAATTCCGCCGCGACACCGGACGCGTCGGCGAACAGCACGATGGGTCCGCGCAAACCGGTGGCGTGCCGCGGCGACGGCGGCACCGGCCGCCACCGAGTGACATAGACGCAATCGGGTGTCGTACCGGACGCACCGCCGACCCCGTCGACAACGCGGGCCGCGAGTTCGCCGTCGGCGAGCCGTCGCGCCAGGACCGCCCGCTGGATCTTTCCGCCGGTGGTACGCGGGAATTCGGCGGTCGTGAGCGCGGCGATCATGCCGACCGGCAGGCCGAGCCGCTCGCCGACCGTCGCCGTGATCCGTGCCGCGGTCCGCCGTTGGTCACCGGAATCGGCTGGTACGTAACAGATGCCGAGCAGCTCGGTGCCGAGCTCGGGATCGGCGACACCCACCGCGGCGACGTACCCGCGCCGGACGCCCTCGATCTCGTGCACCAGCTCTTCGATGGTGTGGCTGTGATACTTGGCCCCGTTGACCACCACCACGTCCTTGGCGCGACCGGTGATCACGAGTTTGCCGTCGGCGAGGAACGCCAGGTCGCCGGTGTCGAGCCAGCCGTCGACGGTGAACGCGGCGGCGTTGGCCTCCGGGCTGTCGAGATACCCGGGCGTCACTCGGCTGCCCCGCACCTGTAGCCGGCCGATCGTGTATTCGTCCAGCGGGAGCAGGTTTTCGTCGACGATACGCAGCCGGCTGCCCGGCGCGGGTGCACCCATGCTGATGTAGTCGATACCGGAGTGGGTCACGATATGGTCCGCGGCGTCGAAGTACGCGCACGAGGCGGCCGTCGCGGTCTCCGCCATGCCCCACATGTGCACGAAGTTCGCCGCCGTGACGCCGAAACGCGCCAGCTCTCCGAGGAATCCGTCGACCACCGCCGGGATGCACTGTTCCCCGGCGTTGAGCAGGGTGCGCAGGGCCGACAGATCCCACTGACGCCGCGGCGCCTGTTCGAGGGCCGCGGTGAGCATCCGGTAGCCGAAGTTGGCCGACCAGGTGTGCGCCACTCGGTATCGCTCCAGCAAGTCGAGCCAGCGCAGCGGCGCCGCGGTGATGTAGCTCGTGCTCGCGTGCACGCTCGTGCAGCCCAGCACGGCGTCCCGCAGCAGATACATCACCAGGGCGGGAGCATGGTCGAAGGGCAGCCAATTGAGGCTGGTCTCACCGGCGCGGATCAGGTCGACCTGGCGGGCCGCCAGGGCGTTCTCCACGATCGCGCGATGGGTGAGTTGAATCAGCTTGGGGCGCCCGGTGCTACCGGAGGAGAGCACGAGCACCGCGACGTCGTCGGGGTCGGGTGCGTGCACCTCGGCGACGGGTAGCGCTGCCGCCGTGCACAATTCACCGACGGTGACACCCAGCTCCAGCGATTCGGCGAGCGGAGGGGAGGTGAGTATCGGTGCATCCAACAGTCGTTGCGACAACGCGACGAGCACACCGGCGTCGTCGCGCTTCGGTTCGACCGCGGTGACCGGCACGAAGCCGCCGAGCAGGCAACCCCAGACCGCCACGACGTAATCGGCGAGATCGTGCAGCGCCAGTACGACTTTCGCACCGGGCAGCAGCCCCCGCCCGGACAGCCCGGCGGCGAGCCGCAGTCCGCGCTCGAGCAATCGGTCGTACGGCATGCGGGTTTCGCCGTCCGGCCCGACGGTCACCACCGAATGCGCGGTGGCCGCCGCCGCGCGCAGCGCCGCCGGGAGGGTGCGCGGATCGGTCCGGGTGACAACGAGTTCGGGACCTGCCGCCTGCGCGAGACGACGGACCGTGGACGCCGTGTGGTCCTGCGCGGGGCGGTGGACCCCGACGCGGCGATGGCCGAGCGGATAACGCACCGGCACCCAGTCCTCGGCCGCCTGTGCCTCGGGCAGTGCCGCGAGGTCGGGCTCGCCGTCGGGCCGCCGCGGAATCCGGCGCAGCACGCGGACCGCGATCTTCGGTGTCCGGCTCAGCTCCCGCTGCACTTCGATCGGATCGGCGTCGGCCGAGGGCACGACGTAGACGTGGTATTCGCCGGGCACCTCGGCGGGAATCGCAAGGCAGTCCAGTACGTCCGGCCTGGCGAAGATCTGCTGGACGAAGGCGGTGCTCATCGGGTCGCGTCGGCGTCGGCTCCGGCGCGGGCCGGAGCCCAGTCGTCCCGGAAGCGTTGCGCCGACCATTCGGTGACCACGCGCTGCCACAACGCTTCCCGCTCGTCGAGCGCCTCAGGGATCGTCAGCTGGAAGACGGTGGCCAGGGTGTCGAAATAGTCGTCCTGGTCGCCGATCGTGCGGATGGCGCGCCCCGCCGCGGTGACCTTCGACAGCTGCGTGCCGATCAACTCGTCGAAACCGGACTCGTCGTGCCGCTTCACCCAGCCGTAGCGGAAGAAGATCGCCATATCGGTCTCCGCCATCCGGGTGTAGATCTCGGCCAGTTCGGCGTAGGCCACCTCGGTCAGCGCGAAATCGACACCACGGCAGGACTCGTGCCGGTCGTAGTCGAAGCGCCACCAGCGCGGGTCGAGCTCGGACGGACGCAGCCGATAGCGGAACTCGCCGCGCGCGTAGTCGCCCGGGATCAGCGGAATAGGCCGCGAGAAGCCTTCGCCCGCACCGACATCGAGTAGCCAGCGGCCGCCCGGATTGTCCGTCGCGGGCAGGTTGTCGACGGTGAGCACGACGTGCGTGCCGGTGGGCGGCTGGGCGCTCGGCGCGAACCGGCTCTGCGTGGCCGCCGGACGCAGTCGTGCGTCGTAGCCGAGCCGGTCCAGCAACCAGCCGAACGCGCCGTTGAGGTGGTAGCAGATGCCGCCCAGGCCCTGCTCGACGATGCGGTCGACGGCATCGTCGACCGCGATCGACGGTGTGTGCCAGAGTGTTTCGAACGGCACCCGGGCGGCGTGGGCGGCATGCAGCTCGGCGAGAGCTGTGGCCGAACGCGCGGGGAACCCGTCGAATCCGAGCCTGCGCAGGTAAGCGCCGACCCGTGGGTCGTCAGTGGCTGCGGACATGCTGAACCTCCCGTAACGCGCTCGTGCAGCGGGACAATTCGGTGAGCCACAGCTCGCGCAGCGATTCGACGCGATCGCGGGTCAGGATGTCGGTGCGGTACCAGAGGCGGCCCTTCGGCTCCGCGCCGGACCACACCTCGAGGGTCAACTCGTACGACGACTCCTGTTTGGGCCGGTGCAGGTATTCGACCTCGGTGCCGGCGAGCGTCAGGGTGACACTCGCGCCGGTCTGCACGACGAACCCGGCCTGGCAGAACGGCATCCGGCGGGGATCACGCTGCGGGTCGAGCCGGATGATCTGCTCCAGCGGCATGAACTGGTGGTCCATCGCGTGCAGCAGACCGGTTGTCGCGGTGGCGAGGTCGGCGCGCGGATCATCGGCACCGGTGTGCCGGAACCGCAGCGCGATCGCCGAGGCGAAGCAGCCGACCGCGTTGATGCTCGATTCGGCCGCCCGGCCGTTCACCGGCACACCGATCGCGAAATCCGCCGCGCCGGTGAATGTTCGTAGTGCCCGCGCCCACGCGGCGAGCATGACCATGCTCGGCGTGGTGCTGCCGATATTGCGAAACGCCGTGCCCGGCAAGGCGAACCACAACTCGTCCACGGCCCCGCTGCTGAGTTCCGTGCCCGCCGACTCCGGATGCGGGAGCGGCAGATCCGGCACCCCGACGAGCTGGCGCCCCCAGCGCAACAGCTCGTCCTGTTCGTCCGGGCCAGCCAAGCGCTCCTGTTCGGCCCAACTGGCGCGGAAATCGGTGGGTGCCGGGACCGGATCAGGTCGGCCCGCGAGCGCACGGGTATATGCCGCGCCGAGCGCGTCGAACAGGATGATCGCCGACCAACCGTCGAACGCGGTGTGGTGCACGCTCACCGCGAGCAGGTGCCGGTCGTTGTCGCCGGTGCACAGCAGCGCGCGGATCGGCACTTCGGCAGCCAGCGTGAAGGGCGTGGCCGCGAAGGTACGGACCGCCGCCGAGTCGGCGTCGGGGTCGATCCGGCGCACCGTCAGCACCGAAGGCGTCGCTTCCGGTGCGAGCACCTCGACCCTGGTGTCCCGAGCACCGACCCGGATTATTTTCGTGCGCAACGCGCTATGGCTCGCGATCACCCAGCGCAACGCCCGATCCAGGGCGTCGGCGGACACTTCGCCGCCGATCCGGAAGACGAAGGTATCGATGCCGTCGCGATAGCCGGGCTGTTTCTGCTCGCGATACCAGAACCGCCACTGCGGCACCGGGAGTCCGGCCAGCCAGCGAATGCCCGAGGTGTCGGTCATCGAGGAGCGTCCACTCGCTGGGGCGCACCCGCGCGTGCCAGCCGCTCCAATTGCTCGACCACGGCCAGCGGAGTCGGGCGGGCCAGCATATCGTCGCGTAACTCGCCTGCTGCGGTGTGGAATTCGTCCTCGAACAGCCGATCCACCGCGGCCGCGATATCGGCGTCGGCGAGATCCGTGCCGGGCAGGTTCAACCCGGCCCCGCTGTCGCGCACGTGATGACCGTGGAAGACCTCGTCCGGCATCTGCGAAATGACCAGTTGCGGTAGACCGTTCACCAGGGCGGTCAGCACCCCGCCCGCGCCGCCCTGGTCCACCAGCACCGAACAGGTCGAGGCGAGCTGATGCAACGGTGCCGGGCCGAGGTGGACCACATTGTCGGGGACGTGCTCGAACAGCTTGCGCTGGTCCGCGGTGACCGCGACGGCCAGCTCGACGTCGTGCCGCGCGAGTGCCTGCACCACGCGGGGCGCGAGCACCATGTGGTCGAAACCGAGGCGGCTCTGCGAAGTACCCCAAGTGATGCCCACCCGGGGCCGGGCGGGCGGTTCGAGCAGCCATGGTTCGAGGACCGCGGGGCCGTTGTAGGGGACGAAGCGGATCGGTTCGCGCACTTGACGATCCGCGACCTGCAGGCGCGTCGGCGCGGGATCGAGGGTGCTGTCGCCGTTCACCCCGATGCGGGTCAGGCCGTAGGGCGCGGCGAGTTCCCCGATGAGGTCCTCTTCGAATTCCGCGATGGGCGCGGTGAAATCGATACTCCACAGGTGTCGCACGGTCGGCACGTCGAGCAAGGTCCCGATCAGCGGGCCGACGAAACCGGCGGGCTCGAAGACGATCAGATCCGGCTGCCAGCGCCGCGCGAACGCGACCGCTTCGGGCGCCTGCGCCTGCGCGGCGGCCGCGGCGAGCCGGAATCCGTTGAGCCGCCTGCGCCGGGCCCGCTCCGCGGCGGCGACCGGGTCCGAGGTCGGCTCGGGCGCGGCGGGTTTCCAGGAGCGGCGCTCGAGTTCGTCGCGCAGCCGGGCATAGGAGTCGAACTCCGGCCCCGCGCCCAGCGCGGGCAGGCCGGCGCCGACGATCGCGGGCACCAGATCCGGGTTGCTCACCACCACGACGTCGTGACCGCTGGCGCGTAATGCCCAGCCGAGCGGCACCATCGGGTACAGATGGCCCGGCATGTTCCACGTCGCCAGCAGGACGCGCATCCTTGCCTCCGTCCGAGAGAGAGTCGGTGCGCACAGCGTCCACGGGCCCGCTCGAAGATCACTCCAGCACCGCTGTGCGGCCCCGGCGGCTCGGGTCCGGCAGCGGCCTCGTCGAGTGCGGCACGGTTGATCCTTGAGTGCCGCGGCGGATCGTTCGACCTCGCAGTACCCGGCACGACGAGGAGAAACGATGCGGCTCGCGGTGTTCCTGACCCCACGACACGCCCTCCGCCTCGCTCCCGCCGCCGAACGACTGGGGCTCGAGTACGCGCTCGCACCCGAAGGGTTCCGCGGTGACGGCGTGAGCGTGCTCGGCGCCGCCGCCGCGGTCACCTCGCGGCTCACCCTGGCCTCCGGGCTGCTCCAGGCGCCCGCGCGCAGCCCGGTGCTGACCGCGCTGACCGCGCTGACTCTCGACGAACTGTCCGGCGGGCGGTTCGAACTGGGTCTCGGCGTATCGGCCGCAGACGTGGCGCGGGGTTGGTACGCGGCGGACCTGCGGCGGCCCCTGGCCTGGCTGCGTGAATACGTGGAGGTGGTGCGTTGCGCGCTGTCCGGCGCACCGGTGCGCTATGCGGGCGAGCACTGGCGGCTGCCACCGGACGATCCGGACGGCACCGCGGCCGTCGCCCAGTTGCGCGCCTTCGAACCACGCCCCGAACTGCCCATACTTCTGGGCGGTGTCGGTCCGCGCGCGCTCGAGCTGGCCGGTGCGATCGCCGACGGCTGGATCGGCGCGTTCTGCTCACCCGAACGCATCTCGTGGGCGCTCGACCACGTCCGGATCGGCCGTTCCCGCGCCGGCGCGAGCCTCGACGGCTTCCGGGTGCTGCCCTCGATCCCCATCGGCGTCGGACCCGATGCCGAATCCGCGGCCGTCGCGTTGCGGCCCTACTACGCGAATTTCCTTGCGCTCGGGCGAGGTACGGGCGTCTACGCGGGCGTGGCGACCGATATGGGTTACGGCGAGCAGGTCCAGCGGGTCCATCGGCTGGTGGCGGCCGGTGACCGGGCCGGTGCGGCAGCGGCGGTACCGCTGGACCTGATCCGGCGCACCGCGCTCCTCGGCGACGCGCACAGTATCGGCGCGCGCATGTCCGAGTACGCGGCGGCCGGGGTGACCATCCTCGGTTTGACCTTGCTGGCCGCCGATTTCGACGACCAGGTCGACGTACTGCGCACCGCCGCACAGGCGCTGGACCTGGCACAGGGGGTCAGCCGGTGACCCGAACGAATCGCGCGTTGTTGATCGGCGACACGACCGAACCGCCCGCCGA
This sequence comes from Nocardia brasiliensis ATCC 700358, assembly GCF_000250675.2. Classification (NCBI taxonomy): domain Bacteria; kingdom Bacillati; phylum Actinomycetota; class Actinomycetes; order Mycobacteriales; family Nocardiaceae; genus Nocardia; species Nocardia brasiliensis. Next base: position 3,374,314 of record NC_018681.1, read on the forward strand.
CTGGCCCCGCACCCTCCCGGCGGCTCTGGATCGAGCGGCGCAGGACCTCAGCCGGGGCATCACCTACGTCGATGACGAAGGGCTGGAACGGTTTCAGAACTATGGGCACCTGCGTCGCGCGGCCGGGGCACTGGGCGAATACCTGGCGGAGCAGCTGCCACCCGGGACGCCGGTCCTGATCGCCGCCGGTGACGCCCGGGTGCAGCTGACCGCGTTCTGGGGTTGCGTGCTCGCGGGAGCAGTGCCGGTCCCGGTGGGGCGGACAGGTGCGCTGGGCGCGGTGCGCGCGGTGGGCGAACGTATTCGCGCGGCACACGAATTGCTCGGTAACCCGGTGGTTCTCGTGGACGACCCGGTGGCCGCCGTCGCGGTGGACCATCAGATCGCCGTCGATGCGGATGGTACGGCGCGACCGCTCGGCAAGCAGTCGGCGGACCGGACGGCCGCACCACCGATGGCAGCCGATGTCGCCATCGGACTGTTGACCTCCGGCAGCACGGGACGGCCCAAATGCGTGCTGCTGACCCACGCCGCGCTGGCCCACCGTGCCTGGGCGGCGGCCGAATTCAACGATCTGCGCGCCTCGGACGTGGCCTTGAACTGGATGCCCCTCGATCATGTCGGCGGCATCGTGATGTGGGCGACGCAGGCGGTCTTTCTCGGCTGCTCGCTCGTGCAGGTGGACACCGCGCGCGTGCTCGCTGATCCGCTCACCTGGCTGGACCTGCTCGAAGCGCACCGTGCCGGCACCACCTGGGCGCCGAACTTCGGTTTCGCACTGGTCTGCTCGGCGCTGCGGCGGGCGCCGGAGCGGCGGTGGCGGTTGCACCGGCTGCGCCATGTGCTCGACGGCGGCGAGGCGGTGGTGGCGGCGGTCGCCGACGAGTTCGTCGATCTGCTTGCACCGCATGGACTTTCCCGGGCCGCGTTCCGGCCCGCATGGGGGATGTCGGAAACCGGTTCGGGCGTGGTCTATTCGCGACCGTCCCCGGGTGAGCCGGGCATCCCGGCGGTGCGGGTGCGGATGACCGCCGACGACCGCGTGCGGCACGCGGCGCCCGGTTCGGCCGGGGCGCTGGAGCTCGCGGTGACCGGTACGCCGGTGCCGGGCGTGCGGATTCGGGTGGTGCGACCCGATGGTTCGGTATGCGACGAAGATCAGCTCGGCGCGGTGCAGGTAAGCGGTGCGACGCTGTTCGCGGGCTACCTCGGCGCGGACGCGGCGCTGCGCGACGGCTGGTTCACCACCGGTGACCAAGGTTTCGTCACCGGTGGCGCCCTCGTCGTGACGGGACGCGACGACGATGTGGTGGTCATCAACGGTGGCAATATCCCGTGCCAGGAGATCGAAGCGGTGGTGGCGCAGGTCGACGGCGTGCTGGACGGTTATGCGGCGTTCACCGTGCTCGAGCACCCGGACGGCCCGCCGCGACGGGCGGTGTTCGTGAGCGTGCGCCCCGATGTCGAGGTGGCGGACGCGATTCGGGAACGGGTCGCGCTGCGGTTCGGCTTCGCCGTCGATGAGGTCCGCGTCCTGCCGGCCGCCGACTTTCCACGGACGGCGACCGGCAAGATCCAGCGGGCACGCCTGCGTGCCGGGCACCGTGCGCCGAATCCGGAAACGCAGGTGCGCCATCGCGTCTCGCTCGTGCGCCGCCGAGATCCGCTGGCCGCGAAGGTGTCCGAGGTCTGGACCGATCTGCTCGGCGATCCGCCCCGCCCGGCCACCTCGTTCTTCGCCGCGGGCGGCACCTCGATGGCGGCGGTGCGGTGTGTGGCCACGCTCGGCGCGGCGCTCGGCCGCCGCGTGCCGGTCGGGTTGCTCTACGAGCACCCGACTTTCGCGGAATTCGTCGCGGCGCTCGGACCGCCACGACGTCGCGCCGGGCCGGTGCCCGCACTGGTGGAGCAGGGGAGCCTCGGATGACCGCGGCGGACCCGGCGTTCCCGATGCGCCGGCCGAACCCGTTCGATCTGCCCGCCGAATATCGCGCCCTGCGCGAGGAATGCCCGGTCGGGCGGGCGACCCTGCGCGACGGCCGGCCGGTCCGGCTGGTGACCCGCTACGCCGACGTCCGGGCCGTGCTCACCGACCCCGGTCTCAGCGCCGATCGCTGCGCTCCCGGCTTCCCGTTCTTGACCGCGGAGTCGGAATACCTGCGCCGGATCAAGGTTTTCGTGGGCATGGACGGCGCGGAGCACGGTGTGCACCGGCGGATGTTCACCCCCGAGTTCAGCGCGCGGAAGGTGGCCGCGCTACGGCCCTACATCCAGCGGTGCGTGGACGAACGTATCGACCGATTGCTCGACGCGGGGCCGCCCGCGGACCTGGTGCGCACGCTCGCGCTGCCGGTACCGGCGCTGGCCATCGGCCGCATTCTCGGTGTGCCGGAAGCGGATACCGCGTCGTTCGAGGAACTCACCGTGCGCGTGATCACGCACGGCGGTGCAGCGCCTTTCGAAGCGCTGGTCGACTACGTGAAGCAATTGGTACGCGGCAAACACGGATCGAGCGCGGACGATCTGATCTCCCGCGTGCTGCGCGAGCACGTCGCACCGGGTCACCTGGAACTGCGCGCGCTGACCATCGTGCTCATCCTGATCCTGCTGGCCGGATACGAGACGACGGCGAACACCATCTCGGTCGGCCTGCTCACGCTGCTGCGTCATCCGGACCAGGTGGCGGCGCTGCGGTCCGACCCGTCCGCGATGCCCGGCGCCATCGCGGAACTGCTGCGCTACACCTCGGTCGCCGAGCTGGCCACCTGCCGCGCCGCCACCCGGGACATCGACGTCGCGGGCACCACCATCCCGGCCGGTACAGGCGTGATCCCGTTGGCCGCCGCCGCCAACCGGGATCCCACGGTGTTCCCGAATCCCGAGGTGCTCGACATCCATCGAGACGCGCAGCGGCACCTGGCTTTCGGCTACGGCGCGCACGCCTGCATGGGCGCGGCGTTGGCCCAGCTCGAGCTGGACATTGTGTTCAGCACGGTGCTGGCCCGGTTGCCCGAACTGCGGCTGAACGGTGAATTGCCCGATGCGGCAGTCAAATACGACTCGGTGCTGTTCGGCCTGCACGAGCTGCCGGTCACCTGGTGACGACGACCCGGTCAGCCGGCCAGTCCGCCCGCGAACGGCATGCCGTGCCACTGGTCGATGAGCGGTTGCAGGAACTCCACCAGGGCGGGCAGCTGCGGGCTGAGGGTGAGAACGGCGATCGCGCGCAGTACGCCGACGGCGTTCACGAAGCGGAGCACCTCGTCGTCCAGCGGCCGCATGCCGTTCCGTTGCGCACCACGGTTATACGCGGCTTCGAGATCGGTGCCGAGCGCGGCGAGATCCCATTCGACCGGGCCCAGCGTGACGAGTTCGAAGTCGGAATAGAGGTCACCGGCCGTCCCGTTGAAGATGTTCGCCGGCGGTGAGTCGCCGTGAATGGGCTGCACGTCGATCCCGGGGAACCGGGTCTCGAACGCCTCGCGGGACCGGACGAATGGTGCCAGCACCCGCCACTCGCGGCGCGCGCGATCCAGGTCGGACGGATCGATCAGGTCCGGGCGCTCCTGCAGCAGCGCAAGGCTTTCGGTGACGAAGCGCGGTTCGGCCGAGGACAGGAACGACAGTTCTCCCGGGTAGTCGCGCATCGCGGCGTGCAGGTCGGCCGCGCGCTCCGAATTCGCCGCGTAATCGGGTACTTTGTCGCGATCCTCGACGACGAACTGCCAGAACGTCATCGAAAAGCTTTCGCGCTGTACCGGTTCCAGCGGGACGAGCGGGCTGGGCGGAATCACCGGTGTTCCTTGTTCGTTCAGCCACCGGGCTACGTCCAGCTCGGCCCGCTGCCGCCGCGCCAAGGTCGCGAGGTCTGTTGTGGGCGACAGCACCACCGGGATCCGTGCCACGACCGGCGCGGGCGCGAGATGGACGACCACCGAGAACAAATCGTGCAGCACCACGGCATCGGTGACCGTCAGCCCCAGTTCGCGGCCCACCGCCACCGCCGCATCGACCGCACTCCCCGTCCTGCTCGCGAATTCGTCCATCGCGCGATCCTGCCACAGGCGTGGACCGCGGCACTGTCCTCGGGCGCAGGCCCGTAGGCGATCAGTGCGCGCGGACCTCGGCGGTGGGGGCGGGCTCGGGGACGCGCTGCTGGACCTGGTCGACGATCTTGGAGAGGCGGGGGATGAAGGCGACCATGATGACGATGACCAGGACGACCATGACGATCGCGGCGCCGTTGGAGACCAGGAAGGAACGGTCCAGGTCGCTGGCGGGGGAGCTGTAGACGATGCCGATGCGCAGACCCGAATCGAGGAACATGGTGAGCCCGACGCCGAGGGTCATCAGCCGCTCCAGCTTGCGGAACCGGGGTTCTTCGTCCCAGGCGCGGTGGTAGGCCTCGGTGCGGCGGGGTTCGCCGCCGTTCGTCGCCATCGGCGTGGCGAGCAGGTACATGACCGGTTTGCCGACCACGCAGGTGAAGAGGAAGAAACCACCGGTGGTCAGCATGTAGAGCGCGGGCCGGATCGCCGCGATCCGCGGATCGTCGGTGACGAAGGCCAGCCCGAGCGAGACGACGAGTTCCACCAGCACCAGCGCGCCGATCACGTCCAGCGAGCGCCGCCGGATGCTGCCGACCGTGGTGGTGACGGCTACGACGATGCCGGGGATGGCCAGCGACCAGATCTCGCTGAAGCCGATCGCGCGCAGCACGAAATACAGCACGGTCGACACGATCACGTTGCCGAACAGCGGCAACAGCGCCTTGAACCGGCTCGTCTTCTTCGGCGTCGGTGCCGTCATCGCGGTCTCCTGATCGGTTGGGGTGGTGGCGATTTCAGGCTATTGGCCGAGGTCGGCGCGCTGTAGAGACGAAACCGCCGATTCGGCCAGGAGTTATCTCCTGTGCGGGCGGTCTCAGACCAGCCAGCGACCACCCGACATCAGGGTGCGGTCGCCGATCTCGGCCATCGATTGCCACGCTTGGATCCGGTCGGGCCGCAGCCGCAGGCCGACGCTGCCCGGCACCCGCCGACCCATCGGCAGCGTGTCCAGCAGCGCGCCGAGCTGCCCGGTGACGGCCTGCGGATCGAAGAATGTGGTGGTGCCGTCGATGAGCACCACGTCCCGGGTATCGCCGAGCGCCGCCCTGGCTCGGCCCGCGTCGCGCAGACTGCGCACGGACCTGGTGCCGGGTTTCGTCACCATCAGCAGGTCGCCCTCGCCGTAGGCGAAGGCCAGCGGCACCAGGTGCGGAAGCGAGTCGGCCGCGGTCGCGAGCCACAGGTGTCCCGGTCCGGTGAGCAACTCCAGGACATGCTGTTTGCGGTCGGTCAGTGCGCGCGGGGCTGCTTGTTGTCTCACCGTGTTCCCTTTCCGAGTGCCAGCAGGTCGGGCGCGATCTGCGCGGGGGTCGGCTGGGCCCGTAGCTCGGCGCGCAGCACCTGGGTCGCGGCGCGTTCGGGACCGTTGCCGACGAGCCGGACCACCAGGTCGCGCACCACGGCGCGATCGAAGTCGGCGACCGGCAGCACCGCCGCCGCGCCGGTCCCGCGCAACTGCTCGGCGGGCAGCATGTGATGGGGGAACTGCGGCAGCAGCAGTTGCGGCACGCCGGCGTCGACCGCGGTGAGCATGGTGCCGAAACCGCCCTGATGGATCACCAATGCGCAGGACGGCATGAGCAGGTGCAGGGCGAGCCCGGAGACGGCGCGCACATTGCTCGGCAGCGGGCCGAGGTGTTCGATCTCGGCGGGCCGCACCGTGACGACCACGTCCAGCTCGAGCCCGTCCAGTGCGGCCAGCACCTCGGGCAGCAGGAATTCCCCGCCCTGCGCGGTGACCGTGGTGCCCCAGGTCAGGCAGATGCGGGGCACGGTGGGCGGTTCGGCGAGCCAGGCCGGAATGGTCGCGGGCCCGTTGTACGGGATGTAGCGCACGGTGGTCGAGGTGGTGTCGGTCGCGATCTGCAGCGACGGCGGGCACGGGTCGACGGTGTGGCTGCCGAGCAGGTTCGGCAGCGCGATGCCGAGTTGCTCGGCCAGCGGCGCCACCAAAGCCGGGGTCGCGCCTCTGGCCCGATAGGTCATGTCCACGCCGTGGATGTGCCGGATCGCGGGCACCCCGAGCAGCGCGGCGACCAGCGGTCCCGCGAAACTGGTCGGCTCGAAGAAGACCAGATCGGGTTGCCAGCGTTCGGCCAGGGCCACGGTGTCGTCGAGCATCAGCCGGGCACGCTCGGCGAAGACCGCGAAAACCTGTGTCATTCTGGCGTTTTCGTCGACGTTCCAGATATCGGCCACCGGCGGCGCGGCCGCGGCCGCGCGGGCCCGGACCGCGGAGTGGTCGACGTCGGCGCCCGCCGGCGCGAAAGGCAGCCCGGCGTCGGTGACGATCCGTTGCAGCAGTGGCTGACTCGCCACCCGGACCTCCGCGCCCGCCGCCCGCAGCGCCGACAGCACGGGCACCAGCGGCATGAAATGCGACGGCCACGCCCAGTTCACACAGAGAACGCGCATCTCACCACTCCACCGGGATACCGAGGAAGCCCTCCAGCAGCGCGCCCTCTTGTCTGCGTAATTCGTTGGCGGGCACCGCGAGTCGCAGGGTCGGGAAGTGGGCGAGCAATCGGCCGATCGCCGTGGTGAGTTCGGCACGGGCGAGTCCGGCGCCGATGCAGAAGTGCGGGCCCCGGCTCAACGTGAGGTGATCGTTGTCGGTGCGGGTGATGTCGAAGCGTTCGGGGTGATCGAACACCGCGGGATCGAAGTTTCCGGCGTCGACGGCGGGAATCACGCTGGTGCCCGCCGCGATGGTGTAGCCGTCCAGGTCGATGTCGGCGGTGGTGTAGCGCAGCATCGACACCGAGGAGCCGACGAGTTTCCAGCGCAACGCCTCCTCGACCGCGCGCGGCACCAGGCTCGGATCGTCGCGGACCAGCGCGAGCTGATCGGGTCGCGAAAGCAGCAGCGCCACCGTGCCGCCCAGCTGACTCGCGGTGGTCTCGTAGCCGACGAGCAGCAGCAGCCGGCACCACCAGTGCAATTCGTAACCGGTGAGCCTGCCGTCGTCGGCGTCGTGCGCGGCGATCATGTCGCTGACCAGATCATCGCCGGGCGCACCACGTTTGGCTTCGATCAACGCCGCGATGTACTCGTTCAACTCGCGCATCGCGGCGCCGATCTCGGGGCCGCTGAACTGGCTGACCGACAGGAAGTGCTCGGTCCAGCCGCGAAAGCGCGCCTGGTCCTGCTCCGGTACCCCGAGCAGCCGGCACAGCACCCGGATCGGCAGCGGGAACGCCAGCGCCTGATTGAGATCGACCGGCCCACCGTGCTTTTCCATCGCGTCCAGCAGTTCGTCGACCACCTCGGCGACGAACGGTTCCAGCGCCGCGACCCGGGCCGGACTGAACGCCTGCATGACCAGCCGGCGCACCCGGGTGTGCTCGGGCGGATCGGGATCCATTTTAGAATCCTGGAACATGCTGTTGTGCTTGCTGATTCGCGCGGCGTCCGGCCGGTTCAGGTTGCGGCTCACCGCCGGATGCACGAGCAGCGCGCGGATATCGGCGTGCCGGGTGACCAGCACCGCGTCGTCGCCGCTCGGCAGCCGGACCGGAACCATCGGGCAGCCGGTCAAGCCGAACAGCTCGCGCGGCGGTTCCAGCGCGGCAGGCCGGGTGAACGGATAGGGGACGGGTTCTGCGGCGGTCATGCGCACCTTCCTGCTGTTCACCAGCGCACGGGAACCGTGCGGAAGCCCTGGAAGAAATGGTCGTCGACGCGGTCGAGGCGCTCGGGCGCGACCGCGAGTCGCAGCTCCGGGAAGCGTTCGATCAATGCGCCGATACCGATCTGCAACTGGGCCCGCGCCAGCGGCGCGCCGGGGCAGAAGTGCCGGCCGGCACTGAACGTGAGCTGCTGCGCGTCGCGACGGGTGAGGTCGATCCGCCCCGGGTCGGCGAAGACCGCCGGATCGTGATTGGCGCATTCGAGCGCGGGAATGATGCTGGTGCCCTGCGGAATAACGCGATCGTCGACGGTGACGTCCTCGGTGACGTAGCGCAGCATGGACAGCGAGGTGCCGACCACCTGGCAGCGCAGCAGTTCCTCCACCGCACCGGTGATCAACGCCGGATCCGCACGCAGCAGTGCCAATTGGTCGCGATGGTGCAGCAGCAGCACGACACCGCCCGCGATCTGGTTCGCCGTCGTTTCGTACCCGGCGAGCAGCAACAGGGTCGACCAGAAATGCAGTTCGTCGGGGGTGAGGCGGCCGTCCTCGGCGTCGGTCACCGCGACGAGCGCGCTGATCAGATCCGTATCGGGTTGCCGCCGTTTGCGTTCGATGAGCTCGCGGATGTAGTCCCACGGCGGATTGCTGGTGTCGCCGAAATGATGACGCTCCTGCGCGGGGACGCCGAGCAGCTCGCAGATGACCTGGATCGACAGCGGGAAGGCGAAGGCGGTGTTCAGATCCACCGGCTCCGCCGCGCCATTGGCCGCCATCCGGTCGAGCAACTCCTCCACGATGGCGGCGATCCGCGGGCGCATGGTTTCGACTCGGGCGGCGGTGAATTCGCGCGCGATCAGCCGCCGCATCCGGGCATGCGCGGGCGGGGACATGTCGATCCGGCGCTGGAACACCTTCTGCGGCCGGGTGGTCATCTTCGCCACGCCGGACCGGTTGCGGTCCTTGCTGATTCGCGGGTCGGCGAGCAAGGCCCGGATGGTCTGGTAACGGGTGGCCAGCACCGCGTCGTCGCCGCTGGGCAGGGTGACCGTGCGGAACGGGTCGCGGTGTGCCTGCAGCAGCGCGTCCGGCTGGGCCGGGCCTGCGGGCCAGGCGAACGGGAACGGGCAGCCGCTCATCGCTGCGTCCGCGGTATCGGCCTGGCTTTGATCAACCAGTGCGGCGGTGCGGTGCGCACCGTGTCGACCAGCTCGAAATCGGCCTGCGCGAACAGGTCTCGCCACTCGGCGAGTTCGCGCTCCTTGCCGCCCAGGCTCACCGCCATGGCGATATCCATCGCCTTGCTGAAATGCCATTCGCCGGCGCCGGGCACCACCGCCTCGATCACGTAGACCCGGGTGTCCTCGGTGCTGACCGCGCGGATGTTGCGCAGGATGCGGATCGAGTCGGCGTCGTTCCAGTCGTGCAGGATCGCCTTGAGCAGATACGCGTCGGCTCCCGCGGGCACGCTGTCGAAGAAGTCGCCGACCACACAGTCGACCCGGTCGCGCACCCCGAACTCGGTGAGCACGGGATCCGCGCCGCCGATGGCGGATTCGGTGTCGAAGAGCACGCCGCGCTGCTGCGGATTCGCGGCGAGGATGGCCGACAGCAGCCGGCCCTGCCCGCCGCCGATATCGGCGATCGTCCGGTACCGGCCGAAGTCGTAGCTCGCGGCCACCTCCGGCGCCCGGTTGCTCACGCCGGTCATCGCGCGGTGGAAGACCTCCGCGTACTCGGGGCTGTCGGCCATGTACTCGAACCAGCCGCGCCCGCCGCGCAACGCCGGGCCCGCGGGTTTACCCGTGCGCAGGGTGTCGGCGGCGTAGGCGAAGCAGTTCCAGACGCTCTCCTCGCCGTAGAGGTAGGCCAGGTAGCGCAGCGAACCGTCCACGTCCGAGCGCAGCAGCGCGCCGGTCTCGGTGAGTCCGAACGACCGGTCCGTGTGCTCGCTGAACAGGCCGACCCCGGCGGCGGTGCGCAGGAAGCGGTAGAGCATGTCCGGGTCGGTGCCGGTGGCCGTGGCCAGCTCGGACACCGGGCGGGGCCCCTCGGTGAGGTGATCGGCGAGGCCGATCCGCGCCAGCGTGCAGATGGTCGCGGAGACCATCTTCCCGGCCAGCAATCCGAGCAGCTGCTGCTGCGCCTGCCCACGCGCGGTGATCTCGGTCGACATGGCAGCGATCGTCGGTTCGCGCGCTCCACGATCACTGGTGCCGTCCTCGATCGTGCTGCGCACGGGGTGTCCTCGATCGCTCCCACAGTGCGCCTCGATCACGGGGTGCCAGAGTCCACGAATCTCATTGGGCCAGTTGAGCAACATGAGGAGAGGTCGAGATGTCGGAGCTCAGTCTGATCGTGGCGCGGATGCGACCGGGGGACAGCGAGCAGGTCGCCGAGTTGTTCGCGCGCTCGGACCAGACCGAACTCCCCGCCCTGGTGGGCGTGCGGCGGCGCACCCTGTTCACCTTCCACGACCTGTATTTCCATTTGATCGAGGCCGACGCGGCGGTGGCCGAGCGGGTCGCCGAGGTGCGCGACCACCCGCTGTTCCAGGAGATCAACGAGGGGCTGCTGCCCTTCATCCAGCCCTATTCGCCGAGCTGGCGTAGTCCGGCCGACGCAATGGCCCGGACCTTCTACCAGTGGACGCGGCCGTGACGCGGGTGGTGGCGGCGGCCGATATCGCGCCGAATGCCCGGCGCGGGGGCGACCTGCGGGTGCTGCTCAGCCCGCGCACGGTCGAGTCGACCTCCGGTTTCCTCGGGGTGCTGCGGCTCGCGCCGGGGGAGTTCGTCAGCGAGCACTATCACCCGTATTCGGAAGAATTCCTCTATGTCGTCGCGGGCTCGCTGACCGTGCTGCTGGACGGCGCGCCGGTCGAGGTGGCCCAGGGCAGTGCGGTTTTCGTCCCGATCGGCGTCCGGCATCGGGTGCAGAACGACGGCTCGGCACCGGCCGAGGCCGTGTTCCAGCTGGCGCCGCTGGCCCCGGAACCCGCACTCGGCCATGTCGACACCGAGCCGCTGCCCGATCCGGACGCCGCGCAGCCGAAAGTGTCCGGCTAGTCATGGACGAGCGGACGCCGGTGATCACCGGACTCGGGGTGGTGGCGCCCGGCGGAATCGGCAGCAAGGACTTCTGGCAACTACTGGTCGACGGGCGCACCGCGACCCGGCCGATCACCCTGTTCGACGCGTCGGGCTTCCGTTCGCGGATCGCGGCCGAGGTCGATTTCGATCCGGCGGCGCACGGCCTGGACCCGCGCCGCGCCGCGGAGCTGGACCGGATGACCCAGTTCGCGCTGGTCAGCGCCGCGGAGGCGGTCGCGGACAGCGGTCTGGACCTCGCCGACTGCGCGGCGGAGACCGCCGTGGTGATCGGCAGCGCGGTGGGCGCGACCACCAGCCTGGAACGCGAGTTCGTCGGGATCAGCGGGTCCGGCGCGAGCTGGGTGGTCGATCCCACGGCACTGTCAGCGCACGCCTACTCCTATCTCGTGCCGTCGGCGACGGTCGCCGAGGTCGCGCGCGCGGTCGGCGCGGGCGGACCGAGCGCGCTGATCTCGACGGGCTGCACCGCGGGGATCGACGCGGTCGCCCATGCCGCGGAACTGATCAGGGAGGGCTCGGCGGAGGTCGCGGTGGCCGGCGCGACCGAGGCCCCGATCTCGCCGATCTCGTCCGCCTCGTTCGACGCCATCCTGGCCACCACCGCCGACGACGCCGATCCCGCGAGCGCCTCGCGGCCGTTCGATCGGCGCCGCAGCGGCTTCGTGCTGGCCGAGGGCGCGGCGATGTTCGTGCTGGAGACCGCCGGGCGGGCCCGCCGTCGCGGTGCCGGCATCTACTGTGCGTTGCCCGGAGAAGCGCGGCGGGCCAACGCTTTTCATATGACCGGGTTGCGACCGGACGGGCTGGAGCTGGCCGGCGCGATCCGGGCGGCGCTCGACGCCGCCCGGCTGGACGCGACCGCCGTCGACTATGTGAGCGCGCACGGCTCGGGCACCCAGCAGAACGATCGGCACGAGACCATGGCGCTCAAGCGGGCGCTCGGGGCGCACGCGTATCGGGTGCCGGTCAGCTCGATCAAATCGATGGTGGGGCATTCGCTCGGCGCGATCGGCTCGATCGAGATCGCCGCCTGCGCTTTGGCTTTGCGGCATCAGGTGGTGCCGCCGACGGCGAATCTGGCCGAACCGGACCCGTTCTGCGACCTGGACTATGTGCCGCGCACCGCCCGCGACGTACGGCTGCGCTCGGTGCTGACCGTCGGCAGCGGGTTCGGCGGCTTCCAATCCGCGATGGTGCTGTCGGATGTGGGGGCGCTGGCATGAGTGTCGAACTGGCCGTTGCGCGCCCGCGTACGGCGGACGCGGTGGTGACCGGGATCGGTGTCATCGCGCCGACCGGGATCGGTGCGGACGCGCACTGGCGGGCGTGCCTGTCGGGCACCAGCGGGATTCAGGTCAGCGCGCAGTATCGCGATGCCGGTTACCCCAGCGTGCTGCATGCGCCGGTTACCGAATTCGTTGCCAAGCAACATATTCCGCGCCGACTATCGGTGCAGACCGACCGTTGGACCGGCTTCGGGCTCGCCGCCACGGCGGCGGCCCTCGCCGACGCCGGTCTCGAACCGGGTGCGACGGCGAGCGACTCCGTCGGCGTCGTCACCGGGAGTTCTTCCGGCGGCAACGAATTCGGCCAGCGGGAGATCGCGAGCCTGTGGTCCGGCGGGCCCGCGGAGGTCAGCGCCTACCAGTCGATCGCCTGGTTCTACGCGGCGACCACCGGACAGGTCTCGATTCGCAACGGAGCCAAGGGGCCGTGTTCGGTCGTGGTCACCGAGCAGGCGGCCGGGCTGGACGCGCTCGGTCAGGCCCGCCGGGAGTTGCGCCGCGGCACCGGGCTGATGCTCGCCGGCGGCACCGAGGCGCCGCTGTCCCCCTATGCCTATTCGTGCCAGCTCGCAAGCGGATTGCTCAGTACGGCAAGCGATCCCGAGCGCGGCTATCTTCCGTTCGACGCGACGGCCGCGGGCTACGTCCCCGGTGAGGGCGGCGCGATGTTCACCGTGGAGCCCGCCGCCGTGGCGGCCGCGCGCGGTGCGAAAGGCTACGGCCGGATCGCCGGGTACGCCGCCGCCTTCGACGCGGCGCCCGCGTCGGGCACCGGGCTGCTCCGAGTGCTGGTGCGCGCCATGGCCGATGCCGGTTGCGCGCCGGCGGAGGTGGACGTGGTGTTCGCCGACGCGATGGCCGTGCCGGAACTGGACGCCGCCGAGGCGGCGGTGCTCACCGCGGTGTTCGGCAGGCGTGCGGTGCCGGTGACCGCGCCCAAAACCCTGACCGGGCGGCTGTACGCGGGCGGTTCGGCGCTAGACGTGGCGACCGCGCTGCTCGCACTGCGGCATCAGACGATCCCGCCGACACCGGGTGCGATCCGTTCGGCCTACCCCGAACTGGACCTGGTGGTGGACCGGCCACGGTCGCGTCCGCTACGGCACGCGGTGGTGCTCGCCCGCGGCCACGGCGGCTTCGCCGCCGCACTCGTGCTGGCCGGGCCGTCGTGAACGGCACGGCCACACCATATCTCGTTGCACAGGTAACAGGAGGGACGACGATGGCAGAGTTCACGATCGACGATCTGAGACCGATCCTGGTCCAGGCCTTCGGCGAGCTGGACGAGGAGTTCGACACCACCGGCGACATCGCGGATATCGAGTTCGAGGAACTCGGCCTGGATTCGCTGGCGCTGATCGAAACCCAGGCGCTGATCCGGCGCCGGTTCGGGGTGCGGCTGGAAGACGGCCAGGTCGTCGGCACCAGCACCCCGGCGGACCTGGTGGCGGCGGTCAACGCCCAGCTCGCCGCCGAACTCGTCCCGGCGCGGCCGCAATGAGCACCGACGGCGGCGAGATCGGCGCGGTCTTCGCGGACGCGGCCACCGGCGGCCTGGTCACCGAGAACGCGGTGGTGATCAAGGCGCCGCTGGAGCTGGTCTGGGCCGACACCAACGACGTGTCCGCGTGGCCGGGACTGTTCAGCGAGTACGCGGCGGTCGAAATACTGGAACAGCGAACGGATTACGTGCGCTTCCGGCTGACCATGCACCCGGATCCGAACGGCGCGGTCTGGAGCTGGGTCTCCGAACGACTGCTCGACGCCGACGGCGGGGTCGTGCATGCCCGGCGGGTGGAGACCGGACCGTTCGAATTCATGTACCTGCGCTGGGAATACACGCCGGACGCGGACGGCGTGCGGATGCGCTGGAGCCAGCGCTTCCGCTTGAAGCCGACCGCGCCGATCAGCGACGAGCAGATGGCCGAGCGGATCAACGTCAACTCGCCGCGGGAGATGCGCCGGATCAAGCAGATCCTGGAGGCACGCCATACCGCGGGCGGCGCGGGCTGATGTCCGCGTCCACGGGCCCGGCGGGGGCGTTGCTGCTGGCGGCGGGGCTCGCCGCGAACGGGCTGGGGACCGGGATCATGCTCGCCACGGTGATCGGTGTCGCGCCCTACCAGGGCGTGCAGTCCTACCGGGAGTACGTCAGCGGGGTGCGATTCATGTGGCCGCGTTTCGATCCGGCCATGCCGCTGCTGAACATCACCGCGTTGCTGGCATATCTGGTGCACGCGGTCGTGCTGGACGAGTCCGCCACGGCGCGTTTCGGTTTCGCGACCTCGTCGGCACTGCTGCTGTGCACCGTCGGCATCTCCGTCACGAAGAACCTGCCGGTGAATCGCTATGTGGCGAGCCTGGATCCGGCGCATCAACCGGTGGACTGGGCCGACCGCGACCCGCGCAGGCGCTGGCGGCGCTGGAATGTCGTGCGCACCGGGTCGGCCCTGACCGCTTTCGTCGTCGCGGTGCTGACCACCGCGCTCGCCGGGTGAAACCGGCCCGAGTTCAAGAGGAGTCGAGATGGTGCAAGCACTGGCGAACAAGACCGCGCTGGTGACCGGTGGCGTGCGCGGTATCGGCGCGTCGATCACCAAGACCCTGGCCGAGGCCGGGGCCCAGGTGATCGCCTGCTATCACACGCCAGGCGAGCACGTCGACGTGCTGGCGAAGGAACTCGCCGCGATCGGCGGCGACCACCACCTGGTGCTGACCGACGTGACCGATCCCGCTCAGGTGGTCGCGCTGGCGCAGACCTGCCGGGAGCGCTACGGCCGGCTCGATGTGGTGGTCAACAACGCGGGCGCGATCAGCCACGTGCCGTTCGCGGAACTGCCGCTGGCGGAATGGCATCGGGTCCTCGACACCGGCCTGACCGCCGCCTTCCACGTCACCCAGCAGGTGCTGCCGCTGCTGGACCGCGGCGCGTCGGTGATCAACATCGGCTCCCGCGTCGCCACCGTCGGCATTCCGCTGCGCGCGCACTACACCGCGGCCAAGGCCGGGCTGATCGGGCTGACCCGGTCGCTGGCGAAAGAGCTCGGACCGCAAGGTATCCGGGTGAACGTGGTGGCGCCCGGCGTCACCGCCACCGAGGTCGAACTACCCGCCGAGGTTACCGCGCGCTACGAAGCGATGACCGCGCTGCGCCGGCTCGGCACGACCGACGACATCGCGGCCGTGGTCGCGTTTCTCGCCGGTGACGGCGCCGCTTACGTCACGGGCGAGACCATTCACGTCGACGGAGGGATCTGATGACCGACACGATCGCGGGCACGGTGTTCCGGGTGATGCTGCGCATGGAGGTGATCCCCGGGCAGGAGACCGCCTTCGAGCAAGCCTGGCTCGACGGCGCCTCGATCATCACCGATCAGCCGGCCAACCTGGGGCAGTGGCTGTCCCGCAGCACCGAGGAGGCTGCGGTGTACTACATCGTCAGCGACTGGGTGGACGAGGCCTCGTTCCGGGTCTACGAGCGCAGCGAACAGCATCTGCACCATCGTGCCCGGCTGCATCCGTACCGCAGCAAGGGCTCCATGGCGGTGGCCACGGTGCTGCACGCCCTGACCGGCGCCGCGTCCGTCCGGCCGGGGACCACACCGTGACCGGGCACGTTCGAGTGCTGGTGTACCTCACCATCACCGAGGCCGACGCCGCGGCGGTCACCGACGCCTACCACCGGATCAGCACGGAATTGGCGGGCACGCCGGGGCTGCTCGGCAACGAACTGCTGCGCGGCGCGGGTGACAGCGGCGCGGTGCTGAGCGAGTGGGAGTCGTTCGCGGCGTTCCGCACGTGGGAGCACGGGATGGCGCATCGCGGCGCCACTTCGCCGCTGCGGCCGTATCAGGATGCCTCGCGCGGCAAGGTGTTCGAGGTGTTCGAGGTGGCCGCCGCGCATCGAGCACCGGGAGCGGAGTAGTCGTGGCCCACGTCATCGCGTTCGCGCAGCTGGATCTCGACGACACCGCGCGCGTCGGCCGAAAAGCCGCCGTGCTGGCCCGGTTACGGCGTGCGGGTTATCCGGTGCCGGATGGCTTCGCGATCGATTGGCAGGCGGCGACGGCGGGGGAGAGCGCCGCGGCGGTGCCCGAACTCGTCGCGGAGATCGCGACCGCGCTGGCTGAGCTGGACGCGAACGGGGTCGGCGTCGCCGTGCGGTCCTCCGGCATCGAAGAAGACCTCGCCGGTAAATCGTTTGCGGGACAGTACGAGTCGGTCCTCGGCGTCAAAGGGATCGATGCCGTGCTGGCCGCCGTGGACACTTGCTGGCGTTCGGCGCGCGCACAGCGGGTCGCCGTGTACCGCGGGTCGGCCGCCGCCGACGAGCTGTCGCCGCGGATGGGGGTGCTGGTGCAGCGCATGGTCGAAGCGCGTGCGGCGGGCGCGGCGTTCAGCGTGAACCCGGTGACCGGCGATCCGGACGAGGCCGTGGTGAGTGCGGTGTCCGGTCTCGCCGAACAGTTGATGGAAGGTTCTGCCATCGCCGACGAATGGGCCGTGCGGGACGGACGAGCCACGTTGCGTTCGGGCACCGGGGCAGCCGGTCTGACTCCGGACGAGGCCGCCGCGGTCGCCGCACTGGCCACCAGGGTGGCAGCCGAATTCGAAGCGCCCCAGGACATCGAATGGGCACAGGACGAGACCGGGCTGTGGCTCGTGCAGGCGCGGCCGATCACCACCCTGACCGCGGCGGTCACCCCGGTGCCGATTCCGGTGGTGGTGCCCGACGGGTTCTCGGTGCGCGACGCGCGGGTGAGCGCGCCGTGGACGCCCGTGCAGGAATCCATCTTCCTGCCGGTGTTCGCCGCCGCCGCGCCCGGCGTGTTCGCCTTCACCACCGGAAACCCGTTGTCGGTGCACGCGATCGGCGGCTGGATCTACACCACGACGCCCCCGGACACCATGCCCGCGTTGATCGAGCGGCTGGAGCGCATCGCGGGTGATCTCGCCGACGGCGCGCCGGAACAGCTTGTCGACCACTGGCATTCGACGCAGCGGCGCGAATTCACCGAGCGGATCGTGGCACTGCGCACGGTGTCGTTCACCCTGTCCGAGCTGGACGACGACGCCTTCCGTGCGCATTTCGCCGCGCTACTGGAGCTGTTCACCGAATTGCACATGGCCTACTTCCGGCTCACCGGCGCGGGTGTCTGCCTCAACGGGCAGCTGGGCGTGCTCGCCGGGGAACTGCTCGGTTGGTCGGCCGCCGAAACCCTGGCCCTGCGTGGTGGGTTGACCGGGGCCCACATGGCGGCGGCCGTGGGCCTCGGGGGTCTTGCCCGGCTGGCCGCCACGAAACCCGCTGTGCGCGAGGCCCTCACGGCGGGAACCCGCGAGGCAGCCGTCCGGCTGCCGCAGCTCGACAGCGAGTTCGCGGCGGCCTTCGCCGACTATGTCCGCGCGCACGGACATCGCACGCTCGGATTCGATCTCACCGAGCCGACCTTCGCCGAACAGCCCGAGATCCTGCTGAATCTGGTGCTCGCGCAGATCGACGCGCCGTTCGACCTCGAGCGAGAGCAGGCGGCCTTGCGTGCGCGGATCGACAAGGCACTGGACGCGGCAGCGGCAGGGCTCGCCGACGCCTCGGCCGAGCAGCGCGAACAGTTCCAGCGGGCCGTGGCGGCGGCGGAAGCGGTGGCCCCGGTGCGGGACGAGAAGGTCTATCTCGCGGTGTCCGCGTGGGCGCTGGTCCGCTACGCCGTCTTGGACCTGGGCCGAAGGTTGGTCGCGCACAGCGTGATCGACCGTGTGGACGACGTCTTCTACTTGGACCACCGCGCGGCGCTGACCTCGCTCACCGAGATCGGCGATCGCACGGCGAGCGTGCGAGACGGACGCGGCAGGCACCTGTGGGCGGCCACGCACCCCGGGCCGGAACACTATGGGACACCGCCGCAGCCGCTGGTGCTCGAACCCGGGATGACGCCGCCCTCGGCGGCCGCGTCCCGCGTCATGGACATCGCGACCTGGTCGATGAGCTTGTTCGGCGCGCAACGCGGCGACGCGAGCGCTGCCGACGGCACGCTGGCCGGTGTCGCCGCGGCCGCGGGAAAGTACCGCGGGCCTGCTCGAATAGTGCTGGGAGCCGCGGACTTCGGCAAGATTCGCGCCGGTGACGTGCTGGTGTGCCCGGAGACCACCGCGCAGTGGTCGGTGGTGTTTCCCAGCCTCGGCGCGTTGATCGCCGACAACGGCAGCCTGCTCTCGCATCCGGCGATCATCGCCCGCGAGTACGGCATTCCGGCCGTCGTGGCGGCCGCGGGCGCGACCGAGCGGCTGCGGGACGGGCAACTGGTCGAGGTCGACGGCACCGCCGGGGTGGTGCGGGTGCTCGACGCCGACGGCGGAGTCGTCCGGTGACACCCGGCCGCATCGACGTCCACCATCACGCCATCGTGCCGCGGATCGCCGCGCTGATGCGCCGCATGGGCGCGCCGTTCAAGATTCCGTGGACCCTCGCCGAGACCTTCGAGGTGCTCGCCGAACAACGCATCGACTATGCCGTGATATCCAATCCCATTCCGGTGGAATACCTCCCGGACGCGGAAACGGCGAAGTTCTTCTGCCGGGAAGCCAACGAAGCCGTCGCCGAGTTCGCTGCCGCGCACCCGGGGCGGTTCGGTTTGCTTGCCGCGCTGCCGATCCCGCACATCGATGCCGCCCTGGCCGAGATCGAGTACGCGCATGAGACGTTGGGCGCCGACGGGTTCGTGCTGATCCCGCACTCCGGGTCCGACTATCTCGGTGACGCGCTGTTCGAGCCGGTGCTCGCCGAACTCGACCGCCGCGGTGCGGTGGTTCTCGTGCACCCGATGATGCCGCCGGACTCGGCCGGCTCGTCGGTGCCCGCTGTGCTCGCCGACTTCCTGCTCGACACCACGCGGGGCGCGATCGGGTTGGTGCTGTCGGATGCCCTGGACCGCTATCCGAACATCTCGTTCGTGCTGGCGCACGCGGGCGGTTTCCTGCCGTACGCGGCGTTCCGGGTGGAAGCGTTGGCGCACGGGTTCTTCGGCGCCGATCCGGTCCGGATCCGCGAACAGCTGGGGCGCTTCTACTACGACACCGCGCTGGCCGGTCCGTCGGCGCTGCCCGGCCTGTTCGCCACGGTGCCGCCGGACCGGATCCTGTTCGGGACCGACTGGTGCGCCGCGCCGCACGCCGCCGTCACCGCCGCGGGCCGCGCCCTCGAACAGCAGTACGCGCGGTTGCCCGGCGCGGCGGCGGCCGGGGAGCGGACCGCCCGGCGGCTGTTCACCGGCTGGGCCGCCCACGCGGCTCCGAGTCCGGATCCAGTGATGTCCGAACAGTAGCGGGCACCGTATGACCATGTCCGGCCGAGCGAAAGGAACTGGAAGCTGATGCATGTGGTGATCGCGGGCGCCGGCGTCGGCGGACTGTGCCTGGCCCAGGGGCTGCGCAAGAACGGGATCGAGGCCACCGTGCTCGAGCGCGACCCGACCGCGCACGCGCGGTTCCAAGGTCTGCGGCTGCGCATCGACGCCCACGGGCGCGCGGCCCTGGCGGCCTGCCTGCCCGACAACCTCTACGAGCTGGCCATGGCCACCGCCAACCCGCTCTACATGTCCCGCGGCATCGGGCTGGACGAGCAACTGCGCGAGATCTTCTCGGTCGAGCATCCCGGGGGCCCCGTCGATCCCGCGCGCGCCAGCACCGTCGTGAATCGCAAGACCCTGCGCCAGATCCTGCTGACCGGGCTCGGCGACCACGTCCACTTCGGCACCGCCGTAATCGGATACGAGACCGGCGACCGGGTGCGGGTGCACACCGCCGACGGAACCACCTGGGTGGCCGACGTGCTGGTCGGTGCGGACGGCATCGGATCCGCGGTGCGCGGGCAGTTGCTCCCCGAGGCCGGCCTGCTCGACACCGGGCTGCGCGCGATCTACGGCCAGATGAACCTGGACCTGGACAACCTCTCCTGGGTGCCGCCCGTGCTGTTCGGCGGATCCCGCCCGGTGCTGGCTCCGGGTCCGAAGACGTTGGCGTGCGGCATCTTTCAACCGCAGACCGAGATCGGCGAGGCGGTGCGCCGGTTCGCACCCGGCAGCGCGATCGATCCGGTGCGCAGTTACCTGAAGTGGACATTGGTCGCGCCGCGGGAGGTCTTCGGTATCGACGAGTCGGCCTTCTTCGCGCTCACACCCGCGCAGTTGCACGCGCTGGCACTCGAACACACCACCGACTGGAGTCCGCTGCTGCGCCGGATCATGGCGGAATCGTTGGTGGCGGAGGTCTTTCCCCTCTCGATCCGGGTCACCGAGCCCGGCGTGCACTGGTCGCCCAGCCGGGTGACCCTGCTCGGTGACGCCATTCACGCGACCGCGCCGGTGGGCGGGATCGGCGCCAACACCGCGCTGCGTGACGCGGCGGGTTTGAGCGAGCATCTCGCCCTGGCACTCGTCGACGGGGTGGACCCGGTCGTGGCGATCGGCCGGTACGAGGCGGAGATGCGGGACTACGGCTATGCGGCCGTGCGTAATTCGCTGCACGGGTCCGAACAACTGTTCCGGACCGGACCTCTGGTGGAAGGCGGTGCCCGATGAGCCCGACAGTCAAGAAGCGCTACCCCGCGCTCGCCGCGGCCGCGCCGATGGCACTCGATATGGCCGCGCCCGTGGTCAGTTTCGTGGTGCTGCACCTCGTGTTCGGGGTCTCGCCGGTCATCGCGCTCTCGATCGGCGCGGTCGTGGCCGGATTGCGCACCGTGTGGCGGGTGCTCACCGAACGCCGGCTGAACGCGTTCTCGGTGATGATCCTGGTGATGCTGCTCGCCACGCTGCTGTTGGTGTTCATCACCGGCGACCCGCGGCTGGTGCTGGCCAAGTCGGCGGTGATGCCGTTCGTCGGCGGCGTGTACGGGCTGGTCACCAACTACGTCGGGCGCGCAGTGGTTTTCGACGTCGTGGCGCCGTTCGTGACCAAGGGCGAACCGGGGCTGGTGGCGGCATGGGAGGGCGGCTGGGCACACGACGCGCAGTTCCGCGACCGGCTGCGGCTGATCAATCTGCTGTGGGGGGTGGGCTTCATCATCTCGGCGATCGCCAGGGTGGTCATCATCTACAGCACGCCGCTCGAGGTCGCCGTCTTCGCCGGGCAACTGCCGACGCTGGTCACGCTGCCGGTCCTCATCTTCACGACGGTGCGGTTGTCCGGACCGTTGCGTGCGGCGTTGCGCCAGGAGCCGGTCGGCGGTGTCGACATACCGGTCCGCGAACTCAGCTTCGCGCGCACTTCGGTTGCGGTGGAACGCGACTCGATCGCCGAAGCCTGAGAGGGGGAGTGGATGCGCGTCATCATCTGCACGTGGGCGTGGCGATCCCATCTGACTCCGCTGGTGCACCTCGGCTGGAGTCTGCGCGCGAGCGGGCACGAGGTGGTGGTGGCCAGTTCCGCCGGATTGGCGTCCGCGATCAGCGAGACCGGGCTGACCGCTGTCGTCGTCGGCGCGGATGTCGACCTGCACGCCCAGGCCGGAAAGTACTTCAGCTGGCTGGTCGAGCAGGACGGGCCGGTGCGCTGGCACGATATTCGGCACTGGGGCGCGGGCAACGTCGCTACCTACCGGGTGATCGCGCAGCGCGCGGTAGGGCCGCTGCTGGCCTTCGCCCGGCGCTGGCAACCGGATCTGATCGTGTTCGATCCGACCACCTACGCGGGACCGCTGGTGGCCGCGGTGCTCGGCATTCCGGCCGTCCGGCATATCTGGGGGATCGACTACACCTATCGGACAAGAGAATTCGAGCCCGAGGCACTGCGTGAACTCTGCGCCGAGCTCGGCTTGGACACCGTGGAGACGCTGGGCGCGGCCACCGTCGATCCGTGCCCGGCGTCGCTGCAATACGACACCGGGGTGCGGACGCTGCCGATTCGGTTCGCCCCCTTCAACGGACCGGTCGCGGCCGCCGATATCGGTCTGCCGCGACCTCGGCGGCCCCGGGTCTGCGTGCTGGGCAGCAGCGCGGTCGAACAGCTTGCCGGACGGGCGATCCCGTTCGTCGACCAGGTCCTGCCCGGGCTGACGGGACTCGGGGTGGAGACGCTGGTGCTGGCGAATCCCGCTGCCGCACCGGCGTTCACCGAGGACGGCGAGACGGTCACCTTCCTCGGCCCCACTCCGCTGCATCTATTGCTCGCCGATTGCGCGCTGGTCATCCATCAGGGTGGCGGCGGTGCGCTCATGACCACGCTGTACTACGGGCTGCCGCAACTGCTCACACCGTTGTTCACCGACCACGTCGCCAACGCCGAGCAGCTCGCGGCGGCCGGTGCCTGCCGGTGGCTGTTCGGCGGGGCGCTGGAACCGGACGCGGTACGCAAGGAGGTCCGGCAGTTGCTGGAAGACAAGGAGTTCCGGGTGCGGGCCGAGCGGCTGCGTGCCGAGATGCGGGCGCAGCCCCCGGTCGCGCATGTGGTCGACGCACTGGCCGAGCTGGCCGGAGCCCGCTGATGGCACGCATCGTCTTCACCACCCAACCGGCCAGCGGGCATCTGCGTCCCCTCGTGCCGATCGCCAGGGCCGCGCGCGTCCGGGGTCACGACGTGGCCGTGCTCGCGCCGCAGCCACAGGCCGCCGAGATCGACGCCTACGGGCTGCCCCAGCTGGTCGGCGGCTACGACTGGCGCGCTGAGGTGGCGAGCTGGCTGCCCGCGAACCTCGGCGAACTGGAATTCCCCGCGGCCGCCGACGTGTTCCGGGCTCTCGGCCGCCGCATGTCTCAGGGTTTCGCGGGCCATATGGGGCAGGCCACCTGTGCGGATCTGCTGGCAGTCGCCGAGCAGTGGAAACCGGATCTGGTGATCCGCGAACTGGACGAGCTGGGCGGCTACCTGGCCGCGGAAGTGCTGGGCATTCCCCATGTTTCGGTCGCCTCGTTCGGCGGCGTCGAGGCGATGACCGGTGCCGAGTTGGCCGCGCCGCTGGACAAGGGGCGGATTCGGTTCGGTCTGCCGCCCGACCCGTCCGGAGCGCGGCTCTACCACTACCTGCACGCCAATTTCCTGCCGCCGGAATACTCCGCCGCGGAGATGATCCTGCCCAACACTCGGTGCTATCGACATCCCAACGCGGGATTCCAGAGCGACCGGCTGCCCGGCTGGCTCGCCGAACTCGACCTGGATCGCCCGTTCGTGTTCGCCGGGTTCGGCACCATCGTCTACGGCCTGCCCGGCGCGGATACGTTCGTCCGCACGGTGATCGAGGCCCTGGGACGGGTCGACTGCACCGCGGTCCTCGCCGTCGGCGCGGGCGGGAAGACCGAGGCCTTCGGTGCGCTGCCGTCGAACGTCCGGCTGGTGGAGTTCGTGGATCAGCCGCTGATGCTCGAAGGCGCCGACCTTTTCGTCACGCACGGCGGGCTGAACAGCATGAAAGAGGCGATGCGGCTCGGCGTGCCGATGGTGAACATCCCGGTGCTCGACGACCATCGGCACAACGCCGTGCAGGCGGCGGCCACCGGAACCACGACCGTGGTTCCCCTGGAACAACTCTCGGTCGACGCGATAACGCTCGCCTGCACTCGAACACTGACCGAGCCGGGCTTTCGCCGCTCGGCGCGCCGCCTGCAACGCCAGATCCATGCCCTGCCCGGGGTCGATGTGTTGCTCGACGATCTGGAGGCCCTCCTGTGACGACCAAACAGCGCCGCGCCGATCTCGCGATGTTCGGCGGCACACCGGCTTTCGAGTCGCCCGTCGTGTTCGGCAGGCCCAATATCGGCAACCGGGCCGTGCTGTTCGATCGCTTCGATCGGATGCTCGACGCCAAATGGCTGTCCAACGGCGGCGAACTCAGCCGCGAATTCGAACGCCGCGTCGCCGAACTCGCCGGCACCCGCTACTGCGTCGCCACGTGCAACGCCACCTCCGCGCTCCAACTGGCTGTGCAGGCAGCGGGATTGCGTGGCGAGGTCATCGTGCCCGCCTTCACCTTCGCCGCCACCGCGCACGCCGCCGCCTGGCTCGGCGTGACGCCGGTGTTCTGTGACGTGGACCCGTGCACCGGCAGCGCCGACCCGCGCAGCGTCGAAGAACTGATCACCGCGGACACCACCGGCATTCTGGGCGTGCACATCTGGGGCAGGCCCAGGGCGTTGGAAGCGATGCAGGACGTCGCCGACCGGCACGGACTCGCGCTCATCTACGACTCGGCGCACGCGTTCGGCTGCGGATACGCGGGCAGGCCGATCGGTGGTTTCGGCACCGCCGAGGTGTTCAGCTTCCACTCGACCAAATTCGTGAACACCTTCGAGGGTGGAGCTTTGGTCACCGATGATCCGGAACTGGCCGAAAAGGCGAGCCGTCTAAGAAATTTCGGCATCTCCAGTGGCGACAACGTGGTGTCGGTCGGCACCAACGCGAAGCTGAGCGAAGCCGCGGCGGCGATGGGACTGACCTCGCTGGACTCGATGGACTACTTCGTCGCCCGGAACCGGGAGAACTACCACCGGTACCGGCAGGGGTTGCGCGGCATCGACGGGCTCACCCTATTGGACATCGACGAGTCTCAGCGCAGCAACTACCAGTATCTCGTCGTCGACTGCGACACCGCACGGATCGGCGTCACACGCGACGACATCCTCGCCCTCCTGGCTGCCGAAAACGTCTACACCAGAAGGTATTTCTACCCCGGCTGCCACCGCATGGCACCGTACCGAACCGAGCGCGCCTTTCCCGGCACCGACCGCGTCGCCCGCGACACCTTCGTCCTCCCCACCGGCACCGACCTGGAACCCCGCGACATCACCCGCATCTGCGAACTGCTGATTTTCATCGCCGCCAACGGTTTCGACATCCGCGCGGCGATGGGGAGCAGTGGGCGAGCGG
Source organism: Nocardia brasiliensis ATCC 700358 (assembly GCF_000250675.2). NCBI lineage: Bacteria > Bacillati > Actinomycetota > Actinomycetes > Mycobacteriales > Nocardiaceae > Nocardia > Nocardia brasiliensis. The sequence goes on from NC_018681.1 coordinate 3,399,308, forward strand.
CGTAGGTGCGCTGCGTCGGCGTCCGGTTCCGGTCCTTGACTGAAAGGTCGATATTTCGGTACCGTTGTTGCCAGGTGAAATCAACTGTCCGCGAGGGTGATTCGTTCCTCGTGTGGTTGGGTGCCGAGCTCTGGGGGGTATTCGATGAAGAAGGTATTGCGCGTTCTGGGGATCTTGGCGATCTCTGTAGCGGCGGCCATATCGGTCGGGACGCCTGTTGCACAGGCAGAGGTCCAAGGGATCGAGTTCTCGGACTTCGCGGGGAATGCGGTCGATCCCAACGACCTTCGGGTAGGCGGGAACTATATCGTCAGGGCAGTAATGGGTGGGCAGCTGACCACCTATGGGTTCGTGTTCTTCTTCAATATGTTCGACAGCACGTATGGGCAGGAGATCGGTGGGGGAGGCGCGCGAATCAACGCTCATGGTGGGCGTTACGTCGCGGATGTCGTCTGGAGCCCACAATATTCCGGGTCGACGAAGATCAAAGCCAAGCAGTGCGGGGAATCGGCTTGTGAGTGGTTTGTCAACGAGCGTCTGGTTCCGATCACCGTGAAGAATTGATGGGAGCGGGTCGGACCCAGGGCGGCGGTCAGGTCGGTCGGGTGACGGCCTGGGTGTGGCGGCGCAGGCCGGCGTTGCCCGCAGCCAGGGCAGGCCGGGGCGGGTTCGGCGCTTCTGATTTGGTCCGATCGGACGTCAGTTCTTCTTCAGTTCCTCGGCGAGCATCACGATTATGCCGCTGGGGCCGCGGACGTAGGTGAGTTTGTAGAGGTCCTCGTAGGTCGCTACGCCGCGGAGTGGATGGCAGCCGTGTTTTGCGGCTGTCTCGAGGGCTTTGTCGATGTCGTCTACGGAGAAGGCGACGCGGTGCATGCCGATGTCGTTGGGGCGGGTGGGCTGGGTTTCGATCGCTTCGGGGTGGAGGTACTCGAAGAGTTCGAGGCGGTTGTTGCCGTCCGGGGTTTGGAGCATGGCGATGTTGGCGTGGTTGTTGTCGAGGTCGACGGCGGTGTCGGTCCACTCGCCGCTGACTGTGTCGCGGTGGACGACTGTGAGGCCTAGGTCGGTGAAGAAGGCGATTGCTGCTTCGAGGTCGCGAACGGTGATGCCGATGTTCTCGAGTTTGATGGGCATGCGGTGCATGGTACTGAGTTGAGGGAGAGTGGCTCTGGGGGTGAGCCGGGGCTGGTGACTCGGGCTCGATGTATTCGAATTCGTTGTGGCGCTGAAGAATGCGTGTGAGGACGAATTGGAGATGGGGCGGATTTGGCAGAGATTTGGGATTAGAGGTTGGGGGTGGATGGGGTAGAATTTAGTTATGAAATCGGAGGGGGAAGTTCCGGCGACGCGGGTGGTGCAGCCACTGCTGGATGCCGTTTCCGATTTGCTCGGTATGCGTTTGACGGTGTTGAGTGACAATGAGATCACTGATTTGCTTGGTGGTCTCGAGTGTGTGACGCGCAAGCTCGCGGCGGTGCAGAATCGGGTTATCGTCGAGACTGCCGAGCGGTCGATACCCGCGAATGTCGGTGCGGGAGATACGAAGCGATTCTTGATGCAGACCCTGCGGTTGTCCAGCCGAGAGGCCGCCCGCCGTTACGCTGCGGCGCGCAGTCTCGGCACCTGGCACGATCTCAACGGTGGTTCGTACGACCCACAACTGTTCCATACTGCGGCAGCGCAATCCGATGGTGAGATTTCCAGCGAACACGCTACTCGTATTGCGGCGGTGATGAAGCGTATCCCATATGGGGCTACCGGCACCGAACGGGAAGCGGCAGAAAAGATTCTGGCGGATTTCGCACGCACCGGTTCCCCCGACGATATTCCGGCCGTGGGTGAAGCGATTCTCGCGCACCTCGACCCCGACGGAAACCTCACCGCCGACCGCGACCGCCAGCGTATGCGCGGCATCACCATAGGTTCGCAGCGCCCGGACGGCATGTCCACCATCCACGGTGAAATCACACCGACCCTGCGCGGGCTCCTCGACGCCGTCATGGCCAAGTGTGCGCGGCCCGGCATGAACAACCCCGAAGATCCCGAAAGCCCCTCCGGTGACTGCGAATACGTCGACCGGAACGCGATGGTCGCCGCCGCGGCGCGGGACACCAGAACCGCCGCGCAACGCACCCACGACGGTCTGCTCGCCCTGCTCAGCCCCGGCGTTCGAGTCGACGCGCTCGGCTCGCACCGCGGTCTGCCCGTCGCGGCGATCCTGACCATGAGCGTCGACGACGTCGAAAAAGCCGCTGGAGTGGCGACCACGGCGACGGGTGGCCTCGTGCCGATGTCGGAGGCGCTCGCGCTGGCCGAACAAGCACAACCATTTCTGATGGTGTTCGACCACAAGGGGATGCCGCTGCACGTAGGACGCGCGAAACGCCTTGCGACTCCGGCACAGCGGATGGCACTGATCGCGTCCGTACGCGGCTGCTCGCGCCCCGGTTGTGACGCGCCCGCCTCGCTGTGCGCGATCCACCACGTCACCGAATACGCCAAAGGCGGCGCGACCGATATCGACAACCTGACACTCGCCTGCGACCGCTGCCACGCCATGGTCAACGACGGCCGAAACGGCTGGAAAACGGTTGTGCTGGGCAGCGATTCGGCACACGCCGGCCGCACCGCCTGGATCGCCCCGGCCCACATCGACCCGACCCGCACCCCGCGCGTCAACCACCGCCACCACCCCGGCGAACTCCTCGCCCAAGCCCTGTCCCACATCCACGACCGCGACACCCGGCAACGCCGCGACCACCGCGCCTGGCTGTCCCGCCGAGAGCGCCTGTTATCGGCTGCCCACACCACGTCACACCCGGCCGTGGTGTAGAAACGCTGCCCAGGCCGCGTTACCTCGGAACGCTCCCGCGGTAACGCGGCCCGAATTCGCCTCCTGTACCGCCGAATTCGCGCAGACGGCCCGTGGCAAACCCGAGCACACTTCCACCCGCATCACCGCGGTGATGCGGAGCATGCTGGCAAGTCCGAAAAGTGATGGTGCGGATCGGCGGGGACGTGGTATTGCTGGAGTCCAGATGTCACACGGGGAACTGGATCGCTGTGCAGCCAAACGAATCGATCTTTACTAGAATCACTTCGCGACTTCGCGACTTCGAGCGCGGCCGGTAGTTGGTGCGCGGCTCCGCGGAGGGCCGGTGTGAACGGTCCAGTGGCGGCGGATGAGCCAGAACCGGCGGAGCACCTCCGATACGTCCGCTACCTGAACGAGCTGGCGCTGACGTCTGCACAGACCGAGATGGCGACGATGGGCGTGGTTCTCGAAGATCCGGACACTGTCATGGCGGAGGCTGCGATCGTCCACCACATCGACCGCAGGGCTGCGCAGTTGCTCACCGACGAAACGTTTCCGGACTGGGCCGCACGCGTCGCTGAGGTCATCGATGGACGCGCCTTCATGGCCCGGCGTCTTCGTGAATGGACCCTGCTACGGGCGATCAGTACCGGGCAGGCGTGGACCGAAGAGGAGATCCTCGACGCCTCGGACTGGTTTCAGCGCAAAGCCGCCGAGGTCGCCGCTTGTCTCCCGGTTCGCATGCTGCTCGCCGACCGGGGACGGACGCGCCGCGTTCGGGCGGCGGCGGGCAGGCGGATCCAGAAGCGCTCAGCGGACGAGTAGCACGTCACGCAGGCGCGCTACCGCGGGGCCGGGCACGCCCAGTCCGTCGGCGATGTAGTTGTCGAAACTCTGGTAGGTGACGCGGATTTGGTCGAAGGCGGCGTCGAGGTATTCGGTGCGCGCGACGATCGCGCCGTACGCCTCGTTGGACAGCTGGAATTCGCTGTCGACGGCGGAGCGGGCGACACCGAGCAGGGTCATGAGGATGGCGGTGGTCCAACCTGTGACGTAGGTGCCGGAATTGCAGTGGTAGAGATAGCCGGACCGTCCACTGGCCGACAGTGTGTTCAGTACCCGGCCGAAGGCTGCCCGGTTGGACGCGGAGGTCACGTAGCTCCGGAACTCCGCGAGGGTGTCCGAATCCGGTTGGGCGAGTTTGTTCTTCAGCGGTGCGGGATCGGGATCACCGACGGGCGCGAGAATCGGGACGGCGCCGGGCGGCAACCGGTCGGGACCGTGGATGGCGCGGGACTGGGTGGAGCGCAGATCGGCGACCGAATGTGGTCGCAGCTCGGTCAACACCGCGAACTGCTGATCGGTCACCTGGGACAGTGCGGCGGAACGGTATACGGAGCCGGTGACGATGCGCCTACCGTCGGCACCCGAATATCCGCCGATGTCCCGGAGATTCAGCGAGATATCGAGGAACGATTCCGGGGCCGCCTGGGCGGGTGTGCGGGCGACCGCGGTGGCGAGGCCCGCGGCAGCGAAGAGCCGCAACGCCGTTCGCCGGTTCAGTAGCGGCCCGCCGCCGTTCTCGATCATCGCTCGATGTCCTTGTGCGCGATCACCAACGTGTCCGCGGCACCGAGCGGCACCGCGGTATGGCGGGTGCACCCTGCGGCGGTGAGCCAGCCGACGGCCGCGGCGACCGGATACTCGGAGCCGCCCTCGGTGACCAGAAGCATGTTGAGGCTCACCAGCACCCGCGCCAGATCGGCGGACTCGCCGGTGTACATGGCGTCGTAGACGAGCAGCGCCCCGCCCGGCCGCACGGCCTGAAAAGCCTTGTCGACCAGCTTCGCTCGTTCGGCACTCGACCAGTTGTGCAGCACGTGACCGAGGACCAGCACGTCGGCCTCCGGCAGCGGATCGGCGAAGAAGTCACCGGCGACGAAGGCCGCGCGGTCGGCGACGCCCTGCGCGGAAAGGTGAGCGTCGAGTTCCGGGCCCATCGGTGCGAGGTCGAAAACCGTTGCCCGCAAATGGGGGTGGTGCGCGAGCAGGATGCCCGCGAGGTTGCCCCGGCAGCCACCGATATCGGCGACCGTCCGGTACCGCGACCAGTCCACCACCTCGGCGAGCCGGTGCGCCACCGGCGTCGAGGCCGAATCCATCATGCGCAGGTACTGGGCCCGCTGTTTCGGATCGCCGAGCATGCGCAGGAAGGCTTCCGGTCCGGCTCCGGCGGCCTGGGGCGCTCCGGTGCGCAGCGCGGCGTCGAGCGATCCCCAAGTCGGATACAGCATGTGGTCGGCGCGGCGCAGGAAGCCGCCGAGGTACTCGGGTGTGCCGGGCACCAGGGTGCGCGCGGCGAGCGGCGAATTCCGGTATCCCGCAGGGTCTTCCACCAGCAAGCCGAGCAGTGTCAGGCCACGGAGCAGGTCGCCGACGCCGCGCGGGTGCAGCGCGGTGCCCGCGGCGATCCGATCCGCGTCGGCGGGCCCGTTGGTGGCCAGCCAGTCGAACACGCCGACCTCGTGCGCGGTGAGCAGCAGTTTGGCGTGGCAGAAGGCGTTGGCGAGTTGTTTGATGGCGGCGGCGTCGCGCAGTTCGGGCAGCGTCATCGCACTGCCACCGCGATCGCGTTGGCGAGCAGGGCGACGAGGGCGAGCACGGTGCGCAGCAGATGCAGGGTGCGCCAGCGTGCCCGTGGATCGTCCCACCCGGGCGGGATGGCGGCCGGGTCGGTGGCGCGGGTCCGGTGGTTCAGCGGCACGTTGCCGAACTGCGAGACGAGTGAGACGCCCAGCTGGGTCAGCGCGGCACCGGCGAACAGCGGCCTGGCCGCGGCCGAATCGGTGTCGACGGCGAGCAGGATGTCCGCGGCGATGCTGCACACCACCATCGGCGGCATGATCCGGTCGAAATATCGTCCGGCGAGCGTGTGCACCCGCACATAATCCGGCGCCGGTAACGCGGCGAACATCGGGACCAACCCGATCGCCACCGCCACGAGCACCCCGGCGAGCACCCCGTTGCCGAGCACCACCACGACAGTCGCCACAACCCTGACCACGGTTTCTCCTTTCGCAGACCACACCATGACAGGGGCGTCTCGAGCGCCACTGGATTCGCGCTCCGATCGTTCTCGATCGCGGGCGGACACGATCACCGCAGACCAGGAGCGGAGGCGGCGGTGACACGAACGGCGGTGGTGCTCGGCGGCACGGGGTATCTCGGCCAGGGCATCGGTGAGTTGCTCGCCGCGCACGAGTTCCAGGTGGTGCCGCTCGGGCGCACGGAATTCGATGTGCTCGCCCAGCCGATCGCGGCGCTGACCGAGCTGCTGTCCGGCGCCGACGTCGTGGTCAACGCCGCCGGCGCGCTGTGGCAGGTGACCGACGAGCAGATGGCGGCCGCCAATGCCGTGCTGGTGCAACGCCTGCTCGAGGCGGTGCGCAGGCAGGCGCGGCCCGCCCGGGTCGTGCAGCTCGGCTCGGTGTATGAATACGGCCCGGGACATGCGGGCCCGGTGCGCGAGTCGACGCCGGAGCATCCGGAAACCGTCTACGGCCGAACCAAACTCGCCGCCACCGAAGCCATGCGGCACTGGCCGGGTTCCGGTGTCGTGCTGCGCTGCTCGACGGTGGTCGGGGCGCGCGCACCGCGGGCCGGTCTGCTCGGCTCGGTGGCGCATCGGCTGGCCACGCCGCCCGCGGACCCGGCCGCGCCGCAGGTGCTCGAACTGCCCACGCTGCGTGGCACGGTCGACGTGCTGGATCTGCGCGATCTCGGTGCGGCGGTGCTCGCGGCGGCGAACGTGCCGGCCGCGGCGCCGGGCGTCGAGGTGGTCAATATCGCCTCGGGCGCTGCGGTGCCGATCGAGTTCGCGGTACGCCGGTTGATCGAGGTCAGCGGTGTGGCTGTCCAGGTGGTGTGCACCGGCGGCGGTGGCTCGCCGCGCGCGGCGAGCGGTGCGCCGCCGATCTCGATCGAGAAGGCCCGTCGGTATCTGGGCTGGGCGCCGCGTTTCGGTCTCGATGACGCGCTGCGGGCGCTCTGGCGCTACACCAGTGAGGCTCGAACCGGTGCGAGTAACACATGAGTTGTGCCTAGTGAGCCGATACCGGCGGATGACGATGTCCTGGAACTGGTGCGCGCACTGCACCACCGGCGCAGGCCGCCGGCCTTCGAGCCCGGCGTGACCCCGATCTTCAGTTCAGGGGCCGTGCTGGACGCCGACGATCGGGTCGCATTGGTGGAGCAGGCACTGGAACTGCGCATCGCGTCCGGGGCAACCGCGCTGCGTTTCGAGCGGTTGTTCGCGAAAGCCATCGGCGTGCGTCGCGCGCACCTGACCAACTCGGGTTCGTCGGCGAACCTGCTCGCCCTCGCGACGCTCACCACCCCGGAATTGGAGGAGCGCGCGCTCAAACCCGGCGACGAGGTGATCACCGTGGCGGCGAGCTTCCCGACCACGGTGAACCCGATCCTGCAGCACGGCATGGTCCCGGTGTTCGTCGATATCGAACTGGGCACCTACAACACGACGGTGGACCGGGTGCGCGCCGCGATCGGCCCGCGCACCAAGGCGATCATGATGGCGCACACGCTCGGTAATCCCTTCCCGGTCGCGGAGATCGCCGAGTTGGCGGCGGAGCACGAACTCTTCCTGATCGAGGACAACTGCGACGCGGTGCTGTCCACCTATCAAGGCCAGACCACCGGGACGTTCGGTGATTTCGCGACGGTCAGCTTCTATCCCGCGCACCACCTCACCATGGGCGAGGGCGGTTGTGTGCTCACCGACAGCCTGGTGCTGGCAAAACTCGTCGAATCAATGCGGGACTGGGGGCGGGACTGCTGGTGCGAGCCGGGGGAGGACAACCGGTGCCGTAAGCGGTTCGACCAGGATTTCGGCGCGCTGCCTTCGGGTTACGACCACAAATATGTGTTCTCCCATATCGGCTACAACTTGAAGACCACCGATATCCAGGCCGGTCTCGGCCTGAGTCAATTGCGTAAATTGCCGGAATTCGTGGCGGCGCGGCGGCGCAATTGGGCTCGGTTGCGCGACGGGCTCGCCGGTGTCCCCTGGCTGTTGCTGCCGCACGCGACGCCGGGCAGCGATCCGAGCTGGTTCGGGTTCGTGCTGACGGTGGCCGAGGACGCGCCGTTCGACCGGCGCGCGATCGTGGACCACCTGCTCGCCCGCAATATCCACACCAGATTCCTCTTCGCCGGAAACCTGTTGCGCCAGCCCGCTTATCGGCACGCGCCGCATCGCATCGCGGACCGCCTGACCAACAGCGACATCGTCACCGAGCGCACCTTCTGGGTCGGCGTCTATCCCGGGCTGACCGACGAGATGATCGACTATATGGTCACCGTCATCCGGGAATTCGCCACCCGCCCGGTCCATCGGGTCCGCTGACGCGGGGTCTGCGAGCTCAGTCCTTGCGGTTCTGCTTCCGCCGCCGCTGAATGATCTGGGAAATGACGAACAAGGTGATCAGAATAATGGCCAGAATCAGCCCCTGCATCGGCCCGCTCATATCCGTACCTCCTGCTGGACAACATGATCGACTCCGGAAAGTATCGGCGGCGCGGGCGGTGCTCGACAATGGAGGAAGATCCGCAATCGGGGCGGAGTTTTCTCCTATCGGCGCTCTCGGTCCTGCATCGGGACGAACGCGGCCGGTAGATTCGCGGTATGCGACCGATTGATCGCGCGAAAGCAGTGGTCGTCCAGGTACGTCGCCGGATCTGGAACCTGGGTGTCGGCGTGGGCGACACCGGGCCCGGCGGCATGTATGTGCTGCTGATCGCGCTCGCGTTGCCGCTGTGGGAGGCGAGCACGTGGCCGGTGGGCCGCTTGGCGGCGTCCGGTGCCGCGGTCGCCGGATTCGGCGCGCTGTTCGTCTGGAGTCAGTCGGATATGGCGGGGCGTCCGATGGGCTTCCGGGTGGGACTGCTCGCGGCGATGGCCGCGGTGGCGGGTGCGGGTACCGCCGTGTTCGGCACGTCCTGGGTGGTCGCGTTGATGCTCACCGCGGTCGCGTGCGTCAATCTGCTGCCGCTGGTGTTCGGTTCGGTACTGGGCGTGATCGCGGTCGGCAGCCTCACCTGGGCGGTCCTCGGCCAGGGCGGGGCGGCGCTGGTGGTGTTCGGCGCGGGCATGATCGCGGTGCTGCGTGGCCGGCTGCTGCTGGAGATCGTGCAGTCGCGGGCCACCCGGCAGGCGATGGCCGCGGCCGCGGTCGGCGACGAACGGTTGCGGATCGCGCGGGACCTGCACGATCTGCTCGGCAACAGCCTGGCCACCATGCTGGTGAAAGCCGAACTGGCGCAACGGCTCGCGCATATCGATCCGGATGCCGCGGCGGCGGCCTCCGCGGAGGTGCAGCAGGTGGGCCGGCAGACCATGCTGGAGGTCCAGGAGGCGGTGCGCGGCTACCGGGCCACCACCCTCGCCGACGAGGTGGCGCGCGCCAAGCAGAGCCTTGCCCTGCTGCGCGACGGACTCACCGTGCGCATTCCGGAACGGGTGTGGGACGAACGGGTGGACACGTTGCTCGGCTGGGTGGTGCGCGAGGCGGTGACCAATGTGCTGCGGCACGCCGACGCGAGCCGGTGCGCCATCACGGTCCGGGTGCACGACGAGCCGCGCTCGGTCGAGTTGACGGTGGACAACGACGAGCTGTTCGGCCGCGCGTCCACCGGGGGCGGGCACGGTTTGCTCGGCCTGGCCGAGCGGGCCCGCGGCCTCGGCGGCACGGTGACCGCGGGACCGACGGCGAACGGCGGCTTCCGGCTCGCGGTGTCGGTGCCGCTGCCCGCGACCCGACCGGCAGAATCGTCGGCATGATTCGTGTGGCGCTGGTCGAGGACCAGGCAACGTTGCGAGGGGCCATCCGCACGCTGCTCGAGCTGGAACCCGATCTCACGGTCGTCGCTGACCTCGGGTCGTCGGCAGGCGTGCCGGAGATGGTCGACGAGACCGAGCCAGACGTCGTGCTGCTCGATATCGAGATGGGCGAGGAGAGCGGGCTCGCGCTCGCCGAAGAACTGGCCAGGCGGCCCGAACCGCCGCTGCTGATGATCCTGACCACCTTCGAGCGTCCCGGTTATGTGCGCCGCGCGCTGGAGGCGGGCGTGCGGGCCTACCTCACCAAGAACACGCCGGTCGGGGATATCGCGCAGGCGATCCGCGAGGTCGTCGCGGGCCGCATGCTGATCGAGGACCAGCAGCTGCGCGCCGCCATGTCGGTGGGACAGAACCCGCTGACCGAACGGGAACGCGACGTGCTGGTGGCCGCGCGCTCGCACGACACGGTCGCGGAGATCGCGGCGCATCTGCATCTGTCGGTCAGCACGGTCAGCAACTACATCACCGCGGCGATCTCGAAGACGGGCTCGCGCAACCGGATCGAGGCCATCCGGTTCGCCGAGGACAACGGCTGGCTGTGAGCGCTGCGCTCAGCGGGTGAGCGTGCGCCAATAGTCGTGCAGCGCTTGGTCGACGCTGCGGGTCACCCGCCAACCCAGTGTCCGCGCGGCGGTTTCGGTGGCCACCTCCAGCCAGATCGAGCTGGTGCCCGGTGCGGTCGGTGCGGCCGCGGACTCGACGATATCGACCGGCACCTCGCTGATGGTGACCAGCCGATCGACCAGCTCGCGCACCGAGAGGGCTTGGCCGCGACCGATGTTCACCACATCGACGGTGTCGCGGGTGCGCGCCGCGGCGAGCACCGCCTCGGCCAGGTCGCGCACGTCGAGGTAGTCGCGGTGGGCGGCCAGCGGCGACAGTTCGATCCGGGCGCGTCCGTCGCGGTTCGCGGCCAGTGCCGAGCCGACCTTGCCGATCAGGCTGCCCGGATGCACGCCGGGGCCGATGCTGTTGGTCGCGCGCAGCACGACGCCGTCCACGGTGCCCGCCGCGATCGCCGCGCGGACCAGCTCGGTCGCCGCCAGTTTCGTCCGCCCGTAGGCGGATTCGGGCTCGGTCGGCACGGATTCGTCGACCGCGCCCAGCTCGGGTAGCGGACCGTACTCCATCACGCTGCCCAGGTGGACGTAGCGCGGGCGCCGGTCGGGCAGCGCGGCCAACGCGGCGAGTGCGGTCTCGGTGGCGGTGACGAACGATCGGTGCAACTGCGGTTCGTCCAGGCCCCAGTAGGACCCGGCGGCGTTCACCACGAGGGCCGGTTCGTGGGCGCGTAGCACCTCGATCAAAGGTTGCGCGTCACCCGTTTCGAGGTCGAGCGCGCAGTGCGCGGTGCCGGTCGACGCCGGTCGGCGCGATACCGTGACGGTGCGATAGCCGTTGTCCCGCAGCGCGTTCGCGATATGCCCGCCGACGAACCCGGTGCCGCCGAGCACGAGGGCGGTGCGCCGCGGCGTGTACTCGCTCATCGCGAACCCAGGCCGAGGACGGCCGCGGCGAGCTCCATCGTGCGCAATGTCGCTGCGGCGTCGGGCTGTTCGCCGTCGTGGGCGGCGGTGAAATCGGTGAGGATGTTGCCGAACTGGTCGTCGGGCGCCAGGTCGAGTTGCCGGATGTCACCGGCTCGATCCAGAAACACGCGCGGCGCGAGATCGTGCGGCAGGGTGAACGCGCGCTCCACCGACAGGGAGCCCGCGGTGCCCGCGAGGTGGTATTCGCAGCGGTAGGGAGCGCCGATCGCGAACTCCAGATCGGCCAGTGCGCCCGCCGCGTCGCGTAACCGCGCCGAACCCGACAGATCGACACCGGGGAAACGGTCGTCCCGTCGCATCCGCGAATGTTCTACGCGCAGCTCCGATCCCAGAAAGAACTGCGCGGCCCGTAAGGCGTAGCAACCTAGATCGGCGAGCGCGCCGCCGCCCAGGTCCGCCCGATACCGGAAATCGTCCGGGGCCCGCTCCGGGATGGTGAAGCGCACGGTGAGCTGCCGCAACTCGCCGATCGCGCCCGCCGCGACCAGCTCGCGCACCGCGGTGTGCTGGCGGTGCCGGGGAAAGGTCATGCACTCCATCAGCGTCCGGCCCTGGTCGGCGGCTAGGGCGAAAAGCCTGCGTGCCGTGGCGATTTCGGTTCCGTCCAGCCGGGGCGGCAGCATCGGCTTCTCGACCAGGACATCTTTGCCCGCCCGCAGGGACTGTTCGATCCAGTCGCCGTGCAGCGCGTTCGGCAGCGGCAGGTAGACCGCGTCGACCGCGTCGTCGTCGAGTATCCGCTGATAGCCGCCGCAGATGCGCAGCCCGTGCTGGGTCGCCCACTGCGCGGCGCGCAGCGGATCGCGGCTGCCGATCGCGACCAGTTCGGCGGCCGGGTGCCGGGACAGCGCGGGCATCATGCGACGTTCGGCGATCTGTGCGGTACCCAGGATTCCCCAGCGCAGCATCGGGCTCACCAACTCGCCAGCAGGCAGGCCATCAGGCTGCGCGCCTGCACATTCGCGTAGTTGCTGTGGATGAGCAGGTTCGTGATCTGCGCGGGCGTCATCCAGCGGAACCCCGGCGGCTCGGCGATCGGGAAATCCGCAGGAAGCAAGCGGATCTGATAGAGATTGTCGGCGTGCTGGAAGCGGCCGCCCTCCTCGGACTGCAACCCGCTGTAGCGCACCGTGCCGAGTCCGTCGTCGAGCACGTCGCGCAGGAATGCGGGCTGCCGAGGTACGGGCAGGTCTTCATGATTGGCCGGCTGGCACTGCACCGACGGGGCGAGCTCCGCGACATCCAGCACGCCTGCTTCGAGTTTGGCGTTCACCAGCAGGTGCAGCACGCCGTCGATCGCGGTCGCGAGGAAGACGGCGACGCCCTGGCCGACCGGGGCGAGCAGTGGCTGGGTCCACGAATCCACCTCGCGCTGACCGGCACTCACCCGGGCGGCGATCACCCGGAAGTATTTGCCATCGGCATGGGCGATCTCGTCCGCGCCGCGCTGCCAGCCGGCGACCGCGGCCAGCGGTATGAGACGCTGGCGCAACTCGTGCCGGGCCTTCAAATCGGTGAGCCAGTGCAGGATTTCGGCGGCGCCGTGCCGCGCGGCGGCGCCGGGATCGAGGCCGCGCGCCAACGCGCGGGTGAACTCGTCACCGGCGGCGGCCTGCGCCGGGCTGATGCGCCACGGCACACAGGACAGCACCGTGCGCGCGTCCATGTTGACGGTGTTGTCCTGGCGCAGCAGTTCACGCAGCACGCCGAGGGTGAGCCAGCAGAAGCCGGGTAGCGTCTCGACCGGACCGGTCGCCTCCACCACGATGTTCCGATTGCGTTTGCGCAGGAACCACGCGCCCTGCTCGGATTGCAGCACATCGACGAGGACCGCCTCGGGCTTCGCGTCGAGGAAATGCTCGAGGTAGGGCACCCCGCGCCCCTGGTGCACCCGCAGGTAGTTGCTCCGCGTCGCCTGCACGGTCGGCGAGAGCTGCACGCCGCCGATATTTCCCGGTTCGGCCTTGGCCTGCATCAGGAAATGCAGCACCCCGTCGAACTCCTTGACGACGATGCCGAGCACGCCGATCTCGGGTTGGTTGATGATGGGCTGCTGCCAGTGCTCGACGAAACCGAAATCGGTGTGCACGTCCAGCCCTTCGATGGTGAAGAACCGGCCGCTGTCGTGGCGCAGATTCCCGTCGTCGTCGAACTGCCAGCCGACCAGGTCCGCGAACGGTATCCGCTCGACCGCCAGCTGATCGGCGCGGCGGCAGGCGGCGAACCAGTCCCGGAAGCCCTCGGCCGAGCACAGCGGTGTCGCGGTGACCGCGGCCGAGCGGGCGAACCGCCAGGCCAGCTCGTCGTCGAAGGTGGCCACCGACTGCTGCTCGACCTGTGCGGCATTCCCCATGCGGACAGGGTCCGGCCGGTCGTTCGAGAACCACTGGGACGCGGATGGGGCCCGGCGGCGCTCGGCGCGGCTGGAGCGCGCCCCGAAAGATCCTCGAGCGCGCCACCCTAGCCTCGCCGCCATGCCCCACCGAGACGGTGACACCGCGGCGCCGGACGCCGGGCCGCGCGGCGCCGCACGACCGGCGACGATCGTCGCGACCGCGCTCGGGTTGCCGGATGTCTATCTGCTGCGGTCGCGCCGGTTTCCGGACGAGCGCGGGCACTTTCAGGAACTCAGCCGCACCGATGTGCTCGAAGAGATCACCGGTTACCCGGTCCGGCTGGAGCAGGTGAACATCTCGGTCTCGCACCGCGGGGTGATCCGCGGTATCCACGTGGTGGCTCGGGCACCGGGACAGTCGAAGCTGGTGACCTGTGTCCGCGGCTCGATCATCGATATCGCCGTCGATCTGCGCGTCGGTTCGCCGACCTTCGGGCAGTTCGAGCTGGTCGCGCTGGACGAGCGGATGGCGGCCGGGGTCTATCTCGGACCCGGGGTGGGCCACGCGTTCGTCGCCACCGCCGAGGACACCCGCGTGCTCTATCAGTGTTCGACGCTGTACACGCCGGGCAGCGAACTCGCGGTGAACGTGCTCGATCCAGCCCTCGGTCTGCCGTTGACCACCGGATTCGAACCCATCCTTTCCGAGAACGACCGCGGCGCGGCGACGCTGGCCGAACTGCTGGACCAGGATCTGCTGCCGCACTACCGCCCACGCTGAGGCCGGAGGAGACCGCCGTGATGGACGCCGTCTATTGTCAGCGCCCCGACCCCGCCGACCCGCTGGCCGCGCTGCGGTTCGGGGAACGCCCGCAGCCCGCGCAGCCGGTCGGGTGGACGACGGTGCGGATGCGCGCCGCGTCGCTGAACATGCGCGATATCGCGACGCTGCGCGGTATCGGCGTGCCCGCGCACGCCTATCCGCTCATCCTCGGCAACGACGGCGCGGGCGTTCTCGCCGACGGCTCGGAAGTGGTGGTGCACGCGTCGGTGGGGTCGGCGGGATGGACCGGACCCGAGGCGCGCGACCCGGACCGGATGGTGCTCGGCTCCTACCACCAGGGCACGTTCGCGGGCAGCGCCACGATTCCGCGCCGCAACGCGGTGCCCAAACCGCCCGAACTCTCCTTCGCCGAGGCCGCGTGCCTGCCGACCGCGTGGTTGACGGCCTATCGAATGTTGTTCGTCACCGCGGGGGTTCGTGCGGGCCAGACGATCGTGGTGCGCGGCCGCCGCGGTCTGGGCAGCATCGCGACGGCGCTCATCGCGCTCGCCGCCGCGGCGGGCGTCGAGGTCTGCGTCCGGGCCGACGCCGCCGATCACGCGTTGGCGCGGCGCAGCGGCGCAGCCGTCGTGACAACCGCCGACCAGCCGCTGCCGAGCGGCCTGGACGCCGCGTTCGACGCGGGCATCGACGTCGCGGACTGGTGGTGGCCGATCGAGGTGCTGCGCCCCGGCGCGCCCATCGTCTGCTCCGGCTACCGGGCGGGCGCGATCACCGGCTTCGATACCGTTGCCGCCGCGCGAGCGTTGCACACCTTGATCTTCGCCGAGCATCGCCTGGTCGGCTCCGGCATGGGTACCGCGGAGGATCTGGCGGCACTGATGAGTTTTCTCGTGCGCACGGGCCTGCGCCCGAGCATCGCCCACGAGTTCACGCTGCGGGACGCCGCAACGGGTTTCCGGGCGATGCTCGGCGCGAGTGTCGCGGGCAAGATCGTCTTCCAGATTTCTTGACCGCGAACGCTTTACGGCAGCAGGTCGGTGATTTCGCGGACGATGACCTCCGGCTCGGTGAGCGGGACGACGTGCGCCGAGCGTTCGGCGACGACGTAGCGGCCGTGCCGCGCGCGGGCGGCGCGGTGGGCGTGCGCGGCATTGGCCTCGGCGCGCCACGTCGCGTTCATGCCGTCGCCCGCCTGACCGCCCGAGATGACGGTGACCGGGATGGCGGCGTCGTCGGGCGGGTTGTCGCGCCAGGCGGCGAGTTCGTCCAGGAAAGTGCGGGCCTGCTGGCGCATGGTGCGGGCCACGCCGGGGCCGAAGCCCTCCCGCTTCAAGTCGCGGCCCACGTCGGGCGGCGAGGCGCGGATCTGTTTGCGGTACAGCACTTTGAGCAGACCGAGCCGGGCCAGGACGGCGGCGGTGGCGATCATCCTGCGTTCGGTGCGGCGGAAGCCGGCGCCGAACAGTGATGCGGCGGCCTCGTCGGTCGGGTCGACCAGCACCAGCCCGGCGATCCGGTCGGGGCGCCGGGCAGCGGCGAGCCGGACGATGGGTCCGCCCGCGCTGTGGCCGACGAGCAGGAACGGGCCGGGCGCGAAGTGGTCGAGCACGTCGTTCAGGTCGTCGGCCATGGCGCTCAAGGTGCGGGCGCCCGGGTCGGGTGCGCTGTTGCCCAATCCGGAACGGTCGTAGACGATCGCCCGGGCGTGCCGGGCGACCGCCGGCTGCACCAGGGCCCAGCTGGATCGGCTGGCGCCGGCGCCGGCCTCGAATACGACTGTCGGTGTGGTCCGGTCGGCGGTCTCCGGGCCGGGCAGCCACATGGCGTACAGCTGCCGCCCGTCCCGGGTGGTGACCCGGTCCGCGATCCCCTGCGTGTGTCGGTCGATGTCAGTCATCGGATGGCATTCTCTCGGAAGGAGGGCCGCAGCGGGGCCCTAGCTCTCCGGGGATCGCGATCATGTCAGGAGATTTGGCAGTGCGCGGGTCGGCGGATCACCGGTGTGCGTCGGCGAATTCGCTGAACCAGCGGGCTATCACGGCCGGACGTTGCGCGAGGACCCAGTGGTTTCCGTCGATCTCGTGGGTCCGCAGGTTCGTCGCGAACGGTCGTGGCGCCTCGGTCTGGCAGGCCACCGAGACGTGGATATCGTCGCGCGGTGCGAGCACCTGGACGGGGACGGTGACCGGGCGGGGCTTCGGAAACAGCACGCGCCGAGCCATATTGGCCCGATAGAGCGCGATGCCGTCGAGCGTGTCGGCCAGCGCGATGGTGTGCGGGGTAGTGGCTTCGGGCTCGCCCCGCACGCTCGACGCCGCGACGATGCGCGACACGAGGCCGCGCCGCACGGCGAACTCGGGCAGCGCGGGCAGCTGGAACGGCAAGGCGTAGAAGGAGTGCCGCATCTGGGTCAGCACGTCGCGTGGGTTACGGCGGATACCGCGCAGCCAGGTGCCGATCATGTCCAGCGACGGACCCGAGATGCTGGTGAACGACTTTGTCCGGGAGGCGATTTCCGGGTCGGCGATCGCGTCCCAGGCGAAGATGGATCCCCAGTCGTGCGCGAGCAGGTGCGCGCCGTCGGGCGCGACCGCGTCGAGCACGGCGGCGAGATCGGCCACCAGCTGCGGAATACGGTAGGCGGCAGTCGAATCGGGCCGCCCGGAGTTGCCCGCGCCGCGCACGTCGTAGGTGATCACCCGGAAGCGATCGGCGAGCAGCGCGCCGACACCGTCCCACACCCGGTGATCGTCGGGCCAGCCGTGCACGAGCAGCGCGGTGGGCAGCTCGGCGGTCCCGGATTCGTACACGGCAAGTTGCACACCGTCGGTGGCGGTGACGATCCGGGACGGTTGGATGTTCGCGAACGTGGTCATGACGCATTGCCTCCAGCTGCATTGCTCAGAGAGCTTCGATACATGTGAGACAAATTTCGTCTCCTTGTATCCCGACGATATAGTGAGGTCGAGACCCGGACAAGGAGGCCTGTGCTGCGAGTGACCGAGGACACGCTGCTCAGCAAACTGACCGCGCCCGACGCGGCGGTGCTGCGCCTGCTGGACGACGCGGATCAGATCACCGAGCGGATCCTCGCCGCCGCGATCGAGCAGATGCGGGTCGCGGGCTGGCGCCGCTCGACCGTCGAGGACGTGGCCAAACGCGCCGGGCTGGGGCGCGCGACGGTCTACCGGCGGTTCCCGTCGAAAGCGGCGCTCACCGAGGCGGTGCTGCACAGCGAGTTCCGCAACTATCTCGCGGGCAGCACCGCGGCCGTCGCCCGACGCACCGATATCGCCGATCGGATGGCCGAAAGCACCGCCTACACAGTCGAATACCTGCGGAACCATCCGCTGGTGCGGCGGCTGCTCGAAACCGAGCCGGACGCCATCCTGCCCGCACTCACCACTGACGCGGGTTTGCTGCTCGAAGCCTTCCGCGAATTCTGCCTCGCCCTGTGGAAACGCGAACTCTACGGTGATGCACCGATTTCGGCAGACAGAGAACAGCATCTGCGGACCGTCGCGGAACTGCACATCCGGATCACACTGTCGCTGATGCTGACGCCGCAAACGGTCATCGAACTCGACACCGCGGAACAGGCCAGGGCATTCGCGCGACGCTATCTCGCACCGATGCTCGAGCGGGACTGAGTCGTCCCGGACTGTAGCCGCGCCTTAAGAATTGCGCCGCTGTTTCTGAAAGTGCTTCTTAAGCACAGTAAGTGGGGCACTGCCCAACCCTCGAATCGTTGCGAATTGTTTTACCGTGGTGCCGGTCCGGCCAGCGGAAACAAGCATCGATCAGCACTGTAGTGAGGGGCAGACACCTGTCATGCGTTCGTCGAAACGGTATGTGACCACCATGTTGATGACCGTAGGCGTCGCCGTCGGCTCGGCCGTG
The DNA here is from genome assembly GCF_000250675.2 of Nocardia brasiliensis ATCC 700358. Taxonomy (NCBI): domain Bacteria; kingdom Bacillati; phylum Actinomycetota; class Actinomycetes; order Mycobacteriales; family Nocardiaceae; genus Nocardia; species Nocardia brasiliensis. The sequence goes on from NC_018681.1 coordinate 3,417,614, forward strand.
GTCGCCGACCCCGGGCTCGCGCGGGCGGAGCCGATCCCCTGCGTGGCGACCATGAATCTGTTCATTCCGGGCACCTGGGAAACCGACGAGGACGCCGATCCGGCGCGCCCGGTCGGCATGCTCGCGCCGATCGCGGAGGCGATCCAGCAACGGCAAGGCGCGAATTCGGCGATCTATTTCACGCCCTATATGGCCCGGGCCTTCGACAACGGTTACACCTACGCCGACAGCAAGAGCACCGCCCTGAACAATGCGCGTTCCGTGCTGCTCGACTATGGAACACGCTGCCCCGCCGCGCGATTCACCATCAACGGCTACAGCCAGGGCGCCGACGCGGCCGGTGATATCGCGGCCGATATCGGCAACGATCGGGGGCCGATCCCGGCCGATCGGGTACTGGCGGTCGGACTGCTCTCCGATCCCGGCGCGGGCACCAACGGGGAGATCGCCGTCGGCCCCGGTGCGGGCGGCACGGGGATCGCCGACCCGCGCCCGCAGGGCATGGGCAAACTGACCGGGCGCGTCACCTCGATCTGCGATCCGAAGGACCTGTACTGCTCGATTCAGAAGGGGAACAACCCGCTGCTCGGCGCGCTGGGCTCGATCCTGAGCAAGGCGTTGAGCGGCACCTTGCCCGCCGACGCCGGATTCCCGCTGGCCTCGGCGTTGACCGCGGACTTCGCACGGGCCGATCTGCCGGGCCTGGCGCCGGCGATCGCCGGACTGACCGCGGCGCTGAGCGCCCCGGCGGGCGTCGACGTGGCACGGGTGCGCACCAGCGCGGGCACGGTGCTGCACACCCTCACTCCGCTCGTCGATCTGCTCGGCTCGGGTGCGGCGAATCCCGCTGCCACGGCCGCATTGTCGGCGGCGCCGGAGGGCACCGCGGACCGGCAGGCGGGCGAGGTGCTGTCCCGGGCGGCGCAGTCCAACCTGCCCGGTGTCGCCGCTGTGGTCGCGAAGGTCGCCGAGATCGCGGACAAGATGCTGAGCCGCGGCGTGGGCGAACTCCGGCCGGGCGATCCGAAAGCGCGGGCACTGCGGGCCGCGGCCACGGCGGTCAGTGACCGCATCACGCCGCTGGCAGCCACGCCACCCGAGGTGCTCGGCGCGGCGACGCGACCCCTGTCGCTGCTCAAACCCACTGTGCTCGTCGATCAAGCCCTCGAGGTCGCCGCCGCGGTCACCGGCTTCGATCTCCCCGCGATCATCGCCAACCTGGCCCTGTTGCCCCAGCGGGTGATCGCGATGGACGCCGAGGGCGTGCATCAGGTCGCCGGCGCGTTGAGCGGCCAGTTGCAGCCGCTGGTCCGGCTCGTCGGCGCCGTCGATCTCGGCTGGATCTCGCAGGTGCTGGCGGTGCTGCCGGACGCGCTCGGCTTCAGCGGAGTCGCCGCGACGGTGACCTCGATCCTGGCCGGGGTGGATATCAAGCGGCTCGCGGAGCTCGTGGGCCGGATTCAGGACGTCGCGTGGTCGGTGCTGCAGCGGTTGGTCCCGGCACCGGGGCAGGCCCCGGATCTGGTGGGCGCGGGCGTCGCGCTGTCGGGCCTGCTGCCGATCGGGCAGGACTTGGCCGCGGCGGCCGCTGATCTGCTCCGGCCCAAGCCGCGGCAGCAGCCGCCGAACGTACTGGGCCGGCGCGCCGATGTCCCGGCCCGCTCCATCGCCGCGCCGGACACCGTCACCGACGACCCGATCGCGCCGTTCACCAGACTGCTGGGCTTCCGTGACCTGAACCTGGGCACGCTCATCCGCGACGGGCTCAGTGCCGCAAGCTTTGTCGCGTCCGGCGCGCACACCAACTATGGCGCGCTGATCGTCGACGACTCCGGCCGCAACGCCGTGCAGTGGCTCGGTGACTGGATGAACCAGCGCATCGGCCGGGTCAAGTAGGACGCGAGTCAGTCCCGTATCGGCTCGATCCGGGCGGGCACGTTCTTGTGCCAGGGCGTGCCCGCGAACCGGTCGCGGCGCTCCACGGAGGTCAATTCGTTTGCGGCGACACCGGTTCGGATCGGCTGCCCGCTGCCGTCGGTGGTGTCCAGGCCCATGCCGTTGGGCAGCGAGATATGGCCCTGCTGCATCATGGCGCTGATCTCGACGATCGCTGTCGCCCGGCCGGTTTCGGTGACGACGGCGACGCGCGCTCCGTCGTCGAGGGCGAGTTCCCGGGCGTCGCCGGGACTTATCCGTAGTTCGCCCGCGCCACCGCGGCGCCGCCATTCCGGATTGCGGATGATGGTGTTGGCGGTGAAGGAGCGCCGCTCGCCCGCCGACAGCGTGAACGGATACTCCGCAGTGGTGAAATCCGGTGGCGTGGTACGCAATTGATCGAGTTCGGCGAGCAGCTCCGGAATGTGCACGGTGAACCGCCGGTCCCGCCGTTTGACGTAGGCCCAGACGTCGTCCCAGGTGTCGACGGTGAACGTGACACCGGCGTGCTGGGTCAGCACGGCCTCGAACAGCTTCTCGCCGGGCTCGATTCCGGTGCCGGTGAATCCCGCGCGGCGCACCGCGGCGGGGTTGGCGAACGCGCACAGGTGCGCGGCCCCCCACAGCGTCGCCGCGTTGGCCGCGCCCGAGGGCAGGTGCGGGCCGAGCGCCTCGTGCAGCAGATAGGGCGCGAGATTCATCAGGGCGGGGTTCCCCGCGACGGCGCTGAAGAAGGTCAGGGCGAATTCGTCCTTGCCGACCTTGCGCGCCCGGACGAGACGGTCGACCAGCGCCGGATCGACCAATCCCAGTGCGCGCACGACACCGGTGTAGATATCGGATTCGGCCCGCGTGCCCGGCAGCGGGGTGAGCACCGGTGGGCGCAGCTGAAAAGTGTTGTGCGGGAACTCGACATTGAAGAAGGTCGACTCCCACTTCTCGAACTGACTGCTCGCGGGCAGCACGTAGTCGGCGACCCGCGCGGTCTCCGTCATCGCCACGTCGATCACCACCGACAGCTCGAGGCTGCGCATGGCCGCGCGCATCCGCTCCGAATCGGCCAGTGAGTGCACCGGATTGGAGCTGTCGATCCAGATCGCCCGGAAGCGGTCCGGGTGCTCGGTGAGGATCTCCTCGGTGATCGAGTTGGCGGGTACCAGCCCGGCGATGATGCGGGCGCCGGTGACCGGCGTGGTCTTGCCGCCCGCGGCGCTGCCACCGGGAAGTCCGCCGAGTCCGGCCGCGAGGGCCGGCACGGCGGTGCGCAGCAGCGTGCGAGTGAGTCGCCGGGTCGGCACGGCCGTCACGGGGGCCGAAGCGAGGGTGGGCAGCAGCGCGGACAGTGCGGACGCGCCGCGTGACATCGTTTCGGACGTCGCTTTTTTCAGCTGCTTGCGGACACCGGAGGCGGGTTTGCCCTTCGGTGCACCGCCGGTGCCCGCGACCGCGGCGAAGGTCGAATGCAGATACATCGTGCCGGGGCGGCCGAAGTTGCCGGTGAGGATCCAGAGCAGCTTGTTCAGATACGACACCAGCGTGCTGTGCGGGGCCTGTTGGATGCCGAGGTCCTCGTAGGTGGTGGCACTGCGGGCCGCGGCGAAGCGCCGAGTCGCGTTGCGCAGCAGGTCTTCCGGTACGCCGCAGTGCGCGGCGAACTCGGCCACCGGGATGGTGGCCAGCGCGGCGAGCACCGGCGCGACGTCGCGGGTGTGCTCGCGCAGGAATTCGTGATCGAGCAGATCCTCTTCGACCAGGACCGCCAGCATGGCCGAGACGCACCACGCGTCGGTGCCCGGCCGCACCTGGAGATGGAAATCCGCCATCTCCGCGGTCTCGCTGCGTCGCGGATCGATGACGATCATCGCCCGCTGCGGATCGGCGACGATGGCCTTCAGGGTGGGGCGCGCCCGCGGGAAACTGTGCGACTGCCACGGATTCTTACCGAGGAAGAGCACCACCTCGGAGTGCTCGAAGTCGCCCTTGGTGTGGCCGCCGTACAGCTTGCCGTCCACCCACATCTCGCCGGTCTTCTCCTGTGCCAGCGCGTTCGAGTAGTACTTCGCGCCGAGCGCCGCCATCAGCGACTTGCCGTACGCGCCGCCGAGGTGATTGCCCTGTCCGCCACCGCCGTAGAAGAAGATCTTGTCGCCGCCGTGCTCGTGCCGGACCGCCAGCAGTTTCGCGGCGATCTCGGAAATCGCCGTCTCCCAGGTGATTTCCTCGTAGGTGCCGTCGTCGCGGCGGCGCAGGGGAGTGGTGAGCCGGTGCCTGCCGTTCTGATAGAAGTCCAGGCGCAGGGCCTTTTCGCAGGTATAGCCGCCGGAGGCGGGGTGGTCCTTGTCGCCGCGGATCCGGCTGAGCTTGCGGTCGTCGAGTTTGATCTCGATACCGCAGTTGCACTCGCACAGGATGCAGGCGGACTTGTGCCAGTCGTCCGCGGCGGGACCGGCGGGCTGCTCGGGCTCTGGGCGACGCGTCTGCTCTGCGGACACGGATTCCTCCTGCGATGGGCCTCGTACACGATTGCTAGCTGCCGGAGCATGAATAGACCGATCGTACTACTAGGAATCTGCTTGTTACAAGCGGTAACGCGTACGTCCGTTCGCTGGGCGCAAGAACTGATCGAGACCGGGCAATTCCGCGCATCGTTCCCGGTACCACCGCGGCGATAGGTTCGAGCCGGTGCCACAACTCGCGCAGGCGGAAGGAGCCTCATGAAGCAGAGCTACGATGCGGTCGCGACCGCGGCCGCACCGCCCGCCGTGGTCTGGGCCCTGCTGATCGACGCCCGGACCTGGCCGGTCTGGTCGACAGTGGACCGCCTGGAAGTCGAACGTTCCCGCGGGCTCGACCGTGACGGCCACGATCCGGTCGGAGCGGTGCGGGCGTTCCGCACCGGGCGCGTCGTGACCGGGGAACGGCTGACCGGCCTGGTCGAGGAGAAGCAGCTGACCTACGAGGACGCGTTCAATCCGGCCATCCGCGACTACCGCGCGGTCATCGACCTGACCGGCACCCCCGAGGGCCACACGACCATCCACTGGCACGGCACCTACACCCCCAGATGGGGCATGGGCTGGCTGATGAAGAGCACGATGCCGCGGGTGATGCAGCAGATGGCCGACGGCCTCGCCGCACATGCCGCGCGGCTCGCACCGCAGTGAGCGACGCGGTTACAGCCAGGGCACACCCGCGCGGAACAGGACGTTGGCGTAGGGGAGGGCCTCGCCGGTGCGAACCACGAAGCGGCACTGCCCGATTCGTTGCTTGAACGTCTCGTGGTCGAGCAGTTCGGCGTCGAGCCGCGCGAGCAGATCCGCGGCTTCCCGGTTGGTCGCGGTGACCTCGGCGCTGCCCCACGCCGCTTCGACGGTGACCTCGTCCAGGATCAGCTCTACCACCTGGGCGAAACGTGGCAGCCCGTAGCTGATTCCGAGATCGATGACACGGACACCCGGTGGCACCGGAAGTCCGGAGTCGCTCACCGCGAAGGTGTCGGTGTGGCGTAGGGCGACCAGGGCCGAGATCAGCTCGGCGTGGACCAGACCGCTTGTGCGCATGCGGATTCCAATCTGGGCTAAAGGGGGCTCGCGGCCGGGTCCGGCAGGTCGAGCGGAACGGGGCGTGGCACGGTGGCCAGCGCGGCGAGGATCTGCGGTCGGGTCGGATAGGACGCGTGCGTTCCGGGCGACCGGACCGACAGCGCCGCGGCGGCGGTGGCGTAGGTGACGGCGGCATCGAGGTCGAGCCCATCGGCGAGGGCGGCGCAGAGGGCGCCGACGAAGGCATCGCCGGCACCGGTGGAGTCCACCGAGTCCACCTGTGGCGCTTCGTGGTACATGACGCTGGAGTCGGCGTGTGCGGCGACGGAACCGGCGGCACCCAAGGTCGCGACCACCGACCGCGCGCCCCGCAGGCACAGCGAGCGCGCGGCCCGGGCGGACCGGTCCCGGTCGCCGGTCGGTAGCCCGCTGATCAGTGCCAGCTCGTGCTCGTTCACCACCAGCGGGTCGCACCGGCGCAGCAACGCGTCGTCGAGAGCCGCGGCCGGAGCGGCATTGAGCACGAATCGGCGCGCGCGGCTCGCCGCCCAGGCGACCACGGCGAGCGGGATCTCCAGTTGCGCGACCACGACAGCGGCGCCGGTCAGCAGCGCGGCCTCCGGCATGGTGTCCAGGACGGCCGCGGGCTCCCAGTGGTAGTTGGCCGCGGGGTCCACCACGATCTGGTTCTCGCCCGCCGCCACCGTGATGTAGGCCGTCCCGGTCCGGGCTCCCGGAACCTCACGCAGCGTGGCCGATTCGATGCCGGTCAGGGCTTCGCGGCAGCGCGACAGGGCCGAGTCACCGCCGATCCGCCCGACGAACTGCACCGTCGCGCCGGCCTTCGCCGCGGCTACCGCCTGATTGGATCCCTTGCCGCCCAAGTTGGTTCGTGCGGCGACGGCCAGAACGGTCTCGCCCGGGCCCGGCAGCGCGGGCACTTCGCAGACGATGTCCTGATTGATCGAGCCGATCACGGCGACCTGCCCCGTCACGGCACCTCCGTCTTCGTGGCGGCGCTCGCCTCCAGATTGCCCTGTGCGGCACCGGTGATCAGCGCGACCAGCCGGTCGCCGTCGATCTCCCGCACCGGATGCGCGGCCACCGAGCGGCCGCGGCGCAGCACGACGACGTTGTCGCAGACCCGCATGACCTGCGCGAGGTCGTGACTGATGATCAGCACGGTGACCCCGCGGTCGCGCAGTCCGCGCACCAGTTTCTCCACCGCGGCGGTCTCCCGCACGCCGAGCGCCGCAGTCGGCTCGTCCATGATCACCATGGCTTTACCCCAGGCGACCGCTCGCGCGATCGCGATGCTCTGGCGCTGACCGCCGCTCATTCGGCGCACCGTGGTCCGGACGGAGGGGACGTCCACATCGAGGTCGCGCAGGATATCCACGCTCTGCGCGATCATCGCCGTGCGGTTGAGGATCTTCAAAGGCCAGATCCGGTGCACGAGTTCACGATTCAGGAACAGGTTCTGCCAGACCGCCAGATCGTCGATGAGCGCGAGGTCCTGGTAGACCGTCTCGATGCCCATCCTCCTGGCGTCCTCCGGCGACCCGAGTCGCACCGGCGCACCGCGGAACAGGATCTCCCCGCTATCGGGCGGGTGCACGCCGGTGAGGCAGCGCACCAGGGTGGACTTGCCCGCGCCGTTGTCCCCGACCAGTGCGGTGACCTCGCCCTCGGGGATGGTCAGGCTGACGCCGTCGAGTGCACGGACGGAATCGAACGACTTGGTGAGGCCGTGCGCCTCCAACATCGGCTTGGTCATCACATCAACTACTTTCGGAAGCGCGAGATCGCCGCTGCGAGCAGCAGTACCGCGCCCACCGCGACCGGTTGGTAGTACTGCGAGATCCCGAGAATGGTGAACCCGTTGATCAGCGACGTGAAAAGAATCGCGCCACACACGGTGCCGAGGACCGAGGCCTTGCCGCCGCTGAGCGAGGAACCGCCGAGCACCACGGCCGCAATGGAACTCAGCAGATAGGTGGTCTGCAGCGAGGGGTCCGCGCCGCCGTTGCGCGCGACGAGCATGACGCCGGCGACGCCGCACAGCAGCCCGCACGCGAGGTAGGCGATCAACCGGATGCGTTGCACCGGAATGCCGGTCTCGCGCGCGGAGTCGATATTGCCGCCGGTGGCGAGCAGGTGGGTGCCCAGCCGCGTCCGGAACAGGATGCCCGCCACGCCGAGCGCCGCGACCAGTGCCAGCAGCCAGAACCAGCGGAACGGGCCCGCTCCGTCGAGCGCGAGGCTTTGCAGGAAGGGTGAATTCACGGCGACGCTGTTGCCGTTGGTGAGCAGGAGGGTGCAGCCGCTGAGCACGCTCAGTGTGCCGAGCGTGACCACGAAATCGGTCATCTGGAACCGGCCGATCAGCACGCCGTTGACCACCCCGACGACCAGCCCGCCGGCGATCGCGGCCACGATGCCGACGGTCACCGGATACCCGTGACTGGTCAGATAACCGAGCAGGGCCGCCGACCACGGCAGCGTCGCGCCGACCGAGAGATCGATGCCGCCGACGACCACGGCGAACTGCTGGCCGAGCGCGAGCACCGTCAGAATCGTCGAGGCGACGAGCAGATCATCGATGTTACTGGCGGTCAAGAAGTTCGGGGTGGCGATGAAGAACGCCACCCACACCAGGACCAGGGCGATGGGCGCCGCGAACTCGGCGAGCCGGGCGGAGACGCGCCGGTCCCCACCCCGATCGGGTGCGACGGCGGCGACAGCGCTCACTTGTGCACCAGTCCGGCGAGCGGATTGTCGAATGCGGTGATGGGCCTGGGGAATGCGGCGATCTGCTGCTCGACGTTGTCCTTGCCGATGAACGCGATCGGGGCGACCACGCGCGCCGGAATGTCCTTCCCCTGGTGCTTGGCGAGGCACGCCTGCACCGCGAGTTCGCCCTCGGCGTAAGGATATTGGGTCACCGTGCCGTACAGCGTGCCCGCCTTGACCGCCTCGAGGGCGGCTTGGATGCCGTCCACCGAGATCACCTTGATCTGGCCGGTGCGGCCGGCGTTCTTGATCGCCTGGGCGGCGCCGAGGCCCATCGTGTCGTTGGCGGCGAAGATGCCGGTGATGTCGGGGTGCGCCTTCAGGATCGCCTCGGTGACCGTGAGGCCTTTGTCCTGCTCGTAGTCGGCGGGGGTGCGCTGCACGATCTCCAGCTTGCCGGCGACCGCGTCGCTGAAGCCCTTGTCTCGATTGATGCCGTTCTGCTCACCGGCGATGCCCTGCAGCACAACGACTTTCCCGGTGCCGCCGAGTGCCTCCAGCATTTTCTCCGCCGCGATCCGGCCCGCGGCCAGATTGTCGGAGCCGATGAAACTCGCGTACTCGACACCCGCCTGCTTCGAGGCTTCGGCGTCGATCTGGGTGTCCAGGTTGAGGATCGGAATGTTCTTGCGGGCCACCGGGACCAGCGGCGTGATCACGTTGGTGCCGTTCACCGGCACGACCGCGAAGCAGTCGTAGCCCTGGGCCGCGAGGGTGGAGATCTGGGCGTTCTCGCCGTCGGCATCGGTCTCGGATTGCCCCGCCTGCACCGCGACATCGACCCCGAGCCGCGCCCCCTCGGCCTTCGCGCCGTCGCGCAGCGCGGCCCAGTAGGGGTTGGTGAAGTTGCGCGTGACGACCGCGATCTTGAAATCGGACGACGCGTTATCGCCACGGCCGCAGCCTGCGGTGAGCGCGACCGCGCTGACGAGGGCCATGCCGGCGACCGCGTACCTGAATCGTGAGTTCATCTGGTGTTCGACCTATCCTGGGCTCATTCTCAACTCGTGTTGACAACACGTGTTGATGTGTAGTGTGTGACCTGTGTCACGAGCTGTCAAGGGTCTTCCGGCCAGTTCGCGAGAATGGCAAGGCAGACAGGAGAAATCGCGATGGCAGTCACCCGAGCCGATGTCGCCCGGCGGGCGGGCACCTCACCCGCCTTGGTCAGCTATGTGATCAACGGCGGTCCGCGCCAGGTCGCGCCCGCCACCCGCGCGCGGATCGAGGCCGCCATCGAGGAACTGGGCTACCGGCCCAACCTGTCCGCGCGCAGCCTGCGGATGAACCGCGGGCACGCGCTCGGGATGGTCATCCCCGACGGCGCGAACCCGTTCTTCGCCGAACTGTCCGCCGTGATCGAGGCGGCGGCGTTCGCCCGGGGCTACCCGCTCATCGTCGGCAACGCCGCGGGCGACGAGGCGCGCGAGCGCGCGTACGTGAGCTCGTTCATCGACCGCAGAGTCGAAGGGCTGCTCGCGATTTCGTCGTCCTGGAAATCCGGCGTCGCCGAGGCGTGCGCGGCGGCGGACATGGCGCTGATCGCGGTGGACCGGATCATCGACCCGCTCCGGTGCGCGCATGTCATGTGCGATTCCGTCGCGGGCGCGCGCACCGCGGTCGAGCACCTGATCGCGCACGGGCACCGCGACATCGCCTGTCTCAGTGGGCCGCACGTATCCACCGCGGAAGAGCGCGTCGCCGGGTATCGCGAGGCGTTGCACCGGGCCGGGCTGCCCGAAAGTGTCATCGTGCGTACCGAATTCGGCGGCGCGGCGGGTTACCACGCGCTCGGCAGGCTGATGGCGGGCAGGCCCGCGCCGACGGCGGTCTTCGTGACGAGCGATCTGCAGGCGATGGGCATGCTGCGGGCGGCCTACGACGCCGGCCTGCGCGTCCCGGACGATCTCGCGGTCGTCGCCTTCGACGGCATCGAGTACTCCCGATACACCAGGCCGGGCCTGACCACCATGGTGCAGCCGACCAGGAAGATGGGCGAACTCGCGGTCGAACTGCTGCTGCGCCAGATCGACACCGGGGCGGCCGAGCCCGGCGTCGTGAGCCTGGCCGCGGAACTCGAGACCCGCGGCTCGTGCGGCTGCCCCGACGCGTTTTAGCAGATCAGCCCATGCGGACACGCCTAGCGTCCGGCGACAAAAGCGCGAACCGCCTTGCGCGCGGCCTTGTCGGACTACCGTGGTTGCGCATGGCAACCAGGGATATCACGGTGACCGTGGACAAGAGCGAGTGGCGCGCTCTGAAGTATGCGGCCGAGTGTGCGGGGATGAGCCTGGAGGCGTACGTCTGCTGGGGTGTGCGGCTGCTGGCGCTGGAATCCAGGCCGGAGGGTGCCGCACGGCACCATTCCGCCGTGCGCGCGCCCGCGGTACGGCGCACGCCGCGCGTGGCCGACGAACTGGAATCGGTGGCATGGTCGGAAACATTCGCTGAACGGCTGTCGCATCGTGCGGAAGGCTTCCGCAACGACTGAACGTCCGTCGCTCGGCTCGAACGAGAGGGTGTGCGGATGCCATGGTCGCGGCGGCGATTCCTCGGCGCGGCGGGAGCTGGGGCCGGGGGGATCGTGGTCGGCGGTGCGCTGGCGGGTGCCGCGCACGCGGAGGCGGCTGGGCCTGAGATCGTCGTGCCCGGTGATGCGGAATACGCGCGGCTCACGATGCGCGGATACAACCGCAGATTCGTCGCCGCGCCACGCAAGATCTTCGTGCCGGTCGACGCGGCGCAGGTGCGCGACGCGGTACAGCAGGCGGTCGCCGAAGGGCTGCGGATCGCGGTGCGCTCGGGCGGGCACTGCTTCGACGGCCTGGTCGACAATCCGGAAACCCAGGCGCTCATCGATCTGAGCCGGCTCGACGCCGTGACGTTCGACGAGCGGCACCATGCTTATTCCGTCGGCGCCGGTGTGGAACTCGGCACGATGTACGAGCGGTTGGCGCGCGGCTGGGAGGTGACCGTGCCGGCCGGGATCTGCCTCGGCGTCGGCGCGGGCGGGTTTCTGTGCGGCGGCGGGTATGGTCCGCTGTCGCGGCGGCTCGGGCTCACCGCCGATCACCTGTACGGCATCGAGGTGGTGACGGTCGACGCGTCCGGCACGGCGTCGGTGCGGACCGCCACCGCGGACGGTCCGCACCCGGATCTGTGGTGGGCGCACACCGGCGGCGGGGGCGGCAATTTCGGTGTGGTGACGCGGTTTCTGCTGCGCTCACCCGATGCGGATCCGGCTCGGCCGCTGCCCCGGCCGCCCGCGAGCATGCTGCACGCCCGGCTGGTGCTACCGATCACGAGCGAGGGGTCGTTCGTGCGGTTCGTCGGCAACTATCTGGACTTCTTCGCGCGAAACAGCGCGCCGGACAGTCCTTTCACGGGTCTCTACGCGCCGTTGCACGTCAAACCCGGTGGTGCGTGCGACATTCTGGTGCTGCTCGACGGTGCACCCGACGACGCCGCGGCGCGCTACGACGAGTTCGTCGCGGCCGTCGGGGACGGGGTGTGGCCGCCGCCGCTCGTTCCACCACTCGAAGGAAAGTCGTACTTGGACACGGTATCTCAGGTGTACTACGCCAAAGGTCCGTTGCCGCCGCGCGTGAAAGTGAAAGCGGCGTACCTGCGTCGGCCGTACACCTCCGAGCAAGTTCGGACGCTGTACCGGTACCTGACCGACCTGCGCTTCCTGGGCGAATCCCAGCTGGAATTCCTGCCTTTCGGCGGCGCGATCAACGCCAGACCCGCCACGGCCACCGCCATGCCGGTGCGTGACTCGTTCATGAAGATGCTCATCCACGCGGCCTGGCGCAACGCGGCCGACGATGCCGCCTACCTGCGCTGGGCCCGCGAAATGTACCGCGACGTCTACGCCGCGACCGGCGGCGTCCCCGTACCCGGCGAAACCGACGGCGGCGCCTACATCAACTACCCGGACCCGGACCTGTGCGACCCCCACTGGAACACCTCCGGCACCCCCTGGCACACCCTCTACTACCGCGACAACTACCCCCGCCTCCAACGCGCCAAAGCACAGTGGGACCCGCACAACATCTTCCACCACCCCTTGGCCATCGAGCCGTAGGCTTCAGCTCGGTCTGCCGAGCCCGATCCTGATGGCGCGTTCGACGGGGGAGTACGCGCCGTCGGCACGGTCGACTTCCAGCGGTACCGCGGGCGCCAGTGCGGGTTGTGCCAGGAAGCGCGGCGTCGTGCCACGATGCGCCTGGGCCGCGTGGATCAAGAACGGATGGCACAGATAGACATCGCCGGCGCTGCCGGTGGCATAGGCGAGCGGGAGGTCGGCAGTGGCCGCCAGGACGCCGGTCTCCTCGATCCGCGTGGCGTCGATACCCGCTTCGCCGTCGGGCAGGTAACTGCCCTCGAAGTGCCAGTAGTCGTCGGCCGGCGGGTCGGCATGGGGGAATCGGATCGGTATGCTGCCGAGCCCGGATCCGCGGACCCAGCGGCCGGGGCCGACCAACTGGTCGAAAGCTTGCTCCAGCAAAGGCATTCGGACCGCCCTGCGAAACGGCTCGGTAGTGTGCTCAGGCACCCGTACCAGCGGCTCGGTCCAGGTTGCCGGGTCTGCGGGATCGCAACCCGTGTCGGGCCAGATGACCTTCCGGCACTGCCGGGCGAGTTCCGGCGACAACGCCGACGGTATGCGGAGGAATCCGTCCTGGATGAACGCGGTGATCTGGGCTGGGTCGAGCACGGCGGCCGCCTCAGCGAGGCGGGCGGAGTAGGCGCATCGCGGCCTGGACTATGGGTTGGGGGACGCGGTCTTTGAGGTTCAGGGCTGCTGCTGCGGCTTTGGTTCTGGTGGCGGTGCCGCGGCCGAAGACCTTGCTGAGGGGTCCGCCGGAGGGGGCGAGGTCGACGTGCAGCGGCGGCCGACCCTCGGCCGCGCCGAGTGCGTGCGAGATCACGATCCGCTGGATCTCGCTGGTGCCCTCGAAGATGGTGTACAGCTTGGCATCTCGGTACCACTTCTCCACCGGGTGATCGGTGATGTAGCCCCAGCCGCCGAGGGTCTGGATCGCGCGTTCGGTGGCGCGCACCGCGACCTCGCTGGCCGCCAGCTTCGACATCGATCCTTCGCCGCGTTCGAACGGCACCCCGTTGGCCGCCATCCAGGAGGCACGCCAGGTCAGCAGCCGCGCGGCGTCGAGCTGGGTGGCCAGATCGGCGATCGGGAAGGCGATGCCCTGGTTGTCGATGATCGGCGCGCCGAACGCTTCCCGTTCTTTCGCGTACCCGGTCATGTATTCCAAAGCCGCCCTGGCGATCCCCAGCGCCTGCGCCGCCACCATCGGGCGGGTCTGCTCGAACGTCCCCAGCGTGACCGAGCCGGAACGCCCGTTGCCGCGGGCCGCGGCCCGGCGCGCGGCCAACGTGTGTTCGAGCTTGTCCAGGCCGCCGAGCAGATGGTCCCCGGGGATCCGCACCCGATCGAATTTCAGCTCCGCCGTGTGCGAGGCCCGGCAACCGAGTTTGTCGAGCTTGCGGACCAGCTCCAAACCCGTTGTGCCGCCGGGGATCACGAACAGCGCCTGGCCGCGATGCCCGAGTTCCTCGTCCACCACCGCGTTGACCACGTGCACGTCGGCGATGCCGCCGTTGCCGATCCACATCTTGTGGCCGTCGATGATCCAGTCGTCGCCGTCGCGGGTCGCCCGGGTGCGCAGATTACGGACGTCGCTGCCGCCCTCCGGTTCCGAGATCGCGAGCGCCGCCAGCTTCAGATCGCCGGGCGTTCCGAAACACTCGGGGGCCCACCGCAACATCTGCTCGGGCGTGGCGGCCTTGCCGATCGCCGACAGGGCCAGCGCGGGCATCACCACCGCGAGCCCGATCCCGGCGCAACCCCAGAACACCTCCTCCATGAACATGGGGAGGGACAGCCCCGTGGGGTCGCCGATCAGGTCGCGGTAGAACAGCGGGCTGTAGAACCCGCGTTCGGCGGCCTCTTCGAGTACCGGCCACGGAAACTCTTGGGCTTTGTCATAGTGCGCGGCCACCGGCCTGATGCAGTCCCGCGCGAATTCGTGTGCACGTTTGGCCAGGTCGTGCTGGGCGGCCGTGGGCGTCAGGTCGAAGGTCACGAGTGGGTGATACCCAGCCGACGCCCGTCGACTCGCGCGGACACGACCCCGGCGCGCTATCCTGCCGTCTTGAGCTGCCCGGTGTACGCGTCGACCTGGACCTCGTAGTCCTCGTCGGTGTCGCCGGGGGCCTGGATGTCGAATTCGTACTGGGCCGCGTTGTCCTTGCCCTCGATCTTCCACTTCTCGACCCGGCCGGACCGGGCCTTCGTCGCGGTGGCCATCGCGTGGTTCAGCGGCACGGCGGCGTCGAGGTTGATCGCCTCGCGCGTGCGCTCGGTGCGCTGCTCGTCCGCGTCGAGGTTCTCCCGATGTTCGGTCACGACCGTGCCTGCGTCGGCGGTCAGCTGCACGGTGTATTTCTCGGTGTCGGAGGTCAGTTTCACCTTGTACACGTAGGTGTCGCGGGTGTTGACGCCCTCGGGTTCCAGCTCCAGGCCGGTCAACGTGCCGTCGAACTTCTTGCGGGCCGCCTCCAGGGCGTTCTGCGCGCTGATCGGGAACTTGTGGGTCGCGAGGTCCACTCGCGCGGTATCGGTGCCCGCGGGCGCCGAGCTGCTCACGGCCGGTACGGCAGTCGTCGTACCGGTGGCGGCCGGCGACCCGTCGTCGTCGCAGGCCACGGTCGCCACGGCCACGGCGGCCGCGAACGGGATGATCAGTACTGCTTTCATTTCGCTATTCCTCCTGCTCGAACAAGTCAACATCGGAATGCGCCGAGAATCGGTGGCGGTGGCGCCACGACAGCACTCGATTGCCCGGCATTCGCGGTGGTAAACCCGCGGGCGGCGGATCCCGCACCAGCCGGTCGGCTGGTCGAAACACCCGGTCGGCGGGTGTGGGGGCGGGCGCGCGCGCCCTACTGTGGGAACCAGTGATCGGCCGGGACCCTGCATATCAGGGCGGCGAAACCAGCTATCCCCCCTCGGGTTTCGCCGTGCGCGGCACGGCCGTTCACTTCCGTCCGCCGGCCTCGGATGCCACAGCGCTCCCTCGGTGGCGACGCACCGGGCCGACCGATACCGGTCGAGGCCGGCGGACGCCCTCGGCGGACACCGAAAGTGAGTTGTCATGGCATATCGCAGGTTCTGCCTGCTCGCCGGCGTCGCGGCGGTGGCACTGTCCGGCTGTTCGGCGCCCACCGCGGAGCGGCTCGTCGCGGAGATCCGGGCCGACAGCAATCGGGACGGGGTCGTCGACGACAAGGATGCCGGTGCCGAGATGAACGGCGCGATAATCCTGCCGAATATCGGCGATGTCGCGCGGCGTTGCCCGTCGAGCACGAGTCAGCTCCCCGATGCGGAGCTGGCGGCCTGTCACGACGCCGCCGACGAGGTGGCCCGCGCACCGGAATATCTGGCGCCACTGGTGACGCTGCCGATCGGCGACCCGGCGGACGCGACGGGACAGGTGGCGGCAGTAGGCGCCGGGGCGGACAAGATCCGGATATTCGTCAAACGACAGGACACGTGGGTACCGCTGCGACCCGACACGAACCTGACCGAGATCGAGCTGCGAAATGGGGCGACCCTCGGTGTAGACGCCCGAGACGTGGTGCGTGACAAGACGATCTGGGATGGCACGGTCACGGTGCGGTTCACCGTTCGACGGGGCGCTCGCACAGAGACCGACGATGTCGTGCTCCGCGTCGCGCCCGTCGTCCTGCACAACCACACCCAGCCCGCACAGTCGGTGCTGGTGCCCGAGAGCGGCGACGATCGATCGCACGAGCAGTTCGTGAGCGAATTCGGCGCGGCCGCAAAGGCTTCGGGGATCGACGCGCCACTGGTCCGAATGCGCACCACCGATACCTGGGGTCAGGACTTCGTGGAGATCGGCTACGTGTCGATGCCCGGACCCGGCGGCAAGAACGTCTCGCTGCGCATCGCGATCCGCTCGCCGCAGCCAGAGCGCGAGGGCGGCCGCGCCGTGTTCGACCTCAAAGGCCCCGGCGTGGGCGCGATTCAGCTCGGCGGCTTCGACAACCGGCTGGTGGACGCGTTCGGAAACGTGGAAACGATACCGCCGCATATCCACAACGGGCGCGAGTTTCCCACCGGCCGGGTGATCATCGGCACCGGCAACGCGGACGATCCTGCCGTGCGCAGCGGGGAACTGGAGAAATTCTTTGCCGCGCAGCAGGTTCAGACGCCGGTGCTGCTGGACGCCGGATGGCTGGTGGTCGGCCACGTCGACGAGTTCGTCCAGTTCCTGCCGGCGACCGGCGGTCGCGGTTGGCGGCCCGCCGTCTCCGACCCCCGGCGCGGGCTGGAGATCCTGCGCGAACTGCAGCGCGGCGGGCACGGCGGCGAACGGGCACTGTCGCGGCCGGATGTCTCCGAGCGCACCATCGACGAGGTGCTCGCGGACGAAAAGTTCGTCGCCCGAAACGAAGTCGCCGCCCGCAAGATCGACGAGAACGTCGAGCGCCTGGTCCGTGAGGTCGGCTTCCGGCCGGAAGAGTTCGTCCGGATCCCTGGGCTCTACGAATCCGGTGGTATTCCGGAAGCGCCCGAGGGTCTGGTTGCCTTCTACCCGGGCGCCATCAACGGCGTGCTGATGAACGCCTCGAACTACGTCGCTCCCCGCCAGTGGGGCCCGATCGTCGACGGTCGCGATGTCTTCGAAGCCGCGGTCACCGAGGCATACCGATCGGTGGGCCTGACGGTGCGTTACGTGGACGACTGGGAGTCCCTCCACCTGGGTGGCGGCGAAATCCATTGCGGATCAAACGTTCTACGACAAATCGAGCAGCGGTGGACCGCACCGTAGCGAAGGAGAAAGCGATGTCGGTCGAGCTGCCGAGCAATTGGGGCCGGTGGGGCGCGGACGACGAACTCGGCACGCTGAACCTGATCACCGACGAGGTGCGGGCACGAGCCGCCTGCGAGGTGCGCACCGGCCGCGCGGTCTCGCTCGCGGTGCCGATCCACGCCGAGCCGGTGGTCAGCGGGCCGTTCGCGCCGTTGACGGCCGAAGTGTCGCCGGTGCGGCTCATCATGGCCTACACCGGATCTCCGGCGTTCGCGCACGCCGACGTCATGCTGGTCACCAACCATCACACCAAGTCCACCCACCTGGACGCGCTGTCCCACATCGCGGTGGACGGGCAGGTGTATCCGGGCCGGCCCGCGCACGAGAGCGTCACCATGGCCGGTGTCCGGCACGGCTCGACCACCGCCTTCGCCGCCGGGATCGTGACCAGGGGAGTGCTGCTCGATCTCGCGATCGACGGCCCGGTGCCGGCGGACCGCGGAATCACCGCACAGGATCTCGAAGCCACCGAGCAGCGCGACGGCGTCCGGCTCGAATCCGGGGACGCGCTGGTCGTGCGGTTCGGCTGGGTGGCGCAGCGCTATCGGGGTGATCCGATGCCGGGTCTGACCATCGACGCGGTGCGCTGGCTGCACGAACGCGGTGTTTCGCTGTACGCCGGTGACCTCGCCGACGCCTACCCGGCCTTGCCCGGCGGACCGCCCGCCATGCACGGAGTGGCTTTGCCGCGGCTGGGGCTGCCGTTGATCGATGCGGTCGACGCCGACGAGCTCGCCACGGTCTGTGCCGAACTCGGTCGCTACAGTTTCTTGCTCTCGGTCGCGCCGCCGCGCATCCACGGTATGACGGGAGTGCCGGTCAACCCCGTCGCGATCTTCTGACGAGTGGTCAACCGCCCTGCCGCCGGACCATCTCGGTGATCCAGATCGGGGCGAACGGCGACGTGCAGTTCGGCGGTGTCGGGTAGTCCTCGAGCACCTTCAGGCGTTCGCCGATGTCGATCGCCCGGGCGCGGTGCGCGGCGTGCTCGATGCCGATCTGGGCCAGGCAATGGTTCATCGCCCACTGCAGGCGCTCGGGCGCGTCCTGCATGTCCGCCTCGATCACGTCCAGCAGTCCCGAAAGGTCCAGGCCGTCAGGCTTTTTCGCGACGCGTTCGGTGGTCAGCGCCCAGCCCGCGCTCGCCACCACCGGGTCCGGGTCGGCGAGCCAGGACCGGCGTAGTTCTTCGGCGTGCGGGTTCTTCTTCACCACATAGTTCACCAGCCAGTCGTGCACCTTGGGGGTGCGCGCCGCGCGCAGCATGCGGTCCAGCTCGTCGCGCTCGAACGCTTTGGGACGGCAGATCAAGGTCGCCAGCAGCCGGGCGGTGGTGTCCCCGGTGGTCCACAGCTCGCGGGCGAGCTCCTGTTGCGTCTTCAGCCGCTTCGCCACCGCGCGCAACTGACTGAGATTCACCCCGTGCTCGTCGCCGTGTTTCTCGTTGACGGCCCGGATCTTCGGATCTTCCAGGCCGGCCAACTCGGCCAGCACGTCGGCCACCGCTGTCTCGCCCACCTAGGCCTCCCGTTCGTCCAGGGGATCAGTGCGTCGTCCGCGCCCGGCGTAGCGGACGGAGATACCCATGATCTCGCACGGGCCGCCCGCGGTGCCGATGGCGTGCGGGATCATCGTGGGGAAGTCGGTCGGCGAGGCCATGTAGGGGTCGCTGCTGACCGCGGGCCACGGCGACCGGAAACCAATCCTTTCATCCAGAATTAACCTGGTGGAGGTGTGATTCAACTTCGGGTGTGCAATGGGGTCTGCGGAAATGTCCAATTAGTCGCAAGCGTCCGGCATATCCGAATGAGCTGAAACATTGCTGAAAAATGGTTTCGAATGCGTTTCCGCAGGGCAAACGGGTGACGGGCATCACGCTGCTGGGCCGTCGGATCGTGCTATATCCTCATCGAGCGGTACCAAGAATTGCATTTCACGCGTGATCATCTCTGAATCTGCCACCCTCCTCGGCCCGGCGAAGTTGTCCGAGGATGATCGATAGATGAGGGCGAAATGGAATATACCTGCCTGTCCGATTTTCCCATCCGATCGGGAAATCTCACCCTGTGGCGTACGGAGGCGGAAACCGCCGAGGCCTGGGAATTGGATAATCGGCCGCTGACGAGTCAGCACGAGAAGTATTGCGGGGAATTCGATTCGCTCGACGAACGGCCCGGGCGCGGCAAGTGGATCGGGACGATATTCGAGATGGACGCGCCGTTGGATCGGCGGGCGGTACGCGATCTCATCTGGGTCTGGCACGCCAGGCACGAGGGCCTGCGCACCACGGCGCGGGTGGCGGCGCCCGGTGCCCGCCCGGCGCGGTTCACCTGTTCGGCGTTGGGGGTCAAGGTCATTCGTGAAGTGGTCGACACGGTCTCCGACGGCGAGGAGCTCGGCCCGTACCTGTCGGCCGAGTTCGAACGGCGGCTGTCCCCGGCGGCCTGGCCGCACTGCCTGGTCGCGACCGTCGAGCACCGCGACACCGACGATTTCACGGTGCTGGTCGCCGCCGACCACTCGGTCATGGACGCCTACGGGCAGGCGCTGATCATCAACGAGTTCCGCGCGCTGTACCGGGCGCTGCTCGACGGTTCGCGCATCGAAGCCCTGACCACGTGCGCGAGTTCTGCGGATTACGCCGTGCTGGAGCGTCAGGCCGCGGCAACGGTCACCGCGGACTGCCCGGCGACGCTGGCGTGGCGGAATTTCTTCGATTCCAGCGACGGAAAGTTTCCGAGTTTCCCGCCCTTGCCGGCGACGGTGCACGACACGGCCCGGGAAACCGAGCAGCACAGCTTTTCTCGCTGGTTGCTCGACAATCCCGAATCGGATCTGATCGAGGCGGCGGCGACCGCCCGCGGCTACCGGCTCACCGCCGTGATATTCGCGGCGTTGGCCTATGCGTCGTATCGCGTGTCGGGCACCAGCGAATTCCGGACGATCATGCCGGTGGCCACCCGGCCGAGCGCGCAGTGGGCGGAGTCGATGGGTTGGTTCGTCAACATCGTGCCGCTCTCGATCACGGTGGGCCCGGACCGGAGTTTCGACTCCGCGCTGCACGATGCCGCGGCTTCGCTGAAGGCGGTCCGGCCGCTGATCCTGGTGCCCGCGGGGCCGGTCTGTGAACTGCTGGAGATCGCGGACACGCCACGCTTCGGTGTGTCGTTCGTCGACATGCGGCGGGTGCCCGGTGTCGACACGATCGGCAGTCTGCGCCACCGCCTGCTGCGGGCCGAGTCGTATTCGCCGGACGAGGTCTACTTCTGGGTCGGGCGCACCGTGGACGGATTGAACATCTCGACGCGTTTCCCGGCCTCGTTCCCGCTCAGCGAGATGGACCGGTTCATCGGCGAATTCGTCGGCAGTTTGCGCGAATTCGCCGGCGGTGCGGTCCCGGCGCTCGAGGTGATCGACGCCGCGGTCGGCTGCGGGGCCGCGTGATCCGCATCGGCGGCGTGGATTTCGCGCTGCGGCCGACGCGCCGCCCGATCATCGTGGCGCCCACCGCCGCGACCGCCAGAGCCGCGAAATCCGCGCCGGCCTCCGCGGTGCCGCCCTCGTTCTTGCAGCAGGACCACTTGGACGGTGTGCTGGGCGGCGTGTCCGACGGCGTGTATCTGGGCATGGTCACGCGGATCTCCGGTGCGCTGGATCTGGCGGCGCTCACGGTGGTGATCACCGATTTCGTGCGGGCGCACGACGGTCTGCGCACCTGGTTCGAGCCGACCGCGCTGGGCTGTGTCCGCCATATCCTCGCGCCGGAAGAGGTGCGGTTCGGGACGCGGGAACTGGCCGGGGCCGAAGGTGACTGGGCCGTAGCGCTGACCGACTACTTCGACGCCGTGTCCTCGCCGCTGCAGTGGCCGAGCGCGGCCTTCGCCGTCCTGCCGGGCGAGGACGGGTTCGAGGTGGTCTTCGCTGTCGATCACGCCTTCAGCGACGGCATGTCGCAGGCCTTGGCGGCGCTCGAACTCACCGAGCGTTATCGGGCCAGGACGGCGGGGCGAGCCGCGGCCTGGCCCGGTCCGGGCGGGTCGAGTGCCGACTACGCGACCGACGAACGGGCCCGTGCCTCGGACGCGCTCGCGGCGGATCTGTATCCGTTCTGGCAGGACGCGCTGGCAGAGAACGACTTTCGGCTGCCGGTGTCGCCGATCGAACGCGGCGGTCCCGCGCCGAAACGGCATCGCCGCCGGGTCGAAGGCTCGGTACTGCTCGACGCCGAACTGGTCCAGGCGTTCGATCAGGCGCTCGCGCGCACCGGCGCGAGCGTCGCCGCGGCCATGTTCAGCGTGCTGGCGCTGGCCGATTTCGAAACCACGGGCAGCGAGTTCTACTGGTCGCTGAACGTGCTGTCCACCCGTTTCGGTGCGCGCTTCCGCACCGCGCAGGGCTGGTTCTGCAACTTCGTCCCGGTCTCGTTCGAGCTGCCGCCGGTGCCGAGCTTCGCCGCGACGCTGCCGATCGCGCGGGACGCGCTCGAGCGCGGCAGGCAGATGTCGCGGTTGCCCGCACACGGTGCGATCGCGCAGTTGTTCGCCCGCGGGTACGGCGCCGACCTGGTCACCCGGGAGCCGAGTTTCGTCACCCTGCTCGATCTGCGCACCGTGGACGAGGCGCTGGGCGCGGAGGCCGACACCCGCATCCTGACCGCCGACGGCACCACTTCGACGGTGTCGATCTGGTTGGGGCGCAACAACACCGAATACTTCGTCTGCATCGGAGCGCCGGACCTGCCGGAAACCTGGGAACAGGCCGGGGATTACGTGCAGCGGCTACGCCGGATCCTGGTCTCGATCGCGGAGACCGGGGATTACCGCAGCGCGTGTCCGCTCGCCGCGATATCCGGCATCTGGCAGTGACGCGGGCACATCGATCGGAAGGAGCACCGCGATGGTCGGAGTGATCGTGCCGCACCGCATGGCGGATCTGGACTGTGCGAGCGCGCGCACGCAGGTTCGCTCGGACACCGTGTCGATCCACGCGATCTGGCTGTTCGACACCGCAGTCAGCGATGCGACGCTCGACCGGTTCCACCGGCTCTTGCAGCGCGGCGTGCTCGGCCGGGTGGCCGCGACCCCGTTCATCGGCACCGCGGGCGACCGCTGGGTGCGCGCGCACGCGTTCGCGCCGGTGCAGCGTTATGCGGGCGCGCTGCCCAGAGAGCACGTGACCGACTGGATCGCCGAGCAGGCGCGCGGCGAGCTGGACACCTACGGCGGCCCGGCTTGGCGGCTCTCCGTGACCGCCCTGGACGACGGCGGATCCGCTGTGTCCCTGTTGGTTTCGCACACCCTGACCGACGGGCTGGCACTGATCCGGGCGCTCGAGGAAGCCGCCGCGTCCTCGCCGCGGGCGTGGTCGTTCGAATCGGACCGGGTCGGCCGGTTCCGGCTCTTCGTCTCCGACCTGTTCGCCGCGGTACGCCGCCTGGTGGCCCTGGCGCCCGCCGTGCCGACGGTCGCGCGGTTCATCCGGGAGTCCCGGCAGCAGCCGCACCACGGCTCGGTGGCACCCCCGCCGGTGCCGCTGACCGCAACGCCGCCAACCGATTTCACCTTGCCGTTCGTGCTCGCGGTGGTGCCCGCCGAGCAGTGGCGCAAACAGGCCGAGGCGCGCGGCGGCAACGACGCGTCGCTGGCGGTCGCGGTGATGGCAGAGCTGGCGACACGGGTCGGTCGCACCGACGCGCAGGGTCGTGCCCGGATCGCGATGCCGGTCAGCATCCGGCAGCCGCAGCACGACACCCGGGGCAACGCGCTCGGCGCCATCGATCTCGTCGTCGACCGGACCGGCGCGAGCGACGACCTCACCGAGATCCGGGCCGAGGTCAAACGAAAGCTGCAACGCCGCGAGGCGGATGGGCGAGCCTACGACGCGCTCCTGAAACTGGCCCTGGTACTGCCGCCTTCGGTGTTCCGGAAGCTGGCGCGGGACCTGACGAAGGATCAGGTCACCACCGGCTGTTCGTACGTCACCTGCCCGGATCCGTCGGTGCGCACGGTGGCCGGCGTTCCCGCGAGCATCTTCAGCCTCGGGCTGATCACCCAGCGGCTCGAGGCGCTCGACGAGGTCCACCGGTGCGGCGGCTACCTGTTCGGCGGCTTCGTCGCGTCGAACGACGCCATCTGCCTGCGGATCCAAGGGCTGCATCCGCCGCACCCACTCGACCGGCAGCAGCTCTCGGCTGCGGTCGGATCGGTTTTGGACGGCTACGGGCTCGCCCCGGTCTTCCTGTAACGGGCTCTGTCCCAGAACACGAGGTGAGTCGATGAAAGCACTGCTGGCCTTCGGCGGCAGCCGGGGTGACGCGCAGCCCGGTATCGCGTTGGCGCGCGAGCTGATCGGGCGCGGACACGACGTGCGGCTCACCGTGTCGCCGAACCTGGTCCGGCTCGCGGCCGAGAGTGGAGTGCCCGCAACACCTTTCGGCTTGGACACCGACGAGTTGCTGCGCGCCCAGTTCGAGAACGCCGGGGCGGGTGGGCCGATCGCCCGCGTGCGCGCGTTGCGAGCGGTGAACCGGCAGGGCTTCGCCGAGATGGCCGCGGACCTGCTCGCGGCCGCGGCCGGAGTGGACCTGATCGTCGGTGCGATGGCGAACGAGGAGGTGGCGCGCGGTGTGGCCGCGCGCGCCGGAGTCCCGTTCGCGGCGGTGCACTACTTCCCGATCCGGCCCAACCGAGCGGTTCCCGTGGTGCCGAACGGATTCGGCGCGAAGCTGCCCGGTGCGCTGAATCGACGCTGCTGGTCGGCGTTGGGCGCGGCGCGGGCATGGGCGATCGCGCCGGATATCGAGCAGCTGTACGGCGCGACGCCGCGGGCATCGGCGCTGCCGGACATCGCGATTCAGGCCTACGACGATCGGCTGTTTCCCGGGTTGCGCGACGAGTGGGGCCCGGACCGGCCGTTCACCGGCTTCTTCACCCAGCCACCCGGCGATGCGGCCGAGGAAGATCCGCAGCTGACGAATTGGCTTGCGGCCGGGCCTGCGCCGGTTTACGTGGGGTTCGGTTCGATGCCGGTTCCGGATATCGACGCGACGATCGAACAGGTGCGGGTCGCGTGCCGCGAGGCCGGCCGGCGGCTGCTGTTCGTTTCGGGCGCCACCGCCGCCGCGAGCGAGTATTCCGCGGAGTACGCCCTGCTCCGCAGCGTCGACCATGCGACGGTGCTGCCGCGCTGCGCGGCCGTGGTGCACCACGGCGGGGCGGGCACCACCGCGGCGGCACTGCGGGCGGGCGTGCCCGCGGTGGTGTGCTCGTTCATGGCCGATCAGCCGTACTGGGGCCAGCGGGTGCAGGCGCTGGGTCTCGGTGTAGCACTGCCGTTTTCGCGCCTGTCCGCCGCGAAGCTGGCGGCCGCGCTGGATCAGGTGACGGGTCCCGGCGTCACGGCGCGCGCCGCCCGGTTCGCCACCGGATTTCGCGGAGCGGGTGTGCATGTGGCGGCCGACCTGATCGAGGCGCTACCCGTCCGATCGTCCGACATCGCGAACGCAGGGGGACTCCGATGACCGCGGCCACCGATATCGCGATCGAAACGCAGGGGCTCGGCAAGTCTTTCGGCGGCGTGCGCGCGGTCGACGCGATCGACCTGCGGGTGCCCAGCGGCACGGTGTTCGCGCTGCTCGGACCCAACGGCGCGGGGAAGACGACCATCGTGCGGATGCTGGCGACCCAGCTGCGGCCCGATCGGGGCAGCGCCCGCATCTTCGGCTACGACGTGGCCGCCGACGCGACCGCGGTGCGGTCCATGATCGGGCTCACCGGGCAGTACGCCTCGGTGGACGAAAGCCTCTCCGCCACAGAGAATCTTCAGATCTTCGGCCGGTTGCTCGGCCTGTCCCGGCGGGCGGCGAACGCGCGGGCCACGGAACTGATCGAGCAGTTCCAGCTGACGGCGGCGCAGAACCGGCCCGCGCGCACCCTGTCCGGCGGCACCCGGCGCAGGCTGGATCTGGCTGCCTCCCTGATCATTCCGCCGCCGCTGCTGTTTCTCGACGAGCCGACCACCGGCCTCGACCCGCACACCAGGATGCGGATGTGGGACACCATCCGCGCGCTGGTCGCCGAGGGCGTGACGGTGCTGCTCACCACGCAATACCTCGAGGAAGCCGACATGCTGTCGGACCGGATCGCCGTCATCGACAACGGCACCGTGGTCGCCGAGGGCAGTGCCGACGATCTGAAGGCGGCCGTCGGCGAGGACGTGCTCCGGCTCGACCTGCTCGACCAGGCGGGCGTGCAGACCGCGGTCCTGATCGCGGAACGCCTGGCGGGGAACGCGGTACGGATCAGCCCGGAGGGCGCGACGATCTCGGTGCCGCTGCGCGATGTCGACACCGCGACCGTGGTGCTGACCGAGTTGCGCCGTGCGGGTGTCGGTTTGCGCGGCTTCGGGGTCGACCGGCCGGAACTCAACGAAGTGTTCCTCACGCTGACCAACCGGGCGCAAGCACCGCACGGAGCGCCGGTCTGATGGCGCGGGTACTGGAACCTCAGGAATCGAGGATGCGATGGCGGTAGTGACGGCAGGCGCGGCGGCCGACCAGGCGCGCGAGAAACCGGTGATCGATCGACGGCCACGGGTCCGCCGCCTCAGCACCCGAGCGGCGGTGTACCAGTCGCTGATCATGGCATTGCGCGGTCTGCTGATCTTCCGGCGCAGCCCGCAACTGCTCTTCGACGCGGCGCTGCTGCCCATTCTCGGGCCGGTGTTGTTCGGCAACATCTTCGGCATCGCGGTGGCGGGCAGCTTGCAGGCGTATCTGCCGACCCTCATCCCCGGCGTGCTGGTGCAGATCGTGCTCACCTCCTCGGTCGCGACCGGCGTCCAGCTGTGTGAGGACATGAGTTCCGGTGTGCACGAGCGGTTTTCCGCGATGCCGTTGGCGCGGCTGGCGCCGATCATCGGCGCGCTGCTGGCCGGGATCGTCCGCTACGGCATGGCCGCGGTCATTGTGGTGCTCGTCGGGACGGTGATGGGTTACCGGCCCGAGCACCCCCTCGGATGTGCGGTGGCGGTGCTGCTCGTCGTGCTGGTGACCGTGGCGCTCAGCTGGATCTTCGCCTACGTGGGCGTGACCGTCGCCAGACCGACCGCGGTGCAAGGTATTTCGACGCTGATCCTGCTCGGGCTCACCTTGGTCTCCAACGCGCTGGTGCCGACGGCGGCGATGCCGGAGTGGTTGCGTCGCGTCTCGTCGGTGAACCCGGTCTCGCGGCTGGTGTCGGCGGTGCGCACGCTGGCCGACACCGGCCGGTTCGGCGCCGACGCGTGGTGGTCGTTGATCGGGGCACTGATCGTGGTGGTGGTGCTCGCGCCGCTGACCTACAAAGCGCTGCGTCCACGTTGATCGCGGAAGGAATACCGATGCCCGCACCGATGAATCGCCTCACCCCGGACGACGACCTGTTTCGCCGAGTAGACCGGCTTTTCGGTTCCGTCATCGTCAACCAGTTCGCGCTGCTGTTCGATCGACCCGTGGATCGTGCGGTGGTGCAGGCCTTCCACGCTCACCTCGCCGCCGGATTCCTCGCGCGGCGGGTGGTCACCTCCCGCATTCCGCTGGCCAGACCCTGGTGGGAGCCGGCCCACGCGTCGATTCCGCTTGTCTGGCAGCAAGATCCGGTGGGCGACGGCGCGCTGGTCGATTGGCTGGCGGACCAGGCGGAGGTCGAGTTCGATCCGGCGACCGGCCGGCTCTGGCGGCTCTCGATCGCGCCGTACGGCACCGGACACGTACTGTCCCTGGTGATCTCGCATATCGCCGCGGACGGCAGCGGCGCGGTCGGCGCGATCGGGGACGCGCTCGCGCGGGTCGCGGCCGAACTGCCGGTGAGCCGGGCGGACAGCTCGGGCGCATTGGTCGGCGACGCACCCGAAAGCGGTGTGTGGCGGCGCCATCTTGCCGACGCGGCAGGTCAGTTGCGGGCCATCGGCACCGGAATCGTGCGCGCGCTCCGGGCGCGCGGGATCACCGAGCCGCCTCGCCCGCCCCGGCCGGACGACCTCGTGGTGCCGCTGGGAGAGCGCTACCACCCGGCCGAGGTGATTGTGAATATTCCGCTGGCGCAATGGGAGAACGCTGCCGCCGCGCACGGCGGCACCGCCAATGGGTTGATGCTCGGCGCGGCCCTCGGGGTGCTCGGGCGCAGCGGCCGGATCCGCGACGGCGACCTGGCGCGCATCGAGATCCCGCGGTCGCTGCGCGTGCCGGACGATCCGCGCGGCAACGCGACGACCGGCATACCGATCAGTGTGCCCTATCGCAAGGGCGAACTCGCCGATCTGGGCGCGATCCGGTCCGCGACCAAGGCCGCGATCACCGCGTACGACGATCCTGATCGGGTTCCGCCGCTGCAGCACCTGCAACCGTTGCAGATGGTGATCCCGGACGCGGTGGCACGCAAACTCGCGCGCACTTCCAAAGCGCCGCTGTGCCTGTGCACCAACCTGGGTGGCGCGGCGGGACCGCTACTGCACCTGGGCGCGCACCGGGCGCGCGCGGTGTTGTTGCGACCCATGCTGAAGGAAGCCGAGACCGAGCTGTACCGGCGCACCGAGGCCGGGCTGAACATGTCCTGGTGCAGCGACGGCGAACAGGTGTTCCTCGCGGTCACCGCGGCCGACCCCGACCACTTTCCCACCCGGGAAGTGTTGCGCGGCTTCGTCGAAGAGGAATTCGCCGCCTGGGGTCTGCGCCCCGCCTTCTGGTAGGTCAGCCGCAGGTCGAGCCCTGCGCCGGGCGGTTCGCGAAGCGGTCGGCCAGCCAGGGCTGCCACTGGTCGCCGCCGGATTCGAAGCCGTTGTGGTCGCCGGGCAGCACCACGTCGCGCAACGGAATTCCCTTGTGGCACATGTTCGCCGCCGCGGCATCGGACCAGGCCGTCTCGACGAGGACGTCCCGGTTCGCGCGCAGCAGCAGCGTGGGCACCGTGCTCTGCGATTGCGGCAGCTCGGTGCGGTTCTGGAAGTCGGTGACGACGGCGCGCGCGGCGGCATCGGTGAACCGGGCCTGATCCGGGGTGAGCGTGGCGGCCACGCCGCTGTCGAGCACGTCGCCGGTGCAGCGGGCGGCCAAAGCCGGTGCGGCGGCCAGCAACTGGCCGTGCAGGATCTGGTCGAAGCCGAAATCCGGTCGTTGCGCGCGAATCCCGGACACGACATAGGGCAGGACCAGGTACTGGTCCGTGCTCAAGGTTCCGGCATCGATGTTCGACGCGATCGACAGCCGCAGCGCGGGTGAGATCAGTACGTTGGCGACGAGCTTCAGCTCCGGCGCGTAGCGCGGAGCCGACTCCGCGGCCGCCTCGGTCGCCCGGCCGCCCTGCGAAACCCCCAGCAGGGCAACCCGATCCGAGAGCGGCAGCTTCAGGTGACCTGCCGCACGGATCGCGTCGAGCACGTTGTAACCCGAACTCGCGGAGTCGAGATACGGTGCAGCGCCAGGGCCGTCGAGGCCCTGGAAGTTGGTCATGGCGACCGCGTACCCCGCACGCAGCAACTCCGCGACGGTGGTGGCCGCGCCGAACAGGTTCGGCGAACCGGTGGGGGCGCACCGCGCCGTGACACCCGCCGTGCCGTGGCCGAAGCCGACCAGCGGCCAGCCGCCCTGCGGTGCCTGTCCCGCGGGCAGGAAGACCGCGCCGGACACCTCGATCGGCTGTCCCGAGGCCGCCGTCGAGAGGTAGCGCAGATATGTCGCGGTACCGGCTGCGGCGAGCGCATCGCCGACCACCAGCGGCCGGGTCTCGATCACCTGCCCGGGTCGGCGCGGCGCAGGCTCGCTCTTTTCGCTCCCGCAGCCCGCGACCAGCATCAGCGCCGCCAGCATCAGCGCGGCGATCGATCGCACACATCGAACGGTCATCCGGGCCCCTCGGGGGATTGCCGTCCGGGCCGGGACAACTCCGTCCCGGCTGCCGATCCGGCAGCTGCCTACAGGTCAGAAGATCACTGACCTATCCGCAGGCTACCCGCTGTGCTCGGGTTCGGTCGGCCGACCCGCGCCCCTGCATCGCTGGATCGGAGTGAATTACGGGCGCGAGCCGGGGTGCCGGGTTTGCGGCCACTGCTGCTGGGGGACGGGGTCGTGGCGGCGACGGCGTTCGGCGCGGCTCTGCGGATCCATGGCCCGCGCGGTCGCGGCGAGCAGCAGCAGCACGATGATCGCCGCGCCCGCGGTGGTTGCCCACAAAAGCATTGTCGTTCCCTCGAATTCTCGGCTGTCCAACGATGCGGTCCCGGTCCCCGCACTCCGGTAGCCAACTGGCGCAGATGTTTTCACGGCCCGCCCGGGTGCGCGAGCCGACTGCCCACAAAGTGGGAAACCTTTGGCGCCGGCACAACCCGGCCGCGCCGATGCTGGTGGTGGTCACAAAAGGACTTGCCCGCACTGACACACTCGGTGGCATGGCTTCTGTGCACCGCGAACTCGGCAACCGGCACTGGGTGTTGCGACGTCGACCCGTAGATGTGGTGCGCGACAGCGACTTCGAGCTGTTGCACGCACCCGTGCCGGAAATCGGCCCGGCCGAAGCGCTGGTGCGGGTGCATTGGCTCGGCATCGATCCGACCCAGCGGGGCTGGCTCAACGACGGCGACAACTACATCGATCCGGTGCCGCTCGACACAGTGATGCGCGGCAGCGGCGTCGGCGAGATCGTCGCGTCGAACCATCCGGACTATCCGGTCGGGGCGTGGGTCGCGGGCATGGTCGGGTGGCAGGACTACGCCGTGGCTTCGGGGCAGGGACTGTTCGGATTGAACATCGTGCCCGGCGGTGTCGACCCCAAGCTGATGTTGAGCCTGTTCGGGGTCACCGGATTGACCGCGTACTTCGGCATGGTCGACATCGGCCGGGCGGGGGCGGGCGACACGGTGGTGGTCAGCGCCGCGGCGGGGGCCACCGGATCGGTCGCGGGGCAGATCGCGAAGGCCTTGGGCTGCACGGTGATCGGGATCGCGGGCGGCCCACAGAAGTGTTCCTGGCTCACCGAGAGTGCCGGTTTCGACGTCGCCATCGACTACAAGCACGAGAACGTGCGGAAACGTTTGGCCGACACCGCTTCCGCGGGCATCGACGTGTTCTTCGACAGTGTCGGCGGCAGCATTTTGGACGATGGGCTGGCCACTCTCGCGATGCAGGCCCGGGTGGTGCTGTGCGGCGGCATCGCCTCGGGCTACACCGCCGACGGGGAGGCGTACGCGTTGCGCAACTACCCGGAGTTGATGATGAAGCGCGCGCGGATGGAAGGTTTCATCGTGCTGGACTACGTGGACCGCTTCGCCGAGGCCTTCGGCGCACTGTCCAGGTGGCATGCGGCGGGAAAGATCATGGTGGCCGAGCACATCGTCGACGGTCTCGAATCGGCGCCCGCGGCGCTGCGTGGTCTGTTCGAAGGGAGCAACATCGGCAAGCAACTCGTCCGGGTCGAATCGGCCTGAACCCGGCCCTGCATGATGGGCGCATGCTTCCTACCGACGACCTGGCTCAGGTAGACCGTCGACCCGCCGTGGTCGACACTCCGCTCGGCACCGTCGAGTTCTCCGTCCGGATCGGGTCGGAAGCATTGCCCGCGGAATCGAATGCGCTGTGGCGCTTGCCCAATGGCACGCATCTACACCGGTGGCAACAGGCGGCCGCGACGATCGATCTGCTGCTCGGCAGTGTCGACGTCGTGCCGTGGGACGGTGGCGCGCCGATTCCGGTGTGGGCGGGCATCTGGCAGGTGCAGGCGCACGCGAAAGTGCCTGGGCTGGTGGTCGTGGCCGAACTCACCGACCTGCCCGCCGACGCGTACGGCGGCCCGGACTCCGGCGAATGTCTCGCGGCGGTGAGTGTCGAGAACGAGCATTTCATGGTGTCGATCGGCGGCCCCGACACCGAGTTGCTCGCCATGCAGGCGAAGGACGGCCGGCTGTTTCCCTACCGGTGGGCGCGCCTGCTGCCGAAAGACGACAGCAGCGCCGACTACGGCGTGCGGTACGCGGACCCGGCCCGCGTGGCCTGGCACCTCCCCGACCTCACCCCCGCCGAAGCGGCCCGCCTGTGCGTCGCCACCGCATGGTGCCCCCGCGACGACGACCGCCCCGCCGCCTGGTTCGCCGTCGACATGCCCCTCGACACCGCCTACCTCCACCTGATCACCGACCCGGCCTGACACCGTGCAGGCCGGCCGTTCAGCAGTCCGGTTGAAAGGGGAAGCAGCCCTGCGGGGTACGAGGTGACGGCGCTTCGGTGGTGGGCTCGGTGGTGGGCGGCGGGACTTCGATGGGCAGTTGCGGCGGCGGCTCGGTCACGCTGTGGTTGCCGGTGTCGGGCGGCCCGACGGTCGAGCCCGATTTCGCGAAAAGCCAGATGGCGCCGCCGAGGATCAGCACCGCCACCACAGCCCCGATCGCCAGGAGCAGCGGGCCGCGGTTCGCGCGCGGTTTGGCGGAGCTGGTTTTGGCGGATTCGGGTTTGCCGACGGGGCGTTTGGCGCGCGCCGCGCCGGTGGTGGACAGCGACGCCGGGACCGGTTCCGTGGGCGGCGGGGCATCGGCGGGGCCGGGCAGGGTCGGCGGCGGGCCCGGGGTGACCGGGGGAGCGTGCGTCGGTGCGGGTGGTCGGTCCGCCTCCGCGCTGCGGAATCCCTCCGCGGCCAGCTGGGCGACGGTGACCGCGTCGGGGAAGTGCAACGCGGCCAACGCGGCTCGCACCTGTTCGGCGGTCCACGCGATCTCGCGGCGGGCGGTGGTGCGGAACCAGCCGCGTAGTTCCCGGAGTTCCCCGGCGAGCACCTCGATCCCCGCGGGCAGCGGTCCGCCGGGGTCGGCCGTGACGGCAGTGCCGACCTGCGGCAGCACCAGCACCAGCCCGGTGACATTCGTATCGATGTCGGCCGCACTCGCCAAATGCTGTGCCAGGCTGTCCATCGCGGCGCGCACCCGCGGCAGCGGGTTCGGGTCGCCCGCCGGAACCCGTACCGGGTCGCCGTCGAAACCTGTCAGTTGCCAGCGCTCTTCGGCGGGGCAGCGCAGTGTGCCGCTCTCCTTCAGCAGCATTCCCTCGACCGCGATGGCGATGCACGCGTTCGGCGTGATCACCAGCAGATCGGTCGCCGGGCCCTCGGGTAGCGAGTAATTCGAGATCGCAACGCCGGGAATCAGATACGGCCCGGTCCAGGTGTGCAGCCAGTCGATGACGAGCCGTTGCGGCTCCGGCATGTCGTCCCGAGCGCCGTTGAGCACCAGCATGGCGTTGGATCTCCTCGTACCGAGCCCCGAATCACTACCGTCTGAACAGTAACCCGTCCAGCGGCTTTCAATCGGGCCGACTCGATTCCGATCAGCAGAGTGCGGCGATACCGCGCAGCACGAGGTCGATGCCGGTGCTGAATTGTTCGCGATCGTCGTGGTGGCGGGCCTGCTCGGCGATGGCTCGGGTGAACGAGTACTCGTCGGGGTCGAGTGCGGCCCACGCCGTGGCCACGGCGTCGAGGAATTGGGCGCGATCCGTGGCGGGCCCGAGGGTGCGAGCGCTGGCGGAGTTCTGGCCGAGCGCGCCGAGGATGTAATGCACGAGCACCGAAGTCGCAGTGAACCAACTGCTTTCGGGTGTGCCGAGGGCGCGCACCGCGCGGCC
Organism: Nocardia brasiliensis ATCC 700358; assembly: GCF_000250675.2. Classification (NCBI taxonomy): domain Bacteria; kingdom Bacillati; phylum Actinomycetota; class Actinomycetes; order Mycobacteriales; family Nocardiaceae; genus Nocardia; species Nocardia brasiliensis. The sequence goes on from NC_018681.1 coordinate 3,450,445, forward strand.
GATGCGTTCGAAGAGGCGGGGCGTCACCGGTCCCATCGGGGCGCGGGACAGGTGTAGCGCGAGTTGGGTTGCCAGCCAGGGGTGTTCGTCGATCGCGTCGAACAGGCCGAGGGCCACGGCCCGGATCTCGTCCTGCGGTGTGCCCGGCGGATCGGTCGGCTCGACGGCGAGGGCGGCGGTGACCACGGCCTCGGTGGCGGCGGCGAGCAATTCGTCCTTGTTCGCGACGTGCCAGTAGATCGCGCCGGCGCCGGTGGCGAGCCGCTCGGTCAGCGCCCGGAAGGTGAGGCCGTGCTCGCCGGTGGCGTCGAGCAGGGCCACGGCGGCCTCGACGATCCGCTGCTTCGACAGTGCGTCCGTGCGTCGTTCGGCCCGCTGCTTCTTGGTCGCCACCAGCCCATCTTGACACGTCTGGAACGTTGTTCCAACATGGTCGTATGGAACGGCGTTCCATCACGTTTAGGAGGAATTGTCATGGTTACCCCGATTACGATCATCGGCGCAGGTCTGGGCGGTCTCACGCTGGCCCGCGTGCTGCACGTGCACGGCATACCCGCCACGGTCTACGAGGCAGAGGCCTCGCCGACGGCACGCGCGCAGGGCGGGATGCTCGACATTCACGACTACAACGGGCAGATCGCGCTCGAGGCGGCCGGATTGCTGGACGAGTTCCGCGGCCTCGTGCTCGACGGCAGGCAGGCGATGCGCGTCCTCGACCCGAACGGGACCGTGCTGTTCGAGAAGCCCGACGACGGGTCGGGTGGACGTCCCGAGGTTCAGCGCAGCGACCTGCGGCAGCTGCTGCTCGACTCGCTGCCGTCCGGCACGGTGCGCTGGGGGCACAAGGTCGCCGGCGTGCGAGCCGTCGATCCGGGCGATTACGAGGTGAGCTTCGTGACGGGTGACCCGATCCGCACACGCCTACTGGTCGGTGCGGACGGGGCGTGGTCGAAAGTCCGGTCACTGGTCTCCACGGCTGTGCCGGAATATGCCGGGGAGGCGTTTGTAGAGGTGTACCTGTTCGAAGCGGACGCCCGGCACCAGGCGGCAGCGCGGGCGGTCGGCGGCGGGTCGCTGATCGCGCCGGGCCCGGAGCGGGAAATCCACGCGCACCGGGAACGGGACGACACGTTGCACACCTACGTCGTGCTGCGGGAGTCGCTGGAGTGGTTCGCCGACATCGATTTCGCCGACGCCCCCGCGGCCATCGCCCGCGTCGCGCGCGAATTCGAAGGGTGGGCGCCGGAGCTCACCGCGCTGATCACCGAGGCCGACAGCGCGCCCGTGTTCCGGCCGCACTACACGCTGCCCGAGGAGTTCCGCTGGGAGCGGGTGCCGGGAGTGACGCTGCTCGGTGACGCGGCGCATCTCGTGGCCCCCAATGGCGAAGGCGCGAACCTGGCGATGCTCGACGGTGCGGAACTCGGCCGAGCCCTGGCCGCGCATCCCGGCGACCTCGAGACCGCGCTGGCCGAGTATGAGCAGGCGATGTTCGCCCGCAGCACCGCGATCGCGGCCGAGGCGGTCGAATTCTTCGGCGGCATGGTCGGCGACAATCCGGCCGAGGCGCTGCGCGATATGTTCCTCGAACAGGGGTGATGGTTGACGGTCCGCGCTACTTGGTGAACACTGATCGCAATGTGATTTCTGATTGCTATCGGTGGAAGGGGTGCCGGTCGTGCCGCAGCCGTTCGAGCAGACCATCCGGGCGATTCTCGCCGAGTGGGCGGACGACCTCGGTGCCGACCGGGTCGCCTACACCAACCACGTGCTGCGGGTGCTGTCGTTCTGTGACGGGCTGGCCGGCACCGCGGGCGCGGCGGCACCCAGCGCGCAGCCGCACTTCCAAGTCGCGGCCGCGTTCCACGACCTAGGGGTGTGGACCCACCACACGTTCGACTACCTGCCGCCCTCGATCGAACTCGCCGCGCGCTGGCTCACCGACCACGGGCAGGACGCGTCGATCCCCTTGGTCTCCACCATGATCGATGAGCACCACAAGATCCGTCGCGCGCCCGGACATCCGGATGTGGAGGTGTTCCGCCGGGCGGACCTGGTCGACGTCTCGGCCGGGTTGCGCCGCTTCGGCCTGCCGCGCGCGGAGTACCGGACCATCGCCCGGCGCTTCCCCGACGCCGGATTCCGCCGAAGGCTTGCCCAATTGGGCGCCCAGCGGATTCGTACTCATCCGCTGTCGCCGCTGCCGATGCTCAAGTGGTAGCCGGTGCGTCCAGCGGTATCGGTCGCATAGGCGCCTGCGGTTCGTGCCGCGGATCGGCGGCGCGCGCGGCGTGTGCGGCGACGAGAACATAGGTGGCGGTGGCTACCAGAATGAGCGGATAGCAACCGGAATAGAGCGGGACCAGGGCGTGGATCCACCATTCGGGGGCGTCGCGGGGAAGCATGAAGAACCCGATGCCGATAGGGTGCGGCGCTTCCAATTGCGCTGGGCCGCCCCAATAGTTCCACCACCAGCAGAAGCTGGGTATGAGCACGGCGATGGCGGGCAGGAAGCGCCATGTCGTGTGCGCGGTGCGGGCGTGGTGCAAGGTCAGGACGAACAGCGGTACCAACCAGACCCAATGGTGTCCCCACGAGAAAGGAGAAACGCAGGCCGAGGTCATTCCGGTCAGGGTGATCGCCAGTAGTTCGTTGCGGCGGCGGAAAGCGACCACGGCCGCCGCCATTCCGAGGGCAGCCACCGGAACGGTCACCGCGAGCCACATCCACAGCGGCGGCTGATAAACCGTCGTGGTGCCGAGCGGCGACGAGAAACGTTGCACGTCATAAAATCTCAGCATTTGCGCGAGAAACCCGTTGACGGATTGATTGGCCGGTGAATCGACCAGCCCGACGCGACCCGACCGGGTGAATTGCTGTCCCCAGTAACTCCACGAATCGGCCGGCCGTACGAGGAAGCCGATCGCGACGGTCGCGAGCAGGGCCGCGGCGGTGATTCGCCAGGTGCGCCACTGGCGAGTGCCCGCGAGGTAGATCAGAAAGAAGGCCGGGGTCAACTTGATTCCGGCGGCGATGCCCACGCCGATGCCGCGCGCCGCGGAACGCGTGCGCGTGAGGTCCCAGAGGACCAGCAACACCAGGAAGACGTTGATCTGGCCGAGCCAGATGGTGGTCCGCACCGGCTCGAACGAGGTGCAGACGACCGCGAGCAGGACGGCGAAAACCCAGGTGCGCCGCGTATTCGGATAGCCGAGCGTGCGCAGGCAGCAGCGGACGATGCCGACCAGGGCCGCGAAAATCGCTATCCACCAGAGAATTTCGGTCACGCCGAAACTCATGAGCGTGAGCGGCACGAACGCGAGCGCGGCGAACGGGGTGTAGGTGAACTCCATTTCGAAGAACACCGGCCCGGCGTAGAGCCCGCTGCCGTGCAACAGGGCGTCCCCACCCGCGCGGTATACCCACAGGTCGACGTTGTTGCCGAAAAGTCCGTAATATCCGTTCCCGATCGGCAGCGCGTATACATGCCAGACGAGAACTACAACGGCGGCAATCGCGCAGAGCGCCAACGTCACGGTGCCGACGCCATTGTCCGCGCGGGAGACCTTCTCCTCGACGGCCAACGGTCTAGCGTCGCGGAGTGCGGCGGAACGGATGCGCTATCGCGGGGAACTGACCTGCCTGCAACAATTCGAGCTCCTATTCCTACGGTGACACACGCTGGGTATTCGTAGTAGAGCCCCGATACTTTAACCGCATCTTTCCCGAGCCGGCTGGACCGGTACTCGAGCGGCGCTCGGCGGTAGCGCGCCACACACCGAAAACAGCCCCCTCCGACGAGGTCGGAGGGGGCTGCTCTGCCGGCTACCCAGTCGCCGGCAGCAGGGGTCAGCGGGCGGACGCCGACCCGTCGCTCAGCGGTGTCAGGTCGGTGACCAATTGCTCGGTCAGCGGCGCGGGCACCGCGTGCCGCGCGGCGATGCGCAGCAGTGCGCCGCCGATGGCGTCGAGTTCCAATGGCCTACCGGCCTCGGCGTCGCGCTGCATGGACGACTTGGCCTCCGGCGGGAAGGTGTCGTAGAACCGCAGGGCCGCCTCGACGTCGGCGGGCACGCCCGCCGCCCGGCTCACTGCGGCGATCTCGGTGACGACGTCGACCAGTTCGCCGCGATGCACCGTGCGCAGCTCGCCGACCGGACAGCGGTGCCGCGTACTCAGCAGGGCGAACGGCGCGAGGAAGAACAACTTGCCCCAGAGCATTGCCGCCTCGTCCGGACGGACCGTGGCCTTTACCCCGGCCTCGTCCAGCATGGCGGCGAGCGCGGCGAGGCGTTCGGACGGCGTTGCGGCACCGGCCAGATCGATCTCCACGAACGGGCTGCCGTGCTCGATGACACCGGGGGCCACCCGGGTCGAGGCGACCCGGATCACCCCGGGCACAACGAGTTCCGGACGGAACCGCGCGCGCAGGGCCGCCGGGTGTTCGATACCGTTGAGCAGCGGCACCACCAGGCCGTCGCCGAGCAGTTCGGGGGAGACCCGCTCGACGGCGTCGCCGAGCACATTCTGTTTCACCGTCACCAGGCACAGGTCGACGGGCTCGCGCAGCTCGGTATCCGCCTCGGCTTTCGCGGTGAAGTCGCCGAAGAGGTTGCTGCGCACCTGGATTCCGTGTTCGCGCACGGCGTCGGTGGTCGCCTCGCCGCCGAGGAAGAGCACGCGGTGGCCGGCCCGCGCCAGCAGCGCGCCCACCAGCCCGCCGACACCGCCGGGGCCGAGTACCGCCACCCGCCATGGCGACATTGTGTTCATGGTGCCTGGCTGTACTGCGTTCATGGGATCCTTTCGTCGGTCGCGGAGAACCAGATGTCCTCGGCCGCCACGTCGGTGACCCGGTACTTCCCGAGGGCGCTGATCAGCAGCCGCAGTTCCAGCTCGAACGCGGACAGCAGGTTCGTCAGTCCATGATCGGCGTTCTCGTCGGCGGCGACCAGGGCGGCCCGCCCCAGGCCGACGGCGGACGCGCCGAGGGCCAGGCATTTGACGACCCGGGTTCCCTCCCAGCACCTTCCGGAGACCAGCAGACTGCGGCCCTGCCGGTCACGCCCGGCGACCCGGTGCAGACATTCGGCCAAGGGCAGGCCGACATGCTCGAGGAAGCCGTGCGGCGCCCAGCCGGTACCCGCTTCGGCGCCGTCGACCGTCACGGCGTCGGCGCCCGCCGCCCACGCGATCTCCGCCGCGTCGCCCACGTCCCGGGCGGGCGGCAGCTTCACCCAGACGCGGCAGCGCGGATAGTTGTTGCGCATCAACCGGATCTGCTGCCGCAGGATCTCGGGCGTGAACGTGCCGGGGGTGGCGCAGCGCAGCATCGGGGCGTCGGCGCTGTCGTAGATGTCCACGATGTCGTACTGGGCCGAAAGATCGGCGGCCCGTGTCCTGGGGACGAGGGTCATGCCGCCGACACCCGGTTTCGCGCCCTGCCCTACCTTCAATTCGAACGCCAAACGTCCACTGGCCAGCAGTGGTTCGCTCGACGGATCGCTGTACACCAGGTTCCACACTTCGGCGTCGGCGTCCTCGGTGCTCTGCTGCACGATCACGCCACCGGCGTCGTCGGCCGCGCGTTTGGTGTACTCGGTGAGCCGGCGCAGCAGCGAGCTCGGCGCTTCGGCCACCATCCGGCCGTAACCCGATACGGGAACGATGTTTTCGCCGATCACCATCGGCACTCCGGCCGTGCCGGCCTGCGCGGCCACCGCCACGCCCAGATCGCCGTCGGCCACCGCGGTCGAACCGAAGGCCGATACGTACACCGGCAACGTCGAGCGCAGGCCGCCGATGGTGGTGCTCAGGTCGACGTCACCGGCCAGCGGCTCGCGGCCGAGGTCGAACAGTTTCTCCTCGCGCAGCGGCACGAAGACCGGTGGCACCAGCCGGGCGTGGTCGATCGCATCCGGGCTGCCCGGCCGGGGCGCCTCGCCCCGGCTTTGCCCGAACAGCCGGGAACCGTAGTGCGCGTCGTCGGGAAACACCGCGCCCGCCGCCGTCCGCGCCCGCGCCCGTACCTCGTGTTCGGGAAAACCGGGCGCCGACAGCGCACTCATGGCCGGGGCTCCCCTGGCACCTTGGGGTAGGCGGTGGCCTGCCACACCGCGTCCAACCCGGCCAGGAAGCGAGTGAACCGCTCCACGCCGAGCCCGAAACCCGCACTGGGCGAAAGGCCTTCGCGGGCGAGGGTGAGGTACCACTCGTACTTCGCCGGATTCTCGCCGGTCTCGCGCATCCGGGTGAGCAGCGTGCGGTAGTCCGACTCGCGTTCGCTGCCGCTCATCATCTCGCCGAATCCGCCCGGGAAGATCAGGTCGAAATTGCGCAGCATCCCGGGCTCTTCGGGATTCTCGCTGTCGTAGAAGCCGCGTGAGCCCTTCGGGTAGTCGGTGATGAAGAACGGGGCGGTCGCCGCTGCGGAGATGATTTCCTCACCGGCCCAATCTATTTCGGTGTGCTCGCGCTGGTCGTAGCCGAGCCCGCGCAGTTCCTGCACCGCGGCGGTGTGGCGCTTGCGGCCGTAGGGTCCCGCGATCACCTGCTTCAACTGTTCGAGATCGCGGCCGAGCACCTCCAGCTCGGTCTGGGCGTTGCTCAGGACGTATTCCACCGCGTACTTCGTCACGCGTTCGGCCACGTCCATGGCGTCCTCGCGGGATCCGTTCGCGATCTCCACGTCGAGCTGGTGGAATTCGGCGAGGTGGCGGTGGGTCACCGCGGTCTCCAGCGGTTCGAGCCGCACGTTCGGCGCCACGTGGAAGATCTTCTCGAAAGCGAGCAGCGACGACTGTTTGTAGAGGATGCCGCTGGTCATCAGCTTGTAGCGGTGACCGTAGTAGTCGATGTCGACCTGTTTCGCGCCGCGGGCGCCCGGATCGGTCACCGGACCGATGATGGGCGGCAGCAGTTCGGTGAAGCCCTCCGCGGTCAGGAATTCCCGCGCGGCCGCCAGGAAACGGGCCTGCACGGTCAATGCGGCGATGGTTCGTTTCGAGGTGAGATGTGCGCGCGGTAGCGGTAGAGCCGATCTCGCTGGTTCCGTCGTTTCAGGCAAAGTTCGATCCGTTCGATAGTCCGTGCGGGTGTAGCGGAATTATCGGGAAGCGTGCTCGAGCCCCAGCGTCGAGCCGCCTGTCCGTCATTGCGCCTTTTATTTACGCCCGCGCCCTCGTATGCAATAGGTCCGCTGTGGGATAACGTTTATCCGAATACGCGGTTAGCTGGCAGGAAACTATTGCTTGGAAGCTTTCATAGAACCCCCCGTTCCCCGTGGACTGGCTACATATGCACTGGTCACTGGCCCATTCTCCCCCTGGGAGATCGCCCTGTCCACCCCCCGTCCGGGGGGTCTGACGCGCAAGATCATTTCCGCTCGAATTGCGGAATCCGAGGTGGCGAGGGTTTCTCGCTTCCCTTTGACAGTCGGTGTGGTCCGAGGTAACTTGGCTTTAACAGGGCCGGGGAGTTGGAATGGGGTGCGACTTCCCTTCGGGAGCATCTGGGGGTGCAGCTCCGGGTGTGTGAATTCTGAGAGGGTGGACTTGGATCAGTCGTTGTCTGAATTGATGCTGAGCACCTTCTCCAGCCTCCGCTGAGATACCGGAAGTGAATCCCGATAAAAATGAACTACGACCGTACGAACTTTGCTCCGCTGTCGCATACCCGTGCGGCCGACCCGGGCGAGTTGAGGTTCCACTGGTGTGCGCCGCTGGACAGCGGGCAGCAGAAAGCCACCGAGAAGTATCGAGTCGGCGAACTCGACTTCGACGGCATGGTCTCCTTCGTGCAGGAGGCCGACGCGCTGGGCGTCGACTCCCTGCTGATGGGCATCGCCGACTACATGCCCGATCCGCTGCCGATGATCGGCGCGCTGGTCCGCGAGACCGAGCACGTCACCTTCATCCTGGCCTACCGGCCCGGCCTGCTGTCGCCGACGCTGTTCACCCAGGTGGTGAACACGATCTCGTGGATGTCGAACGGGCGGATCTCGCTGAACCTGGTCGCCGGCATCTCCCCGGCCGAGCAGGCGGGCTACGGCGATTTCGTCGCGCACGACGGACGCTACGCCCGCACCCAGGAGTTCCTCGAGATCTGCCATCGGTTCTGGCGCGGCGAGAAGCCGCTGACCTACGAGGGCGACCACTACGTCATCAAGGAGGCGGCGCTCGGCCTCGGCTACAAAGACGGCGGCCGCCCCGAGATCTATCTGAGCGGCGCGTCGGGGGTCGCGCAGGAGACGGCCGCCATGTTCGGCGACTGCTGGCTGCGCTACGGCGACACCCCCGAGGGGATGGGCGCCGCGGCAAGGCCGGTGCTGGACAAAGGCATTCGGGTCGGCACCCGAATGCACGTGCTGGCCAGGGCGACCCGGGAGCAGGCGCTCACCGATCTGGCCGCCATGCAGGAGAACCCGGACGAGACGCACAAGGCGTGGGTCGCCAAGGTGGTCGCGGCCTCGGACTCCGAGGCCGTCAAGACCTCCTTCCGGCTGGCCGAACAGGCCGACGGCGACTGGCTCTCGCCGATGATCTACTCCGGTTTCGTGCCGTATCGCGGCGGACCCGCGCTGTGTGTGGTCGGCAGTTATCAGGAAGTCGCCGACTACCTCTACCAGTACAAGGCGCACGGGGTCAGCGAGTTCATCTTCTCCGGCTGGCCGACCAGGGACGAGATGCGGATCTTCTACACCCACGTGCTGCCCCTGATCCGGGAACACGAGAGACGGTTGGCATGACGTCGCGAGCGGTGCCGCGGCACAGCGCGCTGTTCGGTACCGGTGTTCTGCTCGGACTGGTCGCCGAACAGGTGGTGCTGTTCGCGGTGCCGCTGTTGATCTTTCACGACACCAAGCAGGTGTCCACCCTCGGCTTCGCGTTCGCGCTGGAATGGGTGCCCGCGCTCATCGCCTACCCGTTCGCGGGCATGCTTGCCGACCGCGACGGCGGGGCCAGACTGTTCACCCGGGTCGCGGTACTGCGCGCGCTCATCCTGCTGATCGTCGTGCTCGTCTGCGTGGTCCAGCCCGACTGGATGGTGCCCGCGTTGATGGCGGGCGGGGCGTTCCTGTCGCTGTGCGTGGCGCCCATCCGCATGTCGATCGAGCGGATGGTGCCGCAGCTGGCCAAGGATTCCCAGATCGCGACGGTGCAGTCGCTGGTGCAGAACATGGAATTGCTCGCCATGGCGCTCGGGCCTGCCCTGGCGATCATGGCCGCGGCGTTTCTCGGCAAGCTCTGGCTGCTGCTCGTCGCGGCGGGCGCGTTCGGTATCAGCGCGTTGACCTGGCTGCCGCTGCCGCGCCCGCAGACCCGGGAACGGGTCGAGTGGGCGGCGCGAAAAGTGCTGGCGGAGTTGGCCATCGGCTGGCAACTCATGGTGCGGATCCGGCCGGTCCTGCTGCTCGGCATCCTCAACTTCACCATCAATCTGGTGGTCGGGGTGTTGATCGTGTCGAACGCCGCGCTGGTCACCGATGTCTTCAAAGCGCCCGACGCCGCGTACGGGCTGCTGAATGCCGCGGTCGGCGTCACCGGGCTGCTGAATCTGCTGCTGATGCCCGTGCTGCTGCGCCGCGTCGGGGTGGAACCCATTGGTGGTACCGGCTTCTGGCTGATGTGCGTCGCGTTCTTGATCGCGGCGCTGGCCCCTTCCTACTGGATCTACGCGCCCGCCTTCGTGGCGATGCTCGTCGGCTCCGCGCTCTACAACATCTACAACCGCACCCAGCGGGTGAAGGTGATCCCCGGCCAACATCTCGGCAAGGTGATGGGGCCGTTCTATTTGCTCAACCTTTTGTCCTATCCGATCGCGGGTCTGCTGATCGGTGGCCTGGGCGCCACCATCGGCCCCCAACGACTTGCGCTGTGGCTGGGCTGCCTGCTCTGCCTGTTCGGCGCGGTATTCCTGCCGTTGACGATGGCCAGCTTCCGTAAAGCACTCCTGGCCCGCGAGAACGCTAACGTCGAGGTCGTGACATGAACGCCACTTTCCGGTGCGTACTGAGCACCGTCGAATCCGATTCCCATCTCTGGAATCTGGTCTATCTGCAGAAGCTGCTCGAGGAGCACGGCGCCGAGGTGCGCAACCTCGGGACGTGCACGCCGGTGCAGAGCGTGGCCGAGGCCATCCGCGCCGATCGCCCCGACCTGCTGGTCGTGTCGAGCGTGAACGGTCACGGGTTCCACGGCGCCCAGGTGTTGCTGTCCGCACTGCGCGAACGCGGACTCGAGGTGCCGTGCGCCATCGGCGGGAAGCTGACCACCGCGGTGTCCGACGACGACCGGGTGCGACGCGAACTGCTCGAGCTGGGCTACACCGACGTGTTCCTCGGTGACGACGCCATCGATCGCTTCCGCGGCTTCCTGCGTTTCGGTATGGCCCAAGGGTTTTCGGCCTGGCGCGCGGATCGCGCCGTAATCACGCCGTGGGACAGCGAGAACGCGGAAACGCGAGAGGTCTTCTGATGCATATCGTCATCGTCAACCGGTGGCCGCGGTTCTTCGACGGGATTCGCTGGGACAACGAACTCACCCGCTACGAGGAGTTCATCGACCACGAAGCGAACCGGGTGAGCTACGTCGTGGACGGTCCCGGTGCCGATGGCGTGCTGATCGATCCGGGCAAGATCGCCTGGCAGGTGCGGGTCGCCGACGTCAACGATGTGGCGGCACTCGGTGCGGCCGTGCACGAGATCATCGAGCGGGTCGGCCCGGTGGACGAGCTGATCGCGCTGTCGGAATTCACGCTGGAGATCGCGGCCGAAGTCCGTGCGCGACTGGGTATTCCCGGGCCGTCGCTGGACGAGGTCGCGGTCTACCGGGACAAGGTCCGGATGAAGCAGGTGCTGGAGAAGGCGGGAATCCCGGTGCCGCGCTTCGCTTCCTGTGTGAGCGCCGAGCAGGTACGCACGTTCGCGGCCGACTGTGGCTATCCGTTGATCCTCAAGCCGCTGGCCGCCGCTGCCAGCATCGGTGTGCGCCGGGTGGACGACGACGCGGAACTCGCTGCGGCACTGGATGTTCTGGACCTGTCCGGATACGAAGTCGAGGAGTTCATCGCGGGCGAGATCTACCATATCGACGGTTTCGTCGACGACCACTCCCACGTCGTGTTCCAGGCCGTCTCCCGGTACATCAACGACTGCTTGTCCTTCGCGCAGGGCGAGCCGCTGGGCTCGGTCCTGCTGCGTTCCTCGCCGCGACGGACCATGCTCGAGGACTTCTGTCAGCAGGTGGTGTCCGCACTCGACCTGCGCCGCTTGCCTTTTCACCTCGAAGTGTTCATCACACCGGCGGGTGATCCGGTGTTCCTGGAGATCGGCGGACGGGTGGGCGGCGCCGAGGTTCCGCACCTGCTGTACCGGGTCTTCGGGGTGAACCTGTACGAAATGTTCCTGCGGACGCTCGCCGGCGACCCGGTCCCGCGGGTTCCCGACTACGCCGACGCCTCCGGGGGTTGGCTGATCATGCCCAAATCCGAGAAGCACGCCGAGCGGGTGGTGCGCGCGTCCTCGATGCGGGAGCAGGTGCCGGCGGTCTGGCGTGAGCTGTTGCCCGAGCCGGGGCAGGTGCTGGCGCCCGGCGGCGCCTACGACGCATTGCACCGTGGGCGATTCATCTTGCTGCACGAGGACGAGCACGTCGTCGAGGCGGGCATCCGGAAGATCATCGAGAACTTCGACTTCGAGGCGGAATCGCTGTGAACAGTGCACATGGTATCGACGATCGGACGCGCTACGAGCAGCTGATCGGATTCCTCACCGCGGAGGAGAAACTCGGCGTCGCGGCGGTCGGCGACAAGCTGGTCGAGGCCGCGGGCGGGGTGGACCGCCTCGACGGCTACAAGGTCATGGTCGCCTACGGCGGCGGCAAGGACAGCACCTACGTCGTCGCGTTCGTGCGTGCCGTGCAGCTGCATCTGCAACTCGCGCACGGCAGTACGTTCCTGATGCGGGTGGCGAACATGCGCCATGCCGGCGTGGTCGGCGCGGTCATGGAGAACATCGACCGGGTGTACTCGGCGCTGGGTCTGCTGACCGACGAACGGGCCGAACTGCTCACCATCGACCACACCGAGATCCGCCGCTTCCGGGTAGATCTGCCGCTGCCGGACCAGCTGGTGGCGATCAATCGGCTCGACGTGCTGATGAACGGGCACCGCTCGGCGGGCGACGGCCGCCCCACCTTCTGCAACAGCTGCAACCTCGCGGTCGCCGACTTCTACGGTCGCGCGGCCTGGTGGCAAGGCGGGGTCGACGCGATCATGACCGGCGACTCGCGCCGGGAACAGGCGTTGTACGCGGCGTGGATTCTGCGGCTGGCCAAGGGAATCGGCATCGACGTACAGCGCAAGGGCATGACGTTCCAGGACCTGCTGCAGGCGCTGCGCGGGGTCGGCGACGCCTACTTCCACGAGCTGTTCGGCGCCGCCGAGCCGGAACCGGCCGAGCGTGAGGTCGCGGTGGGGGATCGCTCGGTGCAGCCGACCTTCGTCTCCATCTACGACCTGGTGAGCTATCGAGTGCACGACCATTGGGACCTGATCGTCGACTTCCTCGGTTTCCGGTTCGACGACCTGGCGTTCAGCTTCACCGAATCCGATTGCGCCAACCCGACTCTCATGGCACACATCCGTGGCCTGCGGGTGCAGTACGTGGAGGGCCGCACCTATCAGGCGGGCATCACCGAGTACCTGGAGTTCGCCGAGACGATGATGCGCAAGAAGGAGATGCCCGACCAGCTCATCGAGCTGGCCCTCGCCCGCTACGACTCGCCGGACAAGATCGTGGAACGGCGGGAGGTGGCCGCGGCGTTCGCCGCCAAGGCCTTCGGGCTGGACGAGGACGCGTTGGTCGCGCTGGTCTTCTCGCCGTTCACGAATGAGGGTGCGCGCCTTGCGGAATTCGTCGAACGCTGTCATCCCGAGCGGCTCGGCGACCTGCCCGCCCTGCACGCCGTGCTGCGCGGCGAGTCCAGCGACGACCGCGCCGCCGCGTGGCTGACGGAGGTGTCCGGGCTGTCCGTCGCCCATCTGCGCACGCTCTATCGCAGTGCCCTCGTCGATTTCGCGGCAGGGGACACCGTGATGGCCAAGGTGCGCGCGGGCGATCCGCACAAGTCCCAGGTGCACACGGTGGACCCGCGCTCCGGATTGCCGACGCTAGAGCTGATCTCGGGCCGGTGACGTGGCCGGCTACTTCGATCGATTCGTGGCGGGCCGGGCCGCGGCAGGGCAGCTGGTGGTCCAGCCGCGCATGGGGTTCGGCAGCCTGTCAGCGATGCGGTCCGGTCTCGCCCGGGTGGCCTACCTGGATTTCCCGGTGATCGGCACGCTCACGCTGGACAGCTACACCCGCGTCGGCGACTACCGGACGCCGCTCGAACGTCTGGCCGCGGGGGAGGAGCTGAACGGATACCCGCTCGTCTCGCACCCGGTCGCGGAGACCAGGAAGCTGCTCGCGGGGCTCTACGGCCCGACCTTTCCGGTCCAGGTGCGCCACGGCACCGCCCTGCCGCTGCGGGTGTTCGAGCGACTGGTCGAGGTGGGTCTGGACGCGACCGAGGGCGGGCCGGTCTCGTACTGCCTGCCCTACAGCAGGCTGCCGCTGCGGGACGCCATCGACGCTTGGGCGGAAAGCACTCGGTTCCTGGCCGGCGCTACCGAATTCGGCCATATCGAGAGTTTCGGGGGTTGTCTGCTCGGCCAGCTCTGCCCGCCCTCGCTGCTGGTGGCGATGGGTGTACTGGAGGGCTGCTTCTTCCGGCAGCACGGGTTGCGGTACATGTCGTTCAGCTACGCCCAGGGGACGTTGGCCGAACAAGATCGGGGCGCGCTGCGGGCGCTGCGAACCCTGGCCGCCGAGTATCTCGGCGATGTGACCTGGCACGTCGTGTTCTACACCTATATGGGGTTGTTCCCGCGCACACCGGACGGCGCGAGCCGGTTGATCCGCGACAGCGCCCGGCTGGCCATCGCCACGGGCTGCGAGCGGATGATCGTGAAGACGGTGTCGGAGGCCTGGCAGATTCCGTCGGTGCCGGAGAACATCGCCGCCCTGCGGATGGCTGCGGAAGAGGCTGCCGGGCCGCTCGATCCGGCCTCCCCGGCCGCGGACATGTACTTCGCCGAGGTGCTCGCCGAGGCGCGCCTGCTCATCGACACGGTGCTCGATCTGCACGCCGACGTCGGGCAGGCGCTGCTGCGGGCCTTCGCCACCGGGCTGCTCGACGTCCCGTTCTGCCTGCACAACGACAACCTCGGCGCCGCGACCACCGTGATCGACGAGCAGGGCGCGTTGCGCTGGGGTGAACTGGGACGACTTCCGTTGCCGCCCAGTGCGGGTCGCGACGATCTGGCCCGGCTCGGCTCCGACGCGCTGTACGGGATGCTCGACCACGTCGCGAACAGCTATGACAGCCGCCTGATTCCGTGAACACCCAGATGGGAAGCTCGATGTCCGACGACAATCCGTCCACTGTGGTCCTGGTGGACGCGTTCTCCACGGGCGCGCTGCTCGCCCTGCAAGCCTGGCACCGGTACCGGCTGATCCACGTCCGGTCCCGGGCCAGGCTGCCCGCGACCTTCTCGGCGAGCCTGCCCGCCGAGCTGTTCGCCGAGGACTTCGCCTACACCGACCACGCCGACGACGTCATGCGCAGGCTCGCCGAACTCGCCCCGATCGCGGTCATCGCGGCCAGTGAGTTCGGGGTGGAGGTGGCCGACGAGATCGCCGCGAAATTGGGCCTGCGCGGCAACGATCCGGCGCTGTCGCATGTGCGGCGGGACAAGTTCCATATGCTGGAGGCGGTCGGCGCCGCGGGGCTGCGCACGGTGCGGCAGCGGCGTACCAGCGAGGTGGCCGATCTGCTGGCCTGGCGGCGCGCGGCGGGGCTCGAACGCATGGTGGTCAAGCCGCTCGACAGCGCGGGCTCCGACGACGTGTTCATCAGCGATTCCGAGGCGCAGGTGCGCACGGCGGTCCGGACGATCATCGGCAAGACGAACCTGATGCTGCGGACCAACGCGGCGGTGCTGGCCCAGGAGTATCTGGTGGGCGAGGAGTACATCGTCAATTCCGTCAGCCGTGACGGCATGCACTGGTTCACCGATGCCTGGGTCAGCCACAAGAAGACCGTCCGGGACAACCGCAGGATCTACGACTACGAGGATCTGCTCTCGCGGTCGGACCCGCGGTTCGACGAGATCCTCGCCTACGTCGCGGGCGTGCTGGACGCGCTGGGCATCGTGAACGGGCCCGCGCACACCGAATTGATCTATACCGCAGCGGGTCCGGTGCTGCTGGAGACCGGCGCGCGATTATCCGGCCTGGCCAATCCGCGTGCCCTCGATCGGTGCACCGGGGTGAATCAGGTGGACCTGACGATGGACTGCTACCTCGGCGGCGGGAACGCGCTGGCCACTCAGCCGGCCGTGTACGACCGGCGCGAGCACGCGCGCTGTGTGAATCTCATTGCACACCAAGAGGTTCCGCTACCCGCGCCGACGCTCCGGGACGAACTCGAGCGGCTGCCCGCCGTGGAGAGCGTGCGCTTCCGGATCGGTGATCAGGCGTTGACCAGGCCGACGGTCGATCTCAACTCTTCGCCCGGTGTCGTGTTCCTCGTACACGAGGACGCTGCCGAGATCGAGCGGTCCTATCAGGCGCTGCGGCGACTCGAGCACGAGTTGCTGTAGACGCGTCGCTCTCGGCCAGGAAGGCGGCAGGTTTCGATGACGAATCCGCAACTCGGACAGGTCCTGCCGGCCGTTCTGGTGCTGCTGCTGGCGGCCAATCTGCTCGGGCAGCTGTTCCGTAAGCTGCGTCAGCCCAAGGTCGTCGGCGAGATCCTGGCCGGAATACTGCTCGGGCCAACGGTGCTCGGACAGCTCGCGCCGGGTGTCGCGACCGAGCTGTTCGGCACCGACGACGCGGCCAGCAGGGCGGTGCTGCTCGGCTTCCTGTACCACCTCGGGTTGCTCCTGCTGATGTTCGTATCGGGTTGTGCCGCAAAGCATCTGCTGGGGGCGCAGAATCGCAGGGCCACCGCCTGGATTCTGGGCATCGGCACCCCGCTGCCGTTCTTCCTCGCGCTCGGCGCCGCACCGCTGCTGCCGCTCGACGCGTTCACCGGCACGGCGGGCAGCGCGCACGCCGTGGTGCTCGTCTTCGCGGCCGCCACGGCGGTGACCTCGATCCCGGTGATCACCAAGATCTTCTACGACCTGGGCATCCTGCACACCCGGTTCGCCAGCCTGCAACTCGGCTCCGCCGTGCTCGAGGACATAGCCCTGTGGGGGGTGCTGTCCGTGGCCACCGCGATCGCGGCGGCGAGTTCGATCTCCACGGGCGGCGATTTGACCGCCACCATCGGCGAGCACATGGCGGTGAACGCCTGCTTCGTGGTGCTGGCGCTCACCGTCATGCCCGCAGTGTTGCGCAAGCTCTCGCGCGCGGGATGGAATGTGGTGGCGCGCGATTCGCCCATCGCGTGGATGCTCGTCGTCTTCCTGGGCTACGTCTCGCTCGCGGCCGCACTGGACGTGACGCTCGCCTTCGCCGCCCTGCTGGCCGGGTTCGGCGTCATGGGCGGGATGAAAGGCACAGAGCAGGAACGGTTTCAGGCACCCATGCATTCGCTGGGGGAGGTGGCGGGGCACTTCTTCGTCCCGCTCTACTTCGCCATCGTCGGTTACCGGCTCGACCTGACCAAGACCTTCGATCCGCTCATGGTCGCGGGGTTCCTGCTCGGTACCTCGCTGGTGGTGTTCCTGTCCGTCGGCCTCGGCGCCAAACTGGCCGGGATGAACCGCCTCGACATCGTCAATCTCGCCGTCACGCAGAACGCGCGCGGGGGACCGGGCATCGTGATGGCCTCGGTCGCCTTCGACGCGGGCATCATCAACGCCACCTTCTACACCACGCTGGTCCTCACCGCCGTCCTGACGTCCCAGGCCTGCGGTTTCTGGCTGGACTACGTCCTGCGTAAAGGCTGGCCGCTGCTCTCGGGCGACGACCTGCGCCGCCGCGGCATCGAACCCGAACATGAGGAACTGCCGCAGCGCGCAGCGTCCTGAGGCGGCTAGCCGATCGCCATGACGAACTCAATCCGGCGGCTCCTGCGCGTCCTCGGGGATCGCGCCCGGGATATTGGCTGGAAGGTCGTCGGTGCCGTCGTAGCTCCCCGGACCGAGATCGACGGCCGCGCGCCGGGGCGCGTCGGACGGTTGCGGTGCGGCACCGGTACCGGCGAGACCACCGGCGTTTCCCGCGCCGGAATCGGTGTTGTCGAGTGCGTCGATCGCGTCGCTAAGTTCCGCGCGCAGGCGATCGGTGGCGGCTTGGTCACCCGCGTTCTCCGCGGTCGTGATGTCCTGGCGGAGCTGGGCGATGACGTCGTGGCTGACCATGATCCTCCTCGCTTGTCGGGTTGGGCACAGTCACGCGCTACCCGGCCTCGGTCCGCGCAATCAGGCGTTGCGGCAGAACCCGTTGTGATTGCGGTCATGCGCACGGCCACCGCACCCGCCCTGTTTGACGGCAGCCCACCGGGTAGTGCCTGAACAGGCGGCGAAACAGTCGATTCGACAGGAGGTGGGTACGGTGCGGACCGAGGACGTCGAGAAGCGCTGGACCGACGAAGGTACGTTCCGCCAGGCCGCGGCCTATGTGCTGGCGGTGCTGGGTGTGGCCGCGGCGGTGTTCGTGGCGACCACCGTGTGGGCGGCGAATCGGGCGGCCTGTGCGGCCGCGGCGAGCACGCTGTGTGACACCACCGCCAAGACCGCGGTGCTGGCCGGTCCCGCCGCGATAGTCCTGCTCGGTGGCATCGGCGCCTTCATCCGGACGTATCAGCAGTGGCGGCGCGGCCGGAACTGGCCGATCTGGCAGGGCGCGGGCTGGTTCCTGTTCGTGCTCATGACCGTCTTCCTGAGCATCGGCGGCGGTGCGGTCGCGACTTGAGCGGCCCGCTCAGCAGTGCACGCGCGCCGCGACCGCGAGCCGAACATTCGCGCGCTGCAGGGCCGCTCGGGCCGCATCATCCGAGCGATCATCGGTCAGCCGCTGGGCCGCGTCGGTCTGCGCGGTGCGTGCGCGGACCACATCGATACGTTCCGCGAACTCCAATCCCTGTGCCGTCAAGCGGATCTCGTCGTCGACCGCGCGTAGCTCGCCACCGTGCAGCGCCGCCAGCCACTCCCGCGCGCCCGCCCGCACCGTGAGCACCCCGATGTCGAGGGCCACGTCCATCCGGTCGTGGCCCGGCTCGAGCACCTGGACGCCGTCGACGGTGGGCACCCGCACCCGGTCGGCACTGAAGACGAATTCCCGGTAACCGGGCACCTCCAGGACGACCGCCAGACCTCGGGCGGTGCGCAACCGCGGGTCGCGGCCGGAACTCCGTTGCATTGCTGACCTCCTATCGATGTCCGACGGCAGTGCTGTCGACGGGTGTGCGGACCAGGTTCCAGCGCTGCGCCGCGTCGTCGTAGGCGATGTGCCCGGCGGCGGCGAAGCCGTCGAGCCAGCCCCGCATCGGCCAGCGCGACCAGCGACGATGGAAAGTTGTTGCGTTGGCGAGTATTTCGTCGAGGTGTTCGATCGGCGGGTCCGAGACCGGGTGGTGTTGATGATAGGCGTCCGCGCCGCCCACCCAGCGCAGGCGCGCGCCCACGGCCGCCGCCTTGTAGGCGAAGTCGGTGTCTTCGCCGCCGTAACCCCGATAGCGGGTGCAGAAGCCGCCCACCCGGCGCCAGGTCTCGGCGGTCATCGCGAACGAGAGCGACCAGAACAGGTCGAAATCCGTGCTGTCGGCGTGGGTTCGCGCCGGTGGGTCCGGTCGCGCCGGATGCGGGTCGCGCTGCCGGTGCAGCGCGGACAGGTCGTAGCCGCCGGGCGGGGCGGGCGGGAGGTAGGTCACGGGCCCGCACAGCAGCCGTGGCTCGGCGTCCGCCGCGGCTTGGTAGCGGGCGAGCAGCCCGGGACTCGGAATACAGTCCACGTCGAGGAAGACCAGCAGTTCCGCGCCCCGCGCGAGCGCCGTCCTGGCTCCTAGATTGCGTGCCCGGGCCAGGGGCAGCCGGGGCGTCCACGCGTCCAGCCAGACGCCGTGCGCGCCGTGCCGGCGGGCGAGGTCGAGGACGGCGGGATCGCCCATGGCCACCACGATGTGCTCGTCCGGCTGGATGGTGCTCGCGGCGAGACCGCGAAACTGGTTGCGCAGGTGACCGGTTCGTCCCGCCGCCAGGGTGACGACGGTGGTCGGGGGAGTCATGCCGCGGCCCGGGTGGCAGCGCGGGCCACCCGTTCGATGACGGCGGCCGCGCGCGCCGCCGCGCCGTGGGTGCGCCACTCCCGCCAGCGTCCGGCGTTCGTGCGCCGGGCCGCCTCGATCAGCGCGGGCCACCGGTCCGGTGCCGGCCACGCGTCGACGACGACGGCGAGTCCGGCGTCGGCGAGCGCCGTCGCGGTGGCGTGCTGTTCGCCGAACGGACGGTCCGCGGGAATGAGTACGGCGGGTTTGGCGGCGGCGGCGATATCGGCGACCGCGCCCTGCCCGGCGTGCGCGACGACGACGTCTGCATCGCACAGCAGCGGCCAGGGATCGTCCACCCAGTCACCCAAACCGGCCGTGCGCCAGCGATATTGCCGATGTCGAGCGGCGCACTCGCGGATGGTCGCCGCGGTGAACCGGCTGCCCCCGGCACCGGCGAGTACGAGCACGGTCGGGCGGGCCACGATATCGCGGGGGGCGGCGGGCGGCTGTCCCGCGAAGCGGCTCACCCCGCCGACGTAGTGGGTCTTGTCCGCGTAGGCCCGCAGCCAGGGTGGGTCGTAGCGCGCCTGCGGCCAGGTGGCGAGGAGGGCGTCGGCCAGATCGTGCACGAGGTTGTGCGGTGCGTCGACGCGGGTGCCCGGTAGCACCATGGCGACGACGGGTATGCCGTGCAGCCTGGCCAGCAGCGCGACCTCCACGGAGACGTCCACCACGAGGGCCGCGGGTCGTTCGGTGGCGATCCAGTTCGCGATCCGCGCCATCCGGTCACGCAGTCCCGCATCGGTTTTGGGCACCCAGTGCAGGCGACCCGAGGCGGTGGGATCGAGCACGGCCGGGGCCGAATCGTCCGGTGGCAGCCGCACACTGTCCGCGAACGCCGGGTCCGCGACCGGCAGCGACGTGAGAGCGGTGACGGGCGTGGCGAGTTCGGCGCAGATGGTGCGCGCCCGGATCAGGTGACCCGCGCCGTGATGATGAATGTAGTAGCCGATCATGCTGCCCCCTTCCGGGTTTCGGAGTAGGTCGCGGCGGCGACGAGACGCCGGTAGTGCTGTAGGTAGTTGTCGACCATGGTGGTGATGCCGCACGCCGCCACCGCCCGGGCCCGCGCGGCGGCCCGCGAGAATGTCGCGGCCGACGCGACCGCGGCGGCCATGGCCTCGATGTCACCGGGCGCGACCAGCCGGCCACACGCCGGATCCACGATCTCCGGGATCCCGCCGCGCTCGAACGCGACGACCGGGGTGCCGCAGGCCAGGGCTTCCGCGACGACCAGGCCGTACGGTTCGTCCCACAGCGGGGTGATCAGTGCGGCCGTGCACGAGCCGACCAGGCCGGCCAGCGCGGTCTGGTCGAGATGACCGTGGTAGATCGTGTTTTCGTCTAGTCGCGGCGCGATCGTCGCGTGGAAGTAGCCGGCGTCGCTGATCGGGCCGGCCAGGTGCAGCCGCCGTCCGGCGCGCCGCGCGGCGGCGATCGCGAGATGCGCGCCCTTCTCGGGCGTCAGTCGCCCGAACCAGACCAGGTCGGTGCCGCCGGGCCCCTGCGGCCACGCGCGCAGGTCGATCCCGTTGGCGACGACGCCGACCCGGCGCACGACGTGTCGCCAGGACTGCGCGGTATGTCTGCTGACGGCGACGAAGGCCGAACCGAGGCCCTTGCTGACATCGAGGGCCGACTCGAGCCAGGGCGTCGGCGGTGTGTGCAGCGTGGTCAGCATCGGGACGCCCAGCGCGGGCGCCATGGCGACCGGCAGGTAGTGCAGGCTGTGATTGTGGATCACGTCGAACGAGGTGGGCCCGATGGCGCCGAGGTCGGTCATCACGGTCAGGTAGGCGTGATGGTCGGCGAGGAATTGCCGCGGCAGCATCGAGGCGTCGGCGGCTGCCGCGGTGCTCGGGCTGAAGGCGCGCACCCGCACGGCCGCGCTCGCCGCTGTTCGATCACTGCCGTCGGCGGCGAACAGCGTCACCCGGTGACCGCGCGCTTGCAGGGCGCGGGCCAGATGCCACACGTGCGCTTCGAGCCCGCCGGCGAAGGGCTGGGTGATCGGATGCCGGTTGGAGGCGAGTAGTGCGATGGACAAACAACTTTCGTCCGTGGTCATCGGGACAGCGCCTGCTCGTAGATGCCGCGGTGCGCCGCCGCCAGCGCGGTGCGCTCGACCCGGCGCGTGGTCCAGTCCGCACGATCGGCGCGACGCTCGTACACCGTGCGCACCGCGCGATCCAGGGCGGCGGCGTCGAAGTGGGTCTCGTCGAAACCGAACACCGCGCACCGGCGTTGCTCGGCGTAGCAGCCGCAGCTCGGCGCGACGACCGCGGTACCCAGGTCGTAGCAGGCCTCCAGCCAGCCCGAGTGGGTGCCGAATCGGTACGGCAGCAGTGAGACCGTCAGCGACGAAAGGTACTGCCACAGTTGGTCGTCGGTGAAGTACTCGTGTAACCGGACCGACACACCGGGCCTGCGGCCGAAATCCACCAGGGCCGCGCCCGCGGTCGGGTTGTACCAATGGTTTTCCGGATCGAACAGTTCGTCGTGCAGATCGATGCGCAACCGCGCGTCGGGCAGTGTCGCGATCGTCTCGGCGAGCACCTCGAGGATCGGCAGCGGATCCATGTTGGCGCGCAGGCTTTTCGCGTGCACGCCGAGTACGAACGGTCCGCTCCGGCGCGGCGCCTCGATCAGCTCGCGTTCCACCACGTGCGGGTGGCTCAGTACCTGCGGCGTTCGGCCCCAGTACCGTTCGATCTGTGCCGCCGCCGACGGGGTGAGCGTGATGATCTCGTCGGCGGCCGGAATCAGCACGTCCAGCTGTTCGCGATGCGGGCGCGGATCGGGCTGGTGTGGGTTGCGCAGATCGTGCACGGTGTAGACCAGCGGCTTGCCGTGCTCGCGCAGCTCACCGATGATATCGGCGAGCACCTCGGTCGGTACCGAGTCGAAGCCGAAATGCACGTGGAAGACATCGAAGCGCTGGTGGTTGTGCCGGATCCACTGCGGATCGAGCATGACCGGTGGCCACCAACCGCCCGGCACCGTGCGGCCGTCGGCCGGTCGCGGATCCGGTAGCCGCACAACCCCGTCGGCCCCGTCGAGCGGGGCCAGGTGCCGGACGTAGACGTGTGAGGCAGGCACCGACGCGACGCGCAGTGTCGCGATCCGTGCCTGCGTTCGCGCGTCGGCGACGGCGGTCATACCGAGGTCCCGGCGTAGTGAACCGCCTCGTAGCCGAGCTGGACACCGATGCCGACATCGTGGTGAACGGGCGGCCTACCTGTGTCGATCTGCATGGCATTGCACCCCTTTCCAGACGATCATGTGGCTGAGTCGATGCCGATCTACCCGGGGTTTTCTCGAGCAAACCGAGGTGGTCGACGCGCGTACGCGGTGGCGGACCCATCGTTTACCGACCGGTTGCGCGGGTAGCTCTGCGATGTCCAGCGTGCAGAGTTCGAATGCCCCAGACCCCGGCATCGCGTGTCGACGGAAGGAGGTGAATCGAAATGACGACTGTGCTACAGGATCCGGGGCCGGATGGTGCCGCCTCCGATAACTGGAACGAGGCGTATAACGCCGACGATGACGGGCGCGATGATCGCCCGCGCTACTGACCGACTCCGGTAGCGCCTCAGCCGAGTAGTTGCCCGCACCGGTGCTGATCAGTCGGCACCGGTCGGGTAAGTTTGGCGGCCGGTTCACGGATTGGTTGGGGTGTTGAGAACGCGGTTGCAAGCTTCGGTCGACTGGTGGGCAGGCTTGCGGCAACGAGGGGGCTGGTCGTGGTGGGCCGCGGTGGCGGCGATCGCGGGCGGCACCCTGGTACTGGGCTGGCGGGCGAGCAAATACGGCAGCTGGATGGTCGACGACGCGGGCATCACGTTCGCCTACGCCCGCAGTGTCGCCGCGGGTCTGGGGCCGGTACTGCAACCGGGCGCGCCACCCGTGGAAGGGTTCTCCAATCCCACTTGGCTTTTCGTGCTCGTGGTGGGGTCCTGGTGTGGACTCTTCGACCGCGGCAGCATCTTCGGCGTGCCCGACTACGTGCTGTACCCGAAAGCGGTTGCGCTGCTGTGCTGTGCGGGCATTCTCGCCGCCTGCTATCTCGCGGCCCGGCGGGTCTCGCGCTGGCCCGCGCTGGTCACCTTCGCGGCGGGGGTGCTGCTGGCCGCGATCCCGTCGTTCGTGATCTGGTGCTTCTCCGGGCTGGAGAACTCGTTGTTCGCGCTGGCGGCGTGCGCGCTGGCGGTGCACCTGTTTCTCGCCGTGCTGGACGAGCGGTTGTGGACGCCCAAGGCAGCCGTGCTCGCCGGGGCGATAGCGGCATTCGCGGCCTTGACCCGCCCGGACGGCCTCATCTATCTCGTTGCCTACCCCGCGATTTCGCTGCTGCTGGTGCGGCGCGCGACGTGGACCGCCGCGCTGCGCGGGGTGCTCTACTCGGGTCTGGCGTTCGCGCTTCCGTTCGGGGCCTACCTGGTGTGGCGCTACAGCGAGTTCGGCAGGCTGGTCGCGAACACGGCGGTCGCGAAGAACCAGGAAATGCCCAGTGTGCAAGACCTGAGCCGGATCGGCGATCTGGTGCAGTACGCCGGTGCCCCCGCCGTCATCCTGGCGGTCGGCGTGGTGGGGCTCGCCCTGGCATCGCCGGGGAAGTGGCGTGACGGCGCCGTCGCGCTGCTGGTGCCACTGGCCCTGGCGATGGTCGCTTACTGTGTGCTGGAGCCGGATTGGATGGCGCAGTTCCGCTTCGCCACCCCGGTGTGGGCGCTCGGCGCCCTCGTCTTCGCGATCTCGGCGGGCGAGCTGCTGGCGAAGCTGCACCTGTACCGCCGGGTTCTGGTCGTGCTCGCCCTCGTCGGCGCGCTGATCCCGTCGGGCGTCGCGTTCGCCGACGCGTCCGGCTCGTATCGCGCGAATTCCGATGTGCCGCTGTGCTGGATCGTCTTGCGCTTCGGTGAGGTCTTCAACGGCTACGCCGATATCCTGGAGCTCGACCAAGGGTCGTTGTTCACCCCCGACATGGGCGGCAGCTCGCTGACGTCGCGGTTGCGGCTGATCGATATGGCCGGGCTGGTCGAGGCCCGGATCGCGAATATCTATGCGGGCGAGGACCACACCGATCTCAGCGACTACATTTTCGACGAGATCGAACCCACCTTCGTGCACACGCACGGCGGCTGGATGGGCAACCAGATCACCGTCGATCCGCGAATCGAGCGCGACTACTACCGGATCCACCGCTCCCCGGACCCGGACCGACCGGACGAGGACTGGGTCCGCAAAGACGTGGTGCGCGCGGAGAACCAACTGCAACAGCTGCGTGACTACGCGGGCCGGGTATTACCGCCGCTGTGGCCCGGCTTCCGCGCCTCCGATTCCTGCGGTCCGGCCCTGCGGCCGGGACAGACCCCGGGAAGCTGATCGACCGGACCACCGCGGGCGGTGTCGCTCACAACGTCCGGGCGATGATCTCCTTCATGATCTCGTTGGTGCCCGCGTAGATCATCTGCACCCGGTTGTCCACCCACATGCGGGAGATCGGGTACTCGGTCATGTAGCCGTAACCGCCGTGCAGTTGCAGGCATTCACTGGCGACCGACATCGCGCGCTCGGTGGTCCACCACTTGGCCATCGCGACGGTGGCGATATCGAGTTCGCCCGCAATGTGTTTGACGATGCAGTCGTCGGTGAACACGCGCGCGATCTTGGTCTCGGTCGCGACCTCGGCGAGCTTGAACTTGGTGTTCTGGAAGCCGAAGATGGTGCGGCCGAACGCTTCGCGCTCCTTGGTGTAGCGGATCGTGTGCGCCAGTGCGGTTTCCATGCCCGCCACCGCGCCGACCGCGATGATCAGGCGCTCCTGCGGCAGCTGCTGCATCAGCTGGACGAAGCCCTGGCCTTCGGCGGTACCCAGCAGGTTGGTCACCGGAACGCGAACGTCCTCGAAGAACAGCTCCGAGGTGTCCTGGCCTTTCTGGCCGATCTTGTCGAGCACCCGGCCGCGCCGGAACCCGGCCCGCTCGGCCTCGACGAGTACCAGGCTGACACCCGCGGCGCCCTGCGTGGCATCGGTCTTGACGACCACGATGATGAGGTCGGCCTGTGCGCCGTTGGTGATGAAGGTCTTGGATCCGTTGACGACGTACTCGTCGCCCTCGCGGACCGCCTTGGTCTTGATGTTCTGCAGGTCCGAGCCGGTGCCGGGCTCGGTCATCGCGATCGCGCCGACCACCTCGCCGGTGGCCATCTTCGGCAACCACTGCCGTTTCTGCTCCTCGGTGCCGTAGGCGAGCAGGTAGTGCGCGACGATGCCGTTGTGCAGGCTGGCGCCCCAAGCGGTGTCGAGGGCCTTGGCCTGCTCCTCGATCAGCACCGCCTCGTGCGCGAAAGTGCCACCGCCGCCGCCGTATTCCTCGGGAATGGACAGGCAGAGCAGGCCGAGTTCGCCCGCCTTGGTCCACAGGTCACGGTCGACGTGATGCTGGTCGATGAATTTCTCGATGTTCGGCGTGACCTCTTTCGCGAAGAAGGCCTGGGCGAGCTCGCGCAGCGCGTCGAGGTCGTCGTTCATCCAACTCGACCGGTAGGCGGCCATCGAGTCTCCTTTGGTTCGGGCGCCGGCGCTGGAATATATGTAACCAACATTCGCGGGTACAGCATGTACCCGGCGGGGTACAGTGTGTACCACCTACGCCGTGCGGGCAAGAGTTCCTGCGCGTCGAGCTGCGCGCATTCCGATACCGTGAGACCTCGTGGCAGAACGACGCTGGACCGACACCGCCGAGGCTCGGCGCTCGACCAGCCGCGCGCCGGGCCGGGACGAGCGGCGGCGGGTCATCGTGGACGCGGCCATCGCGGCCATTGAAGAGCACGGGCCCGACGCGTTGACCGGCCAGATCGCGGATCGGGCCGGTTTGGCGCGCAGTCACGTCTACCGGCATTTCGCCAGCAAAGAAGAGCTGGATCTGGCCGTGGCCCGCCGCGCGTACGACGATCTGAAGCGGCAGATCCGGGCGGCGCTCGAGATCGAGGGCTCGCCGTACGCGATCATCCGGGCGCCGATCGCCGAGCACGTCAGCTGGGCCGATGAACACCCGAACCTGTACCGGTTCCTGCTGGAACGCAACTACCGGCACGGCAGTGACGAGCCGCGGGTCGGCGGCAGTGCGTTCGCCGCCGAGATCTCCGCTGCCGCAACACGTTACATGCCGGAGTTCGGCGCAGATGCACTGGCGGCCGACCGTCTGGTCGTCGCTCTGCTAGGTCTCATCGACGCCTCGGTGCGCTGGTGGCTGGTGCATCGCGGCATGAGCAGGAACGAGCTGATCGAGCAACTCGCCACCGAAGCGTGGCTGCTGATCGATCATCGGCTCCGCGGGCTCGGTATCGAGCTGAACCTGCATGCGGAGTTGCCCGACGCGCGCTGACCTCGTCCGGGTGCTGCGCGTCCGGCGGCTGCTCCGTTTCCTTCGAAATCCGATCCGATTCGTCCGATCGAGTGCTAGGCTACCGATCAGCAACATTTGGTAATCTGAATTTTAGGATGTGAGCCCCATGAAGAGAATCGTCACGAGAGCGGTGCCGGGCGCGCTGCTCGCGATCCTGGCTTTCGCCGCACCCGCGCACGCGGCACCCGCGCACGCGGCACCCGTCAATGCGCAGCAGGCGCGGGACACCTGCCTCGATTACCTGCTGCAGACCATCCGGGCCATGCCCGAAGGCACCTACCTGGAGGCGGCACCCGACAGCTCGCTGCCGCCCGGACATGTCCTGCCGACGGGCACGGGCAGCGCCTTCCTGCCTCGCGCCGAGCACTATTCGCTGGGGTACCGGTTGCTGGGCGACAGCTCGTCGGCGGTCTACGGCGGCACCGAAGCCGCGTGGGAATCGTTCGGCTGGGAACTCGTCCGCAAACCCCCATACCCCAACGGCGCCACCGAAACACAGGTCCGCCCAGCCGACGGCTATCTGCTCGACGTGCTGCTCGGCGTGGGCAACGAATACACCGCCGTCACCCTCTCCTGCTCCACCACCGAACCCTTCCCCGGCGGCGGCCCCGCCCCTGCCCCGGTCCCGGCAACCCTCGTTCAATAGGTCGCTGTCAGGGTTGCTGAAAGCCCATGCCGCGCATGACAGTGGTGACGTGGCTGTCCCACAGGGCGTCGGTATCGGGGATGAGATCGGTGAGGCTGCCGAAGATTTCGGCGGAGATGAAGCCGAGGATCGAGGCCCAGGCGTTGGCCACGATGCCGGGTAGGGGAGTGGCGGGCAGCGTTTCGCCGTCCAGTAGGGCGTTCATGAGCGGGCCGATCGCCAAGGGGGGCACCGCGGTTCGTTCGGGGTCGGCGGCGCCGGAGCCGACCGCGGACAGGTAGGCGGCGCCCAAGGCGATGACGGTCCGGCCGGCAGCGGGTCCGGTTTCCTCGGGCAGGGCCTGGTGGCCGGGGATCGGCGTGCCGTTGATCAGGGCGAAGTCGGCCCGGTTGCGCAGCGACCATTGCCGGGCGGCGTCGCAGCAGGCGCGCCACTGCGTCGCCGGGTCGGTGCCGGCTTCCTGCTGCGCGGCGACGATGGCATCGGCCATGCTGTCGTACGCGTCCACGCACAGCGCGGTGATCAGTGCCGACTGGTTGTCGAAGTAGCGGAAGATCGCCGCGGGGGACATGCGCATCGCCCGCGCGATTCCGCGCAGCGACAGTCCGCCGGTGCCTTCGGTCTCGAGCTGCTGGCGGGCAAGGGATTTGATCTCGGCGATGGTCTCGGCGCGGCGTTCGGTCCGCCTCGTGGCCCGGCCCGGCGTGGCTGCGGGGGTGGTGGGCATCGGTGGTCCTTTCCGAGGGTCTCGCGGCTGCTGCGGAGCAGTCTAGCGTTGCCCGTACAAGATGATCACACTGTGAACAGTGTCTACGCCGATTCGCCATTGACAGCGACGTGCCGTCTGTGAATTATAGTAACAAAGTGATCGGCGATTACATTATGGGCGGAAGCCGATCTTCCGTGATCAGGAGCTGCCATGACCGCAGTGCAGACCAGCGCCAGGACGATGCTGGCGCAGGAGTATCGGGACGTCGCCGAGCTGCTGCGTACCCTCACGCCGCAGGAGTGGGAAACCGAGAGCCTCTGCGCCGGGTGGCGGGTTCGTGATGTCGTGGCCCATGTGCTCTACGAGGCGACCCCGCCGCTGCGGTACGTCTTCGAGATCGTCCGCACCGGCGGGTCGATGGACCGGCTGAACGAGCTCTACATCCGTCGCGGCGCATCCAAGACGACCGGGGAACTGCTGGCCGCGTTCGAATCGATCCACGGTCAGGGCCTGGGCGCCCGGGTCCTGCCGAGAAATGTGCTGGCGGACTTGATGATTCATCACCAGGACATTCGCCGCCCGCTGGCGCGCCCGCGCACCATACCGGCCGATCGCCTGCTCACTCTGCTACGCCATCCCGACCCGTTCCTGCGGCCGGGCCCGCGCATGCGGGGATTGCGTTTCGCCGCAACGGATGTCGACTGGGAACACGGTACCGGGCCGTCGGTGACCGGCCCGGGCGAAGCCATCTTCATGGCCATCGCGGGCCGTCCCGTCGCACTGGCGGACCTGCGCGGTCCCGGGGTCGATACATTGCGCGCGCGGCTGCGCTGACGACGGAGGTGTATCCGATGCCGAACTCTGCGCAACCCGATGTGCTGGTCTACACGACCGCCTGGTGCCCGTACTGCTGGCGACTCAAACGTCAACTACGTGGAGCCGGCGTCGTCTTCACCGAGATAGATGTCGAAAGCGACACCGCGGCAGCGGCTTACGTCTTGTCGGTGGCGGACGGGAACCGCACGGTGCCCACCGTGCGGATCGGCGAACGGGTGCTGGTCGCGCCGGATTTTCAGCAGGTGCTCGTCGCCTTGTCCGAAGCTACCGGGCACGCGGTCTGAGCCGTAGCGCCGCGGGCGCTTCGTTTTGTGGACCGCCGGGGCTCGCCCGCTTCGTTCAGCGCACTGACGCCGCGCTTCGTGTCGAGCAGGATTGACGTACGGCGCATCGCGGACGCCTCGACATCGAGTCCACGGTGTCGTTGCGGTTCCGTGCGACGAACCGAAGCGAGGTCTACGTGATGGCTGCTTTCTCGGCAGTACGAAAGACCGCCGACCGACGGCACGGCGCGGACAGTTACGACGACATCGAACCGGCACTGCTCGAATTGTCGGACCTGGATCGTGACGATCCCGGCTATTCGGCGCTGCGGGCGACGATTGTGCGCCGCTGCCTGCCGCTGGCCGATCACATCGCGCGCCGCTTCAGCGGCCGGGGCGAGACCTACGACGACCTCTATCAGATCGCGTCCGTGGGCGTCGTCCTGGCGGTCGATCGTTTCGATCCGTCGCGGGGCAGCCCGTTCCTCGCCTTCGCGGTGCCCAC
This sequence comes from Nocardia brasiliensis ATCC 700358, assembly GCF_000250675.2. Classification (NCBI taxonomy): domain Bacteria; kingdom Bacillati; phylum Actinomycetota; class Actinomycetes; order Mycobacteriales; family Nocardiaceae; genus Nocardia; species Nocardia brasiliensis. The sequence goes on from NC_018681.1 coordinate 3,480,142, forward strand.
GATCATGGGCGAGGTGCGGCGGCATTTCCGTGATCACACCTGGGCGGTCCGGGTGCCGCGCCGGGTCAAGGAAACCCAGCAGCGGATCGGGCCGACGGTGGAGTTGCTGTCGCACCGGTTCGGCCGCCCGCCGACGGCGATGGAACTCGCGATCGAGCTCGACCTCGATCTGACCGAGGTCACCCAGGCGCTGATCGCCACCAACTGCTACCGGACCGATTCGCTGGATCCGGCGGCGGAAGCCGGAAGTGATACGGGCGCTGCGGCTTTCGCCGAGAACCTCGGTGACGAAGACGGAAACTACGAACTCACCGAGAACGCCCTCGCCGTCGCGCCGCTGCTGGCGGCCTTGCCCGAGGCGGAGCGCCGCATCCTGCACATGCGCTTCTTCGAAGGGCTCACCCAGGCGCAGATCGGTGAGCAGTGCGGGGTCTCCCAGATGCAGATCTCCCGAATCCTGTCGCGCACACTGCACGCGCTGCGCACCGAAGCCTTGGCCGACTGACCGCGGCGGGACCTCACCCGCCGAGGTCGTGCTCGGCCGATTGGTCGCGAGCACGCAGGTATCGCGCGAGGACCGCCGTGGATTCGGTGATCGCGCCGATGTAGCCGTCGGGGCGGACGAGGACGTAGGTGCCGGGAGTGACGTCGTAGCCTTCGCACGGGGACAGGGTGAACGTGGGCAAGCCGAGGTCCGGGGTGGGCGCGTCGAACGCGAGCAGGGTGTGGTGCGGTCCCCGGAAGGCGTCGAAAAGGGTGGTGCCGGAAGGTAGTCGGCCGTCCGGTGCCCGGTCTCCGGCGCGGAGCGCGCCCGGGTCGGCGCGGTCGTCGAGGGCGAGCGGGCCGTCGCGGTAGGAGATATCGAGCTGATGGATCGCGGGTGCGGTGCCGCCGCGGAAGTCCTGCTGATGCAGCAGCGAACTCAAGCCCAGGACGTTCGCGGCGACCGGCATCCGCTCGGCCGCATAGGTTTCCAGGAGCCCGGGGTCGGTTCCGTCGACGGCGGCCGCGAGCTTCCAGCCGAGGTTGTACGCGTCCTGGATCCCGGTGTTGAGTCCCTGGCCGCCGGCCGAGGAATGGACATGCGCCGCGTCGCCCGCGAGGAGCACCCGCCCGACCCGGTATCGATCGACCATGCGGACGTTCAAGCGGTACAACGAGATCCAGCGCAGATCGAACAGCTCGAGATCGGTGCGGCCGCAGCGTTGCGCGCACAGCCGCTGTACCGCCTCCAATGTCAGCTCCGGAGTCTGCTCGGCCGATAGCGACACGACGAACTGGTAGTAGTCGCTGCCGGGTAGGTTCCACAGCGAAAACCGTTGGCCCACATCGCCGCCGCCGGTGAGGATATGGCAGTAGTGCCCGTCGAGACCGCGCACCCGGATGTCGCCGATCAGGGTGCGTTCGGATTCGACGGCGTCGCCGATGAACTCGACGCCGATCGCCTTGCGGACGGTGCTGTGCCCGCCGTCGGTGCCCACCAGGTAGGCGGCCTCGATCGGGCCGCTCGTCGTGTGCGCGATGACGCGGTCGGCGTGCTGGTCGACAGCGACGACTTCGGAGTTCCACTCGACCTGCCCGCCCAGTTCGACCAAGCGGCGGTGCAGGATCTCCTCGGTCCGCCACTGCGGAATCAGCCAGGGATCCGGGAACGGCACGGTGGCCGAGGCCGAAAGCTTCGGTGTGCCGAGCATGTCGGCGATGGACCGTTCCCACAGCACCTCCTGTCCCCGGTACAGCCGGAACTCGGGGAAGGGCGCGCCACCGGCGAAGACGGCGTCGAGCACGTCGAGGTCGGCGCAAACTTCGAGTGTGCGCTGCTGCAATCCCTTCGCGCGCGAGCCGGGAAACACGCCCGGCGCCTTGTCCAGGAGGCGGAACGGCACCTGACGCCGCGCGAGATCACAGGCCAGGGGTGAGTCCGGTCGGGCCGGCCCCGACGATCACTACCGTCACCGAGTTGCTCCTTCGTGCCGGAGTAGAACGAGTAGGACATCGTCGACGAGGTGGGTGATGAACGCGTCGTCGAACCCGGTACCGAGCTGGGTCTGGCGCAACATCATCGCCTCGGCGACGTCGTGGATCAGGTCGACATCGGTGTCCGCGGGCAGGTCGCCACGGTCCATCGCGCGCCGCAGTGCGTCGTGGAAGGGGGAGAGTTCCTCGTCGTCGATGTGCGCGCGCAGCGCGGCGGCGAGGTCCGCGTCGAACCGCATGGCGGCGACCAACCCGCCGATCATCGTCGTGTAGCGCTCGGAAGCCTTGGTGCACAACGCTTCCAGGACCGCGAGCAGATCACCGCGTAACGTGCCGGTGTCGGGGATGGCAGCGTTGTGGTCCGCGTCGTAGGCGTCCAATGCCGCCTTGACCAGTTCGGCCTTGTTGCGCCAGCGGCGGTAGATGGTGGCCTTGCTGGCGTTGGCTCGCGCCGCCACCGCGTCCATGGTCAGGGCGGGGTAGCCCTGTTCGGCGACGAGATCCAGCGTGGCCGCCAGGATCGCATCGACTCGTTGCTGACCTCTGATCATGGCGCGAAGCGTACGATACCGTTTCGTACACTTCAAGGGAATTATCGTCCGCCCTGAACGCGCACTGGTCTTTTACCGGCGACGGCCCAGTGCGGCGTCCGCGCTGAGCCGACCGGCCCCGGCCAGCGCGATCGCCGCCAGGGCCAGGATCAACAGCCACTCCGAGGCGTAGAAGAAGTTGCCGAGAAAGCCGAAGGTCGTCGTCGCTGTCGCGGCGATCGCGGGCGCCACCGAGAACCAGAGCGCGCCGACCATCGTCAGGGCCAGACCGGCGGCGGCCACCCGGGTCAGCAACCCGGCGATCAAGAGCATCCCGAGAATCAGTTCGGCCCAGGCCGTGGCGGGCGCGGCCAGGCTCGGCAACGGCACCGACGGGTCACCAACAGCCATGCATCGCCGAAACGTCCGAGTTCCATGCTTCGACGGTACCGACCGCGAACTTCCAGCATTCATCCGCCGAAGCGCCGTCAGAGCGCGGCTTTACGATGGACCGCATGGTTCCGGTCGAGTTGGGCTCCAGCGGTAGATTGCTGGATCTGCATCGGCTGCATCAGTTCCTCGCGGTCGCGGAGCTGGCCGGTTTCACTTCGGCGGCGGCGGAGCTGCACATCACCCAGCAGGCGTTGAGCAGCTCGGTGCGCCAGCTGGAGAAGCAACTGCGGGTCGAGCTGTTCGATCGAAGCGGCAGGCAACTGGTGCTCACCGAGGCGGGCCGGGTGCTGCGCGACGGGGCGCGGGCGCTGCTGGCCGCGTCGGACGCGCTGTATCGCCGTACCCACGAGGCGGGCATCGCCGCGCCGCCGACCTTCGTGGTCGCGCACACACCGGCGATCACCGCCGAAGAGGTGTACGACCTGCTGGCACCCGTGCGGACCGGTCGCCCGGACGTCTCGGTCACCGTCCGCCAGATGTACCCAGACGCGCTCGCCCAGGCCCTGCACCAGGGGACGATCGACGTCGCATTGCGGCGTGCGGTAGTGAGCCCACCCGATCTGGCGGCCGCGGTGATCGCGTACCACCAGGTCCGCGTGGCGGTCGCCCGGACACACCGGCTGGCCGGCCGTGCCGCTGTCACGGTGCACGACCTCCAGGACGAGCAGATCGTCATCTGGGCGCCGCCGGGTGCGTCGTACTACACCGACTTCATCCTCAGCACCTGCCGCCGAGCCGGTTTCGAGCCGCGGTTCGTGGTCAACCACATCCAGGGCACGCCACCGGTGACCGCGGTGGTCGACACCGAGCACGTCGCCATCGTCACCGCCCCCGCCGGGCCCGCACTCGGGGGCCGCGTGCAGGTGATCGAACTGAACGAGGGTCCGGTGGCGGCAACCCAGGCGTTGTGGTTGCCGCACACCACCTCCGACGTGCGGGACCTGCTGTTCAGCGCGCGGTCCGAAAACGACTGACCGGCCACCCGTCGGGCAGCCGGTCGGTCGTCGGGGCGGCCTGGTTCAGGCGCGAATGGTCATCCGGGAGACCTTGTCGTCGGCCGTGGTGAACACGAACGTGCTCGGTCCGTTGAATCCGTTGCCGCCGACCTGCGCGATCACCGTGGTGTCCGCGCCGTCGGTCTTGCTCTCGGTGACCTCGAGGGTCACCTGCTTGCCGAGGAACTCGTTGTCGCTCCACTGCCGGATCGCCGTGGGGCCACGGAATTCCCGTCCCCAGTCGTCGACGACCCCGTCCGCGGTGAAGCCGGCCAGAAACGCGTCGATGTTTCCGGCGTTGGTCGCGTCGAGCAACTGCGCGACCGGCTGCGAGATTGTGTCCGGCACCGTTGTCCTCTTTCCCTCGGTCGCGCCTCAGCGGGTGGTGTATCCGCCGTTGGCGAGAATGGTCTGTCCGGTGATCCACCGGCCGTCGCCGACCAGGAATTCCACCAGCGGGGCGATGTCCTCGATCTTGGTCAGGCTATTACCGAGCGCCTGCGACTTGTGGAACTCCACCCGCTCCGGCGTTTCCTGACCGTAGAAGAACGGGGTGTCCATCGGGCCGGGCGCCACGGTGTTCACCGAGATCAGGCGCGGCGCGAATTCCTTCGCCGCCGCCCGGGTGAAGTGCTCGACCGGCGCTTTGCCGCCCGCATAGGTCGAGTAACCGTCGGTGAACGCCGCGAGCAACGAGGTGACCACGGTGACGATGCGACCGTTGTCGTTGAGACGCTTGCCCGCCTCCTTGAGGAAGAAATAGGCCGATTTCGCGTTGATCGCGAACATCGAGTCGTACTCCGCCTCGGTCGTCTCGACGATCGGTTTCCGCAGCACCTTTCCGACCGTGTTCACCGCGATATCGACGCCGCCGAAGGTGTCGACAGCGACCGCGAAAAGCCGCTCCACGTTGGCCGGAACCGTAAGGTCCGCCTGGAACTTCACGGCCTTCGCACCCGCGGCTTCGATCGCGGCGACCGTCTTGTCGGCGTCCGGCTCGGTGCTGTCGCTGTTGTAGTGCACGACCACGTCGACGCCACGCTCGCCCAGCGTGCGGCTGATCAGCCCACCCAGATTCTTCGCGCCTGCCGCGACCACAGCGGACTTGCCCTGCAAACTCTGTACCACCTTCGAACTCCGATCTGTGTGTACTCGTCAGTAGCCTCCAGTAACGCTATGGCGAATAGGCGCACGGGGAAAACAGTCATTATTGGTGGGTCCACAAGAACCATTTGTGCGGCGTCGGAGAAATGGATTCGGACGAAGGCAGCTCACGGCCGGTGGGCGGTGATGATGAGCGCGTGCGGGATTCGGGTGTACGGCTCCCAGAACGCGGCGCCGAATTCGGCGAGTCCCGCGGCCGACGGCCGCGGCGGCGACCACGTGATGCCGGCGAAACCCGCGGCCCGCAAAGCGGTGTCGTGCGCCTGTTTCGACCAGCGGCGCAATTCGACCTCGAGCGGGGGATCGAACATGCCCGAAACGAGCGTGGCCGGTTCGCCCTCCGCTCCGGTGTGCGCGCAGCGCAACGCGAAACCATACGGTGCGTACCAGGCCGGATCGGCGGCGAAATCCGGGTTCACGGCGAAGGTGACGAAGCGTCCGCCCGGCCGCAGCGCGTCGGCGGCACCACGGCACATCGCTCCCAGATGTGCCGGCGAGGTCGCGTACGGCAGCACGTAGACGGCGGTGACGACGTCCACCGGGCCGAGCCGCACGGCGTCGGAGAGATCGCCGAGGACGTAGGTGATGCCGTAGGCGTCGATCCGCTCGCGCTCCTCGGCGACGGCCAGCATGCCTTCGGACATGTCCAGTCCGATCACCCGCGCCGCGCCCGAGCGGGCGAAGGTGCGGGCGTAGAAACCGCTGCCGCAGCCCGCGTCGAGAACCGTGAGTCCGGCCAGGTCGCCGAGCGCGGACAGGAAGCTCGGCGCTTCCAGATGTTTGCGCAACGGGAGTTCTTCGGATTCCGCGTAAGTCGCGCCGTAGGTGGCGAATCGATCGCCGGTCGCTGGATCGTTCATGGCATGCCTCGGTCTTCGCTGTGTTCGCTGGAGTGCCTGCGGTGGTCGCGTGCCGGGTCCTCGGGCAGGCCGCCGGTCGCTTTGATCAACTCGATCGTCTGTGCCAGGGTGAGCCCGCCTACCCGGATCCCGGACGGGGTGAGGGCGTACAGGTCGGCGGGTGCGGTGGAAGATTCTCCCGCCGAATCGGTTTCGAAGACGGCGAAGGCGCGGCGCAGCTCCTGTGCCACCGCGGTGACATGTGGCCGATCCAGCACCGTGAAATGGTTCCCCGGGACGGTGCGCACGGTGGTCCGGCCCGAGAACAGCTGCCGCCATTCGGTTTCCGGGTGCGGGTCGAACACCTCGTTGGTCTGCGCCGCGCGCAGGTACAGCAGGTCGGTCGCGACGGTGGCCGCCTCGTGCTCGCGGATCGCGGTATTGGTCGCGACGATGACGGCCCGGATGTCGGCGTCGTTGTTCATCGCCGTCGTGAAGGCGCGCCAGGCGTCGGGGGCGGTGTCGCGGAAAGACTCGAACGCCGCCAGCACGTCCTCGGCGTTGCGCAGGTTGTATTTACGCGCGTCGGTGAACGTCGTGGTGTCGAGGAGCACGACCAGCCGGACGGGCTGACCGAGGTCGAGTAGTTGCCGAGCCATCTCGTGCGCGAGCACCCCGCCGGAGGAATGCCCGCCGAGCACGATCGGGCCGCCCGCGTGCACCGCGAGCAGCGCCCGGACGTTGCGGGCCGCCGCCTCGGCGATGGTCGCGGGGACCGGTTCGCCGGGCTCGATGCCGTAGGCGCGGAACGCGTGCACCGGCCGGTCCGCGCCGAGGCAGTCGACCAGGTCCCGGTACGAGTACACGGTGCCGCCGATGGCCTGGATCAAATAGAGCGGGACCCGGTCCGGACTGCCGCGCTGAAGCGTGATCAGCACCGGCGCAGCCGCCGTCGCGGGGGCCGGTGCCGGGCGCAGATGATCCAACAGCGCGCCGAAGGTCCGGTACTGCAAGAAGGCGTGTGCCGAAATCTGCACGCCCAGCGCCTCTTTGATACGACTGCGGAATACCACGGCCAGGTGTGAGTCCCCGCCTGCCCGGAAGAAATCGTCCGTTGCGTGAACCTCGCGAACTCCGATCAACTCGCGCCACAGCTCGGCCAGCACCTGTTCGAAGCGTTCGGGGCCGGATTCCTTCGGCGCGGCAACAGGTTCCGTCACCACTGGCACGGGGTCGGCGTCCGGTGCGAAAGGATAGGTGGGCAGGGGTACGCGCCGGCGGCGTGCACCGTGTCGCACTGCGTCCCAGTCGATGTCGACGCCGCGCTCCCACAGTCGTGCGAGCAGCTCAGCGGTCGTGTCGGTTTCGGCCTGTTCGGCCACCATGGTCGGCAGCACCACGCGGTCCGCGCTGCAGCGCGGATGCATTTGCGTGAGCTGGGCGAGGGCCTGCCCAGGGCCGACCTGGATCGCGATCATCTCGGGATCGGTCAGCACAGTGTCGAGCCCGTCGGCGAATCGGATGGTCTCGCGCAGATGCCGGACCCAGTAGTCAGGGGCGAACGGCTCGTCCGTGGGCGTCCAGTCGCCGCTCAGTCCGCAGATCAGCGGGATGACCGGTGCGCCGTGCCGATAGCGCGCGCATTCGCGGGCGAACTCGCCGGCGATGAGATCGGTGGCGGCGGAGTGCGCGCCCATGTCGATGGGCACAGACCTGACCTGAACACCGTTGCGGTGCAGTGTTTCCCGCAACTCCGCGAGTTTGTCGACAGGTCCGGATATCGCACAGTGCCGGATACTGTTCACGGTCGCGACCGACAGCGCGGGGTCGAGCATCGGCCGCACCTCGTCCTCGCCGAGCGAGACCGAGACGACGGCCGTAGGCGGCAGCTTGTCGCACAGCAGACCGCGGGCGGCGACCAGGTCGACGACGTCCGGGAGCGTCAGGACGCCCGCGAAGTGAGCGGCGGTGAATTCGCCCAGGCTGTGACCGATCAGTGCCGCGGGAGTGATGCCGTAGGAGGTCAGCAGCGCCGCGGCGGCCACCTCGGTGGTGACGACGGCCGCGAAGTTGAGCGAGGGCCGGCGTAGCAAAGTGGCTGTGTGATCGCCTGTTTCGGCATGGAAGAGCAACGCGTGCAGATCGCACCCGAGCCGCTTGCGGAACAGTTCGGAGCATTCGTCGAACGCGGCACGGTAGACAGGTTCTTCCGCGTAGAGGGTCCGGCCCATGGCGGGGAACTGGGAGCCACCGCCGGGAAACAGGAAGGCCACCTTCGGCTTTTCGCCGGTCGGCGCGACGGTGTGGTTCTTCCCCAGCCTTTCGATCGCGTCGGCAACGGTGCGGCAGGTGACGGCGCGTCGATGGTCGAATGCGTGCCTGCCGCTCTGGAGGGTGAAAGCGGTGTCTGCCAGTGTCGGCCCGGCCACGTCGCGCAGTTGGTCGGCAAGACGCACCGATGCTTGCCGCAGCGCTGCCGCGTCCCTGGCGGAGATCGTAAGCACTTGCGGGCGTTCGGGTTCTGAGTGAGTGCCCGGTGCGGCCGCCTGCTCCACGATGACGTGTGCGTTCGTGCCGCCGAGTCCGATGGCAGTGACTCCGGCGCGTCTGGGCGCTCCGTCGGCGGTCTCCCAGGGGACCGTCCGGGCATTGACGTAGAACGGTGTCCGGTCCAGTTGCAGCTTCGGGTTCGGCTGGCGGAAGTGCACCACGCCGGGGATACGACCGTGCCGGACAGCCAGTATCGCCGCGATCAGCCCGATCACCCCGGCGGCCGAATCGGTGTGCCCGATATTGCTTTTCACCGAACCCAGCGCGCAGCGTCGCGCCTGTCCGCCGGACCGGCCGAGGACTCGGGCGAGCGCGCGCACCTCGACGACGTCACCGAGGGCCGTGGCGGTGCCATGGGCTTGGATATAGCCGATCGTGGCGGGATCGACGTCCGCGATCCGATAGACGGCGTCGAGCAATTCGGCCTGGCCGTCGACACTGGGTGCGGTGAAGCCGACCTTGCGGTCGCCGTCGTTGTTCATGGCGGAACCTCGGATGACGGCGTGGATGGTATCGCCGTCGGCACGGGCGTCCGCGAGCCGCTTCAGCACGACGATGCCGGCGCCGCCGGTGGAGATGGTGCCCTGGGCGTCGGCGTCGAAGGGCCGGCATCGGCCGTCCGGGGCCAGAATTCCGCCCTCCTGATAGGCATAGCCGGTTTCACCGTCGGGCCGCAGGCTCACCCCGCCGGCCAGCGCCATCGCGCATTTTCCCGCGACCAGGCTTTCGCAGGCCAGGTGCACGGCCACCAGCGAGGTGGAGCACGCGGTGTTGACCGTCACCACCGGCCCGCGCAGTCCGAGCCGGTAGGCGGTGTGGGCGCTCAAGAATTGCAGCGGATTACCCAGTCCGATGCGTTGCAGCGCGGCCGGATCGGGTTGGCCGCGCCAATCATTGGCGCGTAGCCAGTCGTACGGCAGGCCCGCACCGGCGAATACGCCGACCGGCCGGTCCAGTGCCCGCGGATCGTAACCGGCGTATTCCAGTGCCTCCCAGGCGAGCCGGAGGAACAGCCGCTGCTGTGTGTCCAGCCGTTGCGCGTCGGCCGGTGGATAGCCGAAGAACGCGGCGTCGAAGGCGCGAGCACCCGGTGGCACACCGGTCGCGGCGACGAAGCCGTCGGTGCCGGCCGCGCCGTGCACGATTCCCTCCGTGCACTCGGTCAGCATCGTCCAGAACTGGTCGATGTCGGCTGCGCCCGGCACCCGGGCGGCCATACCGACCACGGCGATTCGTTGCTCGGTGGTCTCCCGATGGGCGCGAGAAGTATGTTCCCGCACCGGTATCCGATCGTGCTGCGCGGCGAAGGCGCGAATCGTGGGGTACTGGAACAGGTCCGCGATGTCGATCTCGGTGTCGAGGAGATCCGACAGACGCTGTTGCAGCTGCGCCAAGAGCAGCGAAGTGCCACCGGCTTCGAAGAACGGCTCGTCGAGTCCCACCGAGTCCCGGCCGAGCACCTCGCACCACATGCGGTGTATCTCGGCGGACAACCCGTTCGAATCGTCGACGGGACCGGTCGATCGATCCGACTGTGGTTCCGGCAACGCTGTGCGATCGATCTTGCCGTTCAGCGTGCATGGCAGCTCGGTGACCGTGACGTAGCGCGAGGGAATCATGGTCGCCGGGAGCACCGGCCGCAGATGCTCGCGCAATTGCGCAGGCGTAGGCGGAGTTTCGAGCGCGGCGACGAAATAGGCGGCCAGATAGCGGATACCGGGACGGTCCTCGCGGACCGTCACGGCGCAGGCGTGCACCGCGGGATGGGTGCCGAGCGCTGCCTCGATCTCGCCGAGTTCGATCCGGACTCCGTTGAGTTTGATCTGCTCGTCCGCGCGGCCGATGTACGCGAGCTCGCCGTCGTCTTGTGCGCGAACCAGATCACCGGTTCGGTACATCCGCGCACCGGCCGGCTCGAACGGGTTCGCGACGAAACGCCCGGCCGTGGTCGCGGGGCGCGCGACGTATCCCCGGGCCACGCCGGGACCGGAGAGGTACAACTCACCGACTTCGCCACGCGGCACAGGGCGCAGGCTGTCGTCCAGGATGTGGCAGCTGACCCCGGGCAGTGGACGGCCGATCGGCGGTGCCACGCTGCCGTCGAGCGGTTTGCTCAGCGTCACGCACACCGTCGCCTCGGTGGGCCCGTAACCGTTGAGCATGGTTCTGCCGGGCGACCACTGAGCCGCGAGAGCCTGCGGCACGGCCTCCGCGCCGACGGCCAGCACTCGAACCGAGGGCAACGAGTCGACGGGCAGGGCCGACAATGCGGTGGGCGCCAGCATCAAATGCGTAACGCGTTGTCGTGCACAGAGTTCGATCAAGGGCGCGCCGAGTCGGAGCTGTCCGGCGGGTGCGACCACGAGTGTGCCGCCGCAGAGCAGTGACGTACACAGCTCCATGATCCCGATATCGAAACCGGGGGAGGAGAATTGCAGCACTCGGCTGGATTCGTCGGCCCGGAACTGCGTTTCGGCGGTGCGAACCAGCCCGGCGATCCCGCCGTGGGTGATCAGGACGCCCTTGGGGGTCCCGGTGGATCCAGAGGTGTAGAGCACATACGCGGTTTGGTCCAGAGCGATGGCGGCGCACCGCTCGTCGTCGGTGAGATCGTGGCCCGGCCACCGGTCCTCGCCCCCGGTTCGGTCGAGCACGATCTCCTCCGCGCCGCATTCGACTCCCGGCCCCTCGTCCAAGCGCAGGACCAGCGTCGGTCGAATGTCCTCGAGCACGAACCGGATTCGTTCCGGCGGCGAGTCCAGGTCGAGCGGCAGGAAGGCCGCACCGGATTTCGCGACGGCCAGGATCGCGGTGATCAGCGTGCGTCCCCGCGGCAGGAACAGTGCCACCACGCGCTCGGGACCGGCGCCACGGGAAACCAGTAGGCGGGCAAGGCGATTGGCCTCCTGATTCAATGCCGCGTAGGTGATCTCGCGTTCGCCGGAGATGCTCAGTGCGGTGCCGGTGGAGTGCTGTGCCCCGCGGCTTTCGAAAAGCGTCGCGATGGTCGCCGGCCGGGGTGGCAGGCCGGCCGCGGCGCGCAGGGCCGCGCGGTCGATCTTGGCGTGTGGCGTGAGCGGCAGTCGTTCGAGCCGGATCAGCCGATCCGGCAGCATGTGCCGGGGCAGGTGTTCCGCCAGGTAGGCACGCAGTGTCGCAGTAGTGAGTTCACCGCCGGTGGTGACGTAGCCGACGAGTCGCCGCTCGAGGGGCGAGTCGCCCTCGGCCACGACGGCCGACTGCCGGACCTCGGGGTGCCGGTTCATGGCGTGCTCGACCTCGCCGAGCTCGATCCGGCGTCCGCGCACCTTCACCTGTCCGTCGGCACGGCCGATGTACTCGAGGACGCCATCGGTACCCGTCCGCACCAGATCGCCGGTGCGGTAGGCCCGTGTTCCCGGTGCGCCGGTGGGATCGGCGACGAACCGGGTGGCGGTGAGCCCGGGGCGATTCAGGTATCCGCGGGCGATACGGGGACCCGATGCGTACAGTTCGCCGTTCGCGCCCGGCGCCACCGGCCGCAGGCGTTCGTCCAGCACGGCTGTTCCGACGTCGTCCATCGCGGTCCCGATCGGGACGGTATCCCCGAGTTGGTCGGCCCGGTCCAAGGCGTGACAGGTCACCAGGGTGCTCGCCTCGGTCGGTCCGTAGCCGTCGACCACGACGATCTCCGGACAGGCGGCGAACACCTGCCGCACCGATTCCGGTGGAACCGCCTCGCCACCGGCCCACACCTGCCGGACATGGCGCAGGCGGCCGGGTTCCTCGGCGGCGATCAACTGGAACGTGGCGGCGGTGAGCCACAGCGCGGTGACCCGCTCGCGTTCGATCGTGCGGGCCAGGGCCGGAGTGTCGGCGATGCCCGGTGGCAACACCACCACCTGCCCACCGTGCAGCAGCGGCACCCACATCTCGTAGGTGGACAGGTCGAACCCGAACGGAGAGTGCAGCAGCATCCGCTGGTGCGCGGCGGTGGCGAAGCGGCTGTCCAGCGCGAACGAGGTGATGCCCGCGTGGGTGAGCAGCACCCCTTTGGGGCGGCCTGTCGATCCCGAGGTGTACAGCACGCAGGCGAGATGCGCAGGCCGCGATCGGTGTTCGGCCGAGAGCTCGCCGCACGGCTCGTCGGGCGGCTCGTGCGACTCGGCATTCAAGGTCGCCGCCGCCGGTACGAGGTGCGACAACCGCTCGGCGCCGTCGTTATCGACGACTATCAATATCGGTGCGGCATCGCGCACGATCTGCGCCAGCCGCTCGCTCGGATAGTCGAGATCCAGTGGGAGATAGGCACCGCCGGCCCGGAGTACCGCGAGCGCGGCGACGATCCGCTGTGCGGAGCGGGGGAGGGCTACGCCGACCAGTACGTCCGGGCCTACCCCTGCGGCGATCAGCTGCCGAGCCAAATATGTTGCTCGGCAGTCGAGTTGGCGGTAGGTCAGTTCGGCGTCGTGCGCCTGGACCGCGACAGAGTCGGGGTGTTCGACTACCTGCCGCTCGACCAGCTCGGCGATCGTCGATCCGACGGCGGGCTGACGGCCGCTTCCCGTCGCCGCGGTATGCGGTATCGCACGATCGGCCGGAATGTCCCTGTCGGCCAATGCTTTCGCCAACACCGCGTGCATTTCCCCGAGCAGGTCCTGCACGGTCTGCTCGTCGTAGAGTTCCCGACTGTATTCGACCGTGCACGCGAGGCCGCACGGCGCATCCGTTGCGTCCCGCTGCTCCCGGAACTCGAAGTAGAGGTCGAATTTCGCCCACCCTGTCGGTGGTAGCGCCACCTCCGCGGCGACGCCTGCCAATTGTATTTCGGGCCACGGGAATTCCTGCAACACCAAGCCGGTCTGGAACAGCGGATTCCGCCCGGCGGTACGGGTTGGAGCAGCCGCTTCGACGACCCGTTCGAACGGCACGTCCTGATTGTCGAAGGCCGCCAGGGTCACCCCGCGCACTCGGGCCAGCAATTCGGTGAAAGACGGTTCGCCCGAGGTGTCGACGCGCAATGTCAGGGGATTGACGAAGAAACCCACGACATCCTCGAGGATCCGGTCGGTACGCCCGGCGACCGCGGTACCCAGCGCGATATCGGTGCCGCCGCCGCGCCGAGTGAGGGCGGCGGCCAAGCCCGCGGCCAGCACCATGAACAAGGTCGCGCGGCGCGCTCGCGCCACCGCGAGCAGGTGCTTGTGCAGTTCGCCCGGCCAGACCGTCCGCACCGTTGCGGCGGGTCCGTTCGGGGTTGACGGCCGCAGCCGGTCGGCGAGGGTAGGGGGTTCGGCCGGCAGGCCGCTCAGCGTCGTGGTCCAGAATCCGAGTCGGCGGGCAGCGGCGGGCTGGGCCGTGTCGCCGAACCGATCCTGTTGCCAGACGGCATAATCGGCGTATTGGACGGCCAGTGGCGGAAACTCCGGCGTGTCCCCGTTCGCGCGAGCGGCGTAGGCGGCGGCGAGGTCGCGGCAGAACGGCGGCACCGACCAGCCGTCGAACGAAATATGGTGCAGCACCAGCAGCAGAATCGATTCCGTCGAGCCGGTCCGCAGCAGCGTCGCACGCAGCGGTAGTTGCTCGGCCAGATCGAACGGTGCCGAAGTCAGTTCCGCCACGACGCCGTCGTACTGCTCGGCCGCGACCGTGCGCACGTCGACCGGAATCCGGGCTTCGGCGGCGGGAACGATGAGCTGGCACGGCTTTCCGGCGACGAGTGGATAGCGGGTGCGCAGGCTCTCGTGCCGCGCCACGCAGTCGTCGAGCGCGGCCGTCAGCGCCGTGTGGTCGAGGACCGCGGGTACGCGGATCGTCAGCGGGATGTGGTAGGCGGCCGAGGCCGGATTCAATCGTTCGATATAGCGCAATGCGGCCTGCCCCGAGGACAGCGGGAGTCGTTGTGGGCGTGGCATCCGAACGAAAGTGTCTTCCGCACAGGGCGGTTCGCCGGCCGGATCGGAGCGGTTCAACGCTCGCGCGAGTCCGGCAATGGTCGACGCGTCGTACAGGGTCTGCGTCGACAGGGTGGTGCCGAATTCCCGCCGGATCGCATAGATGAACCGGCTGATATCGAGTGAGCTGGCCCCGGTCGCCAGCAGATCGTCCTCGAGGTCTATCGCGGGCAGCTCGAGCAGACCCGTCCAGAGTTCGGCGAGTCGAGAGTATGTCGCGGTCATGGTCTACTCCAGGCCGAAGTGTTACCGGGCAACCGAATCCACCGACAGCCGAACTACCGAATGAATGGCCGCCTGACTCATCGTGACAGTGCTGGCGCCCTCGTCGACAGTCACATCTTCCTCCATACTGACGAACAGTTACCGCGAATAGGCCCCGCTGTTCGAGCCTTCGCCTGGTTGTTCGCCGGAGACCGGATGACGAGAATTATGCCGGTGGGTACTGAAGTATTCAGCGGTATGCGCATGTTGGACAACGCTTTCGCGCGTCGTACAGCGTCGGGGATTCCGTCAGTGCCCTCGGCGCGGGCTGCCCGGCGGTTACCGATTCGCGCAGTACCCGGGCAATCGGACGACCTCGGGTTCGCCTGTCGCGCAATCGCTTCGTCTTTCGTATACTTCCCCGGTAGGTGTCGTAGCCAGGCCGACTGTTTCCCGTTGTAGCGAAACTTTGGGGTAGGGCTGATGGATCTCGAAGACAGTTCATTGGTGTGTTTCAGTGAGCTCCACATCACCGACGCGGATCAGGCCGAAGACTTCGTCCATCGAGCTTACGGCGGGGACGGGTCCTGCGCCTGCGATGATTCTGGACGGTTGGATTTTCGGGTTCGTACGGCGGCATGCCCGGGATTCCGCATCGATCGAATAGTGAACACCGGGCGGCTGCAACTGTCCGCCCGGAATCTATACGGACTGGCGGCATTTCACATTCTCTACGGTCGCTGTCGCTACACGGTCGGCGGTGTGCCACTGGAATTCGGTACGGGCGGCATCGGGCTGTGCGACCAACGGCAGACGCAATCCGCACGCTTCGACGACCTGCGCGCGGTCGTGGTGGTCATCGATCGGGAATTGGCGGTGCGTGTCGCCGCCGAAGTCGCCGACGTGACGCTCACGCCGGCGGATCTGCGCTTCGCGCAACCGCGTTCGGCGCAGCAGGCGCGATACTGGGCATCGGTGGTGCGGTACATCAGCTACGAGGTGGTCGGCAACGCGGCTGCGGCAACCAATGCCCTCTGCATGCACGAGGCGGCCCGGAATCTCGTGATCGCACTGCTGGCAACCTTTCCCAACCCGACCGAGAATCGATTGCGCCATCTGGACGAGCTCGCGGCACCCGCGGTGGTGCGGCGTGCCACGGCGTTCATCGACACCCATCTCGTCGATCCGATCGGTCTCGCCGACATCGCCGCGGCGGCCCGGATCGGCACCCGTGCGTTGCAGGCGGCTTTCCGGCACCACCTCGACACCACTCCCACCGAGTACCTCCGGAGTGCGCGGCTCGCCGGCGCGCACGAGGATCTCGTGCGCGCCGACCCGACCGCCGGGATGACAGTGGCGGTGATCGCGGCTCGCTGGGGCTTCACCAACCCCGGGCGATTCGCGGGCGAGTACCGCACCTCTTACGGCCGCAGCCCGCGTCAGACACTGCATTCGTAAGTATTGGTACAGAAATGCTTGCGGCACTGTGGGTCAGCGCGCCCAGGGGGCGGTGATCGGCGGCTGCCCGGGGATGAGTCCCTGCCCGCCGACCGGCAGCACGACGACGGCTTCGAACGGTTCGGCGTGCGGGTTGGCCATGGCGAACTGCTGATGTGCGGGCACGATGAGGGCGTCTCCGGCTGCGACGCTGTGCGTTTCACCGTCGATGGTGACGTTCATCGAACCGGACACGGCGACGAAGATTTCCTCGCGGTCGAGGGCGTGCGGCGGGGCGGCCACGCCCGGTTTGAGGGTGAGCCGCCAGGCGCAGTTCTCGGTGGCGCCGCGGCTGGGTGCGGCCAGGCCGATGAAGCTCGCGTGCTCGTTCTCGAAGCGCGGGGCTTCGGCGGCGGTGATGAAAGGCATGTTGCTCCTGTGAAATCTTGTGCAGGGGTGGACTATTGGGCCCATGGCGGGCTGATCGGAGCGCCGCCGGGTGCTTGGGCGTACGCGCCGACGGGCAGGATCGCGACGGCCTCGAACGGCTCGTCGCCGGGGACCGAGACGCTGAATACGGTGTGCGGCGGAACGATCAACGTGTCGCCCGCGTGGAATTCGCGCGTCTCGCCGTCGATCGTGACGCTGGCCTGTCCGGACAGGGCGACGAAGATCTCTTCGCGCGACACCGCATGGGCGTGACCGGGATTGCCCGGGTGCATGATGAAGCGCCACACGCTGTTTTCGGTGGATCCCCGGCTCGGCGCGGCCAGGCCGACGGCGGTCATGAACGGGGCTTCGAAGATGGGTGCGTCGGCGGACTCGATGACTGGCATGGTGTAGCTCCGGATCTTCAACTAAAGTGTTCAACTAGAGTTGAACATATCGACCGCGGGAGCGTCAAGGATGGATTTCGGGATCATGCTCGGACAGGCCTATCAGGGGTTCGTGCGGGAGTTACACGCCCATCTCGCCACGTTCGGCTACCACCTGACCGGCGCCTCCTACGGTTACGTGCTCCGCGCCCTGGCCGAAAGCCCGCTCACCGCAAGCCAATTGGCCGCGCAGCTGGGTATCACCGCACAGGGCGCGGCAAAGCTGGTCGACGAGATGGTCCGGCACGGGTACGTCGAGCGCCGCCCGGACCCCGTGGACAAACGCGCCAAAACCCTGCACCTGTCCGCCCGCGGCCGCGACATCCTGCACAAGGTGCGCGAGTTCCACGCCGACTACGAGCGCCGACTGGCCGCGCGGGTCGGCGCGGAACACATCGGCACGGTCCGGGCCGTACTCACCGAGATCATCACCGACGCCCCGGACTCCGACACCGACCGGACTTTCCGCCCCCTCTGAGCGGGCTCGCGGCACGCCGGGCCTTCAGCGGCGCCAGGGCGACGCGGCGGATAGTGCGCCGGGCCGATCAGCGCTGCATCCGCGGGTCCTCGGTGGGGTCGGCATATGTTGCCGGACAACCGTATTCGACGGCTTCGGGGCGCAGTTCGTAATGCCAGGGTTCGTTGTCGTAGATCTGGCACAGACCGTAGGCGGCGCCGTGCCGGGCCAGCCACGCCGCGCTGTCGGTGGGCCCGATGTCCACCGCGTCGCCCGAGACGTGCGCGGACGTGTCGGGGGTGGCCACCCATCGGGCGGCTTCCTGCGCCGAACCGTATTTCGAGACGGCTTCACGGAGGAGCTGCTGCTGGTCCTGCGCC
Organism: Nocardia brasiliensis ATCC 700358; assembly: GCF_000250675.2. Taxonomy (NCBI): domain Bacteria; kingdom Bacillati; phylum Actinomycetota; class Actinomycetes; order Mycobacteriales; family Nocardiaceae; genus Nocardia; species Nocardia brasiliensis. The sequence continues at coordinate 3,497,936 of NC_018681.1, forward strand.
GAACGCCAGCCGCTGTTGACGACGAACTCGATGCCGTCCGCCGCGGCGTCGCGGGCGGCCCGGCGCAGGGCATCGAGCAGATCGGGGTCGAGGTTGGCGACGGACGGCGCTTGGTCGTCGAAGACCGTCGCGCCGGGCGACGGGGCCGACCGGTGCGGACCGTAGTGGTCGCCGAGCGACCGGGCGGCCGAGAAGGTCAAGGGTGCCAGCGAGTGATAGACGGCGACGCCCGCGATGGGCGTGCCGACGAGCAGGAGCGCGACGAGAACCCGCGATCGGGTCCGCCGGGTTGATCGATGGTGTTTCATGCTTTCAGTGAAAGCAGCCCGGTGTTGCCGTCGCGTATGTGGTTTTCGATATGCCCGCGATATGTCCCGGTTGGCAGAATCGAGAGTCTATGCGTGTATTGATCGTCGAGGACGAACCCTATTTGGCCGAAGCCATCCGCGACGGCCTGCGCCTGGAAGCGATCGCCGCCGATATCGCCGGCGACGGTGATACCGCGCTGGAGTTGCTGAGCATCAACGCCTACGACATAGCCGTGCTCGACCGGGACATCCCGGGGCCCTCGGGGGATGAGATCGCGAAACGCATCGTCGCCTCGGGCAGCGGTATGCCGATCCTGATGCTCACCGCCGCGGATCGGCTCGACGACAAGGCGAGCGGATTCGGGCTCGGCGCCGACGACTACCTGACCAAACCGTTCGCGCTCCAGGAACTCGTGCTGCGGCTGCGCGCCTTGGATCGGCGCCGCGCGCACAGCCGACCGCCGGTGCGGGAGATCGCGGGGCTGCGGCTGGATCCGTTCCGGCGGGAGGTCTACCGTGACGGCCGCTATGTCGCGCTGACCAGGAAACAGTTCGCGGTGCTCGAGGTCTTGGTCGGCGCCGACGGCGGGGTCGTCAGCGCTGAGGAACTGCTGGAACGAGCCTGGGACGAGAACGCCGACCCGTTCACCAACGCCGTCCGCATCACGGTCTCGGCGCTGCGTAAACGCCTCGGCGAGCCGTGGCTCATCGCGACGGTGCCCGGTGTCGGTTATCGCATCGGCCCGGGCGCGGAGGGCGGGGAGCGTGGCTAGGGCGCCGGGTTTGAGCGTTCGTCTCAAACTCACCCTCAGCTACGCCGGTTTCCTCATGCTCACCGGCGTTCTGCTGCTCACGGCCCTGCTGATCTTCTACTTGTATTTCATGCCCGCGGGCTGGATCGACACCGACGGCAGCTTCTGGATCAACCGGTCGGTCCTCGTCCGTGCTTTCGCGCCGTTCGTGGTCGCCGTGCTCGGCTTCCTGCTGGTGTTCGGTCTCGCGGGCGGCTGGCTGCTCGCCGGACGGATGCTCGCCCCCTTGACCCGGATCACCGATGCCGTGCGGCTGGCCGCCGACGCGTCGCTGTCGCACCGGATCCGGCTGCCGGGCCGCCAGGACGAATTCCGGGAACTCGCCGACGCTTTCGACACGATGCTCGCCCGGCTGGAAGCGCACGTCGCCGAACAGCAGCGGTTCGCCGCGAACGCCTCGCACGAGCTACGCACCCCGCTCGCGATCACGCAGACGCTGCTCGACGTCGCCCGCACCGATCGGGGCCGTGACACCGGCGAACTGGTCGATCGCCTGCACACCGTGAACGCGCGAGCCATCGACCTCACCGAAGCCCTGCTGCTGCTCAGCCGCGCCGACCGACGGTCGTTCACGCGCGAACACGTCGATCTGTCGCTGCTCGCCGAGGAAGCCACCGAAACGCTGCTCGCCCTTGCCGAACGGCACGGCGTCACCCTCGAGACCTCGGGCGAGGTGACCCCCGTCCTCGGATCGCACGCCCTGCTGCTGCAGCTGACGACGAACCTCGTGCACAACGCCATCGTGCACAACCTGCCCGAACACGGCGTCGCGTGGATCACCACGTTCGCGCAGCCCGGCGCGATGGTGCTCGCCGTCGAGAACACCGGTGAAAAGCTCAGTCCGCACATGGTTTCCACGCTGACCGAGCCGTTTCAACGCGGCACCCAACGCGTGCGCACGCACCACTCCGGTGTCGGCCTCGGCCTGGCCATCGTCAACAGCATCACCCAGGCCCACCACGGAACCCTCACCCTCACACCACGTCTCGACGGCGGGCTGATCGTGCTGGTGCGGCTGCCCGCCACCGGCCCCGACGGGCACCGCGGCGTCTAGGGCCTACCAGCGCACCGCGCCCGCCTTCAATCTGCGGAGGCTGCGGCTGAGCACCGGGGCGTCCCACAGGCTCGGCGGGGTGCGCTCGGGATCCATCAGTTCATTCTCTGCCAGCGGACTGTCTTCGTTCGCAACGGTTTCCGGTTCGAACCGCACCAGGGTGCGGCCCGAACTGCGTAGCGTCTCGACGGTGTGCAGCAAAGACGAGGTCTCGGCGAGGGTCGCATCGAACTTCGCGGGCTCGGCGTCGAGATGTTCGCAGATCAGCTGGCGCCGGATCCCGAGAATGGTTTCCCGCAGCGCCGGGCCGTCCGCGGTGTCGGGGGTGACCTCGACCGCCAGATCGCATTCGGTATCGAAGCCCATCGACCGGTTGTTGAGGTTCGACGAGCCCACGCGCAGCAGCCGGTCGTCCATCACGAGCACCTTGGCGTGCACGTAGATCGGCGCACCGGCCGCGGTCACCGGGTAGTAGACGCCCAATCGGTGTTCGGTGTCGGCCTGCCACAGCAGGTGCAGCAGGCGGCGGCGCGCCCCGTCCATCGTCTGCTGTTCGAGCCAGCCGTCCGCGTGCCGCGGCAACACCAGCACGATCTCCGGACCGCCCGGCTCGCGCAGCCGCGCGGCGATCGCCTCGGCCAGCGTGCGCGAGGCCAGGTACTGGCTTTCGATGTACAACGAGCGGGTGGCGCCCGCGATCGCCGCCAGATACAACGCCTCGATTTCCCGCACCTCGGCGCGGTCGGCGAGTTCGGGGAGCGTCCGCGCGACGCCCACCGCCACCGAACGCATGGTCGGCTCGAGTCCGTCCGGCCACGGTGTCTCCCCGGCGATCTCGTCGACGGGGGCCAGTTGCTCTCCGGTCGCCGACTTCCAGCGGGCGCGGGCCAGTTCGCCGATCGCCTTCGCCGCCTCGCCGTCGACCGCGGTGGTCGCGTCGTGCCACGGTCCGTAGCGGTGGCCGTTCGGCTCGGTGCGATAGTGGTTGTCGTCTTGATGGTCGCTGGTGTCCCAGCGGTCGACGGTCATATCGATGCCGCCGCAGAACGCGAGCGCGTCATCGATCACCACGATCTTCTGATGATGGGCCGAGCCGATCGGATGGGCGCCGTCCATTTCCAGATGCAGTCGGCGATCGGTCAGCCAGTTGACGACGAAGATCGGCGTCATACCGCGCCCGATCGCCGCGAACGCGCCGACATTCCATTTCAAGAGATAGATATCGAGATCCGGTCGCTGTTTCGGCAGCCAGGACAGGAACTTGCCCAGCCGGTTCGGTCCCTCGAGGGTCTGATCCCGCGGCTCGAACTTGATCCGGGTATCGAAGTCCCAGCCGATCAGCACGATGCGCTCGCGGGCCTGCAACATCGCGGACTTGGCGTGCCGGAAATAGTCGGCCGCGTCGACGATGCACGCCAGCCGGTCGGCCTGCGCGATCTGCCAGCAGGTTTCGCCGGGGATGAGGATTCGACGCTCGTCGCCCATGGGTAATCGGTCTCCGTCCGGCCGTGCAAGATGGACGTTTCACATTACTGCGCGACGGCTCAGCGGAAGCTCCCGCCGCCGTCAGTCGTCGAAGATGGCTACGGCTCGGGTCCAGCCTGCGGAGGCGGCGTGGATCTTCACCGGGAAGCAGGAGATCTGGAAGCCGTTGGGCGGCAGGGATTCCAGGTTGTGCAACTTCTCCAGGTGGCAGTAGCCGATGGTGCGGCCGGCACGGTGGCCCTCCCAGATGACGGCGGGGTCGTGGTCGCGGGCGTAACGGGCGGCGGTGTGCACGAACGGGGCGTCCCAGCTCCAGGCGTCGGTGCCGGTGAGCCGCACGCCCTGGTTCAGCAGATAGAGGGTGGCGTCGCGGCCCATCCCGCAGCCCGAAGAGACGTAATCGGCACTGCCGTAGCGGGTTCCGGCGGAGGTGTTGACGACGACGATGTCGAGCGGGCGCAACCGGTGGCCGATGCGGCGCAATTCGGCGGCGACATCGTCGGCGGTCACGACGTAGCCGTCCGCGAAGTGCCGGAAGTCCAGTTTCACCGCGGGTTGCAGACACCAGTCCAGCGGCACCTCGTCGATGGTGATGGCGCGTGCGCCGCCGTCCATGGTGGCCGAATAGTGGTACGGCGCATCGAGATGCGTGCCGTTGTGGGTGCTGATGCGGACCCGTTCGATGGCCCAGCCCTCGCCGTCGGGCAGGTCGGCCCGGGTCGCTCCGGGAAAGAAGCCGAGCATGTCCGCGGCCGTATCCGCATGGGTGTAATAGTCGATCTCGGGCAGATGCCCGGGCGGGTCCGAGGCGATACCCGCCTGCAACGGCACAGAGATGTCCACCAGTCGGCGCACGAGCCCTCCTCGTCTAGAACCGCCCCCAGTTCACATTCTGCCGCCAGTCCGGGAAGAGCAGCCGGGAGTATCGGCGGATCACTCGACCGCCGGTGACCGGTCGAAGACGCGGGCCATCTGCTCCGACGATTTGAGTCCGGAACCGGTGAGCACGACGACGGTGGTCTCGTCGGCGGCGATGACGCCTTCGGCGAGAAAGTGATCCAGTGCGGCGACGGCGACGCAGCTGGTGGGTTCGGCGTAGAGCCCACGCGCCGCGAGCTTGCCCACCGCGGCTCCGATCGCCGAATCGGGAACGGCGACGGCCGCGCCGCCGGAACGGCGGATCGCCGCGACTGCCTCGGGTAACCGGACCGGGTCGGCGATGGCGGCGCCCTCGGCGATCGTGGGTTCGCGTGGTCCACGGTCGGCCGGGTCGAGGCCGTTGCAGGTGTCGGCGATGGTGGCCCAGTGTTCGGGCTGGCCGATCAGCAGCCGCGGCAGGCGTTCGATCCGGCCCGCCCCGAGCAATTCGCCGAACGCGATATCGCAGCCGAGCACGTTGCTGCCGGCGCCGGCGACGAGCACGACATTGTCGGGTGCGCGGAAGCCGAGGTCCTCCCACATCTCGTAGGCGACGGTCTTGGTGCCCTGCAAGAAGAACGGATGCCAGTTGTGGCTGGCGTAGGTCAGCCGCGCGGACTGGCGGATCGCCGCGGCGGCCACCTCGTCGCGGGTGCCCGCCACCAGTTCGATCTCGGCGCCATAGGCCTTGGCCTGCAGTATCTTCGCGGCCGAGGTCAGCTCGGGCACGAGGATCTTGGCGCCGAGTCCGGCGGCCGCGCAATAGGCGGCGACCGCGGACCCGCCGTTGCCGGAACTGTCCTCGAGGACCTTCGTGACGCCCTGACCGGCCAGGTGCGACATCATCACCGCGACCCCGCGATCCTTGAAACTCGAAGTGGGGTTGAACCATTCGAGTTTGAAGTGCACCCGCCGGCCATCCCAGTCGAGCGGCACCATCGGCGTCGCACCTTCGCCGAGGCTGATCCGATGCCGCGCCGGAACCGGGATCACCGCCTGATACCGCCACAGCGAGCGTTCGGACGTCACGATCTGCTCCGGGTCGATACCCGGCATGGGGCTGACGGCCAGGGGAGTGCCGTCGTCACCGCGCCAGCGCGGGCTCGAGATCTCATAGCGGCGACCCGAACGGTCGTAGAGGAACGGTTCGGCAGAAGAATTCACCTGTCCTTTCTAGCGCTCGCCCGACCTGGTTCGCCGCGTAGGTGTCCGGATCTGTGGGGTACGTGTCCTTGTGGACATCGTGACGTTGTTCGAGACTGAAACCATGACCTCGAAAGCCGATGTGGTGGTGGCGGTGACGGACGGCGTGCTGCTGCTGGATGTCGCGGGCCCCGTTCAGGTACTGCACTGGGCGGGGCACGACGTCCGGTTCGCCTCGCCCGACGGTCGCGACGTGTGCAGCGATGTCGGTGTGCCGCTGTCGGTTTCGGGTGCCCTCGGCGAGTTCGCCGACCGAATCGACACGCTGCTGGTACCCGGTTACGCGCCGGAGGACGGCACCGGGCCCGCGCTCGCCGACGCGGTGCGCGACGCCGCGCGTGGCGCCCGCCGCGTCGCCTCGGTGTGCACCGGCGCCCTGGTGCTGGCTGCTGCCGGCCTCCTCGACGGCCGCCGGGCGACGACCCATTGGCTGGCCTGTGCGCAACTGGCGCAACGGTTTCCGCGGGTGCAGGTCGATCCGGACGCCATCTACGTCCGCGACGGACGGGTCCTCACCTCGGCGGGGGTCACGGCCGGTATCGACCTCGCCTTGGCGCTGGTGGAAGAGGACCACGGTGTCGAGCGAGCTCGCGCGCTCGCCAAACACCTGGTGGTCTATCTACGCCGCCCGGGCGGTCAGGCGCAGTTCAGCATGCGTTCCGGCCTGGGTCTCCCGCGTACCGCTGTCCTGCGCGAGGTCATGGACGCTGTCGTCGAAAACCCTTCCGCCGAACACGGACTCGCCACGTTGGCGCGCCGCGCCGCATTGAGCGAGCGGCACCTGGGCAGGCTCTTCCGGCAGGAAATAGGCGTCACCCCGGCGCAATACGTCAAGCAGGTGCGGCTGGACACCGCCCGCTCGTTGCTCGAATCGACCGACGAGCCGATCGCCACCGTCGCCAGGCGCAGCGGATTCGGGTCGGAGGAGACCATGCGCCGCACCTTCGCCGAGGAACTCGGCACCGCGCCGAGCGAGTACCGAGGGCGATTCCGCGCCATGTCCTGAACGGCTTCGTCCACATCGAATGTTGCTGTGCGCCAGGCTATCGGCGCACAGATGCCCCGCACCCCGAGGAGTTCTGTCATGTCCGTGTCACGCCGTACCGCGCTCGCCGCCGGTGTCGCGGGAACCGCCGTGCTCGCACTGGCCGCTACCGCTGCCGCACAACCGTATGCGCTGACTCTGCCGTCGACGCCACTGGCGGACAAGGCGACCGCGCTGATCGGCCGAGTCCTCACCCCCGCGTTGCGCAATCACAGTGTGCGTGGATTCCTGTTCGGCCGGGCCATGGCACACGCGGAAGGGCTGCGGCCGGGGGAGGACTACGACGAGGAGGCGATGTATCTGATCTGTGCGCTGCACGATCTGGGGCTCGCCGAAAACGCCGGAGGCGACCAGCGATTCGAGATCGACGGCGCGGACGACGCGGTGCGGTTCCTGGAACAGCACGGCATGAGCGACGCCCGAGCGGACGTCATCTGGGATGCCATCGCCGCGCATACCGTCGGGTTCACCGCCTCGCCCGTCTACCGCAGGCGCAGGCCGGCGGAGACCTGGATCGCGGTGGACGGCATCGGACTGGACGTCGGCGGTTCGCCCGCCGCCCTGCCGCCCGGTTATGCCGACCTGGTGCATGCGGCGTACCCGCGACTCGGCGGCACCCGCGTGCTCACCGACGCGATCTGCGCCCAGGGCGTGGCGAATCCGGAGAAGGCGCCACCGGGCAGCCTGGCCGGGGAGATCCTGCGCCTGCGGCATCCGGAGATTCCGCGCCCCACCTGGGAGGATTTCGCGTCGATGAGCGAGTGGGGTGACTGACAGGTAGATCCGGGTCAGGGTGTGGCGGGCCGGTGCGCGGGGGCGGTGAGAAGTTCGTCCAGGTGGGTGCGTGACCATCCGCACAATGTGTGGATCGTCGCGACCAGTTCCACGCCCGCGGGGGTGAGGGAGTAGTCGACGCGGGGATTGGCGCTGTGATGGTCGAATCGGCTGAGCAGGCCGTGCTTTTCGAGTTCACGCAGCGTTTGGGTGAGCATCTTGTAGCTGATGCCCTCGACCGCGCGGTGCAGTTCGCGGAAGCGGTATCGCCCCGCCCCGACCTCCTCCAGGACCCGCAGGCTCCACTTCGTCGACACCGCGGCGAACACCCGCCGGGCGACGTCGCGCCCGAGTTCCTCGTCGTCGTGCATCGAAACCACCCGCTCACCTTCAAGTGCGTACTGCCGCTTGCGCCGACTCCACCGTAGCGTCGCCGGCGTGCAGATTCTGAAGACCTACGCCCGGCTGTTCGTCACCGATCTCGACGCCGCCCTGCCGACCTACGAGAAACTCGTCGGCGCCCCGGCCGATCTCCGATTCGTCTTCGAACAGGCCGAGCTCGCCGCGGTCGGCGACTTCCTGCTCATCGCGGGCGCGCCCGAACACACCGACCGATACCGCGCCACGGCCGGCCCGGTGATCGTCGACGACCTGGACGCACTGATCGCCGCACTGACCGCGACCGGGGCCACTATCACCGGCGGTCCCGACCAGAGCGAAACCGGCCGCTTCGCCTACCTCCGCCACGCCGACGGCGCAACCGTCGAATACGTGCAATGGTCGACAGAACTGCGCGACCGCATCCTCGGCAACTGAACCGTCGAGAACTGACCCGCGCGCGTCCGGTTCATGCGGGTGGGATGAGGTGGATCAGGAATTCCTGGTCCCGGGCGCCGGAGCAGCGGCCCTGGACGATTTCGGCGCCCTCGGTGGTGTCTTGATCGCGCAGGGCCAGGCAGTGGTTCGTGGCGGTGGTGCGGATGCGGAAGCGGGCGGCGGAGGCCGGGCCCGTCGGCTCGATCCGGAACTGCTGGGCGGGATTGTCGTCGGCGCAGTCGTCCCTGGGCTCGAGCAGGTTGTCGCCCGGCCCGCCCGCCAGGACGGTGAGGCAGCCGATGCCGTATTTCGAGTGGTGCCATTGGATCTGGACCGTGCCCTCATCGATCGGGTCGAGGTAGACCCGAGGTGACGCCGGGGTGCAGGCGCGCTGGGCCGCGATGGCGGTGGGGTAGCGCTGGGTGCGGTCGCGTCCCTCGGCCAGGCACAATTCGGGCGTGCGGGCCGGTTGGATACGCACCCAGCTGCCCACGTCCGCGAGCGCCAACCCCGGCAGCGGCTGGCTCGCCGTCGGCAGCGTTTCGTCGTGGGTGTGCAGCACCCAGCCCTGCACGGCCAGCGTCCCCACGATGCCGATCGCCGCGGCGACGGCGCAGGCAACCGGATGCAGCCAGCGCGAAAGACGTTTTCGCCGTATCGGTTTCGGTGTCTCGGCGACTGGTTCCGGCTCGTCTGTGGGTGCGCTCTCGGCGACGGCCCGGGCCGGCGCCTGGTCGCGCATGGCGAGGGATCGGCGCACCTCGAGCCATTTCTGTACCTGGGTGTCGTCGAGGCCGCAGGCCCGGGTGAACGCGATGACGAATCGTTCCCTGGGCAGAGTGTCGCGCCCGAGCGTGGTCGCGATCGTGCTGGACGGCAGCACGTCACCGGAGGCCGCGGCCTTCCCTTCCAGCTGCCGGTAAGCCAACCCGGACCACGTTTTCAACAGCCGCAATACGGCGATGAATTCGACAGGAGAACCGGCCCCGCCCGGCTCAGGTAGGTCACCAGGCGATGGGGCGGCCCCACCCTCCTCCGCTCGCTCCATAGCTTCCAGCATGGCAGAAGTTGCGAAACGGTATCCCCCAGATGAACACCCCCTTAGGGGGCGAACCGGTTGGAGCGCAAGGGATTGCGGTGAACTCCCATGTAGTCGCTCCGATCGCTGTCTCAAATGCGCTGCACGGCTTGTTCTTCCGGGTTGCTTTTCGGCTCCGGCGGACGCGGCATCGGGTGGCACACGCCTTGTGCACCTGACGTGTGGGGAATGCACAGCGCCGGTTGAACGCTCGTTCGCGCACTGCTTCGCACAGACCGCGCAGCGCTGTGCCGGTGCGATGCGTCACCGCTGGCAGCCGCCGCGGACTGTGCGATCGGTGCGCGTTCGAGTGTGTTCGCGAACGTGCCGGATGTGTTCCGAACGCGGCCTGAACAGCGAAAACCCTTGGCGGACTGCACAGTCGAAGCAAGACTAGGACGACCAGTTTGCGATCACGGACCGGACACGCACCGTGATGTCGTACGGGGTTTACCCACACGGGGGATTCGTATTCATCGTCGGCAGCCTGCTGCCCAGGGGGATTCGACACAGGAGGGTTCTGCATGAATGCCCGAGCAAGTATTCATCACGAATGGCAGGTAGTGGTCGTCGGCGCCGGCCATGCCGGTCTGTGCGCGGGAATCGCGGCGCGGCAAGCGGGCGCGGAGTCCGTGGTCGTCCTCGAAGCCGCGCCGAAGGATCTGCGCGGCGGTAACAGCGCGTTGACGAAAAGCGTGCGGTTCCCTTGGCACGAACGGTCTTACATCGCCGCGCTGCTCGACGAACCGGACGACCGCCGCGTCGACACGTTGCTCGCGGGGCGGCGGGAATACACCGAGGACGACTACCTCGACGACTGGCTCCGGGTGTCCGGCAGCCAGGTCGACGCGGCACTCATCGAGTCGATCATCCATCGCGCGAACAGCGCGATCACCTGGATGCACGGCCTCGGCCAGCGGTGGGTGCCGAGAAAGAATCCGCTGCCCGGTGACGTGCCGGTCGTGTTCGACGGCGGTGGGCAGGGGCTGCAGGACCGCAACTTCGATCAGTACGAACGCCTCGGCGGCGTCGTCTATTACGAGAATCCGGTAACCGGCATAGAACCGGCGGCCGGCGGACAGTACCGGGTGCTCGGGTCGGGACCGGCATTCCCGCTCGTCTGCGACGCACTGATCCTCGCGTCCGGTGGATTCGAAGGCAACGCGCAGATGCGCGGGCACCACCTGGGCAGCCCCTGGCGCGAGGTGAAATTGCGTGGCGTGCCGTTCAACGACGGGCTGCCCTTGGCGGCGGCCATCGCACTGGGCGCGGACACGGCGGGCAACTGGCGAAAGTGCCACACCACGCCACAGGGCACCGGGTTACCCAGCTATATGTTGCCCGGCCAGATGTCCAGATCGCACGAGCTGACCCGGTACGCCTTCCCCCGCGGCATCGTCGTCAACCGGTCCGGCCGCAGATTCTTCGACGAATGCGCCGAGTACAGCAATCTCGCCTACGTCACGCTCGGGCAGAAGATCATGGAACAGCCCGGCAAGATCGCGTTCCAGATCTTCGACAGCAAGGTGATCAATGCCGGGGGGCTGCCCGACAGCTATTTCAGCGACCCGGCATCGATCATCGCCCCCTCCCTCGAGGACGGTGCTCGTCAGCTCGGCATCGATATCGGCCAACTGCGTGACGAGGTAGCGCGGTTGAACGGCGACAAGCACGCGGTCACCCATATCGACACGCCGCCTTATCTTTTCGCCCCGGTGGTCTCGGGGCTGACGTTCACCTACGGCGGACTGTCGGTGACCGAGAATGCCGAGGTGCGCGGCGGGGGTGCGCCGATCGACGGACTCTATGCCGCGGGGGTGATCGTCGGCGGACTCTACGATCAGGGCTATCCGGCGGGCACCGGATTGATGGCAGGCGCGGTGCTCGGCCGAGCGGCGGGCACGCACGCGGCCGAACACGCCCGACGTGCCGGGGCGGTCTGACATGCGCGTCGTTGTCATCGGCCGCGGCATGATCGGCGCGCGGCACGCCACCTACTTCGAACAGGCCGGCCACGAGGTGGTCACCGTCGATCGGCGACCGGGTGCGGATTTCGCACGAACGGCGCTGGTACCCGACCGGGCGCAGGTGGCGGCCTGGGTCGTCGCGACACCGACCGCCACGCATCTGCCCGTGGTCGCCGAGCTCTTACGGGATCATCAGGACGCGCGCATCCTGCTCGAGAAGCCGGCGTGCTATCCCGCCGAGCTACCTGAACTGGCCCGGCTGCTCCGGCAGTATCCACAGGCGCGGATCATCGTCAACGATGTCTACGCCTACAGCGCGGCGGTGCGGCAGTTCGCCGCATCGGTCCGGCAATGCGGCCGAACGGATCCGCTCAGGAAGATAACGATCGAGTTCAGCAAGAACCGCGAGTTCGACGTCGCGAACGGCAGATTCGTCGACACCCGTTACGGCGAGGCCGGTTACGAGTTCTTCCACATGCTGAGCATTCTGCGGTCGATCCTGCCGCGCGAGCAGTATCGGACCTATTTGCGCACGACTCCACTGTCGATCACGCCCGAAATGCGGGTGCGCACCCTGGCGATGGATCTGCCGGAAATCGAACTCTACGCCTCGTCCCGCGGCGATATCGGGTTCGCCGAGCTGGCGGGGTTCGCTTTTCCCGGGGATATCGCGCGGGACTGCCTGCGGCATTCGGTGATCCCCTATGGCGCCGAGATGCGCTACCGCTTCGCCGATGTGGAACTTGCGTCCGGCAGGCACGTGACGCTGGTGTTCGAGCCGCATTACGGCGTGGCGCTCGATTACAAGAACCAGCACGCCGTCTATGTCCGTGATGCCGCAGTGCGGCAGCAATTCACGATCTCCGGAAACCATTTCAAGGAGGCGTTGCTCATTCAGCTGGATCTACTCTGCGGCAGCACCGAACCCATGCCGCCGATGCGACTTCCGGAGCATCGGTTCATGGCGGGTCTGGCCAGCCGGTTCATCAATACCTGAGAAATATCGCACGATCGAAAGAGGCACCGAAATGCACACCATCGAGGAAGTGTCGAAGCTCCTGCGGGTGGCCCCCGACATGCTGTCCGAAGTCACCGACGCGGCATCGGCCCGGACCCGGGTCGCCACCTGGATCAAATCCGAAGACGCTGCGTACCAACTGTTTTCGCAGGTCTGTCGCTTCGAGAACCCGTTCGTCGTGAGCTGGGTCCACCAGCCGGGCGAACGATCGGCGTACCTGTCGCTGGAACTGGCCGCGGACTCACTGGACGACGACCGGCTCCGCGCCCTGGTGGCCGGGGTCGTGCTGTCCAGCTCGACCGCGATTCCCTACGACTATCGCGCGATGGCGGCGGAGGAACTGCGGCGGCTCGGCCCGGGGGAGTACACCGGTGCGCTCGAGGAGGCGGTCGCTTCCTACCAGCCGCTGCCCGCACGCAGCCTCGAAGCGAAGATCAACGTGCCCACCGACGGCATCGATCACCTCTTCGATATCCCGGAGACCGCGGCGGAGCGGATCGACCTGCTGATCACCGCCAGCACGGCGAAAACGCTGGAGAGCAGGTACCTGCTCGCGGGGCGCATCCTCGCGCAGGACACACCGGTCGCGCCCGCGAGCACCGACGCGGAGCGGCTGATCATCGAGGACGCCGGCACGAGCATGATCGCGCCGGCGGACTACCTGGTGCCGTGGGATCAGGAGTTTCCCGGCCCGGACGGCGCCGGGATCACGCTGGCGGAACTCATGCGCATCGTCTTGCTGTGCCCCGAATTCAAGCTGCCGGACGCGCAGGTGCGACCGATCCTGGTCGACTTCTACAAGTCCGTGCTGCGGATCAGCGGCCGCTCGATCATCGGGCTCGCCGCGGGCGTCTTCCACGTCGAGCACGGCACACTCGCCACGCCGTCCTATTACTACCAGGGCCGCGATGCCATCCTCGGCAAGGGTTTGGTGATCGACTGCGTCGGCGGCGCGATCCTGCAGAGCGGGTCGTTCCTCGGCGGCGGATTCATGCCCATCCTGATCCACACGCACAAGCACATTCGCAAGAGCGGCGGCTCCGGCGCCTCGGAACGGAAGACGATCCAGCCGTGCATATTCGCGGCCGAGGCGGGCGCGCGCTTCCCGATGGACGCGGTCGGCTTGTTCGAGACCGTCGACTACCTCGGAAAAGAGGCTCCGTTCAAGGGCATTCGGGCGATCCCGCTCTGATATCGCCCGTTCGCACGATCAAGGAGATGAATGCTGTGTTCAAAACTGATATCGCTGTCGTCGGCGCCGGCTACGTCGGACTGACGACGGCGGTGTGCTTGGCCTCGCTGGGCCATCGCGTGGTGTGCGCCGATGTCGACCCCGCGAAGATCGAAACCCTGTCCGGCGGTGCGTCGACCATCGCGGAGCCGGGGATGTGTGAACTCGTCGTGGACGGATTGGCCTCGGGGCGACTGAGTTTCGTGCTCGGCGCGAGCGCGGCGGTGGCCGCGGCCGAGTTCGTGATCCTGTGCGTCCCGACCCCGATGGGCGCCGACGGCGCGGCGGACCTGCGGACGTTGGAGGCCGTCATCGCGGAGGTGCGCGACCGGCTGCGGCCCGGCTGTGTCGTCGTGAACAAATCGACCGTGCCCGTCGGCACCGCGGTGCGCCTCGGCGGGGTGATCGGCCGAGACGACATCGCGGTCGTCTCCAACCCGGAGTTCCTGCGGGAAGGGTCCGCGATCCGCGACTTCCTGAGCCCCGACCGGATCGTGGTCGGCTCGAACGATCCCGAAGCGGCCGAACGGGTCGCCGCGCTGTACGGTCCGCTCGACGCGCCCGTGCTGCTGACCGGTGCGGCGAGCGCGGAACTGATCAAGTACGCGGCCAACTGCTATCTGGCCACGCGGCTGTCCTACGTGAACGCCATCGCGGAGTTGTGCGAATGTCTCGGCGCGGATATCAGCGACGTGACCGCGGGCATGGGCTACGACCAGCGGATCGGCAAGGAGTTTCTCCGACCCGGTCCGGGGTGGGGCGGGTCTTGTCTGCCCAAGGACACGCACGCGCTGTTGCGTTCGGCGGAAACGGTCGGCTGCGATTTCCCGCTGCTGCGGGCGGCCATCGACACCAACGCCAGACAGCGCGACCTGGTGGTGGACAAGGTGCGCCAAGCGGTCGGCGGCAGCTTGGCGGGTGTCCGAATCGGGTTGCTGGGCTTGACTTTCAAGGCCGGCACCGACGACCTGCGGGACTCGCCGGCGCTGGCGATCGCGGACCGGTTGCTCGCCGAGGGTGCGGACGTGCGCGCCTACGATCCCAGCGTCCGCGCCGCGGTGCCCGCCACGCCGGATCGCCTGCGGGTCATGGACACCGCCTATCACGTGGCACACGGTTCGGCGGCGATCCTGCTGCTCACCGAGTGGCCCGAGTTCCGCGACCTGGACTGGAAGCGGATGGCGGGCCTGCTCAGCGGTCGTGCGGTGATCGACGCCCGAAATCACCTGGACCCCATCGCCCTGCACCTGGCAGGCCTGTCCTGTGAACGAGTCGGCCGAGCCGGCCCGAAGCTGACCGATCTGGGGCTGGCCGGCTGACCCGAACGGCCCGGAACTCAGGTTTCGGGCCGTGTTCGGCGGTGCGGCTGTTCAGCATCGCCGGAGGAGTCTCGTTCGCTCGAAGAGCGCGAGCAGGTCGCAGGCGTCGGGCTTGGGGAGTTCGGGGAAGGCGGCGACGAGGTCGGCGACATCGACCCTGGTGCCGGTTTCGAGTGTGTTCAGCCAGCGGCAGGGCGGCAGCAGTCGCCGGTCGACGCTGGTCGTCGAGGTGGTCGTCTCGCTGAATCCGAAGGCGGTCAAGGCTATTCGCGCGCTGGCGGCGTCGGCCGACTCGATGCTCAGGCACGATTGACCAGCCCGTACAAAGGTCGTACCGAGCTGTACGGGCTGGTCGGGCAGCGGCGCTCGAACGAGGTCCGCGATATCGATCCGATCGACCGCGGTCGCGAAGGTGTCTCGCGCGGGACCCAGCCACTCGGAACCGCTGCAGTCGTAGGCCGATGCACGCCAGTACGGGTCGCGCAGCAGCTCGTTGCGCAGCGCGGCGAGCAGGAAATCGAGACGCAACGGTGGAATCAGGAGGATATGCAGGGAGATCGAATCCTGATCGGAGGCGGTCTCGTGCCAGTAGCCGCGCGGCACATGCAGTACCGCACCGGGTTCGAGGACGAACTCGGTCGCGTCGTCGGGAATGGCGGTGGGGCGCGGTCCGTCGGCGTAGAGGCGCAGCACCGGCGGCACCGACTCCTTCGTCGACCAGCCTTCCAACGGCGCCGGCGCGAACGAGTTCGGCGCGACGCGCCACGTCTTGCGGCCGCTCAATTGCACCGTGACCACGTCGATCGGATCGAAATGCACGGCGGTCACCGCGCCGGGACGGTTGCAGAACAGTTGGCATTTCGCCGATTTGGCGGAGACGCCGAACGCGGCCGCCGCCTCGCGGGCGAACGGGTCGAACTCGGCGACCTCCTGATAGAACAGGGTTGTCCCGGCGTCGTAGAAGCGTTTGGCGGTGTCGGGCTGGATGATCGCCGAGCTGATCGCGCCGTCGAGGCGCGGGAACCACGCCGAGACCTGCCGGACCCGCTTGTCGAACAGGTCCTGGGCGGTTCGGATATCGAGCGCCGCGCTGAGCCGCTCGGCCAGTTCGGGACGTGGCGGGGTCACCAGGGTCCGGCGGCCGAGCACGTCGCGGTTGAACTCCGGCAGCGTGAGCGGCGCGAACCAGTCGGCGAAGCCGAACCCGGCCTGGTCGGCGGTCATGCGTCGTCCCTTGCCTGGATGACGAGTTCTGCTGGGCGGTTGACGAATTCGTCGACCAGCCCCGCGGAGGCGATCGAGTCTGCGTCGGCGATCGCGTCCGGCGCGTCGTCGTCCGCGCCGGGGCCGCTGCTGACCAGCCCCGCGGGACGGTTGAGGAAATCGTCGGCGAGCCCGGCCGATATCGTCACCGACACCTCGCCGATCGGGCGGGCCGAGTAGTTCCGTTCCGCTTCCTGTTCCACGCGCAGGTGGATCGCGGGTGGGACTTCCGGATTGTCCATCACGGCCATGAGCTTCCCTTTCCTCGGCTATGGGCAGGCTATCGGCCGCGACTTCCTGAGTGTGCCAAGGTGATTCGGGAATATTCGGGAAAGATTCCCGGGCGATCGGGAACGTCGCGGCGCTACACTGCCGCGTCGGTGTGGTCGGCTCGATGGGGCGCTAATGAGAGGCGAAGTTCACCACCGCGATCCATTTGGTGCCGCCGGGGTACAGCAGTCCGATGCCGGCGTGGGTGTATTCGCAGGTTTCGATCTGCTCTCGATGGCCGTCGCTGTGCATCCACCAGTCGATGGTGGCCTGCGGGGTGTTTCCGGGCGGCCCGCCCGCCCAATAGATGATTTCGCCCCAGCGGATCAACGGTGCGTAGCCCGCCGCGGCGATGCGGGCGCCGCCGTCGGAATTATCGGTGCCGGTGTGGATATCGCGCAGCGGCGGGTCGGTGCCGGGCGGGCCGTAATGATCCGGATGCTCCCGGATATCGACGGCGTGCCGTTCGGCCGCGGCGCGCAGCTGGTCGTCACCCGACACCGGGTTGCAGCTGTGCGCCGCTCGCTTCTGATTGATCAGATCGAGCAGGTTCGTGCCCGGCACACTGGAGGTGCCCGGGCAAGCGGTGAGCACAACGCTGGAGACTGCCGCCAGCCCCAGCGCGGTAATGATTCGATACTTCATGCTCTGATCGTTCGCCGGATAGTCGCAGGTCACGCGAGTAGCGCACTACTCGATTCCCTGCTCGGCGGTGCCGCACCGGCTGCGCCCGAGCGGTTGCCCGGAGGTGTCGGGGCGGCCACCGTCGCCAGGCCGGATTCGCCGGGGCGCGATACAGCGACGCGTAACCGATCCGGCCGAGGCCGAGTGCATCGTGTCGAACAGCCCATTGGCAGGAGTACGCGTAGCGGCGTAGGGGGCCGCGCAACACGAAAACCTGACCACGGGATCGGCAGGCACCGTGGCGGGCAACGTCGTTCTGTGCCTCGGCCTCGCCCTCGCCGCGATCACCGGAATCCTCGCCGCCGTCGAAACCCGTCGCGCCGCATAGCGCGGGCCCGCGGACGCGTCGCGGCGTGCCGACGATCTACCGGGTGTGGGCAGCGAAGAATTCCCAGGCGAGGTCGGTTGCGCTGAGCCCGGCCGTCGGATCGGCCATGGCGCCCTCCCCGCCGGGCCACTCGTGTCCCATACCGGATAGCCGGTAGACGTGCACCTCGCTGCCGTCGCGGCAGGTGGCTTTCGTACGCGTGATGGCTCCGGCCAGGGTTTCCGGTACGCCGGGCGCGCAGGCGCGGTTTTCCTGCCATCGGGTGATACCGGCCTGGAACTGTTCGAAATACCGGTCCTTGCCGCCGAGGAAGGTGATCGTCGACACCGGAGTGCTCGGGGTGTAGTTCGGGTCGGCGGCCTTGGGGCCGATGAAGCCGCCGCTCACCGGCGCGATGGCGGCGAAGGTGTCCGGCAGTTCGACCGCGAGTTTGTACGACATGTCACCACCGTTGGACAATCCGGTGGCGTAGACCCGTTTCGGGTCGGCTTTCCACCCGCCGATCAGCTCGGCGACAACGGTTCGGAGAAAGCCCACGTCGTCTTCGCTGCCGCAGCAGACCAGCGCGTTGTATGCCGAGGAGTAACCGGCCGGGTAGACGACAAGCGCTTTCTCCTTGTCCGCCTTGGCATTCCACTGACTGACCCGCGCGATCTGGGTCGGCTCGCCGGGGAAGGAGTGCATGACGACCACGAGTGGTAGCGAGGTCAGCGTGTCGTGGCCCGGTGGGGTGTGCACCACGTAACTGCGCGACTTGCCGCCGAACTCGAGTTGGACGGTGTGATCCTGGCCCGCCGCCACCGGTTCGGACGGACGTGCGACAGAAGTAGCGGGCGTGGTCGATTCGCTGCGCGATGTCTCCGAGCTCGTGCATGCCGCGCTGCCGACCGCGCATACGAGAATGCCCACGACGGCCAATTTTTGTCGCCGACTCATCGAATTACTATGTCACGAACTGTCTTTCCGCGTGGCCGGTCTTGCTATCCCGCACTGATAGTCAGCTCGTCGTCTGGTGCTTGCGCCTGCTCGGTCACCACGGCGCCCGCGCGCAGGGTGAGGCGGTGGTCCGCGCGGGCGGCTTCCGCGGGGTCGTGGGTGGCCTGCAGCACCGTTACCCCGTCGGCGCTGATCTCGCGCAGTATGCGTGAGATCTCTTGCTGGGTAGCCGAATCCAATCCGGCAGCGGGTTCGTCGAGCAGGAGCACCTCGGCTTCCTGCGCGAGCGCACGGGCCAGCAGCACGCGCTGCCGCTGGCCGCCGGAAAGGTCGTCCAGTCTGCGGGCCGCCAGTTCGGTGAGGTCGAGACGGCCGAGGCAGGTGTCGACGAGGTCGCGATCGGCGCGGGTCAACCGCCGCCACGGACCGCGATGCGCCCACCGTCCCATGGCCACCGTCTGGCGCACCGTGATCGGCAGCGTCGGCGGCACGCTGGTGTGCTGCACCACGAACGCGGGCCGGTGCCGGTAGGTGTGCGAGACCGTCCCCGCGGTCGGCGCGAGTACCCCGGCGAGGACCGCGAGCAGGGTCGACTTCCCGGACCCGTTCGGCCCGACGAGGGCGCTGACCTTGCCCCGGGGGATCTCGGCGGTCACGTCATGCAGGACGGCACGGCCGCGGTAGCCCGCGAACAGCCCGGACAGCCGGATCGCGACGGGGTCGGGGGTAGGGGACATCACACCTCACTTGTAATGACAATCATTTTCATTCTACTGTATGTCCCATGGATTGGCTGTTCGCCCCGTTCGAGGTGGCTTTTGTGCAACGGGCGCTCTGGAGCGGCCTGCTCGTCTCGGCTATCTGCGCTTTGGCCGGCACATGGGTCGTCGTGCGCGGCATGGCCTTTCTGGGGGACGCGATGGCGCACGGCATGCTGCCCGGCGTCGCGGTGGCGTCGCTGGTCGGCGGCAACCTGCTGATCGGCGCGGCGATCAGTTGTCTCGCAATGGCTTTGGGCGTCTCGGCGTTGGGCCGTAATCGGCGGCTGTCGGCGGACACCGGGATCGGATTGCTGTTCGTCGGCATGCTCGCGGCGGGCGTGGTCATCGTGTCGCGGTCGCGGTCGTTCGCGGCGGATCTGACCGGCTTCCTGTTCGGCGACGTATTCGCCGTGCGCACAACGGATCTGGTGTATCTCGCGGTGGCGCTGGTGCTCGCGGGTCTGCTCGCCGTGCTCGGTCATCGCGCGTTCGTCGCGTCGACATTCGATGCGCGCACCGCGCACACCCTCGGACTGCGGCCGCGGCTCGCGCACGTGACGTTGGTGGGCTTGGTGACGCTGGCCATCGTGGCGTCGTTCCACATCGTCGGCACCTTGCTGGTGTTCGGGCTGCTCATCGCGCCGCCGGCGGCCGCGACCTACTGGGCCGACCGGATTCCGACGGTGATGGCGCTCGCCGCGGTGCTCGGCGGCCTCGCCACGGTGACGGGACTGCTGATCTCCTGGCATGCGGGCACCGCGGGCGGAGCCACCATCGCCGCGGTGGCGGTGGGACTGTTCTTCCTGTCCGCGCTGGCGGCTTCGATGCGTGATCGGTTGCGTGGCAGAGGCGTTCGTACTGCTGCGGCAACAGTGAGCGCGTTGGCCGTGCTCCCGCTGGCCGGATGCGGAACAGCCACGGAGCCGCCCGCCGCGGTCGAGACGCCGCACGGTTACGTGGCCGGTGCCGAGGAGACGGCCGAGCCGCAGTCGCGGCTGGTGCTCGCCGACCGGGGCACGGGAGCGATCCAGGTCCTGGATCTCACCACCGAGAAAGTGGTGGATGCGGGGAAGGCCGAGGGCGTGCGCGCCATCGCCGGTGACGGGCGCTACGGCTATGTGAGCGCGACGGATTCGACGCGCGTCGTGGACAGCGGCAGTTGGCTGGTCGACCACGGTGACCACGTGCATTACTACCGCGCGCCGATCCGCGACGTCGGCACGATCGACGGGCGGGTGCGCGCCGCGCACAGCGACCCCGCGGTGGCCGCGCTGCAGCTCGACGGCGGCGGGACGCTGGTGCTGGACCGCGCCGCGCTCGATCGAGGCTCGATCGTCGAGCGGGTCCGGATCGCCGACGGCACCGCGCTGCCCTACGCCGAGCACCTGCTGGTCGTCACTGGCAGCGGGGTGCAGGTACGCACGCGCGACAACGCCGCGGTCGGCGCGATCGCCGAGCCGTGCCCGGACCCGCGCGGGCAATCGGTGACCCGCCGCGGCGTCGTATTCGGATGTGCGGACGGTGCTCTCGTCGTGACGCGGCAAGACGGCGAATTCGTCGGCGAGAAGATCCGTTACCCGCAAGACGCCGCCGAGCGGGCCACGGCGTTCACCCATCGTCCGGGTAGCGCGACGCTCACGGCACCCGCCGGGCAGCAGGGCCTCTGGCTGCTCGACGTGCGGAAGCGGCGATGGACACTGGCGCCGATCGGCCCGGTCGTCGCCGTGAACACGGCGGGGGAGGGCGCGGCGATCCTGGCGCTGACCCCCGACGGTGTGCTGCACGGTATCGACGCCGAAACCGGCAGGGAGACAAACCGGGTCGCGTTGCTCGAGCCACTCGCCCCGGACGCCCCCGCCCCGGTGATCCTGGTCGACACCAACCGGGCCTACGTCAACGACGCGGCCCGGCGGCAGGTCTTCGAGATCGCCTACAACGACAATCTGCGCCTGGCCCGCACGTTCGGCGTCGGCCTGGCCCCGACTCACATGGTGGCGACCGGCGAATGAAAACCCTTGTACGCCTTCTCATTGCTTTGACGCTGTCCCTGCCCTTGGTCGCCGCGTGCACCGGGGGCGGCGGTGACCGCACCGGGATCGTGGTCACCACCAACATCCTGGGTGACCTCACCCGAGCCGTCGCCGGAGACGCCGCCGAGGTGACCGTGCTGATGCCGCCGAATGCCGACCCGCACTCGTTCGCGGTCTCGGCGCAGCAGGCCGCGAAACTCGATCGCGCCGCGCTGGTCGTGCACAACGGCCTGGGCCTGGAGGAAGGGGTCGCGCGGCATGTGGCGGCGGCACAGAGCGCCGGTGTCCCGGCGCTGGCCGTCGGCGAGCATATCGACCCGATCAGCTACACCTCCGACGAATCCGCGGGCCGACCCGACCCGCACTTCTGGACCGACCCCAAGCGGGTGCGCGCGGCGGTGTCGGCGATTTCCGCGGCGGTCCTCGCGCACGTCGACGGGGTGGACGCGGCGGCGATCCGGGCGAACACCGATCGCTATCTCGCCGAACTCGACCAGCTCGATCAATGGGTCACCGAACAGTTCGCCGGCATCCCCGCCGAACGCCGCAAGTTGGTCACCAACCATCACGTCTTCGGTTATCTCGCACAGCGTTTCGGCTTCCAGGTGGTCGGCGCGGTGATCCCCTCCGGCACCACCCTCGCCTCGCCGAGTTCCTCGGATCTCAGCGCACTGGCCGGGGCCATCCGCACGGCGGGCGTCGGCGCGATCTTCGCCGACTCCTCCCAGCCGGACAAGCTGGCCCGCGTGCTGGCCGAGCAAGCCGGCGTGCGCGTGCAGGTCATCGCGCTGCACACCGAGTCGTTGACCGAACCCGGCGGCGGCGCCGGCACCTTCCTGGAGATGACCCGCGCCAACACCGCGGCCATCGTACGCGGCCTCACCGCGCCGACAGCCTGACCTTTTTCACGAGAAACACGGAGTAGCAATGCATATATGGTCACGCACCGCCAAGCCGGTCGCCCTGTTCGGAATCGTGGCCGCGCTCGTCGCGGTAAGCGGTTGCGGCACTGATGATTCGAAGGACGCCGCGACGCCCGCGCCGGGTGCCGAACCGATCGCGGTCACCTACGACGGCGGCATCTACGTCCTGGACGCGACATCGCTGGCGAAGACGGGCGAGGCGCGCCTGGAGGGATTCAACCGGCTCAACCCGGCCGGGAACAACCGGCATCTGCTGGTGTCGGTCAAGGACGGATTCCGGGTTTTCGACGCGGTGACCGCCGAGTTCACCGGGACCGAATTCCCCGCCGCCAAGCCGGGACACGTGGTGCGGCACGCTGGTCGCACCGTGCTGTTCGCCGACGGCAGCGGCGAGGTCACCAGCTTCGACCCCGCCGCGCTCGGCGTCGGCAAGCCGGCCACCGAAACGTATCGCGCTGCCGCACCGCATCACGGGGTGGCGGTGGAACTGGCGAACAAGGACCTGGTCGTCACGGTCGGTACCGAGGAAAAGCGGGTCGGCGCCGTGGCATTGGACAAGCAGCGCAAGGAAATCGCCCGCAACGAGGACTGCCCCGGCGTGCACGGTGAGGCGGCCGCCAAGGACGAGGCGGTCGTGATCGGTTGTCAGACAGGCGCTCTCGTGTTCCGCAACGGTGCTTTCACCAAGGTGGCCGCCCCCACCCCGTACGGCCGGATCGGCAATGCCGCGGGCAGCGATCTCTCATCGATCGTGCTCGCCGACTACAAACAGGACAAGGACGCCGAACTGGAGCGGCCGCAACAGGTTTCGCTCATCGACACGGTGTCGGGCACATTGCGGCTGGTCGATCTCGGCACCAGCTACACCTTCCGGTCCCTGGCGCGCGGACCACTCGGCGAGGCGCTGGTTCTGGGTACCGACGGCCGCCTGCACGTCATCGATCCCGTCGCAGGCACCGTCACCCGGTCGATTCCGGTGCTTTCGCCCTGGCAGGAACCGCTGAAGTGGCAGGAGGCGCGTCCCGCCCTGTTCGCCCGCAACGGCATGGCCTACGTGTCGGACCCCGCGACCAAACAGGTCCACCGAGTGGATCTCGCCACCGGTGCGGTGGCGGCCACCGTCACATTGCCCGCCGCCCCGAACGAACTGAGCGGAGTCGTCGGCCACTGACACCGACAGCTCACCGAGTGCGGATACGTCGAGCGGCGTAGGAGAGCAATCGCTTTCGGGGTGACGCGGATCCGGCCGGCGGGCGCGATCGTGGATGCACAGCGAAAGGAAAAGCGATGCATCGACACGAACGCGGCCGTCGGCGGTGGGGACTGGTCGCCCTCGTCCTCGGCACCCTGGTGCTGGCGGGAACGCCTACGGCGGCCGCGGATCCATCCCGGTCCCTCATCGGTTGGCTCGGACGGCACGCGGTCCCGCTCGACCACGTGGATCCCGCCGGGCCCGGAGACGATCTGGGGTACCTGCGCAGGTCGATCGGAGACGCGCAGATAGTGGGGTTGGGGGAGTCGGCACATGGTGCGGCAGAGGAACTCGGGCTTAAGCACCGCACTGTGCGCGTGCTGGTCGAACAGCTCGGATTCCGTTCTCTCGCCTTCGAAGAGCAGTGGACGACGGGACTGCAGGTCAACGAGTACCTTCGCACCGGCCACGGTGATCTGGACGCGATCATGAATCAGCTGGGCGGACAGTGGCAGACGCAGGAGGTCGCGCACCTGCTGCGGTGGTTGCGTGATTTCAATACCGGGCGCGTCGACAAGGTGCAGTTCACCGGGGTCGAGTATTACGCGACGGGTCCGGCGGCCTATGACGGCGTCGAGGCCTACCTTGCCGCCGCCGATCCGGAGCGGCTCGCCGAGTTTCGAGAGCACCTGCGAGCGATCCGGCCGAGCACCACGGACATTTACGACCACATCAGCTGGTATCAGCAGGTGCCGGACAAAGCGCTCTACCTCGAGCACGCTCGTCGCGTGCTCCACCTGGTCGCCGCCGCGCCGCACCGATCGGGGGACGCGGCGCATGAATTGGCTCTTCAGCACGCGCGGCAGATCGTCTCCTTCTACGAGCACTACAGCCTGCCGGCGGCCGACGGCCTGGTGTACCGGGACGCCCGTGCAGCCGAAAACCTCAGGTGGTGGCGTGAATCCACCGGCGACAAAGTCGCCTATTGGGCGGCGAGCGCGCACACGGCGAACGCTCCTGAGCTGCGGATCGCCGCACCTCCCGAGCCGGACTGGCGTTTCGCCGCCACCGGGTCGTATCTGCGCCGGTGGTTCGGCCGACAGTACGTGTCGATCGGTTTCACCTTCGACCACGGTGACGTCAGTCTCGGGGCAGGTAAAACCGCACATCTGCCGCGACCTGCCGCGGACTGGTTCGAACAACCGCTGGGCGAGGTGCCGCTCGACCAGTTCGTGCTGGATCTGCGCCGGACCGCCGCGTCCGCTCCGGTCCGGCGCTGGCTCGAAGGTCCCATCAAGACGCGCGGCCTTGCGCACGCGGGCGCCGGTTCCTTCATCGACGGTGGCAGCCCGATCCAATGGTTCGACCTGATCGTCCATCGCCAGGAAATAACTCCTGCGGTGTCTATCGCGTTGCCGCGCTAGGCGTCTCGGTTCGGTCCGTAGAGCCGGGCGACATCGGGGGAGTCGAGCCACTTGGCGTAGGTGGGGGACTGGGGCCAGCCGTCCGGGGAATCCTGCCATTCCTCCTGGCGGCCCCACGGCAGGATGTCGACCAGCGCGAAGGTATAGCTGAGCTGCTCGGTGCCGCGGCCGTTGGTGTGCCAGGTGCGAAAGACCTTGTCGCCGTCGCGCAGGAAGACGTTCACGCCGAAGCCCCCGCCGGGCGGTGCGTCCACGTCGGCGCCGAACGAGCTCTCCGAGGAGGAGTACCAGTCCATCTGGTTGCCGACCTTGGTCCGGTAGGTCAGCGCTTCTTCGATGGGTCCGTTGGTGACGACGACGAAGCGCGCGTCGTAGTTGTCCAGCAGATCCAGGCGGACGTACTGCGAGGTGAGCCCGGTGCAGCCGCCGCACTGCCACTCCGCGCCGTCGGACCACATGTGGTTGTAGACGATCAGCTGGGACCGTCCGTCGAACACGTCGACCAGCCGGATCGGGCCGTCCGGGCCGATCAGCGTGTAATCCGGGAGTTCGACCATCGGCAGGCGGCGGCGCTGCGCGGCGATGGCGTCGAGTTCACGAGTCGCGGCCTTCTCTCGCGCTCGCAGGTCATCGAGCGCGGCCTGCCAGGTCTGCCGGTCGACGACGGGGGGTAAGGCGGTGGCGGTCTTTTCAGTCATGTTGTTTAGACCGGAGCCGGCTGTGAAATTCATCGCTCTGCAGCAAAGGTGCCGGACGCACCGAGGGCAGCGCACCGGAAGTGGCTGCCCTCGATGCTGGTCGTGGTGGTGCTCAGCGCATAGCGCCACGGCGGCCGGTGACGAGCCCGACCAGGAACAGCAAGATCACCGCGCCGCCGAGGCAGGTGAAGAAGCTGAACCACAGGCCGCCGCCTTCGACGTCGACCCCGAACAGCTTCAGCAGGAAGCCACCGAGCAGGCCGCCGACGATGCCGACCACGATGTTCAGCAGGATGCCCTGCTGTGCATCGGTTTTCATGATTTTGCTGGCGATCCAGCCCGCCAGTCCGCCGATGATGATCCAACCGATGATGCCGAGTCCGAGCATTGCGAACGTCCCTTTCGTGTCCAGCGGCCCGGTGCGCGGGCCCCGTTCGTCGCTGGACATACCCCGCATGGTCGTCGTCAACCACCGATTTTCAGTCGGTCGGCCGGCGGGCCGGTTCGAGGAATTCCGCCAGCGCGGCGGTGTCGTGCAGGTAGGTCTCGTAGGGAAAGTCGGCGTCCAGTTCGGCGGCGTAGGGGTGGCGGGTGGCGTGGACGGTGTCGCGGCCTGCTTCGGTGGTGCTGACCAGGCGTCGTCGTTTGTGCGCGGGGTCGACGTCGACCTGCACCAGCCCGGCTGCTTCCAGCGGGCGCAGCGCCCGGCTGATCGCAGGATCGGACACCGCCAGTGCCTGTGCGAGCCGATGCTGGGTCACCGGTTCGATGTCCTGCAACGCCGTGAGCAGCCGCAGCTGACGGTGGCTCAACCCACAGTCGTCCATGCGCCGTCGGGTCGCTTTATCGACCAGGGAGGCGACGCGGTGCAGCAAGTCCGCGAGTCCGTCGTCCATGATCACGACAGGGTCAGGCCGCGGACCCGGCTGATGATGCGGCCACCGAAGGTGGCGCCGAGCGGCGCGAAAAGCCAAACCACCCATACGTCGGGGGTGAGCCAGGCCAGCGCGGCGGTGACGGCGAAAGTCGCTGCCACAGCGTATGACCCGTCCGCGTTCACGCGGAGATCGTCGGTGGTGATCTGCTCGGCCAGAACGGCCTTGTGGGCCGCGATATCCTTCACCACCGCCTCGCTGGCGAACAGTGCCGCGGCCACGCCCGCGAACAGGCAGACGGCGAGCGGGTTGCCGGACGCGCCGCCGAACACCGCGGTGACGAACGGCAGCAGCGCCGCGAACAGCAGCATCGGCGCGTGCGCGGCCAGCGTGTACCGATCCACGCGTTCCACCTGATAGATCAGCACATGGTGGCGCCGCCACACCGACCACAGCAGGAAGAACGCCACCAGCAGCGCCACGAAGGAAGACCGCTCGTGCCAGAGGAAGTCGGCCAGCGCGGCGGCGTCGGTCACGTCATCGTGCTTCGGCCGCTCCAACTCGATCACCAGCAGGGTGATCGCGATGGCGAGTACGGCGTCGACGAAGGCGCCGATCCGATGCGGCGGCCACCCCGGCTCGGGGACGCCCGCGCCGCTGTGCTTGTCCATGTTCCTGCCCCTTCGATTTCCCGGTCTCCTACGTGCCTGCACGTCAGTCTTGCATGGTTAATATTAACTTCGCAAGACGAAGTTGTGCGACGGGTGCGGGGGTCGCGGCTGTAGACGTGGCACCCCGGTATGTCGATGCGGCGTGTCAATTGGCTCTCCAGGGTGAGGCGTCGCTGGAACGCGGCTTCCTAGCATGAGTGTCCTGTCGGTCGAGGGAGGACGAAATGCGCAGGCCCGCTGAGATTCTCGGCACCGTATGCGCGGTGTCCGCACTGCTGCTGTGTGCGTGCGGAACCGCGGAGCATCCGGTGGCCGACGCGCCGGACTACGCCGGCGTGCAGCCGATCCTGGACCGTGTGACCACCGCGGACGGCGCGCCGGGCGTGCTGCTCGGCGTGCGCGCCGCCCACGGTCGAACGGTGCTGGCCAGCGGTGTCGCGAACCTCGCGACCGCCGCGCCCATGGACGGCACGAGCCGGTTTCGCATCGGCAGCATGACCAAGATGTTCGTCGCCACCGTCGTGCTGCAACTCGTAGGCGAAGGGCGGGTGGCCCTCGACGCGCCGGTCGAGGAGTACCTGCCCGGCGTCGTCCAGGGCAACGGCAACAACGGGCGGGACATCACGGTGCGCCAGCTGCTCCAGCACACCAGTGGGCTGCCCGACTATCTGGACCACATACCCCTGGAGCAGGTTCTGAAAGATCCGCTGCGACATTACGATCCGCTGGAACTGGTGCAGATCGGCTCGGCTCATCCGCCCCTGTTCCCGCCGGGATCGGACTGGGCGTACTCGAACACGAATTACGTGCTGGCGGGGATGATCATCGAGCGGGTCACCGGCCGGGCTCCCCGAGAAGCGGTCGAACAGCGCATCATCGCGCCGCTCGGCCTCGATGACACCACCGTCCCCGGTGACGAGCCCGGCATTCCGGGCACCCATCCGCGCGGTTACGGTCGGCACGGCGGCGCCGATCCCCTCGACCTGACCGAGATGAATCCCTCGATCGCGAGTTCGGCCGGCGGGATGATTTCCAGCGCAGCGGATCTGAACAAGTTTCTCGATGCCCTCGTCAACGGTCAGCTGCTGCCCGCGCCGGAACGTGAAGCGATGATGACGACCCGGCCGCTCGGCAATGCCCACAACGACGCTTACGGCCTGGGCCTGCAAAGCACTCCGTTGCCGTGCGGCGGCCTGTACTGGGGCCACGACGGCGCCATCTTCGGCTCCCAGACCTTCGGCGCCACCACCACCGACGGCCGCAGCGTCACCGTCATGGCCAACCTCTACCCCGGCGAAACCGACGCCCAGGAAGCAGACATCCGCACCGCCCTCGAAACGGCCCTCTGCGCGAGCACCCCCACCAAACCTCAACCCTGACAAGGTGCGTTCGTCTCTTCCGGGTCGCCGCTGAGCGACGTGCCTGCCTCGCGCCGACCAAGCGCCGTTGCCAATGGTGTATTACGGTATTACGGTTGAGTGGTAGGCGAATCTGAGGAGAACCGGTGACCAGCGTTGTGGACCCGCAGGAATACATCGACGACATGGCTCGGGAGCGCGGGTACGTTCTCGACTATCACAAGGTGATGGCCAAGCAGGATTTCGAGGTGCTGAAGGCGGCGAACGGGCTGGTCGGGGCGGCCTATCTGGACCAGCGGGAGCTGGATCGGCAGACGAAGGAACTCATCTTCATCGTCAGTCTCACGGTGATGCGGGCGTCGAAAGGCCATATCCAGAGCCATATCCGGGTCGCGCTCGAGCTGGGCGTCACGCCGCGTGCGATTCTCGAGGCGATCGAGATCAGCTTGCCGGAAGCGGGCATCGTCGCCTTCCAGGCCGGCTTCGACGCCTGGCGTGAGGTGGTCGGAGCGGAGGGGCTGGAGCCGACGGTCGCGGTTTTCCAGGGCGGCACGGGTTCTTAGGAGGATGATCATGGCCGATACCGTGGCCTTCGTCGGTTTGGGCACGATGGGTCAGCCGATGGTGCGCAACCTCGCGCGATCCGTGCCGGTGGCGGTGTACGACTCGAACCCGGATGCGGTCGACGCGGCCGCGGGTGATGACCACGTGACGCCACTGGCCGGTCTGGGCGACGGTGTCGGTGCCGACGTCGTGATTCTTATGCTGCCCGACAGTTCGATCGTAGAGCGGGTACTCGGCGATCCGGGCGACCCGGCGAGTTTCGCGGGGCGTTTGCGTCCGGGCACGCTGGTCATCGATATGGGTTCCTCGGCGCCCAGGGCGACCCGGCAGTTGTCCGCGGGGTTGGCGCAGCGGGCGATCGCGCTGGTCGACGCGCCGGTGTCCGGCGGTCCACGCAAGGCGGCGACGGCCGAGCTGACGATCATGGCCGGTGGCCGAGCGGAGGACTACGAGCGGGCGCTTCCGCTGCTGCGCGCGATGGGCGCCTCGGTGACCCATGTCGGCGCCGTCGGTTCGGCGCACGCCTTGAAGGCGCTCAACAATCTGCTGTCGGCGATCGGACTGGTCGGCGCGCTCGAAGTGCTCACCGTGGGAACCAAATTCGGCCTCGATCCGCGGATCATGCTCGACGTGATCAACCGGTCGACCGGGCGGAATCAGTCGACGGAGGTCAAGATCGGGCCCGAGGTGCTGGACGGGCGCTTCCAGGTGGGGTTCTCCCTTCCGCTGACCGTCAAGGACATCAGTACGGCCCTCGATCTGGCCACCTCGCTGGACCTGTCGCCGGAGGTGTCGCAAGCGTGCGTGCGGTTCTGTCAGGCCGCGCTCGCGGGTCTCGGCGCGGGGAACCCGGACCAATCCGAGATGGCGCGCTATCTCGCGGACCTGACCGGCGTCGACCTGGCAAAGCATCCGGTATTACCGTGATACGTTCAGGGTTCGACGGAGGGAGACCAGGTGACAGGGCAACGGGTGCAGCGGGTCGCCGCACCGCTGCGCGCGCAGGTGCTCGACGCGCTGCGCCAGGATATTTTGGCAGCGGAGGAGTTCAAGCCGGGTGACCGGCTGATCGAGGCGCGATTGTGTGCGCGATACGAGGTCTCGCGGACGGTTGTCCGTGAAGTGTTGCGCCAGTTGGAGTCCGAAGGACTCGTGACCATGCTGCCCAACCGCGGCCCGGTCGTCACCGAGTTGACGGCCTTCGACGCCAAGGCGTTGTACGAGGTGCGCGGAGCGCTGGAAGGTCTGGCCGGGGCGCTGTTCGCCGAGCGGGCCACCCCGGAACAGCGCGAGCGGATGGGGCAGGTCGTCGACGAACTCTCCCGTGCCTACGAGGGGGCCGATCTGGCACGCCGACTGGCGATGAAGGACGAGTTCTACGACGTCCTCATCGCCGGCGCGGTGAACCCCATCATCGATTCGACGTTGCGCGGCATCCACGCTCGCGTGCAGATGCTGCGCGGACTCACCATGCAGACGCCGGGGCGCGGCCCCGAAACCGTCTGCGAGATCACCGCCATCTACGAGGCCGCCGCCCTGCGCGGTGATGCCGTGGCCGCTCGTGCGGCATGTGAGGTCCACGTGCGCAACGCCGCCGCCACCGCGCTGCGCGAATTGGCCGCGCGAAGGCAGCGCGAAGTGCCCGCAGGCTGAGCCTAAAGAGCCGAAAAGACAAGGGGCTCCGGACATCACTGATGTCCGGAGCCTCTTTGTCATGAGAGGGTCGTTATCCGTCGACCACGTCGGCCACCAGCCCGGCAGTGGCTTCGGGTGATTCGACGTGGAAGTGGTGACTGCCCAGATCGACGAGCACGATTTCGATCCGGTCGCCGTAGCGGTCGATGGCTTCCTGGGCGATGATCGAACGCACCGCGAACAGGGTGATCGGCTGTTCGGCGGCGCGCAGGGCCGCGTCCATGTCCCAGGCCAGCAACCCCTCGAGAGCGTGCAGACCCGCCGGTTGCCGCACCGCCGACATCTTGGCGACGTAGCCGTCCTGCACCGCGGGATCGGTGCCGTCCGGCGAGCCGGCCGCCACCATGCCCACCATCGCCGCGGCGAAATCGTCACGGAACGGCTGCATCACGGCGGCGGCCTGCTCGTCGTCCTGCGCGGGAAACAGTGAAAGGTAGTGCAGGGCTTCCAGGGCGATCACGCGCGAGACCGAATTCGGCAGTAGCCGTGCGGTTTCCACCGCCACCGCGCCGCCGAGCGAGTGCCCGGCCACGACGCAGTCGCGCACGGACAGCGCTTCCAGTACGGCGGCGACATCGCGGGCGAACTCTTCGATGGTCCACACGTCGCGGGTGGACCGTGATTCCCCGTGCTCGGCGAGATCGATCGCAAGGACGCGCAGGTGGCCGGGGAGGAATTGGGTGATCGTGTCGAAATCCGAACGGTCACAACCCCATCCGTGGATGAAAGCAATCGTCGGCCCGTCCTGCGGGCCGGTCACCGTGTACCGGATCGTCGTATCGTCGCGACGGTGGATCTCGGCGCGTACGGCAACAGGGTTCGTCATCTCGTTCTTTCGTTCTCGGTGAGTGGATCTACAAGGCACGGTGGTATCGCTGCGGCCAAGCCGCTCGATCGTGCGGACGACTGCGCAGCGCGAAGTACGGATCGCGCAGCAGCGCACGTCCCATCAGCACCGCGTCCGCGCGGCCGGTCGCGATGATCTCGCTCGCCAGCGCCAGCTCGGCGATCTGCCCGACCGGGGCGACCGCGAGTCCGGACGCTTCCCGCAACGCGTGTGCGAAGGCGACGTTGACGCCGTCGTCCGCGGGCGGTCGCGCCTGCAGGTCGCGCACCAGCACACCGGAGGTGACGTCGAGCAGGTCGATGCCCACTGCCGCCAGCTCCTTGGCGAACGTAATCGCTTCGTCGACGGAGATGCCGCCCTCGATCCAGTCGGTGGCGGTGATGCGAACGAAGACGGGCTTGTCCGCGGGGAAGGCGGCCCGGACCTCGCGAGCGACCCGAAGCGGCAGGCGCATCCGGTTCACCAGGCTGCCGCCGTATTCGTCGGTCCGATTGTTCGACAGCGGAGACAGGAATTGGTGCAGGATATAGCCGTGCGAGGCATGGATCTCCACGACCTGATACCCCGCCAGATCGGCCATCCGCGCCGCCTGTGCGAACGCCTCGACCACCTCGTCGATCTCGGCGTGATCGGCTGCGCGCGGCATACTCAGATCGCCGAACGGAATCGCTGACGGCGCGATCAACGCCCAGCCACCCTCGGTCACGCCCACGGGGCCGTTCTGCCCTTCGCCGTCCCAGGGCACGCGGTGCGACCCCTTCCGGCCCGCGGCCAGGAGCTGGATGCCGGGTATCGCGCCGCGTTCGGCGATGAACGAAGTCAGCCGCCGGTGCTCGGCCGCCTGCTCCTCGTTCCAGATGCCGAGGTCCGCGGCGGTGGTGCGATGCAGCGGTCCCACCGCCGCGGACTCGACCATGATCAAACCGACGCCGCCGACGGCCCGTGCGCCGTAATGCACCAGGTGCCAGTCGGTGGGTTTGCCGTCCGCCCCGGCGGCGTACTGGGCCATCGGGGACATCCACAGCCGGTTGGGGATCGTGACTTCCCGAAGTCGCAGCGGGCGTAACTCCACGTCGGATCGCGTTCCGGACACTATCGAACTCACTTCGTGTCGGCCTTCCTTCTCGTCTGCACGGTACTGCATGCCTTGACCAACAGTATGACGGTATTACGATAATCCCGGCTGCGTGTGATGGCCATCACCGCGCAACTCAACTCAACTCAACTCAACCGGCCGAGATCAGCCGGCTTATCTCGGCCGCGGCCGCGGTCACCAGCGGTGCGAAGGTCTTCTCCTGGGTCCGGTTGTAGCGCATCTGCGGCACCGGCAGGGTGAGTCCGGCGATGGGATGGCCGGCCGCGTCCGTGATGGCCGCGCCGATCGAGGCCACGTGCGGGCGATACCACGACGACGAACCATGCAGTGCGTACCCGCGTTTCGCGGTCTCGGCGATCTCCTGCCGGATTTCCGCGGCGGGCGCCACCTCGGCCTCGGCGAATTCCGTCAGCTCGGTCCGGAGCAGATCGTCGATCTCGCCGTCGTCGAGTAACGCCATGATCGCCACGCCCGCCGAGGTCGCGCGCAGTGGCACTCGCGCGCCGATCTCCTGGAATACCCGCACGGGCTGGGTCGTGTCCTCGCGGGCCACGATGACGTACTCGTCGCCGTCGCGCACGCCGAGGAGCACGGTTTCGTCCGTTTCGGCGGCGAGTCGTTTGACGATGGGCGCGGCCACTTTCCGGAGATCCTGTTCGCCGGCGCTGCGCAGTCCGAGGGTCAGGACCTTCGTCGTGACGCCCCAGCGGGCACGGTCGGAGTCCACGATTTTCAGCCAGCCGGCCTGCTGCAGCGTTACCAGGCACCGCTGCACGGAGCTCTTCGGAATCTGCGTCGCGCGGGCGAGTTCCGAGACCCCGACGGGCTGGCGCTGAGCTACTTCTTCGAAGACGCGCAGGGTGCTGAGCACGCTGTTCATCGTCCGGACGCTGCTGCTCGGCACGTCCTGTACGGGGGAGTCGGGGGCGCCCTCGGTGCTGTCCATGGTGGGTGAGCGTACCAAGGGGCGCGCCACCGTTTCGCCTGTCGGCACACTTTACGCGGATCGGCCTTCGGTCTACGATGCGAAACGGCGTACCACATTGAGGAACGGAGCGGCATGAAGCTGACGATTGGGGGGGCGTCGTCCCGGCTCGCGACGGTGTCGCAAGAACTGGACCCGGCCGTCGTCATCGGTGCCGACGGCGTCATGCGGCGAAAGCCGCAGCACCACAACATTTTGGAGGAACTGTGACCGAGCAGCAGCCGTGGGAATGGGATGAGGCGGACTGGCGTGGACACGTCGAGAAGGTGCGGGCCGGGCGCGTGCTGCGCCCGCAATCGTGGCCCGGCGGCGCGAAAGTCGCGGTGACGCTGTCGTTCGACTCCGATCACGAGACGATCCCGCTGCGCGACGGGGAAGTGCTGCCGGGCAAGCTGTCTCAGGGCGAGTACGGTTCCCGTGTCGGCGTGCCCCGAGTCCTGCGGCTGCTCGAGCGGTTCGCCGCACCGTCGACCTTTTTCATGCCCGGTGTTTCGGCGCTGCTGCACGACGGTGAGGCGAAGTCGTATGTGTCCGCCGGACACGAGGTCGCGCTGCACGGCTGGATCCACGAGCGCAACACCCATCTGCCGCCCGGTGTCGAGCGCGAACTCGCGTTCCGGGCCGCGGACACGCTCGAACGGCTCACCGGCGTACGCCCGGTCGGCATCCGCACGCCGTCGTGGGATTTCTCCGCCCACTCGTTGCAGATCATCCGTGACCTGGGCCTGACCTACGACTCGTCGCTGATGGCGGACGACGACTGCTACGAGATCCTCGCCGACGGGGAACCCACCGGTGTGGTGGAACTGCCCGTCGAATGGATTCGCGACGATCTGGCGTACTTCACGATGGACCGCTTCACCGCGCTGCGGCCCTATACGACACCTCGTGGGGTGCTGTCGATCTGGCGCGATGAGTTCGATGTCGCCTACGCGGAGGGCGGCGTCTTCCAGCTCACCATGCACCCGCACTGCATCGGGCACCGGTCCCGCATCGCGGTCCTGGCCGAGTTGCTCGAATACATCACCGCACACGACGGCGTCTGGTTCGCCACCCACGCCCAGGTCGCCGACCACGTTCTGAGCTGAAAGAGCTTGCCATCATGACAGATATCCACACCCGCATCCGTAATTCGTTCGAGGACAACCTGGATTCGGTCCTCGAGCTGTCGCATCGCATCAACGCCGATCCCGAACTGGCCTTCGAAGAGCACGAGACGTCGGCGGCGATCGTCGCCGCGCTCGTGGACGGCGGACAGTTCTCGGTGGCGAAGGGCGTGGCCGACCTGCCGACGGCATTCGTCGCTTCGACCGGATCGGGCGAGCTGGCGTTCGGCATCTGCGCGGAAATGGACGCACTGCCCGACATCGGCCACGGCTGCGGGCACAACGTGATCGCCGCGGCGGCGGTGGGCGCCGCACTCGCGCTGGCCCCCTACGCCGACGAACTCGGACTCACCGTGCGTGTGTTCGGCACACCCGCCGAGGAGCAGGGCACCGGCAAGGAAATCATGGTCAACCGTGGCGTTTTCGATAACACGCACGCGGCCATGATGGTGCACCCCACGCTCAAGAACGTCGTGGTTCCGCAGTTGCGTGCCTCGCGCTCCTGGCAGGTGACCTACGCCGGTCGCGGTGGGCACGCGTCGCGGCCGTGGAGCTCGTTGAACGCGGGGGACGCGACCGTCGTGGCGCAGACCGCGATCGGCCTGCTGCGGCAGCAACTGCGCGACGGCATCAGGGTGCATCATGTGGTCAAGGAGGCGGGCAAGGCCGTGAACGTCATCCCCGACCGCGCGGTGGTCGACTGCATGATCCGGTGCGACACCATCGCGGAGGTCGACGAGGTGTGGCAACAGGTGCGGCCGTGCTTCGACGCGGGCGCGATCGCCACCGGCACCACGGTCGAGTACACGTCCTTGCCGTCGATCTACCGGGAGTTCCGGCACGATCCCGACCTGGCTCCCGCGTTCGAGAAGAACGCGAAGGCGATCGGGCGGACCTTCCCCGACTACCCCGACAAGATGTTCGGCTCGACCGACATGGGCAATGTTTCGCTGCGCATTCCGGCGATCCATCCGATGCTCGCCTTCGATCTGCCGCCGGAGGACGGCAATCACACCGCCGCGTTCGCCGTGGCGGCGGGCGGTCCCGAAGGCGACCGGTTCGTCCGGGACGCCGGGCTGGCCATGGCGCTCACCATTGCCGATATCGCGCAATCGGCATCGGTACGAGCCCGGCTGATCGCTCGAAGCTAGCGGTCGCGCTCGAGGATCTCGGCCAGCCGGATCGTGTCGCGCAGATAGCGCTCGTAGGGAAAGCCCGCCGCGAGCAGGCCGGTGCGCAGTTCGTCGTAGAGCGGTTTACCGCTCGTGTGGAAGGCGTTGCGGCCTGCTTCGGTGGTGCTGACCAGTCGTCGTCGTCCGTGTTCGGGGTCGGGGGTGATCCGGATCAGCCCGGCTGCTTCCAGCGGACGCAGCGCCCGGCTGATCGCCGGGTCGGACACCGAAAGCGCTTGCGCCAGTTGGTGCTGGGTCATCGGCTCGTTCTCTTCGAGGGTGCCGAGCAGTCGCATCTGGCTGTAGCTCAACCCGCCCGAACTGTCCACCCGCCGTCGCGTGGCTTCGCCGAGCAAGAACACCACGCGATGCAGTAGATCGCCGAGTCCATCGTCCATGGGGCGAGTTTACCAGTATCTTTACTGGTTAATATTAACCTCACAATTCTCGGGTGTCCATTCGCCGTGCGGGCTCACCCCGCGCCGACGGTGCGGAACCCCGCGTTGCCCATGGTGGCATCGGGGGTGTTCGAGGAGCGGGCGGCATTGCGATATCTGGAGCAGTAGCTGTCGTGGCAGAGATACGAACCGCCGCGTAATACCCGTGACTGTCCGGCCGAAGCGCCTTGCGGATCGCGCACGTGCCCTGTCCGGGCGTCGTGCCCATAGGTGTTGGGGGAGAACCGATCCGAACACCACTCCCAGACGTTGCCTGCCATCTGCCACAGCCCGTACCCGTTGGGCCGGTACGAGCGCACCGGCGCGGTGGTCAGATATCCGTCCTCCTGGGTGTTGTCGGTCGGGAACGTGCCCTGCCAGATATTCGCGCGCCACTCGCCGCCGGCGCCCGGGGCCTCGTCGCCCCATGGATATCGGGCCCCCGGCAGGCCGCCGCGAGCGGCGAATTCCCACTCCGCCTCGGTCGGGAGACGCCGTCCGGCCCACTCGCAGTAGGCGACGGCGTCGAACCAGGACACCTGCACGACCGGGTGCTCGGCCCGGTCCGCGATGCTCGAATGCCGTCCCTCCGGATGCCGCCAGTCGGCGCCCCGCACATCGATCCACCACGGTGCCCGCGGGTCACTCCCGAGGAGATCGCCCGGCTCGGCGGCCAGGACGAGGTGAAACACGGGGGAGCAGCCGAATCTTTCTGCGTCACTTACATATCCGGTCTCCTCGACGAATGTCGCGAACGCGGCATTGGTGACGGTGGTCGTATCGATCGTGAACGGCGAGAGTGCCACGGTGTGTACGGGCGTCTCCCCGTCGGCGTGGAATCCGTCGCGGTGCGCATCGCCCATCTCGAAGATCCCGCCGGGCACGTGTGCCTGTTCGATCGGGTGCCGTGCGGAACTCATCCGGCCGCCGTGGTTCGGGCCCGCTCGGCCAGCAGGGCGCGTTGCCGTTCGACATCGCGTGGATAGGTGCGATAGAGCAGGGTGCAGAACGCGGCGTTGACGAGCATGAGAACGCCTGGGATCCACAGCATTACCCCGCGCAGGCCGATCACGTCGGTGAGCAGTCCGGCGGCGAGGTTGAACAGCGCGTAGGCGAGGGCCTCGAACACCGAGAGTAGCAATGCGAAAGCGGCGCCGCGCATTTCGGGCGGCACGACCGCGGCCACGATGGGCCGGTTCACCCCGGGATTGAGACCCTGCAGGAAGCCCAGGACCGCCCAGAAGCCGGCGAAGATCTCGATGCCGCCCCAGTCGTGCTGGGTGCCGACCAGGGCGACGGCCCCGAAGCCGAGCTGGGCGAACTGCAGGACGATGATGCGTCCGGTCCGCGGCAGCCGGTTCTGCAGGAAGTCGGTGGCCAGGCTGCCGCCGAAGGTGCCGAACAGGTAGCCGATGCCGAAGGGCAGGGTGACGATCGAAGCGACCGCGGTGGTGAAGCCGTAGGTGTGGACGAGGAAGACGATGCCGAAGCTGGCGATCAGCAGGTGACCCGAGATCAGCCGTTGGATCAGCATGAGCGTGAACGTGGGAATCCGCAGCATCAATCGTACTTTGGCCCAGGTGATCTGGTTGTCGTCGGTGGGCGGCGCGGTGGTTTCGCTGGCGCCGACGGCGGGGTCGGTGAAGAACACGGCCAGCAGCACGGCGGTCAGGATGGTGATGGCGCCCCAGGCGAAGAACCCGTAGCGCCAGCCGTCGGGCACGCGCGACAACTGCCCGATCAGCGGTCCGAGCAGCGAGCCGAGCAGTGAGATCACGCCCCACGTGTAACCATTGGCGCGACCGCGGGATTCGTCGTCGAACAGGTCGGCGGTGATCTCGCTGGCGATCGGCAGTGCCGCGGCGATGAACACGGCGGACAGTCCGTACAACAGAATGAGCTGGGTATAGTTCTGTGCGAGACCGGTTGCGGCAGTGGCGATTCCGGCGAGTCCGGAGGCGATCGCGAAGGCGGTCTTGCGGTTCGTCCGGCGCGCCACCCACGCCCACAGCGGTCCGCAGACGACGCTGATGAACTTGCCGATCGAGGTCAGATAGCCGACCGCCGCCGCGGGGGCGGCGACCGCGGTGACGATGACCGGGGCGAGGGTGCTGAGCACACTGGACTCGTTGTTGTCGGCCCAGAGCGGTGCGACGACGAGGGCGAGTTTGCGCCAGCGGTGCGGGACGTGCGTGGCGGTGCGTGCCGGGGTCGCCGATACGACGGTGTCTGTCATGGTGTGCCTCTTATGGAGTGGGGCGAAGGCCGGTCAGCTTGCGGCCAGTGCCCGATCGAGCTGAAAGAGAATTCGCCTGGTCAGCATCGGGCTGAAGTCGGCGAGGTCGAGCAGGGTGGCCGAGCCGGTCTGCGCGGCGATGTCGGCGATCGCCGGACCGAGCGCGGCCTCGACGATCGCGCGGGTGCTCGCGGCCGCGAGCAGATCGGTGATCGGTGTGTTCACGCCTGGGCGTCCGGGCGGAAAGTCCGCCGGGACCGGTAGCGGCGCAACGGCTTCCAGATAGTTCTGCAGTTGCGCGCGGGCCCGCAGATGTCGCGAATCGGCGGGTCCGTCGAGCGGCAGGCCGAGCCGGGTGAATTGAGACTCAGGCGCGTCGTGCGCCCGCATGAGTTCCAGCAGGAGCGTGACCATGCGCAACTCGAGATCGTCATCGATTAGCGGATTCTCTTGATGCGGGTCACTTTCCAGATCGAACAGAGCCGTACCGAAGGTGAACGGGTCGCCGACGGCGAAGCCGGGCACCCGCAGCACCGGGACACTCTTGGAGAACGGGAGCGGGTCGACGAGTTGTGCGTCCGCCAATTCCACTGGGGTGAAACGGGATGCCATGTGCGTAGGCATCAGCGTGTGCTCGAAAAGCGGCGCGTTGCCCGGCTCGGCCGGGGCGCGCAGGTACACATAGCGGCCGTCGGTGACGTTCACGTGTCCGCCGAAGATGCCGAACAGCGCGCCGGTGCGATGGGGGCCCGGTGCCGGTTCGCGCAGCAGCGGCAGCAGGGACCGCCCGCGCATGTCCGGGGTCGGCTCCAGGCCGAAGAAGTCCAGCAGCGTGGGACCGAAGTCGATCGTCTGCACCAGTTCCGGGCAGGTGCCCGCCTGCGTACGGGCCACCGGATCCCACACGAACAGCGGCGTATGGATGTTCTCGTCGTACCAGGGCTGCACGTTCTTGCCCCACCAGCCGTGCTCACCGAGCAGGAAGCCGTGGTCGGTGCACACGATCAGCAGCGTGTCGTCCCACAGGTTCAGCTCGTCGAAGAGGTCGAGGACCCGGCCCAGCGACGCGTCACACATGGTCAACAGCGCCGCGTACTCGGCCCGCATGCGCTGCACGGTTTCCGAATCCTCGGTCGCCCGTTTGTAATCGGGCCACGCCGGGGCCTCGTCCGGAGTGTCCAGGGCAGGGTAGTGGCGCTGGTGCTCGCGGTGGGAGAAGTACGGCTCGTGCGGGTCGAAGCACTCGATCTGTAAGAACCACGCGTCCTCGGTGTGATTGGCGTGGATGAACTCCAGCCCGGCGTGCACGGTCCGGATCTGTGGGTGATCGGCCGCCTCGGTCAGGTACTGCCGGTTCACCAGATCCTGCCGCCACAGCTGGTGGCGGACGCGGCGGGGGCTCTGCGGTTGCGGCGGATCGGCGACCTGGCCCTTCCACGCGTCGCCTTCTTGGCCGCGGAAGAACTCGAAGGTGCGGAAGCGGGTGTGATAGGTCGCTCCGCCGTCCTCCCAGTAGTGCGGATGGTCGGTCACCAGATGTGGGTATACCCCAGCGGCGGAAAGCATTTCGGGTACTGAATCGTCGAAGGGCTCCAGTGGTCCCCAGGATCGGTGCAGGAAATTGTGGCGGCCGGTGTGCATCTCCCGGCGGGCGGGCATGCACGGCATCGAGCCGCCGTAGCAGTGGTCGAACCGCACGGTGCGTGCGGCGAGCCGGGTGAAGTTCGGGGCGTGCACCCAGTCCGAGCCGTACGGCGGCAGGAGCCGGCGGTTGAGACTGTCGAACAACATCAGGACCGCGCGCATCAGCTGCTCGCCTTCGAACGGCCGGAGCGTTCGGTCGCCGCGGCGTCCGCACGGTCTCGCATCACCTCTTGTAACTGCTCGAGCCACGCGATCCATTCGTCGATCTGCCGCTCGCCTTGGTGCCGGATCTGGTGGGCGATGAAATCCAAGGCCTCGGCATCGATATCGGCGCGGTCGGCGTCGGTCTCGGTGTCGTACGGGCGATTTCGGTTGAGCCGTACCTGTTCGCGTCGCGCGGCCAGCTCTTCCCGCACGAGGTCGAGCATGCCGGGTTCGCGCAGCATCATGCCCACGCGGAGCCGGAACGCGAACTCCGGATCCTGGAATCGGCGCGGCGGCACATACGGGGACCGCACCCAGTGCCGGAGCCGTTGCATCCCGGCGTCGGTGACGGTGTACATCTTCGCGTCCGGTCCGCCGTCGCGGGGATCGGTCCGCGACTCGACCGAGCCTTCGGCCTGCAGCCGGTTCAATTCGCGGTAGATCTGGCTGCCGTGGCGGTCCAGGCCGACGAACTTGCCTTCCACCTCGCACCACCGTTTGATGTCGTAGCCGCTCATGGCCCGGGCTGCCACCAGCCCCAGGAGCGGGAATTCGAGCTTCATCGCGCCCTCTCTGACTTAGGTGCGGATGCACCTAGATGCAAAAGCATATAGCGCTCTCGATGCGGGCGCCATCGGAAGGCGTTGGTGTGAAGGCGATTTCGGGCGTGTCGGCGAAAGTCGCACTCGCGGCGTGTCTTCGGCGATCTTGTCCTGCGGCAGCTGCGCGTCGGCGGCGGCTCGAATGCCGATGGCACCGATTCCGCCGCTGATCACGACCGGGCTGTTCACGCCCGCAGGCTGCCGACCTCCTGTGCGGAGTTGCTCGACGGGCCTGTGGCGGTTGCTGTTTCGTTGGTGGCCAGTCGCTGCGAGTACCAGGCGAGGGCGATCAGCACCGCCGGGAAGAGCAGGTCGCAGACCAGGACGCCGCCGGTGTTGCCCGGAGCGTGGTCGCCGTGCGCGAACCACTGGTAGACGTGGCCGATCAGCGCGCCCCACAAGAACATTCCGGCGCCGAGGCCGACGGTGATGCGTTCGCGGGCCGTGGCCGAGGATGCGGCCGCGCGGAAGCCCATCACGGCGAGTCCGAGGTTGGCGAAGGCGATTTCGAACTGGAACGGTGTGGCGGCGAAGCCGATGGACGTCGCCATCTGTTCCGGGATGGTCAGGAACGCGATCGTCATCCACAAGCTGCCGAAGCCCAGCGCCGCGACGGCCCACCACCGCTGCCAGGTCTCCAGGGTGGCCTGACGGGAGGTGCTGTGCCGAGTCCGGACGGCAGCGCCGACGACCGCGACGAGCGGCCAGATCAGGGGGAGGGCGGTCTGTGTGAGGTAAGTCGGTGTGCTCATACCCATGAGTCTTGCATAGTTAATATTAACCGCGCAAGACTTGATGAAAATCCACCCCGTCGGGTGGTAGTGGTGCCGTTCGGGATTGCCGACAATGGTGGGTGGTCTTGCGGTAGGGAGTCGGTCATGGACGAGCGGTCACCGAATCGGTGGATGGTAGAAGCGATTCGCCGGGTGACGGGCCGAGGGCCTGTCGTCGCGGTCGACAGCGCTGCGAGAAAGCACACGGCTGCGCCGATCGCGGTGGCGCCGGGCCGGCTGCCGGTACTGGGGCATCTGGTGTCGCTGCTACGAGATCCGTTGGGGTTCATGACTTCTCTGCCCGCGCACGGTGACCTGGTGGGGATCGGCCTCGGGCCGATGACGGCGGTGGTGATCTGCGATCTCGAGCTGACCAGGCAGGTACTGCGTCAGGACCGCATCTTCGACAAAGGCGGACCGTTGTTCGACAGCGGGCGCGAACTGGTCGGGGAGGGCTTGGCGACGTGCCCGCACGCGAAACATCGACGGCAACGCCGGCTGCTGCAACCAGCGTTCCATGCCAAGCGCCTCACCGGGTACACGCCCGTGATGGCCCAGAAGATCGCCGAACTGGTCGACTCCTGGCCGGACGGTCAGGTCGTCGATGTGAAAGCCGAACTGCACACCTTCGCCGCCCGGGTGATCGCGGCGACACTGTTCGATCAAGCGATCTCGGAGGCGACCCAGGAACGGCTCCTGCACGACGTCGAAGCCGTTTTCGCCGGTGCGATGCGGCACGCGATCGTGCCGGAGTGGATGCGCCGGTGGCCGATCGTGGGCAATCGGGCCTGCATCGAGGCGGCGGCCGAGGCACGTGCCATCCTCGGGGAACTGGTGGCCGCGCGCCGCGCCGCCGGCGACGATCACGGTGATCTGTTCTCGGCCTTGGTATTTGCCCAAGACAGTCAGGGCGGCGGGCGATTGACCGAAGGCGAGATCGTCGATCAGGTGCTCACGTTCTTCTTCGCGGGCACCGACACCAGTGCCGCGACATTGGCCTGGGCGCTGATCCTGCTCGACCAGCACCCCGAGTTCGCTGCCCGCGTGCACGCCGAGGTCGACACCGTGCTGGCCGGCCGTCCCGCGGTCAGCGCGGACCTGCCGAGTCTGCAATTCACCGGCCAGGTGATCGACGAAGTCCTGCGCCTGCACCCACCGGGCTGGCTGCAGACTCGGACGGTGACCGAGGACACCGAACTCGGCGGACATTCGCTGGTCGCCGGCACCACCGTCATCTACAGCTCATACCTGATCCAGCATCGAGCCGACCTGTATCCCGACCCCGAACGTTTCGATCCGGACCGCTTCGCCCCCGACCGCGGCACGCCACCCGCGCGTGACGCGATGCTGCCGTTCGCCGCCGGCGCCCGCAAATGCATCGGCGACACCTTCGCCCTGGCCGAAGCCACCCTCGCGTTGGCGACCATCGCGGCCCGATGGCAGCTGCACACCGTCCCCGGCACCGACACCAGCCCCACCCTTGCCGTAGTACCCCAACCTCGGCAACTGCGAATGCAAGTCACCGCCCGCGCACCCCAAACCACCCGAACCAGCAACACCGCGTGAGCGGTCAGTGAGCTCCGGGTGCGGCTCCTGATCTATTCCGCCCCAAGTGTGATCCGAGCGAATGCCTCTGTGTAGCAATGGAACTCGATCATGCCATCGCGCGAGACAGAAATCGTGCCGACGGGGCCTGCTCTTCTGGGCAAGCTCAGGTAACGAAGGCGGACAATGGGAACGGGCGGCTCAGGGCTCAGTGAGGTGAGCGGTCGCGGTGGCGGCGCGCTCGGCCATTTCGCGCAGGTGCTGTGCGACCTCGGCGGGTTCCAGCAGGGTGTATGGCATCGGCAAGAGCGCGATATTGTACGCGAGGTATTGCGGTGTGTCCGGGAATGTGGTGAGTAGGCAACGGGATTCGTCGATGGATTCCAGGACGCCCTGCCGTGCGGCTTCGTGCGCACATCGGCACGGTCGCGTCACTCGATGACGCGATCCCCGCGCTGAACCCGACCACACGACGTAAAGGCAAGACCGTTATTCGCGTGCGGTCCTGAGTTCTTCGCTCGCCCTGCGCTTTACGGGCGGCTCGCCCGCAGTATGCGGACGGGCCGCAGTGCTTGGGGATCGTCCTCGAAGTCCGCGGACCCACCGAGGTAACCGGCGATGAGGTCCGCGGCCGCGTGGTCTTCGACCTCGGCGAGGCCTAGCGCGCGCAGTTGTGCTGCGATGTCGTCGGGAGTGAAGTAGCTGAACCAAGGTTCGCCGACAGCTGCCGCCCGCTCTGCGCGTGCCAGCAACTCCGCGCGATTCGCGCCGGTGTCCGCCAGGTAGTCGAAGACCACCTCGACCGGCGCCGCTTGACCGGCAATGTATTCCAGGGTGGCGGTGGCGGCGTCGGGCGTCAGATAGAAGACGACGCCGAGCCACACGAACACGGCCGGCTCGGACCGGCTGAATCCGGCACTCGCCAATTCGGTTGCCAGCAGGTCGGTTTCGAAGTCGACCGGTACGAAAGCCGACAGTTCGGGCAGGTCGATACCGGCTGCGGCGAGCAGTTGCCGTTTCCACGCCTGGGTCGCGGGATGGTCGACCTCGAATACCCGCAGCCCGGGGTGCGGGTTGCGGTAGGCGAAGGTATCCAGACCCGCGCCGAGGATCACGACCTGTCGCAGGCCCGCCGCGACGGCTTCGGCCACCC
This sequence comes from Nocardia brasiliensis ATCC 700358, assembly GCF_000250675.2. Taxonomy (NCBI): domain Bacteria; kingdom Bacillati; phylum Actinomycetota; class Actinomycetes; order Mycobacteriales; family Nocardiaceae; genus Nocardia; species Nocardia brasiliensis. Next base: position 3,542,436 of record NC_018681.1, read on the forward strand.
GATCCTCGGCGAATCGGGAACGAGCGGCGAAGAACAGCCGCCGGGGCCGATCGCTGACGCCGAGCCGCAGAAGTCCCAGGTCATCATCACTATCGGAACGATTCGCCGCGGGCCGCCCCGCTTTCGTCAGCTCATCCACCCCGACACCCAGCAGCGGCACCGCCAGGGGATCCGTGAGAATCCGGGGCTGATCAGCGATTTGGTGATAGGCACGCGCGTAAGCAGTCGCGAGCGCAGTCCGGCTCGGTCCCTCGTTCTCCATATTCGGAACCTACTCACGAATCCGACCCGAGCACCATGAACTCGGCCACATCGGGTGTTGCCGAGTCGGCCGGGGATGAACCAGCGCGGGGCTTTGCCGACATGACCCGTATCAGCGCGGTGTCAGGACGATGTCAGGCCAGACGCTGATGGTTGGTGCGTGACCAATCATTCGATGACACCGCAGCCGGCGCCCGCGATCCGGGTTCGGGGCGTGGAAAAGTCCTACAAGGATCTGCAGGTACTACGCGGCGTGGACTTCGAGGTGGCGCGCGGCAGCATCTTCGCCCTGCTCGGCTCGAACGGCGCGGGCAAGACCACACTGGTCCGGATCCTGTCCACACTGCTACGGGCCGACGCGGGAACGGCCACCGTGCACGGCTTCGACGTGACCACGCAACCGGAGCAGGCGCGCGAATCATTCAGTCTCACAGGCCAGTTCGCGGCTGTGGACGAAATGCTCAGCGGGCGTGAGAATCTCGTGCTGATCGCGCATCTGCGCCGCCTGAAGAATCCGCGCAAGATCGCCGATGACCTGCTCGGGCAGTTCTCGCTGACCGACGCGGCCACGCGCAAAGTCGCAACCTATTCAGGGGGTATGCGCCGGCGCCTCGATATCGCCATGAGTTTGATCGGGAACCCGCCGATCATCTTCCTCGACGAGCCGACCACCGGGCTCGACCCGCAGGCGCGGATCGAGGTATGGCAGACGGTCGCAGCGCTGGCCGAGAACGGTACGACGGTACTGCTCACGACGCAGTATCTCGACGAAGCCGAACAGCTCGCCGACCGCATCGCGATCCTGCACCGGGGCCGGATCATCGTCGACGGGACCCTGGCCGAACTCAAGCAACTACTCCCGCCCGCCGAGGTCGAATACGTCGAGAAACAACCCAGCCTGGAAGACGTCTTCCTCGCGCTGGTCGGCGCCGACGACTCCGCGGCACAGACCGATAAGGACCGATGATGAACGCCCGCTTCTTCGGGGACACCGGCTACCTGCTGGGACGGTCCCTACGTCATATCCTGCGCAGCCCGGACACGATCATCACGACCGCGATCACCCCGATCGCCATGATGCTGCTGTTCGTGTACGTCTTCGGCGGCGCGATCGAGACCGGGACCGATTCCTATGTGACCTACCTGCTGCCCGGCATCCTGCTCATCACCATCGCATCGGGCATCTCTTACACCGCCTACCGGCTCTTCCTGGACATGAAGAACGGCATCGTCGAGCGATTCCAGTCCATGCCGATCACCCGCTCGTCGATCCTGTGGGCGCATGTGCTGACCTCACTGGTCGCCAACGTGATCTCGCTCGTGGTCGTCGTGCTCGTCGCGGTGCTCATGGGATTTCGTTCCAGTGCCGATGTGCTGGCATGGCTCGCCGTCGCAGGCATCCTGCTGCTGTTCACCCTGGCGCTGACCTGGCTCGCCGTCATCCCCGGGCTCACCGCCAAGACCGTGGACGGCGCGGGCGGATTCTCCTACCCGCTGATCTTCCTGCCGTTCATCAGTTCGGCTTTCGTACCCACCGATTCCATGCCCGGCCCGGTGCGCGCCTTCGCCGAGCATCAGCCGGTGACCTCGATCGTCGATACGCTTCGCGATCTGCTCGGCCGGCAACCGGTCGGCACCGATGTCTGGATCGCCTTGGGCTGGTGTGTGGGCATCCTCGTCGTCGCCTACCTCGTCGCCGCGTCGACCTACCGCCGCAAGATCTCCTGACCGCACGACCTGATCGCAGGGTGCGCAACCAGTTCGAAGTCCCACTCAGAAAAGGATTACCGCAATGACAAGTGCAATGAACCAGAATGGTGTCGAAGACGGATGGGGAAAGGTCGCCGACGCGTTCCGCGCGAACTTCGAGAACTTCGGTGAGCGCGGCGCCGCGTGCTGTGTGTACGTGGACGGTCGCCGCGTCGTCGACCTGTGGGACGGTGTCGCTGGTCGTGAAGTGGCCGGTCCCGATGATGTTGCGGCCGAACAGCCTTGGCGTGAAGACACGGTCGTGCGGGTCGCTTCCACGACGAAAGGCGCTACCGCGATCTGCGCCCACCTGCTGGCTCAGCGTGGTCAGCTCGATCTCGACGCCCCGGTGGTCCAGTACTGGCCGGAATTCGGCGCGCACGGCAAAGACCGAATTCCGGTGCGCTGGTTGCTGTCTCATCAGGCCGGGCTGCCGGTCGTCGACGGCCCGCTCACCTTCGAGCAGGCGTGCGCGTGGGATCCGGTCATTCGCGCGCTCGAGGCGCAGCCGCCGCTGTGGGAGCCGGGCACCGAGCACCTCTATCACGCGGTCACCTACGGCCACTTGGTCGGGGAGGTGGTGCGGCGGATCTCCGGCAAATCGCTCGGCAGGTTCTTCGCCGACGAGGTCGCGGCCCCGCTGGGGCTGAGTGCCTGGATCGGCCTGCCCGAGGAGCACGAGCACCGTATCGCACGGATCGACTACGCCGACCCCTTCAGCGTCGAAGAACTGACCGCAGGAATGATCAAAAGCACTGGGCTGGACGCGGATACGGTCACGGCCTGGATGAACGCCGGGTTCGGACCCGACGCGGTCTCGTTGCGCGCCGGATCACTCGGTGGCGCGCTGGACAACATGGCCGACCCCGCGACCGCGTACTACACCACGCGGGCATGGCGGGCCGCGGAGTTCCCGGCCGCCAACATGATCGCGGACGCGCGCTCGGTCGCGCGGATGTACGCCGCCACGGTCAGCGAGGTCGACGGTATGCGCCTGCTCGACCCGTCCACGGTCGCGAACGCGATCGAAGTCCAGACCAGCAAGACCCGGATGCACGGGCTGCCATCCGGATTGGACGTCCCAGCCGACCGCAGTTTCTATATGTCCCTGGGTTTCTGGCGCGCCTGCCCGCCACTGCCGATGCTCGGCCCGTCCTCGTTCGGCCACCCCGGTTCCGGTGGTTCGATCGGTTTCGCCGACCCCGACGCCGGCGTCGGCTTCGCCTACATCCCGAACCTGTGGAACTTCCGGCCCGACGATCCCCGCGCCACCAACCTGGCCCAAGCCGTCCGAACCTGCCTCGGATGAACTGGCACTGACAGGCCTTCTGTGGGACGGATAAACTCGAAGGGTCTCGCGGGACTGGGCGGTTGGACGCAGAGCAATGATCAGACTGTACGTGTCGTACATCTTCGCAGTGGCGGCGACAGTTGCCATGATGGGAGCGATCATTTTCCTCTCGGCCTGGACGGTTTTCTACTGGCAGGCCTGGGTCATGATGGCGGCGATGTTCGGCAGCTACAGCGTTGCGATCATGTATTCCGCCGGTCGGCGTGCGCCGGGACCGCGGCCGCCGCGCGAGTCGGCCGGACCTCAGGTCGAATCCCGGACGAGTCGGCGGTTCGCCGAATCCCTTGTATCGCTGGGCTTTGTTGCGCTGCTCGTCGTCCCCGGCCTCGACCACCGATTCGGCTGGTCATCGATCCCGTTCTGGATCAGCCTCGCCGCCGACCTCCTCGTCGTTGCGGGACTGCTGATCACCTACGGGGTTAGGCAAATGGCCACTCGGTGGTCGGGCGCCACGTCCGGTACCACCGCAGCGGCGCACAAGCTGCGGATGGGTTCGGCCGGACCCCGCCTTACCGTCCGCCATCCCATGCACGCCGGAACCCTTCTTTACCAGGCCGGGATGCCCGTCGCGCTCGGATCCTGGTGGGGCTTGGTCGTCTTCGCTGTCATATTGCCGCTGTTCTTGGTGCGGATCCGCTACGAGGAGAAACTCCTGCGGCGGGCGTTTCCCGACGAGTACGCCGAGTTCGCCCGCCGGATCGAGTATCGCCTGGTTCCGCACGTCTGGTGAGCGGTTCCGGATCGTCGCGAGTCAACGGCGTCAGCGGTCGAGGCGAATCGGTGTCGCCGCGATTTCCTCGTGCGAAGAAGTTGCTAAGTGTTGCGCACCAAGGACTTTCGCTACCTCTTTGACTCTGCGTCGCTCGGCGGAAGGTGTTCACAGGGCGATGCCGTAGGCGCGCATCATTCCGGCTCGCAGTCGTTCGGAGGGGTGCCAGCGGCGGGCGAGGTCGTCTTGGGCGGCGACGCGGGCGGGGTCGATGATGAAGTCGGGGCGTTGCGGCTCAGCTCGGTCGAGAGCGGCGCGAACACCGGCGGGCTCCAGTTCGGCCAGGAAGACCGGGGTGTCCATGTGTTGCCGCCATGAGGTCTCGAGTTCGCCCGCGTCGACAGGGTCGAATCCCACGGCGTCTACCAGGTCGAGCACCCCTCGCTTCTCGGCACCGACGGGGCCGGCGACGGGCAGGGCGATGCGGTCGGGGGCGCCGGCGGGTCGGCCCGCCTGTTCGAGCAGGAATGCGTGAATGGTGTTGAACGCCTTATAGACCGTACGGCCGAGCTGGTGCGCTACCCAGACGCTGTCGACGGTATCGGTGTCGAAGCCGGGCAGGGCGAGGTCGCGCTGCGGGAAATAGTTGCCCGTGTCGAGCACCGCGGGGCCGGCCGTGTCGGCGAAGACGGTGCGGGCCAGCCGGGGGACCGCCGCATAGGGAACACTCACGATGGTCAGGTCGGTGTCGGTGGCCGCCACCCGGGCCCAGACCGGCTCGATGCCCGGCAGGTCGGCGAACTCCTCGGTCAAGGCCGCCGGATCGCCCGAATTGGCGACGACGACCTCATATCCGTTCGCCGCGAGCAGCCGTGCCAGCGTGCCGCCGATCATGCCGATACCGATTACGCCTACAGTCCTCATTGCGCGCTCCCGTTGTCCTCGTGTTCGAAATCGCTTGCGGCGCTGTCGTTGCGCTCCTGGGCCGCGAGCAACGCGTCCCCGTTCTCGTGAATCCACCGCCCCAACTCCCGCACCGGCCCGTCGACGAGACTTCCGCCGAGCGCCGTCAACGCGTAATCGACCCGTGGCGGCCGTTGCCCGAACCGCTGGCGCTGTATCAGGCCCGCTTGTAACAGCCGCCGCAGCGTCTCGGTCAGCGATTTGTCGCTGAGCCCGCCGACCCGCTCGTGCAGCGCGCCGCGCCGGTGCGGCCCGTCGTGCAGGGCGGCGAGCACCACCAGATCCCAGCGGTGGGTGAACAGATCGACCACCGCACGCAGCTGACAATCCGCCAGCAACTGCTCCGGACCACCATTTCGGTTCATGCAGACCATGGTGCACGGTCATTTCCTACCGACCGGTGCATATCGGGACCGTTCCCGTTAAGCCTCGGCTACCACCTGGTCAGTCGGCTCAGTCTGTGTGCTCCCGGGGCGGGCGGATGTCGCGGCTGCTGTCAGGTGCGGGCAGGCTCCACCGGATCGCCGGTGTGCGAATCGCGGCTGGCCACCAAATGGGCGCAGACCAGGTCACGGGCTTGGCGCCGACGGCGCGTCGTTGCACGTCATCGGTGTCCTGCTTCGGTCGGGCCAGGCGGGCACCTCTGCAGGTCCGTGTAGAGGTCACCGCAATTGAGTAATCCATACCACTTCTCTTGCTCGAAATGCTGTAAGTCACATTGCTTTCGACCTGTACCGATTGCGGGAAGCCGAGCCTTCCGGTGATGCTTGACGGATCATCACTGCGAGCTTGGGGGGCTATGCAAAAGTATGGAAAAACGCGGGGCGTACCTCCACCGGTTGCAGATCCCGGGGGGACGAACGCCCAGGCCGGCTTTCTGATCGAGCCGGTCGCATTGTGCGATCTTGCCCAACGTGCCGGCCTGGGCTTCGCAGACGTGGTGGCGTTAGCCGAGATCCCTTCGACAACCCTGAACCGGCTGTGGAAGGATCCCGGCTGGGCGGCGAAGTCGACTGGTGCGACCCTGCAGCTGCTGCTCGATGTTGTGCCGACGTTAGCCGCCTATCTGGAGGGTCGGGCCTTCGCCTTGCGAGTCGAACAGTATATGCACGTCTTCGCGACGTCCGGGATCACCGTTCGTCTGCCCCGAGGTGAGGGTGTCCAAATCTCTGCCATGAGCAACGCGCTTGGTGTAGCAGCGGCAATCATCACCTGCGACACAACTCAGCTGAAACGACGTTTGGCGTTGGGGTGGGTTCGAGGACATGACCCATCGATTGATGCCGTTTTCGCAACCGGTCCGGACAATCTGTTCGGCGAGGACCGATCGGTACTGGTCAGCGCCTCCAAGCTTCGTCTCGGCGGCCGGGAGTCGGCCTCGTCAGCTGACATCGTAGGTATTGGCGTTCTGGCCCACAAGATCGCGAAGTACGGGGAGCTCGACAACAGCTCAGTTGAACGGGCACCGGCCGATAGAAACGATATTCGATCAGCATTCATCCATCGCAGCCTCACTATCGGCGGCGTTCTCCGCGACGGCGACCCGGATGTCGTGCTGCGCTACCGACGTGAGGTCGAGACCAATCCTATTATTGCGCGCAATGAAGCGTGGTCTCTGCTGACTTACGGCAGCGGTCAGCGGCTACCCGGCGACTTTTCTCTGCCCGCTGCCACGTCGAAGCTGTATTCCGGAATTCTGCGCGATGCCGCCGTACTCAATGACGCCTACCTAGGGTATCTTGCCGCCACCGCACTCCCAATATTATGGATGCTCCAACCGCCATCGCCAGTGTTCCGTGTGCGGTTGACCGAGATACTTGACCGACGCTTGTCTTCTGGGGTGGAAGAACGGCAGCTGCGCAATGCGGTGAGTGAGCTCTATCGTCGTTTCAAGGATTAAGAACCACGCGGAGAAAGGACACCGCAAATATGGTCGGTGACGAGCTGATTACGCAAGCCTACGACCTCAATGCTGAGTACTGGATCTCGATGATCCGGGCGGGAACCGACCCCTACCAAACTCAGATCACCGATCCTGCACTGCTGAACGCCATAGGGAACGTCGACGGGCTCGATGTCCTGGACGCTGGATGCGGGGAAGGCTATCTGGCGCGCAAGCTTCTAGAGATGGGTGCCGGCACCGTGCTCGGCATCGACACATGCCAAGCATTCGTTGACTCCGCTACTATTGTAGGCACTCCGCGCGCCCGCTTCGTTCACGCTGACGTAGCCGCAATCCCAGCATCGGACGTCAGCGTAGATTTGGTTGTAGTGAACCGTCTCCCGCATGGTCTCACCAACCCCGCGGCGCGATATCACGAGTTCGCCCGCGTCTTACGACCCCGCGGACGCCTGGTCATCATCGGGCAACATCCATGCTTCTACAGCGCGCGGGCCGAACGGGCCCCGTCAACGACGGGTGGAGTGCCGGTTTATGACTATTTCGGCGGAAGAATTGTGGAGCAGCGCTTCAACGTAGGTTCTCAGGAATCGCCCGCAGCTTCAGTGCAGAAGTTCTATTCGCTCGAGCAGTACATCGGCATGATCACGGCCGCGGGATTCGTCATCACCGGGATCCGGGAACCGCGACCGACTGAAGACCAACTGCTCGAGGATCCGCAGTGGTATGTCCGATTCCAGCGACCACTCTTCCTGCTGATAGAAGCCCGACTCGAATAAGGCTCAATACCACATGGTCGGATCGAAATCAATAGTGGGTCCCGAGGTTGGTTGTAGTGCTCGCCAAGGCTGCTCGCTGGGTACAAGATTTTCGGTGTGGAGGTGAAGGGATCGGTGGCTCCACGAGACAGTTCAACATTGTCAAGACCGATCGTCTCAGCCGAATTCGTACACAAGGAAGGAATGTAAGTGGCCCAGACCTTGACTCCCAATGAAGTGGCAGGTAGCAGATATGATGAGCTACTGGCCGACACCCTGACGAAGCTGGAACGGGAGGAGGTCGACCTGCCTGCTGACATCGACAGCATTCGCCGATCGAGTATCGAAGATACCGTCTGGTATATCGCGTACAAGACGCTCGTCGACGACAAGCCCGAGGCTTAACCTGGCACCCCCGCCGTCGTTCCGATCGAAGAACGGCGGCGGGCTCGTTTCACCGGTCGAATAGAGGGCATGTGGGAGGCATCAAGTGCAACCATTCTTTCAGACACCCGATATACGGGTAGAAGATCTGGCTACGATCTTCGCGCGGTACAACGCTGTAATCGCGCGTGAACTGGAGACGGTCGAGAACTTGTCCGCCGAGATCCAGGCAGCACATACGATGCCACCGGAGGCGTACTGGGCTGCTTTGTCCGTGATGCCGAAGCGCAAGCCGGACGAGTCGGAGATCGACGCTGTGCGTAACGGATTGCGTCGAGCAAGTGAGCGGCCTTCTCGGGTACCTGAGATTGTCGCGGCCGACAATGCCTCTGCTGAGGACCGTCATGCACTCGGGGTGGTTTCGGCGAACGTTTACGGCGGTGAGTCAGAAGCGGCGGCGACGCTCGCCCGCAACGCTGGGACGTATCGTGAGCACATCGGGACAGCGCTGCGACGGTTGCAACAGTGCTGGCCTGAGGCTGCGGTCGAGGTGGCGGTATTGATCGACAGGATCATCTTGCTCGAGAACACCGAGCTCAGTGCTTCGCACGATCAACTATTCGGCATCGTGTTCGTAGGAACAGAGTGGGTCAGCAATCCGGTACGTGCTATGCAGGTCCTTCTGCACGAGTGCGGCCATCACTCGATGTTTCTCCGAACCGCTCACGTGACGTACCTGGCCAACCCTAAAGAGATGACCACACACCCGTTGCGGCCTGATCCACGGCCGATGTTCGGAACGCTGCACGCAGCTTTTGTGCTGTGGCGAATGCGCCAGGGACTTGCGCGATGGGTCGGGCACTCTGATTCGCAGCGGGATTCAGAGGAGTACCAGCTGATGTGTTCGAACGACGAGAACCTCGCCGCTTGCCTGGAGGTCCTCGATGCGAAAGCTGAGTGGACTGAGGAGGGCAGGTCCTTGTATTCCAACCTGTGCACGGGTTTCACGTTGCTAGCCACCCCGCAGTAGGGCAACTCGCGCCATGCCACCTTGCGGAACGGTGGGAGTATTTCTGTTGTCGCCACTGATCTTGCTGACTCTGACGCCACCGACTTGCTACAGCATCGGACGCGACTCGATGCGATGTGCGGATCTGTTGTCAATCATCTCGACCGGAAAACGATCGATTAGGACTTCGCTATGACCAGCCAGCTCATTGATGACGATCGCGACTTGACCGTGAAGGCGGGCGTCGCCCGCCTGTTCGAGCAATTCGGGCGGATCGGTTGCCAGGACTTCGTGATTCTCGCTTATACGCCTGAGTGCCGGATTTACGCAGCTCACGCTGGCTTGTTCCTCGACAGCCTCGAAGTCGATTGGGCGTCTGTGCCTATGGCACCGTTACGAGATGCCGGTGTAGGCGAGCGGCTGTCCACGAAGCTACCTTCGCCCACAGGATTCGTCGGCAACTTGGTTGTGGTCACTCTTGAACGTGACACGATGTCGCATTTCGAGGTCTTCATCCCGCTGTTCGATCGCTACGGCATCGCTCGGACGAAGATTATGCGGGTGATCAGCGCCAGTGACGACTTCTTTCGGTACGCATTGACCTACAGCCCTGAGCGCCTGGAGCAGCTGAACGCGACCCTGCTCGCCGAGTTCCACGGTCGATCTTCGATCCGCGTGACCTCTCCAGGCGGGACTGACCTCAACATCATTTTGGATGAGGACAAGTACGATTGGATCAGCAACCGCGGTCGGCTGCGCCCAGGTGCCTTCACAATTCTCCCGCCCGGCGAAATCGCGACCTTTCCCGCCCGCGTCGACGGAGTTCTCGTGGCTGACGGCGCCGTCAACTGCAACGTCATCGCCGAACTCGACATGCGCCTCGCCAACGCTCCGATCACCTTCGAGATCGAGAACTCCATCATCCGTGCGTTCGACTGCCCAGGAACCGAGATGAACGCGTTTTTGCAGCGCGCTTTCGCCCTGCCCCACGCCCGCCGGGTCGGGGAACTCGGCTTTGGTACCAACCAGGCGATTCCGTCGTTCGTAGCCCACAATTCTCATATGAACGAGCGGCGTTCGGGCTTACATATCGGCTTCGGTCAGCACAACCAACCACTGTCGGTCGTCGGCTATGACGCCCGCATCCACATCGATGTGATCACCGATGACGCCACAATTCACTTCGACAACGGCCGAACTGTCACCCTGAGCCGACTCGTCCCGGTACCTGGTGTCGAGCATCCGCAACTGATTCGGGACGAAGACATCACAGGTGACTGCTGCAGCGCCGGCTGTGCACGAGTCACCATCGATGCTCGCCGATGACTGCTGTCCCTGATCGGTCGCCGCTGCGGGTGTACCTCGCCTCACGAGCACTCGCCCTGACCGGCGGTTCAGTCGCCGAAGCTGTTCTGCCGCTGATCGTGGTGCTCACCCTCGGTGGGGGGAGCACTGCGGTCGGTGCGGTCACTGCCGCGACGCTTGTGGTCAGCTTGGCAACCCGTATACCGATTTCAGCGTGGGTCGACACCCAGCCCCACCAGATCCGACTGCAGGTGTTCAGCCAGATCAGCGCCGCCGCGACGGCGGTGCTGATTCCGTTGTTGTGGTGGGTCGATGTGCTGTCGATTCCCACTCTGCTGGCCGCGGTTGTGGTGATCGTCCTGGCGAAAACCCTGGTGTCGAGCCTGGGGCACACCACGGTAAATCAGCTCGTACCCGCCGCCCGTAGAGTTCGGGCCGTGGGAGCCCTGAACAGCTTGTCCAGTGCCGCCGACATCGCCGGTCAATCCGGCGGTCCAGCATTGCTGAAGCTATTGCCCGCTCCCGTGATCCTGCTGGTCGACGCTGGTATGAACCTCGCCTCGGCCGCGCTCGTATGGCGGTTGCGCGGATTCGAATCTCCCGATCGGCCGAACGATCAGGCGCAGCCCGTCAATGAAGCACCCGATCCCGCGTCGGTCACGGCCACGTCGGTGGTTTCGATCGCGCGCGCAGTGTCGGCGCAGAAGCCGGTCCAATTGCTCTGGCTATCCGGCGTCGTCGGAAGTCTGATCGTGCCAGTGACTTTGGTGTTTCTGATCCGAGAACTCGGGATAGATCCTGCCCTGGTAGGTGTGCTCTATGCGTTCGGTGCACTCGGCGGCATCAGCGGTGGGCTTATCGCACACCGAATCCTGGCCTACCTCGGTATGTGGCCTTTGATCGCGGTCTCGAGTGCTCTCTCCGCTGCCGCCGGCGGGTGCCTGCTTTCGGCACCGCACCATCAATGGGGGGTCTATCCACTGGTGATCGGGTTCGAGTTCTTTTCCGCGTTCGCCGGAACTCTGCTCGTCGCCGCTGTATACGGCACTCTCCAGACCCGCACCGAGCACACACAGATCGCCCGGGTGATGTCTGTTGCCAGCACCGGCATGGAGGGCTTGGCTCTGGTGGGTATCGGAGGCGGAATCCTCACCACCACCTTATGGTCCGAACGTGCAACGATAGTTACCGCGAGCGCCGGTTATCTCGCCTTGACTTTGATCGCGCTGGTGCCTGCCCTGCGTAAACGTCAAGCCACCTGAAGCGATGAGGACGCCCGCTCGGTGCTGCTTCACCGATGGTTTTGCGGGGCAACGCCTCAACCGTGGGGTGCGTAGGCGCGGTTGCCGTAGAGCGCGGCGAGCGGACCGCGAATGGCAAGATCAGATGTAATGCGGTCGAACACCCGGATGTCATTCGAGGAGATGCCGATGACCGAGGTCACCGAGCCGGAATACAAGCGCGGCGCCGCCGGGTTGGACGCCCTATCGGAGATCGAGCGTCGCACGTTGTGGCTGGCGGTTTCGATGATTCATCACGCCAACCGGGTTCGGCCGAATCCGTCGGGGTTGAAGGTGGGCGGGCATCAGGCCTCGTGCGCGTCGATGACCACCATCATGACTTCGCTGTGGTTCACCGCTTTGCGCTCCGGTGACCGGGTTTCGGTCAAACCGCATGCGTCGCCGGTGCTGCACGCCATCAACTATCTGCTGGGGGAGTTGGACGAGTCGTACCTGACCACGTTGCGTCAATTCGGTGGCCTGCAGTCCTATCCCAGCCGGTCCAAGGACCCTGATCCGGTCGACTATTCGACCGGATCGGTCGGGATCGGGGCGACCGCGCCGATCTGGGGTGCGATCGCGCGGCGCTATCTCAACGACGCGCTGGGTGCCGATACCGGTACCGGTCGGCAGTATTCGCTGGTCGGTGATGCGGAGTTGGACGAGGGGGCGGTGTGGGAGGCCGTCGTCGATCCCGGTAACGCCGATCTCGGTGAGATCGTGTGGATCGTCGATCTGAACCGTCAGTCCCTGGACCGGGTGGTGCCCAATATCGCTGCCGGTCGGCTGGAGGCGATGTTCGCCGCCGCGGGCTGGCAGGTGCTCACGGTGAAGTTCGGGCGTCTGCTGGAATCGTTGTTCGCTCGGCCGGGTGGCGCCGCGCTGCGCGCCCGGATCCTCGACATGCCCAACCCTGAGTACCAGCGTCTGCTGCGCTGCGACGCCGACGAACTACGGCGCAGGCTGCCGGGCAGCGGACCTGACCATGCGCAATTGACGGAATTGATTGCAGGTCTGGATGATTCGACACTCTTGGCGGCGATCCGCAATCTAGGTGGGCACGATATGCAGGCCTTGATCGAGGCCTACGCCCAGATCGACGACACCCGTCCGACGGTGATCATCGCCTACACCATCAAAGGCTATGGGCTGCCGACACAAGGACATCCGCAGAACCATTCGTCGCTGCTGTCGGTGGCCGAGTACGAATCGCTCGCCGCCGAACTCGGCCGCGATCCACAGCACCCGTGGGCGCGGCTCAACGACGACAGCGCGGCCGGACGATTATGCGCGGAGACCGCGCTGCGGTTGCGTCGCGAACCGGTGCATTCGGTCGAAGTACCCGAGGTACCAAAGGATTTCGGCCATACACCGAAAAGTATCGCGACCACGCAGGCGGCGCTGGGGCGGACTCTGCTGGACCTGAGCCGGGCGGCGCCGGAGATGGCGCGGCGGGTGATCACCGTGAGTCCCGACGTCAGCTCCACCACCAATCTGGCGGGCTGGATCAACAAGGTCGGTGTGTGGTCGAGCGCCGAACGGCACGACTGGTTCGCCGACGACGCCGAAACGCTCGTGCGGTGGCGTGAGCAACCCACCGGTCGGCACATGGAACTCGGTATCGCCGAAACGAATCTGGTCGGGCTGATCGGCGAACTCGGCGCGACCTGGAGCCGGTGGGGCCAACCCCTGTTCCCGATCGGTGTGCTCTACGACCCGTTCGTCGAACGCGCGCTCGAACCCTGGACCTACGGCATCTACGCCGGCGGGCAGTCGATCCTGATCGGGACGCCGTCCGGTGTCACCCTCGCCGCCGAAGGTGGTGCCCACCAATCGATTACGACGCCCTCGATCGGTATCGAGACGCCGGGCCTGATCTGTTACGAACCCGCGTTCGCCATCGACGTGGAATGGACGCTGCTGGCCAGTATCGCCCGGCTCGGGCGACCGGACGGGACCTCGGCGTATCTGCGGCTGTCGACCCGGCCGGTCGAACAGCGCCTCGCCGAGGTGCCCGCCGACCCTGCCGCGCGGGAGCGTCGTCGCAAACAGGTGGTGGCAGGCGGATATCCGCTGCGCCGGCGCGCGGACGCGGTCGTCACGATCGTCGCGATGGGCGCCGTGGTGACCGAGGCGGTGGCCGCGGCCGACCGGCTCGAATCGGGCGGGGTTGTCGCCGACATCGTGTGCGTCACCAGTCCCGGGCTGCTCTTCGAGGCATCGCAGGCCAGGCAAGGCCGCGGCCACGGGGACAGCTGGATCCTGGATCAGCTGTTCCCGCCCAGCCGGGCCACGCCGATGGTGACCGTGCTGGACGGCCACCCGCACACCATGTCTTTCCTGTCCGGGATCAATCGGGTGCATCACATCGATCTCGGCGTGACGCGTTACGGGCAAGTCGGATCGCTCGAGGAGGTGTACCGCTACCACGGGTTGGACGCCGACAGCATTGTCGCCGCCGCCCTCGACGTGCTCGGCGCGGCCGGTTGAGGTTCAGGGCACCACACCCGCCTACTGGAGTGTCCGGTCAGACGTTGCCGATCGGAGGTCGAGCATGAGCTGGGCGCGCAGTTCCCGCGGCGTCACGGAGAGTTCGGTCAAGCAGTCGACGGCGGCTCGATTTATCGCGGCCAGCCAGGTGCTGATATCGGATTGTCCGGTGGCCTCGCGGAGCTTCGTATCCAACTGTTCCTGAAACTCGGTGCGAGTCCGCCGCCGGCGCGCCGCCAAGCGCTGGACCTCCAGCGAAACCAGTTCGGCCCATGCGCTTTCCAGCGGTGGAGTCGTGGTGGAGTCGGGCAGGCTCGTGTATCTCGATTCGAGTTTGCGCAGCACATCCGCGGCCACCGAAACGGAATGGTTCTTGATGGTGGCCAGATTGAAACTGAAGGCGCCGAGCCGTCCGTGCCGAAGAATTTCGTCGCCTTCCCGGGGCGCGCCCACTGCGGAGATCGCTTCGGACCTACGGCCATCAGCCATGAGCAAGGCGCCGAACCTGTCTACCTCCACGCCTCGTCGAGTCTTCCGGTGCGGAACGGCCAGCCCGCGCCCGAGGAGGCATTGCCACAGCCGAGAGGCCACCTCGGCATAGTCGAACTCCCGGCCGAAATTGGAGATGACCAGGTCTGCCGCCAAGGTTCGGTGCGGCCCGTCGCCGGAGAGCGTCAGCAACAATCGGTCTTGCTCGAGCGGCCGCACATCGGTGACGCGACCGGCGACCACCTGGACCTGGCCGCTCGCGCGGTGCGCGGCATCCACGACGGCGGTGGTGTACGACATCGCACTGACCCGCAGCGTGGCGAGACGGCTGCCGTACTTTTCCAAGAGGAACTGCAAGTCTTCAGCGGAGATGTTCTGGAATATGTCGGGCAGATACGCTTCCCAGGCTTTCGCGACTCGCTCCGAAATCACGGCTGGGTGCACTTCGGGATGCTGCTCGGCAACGAAAAGACATGCCCTGATCCACTCGGCTTCGAGTTGGCCGGCGAGAGCCGCACGTCCCTGCTCGACGTCGATGATGGGTGGCGGGACGGCCAGTACGCGATGCCGGTGGTCGGCCGGGTAGGTTCTCGGCGTCGAGCTCGACGGCGAGATCATGTATATCGCACCGGCGTGCCCTTGTCGTAGCAGCAGCGCAGCGAAATCGTAAGCGCTGAGCAGTGTTCCGATGATCGCGACGACAGCATGCGGCGGTAATGTCCTGATTCGCTCCACTGCCTCGCCGGTGTAGGGCAGCCGAATGTAGGACGGGTGATCGAGCACGGCCTGTGCGTAGCGCGGGTGGCGCAGTTCGGGCCCCGTCGCGAGGATTATGTGGTCTGCGTCTATGGTCGTCGATTCGAGACCGGGGCCTCCCGACCAGGACAGATTTTCGATCACGGCGGAAATGCTGTCCGTAGCCGGCGTCAGCTCGACCATTTCACCGTCTGCCTCGCGCAGGACGACGCCGTCAGCGGCTTCCGCGGCGGCTTCGGCCAGTCGTCGACCGAGGTAATCCGCGTAAATCCGGCGCGGTGCCGGATCCGATTCGAAGAAGGTGACTTCCCGCCATTCCGGCGGCCACGCCGATCGATCGGCTTCTCCGTTGGCCCAATTCAAGAAGTCGTCGACATCCTCCCGGAAAGCAGACATCCTGCCCGCTTGGATGTTGAAGATGTGGTTCCACGGATTTCCCGCCGCGTGATACGCGACTCCCGCGTGTCTGTGTTCCTTCTGGCGTTCCAGCAGGACAATTTCCACAGGCTCGGTGGCGAAGCGCAGCAGTCGGATGGCTGTTGCGGTGCCGGCCAGACCTGCACCGACCACGACGATGCGCCGGGACCTTCGAGGTGCCCCCGCCTGATTGGCTGCTATCCGCACGATGACGGCGAGAGCTGACGTACGGCGTCGAGCAGCACCGAGCGTAGCCTGGCCGAGAACCTTAGTGCCGCTGAGGAAGTCGTCGTACGGGGCGGCACGACGTCAGCGTGTGCCGCGAGAACCCCTGCCGGGCCGGGCTCAGAAACATCCGCGGCTGTCGCCAGCGCAAACATCATGCGCGAAGTATTCCTCATCGTCGATGATCTTGACCCTGCAATAGCCTCATTCTGTTCGGCACGAACCCGGAGCGGTATCGGCCGCAAGGCCGGACCACCGTTTCGCGACGATCTGGTGGCGCGGGAGTTCCGCTCCGCAGCAACGGGTCACACGGATCGAGCCGGTTCGCGGTGCACCCGTAGGGCGGGCGACCGGCATCGCCGGCATAGCAGTGTTCGCTGAGTACTAGGGCGGGGGCGAGATGCACCGCCGGCAATCGCCGGACGAACCAGCTCGCCGCCGATGAATTTTCCGGACATGCCCCGTCGTATCAGATATGGCTACATATGTCCTGCAGACCCCCGGTGCGGATATCACCTACGACGTGTTCGGTCCGCTGCCCACCACGGACAGGCGACCACCGCTGTTCCTGATCGCGCAGCCGATGGACGCCAGCGGCTTTCGGGCACTGCGGGAGCAGTTCCCCGAACGCACCGTGATCACCTACGACCCACGCGGGCTCGGCCGCAGCGTCCGCAAGGACGGCAGGGTCGAGCACGAACCGGACGAACAGGCAGGCGACGTGCACGCGGTGATCGAAGTGCTGGGCGCAGGCCCGGTCGAGATGTTCGCCAGCAGTGGCGGCGGGGTCACGGCGTTGGCGCTTGTCGCGGCCTATCCGGGCGACGTGACGGTTTTGGTGGTGCACGAGCCCCCGTTGCTCACCCTGCTGCCCGATGCCGAAGCGGCGGCACGCGCCAGGCAAGCCATGCACGACATCTATCTGGCCGAAGGATTCGGTGCGGGCATGGCGGCTTTCATCACGATGACGTCGTGGGAAGGTGAGTACACCGACGACTACTTCGCCCAGTCCCCGCCGGACCCGGCCATGTTCGGGATACCCGCGCAGGACGACGGTTCTCGCGACGACCCGCTGCTGTCGGACCGGGCCTGGGCGGTGAGTGACTACCGCCCCGACCTCGCGGCGCTGACCGCCGCCCCGACCCGCGTCGTGATCGCCGTCGGCGAGGAATCCGCGAACACCTGCACCGGCCGCGCCGCCATCGCCACAGCTGAAATGCTCGGCCAACAGGCGACAGTATTCCCCAGCCATCACGGCGGCTTCATGGACGGTGAATTCGGCTACGCGGGCAAACCGGAGGCGTTCGCGGCGACCCTGCGCGAGGTGCTCGACAACTGATACGTACACGTGGCTTCTTTGTGAAACTGCGATGCTGACCGCTGGAGTGCCGGCCGATGCATCCGGATGGCCGGCATCGTCTCAATTGCTATGGTGCGCGGCACATTCGGGTGCCGTGATCTTACGGAAGGATGCGTGACATGGCTGATTCGAGCGGCATGCAGGTCGGGATGTTTTCCTTCGACTGCCGCGACGCGGCGGCGCTTGCCGAGTTCTGGGCGGCGGTGCTGCAGCGCACCGTCGATCCCGGTGCGACAACGGAATTCGCGACCATCGGATTCGACGGCGGCGGACCGACGTGGATGTTCCACCGACCCGACGGCGAGCCGGCCGCCGGCCCCAACCGGCTTATGCTGGATCTCGGCGGGGAACCGGACTGGGCCGAACAGGCCGACCGCATCGAGGCTCTCGGCGCCGAAAGGATCAGCGACAACGATCTCGATGGGGTCCGCTGGGTCGTCTTCCATGATCCGGAGGGCAACACGTTCCGTATCTTCGCCCCTCGTCCCGTCTGAGGTGCTCTCACAGTCAGCTGGTCGGATTCAGCCCCGCCGCCGACTACATTTCTATCCGGCCGAGACCGGCGTCGAATGGCCCGCAGTGCGTGATCACCAAGCGACAGGCAACCTTTCGACGCCGTGCACGGCGGTCATGGTGCGGAACTGGATGTCTGCCGGATCGAGATCGAGCCGGAGTCCGGGGAAGCGTTGCAACAGGGCCGGGAGTGCGATCCGTAGTTCCATCCTGGCCAGGGGAGCGCCGACGCAGTGGTGGATGCCATGGCCGAATGCGACGTGCGGGGCCGGCTTGCGGGCGATGTCGAAATCGTCCGGTGCGGTGACCAGGCGCGGGTCACGGTTGGCCATGGGGAGCGAAACAACCACCAGGTCACCGGTTTTCATCTGCTGTCCACCGATGACGGTGTCCGTCGTGACGGTCCGGGCCAGGCCGGTGTGGACCGGGGTGAAAAAGCGGAGCAGTTCCTCGACCGCACCGTCGACCTGATGTGGCTCGTCGCGGACCGCAGCGAGTTGTTCGGGGTGTTCGAGAAGCAGAGCGGTGCCCGCACCGAGGGTGTTGGCGGTCGTCTCATGCCCCGCGATCAGCAGGACGAGGGCGACGCCGACCAGTTCGTCGTGGGTGATGTCGTCATCGTGTTCGCGAATGAGCATCCCGATCAGATCAGCACCCGGAGCACTGCGATGCCGGTCGACGAGATCGCCCATATAAGAACGCAGCGCGAGGAAGGCGTCGGTCCGCTCGTCTTGCGCGGCCGTGACCCGAAGCTGCACCGCCGTCAGATGTTGGAACATCTCCCGGTCGGCATAGGGGACGCCGAGGAGTTCGCAGATGACCAGGGAGGGGACGGGCAGTGCGAAGCGCTCGACGAGGTCGACCGGCGAGCCCGCGTCCTGCATCGCGTCGAGGACCTCGCTGACAACGGCCCGCACCCGAGGCGCCAGCTCACGCATACGGCGCATCGTGAATTCGGGGGTGAGCAGTCGGCGCAGGCGGGTGTGTTCGGGTGGATCCTGGCCGACCAGAAACGATGCCGCACTGGCGAACTGCTTGCCTGCCGAGTCGGTATCGGATTGCGCGGCGGGAGGATTCGCGCGACGGTCGGCAGTCGCGCTGCTGAACCGGGCGGCGTCACCGAGTACGGCGCGCACGTCCTCGTGGCGGGTGACCAGCCAAGCCGGTCCACCGAAGGGCGTGTCCGTTCTGGTGAGGCCGTCTGTGTGCGCTCGCTCGGCCAGAGCGGGCCCCGGGCTGTACCGCTCCCGAGCGGCGTGAACGAGGTGCAGCGGCGTCTTCGACGTCATGGCTTCTCCCATCGAACCGCGGCCGGTACGGGCGCCCGGACCTCCGCGCTGAAGTAAGGTTTACTCGATAAGCTTATCAAGTAAGCTTACTTGGGCAAGATGGCGGAACGGCGAGCATCCCGCGTGTGCCGCGTCCCTCCTCATGGCCGTTCCTTACCTGGTAAATTTACTTTGTAAAGCTTCGCTAGCAGGAGGGAGTTCCACGCGCATGCCGAATAAGGGGGACCGCGGCGGGTCGAAGACGCGAGCGCGCATCGCCGAGGTCGCGCAGGAACTGTTCGTGGGACGCGGCTTCGACAACGTCACGATCGCCGATGTCGCCGCGGCGGCGGGCGTGTCCAAGGTGACGGTGTTCGCGCATTTCGAACGGAAGGAAGATCTTTTGTTCGACCGTCTCCCGGACGTTGTCGAGATCGTCCGCAACGCGATCCGCGGGCGCGTCGACACCATCGACGCGGTCGAGGCGCTGCGCCGGGCCGCCGTCGCGCTCGGTGAGGAGCGGCACGTGCTCTCGGGGCTGGCCGGGGACATCGAACCGATGATGCGGACCGTCACGGCCTCGCCCGCCCTGATCGCGCGGCTGCGCGCCTTCGCGTCCGAGATCGAGACAGCGCTGACCGCCGAGCTCGACCAAGACCCCGCGTTCTCCGGGGACAGCGCGCTCGCGGCAGCCCTGCTCGTCGCCGCGTACCGGACAGTCGCCGTCGACACGGTGCGCCGCCGGCTCGCCGGAGACGATCTCGCCCACCTCACCGCAACGCACCGTCAGCGCTTGAACCAGGCTTTCGACGCGGTCGAGCACGGCATCTCAGGCGGTCATCCCGCGATCTGAACCCGGGTCAAGAGTCGAACCGCACCTGTTCCCACGGCAGGGCTGTCCGCCACCCCTCGCGTTGAAATGCCCAGTCCTGCACTACTTTCACCACGGTGTCGAAGGCTGGCGAGCAGACACTGTCCCACGGTGCGTCGTCGCTGGTCGTGGCACGGAAATGGGCGTCGGGTCCGCCGTCGCGGAATTCGATTATGTAGCTGTGACCGTCGGCGGGATCCACGTCCTCATCGAGGTGAACCTGAATGTAGTAGTCGCCGGGTTCGGGGCCGCCGAGCCGATCGACGATCACGAACGGCGCATTGAAGCTCATGTCCGCCAGGATGTCGTGCAGCTGGGTCCGAGAGGGGTTCTCGACAGTCCGGTCGGAATCGGTGGCGACCACTCGTGGCGATCCGGTTCGGTCTTGGGGCACCCGAGCACGGTACGTGCAAGTCGGCGACAGCGCGACCGCGTTCGACCCGGGGTGCACGCTGCTTCCCATCAGTGAAGAATGGTCGCGGTCACCGGGTTTCGGTACGCGGCAAGCTGGTTCGTGTGGGGGCGGACCCGAAGGGAAGGCTGATGACGAGCAGCTCAGCGGTGTTCGTTCCGGCCGAACGAGTGAATAGGGGCGGGTATGACCGTCGATGTGGCCGGCCTGGTGATCAAGGCTGAGCACGATCGGATCCAATGTCTCCTCGACGTGGATCGCGGCGCCTACGACCGCTTGCACGCCGCGGAGTATCGGTTGTGCAATCCGACCGGCACCGTGTGGACGAAGGCCGCATACCTCGATCTCCTCACCACCGGACGGGTCGTCTATCGGGAGCTGAGGCTGATCGGCGACATGGACGCCATCGTCGGCACCGACGTCGTCGTCCTCCGCTACCAGTGCGTTATCGAACTCGTCGTCGACGGCGCGAGCATCCCGCGGCACGAGGCCTGGCACACCGACGTCTACACCAACGCCGGCGGCCCGTGGCGTTGTGTCTGGTCGCAGGCCACCGGCATCATTCGCGTGCAGCCGGTGGCACCGACCTAGTGCGCGTTCAGCGCGTCGAGGATGGCGGGACGGGCGGTGGCCAGGGAGTTCTGCCAGTAGGGCCAGGTGTGGGTGCCGTCGGTGATGTCGATGCGGGCAGGGATGTTCAGGGTGGCCAGGCGGTCTCGGAAGATTCGGGTCGCGGCGACGGTCATGGCTTCGAGGGCCACGCCGTTGATGGTGTCGGTGATGGCGTTGGGGGCGTCGAGAGGACCGGGGAGGCCGTTGCCGGTGGAGACGTAGATCGGGAGGCCGCGCAGTAGTTCGGCCTGGACGGTGGCGTCGTTGCGAAACCAGGCGGGAGTGCCTGCGGGACCCCACATGTCGTCCACGTTGAAGCGGCCCTCGTCGAGCATGGCGGCGCGCATCGCCTCGTTCCACATCGGGAAGGTGGGATGCACGAAACCGGAGAAAGAGCCGGCGAATTTGAATTGGTCGCGGTGGTGGCCGGCCAGGGTGAGGGCGGCGTTGCCGCCCATGGAGGCACCGACGATCGCATTGTTGGTTCGCGAAACACCGTAGCCCGCAAGGAAATCGGGCAGTTCCCTGGTGAGGAAGGTCTCCCAGCGGTAGGTGGTCGGCTGGCTGTTGGTGCTGCTCGGCCGGTACCAGTCGGTGTAGAAGCTCGAATGGCCGCCGACCGGGAACACCAACGTGACGTTGTCGCCGGCGAATTGGCGCAGGGCGTCGGTGTCCGAGGTCCACTGGCTGTGATCTGCCGGTGCGCGGAGGCCGTCGAGGAAGTACAGCGCGGAGCTGCCGCCGCGCGACGCCCACTGCACCTGCACCTTGATGGGGCCCATGCTGGACGGCACGAGCAGCTCTTGATAGCCGCCTGCGGGTGCACGGAGCACTGGTCCGTGCACCGGTGCGGCTGTCGCCGTCGCACCGATCCCCGACACGAGTACAGCCGCGGCCAAGATAACGCCGGCCCGTCGGCGCCAACCCGGCACCTTCCCCCGACCCACCGAAAACACCACTCTGCGCATACCTTTCAACCTTCCCGCCCGCGACCCGACCGGCAGGGACCCGAATTGGCCTGTCGCCCAGGCTAACTGTGCACCTTGCCAAGTCGCCAATTCCCAGGTGGGGGAAGGTCGGATCGGGAACGCGTACTCGAACACAGTGGGTGCGGGTCGCAGTCCTGCGGGGCCGCCGCGCGGACGGCGAAGGTCTGGGTCCGCGTGCCACGCGCGGCCTGCCAGTCAGGGGCAGTCGGCGTGAGATTCGATGTCAAGGCGAGGTGTCGAGTCTTAGAAAGCCATGCCTAAGAAGCTCAAAGCAAACCAGCATTCTAGAAACCGGTATGCGAGGTGGTCTGTACGCTTGTTGCGTGGGACTGATAAAAAAAGCGCGGAGACTGCCGCGCAGGCTGTAGGAAGAGAAAATGCTGCCCAGGACAGAGCATTGTGCATCGTGGGGTTCGTTATCATATAGTTGACGAAGGGAAGAGATGCGAGTGCTGTCACGCCCAGTAGCCTGGATGGTCCGTCTCCCAATAGTATTGGCAGCGTTCTCCTGCCTGCGATTAGGTCCCCTGTCTTGTCTCGGAAGTCTTGAACGCTAATACTGAAGAATGTGGCGATTCCCATGAGAATAAAATCGTCACGAACCTCCACTGTCATGGGTGCAACTATCTGCCAATAGCCTGTGAGTACGAGTGCGCCTATAAGGCTATATGAGCATTTACCGAAGACGTTGTTGGTCCAGTGGGTGTAGCAAGCTAGTATAACCGTCAGTTCCCAAATCAGAGCCTGGACGAACACGTCTAGAAGATATCCAATAAGTGGAAAAGAAATTATGGCGAGATTGCGCGCTTTTACTGCGGATTTCAGGCTGATCCGACCGGCTGGCAGGGGGCGCCAGGGCTTATTGATGCGATCTTCATCAAGGCTGTCGACCTGGCTGACGAGGCAGTGTAGCAGCAGATATGCTAAGGCGAATATGCTTACGAGGGCTAATTTGATTGCGGCTAGCCTGAATGAAAGTCCATCTTTAGCAGATGCGGCTACTCCTATGGTTAGTGCCGGTACAAACACGGCCCAATAGTCGGATTTGATAAAGAGCCAGACCAGTCGTATTTGATTGATAATTGCGCTTCACCCCGCTATTCTCTGTGAGGTCTGTCGGTCGATCTGCGCTGTTGAGCCGTCAAAATTGACGAGACCCTGAGGGTCTGGGAAATCTAGCAGCTGCGGGCCAGGCTAGTGTTGGATCGGGTGTACAGTTGAAATCTGAGATCGTGCTCCACGATGTGCAATTCATGCTTGCGGAGATGTAGTGTATCGGACTGCTGTGTCTGCATTATTGATGGTGCCGAGCGCCACGATTTCGGCCACATGCGCTAGCGTTTGAATTACGTGCAGGGGAAACGGTGAATAGTGTAGTGCTTTTTTAGCTTGATTCCAGCGTGTGCGTACCATTTCGTCGACCTCGTTGCGGGATACTTGGTCGAGTATTTCCTTACATTCGGTCGCGTCGGTATCGTCCATCGTCGGCTTGCCGACTATTTGCTGGAGACGTGCGCGTTGATCGGGTGTTGCGCGCGTCAGTGCGATCGCCAGCAATGCCGTGCATTTTCCCTCCCGCAGGTCGCTCAGGCTGGGCCTGATCGTTTGGTCTTGACTTCCGTAAGTATCGAGCAGGTCGTTTTGGAGTTGTATCGCGATGCCGAGCGGGCGGGCGTACGCGACAAGGGCGGCGTGGACTGTAGGCGGCGCTCCCGCGAGGGCGGCACCGATACGTAGAGGGCCCTCGAACGTGTAGCTGGTGGTTTTGTGTTCGATGATCTCGAGAGCACGTTGCAGGTTGGCTTCTGCGCAATTCGTAGTGAGCAGATCCAGGTATTGACCGTAATTGACGGAGGTCCGCATCGAATCGAACAAGGGCAGTACGGTCTCCGCCTGAGTCCCGGTTAGCTGAGCGTGGTGCAGAAGTTCGTCAGCCCAGACCATCGCGAGATCGCCGAGGAGGATCGCGGCGTGCACCCCGAACTCGGCCGAGTTCGAATGTGCCGGGCGCCGCTGTTCGAGCGCCCGATGAACTGTAGGTCTTCCGCGGCGGGTGTCGCTGTGGTCGATGATGTCGTCATGGATGAGGATTGCGGTATGGCACAGTTCGATCGCAGCTGCGCAGCGGACGACGCTCAGCGGTAGGTCGGGGTCCCCCGCCGCAGCGAGCCACCCCAGTACGCAGAGTTGTGGGCGCAGGCGTTTGGCGCCGGAGCCGACAAACGCGTGCAGCGCGCCGATCATTTCGGGTGGCAGGTGCTGTCGCTCGGCGATAGTCGCCTTGTCGGTCAGGAATTTATCGAGTGTGCGGTCGACCATGACCCGTACTCGGGCCAGGTCAATTGCCGTAGCCGCGTCAGGATCTGCCGTCATTCGTTGTTGCCCTTCGGGTTTCGGAGCGGCCGCGACGATGGCTGATCAGGGACGACACGATCCGCGACGATGAGGAGGTAATTCATGTGACCGGCGCGGTACGCCGAGAGGTAGGGCTGCTCGACGCCGGTGGCGAGGCTGGACTGCTCCCGCAACTCCCAGTAGGGAAGCGCCTGCTCGGTGAAGTCTTCGACATGGATCGGCGCCAGGCCGGCCGCCGCCAGGGCCTTGAAGTAGGTGCTCCGACGATGGACGTGGCATACGTAGTGCTGGTCGATCTGTTCCACGTCTGGGCTGGAGAACTCGACTGCGTCGTCGCGACACCAGGTGACGGCGACGTACCGCCCGCCGGGTGTGAGGACTCGGGAGAATTCGCTGAAGAACTCGTAGAGGTCGCCGTACATCGTGGTCTCGTTCGATATGACGCGGTGGAAGTGACCGTCGGGAAACGTCGTGGCAGCCATGTTCTGATAGTGGAATCTCACTCGATCCGCGCAATGACGTTGCTCCGCAAGTTGTTCGGCGAAGGCGATCTGGTATTGCGAAAAGTTGACACCATCGATAGCGCAGCCGTACCGGTCATGGATCATGAAGCTGGTGCCGCCGCGGCCCGATCCCGCATCCATCACGCAATGTTCGGGGCCGATGTCGCCGAGAACGTCGAGAATCAGTGATACCTGATCGGATTCGAGGCGGTGCAGCTCTGCAATCATCTTCTGCTCGCGTTGCTGCCCCTCACCGAGCAGGACAGCCGGGTCATAGTCGCCATATCCAAAATGATGGTGGTACAGTCCATCCAATTCGCCCAGCAGTAGGTTGACATCGTCATGCTGCTTGCTATCCCAGTGCTGCCGCAGCTCCTTTTCGTATGGGGTGCGGGCGATGTTGGTGGAGAACGTCGCATCGGTGGTCATTGTCAGCCTCCAATAGTGTTGATGTTCAACGGTTCTGGCACTGGTGAGTCTGAGCTCGTGCATCAGTGGTCTCTGCTCAGAATCAGATCGGCAAGCGTCAGGAGATCTGCTGCGGCGCTGGTTTCGGGATCGGCAGCGAGCAATGACTTTTCGGCTTCGATGCGAGATCGGCGCGCGGCGACCTCCGCCCATTGTTTGCCGCCGGCATCGACGATCAATTGGGCGAGACGCGCGAGTTCGTCGCCGGCGAACGGCTCGGTATCGGCGTACCGCTGTGAGAGGCGTCGTCCGGCTACCGTGTCGGAGTTCAACGCGGCAACTACAGGTAGCGACTTCTTTCGGCGAATCAGATCTGCGTAGAGCGGTTTGCCTGTCGAATCCGGGTCGCCGAACACCCCCAGCAGGTCGTCGACCAGTTGGAAGGCTCGGCCGATGTGCAGCCCGAATGCTGCCAGGCATGTGGCGCGGCTGGCGTCCGCGTGCGCTGCCCATGCGCCCAGAGCGCAGGATGCGCTGATGAGTGTAGCGGTCTTACACTCCGACATTCGTATGCATTCGTCCAGGTCGACGGAGTTGCGTTGTTCGAAGGCAAGATCGGCGGATTGGCCCTCACACAATCCGCGAAGCGCTTGCGCGAGTATGTCTACTGCAGCGACGTCGTGCTGGGCGAGCGTTTCGAGGGCACTGGCGAGGAACATGTCACCGGTGAGGATTGCGGGGCCGACTCCGAACTGGGCCCAGGCGGTCATGCGGTGGCGGCGGGTTCGGTCACCGTCCATCACATCGTCGTGCAGTTGGGTGAAATCATGTATCAGCTCGACTGAGACTGCCGCCGCGACTACTCGATCTTTGTGCCGTTCGATGGTGCCGTCCGCCAGCGCCGCGGTCGACGTCAGAGTGAGGGCTGGGCGTATCGCTTTGCCGGAGCTGGTCGTTGGGCGGCCGGCGGCGTCCCACCACCCGATGTGATAGCCACCTATGTGGCTTACCTCCGCGGGCAAGTGTCGGACGACGGCGCGATACTCCGGTTCGATGATCCTGCGCGCGTCTTCCAATATCGTTGCGCCCTCACGCCGTTCGGCATCGCGGGCTAAAGTCATCCTTCTCACCTTCTTTGATCGCGCGGTGTGACGGAGCCGCTGAGGCGAAGCGAGCGAAGTCGCGGAGTTTGGGCGAGCTGATGTAGTGATTGTTCCCCGCCGCAAAAGATCGGTGCCAAGTTTCTGACGGTGCTTCCAATTCTGCTTTTGGCAGGCAAGCTTCGGCAGTTTTTGTGTGCGAGGCGGAGGGCGTTATGGGAGATCGGCTGTCTGCGTTGTTCGTCCTCGCATCTCCAAGTCTCGTGCTCTCCAAATCTGTGCTTCTTCCGGCATGGTCTTAGTTGGGTTGAGCCGACGAAGGGTGTCGGCTACTGGAATGAGACCGATGTGTTTAAGTCGAGGGGTTTACTATTTGCTCGATATGCCGAAAGGGCCACGAGGCCGTCACCGGCAGCATTGCCGCTCGGTAGACCACGATATGGTGAAATTTGGTTCGTGTAGAAAAAGAGATTGCCGTATCCAGCATGCCGGTCTTCAACCGCGGAGGGTTCGACCGGGCCAACCGTGCTACCGGGCACGGTGAAATGCCATTCGATTAGAAGATCCGTTGAACTCGACCTCCTTGTGCATCAATCCTGGTTGTGTACTGTCAACCGACCAGTTGCTACTTGACTTATCAAGAAAATAAATTGCGGCGCCTGCCGGGCGTTTGGTGGTACAATACAGGCTCTTTGCTTGGGGTTGTGAGGATGACCGCTGATAAAGTTCCGGCGTGTTTACTTAGAGCAACCGTCCTAATGATGATGCATAGCTGGGTCTGCGGCGAGTTTCTCGGATTGGTGCGCCCCGCCGGCCCGCCATGCTATTTTCCTGCAACATCCAAGTCGGGTTTGGATGACCGATCACCGAAGGATCTGGATCGATATTGGTACTCTCATTAGGACTTCCAGGTTGTTACCGCGTCTTGTGTTTCGTTATATTTGTTTGAAGATCGCAAATCTCGCGTTTTCATAATGTATGGGGTGGCTGTCTCGCCCTGCATGGGGTGAAGCCTTGCCCGATGGAGGGGCTGCGCTACCGGCGGGATCGGCAGTGTAATCGGAAACTGGTGGAGGAACAATGCAGTCGCAGCGATCGGATCATCCAGCCGGCGGTCTTTCAATTGGCTCTAGAATCGAGTTCAGGCGGCGCCAGTGCGGTCTGTCGAGACGTGTGGTGGCAAATCTCGTCGGTCGTAGCGAAGAATGGCTTCGGCTGGTTGAAATAGGTAGGCAATCCCTGGACAGCGTGCGACTCATAGTCCGCCTCGCGGATGTTCTTCGGATCGAGAATATCGGCGAGTTGATCGAGTGGCCGACGCATCATACGCTTACTCGCCCGGACGACGGGCGTAAAATAGTGTCTTCTTACGCGCAGGCACTCCTTTCTGGAGATCCGCCCCCGTCGAGTGGTGATGTATCTCTGAATTCCCTGAATGCAGATCTTTCGAGGTGTATTGAAATATGGGAGTCGTCTGCAAAGCCTTACACTCTGACGGTTGAGATACTTCCGTCGTTGATCGCTGGAAGTAATCATCTCTATTGGATGACTCATGACCCTTCCGTTGGTCAAGTATCTGTTCGTGCACATCAGCTGGCCTGCATGCTACTAAGTAGACTTGGCAGCTTTACGATAGCCGTGATTGCCGCAGAGCGGTGTGTGAATGTTGCGAAGTCGGTTGGCGAGCCGATTCTTGTCGCTACCAGCAGCTTGCATCGCGCGAGTGCGATGCTTGCACTCGGTCATTCTCTGCAAAGTATTTATCTTTCGCATTCGGCTAATAAGCCTTATACGGTAGATTTCAGGGAGATGGCTATAGAGGGTTCTCGTCTACTTGTCGCAGCGACAGCTGCTGCAGGTAAAAACGATGTCCGTGCTGCGGACGAATGCATTGATCGGGCAATAGGTATCGCGAATAATTTGAGAGTGGAGTCTAGGGTGGGGGAGTTCAACTTCGGTATGACAGCAATTGGATTGACTCGGATGAAGATTGCATTACTACGTTCAGAAATCGCCGAAATACCCCGGATCGCCGCTCTCATGGAAATCCCGGAGTCGTATCCCCCGGCCTGTATATCTGAGTTTCATATTATTTTAGCCTATGCGTTTTGTCAGAAGAATGAGGATGTTGCTGCCGCATATTCATTATCGCGTGCCGCCGACCTTTGTCCGGAAGAGATCTTCCTGAATCCGTGTGCCAGGGAAGTGATTGAAATCCTGATTCATAGGCAGAATAATCTGGTTCGACAGGATATAACTCGACTGCTGTCACGGATCGCCCTATTTGATTAGGTATATTCGGCAAATCCGATCCACCTCTGACGAGCTAGCGGGGAAATCGCTACTCGGACAACAGCTTCTAGATCCTCTCGGATGTGAGAATCAGCCTGCGATTCCTGGTTCGAAGGGGTGGCTCGTGACTGCTACCGCGCGGATTGGCTGGCAGCTTCCGTCTTTGGTGTTAGCGGCGACACGCAAGATGAGATGAGGCGACACCGCGGTGGCGGTCAAACCGACAATCCGAGTGGCGTCAATCCTGTCAGGCAGTCGATCATCTGCTCTAGCACGGGCTGCCACCGGTTCGTTTCGCGTGGAAGTAGAACGATCGTCGATGGGTTTGGTTACCTGTTTCGGGGTGAAGACCAGCGCCAATTGAGAGGCGCTGATCTCATGCCACGACCGTCTCCGCTGGAGTTCCGCCTGAGCACTGTCGCGCTCGTGCGGGTCGGGAGACCGATCACCACCGCCGCCACCGAATTGGCAGTCAGTGCTGCGTCCTTGCACAACTGGGTGTGTCAGGACCAGGTCGACCGCAATGAACGCCGCGGCATGAGAAGGTGCTCTAGACGGGTAGGCCGACGGCAATGGCCCTCGCAACCATCCGGTATTCGCCGGGCGATGCGATCACCCCACGCGGAAGGAAGCTCACCTCGAGCGGGATCACTGCGGGGTCCAACACCGCGATCGCCCGGTAGGCCCGGTAAGTACGCCTCTACCTGCTAGGACCGCTGCACCCGGGCCATCCACCCTGGTCCAAGATTGGTCCAAGAAACCAACGAGGTCAGAGGCGGAAACCGCCTCTGACCTGGTCGGGCTGACAGGATTTGAACCTGCGACCACCTGACCCCCAGTCAGGTGCGCTACCAAGCTGCGCCACAGCCCGTTTGCGCTCATTGCTGCGCGCTCGAAGAGATTACCTCAGGGGCGGGCGGTGGAGCTAATCGGCTGGTAGACGGCGTGGCGTGGGGGTTGGAGTGTGATGGGGTCGTCGGATTCGGGCGATTGATGACGTGTTGTCGGGGCATTCGGGACTCGGCACGGTCCGTGACAGGCGCGGGGTGCCGGAAGCGCGAAGGAGGCGGCGGTCATGCGTCGGGAACGGCGGCTGGTTGAGGCGTTTGTGCAGCTGGCGGACTCCCTGGTGGAGGAGTACGACCCGGTGGACGTGGTGCAGGGTCTGCTGGATCGGGCGGTGGACCTGTTGGAGGTCGATACCGCGGCGGTCCTGTTGGCGCGCGACGACGGCGAGTTGCGGGTGCTGGCTTCCACAAGTGAGGCGGCTCGATGGCTGGAGCTGCTACAGATCCAGGCGCAGGACGGGCCGTGCCTGCAGTGCTATCGGACCAGTGAACGGGTGATCGCCGAGGACTTGGCGGCGGCCCAGGATCGTTGGCCCGCGTTCGCGAAACAGGCCCTGGTGGAGGGGTTTCGGTCGGTGTACGCGTTGCCGATGCGGTTGCGCGCGGACCGGGTGGGGGCCCTGAATCTGTTCAGTTACGGGGAGACGCGGCTGTCGGAGGACGATCTGGTGGTGGGGCAGGCGATGGCCGATATCGCGAGCATCGCGATCCTGCGGGCGCGTCAGCTCGCCGACCACAAGACGGTGAACGGGCAGCTGCAGTCGGCGCTGCAGACCAGGATCGTGATCGAGCAGGCGAAGGGAATACTGGCCGCGCAAGGCGATCTGGATCCGGAGACGGCATTCCACGCGTTGCGGGGCTACGCGCGTCACTCCCGCGGTCGCCTGCCGGATCTGGCGCGGGCGGTGGTGGAGCGGACCATCGATGCGCGCGTGATCCTCGCGCACGGCAACCACAGACCGGGATGACCCGCCTGGTTGCGGTGCCCAGGGGGTGAATTTCCGCGCCTGCGTGCAGGATCGGGCACCGCGTTATCGCACCACGGTGTTCGCTGTCGGCGGCGTTGTCTGACTCGTAGCTTGCCGACCTTCGAGCGCGGCTACGCTCAGGCGTTGACGATTGCCGAATCGGAGGCGAGGTGGAGTGGTGGGCGAGGAGGTCGGCGGGCGGGTTTATCGCGGGCGCAGCGCTGACGAGCGGGCGTCCGAGCGTCGGCGGCGGATGCTGGACGCGGCGGTGGAGCTGTTCGGCGGACGCGGCTATCCCGGCACGTCCATCGGCGAATTGTGCACGGCGGCACGGGTTTCGTATCGCTCCTTCTATGAAGAGTTCGGTGCGCTCGACCAGTTGTTGATCGCGGCGGTGGACGAGTTCGACGCGCGCGCGGCGGAACGGGTGGTCGCGGCCCTGGTCGAAACCGACGAGGCCGATTTCGCGACGCGCGCCGCGGTGACGTTCCGGGCGTTCTTGGCGGCCACGTGCCCGAGCCGGAAGGCGGCGCGGATGTGTTTCGTCGAGATCGTGCGAGTCGCCGACACCGTCGAGATCTGGCGTAGGGAGCGGCGCAGGCGATTCGCCCGGTTGTTCGTCTCGCAGGCCGAGATCGCGGCCGAGCGCGGCGAGATCGCGTCACGGCCGTTCGCGTTCGCGGCGATCGCGACCATGGGTGCGGTGATCTACGCGATCCAGGAGTGGGTGAACGCCGAGCCGGTGTTCGCCGAATTCGTCGGCGCCGACACCGACGAACTCGCCGACCAGCTCGCCCGGATCTACCTCGACGCGGTGGGCCCGCTGCTGCCCTGACTCAGGCGGCGCGCTGCCGTCGATCGATCGACCGTGCCCACTGGGTGATGGGCCGGTCGAGGTAGCGAAAGATGGCTGCCGCGAGCGTGATCGAGAGCACGAGACAGACCGCGGACCAGGCGAGCCAACCCCGGATGTCGTAGCGATGACCGCTCATCCAGGTCTGGGTGACGGTCACCATGATCGGATACTGCACCAGGTAGAAGGCGAACGAGAGATCGCCGAGCCAGACCAGTGGACGGCTCGCGTTGAGGCCGCGGTATCCGGCCGTATCGCGGCAGCATGCGGTGGCGATGACGTACGCGGCGGGCAGGATGATCGGCACCGAAAGCTTGAAGTTCAACGGCACCACCCAGGTGAGCGCGTACCCGGCGGCCAACAGCAGCAAGGGGTGTCGGTATCGAGTCGCGGTGAAGCGGCCGACCATGACGAGTTTGGCCGTGAGCGCACCGATGTAGAACTCGAGCAGGCGGCTGGGCGGGAAGTTGTAGCTCAGCCAGTACGACGGTGTGACGGGGATGGCATCCTGGGCGAACCATACTGGCGCGGAATGTATCTCGTGCTCCGGTGTCACCTCGCCGGGCAGCAGGCGGGGCACGAAGATGTTCGTCACGCCTTTCGGTCCGTCCGCGAAAAGATAGAAGGCGCAGTGCAACGCGACGATCACCAGGAAGACCGCGATCAGGCAGGGCAGGATCTGGTTGTCGCGGAGCCGGTCGACGTACGGTGCGAGGACCGGAAAGGAAAGGTAGAACAGGACTTCCGCGACCAGCGACCACGAGGGCACATTGAGCCCGCCCAGTGCCGTCCAGCCGGGCACCCAGGTGTGGATCAGCAGGAGGTTCGGCAGCCAGACCACCGTTCTGGCGAGTGGCACCGGTGCCACGACGAGCAAGAGCACCAGCGCGAGGACATGTGTCGGATAGATCTTCAGAAACCTGCGGCGCAGAAAGGATTTGGCGCTGTCGCCCGGTCGGCGGTTCCAGCAGAGGATGAACCCCGACAGCACGAAGAAGAACGTCACGCCCGCCGCGCCGAGCTGCATCGGCAGCACCGCATGGATGCGCCGGAAGGTCTCGCTGTGCTGGAACGGATACGCGGGGAGGAAAACCACGGCGTGCAGCGCGAACACCGCCGACGCCGCCCACCAGCGCATGCCGGTGAGGGAGGGGAGCTGGGCGGGTCGTTGCGCGGCAAGGCCTACGGGCGCGCGGGTCTCTTCGATCGTCACGCCAGCCCGAGCATCTGCCGTATCCCCCCGGCGGTCGCGGCGTCACCGTGCCGGGAGGGATGCCCGGGGATGCCGAATAACTCGGCGCGGGGATCGCCGATTCCGTTGAGCCACGGCTCTGTTGCGCACATCCCGTGACCGCGATAGGCCGCCGCGGTATCGAAGTACTCGATGCCGAGCGCGGCCGCAGCACCCGCGGTGGCTGCGCGCAATGCCGCGAGATAGGCCGCGAGTCCTGCCGCCCGCGGTTGCGTCACCGTGCCGAGGCCGAACAGCCCGAGGCAGGCCGTTGTGCTGGTGGGCTCGAAGAATTCGGGGTAGCCGACCAGGGCGATACGCGCGTGCGGAGCGTAGTAGCGGACGTATTCGATGACCCGGGCGATGCGGGCGGCATAGTTCTCCGGAGTGATCCGGCTCAGGTCCGGTAGCCGGCCCTGTCCGGCGGCATCGGGCTCGCATCCCTCCAGCAGGTTGATCGCGCAGCGCAGCACCACGTTCAACGCGACGACGTCGTTGTCGCCCCAGATGTCGTTGAGCCCGAACTGAAGCAGGACGGCCTCGGTCCCGGTGCCGAAGGCCGCGGCATCGGCGGCTTTTCGCGCCTGCTGGGCGAGATTCCAGCCGGTGCCGGTATCGAGCGCGGCCCCGGCGCAGGACACGTCGACCATGGTCGCGCCGGTCGTCTGTGCCAGCTGATTGGGCCAGGACCGGGGGTTGCGGTCGCACTGGTTCGAGTGCTGGTCCGTCCCTATCGAATTCGAGGCGAACGAATCGCCGAGCACCACGATCCGTGCACCGCCGGGTGCCGGCGTGGCACTGGCGGTGGCGGCGTGCGCCATTGCGCACAGCGTCGCGGTGGCGGCGATGCAGAGGCGGGCAATCATCGAGTTCGGTTGCACTGGTTCCTCTCCTGCTCGTGGCGGGGCTGGAGTCAGTACCCGGGCCGCGGGGCGAAACCCGGGTTCGGAAGTTCCGGCGGTGCTTGCGGTTCCGGCGGTCGCGGTGCCTCGCTGACCGGTGGCCGGTACATCGGCGGCATGACCGTGCTCGGAACCGGGAAGGTAGTGGTAGGCGACGGTATCGGCACGGTGCTGGGCGGGTGCGGCACCTCGGTTGACGGCGCGGGGACCGAGGTCGGCGCACCACGGCTGGTGGTCGCGGCAGGGGTGGGTGCGGACGTGTCGCTCGAACAAGCCGTGAGCAGCCAGCTGCTCGCGAGCAGGGTGCCCGCCGTCAGAGCGGCGGCGATGCGGGGTGCGTTCATCGAGAGGTCCTTTCCGGCAGCGCGCCCATCCCCGAATGGGCTTTCGCGATTACCGAGTGTGGAGATTTGCCATTTAGCAATTGATAGGTGAAATTACCAGATATGTTACAACGGTGCCAGAAGGTAGCTGAAACAGAGTGACTTGCGTCACACTCGATGTAGTTACTGCTCAAATATGCGCCTTGAACTGCGAGGATTGTCGATCCTCACGGTCGTGAGCGATAGTTGCGAAGAGATCACGAGAACGCCGTAGATCTGATAATCTGCCTTATCATTTCATTCTGGTCGCCGACGATCCGCCGGTGACCGCGAGAAAATGAGGTACCCATGTGGCGCAACGTTGCTACCCATGAACCCCGCTCCGGCCGTCGACGCATGACCCTGGCCGCCCTGCTCTGCGTGGCCGTCCTGGCGTCGGCCCCGGCCCTCGGACACGCCGCACCCGCGCCGCGGGACGTGCCGATCGCGCCGTTGCCGGTACTGGTCCTGCCCCCGGAGTTGGACCCCTTCTACAAGGCACCGGCGAACGTCATCGCCGATACCCCGCCGGGCGGCATCATCAAGGCCAGGATGATCACGCCCGCTCTGCTGTCGCTTGTTCCGTTCAACATCGACGCGTGGCAATTGCTGTATCGCACCAACGACAGTCACGGAAATCCGATCGCGACGGTGACCACCGTCGTCAAGCCGCGTGGTCCCGCACCGGCGGAAGGCTTCAAGCTGCTGTCCTATCAGGTCGCCGAGGACTCCACGGCGCAGTACTGCGCGATGTCGTATGTGGTGCAACAGGGTTCGATACCCGTCGACTATGTGAACTCGGCGGAGGTGTCGCTGGCGATCGCCCTGGGGATCTCGCAGGGATGGGTGGTGTCGATCCCGGACTATCAGGGGCCGGGGTCCGCCTACGGCGCGGCGATTCTGGGTGGTCAGGCCACCCTCGACGGCATCAGGGCGACGCAGAACTTCATCCCCGCGCAGCTGACGCCGGACGCGCGGGTGGGGGTGATGGGCTACTCGGGTGGTTCGATCCCGACGGGCTGGGTCGCCGAGAACCACGGCGAATACGCCCCGGAGATCAATATCGTCGGCGTCACCATGGGCGGCGTCGCGATGGCCGACCTACGAGCGGTGCTGCGCTCCAACAACTTCAACCTAGGTGCGGGACTGATCGGGGCCGCGCTGCGGGGTTTCGCGACGGAATATCCGGAGGTGCAGCACGTGCTCGACACCAGGTACGACTGGTTCGGCCGCTTCATGACCTCCATCAAGGGAATGCTCTGTCACACACAGGGTTCCGCGTTCTTCCCGTGGTGGAACTATCTGGGGTCCTACACCGGCCCCGGTGACGTGCTGGACATCCCGGAGCTGAGCGCCGCCATCACCGCGCAGGAACTGGGCAAACGCGATCCGGATGTGCCGATGTACATCTATCAAGCCCAGAACGACGAGTTCATCCCGAGCCCGGGCGTAGATCGGTTGGTGGACAAGTACTGCCGCAATCCCGAGGTCTCTCTCGGCTACACCCGGGAGTTCTTCGCCGAACACGTCGTCGGTATCCCGGGCTGGCTGCCGAAGGGCTACCAGTTCATCATCGACCGGTTGAACGACGTTCCGGTGAACCCGGGTTGCGCGATCGACAGCCCGTTCTCCACGTTCACCGACGGTGATTTCATCGCGCTGCTCGCCGAGACGTGGCCCGCCATCGCCGGTTTGGTCACGGGCCTGCCCGTCGGCGCGGGCACCCACCCGTAAGGTACTCAGCTGTGCAGGGTTTGGCTGGGGTGCTGCCCGTAGACGCGCTTGTATTCGATCGCGAATCGGCCCGAATGGGTGAAGCCCCACTGGTACGCGACGGTGGTCACCGTGACCTGCTCGCCGGGGACCGCGGCGCGCAGTTGCTCGTGTGCCGCGGCCAGGCGTAGCCGGCGCAGCAGCGCCAGTGGCGTGGTGTCGAGGTGCTTGCGGAAGGCCAACTGCAGCGCGCGCACGGAGACGAACGCGGCCATCGCGATATCGGCGACGGCGATGTCCTCGGCGAGGTGCGTCTCGATGTAGGCGACGGCGCGTCGCACCACGTCCGGGTGGGCGTCGCGCCGGTCTGTCGCGGTCGGATCTGTGACGACCGTCGTGGGCAGCGTGTCCAGCACGGTCGCGGCCAGATAGTCGGTGAGCGTGGCCGCGACGAGCTTGCTCGGGGGAGCGGCGGAGTCCGCGGCGACCTCCTGCAAATGTTCGATCGCGCGATTCAGCCGACGGGCCGCCGCCGCACTGGTGGGCTTGTGGCCGGTGAACCGGACGGGCTTGCCGAGTGGACCGCACACCCGGGACAGCAGCGCCGGGTCGAACATCGTGATGCTGTAGCGGGCGGTGCGGATCGTCCCGCGGTACGGCAGGTCCGGCGGGGTCAGCAGGCCGACGTCGCCCGGGCGGAACACATCCGTGCCCACGTCGCGATAGGTTTCCTCGATCGCGCCGGTCTGCACCGCGCACAGGCACACCCGCTCCAGCGGATCGGCGTCGTAGCTCATGTCGAACCCGAGATCCAGCTGATCCAGGCTCACGGCGCCGAGCATGTCGCGCCGGATCTGCGCCGACGCGTCCTGGGGGCTGCCGTTGCCGATGCTCATGGTCGTGTAGGCGCTGTTCAGGAATTCCTCGATCGCGCTCAGGTTGTGGCTGTCGAAAGACAGAGTGCGCACGGTGCATCCTCCTTCCTGTATCGGCGTTGCCTGGGAACGAACACCGTGGTCGCGTCGAGGTGCCGCTCGTGTCGTGGGGCGGTACCCAGAAACCAACGGCTCAAACAGGGCGCGACCGCGCCGACCAGGACTCCGTCGGTGCGGTCGCGCCGGCCGGGGCGGACTAGGACTGGCTCGCGAGCGCGTGATGGTTGTAGCCGATGACCGGTTCGCGTAGGGCGTTCGCCGCCGCGGTGTGCAGGCAGGATTTGATGTGCCCGAGCACCGGTCCGCTGGTGTGAGCCAGCCCTTCGGCGTATCGGATCGCGGCGGGCAGGACGGCGTCGTCATCGGCGACGGCGTCGACCAAACCCGCGGCGAGCGCGTCGGGACCGTTGTAGCGCTGCCCGGAGACCAGCGCGTGGTGGGCCAGGTGCGCGGGCAACCGGGACTGCACCAGCTCCACCGAAGCCGGGGCGTAGTCGGCGCCGAGGGTCACGCCGGGGAAACAGAAGTAGCCGCGGTCGCTGCGCATGATGCGCCGATCGTGGGCGACGGCGAGGAAGGCGCCTGCGCCGAAAACGTGGCCGTTCACCGCGGCAACGGTCGGAATGGGCAGTGTGAGGATGCGGGCGAGCAGGCGTTGCAGATCGGTGAGATAGGCGTCGATCTCGTCGGGATGCTCCGCGGCCCAGGCCAGGTCGGCACCCGTCGAGTAGAACTTCCCGGTACCGGTGGTGACCAGGGCGGCGGGTCCGCCGGTGGTGGTGGCTTCATCGAGGATCGCGTCCAACGTCGCGATCCACTCGGGGTTGAATCTGTTCTCCGTGTCCCGTTCATCCCTGTTGCCCAGATGCGCGATGAACACCGGTCCTTCTCGTCGCAGATACGGCATCCGGGCAACATAGCGCCTCACCTCGTGCGCACGACGCTGACACACCACGCGATCGAATGACCAGGATGCGTGCGTTGCCGCAAACACGGTGCGAGTCGGGGATCGAGGTAGCCGCTCAGGCGCGGATCCGTTGCGGGACAATCATGTCGGCGGGCCGGGTGCACTGCGAATGTTGGTGACGGCCGTGCCACGGTGGCGGCGCACGCTGACCCGATCTGCACAGCGAGGAGAATCCGATGAATTTGCCCGCACCCACACCCGCCGCTCGCGCGGTCGTCACGGGGGCGTCCTCCGGTATCGGCGAAGCGCTCGCGGAAGGGTTGGCCCGGCAGGGCCATTCGCTGATCCTGGTGGCGCGGCGCGCGGATCGGCTGCGCGCCCTCGCCGACCGGCTGTCCGGCAGCTACCAGGTCGAGGCCGAGATCCGGGCCGTCGACCTGTCCGACCGGGACGCCCGCGCGAAACTGTGCACGGAACTGTCCGAACGCGAGATCACGGTGCTGTGCAACAACGCCGGATTCGCCACCTATGGTGAACTCGCGCAAGCCGATCCGGCCCGGGAGCGGCAGCAGGTGGAACTGAACTGCGTCGCGGTGCACGACCTCACGCTCGCCGTGCTACCCGGCATGGTGCGCCGGGACGCGGGCGCGATACTCCTCACCGGATCCACCGCGGGCAATCAGCCAGGGCCCGGCAACGCCACGTACGCAGCGGGCAAAGCCTTCGCCAACACCCTGGCCGAGTCGTTGCACGGTGAGCTGGCGGGCACCGGCGTGCGGTGCACACTGCTCGCGCCCGGCCCGGTGCGCACCGAGTACTCGGCGGTGGCCGAGGTGCCGAAGCTGGACAGTATGCTGCCCGCCCTGTGCTGGGTAAGTGCGGAACAGGCTGCCGCCGAGGCGCTTTCGGGTTTGGCCGAGGGCCGCCGCCGGGTCGTTCCAGGCGTCTTCGCGAAAGTGCAGACCATCGGCGGCCAATACACTCCGCGCGCGTTGATCAGCCCGATCGTGCGCGCGGTCTATCGCAGGTTGCAGTGACGTGAGTCCCGGCGATCACGCCCGGCGGTATGGAGCCGCTGGTGCTCGGTGACGGCGAGCAGGTTCACCTGGCCGGATTCAGCCGGATCTCGATATCGCCCGAGGACGGTTCCGGCGCGGGTTCGGTGGTGATCCGGACCTGCAGGGGGCGGCCCGTCTCCGCATCGACGAAGGTCAGCGGCGGGTGGCCGTCCTGCAGGTATTTGTCGCCCCACTGCACCAGCGACAGGAACACCGGCAGCATGTCCTCGCCCGACGCGGTCAGGCGGTACTCGTCGTGGATTCGTTTGCCGGGCTCTCGGTAGGGCACGCGGGCGACGATGCCCGCGCTTTCCAGCTGTTTGAGCGCCCGGGACACCGCCGGAGCGGAGGTGTCGATGCGGTGCACGAAATCCTCGAACCGCGTGGTGCCGTAGAAGCATTCGCGGATCACGAGAAACACCGTCCTGGTGCTGAGCAGGCGCAGGACGCGCTCGGCCGAACAGCCTGCGCCGATCGACCACGCGTCGCGGTCGCGCAACTTCGGTTCGAACTCCATCGCCACTCGGCCAGTATAACTAACGCTTGCGTTAGTCAGTGACGCTGTGCTTCCATCTAACTAACGGCATCGTTACTGAGATGGAGGTCGCATGGTTGCGATAGAAGGCAAGGTGGCTGTGGTGACCGGCGGTCGGCGCGGGCTCGGCGCCGCGCTGGTCGACGAACTGCTGGCGCGCGGGGCGCGCAAGGTGTACGCCACCGCCCGTTCGGCGTACTCGGATCAGCGTCCGGAGGTGGTCACCGCCGAGCTCGAGGTACGTTCCGCCGACTCGGTCGCGGCGCTGGCTGAGCTCGCGGCCGATGCCGAGATCGTGTTCAACAACGCCGGGATCTTGCTCCCCGCCGCGTTGTCGACAGGCGACTTCGACAGTGTCACCGAGACATTCGACGTCAACGTGTTCGGGGCGTTGCGCGTGGCGCGAGCGTTCGCGCCGATCCTGGCCGCGAACGGCGGTGGGGCACTGGTGAACATGCACTCGGTGCTGTCCTGGCTGGCGGGCAGCGGTGCGTACGGGGCGTCCAAGGCGGCGGCGTGGTCGGTCACCAATTCGTTGCGAGTCGAGTTGGCACGGCAGCGGACTCAGGTCGTCGGGGTGCACGCGGGCTTCATCGATACCGACATGGTCGCCGCCGTCGCGCAGCCCAAGGCCACGCCCGTCGAGATCGCCGGCCGGATTCTGGACGGCGTGGCGGCGGGGGATACCGAAGTGCTCGCCGACGCCGTCACCGTGGAGGTCAAGGCGGCGCTGTCCGGTCCGGTCGAGCGGTTGACCTTCGCGGTCGCCCGCTGAACTCAGCTAGGAGTACGAAAAGCCATGCCCCTGTGGACAATCCATCACACGCCCGGCGTCTTCGGCGCCGACGAGAAGCATCAGCTGGCCACGCGTATCGCCGATCACTACGAAAACGTCGGTCTGCCGAGGTTCTACGTCGTCACCGTCTTCCAGGAAATCCGTCCCGAGAACTTCTACGTCGGCGGCGAACCCACCCCGGCCGGTGTGCGCATCGTCATCGACCACATCGCCCGCCGCAACCCCGACCAGGAGAGCCGCCGCCGCACCGCCCGCTGGATCAAGG
The DNA here is from genome assembly GCF_000250675.2 of Nocardia brasiliensis ATCC 700358. Taxonomy (NCBI): domain Bacteria; kingdom Bacillati; phylum Actinomycetota; class Actinomycetes; order Mycobacteriales; family Nocardiaceae; genus Nocardia; species Nocardia brasiliensis. Next base: position 3,582,538 of record NC_018681.1, read on the forward strand.
CCATCCTGCACCCCCACCTGACCCGGCACCCCAACCTGCACTGGGAGTTCCACGCCGACGAAACCAGCGAAGACCTCTGGATGATCAACGGCCTGGTCCCCCCACCCGGCGGCTCCGACACCGAAAAGCTCTGGGCCGAAAAGAATTCAGCAGTCCCATACTGAGCTGATCACTGGGCCCCTGCCCTGCAAAGCCTTTCGCCGGTGTCGACGCGGTCCGACCTCTAACGCCGGGTACCGTTCGTCTACGAACTACAGGCCGTGAGGGGGAGGGGTGAACGGTGACGCAGGAAGTCGGTGGGCGGCATTTCAGACCGCCGGAGGACTCGCAGAAGATCAGTAAGGAAGAGCTCGCCAGAATAAAGGCGAGGTTCGCCGAGTTCGATCGAAAGGCAGGCCGCCGGCACGGTTACTATCACGACGAAGATGTGCTTCCGCCTGGCGCGGGGGCACTGTCAGGGCTGCCTCGCCGGGTGTACGGCGACCGGTCGGTGCAGCCGTGGCCGGGCAGTGCGGACGAGCGCGCGGCGTCGGCGGCGCGCGCGGCGGCCGAACGCAAGCATCAGGACCAGATTCGAATCGCGTTGCAGTGGGCCGATATACCGGCAGCGCTACGGGCCGGATACGACGAAAACGGAGTTCGGGAGCTGGCGCGGAAGAACGCGTCGTCGCTGTCGGATCTCGATGACCTGACCGAGTATCTCAATGCCGCAAGGCTTCCGGCGCGACCCGGCGTGGCCTGGGATCGGCAGGCGGTGCGGGAGGTCATCGGCCTGTTGTGGCCGCAGGAGCGCGGGAGCGGATGGCCGCGCACGGAGTTGGGCACCTATCCCGGGTATTTGGGTCCGTTACGGGACAAGCCTGGTTTCATCACGCAATTCTCGGTGACGGCCGCACAACGCGCCCAGTTCCGTTGCCTGCGTTGCGGTGCGCGGTGGCCCGCCGGCTGGCCGGATACCGGCGACGGATTCCAGGACGCACGTTGCCCGGACTGTGCGGTCCCGGGCGGCGGCAGTTGTGCCCGCGACACCGAGCACAGCATCATCGACCTGCATTGGCTGATGGACCGTTACGCGCCGCGGGCAGTGCGGCCGTGCGCCGTGTGTGGTACGCCGCGTGAGCTGGTCCCGCGCGGCTACAGCGGTCCGGAGCGAGTGCTGTACTGGACATGTCCGAACGGCGACGCTCTACGTCGTGACGAGCACTTCCTGACGGCACTCGAACGCGCGGAATGGGAATCGACGGCCGCCCATCACGCCTACTGGCTGGCCGTCGACATGCTCCGGTTGGCGTACTACAGCGGCGAGGTCACGCACCTGCCGATCGGTGCCACCTACGACACCCGTGACGGCAGTGGTGAACGGTGGGTCTTCGGGCCGAACGGTTGGGAACGGTCTACCGGTTGATTTATGACTGACTGGTCATTCATAATAGGCCTGTGCCTAAGAGAGTTGATCGGGTTGCGCGGCAGGAGGAGATCCTCGAGGCCGCGGTTCGGGTGTTCGCCAGTAAAGGGTTCGCGGCGGCGCGGATCGAGGATGTCGCGGCGGCGGCGGGTATCGCGAAGGGCAGTGTGTATCTGTACTTCGACAGCCGGGATGCGTTGCTGTCCGGCGTTTTCGAGAGTTACTCGGCGCGGGCCGCGACGGTGCTCGGCGACCTCGGCGAGGGGAGTGGGCTGACGCGGTTGACGCGTCTGGTGCGCGGCATCGTGGACCTGCTCGCCGCGCATCCGGATCACGCACGTGTGCTCCTGGACGTGTGGGCCTCGAATCCGCCGCTCGATCTGGCCGCCATGTATCGCGAATACCGGGACGCCGTAGCCGATCTCCTCGCGCAGGCGCGGGCCGACGGCGAGCTCCGCGACGGCATCGACACCCGGCATGCCGCGGTGATCGTCGGCGCCATCGAAGGCTGCCTCGTGCAGACGCTCGCCGACCCGCAGGTCTCGCTGCGCGATCTGGCCGACCCGCTCGTGCAGCTCTGTGTGGAAGGAATCCGGAAATGACCACGCTCACCGATCGATTGATCGCACCGAACGCGACCCACGGCGAGATCACCACCGCTTTCGCGGCGGCATTCGCCGGTGCGGCAACAGCTTTCGCGCTGAGCCTGCACGCCGACCTGGCGGTGTGGCGAGCCGCGATCGTCGCACTGGTGGCCTTCGACATGTTCGGCGGCGCCGTCGTCAACGCGACGAATTCGGCGAAACGCTGGTATCACCGGCCTGGCCGGACCGCCGCCCACCATCTCGGCTTCGTCGCGATCCACCTGCAGCCGTTCATCTTGGCGGCGGTGGTGCCGGGGTTCACCTGGACGAGCGCGCTGGTCATCTACGCGCTCGCGATGATCGGCGCGGTCGCGGTGACGATCTCGCCGGACGAACTGCGTCGTCCGGTCGCGTTCGGGGTCACGGCCTTCGCGATCGTCGGCGTGACCAGTGTGCTCACGGTGCCGCACGCGCTGGCCTGGTTCGCCCCGGTGCTGCTGATCAAGCTGCTGCTCGCGCATCTGCTGCCCGAAGGCGCCCGGTGAGATCGCCGCGCGCACGGGTGCCACGGTAGGCTTCCCGGTCTGCGGTCGGTGCGGCGCTCATCCCACCGCCCCGTAATTTCTCGATCAGCTTCTCGTAATCTCGGATTGCCGTCCGGTCGGCACGCTTCTACGGTCATTACATGGCCGACTCGCCATCAGCAGAGGTGACGGCGACCGGTGGTCGCGTAACTGCACGCGCATTCAGGTGAGTCCGCTGTACCGGCATGGTCTGCGCGGACGGGATGTGAGGGATTCGAGTGGCACCGCAGCAGTGTTCAGGACTCGACGGGGCGGGGCCGGGCGCACTTCGGTTACGGATGTTGGGGCCGGTCGAGGTCTGGCTGGGCGACAAGCAGCTCGACCTCGCCGCCCCGCAGTTGCTGGCCGTCCTGGCCATGCTCGCGGCCGAGCCCGGCCGCACTCTCTCGACGACGCAACTGGTCGCGCGCCTGTGGTCGGCGCGCCCGCCCAAGACCGCGGGCAGTGTGCTGCGCAATCATGTGCTCGCCCTGCGCAGGCAGTTCGACACGCACGGGCACCCGGGTGCGGGGACCGAGTGGCTCGATTCGACCCGAGGCGGCTACCGGCTGGGGGTGCCGGTGGAGTTCGACGTCATCGCGGTCGAGGACTTGATCGCGGCCGCGGAAGCCGATCGGCGGGCGGGTGCGGCCGACGACGCGAACGCCAAGCTGGCCGCGGCCCAGGAGCTGTGGCGCGGCGATCCGCTGATCGGACTGCCCGGCCCCTGGGCCGAAGGTGAGCGGACGCGGCTGGAGCGGTTGCGCCTGGCGATGTACGAAGTCGGGGTCTCGGTGGCGCTGGATCTCGGCCGGTACGCGACCGCCGTCGCGGAGTCGGAGGCGCTGATCGCGGCCGATCCGCACTGTGAGCGGTGGCACGAACTGCTGATGATCGCGCTGCACCGCAGCGGCAGGCGGGTCGAGGCCCTGGAGGTCTACCGGACCGCACGCCGGCTGCTCGCCGATGAACTCGGCTTGGAACCCGGGCCGGAGCTGGTGCGCCTGCATCAGCAGATCCTGTCGGCCGAGTCGATGGACACCGAGCCCGCCTACGAACCGCCGTCTGCGCCGAAGAGTTTCGATCTCCCGCGCGTCCCGGCGCAGTTGCCGCCGGATATCGCCGACTTCGTCGGGCGCGCGGAGCTGGCCCGGGAGTTGGGCGGACTGCTCGACGCGGACTGCGCCGGCCGCCCCGTGATCGCGATCACCGGCCTCGGTGGTGTCGGAAAGACCACGCTGGCAGTGCATCTCGCGCATCGCGCGCGCAAACACTATCCGGACGGCGTGCTGTATCTCGATCTCGGTGGCATGGATGAACATCCGCGCTCGGCCGAGGTGCTGCTGGCGGTCGCGTTGCGCGCGTTCGGCATCGAGTCCGGCGAGCTGCCGACGGAGCTGGCCGGGCGCACCGCGCTGTGGCGCGACACCGTGGCAGACAAGCGGGCACTGCTGGTGCTGGACAACGCGCGCGACGTCGAGCATCTCACCCCGCTGCTGCCCGGCCCCGGCGCGGCGGCGGTACTGGTGACCAGCCGTTCGAGCCTGGTGGAATTGTTCGGCGCGCGGCTGGTTCCGCTGGACGTGCTCACCCCGGACGAATCGCTGACGCTGTTGGAGCGCATGGCTTCGGTACGGCGGGTATCGGACGAGCCGGACGCCGCCCGCGAAATCCTGCACGCGTGCGGGCATCTGCCGGTCTCGCTGCGGATCGTCGGCGCGCGACTGGCGAGCAGACCGAACTGGCGGCTCGCCGCGGTCGCCGAGCGGCTGGCCGACGAGCGGGGCAGGCTCGCCGAACTCGCGGTCGGCAACACCAGCGTGGAACACGTGTTCCGGGACAGTTACCGGCAACTCACGCCTGAGCTGGCGCGCGTGTTCGTCCTGGTCTCGTTCTCCGACGCGCCCGACCTGTCGGTCGCCGCGATCGCCGCGCTGATCGATCGGGAGCGGGCCGAGGCCGAGCGGCTCTGCGAAGCACTGGTCGATCTGGGCATGTTGCAGACGCCGGAATGGGGTCGCTACCGCTATCACGACCTGTTGCGGCTGTTCGCCCGCGGCGTGGCCGATCAGTCGCAGCAGCAGGAATGGCCGCTCGCCCTGCGCAGGCTGCTCGACTTCTATCTGGCGAGCGCGAAAAACATTGTGGAACTTCGCGATCCGGGTGTCGGCACGGAGTATTACGCCGTCACCGAGCAGGGCGGGCAGCGCTTCACCGACGAACGGCAGTGTGCCGTATGGGCGATGACCGAGCGATCCGGCCTGGTCGCGCTCTATCGGCAGGTCATCGAACTGCCGGACGCGCAGACCCGCACGCTCGCAGTCGATCTCGCGCTGTCGCTGGCCGTCGGCGGCGACGCGGGCGAACATCTGCCGCAGGTGGCCGAGGCGCTCGAGCTGATGAGTCATGCCGCGGAGAACGACGGCGACCTGCGCACCATGGCGCGCGCCCAGCTGGCCGCGGCCGTCGCCCGGTTGGTCGGCATGGGCGATCTGAGCGCCGGGCACATCCTGCGCCAAGCCGGTGCGATGCTGCGCGAGGCAGGCGATCGGCCCGGCGCCATCCTCGCCGAACAGATGCTCGGCACGGCCATGGCCTACCAGGAAAAAGTGGACGTGGCCGTGGAGCACTTCCGGCGGGCCATCGAATTGGGCCGCCAGGACGGCAATCAGTGGAGCGAGGGGATGGGCTGGGCGACCCTGGCCCGGGCCTACTGCGATGCGCGGCGCTGGCCGGAAGCCGTCGAAGCCGCGGGCAAAGCCCTGTTCCTCGCGCGCATGGTGGGAAGCCTGCGGCTCGAATCAATGGCGTTGCACGAGTTGGGTTTCGCGACGTTGCAGCGGGGTGATCCGGAGGAAGGGCGGGAACTGTGCGAGCGGGCGCTGGCGGTGGCCCGCCGCGACGGCCGCCGGCATCAGGAGGGTTGGGCGCTGGCCCGGCTCGCCGAGGTGACCCTCTACAGCGGTGACGCCGAAGCCGCGGTCCCGATCGCGGCGGAGGCCGTGCGGGCGCTCACCGAGGTCTCCGCTACCGTGCGCCGCCTGCGGGCCATGCGGGTGTACAGCCGCGCGCTCACCGCCGCCGGGCGTGGCGACGAAGCCGAGCCGATCATGCGCAAAGTCGCGCAGTCGCGCCGCCACATCGGCTTGCCCGTGCCGGGGCGTCCGGCCGAGAACCCGGCGCCCGCCACGCTCACCGCCAGCTGAGCTCTCGGCGCTTCAACAGAGATCATCTGGGTATCGGACCAGCATGAGCCTCGCGTTGAAGCGGACGGTGGGCACACCCCTGCTGTATTTCTTCATACTCGGCGACACCCTCGGTGCCGGCGTCTATGTCCTGGTCGGTTCGGTGGCGGGGGAGACCGGCGGCGCGGTGTGGCTGCCCCTGCTGCTCGCGCTCGGGCTCGCCACCCTGACCGCGGCGTCCTACGCCGAATTGGCGACCCGGTATCCGCGGGCGGGCGGGTCCGCGCACTACGTCACCACGGCATTCGGGCCCGCGGCCGGGTCGTTCGTCGGATTCTGCATGCTGGCAGCCGGACTGGTCTCGGTGGGCGCGCTGGCCCGGGCCTTCGCCGGGGACTACCTGCAGGCGCTGATCTCGTTGCCCGCGGCGGCGGTCGTGGTGGTCTTCCTCGCCGTCCTCGCCGCGCTCAACATTCGCGGGATCAAAGAGTCCCTGCGTGCCAATGTCGCAGCGACGGTGATCGAATTGGGTGGGCTGGTCCTGATCATCGGGCTCGGCGCTTGGATCATCGCGCGCGGCGACGCCGACCTGCACCGCGTCACCGAGGTCGGCACCGCCGAGCACGGGCCGTTCGGGGCGGTGCTCGCCGGGACCGTGCTCGCGTTCTACTCGTTCGTCGGATTCGAGACGTCGGTCAATCTGGCCGAAGAGATCGAGAACCCGCGGCGCTCGTATCCGCGGGCGCTGTTCGGCGCGCTGCTCACCGCGGGGGTGGTCTATCTGCTGATCGGCTTCGTGGCCAGTGCCGGCGTGCCCACCGGGCTACTGAGCGAGTCCAGTGGTCCGCTGCTCGAGGTGGTGCGGGCGGCCGGGGATCTGCCGGATTGGTTGTTCAGTTCGATCGCGCTGGTCGCGGTGGCGAACGGGGCGCTGCTCACCGGCATCATGTCGTCCCGGCTGACCTACGGCATGGCGCGTGACGGCTTGCTGCCGCCGATCCTCGCCCGGGTGCTGCCGGGGCGGCGGACGCCGTGGGTGGCGATCCTGGCGACCTCCGCGGTTGCCCTGGTGCTCGCCTCGACCGGCGAAGTCGATTCGCTCGCCGCCACTTTGGTGTTGTTGCTGCTCGTCGTGTTCGCCGCCGTCAACGCCGCGGTGCTGGTGCTGCGCCGCACCTCGGGCGGCGAACCGGACCACTTCCGGGTGCCGGTGTTCATCCCGTGGCTGGGCCTGGCGTCGTGCCTGTTGCTGTGCACCCGGATCGAAGGTGCGGTCTGGTTGCGGGGACTGATCCTGGTCGCCCTCGGCGTCGCGCTCGCCGCGATCAACGCGGTCCGCGCCCGCAACGGCGGCGAACTACGGACCAGAGAGTCCGCCGACGCTGAACCGGACGAACGTTTTGTGCGTGCTGATGAGGGGAAGGCGTAGGGAGCCACCGAATTCGGCGCGGCGCACCCGTGCTCACATGCGTTCGTGGACGGTGAGCAGCAGATGGTCGAAGCGGGTACGGAGTTCGACCATCGGGCCGTCGAGGGTGGTGAGTTCGGAGAGCAACTGGGTGGCCAGGACGCGGAGTTCGACACCGGTCTCCTGGGAGCGCCAGACGAGCACCCGGAGAGCTTGCTCGGCGCTGATCCCGTAGACCAGCCGCAGCGCGCCTTTGGCCTGTTCGATGGCGGCGCGGGCGGTGTACAGCTCGGGCAGGGCACCGTCGAGGGTTTGCCTGCGATCCTCGGCGAGGGTGTCGGTGATATCGACGTAATAGCCGGAGGTACCGACCACCTTCGCCTTGTCGTCGTACATGTCGTCACCGACCACCAGCACGTGGCGCACCCGTCCTCTGGTGTCGATGATCCGGTGTCTGCTGCAGAACGGTTCACCGGTTTCGACGGTGCGCGCGATGGTGTTCGCGACCTGTTCCCGATCGTCCGGATGTTTGTGGGAGAGCAGCAGTTCGGTGGTCGGCTGGACCGCACCCGGAGCGTAGCCGTGGATCTGCGCGACCTCGTCGGACCATTCCCAGCGCTCGCCGGCCCGCCAGAACCGGAAGGTGCCCGCGTTCTGCCACGCGCCCGCGCCGAGGACCTCCTCGATCGGATGGACCGGTTCGGTTCCGGAACCGAGCAGTGGTGTCGCCGCGCCCTCGCTGCCGCCGCCCCGCGTGATATCCGGCATATCGACAGGCTGATCCACGAACTGCCCCTTCCCACCTCGACCGATTTCGTTGCTGTGTGGTCGGCTGGCGGGGTCTGGGGCAGCGCGTTCCGAGCGACAAGATTACCGCGCGCCCCCGACAGCTCGTCGGCGAGGCGCGCCGGGATTTCAGCCGCTGCGCGCGACGGTCAGCTGGTCGGGGACGAACGCCTCGGGGATCGGCCGGCGCACCGGTCGCTGCGTCACGAGGCGAAAGCCCGCCGCCACGATCAGTTCCCGCATCTCGGCAGGTGGCGGGAAGTAGGCGACACCTTGGATCGCTGTGGGTTGCAGCAGCGGCGCGAACCGGCTGCGCGGGTTGATCACGACGATCGCGAGTAGCCCACCGGGGGAGAGGATCCGGTGGAACTCGGCCAGTGCGCCGGGCTGGTCGAAGAAGTGGAAGGCGTGGGTGGAGACGACGGCGTCGACCGAGCCCGCGGGCAGTCCGAGGTCTTCGGCCCGGCGGTTGACCCAGTTCACCTGTCCGGAGCGGGCTTTCGCCTGCCGCAGCATGCCGGGGGAGGCGTCGCAGCCGTAGATCACCTCGGGGTGCAACTCCTGCTGGATGCGGGCGGCGAGAATCCCGGTGCCGCAGCCGACATCGGCGATCCGGCGGATATTCGCCCGGCGCAACTGGTCGATGATCTCGTCCTGCGGCGGCCGATACCCGAACCGCTGCGCGAGCGGATTGTTGTAGATCGCGGCGAGCCGGTTCCAGCCGGAGGTCACCAGTCGGTGGTAGGCGCGGGCCGGTGGCGTGGTGGCTGACATCGTTGTCCCCTTCGGCGCGGTGGCAGGGCTTGAGTCTAGAGTGTCTGAGACAATTTGCCCAGTCTCAGGTCACCGGGCTTTTCGAGGTGGCACTCAGCGGTTTGGCGATGTCCTCCAGCGAGCGCCCTTCCGCGCGTACGCCATAGGCCAGCTCGACCAGGCCCGCGGCGAACATCGTGGCCGCGCCGATGGCGAAGGCCAGCGCGGTCTTGCCCGGGTCGCCCTCGGCGGACAACTTCGAGAACACCAGCGGCCCGGCCACACCACCCGCGAAGGTGCCGATCGCGTAGAAGAACGCGATGGCCATCGCGCGGGTCTCCATCGGGAAGATCTCGCTCACCGTCAGATACGCCGCGCTCGCCCCGCAGGAGGCGACGAAGAGCACCACGGTCCAGCACGCGGTCAAGGTCACCGCGGAGAGCTGGCCCGCCGCGAAAAGCCATGCGGTGCCGAACAACAGCACCGCCGAGCCGATGTAGCAGCCCGCGATCATCGGCTTGCGGCCGACGGTGTCGAAGAACCGCCCCAGCAGCAACGGCCCGAGGAAATTGCCGAAGCAGATCACCGCGAAGTAGTAGCCGACCCGATCGTCGGGCACGTCGAACGACTTCGCCAGGATGAGCGCGTAATTGAAGGTGATGGCGTTGTACAGGAACGCCTGCCCGACGAACAGGGCGAGCCCGAGCGCGCTGCGGCGCGGATAGTGCCGCACCATCACCGCCGCGATCTCGCGGAAGCTGATGGTGCGCCGCTGGTGGATCTCGATCCGTTGCTCCGACACGTCTTCCAGTTCGTCACCGGTATCGGTGCGGACCTGTTTCTCGATATCGGCGACGATCCGTTCGGCGCCGTCCTCGCGCTCGTGGATGAACATCCAGCGCGGGCTCTCCGGCACGTGCCGGCGCACCACGAGAATGACCAGGCCGAACACCGCGCCCAGCGCAAAGGTCAAGCGCCAGCCGATATTCGGCGCGAACCAATCGGTGTTCAGCGCGACGATGGACAGCAGCGCGCCGCCCACCGCGCCGAGCCAATAGGTCCCGTTGATCACGATGTCGATGCGGCCGCGGTACTTTCGCGGGATCAGCTCATCGATCGCGGAGTTGATGGCCGCGTACTCGCCGCCGATCCCGAACCCGGTGAAGAACCGGAAGAGGATGAACCACCACATCGAGAACGAGACGGCGGTCAGCGCCGTCGCGATCAAGTACACCGCGAGGGTGATCAGGAAGAGCTTCTTGCGGCCGAATCTGTCGGTGAGCCAACCGAAGAACAGCGCCCCGGTGCACGCGCCGGTGACGTACATCGCGGCCGCCACACCGGAAACCTGTGCGGCGGTGATGTCTATCCCGCTGCCCGGCTCGGACAATCTGCTCGCCACGCTACCGACGACGGTGACCTCGAGGCCGTCCAGGATCCAGACCGACCCCAGCCCGATCACCACCATCCAGTGCCAGCGCGACCACGGCAATCGATCCAGGCGCGCCGGGATATCGGTCGATATCGTCCGCACAGGCCACCACCTCCCGGTTACTGACCGACGGTTACCCGGGGCCGCAACGGATAATCAGCGGTCCCCTGCGGCGCCTGCCGACCGGGGCGTCACCCGGAGTTCGCGGCCGCGACCAGCGCCGCACGGGCCGCCCGGACCGCCGGGTGGTTACCGGTGCCGCGCCGATACGCCAGGTGGGTGCGCCGCCGAGCCGGCAGCGGGGTCAGCGTGACCTCGGCCGGGCAGTCCAGCGCGCCGAGTTCGGGCACCAGCGCGACCCCCTGCCCGGCCGCGACGAGCGCGAGCACGGTGCCGAAATCGTCGGCGTGATGGCGGATCCGCGGCGTGAATCCCGCTGCCTGGCAAGCTCGGACGGTCATCGTGTAGCACAGCGTGTCGGGAATCCCTGCGATCCAAGCGGTTTCGCGGTACGCGACGAGTGGTTCGGCGGTGGGCGCGGCCAGATAGATCGTCTCTTCCAGCAGCGGCTCGGTGTCGAGCGCGGGGTCGGGTTCGACCGGCACGTAGTCGTATTCCTGCACCAGCGCGACGTCGAGCGCTTCCGCGCGCAACGCGGCGGGCGCGGTCGCCGGATCGATCTCGGTGACCATCAGTTCCAGGCCGGGATGATCCCGGCTCAGCGTGACGAGCGCCGGAGAGAGAATGGTGCGAATGGCGGTGGGAAAGGCGCCGATCCGCAGCGTCCCGGCGAGTTCGGTACGCGCCGTGGCCATGTCGGCGGCGGCCTGTTCGAGCACCGCGAGGATGGTTTCGGCGTGCTCGACCAGCGTGCGCGCCGCCGGGGTGAGCGTCACCCGCCGCCCGGTCCGTTCGAGCAGCGGCACGCCCGCTTCGCGTTCCAGCGCCGTGAGTTGCTGCGAGACCGCCGAAGGTGTGTAGGCCAGTGCCTCGGCGACCGCCGCGATGGTCTCCCGATGCGAGAGCTCGCGCAGCAGCCGCAATTTGCGAATATCGAGCATCAGGTCAGCTTATGCTCGAATGTAGAAATGTGAACTGGACCTGACGCTTTGTGGCCGTCACCCTCATAACCATGACGCTCGCAGGCCTTTTCGTCCCCCTTGTCACGCCGTTCACGGCAGAGAACGCCCTGGCCGCCGAAGCGCTGGCCGGACTGGCCCACTCGGCGCTCGCCGAGGGCGCGACCGGCCTGGTCGCGCTCGGCACCACCGCCGAAGCGGCGACGTTGACGCCGGCCGAACGCGCCCGGGTGATCGACGTCTGCGCGAGCGTGTGCCGGGAACACAACGCGCCGTTGATCGTCGGCGCCGGCTCCAACTCGACGGCCGACTCCGCCGATGCGCTGGCCGCGCTGTCGGGGCAGATCGCCGCCGCGCTCACCGTCGTCCCGTACTACACCCGGCCCACCGAGGCCGGGGTGCTCGCGCACTTCCGGGCGCTGGCCGGGGGCAGCCCGGTGCCGCTGGTGGTCTACAACATTCCGTATCGCACCGGTCGCACGCTGTGCGCGGAAACCCTGCTCGATATCGCGGCGCATCCGAACATCGTCGGCGTCAAACACGCCGTGGGCAGTATCGATGAGGCCACCGTCGCGCTGATGGGCGCACGCCCCGCGGACTTCGCCGTGCTGGCGGGCGACGACCTGTTCGTCTCGCCGCTGCTGGCGCTCGGCGCCGAGGGCGGCATCCTGGCCTCCGGCATCGTGGCCACCGCGCCGTTCACCGCGCTCATCGCGGCCTGGCGCGACGGCCGGATCGAGCAGGCGCGTGCGCTCGGGCATCGGCTGGCCGCGCTGTCGGCCACCCTCTTCGCCGAGCCCAACCCCACCGTGATCAAGGCCGTTCTCGCGGCTCAAGGCCGCATTCCGAGCCCGGCCGTGCGGCTGCCGCTGCTGCCCGCCGGTGAGGTCACGACCGCGGCCGCCCTGGCCGAGATCGAATTTTTCTCACGAATGGCAGGACAATTTGCTGGTGTAGCGACTGAAGAAGTGCAACGCTGAAGCGGTGACACAACCTCCGGATACGCAGGCGACGACGCCTGATCCGACCGCCGACAAACTCGACGCGGCGGTCTTCAAGGTGGCGGGCGTCGTGGTACTCGGCGCGATCATGTCGATTCTCGACATCACCGTCGTCAACATCGCGTTGCCCACCTTCCAGGACACTTTCGACACGAGCTACGCCATCGCGGCGTGGACCGTGACCGGCTACACCCTCGCACTGGCCACGGTCATTCCGCTCACCGGCTGGGCCGCGGACCGCTTCGGTACCAAGCGCCTGTACATGGCGGCGCTCGCCTTCTTCGTGCTCGGGTCGGTGCTCTGCGCGCTGGCCTGGAACATCCAGTCGCTCATCGCCTTCCGCGTGGTCCAGGGCATCGGCGGCGGCATGCTGATGCCGCTCGGCATGACGATCATGACGCACGCGGCCGGTCCGCAGCGGGTCGGCCGCGTGATGGCGGTGCTCGGTGTGCCGATGCTGCTCGGCCCGATCTGCGGCCCCATCCTCGGCGGCTGGCTGATCGAATTCCATTGGCAGTGGATCTTCTTGATCAATCTGCCGATCGGCATCGTCGCGCTGATCCTGGCGCAGGTGGTGTTCCCCGCGGACAAGCCGGAGCCGGCCGAGTCGTTCGACTTCGTCGGCATGCTGCTCGCCTCACCGGGTCTGGCATTGTTCCTGTTCGGCGTCTCGTCGATCCCCGGCGAGGGCACGGTGCTCGCGACCAAGGTGCTGCTGCCCGCCATCATCGGCTTGATCCTGTTGGTGGCGTTCGTCTTCCACGCACTGCGCACCGAGCACCCGTTGATCGATCTGCATCTGTTCCGCAACCGGGCGCTGACCTTCTCGGTGCTCACCATGGTGCTGTTCGCGATCGCCTTCTTCGGCGGCAGCCTGCTGCTGTCGGCCTACCTGCAACAGGTGCGCGGTGAATCGGCGTTGCAGACCGGATTGTTGCTGGTGCCACAGGGTTTGGGCGCGATGCTCACCATGCCGGTGGCGGGCAAGCTGGTCGACAAGATCGGCCCGGGCAAGATCGTGCTGGTCGGCATCGCGTTGATCGCGGTCAGCACCGCGTTCTTCGTGCAGCTGAAGGTGGACACGTCGTATCCGATGATGCTGGCCGCCCTGTTCGTGATGGGTCTCGGCATGGGCTGCACCATGATGCCGATCATGACCGCGGCGATCCAGACGCTGACCCACCAGCAGGTCGCCCGCGGTTCGACCCTGATGAACATCATCAACCAGACCGGCGGTTCGATCGGCACCGCGACCATCTCGGTGGTGCTGACCGCGCTGCTGAACGATCGGGAGTTCGCGCTGCCCGCGATCGCCGCGACCACCAAGCCCGAACTGGCGAGTCAGCTGCCGCCGGGCGTGCTGGCGGCCGGATTGGACCAGGCCGCAACGGCATTCAGCCACACCTACATCGTGGCGCTGGTGCTGATCGTGCTCACCCTGGTACCGGCCTTCTTCCTGCCGCGGACCAAGCCGAAGAATCCGGATGTGGTCGACGCGGTGGCCACGGTGCACGTATAGCCGTCCGGGCCGAGATCGTCACCGGTGGTGACGATCTCGGCCCGGTTATGCCGATCAGCTGGGCAGGTCGTCCACCGTGGCCTCGTTCCTGGACAGGTTGATGCCCAGGTTCGCGGCCGCGCGCTCCAGGTCCTCGTCGTCGCCGTCACGCATCTCGATCGCGAGGCCTTCCGCGGAGAGGACTTCGACGTTGAGGCACAGCGACTGGAGTTCCTTGAGGAGCACCTTGAACGACTCCGGAATGCCCGGCTCCGGAATGTTCTCGCCCTTGACGATCGCCTCGTAGACCTTCACGCGACCCACGATGTCGTCGGACTTGATGGTGAGCAGTTCCTGCAGCGTGTAAGCCGCGCCGTAGGCCTGCATCGCCCAGCACTCCATTTCACCGAAGCGCTGGCCACCGAACTGGGCCTTACCGCCGAGCGGCTGCTGGGTGATCATCGAGTACGGACCGGTCGAACGGGCGTGGATCTTGTCGTCGACCAGGTGGTGCAGCTTCAGGATGTACATGTAGCCGACCGCCACCGGGTACGGGAACGGTTCACCCGAACGCCCGTCGAACAGCGTCGCTTTCCCGTCCGCGCCCACCAGCACGTCGCCGTCCCGATTGGGCAGCGTCGACCCGAGCAGCCCGGCAAGTTCGGCATCCTGGGCGCCGTCGAAGACCGGCGTCGCGATATTGCTGTTCGGCGGCGCGGACCGCAGTGCTTCGGGCAGCGCCGCGGCCCACTCCGGTGCACCCTGAATCTCCCAGCCGGCCTTGCCGATCCACCCGAGGTGGGTTTCCAGGATCTGGCCGATGTTCATACGACGCGGCACGCCGTGGGTGTTGAGGATGATGTCGACCGGGGTGCCGTCGGGCAGGAAGGGCATGTCCTCGGTGGGCAGGATCTTGCCGATGACACCCTTGTTGCCGTGGCGACCGGCGAGCTTGTCACCGTCCTGGATCTTGCGCTTCTGCGCGACGTAGACGCGCACCAGCTCGTTCACACCGGGAGGCAGGTCGTCGTCGTCCTCGCGGGAGAACACCCGGATACCGATGACCTTGCCGGACTCACCGTGGGGCACCTTGAGCGAGGTGTCACGCACCTCACGGGCCTTCTCCCCGAAGATCGCGCGCAGCAACCGCTCTTCCGGGGTCAGCTCGGTCTCGCCCTTCGGGGTGACCTTGCCGACCAGGATGTCACCGTCACGGACCTCCGCGCCGATGCGCACGATGCCGCGCTCGTCGAGGTCGGCCAGGACCTCGTCGGAGACGTTGGGGATATCGCGGGTGATCTCCTCGGCACCGAGTTTGGTGTCGCGGGCATCGATCTCGTGCTCTTCGATATGGATCGAGGTCAGCACGTCCTCTTCCACGAGGCGCTGCGACAGGATGATCGCGTCCTCGTAGTTGTGGCCCTCCCACGGCATGATCGCCACGAGCAGGTTCTTGCCCAGCGCCATCTCACCGTTCTCGGTGCACGGACCATCGGCGAGCACCTGACCGGTCTCGACCCGCTGCCCCTCGTCCACGATCGGCCGCTGGTTGTAGCAGTTGCCTTGATTCGAGCGCGCGAACTTGCGTAACCGGTAGCTGCGCCGGGTGCCGTCATCGGCCATGACGGTGATGTAGTCGGCCGAAACCTCTTCCACCACACCGGCTTTGTCATTGAGGACCAGGTCGCCGGCGTCGATGGATGCGCGCAATTCCATGCCGGTGCCGACGATCGGGGCCTCGGAACGGATCAGCGGCACGGCCTGACGCTGCATGTTCGCACCCATCAGGGCGCGGTTGGCGTCGTCGTGTTCCAGGAAGGGAATCATCGCCGAGGCGACCGAAACCATCTGGCGCGGTGAGACATCCATGAAGTCGACCGCCGACGGGGCGACGTATTCCACCTCCTCGCCGAAACGCCGTGCCAGCACCTTGCTTTCGGACAGGCGCCGGTCGGCGTCGACCGGCGAGTTGGCCTGCGCGCGCACGTAGCGCTCTTCTTCGTCGGCGGTGAGGTAGACGATCTCGTCGGTGACCTGCCCGCCGGCCACCCGGCGGTACGGCGTCTCGATGAAGCCGAACGGATTGACCCGCGCGTACACCGAAAGGTAGCCGATCAGACCGATACTCGGGCCTTCCGGCGTTTCGATCGGGCACATCCGGCCGTAGTGGCTGAAGTGGATGTCGCGCACCTCGAGGCTGGCGCGTTCCCTGGTCAGGCCGCCGGGGCCGAGGGCGGACAGGCGGCGCTTGTGCGTGAGCCCGGCGAGCGGGTTGTCCTGCATCATGAACTGCGAGAGCTGCGAGGTGCCGAAGAACTCCTTGATCGACGCGCTCACCGGGCGGATGTTGATCAGGGTCTGCGGCGTGATCGCCTCGACGTCCTGGGTGGTCATCCGCTCGCGGACCACCCGCTCCATCCGGGACAGGCCGATGCGGATCTGGTTCTGGATCAGCTCGCCGACGGTACGGACGCGACGGTTGCCGAAGTGATCGATATCGTCGAGTTCGACCGGGATCTCGGCACCGCCGGGCCCCGTCATCGTCTTGTCGCCGGCGTGCAGGTGTGCCAGGTACTCGATGGTCGCGATCAGGTCTGTCTCGGTGAGCGTGGTCGTGGTGCTGTCGGTGATGCCGAGTTTCTTGTTGGTCTTGTAGCGACCCACGCGCGCGAGGTCGTAGCGCTTCTCCTTGAAGAGCAGATTCTCCAGCAGGTTCTGCGCGGACTCCTTGGTCGGCGGCTCACCTGGACGCAGCTTGCGATGGATGTCCAGCAGCGCCTCGTCGGCGCCGCTCGTGTGGTCTTTCGCCAGGGTCGACAGCATGACCTCGGAGAAGCCGAACCGCTCGGCGATCTGTTCCGGACTCCAGCCGAGCGCCTTGAGCAGTACCGTCACCGGCTGGCGGCGCTTGCGGTCGATGCGGACGCCGACGGTGTCGCGCTTGTCGATGTCGAACTCCAGCCACGCGCCACGCGACGGGATGACGCGCACGCTGTACAGATTCTTATCGGTGGTCTTGTCCACCGAGTGATCGAAATAAACTCCGGGCGAGCGGGTCAGCTGTGAGACGACGACGCGCTCGGTGCCGTTGATGATGAACGTGCCCTTGTCGGTCATCATCGGGAAATCACCCATGAAGACCGTCTGGCTCTTGATCTCGCCGGTATTGTTGTTGATGAACTCCGCGGTGACGAACAGCGGCGCCGCGTAGGTCATGTCCTTGTCTTTGCACTCGTCGATCGAGGCCTTGACCTCTTCGAACCGAGGATCGGAGAAAGACAGCGACATCGAGCCGGCGAAATCCTCGACCGGGGACAGTTCCGCGAGGATTTCCTCGAGTCCACCGACCGGGTCGGTTTCGCCGCGGGCGAGCGCCCTGGCGCGCCAGTCCGGTGTGCCGATCAGCCAGCCGAACGAATCGGTTTGCAGGTCGAGCAGCTTCGGCACATCGATGGGTTCTTGCACTCTGGCGAAAGACAGCCGGTGCGGTGCTCCGGGGATAGCGGCAACGGCCACGGCGTGATCGGCGTCGGTCTGGGGCGATACGGGCACGGTGCGTCCTTTCGGGACTTCGCTGCTGACGAATTGCACGTGCGCGCCTGCGGACAGAGCTCACGCATCAGCAAGAAAGTGAGCATCACGGCAAACGGTGATACTCACTGCTGTTTGATTCGAGAGTCCGGACAGGAGGCGGCCTGCGCAACGCTTCAAATTACTCGCAGATTTCCGGCAGCGCAATAGGCATTCGAATTTATTTGCTCGGATCGAATCCGTTTCGAATGTTCCCGCATTTATAGAATAACTCTACGGCCATTGTGAAGTCAAGGTTTTGACAATTGGCCGGTTAATTAGATATACTGAAAGGGAAGCGGGGGCGATACGCGTGTGGTTCAGGTCGCGTCGAGAAAGTCCAGGACGAGCGGGCTCGCCACCTCGCGGAACTCATCGAAGTAGGCGTGTCGAGCGCCCGGAATCAGCTGCATGCGCGCGTGCGGGATCCGCTCGGCCAGCAGCGGCGCATTCGCCACCGGATTGAACCGGTCCTCGGTGCCGTGCACCACCAGCGTCGGCGTGCGGATCTCCGGCAGCACCTCCCACGCGTTGTGCTTGTTGCTCGCGACCAGGTGCCTGCGCTTGGCGTAGGCGGGCATCTCCGGGTCGCCGAGCGTATTGAACGGTCCGGGCGTACGCGCCAGCCACTGTGGTGTGTACATCAACTCCAGCAGCGCCTGCCGGGCCGCGGTCGCGTCGGGCTGGATGAGTGACTGCCTGATCTCGGGGCCGCGTTCGACGCTGTGCCTGCCGCCCGGTGACGTGCAGCCGAGTACCAGCCCGTGCACTCGATCCGGATGCCGGGCCGCCAGCCACTGGCCGACTCGCCCGCCCATCGATGTGCCGTACACCGCCGCTCGCTCGATCCCGAGATCGTCGAGCACCGCGACCACATCCTCGGCGAAACCCGCTGTGCTGTACGGCTCGTCGGGTTTGTCGCTGTCGCCGGTGCCGCGCCAATCGACGGTGACGGTGCGATACCGGGTTTCGAAGTCCGTGCGGATCCCGTCCCACCAGTGGTGGTTGTTGGCCTGCCCGGCGAGCAAGACCAGCGGTGTGCCGGCGCCTGCGGTCTGATACGCGAGGCGAACGCCGTCGGCGGCCTTGGCATGCGGCACAGTACTGATCCTTTCGCGAGGGGTTGGTCTACTTGCTCGAACGCAGGCCGTCGAACACGAATTCCAGGCAGCGCCGCCAGGCGGGGGAGCCGGTGGCCTCGCCGAGCAGCGACAGCGCCCACACCAGATTCGTCACGTCTTCGTCGCTCGCGTCTGCGCGGAGCACGCCCGCGCGCCGGGCCCGTGCCAGCAATGTGGCCAGGTGTGACATCCCGCGGTGGCAGGCCGCGGCCAGCTGGTCTGCCGCGGGGTGATCGCGAGTGAGGGCTTCGAGCAGGCCGCGGTCGGTGGTCATCTGGCCGAGCAGATCTTCGAGGAATCCGGTGAGCGCCGTCCAGGCGTCCGGCTCGGCCGCGGCGCGTACGGCGAACTCGTCCAGCGCCGCCAAGCGCGGCGGAAGCAGTGCTTCGATCAGCGCGTCCCGGTGCGGGAAGTGGTTGTAGAGCGTGCCGATGCTCACCCCGGCGCGGCGTGCGATCTCCTCCAGGGAACCGTCCAGGCCCTGCTCGGTGAATACATCGGCGGCCTCGCGCAGCAGCTTCTCGCGGTTGCGGGCCGCGTCACGACGCAGCGGTTTGGTCATGGGGACCATTCTACAAAAATCGAGGGGCTCCTCGACTTCGTGCTATCTTCTGAAAATGAGGAGCCCCTCAATATTCAGGAGGAGAGACAGATGTCCCCATCAACGGCAGTGATCGTCGGCGCCGGACCCGGCCTCGGCATGTCGATGGCCGCGCGCTTCGGCCGCGAAGGTTTCCGGGTCGCGCTGATCTCGCGCAGCCCCGCTCGACACGAGCAGTATTTGAAAGATCTTGCCGCGCAGGGGATCGTTGCCACGGCCCAGGCCGCCGACATCACCGACCCCATCCAGCTGAAATCCGCGCTCGCCGCGATCGGCGGGGAGGTGGAACTGGTCTACTACGGGCCTGCGACGACCCAGCCTGCCGCCCCGCTCGCCGATATCACCGAAATAGACGTTGCGACAGCACAATCCGGCTTCGAACTGGTCTGGCCCGCGCTGGACCTGGTACGCGAGGTCCTGCCGGGCATGCTCGAACGCGGCTCCGGCGGACTGCTGTTCGCGGGCGGGCTCTCCAGCGTGCTGCCCATGCCGATGCTCGGCCAGCTGGCCTTGGCCTCGGCCGCGCTGCGCAACTACGCCGTCACGTTGCATGCCGGCCTCGCCGACCGCGGTGTCTACGCAGGCACCCTGACCATCGGCGGCCTGATCGAGCGCGGTGACATCCACGCCATGGTCACCGCGGCTCCCGGGCACTTCGGCGACGCGGCGGGCCACACCCTCGACCCCGACGAACTCGCCGACAAGGCCTGGGACATGTACCGCGCCCGGGACCGGGCCGAAGAGGTGTTCGACGTGTTCAGCGGATGAGCCCGGCGGCAGATGGAGTCGGCGCCGCGCTCCATCTGCCGTTGCGCGCCAAGGAAACTCAGGCGGGAGCCGCGCCCGCCATGTGGTATCGCACCGTCGGGCTCCAGAGGAAGAAGCCGTGGACGCCCGCATCGCGGGACGCATCGATCTGCGCCTGCACCTCGTGCGGGCCGTAATTCACGCCGAGGCTGAAATCCTGGAGCCAGGGCACGATTTTCGCGCCGGTGCCCTGGGTCTGGGCGCGGAAGTCCTGGAGTGAGCGGAACACGATGTCGTAAGGCTGAGAGTTGGGGTTCGCGACGCCGTACTCACCCGCGTTCCAATGCGACGGATACAGCATCGGCGCGATGTAGTCGACGTGGCGGGCCATGCGCGGAATGTCCTGCGCGATCTGGTCAGGGCGGGTCGAGGCGATGCCGAAGACGGCGGCGCTCTGATCGGCGCCCGCGTCGCGGACGGGATCGCGGCTCTCGCGGAGGAACTCGGCGATCGACATGCTCGGCGACTCGGTGGACCCGGGGAACACCATCTGCGAGAGGTCGCCGTCGGGGCGGCGGATGTAGTCGTACATGATGCCGTCGAAACCGAGCTTCGCCGCCTCGACGGCGAGATCGATGTTGTATCGGCGCATTTCGGGGCTCGCGAAATTGGTGAACGCGATCGGCCCGTATTTGCTCGCGTAGGGGCCGCCGCCGGGATTCTGGATGACCCAATCCGGATGCCCGGCGTGCCAGGCCCATTCGGCCATCCGGCTGTCGCGGAAGGCGACGATGCGGCCGACTACGCGCAGGCCCATGTCGTGGAGTTGCCGCAACGCGGCGGGTGCGTCGTAGATCGCCTCGACGGCGCCGGACTCGCGGGCGAGCGGCACCTGGGAGTCGTAGCCGACGACGCCGTCCTCGTCCTTGATGTCGAGCTGGACCGTGTCGATCCGGCCGTCGCGGGCCAGGTTCAGCACGTCCTCGCGCAGCCCTTCGTGCGACCACGCGTGCGCGGTGACGTGGACCGCCCGGATCGGAGCCGTCTCCATGGCCGTGGTGATCGGCTGGGTGGTTTCGTTGCCCGCGAGATCGACCGCGACCACGTGGGCGCCGATCGGCGCGCGCGGGAGGGGGATCTCGAAGGTTCCGTCGGCCGCGGGGGTCGCGGTCTGATCACCGATCGATACCCGCTCTGCGCCTTGGGCTTTGCCGCGCACCGTGACCGGCTGGCGGTAGGACGTCACGTTCGCCGGTTGGCTCACCTCGAGCGCGGGTGCTTCGTTGTCCACGGTGAAGATCTCGGCCGCCCCCGGGCCCGTCCGCAAGAAACCGAAGACGCCCCCGGCCGGGATCTCGGCGGTGAATCTGTGCCCCCCACTGCCTAGTCTCTCCGGTCTGTACACCACGGAATTGCCCTCGACCTGTCCGGTGACCGGCTCGCCGTCCAGCTCCAGCCGCATGGCGTGCGGATCGTGATCGCGCGCGTCCACCCGCAATGTCAAGGCGGACAACGCCGTCGCGCCGATCGGACCGCCGGGCAACCCGGTCACCGTCAAACCGGTGGGTTCGGCCCGGACCGAGCTGATGGTCACAGAAGCGACGAGAATCGATAAGGCTGCGGTAACAATTACTGCCGTCAACCGTCGGTGCCCCGGAAGGCGGACCCATTCGAGCAACGCGCACACCAACTTTCGTTCGAAGATGTTTCTACTATCCCGGCTGTGCCGCACTGTCGCGATTACTTTCGGTCAATGTCCTCCACGGGAGAATCGGTGAGTTCGCGTAGCGTTGGGCCGATGGCGAAGAGCACAACGATCGGTGTTCGAGTTATGTTGTCGGCATTGTTGTTCGCGGTCTGCGCGGGATGTACCGCGGCGGAATCCGCCGTCGGTGACGAGCGGGTGAGCGCGACGACGGACGCCGCGTCCGCGGTTGCACCCGCGCCCGATCCCGTTGCGGTGCAGGCGAACGAACTCGGCGTCGTGCCGATCCTGATGTATCACCAGCTGTCTGCGGCGCCGGCCAGCGACTACGACCAGACCCCGGCCAAGTTCCGGGCCGAGCTCGATCGGCTGTACCGGGAGAACTATCGGCCGGTGACCGCGTCGGCCTATGTCTCCGGTGCCATCGACATCCCCGCAGGCACCCATCCCGTGGTCCTCACCTTCGACGATTCGACCCTGAGTCAGGTCTCGTTCACCGACAACGGGCAGCCCGCGCCCGGCACCGCGCTCGGCATCCTCGAACAGTTCCGTGCCGAGCATCCCGACTTCGCCCCTACCGCAACCTTTTATGTCAACAACGAGCCCTTCGCGAGTGACGAGCGCGCACTGTCCTGGCTCGCGGCGCACGGCTACGAGATCGGCGCCCACACCGCCGGCCACGCGAACCTCGGTCAGCTCGACGGCGCCGGTGTGCAGCGTGAGCTGGCCGAGAACGTCCGCGCGATCACGGCCGCGACACCCGGTCCGGTGCGCACCATGGCGTTGCCGCTCGGGATCTATCCGGCCGACCGCGCCCTGGCCGTCGCCGGCGACTGGGCGGGTACCCACTACGCCTTCGACTCCGTCATGCTGGTCGGCGCCGAGCCCGCTCCGTCCCCGTTCGGTTCGATCGACCGCACCGCGGTGCCGCGAATCCGTTCGGGCAGAGAGCCGGTCGCCTTCGACTCGACGTATTGGCTCGACCGGCTTGCCGAGCACCCCGACCAGCGTTACACCTCGGACGGTAACCCGATCAAGATCATTTTTCCGGCAGGCGTGTCCGGCGAGTTGAACGCACGTTGGTCAGATCGGGCGCAGTCCTACTGATCGCCGCCGGGCCTGCTCGACGCGAAACACCGAGGCGGCCGGGGATAATCCCTGCTGCCTCGGTGCGGTCGGCGGTCGAGCGCTCAGCGTGAGCGGGGTGTGCGCACTGCCAATTCTTCGAGCGCGGCGACCATTCGGTCGATCTCCGCACAGGTGTTGTAGAAGGCGAACGACGGACGCACCGTCGCCTCCAGGCCGAGCCGTCGCAGGATGGGCTGAGCGCAGTGGTGCCCCGCCCGGACCGCGATGCCCTTCTCGTTCAAGGCTTTACCGACCTCGATCGGCGCATAGCCGGCCATGACGAAGGAGAGCACGCTCGCCTTCTCCGCGGCGGTGCCCACCAGCCGGACACCCGGCACCGCCGCGACCCGCGGCGTCGCGTACTCGAGCAGGCCGTGCTCGTAGCGAGCGATGGCGTCCATGCCGAGGCGCTGGACGTACTCGATCGCGGCACCGAGACCGACCGCGTCGGCGATGTTCCCGGTACCCGCCTCGAATCGCCCCGGGGGCGGCTGGAACAGCGAACGTTCCAGGGTCACATCGCTGATCATGTTGCCCCCGCCCTGCCACGGCGGCACGTCCTGCAGTACCTCGGATTTCCCGTAGACCACGCCGATTCCGGTGGGCCCGAACACCTTGTGGCCGGAGAACACGAAGAAATCCGCGCCGATCGAGCGCACATCGATGGCGGCGTGCGGCACCGATTGCGCGCCGTCGACGAGCGTGACCGCACCCGCGCGCTGCGCCTCGGCGACGATCTCGCGCACCGGCGTGATGGTGCCGAGCGCGTTCGAGACGTGGGTCACCGAAACGAGTTTGGTGCGATCGGAGAGCAGCCGGGTGTACTCGCCGAGCAGCAGCTCACCGTCGTCGTCGACGGGGATGACCCGCAGCTGAGCGCCGGTCTCGGCCGCCAGCAGCTGCCAGGGCACGATATTCGCGTGGTGTTCGAGATGGGAGATGACGATCTCGTCGCCCGCCCGCAGATTCTTGCGGCCCCAGGTCTGTGCGATCAGGTTGATGCCCTCGGTCGCGCCGCGGACGAAGATGATCTCCTCGGCCGAAGCCGCGCCGATGAACCGAGCCACGAGATCGCGGGCCTGCTCGTAGGCGTCGGTAGAGCGCGCCGCCAATTCGTGTGCGGCGCGGTGGATATTGGAGTTCTCGTGTTCGTAGAAGTGCGCGATGCGCTCGATCACCGCCCGCGGCTTCTGCGTGGTCGCGGCGTTGTCGAACCAGACCAGCGGATGGCCGTTCACCCGCTCCCGCAGGATCGGGAAATCGTTGCGCACCGCGTGCACGTCGAACGGAGGGTGCGCGGCGGGGAAACGGTTCGGCGCGATACCGCTCGCGACCGGCGCCGCCGCAGGGGGCTCCAGGAAATAGAAGCTCGGCGCCGTCGACGGTTGCTGCGGGGCCTCGGGAAAACGCTGTGGAGACAGCACTTCCCGTAGCGAGGGCAGCGCGGTGAGAAACGGATCGCTGTGGATGGCCGCGGGGTCCACGGCCGGACTCGATGACCGCCCGGCGGCGTCCGCCATCGGGACGTCGCTGCCCCAGGTCGGCACATACGGGTCGGGGGTGGCGCCACCGGGCGGTGCGGCGCCGGCCGATCTCGGTGTCGCCGCGGACGCCGCGCCCGGTACGGAGGGTTCCGGAGTGCGACCGCCCGGCGGTGCGCTACTCGAAACCCCCTGCGCCGTCTCCGATGTCGAAACGGACGCGACATCTCCACCGGCGGGAGGGCTCGACGGCACTTCGACGCCGGACACGCCGGGGACATAGGTACCCGGCGCCTCACGTCCGGTGCCGGTCACGCCCGACGCACTCGCCGGCGCCATCGGCGGATGCGCGCCCGGGTGTGGGGCACCCGAAAACCCAGGTGCGCCCATAGAAGTCGCCGTCGGCACCGGTGACGGCGCGGGCGCATTCGGCGGCGACGTCGGCAAATCCGGCTGTGCCACGCTCACGCCCGCCGGTGCGGCGGGCATGCCCGCCGACCCCGACGGCAGCGCCGAGAAGAATTCGCCGGCAAGACGATTCAGCGTCGCCTCGTCCGGCAGCAGCCACCCGGCACCACCGTCGTCCGCTGGGCGCGAGACGTCAGCTCCGGTAGGTCGGTGCGTAGTCATGGAACTTGCCCACCTCGGCTCCGTCGAGCACTGCCACCGCGTCGTCGGTCAGGATGGCCAACGAGCAGTACAGCGACACCAGATACGACGCGATCGCGCTGCGATCGATACCCATGAACTTCACCGAAAGCCCCGGCCCCTGTTCGCCCGCCAGCCCCGGCTGGTACAGGCCGACGACGCCCTGGCGCGCCTCGCCGGTGCGGATCAGCAGGAACTTGGTCTTACCGCGTTCCACCGGAACCTTGTCCGACGGAATGATCGGGATCCCGCGCCAGGTCAGGAACTGGGAGCCGAACATGCTCACCGTCGGCGGCGGCACACCGCGCCGGGTGCATTCCCGTCCGAACGCGGCGATGCCCTGCGGGTGGGTCAAGAAGAAGCCGGGCTCCTTCCAGACCCTGGTGATCAGATTGTCGAGGTCGTCGGGCGTCGGCGGGCCCGCGATCGTCGAGAGCCGTTGCTTCTTGGCGGTATTGGCGATCAAGCCGTAGTCCGGGCTGTTGATCAGCTCGCCCTCTTGGTGTTCCTTGATCGCTTCGATGGTCAAGCGCAACTGTTGAGCTATCTGATCGTGCGGGCTCGAATACAGATCGGAGACGCGCGTGTGCACATCGAGGATGGTGTGCACGGCCTTGAGCCGATACTCGCGCGGGTCCCGCTCGTAGTCGATGAAGGTCTCCGGCAGCGGAGACTCGTCGAAGTTGTCGCACTGAATATCGACGGTCTGTTCGTGCGTAACCCGGTTACGTCGGTAGATACCGGCTTCGACGGGTACCCAGTTCAGCAGATGGACCAACCACCGAGGAGTGATCGACTCCATCTGTGGCACGGTCTTCGTGGCGTTCGCCAGTGTCCGGGCCGCTTCATCGCCCAACGCCACCGGCTGTGGAACAGCTTTAGTCATCGAACCACCTTGGGATCGGCAAATCCACCGTTACCAGCCCGCTCATGCTAGACCCTGCCGCGCCGGTTGCCCGGATAGACCCTATTCGCCGCCTCGCTCCGCGCGCCGCGGTCGGCGCTCGCTCAGCGGCTCGTGCGCTCGCCGCCGTTGACCGCCAGCACCTGACCGGTCAGCTGACGTGCGCCCGGCGAAGCGAGATAGGTTGCCGCGGAGGCGATGTCATCGGGGAGGCCGGCCCGCCCGGTGTGCGTGGCGGCGATGAGCGCATCGCGGCGCTGCTCGGTCAGCCGGTCGCGGAAGAATTCGGTGTCGGCGATGTAGCCGGGGGCGATGACGTTCGCGGTGACGCCCCGAGGGCCGAGCTCGGCGGACAGCTGCATGTTCCACGAGGCGAGACCGGCCTTGGCCGCGCCGTATGCGCCCGCCCCCTTGTCGGCCGCGATGGACCCGATGTTGATCACGGTCCCGCCCGCGGCCAGCCGGTCGCGCAGTGCCGTGGTCATCAGCACCGCGCTGATCAGGTTCGCGTCCAGGTTCGCGCGCCAGGCGGCGGCCACGGCGGCCAGGTCGGTGGGGGAGTCCTGGTCGAAGTCGGTGTTGCCGCCCGCGTTGTTCACCAAGACGTCGATCCGGTCGGGCAGCGCGCTGAGCAACGCCTCGATCTGTGCGGGATCGGTGGCATCGCAGACCTGGTCGGTGACGCCGAGTTCGGTGGCGGTCGCGCGTAGCGCCTCGGCGCGGCGTCCGGTGATCACCACGGCGTCGCCCGCGGCCACGAAAGCCGCGGCGATCGCCCGGCCGATTCCGGTCGCGCCGCCGGTCACCACAATGTTGCGTGGCATGTCTACCTCTCGAATCGGGTACGTTTAGATCTAAACAGTAGCTCTCGTTTAGGGCTAAACGCAACCAGGAGGTGCGCATGGATCCCGACGATCCGGTCGACGCGATCGCATTGGCGTGGCAGCGGGAGCGGCCGGGTACTCCGGTCGACGGCATCGGGGTGGTGACCCGAATCTGGCAGCTGGCCAAGACATTCGGCGACGATCGCCGCCGGGTGCTGGCCGCCGAGGGAGTCGACACGGCCACCCTCGACCTGCTCAGCGTGCTGCGCCGCAGCGGCAGGCCGTATCGGCTGACCACCCGGCAGCTCAAGGAGCAGACGATGCTCACCGCGGGCGCGATCTCACAGCGCGTCGCGCGGGCCGAAGCCGAAGGCCTGGTTTTCCGCGCGTCGCTCGACGACGGCTCGCGCGGGGTGGTCGTCGAATTGACCGGCGCCGGACACGCTTTGGTCGAACGGCTGGTCGATCAGGTGCTCGGCCGGGAGTCGGAACTGCTCGCCGGCCTCACCCGCACCCAGCAGTCCGACCTGACCGAGTTGCTGCGTCTGCTGCACCAGGATCTGATGACCCGCCTCGGTACCCACAAGATCACCCAGGTCGGCGGACCCGACGTTTGAGCGTTCCGTTGAAAGCGTCATAGCTGCATCATGATTCGCGTATCTCGGCGACGCCGGTGACTCAGCGCAGCGCGAGCGCCAGGAAGAAGTCGACGCGGTCTTCCAGACGGGACAGATCGCGCCCGGTGAGTTCTTCGATGCGCTGGATGCGGTAGCGCAGAGTGTTCACGTGCACGTGCAGGAGGTCGGCGCATTTGGTCCACGAACCCGACACCTCGAGGAACGTCTCCAGCGTGTGCACGAGGTCGGCGCGATTGTCCTGGTCGTAGGTGGTGAGGGGATCGAGCAGGCGCAGCCGGAACATGCGGCGGACCTCGTCGGGGACCGAGGCGAGCAACAGCATGTGGGTGGCCAGCTCGTCGTGGCCTACAACGCTGGCCGGTTGCGAGCGGCCCGCGGCCATCCGGCGCGCGTAGCGCGCCTCCTCCACCGCGCCGCGCAGACCCTCGCCGTCGACCACGCCGCTGACGCCGATGGATAGCCTGCTGCCGCCCAGCCCCGGCTCCAGAGCCGTGACCGCGCGGTTGATCTCGTCGATGACCGGGCTGTCCGGTCCGGCGGGGATGAGCGCGATCGCCTCGCCGTCCACCACACCCGCGGCAGGCCTTCTGCCGTAAAGGATTTCGCGCAACAAGACGCGTAATTCGCCGGGGCGCAAGGTGTCATCGGCGGCCGCGGCGACGGCGATATAGGTCTCCGCCGGGCCGAGCCCGGTGAGTTCGAGGCGGGAGATGATCTCCGCGGGCTTGGCGTCGGAGACGATCAGCTCGATCAGTTCCTGGGCGAGTCGCCCCTCGGCGCTCTGCCGGTCGTCTTGGCGGGCGCGTTCCAGCGAGACGACCGCGGCCAGCTCACCGGCCAGCGCGCGACGCTCCTCCGGCCACTCGGTGTAGTCGCCCTCGAACACGAGGAACCAGTCGGCCGCCCGCGACGTGCGGTGCTCGTCCACCGCGAACAGGGAAAACCGGCCGCTCTCCGGCCGGAACGCCGACGGCAGGCGGCGAGCACTGAGGAACGCGGTGGTCACCTCGGCCGGTGGCGCGGTCGCGGGGCCCGCCACCGCCCGGCCGGTCGAGGAGATCACCCAGCAGCGCATGCCCAGATCGCGTTCGATCAACTCGAGCACCGAGCCGAGCCCGGCGCCCGAGACGAGCTGGCGATGCCGGTCCAGGATCGCGGTCAGGTCCGCGGCGCGCCCGGTCGACAGATTGCGCGTGATCTGCTCGGTGACCTGGGCGAACGCAATGTTCTCCGGGACCCGGAAGAGCGGGATCCGATGCTTGCGGCAAGCCTCGACCACATCCGGGGGCGCACCGCCGTAGCGGGCGTCGCCCGCGGCCAGCCCGGCCACGCCCGCCTGCGCGAGCGCGCGGACGAACACCTCGCTGTCGGCCGGGTCGTGGCGCCACTGCATGCCGGTGAGGACGAGTTCCCCACCGGACAGGTAGCGACCGGGGTCGAGCATGTCGGTGGTCACCACCCAGCGGACGAACCGGTCCAGTTCGTCTTCGCCGGTGACGAGCTCGAGCCCGAGGTCCGCCATGGTCAGCAGGGATCTGAGGCGCACGGTGCGAAGGCTAACAGTCAACCCCCTGGTGAATGCCCTTGGACATTCACACAAAGACTCCGGTGTGAACTGGCGCACAGTTCAGATTTCTCGTTTCTGTCTGCGGCGTTCTCCGGCGGGTGTACTTGCGGAACAGATCGGCAACCCCCTACAGGAGGTCAGATGGCAGGCGACATCGGATGGCTCAACTCGTTGCCACCGGACCGGGTCGAACAGGAACTGCTGACCTGCTGTGCGTCCCGGCAGTGGGCGCAGAAGGTCGCGGCGGCCCGGCCTTACGCCGACACCGCGAGCCTCGTCGCCGCGGCCGTCGCCACGGTGTGCGAGCTGAGTTGGCCGGATGTCGAGGAGGCGCTCGCGGCGCATCCGCGCATCGGTGACCGTGCGAAGGCCGAACTGTCCGAGCGGGAGGCGAGCTGGTCGCGCGGGGAACAGTCCGGCGCCGCGACCGGCGACGCCGCCGTGCGGGCCGAACTCGCCGCGGGCAATCTCGCCTACGAAGTGCGCTTCGGTCACGTCTTCCTGATCCGTGCCACCGGCCGCACCGCCACCGAAATCCTCGCCGAATTGCGGCTGCGCCTGGCCAATTCGGAGCTCGACGAGCGGATCAAGGTACAGAGCGAGCTCGCCGACATCACTCGGCTGCGGGTGCGAAAGCTGCTGGGGGAGCAGTGAGTCTGTCCACGCACGTGCTCAACGCGGTTACCGGCCGCCCCGCCGCGGGGATGCTGATCCGGCTCTCGGACGCGGCCGGCACGGTGCTGGCCGAACGGCGCACCGACGACGACGGCCGCGTCAAGGATCTGCCCGCACCTGGAACCGGTACGCACCGGCTGACTTTCGAGACGGGCGAGATCAGCCCGTTCTACCCCACGGTCGCGATCGACTTCACCGTCGCCGACCCGGCAGCGCACTACCACGTGCCGTTGCTGCTCAGTCCGTATTCCTACTCCACTTATCGAGGTAGCTGAAACAATGTCGATCAAGCTCGGGCCGAACCGATACGGCAAGGCGGAGACCCACGTCGTCGGCGTGACGAAAAACGGTGGCGTGCACGAGATCCGCGATCTCAATGTCGGTGTGGCGCTCTCCGGCGACATGGACGATGTGCACCTCACCGGCGACAACGGCGCGGTCCTGCCGACGGACACGCAGAAGAACACCGTCTTCGCCTTCGCCAAGGAGCACGGGATCACCTCGCCCGAGGCGTTCGGTGTTCTGCTGGCACAGCATTTCGTCGGCTCGCAGCCGACCATCCACCACGCGCGGGTCAGCGTCGAGGAACACGCCTGGGAGCGGATCGTGCTGAATCCCGGCGACGATCAGCACTCGTTCGTCCGCTCGGGTCAGGAGACCCGCATCGCACGGGTGCACCACGACGGCGAAAAGACCTGGGTGGTAGCGGGTTTGCAGGGCCTGGTGGTACTGAACTCCACCGGCTCGGAGTTCCACGGCTATATCAAGGACAAGTACACGACCCTGCAGGAAGCCTACGACCGCATCCTGGCCACCGAGGTCAACGCGGAGTGGCGTTTCATCGCCGAGCCGAGCGACTGGGACAAGACTTACCGCGAGGCGCGCGGCGCCCTGCTGGCGGCGTTCGCCGAGACCTACAGCTACTCGTTGCAGCAGACGCTGTACGCGATGGGCGAGCGGGTGCTCGCCGCCTGCCCGGAGATCGGCGAGGTACGGCTGTCGCTGCCGAACAAACATCACTTCGTGGTCGACCTGTCCGCATTCGGCCTGACCAACGACAACGAGGTGTTCTACGCCGCCGACCGCCCCTACGGCCTGATCGAGGGCACGGTCCTGCGCGAGGACGCGCCGTCCGCCGGCCCGGCGTGGGAGTGACGATGGATTTCTTGCGACCGAGCAGCTGGGCGGATGCCCTGGCCATCAAGGCCGATCGACCGGACGCCGTGCCCATCCAGGGCGGCACCGACATGATGGTCGAACTCAACTTCGACAAGGGCAGGCCGAATGCCCTGCTCGATCTCAACCCGTGCCGAGAACTGTTCGACCACAAGGAGATCGACGGCAGAATCCGGATCGGGTCCGGTGTGCCGTATGTCAAGATCATCAACCGGCTCGGCAAGCAGTTGCCCGGCCTGGCGCAGGCCTCGCGCACCGTCGGCTCGCCGCAGATCCGCAATCGCGGCACGGTCGGCGGCAATCTCGGCGGGGCGTCCCCGGCCGGTGACGCCCATCCCGCGCTGCTCGCCGGGGACGCGGTCGTCGAGGTCGAGTCCGCGGCGCGCGGCACCCGGATGATCCCGATCGACGACTTCTACATCTGGGTGCGCAAGACCGCGCTCGAGCCGGACGAGCTGATCCGGGCGATCTGGTTGCCACCTGCCGAAGGGCCGCAATACTTTTCGAAGGTCGGCACGCGCAACGCCATGGTGATCGCGGTGTGCTCGTTCGCGATCGCGCTGTACCCCGGCAGCGGGACGGTGCGCACCGGCATCGGATCGTCCGGCCCGACACCGCTGCGCGCCGGGTCGGCCGAGGAATTCCTGGCGACCCAGTTGCCGTGGCAGCAGGCGACGCCGTTGACCGAAGGCGTGCTGCGCGAATTCGGTGCGCTCGTCGCTGCCGCCGCGAAGCCGATCGATGACGTCCGCGGCACCGCGGACTACCGCAAACACGCCCTCTCGGTGCTGGCTCGCCGCACCCTGGGCTGGGCCTGGACGGACTATCTGACAGAAAGGAAGGCGGCCTGATGCGCGTGAGGTTCGACGTGAACGGCTCGCAGGAGACCGTGGACGACGTGTGGGAGGGCGAGAGCCTGCTCTACATGCTGCGCGAGCGGATGGGCCTGCCCGGTTCCAAGAATGCCTGCGAGCAAGGCGAATGTGGTTCGTGCACCGTCTATTTGGATGGCACGCCGGTCTGCTCCTGCCTGGTGGCGGCCGGCCAGGCCGAAGGCCGCTCGGTACGCACCGTGGAGGGGCTGGCCGACGGGCCGAAGCTGGATCCGATGCAGCAGGCGTTCGTCGAGGCGGGCGCGGTGCAATGCGGTTTCTGCACACCGGGTCTCATCGTGCAGGCGCACGACCTGATCGAGCACAACCCGGATCCCTCGGATGTGGAGATCCGCGAGGCCCTGGCCGGAAACCTGTGCCGCTGCACCGGTTACGAGAAGATCCTGGACGCCGTGCGGCTCGCGGCGCAGCGGAAAGCGGCGGCGCGATGAAGACGATCATCGAAAATGCCTACATCGCACCGGTGGTCGGCCCGGAGATCCCGTCCGGCTACCTGGTGATCGCCGACGGCCGGATCGAAGTGCTCGGCGCCGGCCCCGCGCCGGCGGTGCCGGACGCGCAGCGGGTCGACGGCACCGGTTGCCTGGTCACCCCGGGTCTGGTCAACACCCACCATCACCTCTACCAGTGGGCGACCCAGGGGCTGTACCAGGATGCCACGCTGTTCGAATGGCTCACCGGGCTCTACCGCACCTGGGCGGGCATGGACGCGGAGGTGGTCTACGGCGCGGCCTCGGCGGGGCTGGGCTGGCTCGCCCTGACCGGCTGCACCACCAGCAGCGACCACCACTACGTGTTCCCCAAGGGACGCGGTGACCTGTTCGACGCCGAGGTCCGCGCGGCACACGAGATCGGCCTGCGCTTCCATCCGTGCCGCGGCTCGATGGACCGCGGGCAGTCCGCAGGCGGCCTGCCGCCGGACGAGGTGGTCGAGGATCGCGACGAGATCCTGCTGAACACCGCGGAAACCATTGACAAGTACCACGATCCGTCGTTCGACTCCATGCTCCGGGTCGCCGTCGCGCCGTGCTCGCCGTTCTCGGTGAGCGAGGGCCTGATGACCGACGCCGCGCTGCTGGCCCGCACCAAGGGCGTGCGGCTGCACACCCACCTCGCCGAGACGCTGGACGAGGAAGTGCACTGCCGCGAGCAGATGGGTTGCACGCCGGTCGAATACATGGACAAGCTCGGCTGGCTCGGTGACGACGTCTGGTTCGCGCATGCGGTGCACCTGCACGACGCGGATATCCGGCGCTTCGCCGAGACCGGCACCGGATCCGCGCACTGCCCCAGCTCCAATGCCCGGCTCGGCGCCGGAATCGCCCGGGTCTCCGAGCTTCTGCGGGCCGGCGCGACCGTCGGCCTGGGTGTGGACGGCGCCGCCTCCAGCGAATTGACCTCGATGGCGGGAGAGTTGCGCCAGGCCATGCTGTTCCAGCGCGCCGTGCACGGTCCCACCGCGCTCACCGCGCGCCAGGCCCTGGAGATCGGCACCCTGGGCGGTGCCCGCAATCTCGGGCGGCAGCAAGAGATCGGCAGCCTCGAGGTCGGCAAGCTCGCCGATATCGCGATGTGGCGGGTGGACGGCTTCCGCGCCGCGGTCACCGATCCCGTCTGCACCCTGGTGTTCGGCCCGACTCCGCCGCTGGCGCGGTTGTTCGTCGGTGGCCGGACCGTCGTGGCCGACGACGAACTGCGCACCGTGTCGCACGACGCGGTCGGCCGGGCGGGCGCCGCCGCGCGCAAGCGGCTGTTGGAACGGGAGGAAGCACGATGACCGCGGTACGGAGCACCCGCTTTCCGGGTGAGGTCGCGGCGCCGGGCAAGGGCGGTATCGGCGAGAGCCCGCTGCGGCCCGACGGCACGCTGAAGGTCAAGGGCGAGTTCGCCTATGCCTCGGATATGTGGATGGACGGCATGCTGTGGGGCGCCACGCTGCGCAGTCCGCACCCGCGGGCCCGCATCCTCGGCATGGACATCAGCGCGGCGCTCGCGTTGCCCGGCGTGCACGCGGTGCTCACCCACGAGGATGTGCCCGGCCGCAAGTGTTACGGCCTCGACATGACCTGGGACCAACCGGTTCTCGCCTTCGACGAGGTGCGCCACCACGGTGAGCCGATCGCGCTGGTCGCCGCCGATCATCCCGAGATCGCCCGGCGCGCGGTCGAAGTGATCGCCATCGAGTGGGAGGTGCTGACCCCCATCATCGATCCGCTCGCGGTGGTCGCCGATCCCGAGGCCAACAAGGTGCAGGAGCGGGGCGGTATCGCCCGGCATCAGCCGGTCCGGGTCGGCGATATCGCGGTCGGCCGCGCCATGTCCGAGGTCGTCGTAACCGGCGAATACGAAGTCGGCATCCAGGATCAGGCGTTCCTCGGCCCGGAGGCCGGGCTGGTCGCGCCGGGCGAGGACGGTGGGCTCGACTTCTACGTCGCCACTCAGTGGATGCACAACGATCTCGATCAGATCGGTCCCTGTCTCGACCTGTCCCCGGACCAGATCCGGATGACCATGGCCGGCGTCGGCGGCGCGTTCGGTGGCCGCGAAGACATTTCGATGCAGATCCACGCCGGCATGCTCGCGCTCTACACCGGTAAGCCGATCAAGATGGTGTACAACCGCGAGGAGTCGTTCTTCGGCCACGTGCACCGGCATCCGGCGCAGCTGCGCTACGAGTACGGCGCCACCCGCGCGGGCAAGATCGTCTTCGCCGAGGTGCGGATCGTGCTCGACGGCGGCGCCTACACCTCCGCCACCCTCAACGTCACCGGTAACGCGTCCTCACTGGCGTTGGGCCCGTACGAGGTTCCGCACATCAAGATCGATGCCTACGGCGTGTACACCAACAATCCGCCGTGCGGTGCGATGCGCGGATTCGGTGCGGTGCAAGCCTGTTTCGCGCACGAGTCGATGATGGACAAGCTGGCGCAGGCGCTCGACCTGGACCCGGTGTACGTCCGTCAGGTGAACGCGGTGTCGCAGGGCTCCAAGCTGGCGACCGGTCAGGTGGTGCACGCGCCGATGCCGATGGCCGAGATGCTCGGGCAATTGCGCGCGATGCCGCTGCCCGCGCCGCTGGACGCGGCCGACATCCGGAACCTGCCCGGCGGCGCCTCACAGACCACGCACGGTGAAGGCGTGGTGCGCGGCGTCGGCTACGGCGTCGGCATCAAGAACATCTGCTTCTCCGAGGGTTTCGACGATTACTCGACCGCGCGGGTACGCCTCGAGGTGATCGGCGGCGAACCCGTCGCGCTGGTGCACACCGCCGCCGCCGAAGTGGGACAGGGACTGGTCACGGTCGAAGCGCAGATCGCGCGCACCGAACTCGGCATCGAGAAGGTGACCATTCACCCCGCAGACAACCAGATCGACAGCGCGGGCTCCTCGTCGGCCTCCCGGCAGACCTACATGACCGGCGGCGCGGTGAAGGCCGCGTGCGAGGCGGTGCGCATGCGCGTACTCGCCCTGGCCCAAGGACGTTTCGGCGCCACCCGCGGGCTGCGGCTGGTCGGCGGCAAGGTGGTCTCGGGCACCGGTGAGGTGTTCGCCGCGATCGTCGATCTGCTCGGTGACGAAATCATCGAGGAGACCAGGAAGTACCACCACAAGCCGACCACCGGCATGGATCCGGTCACCGGACAGGGGAACAGCCACACCCAGCTGGCCCTGTGCGTGCACCGCGCGGTGGTCGATGTCGACACCGAACTCGGCCTGGTCAAAGTGGTTGCGCTGGACGCGGTTCAGGACGTCGGCAAGATCATGAACCGGCTCTCGCTGGAGGGCCAGATTCACGGCGGTTCCGCGCAAGGCCTGGGCCTCGCGGTGATGGAGGAGATCCAGGTCCGCGACGGCAAGGTGCTCAACCCTTCGTTCACCGACTATCTGATTCCCACGATTCTCGACTCGCCGCCACAGCGGCTCGAGATTCTCGAAAACGCCGATCCGCACGCCCCATACGGGCTGCGCGGCGCCGGAGAGCCACCCACGCTCTCCTCGACTCCCGCGATCGTCGCCGCCATACGGGACGCGTGCCGAGCGGCGGGAGGAACCGTGCACATCAACCGAGTGCCGGTGCGTCCGGAAGACATCATCCGGAGCAGTTGATCAACAGGGGCGGTGCGCGTCCGCGCCGGCGACGGAATCCCGTTGCCGGCGCGGACAACACAGCACAGGTCCCACAACAGCAAACCGAACCACGCGATCCGGCGACGCAGCCGGATCGTAGGTCGGCCATGCCCCGAGGAGGGCACGCCATGACCCAAGTACAGACCCACTCCTCCGTACCGGAGCCGGCCACCGGAAGGTCCGCGCTCGACCGCTTCTTCCGGTTGAGTGACCGCAAGACCTCGGTATCGCGCGAGATCCGCGGCGGTATCACCACTTTCGTCGCGATGGCCTACGTTATCCTGCTCGTCCCGCTGATCATCGGCGGGGTCCAGGACATCGACGGCAACACCCTCAGCATCGCGCAACTCACCACCGCCACCGCGTTTTCCGCGGGCCTGAGCACCATTCTGATGGGCCTGGTCGGCAACGTACCGCTGGCACTGGCCGCGGGGCTGGGTGTGGTGCCGGTGGTCGCCTTCCAGGCGGCGCCGCACATGACCTGGCCGCAAGCCATGGGCCTGGTGGTGCTGATGGGCGTGATCATCGTGATCCTGGCCGCCACCGGATTGCGCACGATGATCATCAACGCCATCCCGCTCGCGCTCAAGAACGCCATCGGCGTCGGGATCGGCATGTTCATCGCGATGATCGGGCTGGTGTCGGCCGGGGTGGTCGGGCACGGCGCGCAGACCGGCCCGCCGGTGACCCTCGGCGCGGGCGGGCACCTTTCCGGTTGGCCCGTGGTGATTTTCGCGGTCGGGCTGCTGCTCATGCTGGCGCTGTTCATCCGCAAGGTGCCCGGCGCCATGCTGATCAGCATCGCCATCGCCACGGTGCTGGCCATCGTGGTGAATTCGCTGGCGAAGATCGATCCCAAGACCTGGGGTCCGGTCGTGCCGGAGACACCCAAGGGGCTGTTCGCCGCGCCGGACTTCGGCCTACTGTTCGATATCGATCTGATCGGCGGATTCGCCGAGGCCGGTGGGCTGGTCGCCGGTGTCGTGCTGTTCACGCTGGTGCTCACCGGCTTCTTCGACGCCATGGGCACCGTGTTCGGCGTCTGCGACGAGGCGGGCCTGCTCGACGAGAAGGGCACCATGCCCGGTCTCGGCAAGGTGCTGACCGTCGACGGCGTCGGCCAGATCATCGGTGGTCTCAGTGGTGGGGCGGGCAACACCGTCTACGTCGAGTCCGCGACGGGCGTCGGTGAGGGCGCTCGTACCGGCTTGACCAGCGTGGTGACCGGTGGATTGTTCTGCGTGGCAGTCTTTTTCACGCCGTTGGCCGCAGTGGTGCCGATCCAGGCGGCCGCGCCGGCGCTGGTGCTGGTCGGCGCGCTGATGATGACTCAGGCCCGCAAGATCGACTGGTCCGACCTGGAAGTCGCGGTGCCCGCGTTCCTGACCATCGTGCTGATGCCGTTCACCTACTCGATCACCAACGGGGTCGGCGCGGGCGTCATCGCGTACGTGGTGATCAAGGCGGCACGCGGGAAGTTCCGCGAGATCCACTGGCTCATCTGGGTGGTGGGCGTGGTGTTCGCCGCTTACTTCGGCATCTCGGCCATCGAACTACTGCTCGGCGGATAGAACGGCGACAACAATGCGTGACCTCGCGACAGAACTCCTGCAGTGGCACACGGCGGGCAAGTCGTATGCCGTCGC
This sequence comes from Nocardia brasiliensis ATCC 700358, assembly GCF_000250675.2. NCBI lineage: Bacteria > Bacillati > Actinomycetota > Actinomycetes > Mycobacteriales > Nocardiaceae > Nocardia > Nocardia brasiliensis. The sequence goes on from NC_018681.1 coordinate 3,619,684, forward strand.
CACCGTCATCGGCGTCAGCGGCAGTGCGCCGCGACCGCCCGGCGCCGCCCTCGCGGTGGACGCCGAAGGCGTTGTCATCGGCAGTGTTTCCGGTGGCTGCGTCGAGGGCGCGGTGTACGAGCTCTGTCGCGAGGCCCTGCGCACCGGGCAGCCGGTGCGCGAAAGCTTCGGCTACAGCGATGACGACGCCTTCGCCGTCGGGCTCACCTGCGGTGGCACCATCGAAGTGTTCGTGCAGCCGATCACCCCGGCGGACTTCGGCACCATCGAGGCGCTGCTGCGCTCGGTCGAGCCGGTGGCCCTCGTGCGTGACCTGAACTCCGGCGCGGCAATGGCTTTGGGTCCGTGGTGGACGCTCGGCGCCACCTTCGACCCGGTGGTCGCGGCGGAGGCGAGAGCGATGTTCGACGCGGGCAGCACCGGCCTGCGAATCATCGGGTGCGGTGACCGGGAAGCCACCGTGTTCGTGGAATCCTATGTGCCGCCGCCGCGGATGATCGTCTTCGGCGCCATTGATTACGCCGCGGCGCTCACCCGGATCGGCCGGTTCCTGGGCTATCGGGTGACCGTCTGTGACGCCCGTCCGGTGTTCGCCACCAAGGCGCGCTTTCCGGACGCCCACGAGGTCGTGGTGGACTGGCCCGACCGATATTTGCGGCACACCACGGTCGACGCCCGCACCGTGCTGTGCGTGCTGACCCATGACGCGAAGTTCGATATTCCGTTGCTGGAGTTGGCATTACGGCTGCCGGTCGCCTATGTGGGCGCGATGGGGTCACGACGCACACACGAGGATCGGATGGCGAGTCTACGGGCCGCGGGCTTGTCGGAAACCGAACTGTCCGCACTGCATTCACCGATCGGACTCGATCTCGGCGGGCGCACGGCGGAGGAGACCGCGGTGTCCATCGCCGCGGAGATCGTCGCGGTCCGCCGGGGCGGATCGGCCCAGCCGTTGCGCGCGAGCGGCGGACCTATTCACCGGGACCTGATTCCCACCTGGTGACCGCACGGCGCTGCGGGACTTCCGGCGCTGGAGCTTCATACAAATTCTGCTTCGGAATTATCAGCCGATTTCGGGCTGATCTCAGCTATCCGAAGAATATGAAATGCCCGCATACTTGGTGAAATTCTAGACAAAGGACCCGAACATGCCGTTGATTTTCCTGAACGGTTCCGCCATGCGCGGAGGGCCGCTCAATCATCTGCTGCACGGGGCGCCGTTCGCCGGCGAGGCGAAAACCGCGCCGCGCTACCGGTTCTTCTCGGTGGGCGACCGGTTTCCCGGGCTGGACCCGGCGGCCGACGGGGGCAACTCGATCAGCGGCGAGCTGTTCGACGTGCCCATGGACGTGCTGCGGGAACATCTGCTGCCTGCGGAACCGCCCGAGCTGGAGCTCGGCGCGATCGAGCTCGACGACGGGCGCTCGGTGCTGTCCATGGTGCTGCGCAAACCGCCGACGTCCTACCCGGAGCTGATCGACATCACCCGCGTCGGCAGTTGGCAGAAATATCGCGAAGGAGCTGAGTGAAGCATTACGCAGGGGAGTCCGGTCTCCCGAAGTTCGACGTCAACTGCTCTATTCTTTTCACCGATCTGCCGTTGCTGGAACGCCCCGCCGCGGCCAAGGCCGCGGGATTCGACGCGGTCGAATTCTGGTGGCCCTTCGGCGAGAATCCGGTGCCGGGCGACCAAGAGATCGACGCCTTCGTGCGCGCGCTCGACGACGCCGGCGTGGCGCTGGTCGGGTTGAATTTCATCGATCTGATTCCGGCGGGTCGCGGACTGGTGTCGGTGCCCGGCGAGGTCGCCCGCTTCCGGGACAACATCGACGTGGCCGTGGGTCTCGCCGAACGCACCGGGTGCCGCGCGCTGAACGCGTTGTACGGCAACCGGATCGCGGGCGAGGATCCCGTGCGACAGGACGAGCTCGCGCTGGAGAACCTGCGCCTGGCCGCCCGCGCCGCCGCCCGGATCGAGGCCGTCGTCTTGGTCGAGGCGTTGAACGCGTATGAGTCGCCGCAGTATCCGATCGTCAGCGCCGAGCACGCCGTGCGCGTGATCGAGCAGACCGGCGAGCCGAATGTGCGCTTCCTCTGCGATCTGTACCACCTGGCGCGGATGGACGAGAACCTGCTCGAGGTGATCAAGACCCATGCACGCCACATCGGCCACGTGCAGATCGCCGACGATCCCGGCCGCGGCAGGCCCGGCACCGGCGAACTCGACTTCGGCACCCTCTTCGACACCCTCGCCGCCGCAGGCTACGACGGCTGGATCGGCCTCGAATACAAAGACCCTGAGCTGGATTGGAAGTGGATCAAGGCATGAGCAAGATCGGTTTTATCGGCCTCGGGATCATGGGCAGCCCGATGGCGGGGCACCTCGTCGCGGCCGGTCACGAGGTGACCGGCTACGACATCGGCCCCAGGGGGCTGGAAAAGCTCAAAGAGGCAGGCGGTGCCGCCGCGGCCAGCGTCGCGGAGGCGGTGCGCGACAAGGACATCGTGATCACGATGCTGCCGCAGGACGAGCAGATCGAGGCGGTGTTCGGCGACATCGTCGCGCACACCGAGCCGGGCACGCTGTACATCGACTTCTCCACGATCACCCCGAAGACGGCCAAATGGACTGCGGCCGAAGGCAAGAAGAACCGCCTGCGGGTGCTGGACGCGCCGGTGAGCGGCGGCGAAGCCGGCGCGGTCAACGCCGCGCTGTCGATCATGGTCGGCGGCACGCAGGCCGACTTCGACTCGGCGACATCGATTTTCCAGGCGCTCGGCAAGACCTTCGCGCTGGTCGGCGGCAACGGCGCGGGGCAGTGCGTCAAGGCGGCCAACCAGCTCGTGGTCGGCGGGACGTACGCCCTTGTCGCCGAGGCCATCTTGCTGATGGAGAATCTCGGCGCGGACGCGGCGAAGGGGCTGGACGTGCTGGCGGGTGGCCTCGCGGGCAGCAAGATCCTCGAGCTCAAGCGCGAGACCATGCTGGCCCGCAACTTCGTCCCCGGTTTCCGGATCGACCTGCACCACAAGGACATGGGCATCATCCAGGCCGCCGCGCGCGAGGCCGAGGTCGCCATTCCGATGGGCGCGCTGACCGCGCAGTTGATCGCCGCGGCCAGGGCGATGGGCTACGGCTCGCTGGATCACTCCGGGTTGTTGCTGGTGGCCGAAGCACTGTCGGGCAAGGGCGAATGAGCGCCGTGACGAGCCGTCGCGCCGCACGCCACAACGAGGAGGTTTCGGTGGGGCGGCCGGTGGCCTCGCGGGGGCAGGCGGTGAAGGTGCTGGGGATGTTGAACGCAGCTCAGCGGCCGGTGATCGTGGCTGGTGGTGGGGTGGTGAATGCGGATGCGGCGGGGTTGTTGGTGGAGTTCGCGGAGGTGACAGGGGTGCCGGTGGTGCCGACGTTGATGGGGTGGGGTGCGATCGGTGATGATCATCGGTTGCATGCGGGGATGGTGGGGTTGCAGACCTCGCATCGGTATGGGAACGCGACGATGCTGGAGTCCGATTTCGTGTTGGGGATCGGTAATCGGTGGGCGAATCGGCATACCGGTGGGGTGGAGACGTATACGCGGGATCGGCGGTTCGTGCATGTCGATGTCGAGCCAACGCAGATCGGGCGGGTCTTTTCCCCGGATTTGGGGGTGGTCTCGGATGCGGGTGCGGCGTTGGAGGTCTTCCTCGAGGTGGCGCGTGAGTGGAAAGCCGCGGGTGAGTTGGCCGATCGGACGGAGTGGGCGGATCGGGTCAGGGCCCGGAAGCAGGAGGGGTTGCGGAAGACCCATTTCGACAATATCCCGATCAAGCCGCAGCGTGTTTATGAGGAGATGAACCGGGCGTTCGGGCGAGACACGCGCTATGTCAGCACGATCGGTTTGTCGCAGATCCAGGCGGCGCAGTTGTTGCATGTGTATCGGCCGCGGCATTGGATCAATGCGGGGCAGGCGGGGCCGTTGGGGTGGACGTTGCCTGCGGCGTTGGGGGTGGCGACGGCGGATCCGGATGCGATGGTGGTGGCGTTGTCGGGTGATTACGATTTCCAGTTCCTGATCGAGGAGTTGGCGGTCGGGGCGCAGTTCAATATTCCGTATATCCATGTGGTGGTGAATAATTCGTATCTGGGGTTGATCCGGCAGGCGCAACGGCAGTTCGATATGGATTATTATGTTCAGCTCGATTTCGACAACATCAACAGTCCCGAGGTCGGTGGTTACGGTGTCGACCATCTCAAGGTCGCGGAAGGGTTGGGTTGCAAAGCGATCCGGGTCTTCGAACCCGACAACATCGGTCCCGCACTGGAAGACGCGAAGAAGCTGATGGCCGAACATCGTGTCCCGGTGGTGGTCGAGGTCATCCTCGAGCGGGTCACCAACGTGTCCATGGGCCTCGAGATCGACAACATCGTCGAATTCGAAGAACTCGCGACCTCCGCCGCAGACGCACCAACCGCCACCGCCCCCATCGCACCCGAACCGGTGGGAGGCGGGCGGTGAGCAGGCCGGACGCGCCGCCGGTAGAGCTGCGATCGGCGAGCGTGCGCGGCGGGTGGCGCGACGGACACTGCGTCCTGGCCCCCGACAAATTCAAGGGCTCGCTCACCGCGCCCGAGGTCGCCGCGCACCTCGCGACCGGACTCCGCCGGGTCCGCCCGGATCTCCCGCTCGTCACCATGCCGGTGGCCGACGGCGGGGACGGCACGGTGGACGCGGTGGTGGAATCGGGCTTCGTCCGCTTCCAGACCAGCGTCACCGGTCCGCTCGGCTTGCCGGTGGCCGCCTCGTTCGCGATGAGGGGCGAGGCGGCCGTGATCGAGCTGGCGGAAGCGTCCGGCCTGCGACGGCTGCCACTGCGGCCTACCTTCCACACCGCCATGACCGCAACCAGTTACGGCACAGGCGAACTGATTCGCGCGGCGGCCCGGCGCGGCGCCCGCCAGGTGGTGCTCGGGCTCGGCGGCAGCGCCTGCACCGACGGCGGGGTGGGCATGATGTCCGCCCTGGGTGTGCGTTTTCTCGACGAGCACGATCGTGAGTTGCCGCCCGGCGCAGCGGCATTGAGCAGGCTGGCGCGCATCGACGCCGCGGACATGCTGCAGGTGCCGGTGATCGTCGCCTCCGACGTCGACAATCCGCTGCTCGGGCCGCGCGGCGCCGCACAGGTTTACGGTCCGCAGAAGGGCGCCCGGCCGCGTGAGGTGGACGAATTGGAATGGGGTCTGGCACGTTTGGCCTCGATCGTCGAACGCGACGTCGGCGCCGCGGTGGCGCAGCGGCCCGGAGCGGGGGCGGCCGGCGGGGTCGGCTACGCCGCACTCGCCTTCCTGGGCGCGACTGTGCGGCCGGGCATCGAGCTGATCCTCGAACTGATGTCGTTCACCGAAAAGGTTCAGGGTGCTCGCCTGGTGATCACGGGGGAAGGCTCGCTCGATCCGCAGACCCTGCACGGCAAAGCTCCGGTCGGCGTCGCGCGAGCGGCGGCGAGCGCGTCCGTGCCGGTAGTCGCGGTCGCCGGGCAGCGTGCACTCACCGACGAGCAGCTGCGCGGCGCGCACATCGAAGCCGCGTACGCGCTGACCGACCTCGAGCCCGACCCCGAGGTCTGCATCGCGCAGGCGGGACCACTGCTGGAACAGCTGGCCGGCGAACTCGCCGGCGCCTGGTTGGGAGCGAACGCTCATGCATGATCTGGTGATCCGATCCCGGCGGGTCGCGCTGCCGGAGGGAATTCGCGCGGCCTCGATCGCGGTGCGGGACGGCAAGATCGCGGCCCTTGCCGACTACGAGGCCGTGCTGCCCGCGGCCGCGACGACCGATCTAGCCGACTTGGTCGTGCTGCCCGGACTGGTGGACTCCCACGTCCACGTCAACGAGCCGGGGCGTACCGAGTGGGAGGGTTTCGCCACGGCCACCAAGGCGGCGGCCGCGGGCGGGGTGACGACGATCGTCGACATGCCGCTGAACTCGTTGCCGCCGACGGTCAGCGTGGCGCACCTGCGCACCAAACAGGCTGTCGCGGACGGGCAGTGCCATGTCGACGTGGCCTTCTGGGGCGGCGCGATCCCCGGCAATCTGGCCGCGCTGCGACCGCTGCACGCGGCGGGGGTCGTCGGTTTCAAATGCTTCCTCTCGCCCTCCGGAGTCGACGAGTTCCCCCCGCTCGGACTCGGCGAGGTCGAACAGGTCATGCGGGAGCTCGCCGCGTACGACGGTCTGCTCGTGGTGCACGCGGAAGATCCCGTGCGGCTGCACGATCCGGTCGACGGGACGTATCGCGCGTTCCTCGATTCCCGGCCGGGCGAGGCGGAAAAGGCCGCGGTGCAAGAAGTCATCGCGCTCGCCGAACTCACGGGGGTGCGGGCGCACATCCTGCACGTCTCGGCGGCGGCCTGCCTCGAACCGCTGGCGCAGGCGCAGGCCCGTGGCGTGCGGATCACCGCCGAGACCTGCCCGCACTACCTGACGCTCTCGGCGGCGGAGGCGTCGTCCACCGCGTTCAAATGCTGTCCGCCGATACGGGATTCCGGTAATCAGGACGCGCTGTGGCAGGGCCTGGCCGACGGCGTGCTCAGTTGTGTGGTCTCCGATCATTCGCCGTGCACGCCGGAGCTGAAGGAGGGGGACTTCGCCACCGCGTGGGGCGGAATCTCGTCCCTGCAGATCGGTTTGCCCGCCGTGTGGACGGCCGCCGCCGAACGGGGTTTCCGGCTCACCGATGTGGTGCGGTGGATGGCCGCCGCCCCCGCGGAGTTGGCCGGGTTGCCACAGAAGGGCCGCATCGCAGTCGGTTGCGACGCAGACCTGGTGGCCTTCGATCCGTGGGCGCCGGTCACCGTCGATCCCGCCGCACTGGCGCACAAGAACCCCATCACGCCCTACGGCGGGCGTGAGCTGCGCGGCCTCGTGCACGCGACCTGGCTGCGCGGGCGGGTCGTGGGGAACGGGCATCCGCCGGCGGGGGAACTTCTCGTACAGCCCAGAGACGCTGTGCGGCAGTGGGATACAGCACCCGCCGACACTATCGCGAACCGCAATCGACAAGGGAAATATGTCTGACTTCACCAATCTGCCCGACCTGGCGCTGCGCACCAATCGCGCCGGCGTGATCGCCGCGAGCGACGAATCGTTCGAGGAACGCGAAAACCTCATCAACCCATGGGAACCCCGGTTCGCCGAGCACACCTTCGGTCCCAAAGGTCAGGAGTACGACGGCTGGGAGACCCGCCGTCATCGCGGACCCGGCCACGATTGGGCCGTCATCCGGCTCGGCATGCCCGGCGTGATCCGCGGAGTGGTCGTCGACACGGCCTGGTTCAAAGGCAACTATCCGCCGTTTACCTCCGTCGAGGCTTGCCGGGCGCCTGGCTATCCGTCTCCGGCGCAACTCGATTCGGCGGAGTGGGTGGAGATCGTGCCGCGGACCGCGCTCGGCGGCGACGCCAAGCACGAGCTTCCGGTGGCCGACGACCGCATCTTCACCCACGTCCGGTTGAACATCTTCCCGGATGGCGGAGTCGCCCGCTTGCGTGTGCACGGTGAAGTGGTGCCGGATCCGACGCTGCTCACCGGGCTCACCGTCGACCTCGCCGCGCTGGCGCACGGCGCGCGAACCATCGCCTGCTCCAACATGTTCTACTCGGCGCCGGACAACATGCTCGCGCCCGGACTGGCTCGCAACCAGGCCGAGGGTTGGGAGACGGCGCGCCGCCGGGACGGCGGAAACGACTGGGCGACAATCCAGCTCGCCGCGCAGGGCGTTCCCGCGCTGATCGAACTCGACACCACGCATCTGCTGTTCAACGCGCCCGGCGAAGCCCGCGTCGTGGCGATCGATCACCAGGGGACCGGGCCACTGCCGCCGAGCGACGACCCGGCCTGGTTCGAGTTGTTGCCGCGCACCGCATTGCAGCCCGACACGCCGCATCGTTTCCGGCTGGCACCGTCCGAACGGGCTGCCACGCATGTGCGCGTCGACATCTACCCGGACGGGGGCATCGCGCGGTTGCGGGTGTTCGGTGCGCTCACCGCGGCGGCCGAGCGGGAGCTGAATTCGCGCTGGTTGTCGGACGGAAAGTGATTCCTGCGCCGCGAGTGTGAGCGCGGCCGTCCCGCTGACGGGGTGGCTGCGGCGGCCGTGCGCCCGCTAAGGTCCGACGATGGCGATCGAAGTCCGGACCGGGGTGGGTGGCCGTCGCGGCCGCTCGGCGAGGTGGCGGCGATGACGGTGTACGACACCACCGGCCGTACGTATGCGGCGACCCGGCAACCGGATCCGCGCATCGCCGCTGCGATCGATGCGTCCCTCGCGGGTATGGCGTCGATCGTGAACATCGGCGCGGGCACCGGCTCCTACGAACCGGGCGGCACTGTCCTCGCGGTCGAGCCCAGCCGGGTGATGATCGCGCAGCGGCCGAGCGGTGCCGCCGCTGCCGTGCGCGCGGCCGCTGAACAGTTGCCGATCCGCACCGGTGCCGTGGATGCGGCTTTGGCGGTGCTCACCATCCATCACTGGACTGACCTCGAGCGCGGCATCGCCGAGATGATCCGAGTTGCGCGGCGTCGCATCGTGATCCTCACCTGGGATCACTCGGTGTTCCGTCAATTCTGGCTGGTGCGCGACTACCTACCCGCGGCCGCGGAAACCGACGCCCGCCTCGCCGTGCCTGTGGCCCGCTTGACCGCTCAGTTGGAAGACTTTGCCGTACAGCCGGTCCCGGTGCCACACGACTGCGTCGACGGTTTCGGCGGCGCATACTGGCGTCGCCCGGAGGCCTACCTCGACGAAACCGTCCGCGCCGGAATATCCATGCTCGCGCTCACACCGGAACCGCAACTCCGAGAAGGACTGTCCCGCCTGCGTCGAGATCTCACCGATGGCTCCTGGTCCGCTCGCTACGCCGACCTCCTCAGCCGGCCCCACCTCGACCTCGGCTACCGTCTCGTCACCGCGGACCTGCCGGCCGAGTGAAGACATCCTGACTCAGCAGATCTCATACCCTTTGCCAGCGCGCGACCCGGGCCGTCCCAGGCGTCCGCCGCGGTGAATTATTCGCTCACCCTACCGGCGGAAGGGAAGGGCGCCAACGGGGTTGCGTGCGGGGTGCGGATCAGACGGGCTTGCAGATGATGGACGCGAAGCCGACGCGGTTGGCAACCATCACATCGTGGACCGAGTGGCGGAAGTTCGGGCGGAGCAGGGCGAGGATGAAGGCGGCGAGGGTGCCGGGCAGGCGGACCTGGTTGACGAAGACGTAGGGGGCGTCTTCGATCGGGCCGAGCAGGGCGATGTCGTCCACCTTGGCGTCGTGGTCGAACCAGCCGGCGACCGAGTCGAAATAGCGCAAGGCGCGGTCGTAGTCGTCGGCGGTGAAGTGGTTGAACAGGAAGGTGCCGGTCGGGGCGCGATCGATGTCGCCGAGGCGCCTGATATTGCGCGCGGGCATGATGAAGTCGGCGTTGAGCTGCTGGAACTCCGGCGTGGCCTGCACCGCGGCGAGCGTCTCCGGTGTGCTGGTCTCGATCAGGACGATCACGTCGAAGCGGGGGCTCACCTCGGACGGCTGGATCGCGATCGCGCGGTAGGCCCTGGCCGACAGCACCTCGTCCATCGCCGCCAGTCGGCGCGCGAGGTCCTGGCATCGTTGCAAGACCTCGCGGCGACGGGAACTCCGGGGCACGAACGGGATTCGCCGGGGTGGGTCCACGCGGAAGCCGAGGTAGAGATAGCCGTAGGGGGCCGGTTCGACGTATGGCGCGGGTGGGTTGGTCTGGGTGCGCGGGTCGGTGCTCATGATCTCGTCCTTTCGAGTAAAATAATCGATCGTTCGATTAATTGTAGGCCTCGAAAGGGAAGGGTGGAAGTGGCATGACGACACCACGGCGTAGACCAGGACGGCCGCGCAAGGCGGATGCGGGCGACACCAAAGCCGCGTTGTTGAGCGCCGCCCTGCGCCTGTTCGCCCGCAACGGGTACGCGGGCACCTCGATCCGGTCCATCGCGCGCGAGGTGGGGTTGAGCGAGAGCGTGCTCTACGCACATTTCGCCGGCAAGCAAGCGATCTTCGACGCCGTGCTCGCCACCCTCGGCCCCACCAACCCGCTCGACATGATGGACGCCGCCACGGCCGCCCTCGTCGACACCGACCCGCCGCAATACCTGCGCGAACTAGTGCGCGCCGTCCTCGAAGGGTGGGAACACGAAGACGCACGCCTACTGATCAGCGTCATGGCGCAGGACGGCCTGTTGCACAGTCCCGCACTGCAGCAAGCGATCTCGGCCATGCGCCTGCCCGTGAGCCGCCTGTTCGAACACTGGATCGCCGCCGATCAGATCCCCGCCGACCTCGCCACCCCGGAAGACCTCGCAATGTCGTTCACCGGCCTGATCGGCCTCACCCGAGTCCTGCACCTGCACGCCCACGCCCCCGATGAGGAACGCACCCGAGCCCGCGCCGAAATCTCCCGCCACGCCGAAACTTTCATCCGTCTCGTGTTTCGCAGCGACTCCGGGCACTGAACCACCGCGAATCAACTGTGGCCCGCCGACAGGCGGGCCACAGTTCGGACTGATGGTCGCCGACCCGAGTTGGGCGGTGTCGATTACACAGAGCGGCTCAGTTGGTGGGTGGCCAGCGGGCTCACATCGAACTCGGCGTAGGGCCAGATCGGCAGGCTTGTCAACGTGGCCTCCAGCGCGTCGGCGTCGGCGGCCGACCAGATACCGATGTTCGCCCGCCGCCCGGGCACCCGCCAGATGTCGCGCAGCACGCCCTCGGTCTGCAGCTCACGCCCTCGAGCCCGCTCTCGCTCGATCACCCTGTCTCGTTCTTCGGCGGGCAGTTCATAGACTCGCGCCCCGTCAGCCCGACCATCCCGAACTCGACGCCCTCCGGCTCGACAAAGTCCTGTCGGCCCTCGGCGACCCCGCCCGCCTTCGGATCATGCAGGTGCTGGCTGATCGCGGAGAACATCAGCGCGGCGATTTCGAGGTGCAGGTCGGCCCCTCGACCCTGAGTCATCACATGAAAACATTGCGCGAGGCGGGCCTGACCCGGCATCGCATGGAAGGCACCCGATGCTTCGTGTCCCTGCGGGAGGACACCCTCGGCCACTTCCCCGCCATTCTGGCGGCCGTCCTACAGGCCGTCGCCGCGGAGGAGTAGTACCAAGTCTCCCCTGATAGATAGCCGTCGGGCCACAGTTCGGACTTACTCGTCTAGGTTCTGTCTCGAAGTCCCATTCGCGCCTGCCTAGTTCGGTGCACCTGCCGCGGGAGTTACCGGGATAGTGCTGAGCACGTCAGGTGGGGTTCCCAGCTTTAGACGCAGGTCAGGTGCGTGAAGGTGGGGTTCCTGCGTGGTCATCTGGCTGTGGTGGCGTCTCGAGCGGCTTGGGAAGAGAAGGGCGGTTGGGAGGCGGGCCGGTTGGTGTGGACCAAGCGACAGATAGGTTGGGGTCACAGAGTTTTCGTACTGCTCACAGGGTTTATAGCTGCTGTGAACCGTATGGAAAGTCTGTGACCCCACGACTCGCCCAGCAAAACACGCCGAGCCACAACCCCACCCACCCGAAACCGCTGCTACCTCGTCAAGGAACTCTCGAAAACAGCACCACAGCCAGACGACCCCGCCGGAACCCCACCCCCGCGCACCTGACATGCGCCTAAAGCCGGGAACCCCACCTGACGCGCCCAGCACCATCCCTGTAACTCCCGCGGCAGGCACACCAATCCGGGAAAGTCACGCTTCGGCAGCCAGCCAACAAGCCCGAACGCAAGCAAACCAAGCGACAGTTAGCCCCGTGTCGACACGCGAAAGCCGCACACCTGCACCACTTCTCGGGATTCACACCCCTTCTGGCCGCCCAGAAAAGGTGTGAATCCCGAGAAGTGGTGCAACTGCTAATGACCCCCCTCACCACTGCGAGACAGAACCTAGGTGAGAGTGACCTTGCAGCCGGTCCCCGCCCGGCCGCCATGGCTTTCCGAGGTGACGGTGACCGTCGTCGTCACGCCGATCGCTGCGGCGCTGGGCGTGAACAGAACTGCCGCTGCACAGCAATGAGTTTCGGCATAGTTCGTACCCGGCTCTGCCTCGAGCCTTTGCGGTTCGAGCGCACGCCATGATGGTGCGGCACATGGACGACCAGCACGCGGATAACTGAAGGCGTGAATTGCCTTGTGGCAGTGTCGCTCAGGACGATGTGCAGCTCGTGTGAACGGTCTGTCCGAGGCTGGCGATCCGGGCTCCTATTCGGGTGAGGAGGTGGGCGGTGAGGGTGGGGTTTTGGGCGGTGTCGGTGGGGGTGAGGTCGGCGAGGGTGTAGACGTGGGTGAAACCGGCTCGGGGCCAGTGGGTTCGGGGGAGTTCGCTGCGGCCGGCGACGGCGATGACGGGGGTGGGGGCGGCGCGGTGGGCGACGGCGGCGGGGAGTTTGCCGCGTTCGGTTTGCTGGTCGAGGCGGCCTTCGCCGGTGACGATCAGGTCGGCAGCCGCGCGGTGCCGGTCGAAGTCGAGTAGGTCGAGGAAGTAGTCGGCGCCGGAGAGCGGGTGGGCGCCGAGGAGCAGGGCAGCGAAGCCGACGCCACCCGCGCTGCCTGCTCCTGGAGTGGCGGCGAGGGTGGGGGATTGGGGAAAACCGTTGTGGGACAGCGTTTGTACGAATCGGTGCAGGCCTGCGTCGAGGCGGCGCGCCTGCGCGGGGGTCGCGCCCTTCTGCGGGCCGTAGACGGCGGCCGCACCGTCGGGTCCGGTGAGCGGGTTGGTGACATCGGAGGCGAGCACCAACTCGACGGTGGGCAGGCGCACCGCCGCGGACACGTCGACCGCGGCGATGTCGAGCAGCGCACGACCACTCGGCGGCAGGACCCGGCCGGCGGCATCGGTGAACCGGAATCCCATGGCGGTCAACAACCCCATGCCGCCGTCGGTGCTCGCGCTGCCGCCGAGTGCCAAGACGATTCGCCCCGGCCCGAACCGCAGCGCCTGCCGAAGCGCTTGTCCCAGGCCGAGACTCGACGAGTCGAGCGGCCGGAGCCGCCCGCCGGGCAGTGTGGCGAGTCCGCAGGTGTTCGCGACCTCGACGACGGCGGTGTCGCCGCGCAGGGCGATCAGGCCCTGCCGCGGCGTCCCGGTCGCGCCCGCGACGGTGACCGGCACCGCCTCGAATCCGGCGGCGACTGCGGCGTCGACACTGCCGTCGCCGCCGTCGGCGAGCGGAAGGGCCCGGCATTCGGCCCCGGATGCGCTGAGCCCCAGCACAAGACAGCGGGCCACCTCGGCGGCGGACAGGCTGCCCTTGAACTTGTCGGGCGCGACCAGCACTCTCATCCTTGCCACACCTTGATCAGCGCGGCCGCCGAGATGACCGTGGTGACGCCGCCGATCCGGGTCGAGATCTGCGCGAACGGCATGAGATTCATCCGGTTCGACGCGGAAAGGATGGCCACGTCACCGGTTCCGCCGAGGCCGCTGTGGCACACGGTGACCAGCGAGGCGTCCACCGGGTACATACCGATGGCGCGGCCGACGAAATAGCCGGTGGCGGCCATCGACAGGACAACGGCGACGCACGCGATCACATACCCCACCGACAGCACGCCGATGATGCTCTCCAACGGCAGGTACAGCAGCCCGAGCCCGATCATCGTGGGGTAGATGAAATATTTCGAGATGACGGTATAGACGCCGCGCACGCTGTCCTCGACCACCGGCGGGAAGACGCCGAACAGCTTGCACAGCACCGACATGATGATCACCAGCACTGGCGCGGGCAGGTGTACCACATGCTCCAGCAAGGTGGCCAGCACGAACATGCCACAGATGAGAAGCACGCCGAGCGCGTGATTGCGCGGGGGCGCGGCCGGATCGCGCGGGGCGGGTGCCACTGGGCCGACCGGGTCGGGGTCGGCGGTCGGCACCTTCACCAACTGCCCGCCACCGTCGAGGTGCGGACGGCGATCCCCGAGCCGGCGTAGTACGCCTGCCGTGATGACCGCGGCGATATTGCCGATGATCGCCGCCGGGATGAGTTCGGCGACGAAATCGGCCTGCTGCCCGCCGAGCGCCGACGCGTAGGCCGACGACAGCGGAATGACACCCTCGCCGATGCCGCCGCCGATGATCGGCACGACGATGTAGAACAGCGCGCGATGGAAGCTGTAGCCGAACGCCATGGCGACCGCGATCCCCACCGATACCGCGACCGCGGTGCCGAGCAGCAGCGGCGGGAAGATGCGGATCAGCCCGCCGATCATCACCTTTCGGCTCATGCCCAGGATGCTGCCGACCACCAGCGTGCAGATGACGAAGTAGAGGAAGTTCGCCTGCTTCATCAGCGCAGTCGCCGCGGCGAGCGTGTTCTCGCTGAAAGCGCCGAGGTACACCAGGATCGAGGGCACCATCAGGCAGATCAACGCGCCGCCACCGATTTTCGAGATGACCGGGAGCCGGTTGCCGAGCGGGCCGAGCAGCATGCCCAAGCCGACGATCACCGCGAGTCCGCCGATCATGTTCTCGGGTATGGCATCGAAGAAGCCCGCGGCGAGCACACCCGCGGTCAGGGCCACCGGCACGACCAGCGGGATGCCGTCGAGCGCGGGCGCGGGGAACGAACGGGGCCGGGCGTCGAGCTTCATGCTCGCCTCGCCGCGGTCATCGAGGTGGCCGCCTCGAGCTGCGCGCAGACCAGGGCACCGAAGGACTCCGTGGTCCCGGACCCGCCCATATCCGGTGTCATCGCGGACCTGTCCTGCACGAGCGCGGCTTCGACCGCGGCGAGCACCGCCGCGGCGGCCGCGTCCTCGCCCAGATGCTCCAGCATCATCGCGCCGCTCCAGATCTGGCCGATGGGGTTGGCGATCCCCAGCCCGGCGATATCGGGCGCCGAACCGTGCACCGGCTCGAACAGACTCGGAAAACGCCGCTCGGGGTTGATGTTCCCGCTCGGCGCGATGCCGATGGTGCCGGTGCAGGCGGGCCCGAGATCGGACAGGATATCGCCGAAGAGATTGCTCGCGACCACCACGTCGAACCAGTCCGGATGCAAGACGAAATTCGCCGTCAGAATATCGATGTGGTACTTGTCCACCGCCACGTCGGGATAACTGCCCGCCATGTCGGCGACGCGTTCGTCCCAATAGGGCATGGAGATGGAAATGCCGTTGCTCTTCGTCGCGGAGGTGAGGTGTCGTTTCGGCCTGCGTTGCGCTAGTTCGAACGCGTACTTCAGGATTCGATCGACGCCGGTTCTGGTCATCACGGTCTCCTGCAGCACCGTTTCCCGGTCGGTGCCCTCGAAGATCTTGCCGCCGACGCTCGAGTATTCGCCCTCGGTGTTCTCCCGGACCACGTAGAAGTCGACGTCGCCGGGCCGCCGCCCGGCGAGCGGGCTGCTGATGCCCGGTAGCAGCCGGACCGGGCGCAGGCTCACGTACTGGTCGAAATGGCGGCGGAACTGCAACAGGCTGCCCCACAGCGAGATGTGGTCGGGCACCACCTCGGGCCAGCCGACGGCGCCGAAGAAGAGCGCGTCGAAGACGGACAGCTGGTCGAACCAGCCGTCCGGCAGCATTTTCCCGGTCGCCGTGTAGTAATCCGCGCTCGCGAAATCGAACTCGGTGATATCCAGGGTGAAGTCGAATGCGGCCGCCGCGGCCGAGAGAACTCGAATTCCCTGCGGCACGACTTCCTTGCCGATGCCGTCGCCCGGAATGACAGCAATTCGGTGTGTGGCACCCATCGTCGCGTGCTCCGATCTTCTTGGTAACGAGACGTTCTCAACGGTAGGCTCGGATATTCCGCGGCAAAAGCACGGAACGCGCAAGAGACTCTTTCCCGAAAGGAAAAGACGAAGGAGGTCGCCGTGTACGGTGCGTCCACCGACGACGTGACGTTTTTCGACATCGTCGCGCGCTCACGCAGCCTGACCGAGGCGGCCCGCGAGTTCGGCATCTCGGTGTCGTCGGTGAGCAAGCGGCTTGCGCAGATGGAGGCCCGGCTCGGGGTAGTGCTGGTACAGCGCAGCACGCGCAGGCTGACGCTGACCCCGGAAGGGGAGCGGTACGCGGCGGGCGCCGCGGTGATCGCCGCCCAGCTCGAGGAGCTGGAGGACTCGATCGCCGAACAGCGCCACGACCTGCGTGGCCGGGTGCACCTGCGGTCGACGATCGGCCTGGGCCGCGCGCACATCGCGCCACTGGTCGCGGATTTCGTGCAGCGACACCCTTCGGTGCAGGTGGACCTGGAGCTGTCCGCGCTGCCGCTGAACATCGCGGGCACCGGCTACGACATCGCCATTCACGTAGGCCCGCTGCAGGATTCGCGGTTGACCGCGACCAGGCTGTGGGTCAATCGGCGGGTAGTGTGCGCGGCTCCGGAGTACGTGCGCAGGCACGGCATGCCCGCCACCGTGAAGGAGCTGGCCGAGCACAACTGCATCATCTTGCGGGAGAACGAATCCGACTACGCGCTGTGGCGGTTCGAGAGCGCGGGAAAGGAACTCGCGGTCCGGGTGGCGGGGAACCTGATCAGCAACGACGGCGACGTGATCACCCGCTGGTGCCTGGAGGGTCGCGGGCTGGTCATGCGGTCGCGCTGGCACGTCGATCCGCTGCTGAAAGACGGGTCGCTGATTCAGGTGCTGCCGGAGCTGGAGACGCCGCCCGCGGACATCTGCGCGGTGTACGCGGCCGCCGCGCCGTTACCGCGCCGGACCAGGGCGGTGATCGATCATCTGAAGGCGGGGCTCGGCCGCCGGATCACCGGGGCGGGTCCGCAGGACGCACCGAGCGCGGCCCGGTAGGCCGCGCTCGACGCAAACGCCCTGTCCTGCGGCATCTTTCAGGCGTACAGCGCGACGAACTTGTCCAGTGACCGCTCGATGTCACCCTTCACCGCGCGCGCCACGCCGGCGCCGATCGGCCCGAACAGCGGTCGTCCGCCGAGTTCGATATCGACGGTCACCTCCGAGCCGGTGCCCTTCGGCGCGACCAGCAACTCGAGCCCGAGCTTCGTACCGCCCTTGCCCGCCCCGGTGAGCAGCAACCGCCGCGGCGGCTCGGCGGCCTTCACCGTCCAGGTCACCCGGTTGCGCAGTCCCTTCACGGAAGCGACGCCGACCAACTGGGTGCCGACGGTCAGCTGCTCGGGCACCCCGCTGCGCCACGCCTCGTGCATCGTCAGCCACTTGTCCAGGTCGGCCAGGTTGGACGTGTGCGACCACGCGTCCTCCGGGGAGATCGGCACATCGACGGACACCTTCAGCTTTGCCATGGCGGCATAGTATCCGGTACCGCCAGTCTGAGTTACCTGTGCGACCTCGGTGCGGCGTTGTCCAAGTGCACTCGGGACTCGCGGCGGTCGCGGTGTCTCGCTCGACCGGCGACTTCCGGGCAACTGTTCGGTCCGCCTCCGGTAGACCGACCGGTCCGTAAATCGCTCATATCAAACTGGACGTACCAGCTAACTTTCGAGCAAGAGCAAACCGAATGCCCTGTTGCGGGCCGGTTTCCGGCGGTCGGCTAGGTAGGCGCGGTTGACAGAATGCGCGAGATGTGCGGCGGCACGAATAGATCGGATGATGTGTCCTCTATCGACACCATGGAAACACCCCTGGTCACTGCGTGGCTAGCGGCCGTGATCGCCAGGGGCGCAGCATTATTGCGCATTCGTGTGCGGTAGTCACCTCTTGTCTGCAAACGCAATCATGTGAGTGGATCGGGCGAGACTTGGTTGCATTGCTGCTAATGTCGGGGCGTCGGGTTCTGGTAACCGTTCGGACACAATCCGTTCGGTCGGCGATCGACCGTGGAATCGCCTGCCCCGCGGGCACTGTGAGGCAAGAGCAGAACGGCCTCGTCAGTGCGCGCAGGTCTACCGGTCCTCCGACGTGGACCAGATCCGACCAGGGATGTGCATGGTCGGCGTCGCGAGGAAGGCGAGACGAAGCACGATGACGGAGAGTCGATTCCTCGGCGCCAATCGACGACGAAAGAACTGATGAATCAAGATATCGCCGTGGTGCTTGCATGGATCCTCGCCGCCGCTCTGCTGGTTGCGATAGCGGTGGCGCTGTACGCATTCCAGTATGCGAAACAACAGCGAGCCAGAGCCGAAGCACTCGCCAGAGAGCAGCGAGCCGTCGACGAGACCGTCGAGCGGTTCGCCACGAACACGATGCCCGCGGTCACCGAGTCGATCAGACGTTTCGACACCCAGCCGCCCACCGTCGAGGTGCCGCCCGGCCTGGAGAACTCCCGGCTGGCCCAGGTGCTGCGCTGGATCGCCGAGCGGTACGCCGACGATCTGAGCCTGCTGCGGTCCGAGACCAGGGAGCAGGCCAATCACGAGGCCCAGCAGGCGATCGGCGCCGCCGAGGGCAAGGTCCGCGAGGAGGTGTCGGCCGCGTCGCGGCAGGCGACCAGCGCGGCCGTGCGCTCATTCGGCACCTCGGTGGTCAGCCTCGGCGCCGACGTGAGCCAGGTGGTGAGTTCCGCGCTGCGTGAGCACCGCAACGACGAGGTCTACGAGACGCTCACCCGGATCGACCACACCGTGCAGCAGATGATCCGCCAGGCGCAGTCCTACGTGATCGTCTGCGGTGGCCTGCCCGGTCGCCGCTGGCCCGCCCAGTCGCTCACCGATGTGGTCGGCGGCGCCATCGGCCGCGTCCGCGACTACCTGCGGGTGCGCCCCAATCAGCTCGACCGGGTGGTGATCAGCCGGGCGGTGGAACCGCTCGTGCACACCCTGGCCACGCTGCTCGACAACGCGCTGCGCTATTCTCCGCCAACGTCTTTCGTGGACGTGAGTTTCCAGGAAGGGCATCACGGCGTCACCGTGATCATCGATGACGCCGGTGTCCGGATGAACGCCGAACAGATGGAGGAGGCCCGGCAGGTGCTCGCGCACGAGCGCTCGGTCGACATCCATCAGCTCGGCCCCTCGCCCAAGGTCGGTTTTCCCGGCATCGCCGCACTGGCCCGCCGCTACGGCTTCACCGTCTACATCGACGGCCCCAACGTCTACGGCGGCATGCGGGCGATGGTCTATATCCCCGAGGCGCTGCTGATGACCCAGCAGCCCGGTCAGGACGTGGTGCCCGCGCACGAGCAGCCCGCCGCCGAGGTCGCCCCGCCGCCCGCGCCCGCCCCGGTGCCCGCGGCCCGCGAACCGCAGCGTGAAGAGCCCAGCGAGAGTGAGCAATTCGCCGTGCACGAGATCACCAGCGGCGGTCTACCGAAGCGCCGTCGCCGTACCGTCGCCTTAGCTCCGGTCGGGCCGCGTACCGAGCCGGGACTGGCCCGCCCCGATGTCGCCGCCGCCTGGCACACCGGCTCCCAGAGCGGCCGTGCCGCCGCTACCGATCACTCCGAGCACACCGAAGGGATGACATCCTGATGGGCACCCCCGTGACCGACAGCAGCAACAAGCTCGGCTGGCTACTCGACGATCTCAACGTTCCCGGCGTCAGATTCTCGGTCTTACTCTCCGAGGACGGTCTGCGGATCGCGCATTCGCCGGGTATCGAGCGCGACGAGGCCGAGCGGTTCTCCGCCGCGGCGTCGGGCCTGCGGTCGCTCGGCAAGGCACTCGGCGAGTTCTGCGGCGACGCGAACAACGGTGTGCGACAGAACATGACCGAATACGACCAGGGCATGATCCTGATCACCGCGGCGGGGGAGGGCGCGCTGCTCGGCGTCGCGACCAGCACCGAGATCGACATCGCCCTCATCGCGCACCGGATGAACGAACTGGCCGGCCGGGTCGGGCACGAACTCGGCAGCCAACCCCGCAGGCGTGTCGATGGTGGCGAATTGCCATGACACCACGGTCCCGGCGTGATCCCGACCTGGTTCGGGCATACGTGCGCACCGGGGGACGCACCCGTCCCACTCGTGAGCTGGACCTGGTCACTTTGGTCCGTGCGGCCAAGGACCCGGCGCCGGGTGCCACACCCGACACACGCCGGGTCATGAATCTCTGCAGCCGCCGGGGTGCGCTGTCGATCGCCGAGATCGCCGCGTACCTCGACCTGCCGCCGTCCGTCGTGAAGATCGTCGCGGCCGATCTCATGGACAGCGGCCACCTTGTCTCACCTACCCCGGCGGAAAACCTGCCGGAGATCGCTCTGCTGGAGGAGGTACTCAATGGGCTCCGTGCTCTCGCCGTCTGATCGCCCAGTCGACTATGTGCCGGAGACCGTTACCCGTTCCGTAAAGCTTTTGGTGGCAGGCAATTTCGGGGTCGGCAAGACCACCTTCGTGAGCAGCGTCTCGGAGATCAAGCCGCTGCGCACGGAGGAGACGATCACCGAGGCCAGCGTCGGCGTCGACGACATGGCGGGCCTGCCCGGTAAATCGCAGACGACCGTCGCGATGGATTTCGGGCGCATCACACTCAGCCCGAAACTCGCGCTCTACCTGTTCGGCACGCCGGGCCAGCAGCGGTTCGTCCCGCTGTGGGAAGAGCTGGCCCGCGGCGCGCTCGGCGCGCTGGTGCTCGTCGACACGCGACGCATCGAGAAATCCGACGAGGTGCTCTCGGTGCTGGAGGAGCGTGGCGTGCCGTATTCGGTGGCGGTCAACCAATTCGAAGGTGCCAGGAACTATCCGCTCAGCGAGGTTCGCGACGCGCTGGACCTGGCTCCCGACACCCCGCTCACCTCCTTGGACGCACGTGACAGAGGCACGTGCCTGCGCTCCCTGATCACGCTCGTCGAATTCCTGTTCCAGCGTCTGGAGTCACGTCTTTGACCACGCCCCCGTCCTGCCCCGTCCAGCACGGATCCCCGATCGATACCGAAGGTCCTCGGGTCTCAATATATTCCGAGGAGTTCGCCGCCGATCCGCATCTGGCCTACCGCGAGATGCGGCGCCAATATGGTTCGCTGGTGCCGGTCAATCTCGCGCCGGATGTTCCGGCCACGCTGGTGATCGGCTACCACACGGCCTTACGAATCCTCAACGATCCCGACCACTTTCCGGCCGATCCGCGCACCTGGCAGAAGAACGTGCCGGGCGAGTGCCCGATCCTGCCGATGCTGGAGTGGCGGCCGAACGCGCTGCGCAGCGCGGGCCTCGAGCATCTGCGCTACCGCCAGGCCAACTTAGCGGCCGTGGCCGACGTCGACCTGCACACCCTGCACGCCACCGTCGAGCGGATCGCCATCCCGCTGATCAACGCCTTCTGCCAGGACGGTGCGGCAGATCTGATCAGCCAGTACGCCTTTCCGCTCACCTTCGCGGTGCTCAACGCCACGCTCGGCTGCCCGCCGGAGATCGGCCAGCAGGTCGCGACCGGCATGGCCGCGATCTTCGAGGGCGTCAACGCCGACAAGGGCAACGCGATGCTCACCGACGCGCTGTTCGACCTGGTCACGCTGAAACGCAAAGAGCCGGGCGACGATATCACCTCGCGGCTGCTCGCCCATCCGGCCAAGCTGGACGACGTGGAGATGATCCATCAGCTGGTCACGCTCTACGGCGCGGGCATCGAGCCGCAGCAGAACCTGATCGTCAACACGCTGCTGCTGATGCTCACCGACGACCGCTTCGCGGGAAATGTTCTCGGCGGCAGCCTTTCGACGCGCGACGCGCTGGACGAGGTGCTGTTCACCGACCCGCCGATGGCGAACTATTGCGTGTCGTACCCCAAACAGCCCATCCTGATAGATGGCGTGTGGCTGCCCGCCCATCAGCCCGTGGTGATCAGCATGTCCGGCTGCAACAACGATCCCACCATCAGCGTGGGGGAGTACGTGGACAACCGGTCCCATCTGGCGTGGAGCGTCGGGCCGCACGCGTGCCCCGCCAGGTCGATGGCCTATCTGATCGTGCAAGACGCCATCGATCAACTTCTCGATGCCCTCCCCGAGCTCGATCTGGCCGTGCCTGCCCACGAATTGTCTTGGCGGCCAGGGCCTTTCCATCGCGCGCTGGTCTCCCTCCCCGTAGTGTTTCCTAAGTCACCACCGTTGAACGTGTTTTAAGGAGACCGCGATGGACACTGCGCCCCTAGTCCTGGATCCGACGGGAACCGATATTCAAGGCGAATCGGCACGCCTGCGCGAGCGTGGACCGGCGACCCTGGTCGAGCTGCCCGGCGGCGTGCAAGCGTGGTCGGTGACCGATGCCGACCTGCTGAAGCGACTGCTCGTCGATCCGAAAGTGTCCAAGGATGCCAGGCAGCACTGGCCCGCTTTCGCCAAAGGTGAAGTGCCGCAGGACTGGCCGTTATTTCTCTGGGTCGCGGTGAACAACATGTTCACCGCGTACGGCGCCGATCACCGGCGGCTGCGCAAGCTGGTCGCCCCCGCGTTCACCCATCGCCGCACCGAGGCGATGCGGCCGCGGATCAACCGGATCACCGAGCGGCTGATCGGCGAGCTCGCGGCGGTGCCCGCGGGCGAAGTGGTCGATCTGCGTGAGGGTTTCGCGTATCCGGTGCCGATCGAGGTCATCTCCGAGCTGATGGGCGTGCCGGAGTCGCTCAATCCCGGCCTGCGCAAATGCGTCGACGGGATCTTCGACACCTCGCTCGGCCCGGAGGAGTCGCAGGCCAACTACATGGAGATGTACCGCATCCTCGCCGAGCTGGTGGCCTTCCGGCGCGGCGAGCCGGGCGACGACATGACCAGCCTGCTCATCTCGCATCGCGACGAGGACGACGGGTCGCAGCTCACCGAGCAGGAGCTGATCGACACGCTGCTGCTGGTCATCAGCGCGGGCCACGAGACCACCGTCAATCTGCTCGATCAGGCGATCTACGCCTTGCTCACCCGGCCCGAGCAGCGCGCCGCGGTGGTCGAGGGCAAGGTCGGCTGGGCCGAGCTGATCGAGGAGGCGCTGCGGTTCGAGGCGCCGGTGGCGCATCTGCCGTTGCGGTTCGCGGTCGAGGACATCGACGTGGAGGGCGTGAAGATCGCCAAGGGCGATCCGATCCTCGCCTCCTACGCGGCGGCCAACCGGGATCCGAAGGTGCACGGCGAGACGGCCGACGAGTTCGACGTCACCCGGGCGAGCAAGGATCACCTGGCCTTCGGGCACGGGGTGCACCACTGCCTCGGCGCGCCGCTGGCCAGGCTGGAGGCGGCGGTCGCGCTCCCCGCCCTCTTCGCGCGTTTCCCGAACATGCGACTAGCCGCGGACCCGGCGGAGCTGGGCACCGTGGTGAGTTTCATCTCGAACGGGCACGGCAGGCTGCCGGTGCTGCTGCAACCTGAATAGTCCTCTCGCGCAAGTCTTTGCCACCGGAGGGGTGTCGCATCGTGCGGCACCCCTCCGGTGCTGTTCGGCCCTGTACCGTGGCAGCGTTTCGCACGGACGACTGCGGGTAGGTGATCGACATCGGAACAGAAGGAGGTCTTGTCATGACAGCGGACAGCGAGAAGCCGGTCGGCACCCTGCGCAGCGTGGTGCTGGACTGTCCGGAGCCGCGTAAGCTCGCGCAGTTCTACATCGGCCTGCTCGGCGTACGGCTGATCGAGGACGAGGACGACACCTGGATCGTCACCGCGGACGGCGAAGGGCGGCGGCTGGTGTTCCAGTTGTCGCCGGAGTACAAGCCGCCGCGTTTCCCGGATCCCGAAGCGTCCCAGCAGGTCCACTTCGATGTGCTGGTCGACGATATCGAGGAAGCTGAGCCGCGCGCGCTCGCGCTCGGCGCGAAACTGGTGCAGCCCAACGACAATGATCAGTTCCGCGTCTACGCCGATCCGGTGGGGCACATCTTCTGCCTGATCTGGTTGTGACGAGAGTGCCCGCGAGACCGGCGGTCTCGCGGGCCACACCACGGTGAACGCTGGAGCATTCGCCAGTCAGATCCCGATCACATCTAGCATGAACCGAACCCAGTGACTGACCGCGCCGATGATCATCGGATTCTCCTTTCACCACACCGGAACTGCCTCGTAAGCACATGATTGCCCCGTGCTCGCGGCCGAAACGGCAGATCACCGGGAAAGCGGGCGGACACTCGGTTGTCCGGATGCCGCCAGCTTGCGCACCTCGCGCGGAACAATCAGCAACCGCTTCGGGGATTCTCAGGATCGGGGCGCATGCTGGACGAGCGTGAATCATCTGGAACTGCCGTTTCTCGTGCTGTTCGGCACGATCCTCGCCCAGCCGCTCGGGCGGCGGCTAGGGGTGGCACCGGCCGTCCTGATGACGGTGTTCGGTTGCGTCCTCGCGCTGCTGCCGACGGTGCCCGATGTCCGGGTGGCGCCGGATCTCATTCTGCCGCTGCTGCTTCCGCCGCTGCTGTATGCCGCGGCCCGGCGCACGTCGTGGCGTACCTTCGCGCAGAACTGGAGCGCGATCGCGTTGCAGGCGGTCGGCCTGGTCGTCGTCACCGCGGCGGTGGTGGCGGTGACCGTGCACCTGTGGCATCCCGCCGTGCCGCTGGCCGCGGCGTTCGTGCTCGGTGCGCTGGTCGCGCCGCCGGACCCGGTGGCGGTCGGCGCGTTGGCGGGCCGGCTCGGTCTGCCGCGCCGGCTGGTGTCCGTGCTGGAGGGGGAGGGGCTGTTCAACGATGTCACCGCGATCGTGCTCTACGGCATCGCGGTGCAGGCGGTGGTCACCGGCGAGTTCTCCGCGTGGTCGGCGGCGCTGGACTTCGTGGTGTCGGCGGTGGTGGGTGTCGCGGTCGGCCTGGTCTTCGGCTGGGGTGGCAGCAGGCTGATGCCGCGGCTGGCCGAGGCCCCGTGGCAGGTCGCGCTCGGCTTGGCGTTGCCCTTCGCGGCGTACCGGCTCGCCGATGCCTGGGACGGGTCGGCGGTGCTCGCGGTGCTGGTGTGCGCGCTGTATCTGACCGACGCCGCCTCCGACTTCGGTGACAGCGATTACCGGCTGGTCGGCGATTCGTTCTGGGCGATCATCGACATGCTGGTCAGCGGGATCGCGTTCGGCCTGATCGGGCTGGAACTGGCCACCGTGCTGCGGGCGGCCGGGCCGGACTGGCCGCGCTACCTCGGTGTCTCGGCCGCGGTGATCGGCGTGGTGGTCGGGTTGCGGCTGCTCTGGTTGCTGGCGACCTGGGCCCTGTTCGGCCGGTGGTGGCGCCGCCGCGAGGCCGACGAGCCCTACACCTGGCGCGAGACCGTCGTCACCTGGTGGGCGGGACAGCGAGGTGTGGCCACCGTGGCGCTGGCGTTGGCGGTGCCGTTGACCACCGCTTCGGGCGCGCCGTTCCCCTGGCGCAGCGGCATCCTCTTCACCGCTTTCGCCCTGGTGTTGTTCACGCTGCTGATCCAGGGGCCGACGCTGTCCCTCGTGGTGCGCGCCACCGGAGTTCGGGTCGATATCGACGCCGAGCGGGATATGGAGCGCAAGCTGTGGGCGCGCATCCTGCGCGCCGAACTCACGCGCCTGCAACAGGTCGCGGTGACCGAGCGGCTCCCGGACGACGTCTACGACCGATTGCACGTCGGCATCGAAAGACGGCTCGCCCGAGCCGATCCCGAGGCCGCGGACGACGCCCGGCAGACGACCGAGCAGAGCGCCGAGCTGAACCGCGCGCTGCACCGGATCGATCAGGAGATACTGGCGGCCGGGCGCGAAGAAGCGATGGCCGCGCGCCGCGAACCCGGGGTGCCGCCGGATCTGGTCGACCGGGTGATGCGGCGACTCGACCTGCGTTCGCCGTGATCGCTCGCGCATTCTTCTGGCAACTAGCCGCGCGTAGCTCCCCGAGCCGTGCGCAATCAGCTGCTACCGTCCGAAATCGTGACTACGGACCCTGCGGAAACTAGTCGATCCCCGCGCAACCTCGGGTTGCGGCTGTGGCTGCTGCCGGTGGCGGTGCTCGCCGTGTTCATGGCGCTGCTCGGCACGATGTATCTCGACTACGTCGTCGATCCGGAGGAGAACCTGCACGATTTCCCCATCGCGCTGGTCAATCAGGATGTCGGCGACACGATCGGCGCGCCGGGCCAGGAGCGGCGGGTCGAGTTCGGGGCGCAGGTGGTCGACGGATTGCGGCAGGCGGTGCCCGGGGACAAGATCGATCTGCAGGTGCTCGGCGTCAACGAGGCCTCGCAGCGGATGCAGAACAACAAGGTCTACGGCACCATCCTCATTCCGAGCGATTTCAGCAAACGATTGGGCATCTTCGGCGTCGGCAGCGTGATCCCCGGCGATATCCAGCGTCCGCTCATCACGTTGCAGACCAACCCGCGCAGCGGCGCGTTCGTCACCTCGATCGTCACCCAGATCGGTGACCAGGCGCTGAACCAGGTGAACAAGCAGGTCGGCGCGCAGCTCACCGAGCAGGTACAGGCCCAGCTGGCGCCCCCGCCCGGCGGGCCGCCCGCGCCCGAACTGAGCGGGGCGACCAGGGTGGCGCTCGCGGAGCCGCTGCAGATCGTCGTCGAGCCGTTCCATCCGCTGCCCGAGGGCACCGGCCAGGGCCTCACCGCGTTCTTCTACGCGTTACTGCTCCTGCTGGCGGGCCTGGTCGGTTCGATGACCATTCACACGATGATCGACGCGCAACTGGGCTTCGTACCGACCGAATACGGGCCCTGGTACGTGCATTTCCCGCCGACGCCCATCTCGCGCTTCCACACGCTGTTGATCAAATGGGGCGTCATGGTGGTGACCGCGAACGTCGTCGCCGGGGTCTTCCTGCTCGTCGCGAAGGTGCTGGGCATGCCGGTCGATCACCCGCTCGGGCTGTTCCTCTTCAGCGCGTTCGCGATCATCGCGGTCGGCGTCACCGGCTTGTCCGTGCTCGCGGCCGTCGGGTCGGCCGGTTTGCTGATCAACCTGATTCTGTTCATCATCCTCGGGCTGCCGTCCTCCGGCGGCACGGTGCCGATCGAGGCGACGCCGAAATATTTCGGCTGGCTGGCCTCCTTCGAGCCGATGCATCAGGTGTTCCTCGGCGTGCGCGCCATCCTCTACTTCGACGCCAGTGGTCCGGCCGGGCTCACGCGCGGCGTGTGGATGGCCGTGCTCGGGGTGGTGATCGGTGTGGTGCTGGGCGCGGTGGTGACGCGGTACTACGACTACAAGGGGTTGCGCCGCACGGGGATCGGGCGTCCGGCAGCGGAGTAGTCGCTTCGGAAATGGTCGACTCGCCCCGGCTGTCCGATTCGGCGCGTACTCTTGCCCGGCGATCGCCGCGCGGTGGCGAGCGCGCCGGACCTTCGACCAGGGAGCGTTTCGTGACCACTGCTCAATTCTCATTCCCGGTCCGCGACGTCGAGCGCAAGGTGCTCGATCGAGTCGCCGAATTGGCGGCGGGATTCGCCACTGTCGCAGCGGAATACGACGAACGCGCGGAGATCGCGGTGGGGCACCTGGCGGCGTTGCACGAGGCGGAACTCGACCGTGCCGTGCTGCCGGAACGGGTCGGCGGGCTGGGGCTGAGCTACGCGGCCTTCGGGCATGTGGTCCGGGTGCTCGCCAAGGCGGATCCCTCGACCGCGACGATCTGGACGATGCACGCCGGCGCGGGCGTCGCGCTCGCGGAATTCACCGCCGAGACCCTTGGCTCGTTCTTCGCCGAGGAGTTCCTCGCGGGCAAGCGATTCGCCAACGCGCTGTCCGAACCCGCCAGCGGCAACCGGTTTCTCAATCCGCAGCAGGACGCCGTCGCGGTGGCCGGGGGCTGGCAGCTCACCGGCGCGAAACGCTTCGTCTCCGGCTGTGAGATCGCCGAATATCTGCTCGTGAACGCGCGGGTCGACGATGTGCCCGCGTTCTTCGGGGTGGTGCCCGACGACACCGTGACGACCATTCCGATCTGGGACACCCTCGGGCTGCGCGCGACCCGCAGCCAGCTGCTCTCGTTCGACCACACCCTGCTGCGGGCCGAATATCGCGGTCGCGCACCGGGTCCGGGCGACTTCGCGGTCATTCCGGCGGGCCTGCCCGCGATCTCGCTCGGCATCGCCGACGCGGCGCTGGCGGCGCTGATCGAGCACGCGCGCTCGCGCGAGATCCTCGGCAGGCCGCTCTCGCATCAACAGTGGGTGCAGTACGAGGTCGCCGATGTCGAAACGCGCTTGGCTGCCGCGCACGCACTGTACGACCGTGCGCTGTGGGAGGCGGACAACGGTGTCCCGGCGTTCTTCCCGAACCTGTCGCGCGCCAAATATCTGGCGAACAAGATCGCCGTCGAGGTCGCCCAGCTCGGCGTGCGGGTGGGCGGTGCGTCCGGCTACCTCAAGACCTCACCGATCCAGCGGCATCTGCGCGACGCCGAAGCCGGCCAGCTCATGGCGTACTCGACCGAGGTGATCGCCGGGGAGATCGGCAGACTCGTGCTCGGCGTGCCGGCGGACGCGTAGCGGGCGGCCTGTGTTCGATCAGCCGATCGAAGGTGAGAATGCAACGGCGGCAAGCTCGCTGGTGTTCACCGGGTGCTGATCGAATGGCCTGGCATCGTTCGCCAGGGAGGAAAAGGTCATGACCAGCACCGATTTACAGGCCGGCGAAGCGGCCACGCAGCGCGCGGACACGGGTACGCTCGCCGATCCGACGGTCGCGTCCCGCGTCCACGAGCTGACCACGGTTTTCGAGCGCGGGTTACAGGAGAACCTGGGCGTGGGCGCCTCGCTCGGCATCCGTCTGGAGACAGCGGGCGCGGGATACACGCGCTACTACCTCGACCCGAATCCGGCCACCATCAACGCCATGTTCACCGTGCACGGCGGGGTTCTCGCGACCTTGATGGACACCGCGATGGGCAGCGCCGTGTTCACGAAACTCGGTGACGGCATTGCCTATACGACCCTCGAGCTCAAGGTGAATTTCATCCGGGCGGTCACGTTGGACGGCTCCCGGCTCACCTGCGAGGCCACCGCGGTGCACGTCGGCAGGCGGACCGCGACGGCCGAAGGCCGCATCGTCGACGCGAACGGCAAGCTGATCGCGCACGGTTCGACCACGGTGCTGGTGTTGTCGCCGGACAAGTGAACCGCCGCTGACAGCCGAATGGCCCTGCCCCCGAAAGCATTCGGGGGCAGGGCCAGTTCGCTGCCGAAGTTCAGGCCACGGTGCGGCATTCGTCGATGAAGCGCACCAGTTCGTCCAGTCGATCCGTGCGAGCGTCCACCGCGCGATCGATCACCTTGATCAGGTGTTCGTAGGCCTCGGTGTGGTCGTAGGCGGCCACGTCGGCGATCCGCAACGCCCAGCGCCAGTAGCCACGCATGGTGTCGGCCAACGGCATCCGGAAGTTGGCGATCACGTCGCGGATCGGCTGCACCGTCGCGTCGCCGTGTACTCGCAGATAGCGCCCGACCACGTCGGCCATGAAGCTGAAATGCCTGGCCTCGTCCCTGGCCAGCCGGCCGAGCACGGCGGCGAGCACCGGATCGTCGGCGACGTCGCGCAGGTGCTGGTAGTACATCTGGGTGGCCTTCTCCTGCACCAGCGCGTAGGCGAAGAACTGCACCGGGTGGTCGTAGGGCAGGTCGAACGGCTTCTGGCCCTCGACCGCCAATTCCTTACGCAGCGCGCCTCGTTCGGCGAGGCCGGACGCCTCCTGGTACCGGGCGAGCGCCCTGGCGTGCGTGTCCTCTTCGAGCGCCCAGCGCACGGTGAAGTGATAGAGCTCGCGGTTGTGCACGAAGGTGTCCCGGTCGACGCTGTCGTCCACCGGGAAATACCGGTGGTACACCTCGAAATAGCCGGGCAGGTGATCTTCGATCAGGGTGACGAACTGCACCGCCGACCGTTGGCCCTCGGTGAGCCGGCCGGCGTCGGCGCGGGCCCAGTCGAAGGCGGTCTCCACGTCCCACGCCCGCGCGGCGGGGGAGGCGGCCAGGAAGCCGTCGACCGCCGCCGCCACCTCGTCGACCGGGATGCGTGCTGACTCGATATCCATCTGTCTCTCCTGCCCGTCAGCGGGCGTTGCGGCAGGTCAGCGCGTAGTGCTTGGTCGTGTAGCCCCAGCCCGCGTTGGCGATCTCCAGGTAGTGCCGCAGTTTCGCGGACAGTCCCGGCCCGTGCGCGTCGATGCGCGCCGCGGCCGCGTCCACGTTGCCGATCCAGTCGTCGATGGTGCGGCGGTAGTGGTCGGTGAGGTCGTCCACCGCGACGATCGAGAAGCCCGCGTCCTCGGCGGCGGTCACCAGGTCCGACAGCGGCCGCAGATCACCCCACCCGAAGATGTCCGCACGGACGAACTCGGTGCCGTCCTTCGTGTCGAAGGCCCGGTGCGCCGCGGCATTTCGGAAGCAGCTCTCCGAGACGTACAGGGTGCCACCGCGGCGCAGCACGGCGCGCGCCCGGCGGAAGACCTCGCCGAGATCCGGCATGTGCACGATGGAGCCGAGCAGGGTGACGGCGTCGACGCTGCGGGGCGGCAGGTCCATTCGCTCGAAATGGCCGACCCTGGTCTGCACGAGTTCGCCGACGCCACGCACGGCGGCCTGTTCCGCGATATAGGCGTGCTGGCGGGGCGCCGGGCTGACACCCAGTGTGCGGCAACCGAATTCCTCGGCCATGAACAGGATCAGTGAGCCCCAGCCGCATCCGACGTCGAGCAGCTGTTCGCCGCCGCGCAAGCCGAGCCGGTCGGCGACGAAGTGCAGCTTGTTGCGCTGCGCCTGCTCGAGGGTATCGTTCGCGGCGGTGTAGAGCGCGGAACTGTACTTGCGCAGCGGATCCAGGAACTGGCCGAAGATATCCGGATCCAGGTCGTAGTGCTGGTTGGTGTCGGCGGTGCCGGCCTGCGGCGCTACCGGCTGTTCGACGGCGGTCACGCCGCGGCCTCGCGCAACGCGTGTTCGACCACCGCGACCACGTCGTGCAAGGTGGACAGCCCGAAGACGTCCTCGTCCTCGAGCTCGATGTCATAGGTCTTCTCGATCTTGGCGACCATGCGCAGCACCCGCACGGAATCGACGCCCGCCATGCCGCGCAGGTCGAGGTCGGGCCGCAGATCCGTTGCGGCGATGCCGGTTTCGGCGGCGGCTATCGCGGTGACGGTGGTCAGGATGTCGGCGGGGGCGGTCATGAGTGAACTCCGTTCGTCGAAAAGGTAGTGGTGGCGGACAGTGCCGCGGCGAGCACGGCGACCTCGTCGTCGCCGAGGGTGAGCTGGTGGCGCACGTCGTCGAGCGCGAAGGGCTGGTAGGTGGCGGCGGAGGTGGCGCAGACGGCGCCGTGGCGGTCCAGGATCTCGGCCGAGGCATGGATCGGCCGATCCGGCGCGGACTCGGCCAGCGTTGCGACGCAGGTGTATTCGTGGTCGACCAGCAGGGGCGTGAGGAACCTGGTGCGCTGGGTGACGGTGAAGGCGGGCTGATTGCGCGCGAGCACGATCAGGTTGCCCATCACCTCGTCGCAGATCACGCCGGTCAAACCGCCGTGCACCACACCGGGATACGACTCGAACCGCCGGCCGAGCCGGAACCGGGACTGCAGCCCGTCCGGATGCGGGACGAAGCTCAGTCGCAATCCGCCGGCGTTGTGCGGCGAGCAGCCGAAGCAGTGATAGTCGGGGATGATCGACCACGGCACCTCGACGGTGTCCGGGCTCGGTGAAACCGGGGCGGCCATCGCGTCAGCCCAGCACGTCGGCGAGCGCGCGGCGCACCTTGGCGTTGCTGGACAGGTCCAGGCCGGTCATGTTCGCGAAGGTGCGACGGACCTTGTCGTGCAGCACATTCAGCTCGCCCTCGGCCGCCACCTGCTCGAGGAACAGGTCGAAGCCGGTGTCGATGGTCTCGTGGTCGCCGAGTTCGCTGATGCCCGCCTTGAAGGTGCTCACCGGGTGCTTGATCTTCGCCTCCGAGCTGTAGACGTACAGCGTCTCCAGCACCGAGGGCAGCTCCTCGGGCCGCTGCGCCAGCCGCTTGGTGGCGTAGTGGATGAACTCGCGCGCGTGCCCGGCCTCGTCGCGACTCGCGTTGAGCAGCAAGCCTTTCAGCACCGGCTCCTGGACCCAGGCCGCGACCGCCCGGTAGATGTGATTCACCGTGAGTTCGGAGATGATGTTGGTCGCGAGCGTCGCCGACGGGGTGCTGCCCGGCGCGTACGGCTCGCGCATCGAGTCGACCGCCTTCTCGTCCACGCTCTCACCGATCGCGCCGAGCCAGGACCGGAAGGCGTAGTGGTGCTGCACTTCCTGGTAGCCCCACACCACCGCGAAGGTGGAGAAGTCGTAGTCGTCCAGGAATTCGTTCATGAAGCCGTGGACGGCGGCGATCACGTTGGACTCGCCCATCGTCGCGCTCTTGGCCAGGGTCACGTATTCGGGACGGACCAGCGCGCGGTCGACCGCGTCGAGCTCGAGGTCGGCCAGCTGCCAGTGCAGGCGCTCGTAGTGGCGGAAGACGTCATAGCTGTGCACAGGTGACTCCTGTTCGTCGGTGCGGGGAGGATGTCTGTGGTGGCGGTGTCATCGGGTCGCGGTGATGAGGCCGCGCGCGGCCAGCCGCTGGAGTTTGCCGCTGCTGGTGCGTGGAATGGTCCGGGGCGCAACGAGGTACACGTCCACCGCGGCGAGCCCGAGCCGGGCCGCGACCCGGGCCCGGATCCGGTCGCCGAGCGCGTCGGCGGCCGGTCCGGTGAGCTCGGTCTCCGCGATGAGCGCGATCACGTCGGTGCCGTCCGGATCGATGGCGGCGGTGCAGCGGCCCTTGTAGACGCCGTCGAGGTCGTGCACGGCCGCCTCGACGTCCTGGGCGTAGTAGTTCACGCCGCGCACGGTGATCATGTCCTTGCACCGGCCGGTGACGAAAAGCTCACCGTCGCGCAGATATCCGAGATCGCCGGTGCGCAGCCAGCCGTCCGCGGTGTGCAGGCCCGCGACGGTCTCGGGCGCCGCGGTCAGGTAGCCGTCGGTGACCGAGGGACCCTGGATGAGGATCTCGCCGACGACGCCGTCGGGCAGTTCGCGGTCGCCGGCCGGGTCGACGATGCGCAACCGCAGGCCGGCCACGGCCGACCCGACGGACGCGACGGCCCGCGCGCCGGGTGCGCGCGAGGAAACCTGTTGTGCCAGAGCGTCGTCGGAGAGCGCCGCGCGATCCACCCAATCGAACACCGGGGCCCGGCCCAGCGGCGGGAACGCGACCGCGAGGGTGGCCTCGGCCATGCCGTAGACGCCGAACATGGTCGAGGTCGCGAAACCGGCGGGCGCGAACCGGGCGCAGAACGCGCCGACCACGTCCAGCGAGATCGGCTCGGAACCGTTGAAGGCGATCCGCCAGTGCCGCAGATCGAACTCGGCGACCTGTTCCGGGGGCACCGCGGCGAGCAGTGCCTCGTAACCGAAGTTCGGCATGGCGGTGATCGTGGTTCCGCTGGCGGCGAATTCGGCCAGCCAGCGCGCGGGGTCCTTGACGAAGGCCACCGGCGACCAGACATGGGCGGGTATGCCGCGCAGGATCGCCGACAGCGTGCCGAACAGGCCCATATCGTGGAACAGCGGCAGCCAGAAGCCGCCGCGGTCGTCGAGGCTCAGCGCGATCCCGGTGCGGATCGCGGCCAGGCCGCTGAGCACGTTGCGGTGGGTCAACCGCACGCCCTTGGGTGTCGCGGTGCTGCCGGAGGTGAACTGCACGATCGCGAGATCGTCCGAGGTCAGCTCGGGCAGCTCTTCGTCCCCGTCTGCGGCGAACAGCGTTGCGGTGTCGAGTAATTCGACATCGACGGCGGAGCCGAGCAGGGCGGTCAGATCCGCGAATCGAGGCGATACCAGGATGGTGCGCATGCCCGCCGCCGCGACGATCGCCGCGAGTTTGCGCGGATAGCCGTCCAGCTGGCGCGTGCCCGCGGGCAGCGGCAGGGGCGTGGCCGCGCCGCCCGCGGCCGCGATGCCGAACAGGCTGACCAGGAACTCGGGAGCGTTGGGGCACAGGATGCCCACCGGCTCGCCGCGGGTGATCCCGTGCCGTACGAGCGCGGCGGCGGCCGCCCGGGCGCGCCGGTCGAGTTCGGCGTAGTCCACGGTTTCCGACACCGACCAGAACGTGGCCGACACCCCGGGGTGCCCCGCCGCGATCTCGGCCAGCGCGCCGTGCAGGGTTTCGACCGATTCCGCAGAATTCATGGCTGCCACGACAACAGCGAATTGTGACGGTCCCTTGAACTGACTGTGAATTGCCGTGTGCGATAAGCAGCGGCGATCAACCAATCGCCGTGCGCGATAAAGGATTTCCACTATGGCGCGATAGGAACGGATGATCGCCGCAGCGCGGAAGTGTCGGTGACCACGACGATCCATTACGCATCGCTATTTCGATGGCGCGCCTAATTTTCGACAATTCAGGAGTTACCGGTGAGTTCCGAGCATGCGGCGGTCGAGGAATTGACCCCGGTTCAACTGGCGGTGATCGAGAGCGTCGCACCGCATATGCGCCACGACCCGTACAGCAGTTACGCGGTGCTGCGCGGCGCCGGACCGTTCGTGCCGGGACCGCACGACATGCACCTGGTGACCGGGCACCACGAAGCACAGACGATCATGCAGGATCCGCGCTGGAGTCACGCCGAGGAGCCACAGCTGCTGCACGGCGACAGCGACGTCGAACTGCCCGGCTCGTTTCTCTGGATGGAGCCGCCGGACCACACCCGGCTGCGCGGCCTGGTGAGCAAGGCGTTCACCGCGCGCACCATCAGCGGCATGCGCGAGCGCGCCGAGCAACTCGTGGCGGACCTGATGGACGAGATGCTCGCCGCGCGCGAGGTGGACCTGCTGGACGCGCTGGCGTATCCGCTGCCGCTGACCATGGTGTGTGAACTGCTCGGCGTGCCTGCCGATGCCCACGAGCACGTGCGGGAGATCTCCACGGCCATTGCCCGCGGCCTCGACCCGGATGTGCTGCTTTCCCCCGACGAATTGGCCGCCCGGACCGCCGCCGTCTACGCGTTCCTCGACTTCTTCGGTGAGCTGGTGGCGCAGCGGCGCCGGGACCCGCGCGACGATCTGATCACCGCGCTGGTGCAGGCCGACGACGCGGGCGCGCGGCTCACCTCGAACGAATTGCTGGGCACGCTGCTGATTCTCGTGGTCGCCGGGCACGAGACGACGGTGAACCTGATCGGCAACGGTGTCCTCGCGCTCATCCGTAACCCCGGCGAATTCGAGCGGCTGCGCAGCTTTCCCGAGCTGTGCGAGCCCGCCGTGGACGAGGTGCTGCGTTACGACGCACCCGTGCACCTGACCACCCGGACCGCGCACGACGTGATCACCGTTTCCGGGCGCACTTTCGCGCCGGGCGACGCGGTGATCGTGCTGCTCGCCTCCGCCAACCGCGACCCGCGGGCCTTTCCCGACGCGGACCGGTTCGATATCGCCCGCTACGCCCGTGGCCGGAAAGCGGAGCGGCACTTGTCCTTCGGGCTCGGGTTGCACTACTGCCTCGGCGCACCGCTGGCGCGGCTCGAGATGCAGGTGGTGCTGCGCGCGATCACCGACCGGGTCGATGCGATGACTTTGCTCGAGGAACCGCCGTACCGGCCGAACGTGGTCGTGCGCGGCATGTCGCGACTCCGCGTCCGGCTGGACAGCCGATGACCCTCGCTCGCGCACGGAAACAGGAGCAACCATGAGCACAGCCCTCCCCACCGACCTCACCTTCGACGCGTTCGATCCGAGCGAGCGGGTGGACCCCTATCCGGCCTATCGCCGGGTGCGCGACGCGGCGCCGCTGTTCCCCTACGCCTTCGGTGATGTCCCGGTCACCCTCGTCACCAGATACGACGAGTGCGCGGCCATCCTGACCGGCGCGGACTGGGGGCACGGTTACGCCGCGGGCATCAGCCCGTTCCGGGACACCACCGCCGCGATCCCCGGCTCGTTCGTGCGGATGGACCCGCCTGAGCACAGTCGCTACCGCAAGCTGGTGGCCAAGGCGTTCACGCCGCGCATGATGGCCGAGATGGTGCCGCTGGCCGGGCAGGTCGTGGCGGATCTGGTCGCGGCGGCGCTGCGACGGGGCGAACTGGACGTGCTGAACGGGCTGGCCGTGCCGCTGGCGGTGGCGATGGTCCCGGTGCGGCTGCTCGGCGCGGATCCGGCCGACGGCGCGCTGTTCCGGCAGTGGCAATTGGCGATCGCCCGGGGCAGCGACCCGGATTCGCTGCTGGGCGCGGCCGACGTCGAGGAGCGCGGGGCAGCGGCGATGGAGTGCATGGGCTACTTCGGCAGGCTGGCCCAGCAGAAGAAGGCGAATCCGACGCCGGATCTGCTGAGCGCCTTGGTGTCCGCCGCGGGTGCGGGCCTGATCACCGAGCCCGAGGTGATCGGCATCGCGCTGCTGACCTTGGTCGCGGGCATGGAGACCTCGATCAACCTGATCGGCAACGGCATGCTCGCGCTGCTGCGCAACCCGGAACAGCTTGCGCTGCTTCGGGACAACCCCGCACTGATCGGTCCCGCGCTGGAGGAGATGCTGCGCTACGACGCGCCGACTCAGTTCACCATCCGGGTCGCGCTGGCGGATACGACGGTGGGCGAGCACGAATTCCGGCGCGGTGACGGCGTCGTGGTGCTCACCGCGTCGGCCAGCCGGGACGACCGGGTCTATCCGGACGCGGATGTCTTCGACGTCACCCGCTATGCCGGAAACCGGCCCGCGCGTAAGCATCTCGGGTTCAGCCTGGGCATTCACTACTGCGTGGGCGCGCCGCTGGCCCGGATCGAAGCGGAGCAGGCGATCGGGCGACTGCTGAGCGAGGCACCGGAACTCGCACTGGCCACCGAGTCGATCGAGTATCAGCCGAGCCTGATCCACCGGGGCATCCGCTCGTTGCCGGTGACGCTGTGAACGCGCGTGGGCACGCCGTCGTGCTGGGCGCCGGAATCGCCGGATTGCTCGCCGCCCGCGTGCTTTCCGAGAATTTCGCGCAGGTCACGATCGTCGAGCGCGACGGCGACGCCGACGGTGCGCTGCGGCGTGGGGTGCCGCAGGCGCGGCATCTGCACGGGCTGCTCGATCGCGGGCGGACGATCATCGAGCAGCTGTATCCCGGATTCACCAGCGAGATGGCGGCACGGGGCGCGAGTACGGCCGAGGCGCTCGTCGGAACCCGCTGGTATGTCGGCGGATCACGCGTCGCGCCCGCCTCGACCGGACTGACCTCGGTGATGGCGACCCGGCCACTGCTGGAATCGGTGCTGCGGCAACGGACGCTGGCCGCACCCGGTGTCCGGCTGTGCGAGGGGACGGCGCGCGGACTGATCGGCGATGCGCGCCGGGTGCGCGCGGTCTCGGTCGCCGGCGCGTACGGCGCACAGGCACAGGACGCGGACCTGGTCGTCGACGCGACCGGTCGGGGTTCCCGGGCGCCGATGTGGCTCAACGCCATCGGCGCGGACGCGCCGGAGGAAGACCGGCTCGACGTCGACCTCGGCTACGCCTCACGGATGTTCCGGCGCACGCCCGGCCAATTGGGCGATCACTCGTCGGTGATCATCTCCACCGGATCGAACGGCCGTGGCGGCGGGGCGATCCGGGTCGAGGGCGATCGCTGGCATGTGACGCTGGCCGGGATGCTGGGCGACCACCCACCGACCGATCCCGCGGGCTTCGCGGCCTTCGCCGCGACGATCGCGGCCCCGGATATCCACGAACTCGTCACCGGCGCGGAGCCGCTCGACGACGCTGTGCCGCACCGGTTCCGGTCACCGGTGCGGCGCCGGTTCGAGCGGCTGCACCGAGCCCCGCAGGGGTTCTTGGTGCTGGGCGACGCGCTGTGCAGCTTCAATCCGCTCTACGCCCAAGGTATGGCCGTGGCCGCGCAGCAGGCACTGGCGCTGCGCGAATGCCTCGGGGCGGGCACGGCCTCCGCGGAACTGCCCGGCCGGTTCTACGCCGCCGCCGCGGGTGTGGTGGACGTGGCCTGGCAACTCGCGTCCGGTGCGGATCTCGGGCACCCCGGGGTGGTCGGCCCGCGCAGCCCCCGCACTCGCCTCACCAACGCCTATGTATCGCGGGTACAACGCGCGGCGCAGGTGGACCCCGTGGTCGCGCGCACGTTCCTGCGCGTGGCCAATCTCGTCGAACCGCCTGCGGCACTGCTGCGGCCGCAGCTCGCCGCGCGAGTGCTGTTGCGCGGCAGGGCAAGCAACGCCGAACCGCAGGTCGCACCCGCGTCGGCGGCCCCGTCCACCGATCTCGTACCGACCGCAGCTACGCAGCCGGCGCAGCTGCACTGAGCGAACAGCCTTCATCCGCATTCCGAACGTTACCCGCGATCCGGGCCAGGCGTTGCCGCCCGGGGCGCACAGGAGGGACTACTCGACATGGACTCGTCGCACGCGAGTACGGCTGTCGCGGAACAGGATTCCGCGGTGCAGACCGCCATCGCCCACTTGTTCGGCCCGGACGGCCGGGCCGATCCGTATACCCCGGCGCGGGTGTTGCGGGAGGCGGGACGGCTGCACCGGACGCCGCTCGGCCACCATCTGCTGACCCACTACGACGATTGCGTCGCCGTGCTGTCCACCACCGCGTGGAGCCACGCGGAAGAGGCCGCGATGATGCACCCCACAGTGTCGCCCGAGGACGCGCCCGAAGAGCTGCCCACCTCGTTCCTGTGGATGGAGCCGCCGGACCACACCCGGCTGCGCAACCTGGTGACGAAGGGTTTCACGCCGCGCATGGTGACCAGGCTGCGGCCGCGGATCGAGCAGCTCACCGAGCAGCTGGTCGACAATTGTCTGGCCGCTGGCGAATTCGACCTGGTCGAGCAGATCGCCTACCCGCTGCCGCTGATCATCGCGGGCGAGCTGATCGGCGTGCCGCCGGAGGCCTACGATCAGGTGCACCGGTGGTCGCAGGATCTGGCGCGCGGTTTCGACCACGATTACACGCTGCCCGAGGAGGCCCTGCGGGCGCGTAGCGCGGCCTCCCGCGGCTTCATGAACTACTTCCGGGAACTGCTCGACGAGCGCCGGGCGAACCCGAAAGACGATCTGCTCAGCGTGCTCTCGCAGGTGGAGGACCGCGGGGACGTGCTCACCGAGCAGGAACTGCTGGCCACCTGCATCACCACCTTCGTGGCGGGGCACGAGACCACCGCGAATCTGATCGGCACCGGTCTGCTGCAGCTGATGCGCAATCCGGACCAGATCGCCGCGCTGCGCGCACGTCCCGAGCTGACCGCGTACGCGCCCGACGAACTGCTCCGCCTCGAACCGTCGGTGCAGATCACCACCCGGGCCGCGACCAGGCCGATCACTGTGGCCGGCCACGATTTCGAGACCGGCGAAGGCGTTGTGGTGCTGATCAATTCGGCCAATCGCGACGACGCCGCGTTCGGCGACCCCGACCGGGTGGACGTTGCGCGATACTCCGATCCGAAGCACCCGGCCAAAAAGCACCTCGGTTTCAGCCTCGGCATCCACTACTGCCTCGGCGCGCCGCTGGCCCTGCTGGAGATGGAGGTGCTGCTGGATGTGCTGCTGCGCAAGGTGCGGGACATCGAGCCGCTGACCGATACGCCGGCGTACAAGCCGAACGTGGTGATCCGCGGGTTGGCAGCGCTGCCCACCCGATGCACGGCCGCCTAGGCGGCCGGTGGAACACGATGGACCCGGAGCTGGAGGGGCGCCGGGTCCATCGTGCTGTCCGCTACCCGGCGGGGCACAACCGTCGCGGCGCCGCGTCGGTCGCGAGCCGGGCGTCTACGCAGCCGCCGGGGAGCCCGTCGTGCGGCACCGTGCCGAAGTTGGCGGTGACGGTGAGGAGGCCGTCGCCGAAGGTGCTGCGTTGCACCAGATGATCGGCGGTGAGCCACTGGAAGCCGGTCATCGGGGCGGTGCCGGCGGCCTCGTGCAGGGGTGCGAAGAACTGTTGCAGGCGGGCGATTTCGGCACCGTGGCGGTCTAGCTCGGCGCGGTCGAGCGCGAAGTTGAGCGGGGTGTTGTTCAGGATCGCGGTGAGCGCGCGCATGGTCTGCTGTTGCGGCAGTTTGTAATAGGCGAGTTCCCAGCGGTCCAGGTTGACGAGGGAGTCGTGCAGCACGGTCTCGTAGAGGGGCACCCGATAGGCCGGATCGAACATGGCCCTGGCCGCGGCGGCGGGCAGCTCGGCGGGCTGGAAGAAGAACTTCGGTGAGCTTTCCGGCGCCCACCCGCCCCAGGATTGCTTGTCGCGCTGTGCTTTCCACAGTAAATCGGACACCGGGGTCTGGGAGCCGTGGCTGAA
The DNA here is from genome assembly GCF_000250675.2 of Nocardia brasiliensis ATCC 700358. Lineage (NCBI taxonomy): Bacteria > Bacillati > Actinomycetota > Actinomycetes > Mycobacteriales > Nocardiaceae > Nocardia > Nocardia brasiliensis. The sequence continues at coordinate 3,659,799 of NC_018681.1, forward strand.
CGCGGGCAGGGTGCTCGCCCAGGCGCCGACGGATTCCGAACCCAGGACCTGTCCGCGCTGTTCGACGAGGGCGCGCATGCGGGTGAGCCGGTTGTCGCGGTCCTGCTTCTTGTTCATCGAATGGCCGGGGCTGTAATCGTCGAAGAACTGGCCCGCGGCGTCGACGTCGAGGAAGTAGGTGTTCGCGCCGTTCGCCGTCATGGTCGCGTAGCGCTCGTCGAGAACCTGTGGCCGCTGCGCCAGCGCCTGCGTGCTGAGGTAGCAGCCGCGGCCGCCGAAGCCGGTCTCCGGGTTGCCTTCCGCGTCGTGCACGCAGCCCGACGGCCACAGGCCGGGCCAGCTCGAGCCGGGGTTATCGGCGGTCGCGGGGTCCTGGGCGTTGTCGTACGAGTCGTACGGTCCCGCAAGGTAACCGGCCGCTTTCGCGGCATCGACGGCGGCGCGGGTCATCGGATCGGCCCCGGCGTCGTAGCCCAGCCACATGCGGGTGAGGCCGAGCTCGCGCATCGTGCGGATCGCCTCCGGCGTGCGGCCGTCGCCCCACAGGTAGGCGTGAAAGGCGCCGAGCAGCTTGCCGACCGCCGGGTGCTGCGCAATTTTGTCGGCGAGGGAACGGAATCGGCCGTGCTGGATGAGCCAGGCGCGGTAATCCGTTGCGGCGGCCACCGGCGAGGCGTCCGTCAGCGCGAAGGTGACCGTGTACGCACGCGTGTCCGCCCTGGCGTCGAAGTCGTGTTCGGCTGTGGTGCGCAGCTTTTCGTCCACCGAGCGCACCGTGAGGGTGGTGCCGATATCGGTGGGCGCGAGGTAACTCACGCCACGCGCACCCGCCTGGTAGCCCCAGAACGGCATGGTCAGGCTCTCGGTGAGATCCAGTGGCCGGTCGATCAGAGCGGCGTCGGGGGAGTTCCAGAACGGATCGCCGACCGGCAGGGACAGGCCCTCACCGCGGGGGAGCTGCAATGCCGTCGTCATGGGATCGGTGCCGGTCACCGGCCAGGACAGGTGCTGGTCGCGATCGCTGCGCAGCGTGACGCTCAGGCGGCCGTCGGCGGCCTCGGCGGTGACGGTCAATCCTTTGCCGGGATAGCTCCAGGTCGCTCGATCCGGCGCGGTCTCGATGGGTCCCGCTGCGCCCAGCTCTGCGGCCGCGGGGGCGGAGAGCATGAGGTTCGGCTCGTCGCCGGGGTCGGCGGTGATCGCCAGCGAAGCCGTGTCGATATCGGCCCGGCCGCCGCCGATCGGCACCAGCACGTGGGTGCCGCGGACTTCCGGGCGCGGGCCCGCGGTGGCGCGGTCGCAGGCGGTGCCGGTCAGTACCAAGATCAACAACACGGTGGCGCCCGCGGCGATCCTGCGGTGGGTGCGCTCGATGCTCCGACGTCTCATGGCCCGCACCTTTCCGGCGCCGGATGAGAGTTCGATGAGACCGCGCCGGGTCCCCGGCCTGGGCAGACGCGGTCCGTATCATCCGGAAGATGCGCGTGTTGGTGGTCGACGACGAGGACTCGGTCCGCGAGGCCCTGGTGCGCGCCATGGACAGCGAAGGCTACGAGACCCGAGCCGCCGCGGACGGCGCGGCCGCGCTCGCCGAGATCCAGCGCTGGCAGCCGGAGGTCGTGCTACTGGACGTGCTGATGCCGTTCATGGACGGCCTCACCGCGTGCCGGAGGTTGCGGGCACGGGGCGACCGCACGCCGATCCTGATGCTCACCGCGCGGGACGCGGTGGCCGACCGGGTCGACGGGCTCGACGCCGGTGCCGACGACTACCTGGTGAAACCGTTCGACCTCGAGGAGCTGCTGGCCCGGGTGCGCGCGCTGGTCCGGCGCACCTATCCGGAGGACGGCGCGGTGCTGTCGTGTGCGGACCTCGTCATGGACACCACCGCGCACACGGTCCGGCGCGGTACCCGCCCGGTGGAGCTCAGCCGCACCGAATTCGCGTTGCTCGAAGTGCTGCTGCGCAACAGCGGCCAGGCGCTGCCCCGCGAGACGCTCATCGAACGGGTCTGGGGCACCGAACTCGGGCCGACCTCGAATTCGCTCGAGGTCTACATCCGCTATCTGCGCCGCAAACTCGAATCCGGCGACGAGCCGCGCCTGATCCACACCGTGCGCGGGATCGGCTATCGATTGGCGGCGGCATGAGGCTGCCGGGGTCGTTGCGCGCGCGGGTCGCGCTGTTCTGCGTCGTCGCCATCGCGGTGGCGCTCGCCGGGATGGGGGTGGCCGCCTACGTCGTCGTCGCGCACGAACTCGACAGCTCGCTCGACCTCGGATTGCGCAGGGAGGCAACGCGGATCGGCCGCACGGTCGGCGCGGACGCCGATGTCGCGACGGCGTCCGGGCCGTGCCGGTATCTGACCGCGCCGAGCTGCGTGCAGGTGGTGGCCGCCGACGGGCGGATCGAGTCCGAGCACGACCCCGCGCAGTCGTTGCCGGTGGACCGTGCGACCGAAGAAGTCGCCGCGGGCACCAGGGCCGCGTTCTTCAGCGATGTCCGGCTCGGCGATCATCCGCTGCGGATGTACACCGCCCCACTGCGTTCCGGCTCCGCGGTCCAGAGCGCGCAACGGGCCGATCCGGTGGACACCAGCCTGCGCCGCGTCGGATACGCACTGCTCGCCGCAGCGGGGGTCGGCACCCTGCTCGCCGTCGCCGCGGGGCTGGTCGTGGCGCGCCGCGCGGTCGAGCCGGTCACCGCGTTGACCGCGGCAGCCGAGCGCATCGCCACCACCCGCGATCCGCGGCAGCACATCACCGTCCGCGGGCCGGTCGAACTAGCTAGCCTGGCAACAAGTTTCAACGCGATGCTCGATGAACTCGATCAAGCGCTGACCGCCGAACGCGCGGCCCGCGCCGCGCAACATCGCTTGATCGCCGACGCCTCCCACGAACTCCGCACGCCGCTGACGGCATTGCGGACGAATATCGAGCTGCTGGGTCGGGCCTCGCGCATGTCGGCCGGCCAACTCGACGCGACCGCGACCGCGTTGCGCGCCCAGTCCGCGGAACTGTCCGGCCTGGTCACGGATCTGATCGAGCTGGCGCGGGCGGACGACCCGGCCGCCGTCCCGGAACCGTTCGAGGATCTGCGCTTGGACACCCTGGTGACGGAGTGCCTGCGGGCCGCCGAGCGGCACTGGCCCGGCCTGACGTTCACCAGTGAACTGCACCCGACCGTCGTGCCCGGCGTGCCGGGCCGGCTCGCTCGCGCGATCACCAACTTGCTCGACAACGCGGCGAAATTCAGTGCGCCGCAAGGCATCATCCGGGTCACGTTGCACGACGGTGAACTGACGGTCCGCGACCACGGTCCCGGTATCTCGCTCGATGATCTGCCGCATATCTTCGATCGCTTCTATCGCGCCACCAACGGTCGCGGTAAACCCGGCCACGGACTCGGTCTCGCGATCGTGCAGCAGGTGGCGGATCTGCACGGGGCCACGGTGACCGCGCAGTCGGCGCACGATGGTGGGGCGATCTTCCGGTTCCGCTTGCCGTCTGCCGACTGACCAGGCTTCTACCGGCTCGCCGCCGGCCTCGCGCACTGCGAGAATCAGCCTATGCCGGTTGATCAAAGTCTGTTGCTCGCCTTCGTGGCCACCACCTTCGTCGCGATGATCACGCCGGGGCCGGACATGCTGTTCGTGCTGGGGTGCGGGATGCGCGGCGGCCCACGGGCCGGGCTGTACGCCACCGCCGGGGTGGCGACGAGCGAGGCCATCCACATCGCGGTCGCCGCGGCCGGGCTGGCGGCGCTGTTCGCGGCGGTGCCCGCGGCCTTCACCGTGGTCCGGATACTCGGTGCCGCCTATCTGATCTACCTTGGGGTGCAAGCGATCCGGAAGCGGGGCAGCCTGCCTGCGGACGAGCGCGAAGTCGGTGTCTCGGCCCGCAAGGCGTACGTGTCCGGGCTGCTGACCAACCTGCTGAACCCGAAGATGGTGACGTTCACGATCGCGTTCCTCCCGCTGTTCATCGACCCGTCGCTCGGCCGGATCTGGCTGCAGTTCGCGATTCTCGGCGCGATCATGATCGTGCTGGAGTTCCTGGTGGACGGTGCGGTGGGAGTGCTGGCGGGCCGGATCGGCGGCTGGCTGCGCCGCCGGCACGCCGCGCGGCGGCGCATCGAGGTGGCCACCGGCGGCATCTTCATCGGCCTCGGCGTGCGTCTCGCGGTGCAGCGGTAGGGCTCATACCCACGGGGGACACCGGATTCGCACTGCGGTGTGAGGCGCGTCGCCGACGACGTGCTTACCGTCGAAAGCATGACGCAATGGCAGGGAGACGGGCGGGCGAGAGCGATCGTGATCGGCGGTGGGATCGCCGGGTTGCTCGCGGCGCGCGTGCTGGCCGAACATTACGCCGAGGTGCTGGTACTCGACCGTGATGTCGAGCCGGGGCCGGGAATTCGCCGCCGCGGTGTGCCGCAGACCTTTCATCTGCACCAGATGTTGCCGCGCGGCGAACAGGTCCTGGAACGCCTGCTGCCCGGCTTTCTCGACGATGTGTTGCGGCTCGGTGCTTTTCCGTTGGCTGATGCGACGCTCACCTGGACGAACCGGTACGGGACGATGGCGACGCCCAGCCCGGAGAAGGGCGCCTTCTATAGCAGAGGGCTTGTCGAACAGGCGATTCGCGACCGCGTGCGCGCGATCGCGAACGTGCGCTTCGGTTACGAGCAGCAAGTCGTCGATCTCGTCGCGGCCGGGGACGGTGCGCGGATCACCGGCGTGCGCTGCCGAGCCGGCGGCGCACCCGGGGCGTCGGCAACACTGACGGCGGATCTCGTCGTCGACGCGAGCGGGCGGTCGTCGAAACTGCCGCAATGGCTTTCGCAGCTCGGGTATCAGGCGCCGCCGGACGAGACGGTCAGCTCCGGGATCGGATACAGCACGCGCTACTACCGGGTGCCGCGGGACCGGGCGACCGTACCGGCCCTGGTGGTCATCGAAAACGACTACCGGGCAGGCAATCCCGCCGGTGGAGTGCTGAAGCGGATCGAAGACGACGTCTGGAGCGCGTGCCTGTCCGGTATCGGCGGGCAGTATCCGCCCGTCGACGCCGCGGGCTTCGACGCGGGACTCACCGAACTGATCAGCCCGGCCATGGCCGAAGCGCTGTGCGGCGCAGAGCCGTTGACCGCGCCGCGCGGGTTCCGGATTCCGGTCTGCGTCCGGCGGCACTACGAGCAGATGACGCGGTGGCCGGCCGGTCTGCTGGTGCTCGGCGACGCGATGTCCACCGTCGACCCGATCTACGGGCAGGGAATGACCGTCGCGGCGATCCAAGCCGAGGCGCTCGCGGAATACCTGGCCGAGGAGCATGGTCCGGGCGGCGAACTCGACATGCTCCGGCGGTTACAGCGGTCGTCCTACCCGGCGTGGTGGCTCAGCGCGCTCGAAGACCTGCGCTGGCCCGGGGTCGAGCACCGCGGCGGGTCGGCGTTCGCGCGGATCCCGCTGCTGCACAAATACTTCGACCTGGCGCTGGAGCGGATGACCGAGCAGTTCGCGGGTGACGGCACGGCGTTCGACCCGACCTTCCTGACCTTCTTCGCCATGACCGGATTGATCGCCACACCGGCCGATGTGGTGCACGAGACCATGCTGAAAGCGCTGCTGAACGGCGCGGACACCGATGCGCAGCGGGCGCTGCGCGCCGAACTCGCCACGTACGGCGACGAAATCGGCACGGTACTAGCCGAGGCCGTCGCCTTCGGCGCGCAGCACTGACCGGTCCTGCGGGCTTGTCGCGTGACCCGCCGGTACGTGGAGTCGGGGGCAGGCCAGGGTGGCGCTCGCCCGGGAGGGGAGCGAGCGCCACCCGGTCACAGTGCGCGTAGGGCGCGGTGGCCGATACGGGGATCGGCCAACGGGCGCAACGCTATTCGCATCAGCGCGAGTGCGTTGTCGTCGCCGGCTATGCGGTTCGTCTTCAGTGCACCGCAGGGGAGGCACTGGTGGACGAGCAGCCATTCGCCGTCGTCGCGGGTGCACATGCTGACCGCGACCATCCGCCCGCGGCAGGTCGCCGCCCGGTCGCCGGGCACCCGCCGGTCCAAGTGGCGACTGGACAGGCAGTGCGGGCAGTGGTTGCGGTGCGCGGTGCCCGGCGCCGTGACGGATACGTCCATCCGGCAGCCGACGCAGCGGAACGACTCGCCGGATTCGCCTGCGCGGCCGTGCAATACATGTTTGGCCCGCTGTGGCCGGCGGGCCGCCGGTTTGCGTCGTGGCATGCCGCACCCCTACAGATCGCCGAAGACTTCGAGCGGGAAGGGGGGTTCGGCGAGCGGCCGGACGGCCATCCGCATCAGGATGAGCTGGTTGTCGTCGCCGCACACGGGGTGCAGCGCCAGTTCCTGACAGCGGGTGCAGCGGTGGACCACCGCCCATTCGCCGCTGCGCAACACGGCGATCGACAGCGGAGCCATCCGGGCTCGGCAGTCGGAGGTGCCACCCTCGATCTGATCGTGGGTGTGCCGGGAACTCAGGCAGCTCGGGCAGTGGTTGCGCCAGCTGTTGTCCGGTGCGAGCGTCGCCACGACGAGGCCGCAGCGGACGCAGGTGAAGGTGTCGGTCCGCAGCGCTGCGCTGGGTCCGGAATTGGGCGAAGTGTTGTCTGACACTCGGATTACTCCTCGGCTGTTGGTTGATGCAGTGACAGCAGGAGCAGGCCGAGCGCGCCTCGAAAGTGCTAGCGGCGTTCAGCGGTACGTGCGCGACGGCAACCGATACGGCTACCGTCCACGCATTGAGGCGCGCGCGGCGCATTCCGGGGCATAGACACCCTCTCCGCCGGCGAACCGGCCCTGATCGAAGTTCTCGGCGCTGTACTCAGCGCCGAAAAACCGTAACAACCCCCACCCCCGACTCGCCATCGGTTTTGTCGATGAGCGAACCCGTGCGGTAGTTGGCGGCTACCAGGGCAAGGCAAGCCAGGGCGGCGAGGGTGGCGACGGCGAACATCGAGGGGTAGGTGAAGGCGGCGGATTCGTGGAGGAAGGCGAGGAGGGCGGGGACGCCGAAGCCGAGGTAGCTGACGGAGTAGAAGACGGCGGTGAGGCCGGCTAGATCATCGGGGCGGGCGATGCGTTCGATCTCCTGGAGGCCGGCGACGAGGCCGATACCGTAGCCCGCGCCGAGGACGACGGCGACGGCGAGTGTGGCCCAGAAGGTGAGCGCCCCGGAAGCCCAAGTGGCCGTGACCATTCCGATGGTTACGAAGAGCAGGGAGACGACCGCGGCGCGCGCGGTGCCGGGCTTGTCGATCCGGCGAGCGACGGACTGGATGGCGAAACCACAGCTCAGGGTGATGACGCAGATCAGCGCTGAGAAGGCGATCGGCGCGCCACGCAGATGCGGGGCCATCAGAGCGGGCATGATCGCGTAAGCCGTACCGGCGGAGGTGAACAACCACAGGGCGACCGGCAGGACGACGTAGCGGAAGCGCCGGTGCCCGGCGGCGGGCACCTTCAGGTCGTCGACCAATCGGCCGGGGTTCGCCTGCGTCACCACGGTTTCCGGCACCCGGGTCACCCACACGGCGGCGATCAGGCACAATGCCACGTTGATCAGGTAGGCGAGCTCGTTCGGCCACGGCGCCCACTGGGCGAGCGCACCGGCCAGGCCCGCGCCGACCGCGAAGCCGCCCGTCAAGCTCATCGCCGACCGACGCGCCCCGGTGCCGCCGGGTTGCGCGGGACCGAACGGCGGCTGGGCGAGTTCCTTGAGCCAGCTACCGCCGACGGCCATCGCGAGACCCAGTGCGACGCCGCACAATACGCGCCCGGCCGAGAGCAGCGGCACCGATGTGGCGCCGAACGCCAGCAGCAGCGCGCCCGCGGCACTGATCAGCGGGGCGGGACGCAGCAGCGCGCGACGGCCGTACCGGTCCGAGAGCGGACCGCCGATCAGCAGGGCGGGCACGATGCCGAGCACGTAGTAGAACAGCAGCAGATCCACGGTGGTGGCGGGCAGCCCGTGGTTCTTGTACATCACCAGCAGCGGTGTGAATTCGTTTCCGCCCCAGGCGATCGCGAACATCGTCGCGGCGACGCCCCACCACTGCCGCGAGCTGACGCGGGTGGACGTGGGTGGGGCGGTGGTGGTCGAGGCAGCCATCACAGTCCCTTCAGCTCCAATTGGTGCACGCCGGACAGATGTTCGGCGAGCGCGCTCGCGAAACGGTCCACCGCACCGGTTTCGATCAGCCCGGCGAGGTGGGCGTGCTGCTCGATGATCCGGTCGATGTCGATCGGCCCGTGGCGCAGCGCGACGCTGTTCATCCGGCGCTGCCGTTCGCGCAGCGAGTCGTAGAAGCTCGCGAGCAGCGGGTTGCCCGCCGCGATCACGTAGGAGCGATGAAAGTCGGTGTCCACCAACGCGAATTGGTCGAGGTCGCCGGCCGCGGCCAGTGCGCGCTGGCGGTCGAGCGAGTCACGGAACTGGGTCGTCAGCGCAGTGCGGTCGGTCGACGCGAGGGCTCGCACGGCGGCGGCCTCCACCACGTAGCGGGCGTAGGCGACGTGTTCGGCTTCGTCGGGTGGGATCGGCACGACCAGGGCGCCGCGCTTCGGATAGAGCTTCATCCACCCTTCGGTCTCCAACCGCAGGAAGGCCTCGCGGACGGGCGTGCGTGACGTGCCGAGGTCGGCGGCGATCTCGCCCTCGCTGATCAGCTCGCCACCGGCCAGTGTGCCGGTGAGGATGCGCTCCTTGACCTCGCGATAGGCCTGCTCGGCCGATGAATACGTCTTAGACACAAGTTGTATCCTAGGGGTGAGCAGCATCTAACCGACTGTGAGGTTTGTTACTGCGCGCCGTGCCCGTTCGACGCACACTGCTCGAACTCTGTTCCAGCAGGACCGGCGCACACCGCTCGAACCGGTCGGCCGCGCCGACCGGCGGACACTCGGACCGCGTCACCTCTCGTCAGCAAGGACGGTACGAACCTTGTCCCTCGGTCTCTGGCTTCGTGCCGCCGCGTACCGGTCCGTCGGCTGTGTGGTCGCCGTGTCGGCTCTGCTGCTGATATCGATCTCGGTCACTCCCGCCCCGGCTCACGCGCAATCGCAAGCGGTGCTCGACCACATCGAGCCGAAATCGGATCGCTGGGCAGAGGTGTTCGTGCGCTCGCCCGCGATGGGCCGGGTGATGCAACTCGACGTGCTGCATCCGGTGGCGGGCACCGCGCCGCATCCGACGCTGTATCTGCTCGACGGGGACGGCGCCACCGATCAGGAGGCGCAGAGCACCTGGACCCGCAAGTCCGACATCGTGCAGTTCTTCGCCGACAAAGCGGTCAACGTAGTGATGTCCGTCGGCGGGCCGGGGTCCTTCTACACCGATTGGTTGCGCGACGATCCGAAGCTCGGCCACAACCGGTGGGAAACGTTCCTGACGCAGGAGCTGCCACCGCTGCTGGACCGGCTGCTGGACGGCAACGGAAGGAACGCGATCGCGGGGGAGTCGATGGGCGCGCAGGCCGCGGCGACGCTGACGTTCCGGCATCCGGCGCTCTATCGGGCGATGGCCGCCTATAGCGGCTGCCTGATCTCCGGCAAACTCGATCAGGCGACCGTGCGGTCGGCGGTGACGATCAAAGGCGGCGACCCGGACAACATGTGGGGGACCCGCACCGATCCGGAATGGGCCGCGCACGATCCGAGCAAGCACATCGAGGAACTCCGCGGCAAGCAGATCTACATCTCGACGGCCAGCGGTGTGCCGGGCCGCGCCGACTTCACCTACGACCCGACCGCCGACTATCCCGAGGACACGTTCAACTCGATCGTGCTGGAGTCGCTCGCGCACGACTGCACGACCGAGTTCGACGCGGACCTACGGGCGTACGGCGTCCCGGCGACCGTCCGCTACACGGACTTCGGGACGCACTCCTGGCCGTACTGGCAGGCCGCGCTGCACGACTCGTGGCCGATCTTGGCGCAGGGTCTCGGCGACTGAGCAAGGCGCTGTGCCGAAGATCATGCGGATGAGCACCCCGGCGGCAGGTCTCGTCTGATGATTAATCGAGCTATTTGGCAATTTCTAGAATTATCTTCATAGATCTAGACCTGATCTTGCATGATCTTCATAATTTTACCTGTAACGGTCCACATCATGCGGATCGACTATCGACCGACATCGACATTCAGGAGCGCAGGTGAAGATCGGGGTACCCCGCGAGGTCAAGAACCACGAGTATCGGGTGGCGATCACCCCGGCCGGTGTGCACGAACTCGTCTCCCGCGGGCACGAGGTGTACATCGAGACCGGCGCCGGTCGTGGGTCCGCGTTCGAGGACGAGGCCTACACGGTCGCGGGCGCGCGCATCCTGCCCACCGCCGACGAGGTCTGGGGCACAGCGGAATTGGTGCTCAAGGTGAAGGAGCCGGTCGCCGAGGAGTACGGGCGCATGCGCGAGGGGCAGGTGCTGTTCACCTACCTGCACCTGGCCGCCTCCAAAGAGTGCACCGACGCGCTGCTGAGCTCCGGCATCACCTCGATCGCCTACGAGACGGTCACCGCCAAGGACGGCTCGCTGCCGCTGCTCGCGCCGATGAGCGAGGTCGCGGGCCGACTGGCCCCGCAGGCCGGCGCCTACCACCTGATGCGCAACGGCGGCGGCCGCGGCGTGCTGATGGGCGGCGTGCCCGGCACCCCGCCCGCCAATGTGGTCGTGATCGGCGCGGGCGTCTCGGGTGGCAACGCGATCAACATCGCGCACGGCATGCGCGCCGAGGTGACCGTGCTCGACCTGAATATCGCCCGGCTGCGGGAGATCGACGCGCAGTACAAGGGCCAGGTGCGCACGATCATGTCCAACCGCCTGGAGATCGAAAAGGCCGTGCGCCAGGCCGATCTGGTGATCGGCGCGGTGCTGGTGCCGGGTGCGAAGGCGCCGACGCTGGTGTCCAACGACCTTGTCGCGCAGATGAAGCCGGGTTCGGTGCTGGTCGACATCGCGATCGATCAGGGCGGTTGCTTCGCCGATTCACGGCCGACCACGCACGCCGAGCCCACCTACCGGGTGCACGAGTCGGTGTTCTACTGTGTCGCGAACATGCCCGGCGCGGTGCCCTACACCTCGACCGTGGCCCTCACCAACGCCACACTGCCGTACGTGGTTTCGCTGGCCGAGCGCGGCTGGCGGGACGCGGTCGCGGCGGACCGCGGCCTGGCCGACGGCCTGAGCACCCATGCGGGCGTGCTGCTTTCGGAGTCCGTGGCGGCCGCGCACGGCTATGTCGCGGAAAGCCTCGTGGCCTGAGTCGGGACCGCATTGCGCAGGGCGGCCGGCCGGTGGGGCCGGCCGCCCTGGTCAGCCCTGGGTATTCGTGCGCGGGCGCATGTGCTCGAAGATGAGGATCGTCTCGGTCGAGGCGACGGCCGGATGCTCGCTCAGATTATTGAGCACGAACCGGCGCAGCTCGTCGGTGTGCGACGTGGCGACGTGGATCAGGTAGTCGTCGGCGCCCGCGATGAAGTACACGTTGAGCACCTCCTCGAATTCCGACATCTGCTCGCCGAACTCGGCGAGTTGCTGGCGCGCGCTGGCGCGCAATCGCACCGCGATCATGGCCTGCAGGCTGCGGCCCAGTGCGGCCGGGTCGATATCGGCGTGAAATCCGCGAATCACGCCGCGCTCCACCAGGGCTCGTACCCGGCCCAGGCAGGTGGAGGGCGCGATGCCCGCGGCCGCGGCGAGCGCGTTGTTCGTCATACGCCCGTCGCGGGCGAGGTTGTCCAACAGGATCCGGTCGATATCATCGATCGGGACACCGGCAGGCGGGTGCACCAGCTGAGCCGGTGCGCCCCCGCCGACGGGTGATTCACTCTTACGCATGCCCCGACGGTACCGAATTTTCTTCGCGAGTCTATCGGTTGTTTGAATTATCTTCGTAACTCGCAGGTCGCCCGGCGCCCTGCCGGAGGCGTTCAGGCAGGTGGCCGCGGGTGCGGCCGAGCCTGCTCCAGTTGCGCGGCCACCGACAGAATCGTCGTTTCGCCGTTGGCCGGCCCGACCAATTGCACCGCCAGCGGCAGCCCGTCCGACCCGACACCGGCGGGCAACGAGGCTGCCGGGTGGCCGGTCACATTCCAGAGCGCGGTGTAGGCGATCATCGGAATGGAGGCGAGCTGCGCGCCGATCGTGTTCGCGCCGTCGAGCACGCCGATGCGCGGCGGGCGGCCCGCGAGCGTCGGGGTGAGCAGCAGATCGCAGTCGGTGAAGACGCGATCGGCATTGCGCGCCAAGGCTTCTCCCTGGCGAATCGCCCAGTCGAGGACCGGGCCGCGCGCCCAGGCGCCCATCCGGACCGTCTGACGGGTGCGGCGTTCCAGGAACTGCGGGTGCTCGACCTCCGCGGCTTCGGCGCGGACGCCACCGAAGAACTGCGGATAGAACGCGTGCGTGGATTCGCGGTAGCCGGGATCCACCTCGAACACCGAATGTCCCAGTTCGGCAAGCAGTTTCGCGGTGTCCCGGACCGCGCGCACGTGCTCGGGGTCCGGTTTGGCCAGCGGTGTCACCGATTTCGTGCTGTAGCCGATGCGCAGGGGCGCGCCGGGCTGCCTGGCCGCCTGCTCGAACGAGAGGGCGGGCTCGGGCGCGGTGAACCGGGCGCCGGGCACGTTGCCGCGGATCACGTCGAACACGATCGCGGCATCGAGCACGCCCCGGGCCAGCGGGCCGAGCACGCCGAGGGTCAGCCAGAGATGCTCGCTCGGGGCCACCGGCACCCGGCCGCGCTGCGGCTTGAGCCCGAACAAGCCACAGCAGGCCGACGGGATCCGGATCGAACCGCCGCCGTCACTGCCCATCGCGATCGGGACCAGGCCGGCCGCGACCGCGGCCGCCGAACCGCCGCTCGAACCGCCCGTGGTGCGGGTCCGGTCCCAGGGATTACGGGTCACCCCGAAAGTGCTCGACTCGGTGAACGGCCACTGCCCGAATTCCGGCATCGTGGTCTTGCCGACGATGATCGCGCCGGCCCCGCGCAACCGGCGGATCACTTCCGCGTCCGCCTGTGCGGGGGAGGTATTGGCCCGGGTGCCGAAGCTGGTCACGAAACCGGCGATGTCGATCTCGTCCTTGACCGCGATCGGAATGCCGTGCAGCGGGCCGACCGGACCGGCGGCCCGTTCCCGATCCCGCTCGACCGCTTCGGCGCGGGCCTGCTCGTGGAAGACCCTGGTGAACGCGTTGAGATCCGCGGCGGCGTCGATGCCGTCGAGGGTGGCGCCGACGAGTTCCCGGCTGGACAGCGCCCCCTGCTCGAGCAGTTCTCGCTGCTCGACCAGACCCGCGGCGACGACGTCCTGGAGATCCATCTGCTTTCCGCTCCTCTCGCATCACACCGCGGCGTGACCGGTGCGATCCAGCCGTCGTGCCGAAGACACGACAGTAGATAGTCGAATGACCATTCCGCAATGAATACGGTCCCGGATCACAAGGAGTTCAGTATTCCGGCGAACCAGGCGGGTGATATCCGGGACCGCGTTGTCGGGAAATGGGTGTCAGAGCGGGTTGGGTTCGCCCAGTGGGGTTTCCAGGAACGGGCCGCCGAGGAAGACCGGAGCGGCGCCCGCGGTGACCTCGGTGGCGAACTTCTCGGCATCGTCGAGGCTCCGGTAGCCGAGCTGCTCGGCCTCGGCCAGGGAGCCGATGGCACGGGTGTTCTTCGAGACGCCCCAGATCACTTGGTAGCCAGGGCTTTCCGCCGTGAGACAGGCCTCGAAGAGGCGGGCGCCGTCGTCCGGTGACAGCCAGGTCGACAAGCCACGGACGTCGTGCGGCCGTTCGAAACACGAGCCGATGCGCACGCAGATCACATCCATCCCGAATCGGGAGTGATACAGGCTGCCGAGCGCTTCGATCGCGGCTTTGCTGAATCCGTAGTAGGTGTCCGGCCGCGGGGGCGCCGCGCCCGCGATGCCGTGCGGTCCCGCCTCGCCGACCCGCCGGTAGCCGACGGCGTGATTGCTCGACGCCAGCACGACGCGGGTGACACCCGCCTGCCGTGCCGCTTCCAGCACGGTATGGGTGCCATCGACATTCACCGCGAGCACTCGCTCCCAGCTGTCCTCGCGGCTGATGCCGCCCAGATGGATGACCGCGTCCACCTCGCGGCAGGCGGCCGCCATGGTGCCTGGGTCGGTGAGCGAGCCGGTGAGCAGCTCGACCTGTTCGGTGGGTTGCGGCGCGGGCAGTTCGGCGAGATCCAGTAGCCGCAGGGTGCGGCCGGGCCGGGCCATGCGCGGTCGCATCAGGGTGCCGATGCCGCCGCCCGCGCCGGTGATCAGGATCCGGTCATGGCTCATCCGGCATCGTCTCCGTTCGTGCGAAAACCAGAAGACGCTGCGGGGCAGAGCCTTTCACATGTCATTGTCCTCGCTCTCAGACTTGCCAGACCCGGCTCAGCGGCCTGATCTCACGCAGGCGGGTGAGTTTGTCCGGGTTGCGGACTATGTAGATATGGGTGATCCGGCCGTTCGCGACGGACAGGCTGATCGTGGCGCTGAGATCACCGTCGGTGTCGACTCGCAGCGCCGCGGCGCCGTTGACCGACACCGACCAGAGGTGCGCGCCCGGCACGAAATCGGGGAACTGAGCGAACATGCGCGCTGTCCGGCGCGCGCCGCGCAACGGGTGCGGGAACGCCTGCACGATCCCGCCGCCGTCGGCGACCAGCAGCACATCGGGGGCGAGCACGTCGAGCAGGGCCTGGATGTCGCCGGTTTGGATCGCGCGGCGGAACTGCGCCACCGCGGTCTGCTGCTCGACGCGGGTGACCGGCACGCGCGGCCGCCGGGCGGCCACGTGCTCGCGCGCCCGGCGGGCGATCTGCCGGACCGCCGCCGCGGACTTCTCCAGCGCACCGGCGATCTCCTCGTACGGGGCGTCGAAGACCTCGCGCAGCACGAACACCGCGCGCTCGGTCGGCCCGAGCGTTTCCAGCACCGTCAGCATCGCCATCGACACGTGCTCGGCCAGTTCCACATCCTCGGCCACGTCGGGACTGGTGAGCAACGGTTCGGGGAGCCATTCGCCGACGTACTCCTCGCGCCGCCGCGCCACGGTGCGCAGCCGGTTGAGCGCCTGCCTGGTGGTGGTGCGCACCAGATAGGCGCGCGGGTCACGCACCTCGCTGCGGTCCACCGTCGCCCAGCGCAGCCACGTCTCCTGCACCACGTCGTCGGCGTCGGCGGCGGAACCGAGCAGCTGGTACGCCACCGTGAACAGCAGACTGCGATGGGTGACGAACGGGTCGTCGCGCATGCGGTCTCCCTTCGATGCGGCACGGTGCCCGGCCGGCTCCGCGGTCGGCGCGCTCATGCTCCGGACGCTACCCGGCTCGGCTGAGCCAGCGGACGCAGTTCGCAGGCGGCGGCGAAGCCCTGGGCCTCGATGCCGAGCGCGGTGTTGGTGCGGGTGGCCATGTTGGCGAACGCGATCCAGTTCGTCAGCTCGACCAGTGCGGCGGCGCCCAGTTCCGCGAGCAGCGCCGCCGACAACTCGTCGGTGACGGTGGGCGGCGTCTGGCTCATCGCCTCCGCGTATGCCATCACTTGCCGCTCGAGCGGCGTGAACACGTCGGACTCCCGCCAGCGCGGGACTTCGCGCGCCTTCACCTCGTCGAGGCCGTCGTTGTGCGCGTGGAAGTAGCCGAAGTCCAGGCACCAGGTGCAGCCGACGAGCGAGGCCACCGCCATGTGCGCGAACGATTTCAGATTCGCGTCCGCGCGATCCCACTTGGCCACCTTGCGGCCGAGCGCGCTGGTGTCCATGACCACGGCGGGGTGATGCCACATCACCTCGAGCGGTTCGGGTACCTCGCCGAACATCTTGCGGGTGATCGCCTTCGCGAGCCTGCCGCGGAATCCGGTCAGTGCCGCCTTGGGGATTCGGGGTGTGCCGGCCATGTCGCGCCTCCTTGTCGATTCCTACGACATGAAGACACCGGCCGCGCGCGCCGTGTGACATCGCGCCGCTGCTGATTCGGCGCCTGCGGCTTCCGGCCCATCGACGCGGGACTCATCGCGCTGACATGAACGCAGCGCCTCTTCCAGTGGAAGAGGCGCTGCGCGAGTGAAGCTCAGCCGGCCTCTGCCGCCACCTGAAGGCCGGGCACGGTCTTCGTGGTGTTGTGCCGGAAGATGTTGACCGCGCCGATGACCTCGTCGGATTCGTCGCGGATGGGGAAGACGTTGACCAGCGCGAGCAGCCGGAAACCATCGGGCTGTTCGCAGATGACGTCGGCGTCGCGGACGGTGCCGCCGTTGTTGATGACCACCGACGGCGGGGCCGCCTCGTGCGGCATGACCTCGCCGGACGGGTAGCGCAGACGGAATGCGCCGCAGTACTTTTCGCTCGTGCCCAGCTCGGGACTGCGCCCCCAGGCGCCGATGGCGGTCTTGTTGCACGAGATCAGCGTGCCGTCCTTCTCGAGCACGTACATGCCGACTTCGATGTCGTCCATCGCGGCCTGGTCGCCGAGCAGGCCACCGGGCACCAGGTGCCCGTCCTCGAGCTTGCCGTGAAACTTCAGATCATCCAGTTCACCGGCGGTGATTTTCTCGCTGATACTCATATCGTTCCCCTCACTCGGAATCAAGTGGCACAGCAATGTTCGGCGAAGGAATTCCAGGCGCGTCGCTCAGTCGAGCACAAGTGACTTCGGCGCCACTTTCACCGCACGTCAGTGTAACGAAATCGCCTGGCCGGGCAGTCTTTTTCGGGAGGGGAGCCGGGACTGCCGCACTGAGACAACAATTCTTGCGGAATTTCCCCCCGATCAGGGGGTTGTGCTCGTTTCGTTTTCGGCGGAACGTTCTTCGCGGTGCTGTACCGGTTGTGCCTCCGCGGCGTCCAGGGCACGCAATTCTTCGCGGAGCGAACCGATTTCGTCGGCGAGTTCGTCGCGCAGTGCTTGGCGTTCCTGCAGACTCGCGAGCAGGCTGTCGATGGTGTCGTTCATGGCGGCGAGTTTTTGATCGGCGCCGCCGAGCCGCCATTCGATGACCGCGCGACGGTCCACGTCGTCGCTGGCGGTGCGCACCCAGCTGACGACATAGTCGAGCCATTCGGGTTGTTTGGGCATCTCCTCGTCGCCGTCCCAACCGCGCCGCACCGAAACCTTCGGCGACAGCACCCGGTCGCCGGCCTGGCCCGCGGCGGGGGAGTGCATCTGCACGAGGTTGAGTTTCCCAGCGCTGGTCACCACGGCGGTGAGGCGATAACGCCCCGCGAGATGCATTTTCAGCTCGGCCGCGCCCTTGCCGTCGGCGTCGAGGGCGCCCAACCACGGGCCCTGCGCGGCAGTGATGATCGATTCGAGGACGCCGAGCTGTCCGGCCGCCCGGCGCACCCGGTTCGCGCGCTCGTGCAGTTCGTCAGGTGAGGCGGTCATCTGGTCCCAGTGCATCCGCACCTCCGCTTTCTCGTCGATCGACTTCAACAACGGCAGTTCTGACGAACGTACCGTCGCGGCCGGCGCAAACGTGTTTTGTGCACGCGGGGGAAACGAGATCGGGTGGGCGGCCGCGAGGCACACCCACCCGATCGGTCCGAGGAGCCGGCGTCAGTGCCCCTCGAAACTATTTCTCCAACTGCACCGCGTCGACCGGTCCGGTGCGCTCCAACTTGGAGTGCGTGCGCGAGTAGAAGAAGTACACGGCCAGACCCGCGACCAGCCAGGCCGCGAACCGCACCCAGGTCTGCCACGGCAGCGACCAGATCAGGTAGAGCGAGAAGCCGATGCCGATCAGCGGCACCACCGGCATCAACGGCAGCCGGAACTGCCGCGGCTCGTCGGGGCGGGTGCGGCGCAACACGATCACGGCGACCGAGACGACGATGAAGGCCATCAGGATGCCGATGTTGGTGAGTTCGGCGACGACGGTGATGTCGAGCAGGCCGGCCATCAGGGCCGCGCCGATGCCGACGATCCAGGTGACCCGGGTGGGCACCTTCCGCACCGGGTGGGTCTTGGCGAACCATTCGGGCAACAGACCGTCGCGGCTCATCGCGTACCAGACCCGGGTCACGCCGAGCATGAAGGTGAGCACGACGGTGACGATGCCGACGATGGCGCCGATCGCGATGATGTTCGCGATACCCGGCTGGCCGACCGCCTCGAACGCGGTGGAGAAACCGCTGGTCGGGCTGATCTCGGTGTATTTCTGCATGCCGGTGAGCACCAGGGTGGCCAGCACGTAGAGCACCATCGCGATGGCGAGCGAGTAGAGGATCGCCTTGGGCAGGTGCTTCTTGCCGTCGGTGGATTCCTCGGCGGCCGTGCTCATCGCGTCATAGCCGAACACCGCGAAGAACACCGTCGCCGCGCCGGTCCACACCGCACCGGAACCGAACGGGAAGTACGGGGTGTAGTTGGAGCTGTCGATATGGAACACGCCGAGCACGATGATCAGCAGCACGAGCGCGACCTTGATGCCGACGGCGACGGTCTCGAACCGGCCGACGCTGCGGATGCCGCGCGACAGCAGCCAGGCGGTGCCCAGGCAGAACAGCATCGCGAACACGTCGACGACGTGTCCGTCACCGGTGCCGTGCGCGCCCATCATCCAATCGGGCAGCGTGACGTCCACCTGCTCGAGCAGGAAGCGGAAGTAGCCGGACACGCCGATCGCGACGACCGCCGCGACCGCGATGTACTCCAGCAGCAGATCCCAGCCGATGAACCAGCCCGCGATCTCGCCCAGCGACACATAGCCGTAGGTGTAGGCCGACCCCGCCTTCGGCACCATGCCCGCGAACTCGGCATAGCAGAGCGCGGCGGCGGCACTGGCCACACCGGCGATCAGGAACGAGATGAGCACCGAGGGGCCGGTGACCGAATGCGCGACCGCGCCCGCGAGCGTGAAGATGCCCGCGCCGATGATGCCGCCGACACCGATGGCGGTGAGCTGCCATAGACCGAGCGATCGAGCCAGCTGTTCGTCGGCCGGCGCCCCCTCGTCGGCTATCTGCCCCATGGGTTTGCGGCGCAGCATTTGGCTACGCAACTCCGCGATGGACATGTCGTTCCTTTCGTCCTCCGCGTCACGCGACTGTGCGTAACGCAGATCACACTTCGAGCTGTGGTTACTAAATACGACCACAGCGCCGGTGTGATCGGCGAGTTGGCCAAATATTGTTCAGCGGGTTTATTCGGCGGGCCAAGCTGCGAGGCGAAATCGCACCCGGAACCGGATCGGTGCGGCCCGCCGAGCCGGGCGAGCCGCACCGAAATGTGTCAGTACCTCAGCGTGCGCTGCCCGGCTTCAGCGAACGCAGGAAGAACGCGACGTTGGCGGGGCGTTCGGCGAGCCTGCGCATGAAGTAGCCGTACCACTGGTCGCCGTAGGGCACGTAGACCCGCAGGTGATTGCGTTCGTCGACGAGCCTGCGCTGTTCGGCGTCGCGGATGCCGTAGAGCATCTGGAACTCGAACTCGTCGGCCTTGCGATGCGTCGTCTCGACACACTCCAGCGCGGAAGTGATGAGCGCCGGATCGTGGGTGGCCACCATCGGGTAGCCGTCGCCGAGCATCAGCACCCGCAGACAGCGCAGGTACGAATCGTCGACCGCGGCGCGCTCCTGGAACGCCACCGACGCCGGTTCCTTGTACGCGCCCTTGCACAGCCGGATGCGCGAGCCTTCGCCCGACAGTTCCCGGCAGTCGCCCTCGGTGCGGCGCAGATACGCCTGCAGCACCGTGCCGACGGTGGGGAAGTCGGCGCGCAGTTCCCGCACGATGCTCAGGGTGGAGTCGGTGGTGGTGTGGTCCTCGGCGTCGACGTTCACCCAGACGCCGGCCGATTCCGCGGCCGTGCAGATCTGGCGGGCGTGCTCGAGCGCGATCGCGTGACCGTCCTGTGCCAGCGACTGGCCGAGCGCCGACAGCTTGAGCGAAACCTCCAGCGGCCGAACCGTTGCCGACTCCGACGCGACGTCGAGCCGGGCCAGTTCCGAGAGCATGTGCAGATAGTGGGTGACGGTGGTGCGGGCCTGCTCGATCTCGGTGGTGTCCTCGCCGAGATAGTCGATGGTGACATAGCGGCCGGACGCCAGCAGCGTCCGCACCGCCACCATCGCCTGATCGGCGGAGTCACCCGCGACGAACCGGTCGACCAGCTTCTTCGTCGTCGACATCCGGGTGATCGTGCGCTCCATGCGCGGCGAGCGCGACGCGGCCAGCATGGCCGGACGCAACAGGGTCGAAAAGGCCATCACGCCTCCTGTGTTCTGCGGGACCGGTCGGCTGCACGGAGCCGGACGACGTGCGAGTGGTTCATCACGCGTCCTGGTGCGGGTAGCGGTGATCGGTCGCCGGGACGAACGTTTCCTTGATCGTGCGGGCAGAGGTCCAACGCAGCAGGTTCTGGGGCGAGCCTGCCTTGTCGTTGGTGCCCGAGGCGCGCGACCCGCCGAAGGGCTGCTGGCCGACCACCGCGCCGGTGGGCTTGTCGTTGATGTAGAAGTTGCCCGCGGCGAAGCGCAGACCCTCGGTCGCCTCGGCCACCGCGAGGCGGTCGTCGGCGATGATCGCGCCGGTCAGCGCGTACGGGGAACCCCGATCGACCAGGTCGAGGATGCGCTCGAACGAGCCGCTCGCCGCGTCGTCGTAGACGTGCACCGACAGGATCGGGCCGAAGTACTCGGTGCTGAACGCCTCGTCGCCGGGATCCTCACCGAGCAGCACGGTCGGGTCGACGAAGTAGCCGACCGAATCGTCGGCGTGCCCGCCCGCCGCGATCGACAGGCTCGGCGTCGCCTTCGCCCGGGCGATCGCCTCGGCGTTCTTGTCGAAGGCGCGCTTGTCGATCAGCGCGCCGCCGAAGTGGCTGAAGTCGGTGACGTCGCCGTAGGACAGCGTGGCCACCTTGTCGAGGAAATCGCGACCCATCTTGGCCCACACCGACTTCGGGACGAACGCGCGCGAGGCCGCCGAGCACTTCTGGCCCTGGTAGTCGAACGCGCCGCGGATCAGCGCGGTGGTGAGCACGTCCGGATCGGCGGAGCTGTGCGCGAGCACGAAGTCCTTGCCGCCGGTCTCGCCGACCAGGCGCGGGTAGGAGTTGTAGTCGGAGATGTTCGTCGCGACCGAGCGCCACAGGTGCTGGAAGGTGGCGGTGGAACCGGTGAAATGGATGCCGGCGAGGCGACGGTCCTGCAACACCACGTCCGACACCTTGGGTCCGGCGCCGTGCACCATGTTGATCACACCGGGGGGCAGGCCCGCGGCCTCGAGCAGCTTCATCGTCCAGTACGCGGCAACCGACTGGGTCATCGCGGGCTTCCAGACCACGGTGTTGCCCATCAGCGCGGGCGCGGTCGGCAGGTTGCCCGCGATCGCGGAGAAATTGAACGGCGTGATCGCGTAGACGAAGCCGTCCAGCGGGCGGTATTCGACCTTGTTCCACACGCCGGGCGTGGAGATCGGCTGGTCGGCGAGGATCTGCCGGGCGAAGTGCACGTTGAATCGCCAGAAATCGACCAGCTCACACGGGGTGTCGATCTCGGCCTGATAGGCGGTCTTGGATTGACCGAGCATCGTTGCGGCGGCGATGGTTTCCCGCCACGGGCCGGCCAGCAGATCGGCGGCGCGCAGGAAGACGGCGGCCCGATCCTCGAACGAGAGCGCACGCCAGGCGGGTGCGGCGGCGGTGGCGGCCGCGATCGCGTCGTCGACATCGCCGGGGGCGGCGGGCGTGAGGGTGCCGAGCACGGCGGCGTGCCGGTGCGGCTGCACGACCTCGATCGTCTTGCCGGAGCTGCGCCGGTGCTCGCCGCCGATCACATGGTGCACGTCGGTCGGCGTGGCACCCAGCTCGGCCAGTTTCGCCTGCAACCGTGTACGTTCCGCACTACCGGGGGCGAACGTGCCGACCGGCTCGTTCGCCGGCCGCGGTGTGGACACGATGGCGTCCATGATTCCTCCTGCTGGACGTGGCGATGTGGCGTCGCGGATCGGCGGCGCACACACGCTCTGAAACTGCGGTGAGCCGAAGTCAACACCGGAAAAGTGCGCGGGAGATGAGCTAAAAGGACAAAGATGGGATGAGTGTGTTGTCGAGTTGGCCGAAAGGCGTAGACGTGGCTATTGATAGTGGGCTTGTCGCCGCGGACATCGACCTGTTCGGTCTGGCGCAGATCGTCGCGCAGAACGCGGGCGGCATGGTGTCGATCGAGGACCCGCAGTCGCATGTGCTGGCGTACTCCGCCTCCGCCGCGGAGGCCGCCGATCAGATGCGGGTGATGTCGATCCTCGGCCGGGAGGGGCCGCGGGAGTATCTGGCGGTGCTGCGCAAGTGGGGGGTGTTCGATCGGTTGCGCCGCACCGACGAGGTGATCGACGTGCCCGCGCACGAAGAACTGAACATCAAACGCAGGCTGGTGGTGAGCATCCGGCATCCCGCGGACGGCGCGGCGCGCGCGCCCCGCGTGCTCGGCGCGATCTGGTTGCAGCAGGGCGATCGGCCGTTCAAGCCGGACGCGGCGGAGATCCTGCGCGGCGCCTCGGCCATTGCGGCGCGGCTCATCTCGCGCAGCCTCGACGCGCCGTCCACCGAGGCGCTGCTCGTGCAGGGATTGTTCGGCGAGGGCGGTCCGGTCGACGTGGCGAGCGTGGCGACCGCGCTCAACCTGCCGATCACCGGTCCGGCCGCGGTGGTCGGCTTCGCGCTGACCGCCACCGAAACCGCGCCCGCCACCGAACCTTCGGCGCTGGGCAACATGCTTCGCCTGCGCGCCAGCTCATTCCGGAACGACTCGGTGACGGCCACGCTCGGCGACCGCGTCTACGTGCTGCTGCCGAGTTATCGGGCCGCGCACGCGGTGACGGCGTGGACCCGGCAGCTGGTCGAGCAGCTCGAAGCCAAACGCGCGCTGGCGCTTCGGGCGGCCATCGCCTGTCCGATCGACGATTTGAGCGGGGTCGCCACCGCTCGGCGCGAGGTCGACCGCGTGCTCGACAGCACCGTCGCGACCTATCCGAAGGGGCGGGTCACCACGCTCGCGGAATCGCGCACGGCGGTGCTGCTCGGCGAGATCCTCGACCTCGTCGGCAGCCGTCCCGAACTGCACGATCCACGGCTGCGCGCGCTCTCGGACTACGACCTCAAACATTCCGCGAGCCTGCGCGACAGCGTCGACATCTATCTGCGTGAGCACGGTGACGTGCGCGCCGCGGCGGCGGTGCTGCAGGTGCATCCGAATACGTTGCGCTACCGCATTCGTCGCGTCGAGGAGATCCTGGGCATCGATCTCACCGATCCCGGCGACCGGCTGCTGCTGGAATTGCAGCTGGCGTTGCACCGGCGGGCGCACGGACGCGAACGCGGGTCCCGATCACGCTGACCGTGCCCTGATCGAGCGGCGCGGCCGGTGCCCCTGACCGGCAGCAGGGGCGCGGGCGCGGTGAGTCCGCTTGTGCCGTCAGCACTTTCCGGTCGCGGCGTCCCGGATGCCGGCGATCATGGACTGCCGGTCGGTCTCGTTGAGCGCGGGCCACTGCGGGGACTGGGGGAGCATCGCGATGGTGTCTTCCGCGGTCTTGTTCGCGGACTCCACGCTCACGTCCTTCAACTTGCTCAACAGCGGCAGATAGTCCTGGCACGACTTGCTGCGCACCGCGGCGTTCGTTGCGGTACTCGGCGACCCGGCCGCCTCGGTGCTGTCCGACGAGCCACAACCCGTCAGCACCAGAGCAGCCCCGATCGTCAGCAACACAATGCTTTTCATTCACGCTCTCCTCATCAGAATTGGAGAGACCCTACCCGCCCCCACGACCCCCGTCCACGCGAGTCAGGGGCGGTGCAGGAGGGCTTGGACCGTGCGGCGGATCGTGGTGGAGGCGGCGCGGGTGGTGAGGCCGCGGCGGTCGGTGAGGTGGTGGCGCAGGGGCCAGCCGAGGGTGGCGTCGAGGACGTCGAGCAGGTGGTCTTCGGCGGCGGCCAGTTCGGGGGCGAAGGTTTGGGCGAGGGCGGTGCGAATGCGCTTGTCGGTCAGGCGCATTCGGGCATCGATGGCGGGAATGCGCTGAGACTCCAGGAAGCCGAGGACGCGGGGGTTGCGTTGCAGGGCGAAGATCGCCTCGCTCTGGCGGATGGCGGCGTCGATGCGCTGCGGCAGGGGCAGGCTCGGGTCGAGCCGTTCGATGAGGGCTTCGACGTCGGCGGACTGCTGGTCGACGGCGGCGATGCGCAGGTCGTCGCGGCCGGGAAAGTGCACGAAGATGCTGCGTTCGGACACGCCGGCGCGGGCGGCGATGTTCTTGGTGGTGGGGTCGATCTCGCCCGCTTTCAAGGCGCAGAGCAGGGCGTCGACGATGGCGCGGCGGGTGAGTTCCGGGTCGCGGCGGCGTCGGGGTCGTGCTGTCGCCTCGGGTTCGGGCTCCTTGCTCATGGGTTCCATCTCAACACATGGTCGCACTATTGCAGTCTTACTGCAATAGTGCGTACGGTGGGCCGTGCTCCGGGTGGCGGGATTCGGCCGGTCGGCGGGGCGCGGCGAGACAGGAGAGCGACGGATGGGTGACCAGCAGCAAGACCCGGCGGCACGCGGGCAGCGGGTGTCCCGGCGCGGGATACTCGGGGCCGGTGCGGTCGCGCTCGCGGCGGCCGGGGCGGGGCTCACCGCCTGCGGTGAGGCCGATCCGCTCGACCCCGCGGCGACGCCGGTCGAGCCGAGCGAACACGTCATCGAGGCGAACAGGCAGAGCGCCGACACCATGCCGTTCGCCGACACCGCCGATTTCGCCGACGCCGATCGCGGGTTCGTCGCGGCACTCGAACCCGGCGTCGTCCGGGACGCCACCGGAAAAGTGGTGTGGGACAACGACTCCTATTCGTTCCTGCGGGAACCCTGTCCGCTGTCGGTGCATCCGAGCCTATGGCGGCAGTCGCAGCTCACGGTCAAACAGGGGCTGTACGAGATCGCGCCGGGCGTCTATCAGGTGCGGGGGTTGGATCTGTCGAATATGACACTCGTCGAAGGCGATACGGGTGTCCTCGTGATCGATCCGCTGATCTCGACCGAGACCGCCGCGGCCGGGCTCGCGCTGTACCGCAGGCACCGCGGCGAGCGACCGGTGACCGGATTGATATACAGCCACGCGCACGTCGACCATTTCGGCGGCACGCTCGGCGTCGTCACCGCGGCGGAGGTGGCGGCCGGGCGTTGCCCGGTGCTCGCCCCCGCCGGATTCCTCGAACACGCTGTGTCGGAGAACATCTACGCCGGCACGGCGATGGCACGCCGGGCGGCCTACATGTACGGCGCGGCCCTGCCGCGCGGGCCGAAGGGGCAGGTGGGCGCGGGCCTCGGGCAGACCACCTCGGTCGGCACGATCACCCTGCTCCCGCCGACGCTCGACATCACCCGCACCGGCCAGGAGGAGACGGTCGACGGCGTGCGGATGGTGTTCCAGCTGACGCCGGGCACCGAAGCGCCGTCGGAGATGAACCTCTACTTCCCGGATCGCCGGATCCTGTGCATGGCCGAGAACGCCACGCACACCATGCACAACCTGCTGACCCTGCGCGGTGCGCTGGTACGTGACCCGCACGTGTGGTCCCGGTACCTCACGGAATCGATCAACCTGTACGCGCGCAACGCGGATCTCGTGTTCTCCTCCCATCATTGGCCGGTCTGGGGGACCGGCCGAGCCGTCGAATACCTGTCCGTGCAGCGTGATCTGTACGCGTACCTGAACGATCAGACGTTGCGGCTGCTGAACCAGGGTTATGTCGGCAGCGAGATCGCCGAGATGCTGCGGTTGCCGCCCGCCATCACGAGATCATGGTCTACGCATGGCTATTACGGCTCGGTGAGTCACAACGTGAAGGCCATCTATCAGCGGTACATGGGCTGGTTCGACGGGAATCCCGCCCATCTGTGGGAACATCCGCCGGTCGAATCCGCCGAACGGCATGTCGAAGCGATGGGCGGCGCGCAGGCGGTACTGCAGAAGGCGCAAAAAGCCTACGACGCAGGCGATTACCGCTGGGCGACGCAGCTGGCGAACTACGTCGTCTTCGCCGAACCGCGCAACGACACCGCGAAACGCTTGCAGGCCGGTATCTTCGAGCAACTCGCCTACGGCGCCGAGAACGCCACCTGGCGCAACTTCTACCTGAGCGGTGCCGCCGAACTGCGCAACGGTCCCTTCGGCACGCCCACCCAGGGGTCGTCGGCGGGTCTGCTCGCCGCACTCACCGTCGACCAGGCGTTCGACGCGATGTCGTTGCGGATCGACGGCCCGAAAGCCTGGGACGCCACCATCATCTCGGATTGGCGCTTCCCCGACGACAACAACCGCGTGCACCGCGCCGAACTCCGCAACGGCGTCCTCATCCACTACGACCGCCGCCCAGATGACGGCCTACCCGCCGCCGACGCCACGGTCACCCTGACCCGCGCCGCCCTGGCCCGCACGCTGCTCGCCGGCCAAGACTTCCAAGCCGCCGTACTCAAAGGCGATATCGCCCTCGAAGGCAACGTCCTAGCGCTGAAACAACTCAAAGACCTCTTCGACCAACCCGACCCGAACTTCGCCATCGTCACCCCGTGAGCCGAGGCGGCCCGGTGCCCGAAGGCTCGTGACCTGGTTCATATCTCCTGGTCAGGGCCATCGGGTAGAGTGATCAGCGTGTCTACACCCCGAGTTTCTTAGCTGAGGACCTGGTTTCCCGGCTAGAAGTCTGTCCTTCGACAACTCGGAGTAATTCTCATGATCACCGTTCGCGGTGTCGAGCTGCGCGTGGGTGCCCGCGTGCTGCTCTCGGACACCTCCTTCACTATTTCCCCCGGCGACCGGATCGGTTTGATCGGGCGCAACGGCGCGGGCAAAACCAGTCTGCTGCGCTGCCTGACCGGTCAGCAGGCGCCGGTCGCCGGGACCGTCACCGTCACCGGCTCGGTCGACGTGCTGGCACAGGATCCCGGCGCGGTGGACGCGCGGGTCACGGTCGCCGACCGGATACTGTCCGCGCGTGGGCTCGACGCGGCCGTGCGTGAGCTGCGCGCGGCAGAAACCGCGATGACCGACGCGGTCGAGGAGCGCGATCTCGACCGTGCGTTGCGGGCGTACGCGCGGGCCGAGACCGAGTTCCAGGCCGGTGGCGGCTACGCCGCCGAAGCCGAGGCCGCGCGCATCGCGGCCGGGCTCGGCATGCCGGATCATGCCTTCGGACAGCCGGTTTCGGAGCTGTCGGGCGGGCAGCGGCGCCGGGTCGAACTGGCCCGCATCCTGTTCGGCGGCTCCGACGGTGCGCTGCTGCTCGACGAGCCGACCAACCACCTGGACGCGGACGCGATCGGCTGGTTGCGCGGGTTCCTGCACGGGTACGCCGGTGGGCTGGTGGTGATCAGCCACGACGCCCAGTTCCTGGCCGGGTTCGTCAACCGGGTGTTCCACCTGGACCCGCAGCGCGGCGCACTGGACATCTACAACGTCGACTGGAATCGCTATCTCGCCCAGCGTGATTCCGCGGAACGCCGCCGGAACCGGCAGCGCGCCAACGCCGAACGCAAGGCGGCGGCTCTGCACGCCCAGGCGGAGAAGATGAAATCCCATGTGGCGACGGCGGTCGCGGCGCGCAATATGGTCCGGCGGGCCGACCGGATGCTCGCCGAACTGGAACCGCGGCGGCGCGCGGCGAAGGTCGCCCGGATCCGGCTGCCCGAACCACACCCGTGCGGGCGTATGCCGCTCGGCGCGATCAGTCTGGTGAAATCCTATGGTGGGCAACGGGTGCTGAATTCGGTCGACCTGGCGGTGGATCGCGGGAGCCGGCTGGTCATCCTCGGCCACAACGGGGCGGGCAAGACCACGCTGCTGCGGCTGCTGGCCGGGCGGGAAGTGCCCGACAGCGGTCGGGTCGTGCCCGGCGCCGGGCTGCGGCTCGGCTACTTCGCGCAGGAGCACGACACCCTGGACCCGGCGCTCAGCGTGCGGGACAACCTGGCCGCGGCGACACCGCAGCTGGCCGACGGGCAGGTGCGACATGTGCTGGGCGCCTTCGGGTTCACCGGTGCGGACGACGCCGGCAAACCCGCGGGTGTGCTCTCCGGTGGGGAGAAGACCCGGCTGGCACTGGCCGGTCTGGTGCACTCCGGTGCGAATGTGCTGCTGCTCGACGAACCGACCAACAACCTCGACCCGGCCTCCCGGACCGAGGTGCTCGCCGCGGTCGACACTTATCCGGGCGCGATCGTCATGGTCACCCACGACGAAGGCGCGATCGATGCTCTGCGACCCGACCGCGTCCTGGTACTTCCCGAGGCGTACGAGGACCTGTGGACCGAGGACTATCGGGAGCTGGTGTCGTTGACCTGAGCGCGAGGCGTGGCCGCCGGGGCGCGCGAACGCCGGAACAGCCTGCGGCGCTCGATCGCAGGCTGTTCCGGCGCAGCGGTCAGCAGCTGAACGCGTACGTGGTGCCTGCCGAGGTCGCGATGCCGGTGCGGGTGTCCACGACGACGACGGTCGCCGCGCGATCCCGCGGGATCTGGCAGCGGACGTCGGCGAGCGCCGCGGTCTCCCGCGGCAGTCTGCCGTTGCCGTCGGTCTGCCGGTTGCCCAGGGCGCGCAGACCGTTGGCGTGCACGCCCGCGGCGTAGAACTCGAGGCGCGCGTTGGGCGACAGGCCCGACGCGCTGTCGACGAACAGCCAGCCGCCGAGCTGATGCTTCTGCGTGCGGACGTGCACGTTGCCGGTGGGCAGCTGTGTCGCGTCGGCGAAATGCCTTGCGCCCTCGCTGTTCTGGGCGCGGGAGCGGTCGCGGCGATCGGGCGTCACGCAGACGTGGTCGGCGGGACGGGTCTCACGCCAGACGAATCCCTGCTTGCAGGTGTCGGGACCGTAGGGTCCGCCGTTCGGGGAGCGGCGCGCGGCCGCCTGCGCGTTCTCGGCGTGCGCGGTGTCGCGGTCGCCGGGCGTCACGCAGACCGTGTCGCCGTTGTAGGCGTCGCGCCAGACGAAGCCTTGCTGACAGGTGTACGGGCCGTAGGGCAGCGCCTGCGCGGGCGCCGGAAGCAGGGCGCCGAAACCGGCCACCGCCGCGATTCCCAGCGCGATGGGCAGTACGCGCCGGGGGCGAGGTACGGAGGTGCGGAACATGTCTGCGGTCCTTTCAGGTGTCGACCAGCCGGTTTCGGCTGTGGACCACTGTCGCCGCAGGGACCAACGAGGCACTAACGGCCGACCAACGACTCGGCTCTGCCGCACCGGTACGACTGCGAAAAGCCTGGTGTGCGCTCTACAGTTGACACGACCTCGGGCCGCGCACCGGCCGGGTCCGTCGCACGGAGGACGAGATGACGACCGAACGGCCGCCGCGCACAGTGGGCACTCGGTTCGGGCCGTACCGGCTGGATCGGCTGATCGGGCGCGGCGGGATGGGCGAGGTGTTCGAGGCCTACGACACCGTCAAGGACCGGACCGTCGCGGTGAAGGTGCTCGCCGAGCAGCTCAACCAGGACCCGGTGTTCCGGGAACGGTTCCGCCGGGAATCGCATGCGGCGGCCCGGTTGACCGAACCGCACGTCATCCCGATCCACGACTACGGTGAGATCGACGGGCAGCTCTACATCGATATGCGCCTGGTCGACGGGGAAAACCTGCGCGCGGTGCTGCGGCGCGACGCGCCGCTGGCGCCCGAGCGCGCGGTCGCGGTGATCCGGCAGATCGCCGCGGCGCTGGATGCCGCGCACGCCGACGACCTGGTGCACCGGGATATCAAACCCGACAACATCCTGCTCACCACGGACGGTTTCGCCTACCTGGTCGACTTCGGCATCGCCCAGTCCAGCACGAGCGAGAGCCTGACCGCGGACGGGTCGGCGATCGGCTCGTTCCACTACATGGCGCCGGAGCGGTTCACCTCGCGGCTGGTGACACCGGCCGTCGACAGCTACGCGCTCGCCTGTGTGCTGTACGAATGCCTCACGGGCGCAAGGCCGTTCCCCGCCGAGACAGACGGCGAGATCATGCGCGCCCACCTCTTCGAACCCCCGCCGCGCCCCAGCATGATCCGCCGCGAAGTGCCCGCCGGTTTCGACGAGGTGATCGCCCGCGGCCTGGCGAAGAACCCCAATGCGCGCTACACCTCGGCCGGCGCTCTCGCCGCCGCAGCCCACCGCGCGCTCACCGGCACCGTGACGGTCGCAGCAGCGCAGACCGAGCCGGCCGCTGGTGCCGAGGTGGCAGCTGCACCGCCGACCCAGCGAGTCCGGGCGGCAACAGCCGCCGACCAGGTAGCGTCGGAGCAGGACACCGGCGCATGGGTCGCGACGGAAGTGGCTGCGCCACCGGCAATTACGGATTCAGTGACTGCCGACCCGACGGCTGGCGCGCAAGCTCTTGCCGGGCAGGAGGTCTCGGAGCGGGAGGATGCGCCCCAGGAGGCGGCCGGTGTTGCGGCCGAGGGCAGGGCAGGGGATGTCGCTGACCCGGCGTCTGTTTCCGCCGGCCCGCGAGTGCGCGTTGATCGGCGCGTGTTGCGTGGTGTCGTCGCCCTGCTGGTCGCAATACTATGTGCGACAGTTGCTTTGACAAGCTGGTCGTGGATGGGCAACCGTGTCGCCGGCGTGCCCGTCGCCGACTCGTCCGCGGTGCGTGGGCCCGATATCGATCTGCTCGCGGTGGTCGGGCCGTCGGGCTATAAGCGGGCCAACTGTGTTCATCAGGATCCGGACGCTACGACCGTCGCGATCGTGTACTGCGCGGCGAATCCGGCGGCCAGCGATCCGGCGGGCCGGTTCCTGCGGTTTCAGACGGTCGAGCAGCTGCGGGCCTACTATCGCGGGCTGTTCTTCGATGTGTTCCATTCGACGAACTGTCCGGGCGATCCACCCGGCCCGGATGGTCCGTCGGTGGTGGACGGCAAGGAGGTGGGGCGCAAGGCGTGCTTCACCAGTCTCGTGGACGATCCCGCGGTGCCGAAGCCGGGGCTGGTGCTCACCAACGAGGCGGCGCTGGCGCTCGCCGTCTACATCTGGACGGGGCCGGGGGAGCAGCCGCTGCGGGATTATGTGGGTCTGCGCAACGGGTTTCAGTTCAAAGCGGCGGAGGCGGCCACCGATCCGGACTACTTCACCGCCGCCGACCGAGCGGTACTCGACCATTTGGACGGAGATTTCGGGCCGCGCAACTGCCGGCACCTGGATCCGCCCGCGGGCCCGGTGAACGCCATGCTCAGCTGCGGCACGCGGTTGGGATTCCCGTCGGCGGGATTCTTCGGATTCCCCGACCGGCGCGCCGCCAACCTGCTGTATCAGGCGAACCTGGGCCAGTTCCGTGGCCATGCCTGCGGTGCCGCGGGCCAGGACGACCTGTGGCGCAAGGACTCCGCACCGGTCGGCCGGTTCTTCTGTTACGCCGACACCGACACCGGATTCGGCGCGGGCACCTGTATTTTCGCGCTGCACGACGAGTTCCTGGTGGCCGCGCACTTCTGCACGCTGCGCGCCGACGACCCGGACACCGGCCCGAAAACCGAAGCCGAGCTGCTCGCCTGGTTCCGCAAGCACATCGGCTGAGCCGCCGGCTCACTCTGGGGTTTCGCCACTCACCCTTCTTGTTCCGGCGGCACCAGCGTGAAGATCAGCTCGTAGTCGCCGATCCGGATCTCGGCGCCGTCGGTGAGCGCCTCGCTGTCGACGATGCGCATCCCGTCTACCCAGACGCCGTTGGCAGAGAGCAGGTCCTTGATCAGGTAGGTGAGTCCGTTGTGCAGGATCGCCGCGTGATGGCGGCTGACCTTGCCGTGCTCGAGCACGATGTCGTTGTCGGGCAGCCGGCCGATCCGGGTGATGGTGCCGGTGACGGCGTAGGTGGTGCCCGAGCGATCGCGCAGCAAAGCGGTGGGGCCGCCGGCGCTCTGGTCGACGATGGTGGTGGCGCGGAACGAGGTCGCCGCCGCCTTGGCGCGGAGCTCGAGCGGCTCCTGTCGCAGGATGCGCGCCTCGAGTTCGCGGATCGGCAGGCCGGGATCGATGCCGAGTTCGTCGGCGAGGGTCGCGCGCAGCCTGCGCGCGGCGTCGAGCGCGTCGGATTGGCGGCCGTCCGCGTACAGCGCGGTGATCAGCTGCTCCCACAACGGTTCCCGCAGGGGATGGTCGGCGACGAGCAAAGCGAGCTCGGAGACGACGGCTTCGGCCCGCCCCTGGGCGATATCGGCTTCGGCGCGGGCTTCGATCGCGCACAGCCGGTCGTCGTCGAGCACGGCGGCATAGGCGTCGGCGAACGCGAGCCCGCGCAGGTCCGCGAGCACCGGACCGCGCCACTGGCCGAGCGCGCTGGACAGCAGCTCGCTCGCGGTGCGGAAGCGGCCCGCGGTCAGCGCGCGCAACCCGGCCGCTTTGCGCACGCGGAAGCGCTGCACGTCGCTCGCGTCCTCGGCCACCGCGACCCGGTAACCCGCACCGACCTGCGCCAGCACCGAGCGCGCTTCGATGCCGTTGTCCCGCAACGGTTTGCGCAGATTGGACACAATGGTGTGCAGGCTGACCCGGATATCGGGCGGCGGGTTGTCCTCCCAGACCGCTTGCGCGAGCGCCGCCACCGCGACCGGGCGATTCGCGTTGATCAGCAGGTACGCGAGGACCGCCCGCTGCTTCGGGCCGCCCAGCGGCTGGCGTACGCCGTCGATCGAGAGTTCCACCGCGCCGAGCATGCTGAACTGCACTCGAAGCGCCGTCATCGCGAACCGGGAAAGTCGTGCGGCCGGTCGGACACAGCCATGGTGGACTCCTCACGACGCGCCATCGTCCGCGCGTCGTCTGTGAGAATACCCAGCGAACCTCGGGCCCGGCGGTCCATCGGGGCGGGTACCTGCGGTGTCGCGGAACTGTGACGACCGGTGTTACGCCTGGCCCGCATCGTTTTCGGGGTCTACGGCGCGTCGTGCGCTTGCCGTAGCGCGCGGAGTGCGCGATCCTGGTTAGTCACGGCATCGGCTGTAGCACAACCCGCCGAGCAACCGGGGCGAGTTCACGCGCTCGCAACGGTTCCGGCAACATCCGTGCGATCTCGGTTCATCCAGGGTTACCCGGCGGCGCTTACCTTTCGGGTACGCGGAAAAGGAGCCGGCGGCATGGAGTTCCGACATCTGGTTTCATTCATCACGATTGCCGAAGAGCTGCATTTCGGCCGCGCAGCGCAGCGCTTACATCTCACGCAGCCCAGTCTCAGTGCCCAGTTGCAGAAGCTGGAGAAGTCGTTGGGCGTGCAACTGGTCGCACGCAACTCGCACGAGGTCAAACTGACCCCGGCGGGACGGGAGTTCGAGAGTCAGGCCCGGATCATCGTCGCTCAGATGGACCGGGCGGCCCAGGTCGCGAAGGCGACCGCGGCCGGACGAGCAGGGACGCTCAACATCGGTTACAACCTGCCTGCCAGCAGACATGTGCTGCCGGAGGCGCTCACGAAGATGACCGAGCTGCACCCCGACATCGTGGTGTCGCTGTGGGAGAAACGGACCGGGCCGCAGCTCGCGGCGCTCATGGACGGATCACTCGATCTGGCGATGGTGTACGGGCACCCGAGTACCACGGATTTCCGGTATCGGCGGCTGCTGCACCGGGTTCCGCTGGTGGCGGTGGTCGGGCGACGGCACCGGTGGGCCGACCGGCCCGGGGTGCCGTTCGCCGAACTGGAAGGGCAGGAGTGCGTGCTGTTCGCCCGGGAACAGTGTCCGGCCATGTACGACTCGATCTTCCGGGCGGCCGCGGACACCAGGATCACGCTGTCGGTGGCGCAGACCGCCGACGATCCCGGCGCGACCGCGCACATGGTGTCGGTGCGCCCGCTGGTCGGGTTCGCGTCACTGCCGCGGGCGATTTCGATGGGTATGGGTGCGCCGGGCAGTAGTTCGGTGGCGGTGAAATTGTTCGATCCGGTACCGACGCTCGATTTGTACGCGGTGTGGCGTGCGGACGAGACGAATCCGGCGGTCGCATTGTTCTTGGACTGTGTCGATTCCCCCGGACCGGCCCGTATCGATATTGCCCGTGCGGTGTCGGCCTGAACGCTTCGATAGGCCATGACATTCGCGCGGTAGGAACCGCGATATCGACCGGACCGTAATTCGGTGGCGGCGCGCAGAATTCGACATTGTGACCACAGAGTTTACGCACCCCGCCGAATTCCGTCCCCGAGTCTCCGTCACCGCGGTGTCCAGCACCGAGAACGGCGTCGACCTGCCGGACAACGCGAGTTTGTACTCGGTGATTTCCGGCGCGGCGGCCGCGGACCCGCAACGGCTTTCGCTGTGTGGCGCGGACGGAACGCAACTCACGACCGCCGAGGTGGATCGGCGGGCCCGCGCACTGGCCTCGGCCCTGGCCGCGCGCGGGGTCGCGGCGGGGGACCGGGTCGCGATCCTCGGCCGGACCAGCCTGGAATGGGCACTGCTGGATTGCGCGCTGCTGGCCCTGGGCGCGGTGGTGGTTCCGGTCTATCCGACGTCGTCGGCCGCGCAGATCGCACACATCCTGACCGACAGCGGCAGTGCGTATTTCGCGGCCGAGGACGAGACGGACGCCGCGCGGCTGCGGGCCGAGGGCGCGGCAGTGGTGTGGACCTTCGCGCAGCTGGCCGACTGGGCCGGCGGCGAGGTCGACGCCGAGCTGGCCGATCGGATCGCGGCGGTGCGTCCCGACGATCTGGCGATGATCGTCTACACCAGCGGGACCACCGGAGTTTCCAAGGGCTGCTTGATCACTCATCGCAACATGTTCGTCTCCTCGGCCAACACGGTGCGCCAGACCGGCGATATGTTCGACGGCACCACGGTGCTCGCGCTGCCGCTCTCGCACGTGTTCGGGCAGACGATCCTGTTCGCGTGCCTGTTCGGTGGCAGTCGCACGCATCTGCTGCCCGGTATTCCGGATCTGGTGCCCGCGCTGCCGCGGCTGCGGCCGACGTTCTTGGCGCTCATCCCGTTCGGGTTGGAGAAGATCCGGAAGTACTGCCGCACGCTGGTGTCCGAGGCCGAAGAGGCGACGGCGGTCGAGCGGGGGTTGGGGCTGCTGGGCACGCGGGGGTACCTGGATCCCGCAGATCGATCGCGAGATACCGAACACGTTGGCACACAGGCTGTTTCCGGTGCGACAGTGCACCCGGTCGCCGCGGCTCTCGGCGGCCGGTTGCGCTACGTGATCTCCGGCGGCGCCTCGCTCGACGACTCCACCTCCGGCTTCTACGCGGGTTTCGGTGTGGTGCTGCTGAACTGCTACGGACTCACCGAGGCGGCGACCGCGGTGACGGTCAGCGCGCCGGCGACCAACCGGCTCGGCACCGTCGGCCGGCCGATTCCCGGCACGTCGGTGGCGATCGCGGCGGCCGACGGTGAGGTGCTGGTCGGTGGGCCGCACGTATCGCCCGGCTACTGGGGCGCGGCCGCGGATCAGTCCGTCGTGGACGCCGAAGGTTGGCTGCACACAGGAGATCTCGGGGAACTGGACGCCGACGGCTTCCTGCGGATCACCGGGCGGAAGAAGGAGATCCTGGTGACCTCCGGGGGCAAGAACGTCGCGCCCGCACCGCTCGAGGACCGGGTGCGGCTACAGCAGGTGGTGAGCAACTGCATGGTGGTCGGGGAGGGCCGCGACTACGTGACCGCCCTGATCACCTTGGACGCGGCGCAGGTACAGCGATGGCGCGAAAACGAGCCCGACGGTGATCTGACCGCCCTTGTCCAAGCCGCGGTCGACGACGCGAATTCGCTCGTTTCGCGGGCCGAATCCATCAGGGCATTCCGGATCGTCGAGGGTGATTTCACCGTGGAAGACGGATTGCTCACCGCATCGCGAAAGCTGCGCCGGGCAGCGATAGCCGAGGCGTTCGCCGCGGACATCGCGGAGCTGTACGCGCGCCGTTGAGCGCGCGGCGGCAACCGATTTCCGTGCCGCATTGAATAGGCACCGCCGATCGCCCCATGAATTACGGCTGGGCGCGGTGGATTACGCCGCAGATCGACCACAGACTCGAAAAAGAATTCAGCCTACTGGAAAGTGATGCGAACATGTACGACGTCATCGTTGTCGGAACTCGGGTCGCGGGCGCGCCGCTGGCCATGCTGCTCGCCCAGCGGGGCTACAAGGTCCTCGCCGTGGACCGTGCCACCTTCCCCAGTGACACGCCGTCCACCCATTACATCCATCAGGCCGGCCTCGGCTTCCTGAAGTCGTGGGGGCTGCTGGACAAGGTGGTCGCCGCGGGCACCCCTGCGATCCGGCACCTGAACTTTTCCTACACCGACATCGTGATCAAGGGCTTCGCGAACACCTCGGCCGACGGTATCGACGCCGTGTACTGCCCGCGCCGCACGGTGCTCGACAAGATCCTGGTGGACGCCGCGGGTGACGCGGGCGTCGAGGTGATCCACGGATTCACGGTCAACGGACTGGTTTTCGACGGCGACCAGGTGGCCGGGATCCGCGGTCAGGTAGGCGACGGCGCCGAGCGGGAGTTCCGGGCCAAACTGGTGATCGGTGCCGACGGTTCGAACTCGACGGTCGCCAAGGCGGTGGGCGCCGCCGAGTACGAGGGGTCTCCGGCCGCGTGCTTCATCTACTACTCGTACTACGAGGGTGTCGACTGGGGGATGCAGCACCGCACCGGTTTCGGCGAACAGCAGTTCGCGGCGTGGCCGACCAACGACGATCTGTCCCTGGTCGCGGTGATGCGCAAGCGGGACCGGTTCCGCGACTTCCGCACCGATCCCGACGCGGGTGTGCAGGCGATCGTCTCCCAGATCGACCCGGAACTCGGTGCGCGCCTGCGCGATACCGGCAAGCGGGTCGAGCAGTTCCGGCCCATGCTCTACCCGGACAACTACCGCCGCCGGTCCTTCGGTCCGGGCTGGGCGCTCGTGGGTGACGCCGGGTACCACAAGGATCCGTTCACCGGCTGGGGTATCACCGACGCCTTCAAGTACGCGCAGCTGCTGGCCGATCTGGCGCACGAGGGACTTTCGGGCGCCCGCCCGATGGATGACGCGCTGGCCGAGTACGAGCGCGAGCGTGACGCGCAGAGCGCCAGCACTTTCGAACTGACGCTGAGCATCTCGGAGCTGTCGCTGACCCCGTACTACGACTCGGTGTTCCGCGCCACCAGCTACGACGAGGACTACATCAAGGGCTTCTTCGGCTTGATCGCCGGCATCTACCCGCCGGAGAAGTACTTCGGCGAGGCGGAGCTCGCGGCGCTGTACGAGAAGGTCGACTTCCCGGCCGCGGCCCGGCATGTCACCAAAGACGGAGTGACCGCGTGAGCGCCCCCGGCCTCGTCGCCCTGGGCGACAGTTTCGTGGAGGGCCGCGGTGATGCCGCGGCCGGGGGCGGCTATCGCGGATGGGTGCCCCGCCTCGGCGGGCAGCTCGGCCTGCGTCCTGCCGTCGTACGCAACTTCGGTACACACGGTGCCACCACTACAGCGGTGCTGGAACAGCAGCTGCGCCTTGCCGTTTCGACGCGAGCCAGCCTCTACGGTGTGGTGGTCGGCGTGAACGATCTGGTCAGCGACTTCGACGCGACCCGGTTCGAACGCAACCTGGAGACGCTGTTCGGCACGTTACGTGCCGCCGGTGCCACGGTTTTCACGGCCAGCTATCCGGATATCCCGGCACGGCTGCCGGTACCGGACAAGTTTCGTGCGCTGCTGCGCGAGCGGTTCGTGTTCGCCAACACGGTGCTCGCCGACGTGACCGCGGCGACCGGCACCCTGTTGCTCGATATCGCGGCCACGCCCGAATGGGAGCAGCCGCAGGTGTGGACCGCCGACGGACTGCACCCGAGTTCGCTCGGCCACCACCTGTTCGCCTGCGGCGCCGCCGAACTCATCGCGTCGCGCACCGCGACGACCGTCGCCGCCTGATCTTTCCATCCGGTTCGAGAGGAACTTTCGTGACAGACGACAGACGCCTGGCGCGCAACCCGATCGCCATCGTCGGGATGTCCGGGCTGCTGCCCAACGCGCACAACCATCGAGAGTATTGGCAGAACATCGTCGACGGCGTGGACTGCACCACCGAGGTGCCCGCGTCCCGCTGGCGCCTCGACGACTATTTCGACGCCGACCCGGACGCGCCGGACAAGACCTACTCGCGCCGCGGCGCCTTCCTGCCCGATATCGAATTCGACCCGCTGGAATTCGGGCTGCCGCCCAACCAGCTCGAAGTCACCAGCACCATGCAGACATTGAGCCTAGGCGTCGCGCGAGATCTGCTCACCGACGCGGGAGCGGTGGACTCCGCCTGGTACGACCCGGGCCGCACCGGGGTGGTGCTCGGCACCACCGGCCCGGTGCCGCTGATGCATCCGCTCGCCGCGCGACTGTCGACGCCGGTGCTGAAGGAGGCGGCGCGTTCGGTCGGGCTGTCCGACGACGACGCGGACGCGGTCGCGGACAAGTTCGTCGCGGCTTTCGCGCCGTGGGAGGCGAATTCGTTCCCGGGCCTGCTGGCCAACATCACCGCGGGCCGGGTCGCGAACCGGCTCGGGCTCGGCGGCATCAACTGCACCGTCGACGCGGCCTGCGCGGCCTCGCTGGCCGCGCTGCGCACGGCGATCGCCGAATTGCAGGACGGCCGTGCGGACATGATGATCACCGGTGGCGTGGACACCGAGAACACGATCTTCATCTACCTGTGCTTCAGCAAGGTCGGCGCGCTGTCGTCGAGCGGGCAGATCAGCCCGTTCTCGGCGGACGCGAACGGCACGCTGCTCGGTGAGGGCATCACCATGCTCGCGCTGCGGCGGCTCGACGACGCGCGCCGCGACGGCAACCGGATCTATGCGGTGATCCGGGGGCTCGGCTCGTCCAGCGACGGACGCGCGAAAAGCATCTACGCGCCGCGCGCGGGCGGTCAGCGGGTCGCGCTCGACCGCGCCTACGCCGACGCGGAGTGCTCGCCCGCCGATGTCGCGTTGATCGAGGCGCACGCCACCGGCACCCCGGTCGGGGACAAGACCGAGCTGTCGGCGCTCAAAGGGCTACTGTCCGAGGCGACTTCGGAAGCCCGGTTCGCCGCGCTCGGCAGTGTGAAATCTCAGATCGGGCACACCAAGGGCGCGGCGGGCACCGCCAGCCTGATGAAACTGGCGTTCGCGCTGCACCAGAAGGTGTTGCCGGGCACCATCAACGTGGCGGCGCCCAACGCCGAGATCGCGCCGGTCGACGCGCCCTATTACGTGAACACCCGCACCCGGCCGTGGATCCGGGACCCGCAGCGCCCGATCCGGCGCGCCGCCGCCTCGGCTTTCGGCTTCGGCGGCACGAACTTTCACGTGGTCCTGGAGGAAGCCGACTCGGTGCGTGATCAGCCGGTACTGCACCGGACCGCGCGGGCGCACCTGTGGCACGCGGCGGACGTCGCCGGACTGATCGACGCGGTGCGCAGCGTCGAACCGGTGGACGGCGGCGACATCCCGGACGACCACCCGCGCATCGGCTTCGTGTCGGTGGACGACGAGAACGCCGAGCACCTGCGCGCGCTCGCCGTGGACGAACTGGTCCGCAGGCCCGACGCTGCCGCGTGGGATCACCCCGAGGGTGTGTACTTCCGGGCTGCCGCGCTGCCCGACCGCAAGGTCGGTGCGCTG
Organism: Nocardia brasiliensis ATCC 700358; assembly: GCF_000250675.2. Taxonomy (NCBI): domain Bacteria; kingdom Bacillati; phylum Actinomycetota; class Actinomycetes; order Mycobacteriales; family Nocardiaceae; genus Nocardia; species Nocardia brasiliensis. Next base: position 3,699,423 of record NC_018681.1, read on the forward strand.
TTCGCCGGGCAGGGCAGTCAGTACGTCGACATGGGATCGGATGCGGCGCTGAACCATCCGGCCGTCGGTGCGGCGTTCGATACGGCCAACGCCGCGTTCGCCGGGGCGCCGGTCCGGCTCTCCAGTGTGGTGTTCCCGCCGCCCGCCTTCGACGAAGAGACGGCGCACGAGCAGGAAACCGCTTTGCGCCGAACCGAATTCGCGCAGCCGGCGATCGGCGCGCTGTCCGCCGGGCAGTTCGGGGCGCTGACCGGGTACGGGTTCCGAGCCGACGGATACCTCGGGCACAGCTTCGGTGAGCTGACGGCGCTGTGGGCCGCCGGCGCGCTGGGCACCGATGACTTCTTCGGGCTGGCCAGGGCGCGCGGTGCGGCGATGACGCCGGCGCAGGGCGTGGCCGCGGGCACGATGGCCGCGCTCGGCGCGTCCCGGGAGACGGCCGGGGAACTGCTCGACGGCGTCGACGACGTCTGGATCTGCAACCACAACGCGCCGGATCAGGTGGTGATCGGCGGCGGGACCGACGGGGTAGCCGCCGTCGTGGCGCGGGCTACCGAGCGGGGCCTGGTCACCAGGGCGCTGCCGGTGTCCGGTGCGTTCCACACGCCGTACGTCGCGCACGCGGTCGACGCGTTCGCACGGGCCACCGCGACGGTGTCCATCGGAGTGCCCGACGCACCGGTGTACGCGAACACACCGGGTGCGCGGTACGGCGGCGATGTCGCGGCCAATCGGCAGTTGCTCACCGAACAGCTCAGCAAGCCGGTCGAATTCGCCGCGGCACTGACCGCGATGCGGGAATCCGGCTGCACGGTGTTCGTGGAGTTCGGCCCGAAGCAGGTGCTCACCGCACTGGTGCGGCGCACGCTCGGTGACGACGTGATCGCCATCGCCACCGATTCCGGGCCCATCGGCAACAGCGATCTCGCGCTGGCACGGGCCGCGGTGCGGCTCGCGGTGCTCGGGTTCGGGCTGCACGGCATCAACCGGCACACGGCACCGGCCGCGGTGCGACACCGGCCGAGTCGTCCGATGACGGTGACGATCTCGGCCCCGGAGTATGTCCCGCAGACGCGGCGCGCGGCTTACGCGGCGGCGCTCGACGACGGATATCGCGTGCAGGCGGTAGCGGCGCAGCCGGATGTGCCGGCTGCCGTCCCCATCTCGGCGCCGGTCGACACCGTGGTCGATCGGCAACCCGAAAACACAGTCGTGGCACCTACTTTCCTCGAGGCGACGGAGACCACCGTGTATCAAGCCGCACAACCCTACGATCCAGGTGCCGACGCGCTGGACAGCGCGCTCCATCAGCACCTGCAGACGCACCGGCAGTTCCTGGACGGGCAACTCGATCTGGCCCGCGGACTCGCCGGCGTGCTCGGCAACGGCGCGCTCGACGAGTCGACGCTGCGGGCGGTCGAAGCCGTCAAGGAGCACGGCGTGGCGATCAGTGAAAGTCACTCCCGGGCCAGCGAAGTGCTCGCGCAGCTGGCCGAGCTCGAGAGTGGGTTCGCCCCGGTGGCGCGTCCGGCCGCGCCGCCACGGCGGGTCGAATCCACGCGGCAGTCCGCGATCGAGTCCGCGCCCGAGCGGAGGGGACTCGGTGCGGTGGAAAGCGCGACCGTGCACGCTGTTTCGGAGCCGCAGCGCAACGGGCATGCCGCGTCCACGGCAGTAAAAGCGCCGGTGGCCGACGCGCCCGGCGCTGTGTCTGCTGCTGCGGCGGCCGAAGCAGCGACGCCGGTGGTCGAGACATCCACGCCGGCGCCGGGGACCGAGGGCCGGGTTTCGACCGACGCGCTGCGGCAGGCTCTCCAAGAGGTCGTCGCCGAGAAGACCGGTTATCCGGTGGAGATGGTCGATCCGGCCATGGATCTCGAGGCCGATCTGGGCGTGGACTCGATCAAGCGGGTACAGGTGATCGGGGCATTGCAGGAACGGTTCCCGGACCTGCCGAATCTCGGTCCGGAACAGCTCGGCACGCTACGCACATTGGACCAGATCGCGGACTTGCTGGGCGCGGCTGAACCGGCGGGCCAGGCGGAGCGACCGAGCACAGCGGACGCCGGGTCGAACGGCGTACCCGCGGCGGACACCAGTCCCGTTGCCGCACAGGCCGACACCGGCGAGGTCAACGGCGAGGTTCTGCGGCGCGCGCTGCAGGAAGTCGTCGCCGAGAAGACCGGTTACCCGGTCGAGATGGTCGATCCGGCCATGGATCTCGAGGCCGATCTGGGCGTGGACTCGATCAAGCGCGTACAGGTGATCGGGGCATTGCAGGAACGGTTCCCGGACTTGCCGAGCCTCGGCCCGGAACAACTGGGCACGTTGCGCACGCTCGACCAGATCGTCGACGAGCTCGCGCCGGCGGTGGGCGGTGATGTCCACCCAAAAGCTGAAGCCGCGGCCGAAACGCCGCGGCACACCGTCGAACTGAGTGCGCTGCCCGCGCTGGACCATGCGGAGGGGGTGTACTCCGGCGAGGCTCGCGTGGCACTTGTCGACCTCGCCGGGGGCGCCGACGCGGACTGTGCCGCGCTGGACACGGCGTTGACCGCGCTGGGCTGGTCGGTGCGGCGGCTGAACGCCGCCGAGGCGACCGACGTCGTGCGCGCCGAGGCAGTCGACGTATGCGTCGGCGTCCTCAGCGGCGGTGTCACGGAATGGGATGCGGCACAGCGGGTGTTGACCGATGCGATTCTCCTCGCCGGGCAGGCGGTGCCGCGGTTACGGCAGTCCGGTGACCGGGCCGCGTTCGTCACGGTGACCCGGCTCGACGGCGGGCTCGGGTTACGCGGGCGCGCGGCACCGGTGCACGCGCTGCTGGGCGGTGTCGGCGGTGTGGTGAAAACGCTTGCCGCGGAACATCCGTCGCTGTTCTGCCGGGCGCTGGACGTCGATCCGGATGTGGCGCCCGCCAAGCTGGCCGAGCTGGTGACGGCCGAGCTGTTCGATCCGGCGCGGGACACGCTCGAGGTCGGTATCGACGCGGCGGGGCAGCGGTGGACCCTGGTGCCGAGCGGGTACGCGCCCGCCCGGTCGGTGTCGGCTGTCACGCCGCTGGACGAGCAAGCGCCGAGTGTGCTCACGGCGGACGATCTGCTGGTGGTGACCGGCGGCGCCCGCGGGGTGACGGCGACGTGCGTGCTCGCGCTCGCCGCCCGGAGCGAGGCTCGGTTCCTGCTGCTCGGGCGCTCGGAGTCGACGCCGGAACCCGAATGGGCGGCGGGCGTTGCCGAGGCGGATCTGAAGGCTGCCGCGCTGCGGGCGCTCGCCGGCTCCGGAGCCAAACCGCGGGATATCGAACGCGCCTGCGCCGGCGTGCGTGCCGCGCGGGAGATCCGGGCGACGCTGCACGAGTTGGGTTCGCGGGCGGAGTATCTCGCCGTCGACGCGACCGACGAGACCGCGGTCCGGACGGCCCTCGAACCATGGCGCGACACGATCACCGGCGTCGTGCACGGCGCAGGCGTGCTCGCCGATTCCATGATCACGGACAAGACCTCCGAAACGATCACCCGAGTCCTGAACCCCAAGCTCACCGGCCTGGCCACGATCCTCGCGGCCCTGGGCTGCCGGGCCTCGACAGCTGAACCGGTGTCTGCGGTCGGGCTGGTGGGCGAGGCCGAAACCGCAGGTGCCGCTTCGGCCGTGCACGCTGCCGGTGGACTACGGCACCTGATCCTGTTCACCTCCGTGGCCGGGTTGTTCGGTAACACGGGGCAGGCGGACTACGCCGCCGCGAACGAGGCGCTGTCCCGGTTCCCGGCCAGTTGGCGGGGTGCGCATCCGGATTGCCATGTGACCGCGATCGATTGGGGCGCATGGGACGGCGGGATGGTGACTCCTGAACTGCGGCAGCACTTTCAGGACCGTGGCATCGCGTTGCTCGCGCCCGAGGCCGGGGCGGCGGCTTTCACGGAACAGTTCACCGTGGCACGAGCAGATGATGCGGTCGTGCTCATCGGGCCCGGGAACGGACTGTCCGGCGACAGCACGGTCGCACCGGGCGTCGTCCGAGCGCGGCGCATCGTCACCGGACTCACCGACGATCCGATCATCCAGGCGCACCGCATCGGCGAGCACATCGTGCTGCCCGCCACGTTCGGCTTGGGCGCGATGGCCGGGCTGGCGGAACGCGCGCTGGCCGGCCGGACAGTGGTGGGCGCGCGTGACTTCCAGGTGCTCAAGGGCCTCGTGTTCGACCGCCCGGTGGACGAACTCGAGCTCGAGGTGCTGCCGGGCGCCACCACGGACGGCCGGACACTGGTCGACGCAAGCATCCGCGGGGACGGTGTCCTGCACTTCCGGGCGACCTTGCTGCTGGCCGCGGCGGCGGAAACCGCACCGCACAAGGCGATTCCGAGCGGGTCGGCCAGTGACGCGAACATCTACCGGGACGGCATCCAGTTCCACGGTCCGGCGCTGCAAGGTCTGCGCATGGTGCGGGCCGCCTCGGACGACGCCATCGTGTTCGATTGCGCGCTGCCCGCGGCGCGCGTAGCGAACGGCGCCTACGCGAGCCGGTTGCACGACCCGGTGCTCGCCGATCTGATCCTGCAGGGGCCGCCGGTGCTCGGGTACCGGCTGCTCGGCGCGGCGTGCCTGCCGCTCGGTGCCGGCCGCGTGGACTACTACGAGCCGCTGCCCGGCGACGAAAGTTTCGTGCTCATCGTGGACAACCCGCGGGCCGGACGATTCGACGCACGCATCGATGCCACCGCGGTCACGGCGGACGGCACGGTGCTGCAACGTTTCTCGGATGTCACCGTGGTTACCACGCCGGATTTGACAGAGAAGTTCCAGACCTCGGTGAGGAGGTGGATGGCATGACAGTGCTGGAATTCGACGGCATACCGTTCGATCGAACGGGTACGGGTATCGCCGCGCAAGCCGCCCCGCACGACAGCGCGGCGGTGGCCGGTGACAGTGCATCGCACACCACGGCGGGGAATCCGTTGCGCGACGGGGACGGCGATTCCCGCCCACCACGACTCATGCAGCCGCTGAGCGAAATCCGCGCGGGGGTAGTGACTGCTCATCGCGCGGCACTCGCCGCCCAGGTGGCTTTGCAGCGTGCAGCGTGGCAGCGGGCCGTTTCATCCGAGGCTCATGGCCGCAGCGGGTCCGGGCTTGCCCGGAAACATGATTCGGCGGCGGCACCGGCAGGTGCCGGTGTGCAACCGTCCGCCGATCAAGTAACTCCCGCAGCACCGGAGCCGGCCTTCAAGCCGTTGGCGCGGACCCGGCGCACCGCCCTGGACCGAGACGCGTTGCAGCGACTCACCGACGGCGACCTGGTCGGGGTGTTCGGCACGGCTTACCACCGCCACGGGGTCGACTCCGCAGCCCGGCTCGCCGCCGGACAGCCGCTGGCGCTGACCGGAGTGACCGCCATCGAATTGCGCGGCGGTACCGGGAAAGGCCGTCTCGCCGCCACTTTCGACGGCGACCCGCACGCGGCGGCAGTGCAGGCGGCCGAGTTGTTCGCGCTGTTCACCGGGATGCACCTGTGCCTGTCGGGCAGCACGCTCGCGGCCGCACCGGTGCGCGGCCGCGCCGAGCGTGCGGCGGGCACACTCGAACTCCTTGTCACCGACATCGATCTGATCCCGCGTCCGTACGTCACCGCTACGGTGGCTTTCGCGGGCGCGCAAGCGGACTCGCTGGTCACCGTCTCCGTCGTCGAGCCCGTCGGCGCCGCCGTCGGTCCCGGCGCGGCCGCCCCGGGCACACTGCTGAACGAATTCCACATGACGCATCTGTCCCGCGGCGATCAAAGCATCGCCATGGGACCGGAATTCGCGGAGTACACCGGCGTGCGCGCCACCCGGCTGCCCACCGGCGGTCTGCTGTTGGTCGACCGCGTGCTCGAATTCGACGGTGCTCGTGGACGTTTGGACAATGCCGCCTACACCAGCGAATACGATTCGCCGGCGGACTCCTGGTACTACGGCGACACCGCCAACGATTCGATGCCGCATTTCGTCTATATGGAGACCTCGTTGCAGGCGGCGCTGCTGATGGGGTATTACGCGGGGCCGACGCTCACTCAGCCGGGTGTCACGTTGAGCCTGCGCAACCTGGGCGGCGCGGCGACGGTACTGCGGCAGGTCGACCTGCGGGACAAGACGATCGAGCAGTCCTCCCGGCTGCTGTCGACCACCATCCTGCCCGGATCGTCGTTGCAGACCTTCGATTACACGCTGAGTGTGGACGGTGCGCCGTTCTACATCGGTGAGACCATGTTCGGCTACTTCAGCGACGAGGCGCTAGCGAACCAGACCGGACTCGACGCGGGACGGACCGCGCCGACCTGGCTGGACGAACACGCGGACGCGGCCGTCCGGCGGATCGACGTGGCCGCTCGCCGGGCCGACCCGCGGGCGTCGCTGTGTGCGCGGCGGACCCTGGCACTCATCGACGAGATCGATGTGGTCGACGGCGGCGGGAAATACGATGCGGGATATCTGCATTCACTGCGCGCGATCGACGGGTCGGACTGGTACTTCGAGCGGCACTTCCATCTCGATCCGGTGATCCCCGGGTCGCTGGGGGTCGAGTCGGTCGTGCACGCGCTCCAGGAGTGGCTGCTCGACGCGGGCTACGCGGAGGGCATGCGCGACCCGGTGTTTCGTATCCCCGCCGATATCGCCTTCAGCTGGCGCTACCGCGGGCAGTTCCTGCCGACCGACGGCACGGTCGAGTTGGAGGCGCACATCAAGGAGATCCGGCGCGGCCCGCGCGGGGTCACCGTTATCGCGGACGGGTCGCTGTGGAAGCCGGGCTTGCGGATCTACGAATTGCTCGACCTCGCGGTCGAACTCGTCGAGCGGGAGGACGAACAGTGACCGCATCGCGGACCGGTGTAGTCGCGGCGAGCGCCGCGGAGATCGCGGCGCTGCTGCTCGACGTGCGACGACCGTGCTGGATCGTGCGCCACGACGGCAGGGTGGGGGCGACGTCGGACGAGAGCGTAGCGGCCGGTGCGCAGGTGCTCGCCGCCGTCGCGCCGCTGCCGCCGGAACTACTGGGCGACAGGCGTTTCGCCGCCGCCCACGGCGTCCGTGCCGCCTATGCGGCGGGGGCCATGGCCAACGGTATCGCCTCGCCCGCATTGGTTTCGGCGATGGCGCGAGCAGGCTATCTGGCCTCGTACGGTGCCGCGGGCGTCACCCCCGCCGCCGTGGACTCGGCTCTCGGCGAGCTGACTCGCACACTGGACGGTAAACCGTTCGCCTGCAACCTGATCCACAGTCCGTCGGAGCCGGCGCTGGAGCGGGCGATCGTCGACTCTTGTCTGCGGCATCGGGTGCGTTGCGTGGAGGCCTCGGCGTTCATGGGGCTGACCGCGGAAGTGGTGCGCTACCGGGTGGCCGGGCTCGGGGTGGACCGGCAAGGGCGGGTCGAGGTCCGGAACCGGTTGATCGCGAAGGTATCCCGGGTCGAGGTCGCCGAGCCGTTCCTGCGGCCCGCACCGGCGCATCTGCTGCGCGGCTTGGTCGAAGCGGGCGACGTGACGGCCGAGCAGGCGCGGTTGGCCGAACAGGTGCCGATGGCCGACGACATCACGGCCGAGGCCGATTCGGGCGGGCACACCGACCGCAGGCCGCTGCTGGTGCTGTTGCCGGAAATCATCGCGGCGCGGGATCGGAGCACACTGCCCGCGGCGGCCGCCGTACGGATCGGCGCGGCGGGCGGCATCGGCACACCGGCGGCCGCGGCGGCCGCGTTCGCGCTGGGCGCGGCCTATGTGGTGACCGGCTCGATCAATCAGGCGACCCGGGAAGCCGCCCAGTGCGCGACCACGAAACAGCTACTCGCCCAGGCGGATTTCGCAGACTGCACGATGGCGCCCTCGTCGGACATGTTCGAACTCGGTGTGCAGGTGCAAGTGTTACGTCGCGGCACCATGTTCGCGGCCAGGGCGCAGCGGTTGTACGACACCTATCGTTCCTACCCCGGGATCGACGATATTCCTGCGGCATTGCGGCGCGACCTCGAGACGACGCTGTTCCGGCGGCCGCTGGACGCGGTCTGGCAGGACTGCGTCGCCTACTTCACCGAGCGCGATCCGGCACAGCTCGGCGGTGCCGCCGAAGACCCCAAGCGGAAGATGGCGCTGGTGTTCCGGTGGTATCTGGGCCTGTCTTCCGGGTGGAGTATCCGTGGCGAAGCCGACCGCGTCGCCGACTATCAGGTGTGGTGCGGGCCCGCCATGGGCGGGTTCAACAACTGGGTCGCGGGGACGTATCTGGCGGCGCTGAACAACCGGCATGTCGCCGACATCGCCGATCAGATGATGCTCGGCGCGGCCTTTCTGACCCGGGTCGCGCAGCTGCGGACCGCGGGTGTGCGGTTGCCCGCCGCGTGCACCCGGTTCGTGCCCCGGCCGCCGGCGTAACCCGCTGATCAGCGGGTACGCCGCGGTACCCGGCAAGGTGGGGACGGCGGTTGATTTGGCACCTACGGATCCGTAGGCTCGCTGAGGTTGTCGCGCGGACGGTGCGATCCGTCCGCGTCCCGGGTGAGCCGAAACGTCTGAGGGGAAACACATATGGGGCGTCATCTGACCCAGCTGGAGCTGCTCATCGAGCTCGAGCCGGTGGCCGCGGCGAATGTCGACCGGCACCTGTCGATGACGAAGGACTGGCACCCGCACGACTACGTGCCGTGGGACGAAGGACGCAACTTCGCCGCGCTGGGCGGCGTCGACTGGGATCCGGAGCAGTCGCGGCTATCGGACGTGGCCAAGGCGGCCATGATCACCAACCTGCTCACCGAGGACAACCTGCCGTCCTATCACCGGGTGATCGCCGAGAACTTCTCCCAGGACGGCGCCTGGGGCACCTGGGTGGGCCGCTGGACCGCCGAGGAGAACCGGCACGGCATCGTGATGCGGGACTACCTGGTGGTCAGCCGCGGCGTGGACCCGGTCGAACTGGAACACGCCAGGATGGCGGCGATGACGACCGGGTTCGACCCGCTGGCCGTCGCCGAGCGCCGCGAGGTCGACCCGGATGTGGTGCCGAACGCCGGCTTCCTGCTCGGTGTCGCCTACGTGACGTTCCAGGAACTCGCGACCCGGCTCAGCCACCGCAACACCGGACGGGTGTGCAACGACCCCATCGCGGACAAGATGCTGCAGCGCATCGCCGCCGACGAGAACCTGCACATGATCTTCTACCGGAACATGTGCGGCGCGGCGCTGGACCTGGTGCCGGATCAGGCGCTCGAAGCGATCACGCTCACGCTGATGAACTTCCAGATGCCGGGCGCGGAGAACCCGAACTTCCGCCGCTACGGCGCGCTGATGGCCAAACACGGCATCTACGACATGCGCCAGCACCTCGAAGACGTGATCATGCCGGTGCTGCGGATCTGGAAAGTGTTCGAGCGCAACGACTTCACCGCTCGCGGCGAGCAGACGCGCGAGCAGCTCGCGGCTTTCCTCGCGAAGTACGAGAGCGACATGCTGAAGTTCGAGGAACGCCGCGACCGGATCGCCGCGCGCCAGGCCGCCAAACGGGACTCCGCACCATTGACCACCACCGTGGTCTGAGCGGGTCACGACACCCGTACCCGGTGCGGACGCCGGGTACGGGCTGAGTGCGGCCGACGGATCAGTCTCGGTCGGCCCGCTGGGCGAGCCGGGGGAGCGCGGCGAGGACGACGACACCGGTCAGGATCCGCCAGAGCACGAACGGATCGATCGCCAGGCGTTCGGCCGCACCGGCGCCCAGGCCGAGATGATCGGTGGCGAGGCTGGCGATCATGCCGAACACGGTGACGACGATCAGCGCGACGGTGGCGAACGCGAACGCCCGATGCCGCCGATAGAGCCAGGCGATGACGATCATGATCGCGAGACCGGTCGCCAGCTCCACGATCGCCCCGGTGGGGTGCAGGACGGCGCGCGCCCGGCTGCCACCGGGAACCTCGTCCGCGCTCCCCGGAAAGAGGCCGACGAGCACGATGGCGACGCAATTGACCAGGGCCAGGAGGGGAACAGCCCGTCCGAGAAGGGTTTTCGGTAACAGCGGCGTCAGGCACCACGCCGCCCCGAGGACGAGCACACCGAGCAGCACGAACTCGGCCGACATCACCGCGTGCCACGGCGAGCAGATGTACCGCGACGGCACCAACCCGTACTGCCCCATGTCGCCGAGACATTCGGGCACCCCGAGGTCGCTGATCATGTTGCCGGCCCAGCCGTACCCGGGCTCGGCCCAGCGCGCCGCCACCACCGCCTGCACGAGGTAGTAGGACACCGTCAGGATCAGCAGCGCCGCACCGGCTTTCAGCCGCCTCATCGGCGACACGTCGTGGCCGGGGCGGGCTGTGCCGCGAAGCGGTCGTTGATCCACGCGGTCACGGACTCGCCGCGGGCCCGCCACGCCTCGTGTCCGCCGGGTAGCACGTTGTCCACCAGATTCGTGCCGAGCGAGCACATGTCGGCGACCGCCTGGTTGGTCCACGCGGTGCTGACCAGATCGTCGTTGTCGCCGCGGGAGATGAAGGTCGGAATGTCGGTGGCCGCCTTGGGCAGGTTGCCGCCGGCTTCGTAATCGGCCAGTGCGCGCCGCGCCGCGTCGTCGACGAACTGCGCGGCAGCGGGCGTGGCGGCCTGACCGATGGCCAGGTCCTTCAGCGTGGTCTGCCCGGTGCAGAGCCCTTCCAGCCGCGGTGCGGCGGTGAGCAGCGGACCGTGCAGCACCTTGTCGAACGAATAGTCCGGGTCGCTGTAGCGGACCGCCGACACCAGATAGGGCAGCATCATGTACTGCCCGACCGTCAGCGTCCTCGTCTCCGCGGCCTGTGCCAGTTCGCTGCGCAACGCCGGCGACAACAGCACATCCCCGATGATCTCGAGCTCCGGTGCGTAGGTCGCGGCCGTCTCCGCCGCGGACTCGGTGGCCCGCCCGCCCTGCGAAAGCCCCACCAGGACCACCTTTTTCGTCAACGGCAGGTCGAGTTGCCGGACCGCCCGGACGGAGTCGAGCACGTCGTACCCGGACGACTCGGCATGCAGGTACGGTGCCGCACCCGGCCCGTCGAGCCCCTGATAGTTGGTCATCACCACCGCCTTGCGGGCGTCGAGCAGGTTGGCGACGGTGACGTCGTTGCCGAACAGCGCCGGCGAGTTCGTGGGCGCGCAGTCACTGACCACGCCCGCGGTGCCGTGCGCGTACGCGACCAACGGCCAACCGCCCTCCGGCGCGGTGCCTTTCGGCAAATACACCGCGCCCGACACCTCGATGGGCGATTTGTCCGGTGCGGTGGATATGTAGCGGAAATAGGTGGCCGAGGCGGCCGCCGCGGCGATCGTGGGACCGCCGTTGGTGAGCGGCCGCTGGGCGAGCAACGTGCCCGGCCGCGGCGGGGGGTCCGGCTCCGCGTCGTTCGAGGCCGAGCCGCAGCTCGCGGCCAGCAGCACCGCGGTCGCGGTCAGGGAAACCCACGTCAGTGCCCTTTTCGGTCGCACGTTCCTGTTGCTCCTTCGATTCTGCTGCGCACCGTCGGTCGAACCCGTATCCAGCAAGATCAGGATGTCCTGTGATCGCCGTCTCCGCACGCGTCAGTGAGCGGAATCTCAACCTCGGCACCAATTCGTAACCCGCAGCGGCTGGTGCGTGCAGCCGGACTTCAGTGAGTTACGGCTGTGCTTATCGAAGAACCCTGCGCGTCACTTCAAGCCGGACCGCACGAAGGCGTTGACGATATGCCGTTGCAGCAGCAGGTACATCAGCAACACCGGCAGGCAGGCGAGGCTGGCCAGCGCCATCATCGGCCCCCACTGATCGCCCTCGGTGCCCATGAAGCTGCGCAGCCCGAGCTGCAGCACGCTGTTGGACTGGCGCAGCACCACCGCGGGCCAGAAGTACTCGTTCCAGGCGTTGATGAAGAGCAGAATGCCCAGGGCCGCCAGGGCGGGCCGCAGATTCGGCACCACGACCGTCCAGAGGATCGACCACGACGAGCGCCCGTCGATCTTGGCCGCCGCCACCAGCTCCTTGGGAAAACTCGCCATGTGCTGGCGCAGCATCAGCACCGCGAGCGCCGAGCACAGGGTCGGCAGCACGACGCCGATCAGCGAGTTGATCAACCCGAGCTGGGTGAGCAGCACGTAATTCGGCAGCATCGTCACCTGGAACGGCACCAGCCAGGTGCCGACGAACGCGAGGTACAGCAGCTTCTGCAACGGAAAGGTGTACATCGCGAACGCGTACGAGGCCAGCAGGGCCACCAGTAGCTGTCCCGCCGCCGACAGCGCGGCGATGAAGAAGGTGTTGCCGATCAGCCCCACCACGTCCACCTTGTCGGCGGCGTCGGTGTAGTTGGCGAACGAGATCGGCCACGGAATCGGCGACAGCGAGGTGACGTCTTCGGGGCGCCGCAGCGAGGTGGCGAACAGCCAATAGATCGGGAACACGCACACCACGGCGGTGACCGCGAGCAGCACGTGGCTGCCCGCGGTGCGCAGTCGTTCAATCATCATGGAAAGCAACCTTTTCCGAGATCCAGACCAGGATCCCGGCGAGCACACCGAATCCGGCGAACAGCAGCACTCCGGCCGCGGCACTCAGCCCCGCGTCGAAGGAGTGGAAGGCGTAGTCCCACAGCAGGTAGTAGATATTGGTCGTGGCCTGCGCGGGCCCGCCCTGGGTCATCGAATCGATCAACGGGAAGGTCAGCACCGGGCTGAGCAGCACGGTGGTGAGCACCAGGAACAGCACACTGGGGGACAGCAGTGGCAACGTGATCCACCGCCGGATCTGACCGGCGCTCGCACCGTCCACCCGCGCGGCCTCGTCGTAATCTCCGCTGATACTTGCCAATCCGGCCCACACCACCAGGACCGAGAAGCCGAGCAGCTGCCAGCCGGTGATCCCGATGATCACCGCGTGGGCCGTGCTCGCGTCGTACACCCAGTTGCGGTCCGAGCCGAGCAACTGGTCGACGAACCCGCCGCCCGGGTGCAGCAGCCACCGCCAAACAGCCGCTGCCGCAACGGGAGCGACGAGAAACGGGACGAAGATCAGCGCCTGATAGACCGTTCTGGCCCGCCCCCGCACCCGCTTGCTCGCCAGCGCGATCAACACCGGCAGTACCACGGTGAAGGGCAGCATGCCGAGGATCAGCGCGCCGGTGCGGCCGATCGATTGCCAGAACGCGGGCAGGTCCATCAGCCGGGCGTAGTTGGCGGTGCCGACCGGTTTCATCGGCGTGGTCGGCAGCAGATTCCAGGAGTACGTGGACAATTCAGCCGCCTGGACGAGCGGCCGGTAGGTCCAGATCACGAGCAGGAACAGGGCGGGTGCCAAGTACAGGTACGGCACCACGAACCGCCCCGCCCGGCGGAATCGGGCGAGGCGGGGCGCGGACGGCACCGGGGTGAGGGCAGCGGCCGGCTCGGCCGCCGCGTCGGCGGTGCGCGGCAGGTCGACGACGAACACGACCTACCGCGCCTCCGCCGCCAGTGCGGCGAGCTGGTCGAGCACGTCTTGTTCGGCTCTGTCGTAGACGGTTTCGGCGGGGGTGGCCTCGATCGCGGTGGCCACCATGGTGGTGCCGAGCAGGTCGATCCGGCTGTAGCCGAAGCCGACGAGTCCGCGGTGCCGTCCGACCGGTGCGATCGTGTCGATCCGGTAGGACAGCGGTGGTCCGATCCAGACCGGGATGCCGCCGAGCGCGGCCGCGGCGGTGAGGTGGTTGTGCCCGCAGATGATCAGCCGCACATCGGTTCCCGCGATCACCTCGGCGAGCAGCTCGGGCTGTTCGAGCCGCAGCAGCTCGGTGGTGGCGTTCGGCGACGGGATCGGTGGGTGGTGCAGGACGAGCAGCGTGCCGTGCCGCGCGGGTGTGCGCAGCTCCTCTTCCAGCCAATCGAGTTGCTGCGCTTCGAGTTTGCCGTCGTGGCGGCGCGGCGTCGTGCTGTCCAGCGCGATGACGCGCAACCCCGCGACGTCGAAGACCTGGTCGAAGGTCACGTCGGGATCCACTGCGGCGCAGTCGCTGTCGAGCAGTTCGGTGCCGAAGGCCGCCCGGTCGTCGTGGTTGCCCATCGCGTAGACGGTCTGCGCACCGAGTTCGGCGGCCACCGGCTCGACCGCGTCGCGCAGGCGCCGATACGCTTCGGGCGTGCCGGTGTCGGTGAGATCACCGGACAGCACGATGGCGTCGATCGGCTGCTGCGAGGCGCGAATCTGTTGCAGCACATGGGTGAGGTTGGCGTAGGTGTCCACCATCCCGTGCACCAGCTCACCGGGGGGCCGGATATGGGTGTCGGTGAGCTGGACGATCGTGACCGTGCTCATGAGGCAGGCAGCAGTTTGGCGCCCTGCTCGCGGGCGGCGGTGAGCGTGGACTGCGGATCCTTGCCCTGGAACACGATCGCCTCGACGGCGTCCATCATGCCGTCGCGGATCTGCAGATAGTTCGTGCCCGGCATCGACACCCAGGGCTCCATATTCGCCAGCTGCGCGACGTTCGGCGCGAGCAGCGGGTTCTCGGCCGACCACTGCTTCAGTCCGGCCGGGTCGTCCATCAGCCCGGTGCGCAGCGGGAGATACCCGATGCCGGACGAGATCTTGGTGTAGGCCTGCTCGCTGGTGAGGAACTTGATCAGCTCCCAGGAGGCGCGCTGCTTGACCGGGTCGTTGGACAGGATGTGCAGGGACGCACCGGAATTCGTCGGCACAGTCGGCTTGCTGCCGAAGCCGGGCATCGGCGCCGCGCGCAGGTCCCACTTGTCCTTGGCACCGGTGGTGAAGGTGCCCTGGATCGCGCTGGTCTCCAGGATCATGCCGATCTCACCGCGGGCGAAGGCCTCATAGCCCTGCTTCTGGTTGAGCTTCGGCATGCTGCCCGCCGCGACGAGTTGCTGGTTCATCCGCGCGACCTCGACGACGGGCTCGTCGGCGAAGGTGAGGTTCTTGCGATCCTCGGTGATGACTCGGCCGCCATTGGACCGCACCAGTGACTGGAAGCACCAGTCCTTGGCGGTCTTGGTGAGGCAGTCGACGTAGATGCCGCCCTTGCCGGTCTTGCCGGTGATCGCGGCCGACGCCTCCGCGACCTGCTGCCAGGTCGTCGGCGGCTTGGCCGGATCGAGCCCGGCGGCGCCGAAGAGCGAGGCGTTGTAATAGAGCACGGGCGTGGAGAAGACGAAGGGCACGCCGTAGGTGTGGCCGTCCCAGTCCGCGAGCGTGCGGGCCTTCGGCGCGTAGGGATGTTTCGCGCCGTCGAAGTTGCGCTGTACCGCGTCCTTGGAGACCAGCTTGTCCAGCGGTTTGGCGCCGAGCTGATGAATGGTGAAGTCCAGGTCGCTGAAGCCGAGTTGCGCGACATCGGGCGGGGTACCCGCGACCGTCTGGTTCTGGATACTGGAGATCGTGTCGGTGGCCGGGTTCGGGCTGTTGCCCTGCGGCTTCTGCGCGGTCACCGTGATATTCGGGAACTTGGTCCGGAAGTCGGCGATGAGCGTGTTGAAGGTATCGGTCCACGCTCCGGCGAGTCCGTAGTTGTAGGACTCGAACACGATGGACACCTGCTGATCCGGCTGCAGTTCCGGAATCTGTGCGGTGTCGGCGTTCGAATCGGTGGTGGTGCTCCCGAGTCCGCCGCATGCGCTGAGCGCGACGGTGGTTGCGAACACCAGGCCCAAGATGGGCGCGGTGCGTTTCACGGTGTTCTCCTCATTCATCGGTGTTTCGGACGGCGTTGTCCCGAGTCAGGCGACGGCGACCGGTGTTTCGGCGGTGTCGCGTTCGGTGTCCAGTTGTGGCTCCTGCCAGCTCATCCGCAGTCCGGAGGCCGGCTCGAACAGATGGATATGGGCGGGGTCGACGCGCAGTCCGATGCTGTCGCCGGCCTGTACGCCGACCGGCCGCGGCGCTCGCGCGCACAGCGTGTGCTCGCCGGTGCCGAAGTGGACGAGTTCTTCACTGCCCAGGTTCTCGACCATGTGCACGCGGCCGCGGATGTCCATCGCGGCCGGATCGAGCCGTAGCTGCTCGGGCCGGATACCCGCGGTGACCTCGATGTCCGCCCCGAAAGACGTGGCATCGAAGGGCAATTCGGCGTCGATACCCTCGGCCACCAGGTAGAGCCTGCCGCGGCGCTCGGTGATCACGCCGGGGAACAGGTTCATCGGCGGCGCACCGAGAAACCCTGCGACGAAAGTGGATCGGGGCCGGTCGTACAGCTCGGTCGGCGTGCCGACCTGTTCCACCTGCCCGGCGTTGAGCAGCGCGATCCGGTCGGCCATGGTCATCGCCTCGACCTGATCGTGGGTGACGTAGAGAAACGTCGCCCCGAGTCTGCGATGCAGCGCGATCAGCTCGGCGCGGGTCGCGCTGCGCAGTTTGGCGTCCAGGTTGGACAGCGGCTCGTCCATCAGGAACGCGCCGGGATCGCGAACCATCGCGCGGGCCAGGGCGACTCGCTGTCGCTGCCCGCCCGAGAGCGCCGCGGGCCTGCGGCGCAGCAGTTCATCGAGCCCGAGTACCGCGGCCACCTCGGCCACCCGCTCGGCGATCTTCGCCCGCGGCGTGCGCCGCGCCCGCAACGGGAACCCGATGTTCTTCGCCACGGTCAGATGCGGGTACAGCGCGTAGCTCTGGAACACCATCGCGAGGTCCCGTTGCTGCGGCGCCCGATGCGTGATGTCGGTGTCGTCCAGCATGATCCGGCCGCCGGTCGGGTCCTCGAGTCCCGCGATCATTCGCAGCAGCGTGGATTTGCCGCAGCCGCTCGGCCCGAGCAGCACCAGGAATTCGCCGTCGGCGATGTCGAGGCTCACCTCACGGACCGCGTAGGTCGCGCCGAATTGCTTCGACACCTTGTCGATGCGCAGTCTTGCCACCGGTTTTCCCCCTCAGCCGGGCAGTGCGCCGGCGACGATCCAGGTCGCGACACGGGCCGCGATCACCGGAGAATCCTTGACCCAGGTGAAGTGATCTCGATGCTCGACCGGCGCGTGCTCATCGATATGCCACTGGGTGACCGCGGCTTTCGGCATCCGGGACACCAGGAAGTCGACATTCGACTTGGGCCCGAGCACGTCGTCGGACAGCGAGATCGCCAGCACCGGCGTCGTCATGGCGCGCAGCAGCGTGTTGTACTGCCGCTCGGTGCCTTTCGGCCGGTAGTAGCTGGTGAGCGAGTGCATCGCCCAGTCGCGCATCACGCCGCCGGGCATCGGCGCCGGAATCAGCACGCCACCGGGCCAGTGCCCCTTCCACCGCGAGACCAGCCCGATCCACTGGATCTGGCTCAGTGCCTCGAACCAGCGGCGCGGCCCGAACGCCCACCAGAACACCGTCCCGGTGCCGATGACCGTGACCCCGGCGATCTCGCCGGGTTCGGCCGCCGCGTACAGCAACGCGAGCTGCCCACCGAGGCTGTGCCCGAAGAGGTGGACCGGCGCGTCCGGAAAGCGTTGCCGCACAGCGGCGACGATCGCGGGCAGGTCGACCTCGAGCATTTCCCGGTAACCGAAGTCGCGATGCAACCCGAGTCCGGGCCGGGCCTCGCCGTGTGCCCGCAGATCGCAGGTGGCCACCGAAAGGCCCTGGGCATTCAGCTCTTTGGCGAGGGAAAGATAGTTCTTGGCCTTCATCGCCATGGCCGGCAGGATCAGCACGACCGGCGCGCCCGGCTTCTTGCCCGGCAGGAACCGCACGGTGAAGGTGACGTCGTCGGCGGTCGATACCGTCGCCGCCTCGAGCGTGGCGAACCCCGCCCGCTTCTCGGCGTCCGCGGTGGTCACCGGTCGCCCTCGGTGATCGTGACGTCGCAGACGTAGTCGAAGGTGAATTTGGCGACCACGACGTCGCTGTCATCGACCAGCACCGCCTTGCCGGACAGCTCGAACCGGTTCGACACCGCGGCGTTCAGCACCTCGGCGAGTTCACGCTGGTCGACGGTGGCGATCGCACGGATCCGGCCCAGCGCGGGCTTGCGATAGGAGGCGGTGCCGGCGCGCAGCACCAAGCGCTCGACGGTGGACAGGCGAGCGGCCGCCGCACCGACGAAGGCGGCCGCGCCGCCGATGTCCGCGGCGGTGAACAGCGCACCGGCGTGCACGGTGCCCATGTGGTTGCGCACGGTGTCCACGGCCGGGATCTCGACGACGGCCCGCTCCGGGCCGATCTCGGTGATGACCGTGCCGACGTGGCGGCCGAACGGCACCATGTCCTGCGATACGGCCCGCAGGTAGTCGTAATCGACGGCGGCGCCGTCCAGTTCGGGGTAGGCGGCGGCGAAACCGGCGATCTCGCGCGTGGTCATGGGTACTCCCTGCTGGGTTGAATGGGGTGTGCTCAGCGGTTGCGCAGTGCGCGGCGGGCGATCGACCAGCGCAGCACCTCGGACGGGCCCTCGTAGATCCGGAACGCCCTGGCCTCCACCAGGAATCGCGCGACCAGGTAGTCCTCGCAGACGCCGAGACCACCGTGCAGCTGCACCGCCCGGTCGAGGACCCGCCAGACGGCTTCGGAGACGAACGTTTTCGCGATCGAGGCATCGTGGCGCGCCTGCGAGGAGGTGGGGCCCTGCGCGTCGATGGTCTCCGCCGCGGTGCGGATGATCCCGCGTGCCGCGGCGATATCGATCTCGTTGTCGGCGACCATGCCCTGGGCCAGGCCGTGATCCGCGATCGGCACACCGAAAGAGGTTCTGGTGCTGATGTGTTCGATGGCGAGATGGTGCGCGCGCACCGCCAGCCCCAGCCAGTTCATGCAGAACACCAGCCGGGACGGAGCGAGCCGCACCTGCGCCAGTGCCAGCCCCTGACCCACCGCGCCGAGTACCGCGGCATCCGGCACCTCGCAGTCGACGAAGGTGACTTCGCAGTGTCCGCCGGGCGCGCTGGTGTGGTCCAGCGTCGGCATCCGGCGTCCGACTCGCAGGCCGGGGTTGTCCTGGTCGACCAGGAACATCGTCGGGCCTTCGGTGGTGCGGGCCACGCAGATGGTGAAGGCGGCGCCCTGTGCGCCGGTGGTGAAGTGCTTGGCGCCGTTGATGACCCAGCCGCTGTCGGTCTCCTCGGCCACGGTTTGCAGCATGCCGGGATCCGAGCCCGCACCCGGGGCGGGTTCGGTCATCGCGATGGCCGAGCGCACGTCACCGGCGGCCAGCGGTGCGAGGTAGCGCTGCTGCTGTTCGGCGTCGGCGACGTGCGCGAGCAGATGAATATTGCCGTCGTCGGGTGCCCAGGCGTTGACCGCGAGCGGCCCGAGCAGGCTGGCGCCCGCGGCCTCCAGCACCTGTGCCTGGGCTCGCGTGTCCAGGCCGAGCCCACCGTATTTCTGGTCCGACAGCGGGCCGAACACGCCCGCCTCTTTCGCCTTCTTCTGCAGGTCCAGACGCAGCGCGTCGTCCATCACCCGACCGTCGACGACGACCTCGCGTTCCACCGGAACGACCTGGTCACGAATGAACTGGGTGGTCTTGTCCACCAATTGGCCCACAGTGGTCATGGCGCAAGTTTCGGGTCCACCGGGCCGTGCGAGTCGGGGCGATAGTCAACGTCGATCGCCCGAATCGTCTGCGCGTTCGCCTGCTGCGTGCGGGTGCGTTGTCCGCGACGGTGGTCCTGGCTGACCGGCTGATCCGCCGCGGCCGCCGGGCCGGCGGCCCACCCGATCAGCGCCTACCAACGGTCGAGTGCGGCGCACGGTGCAGACCGGCTCGACCATCAGGGAAAGGGCCCAAGGCATGACCGAGATTCCGGTGCTGGTGTCGGCTCGTCGCGACGAGGCCGAACGGGTATTTTCGCTCGAGCTGTCCGCTGCCTCGGGCGGTGATCTGCCGGGCTGGACGCCGGGCGCGCACATCGATGTCGCGGTGGATGCGGCGGGCGTGCGGCAGTATTCGCTGTGCGGCGATCCGGCCGACCGGCGCAGGTGGCGGATCGCCGTACTGCACGAGCCGGACGGGCGCGGGGGTTCGGCGCAGCTGTACCGCACTGCGCTGCCGGGCACGCAGCTCCAGGTTTCGCTGCCCCGCAACAATTTCGAGCTGGTCGCGCGCGAGAGCTATGTGTTCGTCGCCGGTGGCATCGGTATCACGCCGATCCTGCCCATGGTGGCCGCCGCCGCGGCGGCCGGCGCCCGGTGGTCGCTGTACTACGGCGGGCGCACCCGGGCGCACATGGCGTTCGCCGACCAGCTCGCCGAGCGGTATCCGCACGCGGTCTTGCTCCCGCAGGACGAGCACGGCCTGCTGCCGCTCGCGACGATCCTGGCCGAGAGTCCCGCCGCCGCCGTGTATTGCTGTGGCCCCGAACCGCTGCTCGCCGCGGTGGAGGCCGAGGCCGCCGCCCGCGGTCTTCCTGTCCATCTCGAACGCTTCGTGCCCAAGCTGATCACGGCGACCCCGAATCGCCCGTTCGAGGTCCGAATCGCGAGCAGCGGTAAGACTTTCGCGATCGGTGCGCAGCAGTCCGTGGCCGACGTGCTGGAGCGGGCGGGCATCGGCATCATCACCTCCTGCCGCGAAGGCACCTGCGGCACCTGTGAGACCGCCGTCCTCGCCGGGGCGATCGATCACCGCGATTCCCTGCTCACTGCCGCGGAGCAGGCACGCGGCGACACCATGATGCTCTGCGTCTCGCGCGCCCGCTCCGATGTGCTCGTGCTGGACCTCTGACGCGGCCTCTCGACTTGCCGGCGGGTTCCACGGTCGGCAGGCGGCACGCTCGGTGTGCCGAAACCCCTGAAACACCCAGCAACACAACAAGAAAGAATGCACAGATGAGGCAAATTGTCGCGGTGGCCGCAGGACTCGCCGCCGCAGTCGGCATCGCCGCCGGTACCGCCGGTGCGCACCCCGGCGATACCGGCGCCGTCGATTTCACGGCCCGCGCCACCGATACCCAGACCGTCATCGAGACCGACGGCGGCTCGATGGTCGTCGAGGACGGCGTCTTCAAGCTCAAGGCCGCGAACGGCGCCGTGCTCGCGGGCACTCCGCTGACGTTTCGCGTCGACGAGTTCGAATTCCCCATCGCCGCCGACATTTCCGATCGCACCGCGACGCTGACCCCGCAGCTCGACATGGCGAAGGCCACCTACAAGCCGGTCGCGCTGCCGTTCGAGGACAAGGCGCCGTGGAAGAACGAGTACGACCGTGAGCAGGCGGCCTGGAGCCGGATGACCAGCACCATCAGCATGGGCGCCACCATCGGCACCCTGGTCGGTGGTCTCGGCGGCGCGGCCGTCGGCTGCGTGCTCGGCGGCATCGCCGGCGCCACGGTGGCCTCGGCCACCATCATCGGCCTGTTCGGCCCGTTCATCCCGGCCGCGGCCGTCGGCTGCCTCGGCGGCATCATCGCCGTCGGCGCCCTGGGCACCGTCGCGGGCCAGATCTTCGTGACCGCCCCGGTCGCCATCGGTGCGGCGATTCAGTACTTCGCCACGATCAACCAGCCGCCGGTGCCCGCGCCCGCCAAGTAGGCGAAACCGCACGCGCACAACCGAATACCGAGCTACCCCGTCCGGCTGCCTGCCGGGCGGGGTAGCTCGCGTCGCTTGGGAATCAAATGCTACGCGAATCTGCCTGCCCGATCGTGATGTGGACAGAATTTTCTACGCGCCCATGTGGTTTCGCTGTGGACCACCTACTTTGTGTCTGTCTGGCATCTGGTTCGGAATGTGGCTCGTCCGTCCAGTCCATTTGGGGAGCGGATTATTTCGGCTAGTAATGGATTGAGACGAAACTCCGAAAATGCTACGGGGCGGTTTGGTTGTTCTCGCGGTTTCTCAGAAAGGTATGCCTGACGCAACTCGTTTATGGAAGCATTGCGTTGATCCCCAAAGTATAGGTGTGGCCATGCGTTTGGTGCTGATGTGCGCGATCCTGCTCGCGGGTGGGCTTGTAGCGTGCGGGCACGATGGAGCCCAGCGGCAAACTCCCTCGACATCGGCGACCACGCTACCTTCGACCGTCGTAGGAACGGGTACGACGACCACGCAGATGGCTCCCGCGGATGTGGGCACTGCGTCGCTGGTGCCACGGTCGGCGACGTCCGCGACCAGCATCGAACTCGTTGTGCCATCGACTGTCCAGGTATCGGGAGGGGTTGCCGTGACCGGGGTTACGGGGCCGCCCACTGTGTCTGTGCAAATCACCACTGTGCCGATAATTCCGGAGAAGGACCGTGATGTCGGGGTCGAGGTTTCGACCTCGAGCAAATACCCGCCTCCGCCCCCAGTTCCGCCGCCTACAACGACGCCTCTGAGTACCACGACGAGTAGCGGGACGCCTCGATGAACGGTGATCGAGCTGATCCTCACGAGCTGCGGGGATTTCGCCGGGCTATGACTGCGACCGGCACCTTCGTCTCCGAGGGTGCGGTGATCGTCGCGGTTCTCTACTACTTCGGGATGGTGCACACCCGCGCGTGGTACGGCTACTTCGGCATCGACGTCGGAATGCTCGGACTGTCGTTGCCCGACTATCTCGTGGGAAGTATTACCAGCAGCTTCTGGCCGGTGACGTTGATCCTTCTGATCGTGCTCGCACTCTATGGTTTACGCGGCGTACCCCTGTCCGCTGCAAGGCGGACTCGAAGGCCTTCGGCGGTTCTGCGTCGTTGGGCAACTGCCACAGGCGTCCTCGGGTTCTTTCTCGCAGCGAGCTTCACGATCATGGTGATCGTCCGCGACCGGCTCTCGGCTTCTTGGGGTTTCTACATGCCCCTCATGTTGGTAGCCGCGGTGTCACTGATCGCCTACACCCTTGCGCTACGTGAAACCTACCCTCTGGTCTTCCGTGCGCGTCGTAGCAGGCAGCGGCAATCGCCGTCCACTCCGACGCTGCCGATCCTCGCGATGCTGACGTTGGCGTTCCTGGGGTTCTTCTGGGCCGTCGGCTCCTACGCGCAACAACGGGCAGTGCGTGATGCGCGAATTGCTGCAGAGAGCGGATTCCCTACGCGCCCAGTTGTTCTGCTACTGAGTGTGGATCGGCTCGCGATCGAGGGCGGTGGCTCTATGGTCGTTCCGATCACAGTACCGGGAGAGAAATACCGTTATGCATACAGTGGTCTGCTGTTGCTGGCGCGTACTCCCGACCGGTACTTCCTGGTCCCCCACCAGTGGAAGAGGGCCGAGCGCACCCGGATATTCGTCGTCCCTCACCACGACAGTATCCGTATCGACCTCACCCCGCACCCGTGACAGCAGCCGCTCCCAATGGCAAGAGCGGGCTGGGAAATCGAGTTCAGGGGCGGGGGCGGAGGACCAGGGGGAGGTAGACGTCGTCGACGATGTCGAGGATGACGTCGTCGGGGACCGGGGTGTCGAAGAGGAGGAAGTGGTGGCGGAGCAGGTCGGGGGCGACGGTGGCGCGGCGCGAGGTCAGGATCGCGCGGTCCACTTCGCCGCGGTCGACGGCCCGTTCCAGGATGATATGAATGGCCGACGAACCGACCCGTTGCACCCGTTCCCGGATGAGGCGGCCGAGTTCGGCATCGCGGGTCATTTCGGCGAGCAGCCCGCGCATGATGCCGCCGAACGGCGTGGCCATCTTCGCTGACATCTGCCGCAGCAGGGCGATCACGTCGGTGCGGAGCGCACCGGTGTCGGGGAGATCGACGTCGGAGATGCCTCCGGATTTGCAGGCGTCGACGACCAGTTCGGCACGGCTCGCCCAGCGCCGATAGATGACGGTTTTGCTGGTGCGGGCACGGGCCGCGACCCGGTCCATGGTGAGCGCGGAATAGCCCACCTCCGCGAGCTCGTCGAGGGTCGCGGTGCGGATGGCTCGCTCCAATTCGGCGCCGCGCCTGCGCGTGTTCTTCCGGTAGTCGGCCGCCGCGTCGACGGATTGCTGGACTTTCACTGGCGGCTGGGCTCCTGAAAAGCGTTGCGTTGCTTGGGAAGACACTCTAATCTAAAAATAGAGTACTAAGAGTATCTTACGATCTCGAGGGGACCGATGAACGACACAGTTGTGACACCCCGAACCGACGACCCGCCCGCCTTCCCGAGTAACCGCACCTGCCCGTATCACCTGCCCGAGCAGTACACGAGGCTGCGCGACGAGCAGGATTCGCTGCACAAGGTGACTCTCTTCGACGGCGCGCAAGCCTGGGTGGTCACCAAACACGAAACCGCCCGCGCGTTGCTCGCCGATCCGCGCTTATCGGCCGACCGCACGCATGCGAACTTCCCCGCCGTTTCGCCGCGCTTCCGGGTCTTCCTGTCGGGCAAACCAGCATTCATCAGCCTGGACCCGCCGGAACACAGCACCCAGCGGCGGATGATGATCAGCGAGTTCACCTTGAAACGGGTCAAGGGCATGCGCGCCGATATCGAGAAGATCGTGCACGGCTTCATCGACGACCTGCTCGCCGCGGGGCCGCCCGCCGACCTGGTCGGCCAGTTCGCGCTGCCGGTGCCGTCCATGGTGATCTGCCGGCTGCTCGGCGTGCCTTACGAGGACCACGAATTCTTCCAGGACGCCAGCAGACGATTGGTGCAATCGACGACCGCGGAGGGCGCGATCGCCGCGCGGCGCGATCTCGCCGTCTACCTGGACGGATTGATCACCAGGTTGCAAGCCGAGCCCGGCCCCGGGCTGCTGTCGAGCCTCGTCGCGGATCAGTTGGCGCACGGCGAGATCGACCGCGAGGACCTCGTCTCCTCCTCGATCCTGCTGCTCGTCGCGGGCCACGAGACCACCGCATCGATGACGTCGCTGTCGGTGATCACGCTGCTCGAGCATCCGGACCAGCATGCGGCCCTGCGCGCCGACCCGTCGCTGATTCCGGGCGCGGTCGAAGAACTGTTGCGCTACCTGGCCATCGCCGATATCGCCGGCGGCCGTTTCGCGAAGGACGACATCGAAATCGACGGCCACGTGATCAAGCAGGGCGAAGGTGTGCTCATCTCGAATTCCATTGCCAATCGCGATGGTTCGGTCTTCGCCGAGCCCGATACCTTCGATGTGCACCGCTCGGCCCGCCATCACATCGCGTTCGGCTACGGCGTACACCAGTGCCTCGGCCAGAACCTGGCCCGCCTGGAGCTCGAGATCATCCTCGGCAGTCTTTTCGAGCGCATTCCGACCCTGCGGCTGGCGGTGCCCACCGAGCAGCTGACCTTGCGTCCCGGCACCACGATTCAAGGCGTGAACGAGCTTCCGGTCACCTGGTGACCGAACCCGAATCACCCGCGAAAGGAGTTCCCATGCACGTCACCGCCGACCGCTCCGTCTGCGTAGGCGCGGGCCTCTGCGCCCTGACCGCGCCCGCCGTCTTCGACCAGGGTGACGACGACGGCCTTGTCGAAGTCCTCACCGCCGATCCCGGCGCGGAGCACGCGGCCGCCGTCCGCGAGGCCGTCGACATCTGTCCCTCCGGCGCCGTGGCTTTCACCGAGTAACCGCCGCGCCCTGGCCGGTTCCGGCGACCGGGCCGGGCGTTCCCGTGCTATCCAGTACAGATGCAGCCGACACGATCGAGATATGACGTGGTGATCGTCGGCGGCGGCCACAACGGGTTGGTGGCCGCCGCGTATCTGGCGCGCGCCGGGCGGTCGGTGTTGCTGCTGGAGCGGCAATCGCACACCGGCGGCGCGGCCGTGTCGGCGCGCGTGTTCGCGGGGGTGGACGCTCGATTGTCCCGGTACTCGTATCTGGTGAGTCTGCTGCCGCGGCAGATCGTCGAGGAACTCGGCTTGTCGTTCGCGACGCGCCGTCGGCGGATCTCGTCCTACACGCCGGTCGGCGCGGGTGGATTGCTGGTGGACACCGGCTCCGCGGCCCGCACCCGGGACAGCTTCGTGCGCCTGACCGGCTCCGACCGGGATTTCGTTGCGTGGCAACAGTTCTACGGTATGACGGCCCGGCTGGCCGAGCGCGTGTTCCCGACCATGACCCAGCCGCTGCCGACTCGCACCGAGCTGCGGCAGCTCATCGGCGATGCCGCCGTGTGGGATTCGCTGTTCGAGCGTCCCCTCGGCGAACTCGTCGAATCGAGCTTCGACGACGACACCGTGCGCGGCGTCGTGTTCACCGACGCGTTGATCGGCACGTTCACCCACGCCCACGATCCGACCCTGCGGCAGAACCGCTGCTTCCTCTATCACGTGATCGGCGGTGGCACCGGCGACTGGGATGTGCCGATCGGCGGTATGGGCGCGCTGACCGACGCGCTGGCCACCGCGGCACGCAGGGCCGGCGCGGAGATCGTCACCGACTGTGCGGTCACCGCCATCGCCACCGACGGGCACGAGGCCGAGGTGAGTTTCGCCGGCGGTGTCGTCGGCGCGGGTCACGTACTGGTGAATGCCGCACCCCAGGAACTGGCCGGGCTGCTCGGGACACCGGCCGACCCGAAACCCGAAGGCGCACAGTTGAAGATCAACATGCTGCTGCGCCGCCTGCCGAAGTTGCGGGACAGCACGGTCGACCCGCGCGAGGCGTTCGCGGGCACCTTTCATATCGCCGAGTCGTACGCGCAACTCGATCAGGCCTACGGTGAGGCGGCGATCGGCCGGATCCCGTCCGCGCCGCCCTCGGAGATCTACTGCCACACCTTGACGGACCCGTCGATCCTGTCGGCGGAGTTGGCGGCGCAGGGCGCGCATACTCTCACACTGTTCGGTCTGCACACCCCGGCAAAGCTTTTCGCGAAAGACCCGGTACGGGCCAAAGCCGAGCTGGTCGAAGCGACTTTGGCCCAACTGGATTCGGTGCTGGCCGAGCCGATCGCGGACTGTCTCGCGGTCGACGAGCACGGCGAGGCCTGCCTGGAGGCGAAGACGCCGCTGGACCTGGAACGCGAGGTGGGGCTGCCCGGCGGTCATATCTTCCACCGCGACTTGGCTTTCCCCTACCGTGCGGACGACTCTCCGGTGGACGCGGCCACGCGCTGGGGTGTCGCCACCGCGCACGCCAACGTCCTGCTGTGCGGCGCGGGCGCGGTTCGCGGCGGCGGTGTCAGTGGCATTGCCGGTCACAATGCCGCGATGGCCGTCCTCGAACCGCGCCCGTGAGCAGCGTCAAACCTTCGGCGAAAGGGCGACTTTCGCGCGTCGTCCGGGGCTTTCGGTGGCGATCGCCGCTTCGGCCGCCGAGTCCAGCGCGAAGGTGGCTTCGACGGCCAAGCGCAGCACCCCTTCGGCGGCCGCGGACAGCAGCTCGCCGATCAGACGCCGCCGGTCTTCGGCCGAGGTTTCCTCGATCCGCTTCGAACCCCAAAAGCCCTTCACCACGGCTTGTTTGAAGATGAGCGTGCCCGGGTTCAAGCTCAACGGCTGCCCGGACAGCGCCCCGAACGAGATCAGCCAGCCCTTGGGGCCGAGCAAGGCCAGCAGGTCGTCGGCCGCACGGCCGCCCACCTGATCGACCGCCCGCACGATCGGTGCTCCCGCGGTTGCGGCCGCGGCCGCGTCGCGCCAGCCGTCGGCCTCGGTGTCGAACACCGGCTCGAAGCCGTCGGCTTGTAGCGCCGCCACCGATTTCGGTCCGCGCACCAGATTGAGTACTCGGATACCGCGCTGCCCCGCAAGCACGTTGACGAGCCTGCCCACCGCACCGTTGGCCGCGTTGACGGCGATCCAGTCGCCCTCGGCCAGCTCGAGGTCTTCGAGCAGCATCAACGCGCTGAGCGGCATCGCGAGCAATTGCGCGGCGGTCTCGTCGGACACCTGGTCCGGCACCGGCACCGCCAGGGCGGCCTTCGCGAGGAAGAACTCGGCCCAGACGTTCTGTGCGCCGGACACGGTGACCCGTTGGCCGACAGACAAACCGGTGACTCCGGGGCCGAGCGCGTCGACGATACCGACGCCTTCGGTGCCGGGGATCGCGGGCAGCGGCGGCCGGTAGCCGTACACGCCACGCACGATGGCCAGGTCGTGATTGTGGATGGGGGACAGGATCAACGCGACCCTGATCTCGCCCTCGCCTGGCTCGGGTACCGGCCGTTCCGCTGTGGTCAGTACGTCTTTGGGATCTCCGAAGCTCTCGATGACTACAGCACGCATGTCGGCCCTCCGCTCAGTCTTCGGCGACGACTACGTCGACGTCGATGTTGCCGCGGGTGGCGTTGGAGTAGGGGCACACCTGGTGGGCCTTGTCGGCGAGCGCCTGTGCCTCGTCCCGGGACAGGTGCGGCAGCGAGACCTCTAGGGTGACGGTCAACCCGAACCCGCCGGCGTCGTTCGGGCCGATGCCGACCTTCGCGCCCACGGCGGAGTCGTCGATATTCGCCTTCGCCTGCTTGCCGACCAAGCGCAGCGCCCCGTGGAAGCAGGCCGCGTAGCCCGCCGCGAACAGCTGTTCGGGGTTGGTGCCCTCGCCGCTGCCGCCCATCTCCTTGGGTGCGGCGAGGGCGACGTCCACCTTGCCGTCGGTGGTCCTGGCGTGCCCGTTGCGTCCGTCGCCGGTCGCCAAAGCCTCTGCGGTGTACAGGATCTGCATGTCATTCTCCTTGTTCGAGGGTCGATGTCAGTGCTTCGGTCAGTCGCCGCAGGCCGGCCTGCAGCATCAGGTATTCGTCCATGGACAGCCCACTGGCGGCCGACATCTGCGCGGGGATGCCGCAGGCCTCGGCACGCAGCGCCCGTCCGTGTTCGGTGAGGTGGATATCGACGCGACGTTCGTCCTCGGTCGAGCGCCTGCGCTCGATATGTCCCGCGGCCGCCAGTCGCTTCAACAGTGGTGAGAGTGTTCCGGAATCCAGTGCCAGCACCTGGCAGAGTTCGCCGACACTGCGTCCGTCGCGCTCCCAGAGAGCCAGCAGCACGAGGTATTGCGGGTAGGTGACCCCGAGCTTTTCCAGCTTTGTTCGGTAGACCGCCGTCATCGCCCTCGACGCCGCGTAGAGCGAGAAGCACAGCTGCTCGTCGAGGTGTAGTGGATCGGCCATGTCAACAACGTAGCCCACAACTAAGTTGTGCACAACCTATCTGGTGTGGTGTTCCGGGCCACAGTCCTGGCTCCGGATCGGGTGGCAGTAGAGTGTCGGGCCGATGGCACCGGTGCACAAACGATTCCCGTTCGTTCGGCGACGCCGGCGACTCGTGTCCATTCTGACTCTTCGATGTTTATCTCCGAATCTGCCGACACGCGTTCGTGGGCGCTTGTACAGTCAGCCGCACGTCGTCTTACCCCGCTAGGAGCCGCATCATGGTCCGCGAAAACGATCGGCTGATCCGCACCGATGTACCGCATTCCGCACGGATCTGGAATTATTGGCTCGGGGGACAGGACTTTTACGAAGTCGACCGCATTGCGGGCGAGTCCGGCGAATCGGTTTTCCCGGATATCGGCACGATGGCCCGGCAATCGCGCCGATTCCTGATCCGCGTGGTGCGCCACCTCGCCGCCGAGGCGGGCATCCGCCAGTTCCTCGACGTCGGCACCGGACTGCCGACGATGCAGAACACGCACGAGGTCGCACAGGGTGTCGCACCCGAGTCCAAGATCGTCTACGTGGACAACGATCCGCTCGTGCTGGCGCACGCGCGGGCCTTGCTGATCAACACCACCGACGAGGGTGTCACCGCCCTCGTGGAATCCGATTTCCACAACCCTGAACAGATTGTGCAAGAAGCACGCAATATTCTGAACTTCAACAAGCCAATTGCCGTCATGTTCATGGGTGTACTCGGTCACGCACGCACTTGGGACGACGTTATCCGCATCACCGCAGCGTTACAGGACGCCATTCCATCCGGTAGTTATTTCGCTATGTACGAGGGCACTACGGAGGATCAGCGACTGGTCCGCCTATCGGACTACTACGCGAAAACGGGCGCGGTTCCGTACTACGTCCGCAGCGTGGACCAGATCCGTGAGGTCTTCCGAAATCTCGAACTGGTGGAGCCCGGCGTGGTGCCGGTGAACCAGTGGCATCCCGACTTGGCCGAACCGGTCGAAAAGCCCTCGGCCGCATGGGGCGGCGTCGGGCGCAAGCGCTGAGCGGTCACCGGCCGCCGATGCGCTGGGTCAGCTGATCCGCGGTGGCGCGCACCCGGGCCGCCAACGGCGCCCAGTCCGCCGGGCACGGCGATACCTCGCAATGGTGCCGCAGCGTGACGCTGATCGCCGCGATCGGGCTGTGATTGTGGTCGAAGACCGGATACGCCACCGACGCGAAACCGGGTGTGACGTGCCCGTCCTCGCAGGCCCAGCCGCGACGGCGTTCGGTCGCCAGCACGGTGCGCAACGCCTGCAACGAGTTCGGTCCCCGTTCGGTGCGGCGCACGAACGTCGCCGCAGACGGGAACAGCGCGCGGATCTGCGCCGGCGGCAAGTGCGCCAGGATGGCCCGGCCGCACGCGGTGAGATGGGCCGGCAGCCGGACGCCGACGCCGGTGACCAGGGTTTCCGGCCGTACCGGGCGCTCCTTGATGAGATACAGCAGCTCGTTGCCGTGCAGCACGCCGAGATGCGCGTTGTGTCCCACCAGCTCGACCAGCTCGCGCAGCAGCGGTCCGGCCAGCCGTTCCAGCGGATCGTGGCGCAGATAGGCCGAGCCGAGTTCGAACGCGGCGATGCCCAGTCCGTAGCGCCGCTCGCTGGGCAGCCGCGTCACGAAACGGGCCGCTTCCAGCTCGCCGAGCAGGTGATAGGTGGTGGACCTGGGCAGGTCGAGCTCGCGCGCGATCGTCGAGGCCGAGATGGGGCCGGCTCGTCCGGCCAGTAGTCGCAACACCGCCAGCCCGCGCCGCAACGCCGGGACGTCACTGCTGGTTCCCATGCCATCTCCTCGGCGTGTCTTGGATATCAGACACTATCGCACCGGCCCGCGTTCTCCGCCGCCCGTCGCGACGGTGGAATAGTGGCCATGCCCGACACCGCACAGCTACCCACCGTGGCCCTCGACGCACCCCTCACCGGGGAGCAGGTCGTCGCCGTCGCCCGGCACGGCGCCAAGGTCCACCTGAGCCAGGCCACCGAGGATCGGCTGGCCGCGGCGCGGGCGCACGTCGACGCGCTGGCCGCGGGCGCGGTGCCGACCTACGGTGTCTCCACCGGGTTCGGTGCGCTGGCGACCCGCCACATCCCGGCGCAGAGCCGGGTCGCGTTGCAGCGCTCGCTGATCCGCTCGCACGCCGCGGGCGCCGGTCGCCCGGTGGAGCGTGAGGTGGTCCGCGCGCTGATGGTACTGCGGCTGCGCACCCTGGCCACCGGCCACACCGGCGTGCGTCCCGAGACGGCCGCTACGCTCGCCGCGTTGATCAACGCCGACATCACCCCGGTCGTGCACGAGTACGGCTCACTCGGCTGTTCCGGCGACCTGGCTCCGCTGGCCGCCGTCGCGCTGGCACTCATGGGCGAGGGCGAGGTCACCGATGCCGCGGGCACCGTGATGGATGCCGGAAAAGCGCTGCGGATCAACAACATCCAGCCGGTCGTGCTCGCCGAGAAGGAGGGCTTGGCGCTGACCAACGGCACCGACGGCATGCTCGGCATGCTGGTGCTCGCGCTCGCCGACCTGACCATGCTGCTCGACGTCGCCGACATCACCGCGGCGATGAGTGTGGAGGCGTTGCTCGGCACCGACCGGGTCTTCGCCGCCGACCTGCAGGCCTTGCGCCCGCATCCGGGCCAGGGCCGTTCGGCCGCCCGGATCGCGGCCGCCCTGGCCGGCTCGGACATCGTGGCCAGTCACCGTGGGCCGGACTGCAATCGGGTGCAGGACGCCTACTCCCTGCGCTGCGCGCCGCAGGTGCACGGCGCGGCCCGGGACACCGTGACGCACGCCGAACTGGTCGCGGGCCGGGAGCTGGCCGCCGCCGTCGACAACCCGGTGGTGCTGGCCGACGGACGCCTGGAATCCAACGGCAATTTCCACGGCGCCCCGGTCGCCTACGTGCTCGACTTCCTGGCGATCCCGGTGGCCGACGTGGCGAGCATGGCCGAACGCCGCACCGACCGGATGCTGGATGTCGCACGGTCCCATGGTCTTCCGGCGTTCCTGGCCGCCGACCCCGGCGTCGACTCCGGCCATATGATCGCCCAGTACACCCAGGCGGCGGTGGTCAGCGAACTGAAGCGGCTGGCCGTCCCCGCCTCGGTGGATTCGATTCCCAGCAGCGCGATGCAAGAGGACCACGTCTCGATGGGCTGGTCCGCCGCCCGCAAACTGCGCACCGCCGTCGACGGCCTGGCCACCGTCCTGGCCGTCGAATACCTCACGGCCGCAAGGGCGCTCGATCTGCGTGCACCGCTGCGCCCGGGTCCGGCGACCGCCGCCGCGGTGGCGCTGCTGCGCGCCGAGGTCGACGGCCCCGGCCCGGACCGGCACCTGGCGCCCGAGATCGCCGCCGCTGAGCGGCTGGTGCGGTCGGGCGCACTCGCCCGTGCGGTCGAATCGCAGCTGAGCGTATGAACGGGCGGGTCCTCGGCGCGGATGCGGCAGCCACTTCTCTTTTACTGAACGAGCACAGGCAGGGGCAGATTTCATGACGCGAGTAATCACGGCCGCGCGGGGGACGCAGCTCACCGCCAAGAACTGGCAGGCCGAGGCCGCCATGCGGATGCTGCACAACAATCTCGACCCGGCGGTGGCCGAGCGACCGCAGGATCTGGTGGTGTACGGCGGCACCGGCAAGGCGGCGCGCGACTGGGCCAGTTTCGACGCGATCACCCGCTGCCTGACCACCCTGGAGACCGACGAGACGCTGCTGGTGCAGTCGGGCAAGCCGGTCGGCGTGTTCCGCACCCACGAGTGGGCGCCCCGGGTGCTGATCGCGAACTCCAATCTGGTCGGCGATTGGGCGAATTGGCCCGAGTTCCGCAGGCTCGAATCGCTCGGCCTGACCATGTACGGCCAGATGACCGCGGGCTCGTGGATCTACATCGGCACGCAGGGCATCCTGCAGGGCACCTACGAAACCTTCGCGGCGGTGGCCGGCAAGCGGTTCGGCGGCAGCCTCGCCGGCACGCTCACCGTGACCGCGGGTCTGGGCGGCATGGGCGGCGCGCAACCCCTCGCGGTGACCATGAACGACGGTGTGGCGCTGGTGATCGAATGCGATCCGGCCCGTGCGCACCGGCGGGTGCAGGAGCGCTACCTCGACGAGGTCGCCACCGACCTGGACGACGCGGTGCGCCGCGTGACCGAGGCCCGCAAGCAGCGAAAAGCCTTGTCGGTGGGCCTGATCGGCAATGCGGCCGAGGTGCTGCCGCGCCTGCTGGCGCTGGGTCTGGATCCCGAGATCGTCACCGACCAGACCTCCGCGCACGACCCGCTGGCCTACCTGCCGCGCGGCATCGCGGTCGAGGACTGGGCGGACTACGCGGCCAAGAAGCCGGACGAGTTCACCGAGCGGGCCCGCGAATCGATGGCCGAGCATGTCGGCGCGATGCTCGGCTTCCTCGACCGCGGCGCCGAAGTGTTCGACTACGGCAATTCGCTACGCGGCGAGGCACAGCTCGGCGGCTGCGACCGGGCGTTCGATTTCCCCGGCTTCGTCCCCGCCTACATCCGGCCGCTGTTCTGTGAGGGCAAGGGCCCGTTCCGCTGGGCCGCACTGTCCGGCGACCCGGCCGATATCGCGGCCACCGACCGCGCCATGCTGGAACTGTTCCCGGAGAACGAGTCCCTGCGCCGGTGGATCACGATGGCGAGCGAACGTGTTGCGTTCCAAGGCCTTCCGGCTCGCATCTGCTGGCTCGGCTACGGTGAGCGCCACCTCGCGGGACTGCGCTTCAACGAGATGGTGGCCAGCGGCGAATTGCAGGCGCCGGTGGTGATCGGCCGCGATCACCTCGACTCCGGCAGCGTGGCCTCGCCGTACCGGGAGACCGAGGCGATGGCCGACGGCTCGGATGCGATCGCGGACTGGCCGCTGCTGAACGCCATGCTCAACACCGCGTCCGGCGCGAGCTGGGTCTCCCTCCATCACGGGGGCGGCGTCGGCATCGGCCGCTCGATCCACGCCGGGCAGGTGTGCGTCGCCGACGGCACCGCGCTGGCCGCGCAGAAGATCGAGCGGGTGCTCACCAACGACCCCGGCATGGGCGTGATCCGGCACGTCGACGCGGGCTACGACCGCGCGAACACGATCGCCGCCGAGCGCGGCGTCCGCATCCCCATGCACGAGGCGCCGTGAACCACCGGCCGGGACCGAGCAGGACAGGAGCGACGCCGTGGGCGTGAACGAGCTGATGGCCGAAATCGCCGGTGTCGGAAGGGATGCGCGGCGCGGCGGCTATTCGCGCCATGTCTACGACTACGCCGATTTCGAGCTGCGTGACTGGTATATCGACCAGGCGCTGCACATCGGACTGGACGTGAACACCGACCGCAACGGGAACATCTGGGCTTGGTGGGGAAGTCCGGAGGCCGGCGCGGTGGTCACCGGCAGCCATCTCGATTCGGTCCCCGGCGGCGGCGCCTTCGACGGTCCGCTCGGCGTGGCCAGTGCCCTCGCGGCAGTGGAGATCTTGCAGGACAAGGGTTTCACGCCCGCACGGCCACTCGCGGTGCTGGTCTTCGCCGAGGAAGAAGGCGGCCGATTCGGGGTGCCCTGCCTCGGTTCCCGGCTGCTCACCGGTGCCCTGGATCCCGATCGCGCCCGCAATCTCCGTGACGCGGAAGGCATTACCCTGGCCGAGGCCGCGGTGAAGGCCGGGCACGATCCGAAACGGTTCGGGCCCGATCCCGAGTTGCTGTCGAAGATCGGGTGTTTCGTGGAATTGCATGTCGAGCAGGGCCGCGGCCTGATCGAACTGGACAGCCCGATCGCCACCGGCAGCACCATCATCGCGCACGGCCGCTACCGATTCTCCTTCTCCGGGCAGGGCAATCACGCGGGTGCGACCAGGCTCGTCGACCGGCACGACCCGATGCTGCCCGCCGCCGCCGTGGTGGCCGCCGCCCGCCGCGCCGCGGCCGCGATGACCGACGCCCGCGCCACGGTGGGCAGGCTGGTGCCCACGCCGGGCGGCACGAACGTGATCGCCTCCACCGTGGACCTGTGGCTGGACGCGCGCGCAGCGGGCGACGGCCGCACCGCGGCACTCGTCGAGGACATCACCGAGGCGGCGTTCGCGGCCGCCGCGGCCGAGGGCTGCGAGCTGACCGTCACCGAGGAGTCCTATTCGGACGACGTGGTTTTCGACGAGCCGCTGCGGCAGCGGATGGACCGGGTGCTCGGCGGCGTCCCCGCGCTGCCGACCGGCGCCGGCCACGATGCGGGCATTCTCGCGGCCCACGTGCCCTCCGGCATGCTGTACGTCCGCAACCCCACCGGTATCAGCCACGCCCCCGAGGAACATGCCGAGGCCGCCGATGTGGCCGGCGGCGCAGCGGGTTTGGCGCGTGTGCTGGAGGAACTGGCCGGATGAGCCGCGACCAGCTCGGAAGCACCACGCCGGAGGTACGGCCGTGACCGTGTATTGGGCCGAATATGCCTGGCTGCCGGACGGTTTGGCGGCCGGCGTGACGATCGATGTGCGCGGCACGGCGATCCATTCGGTGGTCCCGGGTACCGAGCCCGCCGGTGAGCTGCTGCGCGGGCTGACCGTGCCGGGGTTCGCCAACGCGCACTCGCATGCCTTCCATCGTGCGCTGCGCGGCCGCACCCAGCACGATCAGGGCACGTTCTGGACCTGGCGGGAGCGCATGTACGCCGTTGCGGCGCGGCTGGATCCGGACTCGTACTACCGGCTGGCCCGCGCCGTGTACGCGGAGATGGTGCTGGCCGGCTACACCAGCGTCGGCGAGTTCCACTACCTGCACCACGCGCCGGGCGGCGTGCCCTACGCCGATCCCACCGCCATGAGCGCCGCGCTCGCGGCCGCCGCCGCGGACGCGGGCATCCGGTTGACCCTGCTCGACACCTGCTATCTCGCAGGCGGTTTCGGTGTCGAGCTGGGGGAGCATCAGCTGCGCTTCAGCGACGGCACCGTGGACGCGTGGGCCACCCGCGCCGCCGCGTTCAGGCCGCCCTCGGAGCTGGTGCGCACCGGCGTCGCCGCGCATTCGGTGCGGGCGGTGCCGTCGGCCGCGCTCCCGGTCGTCGCGGCGGCGGCGGCCGGCCGGCCGTTGCATGTCCACCTGTCCGAGCAACCCGCCGAGAACAGCGATTGCCTTGCCGTGCACGGCCTCACGCCGACGGCCCTGCTGGCGAAGACCGGGGTGCTCGGGCCGCAGACGGTCGCGGTGCACGCGACCCACCTCACCGCGTTGGACATCGGCCTGCTCGCCGACTCCGCCGGCCGGGCGTGCTTCTGTCCCACCACCGAACGGGATCTCGGCGACGGTATCGGCCCGGCGCGCGCGCTGTCCGACGCCGGCGTCGGACTGTGTCTCGGCACCGACAGTCACGCGGTCATCGACGCGTTCGAGGAGTGGCGGGCGCTCGAACTCGACGAACGTCTGGCCAGCCGGGCCCGCGGCCGCTTCACACCGGCCGAGTTGTACCGTGCCGCCACCGATCACGCGTCCATCGGCTGGCCCGAAGCCGGGCGGATCGCCGCCGGCGCGGCCGCCGACCTGGTCACCGTCGACCTGGATTCGATCCGCACCGCCGGTACCGCGCCGGCCGCCGCGCTGTTCGCGGCCGCCGCGAGTGATGTCCGCGCGGTGCTGATCGCCGGGCGGCCCGTCGTGGCCGACCACCGCCACCTGCACGTGGACCACCCAGCAACCGTGTTGCGAGAGGAGATCGAGGCCCTGTGTCGACCCTGATCACCGGTATCGGCGAACTCACCACCAATACCGAGGAGGGCCAGCTGCGCGACGCGGCGGTGCTGCTCGACGGCCAGCGCGTCGCCTGGGTCGGCTCGGCCGCCGCGGCGCCCGCTGCCGACGAACGGGTCGACGTGGGCGGTCGCGCCGTGCTGCCCGGCTGGGTCGACAGCCACACCCACCTCGTCTTCGCCGGGGACCGCACCGCCGAGTTCGAGGCGCGGATGGCGGGGCGCCCCTACCGCGCGGGCGGCATCGCGACCACCGTTGCCGCCACGAGAGCCGCGTCGGACGAACAACTTTCGGCCAATCTGGCCCGGCACATCGCCGAGGCACGGCGGCAGGGCACCACCTGTATCGAGACCAAGACGGGCTATGGGCTCAGCGTCGCCGACGAACTGCGCTCCGCCCGGCTCGCCGCCGCGGCCGCCGACGAAGTGACCTTCCTCGGCGCGCACCTCGTGCCGTCCGGGATGACCGCCGACCACTACGTCGATCTGGTGTGCGGTGCGATGCTCGACGCGGTCGCGCCGTACGTCCGGTGGGCCGACGTGTTCTGTGAGACCGGCGCGTTCGACGAGGCGCAGACCGATCGGGTGCTCCGGGCGGCCAGTGCCCGCGGCCTCGGGTTGCGCGTGCACGGCAATCAGCTCGGCCCTGGGCCCGGCGTGCAATTGGCGGTGAAACACGGTGCGGCGAGCGTGGATCACTGCACCTATCTGACCGACGCCGATATCGAAGCGCTCGCCGCCTCCGACACCGTCGCCACCGTGTTGCCCGCCTGCGATCTGTCCACCAGGCAGCGGCTCGCCCCCGCCCGCGCGCTGCTGGACGCGGGCGCGACGGTCGCGCTGGCCACCAACGCGAACCCCGGCAGCTCCTACACCACCTCGATGGCGTTCTGCGTGGCGACCGCGGTCTTGCAGATGGGTCTCTCGGTGGCCGAAGCGGTGTACGCCGCGACCGCTGGTGGCGCGCGTGCGCTGCGCCGCGACGACGTCGGCGTGGTGCGCGCCGGTGCGCGCGCGGATCTCCAGGTGCTGGACGCGCCGTCGGTCACGCACCTGGCCTATCGACCGGGTGTGCCGTTGACGTTCGCGGTGTGGCGGTTGGGCCGGGCGGTGGTGGCGCCGGTGCGCGACTGAGCGGTTCAGCGCGCCGGGAACCGCACGACGCGATCGTCGTTCGGTCGCTCGTCGCCGCGTCCGTCGGTGTTGGAGGTGGTGAGCCACAGTGCGCCGTCCAGTGCCGCGATGACGGTGCGCAGGCGGCCGTAGGTGTTGCGCAGCTCGGCGCGTGGCTCGCCGGGTACTCCGTCGCGCAGCGGCACCACCCACAGTCGCTCGCCGCGCAGGGCCGCGACATACAGTGTGTCTCCGCCGATCGCGATGCCGGAGGGCGACGCCTCGGCGGTTGACCAGGTGAGCAGGGGCTCGGTGAACCCGCGATCGGCGCCGCCCTTTCCCTCGACGGTCGGCCAACCGTAGTTGCGGCCTGGTTCGATCAGGTTGATCTCGTCGAACCGGTTCTGCCCGAATTCCGCCGCGAACAAGCGCCCCGAACCGTCCCATGCCAGTCCCTGGACGTTGCGATGGCCCAGGCTGTAGACGGGCGAGCCCGGAGTCGGGTTGCCCTGCGCCGGTTGGCCTTCGGGGGTGAGCCGGAGGATCTTCCCGTTAGGACTCGCGGGATCTTGCGAGAGCGCGCTCTGCCCCGCGTCGCCGGTCCCCACATACAGCATGCCGTCCGGCCCGAAGGCGATCCGTCCACCGTTGTGGTTGCCCGCCTTGGCAATTCCGGCGAAGATCAGCTCCGGTGGCCCGTCCGGCCGCAACCGGACGATCCGATTATCGTTCTCCGCCGTGAAATAGGCATACACATGGCGGTTTTCGAGGTACTGCGGGGACAGCGCCACCCCCAGGAGCCCACCCTCGCCCCGCGCGACGACGCCTGGCACCTGATGCACCTGTTCGGGCGCCTGTCCCGGCATGATCCGCAGAATCCGCCCGCTGTCGCGCTCGGCCACCAAGGCGCCGCCGCCGGGGATGAGCGCGAGCCCCCACGGCACATCGATGCCCTGGGCGATCTCCTCGGCCGCGTCCAGCGCGGGGGCGCCCGCCGGGTTGCTCGCGGCGGTGACGGGCGCGGTGGTGACCGGTGCGGTGCCGGTCGGCGTGGTCGGCGGGTCGTCCGACGCCGTACACGCAGACAACGCGCCGACCAGCAGTATTGCCGCCGTCCCGGCGCGCATCCAGCGACCGCTGCTCGATCTCATCGCCGCCTTGCGCACGAGCGCACCTCCGCTGTCATCGCGTGTGGACATCGAGTTGTCCATTGTCGTCCAGCGTGCCGCGCGGCGCGCTGGAACAAGCCGCATCGGTGACCCGCGCGGCCCGGGCGGTAGCCTGACCCAAGCCCTGTCCCCGAACCCCGCAGAGGTCATGTGGAACTTCGTCAACTGAGATACTTCGTCGCGGTGGCCGAAGAACTACATTTCGGCAGAGCGGCCGAGCGGCTGATGATCGTGCAGTCGTCGGTGAGCCAGCAGCTCAGCAGGCTGGAGCGGGAGCTCGGCGTGGTCCTGCTGGAACGCTCCCCCCGCAGTGTCCGGCTCACCGAGGCCGGGGCGGCGTTCCTGCCTGCCGCCCGCCGGGTGCTGGCGGCGGAGCGGCGCGCGCGGTCCAGCGTCGCCGATTTCCTCACCCCGCCTTCGGTATTGCGGATCGGGACCAGCCGCGGCATGGGCGAGCGGTTGGAGCGATTGCTCGTCGCGCTGAAACAGCGTGCCCCGGGCCTGAAGGTCGAGTTGACGTCCGCCGCCCTGGGGCAGCGGCTGCGCAAGGTCTCGGAATACGAGTGGGACGCGGCGTTTCTGCGCGGTGAGGTGGCGGCCCCGGAGGGCGTGCGCCAGATCCCGGTCTGGCACGACGAACTGGTGGTCGCGCTGCCCGCCGATCATCCCTCGGCGCTCGACCGCTGCGTGGATCTGGCCGAACTGGCCGAGCTGCCGCTGTATCTGACCAACCGGCTCAACAACGCGTTACTCGACGACCTGGTGCTCACCGCCTGCCACGACGCGGGTTTCGAGCCGGTGCTC
The DNA here is from genome assembly GCF_000250675.2 of Nocardia brasiliensis ATCC 700358. Classification (NCBI taxonomy): domain Bacteria; kingdom Bacillati; phylum Actinomycetota; class Actinomycetes; order Mycobacteriales; family Nocardiaceae; genus Nocardia; species Nocardia brasiliensis. Next base: position 3,739,181 of record NC_018681.1, read on the forward strand.
GGTCCCGAGCAGATCTCCATCCAGGACACCCTGGCGGTACTCGGCGCGGGCGAACCCGGTTGGACCGTGCTGTACGCACCGCACGCCCGGCTGTTGCGCAGCAGCAGAGTGGCGTTCCTGCCGCTGTGCACCCCGGGTGTGCTTGCCTTGCCGACGGTGCTCGCCGTGCGCAGCAGCGCGATGGACCGACTGCAGCCGTTACTGGAGGCGTGCAAGGACGTCGCGCTGGGTGATGCCGTGCTGGACGCTTCTTGATCAGGAACCGGCCTGCTCGGCGGGGGCCGAGACCGGCTTCGTGACTCAGCCCAGATATGTGCCGTACCAATCCAATACGCGTCGCCAGGCTTCGTTCGCCGCGCTTGGCGCATATCGCTGTCCGGTGTCGTTGAAGAACGCGTGATCGGCCTCCGGCGCTACCCAGATCTCGTGCGGAGCGCCTGCCCGCGCCAACGCCGCGGCGGCGGCGGGCCGGGACGCGTCGACGCGCGCGTCTTTCGCCGCGTAGACGCCCAGCACAGCCGCTTTCGAACCCGTCAGGTCACCGTTGTCCGGGAACGGCCCGTAGAACGGGGTCGCGGCCGCGAGTTCGGCGGGGCCCGCGGCCAAGAGCAGCCAGACGAGCCCGCCACCGAAGCAGAATCCGGTGCTGCCCAGCTTCTTTCCCGGCACCCGCCGTCCGAGTTCGGCCAGGCCCGCCCGCAGGTCCGCGATGAACTGGGTCTGCGGAGTCTTGCTGAGTTCCGCGGTCGCCGCCGCGGGATCGGTGAACGCCGCGGTACCGCCCTTGCCGGAGAGCAGGTCGATGGCCAGCGCCGAATATCCGGCACCCGCGAATCGGCCCGCGACCGAACGGATGTGGTCGGTGAGGCCCTTGTTCTCGTGGACGACCAGCACGCCACCGCGCGGCTGTGCCGCCGCGGCCCACGCGCCCTGTAGTTCGCGATCCTCGGGACCGGCGAAGGTGATCGGTGTCGTCGGCAGTGCGGAACTCGCCCCCGGGGGCGTGGATGTAGTTGGCGCAGTGGATGTTTGCGGAGGGGCCTCGTCGTCCGGCTTGGCGCATGCGGCGAGCAGTGCGGCCGCGGCCGGTACCCCGAACCCGAGCAGCCCGAGCCGGCGCAGTGCCTCACGACGGTTCAGCAGACCGTCCGCGTGATCGGCTGCGATCTCCTCTGCGATATAGCGCTGCAGCGGCGTCATGCCACCAAAATAGGCCGCTACGCGCGGTGCCGTGCCGCTTTCGGTGGCTGCGAGCCGGTAATGGCCTACGCCGCACCGGCATCCGGACAAATCAGACCCAGACAAACCGACCGGGCCGTACCTCCCCGGAAATTTGCACACCGATTGCTATGTTGTCCCCTCGCTACACCGTAACTCAATCAGCGTGCGAGAACTCAGTCGAGGAGACGGATGCGTTCGGGGCGTCAAGTGGCACAACGGTTTGTCAGCGTGGCTCGAGCGATAACGGCGGTAGCCGTGCTCGTGGTTGGCGGTCTATTTGCGGTCGACTCCCTATCCGGCGCCGCAGCCGCGGACCCGAGCAGCGATTCCGACAGTCAGCGCAGCGAGCGCTGGACCGCACTACATGACGGACCGCAGCCCTACGCCGATGTGCACATCGACTGGGACGTTCCCATCCGGATGAGCGACGGCGTCGTGTTGAAGGCCAACGTGTACCGCCCGATGGATGCCGCGGGACAGATCGAGCAGCGGCCCTTGCCGACGATCGTGAATCTCACGCCGTACAGCAAATTGGCGTCCAATCTGGTCGATTCGGCGCTGGCCATCCCGAACCTGCAACCGATGGCGGTGGACCTGATCCGGCGGATGGACCTGTCCGGCACCCCGGTCAGCGGTTTCGAGGATCTGCTGCACGCACTCGACGGCGGCACCGTGCACACGGTGCTCGGCATCGATCGCGACCTCATCCGCAGCGGCTACACGCAGGTGATCGCCGATGTCCGCGGCACCGGCTTCTCCCAGGGGATGTGGGACACGCTCGGCGCGCGCGAGCAACTGGACACCCGGGAGGTGATCGAGTGGGCCGCCGCCCAGCCGTGGTCCACCGGCAAGGTCGGCATGAACGGCGGCTCCTACGCGGGCATCAATCAGCTCCGCGCGGCCGAAAACGCACCGGCCGCATTGAAAGCCATCTTCCCGGTCACGCCGGGCAGTGACCTGATGCGCGACGTCGTCGCGCCGGGCGGTGGCATCGGCACCACCTTCATGCCGCTCTGGCTGAGCAACGTGAACCAGATGAAGGTGCTGCCCGACGTGCGCTCGATGCTCGACGGCACCTTCGACTGGCAGTGGTTCCACGACCGGATGGCCGACCCGTCCACCAATTACGACCTGCTGGTCCAGGCGCTGGTCACGCCGTCGCTGGACGCCGTGCCGCCCGCCCTGGCCGAGTTGCTGGACGAGAACAGCGAACTGCGCCAAGGCATTCTGGGTCATCCGGAGCGGATCACCGTGCCCACCTTCGTCTACAGCGGCTGGCACGATATCTTCGCCAACAGCGCTACGAAGCTCTACAACGCGATCCCGTTGTCCCCGGATCGGAAACAGTTGATCGTCGGCGACACCTATCACGCGAATCCGGGTGCGGGGACCGGTTTCCCGGGCGCGCCGCCGCGGCTGCCGGTGTTGCAGCGGGTGTGGTTCGACAAGTGGCTCAAGGACATCGACCACGGGATCGGCGACTTCGGCCCGGTGACCGTCTGGGAGCAGGGCGGCGGCTGGATCACGCTGGGGGAGTTCCCGCAGACCGGCGTCACCCACCGCCGCGTATATCTGACCGCGGCGCCGAGCGGCACCGCGACGAGCGTCTACGACGGGTCGCTGGCCACCGAGCGCCCGGACGAGACCAAGACGCTGACGGTGGCGCCCGGCTTGAGCACCGTGTGTTCGCGCGACGCCGCCCAGGGGTCGGCGGGTCTCACCGCGGCATTGGACATGTGCGCCAAGGATTCCCGGATCGCCGAGCAGAACGCGCTGACCTTCACCAGCGCGCCGGTCGCGGCGCCGACGGTGATCTCCGGCCCGATCAACGCCCATCTCAACACGGTGCACGACGCGACCGACGGCTACTGGTCGGTGACCGTGAACGACGTTGCGCCGGACGGTACCTCCACCGTGCTGAGCACCGGCCAGCTGACCGCGTCGATGCGCGCGGTCGACGAGGCGAAGAGCACCCGTTCGGCCAACGGTGATTTCACCGCCCCGTACAACCCGATCACCTTGGATCGGCTGCTGCCGGTCGAACCCGGTGCGCCGACCGTGCTGGACATCGCCGTCATCCCGGTGCAGGCGGTGCTGCAACCGGGTCATCGACTTCGCGTCGACGTCTTCGCCGGAAACTCGCCGAAGGCGCTGGCCTTCCGGCCGCTGCTGAACAACACCGAACTGAAACCGCAGTCGCTGCTGCTGGATCCGGCCGCGCCGAGCTTCGTCAACCTGCCGACCAGCAGGCCGCTCGACTGAGCCGAGCGGTGCCGCCGGTCCGCGGGTCAGAGCTTGGCCTGTACCTGGTCCGCGATCAGCACGAGGTGATCGAGGTCGTCGAGATCGAGGATCTGCAAGTAGATCCGCTGGGTGCCGATCTCGGCGTAGCGGCCGATCTTGTCGACCACTTCGGCGGGTGAGCCGGCCAGGCCGTTCGTCTTCAGTTCGGCCACCTCGCGGCCGATCGCGGCGGCGCGCCGGGCCACCTCGGCGTCGTTCGCGCCGACGCAGGCGACCAGACCGTTCGAGTAGACGAGCTCCTCGCTCCGGCGGCCGCGGGCCTCGGCGGCGGCCCGCACCCGGTCGAACTGGGCGGCGCTGTCCTCGATCGAGGCGAACGGGATGTTGAACTCGGTCGCGTACTCGGCGGCCAGGCGCGGCGTGCGTTTGGCGCCGAGGCCGCCGATCAGCAACGGCACCGGACTCTGCACCGGCTTCGGCAAGGCCGGGGAGTCGGTGAGCTGGTAGTGCTCGCCGCTGTAGGAGAAGGTGTCGCCGGGCTTGGTGGACCACAGCCCGGTGATGATCGCGAGCTGCTCCTCGAACCGGGCGAACTTGTCCGCGGGGAAGGGGATGCCGTAGGCGGCGTGCTCCTCGGCGAACCAGCCGCTGCCGATACCCAGCTCCACCCGGCCGCCGGACATCTGGTCCACCTGCGCGACCTGGATGGCCAGCGGGCCGGGCAGCCGGAAGGTGGCGGCGGTGACCAGGGTGCCCAGCCGGATCCGCTTGGTCTCCCTGGCCAGTCCCGCGAGGGTGATCCACGCGTCGGTGGGGCCGGGCAGGCCGTCGGCGGCGCCCATCGGGAGGTAGTGGTCGGACCGGAAGAACGCGTCGAATCCCAGATCCTCGGTGGCCTTGGCAACGGTGAGCACGGTGTCGTAGCTCGCACCCTGCTGCGGTTCGGTGAAGATGCGCAATTCCATGAGCACCATCGTGCCCGAGCTCCGCGGCACCGGCGCGGGCCGGGGTGTGGTGTCGTGATGTCCGCCTCTGCGGGCCCGGCGGCCCGGCGCGGGCGGGGTCAATGGCAAGTTCCTGCCACAGAGCGGCCCACCGCGCGCGGCGTATCGAGAGGGGAAGTGCCGGAGCTGTTTTCGGCACTACGAAAGGTGTTGGTGCGCAATACAATTCACAAGATCATCGAGCGTGGTGTCTAACATCCTGCGGCGTAACGCATCTCGATGAGGCCGGGGTCGTGGGATCATGGGCAGTCGGTTTCTTAGTATTGCCTGACCTAGCTCGGTCGGGTAACCTCAGTTGCCAGACGATCTAGATGAGACCGAGTCGAAATAATCGGATCGTCCGTGCCGGTATCGACGCAATGGGGGTCTAGTTGTGGTGATGCGAACCAATGAGATGTCATTCTTGCTGATCTGATTACCAGCGGGATCGGGTTCCTGCTGCGATTATCCGATGGTTCTGTCGATTGCTCGTCCGTGTGAGGCCCAACGATGTGGATCGCACGATTCTCCCAATGACGTGGAATTCCGAGCATTGACCAGCGAGTGATGGCCGTTGTGCTGTGCCGTCACTGGGTATTGTTGCCGACTTCGTTGTTCGGCTGACACACGAGAATCAACACTGCCCGCCGCCCTGTGCGGTGCGGTAGTGCTGGGCTGTGTCGATTTTCCTTGGAGGATGATTAATGGTCCTATCTCGTATCGAATCCATCGGCACATACGTGCCGGAACGGGTGGTCACCACCGAGGAATTGGTGGGACGGTTGGATCCGGAATTCCGCTTCGATCTGGAGCGGATCACCGGAATTCGGGAGCGGCGAGTGCACCGGAACGCGGACGGAGTCATCGAGGATTCCTGCGTCCTGGCCTCGACCGCCGCACGACAGTGTCTGGACAATTCCCGATATACGGCCGAAGACCTGGACATCGTGATCTCGACGTCGATAACACGAACTGTCGCCGGGACCAAGTTCTACTATGAACCGTCGTTCGCGCTGCTCGTCCGGAACACGATCGGTGCGCACGACGCGAAATACTTCGATATCACGAATGCGTGCGCGGGCATGTCCACCGGCGTGCTGATCCTGGACAGCATGATCAGGGCCGGCCTGGTCCGGCGCGGCCTGGTGGTCAGTGGAGAGCAGATCACCCCCATCGCGGAGACCGCGGTACGGGAGATCTCCAAGAAGTACGACCCGCACTTCGCCGCGCTCACCGTCGGCGACGCGGGCGCCGCGGTGCTCCTGGACGCGGAAGGCAGCCCGGGTGATTCGATCGAATTCATCGATATGATGACCTCGGCCGAATACGCCGACCTTTGCATCGGCATGCCCAGCGATCGGAACCAGGGTATCGCGATGTACACCGACAATCGCGCCATGCAGAACGAGGAACGGTATCTGCAAGGCATTCGTCGATTGCGTGACTATCTGGCGACCCGAGGGTCGTCGTTCGAGCAAGAAGGCTTCGATTTCGTCATCCATCACCAGTTCAGCAAGCCAGCGCTCGAATATGTCAACAGTCTGATGGTGCGCGAATACGAGAGTCCGCAACCGGAACATCTCACGTCGCTGGAAAAATACGGCAATACCGCGTCCACATCCCATTTCGTGGTCTTGCACGACCATCTGAAACGAGGCGAGATACCGCCCGGGTCGAAGGTGCTGATCGTTCCGTCCGCGTCCGGAATGGTCTACGGGACCATCTCCGTATCTCTGCGTGAAGTAGGTGTGTGAGCCATGGGTATCGTGGTCGAAACCGTCCAGGTGAGCAATGATGCGGATACCGGAAGCGCCATCGAACACGCGGTGCGGGCCGCGCGTGCCTGTGTGGCCGAGGTGGGCGATGCCGGTATCCATACCTTCATCAATACCGGTATCTACCGCGACCGGAATATCGTGGAACCGGCCGTGGCCGCATTGATCCAGAAACGCGCCGAAATAGGCCTGCGGTACGCGTCGGATATCGAGCCGGTGTTGTCTTTCGATTTGATGAACGGCCCGTGCGGATTTCTCGGTGCGGTGGAGGTGTGTGATGCGATCTTGCGGACGCGCGGCAGCGGCCGCTGTCTGGTCGTCGCGGGTGACGGCCATCCGTCCACCGACCCCGCACGGTCGTTCCCCTATGCCTCGACCGGTGCCGCCGCCGTGCTGAAACATGTTGCACAGCAAGTAGGTTTCGGCAAGGTGTACGGAGCCGCGACCACCGGCAAGTTCGAACCGCACGGGTACGTCGACCTCGCGGAGATGGGCGCTACCGGGCGGGAAACCCTCAGCTTCGGCACGGTGTTCGACGAGGACGAGGTCTTCAAGACCGCGGTCCGGGCCGCACAGGACTGCCTGGATGCCGAGCACATCGAACCTGCCACAACGACTTTGGTCACTACGCAGCCGGTGGCCGACTTCGGCGCACGGGTCGCCGCGGAGCTGGGTTTCGGGCTCGTCGTGGCCGCGCCGGCCGGGTACGGCCGCGATCCGCATACCGCCGCCTCGTTGGTCGCGTACGCGGCGGCCACCGCCGACGGTCCGGCCGCGGACTTGTTGCTGCTCGCCGCGGGCGCGGGCCCGGTTGCCGCGGCGTCGGTCTACCGCAGGCCCGCGACACGCTTCGCAGAACAGGGGGACCACCGATGACAACACACACGCCGGCCGCCGGACGGCGGCCAGGCACCGGCCTCGTGGTCGGGATAGCCGAAACCGTCCGACTCGCCTGGTGGACAAGCATTCTCGCGGCCGAGTACCTGCTCGTGCCGCGCAATCGCACCGACGACGTCCGCAAGACCGCGATGCTGCGCCGCTACCTGCTGCGCATGGGACCGCTCTACATCAAGGCGGGGCAGATCCTCGGCACGCAGACCGGATGGTTCTCCCCGGACGCGGCCGACAATTTCCGTGAGTTCTTCTCCGGTCTGCCGCCGATGAGCCGCCGGAAACTGCGCAAGAAGGTGCGCGAAGGTTTCGGCGTCGCCGTGGAGGAGATCTTCGCGGATTTCGACTGGGAACCCCTCGCGGTGGGATCGGTCGCACAGGTGCACCGGGCGACCCTGCGCGACGGCCGTGCCGTCGCGGTGAAGATCGTGAAAGCCGGTGTGGCCGAGCGTATCCGCGCCAGCTCCACGGTGATCGGGATCCTGCTCGCGATCGGTCACCGGATCATCCCGCAGGTGCGCTCACTGGACGGTCCGGCGCACTTCGGTGAACTGCGCCCCGCGCTGATCGGCCAGTGCGACATGCTGGGCGAGGCGCAACGCCAGCAAGCCGTCGCGCACAACTTCCGGACGCACCCGTACCTGACGATTCCGACCGTGTACGAGGAGCACTGCCGCGCCGAGATCCTGGTCATGGAGTTCGTCGACGCCGTGTCCGGCGAAGAGGTCGAGCGGGTGCAGGCCCCGCATCCGGACCTGGCGCGCCGGCTGCAGGACGTGTTCTACACCATGGCGTTCTTCCACGGTTGCTTCCACGTCGATCCGCATCCGGGCAACATGATGTTCACCCACGAGGGCGGCATCATCGCGCTCGACTTCGGGTTGGTCGGCTACCTGAGCGAAGACGACAAATGGAACCTGGCGTCGTTCTTCTACGCCTGCGTCCGTAAGGAATGGTCGGTGGCCTCGGACCGGTTCACCCGCGCGTTCGTGGCGCAGCCCGGCCGGCTCGGTCCGGCCCGCGAAGAATACGAAGCCAAGCTTGCCGTCATCCTGCGCAAGCATTTCGAGACGGAGTCCTACAAGTGGTCCACCGTCGGCTTCTTCGACGAGGGCACCCGGCTGCTGCGCAGTTACGGTGCGCGCGTTACCACGTCGTTCTCCCTGCTCGCGCTCGCGTTCCTGACCGGCGAGGGCTATATCTGCCGGATCGACCCTGAGATCGATATCTGGCGCAACGGCCGCAAGTTCACCGACCGGTTCTCGCCCTACATGAGCGACGAGCTGAAGGAGGACTTCGAGAACCGGCTCGGTCGCCGGATTCCGCTGTCGATGCAGGTGAAGAACGACGAGCAGCGGCCGCTGATCGCGCCGTCGCATCTCGATCGGTTCGCGCTGCCGAGCGCGTTCCCGCTCATCGTGGCGGAGGCGGAAGGCTCACGGATCGTCGACATCGACGGCAACAGCTACATCGACCTGTCCTCCGGCTACGGTCCGCATATTCTCGGCTATGCGCCCAAGTGCGCGGTCGCGGCGATCAGCGAGGCCGCCGCGAGCGGTGCCGTGAATTCGCTCGGCAACCGGCCGGAACTCGAGCTGGCGGAGCTGATCGCCGAGGCGTTCGGCCCGGATGCCAAAGTGGTGCTTGCCAATTCGGGCACCGAAGCCGTCCAGGTGGCGCTGCGCCTCGGGCGGGCGTATACCGGCCGCCAGCGGGTGGCGAAGTTCGAGGGCCACTACCACGGCTTCTCCGATCAGGGCATGGTCAGCTCGTGGTTCCGCTACAGCGGCGACCGCACCGCGCCGACGGCCATCGCGAATTCCGCGGGCGTGCACCAGGTCGTGGTCGAGGACACCATGGTGCTGCAATACGGGGACCGCAGTTCGCTGCGCGTGCTGGCCGAGCAGTCCGCCGACGTGGCCGCGGTGATCATCGAGCCGATGCCCTCGGCCACGGTGACCTACGACGCGGAGTTCCTGCGCGAGCTGCGCGAGGTCTGCACGGCGCACGGCATCGTGCTGATCTTCGACGAGGTGGTCACCGGCTTCCGGGCCTGCTACGGCGGCGTGCAGCACCTGGTCGACGTCCGCCCGGACCTGACCTGCCTCGGCAAGATCATCGGCGGCGGCCTGCCGTGCGGTGCGGTCGTGGGCCGGACCGAGGTCGTGAATGTCGCACGCACCAGCGAGGATCCGTTCCTCGACGTGGATTCGCGGGCCTTCGTCGGCGGCACGATGAGCGGTAACTCGATCACCGCCGCGGCCGGTGTCGCGGTGCTGCGGGAGCTGTCCGGCGCACCGGAGATCTACCAGCGGTTGGAGGACCGTACCCAGCAGCTGTACGAGCTGATGCGGGCCAGCGTCGAAGAGCTCGGTGTGCCTTGCGGTATCAAGGCGAAGCACTCGATCTTCTCCATCGCGTTCGACTACGCGAAGGGCCCGCTGATCCGGGATCGCCTGTCCGGCGCGGACATCAAGGCCAGCCTCGCGCTCGCGTACTACATGCGCGGTCGCGGCGTGTATCTGCCTGAGCTGCACACGATTCTGTTGAACGCCGCGCACTCCGAGGACGACGTCCGCGACATCGCCGAGGCTTTCGACAGCAGCATCCGCGAGATGAGCACGCACGGCTTCTTCGCGGCCTGACCGCCCGGCTCGACCGCCCCTGCCCGACAACGCAGCACCTATCGTTACGGAGAGAACATGAGCACAGCCACCGACGCGCACGGCGCGCGCCCGGTCCCCGATTTCCTTCGGGTGTATGCCCCGTCGCGTTTCCAGAAGCGCATCAGCCCGGTCTCGCGCATCCCGGCCACCGGCCGGATCGGCGAGGTGTGGCACGCGGCCGCGCAGCGCGGCTCGCTGAACACGATCACCGTGGACCGCGTCCCGGATCTGGCCCCGGAATTCGGCACGATCTTGAACTACGGCAACTGCGCGACCATCGTCGATCACCTCGCCGCGAAACTGAACGCGTGGGGCGTCCGGCCCTGGGACCGTGTCGCGGTGGTCAAGCGCAACCATCTCGACACCGCGTTCCTGGCCAGTGCGATCGCCCGCCTGGGCGCCATCCCTGCGCTGATCTCGGACAACCACAGCCGCGAGGTACTCGATATCCTGATCGGCCGGCTGGAGACGCCGTTCCTGGTCACCGACGCCGGCGCGGTGGATCGGATGGGGATCGATCCCGAGCTGGTCGCCAAGACCGTGCGCACGGCCTGTGTCGGGCGCTCGGACGATCGCCCCGACCTCGACGACTGGTTCGCCCTGGATGAGGGCATCGTGCCGGAGAACGCGATGCGCCAGCCGTTCGAGCCGATGGTCATCACGCACACCTCCGGCACCACCGGCGCGCCGAAACTCGTGATGCATTCCGCGAATTCGCTGTACTCGCTGGCGCTGGGCGAGGCCGAGCGCTGGCCCGGGGTCGGCCTGCGAGCCACCGACCGGTTCGCGATCTGCGAGCCCTACTGCCACCAGCGGGTGATCACCGGCCTGCTGGCGATGGCGACGGTGCAACCCACCATGCTGTGCCTGTCGGATCCGATGGATCCCGCGGTGCGCGACGCCCTCGTCGCCTACCGGCCGACCTTCATGGAAACCGTCCCGAACGGATTCCTCTACTGGGAGAAGTACATCGACGATCCCGGCCGTCCGTTCGCCGACGTCCGCGTCTATGTCAGCTCCTACGACGGCATCCACACCCGCACGATGCGAAAGTTCTTGAACGCCAGCAAACGTCGGCAACCGCTGTGGTTGCAGTCGTGGAGCCAGTCGGAGGCGGGGCCGGTGGCGGTCCGCGTCTATGTCCGGCATTCGGTGCGCCGCGTCGGGCATCGGCCGCCGCCCACCCAGGTGCTCGGCTGGGCGGTGCCGCGCTGGGGCAAGGTCCGCTGCGTCGACCCGGAGACCGGGCGTCCGGTGCCCCGCGGTCAGGTCGGCCTGATCCAGCTCTCCGCGCCGGGACGCTGCCTCGCCTACGTCAATGAGCAGGACCGGCACACCCACAAGGTGGACGGCGAATGGTGGGATCTCGGCGATCTCGGCATCGTGAGCCGCTGGGGCACCGTGCGCATGATCGACCGCGAGATCGATCGCCTGCCCGAATCGAGCACCATCGAACTCGAGGACGTGCTGCTCGACCGGCTGCCCGAAACCACCGAGGTCATCGTGCTCGCCATCGCCGGCGGCCCGCCGCAGCCCGTGCTCAGCATCGACGGTGACCGCGAGCTGGACAAGAACGCCTGGCGCGCGGCGACCCATGACATGCCGGAGCTCGCGGAGCCGATCCAGGTCAAGTGGTCGGAGTTCCCGCGCACCGCGACCTGGAAGGTGCGCCGGGTCGCGCTGCGCAAACAACTGTTCGGGGCCGCCGAGGCCATCGGAAAGGGCCGGTGGACATGACAGCTCCCGACTTCACGGTCGCGGTGGTCGGGGCGGGTCCGAGTGGGATCGTCACCGGAATCAAACTGAAGCAGGCCGGTATCCAGGATTTCACCATCCTGGAGCGGGCCGACGATGTCGGTGGCAGCTGGCACAGCAACACCTATCCGGCGATCTGTGCCGACTCGCCCGGACTCGCCTATCAGTACTCGTTCCTGAAGAACCGCAACTGGACTCGGTTCTTCCCGAAGGGCGCCGAGGTCCGCGACTACCACGTGCGGGCCGCCCAGCAGTACGGGCTCTACCCGCACCTCCAGTTCGGCAAGCACGTCGTGGCCCAGAAATGGGATGCGGCACAACGGTTCTGGAATCTGCGACTGGCCGACGGCGCAACGATCACCGCCCGGTTCCTGATCACCGCGGTCGGCGTGTTCGTCGACCCGGTGACCGAGCCGGATATCGCGGGCCTCGACGAGTTCGCGGGCGTGGTGCAGCGGACCGCGTCCTGGCAGCACGCGCACCGGCACGAGGGCAAGCGCGTCGCGGTGATCGGCACGGGGGCGAGCGCGGTGCAGATCGTGCCCGCGCTCGCCCCCGACGCGGCGGTGGTCGACGTCTATCAGCGCACGCCGGTGTGGTGCCTGCCGAAACCGGACTTCGACCTGACCTCCGGCGTCGCCAGGGTGCTGCGTTCCCGCCGGCTCGTCGGTGTCCTGCACGGCATCGGATTGGCGTTCTTCGACCTGATGTTGCGGCTGGCCGCGGTGCTGCCGAAACCGGTGGCGAAGTTCTTGCTGGTCGGGTTCGATCTCAGTGCGCGCGCGGCCTATTCGCTCGTGTTGCTGAAGGCGGTGCAGGACCCGGCGGTGCGGCAGCTGCTGCGCCCGCGGTTCGGGTTGGTGGTGAAGCGCCCGGTGCTGTCGAACTCGTTCCTGCAGACGTTCAACCGGGCGAACACCAACCTGATCACCGAACCGATCGAGCGGCTGACCCGCACGGGCATCCGCACCACGGCCGGCGTCGACCGCACCTACGACATGATCGTGCTCGCAACGGGATTCGTCGTGTTCATCGATCCGCGCGCCTACCCGCCCGGCACCATCGTCGGCCGCGACGACGCCGATCTCGGCACCTTGTTCGCCACCCGCGGCATGCAGGCCTACGAGGGGCTCAGCGTGCCCGGGTTCCCGAACCGCTGGATGATCGTCGGGCCGTACTCGTGGACGGGCACGGGCTGGCATTCGGCCGCCGAACTGGCCGCCGACCACACGGTCCGGATCATCAAGGAGACGCTGCGCCGCGGCGCCGACGTCGCCGAAGTGACCCAGGCCGCGCACGACCGGTATCACCGTGCGGTGCAACGCAACGGCCGCAATATCGAGCTCTACTACAAGGAGATCAACGGCGGCACCCGCACCTACTACGTCAACGCACAGGGCGAGGTCGCCTACATCCGCCCGGGGTCCTTCCTGCGCGCCATCTGGGGCGGCCGATACTCCCCGGTGAACCACTACAGCTACACCGGGCCACAGGGAGTATGACGCCGTGCCGGACACTGCGGCCGCAGCCGCGCTCCGGATCGCGATCGTCGGTGTCGGCCCGCGCGGGCTGAGCGTTTTCGAACGCATCTGCGCGAACGCGGGCGACGACACGCATCCGGCCGGCGTGCAGGTGTATCTCATCGACTCGACCAGGGTCGGCACCGGGGCGGTCTGGCGCACCGACCAGTCGCCGCACCTGCTGATGAACACGGTGGCGGCCCAGGTCACCATCTTCACCGACGACACGGTGGAGATGGACGGACCGGTGGAGGAGGGGCCGAGCCTGTACGAATGGGCCAGCTTTCTCACCAAGCTGGGCAATTTCGCGGAGCTGCCGGACCCGATGTACGCCGAGGCGCGTGCCTTGGGGCCGGACACCTATCCGACCAGGGCGCTCTACGGCCACTATCTGCGCTGGGCCTACGAGCACATCCGGGACCTGCACGCGAACAGCGTGCGCGCCAACGAGATCACGGCCACCGTGCTCGATGTCCACGATCAACCCTCGGGCTTGCAAGAGGTCGAACTCAGTACCGGCGCGCGCGTCGCCGACCTGGACGTGGTCGTGTTGACGCAAGGGCATCTCGCGCTGATCGGCGCGGACAGCGATGCCCGCTCGCCGGCGCGCGAGGCGCGGCGCCTCGGTTTGACGTACGTGGCGCCCGCCAACGCCGCCGATGTCGACACCGCGGAAATCCCGGCGGGCGAACCGGTACTCCTCCGTGGTCTCGGCCTGACCTTCTTCGACTACCTGGCCCTGTTCACCGTCGGCCGCGGCGGCTCGTTCGGGCAGGTGGACGGCACGCTCGAATACCTGCCCTCGGGTGCCGAGCCGGTGATCATCGCGGGCAGCAGGCGCGGTGTGCCACACCGCGCCAGGGGCGCCAACCAGAAGGGGGTCGAGGGCAGGCACGAGCCGGTGCTGCTCGACCTGTCGCGGATCGACGAATTGCGTAAGCGGGCACAGCGATTCGGCGACGTGTCGTTCCGGCACGACGTCTGGCCGCTGGTGGCCCGCGAAGTGGAATCGGTCTATTACGCGGCGCTGATCGCCGAGCGGGTCAGCCCGCGCGAACTCCGCCGCTTCCGTGCGCGCTACCTGCACGCGGCCACCGAACCCGCGGCCGCCGCGCTCCTCGACGGCCTCGAGATCGGCTTGGCACAACGGTGGGATTGGGCCGCGGTAGCCGACCCGACCCGCGGCCGTCGTTTCGGTTCACCCGGCGAGTTCCGGCACTGGCTGATCGACCACCTGGACCGCGATGTGCGTGATGCGTTGCAGGGCAACGTCTCGGGGCCGGTCCCGGCCGCACTGGATGTGCTGCGCGACATCCGCAACGAGGTGCGGCTGGTGGTCGATCACGGCGGTATCGCGGGCGGTTCGTACCGCGACGACCTGGACCGCTGGTACACGCCGCTGAACGCGTTTCTGTCGATCGGGCCGCCCGCCAGTCGAATTGCCGAGCTGGCAGCCTTGATCCGGGCGGACGTCGTCCGGATCGTCGGACCGGGTACGCGGGTGCGCATCGATGAGCGGTCGCGTCGATTCGTCGCGGATTCGCCGCGGGTGGCTTCTTCGCGGACCACCGCGGGCCGGCTGATCGATGCCAGGCTGCCCGATCCGGATCTGCGCAGCACCGCAGACCCGTTGCTGCGCAACCTATTGGCCCGCGGTGAGGTACGCAGCTACGCCCTGTGCGACCCCGACGGCGGTCGCTATCGGACCGGCGGACTCGAGGTGGCGGCCGCGTCGCACGCCGTGCGCTCGGCGGCCGGGCACGCGCATCCGCGGCGCTATGCCCTCGGCGTGCCGACCGAATCGGTGCGGTGGGTGACGGCCGCCGGACCGCGACCGCAAGTGAACTCGGTGACCCTGTCCGACGCCGACCGGATCGCCCGCGCCGCGCTGGGCCTCGACGGCCGCACACGACACTATCGCTCGGTTGAGAGGACGTGTACCACCTTGCACGACAATGGATTACTGGCACCGGTGCGCGCCGGCGTACCGATGCGGCGACTGGTGAGCGACGACGCCTGGATAGCCGCCATGGTCGATGTCGAGCTGGCGCTGGTCCGGGCGCAAGCGCGGCTCGGCATCGTCCCGGCGTCGGCGGCACAGGGGATCGCGCGCGCCGTGCGGACGTATCGCTTCGACGCGGACGCGCTCGCGCAGGCTGCGCGCGGCGCGGCGAATCCCGTGGTCGCCTTCGTCGCCGAACTACACCGTGTGGTCGCCGCCGTCGACCCGGCGGCGGCGGACTACGTACATCGTGGCTCGACCAGCCAGGACATCCTGGACACCGCGACCATGCTGATCGCCGCGCGGGCCGTCGCCGCCATCATCGATGACCTGGACGGAACCATCGACGCGCTGGCCCGACTGGCCCGAGCGCATCGCGACACCCCGATCGCGGGCCGGACCCTCGGCATGCATGCCGTGCCGACCACCTTCGGTGCGAAGGTCGCGGCATGGATGCAGGGACTGCTCGATGCGCGGGATCGGCTGAACCAGGTCGCGACGGGCCTGCCGGTGCAACTCGGCGGAGCGGCCGGAACATACGCTTCGTACGTCGAATGCGCCCGGATCAGCGACTCGGACCTGGCCGTTGCTGCGCCGGGGGAGATCTATGAGCGATTGACCACCGAGTTCGCCACGGAACTCGCCTTGACCGCCGCCCCAGTGCCGTGGCACACGGTGCGCACGCCGATCGCGGATCTGGCGATGGCGCTGGCCGTCACCTCCGGTGCGCTCGGCAAGTTCGCGGTCGACGTGATCACCCAGTCTCGCACCGAGATCGCGGAGGTGCTCGAGCCCGCAGCGGCCGGACGCGGCGAATCCTCCGCCATGCCGCAGAAGCGAAATCCGGTGCTGGCCACACTGATCCGTTCCGCGGCAGTGCAGGTGCCCGCATTCGCGTCGGTCCTGCTCGGCGCGATGCTCGCCGAGGACGAACGACCGGCCGGCGCGTGGCACGCGGAGTGGCAGCCGCTGCGCGAATGCCTGCTGCTGGTCGGCGGGTCCGCGCACACCGCCGTGGAACTGGCCGAGGGACTGACGGCCGACGCGGCGCGGATGCAATCGAACCTCGCCGCCACCCGGGGCCAAGTGCTCTCCGAACGCCTCGCTATCCGCCTCGCCCCACTGCTCGGCAAGGCGGCCGCGAAGAAGGCCTTGCAAGCCGCGGCGTTCGAAGCCCAGCACAGCGGGCGTTCGCTCAGCGATGTGCTGGCGGAGGACCCCGCGGTGCGCATCCACCTGTCCGAGCACGAGATCACCGAATTGCTGCGCCCCGAAACCTATCTCGGTGCCGCCGCCGCCTTCGTCGACCGGGTGCTCAACAGATTGTGAACGGTGGCGGCGTCGCGGACGCGGCGCCGCCACCGTTCACGGTGTCGTCGGACCGGTCACGGCCTAGTCGAACCAACTGTCGATGCGCATGGCGGTGAGCATGTTGCCCTTGAGGCGGAGTTTGCCGGTGGCGAGGAGTTGGACGCCGCTGACCTCGCGGGCGACCAGGCGCAGGAACGCGACGTCGCCGAGGGTGAAGGTGACATCGGGGCGTTTGCCGGACGGGCCCGGGGTTGCGGTGCAGGTGCCGTGGTAGACGTGCATGGTCCACCGGTCGGGTCCGTCGCCGAGCTGCCAGTGGATCGTCGCGTCGGTCTTTTTGGTTCTTGGTTCGAGCACTGCGGCACACCAGATTTCGAAGATGCGCGCCACGATCTGCGGGCGCAGCTCGCGATCGTTCATCAACGCCGCGAGCTCGGCGTCGCTGGTGTCGCGCACGAACTCTTTGAACTCGTCCTCGGTGGTCTCCGGCGTCAGTTGCGCTACCATACCGCGATCGTGACACGGCCGATGCCGTGCTCGCTTGTACGAATCCGCAAGCCGCCGGGCCGTTTTCGCGCTAGTGCGGTTCGGGCCCGGAATGTACGGCACGCAGCAGCACGCTCGGCGGCACACCGGTCATCTCGCGGCACACCCTGGTCGCGTGCGCGCTGTCGGAGAAGCCGGCGCTGTGCGCCGCATCGGTGATGTTGCGTCCGGCCAGCGTCTCGATCAGCGCGTATTGCAGTCGCGCCCAACGCACTACGCCGGGGAAATTCACCCCGGTCTCGTTCACGAAGAGCTGGCCGAGGCTGCGCTGCGAGATCGATACCGCCTCCGCCAGGTCGCGTAGATACAGTTTGCGCGGCATCAGCACGGTCAGCAGGTCCAGTGCGTCACGCAGTTTCGGGTGCACGCCGTCGGTGGCGACCGGTTCGCCGCGAACGGTGGTGAGCAGCCGTTCCGCGGCGGCGTCCAAGTCCGCACACCCGTCGACATCCACCGTGGTCAGCGGTGCCGCGGCGGCGGCCCAATCGCTCGGCCCGGTGCCGTTGGGTACGCGGGCGGCGATCTCGCGGGCGTCCCGGCTCGCCGGATGCAGATAGATCGACAGCACCCGGGTATCGGCGCCGCCGGATTGCAGGGCATGGGAGACGCCGCTGGGGACGATGACACCGCGGCAGCGCACCGTTTCACCCGCGCCCGTGGCGATCAGCTCCCCGTGTACCGCAAGGGTGATCTGCACGGCCGGGTGGTGGTGTTCGCTGGTCGTGCCGAACCGACCGGCGAGAACGAGCCGGTCCGGGGCAATGCTCCACGTGCCCGCCCACGTAGTCTCCATGGAGTTAGGTTAGCCTGATCCACCTGCCGCGTCGATGACCTCCGCGGCTCCGGCACCGGCCCCGCAAGATCTTCTCGGATCTGCCGATCTGTGCAAGCGCCACCACCCCTGACCCGCGCACACTCGACCCGTAGCACGGGCTATCGAGTGAGGGAGGTTGCGATGTCGGCAGTTATCGACGTCCGGTCGCTGGTGAAGCGGTATGGGAAAGTGGCCGCACTGCGGGGGCTCGATCTGGAAGTCGCCGAGGGCGAGGTACACGGCTTTCTCGGCCCGAACGGCGCCGGCAAGACGACGACCATCCGCACGCTGCTCGGCCTGCTCCGGCACGACGCGGGCGAGGCGAAGGTCTTCGGGTTGGACCCGCGCGCGGACGCGATGGCGATCCACGCCCGGCTCGCGTATGTGCCCGGCGATCTCAATCTGTGGCCGTCCCTGACCGGTGGCGAAGTGATCGACATCCTCGGCAGGCTGCGCGGCGGCATCGACCCCGCCCGCCGGGCCGCGCTGATCGAGCGGTTCGAACTCGACCCGAGCCGGCGGTGTTCGACCTTTTCGAAAGGCAACCGGCAGAAGGTGGCGTTGATCGCGGCGTTCGCCGCCGACGTCGAACTGTTCATTCTCGACGAACCGACCAGCGGCCTGGATCCGTTGATGGAACAGCAGTTCAGCCACTGCATCGAGGAGGCGCGCGACAGCGGGAAAACGGTGCTGCTGTCCAGCCATATCCTCGGCGAGGTCGAGAAGCTCTGCTCCCGGGTGACGATCATTCGCAGCGGATTGACGGTGCAGACCGTGGGCATGGCCGAGCTGCGCGCCGAATCCGGTACGCAGGCAGTGGAATTGGCGGACCTGTTTCTGCGCCACTACGGTGCCGCGCAGGCGGGGTCGGCGAAATGACGAACCTGACCGTCGCGATGCGACTGAACCTACGATTGAACTATCGCGGCCTGATCGCCGCGATGATCGCCGTGATCGGGTGCATGTACGCGGGCGTGCGCGGGCTCGACAAGATGTATCCCACGGCCCAGGAGCGCGCGACCTACGCTTCGATCGCGAACACGCTCACGTCGCAGCAAGCGTTGCAGGGCCCGCCGACCGCGCTGAACACGTTGGGCGGCATCGCGGCCTTCGAGGTCGGCTGGTACGTGTCGATCGCCGTCGCGCTGGTCAACATCATCGTGGTCGTGCGCAACACCCGGGCGCAGGAGGCGTGGGGGCGGCTGGAGTTGTTGCGCGCGGGGCGATTCGGCGCGCACGCGAATTCCGTTGCGGTGCTGATCGTTTCCTTCCTCACCAACGTGATCGTCGGCGTCGGCTCCGCGCTCGCGTTGATCGTGGGTGGGGCCGACAGCGGGGGAGCGGTCGCGTTCGGCGTCGCCTTCGCCTGTATCGGCATCGTTTTCGCGGCGATCGCGCTCGTCGCGGCCCAGCTGACCGAGCACGCCCGAGGTGCCTACGGTATCGCCTGCGGTGTGCTGGGGCTGGCCTACGTGCTGCGCGCACTCGGCGACACCGTCGACTCCGATGTGCTGCGGTTGCTGTCCCCGCTGGGCTGGGCGCAGTTCATCCACCCGTTCGGTCAGGTGCAGCTGTGGCCGATCCTGTTGTGCGCGTTGGCCTCCGGTGCGCTGTTCCTGCTGGCGATCCGGATCGAGCAGATCCGCGACTATGACGCCGGACTGTTCCGCGCGCCGCCCGGTGCGCCCGCGGCCGGTCCGCTGACTCGCACCGCCCTCGGCATGGTGGTGCGGGCCCAGCGCGCCGGGCTCGCCATGTGGGTCGCGGCGCTGTTCGGCCTCGGTCTCGGCTTCGGGGCGGCCGCGCACGATGCCGGCGAGGTGGCGCAGGGCACGCAGGGCATGCTGAACCTGCTCGCCGGATTCAATGTCGACGTCGTCGACGGCTTCCTCGCCATGTCGACGCTGCTGCTCACCCTCGCGATCGCCGGGTCGACCGTGGTCGGCGTGCTCCAGATCCGCAGCGAGGAGCTCGCGGGCCGCGCGGACCTGCTGCTGTCCGGCACGTTGCCGAAATGGCGTTTCGTCGCAATGCATCTGGCTTATGCGCTGGGCTCCGCGGTCGTGCTGCTGGCGGTCACCGGACTGGGTCTCGGGACCGCGCACGCGCTGCGGACCGGCGATCCGGGACAGGTGTCCCGGCTGCTCGGCGCCGCGCTCGCGCAGCTGCCCGCCTGTATTTTCCTGGCCGGACTCGGCGTGTTCCTCGTCGGGCTCCTGCCGCGTATCACCTGGCTCGCCTGGGTGGTGCTGGCCGAATCGGCGGTGGTATCCATCCTCGGTCCGTCCATGAAGCTGTCCGCGTCAACCATGAATGTTTCTGTGTTCAACCATGTTTCGCACCTTCCCGGAGTGTCGATCGATGCGCGATCGTCGCTGGCGCTGACAGCCGCCGGCGCGCTGCTCGCACTGCTCGGCGCTGCCGGTTTCGTCCGCAGGGATCTCGATTGATCCCGTCAGAGGAGCAGTTGTGTCCGAATACGCTTCGATCCCGAGTTACCGTTCCATCATCGTCGGCATCGACGGCACGCCACGATCCTTACGCACCGTGGAGACCGCCGCCCGATTAGCCAGGGACGCGCACGCCACCTTGACGGTGACCTGCGCCTACCCGGAACTCCCGCCGACCGAGCGGGCCATGATCAACGACCTGCTCGACTCCGACAGCTACAGCGTGCTGCCCGCCGCGGCCGTCGACGAGCTGCTGAAGGACGCCGCGGCGCACGTCGACGACCAGGGCAGCGAACCGGCGGTCCAGTACGCGGTGCGCGGCGGCCCGGCCGAGGCGCTGCTCTCGATCGCCAACCACGTCAGCGCGGACCTGATCGTCGTCGGCAGCGGCGACTTCGCCTCGCCGTTCGGGCGTTTCCTGCGGGCCTTCCCCGCCGAGATCGCCCGCCGGGCGCACTCCGATGTGCTGATCATCAAATCCGCCAACCCGTGAAGCGCGGTCCGCCGCCGCGGTCGCGGTAGTGTCGGAGCCTGGATTTCCGGCGCCGACGGCGGCGGACTCGACGCTGAGGAGCCGATGTGCCGCAACGACCCGAATTGCCGATCGTGGTGGTGATGGGGGTGTCGGGTTCCGGCAAATCGACCGTCGGGCGGGAACTCGCCGCGACCCTGGACGTGCCCTACGCCGAAGGCGACGAATTCCATCCCGCCGCGAACGTCGCCAAGATGGCGGCCGGTGTCCCGCTCGACGACGCGGACCGGGCGCCCTGGCTGGACGCCGTCGCGGCGTGGCTGGCCGAGCACGTCGACCGCGGCGGCGTCATCACCTGTTCGGCACTGAAACGCGCCTACCGCGACCGCCTCCGCGCCGCCGCCCCCTCCGCATTCTTCCTGCACCTGTCCGCACCCCGCGCCGAACTCGCCCACCGAATGACCGAGCGCAGCGGACATTTCATGCCCGCCAGCCTCCTGGACTCCCAACTCGCCGCCCTCGAGCCGCTGGGCACCGACGAGCGCGGCACCGTGGTCGACGCAACCCGCCCCGCCCCCGAACTGGCCCGTGCCGCGGCCGCGGCATTGCGCGGTGACGCGGCACGCTGAGTCAGCGCTGTCCTGTGCTGGCTGCCGCGCGATATTTCGCACGCCGCGCGCGTGTCGCTCGACTGACACGCGCGCGGGGTGACGAGATGTGCGCGGGATCGCCATACGCGAGCCTCCTGCGCCACTCGCGGCAGGCTGCGCGGCATCTACTGCGTACGAGATTGCGCCTGGTTCGACGAGGCGGCGACACGCTCAGACCCAGGGAGGCAATGGTTCGCGGGATGCGAGCCAGGGCTCAGGGATTCCACGGGTAAGTCCTCGGGTGCCGGTGCCGGTGCCGGTGCGTGCCGCGACGATCCCGCCGACGATGGCCGCGGTGGTGTCGGCGTCGCCGCCCGCTTCGATGCAGGCCGTGATCGCGCCGGGGTAGTCGTCGAGATGGGATGCGGCGGCCCACAGGGTGAACGGCACGGTGTCCTGGGCGCTCACCTGTGCGCCGTTGCCGAGTTCGTACGCTGCCTCGGCCACCGATCGGCCCAGCAGCGTTCGTGCTCGGTGGATACCGGCCGCAGTCCGGCCCGCGACCAGGTAGGGCTCGATCGCCTCCAGTAATTCGCTTGGCGGGCAGTGATTTCCGCGCGTGGCCGCCGCGTGGCTCGCCGCTACGGCGACCACCATGGCGCCGACGATCGCTTCCGGATGCCGGTGGGTCACCTCCGCCGACAGTGCGGCCTGCTCCGCCGCGCGTTCCGGCTGTCCCGCGAAGTACGCGCCGAGGGGTGCGACCCGCATGGCGGCGCCGTTGCCCCAGGATCCGCGCCCGTCGTAGAGCCCGCCTGCTACCTCGGCCCACGGCTCGCCGTCCCGAATCCGGTGCAGCACAGCGACTGTGCCGCCGCTGTAGCCGCGGTATGGTTCGCACCGTTCGGCGAACAGCGCGGCCAGCGCATCCCGATCGATGTGCCCGCGCTCGCGAATTTCGGTGTATACCGAGCACGCCATTTCGGTGTCGTCGGTCCATTGCCACGGACCGCTCGGCGGCTTGCCCGCGCGGAGTTCGGAAAGGGAGCGGCCCGGTACGAAGAACTGCGCGCCCAGCGCGTCCCCTACGGACAGTCCATCGAGGCTGTCCCGCGTGGCATCAAGAGTCGACGGCATACCGGCTTCATGGTGCCAAACCGCGGTGGGCGGGTGCAACACTGGGCTCGGTGGCTACGGGGTCGTGCGTTCGACGGCGTAGAGGGTGTGTTTGCCGTGCAGGCCTTTCAGTTCGACTTCGCGGTGGGCTGTGATGGTGATGTCGGGTTCGTCGGTGACGGCGTCGCGGACCGGTTCGCTGATCAGGATTTCGCCGCCGTCGGCTTGGCCGGCGACGCGGGCCGCCATGGCGACGTTGCGGCCGAAGAGGTCGTCGCCGCGACGCACCGAGGTGCCCATGTGGATGCCGATTCGGACTCGAACATGTTCGCGCCCACTGAGTTTGCTGCCGTTGCCGAGCGCGTGCTGCACGTCCAGGCCGCACCGCACCGCTTGTTCGGGCTCGGCGAACGCGATCATGAAGCCGTCGCCCTGGCTCTTCACGATGTGCCCGTCGTGTTTGCTCACATACTTGCGGATCAACCGGTCGTGCCGGTCGAGCAGTTTCACCCACGCTTGGTCACCGAGACGTTCGTTGAGGGCGGTGGAGCCTTCGATATCGGAGAAGGTGATCACCACGTGCCCGTCGGGGGTCAGCCGCGCCAGATCCGGTCGCTCGACCTGCGCCCACCCCGCCAGGTCTTCGATCGAGGTGAGGACGGCGCCGCGGAACCCCTTCTTGCGCAACAGGTTCGCCGTGTCCCAGACCGTCTTGACGGCTTCGCGCCCGCTGATCCGCAGCAGCTGCCTGGCCTCGATCTTGCGTTGTAGTTCGTCGAGTTCGCGCCGACTGCGCCGCAGCAGCACGAACAGCACGACCAGACCGGCAGCTTCGAGCGCGGCGACAACCGCGAGGACGAGCTCGATAATCATGGGATCCGTCGCAGGGGAGTGGTCGGCAAGATCGAGTCCGACCATAGCCGACCGGTATGCCGCGTGGGCACCCCGCGACCGCCGATCAGCTGTATTGGTGCGCGACCTGCCGCTCTGTGGGTTCGCTCAGCTCCACCCGGGTCGGATTGTCCCGTCTGACCCGCACCCGTGGCGTTCTCCCGGAATTGCGGAACCCGAGCCACAGCTCAGCGAACAGTTCCTCGGTGAGCAGCGGGCGGGCGGCGATCATCAAGCGCTTGGCGTAGTCGTGCTGGGCGATCGCGATATCCCGGATCACCTGAACCTGACTGGACACGAAATATTCGAGCGCACTGGAGGATCCGTGGTCGGCCGGTCCCGTGACGGCAGGCTCGGCGCCGAGCCCGAGCGCGCGCACGACCCGCTCCACCGCGACCACGCTCGCATTCTCGAAGCCCACGCGCGACTCGAGCATGCGCACCTCGAACGCCATCAACCGATCGATGGCGTTGTGCCAGACCGTGGTTCGGCCGGCGTGACCCGGATCCCGCAGTGCACACACCCCATTCATATTAGGTAAGGCTACAGTAATACGCAGGGTCTGCGCGGGTTGCGCATGATGGTGGTGTGCCTTTGTATCGCTTGATCGAACCACCCCTGTTCACGCGCCTGCGCGACGCTTCCGTGGTGCTCATCGCCGGGGCGGGCGGCGGTTTCGATGTGTACGGCGGTCTGCCGCTCGCCGTGGCGCTGGAGGGACTCGGCAAGCGGGTCCACCTGGCGAATCTGTCGTTCGGTGACCTCGACCGTATCTCGCTGGACGACTGGCTCGCCCCCGGTGTCGCGGCCGTGCACCCGGAATCCGAGGGTTATGACGACTACTTTCCCGAACGCAGCCTGGCGCGTTGGTTGTCGAGCACCGGCCGCACGCCGGTCGTGTACACCTTCCCCATGTCCGGGGTGCGTCCGCTGCGTGCGGCCTATCGCGCGCTGATCGATCACCTCGGCGTGGATGCCCTGGTGTTGATCGACGGGGGCACCGACATCCTGCTGCGCGGTGACGAGGCCGGTCTCGGCACCCCGCACGAGGACATGACCAGCTTGGCGGCCGTGGCAGGGCACGTTCTCGGTCCCGCAGGACAGCCCGGAGGGCGCGGCATACCTTGCGGCGGTGCGGCATTCGATGACCGATACCCCGCTGCGCCCGAGCATCGTGCACTCGCAGATCGCGGCCGCGCTGTGCGGCGAGTTCGGGGACGTGCACGCGACCGACCGGACCGCGGGCACCGAACTGTTCGTGAATCCTTTGATGGCAATGTATTCGGCAGTCGATCTGCCGGCGCTCGCCCGCGGCGTCGAGTATCTGCCGCTGCTCGAGTCGACCGAGGACGCGGGCGAGGTGGCGCGGATCATCGAGGCGCACCTCGCGGCTCGGCCGAATCCGCGCCCGCCCAGTGTGTTCCCGCACTGATCACAGCGGGGCGTGGGAAATCAGCTGGGGCTCAGATCATGGCGCGATGGATGCCTTGGGGTTCGCCGCCTAGTTGGGTGAGGGCTGAGGAGTGGAAGATCGAGCCGGGGACGTGGATGGCGTGGGAGAGGCCCGCGTGCGCGTCGCGCCAGAAGCGTTGCAGGGGTGTTTTCATCTGTAGCGCACCGCCGCCCGAGCGGGCGAAGATCTCGTCGACGGCCCGGACCGCGCGCCAGGCCGCGGCGGTCTGGGTGCGGCGGCCGATCGCCCGCAATTCGAAGCTCACCTCGCGTCCCTGCTCGACCATGTCCCAGAACCGGTCCACGGTGTCGAGGAGCGCGGCCCGCGACGCCGCGATCTCGGCGGCCGCGTCGCCGATCGCGTACAGCACGTACGGGTCGTCCTTGATCGGGACGCCGGTGATCGCCACCCGGGATTTCTGCGCGGCGATATGGCAGGCCAGCGCGCCCTCGGCGATGCCGATGAGCGAGGAGGTGATGCCCAGCGGGAAGATGCACGAGAACGGGAAGTTGTAGAGCGTTTCGCCGCGCCCCGCTTCCTTGGGCGCGGTGCCGTCGAACACCTTGGCGGCGTCGATGGTCCGATAGGCGGGGACGAACGCGTTCGCCACGATCAGGTCTTTGCTCCCGGTGCCGCGCAGACCGACGACATCCCAACTGTCCTGGTCGATTTCGTAGTCGGCGCGGGGAAGTAGCACGTGCAGTATCTGTGGCGGCAGCACCCGCTTACCGTCCGGATCGCCGACCGCGGCACCGATCATCACCCACTGGCAGTGATCGGTGCCGGAAGAGAACGACCAGCGGCCGCTGAGCCGGTATCCGCCCTCGGTCGGCGTCGCGACCCCCATCGGCGCGTACGGCGACGCCATCCAGGTATCGGGATCCTTGGCCCAGACCTCGTCCTGTGCCTTGGGGTCGAAGAAGGCGAGTTCCCACGGGTGTACGCCGACAATGCCGGTGACCCAGCCGGTCGCGCCGTCCATCGCGCCGATCGCCATGGTGGTCTCGGCGAATTCGCGCGGGTGCACCTCCAGCCCGCCGTACTGCTTCGGCTGCAGCATGCGGATCGCCCCGGTCTCGCGCAGCCGCTTGGCCGACGAATCGGTCAAACGCATGAGCTTGTCGCCCTCGGCGCCTGCCGCCCGGATCTCGTCCGCGTACTGCTCGATGCGCTCCAGTACCTTCCCCACGGCGCTACCCGTCCCTTCCGTCGAACCGACCATGCTCACCAAAGTAGAACATGTTTCAGTTCGACGGAGCGGAACGGGCTGCGCTCAGGAAACCGCGACGAGCTCCTCGGCGATCGCCCGGCAGAAGTCATCGAGGTCGCCCGGATTGCGCGAGGTGATCAGCAGCCAGCCGTTCTCCGGCGAGCGCACCACCGGCTCGTCCACCCAGCGGCCGCCAGCGTTGGTCACGTCGGTGCGCAGGGACGAATACGACGTCAGGGTCTTGTCCGGGGTGAGTTCCGCCTCGACGAGCAGCCACGGTCCGTGACAGATCGCGGCGATCGGTTTCCCGGCCGCGGCGAACTCCTTGGCCAGCTCGACCGCACGGCTTTCGGCGCGCAGTTTGTCCGCGTTGACCGTGCCGCCGGGCACCACCAGCACGTCGAAATCGTCGGCCGACACCTCGGACAGCGCGGTGTCCGGTCGCACGGCTTCGTCCTTTTCCGTGTCGTGCTGGAAGGTCTGCACCTCGTCGGTCTCCGGCGCCGCGTGCACCACGCTCGCGCCTTTGCCTTTGAGCTGCTCCAGCGGAACGAGCAGTTCGTCCCGCTCCACACCGGTGTTCGAGGTGATGACCAGTACGCGCGTCCCATTCAGGTCGTCCGGCATCTGACACTCCTTCCGTCGTCGGGCCCCCGTCTAGGCGTGCCGCGAAACGGAAAAGCTAAACATCGGACGGCGATTACTGCGGCGCCGGACACGTCCCGCCGGACAGCACCGGCACGCAGACGCCGGAGGTATCGGAGATCAGCAGGCCCGCGCCGAGCACCAGCGAGCCCACCGCGATCACCCCGAACAAGCCCACCCACAGCAGCCCCGGCAGGTGGGTCAGCCGGGCGAGCTGGTCGGCGTCGGAGGCGACATCCTGCTGATGCCGGCTGCGCAACTGCCGCGAACGCCCCCGCTGCAACTCGAGTACCGGCCGGGCCCCGGCGAACAGCAGGAACCACGCGCCGAGATACGCGAAACCTGCTTGCAGCGTGTCGGTTCCGAACCAGGACACCGCGAAAACGGTGGCGCCCACCGCGAAAACGGTGAGCATGCCGTAGATGTTGCGGGTCATGATCAGCACGCCGGCCAGCAGCACGATCGCGGTCCACAGCATCAGGGTGATCCGGCTCGCGCCGAGCAGCGCGGCGAAGCCGAGGCCGAGCAGCGGCGGCGCGGGATAACCCGCCATCGTCGTCAGAATCATGCCGAGCCCGTACGGTTTTCCGCTGGATACGGTGAGACCCGAAGTGTCCGAATGCAATCGGATGCTGTTCAGCTTGCGGCCGGTGAGCAGCGCGACGAGCGCGTGCCCGCCCTCGTGCGCGATGGTGACGATATTCCGGGTGAACCGCCATAGGGGCGTGTAGCCGACCAGGACCAGTGCCACCGCGGCGGCGCCGGCGACCAGCCACCACGGCGGCTGGGCTTGGGTTGTCGTCAGGCGGTCGGCGATGGAGCTGCCACGCTCGACCCATTCGGCTCTGTCCACCGGGGCACCTTAACCGCCCGGCGACATCTCCGCTCGGAGCCGGCGTTTGTAGATCTTGCCGGAATCGTCGCGCGGGAGTTCGGTCACGATGCGCAGCAGGCTCGGCACCTTGTAGGCGGCCAGTTGTCCGGCGAGTGCCGCACGCACATCGTCCGCGGTGAGCTGCGTGCCCGGCCGCGGGAGGACCTGCGCGGCCACCGCTTCGCCGAGATCGCCGGGGTGCGGCACGCCGAATACCGCGACGTCCTCGACCTCGGGGATGGCCATGATCGCGTTCTCCACCTCGGCGGGATAGATGTTCACCCCGCCGGAGATGATGATCTCGCTGGAACGCCCGGTGAGATAGAGGAATCCGTCCTCGTCGAGGTAACCGCGGTCGCCGACTTCGAAGAAGCCGGGCACCACGGGGGCCTGGTCGTCGTCGGTGTTGAGGTAGCGGAACTTCGGCCAGTAGTCGGCACCGCGCACGAAGACCCGGCCGACCTCGCCCACCGGCAGCGGCGCGCCCGCGTCGTTCACCACCACGGCGGCGGCGCCGTCGCCCGGCCGCCCGACGCTACCCGGATGGGCCAGCCATTCCTGCGCCGAAATCCAGGTGATCGTGCCTGCTTCCGCGCACCCGTAGAACTCGAGCACCGCGTCGCCGAACCACTCGATCGCGGCGCGCTTCACGGCGGGCGGGCACGGCGCGGAGGAGTGGATGAGGTGGGTCAGGCTGGAGACGTCGTAGCGCTTGCGCACCTCTTCGGGCAGCGACAGCAGTCGAGACAGCATGGTGGGCACCACTTTTGCCTGCGTGATGCGGTGCTCGTGCACGTGGCGCAGGAAACTTTCGGCGTCCCAGCGCGGCATGATCGTGATGTTGGTGCCCATGCGCATCGCGAGCATCGCGATCCCGTTCGGGCTGGCGTGATAGAGCGGGCCGGGGATCACGGCCTGCCCGCGCGGCGTGAGGCCCATCCGCTTCGCCGCGCTGCCCGCGATGGACAGCCACTGGTGCGGTGTCATCCGTTCGCGCAGTACGCCTTTGGGGCGTCCGGTGGTGCCGGAGGTGTAGATCAGGCCGGTGGCGTCGTCGCGGGCGCCTTCGATCCGGCCCAGCGGCTCGGCCTGCGCGTCGATCCACTGCTCGAGGGTGGGATGCCGGCCCGTCGGCGTCGCCAGGGCGGCGTCGCGGCCGAGCGCGGCGAGCAACTCGACGGGCATGGCGACCTCGACGAAGGTCGTATCCTCGTGCGGCGCAGCCTGCTCCACGATATCGAGGAACTCGGTGTGCGCGAGGACCAGCCGTGCGCCGCTGTCGCCGAGCACATGGGCGACCTCGGGCACCTGCCATCGGGTGTTGATCGGTACCGCGTTCGCCCCGCACGCCGAGACCGCCTGCGACACCTCGAGGAACTCGATGTCGTTGCGCAGCATCAACGCCACTCGGCTCCCCGGCGTCACCCCCGCGTCGACGAGCGCTGCCGCGAGCCGCCCCGCGCGCTGGTGCGCGTCAGGCTGTGTTCGCACGCGTCCCGCACACGTGATGGTGGGTGTCGACATAGTGCTGCCAGAAGCATCCTCCATGCACCGCAGTCTGCCACCCGGGAAGTACATGACGTCTCATACCCTCGGGATCCGGCCGATATCTGCTGGTCGAGACCGGCTCGGGCGCAGCGGTTCACAGTCGCGAACGCGGTCAGGGCGTTCTGGTGAGGCTGCCCACCATATCGCCGAGAACGCCGCGGGTGCGATAGGACAGCGACCCGTCCGGCTGCACCGTCAATTCCGAGGTGGCGCCCTCGTCGTTGCAGAGACCGCTGTCCGCGGCGAGCTGCGCGGTGAGGGTGATCTTGTCCGATTCCACCGCGGTGAGGGTTTCGGTGCGGCCACAGGTGAGTCCGGCGACCCGGCCGGTGTTGGACGAACTGCCGACCTGATCGCCGATCACGCCCGCCTGCAATGTCAGGACGATGTCGTAGGTGCCGAGGGTGTCTTTCGCGACGCCCTGCCATTCGCCGACGTAGGCGCCCGGCAGTTCGGCGCCCGGCTCGCTCGGCGCGTCGGTGGCGGTGGCGTTCGGCTCGGCCGGGGTTCGGTTGACGTAGGTCGTGATCGCGAACGCGCCGAGTGCCACCGCGAGGCAGACCACGACGGCGGCGGCGATGAGCGCCGTGCGGCGACGGGTGGGCCGACGCGACGGTGCCGGTGCGGCGACGGCCGGCTGGTGAGCGTCGTGCGGGCGGCCTGAGTCATCCTGCGGCCCATGGCCGTACGCGGGCGGGAAACCAGCCTGCGGGCCGGGGTCCGGCGCGCCCTGCCACCAGGAGCGTGGCGTGACGTTCCGGGGCTCGGTGCCCGGAGCACTGGTGACGGTCCGCGCGTTCGGTCCCGTGCCCGGACGCACGAGCGTGTCGGCGGTCCGCGCGGTCTCCGTCGCCGGCGCGGCGAGCGAGTGGGGCACGTCAAAGGGGCCCGAATCGAGATCGAGCAGTTCGACGGCTCGTCGGCTCACCTCCTCCAGCGCGGGGCCGGGCAGCCAGCCGCCGCGCGCGGGCAAGCCGATGTCGGTCAGTTCCGCGAGCAGTCGCTCGGGCGTCGGGCGGGCGGCGGGATCCTTGGTGAGGCAGGCCGCGACGAGCGGGCGCAGCCGCTCCGGTACCCCCTCGAGGTGCGGCTCTTCGTACACCACGCGCCACAGCAGCTGCACCATTTCGCCGACCCCGAACGGCCCTTGGCCGGTCGCCGCGAACACCAGCACGCCGCCGAGCGCGAACACGTCGCCCGCGGGGCCGAACGTCGCGCCCGTCACCTGCTCGGGGCACATGAAGCCGGGGGAGCCGATGACCTTGCCCGTGGTGGTGAGCCTGCTGTCCTCGATCGCGCGCGCGATACCGAAATCGATCACCTTGGGTCCGTCGAGCGCGAGCAGCACGTTGGACGGTTTGAGGTCGCGGTGCACCAGACCGGCCCCGTGCACCGCGAGCAACGCCTCGGCCAGCCCGTGCGCGAGCACCAGCAGCGAGTTCTCGGTGAACGGACCGTACGTCTCGACCGCCTCGGTCAGCGAGAATCCGGCCACGTAGCCTGTGGCCAGCCACGGCGGGTTCGCGTGCACGTCGGCGTCGAGCACCGGCGCGGTGAACTTGCCGCCGACCCGCCGCGCCGCGGCGACCTCGCGACCGAACCGCACCCGGAACTCGTTGTCGCCGACCAGGTCCGGCCGGATCACCTTGACCGCGACGGTACGACCGCCGGCGTTGCGGCCCAGATACACCCGGCCCATCCCGCCCGCACCGAGCACGCCGAGCAGCCGGTACTCACCGATCCGCGCAGGATCGTCCGCGTCGAGCGGTCGCATCGCGATGCTGTTCCCTTCGAGAGTCGAACAGCGAAAGGCTACCCACCCGCGGGCCGGGTGTCCGGTTCAGTCGCGCGGTTCGTTATCCAGTGGTGCTCGGCACCGGAGCCGGTTCGGCCTTGCGCACGTATTTGGCGAGCAAGTACGCGGCGATCGCGGCGGGAATGTTCATCAGCACGCCGTACACCGCGCCGGGGACGGCCATCGCGTCGTTGTGCAGCACCGACCCTGCCACGGCGATGGCGATCGCCCCGTTGTGGATGCCGATCTCCATCGCGGAGGCGATCGCCTGATCCGCGTCCACCTGGAACAGTCGCGGCACGAAATAGCCGACGGCGAGGCTGAGCACCGCGAACAGCAGGCTCAGCGAGGCGAGCTTGCCGATGTTCTCGGTGAGCGTCTCGAAATTCTTCGCCACCGCGGCGAGCACCACCAGCGCGAGCACCACGATCGAGAGGACCTTGACGTTGCCGCGCATCCGCTCCGACCACGCGGTGAACCGATGGTGCACCAGCATGCCGATCGCGACGGGGATCAGCACGATCCCGAACACCTGCGCGAACTTGTCCGGTCGCAGCCCGAACGACCCGTCACCGTCCATGAACTGATGGAACGCCAGCGCGACGAGCAGCGGCATGGTGAACACCGCCAGCACCGAGTTGATCGCGGTGAGCGTGATGTTCAACGCCACGTTGCCGCCGGCGATATGGCTGAACAGATTGGCCGACGGCCCGCCGGGCGAGGCCGCGAGCAGCAGCATGCCGACCGCGAGCGCCCCTTCGAGCCGGAACAGATAGATCAGCCCGAAACACACCGCGGGCAGCAGCACCATCTGGCAGACCAGCGCGATCACCGCCGCCTTCGGGTAGCGCAGCACCCTGGCGAAATCGTCCACGGTCAAGGTCAATCCGAGCCCGAACATCACCAGGGCCAGGGCGAGCGGCAGGAACACCGCGAAAATCGTTGACCCCATACGGATCTCCTCTCCACCGAACGACCGGTCCGAACGCGACCGGCACGGGTGTCGACGTTAACGATCGACTAGGCGTCAGGCCAACCGGATTCTCAGCCCGCGACGACCTCGCCCGTGTCGGCCGAGCGGCGGGCATGTTCCAGCACGCGCAGCACCGCGACCGCGTCACGCGGGTCGACGGGCAGATCGCCGCCGTCGAGCAGTGCCCGGGCGAGCGCGGTATAGAAGGCGGGATAGTCGCCCGCGTGGGTGGGCGTGGGTGCGGTATCGGGCTCGGCGCCGAGCAGACCCCATTGATCGGGTTCGACTGTGCCCCACCGGGTGCCGTCGTCTGGGCGGCGACCATCGCGGAGCGCGGCCTCTTGCGGATCGAGCCCGTAGGTGACGTACCCGGCGCGCGCGCCGAGTACCCGGAATCGCGGGCCCAGTTGCGGCGCAACGGCACTCATCCACAGGTGCGAGCGAACACCGCCGGCATGGGTCAGTGCGAGAAAGGCGTCGTCGTCGGTCTGGATGTCCGCACGGCGCCGATCCAGTTCGCAGTACACCGATTTCGCGGGCCCGAACAAGGTGAGCGCTTGATCGACGAGATGGCTGCCGAGGTCGAACAGCAGTCCCGCGCCGTCCGCGGGGCCGCCCATCTCGCGCCAGCCGCCCTTCGGGGTCGGCCGCCAGCGCTCGAACCGCGACTCGAACCGGCGCACCGCGCCGAGCGTGCCCGCCTCGACGAGCGCGCGCACGGTCAGGAAATCACCGTCCCAGCGCCGGTTCTGGAACACCGTGAGCGGCACCCCCGCCCGCGCCGCGTGCTCGACCAGTGCCTCGGCTTCGGCGGCCGAGACCGCGAAGGGTTTGTCGACCACCACCGGCAGTCCCGCGTCGACGGCCTGGGTCGCCAGGGACGCATGCGTTCGATTGGGCGTGGCGACGACCACCAGATCGAACTCGCCCGGGTCGGCGAACAGTTCGTCGGCGGTCGCGATCACCCGGACACCCGGATGTTCCCGCTCGGCCTGCGCGGCGCGCTCCGCGGACGAGGTGACCACCGCGGCGACGCGCATCCGTGGTTCGGCGGCGATCAACGGCGCGTGGAAGACCGACCCGGCCAGTCCGTAACCGATCACCGCGACCCGCAGCATGCTCTCGCTCATAGTCCGAACGCTAGTGGATCGGCCGCAGAACTCGGGTCATGCCCGGCGGCGCACAGCGGACTACGGTGCCTGCTATGCGGGCACGGCAGACGCAGTGGGGACCGATCTTCGGTCTGCTGCTGGTGGCGCCCTTCGTCGGGGAATTCCTGCTGGGCAACCTGACCGTCGCGGAGCTGCCGATCGGCGTGTTGCTCGCGCCGATGTACGGGTTCGGCGCGTTGCTGGTCCGCGAGGTGGGCAGGCGTACCGGCGGCTGGCCGACGATGGTGTTGCTCGCCGCGGCCTACGCGCTGTTCGAGGAGGGGCCGGTCGATCAGCTGCTGTGGAACGACTCGTACGCGGGGCAGGACCTGCTGCACGGGCCGACCTATCTGCCCTCGATCGGCATGAGCGTCGCACTGGTCCAGCAGGTGCTGTCGCTGCACACGATCTGGAGTATCTGTGTGCCGATCGCGCTGGTGGAGGCGCTCGCCGGGGCCCGGCGAAACGTCGTGTGGGTAGGGCGTTGCGGGCTCGGCGTCATCGGACTGCTCTTCGCACTGGGTGCGGTGCTCGTGTTCGCGCCGTCCTCGGCTGTCTGCTCGTGGTGTGGGCCACGGTGCGCGCGCGACGAGCGGTGCAGCCTGCGGGGTCGTCGGTGGTCTGACCGGCGGCACCTCGTGGTGTCAGTGGCAACGCCGAAGCAAACTTGTTTTCGCTCACCACCACGGTGTGGCAGGCATCTCGTGTGCCGTCCGGTCAGGTAGTCGCTTCCATCTGGAAGTAACTCTGTCGGATCGCCTTTCGCCGGCGTGGGGCGGTGTGCATTCGACCGTGGCGTTGTATTCTCCGCCAAAAAATCGGCAATTATTTGGCAAATCTGAGAGCATACTTAAAGGCTGTCGTATCCGGCAAATCGCCATTGCCGGTCGGTGACGTATTTCACTTGCTACCGTCGGCGAATCGGGTATGTCCGAATTCGTGCGCGGATTCGCCCGTGCTGAAGTGGCACTTTACGGAATTTTTGCAATATGGACGGTGACCTGCTGCGCCATGCCTTCAGTTAGCTGAATCACGGATTAGCTGTCGAAATACTGGCAACCCTGAACTAGCGTTTGAAATATCGCTGAGTCAATGGTGATTAGGCGTTATGCCGCTTGCCCCTCGTATAACCCAACGGAGGCCGCACATGCGTGTGCCGCTGATTACGGCGAAGAAAACTCGAACCGAAATGAACACCCGGGTACCCGGTCATGTGGTACCCCGGCTGTCGGCGGACCTGCTCAATCGGTTGCCCGATACGGTGGCCCGTCCCGGCTTCGCGCCGCGCAGCCTGACCACCGGCATCCTGCATCTGGGCTGCGGCTCGTTCCACCGGGCACACCAGGCGCTGGCAACCCAGCACGCGATGAACGAGACCGGCGACTCGCGCTGGGGCATCGCCGCCGTCGCGATCAACCGGCCGACGATCGTCGACGCCCTGCGCGCTCAGGACAACCTGTACACGACCCTGCTGCACGAGGACGGGCAGGCCAAGGTGGAGGTGGTCGGCGCGCTCACCGAGACCGTGCACGCGCCCTCCGACCTGATCGGCGTGCCCAACCGGATCGCCGACCCGCGGGTCAAGATCGTCACCCTGACCGTCACCGCCAGCGGCTACTGCGTATCGCCGGTCACCGGCCGGTTGGAGGCCGACTGTCCAGGTGTGCGCCACGACGTCCGGCACCCGACCCGGCCGATCACCCCGATCGGCATGCTCACCCAGGGCCTGGAACTGGTGCGTCGCCGCGGCAGCACGCCGCCGGTGGTGATCAGCTGCGACAACCTGTGCGCGAACGGCAGCACGCTGCGCCGCGCCGTGATCGACTTCGCGCTGCTGCGCGACGATCACCTGGCCGAGTGGATCGCCCGGCACGTCCAGTTCCCGAACAGCGTGGTGGATCGCATCGTGCAACCGACCGCGCCCACCGATGCCGCGATCGCGCGCAACTGGCTCGGCGGCATCGACGATCACGCCCCCGTGTCCGCCGAGCCGTTCATGACCTGGACGATCGAGGATTTCGAGGGCGAACGCCCGCAATGGGAACTCGGCGGCGCCCAATTCGTCGCCAACGTCAAGGATTACGAGCTGGCCAAGCTGCGCCTGCTCAACGGCACGCACATGCTGCTCGCCTACCTGGGCGGCGTCGCGGGCCACCGCACCATCGCCGAGGCGACGGCCGATCCCGCGCTCGCCGCGCTGGCCAGGCAGTTCATGCTGGACGAGCAGGGGCCGACACTGGCCCTGCCCGGTCCCGAGCTGCGCCGGACCGTGGACGACCTGATGCGCCGCTTCCGCAATCCGGCCATCGCCCAGGACATGACCCGGATCGGCCGCAACGGCTCGGACAAGATGATCCCGCGGGTCGTCGACGCCCTGCGGGACAACATCGCCGCGGGCCGGCCGACTCCCGGCGCGACCCTGCTGATCGCCGCCTGGATCCGGTGGTTCACCGCGAGTCACCACCCGGATGCCGTGATGGAGCTGATCGATCCCCGGGAGGACTCGCTCACCGAACTGGTCGACGCCGATCCGCATCGCTGTGCGCAGGCGTTCTTGCAGCGCACCGATATTTTCGGCACGCTGCCGGAAGCGCAGCGGGTGCAGCGTCAGGTCGGCGACGCCCTGGCCGACCTGACGCGCGACGGTGTAGACGCAGCGGTACGGCGCAGGCTCGCGCCGGAATGGGAAGGGAGCAACAGGTGAACGCCGAGAATCCGGTGCGCGCAGTCGTCTTCGATATGGACGGTCTGCTGATCGATTCGGAGAGCCTGGCGATGGAGTCGCTGGTGAGCGCGGGCGCGGAACTCGGCTACGAGATGCCGGTCGAGTTCTGCCGCAGCATGATCGGCGTGCCCGCCGATCGCTGCCGCACCCTCGCCGCGGCCGCCTACGGGCGGGGCTTTCCGCTGGAGGAGTACTTCGATCTGCACGAAGTGCACCTGCGTCAGCTGGTCGACAGCGGACGGCTGGCCACCAAGCCCGGCGCCCTCGCGCTGCTCGACGCGCTGGAGGCACAGGGTATTCCGAAGGCGATCGCCACCTCCTCGTCCCGGGACCGGGCCGACCATCACCTGCAACTCGCGGGCATCGCCGACCGCTTCGACGCGGTGGTGACCCGGCAGGACGTGACCAAGGGCAAGCCCGATCCCGAGCCCTACCTGAAGGCCATGGCCGCACTCGACGGCGACGTGGAAACCACACTGGCGCTGGAAGATTCGACCAATGGTATCCGCGCGGCCGTCGCGGCCGGCCTGCGTTGCATCCTGGTCCCGGACCTGGTGCAGCCGACGGAGGAGTCGCGGCGCATCGCGCACCGGCTCTACCCGGACCTGAATCGGGTCATCGAGTACATCGCGGCGGTGAACGCCGCGACCACCGCCAAGACCGCCTAGCGCGGGTTCGCGCCGCGTAACGGGCCGGCCGTCGGGGGCGGCCCGTCCGCGGTGATCGACATCGCCGGCCGGATGGGTGAGACTGTGCACTGCTCGTTCGAACCCGTCGGTGGACCCGAGAAGGATTTCCGTGGTGCGGATTGCTCGACCTGTGCTCGTCGCCTGTGCTGTGCTCCTGCTCGGCTGCGCCGGGTGTGCGGGGGATCGGCAGCCGGAGGCCGCCGGGCCGCACGAACATTCGGCCGTGCCCACCACCTCGACCACGCCGGTCCGCTGCGGCATCGACCTGTCGGCGCAGGTGATCCAGTCCGCGTTGGCCACGCTGCCGGTCGAGCCGGTCACGCAGGCGCCGTGGTCCGCGGACGCGCGCGGTTTCCAAGGGAACTTCGACCCGTGTGCCACCCTGTCGACGGTGATCGTCACGGTCGAGGGCGCCACCGGCAGTTCGCCCAATCACGCGCTGCTGTTCCACAAGGGCGCGTACCTCGGCACCGCGACGCCGCGCGCGTACGGTTTCACCTCGCTCGACGTCGATCGGACCACCGATGACACGGTCGGCCTGCTCTACCGCACACCCGGCAGCTGCAACGCGTGCGACGACGGCACCGTGACCCACGTCCAATTCCGCTGGGACGGCGGCAAAGTCACCATGATCGGCGCACCGCCGAAGTAGCAACCATCTAGTCCGCCCAACGCTGCACCCACACCTGCAACGGCGCGAGGGCGGCCAGCAGGTCCGTCCCGTCCGGACTCAGCTGATAACCGTCCGGCTCGGCGGTGACGACCCGGGCCTCGCGTAGTTCCCGCAACCGATCGTTGAGCACGCTGGCGGAGATGCCGCCGCAGCGGGCCTGCACTTCGCGAAACGTCACAGCTCGGCCGTCGCGTAGTTCCCACAGCACCCGCAGCGCCCAGCGCCGGCCGAGCAGATCCAGCAGCACCATGATCGGGCGCCCGGACCGCGAACCGCGTACCGGACGTCCGACCGCCGGACCCTTGTCTGCTTCGGAATCCGAAGCTACCATCGTCACCGTCCTTGCTCTGTTTTCCGAAGCAAGAATACTCCGTCCGTCTGGCATTCGTGAGGATCAGCCATGAGTACCATCGAATCCCGGCCGCGCATCGCGCCGCTGCAACCGCCCTACGCTCCTGATATCGCAGCGCAACTCACCAAGTGGATGCCGCCGGGGACGGCGATCGAGCCGCTCGCACTGTTCCGCACACTCGCGGTGCACGACGAACTCTTCAGCCGGATGCGCCCGCTCGGCGCGGGCATCCTCGGCCATGGCCGCGTGCCGCCGCGTGCCCGCGAGATCGTCATCCTGCGGACCTGCGCACGGGCGGGCGCCGAGTACGAATGGGGCGTGCATGCGGTGCTCCAGGCTCCGGAAGTCGGCCTCACCCCGGCGCAGATCGACGCGACGGCGGTGGGCGCGCCCACCGATCCGGCGTGGTCCGGCGACGACCGTGCATTGGTGCGCCTGGCCGACGAAATGCACGAGACCGCAAGCCTTTCCGATGACCTGTGGACCGAACTGCACGCGCGCTACCGAGACGACCAGGTGCTCGAACTCGTCACCATCGCCGGCTGGTATCGACTGTTGAGCGCGGTGATCAACGCTGCACAGGTTCCGCACGAATCCTGGGCACGCCGCTTTCCGAACTGAAACTCAGGTGCGGCTCGTCGCGGAGTATTCCTGTTCGGGGCGGCCGGTGCTGCCGTAGCGCAGGCTCATGCGCAGGGTGCCGGTGCCGACGAGGGTGGCCAGGTAGCGCTGGGCGGTGGCGCGGGAGATGCCGATCGCGGTGGCCACTTCGCCCGCGGACAGGGGAGCGCCTGCGGCCAGAATCGACTGGAGGACCAGGTCTTTGGTGGGGGAGGCGACGGTGGCCGAGGCGGCGGCCGCGGGGGCCGGGCGCAAGGCCTGCAAGGCCGCGTCGACCCGGGCGTTGTCCACTTGTGGCGCCGAGAGGATCCGCCGGTAACGCGCGTACGCGGCCAACCGGGCCGCGAGTTCGGTGTGCTGGAACGGCTTGACGAGGTAGGCGAGCGCGCCCGCGGCGAGCGCCGCGCGGACGGTGTCGCTGTCCGTGGACGCGGTCAGAACCATGGCGTCACAGCGTAATTCGCGGACGAAGTCGACGCCGGAGCCGTCCGGGAGGTACACGTCGACGAGTGCGAGATCGACCTGCCCCGCGTCCAGGATCACCCGGGCCGCGGCCAGCGTGTTCGCGGTGCCCGCGACGGCGAATCCGGCGATGGAGTCCACGATCGCGGCATGCAGGTTGGCGACGCGGAAGTCGTCGTCGACGACGAGAACGGTCAAATCTGTTGGGGCCATGACACCTTGCTGTCTACGAGCACGCCGGGAACGCGAGCGATGAATTCGGCGCCGGTCAGCGGTGGCGCGCCGCCGCGCGGACTGGCCAGATGTACGTCACCGCCGTGGGTGCGGGCGATCTGCCGGATCAGCGCGAGCCCGACCCCGCGTCCGCCGGGTACGTCGCGGCCGTCGCGGGTCGAGGCGCCCTCGGTGAACAGCACGTCGATCAGCTCCGGTGCGACACCGTCACCGCTGTCCGCCACGACGATGTGCAACGTCGAATCCTCCTGAACCAGTTCTACTTCCACCTGCCGCACGGTGTTGTCCGAGGCGTGCACGGCCTCGATCGCGTTGTCGAGCAGGTTGCCGAGCACGGTGGTGACATCGACCGGGTCGGCGAGGGTGCCGTCCACCCAGGTGTTGGGCCCGAGCACCAGGTCGACGCCGCCTTCGCGGGCGTGTGCGGCCTTCGCGGCGAGGAAGGCCTGCAGGTAGGCGTCGTGGATGGCGTCGATGCCGGGCGCGGCGGCGCCGAGCGGCCCGGCGCCGATCATCTCGTCCAGCGAGCGCGACGCCTCCTCGGTGTGCCCGCTGTGCAGCAGGCCGCTGATCAGGTGCATCTTGTTGGAGAACTCGTGGCGTTGGGCGCGCAGCACGGTGCTCATGGACTGGACGGCGTCGAGTTGCCGGGTCAGCGCTTCGACGTCGGTGCGGTCGCGCACGGTGAGCACCGCACCGAGGTCGCGGCCGTCGCGCTGCACCGGCCGGGCCGCGACCACCACGATGTGCGAGCCGACCGTGGCCGACGCGGGTTGTTCGTCGAGCCCGCGGAACACCTCGAGCACCCGTGGCGTCAACCCGATCTCGTCCACCGGGCGGCCGGCCTGCGCGCCGATGCCGAGCAGCCGGCGCGCCTCGTCGTTGACGAACGTGGTCCGCCACCGCGCGTCGACGGCGAGCACGCCCCGGCCGATGCCGTGCAGCACCGCGGCCTGCCCGCGCACGAGTTCGGCGAGTTCGGCGGGTTCGAGCCCGAGCGTCAGCCCGCGCCAGCGCCGGGCCAGCAGCATGGATCCGGCGATCCCCACCAGCAGTGCGGCGCCGACGAGCAGTCCCGCGGTGCGCAGGTCGTCGAGCAGTTGATCGCGTACCGCGTCGGTGGCGATGCCGACGCTCACCGCGCCCACGATCTGCTCCGAATCAGGTTGGAGCACGGGAACTTTCGCGCGCACCGAAGCGCCGAGCGTGCCGCGTTCCTCGGCGATCACCTCGCGCCCGGCCAGTGCGCCGGACGGATCGGTGCTGACGTGCTCGGTGAGCCGGGTGGCGTCGGGATGGGCGAGCCGGATGCCGGCGTCGTCGGTGATCACCACGAACAGCGCGCCGGTGCGCTGGGTGGTGTCGACCGCGATGTGCTCCAGCGGCCCGTCGGCGAGTTCGCGGCGCAGCGCCGGATCGGCGTCGATGGCGCCCGGTGCGTACCGGGCCACCTCGCGGCGCACCGCGGGATCGGCGGCGACCGTGCGTGCGATCGCGAGGGCGCGCTGGCCGTAACCGTCGCGCAGCCGCTGATCGCTGAGATAGCCGAAAACCGCGAAGGCGACGCCGAGGGTAAGGGTGACCACCATGATCTGCAGCAGCAGAACCTGCGTCCTCAATCGCACGGCCGGCGCGCCCTCAGTGGCCATTGCCGCAGCATAGACCACCCGCCCGGGGTGAGCAGAATGCGCAGAACCTCCGAATCGGCACTTTGCACGGCTTGTGCGCACAAGCTCCGGCCTGTGACCGGGGCCACGTACGTTCGCTCTATCTCGACTCGCAGGAGCTAGCAATCATGACCAACCCACTCATCGAGCTGCGGAGCGCGACCAAGCGTTTCCCCGGCACCGGTGGCGGCATCCACACCGCCGTCAAGGACCTCGACCTCGAGGTCGGGCCCGGCGAATTCGTCGCCGTGGTCGGCCCGACCGGCTGCGGCAAGTCCACCACCCTGTCCCTGGTGTCCGGTCTGGAACCGGCCTCGGCGGGCCGGACCCTGGTGCGCGGCAAGGACGTCCGGGGCATCCCCGACGGCATCGGCTACATGTTCCAGCAGGACGCGGTGCTGCCGTGGAAGAGCGTGCTGGACAACGTCGCCCTGGGCCCGCGGCTGCGTGGCAAGTCGAAAGCCGAAGCGCGGGAGCAGGCTTCGGGCTGGGTACGCAAGGTGGGTCTGGCCGGATTCGAAACCTACTATCCGCATCAGCTCTCGGGCGGTATGCGCAAGCGGGTCGCGCTGGCGCAGACGCTGGTCAACGATCCGGAAATCCTGCTGATGGACGAGCCGTTCAGCGCGCTCGACGTGCAGACCCGCCAGCTCATGCAGGACGAACTGCTGCGCGTGTGGGCGGGCACCGGGGCAGCGGTCATCTTCGTCACCCACGACCTGGAAGAGGCCATCGTGCTCGCCGACCGGGTGATCGTGATGACGGCGAGTCCGGCGACGGTGTGCGGCAACTTCACCGTCGCGCTGGAGCGCCCGCGCAACGTCGAAGAGGTGCGGCTCACCA
Organism: Nocardia brasiliensis ATCC 700358; assembly: GCF_000250675.2. Lineage (NCBI taxonomy): Bacteria > Bacillati > Actinomycetota > Actinomycetes > Mycobacteriales > Nocardiaceae > Nocardia > Nocardia brasiliensis. The sequence goes on from NC_018681.1 coordinate 3,780,343, forward strand.
CCGAATTCCGCGATATCTACAAAGAAATCTGGGAAACGCTGCGCGATCAGGTCGAGGCGGCGCGGGGCGCCGGAGGGCCCGCGGCCCGCGGAGCGGTCGAGGAAGGGGCGACCCGTGTCGCATGACATTCTCGAAAAGAGTTCTGCCGCAGCGCCGGTCCCGGAGAACGAGTCCGAGGCGCAGATCCTCGCACGGGTGCGCACCAACGCCCGGCGCGCGGGCATCCGCACCTGGGGACTGCGCGCGGCGCTGGTGGCCCTGTGGCTGGGGTCCTGGGAGCTGACCGCCTCGCTCTGGATCGACCCGTTCTTCTACTCGAAGCCGTCGCTGATCTGGGGTCGGCTGGTCGAATGGTTCACCGACGGAACCCAATTCGGCTCGATCTGGTTGCAGATCTACACCACCGTGCAGGAGGCGGTGCTCGGCTTCGTGATCGGCACCGTGGCCGGTGTCGTGCTCGGCGTGCTGCTCGGACGCAGCCGCTACTGGGCCGATGTGCTCGCGCCGTTCATCAAGGGGCTCAACGCAGTTCCGCGTATCGTGCTCGCCTCGCTGTTCATCATCTGGTTCGGCCTCGGCTTGAGCTCGAAGGTCGCGACGGTGGTCGTGCTGGTGTTCTTCGCGGTGTTCTTCAACGCGTTCACCGGCGCCCGGGAGGTGGACGGCAACGTGATCAACAACGCGCGCATCCTCGGCGCGGGCAAGCGGCAGGTGCTCACCGCGATCGTGCTGCCCAGCGCGACCACCTGGATCCTGTCCAGTTTGCACACCGCCTTCGGCTTCGCGCTCATCGGTGCGGTGGTCGGTGAATACGCCGGGGCCAGTAAAGGTTTGGGCCTGCTGATCAGCAACGCGCAGGGCACCTTCGATTCGGCGGGCATCTACGCGGGCATGATCATCATCACCGTCATCGCGCTGCTCGCCGAATGGGCGATCGGCTACGCGGAGAGCCGCCTGCTGAAATGGCGTCCGTCGCAGGCGAACACGAGTCACGGGATCTGAGCATGAGATATCGCAAGCATGTGACGATCGTCGTGCTGGCCGTGGCGGCGCTGCTGCTGGCCACGGGCTGCCGGGATTCGCGCCATATTCCGATGGTGAACGGGCGCCCGGAGATCACCATCATGGTCGGCGGGCTGGAGAAGGTGATCTACCTGCCCGCGATGCTCACCAAGCAACTCGGCTACTTCGAGAGCAACGACATCGATGTGAAGCTGCTCGGCGAACAGTCCGGCGCGAACGCCGAGACCGCGCTGCTCACCGGCGATGTCCAGGCGGTGGTCGGCTTCTACGACCACACCATCGATCTGCAGGCCAAGGATCAGTGCATCAGTTCGGTGGTGCAGTTCTCGGACGTGCCGGGCGAAGTGGAGCTGGTGTCCACGGCGGACGCGGACGAGATCAAGTCGACGGCCGACCTGCGCGGCAAGAATTTGGGCGTCACCTCGCTCGGCTCGTCGACCGATTTCCTCACCCAGGCGCTCACCGGGCAGCAGGGGATGTCCACCGCGGACTACACCAGGGTGAAAGTCGGTGCGGGACAGACGTTCATCGCCGGGATGAACCACAACGGCATCGACGCGGGCATGACCACCGACCCGACAGTCGCGCAGATGGTCAATTCCGGGGAGGCGCGGATTCTGGTCGACATGCGCACCGAGGCGGGCACCCGGGCCGCCCTGGGCGGCTTGTATCCGGCCACCTCGCTGTACATGAGCTGCGCGACCATCGACGCGCACCCGGAGATCGTGCGCAAGCTCGCGGCGGCGTTCGTGCAGACCCTGCAGTGGATCAAGGCGCACACCCCGGAGGAGATCGCCGCGCAGATGCCCTCGCAGTACGCGAGCGCGGGCAAGGACCTCTACGTCCAGTCCATCCGCGACTCGATCGGCATGTTCAACGGCGACGGTGTGATGAAACCCGAAGGCGCCCAGAATGTTCTGAACATCCTGGGCCAGTATTCGAAGAACGTGCGCCCGGTCCGGGATCGCATCGATCTGTCGAAGACCTACACCACCCGGTTCGTGGAGGAGGCGTTGCGCGCGCCGAAGCAGTAGCGCGCTCGATGTACGGCGGGCCATCCCGGGACTTCCGGGGTGGCCCGCCGTCGTGCCGGCACCGGAAATAATGCCTTGACGAGTGGTTATCGCTTGATAGCCTGGACGAAGTTATCGAACGATAACCTCACGTTCGGGAGGCCCCCATGACCGCGATCACCACCTCGGGCATCCGCGAGATCCTCGCGGAACTGCACCGCTACCTCGAGCCGGAACCCCCGGCGCTCACCCTGCCGCCCAGCGCCTACTCCTCGCCCGAGCTGTGGGAACTGGAGCGCGAGTTGATCTTCCGGCGCAGCTGGATCCTGGCCGCGCACGTCGATCAGCTCGCGCGCCCCGGCGACTATGTGGCGCTGTCGATCGCGGGGGAGCCGGTGGTCGTCAGCCGGGCGCAGGACGGCGAACTGCGCGCGATGTCCTCGATCTGCCGGCACCGGCTGATGCCGCTCGTCGAACCCGGTGCCGGCCATACCGATTCGTTCACCTGCCGCTACCACCTGTGGAAGTACGGTCTCGACGGCAAGCTGCGCGGCGCGCCGTACATGGGCGGCAACCAGGACTTCGCGCCCAAGCTGTGCCGGCTGCCGCAATTCGCGTTGGCCGAGTGGAACGGCCTGGTCTGGATCAACCTCGACGCGGCCGCCGAACCGATCGGCGAGCATCTCGATCGGGCCGCGGCCCAGTTCGACGGATACCGCCTCGGCGAGATGGTGCAGGTGGACTCGTGGTCGCTGGAATGGCAGGTGAACTGGAAACTGGTGATGGAGAACGGGCACGAGAACTATCACGTCATCGGTCTGCACCGGGAGACGCTCGAACCGTTCATGCCGGGCGGCAGCGATATCCACGTCGAGCACTATTCGCCGTGGGTACTGCACGCCAGAATCCCGCTCGCCCTGCCGGTGGAGCCGGAAGCGGTGCGGCTGAACGAGATCCAGCGCAACAACGGCATGCTGCTGCTGGGTTTCCCGGTGAGCGCGTTCATCGCGATCGGCGACCAGGTGGTCTGGTTCAGTTTCACCCCGACCGCGATCGACCGGGTCCAGGTGATCGGTGGCGTGCTCACCCTGCCGGAACTGGCCACCGATTCCGAAGCGCTGCGCCGCACTCAGCAGGCGGTCACCATGATGATCAACGACGAGGACCGTGACGGTCTGGAAGCCGTGCAGCGCGGCGTCGCCGCGCAGTTCACCGCGCGCGGTCACCTCAGCCCCAAGGAACAGCCCGGCATCCTGGCCTTCTATCGGAATCTGGCCACCGCCTTGCTCGGGGACGAACCGTACGGCCGTTAGCCTGGATCGCATGACGGCGGAAACGACCCGATCGAGCCCGGCGGCCGAACGTATCCTGCGGACCGCCGCCGAGCTCATCGCCGTGCGTGGATTCGCGGCCACCTCGACGCGCGACATCGCCGCCGCCGTCGGGGTGCGCCAACCCGCCATCTACAAACATTTCGCCGCGAAAGACGACATCCTCGCCGCGCTGGTCCACCTCGGTCTGGAGCGCCCGCTGGCGCTGGCAGACGAACTCGACGCGCTCGACGCGCCCGCGGTGGTGAAGCTGCATCGGTGGCTGGCAGAAGCGCTGGACCATCTGCAAGCGTCGCCGTATGTACTCGCGTCCATCCTCACCACCCAGGAGCTGACCCGGGAACGCTTCACCGCGGAGCTGGGGCTGGTCACCCGGTTGGATCGCCTCGTCATTGACCTGGTGACGGCTGGTCAGCGGGAAGGTGACGTGCGGGCGATGGATCCGGTTTCCGGGGCGCGCCTCGTCCAGGCCCTCTTCGATGCCCTCGCACTGCCGGAGATCGCGGTGAGCCCGGCGGAGATCGTCGAATTCGCCCTGACCGGATTGCTCGCCGACCCTGCGCGGCTGCCCGAGATCCGGCGGGCGGCGCAGGCGTTACCCCTTTCCTGAACGCGATCATCGGCTACCGTCGTTCGGGTGATGGCGAGCCTTTCGGGGGGTGCTGAGCACGGTGGTGGGGACGTGGTCGAGGGTCCGGCCGGGCTGCCGCCACGCCGGACGATCGTGCTACCCGACGGGTCGACGATCGCGGTCCGATTCGTGCCCGGTCCCGATCCGGTTCTGCTGCTGCATGGTTGGGCGCTGACGGCGGACGTCAATTTCTGTCACCTGATGCCGTCGGTGGCGGCCGAGCACGGCCTCGTCGCACTGGACCTGCGCGGGCACGGCCGCGGCCTGCCGCTGGTCGCCGACGAACGATTCGATATCGCTCAGTGCGCCGACGACGCCGCCTCGGTGCTGGACGCGCTGGGCATCGCTCAGGTGGTGGTGTGCGGGTATTCGCTGGGCGGCCCGGTCGGCCTGGAATTCGCTCGGCGCCACCGGGATCGGGTGCGCGGGCTGGTGTTCGAGGCGACCGCGATGGCATTCGACAGCCGCACCGACCGGATCGGCCGGGTGCTCTTCCGCGGGCTGCGCCCGCTCGCGCAGGTCAGCGCGGGGATCGGCCGGACGCTGCCGCTGGCCTACTTCCGCAGGGCGCGAGCGCGCGTGCCGGAGGTGGCCCGACTATGGCCGTGGCTGAGTGCCGAACTGGGACAATGTCATCCGCGGGTGATCGTCGATGTGATCTTGGCCGAGTACGCCTTCGACTTCCGGCCGCACGCGGCCGAACTCGCGGGGCTGCCCACGGCGGTGGTGGTCACCGCCCGCGACGGGGCGGTGCCACCCACCGACCAACGAGAACTGGCCGCACTGCTCGGCGCCGAGGTGATCGAGCTGGACGCCGCCCATGACGTCTTCCTGGCCGAGCCGGAAAAGTATGTGGCGGCGACTCTTACGGCGATCGAACGGGTGCTGAAGGACTCCGGGACTTCGACGCCGTCATGACCGATCGGCACGCGGCCTCGGGCCGTCGGCTCCGGTAGAACTCTGCTCAGCCCTGGGAAGCAGCGGGCTCGGCCGCGTCTTTGGCCTTCAGCTCGGCCTTCCATTCCCGGAAGCCCTCTTCGGTGCGACCGCGCCGCCAGTAGCCCGAGATCGAGGCGGCCCATTCGGCGGGCACATTGTGCTCGCGGCGCACGTAGCGCCGCAGGTCGTGCATGACGGTCTGGGCTTCGCCGTGGATGAAGACCTGGACCTGCCCGTCTTTCCACGGTGCGCTGCGCACGCTTTCGGCGAGCACCTCGCCCGGTCCGCGGCCGCCGCGGTGCAACCAGGTGAACTCGATGCCGTCGGGCTTGCGCACCGGCAGTTCGTCGTCCGGTCCGGCCACCTCGACGAACGCGTAACCGACCGCGTCCGCGTCCATCGCCTCCAGTGCCGCGGCGATGGCGGGCAGCGCCGCCTCGTCACCGGCCAGCAGATGCCAGTCCGCATCGGACCGGGGTGCGTACGCGCCGCCGGGACCGTACAGGTCGATGGTGTCGCCGGGCTTGGTCTCGGCCGCCCACGGTCCCGCGATGCCCTCGGCGCCGTGATACACGAAATCCGCGGCGAGTTCGCCCGCTTCCTGATCGATCGAGCGAACCGTGTAGGTGCGTAGCACCTCGATGCCGTCGCGTTCGAAGATGAATTTGACGTACGAATCGGTGAATTCGTTGTCCTTGAACGCGGCGAAGCCCGGTCCGCCGAGGTGGACTCGGATCAGATGCGGGCTGAGCCACTCGGTGCGCTGCACGGTGAGGGTGGTGCGAGGTCGAGCCATAGGTAATCCTCCCACGATTAGAATTAGGGTTACCTTACTGACACTACTCCCCGTTGATCGTGAACGGCGCGGCGCGGCGTTCGGTTCCGCGCGAGCCCGCCCGTTGGACGCGGCGCGGAGCCTGAACGCCGTCGTCGGCTGCGAATCTCGTTGACGAATCATGGTTCTTGCTGAAGCAATCCGCTCAGCGGACCGGACCGATTTACCGACTCGACCTGTTGGGGGCCGTTCACCTGCGAAGTCGGGTTCGCCGGGTGCCGCTCGGTGCCCGGCGGACGGCTGCTACCGGTAGCGCGACGTGTCGGCCGATGCGAGAACATGCGATGATCCCATGTCATGTGTCCGGGGTCACCGACCGACGACCCCGGCCGTCGCGTCGTTGCCGCAAGAGAGAAGGACCGCACTATGACAGCCGCCGACCGTGAAGTATCGGACGCCGGACCCCTCGACCAGACCGGCGCCGGCGAATCGGAGGGCTATGCGCGCGGCCTGAGCCCGCGCACGATTCAGATGATCGCCATCGGCGGCGCGATCGGCACCGGCCTGTTCTACGGGGCCGGCGGCGCGATCGAGCAGGCGGGCCCCGCGCTGATCCTGGCCTACCTGGCGGCGGGTGTGGCGATCTTCGTCATCATGCGCGCGCTGGGGGAGTTGCTCACCTACCGGCCGGTGTCCGGCAGCTTCGCCGAGTACGCGCACGAATTCCTTGGCCGCTTCGCGGGTTTCGTGACCGGCTGGTCCTACTGGGCGGTGTGGGTGGCCACCTGCATGGCCGAGATCACGGTCGCGGGCAAGTACGTGCAGTACTGGTTCGATATCGAGCCGTGGATCACCGCGCTGGTGGTGCTCGCCGTGATGTTCGCGGCGAACTTGATCTCGGTGCGGCTGTTCGGTGAGGGCGAATTCTGGTTCTCCGCCATCAAGGTCACCGCGATCATCGGCATGATCCTGCTCGGCATCGGCGTGCTGACCATCGGCTTCGGTCACGCCGCGAACCCGACCGTGACCAACCTCTGGGCCGACGGCGGGGTGTTCCCGAACGGGTTCGGGCAGTCGCTGCTGGTGCTGCAGATCGTGCTGTTCGCCTACGTCGGTGTCGAGCTGGTCGGCGTGACGGCCGGCGAGGCCCGCGACCCCCGCAAAACGCTGCGCAAGGCGATCAACACGCTGCCGTTCCGTATCGGCCTGTTCTACGTCGGCGCGCTGCTGGTGATCATGTCGGTGGCGAGCTGGCGCACCTTCCACGAGGGCAAGAGCCCGTTCGTCGAGGTTTTCCAGCAGATCGGCATCCCGGGTGCGGCGGGCATCATCAATTTCGTGCTGCTGACCGCGGCGCTGTCGTCGTGCAATTCGGGCATCTACTCGACCGGCCGCATGCTGCGCACGCTGTCGATGCACGGCGAAGCCCCGTCGGCGTTGGCGAAGCTGAGTTCGCGGCAGGTGCCCTACGTCGGCATCAGCGTGTCGGCGGCGGCGATGGTGATCGGCGTGATCGTCAACGTCATCTCGCCGGACAAGGCGTTCGCCTACATCACCTCGGTGAGCACCATCGGCATCATCTTCGTGTGGGGCATCATCCTGGTCTGCCATCTGCTCTACCGTGCCAAGGTCGCGCGCGGCGAGCTGCCCGCCAGCGACTATCGTCTGCCCGGCGCGCCGTACACCACTGTGGCGGCGCTGGCCTTCCTGGCGCTGGTGGTCGTGCTGCTGTTCTGGACCGAAAGCGGACGGACCGCGCTCGTGGTCGGCCTGGTGTGGGCGGTGCTGGTCTCGGCCGGTTATGTGGGCCTGACGCGGTTCGGCGCGCGCGCGAAGGCCGCCGAGCACTAGGGCGTCGAAACGGGCACGCGGCCGCGGGGCGGGCGCGTGCCCGTTGTCGTCTGGGCTACTCGCGTTCTGCTCGTGACCGGCGCGGCGTCGGTCTCTTCGCAGGTAGGCCGCTCGGCGCGGGATAGAAGAAGTTCAGGATCAACCGGGTGATGTCGGCCAGGAACCGCTCGCGGGAGATGGGCGGCTGGTCCAGCACGTAGCGGATCGTCAGATGTTCGACGGTGCGCACGAGCAGCCACGAGGCGGCGTCGAAGTCGACGTCGTCGGGCAGCGTGGCACTGTGCATGGCGAGCGCGGCTCTCGCGATGCCGCCGATCTGCTGCTCGAACGCGAACACCGTGTTCGCGCCGCTGAGCCGCGGGGTCTGCTCGATCACCGCGCGCAGCAGCGCGGGATGCCGGCCGAGTGCCTCGAGCAGCACGGAAATCGCTGCGGGAACGGCGATTTCGGGCGGCTCCGCGAGGTTCGCCAGCACGCTGCCGTGCACCACGGACGCGACCTCGGTGTTGAAACGGTCGATCACGGCGGTGACGATCGCGTCCTTGTCCGGGAAGTACTGGTACAGCGAGCCGGGACTGACACCGGCCGCCTCGGCGATCCGATTGGTGGACGCGCCGTCGTAGCCGTGCCGGATCAGCACGTCCTGGCCCGCGTCGACGAGGCGCGCGACCATGGCGCGAGACCGCTGCTGCTGCGGTGTTTTCCGGGTCTTCGGCGGCATCAGAAGACGAATTGAACGCGAGTATTTATTCGTGTCAGCATCGATTCATGGTGGCACACAGAGACGTGGTGCACGAGGGTCGCCGTGTACCTGTTCCGCTCGGCCCGGACTCGTTGACCTGGAAGATCTTCGGCTCGCTGTACTTCGCACCGAGCGGGTTGTTCCTCGGCATGGTGCAGAACATGCATCCAGGTCTCGGTGCAGGGGTCGAGTATCACTCGCAGATCCAGGACGAGTTCTATCAGCGCGTATTGCGGTCGGCGTACCCGATCGTCGGCGTGGTCTTCGACGGCCCGCGCGCCGAGCAGACCGCGCGCGAGATCGTCGACTATCACCGCACGATCAAAGGACGCGACGACCGGGGGCGGCGTTATCACGCCCTCGACCCGGGCACGTTCTACTGGGCGCACGCGGTGTTCTTCGTGCAGACCCTGCGGGCCGGTGAGCTCTTCATGGGCGGGCTGACGCCGGGACAACGCGAGCAGCTCTGGCGCGAGCAATACCAGTGGTACGAGATGTACGGGATGAGCATGCGGGTCGTGCCGAAGAGCTGGCCGGAGTTCCAGGAGTACTGGAAGCACATGTGCGAGCACGTCTTGGAGCCGACCAAGGCCGCATGGGAGGTGTACCGCCTGGCCGAGCAGGCCCCGGTGCCGCCGTTCCCGATCCTGGAGCTGTTGCCGGAACCCTTGTGGAACAGGCTGTTTCGCCCGGCGGGCGCCAGGTTCTACCAGTTCGTCACGATCGGACTGTGCGATCCGGCGATCCGGCGCACGATGGGCTTCGACTGGACCGCGCGGGATCAGTTCTGGTTCGACCGGTGGTGCGCGTTGTTCACCGCGCTGAATCGGGTGACGCCGGACGAGATCCGCTATTTCTTCCCGCGGATCCGGGCCGGGCGACGTCGGGCCCGCGGCCTGCGTCCGGCCACGCTGGCGCCACCGGAAGCCCCCGAATTGCTGTGGCCCGCACCGGAACATCGCGCCGATCCCAAACACTACTGCCCCGTGCACGCCGATCACGGCACCACGCCGGTGACGAGATTCCGCCAACTGACAGGATTCTGACCGATGCTCGACGTGCACACCGACCATCCCTACGACTACTACTACCGCCCTGGGATGCCGCTGCGACCTGCTCCGCCGCGCGCCGTGCCCTCCGAATTGTGGTACGAGCCAAGGAAATCGATTCTGTCGCCGTGGCTGGAGGTGCGGCCGATCCCGGTCGAGACGCCGCGCACCCGTCTGATGGCCGACCATCTGTGGCAGGGGGACGAACCGATGGACCGGCTGGTCGCCGCCTTCGCCCGGATCGGCGCCGCCGCGGGCCGGCGCCTGCTCGACCAGGCGCTCGACCACGGCATCGAGACGGTGGACGACCCACCGCCGGAACTGGTTTCGCTGTTCGCGAGCCTGGACACCCCGCCGGACTGGTACGACCCGCAGCTGTGGGAGTACGGCCGCCGCCTGTGGATCAATGTCTCGACCTCCGGCAAACTCGCGATGGGCGTGCAGGACTTCATGGGCACGTTCGTCGGCGCCGAGGTGGCCTCGGCGACCGGTGCCACCGGGCGGTTCGTCAACGACCCGTACCGGCGAAACCTGGAGACCGCCACCTGGTTTCGCAACGTCACCGTGCGCGGCGGCATGCAACGCTGGTCACCGGTGTTCAAGGACACCGTGCGGGTGCGGCTGATGCACGCCCAGGTGCGCGCGGGCCTGCGCCGGGCCTGGGGCGCGGACCATTTCGCAGCGCACGGCAACCCGATCTCGAACAGCACCATGATGGGCGCCGCCGTGACGTTCGGACTGTCCCCGATGTGTTTCGACCACGCGCACGGACGGCCGTGCACTGAGCGGCAACTGAACGCGGTGATGCACTACTGGGCCTACATCGCCTACGTCTTCGGTGTAGCCGATGAACTCATCCCGCGCTCGGCCGTCGAAGGCATGGAGATGTCGGACTACATGGTCGCGACGGCGGGCACGGCGCCGGAGTGGACCGCGACCATGGCGGGCGCGGCGACCCACCGGCTCGCGGGCACCACCCTGGCCGATCGGCTGAAGGTACAGGCGACGGCGCCGCTCGTCGGCTTGCTGGCCTACTTCAGCAGCCCAGGATTGGTACGAGAACTGCTGCGCGACACACCATTACACAGCGTGCCGATCCAGCCGTGGGCCGCGCTGACCGGCGTCGCGGCCGGGCTCGACGTCCGGCTGCGCGCACTCGACGACAAGCTGCCGGGCGCCCGGCGGCGCCGGACGCGCCGCGCCGCCGCCGACGACCCGGTCTGGCGGCGCAACACCAAGGTGGCGAAGCTGCTCGCGGCTCGGGTCGGCATCTACGGCACGCCCTACGACCAGCACGACGAATCCGCCGTGGGCCTCAACCGCTGTCCCGTCCGATGATCCGCCCGCCCGCGCTGGTGGTGCGGTTGCGACGCTCCGGCCGAACCCTCACCGTCCCAGTCGAACTCACCGTGCTGGAGGCGCTGGAGCGTGCGGGCATCCCGATCCCGTCCCTGTGCCGGGCGGGTATCTGTGGTACCTGCGAGACCGTGGCTCTTGCCGCACCGCCGCGCGTCATCCGGCCCTGTGTGACCACGGCGGGACAGGACGCCCAACTAACTCTGGATCTCTGAGTTCGTCTGTGCCCCAGCTTGTTCGACGCGCTGCGCCAACCCGTCCACGATCAGTGTCAGCCCCGCCTCGAACGCCGATTCGTGATCGATGCGCGGGATATCCGGTACCGGTGCCGCGGAGCCGTCGTCCGCCTGTTCTTCGAGCACCGCGCCTACCGTGAACCGGCTCGCGGTCAACATCGCCAGCTGCGCGTCCCGTTCGGGCACGCCGGCCGCGACGAGGAACGCCATCTTGTGCTCGAGCCGGCCGAGATCTCCCGCGCCCGGATGGGTGCCGGCGTGCAGCCTCGCGCCGTCGCGGCGCAGCAGCAGGGTGCGCCGGAAGCTGCGGGTGTTCTCGCGGAACCAGTCCTGCCAGTCGTCGGTGGGCGTCGGCAGCGCGGCCGTCGCGTGCGGTGCCATCGCGGCCTCGGCCATGGCGGCGAGCAGGTCTTCCTTCTTGCGGAAGTGCCAGTAGAGCGAGGGCTGCTCGACGCCGAGCCGCTTCGCGAGTTGCCGCGTGCTGACCGTGTCCAGTCCGACCTCGTCCAGTAGCGCGAGCGCCTCGGCGATCACCGTTTCCCGGTTCAGCTTTGCCATATTGACAATCTATCAGCGATAGGTAGCCTCGAAGCAGAACCTATCACTGATAGATTGGAGTGGTCATGACGGCCGTTCGTTCCTTGAAGGTCCTCATCTGTGGTGGCGGCATCGCGGGGCAAGCCCTGGCCTACTGGCTCGCCCGCGGCGGTCACCAGGTGGTCGTCGCGGAACGCTTCCCGGCGCTGCGTGCCACCGGTGCCCAAGTCGACCTGCGCGGTCAGGGCATCGACGCCGTCGAACGCATGGGCCTGCTCGATGCGGTGCGGAGCAAACTCGTGCACGAAGCCGGCGTCTCGTTCGTGGACGCGCGGGGCCGCGCGCGCGGGACGATCATGGCCAACACTTCCGGCCAGGGCAGGCAGACCCTGACCTCCGAGTACGAGATCATGCGCGGTGACCTGGTGCGCATCCTGCACGAGGCGGCCGCGGACGATGTGCGGTACCTCTTCGGACGCACCGTGGAACGGTTCGAACAGGACGACGCGCGGGTGCTCGCCCACTTCTCCGACGGCAGCTCCGGCGAATTCGACCTCCTGGTCGGCGCGGACGGTCAGGGCTCCCGGATCCGCCGCGCGATCCAGCCCACCGGCGCGCCCGACCCCTACTGGCCGGTGGGCATCCACATGGCCTACTGGTTCATTCCGCGCATCGCCGCGGACGGCGATATCCGCGACACCTATCTCGCACCGCACGGCCGAATGATCATGCGTCGCAGTCACAATCCGGCCGAGACGCAGGTCTACCTCATGCTGCGCGAGACCTCCGCCGAGGCGTCGGCGGTGCATCGCGAACCGGTCGAGCGCCAAAAGCAGTTCTGGACCGAACGATTTCTCGACGCGGGCTGGCAGACCGAGCGTTTCCTCGACGGCATGCGCACCACCGAAAGCTTCTACTCGCAAGAGGCATTGCAGGTGCGCACGGACACCTGGTCCGGCGGGCGCGTCGTGCTGCTCGGCGACGCCGCCCACTGCGCCTCGCCCTACAGCGGCATGGGTGTGTCCGGTGCACTGGTCGGCGCGTACGTGCTGGCGGGCGAGATCAACCGGCATACCGGGGATCTGCCGACGGCACTGGCGAACTACGACACCACATTGCGGCCGTTCGTGGACGAGATCCAGGCTGCGGTGAAGCCGCGGCTGCTCCGGTTGGGCATGCCGTCGACACAACTCGGCATCGACGCGTTTCATGCCTTGACGGCGGCCGCCTGCGCGCTGCGTATTCCCGAACTCGTCGCGCGGCGCGCGACAACGGACCGGGGTGGTGACTGGTCGCTTCCGGTGTACCCGGAACTCAGTTCCGCAGCAGCGTCCTGATCCCCAGCGCCGCGCCGATCAAGCCCAGCGCCGCGGCGAGCACCGCGGAAACCGCTACGCCGCCGATCAATTCGGCGTCGCTCCCGGCGACCAGGAGCACCGCCGCGGCGATTACACACGCCGCGGCGAACAGTGCGGTGATCAGTCGCTGGGCGAGTTCGGAGAGGAACGCGCGATCGGCCGGATGCTCGAAAACGCGCACGCCGACGCTGAATCGCCCCGCCGCCAGGTCCGCGCTGATCTTGTCGATCCGTCCCGGAAGTCGTTGCAGCACCGGGAGAACCGCCAAAGCCTGGCCTTTGGCGCGAACGGCGAGGCGGTCGGGCGAGAGCAGGGGCGCGAGGATGTCGTCGCCGGTGCGCCGCGCCGCCACCAGTAGATCGAAGCCGGGATCGAGCAGCAGCAGTGTGCCTTCCACCGACGCGAGGGTGCGGAAGACCCCGGCCACCTGGCCGGGGATGGCGAACCCGGCCGCGGCGATCAGTCCGATCATCTCGGTGAACAGCGCTTTGCTGCCGCTGGCACCGAACCCGCCCCGGAACCGGACGATGACCTGCCCCATCCGGCGCTCGAAGGCGCGCCGGTCGAACGCCGCGGGCTCGCCGAGCAGCCGCAGCATGGCATCGGTCGCACCGACCGAATCGTCCCCGTCGATGGCGACGAGGAATGCGGCGATGGCCAGCCGCTCCGTTTCGTCGAGCCGGCCGACCGCGCCGAAATCGAGCAGGCCGAGCCGCCCTTGCGCATCGACGAGCACGTTGCCCGGGTGCAGATCGGCGTGGAACACCCCGGTGACCAAGATCTGCCGCAGCGTTTCCGACAGCAGCGTGGCAGCGGCGCTCGCGCGGGTGGGGGAGTCCAAGCGGTCGAGCACCGTGCGGGCCGAGCCGACCGGCACGCCGTCGAGCCGCTGCATCACGAGCAGGCTCGACGAGGAGAGCTCGGGATAGGCCGCAGGAATCGTGATCGCCGAATCCTGCGCCGCCCCAGCGAGATTGCGCATGTTGTCGAGCTCGACGGTGTAGTCCAGTTCTTCGGTCAGCGAGGCGGCGAAGCCCGCGACGAGATCGGTCACACCCATCTCCCGGGCCCAGGACGCGTCGCGCTCCAGCTTGCGCGCGAACCGTCCCATGATCTGCAGGTCGCGGGCGACCTGGACGCGGGCCCCCGGCCGCTGCACCTTGACGACCACGCGGCTGCCGTCGGTGAGTACCGCGGCGTGCGCCTGCCCGACCGACGCGGCGGCCAGCGGTTCCTGTTCGATCGAGGCGAAGACCTCGGCGGCCGGACGCCCGAGTTGGGCCGCGATGATCAACTCCACCTGATCCCATGGCAGCGGCGTCGCGTCGGTTTGCAACGTCGCCAGTTGGTCGGCGATCGTGGCGGGGACGACATCCCTTCGGGTGGACAGCATTTGGCCGAGTTTGACGAAGGTGACACCGGCATCGTTCAGCGCGTCACGCAGGTTGGCCGCCGCCGCGCTGGTCCGGTCCGGGTGTGCCCGCGAGCCGCGCAGCAGGAACCCGCCCAGCCCGTGCCGGATCAGCACACCGAGCAACTGCCAGTACCGGATCGCCTCCTGCCGCGACCGCCGCCAGCGCCGCACCAGCGCGATCGGACCCGGCACCGACCCGCTGGGCACGATGATCTCGGCGACGTAGAGCACCGCGAGCAGCAGCACGAAGATCCACGCCCACAGCAGCACGATCACGGTGAGCGCGCCCCACGGCGCGGCGATCGCACCGGCGTCGTCGACCAGTCCGAGCCGATGCGCCAACGCGGTCGCCGCCGTCGACCCCGCCACCGGAAACACCGCGGACAGCAGCACGGTCCGCGGCCAGCCCACCGGCGTCCCGATCACCCGCCGGGCGACGGTCGCGATCAGCCACACCAGCAGCGCCCACCCGACGAGCACGAAAACCGCTGATACCACCGTCATCACGACCACCCGCGATTCGCCATGCGCCGAGCATGCCGGAGCCCCCGTCCGCTGACCATCGGGGATCACCCTGATGCCTCAGGGTGGAGCGGGGATTCCGCGCAGCCCCGGAACGGTTCCCGGCGGGAATTCGGGTAGTCGAGTACCTATATGCGCACCGCTGCGCCGGGCGACAATGGAGACGTTCGAATCGTCGGGGCCTGATGAGGATGTGGGACATGGTCACCCTGCGTATTGCGACGTTCAATCTCGAGAATTTCGACGAGACGCCGAATCCCGGACCGTTCGAGCCGACCCTCGCCGACCGTATCGCGGTGATGCGACCGCAGATCGATCGGCTGCGGGCCGACATCCTGTGCCTGCAGGAGGTGAACGGTCAGGAGCGTTCGGGACAGCCGCGGGCGCTGCTGGCGCTGGCCGATCTGCTGCAGGGCACTCGACTGTCCGGCTGGAATGTCGTGTCGACGGAGAAGGCCAACGGTGAGGTGTTCGACGAACGAAATCTCGTGCTGGTCACCTCCTTGCCCGTCACCGCGCGCACGCAACTGCTCAACGATCTGGTCGCGGCGCCGATGTATCAGATCCTGACCGCGAATCCGCCTGCGGCGCAACCGCGCCCGATCAATATCGAGCGCCCGATACTGCACGTCGAACTGGACCTGCTCGGTGCCCCGCTGCACGTGATCGTCGTGCACCTGAAGTCGAAACTGCCGACCGATATCCCCGGCCAGAAGGCCGACCGCTTCACCTGGCGCGACGCCGGAGCGATGGCCGAGGGCTCGTTCCTGTCCGGCATGAAACGGATGAGCCAGGCCGTCGAGGTGCGCAGGCTCATCGACCAGATCCTGGACCGGGACGCGGCGGCCCGCATCGTGGTCGCGGGCGACTTCAACGCGACCGCCGACGAGGTGCCGCTGGTCGCGATCCGCGGCGACGTGGAGGACACCGGCAACGGCGCGCTCGCCGGCCGGGTCCTGGTACCGCTCGAGCACACGGTGCCCGAACCCGCGCGCTACACGCTGTTCCACCACGGCCGCGGCGCGATGCTGGACCACCTGCTCGTCACCCGCAACCTGCTCGCCAATTATCGTGGCACCGAGATCCACAACGAGGTGCTGCACGACGAGTCGGCCGACTTCGCGACGGACAAGAAGTACCCGGAGTCCGACCATGCCCCGGTGGTCGCTACGTTCGAATTCACCTGAGCAGCAGCGAGTTCGACGCAGAGATCATTCGGCGGGCGCGCTGCCGACGGATTTGCGCGCGGGCATACAGGCCGAGGCGAGCAGCATGATGACCGCCATCACCGTCACCGTGATGAACACCAGATGCACCGCCGAGGACAGTGTGGCCGGCGCCGGATGGTCGGTGTCACCGATACGTGCGTTCACGATCGCACCGAACACCGCGACGCCGACCGCGCTGCCGATCGAGCGGGCGAACATGTTCGCCGAGGTGACGACGCCGCGTTCGGACCATTCCGCGCTCGCCTGCGCGGCGATGAGCGTGGGCGCGGCGACCAAGCCCATGCCCGCGCCGATCAGGAAACACGAGGCGGCAACCTGCCACAGCGTCGAATTCTCGGTGATCAGCAGGGTGGTCGCGGCGCCCACCGTCGCCAGTCCGCTGCCGATCAGCGCGGTGGCTCGAAATCCGAGGCGCAGGTACACCTTTCCGGCGAGGGCGGCGGCGATCGGCCAGCCGAGCGTGAGCGCGCCGACGGTGAGCCCGGCGACCAGCGCGCCGGTGCCGAGCACGCCTTGCGTGAAAGTCGGCACGTAGGAGGTCAATCCGAGCAGGATCGCGCCGACCAGCACGCCCACCACGCTGCTCGCGACGAGTACGCGGCGGGTGAACACCCAGAGCGGCAGCACCGGATTCGCGGCCCGCCGTTCCACCAGGCCGAACAGCACCAGCAGCAGTGCACCCCCGGCGAAGATGGCCACGCTGGTCGGCGAACTCCAGGCCCACGCCTGCCCGCCCTCGAGCAGGCCGAGGATCAGTGCGCCCGCGCCGACGGTCAGCAGTGCGGCGCCGAGATAGTCCACCTGCTGCTTGCGTCGCGGCGCGCTCTCCTTGAAGCTGCGCAACAGCATCCACCCGGCCACGGCGGACAGCGGCAGATTGATCAGGAAGATCCAGCGCCAGCTGACGTAGTCGGCGAAGATACCGCCGAGCAGCGGGCCCGCCACCGACGACAACGCCCAGATGCTGGCCAGGTAGCCCTGTACCTTGGCGCGTTCGGTCAGGGTGTAGAGGTCGCCCGCGATGGTCATCGTCATCGGCTGGATCGCGCCCGCGCCGATGCCCTGCACCGCGCGGAAGATGATCAGTCCCAGCATGCTGGTCGCGAGGCCGCACAGCAGCGAGCCGAGCGCGAACACGGCGACGCCGAAGAGAATGACGGGCTTGCGGCCGACCGTGTCGGCGATCTTGCCGTAGATCGGGACGGTGACCGCCTGCGCGAGCAGATAGATGGAGAACAACCAGGGGAATTGGGCGAATCCGCCGAGGCTGCTGGTGATCGTCAGCACCGCGGTGGCGATGATGGTCGAATCCAAGGCGACCAGACCCGTCGCGAGCATCAGCGAGCCGAGAATGGCGCCACGCTCCGAACGAAGACCTACGGACGACTGCACGGTCTCGGTCGCCACACGCGGCCCCTCTCGTTCGCTCACCTAACCACCAACAACGAACGTATCTCCAGCCGAGCTATTCCCGCATGGGAATTTTCACGGACACGACTCGGTACGCCGGTGCCGGTTCGCGACCCGGCGGTGGACGGCCGCCGACGCGCAGACGCGCGGCACGGTCCCGGTGGATGGCCGTCGCATGAACACTCGCGCATGCGACGCCGCCGCCGCGCCGCGGCAATTTGGGGACGGGCACAAATGGCTTTGTTACTCGCTCCAGGGGTGGCAAACAATTGGCAATCATATTGCCGATACGCGATGTTGCGCGCGTCGGTGAGCAAAGTATCGGGCAGTTGAATAGCGCGCGCCGCGCGGTTGACCGGGCTCGTCGAATTCGCCCCAATCGGGCGAAAAAACGGCGCAAATCAGACTTTCCGCACCGCCGGTATGCGGAGGTATTTACTCCGTATATCGGCGGTGGTCCACCTCACAGGATCTTCCAGATGGAAGCTGTAGACAGTTATCTCAGTACGGGCGTACTGTCTGGCCGATGTGTTCAGGACCAGCGAGTAGGTGATGCGTCAGCTCGGGCAGTAGAGCGAATTTCACCGATGTGCGCTGAGTCTCCCACGGAATAGTTGTAACGCAAGGACGCGGACGACCCCATTCCATTCAGATACAAATACCGACCCGACCGGAAGTGAACGGGGCTCCCCGATGGAAATATTCTGCATAGTCCTGCTCGTCTATCTCGTGTTCGCAGAGCCATTCTTCGAGATATTCTCCGTCCGCGTGTTCACCCGTGAATTCGGGCAGCGGTCCGACGCGCGCGTACGCCTGTACCAGGGCGGTGTGTTCCGGACCTGGGCCACGCTCGCGGTCATCCTGGTGGCCTTCGCGATCAGCGGCACCTCGGTGCGCGAGCTCGGCCTGACCCACTTCGACACCGCGATCTTCCGTGGCTTCTCGCTGCCCGAGCAGATCATCAGCCTCGCCATCATCGCCGTCTACGTCTCGTATCTCTTTGGGCCCGTATTGATTCCGCTGGTCGGCGGGCGCGCGGGCAAAGACTGGATCGCCCGCAAGATCGAGTACGTCGTGTTCATCACCCCGGAGAACTCGATCGAACGCTTCTGGTGGCTGGCCAACTCGTTCAGCACGCCCGCCGAGGAGGTCGTCTACCGCGGCTTCACCCTCTACGCGGTCGCGCTGCTCTGGCCGGACCTGCCCTTCTGGGTCCTGGTCATCCTCGCGGGCGGCGTCATCGACGGCCTGCGGCACGGTTTCCGGCCGGCTGTCTCCGCGCAGGTGATTTTCGGTGGCGTCGCGCTCGCGCTCATGTACAAACTGACCGGCGCGATCTGGCCGACGATCGCCGTGAAGCTATTCCATGACCTGCGCGTTCTCGCATTCCCGCTGGCGCAGGCGCGCCGGAACCTGGCCGCGCGGGGATTGTCCGAGATTCCGGGGAAAACCCTCGCCGAACAGAATGTCCCCGCCGGCGCGGACAATCCTGACAACTCCGTGGAGTCTCGTACTTCTGTTTCTACGTAGTAGGGATAGCGTTAGATGTCTGCAGAAATGGCCCGTCGGACGGCCGACGAAATCAGCATGTTTCTCACCGAAACACTCAGTGAATTACTCGATATTGCCAGCGATGATGTCGCGTTGAGTGAGCCGTTTTCCAGTTTCGGTCTCACCTCCGCGGTGGCCTTGGTATTCGTCGGCAAGATTTCCACCTGGATGGGCAAGCCACTGCCGCCGGATCTGCCCTGGGAATATCCGACCGTGCGCGCACTGGCCGAAGGATTGGCGGCCGCACAGGACGGCCCGGCCCCGCTGCCGCAGGACAGCGCCGAGCCGGTGCCCGCGGCCACCGCGCCCGCCCGCCCGCACACCGGCCAGGAGCCGGTGGCGATCATCGGCATCGGCTGCGCCTACGCCGGGCTGCGCGGTCCCGAGCAGCTGTGGGAAACCCTCTGGCACGGAGAAGAATTGGTGGGCCAGGCGCCGCGCAGTCGATACGACCGGTCGCAGGGTGCGGCGGAGGCCGACGCCGCCGGCGACCACCGCACTCCGTGGTTCGGCTCCTTCCTCGACGACCCGTACGCGTTCGACGCCAACTACTTCGGCATCGCCGACGCCGAGGCCGCCGTGATGGATCCGCAGCAACGGCTGCTCGCCGAGACCGTCGCGGACGCGTTCGAGGACGCGGGCGTGCCGATCGAGCGGCTCGCCGGTACCGCGACCGGCGCCTTCGTCGGCATCACCGCGGGTGACTACGCCCGCGGGGCCGGCCACGACCCGCACGCGGGGTTGCCGATCGCCGCCGTCACCGGCAATGCGGCCAGCATCGCCGCCAACCGGCTGTCCTATCTGTACGACCTGCGCGGGCCCAGCGTGAGCGTGGACACCGCGTGCTCGTCCTCGCTGGTCGCGCTGCATCTGGCGTTGCGCAGCCTGCACGACGGCGACTGCGACGTCGCGGTGGTCGGTGGCGTCAACCTGACGCTCGACCCGCACATCACCGGGGCGCTGGCCGAGGCGGGCATGCTGGCCGCCGACGGACGCTGCAAAACCTTCGACGACCGCGCCGACGGTTATGTCCGCGGCGAGGGCAGCGCGGCGGTGGTGCTGAAGCCGCTGGCCCAGGCGGAGCGCGATGGTGACCGGGTGTACGCGGTACTGCTCGGTTCGGCCGTCAACCAGGACGGCCGGACCAACGGCCTCACCGCGCCGAGCTTCCAGTCCCAGGTCGAGGTGCTGCGCCGGGCCTACCGGCGGGCCGGAGTCGATCCGCGCGACGTGCAGTACGTCGAGGCGCACGGCACCGGGACCATCCTGGGCGACGCCATCGAGGCCCGCGCGCTCGGCACCGTGTTCGGCGAGAACCGCACCGGCACCGGCGAATTCCTGGTCGGTTCGGCCAAGACGGTGGTGGGCCACCTGGAGGCGGCCGCAGGAATCACCGGTCTGGTGAAGACTGCGCTGGCGTTGCACCACGGCCAGGTGCCCGCCCACCTGAACTTCGAATCGCCCAGCAAACACATCGCTTTCGCGGACCTGCCGTTCGAGGTGCCCACCACGAGCCGGGATTGGCCGGCGCACGCCGGCCGCGCGCTGGCCGGGGTGAGTTCGTTCGGCTTCGGCGGCACCAACGCGCACGCGGTGCTCACCGCTGCGCCCACCGGGCCGGTTCGGACGCCACCGCCGGCCCAGCCCGAAAAGCCCTATCTGGTCAGCCTTTCCGGGCGCAGTGAGCAGTCGACGCTGGCGCTGGTGGACAGCTGGCTGGCACTGTTGCGCGACGGTTCGGCGCCGCCGGTCGCCGACCTGGCGCAGACCTCCACCGCGCGCCGGGCCCAGCACCCCTTCCGGATCGCGGTGCCCGCCCGCGATCACGCGGACCTCACGGATCAGCTCGCCGCGATCGCCGCCGGTTCGTTGCCGCTGGGCGCGGCGGCGGGCCGGGTCCCGCGCAGTGGTCCCGGCCAGGTGGGGTTCGTCTTCACCGGTCAGGGCAATCAGTGGGTCGGCATGGGCCGCAAGTTGATTCGGCAGCAGCCGGTGTTCCGGGACGCGCTGCTGGCGGTCGATCGTGAGCTGCGGATCGAACTGGGCTGGTCGACCTTCGCGGTGCTGGACCGCGGCAGCGACGCCGAAGCCCTGGCCGACACCGGCACCGCGCAACCGGTGCTGTTCGCCCTGCAGGTCGCGCTCGCCGCCCTGTGGCGGTCGTGGGGGATCGTCCCCGCCGCCGTCGTCGGGCACAGTGTCGGCGAGGTCGCCGCCGCGCACGTGAGCGGTGCGATCGATCTGCGCACTGCCGCACAGATCATCGCCGCGCGCGCCACAGCGACCGCGCGCCTGCGGGACAACGGCTGCATGGCCGTGGTGAACCTGCCCGCCGGGGAACTGGAACTGCCGCCGCGCGTGCACCTGGCCGGGACGAACGGGCCCAAGTGGACCCTGATCTCGGGGCACACGGCCGCCGTCGACGGCTTGCTCGCCCGGCTCGACGCCGCGCAGGTGATGACCCGGCGGCTGCCGGGGCGCTACGCCTTCCACTCGCCGCTGATGCTGGACTGCCTGCCGGAGTTCGTCGCCGACATGCCGTGCATCCAGCCGAGTTCGGGCAGCATCGCGTTCTACTCGACAGTCACCGGCGATCGGATCGACGGCACCCGGTTGAACGGCCTGTACTGGTCCGACCAGGTGGTGCGGCCGGTGGAGTTCGCCGCGGCGGTCGGTGCCATGATCGAGGCCAACGTCAGCACCTTCGTCGAGATCGGCCCGCATCCCGCGCTCAACGGGATGCTGAAAAGCCTGCTCCGCCACCACGATCGGCCCGGCATCGCGGTGCCGTCGCTGGTTCGCGACATCGACGACCTCTCGGTGCTGCTGGCCGCGGCCGGCGAACTGCACGTGCGCGGGCACGAGATCCGCTGGGCCGGTGTGGATCCGGTGGACCGGCCGGCGGCACGGCTGCCGCTGTATCCGTACGACCGCAAGTCGTATCGGGTGGTCGACGGTGTGCCCAGCATCCAGTCCACTCCGGTGACCCGGACCACCGAGCTGTTCGCCGCCGACGCGGACTATGTCGCCCCGCGCACCGAATACGAACAGGTCGTGGCCGAGATGTGGGCGGAGTTGCTCGGTCTCGAGCAGGTCGGCGTGTTCGAGAACTTCTTCCGCATCGGCGGTCATTCACTGGCCGCGACCCAGTTCGTGCGCAGGCTGCGCGAGCTGTTCGAGATCGAGTTCGCCCTCCGGCGCATGTTGCTGGAGCCGACCGTCGCCCAGGTGGCCGCGGCCCTGGAGGAACTCATGGTCGAGCAGGCCGATGCCCTTTTGGAGACCGCTCATGAACTCACCAGCTAGCAGCCTGGCCCTCGCGCGCCTGCGGGAACGTCGCGCGGCGGGCCTGGCCACCACCACCGTACCGCTGCGCGAGGGCGCGGGCCCGTTCCCGGTCACCCCGGCCCAGCGCGGCATCTGGCTGCACGAGCAGTTGGCCGGTCATCCCGCGATCTACCATGTGCCGCTCGGCATCCGGATCGACGGACCGCTGGACGCGGCGGCCCTGCGGGCGGCGGCGAACGCCGTGACGAGCCAGCACCACGCGCTGCGCACGATTTTCACGGAGACACCCGACGGCCTGCGGGCCGAGATCGTCGAGACCGACGGCGCCGATTGGCAGGCCCCGGATCTGCGGCTGGTGCCCGCGAAATCCCGGGCGGCGGCGGTCGATCAGTTGCTCGAGTCGCTGGCGACCGCGCCGTTCGAGCCGGCGACGCGGCCACCGGTGCGCTGGGCGCTGATTCGGCTGGCCGACCAGCAGTGGCTGCTCGCGGTCGTCGCGCATCACCTGGTCCTGGACGGACTTTCGATCGCGCTGCTGTTCGATCAGCTCTGGCTGGCCTACGGCGCGCTGCGCCGCGGTGCGGAGACCGTGTTGTCCGCACCGCCGCGGCAGTACGCCGACTACGCGGTGTGGAGCGCCGAACACGGAGCCCCGGCCACGCAGGCGGCCGCCGCCGAGCGCCGGGCCGCGCTCCTGCGTGGGGCGCCGCCACTGGATGTCGCGATCGGCCGGCGACCCCGGCGCGTCGGGAACAACGGTGCGCGCGTCGAGGATTCGTTTCCGCGCGAGGTGACCGCGGCGGTGCGCGCCGCCGCCGCGGCCAACGGTGTGCCGCCGTTCGTCTTCCTGCTCGCCTGCTACGAGCTGATCCTGGCGCACCGCTACGGTCGATTCGACTTCTGCGTCGGCATCCCGATGGCGGCCCGGCCGTACGCCGAATTGGCCAAGACCATCGGGCATTTCGTGAACACGGTGCCGGTGCGCGCCGATGTCGCGACCGGCCAGACCTTCCTGGAGCTGCTGCACCGCACCCGCGACACCGCGATGGCGGCCTACGACGACGAGACCGTGCCGTTCGAGCGGATCGTCGAAGCGATCGGCGGGCCGTGGGATCCGGGCTACAGCCCCGTGTTCCAGACCCTGTTCGTCCAGCAAATGCTCGAGCGCCCCGACCTGAGCGAATGGGGGCTGACCGTCGACTGGCACACCATCGATACCGGCGCGACGCTGTACGACCTGGTCATGCACGTCGCCGAGACGGGCTCGGAGCTGGTCGTGCAGCTCACCTACAACTCGGCGCTGCTGACCGCGACCGCCGCCGCCGATCTCGCGCTGGACTTCCGTACGCTGGCGGCCGCCGCGGCCGCGGCCGCGCCGACGACCAAGGTCGACGAGTTGCTCACCGCCCTCCCGGTGCGGACGTACGCGGTGCGTGACATCGCCGGCGAGCAGGATTCGCTCGACGCCGAGGCCGCCCCGTTCGAAGCGCCGATCGGCGAGCGGGAGATCCGGCTGGCCGCACTGTGGTCCGCGGCGTTGGACCGGCCCGAGATCGGCCGCCACGACGATTTCTTCCTGCTCGGCGGCACCTCGCTCGCGGCGACCCGGGTGATCTCGCAGATCCTCGACGAGTTCGGCGTGAGCGTCTCGCTGCGCGAGTTGTTCGAGAGCCCGACCATCGTCACGGCGGCGCGTCTGATCGAAGCCGCTGCCGCGCAGGAGGAGTCGTTGCCGCCGCTGCGCGCGCTGCCACGCGCCGAGGACGCGCTGCTCGCGGTTTCCTATGCCCAGGAGCGGCTCTGGTTCCTGGAGACTCTCGATCCCGGCAACGCGACCTACATCATGCCCGGCGGGCTGCGGCTGCGCGGCGTGCTCGACGTCGCCGCGCTGGAACACGCACTGGCACAGGTGGAGCAGCGGCACGAGGTGCTGCGCAGCGTCTACCGGACCACCGCGGACGGACAGCTGCGCCAGCTGATCCGCCCGTATAGCGCACGGCCGCTGGAGGTTACCGATCTGAGCGACCTACCGGCCGAGGCCCGGCCCGGCGCGGCGGCAGACCTCGCGGCCCAGGTGTACCGGGCGCCGTTCGATCTGGCGGAAGGCCCGGTCTGGCGGTACCGCCTGATCAAATCCGGCCCCGACGAATACCTGCTCGCTTTGGCGCTGCACCACATCGTGTGCGACGCCTGGTCGATCGCGGTACTGAGCCAAGAGGTCTCGGCGCACTACCGCGCCCGCACCGACCGGGACTCCGCGCCGCTGCGGCCGCTGACGGTGCAGTACGCGGACTACGCGGAGTGGCAGCGCGGCAGCGCGACGAGTCTGGCCGGGCAACTGGACTTCTGGCGCGCCGAGCTCGCCGACCCGACGGTCACCGAGATCCCCGGCGACCGTCCGCGTCCGGCCCGGCGCACCTCGCGTGGTGCGGTGGCACGCCACACGATCGACCCCCAGGTGATGGCGCAGGTCCGCGCGCTCGCCGCCCGGCAGGGCGTCACGACCTTCGCGGTGCTGCTCGCGGCGTTCTATACGCTGCTGAATCGGTATACGCGCCAACAGGATCTGATCGTCGCCGCGCCGATCGCCGGACGGACCCGCTCGGCGGTCGAGCCGCTGGTCGGTTGCTTCTTGAACACGCTGGCGCTGCGCACCCGGGTCGACCCGGAGGAAATCTGCACCGGCTTGGTCGCCCGCGTCGGCCGGACCGTGCTCGCGGCGCACGCGAACCAGGACCTGCCGTTCGAGAAGGTCATCGAGGCGATGGTGCCACACCGGGATATGAGCCGGACCCCGCTGGCCCAGGTCATGTTCAACTACTTGAACACGCCGCCGCCGTCGCTCGACATGGCCGGACTCGAGGTCGAATTGGTCGACGCCCCACGGGCGACCGCCAAGATGGACTTCGATCTCACCGTCGACGAAACCGACGGCACCGCCAAGCTGACCCTGGAATACAGCCTCGACCTCTACGACGAGCCCAGCGCCGACCGGGCGCTGCGCCACTATGCGACCGCGCTGGCCGGAATCGTGGCCGACCCCGCACAGCTCGTCGGCGCGATCGCGCTGGAGCCGACGGAACCGGCTGCGGGGGAGCCGGATTGGGAGCTGCCCGGAACCGCGCTCGTGCCCGCGGCCGCACCGGGCGAGCGACTGATCGATCGGTTGGACGCGGTGATCGACGTGCGCGCCGGCGCACCGGCGGTGCGCGGCGGCGAGCGCGTCACCAGTTACGCCGAACTGGACCTGCGCACCGCCGCGATCGCCAAGCAGCTCATCGGCGCCGGGTTGGACGGCAGCCGGGTCGCGCTGCTGTACGACCACACGCCGGAGAGTTTCGTCGCGGTGTGGGCGGCGCTGCGCGCGGGCGTGGCCTACGTCCCGCTCGATCCGCGGGCTCCCGAGGCACGGCTGATCGAGATCCTCGAGGAGGCCGATGTGTCCGCGCTGGTGTGTGATCCGTCGCTGACCGCGCTGGCGCGGGCCGTCGCGGGGGGCGCCCACGTGTTCCCGGTCGCGGCGCGGGCCGACCATCCGGACCCCGCGCTCGGCGCGGTGCCCACCAACGACCTGTCGACGTGGGCGAAATCGCATATCAGCGCCGACGATTTCGCTTACATCCTGCACACGTCCGGGTCCACCGGTCGCCCTAAGGGCGTGGCGCAGAGCCGCGGCAACGCGTTGGCGCACGCGGTGACCTACGCGCGGCGGCTGCGCCTCGGCCCCGACGACGTCGTCGCCGCGCCCGCGCGCTACACCTTCGACGCCGGGGTGCTGAATTCGTTCGGCGCGGCGGTGGCGGGTGCGCAGCTGTCCGTCATCGACCCGCACAACTACGGTCCGGCCGCCCTACGCGCGGAGATCGAACGGGCCGGGATCACCGTCCTGCACTGCACCCCTACGCTTTTCCGCTATCTGCTGAGCGACGCCGACGGGCCGTGGGCACCGCAGGCGCTGCGCCTGGTCGCGCTCGGCGGCGAGGAGGTGGTCCGCGGCGACGTCATCGACTTCGGCAAGCACTTCACCGCCGCATGCCGGCTGGTGAGTCTGTACGGCCCGTCGGAGTGCTCGGTGGCGTTGCAGCACATCGTTTCTCCCGCCGATGCGGATCGCGCGGGCGTACCGATCGGCCGTCCGGTCGAGGGGGTGGCGGTGGACCTGGTGGATGCCGCGGGCCGCCCCACCGAGGTATACGGCGAGATCGCCCTGCGCAGTTCCCATGTGGCCCTCGGCTATTGGCATCGACCGGAACTCACCGAGCGGGCGTTCGGCACCGGCCGCGACGGCGTGCCGTACTACCGCACGGGCGATCTGGCCCGGCGCTTACCCGACGGCAAGCTCGTCTTCGTCGGCCGCAAGGACCGGCAGGTCAAGATCCGCGGCCACCGGGTGGAACCGGGGGAGGCGGAGACCTTCCTGCGCGCACATCCGACGGTGGCCGAGGCGGCCGTGGTGCTCGACGCCGACGCCGAGGTGCCGCGGTTGGTCGCCTATCTCACCCAGGAGGGCCCGCTCGAGCCCGACTACCTGGAGTTGTCGGCGTTCCTGCGAACCAGGCTGCCCGACTACATGATTCCGTCGGCCTACATGGTGCTCGACCGGCTGCCGCGTGGTCTCACGGGCAAGCTCGACCGGGCCAAGCTGCCCAAGATCGCCCCGGCCGCGCCGCCGGTGTACGTCGCGCCGAGCACCGAGCTGGAGCGCGTCGTCGCCGAGGTGTGGGCGCAGGTGCTCGACCGGGAGGTCGGCCTGGGGCAGAACTTCTTCGATCTGGGCGGGCATTCGCTCGCGGTGGCTCGGGTGCGCGGCCTGCTGGAGCGGCGGCTCGGCATCGAACTGGCGATGACCGACCTGTTCGCCGCGCCGACCGTCGACGGACTCGCGAAAACCCTGGCCGGTCGGGCGAGCGCGCCGGAAGAGGGGGACCGCGGGCTCGACCGGCGCGCGGCCGCGGCGCGCCGGCGGGCACACCGCCAGAGCGCGGGGTCGCCCCCGCCGCACCTGTCCGACGACGAGAGCGGGGAGCCGCGATGACGCACGACGACAACGATTTCCGGATCGCCGTGATCGGCATGGCCTGCCGCTTCCCGGGGGCCGACACGGTCACCGAGTACTGGCGCAACCTGTGCGAGGGCCGCGAATCGGTGCGCCCGCTCGCGCCGGAGACCATGCCCGCCGACCCGCCCGCCGGTTATGTGCACGTGGGCGCGCTGCTACCGGACGCGGACAAGTTCGACGCGGAGTTCTTCGACATGAGCCCGCGGGAAGTCCAGCTGACCGACCCGCAGCAGCGCTTGTTCCTGCTGTGCGCGTGGGAAGCCTTGGAGGACAGCGGCCGCCTCGCCACCGAGAACCCCGGCTCCGTCGGTGTTTTCGCGGGCGCGGGCCTGAGCACCTATCTGCTGCGCAATCTGGCCGGGCACGCGAGCCTGTTCCAGACCCCGAGTTCGCAACTGCACGCCCTGCACGGCAACGCCTCGGACTACCTGGCCACCAAGGTCTCCTACAAGCTCAACCTGACCGGACCGAGTTTCGCGGTGCAGACCGCGTGCTCCACCTCGCTGGTTGCGATTCACCAGGCGGCGCAAGCCCTGCTGGACTTCCAGTGCGATGTAGCGCTGGCCGGCGGTGCGAGCGTGCAGGTGCCGCAGCAGGCCGGCTACATCTACGAGGAGGGCTCGATCCTCTCCCCGGACGGGCACTGCCGGGCGTTCGACGCCGACGCCGGCGGCACCGTATTCGGTTCCGGCGTAGGCGTCGTCGTGCTCAAACGGCTAGCCGACGCGCTCGCCGACGGCGACCGGGTGCACGCCGTGCTCCTCGGTTCCGCGGTGAACAACGACGGCGCCGACAAGATCGGCTACACGGCGCCGGGCATCGCGGGCCAGCGGGCCGTCGTCCGAGAGGCATTGTCGGCGGCCGGGATCGGCGCCGACACCATCGGCTACGTCGAAGCGCACGGTACCGGAACGAAACTGGGCGACCCGATCGAGATCGCGGCGCTGAGCGCCGCCTATCGCGAGCACACGGCAGCCACGCAGTACTGCGCGCTGGGTTCGGTGAAAACCAATGTCGGCCACTTGAATTCCGCGGGCGGCGTCGCCGGTTTCATCAAAGCGGTGCTCACGGTGCGCGACGGCCGCATTCCGGCCAGCCTGCACTACACCAGGCCGAATCCCGAGATCGACTTCGCGTCCGGCCCGTTCTACGTGAACACCGAGCTGAAAGAGTGGTCCGCCGAGGTGCGCCGGGCCGGGGTGAGCGCGTTCGGTATCGGTGGCACCAACGCGCACGTCATCGTGGAACAGCCGCCGGTGCCCGCACCCGTCGCGGCGGCGGGCGGCCCACGCGCACTGCTGATCTCGGCACGCACGCCGCAGGACGCCGACCGGGCGGCGACGCGCCTGGCCGACCACCTCGACGACACCGACGTCGAATTGGCCGCTGTCGCACATACGTTGGCGCATCGCCGCCGCCGGTTCCCGCATCGCCGCATGGTGGTGGCGAGCACGACGGCGCAGGCGGCCACGGCGCTGCGCAAGCCCGCGGTGGGCGAGGCGGTGCCCGCACCGGCGGTGGCGTGGTTGTTCCCCGGGCAAGGGGTCGCCCTCGGCGCGGCAGTACTCGAACTCGCGGCCACCGTAGGTCCGTTCGGCAGCCGCCTGCGCGAATGCACGGAGCTGCTCCGCGCGGACGGATTCGACCTGGACGCGGCGATACGACAGGCCGAGGGCACCGAACAGACCCAGGTCGCGTTGTTCGCGGTGGAGTACGCGCTGGCCGGCATGTGGCGCGAGTTCGGCGTCGCGCCGACGGAGCTGCTGGGGCACAGCCTCGGTGAACTGGTCTGCGCCACCCTCGCCGGCGTCTTCGAACTGCCCGACGCGTTGCGCCTGATGGTCGCGCGCGGCCGGATCATGGCGGCCGCACCGCCCGGCGGGATGCTCGCGATCTCCCAGGGCGCGGACGCGGTCGCCGCACGCCTGCCGGAGGACGTGTGGCTGGCCGCGGACAATTCGGCGACCCGCTGTGTGGTCGCGGGCGCCCCCGCGGCATTGCTCCGGCTCTCGGCGGAGCTGTCCACGGAAGGCGCGGCGAGCTCGCTGCTCCCGGTCGGGCATGCCTTCCACACGCCGCTGATGGACGAAGCCGCGGCGCGTTTCGCGGAGCTGGTGCGCGGCGTACCCCGCCGGTCGCCGCGAACATCGTTCTGGTCCAACGTGACCGGCGCCCCGATCACCGCCGAGCAAGCGGTGGACCCGGCGTACTGGGCCCGGCAGATGACCAGCACGGTTCGCTTCCGCGAGGCGGCCCTCGGGCTGCTCGCCCGCAATCTGGCCACCGTCGCGCTCGAGGTGGGCCCGGGCAAATCGCTGGTTTCGTTCCTGCGCACCGCCGATCGCGGGTCGGCCACGGTCGGTACGCTCGGCGTCGGCCTCGGGGCCGGTGCGCCGGAATCGGCGATCGTCGAGGCGGCCGGTCGCCTGTGGTTGTCCGGCGTGGACGTCGACTTCGAGGCGATCTACGGTGACCGGACGCCCGCGGCGGTCGCCCTGCCCACGTATCCCTTTGCGCTGAAGCGCTATTGGGTCGATCCGCCGGAGACCGCGGCTACCCGCGTCCGCACGGTGGAGCACTCCCCGGAGCCTGCCGCCACCGACGCGAGCGATACCGCGGGTGCCGAAGAGGATGAGTTCGTCGCGGCGGTGCGGCAGCGCGTGCGCGCCGTGTGGTGTGCCGCCCTCGGCGTGGACGCGGTCGGCGTGGACGCGAATTTCTTCGAGCTGGGCGGCGATTCGCTGCTCGCGGTGCACGTCGCCACCCAGCTGCGCGCCGTCTTCCCGTTGGAACTCGCCCTGGGCGAACTGTTCGCGGGCCCGACCGTCGCGGGGATGGCCGAGACCATCGCCGCGCACCTGATGCGACGGCTGGACGAGCTGTCCGACAGCGAGGTCGAACTGCTGCTGAATCAGCCGGGGGCGGCCGAAGAACGGAGCAACAATGCCTGAACTCGTCGATACCGGCGCCTCCCGCCGCGAGTTGCTGCGGCGCTGGGCCGCGGGCAATACGCCGCGCGCGGCCATTCCGCGCCGGCCCGATCCCGCCGCGGCCGCGCCGCTTTCGGCCGCGCAGCAGCGGATCTGGTTCCTGGAGCAGCTGTTCCCCGACCGGGCGACGTACACGATGCCGCTGGCGCTGCGCCTGCGCGGCCACTTGGATATTGCTGCCCTGCAGGGCGCGCTGTCGCTGGTGGTGGCGCGGCACGAATCGCTGCGCACCAGTATCGAAGTGCGCGAGGGGGTTCCGGTACAGGTGGTCGGGCCGGTGGCCCCGCTGCCGATGACCGTGGTGAGCTCGGCACAGTTGGACCCGGCGCGACCGCTCGCCGACGCGATAGCACAGGTCGAGCGGTTCAGCCGGACGGTGTTCGACCTGTCCGGTCCGCTGGTCGAGGTGCTGCTGGTGCGGCTCGGCGCGGACGACGCGATCTTCGCCGTCGCGATGCACCACATCATCTCCGACGGGTGGTCGCTCGGCGTGTTCGCCACCGAGCTGATGTCGGCCTATGCCGATCTCACCGCGGGGCGGCATGCGCCGGAGCTGCCGGAACTGCCGCTGCAGTACCCCGACTACGCGGTCTGGTTACAGGATCTCGCGCAGCGCGACAAGTTCGGCGCCGATCTCGACTACTGGCGTGGCGTGCTCGGCGACGAGCCGCCGCTGGTGACGTTCCATCCGGATCGGCCCCGTGCGCTCGAACCGGCGAACCGCGGGGCGCGGGTGCTGTTCACGATCCCGGCGCCGGTGCTGGCCGGCCTGCGCCGCCTGGCCGACGAGGTCAGGGTGAACGACCGTCCCGCAACGTTGTTCATCGCGCTGATGGCGGGATTCAAAGCGCTGCTGCGGTATTACACCGGCGCGGAGGACATCACCGTCGGCACGCCGATCGCGGGCCGGACCAGGCCCGAGGTCGAGCCGCTCATCGGGTTCTTCGTCAACGCGCTCGCTTTGCGCACCGACCTGTCCGGGGCGCCGACGTTCCGGGAATTGCTGGCCCGCGAACAGCGGGTGGTCTTCGACGCGTTCGATCACCAGGAGGCCCCGTTCGACCTGGTCGTCGAACACGTGCGCCCCGACCGGGAACTCAGCCATTCGCCGCTGTTCCGCACCGCCGTGGTGCTACAGAACACCAGCCTGCCCGAACTCACCATCCCCGGCCTCGACGCCGAGTACGTCGAAGTGCATTCGGGCACCACGAAATTCGACGTGCTGGTGACCCTGCGGCAGGTCGGCGCCGAACTGGCCGGCGCGTTCGAATACGACGTCGACCTCTACGACGAGCCGACCGTGTCCGCGATCGCCCGGCACTTCGTCGCGCTGCTGACCGCGGTGGTCACGGCACCGGACACCGCGCTTGCAGAACTGGACTTCCTCGAATCCGGCGAACGCCAGCGGGCGCTCGCCGCGGCGCTGCCGTGTGCGCCCGCCGCCGCGGCTCAGCTCACGTTGCACGAGCTGTTCGCGGCTCAGGCGATCAAGACGCCCGAGGCGGTGGCGCTCACCTTCGGCGACAGCGCGCTGACCTATGCCGAACTGGCTGCCGCCGCAGACGGATTGGCCCGCCGGCTGCGGGGCCGCGGCGTCGATCGGGGATCCTTCGTCGGCATTCACCTGGAGCGCTCCGCCGATGTGGTGGTGGCGATCCTCGCCGTGCTGCGCGCCGGCGCCGCCTACGTACCGCTCGACCCGATGTATCCGGCGGACCGGATCGAGTTCATGATCGGCGATTCCGGTGCGCGCCTGGTGATCAGCCACAGCTCGCTGATCTCGGCGACCGAGAGCGCGGGTCCGGAGCTGCTGCTGATCGACGAGCTGCCCGCGGAATCCGCGCCGGATCTCCCGCCGGCGCAGGCCGGACCGCACGACCCGTGCTACGTCATCTACACCTCCGGGTCGACGGGAGTGCCGAAGGGCGTCGTGATCGAGCACGCCAACGTGGTGCGGCTGTTCTCGACCACCGCCCGCTGGTACGACTTCGGCGCGCGGGACGTGTGGACGATGTTCCACTCCTACTCCTTCGACTTCTCGGTCTGGGAAATGTGGGGCGCGCTGCTCCACGGCGGCCGCTTGGTGGTGGTGCCCGGGTCGGTGAGCCGGTCCACCGCCGAGTTCGCGGAACTGCTTGCGCGCGAGCAGGTCACGGTGCTGAACCAGACCCCGTCCGCGTTCACCCAGTTGCTGCGTGCGCTGGAGAGCGCGCCGGGCGCCGAACTCGCGGTGCGCTGGGTGATCTTCGGTGGCGAGGCGCTCGACCTCGCCACGCTTACCCCCTGGTTCGATCGGTTCGGCCAGGCCGCACGCCTGGTGAACATGTACGGCATCACCGAAACCACCGTGCACGTCACCTACCGCGAACTCACCAGGGCCGACGTGGAATCGGCGGCGGGCAGCCTGATCGGTGTGCCGCTGCCGGACCTCGGGGTATTGATCGTCGACCCCGCCGGGCGCCCCGTCCCCGACGGTGTGGCCGGGGAGATGCTGGTGTCCGGCCCCGGCGTCGCCCGCGGCTACCTCGGCCGCGACGAACTCACGGCCGAAAGGTTCGTGGCGAGTCCAGTATTGGACGGTCGCCGCGTCTATCGCACCGGCGATCTGGCTCGCCGCCGCGCCGACGGTGACCTCGAATACCTGGGCCGGATCGATCAGCAGGTCAAGGTTCGCGGCTTCCGGATCGAACTCGGCGAGATCGAGGCGGCGATCACCGCGCACCCCGGCGTGGACCAGTCGGTCGTGCTGGCGCGCAAGGACACCGGCGGAAACGTCTCGCTGGTCGCCTATTTCACGCCGGGCGACGTGACGGCCGACGCGGCGGGCGCGGAACAGGATCAGGTCGCCACCTGGCAGGTCGTGTTCAACAGCACCTATCGGCAGGGTCGCGAAGGCGACGCCGATTTCGACATCTCCGGCTGGAACAGCTCCTACACCAATGCCGCCATTCCCGAAGAGCACATGCGGGAGTGGGTCGAGGCGACGGTCGCGGCCGTGCGGTCGCTCGCACCGCGCCGCATACTCGAAATCGGTTGTGGCACCGGGCTACTGCTGTCCCGCCTGGCACCGCTGTGCGAGGTCTACGACGCCACCGACGTGTCCGCGTCCGCCATCGAGAACGTCCGGGCGAAGATCGTCGGCCCCGATCCCGAACTGGCGCACGTCCGGCTGGAGCTGTGCGCCGCCGACGCACTGCCCGCCGACCTCACCGGTTCCTATGACGTCGTGCTCATCAACTCTGTGGTGCAGTACTTCCCGAGCGCCGACTACCTCAGCCGGGTGCTGCAGGATGCGGCCGGGCTGCTCGCTCCCGAGGGCGTGCTGTTCGTCGGCGACGTCCGCGATCTGGTGCTCAGCGAATCGTTCCACGCGACGGTCGAGGCGACCAACGCACCGTCCGCCGGTGCGAGCGAACTCGCGCCCGCGGTCCGCGCCGCGCTGGACCGGGACGCCGAATTGGTGATCTCGCCCGAGTATTTCGAGGATTTCGTCGCCGCGAGCCCGGTGCTGACCGGCAGCCGCTGCCGGCTCAAGCGCGGTGTGCGGCTCAACGAGATGTCCCGATTCCGCTATGACGCCGTGCTGTACGCGGGCGCCCGCGGACTTCCGGTGCGGCCCAAGGTGCTCGACGCGACGACGACACCGCAGCGACTGGCCGAAGTGCTGGAACAGGATCGGCCCGCGGCCGTGCTTGTCACCGATGTGCTCGACGCCCGGGTCGCCGGACCGCTCGCGGTGGTCGAGGAGCTGCGACGGGGCCGGGCGACGGCCGCCCAGATCCGCGCCGTGCTGGCCGATTCCGGCGGCGTGAGCCCCGAGGACTATCTCGCGCTCGCCGAGCGGGCGCCGTACCGGATCGAGGCGCTGCGCCGCCCCGGCGGGCGCTACGACGTCGTGGCGACCGGCTGGGACGTCGCGCTGTCCGGTGCGCCGGCGCGGGCCGCCGAATGGCCCGGCGATCTCATCGTCTCGGATCCGCTGCGGGTCAAGGCGCGCGACGATCTCGTGGTCGACGTGCGGGCCCACCTGGCGCGCAAGCTGCCGCAGCACATGGTGCCGGCGGCCGTGCTGGTGCTGGACGAATTCCCGTTGACCACCAACGGAAAACTGGACCGTCGCGCGCTGCCCGCACCGGTGTTGCGGCGGAACCCGGTGGCCTACGAGCCGCCGCGCACGCCGCTCGAACAGCGGGTCGCGGGCGTCTTCGCGCAGGTGCTCGGTAGCCCCAGGGTCGGCCGGGACGACAACTTCTTCGATCTGGGCGGTCACTCGCTGCTCGCGGCGCAGCTCATCCTGCGCCTGAAAGAGACCTTCGGCGAAGACATTCCGCTCGGCTCGCTGTTCGCCCGGCCGACGGTCGCCGGTGTGGTGGCGCTGCTGGCGGGGGAGACGTCGACGGAGGCGGCGATCGACCTGGCCGCCGAGGTGGCGGCCGTCATCGACTCCTGGCCCGCCGGACCGTGGACCACCGCCCGGCCGGATACCGGGGAGGTGCTGCTCACCGGCGCGACCGGCTTCGTCGGCGCGTTCCTGCTGCGGGAACTGCTGGAGCGCACCGAATCCCGGGTGCACTGCCTGGTCCGCGCGGACACCACGGAGGCGGGCCTGGCCCGGCTCGCGGCGACCTTCGACGCCTACGAACTGCCGCGCACCGCGTTCGACCGGGTCGTGCCGGTACTCGGTGATCTGGGTGAACCACGACTCGGTTTGAGCGAGAAGCAGTTCCTGCTGCTCGGCCGCACGATAGATGCGATCTACCACAACGGTGCGCACGTGAATTTCGCGCTGCCGTACCAGGTGCTGGCGGCGGCCAACGTGCGCGGCACCGACGAACTCCTCACCCTGGCCAGGAACAGCGGTGCGCCACTGCATTTCGTGTCCTCGCTGTATGTGCTCGGTCCCGGCGACGCGGTGGACGGCCGGGTCACCGAACGGCGGCCCGCGCAGGACCCGTCGCAACTGTCCCTCGGCTACCTGCAAAGCAAGTGGGTCGCCGAACGGCTGGTCTGCGCGGCCGGTGCGCGCGGTGTGCCGGTCAACGTGTTCCGGCTCGGTCGCATCGGCGGCGACAGCCGCACCGGCGCCTGCCAGACCAGCGACTTCTTCTGGCTGCTCGTCAAGGCCAGCGAGGAGGTCGGCCGCGCACCCGAGGTGGATTTCGCGGTGGATCTGGCGCCGGCCGACTTCACCGGCGCCGCCATGGTCGAACTGGCCCGGAACACCCGGCCCGGGACGCACATCTATCACGTGCGCAACCCCGCGCCGGGCTCGTTCGCCGAAGCCGTCGGCTGGCTGCGGGCGAGCGGCACGCCGGTGCGGCTGGTGCCCCTCGACGAGTGGCGTGCCGCGATCGCCGCGCACGCGGCCGAGGCGGGCGCGGGCTCGGCGTCCTACCGCGTGCTGAGCCTGTTGAACGCCGGTGACGGGCTGACGCCGTCGATCCAGTTCGAGGTCGATGACGCGGTCACCGCGCTGGCGCAGGCCGGCGTGCACTGCCCGCCGGTCGCGCACGACCTGTTCACCCGCTACCTGGACTACTTCCGCAAGGTCGGCTTCCTCGCCGCGCCGTCACCACAGGAGGTCGGAGTATGACCACGACACTGCTCACCGGGGGCGATATCGAATACGACACGCTGGTGCGCGCGTTGACCAGACAGGCCGCCCAGCATCCGGACCGGCTCGCCTACAGCTTCCTGAGCTATCCCGATTCGACCGCCACGGCCGGTGTCACCGAGTCGCTCACCTACGCCGAAATCGACCGTGCGGCAAGGGCCTACGCGGCCACGCTGCTCCAGGTGGCGCACCCGGGGGACCGGGCCGTGCTGCTGCTGCCGCCGGGCCTGGAGTACGTGAAAGCGTTCTTCGGCTGCCTGTACGCCGGCATCATCGCGGTGCCGCTGTATCCGCCGAGTGCGCACAATTCCAACGGCCGGATCGACGCGGTCTGCGTCGACGCCGACCCGGCCTGCCTCGTCACCACCGACGACGCGCTACCCAATGTGACCGCGTGGCTGGACAATTCGCCGACCGATACGACGCGGCTGATCGTGACCACCGGCGAGGTGAACGCGCGGCTGGCGACCGACTGGGAGCCGGTGCTGGTCGATCGGGAACAGATCGCGTTGCTGCAGTACACCTCCGGCTCCACCCGCACCCCGGCGGGCGTGATGGTGCCGCACCGCGGCCTGCTCGCCAACGCCAGGCAGACCTACCAGATGATGTACCACGTCGGGGTGGGGCCCGAGGACGAGGTCGGTTTCGTCAGCTGGCTGCCGCTGTTCCACGACATGGGCCTGATGGTCGGCGTCATCATGCCGATCATCAACGGCCACGGCGTGGTTCAGATGTCGCCCACTTCGTTCCTGCGCCGGCCGCAACGCTGGTTGCGGGCGATCAGCGACCATCCCGCGCAGGTTTTCGCCGCCTCCCCGAACGTGGGCTACGAACTGTGCGCCGAACGGGTCGGCCCCGACGACCTCGACGGCATCGACCTGAGCCGCTGGCGGTACGCCCTGTCGGGGGCCGAGCCGGTGCGGGTCAGCACGATCCGAAAGTTCTACGCCGCCTTCGCCGGACACGGCCTGTCCGAGTCGAGCCTGATCGCCGGGTACGGCCTGGCCGAGGCGACACTGCTGGTCTCGGTCAACTGGCGCACCCTGTCCGGCGTGCAGACCATCACGGTGGACCGCACGGCGCTGGCCGCGGGGTCCGTGGTGGTCGCGCCGGACGGCGCGGACATCGTGAGCGGCGGCGCTCCGGCACCCGGCACGGCGGTGCAGATCGTCGATCCGGACACCAGGGAGCCGCTGCCCGAGCACCGGCTCGGCGAGATCTGGGTGCACGGGCCCTCGCTCTGCTCCGGCTACTTCAACCGCCCCGCGGAGACCGAAGCGACGTTCCGCGGCGAACTCTCGCCGCGCGACGGCAAGTACTACCTGCGCACCGGCGACATCGGTTTCCTGCACGACGGGGAGGTCTATCCGACCACCCGGCTCAAGGACCTGATCATCATCGACGGCCGCAACTATTACCCGCCGGATCTCGAAGACGCTGCGGAGCAGGCACATCCGCTGGTGCTGCCGGGGCGCTGCTCGGCCTTCTCCATCGAAGTCGGCGTGCAGGAGAAGATCGTGGTGCTGGTCGAGGCCAGGATTCCGGCCGACGACACCACGACCGCGCAGGAACTGCGCAATGCCGTGCGCGAAGCCATCTTCCGGGTGCACGACGTGGGCGTGCACGAGGTGCTGCTGCTGAGCCCCGGCGGGATTCCCCGCACGTCCAGCGGCAAGATCCAGCGTTCGGCCTCCCGCACCGCCTACCTCGACGGCACGCTCCGGGTACGAGGCGAGAAATGACCACCGCACTGTCCACTCATGGCGACAAACTGACCTGCTTCACCGCGGCGCTGGCGAGTACGCTGCTGGCTCGCGGCGAAACCCGGTGGTGGCGGCCGCTGCTCGCGGGCGGCCCGACCCTGGCGGTGACCCCCGCCGAGCAGGACCTGCTGCTGTTCGAACACGACGCCACCGCCCCGCTGCCCGCGCTGGGGTTCGGCGTGCACGGCGACGACGACTGGGCCACGGCGTACCACGCGTTGGAGGAGCAGGTGGCCGCGCACGGTTCGGTCGTGTTGCTCGCCGACATCTTCCACCTGCCCTGGCAGCACGGCTATCAGAAATGGCACGCGCCGCACTGGCTCGCCATCGTGGCCACTGTCGACGGCTGGGTGGTGGAGGACCCGCTCACCATGACCACCGAGCTCGGACTGCAAGCCGGGCAACGGGTTCCGGTGCTCTCGGCCGCCGAACTGCGGGAGTGGTCGGTCAGCCTCGGCTCGGGTGACACGGTCGCGCTGCTGCGCGAACAAGCGATGGCCGGCACCTCGGACATCCAGGCTGGCCGGACCTATCGCTGGCTGCAGGCCCGCCCTGTGGACCTGCTCGTGCCGCGCGCAGACCGGCTGGTGGGTGCGGACGCGTTGGTGGCTTTGGCGAGCCGCTACCAATTCGCCACGACCCCGGGTGATTTCACCCAGATCGATGACCTCTGGCAGGCCCTGCGCCAGCGTGAACTGCTGCTGTGGGCCGCGGAATTCGACGACGAGGTGCTCGACGACGCGGGCCGCGAACACTGGGAGCGCGCGGTGACCCTGTGGCGCAAACTACCGCCCCTGCTGATGCACGCCCGGATGCGGGCCGCCGCGGGCGGCACCGTGCAGACCGCGCGCATCGCCGAAACCCTGCTCGCCCTGGCCGAATACGAAGGCAGGCACCTGGCCTTCGCGCACCGCCGAGCGGAAGGAGCGTAGCGATGGCCGATATCGCGGTGCGGATCGCACCCGCCGACGGGTATGTCGCGTGGACTCAGCACGCGAAAACGCTCGCCCGCGAACCGAACCCGCCGGGCGTCGCCGTCCGTCTGGCCGTGCTGGCGACCTACACGACCGACTTCCTCACCGAGCTGCTGCCGCTGGCCTGCGCTCGCGCCGGGGTGACCCCGGAGCTGCTCGAGTTTCCGTTCGGTCAGGTCGAACAGGTCCTGCTCGCGCCCCAAACGCCGTTCCGTGAAGGCGATTACGTCGTGCTGGCGGGTACCCACCACGATGTCACCGGCACGGTCGAGGAGACGGTGGACCGCTGGGTCGGGCTGTGGGACGCCGCGGCGCGCGCCGGCGTGCGCGTGGTGCAGCTCGGGTTCGCGCCGCCCGCGGTCGACGCGTACGGCGCGGCCGCCTGGCGTACCCCGCAGTCGCTTTCGCATCGGGTGCGCGAGATCAACGCGCGGCTCGCCGAACAGGCGGCGGGCCGCGTGTTGTTCGTCGACGTGGAACAGCTTGCCGCCCAGGTGGGTCTGCGGCAGTGGGAGGACTCGCGCAGCTGGTATCGGGTGCGGCAACCGTATGCGCCGGACAGCCTGCCGTGGCTGGCCGCGGCGATCGCCGACACGGTCGCGGCCGACCGGGGCCGGTCCGCGCGGTGCGTGGTGGTCGACCTCGACGGCACCCTGTGGGGCGGCGTCCTCGGCGACGACGGCATCGACGGCATCCGGGTCGGCACCGGCGCCGAGGGCGAGGCGTTCGCCGATTTCCAGCGCTATCTGCGGGCGCTCACCGAGCGCGGCGTGCTGCTCGCGGTGGCCAGCAAGAACGATCGCGACCTCGCGTTGCGGGCTATCAACGAGGCGCCGGGCATGGTGCTGCGGGCCGCCGACTTCACTCATATCGTCGCCGACTGGCGGCCGAAATCCGAACAGCTCCAGGAGATCTCGCAGAAGATCCGGCTGGGCCCCGGCAGCATCGCGTTCGTCGACGACAATCCGGCCGAGTGCGCCCAGGTCGTCGCCGCGCATCCCGAGGTGCGCGCGCTGTGTCTGCCCGCGGCGCCCGCGAAGTTCCGCGCCGCACTGGCCGCGCTGCCCTGGCTGCATCCGGGGGCGCTGTCGAGTGAGGACTTCACGCGGCAACGCTCCTATCAGGCGCTGGCCGCCGCCGAACGGATCGTGACGGACAACCTGGACGAGTTCCTCGCGAGCCTGGACATGGTCGCCACCATCGAGCCGATCAACAGCACCACCCTGGACCGGGCCGCCCAGCTGATCGCCAAGACGAATCAGTTCAACCTGACCACCCGCAGGCACACCCAGAGCCAGGTCCGGAAGATGGCCGAGGATCCGCGGTGGTTCGCCGCGATCCTGCGCCTGCGGGACCGTTTCGCCGATCACGGCATCGTCGGCGTGCTGCTCGCCGAGGACCGCGACGGTGCCGTCGAGATCGACACCCTGCTGCTCAGCTGCCGGGTGATCGGCCGGAACGCGGAGAACAATCTGCTGGCCGCGGCCGCCGAATGGGCGTTGGCACAGGGCAGTTCGCGATTGGTGGGCCGGTATCTGCCGACTGCCCGCAACGCGCTGGTGCGCGAGCTGTACCCCCAGCACGGTTTCGCGCTCGAGGCGGAGTCGGCCCAGGGGGCGGTATACGGATTCGACCTGACGGGTGGCGCGCCCGCGCGCAGCCCGCACGTGCGAGAGGCGCAGACCCAACATGGCTACTGATGTGATGGAGCAGTTGCTCGAGCTGTTCGCCGAAGTGGTCGGCGAGCCGGCCGCCCACGGCCCCGACACGGTGCGCGCCGATATGGACACCTGGGATTCGCTGGCCCAGGTCCGGTTGGTGTACGCGGTGGAACGCGCGTTCGCGGTGGAACTTCCGGAGAGCACGCTCACGTCGGAACCCACACTCGCCGAACTCGCCGCGGCCGTGGTGACCGCACGGCGGGAGCGGGTGTCATGACGGCCCGCGTGTTCCGTGTGACCGACACCGACGTGGCGACCTACGCGGCCGCCACCGGTGATCGCAATCCGCTGCACGTGGACAACGATTTCGGCCACCGCTCGCCGTACGGCAGACCGGTGGCGCACGGCGCGCTCGTGGTCACCCTGGCGCTGGCCGCGCTCGCCGAGACCACCGATCCGATGGCGGTGCGCGATATCCGGGCGACGTTCCGGCAGCCGACGATTCCGGGCCGCCGCTACGAGGTCGATTGGACGGTGTCGGAGAGCGAGGCCCGCGGCCGGGTCAGCTTCGGCGGCATCGAGGTGGTCGGCGTCCGGTGCCGGCTGGGTTCGGTGCTGCCGTGGTGCGGCCCCGCCGCCGCGGATCACCCGCGCCGCGATACCCCGCGCGTGCTCGAATTGGCCGATGTGGCAGGCGATTCCGCGCGGGCGCCGGGGGCCGAACACGGGACGTACGCGGTGGACTACCCGCTGATCGCCGCCTTGGTCTCGCGGGTGATCGGCGGCCGCGTGCCCGAACACGTCGCGGCCGTGCTCGGCTGGGCCAGCTACTGGACCGGCATGTGCACACCCGGCCGGGACGCGCTGCTCGTTGCGACGACCATCGTGCTGCACGGGTCCGGTTCCGGCGCAGTGGAATTCGACACCGCCGCGCCCGAGGTGGACCGGCGCTCGGGGCTGGTCACCCTGGCGGCCGGTATGCGGTGCGGCGCCAGTGCCGACGTCACCGTGCAAAGCCTGATCCGGGAATCGGTGCCCGGGCCGGACCCGCAGGAACTGGCCGCCGTGCTGCCGCCTTCGGAGCGGCTCGCGGGCCGCACCATTTTGGTCGTCGGCGGCAGCCGGGGGCTCGGCGCGGCCGTCTCGCTGGGCCTGGCGAGTCAGGGTGCGCGGGTGCTGGTGAGCTGCACCCGTGCGCCCGAGGTGCTCGCCGCGGCCTCACACGCCTACCGGGATCGGCTGTGGCCGGTGCTCGCCGACGCGAGCGACGGCTATGCGCTCGGTGCCGCCCTGCCGGAAGGTCCGCTCGACGGCGTGGTGCTGCTCGCGGCGCCGGCGATCCCGACCCTGCCGCTGGCGCCGGACGCGGTCGAGACCGCCGCGCAGTTCATGGCGGCGAGCACCCGGCTGGTCTTCGCGCCGCTGTCGGTATGCGTGCCCCGGCTCGACAAGGGCGCCACCGTGGTGCTGATCTCGTCGGAGGCGGTGCTGGCCCCGCCCCGCTGGTGGCCGCACTACGCAGCGGCCAAGGCGGCGGTCGAGGGGCTCGCGGAAT
The DNA here is from genome assembly GCF_000250675.2 of Nocardia brasiliensis ATCC 700358. Taxonomy (NCBI): domain Bacteria; kingdom Bacillati; phylum Actinomycetota; class Actinomycetes; order Mycobacteriales; family Nocardiaceae; genus Nocardia; species Nocardia brasiliensis. The sequence goes on from NC_018681.1 coordinate 3,822,214, forward strand.
ACGTTGCGCGCCACCATCCGTGGCATGTCGTGGTGGTCCGCCCGCCGCGGCTGTGGACCGACCTGACGAACACCCCGGGCGGGCGCGCGGTGAGCAACCCCATCGCGCCGGTCGCCGCCGATATCGTCAACGCCTTTTCCGCCGAAGACGTTGTCGCCGGAGAAGTTTCGGTGCTCGGCGCGGCCGGATGGGGCGCGCCCTGGCCACTGCTGCACGAGGAGGTGCGAGATGCTGGAGATCTGCGATCTGAACAAGTCGTACGGTAAGAAACAGGTGCTCACCGGAGTCGACCTGCTCGTGCGACCCGGCGAGATCGTCGGCCTGCTCGGCCCGAACGGCGCGGGCAAGACCACCACGGCCGCCATCGTCGCGGGCCTCACACCCGCTGACTCGGGCACGGTCCGGATCGACGACATCGACCTCGCGGCCGAGCCGCGCCAGGCCCGGCGCAAACTGGGTTTCGCGCCGCAGGAACTCGGCGTGTACCCGACGCTGACCGCGCGGGAGAATCTGACCTTCTTCGGCAAGCTGATGGGCGTGGGCCGCAAGGAACTGCCCGCGCGGATCGACGAGGTCGCCGCGCGGCTCGGCATCACCCCGTTCCTCACCACCCGGGCGCACCAGCTCTCCGGCGGTCAGCAGCGCCGGCTGCACACCGCGATGGCGCTGCTGCACGAGCCGGACGTGCTGTGGTTGGACGAGCCGACCGTGGGCGCGGACGTCTCGGCCCGGCAAGACCTGCTCGACGAGGTGCGCAACCTCGCCGATCGGGGCGCGGCAGTGGTGTACGCGACCCACTACCTGCCGGAACTAGAGGTGCTCGAGGCCCGGGTGGTCGTGCTGCATCAGGGCCGAATCCTGGCGCAGGGGAGTGCCGCCGAGCTGATCGAGCGCCACGCGCAGGCGGCGGTGAGTCTCGAATTCGCCACCGAGATCCCGGCGAGTCTCGGCGGGTTCCTCGCCGCGCCGGGTGCCGCGGTGGTCGAAGCGCGCCGGCTCAATATTCCGACGAACGCGCCCGGCCAACTGCTCGCGCAGTTGTTCACCACGTTGGACACCGATACCGAGCAACTGCTTGCCGCGGAGATCCAGCACCCCGATCTGGAGAACGCCTACCTGGCGATCATGCGCGCGGCCGCGGCCGGCGACGACCAGCCCGTGGAAGGGATCCGAGATGCTGTTGCATGACTCCGCCGTCGATCGGGTGCGCGCCTTGTCCTGGGCGGACCTGCGCCGCATCCGGTCGGACCCGGCCCAGCTCATCGTGCTCACGGTGCTGCCCATCGGCATGATGGCGTTCCTGACCCCGGCGAACAAGGCGCAGCTGCGTTTCTTCGGCGGGTTCCCCAACGCCAGCGGCATCGAACAGGCGGGGCCGGGCACCATCGTGATGTTCGCGTTCTTCATCACGACCTTGCTCGGCGCCTCGTTCTTCCGCGAGCACGAATGGGGAACCTGGGATCGGCTGCGTGCCGCGCCCGTGCGCGCCGGCGAGATCATCCTCGGCAAATCGCTCCCGTCGGTGCTGTTCTCGGTGGTGCACCTGAGCATCCTGTGGCTGGTCGCCTTCACACTGTGGGACCTGCAGAGCAAGGGCTCGGTCTGGTTGCTGCTCCCGATCAGCGCCTCGCTCATGGTCGCGACCTGGGGCTTCGGCATCGCGCTCGTCTCGCTGTGCCGCACCATCGACCAGCTCTCGATCATGGCGCAGGTCGGTTCGCTGGCCATCGGCGGGCTGGCGGGCACGATCACGCCGCGCGACACGCTGCCCGGTTGGGCGCAGGCCTTGTCGCCGTTCACGCCGCAGTACTGGGCGCTGAAGGGTTACCAGGACGTCATCCTGCGCGGAGCCGGGTTCGCCGACATCGTCGAACCCTGCCTCATTCTGCTCGGGGTCGGTGTCGTCGGCGGACTGGTCGCCCTGTTCCGGTTCCGGCTCAGCCACAGCAAGGTCGGCCGCAGCTGAGGCGCTATTCGATCGGCTGGGTGATCGCGTTGTGCTCGTCGTTGATCAGATGGAAAGCCGAGGCCAGGTCGTCCAGGGCGGTCTGCCAGAGTGATTCGGTGCCGTCGCCGTGCGGGTTTCCGCTACTCAGGGACAACAGCACCTGGGCGGCCTCGGCGGCGCGGGCCGCGGCGTCGAGCAGAACCGGGGCCTGATCGGAGAGATGGCGCGGGGCCAGCGCGTCGATCCGGTTGTGCAGCCAGTGCGCGTCGAAATGTGCCTGTTCGGTGGCGTTCTCGCCGTCCAGCGCGGGCTGGGTGCTCGCCGCGGTCCAGCGCCGGGCCAGCTCCTGCTGATCCGGCGTGTTGGTCACCGCGCTGCGCAGTTCGCTGCTGAACACCCGCTGCAACAGCGCGGCCAGTTTGGCGCGCTCGACCGCCGGGTCGTTGTTCTCGGTGGTGAGGGCATCGATGTCGCCGGGGTCGATGTGCAGTACTGCCAGAATTGCCCTCAGTTGCGCGATCGTGGCCACTCAACCCCTGCCTTGTCTGCCTCGCCGAGCCGTTCCTCGGCACCACCCGACCCCCGGTACACGGAACGATTAACCAAATGATAGCCGCACGGTGTCATCGTGGCACCGCAAACGCCGCGCGAATCGTCCGATGCGATATGCGTGTTGGCTATGGCCCGCAATCGATCTCGGCGCGAAGTTGGTTGTGCCTGTGATCACCGCCGCCTCTCTGGTCGATTTAGAATGATCCCTCTAATGTGAAGACATGAGCAACAGAGATGTGGTGAATCGGTTCTATCTGGCGACCCAGGCCAACGACGGCGCCGCGATCTTGGCCGCGCTGCACCCGCGGTTCGAGGCGGCCGTGGCGCCGGGCATGCCCAGCGTCATCGACTTCGCGCCACGCGGTCCGGAGATCGCGCTGGCCACGGTGTGGGGACCGGTCGGCCGGGACTTCGATATCGCGCCCTACGCCGAGGCCTGGTACGACACCGAGGACGGCGCGGTACTCGTCACCGGGCACTACCGCGGTACGGCGCGCGCGACCGGCAAAGCCGTGCTCGCGGAGTTCGCGCATCTGTGGCGCGTGGCCGACGGCAAGATCAGCGCGCTGCATCAGTACACCGATACCTGGTGCTGGCGCGACGCGCTGGCCGCCTGAGCAAGTCGCGATACCGGGCGCTCCCGATGTGTGCGCATGATGACCTCGTTCCGAAACATCGATGCCTACACATCTGAGTTCGGTTTGGTCACCCCCGCGGATTGTCGACACGCCGAAACAATCTCGGCGATCTCGTCGCGGTCCGGTCGCTCAGCGGATCTTGCTCTCGGCTGCGACCAAGTCCAGGACCAGATCCTGCAATAGTCGGCAGGTGGTGTGCGCCTGGGCGAGCAGCAGCTCCGACGATTCGGCCTCCGCCACATCGATGAGCTCGTTCATCTGATGGCACAGGGCGACGAGCCGTCGCACGACCTGCCGCCGCTCCCTGCAGGTGAGTACGTCGCTACGCATACTTTCCCCATCGCGGCGCGACGCTCACTCGTTTCGGCAACTCGCCGGACACCTTGCGGCGAAAGGATTGTCAGCGTCGCCGCCGCTGTTGCGCAGGGCGTCAGTTGACGCGAGGCGCGGTGCCGCCGGGAAAGGTGACCGGCTGGCCGGTAGCGTATTCGGCTTGGACCTTGTAGTAGCGATCGGTAGGGCCATACGCGGCGTAGAAGACGAAGCCGCGCGTGTCCGGGTCGACGAAGGGCGCGCCCTCGACGAAACGGGCCAGCACCGGGTGCAGGTGGGCCGGGAAGTTCGCGGCCTGCACCCGCAGCGGGAAGCAAATGCGTTGCATGCGTGCGGAAGTCCAGGAGAAGGTGCGGTAGATATTGAAGGTGCGGCCGAGTAGTGCGAGCTCCTCCTCGGTCGCCGCCGTGAAGTCGAGGTCGGCCAGGATCTCGGCGATATCGGCCGAGCCGAGGCTGCCCGGTTCGAACACGTTCGAGTACAGATTCATCGTGCGGGCCGCGAAATCGACTGCGAGGATACCGATCCGGCCGCCGTAGCGGGACAGGTGCGCGGCGTGCGCGCGGGCCGCCTCCGGTACCCCGGGAAAGGCGAGCATCCGTTCCACGCTCAGCAGTTCGGGGAAGATCAGCCAGATCTTCTGGACACCTTCGGACAGGGCGACGTCGACACCGGCCCGCGCGGGCACGGCCGCGCTGACCGCGGCCAGCAGTTCTTCCATCGGATGTCCGGTATAGGTGATCAGCCCGGCGTCACGCAGGGTGGTGACGAGTCCGGTCGGCTCGCCCGCGTGCATCAAACGCACATTGACGTCGCGCTCGGGCACCGGATGCGTGGTGGTGCGCACGGCGACAACGGAATTCGTCCACAGGTCGGCGAGCGGCTCCAGTACCGGGTCCACGACCGCCGGGTCGTAACCGACCTCGGCCAGGCGCGCGTACTCGCGCAGATCCCGGCGCAGGTTGTCGAGCGTCACCACTGCGGTAGAACTCATCAGTCACCTCGAATATGCAACCGCCACAGGCTGCCCGAGCCGCCGATGGCTGTGGGAACGGATGGACCGACACTACGTCCGAGGGGACACGATAGTCGGTCTCGGCGCAGGATACGGCGAAGTAGGCAGGAAAGTTGAAGCGTTGACCGAGCGGGCGGCGACACCGGCGCCGGGCGCAGGAAACCGAAAGGTACCTTTTCGCTGTCCGGGGCAATACCGAAAGGTATTGAAACTGCTGGGTATTAAATACTGTGAGGTATATTTAGGACGTATCCTCGGTAAATGTCGCGCTGCTGCGAATTCCCCCCGCGTTTGCCGTACAACACGCGGAGACGGTGTGTAGCGTCTGGAATCCTCAACCCTTACAGAACAGGCGAGGAGCGCGTGCTCGATATCGACGGCTGCCTTGCGCGCATTATGGATATACCCGGTGCGTGCAGTACGACACTTGTGGACGGTACGAGCGGTCTCGCGATCGCTGCGGCGGGTCGGCACGACCTGGTCGATCAACACGAAGATGCCGCTGCCACAACCGATATCGTGCGTTCGGTGCTGCACTGCGCGGCGCTCGCGACCGGATCCGACGACACCGAGATCATCGTGTGCGGAACGCACGCCTATCACCTCTTGAATCCGCTGCCCGGAGATTTCGCCGGGCAGCTCTTCGTGCACGTCCTGTTCGATGGTGACACCGGAAATCTGGCGTTGGCCCGATACCGGCTGCGGGGAATTCTCGCGGAATTCGCTGCGGACGATCATGAGCGTTGAGACGGAAGTCCGAGGGGCAGCTTGGGAGGACCCGTGACCGCGCGAAGGAAATTGCTCGGAGATTTGATGGGAAGGTTGACCAAGGTGGCGATGACCGCACCGGAACTGAACACGACCGTACTGGGGGAGTTGAAGCTGCTCCGCGAGCGGGTCCCGCAGCTGACCGGCGCGCTAGTCGCATCCAGCGACGGGCTGCTCGTCGCCCACGATTTACCGCCGCACATCGAGCCCGGCGGTATGGCGGCTCTGGCGGCCGCGCAACTGTCGCTGTCCTATCGGCTGACGACCACCGCGCACGGTGGCGGGTTCCACGAGGTCGTGGTGCGCGGCAGCGAAGGACACGTGGTGATCTACGCGGCGGGGTGGACCTCGCTGACCGTCCTGGCCGGGCCCGACGTGAATGTCGGCCGGCTGCACCTGGAGTCACGGCCGGTGGCCCGCGCCATCGCCGACCACATGCTGGCGAACGACTTCGGCACAGACCAGACAACACACACCGAATGAGAGGAACAGACATGTCCAATCTGGATCTGTCGCTGAAAGACATGATGGTGATCGACGGCGCGCTCGGCGCCGCGGTCGTGGACTACAACAGCGGGATGGCGCTCGGCACGCTCGGCAGCTCCAAAGCACTCGATCTGCAGGTCGCCGCCGCCGGCAACACCGAGGTGGTGCGCGCCAAGATGCGCACCATCGAACAGCTCGGCCTCAACGAAGGCATCGAGGACATCCTCATCTCCCTCTCCGGCCAGTACCACATCATCCGCCCCATGAGCGGCCGAAAATCCAAGGGCCTGTTCCTCTACCTCGCCCTCGACCGCACCCGCGCCAACCTCGCCCTCGCCCGCCACCGCCTAAAAGGCATAGAAGAAGACCTCGAGGTCTGACCCCCGGTAGCGCCGGCGCGGCGGCCCCTCGCCGCCCGGGCGCCTACCGGCCGAAGCCGTAGGCGCCCAACGCGATTACTCAGCGGAGGGTGGGGGCGAGGCCGTTGGGGGTGAAGAGTTGTTTGGGGTCGGCCACGGGGTGGTTGTTGATCAGGACGGTGGGGGTGGAGCGGATGCCGCCGTCGATGATCTCCTTGGATTTGGTGCGCAGGTAGGTGTCGTAGCGGCGGTCGGTGATGCATTGGGCCACAGTGGATTCGGTGTAGCCGGCGCTCTGGGCGATCGCGATCAGTTCGGTGTCGGGCAGTCCGGCGCCGCCCTCGGCGGGCTGCTGCTCGAACATGGTGGCCAGCCAGCCCTGGAACTTCGCCGGGTCGGCTTCGGCGACACAGTAGGCCGCGTTGCCCGCGCGTGAGGAGTACTGGGTGGTGGAGGCGCGGTCGAGGAACGAGATGATGTTGTACTCGATCAGCGCGGAACCGCGGGTCGCGGCGTCCTCCAGCGCGGTGGCGTTGGCCTGCTCGAACGCCTGGCAAGCCGGGCATTGCAGGTCGGCGACCACCTGGACGACGTTTTTCGCGGCGGGATCCCCGATCGGGATGGCGCCGTTGGCGGTGACGTTGGCGGGGGTCGCGGCCAGCGGTTGCTGCTGTTCGGCGGCGGGCTGCTGGCCGGTCGCGGGCTGCTGCGCCTGCGGCGCCGCGACCGCGGTGCCGACGAAATCCCGGCTCAGGTCCTGCGCCACGATCACGACACTGACCCCGGAAACGACGGCGAACAGCAGGGCACCCGCGACCATGCAGGCCAGCACCGTGCGATTGCGGTCCCCGCTCGGCGGCAGGCTGGGCCACCCACTCCGACTGGTGTTCATCGTTCCCCCATGCCTTTCGCCGATCGAACAGGTTCGCTCCGACACATTAGTGTCGCCGACCGCGTTTCGTATCGCCGACCGGCGAATAGCACTCGGCGCGCGGATGATCGGCGGCTAGTGCATATTCGGTTGACCCGTCACCGGAGCGGAAAAGTAGGGTGGTCCGGTGATACGGACAGCTGCGTTGGCCCACGTCAGGGATCGTCGTCTGCTGCAGGCGCGATCGATCGGCAAGGAAGTCTTCTACATGGCGGGCGGGAAGATCGATCCCGGCGAAACGCCCGTCGGCGCGCTGCACCGCGAGGTGCGCGAGGAACTCGGCGTCGGCGTCGTGTCCTGCGACGAACTCGGTGTGTTCGAAGCCGAAGCGTACGGTCATGCGGCCGGCACCCAGCTGCACATGACGTGCTTCACCGCGGAACTGGACGGCGAGCCCCGGCCGACCAGCGAAATCGCCGAGCTGCGCTATTTCACGGTAAGTGAGTACGCGGCAATGGATCACGTCGCGCCCGGCTCGATGCTGGTCTTCCGCAAGTTGCACGAGCTGGGTTTCGTCGACTGGTAGGTCCGCGGGAAATGCGGGCTCGCAATGCCATTCGAGATCTGTCGGTGGTCGGCACGGGTATCGCCGTGGCGACGTCGATGGGACGTTACGCGATCCGATTGCTATGAAGGTCGCCGCGGGGAGCGAGGTGGCGGCGAGATGCTGGTGCGTTCGGCTCGGTGGATGCGACGCTGCATGGTTCGTAGGCCGGTTGCGGTGAAGGTGGCGCGGGGGAGCGAGGTGGCTCGGATGCAGTTGTCGGTCACCGGGATCGATACGGTCTGAAGCCGGCCGCGCGCCGCACGCGTTACGCTCGGCTGCGAGATTCGGAGAATGCCGGGCTGCGGCACCGTCACTCGAAGGGACTCCGAATGTCCGGGTTCGATCGGGATGCGGTGCAGGTGATCCTGTGTGACATTTTCGGCACCACCGTGGATTGGTTCAGCGGGGTCAGCGAGCAGGCGGCGGAGATCTTCGCGGCGGCCGAGGTGCGGCTCGACGCAGAGGTGTTCGCCAACGACTGGCGGGACATGTATCTGCCTGCGATGCAACGGGTTCGCGAAGGCGAGCGGTCGTGGGCTTATCTCGACACCTTGCATCGCGAATCGCTGGACAGTCTGCTGGAGCGGCACGGTGTCGCCCTCGACGACGAGGCTCGCGCCCGGCTGGTCCGATCCTGGCACGTGCTGCCCGCCTGGCCCGACGCGGCCGCCGGGCTGGCCCGGCTGCGGACCCGCTACACCGTCGCGGCGTTGTCCAACGGCGGCATGGCGTTGCTCACCCGCCTGGTGAAAACTGCTGAGCTGCCGTTCGATTGCATCCTGTCCGCGGAATTGGCCCGGTCCTACAAGCCGGCACCGCAGGTGTACCGCACCGCGACGACACTGCTCGATGTCGACCCGGATCGCGTACTGATGGTGGCAACCCACGGCTGGGACATCGACGGCGCGCGGACGGCGGGCTTGCGCACCGCTTTCGTGGAACGTCCGGGGGAGAAGGGCCCGCATCGGCAGGCCGATCGCCCGGCGGACACCGTCAGCGATCTGACGGCCTCCGACTTCCTTCAACTCGCCGAAATCCTGGGCTGCTGAGCGCTTTTCGCGGACCGGCTCAGAACAGTGACTGCTTGTCCGCCGCGAGGAAGAACCCGTGCCCGGCCTGACTGCACTGGATGCCCGCCTCCGACGACGTGCACGCGGTCCCCTTGACGACGATCGTCTCGCCGTACGCGAGCACCTTGCCGCCGCCTTCGCTACCGCCGTCGACCGGCGGACCCACGAACACACCCTGATTCAAGCAAAGGTACTTGCCTTCACCACCAACGACCTGCGCCGCCACCGCCCGATCCGGCCGCGTCCCGCAGTCGGGCAGTTCCGCCGGAATCACCGTCGCGTTCTTCAACTGGCATCCGGTGCCTAGCCCGTTGCTTTCGATGAACCCGCACTTGATGTTCTTGCTCGGTGACTGGAAGTAGTAGTAGCCCTCCTGCTGGTAGTCCCGAGCATCGACCGTCGCGTCCTCGCGCGACGGCAGTTTCGTCGGCGCCGCAGGCGTCCCCGCCGTATCCGGACTGCGCCGCGGTGACACCCCCGGCGCCGCGCTCGGCGCGCTAGAGGTGCCATCACTGCTCGACTTCGAACTGTCCGTACATCCGGCCGCACCACCCACCGCAGCCAGCAGAGCAAAAGCCAATATCAACGTCTTCATGCCGTCTCCCACAGTCGATTCCACCCCAACGAACTGAGCTTTCCATCGACCCGACCGACCGGCTTGTTACGACGCATCCCGGACCTGTGACCGCAAAGGCGGGGGCGTCGGCGACGTCCATGCCGGTCAGCTCCGACACCATGGTGTGATGCTGTTAGCGCTCGGTGACCTCGTGCTCGTTGCCTCGTGCACCGCACGCGTGGCGATGGCGTTGTACGCGTCGGTATGGCTGCTGTGCACCGGTTGGGTGGCCGACCCTGCACCGCGGCCCCGCGTGGGTGTCCCGTGCTGTAGCAGGAGTCAGCCGCAGAACAACGGCTGAAGCGGAGTCAGCAGCGGGCTCACGGGCCCATTCTTCCCGCCTGTGATCTCGATCAGAAACACCGCCGGCCAGGTGAACGCCGAGCACAGCAGCGAGGGCGGTGGCGGAGAGGCTTGAGCCGGAGCCGCCGCTATCAACGTCGACGCGATGATCGCCCCGGCTACGCCCGAGAGCAGCAACTTTCGCATTGGTGTTCCTTCCTTCTACGGCTTGACCTGGGCAGAAGACGCTGTGCCCGCAGGCGGAGTGCCTTTCGAATCGCTGTTCAAATAGAGAACACTGATCACGGATTGCTGGATAGTAGCTTCATGTCGCCTTGGTTGGCAACTGGTGCAGACCACACCGGAAGAGGCGCTGGGCTCGATGGGGTCTGGTCGTGGCGGATTGCTCGTCGAGGTGCAGCCCGTCCCATATGTGCGCGTTGGGGCTTTGGAGGTGCGCGCTGCCCGTCGAGGTGCAGCCTGTCCCGTGTGTGCGCGTCGTGGTGAGTGTCCCGGGTCCGGTTGTGCGGTTGGGGCTTTGGAGGTGCGCGCTACCCGTCGAGGTCTACTCCGTCCCAGGTTTGCACGCGGATCATGCTGGGCGCGTCGCCTGCCGTACCCGGCTGTAGGTGCACGTCAGGCGGTAGGCGCCCAGTTTCAGCGTGGTCGTCTGGCTGTGGTTGCGTCTCGAGCGCCTCGGGACGAACTGTGGTCGCCTGTCGGGCGGCTCGGGAGGAGGGGCGGTGCCGTTCGGTCTGAACCAAGCGACAGATAGGTTCGGGTTCACAGAGCGTGCACTCGCCTCACAGGGGTTATAACCCCTGTGAGGCGTACAGAAAGTCTGTGCAACCTACCGCGCAGCCGCGCGAACCCCGCATGTCCAACCCAAGCGACAGATAGGTGCGTGTCGACACGCGGAACCCCCGCAGCCGCACCCTTTCTCGGGATCCGCCCGCCTCTGGCCGCACGGAAGTGGTGCAAATCCCGAGAAGGGGTGTGGATTTCGAGAAGGGCACACACCGCCTGCCGCCCCTCGACAGCGCTGGCCCATCCCTGAAAAGGATCCCCGGTACGGCACCACAGCCAGACGACCACGCCGGAACCAGACGCCGCGCTCCATACCCGCGCCTACAGCCGGGAACCCAACCCAACGGGCCCAGCATCATCCCTGTAACTCCCGCGGCAGGCGCACAATTCGAGCCCGCCAAAATCGGCAGCCAGCCAACAAGCCCAAACGCGACGCCCCCGACCATTCGCGAGAACTACCCACCCGTCGGCACGAGAGCTGCCTGCCTGGTTGCGGCGAGTGCTACAAGCACGTCTCCGTGGGATCTGTTCATTCCGTTGGAGCGAATGCTGTCCGCCCGTGGGGTGCGGGTACTGCCTTCGCAGCCGGTGTGTGCCGCCTGCCCGGTGGTGCGCGCACCACCTATCCTGCGGCGGCGGCGAACGCCTCGTACCCCTGTTCGTCGAACAATACGAAATGTGCTTCTCGGACGGTGGTTTTCGTGCTGCGCACGGTGTCTATGGCGATTCGGGCGCCGTTGTCGAGGGGCCAGCCGAAGGTGCCGGTGGAGATGGCGGGGAAGGCGATGGTTTGGGCGCCGAGTGCTGTTGCGGCGCGGAGGGATTCGCGGTAGCAGGAGGCGAGGAGGGCGGAGCGGTCTTCGGTGGGTGACCAGATCGGGCCGACGGTGTGGATGACCCAGCGGGCGGAGAGGCGGCCGGCGGTGGTGGCGACGGCGTGTCCGACGGGTAGGCCCTGCCGGTATCGGGTGGCGCGTAACTCGCGGCAGGCGGCGAGGATCTCGGGGCCGCCCGCCGCGTGGATCGCACCGTCCACCCCGCCACCGCCGAGCAGGGAAGAATTGGCCGCGTTGACGATCGCGTCGACGGACTGCCGGGTGATGTCCCCGCGCAGCAGCACTATGGCGGCGGTCCGGTGCGATTCAGCGGTCATGGGCCCGACGGTAGCGGGTGCGCCGAGAAGTGGGCTGGTTCAGGGCTTCTCGGCGAGTTCGGCGAGGCGGTCGACGGACGCCAGAAGCTTGTCCGAGGTGGTGGCGCGGGCCCGGACCAACCGCTTCTCGTCGGTCAGCTCCGACCAGTCGTAGGTGTGCGTCACCCGGGTGCGCGCATCGTCGATCGGTTCGATCTCCCAGCGCCACAGGTGTCCCGGCTGCTCCTGCCCGACTTCGGATGGGCGCCAAGCGATTCGGCGTCCCTCCTCGAATTCCACCACGTGATTCTCCCGCACGGCCCCCATGGTGAGCGTCATCGTGAACACGTCCCCGACCGCACGCACCCGCTGGCCGGTCGGCGCCTCGGCCAGATTCTCGTTCCCGTCCCAGCGCGGCTGCTGCGCCGGGTCGGCGATCAACTCGAAAATCGTGTCCGCCCCCGCGGCGATCTCCCGGCTGGCCTGTACCACCTGCGCGACATCATCGGTCTCTGTCATGCTTCCGATCGAAACATCTCCGCACCCATCCCGCACCCCCAAACTGCCCGCGTCCGGCAGACGTGCGCACCGCCGCCGCTGTGCGCGCTCGGTTGCGCGACCGCCTACGTCAAGCGGAACGGCGTCTGCGTTCGGCAGATGCCTGTACTTCCCGCGGCTGTGTGCTCGGTTGCGCGACTGCCTGCCGTCGAGGGGGAGTAGCGCGCGTGTTCGGCGGAGGCGCGTGTCTTGGCGGCTGTGGGCTTGGTTGCGCCAGCGCCTGCCGTCGTGGGCCGGCAGTTGTGCCCGCTCGGTTGCGCGATGCCGATCGTCCAACGCGCACGAGCGTCTGAGTCCGGGTGCCTTCGCGGCTGCGCTCGGTTGCGCGACCGCTTTACCGTCGAAGGTGGGTAGCGGCCGATGCGCCGTGCGCGCCCGGTGACGTGACCACCCGGCCAGGCCGGATGACCGGGCGTCGCGGCCGGCGGTTGACGGCGACCGCACCGTCTCACACCCCGACGTTCAATCCCACGTAGCCGTTTCCGGCTCCACCCCGTGCACGCGGGCGTTCGCGAACACCACGTCGCGCAACCACTGCGTGAGTTCCGGGGCCATGGCGTCGTGGTATTCGGCGTAGCCGGGTTCGTCGACGAACATGCGGGCGATGCAGACGTGGCGGGCGTGGGGGCAGTCGAAGTAGCGGGACAGGAGGGCGCGATGCCGTTCGGCGAGGGTGTTGGCCGCGTCGGATCCGGGGGCGATATCGGCCAGTTTCGCGGCGGCTAAGTCGGCGTACAACTGCTCGGTTTCGGCGGCGATTTCGCGCCAGTCGTCCGCCGAGCGGTGCGCGGCTCGTTCGGCGTATTGCGCCCACTGCGGGCTGTCGCCCCAGCGCTGTCCGGCCTGCTCGACCCATTCGCTGCGCCACTGGTCGCCGAAGATCTCGACCTGCTGCTGCGGTGTCAACCGGATGCCGGAGCGGAAGGATTCCAGCATCCGGTCGACCGCACCGACCATTTCTTCTAGGCGAGCGATCCGGTCGACCAACTGGGACCGTTGGTTGCGCAGGTGGTCGCGTGCGTCGGCGGCTGGATCGTCGAGGACTCGGGCGATATCGGCGAGCGGCAGCCCGATCTCCCGATAGACGAGTACACGGTGGATCCGCGCGATGTCCTCGGCCGAATACAGCCGGTAACCGGCCCAGGTCCGGCCGCTCGGCTGGACCAGGCCGATCACGTCCCAGTGGTGCAGCGTGCGCACGCTGATCCCGACGAGCGCGGCGGTGCGGCCGACGGTGGCGCCGTCGGGGTCGATCGGCTCGCCCGTCCCGGCCGGTGCGTCGCGGGCCCCTCGTGTCATCAGGTCAGTATCGCGCATGATTACCACCTCGGATCGCGGGCGAAGCCCCGGTCACGCTTCCGGTACGGGGAATCCGACGGCCCGCAGGGCGTCCGCCTGCGGACTGCGCGGGTCGATCGGCCGCGCCGCCGTCATGACGACGTGCGCGCGTTCCGGAGTGATCACCGTCAATTCGAGGGCGTTCCACGGCATCTCCCGGGGGCCGCTGGTGGAGCCGGGCGCGAGTGCTTCGCAGCGGCTTGCGATCTCGTCGATCTGACTGGGCACGCAGGAGAAATCGACCCGCATGGCCGGTGCGGCGTCGGCCGGCTCCCCGGCGACCAGCAGCACATCCTGAAATGCCCAGCGCCGCAGGTGGATCAGCTGACCGGGGATGGTGAAGATGTCGATGAACCCGAGCCCGCGCAGCCAGAAGTCTTCGGAGGCGGCGAAATCGGCGGTGGGCACGGTGATGAACATCGGCATGCCGTAGTAACTGCGGTAGACCTCGGGCGCGACCGCGTCGAGCGCGGGCACGGGAACCGGGCTGAGGTATTCGTTCATGCCCTGATCGTGGAGCCTCACGCGACGTGAGGGTCAAGCCAACGCACTCACCACGTACGCGGCGGCCTCGGCGAGCAGCGCCTGGTCGTATTCGGCATCCGCGGTCGCCTTGCTGGACATGAGGGAGATGACCAGCGGCGCACGATCCGGCGGCCACACGATGGCGATATCGTTGAGCGTGCCGAAATCCCCGGTCCCGGTCTTGTCGGCCACCTTCCAGCCCTGCGGCACGCCCGCCCGGACGCGCAACGCACCCGCGCCGGTCGCGTTGCGCTCCAAGAGATCTCGCAGGAACGCACGCTTGTCGTCGGGCAGTGCGTCGCCGAGCACGATCCGCTGGTAGTCGGTGCCGAGTGCGCGTGGTGAACTGGTGTCGCGCGGATCGCCGGGCGTCGCCTCGGTGATCGCGGGTTCGATCCGATCCATCCGAGTGACCGGATCGCCGAGCCCGCGCAGGTAGGCCGTCAGTTCCGCGGGTCCGCCGAGATCGCGCAGCAGCAGGTTGCCCGCGGTGCCGTCGCTGTATCGCACGGCGGCGTCGCACAGGTCGCGGATGGTCATGCCGGTGGCGACATGCTGCGGCGTGATCGCGGCATTCTTGGTCAGGTCTGCCTCGGTGTACCGAACTACAGTGTCCAAGTGCGACAGCGGGTTTCGCTGCAACATCGCGGCGGCGGCCAGTCCCTTGAAGGTGGAACAGAACGCGAATCGCTCTTCTGCCCGGTGCGCGATGATCGCACCGCTCGCGGTGTCGAGAGCGTAGACACCCAAGCGTGCGTCGAACTTTCGTTCCAACTCGGAGAGCCGGTCGTGCCGTGCCTGCGTGGTCGGCGCGGATTCCGTTGTCGTGCTTGTCGAACAGGCTGTCAGCGGCAGCAGTGCGGTCGCGCCGAGCAGCGTGCGACGGCTGATGCGGTTGTCACCCAAGGTCATCCGATGAATGCTACGGCTGCCAGGTGATGCGACCGCCTTCGAAATCCTGGGCTTTGCCGCCCTCGTAGTCGTATTCGTCGCCGGTGGGGTAGCCGTAGGCGCCGTTGGCCCCGGCACGGGATTCCCAGGTGAGCCGGATCGCGCCCCATACCGCGTGGGCACCGGTCTTCTGTGACCAGTAGATGGCGCCGTCGTTGAACAGGTTGTAGCGGCCGTTGTTCTTCGCGGCCGCCTCGTCGGTGATCGGGAAGCCGAGCGGGCTGTTCTCCGATCCGAGCGAGTTCCACTTGTCCCGGATCACGCCGCCGAGTTGATGCGCCGCGGTGCCCACCGACCAGTAGATCGAACCGCCCTGGAAATGGCTGAAGCTGCCCGCTTTCACCGGTGTCTGCTCCACCCGGGTCACCGGGTAGCGCAGCGCGCCGGACTCCGCGCCGAGGCCACGCCATTTCTCCAGGATCGGGCCGCCGATCTGGTGCGCGCCGACTGCGGCGTTCCAGTAGATCGCGGCGTTGCGCTCGAAGTCCTGGTACTTGCCGCCGTTCGCGGCGTCGGACTCGGGTGTGGTCGGGTCGCCGAGCGCCGCGTTACCGCCGGCCGCGTCGTATTCGACCTCGATGGCGCCGCCGACCTCGAACGGTCCGATCGGCCGGGCGTGCGCGACTCCCGCGGTGAGGGCTACCGCGAGCACGGCGGTGGCCAGTGCGGTCGAATGCGATCCGGGCAGAATCCGGTACAGGCGTGCCAATGAAACTCCTCGGTTCGGCGATCCTCGATGACGAGACAGCGTCGCCGAGGATGATGACACGCCGCGACCGCGTCGAACCCGCCGACCCGGCGCTGCGCTCACGGCTGCCAGGTGATACGTCCCCCTTCGAAGTCCTGGGCCTTGCCGCCCTGGTAGTCGTATTCGTCGCTGGTGGGGTAGCCGTAGCCGCCGTTCGCGCCCGCCCGTGCTTCCCACGTGGTGCGGATCGCGCCCCAGACGACGTGCGCGCCGTACTTCGGGGACCAGTAGATGGCGCCGTCGTTGAACAGGTTGTAGCGGCCGTTGTTCTTCGCGGCCGCCTCGTCGGTGATCGGGAAGCCGAGCGGGCTGTTCTCCCAGCCGTAGGCGGCCCACTTGTCCCGGATGGCGCCGCCGATCTGATGGGCGGCCGTCCCGACGGACCAGTAGATGGACCCGCCCTGGAAGTGGTTGTAGCGCCCCGGCTTCGACGGGGTCGACTCTTCCCTGGTCACCGGGTAGCCGAGCACGCCGTTCTCCCAGCCCAGGTTGCCCCATTTGTCGCGGATCGCGCCGCCGACCGCGTTCGCGCCGGTGCTGGGATGCCAGTAGATGGAGGCGTTGCGTTCGAAGGCCTGGAACTTCCCGCCGCGGCCCGCGTCGGATTCCGGCGTGACCGGATCGCCGAACACGGCGCCGCCGCCCGCCTGGTCGTATTCGACCTCGATCGCGCCGCCGACATCGAACGGCCCGATCGGCCGGGCGCCTGCCGGGCCCGCTGTGAGCAGTGCCGCGAGCGCGGTGGCGGTGGCCGCGGTCAGCGCGACGCGGCCGTGCGGGCGAGGGGTGCGAGATAGACGTGCCAAAAGAACTCCCGGGGTGCTGGTGAGTACGAGACAACGGTGTCGCGCAATCCGACATCAGCCCTATCGGCGGTACCGGCGAGGTCGTTAGCCGAGGACTACGCTTGGCCGCATGGTCGAGTCGACGCGAATCGTGCTTGCATCCCGTCCGGTGGGCGCGCCCACCCCCGCGGACTTCCGTTTCGAAACCACGGAACTGCCACCGCTCGAGGACGGGCAGGTGCTGCTGCGAACGTTGTACCTGTCGCTCGATCCCTACATGCGCGGGCGCATGAGCGACGCGGAGTCCTACGCGAAGCCGGTCGAGCTCGGCCAGGTGATGGTCGGCGCCACGGTCGCGGAGGTGCTCGACTCGCGCGACTCCGGGTTCGCGAAGGGCGATGTGGTGCTGGCCTACTCGGGCTGGCAGAGCGCCGACGTGGCGTCCGCGTCGACCCTGCGCAAGCTCGATCCGGACCAGGCCCCGGTCTCCACGGCGCTCGGCGTGCTCGGTATGCCGGGCTTCACCGCCTACTCCGGACTGCTGAAGATCGGTCAACCGCAGGCCGGGGAGACGCTCGTGGTCGCCGCGGCGACCGGGCCGGTCGGTGCCACGGTCGGGCAGCTCGCCAAGATCAAGGGAGCCCGCGCGATCGGTATCGCGGGCGGACCCGAGAAGTGTGCGGCCTTGCGCGACAAACTGGGCTTCGACGTCGCGCTCGATCACCGCGCCCCGGACTTCGCCGATCAACTGCGGGCGGCGGTCCCCGACGGCATCGACATCTATTTCGAGAACGTCGGCGGCCACGTCGCGGACGCGGTGTATCCGTTGCTGAATACCTATGCGCGCGTGCCGGTTTGCGGCATGATCGCGAACTACAACGCGAGCGGCAGGCCCGACGGTCCCGACCGCTTCCCGGCCTTCTATGCGCGCATCCTCACCAAGAGCCTGACCGTCCGCGGCTTCATCCAGACCGAGTTCGTCCGTGAGCTGTATCCCGATTTCCTGCGTGAGGTCTCCGGCTGGATCGCGGAAGGGCGCATCCGCTACCTCGAGGATGTCGTCGAAGGGCTGGACAACGCGCCCGAGGCTTTCATCGGCCTGCTCGAGGGCCGCAACTTCGGCAAGCTCGTGGTGAAAGTCGCCGACTAGCAACGACATTCATCGAGCGGCTGGGCGCGGTCAGGGTTTCCGGCCGATACCTGCCCAGTACCAGGCGGATTCGGCGTCGGCGTCCGTGTCGCCGGCGTCGGGATGCCAGGTGACCACGGGCACCACGCCGGGGTCGACGAGATCGGCGCCGGCGAAGAGAGCTTCGGTCTCGACCCGGCTGCGCGGGTGGAACGTGATGCCCGCCTGCTCGGCGGAGGCGACCACGCGGTCCATGGCGCGCTCGTCGAAATCGGCGGTCGGATGGCTGATCACCAGATAGCTGCCGGAGGGCACCACTGCGAGCAGATTCTCGATGATCTCCTGCGGTTTGTCCTCGTCGCGGAAGTACATCATGATCGCGACCAGCATGATGGCGACCGGCTGGTCCAGCTCGAGTGTGGCGGCGAGGGACACGTCGCGCAGGATCGTGTCCGGATCGTGCAGGTCCGCGTGGATGAACGCGGTCCTGCCCTGGGGCTTGCTGGCCATCAGGGCGCGGGCGTGCGCGAGCACGATCGGGTCGTTGTCGACATAAACCACCCGGGCGGCGGGATCGAGCCGCTGGGCCACCTCGTGGGTGTTGCCGGCGGTCGGGATGCCGGTGCCGATGTCCAGGAACTGCCGGATGCCGACCTCGGTGACCAGGTACCGCACCGCCCGACCGAGGAAGGCGCGGTTGGCCCGGGCCATGGTGCGAATGGCGGGGATGTGCGTCGCGATCGCGTCGCCGAGCGCGCGATCGGCGGGGTAGTTGTCCTTACCGCCGAGCCAGTAGTCGTAAACCCTGGCTTCGTGCGCGACGCCGGTGTCGATCTTGGTCGACAGGGCGGGCGGTAAGTGGCTGTCCGTCATGGTGATTCCCTCCTGTGGCAGTCACGGAAAAGGCTGTGTCCAGCGACTGCCGAGCCGCCCGCGACGGGGCGGTTTCCACTGCGGTTCCTGCCCGGTCAGCGTATTCCAGCGAACCCCTGGCATGCGGATGATTCAGCCGGATGCGGGTGGTTTTTCGGGCAGGCATCCGGTTTCGGCGAACTTTTCCGCTCACGTTTGTGGGTCGTCCTCGGGTCAGATCACGGTCTTGCTTCGGTGTGTCGAATTTTCGGTGTGTCGTAGACCACGCGTGATCTTGGTGAGGTTCAATTGCGCAGGTCACGAGTTTTTCCGGCAACGAGCGGAAAGCGGGAGCGACATGGCACGAGTCCGTAGCGGCAGATAGCTCCGTCGTGCCAGTGGTGTCGGCGAATTCTGTGCCGGCGCATTTCTTCGGTTGGTCGAATCGCGCACGACAGCGCGATTTCCTCGTGTCCGGACCCCACCTCAGCCTGCGAAAAGGAGCAACGAACGTGAGCATGATTCTGGCCGCGCTACACGACACCGTTCTTGCGGAGGTCAGCAATCCGTCACCGGAGGCCCCGCCGCTGGCGGACAAGTTGATGCAAATGGGTCGCTACTTCACCTGGCTGGTGCAACTGTCCGGCATCACCGCCATCACCTACGGCGGCGGCCGGTTCGCGTGGGAGAAGTGGAGCGGCGGCGGTTTGCAGTCGCCCAAGATGATCGCCAGCGCGATGGCCGGCGGTGCGGTGGCGACGAGTGCAGGCACCATCATGAACTCCGTTATCGGCTGACCAGGTACCGATCTCGATCACCGGCTCGGCGAGTGGATCTCGTTGAGCCGGACTCAGCTGTCACTCGCACAGCGCCCGTTGGGCATCGGCACAACAATTGGACGCTTGCTCAAAGATGTTGTGCCGCAATCTAATTCCGCTTGGAATATGGCCTAGATCACATTGTGATGCCCAACTGTCCCAGATACATTGTGTGCGATGAATCGCACGCGATCTATCTCGACAGTGAACGGCATCGCCGTCGAATGCCGGAAAACGGTCGCCGACCGCATCATCGAGCTGATCGCCGCGCACACCGACCATGTTTTCGGCGTCGGCGGCGCGAACATCGAGGACGTCTACGACGCGCTGCACCGCAGCGCCGCGCCCCTCACCGGCGTCGTCGCGAAACACGAGTTCGGTGCCGCGACCATGGCCGACGGCTATGCCCGCACCACCAATCGCCTGGGCGTCGTGGTCGCGACATCCGGCGGTGGAGCCCTGAATCTCGTTGCCGCGCTGGGCGAATCGTTCGACTCGCGGATACCGGTACTGGCGCTGGTCGGTCAGCCGCCGCGCTCGCTGGAAGGCCACGGCGCCTTCCAGGACACCGGTGGCGGCCACGGCCGCATCGACGCCGAACGCCTGTTCGGCGCCGTCGCACGAATCTGTCTGCGCCTGGACCGAGCCGAGGGCGTCACCGAGGTCGTCGCCCGAGCGATCGAAGCCGCACAGGCGGGCGGCCCAGCAGTCCTTTTGCTCCCCAAAGACATTCAGGCGCAACAGGCGCCCGACGAAGAAACTCGGCCGATCGACCCTGGACCGAGGCCACTCGCCCGCGTTGTCGGTGAACCATACGGAAACGGTGCGAAGCGGGGTAGAGGCGGAGCGCAGCCTGACGGCGCGGGGCCGCGCGAGTGTGTGGCGGAGAGCGATGGCGGGCAGTCCCGTGCTCGCGCGGCTCGGCTCGGCGACGCTGTGTCCGAACCGAACTCGGCCGTGCCCGGCGATGGCCTGCACGCGCACGACGGGGTGCGGGGCGACGGCGCGGTGCGTGCGGGTGTGTGGCGCACCGTGATCATCGCGGGACCCGAGGTGGCGCGGGCCGACGCGCGAGGGGAATTGCTCGCTGCCGCAGTGGCCTTGGGGGCGGCGGTGGCGGTGACGCCTGACGCCAAAGACACCTTTCCCAACGGGCACGCGCACTTCGCGGGGATCGTGGGGAGCATGGGGCATCCGCGGGTGGCGGAGGTTTTGGCCGGTGCCGAGTTGTGCGTTGTGGTCGGCACTCCGCTGCCCTTGCTCGCCAGGGCGGGGCTCGAGGCCGCGCTCGCCGCGTGCCCGCGGATATGGCATATCGGCACCGATCGCGCGTTCGTGCGCACAGACGCATGGCTGTGTGGTCCACTGCGGACCCGGTTGGCCGAGCTGGCCGCGTCGGCGGCGACCGATGCGATCGCCCGGGCACCGATCGTGCCTGCGCCACTGCGGGTTCCGCATGCCGCGGGCCCCGGCGTGCGCTACCGCGACGCCGTCGACGCGATCGCCGCACGCTTGACACCGGGCACCGACGTGGTGGTCGACGCGGGCAACACCGGCGCGGCCGCGGTCCATCACCTGCCCGTACCGCCGGGCGGCCGCTTCGTGATCGCGTTGGGCATGGGCGGCATGGGCTACGCGTTCGGCGCGGGCATCGGCAGCGCGCTGGGCCGGCGGCGGCGCACGTTCGTCCTCGCCGGGGACGGCGCCTACTTCATGCACGGTCACGAGGTGCACACCGCGGTCGAGTACCACGCGCCGGTCACGTTCGTGATCTTCAACAACAACGCGCACGCCATGTGCGTCACCCGCGAACAGCTCTACTACTCCGGCGATTACACCTACAACAGGTTCGGGCCCGCGCGCATCGGCGCGGCGGTGGCCGCCATGTTCCCGCAGCTGCCGGCATATTCCGCGGACACGCGGGCCGAGTTCGAGGCCGCACTCGACGCGACCGCAGTCGCGACCGGCCCGGTCTTCCTCGAAATCCGCTGCGACCCAGACGAAATCCCACCCTTCGCCCCCTTCCTGAAGGAGCTGTACGCATGACCGAACCCGCCGCCGCGCCGATCGAGGTCCCGGATGTCGAAGTGCCGGGCGTCTATCGGATCGAGAACATCAGCGTCAAAGAAGGCATGCCGATCGTCCTGGACATGACCCGCGCGGTGTATCCGCACGACGAGGTCTACGGGCAGTTCTGCACCGTGAACGAGTTCGTCGCCGCGCCGCCGGACGAGGTGTTCGAGTACCTGTCCGATACCCGCAGCCTGTGCGAATGGACCTACAGCATGCGGGGTTTCGAGCGCACCGCCGAACCGGACCTGTGGGTGTCCGACGATCGGATCGGCGAACACACCCGCATCTACACCCGCACGGTCGCCAACGCCGCGGCACGAACCGTCGATTATCACTGTGCCTGGGATCAATCCGAGCACCTCTGGATGATCTATCTGATGCGCGTGCTCGACGCGCAGGTGGTGCTGAACAAGCCGGGGTCGGTGGTCGTGTGGACCAACTGTCACCACCCGTTCTACGACGAGAACGGCTACCCCGACACCGCGCCGCCGGATCGCCCGGTCTGGGTCGGGGATTTCTGGAATCTCTTCTACGCGGGTCACCTGCTGGAACTGCGGAACCTGAAAGCGATCTGCGAGCACCGCCACGCCAAAGGCGAACCGGTCAAGCCGAAATGGATGGACTGATGGGCACAACGACCGAAACCGTAAGCCTGGCAGACGTTTCCAGCTATCTGCCGAAGAACCGGGTCACCGCGGACTATTTCGCCCGCTACGCCGATCCGGCGGACAACACCTCGAACGCGATGTTCAAGTCCCCGCCGTTCCGGCACCACATCGCGCCCGGCGAGACGCCGGCCGACATGGCGGAGCAGGCGATCGCGCCGATGCTCGAACGCCGGGGCAGCGAATTCCTCAGCGAGATCGACGTTCTCATCGTGCACACACAGATCCCCGAGCTGGGCATCGTCGGTAACGGGGGAGAGGTCGCCGCGCGGCTCGGGCTCGCCCCGGAGTGGCTGATCGACCTGCACAACGGCGGGTGTGTGGCGTTCGTCTACGCGATGAAGATCGCCAGGCAGCTCCTGCTGAGCAGTGCCGCGCGTGCCGCGTTGATCGTCACCGTGCAGAACGCGGCGGGCCAGATCTTCACCCAGGAGCAGGTGCGGCCCAAGCCGCAGGCCGCCATTCCCGGGGACGGCGCGGGCGTCGGTCTGCTCGTGAAGTCCGGCGAGTCACCGATTCTCGACGTGGAAGCCCGGCATCTGCCGGGGTACGCGGGCCAGATGACGGTGCTCGCGGATCCGCCGCGCAAATACTGGGAGGCGGGCCCGGGCCAGATGCATGTCGGCTTCACCGAGTCGAAGATCGCGAAAGTCCTCGCCCGGGGCAATCGCATCGTGCCGGAGGTGGCGCACGCGGTATGCGGGCGGATCGGCGTACGGGCGGACGAGCTGGACCTGCTCGTGACGAACCAGCCGAACCGTGCCTTCTTGCGCAATTGGCGTGACGCACTGCAACTTCCGGTCGACCGGCATCCCGACACGTTCGACGAGTGCGGCAACCTGTTCGCCGCGGGCATCCCGGTGACGCTCGATCACGCGGTGCGCGCCGGGAAAGTGCCCGCCGGATCGCTGCTGCTGCTCGCCGGTTTCGCGCATGCCGGGGATTTCGCGGCGGCCGCCGCGGTGCGCTGGGGTGGACGCTGAGGGCCGCGGGTGATGCACACCGCGCAACGCGGCCATCGGCTGTCCTTGAACGAAAACCCGTACGGCCCGCTGCCTTCGGTGCGGCGGGCGCTGACCGGGGCGCTCGGCGCGGCGAACCGGTATCCGGAGTTCCTGCCGCGCAGGCTGCCCGAGCTGATCGCGGGGCGGCTCGGCTACCCGCCGGAGCAGGTGGTGGTCGGTGCGGGCGCGACCGGCGTGATCATGCACATCCTGCAGGAGTTCGTGCCGCCGGGTGCGGGGGTGGTGCTGGCGACGCCCACCTTCGACGGCTACCCGCTGCTGACCGCGACGGTCGGCGGCCGGGTGGTGGAAGTCCCCTTGACGCCGACCGGGCACCAGGATCTGCCCGCGCTGGCCGCGGCCGTCGACGAGCGGACGGCCGTCGTCGTGTTGTGCAGCCCGCACAATCCGACCGGAACCGCGATCCGGCACGCGGAACTCGCGGAATTCCTGGAACATACCGCTCGGTCGGTCGTGGTGGTTTTCGATGAGGCCTACGTCGACTTCGTGCGGCCGAGCGAGCGGGTGCGCACCGCCGAGCTACTCGCGCGTCATCCGAACCTGATCGTGATGCGCACCTTCTCCAAGGCGTACGGGTTGGCCGCGCTTCGGGTCGGTTATGCGCTCGGCTCGGTGCCGATCATGGCCCGAATCCGGCGCTGGCAGTTGCCTTTCGGGATGACCGCCCTAGCGGAGGCGGGGGTGCGTGCCTGCTACGCGGCGGAGGCGGAACTGGCGGTGCGCACCGCGACGATCACCCGCGAGTGCGACAGGCTCACGACGGGGCTGCGCGAGCTGGGCTATCAGGTGCCGGCCAGTAGCGCGAACTTCGTCTATCTCACCGGTTGCGATGCGCTCGAACTCGACCGGCTGCGTGGGGGTTTCGCCGGTGCGGGGATCCAGGTGAAACACTGCGCCACCGGTATCAGGATCACGGTGGGCGACACCGCGGCAACCGAGGCGGTGATCGCGGCCGCACGGTGAGAAATTCCCTGTCCACCATGCGTACAGTGCAGGGTATGTTCGAACAAGCGCATCCCACCGCAGCGGTGCGTGTCGATCCGGCCGCACCACACGGCACCGTCGCAACCGCCGGGGATCCCGACCACGACCTGCTCTCGCTGACGAACCAGCTGTGTTTTGCCCTGTACTCGACCTCGCGCGCGATGACCGCGGCCTACCGGCCGTTCCTCGACGCGATGCACATCACGTATCCGCAGTACCTCGCGCTGCTCGCGCTGTGGGAGCGGCCCGGGATGACCATGAAGGAACTGGGCGAACAGCTACGCCTCGACTACGGCACCGTGTCGCCGCTGATCCAGCGACTACAGGCGCACGGTTTCGTGGAGAGCGTGCGCAGCGCGCACGACCGCCGCTCGGTCGAACTGCGCGCGACCGAGGCCGGTATCGCGCTGCAGCGCCAGGCCCGCGAAATGATCGAGTCCGTGATGGCCTCGGTGGGCTACCCCCTCGACACCCTCATCGCCGTGCGCGACCAGGTGAACGCGCTCGGCGAACGGCTCGACGCGCTGACCGGCGAGCGCAAGGAGCGGTAACCGCCCGAACGCCGAGCACTCAGGCGTCGAGCACCTTGACCTGCCGCTGCACCACCGGCGGTTCGGTCGACCACGGGAAGTTGATCCAGCGATCGGTGCGCTTCCACACGTATTCGCAGTCGACCTCCGAGCGCGGCTTCTGATAGATCACCGCGCACCGCACCTCGGCGACGTGGTGTTCGCAGAAGTCGCGCACCAGCTTCAGTGTGGCCCCGGTGTCCGCGACGTCGTCGGCGACCAGCACGGTGGCGCCCGCCAGGTCCACGGCCTGCGGGACCGGTGGCAGCATCACCGGCAGGTCGAGGCGCTGATCGATGCCGGTGTAGAACTCGACGTTCATCACGTGCAGGTTCTTCACGTCCAGCGCGTAACCGAGCGCGCCCGCCACGAACAACCCGCCGCGGGCGATCGAGAGGATCAGATCGGGCTCGAACCCGTCGTCCGCGATCGTGGTCGCCAATTCCCGACTCGCCGAACCGAACAGTTCCCAGGTCAGCACTTCCCGATCCGCCATGGATCCTCCATCTCCCTCGTCGCGACTGCGCACCGAGCATACGAGGGGCGAGCACTGTGTCCGCCCGCACGGTCCGCGTTCGGATCGGCCACACAGGTGCATCGGGCGGGTGCTCGCCGCTCGGCTCGATTTCCGTGGAGAAAGCCCTTTACCCGATTCGCGGCCTCGCCAAACGGCGTGACGCATTCCCGCTGTGTTATTTCCGCCGGAATTGCGTCCGGCTTTTCCGAGGGTGCCGATACCTGGACGACACCCGTTTGAAATCGGGCAAAACGTTTGTGGCTTCGGCTACGGTTCGCGCTATCGGGTCTCACCTCGACCCCTTTCCTGTCTCCCGTGCACTAGAGAAATGAGGATTGTCATGCGCCTGTCCCCGGTCCGGATCGCGGTCCTCGCAGTCTTGTTCATCGCGGCGGTAGCCGGCCTGACCTCCGTGGCCGCGATCGCGGGCGCCGAGGAACCGTGGACCTACGTGTGCGACGACATCGAGGAGCCGGAGCAGGTGGGGGCGGTCGGGACCGGGAACTGCCAGGCGCGCAACGGCGCTCCGGAGTCCGGGCCGATCAAGCAGAAGTTCAAGCTGCACCAGCGTGGCGTGGCGCCGAAGCCGGAGATGATCGCGGTCTGCGAAGGCGAGAGCAAGGAGGCCTTCGGCGAGGCGACCTTGCCTGCGAAGGTCGACGGATTCGGTTGCTACGTCTACGAAGGCGCGCTGGGCGGCTAGTCCCGGCGGCGATCCTGCCACGAGTCGTGCAGTCCGCGCATCGCGCGCAGACCGGCGACCGACAGATCGGGCCACGGCGGGCGGCGCAGTAGCGCGAGTGTCGTGATCACCGCCGCCGCCAGCCCGATGAATTCGCCCAACAGCGCGAGACGGGTGGTATCGACGACGGGCTCCCATTTCACCTGGCCGTCGTGCACGACGAAAATCCCGAGCGGCGCGGCCGCGCGGGGACCGCCGCCGGGTCTGACGACAGTGACGATCGTCGACCCGTCGGCGGTTTCATAAGGTTCGCCGTAAACCCGTGTTTCCTGCGCGTCCGGCGTGAACCGGCGAATGGCCCTGTCGCTTTTCATATTTCCCCCGGCTGCGGTCGGTTGTTCAGCCCACCGTACCCGCCGGACGCGCCGCGGGCCGGACCTCAGGGCTGCAGGCGGTGGCGATCCCGGGGAAACAGTGCCGCCCGGCGGATGTTGTCGGCCTCGGTGAGGCGCGCCACCCACCGTTCCAGCCCGATGGCGAAACCGCCGTGCGGCGGCATGCCGTGCCGCATCGCGGCCAGGTAGGCGTCGTACGCGGCCGGGTCCTCGCCGCGCGCCGCCAACGCGGCGAGGTAGTCGGCATGGTTGTGCAGGCGTTGCCCGCCGGTGACCAGTTCCAGCCCGCGGAACAGCAGGTCGAAGGAGTTGGTCCAGCGCGGATCGTCCGGCTGCGGATGGGTGTAGAAGGGGCGTTTGGCCGCTGGATAGCCTTCCACGGCAAGAAAATCCGAGTCGTAGCGCCGCTTCGCCCACGCGCCGAGGAAGCGCTCGTGTTCGGGGGCGAGGTCGGGCTCGTCGGCCGCTGCGCCGACCAGTTCGAGCGCCTCGCGGAAATGCACGACGGGGATCTCCTCGGGCACGACGGGCAGCCGCACACCCGCGGTTTCGACTGCCGCCGAGGCATTTTCGGCGATGGCCGCGAGCATGGCCGCGAGTGTCGCACGGAGCTGCGCGAGTATATCGCGATGGTCGCGCACGAACCCGAATTCGACGTCCAGGGAGACGTATTCGGCCAGATGCCGGGCGGTGTCGTGCGGTTCGGCGCGAAAGACCGGACCGACCTCGTATACCCGCTCGAAGACCCCGGTGAGCATCTGCTTGTACAACTGCGGGGACTGCGCCAGGTAGGCGGGCACACCGAAGTAGTCCAGCGCGAACACATTCGCACCCGATTCGGCGCACTGCCCGACGATCTTCGGAGTCGTCACCTCGGTGAAGCCCGCACCGTCGAGGTGCCGCCGGAACCCGGTGAGCGAGGCGGCGGCGATCTGCCACACCGCCCGCCGGGTGGGGTGGCGCCAGCTGAGCGCGGCGTGGTCCAGCGCGACCGGCAGGGTGACGCCGAGTTCGGGGCGCCACAGCTCGAACGGCGACGCCGCGGCCGGTGCGCTCAGCGCGTGCACGGCCGGGTCGACCAGCTCGACCCCGCCCGGCGCTTTGGCGTTGCGGCTCGCGGTGCCGGTCAGCCGGATCACGGTCTCCTCCGGTAGCTCCGAAACCTGCTGCCGCACAGCGGGATCGGTGACCACCGCCTGGGCCAGTCCGGAGCGGTCGCGCAGCACGACGAAGGTCACGCTCGCGAGTTGTCTGCGCCGATGGATCCAGCCCTCGATGGTCACCGGATCCGGTTGTCGCAGGGCTGCGGGCAGAGCGGAACAGAGCGTACGTGGCATCGAAATCACCTCCTGGTTGTCGTCCCCGGGAGGTGTGGGCGATCGGGTATGTCGCGGTGCCACCACACCTTCGCGGCGCGTGGCGCGCCGCCTCTGCTGGTCTTTTCGAGAATCGGTGACCGGCCGACGCGGCTCGGAGTTCGTCACGCTCGTCGGCGCCGCGTGTTCGATGATAGTGACCCCCGGCGGCCGCGCCAGTCATTTACCCGGCGCGGCCCGGTGACTCAGGCCAGGCTGTCCGCCCGCGAGGACGACATGGTCGTGACGCGCCCGGCGGCGTCGAAGGCGATGGCCACCTCCAGACCCGGGCCGGCGAGCAGCAGTTTGCTCGCGTCGTCGGTGAAGGTCGCGGCGAGCCCGCGCTGCACCGCGTAGCTGTGGATGGCCCGCCGGTGGTCGGGCAGCTCGAGCCGGAAGACGCCGTTGAGCACGTGCATGAGGCTGAGCAGATCGAGCGCGGGCGGGGTCAGGTCGGGGTGTTCGATCAGCACCGCGAGCCGGGTGCCGCCGCCGACATCGCAGCTGTACCACGTCCAACTGCCCGAGACCGCCTTGCACAGTTCGCCGATGAGCCAGGTGACCCGGTTCGGTTCGGTGGGCGCGCCGGGCAGCTTCGCGAATGGGATCTCGGCGGTGTGCAGTTCCGGGATCCCGTGGCGCAGACCGTAATCGCGCACCGACCGGGCCAGCTCGGTGACCTCCGGCGGGTACCAGTCATAGTTGGCCCAGCTCCACAGCCAGCTGCGCGGGCCGGGCGCGGCCGTGCCGAGGACGTGAAACCGCGTGCAGGCCAACGGATGATCGCCGAAGAACTCGAATAATGGCGGCTCATATGTGACATGCCACCGGTGCGCGCCGAGCACTTCGATACTGCGCTCTTGATGTTCATACGACATTAATGCCGCGTCATCGAGCAACTGTTCGAGGGTTGGCGATTCACTGCGGAGATAAGCCGTCACGACAGCTAATCCTGATCGATTTTCATACACGACGCATCCCCCTAGAATTGGCGTCCATAGCGGTTCGCCTGTCGTTATGAGCGTCTGGTGATCCGATGATTATGAAATTACGCCCGCCGGAACCGATGTCGTCGGCGTGGCGTGCGCGTGGATATACCCCGATGTGCTCCGATGCCCCGGAGAACCGACCGGTGTGCACGATGTGTTCGCGTGCGGAGACTACCGGTGGCTGGTTTGTACGCCGATCTGCTTGGTGAGCGCCCGGACGTCGGTCAGCAGTTGTGGTGCCTGGCTACAGTCGTCGGTGTTCACGTTCTTCGTCGTGTTGTCGGCGTAGGTCACGACCACTTCGTAGTAGAACTGGTCGAGACATTCGTCCGGTCCCAGATAGCTGTCGCTGAGGGTGCGGAACTGCTGGCTGCCGACCAGGTCGAACAATTGGCCGCGTCGCTGGTCGGCGACCGCGCTGTCGACGGTGTAGATGTCGTGGACCCCCGCGATGCCACCGGTCTGGTGTAGTTCGATGCGCACCGCCGCGGAGGTGGTCGCGGCGGTGGACGGGTCCGGTGCTCGACCGCTGGATTCCGAGCCACAGCCGGTGGCTCCGAGCAGTGCCGCGGCCACTCCGATCGGGAAGGCCGCCGCCAGTACTCGCCTGCGGTGAAATCGCGGTTTCCGCATGCTTCTACGCTACTCAGACAGGTCAGCGAACGTAATCGTTCACCTATTCCCCAGTCGCGCACGGCAACCGCGCGCAACCTGCGGAGCGGGCGTTTCGGCCGTGCGGTGCGGCAGGGTGGCATGATCGAGCCCGGGGCAGGTCGGCCCGGCTGAGGAGGGTGGTTCATGGCATCCGGTGGCGTACTGCGCATCGCCCGGTTGCGGGCGCTGATCGATCATCCGGGTACCGGGGCCGGTGAACGTGCCGTGGCGCAACGGATGCTCGACCGCATCCTGCACAAGTCCGGTACCAGCGCAAGGGCCGGTTCCGTGCGGCGGTCCTACGGTGCCAGGCACGACCGCGGCGGGCGGCATGCCGATCTTGCCCGCATCGTCGAAATGATCCGCGCGGACCTCGATTTCGCGCAACGTTTCACGGTGCCGGGGGAGACCGCGGAACTCGAACTCCGCAGCCCGATCCGCGACGCTCCGGCCGGGATCACCTATTCGGTCGAGTCGCCGTCCTACGGCCGGATCGTCATCGGCATCGAGGGTGTCCCGCTCGAGTGGGGATGGTCGTGTGCGGACGGGATCGAGACCGTCGCCCCGGCGCTGCGCGAACTCGCCGCCGCGCTGGCCGACATCATGGACAGCTACAACCGGGACGGCCCCGAGATCGGCAAGCGGTTCTTCGGCAGCGTGCGCGTGCACGACGTGACGCTCGTCTGGTGACCCGGCCGCGCGCCGCGACGTGCGGGACCGGCTAGCTATGGTGGGGCGATGCGGATCTTTCTGGCCGGTGCGACCGGCGTCATCGGGACACGGTTGGTGCCGCTGTTGATCGCGGCCGGGCACGAGGTGGCCGGGATGACCCGATCGGCGGGCAAGTCCGAGCAGGTGCGCGCGGCCGGTGCGGAACCGGTGATCTGCGACGTGTACGACGCGGACGCACTGACCGCGGCCGTCCGGGACTTCGGTCCTGATCTGGTGCTGCATCAGTTGACCGACCTGCCCGACGATGCCGCGCTGCTGCCCGAATCCGGTGCGGCGAATTCCCGCATCCGTACCGAGGGCACCCGCAATCTGATCGCCGCGGCGCAGGCCGCCGGCGCGAAACGATTTGTCGCGCAGAGCATCGCGTGGAAACCCGCGGGCGGCCGCGGCGAGGTCGTCCGGCAGCACGAGGCGGCCGTGCTCGACATCGGCGGCGTGGTCGTGCGATACGGCCAGTTCTACGGTCCCGGAACCTATTACGAGACGGAGCTGCCCGCGCATCCGCGGGTGCACGTGGACGAGGCCGCGGCGCAGACGATTCCGCTGCTCGAAGCGGCCGGTGGTGTCGTGATCATCGCCGAGAACGCCTGAACCGATCCGCTTCCGGAATTCCACCGGGCATCGGCGTCACCGGAGGCAGGGGCCCGTGTCCACGGCAGGACCGGTGAGCGCGAGTCCGTCGAGTAGTTCGGGCAGGCTCGCCGCGTACCCCACCGTGCCGTTGTCCGGGTCGACGCCGAACACCATGCCGAGCACCCGGCCCTGCGGGTCGATCAGCGGTCCACCGGAATTCCCGTCCTGGATGGGGCCGTTCACTGTGTAGGTCGCGCGATCGCTCGTCCCGCGGTGGTAGATGTCGGGCACCGAGCGCCCGCCGCGCTGCTGCACCCGCGCGGCGGCGGCCGTGTACGGCCCGCCCATCGGGTATCCGAGGATGATGGCGTCGGCGCCTGGCGCGCCCGGCTCGGGCGCCACGGTGAGCGACGGCGCGCTGAGGCCCGGTACCGCGAGCACCGCCACGTCGCGTACGGAATCGAACTGCACCACAGTGGCTTTCAGCGGTCCGCGGGGTGTGTCGACCCAGCGGTCGGTGGTACCCGCGACGACATGCGCGTTGGTGAGGACGCGTTCCGGCGCCACGACGAAGCCGGAACCGGTCTCCTGCATACCGCAGGCCGGTACCTCGCCGTGGATCCGCAGCACGCTCTGCTGGAGGTCGTGGGGGACCGGGCTTTGCAGGATGCGCGGATCGGGCGGCGGGAGCGGCAACACCAGCCCCGCCGCCACCATCGGGGCGGTGACGACCGTGGACAGGCTCGCCAGCCAGTACGGCGCGACCTCGTCGACCGAGCGCACCACCACCGAATCCCGTACGGCCGCCAGCAGTCCCGGCTGCGTCGACACCGTGAGCGGGGCGGCGAGCAGCCACACCGCCAGCGGCACCGCCACCGCGTGCACGAACGAACCACCGGCGGCGTCGACGCGTTGGGCGAGGCGGCCGCGGATCGCGCGCCGCGCGGCCCGGCCCAGCCGGTGCCCGGCCGTCTCGCCGAGCGCCACCATGCCGACGATCAGGCACAGGACGATCAGCAGCCGGGTCGGGCCAGGCGGCAGCTGGGCGAGCGTCGCCGCCGCGATGAACGCGCCCGCCACCGCGCCCGCGACGACGCACAGCACGCCGATCACCGCCGCGAGCGCGCCGCGGCGCCAACCGAGCACGGCCGCCGGTCCGGTCGCGGCGAGTACGGCGAGGTCGAGCCAGTTCGGCAAGGGCACGCCTCCAAGGTAGCGACTGCTCGCCGGCGCACCGGGTGCCGTGGTTCGTCAACTGTCCGGCATCACCAGGGGACCGGCACGCCGTGCCGATCCAGGAATTGCAATCCGGGCGCACCCGCCTGGGCGTCGAGGACGTCCACCACGGCCGGGATGCTCTCCTTCGGACTGAGCGGCGCGTCGGGTCCGCCGAGCTCGGTGCGATTGTGGCCGGGATCGATGAGCAGTTTCGTGTGCCCGTCGTCGGCGTTGCGGGTGGCGTAGCTGCGCATCAGCTGGTTCAGCGCGGCTTTGCTCGCTTTGTACAGCTCGTAGCCGTCTTCGGTGTTCTGCGAGATGCTGCCCTGTTCGGAGGACATGACCGCGACGGTGCCCCCGGGCACGACGAGGTCGCGCAGCGCTTCGACCGCGCGCAGCGGGCTGAGCGCGTTGGTGACCATCACCTCGGTGAACATCTCGGTGGAGACCGCGCTGATCGGCAGATCGCCGCGGTCGATCGCGGCATTGACGAACAGCAGATCGAGCGGGCAGCCGGCCAGGCGGGCGCGCAGCGCGGCGAGCTGTTCCGGACTGGTCATCTCCAAGGTCTCGATCCGCACTCGCCCGTGCGAGGTCTGCGCGAGCGCCGCCAGTTCGCCGCCGGTGCTGCGGGTGGTGGCGATCACCTGCCGGCCGCGGCGGACGAGCTCGTCGACGAGGACGAGTCCCAGGCCGCGGGCGGCGCCGAGGACGAGGGCATGAGGGGTGGTGTCGGACATGTGTACTCCTTGGCAATAAAGCAATTTGTCTAGACTAGACGTTGCGTCTAGACAGTAGCAGGTCGAGTGCACCGGCACATCCGTGCGGACGGATAGGGTGTCCTGCATGCCCGACGCGAAATCGCCGATCCGCAGGGTGCGCTCCGGCAATCAGCGCGACGAAGCCGCGCGCCTGGCCGTGCTGCACGCCGCCGACGATCTGCTCGTCGAACACGGCTTCGCGGCGCTGACCGTCGAGGCCATCGCGCGCCGGGCGGGGGTTGCCAAACAGACGATCTATCGCTGGTGGCCGTCCAAGGTCGAGATCCTGCTCGACACGCTGATCGAGGACAGCGCCAAGCACTTTCCGGTGCCGGTGGACAAGCCGACGGCCGCGGGCATTCGGGCGTACCTGCGCGATTTCGCGCGTTTCGTCGCCCGCGATCCGGCGGGCAAGGTGCTGCTCGCGCTCCTGGCTCAGGCCCAGCACGATCCGGGCACGGCCGAGCGAGTCCAGGCGCGTTATCTGGGTCCGCGCCGGGCCGCCGAGCGCGACCTGCTCGCCCGCGCCGTCGACGCGGGCGAGATCGCGCCCGTGCTCGGCCTGGACGCGGTGCTCGATGCACTCGTGGGGCCGCTCGTCTATCGCGCCATGACCGGCGCGAGTATTCCGCGCGAGCTGGTGGACACCCTCGTCGACCGCCTGCTCGCACCGGCGCCGGGTGAGCGGCCCGGCCCGCTCGCGTAGATCCGAAGGCGGACAAACGGATTCGGCGACCGGTGCGATTCGTGGTCAGGCGGTGGGCTGCGCCAGCGCCCGGCGGGCGTAGGCGCGGACATCGGCGTCGGTATCGTCCACCGCGCGGCGCACCGCGTCGTGCGCGTCGCCGTCGTCCGGCCAGCCGGTCAAGGTGAGCACCGCCGCTTTGCGGACATCCAGATGCGGATCGAGCAGCGCTTCGGTCAGCGGCGGGACGGCCAGCCGAGGTGTGGCGCCGGCCAGGCCGCGCGCCGCCCCGACCCGGATCTGCCAGGCCGAATGACGCAGCGCGGCAGTCAGTTCCGTGACGTCCGCGGGTTCGGCGCCGAGCGCGGCGAAGGCGGTCAGCGCGGCCGCCCGGACCAGCGGGTCGAAGTCGTGGGCGAGCACCCGGATCACCTCGGTCCCGCCATCGCCGATCGCGGCGAGCCCCTGCGCGACCGCGATCCGGACCTCGCGGATATCGTCGCCCACCAGGGCGGCCACCGCGGATCGAGCATCGAGCGACACCAGCGCGCGGACCGCGGCGATGCGCACCCGGTGATCCGGATCCGACAGTGCCGCAGTGTATTGCGCGATCGAACCGGCGCGCAGCGCCCGCAGCAGATCGATGACGGTCGCCCGCACGACCGGATCCGCCGAGCCGAGTCGATCGGCCAAGCCGTGCGCCGCGGGCAGCACCTCGACGAGTTCTTGCAGACTCGCCGCCGCGGCCTGCCGCACCGCGGCCGCCGGGTCGTCCAGCGCCGCAACGAGAATCGCCGCGAACCCGTCGGGCGTGTTCTCGGTGAGCACGGACAGCGCCGCGACCCGTACATCTTCGTCGGCGTCGGTCAGGTAGCTCGACAATTCGTCCACGGTCGGCGCGTCCAGGGCGAGCAACGAAACGAGCCGGGGCGACGGGGGAGTGGCGTTTTCCCGGACCGGCCGGGCGGCCCCGAGGTGCTGCGGCGCCCGGCCGCCGCGCGGGGCGGGCTCGTGCGCGGGCACGACCGTGGGGTCCGCGCAGGTCAGGTCGTCGAGCCCGGGAACCGGAACGAGGTACGGCGCGACCGGGCGCTTGTAGAATTCCATTCTGCCGTCAGGGTTCTTGCGCAGGTTGAGGTGGTAGCGCCACTCGACGTCGTCGCGGTCCGGCAGATCGGCCCGCTCGTGATAGAGACCCCAGCGGGATTCGGTGCGGGTCAACGAACTCCGCGCGGCCATTTCCGCGCAGTCCCGGATGAACGACACCTCGACCGCCCGCATGAGCTCGTGCGGTGTGCGCGCGCCGATCCCGGCGACCTCGGCCCGCATCCGGTCGAAGGTCTCCACCGCGATGGCGAGTTTGGCGGCCGTCTTCGGCGGCGCGACATAGTCGTTCACGAACCGGCGCAGTTTGTACTCGACCTGCGGCTGCGGTGGTCCCTCCGGATGCCGCAGCGGGCCGTAGATCAACGCGTGCGCGGCCGCCAGCTGGTCGCCGGGCAGTGCGGTGGGGGCGGCTACCTCGCCGAGCGTCGACGCTGCGTGCGCACCGGCCAGATCACCGAAGACGAAGGCGCCGATCATGTAGTTGTGTGGCACGCAAGCCAGATCGCCGGCCGCATAGAGACCGGGGACCGTGGTGCGCGCGTGTTCGTCCACCCAGACGCCGGACGCGGAATGGCCGCCGCACAGGCCGATCTCGGAGATGTGCATCTCGATGTCGTGGGTGCGGTAGTCGTGCCCGCGGTTGGCGTGGAAGGTGCCCCGGGTGGGCCGCTCGGTGGTGTGCAGGATCCCCTCGAGCGTGCTGAGCGTTTCGTCGGGCAGATGCGACACCTTGAGATAGATGGGCCCGCGCGCGGATTCGATCTCACGCTTGACCTCCGCCATCATCTGGCCCGACCAGTAGTCGGAGTCGACGAAGCGCTCGCCCTCGGCGTTCACCTGGTAGCCGCCGAACGGGTTGGCCACATAGGCGCACGCCGGACCGTTGTAATCCTTGATCAGCGGGTTGATCTGGAAGCATTCGATCCCACTGAGCTCGGCGCCCGCGTGGTAGGCCATCGCGTAGCCGTCGCCCGCGTTCGTCGGATTCTCGTAGGTGCCGTACAGGTAGCCGGAAGCGGGCAGGCCGAGCCGCCCGCACGGGCCGGTCGCCAGGATCACCGATTTCGCGCCGACGGCCACGAATTCGCCGGTGCGCGTGTGCAATGCGGCCGCACCCACGGCGCGTCCGCCGTCGGTGAGCACCCGGACCGGCATCAGCCGGTTCTCGATCCGGATCTTCTCGCGCATCTTCCGTTGCCGCAGTACGCGATACAGCGCCTTCTTCACGTCCTTGCCTTCGGGCATGGGCAGCACGTAGGAGCCCGAGCGGTGCACGCGCCGCACGGCGTACTCGCCGTATTCGTCCTTCTCGAACTTCACGCCGTAGCGCTCCAGCCGCTGCACCATGGCGAAGCCGCGCGTGGCGGTTTGATAAATGGTGCGCTGGTTGACGATTCCGTCGTTCGCGCGGGTGATCTCGGCGACGTAGTCCTCCGGCTCGGCCTTGCCGGGGATGACGGCGTTGTTCACGCCGTCCATACCCATCGCCAGCGCGCCGGAATGGCGGACGTGCGCCTTCTCCAGCAGCAGCACGTCGGCGCCTGCCTCCGCGGCGGTGAGCGCGGCCATGGTGCCCGCGGTGCCGCCGCCGACGACGAGCACATCGCAGTCCAGCCGGACGTGCTCGGACAACTCCGGAATGTTCACAGTTTCTCCAGGATCTCGGCGAGCACCGCGCGGCGGTCGGCCGCCTGCCGCGGACTCGGTACGTCGACGACGGCACGCAGCGTGCCGCCGCCGAGCACGGCGACGCGGTCACCGAGCAGCAGCGCCTCGTCCAGATCGTGGGTGACGAACACGATCGTGGTGGGGTGCGCGCGCCAGGTGTCGATCAGCAGGTGCTGCATGGTCGCCCGGGTCTGCGTGTCGAGCGCGCCGAACGGCTCGTCCATCAGTACCGCGCGCGGCGCGCCGGCGAGGCTGCGCGCCAACTGGACTCGTTGCCGCATGCCGCCGGACAGGTCGCGCGGCAGGAAATCCGCGTACCCGGTGAGGCCGACCTCGTCCACCCAGTGGAGCGCCTGGTCCCGGCGCGCGGCGCGGGACAGGCCGCGCAGGCGCAGGGCCAGTTCGATGTTCTGTCGCGCGGTGCGCCAGGGCAACAGGGCGTCGTCCTGGAAGACCAGCGCGCGATCGGCGGAGGGACCGGTCACGACCGCGCCGTCGGCGCGCACCGTGCCCGACTGCGGCGTGCGCAGTCCGGCGACGGCGCGTAACACCGTCGACTTGCCGCAGCCGGATTTGCCGACCAGGACCAGGATTTCGCCGGGTGCGATCTCGAGATCGAGACGATCTAGCACGGTCCGGTCGCCGTAGCTGACGCGGAGTCCGTCGAGGCTCAGTCGCATTCCCGCCGTGCGTGGCGGTGCGGTGACGGTCATGTGCTGATCTCCCTCGGTAGCCAGCGGGTGATCCGGCGGCCGAGCACCTCGACGAGTCCCGAGGTGCCGAAGCCGAGAACGCCGATGGTGATCATGCCGACGAACACCGCCGGGTAGTCCACGATCGTGTAGGCCTGCCAGGTCCGGTAGCCGACGCCGAGCCGGCCCGAGATCATCTCGGCGGAGATCAGGCAGATCCAGGCCACGCCCATGCCGACCGAGAGACCGCTGAACACGCTCGGCAGGATGCCCGGAAAGGTCACGCGCGCAAGCACATCGAAGCGGGAGGCGCCCAGCGTGCGTAGGGCGTCCGCCCAGATGGTCG
This sequence comes from Nocardia brasiliensis ATCC 700358, assembly GCF_000250675.2. NCBI lineage: Bacteria > Bacillati > Actinomycetota > Actinomycetes > Mycobacteriales > Nocardiaceae > Nocardia > Nocardia brasiliensis. The sequence goes on from NC_018681.1 coordinate 3,859,092, forward strand.
GCAGCGCGCGGACCGCGTGCCTGGTGCTGACCAGCACCGGGAACAGCGTGGCGGTGAAGGTGATGAACACCATCCCGGACTCGTCGCTCGGGAACATCAGGATGGCCACCGGTACCAACGCGATCGCCGGTATGGGCCGGACCAGTTCGGTGAGCGGCCCGAAGATGTCGGCCAGCAGCCGGGAGCGGCCGAGCCCGATGCCCGCCAGCACCCCGACCACCGCGGCCAGTCCGAACCCGGTCAGGATCCGGATCAGCGACTGGGCGATGTCGAGGTAGTACTGGTGGGTGCCGAGCTGCTCGCCGAACTGCGCGATGATCTCGGTGACGGTGGGCAAGGTGTCGAAGCGCAGCCCGGCCCGAATATTGTTGGCGGTGAGCAACTGCCAGGTGCCGACCGCGGCGCCGACCGACAGGACCCGGATCGCCCGGGACCGCCACGCGGCCACGGAGGTGGCCGGTTTTCTCGGCGCGACCGCGGCAGCGGCCGACTCGGATCGGGTGTCGTTGCCCGGCACGGCGACGAGTTCTGTTGTCATCCGCGGACTTCCGTGACGGCTTGCTCGTACTGAACCACGGTCGCCGCCGGATGCCCCTGCCGGTAACGGGCGGCGGCGGCCTGCGTGGTGAAGGGCAGATACGTCGCGCCGTCGCGCACCCAGATCGCCTTGTCCGCGAACCAGCGGGTGCCCAGTTCGGCGTCTGGGATGTACGCGGCCCGAATGGTTTTCCCCTGCGCCTTGGCGGTCTGCACCGCGCGCAGCAGGCAGGTGGCGTCGGCGGCGGGTTGGGGCCGGTCCGCGCCGTCGAGCCAGAGTTCACCCGCTTGCGCCGAACCGTCCACTGCGCGACCGCAGATCGGGTCGGTGCCGCTGACGAGGCTCGGATTGACCGTCGACGCCAGCGCCGCCGCGTAGTCGCCGCGACCCTCGTAGGCCTGGCGCAGCGGCGCGCTGTCGACGAACTGGTCGATGTCGAGTTCGGCGAAGTCGCCGATGGACTTCAGGTACGGCACATCGCCTTTCAGCGCTTCGATCAGGCTCGGCTTGAGCGTGGGGTCGAAACTCGTTCCGCCCGGGCCGTTGTAGAGATAGACGACCTCCTGGGGCAGTCCCGAACCGGCGGCCACGATCCCGGCGGCTTCGAATGGTTTGCCGCGCAGGAATTCGGTCGCGTCCAGCTGCGCGGCGAGGAACGCCTGCAGCACTTCGGGATGTGCCGCGGTGTACGCACGGCGGGCGACGACTCCGTGGAAGGTCGGGACACCGAGTTCGGCACCGTCGTAGAGCAGTCGGGCCTTGTTCTGGAAGACCAGCAGGCCCGGCCACGCGACGAACTGGGACAGCGCCTTGGCCTGACCCGATTCGAGCGCCGTCGCGCCGACCTGCGGCTGCTGGTTGAGTACCTCGACGCCCTCGGCCGGATCGATGCCCGCCCGGCTGAGCGCCTGCACCAGGGTGCCGTGTCCGGCCGAACCGACGCTCGCCGAAATCGGCTGTCCCGCCAGATCTTTGAGGTTCGTGGCCGGGGAACCCGGCGGGACTACGACCATGTTCAGCGCGCCCTTGGGGTTGTACCCGGTCACCGAGACGAGGGCGGTGCGGGCGCGTTCGCCGGCCTGGGTGCGAGACCCGTTGATCAGCAACGGATAGTCGCCCATCGAGCCGATATCGATCTTCTCCGCGACCATCTGCGCGGTGATCGGCGCTCCGGTGTCGTAGTCCTGCCATTCGACGTGGTACGCGGCGCCGCCGCGGTCGGTGATCTGCTGGAGCCGCCGCTCCAGGTAGCCCTGCGCACGCAGCAGCGTGCCCGCGGTGACGGTGTTGATGGTCTTGGACTGATAACCGACGACCACCCTGACGGTGCCGGCCGGGGTGTCGTTCGAACTTTCCAGCGAGCAACCCGCCACCGCGAGCGTCGCGGCGAGCAGCAGCGGAACGAGACGTACTTTCATCGGACTTCCAGATCAGCGCAGCAGGTAGGGCATGTTGACGGTGACGGCGCCGGTGGGACAGCGGGCCGCGCACGGGCCGCAGTACCAGCATTCGTCCACGTGCATGAACGCCTTGCCGTTGTCCGGATTGATCGCGAGCGAGTCGAGCGGGCAGATCTCGACACACAGCGTGCAGCCCTGGATGCACAACGATTCGTCGATGGTCACCGGGATGTCGGTGCGTTGGTTCACGAGTGCCATCTAGCGGACCTTCCATTCGGGGGTGCTGCGGGTGAGGCTGCCGCGCATGGTGATTCGGTCGCCGCGCATGCGGATGTATTCGAGGTCGACCGGGCGATCGTCGTCGAGGCGGGTGAGTCGTTCGAGCATCAGCAGCGGCGCGCCGCCGGGGACGTCGAGGGTGGAGGCGGTGTGCGGGTCGGCGGGCACCGCCTCGAGCGCGAGGTCGGCGTGCCCGAGCGACTGCCCGCTGATCTGCTCCAGCAGCACGAAGATGTCGGTGTGCTCGAGATCGTGGCCGAGCAGCTCGGTGCCGATGTCGGGGACGAGGTAGGTGAGGTCGAGGCTGAGCGGCAGATCGGCCAGGTAGCGCAGGCGTTCGAGATAGACGACGCGTTCACCGGGCGCGAGGTGCAGCCGACGGGCGACCGCCGCGGGCGCGGCGACGTGCATCGCCGCGCGCACCTCATTGCGCACGGTGCCGTGCCCTTTGAAGGTCTCCTGCAAGCCGAGCAGTGCGTCGAGGCCGTGGTCGTATTTGCGGGTGGCGACCCGGGTCCCGATCTTGGGCGCCCGCTCGATCAATCCTTCGTCGCGCAGCAGGGTGAGGGCTTCTCGAACGGTATTGCGGGACGCGTCGAATTCGGCGGCCAACTGCTGTTCGCCGGGCAGTCCCGCATCGAATGCCCCGTCGTGCACTTGATGGCGGAGCAGGTCGGCCACCCGCCGCGCCTGATCGGCGCGTAGCCGTCGCACCGGCGTGGGTTCGGCTGCCACCTCCTCCGTCTTTCCGCTGCTGACCTGCATGGAAGGTGACGATAGTGCGGAATCGGACGGCCGGATCACGCCGCGGCGACGCCGGAAAATGAGGGGATGTTATTCCGCCGTGCGCTACCCGGCCGCGACCTGGCGATATGACCGCCCGGCCCGCTATTACGCCACTTCGATACGCGCGGACCGGATTTCGATCAGGTCGATTCGAATGCGGCGGGCTGTCAGGGGCCGTAGGTGTCGAGGAACACCACCGGTCCGACGTCGAGCGGGCGGATCGGGGTCGGCGCGGTACCGAGCCGCAGGAACGGCAGCGTGTCGGCGAGTTCGGGAAAGCGCTGGTGCAGTAGGGGATCCGAGGACACGTCAGCGGTCCGTACGCGGTTTGGTGATCGCCTCCGGGATGCCGAGCAGCGCCGCCTGCACCTCGTGCAGGCGGTCGACATCGCCGCTGATGCCCGCCACATTGTCGTTGTAGAGGAACGCCTCGCCGAGCCGCACCAGCGCGTAGGCGAGCAGATCCGGCTCGAGCGGCGGGCGATAGTCGTCCTCGCGTTCGGCGCGGGCGATGAGTTCGCGCACCGTCGCGACCACCAGCGGCTGCACCGGTCCGTCGCTCGCGGTGAGAATGCGCAATCCGGCCAGCGGCTCGTTCTCGAAATACCGCCGGAACGGCTCGTTGTCGGTCATCCAGCGGTTCACCCGGTACAGCACGTCCAGGATGCGCCGCGCCCCGGCCGAACGCCTGCGCGCGTCGGCCCGGGTGAGCAGCGCCTCGAACTCACCCGCGAGCACCGTGCCGAGCACGCCCTCGCGGGAACCGAACCAGCGGTAGATCGAGGCACGGCTCAGCCCGAGTTGCCCGGCGATCGCCTGGATGTCGACCCGCTCGCCCGCCAGGAACGCGCGGCGGGCGAGATCGATGACCTCCGCCCTGGTCGCAGACGCCGGTCGTCCGGGCGGGCGGGTGGTCCGCTGGCTGGGAGAGGTCATCGGAATATGGTACATCGTTCCATGTATGTACCGAACCGATTGTGTTCAGAACCAGGCGTCGCGCATGTCCAGCGTGGTGGTGTCGAGCCGGGCGAGCAGATCCAGCGCCGGCGCGGTCTTGGGCAGCTCGAAGCGGTAGAAGAACCGGGCGGCGTGCCGCTTGCCGTCGTAGAAGTCGCCCGTGTGCGCGCCGGCGGCCAGCAGTTGCTCCAGCCAGATCCAGGCCAGCACGATGTGGCCGAACGCCTCGAGATAGACCGAGCTGTTCGCCAGTGCGGCCTCGAAGTCGCCCGAAGCGAACAGTCCCGCGGTCACCTCGACCAACCGCTGCCACGCCGAATCCAGTTGCGCGGAAAGCTCTGCCGCCTCGCCGCCGACCGCCTGCGCGGCCGTGACCGTGGCCTGCACCCGGCCGCCGAGCGCGAGCAGGCTGGCACCGCCCTGCTGGGTGACCTTGCGGCCCAGCAGATCCAGGCCCTGGATGCCGTGGGTGCCCTCGTGGATCGGATTCAGCCGGTTGTCCCGGTAGTGCTGCTCGACGTTGTATTCGCGGGTGTAGCCGTAACCGCCGAGCACCTGGATCGCGAGATTGTTCGCCTCCAGGCACCACTGCGAGGGCCAGCTCTTCGCGATCGGGGTGAGGATGTCGAGCAGCAGGGTGAGCGCCTTGCGCTCTTCGTCGGAATCGGCGGTGCGCTGTTCGTCGACCAGTCGCGCGCAGTAGAGCACGAGGCCCAGCGCGCCTTCGGTATAAGCCTTCTGCGCCAGCAGCATTCGTTTGACGTCGGCGTGCTCGACGATCGGCCGCTGCGGGGCGGTGGGGTCGGCGGGCAGCTTCGCGCGACCTTGGGCGCGGGTGCGCGCGTAGTCCAGCGACTCCAGGTATCCGGTGTAGCCGAGTGCCGTCGCGACCAGGCCGACGCCGATCCGTGCCTCGTTCATCATGTGGAACATGTAGCTCAGGCCGCGGTGCGGCTCGCCGACCAAGTAGCCGATCGCGCCGGGCGCGCCCGCGGGTGTCCACTTGCCCTCGCCGGAGTTGAGCACGGTGTTGACGGTGCCGCGGAAACCCATCTTGTGGTTGAGTCCGGCGAGTGCGACATCGTTGCGTTCGCCGAGGGCGCCGTCCTCGCCGACCAGGAAGCGCGGCACGACGAACAGCGAGATACCCTTCGTGCCCGCCGGGCCGCCGGGGATCTTCGCGAGCACCAGGTGCACGATGTTCTCGCCGAGCTCGTGGTCACCGCCGGAGATCCACATCTTGGTGCCGAACAGGCGATAGGTGCCGTCCTCGCGCGGCTCGGCGCGGGTCACGATATCGGCCAGCGAGGACCCGGCCTGCGGTTCGGACAGGCACATCGTGCCGAAGAAACGCCCCTCCAGCATGGGCCGCACGAATCGTTCGCCGAGCGCGGGGCCGGCATGGGCGAGCAGCAGATTGGCGTTGGCGACGGTGAGGAACGAGTAGCCCGCGGTGCCGGGGTTGGCCGCCTGGAACCACGCGTAGCTCGCCTGCGCGACGGTCACCGGCAGCTGTCCGCCGCCGAACTCGTAATCCATTGCCACGGCGGGCAATCCGGCCTTGGCGAACGCGTCGAGCGCCACGCTCACCTCCGGGATGAGGGTGACGCGCTCGCCGTCGAAGGTCGGCTCGTGCGCGTCGTTGAGCTTGTTGTGCGGCGCGAAGTACTTGGTCGCCAGCTGCTCGCTCAGGTCCAGCACCGCATCGAAGGTCTCCCGCGAATGATCCGCGTACCGCCCACGTTTGGTCAGCTCCTCGACGTGCAGCCACTCGTACAGCAGGAAGTCGAGATCGCGCCGGGAAAGCAACGTAGACCGCATCACCCATCCTTTCGAGACATGTGCAATCTACTGTATCTTACGCTGCGGCCCGGCCCGCTTCCCGGAAATCGTAGCGTCAGGTACCGAGGCGATCCAGGTCGTCGGTGGGAACGCCCCAGCCGGACAGCAGCTTTCGCACCTGCTGCGGGTCGGCGGAGAGCGGCGCCGGGACCTCGGTGGGCGTGCGGTCGAAGCGTGGTGCGGGCGCGGGCTGCAGGACGCCGTTCACCGTGATGAAGGCGTTGCGGGCCACGTTGTGCGGGTGCTCGTGGGCTTCCCAGGGGCTCAGCACCGGGGCCACGCAGGCGTCGGAACCGGTGAACAGCTCGGTCCACTCGTCGCGAGTGCGCTCCTTGAACTTGGCGCCGAGCACCTCTTTGAGCTGCGGCCAGCCGTTCTTGTCCAGCTGGAACGGCAGTTCGGGGTCGTCGATGCCGAGGATCGCGAGCATCTGGTTGTAGAACGGGATCTCGACGCAGCCGACCGCGAGGTACAGCCCATCGGCGCATTCGTAGGTGTCGTAGAACGGCGCGCCGCCGTCGAGCATGTTCTCCCCACGCGGAAAGTTCCACAGCCCGAGGTGGTGCAGGCCGTGCATGGACGCGGTGAACAGCGCGGCGCCGTCGACCATGGCCGCATCCACCACCTGGCCTCGGCCGGAGCGCTCCCGCTCGTACAGCGCGCCGAGCACGCCGAGCGCGAGCAGCAGACCGCCGCCCGCGTAGTCGCCGAGCATGTTCGCGGGCGGCACCGGCGCCTCGCCCGCGCGCCCGACCAGTCCGAGCGCACCGGAGACGGCGATGTAGTCGATGTCGTGGCCTGCGGTGTGCGCCAGCGGACCCTCCTGGCCCCAACCGGTCATCCGGCCGTAGATCAGGCGCGGGTTGCGGGCGGCCAGATCGGCGGGGCCGATGCCGAGGCGTTCGGTGACACCCGGCCGGAACCCTTCGATCAGCACGTCCGCGTGCTCGGCGAGCGCGAGCAGCGTGTCCCGATCGTCGGGGTCCTTGAGATCGAGGGTGATGCTGTGCTTGCCGCGGTCCAGCGGGCCCTCCGGCGAGACGATGCCCGCACCGGGTTTGCCGCCGCGGTCCACCCGCAGCACCTGCGCGCCGAGATCGGCCAGGATCATCGCGCCGAACGGGCCAGGCGCGAGGCTGGCGATCTCGATGACTTTCACTCCGTGCAGTGGTCCCATGTCTCCGCTCTCTGTCGTCCTCGACGCGGGCATGCGGCCACGGCCGAACCCCCGCCCGTCCGGTCGGTGCCCCGACCGTAGGTCCGGCTCGGCCCGCGGCCAATGACCGTCGCGCTCGAGTAACCGTGACCGCAGCGCTCACGCTCAGTCCAGACGCGACAATCGCGCGAGGATGGTGGCCGCCATGGCGGCGGGGTCGCCGTGGTCCGGGCGCAGCACGAGTTCGGCGTCGGTGGGCGCCTCGTAAGGGTCGTCGATTCCGGTGAAGCCGCTGATCTCGCCCGCACGGGCCTTGGCGTACATGCCTTTCGGGTCGCGGGCCTCGCAGACCTCCAGCGGCGTGTCGACGAAGACCTCGACGAACGGTATACCCGCCGCGAGGTGCGCGGCACGGACCCGGTCGCGGTCGGCGCGGTACGGACTGATCAGCGAGACCACCGCCACCACACCGGCGTCGGCGAACAACCGGGCGACTTCGCCGACGCGGCGGACGTTCTCGACCCGGTCGGCGGCGCTGAAGCCGAGATCGGCGTTCAGACCGTGTCGCAGGTTGTCCCCGTCGAGCAGGAAGGCCGGGCGCCCCGCGGCGACCAGCCGACGCTCGAGTTCTACTGCGACGGTGGACTTTCCGGAGCCGGACAGGCCGGTCAGCCAGACCGTCAGGCCCCGCGTCGCGCGCTCGTCCCGGCCGACCGCGGTCGAATGCCAGACGACCCGCGACGACGGCAGGGTCGGGCCGGTGATCATGCCCGCGGCGACGGTGTTGTTGGTGGTGTCGTCGACCAGGATGAAGCTGCCGGTGAGCCGATTGCGCCGATACGGGTCGAACAGCAGCGGTTGCCGGGTGCGCAGCTGGACTCGGCCTATCTCGTTGAGCGATAACGATTCCGGGCTCTCGTCGCGGTGCAGCGTGTTCACATCGAGCCGGTAGTCGAGGCTGCGCACCTCGGCGGTGGCGGTGCGGGTGGTGTGCCGGATGGTGTAGGTCGCGCCGGGGGAGAGCTGACTGTCGTCGGCGAACCAGCACACCATCGCGTCGAGGTCGCGCCCCGCGATCGGCCGGTTGTTCGGACGGCAGATCATGTCACCGCGCGAGACATCGATCTCGTCGGCGAGCTGGATCGTGACCGCCTGCGGCGGAAACGCTTCCGCGACGGGCGTGCCGCCCGGCCCCCAGATCGCGGCCACGGTGCTCGTCAATCCCGAAGGCAGCACCGCCACTTCGTCGCCGGGCTTGAAGACACCGCCCGCGACCGTGCCCGCGTAACCGCGGAAATCCTGGGCGTGCCTGCGGGTCACGTACTGCACCGGGAAGCGCGCGTCGATGAGGTTGCGGTCGGAGGCGATGTGCACCTCCTCGAGGTGGTGCAGCAGGGGCGTGCCCTCGTACCACGGCATGCTCGCGCCGCGGTGCACGATGTTCTCGCCGTGCAGCGCGGACATCGGTACGAAGGTCAGGTCGGAGACGTCCAATTTCGAGGCGAACTGGGCGAATTCGGTGCGGATCTGCTCGAACCGGGCCTGCGACCAGTCCACCAGGTCCATCTTGTTGACGCAGAGCACCAGGTGCGGAATGCCGAGCAGGCCGGCCAGGAAGGCGTGCCTGCGGGTCTGCTCGACCACCCCCTTGCGCGCGTCGACCAGGATCAGCGCGAGATCGGCGGTGGACGCCCCGGTCACCATGTTCCTGGTGTACTGGATGTGGCCGGGGGTGTCGGCGATGATGAATTTCCGTCGGGGCGTGGCGAAATAGCGGTGCGCCACGTCGATGGTGATGCCCTGTTCCCGTTCCGCGCGCAGCCCGTCGGTGAGCAGCGCCAGGTTCGGGTAGTCGTCGCCGCGGTCGCGGCTGGTGCGCTCGACGGCCGCGAGCTGGTCGGTGAAAATCGTCTTGGAGTCGAACAGCAGCCGGCCGATGAGGGTGGACTTGCCGTCGTCGACGCTGCCCGCGGTGGCGAGGCGCAGCAGGGTGGCGGTCATCAGAAGTAGCCCTCTCGTTTGCGATCTTCCATGCCCGCCTCGGAGATCCGGTCGTCGGCGCGGGTGGCGCCGCGTTCGGTGACCCGGGCGGCGGCCACCTCGGTGACCACCTCGGCGGGGGTGGCCGCGGTGGATTCCACGCAGCCCGTGCAGGTGGCGTCGCCGACCGTGCGGAACCGCACCGTGGTGTCGAAAGGCTGCTCACCGTCCAGCAGTTGCAGAAACCTGGTGTGCGCCAGCAGCATTCCGTCGCGCTGCACCACCGGCCTGCGGTGCGCGTAGTAGAGCGGCGGCAGGTCGATGCCCTCCGCGGCGATGTAGGTCCAGATGTCGAGCTCGGTCCAGTTCGACAGCGGGAACACTCGAATATGCTCGCCCGCACGGTGTTTGCCGTTGTACAGGTTCCACAGCTCAGGGCGCTGACTGCGCGGGTCCCACTGGCCGTATTCGTCGCGGAAGCTGAACACGCGCTCCTTGGCGCGTGCCTTCTCCTCGTCGCGGCGCGCGCCGCCGAAAACGGCGTCGAAGCCGCCCTCCTTGATCGAGCGCAACAGCGTCGCGGTCTGCAATCGGTTGCGCGAGGCCCGCGGCCCGGTCTCCTCGGTGACCCGGCCCGCGTCGATATCGTCCTGCACCCGGCCGACGACGAGGCGCAGTCCCAGCCGCGCGACCGTCTCGTCCCGGTAGGCGATCACCTCGTCGAAATTGTGCCCGGTGTCGATGTGCAACACCGGGAACGGCAGCGGCGCGGGCCAGAAGGCCTTCGCCGCGAGGTGCAGCATCACCACCGAGTCCTTGCCGCCGGAGAACAGCAGCACCGGTCGCTCGAAGGTCGCCGCTACTTCTCGGAATATGTGTGCCGACTCGGCCTCGAGCGCGTCCAGATGAGGCAGCTCGTAGGTGCTCGCCGTCGACTTCGCGTACTGGCTCACATCGCAAAACTAGAACACGTTTCGGTTATTGGCAATGGGTGCGCGGGCGTCAACCGTGCGATGCCGGTCGAGCGACTGGCTTCCGGCCACCCGATGCCGCCGTGACCGCGTCCGCGGCGGAGATGAGAGCCGTTCCGCGCCTATCGATTTCGGCGCCGGTGATGGACTTGCCGACATACATCGTGAGCACCATGTTCTGCCTGCCGTCGCCGCCGTAGGTCGGGGCGGCGAGCAGGCTCACCGGATGTTCCTTGCGTGGTCGCAGATCCGTGCCCAGGTACACCCGTTCGCCCAGACTGGTCACCAGTTCGCCCACCAATTCGCGCAGGTCATCGGGCAGATCGCGGGCCGCGAAGCCGGCCAGCAGCGAGTACAGCCTGCGACCCGCGGCGGTCAGGCTCTCCACCAGATAGCCGCGCTCGCGGCACTCGGCAACCACCTGGCGCAATCGGGCTTCATCCTGGTGCAGCGGCACGGTCGGCGGTTGGGCCAGCCACGCGTCGAAAGCCGCGTCGGTATCCCACAGCACGTACATCAGCCCGACCGGCGGCGCGAAATGGTAGGCGGCGCCGACCTTGACCATCCCCGGGCCGGTGCTCTCCAGCACCATGATCCGGTCGCCGACCACGGCCGATGCGGTGCAGGTCGTGCGGTATTCGGCGGTGAGTCGTTCCAGTTCCGTCCGGGCCAGCGCGGATATCGCGAAGCTGTCCTGCGCGACCCGGCCGGCGGCGATGAGTGCCGGGCCGAGGCCGTAGGTCCGGGCATCGGCATCGCGCACCAGGTAGCCGCCCGCGGTGAGCTCGGTGAGAATGCCGAGGCAGGTGGGTTTCGCCAGGTCGAGCGTGCGGGCGAGTTCGGACAGGCCGAAGCGTTTGCCGCGCTGCTCGACGAAGAAATCCAGCACCTGCACCACGCGCACCGTGGGTGCGGATCTACGGCCGACCATTGACCACTCCTAGAACACGTTCTAATCTCAGCTGAGAGGAAATGTACCAGAGCGGTACATATTTGGAACACCACAGCGTGTGATTCAACGGAGAGCCTTTTGCTGACACAGCCGTTCGCGGACGCCATCGCCGCCGCCGAGCAGATCATCACCGGAGCCGCGCACATCCGGACCGAGCAGGACCTCGTCGAGGGCTACGACTACCTGGCGGGCAGCATTCGCGCGGCCCTGCAGATGGCGTGGGCCTACGAGCGGGACTTCCCGTTCTTCGTCAGGTCCACCGGGCCGTATACGAAAATGGGTCTGGACAACCCGGACACGCTCTATTTCCACTCCTACCTGCGCCCGGACGCCGAATACGTGGTCACCGGAAAGCGCGGCACCACAAGAGATCTGAGCTTTCAGGTGCTGAACGGGAACTATTCCCCGGTGGACGTGCCCGACAGCCTCACCGCCTTCGACGACCGAGCGCTCGAGGTGGCGCCGGACGGGTCCTACGAGGTGCGGCTCGGCCCCGGTCCCGCGCGGCCCGGCTACGTCCACCTCGCGGCGGACTCCGCCATGCTGGTGATCCGTGAGGTCTACAGCGACTGGGGCAACGAGCGTCCGGGCACCGTGCGGATCGCCCGGGTCGACGGCCTCGGCGACGCCCCGCCGCCGCTGACCAGAGACCTGCTGACCAAGCGCTACGGCGTGGCGGGGAAGATGCTGATCTCGCGGCTGCAGACCTTCCTCGCCTTTCCGGAATGGTTCTATCTGAACCTGCCGGTGAACACGATGACCGAACCCCGTTCCACGCCGGGCGGTCTCACCACCCAGTTCTCCTCTGCCGGGCACTACGAGCTGAGCGACGATCAGGCGATGATCATCACGGTGCCCAAATCCGATGCGCCGTATCAGGGTTTCCAGCTCGGCAGCATGTGGTATCTGTCGCTGGACTACATCAACCACCAGACCAGCCTCACCGCCGATCAGGCGCGGGTGGACCCGGACGGCATGATCCGCCTCGTCGTCAGCGAGCGGGATCCCGGGCTGGCCAACTGGATCGAACGCACCGGGCACGACCGCGGCTACCTCCAGTTCCGGTGGCAGCGGCTGGCCCGGGAGATGAAACCGGAGGACGGCCCGACGGTGGAGGTGGTCCCGGTCACCGAACTGGGACAACGACTTCCGTTCTATGACCAGGCGCGCGTCACGCCGGACGAATGGCGCGCACGAATCGCGGCCCGGCAGGCCGCGGTCGCGGAAAGGATGCTCGGCTGATGTTGTTGCAGGACAAAGTTGTCGTCGTCTCCGGTATCGGTCCCGGGCTCGGCCGGTCCATCGCGGTGCAGAGCGCGAAGGCCGGCGCCGACGTGGTGCTCGCGTCCCGGACCGAGTCGCGGCTCACCGAGGTGGCCAAGGAGATCACCGAACTCGGCAGGCGCGCAGTCGTGGTGCCCACCGACATCAACGACGAAGCGGCCGCGATCAATCTGGTCGAGACGGCGCAGAGCGCGTTCGGCCGGGTGGACACGCTGGTGAACAACGCCTTCGCCATTCCGCCGATCGCCGACCTCGCCGAGGTCGACCTGGACCAGGTGCGCGCCGGCTTCGAGACGAATGTGCTTGCGGCACTGCGCTTGACGCGGCTGTTCGTGCCCGCGCTGGCCGAGTCGAAGGGCTCGGTGGTGATGATCAACTCGGCGGTGCTGCGGCATTCGCGGCGCACCTTCGGCCCCTACAAGATGGCCAAGGCGAGCCTGCTCGCGCTGGCGCAGAGCCTCGCCACCGAGCTCGGCCCGCGCGGCATCCGGGTGAACACCATTGCCCCGGGCTATATCTGGGCCGACAACCTGAAGTGGTACTTCAACTACCTCGCCGAGCAGCGCGGCATCACCGCCGACGAGGTGTACGCCGAGACGGCGAAGACCATCGACCTGCGCAAGCTGCCCGAGCCCGACGAGATCGCCGACGCGGTCGTGTTCTTCGCCTCGGCCATGGCGCGGGCGATCACCGGCGCGTGCCTGGACGTCAACGGCGGCGAGTACCACCACTAGCCGGACTCGTGGCAACACGGACTCGCGGCGATACAGAGGAGATGAAGTGATCGGTAGGGACGACGTCGGCACCATCGACGATCTGCACGCCTCGGCGACCAAGGTCGTCGGGCTGGACGATTTCGGTGCCGACGACTACCGCGCGGGGCTCGAGGTCCTGCTGGAGTCCTATGCCAAGGACGCGGAGCTGACCCCGTTCGGCAACAAGGTGAATCGCGCGTTCCTGCGCGGGGCGCTGATCGCGCGGTTGCTCAGCGAGGCGGCGTGGCAACGCTTTCCCGAACACGCCGAGGTCGCGATCGAGCGTCCGGTCTTCGTGACCGGCCTGCCGCGCTCGGGGACGACGGCCGTGCACCGGCTGCTCAACGCCGACCCGGCACACCAGGGCCTGGAGATGTGGCTGACCGAGATGCCGCAGCCGCGCCCGCCCCGGGACACCTGGGCGAGCAACCCGGTTTATCAGCGGATCGAGGCGGCCTTCGAGAAGCACCACGTCGAACACCCGGAATTCATGGGGGTGCACCATATTTCGGCCGATCAGGTGGAGGAGTGCTGGCAGCTGCTGCGCCAGTCGGCGATGTCGGTGTCCTACGAGTGCCTGGGCTATCTACCGAGCTACTCGGAATGGCTGCGCGACCAGGACTGGACTCCGGCCTACCGCAGGCATCGTCGCAACCTGCAACTGATCGGGCTGCCGGACGCCGGACGGCGCTGGGTGCTGAAGAACCCGAGCCACCTGTTCGCCCTCGACGCCATCTTCGAGGTGTACCCGGACGCGCTGATCATTCAGATGCACCGCGATCCGCGCACCATCATCGCCTCGGTGTGCAGCCTCAACGAACAGGCCTCGGCCGGTTGGTCGGACGAGTTCCGCGGCCCGGTGGTGGGCGCCGCGCAGCTCGATCTCTGGGCTCGCGGGGCCGACCGTTTCCTGGCGGATCGTCAGCGCCACAACGCCGCTCAGTTCTGCGACGTGTACTACGACGATTTCGTCGCGGACCCGATCGGCACCGTCGCCGGGATCTACCGGCATTTCGATCTGCCGCTGACCGCGCAGGCCACGTCGGCGATGACCGCGCTACACGCCGAAAGCACCTCCGGCGCAGCGCGTCCGGCGCATCGGTACACGCTCGAGGATTTCGGCCTGACCGCCGGACAGGTCGACGCCCGGTTCGCCGATTACCGGGCCGAACATTTTCCGAAGGCCTGAATTCGGCACGCCGCCACCGTCTTCCGGGACGGTGGCGGCGGTGTCGTCACGGCTGACCGGGCTTCAGCACGATGAACAGGCCGTGCGCCTCGGCGCAGAGTCGCTCGCCGTCGTGCAGCGTGGCGCGGACGTAGACCTTGCGCCCCTCTTGACGCTCGGCCCAGGCGTGCACCTTCAGTTCGGTGTTCAGCGGCGTGATCGAGCGGTAGTCGATGGTCAGCGACGCCGTGCGGGTCACCGCGCGAGCGTGCATCGCGGCGGCCATGCCGAGCAGGTCGTCGAAGCTGAGTGCGATGTGCCCGCCGTGTGCGGCGCTGTTGCCGCCCAGGTGGAAGGTCCGGAACGTGACGCGCGCGTCCACGCCGTCCTTGCCCGCGTGATCGATGACGTAGGGCGGCAGCGTGATGTTGCCGCGGGCGGGCAGATCGTGCCGGGTCCAGTTCGGCGTGGACCACTCGTCCACCCGGGCCGCGTCGAGCTTGTCGTTGAGCTGCTTGAGCAGGCCGATCGTCTCCACCGCGAGTTCGTCCGACGGGCAGGCCAGGCGCACGCGGTCCATCAGCCCGCGCACCTGTTCGACGAACTCCCCGTAGTGCGGTCCGCCGCGCTCGATATCGGCGCCCTGTTCTTCGCGCGCGTTGATCAGCTCGGTCATCGGCCGGAACGCGCCCTCATGATGCTCTTTGTTCGGCAGCGAGGCACCGGCCTGCTCTTCGTTCATAAGGAACACGTTATAGGTTGCCGTCGGAATGCTCGCGCCGCAGGGGCTCGGCGGGTTGCGTGGCCTAGGCTGGTCCGCGGTGGACGGCGCCGGCCGGGACAGGCCGGTCGCCCGGCGGGTAGACCGGTCCGGCGGCGAAAGGCTAAGGGTAGATGGGTATTACGGCGGTTGTCTTCGACATGGACGGCGTGCTGATCGACTCCGAGCCGGTGTGGGAGCAGGTGCGCCGCGCCTACGTCGCGGACAAGGGCGGGCGGTGGCTGCCCGATACCCAGCAGCGGCTGATGGGGATGAGCACCCGGGAATGGTCGGAATACCTCAGTACCGATCTCGGCGTCGGGGAATCGCCGGAGACCGTGGCGCGCGACGTCATCGACCAGATGGTGGCGCACTACGACCGTGCGGTGCCGCTGCTGCCCGGCGCGATCGACGCCGTGCAGCGGATGAGCGAGCAGTGGCCGCTCGGCGTCGCGAGTTCGTCGCCGCAGTCCCTGATCGACGTGGTCCTGGGGCGCACCGGCCTGATCGAGTTCTTCACGGGCACCCTGTCCACCGAAGAGGTCGACCGCGGCAAACCCGCCCCCGACGTCTACCTGGCGGTGGCGGGCCTGCTCCGGCAGCGCCCGGCCGACTGTGCGGCGGTGGAGGATTCGAGTAACGGCATGCGCTCCGCGCACGCCGCCGGCCTGCGGGTGATCGCCGCGCCGCGCCCCGAGTACCCACCGGCCGACGACGCGCTCGCCCTGGCCGCGCACGTGATCGATGACCTCGCGCAGCTGACGCCCGAGTTGGTCGGCGGTACGGCGTAGCCCTGCGCGGGCTCAGTCCGCGGCCGGCTCGGGCAACGGTGTGGTGAGCAACGTCCGCGCGGCCGCGGACAGGTCGGTGTCCAGCCAGTCCGGTAATTCGGGACTGTGTGCGTGGCGACGCAGGGCGGCGTAGGGGAGATCGACCACGGCGCGGCTGACCGCGTCTATCTCGCGGTGGCCCGCCCGGCCGAAGGCGCCGGTGGCGATGCGCCGCAGGTGGTCGAGCAACGGTGCGTTCATCTCGGCCAGCCGGGCGCGGAATTCGTCGTCGGGGCCGCCGTCCAGCAGATCGCTGGGGCGCAGGTTGAGCAGAAGCTTTGCGTCATCGGGTAATTCGCGGCCGAAGACGACCGCGGCGCGCACCATGGCGACGCCCGCCTCGACCGGATCGGGGTGTTCCGCGGCGGCGAGCACGCCGGCTTGGAAGCGGGCGAGCGCCCGCAGCCACGCCTCGGTGAGCACCCCGTTGCGGTTGCCGAAGCGGTGGTACAGCGTGCCGACCGGCGCACCGCTGGCGTCGGCGATCGCGGCCACGCTGGCGGCGCGCGGCCCGTCGGCGAGGACGAGGGCGCGGGCTGCGTCGAGGATCACGTCGGTGTCGTGCTTGCGGGGCGGAGCCATCTACTAGTACGTTCCTTCTATATGGAGCGTTTATCCTATATTGACGAGCATGCCAGATCGATCGCCGCGAACCGCGACCGGGTCTGGCAAGCGCTGCTGAACGTCGTCTGCAAAGACCCGGCGGACCCGGCGACGGTACCCGCGGGATTCGTGCTCGACGCCGCCGAGGCCCCGAGCAGGCTGGCGCTGAGCGGGCAGCACTGGTTCTCTCGCTACGCCCTGATCTTCGAACTCGACGAGCAGGACGCGAACCGTACCCGCGTCCGCGCCCGATCACTGGCGAATTTCCCTGGGCTGCACGGCAAAATCTACCGGGCCCTGGTGATCGGCAGCGGCGGTCACCGGCTGGTGGTGCGCCGGTTGCTCCGCCGGATCGAGGCAGCGGCATGAACACGGGACTGGTCTGGGGCGCGACCGCGGCGGAGCGCGCGGACGAACTGCCTTGTGACAAGCGGCAACCCGGTGGCGTGCAAGCCGATCGCGCCATCAGCATCGACGCACCGCACGGCCTGGTGTTCGCCTGGCTCTGCCAATTGCGGGTAGCGCCCTACAGTTACGACCTCCTCGACAACTGGGGGCGGCCCAGTCCGAAGCGTCGCGATCCGAAACTGGCCGACCTGGCCCTCGGGCAACGGTTCATGTCGCAGTTCGAGCTGGTGGCTTTCGAGGACGCGAAGCACCTCACGCTGGTCGCCGGAAAGGTCTGCGTCACTTACGCGGTGCGGCCCGAAGGTCTGGGTACCCGCCTGGTCGTCCGCATGCGGATCGGCGCACCGTGGCTGATCGGCCGCCTGCTCGCGCTCGGCGACCTCCCGATGATGCGCAAGCAATTGCTGACGTTGAAAGAACTCGCCGAAGCGGAAGATCGCGCCGAGCCGCGCGGCCGAACCGCCTTGCCGAACTGAGCCGTTCGATGTGTCGCGCCGCACAGGCCGATGGGCGCAGCGCGCCCGTGGAGCATGATCATCCCCATGGCGAAACATGTTCAGCTCGGCGAGGTCCGGGCCTGGTATGACGTAACCGGTGACGGTGAGCCGGTGCTGCTGCTGCACGGCGGGTTCGTGGATTCGCGATCGTTCGATGCCGCGGTTCCTGTTCTCGCCGAACAGTTCCAGGTGTTCCGGACAGATCGGCGCGGGCACGGCCGGACCCCCGATGTCGCCGGGCCGCTCTCGTATGACCTGATGGCCCAGGACACCATCGCGTTCCTGGACACGGTGATCGGCGGTCCTGCCCACTTGGTCGGTTACAGCGACGGCGCGGTCGTCGCACTGCTGGTCGCGCTGCGCAGGCCGGATCTCGTCCGCAAACTCGTGTCGATCAGCGGCAACTTCCACCACCACGGCCTGCTGCCCGGCGTGCTCGACGGCTTCGCGCACGAAGAACCCATGCAGCGCTTGGCCGCTCGTTACGGCGAGGTCTCCCCGGACGGCGTGGACCATTTCCCGGTCGTCGCCGAAAAGCTGCTCCGGATGGCCAACGCCGAGCCCACGCTGACGGTCGAGGAACTCGGCGGGATCGCCGCACGCACCCTTGTCCTCGCCGCCGACGACGACGCGATGAGCCTGGAGCACACGATCGCGCTCTACCGGGCGATTCCCGAGTCCGAACTGGCGATCGTGCCCGGCACGTCGCATCTGCTCGTCGTGGAGAAGCCCGCCGAGGTCTACCGCCTCGTCGGCAACTTCCTCGCCATCGACGCGACACCTACCTGGCAGCCCATCCGGCGCGCCTGAACAAGTGTTCTGCATGTGGCGCGGCGATGGCAGAAGTCCGCGGGTCCTTGCTGTCGCGCGACATTTGGGCAAACTGTGAGCGAACGACGATCAGGTTGGTCGCCACACCGGTCATGCTGATCGGTATGGACTTCATGAAACCGGCGGAGGAGCTGTTGGCGCAGGTCGCCGCCCGCTTCGGCTCCGCGGAAGCGTTCCTGGAGAAACTGGCGCAAGCTCACGCCGCCCGCCGCGACGACGACACCATCGAACTACCGCGCATCGTCGGCGGCTTGCCCAACGGTTACTGATCGTCGCTGTCGAGCCGGTCAGCGGAGGCGCATTCGGCGGCGCGAGCGCGCAGGAGGGCTTGTTCGGCGCGGTTGGCGGTGAGGTCGGCGGCGCGGGTGAACTCGGCGTGGGCTTCGGCGCGGCGGCCCAGTTGGGCGAGCAGGTCGCCGCGAACGGCGCTGCGCAGGTGGTAGGCGTCGAGGGCGCCGGCCGCGACGAGGGCGTCGACCAGGTCGAGGGCCGCGGCGGGGCCGTGTACCTTACCGACGGCGACGGCGCGGTTCAGCTCGACGACGGGGGACGGAAAGCGTTCGGCCAGAACGGCATACAGTCCGGCGATGCGCCGCCAGTCGGTCTCCTGCGGCACGGCCGCCATGGCGTGTACCGCGGCGATCGCGGCCTGTAGGGCGTAGCGGCCCGGCGGCAGTCCGCGCTCCCGCGCGACCGAGCCGGCTCGGCCCAGCGCCGCGTAACCACGCCGGATCAGCAGCCGGTCCCAGCGCGACCGATCCTGGTCGGCCAGCAGCACAACGTCTTTCGCCGGACCCGTGCGCGCGGGTAGCCGGGAGCCCTGCAGTTCGAGCAGCGCGACCAACCCGTGCGCCTCGGGTTCACTCGGCAGCAGCTCGGCCAGCATGCGCGCCAAACGCAATGCGTCCTGGCACAATTCGACACGCACCCAGTCCGCGCCCGCGGTCGCCGCGTACCCCTCGTTGAAGATCAGATAGACCACCGCGAGGACCGAATCGAGCCGGTCGGTCAGTTCGTCGGCCCCGGGCACCTCGTACGGCAGGGCGCGTGCCGCGATGGTGCGTTTGGCCCGGACGATGCGCTGGGCCACCGTCGATTCGGGTACCACGAAGGCGCGGGCGATCTCGCCGGTGGTCAACCCGCCCAGCAACCGCAAGGTCAACGCCACGCGGCCCTGCTCCGGCAACACCGGATGACAGGCGGTGAACATCATGCGCAGCAGGTCGTCCTCGACGGCTTCGGCCTGCTCGGCGTGCTCTGGCGCGCTCAACAGATCGTGCCCGAGCAGGGCCAGCTTGCGAGCGAAGGTCTGATTGCGCCGGATCCGGTCGATCGCCCGGTGCTTGGCGGTGAGCATCAGCCAGCCGCCCGGGTTCGGCGGCACCCCGTCGCGCGGCCACTGTTCCAGCGCGGCGACCAGCGCGTCCTGCGCCAGTTCCTCGGCGACGTCGATATCGCCGACCACGCGGGTGAGCCCCGCGACCAGTCGTGGCCATTCCATCCGCCACACCGTTTCCACGGCGCGACGGGCCTGCTCCGGCGACCGGTCGGGGCTCATCCGCGGTGCTCGCTCAGCCCTGCTCCGCGATCTGCCTGAGTTCGACCTCGATCTCCCACTCCGGTCCGTGTGCGCCAAGGAATCGCGAGGTCCATTCCACCGCTTCGTCTTTCGACTTGGTCTGCAGGATGCAGTACCCGCCGACGATCTCCTTCGTCTCGGTGAACGGTCCGTCGAGCACCGTCTGCTTACTGCCGGCCTGGGTGATCCGGGTGGCCTCGGCGATCGGATGCAAGCCGTTGGTGTCGAGCAGCACGCCCGCCTTGGTCATCTCCTCGATCACCTTGCCGACCTGCTCCATCAACGCCTCGTCGGGTTCCGGCGAGGTGCTCGGGTCGAGACGGATCAACATCATGTAGCGCATAGCGCGTCCTTTGCTCGTCGTCGTCAGGATCGGCCGACCCTCACCTCACTGCATCGAACGGCCACCCCCCGAATCGACATCCCTCCGAAAATTCTTCCGCATACATCCCCCGAAGTCAGGTCGGCCGGGCGGCGTGCTCATCGCGAGCCTCGGCCGGTTCCTTGTCGACCCGAGCGCCGGCCAGGTAGCCCGCGATGATGCCGAGCAGCGTGTACGTCGCGGTCTTGACCTGTGTATCGACCTCGAGGGTGGCGAGCAGCAGCGCGAAGCCCGCGACGCTGAGCAGTCCGTACATTTTGACCAGAGTCGGGGACAGCCCGCGTTTCTCCCGGTCTGTCGTTATGGCCCGCGCCAGGACGACCCCGACGAGGACCACGAGAACGAACCCGCAAATCACCAGTACTTCTGTCAGCTTGGACATGGACAACCTCCGTGACGGTGCGCCGTGCGACGCCGAGTCGGTTGCCCGGTGGGTTCCGGGGCAACCCACTTGCTATGTCGTTGCTGCTGGTCACGGCGTTGCACCCCGTCTGTGGCCGAGGAGTCAGCTGGGCCAGGCGGGGCGGGTGTGGGCGGCGCGGGCGGTCCAGCGGCCGTCGTAGCGGACCTCGACCGGGTGGGCGAAGGCGGCGGTGACGGTCTCGGTGGTGAGGGTCTGAGTGGCCGGGCCCGCGGCGACTGTGTGGCCGTCGGCGATGAGCATGGCGTGCGTGGTGCTGCTGGGGAGTTCTTCGAGGTGGTGGGTGACCAGGATCGAGGCGACGTCGGGGTGCGTGTCGCCGAGGGTGTCGAGGGTTTCCAGGAGCTGTTCGCGCGCGGCGAGATCCAGGCCGGTGGACGGTTCGTCGAACAGCAGCAACCGGGGCTCGGCGATGAGCGCGCGGGCGATCAGAGTGCGTCCGCGCTCGCCTTGGGACAGCGTCGGCCAGATCTCGTCCGCCTTGCCGGTGAGTCCGACGGTGTGGATCATCGCCTCGGCGCGAGCCAGCTGCTCCGGGGTCGGCGTCCAGCGCATCGGGGTGTCGATGGTCGCGGTGATGCCGGTGAGCACCACCTCGCGGATGGTCAGCGGGTACTGCAAAGGATGGCGCGGATTCACATGTCCGATGGAATGGCGCAGTCGCTGGAGTTCGACGCGGCCGAGCTGCTGTCCGAGCACCCGTACGGTGCCGGTGGTCGGGAAGGTGACGGCACCGCAGAACCCGAGCAGCGTGCTCTTGCCCGCGCCGTTCGGGCCGAGCAACGCCCAGTGCTCGCCCGCGTGCACGGTCATCGAGATGCCGTTGATGATCTTCTTGCCCTCGCGGCGGAAGGTCACGTCGGTCAGTTCGAGCACCGGTGCATCGGTCATTGGAAGGCCTCCTTCAGGCTCGTCAGATGGGTGCGGCTGAATTCCGCTGCCGCCGTGGCATTTCGGGCGACGATCGCCTCGACCAGCTGTTCGTGCGCCGCGTGGTCGGCCGGCTCGGACGGGACGGGCCGGATGATCAGCATGTCGATCATCGCGAGCCGCAGCCGGGGGAGGAAGGTGTCGAACAGCTGGACGAGCACCTCGTTGTGCGCGGCGACGAGCACGGCGCGGTGGAAGGCCATGTCCGCGTCCACGTGCTCGGCGACCGGCTCGCCGTGCGCCGCCCGGGCGGCCAGCGTGGTGCGCAGAATGCGCAGGTCGGCCCGGGTCCGGCGGTGTGCGGCCAGCGCGGCGGCCTCGGCCTCGATGGCGATGCGCGCCTCGATGACCGAGGCGATGGTGGCCCGGCGCAGCACGATGTCCCAGTCCTGCTTCGCGTCCAGCGCCGTCACGAACACCCCGGCACCTTGACGGCTGTCGAGCACGCCCTTGCCGGCCAGCTCGCGGATCGCTTCACGCAGCGTCGAGCGGCCGACGCCGAGCTGCGCGGCCAGGGTCGTTTCCCCTGGAAGTCGGTGTCCCAGTGGCCATTCGCCCGCTTTGATCCGAGTCAGCAGCAGCTCGGCCGCTTGCGCGGCGAGCGGATGCCTGCGTACCTGCGCGACCATCGCAACCTCTCTACTTGTCTGAGGAGTTGTGTATAGTCTAGCCATCATGCGCACCATGCTTCTGCTTAGCCGCCACGGCGGGGCCTGACCGACCGGCCCCCCGCCGTGGGGCTTCGTTGTGGCCGGTCACCTCGTTCGTGACGTCCGTCCGGCCAGAAAGCAGACCGCAACATGATCAACACCCCGCAGGGTGCCGTACCGGAATCCGCGCCCGCCTGGAATCGGCAGCGGCATTCGCAGATGCCGTTCCACCGTTACCGCGATGTCTACGATCGCGTGGAAGTGCCACACACCCAGCGTGCTTGGCCGCAGGCGCGGATCACCGCGGCTCCGCTCTGGGTGCCGGTGGACCTGCGCGACGGCAACCAGGCGCTGGCCGAACCGATGGACCCGGCGCGCAAGCGCCGCTTCTTCGAACTGCTGGTCGCCATGGGCTACAAGGAGATCGAGGTCGGCTACCCGTCCGCCTCACGGGCCGATTTCGATTTCGTCCGGCTGCTCGCCGAGTCCGATCTGGTGCCCGCCGACGTGACGATCGTCGTATTCACCCCCGCCCGAAGGGATCTGATCGAGCGCACCGTCGACTCCGTTCGCGGCCTGCGCGATGTCGTGATCCACATGTACACCGCGACCGCGCCCGCATGGCGAAACACGGTGCTGGGCAAGGACCGTGCCGCATTGCGTGAGCTGATCCTGGCCGGCGGCCGCGACGTCCTGGAATTCGCCGCCGACCTGCCGCACGTCCGGTTCCAGTTCTCGCCCGAGGTGTTCAACCTGACCGAACCCGACTACGTACTGGACCTGTGCGACCGGATGACCACGCTGTGGGACGCCACCCCGCAGCGGCCGGTGACCTTGAATCTGCCTGCGACAGTGGAGGTCGCGACCCCCAACGTGTACGCGGACCAGATCGAGTACATGCATCGTCACCTGGCCCGCCGGGACAGCGTGATCCTGTCCGTGCACCCGCACAACGACCGCGGCACCGGCGTCGCCGCCGCCGAACTCGCGGTGCTGGCCGGTGCGCAACGCGTGGAAGGCTGCATCTTCGGCAACGGTGAACGCACCGGCAACGTCGATCTCGCCACGCTGGCGCTGAATCTGTATGCGCAGGGCGTCGATCCGATGATCGACTTCTCCGATATCGACGAAATCCGGGCGACCGTCGAATACTGCACGCGCATGCGGGTGCCCGAACGCCATCCGTACGTGGGCGAATTGGTGCACACCGCGTTCTCCGGCACCCACCAGGACGCGATCAAGAAGGGCATGGCGGCGCATCGGGTGCGTGCGGAGCAGGCGGGCATCCCGGAGCGCGCAGCGGATTGGCAGGTGCCGTACCTGCCGATCGATCCCGCCGATCTCGGCCGCAGCTACGAGGCCGTGATCCGGGTGAACTCGCAGTCGGGCAAGGGCGGTATCGCCTATCTGTTGCAGACCGAATACGGCATCGACCTGCCGCGGCACCTGCAGATCGACTTCGCCCGGCACGTGCAGGCACACGCCGACGCGACCGGCGCGGAGATCACCGCGGCGCAACTGCGCGAGCTGTACGAGGCGGTGTACCCGGCCCCGCGGTGACCGCATCTTCGGGCAAAGCGCCCGGCGGTCGCGGCCGTCCGTGCGAAGGTAATCGGCGTGGCGCGGCACGTGACAGGTAACCTCCCGGCCGAAGTGACCAGCTTCGTCGGGCGGGGCAGCGAAGTCGCCACTGCCAGGAAACTGCTGTCGGGTACCCGGCTGCTCACGCTCACCGGGCCGGGCGGTGTCGGCAAGACCCGGCTGGCCCGGCGGGTCGGCGACGCGGTGCGCCGGGCATTCCCGGACGGGGTGTGGCTGGTCGAGGCGGCTCCGGTCAACGACGGCGAGCTGGTGGCGCCGAGCGTCGCACAGGCGCTCGGCCTGCGCGACGACACCAGCCTGCCGGTGGCGGGGCTGATCGAGTATCTGGGCGACAAGCACCTGCTGCTGATCCTCGACAACTGCGAGCACCTCATCGGCGCGTGCGCGGCGCTGGTCGATCGGCTGCTCGCGGGCACCCCGGACGTGCGGGTGCTCGCGACCAGCCGGGAGCCGCTCGGCGTCGAGGGGGAGCAGATCCTGCCGGTGGCGCCGCTGCCGGTACCCGAGCCGGACGACGAGTCCGGCGCCGTCCAGACCGCCGACAACGCCGCGTTGCGGCTGTTGATCGATCGTGCCTCTGCGGCGAATCCCGAATTCCAGGCCACCGCAGCCGGTCTCGGTACGTTGGCGGCGATCTGCGCACGCCTGGAAGGTATTCCGCTGGCCCTGGAGCTGGCGGCGTTGCGGCTGCGCGCGTTCACCCCGGCGCAGGTGCTGGAACGGCTCGACGACACCATGCGCCTACTCACGACGGGCTTGCGCACCGCCCCCGAGCGGCAGCAGACGCTGGAGGCGACGATCCGCTGGAGCTACGACCTGTGCACCCCGGACGAGCAGCACCTGTGGGAGCAATTGGCGGTCTTCGCGGGCGGTTTCGACCTCATCGCCGCCGAGGCGGTCTGCGCGCTCGAATCGCCGGGCGCCCTGCTCGACGCGCTCACCGGTCTGGTCGACAAATCGGTGCTGAGTTTCGGCAATCAGGGCCACGACGGCGCGGGCCGATACACCATGCTCGAACCGCTGCGGCAGTTCGCGCTGGCTCGCCTGGTGGCCCGCGGGGACGAGCACCGCGTCCGGCTGCGCCACCGCGACCACTACTACCGGATCGCCCAGCGCGGCCGCGTCGAATACTGGGGCGACGCCGACGTCGGCTGGTTCCGTGACGTCACCCGCGAACACGCGAATCTGCGTGCGGCACTGCAGTTCGCGCTGGCCGACCCGCAGGGCGTGCACCGTGGTCTGCAGATCGCGTCGGAGCTGCGGCCGTTCTGGGAGCACTACCGCTTCCTGCGCGAAGGCTATCGCTGGCTGACCGACGCCCTCGGCAAGGATCTCGCGCACACCGTGGACCGGGCCCGCGCGCTGGCCGCCGCCTCGGTGATCGCCGCCATGTTCGCCGATCCTGCGGTGGCGCACGGTTTCCTGGACGAATGCGTCGCGATTGCGACGGAACTGGCCGCCGAGGAGGTGCTCGTCGAGGCCATGCTGCTCGCCTCGGTGCTCGCGTTCGCCGACGCCGACCCGGGCGGTGCGCTGGAACTCGCGGAGGCCGCCGCCGTGCGCGCCCGGGCCTGCGCCCATCACGGCACAGAGATGGAAAGCCTTGCGTTCGCCTATGTTTGCGCGATGGTGCTGTCCGACGACCGGGCGAGCGGCCTGGCCGAGCGATTCCTGCGCAAGGCCACCGAGCACGGGTCGCACCTGCTCGGCGGGCTCGCCTCGTGGGCCGTCGGCACCGACCACTGGCGAAACGGTGACGCGGACAAGGCGATCGCGGAACTGCGCCGCGCGGTGGAACAGCTGCGGCTGTTCGATCGGTGCGTGTGGACGGCCTCGGCCTTCGACGGCCTGGCCTGGGCCGCGGCCGCGGTGGGGGACCACCCCCGCGCCGCGCGGCTGATGGGCGCCGCGGCGACGGTACGCAGCGGCAGCACCCAGCATCTCGCGCACGCGATGACCGACACGATCGGCGAGCGGGTCCGCTCGCAGGTGTGCGACGCGCTGGGGGACAGGAGTTTCCGGTCCGCCTTCGACAGCGGTGGCGCGCTCACCTTCGACGAGGCGGTCCGCTTCGCCCTCGGCACCGAAGCGCCGGCGCAACCGCAAGCGCAAGCGGCGGCGGCCGCGCCACTGACCCGCCGGGAACGCGATGTCGCCCGGCTGGTCGCGGCCGGCTACAGCAACAAGCGGATCGCCGCGGAGCTGGTCATCTCCGTTCGTACCGCGGAGAGCCACGTCGACCACATCCTGACCAAGCTGGGGTTCACCTCACGGGCGCAGGTCGCGTCCTGGGTCAGCGCGCGTCGGCTGTGAATTCCGCTCAGGCGCCGGTGGTTCCGTCGATGCGCTCGCGCAGCAGGTCGGCGTGGCCGTTGTGCCTGGCGTACTCCTCGATCATGTGCAGATAGATCCAGCGCAGGTTGTATTCGAGTTCGGGCCGCCGCGGGTGCCGGAAGGTGTGGTCCAGCGGCAGCTCGGCCACCGCGGCGTCGGACAGTTCGATCTCCCGCAGGAAGGTGGCGAAATCCGTTGCGGCGTCGGCTGTGCGCAGATCGAAGTCGCCGTCGGGATCGTCCTCGCTGCCGTAGGCGTACGGCACGTCCATAGCCGCCGCGGTGAGCCGGAACCAGCCGCGTTCCACCTCGGTCAGATGCCGGACCAGGCCGAGCAGGGTCAGCGTCGACGGCTCGGCGCCACGGCGCCGGAGCTGCTCGTCGTCGAGGCCCGCGCATTTCGCCAAGAGGGTGCGGCGGTGAAAGTCCAACCAGCCCTGCAACATCGATCGCTCGTCGGCGACGTGCGGGGCCGCGGTTCGGGGCACTTCGGGCGCGATCCAGTTCATCCGGCCGACTGTAGCCCGGCACGGTCAGCGGCGGCGCCTCCTTTTTGCCCGGCGCCGGCTACGGGTGAACCGGGCCGCGAGGTCCCCGCGCAACCGCCGGGCCGGTAACGTCCGTCCGCATGCCACGAGCAGCAGATCCTGCGCGTTGCCCGTGACGACCGCACCGGTGCCGTAGCTCCAGTCCAGATCGTCGGCGCGCAGCTCGACACCGGTCAGGTCGGTCCCGAAGAACTCGATACAGCGCGGGTTGATCAGGTCCAGGACCAGGCGCAGGCGATCGTGGGGCACCTTGCGGTCCAGCCCCAGCGCCACGGTGATGTCGAGGCCGTGCACGATGTCGTGCCCCAGCGCGTGCACCGCCCCGCACCCCGGTGGCCGCCACGGATGTCCGACGTTGTCCCAGAGGGATTTCAGCAGCTCGCCCGAGGGCATCGCGGCGGCGTCGACGCGTGCGATGCGGTGGGCGATCCGGTCGAAATTGCCGCCCGCACGGACGAATTCGACGGCGAAGCGGGTGCCGGTCAGGCGGAACGGCACGGTGATGTGGGCGACCACCTCGCGCACCCGCCAGCCGCGGCACAGCGTCGGCGCGTCCCAGGCCGCGCGATCGAAACCCGTGAGCAATTCGGCGAGCTCGGCCCGCTCGTCGATGATCGCCCTGCGCACCTCCGCCATCGCCGTCTCCTCGTCGCGACCGTCCTTCCCACATCCTGAGACGTCACCCAATCACGAAACTGGTCGGTCTAATGGGACGTTGCGGACAAGTAGTCGTCCGTGTGTCGCACGGCGTGTCGCGAGAGACACCGGAGAAGAGGCCCGGTTACTGCGCGGTGAGGAAGGCCCCCGCGCGCAAGGTGCTGCCGAACCCGGGCGCGAACTCGCCGTATTCATAGACGAGATGGCCGCCGACCACGGTGGCCGCGACGGCCCGATCGTTGCGGTTGACCATGCGATCCAAGCCGGCGATGCCGGGAACCGGAGCTTCCGCGTAGGCCGCACTGGACCCGTCGAAACCCGCCGGGTCGAGCACGGCCAGGTCGGCGCGCGCGCCTTCGTGCAGACGTCCGGTGTCCAGGCCGTACCAGTCGGCCAGCTCACCGGTCAGCCGGTGCACGGCCTGCTCGACCGGCATGAAGCCGCGCTGGTGCACCCGCTCGAGCATGCGCAGCCCGAAGTTGTAGAACGCCATATTGCGCAGGTGCGCACCGGAATCGGCGAAGCCGACCTGCATCACCGCCGACTGTTGCAGCCGGTCGAGCACCTCTTCTCGATCGTTGGCGATGACCGTGCGCCAGCGCAGCCCGGTGCCGTGCGTGACGGCCAGGTCGAGCAGTGCGTCCGCCGGATGGATACCGCGCTCGTCGGCCACCCGGCCGAACGACTTGCCGACCACCTCGGCCTCCGGGCAGGCCACGATCTGGGCGTCGTAGAGGTCGCGATGCCAGACCCTGGGGCCGTACTTCTTGGCCAGATCCTTGCGGAACTGTCGCCGATAGGACTCGTCGGCCAGCAGCTCGCCGCGCTTCATCACGTCGCGGATGTTGAGCGCCGCGACGCCCGAACCGAACTCCTCGAAGACCACCAGATCGACACCATCGGCGTAGACCTCGAACGGCACCGGCAGGTGCTGCCAGCGGAACGCGGCGCCGCCGACCGTGTTCGCGATCCAGGCCGCGGTCGCCGCGGCCCGCGCGGTGGTGCGATCGGCCTTCACGTCCATGCCCGCGATCAGCGTGGTCTTGAGCGGCTTCCGGAACCGGCCCGCGCTCTCGGCGAAATAGCGGGCGATCTCGAGCCGGGAGGTCAGATTCGGCGTGCTCTGATGGATCCGATCGCGTTGCCGCAGAATCTTGTTCAGTGCCGCGTACTCCCGCCAGCTCGCATAGGTGGACGGCAACTGCCGGGCCGGGAAGCGGGCGCCCTCCAGCTTGGAGAACGAGCTGCGGATGGTGGACAGGCCGAGGAAACCGGCGTCCAGCGCGTCGGTGAGCATGTGCCGCATGCGATTCAGCTCGTCGGGGGTCGGCGTGACGGTCGCGTCGGTGGCTCGGCCGAGTCCCATCACGGCGACGCGGATGTCCGAATGTCCGAGCAGTGCCGCGACATTCGCGCCCAGCGGCCGCGCGGCGAGCGAGTCCCGGTATGCCAGCGGGCTTTCCCAGTCCTTGTGCTCCTTGACGGCCGAATGCACGGCGTCCCACGGCAGCGCCTCCACCCGCGCGAACATGTCGGCGCAGTCCTCGGCCGTCGAATAGACCGTGGACAGTGAGCAATTGCCGATCACCACCGAGGTGACGCCGTGGCGCACCGACTCGCCGAGGCCGGGGCTGCCGAGCACCTCCGCGTCGTAATGGGTGTGCACGTCGAGCATGCCCGGGATGACCCACTTGCCGGTGGCGTCCACGTTCCGCGCGCCGTCGGGCAGTGGGGCGGCACTGATCGTCACGACTTTGCCCGCGGTGATGCCCACATCGGCGGTGCGGGGCGGTGCTCCGGTGCCGTCGAACACCGATCCGCCACGGATAACCAAGTCGCACGCCGTCATCTGAGCTCCTTCGACCAGCACCCAGTATCTGCTACTGCGGGTATTGGATACATGGTTGCACGTTTGCCGCTGTCGCTCACCTGCGGGCGGCCCGCTCCTGCTCAGCCGCCGTACAGCGCGGCCTGCGCCTGCCGGTAGCGGGCGCGGATCGCCGCACCGGTCGCGGCGTCGTCGGCCGAGGACGGCACTGTGCCTGCGGTCCGAGCGGGCCAGCGGGGTGGCTGTGGCGTGCCCGCCAGTGCCCACGCCGCCTGTCGCGCCGCGCCGAGCGCGACGTATTCGCCGGGTTCGGGCACGGTGATCGGCGTCGCGAAGATCTGCGCCGCGATCGCGGCGACCAGCGGGGAGCGCGCCGCGCCGCCGATCAGGAGGACGCGTCGCGGCGAGACACCGGAGGCGCGGATCGCGTCGAGCGCCTCGGCCATGTTGCAGAGCATGCCTTCGAAGGCGGCACGGGCGATATGGCCGGGACGCATGGTCGCCGCGCGCAGGCCGTGCAGACTACCGGTCGCGTCCGGCCGGTTCGGCGTGCGTTCGCCGGCGAGGTAGGGGAGCAGGACCAGGCCGTCCGCGCCCGGAGGCGCCTGCGCCGCAAGCGCTTCGAGCGCGGGCAGATCGACGCCGAGCAGATCCGCCGTGGCACTCAGCACGCGCGCGGCGTTGAGCGTGCACACCAGCGGCAGGAAAGCGCCTGTCGCGTCGGCGAATCCGGCGATCGCGCCGGTGGCGTCGGCGCTGGGCCGTTCGGCGCGGGCGAAGACCGTGCCGCTGGTGCCGAGCGAGACGACCACATCGCCGTCTCCGATGCCGAGTCCCAGTGCGGCCGCGGCATTGTCGCCGGTGCCCCCCGCGACCAGCACGCCCGACGGCGTCCGCCCGGCGGCTTCGGCCGGGCCGAGCACGCGGGGGAGTTCCGGCGTGCGCCCCCGGAAGCCAAGGGCGAGCAGGTTTTTCCGATATCCGCCGGTCGCCGCCGACCAGTAGCCGGTGCCGGAGGCGTCACCCCGGTCGGTGGTCGGTTCGGCGCCTCCGCCGCCGCGCAACCGCCAGGTGAGATAGTCGTGCGGGAGCATGATCCGGGCGACCCGGTCGGCACGGTCCGGTTCGTGATCGGCCAGCCAGCGCAGTTTGGCCACGGTGAACGCGGCCACCGGAACGCTGCCGACGGCCTCGGCCCAAGCCTGCGGCCCACCCAATTCGGTGACGAGTTCGGCTGCCGCCGCCGCAGAGCGGACGTCGTGCCACAGCAGCGCGTCGCGCACCGGATCGCCCTTGGCGTCGAGGGCGACCAGGCCGTGCTGCTGACCGGCGATCGCCACCGCCGCCACCTGGTCGAGCAGTCCGGCGCCCGCCGCGCACAACGCGTGCCACCAGGCCTGCGGCGCGACCTCGGTACCGTCCGGATGCGGCGCGTGCGCCTCGTGCCGGACTTCGCCGGTCGCGGCGTCGCAGACCACCACTTTGCAGGACTGGGTGGAGCTGTCCACCCCCGCGACCAGCGTCATCGGTGCTGTCCCCGCCCGCTGTCATCCTCGATCACCACGGCACACATCAGTCCACTGTGCACCCGAAACGGCTTCGCACGAGGCATTTCGGGTATTCGATCCCGGGATCGGGCACACTGGCTCGGTGACTGACGATCCGGACCGACCTGCCGACGTGCATGTCCGGACCGGTGCCGGAACGCCGGTGCCGGAGTTGACCGACGCCTTGCTCACGGAGATTCTCGACGAACCGCGAACTCCGCAAGACCCGTCCCTCGAACTCGAACGCGGTCCGCACGACTACCTCCGGGCGCGATTGCTCCCCGACGGCATGTACGAACTGGAATACTGCGCCGGCGACGCGACCGAGATCTTCCAGATGTACACCTCCGACGCCCGCATGCTCCGTGACGTCATGTTCGCCTGGATCGACGAGAACCCATGGTGGCGTGAGTCGGTCGCCTGGTACCGCGTCGACCCGGCGGTGGAGGAGGTCCGGTCGGTACTGCGCGAGTTCGACGATCTGCTCGGCGGACTGTCGGTGCTCGACGATCTCGGGTCGAGCATGGACGACGCGCTGGCGCGCGCGGACGAACTGCTCGCGGACGTGGACGACCCCACCGATCAGCCGGACGGCGGTACTTCCTGATACCACCACACGGTGGTCGCGATCTCCGCGTCTTCGAGCGGTAGATAGGTGTCGCTGTCGCGCCACCCGAGCCCCTGCACGGTGACGCGCAGTTCGCGATGGAAGCAGATGGGGTCGTGCACATGCCAGCGGTACATGCCGAAACGCTGGTGTGCCTGGTAGATCTCGTCGGCGGGCAACGCCTGGGGCAGGCCGAGATACGCGGTCGAGTAGGTCCGGTATTTCCCGTCCATATCGAAATTCCATGCGCCACCGAAGTAGTCCTCGGTGCCCGTGCCGCACAGCGTCGGATATTCGTCGTCGCCGTCGAGATAGAACTTCATTTCGCCTTCGCCCCACCAGCGGGGTGCGCCCGGCCGAATCGCGAGGTAGGTGCCGACATATCGGCCGCGCGCGGGACCGGTGTCGAGCAGGGTGTGCACCGCGGGACTGCCCAGCGGCGCACTGCGCGACCAGCGTGCGTGCAGATACCCGGCCTCGCCCGGCACGTCCTCTTCGCCGTAGGTGATCTGGTAGTACACCGGAACCGAACGGCCGCAGTGGTTTTCCAGTGTTATCCGCGCCCGCCGGCGAAACGGCATGGGCCAGTAGCTGTTCAGGCCACCGGCCGGGGCGACCACCACCATCTCCGAATCGACCAGTGCCAGTTCGTCCCAGCCGTTGCAGAAGAAATCGCCGAGCGGCACGTCGATCGCGGGCTCGGCCGCGTCGTCCCAGTACATGCGCAGAGTCAGCTCGCGCAGGGCCGCACGGTCGGTGGTGAGCCAGCAGTGCCGCAGCACGCCGGGGCCGGAAACGTCGGCCAGCGTGGCGGTTTCACCGTCGCCGAGCACGATCGACGGCGAGATCTTCCAGCCGGGGCCGAGCAGCCGGGCCGCGTGCGCGCCGGTACCGGTCGTCGCGCGTGCGCCCCCGCCGGGCGCGCCGGTGGGATTCTCGGCGCTGACCGACCGCGTCCGCGTATCGTCTAGCAGCCACAGCTCCGACCGGCGCGGCGGGGTCACAGCCCGGGCCAGCCGTACTTGCTCGCGGTCGGCGCCAGTCCGGCCGCTCGGGAGGCGGGAGCGCCCGCGGCAGCAGGCACCGCGGTCGACGGGTACTCGGGCTGCTGCTCCTGCTGGTGCCGGGCCACCTCGCGGCGGAACTGGTCCATGTCCAGCCATCTGACCTGTTCGATCAATTCGTCCAGTGTGCCCGGCGCGGGCACCCCGGCCTCGGCGTAGACGAGCAGGCCCTCCCGGAACGCCATCACCGTCGGGATGCTGGTGATCTGGGCCCGCGCGGCGAGTTCCTGCTCGGACTCGGTGTCCACCTTCGCGTGCACGATGTCCGGATGTCGTTCCGCGGACGATTCGAAGATCGGCGCGAACTGTCGGCACGGACCACACCAGCCGGCCCACCAGTCCACCAGCACGATGTGATTGCCGGTGATCACGGAGTCGAAGTTCTGCTGGGTCAGGGTCTGGGTGGGCATGTGGTCCTCGCATAAGTGTCCGACAGAGCAACCGTGCATCTTCGCACAGCGCGCGAAGATCAGGAACTCGCCCCGGTACGGTGTTGTTCGCTCGCCAGGAAGTGCGCGATATCGGTATTGCGTTCGTAGAGCTCACGGTAGTGCTGGTAGTAGGAATCGTAGTCGGCGATGTGCCCGGGCCGCGGCTCTACTGTGCCGACGATCGGATTCCAGTCGCGGGTGTCCACCCCGGCGGCCTCGGCCGCCAGCATTGCGTCACCGAGACAGGCGCCGATCGTGTCGGCGGGCAGTTGCTGAGGCAGTCCGGTGACGTCGGAGACGATCTGCGTCCACAGACCACCCTTGGTGCCGCCGCCGACCGCGACCAGCCGCTCCGCCCGGCCGCCCGCCTCGGCCATCGCCGCGAGATTGTGCCGCACCCCGTACGCGATGCCTTCCAGCACCGCCCGATACAGCTCCGCGCGTCCGTGGCGCAGGGTGAGTCCGGCGACGATACCCCTGGCATCCGGATCGAACAGCGGGGTGCGCTCGCCCGCGAAATAGGGCAGTGCCAGTAGTCCGTTGCTGCCCGGGGGCACGTCGGCAGCCGCCGCGATGAGGTCGGCGAATTCGCCGCCGATCAGTTCGCGCAGCCAGTCCGTCACCGCGCCCGCGGTAGCCATGCCCGCTGCGAGAGTGTATGTGTCAGGCCAGGTTCCGCAGGTACTCCAGAGACCGGGATGCGGATTCGGCTCGGTCAGCACCTGCACCAGGAACAATGTGGTGCCGTACATGATCATGGCATCGCCGGGCGCCCGGACGCCGACGGCGGCGGCTTCGGCCCAGGCATCGACGGTGCCGGTGGTGACCGGAAGGCCCACGGGCAGACCGGTGCTCGCGGCGGCCGCGGGGGTGACCCGGCCGACCACCTCGGTCGGCCAGGCCAGCTCCGGCAGCCGCAGGCCGGGTGCCACCTGCTCGGCCCAGTCGGTGGCCCACTCGCGCAGCCGCAGGTCGTACATCGGCACGCACTGGCTCGCCGATTGATGGTCCAGCACGTAGCGGCCGGTGAGGCGGTGCACCAGAAAGGAACTGGCCATCAGCAGCAACTCGGTGCGGGCGCGGACGTGCGGTTCGTGTGCGGCCAGCCAGCGCAGTTTGGGCCCGACCGCCTGGCTGGTCAGTGGCGAGCCGGCCCGGCGCAGCACCGCCTGCGTGCCGAACTCGGCTTCCAGCTGGGCGATCTCGGCGGTGGCCCGGGTGTCGACGCCGTACAGGATGGCGGGTCGCAGCGGTGTGCCGTTCGCGTCGGCGGGCAGCAGGCAGGGCCCGATGCCCGACACCGCGAGTCCGGCGAGTGCGGCGCCGTCGGCCGCGCCGACGAGATCGCCGGCGATGGCCGTGAAATCGGCCCACCACACCGTTTCCGCGTCATGCTCCACCCATCCGGGTTTCGGCGTCGAGACCCTGTGCGCCCGTTCGGATCTGGCGACCACGCGGCCGTCCGCGCGGGTGAGCACACCCTTCGAACTGGCGGTGCCGATATCGACGCCGAGAAACAGGGGACCAGCCATACCCGAGACCTCCCGTGAGTGGGCCGCAGCGATCACCCGAACCTACCGTGGCACCACTTTCGCGGTGTGCGGCTCGCGCGGACGCGGGAACCGCAGCGGCGCGAGGTGCACCCCGCCCTGGCCCCAGCCCGCGCTGGTGATCCACCAGCGGTCCGCGTCCGCCAGCACCTCGGCGGCGTGCGCGGCGATATGGCCGATCTTGTCCCCGATCCGGAACCGGAACGGGCTGTCGCTACGGAAGACGTCGGTGCCGACATAGGTCGGCCGCGGGCCGATGAACAGATACCACCAGCCGTCCTGCTGGACGACGAAGGGGGACTCGGTGTTTCCGGCCTCGGTGCCGGTCGTGGGATCGGTGTAGGCGATGTGCCGATGCCCCCAGTGCACCAGATCGCTGCTGGTGCGATAGGCGACCACGTGATGCCCGCCGGCGGGGGTGCTGGTCGCGCAGTAGTACATCACCCACTGGTCGCCCACCCTGGTCACCATCGGGTCGCGGGCGTCGTAACCGTCCCGGAACAGCGGCCCCGAACGCCTTCGCACCCAATGGAACAGATCGGTCGAGGTGGCCAGGTTGATCGCCGCGGCGGTCCGGTCGGCGCCGCCACCGGCATAGAACATGTAGTACCGCCGATGGGCTTCGACGACGAACGGGGCCCACAGATGGGTTTCGCCGTAGTCACGATCGACGTGCAGGGCGGGGCGCTGTTTCACCCACGGGCCGAGCAGCTCGCGCGCCGTCGCGTGAGCGAATTCGGTTTCGTCGAACGGATCCGCGGGTTCGGGATGCGTGATGCCGAACAGGTGCAGCCGCCCTTCCGAACCCCGAATGATCGTGTGGTCGTTGATGTACCAGTCCTCGGCTGCCCCGGCGCCGGGATCATAGATTCGCGTGAACGGTCCCGCGCTCACCACCTCGCGCATCGCCATATCCACCATCATCCTCGCGAATCGCTCAGTCGTGTGGCATCAAACTGCGGCGCAGGTAGTCCGCGGTGATCGACTGCGGGTCGTCG
The DNA here is from genome assembly GCF_000250675.2 of Nocardia brasiliensis ATCC 700358. Lineage (NCBI taxonomy): Bacteria > Bacillati > Actinomycetota > Actinomycetes > Mycobacteriales > Nocardiaceae > Nocardia > Nocardia brasiliensis. The sequence goes on from NC_018681.1 coordinate 3,894,216, forward strand.
AGCAGCGCCGCGGGCGTTCCGGTGAACACGATCTCGCCGCCGTGCTTGCCGCCGTCGGGCCCCAGGTCGATGACCCAGTCCGCGCGCTTGACCACATCGAGGTCGTGTTCGATGACGATCACCGTGTTGCCCCCGTCGACCAATCGGTCCAGCAGGGCGAGCAGCGTGTCGACATCGGCCATGTGCAGCCCGGTGGTCGGTTCGTCGAGCACGTAGATCCCGCCGCTGCGGTGCAGGTGATCGGCCAGTTTGATGCGCTGAAGTTCCCCGCCGGACAACGAACTGAGCGAGCGGCCCAGCGTCAGGTAGCCGAGCCCGACCTCGTTGAGCGCGCGAAGCGGCGGGCGAATCTTGCTGTCGCCGTGCCCGTCCCAGAAATCCAGCGCTTGTTCGGCGGTCATCTCCAGCACATCCGCGATGGACACACCGCGCACGGTGTAGCCGAGCACGTCGGGGCGATAGCGCCTGCCGTGACAGGTCTGGCACACGGTGGTGATCGGGTCCATGTACGCCAGGTCGGTGAAAATCACGCCGGCGCCGCCGCATTCGGCGCACGCGCCGTCGGAGTTGAAGCTGAACAGCCCCGGCTTGACGTTGTGCGCGCGAGCGAACGCCTGCCGCAGCGGCTCCATGATGCCGATGTAGGTGGCTGGGCTGGAGCGGCGCGACGCGTGAATAGCCGACTGGTTCACCGCGATCGCCCCCGGATGCGCCGCCAAGAACGCGCCCGAGACCAGCGTGCTCTTCCCGGAACCGGCCACCCCGGTGACCGCGGTGAGCACGCCGGTCGGGAACCGCGCGGTGACGTTCTTCAGGTTGTAGCGGTCGACCTCGGCGACGGTGAGCCAACCGGTGGGCCGGCGCGTACGGTCCTTGACCGGCCGTATCCGGCGTAGTCGCTCGCCCGTCGAAGTGCCGGAGGCGCGCAGTTTTTCGAGCGAGCCCTCGAACACCACCTGTCCGCCGTGCCCGCCCGCACCCGGCCCCATGTCCACCACATGGTCGGCAACCGCGATCACGTCGGGGGAGTGCTCGACGACCAGCACGGTGTTTCCCTTGTCGCGCAACTGGATCAGCAGGCTGTTCAACCGGCCGACGTCCCGCGGATGCATGCCGACGCTCGGTTCGTCGAAAATGTAGGTCATGCCGGTGAGACTCGAACCGAGATGCCGAACCACCTTGAGCCGCTGGGCTTCACCACCGGACAGCGTCGAAGTCTCCCGGCCGAGTGAGAGATAGCCGAGACCGACCTCCTCGATCCGGCGCAGCCGGGCGATCGCCGACTCGGCGATCGGCGCGGCCACCCGGTCGTCGATCGCGCCGAGCACGCCGATCAGGTCGGACACCTCGAGTTCGCCGTAGTCGGCGATGCCCAATCCGTCGATCCTCGTGGCCAGGGCGGCCGCGTTCAAGCGCGCGCCGCGGCAGTCGGGGCAGATCTCCTCGGTGACGACCTCGTGCGCCGCGGCCCGGTTCTTCTCCGATAACGAACTCAGATCGCGTTTGATGTAGAGCCGATCGAGGCGTTCGAGCAGGCCCTCATAGGCGTTACTACCCATCGACCCGGTCTTGTTCGGGCGCGGCACCCGGAAGCCGTTGCCGCGCAAGAACAGCTGCCATTCCTCGGCGGTGTAATCGCGCAGCGGCTTGTCGGGATCGAACAGGCCCGACTGCGCATACAGCTGCCACTGGAAGGTGCCGATCGCGAACGGCCCGAACGTGATCGCGCCCTCGTTGAGCGATCTATCGGTGTCGAGCAGCTTGTCCAGGTCCGCGCGCACGACGTGGCCGAGCCCACCGCACTCCGGGCACATCCCGAGCGGGTCGTTGAACGAATAGCGCGACGCCTCACCGGCACTCGGCACGCCGTGCCGGGAGAACAGCACGCGGATGATCGACTGGATATCGGTCATCGTGCCGACGGTCGAGCGCGAATTGCCGCCGATCGCCTTCTGATCGATCACCACCGCCGGGGCGAGGTTGTCGATGAGGTCGGCCTCGGGCCGTTCGTATTTCGGCAGCCGATTCCGGATGAACCAGGTGAAGGTCTCGTTGAGCTGGCGCTGCGACTCGACCGCGACGGTGCCGAACACGATCGAGGACTTCCCCGAGCCGGACACCCCCGTGAAGACCACGAGTTTGCCCTTCGGAATGGCCAGCGAGACGTTGCGCAGGTTGTTCTCGCGGGCTCCGACGATCTGGATGGTGTCTCGGTCTGTACTCACGCCGACGACGGTATGGCGCAATGCGGACGGTTCCGGTCCTCATTGCGGGGAATACTCGAACTATGACCGACGCCGCCGCGCGACTACTCCAGCTGCTGTCCCTGCTGCAGACCCGCCGCGAATGGACCGGGCCCGAACTGGCCGAGCGGCTCGGCATCACCGTGCGCACGGTGCGCCGCGATATCGAGCGGCTGCGTGACCTGGACTATCCGGTGTCCGCGAGCCTCGGCTCGATCGGCGGCTACCGACTGGAAGCGGGCACCGCGCTGCCCCCGCTGCTGCTCGACGACGACGAAGCCGTCGCCATCACCCTGGGGCTGCGCAGCGCCGCGCAGGGCTCGGTCGCGGGCATCGAGGAATCGGCCGCGCGCGCCCTGGTGAAACTCCAGCAGGTGCTGCCCTCGCGGCTGCGCGGCCGCGTCGATGCGATCGACACCGCCACCGTGTCGCTCGGCGGTCCGGCCGCCGGACCGCGGGTGGATCCGGAGACGCTGGTCGTCCTGGCCGGTGCGGCCCGGGACGGCGAGCGGATCCGGTTCCGCTATCGAGACAAAGCCGAGCAGGAGAGCAAGCGATTCGCCGAGCCACACAGCCTCGTCTCCGCCGGGCGGCGCTGGTATCTGGTCGCCTGGGATATCGAGCGGGAGGATTGGCGCACCTTTCGCATCGATCGGATCGATGCACCGTTCCGTACCGGAATGCGCTGTATGCCAAGGGAATTGCCCGCCACAGATCCTGCGGCGTTCGTCACCGAGCAGCTCGCCCGCTCGCGTCCGGTGCGCCGGGTCGTCCTGCTCGTCCATGCGGGCGCGGCCGAGCTGGCCGAGACCTTCCGGGTGCGGCCCGACGAGGTCGAACCGATCGACGCGCGGACCTGCCTGATCCGCACCGCCGCCGACTCGCTGGAGTGGACCGCGTTGCGGATCGCCCACCTCGGCCTGGACTTCGAGGTGTGTGAGCCGCCCGAGATGCGGGAGCTGTTGCGCGACCTCGGCGCGAAACTCGCTCGCGCGGCCGGGAATAACTGAAAAGCGACCAATTCCCTTGCTTTCGATTCGGACATGCGGACGGTCGTGCGTTGCTATCGTTCCGCCATGCCGAAGACGGGCCCCGATGAGCTGGCGACCGAGGCGTCCGTGGAAGATCGGTCGTCCCTGCTGGAAGTCGACGACGAGGAACGGCCCGCCCGGGAACTGACCGGCTGGGCCGAGCGGGTGGTCGCGGTGACCGCGTTCGCGGTCGCGCTGCTGGTGGTGTGGCAGGTGTTCCGGCCGCTGCCACAGGGCAGCCAGTACTACCTGGTGATCTTCCTGGCGGCGACCTTGCCGCTGGTGTTCCTCTCCTATCGATCCGGGCTGCGCTTCCTGGATCGGGACGGCGGTCCCGGCATCGCCGACTGGTCGCTGGCCGTGCTCGCGGTGTTCGTAGCGCTGTATCCCGTGCTGCCGTGGACGATCGGCTCCGGCGGCGGTGGCTACAACTCCTTCCTCGACCGGCAAGGCCTGCTCGATCCCGTCGACGTCGGGATGGGCGCGGTGCTGCTCGTGCTGGTGCTCGAGGCGTGCCGGCGGACCACCGGCTGGGTGCTCGTCGCGGTGTGCGTGGTGTTCCTCGCCTACGGGTACTACGGCGGCTACCTGCCGCAAGGCTGGAGTGTCGCGCACGCGGGGCTGGACTTCGGGCAGATCGTCGACGCGCTGTACAACTCCGGCAGCGGGTTCTACGGCACCCCGCTCGACGTCGCGGCCACCTACATCGTGCTGTTCACGCTGTACGGCGCGGTGCTCGAATTCTCCGGCGCGGCACAGTTCTTCGTAGATCTGTCGGTGGCGGCGTTCCGCCGTTCCCGCGGCGCCGCCGGACGCACCGCGGTCGCCTCGGGCTTCCTGCTCGGCACCGTCTCGGGCTCGGGCACCGCCACCGCGGTGACCATCGGCGCGGTGACCTGGCCGATCCTGCGGCGGGCCGGATACCCGCCGGAACAGGCGGGCGGCATGCTCGCCGCGGCCGGTGTCGGAGCGATCCTGTCGCCGCCCACCCTGGGTGTCGCCGCGTTCATCGTCGCGGAGTACCTCGAGGTGTCGTACGTGACGGTGCTCGGCTGGGCGCTGATCCCCACGGTGCTCTACTACCTCGGCATCCTGCTCGCCGTGGAGATCGACGCCCGCCGGCTCGGCACCACCGGCGTGGAGTTCGACGGCGTCTCCGCCGGGCGGCTGCTGCTGCGCTTCGGATACCACTTCCTGTCGCTGATCGCGATCGTCGTGCTGCTGCTGATCGGCGTCAGCGCCACGCGCGCGGTCGTGTACGCCACCGCACTCGCTTTCGTGCTCGCCTTCCTCGACAAGCGCACCCGAGCGCTGGCGCGCTCACCACGCCACGTCTTCCAGGCGATCGGCAGCGGTGTGCGGGCGGCGCTGCCGGTGGTCGCGGTGTGCGCCTCCGCGGGCGTGATCACCGCGATGACCACCAAAACCGGCCTCGGTTCGCAGCTGGCCGCGCTGCTCGTGCGGCTCGCGAAATCGTTGTCCGACAACCACACCGTGGTGCTGGCCTGCACCGTCGTGCTCGCGGCGATCGCGCTGGCGCTGCTCGGCCTCGCGGTGCCGGTCACCGCGTCGTTCATCATCGGCTGGGTCATCATCGGCCCCGCCCTGCTCGCGCTCGACGTGCCCGCGCCCGCGGCGGCCATGTTCGTCTTCTACTACTCGGTGCTGTCCGAAGTGACGCCGCCGACCGCGCTCGCCGCCGTCGGCGCGGCCGCGGTCACGGGCGCGCGCACCGTGCCGACCATGTGGCAGGCGCTGAAGTACGCGCTACCGGCGTTCCTGGTGCCGGTCGTGTTCGTGCTGACCGAACCGGGCGAATATCTGCTCGGTCGCGGACCGGTGCTCGGCATCATCTGGGCCACCCTCGTCGCCTGCCTCGGTGTCGCCGCGCTGTCCGTCGCCACCGGCGGTTGGATCCTCGGCATCGGCCCGGCCGGGCCGATCGCCCGTGCACTCGCCGCGGTCGGCGGCCTGCTGCTGCTGTATCTGGAAACCGGCGCCCTCATCGCCGGACTGGTCGCGCTGATCGCGGCCATCGGGGTCACGTTGCTCACTCGAAGGAGAACGACATGAGAAGAGTCGCCATAGTTTTCGCCGTCACCGTGGTGTCGGCCGGACTGCTCGCCGGCTGCGGCGGCCGTCGCGACGCACCACACCACGACGCGGGCGCCCCGATCACCTGCGAGGTGAAGCAGGAGACCCGGGTGGGCATCGCGACCGGCAACGCGACCGGCGTGTACTTCGCGCTCGGCAATGCCTACGCCGACCAGATCTCGCAGGCCACCGACGGCAAGGTGAAGGCGACCGCCGCGGAAACCGGTGCGTCCGTGCAGAACATCCAGCAGTTGGTCGCGGGCACCTATCAGGTCGCGTTCTCGCTCGCCGACACCGCGGCCGACGCGGTGACCGGCGCCGGCAGCTTCGACGGGAAGAAGCAACCGGTGCAGGCGCTTTCGCGGCTCTACCCGAACTACACCCAGGTGGTGGTGCGGGCCGACGCGGGCATCAACTCCGTCGCCGACCTGCGCGGCAAACGGGTCTCCACCGGCTCGCCCAAGTCGGGCACCGAGGTGATCGCGCAGCGGGTGCTGCAGGCCGCGGGCCTGAACGCGGACAGCGACATCTCGGCCCAGCGTCTGGATCTCACCAAAACGGTCGACGGCATGAAGGACGGCACCATCGACGCCATGTTCTTCTCCGGCGGACTCCCCACCCCCGGCATCACCGACCTGTTCACCTCCGCCAAGGACAAAGTCCGCTTCCTCGACATCACCCCGCAGCTCTCGGCCATGCGCAACCTGAGCCCGGTCTACGAGGAAGGCACCATCCCCGCCGCGACCTACGGGCTGCCCGCCGACGCGAAAACCATTGTCGTGCCGAATGTCCTGCTTGTTCGGGACGATCTCGACGCGGACCTGGCGTGCGTCCTCGCGAAAACGCTGTTCGATCGCAAACCGCAACTGGAGCAGGCAAACTCCGCGGCGAAGAGCATCTCCCGTGACGCGGCCACCAACACCGCGCCGGTCGTTCTGCATCGCGGCGCCGAACACGCGTTCATGAAGTAGCCGCCGGCGGATAGCTGTGCCGTTAGCTGCCTGCGTGCCGCGCCGCGTTGATATCGTCTCGTTCTGCGGCGGAGCAGGGTCGCTCCGTTCGTCGAGAGAGGATGAGATGCGAAGAGTGGTCGTAGTTTTCGCGGTCGGCTCGCTATCGGCGGGTCTGCTCACCGGATGCGGCGACGGCGCCGGAAAAGTGCCGACCGACGCCGGCGGCCCGGTCACCTGTCAGGTGCGGCAATCGACCGAGCTCGGCATCGCCACCGGCAACGCGACGGGCGTCTTCTCCGCACTCGGCACCGCGCTCGCCGATCAGATCTCCCTGGCGACCAACGGGAAGGTGACGGCCACCGCCGCGGAAACCCTCGCCTCGGTGCAGAACATCCAGCAGCTCGTGGCGGGCAAGTATCAGGTGGCCTTCGCCCAAGCCGACACCGCGGCCGACGCGGTGCTCGGCATCGGCACCTTCGACGGGAACAAGCAGCCGGTGCAAGCACTGTCCCGGCTCTACCCGAGCTACGTGGAGGTCGTGGTGCGCGCGGACTCCGACATCACCACGATCGCCGACCTGCGCGGTAAACGCGTATCCACCGGCTCGCCCACCTCGGGCACCGAAGTGGTGGCGCGTCGTGTGCTGCGGGCCGGCGGGCTCAACCCGGACAGCGATATCGCGGTGAATCGGCTGGACCTCGGTAAGGCCGTCGCCGGGATGAAGGACGGTTCCTTGGACGCACTGTTCTTCGTCGGCGGTCTGCCGACCCCGGGCCTCAGCGAGCTGTTCAAATCGAATAGGGGCGAGTTCCGCTTCCTCGACACCTCCGACCAGATGGTCGGCATGCGCGTGCTCAGCCCCGCGTACGAATTGGGCACCATCCCCGCGGCGGCCTATGGACTGGCAGAAGACGTGCCCGCGATCGTCGTGCCGAATGTGCTGCTCGTCCGCGACAACCTCGACGCCGATGTGGCCTGTGTGCTCACCAAAACCCTTTTCGAGCGCAAGCCCCAGCTGGAACAGGCGAACTCCGCGGCAAAGGGGATCGTCCGGGACACCGCCCGCGCGACGGACCCGGTGCCGCTGCACCGCGGCGCCGAGCACGCGCTGGAGAACTAGGACCGGATGCCCGGTTTCGAGAACTTCGCGGTGGCCTGAGTCACATTCGTGTGATTCGTCTGGGAAAGGGGCCGATGCCAGGCCCCTTGACCTGCGAATTCTCGGGCTGCGCAGGCGATTTGACGTGGCGTTCTCCGGCGCGTAACTTAGTTCGAGTCAGAGCGACACGGACACCGACCCGGAGCCGAGAAGCAAGCGGAGACGCTGAGCGGAGGGCCTGGGAAACGAGGTAGTACGAGGAGCGCCTGACGCTCACACTAGCTTGATCGAGACCCTGATTTGGATTCGGGGGAGCGGCTGAGCTAAGCTGGATAAGTTGCCTCACTGATCAAGCGGGTTGAAGCCCGGGCGATGGTGTGTGCGTGTGTTCTTTGAGAACTCAATAGTGTGTCGATGAATGTCAGTGCCAATTATTTATTGGTTCCGGCCTCTCTGGACCCCCGTCTGGGTGAGGTTGGACATTTAGTCAGCAAATCTTTTTGCTGGCGTTTTGTTTTGCTGGGTTTTCGGACTCTAGTTTCGATACTTCTGATTGACCCCTTTTGGGGGTTGGTTGAGAGTCTTCAACGGAGAGTTTGATCCTGGCTCAGGACGAACGCTGGCGGCGTGCTTAACACATGCAAGTCGAGCGGTAAGGCCCTTCGGGGTACACGAGCGGCGAACGGGTGAGTAACACGTGGGTGATCTGCCTCGCACTTCGGGATAAGCCTGGGAAACTGGGTCTAATACCGGATATGACCTTTCAGTGCATGCTGTTGGGTGGAAAGATTTATCGGTGCGAGATGGGCCCGCGGCCTATCAGCTTGTTGGCGGGGTAACGGCCCACCAAGGCGACGACGGGTAGCCGACCTGAGAGGGTGACCGGCCACACTGGGACTGAGACACGGCCCAGACTCCTACGGGAGGCAGCAGTGGGGAATATTGCACAATGGGCGGAAGCCTGATGCAGCGACGCCGCGTGAGGGATGACGGCCTTCGGGTTGTAAACCTCTTTCGACAGGGACGAAGCGCAAGTGACGGTACCTGTAGAAGAAGCACCGGCCAACTACGTGCCAGCAGCCGCGGTAATACGTAGGGTGCGAGCGTTGTCCGGAATTACTGGGCGTAAAGAGCTTGTAGGCGGTTTGTCGCGTCGTCCGTGAAAACTTGGGGCTCAACCCCAAGCTTGCGGGCGATACGGGCAGACTTGAGTACTTCAGGGGAGACTGGAATTCCTGGTGTAGCGGTGAAATGCGCAGATATCAGGAGGAACACCGGTGGCGAAGGCGGGTCTCTGGGAAGTAACTGACGCTGAGAAGCGAAAGCGTGGGTAGCGAACAGGATTAGATACCCTGGTAGTCCACGCCGTAAACGGTGGGTACTAGGTGTGGGTTTCCTTCCACGGGATCCGTGCCGTAGCTAACGCATTAAGTACCCCGCCTGGGGAGTACGGCCGCAAGGCTAAAACTCAAAGGAATTGACGGGGGCCCGCACAAGCGGCGGAGCATGTGGATTAATTCGATGCAACGCGAAGAACCTTACCTGGGTTTGACATACACCGGAAACCTGCAGAGATGTAGGCCCCCTTGTGGTCGGTGTACAGGTGGTGCATGGCTGTCGTCAGCTCGTGTCGTGAGATGTTGGGTTAAGTCCCGCAACGAGCGCAACCCTTGTCCTGTGTTGCCAGCGGATTATGCCGGGGACTCGCAGGAGACTGCCGGGGTCAACTCGGAGGAAGGTGGGGACGACGTCAAGTCATCATGCCCCTTATGTCCAGGGCTTCACACATGCTACAATGGCCGGTACAGAGGGCTGCGATACCGTGAGGTGGAGCGAATCCCTTAAAGCCGGTCTCAGTTCGGATCGGGGTCTGCAACTCGACCCCGTGAAGTTGGAGTCGCTAGTAATCGCAGATCAGCAACGCTGCGGTGAATACGTTCCCGGGCCTTGTACACACCGCCCGTCACGTCATGAAAGTCGGTAACACCCGAAGCCGGTGGCCTAACCCCTTGTGGGAGGGAGCCGTCGAAGGTGGGATTGGCGATTGGGACGAAGTCGTAACAAGGTAGCCGTACCGGAAGGTGCGGCTGGATCACCTCCTTTCTAAGGAGCATCTCCAGTGAGTGTCTCGAAGAGTCGAGATTGCTTCTGGCAGAGCCGTTTCGGACTCATATGTGGTCCGGCGGAGCTCATGGGTGGAACGCTGACAAGCTCATCGCATCGTGATCGGAGCCATGTCTTCGGTCCGCGGTGATATACCGACACACTATTGGGTCCTGAAAGAACAGACGTTCTTTCCAGGCAAGATAACGACAGGACTTGGTCCGCAGTCATACCGCGAGGGTTCCTCGGCTGGTGCTGCAGGTGGGCTGAGTTTTGTGTGTTGTTTGAGAACTGCACAGTGGACGCGAGCATCTTTGTTAGTAAGTGTTTAAGAGCGTACGGTGGATGCCTTGGCACCAGGAGCCGATGAAGGACGTAGGAGGCTGCGATAAGCCTCGGGGAGCTGTCAACCGAGCTGAGATCCGAGGATTTCCGAATGGGGAAACCCAGCACGAGTGATGTCGTGTTACCCGCATCTGAATATATAGGGTGTGTGGAGGGAACGTGGGGAAGTGAAACATCTCAGTACCCACAGGAAGAGAAAACAATAGTGATTCCGTGAGTAGTGGCGAGCGAAAGCGGAAGAGGCTAAACCGTTCAGATGTGATACCCGGCAGGGGTTGTCTGGACGGTGTTGTGGGGTCTTTCTTCTCAATTCTGCCGGATTGGGCGTGAGTCAGAAACCGTTGGGTTAGTCGAAGTGGTCTGGAACGGCCTGTCGTAGAGGGTGAGAGTCCCGTAGACGAAAACTCAACGGCTTGCGTGGAAGATACCCGAGTAGCAGCGGGCCCGTGAAATCTGCTGTGAATCTGCCGGGACCACCCGGTAAGCCTGAATACTCCCTGGTGACCGATAGCGGACTAGTACCGTGAGGGAAAGGTGAAAAGTACCCCGGGAGGGGAGTGAAATAGTACCTGAAACCGTGCGCTTACAATCCGTCAGGGCCTGCGAGTGACTTGTCACTGTGGGTGATGGCGTGCCTTTTGAAGAATGAGCCTGCGAGTTAGTGGCATGTGGCGAGGTTAACCCGTGTGGGGTAGCCGTAGCGAAAGCGAGTCCGAATAGGGCGTTTTGAGTCGCATGTTCTAGACCCGAAGCGGAGTGATCTACCCATGGCCAGGGTGAAGCGACGGTAAGACGTCGTGGAGGCCCGAACCCACTTAGGTTGAAAACTGAGGGGATGAGCTGTGGGTAGGGGTGAAAGGCCAATCAAACTCCGTGATAGCTGGTTCTCCCCGAAATGCATTTAGGTGCAGCGTCACGTGTTTCACGCCGGAGGTAGAGCTACTGGATGGTCTAGGGGGCCTACAAGCTTACCGAAATCAGCCAAACTCCGAATGCCGGTGTGTGAGAGCGTGGCAGTGAGACTGCGGGGGATAAGCTTCGTAGTCGAGAGGGAAACAGCCCAGATCGCCGGCTAAGGCCCCTAAGCGTGTACTAAGTGGAAAAGGATGTGGGGTCGCGAAGACAACCAGGAGGTTGGCTTAGAAGCAGCCACCCTTGAAAGAGTGCGTAATAGCTCACTGGTCAAGTGATCCTGCGCCGACAATGTAGCGGGGCTCAAGTACACCGCCGAAGCCGCGGCATTCACACAATACATCCGCCATCTTCTACGGAGGGTGGTGCAGTGGTGTGGATGGGTAGGGGAGCGTCGTGCAGCCATGGAAGCAGCGGAGTGATCCAGTTGTGGAGGCTGTGCGAGTGAGAATGCAGGCATGAGTAGCGAAAGACGAGTGAGAAACTCGTCCGCCGAATGACCAAGGGTTCCTGGGCCAGGTTAATCCGCCCAGGGTGAGTCGGGACCTAAGGCGAGGCCGACAGGCGTAGTCGATGGACAACGGGTTGATATTCCCGTACCCGTGTATCCGCGCCCAATGGCGAATCAGTTGTGCTAACCATCCAAAACCCAAAAGACTTCCTTCGGGAAGCTGGAGGGGGCTGCATGGGACCCTGGCTGTAGTAGTCAAGCGATGGGGTGACGCAGGAAGGTAGCTGGGCCAGTCAGTGGTTGTACTGGTGTAAGCCTGTAGGGCGAGACGTAGGCAAATCCGCGTCTCATGCGCCTGAGAGGTGATGCGTAGCCGATTGAGGCGAATTCAGTGATCCTATGCTGCCGAGAAAAGCCTCTAGTGAGTTGGTACACGGCCCGTACCCCAAACCGACACAGGTGGTCAGGTAGAGAATACTAAGGCGATCGAGAGAACTGTGGTTAAGGAACTCGGCAAAATGCCCCCGTAACTTCGGGAGAAGGGGGACCCGGTCTGGTGATGGCACGTGCTGCCTGAGCTGGGTTGGGTCGCAGAGACCAGAGAGAAGCGACTGTTTACTAAAAACACAGGTCCGTGCGAAGTCGTAAGACGATGTATACGGACTGACGCCTGCCCGGTGCCGGAAGGTTAAGAGGACCGGTTAGCGATCTTCGGGTTGCGAAGCTGAGAATTTAAGCCCCGGTAAACGGCGGTGGTAACTATAACCATCCTAAGGTAGCGAAATTCCTTGTCGGGTAAGTTCCGACCTGCACGAATGGCGTAACGACTTCTCTGCTGTCTCAACCACAGACTCGGCGAAATTGCATTACGAGTAAAGATGCTCGTTACGCGCGGCAGGACGAAAAGACCCCGGGACCTTCACTATAGCTTGGTATTGGTGTTCGGTACGGTTTGTGTAGGATAGGTGGGAGACTGTGAAATCGGCACGCCAGTGTCGAGGGAGTCATCGTTGAAATACCACTCTGATCGTATTGGACTTCTAACCTCGGACCATGATCTGGTTCAGGGACAGTGCCTGGTGGGTAGTTTAACTGGGGCGGTTGCCTCCTAAAATGTAACGGAGGCGCCCAAAGGTTCCCTCAGCCTGGTTGGCAATCAGGTGTCGAGTGCAAGTGCACAAGGGAGCTTGACTGTGAGAGCGACAGCTCGAGCAGGGACGAAAGTCGGGACTAGTGATCCGGCACCGGCAAGTGGAAGCGGTGTCGCTCAACGGATAAAAGGTACCCCGGGGATAACAGGCTGATCTTCCCCAAGAGTCCATATCGACGGGATGGTTTGGCACCTCGATGTCGGCTCGTCGCATCCTGGGGCTGGAGTAGGTCCCAAGGGTTGGGCTGTTCGCCCATTAAAGCGGCACGCGAGCTGGGTTTAGAACGTCGTGAGACAGTTCGGTCTCTATCCGCCGCGCGCGTCAGAAACTTGAGGAAGGCTGTCCCTAGTACGAGAGGACCGGGACGGACGAACCTCTGGTGTGCCAGTTGTTCCGCCAGGAGCACCGCTGGTTAGCTACGTTCGGAAGGGATAACCGCTGAAAGCATCTAAGCGGGAAGCCTGTTCCAAGATGAGGTTTCTCACCCTCTTGAAGGGTTAAGGCCCCCCACAGACCATGGGGTTGATAGGCCAGAACTGGAAGCTCGGTAACGGGTGTAGGTGACTGGTACTAATCGGCCGAGGACTTACCAACAAAGAAGCTACGCGTCCACTGTGCAGTATCTGAAACAACACACAGATACCTGCGTTCCACGAGAGTGTGAGGTCCCCTGTTCGGGGGTTTCCCTCTTCGGAGTCCGGGGGTTTCAGGGGGCGTAGCCCCCTGAGAACCTCTTCGTTCTCAGTGAACATGGGTATGTGGATAGTTTCATAGAGTTACGGCGGCCATAGCGGCAGGGAAACGCCCGGTCCCATTCCGAACCCGGAAGCTAAGCCTGCCAGCGCCGATGGTACTGCACTCGACAGGGTGTGGGAGAGTAGGACACCGCCGGAACATCCTTCACGAAAGCCCCCAGCATCGCTGGGGGCTTTCGTCGTTTTCCGACCCTTCCCACATACACCTGTCGGATGCTGTTCTCTCCGCGGTCGATTCGCCGTTGGTTCGCGTCCGTAGCGTGCGTGCTCTCGACGTCGTCCGGCTACGGAGGTTGTGCGGTGTGGGCAAACGTATTGCGTCTCGGGTTCCTGCTGTTGCTCGCCATTTCGCTGCCCGCGCTGCCGGCAGCGCACGCCGACGCGGATCTGCCCACCGAAATATCCGGCGGGACTTGGAAATCCGGTCATGTGCAAGGCATCGCGATTGATACCCGCAAGGGCTTCATGTACTTCTCGTTCACCGATCTGCTGGTGAAAACAGATCTGAACGGCGCGGTGATCGGCACCGTGACAGGATTCACCGGCCATCTCGGCGATCTGGCGTTCGACGAACGGGACGGCCGGGTCTACGGTTCCCTCGAATACAAGGCCGCTTCCGCGTTCTATATCGCGATCATCGACGTCGACCGGATCACCCGGCAGAACATGGACGCCGAAGCCACAGGCATCGTCAGCACCGTGTATCTGCGGGAAGTGGTGGCCGACTACACCGCCGACATGAACGGTGACGGGAAGTTCGACGGTGACGTCGCCGCGACCGCGGATCACCGATACGGGTGCAGCGGTATCGACGGCGTGGCATTCGGTCCCGCGTTCGGAAGTCGCGATGGTGCGCCGAAACTCACTGTCGCCTACGGGATCTACTCCAACAACAGTCGCACCGACAACGACTATCAGGTGCTCCTGCAATACGACACCACGAACTGGCGTGCGTACGAGCGCCCGCTCACCCAGCGCGCCCCGCACACCAGTGGACCGCAGGCTCCGGATGGAAAGTTCTTCGTCCGTACCGGCAACACCACCTACGGCGTGCAGAACCTCGAATTCGACAGCCACACCGGAAACTGGTTCCTCGCCGTGTATCCCGGCAAGAAGCCGCAATTCCCGAACTACCCGTTCTTCATGATCGAGGCCGCCGCTCAACCCCAGCCCCAAGACCTCGCCGGCCAGCCGCAACCCGAGCAAGGCTCGGTACTGCCCCTGGCACCAGGCGGTCTACAGGACGAGCGGTCGGGCACGCGCGGCTGGAAATTCACGGCACCCTACGGTCTCATCGCCCTCGGCGACGGCCGCTACTACGTCGCAACCTCGAGCACCTCGAAATCCGACGGCACCCCAAAACAATCCGCCGTCGCCCACCTATACCGCTGGACCGGAAACGCCCCAACCCCGTTCGAGAAGATCGAAGGATAGCGATCCAGCGCGCCGCAGGAGAGCCACCACGAGACGGCATCGGTACCACAGGGATCGAGCATCACCTATCCGTATTCCGATGACACCACCACGCAGTCGCTCAACCTACGGCTCGAGCAGGAACGGTCCGACGCCGTTCGAGGAGGCCATAGGGCAAGCGATCCGACGCGTGCCGCACACCGGTGTGCTACCACGAGACGCATCGTCCGAGAGGGACCGAGCACCAGCCTTCGCCCGGCGCGGCGTGTCCGTCGGTGCCGCTGCCGGAGGCATTCGCGGTCCGGTGACAACAACCGCATAGTCCGTTCTCGCTCAACCTACGGCTGGAGCGGGAACGTTCCGACACCGGTTCGAGAAGGTCGAAGAACAAGCGGGATCTCGCTGCCGCAGGGAGCCTGCCACGATGGGGCAGCGTCAGTCTCGGAGAGGTCGACCATCGCCCACACGAAGTCCGATGACACCACCACGCGAACACCGGATGCTGCGCCAGTTCCTCGCAGGCTTCCCCGCCCACCTGCCCCGAGGTTCCCGGCCACGCACGACGGCATCGACGAACTGGGCGATCACTGTCCCCGCGCCGAGCACCTCCCCCCGCCGCCCACTCCACGGCGAGCCCCCTCCACCGACAAGGCCTGGCTCGCCCCCGACCTCGCCGAACGGCTCGGCCAGCGCACCCGGCCCGAACCCCGCCCGCATCGCCGCATGCGGAGTCCGACGACACCCCGGGGCCGAACTTCCAGGCCCGCACCGCCGCCGACCCCCCGGACCCGAACTTCTGGGCCCGCATCGCCGCCGCCGGTCTGCATGTCCTCGACCGCATCGACACCATCCCCGCCACCCGCACCCGCGACACCACCGCCCGCCCCGCCGAGATCACTTCGCTCGGGTGTCTGGGTTGAGCGCTGCCGCGCACTTCTCGTCACCCCGCGCGCGTGTCAGTCGAACGACACGCGCGCGGGACGCTGAAAGGTGCGCGGGACGCTGAAAGGTGCGCGGGACGCTGAAAGGTGCGCGGGACGCTGAAAGGTGCGCGGGACGCTGATAGGTAGGCGGGACGCGCCGGGACGCTGCGGCGCAGGACGGCAGGGCGCGTGCACGCCGCCTGCGCCGCCAAGATCACCTTGCTAGGCGTCTGGGCTGAGTACCGCCGCGCACTTCTCGTCACCCCGCGCGCGTGTCAGTCGAACGACACGCGCGCGGGACGCTGAAGTGCGCGCGGGAATGCTGAGAAGTGCGCGGGACGCGCCGGGACGCTGCGGCGCGGGACGGCAGGGCGCGTGCACGCCGCCTGCGCCGCCAAGATCACCTTGCTAGGCGTCTGGGCTGAGCGCTGCCGCGCACTTCTCGTCACCCCACGCGCGTGTCGGTCGAACCACACGCGTGCGGGACGCAGAAACGCGTGCGGGACGCTGCGATGCGCGGGACGCTGAGAAATGCGGGACGCTGAGAGGTCCGCGGAATGCATGGGACGCTGCGGCGTGCGACGGTTGGGCGCGTGCACGCCGCGTGCGCCGCCGAGGTCACCTTGCCCGGGTGTCTGGGCTGAAGTACCGCCGCGCGCGGGATGCTGAGATGTGCGCGGGATGCTGAAGTTCGTGCGGGACGGTTGGGCGCGTGCGCGCCGCCTGCGCCGCCGAGATCACTTCGCTCGGGTGTCTGGGTTGAGCGCTGCCGCGCACTTCTCGTCACCCCGCGCGCGTGTCAGTCGAACGACACGCGCGCGGGACGCTGAAAGGTGCGCGGGATGCTGAAGTGCGCGAGAGGGCGAGAAGCGTGGGACCAGGTCGGCGTTGCTCACCTACGGCTGGGCCGGGAACTACTCGGCACCGTTCGAGGAGGTTGGTGGTGGCGATACGGCGCGTGGCGCAGGGGGGCGTGTCACGATGGGACGGCATCGGTCTCGGAGGGGCCGAGCTTCGGCCTCGAGGAGGGCGCGTGTCGGATAGCCGCGCAGAGGATCCGTTCGGTGGTCGTGCGCCGACCAGCCACGAGCGGATGACCGGCCTGCCCTGGGACGCGTCGTATCACGACGGCCCCGCGCCCTGGGATATCGGCGGCCCGCAGCCTGCGATCGTTGAGGTCGCCGCGTCCGGCGGATTCTCCGGGGCGGTACTCGACGTCGGCTGCGGGTCTGGGGAGAACGCCCTGCACCTCGCCGCGCTGGGACTGTCGGTGCTGGGAGTCGACGTGGCCGAAACCGCTTTGGCCATCGCCCGCGGGAAGGCCGCTGCACGTGGGCTCGCCGTCGAGTTCGCCATGGCCGACGCGTTCGAGCTGAGCCGCCTGGGCCGCATGTTCGACACCGTGCTCGACAGCGGAATGTTCCACACCTGCGACGCCGACGAGCAACTCCGCTACGCCGCCAGTCTCGCCTCGGTGACCACTCCCGGCGGCACCCTCTACATCCTCTGCTTCAGCAACACCGGCCCCGACCCCGGCCCCCACCCCATCAGCCAGGAAGCCCTCACCACCGCATTCGCCACCAACTGGACAATCGCGACCATTGCCCCCACCCGAATCCACACCACCTTCCACCCCACCGGCGCCTCCGCCTGGCTGGCCACCATCCACCGAACCTGAACGAGCCCCACAGAACACCCGCCCCCGCGTCGAACGCCGGGAGCAATGGGTGGACCAAGCGACAGATAGGTCGATGCTCGCAGAGAGCTCATACGGTTCACAGCGGCTGTATCCCCTGTGAGCCGGACGGAAGGTCTGTGAGGTATTCGGCGGTGGGGGTGGCCGATTGGATTTCGCGCGCCCTATCCGTTCATGCGGCGATGGCCTTCTACGTGACTCGGTCACGCAGTTGCTGTACGACCCCGATCGTGTCGGGGTGGTCGCGTCGTCGAGTGTGGCCAGTTTCGCGGAGGTGGCTTGCTGTGCCAGGCTCGTCTCCTTGCGGCCTTGCGGCCTTGCGGCCTTGCGGCCTTGCGGCCTTGCGGCCTTGCGGCCTTGCGGCCTTGCGGCCTTGCGGCCTTGCGGCCTTGCGGCCTTGCGGCCTTGCGGCCTTGCGGCCTTGCGGCCTTGCGGCCTTGCGGCCTTGCGGCCTTGCGGCCTTGCGGCCTTGCGGCCTTGCGGCCTTGCGGCCTTGCGATGCGGCGCGGCGCGGCGATGCGGCCGTCCACGTCTGCGTGGTCCTGGGGCCGACGGAGCTGTTCACGGGCCGAACCCAAGCGCAGCACCAGCAAGGTTGTGGGGAGGGTGTGCTCGTGGGGTCAGGGGCCGGCGAGGACGGCGGTCAGGTGGTGGGCGGCTTGGGTTAGGGCTGAGATGTATTCGTCGCGTTCGGATTTGGTGGTGGAGGGTTGGAGGGGGCCTAGTTGGACTTCGTGGGTGGCGGTGCCGGCGGGGTCGAAGACGGGGGCGGCGAGGTAGCTGAGGGGGAGGGGGTCGGGGGAGTCGAGTTCGGGTTGGGTGAAGGGGCGGGCGGTGAGTTCGGCCAGTTGGCGTAGAGCGCGGGTGCGCAGATGTGGTTGCAGGAGTTCGGTTCCGACGGCGCCGAGGAGGTCGGCGAGAAGGTCGACCAAGCCTGCGTCGTCGGCGCGAGGACGGAAGACGGCGACGCCGCGGGCGCGGACGAGGGTGAGCAGTGCGCCCGCATTGCGGCGGTCGGGGCCGGTGGCGGTGCGGATCCAGGTGTTCTGTTCGGCGGCCGGACGCCACGGCATGACGCTGGCACCGGCCGGGAATTGCAGTGGAATGCGGTGTCCGACCGGGATTCCGGGGACGACGCGGGTGTGTCCGTGCCGGATGTCGAGGACGGTGAGCCGATCGGGTTCGATGCGGCTGAAGGTGGCGCCGAATCCGGTGCGGGCGGCGAGTGCGGCGAGTACTTCGCCGACGCCGGGCGGCAGTGTGGCACTGGATAATCCGGCCAGCTCCGGGCCGATGGTGTAGCCGCGCTGCGGGTCTCGGCGCACCCAGCCTGCCGCGGCGAGTTCGGTGAGTATCGCGGTGGCGGTGGCTCTGGCGATGCCGAGGCGTTCGGCGATGCCCGCGACACCGATCGGTTCGTTCGCAGTGGTGAGCAGCGAAACGATGTCGACGACCCGGCGGGTCGGCGGCGACGCGGATCGTTCCGGCATGACGGATCCTCTTGTTCTGCTCGGGTAGGCAACCTACGATGTGTCGAATATTAGATCACCGAGTGTCGAATATTCGACATACGCGGCGGGTGCGACCCCGCATCGGAGGGAGCGCGAATGATCCTGGATCGGTTCCGGATAGACGGGCAGGTCGCCATCGTGACCGGCGCCGGGCGCGGCCTGGGTGCGGCGATCGCCCTGGCCTTCGCCGAGGCGGGTGCGGATGTGGTGATCGCGGCCCGCACGAAGAGCCAGTTGGACGAGGTGGCCGAGCGGGTGGCCGCGACGGGACGGCAGGCGCATGTCGTCCCGGCCGACCTGAGCGATCTCGACACCACCGCGGCGTTGGCCGCGACCGCGGTGGAACGTTTCGGCAGGCTGGATATCGTTGTGAACAACGTGGGCGGCGCGATGCCGTGCACGCTGCTCGATACGACGCCGCAGGCCCTGGTCGACGCGTTCAACTTCAATGTCACCAACGCGCACGCACTGGTGTGCGCCGCCGTTCCGCGCATGCTGGAGACCGCGGGCGGTGGTTCGATTCTCAATATCACCTCGACCATGGGCAGGCTGCCCGGTCGCGCGTTCGCCGCCTACGGGACCGCCAAGGCGGCGCTGGCGCATTACACGAAACTTGCTGCGCTGGACCTGAATCCGCGCATCCGGGTGAATGCCATTGCGCCCGGTTCGATTCTGACCTCCGCATTGGAGATCGTCGCGGGCAACGAGGCGATGCGCACCGAACTGGAGACCAAGACGCCGCTGCAACGAATCGGTGACCCCGAGGACATCGCCGCGGCCGCCCTGTATCTGGTGTCCCCCGCGGGCAAATATCTCACCGGCAAGGTCATCGAACCCGACGGTGGCTTGATCGTGCCGAACCTCCATCTCCCGATTCCGGATCTGTGACATGACTTATCGCGTAGTGCAGTGGGGTACAGGCAATGTCGGCCGGCACGCGCTGGCCGGTGTGATCGCCAATCCCGACGTCGAATTGACCGGCGTCTGGGTGTCCGGCGAGTCGAAGGCGGGCGTGGACGCGGGAACGCTGGCCGGGCTGGAACATTCGGTGGGGGTGCAGGCGACGACCGACGCGGACGCATTGCTGGCCACCCGGCCGGACTGTGTCGTCTACTGCTCGATGACGGACAACCGCCTGTTCGAAGCCGTGCAGGATCTGCAGCGGATTCTCCGCGCGGGCGTCAATGTCGTCGCGTGCGCACCGGTGTTCTTCCAATACCCGTACGGCGTAGTCCCTGATGAACTGTTGAAGCCGGTGCAAGAGGCCGCGGCACAGGGTAATTCGACCCTTTGGGTGAACGGTATCGATCCTGGTTTCGCCAACGATCTGGTGCCCCTGGCCTTGGCCGGTACCTGTCTGCGCATCGATCAGCTGCGCTGTATCGAGATCGTCGACTACGCCAGTTACGACAATCGTGAAGTCATGTTCGACATCATGGGTTTCGGCAAACCGCTCGACGACATCCCGATGCTGTTGCAGCCAGGCGTCTTGTCGCTCGCCTGGGGTGGCGTGGTCCGCCAGCTGGCCGCGGGCATCGGCGTCGAATTGGACGCCGTCACCGAGACCTACGAGCGTATCCCTGCGCCGCATGCCTTCGATATCGTCACCGGCCACATCCCCGAAGGTTCAGCTGCCGCACTGCGTTTCGAGGTACGCGGCATGGTCGGCGACACCCCGGTCACCGTGCTCGAACACATCACCCGGCTGCACCCCGACCTCTGCCCGGACTGGCCGCAGCCGGCGCACCGGGAGGGCTCGTATCGAGTGGAACTAACGGGCGAACCGAGTTACGCGCTGGACCTGGTCACCTCTAGCCGCAACGGCGACCACAACTACGCCACCCTGGTAGCCACCGCCATGCGTATCGTCAATGCGATCCCGGCGGTGGTGCAGGCGCCCGCGGGCATCATGACCGCACTGGATCTGCCGCTGATCACGGCACCGGCCCAACGTCATTCGCGGGAGCGGTAGCGTTCGAGCAGCCGGACGTGTGCCGGTTCGAGTTCCTCGATGCTGGTCACGCCCAAAAGCTTCAGCGTCCGCAGCACCTGCGTGCGCAGGATGTCGATGGCGCGGTCGACGCCGGGTTCGCCGCCCGCCATGAGTCCGTAGAGGTAGGCGCGGCCGATCAGGGTGAAGCGGGCGCCGAGCGCGAGGGCGGCGACGATATCGGCACCGTGCATGATGCCGGTGTCGAGGTGGATCTCCATATCGTCGCCCACCTCGCGGACCACCGAGGGCAGCAGATGCAGCGGCACCGGCGCGCGATCGAGTTGGCGCCCACCGTGATTGGACAGCACGATGCCGTCGGCGCCGAGACCGGCGAGCCGTTTCGCGTCGTCGACGGTCTGCACGCCCTTGACCAGTAGCCGTCCGGACCACTGCTGCCGGAGCCAGGCGAGGTCGTCGAAGGTGACGGTGGGGTCGAACATCGAGTCGAGCAGTTCGGCGACGGTGCCCGCCCAGCGGTCCAGGGAGGCGAAGGACAACGGTTCGGTGGTGAGGAAATCCCACCACCACCATGGGCGGCGCAGCGCGTCGAGCGCGCCGGACAGGGTGATCGAGGGCGGCACCGTCATTCCGTTGCGCACATCCCGCAGTCTGGCGCCCGCCACCGGCACGTCGACGGTGACGACGAGGGTGTCGAAGCCGGCCTGCCCGGCGCGTTCGACCAGTGCGATGGAACGGTCCCGATCGGTCCACATGTAGAGCTGAAACCAGTTGCGCGCGTCGGGACCGGTCAGGGCCGCGACGTCCTCGATGGCGGTGGTGCCCATGGTGGACAACGTGAACGGAATGCCCGCCCGTTCGGCGGCCCGCGCTCCCGCCGCCTCGCCGGCCGTGTGCATCATTCGGGTGAATCCGGTCGGCGCGATGCCGAACGGCAGCGCGGCGGTGCGCCCGAGCACCTGCACCGAGGTATCGGCGGAGCTGACGTCGCGCAGGATGGTGGGCCGGAACTCGAGGTCCGCGAACGCTTCTCGGGCCCGGTCGAGGCTGATCTCGGCGTCGGCGGCGCCGTCGGTGTAGTCGAACGCGACCTTCGGCGTGCGCTTGCGGGCCAGCTCGCGCAGATCCCAGATCGTCTGGGCGCGTGCCAGTTTGCGCGCACGGCCGCCGAACGGACGCTCGAATTTGAGCAATGGCGCAAGTTCCCGGGGCCGCGGCAGCCTGCGCGCGGTCATCGCGTGGCGGCCTGGGTGGCGGGGCGTAGCCGCAGCGAGTGCATGCCGGCGTCGACCTCGAGCATGGTCCCGGTGATGGAGGTGGCCCCGGGCCCGGCCAGGAAGGCGACGGCGGCGGCTACCTCCTCGGCCGTCACCAGCCGCCCGTGCGGCTGACGAGCACGCAGCGCAGTGAGTTCGGCGGCGGGATCCGCGCTGGCCGCGAGGAGTCGCTGTACCCACGGTGTATCGACGGTGCCGGGGTTGACGCAGTTGACCCGGATGCCCTCGCCGACGTGGTCGGCGGCCATGGCGCGGGTGAGCGAGAGGATCGCGCCCTTGCTCGCGCCGTAGGCGGCCCGGTTGGGCAGCCCGGTGGTCGCCGCGATCGAGCAGGTGTTCACGATCGCGGCCGAGGGCGACCGGCGTAGGTGGGGGAGCGCCGCGCGGGAGACGCGCACCGCACCGAAGACATTGACCTCGAACAGATTTCGCCATTCGTCGTCACTGTTGTCTTCGATCGTGCCCTGCGCGCCGATACCGGCGTTGTTGACGACGATATCGAGGCGGCCGAACGTTTCGTGCACCCGCGCGACAGCGGCGCGCACCGACGCGTCGTCGACCACATCGCAGTACAGGCTGATTCCCCCGGACGGCGCAGCGGCACCGGGGGCCCGATCGAGCACCGCGACTCGCGCGCCCGCCGCCGCGAGCGTTTCGGCGACGGCCTTCCCGATTCCGGACGCACCACCGGTGACCACGGCCACCAGTCCGTCGAACTCGTCGTGCGACGACATACCGACCCCTCGCTCTCGCCTCGTTTCCGAGACGATGGCACGCCTCGAACAGGTCCGATGTTTACCCCTGGCGAACATAACACCGATCGCGCCGGAACGCGCCAGATTGCCACGGATAAACCAGGATTGACGAATAGCCACACCCCCTTGCATCAAAAGACATCCGATGTATAGTCGTGACCCAGATCACTTTCTGGAGCGAGGATCATCCCATGGCGCACCTCACGGCGCTGGACACCTTCGACGTCCGGTTCCCGACGTCGCGCGAGCTGGACGGCTCGGACGCGATGAACCCGGATCCCGACTATTCCGCGGCCTACGTGGTGTTGCGCACCGACGACCCGGCCGGACCGCAGGGGCATGGTTTCGCGTTCACCATCGGCCGCGGCAACGACGTCCAGCGGGTCGCGATCGAATCGCTGACCGCGCTGGTGGTCGGTCGTTCGGTCGCCGAGATCGCCGGGGACCTCGGAGGATTCGCCCGCGCACTCTCCGCGGATTCCCAACTGCGCTGGCTCGGCCCGGAAAAGGGCGTCATGCACATGGCGGTCGGGGCGGTGATCAACGCCGCGTGGGATCTCGTGGCGAAGCTGGCCGGAAAACCGTTGTGGCAGTTGGTCGCCGAGATGTCGCCGGAGCAGATCGTGGACCTGCTCGACTTCCGGTATCTCACCGATGCGCTCACCCCGGAGGAAGCGCTGGCACTGCTGCGCCGCGCGGAACCGGGCCGGCGGCAGCGGATGGACCGGCTGCTCGCGACCGGATATCCGGCGTACACCACCTCGCCGGGGTGGCTCGGCTATTCGGACGAGAAGCTGGCCCGGCTCGCCCGTCAGGCGGTGGCCGACGGTTTCCGCACCATCAAGATCAAGGTCGGCCGCGACGTGGACGAGGACGTGCACCGGCTGAAGATCGCCAGGGCGGCGATCGGGCCGGATATCGGTCTGGCGGTCGACGCGAATCAGCGCTGGGACGTCGACGCCGCGGTGCAGTGGATCGCTCGCCTCGCACCCGCCGACCCGGCCTGGGTCGAGGAGCCGACGAGTCCGGACGACATCCTCGGGCACGCCGAGATTCGCCGTCGCGTCGCGCCGGTGCGGATCTCGACCGGCGAGCACGGCCAGAACCGCATCCTGTTCAAGCAACTATTCCAGGCCGGCGCGGTCGACATCGTGCAGATCGATGCGGCCAGGGTCGCCGGTGTGAACGAGAACCTGGCAATCCTGTTGCTGGCGGCCAAGTTCGGGATCCCGGTCGTGCCGCACGCAGGCGGTGTCGGTTTGTGTGAGCTGGTGCAGCACCTGGCGATGATCGATTACGTCGTGGTCTCCGGGAGCGTCGAGGGTCGCGCGATCGAGTTCGTCGACCACCTGCACGAACACTTCCGATTTCCGGTGCGCGTGGTGGGCGGGCACTACCTCGCACCGCGCGAACCCGGTTTCAGCGCCGAGCTGCTGCCCGCTTCGCTGCGCGATTACGAATACCCGACGGGAGCCGCCTGGCGCGCGGCGCCGTCCGCACACCACCAGGAGAATTCATGAGAACCGCCAGCCTTGTCGGCGTCGCGCTGGGCGCTACCTTGATCATCGTCTCGGGTGCCGCGTGCTCGCGCGAATCGATCGGCACCGAGACCGGTCCGGCCGTCACCGTGGGCAGCGGTGCGGACAACGGGGTGCTGGTCGGCGCGGACCAGCCCCGTTCGGATTCCGACTTCTGGAGCGCCTACGCGGGCTACCTCGGCCCGAAGGCGGCGTCGGCCGGGGTGAAGCTGGAGAACACCTCGTCCGACAACGACGCCAACCGGCTCAAATCCAACGTCGACACGCTGCTCTCGAAGAACGTCGCGGCGATCATCATGGCGCCGCAGGACACGGCCGCGGTGAAACCGGCTCTGGCCGCGGCCGCCGCGAAGAACGTGCCCGTGGTGAGCGTGGATACCCGGCCCGACAGCGGCGGCGTGTACATGGTGGTCCGAGCCGACAATCGGGCCTATGGCACCAAATCGTGCATCTACCTGGGCGAAACCCTGAAGGGCACCGGCAAAGTCGTCGAATTCCAAGGCGACCTGAGTTCGATCAACGGGCGCGATCGTTCGGAAGCGTTCGCAGACTGCATGAAAACGCGTTATCCCGGGATCAAGGTGATCGAGATCCCGACCGACTGGAAGGGCGATCGTGCCGTGTCGGGTCTGCAGGACAAACTGCTGACCGATCCCGATATCAACGGCATCTACATGCAGGCGGGCGGCGTCTTCCTACAGCCGACGCTGGCGCTGCTGCGGCGCAGCGGAAAACTGGTGAAAGCCGGTGCGCCAGGGCATATCACGATCGTCTCGAACGACGGCATCAAGGCCGAGTTGGATGCCATCACGGCGGGCGAGATCGACGCGACCATCTCCCAGCCCGCCGACCTCTACGCGCAATACGCAGCGTTCTATGCGAAGGCCGCGATCGACGGCCGCAAGTTCACGCCGGGGCCGACCGATCACGGCTCGACCATCATCGACACCGGCGTCGGCGGCACACTGGAGGATCAGTTGCCCGCGCCGGTCGTCACCCGGGCCGGGGGCAAGGTGGGCGAACTCGACACAGTGCCGCCCACCGCGCCGGGCCTGTGGGGTCACGGCGGATGAGCGGCGAACCGATCGCGGAGGCGATCGAGGTCTCGAAGCGCTTCGGCCGCAACGTGATCGCGCTGAACCTGGTCGGCCTGCGGGTGGCGGCGGGTCGCACGCACGCGCTGGTCGGCCGCAACGGCGCCGGGAAGTCGACGCTGGTGTCGATCCTGACCGGGCTCGCAACTCCTGATGAGGGGGAGGTGCGGTTCAACGGCCGCCCGGCGCCCGCGCCCGCCGACCGGGACGCGTGGCGCGCCCGGGTGGCGTGCGTGTACCAGAAGTCGACGATCATCCCCGACCTGTCGGTGGCGGAGAACCTGTTCATCAACAGACAGGGTCTGGACCGTCGGATCATCAACTGGCGCAAGCTTCGTGGCCGCGCCCGGGAGTTGCTCGACACCTGGTCGGTGCCCGTCGACGTGGACACCGTCGCCCGTGACCTTTCGGTCGAGCACCGCCAACTGGTCGAGATCGCCCGTTCACTGTCGTACGGCGCGCGTTTCATCATCCTGGACGAACCGACCGCGCAGCTGGACGGACCGGCGATCAAGCGGCTGTTCAACCGGATCCGGGATCTGCAGGCACAAGGCGTCACCTTTCTGTTCATCTCCCACCACCTCGACGAGACCTACGAAATCTGCCAGGACATCACGGTTTTCCGGGACGCCGAGCACGTGCTGACCGCACCCGCCGCCGAACTGGGCAAGCAGGACCTGATCGCGGCCATGACCGGTGATTCGGTGGAGCTGCAGACCGCCGCCCCGCGCGCCGCCCCCGACACCGCTGCGACACCCACGCTCCTGGTCGAGGGACTCAGCGGCGCAGGGGAGTTCACCGAGGTGACGTTCCAGGTGTCGCCACGCGAGATCGTCGGCCTGGCGGGCGGCGGTAGCAGCGGGCGGATCGAGGTCGCCGAGACGATCGTCGGATTACGCAAGGCCGCAGCGGGTTCCGTGCTGGTGTCCGGGCGGTTGCCGCGCCGCGGTGGGGTACGGGCGGCCCTGGACGCCGGTATCGGGTTCGTGCCGCGGGACCGGCACGAGGAAGGTCTGATCCCGGAAATGAGCGTGGCGGACAACGCCACCCTCACGGTGCCGCGGCGCGTGGGCCGCCTGGGGCTGCTGTCCCGCCGGACCCGGAACGCGGTGGCGGGCACCGCGATCGACGCGCTCGGGATCAAGACATCCGGGCCGGATCAGAGCGTCGCGGAGTTGTCCGGCGGCAACCAGCAGAAGGTGGTCTTCGCCCGCGCGCTGGCCACCGATCCGGCGGTGCTGGTGCTGATCACGCCGACCGCGGGCGTCGATGTCCGATCGAAGCAGACCCTGCGCGGCGTGGTACGCGCCGCCGCCGACCGGGGGACCGCGGTGCTGGTGGTATCGGACGAGCTGGACGACTTGCGCGACTGCGATCGAGTCCTGGTGATGGTGCAGGGCCGGATCGCTCAGGAATTCGAGAAAGGCTGGGGCGACCGGGAACTCGTCGCCGCCATGGAAGGACTGTGATGACCCCGACCACGACCGGCCAGGAACCGGCGACCCGCATGGCCACCGCGCGCCGGGGTGCGCCGGTCACCGTGCGCTGGGGCGCGCTGCGCGATTTCCTGCTCGTGCCGCCGATCCTGCTCGTGCTGGTGGTCGGCTATTTCATCAACGCCAGCTTCGTCTCACCGGCCAACCTCACCAATGTGCTCACCACGATGAGCGGTATCGCCCTGCTGGTGCTGGCCGAGGTGCTGGTGCTGGTGGTCGGACGGATGGACCTGTCGCTGGAGTCGACGTTCGGGCTGGCGCCCGGCGTCGCCATCTGGGCCACCATGGGCACCGCGAAAGTCGGTGCCTTCACCTGGACTTCGCCGTGGATGACCATTCCGCTGGCCCTGCTCGTCGGACTGGCGGTGGGCGCGGTGAACGGGGTGCTGATCGTCCGATTCGGGTTGAACGGGTTCATCGTGACCTTGGCGATGCTCATCGCGCTGCGCGGTCTGCTCACCTTCCTGACCGAAGGCTTCACCCTCACCAAGATTCCGCCGTCGGTCGAATGGCTCGGCAACACCAGGGTATTCGGCGTCCCGGTCGATGTGGCGCTGTGCCTGCTCTTGTTCCTGGTGGGGTATCTCGTGCTCACCTATACGACGGCCGGGCGCGCGCTGTACGCGGTGGGCGGCAACGAGGCCGCCGCGCGGGCCGCGGGCATCCGCACCGATCACGTCGTGATCGCGGTGCTGGTGGTGGCGGGCGGGCTCGCCGCCATCGGCGGGCTGATCTATTCGGGCCAGTTCGCCAGCGTGCAGGTCAGCCAGGGCGACGGCATGATCTTCCAGGTGTTCGCGGCCTGCGTCATCGGCGGTGTCGCGCTGAACGGCGGCCGCGGCTCGGTACTCGGCGCGTTCTTCGGCGTGCTGATCCTGACGCTGATCCAGAAGCTGCTGTCCTACGGCGGGGTCAGTGCCGACTCGCTGAAGTTCATCAACGGCGCGCTGATCCTCGTCGCCCTCGTGATCACCCGCGTCGCCAGCGGCCGGCGACAGGAGTGAGGATGACCGACCTGACCGACATCGTGCTAGGCGGTGCGGGATACGCCGGGCTGTACCGGGCGGTCGACCCCGCGGACGCGCACGCCGCGCTGTCCACCGCCTGGGACGCGGGCATCCGATCCTTCGACACCGCACCGCATTACGGCGTGGGCAGCGGCGAAGAACGCCTCGGCGAATTCCTGCGCACCCACCCGCGCGCGGAATTCACCGTGTCCACCAAGGCCGGTCGTCTGCTCTACGACGATCCGCAGGCCGCCGACGGCGCCGACGGCTTCTACGGCACCCCGAAGCGCTCGCGGCGGCGGGACTATTCGGCGGCGGGGATCCGCAGGTCCCTGGAGGACTCGCTGACCCGGCTGGGCCTGGACCGAGTGGATCTGTTGCTCATCCACGATCCGGAAGATCATCAGCCGGAGGCGTTCTCGGCAGCGGTGCCGGAGCTGGTCCGGCTGCGGGACGAAGGCCTGATCTCCGGTATCGGCGTCGGCGTCAATTTCGTCGATCTCGCGCTGCGCTTCGTCCGCGCGGCTCCGATCGACCATGTGCTGATCGCCGGTCGCTACACCCTCCTCGATCGTGGCGCCGAGGCCGAGCTGCTGCCGGAATGCGACCGGCGCGGCATCCGGGTGCTGGTCGGCGGCGTGCTCAACAGCGGCATTCTGGCCGATCCGGAACGTCAGGCCACCTTCGACTATCGCCCGGCGGACGGTGAAATCATCGGCAGGGCACGTGCGATGGCGCGGCTGTGCGCGGAATACGAAGTGCCGCTGCGTGCGGCGGCGCTGCAGTTCCCGCGCAGGCACCCGGCCGTCACCCGCACGGTGGTCGGCGCGAGCACCGCGGACCAGGTCGCCGACACCGTCGCGATGCTGAACCACCCTGTCCCCGAGGCACTCTGGGACGCGTTGGCGGGGCGCGGATGATCCGACGCGTGCCCGCCGCCCTCGCGCACCCGCTCTGCCATGCGCAGCGGGTGCGAGCTATCGCGTCAGGGCGCGGCGCGGCGCAACCACTCCATCACGCCCGCCACGTGGGCGAGGGCGCGGGCGTGCGCGAGTTCGGGGTCGTGGGCCGCGATCGCGTCGCAGATACCGCGGTGCTCGGCGACCGTGCGCTCGAACGCGCCCTCCTCGGTGATGCCACGCCAGATCCGGGCCCGCATGGTCGGCATGGACAGCGATTCCAGCAGCGAGGCCAGCACCTTGTTACCGGAGGCGGCGGCGATCGCGGCGTGGAACTCGAGATCGAGCGCGACCAGATCCGTGACCGAGGAGTGCTCGGGCACCACCAGGGTGCGCAGGTGCTCGATCTGGTCCTCCGACATCGACTGTGCCGCAAGGGCGGTGGCGGCGGGCTCGAGAATGCGCCGCACGCCGAGAATGTCGAGCACCGAGTCGTCCTGGTGGAATTCGAGCAGGAAGCTCATCGCGTCCAGCAGCGACTTGGGTTCCAGGCCGGCCACATACGTGCCGTCGCCCTGGCGCACGTCCAGGATGCGCACCAGGGAGAGCGCGCGGACGGCTTCGCGCAGCGAGTTGCGCGAGACCCCGAGTTCGGCGGCGAGGTCGGCTTCGCGCGGCAGCCGGGAGCCGGGCTCGAGATCGCCCGAGATGATCATCGCCTTGATCTTCGCTATCGCATCGTCGGTGACCGACACCCTGTTTCCTTCGACCTCGAGGATGTGAACGTATGCCTCCGATGACTGTAGACGCCCATATGCATGTGTGGCGGGTAGACGGGGGAGAATTCGACGTCGAGTACGACTGGCTGACCGAAACATCCGATGTTTTGTACCGTAACTACGACCTACCGGATGTGCAGCCGGAGTTCGCCGAGCACGGGATCGGTGCGCTGGTGCTGGTTCAGGCGTCCGATTCGCCGGCCGAGAACCGCGCGCTGCTGGCGGCCGCCGCCGCGACGCCGTACCCGGCCGCCGTGGTCGGCTGGCTGCCGTTGCATCAGCCCGAGGTGGTGGCCGCCGAACTACCCCGGCTCCGCGCGCATCCGGAGTTCGTCGGCGTCCGGCACATGATCCACCGCGATCCGGATCCGAAATTACTGCTGCGGCCCGAGGTTTCGGACAGCCTGACATTGCTGGCCGAGGCGGGCTTGGTCTTCGACGCGGTCGCCGAGCGGCCGGATCTGCTGGCCCAGGTCCCGATGATCGCGCGCGAGCACCCGGATCTGACGATCGTGCTCGACCATCTCGGTAAGCCGCCGATCGCCACGGGCGCTCGGCAGCCGTGGGCCGACCTGCTCGCCGACGCGGCGGCCGCCCCCAACGTGATCGCCAAGATCTCCGGCCTCGCGACGGTGTCCGGCAGCGAAATCAGCGCCGCGCGTTGGCAACCCTATGTCGATCACGCCCTCGCGGTCTTCGGCCCGGAACGGTTGATGGTGGGCGGGGACTGGCCGTTCACGCTGACCGCAGCGTCGTATCGGACCGTATGGCAAACGACTCTGGCGACCTTGGCCGCGCTGGACCAGCCCGATCGGAGGCAGATTCTGACCGAAGTAGCCTGGCGCACTTACCGATTGCCGCTCGCCCCGGCCTCGATGACCGAAGGAGCTGCCGAATGAAGTTGCAGCGCATCGGCGAACGCGGTGCGGAGCGACCGGTGGTGGTGGACGGCGCGCAGGCCTACGACCTGACCCCGCTCACCCGGGACATCGACGGCGAGTTCCTGGCCGCGGACGGCATCGCCGCCACCGCCGCCGCGCTCGCGGCCGGTGAACTGCCGCGCGTCCAGATCGAGGGCGAGCGCATCGGCCCGCCGATCGCACGGCCGCAGGCGGTGTGGTGTATCGGCATGAACTACGCCGCCCATGCCGCGGAATCGGGTGCGGCGCCGCCGCGGACCCCGGTGGTGTTCTTCAAGACGCCGAACACGGTGATCGGGCCGTACGACGATGTGCTGATCCCGAGGGGCTCCGAAAAGACCGACTGGGAAGTAGAACTCGCGGTGGTGATCGGGAAGCGTTCCCGCTATCTCGACTCGGTCGAGGCGGCGCTGGATTACGTCGCGGGTTACACGGTGTCCAACGACGTCTCCGAACGCGCGTTCCAACTGGAGGAGTCGGGCGGCCAGTGGTCGAAAGGCAAGTGCTGCGAGACCTTCAACCCGCTCGGGCCCGCCCTCGTCCCGCGCGATCGGCTCGATCCGGCGAACCTGCGCCTGCGCTCCTTCGTCAACGGCGTGGCGCGCCAGGATTCCAGCACCGCGGACCTGATCTTCGATGTCGGATATCTGGTCTGGCATCTTTCGCAGTACGCGGTGCTGGAACCGGGCGACGTCATCAATACCGGCACGCCGGCCGGGGTGGCGTTGTCCGGCCGGTACCCGTACCTGCGTGCCGGTGACCTGGTGGAGGTCGAGATCGAGGGCATCGGCAGAGCCGCTCAGCGCTGCCGTGCCGCCGAGTGGTGAAACCTATTTCGTCGCAAGGACTTCCAGTGCACGGTCCACGTCGTCGACGCTGTTGTAGAGATGGAACGAGAAGCGCAGGCCGCCGTTGCGCGCGGAGGTGATGACATCGGCGGCTTCCAGTCGCGCCTGCACCTCGCCCGCACCGGGCACCGTGACGATCGGGGACTGTTTGGCGACGTAGTCGAGGCCCAGCTCGGTGAGCCCGGCTCGGAAACGGTCCGCCAGCGCGAGGTTGTGCGCGCCGATCCGCTCGACGGTCAGTTCCTCGATGAGCCCGATGCCCGCGGTCGCCGCGATGATGGCGAGCAGGTCCGGGGTCGAGTCGAAGCGGCGGGTGGTCTTCGGCAAGGCGACCGGGTTGTACAGCTCCGCCCACCGATCCTCTGCGGCGTACCAGCTCGGCCCGACCGGACGCACCGACTCGGTCGCCTCCGGCCCGGCGGCGAAGAAGGCCACCGAACGTGAGCCGATCAGCCATTTGAACGTCGCGCACACCCAATAGTCGGCGTCGGCGAAGGACAGCGGCAGCCAGCTCGCCGCCTGCGTGGCGTCCACCAGCAGGCGGGCGCCGTAGGCGTTGGTCGCCGCGCGCAGCGTGGACAGGTCCGTGGTGCGCCCGTCCGCGGACTGCACCACGCTCACCGCGACCAGCGCGGTCTCCGGGCGCACCTCCTCGGCCAGGCGCTCCAGCGGCACCGTCCGCACCGCGAGATCGCCGCGATACCGGAAAGGCATGGTGACAGAGGAGAATTCGCCCTCGGCGACCAGAACCTCGGCCCCGGCCGGCAACGCGACCGCGACCGGGCCGATCAACGGGCCCGCGCCGCTGCCGAGCGCGATATCGTCGGCGGTCGCGCCCGACAGCAGCCGGGCGTAGGCGGCTCGCAGTCCGGGCACCAAGTGGTCCTGCGTCATCGGCCCGCCCCGGCCGGTCGCCCATCGCGCACTCGCGTCCCGTACCGCGGCCAGCGCGCGCTCCGACGGCAACCCGTACGACGCGGTGTTCAGGTAGGTGACTTCAGGAGAGAACTCTTCGGGCGCAAGCGAGGACATATCCGTAGCCTGCGCCGTTGCGTCGACCCCGTCCAGCGCCAGCACCCCGAAACTGGACCGATCGCGGGCCCACCGGTACCTCCGGACAGGTTGGCGAAATCCGTTTTCCCGTATTCGACCGTTCTGTGTCGTGTTGTCCTGTTGGGGAATTCGGCCGTTCGCCGAATCGGTGTACCGTCGAAACCTGTGTGAAAGATCGGTGAATTCGTCGCACGGCGCGGCCTGTCATCGGTCAGGACAGACAATTTCCGGTGATCGTTGGCACATGCGAACCACGAAACGATCGAATCGGTACCTAGTCAGCATTTCCCTTGTCGCCGTGGGAATTACCTCGACCGCTTTGGCCGCGGGTGCGGCGTCGGCGACGCCGCCGAATATCCCGACCAAGGCCGCGGCGCAGTCGATGCTCGACGGGATCGCCGTCGCGCCGGAGGGGGCGATGACCGGATACTCGCGGGAGAAATTTCCGCACTGGATCACCGTCTCCGGCCAATGTACAACCAGGGAAACGGTTTTGATGCGCGACGGCACCGGCGTGAAGGTCGGCGCGGACTGCTATCCGACCGCAGGCTCCTGGCATTCGGCCTACGACGGTGTGACCGTGACCGATCCCGGCGCGGTGGATATCGACCACGTCGTGCCACTGGCCGAAGCGTGGCGTTCGGGCGCTTCCGGGTGGACCACGCAGCGCCGCCAGGATTTCGCCAACGACCTGAATCACCCACAGCTCATTGCCGTATCGGCGTCGTCGAACAGATCCAAAGGCGATCAGGATCCGTCCCAGTGGTTACCGCCCACCACGGGTTATCGCTGCACCTATGCGAAGATATGGATCGCCTCGAAGTCGGCCTGGCAGCTTTCCGCGCAACAGGCGGAAAAGAACGCTCTGCAACAACTCCTGAACGGATGTGCTTCATGAGCAACGAAATGACGACGACCCTGACCGCGGCCCCCGGCGGCATCATGACCGACGAGGTGGGCGTCATCACCGGCGAGGTCGAGATCCGCTCCACCGTCACCGATGCCGGCCAGGCCCGCGCGCAGACCCGCTACGCGGGCGCCGACGAGTGGTACACCATCACCGAAGCCGCCGAACACCTCGGCTCGCCCACCGAACTCCCGATCTACCACACCAAACTGGTCGCCAAGTACCTCGGACCCGAACAGTAGGCAGACTGCGCTCATCTGCCGGAGGCAGGGAGTGCACCGGCGCGGTCGTCACCCAGGATCAATAGGTGGACTCCTCGCCCGACAGGCGAACAATCCATCGGTGGATGGCCCTCGCGGTGGGCAGGTCGAAATCCTCGACCTCGTCGGGGGTTCGTTCAACGGCTTCGGCCAGTCCATCGCGGGCATCGGTAGCCAGGTTCCGCGCGACATCGATTTGATCTTCGTACTGGTCGGCAAGCGCCAGCGCGTGGGCGAGGAGAACTCGGACGCGCAGCGCCCGCGGGTCTTCGGCTCGATATTCAGAAGAGACTTGTGCGTCCAGTTCGATCGCAGAAACGACCAGCTCCGAAAGCCATTCGGCATCCTCGTCAGCCAACTTCGTCGTATCTGGCGGCAGATCGGCGGGCACATCCACGAGCAGTTCGGGCTCGTCCGGATCGGTATGCACTCGATTCAGATCTGTGCGGATGAGCTGACGTAGTGTGTGCCGGGTGTCGGGGTGCTCGGGTCCATGCTCCCGCAATCGGTCGGCATAGATCGCCCAGTACGAATCCAGCCGAGCAGTCGCGAGGTTCTCGGTGGCGTCGATGGTGTCCGGATGGCCGGGGCCGAGCACTATCCTGCGCCGATCCGCGAGGTAGGCGTAGGTGTCCGCGGCATACTGATGCTGCCCGAGTCGCAGCATGGTGTTGGCCAGATTCTCAACGGCTTCCAAGGTCTCGGGAGCGTCGGGACCTGCCGACCGCTGCCACAGCGCCCAGGCCGCAAGACCCAGTCGCAAAGCGTGCCGCCGCGATCCATGTCTGCTGAGGACAATCACGAGGTTGTTCAGTGTGATAAGGCGCTTGCGGGTGGTTCCCTCTTCGGATTCCCTGCGCAGTCGGTAGACGTGCTCCAAGAGCTTTTTGGCAGCGAGGTAGTCACCCTGCGCCGACAGGGTGTTGGCAAGATTGTCCTGTGCCTGCAGCGTATCGCCGTGGCGGATCCCCTTCGATGCGGTCAGGCGCTCGACGGCTTGTTCTTGCAGCTCGCGGGCTCGGGGCAGTTTATCGTGTCCGAAGTAGGCGGCGCCGAGGTTTACCAGGATAGCGACGCGGGTGTCTTCGTCTGCGTCAGGCGACTTTTCGCACAGCTCATGGAGGTATTCGAAGGCCACGAGAGCACCTGTGGGGTCACCGAGTTCGTAGTGTGCTCGGCCCGCTTCGCTGAGCATGTGCCACTCGGTTCGACCGGACTGCCATTCGGGTGTCGTCGCCAGAGCGCGCGCGTGTGGTAGATAGCGGGACAGTGCTCGGGTGAGATCGACATGGTCACGTCCCGACTCGAGCGCGTCACCGATCACATCGGCTGCGGTGTCGTGGAACTGTTTTCGGTACAGCGCCGGAAAGCGGAAGCGCGCGGCGCGTGCCGTCAACACGTGCAGTAGATAGCTGCCATCACCGAGGTAGTCGGCGAGTCCGCGTTCCTCGAGATTTCGCAGGCCCTGCGGTCCGGTGGAACTCGCGCGCACCGCAAGGACGGCGTCCACGAGTTCGGCCGGTATCGGTGCCGCGGCGAGGACGCTGGCGAGCGCGAGAACTTCTCGACCGGCATCGTCGAGGGCGGACGTGCTGCGAATCATTATCGCGCTGAACGACTTCGAATAGCCGAGCGGCAGCTCGTCCGCCATGTGGTCGGTGTTCTCCAAGAGGTCGGAGTCAGTGCGGTTCAGCTCGTCGCGCAGCGTGGCATAGGTGGTGAACGTCGGCAGAGTGGTGAGCCCCGCAACGAGTTTCAATCCGAGCGCGTGACCGTTCAGGTCTTCGACGATCTGCCGCACGGCGTCTCGCTCGGCAGAGCGACCCTCCGGCAGCGCGTGCCGGTGCGTCAGTACCGCGACGGCTTCGCCGGGATCCAGTGCTGCGAGCTGTATTTCCGACGAGACGAGATTCGACAGCTGACCACGAGTGGTGAGCAGGGTCTTGCCGTTGCCGGTCGGTGCCTGAAGTGTCCTGAGGATTGATTCATCGATGCCGGTGGCCGGCACGTCGTCCACAATCCAGAGGTACGGGGCTCGGTCGCGGAGGTAGTTGCCGATCGTGGCGATCAACGTGTGCAGATCGAGGCGGGCTGCGTTGATCTGCAGCCGTTCGGCGATGGCACGCAGTTCCTGATGAAATGTGCTCGACACCAGCGACGGATCCGCGCGTGTCGTCCGGTCGTTGCCGGATAACCGAATGGTGAACACCCCGCCCGGATGGTCCCGAGCGAACAGCCGGGCGAACTGCTCGCACACAGCCGTCTTACCTTCTCCGGCAGTGCCCCGAACCGAGACGACCGGGTGCCCTTGGTTTCCGGGCTTTGCCTTGACCTCGAGCGCATCGTGAATCTGCCACAGCTCCAGCTCCCGTCCGTAGAACTGCTTGTTGCCGGGCAGCGGCAGCGGGAGCCATTCGGGATCCCTTCCCGCGGGCGCATCACCGAGCCGCCGCGAGTCGAGTCGGGCCAGTTCGGTCACCCGCTCTGCGATCAGGTCGGCCTGTGCGTCCGTGTCGAGAGTTTCTCGCTTGGTGAGCCGCGCGCGCTTGAGTTGGCTGGGACGCAACTCTCCTGGAGATACCCGCCAGGTAATCGGCAGGACTCGCTCAGTTCGACCTTCCTCCAGGTAGTAGGCAGCGCGAAGCGCGGTGTGCAATTCCACCCGGCAGCTCGGGCTTTGATGGAAGGTGGGTCCGATCAGCGGCACCAGCATGCGCGATCCGTTCAGTGCGGCCTCGAGCGCCGGTGCCAGGCTGCGGTTCGGTCTGATGTCCTTGTCGTCCTGGAAGACCGATACGTTGCGCGCCCGCAGTGCTGCGTGCAGCTCATCTGCCCAGGACTTGTAATCCCAGTTGTAGCAGAGGAAGACGTCGTACACGTGGCCACGGTAGCGCCCGGTGGCCGCGCGGTGGGAGTAACGTCCACAACCATGGGCGGGAGGCTCGCATTGGTGATCGGTTCAGAATGCGACGCCGCGCCGCGACTCGGATTCACCGCCGATCTCGCGGTTCGCCTGTGCTCCGCGCTGCACCGATTCGGCGGCTGGGAGCCGACTTCGAGTTCGGGTCGGCCGCTACTCGATCCGACGATCGCTGAGCTGAAATCAGCTATCCGCGAGGCCTTCGCCGCAGCGGCCGACCAGCAGGCGACCCTATTGATCAGCTTTATCGGCCACGGGGTCGCGGTCGCGGATCGCTACTTTTATCTGCTCGCCAAGGACTCACCTCGTGACCTGCCGGATTCCGAAACCGCCTACAACCTCGGACCGGCTCTACTGGAGCGGCTCGCCGCCGTCCACCTCGACGGACTCGTCGTCCTCGTCGACGCCTGCGAGGCAGGCATCGGTGCGCGCGCCGCGCACAGCTGGATCGATCTGCTGAATCCGGTTGCCGGGCGCATGGAGTTTCTGGTGGCCGCGGACACCGGGTCGGCCTATGACGGCTGTTTTACCAGGACCATGCTCGATGTTTTCGATCGTGGCCTGCCGCAGCACGGCGCGAATCTGCTTCCGGCGGACCTGCGTTCATCGATCGCCGCGCGGTGTCGTCGCCAGATTCCCCGGCAACTGAGTTCCGCCGTGGGCGGCGATGCCGGGCTGTGGCTGGTGCCGAATGTGGCTCGCCGCAATGACGCGGTGCGCGGCAGCCCGGCTGCGGGTCTGGTCGACCAGCTGACCAATGGGCTCGCCACCACACCGGCATTGCGGGCCGGGGTTGCCGATGTTTTCAATGCCGACAAGCAGCGCCTGCGCGTGGTCACCGGGTCCGCAGGTTGCGGTAAGTCGACGTTGCTGGCCGTGCTGATCCGCCCTGGCTTGCTCGACGGTGCGCCGTTCACCTCTGAATACGTCACCGCCGCAGTCTTTCTCGATATCAGCAGCACCATCGAGAATGTGGTTGCCGAACTCACCTCGCAACTGCGGCGCCGGGTGGCGGGTTTCGCCGATATCGGGGCAGACCCGGACGAATTCGGCTCCGCGGAGCTGGATTTGGTCGAGCGCGCGGTCTTGGGACCGCTGAGCAGAGTCGAACCGCTGTTCGGGCGGATAACCATCGTCGTCGACGGACTGGACCAGCCCGAGCCGGGCACTCGCGAACTACTCGTCGACGCGATCGCACGGGCTACCACGCGTCGTGACCTCGCGCATGTGGGCGTGATCGTCGGGGTCCGGCAGGGTGCCGGACCGGGCGAGTCACCAAGGCTGGGGCACCAGCATCGGACGACGTTGCTGTCGCCCACTGCGTCCGAGATCGTCGAGGTTCTCCGAGAGTCAACGCCTGCCGCAGCCTCGGTCCCCTACACACCGGTCTGGATCGAGCGTACCGAGATGCTGCTGCGGCAAACCACGGCCGGAGGTTGGTTACTCGCGCGATTGCTGATCGAACTCACCGACATCGATCGGATCGCAACGCAGGGCGCGATCAGTATCGATAATCTTGTGACACAACGTATTCGCGAGGCCGTCCGTGCGGCCGGAGCGAATTCCGTGCGCGCGATCGTCGCGATCGCGGGCTTGATCGCGGCAGCCGGAACCGGGCCCGTACTGCCGCTGGAAATCTTGGCCGCCGCACTCCGCGTTCTCGGCATCACGCTGCGCACACCGCGAATCCGCGATCTCGTGGTCGAGTTGGGGGTCCTCGTCAGCCGCGGGAATCCCGGCACCGACGAGGAAACATTCGGTCTCGTCCACGAAGATTTCGTCGCGCCGATGCAGACCGAGCAGGAAAATCAAGGCTTATCGGTGGCGACCGCGCACCACGCGCTCGCACGGGCCATCGACCATCACACGACGGATATCACCATGAAGTACGCCCGCAGTTCGGCGGTTCGCCACTACCTCGCCAACAAGGAATCGGCGGCGGCCATATCTTTCCTGGAGCGGCACGAGACACCGCGCGCCGCGGACAACCGCGACCTGTGGGCAACATGGTTGGCGTCGTTCACCGCGCAAATCGGATGGGATCATCCGGATACCCTCATCGCTCGCCATCGTCTTGCGTACTGGCGCGGCGAAAGCGGTGACCCACATACCGCGGTGACGGAGTTAGAGGCATTATTGGCCGCACGCATTCAGCGGGGAGGTCCGCTACACCCGGAAACCCTGAATACTCGGTTCGATCTCGCCCGATGGCATGGCCACCGCGGTGACATCCGCGGCGCCATCGCGGAATTCGAACGACTGCTGGCCGATCAATTGCGTGTTCTCGGAGCCGACCATCCGGCGACGCTGAGCACCCGGCACAACATCGCCCGTTGGCGCGGTAAGAACGGCGAATCCGCTACGGCGGCACGCCTATTCGATCAGATCCGGATCGACCGGGTGCGGGTGCTCGGACCCGATCATCCCGACGTGCTTGCGACCAGGCAGAATATCGCGCGGTGGCAGGCGGACAGCGGCGACGTACGGACGGCGATCGCGGTGCTCGAGGCGCTGCTGCAAGACCGCATACGGGTACTTGGACCAGATCATTCGCAAACTCTGGCCACCCGCTATCACCTTGCTCGATGCCGTGGTCTCGGTGGTGACGTCACCGGGGCGGTCGACGACGCGGAGCGGCTACTGCTCGAGCAGTTGCGGGTGCTCGGCTCGGACCACCTCGACACGTTGGCGACACGGCACCACATCGCCCGATGGCGTGGCGAGGGCGGCGACCGGGAGCGCGCGATCGCGGAGTTGACCGCGTTGCTGGCGGACATGATTCGCGTACTGGGCCGAAACCACCCGCATACGTTGATAACTCGGCAACTGGTCGTCCGGTGGACGGTCCGCAGCAACGATCCGACCGCCGCGCGGGTTCAGTTCGACGAACTTCTCATGGACCATCTGAGGGTCCTCGGGCCGGACCATCCGGAGACCTTGGCCGTCCGCCGTCATTTCGCGCATTGGCTCGGTATGCAAGGAGATCCGGTGCTAGCGATGACCGATCTCCAGCAGTTGCTCGATCATCAGCGACGAGTGTTGGGCCACGATCATCCAGAGACCAGAGCCACCAGGAATGAACTGACCTTCTGGCATCGCCGGCTACCCCGGGAGTGACCAGCGGCACGCTGATCAACGTGTGCCGCAACGTCAACGGCCGAAGGGTGGCAGAATCGGCAATCCACCTGCACGGACCATGATTGTTCGAGCATTTACTAGAAGAGTCTTGACTCGTTGAGTGGATGTTGGGACGCTGGTGGGGTGTGGACGAGAGATGCTGTTGTGCCGACGGTGCGGGGCGGGTTCCCCGAGCTGGCCGGTGTCATCGAGCGGCGGTTGCTGGTGAACTACCGGGTCGACCCGGCTGTCGTGGCGAAGGTGCTGCCCGCGCCGTTGCGCCCGCAGTTGGTCGGGGACTGGGCGGTGGCCGGGATCTGTTTGATCCGGCTCGGGCGGTTGCGGCCGCGTGGCCTGCCGCGCTGGGTCGGGTTGCGCAGCGAGAACGCGGCGCATCGCGTCGCGGTCGAATGGGACGGTCCGCGCGGGCGCGAGACTGGGGTCTACATTCCACGCCGCGACACCGGCTCGGCGCTCAACGTGCTGGTCGGCGGTCGGCTCTTCCCGGGCGATCACGAGCACGCGCGGTTCCGGGTGCGCGAGACCGCCGACGATTTACAGGTGGCCTTCGCGAGCCGAGACTCGGCCACAAAGGTGCACGTGGATGTCCGGCGGACGACACGGTGGCCGGGCAGCGAGCTGTTCACTGATCTGGCGCAGGCCTCGGAGTTCTTCCGCCGCGGCTCGGCCGGGTATTCCGCGACCCGCGGCGGAGCCGAGCTGGCCGGACTCGAATTGCGCACGGACGCCTGGCATGTCGAACCGGTCGAGGTCGCCGCGGTGCGCTCCACGTTCTTCGACGACGCGAACGTCTTCCCACCCGGCAGCGCGCACCTCGACTGCGCGCTGCTCATGCGCGACGTGCCGGTCACCTGGCACCCGCTCGCGCCACTGCCCCTCGCGGCGCGCGGCCCGAACCGGTAGCACGTCCCAGTTTGTCGGACCCCCGTGTCACGCTGGGGAAGTACCAGCGTTCGACGGCCGGAGGGGAACGATATGGCCGATACCGACGACCGTGCCACGGTCCGACTCGTCACACACTGCCGCCGCTGCCACGGCTGGCTCGTCTCGGCCGATTCGGTAGCCCAGGGCATCGGGCCGACCTGTGCCGTTCGCGAACGTGCCGAACAACGTGCGAACCGAGAACTGACCCTGTTCGACATCGCAGCCTGACCGGGGCGAGAGGTATCGGCGCAGACGGCCCCGGCCAGGGAGCTGCGGCAGCCGTTACGCCTCGGCGCCGGCGAGCAGGGCCTTCTTGGCTTCCGCGACGCACTCTGCCCAGGGGCGGTCGAGTTCGATGACGCCCTTGTCGCTCATGAACGCGCTGGAGACGACGACGTCCGGGGTGAGGGTGGCGAGCAGGTCGAGGGTGGTGAGCAGGGTTTCGCGGTCGCTGTGGCCCTCGATGTAACCGGCCCACCAGGTGCCGTTCTCGCCGAGGATCAGGGTGTCACCGGTGAAGAGATGGCGTTTGCCGTCGATGGTCGCGAGGTAGCAGGCGCTGCCCGCGGTGTGGCCGGGCGTCGGGATCACCTCGAGTCCGGCGATCGCGGTGTGCCGGGTGTCGAACGGGTCGTCGACGGTGGTGGCGGTGACCTCGCCCGCGTCCGCGCGGTGGATGTGCAATTGCGCGCCGAAGCGTTCGCGGACGAGCGCGAGGGACGAGGCGACCTCGTCGCGGTGGCTCAGGTAGTGCTGGGCGACGCCGCCGAGTTCGGCGATCTTGTCGAATTCCTCGGTGAGCGTGGTGTTGTAGAACAGCACGTTCCCGTCGGGGGTGGTCCAGAGGTAGGCGTGCGTGTTCAACCCGGGGAAGGGGCTCAAGGTCTCGGTCTCCCACAGGTTCGCGGTGATCTGGTGCATCGTCTGTTCCTTCCGTGCGTGGTCTGTCACCTGGAAGGCGCGAGATCCGATCTCGCGACGCTAGGGCGTCGCGCATTCACAGTCGCCAGCTGATGTCGCGCTGCGGCTGGTACCGGCAGACGAGTCCGAGCGAGACGGTCGCGCGCAGGTGCTCGGCGAGTTCCGGATGGATCCGGTCGATCCGGCGCAGGGTGTCGCGCACCCGGGCGGATACGGTTTTGCGCGCCCGCTCGGCGTCGTCACCGAGGTGGCGGGTGCGTCCGGCCAGGCCCGCGGTGCGGCGCAATTCGTCCAGCAGCGCCGCGCGCTCCCGGTCCAGTTCGGCGGCGCGGTCGTCGCGACCGAGGGTGACCGCGCGGTCGATCTCGGCATCGAGGGTGGTCAGCCGCCGGTGGTAAGCGGCCTTTGCCTCGTCGTCGAGCACCGGGTCGGCCCCGAAGGACTTGGCGGCCTGCACCACCGCGCTGGGATCGGTGGTGCCGAACAGTTCCAGGCTGGGGATGTCGCTGTCCCGATGGCCGAGCAGCACGTGCAGGTCGCGCAGGCCCTTGGCGTCAGGCAGGTGCACGGTCCGCTCGGCGAAGCGTAGCGTCCAGACGTCGCCGTCGTGCCGGAACTCGTTGTCCGAGGGCATGATCGGTGTACGCGGCGCGGGTTGTGTGCGGTGTGCGAGCAGGTGCAGCTGCTGTCGCGCCGCGTCGACCCACGGCCGCGCCCGCAGCCGGTGCGCCGAATCCGCTGCCGCGGTGAGGTATTCGACGGCGGCCGGGTGGTCCCCGGAGGCGGCGGCGAGCCGGCCCAGCCAGTAGGAGTACGGTCCGTAGACCGCGCCGCCGCCCGCGACCACCGCCCACCAGGCGGCCAGCGGAATCAGCCTGGCGCGCACCGTCTCCCGGAGTTCGGGATCGTCCAGCACGAGGGCGGCATACGCCTGGGCGACCAGGATGGACGGATGGAAGTGCCGCGGGTGCAATGCGTACATGGCCTGGATATCGCCGACCAGGCCGCGCACCCGGTCGAGGTCGCGGCGGCGGGCGGCGGTGATCAGTTCGGGGACCGCGGTATAGGCGACGGCGGTGTCGCGATAGCGTTCGACGAACGCCTCGGCCTGCGCCAGATCGCCCGCGAGCAGCGCCAGCGCCCAGCGTTGTTCGAGCCAGAGCGGGGTCAGATCGACCTCGCCGAGCCGTTCGCCGAGCGCGTACGCCTCGTCGATGGCGTTGCGTGCGTCCGCGAATCGCCCGGTGAGGGTGGCGAGTGCGCCGGTGCGCGACAGCGCGATGAAACGGAACCGGAGCAGCCGCGCCCGGTCCGCGTGTGCGCCGAAGGCGGCCAGCTCGATATGCGCCGCGGGGTCGCCCAGTTCGAGCAACGCGGTGAAACGCAGTAATACGCCTTGCAATTCGAGTTCGTCGCCGTGGTCACGGTGGCCGATGGCGGCGAGTTCCCCGGCCAGCGACAAGCGCTCCGCCGCGGTGCCGGGCCGCCAGATCGCGTCGTGCCGCGCGAGCAGGGCCGCGGCCAGCGCGGTGTCGTCGCCGGATGCGCGTGCCGCTCGGACGGTTTCGGCGCTGACGTGCTCGGCCGCGCCGTGCCGGGCCCGTCCCGTGTGCACTCGCACCCGGGTCGCCGCGGCGCGCACCCGGACCGCCAGCGGGTCGGTGGGCGGGCGTTCGGCGAGCAGCATGCGATACGCCTGGTCCATCAGGTCGATCTCGCGCTCGGCCTGGTGTTCCGGATCCGGCATGCCGAGTTCGTGCAGCCCGAGGGCGGCCTCGGCGAACAGCTCGGCGGCGGCGCGGGTTCTGGCCGTGGTCAGCAGGGCCTCGTAAGTGCGCCGCGCCGCGGCGAGTTCGCCGGAACCGCTCTGCGCCGCGGCCAGACCCAATCCGACGGTGCCGCGCAGCTCGGCCTGGTTCGCGGGGAGCAGGGCGAGGGCACGCTGATAGTGGACGGCGACTTCGCCCGCGGCGAGCCGGCCGCAGGCGTCCGCGGCGGCGTCCAGCAGATACCGCAGCGTGCGCTGCGGGTCGATCGCGTCTGCCGCCAGGTACGCGTGATGTGCGAGCTCGCTCGGGGTCGCCCCGGATACCTCCCTGGGCAACCGTTCGAGCGCGCCGAGCACGGCCGCGTGCCGCTTCCTGGCCTCGGTGTCGCCGATCCGCCCGATCAGATTCTCCCGCACCAGGTCGTGCACGAACGCGTAACGGTCCGTGCGCGGCGTCGTCAGCAATCGGGCGCGCACCGCGAGCGCGGCGAGGTCGAGCACCTCGCCGAGATCGCGACCCGAACCGGCGGCCACCACCTGGGCGGCGAACTCCCGGCCGATGAGCGCGGCGGTGGTCAGGACGTCCAGTGCGGCGGCAGGCAGCGGGGTCAGTCGCGCGTCGAGCGTTTCGCGCACGCCCGGGGTTAGCGT
This sequence comes from Nocardia brasiliensis ATCC 700358, assembly GCF_000250675.2. Classification (NCBI taxonomy): domain Bacteria; kingdom Bacillati; phylum Actinomycetota; class Actinomycetes; order Mycobacteriales; family Nocardiaceae; genus Nocardia; species Nocardia brasiliensis. The sequence goes on from NC_018681.1 coordinate 3,938,002, forward strand.
GTCCAGCGCGCTGCCCGTCTGCCACAGGCGTGCCGCCTGCTCGACCAGGAACGGATTGCCCCCCGAGAGTGTGTGCACCGTACGGGCGATCTCGTCCGGCGCGCGCATGCCGGTCGTCTCGTGCACGAACTCGGCGACGTGCTCGACCGGTAGCCCGGTCAGCTCGATCAGGCGCGCGGCAGTCGTCAACTCGCCGAACACTTCTCGCAACGGATGGCCCGGCACGTCGATGTCGTTGTCCCGCGCGGCCGCGACGATGGTGAGTCGCTCGAACCACGAGTGCCGCGCGACGAACGCCAGCACCGTCAGCGATTCCGGGTCCGCTCGATGCAGGTCGTCGATCACCACGATCACCGGGCGCAGCGCACAGGCGGTGACCAGGGCCTCGGTCACCGCGTCGGCGATCCGGAACAGCGCGCCCTGCGGCGCTTTCGGCAGTTCCACGTCACCGATCAAGAAGGACAACGCATTACCCGCGGCGGCGTCCACCGCGGCCCACTGCTCGGGTGTCGCGGCGCGGCGCAAACCGCGCACCACCTGCACCCACGGCCAGAAGCCGGGGGTGCCGTCGCCGCTCCAGGCCGTCGCGGTCAGCACGAGCGCGTCGCGCGCGGCCGGCCCGCCGACGACCTCGCTGAGCAACGCCGTCTTGCCGATGCCCGCCTCGCCGGTCACCAGCACCAGCCCGCCATGGCTGGAGGTGGTGCGCCGTAACTCCTCCCGCAGCAGTGCCGCGTGATGGTCCCGGCCGATCAGCCGCGTTGCCGGCACGCCTGCCTCCTCTCCGGTGTCATTGCGGAGCCGGTGCCGCCCACATGTTCGTCAGGAGCTGGAAGCTCGGGGTGTCTACGAGCGACTGCATGGATTCGTAGATGCGCTGATAGCCGGTCGAGGCGATCCGCCACTGACCGTCGTCGTCGCGCCGATAGGTATCGGTGTAGTAGCCCGCGCCGCGAATTTTCAGGCCGTATTTGGTCTCCAGCACGGTGTCCTCGAAAGCCCAAGAGCCGACGGCGGTTTCCCCGTCGACGGTGATCTCCGGGTGGTTCGCGATATGGACCGTGACGACGGTGGGGCCGAGGTTTTCGCGCATGAACTCGGTGACCGCGGCGCGGCCGTCCAAGACGAGCGGTTCCCCCAGCGCGTGCGTGCCGTAGCGCCCGGCTACATCGACGGTGAGGGTGTCGGCGAACTCGTCCCATTGTTTGAGATCGAGGGTCCGGAAATACCGATACTTGAGCTGCCGGACGGCTTCTATGGCGTCGAGATCCATGGCATCAGCGTGGCACGGGCGTGCGTCGCAGACAACAACCGGCGACGGGTGTCCCGCGCGGCTCGCTGGGTACCCGAAGTAATGAGGCGTGCCGATACCAGCGCACGCGCTCAACGCGCCGAATGCCGCACCACCACACAGGAGTCCGCCGTGAACAGTCCGGTCACCTCGGTTCATGCCACCGATCTCGCCCTCGACCAGGCCGTCGCCCTGCGCGCCGCCGCCGTCCGCTTGGAGGACGAATTCGACGGCGTCGTCGCCGACGACGCCATCGAACAATTCCTGCATTCCGCCTACGAGCACGTCGCCGACCACGCCACGATCGACAATTTCCTGCCGCTGCTCGCTGAGCGCTACACGCGAGAGTGGCTGTACGCCTTGGTCGATCAGCACAGCGACCGCGCCTAGGCCCGGTCGCGGAGTCTCGACCGGCGCCGCCGCGGTTCAGCGGTGGCGCCGGCCGGACTTTAGTGCAACACCTCGGCGATATCGGCGGCCGCGGTCATCAGGACCAGTATCGGGACCACCTTCGGGGCAGGGATGCGATAGGTGCCTCGGCGGTTCTGCTCGATGAGCTTCGCCGACGACAACGCGCGCACATGGTGGTATAGCTGGCCGGTGGAGGTGAGGCCGAGGGCCTCGGCCAGTTCGGCGCCGGTGCGCGGACCGTCGAGCAGTTCCTGGATCAGCGCGTGCCGCACCGGATGTCCCAGCGCGGCAAGCACTTCCACGCGCGCTGCGGCAGGCAGCCGGAGCACCGCGGCCGCGCTGTAGCGGATGGTCCAGTCGATCTCGCCGTCGAAATCGACCGCGCCGCGGTAGTCGATGAAACCGCGCGCCGGGTCGTCGTCGCGACGCCCTTCCAGCGCTTCGATCCGCGCCTCCAGTTCGGCGAGCTTGCCCTCGACATCCGTCATGCCGATCACGGTAACCGGTGCAGCATCTCCGGCTCGGTCATGGCGCGGAACAGCAGTTCTTGATGACGGAAGCTCTTCAGCGCGGCCGACCAGGTGGACTCGGGCATGCGGCGGTTGAGCAGCACCGCGGTCGCGACCGTACCGTCGGCGCGGCGTAGCGACATCGCCTCGGTCAGGATGCTCGCCAGCGCACCACCCTTGAAGCCGAGCCCGACGAACCCGGTCGGCGGGGGTTGCCATTCCAGGTGTGCGCGGGCGATTTCGGCGCCGGGCCCGAAACTTCCGGTGGCGAACGCGCGATACAGCGACGTGAGCTGGCGTGCCGAACCGGTCCAGGTGGTTTCCGCCCACGCCACTTGATCGGTGTAGGACGGCGGTGATTTCGACAGTATCGCCGCGCGATACGCCGGATCGGCCGCATAGCGTCGAGCCGCGGCCCATTCGTCGGCGATGTCCGGTTCGGCCAGCCGAAGCATGCTGCCCAGTGGCGAGAACAGCATGTAGTCGTGCCAACCTCCGGCCGCGGCGGCCTCGATCAGCGCCTTGTCGCCGAGACGGTCCCGCAGGTAGTCGGGGGCGGCGTTGTCGCTCTCCTGGATCATCGCGCTCACCAGCTGATCGAGGGTGACCGTGTCGCCGGGAAGCCGTTTGCGCGCCTGTTCGTGCGCTCCGCCATCTGCTTTCGGCAGATACCACCGCTCCCATTCGGCGACCGGGATCTGCTCCTGCGGATCGACCGTGCCCGCCGCGACTGCCCGCGCGTATGCCGCGAGCGGTACCACCTTCGCCGCGGACGCGAGCGGCTGCTGCTCATCGGCGCGCCGTTCGGCGGTATGTCCCAGCCCGTCGTCGACGACGAACGCGACGTTGTCCGGGTCCTGCTCGAGCCACGACAACCACCCCTCGACCGTGGTCACGTCTGCCGCCGCGCTGGTCGCGGTACTCGAACATCCGGCAACCAGCGGTAAAACCGCGGCCAGCACGACGGCAAGTCTGCGTCGCATCATCCCACCCTCCGTAAATCCGTAATTCCGTAATAACGAACTACTGTGATGGTAGCTGTCCGGCCACGTCGGCGCCATCGAGTCCCGTTCGACGAGAACATCGGACTGGTCTGGTATTCCAGCGAGCGGTGGGGTGACACCGTGTAGTGGTGCCACCCCATTGGCGAAAGCTATTGACTGGGTTGGCGTATGACCAGGGGAGAAAAGATCCGTAGTCGTCTCCGTAGTTTCCGGGATTCCACCGAACGGCCCGCTCGAGGCACTGTGATGGGCGACACAAAGTGGTGTGCCGGAAACGCACATGCCTAATAGATGTACTTCTAAGCTCTAGGCGAGCACGTGGTGGAGGTGAGCTATGACGGTCGAGGCGGTGACCCATCCCGAGTCCGGAGCATTGTGGACGGGATCGGGGCCGGCGCCCGCCGCCCGGCCACCGGTGTCCATGATCGAGCGAATGACGCTGATACTGGACGCTTTCGACGGCTCCACGCCGACCCTGACCCTGCTCGGCCTGTCCGAACGCACCGGTCTGCCGCGCTCCACCGTGCATCGCATCCTCGACCAGATGATCCGGCTGCGCTGGCTCGCGCACGCGCCGGGCGGCTACCGGCTCGGCCTGCGCACGCTCGAACTCGGCGGACTTGCCGCCGACCACAACGAGATTCGAGACGTGGTCAGCCCGTTGCTGCACGATCTCTGTCAACGCACCGGCATGGTCGGGCATCTCGGTGTACTGGACGGACGCGAAGTGCTCTACCTGGACAAGGCGGGCGGCCGTTTCGCGGCGAACGTCCCGACCCGGCTCGGCGGCCGGATGCCCGCGCACAGCACCGCGCTCGGCAAGGCGCTGCTGGCCTCGCTGGAACCGAGCATCGTCGAGACCTCGTTCCGTGATCGACTACCTCAGCTGACCGCCCGAACCATCTGCGACAGAACCGATCTGCATCGCGAGCTCGGCAAGATCAGGCAGCGGCAGGGCGTGGCGGTCGACAACGAGGAGTCGGTCGCCGGCATCGCCTGTGTCGCCGTCCCGATCCGCGGTCGCGGCGCCGCCGTAGCCGCCCTTTCCCTCTCCGCCTACCTCGACGGCGAACGGAAGTCCCTCGACACCACCCGCCTCGCCCGTGTCCTCATCGAAGTAGCCCACGAAGCGGGTCGCTCCCTCTTCCCCCGCCACGCCCGCTGGCGCTGAGCACCCCGATACCCCGCACCGGGATGGTGCGGGTGACGATCAGTGCGGGATGGCGTCGATGATGGCTCGGGCGCCTTGGCGGAGCAGGTCGGCGCCGACGAAGAAGCCGAGGGCTTGCGGGTCTTCGGGGACGCCCCAGTGTTTGGAATCGAGCCACTGCGCGCCGTCTGCGCTGAAGACCTTGCCGTGCAAGGTGAGTCGGCCGGTGCGGTCGGTGGTGGCGTAGCCGGCGATGGGGGAGTTGCAGTGCCCCTGCAGGGCGTGCAGCATCGCGCGTTCGGCATCGGCCTGGCGGTGGGTGTCGGCGTGATCGAGCTGGGCGCCGAGATCGCGCAGTTGGCTGTCGCCGCTGCGGCATTCGAGCGCGATGATGCCCGCGCCGATGGGCGGGCACATGGTCTCGAGGTCGAGCGTCTCGGTGATCCGGTGCTGCTGGCCGACCCGATGCAGACCGGAGACGGCGGCGATCAGCACGTCGACGTGTCCCTCTTCGAGGCGCGCCAGCCGGGTATTGACGTTGCCGCGCAACGGCTGCACCGTCAGGTGCGGATAGTGCAGCAGCAGCTGCGCGGTCCGGCGCACCGAGCTGGTGCCGACCACGGTCCCGGCGGGCTGCTCGGCGAGCGGGGCGCCGTTGCCGGTGATCACGGCGTCGTGCACGTCGTCGCGCGCCAGGTACCCGGCGAAGGCCAGACCCTCGGGCACCGGGATATCGCCGGGGATGTCCTTGAGGCAGTGCACCGCGAGGTCGGCGTCGTCCACGAGCAGCGCGTGGTCGATCTCCTTGACGAAGGCGCCCTTGCCGCCGAGCTTGGAGAGGTCACCCATCCAGCGGTCACCGGCGGTGGTGACCTTGACCAGCTCGCTCTGCACGCCGAGCCGCTCGAGCAACTCGGCGACGTGCTCGGCCTGGGCCAACGCCATGGGGCTGGATCGGGTGGCGATCCGAATAATGCGCGTACGCGACATGTTCGGCACCTTACTCCCGGCCGAAATCCGTTGATCGCCGAGCCTCGCCCGGCGTGACCTGCCACACGTCGGACCCGGCGGTCCCGGTGTGCTGATTATCCGCCCACACGGCGTTGGCAAGGCGACAATAAGGGCATGTACAGCGACGAACATCAGGAGTTCCGGGCCATGGTCCGGCGCTATCTCGAGCAGAAGATCAACCCGCACGTCGACGAGTGGGAACAGACGGAGATGATGCCGCTGCACGAGATCTTCGCCGATATGGCGAAGCTCGGCATCCTCGGTCTCGAATACGACCCGGCCTACGCGGGGCAGGGCGCCGACCATCTGTTCACCGTGGTGCTCTGCCAGGAACTGGGCCGGGTCACGCACGGATCGTTCCCGATGGCGCTGGGCGTGCACGTCGCGATGGCGACGCCCTCGCTGCACGCGCACGGCAGCGAGGAACTCAAACAGGAGTATCTGGCCCCGGCCATGCGCGGCGAGACCGTCTGCGGTGTCGCGGTGACCGAGCCGGAGGCCGGGTCCGATGTGGCGGGCATCAGAACCCACGCACGTCGCGACGGCGACGACTGGGTGATCAACGGCTCGAAGATGTTCATCACCAACGCGGTTCAGGCGGACTGGTTGTGCACGTTGGTCCGCACCTCCCCGGAGGGCGGCTATCGCGGTATGAGTCAGATCATCATTCCCACCGACGCACCGGGTTTCCGCGTCGACCGCAAGCTGGACAAACTGGGCATGCGCGCGTCCGACACCGGCCTGCTCACCTTCGAGGATGTGCGAGTTCCGGTGCGCAACACCATCGGTGAGATCGGCCGCGGCTTCCAGCAGCAGATGTCGCAGTTCGTGATGGAGCGTATGTTCGCCGCGTACAGTGCACCGATCAGCTGTGCCATGCAATTGGAGCTGACCCGTGACTACGCCAAGCAGCGCAAGGTTTTCGGGCAACCGCTGACCGCCAACCAGTATCTGCAGTACACCTACGCCGAGCTCGCGGCGCGGACGGACCTGCTGCGCGTCTACACCGAGACCACCGGCCGGTCCTATCAGGACGGCCAGGACGTCACCAGAATGGCGACCATCGCGAAACTGGAGGCGGGGCGGCTCTCCCGGCAGGTGGCGGACTGGTGCCTGCAGGTGCACGGCGGCATGGGCTATATGACGGAGACCTGGACCTCGCGCGCCTTCCGCGACAGTAGGCTGCTGAGCATCGGCGGCGGTGCCGACGAGGTCATGTTGCGGGTGCTGTCCCTGATGGACGGCTTCGCGTAGCGCCGTATTGCGCTGGGGTGCGTGGCATTACGCAGGGGCACGCACACCGGATGATTTCCGGCAGGCTGCAGGAGTGTCCAGGAGGATGCTGGGGATTTGCCTCACGCTTGCTGAAGTGTGCGCCTTTCACTGTGTAGATTTTTCGTTCGCCGCGTGCGCGTGCCGTTCGGCTGCTTTCCTATGGACGTCAGGATGGAGAGTCCATGAGCAGGTGAACCGGAGTCGGGAGCGATGCACCGGATACCGATCAACCAGCGACACGTCCGTTCGGGGTGGCTGTGGTCCGCGATCGGCCTGGCGGCCATTGCGGGCGTAGCGGTGTGGGTGACCCGGCCGGAGCCGGTGCACTGTGACGTACCGAACGCGATGGCCCAATCGGCGACACCGTCGAATCCGTTGACCGCCAACAGTATTTGGCCGTCCACCAGCCCGTTACCGGAACCGCAGCCCGTCGTGTCGGGCGAGGCGCGGTTCTATTCGTTCGGTCCGGGGGTCTCGTGCTCGTACCCCGACCTTCCATTGGACGGCTTCTTCGTGGGCATGTCGACATCGGAGTACGGCACCGCCGATCCGTGCGGGGCCTACCTGGACGTCGAGGGCCCGCAGGGCAGCGTGCGGGTGCAGATCGTCGACCGTTGCCCGGGATGTGCTCCGGGACAACTGGATTTGAGCACGGCCGCGTTCGCCGAGATCGCCGACCTGTCCGACGGCGTCGCGAAGGTTCGTTACCACGTGGTGCGCAATCCGGAGCCGGTGGCGGAGCTGACCTACGAGGTGAAACCCGATGCCACCGCCGCCTGGTTCGCCATTCTGTTCGGTGGTACCGGGAATCCGTTGCGCGAGGTCGCGATTCGGCCCGCGACGGGCGGGCCGTGGCAGCCCCTGACCCGCGGCATGGACAACTACTGGTCCATCTCCCGGGCGGGGACGGGTCCGTTCGCCGCGCGTCTCACCGATATCCACGGCAACCAGGCCGAGATCACCGGCATCACGGTGGAACCGGGGGTGCGACCGACCGGTGCGCGGCTCTACTCCGAGACGCCGCCCGTGGTCGCGCCCGAGCCGACCGAGCCGCCGATTGTCTCACCGACCAGCCTGGCTGCCGCGCCGCTGCCGCCATCAGCGTCGAACGCGACCCCGGCGGGCTGTAAGCCGTGACCATCGCTCAGTCGCGAATGCTCTTGCGCAACTGTCGGAATCGGTTGTCGGTGAAGATCGGACCGGTGTACAGGGGAGTGTCGTCGGCGCCGTAGACCCGGATGGTCAGGTGCCGGGTAGCCGCGTACTCCTCACCGCGCCGGTCACTGCGGAACAGCACGTCCAGAATCTCGTCGGACCGTGCTCCGGCCGCCCGCAGCCGGTTCATCGTGCGCAGGTACGGCAGTTCGAGATCGGTTGTGGCGGCGAAGGTATGGGCCACGAGATCCACCGGCACCGCGACGCCTTCGCCGTCGCGGACCTCGACCCGGGTGACGCCCGGCGCCACCGCCCCGCACAATCCGGCCAGCATCACCCAGCGGATGGCGAACGGGCGCTGCGTGAAATCCTCCCGGTGCCCGCCCGCGGTGGTGATGCTGAAGAGAGTGAGTCCGCCCTCCCGGAAGACGAAGTCGGCTTCATCACCCGAGTCGTGGTAGGCGAGCAACCTGCCCTCGGTCGTGCCCGGTGCGATCCGCGCGCCCGGGCGCCAGCCGGAATGCGAAACCTGCAGCACCGGTGCGCCGTTCAGCTCGGCCGCCCGGTAGGCATCGGCGAAGGCTTGCAGCGACGCCAGCCACTGGCGCCGGTGTCGCTCGTCGTCGTCCGGCTCGAACTGGGGGAGGCGCTGTTGCTCTCTCCGGCCGATCGTTTTACTGGGCGCCGGCCCCCGCCGCCGGCCCCGATCGCACTTTCTCCACATCTCCCTGGCCTCGTTCTGTTCGAACTGTCCTTCGCCGACGAGGCTCCTGCACCGGGAATCGCCGCCGAAGGCTGCCCGAGCCTACGGGTGCCGCGCGGGGCGGACAACCACCGTGACCTGCGAGATGATCTGCCGATTATGCGCCGATCACCGCAGTGTCGCGGCCAGCGCCAAACCTGCGGCCCGCCCGGAGAAGATGCAGCCGCCGAGGAAGGTGCCCTCCAGCGCGTTGTACCCGTGCACGCCCCCGCCGCCGAAACCGGCCACCTCGCCCGCGGCGTAGAGGCCGGGAAAAGCGCTGCCGTCCTGCCGGATCACCTGTGAGTCGAGGTTGGTCTGCAAGCCGCCCAGCGTCTTTCGCGTGAGGATATTCAACCGCACCGCGATGAGCGGGCCCGCGGCGGGGTCGAGGATCCGGTGCGGCTTGGCGACGCGTCCCGCCTTGTCGCCGAAGTACTGGCGCGCGTTGGTGATCGCCATCAGCTGGCTGTCCTTGGAGTACTTGTTGGTGACGTCGCGGTCCCGCGCGACGATCTGCCGCTCCAGCGTGTCGTGATCCAACTGTGGCCCGCGGGTGATCTTGTTCATCCCGGCGACCAGCTCCCGCAGCGTGTCCGCGACCACGAAGTCGACGCCGTGCTGCTTGAACGCCTCGACCGGACCCGGTGCGCCCTTGGCGATGCGGCTCTTGAGGGTGAGTTTGAGGTCCTTGCCGGTGATGTCGGGGTTCTGCTCGGAACCCGACAGCGCGAACTCCTTCTCGATGATCGACTGGGTCAGTACGAACCAGGAGTAGTCGTAGCCGGTGGACAGGATTTCCTTCATTGTCGCGTTGGTATCGAATCCCGGGAAACACGGTGCGGGCAAACGCCTTCCGTTCGCGTCGAACCACATCGAGGACGGGCCGGGAATGATCCGGATGGCATGATCGGGCCAGATCGGATCCCAGTTGACGATGCCTTCGGTGTAGTGCCACATGCGATCCCGGTTGACGATCGCGCCGCCGGCCGCCTCGGTGATGCCGAGCATCCGTCCGTCCACGTGCGCGGGCACGCCGGAGATCATGGTCTCCGGGCATTTGCCGAGCCGCTCGACCGGCCAGTTGCGCCGGATCAACTCGTGATTGTGCCCGATGCCGCCGGACGTGACGATCACCGCCTGCGCACGGAACTCGAACTCGCGCACTACGTTTCGAGAGGACGCCTGGCCACGCGCCAGGTCGCTCGGCGCCAGCACCCCGCCGCGGACGCCGACGACCGCGCCGTCCTCGACGATCAATTCGTCGACGCGGTGGCGGAAGCCGAAGCCGACCAGCCCGCGCCGTTCTGCTTCGAGCACGGGTTCGGCGAACACTCGTACCACCTCCGGCCCAGTACCCCAGGTGAGATGGAACCGCGGTACCGAATTGCCGTGCCCGTCGGCGAAACCGCCGCCGCGCTCGGCCCAGCCGATCACGGGGGTGATCCGCAGACCGAGTTCGTGGAGGTAGTCCCGTTTTTCGGTGGCGGCGAAGCGAACGTAGGCCTGGGCCCACTGCCGTGCCCACAGGTCCTCGTCGTCGCGATCGAAACCGGCCGAGCCGAGCCAATCCTGCAGCGCCAGTTCGTAGGAGTCCTTGATCCCCAGCCGGCGCTGCTCGGGGGTGTCCACCATGAACAGCCCGCCGAGTGACCAGAACGCCTGCCCACCGAGATTGTTGCGGTTCTCCTGATCGAGCACGAGCACCTTGCGGCCGGCCTTGGCCAGCTCGTGCGTCGCGACGAGGCCGGCCAGTCCGGCGCCGACCACGATGACGTCGGCCTGCTGTGCGAATTCGGTGGTGCTGTCGGTCATCTTCATCCTTCGGATTCGGTGCTGTAGGCCAGCACGACGTGGTACATGAGTTCGGTGCGGCGCTTGCGCACGGCCCGACTGCGCGGTTCCATCAGGACCTGCACGCTGGTGCCGTCGTGCACCGCGACGAGGGCCTGGCCGAGCGCCGCGGGATCGGGGACCGCGCGGCCGATCCGGGCCAGCCCCGCGACTACGGCCGGCATCAGGGCGGCGCTGATCGCCTCTTCGCGCGCGGCCATCACCCGGCGCAGTTCGGGGTTGCGCAGCGCGTGGGCGGTGAACTCCGCGGTGATCCGATACCAGCCCTCATCGATGGGCACCGCGCGTGCCATCCGTTCGATCGCGGTGCGCAGGTCGTCGTCACCGCCGATGAGCATGTCGTCGAGGACGCGCTTGATATCGGCGAGCATGGCGGCCGACCGCTGTTCCCACATCGCCAGGAACAGCTCGTCGAGCGAGACGAAATTGGAGTAGAAGGCGCCGCGGGTGAAGCCGGCGCGTTCACAGACCCGTTCCACGGTGGCTTTGCCGAAGCCCTCCTCGCTGAAGGCCTCGTAGGCGGCGGTCAGCAGCCGATCGCGGGTTTCGGCGCGGCGGCGGGTGACCCGGTTCGTCGCGGTTCCCGGTGGGGTGGACGACGCCATGGGCACCTCCTCGGGCGGGACCGGCCGCGGGTGGCGGGCCGGTCGATTCGATACAAGAATGTATTCAATACATAAATGTATCAGAACCGGTGCGACGACAGGGGGAAATCGGTTGAGTAGGGTCGCACGCAGCATCGAATTGTCAGTGCGGCTCGGCCGGGTGTCCTGGGGACAAGGAGAGTTGAGCATGAACGAGGTTGCGCGGTCGGGATCGATGACCGGATGGCGAGTCCGTCGCCCGGCGCCGATCGATACGGGGCCGCTGGAACGGGTGCGCGAGCCCGTGCCGGAGCCCGCCGCCGACGAACTGCTCGTGCGGGTGCTGGCCTGTGGTGTCTGCCGGACTGACCTGCATGTCGCCGAGGGGGATCTGCCCGTGCATCGCGCCGGGGTGGTTCCCGGGCACGAGGTGGTCGGGGAGGTGGTCGCGGTCGGCTCGGCGGTCGGCGCGAGTGCCGAGGAGCGTCCCGCGGACGGTTTCGCCGTGGGCGACCGGGTCGGCATCGCCTGGTTGCGGCACACCTGCGGCGCCTGCAAGTACTGCCTGCGCGGACTCGAGAACCTTTGTCCCCGTTCGATGTACACGGGCTGGGACGCGGACGGCGGCTATGCCGAATATGCCACTGTGCCAGCCGATTACGCGCTGCGCCTGCCGGAGAACTACACCGACGAAGAGACGGCGCCGCTGCTCTGTGCGGGCATCATCGGCTATCGATCACTGCAGCGCGCGCAGCTGCCGCCCGGTGGTCACCTCGGGATCTACGGTTTCGGCGGCAGCGCGCACATCGCCGCGCAGGTCGCGCTCGCGCGCGGCGCCGAGGTGCATGTGATGACCCGGGATCCGGCCGCGCAGGAGCTGGCGCGCGCCCTCGGTGCCGCGTCGGCGCAGGGCGCGGCGGATCCGCCTCCGGTGCAACTCGATTCGGCGATCTTGTTCGCGCCGGTGGGCACGCTGGTGCCGCCGGCGCTGGCCGCGCTCGACCGCGGCGGCGTTCTGGCCGTCGCGGGTATTCATCTGAGCGACATCCCGGTGCTGAATTATCAGCGGCATCTGTTCCAGGAGCGGGAAATTCGCTCGGTCACCGCGAACACCCGGGCCGACGCGCGTGAATTTCTCGCGCTCGCAGGCGAACACCGCATAGAAGTGACCACCCGTGGGTACTCCCTCGGCAGGGCAGATCAGGCCCTGGCCGATCTCGCCCACGGACGTTTCACTGGCGCAGCGGTTCTCGTTCCGTAGAAAAGATTAGCCAGGACACGATTCGGCGTTGAGTCCGCATCGTTCGGGTCGACTTCCTTGACGACCTACTCAGCCGTTCTTACCTTCGCAGATATAGCCGAGTGGCACTTGTCGCTGACAAGTGTCACTCGGCTTCTCACAACGGCGTGAGTGGGTGATCACGATGGCAAACCGGAAGGTAATTCATTTCGAAAAGTGGCGGGTGGTGCGAGTATTCATCGTGCTACTGCTGGCCGCGGGTTTCGGAGCGACGACGGGATCGCCCGCATGGGCGTCACCCTGCGCCGCGATCGATGTGGTAGTCGCACGGGGAACGCAGGAACCCGGCTACCTCGGCGCCGCGGTCGGGGACCCGCTCTACGGCACGTTGCTGCAGGCGCTACCGGTGAGCTCCACCGCGTATCGCGTGAATTATCCTGCGGACCTGCTGGATCCGGCCTCGGTGAGCCGCGGCACCCACGATATGACCGGTCACCTGCTGTGGCAGGCGGCGGCGTGCCCGGACCAGCGGTTCATCCTGGTCGGCTATTCGCAGGGTGCGATCGTCACGCACGGTGTCCTCGGCACCGGTGCGGTGACGGCACTCGGCGGCATGGCGGTGCTGCCGGGCGAACTTGCCTCGCGGGTGGCCGCGGTGCTGCTTTTCGGTGATCCGGTCCGGCTGATCGGCTGGAACGTGCCGGGCGAGTACGCCTGGCGCACCGGAAACTACTGCACGGGTGGCGATCCGGTCTGCGGCGGTGGTCTCGACCCGGCGCAGCACGGCAACTACGGCTGGGCCATGTGGCCGGCCGCCTGGTTCGCGGCGGACCGAGTGTGAGTTCCCCGCCGGGAAATCCGCGGTGGGGCCGATCCGGCCCCACCGCACCGGCATTTCCGCGCCGGGCGCCGCAATTTCTCTGAAACGCCGGTAGTCCTTTTCGATTCGGACACGGTGCGGCGAAATCCCGTGGAACGCGCGGAGTTCGAGTGGTGTGGCCGCGAGCGGGCGTGATAGGAACAGCGAATGTCCGATGATCCCGACATCGCACAAGCCCGGGTATTTCTCGACTTGCTTGCCACCCACGCGCGCGGGCTCGCCCGCGCAATCAGTACCGCCGAACGGACTTTCCAAACGCACCGGCTGCGCGAACTGCACGCGGAGATGCACACGGTTCGGCACTGCATCGCGCGAATACACTATCGGTATCCCGATATCGTGCCGAACCGTCAGGCTCGCGTCTGAACCGGTCGCCCGCAATTTGCGCACACGAGTCCACCGGAATTCAAAACCCGGTGACTACCACTGCAATCCGGGCACCACCCGGGCCACCCGCGCCGCCGGGCCGGGCAGCGCCATCAGCGGCATGAGTACCGGCGCGAGCACGGTCAGCGGGCTGCGGCCGCGCTCGCCGGACGGCTCGGCCGCCGCGGGCGCGACGGACTTGTTGCCCTGTGCCGCATGGGATTCCCCGAACAAGCGGAAGCCCTGGTGCAGGATCGTCCGCTTCACCGACGGCATCAGCAGATCGACCGCCTGGGCGAAGGTGCCGACCGGGGTGTCGATGCGGTGCGGGCGATCCTCCAGTGCGCGCACCACGATGGCGGCGGCCTGGTCCGGATCGGGGACCGGCAGCGAACGGTAGAGATCGGTCGGCGCGATCATCGGGGTGCGCACGAGCGGCATCCGCACCGAGGTGAAAGTGATGCCCGCGTCCCGGTTCTCGACCGCCGCGATCTCGCTGAAATTGTCCAGCGCCGATTTGCTCGCGACGTAGGCCGCGAACCGGGGCACCTTGGTCTGCACGGCGATCGAGGAGATGTTGACGACGTGGCCGAAGCGCCGGGCCCGCATCGACGGCAGCAGGGCCAGGATCAGCCGGACCGCGCCGAAGTAGTTCACCGCCATGGTCCGCTCGAAATCGTGCATGCGATCGGTGGAGTTGAGCACCGAGCGACGGATCGAACGGCCCGCGTTGTTCACCAGGTAGTCGACGTGGCCGTGTTCGGTGAGCACGGCGCGCACCAGCGACTCGACCGCGTCGGCGTCGGTGATGTCGCACGGATAGTCGTGGGCCACACCGCCTTCCGCGCGCACCGAGTCGGCGGCGTCGGACAGGTCGTCCTTGCCGCGGGCCACCATCAGCACGGTGGCGCCGCGCCGGGCGACCGCGTGCGCGGTGGCCAGCCCGATGCCCGAGGAGGCGCCGGTGATGAGCACGATCCGGCCGCTGAGCGGATCGTCGGTCAGCTCGGGGCGGTCGCGATGGGTGTCCAGATGCGCGCGCCAGTAGCTCCAGAGTCGTTCGGCGTAGCTCTCGAACGGCGGCACGCTCAGCCCGGAGCCGCGCAACTGCGCCCGGGTGGAATCGGAGATGAACTCCGCGGCGAAGGAGGTGTGCGGCGCGACGGCCGCGGGAATGCCCAACTGCTCCAACAGGAAATCGCGCACCGACGCGACGCCGGGCAACTGCGCCAGCCCGGTCAGCGCCAGCGCGCTGCCCGGCACGACGCCGATGCCGGTGGGGGCGCCCGCCGCCGCGGCGAGCGCGCCGTACACCGCGCTGAACGGCTGCGGCTCCGGGTTTACCAGGTGGAAGGTGCGCCCGTCGAGCCCGGGCCGGCGGATCAGCGTGGCCATGGCGGCGGCGACATAGTCGACCGGGACGATGTTGGTCGCGCCGAGATCGGGCAGCGGCATCGGCAGTTCCGCGGGCAGCGCGGCGAGCTTGGCGATGGCGGAGAAGAAGTAGTAGGGACCGTCGATCTTGTCCATCTCGCCGGTGCGCGAATCGCCGACCACGATCGCGGGCCGGTACACCCGCCAGCGCAAGCCCTGCG
Source organism: Nocardia brasiliensis ATCC 700358 (assembly GCF_000250675.2). Classification (NCBI taxonomy): domain Bacteria; kingdom Bacillati; phylum Actinomycetota; class Actinomycetes; order Mycobacteriales; family Nocardiaceae; genus Nocardia; species Nocardia brasiliensis. The sequence goes on from NC_018681.1 coordinate 3,953,069, forward strand.
CCTCGCGCACCAGCTGCTCGGCGGCGAACTTGGTGCGGTGGTAGGGCGAGGTGAGCCGCTGACCGAGGTCGAAGTCCTCTTCGAAGAACTTGCCCTTGTGGTCGCCGGCCACCGCGACGGACGAAACATGGTGCAGCACAGCGCCGATCCGGCGGGCCAGCGCGATCACCGAGCGGGTGCCCGCGACATTGGCGGCGTGCGCGGTGTCCTCGTCCGCGGTCATGTCGTAGACGGCGCCGAGATGGATCACGTGATCGGCCGCGGGCGCCTCACGGGTGAGCCCGAGTTCGTCCGCTGTGAGGTCGCCGACCAGGGAGAACACCCGCTCGCCGCCGTGCCACGCGGTCGCCAGGTCAGCAAACTTCTGTAGCGAGCCCTCGCGCACCAGCACATGGACCACGGCGTCGGGATCGTGGTCCAGCAGCTCCTGGACGACTCGTCGTCCCAAGAATCCGGTACCGCCCGTCACGATGTAGGTAGCCATCGTCGCCTCCTGCTGTTCACTCGAACCGTGTTGTCGCACAAAGTAATCCGGCATGCAACGGTGAATGCGGAGATACTGGTCCGGCCGCGACGTGCCCCCTGACGCGGTAACAGCGGTCGGGCCGAAAGTAGGAACCCCTTCGTCCTGACTTATAGGAAACAGTAATGGATTCCGCGCGACCCCGGCAAGCGTTCCGGTCGGTCTGCGGCTGTGGGACTGGTCACCCGTATGCGCAGGTCAAAGGGTAAGTGTTACAACAATTTCCAGGTATACCTTCACTGGTCATTTGACCAGTAGTCCACCGGCATCCGGTTGGCTAACGCCGCTCGACGCGGGCGGCCGGCGGCTGCACGGTGGCGTGGTCCCGGAAATAGGCCTCGAAGGCGTCCAGATCGGTCGGGCCGGGGACGCTGTCGGTGCCCTCGGTGAAGACGGCGAAGCCGTCGCCGCCCGAGGCGAGGAAGCTGTTCGTCGTGATCCGGTACGTCGCAACGGGATTGAGCGGTTGTCCGCCGATCCGCACGCTCTCGGCCGCCACCTTCGCGCCCTTCGGCGCGGATTCGGTGTAGGCGTAGGTGATACCGGCGGGGGAGAGCACGGCGGGCTTGCTCGCGTTGGTCCACTGCTGTTCGAGCAGCCGCAGCACCTGCGCTCCGGTGAGCGTGAGCGTGACGACCTGGTTACCGAACGGCTGGACCGTGAAGATATCGCCGTAGGTCACCGGGCCCGCCTTGATGTCCGCGCGGACCCCGCCCGGGTTCATGAACGCCGCGACCGCACCCGCCGGTCCGGCGGTGGCCGCGAGCATCGAATCGGCGATCACGTCGCCGAGCGGTGAAGTGCCCGACGGTCCCGGATCGTGCGACAGCACCGCGGTGGCCGTGCCGACCACCCGGGCGGTGCGCGGCCGCGCCTGTTCGGCGTAGAAATCGACGAGCGCGGTGGTGGGCCCGTCCGGCGTCACCTCACGGGTCACCACCCGATTGGCCGCGGCCGCCCGCACGCCGTCCGGGGTGAAACGCAGCGTCAGATCGGTGATGAGCCTGCCGTAGGACGCGGCCTGGGTGACCACCTTGCCCTCGATCGTGCACACGTAGGACTGATGGCTGTGCGCGGTGAACAGCGCCTGTACCGCCGGGTCGATCGCCTTGGCCAGGCCCGTCACGTTCGGGCTGATGTCGGCGCACCCGTTGTAGTCGATCGGGACGTCCTTCGGCGGCTGCTGGATACCGCCGTCGTGCATCAGTGCCACGATCGCCTCGGCGCCCGCGGACTTCAGCTCCGGCACGTAGCGGTTGATCGTCGCGGCCTCGTCGTCGAACCGGTACCCCCGGATACCCGCGGGCAGTACAAGATTGACGGTGTCCGGGGTGACCGTGCCGATCACGCCGATCTTGTGCCCGCCGATTTCCAGCATGGTCCACGGCCGTAGCGCGGGCGGCAACTTGCCCTCGGCGTCGGTCACGTTCGCGGCCAGGTAGGGGAACTTCGCGCCGGTGAACGGTGCGCCGGGCGAGCAACCGTCCGGCGCGCAGCCGCCCTGCTGGATGCGGGCCAATTCGAGGACGCCGCGGTCGAATTCGTGATTGCCCACCGACGAGGCGGCCACCCCGATGTTGTTCATGAAGGTGATGGTCGGTTCGTCGTGGAAGAGACCGGAGATCAGTGGGCTCGCGCCGATATCGTCACCGGCCGCGACCACCGCGCTGGCGGGATACGCGGCTTTCAGCCGGGCGAGGTGGGTGGCCAGATACGCGGCTCCGCCCGCGTCGTGCCCGGCGATCTTGCCGGTCGAGCCGGCCGGCGGCTGCAGATTGCCGTGCAGGTCGTTGAGACCGAACAGGTGTACTTCGTCGGTTCCGGCCGGGCCGAGGTCGTCGGTCGAGATCAGCGGCACCACGCCGGGCACGGTCGAGGTGACCGGCCCGCTGCCCGGCTCGGTCCCCGTGCCGCACCCGGCGACGAGCACCGCGCTCACGAGTCCGGCAACGACTACGGCAAAGCGACGGCGCGCGTTCATGTGCTGACTGTGCCACGCGGGGTCGGCCGAGGCCACCGTTCGCGCGTGCCGCCGTCGCTGTTCGCTCTGCGCTCTCGCCGAGTTCACGGGATATTCCGATTGGGTGGATAGCCAGGAAATGAACACCTCTGTCCCGCTGTGCCCACGATCGGAGTGATGGTCACCATGACGAGTTCGATGACACGACGCGATGCGATGAAATGGTTCGGTGCGGCGGGCGGTGCACTCGCCGTCGGCGCGGCGATGCCCCTGGCCACCGCCGCACCCGCGGCCGACGAGCTCCGGGTGCTCGCGATCAACATCTGGATGGGCGCGAGCAAGATTCCCGGCGGGATCGGCCTGGTGGCCGATCTGATCATCGATACGCGGGCCTCGGTGGTGCTGCTGTCGGAGGCGAACCAGGCGACGAAGGCGATCGCGGCGGCGCTGGAAAAGAAAGGCCAGAAGTTCGAGGCGGTCGCCTCGGGCGATACCGGTGTGCTGTCGGCGTTCCCGGTCGAGGAGAGCGCGGACCTGGGCTGGATGGTCAAGGCCCGGTTGAGCGTCGGCGACAAGCGGGTCACCGCCTACGCCGCGCATCTCGAATATCGCTGGTACGCCACCTATCTGCCGCGCGGCTACGGCGCCGGCGTGCCCGCGCCGGGGGAGTACTCCGAATTCGGCTGGAACAAGCTGCCGGGCGGGCCGGTGACCGATCCGGTGGCAGTGCAGCGGGTGAACGTCGCGTCCAAGCGTCCCGAAGCGATCGGGGCCTTCCTCGAGGACGCGAAAGCAGAAGCGGCGGCGGGTAGTTCGGTGCTCATGGGCGGCGACTTCAACGAACCGTCGGCGCTGGACTGGACGCCCGCGGCGGCGAACCTGTTCGACCACAACGGCGTGGTGCTGCCGTGGGAGAGCACCCGCCGACTGCAGCAGGCCGGTTTCGTCGACGCCTACCGCTCCCGCTATCCGGATCCGGTGACGCATCCGGGCTTCACCTGGCCGGCGAGCAATCCCGACGCGCCGGTCTCGCAGCTCACCTGGGCGCCAGAGGCCGACGAACGCGACCGGATCGACTACATCTTCGCCGGGCCGGGCGCCGCGCTGCGGCTCGCCGACGTGGGCATCGTGGGACCGCGTGGCTCGATCGTGCGCAATGCCCGGCGCGACGAGAATACCCAGGACAATTTTCTGGCGTCGCCGCAGAAATGGGTCACCGACCACAAGGCCGTCCTGGCGACATATCAGCTCACATAGAACCTGACCGCGCTGTTTTCGACACGGCGCACCGTGGTGTACGGGAGTTTCCCGAGCGACCGGTTGGTGAATGTAATACTGCGTAGCCGAGGAGCAGTCTGAAGTTCACGACAATTTTGGAGGGCTCGGGTCTTTGAAATTCTCACGCACGACCTCGATGGTGACCTGTGCGCTCGGTGCCGCGCTGCTGGTGCTCGGACCGGCGGCGCGGGCCGATGCGGTGATCTTCGGCGTGGCGATCGAAGCCGACGAGCACATGTGCGACGGCGCCGACCACGACGACCGCTGGTACCAGGAGATCAGCGAGTGGCTGGAGCTCTCGCCGTTGATCTTCGACAAACCGGTGCACACCGAAACGCGGCGTGCGCTCTACGGAAATCCGGTATTCGACAAAGACACGCGAAACGCCATGTGCGCGGGCGAGGCGGCCTATAACGAAAAACTCCAGGCCCTGATCACCGAGAGTTACGTGGTCGGAAATCTGCACGAACTGTGTGAGACGAACGAAGGCCTGCTGCGTTATATGAAGCGGCGATCCGCGGTGTTCCAGTGGATCACGGTGAACGACTGGAATGCGCCGAAACCGCCGGCGCCGACCTGCCTGGCCTGAAGGTCAGCGCAGCAGTTCCGTGACCGCGTCGGCCATGTTGGCGCGGAAGGCGGTGGGGGAGAAGGTTTCCGCGTGCGCGCGGATGATCTCGGTCCGGTAGTCGGTGGGGGTCCAGCCGCGCATCGCCGCGGCCAAGTGGTCGACGACGGCCTCGTCGGCGCCGTGCGCGACGTGCTCGCCGGTCACGCCCGGCCGGACCGTGTCCAGCGCGCCGCCGCGATCGACCGCGATCACCGGGGTGCCGCAGGCCATCGCCTCCACCGGGACGATGCCGAAATCCTCGACGCCCGGCATCAGCAAGGCGCGACAGCGGCGGTATGCGTCGACCAGGACCTCGTGTGAGGTCGCGCCCAGGAAGGTGGTCTCCGGCCCGGCCAAGGATGCCAGTTGCGCGCGGAAGCGGCCGTCGCCGAGCACGACGAGCTTGCGGCCCGCGCGCTGCGCGGCCCGAATGGCCAGATCCGGCCGTTTGTACGGGACCAGCCGGCCCGCGAACAGGAAGAAATCCTCCCGCGGTACCGCAGCGTCGGGTGTGAAGCTGTCGATCCGCACCGGCGGATAGACGACCGTCGCGGGCAGTCCCCACCAGTCGTGCACCCGCGCGGCGACGGCGCGGGAATTCGCGACGATCCGGGACAGCCGAGGGGCGGCGCGCAATTCGGCGTGCCGAGCCAACCTGCCCAGCGCGGACAGGGCGAGCCGGCCCGCCGGCCCGCCCGCCTCCTGCGCGCGGAAGTCCTTGTCCCACGCCCAGCGTGCCGGGCTGTGCACGTAGGCGAGGACCGGTACGTCGGCGGCGAACACAGCCTGGGTGGCGAACGCGTGATGGCTGATGACGACGGCGTCGAAGCGGTGCGCGAGGGGGAGGCGGCGCAGCGCGCGCGGTGCGAAGGGCAGCAGCGGAGCGTGCGAACGGCGGCCGGTGACGGCATACGCACGGCTGAGCCAGGTATCGTGCACCGAGGTCAGCGGCGCCCGCACGCCCGCCGGATCGACGATCGGCGCGAAAACCTCCGTGCGCTCCCAGGTTTCGGCCAGCTCGCCGACAACGGCCTCGGAACCGCCGAATTCGGTGAAGCGTTCGTGCACCACCGCGACGCGCGGGCCGCTCATCCGTTCGGCCAGGGGAAGCGCGGTGCGGCAAGGGCTTTGAGCCGCACGGCCGCGGCGTGCGTCGCGTGCCGTGTCGCACCGACTGCCGGACTGCCATGACTGCAAACGTGCACACTGTGCCATTCCGGCAGGTGTTTCGGCGCTCGAATCGCCTTGCTCGGCTGCGTCATTCGTCGTCCCGCCGAATCCGGCGCGGTGCCGCGTGACGGCGGATGGCCGGCGCGACCGGACGGCCGGCGAGCAGGCCGTCCACACTGCCCTGGTCGATCGCCTTGCGGTACACCGCGGCGGCTTCGCAGCAGGCCGCGACGGTCTCGTCGATATCGCTGTCGGTGTGCGCGGCGGAGGTGACGAACGACTGACCGAGCACACCCCGTTGCAGCAACTCCTGCAGGAACAGGGTGCGGAACTCCTGCGAAGGGCGGCCGTTCGGGTCGCGGGTGACGAAGATGAGGCACGAAGGGCGGCCGAGTACCTGGAGGTGGTCGGCGATGCCGAGGTCGGCGGCGATCAGGTTGACCCCGTCGGCGAGGCGCTGACCGGCGCGCTCCATGCGCGTGATGGGGTCGCCGGTGCGGTACTCCCGCACCACCGCGCGAAAGGCCGCGAGCGAGGCCGTTTCCGGGCCGTGCGTGGTGGACAGCAGGAACACCCGATCGTCGTCGGTGCGCAGCCCGCCGAGTTCCATGTACTCACGCTTGCCGGCCAGCGCGGAGAGCGGGAACCCGTTGCCCATCGCCTTGCCCCAGCAGGACAGGTCCGGCCGGACGCCGTAGACCGTTTGCGCGCCACCGGCCGACCAGCGGAAGCCGGTGATCATCTCGTCGAAGACGAGGAGTGCGCCATGCCGATCGCAGAGGGCGCGAACGCCTTTCAGGTAACCCGGCGCGGGCTCGGCCAGTGCGGTGGCCGCCTCCATGATCACCGCGGCGACGCGCCCCGAATCGAGCACCGCCGCCAGCGAATCGAGATCGTTGTAGCGGAAACGCAGGGTGCCGGCCGCGCTTTCGGCGGGGATGCCGCTGTGCATCGCGGTGGTACCGATGAACCAGTCGTCGACCGAGAAGAACGGTTGATCGCAGACGGCCAGCGCGGTCCGGCCGGTGGCGGCACGAGCGAGACGTACTGCGGCGGTGGTCGCGTCGGAGCCGTTCTTGGCGAACTTCACCATGTCGGCGCCCGGCACCAAGGCGAGGAAGTCCTGCGCGGCGAGCAGTTCCAGCTCGGTCGGCCTGCTGAAGCTGACCCCGTCGGCGATCGCGGCGCGCACGGCGTCGAGCACCGGTGCGAATCCGTGCCCGAGAGTGACCGAGCGCAGTCCCATGCCGTATTCGACGTAGCAGTTGCCGTCGGCGTCCCACACGCGGCAGCCGTTGCCGCGCACCAGCACCGGGGCCATGTGTTCGGGATACTGATCCGCGCCCCTGGCGTAGGTGTGCGCGCCACCCGGGACGAGTTCGTGCAGCCGCGCCTGGAGTTCGTTGCTCCGGGCGAACCGGCCGTGCGGCATCGCCGGATGCTCGGGATCGGGCTCCATGATGATCTCCCCGCGGTTCGGCACCGACCCGTGCGAATCCTCCGGTCCGCGACGGGTTCTGCGCCTCACTGTACGTCCGGGCCACCGGGCTTGTCCGCGCAAACGACGGCAGTGCCGCGCAGGCCACAAAGCGGCCGGTCGGTGTGTCCGCAGGGATCTCAGCCGAAGCGGTCGGCGCGGCTCATCCGATCTCGCAGACCGTCGGTCAGGCCGAGGCGGGCGCCGATATCGGTGAGGCTCATGCCCTGATCGTGCGCGTCCTCGATCGCGGTCTGCCGGATACCGGAGAGCTCGGCGATCCGCAGCTGGTAGTGCGTGATGAGGCTGGCGGCGAGCTGTGCGCGCCGGATCGGATGGGCCACGGCGCGGATCTCGTCGACATCGTCGTCCACCGGTTCGGCGGCGCGGCGGGCGGAACCGTCGCCGACGAAGGTGCCGCGCCGTGCGACGGTGTGCACGAGGTGCTGCTCGCGCAACAGCTCGAGCGCCCGTCGCACGACGACGCGGGAAACGCCGTGCCGCGCGGCCAATTCGGCCTGGCTCGGTAGCCGGGCACCGGCGGCGAGGACACCGGCACGGATCTGCCGTGCGTACTCGGCCGCGACGGTGGCGTGGGCCGGTTCGGCCATCGGGTCGATCCCTTCGTCAGCGGTGCGTCGCCTTCGAGGGTAGGCGCGCGAGCCGGTCGAGCGGAGATCGAAAAGGGGACCTGTTGTCTCTCAGCTGCTTCGGCTCGTCCGGGGGAGACCGAGTCTGAGCACGGTCAGCATGATGCGCTGGTAGCCCACGGGGAACAGGCGTTGGACGATATCCATGACGATCGCGTCGGTGCCGATGCGAATCTTCGCCTTGTTGCCCCGGATTCCTTTGACGATCGCGGCGGCCGTCTGCTCCGGGGTGAGCCGCGCGAGCCGGTCGAACGTCGCGACATTGGCCTCGGGGGTGTCGGCGCGAGCGATGCCGGTGCCGTCGAATCTGGTGGAGCGCGCGATATTCGTGCGGATCCCACCGGGATGCACGGTCAGCACCCGCACCGGCGACCCGGCGAGGCGCAGTTCCATCCGCACCGACTCGCTGAATCCGCGCACCGCGAATTTGGTTGCGCTGTATGCGGATTGGCACGGCATGCCGAGCAGGCCGAACACGCTGGAGACGTTGACGATGGTCCCGCCGCCGGAGCGCTCGACCAGCGGGTGAAACGCCCGGGTGCCGTGCACGACGCCCCAGAAGTTGATGTCCACGATCCAGCGCAGGCTCTCGTCGCTGACCGTGACACCGTCGCCGAGCACCGCGACACCGGCGTTGTTGACCACGATATCCGCGCGGCCCCAGCGCTGTTCGACCGCCGCGGCGAAGGCGTAGATCGTGTCCCGGCTCCCGACGTCGACGAGATGCGTGCTCACCTCGCCGCCCAGTTCGGCGATGCGACCGGCGGTCTCCTTCATCCCTGTTTCGTCGATATCGGCCAATGCCAGTCCCGCGCCGCTGCGCGCGAGCGCCACCGCGGTGGCGGCGCCGATACCGGAGCCCGCGCCGGTCACCACCGCGACTTTGCCCTGTAGCCAACGCGTTCCACTCGTTCTCGGGTTCACCGAGGCCATAATAGAGAACGATCGCTTTCTAATAGCGGGTTGGCGGGAATCGGCGAAAAGATTGTCCGCGTGCCCAATCCGACCCCGAGGGGCTCGATCGAGCGCCTATAGCCCGAGTGTCGCGCTCACTGCTTCCCGGAGCTTCGGGGTGACGGATCGGTGGACAGGGACGGTGCCGAGGTGTGTTCCGGCGGGCTGGGTGTGGTGATCGCCCACAGGTCGTGATCGGCGCGGCGGCCGGTGGCGTCGACCGAGTCGCGCATCTGCCCCTCGTGTGCCATGCCGACCCGGGCGGCGATCTCGGCCGCGACCTGATCGCCCGGCGCGATGGTGGTCGCGACCCGGCACAGACCGAGCGGTCCGAACGCGAGGGTGAGCAACGCCCTGGTGGCCGCGACGCGGACGTGCTCGGGGTGCGCCGGATCGGCCCAGACGAACATGCGGGCGTTGCGATCGAACATGTCCCGATCGAACAGGCGGGCCTCGCCGACGTACGCGCCGTCCACCTCGATCGCGAGGACCAGGCCGCCCGGCGAGCGGAGCCCTGCTCGGGTGCGCAGGTACTGCCGTACCCATTGCCACCAGGAGTGCTGCACGGCCCAGGTCGGCTCGGGCGCCGACGCGTCCGGATCCAGCGTGGCCCGGCAGCGCGACCGCGCGGCCCGCCAGCGCCGCCAGTCGGTGGGCCTGCGGGTCCGGATGACGACCTCCGGATGGTCCGGATCGGCGAGCCGGATCGGCGGCGGTGCGCCGAGCGGATCGAACAGGTGCACCGCGCGTCCCACGTAGAAGCGTGCGCCCGCGATCACCATGGCGAGCTTGGGCAGGCCCGGCGGCACCGGATCGGCGGGAGCGGGCAGCGGCGCGCTGCCGGTCGCGTCGTGACGCGCGAGCCAGTGCCCGGTGAACCCGTCCGGCGGGCGATCGCCCGCCGTGGCCGCCCAGAGTTCGTGATCACGGCGCGCCCCGCCCACGTCGAAGTACCTGCCCATCAACGCTTCCCGGCGGAAACCGACCCCCGCGGCGCCATGGGCGGCGGCGACGTTGGCCGGGGAGATCGGCGCGGTGATCCGCTGCAGCCCGAGCCGAGTGAAGCCGTGGTCGAGCAGCATGGCCGCCGCCAGCCCGCCGATGCCGTGCCGGGCCACCGTGGCGTCGACCCAGATGCCCATTTCCGCGGCGCCGGTGGCGGTGTCGATCGTGCCGAGCTCGATCTGTCCCGCGAACCGCCCGTCGACCTCGATGACGGTGGCCAGCCGGCGACCGGCCCGGGCCTCCGCGCGGATCATCAGACATTCTCGTACCCAATGGGTTCCGCAGTGCCGCGCGTCCCAGTCCAGCGCCGAGCTGTACCAGAACGGCTCGATATGCCGCCGGTCGCGCAGCCGGATATGGCGCCAGTACGGGTAGTCGGCGAGCCGGGGCGGGCGCAGCACGACCGTGCTGCCGCGCAACGACACCGGCCCGAGTCTGCTGCGCGCCAACGATTTCGGTCGGGTCATGGCGGCTACTCGCGCGGCCGCTGTTTACCCAAGGGCATGGTCTTCAAGGCGCCCTCGGTGGAGATGGACACCCGCCAGTATGTCCCGGACGCGTCTTTGAGCACGAGACCTCCTTCGCTGTGCTCGGAGAGCCAAGTTCCGCTGCCCAGGACGGCCGCGCGCACGGAGCCGTCGGCGGACTGCGTCTGGAAGACGTCGGCGTCGCTGCGCCCGGCCTTGATCACGACCGTGCCGGTGAAGGCGGGGGTGTGCATACTGGTGCGCCCCAGCACATGCCAGCGGTCGGGGAACACCGCCGGGTTGAGATCGTCCGCGGCGGTGGAGATCAGGTTCACCGCGGTGCCCTCGGGGCAGCCTGCCGGATCTATCCGCAGCTCGGTCGGCGGCCGGTCCAGATCCTTGTCGAACTGCACGTTGGCGAGATACGGCTGGCGGCAATAGATCAGGTCGAGCCCGATGCTGCGCGCGGCCACCTTGCAGTTGATCATGCCGAACTGCGCGGGACCGCCCCGGTCGGCGTGCCCGATGGAAAGAGCGACCTCGGCGCCCTCGAACCAGACGTTGGTCAGCCACCAGTCGTTGGCCGCACCGTCGACGAGGATGTGCCGATCGGTGGTGCGCGGATCGGCGTCGGACACGAATTCGACGTTGGTGAGCGCCAATCCGGCGTTGTGATCGTTGCCGGTGCCGAGCACGCCGATGAAGTTGCTGGTGAGTTTGGACGAGGTGACGTAATTCTGGATGCAGGACGTGACGATGCCGTAGCCGAAATTATTGATGTCGCAGTTGACGAACGAGGTGCCGCCGGTGTTGCCCTCCAGCACGACGCCGCGCTGGGCCAGGTAGCGCGGATGGTTGTCGCTGAGGTGATTGCCGCGGATCACCACCGAATCGAACGAGCACCGGAAGCATTCCGACAGCACGATCCCGGTCGCCTTGGGCCCGGCCAGATAGAAGCCGATCCGGGCGAACCGCACCCGATTGCGCTGACGTAGGTGAATGAGCGTCGTATCGGTCTCGCAACTGATCACCGTCACGTCGGCGCCGTCGCCGAGAACCGTGGCGTAGTCACTCAATTCGGGCCACGCCGTCACCCGGTAGTGGCCGGCGGGTAGATACATGACGAGCGGTTTGTCCGTGACGGCGGCCGCCGCCGCGATGGCGGCCGTATCGTCGGCGAGACCGTCGCCGACGGCGCCGAAGTCGCGGACGTTGCGCGCTGCGGGTGCGTCGGTGACGTGCGGCGAACGGAATTCGATGGTGGGCGGCCCCACCTCGGGTGTGCTGCTGCACGCGGCCAGTACCGGCACCGCGCCGACCGCGCCGAAGGCGGCCGCCAACATACCCCGCCGACCGACTGCTTCTTTGCTCATGACCCTGCCTCGCCAACGCTGGGATCCGTCATGCGCCCATTCATAGCCGCAGCCTGTCGCCGAGCCGCTGCAGCCGGTTGCCCGGCTTGCTGTACGCTACCGCGCCGGTCAGCTTGTTGTCGCCGAAAGTGGCCAGCGCACCGCGCAATTGCGGCGCGGTGGTGCTGCCGAGCGGGACGACGGCGATGGTCCGGCCGCAGAGCGGTGCGAGCGCGATGGCGTCCGCGGCCCGGGTCACCGGTGCGGTCTGCACGATGAGGTGGTCGTATTCGGTGCGCAGCTTCGCGACGATCGAGACGAATCGGTCCGAGGCGAGCAGGTCGGGGGTCTGCGCGTCGGCCTCGCCCAGCGGCAACACCGTCACCGCGGTGTCCGGCAGCGCGGTGAGCGCCTCGGCCACCGGGATGCCGTCGCGCAGCACCTCGGCCAGGCCGAGTGTCGCTTCCGGGACGGTGCCGGAGCTGCCGTTGCCGGAGGTGTCCGCGTCGATCAGCAGCACACTGCTGCCGGTGTCGGCCAGCGATTTCGCCAGGGCCGCCGCCACTTCCGGCTCCGACCGGGACGACAGGCTGGTGAATTGCACACTCCCGGAGTCGTTGTCGCGCAGCAGCCGGGTGCGCAGCCGCCGGGTCTCGTCGGGCGCGCCGGGTCGCCCGGCGTCGATGATCCCCAGGATCGGCACGGGTAGCAGCGCTTCGAGATCGTTGGACGTGCGCAGGGTGCGATCGGTGCGGTCCCGGATGAACGCGCCCGCACAGCCGAGCGCGAGCCCGGCGAGCACGCCCAGTACCAGGAGTCGTTTCGTCTGCGGTCCGCTCGGCGCGGTCGGCAGTTCGGCGCGGTCGACCACCGCGACCCGCGCGGCCGGCGCCGCGTCCCGCTCGATCGTCTCCAATTCGTCGACGAGCCTGCGGAATTGGGCCACCACCGAATTGGCCAGATCGCGCGCGCCCTCGGCGGTGCCGGACTCGACGGTGATGACCAGGTTGGTGGTCGCGGGCGGGGAGAACGCCTTGATCTTGCTCTGCACCTCGCCGACCGACATCGGTAGTCCGAGGTCGTCGATGACCCGCTTGGCGACGGTCGCGCTGGTGGCCAGGTCCAGATACGAGCGGACGCGCTGCTGGGCGGCCAGGCCGCCCTGGTACGAGTCGTTGACCGAGGTGCCGGTCGCCATCGACACGTACATGCTGCTGGCGGCGAGGTAGGTGGTCGGCAGCGTGCTCGCGTAGCCGCCCGCCGCCGCCAGGCATACCACCACCGCCGCGACGATGATGACCCAGCGGCGGCGCGCGATATGCCAATAGTCGATCAATCCCATGGGGTGGACGCTTTCTCGGTAAGAGGGACAGCCCCGACAAGGTCTGGTTCCGCGCGCGGCGGAACCGGTGCGGCTCGGCGCCGGTACGCACGCACCAGCAGCGAGATGAGCCACGCGAGCACGGCCGCCTGGAGAAATTTGCCGAGATTCTCCATGCTGCCGAGGATTCCGCGCTCGAACAGCGCGGAGGCGCCGGTCATGGCCAGCCCGAGGACCACGATCGGAAAGAAGCGGGAATGTAGCGCTCTGGCCCAGGCGATCAGCAGCGCGAAGGTGAACACCGCGCAGACGAGCACCCCGGCGTAGCCGCCGAGCACATACCCCTCGTTGACATTGCCTTCGGCCAGCGACACCGACACCTTGGTCATGTCGACCGACGCGCCGCGTACGTCCTGCGCCCATGCCGTGCCGGACTGGAACTTCTGGCTGCCGAGCAACTGGCCCGGGATCAAGCTCGTGGTGGCGTGGCGCAGCGCCTCGGCGGGGGTGAGCCACAGACCGGGGCCGTGGAAGTAGGCGTCGGTGGCCGCCTCCAGCAGATCGAACCGGCGAAGGATGCTGAGGAACGGCTGCACCAGCGGCGGGTAGCCCGAATCGATCACCGCCGCTTCGGCTTTGGCCACTTCGGTCTGTTTTAACGACTGCAGCCAGCCGAACCCGCCGATGCCCAGCACGCCGATGGCCGCGACGGAGAACGCTTTGGTCTTGGTCCAGCCGAGGAGGGCGAAGCGGATCGCGATGGCCAGTGCCGCACCGATGATCGGTGTTTTCGATTCGACGACCGCGGTCCAGGCGAGTTCCCCGAGCAGCAGGCCGCCGATGATCAGCGCGGTGGTCTTCGGCTGTGCCGGGCGGATGAAGATGATCAGTCCGAGCGCGGAGATGGTGGCGAGGATGGCGACGAAGGACAGGATCGGATTGGCGCTGTCGACATCGCCCGCGCCGCCGATGGATCCGGTGGCGACCGAGGCGGCCCGGCCGAACAGTCCGACGCCGTACATGGCGGCGAGGGTGGGCACGAAGTCCGGGTCGCGGGTCAGCGCCGGCTGTTGCGGCGGCGGCTGCCGGCGGGACCGAAGCGCATAGGCGACAACAAGTCCCGCGTAGATCCAGAGGCCGAACACGACGTGCTCGAGCACCAGCGCGATGCCGCGGTCGTACCCGAATTCGGCCAGGCGGGGATCGGGCACGTTGTCGCCGTAGTGCGGTTCGGGCTGCACATGCAGCAGCACCAGCGGCCGCCCGAGGTACGACAGCGACCAGAACGCGGCCTGCGCGATCAGAAAGACCCGCGCCACCCCGGGAATCGCCGTGGCCGCGACCACGATCGTGAGCAGGGCGAGGGCGATCAGCAGTACCTCGGTGGTGGCGGTCACGACGGCGCCGGTTCACGCGATCGCATTGATGATCTCCCTGGCCCGGTCGACGTAGCGATGGTGGCCGTCGACGATGCGCTGGTATCCCGCTGCGGCGACCGCGGCGGCCTTGTCGGGATGGGCCGCGCACCAGTCGAGGATCTCGCGCAGTTCGCCGGTGTCGGAGAACAGGAAGCATTCGCTGGTGTCGGTGAGCAGCTCCGCGTGTTCGTCGGTGCGTTCGCCGACGAAAAGCCCACCGGCCGCGGGCACTTCGAAGGTGCGGCAGGTGTGGGTGTCGCGGTTGTCGGAGTTCAGCAGGACCAGGTTGGCGGTGATGCTCGCGACGATCTCGGAGTACCGCTGGCCGTACACGGCGCCGCCGACCACCGCGCCGGTGGTGTGCAGTTCGGGCACCCGCCGCCAGCCGGGTCCCCGCACCAGCATCCGGGCGCCGTGCGTACGGGCGAGGGCGACCAGGTCGGCGCGGCGGTCCGGCCGGCACACCCCGATGAAACCGACGAGGAACTGCCGGGTGCCCCGCCGCGCGGTGGGGTGATGCCAGGCCGGGTCGTAGGCGCTGCGCACGAAGACGACGCCGCGGGCGCCACGCTTGCGCAGCTCCGCCACATTGTGCCGCTTCGTGGTGAGGACGTGATCCCACTCGTGTTCGTGCGCAAGGTATTCCGGGCTGATGTTCGCCGGGTTCGCGACGTCGTCCGGGCTGTAGTGCACGTGCACGGGCGCCGGCACGTCGAGCAGCCTGCGTTGGTCGAGATGGATGCCCTTGAAGACGAAGACCAGATCCGGGCGCAGCGCCGCGGCGGCGCGGTCGATCTCATCGTGCAGCGCGGCGATATCCCACGGTGCCCGGCGTTGATTCAGCTTGGCGTAGAGCCACGGCGGAGAAAGCCTGCGCGGCAAGGTGACCCGGGTGGTGTCGAGGACGACGACGTCGTGCCCGGCCTGCCGGAAGCCGTCCGCGAGCGATCGGGCGTTGCTGCCGACCCAGTCGTCGCCGAGGTAGAGAATTCTCATGACCCGCCCTCCTCCCGCATCAGCACAATCGCGGGACCGTCGGCGGTCGTTACCCGCTCACGGTGGATGAGCGTCCGGATGCGCAGCAGATACCAGGCGGCGACGGTGAATTCGACGACGACGGTGCCGTAGACGAGCGTCCACACCGAGTGGGTACGGAACGCGATCACGAGTGCGGTGGCCGCTACGGCGGTGCCGAGCACCGCCCCGATCAGCACCCCGGTGGTGTCCTGGCGCACCGGCAGGACGGCCGTGGTGACGAACGAGGTGATAGCGGTAGCGGGGAGCACGAAGGTCTCCACCCGCAACAGTCCGATGGCGGCCGTGAAATCCTTGCCGAACACCAGGTGGATCAACATCGGCGCGGCCAGCCACACCGCGGCCGCGGCCACGGTCGCGGTGCAGACGCAGGCGAGCAGCGCCTGCATGGCGTGGCGCCAGAAGTTGTCGTCGGCGCTCTTGCGCGCCATGCGGGGTAGCAGCGCGAAACCGATGGGATCCAAGGTGGATTGGATCGCACGGACCAGTCGGTCCCCGGCGGAGTAGAGGCCGAGCGATACCGCGTCGAGCACCGCCGAATACACCGCCGCCGCACCCTGTCCGTACGACGTGACCAGCAGCCGAGAGGTGAAAACCGGGGCGCCGGTACGTAACACGGTTCGGATGCCGCGGGGGCGGGCCGGGCGCCCGAAGGTGCGCAGCGAATCCCACCAGGTCAGCGCGACGGTGGGCACCGACGACACGAGCAGGCAGAGCAGCGCGACCTGTGCGCTCGGCAGCCGGGGCAGCACGGCGACGAGCAGCACGAGATAGCCGATGCGGCCGACCGCCTGATAGGCGGTCGAAGCGCCGAAGCGGCCCTGACCGATCAGCAGCCAGTCCTCGGAGACCGACCAGAAGCCGCCGGCGAACAAGCCCAGCAGGATCATCTCCAGATGTTCCGGCGCGCCGACGGCATAGCTGAGCAACAGTGCGGCACCGAGCACGCCGAGTGTGCCCGCCCGGATCGCCAGATAGTCGCCGCGCAGCTGGTTGACGTGCCGGAACCGGTCGCTGCCGAGTTCGGAGGAGTTGGTGTCGTGCACCCGCGCCGCCAGATACGAGGTGATACCGAGATCGACCAGCAGCGAGCCGATGAAGTAGGCGGACATGCCGATCGCGAGCAGGCCGAGACCGTGGGTGCCGAGTACCCGGGCGATCAGCGGCACAGTGACGATGGTGACGACGTACTGCCCGTATTTGCCGAAGCTGACGTAACCGATATCGCGGATTATCGCGAGAAAACCGTGGCGCGGCCGGGGGTTACGACGATGCGAGCCGCCGCCGGCGGGCGACCGGTCGGGTGCGTTCGGCGCGGCGTGTTCAGCCATACGGGTTTCGCTCCGAAGAAGAGGGGGTGCCCGCGGCGTCGTTGCGTTGTGCGATGTCATCGAGGAAGGCCGCGACCGGGCCGGCCGTCGCGGCGCTGCCGAAGTCCGCGGCGCGCAGCCGCCCGGCGTCGGCGAGCCGAGTGCGTAGCGCGGCGTCGGCGATGAGGGTGTCCAGGGCCGCGGTGAGCTGGTGTGCGGACCCGCCGTCGACGAGCAGGCCGTCGACGTCCGGCGTGATGATTTCCGCGGGACCGCCCGGCCGGGCGGCGATCACGGCGCAGCCCGCCTGCATGCCTTCGACGATCACCTGGCCGAACGGCTCCGGCAGGATTGAACAGTGCACGAGAATGTCCGTGTCGCAGAGGTATTCGCCTGGATCGTCGATGTGACCGGTGAACGTGACCGGAAGTGCGAGGTCTTGGGCGAGCCGTTCCAGCTCGGTGCGATAGGCCTGCTCGTCGAAGAAGGTGCCGCCGATCAGGTAGACCCGGTGCGGGCGCGTCTTCGTCGCGGCCAGGGCACGCAACAGCACGTCCTGCCCCTTCCACGGGGCGAGCCTGCCGAGCATGGCGACCACCGTCTCGGCGGGTGGGCGCTGCGTGGAACGCGTTGTGCCGATGGCGGGTTCGACGACAGGGTAGGCGACGAGCGCGGGTTTGCGTCCGACCGGCAAGGTGTCGAGTGTGGTGCGGCTGTTGGCGAGGTAACCGGCGCAGCACCAGCGGCCCAGCAGGCGCAGCACGAACGTGGGCAGCCGGCCGAAATAGTCGGCGGCGATCCGGTCGTGTACTTGCCAGACCAGCGGAATCCGGGCGCGCCGCGCGGCGACGATCCCCATCACGAGCGCTTTGCTGCTCTCCGCGACGAGCACGCGGGCGCCGACCCGTCGCGCGGCGCCGCCCACCGTCCAGCCCAGTCGGAGCAGCGCCGCGAATCCGGCGACGAGTCGTACCGGCCCCGCGCCGATGGTCATCGCCCTGCTCTCGAAACGACCACGCAGCAGCAGGGTTTCGACCCCGCGTGCGCGCATGCGCTCGACCATCGGACCATCTTCGGTATACGCCATCGCGATATCCGCCCGACCGAGGTCCCGCAGCGCGGACAGCAGGCGCAGCGTGGCCAATTCGGCGCCCGACGGTGCCGCGGTGTGCGCGAGGAACAGCGCCTTGGTCATCGGCTGACCTCCCGGTACAGCGCGAGGTGCCGCCGCGCCGTGACATCCCAGGAAAACGTCTCGGCGTGCGCCCGGCATCGTTGCGGGCTGGGCAGGTCGCCGTGCAGGGCGCTGACCAGCCGCGCGCCGAGGGCCTCGGCGTCGCCCGCGGGCACGATCAGGGACGGGTCGAGGCCGTGCACCGAATCCGGCAGTCCGCCACAGTCGGTCACGATCGGCGCGCGGCCCGCCGCGAGCGATTCGAGCGCGATCAGCCCGAAACCCTCGAGCGCCGTGGTGGGCACCACCGTCAGCGTTGCGAGTTCGTACAGTTCGGTCAGCCGTTTGTCGTCGACGTGTCCGGCGAACTGGACGGTATCGCGCAGAGTCGCTGCCGCCGA
Organism: Nocardia brasiliensis ATCC 700358; assembly: GCF_000250675.2. NCBI lineage: Bacteria > Bacillati > Actinomycetota > Actinomycetes > Mycobacteriales > Nocardiaceae > Nocardia > Nocardia brasiliensis. Next base: position 3,971,174 of record NC_018681.1, read on the forward strand.
ACGGAGTTCGTGCTCGGCGGTGCCGGTGCCGACGAGCACGAGCCGGGCGTCCGGATGGTCGGCGAGCACGGCGGGCCACGCGCGCAGCAGCGTATCGATGCCCATGCGGCGTTCGAGTCTGCGCACGCACAGCACCGAGCGCGTCGCGGTGTCGGCGGGGATCGGGGTGGGCTGGAAACGATCGAGGTCGACACCGGGTGCGATGACCGCGACCCGATCGGGGGAAACCCGGTAGTCGGTATGTAGTACCTCACGAAAGTGGTTGGACAGCACCACGAATCGGTCCGCGCCGAGGTACCGGATCCGTTCGAGCAGATACTTGGCGCGCACCGCAGCGGGGTGCTGTCCGGTCATCCGGCTCTCCGCCGCCCACGGGCCGTGGAAGTGGACGACCAGCGGTAAGCGGCCTCGTCGAGTCAAAGCGACCGGTCCGTACAGACAGAAGTGGCGGTCCAGCACCGTGCCGGGGTCCAACTCGGCGCGGTCGAGCAGCGCGGCGCGCGTCCGGTGCAGCGTGGAACCGCCTGTGCCGCCCCATGATCGGGCGTTCACGGCGTCCGGCGCGGCCGTGCCGAAGGCGGCCGCGGACACCGCGATCCCCGGTTGCCGTGCGAGGGCGTGGAACAGCTCCGTGAAGTACCGATTGAGCCCGCCGGGCGCGGACGTGAACCACTCCGATCCCGTCATGTGGACCCGAACTATCCCGGAACTTCCCGTCACCCATGCCCCCTACTGGCGGTGATGGCGGGACGAGTCGCTGTCGGTGAACTCGCCTCTCCCGCAGCAGTCTAGGGGACCGGGGGCCTTCTGGTCGGCCAGTCGGCGAGCAACAATTCGTCAACCCAGATCGAACAGGTTCGGTTGCCCGGCGCGCAGGCGTGCGGCGTCCATCTGGCGCAGCGGTTCGAACGCGGGTATCGCGGCGCGGGTGAACAACTGGGCGCGAGCGGCGGGGGAGCCGGCCGCGTCGAGCAAGGCGTTCACCGCGGTGCGAGCCGCCTCGTTGGCGCCCTCCATGGTGGCCAGATCGAAGTTGGTCCGCACATAGTCGGCGGCGAGGAACAGATTGGGGATCCCGGTGTGCGCGGTGGGCCGGGCGGCCCACGAGCCGACGGTGTTGACCAGCAACGGTTCGTCGTTGTGGTTCTGGCCGTCCTGCCAGCTGATACCGGGATCGAGCAGCCAGTCCCGCACGATGCCGTCCTTCAGTTGGACACGCCCGTCGTCGTTGAGCGCGGCGGTGAGCTGAGCCCAGGTCTCCTGGTAGATCTCTTCTCGGGTGCAGTGTTTGGCGGTCTTGCCGTACAGGATGCCGGGGGTATCCCAGTCGGCGATATCAATGGTGAGACCGTCGACGACCCGGCCGTCGCCGTATTTCGCGGCGTAGTCGACGTCCCAGAACGCGCGCTGCGTATACGAGGTCAGTCGCCACGGCGCGTCGAGATAGATGTTGTAGCCCGCGCCGAGCTCCAGCTTCTCGCTGACGAACATCTGCATGCCGGTCATCCAGTCGACGGTCAGCGCGTCCATGCGCGCCAAACTCGGTTCGAGACTGCGCATCTCGGGCGACCACAGGCGCTGCGCCCGATCTGTCGGCACGGCACAGACATACCAGTCGGCTCGGTGCAGCGTGGTCGAGCCGTCCGATCTGCGGATCCGCGCGCCGCCGATCTCCCCGCCCGCGACCTCGAAACCGTCCAGGGCGTGCCCGGGCAGGAACCGCACGCCCAGCTCGCTCAGCAGCGCGATCCACGGATCCAGCCAGGCCTCGTTGGTCGGGCCGTTGAGCACCTGATAGACCTTCGGGCCGCCGGCGAGTTCCTGCAGCAGGGCGATGAAGAAGCTCTCCATCATGTTGCCCATGGTCCGGGTGCTCGCGACATACTCCTTCGCCGCCACCAGTGCCCGGGTCAAACCCGTTGCGGCCAGGGCCTGGAACTGCGCGGAGCGCTGTGCCGCGCCGACAAAGTCCCACCAGCTGAGGTGTTCCCACTGCGCGAAGCGACGCTCCTCGCTGGAGGTGAGATAGGTGATGACCCGCCCGGCCATGTGGATCGCCTCGGGCAGCGGGATGAGGTTGTTCTTCATGAACACCTCGATCAAGATGCGCTGCAACCCTTCCGGGGTGAGTGCTTGGCGCGGATCGAAGTAGAAGCCGAACATCAGCGGGAAGCCGTCGGGGAGATTGCCTGCCCTGGGGTATCGGGGGTCGTTGACCGAGAACGGGATCAGGTTGTCGTAGACGGTGTTCCGGGTGCCGGGCAGCGGAATGCGGCGCATCGTGTCGTGCACGTTGTGATAGAACGAGGTGAACCCGCGCGCTCCGTGCTCACCCGGTAGCGGGGCCCGGCCGCCGATCCCGGTGCCGGGCAGGGGAATGGTGCGGGATTTCCCGCCGAGCTCTTTGCGGTCGAAGACGGTCACCTCGAAACCCCGCTCGGCCAATTCGTGTGCCGCGGTGAGTCCGCCGATGCCGGCGCCGAGTACCGCGACGGTGTTGCGCGCGGGCCCGTTTCGCCGGCGGGGCTCGCGCGCCGCCGCGGTACCCGCGCTCGCTGCCAAGCCGGCCGCACCGGCCAGGCCGGCCGCGCCACGTAAGACCGAACGCCTGCTGACCGCACTGTTCCGTTGGTGAGGTGTCACTGCCCGACCCCGTTCGCAAAACTGACTATTATGATAGTCATCTTTAGCAGATGGCCGCGCGTGATGGGAGACAATGCGTAGATGACGAGGCGGAGCGAACGATGACCGGCACGCCGAAACAGCGTCGCCCGGTGCGGCCCTACGGCGGTGTCGGCGCGGCCGACCGGGTGGCGGCACGCCGCGGCAAACTGCTGGCAGCAGGCTTGGAGCTGTTCGGAACCCGGGGCTATCCGGCCACCGGCGTGAAGGACCTGTGCCGCACCGCCGGACTCACCGACCGGTACTTCTACGAATCCTTCGGCGGCACTGCGGAATTGTTCGCGGCGGTGTTCGACCAGGTGATCGACGAGCTGTTCGCGGCGGTGGTCGTGGCGGTGGACGCGGCTCCCGCCACCGGCACCCGCAAGCTGCGCGCGGGCATCGGCACGTACCTCACCGCGCTGGCCGAGGACGCGCGCAAGATGCGGATCGTGTTCGTCGAGCCCGCCGGGGCCGGCGCCGAACAGCGGATGCGCGAGGCACTGTGGCGCTTCGCCCGGCTGGTGGCCCGCACCGCCACCGCGGCGCGGCCGGAGACCGAGCCGCCGGCCGAGCTGGTGGACATCTACGCGCTGTCGGTGGTCGGCATGCTCGAACGCGTGCTCGTCGAGAAGGAAGGCGGGCGGCTGGACGTACCGATGGACGAACTCGTCGACTATTGCACGGCATTCGCCGCGGCGTCGCTGGCGGCGCTCTACGCGGGGCGGATAACCAAACAGTCCGGTCGGCCCGAAGGGCGTTCCCGCACAAGCGATTGAGTAGCGCGCGGTTTTCCGGTAACTCCCGGTACGGTAGCCGCGATGCATAGCGTGGGGTAGATTTCACAACGAGTTCGTGCTCGGCACGGGCCGACCCGGCAGGGGGCTGGCGGGAGGATATGCACAGTGGGGACCGAAGGTTCCGCGGCCGAGCGCGCCGAACTTGCCGAGGGCAATATTCGGGTGCTGGTCGAGAACGGCGAATACTGGCTGCGCAACCGCGGCGATATCGCGATGATGGCGGTGACGGTCGAACGACTGCGGGCCCGATGGCCGCGCGCCCGGATCGGGGTGCTCACCCACCAACCCGGCATCCTGCGCGCGCTGTTGCCGACGGCGGAACCGCTCTGCGGCCCGGACTGGTCGTGGCGCGGTGACGGGTGGGCGGCGCGGTTATCCCGCAGGGCCGCAACGAAACTGGGCGGTCCGGCGGCGCTGCACTGGCGGGCCGCCACCGACGGACCCAAGGACCGGTTACGCGCGCTGCGCTCGGCGGCGAAACGCCGGACCGCGGGCCCCGGCATCACCGAACACGTGACGGTGCCCGCCGACAGCGCCTTCCCTGTCGAAATACCCGCCGCGGTCGAACAGGCATCGCTGGTGCTGGCGCTCGGCGGTGGCTACATGACCGACGTCGACCGCTATCAGGCGCACCGCACGCTGAATCTGCTGGAATACGCCCGCGCCCGCGGCATTCCGACCGCCCTCGTCGGCCAGGGCCTCGGTCCGCTACGCGATCCGGAGCTGCTACGCCGGGCAGGCGAGGTGTTACCCGGCGTGGACTTCGTGGCCTTGCGCGAGCGGCGGCGGGGCCCGGAGTTGTTGTCGCGCATGGGTGTCGCGCCCGAGCGGGTGCTCGTCACCGGGGACGACGCGGTCGAGTTCGCCTATCGGTTGCGTCAGGCCCGGATCGGTGCGGATATCGGCCTGTGCCTGCGGGTCGCGGACTACTCACCGGTCGGCGTGGCCGCGCAGGAGACGCTCGGCCGGGTGGTGCGCACTTGTGCGGCCCACCATGGAGCCGGGGTGGTTCCGCTGATCATTTCCGAATACGCCTCCGAGGACCGGCTTTCCACGCTGCCGCTGATGGCGGGGGCGCAGCTCGCGCGGCCCGCCGTCGGCCGTGGCGGCACGCCGCAGGACGTCGCGCGTCAGGTCGCGGGTTGCCGGGTGCTCGTCACGAGCGCCTACCACCTCGCGGTCTTCGCGCTGTCGCAAGGCATTCCAGCGGTGGGCATCACCGCCTCGGAGTACTACGACGACAAGTTCCACGGTCTGGCGCAGATGTTCGGCACCGGACTGCGGATCGTGCACCTGAACGATCCCGCGCTGGAGACGCAGCTGACCGAGGCCGTGCAGCGGTCCTGGGACGACGCGCCACTGGTGCGGGAGCCCTTGCAGCGCAAGGCGATAGAGCAGATCGACGCCAGCAGAGCCGGGCTCGAGCGGGTATTCCGGCTGGTGGACAGCGGCCCGGTACGTCCGGGCCATCAGCTAGGGGGATGACTCATGGCCAGCCTGTCGATATGTGTTCCGGCGTACAACTCCGCGCGCACGCTCGCCACGACGCTGCGTTCGGTGCTCGACCAGGACGCGGAGTTCGAGCTCGTGGTGCTGGACAACGCCAGCACCGACGACACCGGCGCGATCGCGCGCTCGTTCGAGGACCCGCGGATCCGGGTGCTGCACAACGATGCCGTGCTGCCGATCGGGGACAACTGGAACAAGGTGATCCGCGCGTCCCGTGGCGACCTCGTCAAGGTGGTCTGCGCCGACGACGTGCTGCGTCCCGGTGCGCTGGCCGCGCAACTCGCGGTGATGGCCGGTGACCCGGGCATCGCGATCTCGTCGAGCCGATTCGAGGTGATCGACGAGGACGGCGCGCTGCTCGAGACCGGACTCGGCTTGCCGGGACTGCTCGGCAGGCAGACGGCGCGGGCCCTGGCGCGGGCCATCGTGCGGCGCGGGCCCGCCGATTTCGGGCCGACCGCGGCGGCGATGTTCTACCGCAAGCATTTCGACCTGGTCGGCGGCCTGCGCGGGGATCTGGTGTTCCCGATGGACGTGGACCTGTTCGCGCGGGCGTCGTCGTTCGGTGTGTTCTTCGGGATGACCGAAATACTTGCCGCCTGGCGCAATTCGTCGTTCAACCTGTGCAGCCGCACCTCGACGGTGAGCAAGCTGACCGATATGTATCGGTTCCACCACCGCATCGCGGGCGACTACCCGAACCTGGTGAGCCGCGGCGATGTGCTCGCTGGTGACACCCGGCTGGCCCGAGCGGCGCTGTACCGGTTGCGGGTTCGGACCGTGGCCACGGTTCGCAAGCGTCCGGACCTGCTGGTTTGACCACCGGCGGTGTGGCGCTCGCCCCGGGGCGCCACACCGGCCGGACCTCAGAGGGTCCAGATCCGCCCGTAGGTGATGACGGTGTCGCCACTGGCGCTGACCACCCGCACGAACGGGCGGATGGTGGTCGGCCCGATCACGCCCGTCACGGTGCCGTGGAACCCGGACATCCGGATGAAGCCGGAGGTGCCGGAGATATCGCCGCCGGCGCACTCCACGGTCTTGATGCCGGGGCCGAAACCGACCTCGATCTCCACGCCCGCGCGGGGAATCAGCCCGTCGAGCTTGAGGATGCCGCCGTCACCGCCGCCGAGGTCGACGCCGAGTCCGGGTGTCGAGTAGCCGAACTTCAGTCGCCCGCTGAGCGTCGCGGGATAGCCGACCTGGTAGCCGATGGTGATGTGCCCGTTCCAGTCCTCCGCGTGCGGGCCCGCGACCTTGAACGACGCCTCACCGTTGTGGAACCACTCGCGCGTCAACGGATTTCCGTCCAACGGCGGCACGAAGTCGATCCGGGTATCGGACTGGATCGCCTCGATCGACCGATCCTTCTGATCGACGATCTGGTTGGTGCTGTCGACGACGGCGCCCGCGGCGCCCGCGCCGAAGATCAGGCCGGTCGCGACGGCGGTGGTGATCGCGAGCATGCGCAGGTCTCGGCCGCGCTGCTGCGTGAAGTCCCTCATCTGGTTCATCCCCTTCTGCACGCACCCGGCCGGGCGTGGTTGTTCGCTCGGCGGCCCGCTCCCCGGCACGCGGGAGCAACGAAACTCGTCCGTCATCAGGGCGGTCAGGTGCTCGGTATTCGAATCATGTCAGATCAAGCGCGTGGCGGAAACAGGTGGCAAAGCCATTGGTGGACAGCGGATCCGAGGCATGTCAGCCGCCTTCCGCGGTGGGCTCGGCCGGGTCGTCGACGATCCAGCAGCCGTCGAGTTCCGGATAGCGGGCCCGGACCTCGGGTAGTAGATCGGGCAACGTCAGCAGCACGAGATCCGGCCGGGCGGCGACGAGCTCGTCGGGCGAGATGATCGGCACGTCGGTGCCCGGCATCCGCCTGCCCTGTTTGCCCGCGGCGGCATCGGCGACACCGGCGATCAACCCGCGGTGCACACCGGCGAGGCTGAACACGGCGACCGCCCGGGACGCCGCACCGTAGGCGTAGACCCGATCACCCTGTGCGGCATGGCGTTCGAGCCAGCGGCGCAGTGCGTCGGCGTGCGTGTCGGCGGCGCGTTGCAGCCCGCGGACTGCGGCGGGCGCGGTGAATTCTCGTTCGCGCGTGAGTATTTCCTGTACGACGCGGTCCGGCTGGTGGTTTCCGTGCCGGGCGGCGGCGAGCACCGTCCCGCCGTAGAGGTCGAACCGCCACGCGGTGACCAGGCTCATCCCGGCGGCGCGCAGCAGTCGTTGCAGCGCGGCCAGCGAATAGTAGGCGAAGTGGCCGTGCCGCAACGCGTTCCACTGGGAGCCGGCGACGATGGCGGCGAGCGCGTGGTATTGGACGAGCAGCACACCGTCCGGCGCGGTCGCGGCGGCGCGCGCGGCGAAGGCGGCACGCTGGTCCGGCTCGTGCATGACGCCGAAACAGTCGAGCACCACCTCGGCTGCCGCCTCGGTGGGGGAGAAGCCACGCTCGGTGAGCAACGGCAGCCAGGTGCCGCCGTGCGGACTGCCGAACTCGCGCACCGTCTTTCCGCGCAGCAGCCCGGCGGCCGCGACCTTGCCGACGGCATCGGCCGCCTGTGCGCGCAAGGCCGCCGGCTCGATGCCGCGCGGCTCCTCGGCCCGGGTGTCGTCCTCGGCGAGCTGTGCCAGGCCACAGTGGGCGCACAGCTGCATCCGCAGCGGATGCGCCGACTCGGCCAGGCCGACCGGTGCGTGGGCGGGCGGGAAGAAGTCGGCCGCGGGCACGGTTCCGAGGTCGAGCACGGTGCTGAGTGCGCTGCCGCGGCAGGCGCGGCAGGAGTGCTCGGGTGCCGCGCACACCGGTGCGCAACGCTGGGCCGGGGTGTCCTGGCTAGCTTGCGGGGACATGGGTGGTTCCGGTGGGTATCCGGCGCATCGTCGCGTCGAGCACCCCGGTCCGGTGCAGCCGCTCCAGGTGCGGCAGCCGGGTGAACTTCTGGAAGAAATCGTCGTAGGTGAGCCCGCGGGCGGTGTACTCCTGGAACAGCTCGTCCGCGCCCGCTTGCACGGTCCAGAGCGCGCGGAAACCGAGCGCGGAGCGCGCCGCCGAGAAGTCGACGCGATAGGAGCGCGGGTCGGCGCCGCTCTCGCCGGTGATGTTCAACCGCGAGCCGGGCACCGCCTCGACGACCGCCTTGGCGAGATCGGCGACGGTGAGGTTGTTTGCCTCGGTGCCGATATTGAAAGCGCGGCAGTGGATCGCGTCGGGAGGCGCGGTGAGGCAGTTGGCGAAGGCCCACGCGATATCGCGGGCATGCACCAGCGGCCGCCACGGCGTCCCGTCGGAGAGCACCTTCACCTCACCGGTGAGGGTGGCGTACCCGACGAGGTTGTTCAGCACGATGTCGGCGCGTAACCGCGGGGAGAAGCCGAATGCCGTGGCATTGCGCAGGAATACCGGCGCGAAGCCGGAATCGGCCAGTGCCGCCACATCGTCCTCGACCCGTACCTTGCTCTGCGCGTACGGCGTGATCGGACGCAGCGGCGCGTCCTCGGTCACCAGATCCGCGCCCGCCGCACCGTACACCGAGCAGGTGGAGGCGTAGAGGAAACGACGCACCCCCGCCTCCTTGGCGAGCCGGGCCAGCCGGACCGAGGCGTGATGGTTGACGGCGTAGGTGATCTCGGGCGCGAGCGCGCCGAGTGGATCGTTCGACAGCGCGGCGAGATGGATCACCGCGTCGAACCCGCGCAGCTGCTCGACGGTCACGTCGCGCAGATCCACTGCGAGGCCGGGTGGATCGTCCGGCGGTTCGCCGAGCACGCAGTCGGCGAAGAAGCCCGCGTCGAGCCCGATCACCTCGTGCCCGTTGGCGCGCAGCACTGGCACCATGACCGTGCCGAGATATCCCTGGTGTCCGGTGAGCAACACCCGCATGGCTACGAACCTCCGAAATCGATGACGGCCTTGTCGAGCAGGAACGCCTCGGCATGTCCGGCCCGGCACTGCACGCCGCGCAGCCGGGTGAGACCGGTGAACGCCTGTTGGTCGAACCAGTCCCGATGTGCTTGGGACGGATAGTGTTTCAGCAGCAACATCGCCTTCTCCTCGGCCAGCTCCGCGCTGAGCCGATGGAAGACGACGGGGGCGGGAGTGTCGCTCTCCCACTTGAGGATCTCGTAGCCGAGCACCAGCTGGTCGCGGAACTCGGTCGGCACCAGTTCGGCCAGCAGCCGATGATCCTGGTGCGCGTCGCCGCGGTGCGGCGCGAAGACCAGATCAGGGGTGCACTCGGCTCGAAAACTGTTGAGTTCGGTCTTGATTCGGTCCCAGTGCGCCGGTGCGCGACCGTCGGGGACGTCCAGCACGGTGAGCCGCACCTGCGCGCCCGGACAGAACGCCGCCAACGCGCGTTGCTCCTCGGCGGCCCGCTCGGTGCCGCCGCCGGACAGCACCAGGGCATGCACCCGCAAGCCGGGCTGGGCGCGCGCCAGCGTCAGCAGCGTCGCACCCGAGCCGATGGCGATGTCGTCGCAATGCGCGCCGAGAACAGCGATCTCGCGCACCACACCGACACTGAGACCGATCACACCCGCTCCCAGACCATCCACGGCCGGGAACCGGACCGATAGCCTTGATCGAGTTCGGCACGCTCCTTGAAGGTGTCGGCGGGCTTCCAGAAGCCGAGATGCTGGTAGCCGAAGAGACGGCCCTGTCCGGCCAGCGTCGCGCAGGCGTCGGCGACCAGATCGCCGCCGGGCGGCAGCAGATCGAAGATCTCCTGGCTGAGCACGAAGTAGCCGCCGTTCTCCCACAACGGCATTCGCGACACCGGCATGATCTCCTTGACTTCGCCGGTGGGTTTCATGTCGACGCAGTGGAACGAGGACTGCGGCGGCACCACCATCATCGACGCGGCCGCGCCGGAAGCGGTGAACTTCGCGACCATCTCGTCCAGTGGCGCGTCGGTGAGCACGTCGGCGTAGTTGGCCAGGAAGCGTTCGTCGTCGCCGAGATACTCGCGCACCCTGCGCAACCGCTCACCGATCGCCGATTCCAGCCCGGTATCGACGAAAGTGATCTGCCAGTCGCTGATATCGGAGCTCAGCATTTCGACCCGGCCGTCCCGGATGACGAAATCGTTGGACACCGACTCCTGGTAGGTGAGGAAGAAATTCTTGATGTGCTGGGCGCCGTAGCCGAGGCACAGGATGAACTCGGTGTGACCGTAGTGCGCGTAATAGCGCATCACGTGCCAGAGCAACGGTCGCGGACCGACCAGTTGCATCGGTTTGGGAATCATGTCGTCGGTGCCGTCGCGCATCCGCATGCCGTAGCCACCACAGAACAGCACAACCTTCATCGTGCTCCCCTCCCTGTCATTTCGGAATTCAGTGTGTTGTGCACGTCGTTGTGACCGGTGAGGTCGGCACGGTGCAGTGCCGGTAGCGGATACACCAATTCACCGCCCCAAGAAGCGATATGGCGCAGCTGCTCGGTGATCTCGGCCTCGAGGTTCCACGGCAGCACGAGCACGACATCGGGGTGATCCAGTTCGATCCGTTCCGGCGGGTGGATCGGAATCCGCGTGCCCGGTGTGAATCGCCCGTGCTTGTACGGGTTTCGGTCCACGGTGTACTCGAGCAGGTCGGGCCGGATGCCACAGTAGTTGAGCAGCGTGTTGCCCTTGCCCGGTGCGCCGTAGCCGACCACTCGCCTACCGGCGGCACGCTGGTCGAGCAGGAACCGGAGCAGGTCGTGCCGGACCGCCTCGGTGCGCGGCCGGAGTTGGCGGTAGCCCTCGACCCGATCCAGGTCCGCATGCCGTTCCAGGCGCAGGACCTCGCCCACGCGGCGGCTCGGCGCGGCGGCCACGGTGACCGGCCGGGCCCACACCCGCAGCGAACCGCCGTGGGAGGCCAGCAGTTCCACGTCGACCACCGCCAGGCCCGCGGTCGCGAGCGCACGCTGTGCCGAATGCAGCGTGTAGTACTGGAAATGCTCGTGGTAGATGGTGTCGAACTGGCCGAGCCGCAACAGGTTCAGCGCGTGATGCACCTCGATGGACAGCCATCCGTCGTCGGCCAGCAGGGTACGCAGCGCGCTGGTGAAGCCACGCAGATCGGGCACGTGGGCGTAGACGTTGTTGGCGACCACCAGATCGGCCGGCCCGTGTTCGGCGCGCACCCGGGCCGCGTATTCCTGGTCCAGGAACGCGGTTTCGGTGGGCACGCCGGCCGCGCGTGCGGCGTCGCCGACGTTCACCGACGGTTCGATGCCCAGGCAGGGCACCCCGGCCGCGACCAGATGCCGCAGCAGGTAGCCGTCGTTGCTGGCCACCTCGACCACGAACGAGTCGGCGCCCAGTTCGAGCCGGTCGATCGCCTCGCCGACGAAGGTCCGGGCGTGGCGCACCCAGCTGTCGGAGAACGAGGAGAAGTAGGCATACTCGGTGAAGGTGTCCTCGGGCGTGATCAACGCGGGAATCTGCAATAACATGCAGTCCGCACACAACCGCAGATGCAGCGGGTAAGTTGATTCCGGAAGATCGAGTTCGGCTGCGGCGAGGAACTTTTCACACGGTGGTGTCGCTCCGAGATCGAGCACGCTCGTCAATCGCTCGGAGTCACACAGACGACATAGCACGAAGCCCACCTTTGCCAAGAGTCGAATAACCGGCACATTGTCGGCGCACCCCTGACGTCGACCCGATCCAGTGAGACGTTACAACGAAAGTCCCGCGTGGCGTTGGTGAAATCGACTGGGCTCGAAGTAATTTCCGGTACTTTTCAACCTGTTTTCGATGGCAGCTTCCGGGCGGCTATCCACGGGTTTGGTGGATTCACCGTGGTGGGACGAATTCGCCTGTGGGTAGCGAGGGTTCGTGACCTGCGCCCATGGTTACGAGCGGACGTAAACAAACCTGGGCGAAATACCGACCGCCCCTTTGTTGGCTACTCCGTGGAACACTTTGGCGCCCTGTTGATTCGACATGTGAAACGGATTGTGTTCTGTAACAATCTGCATCTGACAGCCGAATGAGGGGACACCCGGGGCGGTCGGGATCGTGCAGCGGGGACCGGTCAGCGCGGATCGGGGGGCTTCTTCTTTTCTCCCACGGGGAGGTGCGTGTTCATGAGCTTCGAGCTCGCCGACGACGACGATCTGGAGATCCGTCGATCGCCGCACAGTAGGCCGCGTTCCGATCGGGAACGCTGGCAGGCTGAATACATACGGCGCTTGAGCGCAACGGATTTCGGCGTGATCGTGGCGGCGATGGCGTTGGCTCAGATCATCCGTTTCGGCGGGCCGGCGGCGCCGCCGCTGGCCTGGCATCTGCCGTACGAGATCGGTTACACGGTGGTCTCCGGCGCGCTCGCGCTCACCTGGGCCGGCTTCCTCGCCGTCGGGAACACCCGGTCGCCGCAGGTGGTCGGCAGCGGCAGCGAGGAGTACCGCCGGTTGGTCGCGGCCACGCTGCGGTTGTTCGGGGTGCTGGCGATCTTGTCGCTGGTGTTCCAGATCGAGTTCGCCCGAGGCTATTTGGCGATAGCGCTACCGCTCGGTCTGTTCGGGCTGATGCTGAGCCGGTTGCTGTGGCGGATCCACGCGCGCCAGTTGCGCGGGCGCGGGGAATACCGCACCTCGGTGCTCGTGGTCGGATGTGCGGAGGCGGCCCAGGCGATGGCCAATGCCTTCGCCGCCGACCCGGCATCGGGGTACCGGGTGGTCGGTGTGTGTATTCCGGACGGGCTCAACGGAATCACCGAGTACCTGCGCGGACCGTCGGACCATCTGTTCTCGGTCGTCGGCGACGACCGCACGGTGCTCGACGCGGTCCGCCGCAGCGGGGCGGACACCGTCGCGGTCACCGCGACCGACCATCTGGGTCCGATCGAATTACGCCGGATGGCATGGGAACTCGACCCGCTGGGGGTGGAGCTGATCGTCGCGCCCGGCGTGGTCGATATCGCGGGCACCCGGCTGACCAACCGGTTCGTGGCGGGCGTGCCGATGCTGCACATCGCGAAACCGCAATACGATCGGGCGAAGTCGACCGGCAAGGCGGTTTTCGATGTGGTGTTCGCGGCCGCGGTGTTGCTCGCGATCGCGCCGACGATGCTGGGAATCGCGCTCGCGGTGAAGCTGACCAGCCCGGGCCCGGTGTTCTACCTCTCCGAACGGATCGGGCGGGGCGGCAAGCCTTTCCGGATGATCAAGTTCCGCAGCATGTACGTCGAGGCGGATACCGCCGTGGACGCGCTCATCGCACGCAACGGCGGCAACCCGGTGTTCTTCAAGATGAAGGACGATCCGCGGATCACCCCCATCGGCAAAGTGCTGCGCAAATTCAGCCTGGATGAGCTGCCGCAGTTCTTCAACGTGCTGCGCGGCGAGATGAGCGTGGTCGGGCCGCGTCCGCAGGTGCAGCGCGAGGTCGACAGCTACGACGGCGAGATGCGGCGCAGGCTGCTTGTCAAACCCGGGGTGACCGGGCTGTGGCAGGTCAGCGGACGATCCGATCTCTCGCTCGAAGACTCTGTGCGACTGGACCTTTCGTACGTCGAGAACTGGTCGATGGTGCTCGACCTGCTGCTCATCGCGCGCACGATCGGCGCGGTCACCCGCGGCGCGGGCGCGTACTGAGCGGCTACTGCGCGGCGGGGAACTCCGCGGCGAGCTCCTGGAACAGCGCGGCGTTCATGGCGAACGCCCGCTGCCCCTCGTCGAGTACCCGGCGGCGTGCCAGGTCGTCGAGCGGCAATTGATCCAGCAGGCCGCGATATTCGCGTTTGAACACGGCGGGATTGCCGACGCCGTCGAACACGTAGAAGCGCACGCCGTCGCCGCGATGCGGCAGGTTCCACAGCTTCTCGGCGGTGCCGCGGATGACCTGCCCGCCGGAGAGATCGCCGAGGTAGCGCGTGTAGTGATGCGCGACGTAGCCCGCGGGCCAGTCCCGGGCGCACTCATCGATCCGTGCGGCGTAGGCGGCGGTCGCGGGGAGCGGCGTCAGTGCGTCGCGCCACTGCGGGCCGATCAGGTGCGCCAGATCGCGTTCGAGTTCGGCGGTGCGGGCGAGTTCCGGGCGGATGAACGGGCCGGCGATCGGATCGTCGGCAAGCGTGTCCCACCGCGCCTCGAGCGCGCGGTAGACGAACCAGAGTTGGCCGGTGTAACGGTGATACGAGTCGACGCCGAGCACACCGCCTAGCATGTCGCTGAGGAACCGTGAGTTCTCCGCGTCGGCGTGCTGGCGCGCCGTGGCGCTACGGATCTGCGTCGAGAACGGTGTCGCTTCCGACATGACCGGACCACCTCACTTCGGCACCCGGGCGGCCAGGTATGGCTACCCTAACTTGGTACGACCATACCGGTTCTCTTCCCGAGATGCAGGTGCTTGCCTCACTGAGTGGGTGCGGGCCTGCGCCACCGTCCGCCGGGCCGGATGCGCCGCACCGTCGGGCGGCGCAGCGCGCCGAAGCGCCGCAGGATGCGCGGCCGGCGCACCGTGCGGTCGAACCACTCGCCGAGCGTGACGCCCGCGGCCAGGGCGCAACCGACGCCGAAGGCCGCGAGCAACTGGTTCGCGCCCGTCGCGAGTTGATCGTTGAGCACGGCATTGAGCCCGCGGTACAGCTTGAGGCCGGGCAGCAGCGGCGTGATCCCCGCGACCGCGACGACCAGCGGGGGCGTGAGTGCCCGGCGGGCCATCAGACCACCGGCCATGCCGATCACCGTCGCGGCGGCGCCGGAGGCGAGCACCGGGCCGAACCCGGCCTGCTGCACGAGCAGGAAGCAGATCGTGCCCGCGGCACCGCTGCCCGCCGCGGCGGCGAGCGCGCGCTTCTCCGCATAGCAGGCGAGCGCGAACGCGAGGGCCGCGACGGCACCGGCGATGATCTTGATCGGCAGGTCGGTGAGATCCGGCCCCGGCGTCAGCTGGATCTGCGGCACCGTCGCGCCGATGGTGTCGCCGATCCGCAACGCCAGCGCGATGCCCGCGATGATGCCGCCGGTCATCATCAGCACCTCGAGCATGCGCGCCGTCGAGGTGATCGGCGCGCCCGTTATCCCGTCCTGCACCGCGCCGACCAGTTGTAATCCACTGAGCAGCACGGTGATTCCGGCCGCGATGATCAGTGACGGATCCACTTCGATGCCGAGCGGTTCGGCCAGGGTGGCCAGCACGATGGCCGGGGTCGCCGCGATCGCGCCGCCCACCATGTGCTGGAAGAAGAACGGCAGGCCGTAGCGGTTCAGTACCCGGTTCACCCGGTCGATCGCCAGCGTGGTGCCGAAACTGACTGCGGCGACGACGATCCCGCCGCCGAGCAGCGCGGCGATGGCGGCCGCGAGCAGCGACCAGCCGAAGGTGGCCATCCAGCGGTGATACGGATGCGGCGCCGAGGTGATCGCGTCCAGCGCGGCGCGCGCTTCCTCGGGGTCGACCACTTCGTTGCGGATGCGCCGGGTGAGCCGGTCCACCGCCGCGAGCCGGGTGAAGTCGAGCGAGCGGTACTGCACGATCCGCATCGTGCTCGCCGGCGGCAGCCGGGGCCCGCGGTCCGCGGAGATCCTGATCGCGTCGTAGGTGACATCGACATGGCAGCGCGCCAGACCATAGGTGGCGGCGATGAATTGGACCTGGGTAGTGGTGTCGATGACGCCGGTGCCGGAGGCCATGACCACCTCGCCGACGCGCACGGCGAGGTCGAGCACCTCGGCGACGCGCGCGTCGTCGGTCAGATCGATCGGCTGCAGCGGTGCGGGCGCCGCGACGATGGTGTCGGCGATGGCCTGCCGGTCGGCGACCAGCAGACCGACCGCCTGGCTCACCACCGGCACCCGCCGTCCCCGGCGGAACAGACGCCGCCGACCGAGGTGATCGACCCGCGTCTCCGTGCTGTCGCCTCCCGGGAGCGTGTCTGATTCCATGCACGCGAACGTAGTCACCTTCCGGCGACCTTCGCATCCGGGCTGGCAATGAGTTCGCTCACCGCGTGCCGGCGGGCGCGAATCCCCGGCCTTCGCGCCCGCCGCATGCGGCTCAATGTCCCTCGGTCCCGCGCATCCTGCGGGCGCCGACCACGACACCGCAGAGCAGTGCGACGAGCACGCCCGCGAAACCGGTCATCGCCACTCGGGTGTCGACGAATTGGGTGGCGATGCCCATGCCGATCGCGGGAAAGACGAGTCCCGCGTTGCCGATCAGGAACAGTCCGGCCACCGCACCACCCCGGTTCGCCGGGGCGGCCGTGCGCACGGTGCGGGCGACGGCGGACTGGATCAGGACGCCCGCGCCCGCACCGGTCACGATGCCGGCCGCCAGGAACAGCGGCAGGTTGCCCAGCAGCATGGCCGCGACCAGCAGCACGAGCCCGGCGAGGGCGCCGAGCAGGCCGGACAGCAGCCGGGTGGACACCGTCAACGCCATGGCCGCGTGCTGGGCGACCGGCGCGCTGCCGAACACCAGAAACACCACGCCGCCCGCCAGCAGGCGTGACGGCTGGCCGAGCGTCCCGGCGAGGAAAGCCGGGGTCAAGGAAGCGAACAGGCTGAACGTGGCGAACGCCCCGAAGATGCTGACCACCGCGACGGTCCAGCCCAGCCGGGACCCGACGACGGACACGCGTTGCGGCCGGTACGTCGGTCGCAGCGAGCGTGGCACGGACACGGTCTCGGGGACGAACCGGAGCAGTGCCGCGATGAGCAGCACCAGGACCACAACGAACACGACATACGTGGTCCGCAGCGGCCACGGTGCCCACTGGGCGAGTGCGCCGGCCACCAGCGCGCCGACCCCGAGTCCGCCGATATTGGCTGCGGGGGAGGCGATTTCGAAGCGTTTCGCGCTGTCGCGGGGCCGGGCCAGCACGTGCAATTCGTGCAGGTAGGCCGTCGCGGTCGCGGTGATCGCGCCGACCCCGAGGCCGGTGATCAACCGTCCGGCGATCAGCAGGGGCAGCTGGGGCGGCAGGATGAAGAGGAGAGCCGCCAGCACCTCCGTGGACATCGCCAGGGTCAGCACCTGCCGCCTGCCGATCCAGTCCGACACGTGCCCGACCGTGCACAGGCTGACGATCACGCCGGTGCCGTAGACGGCGAAGACGACGGTGATCGTCAGCGGCGAGAGCCCGAGTTGCTGCGCGTAGAGCGGATACAGCGGTGTCGGCACCATCGCGAGCGCGACGGCCGCGCAGAACGCCACGGTGACCAACCAGAAGCCGGTGTCGTGCCGCCGCGAGTCGGGCGGATCGGTGCGGGTCTTCCCGCGGGTATCGACAGACGTGGTCGTCATCGCGTGCACTCTCTTCCGTGGTGTCGTGGCCGGGTCCGGCCACCGGATTCCATGGTCGAGCGCTGGAACGTTCACGTCCAACGATTGATTCTTCTTCCAGCTATCACCAAATGCGATAGTTGACGGATGGAACTCAGGTATCTCGAGTACTTCGTCGCGGTCGCCGAGGAGCGCAGTTTCACCAGGGCGGCGGCACGCTTGCACGTCGTCCAGTCCGCGGTGTCCGCGGCCATCAAAACGCTGGAACGAGAGCTGCGTACCGAGATCCTGCGGCGTACGTCCCGCGAGGTGGCACTGACCGAAGCCGGTGCGGTTCTGCTGCCACGCGCACGGGCGATCATCGGCGGCGTGCGGGAGGCGGTGGACGCGGTGGACGCGGTCCGCGGCGTCGTCGGTGGCGAAGTCCGGCTCGGGTTGATGTCCTCGGTGCCGTGGTTCGACCTGCCCACGGTGCTCGGCAGAATGCATGCGAAACATCCCGAGGTGCGGCTGCGGTTGAGTCATCGCGCCGGCGGCTCGCACGACCTCGCCGCCGCCGTGGTCGCGGGGGAGTTGGATCTCGCGATCCTTTCCGATCCGGGCCCCTTCGGCCGGAAGCTGCGGCTGACCGAACTGAAGTCCTTCCCGATGCGGTTGCTCGTCCCGGCCGCCCATCCGCTCGCCGGTCGGCGCAGCGTCGCGCTGACGGAACTCGACGGCGAGAACTTCGTGGACCTGCCCCAGGGTTTCGGCAGCCGGGCCGTGGTCGACCGGGCCTTCGCGGCGGCCGACCGCACCCGCAACGTCGCCATCGAACTGGGCGACGGCCGAGTCGTAGTCGACTATGTGCGCCAAGGACTCGGCGTCGCGATCGTCCCCGCAGCCTACGAAGGCACCGACCGGCGGGTCCGCTCCCTCCCTCTCGCCGAAACCGACCTCACCTGGCGCATGCACCTCGCAACCCCCCGAGACCGCGAACCCCCCACCGCCGCAAACGTTCTGGCGACCATGATGATCGAAGCACTGAACGCCGCCGACCCCGGTCCCTACGCGAAGAAGGCGGTGACGGTGCGTGATCCGGACGGGCGGATCGTCGGGCTGGAATCGCCCGCCTAGGTTCGGCCGACGCTGGAATCGGCGGTGAGCAGCAGTGTAAGTGCCTGTTGCAGAGCGTGTTCCGGGTGTTCGGGAAGTTCCGGCGCGCGCCATGCGACGAATCCGTCTGGTCGGACCAGGGTGGCACCGGTCGCCGAGAGACCGTAAGCCGCCGGGAAGCGGGCGTCGAGATCATCGAATTCGGTGCCGATGTGGTGCGCACGAAGGTCGAGAGCCATTGCCTCGGCGGCTGTTTCGGCCGCTTCCAACCACGCTCCGCCACCTGTGGCGGCCAGCAGGGTGAAGTCACCGTCGAACAGATCGAGGGTGGGCAGGGTCGCGCCCGCTTTGCCCAACCGGACGTGCGGTGCGCGCAGCCCCGGGCAGCCGGTGGGGTAGCGGGGGTCGGCGACCGGACCGTCTGGGATCTCGGACTCGGCATGGATTGCCGCGGAACGGTATCGGTAGCCGAAGATCATGGTCAGGTCGTCGATGGTGGCCGCGTCGTCGCCGGTCCCTTCGTGCCTGCCGTGCAACCGCTGCATCGCCTGGTCGAGCGTGACGAGCGCGACCGGGCGTCGTTCTGCCGCGTAGGTATCCAGAAGCGCTGGTCCTGCTTGATCTTTGAGTACCGCGGCGAGTTTCCACGCCAGATTGTGGGCGTCGGCGATACCGGTGTTCGCGCCGAACGAACCGGTCGGCGGCACGACATGCGCGGCATCGCCGACGAAAAAGACACGACCACAGTGGTATTCGTCGGCGACCCAGCCGCCGATCCGGGTGGTCGTGATCTTCTGTGCCGACCCGGCGACCGGAGCCACCAGGGTCAGTGCGAGGTTCGGGTCGCCGATCGCTCGGCGGGTCAGCTCGATGCAGTGTTCCTCGGTGAAATCCGCTGCGCTCGTGCCTGATTCGGGCCCGAATGGCACACCCAGCGACCACCGGCCGAATTCGCGGCTCGGCACCAGCGCGGTGCCCTTCGTCGGCTGATCGAAGTACGCCAGCAGGAATCGGCGCTCGCGCAGGGTCGCGCTCAGGTCGGCGTCGAACAGGATGTTCGCGACGTGGATCAGCTCGCCGGGTCCGGTTGCGCCGATGCCGAGCCCGGTCCGGATGCCCGCGCGATTGCCGTCGGCGGCCACGACGTACTCGGCGTGGATATCGTGATCGGCACCGCTCGCGAGGTCGCGGACCCGGACGGACACGCCTTCGCCGGTGGGCTGGACGGACTGCACCTCGGTGCCGAATCGGATGGCGGCACCGTGCTTTTCGGCCGCGGCGCGCACCACGCGCTCCAACTCGTCCTGGTCGATCATCGCCCAGTCGGTGGGGCTGAGCGTCGCGGGCGGCCGGACCTGGGACAGGATGTCGACGCGGAAGCGCTCCGGGCCTGCCAGCGTCTGCGCACCGATCATCTCGGGCAGCTCGGTCAGGATCGACGCGCGCGCCCGGATCTCCTGCTCCAGGCCGAGCGCACGGAATATCTCCATGGTGCGCGGGTTGAAGGCGCGCGCCTGTGGCTGCAACGCCGTCGACGGGTGCCGCTCGACGAGCAGCGGCCGGATCCCGGACCTGGCCAGGAACAGCGCGGTGGACAGGCCGGTGATGCCCCCGCCGACGATGAGAACGGGGGTCTGCTCGATATCGGGCTGTGCTTGCACGGCGGACTTCTTTCTGCGCAGCGAGGATGACCGACCCATCATCAATCGATTGAGAAACTGTGTCAATCGTTTGATTGATTAACTCGTGCTGATGAGTGACACTGCTATGCATGGGTACGATCGTTCCCGTGCCGTCCGCCAAACCCCGCCGATCCCCGCAGCCTCAGGAACGTAAACGCGATCCCGAGCGCACGCGGCAGCTGATCCTGGACGCCGCCGAGGCCGAGTTCGCGGCGCACGGATTCCAAGGCGCGCGCACGGCCGCCATCGCCACCCGCGCAGGCGTCAATCAGCAGTTGATCTCGTACTACTTCGACGGCAAAGAGGGCCTCTACCAAGCGATGTCGCAGCGCTGGCAGGAGCGCCGCGGCGCATTGGTCCCGCCCGGCACGCCGCTGCCCGAACAGCTGCGCCGCTACACCCTGGAAGCACGGGACAACCCGGACGGGGTCCGGTTGCTCGCCTGGGGCGGGCTCGAATACACCGGCCCCGACAGCGATGCCGACCATGCGGCGCGGGCACGAACGCTCGAGCAGAGTGTCGCCGAGATTCGCGAGCTGCAAGCCGCGGGCCGCCTGCCCGCCGCGCTGGACCCGGCCTGCCTGCTCGTGATGCTCATGTCGGCGGCGATGGCGCCGACCACACTGCCGCACGTGCTCGAGGGCGTCTGCGGGACCGATCCGCGCAGCCCCGAATTCATTGCCCACTACGCCGACCAGATCGCCCTGTTCGTCCGGGCGCTGGGGGAGAACGCGGGCTGAGGTCGCACCGCGGAGCAAACGGTGCCGCCGTGCGGGCTCGGCAGGGTGACCAGGGTCACGATTCGATCTTGACCGCCGCTCGGAGACCACTCTGAACTGCGCGTTTGCGCTATGCGATGGCTCGCCCCGCCAGAAATTCGGGTGATTTGTGTCGGTGCCGACCGGAATACTCATGTGCGGCCGATTAGTTCGAGCTACCGGTTCCGTCTCCATCACTGTGGCACCGAAGCTCGAACAGCCTCCGCCACCTGTCTTCAGTCACTGTCCAAGCCCCACCGGAGGTATCGATGCCCGCCGCCCCATCCGTTTCCGTCTCGAAAGGACGGACGCCGCTGGTCATCCGGGTGCTGGTGCTCGCGACCTTCGTGGTGATCCTCAACGAGACCATCATGATCAACGCGATCCCGCGTCTGATGGCCGATCTGGGAGTCACCGAGCGCGCCGCGCAGTGGGTGTCCACCGCGTTCATGCTCACGATGGCGGCCGTCATCCCGACCACCGGCTGGTTCCTGCAGCGGGTCACGACCCGGCAGGCCTACGCGGTCGCGATGAGCGTGTTCCTCGCGGGCACGGCGCTCTCGGCCGTGGCGCCGTCGTTCGCGGTGCTGCTGATCGGCCGGATCATCCAGGCCGGCGGCACCGCGGTGATGATGCCGCTGCTGATGACCACGCTGATGACCGTGGTGCCCGAACAGGACCGCGGCCGGGTGATGGGCAACGTCACCCTCGCGATCTCGGTGGCGCCCGCGATGGGTCCGGTGATCTCCGGGCTCGTGCTCCAGGTCGGTTCGTGGCGTTGGCTTTTCGTGCTGGTGCTGCCGATCACCGGTGTCGTTACCTGGCTCGGCCTGCGACAGCTGGAGAACGTCGGAGAACCGGAAGCCGGCGCCATCGACTGGTCCAGCGTCGTGTTCGCCGCCCTCGGTTTCGGCGGCCTGGTGTACGGGCTCAGCAAGTTCGAGGCCGACAATCTCGCCGAGCCCGCGCTGATCGTGGCCGCCGGCGCGGCACTCATCGCCACCTTCGTCTTCCGGCAGCTGCGGCTGCAGCGCAACGGCACCCCGCTGCTCGACCTGCGGGTGCTGCTGGCAGGCACCTACACCAAGGCGCTGGTGCTGATGTCGGTCGCGTTCATGGCGATGCTCGGCTCGATGATCCTGCTGCCGCTGTACCTGCAGAACCTGCGCGGTCTGAGCCCGCTGGCGACCGGCCTGCTGGTGATGCCCGGTGGTCTGGCGATGGGTCTGCTCGGACCGACGGTCGGCCGGCTGTTCGACCGGTTCGGTGGACGCTGGCTGGTGATCCCGGGTTCGATCGCGATCACCGTCGCGCTGGCCGGGTTCACCCAGATCTCGATGTCGATGCCGTACTGGCAGCTGATCGCTCTGCACGTGCTGTTGATGGTGGCGTTGGCCGCGACCTTCACGCCGGTCTTCACCCTCGGCCTCGGCGCGCTGCCGCACAACCTGTACTCGCACGGCAGCTCGATGCTGGGCACCCTGCAGCAGGTGGCCGCGGCCTTCGGCACCGCACTCGTGGTGACGATCATGTCGGCGCGCAGCAGCCAGCTGGTCGAGGACGGTGTCGAAATCGCCACCGCGCACCTCGACGGGATGCGGCTGGCGTTCCTCGTCTCCGCTGCGGTGTCGGTGGTCGTGATCGTCATGGCGGTGCTGCTGCCGAGTCGCGCCGCCGACCATGTGGCGGAGACGCCGGTCGACGAGACCGATCCCTCGGCCCCCGAATTGATCAAGGGCTGAGCACGATTCGATAATCCGACGACGAAACCCCCGGCCGAGGCCGGGGGTTTCCTCGTCGCTGAGCACGTATACACCGGTCATCGCCGCACAGTGGCCGTTGATTCACCAGCGACCGACCTGTCGGTGCGCGTCGGTAGGCTGGACGAGTTCGATGAAGATCGCGGGGTGGAGATGGACAAGGGCGAGCGTCGGCCGCGGGGTCTGGGAAAACGCGCGTGGGTGACCACGAAGCTGGTGCGCCGGGTGCTGCGCGGCTTGGCCTGGTCGCGGTTCGTGCGCGTCACGGTGCTCGGCCGCGAGTCGATACCGAAGTCGGGTCCGGTGATCGTGGCGAGCAACCACATCTCGATGCTGGACGCGGTATTCCTGTGGGGCGCGCTGCGCCGCCGGGCGATCGCGATCGCCATGGCGGAGCTGTGGTCGTGGCCGGTGGTCGGCTGGCTGGTGCGTCGGCTGGGCCATATTCCGGTGCTGCGGCGAAACAGCGAATCCGGGCAGGCCGCGCTGTCGCAGGCCGAGCAGATTCTCCGGCACGGTGGCGTGCTACTCATCTATCCGGAAGGACGGCTGGTCGCGTCCGGCGAGCACGAGCCCTACAAGCCGGGTGTGGCGAAACTGGCGCTGGCGACCGGTGTTCCGATCATTCCGGTCGGCACCACCGGCACCGACCGGGTGCTGCCGATGCGGCGCACGCGCGGCGACCGCCCGGCCTTCGACCGCCGCCAGCAGGTGACCATCCATTTCGGTGACCCGATCGATCCGGCGGATTTCGACGATCCCGACAAGCTGCTCGACCAACTGCGGCAGCGGATCGAAGAACTCCGCGCGGACTGACCGGCCCCACGCTCAGCTGACGGCCTTGCGCACCAGCGCGCCCAGCATCGCCTCGTCCTCGGCGGTCAGCTCGGTGATCGCGAAGGAACTCGCCCACATGGTGCCCTCGTCGAGGTGCGCCGGATCGCTGAACGCGAAGGTCGAGTAGCGGGTCTTGAACTTCGCCGCGGGCTGGAAATGGCAGACGACCTTGCCGTCCGCGGCGTACGCGGGCATGCCGTACCAGAGCCGCGGCGTGAGCGCGGGCGCGTTGGCCTTGACGAGCGCGTGCACTCGTTCGGCCGTCGCCCGGTCCGCGTCCGGCATCTCCGCGATCTTGGCGAGCACTTCGGCTTCGCCGTCCGCCTTGGCCCCGCGAGAGGTGCGCCGGGCAGCCGACTTCAATTCCTTGGCGCGCTGCTTCATCGCGTCGCGTTCCTCGGCGGTGAAACCCTCGTAGGACTTGGTGGCGGGGGCGGTGACCTGGGCGGTGGTGGTGCTCATCGGATGTTCCTCCTGATCGGTGTTGCGTTGTTTCCCATGCTATGAAGCAGGCACTGGGCAACGCTTCTCGAAAACTGATCAGTCGCAGCGCATCCGATGAGCAGCCGGTTCACCCGCGTTCGTAGACGCTCGCGTCGTCGAGCATCGCGGCCCGCAGCATCGACTCCGGCACGCCCAGGCCTTCGATGAGGGTGAGCGCGTCGGGCCGCAACCGGTCGACGAGCTCGTTGACCCCGCGGCGCACGCCCTTGGCCCGCTCGACGGACATGAAGCGATGCATGATGTACCAGGCGGAGTTCTCCTCCAGCGTCGAGTAGACGAAGAGGTCGCATACCGTTTCGGCGAGAGTGCGCGCGTCGGGATCGTGGATATCCTCGATGCCTTCGATGAACGCTTCCAGAACGAGCCGATCGATGTGTGCGGTGCCCGCCGCGAGGATGTGGTCCTGCGCGTTGTTGAAGGCCTCGAACGGGCTGGTGTCCTCGGCGCGGGCGCGCAGGCGGTGACCGGCGGTGCGCACCAGGTAGTCCTCGCGGTCGGCGAAGAGTTGCAGCTGCACCGCGCGGCGGGACAGGTCGCCGTCGTCGACCGTATCGTCGGAGCCGTCGCGCAGGGTCTGGATCAGCTGACGTACGCCCGAGCGCTTGCGCACCTCGTCGCGCGCCATGGTGGCGGCGAATTTGACCCAGCCGAGCGCGTCGAGGTCGCGGATCTCGTCGGAGTACGCGGTGAGCAGTTCCTTGGCGACCAGCTGGGTGAGCACCACGTTGTCGCCTTCGAAGGTGGTGAACACGTCGGTGTCGGCCTTCAGCGTGACGAGCCGGTTCTCGGTCAAATAGCCTGCACCGCCGCAGGCTTCGCGGCATTCCTGGATGGCGCGGGTGGCGTGCCTGGTCTGCGCGACCTTCAGGCCCGCGGCGCGCTTCTCCAGCGCGCGCTGCGAGCTGGGGTTGAGGTCCTGCCCGGTCTGCACCAGGTGCATGCGGCGGACGAGGTCGTTCTGCGCGAAGGCGAGCGCGTAGGACTTCGCGACCAGCGGCAGCAACCGGCGCTGATGGCTGCGGTAATCGAGCAGCACGGTTTCCTGGCCGCTGTCCGGATCGGAGAACTGCCTGCGCTTTTCCGCGTAGCGCACGGCGATGCTCAGCCCCACCCGCGCACCGGCCGCGGCGGCGCCGCCCACGCTGACCCGCCCGCGCACCAGCGTGCCGAGCGTGGTGAAGAAGCGGCGGCTCGGATTCTCGATCTCGGAGCTGTAGGTACCGTCCGGTGCGACGTCGGCGTAGCGGTTGAGCAGGTTCTCGCGCGGCACCCGCACGTGGTCGAACACGATGCGGCCGTTGTCGACACCGGGCAACCCGCCCTTGAGGCCGTCGTCGAGGGTGGTCACGCCGGGCAGGTCCGCGCCCGCCTCGTCCCGGATCGGCACCAGCAGACAGTGCACGCCCTGGTTCTTGCCCTGCGTGATGAGCTGCGCGAAAACCGCTGCCATCCGCGCGTGTTCGGCCGCGCCGCCGATGTAGTCCTTGCGCGCCGACGGGGTGGGCGAGTGCACCACGAACTCTTGGGTCTCGGGATCGTAGGTCGCGGTGGTCTCGAGGTTGGCGACGTCGCTGCCGTGCCCGGATTCGGTCATCGCGAAACAGCCGAGCAGATCCAGCGAGAGCAGTCGCTTGATGTACTCGCGGTGGCGCTCGGTGCCGAGGTTCTCCACCGCGCCGCCGAACAATCCCCACTGCACACCGGCTTTCACCCACAGCGACAGATCCGCGTAGGCGAGCATCTCGAGTCCGGTGACCGCGGCGCCCGGTTCGCTGGTGCCGCCGTTCTCCCGGCGGAAGCCGCGCTCGGCGTAGCCCATCGTCGCGATGGCCCGCATCTGCTCGAGCACCCGGGCCCGCGCCGCCTTGTAGTCGAGGTAGGAATCTCCGGCGAATTTGTCGTCCGCGAGCTGGACGCGAGCCTGCTCCCGGATCTCGCCCCACGGTCCGTCGAGCGCTGCGCGTAGGTGATCTGCCGTCGTTGCGGTGCCGGTGCCGGTAGTCATAACTCGACATTAGCCCGATGTGGGCCGGGCAAACCGTGACTGTTGACACGACATTCCGGGCAGACTCTTGTGGTTGATTGAACGCGTGTTTAGTATATTGAACATGTGTTTAACGAACAGTCCCTATCGCAAGGACCCGCCACGGATCTGACCACCGCGGCCCGAATACGCGACGCCGCGATCGAGGTCTTCGGCGACCAGGGCTTCCAGGTCGGAGTGCGAGCCATCGCGAAGGCGGCGGGCGTGTCACCGGGCCTGGTGAACCATCACTTCGGCTCGAAGGACGGTCTGCGCGCCGCCTGTGACGCGCGGGTGCAGCAGCTGATTCGCGACAAGAAGGTCCAGACGATCACCGCGGGCAGCGTCGCGAAGGGCATGTTGGCCGCCCTCGCCGAGATCGAGGAGTACGCGCCGCTGGTCGCCTACATGGTCCGCAGCCTGCAGGCCGGAGGCCCGATGGCGAGGTCGCTGTTCGAGCACATGGTCGAGGACGCCGAGGTCTACATCCAGCAGGGCGTCGAGGCGGGCGCGATCAAGCCGAGCCGCGATCCCGCGGCGCGGGCCAGGTATCTGATGACGCTCAATGTCGGCGCGACGCTGCTCTGGATGCAGATGCACCAGGAGCCCGGCGAAAAGCTCGATTTCCGTAAGGCCATTCGTGAGCTGACCGAAGAGCTCACCCCTCCGGCCCTGGAGTTCTACACCCAGGGCATTCTCACCGACCCCACGCTTTTGGACACCTTCACCAAGGAGCATTGATGTCCGAGGTCATTCAAATCGCTGATCTCCGTAAGACGTTCGGCCATGTGGCCGCGCTCGACGGCTTGGATCTCACCGTCAGAGAAGGAGAGATCCACGGCTTCCTCGGCCCGAACGGCGCGGGCAAGTCGACCACCATCCGGGTGCTGCTCGGCATTCTGCGCGCCACCGCCGGGCGCGCCGAGCTGCTCGGCCGCGACCCGTGGGCCGATGCGGTCGCCCTGCATCACGAATTAGCCTATGTGCCAGGCGATGTCACGCTCTGGCCGTCGCTGTCCGGCGGCGAGACCATCGACCTGCTCGCCCGCATGCGCGGCGGTATCAACGCCGAACGCCGCGAGGAGCTGATCCAGCGCTTCGACCTGGACCCCCGCAAGAAGGCGCGCACCTACTCCAAAGGCAACCGGCAGAAGGTCGCGCTGATCTCCGCGCTCGCCTCGGATGTGCGCCTGTTGCTGCTGGACGAGCCGACCTCCGGCCTGGATCCGTTGATGGAACAGGTCTTTCGCGAATGCGTGCAGGAGGCCAAGGACCGCGGCACCACGGTGCTGCTGTCCAGTCACATCCTCTCCGAGGTCGAAGTGCTCTGCGACCGGGTGACCATCATCCGTTCGGGGCGGACCGTGGAGAGCGGCACGCTCTCGCAGATGCGGCATCTGTCGCGGACTTCGATCACGGCCGAATTGGTCGGCGACCCGGGTGATCTCGATCGGCTGCCCGGCGTCGGTGATATCCAGTGGGACGGAAAGACCTTGCGCTGTCAGGTCGACGGTGAGCATCTCGGCGAACTGATCCGGGTGCTGGGCGATACCGGCGTGCGCAGCCTGACCAGCGCTCCGCCGACGCTCGAGGAACTGTTTCTGCGCCACTATCACGTCGGCGCCGACGACTCGGCAGCCGACCCGGCACAGAGCGGGGAGAAGGTGCGGGCATGACGACCGTTGCCGCGGGCAGGCACTACGCCGCCCCCGCCGCGCGTGGCTCGGCCGACTTCGCCGGCACCGGCCAATTGCTGCGGTTGTACCTGCGCCGTGATCGAATCGTCTTGCCGCTGTGGGTGATCGCGTTCGGCATGCTGCCCGCGTTCTATGTCTCGGCGACCAAAGGCGTCTACTCCTCGGCCGCCGACCTGGCGAACTACGCGAAGACGATCACCGACAGCCCCGCGCTGATCGCCATGTACGGTCCGGTGTTCAGCACGGAGCCCGGCTCGATGTACCTGTGGAAGGCCGGTCCGTTCTTCGCGATGATCGCGATCGCCACCGTCCTCACCGTCATCCGGCATACCCGGGTCGAAGAGGAAACCGGACGGGCAGAACTGGTGGGCGCGACCAGTATCGGGCGTTACGCCGGCCTGTCCGCCGCGCTGGTGCTGACCACCGCGGGCTGTGTGCTGGTCGGAATCATCGCTGCCGCAATGTTGTACAGCAACGATCTGCCGATCGCGGGCTCGGTGGCCTACGCGGCGACGCTGGCCGGTTCCGGGCTCGCCTGGGCCGGCGTGGCCGCCGCGGCCGCGCAGGTGAGTACCAGCTCGCGGATCGCGCGGGGGATCGCCCTCGGCGCACTCGCCGCGGCGTACGCGCTACGTGCCATCGGCGATGCGGGAAACGGTGTGCTGTCCTGGTTTTCGCCGCTGGGATGGTGCATCCAGATGCGCGCGTTCGCACAGGAACGCTGGTGGGTGCTCATTCCGCTGCTGCTGCTCGCGGTGCTCACCGTGGCGGCCGCGTATCTGCTGCTGAGTCGCCGCGATACCGGCTCGGGGCTGGTCGCGGAGCGGCCCGGGCCGCCGAGCGCCGCACCGTCGCTGGCCGGCCCACTCGGCCTGGCCTGGCGGCTGCAGCGCGGGTCGATGGTGTTCTGGGCCATCGGGTTCCTGCTGTACGGGTTGCTGATGGGCGGTGCGATCAAGAGCGTCGGGGACATGCTCGGCGACAACGACACCGTGCACGACGCGATCACCCGGATGGGTGGTTCGACCATGCTGCAGGATTCGTTCGTCACGCTGGCGCTCACGTTGCTCGCAGCCGGCGCCGCGGCCTACTCGCTCTCGGCCACGCTGCGGCTGCACGACGAGGAATCCAGTCAGCGGGTCGAGTCCACCCTCGCCGGTGCGGTCGGCCGCGAGCGATACGCTTTGAGCCACATCGCTTTCGCGCTGCTCGGTCCGGTGCTGCTCCTGTCCGTGGCCGGTCTCGCGATCGGGGTGGTGTACGGGGCAACGGACGGTGATCTGCTCGGCAAGGTGGCCGATACGCTGGGCGCGGCGCTCGTCCAGGTGCCTGCGGTGTGGGTGTGCACCGGCATCGCGGTGGCGCTGTACGGCTTCGCGCCGCGCTTCACTCCGGTGGCCTGGGGTGTGCTCAGCGTCCTGGTCGTCATCTTCTTCGTCGGCTCGCTCGACGGGCTGCCGCAATGGGTGGTGGATCTGGTGCCGTTCGTGCATCCGCCGAAACTGCCCGGCGCGCCGTTCGAGATCGCGCCCGTGCTCTGGCTGCTGGGCATCGCGGCCGCGCTGCTCGCGGCGGGCCTGCTCGCCTTCCGCCGCCGCGACCTGCGCTGAACCGGTGTGCCCGGCCCGCGCGGGAGGTCCGCGCGGGCCGAGCATCCCCACGAGCGCTCCGAAGCCGGTGCGCGCGCCCGAGCTAGTAACGATTCGCGCACGCCTTCCGCGTTCCTGCACCCGCTGTGGACTGGCACAGCGGGTGTGGGAACGCGGAAGACGTGCGCGAAACGCGGAAGACGTGCGGGAACGCGGAAGGCGTGCGGCTGATCAGAGGGCGTGCACCGTCCCAGTGCTCACCCGATCCCGAGCTTTCCCGCAAGCCGCGCCAGGTAGGCCTGCACTTCCTCGGGTGAACGATCCGGCATGCCGAAAACGACTTCGGTGACGCCGAAGTCGGCCCACTGCGCCAACTGCTCCGCGTTGTGGCGGCCCGCGAGGGCGACGATCTCGGGGTTACCCGCGCGCTCGTGTTCGCGCCAGACCCGCTGCAACAGTGCGATTTTGGAGTCCAGCCCGTCCTCGGTGGGCGTGGTGATCCACCCGTCGGCGTGGTCGGCCAGCCAGCCGAAGGTCTTCTCCGTGCCCGCCGCGCCGAGCAGCACCGGGATGCGTTTCTGCACCGGCTTGGGCCAGGACCAGCTCGCGCCGAACTGCACGAACTCGCCGGCGAAGCTGGCTTCTTCCTCGGTCCAGATGGCGCGCATCGCGTCCAGGTGTTCGCGCAGCACGGTCCGGCGCTTGTTCGGGGGGACGCCGTGATGGGCGAGTTCGTCGGTGTTCCAGCCGAATCCGACGCCGAGGCTGACGCGTCCGCCGGAAAGGTGGTCGAGCGAGGCGATGGTCTTCGCCAGGGTGATCGGATGATGTTCGGCGGGCAGCGCGACCGCTGTCGAGAGCCCGATCCGGCTGGTGACCGCGGCGACGGTGCCCAGCGCGACCCAGGGGTCGAGCGTGCGCAGGTAGCGATCGTCGGGCAGGCTCGCGTCACCCGTCCGCGGGTGCGCCGCGGCCCGCACCACGGGAATGTGCGTGTGTTCCGGTACGTAGAAGGTATCGAAACCGACACCTTCGGCGGCCACCGCCGCCTCCGCGGGCGTGATGCCCCGATCGCTGGTGAACAACACAATTCCGTACCGCACCGTACGCGCTCCCATCGCCGAAACTAGAACAAGTTCTACCATCCTTTTCCGGCGCGCACCATGGGAACGGGGTCAGAGCAGGGTGCCGCCGGTGGCGTCGATGTACGAGCCGGTGACCCAACGGGCGTCGTCGGAGGCGAGGAAGGCGACCACGTCGGCGATATCGCCGACCTCGCCGACCCGGTTGAACGCGGACCATTCGGCGAGTTCCGCGACGGCGGCGGGATCGGCGAAGACCGGCCCGCCGGTATCGGTCACGCCGGGCGCGACCGTGTTGATCGTGATCCCGCGCGGCGCGACGTAGCGGGCCAATTGCACGGTGATCTGCTCGAGCGCGCCTTTGCTCATCGCGTCGCAGATCTGCGACGGGAAGGAGGTGCGGGTCAGGCCGGAGGAGATGTTGACGATCCGCCCGCCCTCGGGCATCAGCCGCAGCGCGCGCAGGGTCAGGTAGAACGGCGCTCGGGCGTTCACCGCGATGGTGCGATCGAACAGTTCGGGTGTGACGTCTTCGGGTGTCGCGACCTCGAAGCCGGTATGCGCCGCGTTGTTGACCAGGATGTCGAGCGTCGGCGCGCCGGCGCGCACCCGTAGTTCCACCTCGAGCGCGGCGAACAGCTCCGGTATCGCCTCCGTGGTGGCGAGGTCGGCCTGGACCAAGAATGCGCAGCCGCCCGCGCTCTCGATCTGCCGCACGGTTTCCTTGCCCGCCACCTCATCGGCCGAGTAGTGCACCGCCACCAACGCGCCGTCCCGGGCGAGGCGGCGGGCGATCCCGCGCCCGATGCCGCGACTCGATCCGGTGACCAGGGCGGCTTTGCCCTGCAGCTTGCTCATGTGATCCCCTCGGATGACTACTACCGTTGGTAGTAGAGATTAGCCGGATTTGTCCGGTGTGCAATCCCTTCGGGCGGAATCAGGGCGAATTGCGTTGGGGCGCGGTATCGCCCGGTAACAGTCGCGCCGCCCAGCAGAACGTCAGCACCATGGCCACCGCGGCCGCCGTGCCGCCGATGATGTCGGTGGGCAGGTGATAGTCCAGTCCGATCATGCCGATTGCCGCAGCGAGCAGCGCCGGTATCGCGACGGCGACCGTGCTCAGGCGTGCGCGCGTGGTATCGACGAGCACGAAGAACGTGGTCGCGATCGCGACCAGATGCACGGTGTGGCCGCTGGGATAGGCCAGATAGTCGTGGAGTTGCCGATGCCACAGCGGTTTCCACACCCAGGCGTTGAGCGCGACCGCCGAGCCGGGGACCGCGAGCATGAGGGCCGCGCTGCGCCAGTGCCGTCGGTAGGCGAACCAGCCGGCGGCGATGGCCAGCAGCGGCAGCAAGATATAGGCGTTGCTCGGGACGACCAAGAGTTCCGCGAGACCGGGCCGGGCGTCGAGCGCGGCACGGATCGGGGTTGCCAGCGCGCGGTCCAGCGCAGTGGGGCCGCCGTCGGGTGGAAACGTCGCGGGCAGCGCGCCGGCCACGGTGGCGCCCACCGCGATACCGCCGAGGGTGGGTACGCCCCGTGGAATGACGTCTTGTCGCGATCCTGGCACCGATCGACGATAGACAGTGACAGGATCGCACCGGTGGACGGCTCGATATCCACAGCCGCCCCGGATGTCAATGGTCACTCGACCCAACCTGCCCGTAATGGTGCTGTGCCCGAAACCGGAACGGCGGCAGGCGAACTCGACGGAACCGGGCAAGATGCGCTGAACCGCCCGCAGGGTTGCGCGGGCTTGGTATCGTCGTGTTCGATCGGCGAACAAAAGGGTTCGTAGATCGAGGATCTCGGCTCGGTCGGCCTGGATGCAATGTGGCTCTGGCGTATTCGTGATGGTCGTCGGTGCCGGGGCAGTGACTGAGAGGTACCCATGGTGGGCGATGATGTCCAGCCGTCGCTGGCTGGCACCTATCGGCTTCCGACGGTGGTCGGACGGGCGGCCGAGCTGGCCGAAATGGGGCGTCTGCTCAGCGATCCGCGCGTTCGGCTGCTGACCCTCACCGGAACGGCCGGCGTCGGCAAGACCGTGCTGGCCCGGGAAGCGTTGTCGGACACCACACTCGACGGACGTCGCCGGGCGGCGGTCGATCTCGTGGACGGCGACGACCCGGGTGGCGTCTGGCAGGCGGTGCTGGCGTCGGCGAATCGGGTACTGCCGGGTTCGGCCGCCGCGACACCCGGACGCGACACCGCGTTCGACGTGCTGGTGGATCGGCTCGGCGAGCACCCCCTGGTGCTGTTGCTGGACAACTGCGATCGAGTAGTCGAGCGGATCTCCACCGATCTCGTGCGCCTGCTCGCGTGCTGCCCGAACCTGATCGTCGTGGCGACCAGCCGGATTCCGTTCCGGCTCTACCGCGAATGCGTGCTGTGCGTGCGTCCGCTGCCCACCGACACCGGTAGTGGCGACTACTACCCGGGCTCCTCCTTCGCCGCGGAACTGCTGCTCGACAGCATCGACAGTCACTACCGCGGGTCGGCCACCATGGCGGATCGGCTGGTCGTGGACGAGATCGTGGCGGAGTTGGACGGGGTGCCGCTGGCGCTCGAGCTGGCCGCGGGCACCATCGCCCGGATCGGCCCGGTGCGCACCCTGCAGCAGATCAAAGCCGGCGGCGAGCTGCAATCACCCGGGTATGTGGACGTCCCGGCCCGGCATCGGTCCCTGCCCGGAGCGGTCGAGTGGGGTCTGCGCGACCTCGCGCCCGAGGCGCTCGAGCTGCTGCTGCGCCTTTCGCTGTACGAGTCGGTGATCGATACCGACACCGCCTGTCTCGCAGTGGGTATCGGCGAGGAGCAGGCCGCGGCGGCGCTGGCCGACCTGGTGCAGCGCAGCCTGCTCGACCACACGGTGAGTGGCCCGCGAGGCAACGGTTACCGGCTCTTCGCGCCGGTGCGCGCCTACTGCCGGCACGCGTTGCGCGCGGACCCGGCGCGGGCCGAGGAGATTCGTGCGGACCAGGTACACCGCCTCGGTCGGCTCGCCGAGACCATCGGCCCGCAGTTCGAGCAGCACGAGCAGCGCGGTGTCGCGCTGGCCACCGCGGGCCGCCTGATCGCGGACTTCCTTGCCGCACTGCACTATCTGATCGACACCGGCCAACCCGAACAGGCGGTCCGGCTCGCGGCGGTGCTGGAATCGGCGTGGATCCAGCACGGCTATCAGGCCGAGCTGGAGTCGGTGCTGGCCAAGGCGCTGGAGATGAGCGACCGGACGACGCTCACGCCCGGCGTGACGGCGCCGCTGTGCCTCGAGGTGCTCGGCGTCTGGGCGGGTCGCTCGGGCCGGCTGCGCCGGGCCGTCGATCTGCTCACGAGTTCTGTTGCCGCATACCGGCGTTTCGACCGTCCCCTGGACGCGGCCCGGACGGCGGTGCCGCTGGCGGTGGCGCTGGCCGCGGTGGGGGAGCACGACACCGCCCGGGACCTGTTGCGAATGGCGGCGCGCTACCGCGACGAACTCGGCGGTCCGTGGCCGATGCGGATCGAACTGTCCCTGCGCCTGGTGACGCTGCCCGATCCGCCGCGGCGCGATACCGCGGCCTGGTCCGAGATCCGGGATCGGATCCGGCAGTTGGACAGCACCGCGCGCCTGATCGGACTGAACACCTTGGCGCGCACACAGATCGGGCCGCTGACCGCGGATCGCGCCCAGTCGCTGTACCGGGAGAATCTGGCGAACAACGACCTGTCCACCCATGTGCTGCAGACGATCGTCGCGCTCGAAGGCTGTGCTCGCGCCTACGACGCGGTCGGCGTCGAGTATGCCGAACCGACGTTGACCCTGCTCCTCGCGGCCCGTCACCTGCGGGCCACGCACGGGATCCCGCTGCTCGGCGCGGGCGATCCCGCGCCCCGCTTGGCGGAGAACCGGAACGCGGTGGGCGAGAGCAAGTTCCGTGAGATCCAGCGGCTGGCGGCGGAATCGACCCTGACCGAGGCGGTCGCCTACGCGCGGAACGCGCCCACGCTGCCCGACCCGGAAGATTCCCCGCTGGCCGCCCTGACGAACCGGCAGCGCGAGATCGCGACACTGGTGGCGACCGGGATGACCAACCGGATGATCGCGACCCAGTTGCGGATCTCCGAATGGACCGTGGTGAACCACGTCCGGCAGGTGATGCTCAAGCTCGACTGCCCGTCCCGGCTGCACGTCGCACTGGTGGTGGAACGCGAAGCGCAACTCGGCGATCCGGCCCCGGAGGCGCCCCGAATCGCGTTGGCGCGCAAGCCGTGACGTGTGGCCGTAAGCCTTGACCAACGATTACGGGCCGTAGGTCAGCACCGCGCTGATGACGAACCACAGGAGCCACGCGAACGCGATCAACATGCCCACCGCGAGGGTGATGCGCATGAAGGCCCGGCCGAAGTCCATGTCCCGGGTTTCCCGCGGATACAGCTTCCACGGGCTGTACCAGGGCGCCTCGACCGCGTAGATCGGCTTGCTCGCCTCCCGCTCGGCCTGGGCCAGTTCCTCCGCGTACGCCTCCGCCTGCGCCTGATTCGGGCCGCCGTGCCACAGCGTGATGTCGATCGGGCCGAGGAAGCCCTCGTTGAGCAGTTCCTGCGGGGCGGGCAGGTAGGGGAGGATGCCGAGGCCACGGAACGCGACCGCGACATCGTTCGCCGTCCACAGGTGCTTCTCCTGCTCGGCCAGCACATCGAAATAGTGCCGCAGCCGCGCGGGGTCCTCGCCGAGGATCACGTCGAAGCTCGGGTCGCTCCAGGCCTGCTGGATCTTCAGCTGCGCACCGCGCAGCGGGACGACGAGCGCGAGCCCGTGCACCGCGCGCTGGCCGAGCCCGCGATCGGCCAGCCAGTTCTGCAACGCGAATGTGTGCTCACGCGACTTTTCCAGGGGCGTGCGCCGGTCGCGCCCCTCCATGGCGGCCGGCTCGCCGTTGATCGTCCACGCGCCGTTCAGCGGGATCTCCAGCACGCCGTCCTGCCGCGCCACCAACGCCTCCGCCTCGATCACCACGCAGCTGGTCGGCGTCCAGATCACCGCGTCGAACTGATGCAGCCGATCCTTGTGGAACAGACTGCAGTTGATCGTGGCGACGCCCTTGGGGCTGCCCGGGTCCTTCCAGGTGCGCAGCCAATCGATCAGCGCGCGCTCGGCATTGGTGCCCGCGGCGTTCTGCACTCGCACCAGCATTGACGACCGCCCTTCACGTCGACACTCGACAGCTCACAGGATACGAGGTCCGGCGCCGGGTTCGTCGCCCTCATGGCAACAGTCGGCGTGTTGGTGCGCACTCACTCCGCCGGTTCGGCCGCGATCTTGCCGCTGCGCACCGCCTCGACCAGCACCGCGTGGTCGGCTTCGGTGCGATCGGCGTAGCGGACCGCGAACGCCGCGACCGCCTCCTCGAACCGCTCGTCGTCGCCGAGATAGCCTGCCAGCAGGCGGGGATCGAGCGAGCGGGAGTGCGCGCGGGCCAGTAGCGCCCCGGCCAGCCTGCCGTAGTCGTCGAGATCGTCGGCGGACAGTTCCGCCGGGTCGATGCTGCCCTTCAGATTGCGGAATTGCCGCACGATGAACGGCAATTCGACGCCGTCGCCGGTCGGGTCCACGCTGGTCCAGCCGAGCAGGATATCGGTCTCGGATTGAACGTGCCTGGCGCCCTGCACGATTCGCTCGCCTTCGTGGCGTGCCGGGACGGCGGGCAGATAGGGCGCGAGCGCGGACGGGTTGGCCTGCTTGATCTGCAGAACCACCGACTCGCCCTCGTTACCGTGCAGCAACGCCACATAGCTGTGCAGCCCGACACTGCCGGTGCCGACGATCCGGAACGCGATGTCGGACACCGCGAATCGCGCGAGCAGATGACGCCGGGACTCCCGCAGGGTGCCCGCGTAGCGCTCCAGTCCACCGGTGAACGCCGCCGCCACGTGCTCGTCCACCTCGGTGAGAATCGGTGGGTCGCTGACGAATCGGTGCTTGCGGATGCCGGTCTCGTGATCTTCCAGGTGCTCGGTCCACTTCGCGACCACTTTGGCGCTGGTGTTCTTGCGGGCCTTCTTGGCGGCCTTCTTGAAATCGTCGATCAGGTCCTCGGCCTTCGCGGCGCTCAGGATCGACTCGTCGGGCAGCGCGGTCCACGAGGTCATGAACGGCAGATCAGCGAGTTGACCGGCGGCGAGGCGGTACGCGCGCGCGGCGTCGCAGGCCGCCCGGCGGCAATCCTGCTCGTCCGCACCGCTTTCCCGGCCCGCGAGCACCAGGCTGGCCGCGAGCCGCTCCAGATCCCATTCCCACGGACCGGCCACGGTTTCGTCGAAATCGTTGATGTCCATGATGATTTCGCCGCGGGCCGTGCCGTACAGGCCGAAATTGGCGGCGTGCGCGTCACCGCAGATCTGTGCGGCCAGCCCGCTGTCCGGTCCGCCGGCCAGATCGGCGGCCATCAGCCCCGCCGCGCCGCGGTAGAAGGTGAACGGTGAGGTGATCATCCGTCCGATCCGCAGCGGCACCAGATGCGGCAGGCGCCCCGCATTGCTCGCCTCGATGAAGTCGAGCACCTCCGGCCGCCGCACGCTGGTGGCCTCGCGATCGCGCGCGATCACCGGGACTTGCTGGCGAATCGCCCGTCCGCGCGCACGTACCTCCGCAGCGGGGGTGTACGAGCGCAAATCGATACCGTTCTCCGACACAAGGACTGACGCTAGCGGGTAACTGCCATCCTGGGCACCCCCGATGGTCGACGTCACTCGGGCCGAGATCGCGCGGGGCGATCCCGGCCCGATTCCCACCGTGCTGGTTCGACCGGTCGCTCAGGTGGCCGAGACCGGCGGCTGCGCCGCATCCGCCGGGACGATCGGCAGGCGCAACGCACCGGGCGCGGCGGCGGGCACGACGGCGTGCTTCGGCGCCACCGGGACGATCCGCCGGTAGGCCGCACCGAGTTCGGGGCGCGGGTCCTGCTCGTTCTTGTTGGGCCAGAACGCCATTGCCCGCTCGGCCTGCGCGGTGATGGTGAGCGAGGGATTGACGCCCAGATTCGCCGTCACCGCGGATCCATCCGCGATGTGCAGTCCGGGGTGGCCGAACACCCGCTGATATGGATCGACGACGCCGGTGTCGGCCGTGTCGCCGATGACGCAGCCGCCGATGTAGTGCGCGGTCGCCGGGATGTTGAACACGTCCATCACCAGGCCGTGCGTATCGCCCTCGACCTTCTCGCCGAAACGGCGGCCGATGTCGTGCGCCATCGGGATCCAGGTCGGGTTCGGCTCGCCGGTGCCCTGTTTCGTCTTCAACAGCCCGCGCTTGCGGAACGAGGTCAGCGAATTGTCCAGCGACTGCATGACCAGCAGGATCACCGACTTCTCCGAGGCGTGCCTGGCGTTGAGGCTGCGCAGGAAGACCAAGGGATGCAGCACGATCGCGAGCAGGAAGCGCAGGAACCGGAACGCGCCGCCGTCCACGATCGGCACCGACATCGGGAACAGCGCGTTCTGGCCCTTGCCGTAGTGGCACACCTCGATGTGGGT
This sequence comes from Nocardia brasiliensis ATCC 700358, assembly GCF_000250675.2. Taxonomy (NCBI): domain Bacteria; kingdom Bacillati; phylum Actinomycetota; class Actinomycetes; order Mycobacteriales; family Nocardiaceae; genus Nocardia; species Nocardia brasiliensis. The sequence goes on from NC_018681.1 coordinate 4,008,922, forward strand.
GTCCTCGGCCGGGTGGATGGAGGAGGTGATCGCGATGCCCTCGGCGAAGTCCCGGCGCGCACGGCTGACCACGTTGAGGATCGCCTCGGAATTGCTGCGGGTGAGCTCGCCGAGCCGGGGCGAGAGCCGGGGGAGCACCGCGTCGTCGCGCATTTTGTGCAGCAACTTCTGGGTGCCGAGCGCGGCGCCCGCGAACACCACCTGCTCGGCGGTGAAAGTCTTGCGCTGCTTGCGAATCCACCGGTCCGACCGCTGCGTCTCGACCGCGTAGCCGCCCTCGGGGAGCGGGCGCACCGCAGTGGCCGTGGTGAGTTCGTGCACCTCGGCGCCGGCCTGTTCGGCCAGGTACAGGTAGTTCGTGGTGGTGGTGTTCTTGGCGTTGTGCGGGCAGCCGGTGAAGCACTGCGCGCAGTGCACGCAGCCGCGCCGGCGCGGCCCGACGCCGCCGAAGTAGGGATCGTCGACCTCGGTGCCCGGATCATCCTCGTTGAAGAACACCCCGACGTTCGTCGGGTGGAAGGTGTGCCCGACGCCGAGGTCGCTCGCGATCTCCCGGATCACGTCGTCGGCCGGGGTCAGCCGCGGATTCGGCGCCACGCCGAGCATCCGCTGCGCCTGGTCGTAGTAGGGCGCGAGTTCGGCCCGCCAATCGGTGATGTGCGCCCACTGCTTGTCGGTGTAGAAGTCGGGCAGCGGCTCATAGAGGGTGTTGCCGTAGATGAGCGAGCCGCCGCCGACGCCGGCGCCGGAGAACACCGCGCACTTGCCGAGCACACTGATCCGCTGCGGCCCGGTCAGGCCGAGCCGGGGCGCCCAGATGGATTTGCGGACATTCCAATTGGACTTCGGGATATCCTCGGCGTTCCACCGCCGGCCCGCCTCGAGCACGCCGACCCGATACCCCTTCTCGGTCAGCCGGAGCGCGCTCACGCTGCCGCCGAAACCGGATCCGATCACCACCACGTCGTAGTCGAATGTGGGCATGACTTCCTCTCGTCACCAACCGTTCGGCAGGTCCGCACCGCGCCGATGGATGAGATAATTTCATACTCATTCTTTCATCGACCAGCTGTGGTGCACACCATCGTCGCATGCGGATATCGCCGAACGCGGCGCGCCTGGATGGCGTCGAGCGGGGTCGGTGCGGTAAGCACGGGGCGTGACAACCGAATCGGGCACCACGGAACCAGAGGAACGCGCCGCCGGTGACGGCGTGCTCGGCGGTATCTTCGCCGATCGCATCCTCACCGTCCCGAATGTCCTGAGCGTGCTGCGCCTGCTCGGCGTTCCGCTGCTGCTGTGGCTGATGCTGGTGCAGCGGGCCGACGGCTGGGCGTTCGCGCTGCTGATCGCCAGCGGCGTCACCGACTTCCTGGACGGCAAACTGGCCCGCCTGCTCGATCAGTCGTCCCGGCTCGGCGCGCTGCTCGACCCGTTCGTCGACCGGCTCTACCTCGTGACGACGCTGGCCGCCTTCGTGATCCGCGGTCTGCTCCCGGTGTGGGTCGCGGTGCTGCTGATCGGCCGCGAAGCGGTGCTCGCGCTGACGTTGTCCATCTACAAGCGGCGCGATCTACCGCCGCCCGACGTCATCTATTTGGGCAAGGCGGCCACCTTCGCCTTGATGTCCGCGCTGCCCTGGTTGCTGGCCGGGGAGATGGATTGGGCACTCGATGGTTTCGGACGGGCCTTCGGCGGGGCACTACTGGTCTGGGGCACGGCAGTGTATGTATGGACCGGCCTGCTCTACACCGGCAAAGCGATCGCGGTCGCACGCGCGATACCGGCTGTGCCACACCGGTCCACGTAAGGTGCAGCGCCGGGTCGGACTCTCGGCCGACCCTCGCATAGAGTTGCGCACACACGATCACGATGGAAAGGACGGACGGGCTGTGACCCAGACCCCCGAGGACCTGCGCTACACCGATCAGCACGAGTGGGTGCGGCGACTCAGCCCTACCCGCGTTCGGGTGGGAATCACCGACTACGCCCAGTCGCAGCTCGGTGACGTCGTGTTCGTGCAGCTGCCCGAAACCGACAAGGACGTCGCGGTGGAAGACAGCATCGCCGAGGTCGAGTCGACCAAGAGCGTCTCCGACATCTACGCGCCGCTGAGCGCGAAAGTTGTTGCGGTGAACGAGGAATTGGTGCAGCAGCCGGAGACGCTGAACACCGATCCGTACGGTGACGGCTGGCTGTTCGAGTTGGAGGTCGCCGACGCTGCCGGCCTCGACGCGACGCTGGGTGAACTGCTGGATGCGGCAGGTTATCAAGGAGTTATCGGGGGCTGAATCAGCCTTCCCGGTTCTACCTGCACGGGCACGCCCTGGCAGGGTACGGTCAATGCCAACAGATCCGCCGGCAGTCGTTGCCGGGAATCTAGGGACTCGACGGCAGGTCGTGGTGCCACAGGTATCACCTGCTTGCATGGATAATCAGGTTCGAGGAGGAGAGAAACGGTGAGCGAGAACAAAGACCCGGGTTACGGGGAGACCGCGGCCGAGACGACGTCGGTCTTCCGCGCGGATTTCCTGAACGAGGTCGACGCGTCGCGCTCCGGAGAGCCGACCGGTGAACAGCCGGTCCAAGGGGTCGAGGGTCTGCCCGTTGGTGCGGCCCTCTTGGTCGTCAAGCGCGGTCCGAACGCGGGCTCGCGGTTCCTGCTGGATCAGCCGACCACGTCGGCCGGTCGCCACCCCGACAGTGACATCTTTCTCGACGACGTCACCGTCAGCCGTCGGCACGCCGAGTTCCGTCAGGACGACGATTCGTTCCAGGTGGTCGATGTGGGCAGCCTGAACGGCACCTATGTGAATCGGGAGCCGGTGGACTCCTCGGAACTCCAGAACGGCGACGAGGTGCAGATCGGCAAGTTCCGTCTGGTGTTCCTCACCGGACCGAAGGCGTCGGTGAGCGAAACGGGTGCAGGGAGCCTATGAGCACGCGGCGTCGGGTCGAAGGGCTCGGGGTCATGAGAGTGTGTGCTGTGTCGAGGGATAGGGCACTGTGACGGGCGCGGCGCAATGGGCACGCGGAGGCATGTCGATCGGCTCCGTGCTCGACCTGTTGCGCCCGGACTTTCCGGACGTCACCATCTCCAAAATCCGTTTCCTGGAGGCGGAAGGCCTCATTCGGCCGGAGCGAACGCCCTCGGGCTATCGCAGGTTCTCCGTCGCCGATTGTGAACGGCTGCGGTTCGTCTTGACCGCGCAACGCGATCAATACCTGCCGCTGAAGGTGATCAAGGAACAACTCGAAGCGATCGACAGCGGTGCGGCGTCGCTCGGGGTACGGGAAGCCCGTGCCCGAGCGCACTCCGGCCGCACGGGTGCCGCGGAGCCGACCACTACCGGATCGGCCTCCGGGCACCCTGCCGCGTCCGGCGGGAACAGCAACGGTGCCGCGGCGCCGAGGAGGCTCGGCGTGGTGCCCAGCGAGATTTCCCCCGACGATCTGCGTTTCGATCACGAAATCCGGCTCACCCGCGCGGATCTGCTCGCGAAGGCCGAGATCGACGACGCGTTCCTGAACGATCTGATCCGGGCCAACCTCATCACCCCCGGCGCCGCCGGCTTCTTCGACGGTGATGCGGTGACCCTGGCCAAGACCGCCAAGGCGATGGCCGAATTCGGTTTGGAGGCACGGCATCTGCGTGCGTTCAAACTCGCCGCCGACCGCGAGGCCGCGCTGGTCGCGCAGATCGCCGCGCCGATCGCGAAGAGCCGCGATGCCGGCGCTCGCGCGCGCGCCGAGGAAACCGTGCGGGAATTGGCGGCGCTGTCGTTGACGTTGCATGCCTGTCTGGTGAAGTCGTCGGTGCGGACGTCGCTGGGCGGCTGAACATCCCGGCGAATCACCAGGCCGGGCTGAAGTGTCAGGTTTCAGTCGGCCAACACGCCGATTTCGGCTGTGCACACGCATCGCTGCACCCGTCCGCGTTCGCCTAGACTCGTGGTACGGCGAGCTCTGCGGTGGTCGTGCCGGGCGGCCTGGCGAAATGGGAGGCAGTGCGATGAGTGAGCGAAGCGAGCGAATCATGTTGCAGCGTGCTTCGCGCGTGGCGGAGCTGAGCGGAGCGAGGCGCAGCCATGAGTGAAATGCGGGTTATCGGCATTCGTGTCGAACAGCCACAGAATCAGCCCGTGCTGTTGCTTCGTGAGGTGTCGGGGGACCGGTATCTACCGATCTGGATCGGGCAGGCGGAAGCGACCGCGATCGTGCTGGAGCAGGAGGGGGTGACGCCGATTCGGCCGCTGACCCACGATTTGATCAAGATCCTGATCACCGAGCTCGGGCACACACTGAAAGAGGTGCGCATCGTCGATCTGCAGGAGGGCACCTTCTACGCGGATCTGGTGTTCGACAACGATCTGCACGTGTCGGCACGGCCGTCGGATTCGGTAGCGATCGCCTTGCGGGTGGGTTGCCCGATCTATGCCGAGGAACCGGTGCTCGAGGAGGCCGGGCTGGTCATGCCGGACGAGCGCGAGGACGAGGTGGAGAAGTTCAAGGAGTTCCTCGAGTCGGTGTCACCCGACGATTTCAAGGCCACCGACAGCTGACCAGGATCTTTCCGGCATCCCGGCGTTTTCCCGGGATGACCGGGGGATCAGCTCTGAACTAGAGCTTGAGACTTTGACCGCGCGTCGCGTTTGGCTCGACGATGGTGCTCCCTGGACAATCTAGGGGAGTAATCTCGATAGTTGGGCCACGTCCGTTTTGGCCAGTTCGGCAGTACCGCAGTGTTCGGCAGTACCGCAGTGGTCGAAACGGAGCCGGGTCATCGATGAGGCTAGCCGTCGGCGAAGCAAGGGAGTGGTCAGTGGCAGAGCAATCGCAGGATGTGGTACAGCCAGGCCTGTTCCCGGACGACTCGGTTCCTGACGATCTAGTCGGCTACCGGGTACCCAGTGCATGCCAGGTGGCCGGGATCACCTACCGGCAGCTCGACTATTGGGCGCGGACCGGATTGGTCGTGCCCTCCATCCGCAGCGCGGCCGGCTCGGGGAGCCAGCGGCTGTATTCCTTCAAGGACATCCTGGTCCTGAAGATCGTGAAGCGGCTGCTCGACGCGGGCATCTCGCTACAGAACATCAGGATCGCGGTCGACCATCTCCGCAGCAGGGGAGTGCAGGACCTCGCGGGCATCACGCTCTTCTCGGACGGGACCTCCGTGTACGAGTGCACCTCGCCCGAGGAGGTCGTTGATTTACTGCAGGGTGGGCAGGGCGTCTTCGGTATCGCCATCAGCGGCGCCATGCACGAACTCACCGGTGCCATCGCCAATTTCCCGGCAGAACGCGCGTCCGCGGTGACCGAGCGGCCGGAGGACGAGCTGTCCTACCGTCGCAAGGCGCGAATGAACCGCAAGACCGGTTAAGAGATAAAGCCGACACAACACCCCGCCTCCCCGTCATCGAGGGTAGCGGGGTGTTGTGCTGTGTGGCACTTGAATTTTCGAAGCGCCAGGGCTGGTTGATTCAAAAACATCAGGATACGCAGATATGCGCATCTAACGATGAATGTGCCGCAAAGCGAGTCGGGCACGAACAGCACGTGACCAGCACGACACGGCAGGGAAGGGAGCCGGTGGCGCACATCGGCGTGGCGTCGGCATAAACTGGTGGCGCGTCGCCGCCGTGCGGGAGAGTTCCGGGTAACCCCGGACGCCGAAGGAGCAGCACCTCTCCGTCAATCTCTCAGGCAAAAGGACCGTACGGGCTTCGACGTCTCTGGAAAGCGGTGGCCTGCTACGAGCGGAGTCGCCCGCCCACGGGGAAAGGGGCTCGGCTCAGGTCGCGGCAACCGAATCTCTCAGGCGCCCCGACAGAGGGAGAGGGCTGGTACCCGTCGACCGACGTCGACCCGCCCGACCCCATGGGAGCTGCCGTGACTCGCTCATTCGCCGACCGCCATATCGGACCCGACCGGGAAGAACTCGCCCGGATCCTGGACGTCGTCGGCGTCGGCTCGCTCGACGAGCTCGCCACCAAGGCGTTGCCCGCCAGCATCCTGGACGGTTCCGGACTGGCCGGATTGCCCGCTGCGGCAACCGAACACGAGGTGCTCGCCGAACTCGCCGCCCTCGCGCACTCGAACACCGTCGCCACCTCGATGATCGGCCTCGGCTACTACGACACCCTGACGCCGCCGGTGCTCGTGCGCAACCTGCTGGAGAACCCGGCGTGGTACACCGCCTACACGCCGTACCAGCCGGAGATCAGCCAGGGCCGGCTCGAGGCGCTGCTCAACTTCCAGACCATGGTGTCGGAGCTGACCGGCATGGACGTCGCCAACGCCTCGATGCTCGACGAGGCCACCGCCGCGGCCGAGGCCATGACCTTGCTGCACCGCGCGAGCCGATCCAAGTCGGTCCGCCTGGTGGTCGACACCGATCTGTTCCCGCAGACCAAGACCGTGCTGACCACCCGGGCGCAGCCGCTGGGCATCGAATTGGTGCCGGCCGACCTGTCCGGCGGCGAACTGCCCGAGGGTGAATTCTTCGGCGTGCTCGTGCAGGCGCCCGGCGCGTCCGGGCGGGTAGTGGACTGGACGTCGCTGATCGCCGCCGCGCACGAGCGGGGCGCGCTGGTCGCGGTCGGCGCGGACCTGCTGGCGATGACGTTGATCGCCTCGCCCGGCGACCAAGGTGCCGACGTCTGCTTCGGCACCACCCAGCGTTTCGGCGTGCCGCTCGGCTTCGGTGGCCCGCACGCGGGTTATCTGGCAGTGCGCACGGCGTATGCCAGGCAGCTGCCGGGACGGTTGGTCGGCGTATCGGTGGACGCGGACGGGGACCTCGCCTACCGGCTGGCGTTGCAGACCCGCGAGCAGCACATCCGCCGCGAGAAGGCCACCTCGAACATCTGTACCGCACAGGTACTGCTGGCGATCGTGGCCGCGATGTACGCGAGCTACCACGGTGCCGAGGGCCTGCGCGCCATCGCGCGGCGGGTGCACGGACACGCGGCCGCCATCGCGGCCGGGCTGGACGGCGCGGTCGTGCACGACACCTTCTTCGACACCGTACTCGCGCATGTGCCCGGCGGCGCGGAAGCCGTTGTCGCCAAAGCGAAGTCGCGGGGGATCAACCTGCGGCTGGTGGACGCCGATCACGTCGGCATCGCCTGCGACGAGGCGACCACGGCAGCGCACGTCGCCGCGGTGCTCGAATCGTTCGGTACCGCACTGTCTTCCGAGCAGCGCGAACCAGCTCCCGCCGCCACGATCGAGACCAGGACCTCGCCGTTCCTCGAGCACCCGGCGTTCACCAAGTACCACACCGAAACCGCGATGCTGCGATACCTGCGGTCGCTGTCGGACAAGGACATCGCCTTGGACCGCAGCATGATTCCGCTCGGCTCGTGCACCATGAAGCTGAACGCGACCGCGGAGATGGAAGCGATCACCTGGCCCGGCTTCGCCCGCGTGCACCCGTACGCGCCGGTCGAGGACGCCCCCGGGCTGTTGCAGGTGATCCACGACCTGGAGCAGTGGCTTTCCGATATCACCGGCTACGACTCGGTGAGCCTGCAGCCGAACGCGGGCAGCCAGGGCGAGTACGCCGGGCTGCTGGCGATCCGGCGCTTCCACCTGGATCGTGGTGACACGCATCGGGATACGTGCCTCATCCCGTCGAGTGCGCACGGCACCAACGCGGCGTCGGCGGCGATGGCGGGGCTGCGCGTCGAGGTGGTGAAGTGCCGCGACAACGGTGACGTCGACCTGGACGACCTGCGCGCCAAGATCGCCGACCACGCCGACCGGCTGGCCTGCATCATGATCACCTACCCGTCCACGCACGGCGTGTACGAGCACGAGGTCGCCGAGCTGTGCGCGCTGGTGCACGACGCGGGCGGTCAGGTGTACGTGGACGGCGCGAACCTGAACGCGCTTGTCGGCCTTGCCCGTCCGGGCCGGTTCGGCGGCGACGTCAGCCACCTGAACCTGCACAAGACCTTCTGCATCCCGCACGGCGGCGGTGGGCCCGGCGTCGGTCCGGTCGCGGTGCGGTCGCATCTCGCGCCGTACCTGCCGGGCGACCCGCTCGAGCTCGATTCGCACGCGGTGTCGGCGGCGAAGTACGGTTCGGCGTCGATTCTGCCGATCACCTGGGCATACATCCGGATGATGGGCGCGGACGGCCTGCGCGGCGCGACGCTGACCGCGATCGCCTCGGCGAACTACATCGCCCGCCGGCTCGACGAGTACTTCCCGGTGCTCTACACCGGTGAGCACGGCATGGTCGCGCACGAGTGCATTCTCGACCTGCGCGAGATCACCAAGCAGACCGGCGTCACCGTCGACGATGTGGCGAAGCGTCTGGCGGACTACGGTTTCCACGCGCCGACGATGAGCTTCCCGGTGGCCGGCACGCTGATGGTGGAGCCCACCGAGAGCGAGAACCTCGCCGAGTTGGACGATTTCATCGAGGCGATGATCGCCATCCGCAAGGAGATCGACCAGGTCGCCGCGGGCGTCTGGCCGGTCACCGACAACCCGCTGCGCGGCGCGCCGCACACCGCGGCCAGCCTGGTGGGCGAGTGGGAGCACCCGTACAGCCGCGAAACCGCGGTGTACCCACGGGGTCTCGGCCACGCTCGCGCGAAGGTGTGGCCGCCGGTGCGCCGCATCGACGGCGCGTACGGTGACCGCAACCTGGTGTGCTCGTGCCCGCCGCTGGAGGCGTACGCCGACTGAGGTAGCCCGGCCGGGTGCGCTGAGCGCACCCGTTCTGGCTCGCCGCACCACTTCCGTTGTCGCGCACCCGTTCTGAGATACCAGAGGGGGTGCGCGACGACGGAAGGGGTGCGGCTTTCGGTGTTTACGGGGTCGTCAGCGACTGCACGATCGCCGAGGCGAAGGTGAGATCGTCGGAGGTGGCCAGGCGGGTGTAGGTGCCGCCGCTCTGTTCGGAGATGCTCTTCAGCGTCTGCGTGCCGGGGCCGCCGATCACGATGATGTCCACGCGGACCGGGTGCGCCTTGTCGATCGCCGCGGCCATATCGCTCGCGAGTTTCGCGCCGGTGACCGAGGAATCGTCATCGGGTCCGTCGGTGATGAGCAGCACCGAATTGGTGCGTCCCGCAGTGTAGTTGGCGACCGCGTTCTTATAGGCGGCGATCAAGGAGGGGTAGGCCTGATCGGCGCGGACGTCGGTGGCGCGCAGGGCGCCGAGTGCGCTGCTGACCTTCGTGCGCTGGGCGTCGGTGAGCGGCGCGGTGGCGGCCTGCACCTTGTAGGGCTTGGTGTCGTCGAGGTTCTTGCCGAAGGTCCAGATGCCGAGGCCGAAGTCGGGCGGCATGACGGTCATCGTGGAGTTGAGGGCGGCGATCACGTTGGCGAGCCTGGTGGTGGAACCGTCGGCGGTCGACATCGACGCCGAGACGTCCACCAGCACAGTCGATTGCACGCCGAGCACCGGGTTGGCGAGGGTGCCGGCGACCTTGTCCAGGACCGCGCGCGGCGGTGCGGGTGCGGTGGCGGGCGGGCCTGCGGTGAACCCGGCCGCGGCGAACGTCTGCGCGGTCTCCGGGGTGCGCAGGAAGTCGGCGAACAGACCGCCGATCAGGTTCTGGGTCTTGTCGACCCACGGCCCGGACATCAGCGCCGCGGGGTGGTCGGCGATCGGTGCGGCCCCGGACGGACGGTAAACAGCAAGTCCAGGTTGGCTTTTGATCTGCTGCTCGGTCGTGGCGACGGCGTGCACGGTGGCGTCCTTGGGCGCGCCCGCGAGCGCGCTGAAGGCGGCGGCGGTGTCGGGTACCTCGGGTGCTTCGGCGGCGAGTCCGGAGATCGCCGAGACGACCTGGCCCGACTGCGCGGCGGGGTCGGTGAGTGGGTCCGCGCCGGAGACCGCGGAGCCGACCGCGATGGCGGCGGCTAGGGTGGCGTCGCCGGGCGGCAGTGCCATGCGCAGGCCGCCCCAGCCGGACAGGCCGATATCGCCGAGCGAACCCTGTTGCAGGCGTGGCAGATCCGACCACGACGACTTGGCTTCTTCGAGGGCGCCGCGCAATTCGTCGGGCACCGCGAGCACGATCGGGCTCGCTGCGATCGGCGCGGGTGTGCCCTCGATGAGGCCGGGGACGCGCATGGCTTCGATGGAGCGGGTCGAGTCCGGGATCCACAGCACCGGTTGCGGGCCGAGATGCTGATCCCACGGCTTGCCGCTGGTGAAGGCGGCGACGATGGAGGCGGACGGCTGGGTGGTCACCGACACCTGCGCGCAGTGGTCGCGCACCTTCGGCTTTGTCGCGTTGTAGCGGTCCGCGGCCGCTCTGACCTGCGGTGCGATATCCGGATCGGCCGTCACGTACAGCGTCGCGGCGCCGGAGACGCATTCGGCCGCGGCGGCGCTGTCCTCGTCCGCGGCCCGGTCTCGCAACTGAAACCAGCCGAAGACGCCCGCGACCAGCAGCACGATGGCCACTATCGCGAGAACCGGACCTTTACTGACGCCACGGGACCTGGTTCCGCTGCGATGAGTGCCCACGGTGCACAGTGTATGTTCACCTGCGGTTTGCGGGCTCGGCGAGTCTCCTGCTCGTCGGCGTGCCGTGTCGAAACGCCCGGCGTCGTGCCCGGACGGGGCACGACGCCGGTGGTCAGGGGCGGATCATCCGCCCCCGGTCGAACTCGTGGCCACCCCAGACGCCGGACTGGCCGGTGCGCGCGGCGAATTCGCCGCACGCGGTGCGGATGGGGCAGTCCGCGCAGACCTCGCGCGCGTAGTCGAAGTCCTGCGACGGATACGGGAACCAGGCCTCGTGATGCGGGTCACCGCGGCAGGCGGCCCGATGCCATTCGCCGGAGTCCGAGAGTGGGAGCAGCTCCGCCAGGGTCAGCTGCACGACGGCGGCGGTGTCGGTGTGGACGGTCATCGTGGTTGTCTCCTTTCTCGGATATCAGGTCCGTGCGAGCTGCTTCCAGATCTGTCGCTGCTGTCTGGCCCGGTGGTTGGGCGCCTTCGGCACCCAGAGCAACCGCATGCCCGCCTCCTCGGGCGTGCGGTCGGCCTTGCTCGTGTTGCACGGCCCGCAGCAGGCGACGAGGTTGCTCCAGGTGTTCGGGCCGCCCCGGCTGCGCGGGCGGATGTGGTCGACGGTGCGGGCCCAGGCGGCGCAGTAGCCGCAGCGGTGGTTGTCCCGGCGCAGCACACCGGCCCAGGTGGCGCGGCTCTCGTCGTGTACCCGGGTGCTGTGCTCGAGGTAGACGTAGCGCAGCAGCCGGATGGTTTCCGGCAGGAGCACCTCGACGTGTTGGGACCGGATCGTGAAGTGCGGGACCCGGTCGGCGATCGACTCCGCGGTTCCGGCCATGAGCAGCACCACGGCCCGGTCGGCGCTGATCTCGTCGAGTGCCTCGTAGGAGGCGTTGAGCACCAGCACGCCGGTGTGTATCCAGTTGTCGGCGGTGACGGCCGCGGGGTAGGCGGCATGGCGGAAGGGCATGGGAATCACCATGTTTCGGGAAGAGTCGAGCGATGCGGCGGAAGGGGGAGGTCAGCGACCGTCTTGGAGGCGGCTGTTTTCGCGACCTGGTTTCACGGTCGACAAGCGCTGGGCCGCATGGGTGTTCGGCATGGTCGGGCGCATTCGCCACCTCCTCCTCTCCACGTGCTCGGGCGTCACCGCTACTCGGTGATCATCGTCGAATCCCATGGTGACATAACGGACCTACCGTTGTCGGGTCATTTTTCGCGGCTCGGCTCAGGCGGCGTGCTGCCCGGTCAGGGCCGCGTCGGCGCTGGTCGAGCGGGTGCGCAGGATGCCGGCCGCGGCCGCGGCGAGCACGCAGAACGCGACGGGCAGGAAGAAGACGACGTCGAGTGCGGCGAAGTGGGTGAGCGGTCCGATGATCGCGGGTCCGGCCAGCATGCCGAGATATCCGATGCCCGCCACGCGGGCGACGTTGGCGCCCACCGCGTTTCGGTCCGCGTGACCGGCGGCGCTGAACAGTTGCGGGACGCACCCGGACATGCCCGCACCGAAGATGCCCATCCGAGGAGCGCGAGGGGAATCCACGGGGAGAGCGCGGCAGTGGACAGGCCGAGCGCCGCCGTCGCCGCGCCGTAGCGAAGGATGGCCACCGGGCCGAACCGGGTGCTGAGCCGATCGGCGAGCAGGCGGCCGACGGTCATCGCGGTGGCGAAGGCGCCGTAGGCGAGCGCGGCGGTGGCGGGGGAGGCGGACAGCACGTCGCGCAGATGCAGTGTGCTCCAATCGTTGGCGACGCCTTCGCAGAGCATGAGCAGGAACGCGAGGACGGCGAGCAGCCAGATCCGCCGGGTCGCTTTGTATTTGCCGCTTGTCGCGGAAGTGTTTGCGGTGCCGGCGGTTTCGGCCCGAAGCAGGGACGGTGCGGCGGACAGCGCGACAGCGAGCCCGAGCAGGGCCGCGACGCCGAGCGTGATGGCGGGTGACCAGTCCCAGCTCAGCGTGCGGGCGCCGATCAGCGCGGCGAGTACACCGCCCAGCGAGAAGGTGGCGTGGAACGCCGACATCACCGCGCGCTGATAGCCGTGTTCGACCTGGACGGCGTGCGAGTTCATCGCGACGTCGAGACAGCCGTTGCCGAGCCCGAGTCCGAACAGGGCCGCGCCGAGCAGCCAGCCGTCGGTGGCCAGCCCGGGCGGTACCAAGGCGACCGCGCACAGCGCGGCGCTCGCCGGGACGACGACACGGGCGCCGAAACGATCGGCGAGCGGGCCGACGATCTGCATGCCCGCGAAGGCCCCCGCACCAAGAAGCAGGAGCAGCCAGCCGAGTGTCGCGTGGCTGATGCCGGTCCGCTGTTCGATCGCCGGGATGTGCACGACCCACATGCCCATCAGGAATCCGTTCAGGGCGAAGAAGGCGAAGGTGGCCAGGCGTGCGGCGCGCAACGTACTTTGCATGCTTCCGAACATAACGAACACGATCACTGTGTGAAATATTGATTTATGAACATAACTGATGTTTGAATGGCAGTGTGGTGAGCACAGATCGTCTTACGCAGATCGCCGACGCCGTGCGCGCGGCCGGCAGTCTCGGCGTCGCCGAACTGGCCGAACTGACGGGCGCCTCGGAGATGACCATTCGCCGGGACCTGGAGACCCTCGCCGGTCAGGGCGTGCTCGAGCGCTACCGCGGCGGTGCCAGGACCCTGCTGCTGCGTGGCGAGGAACCGCCGTACGCGCTGCGGGTGCGGGAAGGGCTCGAAACCAAACGCCGGCTCGCCGCGGCCGTGGCCGGGTTGATCGCCGACGGTGAGTCCGTCGTCCTCGACAGCGGGACCACCTGTGTCGAGGTCGCGCACCTGCTGGCGGCACGGCGGGTCACGGTGATGCCGCTGTCGCTGCACGCGGTGCACGCGCTGTCGGCGGCGCCCGCGGTGACCCTGCTGGTGCCGGGCGGCAGGCCACGCCCGGGTGAACTGGCGCTGACCGGTCCGTTGACCCTCGCGTCGTTGGCCGCGATCAGGTTCGACACCGCCGTCATCGGCTGCTGCGGGCTGACCGCCGCCGATGGTCTCACCGCCCACGACCTCGACGACGCCGCGGTCAAACAGGCCGCGATCGCCTCGTCCCGGCGGGTCATCGCGGTCACGGAATCGGCCAAGTTCTTCCGTACTGCCCTGGCCGTCGCGGCCCCCGCCACCGCCCTGCACGCCGTCGTGACCGACCACGATGCCACCCCCGACGCCGTGGACGCGCTACGCGCTACCGGCCCAACGGTTCTCACCGTGTGAGTCGCGGATGTTCAGGCCGCGCCCAGCTCGGCGGCGCCGAAGGAGACGTTGAAGCGGTCGCACCAGATGGTGACGCTGGTGAGGGGCGTCAGGTCGGCGTCGGCGGGGATGGCGTAGTTCTGGCTGCCCCTGTTGCCTTTCAGGCTGCCGAGGTCGAGGTGCCTGCCGTCGTCGAAGACGAACCAGCCGGAGCTGCCTTCGATGACCGGTGCGTCGGTGAGCCACACGTGCAGGTCGGGGCCGTTGGAGGTGTCGAGGTCCGCCAGGCGCAGGACCCGGCTGCCGTCGGGGAGTTGGAGGATGGCGACCGTGCCGGAGGTGGTGTGCTCATGGGAGATGAGCGTGCCGCGGGCGAGGACGCGCGGCTCGGCCGGGACGCCCGGTGGCGCGGCTCCGGCGGGCACCGCGATCGACGGTGCAGCCTCGTCGACGGTGGTGTTCGTGAACAGCCGCCACGGTTGGAACAACGCCAATCCCACCCCGAGCCCGATGACGAGCACCACCGTCAACGTCCACGTGATGGGGGACCGCGCAATCCTGCGAGCCGACACCATGGAAACTCCCTCGAGCCGTTCCAGCAATACGACCATTGAACACCGCATTCCACCACCGACCCGCGCGTCGACGACCGAAAACACGTGAACAAACTCTGACGGATTCCCGCCCCGACCGGCTGGTACCGAGGCACCCGAGCCGTGCCGCAGGGCCGCCGCGTCCCGCCGTGTCGCCGCGTCCCGCCGTGTCGCAGGGCCGCCGAGCCGCGCTGTCGGGCCGCGGTGCCGTGCTGCCGGGCTGGGCTGCCGTGCCGCCGAGCCGCACGGCCGCTGAGCCGGGGTGCCGTGCCGCCGGGCTGGGCTGCCGCGGTGCCGTGCCGCCGGGTCGAGCCGCCGGGCTGGGCTGTCGGCCACTGCTGGGCCGCCGGGCACTGCCGGGTCCGCCGTCAGCCGATCGGCGAGTGGCCGAGCAGGACGCGGCCGGTGAATCGGGTTTGCTTGGCTCGCGGCAGCGGATGGAAGAGGCAGCCGTGGATGTCGCGGTAGCGCATCTCCAGTTCGCAGGTGCGGGAATAGCCCAGTCCGCCAACGGTTTCGATGGCGAGTCGGACGGTATGGATGAGCGCGTCGGCGGCCGCGGTCTTGCGGCTCAGGGTGCGGCTGGCATAGGCATCGGAGTTGTCGAATCGCAGATTGTCCGAACCGGCGAACATGGCGTCGATGAGGTCGGCGGCGGTGGTGTGCGCGTTGACCATCTCACCGGCCAGTTGGAAGGTGGGCGCGTCGTCCCGGTCGGTGACCAGGGCGGCGGCGAGTTCGACTGCGCCGTCGGCGATTCCGAGGTAGGCGGCCATCACCAGCGGCATCGCCGCGCCCATCACCACGTTCAGCAGTGGCGGCCAGGCGTCGGCGCGGCGCACCAGGGAGATCGCGGCATCGGGCACGAAGACGTCGTCGAGGATCACGGTGTGCGAGCCGCTCGCACGCAGACCGAGTGTGTCCCAAGTCTTTTCGATCCGCACACCGGGCGCGGTGAGCGGGACGGCGCAGTGCAGCACGTGCGGGCCCTCGGGTGCGTCCGCCCACCGGATGCTGGTAACGAGCACGGTGCCCGCCTCGACGCCACTGGCCGGTGATTTGCGCGCGTGCACTCGGTAGCCGCCCTCCACCCGCTCGGCCCGGCCGCTGGAGCCGACCCAGTCGGCGGCGCCGGTGCTGATCAGGATCGCGCCGTCGACCACCTTGCCGAACAGCGGTGCCGCGTCGATGCCGTGGTGGTGCCGCCACACCTGGGCGGCGACGAGGTGGGTGTGCATGGCGAACGCGACCGCGGTGGACGGGTCGTGGCGGCCGAGTTCGCGCAGGATGTCACCCATTTCGCGATGGGTGGCACCGCCGCCGCCGAATTCGGCGGGCACCAGCGCGGCGGACAGTCCGGTGCTGCGCAGCAGGTCGAAGGCGGTGGTGGACAGTTCGCCCGCGCGGTCGTTGGCCGCGACGTCGGGGCGCAGGGCGGCGCCGATCTCGCGGGCGCGGGCGATCCAGTCGGTGCGGATGCCGGAAGAGGTTGTCGTCATGTTTCGAAGGTAGGAACGGCCGCGATAACCGAATAGTCCAGAAAGTGGACCCTGCCGGTCCAGTATCTGGACCCCGATCACGAGGTGACCATGACGACAACGGGCTACGGCCAATACTGTCCGATCTCTCGCGCGCTCGACGTGCTCGGCGAGCGCTGGTCGCTGCTGATCGTGCGCGACCTGCTGCTGGGCACGACCCGGTTCAACGATCTGGCGCGCGGCCTGCCCGGCCTGTCCCGCAGCCTGCTGGCCAAGCGGTTGCGCCAGTTCGAGCGGGCCGGACTGCTCGACAAGGTGGGTTCGGAGTACCTGATGACCGCCGCGGGCCGGGATCTGGAGCGGATCCTGTTCGGCCTCGGTGCGTGGGGCGCCCGCTGGAGCTTCGGCGATCCGCGGCCGGAAGAACTCGATCCGGCGGTGCTGGTGTGGTGGATGCATACCCGCCTGGACACGTCCGCGCTGCCCGGCAAACGCCAGGTTTTCGCCGTCCGGTTCACCGACCGTCCGCACCGCTTCTGGATCGTCGTCGAATCGGGTGTCCCGTCGGTCTGCGACGCCGACCCGGGCTATCCGGTCGACGTGGCGATCAACTCCGACGTCGGTTCGCTGTATCAGGTGTGGCTCGGCAAACTCTCGCTGGCGCAGGCGGTCCGGACCGGCCGGCTGACGTTCATCGGCGCGACCGCGCTGACCCGCCGCATGTCCTCGGTGCTGCTGCTGAGCCCGATGGCCCCGTACGTCACTCCGGCGCCGGTCGACTTCACCACGCGCGCTTCGTGATCGGGTGCGGTTGGGGCCCGGAAACCGTGCCTGCCCGCGCACCGACCCGCGAGGTCGATGCGCGGTCCCTGCGGGTCAGAGGTTGCCGACGATGTGCTCGAGGCGCTCGGCGACGTGCTCGCGCGCCTTTTCGCGGAGGGTGGGGCGATAGCCGCTGGGGTAGACGGGATCTGCGGGTTCGTAGGTCTTGAGGACCTCCTTGGCGAGGGTGATCTTGTGCACCTCGGTGGGCCCGTCGGCGATCGCCATCACCTCGGCATAATTCATCATGTCGACGAAGGGGAGGTCGGTGCTGACGCCGATGGCGCCGTGCAGATGCAGTGCGCGCTGGGCGATGTCGTGCATGACCTTGGGCATGGCGACCTTGATGGCGGCGATGTCCTTGCGCACCTTCAGATAGTCCTGTTCCTTGTCGATGCGCCACGCGGTGCGCAGCACGAGCAGCCGGAACTGCTCCATCTCGATCCAGCTGTCCGCGATGCGCTCCTGGGTCATCTGCAGGCCGGCCAGCGGACCCTTGCGCATCGGCCGGGACACGGCACGCTCGGCCATCATGTCGAAAGCCTTGCGCACCAACGCGACCGTGCGCATCGCGTGGTGGACGCGGCCACCGCCGAGCCGGGTCTGCGCGACGATGAAGCCCTGGCCCTCCGCGCCGAGCAGATGGTCGGCGGGCACCCGGACATCGGTGAACCGCAGATGGCCCTCGTGCTCGCTGAACCCGTGCACGTGGAAGTTCTTGACGATCTCGAGGCCGGGGGCGTCGGCGGGCACGATGAACATCGACATGCCCTGGTACGGGCTGACATCCGGATTGGTGACCACCATGACGATGTGGAAGCTGGCGAACTGCGCGTTCGAGTTGAACCACTTCTCGCCGTTGATCACCCAGTGGTCGCCGTCGCGCACCGCCCGGGTCTTGAACGTGGTCGGGTCCGAGCCGCCGGTGGGCTCGGTCATCACATAACAGGAGCCGATGTCACCGGCGAGCAAGGGCGCCAGATACTTCGCCTTCTGCTCCTCGGTGCCGTAGTGGGCGAGGATCTCGGCGTTGCCGGAATCCGGTGCCTGGCAACCGAATACCGAAGGCGCCCAGAACGACGTGCCGAGCACCTCGTTGAGCAGCGCGAGCTTCATCTGCCCGTAGCCCTGGCCGCCGAGCTCGGGCCCCAGGTGGCAGGCCCACAATCCTTGCTCCTTGACCTGCTCCTTCAACGGCCGCATCAGCGCCATGGCTTCTTTGTTGCCGCGGTCGTACGGATTCGGGTACAGCGAGTCGAGCGGCTCGACCTCGGTGCGGACGAATTCCGCCGCCCAGTCCAGTTTCTTCTGGAAGTCCGGGTCGGTCTCGAAATCCCAAGCCATGGTCAGCCTTTCGTGTGCGGTTCGGTGGTGGTCACCACGCCGTCGAGGAACGTGGTGGCGAGAATTTCGGCGATCTCGGCGGGGGAGTGTTCGCCGTGCGGGCGATACCAGAAGGTCACCATGTTGAGCATGCCGAGCACGCTGTTGGTGACCACGTGGTCGTCGGTGCGCAGCAGACCCGCGGCGTGACCGGTGTCGATCACCCGCTGCCAGCACTGCTGGACCCGATCGCGCAGCTCTTGCAGTTGGGCGCCGCGCTCGCCGGTGAGGGCGGTGACGTCGCGCAGCTGGATCGCGACCTCGCTGCGGTGCTCGATGATCAGCCGGACGTGGCTGTGGATCAGCTTGCGCAGCTGGCTGATCGGATCGTCGTCGCCCGCGACGATCTGTTCCGCGTCGACCAGCATCAGCTGGATGTAGTCGTGCAGGATCTGCCAGAGCAGTTCTTCTTTGGAGCCGATGTGGTAATACAGCGCGCCGCGCTGGACATCGGCGCGGTCGCCGATCTCCGCGACGCCGGTGCCGTGGAATCCCTTCTCCGCGAACAACTCCCGTGCGGCCCGCAGAATGCGTTCGCGGGTGTCGCCTGCGTTGGCGGCGGAGGCGGGCGGGCGGCCGCGGCGCCGCGCGGGGGCGACGTCGGCGTCACCCGACGTCGCCCTGCTGCGCGACGCGGTGCTCATCGCGCGGGGTCCAGCACGACCTTGCTCACGCCGTCCGCGCGTTCGGCGAACAGCCGGTAGGCGTTCGCGCCGTCGGACATCGGGAGCGAATGGGTGATGACCGCTTCGGGGCGCAGCCGGCCCGCGGCGGTCAGCCGCAGCAGGGTGGGCAGCTCGTATTGGATCGAGCACAGGCCGATATGGAACTCGAGCTCCTTGATCTGTGCCAGCGGCATATGGAAAGGGTAAGCCCGGTTCTGGCTGACGCCGATCACGCTGACCCGCCCGCGGTGTCCGACCGCGCTGATCGCGAGTTTGATGGTGGCATCGGCGCCGACCGCCTCGATCGCGACATCCGCGCCGCCACCCAGCAGTTCGCGGATCGCGAGCTTCGGGTCGTCGGCGTCGACCGGTTCCGCGCCGAGTTCGGCGGCTTGTTTGCGGCGTTCGGCGATGAGGTCGACGCCGAGCACGCGGGACGCGCCCATCGCGAACGCGGATTGCACCGCCATCAGCCCGACCGGGCCCAGCCCGATCACCACCACGGTCTCCCCGGGCGCGATCCGGGCGCGGCGCGCGCCGTACCAGGCGGTCGGCGCGTTGTCGGTGAGGACCACGGCAGCATCGTCGCCGACCCCCACGGGTAGGCGCACCACGTTGCCTTCGGCGTGCGCGACGGCCAGATACTCGGCCTGGCCGCCCGGAAGTGCGCCGCCGAGCCCGTAGCAGGCGTCGATCGCCGCAGGCGTGCGCTCGCAGGCGGCGACGAGGCCGATCCGGCAGTTCGCGCACCGGCCACACCCCGCGGAGGCGGGCACCAGCACGCGGTCACCGACCGCGAAACCGCGGACATTCGAACCGATTTCGACGATCTCGCCGACTGCCTCGTGTCCGACGCTGTAACCGGTCCCGTCGGTGAACCCGTGCCCGGCGTAGATATGCAGGTCGCTGCCGCAGATGCCGGCGGCGGTGACCCGGATGATCACGCCGTCCGGTCCGGTGAGCACCGGGTCGGGCACGTCGGAGTACGAGATCTCCCGCGGGCCTTGATAGGTCAGTGCCTTCATCGCCAGCCGCCGTCCACGGCGAGCGTCGCGCCGGTGCAGAATCCGGACGCCGCACCCGCGAAGAACAGTGCGGCGCCGACGATTTCGCTGGGTTCGCCGACGCGGCGCTGTGCGTTGACGGCGCCGATCGCCGCGCGGACCTCGGGGGTCCAGGCCTTCGAGATATCGGTCGCGAACGCGCCGGGCTGAATCGTGTTGACCCGCACGGTCGGTCCGAAGGACTGCGCGAGACCGACCGTGAGCGTGTTCAATCCGGCCTTGGCCGCCGCGTAGGGGAGCGCGTGCGGTGCGGGCCGGGCCGCCTCGATCGAGGAGATGTTGATGATCGAGCCGCCGCCGTCGGCCGCCATCCGGGTGCCGATCAGGGCCGAAAGTCGAAACGGCCCTTTCAGATTCACGCCGATCACCTTGTCGAACAGCGCCTCCGACACCTGATCGAGGCTCGGGTAGAGCGGCGAGAGCCCGGCGTTGTTGACCAGCACGTCGACCCGCCCGAACGTCTCGTAGACCGTCTCCACCAGTGCGTCGCACTGCGACCAGTCGCTGACGTTGCACGCCACCGGCAGCGCGCGCCTGCCGTGGGTGTCGCGCACCTCGTCGGCCAGCGCGACGCAGCCGTCGAGTTTGCGGCTGGCGATCACCACGTCCGCGCCCGCCGCCGCGAACGCGAGCACCATCTCCCGGCCGAGTCCCCGGCTGCCCCCGGTGACCACGACGACCTTGTTCTCGAGCGACACACGCTCTCCCGTCGATCAGAAAATGTTCCGATCAGTACATTAAATCGCGCGGCCGATACAATCAAGGGCATGTTCGGCCGACCGCCGACACGCTGTGCCGCGCCGAGTGATTTACCCCGCTTCATCGGCGCGCCGGAACATATCGGCGAGACGCCACGTTCGACCCGGAACAGGGTGGTATCACTACCCACGGGTAACATCGATGCGTCTTTTCCCACCCGGCTTTCTCAGAAGTGAGGCAGTAGATGACAGAGCGGATTCAGGTCGGCGGGCTTCAGGTGGCCAGCGTTCTCCACGAGTTCATCGAGAACGAGGCGCTTCCCGGAACCGGCGTAGATTCCGCCGCGTTCTGGGCCGGTGCCGAGGAGGTCATCAACGACCTCGCGCCGCGCAACCGCGCGTTGCTCGCCGAACGCGACGAGATCCAGGGCAAGGTCGACGCCTGGCACGCCGAGCACCCCGGCGCGAACTACGACAAGGCCGCCTACAAGAACTTCCTGAGCGAAATCGGCTATCTGCGCCCCGAGCCCGCCGATTTCCAGATCAGCACGCAGAATGTGGACGACGAGATCGCCACCACCGCGGGCCCGCAGCTCGTGGTGCCGGTGATGAACGCGCGCTTCGCGATCAACGCGGCCAACGCCCGCTGGGGTTCGCTCTACGACGCGCTCTACGGCACCGACGCCATCTCCGAGGCCAACGGCGCGGAAAAGGGCAAGAGCTACAACAAGGTTCGCGGCGACAAGGTCATCGAGTGGGCGCGTAACTTCCTCGACGACGCGGCGACCCTGATCACCGGCTCGCACATCGGCTCCACCTCGTACAAGATCGTCGACGGTGAGCTCGAGGTCGGCCTCGAGGACGGCACCGAGATCGGGCTCGCCGATCCGTCGCAGCTGGTCGGTTACCTCGGCGATTCGGACGCGCCGACCTCGGTGCTGCTGAAGCACAACGGTCTGCACATCGAGATCCAGATCGATGCGGACTCGCCGATCGGCAGCACCGACACCGCGGGCGTGAAAGATCTGGTGCTGGAGTCCGCGGTCACCACGATCATGGACTTCGAGGACTCGGTCGCCGCGGTCGACGCCGAGGACAAGGTGCTCTGCTACCACAACTGGCTCGGCCTGATGAAGGGCGATCTCAGCGAGCAGGTCAGCAAGGGCGACCAGACCTTCACCCGCACCATGAACCCGGACCGGGTCTACACCGCGCTCGACGGCGGTGAGCTGGTGCTGCACGGCCGTTCGCTGCTGTTCGTGCGCAACGTCGGTCACCTGATGACCAGCGACGCCATCCTCGACGCCGACGGCAACGAGGTGCCCGAGGGCATCCTCGACGGCCTGATCACCTCGCTCATCGCGACGCATTCGCTGCGCGCCGACACCGAACTGAAAAACAGCCGCACCGGCTCGGTCTACATCGTGAAGCCGAAGATGCACGGCCCCGACGAGGTCGCGTTCACCAACGAGCTGTTCGGCCGGATCGAAGACGTGCTCGGCGTGCCGCGCAACACCCTCAAGGTCGGCATCATGGACGAGGAGCGCCGCACCACGGTGAACCTGAAGGCCTGTATCCAGGCTGCCGCCGAACGCGTGGTGTTCATCAACACCGGCTTCCTCGACCGCACCGGCGACGAGATCCACACCTCCATGGAGGCCGGGCCGATGGTCCGCAAGGCCGAGATGAAGGGCCAGCAGTGGATCAAGTCCTACGAAGACTGGAACGTCGACACCGGCCTGGCCACCGGACTGCCCGGTAAGGCACAGATCGGCAAGGGCATGTGGGCCATGCCGGACCTGATGGCCGACATGCTGGTGCAGAAGATCGGCCACCCCAAGGCCGGCGCCAACACCGCGTGGGTGCCCTCGCCCACCGCCGCCACCCTGCACGCGACCCACTACCACCAGGTCAACGTGCTCGACCGGCAGCAGGAAATCCTCAAGGGCGGCCCGCGCGCCACCGTCGACCAGATCCTGGAGATCCCGCTCGCCGCGGCCCCGAATTGGTCGGCCGAGGAGAAGCAGCAGGAGCTGGACAACAACTCCCAGTCGATCCTCGGCTACGTGGTGCGCTGGATCGACCAGGGCGTCGGCTGCTCCAAGGTGCCCGACATCGAAGACGTCGCGCTCATGGAAGACCGTGCCACCCTTCGCATTTCCAGCCAGCTGATGGCGAACTGGCTGCGCCACGGCATTGTCACCGCCGACGAGGTGGTGGCCAGCCTGGAACGGATGGCGCCGATCGTCGACCGCCAGAACGCCGGCGACCGCAACTACCGCCCGCTGTCGCCGGACTTCGCCGGCAGCATCGCCTTCCAAGCCGCCAAGGAACTGATCCTCGAAGGCACCAAGCAGCCCAACGGCTACACCGAGCCGATTCTGCACCGGCGTCGTCGGGAAGCCAAGGCGGCCTGCAAGTAGGCGGACGCTCGGTGCTCGACAAGTAGTGGCGGGCAGGCATTTGCGCGACCCCGAGGCCCCGCTCCGGCACTGTTCGGAGCGGGGCCTGTTGCGCTACCGTAGATCGGCTCGAACGCGGGTTCGCCCGCTTGCGACGGCGCCCTGTTTCGCTGCTTGCTAAACTCTGCAATTGGGAGCGGTCGAGGCGCCACTCCTGCTGCGACGGAAGGGTGTGGCACGTGCCGGGGTTGAGTAGGCCGCTATACCAGATGAAGGCCGACTTCTTCAAGACGCTCGGACATCCTGTGCGGATCCGAGTGCTGGAACTGCTGAGCGAACGTGAGCACGCGGTGTCGGAAATGCTGAGCGAGATCGGCGTGGAGTCGGCGAACTTGTCGCAGCAGCTGGCGATTCTGCGCCGGGCCGGTCTGGTGCGTGCCAGCCGTACGGGCTTGTCGGTGACCTACGAGCTCACGTCGCCGGAGGTCGCCCAATTGCTGGCTACGGCACGGGCCATTCTCACGGGCGTTGTCGCTGGTCAGGTCGAGGCGCTAGAAGAGCCTGCCTGAGTTCGAGGTCTTTCTGCGGGTCTTCTGCTGCCCATTGATTGCATAATTTCTAAACTAACTATCTAGTGTGTCAAGAAGGAGAACCGCGTGTCCGACCGCCCCCTCGCCATCCAGCCCTCCGCCGTGCCGACCGACCATACGGGTGTCCTGTCCTGGGTGGCCGAGGTTGCCGAGTTGACCGCACCGGATCGAATAGTGTTCTGCGACGGATCCCGAGCGGAGTGGGACCGGTTGACCACTGCGCTGGTACGCCAGGGCACGTTCGTCCGGCTGGACGGCAAGCCGAACTCGTTCTGGTGTGTGTCGGATGCCGAGGATGTTGCTCGGGTAGAGGACCGAACCTTCATCTGTTCCCGGGATCGTGACGATGCCGGCCCGACCAACAACTGGGTCGATCCGGTGGATATGCGCACGGTGATGACTGAGCACTACCGCGGATCGATGGTCGGGCGCACTATGTTCGTGATCGCCTACTGCATGGGGTCGTTGGCCGCCGACGATCCGAAATTCGGTGTGCAGATCACTGATTCGGCGTATGTAGCAGTGTCGATGCAGATCATGTCCCGCTCCGGCGCCCCGGTGTGGGAAAAGCTCATCGCAGGCACCGAATTCGTCCGATGCCTGCACTCGGTCGGTGCTCCGCTGGCCGACGGGCAGGCGGACGTCGCATGGCCTTGCGACAAGACGAAGTACATCGCGCATTTCCCGGAAGCCCGCGCCATCTGGAGTTACGGCTCCGGCTACGGCGGCAACGCGCTGCTCGGCAAGAAGTGCTTCGCGCTGCGCATCGCGTCCGTGCTCGGTCGTGACGAGGGGTGGCTCGCCGAGCACATGCTGATACTGAAACTGACGTCCCCGCGGGGCAAGACGCACTACATTGCGGGTGCGTTTCCCTCCTCCTGCGGCAAAACGAATCTGGCCATGCTGGAACCGGCATTGCCGGGCTGGAAAGCCGAGACGATCGGCGACGATATCGCCTGGCTGCGCTTCGGGGCGGATGGCCGTTTGTACGCGGTGAACCCGGAGGCAGGGTTCTTCGGAGTCGCACCGGGCACCGGTACCACGACGAACCCCAATGCGATCGCCACGATCAACGTCGGCAATTCGATCTTCACCAACACCGCGCTGACCGACGACGCGGACGTGTGGTGGGAAGGCTTGACCGATGTCGCACCCGGCCATCTCGTCGACTGGCGTGGCAAGGACTGGACGCCGAAGTCGGAAACACTTGCCGCACATCCGAACTCGCGATACTGCACGCCGATCGCACAGTGCCCCTCGGTCGCCGCGGAATGGAACGATCCGACCGGAGTGCCGATCTCTGCCATCTTTTTCGGAGGGCGCCGTGCCACGACGATCCCGCTGGTCAGCGAGTCGTTCAGCTGGGAACACGGGGTGTTCACCGCATCTGTGCTGTCCTCGGAGACGACCGCCGCGGCTGCTGGGCAGGTCGGCGTCGTGCGCCGCGATCCGATGGCGATGTTGCCGTTCCTCGGCTACCACGTAGGCGACTACTTCGCGCACTGGCTGCGGCTCGGGGCGGCTGCGGATCCCGCCAAGCTGCCGAAGATCTTCCAGGTCAACTGGTTCCGCCGAGGCACAGGTGGACAGTTTCTGTGGCCGGGTTTCGGTGACAACGTACGGGTATTGAAATGGGCGCTGGAACGTCTCGACGGCGCGGCCGGCGCGGTCGAGACGCCGATCGGTTATGTGCCGAATCCTGCGGACTTGGACCGATCAGGTCTGTCCGATGGATATCGCGACTCGGTGGCCGATGCCTTGGCCGTGGACGTCGAGGAATGGGTGGCCGAGGTCGCGGCAATCGAGCAGTGGTACGACTCGATCGGTGGGAACAGGATGCCCGACGCCCTGCGCGTCCAGCTCGCCGCGCTCCGGGCTCGTCTCGCCGTGGCGCACTGATCGTGCGTGCGTTTCTGCCGAGTTGGTCGGACTGGAGTCCAGGTGTCCGCGCACCGGGTGCGGATCTACTGTCGGGTTTGATCGTCGCGCTGGTGGCACTTCCGCTGGCGTTGGGCTTCGGCATCGCCTCGGGCCTCGGCGCATCGGCCGGGCTCGCCACCGCCGTTGTCGCGGGGGTGATCGCCGCGGTGTTCGGAGGCTCGGGCTTCCAGGTCTCCGGACCCACAGGCGCGATGACGGTCGTGTTGGTTCCGATCTTCCACCGGCACGGCGCACCTGCCGTGCTGGCCGTCGGGCTGATGGCAGGCGTCGTTCTGGTGATGCTGGCCTTCGCGCGAGTGGGACGCGCGGTCCGTTACCTGCCCGCACCCGTGCTGGAGGGCTTCACGGCGGGAATCGCGACAGTAATAGCGCTGCAACAGGTTCCGGCCGCCTTGGGGATCGCACACGCAGACGGGGAGAAGGTGTGGCAGTCGGCTTTCGACGCGGTCCGCCAGTATGCCTCGCATGCGAACCCGATGCCGCTGATCACCGCGTTCGTGGTTGCCGCCATTGTGCTGGGTGGCGGTCGGCTGTTACCGAGGTTGCCGTTCGCGCTGATCGCCGTGGCCGGGGCGACCGTGGCAGCACGGATCATGCATCTCGAGCTCACCCCGATCGGTGCCATTCCCTCCGGATTGCCTTGTCCCAGTTGGGAATTTCTGCATCTGGAGCAATTGGGCGCGCTTGTCGCGCCCGCCCTGGCGGTAGCGGCACTGGCTGCGCTGGAATCACTGTTGTCGGCGTCTGCCGCGGATGCGATGGCCGTGGGCGCTCGCTACGATCCGGACCGGGAGCTGCTCGGGCAGGGGCTGGCCAACATCGCGGCTCCCTTGTTCGGCGGAGTACCCGCGACCGGTGCGATTGCCCGTACTGCCGTCAACGTGCGCTCCGGTGCGCGTACTCGGCTCGCGGCCCTCACGCACGCGCTCATACTCGCGGGGGTCGTCTATCTGGCCGCGCCTTTGGTTGCGGACGTGCCCTTGGCGGCGCTGGCCGGTGTGCTGCTGGCCACCACGGTGCGCATGGTGGAGACGGCCTCCCTGGCGGCGATCGCACGGGCCTCGAAGGGAGACGCCGTCATCATGGCGGTGACCTTCGGCGTCACGGTCGCCGTGGACCTGGTCACCGCGGTAGCGGTGGGGGTCGGCGCTGCGGTGCTGCTCGCGGTGCGATCAGTGGCGAAAGAGGCTCGGCTGCAACAATTTCCGATCGACATCGGGAGCGACGACGAGGAATCCCGGACGGCGGAGCGTGAACTGCTGCACGACCACATCGTCGCCTATCGGATCGAAGGGCCGCTGTTCTTCGCCGCCGCGCATCGGTTCCTGCTGGAGCTCGCCGAGATATCGGACGTGCACGTGGTGATTCTGCGAATGTCCCACATCACGGCGTTGGATACGACCGGCGCGCTCGTACTCGCGGATGTCATCCGAAAGCTGGAGCATCGGCAGATCACCGTTCTGATGTCGGGCCTGCGCGCCGATCACCGCCGCCGTCTGGCCGCCATCGGCGCATTGCCGGTCGGCGGTGACGCGCACATTTTCGGGCACACCCGAGAAGCCATCGTGCACGCGCGTGGCTACCTGCCGAGCGGCGTCGAAAGCGCGCGACGGTGAGTGTCGCCTTGCCGTTCGATCTGTTTCACCGCTGTACAGCCGCTGGTGATCGGCCAGCGGCTGCCGGGCGCGAACCCCGTTGTCTCTGCCGAACTCGGTCGGCGGTTCAGACCTCGAGATCTTCCTCGATGTCTTTCAAGCGCCGCCGGGCAAGGGCGAGGTTGCCGCGGCCGCGATCCAGGGCGAGGTAAAGGAACAGCCCTCTGGTCTTTCGGCCATGCGTCGGGCGGATCAGGTGATACTGACTGCCGAGGGTGATCAGCACATCCTCGATGCCTTCGTCGAGTCCGAGTTGCTCGATCGTGCGCATCTTGGCGCGGACCAATTCGGTGTTGCTCGCGGCCGCGAGCTCGATGTCCAATGCCTTCGAGCCACCCAGGTGGCCTAGCGGCATGCCACTGCCGTAGTCGACGACAGCGGCGCCGAGCGCGCCGTCCAGCAGCATCATGTCCTTCAACGCAACGTCCATGTCCGCCATGGTCATTCCTCTCTAGCGCGGTTTGAAGACCTTCGCGCGCCGAGACGCTACCTACGTGCCACGGGGGTTGTCCGCCGATTGCTGAAGAATTCCATTAGGTATGCAATTTCTATGTTCTGCAATCAAGCAGGTCGGACGGCGCGGTCTCGGAGTGCAGTGGTCGGACGGGACCTGCGGCTGCTGACCGAGGCCATTCGGCACTGTGGTCATCCGGTACGGGCGCGCGAAGCTGGGATGGCTACCCGCCGCCCAGGAGGACTGATGCCGACGTCGCTGCCGATTCTGACGGTTACCTTGAACCCGACCGTGGACATCAGCCTAGAAGTCGGTCGGCTGCGCGACGAAGGCAAGAATCGAGTGACGGTGCGATCGGTTCAGGCCGGCGGCGGGGGGTTGAATGTCGCACGCTGTGTGAGCAGGCTGGGCGGTTCCGCGTTCGCCTTGCACACTTTCGGTCGAGAGGTGGGGGCGCGGTTGAACCGTCTGCTCGACGAGGAGGGGCTTGCCCACAGTGGCATCGAGATAGGTTCCGACACACGGGAAGCTGTCGTGGTAGCGGAGACAGATGTCTGGCACAGCTATCACCTGGTGCCGCCGGGCGCGGAATTGACCGCCGCCGAGCGGGAGCGTTGCTTGTCCGCGATCACCACTGCCGCGCAACGGTTTCCGTATCTGGTGCTTACCGGTAGCGTTCCACCCGGTATGCCGGACGACTTCTGTGCTCGGATCGTGCACGGCGTCGATCCGGCCGCCACCCGTGTCGTACTCGATATCGCCGGGCAGCAATTGCGAGAAGTGTTGGGGGAGAATTCATTCGCGATTCGGCTCGACCGTCGTGAGGCGACCGGTCTGCTCGGCCGTCCGATCGAGTGTTTCGAGGACGCCCAGACGGCCAACGACCTGCTCTTGGATATCGGTGCCACCGGCAACGCGATCACGACTGTGGCTGCGTTGGGCGCTGTCTACTCGAATGAGTCTTCGCATTATCGGATTTCTGCGCCCGTGTCGGTATCGCCGCGGCGCAGCGATGCTTGCGCGGGCGACAGCCTGGTCGCCGCGTTCACCGCGCGGCTCGCCACCGACTGCCGTCGAGCCGGCGAATACGGTGTCGCGGCGGCTTCGGCCACGGTGCTGCGGCCGGGCACCGAGGTCTTCGCCGCCGTGACGGTCGATGCGCTGGTCGAGCAGGTGCGCACGTACCGGATCGACCGGCGCGACATCGCCGAGCGCGTGCGGGCGGCCGAAGGTCCTTGAGTTCGAGGGCTTTTCGATTCGGCAGGAGGCCATCGTGCCCTTATCCGCGACCTTGCTTCGGTGGGACGGTAGACGGAAACAAGCTGGAGGTAACGACCATGGACCACGGACTGCCCGACGACAACACCGTCAAGACAGCACTGGCGCTCGCGGTGCGGGCACCGTCGGTGCACAACTCACAACCGTGGCGCTGGCGGATCGGCAGCAGGTCGGTGCATCTGTACCTCGATCCCGCGCGAGCACTGCCTGCCACAGACCCCGATCAACGGGAGATGGTGCTCAGCTGTGGTGCGGCACTGCATCATCTGCGTGTCGCTCTTGCAGCGCTCGGCTGGTCGGCGGTGGTGCATCGGCTGCCCAACCCGGCCGATCCGAACCATCTGGCGTCGATCGAGTTGCTGCGTCACCGGCCCACGCCGGCGGAAGTCGAACTGAGCGCTGCCATCTCGCGTCGGCAGACCGATCGCAGGCACTACACCTCCTGGCCGATCCCCCGCGGGTATCTCGGACTCGCCGCCGAACGCGCCTCAGCGCTCGGGGCGCTCCTGCGTCAGGCCACGGATCGCTCACGGGAACAACTGATCACGGCTACTCGTGCCGCGGCGGTTCAGCATGCGATGAATCCGGAGTACCGATTCGAACTTGCGAACTGGAGCG
Source organism: Nocardia brasiliensis ATCC 700358 (assembly GCF_000250675.2). Lineage (NCBI taxonomy): Bacteria > Bacillati > Actinomycetota > Actinomycetes > Mycobacteriales > Nocardiaceae > Nocardia > Nocardia brasiliensis. The sequence continues at coordinate 4,038,273 of NC_018681.1, forward strand.
GCAGACACAGTGCCGCCGAGGGTGTGCCTGCACGTAGTGCGCCCGCTCCTCGGGCGGAGGACGAATTGCCGGCTCGAACGTTCGTCGCCCCGCAACTGAGCGACACCGCCCATGAGCCGGATTTCGCGGACCTGCTGGTGCTCGCCACCTCCGGCGACGACCGGATGTCCCGATTGCAAGCAGGTGAGGCACTGAGTGCAGTGTTGCTGACCGCGACCAATGTCGGCCTGGCGACCTGCGTGCTCACCGAACCGCTCGAGATCGCGGAACTGCGCCACGATGTTCGACGTGGTGTCCTCGACGGTAACGCCTACCCCCAGGCGATCATTCGAATCGGCTGGGTGCCCACAAGCGCGGCGCCACTGCCGATGACACCACGTCGAGCTGTCGACGACGTTCTGGACCCCTTCGACGCTCCGATCGGTTGAACGCGTTTCGCGTCGCCAGTAGGCACAGGTCGACGGTGGTCATTGCGGTGAGGGTATGCCGAGTTCGTCGAGCAGGCCACGCACGCGGTGTTCGATCTCGTCGCGAATGGGGCGCACGGCATCGATGCCTTGTCCGGCGGGATCGTCGAGTTTCCAGTCCAGATAACGCTTTCCGGGAAAGTACGGGCAGGCGTCCCCGCAGCCCATGGTGATCACCACGTCGGAGGATTCGACGACGTCGCCGGTGAGCACCTTGGGTATTTCGGTGGAGATGTCGATGCCGACCTCGCTCATGGCCTGGATCGCGATCGGATTGACCGCCTCGGCGGGGGTCGAGCCGGCCGAGCGAACCTCGACCTTGCCTGCGGCGAGGTGGGTGAGGAACGCGGCGGCCATTTGGGAGCGTCCGGCGTTGTGCACGCAGACGAACAACACGCTCGCGAGGGTGGGGGTGGGTCGGCCGGTCATGCGGGGTCTCCGGTTCGATGCTGGGTCGTGCTGTGCGGGAGGCGGTTTCGCAGGGCGAGGGAGACGTAGACGAGCCCGACGAGGACGGGGACTTCGATGAGCGGGCCGACGACTCCGGCGAGTGCTTGCCCGGAGGTGGCGCCGTAGGTGGCGATGGCGACGGCGATGGCGAGCTCGAAGTTGTTGCCTGCGGCGGTGAAGGCCATCGTGGTCGTGCGCTCGTAACCGAGGTGCAGGAGTACGCCGAGCAGGTAGCCGCCTCCCCACATGAGCGTGAAGTAGACCAGTAGCGGGACTGCGATTCTGACGACGTCGAGGGGGTGGGAGGTGATCTGGCGGCCTTGTAGGGCGAACAGGATGACGATGGTGAACAGCAGTCCGTAGAGCGCCCACGGCCCGAGCGCGGGTAGCAGCTTCGATTCGTACCAGGTTCTGCCCCTGGCTTTTTCGCCGAATCGCCGGGTGAGGTATCCGGCCAGGAGTGGGATGCCGAGGAAGATCAGCACCGATTTCGCGATCTGCCACGGCGAGGTGTGGATCTCGGTTTGCGCCAAGCCGAGCCAGCCGGGTAGCACCGAGAGGTAGAACCAGCCCAGGACGGCGAACATGACGACCTGGAAGATCGAGTTGAGTGCGACCAGGACGGCGGCGGCTTCGCGGTCGCCGCAGGCCAGGTCGTTCCAGATGATCACCATCGCGATACACCGGGCCAGGCCGACGATGATCAGCCCGGTCCGGTACTCGGGTAGATCCGGTAGTAGCAGCCAGGCCAAGGCGAACATGAGCGCGGGTCCGATGACCCAGTTCAGAACAAGGGAGCCGAGCAGCAGGCGACGGTCGCCGGTGACCGCGTCGAGGCGGTCGTAACGAACCTTCGCCAGCACCGGGTACATCATTACCAGCAGCCCGAGCGCGATCGGCAGCGAGATCCCGTCGACCTGTACCGCCGACAGGGCGTCCCCGAGACCAGGGATAGCCCGGCCCAGTAGCAGCCCGAGGACCATGGCCGCGCCGATCCACACCGGCAGGAACCGGTCCAGCCGCGAGAGTTTCCCGACGACGTCGGGGTGTTCGGCGGTGGTGGTCACGCGCTCACCGCCACATCGGCTTCGATCGCGAGTAGACCCGAGAGTCGTTGCAGCGCTTCGGGAATCACCCGGTAGTACACCCAGGACGCGCGGCGTTCGCTGGTGAGCAGCCCGGCCTGGCGCAGCACCTTCAAGTGGTGAGACACGGTCGGTTGACTGACCTCGAGTCCCTCGGACACATCGCACACGCATGCCTCGCCACCGGCGCGGGCGGCGATCGCGGAGAGCAACCGCAGCCGCACCGGATCCGACAGGGCTTTGAACATGACGGCCACTTCGGTCGCGGTGTCCGCGTCCAGGGGTGGGCGGATCCGGGGTGTGCCCGCACAGCCCGGTGCGGGCACACCGATCAACGGCAACTCCGACTTCGGCATGTATCGATATTGACAGTTATCGATATCAGAGCGCAAACGAACAGCCGATGAACTCGCCCACCCGAGGGCGTGGGTCAGCAGCAGCTCGCGCCCGAGGCGAGAGCTTTCTCCCTGGCCGCGCTGCCGCAGCACGCACCCTCGGCCGCGGCCTCTTCGGCGGTGCCACAGCACACCTGCACAGCTTCGGCATCGGCACGCTCTGGTTCGGCGAGTTCGCGTGCGGTGCCGAAGGATTCACTGTCGGCCAGCACTGTGTAGACCTCCCAGCGCTCGGCATCGGGGGCGGTGACCCACACCTTGTCCTGGGTGGCGAAACAACACGTAGTCGCGATCTGCTCTTCGGTGAACAACCCCGCCTCCGACAGCCGGGCGATTTCGCCGTGCACCCGCTCGGAGGACTCGACCTCGACCCCGAGGTGGTTGATACTGCCGCCCTGGCCGGCGTTTTCGATCAGGACCAGCTTCAACGGCGGCTCGGCGACGGCGAAGTTGGCGTAACCGGGCTTGCGCTTGGCCGGTTCGGTGTTGAACAGCGTCGAATAGAACGTGATCGCCTGGTCGAGGTCATCGACGTTGAGAGCGAGCTGGACACGGGACATGATGACGAACCTCCACTTGTGAGACATATGTCGAAGAACCGACGAGACCGAGTGTGCCTCACCTTTTCGACATATGTCAACGAAGTGGGTAGTCTGGTTCCATGCCCAAGGCGCTACCCGTGATCGACATGTCCGCCCCGGTCTGCTGCCCACCCGTCGCGGCCGGACCGGTCGACGACGCCGCCGCACTCGAAGTGGCATTGCGGCTCAAGGCAATCGCCGACCCGGTCCGGGTAAAGCTGATGTCGCTGCTGCTGACCAGCGCGACGGGCGAGGAGAACAGCGGCGAGCTCGCCGCCGCTGTCGGCGTATCGGAATCGACGGTCAGCCACCACCTCGGTCAACTCCGCACCGCAGGGCTCATCGAATCCGAACGCCGGGGTATGAACACCTTCCACCGCGCGCGTCGCGACGCACTCAGTGCCCTCTGCTTGGTCCTCGACCCCAACTGCTGCTGACTGGAAGTAACCGGACTGGGCTGAACGAAGCCGAGACCGCGCGTGCTCATCGGCACTTTGACGCTCAACGGATTCGCCGGGCACGAAGGGTGGACGCTCGATAAGCCTATCTCGCGCCGGCTGCCACCACGGTGAGCGCCGCGGCCAGGCGCGAGCGCGCGTCTTGTGCGATGGGGCGCAGTCCTGGTTGGTTGTCCGCGCGCAGCAGCAGATCTGGGTCCACCGCTTCGACGACAATGCTGTCGTCCTCGGCGCGTACCACCACGTTGCAGGGCAACAGTTTTCCGACCTGGCGGTCGATATCGAGCGCCTGCTGGGCGAGGTTCGGGTTGCAGGCGCCGAGGATGACGTAGTCTTCCATGTCTGTCCCGAGTTTGGCGAAAAGTGTTGCTCTGATGTCGATTTCGGTCAGTACGCCGAAGCCCTGCGTGGTGAGTGCGTCACGCACCAGCGAAACGGCCTGGGCGAACGGCACCGAGACGCGCACGGTGAGATCGGCCGCAGCGATGGGGAGGCGGATCTCGGTGAGCAGGTCGCGTGGATCGAGCGCTTCGTCCGGCGCGACCATGTATACCTCGGTGGGCGGCCCAGCCTGCTGGTACGGCGAGCCGCGCAGCCACTCGTAGAGAGCGTTGTAAGCGTCCCCGATCAGGTGGTAGGAACCTCGATGAGTGAGGCGCGCGAACGTCTGAGGTTCGGTCTGCCGCAACGTCATTTCCTCGTTGGCGCCGCCGATCGGATTCGGGAAGACCGGTAGCCCGAAGTCGACCTCGGCCTTGGCGCCAGGCCGGAATTCGCCGATATAGGTGGTGGTCGGCGGTCCGGCGGGCGCGAGTCCGTTGGCCGCGGCGAGCCCGTAGAGCGCGTCCATTCCGCTGCCGATGTCTTCGCCGGCCTGGTCGGTGCGCACGGTGCGGCGCAGTTCGAGGATGGTGTACGGGGTCGAATGGTCGACCGAGATCTGATACGCCATGGCCTGCTCCTCGATGTTCGCCGGTCCGGCTGGGATCGGCGTGCGGTATCGACGGTAGGCAGCCGTCGAGGCGCGCGACTAGTGCCGAACCGACGCGCGCGGAGGGACTTTCGGCCGCGGTTGCCGAGACGAGCCCTGAAACAGGTCACTCGGCCGCTGACGAGGGACCTTGTTCCCTGCCCGCGGGTGGCGCTGAGCGGGATCCTTGAAGACAACACAGGACTGAAGCGAGGCGAACGGCGATGTCGGAGCACACGATTATCCCGATCCACACGTCATGGATTCGACTGATCCGCTGGTGGTCGACCCGGCCGTGGAGCCCCAATCCCATGCTGCGCACCTCGGATCGCTGTGAGGCGTTGGTGCGGATCATCGCGACACTAGCCGTGCTCGTCGCGGTGCCCGTGGCGGGTGCGCTCGGCACATCGGCCTACACCGAGAGCGCCGCACGGATCGACCTCGAGCGAAACACGAAACACAGTGTCAGCGCGGTACTTACGGAGAACCCCACCAAGACCGCGGCGTACGAGTACCAGGCCCGCGTTCAGTGGATGGACGCAGAACATCCGGGTACTGCCGTCGTACCGGTGCCGCGCGGACGGCAATCAGGTGACCTGGTGACGATCTGGCTCGGCGCGGACGGTTCGCCGACCACCGAGCCACCGGAAGCCGTAGCCGCCGTCGTGACCGGGATCGGTGTGGGCGTCGTCGTACTCGTCGGCACCTGGCTGTGTGGTTGGTGCCTGGTTCGTGGCACCGGATGGGTGCTGGATCGGCACCGCAACGCCCGATGGGCCGATGAGTGGCGGCAACTCAGCCGTCCGATCAGTAAGGACTGAGAAAATGATGTATTGGTATGGCGACGCCGTGCACTGGTGGATGTTCGCGCTCATGATCTTGTTCGCGCTGCCCCTGTGGGTCGCCGTTGTCGTCGCGATCGTTGCGCTCAGCAGGGGCGATCTCGCCCCGGAACCGAAATCGCAGGGGCCCGTGCGGCTGGCGCCGGAGGCATTGCTGGCCGAACGTTTCGCCAGCGGCGAACTCGATGAGACCGAGTACCGGCGTCGACTGGCCGTGCTCCGCCCGACCTCGGCGCCGAAACACGGCGACGCACACCACCCGCAGCACTGAACCCGAGAGGCTGAAATCCCATGACTACCGAAAACGTCTCGTCGGCAACACGATCCGACCCGATCATCGCCGCGGTCGATGGCTCGGCGAGCTCGTACCAGGCGGCGGCGTGGGCGGCTGTCGAAGCAACCCTGCATCGTCGCCCACTCCATCTGTTGACCTCTATGGCGATCCGGACCGGTTACGGGCCGGGAATGTCGCTGGGCGAATCCGATCTGGAGTGGCTGCGGCGCGACGGCGAACGAATCCTGCACGAGGCCAAGCGAATCGCTCGAACGGCCGCGCCGGGCGAGGAACCCGTCATCAGCACGGAAGTGTCGTTCGAACTGGTGATACCAATGCTGATCGAGCGGTCCGCGCACGCGTCCATGCTGGTGGTCGGCAGTCGCGGGATGGGTGCGTTCCAGCGCGGGCTGCTGGGCTCGGTCAGCACTGCCACGACCCACCACGCCCACTGCCCGGTCGCCGTGATCCACGGGATCTCGGCGATAGACCCGGTCTCGGCAACCCTGCCGGTGCTCGTCGGCGTGGACGGCACCGCCAACAGCGTGCCCGCACTGGAGTTCGCCTTCGAGGAAGCATCCCGCCGCAAAGTAGGTCTCACCGCGCTGCACGCCTGGAGCGACGTCAGCGGAATGGATCTGCCGGTCGCAGGCTGGGACGGCGCCCAGGAGTCGTCCGAGGCCATCCTCGCCGAAAGTCTCGCCGGCTACGCCGAGCGTTACCCCGATGTCACCGTACGCCGAATCGTCAAGGCCGACCGCCCTGTTCGCTCATTGCTGGACGAGTCGGCGAATGCCCAATTGGTTGTGGTCGGCAGTCACGGACGCGGCGGCTTCGCGAGCATGCTGCTCGGCTCGACCAGCAACGCGCTGTTGCACTCGGTCGAGTCGCCGATGATCGTCGTCCGCGAACGTTGACCCGGCACCACCGGCCTGCGCCGGTCCCGACCGCGGGACCGGCGCAGACGGCCGGGCCTGGGACCAAAGTCCCTCGAATCCCCTCCGATGGGCTCCATCGGGCGAGTCGTCCTCGGGCGCACGCTATTTCCTGAGCATCGTGGAGCGAAGGCTCCGGCCAGGGACACGGAGGCGTTATGTCCGGCGAGCACGATTTCCAGTCATCATCCAGTGCGAACAGTGCCGGACCGACCCACCACCGAATCGCCGAGTTGCTGAATCGGCGGCCAGCCGTCGGTTTCGTGGCGGCGGTCGTGCGCGACGGAAGATCGGCAACTTTCGTCGGCCACGGAGCTGCCGATATCGCATCCCGCCGACCGGTCACCGAAGACACCGTCTTTCGTATCGCGTCGATCACCAAGACCTTCACCGCGATCGCCGCCATGCAACTGTGGGAGCGTGGGCTGGTAGACCTCGACGTGCCCGCGAATGCCTATCTGCGCGCATACCGGCTGGTTCCCGCCCGCCCGGAACTCGGCGACGCCACGCTGCGGCATCTGCTCACCCACACCTCCGGCATCAGCGAGATCGTCCGGCCCGCACAGGCATTGCGTCCCGACTTCGGTGAGAGCGTGGCACAGCAGCGACCGGTGCCGACGCCGGCCGAGTTCTACCGGGGTGCACTGCACACCAATGCCGAACCCGGGACGCGGTGGATTTATACCGATCACGGCTTCGCCACGGTCGGCCAGATCATCGAGGACGTCAGCGGCGTGCCGCTGGCACGGTACCTGCGCGAGCACATCTTCGGACCGCTCGGCATGACCGACACCGATCTGGACCCGGCACGCATCGACCGGGCTCGGCGAGCCACCGGATACACTCTCGGTCCCAACGGCGCGCGGGGTGTCATCGACCGGGAGATGGTCACCGCTGCCGCGTCGTCGGCCTACTCGACGGCGCGGGATATGGCCCGATACCTTTCGGCACTGACGGGAGGCGGAGCGAACGAACACGGGACAGTGCTCGAACCCGCAACGCTGGCACAGATGTTCGCGCCGCAGTACCAACCTGATCCGCGACTGCCGGGCATGGGACTGGCCTTCTTCCGCAACGAGATCGGCAACCAGACGGTTCTCGAACATCAAGGCATACTGCCGGGATTCAACTCCCAGATCTGGTTCGCGCCGGATGCTCGGGTCGGTGTGTTCGCGTGCACCAATGGTGCGCACCGAGCGTTGTTGTGGCTGCCGGCCGAGACGTCCGCGCTACTCGGGGAAGCGCTCGGTATCGCACCGGCCGCTGTTCGCACCGACATTCCGCATGATCCCGCGATCTGGGCGGAGATCTGCGGTTCCTATCGGATGCGCGGGGCGCTCACCGACGTCCGCGCGCGGATGATGGTGGGAGCCGGCGCCGAGGTCCGAATCCGCAGCGGTAGGCCGATATTGCGAATTCTGACCCCGGTCCCTGCCCTCCTGCGGGGGCTGCCCTTGCATCCCGACGACGACAAGGACGCTTACGCGTTCCGAATCGATCTGTCCGCATTCGGGATACCTTCTGCGCGAGTGGTATTCGGCACAGACGCGTACACCGGCAGCAGGACGTTGCATGCAGACCTACTGCCGATGGCGCTGTACAAGCGTAAGTAGGGTAGTGCGATCAGTGCTGTGCGGGCGGCAGTCCGGCACGGCGCTCGGCGAGGCGGCGCAGCCGTTCGTGTTCGAGCAGGAACAACGTGATGCTGATGCCGAAACAGAGTGCGGTCGCGCTGGATCCGAGAATGACCCACCCCGCGAATCCGTAGCCTGCCGCGGTGAGGGTGCAGGCCAACCCGACGATTCCGCACAGGAACAAGGCGATGCCGGGAATGTTGTAGGTGTCGGCGAGACTTTCGCCCGGCTTGCTGTGGTACGGCATACGGGAAGACTTGTCGCTCATCGTGTTTCCTTCACTGGTGGTCAGATGGTGGACGGCGGTCGCGGATTACGCCCGCCCGTCGTTGAGAGCTCGATCGAGCAGTAGCCGCCGCTCGGCCGCGGCGACGGTGCGGCGGGCTGCCGCAGCGGCGTCCGGGGTGACCGAGATCGACGTAATCCCCATGCGCACGAGGTGTTCGGCGAATTCGGGGTGGTTCGACGGCGCTTGGCCGCACAGGGACGAGGTGATGCCGAGGCGGCGGGCGGTGGCGATGATACGGGCGATGGCGTCGAGGACCGCCGGATCGGATTCGTCGAAGAGTTCGGCGCATTGCTCGGAATCGCGGTCCACGCCGAGCATGAGCTGGGTCAGGTCGTTGCTGCCGATCGAGACACCGTCGACGCCGAGCCCGACGTACTCGGGCAGCCAGTGCACCACCGACGGCACTTCGGCCATCACCCAGCGGTGCAGGCCACGATGCTTGCCGAGCGGACTCGCGTCGACCAATTCGAGACAGGCCTCCAGCTCCCAGCGGGTGCGCACGAAGGGAATCATCAGGTGCAGGTTCGGGGTCTGCTCGCGGACTCGGGCGAGGGCGGCGAGTTCCAGCGCGAAGAGTTCGGGCTCGCGGATGTAGCGGTAACAGCCCCGATAGCCGATCATCGGGTTGTGTTCGACCGGCTCGTACCGGCTGCCCCCGGTAAGCGCGCGGAACTCGTTGCTGCGCAAGTCTGTTGCGCGGTAGACGACCGGGCGTGGTTGGAAGGCGGCGGTGATCCGGTGCAGCGATTCGGCCATCCGGTCCACGAAATGCTGTTCCTCACCACGCGCGACGAGATCACGCGGGTGCCGGCCGTCGAGGGCGGTGGTGAGCAAGGTTTCGGCGCGCAGCAGCCCGACTCCGTCGACGTCGGTCTGCGCCACCTTCTCGGCGGCTTCGGGCAAGGCGAGGTTGACATAGATTCGGGTGGCCGTCGTCTCCGCGGTAACGATGGGGACAGGTTGAACTGTGACAGTGCTGGTGCCCGACGTCGGTTTGCCCGCACGAACCTCCCCGGCGGATCCGTCGACAGTCACCACGAGGCCGTTGCCGAGCACCGTGGTCGCGGTGCGGGCGCCCACGATGCAGGGCACACCGAGCTCACGCGCGACGATCGCCGCGTGGCAGGTCATGCCCCCGCTGTCGGTGACGATCGCCGCGGCACGGGTGAGGGTGGGCAGCCAATCCGGGTTGGTCATCGGTGCGACCAGCACTTCGCCGTCGCGCAGTGCCTGCCCCTGAGCGGGGGAGGACAGGACACGTACCGTACCGGTGGCGGAGCCCGGGGCGGCGGCAAGCCCACGGACAAGGACCGGCAGTGGGATCGGGCCTGCGATGGGCTGCTGGGGGTTGTCGGGCAGCATTGTGATCGGTCGCGCCTGCACCAGCCAGAGGGTTTGGTCGTCGAAAGTCCACTCGACGTCCTGAGGTCTACCGTCGTGGTGCTGCGGGACGGCGAGTGCGAGACGCGCGACCGCGGTTGCCTGTGCGTCGTTCAGCACCGGCGCGTCGGTCCCGGTCAGATCGATCTGCCGATCGCCGTCGGGGCCGGCGACGATCTCGAAAGTTTGATGCCCCCTACGGCTTTCGAGCAATGTGGGTCCGTCGGAGTCGAACAGATACGTGTCCGGTTCGGTGGCGCCGGACACCACCACCTCGCCTTGCCCGCGCGCGGCGTCGATGACGACTCGGTCGCGGCGGCCGGTGGCGGGATCGGCGGTGAATGCCACGCCCGACTGCCGGGCGGCGACCATACGCTGCACCACGACGGCCATCTCGGGTCGCTGATGCATGCCACGCCTGGCCCGATAGGTCACGACGCGGGGGCTGAACAGTGAAGCCCAGCACTCGATGACGGTTGTCAGCAGTTTGTCGTCACTGCGCACGTTGGTACGGGACACGTTCATACCGGCGAAGGAGGAGGTGGCGCCGTCCTCGCCGATGGCGGAGGAGCGCACCGCTACCGTCACCTCGTCGCCGAGGGTGTGGTACGCGGACAGGATGGCGTCGGCCACCGCTCCGTCGATTTTCGCGGTGTGCACGAGTTCGCGCATGCGGCGGCACAATTGGGTGACTCGCGCGGGGGCGTCGACGGACTCCAATGCCTCGGCGTGCAGCCGGTCCAGCTCGACGCCGTGCGGGCCTTCGGTGATCACCTCGTCATAGCACGAGCGCAGAACGACGAAACCGGGTGGCACGGGCAGCGCGGCGGCCACCAGCTCACCCAGATTCGCGCCCTTGCCGCCGGCCTTGTCCGCGTCGGCGAGCCGCAACTCGCTGAATCCGGCTACATAGTCGCCCATTTCGGCTCCGATCTCGGTATCTGATTGGTACTCAGCGTCTCTCGGAGCGCTGTTCGATCACTACCGCCGAAGGTCCCGACCCGATGCGCCGTTGGGCCTGGTTTCGTCCGGCGGCCGTCATCGCGGCGGTCAGGGGCGCACGGTTGCCGTGTTGGCTTTGGGCAGACCGAGCGATTGGGCGATCATGGTCGACCAGGTGCGGATCGCGTGCCAGTTGCGCAGGTCGCCATAGCGGCCTCCGCCCATGAATCGATAGAGCAGCCGCGCCCGCAGCGAGATGCCGGCCCGTTCATAGTGTCCGGCAAAGGGGCGATAGTCCCACGGGCTGACCGTTTCGCACAGGGCGGCAATCTTTTTCGGCACAATGGCACCGAGACGTCGACCGACCGGGCCGCGCAACGCCGGGCCGAGCCCGACGCTGAACAGCCACACATCGGACTTACGCAACTCGTCGCGATGGTTCCGCACAAACGCCTCGGCTTCAGGCAACAGGGCCATGTTGTGCACGGCGCTGCCCAGGATCACGCCGTCGAAGCGGGTCAGCTCGGGTGCGTGCTCGACGTCGCTGAGTTCTACCTCGGCCCCACGGTCGGTCAGATCCGCAGCGATGAACTCCGCGATATCGCGCGTGGATCCTTGGGCGGTCGCGTAGAGGACCGCGATTCTGATGGGTTTCGTTTCCATGCCTTCAGCGTGGCTCACCCGCCCATCGCCAGGTCAGAGCCGTGATACCCGGGCGATAGGGACCAACGACCTCAGTGTGTGCCGGTCCGGCTGCGGTGGCGGGCGCGCACCGCCTTGTGCGCGGTGTCGGCGAGCACGAGCACCGGAATCGCCAGGGCGGCGACCGACCAACCGAGCCAACTCGGCGGAGCTCCGCCCAGCAGGCCCGGTAGCGGCGGCAGCCAGAGGAAAGCGACCAGTAGCACCAGCTCGGCCGCTATCGCCCACAGCAGCAACGGATTTCCTCGCCAGCCGCGTGCCCCGACCCAGTGCGATTCGCTGCGGCAGGCGAAAGCGTTGGTCAACTGCCCGAGGACAACCGCGGTGAACAACGTGCCGGACGCCGTCGCGATCAGCCCGGGGTCGGCCGGGGCGCCGGGGTGCCAGCCGCCCGCCCCGAGGACCAGCAGGAAAGCGAGCATGCCGAGGCCCGCCTCGGCCGGGCCGAGCACGCCGAAGACCCGCCGCAGCAGTTTCGCGTCCATCAGGGTGCCGGTGCGTGCGGGCCCGGACATGGTGCGTGGGTTCGATGGTTCGACACCGAGCGCCAGGGCGGGCAGCATATCCGTGCCGATATCGAGAGCGAGCACCTGTAATACAGTGAACCCCAGCGGTATTGCGCCACCCGATGCGGCCCACACGGCGAACGGGGCGAGCTCTGCGACATTGTCGGTCAGGTGGTAGGTGAGGAACCGCCGGATGTTTGCGAACGTCGCGCGGCCGAGCTGAACCGCCGCGACGATGGTGCCGAAATGGTCGTCCAGCAGCACCACGTCTGCTGCTTCCCGGGCGACATCGGTACCCGATGCCCCCATGGCGATGCCGATATCGGCCGAGCGCAGCGCCGGTCCGTCGTTGACGCCGTCGCCGGTCATGGCGACCACGTGTCCGCGCCGTTGTAGCGCCACCGCGATTCGCAACTTCTGTTCCGGCGCCACCCTGGCGACGACGACACCGTCGCGGTCGAGCAGGGCCGCCAGATCCGCGTCGTCTGCCGGAAGGTCTTTGCCTTCCACTATGATTCGGTCGGCCCCGAGCAGGCCGACCTCAGCGGCGATGGCCGCTGCGGTGGCGGGGTGATCGCCGGTGATCATGGCGATTTTGATGCCGGCGCGACGGCAAGCGGTGATCGCGTCGGCGACATCGGGCCGCGGCGGGTCCTCGAGTGCGATCAGTCCGAGCAATCGTGCGGGCCGGGCGGGATCGGCCGCGACCGCCACGGCGATCACCCGCAGCCCACGTGCCGCCATGCGGTCGACCTGCGCGCCGGCTGCGGCGACCGCAGGATCCGCGGGGTCGCAGAGCGCGAACACCGCTTCCGAAGCGCCGGTGATGTGCTTACCGTCGGCGTCGGTGACCGACGCACGACGGGTGTGGGTGTCGAAGGACTCCCGGGCCGTGGCCGGTGGTGCGGGGCGCGCACCGGCGCGTGTGGCCAGTACATGCACGGCGACTTCCATCGGGTCGCCCACCGGCAACCATCGGCCGCCGTGCTGGTGTGCGTGCGCATCGGGTGAACACCGCGCCGCCGAGTCGGCGGCACAGCGCGCGGCGGCGACCGCGGCTTCCGCGCCGTTCAGCGTGCCTTCCGGGTTGTAGCCCGCACCGCGAACCGTGGTGATGCCCTGAGGTGTCCACACCTCGACGGCCTGCATCTCGTTGCGGGTCAGTGTTCCGGTCTTGTCGGTGCAGATGAACGTCGTTGCACCGAGCGTCTCGACCGATTCCAGCCTGCGTACCAACGCCTGTGCGCCCGCCATCCGCTGTGCTGCGCGGGCGAGTGACAAGGTCACCGTCGGCAGCAGTCCTTCGGGTACCAACGCCACGGTCACGCCGATCGCGAAGAGCAAGCTCTCGGTGGTGTCCTGTCCGAGTACCGTGAACACCCCGAACGACAGCGCACCGACGGTCACCGCGATCATCGCGACCACACGAACCACCCGGTGCAGTTGCCGGGTCAGCGGACTCGGCGGTCGCACCGCCCGCTCGGTGACCGCGGCAAGGCCCGCCAGCCTGGTCGCGCCGCCGGTCGCCGTCACCCGCGCTTGCCCCTGTCCGGCAACGACATACGTGCCGGCCAGCACACCGTGGCCAGGAGCGAGGGGTACCGGCTTGCTTTCCCCGGTCAGCATCGATTCGTCTACGTCGAGACGTTGTGCGTCGAGGACTTCGGCGTCGGCGCAGATCCGATCGCCGGGCTCCAGCACCATCAGGTCGTCGACCACTATTTCGCTCGACTCCACCAGCCGTACTCGGTCGTCCCGGCGTACCCGAGCGCGCACCGGGAGCAGATCGCGTAGGCGCTCGGCGGCACGGTCGGCGCGGTACTCCTGCGCGAAGGCGAAACCACCGTTCAGCACGACGACCACCGCGATGGCCACGGCCAGTGCCGGCATACCGGCCAGCAATGCCAAACCGGCTGCCGCCCAGAGCATCAGGGCGAAGAAGTGGGTCAGTTGTGTCAGCAGGAGCAGGACCGGATTCGGTCGTGGTGGAGCGGGTAGCGTGTTCGGCCCGTCCCGGTGTAGTCGTGTGGCGGCCTCCGCCTCGGACAGACCACACCGAGCGGCAGTTGGCGTGTGGGTCGACGGATGCATGGTGTCAGCCTGCCTGTCTGTACTCGCGCGGGTCAGAGCCCTCGTACCCGGGTCAGCAGGACCAACGTCTCTCATAGAAACCGCTGGTGTCGCAGTGATTTGAAGGAGATGAAGCCTGCCGCCGCGGGCAGCCAGAATGTCGCAAGGCGGTAGGCGAGCACGCCCGCGACTGCCGGCGGGCCCGCGACGCCGCCGACCATCAAACCCGCGACCAGTGCCGCTTCGACCACACCCAGACCAGCCGGTGTCGGGCTTGCCGCACCCAGTGCGGACCCGCCGAGAAAGACCGCAGCGACCAGCGCCGCGGAAGCTTGCCCCCCGAAGGCGTGCACGGCGAAACCGAGCGCCGAAATATAGGCGATATTGCTGCCGACCTGTCCGCCGATGAGCAGGACGGCACGCCGCGGCTCGCGCAGGATGCTGACCATGTCCCGCGCGGCGGTGCGTACGTCGGCGAGCAAACCAGGACGACGCAGCAGCACTGCGACCGCGATGCCGAGTACGGTCATCACCGCGACGAAGGCGATCAGCAACGTCCACGCCGACGGCAGGGCCGCGGTGAGCAGCAGCCGGGTCTGCCCCAACCACACACCGACGGCGGCCAATTCGACGAGGTGCAGCACCACCCCGGACGTGATCGTGAGCGCCACGGCTGCGACCGCGGTAGCCCTACTCAGACCGCAGCGTTCCAGATATCGCTCGTTGACCGCGGTACCCCCGAGACCATAGGGCATCAGGCGATTCGCGAACGACGTCGCCAGCTGCACATTCATCGTTCGACCGAACGCGAGTGGCTGCGGGCTGGCGCCCAGCAACGTCAGTGCCGCCGCCGCGTAGGACGCGGCCGACATCGCCAGTGCGCCCGCCAGCCACTGCCACTGCGCCTCATCGATGGTGCGCACCGTCTGTCCGAGCTGCCCGATCTGCGGCAACAACACGTAGGTCGCGAATATCGTGGCGGCGATCCACCCGAGAGTGCGCCAGCGGAACCGCAGCAGCACCTCCGGTGGCGCGACGGTGGTTTCGGTCGCATCGGCGACGGCGGTACGCAGCTCTACGAGCAAACCGCGCCGGTGCCGGACGGCACTACGCGTAGCGGTCGCGAGCGCGAGCGGTTGTAGCAAGGGGGCTGCTTCGGTCAACGCAGCGGAGCCGAGGACGGCGCGAGCGGTATCCACCGCGCGTTTTGCGCCGACCTTCAGGCTCATCGATACGAGGAGTTCGGCGACATCGGCGGCGAGCCGACGGTCCGAGGCGCCGGATTCACCGAAGCCGAAGTCGACGATCCACGGTGTGCCGCGCTCATCGATGAGTATGTTGGCCAGCCGTAGATCGCGGTGGGCGATGCGGGCGGCCCGCAACAGCGCGAGCTGGCACCAGATGTCGGACAGCAACTCGTCAGTGACCGGCTCGGGGACCGCGCGTGCGAAATTCCTTCCGGGAATGCGTGTTTCGGCGAGCCAGCCTTCGCCGTCGGGGGTGACACCGACCGACACGACCGTCGGGGTGCGCACGCCGGCTCGTTGCGCGAGCAAGGCGATGAAGGCCTCGTGCTCGGCTTCTTGTTTGGGTGTCGTGAAGGGGGTTTCGTCCTCTATCTCGCGGAACACCAAGTGCCGGAACAGTTTGAACAGCACGTCGGAGTTGCGTTCGTGGTAGCCGATGACTTTGACGAACAGGTCCCCGGCCCCGTTCACTGTGCTCACCAGGAACGGGCGTGAGCCGCGCGCGTCCAGTGTCACGGGAGCGACATGCAGCGGTCGTAACCCGGCGGCGGCGAGGGCACGGTGCAGGGCGGGTGCCTCCGTGCGGTGCACCGGTGCGCCCCAGAGCAAGTGCAAGACTGCGGCCACGGTCCAGCCGAGGGCGGCACCGCCGAAGACATCGAGGATGAGGTGGGCCCCGACGAAGACGCGCGACATCGCGACCACACCGGCGAGTGCCCAGACGATCCGGCGCCATGGTCGCGGCAACCAGGGCGCGGCCGCGGCGGCCAACGCGGCCGCGACGGCGGCGTGCCCGGACACGAAGCCGAGGCCGCCCTGTTCGGTGCGCAGGTTCAGTTCATCGAGCAGGACATCCGGGCGTGCCCGGCCGATCAGTGACTTGATCTCGATCGCAAGCAGGTACGCCAGGGTTCCGGCGGCGGCGAGGTCGCGCGCCAGCCTGACCCTTCGCGTGCACAGCGCCGCGACGGCAGCCACCCCGACCGCGCCGATGGTGCCCAACTGCATGACGACGAACAGGATCGGCATCACCCAGGAGGGAAGATCATTGATCACCCGGAACAGGTCGATCTCGAGCGCGGGCACCTCCGTGTGCCGTGCGACGAGTGACGAAATGGTCAGTGCCGCAATACCGAGCGCGACACGAACGGCATCGCCCAGATGGCGTTGAACAATGCGTGGGTAGGTCTCGCTCGGGGTCTGTGCGGTGAGCGCCTGTACTGCTTCGGCCGTCATCGTTTCGTCTTTCGTCGGTGTCCTGAACTGTCGCAAGCCGGAACACCGCTCGAACAGGGGACTTCGGCTCGCCCGCCGAGGACCATCGGCCTACGGGTCGCGGCGTCTGGCCAGGACGCCCAGCACCAGGTCGATCGAGCCGCCCACGGCAAGACCGGCACCCGCGCCGCCGATCACATCGAGCGGTGTGTGGGCTCCGAGATAGACCCGTGCCAGAGCGGCGACGACTGCGACCGACAGCACGGTCATCCTGGCGCGGCGTCGCAGATACGGCCTCAGCAACGCGACCGTGCCGAACAGGATGATCGCGTGCCCGGACGGAAACGCCGCCCCCAGTGTCGGCACATCGCGCAGGATCGTCTCCGGCCACCGTGCGCCCGGACGAGGCTGGTACACAAGCTCTTTCAACACCTCGCGTTCGACGACGAGCTTCGCCGGAATCAACAGCAGCAAGCCGATGGCCAGCCGGGACCTACCGGTGGAGAAAGCGAGCGCGGCGACGACGGCGGGCGCGACCAGCACCCCCGTCAATTGAGCGAACCAGAGTGGCGGTTCGAGCAGGTCGGGTAGCGCGTTGATACGGAGAAAAGCGGCGCGGTCGGCTTGCGCGGCCACTGGCCACGCGGTGGCCGCTGCACAGAGCGTCGTGAGGGCCGAGCCGCTGAGCACGAGCCACACATCATTCGCCTGGCGTCGTTTCCCTACTGTCGTGTCCATCCACAGGTTCTCCTCAGTGTCTTGCTCGGCGCGGGTGGAAGTGATTCCACGAACCAGCTTCCGACGCTCAGGTCCCCCGTCAAAGAGCCGAAAGTTGTTCACGCGGTGGAGTAACGGTCCTTTTCGCACCGGGCTGCGCTGGTGGTGCTCACCGATCGGAGTCCGAGACGGTCCGATGCTCTAGTGGCTTTGGTCCTTTTCCGTGGCAGACGACGGTAGGTGCCACCGGTTACCCGATGCTCTACCTGTTGCCGACCTGAACGGGTGGAATCGATGGCGTCCGAGGACATTTCATCGAGGAGGAACCATGAGTCTGCTTCCCGCCCATCGCGAATCGTTGCTGCCTGATCTGAATGATCTGTGGAACTCGCTCGCGCCCACCGGGATGGCACCGATTTTCGGCTCGCACCTGTTGCGGGTCGAGGACGCGGTCGAGGACGGGCGCTATGTCGTGCGCGCGGAGATGCCGGGGATCGACCCGGCCAAGGACGTCGAGGTGTCGATCCGGGGCCGGCAGTTGACGATCAAGGCCGAGCGCACCGAAAAGCACGAGGAGAAGGGGCGTTCGGAGTTCAGCTATGGATCGTTCTATCGCTCCGTGACGCTGCCGCACAACGCCGAGGAAGACGGTATCGAGGCGAGCTACGCCAAGGGCATCCTCACCGTCAGCATTCCGCTCGGTGAACCCAAGGAAGTCGCGAAGAAGGTCGAGGTCAAAGAGGCAGAGTAGCTCACGGAGGATGCTGTCCTCCGGCCTGGCGTCCCGGGCGGTGGACAGCATCTCCTCGAAGTAGGGATAGATATGAACGTGACGCCGCCGCAACGTCATTGGTTGACCATCGTGGTCTTGGCCGCAGCGGCGGTCGTGCTCGCCGCGATCGCACTCGTTGTCGCGGTCACCCGCGGCGCCGACGAGAGTGCACCGGCCGGCGCACTGCCCACGGCAACGCCATCCGGCTCCACATCACCCGCTACGGGTACTGCCGCGCCGTCGAAATCGCCAGAGCCCGCGGCTTTCGCCTATCAACCCTTGTTTCCCTTCGCCGGCACCGGAGAAGCCGACGCCTGGGTTCGGCAGGCGCGTCCCGGCGGCCATCAGCCGTGGCACGACGACCCGGGCACCGTCGCGTTGATGTTCACGCAGCAGCATCTCGGGTACACGAGTCTCGACAAGGTCACCAGCTCGTTGATCCAGGGCGAGCAAGCCTGGATCGGTGTCGGTTTCGAAAACCCGAACGGCGCACCCGCGACAGCCGCCGTGTTGCACCTGGTCCGCATCGGTACTGCACCGAACGGACCGTGCGAGGTGGTCGGTACCGAGGACACGACCCTGGCGCTGACAACACCGGCATACGCTGCGTCGGTTGGTTCCCCAGTGCAGGTCGGTGGCCGGATCACCGGCGTCGACGAAAGCCTGCAGGTTCAGGTCCGCGGTGGCAATGGACCGCAACCGGCGGGATCTGCCGCCCCGGTCCCGGCGGGTGGGACGAATACTCCGTGGACGGTGAGCGTGCCGTTCACCGCCATCTGCCCCGCCACCCTGACCGTCGCGGTCGCCACCGGTGGGCATGTGGCCGAGATAGAGCGTTTCGCCGTGACCGGCGTCAAGTGCTGAGGCGGAGCCGGAACAGGAAGAGCAACGATGTCCGAATTAGGCCCGTTGGACTCGGGTTTCATGGAACTGGAAGACGGCGACCGGCATGTGAGCGTAGGGATCGGAGCTGTCGCAATCCTCGCGGGATCACCGCCGACACGGGCCGAACTCGTGGCGGGGTTGGCGGCGCGACTGAACGTCGACCGCCGACTCCAGCAGAAGGTGCGTCGCGCACCCTTGGATATCGCTGCGCCGGTGTGGGTTACCGACTCGAATTTCGATCTGGCGCATCATGTTCGGTGGATGGCCCTACCTGAGCCGGCGGATGAGGCGGCACTGTGCGAATTGGTCGCTGAGGTCATGGAGGAACGGCTCGATCGTGATCATCCGCTGTGGCAGTGCATCATTGTCGAGCGTCTTGCCGACGATCGGTGGGCGATGATCGTGAAGGCCCACCACAGTATGGTGGACGGGATCTCGGGGATCACTCTCTTCGAACGTCTCTGTGACGCTCCTGCCGGTCGGCGGTTGACAGCTGTGCCGAACAATGCTGATGCGTCCACAGATTGGGGCCACTTGCTGCTGAGCTCGTTACGACTGCCCGCGGCGGCGCCACGGTTCGTGGTGCGTACGCTGCGTGCAGCGGTTCCTTTGGTGTTGTCGGCGGTGTTGCCTGCCGCCGGGTCTTCGCTGAACGGTTCGATCGGACGGCAGCGGCGATACGCCGTCGCCCGCACCACGCTGCCGGTGGTCCGGGAAATCGGCGCGGCTTTCGGCGCTACGGTCAACGACGTGATCCTGGCCGCCGTCGCGGCTGCCTTTCGCACCGTTTTGCTGACTCGTGGCGAGGATCCGACGGCGGACAAAATGCGGATTCTCACACCTGTGTCGGTGCGCGCTGCAGACGCGAAAGGCATTCTCGACAACCGGGTTTCGGCGATGCTGCCGCTGCTTCCGATCGAGTCCGCCGATCCGGTCGAGCAACTGGCTCTGGTGCACAGCCGGATGAGTGCACACAAGGCGAGCGGTGAGGCAGCAGCCGCGAACTCCTTCCTCACCCTGGCCCGCTGGCTGCCATTCGCCTCCATCGCGTGGACCGTGCGCTTGGTGTCCCGATATCCGCAGCGCGGTATTTCGGGCTTGGCCACGAATGTGCCCGGCCCGCGGCGTCGACTGTACCTTTACGGCCGGGAAGTACTGGAGATCCTGGCCTATGCGCCGATCGCGATGCGCGTGCGCACCGGTATCGCCATCCTGAGCTACAACGATCAACTGCGATTCGGCATCACCGGCGATTACGACAGCACTCCGGATCTGCCCCTGCTCGCCGCACGTATCGAGGAAGCCATCGACCACCTACTGCAGCGTGCTCGGGAAGTCGCGCCGACCTGATCAGTTCGGCGGGCGCGTGATGATGACCGGGCAATCGGCCGCGTGCAGGACCGCCTGGCTGACCGAGCCTAGGGTCATCCCCGCGAAACCGCCGCGGCCATGGCTGCCGACCACGATCAACTGGGCTTGTTCGCCCTCTTCGAGGAGTCGTTCGGCTGGTTGCCCCTCGGCGACAATCCGTTCCACCGCGAGGTCGGGATACCGATCGGCATAGCCGGCCAGCGCCTCCGACAGCAAAGCGGTTGCCTCGGTCTGCATCTCGGCATGCGGAAGGTACCGATGGAATTCCGACCAGGTGAGTACGGCGCGGACCGGCGCGTTGCGGCGGAACGCCTCGTCGAAGGCGATCTCGACGGCGCGGGTGCTACACGGCGATCCGTCGACGCCGACCACCACCGGCCCGCGCACGCGCCGCGCCGAATACCGTTCGGGCTCGGGCACGATCGCGACCGGGCAGTGCGCATGCCGGGCGAGTGCGGTACTCACCGACCCGAGTAGGCCGCGCCGAAAAGCGCCGGCGCCGCGTGTGCCGACCACCAGTAGCCGCGCATCCTTCGAGCAATCCAGGAGAGCGGGGATCGGCGGAGCTTCGACCAAAAAGGTTTCGATGACGAGTTCATCGACGGCTTCGGCTGCCGCCGTGGCGAATCGGCGGGCCGCTGCGAGCGTTGTGCCGCAGGCGGCGAGGTACTCGTCATGGTCGATCCGGCGGAAGTCGACCCCGGGCCCGAAGTCGGCCCGTGCGCCTGCGGCGTAGACGATATGCAGCGGTGCATCGTGGTGCACGGCGTCGGCGGCGGCCCAGCGCAAGGCCTCGTCGGCCGCGCCGGATCCGTCGATGCCGACTACCACGGGTGGGTTGATGCTGTTGGTGGACATGGAGTTTCGTCTTTCTCGAAAAGGAATATCTACTTCGGCCGCACGACCATGACCGGACAGTGCGCGCGCTGTATCAGGGCCTTGCTGGTGGAGCCGAGCAGCAAGCCGCGGAATCCGTCGCGGCCGCGGCTGCCGACGACGACGAGCTGGGCGGAGCCGGACCAGTCGATCAAGGCGCGTCGGGGACCGAACGGGTACACCTTGCGGATGACCTGCACGTCCGGATACTTTTCCGGCCAGCCCGCGAGTTGCGCGCCGATAACGGCCTGCCCGGCGAGCTGGACGCCGTTGTTGGGGAGCCGATGCGGGACCTCGGAGAACCGGTCGAAGAACGGATCACCCCAGGCGTGTACGGCCACCAATTGAGTGCGACGCTCACTCGCTTCGGCGAACGCCGCTGCGACGGCGGGCTCGCTGTACGCGGTGCTGTCGAGGCCGACGACCACGGGGCCGACCCGGCGCGTCTGCTGCTCGGTGCCGGTATCGCGGACGACCACGATGCTGCCCCGACCGTGGTCGACTACCGCGGTCAGCGTAGAACCGAGATATCCGAGCGCAGTGCGATTGCCGGAGGTGCCGAGTGCGACAAGGTACGCGCTGCTCGAGTGGCGGATCAGCAGGCGTGCCGGATTGGCCTCGGAGACTTCGGTTTCCACATCCAGCGAGGGATCGATCTGGTGGGCCAGGCTACGGGCGGACACTACGAGATCGCTACCGTGCCGACGGATTCTGTCGACCACGGCGGGCACCATCGTGTTGTAGATCCCGAGCAACTCCGCTGACGACGCCAGATCGAGGCCGTGTGCGATATGCAGCCGCCGGTTGTGTCGAGAGGCCGTCTCGGCGGCCCAGCGGACGGCGAGATCGGAGGCTTCGGAACCATCGACGCCGACGACCACGGCGGCGGTGGCCGATCGCCGTGGGTCGTGGGTGGGGGAGGTGGACATGAGCGGATTCCCTTCGGGTCCCGTATTTCTGGTACCCGTAGGTTAGGAATCCGACGTGGGTCGACACGTCTGTCGTTGGTCCCGACTATGCGGGTCCAAAGGCCGCAGATATCGCTCTTGGTCAGGCTCCCCGTGGGGGCTGCACCGGCAGTGGCGCGGACCAGCGCAGGGTCGTCCCGCGATCGGTACCCCGTTCGATGTCGAAGCGACCGCCGGCTTGCTCGGCGCGGGTCGCGAGATTGGTCAACCCGCTCATGCGGGACAGTTCCGCGGGCAGGCCGTCGCCATCGTCGGTGATCTCGATGGTGACGTCGTCGCGGACCGCGAGATTGATCGATACCGTGGTCGCCGCCGCATGTCGCACCACGTTGCTGACGGCTTCGCGCAGCACCGCTTCGACGTGCTCGGACAGCGGCGGTGCCAGCACCGACACCGGTCCGGCGAGCCGTATCGTCGTGCGCAATCCACTGTCCTCGGTCATCTCGGCAATGATCGAATGCAGTTTCTTGCGCAGGGTCGGCGCATCCGCGCTGGTGCTGCTGTGCAGGTCGAAGATCGAGTGCCGGATCTCCTGCACGATGGACTGGATGTCTTGGATGGTCTCGGTGAGCCTGGTCTTGACCTCGGGCGTGCGGGCCCGCTGCGCCGTGCTCTGTAGTGACAGCCCGACCGCGAAGAGTCGCTGGATGACGTGATCGTGCAGATCGCGGGCGATGCGGTCGCGATCGGAGAGCACGTCGAGTTCGCGCATGCGTCGTTGCGTGGCCGCCAATTGCAGCGCCAACGCGGCTTGATCGGAGAAGGCAGCCATCATCGCCTGCCCGGCGGCGTCAAGGGGTTGCGATTCCGCGGGCCGGAGCGTGACCAGCACCCCGATGACGGTGTTCTCGGCGCGCAGCGGGAGCACCAGCGCGGGACCGAAGTCGGTGGCGAATTCCAGCAGCGGCCGATACATCAGCTGATCGGTGGCGACCACCTCACCGGACCGGAACGCGATGCCGGAATGCGACTCCGACACCGGAATTCGCTGTCCATGGAGTTTGTTCGACCCGTTGCCCGCAGCGGCGACGACGACGAGTTCACCGACCTCGTCGTGTGGGATGTCGGGGTCGTCGGGGAGGGCGAGAAACGCGGTCGCCGATTGGGTGAGCTCCAGCGCTCGGTCGGCGACCAACTCCAGTACCTCGCCCGGGTCGCCGCCGCCGAGCAGTTGGGTGGCCACATCCTGGGTAGCCTCGAGCCATTGCTGGCGGATGCGGGACTGCTCGTAGAGCCGGGCGTTGGCGATGGCGGTGCCGGCTGCCGCGGCGAGGGCTTGGACGATGACCTCGTCGTCCTCGGTGAATTCCTGGCCGCCCGCTTTTTCGGTGAGGTAGAGGTTGCCGAATACTTCGTCGCGTACCTTGACCGGCACGCCGAGGAAGGTGTGCATCGGCGGATGATGTTCGGGAAAGCCCACCGAGGCGGGGTGAGTCGAAAGATCGGTCAGCCGTATGGGTTTGGGCTCTTCGATGAGTACGCCGAGCACACCGTGTCCGCGCGGCAGGTCGCCGATCAGTACCCGGGTGCGGTCGTCGATGCCTTCGTAGACGAATTCGGCGAGTTGCAGGCTGTCCCTGTCGGTTTCGCGGACGCCGAGTGCGCCGTAGCCGGCGTCGACGAGTTCGATGGCGGTGTGCACGATGGTGCGCAGGGTGTTGTCGAGGTCCAGGCCTGCGGTGACCACCAGCATCGCCTCGATCAGCCGGTCCATCTGGTCGCGCACGCCCACTATCTGGGCGATGCGTTCCTGGACCTCGGCGAGCAGTTCGCGCAGGCGCAGCTGGGACAGTGTCTCGATGACGGGGCTCTGCCCAGGTGTCTCAGAAGCGGGTGCCTTGCCTTCCATCTGGGTCATCTTTCCACGCGTCGCCGCCGGACGCGATGGGCTGACCAGGCACTCCGTCCTCGGTTAGCAGGCAGCGACTCATTCCCGCAGCGGTGGTGTGTTGAGCTTGGAGGCGATGACGGCGGCTTGGGTCCGTCGCTCCACCCCGAGCTTGGACAATAGTCGGGAAACATAATTCTTCACGGTCTTCTCGGCCAGGAACATGCGTGCGGCGATCTGCCGGTTGGTCAGCCCTTCGCCGAGCAGTTCGAGCAGGATGCGCTCTTGATCGGTCAGCCCGGTCAGGGGCCCGGCTTTGTCCTCGGCTTCCTCGCGGAGTTTGGCCATGAGCGCGGCCGCCGCTCGATTGTCGAGCAGTGAGCGTCCGGCGCCGACCTCGCGAATCGCGTCGACGAGTTCGGTGGTGCCGATGTCTTTGACCACGTATCCGCTGGCGCCGGCGAGGATCGCGTCGAGCATCGCCTGCTCGTCGGTGAACGAGGTCAGGATCAGACAGCGCAGGCCGGGGTGCTGGTCGAGTAGTTCGCGGCACAGTTCGATGCCGTTGCCGTCGGGTAGTCGCACGTCGAGGACGACGACGTCGGGGCGCAGTGCGGGGATGCGCGCCATCGCCTGGGATACGGTGCCGGCCTCGCCGATCACCTCGAGGTCGGGTTCGGCGTCGATCAGGTCGGCGACCCCGCGTCGCACGATGTGATGGTCGTCCACCAAGAAGACTGTGACCATTCCGGTGCACCTCTCTGAGCAGTTGACTCAGCCTACGAACATTTTGTCCCTCGTGTCGCGGACTTGGTCCTTCAATGGGTGACCAAAGTCCCTTGACATATCCGTAGGGGTCGAGTTCTGCCAGGCCCGATATGCGCGGGCGATCGTGTCCTCGAGCGGCAGTTCGGTGTCGAGGACGATGGCCTGCGGCCACGGCGCGGTCGCTGCCGACATCGCGGCGGCGATGTGTGGTGTGGCATCGGAGTCGCTGGACCCACGCTGGCTGATCCGCCGACCGGCCACCTCGGGGGCGCACACGCAGTACAACTGGACCAGGTCGGCGTGGACGTCGACAGCGAGTTCCGTGGCGCGTTGCCGTTCGCTCGCATCGATCCAGCTGGCATCGAGAACCACCGATACCCCAGCGCAGAGCAGGCGGCGGGCCCTGGTCAGCAGCTCGGCGTAAACCCGAGCCTTGTTCGCCGCGGAATACGCCCCCGCCTCGAAGGTTCCGCTGTCGCCCAGGACCGCCCCGGTGGTACGCAATTGTTTGCGTACCTCGTCGCTGGAACAGAGGGCAGCACCGGTAGCCGCTGAAAGATCCTTGGCCACAGTGGATTTTCCGGTACCGGGCAGGCCGCCGACCAACACCAGTCGAACGGCGCCGGCTTCGAGATGACGAGCAGCCATACCCAGGTGGCGGTGCACCCGGTCGCGCGCAGAAGTGTCTCCCTGGTCGAAGCGAATCGCATCGACTTTTGCCCGGACCAGGGCGCGGTAGGCAATGTAGTGATCACGCAGCGACCGCGGCGCCGGGTCCGCGGTGATCAGCAGATAGTCGTCGAGCAGTTGCGCACCCAGGACGGAGTAGCCGCGGAACTCCAGATCCATTGCCAGGAAGGCGATGTCGTCCAGGCAATCGACGTAGCGCAAGCGGTCGTCGAAGTCCAGGCAGTCCAGCACGCGGAAGCCGTCGGCCAAGTCGAAAATGTCCTCGGCGAGCAGGTCGCCGTGTCCGTCGACCATGCGGCCGTCCGCAATCCTGTTCAGCAGCAATGACTCTCGTCCGTCCAGATATCGCATCGCCAGCCAGTCGATCCGGTTGACCAGAGCAGAATCCGCCACCGCTGCCGGTTGCTCGGCGAGGCTGTCCAGCAGAATTTTCCAGCGGCGGCGCAGTGCGTCCGGTTCGCCTTCCGTGTCGATCTCTGGACCGCGGCGAGCGCAGTGATGGAACAACGCGAGCACCTGGACCAGCGCCGACAATCGCGCACGTGACAGCGCGGGATC
This sequence comes from Nocardia brasiliensis ATCC 700358, assembly GCF_000250675.2. Taxonomy (NCBI): domain Bacteria; kingdom Bacillati; phylum Actinomycetota; class Actinomycetes; order Mycobacteriales; family Nocardiaceae; genus Nocardia; species Nocardia brasiliensis. The sequence continues at coordinate 4,064,148 of NC_018681.1, forward strand.
CCCGAGGATGTTCGACAGCCTGCGCTGCTCCGGCATGCGGCGCATGAGCACGATCGGCTCGTCCGGCCCGCCGGCCGGATCGGTGAGGTGCGCCACGCCGAGATACACGTCGGGTGCCAGCCTGCTGTTGAGTTCGACCTCACGGGCACACGCGAGTTCGCGCAGCGCGGGAGTGCTGAAGTCGAGAAAGTCGGTGCGTATTGGTTTTTTCACCTTGTACGCCCGGTCGCCGAAGAGCACCACCAACCCGGTGTGCGTCTCTCGCAATTCTGCGCGCGGTCCGTAATCGGGCATGGGGCACAGCCTTTCGGAGGATTCGTTCCTGTAGCCAGGATCGCTTGTGGTGGCTTCGCCCGGCATGGCCGAAGGTCATGAATGCCGTGGGTCTTCCGGATCGTTTCCTGAAGTCCCTCGACTTCAGGACCTGCTGCTCTTACCCGCCTCGTGGGTGACTGGCAGCGTGGTCACCGACGAGGAAAGGACGATCGACGATGAGTTACGGATGGCCCGAGGATGATGCGTTGCGTGCGGCAGTCGTGCTCGCGACACGGGCGCCATCTGTCCGCAATTCGCAACCGTGGCGATTCCGCGTCGGTGATCACCGCATCGACCTATACCTCGACGCGGTCCAGGTACCGGCGCCGACCGATTCGGCCCAACGCGACGCCGTCTCGAGTTGTGGTGCCGCACTGCATCATCTTCGGATCGCGTTGGCGGCCGCAGGGTGGTCGGCAGTTGTGCGTCGGTTGCCGAACCCAGCGGATCCGGACCACCTGGCCTCGCTGCGCCTGGTGCCGCATCGACCGACCATGATCGAGTTGGCTCTCGGTAACGCGATTCCCCGCCGGCAGACAGACCGGCGCAGCTTCAGTTCAGAGCTCATCCCACCCGGAAGTGTGGGCCTCGTGCGTGAACGGGCGCAGGCGCACGGGGTCGCTGTCCGGCAGGCCCTGGGCACAGAGCGTGAGCAGTTGGTCGAAGTGCTGGCCACGGCTGCGGCGCGCAACGCGGGCACCGACCGTCACTGGGCTGCGCACGGTAGCGAATCCGACTGTGCCGAACTCTTGGTGCTCAGCACAGCGGCGGACGACCGGCTGGCGCAACTGTGTGCCGGCGAGGCGCTCAGCGCAGTGCTGCTGACCGCGACGAACATCGGTTTGGCCTCCTGTGCGCTGAACGAATCACTGCGGGACGCCGATCTTCGGCAGTGTGTCCGCGCCCGGGTCCTGAACGGCCGAGGTCAGCCTCAATCGGTGGTGAAGATCGGGTGGGCGCCAACCGACACCATCACACCCCCGGTCACCCCACGTCGCCAACTGTCCGACGTTCTCGACCTGTTCGGCGCGGTGTCCTGAACGCGGTACCTACATCATCAGGTCTCGGGTGCGATTTCTCGGGTGCTCCGGCTGGAAGTCGAAGACTTCGGACAGCGGGCGCCGCGGCGATGCGGTGACCGTCGTGTCGTCGGGGGCATTGCCGACTCGGACGACGACCTGCGCCGCACCGGGCCGGGAAAGTAGTTCGGCCAGAACAGATCTGGTAGCGGTGAGTTCGGTGAGGTGGGTCAGTTCACAGGTAGCCAGACCGCGTGCCGTGCATTCCAGCAAGATGTTGGACAGTGCCTCCCCGGTGTGCAGCCATTGCGTGAACGAGTCGCCGACGGAACTGAGCAACAGCAGACGAGAACGGTCTTCGAGACCGGATCGCCGGTTGGCGTACGGGGCAAACGGAAAGGCCCGTCCCACGGGCGTTCGGGCCGCTTCGGCCGACGATGTGAGTGCGCTTGCGGGTATCCCACGTGACTCCGACGATCCACTCCACCAGTGCAATTCGTCCTGGTACGCGGTGTCGTATCGACGCAGCGCGGTAATGTGACGTGTGGCCTCGGCCAATCGAGGACGGTCGCCGTCGGTGATTTCGTCTACCACCACCTGGTGCGGCCGAGCGAGTTCACGCGCGGTCGCGAGCACGTCCGGCCAGTGGTCAGGCGGCAGCATCGGCAGTCGGTCGGTATGTCGCCGGGGTATGGCGCGGACTCGGGCCGCGGTCCTGTTCAACGGACCGCTCCACGGTCGAAACCGCAGAGCGGCAAGCAGTTCCGGGCAGCCCGGCTGCGGGATGCGAGTGATATGGGCGAACCAGCCCATGGACACGAAGGCTTGCCGAGCATGATCGAGCGCCGCGCCGCAGCTGATGATCGACTGCCGGTACTGCGGGTCTCCCGCGGGCAACTGCCGCGTGGTATCGCGGTAGAGCAACAACTTCGATCCGTCGAATACCCAGTGCCAGGGCTGTGTGTTGTGCACCGACGGTGCTCGGCAGGCGAGGGCCAGCGCGGTGCGAACCACGGACAGGCTGGGGGTGGTCGAGCCGTCGGGCACGGTCATGGCTCCGGCTGCTCTCGGCGAAACGACAGGATGTCGGAGACCGGTCGGCGATGCGACATCGGAGTGGCTTCGTCATCGTCCGGTGCAGTGCCGACTCGGATTACGACCTGCGGCGTTACCGAGTGGCCGAGCAGGTCGGCGATGGCCTTGCGCGCGGTCGGTAGTTCGGTGATGTGGGTCAGCGCGCAACTGACCTGTTCGGCGACGGTGCATTCGAGCAGTACGGCCGACAGTGCCTCGCCGCTGCGTAGCCACGCCGACACGGAGTCGCCGGTAGAACTTAGCACCATCAGGTGGGCCTGGTCTTCGATGTCCGCGCGCCGCGACGAATGCGGTGCGGCGGGGAACGTACGGGCTACCGGGACCCGGGCGGCCTCGGCGTCCGAGATGAGTGCGCTGCGGGGCACGCCCTCTGGCGCATGCGAATGCCCACTCCACCAATGTAATTCGGCCTGGTACTCCATGTCGTAGCGGCGCAGCGCCGTCGCGTGCTGCGAGGCGGCAGCCAGCCGCGCGCCGGCGGCGGTGTCGAGGACATCGATCTGAATGTCGTGCGGATTGGCGAGCATCCGCGCGGCGTGCACGAGCTCGGCCCAGTGCTGTGGTGCCAGCATGGGCAGCCGGTCGGTGCGGCGCCGTTCGATAGCGCGGGCGCGCGCGTGGACCCCGGCGGGCGGATCCGGCCACGGGCGGAACTCGATGGTCGCCAGGTGATCGAGACTATCCGGGTTCGGCAATCGAACGGTATCGGTGTGCCAGCCGAACTCGGCGAATACGGTGCGCAGATGGTGCAGTACCGCGCCACAGCTGATGACCAGCTGCCTGCCGTGCGGATCGGTCGAGGTCAGCAGGCGTTCGTTGTCGCGATACAGGTGCAGGCGCGTGCCGTCGAACACCCAGCGCCACGGCTGGGTGTTGTGCACCGAAGGCGCGCGCCCGGCCTGCCGCACAGCCGCCGTGATCGTCGGCCGATCCGGTACGAATGTTTCGGGAAGTGCGTCGCTTACGGTCATGCATCGAGTGTCCGCCGCCGAAATGGCAGGAACTACGGGACTTCCGCCCGTACCGGAAGGCACAAAGTCACCCGGGATCCGGCGCTGTGCTGTCATGGCGGGTAACGAGGCCGAAGGTGGAAACCATTAGGGCCCTTCGGCTCTGAAGCACAGCGTCGGTACGGCGAATCATCGGTGGTACGCGATCACTCCGTCGGGGGAGTGAACCATTCGGATCAACACTCGATCGCGTCAATTCACCAGAACAAGGCACATCATGACTACAACACCGCGACACTGCGCCGCCGCCGTCTTCCTGATCGCGGGAATTTCCCTCGGGTCCACAGCCTGCGGGCGTACTCCTGCGATCGCCCCCACCGTGCATCCGACGCCGTCCTCGACTCTCAGCAAACCGGCGACCGCGACGCCGACCCGGACCCCCTACACGACCACGTCGGTATCCACTCCCTCGATCGTGCCGACCACGGTCACGCCACCACCGACGACCGTGGCGGTACCGCAGCGATTCGTGCCGCCCGCGCCCGCTCCTGAGCAGCCGACGACACCTTCGGCGCCCCCCGCACCGAGTACCTACTACGCCAACTGCGCCGCCGCCCGGGCGGCCGGCGCAGCTCCTCTGCATCGCGGTGAACCCGGCTACCGTCCGGGCCTGGATCGTGACGGCGACGGAGTTGCTTGCGAATAGCGGATGGCCGCGGTGCGGAGTTCAGGCGTGGTCGGCTCTGTCGAAGCGGGGTCCCCCTGGCACGTGGCTCGCGCTGTTGCCGTGGGCGGCGATGGATACCTGATGCCATGCTTGCCAGGTGGCCAGCCGTGATTCGTACGCTGCGGTGATGCGTTCGAGTCCGTCGTTGCCGAATAGCAACCTCAGTGGTGGGGAGGCGGCGTCGACGAGGGTGAGGAGCGCGGCTCGGGTGGCGGCGGGATCACCCGGGGAGCGAGTGGCAGCGGCGGTGGTGGTCGCGTCGCGGATGTCGCGATAGGCCTCGATCGTGGTGGTGGGTTGCATGGAGGTGTTGAATCCTGTGGAGAATCCTTGGGGTTCGATGATCGTCACCGCGATGCCGAAGGCGGAGACCTCCGCGGCGAGTGCTTCGTGGAAGGCTTCGAGGGCGAATTTGGTTGCCGCGTAGGCTCCGGCGCCAGGGTAGGCGATCTGCCCCAGTAGTGAGGAGACCGCGATGATGTGGCCGGATCGCTGGGCGCGCAGGATCGGTAGCGCGGCTCGCACGATCCGTATCGCGCCGAAGACGTTGGTTTCGAACACCGAGTCGATTTGGGCGTCGTCGAGTTCCTCGACCATTCCCAGTTGTCCGTAGCCTGCGTTGTTGACCACGACATCCAGGCGGCCCAGCACATTGTGGGCGCACTGGATGGCTCGAGCGCCGGCGCTTCGCTGGGCGACATCCAACTGAATCGGAACTACAGCGTCGCCGAAGCGTTCGACCAGTTCATCGAGTGTCGCGACGGTGCGGGCGGTCGCAGCGACGCGGTCGCCCCGTTCGAGTGCCGCAAGGGCCCATTCGCGTCCGAGACCTCGTGAGGCGCCGGTGATGAACCAATTTCTCGACCCCACCTGTCTACTCCTTTCTGATCGTCGGGATGGAGGTTATTTCTGGGCATCGTGGACTTTGGACACGGCGTCTTCTGTGTCAGCGGCCATCGCGTCGATGATCTGGTCGAAGCTCAACCCTTGCTCACGCAAGCTGCGGATGGTGTCGTATCCGGCGGCGGTCACGTCGTCGAACTGGGCGCGGTTGGCCCGGTAGATTGCCGGGTCCTGCGGTTGCGCGGCATCGAGGTGCTTGCGCAGCGCGGCCGCGGGCAGGTCGGTGGCATAGACCGGTGAGCCGGGTTGCTGACGCCAGGACTGTGCGAGGGTGCCGCCGTCGACCGGGTCGAATCCAGCCTGGTCGACCAGCTGACTGAGGCGATGTTTGGCGGTTCCGTCGGGACCTGCGATCGGCAGCCCGAACCGTTGCGGCGACCCCGCCGGGCGGCCGCCGTCACGCAGGCTCACGTAGGTGATGTTGTTGAACGCTTTGAAGATCGGGCGTCCGATCAGCCCTGACAGCCATAGGGTGTCCGGCTCCGGGGTGTCGGTGTCGCCCAGTCCGGGCAGGATGCCGTCGCGGCCCGGGTAGTAGTTGCCGGTGTCGACGATGATCGTTTCCGGCCCGGCGTGCTCGGCTACCGATCTCGCTGCGGTGGGCAGTGCGCTGTAGGGAAGAGCCAGGAACAAGATGCCCGCAGTGGCGGCCACATCGGCGGCCCACCCGGCACTCATCCCGTCGACAAGCAGATCCGACAATGATTCTGGTTCGTGTGAGTTGGCGACCTGCACCGTGTTCCCGACCGCGGCAAGATGCCGAGCGAGGGTGCCGCCGAGGATTCCCGCGCCGATCACACCGATTTTCACCATAACTGTGACTCCTTTCCAGCAGGGTCGACGGCGTCGGCGAGTGCGGCGCCGTGCTCATACATCCAGCGGCCCAGTGCGCGCACCGGACCATCGAGAAGGCTCATGCCCAAAACGGTGAGTTCGTATTCGACCCGAGGGGGTCGTTCGGCGAATCTGTGACTGGTGATCAACCCGAAACCAGTCAGTCGTCGCAGCGTTTCGGTCAACGATTTGTCACTGAGTTCGCCGACCCGCTCACGCAACTCGCTGCGCCGGTGCGGACCGTCGTGCAAAGCGGCCAGGACCACCATGTCCCAACGATGGGAAAACAATTCCGCACCGGTGCGGATACGGCAGTCCGCGAACAGTTCCTCGGGGTCGATGTTCGGGCTCATACCGCAATCATGCATATCGGTTTCCTACCGTTCGGTGCGCGACACCATCGCGTGCATTGGCGGCCGGTGCTCACGGCGCCCACTGCCGGGCGATGCGGTCGATGAGAGAATCGACCAACCCGTTGGCCCGGTCCCAGAAAGCCGCGGCGTCGACCTGTTCGGGCACATCGACCTCCACCTCGAGCACGGTGCTGAGCCGGGCGATCGTCAGATAGTTGCCGAGCAGGGCGAGGATCTCCACGAGGTGACGATCACTGAACCGGGCACGGAACCGATTCAGAACCGCCGCGGGTGGGCGTGGCCGGTGCACGCAGGTGGTGACGAACTCCAGCAGCACCTGCTCGTGTTCGGTGAACACCGGTGCGCTGAAATGACGCGCGGCGAGCGCGTCGAAATGGCTGCCGGTCAAGCCCGTCTGCGGGGCGGTGCGCAGGTGCTGGCGCCATTCGTAATCCGAACCGTAGAGCTGAGCGCACGCCAGGATCACCAGTTCCCGCTCGCGTGCGCCGAGCGCGGTGTGGGTGAGCAGGCTCGTGGAATACACCGAGAACAAGCTCAGCAGGATCGGTGAGTGCCCGGCCATCCGGAACACGTTGATCTGGTCGGCCAGTATCGGTGCCAGCGACGCCGGCACCTCGGCGGGTTCGGGGTAGGGGATGCGTGCCATCACCGCCGCCCGGCGGGGTCCGCGGGCGGGTCCAGGATCAACCGGAACAGCGGCAGGGTCCGCGCGGTCTTGGCCTGGTTGCCGACCTGAAACGGCAGCACGTGCACCAGCTCAGCGAATACGGCGTCACGTTCACTGCCGGACAACTCTTTCGCCGTTGCCGTGCGGACCTCGCGTCCGAGTTCGACGCGGACCCGCGGATCGGCCCGCAGGTTGTGCACCCAAGCGGGCGCCTTGTCCGAGCCGTTGTCCGAGCCGACGACGACGGGATTGCCGTGATCGTCGTAATAGGACAGCGGTGTCTGGCGCGACGCGCCGGATTTCGCACCGGTGTGGTGCAGGATCAGCAGCGGAATTTTGCCGCGATAATCGCCGCCGATTTTTTTCTCCGGATCGTAGTAGCGGTCGATGACGCCGCCGTTGCGGCGGAAGGCCCGCATGAATCGTTGGTTGTAGGCGATCTGTTCCTCGATCGGCCACGACCACATCTTCGCGCTCGCCCCGAACTTCTCATAACCCTGTTCATCGGAAACGATCCCGGTTACGTCGTCGCTTTCCGGCATAACAGTCCACCTTTCGTCGGCCGAGTTCCGGCACCCACACGGTCTTTCCACCAACCAGGATGAATCTTCTGACGCCTACCAATCGGTGCATGACCACACAGTCGGCCGCCATCCCGACACCCACGGTCACCGAAAACAAGTAGCCCGCGACACCGAAGCCGGTGCCCGGAGCGCGTCGAACCTTTGCGCCAGGCGATGACTGCCGCGATGCAGCCGACGGTTCTTGCACCGGCACGGTGATAAGGTGCTGCAGCAGCGGATCGGAGCCGAGGAAGGCCTCTTGAAGACCTCGCCGCGGAAACACGAGCCGTTGTCGGAGACCACCGCGATCGGCGCCGCAGCCACGCCGACCGGCTCACCCTCCGGCCCGAGGCCCTCGGCTACTCCCCGGTCGTCGCGTAGGTCATCAAGATCCAGGACATGCTCGGCTTCAGCGACGGCGAGCCGGAGACACTTCAGCGCGTCGTGTCCGCGCGCGGTCGTCGTGACCGTGATGGCGAGGCAGTATTTGGGCGCGGTTCGAGGGCCTCGCGCCCGCCTCCAGGAATGCCTGCTTCCATTTCGAGACCGCGACCGCGCTCACGCCCCGTCGCCGCGCCGCCTCGGACACGCTCATCTCGCCCCGGAGGACCGATAGGACGATCCGCAGCTTGTCCTCGACCGGGATCCTCGACCTCGCCGACCGCGACATGGCGTCTCCTTCTGGGCTTGTGGGTCCAGGACCGTTAACCTGGCGAACCTGCCACATATGGTGACGCACTAGACCGACCAGAACGGCTATTCGCCATTGAGCGACGGCGCGTTTCGTGTACTCACGGCCCGGAGTCTCACTGCAATGCATTTCTCGGATATGTGCGGACTGCAAGTTGCTGAAAACATCCGATTATATGATTAAGGAACGTTTCGCCAGGGAATCCACGGAGGCGGACGACCAGTCCGTTCGGCGCTCGTAAGCTTGAAATGTGCAGCTTCGATGTCTCGCACTGCTGCGGTGTTCACGGGAGGTATTTCATGCCGGCGGAATGGGTGGCCATCGCTCGCGCGATAAGTATGGCGAATTCCCTGAGCCAAGCGCTCGCGCGAAACGATCTTCTCCTCGAAGCCATCGGGAGGAATCGGGCAGACACCGCCAAGCGGTTGGCGCAAGAATCCGAAAACCTTCATCTCTCGGCTGGTGAACGAGAGGACAAGCGGAGAATGGCGTTGGGTGAGCTGGAAGGCGCGTACACGGCCGCCTTGGCAAAAGCAGCAAAACCGACGGGCATCAAGAGTTGGTTCATGGGTGTGCCGTCCGAGGCGCACAACGCCGCAGCTCGTGCCGCGGTATCGCTTGCTGTCGCGAACGGTGCGCTCGGCCGATACGAATCCAAGAACCAGAACATGGCCCGTGCGAGGAAGCACTTCGAGGATTACATCGAAAGGCGAGAGGACGAAGAACGTTGGAGGCCAGGGTTGGAGGGGCCCATCGAGGTGGATCTCGAGAAGACGGCGCGGGAACGAGCGGCATTCGCTGAGGTGGTCGCCAGGGTCGGGTAGCGCAACAAAACGTGGTTTCGACTCACCAAGTGGCGCGGCTACCTGGACTGCTTCACCCACGCCACCGGAAAGCACACGCGCACAACGGAGCTCAAACGCAAACTCGCGGTCATTGCCTGGACGACCGAGTACTACGGGCTGGCGGTGGACCAGCGACGCCGCAGTGGCCGGCGCATCGATGACGAGGTGCTCGCCCATCTCGCCCGCGCACAGGGCGAACGTCGACTTCTTCGGCGCGATCGAGGTCGATATCGACGCCGAACTGGCTGCGCTCGGCCCGACCGGGTACCGGCCGCTGCGCGTGCGCGACACCCCGTTCTGAGCAGTGTGTCAGCCGGTTGGCCGCCAAGCAGCGCCTTGCTCGGCTCGGGCGGGATGTCGATGTTGTGCGCTGTGCGCAGTGCTCTTCAGGGGGCGTGGAACGTGCGCGGGCTGGGTGTGGGTCGGGGTCGCGGCGTGGTTGGTGTGGCTGGTTGGATTGTGGTGCAGGTGACATTCTTCTGGTTCGAGCTAGGGCGGTGAATGTCCTAGGTGCCTTTTAGCGTGGCTCACGAGTAGTTCGGTGCCGCGGTTCGCGGCGTGGTCAGCGATGGAAGGAGTCGACGATGAACAGCACTACCGATCCTGTGGTGACGATCCGGTCGGGGCGGGTCCTGGGCCGTGCGGATGGTCCGGTGACGGTGTTCGAGGGCATTCCGTACGCGGCCGCTCCGGCGGGGGAGCTCTTGTTCGACGTACCGCGCCCGGCTCCGGCCTGGGCGGGCGTGCGTGATTGCACGGCGCCGGGGCCGTGGGTGCCGCAAGGGGTGTCGATCGCGAGTCCGGATCTGCTGGAGTCCTCGCTGGCCGAGGACAACGAGTGCCTGAATCTGAACGTGACGACCCCCGATGTCGGTGGGTCCGGACTGCCGGTGATGGTCTGGATTCATCCCTCGGCCTTCCAGGCGGGCAGCAATTCCGAGTCGCGCTTCGCCACCACTGCCGCGCTGGCGCGCCGTGGCGTAGTGGTCGTGGCGATCAACTACCGGCTCGGCGCGCCCGGATTCGCCGAGATCGCCGGGGCACCGAGTAACCGGGGCCTGCGCGATCAGATCGCGGCCTTGCAGTGGGTGCAGGACAACATCCGCGTCTTCGGCGGCGACCCGGACAATGTCACCATCTTCGGCAGCTCGGCCGGGGGTCTGAGTTGCGCGCTACTGTTCGCCTCCCCAGCCGCGGCGGGACTGTTCCATCGGGCGATCCCGCAGAGTTCCGGCCCGGTGGTGGTCGCCGACCCCGACGAGGCCCGCCTCGCCGCCCGCACCTGGGCGACACGCCTGGGCGTCGAGCCGACACGGGCCGCGCTGGCGGGAGTGTCGCGCAAGGACGTCATCGGTTCTCAGCTGGCGGCCGTTCTCGATTTCATCCCGAACCTGGATGCCCGGCTGTGGGGTGCGGCGACGATCCGCGCGGGTTTCGGTGTCGTGCCGTTCATCCCGGTGCTCGATGAGCAGATATTGCCACAACGCCCGGTCGAGGCGGCCGCCTCGCGCGCCACGCACGGGGTGTCGCTGCTGTTGGGGCAGTCGACCAGCGAGGTCGAGGCGATCGCCGCGACCATCGCACCCGCGGCGGGCACGCCGAGCGAGGATCCGAGCCTGGCGCGAGCGCTGGGGTTGATCGGCGCGGACGACCCAGCCGTGCTCGAGGTGTTTCGCCACAACCGGCCCGCCGGCGATGCGCAGCGGCTGTTCTACGCGATCGCCGCCGAGTACCTGGCCCGCGCGCCTTACATGGCGCTCGCCGAGAACTACGCCGCAGCCGGCGGGACGGTGTTCCTCAACGAGTTCGCTTGGGCCACACCGGTGATGGGCGTGGCCGGGCACAGTGCCGAGCTGCCGTTCCTGTTCGAAACCTACGAGGTCTTCCAATCCATGGGGTTGCTCGGCGAGGACATACCGATGCAGCTGACCGAGGAGATGCAGCGCGCCTGGATCTCGTTCGCCACCCATGGTGATCCCGGTTGGGCGCCGGTCAGCCTCAGTCGCCCGAACCCGGTCAAGGTCTTCGACGCCGACTCCAACCCGGTCGAGCCGACACCACGGGCCGACGAACTCGCCGCGGTCCGCGCATCGAAGGCTCTCGCCAACCGCGGGTGATGTGAATTCGCGCTGTAACGTGCGCTCATGTTGGGTCCCTTTGGTCGACGGTCATTCGAATGGCCATCTATCAACGCTCCTGGTTGCGGAATGCGGCGCTCGGGGCGGCCTGTTGCGCCCTGAGGATGCGCAGAAGGAAGACACCGGAGACCGCGGCCATGGTGAGCGCCATCAGTAGCCCGCCGAAGAGTCCGATCAGGGCAGTGTGGGCGGTGGACTGCCCGGGCTGCCACAGTGGGGTGGTGACGGTGGTGAAGACGAGCAGGGCGGCCAGCCAGGCTGCGGCATTGGCCCAAATCCATTGGCCTGCATGGTGTATGTGGCGGCGCAGGGCAAACCATTGCGTCACGCCGATCGACAGCAGGATGACGACCACGCCGATGGTCGCGGCGGGAATGACGACAGCAGGCGGCCAGGAGTCGAGCCCATTGCTGGCGACTACCGGGATCACACCGATGGACCAGGCCAGCAGTGCGCCTAGTGCGGTAGCGAGAATCCAATCGGCGCGACGAAATCCAGGTACGACGGAGCCGAGTACGCCGGCTTGGAACCAGCCGAGGACGGTGCCTTCGATCGCGCCTGCGGCGAGCAGTGCGAGGGCGGCGGTCGCGGGTGCGGCGTCCCGCACGAGAGCTCCTGTCAGCGCGGGTGCCGCGAAGCCGAACAGCTCGCCGAGGGTGACGCTGATGCACCAGCGTCGCCAAAGGCCGACATACTTCGGTTCGGCCGCCACGGAGCTCGGGAGGTTGTGCGCGGCCTGCAATTCGATGACGACGAAGGGATCCGTAGTGGGGATGACCATGCGGGGATATTTCGCCTGATAGACCGCGGCCACTTCTTCGTGTTCCAGCGATCCGGGAGGTGTCACGTGACCCGTACCGTATTGCCACCGGCCGTCGAGCCATACCGAGATCGGCCGGGGTGTACGGAAGTTGCGCCACCACGACTTTGTGTGGGCGCGGGCTACTCGGACGACGACATTGTGGTCCGAGCGGGCATAGGAGACGGGAAGAGCGACGTGGCGACCCGAAAGTCGGCCCTGGTAGCGCAGTTCCGTCAGATTCCGCCGCAGCCCGGCCGTCATGGGCGAGTGCAGCATCCTCGAGATCACGGATGCGCCGAAGCCTGGTGCCTCGTATCGGGTGGTGCTCGTCATATTTCTATGGTCGTCTGCGAGAACGCCCGTCGGCAGGCCCAAACGGCTCTCGTTCCGGTTGCCGATGGTCCCTCAGTCGGAAGTCCGATCGGCCTGACTGTGCGCCTGGTCGGAGACGAAGGGCGTTGCGCCGAGACGCCGGAACCTGGTGGCGAGCGCGGCGCTGAGGGTCTGCTGCTCGATGAGGATGTCCGGGTCGGCGATGACGGTGACGCCCAGCGTGCCGGCGTAGGACAGCACCGCAAAGGTCACGCCGACGTTGCCCGGCGTCGACACCATCGGGATGATCCCCTCGATGCGGCTGCCGCCCAGGTGCAGAGCCTCCCTCGAACCGCGCACGTTTGTCTCGAAGGTGTGCACGAGGCGTTGGTGCGCGATGAACGACTGGAACAGTCCGACTCGTTGCAGCATCCGGAAGACCGCACCCAGCGGTGCGGCTGAGGAAGCACGGATGGTCGTCTTGCCCATGGTGCTCGTCACCGCGGTGATGTCGGCGAGCCTCGTCGAATCGTCGTCGATCGCGGGGACCGAGATCGGCCGGACACCGGTGTCGTTGCCGAGGTCGGCTGGTCCCCTCGCGCGGCGACCTGAGATCGGTACCGAGATCACCAGTTGGCGTGGCCGCTCACCTCGCGCCCGCAGAATATCGAGCAGCGCACCGCTGATCGCGGCGAGCACGACATCGTTGACGGTGCCGTCCGCGCGGTGCGCAGTGGCGACGACGTCGGCCAGGCCGACGGCCACCCAGGTGAGGCAGCGCCGCGGCGATGTGGGCTGATTCAAGGAGATTCGTTCGACCGGCCGGATAATTGTCCAGCTGAATCCGAGTTCACGCAGCCCTGCGGCTGACTCCCGGATCTCCTGTGGCATCGAGCTCAAGGCGCGCAGCCGTGTTCGAGCGGCATCGGTCGCCAGCGCCCACCCACTCGGCGGCGGCCGAGGGAAATCGGATTGCGCGGGTGCTACCCCTTCGTCGCCGAGTGCCGCGAGCACGGCCAAACCGCCGAGACCGTCGGTGAGGACATGGTGCGCGACGACAACCAGCGCGCACTGCCCTGGCGAGCGCACCATCCCGGCCCGCCACAGTGGCCGGTTCTTTGCCAGCGGTGTGCAGAGCAGGTCGGTGGCGATATCGAAGAGTTCCGACTCGGAAACCTGTGCTGGTCGGTCGATCACCTGAAGGTGCTGGTCCACGGCGAAGTGCGGGTCGTCCACCCAGATCGGCCGACCGCAGCCGAACGGTGTGTGCCGCAACGTCTGTCGGAATCGCGGTATCCGCGGTATCCGCTCGGCCAGCAGTGCGCGAAGGCGTGCCGGATCCGGCGGGCATGTGCTGTCGAAAAGCAGGATCGCGCCGAGGTGCATGGGCGTCGACCCGCGGTCATCGACCATGACGGTGAGATCGGTCGGACTGGCGCGGTCGATAACCGGTGGACGGGACCGCGCCGGCGCGCCGGGTACGTGTGCTCTGATCATCATTGGATCTCCGTGACCGGGCTCAACTGCCCGCTATGTCGCGGCGATCGAAAATCGGCAGTGCGGCCAGGACACAGCAGATTCCGGCCGCTGCAAGCCATAGGTAGGAGAGCGGAAGACCGGCGCCCATCGGTCCGTCGGCTACCGCCTGGTGGAACGGTGACCACGGTCCCCACGGCTGTACCGCGGTGACCAGTTTGCTCGCTACGTAGAGCACGTAGGCGGCAACGGCGAGAACCGAGGCGACACCGAGAGCGAGCACTCGCCTGCCGGTAGCGGCGCCGATCGCGACGGCGAGCAACCCGAATTCGATACCCAGCAGCATCATCGACAATGCCCCCGACGCGGCAGCGCCCACTGTCACGCCCAACCCGAAAATGGCCGAGCACACGACGAGGGACCCGAACAGCACCGATCCGAGGACCGCAACGGCGGTCACGACTACGGCGGCCTGCTCCAGCGTCAGCCGAATCGGTGAAACACCATTCACGAGAAGCACTTCCAGCGTGCCGCGTTCTTCCTCACCGGCGATGCCACGTGCACCGCGACCGATGGCGAAGACCATGAAAAGAATCGGCAGCAGCATGCTGAACAGCTCGGCATTCAAGAACCCGGTCCCGGTGGTGAACTCCTCGAGGTTGAACAGCTTGCGCATGGCCTCGGGATAGTTGTTCAGGAACTCCTGCATGCCGGACATATCCGAGAAGGTCGGCCAGATCGCGGATTCGAGCAGCACGAGCAGCACGACCCCGATGCTCCAGCCGAGGAGCCCGCGGCGTTGATCACGCAACGACTTGGTGTACACGGTGCGCAGCATGGTGATTCAGCCCCGTCCGTAGTAGTTGAGGAAGACCTCTTCGAGGTCGGGTTCGTGGCTGACGATGTCGGTGACCTCGAACGGTGCCACCGCACGCAGCAGCGCCGCGGTGGAACCTTCGAGTTCGATGTGCACCGCCTTGCTGTTGCGCATGACCGACCGCACTCCGCTGGTGTGTCGTAGCCGGTCGAGATCCGGTGGCGCACCACCGAATACGAGATCGATGCGGCGCAGCGGCCGTGCGGTGAGCGCGCCGATCGATTGCACTTCGACCAGGCGTCCCTGCCGCAGGATGCCGACCCTGTCGGCGACCTCCTGGACTTCCGACAGCACATGCGAGGACAGGAATACCGTGCGTCCCGCGGCCTTCACCTCATGGATCAGAGCGTGGAATTCTCGCTGTACCAGCGGGTCCAGTCCAGCGGTGGGCTCGTCGAGCACGAGCAGATCGGGTTCGGACATGAAGGCCTGGACGAGGCCGACCTTCTGCCGGTTACCGTGCGACATCGCGCCGATGCGCACCGTGGGATCCAAGCCGAGCCGTTCGATCAGCTGCTTGCGGACCTTGTCATCGACGCCGCCGCGCAGGCTGGCCAGGTACCGGAGGTACTGATCTGCGGTGAGATCGGGATAGCCGACGAATTCACCTGGCAGGTAACCGATATGGCGCTGTGCTGCGGATCGCTGGTGCACCGTGTCCGCGCCGGCGATGGTCACACTGCCCCTGGTCGGGCGCATCAGCCCGACCAGCAGCCGGATGGTGGTGGTCTTACCCGCGCCGTTCGGTCCGAGATAGCCGAAGACGACTCCGGCGGGTACTTCGAGATCTACGTCGACCAGGGCGGGCTTGTGCCCGTAGAGCTTGGTCAACCCTGAGGTACTGACTATCGCTGACATGGCAGTTCGTCTTTCGTGCGGTGGTGGCCGATTCAGCCCGCTGCGCCCGCGGTCGCGCCGCCGTCGAGGACGAATTCCGAGCCGGTGGAGAAGGTGGCCTCGGTGATGAGGAAGCGCACCATCGCCGCCACCTCGTCCGGCTCGCCGAAGCGGGCCAACGGCTGGGCGGCCGCCATCGATTCATCCAGACCGGCGGTCATCGGCGTGTGAATCGGGCCGGGATGCACCGAGCACACCCGGATGTCGTCGCGGCCGAGCTCGAGGGCGGCGGCTTTGGTGAGACCACGCAGACCCCATTTGCTGGCGACGTAGCCGCCGATGCCCGCGTAACCGACCAGCCCCGCCGTCGAGGAGATATTGACTATCACACCGCCGCCCCCGGCCCGCAGGTGCGGAACGGCCATGTGCATGCCGAGCCAGGATCCGTACAGATTGACCTCGACGACGTGGCGGAACATCGCCGGTGACTCGTCCTCGATGCTGCCGAAATCGAGGATTCCCGCGTTGTTGACCAGGATCGCGAGCGGCCCGAAAGTGGCGGCGGTCTGGTCGATGACGTCGCGCCACATCGACTTGTCGGTGACGTCGAGGCGTTGGAACATGACGTTCGGCCCGAGTGAACGGGCAAGTTCGGTGCCTTCCCGCTCGAGCAGGTCGGCGACCACGACCGCGATGTTCTCCTTCGCGAGTGCTCGTACGATGGCGGCGCCGATGCCGCGCGCGCCACCGGTGACGATGGCACTTCGTCCGCTGAAATTGTTCATGGCCGACAACCCTCCTGATGTTTGTGTCCCTAGAGCGTGGCGTCTCATGGCCTCCGTGCGAGCCTGGCGAAAGTCCTCAGTGCACAGGACTATCCGACTCTGTCTCGGCTACTCGACCGGCAGTCGGGCATCCGCCGGGGCGAGGTCGAATTCCCGGGTCTGGCCGCTGTGCAGGGTCGCGGACGAGCCCGCGACATCGAGATCGATCGGTGCGGCACTTGCGGCCGGTCTGCTGGTGAGGCGCAGTCGATGGTGATCGAGAGCGACATCGATGCGGTGCCCGCGGTAGTGCAGGCCGAACCGGACGCCCGAGAGTTGCTGTGGCAGCCGCGGATCGAAGACCAGCCGATCACGGTAACAGCGCAGGCCGGCGAACGCGCGGATCACGATGTCGACCGTGCCTGCCATCGCGGCGAAGTGGATGCCGTGCTGGGTGGTGCCGCCCTGGGTGTCGTCGAGATCGGCCACCAGGGCCCGCTGAAAGACCGCCCAGGCCCGTTCGGGTCGCATCCGGGCCAGCACCGAGGCGTGTACCACCTGGCTCAGGGTGGACCCGTCACTGGTGCGGTGTAGGTAGTAATCCACTGTGCGATCAAGGGTTTCGCGGGTGCACGGGTAGCCGAGACGGTCGAGGAATTCGAGCAGGCGGCCTGGGCCGAGCAGATAGATCAGCATCAGTACGTCGGCCTGTTTGGCGAGCTTGTACCGGTTGGTGGTGTCGCCTTCGGCTTCGAGGATGAGATCGAGCCGGCCGATGTTGCCGTAGCGGTGCCGGTAGTTGTCCCAGTCGAGTTCGGCGAGTTCGCCGTAGCCGTCGAACTGGCTGAGCACGCCGTCGTGGAACGGCACCGCCATCCGCAGGCTGCGGCGCGCCCACTGACCGGGTTCGACAGGATCGGCGATATGCATTCGGCGGCAGACCGTTTCGCGGGCGTGCCCGGCGAGGAGGTCCAACGTTTCGACCGCTTTGCCGCACACCCAGGCGGCGAGCACGTTGGTATAGGCGTTGTCGCGCAACCCGGCGCCGGGGGCGTCGGGATACCCGTCGTGGTATTCGTCGGGTCCCATCACCCCGTCGAGGTGGTAGCGATCGGCGGCGCGGTCGTGGCGGGTCATGGCGGTGAACAGTCGTGCGACTTCGATGATCAGTTCGGCGCCGTGTTCGGCGAGCCAGGTGAGGTCGCCGGTGCATTCGTAGAATTGCCAGGCGTTGTAAGCGATTGCGAGTCCGACATGGCGTTGGTGCCGCGAGTTGTCGGGCATCCACCGTTTCGAACGGGGATTGAACAGTTGCGCCGGCGTCTCCTCCCGGCCGTCGCTACCGCTCTGCCACGGAAACATCGCACCGCGCCAGCCGTGTTCGGCCGCCGCGAAACGGGCGGCGGGGAGCCTGCGGGCACGGTATCGGAGCGCGGCCTTGGCCACCTCGGGCCGATGCAGGGTGAGCAGCGGCATGACGAACAGTTCGTCCCAGAAAATGTGGCCGCGATAGCCTTCCCCGTGCAGACCGCGCACGGGTATTCCCGCATCGTGCTCGGCCGTGTGCTCGGTGAGTGTTTGCGCGAGGTGGAACAGGTGCAGATTCAGCACGAGCCGGGTCTGGGTGTCGGTCCCGTCGAGTTCGATCGCCAGCTGGTCCCACAGCGCGGTCCAGGCATCGTGATGTTCGAGGAACAGTCCGGTGAAACCCGCAGGTGCACGGTTCAATTCGGTCACGGCGCCGAGGGCGGGCGCGGCGATGGCATGGTCTCTGGACGTGACGATCGCGACGACCTTGTCGACGACGGTGGGCTGTCCGTCTTGTACGGGGACATGCAGCACTTGGGAGTAATGCTCTGCGCCATCGTTTTCGGCGACCGGACGGCTTGCGATCGTGCCGCGAAGGGTGGTCCGGGCCGCGACGGCGATGCGGATGCGGCTCGAACTCGTCTCCGCCTGCACCGTGAAGGTGTGCTCGTCGACCGGATCGGCCTCGATCCGAGTCAGCTGCCGGTGGGTGAACGAGGGGTACTCCGCGACGTTGGAGTTGGTCACGCCGGCATCGATACCCGATCGAATGTCCACCTCGCCGCTCCAGCCCTGCGGGACCACGGTCGTCTCGAGCGCGGCCACGTGCGGTCGTGCCATCGAGACGAGGCGGCGCTGAGTGACCAGGAGCGTTCGTCCCTGGGGCCCCACCAGTAGCGCGGTGCGAGTGTAGATTCCAGTGCGCAGGTCGAGGTCGCGGCGTTCGTTGCGGACCGCCACCGCCTCGTCGGACCACCAGACACCACCGAAGCGGATGTCGAGCGGGAGCCAATTCGGGACATTGACGATCTGCTCCTCCTCGATCGCGCGCTGCGCGAGGGTTCCAGTACGCCGGTTGTATACACCAGCGATATAGGTTCCTGGGTAATGCGTTCGGCCACAGAAATATTCGGGCGAGCAGCCACGGGTGCCGAAGTAGCCGTTGGCGAGTGTCGTGAGGGCCTCGCGCTGTCGCTCGTGCGCGGAGTCCGAACCGCCGTAGCTGAGCAGCCAGGGATCGGTGAGTAGCACGCCGAGGTCGAGCTCGGCGACGTCGCGCACGACGAAGTCGGCCCCGGCGGCCGCCAGACCGTCCGGGTGCAGTCGGCGATCGACGCCCACGACGAGTCCGAATCCGCCCGCCACGCCGGCTCGCACACCTGAGGGCGCGTCCTCTACCACCGCCGCTCGTTGCGGGGGGACGCCGAGGCGGCGTGCTGCTTCGAGAAAGAGTGCGGGATCGGGTTTGCCTGGCAGCGCCAGTGTTTCGGCAGTATCACCGTCGATCACGACATCGAACAGATCGGTGAGACCCGCGGCTGTCAAGATCGCGTGCGCGTTGCGGCTCGCGGTGACCAGGCCGACGGGCACCCCTCCGTTGCGTAACCGGCACACCAGGTCGACGGTGCCGGGAAAGGCCCGGACGCCTTGCTGGGCAAGCAGTGTCAGGAAGATCGAGTTCTTGCGATTGGCCAGACCGTGAACCGTCCACGCGTCGTCCGGGTCGGTGTCGCTGCCCGGTGGCAGGGTGATGCCGCGAGACGACAGGAAAGCCGTGACTCCGTCCGTGCGGGCCCGGCCGTCGATCAGACGGTGATAGTCCGCATCCTCGAACGGACGCGGCGGCACTGCCGTGGTGAGCCGGTCATCGCGTAAAACTTTGTTGAACAACTGTTTCCACGCGGCCGCATGGACTGTGGCGGTGTCGGTGACCACTCCGTCCATGTCGAACAATACGGCGTCGTAGGGCGGCCGAGCGCCGAGCGGGCCGGACGGTGCGATGTGTGCCATAGCTGCCGGGCTTTCGCGGCTAGCCTGTCCGAGCGTCGACCGGACGCTCGGCAACCGGCGTGCTGTTGCGTTCGGCCCGCTGTTCGATGCCGAGGAGCATCTTGCGCTCCATGACCCAGCTGCCGGGCTCCATGACGAGCCGGTTGAAGAGTCTGTTCGGCAGGCGGGCGCCCGGTACGGCGATCCGGTTGCGGCTCACCAGCCGGGTGCCTCCGTCGGTCGGGTACAGCCCGAACGACCACACCCAGTTGCCGTCCGCGGACGCGAAGACCAATGTGTGCTCGGGTTCGAGAACGGCCACACGCATGCGGGGTCCGCTTGTGCCGAGAGCGAAGGAGTCTCCGACAGAGATGTTCTGGAACTGCGGGAGAATCTCGTTCGCGCTGTGCATGTTCAGTCCGAGCAGGTTCTCGATCCAGTCGTAGGTGTATGCGCCGCCGCGGCCGGGACCGAGCTGGACCAGCCATGGCCAGATCGCACCCGGGCTCGTCGCGATCGTGATCGCCCTGGTGGCAATGACGTCCGGCGCGGTGAGCAATTCGTCACCCGGCATTTCACGAGCGACTTCGTCCTCGGTTGCGCCCCAGGTCAGGCACCAGCGGCGCAGGAGCACCTGGTAGCCCGCTGCCAGACCGGCCAGATAGGTCGCGGTTCCCACGACGAGTGCTGTCTTCGTTCGCATTTCACGGCTCATCTGCGTATTCGGCCAGGAGTAACCGGTGGGCCTCCTGGGCGGCGATCTCGGATCGGGTACTGGCGGATTCGATATCGGGGCGATATTCCAGTCCGCGGGTGAGCACCGCGACCGCCTCGGCCAGCGTCTGTACGCGGTCGGACAGTTCGGTGAGCCGATCCTCCACTGTCTCTTCGTCATTCGGTCCCGGTGAGGTGCCGAGCAGGATTCGGTTCAGCGGGGCAGGCAGCCGGGAGAACAGATGATCGAGCAACCCGGGGGAGCACAGATCGCGGAACGCGTCGGTGACGATCCACAGCAAACCGACGGCTTCGTCGTCGGTGACGCCCGCCGCGGACGCGAAATCGGCGAGCATATCGTTCACTTCGCGCCGTTTCGGCGCGCGGTCCGGCACCCAGCCTTCGAAGAATATGCCACGCAACAGTTCTGGCAGTTGCGCGCTCAAATGTGCGGCGGCGTGCAGTTCGAGCCGGTCACGCACGGTGTGCAGCCACGCTCGGGTGGCTCGATAGGCGAAGAGGCGATCGTCGGTGGCCATGCCGTCCGCGACATGGCGCAGCCAGACGTTGGCGGAGTGCACGGCAGGGCCGAAAGGATCTCGTTTGTGCGACATGACGGTCTCCTCGGTCATTCCTGATGGGTGACCATGACAGGGCAATGGGCGTGTTGGACAAGGAAATTGCTGGTGGATCCGAGCAGCAGTCCGGTGAACGCGCCGTGGCCGCGGGTGCCGACGACGAGCAGCTGCGCCGTGCCGGACAGCTCCATCAGCGGCCGGACCGGTCCACCGGAACTGACCAACCGAGTGACGCGCACGTCCGGGTACTTCTCCTGCCAGCCGGCGAGACGTTCGGCGAGCAGCGCGTCTTCGGAGTTCTCGATCTCGCTCTCGACGAGTCCGAGATCGGCTCTACCCGCGAATCCGTAGAAGTTCCAGTCACTCCAGGCGTGAACGACGATCAATTCTACGCCGCGATCCGAGGCTTCGGCGAAGGCGGCGGCGATGGCCGCCTCACCCGCGGCGGTCGCGTCGGCCCCGACCACCACCGCGCCGGTCCGTTCGTGCACCTGCCCGGATTCGTTGCCGCGGACCACAACGACCGATCCGTGGCCGTGGCTGGTGACTGCGAGCAGGGTCGAGCCCAGGTGCGCGAATGTGCCTGCGTTGCCGGTGGCCCCGAGCACCACCAGATGCGCTGCGCTCGAGGCCTGGATGAGAACTTCGGCCGCCTTGGCGTCGGACACCTCGGTGGTGACACTGAGCTCGGGGTCGACCTGGAGCGCGAGCCGGTAGGCATCGTCGACGACCTTGCGGCCGCGCTGGAAGCTCATCTCGATGATGGGGCCCGTCAAGACGTCGTGTCTGGCGAGTTTGGCGCGGGTAGCGGCCAGGTCGAGGCCGTGCAGGACGTGCAGTCCTCTGCGACGGCGGGACGCGGCGTGCGCGGCCCAGCGGAGCGCGTCGTCGGATCCGGCCGATCCGTCGACGCCGACGACGACGCGCGCTGATGCGAGGCGGTGCGTTGTTGCGTTCTCCGGAGTGTTCATCTCGTCTTCCTCGGTGCTCGGGTGGATTACGGTGCGGTGGGCGCGGATTCGCCGACAGCGGATCGGGAGACCATGACCTTGAGTGCGCCGGTTTGCGCGGAGCGGGCGAAAACGTCATAGGCGTTGGGGAATTCGGACATCTCGAAGCGGTGCGTGACGATCGGTGCCGGATCGAGCTGCCCGCTGCGGATGAGCTGGATCAGCGTGGGCGTGGAGTTCGTATCGACCAGGCCGGTGGTGATCGTCAGATCGCGGATCCAGATCCGTTCCAGGTGCAGCGTTGCCGGGGCGCCGTGCACGCCGATGTTGGCGACATGCCCGCCCGGTCGTACGAGATCGACGGAAAGCTCGAAGGTTTCGGGTGTACCGACAGCTTCCATGACGACGTCGGCGCCCAGCCCGTCGGTCAGTCGCGCGATGCGTGCTCGGACGTCGTCGCGTCTGCTGTTGAGGGTGATATCCGCACCGAGCTTCGTGGCGGCCACCAGCCGGCTGTCGGTTACGTCGATGACGACGATATGGCCCGGACTGTACAAGCGGGCGGTCATGATCGCGGCCAGGCCGATGGGCCCGGCGCCGACGATGACGACCACATCGCCGGGCCGGACGCCACCGTTGCGGACGCCTACCTCGTGGCTGGTGGGCAGGATGTCGGCCAGCATCAACATCTGCTCGTCGGTCAGGCCGGCCGGTATCGCGTGCGTCGACAGGTCGGCGAAGGGCACGCGCACGAATTCGGCCTGGGTGCCGTCGATCAGGTGACCGAGGATCCAGCCGCCGCCACCGAGACACTGGCCATAGCGGCCCTCCTTGCAGAATCGGCACGCACCGCACGCCGAGATGCACGAGATCAGAACTCGGTCACCTACTTTGCGTGTGCGTACGCTCGAACCGACCTCGGTCACTGTGCCCACCGCTTCGTGGCCGAGGATGCGCCCCGGCGTCACTTCGGGGACATCGCCTTTGAGGATGTGCAGATCCGTCCCGCAGATCGTGACCGCGTCCACGCGCACGATCACGTCGGTACCGTCCTGGATCACCGGTTCGGGGACTTGCTCCCAGCTCGGTTGACCGGGGCCGCGAAAGGTCATGGCGTACATCTGAATCCACCTCTGGTCGGATCAGTTCGATGGGCGGGTGATGATGACCGGGCAGTCGGCGCCGTGCAGTACCGCCTGACTGACCGATCCGAGCGTCATGCCGGGGAAGCCGCCGTGGCCGTGGCTGCCGACCACGATCAGTTGCGCCGTGGCGGCGGCCGCGAGCAGGCTTTTGGCCGGGCGCGCTTCCTTGACGAGCCGCGACACCGCGACCTCGGGGAACTTTTCCTGGTACCCGGCGATCGTCTCGGCGAGCAGTGTCTCGGCTTCGGTCTGCATGTCCGTGCGCGGGATGTAGCGGTTGAATTCCGACCAGGTGAGGATCGCGAGCAAGGGCGCGCCGCGGCGCGCCGCTTCATCGAAAGCGACTTCGAGCGCATGCGCACCCCCGGCGGATCCGTCGACGCCGACCACCACCGGACCGCCGGCCCGCTCCGGTGCGGCATCGGTCGACTCGGGGACGACCGCGACCGGGCACTTCGCGTGCCGGGCCAGGGATGTGCTCACCGAGCCGAGCAGACCTCGGCGGATTGCGCCGTATCCATGGGTGCCGACGACGAGTAGGCGCGCCTGTGCGGACCGGTCGCGCAGCACCGGAATTGCGGGGGCTTCGACAACGAAGGTGCTGACCTCCAGATCTGGGGTTCCCGCCGCGGCAATGGCCGTCTCGCGGGCCTTGGCGGTGATGTCGGCACCGGCCTTGCGGTATGCGTCGTAGTCGATCTGGGCGAAGGCGATGCCCGGTCCGAAGTCCATCGGTGCGTCGATCGCGTAGACGATATGCAGCGGTGCGCCGTGTCGGGCCGCTGCCCGAGCGGCCCAGCGCACGGCGACGGTGGCGGCGGGGGAGCCGTCGGTGCCGACCAGCACCGGTGGGTTGATGATGTTGCTGGACACGTGATTTCAGCCTTTCGAGGCGAGCGAATGGGGAGCCGGTCAGCTCGCGTGGACTACCTGGACCGGGCAGTGCGCGCGCTGGACCAGCGCGTTGCTGGTCGACCCGAGTAGCAGACCGCGGAATCCACCACGGCCACGGCTGCCGACGACCACGAGCTGCGCGGCTTTGGACCACTCGAGCAGGTAGTGCCGAGGTCCGGACAGATACACCTCGCTGGTGACCACGACCTCGGGGTACTTGTCGTGCCACCCGGAAAGCTGCGTGGCGAGCAGTGCGTGCGCCTCGGCCGCGACGGTGGGATCGGTGATGGTGCCCGAGAATCCGGCGAACCTGTCGAAATGCAGATCGCTCCACACGTGCACGGCGACCAAGCGCGCGTTTCGATCTCGCGCTTCGGCGAAGGCGGTGCCGAGCGCGACTTCGCCCGCCCCGCTCCCGTCGACACCGACCACCACGGGAGCGGTGGAATCGGGAGACCACTCGGTGCCACGGACGACCACGATGGATCCGTGGCCGTGGCTCGCCACCGCCAGCAGGGTGGATCCGAGATGGCGAATGGTTGCGCCTTCGCCGGACGCACCGATCGCGACGAGGTGCGCCGCGGCGGACCGATCGATCAGCAGTTCTGCCGGATTCGACTGGGATACTTCGGTTTCCACGACGAGGCTAGGCTCGAGGCGCAGGGCCAGCGCCCGCGCGGCGGCTACCCGTTCGGCACCCTGGCGGCGAATCGAGTCGAGCACAGCGGGAATCATGAGGTCATAGCTGCCC
The DNA here is from genome assembly GCF_000250675.2 of Nocardia brasiliensis ATCC 700358. Classification (NCBI taxonomy): domain Bacteria; kingdom Bacillati; phylum Actinomycetota; class Actinomycetes; order Mycobacteriales; family Nocardiaceae; genus Nocardia; species Nocardia brasiliensis. Next base: position 4,088,666 of record NC_018681.1, read on the forward strand.
AGCACGCCGCGCTTGGCGGCGATATCGAGTCCGTTGACGAGCCGCAGTCGGCGGCCGCGGGCCGCGGCGGTGGTGGCGGCCCAGCACACGGCGTGGTCGGCGGCCGCGGAGCCGTCGACGCCGGCCACCACTGGGGCCGTGGCGATTCGGTGCGGATCATCGGTGAGCTGGGTGGCCATTTCTTCGCCCTTCGAAGGTGCTGTGTTGCGGTACTTGTACGTTAGAAATGCGGAGGGTCCCGGCGCGGCTGTCGTTGGTCCCGAGCCCAGAGGCCCAAAGGCCGCAATCTCCCCGTTCAGCAGTGGTGTGCGAGGCGGTCGTATTCGGTGTGGGCTAGACGCTCGGCCCAGGCCCGGGCGCGCGCCTGCTCACCCGCGACGAGCGGTCCGGTCATCCCGTCGACGAGGAAGTCCACGGGTTCGTCGGCCAGCTCGTAACCGATGCGGCGCAAACGTTTTCCGGTTGCTTGCGCGGCGGATCCCGGCAGCCACGGCGGCTTCGCCACCTTTGTGCCGAACGCCGCGGCACGGCGACCCTCGGGCACGCCGAGCGCCGCATCGAGCCACTCCCGGATTCCGATGTCCACCGCCACTGCCGCCTCGGTGCGCGCCGCGGCATCGAGCCGGGTCTTTCGCCGGCTCAAGCCGAAGGCGTGCGTCGGCCCGCCCACGACGAGCAGATCCACCGTCGGTGCGGGCACATTCGCGGCAGCGGACACATTGATCAACTCCACGGTGCCGAACTCGCGCAGGCCCTCGGCGATGGCTTCGGCGACCGCAGCGGTGTTGCCGAACATCGATTCGTAGACGACTCGTGATCGCATCTTGTTCTCCTCAAGAAAGTTTCGGTTCGCTGCTATGCCTGTGACCGACCCGGAACTGCACAGCGCCCACAGCGAGGACGATCAGGCCGAGGAGCACACAGATCGGTTGCAGTACACTGAATTCGCGAATTACCGCTATCTGCACCGCAATCCAGCCGATCAGGGCCAGGCCTGCCACCATCGCGAAGATCGGTGTCCGTTCGTCGTCTCGGGCCGCGAGCACACCGGCCGCGGTCATCGGCAGGCCGACAACGACGGCCAGCATGAGGCCGCCGAAGACCGGACTGCGGAATGGGAGTCGTTGATCGAGGTCCGCGCCGAGACCGATCACCCCGGTGATCAGGCCGAGCGATCCGGCGAAAGCCCAAATCGCGACGACACCGGACACCAGGCACACCGTGGTCTGCAACGTGCCGGCTTTGCGTACGTAAGTAGTGAGTACCATTCACTTACTCTTCGCCCGCGGGCCGCTGCGCGGCAGGGCCCGATGGCCCCGGTCACCGGGCCGGAAGTCGTGTTCGGCGGCTTTCGCCGTCCAGCGGCGGTGCGCCGTGCACAATGCTGGAACAGTGTTGAGACGATGGCTGCCGGGGCTCCGGCAATTCGAGGGTTACCAACGGGCGTGGCTGCGGTCCGACGTGGTCGCCGGCGTCACGGTCGCCGCATATCTGATTCCACAGGTGATGGCTTACGCGACGGTGGCGGGTTTGCCGCCGGTGGTCGGTCTCTGGTCAGCGATCGGGCCCCTGGCCGTGTACACGCTGCTGGCTACGTCTCGGCAGCTGTCAGTGGGACCGGAATCGACGACCGCTCTGCTGACCGCAGTGGCGCTGGCCCCGCTCGCTCTGGGGGACCCTGATCGATACGCCGCGTTGGCCGCGGTACTCGCCCTACTGGTCGGTGGGCTGTGCCTGGCGGCTTCGGCGGCCCGCCTCGGGGTGCTGGCCGACCTGTTGTCCAAGCCGGTGCTGGTGGGCTATCTCGCGGGGACGGCGGGCATGATGATCGCGGGCCAACTCGGGCGAGTCACCGGGATCTCGGTCGAGGGCGAATCCCTGTTCGCGCAACTACGCTCGTTCGTCCGCCACCTCGATCAGTGGCATTGGCAGACCAGCCTGCTGGCGGTATCCGTGCTCGGTGGACTGTTGCTGCTGGCCTGGCGCACACCCCGGATACCCGGTCCGCTGCTGGCCGTGTTGCTCTCGGCCGGTGTCGTGGCCGCATTCTCATTGCAGCGCTTCGGGATTCGAGTCGTGGGTACGGTTCCCTCCGGTATCCCCGTGCCGGGTCTGTCCGGGGTCGCCTTCGCCGACGTGGCAGCGCTGCTGCTGCCCGCGGTGGGTATCGCAGTCGTCGGATTCTCCGACAATGCTCTCACCGCAAGAGCTTTCGCCGCTCGCCACGGTCAGCATGTGGACGCCAATACCGAACTCGCCGCGCTGGGCGCGACCAACGTGGCGGCCGGTTTGACGCACGGATTTCCGGTGAGTTGCAGTGGCAGCAGAACCACGATCGCCGATGTCATGGGAGCGCGGACCCAGCTGTATTCCGTTGTCGCGCTCTGCGGCATCCTCGTCGTATTGTTCGGCGCACGCGGCGTACTCGCCGCCTTTCCCACTGCGGCACTCGGCGCATTGGTGATCTACGCGGCGCTACGACTTGTCGATGTGCCAGAATTCCGGCGGATCGCCCGATTTCGACGTAGTGAATTGCTGCTGGCGCTCGGCACGGTCGCCGCGGTGCTGGCGTTGGGTGTGCTCTACGGCGTGCTCGTGGCGATCGCCTTGTCGATCTTCGATCTGCTGCGGCGCATCGCCCGCGGCCACGACGCCATTCTCGGATTCGTGCCCGGACTCGCGGGCATGCACGACATCGACGACTATCCGGCGGCGAAACCCCTTACCGGACTTGTCATCTACCGGTACGACGCCCCGCTCTGCTTCGCGAACGCAGAGGACTTCCATCGGCGGGCACTGGCCGCGGTACAGACATGGGAGCGGCAGAGTGGGGCACCGGTGCGCTGGTTCGTCCTCAATGCCGAGGCCAACGTCGAAGTCGATCTGACCGCACTCGACGCGGTCGAGCAGTTGCGTGCCGATCTGGCTGCGCAGGGCATCGTGTTCGCGATGGCGCGGGTCAAACAGGACCTGCGCGACGATCTGGATGCGTCCGGGCTGACCGGTGCGATCGGTGCGGATCGGCTCTACCCGACGTTGCCCACGGCGATCGCGGCTTTTCGGGCGGACCAGCACGCCGGACCGCCCGAGTCGTAATGTTCCGAAAGAGCCGGAGCGTTATTCCACGTAGGCCCGTGCGATGCGAGCACCGACAATCAGTGCGGTGACCGCGACGACTCCGACGGCGAAGATCAAACGGTTGATATCGATCGCCGGTTGCCAGGCCACCTGACCGTCTTTGATCACGAAGGCCCCCACCGGCTTTGCCCCGAGACCGAATCCGCCGCCGGAACCCTGTTGTCCTTCGTTGTCGGACCCTTCGCCTGCGCCGCTGCCGCCGGACAGCGCTGCGGCCGTGATCACGGTGGTGCCGTTGCGCTCCACCGGTTCGGCGAACACGCGGCCGGCTTTCATCGAATCGGTCGCCGCTGCCAGGACATCTGTAGCTTTCATTGTGGTTTCACCTATTTCGTTCGAGCGATGATGATCGGGATGTGGACGCCGTGCAGGACGGCTTGGCTGACCGAGCCGAGGGTCATGCCGGCGAACCCGCCGCGGCCATGGCTGCCCAGGACGATCAATTGGGCGTGCGCGGCTTCCGCGACGAGACGATGTGCGGGACGCTCCTCGACGACGACCCGGCGCACCTGCACATCGGGGTACTGATCGGCGTATCCGGCGAGGCATTCGGCGAGCAGTTCCTCGTCTTCCTGCTGCATGTCGGCCCGGGAGTTGTAGCGGAAGAATTCGGACCAGGTGTGCACCGCGACAAGGCCGACGCCCCGGTTCGACGCCTCTTCGAAGGCGATCGCCACCGCACGCAGGCTGCTCGGCGAGCCGTCGATACCGACCACCACCGGCTGTCCGCTGCGGTCCGGCGCGTCGGCGGCGGCCGCCGGGATGACGGCGACGGGGCAGTGTGCGTGCCTGGCGATCGAGGTGCTCACCGAGCCGAGCAGTCCGCGCCCCAGTGCGCCCATGCCGTTGGTGCCGACCACGACCATCCTGGCTTCCTTGGAACGGGCGATCAGGGTAGGGATCGGTGGGCCGTCGATAACGCGCGCGGCGATTTCCGCAGTCCGGTCCGGCGGAAACAGGTCGGTCGCGAGTTTCGTTGCCTTGTCGAGAATTTGGGCGCCCTCCCGACGGTATCGTTCGGCGTCGAAAGGCAGGTATTCGATGGTGGGCGGGTAGTCGAGGGGGACGCCGGTGCTGTGCAGCAGCTCCAAAGGAGCATGCAGCCGAGCTGCTTCGGCGGCCGCCCACTGGACGGCCGCCAGCGCTGGTTCGGAGCCGTCGACGCCGACGACGATCGGTCTGGTGTGCTCGGTGGACATGGTGAGTTCCTTGCTATCTGGCGGAATGCGCTGTCGAACGGGTTATTCGGGGTGCACGACCATGACGGGGCAATGGGCATGCTGCACAAGCCAATTGCTGGTCGAGCCGAGCAGCAGGCCGCGGAACCCGCCGCGTCCCCGGCTGCCGACCACGATCAGCTGGGCGGACTCGGACCACTCGTCGAGGTGTTTGCGCGGCCCTGCGGAATAGACCTTTCGTGTGACCGTGACGTCCGGAAACTTCTCCTGCCAACCCGAGAGTCGTTCGGCGAGTAGGGCGTTCTCGGCGACGTCCAGATCGGCGACGGGTATGTCCAGGTAGGACACACCCGCGAATTCGCCGGCAGACAGGTCACTCCACGCGTGCACCGCGACGAGCTCGGCACCACGCAGCGAGGCCTCGGCGAACGCCGCGCCGATCGCGGCCTCGCCGACGGCACTGCCGTCGACACCGACCACGACCGGACCGGACGTGCGTGCCTCCGGCTCGGTACCGCGCACCACCACGACAGAGCCGTGCCCGTGTGCGGTCACGGCGAGCAGCGTCGAACCGAGGTGGGCAAAGGTGCCGACGCCAGGGGTGGTACCGAGCACAACCATGTGTGCCGTCTTCGAACGGGCGATCAGGAGTTCGGCGGGATTGGCTTCGGACAGCTCGGTCGCGATGGTGAGATCAGGATGCGCCGAGTGCGCGAGTTCGGCGGCGGCAGTGAGCACCTGCTCGCCGTGTGCCCGCATCGTGTCGGTGACAGCGGGCGACATGATTTCGTAGTTGCCGAGGACCGCGCGAACCGCGACCAGGTCGAGGCCGTGCTCGATACGCAGATCACGTCCCCGTTGTGCCGCGATATCGGCCGCCCAGCGGACAGCCCTCTCCGACGCCGGGGAACCGTCGGCGCCGACGACTACGGCCGCGGCGACGGATTCGTGCGGAATTTCTTTGTGCTGAACGGTCATTGCGCTTCGCCCTTCAGGTGATCCGGCTCGGTCAACGCTTCCGGGTGGACTGATAGGTCGAAACGATGACCATCAGCGCGATGACAACGGCGATGATGACGGCGGCGGTGGGCCAGTCCATGGTGGCTCCTCGATAGGGATTGAATCGCGTGTATCCACTGTCGATGCGTACGGTGTTGGGCTGTAGAGCAATCCGGCTCCCACGCGAGGTCCATCAGTCACAACTTACGATTGCGAACGAAGTGCCCTCGCCAGAAAGGCCCTGCGGCTCTACTCGCGGGCCTGGCGATTCTGATCTGCTCGATCCGTGACAATCGGTGCGCAGACAACGCCACACGCGACTTCTGGCCTTTCCTCCGGCGAAGCCGCCGAAAGGTTGGCCCGCGACGGCGCGAACTTACTGCCGCAGCCCGCGCCGATTCGACTGTGGCAGAGAGTATTCGGTCAGCTCCGGGATCCACTGATCGTGGTCCTGCTGCTGGCGGCCGGATTGACCGCGGTGACCGCCGACTGGACCGACATGGCGGTGATCCTCGCGGTCGTCGTGGTAAACACCGCAGTCGGGGTCGGCCAGGAGGTAAGGGCCGATCGGGCGATTTCGGCGTTGTCGCGGCTCACCGCGCCGGTTGCCCGGGTGGTCCGCGACGGTGCCCAGAGGCAGGTCGACGCGGCGGATGTGGTGGTCGACGACCTGCTGGTGCTGAGCGAGGGCGATATCGTGCCGGCCGACGCGGTGCTGGTAGAAGCGACTGCGTTGCTTGTGGACGAGTCGGCACTGACCGGGGAGTCGATTCCGGTAGACAAGGATGTTGCTGCTGATCCGGCGCTGTCCGCGGGGACGGTTGTCGTGAAGGGCCGCGGCCGAGCGCAGGTCACGGCGGTGGGCGGGGCGAGTGCGACCGGCCGGATCGCGCACCTGATGAAACGGCCTATCGAACCGACGCCGCTGCAACGGCGCCTCGTGGATGTCGGGCGGTTACTGGCCGGTGTGACAGTGGTGCTGTGTGCTGTCGTGCTCGTGTTGGGACTGCTTCGCGGACAGCCAGTGGAACTGATGGTGGTGACGGCGATCAGTTTGGCCGTTGCCGCTGTGCCCGAATCACTGCCCGCTGTAGTCACTTTGAGCCTCGCCATCGGCGCGCGGCGGATGGCCGAGCGGCATGCGCTGATCCGCAGGCTTCCCGCAGTAGAGACCCTGGGTTCGGTGACGGTCCTGGCCACCGACAAGACCGGCACGCTCACCGAGGGGCGGATGGTCGTGCACGAACTCTGGACTCCGGTGGCTCGGGCTACCGTCACTGGCTCCGAATACGCGCCCAACGGCGAAGTGCGATCGGGTGCAACGGTTCTGGGTAGAGATGACGTGCCTGCTGTGCGCGACCTGCTGGCGGCGGCAGCCATGTGTAACGACGCCAGGCTGTTCGTGGACGAGGACGGCGAGTGGGCCGCGCACGGTGATCCCACCGAGATCGCGCTGCTGTCCGCGGCGGCAAAAGCAGGACTTCATCGCGACGAGCTGGAGCGGCAGACCCCGCGATATGCGGAACGGCCGTTCGACAGCGAACGCAAACGGATGAGCACCGTGCACCGGCTGCCCGGCGGCCGGTATCGGGTGATCTGTAAGGGTGCACCGGAGTCGGTGCTGGAACCTGCGGTGCTGCACGAAGAACCAGCACTGCTGCGGCAAGCGCTACGGGAAGCCGAACACCTTGCGCGGCAAGGCTTTCGCGTGCTCGCGGTAGCGCAGGGCGACGATGCGGCCGAGCCGCGACCGGATCGGGATCCCGAACATGGATTGGCTCTGCTCGGCCTCATCGCGATCTACGATCCGCCCCGCACCGACGCCGCGGGAACTGTGGCCGCGTGCCGCGGGGCGGGCATACGGCCGATTCTCATCACCGGCGACCATCCCGGCACCGCACACGCGATCGCCACCGAACTGGACATCATTCGTGCCGCCGAGCCGGTGATCGACTGCCGCGATCTGACACCGTCCGATCTGACGACCGGCACCGTGTTCGCGCGAGCGACCCCCGGTCAGAAGCTGGACATCATCCAAGCGCTGCGCGACGACGGGCAGGTGGTGGCGATGAATGGGGACGGTGTCAACGACGGCCCCGCTTTGCGTCGCGCGGACATCGGCGTAGCGATGGGCGGGCGCGGCACCGAAGTCGCGCGGCAGGCGGCTGACCTGGTGCTCGCCGACGACGACCTGGGTACCGTGGTCGCCGCCGTCGAGGAAGGACGCCGGGTCTACGCCAACATCCGGCGCTTCCTCGTATATGGATTGTCCGGTGGTGTCGCTGAGATCTCGGTGATGCTCGCGGGGCCGCTTCTCGGGCTCGCATTGCCGTTGTTGCCCGCGCAGATCCTGTGGATCAACCTGTTGACTCATGGTCTGCCCGGGGTGGCCCTCGGTGGCGAGCCGGCCGACCGGGACGTCATGTCGCAACCCCCGCGACCACCGACCCAGAGCATTCTCGGCGCGGGCCTGTGGCAGCGCGTGCTGCGCATCGGTGTGCTCCTGACGGTGGTAACCCTGGGCGTCGCGGTGTGGGCGTACCACACCGAGCGTCCTTGGCAGAGCATGGCGTTCTTCGCCTTGGGCGCAACCCAATTGGGCGTGGCACTCGGTTCCCGTACCCGTCCGTGGACCCTGGCCAACCCGCTGTTGCCTGCCGCTGTCGCCGGCGCCTTCGCATTGCAATTGGCCGGGCTGTATTTACCGCCGCTGCGCGGACTGCTCGGCACCGAGCCACTGAACGTTGCCGATCTTGCCACCGTCTGCGCAGTGTCGGTGCTGGGCTATGCGGGAGTTCGACTGGACCGCTCGATCGACCGTGCGAGGCACCCGATTGCAGGGCGAGGGAAGGGCCGGATCACGCGTGTAGCGCCCGGGTGACATCCGGGGGTCGGGCCGTGGACTTTCGGCCCCTGTGAGGTGCCGGCGCGACAAGCGATCGTGGAAGGACACGACGGCATGGACGCTGCCAGCTACAGCGGCTGTACCCAGGAGGACCCGATGATCGACTCGACTACGAAATATCCGACTGATCTGCGCCAAGAGCGGGTGGACTGGCCGGATCCGAGCCCACTGGCGTCATGGTGGGACAGTGTCATGTACGTGAACCGCACGTCGAGCCCCGAGGTTCGTCGGACTTCACGGTGACGAAACCTGTTGTGGCCAAACCTGGCAAATCCAAGAGGTTCCGCCTGGATGGAAGCCGACGTATCAGCACGACCTGACCTGTCGATCCATTCCCGAGTCCACGCGGCGCCGCAAACAGAGCCAGATCATGGCCCGATCAAGCCCTTCGCACGGTGATCAGTGCCGCTGTCGTGGAGCGGTTGAGGACGATGAGTTTGGCGACGACGTCGAACGGTTCGTAGTCGCCAGTTCTGGTGAGCAGGCGGACTATGCCAAAAGCTCGGCCGGTGTCGAGGTCGCGCTGCATCCGTCGCACGACTGCTCCCTGGTCTTCGCTTGGCAGTTCGAGGTAGTCGTCCACGAGGGCCTCGGATTTGGAACGCTGACGCCATGTTGCACATTCTTGAGACCGCCCGCGCGACTTCCGCGATACAACCGGCCAGCAGGGCCGAAGGCTCTTCCCGCGTCGGGATCATGCTGCATCCGCCGGACGATGGCTCGGTCCGAGGGATGCAGGTGGTGGGGGGCGCCGCGGAGCAGATGCACGGGCGCCGCGCCGACGGGAGAGTCGGGCGGTTGGTTCGGAGGTGATCCGGACTGCGAGGTTGACGTTGTCCAGGAACTCAGCCGGTGTAGGACAGGAACATGAGCGCGGTCGCGCCTGCCATGAGCGCGTGCATCGCGCCGAGGCGGCGGTGGGTGAGGTCGTGCACGGAGGCGCGTCGATAGGTGTGGGCGACCCAGATCGCGGCCAGCACGAGGTAGCACAGGCCTACGGCCAGGTTCAGGTTTCCGGCCCAGGAGGGCAGGTGCATCGACATCGTCGCGGGCATGGACATGGTGACGCCGCCGCCCATGTTCATCGAGCCGTCGGCGGAGGTCACGGGTGTGCTGCCAACGATCGAGGAGTCCATCACGGCGTACATCCACACCATCGTGGCCATCATGAGCGCGTGGTAGCCGTGTTCGAGCCGGTGCTCTCGGCGCGCGAGGAGCAGTGCGGCGAACACCGCGGTCGCGACGGCGAAGAACGTCGTGCCCACGACCGTGGCGACGCTCGGTAGCCGAGGCCACACCATGGCGAGCATGGCCAGTGACATCACCACGTGCAGGAGGCCGGTGATCCGGACCGGAACGGTCGCGGACCGCGCAGCGGCCCGGGTCGCCCAGAACACCGCGGTCACCATGAACCCGACGGTGACGGCCCAGCACACGAAGGGGTCGGTGATCATGCCGCCTGCTTCCGTCGCCGGATCAGTTCGCCGGCGACGACGTCGCCCAGGACGAACGCGCCCAGGGTGATGCCGAACAGCGGTGCGCACCAGCCGATTCCGGCGAGTACCGCGACCGCGACGACGGCTTCGGCGGGGCGCAGGCCCGCCAGCGAGCCGCGGCGTGGCGCGGTCGGCCATCCGCCTCGGGTGGGGCGCCGTTTCCACCACATGAGGTAGCCGCGCACGATCACCGTGATCAGGCACACGACCAGCAGGGCCAGCGCGATCTGGTTCGCGAGCCCGAACAGCAGGCCCATGTGGGCGTCGATGGCCCAGTTGGTCAGCTTCGCGATCAGCGGCCACTCGGCGAAGCGGCTCTCGTCCACGATCGCGCCGGATCGGCCGTCGACCGCGACTGCGTCGAATCGGGTCGGGAGGTCGCGTTTACGTTCATAGACCTGCCATGCGGTACCGGTCGCGGTGGGCGGTTTCATCCACAGCGGCGGCTGCAACCCCGCGTCGAGGGCGCTGCGCAGGACGGTGTCGGCGCTTGCCGCGGGATCGAGGGTGGTCTCGGTGGTCGCCTCCGGCAATGCCGTCGACACCGACGGTGTGGTCCAGCTCAGCTGTGAACGCAGTGTCTCGACGTGTTCACCGGTGAATCGGGACCACGTCAGTCCGGTCACCGACAATCCCAGCAGTCCGATGACGATCCAAACGCCCACCGTGCCATGCCAATTCAAGATCCGCGCACGCGAGCCGGTGCGGGTGCCGGTACGGTTGGGAATCGTGAGGCCGCGGACACCGCGTCGGCGCGCGTGCGCGATCCACATGGCGAGGCCGCCCAGTGCGATCACCCACAACCAGCTCGCCGCGATCTCGCTGTAGTACCGGCCGGGCACACCCAGGTGCAGGGTCCGGTGCATCTCGTCGAACCATGCCCGGATCGGCAGCCACTGCCCGTAGGTGGTCAAGGTGCCCTGCACCTGTGCCGTGTAGGGATTGACGAACACGGTGCGCGTGTAGTCCAGCGCGACATCCGTTGTCGCGAAAGCGATTTGGGTCGTCTCGCTGGCCACCGTGGGCGGCTTCACGCTGGTGATCGGCGCGTCCGGGTAAACGGTGCGCGCCGCCGCGATCTGGTCGGCGAGGCTGCGTGTCTGGGGGGCGTATCCGTCGACGGTCACTTCATGGCGGAACACGATCCCGTCCAGCTGTGGTGTGAACGTGTACAGCAGGCCGGTGACGGCCGCGATGAGGATGAACGGCCCGACCAATACACCACCGTAGAAGTGCAGCCGTAACAGCACCGGTCGCCATCGCGCCCAGGCGGTGGGCTGGGGAGGTTGTTTGCTGTCGCCTTCGCGCGGCGTCTCCGCCAGTTGATCGACCATCCCGCCGGCTCCTTACTCTCCGGGTGCACCTCATCCGCACTCCGTGCAGAGATAGTCGGACCGGACTCGCCGAAAGTTCCCACGGGACATGTTGTTTCCGTTCGGGGGTGACGTAGGGGCGAGTAATGTTCGTGACCAGGACGGAACGCCGAGCCGTGCGGACCTGGACTGGTTGCGAGCAAGGCCATCGGGGTGGTGGGAACTGGAAGCGGTTCGGCAACGACTCCTGGGGTAGGGCGACGTATCGAGTCGTGGCCGTACCGAGTCGAGCTGGGAGGAACCTGTCGTGGGTGAAGTCGTGTACAAGGTGACCGGAATGAGCTGTGCGCACTGCGTGACCGCGGTGACCAAAGCAATGACCGACGTCGAAGGCGTAGGTGACGTCCGGGTGGACCTGGACTCCGGCACCGTCGCCGTGACCGAGCAAGCGCCGGTGTCGCTTCAATCGGTCAGTGCCGCGCTGGCGGCCGCCGGATACGAGTTGGCGCAGGCGTGAAAGTCGGCCGGTTCCCGGCCTGGGTTCGGATCGTCCAATTTCTCCTGGTCTTGATCGTGGTCTTCGTGGTGGCATGGTTGGCCGGGCACGCGGTGTCGATCGACGAGCCGACGCCGCAACATCCCGGAACCGAACACGGTCATACCGACTGATGTCCGCAATCGTGCTGTAGCAGGGAACGAGGTAAGCGACGCTCGGCGCCGCTGAGCACCCGTGAATGGCGCACCACCGCCAGATGGTCGGCGGGGCAGCGCTATCGCGGTAGTATCGGCACGATCGATCGACTGACCAGATCCAGGCGTTGGCAAGGGTTTTCGCGTTCGACGAGGCTGGGATCGATGAAGACGCGGATCTGGAATCCACCCTGTTCGGCCGCAAACACGACGTTGCAACCGAAAGGTTTGGAATCGCCGGCGATCCTGAATTGCCGCCCTGCGCGCTCTGCGAGCGTCACGTCTTGGAATTCGACGAGTGTCGGCTCCAGTTCGGTTTCGGTCACAGTTTCGGCTGTGGAGTACACCGTCACCGTGTAGGCGTACCGAGGCGCGTCCCAACGGCAGATTTCCTGCCTGGAGTGCAGCGGTCGCGTGATTCCGCTGTCCTCGGTCGCAGGGCGGAGGCCGACGGACTGGAGGACATCGTCGGAGATCTCGGTGCACGGATTCCACAACGTCACAGGACTTCTCGGCATCTCGTTGTTGTTGGCGCCGCACGCAATCAGGCTCGTGGCGACCATGGTCGCCACAGCTACCGGCATGGCTCGGTGTCGCATCTTCGTGCTCGGTCTGCGGCCTCGGATCGCTCGCAGCGACGATAGGTGATTCGAATTCATGTCCGACCTCCGCGATGAACAGATAGCGGACCAGTGCATCGATCCCTCGCAGCAGTGCACCGAAACGACCGGCCCTCAAACACATTGACGTCTACGGGGGCCGGGGCGTTACATCAGCCAGCACTGCCGACGTCGTTGAAAGTCACCATGTTTGATCCGGTGGCGCGCCCGCCCCGGCGGGATCCTTTCGCGTTCTTCGCCGACTCCGTGAGGCTGATGAACCGGACTGCGGTCGATTCGTCGCTGACTTGGATCTGGCCACCGGTAACTCGGCGCTGCATCAAGATCGCGCCGTGATCGTCGGTGACCAGCGCCGAGCCGCCCGGGACGAGGCTGTTCGCTGTGGGTGCGTTCGGGTCTCGGTAGTAGTCACGCCGTGAGCCATTGGCGAATCCTCGGATTGTCGTGTATGGATGATTGTGGACGGTGGTATCAGGTGCCTTCCCGGCATAAACGACGTTGATGAAACCGTACCCATTGAGCTGTTCGACCAGCTGCTAAGGCGTGCGCACAGTGTGCATATCACGTTGGCGGGTCAGTAGTCGCAGCGCCAGTTGTAGGCGGTGGAGCCGCCGCGAGCGTGCAGTCCGTAGATCGTCTGGCAGTACTTCTCGATGTCGACACCCTTGAGGGCTCCGCCGCCGCCCACCAGGTAGCCGCGCCAGCCCCACCCACCGAGGTGGGGGTAGGCCAGGGTGGCACGCCATCCGACCTGCCCGTAGGTGACTTGGCACGCGACATGCATGTCGACTGGCGCTGCGGCCGCTGCTCCGCCGGCCCCGGCGATGAGCGCACCACCGCTGAGGGTGAGCGCGAGCAACATTCGCGCGAAAAGCCTTGTGTACATGGTTGTTTCCTCCCGGGGGTCAACGCCAGCAGCGCCAGGCATAGGGGTTCCTGCTGTCATGCAGCCGGGCGTAGGCGCCGTTCCCATAGAGGATTCGGCAGCCGCCATTCATATCGATACCGCGTGCCTGATGAATCCGGTCGTTGTAGCAACGCCAGTTGTAGGGGCCGCGGGGTGGAACGAGCTCCGGCACCCACCATGCGTCATTGCCGTTCTGTGCCTTGCACACCCGCATCAGGTCCAGCCCGCCCAGCTCCCCAGCGTGTGCTGGTCCAGCCACGACCAAGCCGCCCAAGAGGAGGCCGGTCGCGGCGATACCCGTGACGGCGATTCTTCGGACATTGGATGCGAGATCTTCTACCCGTTTGCGCATCTGTCACTCCTTTGCGGTCGGGAAACGCGTGTAATGCCAACTGACGCTACGGGTTCGAAGTCGCGCGCAGTATCGGACGTTTGACCGACTATCGGTCCGGTCAGCGGACCAGGTGGTGTACGAATTCGCGGTTCGCGGCAAGGATTCAATTGAATTCTGTGGCAAGGAGTTTCACATGATCGACAATCCGGATCTGCCGCCTGCGATTCACTACGTCGTTGCGGGGGAACGGGCATCAGTTGCAGACCCCATCGAGGACCCTTCGCCGAACGCTCAGCCGGTTGACGAACCCGCTGTCGGGTCGCTGACCTTCACTGTCAGTACCGGCATCGCCGGGGATTCGGCAGATCGCGGACCGATCGACCCGCCGGAGCCGGTTGTCGGTTTCGGCGGCGAACTAACGCAGTTCCGGCCGGTCGCCGAGACGAGTGCGGTGATCGGTCCGTTGACGGTCTCGGGTGCGGAGGGGCTGTCCAGTTTCACCGCGAAACTCGAACCGCTGCAGCGGTGGGCGAACAATCCGCTGGATCGATGGGGTGGCGACGTGGCGGGGCGGATGCTCGAGCCGCTCGATCGATGGAATGGCGATCAGCAGTCCGATGCGGTTGAGCGCAGGCTGGATCCGCTCGAACGATGGGGTGCGCAATGAGCGGTGTGCGCACGCTCGGGCTGGCTGAATGGTTCGCACCACACTCGCTGGAGGAGTTCGCAGGCTCCCTTCTCGGTCGACGCCCGTTTGCCGGACCGCCGCGCCCGGAACTGGTCGAACGAGTACGGAACGCGGTGGGTATCAATGGGATCGAGGATGTTTTCGCCAAACCCGGTGTCACCGTGGATGCCTGGTTCCATGATCTCGACGGCAGGCTCGGCTCCGCGCCCATCGAGGCGGCGACCGCGAACCGCTTCTACGCGGCCGGTACGACTCTGCTGTATCGGGCGATTCCGGAGTTCGCGCCGTTCGTCCGGGAGACCGCCGAAGCGTTCCGGCTGGCGCCCGGCGCGGTCAAATGTCAGTTGTTCTGCAGTCGTGCGGGCGGTGGAACGCGGGCGCATTTCGACGCGATCGACGTGATCACGATCCAGCTCACCGGCCGCAAGACATGGCGGATCGCACCCAACGCGTTCGCGCCCGCGCCACTCGACGGTTGGACGACGTTGGAGACGGTTTCCCCACTGTTGCGTAACTACGCGTCCGCGCTGCCGCCCGAGGAAATACCGGACGGCGTCACCGAACACGTGCTGGAGCCGGGATCGGTTCTGCACCTCCCGCGCGGCTACTGGCACGAAACCAACTCCGCCGGCGACTCGATTTCGCTACATCTCGCGCTACTCACGCCGTTGCGTGTCGAACTGCTGTTGGCCGCGTTGAAGAGTGAGTTGTTACGTGACGAACACTGGCGGGGAGCGATGTACGACTTCGGCGATACCGGCACTGCCGCAACGCAACTGGCTGCCGATATCGCAGGCGTCGGTGACGCATTGGGCCGCCTCGATCCGGCCGACCTATTCCGTCCTGCGCTCGATGAGCATCCGGTGGAACCGGCGACGACCTTCGTCCGAGCGGGCCAGTGCGGCTTCGGCATCGACGCCGTCGACGAAACCTCCGCCCGAATCACTGTCACCGCCTACAGCTTCCGCGAAACCCGGTCCTCGCACACCCGAGTCAGCCGCGACCTGCTCCCCGCTCTGCTCTGGATAGCCGCCCTGCCCACCGGGGCCGTTCTCGATGTCACCGACCTTCTCCGGATCACCCCGGCCCTCACCAAAATAGCCGCCCGGCAACTCCTGTCCACCCTCGAACAATCCAGGCTCATCCGCCGCACTTCCGTCGCCTGACCCACCCCGAGCCTGCTGCCTTCCTCCCGTGCTATGACAGTGAAAAGCCAAGTGCCCCAGCAGCGTCGACGGGTGTCGGTTGCGTCCACCGCGACAGGTACGTCTCATTGCTCGCCAGCGACCGGGTGAGCGCCTTGTCGATATAGATCGTGCCGGCGAGATGGTCGGTTTCGTGCTGGAAGATACGGGCGGGCCAGCCGGTGATTCGTTCGACGTGACGCACGCCGTCGAGGTCGTCGTATTCGGCTTGAACGGTTTCGGGTCGGGGGACGACGGCTTGGTAGCCGGGCATGCTGAGGCAGCCTTCGTAGAAGCTGACCGGGTCGCCTGCCGCGGTGTACGACGGGTTGATGATCGTGAAGTCGGGCACCGGGATTCGTTTTCGCGCCGTCGCGATCTCCGCCGGAACTTCGGCGGTGTCGCCGATCACGGCGATCTGCAACGGGATTCCGATCTGCGGGGCGGCCAGTCCGACGCCGCGGGTCGCATGCATGGTCGCGAGCATGAGCTCGCTCAGCTCTTTCAGCACGGTGGTGTCGATCTGTCCGGTGACCGGGTCGGCGGGCCGGCGCAGCACGGGATCACCCATCGAGGCAAAGGGGGCGACGCCGCCTCGATACTTGTCCAGTAGTTCGGCAACCATGTCGGTGACGTTCATTGCGGCCTTTCTGGTCCTGGTGGTTCTGCGGGGAGGGCGCGGTCGATGAGGACAGCGGCGATGGCGCCGGCTCGGCGCCCGATGAACGGGCACAGCGGTGTCACCTCATCCGCCGGTATCGACGGTGGTTTGTCGAAAGCGGCAAGCAGCCCGTGCGGTACGCAGTGCGTTTCGACACCTCGGCCACGTGCGGGGGCTGGTTCATGCCGGTGTCGTTGATGCCCTGCTCTCGCTCATGCGGCCACGATACCCGCGACGATTCGTCCTACGTCAACGGTATGGAGCTGGCCGTCGACGGCGGCACCTCGGCGATCTGAATGGTCAGCGGCCGGGGCTCGGCGCTTCGCGGCCCGGTCGGCGGCACGCCGATCCGATACCCTGGGCGCTGCACTGGAGATTGTCGGATGTGAGGAAGTTTTATGGGAAGCGTTGTTCTCGACGTTGTCGCGTTGCTCGCAAATCGTGCGGCGATGTTCTGGAACTGGATGGCCACCGGCTCGTCCGGATTCCCGCCGCTCTGATTTCGCGGCAGTCGCGAACGCCCTGGTCTGTGGACCGGGGCGTTTGTGTTTTCGCAGGCTTGCCCCAAGATCGCTGCGGGGTTGGGGCTTCCGTACCGAGGTCGTGCTGTGGGTGGCACTCGGCGCGATCGCGCTGCTGACCGAGCAAGAACGTTGCTCGGACGCGATCACCACTGCTGCGCAACGGTTTCCGTACCTGGTCGATCTTGCCGTCGTCTGCGCGGTGCCGATGCCACACGATCCGAGGCGGACAGCCGCTTACGAGTGAGGCCGGCGCCAACAGTGTTTGCATCGTGCACTCGGGGCGACGCCGCCGGGTCAGTCCGATAAGGCGAAGACCGTGTAGCCGCCGATCTCGATGCCGTCGATCACCTGGGTGAGCTGATGTACATAAATGGCCCCGTCACGCGGGCTCGCCACGTGAAAGACGGCGTCGCGTTTGCACCCCGGGGCGAGCGTCGATTCCGCGAGCACATGACTGTCGAAGCTCTCGCCGCGGCGCCGGAACAGCTGTTCGGTGGTTCGGTCGTCGAATGGCTCGAATGGCTCGTCGTTGCCGAAACCTTCGAAGTGGACGCCGATCGGTTCGCCTGCGCTGACTTCGACGTCGTACCGGAGCAGCAGACGACGGCGTTTCGGGTCGTCGACGTGCGTGCACAGGTCTGCCAGAGTTGTTCCCAACGCATGCGTGAGCTGCGGGGTCAACCCATTGATCCGCCAGCTGCGCAGCGTCAGCCAGGTCACTGCGTCGAAGTCGAACGGGTTGGTGACCGTCAATATCTTGGTGCCCTCGGTCGCGGGCGGGTCGACGACCAGATTTCGTTGACCAACGTGACGATCGAGATCGGCCCGCCAGGGGAATTCGACCTTCTCTTCGAGACTTTCGGCATGCACGAGCAGGCATTGATGGGTACCGAAATCCAACCTCGGTGTCCACGGTGTTGTGCACTCCATGGTTTCCGCGGCGCCAGGCGGCAGCGGCTTCGGTTTCGATTGACCGATCCACGTGATGTCGGTCAGGGCGCCCAGACTCGGTCTGGCGTAATAGAAGTTCAGCTTTGTGCCCAAAGCTGTGCCCAAGCCGGACAAGTTCTGCACAGTCGCGGTGAGGGTTGCCGGAGTATCGGGTGGTACCCAGCCGGTCACCGGATCGGTGGTGGACAGCGCGATGAAAGGTGAACAGTAGTAAACGGTTCCGTAGGGGAGCGGGCGTCCGTCACCGGTATCGGAGTAGTCATATCCGAGCACGAGCTTGGAACCAGGTTGCAGCGGGGGATGCTCGTCGTCGTGTTCTTGCATTGTCGTACCGTCCTTTTCGAGCGTCATGGCTCGAGCTCGATCGTGCCGGGCTGTACCGAGGGGTCGCGCCACGTCCACGTCGGCCAGCCGATGCCGCGGTCCGCGTCCAGGTCCCAGTCCAGGAAGTTCATCGTCGGGTCGGCGGACAGCAGGGCGAGGGCGTTGTCGACGGCGTTGCCGAACCCGCGTTCGAGGCTGTTTCCGTTGACCGCTCGGTCGGCTCGTTCCTGCCACTCCTGGGCGCTGAGTAGCGCGGGCGTAATGTTCCGGCGCACTAGGGGGTTCACCTGGGTCGAGGTGTATGTCCCGTCGTTGTTGTCGGTGAATGTCCAGCCGTCGACGAAATGCAAGGGCCACACTGCATTCGCCGGATACGAGACCTGGCGCGGTGTTTCGACGGGTTCGGTCGGGTACTGGGTCCAGTTGCTCGGATTCGCGGGTGCCTGCGACCAGACGGAACGAGGGTAACCCTGTTCGAGCCCGGACCTGCTACGGCAGGTATTGAGGGCGGCCGTCGGCGGCACTACCTGGCCACCGCCCATCGGCGTGAGCTGAATCTCGTTGTGCGGCAACTGCACCGTGTAGGGCGGCACCAATGCTGCGGTGACCAGCAGGTCACGTAAGGCGTTCTCGAAGTTGGCGAAGTAGACCGCGAGCCACTCGGCGTGGCAGCTGAGCTTGTCCCAGTCGGGCGGGGTGGCGTCGTCGAGCAGCGCGACGGCACCAGCCAGCATCGCGGCTCCGCCTGCCACATTACCGATCGCGTAGTTGGCGATGCCGAGCACCGCCGCGGCAATGGCGCTGGCCGTCTCCAGCGCCGAGACGCTACCGGTCGACGGTTGCGGCGGTCTGATGACGGTGCCGCCGGGCAGCACCACCGAACCATCGATGGCCACCCAGTCCGGCCGGGAACCACAGCTGTCGGGCAGGTTGATCTGATCCGGCGGATGACAGCTGAGGAAGCCGGTCGAGGTGGACATCCACAGGGTGAGCCAGGTCAGCGAATACGCGCTCTGGATGCCCGCCGCGTCGATACCGAGCCCGGCCGCCGGTGTGCCGTAGGCGGCTTGGTAGCTGTCCGACCAGAGGGTGATCAGTGCGGCAGGCAGCCGGGGTGGCAGCGGCGTTCCGGCGCTGATCGCGGCGAACACAGAATTCTGATCGATGCCGCCCATTGTGATGCGCCGGTGCAGTTCGGCGCAGCAGACGTTATCCCAGGTCGGCAGAGTCGGATTCGGCACGTTCCCACCGGAGTTGAAGACGATCTCGGCTCCGGCCGCACGAATCTGACGACGCTTCTCCACATATCCCCACACCCACGTGTCGACATAATTCGACAGCCACTGGTGCCGCCACCAATGATTGCGTCGTGGAGCGCCGACGATGCCGTTGAGGAACGGGTTGCCGCACGCCTGCGCGGCGTAGGCGACCATCATCCCGTCCGCGTACGCCCGCAGCCTGCTGTCGCCACTCGCGTCCGCCCGCCTGCGGACTTCAGTGAGGAAGAGCCCGGTCTTGCTGCCGTGCAAGGTATCCCGAGCGCGCCATCGCCGGGCTGGCCGTAGCTTCCACCGCTGACCGGCAGGCGTGGTTGCACTGCCGCCGACGCTACGGACGACGAGGGCGAACGTGGGTGCCAGGGTCGCCACCGTCGCGAGCTGGGTGCGCATTGCGGTGATGGTGCCGTCTAGTTCCTCGATCTTGTCGAGGTTTGCGGCGAGTTCCAGCTTCGCCGGGAGGTCGGCCTGCTTGGTCAGCACCCTGATCCAGTCGAGCCGTTGCCTCAGCATGGATAGGTTCGCGTAGAGACCGGGGACGGCCGGTGTTCCCGGGGTCGCCGGTGTTGTCGGGGTGGCCGGTGTACCCGGGATGGCGGGTGTTCCGGCGAGCAGACCCAGGATGGGCAGCCAGGCGGCGAAGACCCGGCTGTTCGGTTCGGCTGCACGGAATTCTGTTCGCGCGGGCAGGAAGTCGCCGAGTTTCGCGCCGACGGCACCCAAATAGAAGAACGGCATATCACCGCTCGCCGGGACGGGCATTCCTGCGGCGCGCCGCGCTTCCAGCACTAGATCGGCGATCGCGAACTGCGTGGGGATACCGGTCATGACATCCGCCTGCTGTCGTGCACTCGAGATTTCGTCATGTCGTTCCTCCTCACCCCGCCCAGAACAATCGTGGAGCGGAGAGGAGGGGGTCACACGAGTACTGGACTACCTCATTTCCGCAGCATTCCCGCGTTCGGCCGCATTCGCCGGTCACATCACATACACGGCGGCCGCGAAACGAACGCGCGGGGGCCAGCAGTCGAGCGGCGGCGAAACCGATGGTCAGCGGCCGGCGCTAGGGCGGGGGTTGGGGGATTTCGTTGTCCGTGGCCGCCCGCACCCGTATCTTGATCATCGTGAGCACCGCCACGACCGCGCGTCGCACGCCAGGTTGGTTCGTACTCTGGATGGGGCTCTTGACCGCCCTGATCCTGCTGTGCTGCCTAGCCCTGTTCTGGCAGCTGGCCGCCGAAGGAACCTTCCCCACCAAAGTCGTGTTGTGGTTGGCGATCGGCGTGCTGGGCGCGGTCGCGCTGCTCTTCGGACTGTTCGGCCTGGTGCGCTACCGGTCGTTCTTCTACAGCCTCATCGCGCTGGTCGTGCTGGCCGTGTTCGGTGCGCTCGTCTGGTACAACGTTCCCGAGGACACGGGGTGGAAGCTGTCCCGCGGCATCCTGCAGGATCAGGCGGTCGACTGCAACAACCCCGGGCAGCGCACCCGCCTCGGCGTCTACACGATCACCTTCGTCACCCGCCGCGACGGCGGCTGCCTGTTCTACACCCAAGGCGGAGAATCGAATTCGCAACGCGGTTTCGCCTACTTCCCGGAAACCGCGCCGCCGCATCTCGGCGCGCCGCAATCCCCGGGGATCGGATACGAGCCGTTCGAAGGGCACTGGTACCGGTTCACCGAAGAGTCTTAGCCCGGCCTACCAGACAACTACCGAGCGGAGCACCTCACCGCGGTGCATGGCTTCGAAGGACTTTTCCACCTGGTCCAGTGCGATGCGCTCGGTGACGAAACGGTCCAGCGGCAGGCGGCCTTGCCGGTAGAGGTCGACGAGCATCGGAAAGTCGCGTTCGGGCAGGCAATCGCCGTACCACGAGGATTTCAGGGCACCGCCGCGGGAGAAGAGGTCGATCAGCGGCAGGTCGAGGGTCATGTCCGGCGTCGGAACGCCCACCAGCACCACGGTGCCCGCGAGGTCGCGTCCATAGAACGCCTGCTGCCAGGTTTCGGGACGGCCGACCGCATCGATCACGACATCGGCGCCGAAGCCGTCGGTGAGCTCCCGGATCCGCTCGACCACGTCCTCGGTACTGGCATCGATGCGGTGGGTGGCGCCGAATTCCGCCGCCCAGGCCAACTTTCGCGGATCGCGGTCGATCGCGATGACGGACTTGGCGCCGGCCAGGTGCGCGCCCGCGATGGCCGCGTCGCCGACACCGCCGCACCCGATCACCGCCACGCTGTCTCCGCGCGAGACCGCGCCGGTGTTCATGGCCGCGCCGATGCCCGCCATCACGCCGCACCCGAGCAATCCGGCGATGGCCGGATCGGTGCCGGGATCTATTCTGGTGCACTGTCGTTCGTGCACGAGGGTCTTGTCGGCGAACGCGCCGATGCCGAGGGCGGGGGACAGCTCGGTGCCGTCGGCGAGGGTCATCTTCCGGCTCGCGTTGCTGCTGGCGAAGCAGTACCACGGACGCCCGCGCCGACAGGCCCGGCATTCGCCGCAGACGGCCCGCCAGTTCAGCACGACGAAATCTCCCGCCGCCACATGGGTCACCGCGTCGCCGACGGTTTCCACGATGCCCGCGGCCTCGTGCCCGAGCAGGAACGGGAACTCGTCGTTGATACCGCCCTCGCGGTAGTGCAGGTCGGTGTGGCAGACCCCGCACGCCTGCACACGCACCACGACATCGTGGGCGCCCGGGTCGGGGATCACCACGTCCACGAGTTCCACCGGGGTTCCCTTGCTGCGCGCGATGACGCCGCGAACGGTTTCGGACACGAATCCTCCTACGGGGTGGCGACGGCCGCGGGCCGCCGCTCGATCTGTTTGCGGTAGCGGGTGAACAGGCGGGCGTTGTCGATCGCGAACACGGCGACCGGTTCGCCGTCGCGTTCGTAGAGCGCGGTGCACGAGGGAGTCGTGGGGTCGCCGTCGAGGAATCGGAGCGTGTCGCCCGCGTGGTGCTCGCCCGCGAATTGGATCATGTGGCCGTACTGCTTCGACCAGAAATAGGGGGTCGGCGCTGGGTCGGCGGGTGCACCGAGCACGGCCGCGGCAACGATCCGGGCTTGGGCGGTGGCGTTGGACCAGTGCTCGCTACGGTGGTGCCCGCCCAGCGCGTCGTGGTAAGTGCGAGCACAGTCGCCGATGGCGAAGATGCCGGGAATCGAAGTGCGGCACCGTGAATCGGTCAGGAACCCGTTGTCGATCCGCAGTCCGGAATGCTGAGCCCACTCGGTATTGGGTGTCGCGCCGATGCCGACGATCACGGTATCGGCGGGCAACACGGTGCCGTCGGTGAGTTGCACGGCCTCGACCCTGCTCCCACCATGGAACTCCGCGACGGCGACGCCGGTACGCAGGTGCACTCCGTTGGCCGCGTGCAGGTCGGCACACAGCGCGCCGAGCAGCGGACCGAAGACGCCTGCCAATGGTGTGGTCGCGACCTCCACTACGGTCACCTGCACGCCGAGAGACGCTGCGGTGGAGGCGATTTCGGAGCCGATGAGACCTGCCCCGACGATTACGACGGCGCGGGCGGCGCGCAGCGAGGCCCGGATCGCGCGGGCGTCGTCGACGGTGCGCAGCGTGTGAATTCCGTCGAGCGCCGGTGTGCCGGGCAGCGGACGCGCGCGGGCGCCGGTGGCGAGCACGAGCGATCGCCCGGTGACCACTGTTCCGTCGTCCAGTGTGACACCGGGACCGGTTGCGGTCCGGGTGATTTCGACCGCTCGGCGACCGAGGGTCCAGCGGGTCCCCGGATCGTCACCGACCTCGCCGAGGGTCAGATCGACGTCGTCGCGCAGGAATTCCTTCGACAGCGGCGGACGGTCGTACGGGGCGTGCACTTCATCCCCGACGACGGTGATCGACGCACCATAGCCGCGCTCGCGCAACTCGCGAACCAGCGAGAACCCGGCCAGCGACGCGCCGATGACGACGACGCTCACGGCTCGACCGCGACCACGACGGCACCGTCGAGCACCCGCACGGGGTAGGTGCGCACACCGATTTTGGCGGGCGGGCCGGAGACCTGCCCGGTGCGCAAGTCGAAACATGACTCGTGCAACGGGCATTCGACCGTGCAATTCTCCACCCAACCGTCGGCCAGTGACGCATCCTGGTGGGTGCAGGTGTCATCGATCGCGAAAAGCCCACTCTCGGTGTGGAATACCGCGATCGGCGCGCCGCCGTCGGGGTGCACGGTGGCGGCCTCGCCGACCGGCAGGTCGGTCAGGTGTGCGACGAACAGCTCGGTCCCGGAGGTCGCGGTGTGGTTGGCAAGGGATTCCATAAACCCTCCATGAGTTGCTTAGAGCGCAACAGAAATCGCGATACGCAACAGTGTGCATCGGTGTCGCGGAGGCGTCAACCCTGGAATCGCCCGGTGAACGGCCGGTTTCCAGCGGTTGACAGCACGCGGTGCAAGGCGGACTATTTGTTGCGTAATACGAATTCGTTGCGCTACTAGCAACAACGGAGGCACCCTTTGGCTCACCGGAAAGTTGTCGTCATCGGAGCCGGGATCGTCGGGGCATCGCTGGCCGATGAAATGACCGCACGAGGTTGGGCCGATATCACCGTGCTCGATCGCGGACCACTGTTCGTCACCGGCGGATCCACTTCGCACGCACCAGGTTTGGTGTTCCAGACCAATCCGTCGAAAACGATGACCGAGTTCGCCCGCTACACCACCGAGAAATTCCGCGGACTCGATCACCCGGCCGGGCCCGCGTTCGATCCGGTCGGCGGTCTCGAGGTCGCGACCACGCCGCAGCGCTGGCAAGACCTGCACCGTAAGGCGGGCTGGGCCCGATCGTGGGGTATCGAAGGGCGTTTGCTGAGCGCCGAAGAATGCGTGCGGCTCTATCCGTTGCTCGACGGCGACCGCATATTCGGCGGATTCCACACTCCGACAGACGGTTTGGCGAATGCGGTGCGGGCGGTGGAAGCCCAGGCGAGGTCCGCGACCGCACGCGGCGCGCGCTTCCTGCCCGACCAGGAGGTGCTCGGCATCGCCGAGCGCGGCGGGCGGGTGGTCGGCGTCGTCACGGCCGAGGGAACCATTCCCGCCGATATTGTCGTGTGCGCGGCGGGATTCTGGGGTGCGGAGCTGGCGAAGCAGGCCGGCCTGGTGGTACCGCTGGTGCCGATGGCGCACCAATACGCCAAGACCGGGAGTCTGGCGACCCTGGCCGAGCGCGCGGGCGCACCGGGTACGGCCGCCTTGCCGATCCTGCGACATCAGGATCAAGACCTCTACTATCGCGAGCACGGTGACCGGATGGGCATCGGCTACTACGGCCACGCGCCGATGCCGGTGAACATGTCCACCCTGGCCGCGGCGACCGCGGGCGAGGCCATGCCCTCGATGCTGCCGTTCACCGACGCGGATTTCGCGCCCGCGTGGCGCGCGTCGATGGAACTGCTGCCCGCACTGGGGGATTCGAAGCCCGAGGAAGGGTTCAACGGCATCTTCTCGTTCACTCCGGACGGCTTCTCGATCATGGGGGAGCACCGCGACCTCGCCGGTTTCTGGGTCGCCGAGGCGGTATGGGTGACCCATTCGGCAGGCGTGGCGAAGGCGACGGCGGAATGGATCATCGAGGGCGCGCCGAGCACCGACGTGCACGAATGCGATCTCTACCGTTTCGAGGACGTCGCACGCAGCGAACAGTTCATTCTGGAGACGAGCGCACAGGCTTTCGTCGAGGTCTACGACATCATCCATCCGCACCAGTTCCGGACGAAGCTGCGCGGCCTGCGCACCAGCCCGTTCTACGCCCGCCAGCAGGAGTTGGGCGCGTTCTTCTTCGAGGGCGGCAGCTGGGAGCGCCCGGCCTGGTACGAGGCCAATGCCGGGCTGGCGCAACGGCTTCGCGACGAAGGTGTGCCGTTCCCGGAGCGCGACGCATGGTCGAGCCGGTTCTGGTCGCCGATCTCGATCGCCGAGGCGCGCTGGACCAGGGAGCACGTCGCACTGTTCGACATGACGCCGCTGACCCGGTACGAGGTGGCCGGCCCCGGGGCGCTCGAGCTGCTCCAGCGGCTCACCACGAACAACCTGGACAAGACCGTCGGCTCGGTCACCTACACGCTGCTGCTCGACGAAACAGGCGGTATCCGAAGCGATCTCACCGTGGCGCGGCTGGGTCCGCAGCGGTTCCAAGTCGGGGCCAACGGCCCGATGGACTTCGACTGGTTCACCCGCAACCTGCCTGCCGACGGGGCGATCCAGCTGCGGGACATCACCGGCGGCACCTGCTGTATCGGCGTGTGGGGACCACGCGCCCGAGATCTGGTGCAGCCCCTGTGTTCCGGCGACCTGGCACACGGATCGTTCAAGTACTTCCGGGCACTCCAGACGTATATCGGCGCGATTCCGGTCACCATGATGCGGGTGTCCTACGTCGGTGAACTCGGCTGGGAGATCTACGCCTCCGCCGAATACGGCAGCGCGCTCTGGGATCTGCTCTGGGAGGCGGGCAGTGCGCACGAGGCCATCGCGGCCGGCCGGATCGCGTTCAACAGCCTGCGGATCGAAAAGGGCTACCGCAGTTGGGGCACCGATATGACCGCGGAGCACCGGCCCGCCGCGGCCGGTCTCGATTTCGCGGTGCGGATGACCAAGGGCGATTTCGTCGGCAGGGACGCGCTGGAACAGGCGCCCGCCCCGGCAATGGTGCTGCGCAGCATCGTCTTCGACAGTCCGGCCGCGGTGGTGCTCGGCAAGGAGCCGGTGTACGTCGACGGCGGGTGCGCGGGATACGTGACCAGCGCGGGCTATTCGGCGACCGTCGAACGCACCATCGCCTACGCGTGGCTGCCCGCGACCGTGGGTGTGGGGGATCCGGTCGAAGCCGAGTACCTCGGTACCCGCTGGTCCGCGACGGTGCACGCCGAACCGGTGGTGGACCCGGAGATGTCCCGGATCAGGAGGTGAGCGTGATGACCACGGCGACAAAGGGTTACGACGTCATCGTGATCGGTGTCGGTGGCATGGGCAGTGCCGCCGCGTATCACCTGGCGGCCCGCGGGCAACGGGTGCTCGGACTGGAGAAGTTCGGCCCCGCGCACGATCGCGGTTCCAGCCACGGCGGTTCGCGCATCATCCGGCAGTCCTACTTCGAGGACCCGGCCTATGTGCCGCTGCTGCTGCGGTCCTACGAGCTCTGGGCGAAGCTGGCGGCCGACGCCGACCGAGAGGTGTTCCGGCTCACCGGCGGTCTGTACCTCGGCCCGCCGGACAGTCTCACGGTCGCGGGGAGCCTGCGGGCCAGCCGCGAATGGTCACTGCCGCACGAGGTCTGGGACGCGGCGCAGATCCGCCGGCGGTTCCCGAACTTCACGCCCGCTGACGACGACATCGCGGTGTACGAGGCGAACGGCGGGTTCGCCCGGCCCGAGGTGACGGTGCAGGCGCACATCGATCTGGCGTTACGGGCCGGGGCCACACTGTCGTTCGGCGAAGAGGTGCTGGGCTGGGCCGAAACCGCTTCCGGCGTCACCGTGACCACGGCGCGCGCCACGTATCGCGCCGAGCAACTCGTCGTCTGCCCCGGCGCGTGGGCGCCACAGTTGCTGGCGGACTTCGGCATTCCGATCACCATCGAACGTCAGGTGCTGTACTGGCTCGATCCGATCGGCGGGACCGCGGCTTTCGAGGGCGAGCCGATCTACATCGCCGAGGACGCCTCCGGCATGCAGATCTACGGTTTCCCCGCCATCGACGGCCCGGCGGGCGGGGTGAAGATGGCGTTCTTCCGCAAGGGCATCGTCTGCACCCCGGACACCATCGACCGGGTGGTGCACCC
The DNA here is from genome assembly GCF_000250675.2 of Nocardia brasiliensis ATCC 700358. Taxonomy (NCBI): domain Bacteria; kingdom Bacillati; phylum Actinomycetota; class Actinomycetes; order Mycobacteriales; family Nocardiaceae; genus Nocardia; species Nocardia brasiliensis. Next base: position 4,115,674 of record NC_018681.1, read on the forward strand.
GCACGAGATCGAGGAGATGCGGACCCGGGTCTCCGCGTTGCTGCCCGCGCTGGCCGGGCCGTGCGTGCACTCCGCGACCTGCATGTACTCCAATACCCCCGACGAGCACTTCGTCATCGCCCGGCATCCCGGCGGGACCCGGGTCACCATCGCCTGCGGCTTCTCCGGGCACGGCTTCAAATTCGTCCCCGTGGTGGGTGAGGTGCTGGCCGATCTGGTCATCGACGGCTCGACCACGCACCCCATCGCGCTTTTCGACCCGCAAAGGCTGGTGACCACATGATGACCGATCCGCCGCCGGTGACCACCCCGGCGCTCATCCCGACGCTCGGTGGCAAGTGGTACGTCGACGACGCTGTCTTCGCGGCCGAGCAGGAGCAGTTGTTCGAACGAATGTGGTTCTGCGCCATCAGATCCGCGGATCTCGCGCAGGCCGGGCGGTTCAAACGGGTGCAGGTCGGCCGGGAGAGCGTGCTGATCGTGCGCGGTCGCGACGGCGCCCTGCGCGCCTTCCTGAACATCTGCCGCCACCGCGGCGCGATGCTGTGCACCGAGGACGAGGGCCAGGTGCGCCGTAACCTGCAGTGCCCGTACCACGCGTGGACCTACGGCCTGGACGGGAGACTGGTCGCCGCGCCGAACATGGCGGCGCTGAAGGACGCGACCGGCGCCGATATCGACCGGGTCGCCTACGGCCTGATCCCGGTCGCGCTGCGCGAATGGCTCGGCTACGCGTGGGTCTGCCTGGCCGACGACCCACCGGTGTTCGAGCACGACGTGGTGGGTGCGGTCACCGAACGGCTCGGCGACCCGGCCGCGATCGACGCCTACGAGATCGAGACCCTGGCGGTGGGCCGCCGGGTGGTCTACGACGTGGCGGCGAACTGGAAGCTCATCGTGGAGAACTTCATGGAGTGCTACCACTGCGCGACCATCCATCCCGAACTCACCGAGGTGCTGCCCGAATTCGCGCAGGGCTTGGCCGCGCAGGTGTTCGTCGGTCACGGCGCGGAATTCGGCGCCGAAATCGCCGGATTCACTGTCGACGGTTCACCGGGTTTCGATCGGCTGCCGGGGGTTACTCCTGAACAGGACCGCCGCTACTTCGCCATCACGATCCGGCCGACGGTCTTCGTCAACCTGGTCCCGGACCACATTATTTTCCACCGGATGTTCCCGATGTCCGCGGACCGCACTATCGTCGAATGCGATTGGTTGTACACCAAGGATGTGGTCGCCGCGGGACGAGATGTGTCCCGCTCCGTCGAATTGTTCCATCGGGTGAACGAGCAGGATTTCGCGGCATGCGAGCGAACGCAACCCACCATGTCCTCGCGCGCCTACCGTAAGGGCGGGGTGCTCGTGCCCGCCGAGCATCACATCGCGGAGTTCCACGAGTGGTTGTCCTGTCGTATCGGTGACGTGAGGTGACGTGAGATGAACGGTGATCCGGATCTGCTGATCGATGGTCGATGGACGCATGCCGAAGACGGCGGCGTGCGGCAGATCATCGATCCGGCCGACGGCTCGGTGGTGGCGACGGTGGACGAGGCCACCCCGCGCGACGCGCAGGCGGCCGTCGCCGCCGCCCGCGCGGCCTTCGACGCGGGCAGCTGGCCCGCGACGCCGGTCGCCGAGCGGGCCGCCCTGCTGCTGCGGATCGCCGATCTGCTGGCCCGCGACAAGGACCGGCTGGCCCGGCTGGAGACCGCCGACACCGGAAAGACCCTGGTGGAGAGCGAGATCGACATCGACGATGTGATCTCGGTGTTCCGCTACTACGCGAGCGCGATCGCGGTGCAGGCCGACCGGCTGATCGACGTGGGCGACCCGGCGGTGCTCAGCCGCGTGGTCCGCGAGCCGATCGGCGTCTGCGTGCTCATCGCGCCGTGGAACTATCCGCTGCTCCAGATGTCGTGGAAGGTAGCGCCCGCGCTGGCCGCGGGCTGCACCATGGTGCTCAAGCCGAGCGAGGTCACCCCGCTGAGCACGATCGAATTCGCGCGGCTCACCGAGGAGGCGGGGGTGCCCGCGGGGGTGCTGAATCTGGTCCAGGGCAGCGGTGCGGTGCTCGGTGCGGCGCTGACCGGCACGCCCGACGTCGACTTCATCTCGTTCACCGGCGGCCTAGCGACCGGCCGCACGATCAGCAAGGTCGCCGCCGAGCACGTCACCAAGGTGGCGGTGGAGCTCGGCGGTAAGAATCCGCACCTCGTGTTCGCCGACGCCGACTGGGCGAGTTCGGTCGACCAGGTGCTGACCGGCGTGTTCCTGCATTCCGGGCAGGTCTGCTCGGCGGGCACCCGGTTGATCGTGGAGGAGACGATCGCCGACGATTTCGTCGCCGAGCTGGCGAGCCGGGCCGAGCGGATCCGGGTCGGCCCCGGCCTCGACCCGGCCAGCGAAACCGGGCCGCTGGTCTCCGAGCAGCACCGGGAGAAGGTGGAAGCCTATGTCGCGCTGGGTATCTCGGAGGGCGCCAAGCTGGTGACCGGCGGGGCGCGGCCGAGTGATCCCGCATTGCAGGCGGGCAGCTTCTACCTGCCGACGATCTTCGATCGCTGCGACCGGTCGATGCGCATCGTGCAGGAGGAGACCTTCGGCCCGATCCTGACGGTGGAACGGTTCCGCACCGAAGCCGAGGCGATCCGGCTCGGCAACGACACCGAGTACGGTCTGGCGGCCGGGGTGCGTACGTCGGACCCGGCCCGCGGCGAGCGGGTGGTGCGCGCGCTGCGCCACGGCACGGTGTGGCTCAACGACTTCGGTTATTACACCGCCGCCGCGGAATGGGGCGGCTTCAAGAAATCCGGAAACGGGCGCGAGCTCGGCCCGACCGGCCTGGCCGAATACCAGGAAATCAAACACATTTGGCACAACACGGCACCGAAGCCGGCGGAGTGGTTCAAGGGCGTCTGAGCACAAGTTGTAGATCTCGGCCGGACAGCCCGTACGGCCAACCGCGGAAGGCACGGTAGACAATGGTAGCCACGGAACGCAGTGTGTCCGACGACAGCGGAATGGAAGATTTCGGATACAAGGAATCACTTGATCGAAGTATCGGGAAATTCGCCAGCTTCGCGGCCGGCGTCAGCTATATCTCGATACTCACCGGCACCTTCCAGTTGTTCTATTTCGGATTCGGTAGCGCGGGTCCGGCGTATCTGTGGTCGTGGCCCATCGTTTTCGTCGGGCAGCTGGCGGTCGCACTGTGCTTCATGGAACTCGCCGCGCGCTACCCGGTCGCCGGGTCGGTCTACAACTGGTCCAAGCAACTCGGCAGCAGAATCGTCGGCTGGTCCTCGGGCTGGTTGATGCTGACCGCCTCGATCGTGACGCTGGCCGCGGTGGTGCTGGCGCTGCAGTTGAATCTGCCGCGACTGTGGAGCGGCTTCCAGATCATCGGCGACGGCTCCGGTGAATACGATTACGCCACCAACGCGGTCCTGCTCGGCACCCTCATGATCGTGTTCACCACCACGGTGAACGCGCTCGGCGTGCGGCTGATGGCGATGATCAACAGCGCGGGCGTGTTCATCGAGCTGATCGCGGCGGTGCTGATCGCGATCATCTTGGCGGCCAACGCGACTCGGGGCCCGCAGGTGTTCTTCTCGACGCACGGCTACGGCGCGGGCGAGGCCGGTGGTTACCTCGGCGCGTTCCTGGTGGCCTCGCTCGCCTCCGGGTACGTGATGTACGGCTTCGACACCGCGAGCTCGCTGGGGGAGGAGACCGTGGAGCCGCGGCGCACGGCGCCCAAGGCGATCCTGCGGGCGGTGCTGGCCTCGTTCGTGATCGGCGGCGCGATCCTGGCCTTCGCGGTGATGGCGGCGCCCGATCTGGCCGACCCGCAGATCGGCAGTTCCAGCGGCGGCCTGCAATACATCGTGGAACAGGTGATGTGGGGCCCGCTGGGCACGATCTTCCTGTGCTGCATCGTGATCGCGGTGACGGTGTGCTCGCTGGCCGTGCACACCGCCGCCATCCGGCTGACCTTCGCGATGGCCCGGGACAACGCGTTGCCGTTCGGCGAGAAGCTGGCCCGGGTGCATCCGAAGACGCAGACGCCGGTGATCCCCGCCGTCCTGATCGGCGTGCTCGCCGCGTTGATCCTGGTGGTCAACATCGGCCAGCCGAAGATCTTCACGGTGCTGACCTCGATCGCGATCATCATGATCTATCTGGCCTACCTGATGGTGACCGGACCGATGCTGACGCGGCGGTTGCGCGGGCAGTGGCCGCCGAAAGAGCTTGCCGCGGGCGGGTATTTCACGATGGGACGCTGGGGCATGGTGGTCAATATCGTCGCCGTGGTCTGGGGTGTCGGCATGGCGTTGAACCTGGCCTGGCCGCGCCAATCGGTCTACGGCACACCTTGGTACAACACCTGGGGTGCCTTCGTCTATATCGGCGCGATCCTCGCGGCCGGACTCGCCTGGTACGGGATCAAGGGCCGCAAACGAATCGGAACGCTTGCTTCACACGCCGCGGAGGTGCGCAACGATGTCTGACTCGGTGTTCGACTATGTGATCGCGGGTGGCGGTACCGCGGGTTGCGTGCTCGCCGCGCGGCTCAGCGCGGACCCCGACGTGTCGGTGTGCCTGCTGGAGGCGGGCCCCTCCGACGTCGGTGACCGGGCCATCCTCGAACTCGACCGGTGGATGCACCTGCTGGATTCCGGTTACGACTGGGACTACCTGATCGAGCCACAAGAACGCGGGAACAGTTTTCTGCGGCATGCCCGCGCGAAGGTGCTCGGCGGATGTTCCTCGCACAACTCGTGTATCGCTTTCTGGCCGCCCGCAGAGGGTTTGGACGAGTGGGCCGCGCTCGGCGCGAAAGGCTGGAGTGCGGCCGAGGTACTGCCCTACGTGACACGATTGGAGAACAACGACGCCCCCGGCCCGCAGCACAGCCGCACCGGTCCGGTCCGGCTGCGCGATGTGCCGCCCGCGGACCCGTGCGGGGTTGCGGTGCTCGAATCCGCTGCGGCGGTGGGCCTGCCGACCGTGCAGTTCAACCGGGGCGCCACCGTGCGCAACGGCGCCGGATGGTTCCAGATCAACGCCGCGGAAGACGGCACGCGCATGTCGACATCGCACGCGTATTTGCATCCCGTGCTGGATTCGCGCCCGAATCTGGTGGTGCGCACCGATTGCTGGGTCAGCGAGATCCTGTTCGACGACGCGCGCAACGCGACCGGTGTGCGGTATCAGCGGCCCGATCGCACCGGCTACGACAGTGTTTCGGCCCGGCGTGAGGTCGTCGTCACCGCGGGCGCCATCGATACGCCGAAACTGTTGTTGCTCTCCGGCATCGGGCCCGCCGAGCAGCTGCGCGAGATCGGCATCCCGGTGCGTGTCGACGCTCCGGGCGTGGGCGCCAACCTCGACGACCATGTCGAGGGACTGGTGTTCTGGGAGGCGGCGCGGCCGATGGTCGACACGTCCACCCAGTGGTGGGAGATCGGTCTTTTCGCCACCACCGACGACACCCTGCGCCTGCCGGACCTGATGATGCATTACGGCAGCGTGCCGTTCGATATGAACACGCTGCGCCACGGTTATCCGACCACCGACAACGGCTTCTGCCTGACGCCCAACGTCACCCAGGGACGCTCGCGTGGCACGGTGCGGTTGCGCAGCAGGGATTTCCGGGACCGCCCGAAGGTCGATCCGCGCTACTTCACCGACCCCGACGGCCACGACGAACGGGTCATGCTCGCCGGAATCCGGTTGGCGCGCAAGATCGCCGAGCAGTCGCCGCTGCGGCCGTGGATCGCCCGGGAGCTGGCACCGGGACCGGAGGCAACCACCGACGACGAACTGCTGAGCTATATCCATGCCACGCACAACACGGTCTATCACCCGGCCGCCACCGCCAGGATGGGCGCGCCGGAGGACCCGATGGCGGTGCTCGATCCCGAGCTACGGGTGAAGGGGGTGTCGCGATTACGGGTGGTGGACGCGTCCGCGATGCCGAAATTGCCCGCGGTGAACCCGAACATTACTGTCATGGCCATGGCGGAGAAGTGCGCGGATCTCATCAGGGCGACGTGAGCCGGACATGCCTGCGGAGGGCGAACTAGCGGCGTTCCTCGGCGGACACGCGCCGTTCCAGTCGATGCCGCGCGCCGACCTCGACCGGTTGGCCGCGGCCTCGACCGTGCACGAATTCGCGGCGGGCGCCGTGATCCGCGACTATTCGGCGCAGGTACCCGACGATATCTGGATGCTGTGGCACGGGCGGGTCGCGCTGCGGCCCAGCGGCGGCGCCGACGGTGATCGCATCATCGACACCGTCGAGCGCGGCGGAATCTTCGGCTACGTGCCGCTGCTCACCGGCGGCAGCGCCGAATTCATCGCGCAGGCCATCGAACCCAGTCTGCTGATCCGGCTCCCGGGCGAACTGGTCCGGGTGTGGTTCGCGCAACCGGACGGACTCGCCTTCCTGGCCTCGTCGAACTGGAAGACCTGGTCCGGCAACCGCGCCCCGGTCTCGCCGGCGCTCGGCAGCCGTCCGGCCGGTGAACTCGTCTCGAGCGCACCGGTTTTCGTGACGCCGGAGACCAGCGTTCGCGACGCGGTGGTCCGGATGACCGAGCGGCACGTCTCGTCGGTGCTGATCCGATTGCCGGACGGCGACTTCGGTATCTTCACCGACCAGGATCTGCGTGCCCGGGTGGTAGCGGCGGGCTTACCGGTCGACGTGGCGATCTCGCGCGTGATGAGCGCGCCGGCCCGCCGGGTCACCGCGGACCTGACCGGCGAGGCCGTGCTGATGGAGATGCTCGACTGCGGGTTGCGGCACCTCCCGGTCGTCAACCGGCGCGGCGAGGTACTAGGCGTGCTCGAGGACTCGGATCTGCTCGCGGCCTCGGCCCGGCAGAGTTTCACGCTACGCCTGGCCATCGGCGCGGCGACCGAACCGGCGCAGTTGCAACGGGTGGCTCGCGACATCCCGGGCACCACCGTGGATCTGTTCCGCAACGGCACCAAAGCATCGGCGACGAGCGGCATCCTGTCGGTCGTTGTCGATGCGGTGATCCGCAAGGCGCTCGAGCTCGCGCGCGCCGAATTCGCGGACGCCCCCGCCGGGGGATTCTCCTGGCTGACCCTCGGCAGCATCGCCCGGCGCGAGGCGATGCCGTCCTCGGATGTGGACAGCGCGCTGTGCTGGGTCGATGAGTTGTCCACCGCGAGTGGACAACTGCGCGCAATCGCACAGCGCACGCACGCCATCCTGGACGCGTGCGGGCTACCCGCGGACAGTAACGGGGCGATCGCCGCCAAGCCGAAATTCGCCCGCTCGCAGCGTGAATGGACGACGGCCGCGGCCCATTGGCTCGACGACCCGCTGCACGGGCGGGGGCTCATCATGTCCTCGCTGCTCATCGACGGACGCGTGGTGTGGGGCGATCCCCGGCTGCGCGCGGTGCCCGCGGCCTTCGGACGGATGGCCGCCGAACATCCCGACGCCTTGCGCCTGCAATTGCTGGACGCGTTGTCCGGGAAGGTTCGTGCCCGGTCGCTGCGGGATGTGCTCTCGCGGCGCGGCGGCACGTTCGATCTGAAGACGCACGCGCTGGTGCCCATCGTCAACCTGGCCCGCTGGGGCGGCCTCGCCGCAGGCCTGACCGCCGCGAGCACACCGGAGCGGCTCAGTGCGGCCGCCGCGGCCGGGGTGCTCTCCGAACGTGACGCCACCCTGCTCACCGAGGTTTTCGTGACGTTGCAGCGCATGCGGATGGTGCATCAGGTCGGGCAATTGTCCGCCGGCCACCGCCCCGGTGACGTGGTGGTGATGTCGGAGCTGTCGCCGCTGAATCGGAGCCTGCTCAACGAGGCGCTGCGCGAGACAGCCGCCGTCCAGCGACGCGTCCGTGTCCGCGCAGCAACCTCGGCTTAGAATGGCGGTGTCATGGCGAATCGAGACGGCGAGGATCGAGGGCGGGCGGCCGCGGTGCAGTCCGTCGACCGCGCACTGCTCGTGATGGAGATCATCGCCAAGCTCGGGCAGGCCGGCGTCACGGAGATCGCCGCCGAACTGGGCGTGCACAAATCTACCGTGTCGCGGTTGGTCGCCGTGCTCGAATCGCGCGGCTACGTCGAGCAATTGTCCGATCGGGGCAAATACCGGCTCGGCTTCTCCATCGTCCGGCTGGCCGGATCCACCAGTGCCCAGGTCGATCTCGTCGGGCAGAGCCAGGGCGCGTGCAACGCACTGGCCGCCGAATCGGGGGAGACCACGAATATCGCTGTGCTGGACGGTGATCGGATCATCAACATCGTCGAGGCCGCGGGCACCGGCTCGATCGCGTTGCGCTCCTGGGTCGGGCAGAGCTGCCCGGCGCACGCCACGTCCAGCGGCAAGGTGCTGCTGTCGGGTCTGGAACCGGCGGATATGCGCAAGCGGGTGGGCACCAAGCTGACGGCCTACACGCCGCATACCGTCACCAAGGTCGCGGAGCTGGCGACCCAGCTGGTCGAGGTCCGGGAGAACGGCTGGGCCAGCGTGTGCGAGGAGCTCGAGATCGGGCTGAACGCGGTGGCCGCGCCGGTGCTGGACAACAACGGCGTGATCGTCGCCGCGCTGAGCGTGTCCGGCCCGTCCTACCGGCTCGGCCCGGACCGTTTCGCCGCGATGGCGGAACTGGCGATCGCGAGCGCCGCGGAAATCAGCCGCAGGCTCGGCTACTACGGCTGACAGACCGCGTTTCCGGATGCGCTCCGGCGTTGACAACGCGCGCGCTCGCCGACAATACTGAGTCGCATATAGGGCAGTTGTTGCGCTATATGCAACAACTGCATAATCGCCTCACACGCGGCGGGAGATCTCCATCTTCGTGACGGAGAGCCGAAGGAGCAACACCTCCCGGGAATCTCTCAGGCCCAGTACCGCCGCGCCTCGGGCAACTCTGAAAAGTAGTGTCCGCATCGACACTCGCCGACGGGGCAAGCGCGGTCCGCGTGAATCTCTCAGGCCATAGGACAGAGCGGGAGGAGCCACACCCACGCGCGCGACCCGCGTCGACGAAAGGCTCCCTATGGCAGACCCGGCCCTCCGCACCGATCTCGACGTGCCGTTGCACGAATTCGATCCGCTCGTCGCCGAATTGGTCGGCCGCGAACTCGGCAGGCAACAGCACGGCTTGGAAATGATCGCGTCGGAGAACTACGCGCCCCTGGCCGTCATGCAGGCGCAGGGCACGGTCCTGACCAACAAGTACGCCGAGGGCTACCCGGGCCGCCGCTACTACGGCGGATGCGAGCACGTCGACGAGATCGAGTCGCTGGCCCGCACTCGCCTGCGCGCGCTGTTCGGCGCGGAATACGCCAACGTGCAACCACATTCGGGTGCGCAGGCGAACGCGGCGGTGATGCACGCGCTGCTGCGTCCCGGCGATCGCATCCTCGGGCTGGCGCTGGATCACGGTGGACACCTCACGCACGGCATGAAGCTCAACTTCTCCGGGCGGCTGTACGACGTTGCGGCATACCATGTTCGGGCCGAAGACCAGCTGATCGACATGGCGGAGGTGGCGCGGCTGGCGCGCGAGCACCGGCCGAAGCTGATCGTGGCGGGCTGGTCGGCCTATCCGCGGCACCTCGACTTCGCCGAGTTCCGGCGCATCGCCGACGAGGTCGGCGCGTACCTGATGGTCGACATGGCGCATTTCGCCGGTCTGGTCGCGGCCGGCTTGCATCCCTCGCCCGTGCCGCACGCCCACGTGGTCACCTCGACCACGCACAAGACCCTGGGCGGCCCGCGCGGCGGATTCATCCTCGCCACCGCCGATTTGGGCAAGAAGCTCGATTCCGCGGTGTTCCCCGGCCAGCAGGGCGGGCCGCTCGAGCATGTGATCGCCGCGAAGGCGGTCGCGTTCAAGATGGCGGCCGAGCCGGCCTTCCGCGACCGCCAGGAACGCACCCTGACCGGCGCGCGGCTGCTCGCGGACCGGCTGCTCGCCGAGGACTGCCGCGCCGCCGGTATCGGACTCGTCAGCGGCGGCACCGACGTACACCTGGTGCTGGTGGATCTGCGCGCCGCCGAACTCGACGGCAAACAGGCCGAAGATCTGCTGCACAGCGTGGGAATCACGGTGAACCGCAATGCCGTTCCGTTCGACCCGCGGCCGCCGATGGTCAGCTCCGGCCTCCGGATCGGCACACCGGCGCTGGCCGCGCGGGGCTTCGACCGCGCGGCGTTCGTCGAGGTCGCCGACATCATCGCGACGGCCCTGCGGGTGGGGCGGCCCTGGCGTGAGTTCAGCGTGCGGGTGGAGGTCTTGACGCAGAAGTTCCCGCTCTATGCCGGGATGCACCAGCACCTCCCGTCGGCCGCCGACACGGCGCGGGAGCTCGCGTGACCATCAGCGTCTTCGACCTGTTCAAGGTCGGCATCGGTCCGTCGAGTTCGCATACCGTCGGCCCGATGCGCGCCGCGGGCGCGTTCGTCGATCGGCTGAAAGGCACCGGCGTACTGCACGATACGGCCGCGCTGCGGGTGCTGCTGTACGGCTCGCTCGGCGCGACCGGACGGGGCCACGGCAGTGTGGAGGCGATCGTGGCCGGACTGGCCGGCGCCCGCCCGGAGTCGATCGATCCGGACATGATGCGCGATATCGTGGCCGAGGCGCGCGCCGACGCGCGGATCCATCTCGGTGGGGCGCAACCGATCCCGTTCGCGATGGACGAGGACATCGAGCTGCTGGCGCGAACCAGGCTGCCGTTCCACACCAACGGCATGCTGTTCGCGGCTCGCGACGCGGCGGGACGGGTACTGCTGGAATGCCGGTACTACTCGATCGGTGGCGGCTTCGTCCTGGACGAGGACGAGATCGACGGCCGTGCGGCCGAAGCGCCGATGGTCGTGCCGTACTCGTTCGGGTCGGCGGACGAATTGCTCTCGCTCACCGCGGCCACCGGCCGATCCATCAGCGAACTCGTCCTGGCCAACGAAATGACCAGGCGCAGTGGCGATCAGGTGCGCGCCGACCTGCTCGCCATCTGGGCCGTCATGCAGGGGTGCGTGGAGCGCGGCATGTCGAGCAGCGGGGTGCTGCCGGGTACGCTGCGGGTACGCCGTCGCGCCGCAACCCTGTTCGACCGGCTGCGCGCCGAAGCCGAGGACAACGATCCGCTGCGCGCCATGGAATGGGTCACGCTGTACGCGATGGCCGTCAACGAGGAGAACGCCGCGGGCGGGCGGGTCGTCACCGCGCCGACGAACGGCGCCGCGGGCATCATTCCGGCTGTGCTGCACTACATTCAGCAGTTCGTCACCGATGCCGAGGACAGCGTCGTCGAGTTCCTGCTCACCGCGGGCGCGATCGGCCAGCTGATGAAGGAGAACGCGTCGATCTCGGGCGCCGAGGTGGGGTGCCAGGGCGAGGTCGGTTCCGCGTGCGCGATGGCCGCCGCCGGACTCGCCGCCGTGCTCGGCGGCACCCCGGCACAGATCGAGAACGCCGCCGAGATCGGCATGGAACACAACCTCGGCCTGACCTGCGATCCCATCGGTGGCCTCGTGCAGATCCCGTGCATCGAACGCAACGGCATCGCGGCCGTGAAAGCGATCACCGCGGCGCGCATGGCGATTCGCGGCGACGGGCACCACCACGTCTCGCTCGATCAGGTCATCCAGACCATGCGCGCCACCGGGGCGGACATGCTCGACAAATACAAGGAGACTTCGCAGGGCGGCTTGGCTGTCGCTGTCGTCGAGTGCTGAGCGGTATGCGCTATTCGCCGAGCAGCCAGTCGGTGGGTGCGAAGGATTCGAAATGCACTCGGCTGGAAGGTATCCGGGCGGCAAGCAGCTGTGCGCGCACGGACCGCAAGAAAGCGTGGCTGCCGCACAGATAGTAGTCCGCGTCGTCCGGCAACACGATGTCGGCGAGGTCGACGCGACCGTGTCCCTCGTCCTGATACCAGGTGTGCAGGCGGACGTTTCGAAGTCCGTCGCACAGCGCACGGACGCGCTCGCGGAGCGGGTGGGCGGCGGCGGAGCGGTCGGCGTGCAGCACGGTGGCGGGACGGTCCGGCGTGTTGGCCGCCAGATAGGCCACGATGCCCACGATGGGTGTGATGCCGACGCCGGCCGAGATCAGCACCACAGGGGTTTCGACGGCGGTGTCGAGGGTGAGATCGCCGAAGGGCAAGGTGATTTCGAGGCGATCGCCGACACCGATGGTGTCGTGCAGCCAGGACGAGACCTCACCCGCGGGGGCGTCCGGCTCGGCCGCCACCACGCGAACCGTGAAGGCGTAGCAGCCGGTGCCCGGCGCGTCGATCAGACTGTACTGGCGGAGCTGGCGCGCCCCGTCGGGCAGGTCCGCGCCGACCGAGATATAGCTGCCGGGAAGGAAATCCGGCAGCGCGCGCCCGGGTTCGTCCGACTCGACGACGAAAGTCACCACCCCGGACGGATCCTCGGTGCGATCGACCACGACGGTGCGGCGGAAGACATCACCCGGCGCGACCCCGGCCACGTTATAGAGTCCCGCCTCCAGGTCGATGAGGGCGGTGGCCATCAGCCAATAGACGCGGTCCCACGCCGCCGCGACCGCCCCGGTCACCACGTCCGCGCCGAGCACCTCGACTATGGCGGCGAACAGGTGCCGGTGCACGATGTCGTATTGATCCGCGGTGACGCCGAGCGAGGCGTGCCGGTGCCCGATGCGCGAGAGCAGGTCGACCGGATGCGGCAGCTCCGGTTCGACCAGATGCCGGGCGAACGTGACGATGGACGAGGCCAGCGCGCGCTGCTGGGTGCCCTGGGCCTGGTTACCGCGATTGAACAGATCACGGCCGAGTTCCGGGTGCGCGGCGAACATCTTGCGGTAGAACAGTGGCGTGATCGTGTCGATCCGGGTGCCGATCAGCGGCAGGGTGGCGCGGATCACCGCTTGATGTGCGGGTTCCAGTTCCGGGGCGATATCGCTGGGCGAACCGGTCGCGGTGGGCATGGCGTCTCCTCAATTCTCGTGCGCGGGCAGGGGGATGGCGGGCAGATGAAGCAGCTCGACGATGCGGGGGCTCACCAGATCGGCGAGGTGGTAGTTGTCCAGCTCGCGATAGAAGGCTTCTTTCGCATCCTGGAGAACTCGTCGCAAACGACAATCGGTCGCCAATGGGCACGGATGTTCGCCGAGGCATGCCACCACTTCGGCGTCGCCCTCGAGGGCCCGGATGATCTGTCCGACGGTGGCGCCTCGGCCGGCTTCGGTGAGGAAGATCCCGCCGCCACGTCCGCGGTAGGACGCCACGAAACCGAGTTCGGCGAGTCGTGATACGGCTTTCGCTACCTGGTGCTCCGAGGAATCGACCTGGCGGGCAACGAGTTTGGCGGTCACGCGATGGTCGGCCGATCCGCTGACCGCCAGCCGCATCATGGTCCGCAGGGCGAGATCGGTGGACCGGGCGAGCTGCATGACTTCACGGTACGTAATCGCACAGGGAAAAAGTGCGTGCAGCGGGTGTGCTGTTTAATACGCGGCTGCGCGCCGATTATGTAAGCCAGGCCACAGCAATAAAAGTGAACCCGGTGCTCCGCACAGCGATTCCAGCTATTGCGGAGCACCCGGGCCGGGTAGGTCAGCCGATTCCGATCGACTGCGCCAGGAAAGGCCATGACGTGCGCAGATCGTCTTCCCAGTAGCCCCACGAATGGGTGCCCACCGGGCGGTCGTCGAAGGTCACCGGAATGTTCAACTCACGCAAGCGGTTCGTCAGGTTCACCGTGCAGTAATGGATGGCCGCTTCGATCGGCCCGCCGAACGCGATCTGCACCGGCAACGGAATTCGGCCCTCTTGCACCCGGCGATCGCCGGGGGTGTCGTGCGGAGCCGCGGCGATACCGCTACCCGAACTCAGATAAACGGCTGTGCCACGCAAACGTTCGGCGTTGACGAGCGGGTCGTTGGCGCGCCACAGCGGCCCGTTGCGCGGACCCCACATGTTCTCGACGCTCTGCCCGCCACCCCAGTTCTCCACCGTGAGCCGGACGAATTCCTGTCCGATCGGGTCCGAGGTCTGCGCGCACCCGCTGTAGGAGGCCACGCTGTTCCAGAAGCCGGGCTTGGCGATCGCCAGGTTCAGCACCGAGGTGCCGCTCATCGAAACGCCCGCGAGGGTGCGAGTTCCGTTGGCGCCCAGGAACTCCTCGATGACCGGCGGCAACTCCTCGTTGAGGAACGTCTGCCACTTGTTGTAACCGAGCACCGCGTCCGCGCGGACCCAGTCGGTGTAGTAGGAATTGGCGCCACCGAAGGGCGTGACGACGTTGATGTCCTTGCCGCGCAGAAAACTCACCGCGTCGGTCTGCACATCCCAGCCGCTCTCGTTCGGGCCGCCGCCGGAACCATTGAGCAGATACATCGTGGGCCGCGGGGTCGTCCGGTCGGCGGCCCGGATGATCTGGATCGGGATCGGGCGGTCCATCGCGGGCGAATACACCATGACGGTCTGCTGCCGATCGTTGATATCCGTTACCGACACGACGCCCGCCGGTGCTGCGGCCGCCGTACCGGCCACGCCGGCCAGACCCGCCGCGGTCAGGGTGGTGGCCAGTGCCCAGCGCAGGCCGCTTCGTCGTATCCATCGCCGTGATCTCAAATTGTGGATCCTCTCGTAGCTGCCGCCGTGCACAGCGGCATTACCAGGGATTCGCGTCGCTCGGGCCGCCGGTTTGGTCCGGCGGGCGAGTCAGTCCTTGAAATATGCGAGCTGGTGACTCGTCGCCAGCAGCGACCCGTCGGGTGTCCACAGTTCCGCGGCGTGATCGAAGAAGCCGTTGCCGAAGCGGCGACCGCGCGCGGTGGCGAGCACCGGCTGGTCGGCCTGCGCGGCGAGCAGTTCGTCGTCGGCGTGGAAGTACACCGTCAGCGAGACCGTGCCGGCCGGGACGAATCGGCCGATGCGCAGCATCACCCGCGGAAAGAACACGTCGGTCAGTGCCGTCAGCGCCGGATAGTCCAGCTGCCGCGGCGGATTGTCCCGCACCCACAGGGTGGACGTCGAGGACGGTTGGGCGTCGCCCTTCGCTACGAGACCACCTGTGACGAAACGCATTTCGTAGTTCTCGACCCAGGCCAGGAAGTCCGGCACCGGTCCCGGCGGCACCGTGGCCGGGGGCGGCGCCTGCGGTGCGACGGCCTCGGTGTGCTGCCAGGTCTGCCGCCGGATACCGAAGAGCGCGGTGGCCGTGGTGGCGACAACGCCGTCCTGGGTGATCGCCAGCGTCCAGTGCTGGGTCGTCCTGTTCGTGCGGGCCGGTATCGCGCTGACCTCGAACGGGCCCTCGGCGATCGGGCCCGCGTAGTTCACGGTGAGCGACAGCGGCGCACCGAGACACTCCGGATGCCGCTGCACCGCCCGGATCAACGTGGCGGCGGTGATCCCCCCGAACGGTCCGACCATATTCGCGTACTCCGGCGTGGTCCGACCGGCGAACGTCCCGACCTCGAGGGGCGTGAGTTCGACGGCGGCGTCGAAGGGATGCTGGGTGACAACGCGAGTTTGACTCATAGTGGCCCCAGCGTATCTATTCACGGTGGTGCGGGTTCCGCGTGTGCCCGCTGATCACCGTGGAGCGTTGAGCAACGGCTCGAGGAGTAGTTCCGAGGGCACGCCGGCGGGGAGGTCCGAGACTTGACCATCGCCGACTTCGATGACGCGCCAGACGCCGTCCGCGCGCCTGGCGAGGTCGGTGGTGACGAAACGGGCGGGCAGTCGCTCGACGTGCGCAGTGATGTGGGCGAGCGCGGGTGCGGGGTGCTCGTCGGGTGTGTCGGGGTGCGCGCCGATCAGCAGTGGTGTGCCGTCCAGCCACCACGCCCGGGCCTCCGGCGCTCGGTGTGCGCCGGAGCCGAAGGATTCGAATGCGCGCAGGACTATGCCGCCGGCGAGATACTTTTCTTGTTCGGCGACGAAGGCGGCCACGACTCGGCGCATGCGGGTGATATCGGTGAGATCCGGGATGTAGCAGGCTGTTTCCCACCGGTGCTTGGCAGATTTGACGTAGTCCTTCACAATTCCCGGCCCGCTGCCGAGCGGAGCTGCCAGCTCGGCGAGCGCGGCTGCGTCGGGGACGCGGCCCCACGGACCCGGCAGCCATCGGCTCGCGGGCGTCACGGCGGCGAATGTCGCGTACCAGCCGGGTAGTTCGTGCGCCGTCCGATAGGTCGCGGCGTCGACGATCAGCGGCGTGCCGCGAGCGGCGAGTGCGTCGGCCAAGGCCGCGTAGGCGAGGCTCGGGATCATCCAGCCGCGATACCAAGCGGGCCCCCTGTCGCGCGGGACCTTGCGCACCGCCGCCGCGCTGTCCCCGGCCAGCAGCGCGTCCAGATCGAGCAGGCCGACCGTCGCGCCCAGTTCGCGCGCGGCCAGCGTTTCTGCCGCGAAATGCGGATCCGTGCGGTGCGGATCAAGGGGATCGGCGCAGGACAACAGGCTGAGCATAGTGCCATCATGCTGCGAAGACCCGAACCGGCAAACCGCTTTTCGCTGCCGGGACTAACCGGAGCAGTGGCCTGCTGGCAGCAATCGAGCGCCGCGATGGCCTCGTCTTCGCCTAGGGCAAAAACTGTCCTAGGTGGGTTCTACGGTGGGTTTCATACCGATGGTCACCAGCATTCGGACCGGCGCGCCGGCGTGCGGACTGTGGGACTTTCGGTCCATTCATTGAGAAAGGATCGACGATCATGGGCATTTCCGAAGCCGCCGACCGGGCTGACACCTTCGTCGCGCACAAGTTCGAGGAGCAGCTCGTGGATCTCGGGGAGATCCGCATGAACTATGTCGCCGCGGGTGACCCCACATCGCCGGCGCTGCTGCTGATCCCTGCCCAGGGTGAATCCTGGTGGGGATATGAGAACGCAATCACCCTGCTGGCGAACGACTTTCGGGTCTTCGCGATCGATCTGCGCGGGCAGGGGCGGTCCACCTGGACGCCGGGGCGGTACAACCTCAACACCTGGGGTAACGACGTCGAGCGATTCATCGATCTCGTGATCGGACGGCCGACTCTGGTGGCGGGCAACTCTTCTGGCGGAGTGATCGCAGCCTGGCTGGCCGCCTACGCCAAACCAGGGCAGATCCGGGGCGCGATGCTCGAGGATCCGCCCTTGTTCGCCTCGCAAGCGGCCCCGCCCTATGGTCCCGGCATCATGCAGACCCTCGGCCCGATCTTCGTGTTGTGGGCCAAATGGCTCGGACCGCAATGGTCGGTCGGGGATTGGGACGGCATGGTCGCGGCCGCGCCGCGGGAACTGCCCGAATTCCTGCACCCGGGTATCGCATTCCTGTTCGGCGACGGCACCGGCGAGGGTGCCGCGGCCACGCCGCCGCAGCATCTAAAGGAGTACGACCCCGAATGGGCGCAGGCTTGGGCCACCGACGTCGCCAACGCCGGCTGCGACCACGCCACGATGCTCGCGCAGAATCGGGTTCCGGTCCTGCTGACCCACCACTTCCACTTGACGGACCCGGACACCGGACAGCTCATGGGTGCGATGACGGATATTCAGGCGCAGCAAGCCCGTCGCTTGCTGGCGGCGACCGGTCAACCGGTCACCTTCACCGCTCTCGACGCGCCGCACACGATGCACGACCCCGAGCCGGAGCGATACTTCGAGGTGCTCACGGAGTGGGCGTCCGCGCTGGACTGACCGGACCTCGACCGCCGGAGGCGCCGCCGGTGTCACTCCGGTTCGAACAAATGGTCATAGCCGATCGCGAAGGTTCGGTCGGACGGATCGACGACCACGTGGCGGCGATCACCCGGCTGCGGGTACGGGACGCCGGTCTGTATCTCGCAGTCCGCTTCGAAAGTGTCGAAACCGGGGCCGCTGATCCGGACTTTCAGTTCGGCCACGTCCGGATTCTCGCCGCCTGCGACGATCCGCACCGCGATGATCTCCGCGGTCGCGGGGACCGCCACCTTGTCGAATCGTCTAGCGTTCCAACGCCATTGGTAAGTGGTCACCGCAAGCGCGAGGCCGATCGGCATGGTGATGATGCCCGGGCACAACCCATTCCACAACGAATCACCGGCCAGGGCGATGACAGGTCCTGCCGCGACGAGTGCGGCCGCCACCGCATACGTGAACACCCCCGCAACCGGCCCGATTAGTTCGACCTGACCTGCGCTGCGTTCACCCTCGGACATGCCCGCCACTGTAAGGGGATCAGGGCGGGGCCAGTTGCGGGAATCGGCACGGGCGGGGGCGGGGCGGATTACGATCGAGGTCGAATTCTCGTGGCGTCGGTCAGGAGGACCGCAATGCTCGGTAGCAGAGGTGCGCTGGTGGCGGTGGTGGGTGCCGCGGCCACGGTGCTGTGCACGATCCCGGCGAATGCCGGCCCCGAGGACGAGTTCATCACGTTGAACTCCGTGGTCACGCCCGCTCCGGAGGGCTTGCAGGCCACCGGTACCTACCTATGCGAGGCCGGCATCGGTTTCCTCGACGTCTCCGCGCAGATGGAGACCAACGGCAGCGGCACGATCCAACTGACCAGCTCCCCACCCGGGGCAACCCTGCAGTGCACCGGCCGGGTCGAAACCTGGTCCGTCGTGCTGAAGCCGACCAACGGCATGCCCGTGCTCGTGCCCTACACCGAAGGCACCGGCACCGCACAACTGAACCGGAAATACTGGAAGACCGACTCCGGCCCAGTCGCCCTGCACCTCTAGTGCGGTCGAAAGCCCTGTGCACCGGCTCGTTCGACCCGGTGACGAACGGTCACATCAACGTATTCGAGCGGGCCGCCGCCCAATTCGACGAACTCGTGGTCACAGTGATGGTCAACTCGACCAAGACCACCATGTTCACCCTCGATGAGCGCATCGAGATGCTGCGCGAGGTCACCGCCCACCTCGGCAACGTACGGGTAGCGTCGTGGTCGGGTCTCCTGGTGGATTTCGCGCGCGGACAGGGGATCACCGCGATCGTGAAGGGCCTGCGCCGCGGCGATTTCGACTACGAACAGTCCATGGCGCAAACCCACCGCACCCTCACCGACGTGGACACCTTCTTCATCGCCAGCGACCCGGCCTACGGCTCCCTGTCCAGCTCGCTGGTCAAGGAAATCGCCGCATCCGGTGGAGAGACGGTCGGCCTACTGCCGGCGGTCGTGCGCGACAAGCTGTTGCAGAGACTGGTGGAAAGCAGGGCCTGAACGTCCTTGTCGCGCGATATTCGATGCGACAAGCGATCTCGTGGTGCGGTCGTGCCGAGGTATGAGATTCGGCAATGCTAGGTGTGGCGGCGCACGCAGCGAGACAATGGGTTTCATGGTGGATCGGATGCGGGCGTGGTCCTTTCCCGGCGGTTACGAAGACGATCGTGGTGCGGAGCCGGTCGAATGGCGAATCGAGCCGGATGAGGTGTCGGATTCACGAGAACTGTTCGACCTCGAAGCGGTGATCAGAGGTGTCCGGGTCCGGGGCGATCTCGAGGACCTGACACCGTATTCTGCCGATACCCACGCACGCGAAATCTTTTCACTGGACGGCCGGTCCGGCAACCTCGCCCGGTACACGGTGACCGGCGAGTTGCCCTGCACCGTGGAGGTATCGGGTGTTCGGCGGGCGGAGGTCATCCGATTCACGTACGCGCAGCATCCGTATCCCGAGCACGACATGATGCACCTCGCGCTGTCCCTGGATGGTGAAGAGTACGAAACCGACTGTGATGCACTGGAAACCGGACTGCCGCGACTTGCTGACGCGTTGCCGGCGGGCGTTTCCCTGATGTGCTGTTTCACCTGCCTGTACTCCGACTATATGCCGAGTAGTGGGCAGGCGATGGGGATAGCGTGCTTCCGCGACGATAAAGAACAGTATCTGGCCATCAGGTCGAAATTCGACATCTGGCGTCTTCGGCGCACGGAGTGGGTTCCGGAAACCTACCTGTGCTCGGAATACCAGCGTCGAGTACGCGGCACGGGATATCGCGGTTGAGTCGTCGAGGTCCGAAGGTGGACAACGCTTCTCGGCTGTGTGGCGGCCATCGCTCCGGCCGCGCGATTGCTGCGATCCTCAGCGGTCGGCATCAGGACGGTGGATTGCGCCGGTTTCTCAGTCGGCGAGCACGGTGTCGGTGACAGGAGAGGGTCATTCCGGTGTGCTGAGGGACTGAGGGCGTCGGAAGAATCCCTCAGGGTCGTAGCGGTGCGCGATCTCGGCCAGGCGGGGGTAGTTCGAGCCGTAATAGGCTGTGCGCCAGTCGGTCAGGGCTGGGTCGGGGAGGTTCTGATAGGTGTATGGCGAGGACCAGCGGCGCAGGATCGGTTCGCAGGTGTCGATCCACGCGGACCCGCTCACGCGCAGTTCGTCGGTGATCTCGCCGTGCGACTCCACCACCAGACCGGCGTAGTACAGATGGTCGCGATGCACGAAAGCGGTCGCGTCGGCGGGGACGCGATTGCATGCCCCGCCCATCGCGCCCAGTTCGAGCGCGCGGATCTGATCGCTCGCCGGGGTGTCGGCGAACGCGGTCAGGATCTGCTGAATGCCCTCGGCGGGAATGGTTTCGGGCACGAAGTGTCCACGCTCCCGATGCCAGCCATCACGGGGCAACCGTGCTTCCGGATTCGTGCCGACTCGATGTGATTGTGCGCGAGTGAGTTCCGCGCATCCCATCCACGTGCGCAACGTGTCGTCGTATGAACCGGTGTGCAGGAACTCCGCTTCCGGTTCTCGGCCGACTGTGCGCCGCAGATCGTCCAGCAGCACCGGCAGCTCGCCCGGGTCGCCGAGCCAGGCACCGAGCACCATCACCTCCGGCTGCTCGCCGGCTTTCGGATGTTCCAGCGCGAAGCGCACATTCGAGGCCAGATCGTCGGGCGCATGCGGTGCCCAGCCTTGCCACGCATCCCATACGCGCGCCGCGTCGGACCAGTCCCAGCTCAGGCTGTAGCTGGTGACCGGGGCCGCCGGAACCGCCTCCAGCACGAGTTCGGTGACGATGCCCAGGTTGCCGCCGCCGCAGCCGCGCAACGCCCAGAACAGATCGGCATGCCGTTGCTCGTCGCAGGTGAGGACGCTGCCGTCGGCGACAACGACCTGGATCTCACGCACCCGGTCGCAGGTCAGCCCGTACTTGCGGGTGGCGATCCCGATGCCGCCGCCGAGCGTGAGCCCGGCCAGCCCGACGGTGGCGCAGGTGCCTGCCGGAATGACCCAGCCGTCGGGGACCGTTTCGTCGAGCAGATCGATCGTCTGGATGCCCGCACCCGCCCGGATCAGCGTCCCTTCCCGCCGCACCCCGGCGATCCCGGTGACATCGATGACCAGTCCGTCGGTGGTGGAATGCCCGGCGCAACTGTGCCCGCCGGAACGAGCGGCGACCGGCAGCGCGTGCGCCCGAGCGAACGACACGGCCTCGCGCACATCGTCCACCGTCATGCAGTAGCACACGCCCGCGGGTCGTACCGCGTCGAATTCCCTTATCTGCAGGGCGCGGGCATCGTCGTAGCCGGGGTCGCCGGGGCGCACCAACCGGCCCGCGATCCGTTCCGCCAGCGTCTGCCACGCCGCCTCACCCACGCTCACCGCACCTCTCTCACACCTCAATCGAACCGAAGGAGCATACGAACAGCAATCCCGGATTACCAGTGAATTCTCTGAAGCGTTTTGTCTGTGCAGGCGGAGGTTGTCTTGGTAGACCTTGGTGTGTGGACATCCAGGATCTCCAGGCGCGCGCCGTTGAAGTGCACGACCTCTACGACGAATTGAACCTCGCTGCACGGGGCAGGACGTGGACTCGGCAGGACTTCATGCTGGGCTTCGTCGGTGATGTAGGAGATCTCGCCAAGCTCGTGATGGCGGCGGAAGGCACCCGCGCCATGCCGGGCGGTCGGGCAGCGTTGGAACATGAACTGGCCGACTGCCTTTGGTCAGTTCTGATTCTGGCTCATCGCTACGACGTCGACATCGAAACTGCTTTCACCAAGACTATGGCTGAGCTGAAGAGCACCATTTCGGCACGGTTGACGGATCCTTCCGCCCAGGGGTGAACTGCACGAGCGAGCGCACTCTGAGCACGAATCGTGCGCCACGGGTTCGCGGGGACCGCTGGGTGGACCGGGGTGTTGGCTCGGCGGGGATTTCCGGGCAGGGTGAGGGAAAGACTCGGGTGTCCCAGGGGGAGTGATGGCAGATCAGGAACCGCGTGTTCAGCGCTACTTCGTAGAGGTTTCGGCGGAAAGTGCGACCGCTATGCGTGCACTGTCGGGACGGGGGCTCGATCTGTTCCGGGCGACCGTGGCCGGAGCCGACGACGGGGTGACGATTGCGGGATATCTTTCGGTGGCGGAGATCGGCGGTCTCGCGGAGGACGGTTACACCGTCACGGTCCAGGCCGTGCGCGAAACCCCGCCGCTGGAGATCGCGCCGCCGAAGGTTTCCGCGATAGCCGCGCAAGACGTCGAAACGTTCTCTGTCCCAGCCGGTTATCTGCCCTACAGTCAGATCGAGGGTTGGATTTCCTCGATGGTGCGGCTCAGTCCAGCCTTCTGTACGAGGGTGCAGTTGCCGTTGACTTCGGTGGAGGGTAGACCCATCAGTGCGCTGCGCATCCGCGCCGGAGACCGGGCCGAGCGGGACGGGGTCCTGCTGCTCGGCGGCGCACATGCCCGTGAACTGATCAATCCAGATCTGCTGTGCCACTGGATGTATCACCTGACCTCCGCCTACCGGAAGGACACCGATCTCACCTTCGGGCCGGTCGCCTACAGCAACAGCACCGTGCGGCTGCTGCTGGACTCGTTGGACATCTTCATCGTGCCGTTGGTGAACCCGGACGGGCGGGAATTCGTGATGTCCGCCGACCGGATGTGGCGCAAGAATCGCTCCTACAATCCCGGATCGGATTGCCGGGGCGTCGATGTGAACCGCAACTACGACTTCCTGTTCGACAGCGGTATCGGCACCACCGCGTTCCCGTGCGACTATCAGACTTACCGTGGGCCGCAGGCGTTCTCGGAACCGGAGACCCGGAACATCCGCTGGCTGCTCGACGTTTTCCCGCACATCATCGGCATGGTCGACGTGCACTCCTTCGGCGAGATCATCGCCTACCCGTGGGGTGACGACGACAACCAGACCACCGACCCGGCAATGAATTTCCGGGTTCCGCATCCCGACCGCGGAACCCCGAACGACAACCTCTACCGCGAGTACATGCCCGCCGAGGATCTGGACTGGTACCGGCGCACCGCGGGCTTGATGCGCGACGCCATCACCAGGGTGCGAGGCAGCGTTTACACAGTGCAGCAAAGTGTTTCACCGCCACTGCTCTATCCGGTTTCGGCGTCGGTGGACGATTACGCCTACTCCCGCAACTTCATCGACCCGGCCAAGCGCAAGGTTCGGTCCATCACCATCGAGACCTCCAAGCCGGTGCCGCGAGGTGAGGAACTCCGCGGTTTCCAGCCCGTGTACGAGGAGGCTCGACAGGTCATGGTCGAGAACGGACCGGCGCTGATCGAGTTCTGCCTCAGCGTCCTGTGCCCCGGTCGCGGTGCGGCCGCGATGCGCACCACGCTCGATCGCCACCTGCCCGAAACGGGCGCTGTCCGCGCTGCCTACGACCACCTCATGAGCCTGTCGCCTCGGGTGATGGAAGCGCTGGCCGCAGAGCCTGACATGCGGGCCGGCGCGGCGAAGGCCCTGGCACAACTCGCCGACAGGTCGGCGCACGACCACGACCCCGTCCTCGACGAGCAGGCGATCACCGACCTCACCCCGGTCGCGGCCTACCTCGCCCAGGCTGTCCCCGAAGCCCAACCTGCACTGGAAGCCTTGACCGCCTTGGCGACACAATCGGTAGGCAGCCCGATCAGCCGAGCCTTGAAAAGCTAGGTTCCGCAGCTATTAAGATCTGCATCGTTCAGGAGGGATGACCGGAGGGGACGACAGCAGTGATCGGAGCCGTGTCGGCCGGGCGGGCCGTTCATTGACCGGATCGTTGCTCGACGTCGACACCGCGGTCTACTACGACACCGCTACCAGAATCGCGGCTGGTGCGTCCGCGTGGTGGTCGGCCATCGATGCGCGCTGGCCGGAACTGGCCAAGGCCACCAACATGACCGGGTCGTACTCCGAGGCCAAGGAGTGGGGTAAGTCCTACGACCAGCGTGCCAAAGACATCTTGTCCATGGTCACCAAGGTCGCGAGCGCCGCACACGCCTACGCCGTGGTGCTCAACAATTGCGGCTACGAACGCGCGCTGGCCGAGCACGGCGCGACTATCGATGCGGGCCCAGCCCCGGTCAAACCTCCGACGCCGATGTACCCGGTCCTCAATTGCCGAGTTCCGCTCCCGTCCGCGGGCGGCCCCGGCAACGGGTTGATCGATGAGGGATTGGGCCTGGTCGAGAAGATCGGGCTCACCGTGCCCGACGGCAACGCCACCACCATTTCCAACGCCGCGATCACCTGGGACGCCACACGCACCGCCGAAGGGGCGGCAGGGTTCCCGGCGATTCTCGAGGCCGCCGCGGTCGCGTTCGCCGATGTGGTCGCGCCGGAGGTCGAGTTCATCGATGAGGATCTGCGCGCACTGAAAGCGGCCGCCGAGGCCGCGCTCACCGCGATGGCGGATCTGGCTCAGTCGTGCCGGGATCATCGTGCCGCCCTCGATGAACTGCGCGAGCTGCTCAAACAGCAACTCGAAATGGTGCGCGACGCACTGATCCAAGAGTTGGCGATCACCGCCGCAATCTCGGTCGCTTCCTCGTTCATCACCTTCGGTGCCGGGGCAGCTATCGGTGTCGCGGGTGCCGCAGCCATCTGCGCGCGCTACGCGCGCCCGATGCGGGCGATCATCGAACAATGGCTCACCAACCGCCGGATCGCCGCCGGGGTGAAGCTCGACGCCGACCTTGCCCGCCACGTGCGCGAATGCGAACGGCTCGAGGAATTGGGTCCGGCCGGACGACTCAAACCCAAAGCCGATCCGACGCCAGGGTCGCTGCTGTCCGACGCCGACCGCGCCGCGCTGTGGGACTACACCGGTCCCGGCGGCTCGGAGGCGCTGAACTGGCAGTTGCGGCACGGTGGAATCAGCCGGTATCAGCAGATGCGCGAAGGGGAGATCAACGCCGCGCTCGACAGGCTGCCCGACTACCAAGGTCATGTCACACGCCGCGTGGAGCTGAGCGCCGAGGATCTGGCCCGCTACCGCGAGGCAGCCGTCGGACGCGACATGGTCACCGAGGCGGGTTTCACCTCCGCGTCACGGACGCCAGAGGCCGCGTTCGACCGTCCGGTGGAATTCCGCATCTTCAGTGAGCACGGGAAGTCCGTAGAGGAGTTCGCGCGCCGACCGAGCGAGCAAGAGGTGCTGTTCAAGTCCGGAACCAACTTCGAGGTCCGCCAAGTCGTGGAGAACGACCCGAGCGGGCGAATCCTCATCTACATGAACGAGATCCCCTAGGAGGAACTTCGATGGCCGAGTACTACAAGGGCCGCAAATTCACCAGCCGGGAAGAGGCAGGGTTGCCGCCGCCCTCACCGGAGCGGGACGCAGAAATCGACGCAGGATGGGCCGAGTTCAACGCCCGGCGCGAGGCGGTGCCGCCCGAGAAGCGGATCCATCTGTCGAGCCGGTTCGGTGATGAGGACTGGAACGATGATGCCGATTGGGACGACAGCACCCGATACGCGCCGCCCGCGCCGCCCGCCGACGAGTAGGGCGAGGGCGGGCGCTGATGGTTACCGGCGAACCGGCCGTCGACCCCCGGACGGCTCAAACCCAAGGTCGATCCGACGCCAGGGTCGCTGCTGTCCGACGCCGACCGTGCCGCGCTGCGGGACTACACCGGCATCTACATGATCGAGATCCCTTAGGAGGAACCGATGGCTGAGTACTACAAGGGCCGCAAGTTCAGCAGCCGCGAAGAGGAAGGACTGCCGCCACGTGACCCGGAGCGAGCCGCCAAAATCGCGGCGGGATGGGCCGAGTTCAACGCTCGGCGCGAGGCCGTGCCGCCCGAGAAGCGGATCCATCTGTCGAGCCGGTTCGGTGATGAGGATTGGAACGATGATGCCGATTGGGACGACAGCACCCGGTATGCGCCGCCCGCGCCGCCCGCCGACGAGTAGGCCCTCATCGTGGGGCGGGAGGGATTCGAACCCACTCAGCGCGTGGCACTCGGTTTACAGCCGAGCCCGACTCTCCAACGTCGACGCCGCCCCGAATCGCTCGACAGCGCACTGCGTTTCAGCGCGACCGGTCGAACGGTCGGACACGGCGATATCGCACCACCCGCACGCCCGCCCTCCTTCGCCCTTTCAAGTCTTTGGTCTCATCGTGCCAAACCGAGCCACCCCTTCCAACCCATTTTCGCTCCTGCCGAGCTCGGATTTGGTGCGCTCCGTCGCCGAACTCGTTGCGTTGCACGCGGATCGGGGGGAGTGACGGCGTGGGTTCAGGGGTGCGGCTGCTGGGTGAAGCGGAGGAGGTTGCCGGAGGGGTCCAGGAAGGCGCAGTCGCGGGTGTGGTCGGGGTGGGTGATGGGTTCCTGGATGACTTCGGTGCCGGCGGCTTCGAGACGCTCGAAGGTGCTGTCGCAGTCGGTGGTTCGGAACTCCAGGCGACCGAGTAGGCCGACGGTCATCAGGTCCTCGATCGCTCGGCGGTCGGCTGGTGAGATGCCGGGGACGGCGTCCGGTGTTTCGAGAACGATCCGGACCGGTGGTTGCGCGGACGGGCCGACGTGCAGTGACAGCTTTCCGTCGGGTTCGCCGTGTACCTCGAGACCGAGCACGTCGCGGTAGAAGTCGACTGCCCGGCCGAGGTCGTGGACGGTGAGGCGCAGGGTCGTGAGGTGCAGATCCAGGTCGGTCATGCTTCGTCCGCGTTGCGGCCGGCGGCCGGGTCGACGAGAAAGACGATGGTCGAGCCGGTGATCCGCTGGGCGTCGGTTTCGACGTCGACGCGGGTGATCTTCCCGTCGCGCACGGTGAAGCCGATGACCGCCCGCGCCTGTCCGCGGTGCAGCCACACCGCCGCGGGGACGCCGTCGACCAGCGCGAGCCGCGCGGCCTGCGCGCGCCCGGAGAAGAACGCCGCGACCGCGGTACCACCGCGGATCTCGCCGACCACGGCATCGGGATCGAGCAACTCGACCAGAGCCTCGAAATCCCCGTGCCGGGACGCGGCGAGAAACGCGGCGACGACCTCCCGCTTGCGCGAGCGCGCGGCTCCGGAGGCTTCCGCCGCGCCCTGCACCCGCCGCCGGGCCCGGCTGGCGAGCTGGCGTGCCGCCACCGGGGTGCGGTCGATGATCTCGCCGATCTCGCCGAACGACACCGCGAAGATGTCGTGCAGCACGAACGCCAACCGCTCGGCCGGGGTCAGCACATCGAGCACCACCAGTAGCGCGACCCCCACCGAATCAGCCAGCAGCGCTTCGTTTTCCGGACCGTTCGATGCCGTGTGCCGCAGATCGGCGGCCGGCGCCGAAGGTTCGGGCGGAAGTGCGCCGGCCGACTCCTCACGACGGACGCGCCGGGCCTCGAGCATGTTCAGACAGACCCTGGCGACCACCGTCGTCAACCACCCGGCCGGGTTCTCGATCTGATCGGTGTCGGCCCGCCCGACCCGCAGCCACGCCTCCTGCACGGCGTCCTGAGCCTCTTCGGGTGAGCCGAGCATGCGAAACGCCACCGCCTGCAACCGGTCTCTGTGCTCGGTGAACTGTTCGCTCAACCAGTCCTGCTCGGCCATCTGTCACGTTCCTTCGTCCGGGGCTGTCATACCTATTGACCGGCCACACCACACCGATGTGACAACCCGCCGGTCCACGCCTCGAATCCCCAGGGAGAAGTATGAAAGCGCATGTGAGTTCGATCCTGCTCGGCGTCGCCGATCTGGAGCGGTCCAAGCAGTTCTATGTCGACGGGCTGGGCTGGAAGATCAAGGACGACTACGGCGTCTCGGTGTTCTTCGAGCCGGACGGCGGATCCCGGGTCGGCTTCTACGGCCGCGAAGGGTTGGCCGGTCAGGTGGGTACGAGTCCGGAGGGCAGCGGCTTCAGCGGACTGGTCCTGACCTACGTCGTCCGCAGTGAAGAGCGAGTCGCGGAGATCGTCGCCGAGGCCGAGAAGGCAGGAGCCACCGTGCTCAAGCCTGCGGGCGCACTGCCCTGGGGCGGCTACGGCGGTTCGTTCGCCGATCCGGACGGCTACATCTGGAGTCTCGGCTACAGCGCCGAGGGAACCGACCAGCCGTACGCGGAATAGCCGCTGCGGCAGGAGATCTGACGAGTACCGGCCTCGAAGGAGGAAACGTGCCGATACAACTGAAAGCCTTCATGCTCGGCGTGCGGGATCTGAACCGCGCCAAGCAGTTCTATGCCGAGGGCCTGGGCTGCGAAATCGACAAGGACACCCGCAAATTCGTCGCGTTGCGGTTGAACGACGGGGCATTGAACCTGGCACTCTACGAATGGGACGCAGCGGCAGCCGATGCCGGGGTGCCCGCGGCGGGTTCCGGTTTCCGCGGTGCCTCGTTCCACATCAACCCCGACTCGCGGGCGGCGGTGGACGAGATCATGCGTACCGCCGTCGCCGCGGGCGCCGAGATGGTGAAAGATCCGGGTCCGGCCGAATGGGGCGGGTACTACGGCTATTTCAGCGACCCGGACGGCTACCTGTGGAAGGTGACCACCGCCGGTTCGTGATCGGGTCAGGGCCGCCAGAGCCGACGTTGGGCGGCGAAGGCGTCGGCGCGGACCTGGCTGTGCTCCGACCAGATCATGACTTGTCGCTGCTCGACGGTGTAGCGCGGCCAATCCCGGCCTGGGTCGGTCTCTTTCACGAAGGCGACCCAGGAGGCGTGGATGGCGTCGGCCAGGGCTTGCGGCGGTGCGGCGCCCTCGGCTTCGGTGACGCCCGGCGCGTGCAGCAGATCGAAGGCGAAGGGTAGGTCCAGGCAGTGCGCCGCCAGGCCCTGATAGCTCGGAGAGGTTGCGGTCCACTGGAATTCGTAGAGCCAGGTGGGCAGGTTCCGGGTGGCGCGCGCCTCGGCGAGCCGGTAGGAGGGGCCACGAATGATCGTGTCGCTGATGGCCTGTCCGGCGAGTTCGATGGGGTTCGCGCCAGGGTAGGCGGCGCGCAGCGCGTCCGGATCGACGCCGCGGCCCGCTTGGGCGAGCGGGCTCGCGGCGGCTGCGTCCGGCTGCTGAGCGGCCATGGTCGCCGCCATGTTGAATTCGTGTCTGGTGAAGCCGAGCAGGAGCGGAACATCGCCGCCCGCCCCGTTTTTCAACAACTCGGGGGTGGCTTCGGGGATCAGCGCACCGTCGGCGAACGGTGCGAGTCCGAGCATCGGCACAGCTTCGCCGCCGGGGCCGGGCGCTTGCAGTGCGTCCTGCATATCGAGCAGCGTGTTCTCGGGCACCGCGCGCAGGGCCGCCGCGGTCGCCGGCACACCGGTGCGCCGGGTGAACAGCTCGGCCACCGCATGCCCTGCGGCGAGGTCGTTCGGTTGCGTGACCGCCCCGGACGCACAGATGCCGGCCCGGAACAGCCCGCGCGCGGCGGGCGTGGCCAGCAGCGCCCAGACCGCGCCGCCCCCTGCGGACTGGCCCGCGACGGTGACCTTGCCGGGATCGCCACCGAAGGCGGCGATATTGTCGCGGACCCAGCGCAGGGCGGCAATCCAGTCGAGTACCGCCCGATTGTCCGGGGCGCCGTCCAGGCGCAGGAACCCGTCGATCCCGAGCCGGTAACCGACCGAAACCACGATCACGCCATCACGATTGAACGAGGCCCCGTCATACCAGGGGCTGGCCGGACTGCCCGCGACGAAGCCGCCGCCGTGGATCCACACCAGCACCGGCAGCCCGCGGGCGGTCGGATCGGGGGTGAAGACGTTCACGCTGAGGATGGCGTCGCCGGGGATGCTCGGCTCGGGAATGGTCGTCACCGCGGCCAAGGATCTGCGCTGTGCGGTGGGTCCGTAAGCGGTGCATTCGAGCGTTTCGGTCCAGGGCGTGGGTGGGACGGGCGCGGCGAACCGCAACTCGCCGACCGGCGGTTGTGCGAACGGCACGCCGAGGAAGGCCAGGCCGGTGTCCCGGCGCATGCCCCGGACGGGGCCGTAGGTCGTCCGGACGACGTCCGAAGGCGAGCGCTCGGTGGCGCAGGCCGCCGCCACCGCGAGCGCGCCCGCGCCCAGCAGGACGGCGCGGCGCCGGATGCGCGCAGTGGACATGGCAGACCTCGATTCGGTTCGTGGGACCTCGGTATGTTCGCGAGTCGAGGGTGAATCAGTCAAGGGTTGAAAAAATTCGTGACCTGCATAGTCTCGGAGAGGTGGCGAGTAGTGGGGCACACGATTCGGTGGCGGTGCGGCGACGCAACCTGGGTGCGGTGCTGCGGTATATCGCCGAGCACGGCCCGTGCGCGCGCACGGAGATCGCGGTGGCGACCGGCCTGTCGCACGCCTCGGTCACCACCATGGTGGCCGATCTCGCGGTGCGCGGACTGGTGCGTGAAGACGGGGTACGAAGTCTCGGCGGACGTGGGCGGCCGCGGCGTCTGCTCCGGCTGGTGGCGCGGCGTGCGATGACGGTCGCCGTGCAGGTCAGTGCCGAGCACGTGCGCGTTGCTCTCGCCGATCTCGCGGGAACCCTTGTGTGGCAGGACATGTCACCGCACGACGGCACCGCCGGTGTCCCGGCGTCGCTGGCCGATCGGATCGCGGACGCGGTACGACGGGCCCGAACCGCGGCGCCCGGCGCGGAACTGGTGCGCGTCGCGGTGGCGATGGCCGGGCCGGTCGCTGCCGACGCCGCCCAAACCGTGCTCGTCGCACCGGATTTCGGCTGGTTGCGTCCGGTTCGCCTGCGTGCGCTGATCGATCGGCGGCTCCCGGATCTGTCCTGCCCGATCGACGTGATCAATGACGCGAACGCCGCCGCGCTCGCCGAATACCACGCGCATCCCGGACGGCCGCGGGCCATGGTCTACCTCGCGGCGGGCACTGGAATCGGCGGGGGCGTGGTGCTGGATGGTGTCATTCACACCGGCAGTCATGGGGTGGCGGGCGAACCGGGACATATGCCGGTGGCCTTCGAGGGGCCGCTGTGTGTTTGTGGCGCCCGTGGCTGTCTGGTGTGTTATGCCGGTCCCGAGGCGGTGCTCGGCGCGGCGGGTCTCGGTGATCTGTTGCGGCGCACCGGGCTGGCACCCGCCGCGGCGGAACTCGTCGCGGCGCTGGAGCGGGGTGACGAGCGCGCCCTCGTGGCGATCGCGAGCGCCGGGCGCGCGTTGGGGGCGGCGATCCTGTCCATCACCGCGCTGCTCGACATCGACGAGGTGGTCCTGGGCGGCACACTCGCGCAATGGTTTCCGTGGCTCGATCCGATCATCGGACAGCAGTTCGCCGGCCGCAGCGCCCTCGTGCCCACGCTCGCACCGGAAGTCACTCCCGCGCACCTCGGCTCCGACGCCGCCCTACTCGGCGTAGTCGAATTCGCCCGCCGCGCAGCACTGTCCGACCCTGCCACCGTCCCGCGCCTGCCCCGCCCGCCCGTCGCGCACCGGGCTGAGACGGGTCACCCGACCTGATGAACCTTGACAGAAGTCCGGTCTGGTCGACAGAGGTGTGCGGCTGCCTACGACAGATTGAAGTGGCGCGGTGGAGCCCGAAGGAGCGCTGAGCCGAACGGAGGTCTGTCGGGAGCCGGTGCCGTGGCACGGGGCCGGGGCGGTGCAGTGCGGTGGGGTCCATAAGCTGCAGGGATGGCTGATTCTGCGGCGGATGGTGCGAGCGTCACGAGGATGGCGGGGTTGGGGGCCTTGGTCGCGGTCGCGCTGGCACCTGTGGCGGCCGCGCTGGTCGCGATCGTGTACCGGTTTCCGGTGCCGCTGTCGGGTTACGCCCGCGGATTCGGTGGGGCGGGGGATGCGGCGCTGGGCAGCTTGTTCTATCTGATCCTCGGTGGCGCGCCGGTGCTCGCGATCCTCGGGGTGGTGGGCGGTGTCGTCGCGGTTCGGGTGGCCGGTGCGGACCGCCGCCGTGCCCGAATCCTCACGCTCGGCGCGGCGGCGGGATCGGCAGTGCTGGCGGCCGTCGCGTTGGCGGTGCTCGAATTCTTCATCGGCGCTTGGTAGCTCGACGATTCGCCGGCCGTGGCGCACCAGTGCCGGGCGGGTTGTGCCGAGCGAGTCCGGCATTCATGCGGTTGGTCGCGCTCGCAATCCGCCGTCGGCCCGAGTAGCGCCGGGCCCGCCTGCGCGATGTACCTCGTGCCGCGTTTGGTAGACATCCCCCTGGAATGTCGACGGGCTAGGGAGGGCGTGACGCGTGGACAGCGGTGAGAAAACCGACCCGGCCGAGCCGTCGCGCGCGGTGACCGGGTGGACAGTGGCACTGATCTGTGTGGCGATCGTGGCGAGCGGCGTCATCGTCGGCGGGCTGCTCCACGAGCGGGAACCGGAGCTGACGACCGCGCCGGCGCCCGCGTCCAGCACGGAAGAGCCGTCGCGCGAACGGTCCTATGTCACCCCGTCGGTGGTGTTTCCGGCGGCGATTCCGGGCTGCGCCACCGTCGAGCCGCCGCGCGAGGGCACATCGATGGCCTTCGTGGAGTCGGCCGAGTCCGGCTACGACAACCCGGCGTATCCGTGGTTCTCCGGCCCCAAGGCGGTCGCGATGTCGCAGGCGGCGCAGGATGCGCTGCCCGGCGGGGTCGAGCTGGCCTTCGCCGCCGTCGCGCATTCGCTGCGCTTCCGTCCCATCACGGATCCCGAAGACTCCGGCGGGCCGTCCGGCTTCGGCGGCTGGACCAGCGCGGACGCCATCCTGCGCCGGGGCAGTGCGACGGGAGGTCTCAACCTCTCGGTGCGGCGCTCCACCGCGGCGGTCCCGCCTTGTGTGGCAGGCGATCTCGACGAACGCAAGCACCTGGCGGACGGTGTCGTCGACGTCGACGACACCTGGTACGAAGTGGACGGCGTCCGCACCCTGTCGCGCACCGCGCATGCCTATCTGGCCGACGGTACCGCCGCCACGGCCACCACCACCGACACCGATGGCGTCAACCATTCCGGCACAGTGCCGTTGAGCCTCGACGAGCTGGTCGCCGTGGTGACGGCACCGGGCTTGCGCGTCGGCGCACCGGTGCCACCCCGCACGCCGGACGTGCCCGAATCCTGCAATGGCGAGACCGACGGCGGCGGCACGATCGATCAGGCCACGGCTCGCAGGCTGGACGCCGTGCTGGCCCAGATCCCGCTCGACGGGCTCACCCTGGACCGGCCACTGGGGCAGTTGCGCCCTGCGGACTTCGGCGGCAACGGGGTGTGCCAGGCGGTCCGGATCACGACGCCGGGGCACCAGTCGCGGCTGGAGGTCGCCGTCCTCACGGGGCAGCGTCCGCCGGACCCTTCGGCCTCCGCATCGGACGGCGAGCGCGTGACCTCGCGCCGGCTGCCGGACGGAACCATCGTCGAGACGAGTGAATCGCGTTTCACGACAATGTCGACGCAGCCTGGGGCGCAACCTGTTCCGCAGCTCATGCGCTCGGTCACGGTCATCCGCATGTCGGGCGCCCGGGTTCGCGTCGGCACTACCGCAGACGAGCCCACCCCTGCCCTGCCGTTCGAGAAGCTCGAGGCGATCGCTCTGACACCAGGCCTAGAGGTCCGATGATGCGCTCCGTTCCCGGATTGCGCGGGCTGATCCTCGCCGCGGTGGCGGCCGTACTCACCACGGCGGGTGCGGTTTACGTGCTGACCCAGCCCGAGGACGGTGTCCGCAAGATCACCGGCACCGCGGCCGCGGCGCCCGGTCTGGCCTGGTCCGTCGCCGCCGCCACCCTCGGCGACGGCGGGCTGGAGTTCCGTAACCCTGTCGCGGGCACCGAATTCGATGTCGGCGGCCCGGGATTCATCGACGCGGGCGACACCCTGATCGTGGTGACCGGCGTCGCGAACGGCGATATGGCGCTGCGGGATCCGATGCTGGCCGGCATCGACGCGAGGTCCGGCGCGGTGCGCTGGCGCGAGCCCGCCCCGGGCCTGCGGGGTTGCTCAGCGGCCCCGGTCGACGGCCGAATTGTGTGCTACACCAACGCTTCCGCGACCTCCGAGCTGGTCGGCTACGACATCGGCAGCGGAAAGATCACTCGCACGTCGACGCCCTGGCTGGTCTTCGCGCTGGCGACCACCGGTGATCGCGTGTATGTCGCCGAGGGCGATGTCGAATCCGACGACGTGCGGGTGCACGCCGGAACGTTCGCGGACCCGCAGGCGTACTGGTCCCGCGACTTCGCCATGGGAACGGCCTGGGAGGACCTGCCGGGCGACGCCCTGACGGTGACCGACGGCCAGGGCGTGTTCGCCCTCGGTGCCGGGCTCGCGGGATTCGATCTCGACACCGGCGCGCCCACGTGGACGGCGGAACTGAACGGATGCTCTCGCGCATCGAGCATGCGCGGCGCAGTGGTTCTGCGGGTGCACACCGACTGCGCGGGGTATCGGGTCACCGGCTCCGACCTCCTCGACCGCACCGGCCGGGTGATCGCGACGACCGATCACGGGGCCACCCAGTCTCTTTCGATCGATAGCCCGGCCGACGACAGCGTTCCGGTGCTGCTCGCCGACAGTGCCCGCGATCGCCGCACCGGTGCGGTCGCCTGGACCGGCCCGGATCTCGTCACCGCACCGCGAGCGACCGAGTCCGGCGACTCCACCACGGGTACCGCGATCGCCGTCGTGGGCGAGGCCGCGTTGCTCCGAGATGATCAGGCGCACACCATGACCGGACTGGATATGCGCACGGGCCGCCGATTGTGGCAGGTCCGTGCCGAGCGCTACGGCACGGCTGCCGCCTGGGACGGAAAGGTCGTCGTGCTGTCCGATGCCACCGGCCTGTGGGCGATCGACCCGACAACCGGCGCGACGGTCTGGGATATCCCGTTCACCGCGGTGGACGCCACGCCCGCGGCGCTGAGCGACGGTGGGCAATTGCGCGCCCGCACGGCGGGCCACTTCCTGTACGCCTCTGCCCGCACCCTGATCGCGTTGCGGCCACTCTGACGAGCGAACGCTCAGCGCGCCGGGAACCGGACGACGCGGTCGTCCCCGGTGCGGACGGTGCCGCGCCCGTCGGTGTTGGATGTGCTGACCCAGAGCGAGCCATCCGGCGCCACCTGCGCGGTGCGCAGCCGGCCGAAACGGTCCCGCAGTTGCGGGACGGGCTGGCCGAGCGTGCCGTCGGTGCGCAGCGGGATGGTCCACAGCCGCTGTCCGCGTAAAGCCGCGACGTACAACGTGTTCGCGGTGATCGCGAGCCCGGACGGCGACGCTTCCTGGGTGGTCCAGGTGACCAGGGGATTGGTGTACTTGCCGCCCTGGGTGTCGCCCTTGCCCTCGACGACCGGCCACCCGTAGTTGCGTCCCGCCTCGATCCGATTGACCTCGTCGTAGGTGTCCTGGCCGAATTCGGTCGAATAGAGCCGTCCGGTCGGATCCCAGGCCAAGCCCTGCACGTTCCGGTGGCCGAGGGTGTAGACCGGCGAGTTCGGCGTCGGATTGCCCGGTGCGGGCCGTCCTTCGGGCGTCAGCCGGAGAATCTTGCCGTTCGGGCTGGCCGGATCCTGCGACCGCGGTTTCTGTCCCGCGTCGCCGGTGCCCGCGTAGAGCATGCCGTCGGGCCCGAACGCGATCCGGCCGCCGTTGTGCGTGCTCGCCTTGGCGATTCCGGTGAAGACCGCTTCGGGCTGGCCGTTCAGCCGGAAGCGGACGATCCGGTTGTCCGCGCTGGCGGTGAAATAGGCGTATACGTACCCGTTTTCGGCGTACTGCGGCGACACCGCGAGGCCGAGCAGCCCGCCTTCACCGCGCGCCACCACACCCGGAACGCGATACGCCTGAACCGGTTTCGTGCCGGACGAGATGCGCAGGATCACACCGGTATTGCGCTGCGCGACCAAGGCCGATCCGTCCGGCAGAAACGCCAGACCCCACGGGATGGCGATATCGCGCGCTACCTCCTGCGGGGCGCTGAGGTCGGGCACGCCCGCGGAGCGCTCCGCCAGCGAACCGGGCGTGGCCACGAAAGCCGTTGCCACCAAGAAGATCACCGCGGCACCCGCGTAACGTGCCGCACGTCGAAGTGCCGAAGTCATGACTAAGTAGAACCACATCCGGACGTCCGGCTCGACTGGCGACGGAAGTGGGGAGAGCGGCGCGGTGTCAGGACCGTGGCGGCTGCTCGGGCAGGGGCGCCGACCAGCGTAGGACGGTACCGTGCGGGTCGTTGCGGCTGATCTCGAAGGTGCCGCCGGCTTGTTCGGCGCGGGCGGCGAGGTTCGCCAGCCCGCTTCGCCGCGGCGACTCGCCGGGTATGCCGGTGCCGTCGTCGGTGATCGCGATGGTGACGTCGTCACCGACCGCGAGCCGGACCGACACCGTGGTCGCCGCCGCATGCCGGACGACGTTGCTGAGACCTTCGCGCAGTACCGCTTCCACGTCCTCGGACAGCGGCGGCGCCAGGACCGAGACCGGTCCGGCCAGCCGGACCGTGGTGCGCAGGCCCGTGTCCGCGGTCATTTCGGCGATCACCGCGTGCAGGCGCTTGCGCAGCGTCGGGGCGTCCGCGGCGGTGCTGCTGTGCAGGTCGAAGATCGAATGCCGGATCTCCTGCACGATGGACTGGATGTCCTGAATGGTTTCGGTGAGTTTGGCGGCGACCTCGGGCGTGCCCGCGCGTTTCGCCGTGCCCTGCAGCGAGAGCCCGACCGCGAACAGGCGCTGGATCACGTGATCGTGCAGATCGCGGGCGATGCGGTCGCGATCGGAGAGCACGTCGAGTTCACGCATCCGCCGCTGCGTCGCCGCCAATTGCAAAGCGAGCGCGGCCTGGTCGGAGAAGGACGTGATCATCGCCTGCGCCGCTGCGCCGAGCGGTCGCGCGCCGGGTGGGCGCAGGGTGACCAGCACGCCGATCACCGTGTGCTCGGCCCGCAACGGAAGCACCAGTGCGGGACCGTATTCGGCGGACCCGTCGAACTCGGGCTGGAACATCAGTTGTTCGCCACCCACCACCCGGCCGGTGCGGAAGGCCGCGCCGGAATGTGATCCGGTGATCGGAATACGTTGTCCGGGCAGCTTTTCCGAGCCCGTACCGGCGGCCGCGACGACCAGCAGCTCGGTGACCTCGTCGCGTGGGACGGCCGGGTCCTCGGGCAGCGCGAGGAACACCACCGCGCAGCGGGTGAGGCGCAGCGCTCGATCGGCGACCAACTCGAGTACGTCGCCCGGCTCGGTGCCGGCCAGCAGCTCGGTCGCCACATCCTGGGTGGCCTCGAGCCATTGCTGGCGGATCCGGGACTGCTCATAGAGCCGGGCGTTGGCGATCGCGGTGCCCGCCGCGGCGGCGAGCGCCTGCACGACGACCTCATCGTCCTCGGTGAATTCCTGGCCACCGGCCTTTTCGGTGAGGTAGAGATTGCCGAACACCTCGTCGCGCACCATCACCGGAACGCCGAGGAAGGTGTGCATCGGCGGATGATTCGCCGGGAACCCGACCGACGCCGGGTGGGTCGAAAGATCGCGCAGCCGTATGGGTTTCGGGTCCTCGATGAGCACGCCGAGCACACCGTGTCCGCGCGGTAGATCGCCGATCGACACCCGGGTCCGGTCGTCGATGCCCTCATAGACGAACTCGGCGAGCGGCAGGTCGTCCTTCTCGGTTTCGCGGACGCCGAGCGCGCCGTAACCGGCGTCGACCAGTTCGATGGCGGTGTGCACGATGGTGCGCAGTGTGTTGTCGAGGTCCAGGCCCGCGGTCACCACCAGCATCGCCTCGATCAGCCGATCCATCTGGTCGCGCACGCCGACGATCTCGGCGATGCGCTCCTGGACCTCCGCGAGCAACTCGCGCAGGCGCAGTTGCGAAAGGGTCTCGAGCACCGGGCTCTGACCCGGATCGCCGGGCTCGCTGCCTGCCATGCCGGTCATTTTCGCACGTGCGAGCGCGCGGGCCCGCCGCACCGGCCAACCGCTCCCGGGCCGGTCGGCGGTTTGCGGGTCATTCGCCCTTCGGCGGTGCATTGAGTTTGGAGGCCAGCACCGCGGCCTGCGTGCGCCGCTCGACCCCGAGCTTGGCGAGCAGCCTGGAGACGTAGTTTTTCACCGTTTTCTCGGCCAGGAACATGCGCCCCGCGATCTGCCGGTTGGTCAATCCTTCGCCGAGCAGTTCGAGCAAGGTGCGTTCCTGTTCGGTGAGGCCGGCCAGTGGGCCGGTTCTGGCCGCGGCCTCTTCCCGGAGTTTCGCCATGAGCGCGGCGGCGGCGCGATTGTCGAGCAGCGAGTGCCCGGAGCCGACCTCGCGAATGGCGTCGACGAGTTCGAGGGCGCCGATGTCTTTGACCACGTATCCGCTGGCGCCGGCCAGGATCGCGTCGAGCATCGCCTGCTCGTCGGTGAACGAGGTCAGGATGAGGCAGTGCAGGCCGGGATGCTGGTCGAGTAGTTCGCGGCACAGTTCGATGCCGTTGCCGTCCGGTAGCCGCACGTCGAGGACCGCGACGTCCGGACGCAGGGCCGGGATGCGCGCCATCGCCTGGGACACGGTGCCGGCCTCGCCGATCACCTCGAGGTCGGGTTCGGCGTCGATCAGGTCGGCGACCCCGCGTCGCACGATCGCGTGATCGTCCACCAAGAACACTGTGACCATTGCGTTGCACCTTCCTGGGCCGTTACCTCAGCCTACGAAGATTTATCCGCCGCAGGCTCGGCGTCGGGCCTCGAATCGGTGACCGAAGTCCCTTGACAAACGCGATCGCTGCTCACCCTACGTGCGCGCAGCGCACCTCCCCGGGAGGCGGTGCCAGGTCGATCAGATAGCGGAGCACGGGCTCGTCCACGCAGGCCACGCCGTACCCGAACGCGCTGTGCTGCACGCTGTCGTAGGTGATCAGCGGGGCGTGCAGGGCGCGGGCGAGCGCTACCCCGCCCGGATACGGTGTCGCGGGATCTCCGGTGGCGGCCACGACGAGCACCGGGGGCAACCCGGTCACGTCCGGGACGTGTGGTTGCGACGCGGGTGGCAACGGCCAGAACGCGCACAGGTCCAGCGGCGCTTGCCCGCTCGCCCGCCCGTCGTCGAATATGGGTGCGGCGGCGCGCATTCGGCGATCGAGATCGGCCGCCGCGGCGCGATCGGTGACTCGGACCTCCTCCAGGCACAACACGGCGTTGTGGAGATCGCGTGCCACCGTGTCCGGACGAGCGAAGAAATCCGCGACCGCGAGCAGGGTGTCGCCGCGACCCTGCGTGAGTTCGGTGAGTCCCTGGGTGAGCCGCGGCCATGCTTCCGGCGAGTAGAGCGAATTGACGATCCCCGCGAAGGCATCGGTATAACCGAGCCCGCGCTGGTCTGAGGTGGCCGCTGGTCGCTCGATCAGGGGGTCCAGCAACGCGCGCAACGAGATTCGCACTCGTGCCGGATCGGGGTCGGCACCGATCGGGCAGGCCGGCGACGTGACGCACGCGGCCGCGAAAGCCTCGAACGCGTGCTGGAATCCGGCCGAGAAGGTGACCGGGTCGATCATGTTCGTCGCCGGGTCGACGCCGCCGTCCAAGACCATGGCACGGATGCGGTCCGGGAACAGCTCGGCCATGGTCGAGCCGAGCCGCGTGCCGTACGACCCGCCGAAATAGGTCAGCTTCGGATCGCCGAGTACTGCCCGGATGACATCGAAATCCCTTGCCACATCGGCGGTTCCGACGTGTGCGAGCACGTCGAGGCCGGTTCGTTCGACGCATTTCGCGACGTAGTCCCGGTGTTCCTGCTCGGTCTGCGCGATACCGGCCGGGGAGACGTCGAGGTCGAGGTCGCTGCGCTGGGCCTGGAACTCTTCCGCGGTCAGGCATTTCACCTGCGGTATGGACGCGCCCAGTCCGCGCACATCGACGCCGATCAGGTCGAAGCGCTGGGCCAGCGGCGTTTTCGCGAACGCTTCCGGATACGTCAGGCCGGGGGCGCCCGGCCCGCCCGGATTGGTGAGCAGTGAACCGATCCGGTCGCCGGCGGCGGGGCGACGGGAGATGGCGATTCGCGCCGTGGCACCGGCGGGTTCGGCATAGTCGAGCGGCACTTCGATATGGGTGCACTGGTATCCCGCATCGGCGATCGCGTCGGTGCCCGGGAATTCGGCGCACGAAACCCACTGCGGCGACTGCCGGTAGAACTTGTCCAGCGCGTCGGGTGTCCGCTCGGAGCTGCCACACGCCGTACTGAACAGCAGCGCCGCGGCCGCCGAGATCATCCCGATCCTGCGTGCCCGGATACGCATGGCCTACCCCCATCGCCGATCCCACCAGGATTCATTCTGCCGCAACACGACAGAACAGACCACCTGGCAGGCGCCGGATTGGTCCTGCCGTTATCCCTGACGAAACGACAGGATCTCGGGGACCGGGCGGCGGCGCGACAGGACAGGCACCTCGCCGTCGGGTGCGACGCCGATCCGGAGCACGACCTGCGGGGTGCCGGGGTGGGGTAGCAGGTTCGCGATCGTCCTTCGGGCGGTGGTCATTTCGGTGATGTGGGTGAGCGTGCACGTGGCCAGTCCCGCCGCGGTGCCTTCCAACAGCACCGCCGAGAGCGCCTCGCCGGTGTGCAACCACTCGCGGACCGAGTCGGCGGCGGAGCTGAGCACCACCAGCCGCGCGCGGTCCTCGATCGCCGCGCGGCGCTCGGACTGCGCCGCGGCGGGGAACGTGCGCCCGACGGGCACGCGGGCGGACT
Organism: Nocardia brasiliensis ATCC 700358; assembly: GCF_000250675.2. NCBI lineage: Bacteria > Bacillati > Actinomycetota > Actinomycetes > Mycobacteriales > Nocardiaceae > Nocardia > Nocardia brasiliensis. Next base: position 4,156,455 of record NC_018681.1, read on the forward strand.
CCTCGCGGGAGATCACGGCGCTGCGCGGCACCCCGTCGGCCAGATCGGAATGCCCGGTCCACCAATGTAATTCGGCTTGGTACTCCATGTCGTACCGATGCAGTGCGGTCGTACGCTGCGCCGCGAGCGCGAGGCGCGGGTTCGCCGCCGGGCCGAGCACGTCGAGTTCGATGTGATGGGGATTGGTGAGCAACCGTGCGGCGTGCAGGAATTCGGGCCAGTCCCGCGGCGGCAGCATCGGCAGCCGATCGGTCCGCCGTAGCTCGATGACTCTGGCCCTGGCATGCACGCCGGCGGGGGGATCGGGCCACGGGCGGAACGAGACCGTCGCCAGGCGATCGGGCCGGGCCGGATCAGGCAGCCGGACGACGTCGGTGTGCCAGCCACGCACGGCGAGCGCGGTGCGCAGATGATGCAGCATCGCCCCGCAGCTGATCACCAGCTGCCTGCCGCGCGGGTCGGTCGCGCCGAGGAGCCGGTCGTCGTCTCGATGCAGATGCAGATAGGTGCCGTCGAACACCCACTGCCACGGCTGCGTGTTGTGCACCGAGGGCGCCCGCCCCGCCAGTCGCACGGCCGCCGTGAGCGTCGGCCGATCCGGCGCGAGTGTCCGGGGGAGTGCGTCGCTTGCGGTCATGTCCCGAGTGTCCGGTGCGCGAGCCGACCGCCGATACGGGACTCGGACCCGACTCGGAAGGCCGAAAGTCACTCGCGGGCAGCACGAAAAACAGGCCGCCCCCGAAGGAGCGGCCTGTTTTTCGATCGAGGATCAGGCGAGGTCGAACCGGTCGCTGTTGACGACCTTGACCCACGCGGCGACGAAGTCGTCGACGAACCGCTGGCCCGCGTCCTGCTGGGCGTAGACCTCGGCGATCGCGCGCAACTGCGAATGCGAGCCGAAGATCAGGTCGTTGGCGGTCGCGGTCCAGGTGGGCTGACCCGCGCGGACACCCTGGTAGACGTTCTCCGCCGACTCCGAGGCCTTCCACTCGACGCTCTGATCGAGGAGGTTGACGAAGAAGTCGTTGGTCAGCGTGCCCGGCCGCTGGGTGAAGACGCCGTGTTCGCTGCCGCCATAGTTGGCGCCCAGCGCGCGCAGGCCACCGACGAGCACCGTCAGCTCCGGCGCCGTGACATCGAGCAGGTATGCCCGCTCGAGCAGCAGCCGCTCCAGCGGGGCCTTCTCGCCGGCCCGCACGTAGTTGCGGAAACCGTCGGCCCGCGGTTCGAGCACCGCGAACGACTCGACATCGGTGTTCTCCTGCGTCGCGTCGGTGCGCCCGGGGGCGAACGGCACCGTCACGGCGTGCCCCGCGTCCTTGGCCGCCTTCTCGATCGCCGCGGAGCCGGCGAGGATGATCAGGTCGGCCAGCGAGACCTGCTTGCCGCCGGCGGCCGAGCCGTTGAAGTCCTGCTGGATCTGCTCCAGCACCGGCAGCACCTTGGCCAGTTCGGCGGGTTCGTTGAGTTCCCAGCTCTTTTGGGGCTCGAGCCGGATGCGGGCGCCGTTCGCGCCGCCGCGCTTGTCGGTGCTGCGGAAGCTCGACGCGGACGCCCAGGCAGTCTTGACGAGCTGCGCCACCGACAGGCCCGACTCGAGCACCTTGCTCTTGAGCGCCTCGATGTCCTGCGCATCGATCAGCGCATGCTCGACGGCCGGCACCGGGTCCTGCCAGAGCTGCGGTTCGGGCACCCACGGGCCGAGGTAGCGGCTGATCGGACCCATATCGCGATGCAGCAGCTTGTACCAGGCCTTGGCGAATGCCACGGACAGCTCTTCGGGGTGCTCCAGCCAGCGGCTGGTGATCTCCCGATAGATCGGATCCTCGCGCAGGGCCAGGTCCGAGGTCAGCATGGTCGGGGTGCGGCCGGGACCGTCGAACGGATCGGGGATGGTGCCCTCGCCCGCGCCGTCCTTCGGCTTCCACTGCCACGCGCCGGCGGGGCTCTTGGTCAGCTCCCACTCGTAGCCGTACAGGTTCTGCAGGAACCCGTTGCCCCACTGGGTCGGCGTGGACGTCCAGACGACCTCCAGGCCGCTGGTGATGGCGTCCTTGCCCTTGCCGGTACCGTGGGCGCTCTTCCAGCCGAGGCCCTGCTGCTCGATCGGCGCCGCTTCGGGTTCGGCGCCCACCAGGTCGGGGTTGCCCGCGCCGTGCGTCTTGCCGAAGCTGTGGCCGCCGACGATGAGCGCGGCGGTCTCCTCGTCGTTCATCGCCATGCGGCCGAACGTCTCTCGGATATCGCGTGCGGAGGCGACCGGATCGGGCTGACCGTTCGGCCCTTCCGGGTTCACGTAGATCAGGCCCATCTGGACCGCGCCGAGCGGGCCCGAGAGCTCACGGTCACCGCTGTAGCGCTCATCGCCGAGCCAGGTGTCCTCCGGACCCCAGAAGACCTCTTCCGGTTCCCAGATGTCGGGGCGGCCGAAGCCGAAACCGAAGGTCTGGAAGCCCATCGAATCGAGTGCCACGTTGCCGGCGAACACCAGCAGGTCGGCCCAGGAGATCTTGTTGCCGTACTTTTGCTTGACCGGCCACAGCAGGCGGCGCGCCTTGTCCAGGTTCGCGTTGTCGGGCCAGCTGTTCAGCGGGGCGAACCGCTGCGCGCCCTGCCCGCCGCCACCGCGGCCGTCGGCGATGCGGTAGGTGCCCGCGGCGTGCCAGCTCATCCGGATGAACAGGCCGCCGTAGTTGCCGTAGTCGGCGGGCCACCAGTCCTGCGAGTTGGTCAGGACTGCCGCGACGTCCGCCTTCAGCGCTTCGACATCGAGCTTCTCGAACTCTTCGGCATAGTTGAAGTTCTCGCCGAGCGGGTTCGATTTGGACGAATGCGCGTGCAGCACCGAGAGATCGATCTGCTCCGGCCACCAGTCCTTGTTGGTGCGGGGGCGGTGGTCGGTCTGCGGCGTCGGGGACGGGATCGCCGGGTTCTCGCTCTCGCTCGCGCTGCGAGTTTCGGTATCAGGAGTCGGTGGACGGCTGTCGGACGTCACGGTATTCCTTCCTTGATGAGTAGTGCGGGCTGTGGTCAGGGACGTGGTGGAGCGGCGGTCGCCGCCGCGCAGTCGGGGCAGCGGCCCCAGTAGATGACTTCGGCCTCGTCGATGGCGAAGCCGCTGTCGTCGGACGCGGACAGGCAGGGCGCTTCGCCGATCGCGCAGTCGACGTCGGCGATCCGGCCGCAGTGGCGGCACACGACGTGATGATGGTTGTCGCCGACCCGGGTCTCGTATCGCGCCACCGAACCGGACGGCTGGATGCAGCGCAGCAGGCCGGCGGCGGTGAGGGTGTGCAGCGAGTCGTACACCGCCTGGTGCGACACCGCGGACAGGCGTGAGCGCACGGCCCGGATGATGGAATCGGTGTCGGCGTGCGGGTGCTCGTGCACGGCGCTCAGTACCGCGACCCGGGGCGCGGTCACGCGCAGCGAAACTCCCCGCAGCATCTGCTGGAATTCCATGGCCGTCGGCACGAACGAGAGTCTTGTCCGTTTTCTGGAATGAGTCAACCATTTGCCGCCGGTCGAATCCGGGTGCGCGCCCGTTGTGATCGACACCAGGAGCCCGCGGTGACGGTCGGTCAGGTCTCCCAAGGAATCCGGGAAGGCCGGGCCGGGGCCAGCGGGGCCGGTTAGCGTCTGCGCACATCGGACGAGTGCACGAAGTGGCCGGAGGTGCCGCGTGGTCGATCGGATCTTCCGGGGCGCGTCGGTGGTCGCGGTGCGGTGCGCGACCGCGGTGCTGGTGGGCGCGCTGCTCACGAGCACCGCGCGCGCCGAGCCGCCGGCGACGGCCCCGGACGGCTCGCGCGTGCTGAGCTTCGCCGAGGGTCGGGCAGGCATCGACATGAGCATCCACTCCGCGGTGATGGGAAAACCGGTGACCTTGAAAGTGCTTCGGGCACCGGATGATTCGAAACCGGCGCCGACACTGTATCTGCTCAACGGCGCGGACGGCGGGATAGATCGAAATTGGGCCGACGCGACCGATGTCGCGGAGTTCTTCGCCGACAAGCAGGTCAACATCGTCATCCCGTTCGGCGGCGAGGGCAGCTACTTCACCGACTGGCGCGCCGACGATCCGGCGCTGGGCAAACAGCGCTGGGCCACCTTTCTCACGCGCGAGCTGCCGCCGATCGTCGACGCCACGCTGGACACGACGGGCGCGAACGCGATCGCGGGCATCTCGATGGCGGGCACGGCCGTGTTCCAGCTGGCCCTGTCCGCGCCCGGGGTGTATCGCGCGATCGGTTCCTACAGCGGTTGTGTACGTACCAGCGACGCGCGCGGTCAGGCCGTGGTCAACGCGGTGGTCGCCAGTCAGCAGGGCAATCCGGTGAACATGTGGGGACCGCCGAGCGATCCCGCGTGGGCCGCCAACGATCCCTACCTGCACGCCGAAAAGCTGCGTGGCACAGCGATATACGTGGCCAGTGGAAACGGCAGTCCGGGCCCCTACGATACCGTCGACGGTGTCCGCGGCGATCTGCTGCAACTGACCTATCAGCTGATCTTCGGCGCACCGCTGGAGGCCATCGCGCACGTCTGCACCCGGCAACTGCGAGACCGGTTGCGGGAGTTGCGTATTCCGGCGACCGTCGACCTGCGCGCGACGGGCACGCACTCGTGGGGCTACTGGCAGCAGGACCTGCACAACTCCTGGCCGATCTTCAGTGCGGCGCTGAACCGGTGAGGGCCCTCGGCGCCCGGCTGCCCGATATCCGGCTCGCGGGCGGCCTCGACGCGTGGCTCGCGTTCACCGGCTGCCTGATCGCGGTGTTCATGCAGATGATCGACGTGACCATCGTCAATACCGCGCTGCCGGAGCTGACCGCCGACCTGAACGCCTCGGCGGCACAGCAGTTGCTGGTGGTGTCCGGCTATTCGCTGGCCTTCGCGTGCACCTTGCTGACCGCCGCACGGATCGGTGCCATCCTGGGGCGTCGCGTCGTATTCCTGGTGTCGGTCACGGCTTTCACGGTGTTCTCGGTGTGGTGCGGAATGTCCACCAGCGCGCTGGAATTGGTGATCGCGCGCATCTTCCAGGGCGCCGCGGGCGCCGGTATGGCCGCGCAGACCATCGCCATCCTGATCGCGAGCTTCCCGCCCAGCCGGCACCAGTTGGTGTTCGCGCTCTACGGCGCGACCGCGGGCTTCGCGGGCATGCTCGGCCCGATCGTCGGCGGAGCGCTGGTCACGGCCGATATCGCCGGTCTCGGTTGGCATTCGGTGTTCCTGATGAATCTGCCGATCGGGCTGCTCGCCTTCGCGCTCGGGTATCGGTACCTGCGGCTCGGCCGGCCGCCGGAACGCGATCGGCTCGATCTCGGCGGGGTGGTGCTGTCCACCGTCAGCCTGTTCGCGTTGCTCGCCGCGCTCGCCGATATCCAGCAGAACGGTTGGCGTCCGGGGCCTTTCGCGGTGCTCGCGGCGGCACTGGCGCTGGGCGCGGTGTTCCTCGCGTACGAGCGCAGGCTGGTCTGGCGCGGCGGCAGCCCGCTGGTGCGCCTGGATCTGTTCGCCGACCGGGGTTTCGCGATCGGCGCCGGACTGGTGGCGTGCTTCTTCGGGCTGTTCACCGCGTTCGTGTTCACCGTCTCGATCACCCTGCAGGACATCCTGCACTTCTCGCCGCTGCGCACCGGCTTCGCGATGACACCGTTCGCGCTCGGGGCAGGTGCGGGTGCGCTCGCCTCGCCGTTTCTCGTAAAGCGCTGGGGAGTAAAGGTACTCGCGGGCGGGATCGCGGGGTACGGCAGCCTGGTCGCGGTCGGTGCGGGATATCTGCGCCTGACCAACGGGGAGGTGAATCTGGCGCTGGCGCTCGGCCCGGTCTTCCTGTCCGGACTCGGAGTCGGTCTGTTCGGGGTGCAATTGCAACCGCTGATGCTGTCGGGACTGCGGGAGCGTCAGATGGCCGAGGCGTCCGGCCAGTTGCCCACCATCGAGCAGATCGGCAACGCGGTGGGGCTGGCGTTGCTCAGCGTCATGTTCTTTCGCGTCCACACGCTGAGCGGCAGCGTGCTGATGCTGTCGGCCATCGCGATCGGGGCACTCGCCATGGCCGCGGCGACCCTGGCGCTGCCCGATCCGGCGGACAAGCTCAGGTGACCAGATGGGGCCCGCCGAGCGGGGACTGCACCGAACCCTCCGCGGGCGGGCCGCCGGTGAGCAGATGTTTGATGATCTTGCCGGTTTCACCGCGCGGCAGTGTCGGCAGGAAGGTGACGTCGCGCGGCACCGAGAAACGGCTCAGGCGATGCCGGATATAGGACCGGATCATGTCCGAATCCAACCCCGCCCCTTCGCGTTTCACCACGAACGCGGCGAGCCGCTGGCCGAATTCCTGATCCGGTACGCCGACCACGGCGACCTCGCTGACCTGTGGCAGATGCGCCAGGGCCTCCTCGACCGGGCGGGGGAAGACGTTCTCGCCGCCGGAGATGATCATCTCGTCGTCGCGCCCGGCGATGAAGAGCCTGCCCGAGACATCGAGGTAGCCGAGATCGCCGGTGTCGAGCATGCCGTCGGCCTCGGTGGGCGGCGCGGAGTTCACGTAGCCGTCGAAGAGCATGTGGTTGCCCACGAAGATATGTCCGGTGACGCCCAGCGGCACCGGCCGCTGATCGGGGCCGAGCACCGCGATGCGGGTGCCCAGCGGTGGCCTGCCCGCGGTGGTCGGCGCGGTGCGCAGATCGTCGGGGGTGGCGATGGTGGCCCACGAGACTTCGGTGGAACCGTAGACGTTGTAGAGGATGTCGCCGTAGGCATCCATGAATTGCAGCACCGTCGCACCGGCCAGCGGGGCGCCGCAGCTGACGACGGCCCGCAGGCTCGAGGTGTCGTAGCGGGCGCGTACCGCGGCCGGGAGATCGAGGATCCGGTTCACCATGGTCGGCACCACGATCATGCTGGCGACGCGGTGCTCGGCGACCAGCCGCAGGCAGTCCTCGGCGTCGAAGCGCTCCGGCAGCACGACGGTGGCCCGCAACGGCGTGCTGATCTGCAAACCGGCCAGGCCCCAGGTGTGGAAGAGCGGCGCGGGGATGAGCATCGGCTCCGCCATCGGCAGCGGAATCCGCGACAGCAGCGCGGCGATGGTGCCGAAGCCTTTCGGTTCCGGGCGGCGCGCGCCCTTGGGGGTGCCGCTGGTGCCGGAGGTCAGCACGATCAGCCTGCCCGCGCGGTTCGGCAGCCGGCACGGCCGCTCGCCCTCGGCGATCAGATCGTCGAGGGTGGCCCGCCCCGGCACCGGCGGGCGGCCGTCGGTGTTGAAGCGCGGCAGGTCGGCGTGCAGATAGTGGACCAGTTGCTCGAGGTCGCCGTCGACGAACAGCGCGGCGAGCCGGTGACGCTGCACGATGTCCTCGATCTGCCTGCCGGACAGTCCGACGTTCAACAGCGCCACGTCGACGCCGAGTTTGCCCGCGGCGACCATGCATTCGACCATGCCGGCGTGGTTGCGGGCGAGCAGCCCGATGGTGTCGCCGAAGCCGAGGTCGAGCGCGGCCAGCGCACCGGCCAAGGCGCTTGTCCGCGTGTGCATCTCGGCGAACGTGCGGGTGCCGGACTCGTCGATGATCGCGATCCGGTCTGGTGCGTACGCGGCCGCCGTGGCGTAGCCGCCCGCCAGGTTGAAGCCCCACTTGGCAAGGGAGCGGGCCTGTTTGACGCCGGTCGCCAGGCTGCTGGTGCGCCCGACGCCGACGGTGACCATCTGCTTGGCGACGCTCACCTGCCGGCGCAGCGGCGAGTTCTCGGCGTTGACCACGGTCGAGGTCCGGGCGCCGCGGATGACGTCCACCGCGCGCCGCAGACCGGCGTTCACCCAGGACATCACCGCGGCATTGGACCCCTCGGCGATGCCGGGATGCAACCGGCCCGGGGCGAACACGGTGACGACGATCTTGGTGCGCTCCTCGTCGCCGCGCAGGCGGACCGACACGAAGCTGCCGGTACCCGGGCACTGCAGTTCGAAGCTCTCGTACCAGCGGCGCACGGTGAGGCGCAGCTGATGGGTGCGGATGCCGGATTCGGCGGTGCCGATGCGCACCCGCACGATTCGGCTGTCCGGACTCTCCTCCACGAGCTCGCAGGCGCCGATTCCGGCGAACAACCGTGGATAGGTCTGCGGTTCCAGGAACAGATCCCACAGCGCTTTACGGGCGACCGGGAAGTCCGCCCCCACATCGATGACGTCGGTAACCAACTCACGCACTTCTCGTCGGCCGGTTCGAACAGCTCGGGGCCGGCGGGTGCCCCTCGATCCGCGGGTCACCCGTCGCGCCGATGCGTCAGCGGACCGGCAACCTGCAATCGCTCCCAGTATGGGGCTGATCTGCCCTGTTGCTCACCATTTACTCCTACATTGTGTGCGCTGCCCAACGGTGCACCGACAGCGATGTGAATCCACCCAATCCGCACCAGGATTGCGGCTCACAGCCACGAAAGCGGCTTACCGTCGGGCGATTACCCCCTGGTGGTGCGCGGAGGTGCGGAATGGGCGGCGGGGACGAACAACTCGGCCGTCGGGTAGCTGCGCTGCTCACCGTAGCGGTCGTGCTGTGCTCCGGCGGCGCGGCTTTCGCGGATCCGGCGGCGCCGATCGCGGCCCAGGCGTCGGCGGCGGCGCGGCCGTCGGCGAACGGGTCGCGGCTGATCGACGTGCGGCCCGGTCCGGGACGCGTGCTCGAACTCACGGTGCACTCCGTGGCGATGGACCGGGCGATCCCGGTCGAAGTGCTTCCGGCCGTAGATGTTTCGAATCCCGCACCGATCTTGTATCTGCTCAACGGGATCGACGGCGGCGGCGAGCACGGGCGGTGGCGCGACGGCGGGAACTGGCTGACCGAGACCGATGCGGAGAGCTTCTTCGCCGACCAGCAGGTGACGGTGGTGATGCCGGTCGGCGGGGGCGGCAGCTTCTTTGCGGACTGGCGCGCCGATGATCCGACCCTCGGCAAACAGCAGTGGACGACCTTCCTCACCGCGGAATTGCCCGCGATCATCGATTCGGCTTTCCGCGGCACCGGCGCGAATGCCATTGCGGGACCCTCGATGGCGAGTTCGGCGGTGTTCCGCTTGGCCCTGGCGGCACCCGGCCGGTTTCGCGCGATCGGTTCCTACAGCGGCTGTGTGCGCACCAGCGATCCGTTCGGGCAGGCGATGGTCGATGCGGTGGTGCTCGGCAAGCAGGGCAACCCGCTGAACCTGTGGGGTCCGCCCACCGATCCCGCGTGGGCGGCCAATGATCCCTACCTGCACGCGGACCGGTTGCGCGGCACGACCATCTACGTGTCGACGGGGAGCGGCCGCCCTGGGCCGCTCGACACGCTGGACGGGCCCGGCATCGAGGCGAATCCGCTGACCCTGCTGGATCAGCTCACGGTCGGCGGCCTGCTGGACGCCGTCGCGTCGGCCTGCACGGCGCAACTGCGTGCCCGGTTGCTGGAGTTGGATATTCCGGCGACCTTCGATCTGCGGGAAGGCACGCATTCCTGGGGTTACTGGCAGCAGGACCTGCACAACTCCTGGCCCTTGCTGCGTGCGGCGCTCGGCCCGTGACCGACTGTGCGGGCCCCACTCAGGGCCGCGCTCATTTTGTGAGTCGTCGTAGCGCCGGTGAATTCGAGCAGAGCGTTCGGCCGGAACGCATTTGAATGGGGAATATCGAAGGTTTGTTCCGGCCACCAAGGAGGAAATGTGGGTGCCACGTTCCGTGATCCCGTGATTCCCGATGGCGAGAAGTCCGTCTACACCGGGGGAGTCGCCGATCAGCCACCGTCGTTCGAGGTGACCAGCGTGGTGACGAGGGCCGAACTCGACTACCACTCGACGCTCGAACTGCGGACCGGCGAGGGAACGACCACGGTGACTGTCGAACAGCGGTTCAGCCGGGCGGGCGGCTGGTTGCGCGCGGCGGACTACCGGGCCGAAACGCGGTCGCAGGACGTCGTGGTGTCCCGCGAAGAAGCGCACTTCCTCGACACCACGCACCTGCAATTCGGCAGCGGCATAGCGCCTTTCCCGTCGGACGTCGTGCCGTTCCTCGGCGGCCTGACCCTGCTCCGCGGCTTGGATTTCTACGAGGGCGCGGAGCTGTCGCTGGACCTGTGGCTGGCCTTCTCTGTGCACTGGCCGGTGCTCGCGCGGGTGCAGAAGCAGACCGCCGTCGAGGTGCCCGCGGGACGCGTGCGCTGCTGGCCGGTGCACCTGCGGCCGGGCTTCGCGCACGTGAACACCATGCTGGACAAGATGATCGGCGGGTTCCTGCCCGCCTCTACCGCCCACTTCGAGGTGGACCCGCCGCATCGGCTGGTGCGGTTCGGCTTTCCGACCGAGCCCGCCGCCGCTCCGCGCGGGGTGATGGAGTTGGTCGCCTAGCTTGCCCGTTGGATTCCCGAGGTTGCTCTTGTCCAGGTGCGTACCATGATCGGTACGCGACGACCGGGGGTGCATGCGATGCCGTTCGAGGGCGAGTACGGGCCGAGCCCGGCGCAGTGGATACGCGAACAGGTCGAGCTGTACGAAAGGTCAGGCGGCACACAGGGTACGACGCTCTGGGATACCGGCCTGCCTGTCGTCATCGTCACCATGCGCGGCGGAAAGAGCGGCAAGATCCGCAAGATCCCGCTGATGCGCGTGGAGCACGAAGGGCGCTACGCCGCCGTGGCTTCCAAGGCCGGCTACCCGCGTCATCCGGTGTGGTACTTCAACCTCAAATCCGATCCGCACGTCGAACTCCAGGACGGGGCCGTCCGCCAGGAGATGACGGCCCGCGAGATCACGGGGGACGAGAAGGCCGAGTGGTGGGCGCGCGCACTCACCGCGTATCCGCCGTACGCCGAGTACCAGCAGAAGACCGAGCGGGTGATTCCGGTCTTCGTGCTGGAGCCCTTGCGCCGGTAGAGGGTCTATAACGATCGCTCCGCCACTGCGGCGAAGATCGTCCGCATCGCCTCGACGTAGCGGCGAACGGACTCGTGCGCCACCGGTGTATCCGGGTAGATGACGCTCAGCGTCGTTTCCGACGGCATCCGGTTGATCCAGACCAGCACTTCCTCGGAGGCGGCACGGTTGGCGAAGATGCCACCGTGCACCAGGTCGAAGAATTCGTGGCCGACGAAGTCGCGCGCGTCCACGAACGAGATCATCGGCGTCGCCCAACCCGGCCGCACCTTGACGTCGGTGTCGGCGGGCAATAGTTCGAGCACGCGATGAAAGGGCGTGGGCGCGAGCCGGATCCCGTTCTCGTAGGCACGTTGCGCGATCGTCGCCACCCGGGGGAAGGCGGTGGTGGTGATCGGGAAGGCGACCGGTACCAGCGCGACATACCAACCGACCGAGGCCCGTTCGGCGGGCGTGGTGCGGGTACTGATCGGAGTCATGCCGAAGTAGTAGTCGCTGTCGGTGAGTTCGGCCTCCGCGAGGGCCGCCGCGGCGAAGATCCCGCCGACGAACTCCGCCCCGTGGCTGCGGCAGACCTGCTCGAAACGGCGTGCTTCGGCTTCGGTGAGCAGTGCACACGTGCGATGCGCGCTGCGGTTGTAGCCATCGGTGCGTTTGCCGAGATCCAACGGGAAGGACGGCAATTCGCCGTCGTTGCCACGAATCAACTCCAGCCACTTCTGCACACCGGGTGAGGTGAGGGTCAGGCGGGCGGTGAGTTCGCGTTCGGAGCAACAGTATTCGAGGTAGCTGGCGGTGGGGTCGAGCAGGTCGCCGACCTGCCAGGCCTCCCGGGCGTAAAGGTAGGCCAGGTCGGCGCAGGACAGGTACTGCCCGAGGCCGTCGGTGTGTAAATGGTCCACTGCGAGGTAGACCGTGGTCGAATCGCCGTGCGCGATCGCGCCGAAGGAGAAGCAATCCCATTGGAACGGGCCGGGCGTCGTCTTCTGCACGTGCTCGCGGATGGCGGCCGCGTCATCGAGTTCGCCGTAGTCGATCGGCGCGAAGTCGACTACTTCTTCGGGTACCAGGTGCCGCCGGACTGTGCCGTCGGGTTCCAGGGCGAACCAGGTGCGAAAGGTGTCGTGCCGCAGCAGGAACGCGTTGATGCTGCGCGTCATCGCCGCGTAATCGAGGTCGCGCGTAGGTATTTCGGCGGTCACCAGGCACAGGCCCGAATAGCGGAAGTCCGCGGCCGCGTGCCGGTCGGCCAGCCGCAGGTACTCTTCCTGCTGGTGCGAGGGCGGCGCGGGATGTATCGGGGCCGTGGCGGCCCGCGCCACGGCCGCCGGAGTGGCGACCCAGGTCACCAGGCGGCCGGGCGGCGGGTTCCACTCGTCGATCAGTCCGAGGTCGATCACGGCGCCGCCACCGGCTCGGGGATCGGTTGCGGCCGACCGGGTTCGGCGGCCAGCACGAGTTCGGCGACCTTGGGCCCGGCCTGTTCCAGGCTGAACGATCGTCCCATCTGCAAGGACATCAGGTCGATGCCGAGCGTTTTGGTGACCCGCGCGCCGAGTTCCACGGCCATCAGCGAATCCAGGCCGAGTTCGGGCACCGGCACCGTCATATCGATCGACTCCACCGGCACGCCCATCACCACGGCCAGTTCCGCGGCCATCTTGCGGGCGATGAACGGCCCGCGCTTGCTGTCGTCGAGTTCGACGAGTTCGGCGCGCAGGCGGGCCAATTCGGAGGTGTCCTTGGCCGAGGCCTTGGCCAGCTCGATCGTCCGGCCGGTGCGGGTCAGCTGTGGGAAGGTGCCGGTGAGTTTGGCCCAGTCGGTCGGGATGATGGCGGCGTTGGTGTCGCGCAGTCGCAGCGTCTGCTCCAGATACGCGGTGGCGTCGGCCATATCGATCGGGCCGAAGCCGACCAGGTCGAGATACTTGGTGGCGGTCGCGTCGGCGGCCATCCCACCGGTCGCGCCGGAGAGGTGACCCCAGCCGACGCACAGCGCGCGCTCGCCTGCCCTGACCCATTCCTCGGCCAGCGCCTCGACCGCGACATTGGCCGCGCAGTAGTTGTATTGACCGTAGATGCCGTACATCGAGCCGCCGGAGGAGTACAGCACGAACATGTCCAGCTCGATGCCCGCCTCGGTGACCGCGCGGTGCAGGGCCCGGGCGCCGTGCACCTTCGGCCGATACACCTGTGCGAGTTGCTCGGGTGTCATGAGCTCGATGCGGTTGTCGGACACCGCGCCCGCCGCGTGGAACACACCGCGCAGCGGGTGTTCGGCCGTGTGCGCCCGGGCGAGCACCGCGGCGACGGCCGCGGTGTCGGTGACATCGACGAGTGCCTCGATCACCTCGACGCCGACGGTCCGCCAGGCCGCGAGTTGCCGCCGGGCCTCGTCGGTGCTCGCGCCGCTGCGGCCGAGCAGGACCAGCCTGCGCGCGCCGCGCAGCACCAGCCAGCGTCCGGTGGCCATGCCGAAACCGCCGAACCCGCCGGTCACGAGATAGCTTGCGTGTTCGTGGATCTCGATATCGGGCAGGTGCGGCCGCACCGGCGGTTGCGGCGCATCGATGCGCAACGCGATCCGCGCCAGTCCGGTCGAGCGGATGACCTCCTCGAAAGCCGTTCCCACCTCGTGGGTTTCGAACATCTTGTACGGTAGCGGCCGGTAGACGCCCGCCACGACCTGCTCGTACACCCGCTGCAGCAGGCCGGCCAGTCGTTGCGGGTGTACCGCGACCAGGCGGTCGAGATCCATCGAGTAGTAGGCCACGTTCTTGTCGAAGTTGGCCAGCTCCAGCAGGCCACCGGTGTAGATGTCGGCCTTGCCGACCTCGACGATGCGCCCGAATTCGGCTACGGCGGTGAAGTTCTGCCGCAAGATCTCCCCGGGGGCGCTGCTGAGGACCACCGCTGCGCCGACGCCGCCGGTCAGCGCGAGCACGTCGTCGACGAAGTCGAGGGAGCGCGAGTTCACCGCGTGATCCGCGCCGAGATCCAGGATGTGCCGTCGCCGTTCGTCGGTACTGGCCGCGCCGATGATGCGCGCGCCCCGGGCCTTCGCGACCTGGATGGCGGCCGTGCCCACACCGCCGGCCGCGCCGTGGATCAGGACGGTCTCGCCCGGCTCCAGCCGCGCCAGCTCCAGCAGGGCGTATTCGGCAGTCGCGAAAGCGATGGCGCTGGTGCAATAACCGGGGTCGGTATCGGCCGGCAGGGGAATGACGAGTTGCCGATCGATCAGGGCGAAGCGTCGCATCATGCCCTTGGCCGCGACCGCCACCAGATCGCCGACGCCGAGACCGTCGACGCCCGGGCCGACCCGCACCACGGTGCCGACGCCCTCCATGCCGGGAACAGTGCCGAAATAGGTTGGTGCCAGCTCTCTTTCGCCGAGCAGCCCGATGACCTTGAGCGGATCCTTGTAGTTCAACCCGATGACCTGCATCCGCACCTCCACCTGCCCGGGTCCCGGTGCGCGGCGCGGGCATGCGCGCCAGGCCAGTGCCGACAGCAGCCGGGTGCGCGGGAGTTCCAGCTCGAAGTTCGCCTCCGGGTCGGTCAGCGGTGCCGCGGTGTCGTGCGCCGCGAGACGGTCCGGCAGCGGCTTGGTCACCACCGGCGCCCAGCGCTGACCGTCGCGCAGCAGCACCTCGTCGGTGTTGTCGTAGGCGAACGCGCCCGGTATCGCGAGTTCGGTGACGATCTCGGCGATACCGGTCTCCGGGGCCACATCGATCAGCCGCCAGCGCAACGAGGTCTGTTCGTTCAGCAGCACGCGCCGTGCCCCGGCCAGCGCGGACTGATGTGAATTCGGCGCTATCGTGCTGTCCGGCACCGTGAATGCGCGCTCGGTGATCAGCGTGACGTGCACCGATCCGTCGCCGAAGACCGACTGCGGTGTCTGCTCGTCGGTCGTCGGATCGGCGAATTCGCGCACCGTGACGGCGATGCGCTGCAACGTTCGCAGATCGGCCAGATCGTCGGTGCCGGAACCGGCGACCACGCACACGTGCAGCCGGGTGGCTTCGGCCGTGCGGGCTTGTCGCAACTGCTCGACGAGCGTCGTTTCCAGATCCGGTCCGGCGAGGTAGTACCGGGCACCCGGGATCGCGGCCGCCAATTGTTCGGCGCGAGTGCTGTTTCCGAGGGCGATCACCAAGGTTGTGGCCGCGCCGGCGTGCGGCAGTGCGGTCATATCGATGGGGTCGCGTCGCTCGATGGTTTCGCGATAGTAGAACTCGGCCATCCGGTGCAGCGGATCGTCGCCGGGCTTCAACGCGCCGATCTGGAGTCCGGTCAAGCGCAGGACGAGATTGTGCTCTGCGTCGAGCACGTCGACGTCGGCACGCAACCGTGCTTTGGGGTCGCGGCGGGCGACCACTGTGGCTTGCTCGGGTATCGGGGCGAGCAACCGGACGGCGGCCACACCGACGGGCACCATGACGCCCTCGTTGATCCGCTCGTCGGCGAAAAGCAGTGCCGCCGTTTGCATGGCGGCGTCCACCACCGCCGGGTGCGCGAGATGGCCGGAGTCCGCGGCGATCGTGCCGTCGACGGTGGCCACCGCCGTATCCCGGCCGACCCGCATCGAGGTGACCCGGCGGAACGACGGACCGTACTGGAGCCCGGCCGCGGACAGCCCGGTGTAGAACATATCCGGGTCGATGTCGATGCCGACCTCGATCGCCGGAACCACTGCTTTCGAGGGCAGGTGACTGCCGGTGAGGGTGCGCCCGAAAGCATGCACGGTCCAGGCCGTTCCGGTCGCGTTGCGGGACCGGATCAGGAAGCGGCCGCTGGACTCCTCGACACTCAGCGCCATGAGCGGCACATCCGGCGCGGCCATGATCAACGGTGCGACGAAGCGGACCTGCTCCAGCGCAACGCGTTTGACGCCGAGCCGGGTGGCCGTCGCACTGAGTGCCGCGTCCAGGTACGCGGCGCCCGGCATGATCCGGACGCCGTTGACCACGTGATCGGCCAGCCACGGCAGCAATTCGGTGCCGACCTGGAGCAGCCAGTCCGCGCGACCCTCCACATCGGGATCGCCGAGCATGGCGTAGGTATCCGGGGAGCCGAGCCTGGCCTGCTCGAAAAGCGGCAGTGTCGAATGCAATCGGGTGCGCTGCCACGGGTAGCGGGGGAGCGGGACGTGTGCGGTCCGGGGACCGGCGGCCGGGAACAGTTGCTCCGGGTCGAGCACTCCCGCGCTGTACAGGCCGATGAGGGTGCGGCGGATGCTCGCGGAATCGGCGGCCTTGCGATCGAGCGTGGGCACCGTGGTGCCGTGCACATCGGCCTCGACCAGGGCTTCCCGAATGTTGCCGGACAACACCGGATGTGGGCCGACCTCGAGGAACACCCGGCTGCCCGCGCCGATCGCGCTCGCCACCGCGTCGTAGAAGCGCACCGGTTGACGGACATTCGCGCACCAGTATTCGGCGTCCCACAGACCCTCGGTGACGAGTTCGCCGGTCACCGTCGAATACAGCGGCACGGTGGGCGCTTTCGGCGCGAGGTCGGCGAGTTCGGTCCGCAGCTCGGTGAGGATCGGGTCCATCAACCGGCTGTGGTACGGCACCTCCACCCGGAGCCGGCGCGCGAAAGCGGCTTCCTCGGTGAGCTTTTCCGCGATCTCGTCCAGGCGCTGCGGGTCGCCGGACAACGTGAGCGAGCTCGCGCTGTTGATCGCCGCGAGATCGACGCGCGGGTCGTCGGCGACGAGTTCGCGAGCCCGTTCGAGCGGCAGGCCGACGGCCAGCATGCCGCCGGAGCCCGCGGTGCTCGCCTGCAATCGGGCCCGGTGGTAGGCGACCCGCACGGCCTCCCGCAGCGAGAGCATGCCGCTGACACAGGCCGCCGACACCTCGCCCACGCTGTGTCCGATGATCGCGGCCGGGGTGATCCCGTACTGGGCCAGCTCGCTCACCAGCGCCACCTGAACCAGGAAGTTGGCCGGTTGCGCCACCTCGGTGCGCGAGACGCGCGACTGCGCTTCGGGCTGCAAGAGCGCGTCGATGATCGACCAGTTCGCCAGCTTGCCGAACTCGGCATCGATGCGCGCCGCGGTCTCGGCGAAGACGCCACCGGCACAGAGTAATTCGCGGGCCATGCCCCACCACTGCGGTCCCATGCCGGAGAACACGAAGACCGGTTCGGCGGTGTGGGCCGCGACCGTGCGCGCCGCGTCACGGCCCTCGCCCGCGGCGAACTGCCGCAACTGGTGCAGCACATCGTCGGAGTCGCCGATCAGCACGCCGGTGCGGAACTGGTGATGCGCCGAGCGCGTCCACGCGGCCTCGGCCAACCGGTCCGGATCGGCGCCCGCGTCGAGCAGATCGGCGAAGCGGCCCGCGATGGCGCGCGCCGCGCCGGTGCTGCGCGCGGACAGCGGCAGGATTCCGTAGTGCCGCGGGGCGGGCTCGGGGCCGGGGTGCGCCGGTTGCGCGCGGTACTCCTGGAGAATCGCGTGCGCGTTGGTGCCGCCGTAGCCGAAGCCGTTGACCGCGATCGTCATCGGATCGGCGTGCGGCGGCAGTGGTTCGGCGTCCACCTGGATGCGCAGGCCCAGCTCGTCGAGCGGGATGTCCGGATTCGGCTTGTCGAGCCAGCCCTGCGGCGGAATCACCCGATGCCGAATGGCCAACGCCGCCTTGATGACGCTCGCGACGCCCGCCGCGGCTTCGGTGTGGCCGAGGGTGGCCTTGACCGAGCCGACGCCCAGCACTCCGGTGCGGCCCGCCGGTGCGCCGAAAGCGCGGCCGAGCGCCCGCAATTCGACCGGGTCGCCGACCAGGGTGCCGGTGCCGTGCGCCTCCACGTAGGTGATCGCGTCCGGGGTCAGGCCCGCGCGGGTGCACACTGTACGGGCAAGCGACTCTTGGGCATCCGCGTTCGGCACGGTGATCGCGGTGGTCCGGCCGTCCTGATTGGCGCCGGTGGCCTTGACCACCGCGTACACGCGGTCACCGTCGCGTACCGCGTCGTCGAGCTTCTTCAGCACCACCATGCCCGCACCCTCGCCCCGGCCGTAACCGTCGGCGGCGGCGTCGAAGGATTTGCACCGGCCGTCCGCGGCGAGGAAGCTGCCCTTGCACATCAGCACGAACGTCTCCGGCTGCAGCATGACGTTCACGCCGCCGGCCACCGCGACGTGGCAGTCGTCGTTGTCGAGGGCCTGGCAGGCGAGATGGAAGGCGACCAGGGACGACGAACACGCGGTGTCGACCGTGAGCGCGGGACCGGTCAGGTTGAGCGCGTAGGCGATCCGGTTGGACAGCATGGTGTACGAGGCGCTGGCCGGGGTGTGCATATCGGTGTGGAACAGGGCCGGACCGACCACACCGATCACCGACTGGTCCACCACGAAACCGCCCACGTACACACCGACCGGGGTCCCCGCGGTGCGGCCGGCGAGGCCCGCGTCGTCGAGCGCCTCCCAGGTCACCTCGAGCAGCAGGCGCTGCTGCGGGTCGAGCACGGTCGCCTCGCGGGCCGAGATGCCGAAGAAGTCCGGATCGAACTCCCACGGGTCGATCGTCATGAACGCGCCGTGTTTGGTGTAGCTACGGCCAGGCGTGCGGGGCTCGGGATCGTAGTACCGGCGATAGTCCCAGCGGTCCGGCGGCACCTCCACGACGCCGTCTCGTTTGTCGAGGACGAAATCCCAGAATGTCTCGGGCGAATCGATCCCGCCCGCGTATCGGCAACCGATACCGACAATAGCGATATCCGACATGCAGGTCCTCCCGAATACGGCCATTCGTTATCGCCGGGCAAATCGACGATACGTATAACAAAGTCCGACACAATAGTGAGCCTGGTCGAGTATATCGGCGGCGAGTAGTGCTCCGGAACAGTCTGGAGATCGCTGCAAATGGGTGTGAGATTATTTGTGAACCAGCCTAATCCGGCCTGCTGACCAGGCTGTTCAGCTGCGGTTTCGTGCGGTCATAGGTATGGATCACAGGAGTTCGCGGAGATAATTGTGCGCTGTCGGAACTTCGGCGTGTTCCGTATCCGGGACGCATGGCCATTGGTACGTTCCAGGCGGCTCCGTCGAGTCGAACAATTCACGCGCAGATGAGGAGGCGGCGTTTGTTCGCCGATTTCGGACAGTGGGCAGATTTCGTCGTCCGGCGGCGTTTCGCGGTGCTCGGCGTCGTCGTTTTCGCCATGCTCGCGCTGGGTGTGTACGGCCTCGGGCTCGGTGACGAACTCAGCGCGCGCGGCTGGGACGATCCGACTTCGGAATCCGCACAGGCCACTCGGCTGCGCGCCGAGGTATTCGGCCGTGACCACAGCGGTGACCTGCTGCTGCTGTTCCACGCACCTGCCGGAAAAACGATCGACGATCCCGCGTTCGCCGGTGCGATCGTGGCGGGACTGAACGAGTTACCGCAGCGCTTTCCAGACGAGATCGCGAAGATCAACGGTACGTACTGGCCGACCGAAACCGGCCTGACATTGCCGGACCTGTTCGGTTCCGCGGACCGCACGCACGCGTTCGCCTCCGTCGCGGTGCGTGGCGGGGATGACACCACGCTGCTGCGC
The DNA here is from genome assembly GCF_000250675.2 of Nocardia brasiliensis ATCC 700358. NCBI lineage: Bacteria > Bacillati > Actinomycetota > Actinomycetes > Mycobacteriales > Nocardiaceae > Nocardia > Nocardia brasiliensis. The sequence continues at coordinate 4,175,919 of NC_018681.1, forward strand.
AACTACGGGAAAGTGGCTGGGCGACTGAATATTCCGGGCGTCGACATGGAGGTCGCGGGCGGGCAGGCCGTCGCGGGCGCGCTCAACGACACCATGGTGCGCGACCAGCGGCGGCTGGAGTTGATCGCGATCCCGATCGTCGCGGTGCTGCTGTTCTTCCTCTTCGGCGGGGTGGTCGCGGCGGCGCTGCCGCTCGTGGTCGGCGGCCTGACCGTGCTTGCGGCCTGGGGCGTGATCCGCGGTATCACCGCGGTGGTCGAGGTGAATTCGTTTGTTTCGCCGGTGGTTTCGATGATCGGACTAGGTCTGGCCATCGACTACGGGCTGTTCATCGTGAGCCGGTTCCGGGACGAACTCGCCGCGGGCCACGACGGGCCCGCGGCGGTCCGGCGGACGGTGCCGACGGCCGGTCGGACGGTGGCTTTCTCGGCGACCGTCGTGGTGGCCGCGGCCGCGGGGATCCTGCTGTTCCCGCAGGGATTTCTGCGCTCGTTCGCCTATGGGGCGGTGGTCACCGTCACGCTGGCGGCGCTGACCGCGCTCACAGTGCTGCCCGCGTTGCTCGCGGTGCTCGGCCGGCGTGTGGATGCGCTGGGATTCGGCAGGTTTCGCCGGTCCAGGACCGGAGGCGAGGTACGGCAAAATGTTTGGGGGAGAATTGCCGGGGCAGTGATGAAAAGACCGCTCCTGGTAGCGGTGTCGGTGTGTGCCGGGCTGCTGCTGCTCGTTGTTCCCGTGCAACACGTGACGTTCGGTGGTATCACCGAGAAGTTCCTGCCGCCGACGGACCCGACCCGGTTGGCGCAGCAGCACTTCGACGAGATCTTTCCGTTGCGGCGGATCGATCCGATCCAGCTGGTCATGATCACCTACCGCACGGCCGACATCGAGACGGTACTCGCGCGCGCGAATCAGGCGCCGGGTCTGGCCGCGCCGTTCCCCGCACCGCTGCCGGGCCCGGCCGATCCATTCGTCTACACCACCGACACCGTCCTGGCAGGTCCGGACCAGGCGGATGCGGCGATCGACTATCTGCGCTCGATGGAATTGCCCAGCGGGACAACGCTACTGGTGGGTGGTCAGCCGGCCGCGCAGCGCGACAGTATCGACGCGCTGCTGCACCGGTTGCCGCTCATGCTGGCGCTGGTGTTCCTCGCGACGACCGCGCTGCTGTTCCTGACCTTCCGCTCGCTGGTGCTGCCGCTCAAGGCGGCGGCCCTGAACCTGCTCGGTCTCGGCGCCACCATCGGCGTCCTCACCTGGGTCTTCGTCGAAGGACACGGGGCTGGTGTGCTGGGCTTCACCGCGCAACCGATCATGCCGCTCGTCCTGATGCTGATCGTCGCCGTGATCTACGGTCTGTCCACCGATTACGAGGTCTTCCTGCTGGCCCGCATCGTGGAGGCCCGCCGCGCGGGGGAGTCCACCGCCGACGCGATCCGCACCGGCGTCGCGCACACCGGCCGCATCATCACCGCGGCCGCCGCGATCCTCATCGTGGTCACCGGTGTCTTCGCCCTCTCCGACCTGGTGATGATGCAATATATCGCCCTGGGTCTGGTCACGGCGCTGCTCATCGACGCCGCCATCCTCCGTCTGCTGCTGGTCCCCGCCACCATGAAACTGCTGGGCGACATCTGCTGGTGGCCGCCCGCTCGCGCTCCGAAACCCTTGCCTACCAATCGGATCCTCGACGAGAAGATCCTCACGGCTGTCGAAGACCGCAGCTGAGTCTGTGCACGGCACCGGAGTGCCGCGCAACGGTTGTTGCAACCCATTGGTTACTATATAGTGTGGCAACCTATTAGTTGCTATATCTGGAGACCGTAATGCCCCTGCCTGATCGCATCGAGCGTGTTCTCGAACTGCACCATCCGCTCGAGAAGGTGTGGCACGCCCTGACCACGCCGGAAGGGCTCGGTGGCTGGTTCGGATCCCGAGCCGAAATCGACGAGCTGCGCCCCGGTGGCACAGCGCGTGTGTGGTGGGCGGCGGACGGCCCGCACACTTTGTGGATCCAGCACGTCGAGCCGCCGCGCCGGTTCTCGTTCACCTGGGCGATCGAAGGGTTGCCGAGCGGCGATTCCCGTCGGACGCACGTGGAATTCGCGCTGGCGCCGACCGCGACCGGCACCAGGCTGACGGTAACCGAAACCGGCTTTGCTCAGCTGCCCGAAGATCTGGCCGGTGCGTACGACGGCAACCTCAAGGGGTGGGCGGCGGAGTTGACCGAGCTGACCGAGTACCTCGATGCCGCAGCCTGAGGATCTCGAAACCGAACTCATCGCCCAGGCGGTTTTCACCGCCCTGGCGGACCCGACCCGGCGCGCGCTGCTCGCCGAACTCGCCGCGCACGGCCCGGCGACCGCGACCGATCTGGCTGCCCGCCTGCCCATTTCGCGCCAGGCGATCACCAAGCATCTCGGCCTGCTCGCCGAGGCCGAACTCGTCCGCGCCGAACCCGGTGAGCGACGCCGGATCCGCTTTCGCCTGCAAACCCGGCCGATGGCCGTGGCCCAGTCGTATCTCGCCGCACTCGCCCACAACTGGGACAGCCGCCTGAGCGCGCTGCACGAGCACCTCGATCGGATATAGGAGAACAGCACCATGACGCCTCAATTCCGTGGCGGACACAACATCGCCATGAAACTCCCCAAAGCCCAGTTCGAGCGGACCGTCACCTTCTATCGCGACGTTCTGGGTATGGAGGTGAACGACCACAGCGGCGATCCCGTTGCCGAGGGCGTGATCCGAAGCGCCGCAGTCCGGTTCGGTCCCGTGACCCTGTGGCTCGACCGGGTCGACAACTACGCCCACGCCGACCTGTGGTTGGAACTGTTCACCGACGACGTCGATCGCGCGACCGAATACCTTGCCGCCCAAGGTGTCGCCGTGCAGGACGAACTGGAACCGCTGCCCGCGGGCATGGATGCCCACTGGATCAGCAACCCGGCCGGCGTCCCGCACATCGTGCGGCTGCCGGACCGCGACTGACCTCGCCAGTCTGCGTCCGCCGCCGAACCCGGTGCACAGCAGGCTCACTCGCCGACAGCGGGACCACCGGACAGCGCACCACCGGGGCCACACCATCCGGTGAGGCGATCCAGGAGATCCAGCACATAGTCTTCTGCGGGATCGTCGTAGTTTTGTACGGCCCCTGCCCGCGTTCTGATTCGCAGACGTGCCGCAGCGCAGGCTCGGATAACCTCTCCTAGATCGATGCCCGACGCGAGGGCGGCTTCGGCAATGACCGCCAGCTCGGCGCTGGGCCGGCCACCGCTGGCCGCGACCACGAGATCACCGGCCAAGCGCGGATCCGCACCGTGGCTGGCGTGACGGAGAGGTTCGGCCAACGCGTCCACGGGTTCGAAGCTACGCACACCGCCAGTATGAGCGTGTGCACTCGGTGCTGTCTCCACCAGAGCACACCGATAGTTCAGGGGGCATGCGAGATCGTCGCGGTGTCGCTATCTTCGCGGGATGGTCTATCTGAGGCCCAGTTGTGCGGTGCCTGTTCGCTATTCGGAATGTCTGCTAGTGGGACGGGACTTCGCTTCTTCCGTGCTCGCGGTGGTGCGCGACCGTGCTGGGCGCCGGCGGTGGCGGTGGGCCGTGATCGCGCTGGTCGGCGTCTTTCTCTGCGCGTGCAGCGTAAAGACGCAAGAGCAGAAGGATATGGAGGCTGCGCTCGCCCGGCTGCCGGGTGTGCAGCAGGTTTCGACCGAGATCGAGGCGAATTTCTCGACTGTGGTCGTGCTGACCGGGGACGCGTCGGCCCAGCAGGTCAAGGCGGTGATCGAGGCTTTTCGTGAGCAGATAACGGCCGCAACGAATTTGCCACGCCGACGGGTGGACATCGAGCTACGTTGGCCTGAGCGGGACAGCTCGTTCAAGGCAGGACGGGACGGATTGGCGACCGCACCGGAGCATGCTGCGCAGTGGTACAGCTTGAGCCGGGCGTTTCCGCGCGACGAGGTGGTGTGGACCTACCAGTGGGCCGAATTCTGTTGCGACGCCTTCGGTCCGGGCGACCTCGTCCAGAAGGGATACACCGGGGTGGGTGATATTTCGGTGAAACCGGAAGCCGAGGACTTTCGTGCGGTGAGCGCAACGTATCGGCGCATGATGGGCGAATTCCCCGAATTCGCTGATGCCGAATGGGAGATCGGCGCGTGGGGCTGGCAGGGCGGCCTACTGCGGGTGGACAACCGGTACCCCAGCGAGACGGAACTCTCGGTCTGGCACCGCCTCAACCAGGACCAATCCGTGCCCCACAGCGTCCAGATGACAACGAGAACCGAGGGACGTCATTATCCGCAACGTCCTTCGATTGTTATGCGACTGCGGTCGCAGAATTTCGATGAGGTGAAACGGCTGACCGAACAGCACATCCCGATCGCGGCAGAGCTGGGTGCACCCGACGTCGACTACTTCGCCACAACAGACGGCTCGCGAAGCTACGACCCCGATCACGAGCTGCGGATCACCATCGGCGGTTGCCAATACACCGACCGCCCACCCAGCCCAGCCGAACAGCCATTCGTAGACCGCTACGGCAAATGCCCCAGATGAAACAGCCGAACGTGCCCTGACCGGACCCCCTGTCCGGCATTCGATCGACTGTGCATCGGCGCTCCGCCGGATACCGTCTCTCGAAGTGGTCGAATCGATGGAGGGGCGCAGGTGGGCGACGAAGAGTTCGGGGTGAGTGGGGTGGAGTCGGTCGCCGTGGCGACGATGCAGATCGCGCTGATGCAGGCGGATCTGGCGGCTACGCGGGTCGAGCGCGACACGGCGGCGAAGCGCGGCGTTCGCGACGAGGCGGTGGGTCGATTGCGGGTGACGGTGGAGCAGGTCGAAAGTGGGTGGGAAGGCTTGTCTTTCATCGCTGATCTGGTGGCGTTGCTCGAGGACGAGGAGCCGGAAGCCGCCGCAGCACGGGTGGCCGATCATGCCACGCAAGCGCCGCGGCAGTCGGTGTCTCGCAAGAGTTCGTTGTTGATGCTGATCGATTTAGTGATCTTCGATCCGTGGCCGGGCAAACTGCACTGGCACGAGCAGACCCGCCGAGAGTTGCTGCAGGCGTTCGCCGCTCGCTTTCCGGAAGCGGACGAGACCGACCTCGCGACAATGCTGGCAGAGCACAAAGGGCTCCTGCGGCGATTGCGGCGGAAGAACATTCGCTGGGGACGCGTGGCGGTGGCGGGTGCGGTCGGTCTCGGTGTCGGCGTCGCGACCGCCGGCTGGGCCGCCCCACTCATCGGTACTGCGATCGGCACCGCGGCGGGGCTGTCCGGCGCCGCAGCGACTTCGGCCGGTTTGGCAACCCTCGGCGGTGGCTCGCTCGCTGCCGGTGGATTCGGTGTAGCCGGTGGCACAGCACTCGTCACCGGACTGGGCGGTATCGCAACAGCAGGCGTCGCCGCAACCGGCGCGCGCTGGACCCCCTGGACGGCCGGGCAGATCGTGGCGGGCGCGATGCGACTCGACCTCATCAACCGGGTCGTCCTCGCCGAAGAGACGAACAAGGACGAAATGCGCCGCCGGGTGGTGCTGGCGCTGCAACAGCGTTTGGACGAGGTGGTCGCCGATCGCGCGCGACTGATCGCCCGGATCCGTCAGCTCAACGCGGACAAGGCCAAGCTCTCGGCCGAGAACCGGCGTTTGCGGGACGAACTCCAGGAACGCAGCGAGCAGGCCGAAATATCGGCGGGCGCACTCGAAGTCGTACTCAGCCGGGTGCCCGAGGCGGCCGCGGGCTGATGGACGACTCGATCGACCGCAACCTCGACACCATCCGCCGGCGGTTGGCCGAACTGGAGGAGGCCACCGAACAAGCACTCCGCGAGGATGACTCGGCGCCATTGCCCGTCGCCGCGGTACCGGCGGTCGCGTCGTATGCGGAGATGACGGACTCGAACGATCGGCTGCGGTCAGCACGGGGCTGGTCCGAGATCGATCTCGATGCCGCGCTCACCGCGGCCCAGCGGGCCGAATTCGAGCGGTGGCGAACCCGGCAGCGGATCGCCTGGGAGCGAGACGATCTCGTGGCGGTCGGCATCGCGGGCCTGATCGGGGCACTGGGGGTGTGGTTCGACTCGACGATAGACCAGGGTGTCGCGAACGCGCTCGGATCGGTCGGCCGGACACAGCGCATGCGCCGATGGGAACGTGCCGCGAAGCGCCTGCCGATCGACTACACCGGGCCCGGGTTCGGCGGGCGGGCACATCGAGTCCGGTCGGCCGGACACGATCTCGCCCGGCCCTTCGAGGCGTTGCGGCAGATCCGCACCGGCGAATTCCGGGGCGTGCGTTGGGATCACGGGGAGATGGAGTCCGTATCGTTCGCCGGCCGTTTTCGTACCGTCGAGTCGGGCGCGGAAGCGCTGGTGCTGTGGGTGAAACATCTGGCCGCGGACTTCGTCACGCCGATGAGCCTCCCGTTGCCCGGATCATCGCTGCTGTACGAACTCGACAACCGCGAGCTCAGGAAGTTCGCGCATGCCGTCTACCTCGGGCCGTCCGCGGGCAACGGCCTGAACCTGCGGTCGGGCCTGCTGACACCGTCGCTCAGCGTGCTCGCGACCGAAGTGGTGATTCGAACCCACGTGCACGCCAAGGCGTACGCGGTGACCGGCAGCGCTGATCTCGATGCCAGGCGGCAGTCGTTGCGACAGGAACTCCTGCTCGCGGCGCATGCGCTGGTCGGCGCCGCGTCAGCGGGGAAGACTGTCGCTCGGTTCGTCACGCTGGACGACAAACGGCGCTGGCTGGCGGTGCGGCACGTGAACATTCCGGTGTTGCTTCGAATCGGCTGTCTCGCTGTGGAAAACGTGCACGGGATGCGGGGCCGTTGGACGGCCGCGGCGAGTTGGGACGAGCTCGGCGAATTGCTGGGGTAGGGCGTCGCCCCAAGGACGATGACATTTGTCATGGCGGGTTCGTGGGGGAATGCACGGGATTCGGTGACTGGGCTTACTACTGGGGGTGGGCCGGGTTCGCGATCGTTGAAGGCATGAACAGTGCAATGTTTGGGGCGCGGCCGGGGCTGCATCGGAATGACGAGGTTATCGTCGCTCGGGGACTGCGCCGCACCTATGGTCAGGGGAAGAAGGCATTCGAGGCGGTCAAGGGGGTGGATCTGCGTGTCGCCGAAGGGGAGGTGTTCGCCCTGCTGGGCACCAACGGCGCCGGGAAGACGTCGACGCTCGACATGCTGGAGGGACTGGCCGCGCCGTCCGACGGTGTCGTAGAGGTTTTCGGCCTCGATCCGCGCCGGGACCGGGCACAGGTGCGTGCGCAGGTCGGCATCATGTTGCAGTCGGGTGGGTTGCCCGCGGAGCTGACCGTTCGCGAAACGCTGGAAATGTGGCGCGGCACGTGCACCAACCCGACGACCAGCGCCACCGTGCTCGAGCTCGTCGATCTCGCGGACCGGGCCGATGTCCGGGTCGGTTCGCTCTCGGGTGGCGAGCAGCGCCGCGTCGATCTGGCGTGCGCACTACTGGGACAGCCGCGCCTGCTGTTCCTCGATGAGCCGACTACCGGCCTCGATCCCGAAAGCCGCCGGGGCACTTGGAAATTGCTCGCCGACCTGAAGGCGTCCGGCGTGACCATGGTGCTCACCACGCACTACCTGGACGAGGCCGAGGCGCTGGCCGACCGGATCGCGATCATGCACAAGGGTGCGGTCGCGCGGGCGGGCACGCTGCGCGAGATAGTCGACGGTCATCCGGCGCGGATCGTCTTCGATCACCCCGGCCTGCCGTTGCCACCGTTGCCCGGCGCGCAGCTCGACGCGCAGGCGCGCGTCACCGTCACCACACACGATCTGCAGGGGCACCTGTTCGAACTGCTCGGCTGGGCGCGGGCGCACGGCTTGCAGCTGGGCGGTTTGGAGGCCCGCGCCGCCTCGCTCGAATCGGTGTTCCTCGACATCGCCGACGAACCGGTCGCCGCCGCGACCCCCGAACTGATCGGAGCAGCCCGATGACCACCCTGACGACCGCCGACACCGGCTTTCGCCGCCGCCCGCTGGCCGCGCTCGCGAAGGCGGAGTACCTGCAGTTCCGGCGGAACAAGACGCTGATGTACATGGCGACGCTGTTCCCGGTCGGCATACCGCTGGCCCTGTATTTCATCGCGATCAAGGACACTGCGCCGACCACGTCCACCGCGGCGGTGACGTTCGAACTGCTCGCCTTGTCGGCCCTGCTGTTCGTGCAGTACTACTCGGTGCTGTCGATGGTGACGACCCGCCGCAGCGAGGGTGTGCTGAAACGGTTGCGCACCGGCGAGTCCGCGGACTGGCAGATCATGCTCGCCCCGGCCGTTCCCGGTGCGCTCGCGACGCTGGCCTGCACGGTGGTCGTCGCCGCGGTGGTGTACGGCACCGGCGCACCCGCGCCGGTCAATCCGGCGGCGATCGTGCTGGCGCTGCTCGGCGGGATCGTGCTGTTCTCCCTGCTGGCTCTGGCGACCAGCGCCGTGACCAAGAATGCCGAGGCCGCGCAGATCACCTCGCTGCCGGTGATGACGATCGCGATGCTCGGCCTCGCCTCCATCCGGAAGGTGCTGCCGGACCGGCTGGCCGACCTGGCCGACTGGACACCGTTCGCGGCCGTCTCGGACCTGGTCTCGCTCGGCGCGTCGGGCAGGTTGGCCACCGCGGGTACCGGCGATCCGGCGCTCGACTTCGCGGGCACCTGCGCCGAACTCGGCCGCCCGTTTGCCACACTGGCGATATGGACCGTCCTGGCGCTCGCGCTGACCCGCAAGAGCTTCCGCTGGGACGACCGCGGTTGAACCGGATGAGCACCTGGTGGCACGAGCTGTCCGGACCGGCCAAGTTCCGGCTCTACACCAGGCTCACCCTGCAGTCGAGCGTGGCCGCGGTGGTCGTCGTGATGGCGTTCACCGTGCGCGCGCCGTGGGCGGTGGCCGGGGTGCTGGCCGCCGGCCTCATCGCGATCCTCGCGCTGGAGGTGCAGCCGGAGTTCGCCGGGTCGACCGAATGGATTTCCCGGCGCTGGGTACTGCCGGTCGCGGTCGCGGTGCAGATCGGCATCTTGCTGACGTTCGCGGTGATCGCTCGGTGGGCGACCGACGACGAGGTCACCGATCGAGCGGCGGTGACCGGCCTCTACGCGGCCATCCTCGCCACCTACTCGCTCGTGTCGTTCATTCGGCACAGATGGTGGGCGACCCTGGGGATCGCGCTGGTCACCGGACTGCTCTACGGATCGTCGCCGCTGGCGGTGCTCGGCTTCGCGGGCGGCACCTACCTCGCCGGAATCGTCCTTGTCGGAACGACATTGCTCACGCTGTGGGGTCTGCGGGTCGTCGAAGAGCTGGATCGGGCCAAGGGGGTCGAAGCCGAATTGCAGGTCGCCGAAGAGCGTTTGCGCTTCTCGCGGGATCTGCACGATGTGGTGGGCCGCAGCTTTTCCGCGATCGCGGTGAAAAGTGAACTCGCCGCGGTACTTTCCCGGTCCGGGAAGGCCGAACCGGCGGCCGCCGAGATGGACGAGGTCAGGACGCTGGCCGTCGAATCCATGGACCAGATGCGCAAACTGGTCCGCGGCTACCGCGGCATCGACCTGATGAACGAGGTGGCGGGGGCGCGGTCGCTGCTGTCGGCGGTGGGCTGCCGTCTGGACGTCGAAGGCGATCCGGCGAACGTTCCGGCGCGCTGTCACGAGGTCGCCGCCTGGGTGGTGCGGGAGGGCACCACGAATATCGTGGAGCACTCCGCGGCGACCACGGCGGTGCTCGCGCTCGGGGCGGCCGGAATGTCGCTGCGCAACGATCGTCCGCACGGCGCGCCGGGGGAGCGTTCGGGGCTGCGCGGGGTCGCGGAGCGGCTCGCGACCATCGGCGCAACCCTCGACGTGCTCGCCTCCGACGAGCAGTTCATCCTCGAGATACGTTGGGAGAAAGAATGATTCCGGTATTTCTCGCCGATGACGAAACGCTCGTCCGGGCCGCGCTGGCGACCATGCTCGACCTGGAAGCCGATCTCGAGGTGATCGACCATGTCGGCTCCGGCGAGGAACTCGTTGCCGCGTGGCGGCGGCGCAGCGAGGCGGGCGCGCCGGTCGCCGTCGCCGTGATCGATCTGCAGATGCCCGGCATTGATGGCATCGAGACTGCCGTCGAACTGCAACGCCTCACGCCCGGCGCGGCCACCTTGATCGTCACGAGTCACGGCAGGCCGGGCTATCTGAAACGCGCCCTGGCCGCGGGCGTGCGGGGCTTCCTGCCCAAAACGACCTCGGCCGCGACCTTGGCGGCGGTGATCCGCACCGTGCACGGTGGTGGCCGCTACGTCGATCCGGAACTGGCCGCCGAAGCCATCAGCGCGGGCGACACACTGCTCACCGCGCGCGAGGCCGATGTGCTCGAATACGCCATCGACGGTGCGTCGGTCGAGGACATCGCGCGTCGCGCGCACCTGTCACCGGGCACGACCCGCAACTATCTGTCGTCGGCGATGGCGAAACTAGGGGTCGCAAACCGCTACGAAGCGGCACTCAAAGCCCGCGAAAAGGGCTGGATCTAAGGGGCCGGGCGCGGAAGACCCGCCCAGCAGTACTACTGGGCGGGTCGCTTCCCCGTGCACCGTGTGGACGCCGCCACGCCTCACGGCACGACCCAGCATAGGGCGGATCGGCGCCGGCGCCGTGGTCTTGCGCCCCCGTGTCGCCGATCGGCTGCTCGAAGCACGCTCAGAATCAGGAGAAATCATGCGAAAGACTTTGTTGCCGGTCCTCGCCGCGCTCGTGGCCGCCTCGATGGCGCCCGCGGTCGCGACCGCGGCGCCCGGCTTGGCGTGGGGCGCCTGTCCGGCCGACGTCACCGCACCCGCCCTGCAATGCGCGGTGCTCGAAGTGCCGCTCGACTATCGGAACCCGGACGGATCGCAGATCGAGATCGCGATCTCCCGGTTGCGCAGTGCGGACCCGGCACAGCGCCGAGGCGTGCTGCTGACCAACACCGGCGGTCCCGGCGGAGCGGGGCTGAGTTTTCCCGCGGACCTGAAAAAGCTCGGGCTGCCGCAGAGCGTCCTCGACCGCTACGACGTGATCGGCTTCGATCCACGCGGAGTCGGCCACAGCGCACCGGTCACGTGTGCACTGTCCCCGGCCCAGCAGACGAGCAATATTCCGCCCTACGCGCGTGATCCGATCGATGTGGCGCAGCGGGCGGGGGTGGTGAAAGATATTGCGCGGCAATGCGCTACGTCCGCGTCCGCGGCGACCCTGCCGTTCGTCAGCACCGCGAACACCGCGCGCGACATGGACCGGATCCGGGCGGCGCTGGGGGAGCAGACGGTGTCGTACCACGGCATCTCCTATGGCACCTATCTCGGTGCGGTGTACGCGTCGCTGTTCCCGGAGCGCACCGACCGCGTCGTGCTCGACAGTGCCGTCGGGCCGGGCGGTTTCGACAGCCTGCATGCACGCAGGCTGGGCGAGGGGTTCCAGGACCGGTTCCCGGATTTCGCGGCGTTCGCGGCAGACCATCCCGAATACGGTCTCGGGGACACCCCCGGAGAGGTCACCGCGAAGTACTTCGAACTGGCGGCACAGCTCGACGCGATACCGAATCCGGCTGGCGGCGGCTACGGTTCGCAGTTCCGGCAAGTCACCTTCGCGCTGCTCTACTACGACAAGAACCTGCCTGCGCTGGCCGAGCTGTGGCGGGCCGCGAGTACCGGCGAGCTGGAACAGACGCCGGCGGCCGACGCCGAGCAGCCCGACCTGGACAACTACCTGTCCAGCCAATTGCACGTGCTGTGCAACGACACCGCTTGGCCGCGTTCGGATCTCAGCTATCAGGCCGACGTCGCGATCGACCGGGTCCGCTACCCGATGTTCGGCGCGGCGGCGGCCAATGTCTGGCCGTGCGCGTACTGGCCGTCCGACCCGGTGGAACCGCCGGTGCGGATCGGCGACCGCGGCCCGTCGAATGTGCTGATCGTGCAGAATCTCCGGGATCCGGCGACGCCGCTGTCCGGTGCGCGGGAACTCGAGCAGGCCTTCGGCGACCGCGCCCGGCTGGTGACCGCGGATCAGGGCGGCCACCTCGCCTACCTGTTCAAGGACAACACCTGTCTGAACGACGCCGTTACTACGTTCCTGACCACCGGGCAACGGCCGGAACGCGACGTGGCCTGCGCGGCGGCACCGGCGGGCGGACGCTGAGCCGTTGTTGTCGTGATCTCGCACTACGATCGAGCCGAGGAGGTGCCGCATGGCAGAAACATTCGAGGCGATCGAAGCCGACTTCGTTCGGTTCACGCAGGAGATCGTCTGGTGCACAGTCACTTCGGTGGACGGCAAGGGCCGCCCGCGGTCGCGGATCCTGCACCCGCTGTGGGAGGTGCGCGAGGGTCGCCCGATCGGCTGGGTCGCGACCGGTAAGACGCCGGTGAAGGCGCGGCACCTGGCCGCCAATCCGGTTGTGGCGTTTTCGTATTGGAGCCCGGCCCAGCACGTCGTGCAGGGTGAGGCCGTGGCCACCTGGGTGGACGATGTGGCGCAGAAGCGCCGGGTGTGGGATCTGTTCCAGACGACACCGCCGCCGGTCGGTTACGACCTGAGCATGTTCGCCCCCGCCGGGCCCGAGAGCCCGCAGTTCACGCTGCTGCGATTGGATCCCGACCGGATCCAGGTACTCGACGGCGCCGGTTTCCCGACGAACTTCACGCCGCGCATCGCCCGGTTGGGCAAGCCGTAGCGTGCGTTCGGTACGCCCGGTCGCCTTGTGGCGCAGTCGGTTATCCGACCTTGTTCATGAGGTAGATGGTCAGCCACAGCATCGCGCCCGCGACACCGAGGGCGATGCCGACGTAGGCGGTGGTCGGGCGCGGTTGCGGGTTCCGATTTTCCTCCGCGAGGCCGACGAGTCCGAGCGGGACGGCGAGCAGCGCCGGGAATCCGCAACCGATCAGGGAGAAGATGCCCAGCCACAGCGCCGCGGTCGCGACCGGATTCGATCGATTGAGTTGCGCGGGTGCGTAAATCGGGACGGGCGGGGCGAGAGCGGGCCACGCGATGGGCGGGAGATCGGTGAGGGTGGTCTGCAGGTCGCGCACGGTCCTGGCGCTCAGAGCCTGTCCTACGCGGGTCGAATATTCGGGCGGGCCCAGGCGCCCCTCCCGGAAGTTGTGCGCCAGTGCGGCGACCACGCGTTCGCGATCGGCGTCCGCGGCAAGCAGATCGGGGTTGAGGTAGGGATGCATCGCTACTCCGGAGATTGATCGACGGCCAGGAATTTGTCCACCGCCTCGATACCGTCGTCGGCGGGTTCGAGGAGGCGCTCGTTGAGCACGGGGATCGGACGGTCCAGCCAGGCGGGGAGTTCGCCTTCGGCGGGGAGCAATTCGTGCCGGGTGGCGAACTCTTCCGCGAGATGGCGCACCGACTCGCGCAACGCGCTGACCACCACGCCCTCGGCCAGGCCGGTCAATTCCTCCAGCAGGGCGCGGACCCGGTCGAGCTGGTCGGTTTCGGTGCTGTCGGCCTGGATGCGCGGCCACAGGGTGCGTTCGAAGATATCGCCGAAGTCCGCCGCGATCTGATCGGTGTGCGCACGCAGCCGGATCACCTGGTCGAGCACCTCGGCGGGCGGGATATCGAGGTCGGCGACCCGCATCCCGCTGGTCAGCGCCCAGCGCCGGGCCTGCGGGCGCCCGCGCCGCCAGCGGACCAGCCCGAGCTGAGTTGCCTTGCGCAGCAGGGTGGGTCGCAGCTCCTTGGCCTTGATCATCACCCGGATCTCGCGCAGGCCGAGCGGTACCCAGTCCTCCGGGCCGCCGGGTAGGGCGAGCAGATCCGCCACCGTCGCGCCTTGTTCGCGGGCCGTGAGCAGTTCGGTGATGGAGGTGAGCGAGAAACCGCGATCCTGTAGGCGCTGCACCAATTCGAGCCGTTGCAGGTGCGAGCTGTCGTAGCGCGCGGTGCGTCCGGCGCGGCGCGGCGCGTGCAGCAGTCCTTTCGACTGATACATCCGCACGGTGCTGGTGGGCACGCCGGCGCGCGCGGCCAGGTCTTCCACGGTGAGGTCGATGCTCTTCGTTCGCACGGTTCCAGCGTTGCAGTGTCGAGTCGGCTAGTCAACACTCTTCTAGTAAATGCTCACAACGTGTCTGATTTCGGCAGTTCAGCGCAGGTTCCTGTGCGGCAAAGGGGTTGCCGCGCGGGATTGATGCTCATCTACCGTGATCCGGCGAGGTGGTTCCGGATCGGGGACTTTGGTCCTGCGGATGGATTGCCGATGGCCCTATCGGCCGCGGCACCGCACCTCGATTCTTGTTTGCCAGAAGATGCGGACGTGAAAACGGCTGTGGTTGAAGGTAATACCTACCTGAGTGACCTCGGTCACATTGTTAGCTGAGTGATTGCGGAGATCATGGACGGTCTGCTGTTCTGGGAAAAGTTACGTGCACGGTTGGATCGCTCTCTTGTGGGGTGGGTGAACTGGTGAAGACGATTTCGGGACAGGAAGCAGCCCCGCCGGGGACCTGTGACGACACGGCCGACGCGTTGGCCGCGCGGCTCGACGCGCTGTTCCACACGGTGCGCGATCCGATCGGCAAGCCCTACACCTACGCGCGCGTCGCCGCCGCGTTGCAGGCAGCCGGCTGCCCCGTCTCCAACTCCTATCTGTCGCAACTACGTTCAGGAGTCCGGAGCAATCCGTCCGAACAATTGCTGGCCGCACTGTCGGCATTCTTCGGTGTGCCGCTCGACTACTTCTACGGCGGCGTCGAACCGGACGCGGCGTCCGGCGATCGCCCGCTGCTCACCGGGCTGTGTAACGAGAGCCTGCGCAAACTGCTCGACCTGGCCGCCGACCTGTCCGACGAATCGCAGGAACTGCTCACCGCGCTGGCCGAACGACTGCGCATCAGCGAAGAACACGCGCCGGCGACAGCCGAGCCGGCCTGACCGCGCCTCGCGCGATTCCGGCACGCGCCGGTTCTCGTCCCTGGGCGCTGTGGGCCGCATTTCCGCTGTACCCGAACGTATTCGAAGTAAGATGATGATCCGCCGAGGCCTCGGCGCAGACGATTCATCGCGTCATTCGACTGGGGATGTTGGCTATGTGGTGGAATCCGGTCGACGAAGAATCGGAAACCCTGCGCCGCAATGTCGACACGCTGACCACCCGCTATCGCGACCATCTGGATGCCGTCGCGAACGGCCGCACCCCGCAACTGGTCTGGGGAGTCGGTAGTGCGCCGGATCCGAGCGGCCGCTGGAACAACGAACTCGTGCTCGTCGAATGCGGCGCGCTCGGCCCCGACAGCGGCATCACGGTCGGTCGCTACACCGCGTTCGAGCTGCTCCAGCGGGTGGATCCGCGCGCACAGCGGCGATTCGCGGAGGCACCCGCCCTGCAACTGCTGATCGACTGGCGGATCGGTCCGGCGACGCTCATCGACGTCACCACCCGTCCGCTGCCCGCCGCCGCGCAGGTACAGCCGCGGGACCTGGTCCGCGAGAACGCGGTACCGAACCGGACCGCCACCGCCGGGGTGTCGTGCATCCGTACCGCGACGAACACACCCGCGATCGTCACGGCCGGGCACCTCGTCACCGGCGTCGGCGCTCGAGTGCAGATCTACGCGTCCGGTCAGCGGACACCGAGCTGGATCGAGGGCATCGTGAGCCACTGGTCCGATCCTGCGGTCACCGGCGGCGCGGGCTATGACTATGCGGTGGTGGAACTGCGGGACCAGCGCGACCAGATCCTCGGCCTGCATCACACCGGACCCGCTGGGACGCCACGGCCGCCGTACGCGCCGATCGAGGTGACCGCCTACGGCGCGATCTCGGGCCGTCGCGCCGGCCAGATCATCGGCGCGCTCACCCAACTCGGCGACCCTGCCCGGCAGTGGTCGGCCTGCTGGCAGCTCGGCCCGTCCTACCTGCTCGCCCTCGGCGACTCGGGCGGTCTCGTGCTCGGCACCAGCGGTGCGCACAGCGGAAAGGTGCTGGGGCACTTCGTCGGTGGCTCCTACTGGCCGAATCGACCAGGGCTGGTGCACCAGTACGTGCAGGACATGGCTTCCTGTCTGGATTCCGGCCTCGGCCGCCACATCACTCTGTGCGGCGGCGGAGCATCGCCGGAATTCTGACCGCGGCGGGCGTTTCCGTGCCGACCGCGGTGATATCGCCGATTCCGGGGCGAACCGGCCGGGCCCGTAGTTCTATGGGCGTGACGTTATCTTGCGTCCCCTGAACACTTCTGGCAGGTTCGGATTTATCCGCGCGCGCCGGAACAAGCCGGTGACTGCGATTGGAGGACACCATGGACTCTCCGCTCGTCTCCGTGGGTCTGCCCCTGGTGTTGATCGTGATCATGTTCGGGCTGGGGCTTTCGCTCACCGTGCCCGACTTCACGCGAATCGCCAAGAACCCCAAAGTCGTCAGTATCGCGCTGGCCTGCCAGCTGCTGTTGCTGCCGTCGATCGCGTTCGGTCTGGTGCTGTTGTTCGATCCGTCACCGAATCTGGCGGTGGGGGTGATGTTGCTCGCGGCCTCGCCGGGTGGCACGGCGGCGAATCTGTTCAGCCATCTCTTCCACGGCGATGTCGCGTTGAATGTGTCGCTGACCGCGGTGAATTCGGTGATCGCGGTGGTCACCGTCCCCTTGGTGACGAACTTCGCCCTCGGCTATTTCGATCCGGGGGAGTCGGGCACGGTGGGGTTGCAGTTCGGCAAGACCGTGCAGGTGTTCTCGATCGTGCTGATTCCGGTCATGCTCGGCATGCTGGTGCGCCGGTTCGCACCGGGTTTCGCGGACCGGATGGACAAACCCGTCCGGATCGGTTCCGCGCTCACGCTGACGCTCGTGATCACCGCGACGATCATCGACCAGCGCGGCGATGTCGTGGCGTATGTGCGCGCCATCGGCGTCGCCATGATCCTGTTCTGCCTGATCAGTTTGACCGTGGGCTATCTCGTCCCGCGCGTGCTCGGCGTCGAGGACCGCCAGGCCATCGCCTGCTCGATGGAGGTCGGCATCCACAACGGCGTCATCGCCATCACCATCGCCATCAGCGTGCTGGGCAGCACCGAAATGGCCATCCCCGCCGCCGTCTACGGCGTCGCCATCTTCCCCTTGGCCGCCGGCTTCGGCTGGCTGGTCACCCGCAACCACCCCGAACGCCCCCGCACCGCCGCGGTCGACCGCGGCGGCGACCCCGCCGAGACCACCCGCTGACCCGCCCGCGCGCATCCCTGTTTGCGTGCGCGTAACCGGGCTAACCCGAGGGGGACCGGTGTTCGAGGATGGGATGAGTCATGCGGGATACGGCGCAACGCGGTGGGGGTAGTAGGACAATGCCGTCGGACGTGCGGGGGAAGTTGACGATCTTCGATCGTTTCGCCACCGGGGCCGCGGCGCTCACCGCGAAGGCGGGGTTCTTCGTCTTCTGTGTGCTGCTGGTGCTGCTGTGGGCACCGACGTTTCTGGTGCTGCCGAGCATCGACACCTGGCAGTTGGTGATCAACACCGCGACCACGATCATCACGTTCCTGTTGGTGGCGCTGTTGCAGAACACGCAGTCGCGCTCCGATGAAGCGGTGCAGCAGAAGCTCAATGCGATCGCCGACGCGCTGGCCGACTTCATGGGCGAATTGAGCGGCGATCACCCGGAGCTCGAACGCCACCGCCGTGAACTCGCCGACGCGGTCGGCCTGGAGAACCGCGAATCGGCTTGACCGGCACGCCACATGAAGTGGTTGTCGACGTCGTGGATACGGGCGCGTGCGATGGTCTCGAAGCCGAAACTCTGGTATAGCAACACATTTCGAGCTACGTCGGTTTCCAGGAACGCGGGCATTCGCTCGGCGTCGACCTTCGCCAGGAACGCGGTCAGCAGCCGTCGCCCGATGCCCTGCCCCTGCTGATCGGGGCGGACGCCGATCGGCCCGATATGCCAATGCGGTTGGCGCGGATCGTGTCCGGCCATCACGCGCGGGGCGGTGACGGCCCGGGGCAGTCTGGTGCCGAGCAGGACGATCATGCGTGGTGCGAGGCGCAGCTGCTCGGCGGCGCTGAACTGACACCGCGGCCACGGCGCGGCATTCAGCACGCCGACCACCTGTCCGGCGCGCTCGGCCACCAGCACCGTGGCGGCCGCCCGGCCGAGTTTGCCGAGCCGGGCTCCGGCGCGCATCAAGCGCGCGGCGCGCGCCCGATCGCCCCGGGTCACCGCGAGGGCGTTCGGATTGTCGGCGAAGGCCAGGCCGAGTACGTCACACGCCGCGGCCAGGTCGGTGCGCTGCATCGGCCGGATTTCCGTCATAGCGACCATCGTGCCGCCGTGCCGGGCGCGCGTCCCGGATCCGGTCCATCCACCGGACCGCGCCGCATTCAGGTGCGGGCGACGAAACGGAAGCGGTCGCCGCGGTAGATCGAGCGGGTCCACTCGATGGGGCGGCCCGCGGGATCGCAGGCGCGGCGCTGGATCAGCAGGGTGGGGGAGCCGACCGCGACATCGAGCAGGGCCGCCTCCGCCGGAGTGGTGAGCGCGGTTTCGACGGTATCCTCCACGCCGGCCACCTCGATCCCGTAGCAGTCGCGCAGGGTCGCGTAGAGCGAGCCTTTATCGGTCAGCCGTCGGCGCAGGTCGGGCAACTTGTCGGCGAGGTGCGCGATCTCGATCGCCAGCGGTTCGCCGTCGACCGAGCGCAGGCGTTCGAGGCGATGGATCCGGGCGCCGGGCGCGATCCCGAGCCGTCCGGCGACCACCTCGTCCGCCGCCACCTTCGTCAGCTCCAGGATGCGCGAATCTACTTGCAGCCCTTGCGCGTCGAGGTCGTCGGTCAGCGACGTCAACTGCTGCAGGTGCACCACCTTGGGCGGCGCGACGAACGTCCCGCTGCCCTGCACGCGCCGCAGCAGTCCCTCGGCCGCGAGTTCGGCGAGGGCCTTGCGCAGCGTGGTCCGCGAGGTGGCGAGCTGTTCGGCGAGCACCCGTTCGGGTGGGAGCGCGGTGGACGATTCCAGCGTGCTGATGAGCTGGCGCAGCGCCAGTTTGGTGCCGTAGTAGCGCGGCTGCTGCGTGGTGTCCGGAGCGGTTCCGGTGGTGTTGCCCATGCCGCCGAACCTACCGCGCCGCCCCCGGAGTTGACGCCGGAATTGGTGTATGCCAATCTCGTCACCGGCAAATTGGTGTACACCAATTACTTCCCTGATCAACGGTGAGAGGCGAAGAAACATGGGGTTCGTGGCCGAGCTGCGGGCGTCGTCCCGGTTGGGGGTGGTGGTCGGCGTAGCCGCCGCCAGCGTCGGGGTGATCTACGGCTACGACCTGTCCAACATCGCGGGCGCGTTGCTGTTCATCACCGACGAGTTCGGGTTGACCACACGGCAGCAGGAACTGCTCACCACGGCCGTGGTGATCGGCGAGATCGCGGGCGCGATCGGGGGCGGCGTGCTCGCGAACCGGATCGGCCGCAAGAAGTCGATGGTGCTCGTCGCGGCGACCTACGGCGCGTTCGCGGTGCTGGCCGCGTGCTCGACGGCCTTGCCGATGCTGATGGCGGCGCGGCTCGCGCTCGGCATCACGATCGGTATCTCCGTGGTCGTGGTGCCGGTGTTCGTCGCGGAGTCCGCGCCGACCCGGGTGCGCGGCGCGCTGCTGGTGGCATACCAGGTCGCCACGGTGATCGGCATCATCATCGGGTACCTCGCGGCGTATCTGCTGGCGGGTACCCAGAGCTGGCGCTGGATGCTCGGGCTGGCGGCGGTGCCCGCCGTGCTCACCACCGTGTTGCTGCTGCGGCTGCCCGACACCGCCCGCTGGTATGTGATGAAGGGCCGGATCGAGCAGGCTCGTCAGGTGCTGCGCCGCGTCGAGCCGGACCTCGACGCCGACGCCCAGCTCGCCGAGATCGAGCACGGGCTGCGCGAGGAATCCGGCGGCGCGCTGCGGGAGATGCTGCGCAAGCCGTATCTGCGGGCCACGGTCTTCGTGGTCGGGCTCGGCTTCTTCATCCAGATCACCGGCATCAACGCGATCGTCTACTACAGCCCCCGGCTGTTCGAGGCGATGGGTTTCCGCGGCCACTTCGCCCTGCTCGTGCTGCCCGCACTGGTGCAGGTGGCCGCTCTGGCGGCGGTGCTGGTCGCGCTGGTGCTCGTCGATCGGCTGGGTCGCAGGCCGATTCTGCTGTCCGGGATCGGCATGATGATCGCGGCCAACGCGCTGCTCATCGCGGTGTTCGTGGCCGGCTCCGATTTCGGCGGGGTGCTGACCGTGCTCGGGTTCGTCGGCGTGCTGCTGTTCACCGTCGGTTTCACCTTCGGATTCGGTGCGCTGGTGTGGGTGTACGCGGGCGAGAGTTTCCCGGCGCGGCTGCGCTCGACCGGGTCGAGCGCGATGCTCACCTCGGATCTGGTCGCGAACGCGATCGTGGCGGGCGCGTTCCTGACCATGCTCGAATCCCTGGGCGGCGCGGGCACTTTCGCGGTGTTCGGCGCGCTCGCGATCGTCGGCTTCGGGTTCGTGTACCGGCTGGCGCCGGAGACCAAGGGCCGCCAACTCGAGGAGATCCAGTACTACTGGGCCAACGGCGGCCGCTGGCCCGCGGTCACGCGGGAGCAGGACGTGCGCGCATGACCGCGGTGCTGGGCTTGGACATCGGCGGCTCGAAAACGATGGCCGTGCGAACCGAGGACGGGGTCGTGGTCGCCCAGGCGCGGGCGGGCAGCGCCAACGTGGCCTCGGTCGGCGCGGCGGCGGCCGGTCACCAGCTCGACCTGATCCTCGAGCGCGTCGGCGGCGACGGGATCCGGGCCGTGTGCGCGGGCGCGGCGGGGGCCGACACCCCGGAGGGTCGCGCGCGCCTGCAGGATCTGCTCGCGCAACGCCTGCCCGATGCGATGATTCGAGTGGTGCACGACAGTGAACTCGTCCTCGCGGCCGCGGGGCTCGACGAGGGCATCGCGCTCATCTCGGGCACGGGCTCGGTGGCGTGGGGCAGGCACGCGGGCCGGACCGCCCGCGCGGGCGGCTGGGGCTACCTGCTGGGTGATCAAGGCAGCGGCTACTGGGTGGCGCGCGAGGCGGTGTGCCGGGCACTCGCCGCGGTGGATCGCGGCGCGCCCGCCGACCCGCTGGGCCGGGCGCTGGCCGCCGAATGCGGGCTGCGCTCGACCGAACAACTGCTCGACCATTTCTACGACCACACCGACCGCAGATACTGGGCTCGGCGCGCTCGCGTGGTCATCGACATGGCGGCGACCGGCGATCCGGTCGGCCGGGAGATCCTGGCCGCGGCCGTCGCCGATCTGACCGACCTGGTCGGCACCGTCGCCGACCGACTGTCCTACGCCGGGCCGGTGATCGTGGCCGGCGGGCTCGCGGTGCACCAGCCGCTGCTGCAAGCCGAGCTACGGCGCGCGCTCGCCGGGCGCGGACTCGACGACGTGCGCGTGCTCGACGTCGACCCGGTGCACGGCGCGGTGCGACTGGCGCGGCAGCTGCCGGCCCGCAGCGCGACGGCCCTGCCCGGATAAAGCCTTCTACTTCGAGGAGTGACATGACCGACCAGGACAATCCCGGCGCCCTGATGGCGAGCGAGATTGCCGAACAACCCGCGGCGTGGCAGCGGCTGCTCACCGAGGGCACCGACGCCATCCGGCGCGCGGCCGCCCGAATCGCGGAGTACCAGCCGCGATTCGTGCTGTTCGTCGCGCGCGGCACCAGCGATCACGCCGCGCTGTACGGCAAGTACCTGGTGGAGATTCAGCACGCGTTACCCGCGGGCCTGGTCTCGCCGTCCACCATGACGATCTACGACAGCGCCCCGGACCTGCGAGACGTGCTGTTCGTCGCGGTGAGCCAGTCCGGCGGCTCACCCGATCTGGTGCAGTCGGTGGAGGTGGCGCGGCGCCAGGGCGCGTTGACCGTGGCGCTCACCAACAACCCGGCCTCCGCGCTGGCCGCTGCCGCCGAGATCCACGTCGACGTGCTGGCCGGTCCGGAACGCGCGGTCGCGGCGACCAAGTCTTATACCGCGGAACTGCTCGCGCTGTATCTGCTGCTCGACTACGCGCGGGGCGGCGACGGCGCGGGCACCGCCGAGCTGCCCGGCCTGGGCAGCCGGGTGCTCGATTCCGGTGCGGCCCTGGCCGGTGTGGCCCAGCGCTACCGGTTCGCCCAGCGACTCATCACCTCCGCGCGCGGGTACTCCTATCCGACCGCGCGCGAGGCGGCGCTGAAACTGATGGAGACGTCGTATCTTTCGGCGCAGGCCTTCTCCGGTGCGGATCTGCTGCACGGCCCGCTGGCCACCGTCGACCCGTCGGTGCCGGTGCTGGCGATCGTGCCGGACGGCGTGGGCGGACGCGCGATGCTGCCCGTGCTGTCCCGGCTCGCCGAGCTGCGCGCCGACGTATTCGGTGTCGGCACGGCCGACGCGCTGGCCGGGCTGTCCGGCGGCGTCACCCTGCCGGCCGGCATCCCCGAACCGCTGTCCCCGCTCGTGGAAATCCTGCCGCTGCAACAGCTCGCCCTGCACCTCGCGATCGCCCGCGGCGGCGACCCGGACCGCCCCCGTGGCCTGAAAAAGGTGACCGAAACCCTCTGAGTCGCCGCTCATTCGCACAGCGCGTGGGTGAGCAGAGCGCGGATGTCGACGGTGGTGGGGGTGCCGGTGTAGGCGATGGTGATCGCGCGGGCGGGGGTGGCGCCGGCGATGGTCGAGAAGCCCGCAATGCCGCCGACGTGGCCCACATACTTTGTGCCGCAAGGGAGTTGGGTGTAGCCGACGCCGAGGCCGTAGGACATGCCGTCGCCGGATCCCATGTCCACACCGTCGAGCATCTGCGGCAGGAGTGCCGGCGGGACCACCGCTCCGCTCAGCAATGCGGTGTAGAAGCGGTTCAGGTCGGCTCCGGTGCTGACCAGCGCGCCCGAGGTCCACAGCGCCGAGGGTTCCACGCGGGTCGTGTCGGTGACGACGCCGTCGATCGTGGCGTAGCCGTTCGGATGCGGTTCGCGCAGGCCGGTTTCGCCCGTCGCCGGCAGATAAGTGTCCGACATGCCCAGCGGCGTCAGGACCCGATCGCGTAGTTCGTCGGCGTAGCGGTGCCCGGTCACCGCTTCGATCAGCATTCCGGCGACGAGGTAATTGGTGTTGGTGTATTCGAATCGGGTGCCCGGCGCGAACTGCGCGGGATGAGCCGAGACCAGGGCGATTTGCTCCGCGGGCGTGAAGGTGCGGCCGTCGCGCGCCACCGTGTACTCGTTGATGTCGGGGGATTCTGCTGGTTGCGGCAGTCCGCTGCGGTGGCCTAGGACTTGGCGGACGGTGATGGCGCGTCCATCGATACCGTCCCCGGTGAGCAATCCCGGCAGATATGTGTCGATCGACTGTTCGAGGTCGACCCGGTGTTCGGCGACCAGTTGCAACACGATAGCGGCGGTGAACGTCTTGGTGATGCTGCCGACCCGGATGAACTGCGGACGATCGGTGCCGATCGGCGCCGCCGCGGCGTTGTCGGCGACACCGGCGGTGAGGACCGTGCTGACATCGTTGCCGGTGAGTGTGGCCACGGCTCCGATCGCGCCGGAACCGATCAGCGCGTCCAGGTCGTCACGCACCCGGTCCGCGTCGATGCCGGCAACGGCAGGCGCGGAGGTCGGCGCGACCGAGGCCGTCGTGCAGGCGGACAGCAGCACCGACACAGTGCAGATCGGGAGGGCGAAGGCTCGAAACCACATGGTCCGACCGTAGGAACCCAAGGCCCGCAGGCACATTGCACCGCAGTACTACGGTGCCTCGAACTGGAGTATCACACGGGGCGCTGGTCCATGACCGACCGCACGTGCGCGGCGATGTGCTGTTCGATCCTGGTGAGACAGTCGTAGCCCTGCTGGGTGCCGGAGACCCAGGCCGCCGTCATGCCGCCGACGACGTCGCGCGGCGCCGGGGCCTCGGGTTCGGCCGCTTGCGCGGCAGGTGCGGGCGGGGTCCAGGGAGAAACGGGCGGTTCGACGGGCGCCGGCGGGGCCTCGTAGATCGGCGGCTCCGGTACGGCTTCCGGCCCGCTGACCGGCGGTGGCACGAGGGGACGGCCGGACAGACCCGAGGTCGTGTGGTCCTGGCTCGTGGCGGAACGACCGGCCGGCGGTCCGTCGCGGTGGGTGCAGACCAGCGCGGTGAGTACAGCGGCGGTAGAGACCACGGCGAACTGCATCGTGACTTCGGACTTTCGTGGTGCGCGGTGTCTACCCATCGGCTGCTTTCCCTCGAATACCCGTCGGGTCTGAGAGTTTATGGAGCGCAATCGATTCGGACCAGAAATGTTAGCGTTTCTGTAAACGAGTTAAGTGCCACCGACACTGTCCCCGGGGCGCCGTCGAGATCAGTTGCCACGGTCGCCGGTCGATGCGCCCGACCTGCGGGTTCCCCGTTTGCTCGCCAGCCGTCGCGCATTACCGCCGCATACGGTGGCATTTTCCGCGTAAATACTCGGTTGCGATTGAAATCGATCATGCCGGGTAGATCAAAGGAGCACTATGGGGTCTTGACGCCGGACTCGATGATTTCCACAACAGCTGTTTGTCTCGATGTACGCAACATCCGTGGCATTGCGAAGGAGGAAACCCATGGAATGGCTTCTGGGATTACTGGGCGGGGTGGTCGGTGGCGGGATCGGTGGTTCGAAGAACCCGCTCGGCCCCGTGGTGAACGGTGCGGCGGGTGCGGTCGGTGGCGGCATCACCGGCGGGATCATCCAGGCCGCGACAGGTAGCGGGCTGGACTTCGGGCAGATCCTCGCCCAGGTCGCCGGCGGCGGTGTGGTGGGCGCCGTGCTGTCCGCGATCATCGGCGTGGCCACCAAACCGAAGGCCGGCGAAGTTCGCTGACCGACAGCTTCGAGATTGCCTGCAAGTGCTAGCCCTGTCGCCCCTTGTGAGGAGTCTTTCGATGAAGAGCTTGAAGAAATCCCTATCCGCCATCGCGTTCGCCGGCGGATTGATCGCGACGTTCGGCGCCGGTGTGCTGCTGAGCCCGAGCGCCGGCGCGCAGCCGGCCGACGCGGACGCCGCGATCACCGCGCACTACGACGAGAAGGGCGGCGCAGCCACGCCGCTCGGGGAAAAGGTCGGCGCCGTCTATGCTTTCGGGCCGGACGGGGCCGCACAGGATTATCGCGGCGGAAAGATCGTCTACTCGCCGGAGACCGGCGCGAAGGTGATGTACGGCGCGATCCTGGACAAGTATCTCGCGCTCGGCGGTGCGAGCACCGATATCGGCTATCCGGTGAACGACGAGTCCGACGCTCCGGTCGCGGGCACCGCGCGCTACAGCGAGTTCTCCGCCGCGGACGGTGCGACCATCCAGTGGAGCCCGCAGAACGGGGCGTGGCTGGTGCGCGGCCCGATCCGGAGCGCGTGGTCGCATCTGAAGGCGACCGACGGTCCGCTGGGTAGCCCGACCTCCGACACCACGGTGGCCGACGGCGTCTACACCCAGACCTTCAGCGGCCAGAACGGCAACCCGGTGCAGATCCGCTGGAGCAAGGCCGACGGTTTCGCCACCGTGCCGCCCGAGATCGCGGGTCAGTTGAGCGGGCTGGATGTGTCGGCGCCCGGTGCGGCCCCCGGTTCGGTGGTGTCCGGCGGTAATCCGGAGCCGGCGACCGAGGCCAAGTCCGATTCCGATTCGGGGTCGAGTTCGAACGCCAAGTGGTGGGCGCTGCCGATCGGTCTGGTGATCGCGGCGATCGCCGGTGCGCTCGCGGCCATGGTGGGCCGTGGCGGATCCGGCCACACCGCGTCCGGGCGAGGCCGGGGCACGCCGGTGGCGGCGGGCAGCGCGGCCGCGGCACGCCCCCGTGGCGGATCGCATGTCGCCACCCCGGAGGAGGCGCATACCCGCATGGGCACCACCCGCAATCCCTGATCGCGGGCACGCCGTGGGCTCCCGGGGACGAAACCCCCGGGAGCCCAGGCGTATTCGCTATCCGGCCGCAGGCGTGCCCCGATCGGCTCGTGCCGCGGCGGCGAACTCGAAGGCCGCGGGTTCGGGCTTGCGCGTCGCACGCCAGTAGCTCGTGCCGGTGCCCGCCCAGGACTGTCGGTTATGGCCGGTGTGGTCGAGGAACCAGCTGTGGCAGCCGCCGGACACCCACACGGACCGGTCGAGTTTGCCGTGCAACCAGGTGTTGAACTCGTCCTGTTTCGCGCCGCTCACTTCGATCCGGGTGGCACCCCGGTTCTGCATCAGCCGCAGGCACTGCACGATGTAGCGGACCTGCGCCTCGATGAGGAACACGATCGACTGGGCGCCACCACCGGAATTCGGGCCCATGATCATGAAGAAGTTCGGGAAGCCCGCCACGGTCATGCCGAGGTAGGCCTGCATGCCGTCGCGCCAGGCGTCCTGGATGGTGAGCCCGTCGCGACCGACGATGTGTTCGGTCGCGCACCGGTTGTCGGTGGCGAACCCGGTGCCGAGCACGATCACGTCCGCCTCGTGCAGCACGCCGTCGGTGGTGCGGATTCCGGCCTCGGTGAATTCCTCGATGCCCGCGGTCACCAGGCTGACATCGGGTCGTTGCAGCGCCGGAAAGAAGTCGCTGGAGAACAGGATTCGCTTACAGCCGAAGGTGTGCGTGGGCGTGAGCCGGGCGCGCAGTTCGGGGTCGGGCACCTGCTTCTTCAGATGGTGCAGCGCCACGAACTTCAGCAGAAAGTTCCAGCGGGGGTGGAAGTAACCGTAGACCGGCGCCTCGTGCAGCCAGAAGGCGAAGTTGCGGTAGATCTTCATGAGCCCGGGGAAGGCCTTGAACATGCGCTGTTCGACGTTGCTGACCGGACGGTCCATCTTCGGCATCACCCAGTGCGCGGACCGCTGGAACACCTCGACATGGGCTGCGGTGCCGGCGATCTGGGGCGCCAGCTGCACGCCGCTGGAGCCGGTGCCGATCACCGCGACCCGTTTGCCGGTGAGGTCCACCGAGTGATCCCATTGCGCGGAATGGAAGACCGGGCCGGTGAAATTCTCTCGCCCGGCGAACTCCGGGATGTTCGGCACGTGCAGCGCACCGTGTGCGGCGACCACGGCCCGCGGCCGATACTCCTCGCCGTCGGCGGTGCGGACCACCCACCGGTCCGCGGCGGCGTCGAATTCATAGGACACCGCCTCGGATCGGAAGCGGATATAGGGTTCGATCCCGTAGTCTTTGACGACTCGTTTGATGTAGTCGAGGATTTCCGGTTGCGGTGCATACATTCGGCTCCAACCGGTGTGCGGCGCAAAGGAATACGAGTACATCATCGACATGATGTCGCAACCGCAGCCCGGATAGGTGTTCTCGCGCCATACCCCGCCCACGCCGTCGGCCTTCTCGAGGATGACGAAATCACGTTCGCCCGCCTCCAGCAGCTTGATCGCCATCGCGACACCGGCGAATCCGGTGCCGACGATGAGAACATTCGGGGACGCCGTGCTCACCTGATCGTTCGATGCCATGGTTCACCTTTACTCGACTGAGGGCCGCGTCCGGGTGCGGGACCTGCGCGGTCGACCTTCCGACGATGTGCCGACCCTCGGAATGCGCACTGCCGACGAATGATTCGGCTGCGGGATGGACCGATTACACCACAGCGCGCCGCCTGCCGCATGTCGAATCGCGCGCGTGGTCGTGGGCTCGGTTCGGCACCCCGCATCGCGAATCATGGTGTGCTGATTGGTGTTCGGATCGTCGCGGTGAGGTCCGTGGCGTGCAGCAGCGATTTCGCGTGCTGCCACTGCCGGACCAGGGTCTGCTCGTCGGGGACGTCGGTGCCGCGCGCGGTCGGCTCGCCCGCCGTCTCGGTACCGTCGGCGAGCCGGCGCGCGGCCAGCACCAATTCGGCGACCATTCGGATATGTTCCTGTTCGTCTTCGACGACGGTGTTCTCGATCAATTCGTCGACCGGCGCCGGCAGCGGCAGGACATATCGAGCGACGATTTCGGCCGCGTCGTGGATTTCCATTCGCCTGCGGTGCAATCGTTCCTGCGGCGAGACATTCCAGCTGTCCGCCCGTTTGAGCCGGAAGACCACCTGCGGCGCGGCGGCGGTGAGGTCGCGCCAGATCGGATACACCCGGCGCGCGGCGCGTGATTCCCGATCGAGCCGCAGCAACTGCACGATCGCCTGCGCCGAGGACGGCACATACACCATGACCAGGGCGGCGAACACGAACAGCCCGGGCTCGCCGGAGGTGAATCCGTCGGCGACGAGCTGGAAGGTGCCGCGCGTGAACGTATTGCCCACGCCGATGGCATCCGCCGCCGCGGCGACCGCCATCAGGAAGACAGGCAGTGAGCTGGCGACACCGAAGCAGACGAGCGCGGCGACGGTGAATCGTTCCCACAGGGTGTTCGTCCGCCATACCGTGCCGCGAACCTTCAACACGTAGTAGTACCCGGAAACGATCACGGGCAGGGCCGAATACAGTCCGATGTAGATGCCGAAACGCCAGCCGCCGTATTCGGCGATGGACGTCAGGCCGTGGGCGCGGGCGGGCGCGCTGAGCGCGAAGAATATCAGGCCGATCGCGGCGGAAAGGCCCAGCACGACCTTGAACCGGGTGCGGTAGCGGACGGGGCCGTTCTCGTGCAGCAGCGCCATCCCGAGACCGAAGGCCCAGGCGGTCACCGTCAGCCAGTGCCAGGCGTCGAACACCGTGGGCAGGCCGCCGGGCACGACCTTCGCCACCTGCCGTGCGATGATCGGCTCACGCAGCAGCGCCGCCGCGGCGTCGAAGCCGAGCAGGGTGTTGATCAAGCGGCCGAACAGCGTCGTGTGCAGGGTCGACGCCAGCCGGATCAGGGTGATGGCGACGATGAACACCGTTGCCGAGATGGTGATCCAGGGCGACAGCTGGGTGTTCGGCCACATGCGTCACAACTCTCTCAACATCGGGTCGCGGCGCGGTCCGACGGTCCGCGCGCGGAAGCTGATCAAGGTCGCCAGCAGCTCGGCTTCGTACTCTTCGACCGAGGCGTAGCTCGAGGCGCCGCGCGCGGCGCGAACCATGGACAGGTCGATGGCGTCGTTCAACGCGACCTCACTGGTCAGCGTCTTCCATTCGACCGAGGACAGCGAGGTGTCCTGGCCGTGGCCGAGCAGCATGTGGCTGACCTCGTGCAGGGCCACGTGCAGTTCGACCGCCGGGTCCGAGGACTGCCTGAGGAAGATCACGTCGTAGTCCTTGCAGGCCAGCCACAGTCCGCACAGCCCCACCGGTGCGGTGGGCGGCAGCAGCAACCGCACGATGCGCCGCCCGCGCGTGCGTTCGACGCACGCGATGAACTCCTCGATGGTCCAGTCCGTCGGCAACTCGAGACTGTCGACCAGCGCTTGCAGGCGAGCCCGCGTGGAGGTCTTGCCGCGAGTGGGCTTCCACGTGAGGGTGGAGGCCTTGCGCCGGAACAGTTTCAACATGTCACTTGCCTCCTCGTTCGAGTGAGGCGATCCGCGTCAGTGAGGTCCGACCCGTCGGCATTACCGCTGGTAAGAGCTGCTGCGTCGAGGCCGGTGGAATGCAGATCGTATGCGTTCACGATTTCCTCCCCCGAGCACCTGGAGATCCCACCTTGTTATCGCGCACCGCAGCGGCATCGTTGCCACCGGCGCGATTTTGTTCGTCGAAGTCGTCCGTTTCGACGGGAGTGCGACGTCGTCCATCGTCCCGGATGGCTTCAGCGGACCGGCATGTCGACACACATCGACTCACCATCGTCGACTTGCCGGGCTGGCATATACCCTACCTGTCACCCGGGCTTCGCGTAGCTGTAATTCCGCGGTCAGAAGTTGCAGATTGTCACTTTGACCTGGGCCGATATGGGTGAACAGTAACGCAAGATTCGGCATCGGCACCGTCGGAAGGACGCGATCGGTCCTGGTGGCACGGTCGGCGACGGCTCGGCCGCGGGCGGCAGGGCAGGGTACGGGGTAGTTTTCGCCGGACCACGAAACATCGCGATGCCGACCGGATTTCAGCGGTGACGGCCGTAGGCGGGCAGCCGCGCGGCCGGGCGGCCGCCGGAACCGTTCCGCGCGTGCGCGATACCGGGCGCCGGCGCCCTTGGTTCGCTGAAATACTTTGTGTTTCAACCACTGTGGCGTTGCGCGACCCGCATGGACGGCCCCCGATCCGCATCCTCGGGTCGTCCGGCATGTCTCGAGGGTGCGTATGTCCATGACCCGTTGCTTCGAAGGCTAGGTCTGCGGATGGTCGTCTCGGTCGGACTCGCGCCCAGGCTGTGCGGGTTCGGCCGTGTTCTGTAGCGCCTGTAACAGGCGATCGATCGCGGTCTTCGGGAAGACCAGCTGATAGCCCTCGGTGTGGCTGCGGGCGCGTTTCAACTCGATGCCGAGCCGGTCGAGCTCGGTCACGAGGTCCACGACCGACCGGTGCTTGCGGGCCAGGTTCTGCAACGCGTCCACACCGCTCTCGACATCGTCGGGCACGCCGGTCTCGACGGGTTCGTCGACCGGGGGAGCCCCGAGGGTGCCGCCGTGATGCAGTGCGGCGGTTGCGCTTCCGGCCGCCAGGCCCAGTGCTTCGAGGGCGCGGTTGTACTTCGCCTCCGTGGTGGCGCTTATCGTGTCGACTTGCCCGCTCTCGATTCGGGACTGAACATTTCGTGTAGGACCCCCGAGGTCATGGATGTGCTGGTGCGTGATCAGCTCATCGGGAAGATTTCGCTGCCGGAACGCCTTCAGCTGCCGTCCGAACCGCTGTCCAGCCGACTCGACTCTCGCACGGTTCACGGTCTCGCTGGCGCCCAACTCGTCGCCCATGGCAAGCACCATACCACTTGGCTGTGCAGAGCTGGTCATCATGCGCGTGCATGTCCTCTCATGTCCGGTCGCGAACGAGCACCTTAGCAAGATCATTGCCCGACGTCACGCAGAGGGTCGGGTTAGACTGCACGAGCGTGCGCATGACAGGGATCTTGGATGCACACGAATGCACACCGATGTGTTGACATGACTGCTCGTGGTCGATAAATTCTGACCATGGGTGCGGATCTGGGCACCGGGCGTGAGGTGGGCACAAATCATGTGGACGTTCAGCACGATCAGCACGACCCCTGATGATGTGCCGCCCTGTGCCACCCAGCTCAACCGCCTCAGTGTCGATGTATCGCCGGCTGTCCGGCGTCCGAACGACTCGGTCCGACCGCCGAGGTCTCGTTCGGGGGGAGTAGGCACCGGCCGGGAGCTTCATGCCGTCCGGCGGTCCACCGAAAAGCGTTCGGCGGGTGGACATTTCGCATCGGCGGTCATGGTCCTCGAGGGGGGAACATGACCGCCGGCTCGATTTCGGCAAGTGACGGTCGGAAACTCGACGATCAAATCAGCCTGCTCGATGCCACCGCGTACCTGGAATCGAAGGCGTGGTGGGGCGTTTCGCGCAGGCGAAGCGCGAATGGTCGATACGGATCCTGATCGACTGGACGACACCAACTGAGCGGTTGTCTCGCCCGGTCGATAGACGTGTGGTTACAAAACGAAGGTAATGCGATGGATTCTGTGCACAGCTCATCGATCGAGACCGAGTCGACCGCTCACGAGGGCATAGCCGTCGTGGGAATCGGTTGCCGGTTCCCCGGACGGGTTTCCGACGTGGGTGATTTCTGGCAACTGCTGCTCGGTGAGCAGGACGCCGTCCGTGAGGTTCCGGAGAACCGCTGGTCCGGCGCGGCGTTCTACGATCGGGATGCGGCGCGGCCGGGCCACCTGCGCACGAGGGCGGGCGGCTACCTCGAGGACGTCACGTCCTTCGATGCGCACTTCTTCGGCATCACGCCGCACGAGGCGGCGCGGATCGACCCGCAGCAGCGCCTCTTCCTGGAGACCACCTGGGAGGCGCTGCAGGACGCGGGCATCGTGCCGGAGAGTATCGCGGGCACGAAAACCGCTGTGTACGCGGGTGTTTCGGGGCACGACTACGGCATCATCCAGCTCAACCCGGAGAACCGCTACCTCATCGGCGGCCACACGATGACCGGCGTCACGAACTGCATTGTGGCGAACCGTGTTTCGTACCTGCTCGACCTGCGCGGCCCCAGTATGACGGTGGATACCGCGTGCTCGTCCTCGTTGATCGCGATCCACCTCGCGTGCCGCAGCATTCGCTCGGGCGAGGCGTCGATGGCCATCGTCGGCGGCGTCAGCACGCTGCTCATCCCCGAGGCGACCATCGGCTTCAGCCAGGGCACCTTCCTCTCGCCGGAGGGGCGATCCAAATCCTTCAGCGAATCGGCCGACGGCTATGTGCGCAGCGAGGGTTCGGGCACGATCATCCTCAAGCCGCTGTCCGCGGCGCTCGCCGACGGTGACCGCGTCTACGCGGTGATCCGGGGCAGTGCGACGAATCAGGACGGCCGCACCAACGGCATCTCCGTGCCGAGCGAGGAAGCCCAGGCGCAGATGATCGCCGACGCCTGTCGTGATGCCGGCGTGGCGCCGGCCGATATCGGCTATGTGGAAGCGCACGGCACCGGTACCTCCGTCGGCGACCCGATCGAGGCGCGTGCCCTCGGAAAGGCGTTGGCGCAGGGGCGCAACGGGCACGGCCCGTGCATCGTCGGCGCGGTGAAATCGAACCTGGGCCACCTGGAGTCGGCGGCGGGCATCGCCGGCGTCATCAAGGCGTGCCTGGTGCTCACCAACGGGGAGATCCCCGCGAATCTGCATGCCGAGGTGCCGAATTCGACCATCCCGTTCGACGAGCTGGGCCTGCAACTGGCGCAGTCCCGCCAGCCGTGGCCGGGTGACCGGCCCCGACTGGCGGGCGTGAACTCCTTCGGGTTCGGTGGCTCGAATGCCCATGTGATCCTGGAGGGCCCGCCGGAGGTCGCGGGAACCGCGGTGCCGGAGCAGGCGAACGGGCAGGCGACTGCGGTCGAGACGCAGGAGCCGGTGGTGTTCGCGCTCAGCGCGAAGACGAAGGACGCGCTGCGGGCCTACGCCGAGAGCTACGCGGAATACCTGGAGGAGCCGCCCGCCGCGGCGAGCCTGCCGGCCATCGCGGCCACCCAGGCGCAGACCCGGGCACACTACGACCATCGGCTCGCCGTGGTGTGCGCCGACACCGGCGAACTGCGTGACGCGCTGCGTGAGGTCGCCCGTGGCGCGGCACCGGAATCCGTGCGAACCGGTGTGAAAGCACCTGCGGCACAGCAGATCGCGTTCGTGTTCTCCGGTCAGGGCCCGCAGTGGTGGGGCATGGCGCGGGAACTGCTGGCACAGAACGAAGTGTTCCGGCAGACCGTGCAGCGCGTCGACGCGGAACTGAGCAAATACGCCGACTGGACCGTCTCCGAGGAACTCGGGCGCGACGAGGCCGACAGCCGGATCGGCGAGACGTTCATCGCCCAGCCCGCGGTGTTCGCGGTGCAGGTCGGCCTCGCTGCCGTGTGGCAGAGCTGGGGCATCGAGCCCGCCGCCGTGGTCGGCCACAGCATCGGTGAGGTCGCGGCCGCCTACGTCTCGGGCGGGCTGTCGTTCGAGGACGCGGTGCGAGTCATCTTCCACCGCAGCCGGGTTCAGCAGCAGGCGTCGGGTAAGGGCAAGATGCTCGCGGTCGGTCTGCCGCTGAGCGAGGTGGAGGAGCGGGTCGCCGGATATCGCGGCCGGGTCGCCATCGCCGCGCTCAACGGCCCGCAATCGGTGGCGCTGGCCGGCGATCCCGATGCGCTCGAGGAGATCGAGCGTGCGCTCGGCGCGGAGAAGATCTTCGCCAGGATGCTCCAGGTCAGCGTGGCCTTCCACAGCCACCACATGGATCCGCTGCACGACGAACTGCTCTCCTCGCTCGAGGGGCTCACCTCGGGTCCGGCGACGGTGCCGATGTATTCCACGGTCACCTCCGAGATCGTGCCGACCGGCGGGCTCGACGCCGAATACTGGTGGCAGAACGTGCGCGAGCCCGTGCGGTTCGCGCCCACCATCGATCGCCTCATCGAGGATCAGCACCTGGCGTTCGTGGAGCTGGGCCCGCACCCGATCCACGCGACGGCCATCGGCGAGCTGCTCGAACAGCGCCGCGCCGAGGGGATCGCGGTCCCGTCGCTGCATCGCAAGCAGAGCGATCGGGCCACCCTGCTGTCCTCGCTCGCCGCGCTCTACACGGCCGGTTTCGAGCCGTCGTGGGCGGCTCTGTTCGACGGTGCGGCCACCCGGGTGCAGGTGCCGTTCTATCCGTGGCAGCGCGAAACCTATTGGCTGGAAACACCTTCCGCGCGGGATCGGCGCTTCCCGGCGCTGCATCACCCGCTCGTGGGCGAGGTCGGCCGGGTCGCGGACGAGCCGGACAAGCACGTCTGGGAGATCGTGCTCGATCCCGATCGCTTCCCCTGGCTCGACGACCATCGGGTCCAAGGTCCCATCGTCTTCCCCGGTGCGGCATACCTGGACATGGTGCTCGGCTGTGCCGAGGACGCGTTCGGCGCCGACCGGTACTCGCTGGAGAACGTCGAATTCCGGCGCGCGCTGTTCGTTTTCGACGATCGTCCCGCGCCCGTCGTCCAGGTGGTGCTGACGCCGTCGCTGGACTACTCCGTGTACAGCAGGCAGGACGGTGACAAGGACTGGACCCTGCACTCGGTCGGGACGCTGCGTCGCGGCGCGCCAGACACCGAATTGCCGGTCCCGTTCGCCGAACTCGACGCCGAATGCCCACTCGAGATCGAGCCCGCCAAGGTCTTCGCCAAGCTCCGCAACAACGGTCTGATGCTGGGCCCGACGTTCAAGGCGATCACCAAGCTCGGGTACGCCGACCTGAAGTCGCTCGGTCGCATCGACACCCCGGCCGCGCTCGCGGACGAGGCGCCGCGCCACGCGATCCATCCGGCCGTGCTGGACTCCTGCTTCCAGTCGCTGTCCATCTCGATGGG
This sequence comes from Nocardia brasiliensis ATCC 700358, assembly GCF_000250675.2. Lineage (NCBI taxonomy): Bacteria > Bacillati > Actinomycetota > Actinomycetes > Mycobacteriales > Nocardiaceae > Nocardia > Nocardia brasiliensis. The sequence goes on from NC_018681.1 coordinate 4,210,854, forward strand.
CAACGACCCGAACAACGAGGACAAGACGCTCTACCTGCCGGTCGAGGTGAAGCGGCTCAGCTTCTACGCCAAGGCGAGCGGTCGCGTCTACTGCTACGGACGCGCGCAGGTCAGCGAGGACATCAACTACTGCTTCGGCGATCTCTGGATCGTCAACGAGGACGGCACGCTCGTCGCCGAACTCGAAGGCTTCCGGGGCAAGTCGATCACCACGACCGCCGAGGACAGCGACGCGCTGCTGCAGTGGCTCTACGAGTTCCGCTGGCACGAGGCGCCGGTACGCACGAAGACCCGGATGCCCGCCGCACTGGCCGAGCCGGCCACGCTCGACGCGGCGGTGGCGCCGCTGATCGACGAATTGCAGAACTGGTCGGTCAACCGCGAGTACCACGCGAGCACCGAGGCGGTGATGGACGCGCTGTGCATCGCGTTCGTGACCGAGGCCTTCTACCAGCTGGGCCTGGAGTTCTCGGTGGGCCGCACGGTCACCCTCGACGAACTCGCCGGCGAGATGCGGGTGCACGACAAGCACCGGCGTTACCTCGCTCGGCTGCTGGCACTGCTTGCGCGGCACGGGGTTACCGAGAAGGACGGCGACGCCTGGCGGCTGCTGACAGTCCCCGAGCGGGTCGACACCCGTGCGGAACTGGCCAGGCTGCAGGAATTGCATCCCGAATGCGAGCCCGAACTGGCGGTGCTCGGCCGCTGTGGCACCGAGCAGGCCGCGGTGCTGCGCGACGACGTGAACCCGATCGAGCTGATCTTCCCCGAGGACGAATTCCAGTCGGTCGCAGACCTTTACGGCCCCTCGTTCTCGTTCGGTAAGGCCAATCGCATCGTCAGCAAGATCGTCGGCGAATGCGTGCGCGCCCTGCCCGGCGACCGGCCGATCCGGGTGCTGGAGATCGGTGCGGGTACCGGCGGCACCACCGGCTATGTCCTGCCCGAGCTGCCCGCGGACCGGGCCGAGTACGTGTATTCCGATGTGACGCAGCTGTTCCTGGGCAAGGCGCGGCATCGCTTCGCCGAATTCGAGTTCGTCGACTATCGCGTGCTCGACATCGAACACGACATCGAGGCCCAGGGCTTCGACGCGCACTACTACGACATCGTCGTGGCCTCGAATGTGGTGCACGCCACCGCGAGTCTGAGTGCCACGCTCGCCAACGTGCAGCGCCTGCTGACCGCGCAGGGCATGCTGCTGGTCGTGGAGGCGACGGTGCCGCCGCACTGGGTCGATCTGACCTTCGGCATGACCGAGGGCTGGTGGGCGTTCAGCGATCACGACGTCCGGCCCGACTACCCGCTGATGGCGGAGTCGAAGTGGCGGGAGTTCCTGCCCAGCATCGGTTTCGAGAACGTGCAGATCTTCTCCGATATGGCGACACCGGAGCAGACCGGCAACTCGGTGATCCTGGCGCGCACCCCCGCGATCGACCTCGAACCGCATCAGCCGCGGATCGAGCAGGGCTCCTGGGTCGTGCTCGCGGACGAAGCCGGGGTCGGCGATCGCTACATCGCGTTGCTCACCGAGGGCGGTGCGGCCGGTGTCGTGGTCAGCCGCGGCACCGAGTTCGAGGAGATCGACGCCAACACCTTCCGGGTGCGGCCGAACAGCAGCGAAGACCTGCAGCGGGTGCTCGAGCAGGTGCGGGCGCAGGCCGGGGAGATCGCCGGTGTGCTGCATCTGTGGAACCTGGATTACGCAGGCACGGAACTCACCACCGAGATGCTGCCCGCCGTCGAAACCGAAGGCGCCTACAGCGTGATCGCGCTGGCGCAGGCGGTCGAGGAACTGGATTGGGAGCAGGCGCCGCGATTGTGGGTGGCGACCTCCGGTGCGCAGGTACTCGACCGCGCCGAGCACGTCGCACTCACCCAGGTGCCCAGCTGGGGCATCCTGCGGGTGCTGTTGAGCGAGCACAGCAGCCTGCGGGCGAAGATCTTCGACTTCGACCCGGCGGCCGCGGCGCCGCAGCGCGCGGCGCAGCTCTTCCAGGAACTGCTGCACGTGGACGCGGCGGACGAGGAGATCGCCTTCCGCGGCGAGACCCGGTTCATCGACCGGCTCGAACATGTGTCGCTCGCCGAATTCGAGGCCTCGGTCGCGACGCCGGCCCGGATCTCGGACCCGACCCCGTTCGCGCTGTCGGTGCCCGCCGATCCCGAGATCGAACAGCTGCGCTACGAGCGGCAGGCGGTGCCGGTGCTCGGCGCCGGTGAGGTGGCCATCCGGCCGCTGGCCACCGGCCTGAACTTCCGCGACATCATGCTCTCGCTCGGCATGCTCTCCGACGGTGCGACTTTCGGCGGCTTCTACGAGAAGAACCTCGGCGTCGAGTGCGCCGGTGTGATCACCGAGGTCGGGCCCGGGGTGGACGGGTTCGCACCCGGCGACCGGGTGATCGCCTTCGCCCGTGGCTGTTTCGGTTCGCTGGTGGTCGCCGATGTCCGGCGGGTCTACCAGGCGCCGTCGCGGCTGTCCGACGCCGAGGCCGCGACGCTGCCGATGGCCTACCTGACCGCGTGGTACGCGCTGGTCGAGGTGGGCAGGCTGCGCAAGGGGCAGCGGGTGCTCGTGCACGCCGCCGCCGGTGGTGTCGGGCTCGCCGCGGTGCACATCGCCCGCTCTCTCGGAGCGACCGTGCTGGCTACCGCGGGCAGCGACGAGAAGCGGGAATACCTGCGGGCCTTGGGCATCGAGGCGGTCTTCGACTCGCGCTCGCTCGCCTTCGCGGACGAGATCCGGGAGCGCTACGACGGTATCGACGTCGTGCTGAATTCCCTGCAGGGCGAGACGATTCCGAAGAGTCTCGAGTTGCTGCGTCCGCGCGGCCGGTTCCTCGAGATCGGCAAGAAGGACATCTACGACAACTACAAGCTCGGCCTGAAGCCGTTCGGCAACAACCTGAGCTACGCGGCGATCGATATCGACCGGCTGCTGCTGGAAGATCCCGAGCTGTGCCGCGAGGCGATGGTGGAGGTGTTGCAGCGCATCGCCGCCGATACGCTGCCTGCCTTGCCGCACACCGCCTTCGGCGCGGTCGAGGTGGCGTCGGCGTTCCGGTTCATGGCCTCGGCCAAGCAGATCGGCAAGGTCGTCGTCGAATTCGACGCGGACACCGAGGTGCTCGTGCATCCGACGGTGACCGGCGACCATGCCTTCGACGCGGACGGCGCCTACCTGATCACCGGCGGCTACTCCGGTTTCGGTCTGCGCACCGCGCAGTGGCTGGTCGAGAACGGGGCGCGCACGGTGGTGCTGGTCGGCCGCCGGGCCCAGATCGACGAGGAGAACGAGGCGCCGATCGAGGAGATGCGGGCCAAGGGCGTCGACGTGGTGCTCGAGCGAGCCGACGTGTCGATCGAGGCCGACGTGGTCGGCCTGCTGGAACGGATCGCGGAGCTGCCGCCGCTGCGCGGCATCTACCACGCCGCGATGGTGCTTGCGGACGGCCCGCTGGCCGGCATGACCGAGGAGCAGTTCCTGCGGACCGTGCAGCCCAAGGTGGACGGCGCCTGGCACCTGCACAACCACACCCGCGAGCTGGAACTCGACGCGTTCGTCATGTACTCGTCGATGAGCTGGAACGTCGGCACCCCCGGCCAAGCGAATTACGCTGCGGCCAACGGGTTCCTGGAAGCGCTCGCCAAGCATCGGCGCGCGCACGGCCTGCCCGCCCTGACCGTCAACTGGGGTGCGCTCGCCGAGGTCGGCTTCGTCGCACGCACCAAGCTCGACACCCTGGCCCGGCTCGGGTGGACACCGATCATCCCGGACCACGCCCTCGATTTCATCGGGCGGTGCCTGGCCCAAGGTGTCACGAGCACCAGCGTTTTCGGCGTGAACTGGTCGAAGATGAATCAGGTCATGCCGATCATCCGGAGCTCGCCGCGGTTGGCGCATCTCGCGCTCGCCGAGAGTGCGGGCGTCACCGCGAGCGGTGGCACCGAAGGGCTGCGCGCCGAACTGCTCGAGCTCGAAGAGTCCGCGCGCCAGCCGCGGCTGATCGAGGCACTCTCGCAACAGATCTCGCGGATCTTCGACATGCCGATCGACCGGCTCGCGCACGATGTGGCCCTGACCGACCTCGGCATGGACTCGCTGATGGCCGGGCAGATCCGCAACGCGCTGGCCAAGCATCTCGACATCGACTTCCCGACCATGGGTCTGATGCGTGGCCCGACGCTGGTCGAGCTCACCGACGAGGTGCTCGCGCAGGTCTTCGGCGAGGCCAACGGCGTGCTGCCGGTCGCGTCGGAAAGCGCAGGCACGCAACGCTGGATCCACACGGTGAAGGGCCGGTCGAGTACCGCCTCGCTGCGGGTGTTCGCGATGCCGTTCGTCGGCGGCGGCGCCTCGGTGTTCACGCCGTGGCCGAACTTCCTGCCGGACACGGTGGAAGTGGTGGGTATTCAGTATCCGGGTCGCGAAGACCGGGTGAACGAGGTCCCGTTCGAATCCATGCCCGCCTTCATCGAAGAACTGGCCGATGCGATGCTGCCGCACCTGGATCGGACCTTCGCGATCTACGGGCACAGCATGGGTAGCCTGCTGGCCTACGAGCTCACCAAATATCTGGAACAGCAGTACGCCGAAGTGCCGCTGAAACTTATCATCGGCGGGTGGCCGTCGCCGGCGCTGGTCGAAAGCTATGTGCGAAACCTGAAGCACATTCGCGACGGCTTCGACATGGACCGCGAAACGGACAGCCGGGTGCTGGAAGTGTTGCGGGACAACGATCTGCTGAACATCCCGGTCGAGGACGAGGCCTCGGTGAAGCCGATGATGCCCGCGGTGCGGGCGGACCTGAAGATGCTCGGCGACTACCGATTCGAACACGGTGTGGTGCTGCGGGCCCCGATCACGGTGCTGCGCGGCGCCGAGGACCCCCTGTTCGAGGCCGACCAACTGCAGGGCTGGGAAAAGCTGACCAGCGGCCGGTTCTCGCTCACCACGGTCCCGGGCGGGCACCTGTTCATCCAGAACCCCAGCGCACAGGTGATGCGGACGATCGCCGACGAACTGTCCGCCGAGGACCACTACCCGAGCTTCACCAGTCTCATGGATGGGCACTGAGCAGCTGCTCGAACGGAGAAATGCTATGAAACCGATTGACCGATACGACGTCGTGATCTGTGGCGGTGGCCTGGCGGGGCTCACCCTGTCCAGGCAGCTCAAGCGGACCATGCCCGAACTCTCGGTGCTGGTGCTGGAACGCACCGGCGGCGATATCCCCGACGGCGCGTACAAGGTGGGGGAGGCGACCGTCGAAGGCGGCGCGCACTACTTCACCGAACAGCTCGGCCTCACCGGCTATTTCAACAAGCACCACCTGCACAAGCTCGGACTGCGCCTGTTCTTCGGCGACCAGCACGGTCCCTTCGAGGCACGGCCGGAGATCGGCGCGCGCCGGTTCGCCCGGGTGCCGTCGTATCAGATCGACCGCGGCATCTTCGAGCGCGATCTGCGCCGTGGCGCAAAGGATCTCGGCATCGACCTGATCGAACAGGCCAAGGTCGTCGACGTGGATCTGGCGCAGGGCGACGACGATCACGTGATCACCTACGAGGTGGCCGGTGGGGAGGAGCGCTCGGTGCGGGCGCGCTTCGTCGCCGACGCCTCGGGGCGCGGCAAGTTGATCCAGCGCAAGCTGGGCCTCGGTGCGCCGAGCCCGCACAAGATCAACGCGGCCTGGTGGCGGTTGCGCGGCGAGTACGACGTGGAGGAGATGGCGGGACCGACCAGCCCCACCTGGCGTCCGAAAACCCAAGAGCGCCGGTGGTTCTCGACCAACCACCTGATGGGCACCGGCTACTGGGTGTGGATGATCCCGCTGTCGTCGGGCAACACCAGCATCGGCATCGTCACCGACGAGCGCTACCACCCGTTCCGCACGTACTCGACCGAAACCAAAGCGCGGCAGTGGATCGCCGAGCACGAGCCGACGCTGGCGAAGTTCACCGAGCAGGCCGAGCTGCTCGACTTCCTGGTCCTGCGCAACGCGAGCTACAGCTCTACGCAAGCGTTTTCGCACAACCGGTGGGCCTGTGTCGGTGAGGCGGCGGTCTTCCTGGACGCGTTCTACAGCCCGGGCTCGGACTACATCGCCTACACCAACACGATCACCACCCGGCTCATCGAGCTCGACCGCAAGGGCAGGCTGACCGAGGACGTAGCCCAGTCCTACAACCGGTTGCTGCTCGAGGACCTGTGGCCGAACTACCTGCAGATGTATCACGACAACTACAGCATCTTCGGGCACGCGCCCGCCATGTTCACCAAGGTGATGTGGGATACCTCGTTCTACTGGGCGCTGCCCTCGCAGATGCTGTTCCGCGGGCTGCTCACCAGCCCGGACGCGGCGGCGGAGTTCCATCCGATCGCGTCGCGGTTCTTCGGCATCCAGTCGCGTATGCAGGCGAACTTCCGGGCCTTCGCGGCGCAGGCGCCGCAGCCGGAGAAGTACCTGTTCGTCGAATACAGCAAGGTGCCGATCTGTGCGCAGTTGCATCTGGACCTGCTGACCGACAAGACCGCCACGCAGACCTTCGCGGATATGCGGCGCAATGTGGACCGCTTGGAAGCGTGGGCGGATTCGTTCGAACAGGAAATCGCCACCAGGATCGACCTGCCGCAGCGGGATCCGGCCGAGGCGGCGCTGCAGGCGACGGCGCAGTAGCGAGCGAGGAGAGTGGCGAACTTGACCGAATTCGAAGGCCGGGTAGCGATCATCACCGGCGGCAGTCGCGGTATCGGCAAGGCCCTGGCCCTGGCGCTGGCGCGCCGGGGCACCGCGGTCGTCATCGCGGCGAAGACGATGGAAAGCGGTGGCCGGCTACCCGGTAGCGTGCCCGACACCGTGCGCGAGATCGAGGCGCTCGGTGCGCGTGCGCTCGGCCTGCGCTGCGATGTGCGCGACGACAAGGATCTGCAGAACGTCGTCGAGCGGACGGTGGCCGAATTCGGTCGAGTCGACTTTCTCGTGAACAACGCGGGCGCGATGTGGATTCAAGCGGTCGAGGCCACCCCGCAGAAGCGGTACGACCTCGTGATGAGCATCAACTCCCGCGCACCGTTCCTGCTGGCGAACTATTGCATTCCGCATATGCGCAAAGGCAACTGGGGACACATCATCAACCTCAGTCCGCCGCTGGACCCCGACGTGCTCGAGCATGTCGGTGGGAAGGTCGCCTACATGGCGTCCAAGCTGAACGCGACGCTGCTCGCGTTCGGCTTGGCCCAGGAGCTGGCGGGCACGGGGATCGCGTGCAACGCGATCTGGACCCGCACCCTCATCGGCACGCTGGCGACGCAGAACCTCGGCCTCGGCAGCCCCGAGGACTGGCGCACCGAGGACATCGTCGTCGACGCCATCTTGGCTGTGCTGGAACAGGATCCGGCGAAGTTCACCGGCAACGCGCTGGTGGACGACGAGATCCTGGCGCGGTTCAAGGGCATCGACGATCTGTCGCGCTACCGGATGGTGCCCGAACACGAGCCGACGCCGATGACGTGGGAGCGCTGGGATCGGCTCGCCGACGAAGCGCGGCAGCAGTATTTCGCCGCCGTGCTGGCCGCCGATCCGGCCGCCGCCGCGAAACTGTCGGGAGGCGCGTAGCCGTGTCGTTGACCCAACGCATCCGGTCGTACGGGGTTCTCGCGCGGGGCATGCTCGAAGGTGCGGGCTCGAATCGTACGCTGGCGCTCGAGTTCGAGCGGCGCAGCGGGCGCCCCGAGCACGCGACGCAACCCTTTCTGCTGTACGCCGACGAGCGGTTCGACTACGCGGAGGCCAATCGCCGGGTCAACCGGATCGCCCACGCGTATCGCGAAGAAGGCCTGAGCAAGGGTGACGTGCTCGCCCTGCTGATGGAGAATCGGCCGGAGTTCATCTGGCACTATCTGGCGGCGGGCAAGCTCGGTGTCGTCGTGGCCTTCATCAACACGCAGACCCGTGGCGACGGTTTGGTGCACGCGCTCTCGGCGTGCGGCGCTAAGCAGCTGACCGTCGGTTCGGAATGTCTGCCCGCGTTTCTCGCCGTGCGCGACCGGGTACCGGCCGAGCTGGTCGACCGCTGCCGGGTGGACAAGGACAAAAAGGCTTCGGCGGCAGGCGATGTCGCGGGACTGGTGCGGTTCGTGCCGAGCGAGATCAGCACCGATCCGCCCGAGACGGCGCTGCATTCGCTCGCCGACACCGGCGCCTACATCTTCACCAGCGGCACGACCGGCCTGCCCAAGGCCGCGGTGATGAGCTACCAGCGGTTGACCTCGGTCGGCCGGGTCACCGGTGCGTTGGCGTGGCGGCTGGAGCCGGGAGACGTGATCTACAACTGTCTTCCGCTGTTCCACACCAACGCGCTGGTGATCGCGCTGTCGAGTGTGATCGCGCACGGCTGCACACTTGCATTGGGGCGCAAGTTTTCCGCGAGTGCGTTCTGGCACGACATGCACCGTTTCGAGGCGACCGGGTTCAACTACATCGGTGAGATGTGCCGCTACCTGATCAACACCGCCCCGACGGAATACGATGTCGGACACCGGGTCCGGGTGATCGTCGGCCAGGGACTGCAAGCCGATGTGTGGGCGACGCTGCAGGCGCGGTTCGAGATCCCCCGGATCGTCGAGCTGTACGCCTCGACCGAGGGCAACATCGCGACGCTCAATCTCTCCGGTGCGGTCGGCTCGGTCGGCAAGCTGCGCCTCGGCGGCAGGCTGGCGAAATGGGACTTCGATCGCGACGATTTCGCCCGCGACGGCACTCGTCTGGTCGATTGCCGTCCCGGTGAGGTCGGGGTGCTGCTCGGGCCGATTCGCAAGCGCACCCCGTTCGGCGGCTACCGGGACGAACACGCCACGCGCGCAAAGGTTGTCACCGATGCCTTCCGGGACGGCGACGCGCTGTTCAACACCGGCGACATGTTCCGGATCGACGCCGAGAAGAATCTGTTCTTCGTCGACCGGCTCGGCGACACCTTCCGCTACAAGGGCGAGAACGTGTCGACCACCGAGGTGCAGGAGCAGCTCGTGCGCTGGCCCGGCATCGCCGCGGCCAACGTCTACGGCGTGCGCGTGCCCGGACGCGAAGGCCGGGCCGGCATGGCGGCCATCGTGCTGGCTCGTGGCTCACGCTTCGACGGCGTCGAACTCGCGTCGTATCTCGACGCGGTACTACCCCCTTACGCACGACCGGTTTTCATTCGCGTGTGTCCGTCGCTGGAAACCACGGCGACGCTGAAGCTGGCCAAACTCGCGCTGCAACGGGAAGGTTTCACGCCACGGGACGGGGAGCCCATCTATATCCGCGATGCGGGGGACGCCGCCTACCAGGAGCTGACGCCGCAGCGCTACGCGGCGATCATGCGCGATGAGCGGGCGTCGGTGACCTTGGAAAGAACTGAGGGCCAATGACACTCGAAGAAACCTACGAGCGGGCCGAGGCGCCGCTGGCCATCGAACGCTCCGGTACCGGCCCGCCGATCGTGCTGGTGCACGGTGGGATGCCCGCGCCGATGACCTGGGCCGCCCAGCAGGAGCTCGCGCAGCGCTGGTCGCTGATCGTGCCGAGCCGGCGCGGATTTCCGCCGAGCCCGGCCGCGCGGTGGCAGGACTTCCGCGCCGACGCGGATGATTTGGCGGAACTCATCACGGAAGTGCCTGGGGGAGTGCACCTCATCGGCTTTTCGTACGGTGGTATCGGCGCCCTGCTGGTGGCCGAGCGGCTGCCGCACCTGGTGCGGTCGCTGACCGTGATCGAGGCGCCGCTCTGGAACGCCGCGGCCGAGGACGAGTACGTCCGCGAGCTGGCCGACCTGTCCGATCAATACGCGCAGCACCCGGACGACGCGGAGGCCGAGCGAAAGTTCTTCGCGGTGGCCGGTGTGGATCCCGCGATGCTCGCCGATGTGGGCGAAGAGGTCCGGCACGCGCTGGAATTCGGACGCAAGCTGCGTTCACCGCGCGAAGCCGAACCCCGATTCGAAACGATCGCCGAGGCGGGCGTACCGGTGCTGGTGTGCTCCGGCGAGCACAACCCCGCCCTCGAACGGGTCTGCGATGCGGTAGCCGCCCACCTCGACGCGCAACGGGTCCACCTGCCCGGTGCGGGTCATGCCGTCCAACATGCCCCCGGATTCAACACGATGCTGGAAACATTTCTGACAGCCGCGGAACAGAGCCGCGGCAATGGACGAGGAGGCACCAAATGAGTGATGACGCAACGATTCACGGCCATGAGAAGGTGCTCGAGTACACGGTCGAGCTCTTTCGCAGCTTCACCCCGCCCGGCGTGACCCTGCAGCTGCCGCCGCCCTCGGCGAAGGAAATGGACATGCAGTTCGAGGAGTACGTGCCGGGCACCTCGTTGACCGCGACGGTGGCGGCGCCGCCCAGCTATGCGAACGCCGTCGGCATCGTGCAGGGCGGGTTCCTGTCCGCCATGTTCGACAACCTCATCGGCCCGCTCAGCTACCTGACCGCGCGCGGCCCGACGACGACCCTGGAACTGACGACGCACTTCATGCGCCAGACGTTCCCCGGGCAGCGGCTGCGGCTGACCGCCGTGGTGCGCAAGGCAGGGCGCACGGCGATCTATCTTGCCGCGGAAGCGCATAGCGAGGACGGAAAGCTGGTGGCGACAGCGGTGTCCACGGTTCAAGTTCTGTCGATGCCGACTCCGTAGTCGACGGTCCACCTTCGCCACGGCGAAGGTGGACACCTTTCTCAGCGAGGTTAGCGATGCCCTCATTGCTCGAAGTCACAACACATTTCTTTCTGCAGGTCGCGATCATTCTCGTGACCTGCCGCCTGCTCTGGCCGCTGTTCCAGCGGCTCGGCCAGGTCCAGGTGGTGGCGATCATGGCCGCCGGCTTCGTTTTGGGGCCATCGGTTTTCGGCCTGATCTGGCCGACGGGGCAGGAGTGGCTGTTTCCCACGACGCTGGCGGTGGGCGGGTCGTCGATCACGCACCCGAACCTCACGGCCATCTATGTCGTCGGCCAGCTCGGGCTGGTGCTGTACATGTTCTTGGTCGGCGCCTCGTTCAAGCTCGACATTCTCCGATCACATCTGGGCAAGGCCGGAGCCACCTCGCTGGCCGGCATCTCGGTGCCGCTGGTGCTGGGCGGATTGGTCGGCGTATGGATGGTGAGCCAGGGCGAATACTTCACCGAGAAGGTCGGCACCTGGCAGGGCGGGTTGTTCGTGGCCTCGGCGGTGGCCATCACCGCGTTTCCGATGCTGGCCTGGATCATCTACGCGTCGGGTCTGCTGAACACCCGGCTGGGCACCATGTCGCTGTCGTGCGCCGCGGTGGACGACGCCTGCGCCTGGGTGCTGCTGGCTACCGTGGTCGCGACGACGAAGGACAGCATGTCGGGCGCGGTGCTCGCGATCGGCGGCGGCCTGGGTTATCTGGCGTTCATGGTCGTCGTGGCGCGTCCCGCCTTGAAGCGGCTCGAGAGCTGGACCCCGAGTAGCGGTGACACCGAACGCAGCGGTGGTATTCCCATCGTTCCGCTCACGGTTGTCCTGCTGGTCGTGCTGCTGGCGAGCTGGTTCACCGACTACGTCGGGATCTACTCGGTGTTCGGCGCGTTCGTCGCGGGCACGGTGATGCCGCGCGGCAAGTTGCTCGACGTCATCCGGGACCGGTTCGAACCCCTGGTGGCCTATCTGCTGCTGCCCGCGTTCTTCATCTACTCGGGCCTCAACACCAAGCTCAGCCTGATCTTCGATCCGAAGGTGCTGCTGGTCGCGGTCATCGTGATGATCGTGTCGTTCGCCAGCAAGTTCGGCGCGATCGGCCTGGTGGCCCGGTGGCAGGGGATGAGCTGGCGGGAGGCGGGCGCGATGGGGGCGCTCGCCAACGCACGCGGTTTGATGGAGCTGATCCTGCTCAATATCGGCCTCACCGCCGGTCTGATCTCGGGCCAGCTCTACACGATCCTGGCGCTGATGACGATCGTGACGACCTTCGTCGCCACACCGGTGATGCGGATGTTCGAACGCAGCGGATGGAAGCACGGCGTCGTGTTCGGCCCGTCTGGTGAGGAGAGCCGCGAGTCACTCCAGACCCGAATACCGGAACCGACCCGAATACCCGAGCAGGCGTTGCGGCACCAGCGGGTCGACGCGGCCGACGGCCCGCCATGACCGTCGGGTTCGGCTCGGATCAGGAGAGCCAGGTGCGCACCGGTCGCCGCCGCCCGGTCGAATGGTGCAGTTCCAGTGTCGTGCCACGGCGCAGTCTGCTCGTCGCGTCCGATTTCCCGTTCGCCCGAACGGATTTCGAGAACGCGGTGGCCGTACACGACGGCTTCGCCCTGGCGGGCACGTGCTCCTGGCGGGAGGTGGTGGATCGGTCCGCGCGGTTGCGTCCCGACGTGATCGTGCTGGACGCCTCGGTGGCGCGGCTCGGTGGGCTGGCCGCGACCGTGGCGCGGCTGCGGGATACGGATCATCCGCCGATGATCACGCTGCTGGTGGAACACGGCGCCGCCAAGGCGGATATCGAACAGGTCGACGCGGTGGTGGCCAAGGACCGCGGCGTGCTGGCGGTGCTGGAGGTGCTGGAGGTGCTGATCTCGGGTGCGGTGCTGGCGATGGCGCCGCAGCCGAGTCGGATGCACAGCGGATTGGCGATGGATTACAAGGCGCGCCAACGCCTTTCCACGCTGACCAAGCGGGAGCGGGAGATCCTGCGGCTGGTCGTGGACGGGCTGTCCAACCGAGAGGTCGGCTCTCGGTTGTTCATCAGCCCGGACACGGTGAAGGAGTACGTCAGTCGTATTCTCGCGAAGCTCGAGGTGACCAGCCGGATCGAGGCCGCGGTGGCCGCGGTCCGCGCGGAGTACGACAGTGGCGACTGGTAGCCGGTGGGTGCGTGCCCTACTGCGCCGCCGCGGCGACCGAGCGAATGGCGTCGGTCACCGTCGCCAACGCCATGAGGCGCACCAGATCGACGTCGGCATCGACGGAACCCGTTGCGGCGGCTATGAATCCGTCGCCGTCGAAGCGGCCGTGCGGTGGCGTGAGGGCGCGCGAGAGACCGTCGTGCGCGCCCTGCGCGACGATGTGGCAGCCGACCTTGTCCAGCTTGGCGTTGGTGATCACGGTGCCGATGGTGGTGTGCATCCGCGCCGCGGACGCCGCGGAGATGACCAGATCCAATTGCGTGACCGAATCCAACGCGATCTCCGCGGCGCCGTCGTCGATATCGCCGAACGCGTTGACCACACAGAGCGCGCCGACCACGAGATCGTTCCAGCGCCGTTCGATGTAGGCGAGGCCGCCCGCCCGGCGGGCGCCCGGCCCGCGCCAGTGCCCGGTGTAGGCGCCGGTGCCCGCCCCCACGCGGCCGGCGAGCACCTGCTCACCGGTGGTCGCGTGCGCCGCGGCGTAACCGCGCTCGGCGGTCGGGCGCGCCTTGGGATCGCCTGCGCTCAAATCGAACAGGGCGAGGGCGGGTACGATCGGTACCTTCCCGCCGGGCGTCGGCACGCCGCGATCGTGCTCCTCGAGATAGCGCATGACGCCGTCCGCGGCGGCGAGGCCGAACGCGGAGCCGCCGGTCAGCACCACCGCGTCGATGAACGGCACGGTCTTGTCCGGTGCCAGCACCTCCAATTCTCGGCTGGCCGGCGCCCCGCCGCGCACCTCACAGGATGCGACGGTGCCCTCCGGCAGGATCAGCACCGTACATCCGGTTTCCCCGTGCGGATCGGACCAGTGCCCGACCCGTACGCCGGGAATGCTTATCGTCATACCCACCTCAGCTCAAGAATTCGTATTCGCTATCACGACGAAGAAGTCATCCGGAGTCGTGGGGAAGCCCATACGCCGCACATCGGCCGGCACCGGCTGGTACTCGAACAATTGCCGCTCGTTGTATGCGAACAACTCCGCCCCCGTCTGTCCGGCAGAGTATATCGAGACACTCTTCGTCCACGCTATCTGGCGCGGATCGGTCACCGGGAAAAGTGTGACATTCTTGTACCGGTCCGCGTCGGCGCCCGCGCGATAGGGCGGCCGGATGGCCGAATACCGATCGGCGGTCCACCCCGTCGCCGAGTAATCCGGCGCCTTCGGTTCGATACCGGCGAAAACGGACAACCACGGCGCCCACGACGTCAATTTCTCGCCGGGTGCCTCGGCGGTTTCCGCGCGCTGCTGGAGGCTGCGGCCGAATTCCTCTTCGCCCGCCGAGGCCGCGGTGGTCAGTACGTGCGGTCGGCCATCAGCCATCTCGGTTGCCGTCACGGTCTCGCGACCGTCGAACGCGACCACGAAAGCGTGATGTGGATCGGCGATCACCATGTGAAAGGGGAGCAATGTGCCGGAATCGCCCAAAGCGGGCACCAGTCGCGAACGCAGCAGCTCGACCGCGTGCTCCGCGGATGCGGCGGTCGCGCAATCCAGGCTCAGCCCGCCCGGCGCGATCAATTCGGCCGCGGCGGAATTCCCGGTCGAGTCCGATCGGGTATGGTCGTCCCATTCCGGCGTGAAGACGCGGCAATAGACACCGGTGCGCCGATGGAAGGCCAGCCACGAGCCGCCGTCGATATCCAGGCCGCCCACCACGTCGGCCGATTCGGGATTGTCCGCCGCCTGCACGGTCCACACTTTTTTGCGGAGATCCGGATTGTCCTGCCAATGCGTGCCGTACGAGGACGGTTGGTTCAGCCCGAGTTTGCGGGCCGCTTCGAAACCATGCGGCCGATAAATCGAATGGTCCCGGGATTCGATGGCGACGAAGCGCTCGCCGGCGCTGTCCAGGAAAAACATACAGGTGCACATGGTGTTTCCGTTTCACATTTCCCGAAGGTCGGTCAGGGTCAACGAGATGTTGTCGATCAGCCTGGTTCGGCCGACGTGTGCGGCGACCAGCAGCCGGGCCGGGCCCGACGAAGGGGCAGGATCGAGATCGGGATCCCGCAATTCCAGATATTCGACCTCGACGCCCGCGGCGGCGTCGAGTACCCCGCGCGCCGCGTCGAGTACCGCGGCAGGGCCCCGGTCGCACACGCGCGCACCCGCCTGCAACGCCGCGGGGATCGCCGTGGCCGAAATCCGCTCGGTCGCATCGAGGTAGCGGTTGCGTGAGGACAGGGCCAGGCCGTCCGGCTCGCGGACGGTCGCGACGCCGGCGATCCGGATGTCGAAGTTCAGGTCGTGCACCATCTGCTGAATCAAAATCAGCTGCTGATAGTCCTTTTCGCCGAAGTACGCGGCATGGGGCCGGGTGATCTGCAGCAGCTTGGCCACCACGGTGAGCATGCCGCCGAAGAGCACCGGCCTTGTCGCGCCACAGAGTTCGGCGCCGAGCGGGCCGGGCGTGACGGTGGTCCGAGGCCCGTTCGGATACATCCCCGCCAGGGTCGGCGTGAACACCAGCCGCACGCCCGCGGCGCGCAGCCGATCGAGATCGGCCGCCAATGTCCGCGGATAGCGGTCGAGATCCTCCGAGGCCCCGAACTGTAATGGGTTGACAAAGATGGAGACAATGCACTCGGCATCGTTTTTCCGGGCCGCTTCGACCAACGCGAGATGGCCGTCGTGTAAGGCGCCCATGGTGGGCACGAAAGTGACCTCGCGACCCTGCGCCCGCAGTTCCGCGGAAATGTGTGAGATCGCCGCCGGATCTTCCTGGACGGTCAATGCTCCTTGTGCATAATTGGTGACATCCGGTGGCTTCAATGATTCTCCTCTCCGGTTCGCTCCGAACGCGCTTTCGGCAGCGGCAACGGGCGTGTTGATAGATCACTTCGACGGTACCGGAACCGGGTCGCCGACGCAGCTGTTGACGTAATCGAGATCCGTTGTAGATCAAGCGTGTTGGTTTCGCGGTACATCCGCCGAAACGTTGCCGCCGGTGTGCGCACCGTGATATTGTTCCTTCCGGAACATAAATTATCGACGGCCCTGGGGAGGGTGCCGGCGACCTGGCATTCTCCGCTTGGGAATCAGACGGGTACTCAATGGTCATGCATGCGTCAGAAAACACCGGTCACCCGGTTGACGGGAATCCGGCCGATCCGAGTCCGACCGAAATAGAGTTTTTGCAGTGGCGTGCGCTGAGCGCGGGTGACGGTGCGAAATTCTATGACCACGCCACGGCGGCCGATGCGGTGTTCGCGGTGCCTTCTCCGCATGCTTCGCTGTCCCGGCGGATCATGTTGAACGCGGTCGGTACCGCACCGCCGATCGAGGCTTATCAGATACTCGAGTTCCATGAGCGTTCCCTGGGGCCGGATGCGCATATCGTGTTTTACGAGATGTATCAAAAGCGGGTGGGGCTCGACGGTATCTATGCCGCAATTTCTACGGTGTATATACGCCGCGACAATCGCTGGCTCATGCAATACCACCAGCAGACTCCGTTGCGCCGGGGATCGGTCGAGGAAGTTTCGCGATGAGTACCGATTACGATGTTCTGATATTGGGTTCCGGCCTTTCCGGGAGCACGTTGTCGCTGTGTCTGCAGGCGTCCGGTTTGCGTACCTGCATGGTCGACCCGAAGACGCATCCTCGATTCGCCATCGGCGAATCGACGATCCCGAACACCTCGAAGCTCTACAAGCTGATGAGCATCAAATACGGTGTGCCGGAGCTGGCCGCGCTGTCGTCGTTCGACAACCTCATCGGGTCGGTCGGCACCTGCGGCATGAAGAACAACTTCGGCTTCATCTACCACGAACCGGGTACCACGGCCCGGCGCGCCCATCAGTTCCCGCTGTCGGAGATCGTGGAAACCGAGTCGCATCTGTTCCGGGCCGATGTCGATCACTGGCTGGCGCTGCGCGCCCGTGACTACGGTGCCGTCCTGCTGGAGGGGGTGGGTGCCCGCCGGCTCGACATCACCGAGGCGGGCGTGTTCTTCGAAGGTGATGAGGGAACGCGGATTTCGGCCGACTACGTGGTCGACGCGGGTGGGCGCGGCTCACCCGTCGCGGCCGCGCTGGGGCTGCGTACCACCGAAGGTCTGCGCACCACCTCGAAATCCGTGTTCACCCATATGACCGGCGTGACCCCGTTCGACGAGATCACCGCCGTGCACGGCCCGCGCGAATGGCACACGGGGACACTGCATCACGTCTTCGACGGCGGCTGGATGTGGGTGATCCCGTTCGACAACAACGAGAAATCGTCCAATCCGCTGTGCAGCGTGGGCGTCGTCTGGCGCATCGACGACGGCGACGAGGCGCCGCTGCCGAACCCGGAGCAGGCCTTCGCCGACTTCCTGGCGACGTACCCGGAGATCGGCAAGCAATTCGAGCACGCGCAGAACGCGCGATCGTGGATCAGCGCGGGCCGGCTGCAATACTCGGCCACCCGAACCGTCGGCGATCGATGGTGTCTCACCTCCAACGCGGCCGGCTTCATCGACCCGCTGTTCTCCCGTGGCATGCAGAACACGGCGGTCGTGGTGGATCGGCTGGCCGAGCGGCTGATCGCCCGATTCCGGGGCGGCTTCACGCCGGAGACCTTCGACGACATCGAACAGATGCAGTCCAGCCTGATCGAGGAGAACGACTTCCTGGTCGGCAACGCGTTCCGCTCGTTCACCGACTACGAACTGTGGAACGCGTGGTTCCGGGTCTGGCAGGTCAATCAGGTGACGGGCACCATGCGCACCGAGAACCGATTGCGGCACGTCACCGCGCTCGCCGCCGCGCGAGCCGCTGGGAAGGAACCGTCGCAGCAGGCCGACGCGGCGCCCGGCACCGGGCTCGACGGCTTCATCGATGCCTTCTATCGGAAGTCGGACCAGATCATGACGGCCTACTGGAGCCGGGAGACCAGCCGCGACACCGCGGTGTCGGAGTTCCGAAAGCTGTTCGCGGCGGTCGATTTCGTGCCACCGTCCTTCGGGTTGACCGACATGTCCCAGCCCTACTTCGATATCGACATGGACAAAGTGGCCAGCGCGGTCGCCTGGGCCCGCCGGGCCCGGCCGGGGATCCGTGAGCTCTACCTCGGCGGACTGCCCGCATCGCCAGAGTTGGGTGCAGATGAATCCGATTGATCTCTCCTCGTACGACGACCGGGTCTCGGCCGCGGTGTCCGGCTCCCTGAACGGGCTGCTCAGGTTCGACCGCGCCATGGTCACGTCGTTGGACGCGCTGGACCCCGACGATGCCGCGCAGCCGGTCATCGTGATGCTGCGTGCCTACCTGTATCTGCTGGGCGGGGTCCGGCCGCCGGTGGAAGTCGTTGCGGCCCTGCGGGATATCGACCAGGGCGCGATCACCGCACTGGAATCGGCGCATCTCGACGCGATCCGGCAGTTGCTGCGCGGTGATTTCGGCGCGGCCGGCGCCACCCTGCTGGCGATATCGCGGCAGTTCCCCGCGGACGAACTGGCGCTGGCCGCGGGGCATCAGGTCGACTTCCTGACCGGCGCCACCGAGACGTTGCTCGCTCGCCTGTCCGCGAGTCCGCTGCTGAACGAAGGTGCGACCGAGTCGTATCCGTACCTGTTGGCCATGCTGGCTTTCGCGCTGGGGGAGAACAATCGATTCGCCGAGGCGCACGCCGCAGGCCGCCGGGCGCTGGAACTCGCCCCGGACGACAATCCGTGGGCGGTGCACGCGTGCGCGCACGCCCTCTTCGAAACCAGGGATCACGGTGGGGTCGCGGATCTGCTGTCCGCCACCAGATCTCGTTGGAACGCCGAAAGTTGCCTGCTGCGTACGCATCTGAGCTGGCATCACGCGTTGAACTCGATGGCGGGTTCCGATCACGACGCGCTGGTCGGGCTCACCGGTGAGGTGACCGGCGTGCTCGGCGCCGAATGCTCGGCCATGCAATTCTGCGACGCCGTATCGCTGCTGTGGCGACTGCGGCTGGCCGGGCGGGCCGGGCCGGACGATTTCACGGCGGTCGCGGACAAGGCGCCGGAAATTCGCGTGGCCTCGAATTCGGCGTTCGTCGATCTGCACGTGCTGCTGGCGATCATCGGGGCCGACCGGCACGAACTCGCCGAGCAGCTGGCCAACGAAATCGGCGCGGAGGCAACCGATATCGCCGCGCATCTGATCGGCACCCGGCGCACCGCGGTCGGTGTGGCGGAGAGTTTCCGTTATTACTGCCAGTCGAATCCCGAACAGGCCGTGCGGCGTTTGATTTCCGTCCTGCCCGCCGTGGTGGGCGTCGGCGGCAGCATGGTGCAACGCGACCTCGCCTTGGAACTGCTGGTCACCTGCGACTACGGCCGCAGCGCCGATCTCACGATGCCCGCGGGCATCGATAAACGTCCACTCGTGACCAATCTCCGTTTGTGACAGGAATGAGCGAACGAAATGACTCACGCAACTCTTCCCCTCTGCACCCAGCCGATCACCGGCCCCGCCGCGTGGCGCAGCAGCGATTACACCGATCCCGACCAGTGGACGACGCCGCTGACCACCGATGACGTCGGCGAGTTGTTCGCCGCGCTGCAGCACTGCCGCCGGACCGGCAAGGATCTCGGTGACATCACCCGCGAGGACTTTCCGCTGGACGGCCTGGCGCGCAAGCTCGCCGCGGTATCGGACACCCTCGTCTCCGGGCGCGGGTTCGCCGTGCTGAGCGGGTTTCCGATCACGGCCGATATTCCGCGCTCCGATATCGAACTCATGTATTGGGGGCTGAGCGCGCACCTGGGGCCCGCGGTGACGCAGAACGCCCGCGGCGACATTCTGGTGCCGGTCAAGAACTACGGCAACGGCGGCCTGTTGAACGCGGCGACCCGCGGCTACCAGACCAACGAGGCCCTGCCGTTCCACACCGACAGTTCCGATATCGTCGGCCTGCTCTGCCTGCACTCCGCCGGCGAGGGTGGCTACAGCAGCCTCACCAGTTCGGTGACCATCCACAACGAATTGCTCCGCGAGCATCGGGAACTGCTCGGCCTCTACTACGCCGGTTTCTATTACGACCGGCGCGACGAAGAGGTCGACGGTGAGCGGCCGTACTACCGGAATTCCGTGTACGCCTGGCACGAGGGACGGCTCAGCTGCCGGTACTACCTGCGGCAATTCGTCGAATCCGCGCACGAGCGATTCGATCTGGACCTGTCCCCGGTGGAGCGGTACGCGCTCGACACCTTCGAGGCGATCGCCGCCCGGCCGGAGAACAAGATCACCATGCGGATTCGGCCCGGCGATATCCAGTTCCTCAACAACAATGTGATCGTGCACGCCCGCACCGCGTTCATCGACACCGATCAGATCGCCCGTGAGCTACTTCGGCTCTGGCTCAACCCGTTCGGTGCGCCGACGCCGCCGCCCGGACACGCGGCGTTCCGTGAAGGTATGCCACTGAAACAAATTCGCTGATCGGAGATATCGTGTCATGGGTATCTGGCTCGATCGGCGTCGAAACGAAGTCAGGAGTGCTGAATTGCAGTCTCGGAGAATGACGGTGCGCACCTTGGGGGGCATCCGTTGAGGCGCGCACGTCCCGTCGCCGTCGTCGCGCTCGTCTTCGCGGTCTGGCTGACCGGCGTGGCCTGCGGCACCGGTGGTGACGTGGTGCCGGGCGGGGACCCGAGCAAGGCCACCCAGGCCGCGACACCCCCGGACGATCAGCTGAACCTCGATGCGACGGCGAACGTCCGCTTCGCGCTGGAGCCGGTCAGCCTGAACACCTTCACCACCGCGGGCGTCGCGCTCGATCAGGCGTTGCTCGACAACGTGTATCAGGGCCTGGTCACGGTGGACGCCGGTGCGCAGGACAAGATCGTGCCCGGCCTGGCGACCTCGTGGGAACAGTCGCCGGACGGGTTGAGCTACACCTTCCGCCTGGTGCAGAACGCGAAGTTCCACGACGGCTCGCCGCTGACCTCCGCCGATGTCGTGTGGTCGTTGCAGCAGCAGATCGCACCGGGCTCCAAGTCGCTGCGCGCGGCCGAGCTCGCGTCCATCGCGTCGGTGTCTGCCCCGGACCCGGCCACCGTGACGATCCAGCTGAAGCAGCGCGACACCAACCTGCTGTGGAACCTGACCCAGCGCGGCGGCATCGTCTACAAGACCGGCACCGATTTCGCCGCCCTCGACGGTGCGGAGAACGGCTCCGGACCGTTCCGGCTGGCGCAGTGGAACCGCGGCTCGACCCTCACCCTGACGCGGTGGGACGACTACTGGGGTCCGAAGCCGAAGGTCGCAAAGGTGGTGTTCCACTACATCATCGACGCCAACACTGCGAACAATGCCGAACTGACCGGCCAGCTCGACGTCCAGACCGCGACCGATCCGACTCTGCTGCAACCGTTCACCGACAGCGACAAGTTCAGCGTGCTGCGGGGGACGAGCACCGACGAATACACCCTCGCCTTCAACGAAGCCAATCCCATTCTGGCGAATCCGGATGTGCGCCATGCCATCCGGCAAGCACTGGACAAGAAGGCGATCATCAAGGCGGTGGGTGCGGGGATCCAGATCGGTAGCCCGGTGCCGCCGCAGGATCCCTGGTACGAGGACCTCACCGCGCTGGACGAATACAACCCGGAGAACGCGAAGAAGCTGCTCGCCAAGGCCGGATACGGCAACGGGCTGACGCTGTCGGTGGAATATCCGAACCACTACGTCACCGCGCTGAGCGACATTCTGGTCTCCAATCTCAAGGACGTCGGCATCACGCTCAACGTCCGGGTGGTGGAGTTCCAGACCTGGCTGTCGAAGGTGTACAAGAACCACGACTACGAGTTGAGCGTGGTCAATCACGCGGAGGCGCGGGACGTGAACAACTACGCGCGCGCCGACTACTACTTCGGCTACGACAACAAGCAGGTCCAGCAGTGGTATCGGGAAGCGCGCACCGCGGACAGTGAGGACGCGCGTAATGCCTTGCTGCGCAAGATGACCCGGCAGATCGCCGAGGACGCGCCGTGTGACTGGTTGTTCCTCGTCGAGCTGAATACGGTGGTGCGCAAGGGGGTTTACGGTGTGCCGCAGCACGAGACCAACAACCGGTTTCCGCTGACGAAGCTGGCGGTCGCCAAGTGACGGAGGTCTTTTGCTCTGGTATGTGATCCAGCGAGCCGGGCTGCTCCTGGTATCCCTGGCGGTGGCGAGTGTGCTCGTCTTCGCGCTGCTGCGCTTGCTGCCCGGCGACGTCGCGGCGACCGTCGCCGGGCTCCAGGCGACACCGGAGCAGATCGCCGCCATCCGCACCGATCTCGGTCTGGATCGTTCGCTGCCGGAGCAGTACCTGTCCTGGATCGGCGGGGTGTTCCACGGTGATTTCGGCCATTCCCAGCTCAACGGAACCTCGGTGGGCCCCGAGTTGCAGCAGAAGCTCGCCGTCACCGGCCCGCTGATCGCCGGATCCCTGCTGATCGCACTGTGTTTGGCGGTAACGCTGGGCACCTGGGCGGCGCTGCGGCATCGCAGCCGGACCGGCGAGGCGGCGAACGCCCTGTCGCAGCTCGGTATTGCGGTGCCGGGACTGTGGCTGGCGATGCTGCTGATCCTGGTGTTCGCGGTGGAGCTGAAAGTGCTGCCCGCACAGGGGTTTCCGGCCGATCGCTGGGCCGAGCCGGGCGATGCGATGCGCAGCCTGATCCTGCCGTGCGTGACGCTCGGGCTGTCCGAGGGCGCGGTGCTGTTCCGGTTCGTGCGTTCGGCGATCCTGGGTGTGCTGTATTCGGAGTATCTGCGCACCGCGCGGGCCAAGGGACTGACCCGCACCCAGGCGTTGGTACGGCACGGGTTTCGCAATGCCGCGCCGCCGGTGGTCTCGATCCTCGGCTTGCAGTTCGCGGTGCTGATCGTGGGTGCGGTGGTGATCGAGCGGGTGTTCACCCTGCCGGGCGTGGGCAGCATGCTGCTGTCCGACGTGGCGAACCGCGACCTGGTGAAGGTGCAGGGCGAGGTGCTGCTGATCGTCAGCGCGGTGCTGGTGATCGGCTTCGCGGTCGACATCCTGCACCGGCTCATCGATCCACGGGTGGAGGCGACGCTGTGATCCGAGCCGTCGAGCGGCCGAAGTGGCGGCGCAGGCGCCGCGCGATACAGGTCGTGCTCGCCGCCCTCATCCGGAAGCCCAGTGGCGCTTTCGGACTGGCCATGGTCGGCACGCTGGTCGTGGCGAGTGTGGTGTCGCTGTGGTGGACGCCCTACGATCCGCAGGCCACCGACCCGGGCCGGGCCTGGCTGCTGCCGCTGCGCGAGGGCCACCTGCTCGGCACCGACCGGGTCGGGCACGACGTGTTCAGCCAGGTGCTGGCCGGTGCGTGGCAGACGCTCGCGGTGGCGCTGGTGGTCGCCGCGATCGCCGGCACGCTCGGCCTCCTGCTCGCGATGGCCGCGCAGCTGACGCCGCACCCGGTCGGCTCGGTGGTGGTGCAGCTGATCGACATCATGATCGCGTTCCCGGCGCTGTTGCTCGCGATGGTGCTGGCCGCGGTGTACGGCGGGTCGATGCTGACCGTGGCGGTGGCCATCGGCATCAGCTCGGGCGTCGCGGTCGCGCGGGTGGCGCGTGCCGAGGTGGCGCGCGTGCTGACCAGTGACTTCGTCCTCGCGGCCCGGGCCGCCGGGGCGTCGACGGGACGGATCGTGGTCAAACATCTGCTGCCCGCCATCGCGCCCACGCTCATCGTGCAGCTGTCCTGGGTGATGGCACTCGCCGTGCTCGCCGAGGCGGCGCTGACCTACCTGGGCTACGGCAGTTCGCCCTCGGCGCCGTCCTGGGGCGGCATCCTGCGCGCGCAACAGGACTACATCAAGGTGCGGCCGCTGCTGGTGGTGTGGCCCGGCCTGGCGGTGGCGCTGACGGTGCTCGGCTTCAATCTGCTGGGTGACGCGCTGCGCAGCGTCACCGACCCGCGGCTGCGCAAAGGGGTGCCGACTCGATGACACTGCTGAAGGTGACCGGGCTGACGGTCGAGATCGGCGACCAGGTGCTGCTCGACGCCGTCGACTTCGGAATGGCGGCCGGCGGCCGGCTCGGCCTGATCGGTGTGTCCGGATCCGGGAAATCGCTGCTCGCCCTGGCGATCATGGGCCTGCTGCCGGAGGAGGCGCGGGTGCGTGGCAGCATCACCCTCGACGGTGTGGAGCTGCTCGGGCGCGGCGACCGCCAGCTGTCCAAGATTCGCGGCAGCCGGATGGCGATGGTGTTCCAGGAACCGCTGTCGGCGTTGAATCCGCTGATGCGCGTCGGCAAGCAGATCGCGGAACCGCTACGGCTGCACCAGAAGATGGGCCGGCGCGCCGCCGACGCCGCGACCATCGAGCTGGCGGCCCGCGTCGGCCTGCCGGACCCGGCGCATATCGTGCGCGCCTTCCCACACCAGCTCTCCGGCGGGCAGCGGCAGCGGGTCGGTATCGCGATGGCGCTCGCCGCGAAACCGGCCCTGTTGATCGCCGACGAGCCGACGACGGCGCTCGATGTCACCGTGCAGGCCGAAATCTTGGCGTTGCTAGCGGATTTGGTGGCCGCGGAAGGTTCGGCGCTGCTGTTCATCACGCACGATCTTGCGGTGCTCGCGCAGGTGACGCAGCGGGTGCTGGTGCTGGGGGAGGGGCGCGTGCTGGCGGACGGTGATCTGGCGCAGACCCTGCGCGAGTCGAAGCATCCGTATCTGCGTACGTTGCTGGAACTCGCGCGCGCGTCTTCGTTCCGGCGCGGTACAGCGAGCGTGAACAGCGGTTCGGCGGAGGTGGTTTCGTGATCCTGCTGGAGGCCGACGACCTCAGCCGCTCGTTCCGCTTGCCGCGCACCAGGCTGTTCGGCCACGCCCCGCGGCGCGACGCGGTGCGTGCGGTGAGCCTGACACTGGCGGAGGGCAGCCATCTCGGCATCGTGGGCGAATCCGGTTCCGGGAAGTCGACGTTGCTGCGCCTGCTGCTGGCCCTCGATCGTCCCGATGGCGGTGAGGTTCGCTATCAGGGTAAGCCGGTCCGCGGCCGTGACCTGACCTGGTTTCGCCGGGAAGTCCAAGTGGTACTGCAAGATCCGCTGAGTTCGCTGGACCCGCGGATGATCGTCGGCGATTCGATCGCCGAACCCCTGGAGTGCCTGCGGATCCCGGGCAACCACGACTATCGCGTAGCGGAACTGCTCGTCGCGGTCGGCCTGGAACCCGATGCGGCAGCACGCTATCCGCACGAGTTCTCCGGCGGGCAGCGCCAGCGCATCGCGATCGCCCGCGCCCTCGCGCCGAACCCGAAGGTGCTCGTCGGCGACGAACCCTTCTCTGCCCTCGACGCCCCCACCCGCGCCCAGATCATCGAACTGCTGGGCGATCTCGTGGAAAAGTTCGGTCTGTCGCTGATCCTCGTCTCCCACGACGTCGGGGTGGTCCAGCAACTGTGCGATCAACTCCTGGTGCTGAAAGACGGGGAGATCGTCGAACGCGGCCCCGCGGACACGGTTCTCGCCCACCCCGAACACCCGTACACCCGGGCGCTGCTGGACGCCGTGCCGATGCTGCCGTTCTGAGTGCTCAGCTGCGTGCGGGACCGTGCGGGTGGGCGAGATCGTAGGCGCGGGCGAGTTTCTTGGGGACCACCATGCGCCAGGCATCGACCACCAGTTCACGAGCTTCGGCCGCGTCCAGGGCAGCGAGGTCGGCGTGCACCCAGTTGAAGCGCATATCCGCTGCCGCGGGCAGGTGGAATTTGTGTGGTTCGCTCGCGACCAGCGCCGCTCGTTCCTCCTTGGGGAAGGCAAAGCCCATGATGGTCTCATCGAGTGAGAACGCCACGTAGACAATCTGTTTGACGCGGAACTTCAACCTGCCACGGACGTAGACCTGGTAGGAGCGCTCCAGTTCGGTCCCCAGGGAGCTGACGTCCTCGATCACTGCCACAGCCGAACTCCTGTCTTCTGATCCATCCAGAAGTATCGACGGGGAACCAGTCCCGAACTCATCGGTGGGGTCGGCAGGCGGCACTCCGGACCAGCAGCCTCGCTTCATTTGCTGAAGATTATCTCTGGATCCTACTTGCACTCTCCTGTGGCGAGTGCTAAATGTTATCTATGTCAGATGACAGAGGTTATCTGAGATCCCACCGATCGAGAATGGAGTGAGTTGGAGGTGGCGACCATGCTGATGCGTACCGATCCCTTCCGTGACCTGGATCGCCTGACCCATCAGGTCTTCGGTACACCTGCGCGACCGGCGGCCATGCCGATGGACGCCTGGCGGGACGGCGATGAGTTCTTCGTCGAATTCGACCTGCCCGGTATCGACCCGGACTCCCTCGACCTCGACGTCGAACGCAATGTCGTGACCGTGAAAGCCACCCGCCCGCAACTGGATCAGAGCCGTTCGATGATCGCCGCGGAACGCAGCCGCGGCGTGTTCGCCCGCCAGCTGTTTCTGGGCGAGAACCTCGACACCGATGCGATCCGCGCGGACTACCGCGACGGGGTGCTGCGCTTGATCGTGCCCGTCGCGGAAAAAGCCAAGCCCCGCAAGATCGAGGTCATCCGCAGCGAAACCGCCGATCGTCAGGCCATCAACGCCTGAACGGAACCCGGCACGCGCGTGCCGGCGTGGACCGCCCAACCGTGTTCTCCTGGTTGGCAACTGATGAAAGCGAGGTGATGCCTGTCAAAACACGCAACCACTGGTTTCTCGGTTGGGGGCGCGGCCGTGTCGCCCCGGGCCTGCACCCTTGCACCGCGTCGTCAGGACCGACGTAACCGCGACGGGTGCCTGGCCACCTTGTATGGCAGCAGGCGCTGCGACACTCGGGCCCCCACCGAGCAGTTGAGCAAGACCATCACGTTTTCGAAATCTCTTCCTCCGACCGGTGGGCCCGCACGGGCACTGCGCGCGGGCCCACCGGTCCTTCACGCTTCTTGCCGGGCGGCCCGGCGAGATGGTGCGAAACCCTCGGCACGAGAAAGGAGATCGCGATGACCCCCTTCATTCCCGCCGGCGGCGACGTCGACCGCGCCGGACAGCACGCCTTTGCCGATGAGCGCGACCGCGACCTCGGCCTCGACACCACCGCGGTGCACCCCGTGGCCGAACGTATCCGCGCCGCGTTCGACGCCGCCGACATCGCCGACCGTATCGACCAGAACTGGATCACCCCCGCCCCCTTCGACGATGACTACTACTGCCTCGCTTATTGACGCGCACGCCGACGCGGCCGCTGACCCTCGTGCCGTCCGATGGACGGCTCACAGCGCGGCGGCATTCGTGTAAATGCGGTGCGGCGTGACGAAAACGAGGGTGCCGCGTTTGGCCTGCATCACCTGGTCGTAGGCGTCCCAGTCCTGCGGGACGCGGGCGGCGGCGAAGATGTCGCGGATCACCAGCCGTTGTCGTTCGGCATCGATGCCGGTATGGGGGTCGTCGGGTCCGGCCAGCTGTGCCGTTCCTTCGACGGTGGCCCAATGCCAGCTGGCGCGGATGGTGAGCGCGATGGTCGGATCGGCCCGCAGATTCGCGAGTTTCACAGTGGCGCTGGGGGATACGAACACGACCGTGTCGGCGCCGGTGACCGGGTGCGGCAGCACCGCGGCGGTGACGACGGTGGCCTGCGGTGTGCCGTCCGCGCGCAAGGTGACGGCGACGCACAGCCCGGAATCGACGGGCACCAGTTCGGCGAAGGACTTCAAATCGGTCACAGACGCTCCTTCTCGGTGGAATCGCAACGAGCGGCCATTCTGCGGTGTCACCCTGGTCTTGCGGCAAGCCCCGGGGTCGGATATAAGTTCAAGTGGGGAGCGGGAGCTTATGTATTCAACCATCGACATGGGCGCGGCGGCCCTGCTGGTGATCGACGTACAGAACGGGTTCGTGAATGCGGGCTCGGCGTCCGCAGTGCCCGTGATCGTCGACTTGGTGGCCGACTGGTCGGCCGACAACCGGCCGACCGTCTTCACCCGATACCGGAACTACCCGAACTCACCCTGGGAGCGACTGCTCGGCTGGCGTGCGCTGCACGGACCACCGGAAACCGACCTCATCGACGAGCTGATTCCCTTCACCGCCCGCCCGAAGTCGCACCTGCTCGACAAGACGGTGTACACCGCCCTGACCGCCGAGGGCTCGCGGCTGATCGGCGCACTGGGCGTCACCGATCTGATCCTCTGCGGCATAGCCACCGACGCCTGCGTGCTCAAGACCGCCCTGGACGCGTTCGAACACGGATACGTCCCGTGGGTCGTCCGAGACGCGGTGGCGTCCAACGCAACTCGCCACTCGGCCCAACAGATGCACGATTCCGCCCTGCGCCACCTCGCCCGCTTGATCGGCGAAAATCAGCTCATCACCGCCGCCCAGTTGACCCACCTGATCCACGCCACCCCGAACCCGGACAGGCGGTGAAGCGGGACAGTAGGTATGACGTAGCCCACACTCGCTCGGCACACGCCGTGATACCAACCCTCGTAGTATCGACAATCAGCTCAGCACCTGGAAGGGCGTTCGCAGCGACGGACGACCTGTTCGAAGCTTTGATGTGGGAGGAGGGGATGGGGCAGGCGGTCGCACTATAAGTGAAATCGGTAGGTCCCATCCTTGGCCGACGAACACCATCCGCCGAGGATTGTTTGTGTGACTCGGGGAGTGTCGTTGTCGAAGGTTCGTATTCTCGGCGCTGTCGGCGTCGTCGTTGTTCTTATTCTGGCCGGCTCGCTGTACTTCGGCTTGCGCGACAAGTCCGATGACGCGCCGGCGAAGCAGAAAGCGATCTCGGTCGCGGTCGATATGACCAATCTGCCGCAGCGTGTGATTCAGGTGAAACAGACGATCCCGGTGCAGTCGGGCGAGGTGGAATTGCTGTTTCCGCAGTGGCTGCCCGGCAACCACTCGCCGTCCGGTCCGATTGACAAGATCGGTGGCATCACTTTCACGAACGCCGGGAACAAGCTGGAGTGGAAGCGTGACCCGAAGAACGTGTATGCGTTCAAGGTCGCGGTGCCCGACGGCGTGGACTCGATCGACGCCCGCTTCCAGTACCTGACTCCCACCGACTCCTCGCAGGGGCGCGTGGTGATGACCCCGAATATGCTGAATCTGCAGTGGAATGCGGTGGTCCTCTATCCGGCCGGCCCGCCCGCTAGTGAGATCCCCTTCACCGCGAGTGTCACCTACCCGCCGGGATTCGAAGCCGGAACCGCGCTGGATGTCGCAGGCAAGGACGGCGACACCGTGAACTACAAGACTGTTCCGTTGGACATCCTCGTCGATTCGCCTGTGTACGCGGGCCGCTATCACAAGGAGTTCGATCTGGCTCCCGGCGCGAAACCCCCGGTGCGGCTGCAAGTATTCGCCGACGCGCCGGAGCAGCTCGAAGCCAAGCCCGAGCACCTCGAGCTGCACAAGGCGCTGGTGCAACAGGCCGTGAAACTGTACGGCTCGCAACACTACGACCACTACGACTTCTTGCTGTCGTTGTCGGATCAGCTCAGCTCCAACGGCTTGGAACACCAGCGGTCCAGCGAGAACGGCCAACCCACCGACTATTTCACCGGGTGGAATCCCGCGGTCGGCAGCGCCGATCTGCTCGGGCACGAGTACACCCATTCCTGGAACGGCAAGTTCCGGCGCCCGGCGGACCTGTGGACACCCAACTACAACGTCCCGATGCAAGACAGTTTGCTGTGGGTCTACGAGGGACAGACGCAGTATTGGGGCAATGTGCTCACCGGCCGGTCCGGTTTGCGGCCCGTGGAAGTCTCGCGTGACGCGTTGGCTTCGGTAGTCGCCGCCTACACCGACAACCGGCCCGGACTCTCCTGGCGTACCGTGCAGGACACCACCAACGATCCCATCATCGCGCAGCGGCGCACGAAGCCGTATCGGTCGTGGCAGCTCAGTGAGGATTACTACCAGGGCGGGCAACTGGTATGGCTGGGCGTGGACGCGCGGATCCGCGAACTGTCGGGAAACACGAAATCGCTCGATGATTTCGCGCGCGCGTTCTTCGGTGTCGACGAAGGCAAGTGGGAGTCCCAGAACACCTACGATTTCGATGACGTCGTCTCGACGCTGAACGGCGTAGTCGCCGACGATTGGGCGAAATACCTGCGCGATCGTCTCGACGGAAAGGAACCGTTCGCCTCCAGCGTCGAGAAGACGGGCTGGAAGTTGGTCTACGACAACAATCCGGGTGCCCTTCTCACGGCTCAGATGAAAACGGCCGAAGGTGCCGTCAACTACACCTACTCGATCGGTCTCAACGTGTCCGGCGCGGGCAAGGTCACCGACGTGCGCTGGGACGGACCCGCGTTCAAGGCGAAAGTCGGTACCGGGATGACGGTGGTGTCGGTCAACGACGCCCCCTATTCCCAGGCCACGATGGAAGCCGCGAT
Source organism: Nocardia brasiliensis ATCC 700358 (assembly GCF_000250675.2). NCBI lineage: Bacteria > Bacillati > Actinomycetota > Actinomycetes > Mycobacteriales > Nocardiaceae > Nocardia > Nocardia brasiliensis. The sequence continues at coordinate 4,241,122 of NC_018681.1, forward strand.
CGAGGCGGCCAAGACGAACCCGGCCCCGATTCGGCTGCAGGTGAAGGACTTCGACCAAACCCGGACCGTCGAACTGAACTATCACGACGGCCTCCGCTTCCCCCACCTGCAACGCATCGAAGGCACCCCGGACTACCTCACCCAGATCCTGGCCGCCCGCAACTAGGCCCGGCAGTGACCTGCCGCGCACCTGTTGGCGTCCCGCGCGCGTGTCTTTCGGCTGACACGCGCGCGGGACGCTGAAATGTGCGCGGGAGCGGCCGCTAGCGGTCGGCGAGGGCCGTCACTACCAGGCGGGCGCCGCGGGCGGGGACGTTGGTGATGTTGCGGACGCGGCCGGGTTCCGGGGAGCCGGGGAGGGTCAGCTGGTAGCGGGTGAGGACGGCGCGCAGTACTACCGCACCTTCCATCAGTGCGAAACCTGCGCCGAGGCAGCGGCGTACGCCGCCGCCGAAGGGCAGCCAGGTTTGCGGGGTGACGTCGCCGTCCAGGAAGCGTTCGGGGCGGAAGTGTTGCGGCTCAGGGTGATTGGCCGGGTTCTGGTGGGCCAGGACGATCGAGGTCGACACTCTGGTGCCGCGCGGCAGGGCGACGCCGCCGATGGTGAGGTCGCGGGTGAGCTGGCGTTGTACCCGGCCGATCACCATGCGGTGGCGCAGCGCCTCTTTCATCACCGCTTCGAGGTATTTGTCGTCGCCGTCGCGGCTCGCCTGCCGCGCCCGGTCCTGCACCGCGGGCGCGGCGGCCAATTCGTGGAAGGCCCAGGACAATGCGGACGCGGTGGTCTCGTGGCCGGCGAGCAGCAGCGTGACGAGCTGGTCGCGCAGTTCCGCGTCGCTGAGCGGTTCGGTCGCGGGATCGTCACCGGAACCCACCGCGAGCAGCCGGGACAGCACGTCGGCGTACTGGTCGGCGTCGGGTTGGGTTCTGCGGCGGGCGATCTCGGCGTAGAGCAGGTCATCGATCGCGGTGAGCGTCTCGGCGAAGCGGCGCCACGGCCCGAAACGCCGCAGCCACGGCCATTTCCAGCCGAGCAGCACGACGGGGCTGATCGCGGTGACGCGGCGCAGCTGCGGCGTCAGCTCGGCTCGGCGGCGCTCGTCGGCAACGCCGAAGACCACCTGGGTGATCACGTCCAGCGTCAAATCTTCCATGCGTGCGAGCAGGTGCTCGGTGCATCCGGCGGTCCACCGTTCCACCTGGGTTTTGGTGATGTCCTCGACCAGGGCGCGGTAACCGTTGAGGGCCGCACCGGTGAAGGCGGGCATCAGCAACCGGCGGGCGCGGGCGTGTTCGCGGCCGTCGGTCAGCAGCACCGAATGCTCGCCCATGATCATCGCGAGCTCCCGATACGCCTCGCCCGCATGCAGATCCGCCGGTGCGGCGGCGAAGATCTCTTTGATGTGGTCGGGCCGGGAGAACACCACGATGCGGTCCGGATAGGGCGGCAGCAGCCGCACCGTGAAGACATCGCCGAAGCGCCGCGCCTGCGCGCCGAGGAACTGGGCGTGCCGCTTGGTGTGCAACACCGTCTGGAGTAGCCGCGGTAGTCGTGGTGCCGGTGGATATTCGCCGGTCATCAGGTGGTCCTTTCCGCCGAGTCGGGCTGGGGCCGCCCCGCCGCGCCCGCGCGCCGCGCATAGCCTTCGATGACGACGAAGGCGAGGGCGCTGAGCGCCGCGGCGGCGATCGGCAGGGCGAAGGGGCTGAACAACGAGAGGGTGACGCCGCCGGCGATGCTGCCGAGGGTGACGCCCAGGTAGGTCGACGACGAATTGAGCGCCAGCACCTGGGTCGCCGAATCGGGCGCGGAATCGAGCAGCATGGTCTGCATGGCCGGTGCGTTCCAGTAGAGCGACAGCGACCACACCAGCGTCAGCAGCACGAGCACCGGCAGCGGGATGGGGGCGAACGCGGTGAGCACGGAGAAGACGACCATGGTGCCGAGGAACAGTCCGAAACCGATCCGCAGCGCCGCCGAGGCCCCCTTCTTGTCCACGTAGATGCCGCCCGCGACCGAACCGAGCAGTCCCGCGACGCCGGCCACCGCGAACAACAGACCGCGTTGGCGCAGTGACGAATTGGAGAAGTCGGCGGCGAACGGGCCGAAATAGGTGAACATCATCAGCGCGCCGCCGAGCAGGATGGTGTTGCCCAGCAGCACGGTGACCACCGGACGACTGGACAGCGCCTGCAGATGTGTTCGCGCCGAGGCCAATTCGCCGGGCTTGTCGAGGTGTGCGCGGACCCCGAACAGCAGCGCTGTCGACAGCACGCTCAGCCCGGCGAACACGACGAAATTGCCGCGCCAGCCGAACACGCTGGCGCACAACGTGCCGAAGGGCACGCCGACCGCCAGCGCGCCGACGATGCCGGTGGACACGATGCCGATATAGGAGCTGCGCTTCTCCGGTGGTGCCAGCATGGGTGCGAGGGCGAACATGGCGGGCAGGCAGGCGGCGGCCGCACCCGCGGCGAGCACCCGCAGCAGCATCAGCTGCCAGAACGAATCGACCAGGGCGGCCAGCAGATTCGCGATGACGAACACGGCGGAGGCGGCGACGAAGACGCCGAAGCGGCTGCGCCGGGCCGTGGCGAACGCGATCAGCGGCGCACCGATCACCAGCACCAGCGAATAGATCGAAACGAGCTGTCCCGCCGCGGATTCCGAGATGCCGAGATCGGCGGCCAGCTCGGGTAGCACACCGGCGATCATGTAGTCGTCGGTGTAGAAGACGAATACGGCGAAGGTGATCGCTATCAACCAGAACGGCATCGGGCCTCCAAGGGCGGGTGGTCAGGGGACGAGAAAGTCCGTGGCGATCTTGTCCGGGTCCAGGCGCAGCGACCGCTCGCCCATTGTCGATCGATCAGAGGTTCCCGTGGCGAAGATCGCCGACCAGTCCCGGTGATAGAGCGGATCGCCGTCCCAGGGCCGCCAGGCGATATGCGGTGTCAGCGCGACGCGGCCCTTGTCGATCCACGGCTGCAACAGCTCGGTGCGCTCGTCGGTCTCGACGTCGCTGGTGAGCCGCCCGGTGCCTGCGGCCAGCCAGCGCACCAGCGCGTCGGCGTCGACCGGTGCGGAGCGCGCGGGATTGATCAGATGCCCGTCGTCGCGCAGCAAACCGAACAGGGTGTCGTCGATGAAGTCGTCCAGTTCGGGAAGTCCGGGCAACGCGACGACCATCAGGTGCGCGAAGCGTTTCGGCAACCGGTCGAGCGGCACGGCCGCCCCGGTGCCGAGCGGTTGTGCGGCACCGGATCGCGGACGGATTATCGTCACCGCGGCACCGAGTCCGGCCAGAGTCTGCGCGACGGTGCGCCCGAAGGCGCCGTATCCCACGACGAGCGCCGCGCGCCGGTGGAACGGTTTGGGCATGTCCTCGAATGTGCCTGCGGCGCAGTGCAGCACCTGCTGAGTGATCACATACTCCGTGAGTGCCGGGGCATACGCTCTGGCGCTGCGCGTCACCAGATTGTCGCGCGCGAGGGCCGGAACGTGCGGGTAGGCGGGCGCGGAGGAGACCAGGTGCACCCAGCAATCCCGTGTCGCGGCGGCGGTTTCGGCCAGTTCCGCGGCGGTGAGGTCGTGTGCCGCGAGCGCGACCATGTTGTGTGCGAGCGGGGTTCCGGGCGGCACCGTTTCGACGCGCACCCGCGCATCGCGCAGCGGGCCCGCGATCGTGGCGGGATCGGTCGACGCGCCCAGGCAGTAGAGCGTCGACCGATCCACCGTGACGGGGCGCATCAGCGTCCGGCGGTCAACGCCAGTGGAACGCGGATATGCCCGTGCAGCACAACAGAATCCCGCCATTGGCGGCCCGGCAGCAACCGGGCCTCGGGGTAGGCGGAGAGGAAGCTGCCGACCGCCACCTGTCCCTGCACCTTCGCCAAGGACGCCCCCAGACAACGGTGTACGCCGGTGGAGAAGCTCATGCTGGTGCGCGCCGCCACATTGCCGACGTCGAGCCTGCCCGGGTTCGGGTACGCGCGAGTGTCATAATTGACGGCGCCGACCCAGATCAGCGCGCCGGTGCCGGGTGCGACGACCCGGTCGCCGACCTTGGTTTCCACCCGTGCGGTGCGGTGCGTCAGCTGGATGGGGGAGTCGTAACGCAACAGCTCCTCGAACCAGGGGTCGGTCAAACGGCCGTCCTCGAGCACCTCGCCGCCGAGACCGTGTTCGAGCACGGTGACAATCGAATTGGCGATGAAGCTGACCGTGGTCTCGAACCCTGCCGCGAACACGAAACCCACCAGGGTCAGCAACTCCGGGAAAGTCAGCTCACCGGCCAGGTGCATATGCACGCAGTCCTTGAGGAACCCGTCGCGGAGCTGGTCCGGGTCGGTGCGGCAGTCGAGCACGAAATCGGTGAACTTGCGGGCCACCGTCATGCCGCGCCGGTAATCCGGATAGGTGATCCCGACGTCGAGCAGTTTGGCCCCGTGCCCGCCCAGCGCGTCGAGCATGTCCTCGCCCAGGTCCGGAATGCCCAGGAAGTCGGAGATCACCCGGATGGGGATCTTGCGGGCGAAATCCGCGACCAGGTCGATCTGTTCGCGGCCCTCGAGTTCGGCGAGCACGGCGGCGGTGTGGCCGGTGATCACGTCGATGGAGGCCGTCACGGCGCGATGGGTGAACATCGGGAAGACCAGTTTGCGCAACCGGGTGTGCTCGGGCGGGTCCATGAAGACCAGGGCGGGAGCGTCGAGCGCGATCGGCACGGAACGCCGGGTCAGCCAGCGGTAGAGCCCCGCGGCGGGCGGAATCGCCACCGGCTGGTCGGCGGACCAGTCGGTGCTGCGCAGGATCTCTTCGCTCTCTTCGTATCCGGTGACCACCAGGCCCGCGGCGCTGTCGTGCACGCCGGCGTCCGCGCCGATCTTGGTGAGGATCGCCCGATAGGGATCACCCTTCTCCGGCGGGCGCAGGAAGAGCCGGCCCACGTCGTTGCCGTCGCCGAGCATCGAATCGGGCAGCAACCGCAGTGGGCCGTGCAGCAGAAACCAGCGAATCGGATCAGTGACCACCGAGCTCACGGAGGACAACGTCGACACCCCCTTGTCGTTGCATTGCGGCATAGAAGTTTTCGCGTTCGAAGCGGAACAGCGCGGCTTGCTTGTGCGGCAGGTCCACCTCGCCGAGTTCGTGGCCGTCCACCACCTTGCAGACGCCGCGGTCCAGCGCACGCACCAGTTGGTTGGCGGCGGACGGGTCGGAGATCACCCCGGTGCACTCCGGATAGGTCTCGAAGACACCGGCGATGAGCGCGACCCAGAACGGCAGCGCGTACCCGAAATAGTCGGGTTCGCCGATGCATCCGTGCATACCCATGTCGAGGTCCGGCGTGTCGTAATAGTCGGCGACCACGTCCAGCGCCGCCCGGTAGAGCTCGACGTAGCCGCCGCGCTGCCCGTGCTGCCCGACGAGGAACGGCCGAGTCTTGCTGTCGGAGAACTGGAATTCGATCTCGGCCTGCCAGCCGGCCCGATCCCAGTCCTTGTGCATGGCGAACTGCACGTGCGGTCGGGCCATCCACTGGACCACCTGGTCGATCTCCGCGGGGGTGTCCGGCGTGACCGGGGTCAGCTCCCACGGCGATGGCAGCGTCGGCACCTTCCATTCCTGAAAGGCGAAGTCGGTCAGCGGCTTCCCGCGGCGCCGGGACCGATCTATGGGTTGTCGCCTGCTTGCCACTGCTCACCCCTCATTCGCGACCGCCAGCAGTTCTAGTGCGGTCAGGACCGCGTCGGTGCGGCCGCTGAGCCGGGCCCGCCCGCCGAGGCGGATGTGATCGAACGTCGCGTCGACGGGCAGCGCGTCGATACGGTCGGCGCCCTCGATCGGCCTGCCGACGCGCCACAACCAGCCGCCCGAAGCGTCGGCGTCCACCTTCGGCTCGGACCAATCGAGTCCGGCCTGGATCCGCAGATTCAGCAGCTCGAGATCGATACCGGTGATGATCCTGGATTGGAACGGCACCTCGCCGCCGGACGCCCGCGCACACACCTCGCTGACCACCACATCGGCGAACGCCGGTCCGCTGGAGAGGTATTCGACGTGCGCGGTGAAGGTCCCGTCGAGTCCGAGTGCGGTGCAGGTGCGGATCGCGAGATCGGCCAGCCGGGCCTCGAGTTCGGGTGCGACCCGGGCCGAGCCGGAGGGCCCGCCCGTGGTCAGGTCGAGCAGCGAGCGGATGTAGAGCCCCGAGAACAGGTGCGTCACAGTGCCGTTCACCACGAGCACTTCCGAATGATATTGCGGTCCACCGAGCAACCGTTCGATCAGGCCGTCGCCGAGTGCGACCGGATCGACGGCGCCGAACGGTTCGATCCGGATGCCGCGCAGGTTGGCCTCCGCGGCCGGTTTGACGATGACGAGCTCGTCGTCGCCGAACCCGGTGAAAACGGCGGTCGTTTCGACGGCGCCCGCGGCCACGATCAGCGACTCGGGCACCGGGACGGCAGCGGCTTCCAGCGCGCGCCGCATCCGCCCCTTGTGCCGGTAGTTCTCCAGTGCGCCGGGTACCGGTGTCGGCAGGCCGCGTTCCCCGCACAGCTGCGCCGCGAGGCCCAGCAGGTATTCGTCGTTGGTCACGACGGCGCTCGTCTCGTCCGGGAGCAGCGACCGCCATTCGCCGATCTCGGCGATGTACTGCTCGCCGAGATCGTCCAGGGTCACTTCGGCATCGCGGACCAGCGGCACCTCGCCGGTCCGCAGGATCCGTAGCCGGGCGCCCGTCGCCGCTACGGCCGCTCCGAAGTCGGCCAGCCCTTCGCTGCCGAGCGATTGCTTCGCCTGCAGCAGGACCACCGTCGCGCGCTCACCTGATGACAACACGCCTCCATGCCTCTAGGTGCTGGTCGACGCGCTGGCAGCCCGTGACGACGGCTTCCGGATCGCGTGCCAGCGATATACGGATCAGGTCGGTGCCGAGATTCGGCTGCTCCCAGTAGAACAGCTCGCCGGGCAGCACGTGTACCCCGACCTCGCCCAGGTCGGTATACAGCGCGTTGGCGGCGACGCCCGCGGGCAGCCGGAACGTGTCGACCGAGATCCGCGAGTCCGGATAGGCGGGCGGCAGATTGATGTTGTCGCGGGCCAGGGCGCGGTTACGCTGGATGCCGTCGCGCAGTTGGTCGTAGCCGCCGTGCCTGCCGTCTTCGGCGAACAGTTCGACCACCCGCAGAATGAACGGCGAGGCCGAGAGCATGTGGTCGGAATACATCCTGGCCAGCGGCAGCGGGTTGCCCGCGTTCCAATTCAGGAACCCGGTCTTGAGTTCCTGCAGGGGCCAGAGCTTTCCGGTGTCCTCGATGATCACCCAGTCGAGCGCGAAGTCTCCGAGCACCGCGTACATGTCGTACTGCGCGCGCAGATCCTGTGCCCGGAAGCACGAATCGATGACGAGCACGGTACCGCGCTCGGCGCACGCGGCCGCGATATCGCGCAGCCGTTCCGCCGCGAGCACGGTGCCGGTCGGATTGTTCGGCGAGACGATGAACAGCACCCCGCCCGGCGGCGGTATGTCGTCGAGCGGGCCACTGGCAAGGGCGGTTTCGGCCACCGAGCGGATCCGCAGACCGTGGCCGGCCAGCAGGTCGTGCAGGTTGTCGAAGGTCGGCTCGACCATGGCCACCGGGCGACCGGCGAGGCGAATCGCCTTACCGATCATGTCGATGGCGGTGGAGGAGGAGTAGCAGCTGCGAAAGCTGATCTCCTCGTCGAGCGCGCTGTGCTGCCCGAGGGAGGACAGGAACGCGGCCCGCGCGCTCTTCTCGACCACGTCCACCGGCAGCTTGCGGGTGTGCGCGAAGACCTCCGGGAAGGCGGCGATGATCTCGGATTGGCTGGTGGACAGCGACATTCGAGGGTGCCCGTCGGACAGGTTGACACCGTCGACGAGCGCCCTGACCTCCAGGTCGGTGATGTTGTCAGGCATGCAGACGACCATCCTGTTGTATCCGGGTCCGCCGGGCGGCCGCGGCGAGCGCCATGATCTCGAAGATCACCGCGACGCCGAGATGTGCGGTGATGTCGGCGGAGTCGTAGGGCGGTGCGATCTCGACCAGCGAGACGGTCCGGATGTTCGGCAGCTCGAGTTCGCGCAGCAGTTGCAGCGCGAAGGCCGAGGAGGGGCCGCCGACCTCAGGAGTGCCGGTGCCGGGCGCGCACGACGGATCGACGAAATCGATGTCGAAGGTGAGGGCGACCGGGTTGTCGCCGACCTTGTCCCGCACGATCCGGCCGAGTTCCCGGCCGCCGAGCGCGAGCGCCTCGTCGCTGTGGATCACGGTGAACCCCATGCCATCCGGGGCCAGGTCCTCGCGCGGCACGCTGCCGCGCATGCCGATCTGCACGCTGGTCGTCGGATCGATCAGCCCTTCGTCGACCGCTCGGCGATAGACCGTGCCGTGGAAGTGCTCGACGCCGAAGTAGTTGTCCAGCACGTCCCGGTGGGCATCCAGCTGGACCAGCGAGAGCGGGCCGTGATGCCGTGCCGCCGTGCGCAGTTCGGCGATCGCCAGGCTGTGGTCGCCGCCCACCAAGATCGGCAGTGCGCCGATTTCGTGCACGGCGTCGACGCCTTGCTCGATCAGCTCGAGGGTTTGCAGGTGATACCCCGGAATGACGTGCACATCACCGCCATCGACGACGGAGAGCAGGTCGGTGATCACCAGATCGCGTTCCCGGCTGCCCAACCGGGCGAGCGTGCTCGCGGCCCGCACCGCCTCCGGACCGAATCGGGCGCCGCTGCGATAGCCCGTCGCGCCGTCGATCGGCACCCCCAGGATGACCGCGTCGACGCCGTCACCGGCGGTGAGTTCGCGCACGGGCCGATAGGGGAGCCGGAAGAAGGTGCGCGGGCCCGAGCTCAACCGGGAGACCGCCTGGCTGTCGGTGTAGTCAGTCATCGTTGGATTCCTTGGACCGCAACAGGAGTGCCGTTACGATCCCGGTTTCGTCGAGGCCGGGCGTGTCCACGTCCGCGGCCACCACCTCGAGCCCTTCGCTGTCGAACAGGCCGAGCCAATACTGCTTGGTCGCCAGGCGCTGGTCGGTGAACGGGTGCAGCAGGAAATAGTGGTTGTAGTAGTTCGTGCGGTGCGGGTCCTTCATCGACTCCGCGTTGTCCCAGCAGTAGTCGATGTCGATGACGAGCAGCTCCAGGCCGGGATTGTTGTCGAAGAGGGTCCGCAGGAACTTCCGCACGCCCGCTTCGCCCTCCTGCCCGAGGATCTCGTGGATGACGAAGCTGATGATGCCGAAGTCGTAGTGCGAGTCGGTGTGCTCGAGATGGCCGATCGCGTCCGCGTTCACGATGCCGATCCGGTCCGCGTGCAGCGAACCTGCGACGAATTCCACTGCGGCCGCGGCGCCTTCGGGGCTCGGCTCGATCCCGGTGAGCCGCATGTCCGGATACTTCTCGGCCAGCGTGGTCAGGAAGATGCCGCTGCCGCAACCCAGGTCGATGCCGCTGCGGTAGGTCTTCCCACGCTGATCGAGCACCCGGTACATCAGCGGGATCGCGTCGTGCACGCTGATCGCGCAGCTGCCGACCCCGACCATCCGGCCGTCCCGGGGCACCGCCGCCGGATCGGTGAAACCCCGGCCGATCTCGAGGAAGGTCCGCCCGTAGCCGCCGATCATCATCTGATACCAGCCGCGGGCCTCCCAGATCTGCACCAGCTTGTCGGTGGCGCGATCGTTCTCGGTGTATCCCGCGGTGCGCAGGAACAGTTGCAGCGCCTCGACCCGCTCCGGCGTCGTGACGACCGACTCCAGCGCTTTGCGGGCCGGGACACCGTTCACGACGATCTGTTCGAGAATGCCGTGCTCGATCAGGTTGTACAGCACAGCCGACTGCACGAATCCGCTGAACGGTTCCAGCGCTTCGATCAGGCGATTCCGGGTGAGCATGTGGTTGATACCTCTCTTGCGGTAGTTCTGCGCGGGTCAGCCAGCGGCGAGCCGATCGGGATCCCCGACGAACGCGAGTTCGTACTTGTTCTGCCGGTATCCGTAGGCCCCCGAGGACAAGTTGGTGAACAGCGTCCAATCGGAGAGCTGCGGCGCGACGGGCAACAGGCCCTGCCCGCTGGTCCGACCGGGTTTCGGACAGATGAGGTCCAATCCGGCGATCTGGGACAGCAGCGTCGCCGCGCCCTCGATGCGCTCGGTGAAGTTGCCGATGCCCTGCAGCAGCGTGGTGCGATCGGCGGCCCAGAAGCCGTAGCGCTCATCGAAAGTCGCGGATTCGAGGGCAGCGGCGAAATCCCGCTCGGTGCTCGTGGCGAACCGGCGCAGCTTCGCCAGCAGCACCGCGGGCTCCTTGGCCGAGGTCGGGCCGCCGTCCAGGACCCGCTGTGCGAGTTCGTGATACAGCTGCGCCTTCGCCGACATCCGCGCCAGCGCCTGCACCCAGGCGGGGTGGGTCATGCCGGTGCGGGCCCGGAACGTATTGCACTGCTCGACCGAGCCGTCGATGAACACGTTGGCGTTGGGCACGAAGGCGCGGTCGAGCTCGATGATCGCGTCCTGCTCGTCCAGCACGTCGATGGATTCGTCCGGAATCTCTTGTGCCCCACGGAAGCCCGGCCGAGCGTGCACCTTGACGCCGGCGCTGCCCGGCGCGATGGCGACGCACAGCGCGGTGGACGCCTCGCTCTGCGACAGCATGCGGTAGGGGTAGATCAGCAGCACGTCGGCGTACGGCGCGAGGGTGGCCAGCTGCTTGAAACCGCTCAGATAGATGCCGTCCGAATCCCGTGCCACGACCCGCAGCAGATGATCCTCGGAAATGCGCCCGCGTTCGGAGATATCGGAAATCGCATGGGTGAGGATCGAATTGGCCGCGCGGCACCCGCGATGGAACTCCTGCACGCGCTCGGCGTTTTTCCCGAAATGAGTGGCATTGGCGGCCCACGCGGAGACGATACCGGCCAGGAAATCGGGGCTGCGCCCGAGCAGTCCACCGCTGTAGGTGGCGAATCGGCGCAGTTGTCCGGCGTACTCGAAGAACTGATCTCGGGTCGTCGGCGGCGTCCAGATGCAGTCCCAGAACAATTTCAGTTCCGGATTGGTTCGTAGCCCGTCCAGGGTCTTTGCAAATGGCGTGCGATCGGTCGCCGCGGGCGCCGTCGAAATACTGTCGGTCGAGCAGGTGAGCTGCTGAGTTTCCAATGGATTTCCTTAGCCTGCAACCCGGATAACTACCGTTGACGTGGTGTCCGGGCAGATGAGTAACCTTGCGGCTATCTGTGCTGCGGCCCGAGCGGTGTGTATACCCCTATGAATCAGGTTGAATGCATAGAAACCCCCCGCTCTCGAGATGGACAACCTGTAGCATGCCTCGCTCGCGAGAGTGATGAAAACCCCCTGATCGGGGGGTTGCCGATATCGCCGAAACGACGAGAATGCCAGCCCGCCCGCGCGTGTAATAACTTCTGTCGCAACGCCTCTCATTCAACACCAGCTTGTCAGGAGTATGCGCCCGGCAGCGTTGCGAGGTGGGTGTGTCGGTGCTAGATTCGGGCCGACGGGGGCTGAGCTTTCCCTGATTCGGGTGTCCGGCGAAAGCTTGTGACAAATTCGGCCGGTAACCGACGCGCGCGGGCCTGGCCATGAACCCCGATGGTTGAAGGGCGGTATTGGTGGAGACGAATCGGGTGGGGGCCGGTGCCATCGATCGAGCGGCGATCGAAGAATGGCTGTCCGGAAAAATAGGCGAGATCGTCGGCGCGGATCCGGCGACGATCGATCGGACCACCACCTTCGCCGCATACGGGTTGACATCCTCGGACGCGGTCGGCCTCTCCGGCGAACTGGAGGAGTGGCTCGACCGCAAGCTCCCGGAAACCCTGCTCTACGAGCACCCGACGGTGGCGCAACTCGGTGCGGCGCTTGCCGAGACGAGCCCCACCCGGACGAGCACACCCGAACTGCCGGTGGCCGCCCGTGCTACCGGTGGACCACCCGTCGAGCAGGACACGATCTGCATCGCCGGGATGGCCTGCCGGTTCCCGGCCGGAGCGAACACACCACAGTTGTTCTGGCGCAATCTCGCCGACGGCGTCGACGCCGCGACGGACGTGCCGTCCGCGCGCTGGGACGCCCGGCGATACTTCGATCCCGACCCGTACGCGCCCGGAACGGCCTACACCACCCGCGGCGCGTTCGTCGACGACCTCGCCGGATTCGACGCGCAGTTCTTCGGTATCTCGCCGCGCGAGGCCCTGCGGATGGACCCGCAACAGCGGATGCTGCTGGAAACCGCCTGGGCGGCACTCGAAGACGCCGCGATCCCCGCGGACCGGATCCGGGAGAGCCGGACCGGTGTCTTCGTCGGCATGATGGCCGACAGCCGCTACGCGCACCTGCTGGTGGACCGCGGCGGTCCCGGCGAACTCGACGACCCCTATGTGGGGCTGGGCAGCGCCACCAGTGTGGTGGCGGGGCGGCTGTCCTATCTGCTCGATCTGCGCGGGCCGAGCATGGTGGTGGACACCGCGTGTTCGTCCTCGTTGGTCGCCTTGCACTTGGCGATCAACAGTATTCGCAACGGCGAATGCGATCGCGCCGTGGTCGCCGGGGTCAGCGCGATCGTGCACCCCGATACCTACCTGCAGGCGTGCAAGATGCGGATGCTCGCCGCGGACGGGCGCTGCAAGACGTTCGACGCCCGAGCCGACGGTTTCCTGCTCGGCGAAGGATGCGGTGCGGTCGTCGTCGAGCGACTGGCCGACGTCCGAGCACGCCGGCACCAGGCCCTCGCCCTGGTGCGCGGGTCGGCCGTGAACCAGGACGGCACGAGTAACGGATTGACCGCGCCGAACCGCGCCGCGCAGGTCGCGGTGATCCGGGCGGCGCACCGCAACGCCGGAATCGACGCCGGCAGTGTCGATTACGTCGAAGCGCACGGCTCGGGCACGCAGCTCGGCGACGCGATCGAGATCGCCGCGCTGACCGAGGTCTTCGGCACCGTGCGGGCCGGCGGGCGGCCGCTGTACGTCGGCGCGGTGAAGACCAACGTCGGCCACCTGACCGGCGCGGCCGGGATGGCGGGGCTGATCAAGACCGTGCTCGCGCTGCGCCGCCGGACCATCCCGCGGAATCTGCACCTGCGCGAACCGAATCCGGCGATCGACTGGGCGGCGAGCCCGGCTCGCCTGCCGCACGAGAACATTCCGTGGCCGGACGCGGACGAGCGCACCCCGACCGCCGGGGTCAGCTCGTTCGGCTGGTCGGGCACCAACGCCCACGTCGTCGTGTCCGCACCACCCGCGCCGGTGCGCGCGGACGACGATGCGCGCAGGCACATTCTGGCGCTGTCGGGGCGGTCGCCGCAGGCCGTGACCGGCACCGCGCATGCGCTGGCCGAGCACCTGCGCAGCCATCCGCGCCTGCACCCGGCCGACGTGTCGGCCACCCTCCAGACCGGCCGCTCGGTGCTGCCGTATCGGGCTGCCGTCCCGTTCGAGACGCTGCTCGAGGCGGCCGAGGCGCTCGACGAGGTCGGACGCCGTGTGCCGGTGACGGCGGTGCCGCACGGGCAGGCGCCGACGGTGCGCTTCGTATTGCCCGGTACCGGTGATCAATTCGCCGGGATGGGCCGCGACCTCTACCGTGCGGACCACGCCTTCCGCGCCGCGCTCGACCACTGCGCCGAGATCGCGGCCGTGCCCCTCGGTATGGACCTGCGGACGGTCCTGTACCCGGACTCGGCACCCGCGCCGGCGGATCCCTTTGCCGCCCTGCGTAACCGGGGCACGACCACGTCCCCGGCCGACGAACTGGTGTCCCGGACCGACCTCGCGCACGCGGCGGTGTTCGCATTGAGTTACGCCGCGGCGCGGCTCTGGCGCGGTCGCGGCATCGAGCCCACCGGTCTGCTCGGCTACAGCCTGGGCGAGTACACCGCCGCCTGCCTGGCCGGGGTGTTCGAGGTCGAAATCGCGCTGCCGCTGGTGGTGCGGCGTGCCCAGCTCGTCGCGGCCGCCGCACCCGGTGCCATGCTGACCGTGGCCATGGGTGAGCACCGGCTCGCGGACTACCTCGGGCCGGATTTGTCCTGCGCCGCGGTCAACAGTCCGAACACAGTCGTCGTGGCAGGTTCCGAGGCCGCCGTCGCCGCCCTCGCGCAACGCCTCGCGGCCGACGAGATCGCGGCGCTGCGCGTGCCGACCACCCGCGCTATGCATTCGCACCTGCTGGACCCGCTGCGCGCGGCACTGATCGAGCTATTCGACGGCATCGAGCTGCGTGCCCCGCGAATTCCGTTCGTGTCCAACGTGACCGGTACGTGGATCAGCGACGAACAGGCGCGCGACCCGCACTATTGGGCCGAGCATCTCTGCGCCACCGTGGTTTTCGATGAGGGGGTGCGCACATTGGCAGGCTCGGATCCGTGTGTGCTGGTGGATCTCGGGGCGGGCCAGCTCGCCAGCTTGGCCGCGCAGACCCTGGCGCACTCGGATGGCGCGGTGACCTTGCCGACGCTGCGCGCCGCATCGCTGCGCGAGCCGGACGACCAGGTGGTCGCCCGCACCCTTGGCCGATTGTGGGCGGCGGGGGTGGACGTGGACTGGTCCGAGGTCGGATCGGTGGGTGCGTCGGTCTCGTTGCCGACGTATTCCTTCCAGCATCAGCAGTTCTGGCCGGACGCGCGCGAGGCCCGCCCCGTCCACCAGCCTGTCCCGGCGGGTACCGAGACCATCGAGGTGCTGGAACCGCAGTGGGTCGGTACCCGAGTCGCCGGCGGTGTGAGCGAGCGCAGCGGTCCCTACCTGGTCTTCACCGACCCCGAGACGTGCGGCGCCGAGCTGGCCCGGCACCTCGTCAAGGCGCTCGGCGGCGCCGACGTGGTAACCGCTTCTCCCGGAACGGAATTCGCCACGACCACGGCGGGAGGATATCAGCTCCGGCCCGGTGCCGCCGATGACTACGCCCAGTTGCTGACGGCGCTGGCCGACCGGAACCTGCTACCCCGCACGGTGGTTCACCTGTGGTCGGTGCAGGGCTGGCAGGACGATCCGGTGTCCCTCGACGCTGTCGGCGCGCATCGGCGGCTCGGGTTCGACAGCCTGCTGGCGCTGGCCGGGCCCCTGAGCCGCCACTGCGCCGACGGCTGCCGGATCCTGGTCGTCACCGATCACGCGCAGACCTGCGACCCTGAAGACGAACTGTATCCGGGCAAGACCACCCTCGCCGGGCCCGCGCTCACCGTGGGACAGGAATATCCAGGCTTGGCGGTGCGGACGTTCGACGTCCTCACCCCGGTCGAGGACGTGTCCGCCGCGTGGAGCGAACTCGCCGAATCGGTGGTCGCCGAGCTGGATTGGCGCGGTTCGGCTGCCGTCGTGGCCCGGCGGGGGCGGCGCAGACTCGTTCGACGTCTGCATCCGCGCGCGCTCGGCGAGCCCGAATCCTACGTACGCGACGGCGGCGTCTACGTGATCACAGGTGGAACAGGAAGTATCGGTCTCCAGATGGCCGCCCATCTGGTGGCGGCGGGGTCCGGGCTCAAATTCGTGCTGCTCGCCCGGACTCCGTTGCCGAATCTCGACGATCCGGCGTCGCTGGCTGATGCGAGTGTGACGGCGCGCGAACGTGCCGTCGCGGTGCGCGAGCTGGTTCGCGCGGGTGCGCAGGTACTGGTGCAGCCCTGCGATATCGGTGACGGCGCGGCAGCGGTGGCCGCAATCGCGCTCGCCCGCAAGCGGTTCGGTCCGATCGACGGCGTGATCCACGCCGCGGGCGTGCTGACGCCGGACGCCTTCGCCACGATCGAGGAGACGACGCCGGAACTCATCGCGGCGCATTTCCGGGCCAAGGTGGACGGCACCCTCGCGCTGGCCCATGCGCTGCGCGACGAGCGACCCGACTTCGTCGTCCTGCTGTCCTCGATGTCGGCGGTGCTCGGCGGCATCGGCTTCACGGCCTACGCGGCGGCCAACGCCTTCCAGGACCAATTCGTGAACCTGCGCGGGCTGCCGGGTGGGTCCGCGTGGCGCACCGCATGCTGGGACACCTGGCAGGAGACCGTGCGGCACAGCGAAAAGCCGGGCATCGCAGCGTCATTGGACACTTATTCGTTCCCGCCCGCGGACGCGCTCGCGGTGTTCGACCGGCTGATCGCGGGTGGGCCGCGGCGCGCGGTCGTCGCCGCGGGGCAACTGCGCGAACGCCTCGAGTCGTGGGCGCACGCGGGCGATCCTTTCGATAGCGCCGCCGCGCCACCGGCGGCGGCACCGGATCACACGGTCGAGGACTACCGGCGCGAACTCGCCCGGTTGTGGCAGGCGGCCCTCGGGGTCGACCAGGTGGGCCTGCACGAGAACTTCTTCGAATCCGGCGGCAATTCGCTGGTCGGTTTGCAACTGATCAACACGATCAAGAAACAGTTCCGCGTCGTCGTCCCGACCGTCGCGTTGTTCGAGGCCCCCACGGTCGCCGAGATGGCCGACTACCTGCTCACCGCGACCTCGTCGGAAAGGAAGTCACGGACATGAAATCGCTCGGCGTCATCGGTGCGGGCGTGATGGGCAGCGGCCTCGCGCAAGACCTTGCGGCACACGGTTTTTCGGTGGTTCTGGTGGACCGCTCGCAGGAACAGCTCGACCGTGCGGCGGCGGAGGTGCTGCGGTACTACCGCACGGGTCGCCTGTTCGGCCACGACACCGAGAAATACGGCGACCTGACCCAGCGGGTGACCTACACGACCGATCTCGCCGATGTCGGCGCCGCGGAGTTCGTGATCGAGAACATCACCGAGAACTGGGCGTTGAAATCCGAGATCTATCCGCGGTTGGACCGGATCTGCCCGCCCGAAACGGTGTTCGCGGCGAATACGTCGTGCATTCCGATCACCAAGATCGCCGCGGCGACCACCCGGCCCGACCGGGTGCTGGGCATGCACTTCATGAATCCGGTGCCGATGAAGTCCACGGTGGAGGTGATCCGCGGCTGGCACACCTCGGAGTCCACCATCGCCACGGCGCGGGAACTGCTCGACGGGCTCGGCAAGCGCGGCATCGTCGTGAACGACATGCCGGGTTTCGTGTCCAATCGGGTGTTGATGCTGATGGTCAACGAGGCGATATTCCTGCTGCAGGACGGCGTGGCGGGCGCGGCCGAGGTCGACGAGATCTTCCGCTCCTGTTTCGGGCACGCCTCGGGTCCGCTGGAGACCGCGGATCTCATCGGTCTCGACACCATCCTCTACAGCATCGAAGGACTCCAGGAGTTCTACGGCGACAGCAAGTATCGGCCCTGTCCGCTGCTGAAGAAGATGGTCGACGCCGGACTGCACGGCCGTAAAACCGGTCAGGGCTTCTTCTCGTACTCCTGAGCGCAGCCTCCTTGCCCCCGCAACCGACAGGACCGCAGACATGTTCTCCGATGCCCGTTCCGAACTCCGCGCATTCGTCGCCAAGCGCTTTCCCGCCGGTGAGCTCCAGGACGACCGCGACATCTTCGAAAGCGGCTTCGTCAACTCGCTGTTCGCGATGGAGCTGGTCATGTTCATCGAACAGCAACTGGGCGAACGAATTCCGAACGACGAACTGATGCTGGACAATTTCCGCACGGTGGACCGGATGCTGGCGCTGGTCGGCCGGCTCGGCGGCCGGGATGCGGCGACCGAGGTGGCGTGATGAGGCTGCGGGCGGAGATCACCGCGTTCGTCGACGAGGTGGTGGCGCCGCGGGCCGCCGAGTTCGATCGCGCGGGCCGGATCGACGGGAAGATGGTGGGCGAGTTCGCCGCTCGTGGTCTGTGGGGCGCGGTGTTGCCGGAAGCCGACGGGGGCACCGGTGCGGGCATGACGGCGCTGGCCGAACTGCACGAGGAGATCGGCCGCGGCTGCGCGGCCATGCGCAGCCTGCTGACCGTGCACTCGATGGTGCTCTACGCACTGGACCGCTGGGGCAGCGAGGCCATGCGGCGCCGGTGGCGGGCCGATCTGGTCGCGGGGGCCGCGCTCGGCGCGTTCTGTCTCACCGAGCCGGACGCGGGCAGCGACTTCGCCGCGCTGCGAGCCACAGCTGTGCGCGCGGGCGAGGGGTGGGTGCTGGACGGGCACAAGCTCTGGGTCACCGGCGGCCAACTCGCCGACGTGCTGCTCGTTTTCGCCCGCACCGAGAAAGGTCCCGCGGCTTTCCTGGTGGACGCCGCCGAGTCCGGCGTGCGGCGCAGCCCGGTCGAGCACGTCACCGGCACGCGCGGCAGTCAGGTCGCCGAGATCGTCTTCGAGCACTGCCGGGTGGGGCCGGACGCGATGGTCGGACCCGAGGGGATGGGGCTCGCCATCGCCACCGGCGTCCTCGATATCGGCCGGTTCAGCGTGGCCGCCGGCTGTGTCGGTCTCCTGCAGGCCTGCCTGGAGGCCTGCGTGCGCTACGCGAGCACCCGTCGTCAGGGCGGTGCGCTGTTGCGCGAACACCAACTGGTGCAACAGATGATCTCCACCATCGCCACCGACACCAGGGCGGCGCGGTTGCTGGTGTGGCAGGCCGCCCGGCTGAAGGACGCGGGCAGTCCCGACACCATCATGGCGACCTGCATGGCCAAGCAGTTCGCCGCGACCGCGGCGGTGTCGGCCGCCAATAACGCGGTGCAGCTGCACGGCGCGCGTGGCTGCAGCGACGAGTATCCCGTCGCGCGGTATCTGCGCGACGCCAAGGTCATGGAGATCATCGAAGGCAGCACCCAGCTGCAACACGTCCTGATCGCCACCGACGCGTGCCTGAATCGGGCGCGGGTCGTCGCGATTGATTGATGCCGGCCGGATCTGCGCAGCGGGAAGGGGATTCGATGAACGTTGAGGAGCGCAAGCGCCCCCGTCAGATCAAATGCGTGGTCTGGGATCTCGACCACACGCTGTGGGACGGCGTACTGCTCGAGCAGGCCACCGTCACCGACTTGAAGCCCGGCGTCCGGGAGACCATCGCCACGCTGGACGAACGCGGAATACTGCATTCGATCGCCAGTCGCAACGATCCCGAACTCGCGCTCGCGAAACTGACCGAACTCGGGATCGCCGACTACTTCCTGCACCCGCAGATCGGCTGGGACAACAAATCGGCGTCGGTGGCCGCCATCGCGCAGCGACTCGATATCGGGATCGATACCCTCGCCTTCGTCGACGACCAGGCGATGGAACGCGACGAGGTCGCCTTCGCCCACCCCGAGGTGCTCTGCCTCGACGCCGAAGAGATTGCGTCCCTGGCGGATCGGCCGGAGTTCCAGCCGCGGCACGTGACCGCGGACTCGCGGCAGCGGCGGCACATGTACCGGGCGAGCATCGAACGTAGCGTCGCCGAGCAGCGCTTTCCGGGCACCAACGAGGAATTCCTCGCCACCCTCGGCATGCGGTTCCGGATCAGTCCGGCCGCCGCGGCGGACCTCGGCCGGGCCGAGGAACTCGTCGTGCGGACCAACCAGCTGAACTCCACCGGAATCATGTACTCGGCCGAGGAACTGGCCGCCTGTGCGACCTCCGACGAGTATCTGCTGCTGATGGCGGAACTGGAGGACTGCTACGGCAGCTATGGGCAGGTCGGCCTCGCGCTGGTGGCACGAGGAGCCCAGGACTGGCGGCTGAAGCTGTTGCTGATGTCGTGTCGCGTGATCTCCCGCGGTGTCGGAACGGTGCTGTTGCACCATGTGCTCCGGCTCGCGCAGGACCACGGTGCCCGACTGCTCGCCGAATACGTTGCCACGGAACGGAATCGCATCATGTACATCACCTATCGGTTCGCCGGGTTCACCGAGGCGGGCGAACACGACGGTGTCACGCTTCTGGCCGCGCCGACCGAACCGCCTCCGCCGCCACCGGCGTACCTCACGGTCGAGACTCCCGAAGCGGGGGTCCGCCGATGAGTGCGCCGACGATCGCCGCGGGTAAATGGATGCCGTATCCCGGGGCCGGTGGCGCGGCCGCCACGCTGTACTGCCTGCCGCACGCCGGCGCGGGCGCCTCGACCTACCTGCCGTGGCGTAAGCAGTTGCGTCCCGAGGTCGACGTGGTCCCGTTGCAACCGCCCGGCCGGGAACTGCGGCTGCGGGACCAGCCGTTCGATGACCTCGGGGCGCTGCTCGACGACCTGCTCGCGGTGCTGGACGGCGCGTGGCAGGAGCCGTTCGCGCTGTTCGGGCACAGCTTGGGCGCGCTCGTCGCCTACGAGCTGGCCCGGCGGCTCGCCGCCGGCGCGGGGCCGCGTCCGGTGCACCTGATCGTGTCCGGACGTCGTGCGCCGCACCATCCTTCGCGGTTGCCGTGGGTCCGCATGGCCTCCGACGCGACGCTGCTGGAGATCGTCTACCGGCTCGGCGGCACACCCGACGAGGTGCTCGCGGACGAGCAGATGCGCGCCCAGGTGCTCGCGCTGATGCGCGCCGATCTGGGTGTGGATCAGACCTACCACTATCGGCCGCACCCGCGGCTCGACGTGCCGATCACCGTGCTGAGCGGGAGCGCCGATTCGCACGTCACCATGGCCGAACTCGAGCCGTGGGCCGAATGCGGTTCGGCCGGAGTCGATATCCGGCTCGTGCCCGGCGGGCACTTCTTCCCGGTGACCCACCGCGACGCCGTGCTAAGGCGGGTGCGCCAGTGCCTGACGGGGTCGCCGTGATCGGCGGCACGGCCCCGCGCCGGACGATCGCGCCGGACGACGTCGAACTGTGGTGGACGGCGCTGACGGGGGAGTGCGCGCCGGACGATCGCCGCGTACTGTCCGCCGCGGAGCTCGAGCGCCGCACCCGCTTCGGCACGGTGGGTTTCGCGAACGATTTCGTGCGGATCCGGGCCACGCTGCGTCGCGTGCTCGCCGCTTATACCGGAATTGCCCCGGAAGCATTGGAATTCACCGCGGGAGTGCACGGCAAGCCGGAATTGCCCGGCCACGCACTGCAATTCAATCTCTCGCACACGGCCGACTGCGCTGTCGTCGCGATCGCCGGATCGGGCGCGGTCGGCGTCGATCTCGAATCGCTGGACGCGGACTTCGACCACGTGGCGCTCGCCGCGCGAGTGCTCACCCGCGGCGAGGCGGACCTGGTCCGGGCCGACCGGCGCCGGTTCCTGCACCACTGGGTGGCCAAGGAGAGCTACCTGAAATGGCTGGGCAGCGGGCTGACGATATCGCCCGATACCCTCGAACTCGGGGCGGATGCGTCCGGGCGCACGGTGGTCACGGGCGTCGACGGCGTCGAACTGCCGGTCGGCTACGTCCATCGCTTCGGTCTGAGCCCGCGCCACGTCGGCGCCTTCGTCAGTCACCGGCCCGCGCGGCGCTTTCCACTGCGGCCCGCCGAATCAGCTGGGGCCAGAGCAAATTTCGGTCGTCGTAGCGCAGGAGTGCAAGCATGACAACCTTCTTCCCGGTAGAGCCGGTCACCCTCGTGCAGATGCTGACCATGCGGGCCGCGGCCAGACCCGACGAGGTGCGGTTCCGCCATCTCGGCGACGGTGACGAGGTCAGCGCGGCAATGACTTTCGCGGATCTGGACCGGGCGGCCCGCGCGGTGGCGGTGCGGCTGGCCGAGGTCACCCGGCCGGGGGAGCGGGCCCTGCTGCTCTACGCGCCCGGGCTGGAATTCGTCGTCGCCTTCTACGGCTGCCTGTACGCCGGTGTGGTCGCGGTGCCGGTGGCGCCGCCGCAGCCGAACAAACTGGCCGACTCGCTGGCGCGGCTGGCGTCGATCACCGCCAACTCCGGGGCGCGGCTGCTGCTCACCAGCGCCGATATCGAACCGCTGCTGACACCGGTGCTGGCGCATACCAAGGGGTTCACCCAGTTGCGCACCGTGGTCACCGATCAGGTCGACCCGGTGACGGCCGACCGGTACCGTGATCCGGGCATCACCGCCGAAACCGTTGCGCACCTGCAGTACTCGTCCGGCTCGACCGGCGAGCCCAAAGGGGTCGTGCTCACCCACGGCAACGTGCTCGCCAATCTGCGACTGGTCACCGGGAAGATCGGCGCCGGAGTGGGCGTGGCGTGGCTGCCGACCTTCCACGACATGGGCCTGCTCAGCATGGTGACCTATCCGGTGTACAGCGATTCCTCTGTGATCAGCATGTCCCCCTTGGCTTTCGTGCAACGGCCGGCGCGCTGGATCGCGGCGATGTCGCGCTTCGGCGCCACCCACACGGTCGCCCCGAACTTCTCTTTCGCGCTCGCGGTGCGGCGGGTGTCGGCCCCGCAGGTCGGGAAGTACGACCTCGCGCCGCTGCGGGTGGCACTCTGCGGCGCGGAACCCGTCCGGGTGGACACGATGCTCGCCTTCGCCGAGCATTTCGGCGACGCGGGCTTCGACGCCGCCAGTCTGTTCCCGTGCTATGGCCTTGCCGAGGCGACACTGCTGGTGACCGGCGGCCCACGCGGCAGTGGCCTCACCACCGTCGAGGTCGACCCGACCGCACTGGCCAAGGGTCGGGTGGAACCGGTGCCGAGCGGCGGCCGCAGGTTGGTGGCCAGCGGTGAACTCAACGACGCCTACGAGTTCGTGCTCGCCGACCCCGATACGCTCATCCCGCTACCGGCCGGGCAGGTCGGCGAAATCTGTTTGCGCGGAGACAGTGTCGGCGTCCGGTACTGGGACGCGCCGGAAGCCACGAGCGAGACCTTCGGCGCGACCGTCCCCGGCCACGCCGGAAACTTCCTGCGCACCGGCGATCTCGGGTTCGTGCACGAGGGACAGCTCTACGTCACCGGCCGTCGTAAGGACCTCATCATCATCGACGGCTACAACCACTATCCCTCCGACCTCGAAGCCACCGCGATGGACAGCCATCCGGCCCTGCGGCCCGACCGCTGTGCCGCCTTTCAGCTGCTCGACCACGACGACCCCGAGTTGGTGCTGGTGGCCGAATTGAACCGCGATCATCCGGCCGACGCCGCCGCCAGGGCCGAGATAGCCGCCGCCGTGCGTACCGCGATCGGCGAACATCACGGCTTGCGCCTCACCGACGTGGTCCTGATCACCCCCGGCTCCATCCCGCTAACTTCGAGCGGCAAAGTCCGTCGCTACGCGGTCCGCGAGCAATACCGCGACAACGCCCTGTCCCCGCTGGCCTGAACCGGCCGAATACACACCGACATCCCCTGCTGGGCAAGGGATGTCGGCTGGTTGGGGCATCGAGCCGGGCGGCGCGGCAGCGGTCCTCCCTCCGCCGTCCGCGCGCCGCCGATCGCCCGACGCCGTCTCGGTGCCGGCCACTCGCACCGCAACCCCTCGATGCGGCGACGGAGCCGGCGACGCGCGCACGGTGGGGCGCGCTGGGCGTGTGGGTCGGGCCGCCCCCGCCGCGGTCCGACCCACAGGGGATGCGGTGCCGTGTTCATCCGGCCACCCGCGCTCGATCGACGGGAGCCGGTCGGCTCGCTCTACCGGTGCGGGTCAGCGCCGCCAGCACCAGGGCGGCGCAGACCGAGGTCAGGATGAACGTCTGGAAGACCTGCAGCGGGCCGGTCGCCGCCAACACCCAGCCGCCGAGGGTGGGCGCGGCCACCGCGCCGAGCCTGCCGACGCCGTTCGACCAACCGAGCGCGCTACCGCGCAGGTCGGCCGGATAGGCGTCTGCCACAGCGGCATTGATGAGATTCAAGGTCGAATGCGCGGCCGCACCGAGCACCGCGATGACGGCGAGCAGCAGCAGCCGGTCCGACAGCCCCGTGGCACAGGCCGCGATCATGGCCGCGGCGACGCACGCGCTCACACTCGCCACCGGGCGCGCGCCCCATCGCACGGCCGCCGCGGCGAGCGCGAACGATCCGATGACCGCGCCGCTGTTGAGCGTCAGCGAGAATTGCAGAGCCGACGTCATCGGATAGCGCAGCTCCCGCATCAGCGTGGTGATCCAGGTATTCAGCCCGTACCAGGTGAGCAATTCGGCGAACGCCGCCACCGCGAACAGGATCGTCATCGGTCCGCGTGGCGCGGTGAACAGTTCGCGTACCCGGCTCGGGCTGTGGGTGCGCGCGAATTCCCTGGACTCGGGCAGCAAGCCGATCGCGATGAGCAGGACCAGCGCGGAGCCGATCGCGCCGATCCAGCACAGCGGCCGCCAGCCGTGCTCGGACAGCAGGAGCAACCCGGCGAGCGCGGAGGTGATGCCGCCGATCGGGATACCGGCCATGAGCACGGTGACGGTCAGGCTGGTGCGGCCGGGCGCGGTGTACTCCTTGGCCAGCGCCAACGCGACCGCGGCTGCAGCGCCCATGCCGATCCCGGCGAGCAGTCGGAACGCGCCCAGCTGCGCCGCGGAGCCGGCCAGTGCGCAGGCCCCGGTCCAGCCGGTGAACCAGCCGACCGCGACCAGCAGGGGACGCCGCCGCCCGAACCGGTCGGCCAGCCTGCCGCCGGTGAGCGCCCCGGCGGTCATCCCGACGTAGACCATGCTGCCGACCGTGCCCGCGGTGGATTTGGTCATCCCCCAACCGTTTTCGTCGAGCAACGCAGGCAACATCGCGCCGTACATGATGAGGTCGTAACCCTCGGCGATGACGATGAGCGCACACAGCCCGATGACACCGGCCGCCGGGAGGCGGTCGCGGGCGGTCCCGCTGCCCGCGATCACGGCTGCGCTCCGTACGGTCCCGGCTCCCCGGTGCGCCGCCAGCTCGCGAGCTGGCCGCCCCACAGATTCACGCTGCGCGGCACCGGATCCCACTGCCGCGGAGAGTAGGTGGCGCGATCGTCGTGGAACTTCTCCATCTCCGCGGACAGTTCGACATGGTTGCCGGCGGGATCGTCCGCGAAGACGAACAGGTTGTTGCCGGGCCCGTGCCGGCCCGGACCCCAGACGACGTCCACCCCCTGCTCGGTGAGGCGGTCGCACCAGCGCTTGAAGTCGTCCCATTCGGCGAGGTCGAACGAGTAGTGGTCCAGGCAGGCCCGCTCGGCGGCGACGACCGCGAGGGTGTGATGGTCGCGGTTGCTGCGCAACCAGGCGAAGGTGCCGTCGGACAACTGATCCGATATCTGGAAACCGACTGTATGGCAATAGAATTCGATCATCGCCGGGACATCGGTACTGCCCAGGGCGAGATGCTGGAAGCGGATCGGCCGCTGCCCGGTATCGGCCCCGCGCTCACCGGTGCGGTGCACCGGTGCGTGGAAATGCACGATATTGCCTTCCGGATCGGTAGTGCCCAGACCGGTTGCGGTGCCGACCGATTCGTCCAGGAACAGCTCGTCCAGCGCGTCGACCGAGTGGCCCGCCGCCCGCAGTCGTTTGTCCAGCAGATCGAGTCCGCCGGGGTCGGCCACCTCGAAACCCAGATGGTCCAGCGCGGGCGCGCCGGGCAGCAGATCCAGCACGTGATGTCCGCAGCTCCAGCCCAGCCGCATCCCGCCGCCGGACAATTCGCCGTGCGGCACCAGGCCGAAGACCCGGCCGTAGAACTCGGCCACCGGGCCGACCTCGGGGACCCGCAGCCCGAGGTGCGACACTGCGGTACGGCGTAGCGCACCGCTGTGCTGAGATTCGTTGCGTGGCAACGATGTCGGGGCAGTCATGCGGTCCTTCGCCTCCGTACTCATGCGGGAACGGGGTCGGCGGCGCACAGCGCCGTGGTCAGGGCCGGGGCACGGCCCGGTTGCCAGGCGGCGGCGACGAACCGGTCCGGGCGCAGCAGCACACTGTGCCCGCGATACGCGGCCAGGTCGGCGGCGAGCCGGCCGTCGAGGTCGACGATCGAGCCGATACCCGGTGCGCACGAAGGCATCCGGTCATCGATCGGGACATGTAGCACCACCGGCGCGAACGATTGTGCGTGGCGCATCTCGGCCGCGAGGACCGCCGCGTCGCCGCCGACGCCGAGCAGCGCCCAACCGAGACCGAGGATTTCGTCGAGCAGCCGCATCCGGCCGGTGCCCGCCTCGAAGACCACCGGCTGTCCGATCGCGATTCCGACGGGCGCGGTCGCGGCCGCGATCAAACCTGTCGAATAGACCTGGGCGGGCCGGTAGCGCATCCCCTCGAAAAACGCTTTGCCATGCGGTGTCGAGACCGCGCGGCGCAGGTAGTCGTCGCGCCGCCGGGCCAGCCTGGCATCGGTCGTCATCACCACCCGCCGCATCCGCTCCGAGAGAGCGACGGTGGCGAGGGCGTGTGGTTTACGTTCGCTCTCATAGGAATCCAGCGCGGCGTCGGTCAGCCGGCCGGACAGCACGTCGGCGATCTTCCAGGTGAGGTTCGCCGCGTCCCGGATGCCCGAATTCAAGCCCTGGCCCGCGAACGGGGGCATCATGTGCGCGGCGTCGCCGAGCAGGAACACCCGGCCGATGCGCCACCGATCCGCGACCAGGCTGTGGAACCGGTAGGTCACCACGCGCTCCACCTGGTCGTCGGTGATCTCGCGGTACGGCGCGAGCAGCCGGTGCACGAGTTCCAGCTCCGGCAGTTCGGCTTCGCCGGGATGCAGCAGGAATTCGTACCGGCAGCGGCCGCCGCTGCCGGGGATGATGACGTGCGGGCGCGCGGGATCGGCGTGATGCATCCCGTACCGCTGATCGTGCCGATCGCCGAGCACATCGGCGACCAGCCAGGTCTCCGGATGGCTGTGGCCGCGCATGCCGATGCCGAGCCGGTCGCGCACCGTCGAGCGGCCACCGTCGCAGCCCAGGACGTAGCGGGCCCGCAGTCGCAGTGTGCCGCAACGGATGGTGACGCCGTCGTCGTCCGGAATCAGATCGGTCAGCTCGGTGCCCATGCGCAGCCGTACCGTTGGTTGCTGTCGAAGGTGCTGTGCCAGTTCGCGTTCCAGGTCCGGCTGGGCGAACGGGTTCTTGAACGGATAGCCGAAGCGCCGGGGTTGCTCGGCGCGGGCGTGGAACAATGGGCTGCCGTGGCTGTCGTAATAGCGAGTACCGGTGCCGGGCACCATGATTCGCAGCAGCCGCTCGGCCAGACCGGCCCACTGGTAGGCCCGCAACGCCTCGTCGTCGATGCTGATCGCCTTCGGTGCGTCACTGGTCTCGGTGTTCCGCTCGAGCACCTGGACCCGCACGCCGCGGGCCGCGAGCAGTGCCGCCGCGGTCATGCCCACCGGGCCCGCGCCGACGATCACGACATCGCTTTCGATCACCCCACCCTGCACTCGAACGCTCCTTCCGGAAGACTGCTCGAGT
The DNA here is from genome assembly GCF_000250675.2 of Nocardia brasiliensis ATCC 700358. NCBI lineage: Bacteria > Bacillati > Actinomycetota > Actinomycetes > Mycobacteriales > Nocardiaceae > Nocardia > Nocardia brasiliensis. The sequence goes on from NC_018681.1 coordinate 4,268,267, forward strand.
CCACTCTAAGTGCGCGTCCCGGATATAGGGACCGAAGTCCTGAGAAACGGGACGAATTCGGCCAAGGTTCCAGACTGGAACCCTAGAATGTCCTACATGGCGGGACATATATCTACATCCAACAGCGGGTACCGCGAGCGCAATACCACCGCGGACCGCGCGCTCGACATCCTGCTGATGTTCGACGAGCGGCATCTGGTGTTGACGGCGGCCGAGGTGGCCGCCAATCTCGCGGTGGGCCGCTCCACCGCCTACCGGTATCTGCAGAGCCTCACCCAGACCGGATTCCTGGAGGACGCCGACGGCAGTGGCTACCGCCTGGGATCCCGGGTGATGGAGCTGGCGCGCCTGGCTCGTCGCGGTTTCGGCCTCTCCGAGATCGCCCGGCCGATCATGCGCCGCCTCGCGACCACCGTGGGAGAAACCGTCCTGCTCACCCGGCTCACCGGTGACCGCGTCATCTGTCTGGAGCGGGAAGACAGTGGCAGCCGGGCTGTGCGAATTACCTATGAGCGTGGCGAGATCCTGCCCATCAACGCGGGAGCGTCCGCGTTCAGCCTGTTGAGCTGGCTATCCGACGCCGCGGTCGACGACATCCTCGACACCACCCACCTGGAAGGCTTCACCGCACGCACCCCGGTGACCAAGCGCGCGCTGCTCGCTCGCCTGCAACAGACCCGCGAGCAGGGCTATGCCGTGAGCCGCGGCGAACTGGACCCCGACGTGCTCGGCATCGCCGCCCCCGTGCACGGCGCCGACGGCGACGTGGTCGCCGCGGTAAGCATCGCCGCCCTCTCCACCCGCGTCCCCGACACCCGCGTCCCGGACCTCGCCGTCGCCGTCCTCGCCGCCGCAGCCGAGATCACCGCAAACCTCAACGGCTGACCGGTTATTCGGCCGGATTGTCCGGCCACCACGCGGGCAACTTCACACTGTGCTGGGGCACCACGTGTTCTATGGTTTCGAAATCGATGCCCCAGCGCTCGACCGCCGCCGCGATCGTGGCAATCAGCCGGCCAGCGGCCATCTTCGGGACCTCGGTGAGCAACGGGCCTGCCAAATGCAGTGTGCGCGCTGATTCTTCGATCGCCTCGAGGTCGTACCGCAGGTCGAGCAGCCGGAGGATGTGCGTCATCTCGGCATCCAGAGTGCCGGTCTGATGCTGCCGCCAGAGTTGGGCGCACAGGTCGAGAAAGACCCGGCCTTTCAGCGTCGCCTGAGTGCGTGTCGCACCACCGCCGAATTGCGTGAGAAAGCCGCACCCCAGTAGGCGCAGCAAGCGTTCACGGATCGCGCCGGGCGAGACGCCTAGTTGTTCGCCGATATCGCCGGGACGTCGATAAGGTTCGAGCGCGGTCGAAATCGAGACGAGCACCGCGACGTGGAGCCCGGCCAGACCGCCGGTGCGGACGAAGAAACGCACATCCTCGGCGGTGAGATTGCCGAAGACGACATTCATGAGCACATCGCGAACGACATTGTCGGTCAACACGTCGCCGACTATCCGGCGCTGCTCGTCGTCATCGGCATCGAAGTCGGGCGGTATCCAGAACACCCGTAACCGATGGGGCGCGAAAGGCAGGCCGCTCGTCCGGTAGTCGCGCATCGCCTCGGACAACAACCGGCGATGGTGCACGGTATCTTTGGCCACGTAGACGCAGATCTCCGCTTCGGTGTCGAGCAGCATGGTGCGCAGATCTTTGTCTATTCCGGAGTGATGACTCCACAGGGTCTGGCCGACGAGGGGGCGGGACCAATCCCGTTGGAGCTCGCAGGCGAAGTCGAACTTGCGTCGTTCGGCCTCGGTGTAGGAATAGAGGCGGGATTTCGCCATGTCGCTCAGCACGTCGACCACCCGCTGGGAAAGGAATTGATGTTCAACAGAATCTGCCATGTACGCGCCCTCCGGCAGTGGCCCAGGCTAGGTGGCCCCGCCGGGACCGTCGCTGCTTTGCCCGACCGTACCGAGGTTCGACTCCGGCCGGTGTCCTTCGAATGGCGTACATCAGGTACGCCGTCGATACGGTGAATTCCGTGGACCCCACTCATGTCTTCGTGCCCACCGAGTTGGGGGAGCTGCATGTTTCGGTTGCGGGGGAGGGGGAGGGGATCGTGTTCTGGCCGAGTCTGTTGATGGATGCGGGGTTGTGGGAGCCGCAGGTTGCGCATTTCGCTGCGGGGTATCGCACCATTGCGATCGATCCGCCGGGGCACGGGCGGTCGGCGCCGCTGACTCGGGTGTTCACCTTTGCCGAATGTGCGCGGTGTGTGGTGGCGGTGCTCGATCGGTTGGAGGTGGGGCGGGCGCATTTCGTCGGGAATTCGTGGGGGGCGATGGTCGGCGGCACATTCTCGGCGACCTATCCCGATCGGGTGCACAGCGTGGTCTTGATGAACGGCACCGCTTCCGTGGCGCCGCTGCGGCAGCGGCTGGAATTCAGTGCGCTGCTGGTGCTCGCGCGACTGCTGCGGGGGATCAGGCCGCCGCTGACCCGTGGAGTGCTACGCGCCTTCCTCGGCCCGACGAGCCGCGCGACGCGACCCGACGCGGTGCGCCAGGTGCTCGCCACCGCCCAGCGCAACGAGGTGGCCTCCGCCTCGTACGCGGTCCGCTCGGTAGTGCTGCGCAGGCCTGACCAGCGAAAACTGTTCGCTGCCATCGCCTGTCCGGCGCTTGTCGTGGCCGGCCGGGAAGACAAAACTTTTCCGCTGGCCGAACTCGAGACCATGGCCCGCGCGATCCCGGCCGCCGAACTGGTCGTCCTCGACGATGCCGCGCACCTGGCTGCCGCCGAAGTTCCCGATGTGGTGAATGCCCTTGTCGGACAGTTCCTTTCCCGGCATCCCGGACAAACCTGACGATCGGGCGAATCGGCCGGGTGCGCGAGATCGGCGAGACCGTACGCCGTATATGGACGGCCGGTTACGATCTCGGACAGCTCTTCGCTAACTTGACCCTTGGCGAGGTTGAAGCTTGTACTGTCACTGGCAGATCGGATGCAACCTGTCAATACCCTGCCGTCGCTGGTCGGCGGTGCCCCGCTGTTCGCGTTCGCTGAGGAGCCGAAAAACCATGTCCGAGAACCTTACCCCGCAGATCCGGACCGACATCCCGCATTCCGCGCGCATCTGGAACTACTGGATGGGCGGCAAGGACAACTACGAAGTCGACAGAGTCGTGGGTGAAGCCAGCCTGCAGGTCGATCCGGACATCAGCACCATGGCGGTGCAGTCGCGCCAATTCCTGATCCGTGCGGTGACCTATCTGGCGCAGGAAGCGGGCGTGCGTCAGTTCCTCGATATCGGCACCGGCCTGCCGACGATGCAGAACACCCACGAGGTGGCGCAGGGGATCGCCCCCGAGTCGAAAATCGTGTACGTGGACAACGATCCGCTGGTGCTGACCTATGCCAGGGCGTTGCTCAACAGCACCACCAACGAAGGTGTCACCACCTACGTCGATTGCGATTACCACGACCCCGAGCAGATCATCGCCGACGCTCGCAACGTGCTGAATTTCGACAAGCCGATCGGCGTCATGTTCATGGGTGTGCTCGGCCACGCCAAGACCTATGAGGACATGCTGCGCATCGTGCGCACCGTGGTGGACGCGGTGCCGTCGGGCAGCTACCTGATCCTGTGGGACGGGACCGACGACAGCAAGGCCTACGTCACGCTGTGCGAGAACTACACCAACAGCGGCGGCGTGCCCTACGTGCCGCGGCCGCAAGCCCAGATCCGCGCGGTCTTCGACGATCTGGAACTGGTCGAGCCGGGTTTCGTCTCGATCACCGAGTGGCGCTCCGGTGATACGCAGGTCGGCGAAACCCGGCCCATCTCCGCGTACGGCGCGGTGGCTCGCAAGCCCTGAGCGACGGGTCAGCCGTGGTAGCGCTCGACCAACGGGACCAAGCTGTCCAGTTTGCGTAGCGCGTCCGCGTCCGGCAGCGGCGCCAGCGACAGCGCCACCCGTTGCACCCCGGCCTCGGCGTAGGCGTCCAGGATCGCCGGGTCGGGGAGCGTCGGCGCGACCATGACGGGCAGGTCGTTCCCGGCGAACGGCGCCAGTTGCGCGGCGACCTCGGCCGCCGTGGCCGCGCCATTGGGCACCCAGCCCACGCCGTGCCGGATGGCGCGCTCGAGTGCGGCCGTCTCGCCGCCGACGAAGATCGGCGGGTGCGGCCGCTGCACCGGCTTCGGCCACGAGTACATCGGATCGAAATCGATGAAACGGCCGTGGTATTCGGCGAGTTCCTCGGTCCAGATCGCGCGGATCGCCTCGAGCTGCTCGTCCAGCAATGCGCCGCGGGTGCGCGGGTCGGTGCCGTGGTCGGCCATTTCCTCGCGATTCCAGCCGACGCCGACGCCGAAGACGACGCGCCCGCCGGAGATCAGGTCCAGGCTCGCCACCTCCTTGGCCGTGTGGATGACGTCGCGCTGGATCAGCAGGGTTACGCTGGTGCCCAGGATCAATCGCTCGGTCACCGCGGCGACGGCGCTGAGCGCGACGAACGGATCGAGCGTGCGGTAGTAGCGGCGGGGCAGGTCGCCGCCCATCGGATACGGTGTCTTCCTGCTCGCCGGGATGTGCGAATGCTCGGCCAGGAACAGGGATTCGAAGCCGCGATCCTCCAGCGCGGGACCTAATGCCTTACCGCTGATGCCTTCGTCGGTGAGAAAAGTGATGATCCCAATCTGCATGCCCGCATGCAACTCCCGGGATCCGGCAGAAATTCCGGCGCGGCCGACTTCGGCGCTGCTCGAGTTCAATCCTTGATCGATGCGGTCGGATGTGTGTTCGCGTTGCGCGCTGTTGCACCCGGCGCGACGAGCGTCTTCTCAGTTGGGCAGCGGGGGAGTAACCTGTCCCAGGTAGATAGTTACCAGAACTAAAGACATTGCTGCTTTGCCAAACCGCTGGTCAGGGAGACATGTGATGACAGATGTAGAGGTAGCTCGACGAATCGACGACCTGTCCGCCACGGACGAGGTGCTCGCGGGTGCGCTGCCCGATCCGGCAGTCAACGCCCGAATTCAAGATCCTGCGGTAGGGCTCGCGGAACTGATCCGCATCGTGTTCGCCGCCTACGGTGACCGCCCGGCGGTCGGCGCCCGCGCCACCCGCCTGGTCGCCGATCCGGTGACCGGCCGCACGACGCTGCATGTGCTGCCGGAATACGAAACGATGACCTACGCCGAACTCGGGCAGCAGGTGGCGGCGGTGGCCGCCGGACTGCGCGGCGAGGCGGCGGACGGCGGCTGGGTGCGTCCCGGCGAGCACGTGGCGATGCTCGGTTTCACCAGCGTCGAATACACCGTGCTCGACCTCGCGGCGACGCTGGCGGGCGCGGTCGCCGTGCCGATGCAGTCGAATGCGCCTGCGGCGCAACTGCGCCCGATCCTGGCCGAGACGCAACCGCGCGTCCTCGCGGCGGGCGTCGACCAGCTCGCGGAGGCGCTCGATCTCGCGGACGGCGAGCACCGGCCGGGGCTGATCGTGGTGCTGGACCACCGGGCGGAGGTGGACGCCCATCGCGAAGCGTACGAGGCGGCCGCCGCGCGCCTCGCCGGGACCGGGGTGGCGCTGAAAACGCTTGCCGAACTTGCCGATAGCGGGAAGGCCGGCGTGGTCGTGCCGGACGCGGCGGACAGCGAGCGCATCGTGCTGCTGATCTACACCTCCGGCAGTACCGGAACGCCCAAGGGCGCAATGTATTCGGAGCGATTGGTCGCGAACCTGTGGCAGGGCAAATTCGGCCTGGGGGAGGGCCCGTACGCGGCCGGACCGTGGATCACGCTGAACTTCATGCCGATGAGCCATCTCATGGGCCGGTACACGCTGTACGGCACGCTGGCCCGCGGCGGTATCGCGTATTTCGCTGCCAGCAGTGACCTTTCGACCTTCTTGGAGGATCTCGCGCTGGTCCGGCCGACGCAGCTGCAATTCGTGCCGCGGGTGTGGGATCTGCTCTACCAGGAGTACCAGCGGGCACTCGACGGCATCGGCACCGACGAGCGGTCCGAGCGGGCACCCGAGCTGCTCGCGGAGCTGCGCCGTGACCTGCTCGGCGGGCGCGCGCTGGGCGCGGTGACCGGGTCCGCGCCGATCTCGGTCGAGGTGCGCGAATTCGTCGACGCACTACTGGGTTTCCACCTACCGGACGGGTACGGCTCCACCGAGGCCGGTGGCATCACGGTCGACGGCAAGGTGGCGCGGCCGCCGGTGCTGGACTACAAGCTGGCCGACGTCCCTGAACTCGGCTACTACAGCACCGACCGCCCGCACCCGCGCGGTGAGCTGCTCGTGAAGACACAGAACATCTTTCCCGGCTACTACCGCCGGCCAGAGGTGACGGCGGAGGTGTTCGATCCGGACGGCTACTACCGGACCGGCGATATCGTCGCCGAGGTGCAGCCCGACGAGTTGCGCTATCTGGACCGGCGCAACAATGTGCTCAAACTGTCGCAGGGCGAGTTCGTCACGGTGTCGAAGCTGGAGGCGGCCTTCGGTGCCAGTCCGCTGATCCAGCAGATCTACATCTACGGCAATAGCTCCCGCCCTTACCTTTTGGCTGTGATCGTCCCGGACGAGGCAGTGCTGGAACGGGTTTCCGGCGATATCGAGGCGGCGGGCCCGCTGCTCACCGAGGCGTTGCGTGCGGTCGCCGCCGAAGCCGGTTTGCAGTCCTACGAGATCCCGCGTGACTTCCTGGTCGAGACAACGCCGTTCACCGTCGAGAACGGCCTGCTCACCGGTATCCGCAAGCTCGCACGGCCGAAGCTGCGGCAACGCTACGGCGAGCTGCTCGAGCAGCTCTATCAGCGGCTGTCCGACGGGCAGGCCGAGGAGTTGCGCGCGCTGCGCACGGGCGCGGCCGACCGGCCGGTGCTCGAGACCGTCAGCAGGGTGGCCGCCGCGCTGCTCGGCATCGCCGCCGCCGACGTGCACCCGGCGGCGCATTTCACCGAGCTCGGCGGAGACTCGTTGTCGGCGTTGACCTTCGGCAACGCGCTGCACGACATCCTCGGCGTCGAGGTGCCGGTCGGCGTGATCGTCAGTCCGGCGACCGATCTGCGCGCCCTGGCCGCCTTCCTGGAGTCCGGTGCGCAGGCGACGCGGCCGACGTTCGCGAGCGTGCACGGACCGGAGGCGACCGAGGTGCGCGCCGCCGACCTCACCCTGGAGAAGTTCCTGGACACCGCGACGCTCGACGGAGCTGCCACCCTGCCCGCGCCGAACTATGCGGTGCGCACCGTGCTGCTCACCGGCGCCACCGGCTTCCTCGGCCGGTTCCTCGCGCTGGCCCTGCTGGAACGGCTCGGCCCGGTGGACGGCACGCTGATCTGCCTGGTCCGCGCGACCGACGACGCGGCCGCCCGCAAGCGCCTGGACGAGGTGTTCGACAGCGGCGACCCACAGTTGCGCACGCACTACCAGCGGCTGGCCGAGCGGCACCTGGAAGTGGTGGCGGGCGACAAGGGTGACCTCGATCTCGGGCTGGACCGCGCCACCTGGCAGCGGCTGGCCGAGCGCGTGGACCTGATCGTGGACTGCGCCGCGCTGGTCAATCACGTGCTGCCCTACAGCCAGCTGTTCGGGCCGAACGTGGTGGGCACGGCCGAGCTGATCCGGTTGGCGCTCACCGGAAAACAGAAGATCTTCGACTACATCTCCACCGTCGGCGTCGGCGATCAGATCGCGGCCGGGCAGTTCGTCGAGGACGCCGATGTCCGCACGATGAGCGCGACCCGGTCGGTCGATGAGCGCTACGCCAACGGTTACGGCAACAGCAAATGGGCGGGGGAGGTGCTGTTGCGCGAGGCGAACGAGCGATACGGGTTGCCGGTCAGCGTGTTCCGATGCGACATGATCATGGTGGACGGCAGCTACGTCGGCCAGTTGAACGTGCCCGACATGTTCACCCGGTTGATGCTCAGCCTGGTGGCCACCGGCGTCGCGCCCGGCTCGTTCTACCAGACCGACGCCGCCGGGCAGCGGCAGCGCGCGCACTACGACGGGCTACCGGTCGACTTCATCGCCGAGGCGGTCACCGAACTGGGTGTGCGCGAGGGCTTCTCGACCTACCACGTGATGAATCCGCACCATGACGGCATCGGGCTCGACGAATTCGTCGACTGGTTGGTCGCGGCCGGCTATCCGATCGCCCGGGTCGCGGACTATCAGACGTGGCTCGAGCAGTTCGGCACGAAACTGCGTGCGCTGCCCGAACAGCAGCGTAAGCATTCCTTGCTGCCGCTGTTGCACAGTTACGCGCATCCGCAGCCGCCGGTCGAGGGCAGCGTCGCCCCGGCCGACCGCTTCCGCGCCGCGGTGCAGGACGCGAATATCGGCCCGGACAAAGACATCCCACACCTCACCGAGTCGACCATTCTGAAATACATCACCAACCTGGAGCACCTCGGCCTGCTCTGACGCGCTCGAGGAACGGAGTGGGGTGTGGCCGGCGGCCGCACCCCACTCGTATTCTTCGCTCGCCGAACTAATTTGGTTGATCCGAGTCCATCGATCAACCGATATTCCGGGTAGTGCTCGTGCGGTTACGGTGAGTTCCAGCCCGACTCGGCCACAGTTCCTCGGCCGGGTCGGCGCCGGGACGCGTGAGGTACCGATGGATGCACGACGACGGCCGTTTCGGTCGGGTCTTACCGCTGGCCTGCGAAGATTCCTGGTCCGGTTCGATCGGCCGCCGCCCCGCGTCGAGCATTCCTTGTTCGAGCATGAAATCGGCCCGGACACCGCGGCCCTGCTGCACGAGATCCGAATTCGGTTACACCGATTGGCCGCCGACGGATCGCTGACGGCAGGCAGCGGGTTTTTCTGTGGCGGCCAAGACGACATCGGGGACTATGTGCGCGAAATCGACGCCTATTTCGTTTCGCCGGCCGAACTCGATATCCCGGACTCGGACCTCCCGATCCTGAAGCCACTTCCGGCCCGCGAGGCCGACTGCTCGTGATTCCTGCCGGAAAATCGGCAAGAGTCGGCGCGTGCGAGTGCGATCCACGTCACTATCGGCGACGGTGGGGCTGCCATGAGAAGCCTCCTTTATATATCGTCTGATGCCTATGTGTGAATATGAATCGCGCTGTTTGGTGGCCTGCTCGGTGGTGCGTACGAGACGCGCCGGTCAGCAATGAGTTTCGTGGCGAATGTGCCCGAGGCGCCGCCGTCGATCGGCGCCATGCTGGGGTGGGCGCCGCAGCCGGTACCACTGCTGCCCGCGGTCGCCGTCGTGGCCGCTGTGGTCTATCTGCTCGGCGTGCGGCAGCTACGCCGGATCGGGCGGGTCTGGCCGTGGTGGCGGACGGCCTGCTTTCTCGGCGGTTGCGTGCTGCTGCTCGGGGTCACCGGGCTCGCGGTGGAGGGTTACGGATATCGGCTGTTCAGTGCGTGGATGTTCCAGCACCTCACGCTCTCGATCGCGATCCCGCCGCTGCTCGTGCTCGGTTCGCCCGGTGTGCTGCTCTTGCGCGCGACCCCGCATCACGGCATCGGCCGGTTCGTCCTGCGTGCGGCGCTCGCCGGTCTGCGCAGCCGGGCCGCGCGCATTCTGCTCAGCCATGCGTGCACCATCGCGTTGTTCTTGTTCAGCTATTACGGCGTGTACCTGACGTCCCTGGTGGACACCGTCGGCGGGACGACGGCGGGCCATCTGGGACTCGAGGTGTTCTTCCTCGCGTCGGGCATCCTGTTCATCGTTCCGGTGCTGTCCGTGGGCCCGTTGCCGGTGCGGCAGACGAACATCGGCCGATTCTTCGACCTCTTCCTGGAGATGCCGCTGCACGCCTTCTTCGGCGTGATCATCATGATGGCGACCACGCCGATGATCGAACGGTTCGCGCACCCACCCGCGTCGTGGAACGTGGACCCGATGTCGGACCAGCAGCTCGCCGGTGCCTTGGCCTGGTCCTATGGCGAACCTGTCGCGTTCCTGATCGTCGTGGTCTTCGCGATCCGCTGGCGGCGTGACGAGGAACGCTCGGCGGCCGCGCGGGAACGCGCGAACCGCAGTGCCGACACCGAGTTGCGCGCCTACAACGACTATCTGGCCCAGCTGCGGAAGTAGGACGGCTACTGCGCGGGTAGGGCGTCGAGCACCAGTTCGAGGGCGTGCGTGATCGTCTGGTCGAGCACCGCGGCGGGATCGCCCGCAAAATGCCGGCGCTCGGTCGTGGTCGAATCCTCGGTCGCGACAGCGAACCAGACCGTGCCCGGAGGTTGGTCGTCCTGCGGGTCGGGCCCGCCCGCGCCGGTGACCGCGCAGGCGATCGTCGCGCCGGTCAGCTTGCGTACCGTGCGTGCCATCGACTCGGCCGCGACCTGCGACACCACCGGCCCCTCGGGCACATCGAGCACGCTGTGTTTGACGAAGCGCGAGTAGGCGACCACACCGCCGTGGAACCAGCTGCCCGCGCTGGGGGCCGCGCCCAAGGCGGCGGCGAGTCGACCGGCGGTCAGCGATTCCGCGACCGCGACGGTGCGACCGGTGCGCTGCGCGGCAGCGGCGATCTGCTCGGCGAGGTTACTGATCCCCATCGCTTCTTCATACCAGTCGCCCGTGCGGTAGCGGGCGCGCGGCAGGACCGGGGAGTTCGGCGATGTTTGCGCCGCGGTCCTCGGGTATGCGGTGGACAGGCGTCCGTGCGCCGCACCCCGTCCAGGCAGTTCGATTCCCGGCCCGCACAGGAGGACGAAGATCATGACCGCTCCCACCGCCGTCGCGTTGGTCTGCACCTTGCAGAAATCGCCCGCCGCGTCCAGCAGCGAACTCATCGCCCGGCACGCGCTCGACGCGCTGGCGGAGCACGACGTCAAAGGCGAGATCCTGCGGGTAGTGGATTACGACGTGCATCCCGGTGTGCGTGCCGACGAAGGCTCCGGCGATCAGTGGCCGACGATCCGCGCCCGCATCGCGGCGGCGGACATCCTGCTGGTCTCGACCCCGACGTGGGTGGGCCACATGTCCTCGGTCGCGCAGCGTGTACTCGAGCGCCTCGACGCGGAACTGTCCGAAACCGACGATGCTGGACGGCCGTCCATGGTGGGCAAGGTCGCCGTCGCCGCCGTGGTGGGCAACGAGGACGGCGCACACAAGATCGTGGCCGACCTGTTCCAGGGGCTCAACGACATCGGCTTTTCCATCCCGGCGCAGGGGTGCACGTACTGGAACGGCGAAGCCATGGGCGGCACCGACTATCAGGATCTCGACGCAGTCCCGGACTCGACCGCTTCGGCCACGAAAGCCATGGCGCGCAACGCCGCCCACCTCGCGCGGGTGCTGAACGCCGAGAACTACCCGGCCTACGAATAGGCCTGCGCTTGTGCCCTGAAGGCGCTGCGACCGTCCAAGTTTCGACGGGAGATCCGGAGTAGCGCTGGTGCGGGCGAGAATTCGATGAAGGAGCAGTGATGAAAGCAGTGACGTGGCAGGGCAAGCGCAAGGTCGGGGTGGAAGAGGTACCCGACCCGCGGATCGAGCAACCGACCGACGCGATCATCCGGGTGACGTCGTCCGGGATCTGCGGCTCGGACCTGCACCTCTACGAAGTCCTCGGCGCGTACATGAGTGAGGGAGATGTGCTGGGGCACGAGCCGATCGGCATCGTCGAGGAAACCGGGGCCGGGGTCACGAACCTGGCGAAAGGCGATCGGGTGGTGGTGCCGTTCCAGATCAGCTGCGGCCACTGCTTCATGTGCGACCAAGGCTTGACCACCCAGTGCGAGACCACTCAGGTCCGTGAACGTGGTAGCGGCGCGGCGCTTTTCGGCTATTCGAAGCTGTACGGCCAGGTGCCCGGTGGGCAGGCCGAGTATCTGCGGGTGCCGCATGCCGAATTCACCCACGTCAAGGTCCCGACCGGTCCGCCCGACGATCGCTTCCTCTACCTGTCGGATGTGCTGCCGACCGCCTGGCAGGCGGTCGAGTACGCCGCAATCCCGGAGGGCGGGTCGGTGACCGTGCTCGGGCTCGGGCCGATCGGCGACATGGCCTGCCGGATCGCGGCGCAGCGCGGATTCCGGGTGATCGGCGTCGACCTGGTGCCGGAGCGCCTGGACCGGGTCGCGCGGCGCGGCATCGAAACCATCGATCTCCAGGTGGCCGGGCGGCACCTCGCCGATATGGTGCGGGAGAAGACCGCGGGACGCGGCACCGATTCGGTGATCGATGCCGTCGGCATGGAAGCGCACGGCTCGCCGGTCACCTCGATGGCGCAGAAGGCGGCCGCGCTGCTGCCGGACGCGCTCGCCGAGAAGGTCAACGACACCGCGGGCGTCGATCGGCTGGCGGCTCTGTACAGCGCGATCGACATCGTGCGCCGCGGCGGGACCATCTCGCTGATCGGCGTGTACGGCGGCATGGTGGATCCACTGCCGATGCGGGTGCTGTTCGACAAGCAGATCCAACTGCGCATGGGCCAAGCCAACGTGAAGCGATGGGTGGACGACATTCTCCCGCTGCTGCACGACGCCGACCCCCTTGGCGTTGATTCGTTTGCGACGCACCACCTCCCGCTGTCCGACGCACCGGACGCCTACGCTCGGTTCCAGCAGAAGTCCGACGGTATGGTGAAGGTCGTACTGACACCCGGCCGAGAGTGAGCGCGCGAGGAGGGGTGAGGCCGCGGACCGGGCCGCCGCCGACCCGGACTCGTTCCGTCCGCTCGTGCGTCAGCGCGTACCGCCCGCTCGCTCGCAGCGTGCGATCAGTGCCGGCAGACTCCATCGGCGCCAGATCAGCTCGAGTGCCCGGGCCAGCAGGGCGCTCGGCAGCGGGAATGCGGTGTCGAACCAGATCCGGTAGTCGAGTTCGGTGCCCCCGCGGACCGCGGTCAGCTCGATCCGGCCGTGGTGCCCGCGGATGGGGCCGCGGACGGTGCGGTACTCGATCAGCCGAGGTGGTTGGTGCGTAACGATTTCCTCGCGGATCGGCCAGAGCCCGGCGACTCGTTGCGCGCGGACCGCGCTTAACCCGTCCCGATCGCCGCACCCGTCGCGGACCCGTCGCTGGGTGGCGGGCCACAGCGCGGCCCACTCCCGGGTGAGGATCTCGAAAACCCGCTCCGGGCTTGCGGGCAAGGTACCCGTGTAGTGCATTCGGAGTCGCCGGGACACCGAATGCGTACTGCGCGGCTCCGGAAGGTGTTGTGCGACATGCGAGGAGATCCAGTCGATGACGAACGGGAACACGTCTCGTGTCGCGTCCGGGGCGAGTAGTGCGGAGTCGTGGGTGTGATCGCGACGGAATCCGTTGCGGCGCGCCAGCAGTTGTACCCGGTGCTCGGAACCGCCCAGCGCCGCGGCGAAGCGCGCGCATCGACCGGGTGGTGCGACGATATCGCGGGGGCCGGCCAAGGCCAGTACGGGCACCGCGTTGTCGCCGGTTACAGCATGTTCGGTGAACAGCGTGCGGTCTCGATCCGCTGCGCCCCAGGCGATCGCGTCCTGGAGCGCGGCGACCGGCTCGTCTTCCGGGCCGAGGCGCAGCAGCCGGGACGGGAAAGTGCCGCGCCACCGCGGAGCGCATGTCCAGCGTGCGATCACCCGGTTGGCCAGCAGCGGGATGTCGGCCGCGGAGTTGAACAACACGAGACAGGCCGGCGGTGTCGCGCGCAGTGTCGTCGCGACGGCGCGCATGAGCGCCACGCCGCCGAACGAATGCGCGATCCAGCAGGCGGGGCCGGGCGCCGTCTGCGCGATGATGCGTTGCGCCGCAGGGAGATCGAAACGAACTGTCTCCGACCAGCCCGCCCGCGCGCCGGGTGCGGTCGCGACGCCGCCGGTGCCGCGGCGTTCGACGATCCACACATCGAATCCGGTATCGGCGAGCGCGGCGGCGAATCCGCCGCCGGGCCGGAGGTAGCAGCGTCGGTTGTCGAACATGCCGGGTATCAGCACCGCCGGTGTGCCGAGTCCGGCCCCGACCCGCGTCAAGCGGAACCTGCCGCCGTCCGCGGCGGTCACCACCTGGACTCGGATTCGGCGCGCGGTGGTCGAACGCGCTGATCTGGCCACCGTGGCACCTCCGGTTGAACTGGGCATGCGTCCAGTTGTGATCGTGCCACCGGCCGCCGCGCGGGCGGGCGCTCCCGGTGAGAATTGCGAACCTTCACAACGGCGTGGCGCCTCTTGTTGTGCGCCGGTACCGAAGCGGACGCCGGTCGAAGAGCAGGGGGGAATGGCGCTGCCTGCCGGGGTGGAGTACGTTTCAAGGAGGTTCAGACACGAGCCGACGGTAGTCCCCGCCTCGAGACGGCTCCCTCGGCGTCGCCGCACTCGGCCCGGCCTATCACCGAAACATGCTGGGCGATATGTCCGTTCGGCGGTGAACCGGAGCGTTGAGCATGACCAATCAACTAAGTCCGCGCCAACCCCGCATGTCTCGTCGACTGTTGTCGCATCCGCAGCATTCGAGAACGCGCGATTACGCCCGCGGCCAGTTGCGCATCCGGGTGGACGCCCTGCCCGGCGTCCGGGTGCTGGCCGTCATCGGCGAACTCGACCTCGCCACCGCGCCCCTGCTACACCAGGTCGTGCGCGCCGGTGAGCACTTCCCCGCGACGGTGGTGGACACCAGCCGGATCGCCTTCCTCGGCTTCGCCGGGGTGGACGTGCTCATCCTCGCCGCCGAACGAGCCGAGGACGGCGACCGGAAATTCGCCGCGGTCGTGTCGTCACGGCCCACGCAGCGGGCGTTCGACCTGTCCGGTGCCGCCGCCTGGATCAGGTGCTATCCCCGCTTGGGCAGCGCGCTGGACGCGGTCTCGGAAAGCTGAGCAAGCGGCGGGCCCGGAACGCCGCGGTGGTGCATGATCCGCGTGCTGCGGGGTAGCCGACAGGGGATGGACCAACTACGAGCACCGATTCTGGACGCACTGGACGACTACCGGCGGCGTGGCCGGTACGGCTTCACACCGCCCGGCCATCGACAGGGGCGCGGCATCGACGACCGGGTACTGCAGATACTCGGCGACGCTTTCCGCAGCGATGTGCTCGCCTCCGGCGGGCTCGATGATCGGCGCGCCCGCGGCGAGTACCTGTCGGACGCCGAAGATCTGATGGCCGACGCCGTCGGCGCCGAGATGGCGTTCTTCTCCACCTGCGGCAGTTCGCTGTCGGTGAAGGCCGCGATGCTCGCCGTGGCCGGCGGTGGCGACGGCGGGCTGATCCTCGGGCGGGACAGCCACAAATCCATTGTCGCCGGACTGATCTTCGCCGGCCTGCTGCCGCGGTGGGTGACCCCGCGCTGGGACGCCGAACGGCATTTCTCCCATCCGCCCTCGGTCGAGCAGATCGAGGACGCGTGGCAGCGGCACCCGGACGCCTCCGGTGCGCTGATAGTCAGTCCGAGCCCGTACGGGACCTGCGCGGATATCGCCGGGATCGCCGAAGTGTGCCACCGTCGCGGCAAGCCGCTCATCGTCGACGAGGCGTGGGGGGCGCATCTGCCCTTCCACGAGGAGCTGCCGACCTGGGCGATGGACGCGGGCGCCGACGTCTGCGTGGTGAGCGTGCACAAGATGGGCGCCGGATTCGAGCAGGGTTCGGTCTTTCACGTCCAAGGCGACCTGATCGACCGGGCGCGCCTGAGCGCTTGCGCGGACCTGTTGATGACCACCAGCCCGAACGTCCTGATCTACGCCGCGATCGACGGTTGGCGCCGGCAGATGGTGCAGCACGGTCACCGGTTGCTCGACGACGCGCTGCGCCTGTCGGATCGGCTGCGCACCGAGCTGGCGCGGATACCGGGCATCCAGGTGATGGAGAAGGAGCTGCTCGGTGTCGAAGCCTCGCACGACCTGGATCGCATGCAGGTGCTGATGGATGTATCCGATACCGGGGCAACAGGTTACGAGGTCGCCGACTGGTTGCGCGCGGAGCGGCACGTCGATGTGGGGCTCAGCGACCATCGGCGCGTCCTGGCCACACTGTCCTTCGCCGACGACGACGATACCGCCGACCGTCTCGTCGCGGCGCTCACCGCATGGCGGGAACAGGTGAAAGATCCTGCGCCGCATCATATCCGGCTGCCGTCCCCGGACGAACTGGAGCTGGAGACCGTGATGTTGCCGCGGGATGCCTTCTTCGGTCAGGTGCAGGCGGTGCCGCTGACGCAGGCGCCCGGACGCATCGCGGCCGAGCAGGTCACGCCGTACCCGCCGGGTATCCCGGTCATCGTCCCCGGCGAGCGGATCGACGAGGCGGTCGTCGAATACCTGCGCACGGGGCTGGATTCCGGGATGAACGTGCCCGATCCCGCCGATCCCGAACTGCACACCATCCGCGTGGTCGCCGAGTGAACGGGAGTCGTTGTGCCCGGTCGTGATTCGCCGCCAGGGGCCGCCGAGTTCGTGCCGGGCGGGCGTCTCTCGCTGCGAACCCTGCGGGCGGCCGCGCAAGGGTGCCACGGCTGCGATCTGTACCGGGATGCCACCCAGACGGTGTTCGGCGAGGGACCGGCCGCGGCCGCCGTCGTGATGGTGGGCGAGCAGCCCGGCGATCAGGAGGACGTGCAGGGGCATCCCTTCGTCGGACCCGCGGGCGGTCTCCTGGACCGCGCGCTGGCCGAGGCGGGCATACCGCGCGACCAGGTCTATCTCACCAACGCGGTGAAGCATTTCAAGTTCACCGAACGCGGCAAGCGGCGGATTCACAAGCAGCCCGGTCGCACCGAGATCGTCGCGTGCTCCGCGTGGCTGAGTGCGGAGCTGTCCCTGGTGCACCCGAAGCTGGTGGTGGGCTTGGGCGCGATCGCCGCCAAAGCGTTGCTGGGCAACACTTTCAAGGTCAGTGAGCGCCGTGGCGAGGTGATCGCGCACGGCGACTACGACGTGATCACCACCGTGCATCCCGCCGCGGTGCTGCGTGCGCCAGACCGGACCGCGGCCTACCAGGCGTTCGTCGACGATCTCGGAATCATCGCCAGGAAAGCCGGTTTCCGGCCCGGCTGAGCCTGTTTCTGCTCCGGTTGCCCGGGTATGCCGCCCCTGACCGAGTCGCGCAACGCGACAGCAACGAAAGGGGTTCACATGAGCACGTTGGCCGCCACCGTGGATGTCGAGGTACCGGTCCGCACCGCCTACAACCAGTGGACGCAATTCGAGTCGTTCCCCGAGTTCATGGAGGGTGTGGAGGCGGTGCAGCAGCTCGACGACCGGCACACCCACTGGCGTATCCACGTCGGGCCCTCGACCCGCGAATTCGATGCCACCATCACCGAGCAGCACCCGGACGAACGGGTGGCGTGGAAGTCCGATTCCGGCCCCCAGCACGCGGGGGTGATCACCTTCCACCGGCTCGATGACACGCACACCAGGATCACCGCGCAGATGGACGTCGATCCGGACGGCTTCGTGGAGACCGTCGCCGACCGTCTCGGCGTGCTGAAGCACCGGGTGAACGGCGATATGCAGCGGTTCAAGGAGTTCATCGAGAGCAGGCAGCACGAGACCGGCGCGTGGCGCGGGGATATCGAGCGTCCTGACGCCTGATCGCCGTCCGAGGCCCGACCAGAGACAGAGGAGGTGCCGGTGGTGCCGGTAGCCGAGACCGAGAGCCCGCAGCGGGTGGTGATCGTCGGCAGCGGCTTCGCCGGCTTCACCTGCGCTGCGAAACTGTGCCGCCGCCTGGCGAAGGCGGGCCGCGACATCGAGGTCGTGCTCGTCACGCCCGACGATTACATGCTCTACACGCCGTTGCTGCCGGATGTGGCGGGCGGTTTGATCGATCCACGATTCGTGGTGATCTCGCTCGCCGACGCGCTACCCCGGGTGCGCCTCGTGGTCGGCAAAGCCGAATCCGTTGACCTGCAACGTAAGTCGATCACCGTGCGCAGCGAGTACTACCCGGCGCGGGAACTGTCGTGGGATCGGCTGGTGCTCACGCCCGGGTCGGTGACCCGGCTCTTCGACGTGCCGGGTCTGGCCGAGCACGGGCGCGGCCTGAAAACCATTGCCGAGGCACTGTATCTGCGGGAGCAGCTGCTCCGGCAGCTCGAATTGGCCGACCACGAAGACGATCCCGAGCTACGCCGGGCCCGACGCACCGTCGTGGTGGTCGGCGCTTCGTACGCGGGCACCGAACTGATCGCACAGTTGCGCGCGCTCGCCGACGCCTACGCCCACCGCCGCGGTTTCGACCCCGCCGAGGTCCGTTTCGTGCTGCTGGACATGGCCGACCGGGTGATGCCCGAGGTGGGCGAGCGACTCGGCGACAAGGTGTTGACGGTGTTGCGAGGCAGGGGAATCGACATTCGATTGCAGACCTCGCTGCGTGAACTGAGCGACGGCCACGTCGTGCTCACCGACGACAGCGTGATCCCGACCCACACGGTGGCCTGGGTGACCGGCGTGACCGGTGCACCGCTGTTGAGCACTCTGGATCTGCCCCTGGAACGCGGCCGCCTGGTGGTCGACGCGAAGCTGGGCGTGCCCGGCCATCCTGACGTGTTCGCGGGCGGCGATGCGGCGGCGGTCCCGGATCTGACCAAGCCGGGCCAGATCACCCCGCCGACCGCGCAGCATGCGACGCGTCAGGGAAAAACCCTGGCGCGCAATGTGGCCGCGAGTCTGGGCATCGGCGCCGCCGCACCGTACAAGCACCGCGACATGGGACTGGTCGTCGATCTGGGTCCGGGCTTCGCCGTCGCCAACCCGATGGGCATCCATCTGTCGGGCCGACTCGCCAAGGTCGTGACCCGGGCCTATCACACGTATGCGGTGCCCAGAGGCGTGAATCGGTGGGCGATCTCGTTGGCGTACGCCACCAACGCGGTGACTCCGCGCCCGCTTGCCCTGCTCGGCCTGGTGAGTCCGGAGGAAGCCAGTTTCGGTGGCAGCGAAGGGATTCCGGACAAGCAACCGGCATCGAAGTAGGAGGTCGCGCAATGAGCAAGCGAAATGTCGTGCACGCGTTGCTCGAGCGAGCGGGTGACGGCTATGCGGCGCAGGCCGGTATCGATCTGGCCGACAAACCCGCGCCCCTGTTCCAGCTGCTCGTGCTCGCCGAGCTGCTGAGCACCCGGATCTCGGCGGATATCGCCGTCGCCGCGGCGAAGGAGCTGATCTCCACCGGATACCGCACCCCGCAACGGATCGCGGACGCGCAGTGGCAAGAACTCGTGGATGCGCTGGGCCGCGCGCACTACAAGCGCTACGACGAGAGCACCGCGACCCGGCTCGGAGCAAACGCGAACCTGGTGCTCGACAAATACGGCGGTGATCTACGAAAGCTGGGCGAGGCTGCCGAACAAGACCGGGCCCGCGCGGCGCAGCTGCTCCAGGAATTCCAGGGGATCGGGCCCACCGGCAGCGATATCTTCCTGCGGGAGGTCCAAGACGTATGGACTTGGGCGAGACCGTATTTCGACGAGCGCGCCAAGAAGGGCGCCCAGCAGGTCGACCTGCCTACCGACACCGACGAACTCGCCGCGCTGGCACCGGACGGCCGCGTCGGCGCGTTGGCGGCGGCGCTCGTGCGCGTTGCGCTGGACGACGAATTCGCCGAGCAGATCCGCGCGGACGCGCGCTGAGCGGCTGCGGCTACCGGCACTTCTCCAGCGTGGCGTCGGCGAGTTCTGCCACCACATCCCGTACTTGGCGGTTGTTCCGGAAGGCCGCGATCTGGCGGCGGGCACCGTTGCCGCGCTCGAGCACCGTGGCCACCGCATCCGTCACGAAGGTGCGATCACCCAGCTCGTCGAGAGCGGGCGCGACATGCTCCAGCAACGCGGACAGCCGTGCCGGGGCCGGTTCCACGCGCCGGGTCACCGGATCGAGACCGTTGCCGTCGAGTCCGAAGCGGGCGGCGTTCCAATAGGCCGCGCGCAGCACCTCGCCGGGGACTTCCGGCGCGCGTTCGCCGCGTTCCAGCGCCGCCCGAGCCATCATCGCGGTGGCGCGCACCAGCGTGGCCAGCAGAGCGGTCTCGGTGACGGTGGCGGGCACGTCGCTGACCCGGACCTCGACGGTGGGAAACGATTCGGACGGCCGGACGTCCCAATAGACCATCTTGGTGTCGAGGATGTTGCCGCCCGCGATCATCATGTCGACCATGGCCGCGTAGTCGGCGGCGGAGTCGAAATAGGGCGGCGGCCCGGCGCTCGGCCAGCGCCGCCACAGGATGCTGCGCCAGCTCGCGTAGCCGGTCTCGGCCGCGCGATAGATCGACGAGTTCGCCGTGAGCGCCAGATACACGGGCAGCCACGGCCGCAGATAGTTGCTCACCTGGATCGCCGTCTCGCGATCGGGCACCGCGACATGGACGTGGCAACCGCACAAGCCCTGCTCGTGCGCGATCATTCCGAACGTGTCGGCGATGCGCCGATAGCGCTCGGTATCGGTGATCGGGAACTGCTCGGGCACGGTAGGCGGCACCGCGACGGCCAGCAGGCGGGTGCCCGCGTGCGCCGCGCATTCGGCCACCTTGCTCCGCAGCCCGGCGAGTTCGCGCAGCAGCGCCGGGGTCTCGGTGTGCACGCCGGTGCTGGTCTCGACCTGGCACGCGGTCAGTTCGAGTTGCAGCTCGACGCCGCGTTGCTCGGCGGCCGCGGCCACCTCGGTGTTCTTCGCGACGGGAGCGCCCGTGGCCGGATCGACGAGCAGGAACTCCTCTTCGACCCCGACGGTTATCGTGTTTGCGTCCAGCACTGACGGCTCCTCAGTTCGTGGTGCGCAGCAGGCGGATCACCGCGCGCTCGACCGTGTTCTGGCGTTGCTCGTCCGAACCGCCCCGGGCCGCACGGCGCAAGGCGGCCGAGATCGTCGCCCCGCGCTCGAAGGCGGTCAGTACGCGGGGATCGACATAGGACGCCCGCGCGACGGCCGGGGTATTGCCCAGTGCCGCAGCGACATCCGCGATCACCGTGCGCTCCACCGCTTTGCGTCCGCGCTGCGAGTCCGGCCGCTCGACCGAGCCGAAACCCGCCGCGGCCAGTACCGTGCCGTGCCAGGTGCGCAGATCCTTTACGCTGCACTCGCTTTCGGACCACTCCCGGAACAGGTCGTTGATATCGTCGGCATGCAGCTCGCAGTACCGCGACCCCTTTCGGTAGACGAGCAGCCGTGGCGAGTCGTGCCGGCAGCGGCGCAGCGACCGCACGACGCGGGCCGAGTCGGCGTCGCGAATCCGCACCCGGCGCTGGATACCGCCCTTCGCCGGATAGTCGAACGACATCTCGGCACCGGACAGCCGGACCTGCTCGCGCAGCAGGGTCGCGACCCCGCGCGTCCCGTGCTCCTGCGCGTATTCCTCACCGCCGACCCGGAATACGCCCCGATCCACCAGCGTCACGGCGAGCGCGGCCACCCGTCGCAGCCCCAGGCCGGGCTCGGTCAGTTCGGCGTGGATGCGCCGGCGGAGTTCCGGTAGTCCGGCGGCCAGGTGGAGGACGCGATCGAACTTCTCCTCGTCGCGCTCTTTGCGCCACTGTTCGTGATAGAGGTACTGGCGCCGGCCCGCGGCGTCGACCCCGACCGCCTGGATGTGCCCGTTGTCGTGCGGGCAGATCCACACCTTGCGCCACGCGGGCGGTATCACCAGGCCACGAATGCGCTCCAGCGCTGCCTCGTCCGCGACCCGGGCGCCCTCGGTGCTCACGTAGGAGAAACCACGTCCGCGCGCCACTCGGCGCAGGCCGGGCCCGTACGGCGTGCTGCGTCGCAGCCGCATATCCGCGAACCTCCTCGGTCGTCCGTCATGGGTGGCTAGCTGGACGTTCCCCAGGAGGAGGGAGACAAACAGGACGCCCACGCGGCGACGGATGCCCGTTTGGTGCGGAGTGCGCCGGGAACGCCATAAGGATGAAGGACACTCTCGAACGTGAAACGAAATGGGAGGTCGATCGAGCCTTCGCCCTCCCACCGCTCGACGACCTGGTGCCCGGCGGGCGGGTCGAGGCGACGGCGGTGGAGCTCACCAGCACCTATTTCGACACCACCGACCGCGATCTGCTCTCCCACGATCTGGTGCTGCGGCGCCGGGCCGGCACCGACGAGTCCGGCTGGCAGCTGAAGATCCCGCAGGACGACGGCAGGCTGGAACTGGTCGCCGCGTGGTCCGACGAACTGCCGGACGAACTCGCCGACGTGGTCACCGGCGCCGCACTCGGCAGGCGACTGCACGAGGTCACGACGATTCACACCCTGCGTAACCGGCACCGGGTGTTCGGGCCGGACGGCGAACTCGTCGTCGAGGTCGATGACGACACCGTGCGGACCACGCCGGGCGACGGATCCGCGCCCGCCCTGGCCTGGCGCGAAATCGAGGTGGAACTCGGCCCGCGTACCGCGGCCGCGCCCGCCGAACTGCTGGACCGGCTCGCCGCGGCGGGTGCGTCGCGGTCGAAGTATCCGTCCAAGCTTTCGCGTGCGGTGGCGCCGAATGATGAACCCGCCGTCGCGCGTTCGACGGCGGAGCGGGCGATCCAGGAGTACCTGAACGCGCAGATCGATGTCGTCTTCGCCGGAGACCTCGCGCTGCGCCGTGGCGACGATCCGATCCACGACACCCGCGTCGCGACCCGGCGCCTGCGCAGCACGCTGCGCGTCTTCGGGAGACTGCTGGACCGTCCGGCGATCGAGGGCATCGCCGACGAATTGAAGTGGTATGCCGGACTGCTCGGCGAGGTGCGGGACTGCCAGGTCCAGCGGGCGCGCCTGGCCGCCGAGATCGAGGAGCTGCCTCCGGAACTCGTCCTCGGCCCGGTGGCCGGCCGGATCGATGCCACCCTGCTCGAACGGCAGCTGACCAGCCGGGCCGCCCTCGCGGCGGCGTTGGATTCGCCGCGATATCTGGCGCTGCTCGCGGCGCTGCAGGCGTGGAAGTCGCAGCCGCCGTTCGCGGTTCGGGTGCGCAAGGGCGAACTGGTGCGGCGCGCGGGCCGGGCGGCACGCAAAGCCGACAAGCGGCTCGCGGTGGCGCTGGGCGACCAGCGCGACGAATCGCTGCACCGGGCGCGCAAGGCCGCCAAGCGCGCGCGGTACGCCGCGGAGGTGCACCAGCCGGTGCACCGGCGCACTGCCGCGAAGTCGAATATCAAGTACTACAAGAAGATTCAACGCGTACTCGGCGACCACAACGACGGCGTGGTCTCGGCCGGACTGCTGTGGCGGCTCGCGACGGCGGCGGGCACGACCGGTGGTGAGAACGGCTTCACCTACGGCCTGCTCTACGCGAACGAGCAGCACGCCGCCGGGCGGGCGCGGCGACTGGTGGCCGAGATCGCCCGCTAGTCGCGGTTCGTGTGGAACTCTGTGAGTTGCTTTATCCGGCACTGGAATTCGGAACACTTTCCAGGTTCCAAAGTTGACCCTTCATCGGTTCCCGTTCGGAAAGATGTGGCGTGACAAGGACATTCGCGTCATAACGACGACTTTTCCGGTTCCCCTCGGCCGACGCGTGGGATAGCGTGCGCGAGTATGAATTTCGTGCGAGGAACCGTCGCGATAGCGGTGGCCGCCGTGCTGGCGTCGACCGGTATCGCGCACGCCGCACCGGCCGATCCGGGTCGCTGCCGCGATCTGCTGCTGCGGGTGCCCGATGGGGAACTGGGTGCCCGAATGTGCCTGCCGGAGCGGGCCACCGATACCGTGCTGGTCTTGATGCCCGGCGCGGCGACCAATGCCCGGTACTGGGATTGGCCCGCGGTCGGGGAGAAATACAGCTTCCGGCGCGCTATGAACGCCGCGGGCTACGCGGTCGTCTCGGTGGACCGGTTCGGCACCGGCCGCAGCTCGCGCCCGCCGAGCGGTAGCGTCACCTCACCCCGGGAGGCCGACGCGGTGACCGGGATCATCGCCGGATTGCGCCGCGACGGAATGGCCGGGCACCCGCCGTTCCGGAAGGTGGTGTTCGGCGGCGTCTCGTTGAGTTCCGGGATCGGGGTGCTCGCGGCGGTCGGCGGGGCGCAGCTGGACGGCCTGCTGCTGACCGGGTATTCGCACTCGGTGAATCCGTTGGGCACCATGGCCGCCGCGGTCACGTTCCGCTCGGTGGCCGCCGACCCGGACCCGCGCTTCGCCGGTCACGATCCCGGCTATCTGACCACCGCCCCGGGCACCCGGCCGGCGAGTTTCGCGGTGCCCGGCACCGATCCGGCGGTCCTCGCCGCCGACGAGGCGGAGGTGAAGGACACGTTCACCCTCGCCGAGATGGTCACCGGTCTCGTCACCACCGTCGGACCGATGACCCGCCGGATCGGCGTGCCGGTGATGATCGTCAACGGCAGCGAGGACAAGCTGTGCTCGGTGTGCGCCGACACGGCGGCGCTGTACGCGGCCGAGGCGCCGTTCTTCGCCCCCGCGGCGCGACTTCGGACCTACGTGCTGCCGGACGCGGGACATGCGCTGGTGATCGCGCGCGAGGCCCGCGCCCATCAGGAGGCCGTGCTCGACTGGTTGGGCACGCTCGGCTGAGCCCGCGCGGTCGGCGACCTGCACCCCGGGCTCTACGGACCGGTGCGAAAAGGGCGGTGGCACAGGCTGCGATGCACCATTTCGGTGAGCGTGACGATGTCGAACACCGGGATGCCGAGACGACGCTGTATCGCGTGCCCGTAGGGCACCAGGTCGGTGCATTCGATCACCAGCGCGCCGAGCGCCGGATGCGCCGCGGCCAGGCGGTCGACCTCGTCGAGCACCTCACGCCCGAGCCGGTCGGCGTCGAGCGTGGTCCGGCGTCCCTCGAGCACGACCTCGCGGAACTCGGGACGGGTGTCCATTCCGGCGACGCGGATCGGCAGCGTCTCGGCGCCGATCGCGCGCAGATGCCGCCAGGTCAGCGCGTCCCGTTTGGCGACGAGGACGCCGATCTCGCGATCGGCGGCGATCATGCGACGTACCATCGGCAACTGGATGAGGCTCGAGCTGTACAGGGGTACCCGCACGGCGTCGGCCAACTGCTGCTGGAACAGGACGAGGAACCCGCAGCCGCTGGTGATCGCGGCCACCCCGCGGGCTTCGAGTTCCTTTGCGGCAGAGACGAACGGCGCGAGCAACGTCGGGTCTGCCTCGGCCACCACCCGCTGCGGTGTCGCGCCGTGCACCACCTGGTAGACGACGGGAAAGTCGAAGGTCGACGGATTCCGGATATGGCCGGGGAGTTTGGTGAACGCGGTGTCGAGGCACAGCACACCGATCGTGCTGCCGCGCCGGGTGTTCGGGTGCGCGGTCATGCGGGCCGCCGGTCGCGTGGCCCGCCGAAACGATTCGGGCGCAAGGGAACCGGATCGGTGATCGGTGTCTCGCCCGAGAGCAGGTGTCCGACCAGTTCACCGCAGGCCGGCGCGAGCCCCATGCCGATATGGCCGTATCCGGCGGCGACGATCAGGTTGCCCGGCCCGGCCCGGCCGATGACCGGCAGGCCGTCGGGTGTGCTGGGGCGCAAGCCACTCCAGGTCTCGCGGGTGTGCGTCTGTTCGAGCTCGGGCAGGTAATCGCGGACAGTGCGCAGCATGCTCCGCACCCGGCGGTCGGAGCTGGTGTTGTGCATCCCGGTCAGCTCGAGGGTGCCGCCGATGCGCAGGCGATCGCCCAGGGGGACCAGTGCCACCCGGCCCTCGCTCAACAGGATCGGACGGCTCGGCCCGCTCGGCGGCATGTCCACGGTGACGCTGTAGCCCTTGATCGGTTGCAGCGGTAGCTCGACCCCGGCCATCCGCGCGCATTCGGTCGACCAGGCGCCCGCGCTGAGGACCACCGCACCGGGACGGAGGTCACCGTGAGTTGTGCTGAGCCGACTGATCTTTCCCGCGGTGATCGCGAAGCCGGTCAGTTCGGTGTATTCGCGGATCTCGACGCCGAGCGCGCGCAGCAGGCGACCGAACTCGAGCATGAACTCCGGCACCCGCAGATACGCGCCCTCCGGGTTGTACAGCGCGCCCTGGACGGCGAACCGCGTCCTGGGCTCCAGTTCGTCCAGCTCGCCCGGTGTGAGGACACGCAACGGGATCCCGTTGGCGACGGTGCGGGCGACGGCCGCGCGCGCGACGGAAAAGCCCTGGGCGGTGCGGTAAGTCAGGACGATCCCGGGCGTTGCGAAAGTGTCCGCGATCCTTTGCGATACGCAGAGCTCCAGCAGGATCTCGAGGCTGCGCCGCTTCATCGCGGCCAGGGTCCGAAATCCCGCGGCCGCGGCCGACGGTGTGCAGGCCCGCCCGAATTGACCGAGCCAGCGCAGCGAGGCCCGGTCCGCGCGCGGACGCACGTGGAACGGGGCGTCCGGATGCAGCATGGCGAGTGAGCGCCACGAGCGCATACCCGGCTCCGCCAAGGGCGCGGCGCCGTGCGTGCCGACGAACCCCGTGTTCCCGCTGGAACACGACTGCGGGCCGCCGAGCGCGCCGCGCTCCAGCACGGTGACCGCCGCGCCGGCGCGGCGCAGGTGATAGGCGCAGAACAAGCCGGCGACTCCGCCGCCGACGACCACGACGTCCGGGTCGTCGCGCACGGGCGGCGCCGGCTCTTCGGACACGGCCGCCACCTACACGGTGACGACGAAGAAGTTCGTCGGCAGATTCACCACGACCCGCTCGTAGATCTGTGCCATCACCGCCGCGCCGGGTTCGGTGAACGTGCCCGGCGGTGGTTCGGCGAACCGGATCACCGAGCGTCCGGCGTCGAAAAGCTGTGCGCCGTGGCCGAAGTCGCCGACGATGGCACTGCCCGGCTCGACCAGACGGGTACGCACGATGAACACGCCGTTCTGTTCCAGATCGGTCATCAGGGTCCCGGTGCCCATGGCGCGGTAGTAGTCGACCGGGTTGATGATCATGCCGTCCGCGGTGCCGCCCATCTGCTCGATCTCGTTGCAGGCGCGCAGGATCGTCGAGCTGAACGGCCCGGCCGAGGTCATCCGCTCGATGCCCGGAATGTTGAGCAGGCCACCCGCGCTCGCGATGATCGTGTAGTTCTCCGCCGTACACAGCCGCACGATCAGGCGATAGTTGATGAAGGATTCGAATGTGTCGGGGTCCTCCCACAGCTGTGGCGGCACCTGGACCCAGGCGGTGGTGGGCAGCAGTTCGGGGATCGGCGACCTGTGGAACCTGCTGGCCAGTTCGCGGCGGACGTCGGCGCCGTCGATCGGGGCGTCAGCCACGCCGGGCGGGCTCTCGTGCCAGTAGTACTGACGCGGATCCCGGGACAGGTCAATGGCTTTGAGCATATTGCGGGCGGGGTGGCGCGGCTTGCGCCGCGAGCTGGTCAGCGAGTCGGTGATCGTCACGTCGTACTCGACCGCGGCCGCCAGACCCCGCTCGGCGCAGCACTCCACGAACATCCGTCCCGGTGAGAGTTCCTGCGCGCGATCCCGGACGACCTGCGCCAGTGTAGATTTCACGCCATCGGTGGGCAGCATGCCTTACTTCCTTCCGTGTCGCCGGCGACAGTGCCGGTCACGCTGGTTCGGCGGGGTGTGACCAACTCGGGCCGAGCAGGCTCGCGCCGCCGTCGACCAGTTGGACCGTCCCGGTCAGATAGGAGGACCGCGCGCTCGCCAGAAAGGCGGCGACGGCGGCCATTTCGTCCGGTTGGGCGATCCGCCCGATCGCGGTGTGCCGGCCGAGCGTGTCGAACTCGGCGTCGATCCGGTCGGTGCGTTGCGCCACAACGCGTTCCAGCAGGGGCGTGCGGGTCGCGCTGGGTGCCAGCACGTTGACCGTCACGCCGTCGCGGCCCACCTCGACGGCCAGCGATTGGGCGAAACGGGTGATGGCCGTCCTGGTCACACCGGACAGCGCCAGGTCGCCGATCGGCACGCTCGCGGTCTCCGAGGTCACGAAAATCACACGGCCCCACTGGGCTTTGCGCAGATACGGGAGTGCGGCGAGCGCCACGTCGACCGCGGGCATCAGCACGCCGTCGATCGCCGCCCGGTATTCCGCCGTCGCGAAGTGGGCCGCGTTCCCCGTGGGTGGGCTGCCGCCGCTGACCACCACGACGTGCACCGCACCGAATTCGGCGGCGACCTCATCGATCCAGCGGTGGGTGGCCGCGCTGTCGGTGATGTCTACGCTGGTGGCGTGCACCCGCGCCCGGGCGACCTCCTTCACCGCCCGCTCCGCCGCGGCCAGCCGGGCAGTGTCGCGCGCGCCGATCGCGACGTGCGCGCCCTCGGCCGCCAGTTCTCGCGCGATGGCCAGCCCGATACCGCTCGACCCGCCCGCGACCAGCGCAACCTTGTGCTCGAGCCCGAGATCCATGACTACCCCTTCGCTTTCGTGGTGCCGAGCTCGTAGCCGTAGCGGCGCGCGAGCGGCCAGGACAGTGCGGCGACGGTGCGCTGGGCCGGCTTCGGCAACCCGGACCGCCAGGAATCGTCGGACGGACGGATGACGGTGGCCCCGGTGCGGAAGCGATCCGGGTTCCCGGTCACCGTGTGATTGGTGTGCAACTCGACCGTGCGATCGGTGACCGGATTCGCGGCGGGATCGGACGCGCAGTGCGCCAGCATCGCGGCGATCGTCTGTTCGGGCGCGGCGATGAAGTCCTCGTAGCGCAGGAACCGGGAGCGTTGCGGATGGCGCCGGGTGATCGCGTGCGTGGCGAGATTGAATCCGGTCCAGTAGCCGGTGCTCTTGCCCGGCGACATCGCGTACACGTATTCCTTCGGCTTGCTCCAGGATTGGGCGACCGCACGTGGGTCGCGCACCAGATGGACGTAGTACGGGGTGATGCCGTCCAGATACGGCAGCAGGGCCGCCTCGCCGGGAATCTTGCTGGTATCGACGATCACTCGGGCGTTCGTGCGTGCCGCGACGGCGTGATAGACCTCGGTCATCAGCGCGGCGTGGGCGCGCAGCGGCGCGCTGCGCACACCGCGGCCCAGGACCCGCCAGGTGTGGCGGGTCCGGACGCTACCGAGCTGGCGCCGGATGACCGCGTCGGCGTGCGCGGCGAACGGCGTATCGGCAGGCTGACCGATCGGCAGCACGGTGGACCAGATCGGGCAGTCGACGAGCTCGAGCCCGCAGCCGCACTCCTGGTTCACGCCGCGTCCGGCCGCGTTCTTCCAGAGGAAGGCCAGCTCGCCGACGTGAAAGAAGCCGGGGATCTCGTTCAGGATGTTGCCGATGATGGTGCTGCCGTTGCGGCACCATCCGGTGATGCACAGGACCTTCAGCGGGGTGGGGTTCGTCATCTGCCGACTGCCTTCTCCGTGGTGACCGCTTGCCGGATCGTCAGGGCCAGCACCGAGGCGGCGAGCGCGCAGGCCGCGCCGACCACGAAGACGGCGGGGTAGCCGAATCCGGTCGCGACGGCCCCGGTCGCCGGCCCCCAGACGAACAGGCCCAGATCCCAGAACGAGGTGTAGGCGCCGATTGCCGCGCCCTGCTTGGTGTTTTCGGTGTTGTTCATGACCATCAGCGCCAAAGACGGGTGCAGGAGCGAGAATCCGACACCCATGACCACGGCGCCGAGCACCGCGACCGGCAGATTCGGCGCCCACGCGATGATCAGCAGCCCTGCGGCTTCGCCTGCGCCACACCAGGATGCGACCCGTCGCGGTCCCAGTTGATCCGGCAGATGCCCGATGAACAACCGGGTGCCCGCGTACACCGCGCTGAAGGTGCTCAGCACCACGACGCCCGCATCGATGCCGCGTTCCTGCAGACCGCTGATCACGAACGCGGCCAGGCCGACATAACCCGCGGCGCCCAATGCCAGGCCGAGTCCGGGTAGCACCGCGGGCCGCAGCAGCAGTCCACGGCCACTGGACGCCGCGACGTGCGGCTGCGGCGCGACGATGCTGATCAGGACCGCGCCGAGCAGCGGTACGGCGGCACAGAACGCCCACACCGCGTCGATGCCGAAGTGCCGCAACACCGCACCGAGCGCGGTGCCCAGCGAAATGCCGCCCCACATGGCGATGCCGTACAGACCGATGATTTGGCCGCGGCGGTTGTGCGGGGCAAGGGTCACGGTCCAGACCGCGCCCGCGGTGAACAGGGCGGCCTCGCCGATGCCGAGCAGCAGCCGGACCACGATCAGGCCCGCCAGACCCACCGGGAGGAAGTACAGCAGGCCGCCCGCGGCGATCGCGAGCGCGCCGAAGCGCATCACGGAGCGGTGCCCGTATCGATCCGCGAGTCCACCGAAGATCGGACGGGTGAGCAGTGCGGTGAGCGCGGTCGCGGTGACCGCGAGACCCACCGCGAGATCGCTCGCCCCGAACTGATCCCGGACGTGCGCGGGCAGCACCGGGATCGCCGCGGACAGGCCGAGATAGCCACAGAACAGTCCGCCGAACACGCCGGCCAGGGCGAGCCGGGGTAGCGCGCCGGCGTCGTCGCTCATCGCAGCCCGGCCGCTGCGGAGCCCGCGCCTTCTTCGGTGCCGAGTTCGGCGGCGGCGACTTTGCGCACCGCGGTGACGAGTTCGTCGCAGTCCGCGGGCGTCAGCGTCGAGGACAACGGGATATCCACGGCCCCCTGTAGATAGCGGGTCGCCGCGGGCAGCAGCTCCTGGATGGCGGTGGTCGTCATGCCGCGGAACAGGAACCGCCAGTTCCAGAAGGCCCGGATGTTGTGATCGGCGTCGGAACCGAGATTGCGCGCCTCGATGCCCTCGTGACACAGTGCCCGCGCGAACCACTGAGCGCGCCCGCTCGGCACCCGAAAGATGAAGGCCTCGCCGAGATATGCGCCCGGCGCGACCGGCTGCCGGATCCGGATTCCGTCGACGTCGGCCAGTGCCGCGGCGACGTGATCGTAATTGCGCCGGAACGCGGCCAGCCGCACCGGCAATCGGGCCAGCTCGGCGCGCAACAGCGCGGCGCGGATCTCGTCCATGCGAAAACTGAGCAGCGGCAGGTCCAGATCGGTGGCGATCGGTGGCTCGCCGTCCGGGAAATGCCGGCGCAATCGACCTTCGTATGCGCCGGAAAGCACAGTGGCGCGGGCGAACAGCGCGCTGTCGTCGGTGACGAGAAAGCCGCCTTCGCCGCTGTTGAGCGACTTGTCCGATTGGGTGCTGAACGCGCCCGCCACGCCGAAGGTGCCGAGTTTGCGGCCGGCCAATTCCGCGCCGAGCGCGGGCACGGCGTCCTCGAACACGGGCACGCCCATTTCGTCGGCGAATTCGAGCAGGGCCGCCATATCGCCGGCGAAACCGCGCATGTGCACCACCATGATCGCGCGGACCTGCGGAGTCCACCGGCGTCGCAGATCGGCCACGTCCAAATGCAGGTTCTCGTCGACGTCGACGAGAAACGGCGTGCATCCGGCGAGCAGGATCGCACTGGGCGTCGCCGCGAAAGTGAAACCGGGACAAGCGATCAGGCTGCCGAGCGGAATGCCCGCGCCCATGATCGCCAAGGCCAGCGCGGTGGTGCCGCTGGAGGTGGCCAGGGCGTGCTTGCAGCCGAAATAGCGGCACAGTTCGGCTTCGAATCCGGCGCACTCGGTCTCGTGTGCGGGCCGGTAGTCGTAGCGGAAATAGAGGTGGCTGCGAATGGCGCGCAACGCCGCCGCCTCGTCTTCGGGATAGACGCACACGGCGCCTCGGTCATAGGTCGGCCAGGGCGCCGATCGGACGGGAACGCCGCCGTCCAGCGCCAGCCGCGAATCGGTAGCTATCCGTGCGCCCGGCAGTTGCCGGGTCGATGCCGAATGGTCTATCTCATTATCCGCCATCGGAATTCCTTGCCAAACAAACAGTAGAACATCGGCGAGCCGCCACCGCATCGTCCGTCGAGTTTCCCCCGGGGAAATGGTAGGACGTCCGTGGAACGGTACACCGAAATTTCATTCCGGATACCCGAAATCGATTGCCCAGCAATGCGGTCTATTGTTGAGACGTCACCGAAATCGCCTTGCCCAGGCAGGCGAAATGAGAGCGCGCGGATATGACGCGGATGCGCCAGAGCGCGAAAGCGGCCACGGCCGAAAGGCTTCCGGACACACGAAAACGCCCGCATCCTGCGGTGGCCGGTGGGTGGGCGCGCGGGATGCGGGCGGTTCGGGGATCAGGCGATGATGCGGAGCGGCTGCTCCAGCAGCTCCTTCAGGTGGGCGAGGAACTGGGCGGCGACCGCGCCGTCGATGGCGCGGTGATCGGCGGA
Source organism: Nocardia brasiliensis ATCC 700358 (assembly GCF_000250675.2). NCBI lineage: Bacteria > Bacillati > Actinomycetota > Actinomycetes > Mycobacteriales > Nocardiaceae > Nocardia > Nocardia brasiliensis. Next base: position 4,300,344 of record NC_018681.1, read on the forward strand.
CAGGGTGACGCGCAGGATCTTGCGTGTCACCACCGCCCCGTCGGCGAGGCGCAGTTCGTCGGCCGCCGCACCGACCGCGAGGATCGCGGACTCCGGCGGATTGATGACGGCGGTGAACTGCTCGATCCCGAACATGCCGAGATTGGAGATGGTGAACGTGCCGCCGGACATCTCGTCCGCGCGGAGCTTGCGCTCGCGCGCCCGCACGGCCTTGTCCCTGGTCTCGGCCGCCAGCTCGGAAACGCTCTTGCGATCCGCGTCGCGCAGTACCGGCACGAGCAGACCCGCCGGGGTGGCCACCGCGACACCGAGATGAATCCCGTTGTGCCGCAGCAGCTTGTCGCCCGCGAAGCTGACATTGACCGCAGGGTCCTTGCGCAGTGTGGTGGCAACCGCCTTGACCAGCAGGTCGTTGAGGCTGACCTTGCCCTCGTCCGCGGCCGCCAGCGTCGTGTTGAGCTGCGTGCGGAAGGCGAGCAGGTCGGTCACGTCGATCGCGGTGGTCAGGTAGATGTGCGGGGCCTGCTGCTTGCTCTCGGTGAGCCGGACCGCGGAGACCCGTTGAATGTTGGTGAGCGGGATCTCTTCGTAGTCGACCGTCGCCAGGACAGGCTGTGCGGTAACGACACTCGGTGCGGGCGCGGGAGCAGCCGGTACGGCGGGTGCCTCGGTCGCTGGGCTGGGCGCGGCAGCAGGGCTGGGCGCGGCGGTGGTGCCGGATGCGGCGATCCGGCGGTGCGCGGCTTCCACGTCCTGACGGGTGATCCGGCCGCCGGGGCCGGTGCCGACGACCGCGGCGAGATCGACCCCCAGTTCCCGCGCGATCTTGCGAGCCAGGGGAGACGACTTCTTGCGGTCGTCCGCGCCGACAGTGGGATCGCTCTGCGCCGCAGGCGTTTCCTGGACCGGGTCGGCCGGACGGGCTTGCGCCGGAGCGGTCTCGGCTGGTTGTGCCGCCGCAGCCGAATCCGCCGGTTGCGCCACGGCCGCCGAATTCGCCTGTGGCGCAGTGCCGCTACCGTCCCCGACGATCGCGATGGGCTCGCCGATCGGCACGCGCACCCCCGGCGCGGCGAGGATCTGTTCGAGCACGCCGTCCTCGTACGCCTCGAGTTCCATGAGCGCCTTGTCGGTTTCGATCTCCGCGACGACCTCGCCGCGGGTGATCTGCTCGCCGACCTGCTTGAGCCAGGCGGAGACGACGCCGTCCTCCATGGTGTCGGAGAGCCGGGGCATGGTGATTTCGGGCATGGTCAGGACCTCCGGCCGACGGCCGCAAGGGTTTCCACCGCGGCGGTGTAGAGCGAATCCGCGGACGGCAGGGCGAGCTTCTCCAGCGGTTTCGCGTAGGGGAGCGGAACCTCGGCCATCGCGACGCGACGAACCGGGGCGTCGAGGTAGTCGAACGCGCCGTCGGAGATCGAGGCCGCGATCTCGGCGCCGATCCCGTAGGTGAGCCAGTCGTCCTCGCCGACGACCGCGCAGCCGGTCTTGCGCACCGACGCGATCAGCGTCTCGCGGTCCAGCGGGCGCAGGCTGCGCAGATCGATCACTTCGGCGGAAACACCCTCGGCGGCAAGGCGTTCGGCGACCTGGGTGGCGACGGTGGCCATCCGGGAGTAGCCGATGAGCGTGATGTCGGTGCCGGCCCGGGTGACCGCGGCCTTGCCGATCTGCGCGGCCGGAAGGTCCACCGGCACTTCGCCCTTGGTGTTGTAGAGCGACAGGTTCTCCAGGAACAGGACCGGATCGTCGTCCTCGATCGCGGCCTTGAGCAGTGCGCGGGCATCGGCGGGCGTGCTCGGCGCCACCACCTTCAAGCCGGGCACGAAGGCGTAGTACAGCTCGATGTTCTGCGAATGCGTCGCGCCGAGCTGCTGGCCGCCGCCGCCCGGCGTGCGGATGACCATGGGCACGCTGGTCTGCCCGCCGAACATGCCGTAGATCTTGGCGGCGTGGTTGACGATCTGGTCCAGCGCGAGCAGTGAGAAGTTGATCGTCATGATCTCCACCACGGGGCGCAGGCCCAGCATGGCGGCGCCGATCGCGGCGCCGACGAAACCTTCTTCGGCGATCGGAGTGTCGCGTACTCGCTTCTCGCCGAATTCGGCGAGCAGTCCGGCGGTGATCTTGTAGGAGCCTTCGAAGACGCCGATCTCTTCCCCGATCAGGAAGACGTCGTCGTCGCGGCGCATCTCCTCACGCAGGGTTTCGCGCAGCGCTTCGCGATAGGTCATGACAGGCGCTGGGGGATGGGTAGGCACAGTTGGTCCTCAGACGGTGAAGAGCGGGTCGGCGGGCAGACGGCGGGAGTCGCTCGGGACCGGCGTGGCGTAGTTGTAGTCGAACAGGCTCGACGGGTCCGGGTGCGGGCTCGCATCGGCGAATTCCACCGCGGCGGCTACGCTTTCGGTCACCTCCCGTTCGATCTCGGCCAGCGACTGATCGGTGAGCACGTCGGCGGCGAGCAATCGGTGCTGCCACAGCGCGATCGGATCGTGTTCGCGCGCCGTGGCCACCGCTTCGGTGCTGCGGTATTTGGCCGGGTCGACCACCGAGTGGCCCTTGAGCCGGTAGCTGACCGCCTCCAGTAGCGCCGGTTTCCCTTCGCGGCGTGCGGCTTCGATGAGCTCGCTCGCCATATCGCGCACGGCGAGCACGTCGGTGCCGTCCACCCGTTCGCCGCGCATGCGGTAGGCGGCGGCCCGCTTCCACAGATCCGGCTCGGCCGAGGAGTGCTCGACCGTGGTGCCCATGCCGGTCTGGTTGTTGATCACCAGGAAGACCACCGGGAGCCGCCACAGCGCGGCGATGTTGAGCGATTCGTGGAACGCGCCGATATTGGTGGTGCCCTCGCCCATCTGGCACACCACCACGTCGTCCCCGCCGCGGTAGTCGATGGCCAGGGCCGCGCCGATGGCGAGCGGAACCTGGCCGCCCACAATGGCGTAGCCGCCCAGCAGGCGGGTCGCGGTGTCGTACATGTGCATCGAGCCGCCCCAGCCCTTGGAAGTGCCGGTGGCGCGGCCGTACAGCTCGGCCATCACCCGGCCCGGCTCGATGCCTTTGGCCAGCGCGTAACCGTGCTCGCGGTAGTTGGTGAACAGGTAGTCGGTGGGCCGCATCGCGGCGCCGAGGCCGACCACGGTGGCTTCCTCGCCGAGGTTCAGGTGGCAGTAGCCGCCGATCTTGGCCTGCTGGTAGCTCTGCGCGGTGCGCTCTTCGAAACGCCGCACGAACAGCATGTCGCGGAACAGGCCGCGCAGGATCGCGGGATCTTCGGTGGCGAAGGCGGATTCGGCGGTGACGGGCGCGGACTTGGTGGTTCGCCGCGTGGTTTTGCGCGGAGCGCTCGTGGTGGTCATCTGCGGCTCCTAACGCTTACGCGGCGCGATGTGCACCGGCAGTCCGAGCCCGGCCAGCGCCGTCTCCATGCCGATCTCGCCGAGGGTGGGGTGGGCGTGAATGGTGTCGGCCAGCTCGTCGAGCGTCGCCTCCAGGGCGATGGCCAGCGCGCCCTCGGTGATCAGGTCGCTGGCCGACGGACCGATGATGTGCACGCCGAGCACTTCCCGATGCTGTTGCCCGGCAACGATCTTCATGATGCCCTCGGTGTCGCCGAAGGTTTTCGCCCGGCCCAGCGCCGCGAACGGGAACTTGGCGGTGATCACCTCGTGGCCGGCCGCCCGCGCGGCCGCCTCGGTCAACCCGACGCTCGCGATCTCCGGATGGGTGAAGGTGGCCGCCGGGATCACCGTGTAGTCGATGTGCGCGTCGTGCCCGGCGATCACGTCGGCTGCGGTGAGGCCCTGGTGCGAGGCGACATGGGCGAGCAGTGCCCGGCCGGTGACGTCGCCGATGGCGTAGACGTGCTCGACCCCGGTCCGGAGCTGGTCGTCGACCTCGATGAAACCCCGTGCGTCCGTGCCGATTCCGGCGATGTCCAGACCCAGGTCCGCGGTGTTGGGCCGGCGGCCGACCCCGACCAGTACGACGTCGGCGGGGATGTCCTGCGGCTTCGGTCCGGCGACCGAGACCCGCAATCCGTCGTCCTGCGCGATCGCGGTGACAGTGGCTCCGGTGAGCACGGTGATACCGCGTTTGCGGAAGGAACGGCCGAGCGCGTCGCCGATCTCCTTGTCCTCCAGCGGAACGAGGCGATCCTGCATCTCCACCACGGTGACCTGGCTGCCGAACGTGGCGAACAGGCTGGCCCATTCCGCGCCGACCGCACTGCCGCCGATGACCACCAGGCGTCGCGGCACGTCGGTGAGCCCGAACGCGCCGTCGGAGGTGACGACACCGGGCAGGTCGGCTCCGGGAATCGGCAGCAGCGCGGGCACCGAGCCGGTGGCGACGATCACGTCCTGCGCGCTGACCTGGCGCACCGGCGCGCCCGGCGCGGCGGCGTAGCGGGGACCGCCCTCGAAGATGGGGGACGCGCCGGTCTCGTGCACCTCGACCGTGGTCGGCCCGACGAACCGGGCATGGCCCTCGATGACCGTCACGCCGTTGGCCTTCAGCAGGCCGGCGACGCCGTCGGTGAGTTCCTTGACGACTCCGTCCTTACGCTGCCGCACGGCCGCGAAGTCGAAGCGCACATTGTCGGCGTAGACGCCGAATTCCGCTGCGGCGGTGAGGGTGTGGAAGACCTCGGCGGAACGCAGCATCGCCTTGGTCGGGATGCAGCCCCAGTTCAGGCAGACGCCGCCCGGGCGCTCCTTCTCCACCAAGCCGACCCGGAGTCCGCGCTGCGCGCCCCGGATCGCGGCCACGTAGCCGCCCGGTCCGCCGCCGATCACCAGTAGATCGAATTCCGGCACTCGTGGTGCTCCTCATCTCGACGATTAGCGACCCGGCCGGGTTGTGGCGCGGGTCGTTCTCTCGAGTCTTGTGGGCCGCGATTGCCCAAGCAATTTGCCGGAAGCCCAGAAATCGGGGCGCGAAAATGGGCGCAGCGCACAATCGCTGCGGGCCGCTCAGTCCGATTCGGCCGCACCCAGCTCGACTGCCGCCAGCGCGAGCGACAGCTCGAGATAGGCGCGTTGGCCCTCGAGCGGACGGCCCAGCAGCGTGGCGATGCGCTGCAGCCGGTTGATGACGGTGTTGCGGTGGCAGTGCAGCAGCGGCGCGGCATTGGCGGCCGAACAGTTCTCGGCCAGCCAGGCGGCCAGCGTCTCCAGCAGGATCTCGCGTTCCCGCTCGGGAAGGGCGAGCACCGGTCCGAGCGTGCGCGTCACCAGCAGTTCGGTGAGATCGGGGGAGCGCAACAGCATCGCCTCGGGGTAGCGCTCCTCGAGTAGAACCAAACCCTGTGCGTCCGTGGGCAATGTCTCCAAGGCGAGCATCGCCAGCGCGTGCGCGGTATCGATCTGGGCCAGCCCCGGCACCGGGGGCGAGGCCGCGGCCCCGCCGCGGAGCCGCGGCCGGATCTGTTGCAGCACAGTGGAACTGTCGTGCCGCTCGAGTGAAACCAGGCCGACCGTGGCGTCCACCCGATCGTGCCACACCGAGCGAATACCCAACGCCGCCAACGCGGTCTCGGTACCGAGCTGCACGGCCGGCCGGCCGCGCACCGCGACCATGAGGTAGGCGCCGTGGGTGGGCAGGTTCAGTTCGCGGGCGGCGCGCGCGGCGAAGGTCGCGTCGTGTGCGCGGCCGGCCAGCAGATCTTCGATCAACCCGTGCCTGCGGCGCTCGTCCCGGCGGACCTGCTCGAGTTCGGTATTGCGGTAGGAGGTGACCAGCGCCGAGGACATGCCGTCGATGACCGACCAGGTCGCCGCGCCGATCTCGCGGAACTCACCCGGTGCCAGGTCGTCGGCGTGGTCGAGCAGTGCCTCCCAGACGATCTGGCCGCCTAGCCGGAACGTCCGCAGCATCACCTCCAGCGGCACGCCTTGCGCCGCGCGGTTGCGGCCGATGGCGGCGGCGACATCGTCACGGTCCGGCACGGTGACATCGCCGGCGAGCAGGTCCAGCACCCGGGTCAGATAGCTGCGGCAGCCGTTGCGCAGATCCTCGCGGCTGACGGGTGAGTAATCCGTCCACTCGGGGATATCGGTGAAGATCGCCGCCATCAGCCGCCGCGTCAGCACCGGAACCTCGGTCCGGCACACCGCGGCCAGTCGCCGGATGCCCGGCGTCGGGCCGGTGTGCTTGGGTGCTGCCATAGGCATCAACCTACGCCGCCCGGTATGCACCCTTTCCGGCTGCACGGAAGCGAGTCACCAGGTGCTTTGGTGCGGCACGCCGTGGAGGAGGGCGGTCTCGGCCCAGAGCCACGCGGCGACCGGACCCGTGAAAACGGTCGCGATGGTGGACAGGTCGGGCTTCAGTGCGAAAAGCATGTCGATCAACTCCGTTGTCTTACAGCGAACTTTCGGACCGGGCGGGTGCAGTGCGCGCGGTCGTCACCTGGCCTGCAAAGGGCGGGCGAACGACTTGCGCAGCGAGGCCGGGCCCACCAGCGGGAGCAGTGCGGCGAGGACCTTGGCTTTGAACGCGTGCGGCGTGCGGGTCAGCTCGACGTCGACGCGCGTGCCGTGCTCGTCGGGGGTGAGCCGGAAGACCCAGCCGCCGCCGGGACCGAAGAGCTTCGAGTCGAGCGTCGTGACGGTGACGGTGTCGCCCGCCGGATCCCACTCGTAGCGGGCGCGTTCCCAGGCCGCGGCGGTGCCCTCGGTCACCTCGGCCCAGCTGTCGCCGCGCTCGTGGACGACGAAATGCTCGGCGTCGATGCTCGGCCACGCCTGTGGGCGGGACGGCCCGAAATCGGTGAGCACATGCCGGACCTGTGCCGGTGCCAGGGTGGACAGGAGGTGGAAACGAACGATAGCCATGCTTCGACGATGGCTGTCGCGGCGGCGTCGCCGAATCGGTCAGATGACGCTGCCGGTGACGTAATCGCGGTTCGGTAGGGTCGCGGGCGGGCCTGCGGATCGACGCGGACCTGGCGAAAGGGGTACCGCGGCATGCCGATGTTCGGCCGAGACACCGAGCTGAAGGCGCTGCGCGCACTCGTGGACGGGCCCGGTGAGCAGTCCGGCATCCTGGTCGAGGGGGAGCCCGGTATCGGGAAGTCGGCCCTGATCGAGGAGACGGTCGCCGCCGCGGCCGTGGCGGGGCTGCGGGTATTGCGCACCGCTGGGGCCGAGGCCGAGCTGAACTCGGCGTACGCGGGGCTGCAACGCCTGCTGTACCCCCTGCGCCGGGGTTTCGGCGAACTCCCGGCGCCGCAGTCCGCGGCGCTGGCGAGCGCGCTCGGAATGTCGGATGCCCCGGGTGCGCCGAACGGCTATCTGGTCGGGCTGGCCGCGCTGACGCTGTTGGCGGACGCGGCCGCCGATCGTCCACTGTTGATCATCGCCGAAGACGTGCACTGGCTCGATCCGGCCAGCGCCGAGGTGCTCGCGTTCCTCGCGCGCCGGATCGAGGCCGAGCCGCTCGCGCTGGTCGTGACGTCGCGCGCGGGCGGCACCCCGCTCGCCGACTCGGGGCTGACCCCGATGCGGCTCGGCGGGTTGGCCGACGACGACGCCGCGGCACTGTTGGACAGTGCCGCACCGGATCTGGCCGCGCCGGTCCGCCGCCGAGTACTGGCAGCGGCACAGGGGAATCCACTCGCACTGAGCGAACTGGCAACGGCGACAGTGGATCTGACCGGGCCGATGCCCTTGACGGAACGCCTCGAGCGGGCCTTTTCCGCGCGGAGTGTGGAGCTGCCGCCCGAGAGCAGGTCCGCGTTGCTCGTCGCGGCGCTCAACGAGAGCGACTCGATCGCCGAAACATTGGCCGCCGTAAGCATTCTGGCGGGATCCCCGGCCGACCCCGAAATCCTCACACCCGCGCGGACGGCCGGACTCGTCGAAATGGATTCCGGCACGGTGACATTCCGGCATCCGCTGCAACGGTCGGCGGTCGCCGCCGCGGCCTCGGCGCAGGAACGCCGCCGTGCCCACCTCGCCCTGGCCGATGCGCTCGATGCCGCGCCGGACCGGCGGATTCGGCACCGAGCGGCGGGCACGCTCGGCCCCGACGAGCACCTCGCGGTCGAGCTGGAGCAGGCTGCCGAGCAGGCCCGGCACCGCGCCGGCGCGGTCGCCGCGCTGGAACGTGCCGCGGCACTGAGCGATACCCCCGGCGGGCGGGCGGACCGGCTGTTGCGGGCCGCCGAAGCGGCGGTCGATGCCGGTCGCCGCGATAGCGCCGAACGGCTGGTCGCGGCCGCTCGCGCGTTACCGCTGACGCCGCGCCACCAGGCCACCGCCAACTGGCTGCTCAGCGGTTTCGACGACGGGGTACGCGAAAGCCCCGCGCGGGTCGGCGAATTGGCTGCGCTCGCATCCACTGTCGCGGCTGCGGGGTACACCGACGCCGCCCTGCGGATTCTGTGGGGCGCGGCCATGCGGTGCTTCTGGGTCGAGCCCGGCCCCGAGACCCGCCGGGCCCTGCTCGCGGTCGCCGATGCGCTGCCGATTCCGGACGAGGATCCGCGCATGGTCGCGATCAACGCGTATGTGGCGCCGTTCGATCGCGGCGCACGCGTGATCGAGCGGCTGCGCGGGTTGGCGGCGCACACGGGCCGGGATCCGGAGGTGGATCGGTTTCTCGGTAGTGCCGCGCTGCAGGTGGGCGCGTTCGACCTGGCCGCCCGGTTCGCCGCGGCCGCCGCACCCGGACTGCGGGACGCGGGGCAGTTGGGTCTGCTCCCGCGCGCGCTGACCGTGCAGTCCTGGAGCCTGGCCCGGCTGGGTGATCTCGCGGCAGCCGCCCCGGTCGCCGCGGAGGCCGTGGATCTGGCGCGCGAAACCGGCCAGCCGTTCATGCACGGCCTGGCCATCGCGGTGCAGGCCGAGATCGCCGCCCTGCGTGGGGATCATCCGCAAGCGGCGGCACTGGTGGCGGAAGCGGAGCGGATCGGGCTCGCCGCGGGCGCGCGTCCCGTGCTGGCCACCGTGCAGCTCACCCGCGGGCTCATCGCCCTCGGCACGGGCCGATTCGACGACGCGTGCGCCGACCTGCTCCGGCTGCACGACCCGCGCGACCCGGCGCACGCGCCGTTCTTGCGCGCGTACTTCCTGACCGAGCTGGCCGAGGCGGCCGTGCGGGCGGGGCGGGTCGAGGCGGTGCACGACCTGATACGCGAGTTGGCACCGATTGCGGCGGTGACGCCGTCGCCTGCGCTGGCGATCGGAATGCGTTACGCGCAAGCGGTATTCGCGACCGCAGCGGTCGAGGAGCGGTTCGCGGCAGCGCTGTCCGCGGATCTCACCGGCTGGCCGGGTGAGCGGGGCCGGGTGCACCTGGCGTTCGGTGAATGGTTGCGGCGGCAGCGCCGGATCGTCGAGTCACGCACCCAGTTGCGTACGGCCCGTGACATTTTCGACGCACTGGGCTTCACCGCGTGGAGCGAACGGGCCCGGGTGGAACTGCGCGGCGCCGGGGAATCGAGTCCGGATCGCAGCCCGGCGGCCCGGGAACGGCTTACGCCGCACGAGCTGAGCATCGCCCAATTGGCGGCGCAGGGTCTGACCAATCGGGAGATCGGGCAGCGGCTGTTCCTCTCGCATCGAACGGTCAGCACGCATCTGCATCGCATCTTCCCGAAGCTCGGCATCAGCGCACGAGGCGACCTCGCCGCACTGCTCCCGGGCCTGAACGACACCACGCCCGATCAGACGTGACCGACACCGATTACGTCATCTGACGCTCGCCGCCGCACCGGCGCACTGCCTAACGTCGGCGATGCGGACGGTGCCGAGGTGCAGGCCCTGGTCCCGACCGCGTATCGGACCAGGGACGAGGAGCTCAGATGGATATCAGCAGACGATTCTTCGGTGGGGCGCTGGCCGTGGGCGCGACGAGCCTGGCCGTGGCCACGCTGAGCGCCTGCGCCACCGATCCGGCCGCGAGCTCGGCCACCACGCCGGCGTCGCCCGGCGCGGAGCTGCGGGCGGGCTCGGGTGCCCACACCACGCTCGGCCCGATCAAACAAATCGAAGCAGGCGCCCTGAACATCGGCTATGCCGAATTCGGGCCGAGTACCGGCCGACCCGTCATCCTGCTGCACGGGTGGCCCTACGACCCCTACAGCTTCGCCGATGTCGGACCGCTGCTGGCCGCGGCCGGATATCGGGTGCTGGTCCCGTTCCTGCGCGGCTACGGCCCGACGACCTTCCGGTCACCGCAGGCGGTGCGCAACGGGCAGCAGTCGGCGATCGCCCGCGACATCGTCGACTTCATGGACGCATTGCGGATCGATCAGGCGGTACTGGGCGGATTCGACTGGGGCGCAAGAACGGTCGACATCATCGCCGCGCTGTGGCCGCAGCGGTGCAAGGCGATCGTCGCGGTGAGCGGCTACCTCATCACCCAGCAGGCGGCACAGCAGCAGCCGCTCGCGCCGGAAGCCGAACTGGGCTGGTGGTATCAGTACTACTTCGCGACCGAGCGTGGTCGCGTCGGATACACCCGCAATCGCCACGAGTTCAACAAGCTGATCTGGCGGCGGGCCTCCCCGCAGTGGAACTTCGACGACGCCACCTTCGACCGCAGCGCGGCCGCGTTCGACAATCCCGACCACGCCGAGATCGTGATCCACAACTACCGCTGGCGGTTGAGCCTGGCTTCCGGCGAGGCCCGATACGACGAGTACGAACAGCAACTCGCCACCGGCCCGGTGATCACGGTCCCGGCGATCACCATCGGCAGCGACTTCGACGGTGCCGCCAAGGACGGAAAACCGTACCGCGACAAGTACATCGGCAAGCACGAACACCGGGTGCTGGACGGCATCGGGCACAACGTCCCGCAGGAGGCGCCACAGCCCTTCGCGCAGGCGATCATCGACGCCGACCGACTGTGACACGGTAGAACCGGCGGCCTCGGTCGCGAGACCGCCGGTCACCGCGCGCTACAGCGAGGCGTGCGGCTGGAAACGGCCGTCGGCGTCGAGTGCGACGACGGTGTCGATGCCGATCCGCCGCAGGAACGGATAGTCGTGGCTGACCACCAAGAGCGCGCCGCGATAGTCGGCCAGGGCCTCGACGAGCTGGTCGACAGAGGCGATGTCGAGGTTGTTGGTCGGCTCGTCGAGGATCAGCAACTGGACCGGCGGGTCGGCGAGCAGCAAGCGCGCCAGCGAGACTCGGAAACGCTCACCGCCGGACAGGCTCGACACCGGGCGTTCGGCCGCGGCGCCGCGCAGCAGCAGCCGGGCCAGCTGATTGCGAATGGTGCCGGGCGGGGTGGTGACGGCCACCGCGTGCACGTTCTCGATCGCGCTGGCTTGCTCGTCCAAGCCGTCCAGGCGTTGCGGGAGGTATCCGACGCGATCGGTCAACAGGACGCCGCGCTCCGGTCGCCGGCCGTGCACGAGATCCTCGATGAGCGTGGACTTGCCCGCGCCGTTGGGCCCGATCACGGCGACCCGCTCCGGCCCCTGGATCGTGACGCCGCGATCGCCGTCGCGCAGTTCCGCGATGCGCCTGCTGCGGGGCACGTCGGGATCGGGCAGGTCCAGGTGGATGTGCTCGTCGGAGCGGACCCGCGCCGCGGCGGCGTCCAGCACCTCTTGGGCCGCACGAACTTTGGCGTCCAGTGTGGTGCGCATGGCGCCGGCCGAGGCCTGTGCCTTGCTGGCACGGTTGCCCGCCAGGATGCGCGGTATACCCCCGTGCTGCTGTGTCGCGCGGCCCGTGCGTTCGCGCCGGGCCAGCTTGGTCTCGGCCTCGATGCGTTGGCGTTTCTCGACTTTCAGCGCCTGCTCGGCGGTCCGGGCCGCCTGGGTCGCGGCCGCCTGCTGTTGCTCGACGTAGTCGCGCCAAGCGCTGTAGGGGCCGCCGAACACGTCCAGGGTCGCGCCGTGCAATTCGGCGGTGGCGTCCATGTGCTCGAGCAGTTCGAGATCGTGACTCACCACCACGAGGGTGCCCGGCCACGCGTCGACGAACGCGGTGAGCTGGGCGCGAGTTTCGCGATCGAGATTGTTGGTCGGCTCGTCGAGCAGCGTGATCGGCTTGCGCTGGACGCGCAGGCCGGTGATCGCGACGAGGACCGCCTGGCCGCCGGAGATCGCACCGACGGTGCGATCGAGATCGGCTGCGCCGAAACCTATTTCGTGTAGCGCCTCGTCGGCCCGGGCCTCGATGTCCCAGTCGTCGCCGATCGTGTCGAAATGCGCGGCGTCGCTCTCGCCCGCCTCGATGGCGCGCAGCGCGGCGAGTTCGTCCGCGATGCCGAGCAGTTGGGCGATGGTGGCGTCGCGTCCGAGGGTGAGGGTCTGCGGTAGGTATCCGACATCGCCGGTGGTTTCGATGCGCCCGGACGTCGGGGTGAGTTGTCCGGCGATCAGGCGCAGCAGGGTCGACTTGCCCGCGCCGTTGCGGCCGACCAAACCGGTGCGACCGGTGGTGAAGGCGCCGTCGACGCCGGCGAGGGCGACGGAGCCGTCCGGCCATTCGAACGTCAGTTGGTGCAGAGCGATTGCCGAGGTGATGGACATGCGTCAGTGGCTCTTCCTGCTCGCGAGCGAGCGGCAGCGAGGTGAGAACAGATTCCTGTGGCTGCCGGCGAAGGGCGCGGCCGTACTCGAACGAGCACGTGTATGAGGAGCGCCGCCTTCGACCGGGCGGCTAGCGTCTGTCGACCTCGATGAGCACGTGCTCAGCCTATCAGTCGCGGGCCGGCCGCCCGAGCGACGCTTCCGGCGCGGCTGCCGGGGTGGGGCCGTGGCGGATGGTTCCATGTCGGCCATGGACCCAGCGGTGCGTGCCGGCCGGGCACAGAAGACCTGGTTCTTTCCCTCGACCTACACGATCCTCGCCGGTGTCGCCTTGCTGGTGTGGCTCGCGGCGTTCGTGATTCCGCCGGGGGCCTACGACACCGATGCGCGCGGCCGTCCGATCGCGGGGACCTATCACCGCGTCATCGATGCCAAGGGGTTCGGCGAGCGGTTGCGGGAGCTGTTCCTCGCACCGGTCAACGGTCTCTACGGCATTCAGGACGACAGGTCGGGTCAGGTCGGTCCGGACCTGACCGGTCACCTCTACGGCGCGGCCGCGGTCTTCCTGTTCGTGCTGGCGGTCGGCGCGTTCATCACCGTCGCCTTCGCGACCGGCGCCCTCGACAGCGGGATCGGGCAACTGGCCCATCGGCTACGTGACCGGTCCGCGCTGCTGATCGTCGGCGTCATGCTGGTGTTCGCGATCGCGGGCACGGTCGAGGGCTTCGCGGAGGAAACGCTCGGCTGCTACGCACTGCTGGTGCCGTTGCTGCTGGCGCTCGGCTACGACCGGATGACGGCGGTGGGCACGATCATCTGCGGCGCCGGCGTCGGCATGCTGTGCTCGACGGTGAATCCGTTCGCCACCGGCACGGCGTCCTCGGCGGCCGGCGTGCCCCTCGGCGAGGGGATCGGGCTCCGGCTCGCGATGCTGGTGGTGCTCACCGCCGTCACCGTCGGCTATGTGCTCCGGTACGCGGAGCGGGTCAAACGCGATCCGGCGAAGTCCTGGTCCGGTTGGCAACCCGGCGACCGCGAAGGATCGGCCGACGACCATCGCCCTGACCCGCTGACCCGGCGTCAGCAAGCGGTGCTCTGGTTGGTGGCAGCGACTTTCGCGTTCATGATCTTCGCGATCATCCCGTGGGCGGAGGTGATCGACGGACCCGGCGCCGAGCGCTACCGCTGGCAATTGGGTTGGTATTTCCCCGAACTCACCGCGCTGTTCCTGTTGGGCGCGGTGGTGGTGGGACTGGTCGGCGGGCTGGGGGAGAACAGGGTGTCCGAGGCCATCGGCAAGGGTTTCGGTGACTTCGTCGGCGCGGGTCTGGTGATCGTGCTGGCACGGGGCGTGACCGTCATCATGAACAACACCGAAATCACCAGCACCGCACTGCATTCCCTGGAAGGCCTGGTGACCGGTACCTCGTCGACGGTGTTCGCGGTCACGGTGTTTCTGGTGAACGTGCCGCTGGGTTTCCTGATTCCCTCCAGCTCCGGCCATGCCACGCTGGTCATGCCGATCATGGCGCCACTCGCCGATTTCGCGAATGTGCCACGCTCCCTTGTGGTCACCGCGTGGCAGTCGGCGTCGGGCTGGGCCAATCTGGTCACCCCGACCACGGCGGTGGTGACCGGCGGTCTCGCCCTGGCGAAGGTGCGCTACGACCGCTACGTGCGGTTCGTGGCCCCGCTGCTCGGCATCTTGGGCGTGCTGATCTGTGGGTTCCTCGCGCTCGGCGCCTTGCTCCGGTAGTCGGCGGCCGAGGGCAGCAGCAGCGGGGTGGCGAGCAGCAGCACGCCGGAGATCGTGATCGCGGTGTGCGGGCCGGTGCAGGTGGCGAGCACGCCCCAGAGCATCATCAGGGTTGCCTGCAACAATTTCGCGCAGGCATTCCAGGTGCTCAGCACGCGGGCGGCGTGGTCCCGGGGTGTGCGCCGCAGCCGGGCGGTCGCGTAGAGCGGATTGAAGACACCCATGCACGCGATCAAGAGCGCCTCGACGCCGATCACGGTGAGCAGTCCGGGAATTCCCGGCTGGACGAAGGCCAGGCCGAGCGGGAAGACCGACCGCAACCAGCCGGAGACGAGCATGACCCGCTGCTCGCCGTAGCGGCGGGCCAGGTGGCCTGACAGGCGCGCGCCGACGAAACCGCCGAGTGCCGGAATCCCGAAAGCAAGACCGTATTGCCATGCGGGGAAGTGATATTCGCCGAGCAACAGGACCGACAGCAGCGGGACGCCTGCCATGATCAAGCCGCTGACCGAGATCGAGTTGAGGAACAAGCGCACCAGGACCCGGTCCCGTCGGATGTAACGCCAGCCGGTGAGCAGGCCGGTTCGCGGTGGCTCGGCGCGCGGCGTGGCGATATCGCCGCCACGGATCCGGCGCACGGCGCACGCGGACAGCAGAAAGCTGACCGCGTCGGTGGTGATCGTGACGACCGGGCCGAACACCCCGATCAGCGCACCCCCCAGCGGCGGCCCGACCGCGGTCGCCACCCAGCTCGTCCCTTCGAATCTGCTGCCGGCAACGAGCAATTCATCGCTGCGCACCAGATGTTTCAGATAGGCCCCGGAGGCGGCGGCGAAAGCGAGGCCCGCGGTGCCGGAGACCACCGATACGACCAGCAGTTGTCCGTAGGTCAGCGCGCCGAGGACATACGCGACCGGCACGCTGGCCAGCGCGCCGAACCGGACCAGGTCCATCGCTATCATCACCGGCTGCTTGTTCCGATGCTCGACCCAGGGCCCGAGCCCGAACGCGACGACCGCCGCGACGGCGAGCCCGGACGCCTCCAGCAGCGCGACGGCGAAGGCCGTGGAGTCCAGTACCCGCACCGCGAGCAGTGGAAAGGCACCGAACGCCAGCCAGGTGCCGTAGGTGCTGACCGCGTAGGCCGACCACAGCCAACCGAAATCGCGTCCCAACCGTGCGTGCATCTCACTCCCTCGACAACCGGCCCTCGGGTCTGGGATCACAGCAGCCGGGGCCGCGGCAGATCAAACAACCGGTGCTTCGGCGAGCCACAACCAGCAGTTGTGTGCACCTAGGGTGGGTTCATGGATACCGAGGCGGTCCGATCGTTCGTCCGCGCGGCCGAGCTCGGCCAACTGCAGCAGGCGGCCGACGAACTCGGCGTGACACAGCAGGCCGTGTCCAAGCGCATCGCCGCGCTGGAGCGCGCCCTCTGCGTCCGGTTGTTCACCCGGACCGCACGCGGCGTCGAGCTGACCCTCGACGGTCAGGCCTTCCTCCCGCACGCGCGCACGATCATCACGAGCGTCGACCGGGCGGTGGCCGCGATCGAACCGGGATCGCGCGCACTGCGGATCGACGTGCTCGGCCTGCGCTCGGCGCAAGCCGTTGTCCTGCACGACTATTGGCGCGCACACCCCGAAATCGTCTTGGACGTCGTGACCCTCAAGGTCGACGACCCGCGCGTCGCGGTGGCCGCCGTGCGGGCGGGTGAGATCGATGCCACGTTCCGTTCGGTCACCGATCCCGCGACCCTGCCGGACGACGTGCGGATGATCCACGCCTTCGACTCGCGGCTGGAACTGCTTGCCGGACCGCGGCATCCGCTCGCCGCCGCACGTACGCTGACCCCGGCTCAGTTGCGCAAGCACCGGATCTGGGTGCCGGGCATCGCGGTGCGCAGCGAATGGGCGGACTTCTACGATCAGCTCGCCACGCACTTCGATTTGCGCATCGACGCCGCCGGGCCGAATTTCGGCAACGAGGTACTGCTCGACATTCTGGCGGATTCGGCGGACGTGGCGACCCTCGTCGGCGCGCGGGACCGGTACCTCTGGCCCGCGCACTACGACCTGCGCCGCATCCCGCTCGCGAATCCGGCCCTCGTCTACCCGCTGTCGCTCATCGTGGCCGCGGCGAATCCGCATCCGGGACTGCGCGGCGTCCTCGACCACGTCGGCAGTCTGCCCCCGGTCCCCGCGGATGCCTGGCGCCCGACCTGGGCAGTGCGGTGACACGCGGAACCGCACCGATGATTTCCGGTGCGCGGCGGCGTCTACTCGAGGGAACACCGACGAGCAGGAGGCGCAATGACCACTACCCAGGATCCGCAACCATCGGACATCCCGGACAGCAGGGATACCGCGCTCTACCGGCTGGAACCGTTGGTCGGCCGGTGGCAGGTGGAGGCGTCGTTCGCGCCGGGCTTCTTCGGCCCGGGCACCCCGGCCGTCAAGGACCGCAGCGGCACGACGACGTTCGAATGGATGAAGACCAAGCAGTTCCTGGTCGAGCACTCGGTCATCGACAATCCGATGGCGCCGGACACGATCGTGATCATCGGCCTCGACCGGGATGGCTTGTTCGTCCGGCATCACTACGATTCGCGTGGTGTCAGCCGCACCTATCAGATGAGCCTGGATGGCGGTGTCCTGCACATGTGGCGGATGGAACCCGGCTTCTCCCAACGTTATTCGGGCACGTTCAGCGCCGATGGGAACCAGATATCCGGTGCCTGGGAGAAGTCGGCCGACGGCGTCGAGTGGGAGCACGACTTCGATCTGACGTACTTCCGGATCGACGACTGAAGTGCCGCGCGAGATGCGAAAGAATAATTGCGCAAATTTCCTTTCGTATCTAGCCTGGGTGGCATGCCCGACGCCGCGCCGCCGACCATCACCGATCTCGATGCGCTGAAGGTCTTCACGCATCCGTTGCGGATAGCGCTGTATCGCGCGCTGAACACCGCCGGTTCCGCGACCGCGTCGCAGCTGGCCGAACAGGTGGACGAGGCGGTCTCGCTCGTGAGCTACCACCTGCGGAAGCTGGCGGCGCACGGATTCGTCGTGGCCGCACCGGAATTGGGGACCGACGGCCGCGAGCGCTGGTGGAAACCGGTGTCGGACAAGGGCTGGAGCTTTCGCAGCTCGGACTTTCTCGCCGATCCCGAGGGCGCGATGGTCGTCGGACAGGTCACCCGGCAGCTGCTGGCCGACCGCAGCGAACGGTACCGCGCCTACCTCGACCAGCAGTCGGCCTGGCCGAAGGCCTGGACCGACGCGGCCTTCAGCGCCGAGTACACGCCACGGCTGACCTCGGCCGAGCTGGCCGAGCTGGAGGCTGAGATCACCGCCGTGGTCCGTCGCTGGCAGGACCGCGGCGAGGCGGCGGTCGCGGCGGGCGAGGCCGACGGCCGCGAGCACGTCGCGGTGCAGCTCTACGGATTTCCGTCCCGGCCGTGAGTACCGGAGCCGTTCGGGCGGAAGCGGCGCCGCCGGCGTATCGGGATGCGAACGTGCTGCGCTGGCTCGGCGCGTTCGTCTGCTCGCTGCTGGGGGACAGCGTGTATTTTCTCGCGCTGTCCTGGGCGGCGATTCAAGTCGGCACGCCGGCGCAGGCCGGGCTGGTACTGGCGGTGGCGGCGGTGCCCAGGGTGCTGCTCATGCTCGGCGGGGGAGTCATCGCCGACCGGTTCGGGCCGCGCAAGGTGCTGATCGGCAGCGATCTGACGCGCTGCCTGGTAATCCTGGGCGCGGCGGGTGTGCTGGCGGTGACGACACCCGGCGTCTGGCTGCTCGCCTTGGTCGCGATGGTGTTCGGCGTGATCGATGCGCTGTTCCTGCCCGCGGTCGGCGCGCTGCCGCCGCGCATCACGAAGCCGGACCAGTTGGCCCGGGTGCAGGGCTTGCGCGGGCTGGCTTCCCGCGCCGCGCTCATCGGCGGCTCTCCGCTCGGCGGACTGGCACTGGCGGCCGGCGGGCCGTCGCTCGCATTCGTCACCGCCGCACTGTTGTTCGCGGTGTCGCTGCCGCTGCTGATCGCCGTCCGGATCGCGCCGCTGCCGGATGACGGTGTGGCCGAACAGCACAGCACCGCGTGGGCGGATCTGGTCGAAGGCGTGTGCTACATCCGCCGCGACCCCGTGCTGGCACCGCTGGTCGTCGTCCTCGCCGTAGGCGAGCTGGGTTTCACCGGTCCGCTGAATATCGGCGTCACCCTGCTCGCCGATGAACGGGGCTGGGGTGCAACGGGACTC
This sequence comes from Nocardia brasiliensis ATCC 700358, assembly GCF_000250675.2. Classification (NCBI taxonomy): domain Bacteria; kingdom Bacillati; phylum Actinomycetota; class Actinomycetes; order Mycobacteriales; family Nocardiaceae; genus Nocardia; species Nocardia brasiliensis. The sequence continues at coordinate 4,318,863 of NC_018681.1, forward strand.
GGTTGGATCATCGGCGGATTCGGCGTGGGCGCGGCCGCCGCTTCACTGTTGCTCGCGGTCGGCGGCCGGGTACCCCGGGCCGGACTGGTACAGCCGGTGTGCCTGGTGCTCGGCGCGGTCGCGATCGGCGCGCTGGCCTACGCCCCGGCGCTGCCGGCGGCGGCGGGTCTCGGCATCGCCATCGGACTCACCGCGGGACTCAGCGGCGCCCTGTGTGCGGCGCTCGTCCAAACCACCACCGTCCCAGCCTATCTCGGCCGGGTGACCGCAGCGGCGGGCCTGGTCACCCTCGGCCTCGCACCTCTCATCTATCCGGTAGTCGGCGCGGCTATCGCGGCCTGGGGCACCCGCCCCGTCTTCGTCGTCAGCGCCGCCATAGTCGCCCTCGGCGCACTCCTAGGCTTCCGTGCCACGTCCCTCCGCCGCGCCGAACTACCCTGACCCGCAACGCGTTCTGCGTACACCCGCCGTTCGACCGGTGACGCATACGCTCCACTGTCGCGGACCGACCCCGCACTGTCGCGCATTCGGCCGGTGTGGGCGCTCGTGTCCCCCCTGCGCGGGCATGATCAGGCCGGCGGTGCGTCGGTTTCCATGAGTTCGAGCAGGCGCTCCCGCACCGGGGTGGGCCGGGCGAAGAGGTAATCGTGGCCGCCGGGCCAGGTTTCGACCGTGCAGGTGCGGGTGGTGAGTTTCGACCAGGCCGTGAGCGCGCCCGCGGACATGAGGTCGTGGTCGCCCAGCCACGCGGTGATGGGGCAGTCCAGCACCGGTTCGGTGGGGACGGGTAGCTCCGCGGACAACGCCAGATCCGCATACCAGCGCCGGGTCAGGCCCTCCCGGAACTCTGCGGGCAGCGCGTGCCAGTCGGCCACGTCCAGGCCGCTGAGCGCGGCCAGCTGGGCGAGGTCGATCTGGTCGATGCGGCCGCTCGGGAACACTCGGGAGAAGCGGCTCTCGCTGGGGTCCGGCCGGTAGGAGCTGACGATCAGCCGTCGCACCTCGCGGTGCGGGGCCAGCCAGGTCGCGATATGCGTGCCGATCAGGCTGCCCATGCTGTGGCCGAGCACGTGGTACGGCACCTCCGGCAGCGCGGCCAGCGCGTGCGTGAACTGCTCGTGAACGTCTTCGAGCGTCCACTCGGGCGGCTCCGCGTAGCGGTCCTCCCGCCCCGGCGGCTGCACCAGCAGCAGGTCGATATGCGGTGGCAGCCATTGTGTCCAAGTCCAATACGCACCGGCGGCACCCCCGGCCGGCGGTACGCAGACCAGGCAGGCGGTGCCCGGCTGGGCATCGGACACCACATGCTGCAGCCAGGGTGACGGCTGCTTCACTGTTCGCTGACCCATTCCCGGTTACCTCAGATCCTGCGATTGGCCGGCAGCACGAACCGCCGGAAGACGAGTTCACGAAGCACGTCGTCGCCTGCTTCGACGATGGTCACGGCCCGGGTATCGCGCAGGTACTTGGCGATGGGCAGCTCGGTGGTATAGCCGAGGCCGCCGAACATCTCCGAGCCGACCGTGGCCACCTGCCAGCCGGTCTGTCCGCAGAACATCTTGGTGGTCAAGGCCGATCGCAGCGCGCCGCGCTGGAGGAATTCCGCGGCCGGGTCGGCGGTCGCCATGATGGCGTCGTATTCGGTTGCCGCGGCCAGGCATTGGTTGCGCATGACGTCGATCTGCATTTCCATCTGCCCGAGTTTGCCTGCGAACACGGCGTTCTCGATGAGGGTGCGACCGCCCAGTCGTTTGGTCATCGCGTAATCCAGGCAGAGATCGCGGATCCGCCTGGCCACGCCGAGCGCGATGGTCCCGATCAGGATCCGGCTCGAGTTCAAGCCGACCTCGATGATCTTGAGCCCCGGCCCGTTCAGCACATGGCCGCTCGGCACTACGCAGTCGGTGAACGACACCTGGTAGGTGCCCGCCGACCGGAGACCGATCATGTCCCAGCGTTTGACCACCTGCACACCCGGTGTATCCCGCGGCACGAGCACCGCGTGGTAGGTGGCGCCCTTCTTGTCCCCGGCGGACCTGGCGAACACGACGAGGTAGTCGGCGAAGCCGGAGTTGGTGGAGAACATCTTCTCGCCGTTGAGCACCACGTCGTCACCGCGCCTGGTGAGCGTGGTGGCGAGATTGATCAGCTCGCTGCCGGCCGCCTGCTCGCTGCCCAGCGCGGCCGAGTAGCCGCCCTCGCGGGTCATCGCCGTGAGGAATCGCTCTTTGAGCTCGGGTGACCCGTACAGCGAAACCATCGAGCTGCTGAGGATGGAGATCAGCAGGGTGAAGGCCGAACCCGCGTCGGCGTAGGCGAGTTCGGAGACGAGGTCGATGCTGTCGGCGAGACCGAGTCCGGCGCCGCCGTATTCGGTGGGCAGCCACCAGTTCAGCAGTCCCATTTTGTGCAGGGGCTCGTACAGCGCCAGAGGCGGTTCCGCGCCCGAATCGAAGTCGGCGTCGTGGCCGAGCAACGTGGTCCGCGCGAACTCGCGGACGGCTTGCAACGCTTCCGCCGGTGCCGGCGGCCGGTCGTAGAGAGGCACTGATCAGTCCTTTCCGGTGACGGGCGGCGGGAATGCGCGACGGAACGTAAAGGCCTCCTGCGTGGGGCCTTTCGCGTTCAGCAGGTCCAGCCTGGCCATGCTTTCGCCGACGTCGGGCAGGCTGCCGACGGGCAGCCACCACAGCACCGACGGAGCACCGCGCGGCGGCTTGAACCATTTCCGGCGGATGCGCAGGGAACCGGCGTGTTCGCCCCGATAGGTGAACTCCCGCAGCGTCGCCATGTCCTCCCACACCGAAATGTTCAGCATGTAGGGGTCTTCGGGGAGATCGAACAGCGACTCGAGCCGGAAGACGAAACCCGGTGCGGCGCGGGCCATCGCGTCGATCTTCAAGGCGAGCTCGTGGAAATCGGCGAGCGTCTCGGACTTCAGCGAGTCGACGGCGTAGAGGATGTTCGCCTGCGCGAGATGGTATTCGCCGCTCATCGTGTCGAAGCCTCCTGTGCGGCGGGCAGGTGGCCCGTCTCGATGAAATAGTCGATGGTCGCGGCCAGTGACGCGGCACTCGCGGGTGGACCGGATACGCCGACCGACGTGAGCGCCGCCCGGGTCGCGGTGGACTCGAACGATGAGCGGCCGTGGTCGGGTTGCTCGAAGGCGATCTCCGAGAAGGCTTGCAGCACCGGATGAGCGGCGTTGTCTGGATCGCCGGCGATCATGTCCGCCCACAGTCCCGCGGGGAGTTCGGCCAGCGGGTATCCGCGGGCGGCGAGCGTGGCGATGATCGATGCGAACGGCACCGGTTCCGGGCTGGACAGGTGGAAGGTCGCGCCGGCCGCCTTGCCGTCGCAGGACAGGGCGGCAATGGCTTTCGCCGCGTAGCCGACGGGGATGATGTCGCCGGTCAGCTCGGTCGCGGGCGCTACGCCCGCCTGGATGCACCCTTGGACGACGCGCCAGAGCAGATCGGTCGGCGGCAACCGGTAGATCGAGATGGGTAGCCCGCGTTCGCGGGCGCGGGCGGCCATTTCCTCCGCGATCCACCCGGCCTGCGCGTACTCGTCCGTCAGCGCGGCCGACGGGCCGGTCGGCGCGTCCTCGGCCGGTGCGGGCCCGGCGGTGTCCGGCGGCCCGAAGACGGCGAACGTGGACAGGTGATGCACCGGGACCGTCCGGTGGCGGGCGGCCAGGCGTAGGACGGCCGCCATCCCGTCCACCGACTCGGATTCGTCCACGACTGCGGCGCAATGGAATACGCCGTCCACGGTGCGGGCCAGCGCATCGAACTCCCTCTCCGTCAGGCCGAAATGGGGATCGGTGAGCCTGCCGGGCACCACGATCAGTCGGTCGGCTATCGCGTCGTCCCACAGCCGGTAGCCGCGCATCGTGTCCCGCAGCTGAGCCAGGCCCTGCGCCGCGTTCGGCGACTCGACGAGGCAGTGCACGGTCGACGACGTCCGGTCCAGCAGTTCACGGACCAGGAAGCTGCCGACGAATCCGGTTGCGCCCGTGACGAAGAGATGTGCGGCGGCGGCCAGGGCGACCGGGCCGGAGGTTGCGGCGGGCACGATATCGTCGGGCAACCCCACCTGGTCCGGCACCGGTTCTTCGACCGCGGTGGATTCGTCGTCACCGGTCAGGATCGTGGCGATCCGCGCGGCGAGGCCGGCCGGCGTCGGCGTCTGGAAGACGGCGTTCGCGGACAGGTGCCCGGTCAATCCGAGCTGATGCACCAGGCGATTTCGCAGTTCGAGCGAGGCGAGCGAATCGAAACCGAGCGCCATCAGCGGCAGATCGGCGGCGACCTCGTCGGCCGAGGCCAGATTGGCGACCTCGGCGGCGTGCCGGGTGATCATCCGGACCAGTTCTTCTCTTCGCTGGACCGCGGGCAAACCGATCAGGTGGTCCCGCAGCTGCTCGCGTTCGCGTGCGGTGTCGTCCGCCCTGGGTGCGCTCGTGGCCTGGCGGGGCCGAGGCGCGGCCCGGACCATGTCGCGCAGCATTGCCGGAACAAGCTGTGCGTCACCAGCTCTGGTCAACTGGATGCGGCAGGGAATGGCGAGCGGCCGGTCCGCGGCGCGGGCCGCGTCGAAGAGCGCGCAGCCGTCCGCGGCGTCGAGCGGAAGCAGTCCCCACCGGCCCAGGCGGGCGTGGTCCACCTCGGACAGACCCTCGGTCATGCCCGCGTCGCTCGCCCACGGCCCCCACGCCAGCGAGATGCCCGGCAGGCCGTGCGCGCGGCGGTGCTGCACGAGCGCGTCCAGGAAGGCGTTGCCTGCCGCGTAATTGGCCTGCCCCGGCGTGCCGAGCACACCCGCCACCGAGGAGTAGGTCAGGAAGCCGGACAACTCGAGGCCCTCGGTGAGCAGATGCAAATTCACCGCGCCGTCCACCTTGGCGCGCATGACGCGCTCGATCTGGGCGTCGGTGAGCGTCTCGACGGTGCCGTCGTCGAGCACCCCGGCCGCGTGGATCACCGCGCCGAGCGGCCGATCGGCGGGCAGCGAGCGCAGCAGCTCGGCGGTGGCCGCGTAGTCGGCGATATCGCACGCCGCCACCCGGACCTCGGCGCCGAGTGCGGTCAGTTCGGCGACGAGTTCGGCTGCGCCGGGCGATGTTTCGCCGCGCCGGCTGACCAGGAGCAGGTGCCGGACGTGGTGCGCGGTCGCGAGGTGGCGCGCGAGGAGTCCGCCGAGTCCGCCGGTGCCGCCGGTGATCAGCACCGTGTGGTCGGGTTCCGCCAGCGGTGGCGCGGTGGCTTCGGTGCGCAGCGGGCCGATCCGCGGGGTACTCAGATGACCGTCGCGAATCGCGAGCTGCTCCTCGGCGGTGCGCAGCGCCGACGGCAACGCCCGCGCGGAGGCAGGTTCGTCATCGAGATCCACCAGGACGAATCGGCCGGGGTATTCGGCCTGTGCGGTGCGGATCAGTCCCCAGACCGCGGCGCTCGCCAGATCGGTGACGTCCTCGTCGGGTGTGATGGCGACCGCACGATGGGTGATCACCGCGAGCCGTGCCGCCGGGTCGCCGGTGGCCGCGAGCCACGCCCGGATATCGGACAGCACCTGCCGCACGCGGTCGAGCGCGGCACGGGCCACTCCGGCGGGGGTGGCGACCGGGGCGACGTCGAGCAACACCGGACCCGAGCTGTTCACGGCGGTGGCATCGGCGCAGCGACCGAATTCGATTCCGGCGTCGGCGAGTTGGCGGGCGAGGTCGTCGCCGAGCACCCACAGCTCGTCGCCGGGTCCGGTATCGGCGGGTGCGGCCAGCGAGGTCCAGCGGACCGTGGACAGTGCCTGGGTCGCGCCCTGTAGCAGAGACCCGGCGGGCCGGAAGCTCAGCGTCGCGATCTGGCCGACGGCCTCGCCCGCGTCGTCGGCGAGATCGACGCGGAACTCGGTGTCGCCCAAAGGCGTGATGCGGGCCCGGACCGCTGCCGCACCGAGCGTATACAGGCCGACCCCCGTCCAGGTGAACGGCAGGACCGCCGCGTGCGTGAGCGCGTTCCGGTCGGCCAGGGCGGCGAGGCAGCCGTGCAGCACGGCGTCGGTCAAGGCAGGGTGCAGACCGTACTGCCCGGCGTCCATGGCTATTTCGTCCGGTAGTCGCGATTCGAGGTAGTACTCGGCACCGCTGCGCCACAACCGGTTCAGGCCGCGGAAGGCGGGCCCGTACGTCATACCCGCCTGTGCCGCGCGGTCGTAGACGGCGTCCACGTCCATCGGTGCGGCGCCGGTGGGTGGCCACTCGGCGAATCCGTCGGCCGGCGGCTCCCAGGTGGGGGACACCGTGCCGTGCGCGTGCCGGGTCCACGCGCCGAGGCCCCCGCGCCGGGAGTACAGGCTGACCCGTCGTCCGCCCGTGTCGTCCACCGCACCGACGGTGAGCTGGACCTGGACCGTGTCGTCGCCGGGCAGCACCAGCGGAGCCTCGAGCACCAGCTCGTCCACCCATTCGGCGCCCACCTGTTCGCCTGCCCGCAAAGCGAGTTCGACCATCGCGGTGCCCGGCAGGATCACCTCGCCGCCGACCGTGTGGTCCGCCAGCCAGGGCTGGCGCTCCAGCGACAGGCTCGCGGTGAACAGGTGCCCCTCGGTGTCGGCGAGTTGCACGCCCGCGCCGATCAGCGGGTGGGCCGGCCGTTCGAGCCCCGCCGCGGTGAGGTCGGCCGGTCCGGTGCGCGGCGCGTCGGTGAGCCAGTAGCGCTGGCGCTGGAAGGCATAGGTGGGCAGGGGGATTCGGCGCGGTCGAGTCGGTGCGAAATAGGCGTCCCAGTCGACGGGAACGCCGTACGCGTGCGCCTGGGCGAGGGCGGTGGTCATGCGATCGAGACCGCCGTCGTCGCGGCGCAGGGTGGCGACCACGGCCGCCTCCGCCCGGGTCGCCTCGACGGTGCCTTCGATGCCGAAGGCGAGCACCGGATGCGGGCTGATCTCGATGAAGACGTGATGTCCTGCGGTCAGCAGCTGACGGGTGGCGGTCTCGAATTCGACCGGCCTGCGCAGATTCTGCCACCAGTAGGTCGCGTCGAGCGCGGTGTGCTCGATCGGCGCGCCGGTGACCGTGGAAATCATCGGCACCGATCCGGTGCGCGGCCGCACCCGGGCGAGCGCGTCGAGCAGCTCGGGTTCGAGCGGGTCCACGTGACTGCTGTGCGAGGCGTAGTCCGCGTTGATGGTCCGGGTGTGCACGCCGGCGGCCGCGCATTCGGCCTGTAGCTCCGCGATCGCGTCCGGTTCGCCGCAGACCACCGTCGACTCGGGCCCGTTCGCCGCGGCGACCGACAGCCGAGTGCCGAACCGTGCCATACGTTCCCGTGCCGCGGCCGCGCCCAGGCCGAGCGAGAGCATCGCGCCGGTGCCCGACAGCGGCAGGACCGCTCGGCTGCGTCGCGTCACGATGAGCGCGCCGTCGTCCAGGGACAGCGCGCCCGCCACGCAGGCGGCGGCGATCTCGCCCTGGGAATGTCCCACCACCGCAGCGGGTTCGACGCCATAGGCCTGCCACACCCGTGCCAATGCGACCATCACGGCCCAGAGCACTGGCTGCACGACATCGACCCGATCGAGACTCGGTGCGCCCGCGACATTGTCGAGGACATCGTGCAACGACCACGGGACGTATCGGGCCAGCGCGTCACCGCATTCGGCCAAGCTCTGTGCGAACACCGGCGACGACTTCACCAGCGCCGCTGCCATTTCCGGCCACTGACCGCCCTGCCCGGGGAATACGAACACCGGACGCGGGTCCGGCCAGGCGGTCCCGCGCACCACTTGCGGCGCGGACTCGTCGCGCGAGAGCGCCGTGAGTCCGGTGAGCAGTTCGTCTCGGTCGGCGCCGACCACCACGGCCCGATGGTCGAACCGAGAGCGGTTGAGCGCCAAGGAGAATCCGAGGTCCTCGGGACGTTCGGTCGCCGCTGCGGTCAGCAGGGCCGCGGCCTGCGCGGACAGGGCCGCGGCACTGCGCGCGGTGACCACCCACGGCGTCACCTCGGCCGGTGGGCCACTCGGCTCGGTGGCGGCCGTCGCCACCGGAGCTTCCTCGAGGATCACGTGTGCGTTCGTGCCGCTGATACCGAACGAGGACACCCCGCACCGCCGTACCCGTTCGCCGCGTGGCCACGGCACCGCTTCGGCGAGTGGCCGGACACCCGCCTCAGCCCAGTCCACATGCCGGGACGGCGTCGTGAAATGCACCAGCGCGGGCAAGGTTTCGTGGCGCATCGCCAGCACCATCTTGATCACCCCGGCCACGCCGGCGGCCGCCTGCGGATGACCGATGTTCGACTTCACGCTGCCGACCCACAGCGGCCGCTGCGCCGGGCGGCCGGCACCGTAGGCGGCGATGAGAGCGCCGGCCTCGATCGGGTCACCGAGTGCGGTGCCCGTCCCGTGCGCCTCCACCGCGTCCACCTCGGCAGGGGAGAGGTCGCAGGCGTGCAGTGCGTCGCGGATGACCCGTTGCTGGGAGGGCCCGTTGGGCGCGGTCAGGCCGTTGCTCGCGCCGTCGGAGTTGATCGCCGAGCCGCGCAGCACCGCGAGTATCTCGTGCCCGTTCGCGCGGGCGTCGGACAGTCGCTCCAGGACGAGCATGCCGACGCCCTCGCCCCACCCGGCCCCGTCGGCGTTGTCGGAGAACGGCTTCGAGCGGCCGTCCGGCGCCAGCCCGCCCTGCCGGGACATCTCGGTGATCACCCGCGGGTGACACATCACCGTCGCGCCGCCCGCCAGCGCGAGCGAGCATTCGCCACGACGTAGCGAAGCGGCGGCCGCGTGCAGCGCGACCAGCGACGACGAGCACGCCGTGTCGATGGTGACCGCGGGGCCCTGCAAACCCAGCGTGTAGGCGATCCGGCCGGACGCGACGCTGCCGAGTTCGCCGGTGAGCAGATATCCTTCGGCGTCGTGCGGCGGTGCCTGCAGCGGCAGGCTGTAGTCCTGGTAGATCACGCCGGCGAAGACGCCGGTGCGACTGCCGACCAGGGCGGTCGGATCGATGGCGGCGTGTTCGAGGGATTCCCAAGCGCATTCGAGCAGCAGGCGCTGCTGCGGATTGATCGCGGCGGCCTCGCGCGGTGTGATCCCGAAGAACCCGGCGTCGAAAAGCGCCGCGTCCCGCAGGAATCCGCCTGCGCGCACGTAGGTCGTGCCGGGGTGCTCCGGATCGGGGTGGTAGAGGGTGCCGGTGTCCCAGCCGCGGTCGGTGGGGAAGGGCGCGATCGCGTCACCGTCGGCGGCCAGCAGCTCCCAGAGTTCCTCGGGCGAGCGCACGCCGCCGGGAAAGCGGCACGCCATGCCGATGATCGCGATCGGTTCGCTGATCCGCGCTTTCAGCCGCTCGTTCTCCTTCAGCGACTCGCGCAGCGCCTCGACCAGTTCGTCGACGGATGTGTTCACCGTGCCTCCTTACCGAGCGCGAGCCGCACCAGCTCGGCGCCGTCCATGTCGTCGAATCCGCGCGGACCGCGGGCGGTGGGCGCCTGGGCGTCGTCGCGGTCCGGGTTGTCGCTCGGGTCGTCGCCGAGTCCGGCGAGGTGGTCGGCGAGCGCCCGCGGGGAGGGATAGTCGTAGATGAGGGTGGTCGGCAGCCGTCGCCCCAGCGCGACGCTCAGCCGGTTGCGCAACTCCACGCTGGTCATGGACTCGAAGCCGAGCGCTTTGAACGACTGGTCAACGCTGACCTCGGCGGCGGTGCCCAGGCCGAGCACCGCGGCGATCTCGCGCACCACCAGATCCCGGATATCGCGTGGGGTGGCGGACGGCGCGGCGGGCTCCGGACCGGTGACCGCTACCGGAACAGCGGCGGTGGCCGGGGCTCCGGGAGCGTCGAGCCAATAGCGCCGGCGCTGGAACGCATAGGTGGGCAAGGGGATTCGGCGCGGCCGGGCCGGCGCGAAATACGTGTGCCAGTCGACGGCGACGCCGTGGGCGTCGGCTTGGGCCAGGGACATGGTCATGCGGTCGAGACCGCCGTCGTCGCGGCGCAGCGTGGCGAGGACCGCGGCGTCGGCTCCGGTGGCCTCGATCGTGCCCTCGAGGCCGAAGGCGAGGACCGGGTGGGGGCTGATCTCGATGAAGACGTGGTGGCCTGCCGCGAGCAGACTACGGGTGGCGGCCTCGAACTGGACCGGTCTGCGCAGGTTGCGCCACCAGTATTCGGCGTCGAGCGTTTCGTGCCGGATCGGCGCACCGGTGACCGTCGAATACATCGGCGCCGCCCCCGTGCGCGGCCGTACGGACGCGAGCGCCTCACGGAGTTCGCGCTCGACGGGGTCGACGTGACTGCTGTGCGAGGCGTAGTCGGCATTGATCGGCCTGGCGCGGATGTCATCGGCTTCGCATTCGGCTTGTAACTGCGCGATCGCCGCGGGCTCCCCGCACACCGCCACCGATCCCGGGCCGTTGATCGCGGCGATGTCGAGCCGAGTTCCGTACCGTGCCATCCGTTTTCGGGCCGCGTCGGCCCCGAGCCCGAGCGAGAGCATCGCGCCGGTCCCGGACAGCGGCAGCACCACCTGACTGCGGCGCGCGACCACCCGGGCCCCGTCGTCGAGGGAAAGCGCACCCGCGACGCAGGCGGCGGCGATCTCGCCCTGCGAATGTCCCACCACCGCAGCGGGTTCGACACCGTAGCCCTGCCACACCCGGGCCAGGGCGACCATCACCGCCCATAGCACGGGTTGGACGACGTCGACGCGCTCCAGGCTCGGCGCGCCCGCGACGCCGTCGAGGACATCCGGCAGCGACCAGGGCAGGTAGGGTCGCAGCGCCGCCGCGCAGTCGGCCAGGTGCCCGGCGAACTCCGGCGACGATTTCGCCAGTGCGGTCGCCATTCCCGGCCACTGCCCGCCCTGCCCCGGAAAGACGAAGACCGGTCGCGGGTCGGGCCAGGCCGTGCCCCGCACCACCTGCGCCGCCGGTACGCCGCGGCTTACCGCTTCGAGGCCCGACATCAGCTCCGCCCGGTCGGTACCGACGATCACTGCCCGATGGTCGAAGCGGGACCGCGTGACGGCCAGCGAGTACCCGATGTCCGCGGGCCGCTCGGTGTCCGCGGCTGTCCGCAATCGCGCCGCTTGCGCCCGCAGGCCTGTCTCGCTGCGGGCCGAGATCACCCACGGCAGCACGTCCGCCGGGGCGGGCGCGGCGGGGTCGGCCGTCTCGAATTCCGGTGCCTCCTCGACGATCACGTGCGCGTTGGTGCCGGCCACGCCGAAGGAGGACACCCCGCAACGTCGCGGGCGTTCACCGCGTGGCCATGGCTCGGTCTCGGTGAGTGGCAGGACCGCGGCCGCCGCCCAGTCCACCTCCGGCGACGGCGTGCCGAAATGCACCAGGCCGGGGAGCTTTTCGTGCTGCAACGCCAGGACCGACTTGATCAGCCCGGCCACACCCGCGGCGGCTTGGGCATGGCCGATATTCGATTTCACGCTCCCGACCCGCAACGGCCGGTCCCGTGCCCGATCGACACCGTAGGTCGCGACCAGGGCCGTTGCTTCGGCTCGGTCGCCGGCTCTGGTACCGGAGCCGTGGGCCTCGACGGCATCCACGTCGGCGGCCGATAGTCCGGCGTCGGCCAGCGTGCGCGTGATCAACTGTTGCTGTGCCGTGGCGCTCGGCGCGGTGAGACCGGCGCTCGCGCCGTCGGAATTGACCGCGGAGCCGCGGATCACCGCCAGCACCCGGTGTCCGGTCGCCTGCGCGTCCGACAGCCGCGCCAGCATGATCATGCCCGCCCCTTCGGACCAGACCGTGCCGTCGGCGTCGGCGGCGAACGGCTTGGCCCTGCCGTCCGGCGCGAGCCCCTGCTGCCTGGTGAATTCGGTGAAGAATCCCGGCGTCGGCATCACGGAGACGCCGCCGGCCAGTGCGCGGTCGCACTCACCGGCGCGAAGTGCCTGTACCGCAAGGTGAATGGCGACCAGTGAACCCGAAGAGGCGGTATCGATCGTGATCGCGGGACCGGTGACCCCGAGCGTGTAGGCGATCCGGCCGCTGATCGCGGCGGCTATGTTCCCGGTCAGCATCAGCCCGGCGGCGCCATCCGGTGCCAGATGCAGCGGCGGGCCGTACGCGGTGGACAGCTGCGCCGCGTACACGCCGGTATTCGTCGCGCGCAGCGAGTGCGGGTCGACCATGGCGTGTTCGCAAGCCTCCCAAGCGACTTCGAGCAGGAGTCGCTGCTCGGGATGCATCGCGGCCGCCTCGCGGGGGGAGATGCCGAAGAACGCCGCGTCGAATGCGGCGGCGTCGAGGAAGCCGCCGCGATGTACCGCACTGGCCCCGGCGCGTGCGGGATCGGCGCGGAGCCGGTCGAGGTCCCAGCCGCGGTCGGCCGGAAAATCGGTGACGGCCGTCGCACCGGCGGACAAGAGATCCCAGAATGCTTGCGGCGAAACAGAATTGCCGGGATACCGGCAGGCCATACCGATGATGGCGATCGGTTCCGCTGCCCTTTTGTGTGTCGTGAACGCGGACATGATCCCCCTCGCCGAAGACGGCCGCAACGGCGGCCGAGTAGATCGCAGTGTCGAATTCGTCTTGTCGGTGCCGTTACGGCGTGATGATGACTTTCAGCCCCGTGCGGCGCTGCGCGTCGGCGAACGCGGCGGGGGCCTCGGTGAGCGGAACCCGCGACGATACGAGCGGGTCGAGTTCGACGACGCCGCGCGCCGCCAGATCGATCGCGCGCGGGTGGGTCTCGTTGCTGCGCCGCACCATTGCGATGGTCAGCTCTTTACCGCGGGCGAGTGAGGCCCGGAACGTCGTGGTGTCCGAGCCGGGGATACCGCCGAGCACCACCCGCCCGCCCGGTCGCGTGGCCGCCATGGCGATGTGCACCGCGTCGTCGTTTCCGGCCATTTCGAAGGCGACATCGACGCCGTGCGCGGCGAAGTCGGGCGGGTCCGCGGCGGGGTAGGGATCGAGAATCTCGTCGGCGCCCCATTTCGCGGCGGCGTCTCGCCGGTGTGCCAGCGGCTCGACCGCGAGCACGCGGGATACCCCGGCGGCGCGCAGCACCTGGATCAGCAGCAGTCCGACCGGCCCGCAGCCCACGACCGCCGCGGTACCGCCGAACGGTACCGGGCCGAGATCCAGCGCCCACAGGGCGACCGCCAGCGGCTCGAGCAGGGCTCCTGCAGCATCGGATACGTTGTCCGGCAACGGATGTAAGCGATGCGTCGGCCACGGCAGGATCTCGCGGAGCATCCCGTCGGTCACGCCGTGGCCGGCGAATCGCACGTGATAGCAAAGATTTCGATAACCGTCGCGGCAGGCGCGGCAGGCCTCGCAAGGGATCGCCGGATCGATCGCGACCCGTTCGCCGCGCCGCGGTCCGGTGACGATCTCACCCGCGCCCTCGTGGCCGGGTATCAATGGCTCCCCGAGTTTCGCGTCGCCGATCGCGCCGTCTTCGTACCAGTGCAGATCCGATCCGCATATGCCGACCGCGGTGACCCGTACCAGGGTCTCGCCCGCAGCCGCCGCCGGCGGTGGTTCGTTCCCCACCCGCAGGTCCGCGATTCCATGAAGTCTCGCTGTCCGCATTTTCCCGACTATAGGGGGACATTCCGTACGGTGTCCACGCTCCGAGTGAAATGAAGGAAGGGTGAAGGGTGGATGAAAACAGCAGGTAGGCAACGTAATTCGAGGCACTACCGGTTTGCCGGAAGTCGGATTTGTCACTTCTGTTCGGAAAGAATGTGTCACCTCTGATTGGGCCTCAGGACAATTCGGACATTCCTGACCTGGGTCGCTAGATTTCCGCTCGCAAAGGGTAAGTGCATCAAGTATTTTGAGCCTCGGACAATGCGAGCCATAAGCGGAAGGCAGTGTGCCCATGCCCGGACAGTCCGCGGCCATCGTGCCGTTCGAAGTCGAGATCCCGGAATCCGTGGTGACGGATGCGCGGGAGCGCCTGCGCCGCACCAGATGGCCCGAGCCCGAGACGGTCGGCGATTGGTCCCAGGGCACACCCGCGGCCTATCTGCGCGGGCTGTGCCGGTACTGGCTGGAGGATTACGACTGGCGCGCCGCCCAGCGGCGGCTGAATCGGTTCCCGCAGTTCCGCACCGAGATCGACGGACTGCCAGTCCATTTCGTGCACGCCCGGTCGCCGCACCCCGGCGCGATCGCGCTACTGATCACGCACGGCTGGCCCGGCTCGGTCACCGAATTCCAGAAGGTCGTCGCACCCCTCACCGATCCGGTCTCGTTCGGCGGCAACGCCTCCGACGCGTTCCATGTCGTGTGCCCGTCGCTGCCGGGGTTCGGCTTCAGCGGTAAGCCGGAGCGGACCGGGTGGGGCGCGGAACGGATCGCCGACGCCTGGGACCAGCTTATGCGCCGGCTCGGTTACGCCCGCTACGCCGCCCAGGGCGGCGACTGGGGTGCGCGGATCACCATGGCGCTGGCCAGACGGCATCCGCAGCAGGTCATCGGCATCCACCTGAACATGGTGCCGTTCCGTGCGCCGGTGGGTGCCGAGGACCTCACCGAGGCGGACCGTCGCGCCGTGGCCGCGCTCGCCGGACATCGCGCCCAGGGCTCGGCGTATGCAGCCATCCAGGCGACTCGACCGCAGAGCATCGGCTATGGCCTGACGGATTCGCCTGCGGCGCTGGCCGGTTGGATCATCGACAAGTTCGAAGCCTGGAGCGATTGCGGCGGCGATCCCGGCACCGTCTTCACCGAAGACGAGCTGCTCGACAACCTCTTGATGTATTGGCTGCCCGCCACCGGCGCCTCGGCCGCACGGCTCTACTGGGAAAGTTTCGCCACCGCGACCGGCGACGACAGCCGCATTACGGTGCCCACCGGGTGTTCGGTCTTCCCCGCCGACATCTACCGGCCGACGCGCCGACTGGCCGAGCCGCAGTTCGCCGATCTGCGGCACTGGAACGAACTCGACCGGGGCGGGCATTTCGCCGCCCTCGAGCAGCCCGCCGTGTTCGTCGACGAGGTCAGGGCCACGTTCCGCGGGCTGCGCTGAGCCGCGACGGTCACCGAACCGGTTCGCGCCCAGCGGAATTGTCGCGAAAGCGCAAGCCGGCGATGGCGGCGGCCAGTGCGGCGGCGGCCATCGCCAGCCAGGCGATGCGGAAGTCGCGTAACGCTTGGTGGCCGAGGAGCACGGTGAGGATCGCGACGCCGAGCGCGGAGGAGAGCTGCCGCGACATCATGAGCACCGCGCTGGCCAGCGAGGTCTGTTCCGACGGCAGGGTGGCCGCCGACCCGAACAGCGCAGGCTGCAACAGCGCGGTGCTGATGCCGGCGAGCACGGCGCCGGGCAGGAACACGACGAGATACTGCGGCCGGTCCGTCGCGGTGAGCGCCCACCAGCCGCAGCCGGCCGCGAGCGCCAGGCCACCGAGCATGGTCGCGATCCGCGCGCCGACCCGAGCCACGATCCGGCCGTACAGCAGTGCCGTCGTCATGGTGCTCAGCGGCATGGGCGCTATGCTGAGCGCCGCGGTCACGACGGAATAGTGCCAGCGACCGGTGAGGAACAGCGTGGCCGCCAGGATCATCGCGGCGAAGGCCAGGTAGTACAGGAACAATCCGCCGACCGCGACCGTGAACAGCCGGTGCCGGAAGAGTTCGAAGCTGACCACCGGGTCGGGCGCTCGGCGCAGATGACGCACGGTCAGCGCCGCGAGTAGCACGGTCGCCAGCGCGCAGCCGAGGATCGCCTTGGAGCCGTAGCCCCACTCGGGGGCCTGCACGAAGACGGTCGTCAGCCCGGCCGCGGTACAGAGCACCAACGTGGCGCCGAGCAGATCCAGGCGTTTGCGGGTGCCGCGCGCCGCGGCGGGCAGCACCCGGCGCCCGGCCAGCACCGCGACCACGACGACCGGAATGTTGATCAGGAAGATCCACCGCCAGCCGGCGGCCAGCAGCAGACCCCCTGCCACCGGGCCGCTGCCGGCGCCGGCCGCGGCGACGGCGGTCCAGATGCCCATCACCTTGGCGTGTTCGCGCGGCGGGAAGGCAGGCAGGGCGAGGCCGAGCGAGGTCGGGATCAGGATCGCGCCCGCGACGGCCTGCACCACCCGCGCGGCGACCAGCACGCCGAGCGTCGGGGCGAGGGCACAACCCAGCGACGCCACCCCGAACAACGTCATACCCACGAGGAACGCGGCCTTGCGGCCGATGTCGTCTGCCATCCGCCCCGCGGGCACCAGCATGGCCGCGAGCACGATGGTGTACGCGTTGAGCACCCACGACACCTGAGCCAGCGTGCTGCCGTGGAACGTTTGCTCCAGTGCGGGGAAGGCGACATTGACCGCGAACAGGTCGAGGATGGCGAGGAATTGGGCGGCCGAGGCGACCGCCAGAATCCGCCACCGCCGGCTGTCGACCGGCAGGACGGCAGGGTTGTCCGGGATGTGGGCTGTCACGTCACGTCACCGTACAGAGCCGTCGCGGCGGCCACGAGTGCCGTGCTTGCCATCATTCGATAGCTTTGTGACATGCCCAGTGTCCCAGGCACTCTCGCGGTGCTGCTGCTGTCGCAGCAGGCCGCCATCGAGGTCGCGCTCGCGTGTCAGGCCTTCGGTACGCCCCCACACGACCACGTGGGCGACTGGTACGACCTGCGGTTGTGCGGCGTCGACGGTGCGGGTGCGCACGTCGGCCTGCGGGCCTGGTTCGGTCACGCTGGGCCCGCCGGTTCGTTCGGCATGTGCGCCACCCACGGCCTCGACGACCTGGCGACCGCGGATACGGTGCTCGTCCCCGGAACCGGTGACGTGCGTACGGATCCGCCTGCGGCGGCGCTGGCCGCGATCCGCGCCGCGCGGGCGCGCGGCGCCAGGATGGTCTCGCTGTGCTCCGGCGCGTTCGTGCTGGCCGCGGCCGGGGTGCTCGACGGCAGAACCGCCACCAGTCACTGGGAACACGCCGCCCTGCTGGCGAGCCGTTTCCCGGCCGTGCGGGTGGACCCGAACATTCTCTACACCGACGAACCCGACGTGCTCACCAGTGCCGGACTCATGGCCGGGATCGACCTGTGCCTGCACGTCATTCGCGCGGACCTGGGCTCCCGCGCCGCCAACGCGGTAGCGCGCCGGATGATCGTCCCGCCGCATCGTGCGGGCGGTCAGGCGCAGTACCTGGAATCACCTGTGCCCGCCCCGCGCGGTGGCTCCGGCCTCGGCGAGGTGCTGGAGTGGGCGATGGCACGACTCGATCAGCCGACCGGTGTGGGCGACCTCGCGGCCGAGGCAGGCGTGTCCGTGCGGACGCTGATCCGCCGGTTTCATGCCGAACTCGGCACCACGCCGAGCCGCTGGCTGCTGGTGCAGCGCCTCGCCCGCGCGCGCGAACTGCTCGAACACACCGGCCTGCCGGTCGATCTCGTCGCCGCGCACAGCGGCCTGGGCACCGCGCCCAACCTGCGCGCCCACTTCGCCCGCGAACTCGGTCTGTCGCCGACGAAGTATCGACGCGACTACCACCCCGGCCAGTAGTGCGCTGTTCTATTGTGCTGGAGCATTATTCGGGGCGCGCCGCCGCGGCCGCCCTGGCGGCGTGCGGGAGCGCGTCGAGGATCGTGGTGAGCGCGCGATCGTCGTGCGCGGCCGTGACGAACCAGGCCTCGTAGACACTCGGCGGTAGCGCCACACCGTGTTCCAGCATGGTGTGGAAGAACGGCGGGAACCGGAAGGTGTCCTGCGCCTGCACAGCCGCGTAGTCGCGGGCCGGGGTGGGGGAGAACAGCACCGAGAACAGGTTGCCCGCGGACTGAATGGTATGTGCGACACCGGCTTCGGTGAGGGCAGCGGTGGTGGCGGTCTGAATCGTGCTGCTGGTTTCGTCCAGCAGGTCGTAGGTCTTCTGGTCCGCGAGCCGCAGCGTGGCCAGGCCCGCGGCGACGGCGAGCGGGTTCCCGGACAGCGTGCCCGCCTGATACACGGGCCCGTCCGGCGCGAGACACGCCATCACGTCGTGGCGGCCACCGACCGCCGCCAGCGGCATGCCGCCCCCGATCACCTTGCCGAACGCGACCAGGTCGGCGTCGTAAGGTGCGGTCGAACGCGACCTTTCGAGGCCCCAGTAGCCGTCCGGCGCGACCCGGAACCCGGTGAGCACCTCGTCCAGGATCAGCAGCGCGTCGTGTTCGTGCACGACGGCGGCCAGCGCGGCGTTGAATCCGTCGCCGGGCGCGACGACACCCATGTTCGCGGCGGCGGCTTCGACGATGACGGCCGCGATCTGTCCCGGGTGCGCCGCGAAAGCGGCGTGCACCGCGGCGATGTCGTTGTACGGCAGCACGATCGTCTGCGCGGCGATCGGCTCGGGCACCCCGGCCGACGCGGGCAGGCCGAAGGTGGCCACGCCGGAGCCCGCCGCGGCGAGCAGGCCGTCCGAATGACCGTGATAGTGGCCGGCGAACTTGACCACCAACGGCTTTCCGGTGAACCCGCGGGCCAGCCGAATCGCGGTCATCGTCGCCTCGGTGCCGGTGGACACGAGCCGCAGCTCGTCGATCAGCCCGCCCCCGGCGCGGGGGCCGCCGAGCCGGGCGACGACGAGTTCGGCCAGCTCGGTCTCGGCCGGCGTGCTGGCGCCGAACGACAACCCGCGCGCCGCCGCGTCCTGCACGGCCGCAACGACTTCCGGATGCGCATGGCCGAGAATGGCGGGCCCCCAAGACGCTACGAGATCGACGTACTCGCGTCCCGTCACGTCGGTGACATACGGCCCCGCCGCACTCACTATGAACCGGGGCGCGCCCCCGACCGACCGAAAAGCGCGCACCGGCGAGTTCACCCCGCCCGGAATAACCTGCCGCGCACGATCGAACTGAATTTCGTTGCTCGTAGAAGCAGCCATACCCCTCAGCCTAGGGGAGCCGCCGAGTCGGCGGCCGCGGCGCGGCGGCGCAGGACCATGGGGAGGCCGTCGCGAGGGCGCAGCGTCAGGGTGTGTTCGGGGAGGACCCGGGCGCCCGCGGCGAGGTCGAAGGTGTAGCGCTGGGTGAGCATGGCGAGGATGAGTTTGGCCTGGATGCGGGCGAAACCCAGGCCGATGCACTGGCGGTGACCCGCGCCGAAGGGAAGATAGGAAAAGCGTGGGCGGACAAGAGGATTCGCGGTGGCGTCGGCCGCGGGGAAGACGAACTGCCGGTGCTCGGGCAGGAATCGGCGCGGATCGAAACCTTCGGGATTGGGCCAGGATCGCGGATCGTGGTGCAGGAGATACGGTGCCACGTACACGGTCGCGCCCGCCGGCACGTGGTAGCCGCCGAGCACGTCGTCGGCGATGGCTTGCCGTTCGATCAGCCAGGAAGGCGGATACAGCCGCATCGCCTCCTCGATGACGGCCGAGGTCCACGGCAGCTGGTCGAGGTCGGCGGGCGTAGGACGGCGGCCGCCGAGCACGGTGTCGACCTCGGCGATCAGGCGCTCGCGCGCCTCGGGATGATTCGACAGCAGCAGCAGGGTCCAGGCCAGCGAATAGGCCGTGGTGTCGTGCCCGACCAGCAGAAAGGTCTTCAGTTCGTCGCGGACCTGCCGCGGGCTCATCGCCGCCGCCCCCGCCTCGTCCCGCGCGTCGAGCAGCAGACCGAGCAGATCGTGCCGCTCGTCGCGACGGTCGTCCTGTCGTTCCCGGATCAGCCGGGCGACCACGTCGTCCAGCACCCCGACCGCCGCGTCCAGCTTGCGCCAGCGCGGTGCCTGCAACCGCAACGCCGAATCGGGGGTGATGCCCGGGATACGCAGCGGCAGCCAGGTCAGCAGCGAGGTCATCGCCTTGCCGACGCAGCGCAGGATCTCGACGAGCGCCTCGTGCACCCGGGCCGCGTCATCGGACAGGTCGCCACCGAACAGCGCGGGGCCGGTGACGTCGAGCGTCAACGCGTTCATCGCGACGGAGACATCGAGCCGGTCGCCGTCGGGACGGGTCGCCCAGCGGGCCAGGGCACGTTCCGCGGCGTCGATCATGGACTCGGCGAACCGGTCCAGCTGCCTGCGGGCGAACAGCGGCTGCATGATCCGGCGCTGCCTGGTCCAGGACTCGCCCTCGTTGGTCAGCAGTCCGTTGCCCAGGGCCATCGCCGCGACCTTGGCATTGAGGGTCTTGCCGTAGTTGCTCTGCCGCGCGACGAAGACGGCTTCGACGAGATCGGGGTCGTTCACGAGGAAGAACTGCTGCCCCGAGGCGTCTATTCGGACGATGTTGCCGTAACGCTCGACGAGTTCCTGGAATGCGGAGCATGGATCTCGGCGGATTCTGGTCATTACCCGGAATGCGTCCAGGCCCGTCGGTCCGGGCGCTCGGGCCGGCTCGGCCGCGGTATCGATGAGCGGTGGGGCTTCGGTCACGGTCGTCGCTTCCCGTAATGCTTTTGGGGAGATTTGAATCGGTGTTGTTCGTCCAAGATCAGGGGTGTTCGCCCGAATTTCAACCCCCCATCCGGGGCATCCCGGACCACGAGTTCCTCTGCCAGACTGGCCTGATGGGCGACAACGACTGTCGAAGCCTGCCTTTCGGAACAGGTCGCGCACCCGCATGGGCTGCGCAGTGAGACGGTCCGTGGGGAGTGAGAGGATCCAGATGGAAGCGGTAGAGCAATTCCTGAAAGAGAATTCGATCACGATGGTCGAACTCGCCACCCCCGATATGACCGGCGCCCTTCGCGGAAAGAGAATCCCGGTCGAATCCTTTCTGGCCAACGGAATGTCGGACGGGGTCGGTCTTTCCTCGGCGGTTTTGGCCTGGGATTACCGGATGGAGGTCATCGAGACCGCCGACTACAGCTGGTCGAACGGATATCCCGATATCTTCCTGCGGCCCGACGTGGCGACCTTGCGGCTGGTGCCGTGGAAGCCGAAGACGGCGCTGGTCTTCTGTGACGTGGTGGACGCAGCAGGCGAACTGGCCGCGATCGCGCCGCGCGAGGTCCTGCGCTGCGTGGTCGCCGATGTCGAAAACGCCGGGCTCGCACCGTATATCGCGATGGAGACCGAGTTCTACGCGCTCGACGGCGAGTCGCTGCGCGCGCGGGGAGATCGCAACCCGGTCTACAGCCTGCACGACAACCATTACCTGGAGCCGTTTCTCGACGAGATCTGCGCCATGCTGCTGAGCGCCGACGTCGAGGTCGAGGCGTGCGGCGCCGAGTACGCGCCCGGTCAGGTCGAGATCAACCTGACCCCCTCCGATCCCGTCACCGCGGCCGACAGCCTGCTGTTCTTCCGTTATGCGGTCAAGCAGCTCGCACCGCGGCACGGGTATCGCGCCACGTTCATGGCGAAGCCGTTCGGCGATCTGTCCGGCAGCGGGTTGCACATCCATCAGAGCATGTGGGGGCAAGACAAGAGCAACGCGTTCTGGGATGCGCGGACCGGCGGATTGAGTGCGGTCGGCGGCAATTATGTTGCGGGACTGCTGAAGTACGCGGCGGAGCTGCAACTCGTCGCGGTGCCGACGCCCAACGGCTACAAGCGGGTGACGGACCATTCGTTCGCGCCGACGAACCTGTCCTGGGGTTTGGACAATCGGTGCGCCGCCGTGCGGGTGCTGATCCGGGATGCCAAGGGCACCCGGGTGGAAACGCGGATCGCCGCCGCCGACGCCAATCCCTATCTACTCGCCGCAGCCCAGCTCGCGGCGGGCTCGGCCGGCGTCACCGAAGGGCTGACGCCGGCCGAGCCCGCCGCGAACTCCTATGTGTCGGAAGAATATTCGCCGCTGCCGACAAACATTTGGGCGGCGGCAACGCTTTTCGGCGAGAGCGAATTCGCCCGGCGGGCCCTCGGCACGGGGACCGTGCAGAACCTGTACCAGGTGGCGCGCAGCGAGGCCGCGGCGGGCCAGCGAGAAGTGACCGAATGGGAGCGCGCGCGGTATCTGGATTCGGTGTAGGCGAGGTCGCTCCGACCTTTTCGATCGTCAGGAAGTAGGAGATACCCGTGTGTGGTGTGGTCGGATTCATCGACAGCGGATTACGGAAAGACCAGCGGCTGGACCTGGTGCGTCGCGGGATCCGGGCGATCGCGCATCGCGGTCCGGACGAAGTAGGCCTCTACGACAGCGCCGATTTCACCCTCGGCACCGTCCGGCTCTCGGTCATCGACCCGAGGCTCGGCCAGCAACCCATGGTCACGCCGGATCAGCGGTACATCGCCGGATTCAACGGCGAGGTGTTCAACTATCTCGAACTGCGCAGCGAACTGGAGGGCTACGGCGTTCGTTTCCGGACGAACTCCGATACCGAGGTGCTGCTGCATTCCTTCGCCTACTGGGGCCTCGACGCGCTGTCCCGATTGAACGGCCAATACGGTTTCGTGTTCTACGACAAGTGGGAACGGACCCTGATCCTGGGCCGGGACCGCTTCGGTGAGCGGCCGATGTTCTACACCGAGCAAGACGGCACGCTCTATTTCGCGTCCGAGATCAAGGGACTGTTCGCGTTTCCGCGGGTGCCGCGCGAGCTGGCCGCGGACAAGGTGCGGCGCGCGATGCGGTATTGGAGCCCGGTCCCGGGGGAGACCTGCTTCACCGGCATCGACGCGATCCCGCCGGGACACATCCTCACCGTCCGGGACGGGCAGGCGGAGCTGTCGAAGTATTACCACGGCATCGCGCGCCAGGATGCCGTCGCGCCGCCGAAGTCCTTCGAGGAGGCCAAGAGCGGGCTGCGGGAGGTGATCCGGGACTCGGTGCGGCTGCGGCTGCGCGGCGACTATCCGCTGGGCACCTACATCAGCGGCGGCATCGACTCGGCCGTCATCTCCTCGGTGATGAGCGAGCTGATCGGGGAGCCGCTCACCACGTTCTCCATCGACGCAGCGGACAGTCCGGTGGACGAGTCGCCGTACCAGCAGGCCATGGTGGACCGGCTGGGCAGCAGGCACACCCGGATACCGGTATCGCGTGCGCAGGTCCGGGAACGGTTCCCGCATGTCGTGCGGCAGTGCGAGCAACCGTTGCATTTCACCGCGCCGGTGGCCTACGGCGTGATGGCCGAGCACGTGGGGCTGGCCGGGGTGCGCATCATCCTCGGCGGCGAGGGCGCCGACGAACTGTTCGCCGGCTACGACGTGGCCAAAGAGGCGACGATCCTCGAACGGTGTTTGCGCGGTGGGTCTTTCGCGGGCGCGGCGGAGGAACTGGAGCTGGCGCTGAACGATATGCGCTACAGCGATGCCACCAATGCCGCCGCGATCCTGCGCTTCTACGCCGACCGCGCGGACCGTGACTTCACCCTCGGCGCCCACCTGCGGCGCTTCGAAACCGAGCCGGTCGACCAGCTCATCGCCGCGACCGGCGACGTCTACGACGACCACGCGGTGCTGCTGCGCCGGTTGCGGACCGAGTTCCCCGATTTCGACCGGCGGCCCGCGATCGACCGATCGATGCTCGTCGACATGCACACGTTCCTGATCGGCTACGGGATGACGTGCCTGGGTGACCGAGCCGGCACGGGTTACGGCGTCGAAGGCCGCTACCCGTTCATGGACTCGCACGTAGTGCAGTACGCGGCAGCGTTGCCGGTCGACTGGAAGCTGAACGGCGCGCGGGCGAAACATATTCTGCGCGAGGCCTATTCCGATCGGCTGCCGCACGGCATCGTCAACCGGCCGAAGTTCGGGATGCGACTGCCCGGCGCCGAGGCGCTGCTGCCCGACGGCGACGACTGGGTCGCCGCGGTGCTGAGCCCGTCCACGATCAAGCGGGTCGGGTTCCTGGTGCCCGAGGCGGTGGACCGGCTCGTCGACCGGGTGACCGGATCGCGGTCGCCCCGGGTGCCGTATCCGTTCGGCGACGCCTATGTGCACCTGCTCAGCGTGCTGCTGATGGAGGAGTTCCTGATCCACGACTTCCAGGTGCCCGAGGTCGACATCGACCGCATCATGATGCGCGACATCGACGGGGACCACGACCCGGTGGGCACGGCCGCGCGCTGACGCCAGCCAAGAGAGGATCCATCATGTCCCACGTCGACCTGGTCGACGATGTGCGAGAGGTCGGGACGGCGGTCCTGGAAGCCCTTGTCGCGCATGTCGAATCCGTCCGGGCCGGTTCGGGTGAGGTCGTCTCGGCGGCCGATATCGATACGGTGTCCAAGCGGCTGGAGCTGCGCCGGTGGGTGGAGGAAGGGGGCATGACCCTGCCCGAACTGCTCTCCTTCGTCACCACCTACAGCGATATCTCGGCCAGCCATCACCATCCGGGATACATGGGCCATCAGATCGCGCCCTCGGATACCCCCGGTGTGGTCGCCGACCTGCTGCAAGCGGTGACCAACAACATTCCCCTGGTCTACGAGCTGGCACCGGCCGCCGCGGCGGTGGACCGGGCGGTGTGCCGCTGGATGCTCGACCACGTCGGCTGGGGCGAGACCGGCCTCGGCGCCATCACCAACGGCGGCACGCTGGGCAATCTGACCGCGCTGCTCGCGGCGCGCTCGCACGCCGATACGACCGCGTGGCAGCGGGGAACGCCGGGCGATCTGGTCATCCTGGCGCCCGCCACGAGTCACTACTCGGTGCGAAAAGCGGCTGCCGTCATGGGGTTAGGGGTGAACGGCGTCTACCCGCTGCGCACCGACGCGCTCGGCCGCATCGATCCGGCGGGGCTGGCCCCTGCGCTGGCCGACGTGCGGGCCCAGGGCCTGCGGCCGGTCGCCGTGGTGGCCAACGGCTGTGCCACCGGGACGGGCCTGTACGACCCGATCGCCGAGGTGGCACAGTTCTGCGACGCCAACGGACTGTGGCTGCACATGGACGGCGCGCACGGTGCGGCCGCGCTGCTCTCGCCGCGGCTGCGCGGTCTGCTCGCCGGCCTCGAACGCGCGGACTCCACGGTATGGGACGGGCACAAGATGCTGCGCACCTCGGCTCTCTGCACGGGTGTGCTGTTCCGCGAAAAGCGTTATCTCGACACGATGTTCAAGCAGGATGCGAGCTACCTGTACCGGCCCGAAGCCGAAGACGTCGATCCCGGCCAGTACACCTTCGAGACATCCAAGGCACCGCTCGGTCTGAAGGTCTTGCTGACCCTCGCCTATCGCGGCGAAGCATCGTTGCGCTCCTATGTCGAGCGGCAGTACGGTCTGGCCACCGAGCTGTGGGAGCTCATCCAGGAACGTCCCGATTTCACCGCGCCGTATCAGCCGCAGAGCAACATCCTCTGCTTCCGCTACGAACCGTGCGGCGACCGGCAGCTCGAACTGCGGGCGCGGCTGATCCAGGACGGCCGGTTCTACCTGTCGTCCTTCCGGCTGGGCGGTCGCCCGTACCTGCGGGCGTCGCTCATGTCGCCGACCACCGACCGAGAGACGCTGCACCAGCTCCTGGAGGTGATCACGAAGGTCGCCGCCGTGTGATGTTCCGCTGTGGGACATGGCATCTCGTGCTCCCGGTCTGGCCGAAGTGGCTGTGCCCGCCGCCGGGTTGGCGGACACTGTAGACAGGTCGTTCTCGTACGGGAGGGAGACACGTCATGGGTGAGCAGGGCGCGGCCGTGGTCGCGACGGCGCCGCATCGGTTGCCGGTGCTGGGGCACCTGCTGTCGCTGCTGCGGGATCCGCTGGGCTTCATGGCGTCGCTGCCCGCGCACGGTGACCTGGTCCGGATCGGTCTCGGGCCGGTCACCGCCGTGGTGGTCTGCGACCCCGACCTGACCCAGCAGATGCTGCGGCAGGACCGCATCTTCGACAAGGGCGGCCCGCAGTTCGACCGCGGCCGGGAACTGGTCGGCCACGGCCTGGCCACCTGTCCGTACGCGATGCACCGGCGGCAACGGCGGCTGTTGCAGCCCGCCTTCCACGCCGATCGGATCACCGGGTACGCGCCGATGATGACCTACCAGATCACCGAGATGGTCGATTCCTGGCGCGACGGCGAGGTGATCGACGTCAAAGCGCAACTGCACACCCTCGCGGCCAAGGTGACCGCGGCGACGCTGTTCGGGCAGGCGATGCCGGAATCCGACCAGCAGCGGCTGTTGCGCGATGTGGAGGTGGTCTTCGCCGGCGTGATCCGGCAGGCGATGATGCCGGAATGGGTGCGCCGCTGGCCGGTCCTGGGCAACCGCGCCTGCCTGCGGGCTGCCGAGGAGGCGCGCGCCATCCTCGGTGAGCTGGTCGCCGCCCGGCGCGCCGAGGGCGTCGACCACGGCGATCTCTGCTCGGCCCTGGTCATGGCCCGCGACAACGACGGCGGGCAGTTGAGCGACGGCGAGATCGTCGATCAGGTGCTCACCTTCTTCTTCGCGGGCACCGACACCACCGCGACGGCGCTGGCGTGGGCGTTGATCCAGCTCGACCGGCATCCGGAGGTCGCCGCCCGGCTGCACGCCGAGGTCGATGCCGTCCTGGCGGGGGCCGCCGCGCGGCACGGGGATCTGCCGCGCCTGCCGTTCACCGGTCAGGTCATCGCCGAAACCCTGCGCTTGCGTCCGCCGGCCTGGTTGTCGACCCGCACGGTGACCGAGGACACCGAGCTCGGCGGTCACCCGCTGCCCGCGGGCAGCACGGTGATCTTCAGTTCGTACCTGATCCAGCACCGCCCCGACCTCTATCCCGACCCGGAACGTTTCGATCCCGACCGTTTCGACCCGGCTCGGCCCGAGCCGCCGCGCGACGCGCAGCTGGCCTTCGCGGCGGGCGCGCGCAAATGCATCGGGGACCGGTACGCGCTGACCGAGGCCACCCTGGCACTGGCCACCATCGCCACCCGCTGGCGGTTGCGCAGCCTGCGCGGTACCGATATCCGGCCGACGCTCGCCGTGGTGCCCGAACCGCGGCGACTGCGGATGCGGGCCACCGCCCGCACGCCGCGCAGCGCGCGGGCCGAGGAACCGGGGCAACTGGTCTGAGGGTTTGAGAACCACTGTGTCAGTGGCTGATTCGCAGAATACGAGGCGTCAGCGGAACAGGCGCGGTAGATACTGGACCATGAGGGTGGACCACGTGAGGTGGGTGAGCATCGGTGCCTGGACGCCGCCGGTGGCGCGGCGTTGCAGACCGAACAGCGTGCCCATGAGGACCGAGGCCAGCACCAGGGCCGGATTGCGGGTGGCGGCGGTGGTGCAGGCGTAGACGCCGGTGGAGGCGAGGACCGGATGTCGTCCCGCCACGGCGTAGACGGCACCGCGGAAGAAGATCTCCTCGGCGGCGCCGTTGGCCAGTGTGATCAGCAGCACCCGCGGGGTGGGTCCCCGTTCGGCGTAGCGCAGCACGCCGGTGATCGCCTTGCGCAGGAAGGGGATTCGCCGGGCGATCAATCCGCAGCCGTAGAAGACGGCGAACGTGGCCGCACCGAGCGCGATGGGGGCGAGCACGGGCGCGGGCCGCTCGCCGTCGGGTGGGGTGCGACCGCCCAGCGTCCAGGTCGCCGCGGTGGCGAGGGTGAGCCGGTAGAACCGCGCGGAATCGGGCTCGGCGGCGAACGAGGCGCCGAGCAGGCCGGTGCCCGCGAGGGCGACGACCGCCACCCGGCGGCGGCGTGCGAGCAGACCGGCGGAACTCATGCGGCGCGTGCCGCTTTCGCGCGTTCCCCGAGCGCACGCAGGACGGCGGCGTCGTAGTCGAGTGGGTCGAACGGCACCAGTTCGCGAATGCTGTTGTCCCGCACCACCACCTCGTTGGTCATCGAGTCGACCAGGGCGCGACCGGTGGTGGTGTCGACATCGGTCACCAGTGACAGCCACAGCGAGGACATCCGCGGCGAGAGCAGCGGCACCGGCAGCACGAGCAGCGGGCGGCCTTCGATCTCGGCGACCCGGCGGAGCATGTCGAGATATTCGAGGACGTCGGGGCCGCCGATCTCGAAGGTGCGTCCGGTGGTTTCGGGGTTGTCCAACACCCCGACCAGGTAGCGCACCACGTCGTCGACGGCGATCGGCTGCGTTCGGGTGCGTACCCAGCGCGGCGTGACCATCGCGGGCAGGTGTTCGACCAGCTGCCGGGTGATCTCCCAGGAGATGCCGCCGTGTCCGACAATGATTCCCGCGCGCAGCGTGGTCACCGGCACGCCCGCGGCGCCGAGCAGTCCCTCGACCTCCCGGCGGCTGCGCAGGTGCGCGGACAGGTCGTCGGTATCGTCGCCGAGGCCGCCGAGATAGATGATCCGGCGCACCCCGGCGTCGGCCGCGGCACGGCCGAAGTTGCGTGCGGCCGCGGCATCGCGGCGTCGGAAGTCCGCTTCGGCCAGCGAGTGGACCAGGTAGTACGCGGCGTCGCAGTCGCGCAGCGCCGCGCGCAGCGAATCGGGGTCGCCGACATCGGCGCCGATCGGTGTGCCGCTGCCGCGATAGGACTCCGGGTGCCGGGTCATGGCGCGGACCGGCCGTCCGGTCGCCGCCAGTTCCGGGCACAGTCGCTGCCCGACGAAGCCGGTCGATCCGGCGACGAGCACGGTCATGGGCGCATCCTCTCCGTCGCGGTGGGTGGTGCCGGGGTGGTGAGCCTTTCTCCGCCAGGCTACTCGAGCCCGCGACGCCCGCTGGTCGACCCGCAGCCGACCGGGGCGCGCCCCTGCCGAGGTGCCGGACCCGCCGGCGGTGGCCATGTCGAGGACCTTCGTCGCCGGACGACCAGCACGACAACGCCCGCCACCGATCGTATTCGGTAGCGGGCGAGCGGGTTTCGTTGTTCAGTGCAGGGCGAGGCGGCGGTACTCGAGTGCGGTGGCCACCGCGTAACCGCCGCCGCCGGCGATCGCGAGGATGGCGAAGAAGCCGGGCATGCCGACGAAGAGCGCGGCGGTCGAGACCAGGGCGAGCCAGGCACCGAGGCCGTAGTGCAGGACGTTGCGGCGTGCGGCGCCCTCACCGAGGTACAGCAGGCCGACGACGAGTCCGGAACCGGCCGGCCACAGGACCGACTGCAGCTCGGGCAGGCCCGCGGTGGCGGTGAGTCCGGTGATGGCCACGAACAGGGCCCCGAAGCCCACCGCCCAGGACAGTCCGAGGAGTTGTCCGGTCCGCACGTCGGGTTCGGCGGCGCCACGCTGAGCGCGCAGCGCGGCACGGGTGGCGCTGACCGTGCCGACCGCGAAACCCATGCCCAACAGTGCGAGCGGCAGCCATGCGGGCAGTGCCAGCAGCGGATCGGCGCCCCGGGACAGCGCGGCGGCACCGTGTCCCAGGATGTAGGCGAGTCCGAAACTGACGTAGGTGGAACGATTGTCGACGTCGCCGCTGCGGGAGCGCACGGGCGCGGGGGCGAGCGGGGCGGCGAGTTGTGCGGTGGTCATGACAGGAGCCTCCGAGATAACGGTGTGGGTGGGGGTACGAGAGCGGTGCGATGGTCTGCGGCGTCAGCGGTGCGCGTCCGGCACGATGACGACTTTGCCTGCGACGGTGTGTGATTCGGCGAGGGTCAGGGCCGCGGCCGCCTCGGAAAGCGGGAACTCCGCGGCGATCTGCGGGGTCAGCGCGCCCTCGGCCAGCAGGCGGAACACCTGGGTGAGGTCCTCGCGCAGTTGCCTGCGGAAGATGTCGAGGCGGCGCTGACCCGCCCAGAGGTTGTAGAAGCGCGCGCTCTTGCCGTTGGGCAACAGGTTCCACAGCAGCAGTCGCGGAAACAGTTTCAGCACGGGCAGTTTCGGGTTGCCGTCCGCGTTCTTCGTCGCCGCGGTGCCGTAGGAGACGAGCGTGCCGCCGCGGCGCAGCAGCCGCCACGAATCGACCACGGTGGCCCCGCCGACGTGATCGAACACCGCGTCGACGCCGTCCGGCGCGACCTCCCGGATCCGGGCGTACATGTCCGGGTCGCGGTAGTCGACCGGAGTCACGCCTTGCTCGCGCAGCGCGGCGTGGTGGCGCGGGGCGGCGGTGCCGATCACGGTGATCCCGGCCTGCCGGGCCAGCTGCACGAGCGTGGAGCCGACACCGCCGTTCGCGCCGAGCACGACAATCGTTGCGCCGGTGCGGACCCGGGCCGTCCGGTGCAACAGTTGCCAGGCCGTCAGTCCGTTGACGACCACCGTCTCGGCGGCGGCCGGGGTCACCCCGTCCGGCACGGGGACCAGATCCGCGGCGTCCAGCACGAGGGCGCTGGACCAGGCGCCGACCTTGGTGACGGCGGCGAAGCGGCAGCCGATCAATCCGGTGTCGACGCCCGGTCCGGTCGCGGTGACCGTGCCGACCACGTCGTAGCCCGGCACGAAGGGGAACGACGGTTGGTCGAAGTACTTGCCGCGGCGCATCTGCTGTTCGGCGAACGAGACGCCGGTCGCCTCCATGCCCAGGACGACCTGACCGGCGGCGGGTGTCGGCAGGTCGCGGGTGGTGACCTGCAGGCCGTCGGGCTCGACCCTGTCCGGCAGGACGATCGCCGTGATGGTGGCGGTGCTGTTGTTCATGGTGTGTCCGATCCGATCCGGTTGAGCTAACGGATGTAAGGCTACGGCTGTTAGGTGAGGTTGCGCAAGGGTTAACAGCTGTAAGTTTTTGTCTGTAAGGTTTTGGTCATGAACGAGGCCAACAGGGCGACGCACATCCGCGTGCGCAACCCGCGCGGCGAGGGCGCGCGGCTGCGGGACGAGATCGTCGCGGCGGCCGTCGCGCTGCTCGACGAAACGGGCGACGGCAGTGCGCTGACCCTGCGGTCGGTGGCGCGGCGGGCCGGGATCGCGGCGCCCTCGATCTATCGGCATTTCCCGCACCAATCGGCGATCATGCCCGCGGTCGTGCGCGACGCCTTCGCGCAGTTGGACGCCCAGTTGCGGGCGGCAGTGCGGGCCGCGGGGGACTCGCCCCGGGATCGTTTGGCCGCAGTGTGTTTCGGCTATCTGGAGTTCGCCCGTGCTCGTCCGGGGCGCTACCGCATCATGTTCGGCGGTGGCTGGGTGCCCGACCGCGACGACGGCGCCGTCTCCGAGGGTGAAATGGCAGTCCTGGGGCAGTCGAGCCTGCGATTGCTGGCGGCGGCCCTCACCGATTGTGTTGCCGCGGGCCAGGCTCGGAGCGCGGACCCGGCGGTGGACGCGGTGGCGCTGTGGCTCGGGCTGCACGGCCTCGCACATCAGCGTGCGGTCGCGCCGTCTTTCCCCTGGCCCGCCGGGATCGTCGAACGTCTCGTCAGCACGCTCGCGCATCTGACCGCTCCGTGAGTGTGCCTCGGTCGAGGTGAAACGCATTGCGATGTAACGGGTTCGGGGAGCGGCAGGGCCGCTACCGGCCCCTCGGGTGGCCGGTGTGGACGCTGGGGGATATGCTCTGCGAGATGACTACTCATTCTGTCGAAAGATTGGGGGTTCCATTCGTGCACGGTGAGCGCTGATGCCCACCGACACTGCGAATGGGGACCTTTCCCGCCTCTCCTTCTGGTCGCGCGTACGTGAATTCGCCGTGCCGCCAGGAATGATCGAGACTGCCACCGCCCGTCGCCTGCGGGGTGATTGGGCCGGCGCATGCGCTGCGGCAGGCTTCGATATCGATCTCGACCTGCGCTCGACAGCGCGGACCCGCGGGCGCGAACTCGCCGCGCGGATCCGGTCCGACCTGCGATATCTGGCGCCGGACCTGCTGCGCTGGCACCTACCGCGGATCGCGCCGGATGGGCTGCTGCGACCCGGGTTGACCAGCACCCTCGCGCGCTACCCGCACGCAGGGCACGAACGCGGCAGCCCGCCGGGCCTCGAACTCGTGGTGCGCACCGCGCCCGCCTGGGCGGACGCGGGCCAGCGGATCAGCCTGGCGCTATCCGACGGTTCTGCGAAAACGGCGGCGGCACAACCGCATCCGCATCCTCGGCCGGACCGCCGGTATCGCCTGGATCTGCACCGCCACCTCTGGGACGCGCGGCGCACCGACGAGTTGCGGGCACGGTGCGGGGCCGGGGAACCACCTGCCGGTCCCGATCCCGAACTCCTCGTGCTCTTGCCCCCGTCCGGCGGGTGTGCGGCCGAGACCTGGGCGGTCGAAGCGCGGCTGCTACTGGACGCCGAGAAGTGTTGCGGCAGTGCGTTCGTCGTACGGCTCGGGGGTCGGCGACGACTGGTGCTGCGGGTCGACGGCGGGGGACCGCCCACCGTGCGGCTCGCGCCGGGCTATCCGGCGGGCGGCGTCACCGCGTTACCGGTGCTGCCAGACGCCGCGACCTGGACGCTGCCCGACCTGACCCTGCTAAGTGCCGGTGCGATCACGTCCGATCGGCTGCACCCGCTGGTCGCGGCGGCACTGGCACCCGGTGGCTCCGCTGTGGTGCAGCAGACCTACGCGGTGGCCGGACCGCGCCTGGTGACCTGCCGCGGCGAACAGCACCGCATCGGTTTCGTCGACGGTGTCCTGTCCGCGCTCGACCACGACCCGATGGAACTCCGGCGGGAGGAACTGCTGGCCGCGCTGTCGGGGACGCCGTTGCCGTGCTTGCAGGCCATCGATGTGGCACACCGTGCACCGGACTGCCTGGCGGGCATCCGGGAACGATTGCACCACGGCGATATCGCGGGCGCGCTGGCCTTGGTCGAGGGACTGCTCGGTCCCGGTGCGCTGCTGCGCGACGGCGCACTGCGGGACGAACTCGAAGCCGCCGCGCGGCGGCGGATCACCTACGGGCTCTTCAGGTCCGGCTTGTCCGAGGCCGTTTCGGCGCGTGTCCCCACCGGGCGGGACCGGCGTCGCGACCGTCGTGCGCATCCGCGCAACGCAACTCTGCACTGATTCAACGACTTTCCCTCCGACCACACCGATTCCCCGAGGTGATCACCCATGCTTGCTACCCGTCCACTCGCACAACTCGACGTCGCCGAGGACCTGCTGACTTTGCTACGCGAAGCGACCACCGAACCGCGCGCCGACAATCAGCTGGAGGCACTGGCTTTGGCGGTGGCCGCCGATCTGCCGGTGCTGCTCTGGGGCGAGCCCGGGATCGGCAAGACCGCGGCGCTGACCCAGCTCGCGACCGATCTGGACCTCCCGCTGACCACGGTGATCGCGAGTGTGCACGAGCCGTCGGACTTTTCGGGTCTGCCCGTCATCGGCGCCGACCCCGCGGCGCACGGCGTCCCGCTGGCGCCGCCGGACTGGGCCGTGCGGCTGGTGCGGGCCGGGCGCGGGCTGCTGTTCCTGGACGAATTGTCCACTGCGCCACCGGCGGTACAGGCCGCGTTGCTCCGGTTGGTGCTGGAGCGGCGCATCGGCGCCTTGCAGTTGCCGCCCGGCGTGCGGATCGTCGCGGCGGCGAATCCGCGTTCCTCCGCGGCCGACGGCTGGGAACTCGGTCCGCCACTGGCGAATCGGTTCGTGCACCTGCAATGGACGCACGACCACGACGTCGTCGTGCGCGGTCTGGGGGGCGTCTGGCCGCACGCGGTGTTGCCCAGACTGGCGCCTGAGCGGCTGAGCGAGGCCGTCGCTTTCGCCCGGCGCGCGGTGTGCGTGCTGCTGGCGGCGCGACCCGCCCTCGTACATCAACTTCCCAGCAGCGAGACGCGCCGGGGCGGTCCGTGGCCGTCGCCGCGCAGTTGGGAGATGACGTTGCGGCTCATCGCCTTTGCCACCGCGGCGGGTTCCTCCCGCGACGTGCTCTCCCAGCTCGTGCGCGGCACCGTCGGCGACGGACCGGGCTTCGAATTGCTGGCGAGTCTGGACCGGATGGACCTGCCGGACCCGGAAACGCTGCTCGCCGACCCGGCGGGTGCGGTGCTGCCCGAACGTGGCGACCTGCGGCAGGCGGTGCTCGACGGGGTGGTGGCGGCGGTGCGCAAGCGCCCCGAGCAGGCGCGCTGGGCTGCCGCGTGGGCGATCCTGGTGCGCGCCTTGGAGACCGGTGCGCCCGATCTCGTCGTCGTGCCTGCGACCACGCTGGCCACGCTGCGACAGGGTGACTGGGCGGTGCCGGCGGCGATCGAGGAGCTCGCCGGAGTGGTCGCGGTGTCGCAGGGCGCCGATCATGCCGCGGCGGCGGGGCGATGACCGCGCCGTTGGACCGGGAGAAGCTCTTCGCCGCACGACTGCATGCCGCGCGGGCGCGGCCCTACCTCGCCACCGCCTTGTTCGCGCTGCACGTCGTGGAAAGCGCTGGGGTGCAGACGATGGCGGTCGACCGATATTGGCGATGCTACGTTTCACCACGCTTCGTGGACCAGACCGACACCGCGGAACTGGCGGCCGTGTGGGTGCACGAGGTGTCACATCTGCTGCGCGACCACCACGGGCGCAGTGACCGATACGCCCGGCTGCACGACCTCACCGGGCCGGGCGAACGGTTGCGGATGAACATCGCCGCGGACTGCGAGATCAACGACGACGCGTTCGGCGACGGTCTGATCCAGCCCGCGGGTGCGGTACTGCCCGCGACTTTGGAACTGCCCGCCGGTGAACTCATGGAGGACTACCTGGGCAAGTTCCGGCTCGGGCCGTACACCGACGGCATGGCTTGGCTCGACTGCGGCAGCGGCGCCGACGGCGCGGAGCGCGAGTGGGACCTCGGACCCGACGGTGCGGACGGGTTGAGCGAACAAGAAAGGGACGCAATCCGATTCAAGGTGGCCCAGGGCATCATCGGGCGGCCGGGCAACGCGTCCGGAGCATGGCGGCGCTGGGCCGAGGAGGCACTGCATCCGCCACAGCCCTGGCGCGATCTGCTGGGCGCGGCGGTGCGGAGTGCGGTCCGTGCGCCGGGCGTCGGCGAGGACTACACCTACGGACGACCCGCGCGACGTGCCGCCGCGCTGCCCGGCATCGTGCTGCCGAGTCTGCGTCGTACCCCACCGCGAGTCGCGGTGCCCATCGACACGTCGGCTTCGGTCAGCGACACCGAATTGGGCAGTGCGCTGCTCGAAGTCGCCGCCATCGGCCGGGCCTTGGGCGGCCGGCGCGACCTGGTCAGCGTGCTGCCCTGCGATGCCGCGGCCACCATCGTGCATCCGCTCTGCGCCGCCGAGCAGATCCCGCTGCTCGGCGGCGGCGGCACCGACCTGCGCACCGGCTTCACCGCCGCCCTGCGCAGCAGGCCGCGCCCCGATGTCGTCGTGGTCCTCACCGACGGTCAAACCCCTTGGCCCGCAAGCCGTCCGCCGTGCCGAACGGTCGTCGGACTGTTCCGTCGCGGCTACGGCGGGTCCTACCTCGAACACGATGCCGACTACGTTCCGGACACCCCGCCGGACTGGGCCCGCGTGGTCGAGATCGGCTGAATCAACGGACGGCGCCGTCGACCATGGCCAGGTTGGCGCCCGCTTGCGGGCTGCCTGTCGCGATGTGCGTTGTGGGCCCGGTCGATTCGGCCGAGTGACGGGGTGCCACCCGTCGGATGGCTAACCGGCGGCGTCGTGCCGGCCCGACTCGCGCAGCGCGGTGTTGTCGTCGCGGAGACGGTCGTTGTCGGTGTGCAGGGTGGCGTTGGCGTCTTCCAGGTCGAGGATGCGGCCGATGCCCGCCAGATTCACGCCCGCGGCGGCGAGGGTGGTGATCCGCCGCAGGCGGGCGATGTCGTCACCGCTGTAGCGGCGGGTGCCGCCCTCGCTGCGGGCGGGTGTCAGCAGACCGTGGCGTTCGTAGAGCCGCAGGGTCTGCACCCCGATCCCGGCCAGGTCGGCGGCCACCGAGATCCCGTATACGGCCTGGCCAGACGGGGGTAGGTGAAATTCTTGCTGGGGCTCCTGCGGCATCGCGCTCCTGATCTCTTGGTGCTCTCGAGGTTTTCTATTCTAACCACTTGCACTCATCTGTCGAGAGTGCTAAAACAAATCTATGTCAGATGACAGAGGTTATCTGAACCGATGAAGAAGAATGGAGTGTGTTGGAGGTGGCGACCATGCTGATGCGTACCGATCCGTTCCGTGATCTGGACCGATTCACGCAGCAGGTGTTCGGCACAGCGGCGCGACCCGCGGTGATGCCGATGGACGCCTGGCGCGACGGTGACGAATTCCTGGTGGAGTTCGACCTGCCGGGGATCGATCCGAAATCGCTGGATCTGGACATCGAACGCAATGTGGTGACCGTGAAAGCGGCTCGGCAGGAACTGGATTCGGGGCGTTCGATGATCGCCGCCGAACGTCCGCGCGGCGTGTTCAGCCGCCAGCTGTTCCTCGGCGAAGGTCTCGATACCGAGCACATCCGGGCCGATTACACCGATGGTGTACTGCGTCTGGCGATTCCGGTCGCGGAGAAAGCCAAGCCGCGCAAGATCGAAATCGAACACGGCGAACGGCGGCAGGCGATCGACGCCTGACCGTCCGGCCCAACACCTTTCCCCCGGACGGGCCCGGTAGCCCGGGCCCGCCCGACGATAGTCAGAACATCTGTGCGAGGAGGTTTCTCATGACCATGCGCACTGCCGAGTTGTGCGGTGGCACCGCGCCGGCGGTTACTCGATGAGTACCGAATCGCGAGTATTGCGAACGCATGTGAAACAGGATGCGGCGACGGCGGTACTGACCGTCGGCGGTGAAGTGGACGCCGCGTCGGTGCCGCTGTTACGCGCCGGGATCGAGGAGGCGCTCGGCGCCGGGCCGGAGATGCTCGTCCTGGATCTCTCCGACGTCGGGTTCTTCGGTTCCGCGGGACTCAGCGCACTGCTGTTCGCGCTGGAGGCCGCGCCCCGTCGCGAACTGCGCGTCGTCGCGTCGCCGCAGGTGCGACGTCCGATCGAGATCACCGGTCTGGACCAGGTCCTCACGGTGTTCGACACCCTGGACGGCGCGTTGTCACCCGATGAAGACCCGAGCGTCGCGTGAATTCACGACCTCGATGCGCTTCTGATCGCGCCGCCCGCCCATAAAGCGCAAAAGTTGTGAAACGCCTATTTCGGGCCAACGCTCACTTAGCATGGGTCGCGGCACCCATCTGGCAGGTATTCGCGCATCCTGCCCCCACATAGATGATGTGGCCTCTCTCGGTTCTGCTTTTCATGGCCGCTGCCACGGTGCTCTCCATCGCTCTTCCGATCGCGGGTTGGGTCATGGGCGCGATGCTGCTCCCCATGGCCGCGGTGATCAGTCCGTTCTTGCTCTTCGGCAGCTGAGCTTCGGCGCACGTTATGTGCGCTGGGTGCAAGTGTTCCTTGCAGAGATTGCAGTAGACATCAATCCGGGCTGCTTCGAGACTGGGTTCATGAACAGCAATCAGGAATCGGTGGCCGTGGGCAGGATCGTGCGGCCGAGCAAGTACGGATCGCCGGAGGTCCTCGAGGTCGTCGAAACGCAAGTGCCGCAACCGGATGCCGACGGTGTCGTGGTCCGGGTGCGGGCCGCCGGGGTGAACCCCATCGATTGGAAGATCTACAGCGGTTCTTTCCATGAGGTCGACGACGACGAGAAGGACGCGGCCGGGCTCGCCCAGAACCTGCCCCGGCTCGGGCTCGAGTGCGCCGGTGTCGTCACAGCGGTCGGCCCGGCCGTGACGGAGGTGGCGGTCGGCGCCGAGGTCATCGTGTACCCGGTCACCGGCGCTTACGCCGATTACGTTACGGCGCCGGTGAGTTCGCTGATCCCGAAGCCCGCCGAGCTGGACTGGCCGGCGGCCGGAGCCCTGATGCTGGCCGGCCTGACCGCGATGCATGCGATGCACGCCGCGGGTGTGCACGACGGTGACACGCTGCTCGTCCACGGCGGTTCGGGCGGGGTCGGGTTGCTGGTCGTGCAGTTGGCCATCGCGGCGGGCGCGACGGTGATCGCCACCGCCGCCGCCCGCAATCACGCACTGCTGCAACGGCTCGGCGCGATTCCGGTGACCTACGGCACGGGACTGCTCGACCGGGTCAGGGCCGCCGCGCCCGGCGCCGTCACCGCGTCGATCGACTGCGCGGGCAGCGACGAGGCGTTCGACACGTCGCTGACGGTCGTCGCCGATCGGCAGCGCATCGTCTCGATCGCGGGCGGTGACCGGCATGTCGCCGCCGGCATCAAGGTGCTCGGCTATGGACCGGGCCAGGATGCGGGCACCGAGTTCCGCAATGCCGCCCGGGCCGAACTCGTCGCACGCGCAAGCGATGTGGACATCCTGATCGATAGCGTCTATCCGCTGTCGGAAGCGGCGCAGGCGCACAAGGCCGGGCTCGCCGGGCACGGGCCGGGCAAACTGGTGCTGATTCCGTAAAGCACCGGCACCGAGCAGGCCCCGCCCGCGAACCTGCAGCGGGAGGGGCCCGCCGGGCGTTGGTCAATTACCTTGCGCCGCTTCGCTGACCGAGGCCCATTCGCGCCACTGTGCCATGCGCGCTTCGTATTCCGTGGTGACGTAGCGCAACGCCCCCTGCCCGAGCAGCAGCCGGCGCGGTGGCTTGTCGGCGTCGACGACGGCCAGCAGCGCGGATCGGGTCGCCCGCGGTGCGCCGAGCGGTTGACCCGAATAGTCGATGGCCGCACGGGCGGCATCGTAAACCGCGTTCGCCGTGGTGAATTGGGTAAGCGCGAACCCGGTGTCGTAGCTTGCGGGTTCGAGCACGGTGACGTGGATGCCGAACCCGGCGACCTCGTCGGCCAGCGACTGGGACAACCCTTCCAGCGCCCACTTCGAGGCGCTGTACGCGCCGGTGTTCGCCGCGGCCAGCAGCCCCCAGACGCTGGAGACCTGAATGATGTGCCCGGCCTCGCGGGCGCGCAGGTAGGGGAGTGCCGCTTGGGTAACCCACAGTGGCCCGAGCAGATTGGTCTCCAATTCGGCGCGGATCTGCTCCTCGGTGAGCTCTTCCACCATGCCGAACTGCGCGAATCCGGCGTTGTTCACGACGATGTCGAGGTGCCCGAAATGCTGTACGGCCTGTTCGACCGCGGCGTGCACACCGGCTCGGTCCGTCACGTCCAGCCGCAACGGTAAGAAGGTCCCCGGGAACTCGCCCGCCTGCCCGGCCAGTGCCGTCAGATCGCGTGCCGTGCCCGCGACCCGATCGCCGCGTTCCAGCGCGGCTGCCGCCCACTCCCGGCCGAGCCCGCGGGAAACGCCGGTTATGAACCACACCTTGCTCATACGATCCGTCCTTGTGCCGCAATCATGAGTTAACGGACGTAAGGCTACGAGTGTTAGTTAACTAACGCAAGGGCTAACGTCTGTAAGTTTTATGTTGTAAGGTGAAGCGTATGGGCAAGAACGAGACTTCGGCACCTGTCCGAGCCCGCAATCCGCGCGGTGCGGGCGCGCGACTGCGGGACGAGATCGTGGCGGCGGCGGTCGCGCTGCTCGACGAAACCGGTGACGCGAGCGCCATCACCTTGCGCTCGGTCGCGCGTCGCGCGGGCATCGCGGCTCCTTCGATCTACCGGCATTTCCCGGATCAGCCGGCGATCATGCTGGCCGTGGTGCAGGACGCCTTCGAGGAGATGGCGCGGCAGCTGCGTGCCGCGTTCGACGCCGCGGGCGAGTCGCCCCGTGCGCGACTCGCCGCGGTCTGTCACGGGTATCTCGACTTCGCGCAGGCTCGGCCCGGGCCCTATCGCACGATGTTCGGCGGGGTCTGGGTGCCCGATCTCGGCGACAGTTCGGTGTCGGAGAGCGAGATGGCGATTCTCGGGGACGAGAGCCTGCGTCTGCTCGCCGCGGCGCTCGCCGACTGTGTCGCCGCCGGAGTTTCCAGCAGTACCGATCCGGCCGCGGACGCGGTGGCGTTGTGGCTCGGACTGCACGGGCTCGCGCATCAGCGGGTGGTCGCGCCGTCCTTTCCGTGGCCCGCGGACATCGCGGACCGGCTCATTACCGCGCTCGCTCACCTCGGTGCGGCGTGAGGTAGTCGAACACGTTATTGTCCGGTCACCGATGGTGTGCACGGCGGAAGGGAAAACCCATGCGGTACAACGAATATCGGACATATGACGCAGTCGGTCTGGCGGAGCTGGTGGCCAAGGGCGAAGTGCAACCGGCCGAACTGTTGCAGGTCGCACTGGACCGTTGCGCTCAGGTCGATCCGGCCGTCAACGCGGTGAGCCTGCTGATGGCCGAGGCCGGGCGGGCGGCAGCGGCCGCGCCGTCGACGGGGCCCTTCGCCGGGGTGCCCTTCCTGCTCAAGGATCTGGGCCAGGATTTCGCAGGGTATCCGACCTCCGCGGGCACCGGTCCGTTGCGCGAGATCGACGCCTCCCACCACAGCATCGTGGTGCAGCGGTGGATCGATGCCGGCCTGGTCATTTTCGGCAAGACCACCACGCCCGAGTTCGGGGCCGTAGCGGTCACCGAGACCGGAACCTTCGGCGCGACCCGGAATCCCTGGGACCTCGACCGATCGCCGGGCGGGTCGTCCGGCGGCGCGGCGGCCGCGGTCGCGGCGGGGATCGTGCCGATGGCCGGCGCCAGTGACGGCGGGGGCTCGATCCGGGTGCCGGCGGCCTGCACCGGACTGTTCGGCCTGAAACCGGGGCGCGGGATGGTGCCGGCCGGTCCGGACGCGGGCGAGAACATCTTCGGCGCCTCCACCAGCGGCGTGCTGTCGCGCAGCGTCCGCGACACGGCGGTCATGCTCGATGTGCTCAGTGTCCCCGATCCGAGCGGCCCCTACCTGTCCGCGCGGGCCGAGCAGCCCTATGCCACGGCGGTGAGCACCTCGCCGCGACCGCTGCGTATCGGGTTCAGCTCCGAATCACCTTTGGGCACACCGGTTCACGCCGAAGCTGTGCGGGCGGTCGAGCACACCGCGGCCCTGCTGGAGCAGCTGGGTCATCACGTGGAGCCCGCCGCGCCGCGGATCGATGGCGAGCAGTTGGCCCACGATTTCATGGCCGTGTGGACCGCCAATCTCGCGACCAAACTGGCGAAGGCCCGCCGGATCAGCGGTGCGCCTGACTCCGCGTTCGACATCACCACGCGGGCCGCGGCGGCGGCCGGGCGCGCACAGACCGTGACGGCTCTGCTCGAAGCGCACGAGGGCTGGAACGCTCACGGACGAGCCCTGGCCGCGTTCCACGACAGCTACGACCTGTGGCTCACGCCGACGATCGCCGCGCCGCCGCTGCGCATCGGCCAGACCAAACCTCCTGCGGCGCTGGCGAAGATCCTCGGAGGGCTGCTGGAAGTCGGTGCGGGCCCGGCGATTACGCGTAGTCCGGTCTACCGCAAGATCGTGCGGGCCAACCTGGCCCCGGTGCCGTTCACGCCGCTGGCCAACGTCACCGGTCGGCCGGCGATGAGCGTGCCACTGCATCGCACGGCCGACGGTCTGCCACTCGGCAGTCAATTCGTCGGCGCTCTCGGCAGCGAGTTCTTGCTGCTGCAACTGGCCGCGCAACTCGAGACGGCCCAGCCGTGGGCCCAGCTCGAGCCGCCCGAGCCCGCGTAACGAGCGCATGCCGTGGCGGACCCGGCAGCACGAATGCGGGTCCGCCACCGGTTCACAGCAGTCGCCAGGTGTACCCGGGTGTGTTCCACGGCTCCGGCGTGTTCTGCAGCACGATCGCGCTGCCGGTGTCGCGCAGGTACATGCTCGGGTTCGAGCGCGGGTACAGGTGCCACACCGGCGGATCGATGGTGCCGCCACCACCCCAATCGGCGCGCGGATCGTCGCAGGACCCGACGACCAGGACCCCCGGACTGGTGGCGGTGTCGCCGATGAGGCACTTGGCGAAGAAGTCGAGCAGTTCGAAGCGCACGTAGCCGGAGGACTGCGTGAGCCTGGTGAAGATGTGCGGTTGGTCTGCGCGACAGGTGGTTTCGTTCTCGGCGGGACCGCGCCCGGCCGCCGCCTCGTTGTAATAGATGCAGGCGGGGCCGTTGGGTGCGCCTTGGCTGATCATGGTGAACTCTCGCGGTATTCCGCCGGCCAGTGCGTCCGGTCCCGCGGGCGCCTGTGCTGAACCGGCCGGCGCCGACACCGCGAGCAACGCCGCTACGGCGGCCAGGATGAGCATGAGTCTACTTCTCTGCACAACAACTCCTTCAAGGTTTTTCGAGTGCGGCGATAGGTGCCGGGATGGTCTTCGCGCGGAATCAGATCGTTCGTCGCAGCGAGACGGGGAGGATCCTCCCCTGCGCCACACCACTTCTGGTGTCGGCGTCCTGACACTATCGGCAACCCGGGTATACCCGGCAAGACCCGAAAAGTTATGCGTTTGAAGTAGGACTGTGCGGTTCCGGGCCGCGCGGCGTCATCGGCGCCGTCGTTCCGCCTCGTACATCTCGGCGGCCGCGTTGATCCGGGCGCGGGCCTCGATGTGCGCGACGTGGGTGCACGGGGTCGGGTCTTTCAGATTGGGCAGCACGAAGGCCAGTGGCCAGACCCAGGCCAAATAGTAAGCGGGCGTGAAGAACAGTGCGGGGCCGCCGTTGATCACCTTCAGCGGCACCCCGTGCCGTTTGCGGTAGTAGATCTTGCAGACGATGATCCCGGCGGTGATGTAGGTGAGGCCGAGAATGAGGCCGATGAGAGTTGCGTCCATGCGCACAACGGTGTCACCCGGGCGGCGCCGCCGGTATCGGCCGAACGTGGGACATGGTGGCGCACAACGGAATTCTGTAGTCCGATTGAACGACAGGGGCGAACGGCGGCTCAGTGGCGGTGGCGCGGGTCGCCCTGCGCGTCCCGGCCGCGCGTGGCGAGCCAATCGTGTTCGAGCACACCGAGTTCGGTGCGCGGCGGCTCGTCGTAGCACCACTCGCGCGCGATCCGGTGCCAGTTGCCGGCGGCGCGCAGCTTGCCGAGCAGCGCGAGGGTGCCGTATTCGACGCGTCGTGCGAACGCGTGCTCGGCGGGCGCGTATTCGCGTCGCCACCGGTCGAAATAGCCGCGGCGCGGGTCGACGAAAGTGAGAATGGCATTCGGTGCGGCGTCCGCGGCGATCCGGATCTCGGCGTCGGTGAGCAGCCAGCCGGAGACCTCGTAGAACAGACGCAGGCATTCGTCCGCGGTCGCGGGCGAATCCTCTTCCAGCACGCCGTATTCCGTCAGTAGCCCGCGTAGCTCGGCGCCGCGATGCTCGGCGGCGGCGCGGACGCAGTCCAATTCGAATTCGACTGCGGCGTCGTCCATGTGCTTGAACAGGCCGAAGTCGAGAAAGGCCACTTTGCCGTCGGCGGCGAGCAGGATGTTGCCCGGATGGGGGTCGCCGGAGAAACAGTGCTCGCGTGCCATCGTGCCGACGTAAAAGCGGTACACGATCTCCCCGACGCGATCGCGGTCCGCATCGGGCAACGCGACGATCTCGTCGAAGCGCAGTCCTTCGACGAGTTCGGTGACCAGAACCCGTGCCGTGCACAGCTCCGTCACCACCTCGGGAATGCGGATGAAGGGGTGATCGCGATAGCTGTCGGCGACGATCCGATGGTGCGCCGCTTCGGCGCGATAGTCGGTCTCGTCGGCGAAATGCGTGGTGAGTTCCCGGAAAAGCGCGTGGTCGGCGACTGCGGGCGCGATGGTGCGCAGCATCCGCAACACCAGACCGAGATTCTTCAGGTCGGCTCGGATCGCGATATCGATCCCCGGATACTGCACCTTGACCGCGACAGTACGACCGTCGTGCAGGCGGGCGCGGTAGACCTGACCGATCGAGGCGGTGCCGATCGGTGTGGCCTCGAACTCCGCGAAAACCTTCGCGAGCGGTCGTCCGTAGTCCGCTTCGAGCACCGTGCGCATACGCTCGAACGGCAGGCTCGGCGCTTGATCGTAGAGGGCGGCGAGTTTTCGCTGGAACCGTTCGCGCTGCGCCGGCGGCATCGTCTCGATGCCGAACGCGGCGAGCAGGTCGAACATCGACAGCAGTTGGCCGGCCTTCATGGCCAGGCCCTTCATGCTGCCCAGCACGGTCACGATGTCCTCGGCCGCGTCGG
Organism: Nocardia brasiliensis ATCC 700358; assembly: GCF_000250675.2. NCBI lineage: Bacteria > Bacillati > Actinomycetota > Actinomycetes > Mycobacteriales > Nocardiaceae > Nocardia > Nocardia brasiliensis. Next base: position 4,362,534 of record NC_018681.1, read on the forward strand.
CCAGTGCTCGTTCGGTGCGCGCGGTGCGCTGCGCGTCGGTGTCGCCGACCATCGACAGCGTCACGCCGGCACCCCGAACTGCCTGTCCGGCAACGAGTTTGCCGAAGGTGGCGCCGCGTCGTACCCGTGAGGTGGGTATGTCCTTCGCCATCGCACAACCTTCCAGTCGGCTAATTCTTCGCCTGGCCGGGCGACTGCAGGCCGGACGTGAGGACGGCGAGCACGGTGTCGGTGTAGCCGCGCCGGTCCGCTTCGCCACCGCCTTGCAGGGTGCGCATCACCGGCGGGATGGTCAGCGCCATCAGCATCCACGCGACATCGGCGGTGTGCACGTCGGCGCGGAGCACGCCGGCGTCGACGGCGCGGGTCAGGAAGCGGTCCACGGTCGCGGCCAGTATCCCGCCCAGGCCGAGCAGGCGCGTGTTGAGTTCGTCGTCGATGCCGGGCAATTCGAACAGCAGCGCCTGCATCAGGGCGGGATCGGATTCGGCGATCCGGCACATCCGCTCGACCGCGCCGGACCAGGTCCGCACCAGCCAGTCGACGGTGATCTCGCGGTGCACCGGCTCGGGCACGAACACCTCGCCCGCGATCTCGGTGAGGATCCGGTCGAGGCCGTAGTCGACCACCTCGTCGAGGATGGCGCGCTTGCTGTCGAAATAGCGATAGAAGGTGCCGTACCCGATGCCGACCTCGGCGGTGATGTCGGCGGTCGAGGCCGCGGCGTAGCCCTTCGTGGTGAACACGTGATAGGCGGCGGCGATCAGCTCGCGCCTGCGCCGCTCGGTGTTCTGCTGGTCGCGCGGCCGACCCGGGCCGCGGCCGCGTTTGGCTGGTTCGGTCATCCAGCACATCGTATGCGCCCTGGTCGTGCTGCCCGTCGAGCATCGCCGCTTGCGCCTGGGGCTTGCGGCAGCGTCTCAGACAGTTTATTTTAGTGACACGGCCGTCGCTTAATTGACGGGTGGTAGATCTGCTCTTTCGGGCACCGACGACACAGGAGTCGCGGCATGATTTCGGAACTTCTGGCTGTAAATCCACGATCGGCCCGTCGGTTATGACGGTGGTGGTGGTGACCGGTGCGGGCAGCGGCATCGGGCGGGCGATCAGTCTGCGGTTCGCCGGGCGCGGCGCTACCGTGCTCGTCGCCGATATCGATGAGTGTGGCGGGAAGGAGACCGTCGCGCTGGTGCGGGCGGCAGGGGGCCGGGCGGAGTTCTCTCCGCTCGACGTCTCCGACGCAACGGCCTTGGCGGAGTTCGCCGCTCGGGTCGCACGGGACCACGGCGTTCCCGACGTGGTCGTCAACAACGCGGGCATCCTGATCTCCGGCGGATTCCTCGAACAGAGCGGGGACGACTGGCGGCGCATGATCGCGATCAACATGCTGGGCCCGCTGCTCGGCTCGCGATTGTTCGTGCAGCAGATGGTCGAGGCGGGCAAGCACGGCGCCATCGTCAATATCTGCTCGGTCGGGGCGTTTCTACCCACGTCGCTGGCTCCCTCCTATGTGACCGCGAAGGCGGGCGCGTGGATGGGCACCCAGGCGTTGCGCGCCGAATTCGCCGATCGCGGCATCCGGGTCAGCGCCGTGTGTCCGGGATTGATCGATACCGAGCTGTCCGCGAACGGGACGCTAGCGGGAGCCGACGCTCGGGCGACGGCCGACTGGGGCGCGAAACTCGCACGCGGACAACGGATCTTCGGGCGGTCGCCGGATCGGGTCGCCGCCGCGGTCGAACGCGCGGTGCGCTGGAATCTGTCGACCGTGCCGGTCGGGGTCGAGGCCTGGGCCGGCTGGTACCTGGCGCGGTTGTCGCCGGGGGTGCTGCGCGGACTCTCGGGCCTGGCGCAGATGCCGTTGGCGGAGAAGGCGGTCGAGCTGTCGGATCGGGTACTGGGAGGCAGGCGATGAGAACAGCGATCGTGACCGGCGGCGGCGCGGGCATCGGGCGCGAAACCGCGCTGTTGCTCGCGCGCACCGGATATCGCGTGGTGATCGCCGATATCGATGCCGACAGTGCGCATGCGGCGGCCGACGAGATCGGCGCGGCGGGCGGGCGGGCCCATCCGTATCGGCTCGACGTGGCCAGTGAGTCCCAGTGGGACAAGTGCGCCGAATGGGTCAGCGGCGAATTCGGCCCCGCCCATGTGCTGGTGAACAACGCGGGGGTGATGGACACCGGCGGATTCTTCGAAACCACTGCGGCGCAATGGCAACGCACCGTCGACATCGACCTGATGAGCGTGATCTACGGCTCTCGCGTGTTCGCCCGGCAGATGATCGATGCCGGTATCCCCGGCCATATCGTCAACGTCTCCTCGGGTGCGGCCTTTTTCCCGGCCAAATACATTCCCGCCTACGCGACCGCGAAGGCCGCGGTGTTGATGGCGACCCAGGCGTTGCGAGTCGAGCTGCGGCCCAAAGGAATCGGAGTGAGCGCGATCTGTCCCGGCGCGATCCGGACCGATCTGCTCGCGCACGGTGAGCGAGCGGGTCTCGACGCGGCCCAGCAGGCGGCCTGGCGGACGGAGATCGGGCGGGTCCAAGGTCTGGCGTTCGCCGGACCGGACAAAGTCGCGCGGGCCATCGAGCGGGCGATCCGGCGCGATCACGCGATCGTGCCGGTGAACCTCGAGGCGTGGCTCGGTTACGGCGCGTTTCGCCTGTCGCCCAGTCTGACTCGCGTAGTGGGCAGCCTCGGATCCTTCACGCTCGCCGACGCGCTGCTGCCCCGATTGCGGCCATTGCTGAACCGGATCACGAAATGAGACAAGACATGAACGAGACAGCAGCGCCGCTGTACGAGGTCGCCGTGATCGGGGCGGGTCCGGGCGGTATCGCCGCGGGTGTGAAACTGCGCCGGGCGGGCATCGACGATTTCATCGTGCTCGAGCGCTCCGACGAGGTCGGCGGCAGCTGGCACGAGAACCACTATCCGGGGCTCGGCGTCGATATCCCAGCGCTGGCCTACCAGTATTCCTTCGCCCGCAAAGCGAATTGGAGCCGGGTCTTTCCGCACGGCGCGGAGGTCGAGCAGTACCACATCGACGTGGCGCGGCGATTCGGCGTGCGTGCTCGAGTGCGGTTCGGCGCCGAGGTCGAGCGGGAGGAGTGGGACGAACACGCTGGCTACTGGAGGTTGTTCCTCGCCGATGGGTCCATCGTCAGCGCACGATTCGTGATCAGCGCGGTGGGCGCGTTCGTCCGGCCGAAGACCGAGGTGGGCATCGCCGGTGTGCGTGCCTTCAAGGGAAAGGTCCTGCGGCCCAGTAGTTGGGATCACGACTACGATCTGTCGGGCAAGACGGTGGGCATCATCGGCACCGGTGCCAGTGCGGTGCAGATCATTCCGTCCATCGCGCCGGAGGTCGGCAAGCTGACGGTCTTCCAGCGCACTCCGGTCTGGTCGTTGCCGAAGCCCGATTTTCGTATTCCCGGTGCGCTGCAACGGGTCCTGGCGGTACCTGGAATTCAGCCCGTGTTGCACGGCGGGGCGCTGGTGGTGATCGATCTCGCGTTGCGTGCGGTGGTCGGGCTGCCCGGGGGCGTGGTGCATCCGGCGATGGACCGTTTCGATGCCGGCTGCCGTGCGCTGTACCGGCGTTATCTGGCGCGGGTGGTCACCGACCCGCAGACCAGGACGGCGTTGACGCCCGATTTCGGTCTGGTGGCGAAGCGGCCCACCTTGTCGAACAGCTACCTGCGGGCCTACAACCGGGACAACGTGGCCCTGGTGACGACGCCGATCGAGAAGATCACGCCGACGGGAGTCCGCACCGGCGACAAGACGCTGCATCGGTTGGACGCCCTCATTCTGGCCACCGGCTACGAGGTCTTCTCCGACCCGGAGACGTACCGGCCGGGAACCATACTGGGCCGCAACGGATTCGACCTGGCCAAGTTCTATCGCGAAGAGGGTTTGCAGGCGTATCAGAGCGTCTCGGTGCACGGCCTGCCGAATCGGTGGACCCTGGTCGGCCCGTACTCGTGGACCGGTTCGGGTTGGCACGCGTTCGTGGAGATGACCGCCGACCACGCCGTGCGCGCGATCGCCGAGACGCGCAGGCGGGGTGCGCTCTGGTGCGAGGTGCGCAAGGAAGCGGCGGACGCATATCACCGCACGGTGTACCGGCGGGGTGAGTCGTTGCGCTACTACCTGGCCGAACTCAACGGCCATGTGCCGACCTACTACCGGAACTCGCAGGGGGACACCACCTATGTCCGGCCGTCGGGGTTCTTCGAGGCCCGGCGGGGCAATCGCCGGTTTCCGCTCGACGACTACCGGTACGAGGTGCAGGTCCCGGCGGGAGTTCCGGCATGACCGGCGCGGCGGCCGCGGTGCAGGTCGAATTCGCGAGCCGGGCCGGCCTTCGGCTGCGGGTTGCGCACGCGCTCCTGCGTGCCACGCTGCGTCCGGCCGTCGACGGGCTGTGCGTCCTCGCCGAAAGCGGACCGCTGCGCGGCACTCGGGCCTTCCGGATCGCCAATCTCGCGGACCTGCTGGCCATTCCGCTGCGCCCGGCGCGGGGTACGCGGCGACGCGCCGTGCTGTTCCCCGACTTTCGCGCCGAATGGCTCTGGCACCGGGACGATCACGGCCCCGACGACACCGCGCAGGGCGCGGCGATCCTCTACTTTCACGGCGGCGGGTTCCTGGCGGGCGGGTTGCACAGCCACCGCCGGCTGGCCGCACGGATCGCACGGGCGGCTGGTGTCGCGCTGTTGAACGTGGACTACCGCCAACTGCCCAAGGGCCATTTCACCGACACGGTCGACGACGCGGTCACCGCCTACCGGTACCTGCTCGACCGCGGATTCACCCCCGACCGCGTGGTCTTCGCCGGTGATTCGGCGGGCGGAGGCCTGACTTTCGCGGCCGCACTCGCCGCTCGGGCCCGGGCGCTGCCGCTGCCCGCCGCCATCGCCGCGATCGCGCCGTTCGCCGACCTCGACCCGGCAATCCGGCGGGCGCACCCGAACGATCGGCACGACGCGCTGCTGTCGGCCCGGGCGCTGGCGGTGCCCGCACTGCTCGGCTTCGCGCGCGACGGCGTGCTCGATCCGCTGTGGTCGCCGATCAATCACGACTTCACCGGCATGCCACCGACATTGATCCAGGTGAGCAATCTCGAGGTGCTGCTGCCCGATGCCGAGGCGCTCGCCCGGCGCTGCGCCACGGCGGGCGTGCCACACACATTGCAGGTCTGGGACAACGCGATTCATGTATTCCACGCGGGCGCGGACCTGCTGCCGGATGCCCGTGCCGCCGTCGCCGAGCTGGGCGCGTTCGTGCGGCGCGCGCTCGACACCGCGGCCGCCGGCCGCGGCACCGACCGGACCACCGCGGCCTGACCGGCCGCACGACCACGAGCAGGTTCCCATGAGCTCCACCAGCACACCCGACTTCGACGTGCTCGTCATCGGTGCGGGATTCGGCGGCCTCGGCACCGGCGCGGCGCTGCGCCGGGCGGGCATCGACAACTTTCTGATCATCGACAAATGGCAGCGGGTCGGCGGTACCTGGAACGCCAACACCTATCCCGGTGTGGCCGTGGATGTTCCGTCGCCGATCTACAACTTCTCGTTCCAGCAGCGCTCCCGGTGGTCCCGGTTCTTCGCGCCGGGCGCCGAAATCCAGCGTTACGCCGAGGAAGTGGCGGATCGGCAGGGCCTGCGTGACAAACTGCGGCTCGGTTGCGGGGCGATGCGGGCGCGGTTCGACGAGGCCACCGATCAGTGGCGGGTGCTGACCACCGACGGGGACGAGATCACCGCACGCTTCCTGGTGAGCGCCGTAGGTGCGCTCGAACAGCCGAAGCCGCCCGCCATCGCCGGACTCGACCGGTACACGGGCACGCTCATGCATACCGCGCGGTGGGACCACTCCTATGACTACCGCGGCAAACGCGTTGCGGTGATCGGCACCGGAGCGACCGCGCTGCAAGTGATTCCGCGGCTGGCCGAGCAGGCCGACCAGCTGACGGTCTTCCAGCGGACCGCCATCTGGGTGGCGCCCAAACCCGATTTCGCGTTGGGCCGGATCGGTCATCGGGCGCTGGACTTCCCGCCGACGCAGCAGGCGATCCGGCTGATCGGCAATGCCGCCGTGAACGCGTTCCTCGGGATCGGCCTGGCGCTGTCGGACTATCCGCGCCTGACCTCGGCGGTGCTCGGCGCGGGTGAAGCGGCGCTGAAGGCCTACCTGTTCACCCAGGTGCGTGATCGCGGCCTGCGCCGCGCCCTGACCCCGACCTATCGGCTGGGGTGCAAACGTCCCTCAATTTCCAACAACTATTTCAAGACGTATACCCGGCCCCACGTCGACCTGGTCACCACGGCAATCGAACGCTGCACCGAACAGGGCATCGTCACCGCGGACGGCACACACCGCGAGTTCGACATGGTGGTGACCGCCACCGGATTCCAGGTGATGGACAAGGGTGCTACGCCGCCATATCCCGTACATGGCTGTGGTGGCACCGAATTGGGGGAGTACTGGGACACCCATCGATACCAGGCTTACGAGGGCGTGTCGGTGCCCGGATTCCCCAACATGTTCCACATCTTCGGGCCCTACGGTTACGCGCCGGGTTCGGTGATCCCGCTGATCGAAGCCACCGCCGCCCACAGCAGCCGGGTGATCGCGGAGGCGTTGCGCCGCGGTGCGACCCGGGCCGAGATCCGCCGGGAGCCACACGAGGAGTACTTCGCTCGCATGTATGCCCGCAACAAGAACACCTATCTGTTCAAGCAGGGCTGTGCGGAATCCCGCACGTACTACATCAACTACCAGGGCGACGGACCGGCCTTCCGGGCCACCACGCAGCTCGGAATGTATTGGAGCAACCGGCATTTCCCGCTCGACCACTACCGATACACGACTTCCCGGATGGTGCCTGCCGCCGGCGACGCCCCGGCGCGCCAGAGCATCGTCACGCACTGAGCCCAATCCAGCATCGGAGACGATCACGAGTATCACCTCGTTCCTGCACACCCAACACGCCGCGGCGACACCGGTCGATGATTCCGTCTTCGACACGGCCGCACTGGTTTTCACCGTCGAGCGGGTGCTCGACGCACCCCGCTGGGCGGTGTGGACCGCACTGGACGACGATCAGGCCTGGCGCTGGTTGCCGATTCCGTGTGTGGGCGTACGTTACGACTCGCCCGAGCGTGGGGCGGGCGTGATCCGCGAAATGGGATCGGTGTTCGATCCGCTCCGCTTCGGGTGGGTGGAGCGCGAGCGGTTCTGGCGGCACGAGCCGGGGCACCGCATCACCTTCGGTGTGGTGAGCGGAAACTGGTCGCAGTTCCTGCTGGTCCGGCAGTACGCCGAGGACATGACCTTCACCGATCTCGGCGCCGATCGCACCAGGGTCGTGTGGACGGTGGCGGTCACTCCGCGGCTGCCGCTGCGCTTCTCCACCTGGTTCCCGCCGCTGTGGCGGGCCGCGTACCGGATCGGCGGAGTCGGCCCGCTGTTCGCCCGTCGCGTCGCGCAGGTCGCGCAGACGAGTTCGTCACCGGTGTGGCCGATCTCCGCCAACGGGCGACCGGCCGCCGAACTGACCGGGCAGCGCGCCGAAGAGGACGTGAAATGACCGAAACCAAGAGCGCCACACCGCAATACGAAGTCATTGTGATCGGTGCGGGCATCGGCGGCATCTGTGCCGGGGTGAAGCTGCAGGAGATCGGGATCGACGACTTCCTGATCGTCGACCGCGTCGGCGGACTGGGCGGCACCTGGTACAGCCACAGCTATCCGGACGCGGGCTGCGATATTCCCAGCACCACCTACCAGTTCTCGTTCGCCCGCAAACCCGACTGGGACCGGTTGTTCGCCAAGCGCGATCAGATCCTCGAGTACCTGCGGGAGGTCGCCGCCGACTACGACCTCCCGCGGCGAATGCGGTTCCACACCACCATCGTTCGTGAGGAATGGGACGACCGCGACGCCCTCTGGCGGCTGCACGTGGACTCCGGTGAGGTGCTCACGGCCCGGTTCGTGATCAGTGCGGTCGGCGCCTACATCAACGCGAAGACCACACCGGATATCCCCGGACTCGACTCCTACGCAGGGGTTTCCATGCATCCGGCGACCTGGAACCACGATTACGACTTCACCGGTAAGCGCGTGGCCATCATCGGCGTGGGCGCCAGCACGATGCAGATCGCGCCGACACTCGCCGCTCAGGTCGAACGCCTGGATATCTATCAGCGCACTCCACAGGTGTATCTGCCGAAGCCGGACTTCGTGCTGCGGCCGTGGATGCAGCGGATGCTCGCGCTGCCCGGTGGTTCGGCGCTCGTCAACGGGCTCGCTCAGGGCGTGATCGACTCGGCGCTGCGGGTGGCGGTGTTCACTCCCGCGCCGCTGTGGAAGCTGGGCGCGCGCCTGGTCGATGCGGCCGGACGCAACGCCTACGCGGGATGGGTGCGAATCAAGGTGCGGGACAAGGAGGTCCGTAAACAGCTGCGGCCGGACTTCGGCATCGTGTGCATCCGCGGCGGCGCGGGTGGGGACTACCTGCCCACGCTCAACCGCGACAACGTCGAGCTGATCACCGCGGGCATCGGCGAGATCACGCCGCACGCGATCCGCAGCGCGGACGGTGTCGAGCGGGAGATCGACGCGCTGGTGCTGGCCACCGGCTACGAGGTGTTCTCCGATCCGGAGAGCTACAAGCCCGGCACGGTGCTCGGTCGTGCCGGGTTCGACCTCGGGGTGTTCTACAACACCGAGGAGTTGAAGGCCTACTACAGCACCTCGGTGGCCGGTGTGCCGAATCGGTTCATCATGATCGGCCCGTACTCGTGGACCGGTACCGCGTTCCACTATTTCGTGGAGAACGCGATGCGGCACATCGCGACGGTCATCGACGAGACCCGCCGGCGCGGCGCCACGGTGGTGGAGGTGCGGCCGCAGGCCCAGGAACGCTTCCACCGAGAGATGCTGCGCAGCGGCCGAAACCTGTCCTATTACTTGGAAACTCGGTGCGAGGGGTCGAACAGTTACTTCATCAACTCGCAGGGGAAGTCCCCGTATCTGCGGCCGTGGTCGCTGCTGAAGACCTATCGCAGAGCGACTCGTTTCGACCGCGAGGATTACAGCTACCGCAGTCCAGTGCGTGACGCCGACCCGATCGTCGCGCCGGATATCGAACTGGCGGCGGCCGAACTGTCGTAGCCGGACGAGACGTGTGCGCGCGTCACGCAGGGATCGCCGCGGTGAGCGAGTAACTCAGCCCGAGCGCGGCGATCACCACCACCAGCAGCAGCGCCAACAGCATTCCGGGCACGTTGTCGATGAGGGCCGGTTCGTTGCGGTCGGTGCGCGATACTGCCATGAGATTGACCTCCGGTAATCGGGCGTGGTGTATTGCTGCGATTCCCTGTTGCGCGAGGGTCAAACATCGACGGATGTGACTTGTGTCCAGTGCTGTGGGCCGACCGTCCCGGACCGGGGTCGCGGTGTCAGAACAGGCCCGCACCGGCGAGGTCGGCGAACCGGCTGCCGCCGCTGAACCACTCGGCGTTGCCGAACGTGTCGTCGGCGCCGAACGTGCGGGTGCCGCTGTCGCCGAACCAATCGAAGGTCTGGCCGCCGTCGCCGCCGATCATGTCGGTGACGTCGGAGGCGTTGTCCCAGCCGCTGTCGCCGAACCAATCGAAGCTGTCGTCGCTGCTGAACGGGTCGCTGCCGTACGGGTCGCCGGTGCCGAACAGATCACCGAAGGGGTCACCGGAGGCGTCGTCTCGACCATCACCGAGCCAGTCGAATCCATCGCCCGCCTCGTCCGGGCCTGACGAATCGCTGCCATCGCCGAACAGGTCGGTGTAATCGCCGCTGAACGGGTCGTCGCCGTCGAAAGAATTGTCGCCGAACGGATCATCCGGCTGCGAAGTATCGCCGCTTTGGTCGTCGCCGAACCAATCCGATCCGTCGCCGGGCGCGGTTTGCTGATCGTCGCCGCTCGGTTTCTCCGGTTTCGGCCGAGGTGCGCCCGGACGGTTCGGCCGATCGTCGGGGTCACCTTTTTGCGGGGTGCTGTCGGACGGCGACTCCGCGTTGTCCGGCTTTCCACGCTGATACATCTTGTTGAGTTCGCCGACTTCGCTTTTGCCCAGCGGGCTGGGCCCGTCACCGCACCTGTTGACGACGCTGGCCATGATGCTGCACCCGCTGTCGTTGTGATCGAGGCCGATGGCGTGCAGCAGTTCGTGTCCGGCGATCTCGGTGCGGTCGGCCGGGTCGAAGCCGCTGTTCTTGGGGTCGAGTTTGACGAACGGACCGTTGTCCCAGCCACCCAGGCCTGCGACATCGCCTTGGAAATGTTCGTTGCTGATATCGATCGCGCCATTTCCCGTTCCCGGTTTCAGCACGATGTTCAGACCGGGCGTCGCGTTCAGATGCTTGACCGCGTTCTCGATCCCGGGATCATGAATCTTGTTGTTGTAGTGAATGATCGCCCGGCCGTCTTTGTCGTACCCCTGAATCTTCGCCCGAAAGTCGAAACTCGCCGCCTGCGCAACCCCGGCGGTCGTCGCGCTCAGACTCAACCCCGCAGGCGTGAGCAACGCTCCGGCCAGCAACGTGGCGAACAGCCGGGGCCGCCCATTCCCCGGCGCCTGCGCAATCCGATGCTTCCCCCGATAGCGACGACTGCCCACATCAAGCATGACCTGAAGACCTCCGAATATCAGCGAACGGGCTCCACGACACGGCCCGGCGGCGTCGACAGTACTGGTGGAAACGCGCCGATGCGCAAACTATAAGCCGCAGCTAAACACGCGAAAAAGGTCTCGGCGCAACGTATTTAAGCACCGTCTGCAACGACGTTAGTTCGCGGGAAATGCGCGCGGTAGTCAGATCCGGGCGATTACGGTGGCGTTCAGAAGTAGCGCGCCCAGAGGTAGATCCAGGCGAAGGTGGTGCTGAGGGCGGTGACGAGGATGCCGTATTTGGTGAAGGTCCAGAAGGTGATGGGGTGGCCGGCGCGGCGGGCGATATCGAGGGCGACGACGTTGGCGCTGGCGGCGACCGCGGTGCCGTTGCCGCTGAAGTCGGCGCCGAACGCGAACGACCACCAGAGTGCTTGCCCGTGCACCGGGTTCGGCGTCTCGGCGACCAAGCCTTCGACGACGGGCGCCATGGTGGTCGTGTAGGGGATGTTGTCGATGAACGCGGCGACCACGGCGGAACCGAAAACCAGTGTGGCAGAGGCCAGTAGCGGGTTGTCACCGAAAGCGGTGACGGCGGCGTCGCCGATGCGGTCGATCACGCCGGTGTGCACCAGCCCGGCCACCATGACGAACAGTCCCATGAAGAAGACCAGTGTGCCCCATTCGACTTCGCGGAGAATATCGCCCACGTCGAGATCGGAGATCAGCACCATCGCACCGGCGCCGAGCAGCGCGATGATCGAGGGCGCGATATGGAACACCGAGTGCAGCCCGAAACCGAGGACGACGGCGGCGAGCACCAGCAGGGAGCGGGCGAGCAGCCTGGGGTCGGTGATGGCGCGGCGCTCGTGCAGCGCCATCACCACCTCGATGTGCGCGGAATCGTGGCGCAGATGCTTGCGGAACAACCAGCGGGTGAACAGCACGAACAGCACGAAGATGACGGTGACGGCCGGTGCCATGTGCACCAGGAAATCGTTGAAGCTCAGCCCGGCCCGGCTGCCGATGATGATGTTGGGCGGGTCGCCGACCAGGGTCGCCGCACCGCCGATGTTGGCGGCGAGGATCTCGGCGATGAGAAAGGGTTGCGCGGGCAGCCGCAGCCGATCGCACACGACGATCGTCACCGGCGCGACGAGCATGATGATGGTGACGTTGTCGAGCAGCGGCGAGGCGACGGCGGTGATCACCATCAGCATCACCATGAGCCGGAAAGGCTTGCCGCGGGAACGTTTTGCCGCCCAGATCGCCAGGAAGTCGAACAGTCCGGTGTGTTTGACGACGCCGACGATGATCATCATGCCGAGCAACAGGAAGATGACGTTCCAGTCGATGCCGTTGTGCGCGGAGTAGAACACCTGCTCGCCCGGCACCAACCCGAGCACCGTCATCAGGCCCGCCGCGACGAGCACGATCTTGACCTTGTCGGCGCGCTCGGTGGCGATGCACCAGAAGGCGCCGACGAAAATAGTGAGGGCCAGTAGCTGAGTCACGCCGATCACCTCGTGCGGCCCCGGCGGGCTCAGTCCTCGGGTCCGGCGATGGCCAGGCTCAGCAGCAGCCGCTCCAGCGTCACCGCGCCGAGCAGCGTGCGATCCCGGTCGACGACCGCGACCAGCGGGCTGTGCTTCTGCGCCATCAGCGCCGCGACCTCGAGCAGGGTGGCGTCGGGGCGGATGGTGGCGGGTTTGGCGATCGTCTCGGGCAGGCAGTCGCCGACGGTCCAGCGGCCGGGTTCCTGCCAGAAGAGTTCGGCGTGCAGCTCGTCGATCGTGCGGACCAGTGCCGGGTCGTTCTGATACGAGCTCGGGATGGCCAGCCGCAGCACCTGGGTGCCGGGCAGCACGGCGATCGGCCGGTCCGCGTCGTCGACGACGATCATTCCGGGTAGTCGATTGACCACCATCAGCCGCATGGCCTTGGCGACGGGGTCGGCCACCCGGACGGTGGGCAACTGGATCGCGATCTCACGTGCTTGCATGGCTAGGTCCCGTTGCGCGTGCGGGGGAAAGGTGGGCATCACCGGTTCCGATCGTCGGCGAGGGTGTCGAGCAGCCGTTCGAGGCGGGCCACCCGATCGGGGAGCGGGGCGCTGTGCAGGAGTGCGGCGAACTGGTCGGCTTCGTCGGGTTCGAGCGCGACGATCTGCACCGGTTCGTCGCCGGTGTCGTCGTAGACGAGCACGTGCTTGTCGCCGTCGGACGCGGTGAGCAGGGCGAAACGCGCACCGCCGCGGGCCAGGAAATGGTGCACGGTGCCTCGTCCCGGCACCGTCGTGCGATCGACATCCATGCCGGATACTCCTCCTGCGGTCCCGTGGTTTCCGACCTCAGTCTCGGTCGGCACCGGGCTCGCCGACCATCGGTGCTGCTACTCATCTCTGCAGGTGACGGCTATGTAGTCGGCCGGTCGCGGAATGGGTGTCAGACCCCATGGACACCGGCGTGCACCGCCGGACAGACTGGGAGGATGGACCGACCGGACAGTGCCGCCAGCTTGTTCCGGCGGGGGCCGCGCACGCCGGCCCAGGCCCTGTACCGGCGGATTTTCCTGATCAACGGAGCGGTCTTCACGCTCGGCACCTTGGTGCTGGCGCTGTCCCCGGCGACGGTGTCGGCCCGGGTGCGGCTGACCGAGGTCCCGGTATTGCTGATCGGCCTCGCGGTCATCCTGGCCGCGAACGCGCTGCTGCTGCGGACGAGCCTGGCGCCGCTGGACGGATTGATCGCCTCGATGGATCGAGTGGATCCGTTGCGCCGCAGCGGCCGGTTCGACGACCGCGGCAACGGCGATCTGTCCCGCCTGATCGATACGTTCAACGCGATGGTCGATCGCCTGGCCACCGAACGCACCGCGGCGAGCGCGTCGGCGCTGGCCGCGCAGGAGGGCGAACGGCGCCGGATCGCCCGTGAACTGCACGACGAGATCGGCCAGAGCCTCACCGTCGCACTGCTTTCGATGAAACGGGCCGCCGATCGTTCGCCCGCCGACGTGGCCGAGGTGTTGCACGGCGCGCAGGAGACCGTGCGCGGGTGTCTCGACGAGGTACGCAACATCGCCCGGCGGCTGCGCCCGGACGTGCTCGACGACCTGGGGCTGGCGAGCGCGCTCGCCGCGCTGTGCGGCGAATTCGCCACCACGGCGGGAATCACGGTGGCGCGCACGGTGGATCGCGATCTGCCACGACTCGCGGAAGAGGTCGAGCTGGTCTGCTATCGCATCGCGCAGGAGAGTTTGACCAATATCGCCAGGCACGCGCAGGCCACCGCGGTGCGCCTGAGCCTGTCCGCGCGGGACGACACGTTGGTGCTGCGGGTCCGCGACAACGGACGTGGCGGCGTGGTCGAGGACGGTGCGGGCATCCGTGGCATGCGCGAGCGGGCCTTGCTGGTGGACGCCACGCTGGTGATCGATTCGGCGCCCGGACACGGCACCGAGGTGTGCGTGACCATCCCGCAGCACCATTCAGGAGGTAGCTCGTGACGACCGCGGCCCCGGCCCGCATCCTGCTCGCCGACGACCATGCCCTGGTGCGTTCGGGTCTGCGGCTGATCCTCGACGCCGAACCCGATCTCACCGTGGTCGCCGAGGCGGCCAACGGCTACGACGCGATCCAGCAGATCGCCGCCACACCGGTCGATCTGGCGATCCTCGACATCGCGATGCCGCGGTTGACCGGGATCCAGGCCGCCCGCGAGATCGCGGGCAGCAACCCGCAGGTGCGGATTCTCATGCTCTCGATGTACGACAACGAGCAGTACTTCTTCGAATCCCTGCGGGTCGGCGCCTCCGGGTATGTCTTGAAGTCTGTGGCCGATCGTGACCTGCTGGAAGCCTGCCGGGCGACCCTGCGCGGCGAGTCGTATCTGTATCCGGGCGCGGTCAATTCGCTGATCCGCGACTGGTTGCACCGCGCACGCGACGGCGAGGCGTTGCCGCGCAGCATCCTCACGCCGCGTGAGGAGGAGGTGGTCAAACTCGTCGCCGAGGGGTTCTCCTCGCGGGAGATCGCCGGTGATCTGTTCATCAGCGTGAAGACCGTCGACCGGCACCGGGCCAACGTCATGCAGAAGCTGGGCCTGCGGGACCGGCTCGCGTTGACCCGCTACGCCATCCGGGCCGGGCTGATCGAACCCTGAACCGTCGCACGGGCCGGACCGGGTGGGTGGTTGCGCGCGCCGAGGCGCGGCGACGGCAGACTGGTTGCCGATGAAACTGCCCGAACTGCCCGAGCTACCGGTCCGCCCCGCTCTCGATGGTCTCGTCGAGACGCTGGCCGAGCGGGCGACCGCTGTGCTGGTCGCGCCGCCGGGGACGGGGAAGACGACCCTGGTGCCGCTGGCCTTGGCGGCGGCGGGCACCGGGCGGGTGCTGGTGGCCGAGCCGCGGCGGCTGGCCGCGCGGGCCGCTGCGGCGCGGATGGCGGCATTGCTCGGGGAGCCGGTGGGCGAGACCGTCGGATACTCGGTGCGCGGAGACCGGCGCGTCGGACCGGGCACCCGGATCGAGGTGGTCACCTCCGGACTGCTGGTGCGACGGTTGCAAGGCGACCCCGAATTGCCGGGGGTAGACGTGGTGATGCTCGACGAGTGTCACGAGCGGCACCTCGACGCGGACCTGCTGCTGGCGTTGCTGCTCGACGCCCGGGCGGGGCTGCGGCCGGACCTGCGCGTGCTCGCCACCTCGGCAACCGTTGCGGCCGAACGGCTTTCGGCACTGCTCGATCCGGACCGCGGGGCGCCGGTGGTGCAGGTCGACGGGCGGACGTACCCGGTGCGGACGACGTATGTGCCGCCGTTGCCCCGCGAGTGGGTCGAAGCTCAGGTCGCGCGGGCTGTCCGGGCCGCGCTCGTCGGCACCGAGGGCGATGTGCTGGTCTTCTTGCCCGGTGCGGCCGAGATCCGCCGGACGACAGCGCTTCTCGCCGATCTGAGCGAGGTGGACGTCGTCCCGTTGCACGGCAGGCTCTCCGCGGCCGGACAGGATTCCGTGCTGCGGCCCGGCGTTCGGCGGCGCGTAGTGCTGGCCACCGCCGTGGCGGAATCGAGTCTGACCGTGCCGGGCGTACGGGCCGTGGTGGATTCGGGGCTGGCCCGGGTGCCCCGCATCGATCGGGGGCGCGGACTGTCCGGGCTTGCGACAGTGCGGGTTTCGGCAGCGGTCGCCGAACAGCGCGCGGGCCGCGCCGGCCGCGAAGCCCCCGGCCACGTATGGCGGTGCTGGCCGGAATACGAGCACGCCACTCTGCCCGCGTATCCGGAGCCGGAGATCCGGACGGCGGATCTCACGCGGCTGGCGTTGGAATTGGCGTGCTGGGGCACGGCCGACGGCCATGGCCTGGCCTGGTGGGACGCACCCGCGCCCGGTGGTCTGGCAGCGGGCCGGGAAGTGTTGCGCGCGTTGGGCGCTGTGCACGACGACGGTACGGTCACCGACCGCGGGCGGCGCATCGCCGGGATCGGTCTGCATCCCCGGTTGGCGCGCGCATTGCTCGACGGTGCGGCCGAGGTGGGCGCGCGGGCCGCCGCGGAGGTGGTGACCGTGCTCGACGACGACACCCTGCTGTCCGGTGTCGATCTCGTGTCCGGTCTGCGCACGCTGCGCCGTGCGCGTCCCGGTCGCTGGCAGCGCGAAGTCGCTCGGCTGGCCCGCGCAGTGGCTGCGCCGGACGGTCGCGACGAACCGGCCTTCGTGGTGGCACTGGCCTATCCGGAACGGCTCGCGCGGCGACGCGCGCCGGGCTCGACCAGCTACCTCATGGCCGGTGGTACCGCGGTCACGTTGCCGCCGGGTTCGGGAATGGGCGATGCGGAATGGTTGGCGGTCGGCGTGGCGACGCGTGATCCAGGGCGTTCCGATGGACAGATCCGGCTGGCGGCAGTCGCCGACGAACAGCTGGCGCGCCGCGCGGCGGCGAGCCTGCTGAGCACCGTGGACGAGGTCGACTGGGTGGACGGCGACGTGGTGGCCCGTCGGGTCGAACGCCTGGGGGCGATCGTGCTGTCGGAGCGGCCGATTCGCGATCCCGACCGTGAATTGCTCAGTGCCGCAGTGTGTCGCGGCCTGCAGGAGCGCGGCCTCGAAGTGCTGCGCTGGGATGCCGAGGCGGTCTCGCTGCGCCACCGCCTCGACTTCCTGCACCGCACCCTCGGCGCGCCGTGGCCCGCGGTCGACGACGCAGCGTTGCTCGCCGACGCCGAACTCTGGCTCGGCCCGGAACTCGCGGTAGCCCGCAATCGCGCCGACCTCGCCCGCGTCGACGCCGGAACGGCACTGCGTCGGCTACTGCCTTGGCCGGAGGCCGCCCAGCTGGACGAACTGGCACCGGAACGGCTGACGGTCCCGTCCGGTAGTCGTCCCCGCCTCGACTACTCGGCCGACCCGCCCGTGCTCGCGGTCAAGGTCCAGGAGATATTCGGCTGGGCGGATGCGCCGCGCCTGGCCGGCGGGCGCGTCCCGATCGTGCTGCACCTGCTCTCACCCGCGCAGCGCCCGGTGGCGGTCACCGCGGACCTGGCCTCGTTCTGGCAAGCCGGTTGGTTACAGGTGCGCGCGGACTTGCGCGGTCGCTATCCCAAACACGCTTGGCCGGAAGACCCCACCACCGTGCCCGCCCATCGCGGGACCGCGCGCAACGCGGGCGGCAACTGAGTGCTGTTGGGGTGCTTGCTGTTTCGGCAGGCGAACCGTCGGCTCACCCGGGGAGCGGCGGTGCGCACCGGGACCCGACCGGCTGCGCCGGGAGGCGAACGCGGGCAGCGGTAGAGTGCCGCAGCCCGCTCAACCCTGCAGGCGCGCCGCAGAGACGTCGACGTCCAACCCGTGTTCGCCGGGCGGCGCACCCGGCAGCGGCGAGTTGTCGAGATAGCGGATCTCGTAGACCCTTTCGGTGAACTTCCACCCGTCCGGCGTGCGGCGGTAGCGGTCGTGGTAGATCGCGTAGTTGGAATGCGAACTGCCGCTTTTCAATCGGCCGAGTTCGAGGATGGGGGCACGGCCGGCAGCGGTGTCGCCGTCGAGCTCGACGACCCCGGCATGGGTGTGCTGGATGAAGTACTCCCAGGCGGCCTGCATGCGCGGCAGCGCGTGCTGCAACTCGGCGCGACCGGTGAGTTCGATCTGCGCGTCCGGGATGCGGAGCACAGCGTCGTCGGTGAACAGGGTGAGCAGGCGATCCGGGTCGCGCATCATCACGGCGTCGCTGAACTCGGCACCGAGCGCCGCGATTTCGATGCGGTCGGCGAGTGCGCGGAAGTCGTTCGGTATCAGCATGTTCGACTCCTCAGGAGGTGACGAGGGTGGACTGGCGGAGGGGAGCGAGCGCGGTGCTCCACGCGACGACCTTCTCGAGCAGTTTGTCCAGGGCGACGGTGTGCCGCTCGGTGGGGCGGAAAGCGGTGTAGTTCTCGAAATCGGTGAGCACCGAGATGGTGACCTGCGGGCTCACGTCGGCCATGCCGAGGGCGCTGCACACCTGACGCAACTGCTCCACCGCGAGCGCACCGCCCCCGGCCCCGTAGGAAACGAAGCCGACCGCTTTGTCGGCCCACTGCGCGAACAGGTGGTCGATGGCGTTCTTCAGCACACCGGGTGCGCCGTGGTTGTACTCGGGCGTCACGATCACGAAGCCGTCGAACGGGGCGATCCGCTCGGCCCAGGCGCGGGTGTGCGCGTGCACCGACGGGCCGAACATGGGCGCCACCGGCTCGTCGAGGTGGGGCAGCGGGTGCTCGCGCAGGTCGACGAGGTCGAACTCGGCGTCGGCGCGAGCCGCCGCCGTATCCAGCACCCATTGCGCGACCTGCGGGCCGTTCCGGTTCGGGCGGGTGCTGCCGAGGATGATGCCGATTCTGATTGTCATGCCCTACCGACGACGTACCCGGGCGAAATGTCAGGCCGGCTCACATTCCGGGTCGCTGTTTCGTCAGTCTGGGTAAGGAACGTATCGACCGAAGGAGCCGACCACCATGACTGATCCGCAACCGCGGCCGGTGCTCAGCGAACGTCGTCAGCTGATCAACCTGGCCTACCGGCTGCTCGGCTCGCTGGCCGAGGCCGAGGACGTGGTGCAGGAGGCGTACGCGCGCTGGTACGCGCTGTCCGACGCGCAACGCGAGGCCGTGGCCGAGCCGGGCGCCTGGCTGACCACCGTCGCCGGGCGCATCTGCCTGGATCTGCTCGGTTCGGCCCGCGCCCGTCGGGAACGGTATGTGGGCGAATGGATTCCGGAACCGGTGCCGGGACGCTCCGAATGGCTCGGCGGGCCGATGCCCGCGGATCCCGCCGACCGGGTCACCCTGGACGAGTCGATCAGCATGGCGTTTCTCGTGGTCCTGGAATCCATGACCCCGGCCGAGCGGGTGGCGTTCGTCCTGCACGACGTGTTCCGCTACTCCTTCGCCGAAGTCGCCGACGTGGTCGGGCGCACCCCGGCGGCCTGCCGGCAGCTGGCCTCCTCCGCGCGACGCCGGATCCGCACGTCCCGCGACGTCACTCTCACCGAACGCGCTGAGGTCGTGCAGGATTTCAAGAAGGCTTGGGAGACCGGCGATATCGAGGCGTTGGTCGGCCTGCTGGACCCGCAGGCGATCGCGACCGCCGACAGCGGCGGACTGGCTCCGGCCTTCCGGCAGCCGATCAGCGGCGGTGCCCGGATCGCCGCCGCGTGGCTCGAGATCGCCGCCCGGGCGCCCGAGGTGACGCTGATCGAACGCACGGTGAACGGTCAGCCCGGGTTGGTGGCGCTCGTCGCCGGGACCATCGTCTCGGTGTACGCCTTCGACATCGCGGATCGGCGGATCACGCGCATCTGGGTGATCCGGAACCCGGACAAGCTGCGGCCCTGGACCGAGTGACCCCTCGTCGCGGTAGCGTTTGCTCTGTTCATGCCCCGGTAAACCGCGGTCACTAGCATCCCCGAGATGGTCCCGATGTCCCGTCGACACCTGTTCGGCTCCATGGCGGCGGCTGCGGCGGCGTCGCTGCTGCCGCCTTCGCTGCACCGCGCCATGGCCGCGCCCATGCGCCGCGGCGGCCTCGCGGAGATCGAGCACGTGGTGCTGTTGATGCAGGAGAACCGCTCGTTCGACCACTACTACGGGACGCTGCGCGGGGTGCGCGGATTCGGCGACGAGTCCCCGTTGCGGCTGCGCACCGGGCGTTCGGTGTTCCACCAACCGCAGCCCGCGCCGCCCGGACAGTTTCCCGCACCGGACGCGGAGGTGCTGCCGTTCTCGCTGCGCGCCGCGGCGGCCAGGGCCGGTCGGCCGGACAGCGACATCGAGTATCTCGACGCCCTGAACCACGAGTGGTACGGCAGTACCGCGGCCTGGGCGCAGGGTTGGTACGACGGCTGGATCCCGGCCAAGACGCCCGCCACGATGACCTATTACGAGCGCCGCGACATTCCGCTGCAATACGAGCTGGCCGAGACGTTCACCATCTGCGACGCCTACCACTGCTCACTGTTCGGCGGGACCAACCCGAATCGGAACTACTTCTTCACCGGAACCACCGGATTCGAGCCCGGCACCCGGAAACGGGCGGTCGCCAACGATGCCTACGAGATCGACCATCCCGGCTATGCATGGACGACGTATCCGGAGCGGCTGGAAGCGGCGGGCGTGTCCTGGCAGATCTATCAGGAGTGGGACAACTTCACCGACAACCCCGTCGAATACTTCCTGCCGTTCAAACGTATCGGCACGCGACTGCTGGCCGAGGTCGACGGGGGATACCGGACCACCGAACAGCTGTACACCGCGCTGCTGACCCTGCCCGAGGCCGACCGGCAGCGGCTGCTCGGCCGGCTGGACGCGGCACTCGGCGGGCTGACGGCGCAGCAGCGCAGCCTGTTCGACCGTGCCATGTACCGCAGCGCGCCGGGAACGTTGCTGCAACGTTTTCGCGCCGACGTCACCGCGGGCACCCTGCCCGCGGTGACGTGGCTGGTGCCGCCGCAGGCGCTGAGCGAACATCCGTCCGGTTCGACGCCGGTGGCCAGCGCGAACCTGATCTACGAACTGCTCGACGTCCTCGCGTCGGACCCCGGAACCTGGTCGAAGACAGCGCTGTTCATCACCTTCGACGAGAACGACGGCTTCTTCGACCACGTGCCGCCGCCCGTGCCGCCGCGACCCGCGGACGGCGAGGGCGACGACTGGTACCAGGGACAGGCGATCGGGCTCGGACCGCGGGTGCCGATGGTGGTGGTCTCGCCGTGGACCATCGGCGGTTTCGTCGACTCCGAGGTGTTCGACCACACCTCGGTGCTGCGCTTCCTGGAAACCTGGACCGGCGTCGCCGAACCGAATATCAGTGAGTGGCGGCGCACCGCCTGTGGCGACCTGACCTCGGCCTTCGATTTCACGAACCCCGGCAGGCCGCCGACGCTGCACCGTCCCGGACCGGTGCCCGCGCCCGTCACCCGGTGGATGCCGGATCCGCCACCCGCGCAATCGGTTCCGGAACAGGAGCCCGGCCGCCGACCGGCGCGGGCGTTGCCCTATCAGCCGACGGTGTCGGCCGTGCTGCGTTCGCCCACCCGGCTGGCGGTGACGCTGCGCAACACTGGTGCGCGACCCGCGCACTTCGCCCTCTACAGCTATGCGGGCGAGTCCGGCTTCCCGGTCCACCTCGATGTCGTGCACGAGGCAACCGAAATCGTCACCGTCGCAGGGGATTACGACGTTGCCGTACAGGGCCCGAATCGCTTCTGGCACGAACTGCGCGGGAACACCTCGGGCGCAGCCGCCGATATCGTTGTCCGCCAACTGATCCGCCGCGGTAGCCTATCGGTCGACCTGGCCAACGGTGGGGGAGACGAGGTCACATTGACTCTCTCGTCCCGCCGCTGCACCGCGACCCGGCACGAAGTGATCCTGCCGCCCGGCACCACCAAATCCGTCGATTGGCCGACCGACGACGGTTGGTACGACCTCACCGTCGCATGCACCGAAGACCCGACCTTCAGCCGCCGTCTAACCGGCCGTATCGAACCCCCCGCCGTCGAGGTCGACTGAATTACCACCGAGGCCCGACCATGCCCGCTGGACCAAGCGGGCCTCGGTGTGGCGCGCCGCAGATCAGTCCGCGAAAACCTCCTCGATCGAGTCGTACTTCGCAGCGCGAACGATCCAGGTATCGAGTTGATCCACGTCCGTGCAGTTGATGACTCTCGCCTCGAGCGCGGGAGTCACTTCTAGGCGCTTGGCGCCCAGCACTGTGAGCAGCGCTTCGGCTTTGCCCTCGGCTTCGCCTTTGGCACGGCCCTCGGCTTCGCCTTTGGCGCGGCCCTCGGCTTCGCCTTTGGCGCGGCCCTCCGCCTCGGCCTTGAAGTGCATCTTGTTGAAGTAGTCGCTCATGTAGGGGCCGGTTTTCGTCATTTTCAGCATCTCCAAGAAGTGCCGGGTCGCACCCGTGGGGAGTGCGGACGTGATGAGGTCAATGTACTCGCCGGTGGCAGGAAGCAGGTGCATCGTCTCGGCGACGGTGTTGAGGATCGAGGCGTGGTCGGGGTGCCCGCGGTGGGCGATGGCGGACAGGATGGCCAAATCGGGGTTGGTTTCGGCGGTGTGGACATCGGTGACCACGGGAACGTTGGCTGGGCTGAGCACAAGGGGTACGAGGACGAATCCAGGGGAGACGGTGATCGGCATGCGGCAACGATTCGAGGCGCGCTCGTTCGGGCACAGCACGACCAAGAGAACCGTGCATCGGAGTCGGGCGCGCAATGTCGTCAGATAGACGGGCCAGCTCCAGTGTTTGTCTCGGTCGTGCCGGAGTTGTACCTCGATAACGATGCCGAGGACCGGGGCGGTCGCGGCAGTCAGTGTGACCACGAGATCGGCTCGGTATTCGGTGGGTTGGATATCGGGTAGGTCGCCGGAATCCAGGCGTGCTTCATCGAACTCCGGGAGTGGGGTGTCGATCACGTCGGTGAGTAGTTCCGTGACGAATTCAGGTCTGCGCCTTAACAATTCGATGAGTGCTTCGTGCTCCGAGGAGGGCATGGGCGCGACGTTACCGATGCCGGATGAGGATTCATATGGAATGGCTATGGAAAGTGTGAGGAAAATGGACAGGTTCCAGAAGGTGCTGACCGGAGGGTTCCAATTGGTAACCGGGAGTGGGTTGGGCGGCGTTTTCGCGCCGGAGTGTCGCCGTGAGAGATGTGTGGTGTTGCTGTGGTGCGCCGTGGTTTCGGGTGAGGTCGATCTCCCCATCGGTGGGGGTGGGGCTGTTCAAGGTGGGCGGGTTGCGTCCCCAGTTGTCGGTGGTCGAGTTCGATCTCGTAGGTGTGGTTCTACTTGGATATGAAATGGACAAATGGCTCAGGTGGGGGGCGTCGGTCGGTAGTGGTGCGGAGTTTGCTGGCTGTGGTGGGGGTGGTGGGCGCGCTGGCGGTGGGGGTCGGTCCGGCCGCGCACGCGGCTCCCGCGGCGGACACGTGTGCGACCAAACCGAAGCCGACCGGCAAAGTGCTGCAAGGGTATTGGGAGAACTGGGACGGTGCGTCGAACGGGGTGCACCCGGGCATGGGATGGATCCCGATCACCGATCCGCGGATCGCGGCGCACGGCCACAACGTGATCAACGCGGCGTTCCCGGTGATCGAGTCGAACGGTACTGCCCGCTGGGAGGACGGCATGGACCGGACCGTGAAGGTCGCGACTCCGGCCGAGATGTGCCAGGCCAAGGCCGCGGGAGCGACCATCTTGATGTCGATCGGCGGCGCGGCGGCGGGTATCGATCTGAGTTCGAGCGCGGTCGCGGACCGTTTCGTCGCGACCATCGTGCCGATCCTGAAGCGGTACAACTTCGACGGCATCGACATCGATCTGGAGACCGGACTCACCGGCTCGGGCAACATCAAGACCCTGTCCGCATCGCAGTCCAACCTGATCCGGATCATCGACGGCGTGCTCGCGCAGATGCCGGCGGGATTCGGCTTGACCATGGCGCCCGAGACCGCCTACGTCACCGGTGGCAGCGTCACGTACGGCTCGATCTGGGGCGCCTACCTGCCGATCATCAAGAAGTACGCGGACAACGGCCGCCTGTGGTGGTTGAACATGCAGTACTACAACGGGAGCATGTACGGCTGTGCCGGCGACTCGTATCAGGCCGGAACCGTGCAGGGCTTCACCGCGCAAACCGATTGCTTGGCAAAGGGTTTGAACATCCAGGGCACCACGATCACAGTGCCCTACGACAAGCAGGTCCCCGGCCTGCCCGCGCAGCCCGGTGCCGGGGGCGGTTACATGTCACCGAGCCTGGTGTCCCAGGCGTGGAAGCACTACGGCACCGGTGCGGCGAACAGCCTGAAGGGTTTGATGACGTGGTCCCTCAACTGGGACGGATCGCGCGGCTGGACCTTCGGCGACAACGTCAAATCGCTGCAGGGCCGCTGAGCCGAACGTCAATCGCGATGGCCGGGAGCGGGTTTCGGATGGATCCACAGGGCTTCGGCGAGGGCGCACACCGCGCCGTCGCGAGCGGCGAGAGCCACGCCCACCGTGGATTTGCGGCCCGCCTCGGCGATCGGCCAGGCGTAGGAGATGTAGTCCTCGCCCGCACGCACCGGCGCGAGCTGGGTGGCGGTGAGCGCGGCGGTGACGGTGCCGTGGCGCAGCGTGTGCAGCGCCATCGCCACCCACCCACCGGGGCAGTCCATGGCGGCCCAAACCTGTTCGGTCGGTAGGTCGCCGGTGTCGGTGGCGAGGCTCTCGTCCGGTGTCCAGGCGGCGACGACGCGGTTCTGCTCCCGTTCCGGCCACGGGAACAGGCGCAGGCCCTGCCCCGGCGCGCACAGCGAACCGCAGCCGTAGCAGTCGGATTCGTGCCGCAGCGGCGCCGCGGACGCGGTGACGGCGAGCGCCTCGTCCCAGGACGGTGCGGGCGGCGCGGTGAGTGTCAAGGTGGCAGGCACGGCTTCGACGAGGGGCAGGCCCTCGAGATCGGTCAAGAGCAACCCGTCGGAGTCGTTGCGCCGCATGGTCACCGGCGTCTCGACCGGAACGCGGCGGCGGAAGTCGACTCGCACGGCGGGCGCGCCGGACTGTGCCGCGAGCAAACCGGCGACATACCCGCCGAACGCGACGCCGGGATACCCGTGCACGTGCTCCGGCACGACGATCGTGTCCGTTCGAATCATGTGATCTGCGCCCCTCCGTCGTGCTGCCGGGTAGACGATACCGGCGTCGCGTCGATCCACCTTGCGTACCCGTCGTGAGCTGCGGCGCAATGGTGCGCCGGAATCAGCCCGGATGCCCGTGTGTTGCCACGGGACGTGAAGAAAGCAGGAATGAACGTACTTGTCGTGTACGCGCACCCGAAGCCGGACTCACTCTCGGGTGCATTGAAAGACGTGGCCGTCGACCAGTTACGGGCCGACGGGCACGAGGTCCGGATCAGCGATCTCTACGCGATGGGCTGGAAGGCACACGCGGACACCGAAGATTTCGGCGCGGTGTCCGAAACCAACTTCATGCTCGCCTCGGGTGCGGCGTATCAGCAGGGCACATTGAGCGCCGATATCCAGGCCGAGCAGCAGAAACTGCTCTGGGCCGATGCCGTTCTGCTGCACTTTCCGCTGTGGTGGTTCAGCATGCCCGCGATCCTGAAAGGATGGGTGGATCGGGTCTTCACCTGCGGTTTCGCCTACGGGGCCGGTGGCACGGCGCTGCCGCGGTACGGCGCGGGTGTGCTCGCGGGACGGCGCGCGATGCTCGTGGTGTCGATCGGCGGCAAAGAGCCGTCGTATTCGGATCGCGGTATCAACGGCCCCGTGGAGGATCTGCTGTTTCCGATCCAGCACGGCATTCTCTACTACCCGGGGATGGACGTACTGCCGCCGTTCCTGGTGCACGGCACTATTCGGCTCGATTCGGCCCGCTTCGATGCCGTCGCCGCGGATCTGCGCGCCCGTATGACGGAGTTGCCGAAGACCGAGCCGATCGGGTTCCGGCCGCAGGGCGGCGGGGACTACGACCGCAGCCTGCGGCTCGAGCCGGGGCGGGAGCCGAACGGGGCCAGCGGATTCGAGCTGCACATTGCGCGCTGACTCGCGTCGCGGCCGGGCTCGCGCCGCTACGCAACTCGCGTCGTGACCGGGCTTGCGCCGTGACCGGACTCGCGGCGCGACCTGATGCACTGATCAGGGCAGGGGAGCGGCACCCCGCTCGGCGAGCAGCATCCCCATGAGTCCTGTCTCCTGCGCCTGCCCGTGGATCATCGAGCGCGCGGTTTCTTTCACCGGGCCCGCGGTGAGCAGCTGGTCGGCCGCCTGCGCCATCGCGATGCCGCCGCGATGATGGCGATACATCAACTGCAGGAACAGGATTTCGGCGTCGCGTCCACGCGCCGTGGCGAGCGCGTCCAGTTCGGTGGTCGTCGCCATTCCCGGCATCCCGGTGCCGGGCGGCGCTTTCGGCTCGGTCTGCGCCACCGGCAGCGAATGCTGATGCGTAGCAGTCTCGTCCGCGTGCATCCACGCCATCGGACGGGCCGACATGGGGGCGGCGTTCGCCAGCCGCAGCCAGCCCAGCATGGTGCCGATCTCGAGGCGCTGGGTGCTGTCGAGCTGCTGGGCCAGCCGCAGGACGGTCGGGTCGACGCCCGGGTCGAGCCGCTGCACCATGATCAGCGCCTGCTGGTGGTGGGCGGTCATGTCCTGCGTGAAACCGATCTCCACCGCGCTGAGAACCGGTGTCGCCGTGTGCTTCTCCGGCAGCACGAGGGGCCGCAACGCGGCGCCGAGCACGAGCAGGGCGAAGGCGGCGGAGAGGAACGCGGCACCCCGGATCCAGCGCGGCACGGCTAGGACCCGACGATCGACTCTTGGTCCGCCGGCGGCGAATACACGTCGTTGTCCAGCTGCAACACCATGAATCCGTTGTCGGAGCAGGTGACAAACAGTTGCGAGCCACGCCATTCCGGCGGCGAGAGGCACCAGTCGGTGGACACGTCGCCGAAGGCGAGCCTGCCGGTGCGCGGGGTGAGCGCGTCCAGCGGATTGAACTGGCCCTCCAGCACCGCGCGCAGCGCCGGTGGGGTACTCATCAGCGGCACACCGATGATCGACGCCAGCGCGTGCGGCGAGTTCCACAGGCTGAGGTTCTGCCCGGTGCGGGCGGGCGGGTTGTAATAGGCGATCTCGCGGATATCGCGCGGATTCCGGATGTCGAAAACCCGAATGCCCGAGGAGATCCACCCGCACGCCAGCGCCGTCGGATCGTCGCGGCGATCGGCGGTGCAGTAGTGCGATTCGTAGGCGAACGCCGAACCGCCCATGGACGACCCGATATTGGCGTCGATGTTTTGCGGCAGGTTGATCTCCAGCTTGATCTTCGCGGCGACCTTGGGGGCGGTGTCGTCGGCGATATCGATGAGTTTCACACCGCCGGAGCCGCCTTCGTCGACCGTGTAGAGATACGGCTTGCCGCCGTAGGTCACCGGAATGCTGTGCTGGGTGGCCCAGCCGTCGGTCCAGAACACCCGGCCGATGTGCTGCACCTGCGGGTTCGGGTCGCGGCGCTGCACCGCGCTGATATCGAGCACGGTGAAGCCGCCGAGCGCGGACAGATACATCCGGTTGCCGTCGGCGCTGATCCCGAAACCGTGCGCTTCGATACCGGTGAGCCCCTGCCACACGACGCGCGGGTTCGCCGGATCGGTGAGGTCGACCGCGCTGACGAAACCGGGCACGATGCCCGAGGCCCAATAGGTGTTGCCGTCCGGCGAGAAGCCGCCCTCGTGCGTCGTGATCGGCAGCGGCATCAGCATATTCGTGCCGGGCCCGGGGTTGAGCAGGCGCGGATGCGCGCAGTCGGAGATATCGTAGACCGACAGGTAGCCGACGCCGGTGCCCACCGGAACGCCGGTGCCCACCAGCAGTTTTCGTGCGGTGTTGACCTTCAGGCTCTCCCAGGTGCCCGCGAGCATGGCGGGTTCGGTGAGGGTGACGGTCGGCCGCGGGTGTGCCGGGTCGGACACGTCGAGCACCTGAACGCCGCGCCCCTCGCTGATCAGGTCGCCGGGGAAGAACGAGCCCATGTAGGCGCAGTGTTCGAAGCTGGTCGAGGTGATGCCTGCGCCGCGGCCGGCGAAGCCGCCGACGAACGACATGTTGCAGCGGTAGCCCTGCGTGCTGCGTCCGCTGTCCCGGTCGGCGGCGGTCACGTCGCCCTGCATGCCGTTCTCCGGCGCCGCGCCCGGTCCGCAGTCGGCGCGCGGGACCGCGGTGCGGCCGACGTCGAGGAACTCCTGCACGGCGGTCTGGATATCGGATTGCAGGTCGGCCGACGCACTGCTCGGCACCATGAGGGCGGCCGCGAGCCCGACCATGACGAGGACCAGCGGTTTGGTGCCGCGCAGGCGTGGCAGTGAGCGCATCGTCGAACTCCCCAACCTTCAGCAAGTTGTTACGTGGTCGACCGAACTGACTGGGACAGCCGACCAAACTGACTGAATGGTAGTAACTACCGTTAACTTATGGGAAGGGTTTCGCGGAAATTGGCAGGGCGCGCGGCGTGCCGTCCCGGAACGTGGGATCTGGTACGGGTGTTCAACTGCTGGTGAGCTGCGTTTCCTGGGTCAGCAGCGCATCGCAGACGTCGAGCAGAATGCCGCGTAACTCGGCCGAACGGTCGGCCAGTGCCGACTGGGCTCTGGCGTACTCCGCGCGCCCGGCCGGCGTCTCGATGCGCACCGGGGCGTAGCCGTACTCAGACAGATCGTAGGGGCTGGCCCGCATATCGAGTTCGCGCGCGGCGCAGGCCAGCTCGAAGCAGTCCAGCATCAGCTGGGACGAGACCAGCGGGGCCAGTTTGAAACTCCACTTGTAGAGGTCCATGTTCGCGTGCAGACAGCCGGGCTGCTCCCGGCGCAGCTGATCGGCGCGGGTGAGCGGTTCGGCATTGCGGCCCACCGCCGCCGGGGTGAAGAAGCGGAACGCGTCGAAATGGGTGCAGCGCAACGACATCGACTCGACGACGGCGTCGGTGCCCGCGCGGCCGAGCCGCAGCGGCACCTGCTGGTGCCGGATGTCGTCGGTGCGGTAGACCATCGCCCACTCGTGCAGCCCGAAGCAGGACAGCTGAGCGGGACGAGCCGCGGTGGCGCGCAACAACTTCGCGATGAACTCGAGGGTGTCGCGGCGGCGCGTGAGATACCCGGGGTCGGCGGTGTGCGCCGCGCCGACCCGGTGGTAGCCGCGGGCGCCGTCGTACTCGCGGGCGCCCGCCAGTGTGACGCCGAAGCCGGGATGCCAGCGGCGCAACTGCGCGGGTTTGTGCCCGTAGTAGGTGAACAAGAAATCGATCACCGGATGCGTCGAACCCGACGCGCGCCGTTCGAGATACGGGCCCACCAGCGCATCGAGGCGGTCGAGGTGCGCGGCCGCCCGGGCGCGCCACTCGTGCTCGGCGAGCACCGCCGTCGCCCCCGTGCTCATCGCCGAACCCCGAAAATGCCGTACCGCGAACTCATTCGATGATCCGGTGCGTCCCGTCGCGGACTGTGCCGACGAACTCCTCCACCAGATCCTCCAACGCCACGATGCCCGTGGTGTTGCCGCGGGTGTCCACGACGCGCCCCAGGTGACTGTTGGTGCGCCGCAACCGGGCCAGCGCCTCGTACAGCGGTGTGTGCATGCTGACGGTCGGCAACGGCCGGATATCGGTGCGGGGTATCGGCGTCTCCGGCCCCGCCGTCTCGTCGGCGACCTTGTCCAGCACGTCCTTGACGTGCAGGTAACCGACCAGCGAACCGTCGCTCGCCTGGACCGGGTAGCGGGAGAAACCGGTTTCGGCGACCGCGGATTCGATATCGCCGAGCGTGGTTCCGCTGCCCCGCAACGGCACTGTGCGGGTGGTCGCGAGCGACACCATCACATCGGTGACCACGCGGTCGCTGGTGCCGAGCGCCTGGGTGAGCCGGCGGTGCTCCTCCTCGTCGAGCAGGCCCTCCGAGCGGGATTCGCCGATCATCTCGGCGAGTTCGACGGAGGAGACGGTCGCCTCCAGCTCGTCCTTGGGCTCGATCCGGAACATGCGCAACGTGAGGTTCGCGGCCAGGTTGTAGACCGCGATGAGCGGACGCGCCAGGCGCAACCACATCAGGTGCACCGGAACCAGCAGCAGGGCACTGCGTTCCGGACCCGCCAGCGCGATGTTCTTCGGAATCATCTCGCCGAACAGGATGTGCAGGATCACCACGATGGCGAGCGCGATCGCGAAAGCCACCGGGTGCAACAGCTGTTCGGGCAAGCCGAGGAACTCGAACGGGCCCTCCAGCAGATGCGCGACCGCCGGCTCGCCGACCCGGCCGAGCAGGATCGAGCAGATGGTGATGCCGAGCTGTGCCGCGGCGAGCATCATCGACAGGTTCTCGCCTGCCCGAATCACGGTGTTGGCGTTGCGTTTTCCCTGCGCTGCCAGTGCTTCGAGCCGGTCCCGGCGGGCCGAGATCAAGGCGAATTCCGCAGCGACGAAGAAGGCGTTACTGGCGAGCAGCACCACGGTGAGCAGCACGCCGAACAGGTCACCCATGACTGTGCTCCTGTTCGCGATCCGCCGCCGTGCCGGACTCGGCTTCTTCGTGCTGGAAGCGCCGCAGCGCAAGCTCTTCCGGGGCGACCGGGATCAACCGGACCCGGTCGATGCGACGGCCGTCCATGCGTTCCACCCGGGCGATCCAGCCACCCGAAGCCGGGGAATCCTCCGAAGACCACTGCTGGGAACGGGGATTGGGCAAGAGCACCTCGTCGCCCGGCTCCGGGATACGGCCGAGGCGGGTGAGCACCAGGCCGCCGAGCGTTTCGTATTCGCCCTCGGGCGCGTCGTATCCGGTGGCCCGCGAGACCTCGTCGATGCGCAGCAGACCCGAGCAGTCCCAGCCGTCGGAGACGCGGCGCACGTCGAGTTCTTCCTCGTCGTGCTCGTCGCGGACGTCGCCGAGGATCTCCTCGATGATGTCCTCCATGGTGACGATGCCCGCGGTGCCGCCGTATTCGTCGACCACCAGCGCGACCTGCATGCCGTCGGCGCGGATTCGCTCCAGCACCTCGTCGCCGTCCAGGCTCGCGGGCACGATCGGCACGGGATGGGCCAGCATCTGCAGCGGGACGGTCCGCCGGACCCCCGCCGGATGGGTGAACGCCTGTTTGACGTGCACCACGCCGAGCGTGTTGTCCAGATCGCCGTCGATCACCGGGAATCGCGAGTAGCCGGTGCGGCCGGCGGCGTCGATGAGATCGGCGATCGTGTCGAGCTTGTCCAGCGATTCGATCTTCACCCGCGGCGTCATCAGTTCCTCGGCGCTGCGCTCACCGAACTGCAGGGAGCGGTCGATGACCTGCGCGGTGCGCGAGTCCAACGCGCCGCGCAGCGCGGACGTGCGGACCAGCGAGCCGAGTTCCTGCGGCGAACGCGCGGAACGCAATTCCTCGGCGGGTTCGACGCCGAAGCGGCGCACCACCCAGTTGGCGGTGTTGTTGAGGAAGTGGATCAGCCACTTGAACACCACGGAGAACGCGACCATCGGCGCTGCGGTGACGCGCGCGGTGGCCAGCGGTTTGGAGATGGCGATGTTCTTGGGCACCAGCTCGCCGTAGATCATCGACAGCGAGGTGGCCAGTACGAGCGCCAGCGCGAGCGAGAGGCCGCGGGCGGCGCCGTCGCTGAGCCCGAGGCCGGTGAACAGCGGATCGAGCAGCCGGGCGAGCACCGGTTCGGCGATATAGCCGGTGATCAGTGTGGTGATCGTGATGCCGAGCTGGGCGCCGGACAACTGGAACGAGAGCGTGCGATGCGCTTGGCGGACCATGCGGGCCCGCACGTCACCCTCGCGCGCGTGCGCTTCGACGGTGCTGCGTTCCAGGGCGGTGAGCGAGAATTCGGCGGCGACGAAGAGCGCCGTGCCTGCCGTGAGAGCGATGAATCCGAGCAAACTGAGCACGGTGAGCGCGACGGTCATCGTCGGCACCACCTGATGGCCGGAGACCCGCCGATCGGGAATGGAGCTCGGACTCGGAGGACGCGGGGGAGTAGGAGGACGCCGGGTTTGTCACCCGGCTCGGTAGAGGAGCCCTCCTGTGCTGCGCCCTTGGACGCGGGTGACAACTGGATCCTTTCGCGAAGCCGGTGATGTGCTGCCGGAGGCCGGCAACCCCCATGTTACCGGCCCACGTCGTGGACGCGTGGGCCGGTGGGTGTCCCGGCACGGGCGTGTCGGACGCCGTGCCGGGCAGGTGGATCAGGAAACGGCGTTCACCAACCGCTGGGCAGCGGCCGGCCCTCGGCGAACCCGGCGGCCGACTGCACACCGAGCACGGCCTTGTCGTGCAATTCCGCGAGACTGCGCGCGCCCGCGTAGGTGCACGCACTGCGCACGCCGGAGCAGATGTGGTCGATCAGGTCCTCGACACCGGGGCGTTCGGGGTCCAGCCGCATCCGCGAGCTGGAGATGCCCTCCTCGAACAGCGCCTTGCGGGCCCGGTCGAAGCCGCTGTCGGAGGCGGTGCGAGCGGCCACCGCGCGCTTGGAGGCCATACCGAAGCTTTCCTTGTACGCGTTGCCGTCGCGGTCGACGCGCAGATCGCCCGGGGACTCGTAGGTGCCGGCGAACCAGGAGCCGATCATCACGTTGGACGCGCCCGCGGCCAGCGCGAGGGCGACGTCGCGCGGGTGCCGCACGCCGCCGTCGGCCCAGATGTGCACGCCGAGTTCCTTTGCGGCGGCGGCGCATTCGGCCACCGCGGAGAACTGCGGGCGACCGACGCCGGTCATCATGCGGGTGGTGCACATGGCGCCCGGGCCGACCCCGACCTTGATGATGTCGGCGCCCGCGGCGGCCAGGTCGCGGGTGCCCTGCGCGGAGACCACGTTGCCCGCCACCAGCGGCACGCCGAGGGCGAGATCGCGCACGGCGCTGAGGGATTCGAGCATCTTGGCCTGGTGGCCGTGCGCGGTGTCCATGACCAGCACGTCGGCGCCGGCGTCGACGAGGGCCTTGGCCTTGGCGACCACGTCGCCGTTGATGCCGACCGCGGCGGCGACGCGCAGCTGGTTGCGGTCGTCGACGGCGGGCTGGTAGATCCCGGCGCGCACCGAGCCGGTGCGGGTCATCACGCCGGCCAGGGTGCCGTCCGCGGCGGTGAGCACCGCGAGCTGGGCATGCTTGGCCTCGAGCAGTTCGAAGATGTCGCGCGGCGAGGTGCTGACCGGGGCCTGGACGAAATCGGTGATCGCGACGTCCCGCAGCCGGGCGAAGCGGTCGACATCGGTGCACGAGGCCTCGGTGACGACGCCGACCGGGCGGCCCGCGTCGACCACGACCACGGCGCCGTGGGCGCGCTTGTGCATCAAGGCGACGGCCTCGGACACCGAGCGCTCCGGGTCGAGGGTGACCGGGGTGTCGGCGGTGAGCGAGCGGCTCTTGACGAAGGCGATGGTGTCGGCGGCCGCGCTGATCGGCAGATCCTGCGGCAACACGACGATGCCGCCGCGACGGGCGACGGTCTCGGCCATCCGACGTCCCGCGACCGCGGTCATATTGGCCACGACGATGGGAATGGTGGTGCCGGTGCCGTCGACGGTGGAGAGGTCGACATCGAACCTGGAGGCGACGTCCGTCCGATTGGGGACGAGAAAGATGTCGTCGTAGGTCAGGTCATACGGCGGCTGATGGCCAGGGAGAAACTGCACTTAACCGATGATAACCAAGTCCGGGCGGTGGTGCGCAATCCGCCGGCATTCGGCCGAGACGAACCTCACAGCCCGCGGCTCGGGCGTGTCGCGGTGCGTCCGGGCGGTGTGAGCTGTGCCTGGGTCAGGCGGCCGCCTGCGCGCGCGACAGGCTGATCGTCGCGACGCACATGACGAGCACGGCCAGCGCGGTGACCAGCAACCCGAAACCGTTGG
Organism: Nocardia brasiliensis ATCC 700358; assembly: GCF_000250675.2. NCBI lineage: Bacteria > Bacillati > Actinomycetota > Actinomycetes > Mycobacteriales > Nocardiaceae > Nocardia > Nocardia brasiliensis. The sequence continues at coordinate 4,396,143 of NC_018681.1, forward strand.
TGCGGAAGCGTTCGTCGAGCACGGTGACGCCGACGAAGGCCGCCGCGAGCGGCTCGGCGATGGTGACCGCGGGCAGCGATGCCGCGAGCGAACCGGCCTGGAATGCCTTCTGCTGTAGGTAGACCCCGGTGATCCCGGCGGCGACCAGCGCCCAGGTCTGCCAGCTGGTCAGCACCTCGAGCAGGCCGTGTTCGAACAGATCCGTGACGTACGAGGTGAGCGCGGCGGCCAAGCCGTAGAGCGCACCACTCGCGGCGCCGAGCAACAGTGCGCGCCTGCCGGTATCGGCCGATCGAAGGCCGATACCGACCGCGCTGCCGACCAGGGCCACCAGAGCGATCAACGGGATCAGCCAATCACGCAGCGGCGCAGTGGTATTCCCCTCGGACGGGTTGCCGACGACCAGAAAGACGACCAGCGCGCCCACCAGCGCGAGCGCGATCGCCCAGGTGCGGGCCGAGATTCGGCGTTCGTTCAGCCGTGCGGCCAGCGGCAGCGCGAACACCAAGGCGCTCACCAGGATCGGCTGCACGAGCAGCACCGCGCCAAGGGCGAGCGCGGCCACCTGCATCGCGTAACCGCCGATATCGCCGACCACACCGGCCCACCACCGCGGATTGCTCAGCAGCGCACGGACGAGCGGCACCTCGTCGGGCACCGCCGCGGCCGCCCGCTGCTGCGCCACCGCCGCCACCGCGAAGAACAGCGCGGCGAGCAGTGCGCAGGCGACGGCGCCCGCCGGATGGCCGGTCACGAGCGCTAGTTTGCCCCGTGATTGCGGGTGCTCGGCGCACGTTCCGGGCGCACGGCGCGTCGCCGTGCCCTGCCGGGCGTGTCGCCGGTGCTGTTGCCGCCGGACCGGGCACCGGTGCCCGCGAATCCGGCCGCGCCCGCGGTAGTGCGGCCCGCGCTCGCGGGTGCGGCACCACGACCTGCGCCGATCTTGGCCGAGGCCGCGCCGCGGCCGGTGGACCCGCCGCGCGCAGCCGCGCCACGCCCGGTGGCACCCGCGTTGGCGCGGGTCGTGCCGTCGTCACGTCGCGTGAAACCCTTGCCGGAGCCTTCGTTCCGGCTGTTGTTCGTCCCGCCGGACGTCGCGTCGTCGCGGAAACCCTTGGCGGCACCGGCACTCCGGCCGCCCGTGCCGCGCCCCGAGCCGGCGCCAGAGCGGCCGGCACGGGCCGGACGGCCCGCGGGGTCGGCGGCGCCGGAACGGCGGCCTGTGGCGCCGGAACGCCGTCGTCCGGTGGTCGAACCGCCTTCCGCCGCAGCCTGCTTCGGCGGTGCAGGCGCGGCGACCGGAACGCCGGAGGGCTGACGCGCGCCGGTGATCTCGATCAGGGTGCGGTCGCCGGGGCGCACCGCGATGCCCTTGATGTCGACGCCGGCTTTGCGGGTCATCGATTCGACGTCGCGCCGCTCCTCGTCCATCACCAGCGTGACGACCACGCCGTCCTCGCCGGCCCGCGCGGTCCGGCCCGCGCGATGCAGGTAGGCCTTCGACTCGGCGGGCGGATCGACGTGCACCACAAGGGAAATGCCGTCGACGTGGATGCCGCGCGCGGCGACGTCGGTGGTGACCAGCACCGGCACCGAGCCGTCGGCGAAGGCCGCGAGCGTGCGGGTCCGGTTGTTCTGCGCCTTGCCGCCGTGCAGCGCACCGGCCGGGATACCGACCCCGCGCAGCTGCTTGGCCAGCCGGTCCGCGCCGTGCTTGGTGCGGACGAACATGATGGTCAGGCCCTCGCGCGCGGCGATCTCGGACGCGACGGCGCGCTTGGCGAGCTTGTCGCGCACGAAGAGCAGGTGGTGGGTCATCGTCGCGACCGACGCGGCGGGCGGCGCGGTCGAATGCGTGACGGGCGAGCGCAGGTAGCGCTTGACGAGCTTGTCCACCTCGCCGTCCAGTGTGGCCGAGAACAGCAGGCGCTGGCCGTCTTTCGGGGTCTGGTCGAGCAGCTTGGTGACCTGCGGCAGGAAGCCCATGTCGGCCATGTGATCGGCCTCGTCGAGGGCGGTGATCCGCACGTCGGCGAGCGAGGCGGAGCGCTGCATCACCAGATCGGCGAGGCGGCCGGGGGTGGCGATCAGCAGATCGACGCCGCGGGCGAGGCGGTCGGCCTGCCGCTTGATCGGCGCGCCGCCGACCACCGAGGCGACCCGCAGGCCGAGCGCGAGCGCCGGTGCGTCCAGCGCACGTTCGATCTGCGCGGCCAGCTCACGGGTGGGCACGAGCACCAGACCGCGCGGGCGGCCGGGCTGAGAGGCGGCGCCGGCGAGGCGGGCCAGCATGGGCAGTCCGAAGGCGAGGGTCTTGCCGGATCCGGTCGGGCCGCGGCCGAGCACATCCTTGCCCGCCAGGGCGTCCGGCACCGTTGCGGCCTGAATGGGGAACGGTGCCTCGATGCCGTCGCGCCGCAGTGCCTGTACGAGCACGGCGGGCAGGCCCAGGTCCGTAAATGACACGGTGGGCGCCGCGGCGACGGTGGTCGAGGGGGTCACGAGTGGTGTGTGCCTTTCGTAAGACGGCGCGTTCGCAGGGCAGAACACGCTGTTCAGAGTGGGTCGGGGCGGTGCACGCTACGGTGCAGCGCGCGCTGCGGACAGAGGGTTTCAGGGTGCAGCGCGAAGGGGCGATGCGGCCGACCGTTCGGTAGGCCAAGTGTCCAGGATACGTCCCATGAGTTCAGCCGCGGAACAGCCGACTCAATTCGACCAGCCAAGGTACCGCGACGGCCATGGTCGGCACGACCAGAATGGCCGCGGAACCGAGGTAGGCGGCGCTGGCGACGCGCACGTCCCCGATCCGCCCGGTCAGCCGCTGGATGCGGATGAGCGTGGTGGGTCCGCCCGCGGCGAGCGCGCCCTGCGGCGCGGTCGACTTGGAACAGGCGACGAGCGCGCGGGCCAGCGGTTTGGGGCCGGTCACCTTCACCGCGGAATCGTCGGCGAGCAGTTCGATCAGCAGTTTCACCGAACCGAGCGCCGCCTTGCTGCGCACCACCCGGGGAAACGCCTCGTGCACCGCGGTGAACGCCTCGAGCACCAGGTCGTGCCGGGCGCGCAGGTGCGAACGTTCGTGGCTGACGATCGCCGTGATCTCGGCGTCGTCCAGGTTGGTCAGCGTGCCCTCGCTGATCACCACGCGCTGGCGCAGGCCGGGCAGGCAGTAGGCGATCGGCTCGGTGGCGGCGAGCACGCGGATATCGGCGGCGCGCCGGTGCGGGCCGCTCTGGTCGAGCAGGTCGACGAGCATCCGGTGCCGGGCGCGACGCCGGCGGGTGTGCACACCGACCCGGACGATCGCGTAGATGAGCCGCGCACCGACCAGCAGTGTGAGCATGAACACGAAAACGTAGGCGAGCCACAACGGCAGACCGAGCGCGTCGATCTCTCGGGTGGGGGAGGTGGTGGGCCGGCCGTCCGAACCCGGTACGAGCAGTTCGGCCGCGATGGCCAGTCCGGAGCCGAACGCGCTGAGTACGGCGGCCAGCGCGATCGCCTGCCAGAGCACGACTGCTGCGCGGGGCGTCCGGTATGTCCAGGTCGCCCGGCTGAGCAGGGCCGGGGCAGGCCCCGCGAGAAGCAATGCGAGACCGGCGAATACCGGCGCGGTTGCGTTCATCGACTCAGCTCACTGCGTTGGGGGCAAGGTCGCGAGGAGTCTACTGCGGTGGCGGTGTGTCCTCGGATGCTTCGAGCTTAGCGAGTGCCTCCCGCAGCGCGGCAGCCTCATCCTTGCCGACCTGTTCGACGAAGTGCACCAGGGCCGCGGCGCGGCTGCCCGCGGCGTCGGCCTGCTGCAGCGCGTCGACCATCAAACTGGCCACGAGCTCGTCGCGGGTGTGCACCGGCGCGTACCGGTGCGCGCGGTCGTCGCGCTGCTGGACCACGAGGTTCTTCTTCGCGAGTCGCTGCAGCACTGTCATCACCGTGGTGTACGCGAGCTCGCGGCGTGCGGCCAATGCCTCGTGCACCTGCCGGACGGTCTGCGGTTCGTCGGTTGACCACAATTGGTCCATGACCGCTTTCTCGAGTTCACCAAGTCCTGCCATCCCACAATTTTAGGGACTCAACGACGCCGATGCGTACTACACGGTGTCGTAACTATGGAATAGCTGGTGTGTCATTTGTCATATGCGGCGGATTTGGACATAGCAGGGCCACCTGCTTTACCCACCACATGCCGGGTGCCGATCGGCACGATCATGGGCCGCCCCGATACCGGATCCTGCAGCACCGAGGCATCCAGATCGAAGACTTCGCGCAGCAACTGCACGTCGATGATGTCGGCGGGACGGCCCTGCGCGACGATCCGGCCGTCGCGCATGACGATCAGCTCGTCGCTGTAGCGGATCGCCAGGTTGAGATCGTGCAGCACCATCACCACCGTGCGGCCCAGCTCGGCATGCAGCCGGTCGACCAGGTCGAGCACGTCCACCGCATGCGCGAGGTCGAGATAGGTGGTCGGCTCGTCGAGCAGCAGGATGTCGGTGCCCTGCGCGAGCGCCATCGAGATCCACGCGCGCTGGCGCTGGCCGCCGGACAACTCGTCGAGCGCGCGATCGGCGAGATCGGCGATGCCGGTCTGCTCCAGCGCGGTCATCACCTCGGCCTCGTCGTCCACTGACCACTGCCGGAACCAGGACTGGTGCGGATGCCGGCCGCGCGCGACGAGATCGGCGACGGTGAGGCCCTCCGGCGCGATCGGCGACTGCGGCAGCATGCCGATCACCCGCGCCACATCCTTGGTCTTCATCGTGGAAATGGCCTTGCCGTCCAACAGCACTCGGCCCTGCTGCGGACGCAGCAGCCGGCCGAGCGAACGCAGCAGGGTCGACTTGCCGCACCCGTTCGGGCCGATCACGGTGGTGATCACGCCGGGAGCGATATCGAGGGTGAGTCCGTCGACGATCACCCGGTCGCCGTAGCCGAGGCTGACATCGACGGTGGCGAGCCGAGTCGGCGCCGGCTGCCTGCCGTCCGCGGCTTCTGTGGTCATGACAGCGTCGCCTTCCGATTCATTCGCACGAGCAGATAGAGCAGGAACGGACCGCCGAGCCCGGCGGTGACGATGCCCACCGGCAGGTCGGCGGGGAACACCGACCGGGATGCGATATCCGCGCCGACCACCAGGATGGCACCCACGAGCGCCGACCCGATCAGCGGTTCGCCGGGGGTGCGCAGCAGTCGCCGGGCGATCTGAGGCGCGGCCAGCGCGACGAAGGTCACCGGCCCGACCGCCGCGGTCGCCACCGAGGAGCTGACCACGGCCGCGCCGATCAGGATGGCCTGTTGGGTCTGGATGCGCACGCCGAGCGAGCGGGTCGTGTCGGTGCCGAGCCGCAGGGCCGCCAGCGTGCGCGCCGAACCGAGCGCGACCACTACCACCACGGCGAGCGCGAATGCCGCTGGGAGCAAACGGGATCGATCGGCATTGTTGAGCGATCCGTTGAGCCACAACTGAACCAGCTGCGCGTCCTGCAGCGTGGCCCGGGTGATCAACCAGCTGATGCCCGCCAGCAGCACGGCATTGATGCCGACGCCGATCAGGACCAGCCGCAGGCCGGTGACGCCCTGATCGCCGGTCGGACTGCGTCCCCAGGCCAGTAGATAGATGGCGGCGGCGGTGAGCAGGCCACCGGTCAGCGCGGCCAGCGGCGCGCCGATGGTCGCGGCCAGGCCGGTGCCGCCCGCGCCGACGAGCACCGTCACCGCGCCGAGACTGGCGCCCGTGGTGATGCCGAGCATGTCCGGCGCGGCCAGCGGATTGTGCAGGATCGACTGCGTGATCGCGCCCGAAAGGCCAAGGGCCGCACCGACGACCAGCGCGGTCAGCGCACGCGGCAGGCGCGAGTCCAGGATGATGAAGCGCTGCGATCGGGTGCCACCGCCGGACAGCACGTCGAGCACCCGGCCGAGCGGAATGTGCGAGTCGCCGGTCGCGATATCGAGGCAGAACAGCACCAGCATCGCCGCGGCCAGCGCGACGACGATCAGCACCATGGCCGGGCGCAGCACGAGCGAGACCGGACCGACGCGCAGGGCCGGACGCGCGCTGCGGGTTTTCAACGAGACGGTCACAGGCTCACCAGCTTTCGACGGCGCACGAACGCGATGAAGCAGGGCGCGCCGAGCACGGCGAGCATGACGCCGACCTGGAGTTCGCCGGGCCGGGCGACCACCCGCCCGACGATATCGGCAAGCATCAGCAGGATCGCGCCGATCAACCCGGAGTAGGGGATCATCCACCGGAAGTCGGGTCCGGTCACGACGCGTGCGATATGCGGCACGATCAAACCGAGGAAGGCGATCGGCCCGACCGCCGCGGTGGCCGCGCCGGACAGCAACACCACCGCGGCCAGCCCGAGGGCACGGCTGCGGCCGATGTTCACCCCGAGTCCGCGCGCCACCTCGTCGCCGAGGCTCAGCAGATTCAAACCGGGCGAGGCGATCACGGCGAGCAGGACGCCGAACGCGAGGAACGGCAGCACCTGCCACAGCACCGTGGCGTCGCGGCCCGCGATGGTGCCGACCACCCAGAAGCGGTAGGTATCCAGGGCCGTGGCGTCGAGCAGGACCACGGCCTGGGTCATGGCTTGCAGGAAGGCGGTGACGGCCGCGCCGGCCAGTACCAGGCTCAGCGGGCTGGCCTTGCCGCCGCCGACGGCCGAGGCGCCGAACACGACGACGCCGGCGACCAACGCCCCGGCGAACGCGAACCAGATGTACTGGTTGGGTGTGGTGAAGCCGAAGAGGTAGATGCTGAGCGCCGCGAAAAAGCCTGCGCCCGCGTTCAATCCGAGCAAACCGGCATCGGCGAGCGGGTTGCGGGTGTAGCCCTGGATCAGCGCGCCCGCCATGCCGAGCGCCACGCCGGTGGCGAGGGCCAGCGCCGTGCGCGGCAGCCGGAGCCCCCGTACGATTTCCTCGGCGGTGGATCCGGCGGGGCAGCTGAACGGGCCGCCCGCGCAGGTGAGGGCGTGCTGCACGGCGTCGTAGACGGTGCCGGGCGAGAGCGACCTGGTCCCGATCGCGACGCTCGCGATCATGGTGAGCAGGAGCAGGGCGGTCAGGACGAGAAGTCCGGTCAGTCGCCGCCGCCGTGCGGTCCCAAGCGTGGTCACGGTGACGAACTACTCCTGATTCGGTCTGGCACAGTACTGGTTGGTCTGGTAAGCCTAACCTATCTTGCTGTACCCACCGCGACGGCCAACCCCTCAGGAGGTTCGCGCAATGCCCGAGCTCATGACCACCTGCCCGCCACGCCATACGACCATGGCGTTCGATCACGCCTGTGCCAGGTTGCGCGCGTTGCAACCTGAACATCCGCGCGTGTACGCGGTGGCGGCGATGGCTGAGCAGGGCAAGCGGCGCTGGTGGCGATTGGCCGACGGGGTGCGTGAGGGGCGCATCGAGCTGATGTACCGGCGGCACGCGGCCGAGATGATCCGCGCCGACGTGGCGGCGGAGGTGGTGGCCACCGCGCTCATCCATGCGGTGGTCGGCCGGGTGACCGCGCTGCTGGTGTCGGAGGGGCGGGCCTGGGATCCGGGACTGGAGAACCTGTGGATCCACACCGACAACGACGGCGGCATCGATTGGGCGGGCCTGGGCGACACCACGATTCGCGTGGTCGACGGCGACGATCTGGCGCGTGAGCCGGGTGTGGTGGCGCTGCCGTGCGAGGGTGCGATGTACGTCTGGCTCGCGCATCGGTGTGAACCCTCGCTGACGCTCATCCAGTCGAGCATGGCGCGGTGCTCGGGCCTGACCCCGCGGCGCTTCTGGCAGCTCGTCGGCGAATCCATCGCGGGCGCTTCGACTTACGTGCCGGACCTGGCCCGGACCGACGCGGTTGTCGGCACCCGGCGAGGTCAAGGCCTGTTGGCGGCGCTGGAGCGCCGGGGCTTGCCGGTGCGTCGCACGACGGGCTTGCTTACTTAGGTAAGCCTGACCTATACTCATAACCGGCGTAAGGATTGAGCGAGAGTCCCGAGGGCTGCGGTGACCCCCGATCCATTGCCGCTGAGGGCCTCACCTTCGGGTGGGGCCCTCAGCTCTGTCTGCTGTGACCTATGTCGCTCGGTTCGCCTCTGGCGTGGCGCGAATTCTCAGGTCTAGTGTCGGACGCCGTCACGGACGTGAATTCTCCTGAACCCCTGGGGGATTCGTCCGATTTCGAGTCGCCGACCGTCCGTTTGCGCTGTCCCGCAAACCTTCTCGGCTACTCATCGCGTGCCGAGGAGTGTGCCGGGTGCTCGTCCGAAAATTCTCGCGTCGTCGTTGTCTCGTGGGTTTCACCGCCGCAGCGGCGCTGCTGCTCGTATCCGCGTGCGGTGGCCACGACCCCCGATTGCGCAGTCACGTGGCGGCACCGAGCGGTCCGGCGGTCGCCCCGCACTGGGATTACGACGCCGAAGGCCCCGACCACTGGGCCGACCTCGACCACGCCTACCGGACCTGTCAGAACGGCCACGAACAGTCGCCGATCGACCTGCCGAGCCATACCCGGCTCGAACCGGACGAGCACATCGATATCCACTACGCGACCGTGCCCGCGCTCGAACTGATCAACAACGGGCACACCGTCCAGGCGAATCTGCCCGCCGGCAACGGGAATCGGCTCGTCATCGGGGGTGCGGAGTTCGAACTGGCCCAATTCCACTTCCACCTGCCGAGCGAACACACCGTCGACGGCGCGGGCACCGCGATGGAGTTGCACCTCGTGCACAAGAACGGCGCGGGCGCCCTGGCGGTACTCGGCGTGCTGCTGCAGGCCGGGGCCGGCCCTTCGCCCCTCGATCAGATCCTCGCGGCCGCACCGGCGGCGGGTGTTCCGGCCGCGGCCGCCGGTCTGGACCTGCGCGCTCTGCTGCCCGCCGATCTGGACCAGTTCCGGTATCGCGGCTCGCTCACCACGCCGCCCTGTAGTGAAGGCGTCTCCTGGACCGTGCTCGAGCATCCGGTCGCGGTGGGGTCCGCGGGTGTCGATCGCTACCGGATGTTGTTCGCACACAGCAACCGTCCGACGCAGCCGCTGTACGGCCGGGCCGTCACGCTGGCGGGCAATTGAGCCAGCGGAGATCTCCGGCAACCGCTGTGCAAAAGTGGACGTCATGACAGAGCAGCAGACCACCATGGGCGAGTTCATGGCGGACATCACCCCCGAGCTGATGACGAAGGTGAGCGAGGGGACCTTCACCGACCTGATCGGCCTGCGCTACACCGAGACCACCCCGGACCGAGTCCGTGGCGAGTGGTCCGTCGCGCCGCGGCTCTACCAGCCCGCCGGCATCCAGAACGGCGGCGTGTACTGCACGATCATCGAAACGCTCGCCAGCGTCGGCGGCGGCATCTGGTACGGCGGGCGTGGCACCGTCGTCGGCGTGAACAACAACACCGACTTCCTGCGAGCGGTGCGCGAGGGCGTTCTCTACGGCGAAGCGACGCCGATCCACCGGGGCCGGCTGCAACAGCTGTGGGTCGTGGTGATCACCGACGACCAGCAGCGGGTGGTCGCCCGGGGCCAGGTGCGGTTGCAGAACCTGCCCGCCGAGCGCTGAGCGGGCGCTCACGCCGCGCCGCCGGAACGGGCGTGCCAGAATGACCGTCACCCTTGGAACCCGACCCGGTGAGGAGCCCGGATGCGCCTGTCCCCGCACGAGCAGGAACGGCTGCTGCTGAGCTATGCGGCCGAACTGGCCCGGCGCAGGCAGGCGCGTGGACTCAAGCTCAACCATCCCGAGGCCGTCGCGCTGATCACCGACCACGTGCTCGAGGGCGCGCGCGACGGTCGCTCGGTCGCCGAACTGATGTCCTCCGGGCGCACGGTGCTCGCGCGCGCGGACGTGATGGACGGCGTGCCGGAGATGATCCACGACGTCCAGGTCGAGGCCACCTTCCCGGACGGCACCAAGCTCGTCACCGTCCACCACCCGATCGCCTAGAAGGACGCGCAAAGCATGATTCCCGGTGAATACCTCTGCGCGGCGGGGACTATCGCGTTGAACGCGGGTGCGGTGCGGATCGAACTCGACGTGGTCAACACCGGCGACCGGCCGGTGCAGGTCGGCAGCCATGTGCATTTCCCGCAGGCGAACGCCGCGCTGCGCTTCGACCGGGCGGCGGCGCACGGCCACCGGCTCGATATCCCGGCGGGCACCGCGGTGCGCTTCGAACCCGGTCTCGGGCAGCGTGTTTCATTGGTGCCGCTGGGTGGCACGCGCGAGGTGCACGGTATCAGCGCGAACCCGCCGGGCCGGTTGGACGCGCAGTGAGCAACGACATCGAGGCTGTGCCGCACCAGGATTCGCCCGTCTACTCGGATGCGCGCCGGGCAGGGGAGACATCGTGACCGAATTGAGCCGGGCCCGCTACGCGGAACTCTTCGGGCCGACCACCGGTGACCGGATCCGGTTGGCCGACACCGATCTGCTGATCGAGATCACCGAAGACCGCAGCGGCGGACCGGGTCTCGCGGGCGAGGAGGCCGTGTTCGGCGGCGGCAAGGTGCTGCGCGAGTCGATGGGACAGTCCCGCGCGACCCGCGCCGACGGGGCGCCGGACACCGTGATCACCGGCGCGGTGATCATCGACCACTGGGGAATCATCAAGGCCGACATCGGCATTCGTGACGGGCGCATCTGCGGCATCGGCAAGGCGGGCAACCCCGACACGATGAGCGGTGTGCATCCCGACCTCGTCGTCGGCCCGTCCACCGAGATCATCTCCGGCAACGGACGCATCCTCACCGCGGGCGCGATCGACTGCCATGTGCACTTCATCTGCCCACAGCTGATGGACGAGGCGCTCGGCGGCGGCATCACCACCCTGATCGGCGGCGGCACCGGCCCGGCCGAAGGCAGCAAGGCGACCACCGTGACGCCCGGCGCCTGGCATCTGGCCCGCATGCTGGAGGCCACCGACGGCTGGCCGCTGAACATCGTGCTGCTCGGCAAGGGCAACACCGTCAGCGCCGACGCCATGTGGGAGCAATTGCGCGCCGGCGCGGCAGGGTTCAAGCTGCACGAGGATTGGGGCTCCACTCCGGCCGCGATCGACGCCTGCCTGCGGGTCGCCGACGCCACCGGGGTGCAGGTGGCGCTGCACTCGGACACCTTGAACGAGGCCGGGTTCGTCGAGGACACCCTCGGCGCCATCGCCGGCCGCGGCATCCACGCCTATCACACCGAGGGTGCGGGCGGCGGGCACGCGCCCGACATCATCACGGTCGCAGCGCATCTCAACGTGTTGCCCAGCTCGACCAATCCGACCCGCCCGCACACGGTCAACACCCTCGACGAGCATCTCGACATGCTCATGGTGTGCCATCATCTCAGCGCGTCCATCCCCGAGGATCTGGCGTTCGCGGAGAGCCGGATCCGGCCGTCCACCATCGCCGCCGAGGATCTGCTGCACGATCTCGGCGCGATCTCCATGATCGGCAGCGATTCCCAGGCGATGGGCCGCATCGGTGAGGTGGTGCTGCGCACCTGGCAGACCGCGCACGTGATGAAACGCCGCCGCGGCGCGCTGCCCGGCGACGGCGCCGCCGACAATGCCCGGGTGCAGCGCTACATCGCGAAATACACCATCTGCCCGGCCGTCGCGCACGGACTGGACCACGAGATCGGCTCGGTCGAGGTCGGCAAGCTGGCCGATCTGGTGCTGTGGGAGCCCGCCTTCTTCGGGGTGCGCCCGCACGCCGTGCTCAAGGGCGGCGCGATCGCCTGGGCCGCGATGGGTGACGCGAACGCGTCCATCCCGACCCCGCAGCCGGTGCTGCCGCGCCCCATGTTCGGCGCCGCCCCGCTGGCCGCCGCTGCCACCTCCCTGCATTTCGTCTCCGAGCAGGCGATCGAGGACGGCCTCGCCGACCGCCTGCGCGTGCACCGAAAACTGGCCCCGGTCAAGAACGTTCGCGCTCGCACCAAGGCCGACATGCCGCACAACGACGCCATGCCGCGCATCGAGGTGGACCCCGACACCTTCACCGTCCGCATCGACGGCGAGGTCTGGACCGAGCAACCCGCGACCGAACTCCCCATGGCCCAACGCTATTTCCTCTTCTGAGGGCGTCCATCGAAATTCACTCGCACTCGGAGTCGTCCGACGGCACGCTCTACGGCATGGAAGCACCACAGCGCGAGATCCGCGCGCTGCACACGGAATCCACCATCACTGTCTATCAGGCGTACTCGCCTGCCATCGGCGGCCCCGCCGCCCGCGACGGGCGCTTCCCCGCGGCATGGCAGCGGGATCGGATGACATGGATCAAGCCGTCGTTTCTGTGGATGATGTACCGCTGCGGTTGGGGTACCAAGCGGGATCAGGAAACCGTTCTCGCCGTGGAGATCTCGCGTAGCGGCTTCGAATGGGCGTTACGGCACGCGTGCCTGTCGAGCTATCAGCCCGGTCGGTATCCCGACCTCGACACCTGGCGAAGCCAGTTGAAACGCGCTCCCGCCCGGGTCCAATGGGATCCCGAACGGGATCTGTCCCTGCGGCCCCTGCCGTATCGGTCGCTGCAACTCGGACTCAGCGGGGAGGCCGCACGGCTCTACGCGGACGAGTGGACGGTCGCCATCGATGATGTGACGCCGCTCGCGCACGAGATCCACAGACTGGTCGGCGCCGGCGAATTCGACTCTGCTGCCCGGCTATTGCCGCAGGAGCGGCCCTACCCGGCAACGGACGAACTGCTGAGCCACCTTCGTCCGTGATGACTCGATCATCTTTCTAGGGGGAGAGGTCGACCATGAGGGTGGCCAGTTGGAGGGCGGCGGCGCAAGGGTTCAGTTGGGTGGAGTGGGTGCGGTTCTGGATGCGCCAGACGATGGCGCCGTTGGCCGCCGCGGCGACCGCGCAGTCGCCGGGGTCGTGCGGGTTGCGGATGTAGAAGGCGGTGGCGGTCACTGTGCCGAGCACGTGCTTGGTGATCACCATGTGCTCGGTCTCGAAGCCGTCGGCGCGGGCGCGGTCCCAGATCTGCTGGAGCGAATCGCGGGCCGAGAAGGTGAAGCTGACACCGGCGTCGCCGTCGCCGATCTGGGCGTCCCAGAGGCAGGCCTGCGGCGTGTGGTGGGCGAGCAGCGCGGTGGCCCGCACGGCGTCGCGGATTTGATCCGTGGTCACCGGCGCGCAGTCGGCGTACGGGTGGGCGGCGACGGCGGGGGCGGCGTCGGGTGGGGGAGTACCGCATGCGGCCAGGACGCCGGCGAGCGCGGCGAGTCCGGCGATGCGGGCAGCGAACGGCTTCATCACCGCCCCTTTTCTGGATCGATCTCGGGTCGGACCAGGTGACGGTACCGAGACACGCCGAGCGTGGCCACCTGAGCAGGGGCGATCTTGCTCACTCCGTACGGTCAGCCCTGGGTCGCGGAGCCCGGCAGCGTGCCGCCGCGCAGCCGGTGATGCCGGAACGCGAGGCGCACGATATCGGCGATGCCGGAATCGGCGATCGAATAGACATTGCGTCTGCCCGCTTTACGCATATTCACCAAACCGGCCAGTCGGAGTTTTGCGAGATGCTGACTGACCGCGGGTACGGTTTGACCGATCTCGGTGGCGAGGGTGCCGACATCGCGGTCGCCCTGGCTCAGCAGCCACAGGATCTGCAGCCGGGCGGTAGCCGCGAGCATGCCGAAAACCGCTGCCGCGTCTTGTAGTTCCGCCGCCGGGATGAGGTCCGGCTCGCCGTGTTCGGTCACGTCCGCCTCCAACCTGACCGTAGCGTGGCACGGAGTCGAATACTTGCGCAACTGATTGACGAACACCGGTCACCGGGTTTCTAATTATGGATGCGCAATTCTGCGTGGATGAGCAACCAACGAAGCGGGGTGAGCGGCTGATGCCGGTTGACAGTATCGACGTCTCCAGCCGGACCGCCTCGGCGAAACGGGTTGTGCCGGTTCGTCGTTGATCTGCCAGCGCGATCCTGGCCGGTAGCGGCCGCCCGATCGCCCGGCGCGGCACCGGATTTCGACATTCTTCGACCGACAGGTCGGCGCATGGTGCGCGGACCTGTGCAGTAGGCGCGTCCGTCTCCCGCGGCCGCGCCGGGCCCGGGCGCGACTCGATGCCGCGTGCGCGCGGGCGCCGGACTCGCGCGGAGCGGGCCGCAGCCACACCAGACGTCACGAGGTATTGGAGTTCGCCATGGCGACCATGTTCAAGAGGGCCGAAACACCGCACCGCGCACCGAATCTGGAGCGTCAGGCGATCTGGTTCACGATCGGGCTCTACCTGCTGATCAGCGTCGGACTGCTGACCATGCACTACGCGCACCCGCAGGGGCCGGTCGGTTCCTCGTCGGTCTCGCCCGCCCACTCCTCCTACGGACGCTGACCGATGCGGCCCACCAGCGGCGTCGCGGCCGCCGACCGTTTCGATACCGAAGTCCTGCAACAACATTGGATCCCGCTCGCGGCGGCCGACGCGGACACCGCCGCCGTGCTGCGGGAGCGGCTCGGCGTCGATTTCGCCGCCGCGCGCCAGCGGGTCTGGGAAACCGACAACTTCCTCTATCTGCCCGTGGTGGCCAACTACAAGCGCGGCGACGCGATCGAACGCGAGACGATCGTGTTCGCGCTCGGCGCCGAGTTCCTGGTGACCTTGCAACCGGCCGAGCATTTCGTGCCGTTCGACAAGGCCATCGCGAAGATGCGGCGCAATCCGGCGCTCACCGGTTCCGCGCACGGTGTCATGTACGCCCTGCTGTGGGCGCTCAACGAGGCGTCCGAGCGGGTCATCTACTACGCAAGCGACGCATTGGAGGCGATGAACGACGAGATCGAGATGGCCACCAACGGTTACGACCAGCGCGGCCGCGAGATCGGCGTCGCCGATATGCGCGGGACCATGTCCCGGATGAACGCAGCGGAGGAGATCGTCTCGCGCACGCAGGAGACCCAGCTCCAATTGGCCCGTGCGGCACGGCATCTGATGGCCGATATCGCCGTGCACAGCGCCGAGCTGGAGAGCCTGATCGCCATCCTGATCGCCGATATCGACGGCGTGAAGCAGCATGCCGGCTTCGAGCACGACAAGGTGCGTTATCTCCAGCAGTCGGTGATGACCTGGCTCGACGTCAAACAGAACCAGATCGTGAAGGTGTTCACCATCATCACCGCGGTCTTCCTGCCGCCTACGCTGATCGCCACCTTCTACGGCATGAATTTCACCTGGATGCCGGAGCTGGAGTGGCAGCACGGCTTCCTGGCGACCACGCTGATGACCTTGGTGGCCGCCGTGATCCCGCTGGCTTACATCAAACGGAAGGGCTGGCTGCGCTGAGCGCGGCTCCCGGCCTGAATGCCGTGGTCGGGCCCGTCGTTCCATATCATGACAAGCATGACGGCCGCCGGTAGCAGCTCGCCCGCGGCGCCGCGCCCGGACGCCAGGACCGAACGCTGGCGTGCGCACCGGGAGCAGGTGCGCGGCGAGTTCGTCGATGCCGCCTTCCGGGCGCTAGCCGAGCACGGGCCCGACGTGAGCATGGACGATATCGCGCGGGCGGCCGGCTGCGCCAAACCCAAGCTGTACCGGCATTTCGCGGACAAGACGGATCTGTACCTGGCGATCCTCGAACGGGTGCAGAGCACACTGTGGGAGCGCGTGCTGGCCCGGATCAGCCTGACCACCGATACCCTCGCCCACCTGCTGCACACCGCCATCGCCGAGTACGTCGCGGTGGTCGAGGAACAGCCCGACGTCTTCCGCTTCCTGGTGCACAGCAGGATGGCCCAGCAGGCCGAGCAGCCCGAGCGTGCGATCGAGGTGGCGCAGCGCTCGGCCCTGCTGGCCGCGCAGCTGATCGAGGAGCGCCTGGTGGGTCAGGACGTCGACACCGGCAGCCTGGAGCTGACCGCGTACGCCATCTTCGGCGCGGTCGGCTCGGCCACCGACTGGTGGCTCGGCGCGAACCGGGCTCGCACCGAGGTGATGTCCACCGAGCGGTTCGCCGACCATGTCAGCATCATCGCCGAGGGCATGCTCGACGGCGTCGCCCGGTTGAACAACCTGCCGATCGACATCGATCAGCCGGTGCACCTCGCGTTCCGGACCGAATGAGTCACGACACCTCGACCGGTGCCGAAACCTGCTGCGCGGCAGCCGGAGTCGCGCGCCCTGGGTCGAGCAAGCGCAACGCCCGCCGCCCGATCCGTTCCATCCGCGCGATATCCAGGGGCTGGGCGATCCGCCGATTCACGCCCGGCGCGATGCGCAGCAGGAAGTAACCCAGCCACGCCTCGGCCCGGACCGGCACGACCGCGAGGTCGTAGCGCACCGCCCGCTGTGCCGCCCGCGCCACCAGATCCGGACTCAGCGGCGAGAAGGGCAGTTTGGCGACCACCTCCTGGACCTGCCTGGCCAGTTCCTTTCCGCGCGTGACGAGTTCCTGATCGACGCCGACCGTCACGGCGTGTTCGCCGATATTGGTGTTGATCACCCCGGGACAGATCGCGCTGACGCCGATGCCCTTGGGCCCGAATTCGAGTCGCAGACATTCGGTGAGCATCTTCACCCCGGCCTTGGACACCGAATAGGCCGACATCACCGGCGTCGGCGTGAACGCGGCCGCCGAGGCGATGTTCACGATATGGCCGCGGGTGCCGTTGTCGATCATCTGCTTGCCGAACACCCGGCAGCCGTACACCACGCCGAACAGGTTCACGCTCAGCTGGCGTTCCCAGTCGGCCGGGGACAGGTCCACGAACGCGCCGCTGACCAGCATGCCCGCATTGTTGACCAGCACATCGGGCACGCCGTGGTCGGCCAAGACGTTGCGGGCGAACGTTTCCCAGGCGTCCGGATCCGTCACGTCCAGTTCGGCCGCACTGGCTCGCCTGCCCAGAGCGTGGATCATGGCCGCGGTGGCGTGGGCCGAATCGGGGTCGAGGTCGCTGACCACGACGTGTGCGCCCGCCTTGGCGAAACGGAGCGCGATCGCCCGGCCGATGCCGCTGCCCGCCCCGGTCACCACGACCAGTTCGGGCCGGATATTGGTGCGTCTCATGCGGATTCCTCGAGGATCGCGCCCGTTCGCCGGGCAGGGGCGGGTTGCCGGTAGTGGTAGTTGTCGAGATCGAAATGCCGGTTGTGCCAGTACATCTCACCGTGCGTGGACGGGCGGAACGGCGAATCGCCGTGACTGTTGATGTAATAGGTGTTCGACCCCGCGCAGGCGGAGGTGAACAGGAAGTTCTTCTCCTGTCGTCGCAGGCATTTGGCGAAGTACGCGTCGTGGGCCTGCTGACTGATCTCGCACTCGGTCGCGCCGCGCCGTTTGGTCTCGGCGATGGCGCGGCTCAGGTGCGCCGCGGTGGCCTCGATCATCCAGATGTAGGAACCGAGCACGAAACCGTAGGGTCCGGTGATCGTGAACATGTTCGGGAACCCGGGCACCGACACCCCCTGGTAGGCCTGGAACCGGTGCCGGTCCCAGAATTCGCCGAGATCGCGCCCGTCGCGGCCGGTCACGGGGAAGGGCGGGACCGAATCCTTTTCCCACAGTTTGAATCCCGTGGCGCAGATCAGCACGTCGATCGCGTGTTCGTTGCCGTCGACGGTGGTGATACCGCGTTCGCCGATGAAGCCGATCGGCTCGGTGACCAGGCTGACGTCGGGGCGATTGAACGTGGCGAGGTACTCGTTGGACATGGACGGGCGCTTGCAGCCCAGGCCGTAGGCCGGTATCAGCTTCTCCCGGACGACCGGATCGTGTACCTGGGCGCGCATCCAGCGGCGGGCCGGGATCTCGGCCAGCCTGCGTCCCGCGTCCGAGAGCCAGGTGGGTCCGACGACCATCCCGCCCATGCCCACCTCGGTGGCGACCGTGCCGAGCACGCGGATGCCCGAGCGCAACCACGGCCGTCCCAGGACCGCGCGGCCGAGTGGGCCCACCGCCGCATCGGTTTTCGGGAAGACCCAGATCGGCGTGCGCTGGAACACGCTCAGATGAGCCACCTCGTCGACGATCGCGGGTACCAGTTGCAGCGCGGTCGCACCGGTGCCGATCACCGCCACCCGCTTGCCCGCCAACGCCACATCGTCGTCCCACAGCGCGGTGTGCATCAGGGTGCCGCCGAACTCGTGCAGGCCCGGGATATCCGGCAGCTTCGGCCGTTCCAGCCCGCCGATCGCCATCACCACGTGGCGGGCGGTGAGGGTGCGCCCGCCGTCGGTGCCGAGCAGCCACACGCGGTCGCCCTCGTCGTACACCGCGGACACGATGGTGGTGCTGAGTCGCAGCTTGGGCCGCAGCCCGTACTTGTCCACCATGGCTTCGGCGTAGTCGCGTAACTCGGTGCCGGGTGCGAAGATTCGCGACCAGTCGCCGCGCTGCTCGTAGGAGAAGCTGTAGATGAACGAGGGGATGTCCACCGCGACACCCGGATAGGTGTTGGCGTGCCAGGTGCCGCCGACCCGATCCCACTTGTCCACGATGACGAAGTCGTGAATACCCTTGCGCTGCAGCGCGATACCGGTGCCGATGCCGCCGAAGCCCGCGCCGACCACGATCACCTCGTGGTCGGGTCCGCCCGCGCTCATCGGAGGTGGCCGACGAGGGAGCCTTCGGCGCCGAACAGCTCCTGCTGCCAGCGCTGCAAGAGCTCGCGCGAGTCGATGTCGTCGGGGTGGAAACCGGGTCGCAGATACAGCACCAGTTCACGGCCGAGGCCGCGGAAGACCGGGCCGCGGAACAGCGTGAACGCCTCTTTGACCAGGCTCAGCGGATACCGCCGGGCATCCGGGTCGCGACTGAGCGACAGGGTCAGGCTGACCGCGGTGAACGGCACGGTGAGCGCGACCAGGGTGGCCATGGTGAGGATACGCATCGTCTCGGTGCCGCCCACCGCGCGGTAGACGTCGAAGGCGACCGACTTGTGCTCCAGCTCTTCGAAAGCGTGCCAGTTCAACAGGTTTCGCACTTCTTCGTCACCGGCCAGGGCCTGGATCTCCGGGCTGGACAGTACCCGTTCGGCGAGCACCGCCGTGTAGTGCTCGGCCGCCGCGGTGGCCGCGAGGTGCAGATGCGCGGGGATGCGCTGCTCGAAACGCTTCTGCCGTTCGATCACGCTCGGGGCGTCTAGCCATTTGATGGGATAGCCCATGTCGACGAGCCGGTCGTTGAGCCGGCGATGCTCCCGGCCGTGGGTCGCCTCCTGCCCGATGAATCCGGACACTCGCTCTTTCAGCACCGGATCGGTGATCTGGTCGGCGAACCGCCGTACCGAGCGGATGAACGATTCCTCGCCGGGCGGGAAACCGGCGGAGAGCCCGGCGATGAAATGGCTGAAGACCATGTCGCCGCCCGCGTAGTACTTGGCCATCGGTACCGGCTCGCCGAAGCGGAATCTGATCCGCCGTGCCTTCGGATAGCCGCTGCCTGTGCGTTGCGCTGTGCGCACCCGTTGCTCGGTCATTTCGCACCTCATTGAGCTCGGTACCGTCAGTATGCGGTACTACTAGTACGATACCGTCTCAGACGGTTTGGGCAAGAGGTGTTCGGGACCGACTGTCCGCCGCCGGGAATCGCCGAGCGATGCGGCCGTGGGTAAATGTTTGCTGAGAGGTTGCAGAGTTCCAGAAAACGGGTTACGTTCGTCCAGGACGGATAGTCGTAAGTGCCCTAGCTTTTCGAGAAGTCCCGGGAGCATCTGATGAGGAACCGACTTGTAGCTGCAACATTGCTCCATGGCAGGGCGTGAACGGCATGACCATGATGATCACGCCGCAGGACGACCTGCTGGCCACCAATGAATTCCTGCGCGACGGCGTGCGCTTCGGCGTGACGATCGGCCGGCCGCAGCCCTATCCCGCCGGGGCGGGCTGGCGCTGCCGGGTCCGCGTCGAATGCGGAACGAGCCGCCTCGAGCAGTCCCAGGTGGTCGCGCCCACCGCCCACGAGGTCCTAGAGCTGGCGCTCGAGCTGGTGACCAACCGCCTCGCCATCACCCAGGCCGAGTTCTTCGAAGGCGCGACGGTAGCTCCGCGCACCTAGGATCGCGCCCGAAGCCGGTGCGGCCGCGGCGATCTGCGGGCATCCTGTAAGGGTTGATGCAGACCTGGACAGGGGTGGTGGCTGCCGTGGACGACGATGCCGCGATGGATGCCTATTCACGCACGGTGATCTCGGTGGCCGCGTCGGTGACGCCACATGTGGCGAGTGTGCGGACGCGCCGGGGGAGTGGATCGGCGGTGGTGTTCACCGATGACGGGTTCATGCTGACCAATGCGCACGTGATCGGGTCGGCCGCCGGTGGCGAGGTGGTCTTCGCCGACGGTGTGGAGGCGAAATTCGAGGTGGTCGGCATCGATCCGCTCTCCGACCTCGCCGTGCTGCGCTCGCGCAGCGGCGCACCCGGTGCGGTGGAACTCGGTGACGCGGACGAACTCGTCGTCGGGCAGCTGGTGGTCGCCGTGGGCAGCCCGCTCGGCCTGGCGGGATCGGTGACCGCGGGGGTGGTGAGCGCGCTCGGGCGGGCTGTGCCGGTGGCGTCCCGGCGCGCCGGGCGGGTGATCGAAGACGTCATCCAGACCGATGCCGCGCTCAATCCCGGCAATTCCGGTGGGGCGCTGTCGGATTCGGCGGGTCGCGTGGTCGGCATCAACACCGCGGTCGCCGGTATCGGTCTGGGCCTTGCCATTCCGATCAACGCGACCACCCGCCGCATCATCGGCACCTTGCACACCGAAGGGCGGGTGCGCCGCGCGTATCTCGGGCTCGTCGGCATGCCCGCACCGCTGCCCGCGCCGGTGGCGGAGCGGACCGGCCAGGCCGCCGGCGTGCGCATCATGGAGGTGGTACGCGGTGGCCCCGCCGACGCCGCCGGCCTGCGCCGCGGCGATCTGGTGCTCAGTGTCGCGCGAGCGGAAGTCCGTGACGCGCAAGGCATTCAACGCCAGCTGTTCGCCGACGCGATCGGCGCCAAGCTCCCCGTCACGGTGCTGCGCAACGGCGCGATGGTCGACGTGATCGCGGTCCCCATCGAACTCACCGTCGACTGACGCACCGATTCCGTCTTCCCGCACTCCTGCTGGCCCGCCGGAGCGGGTGCGGGAACGCGGTGGGAGTGCGGCTAGTCGGCGGTCGCAGCGACCGGTTCCGGTTCCGGTATGGGCTCGGTGG
This sequence comes from Nocardia brasiliensis ATCC 700358, assembly GCF_000250675.2. Classification (NCBI taxonomy): domain Bacteria; kingdom Bacillati; phylum Actinomycetota; class Actinomycetes; order Mycobacteriales; family Nocardiaceae; genus Nocardia; species Nocardia brasiliensis. The sequence continues at coordinate 4,417,279 of NC_018681.1, forward strand.
TCATCCGGGCGTCGATCACCAGGCCCGCGATACCGATCGCGATCAGGACGCAGGAGAACACGATCATCGCCGGGTGGGTGTTGCCGGTGAGCGCGTCGCCGAGGATCACCGTGCCGACGGTGCCGGGCAGCACGCCGAGCAGGGTGGCGATCATGTACGGCCAGAAGCGGATCGAGGACAATCCGGCGCAGTAGTTGATCACCGAGAACGGTACGGCCGCGATGAGCCGCAGCGAGCCGACCGCGAGCCAGCCCCGCCGCCGCAGCCGGTCGTCGACGGCGCGGACCGCCGGATGGGTGAGCCGGGACGCGACCTGTTCGCGGTCCAGCGCCCGCACCAGCAGGATGGCCAGTGCGGCACTGACCGTCGTCGCGCCGACCGCGAGGGCGATGCCGAGCACCGGACCGAACAGCAGCCCGGCGCTGACCGTGAACACGGTGCGCGGAATCGGCGCGACCGTCACCAGCGCGTGCACCACGAAGAACAGCAGTGGAAAGACCGGCCCGACCGAGCCTGCCCAGTCCTGGATCTGCTGCGGACTCGGCAGCGGAACCAGCAGCGCCGCGACGAAAAGCGCCGCCACGCCGACGAGTAGCGCGAGCACTCGCGGGTCACGGATCAGCCTGGTCACCGGGGCCAGATTACCGGGTGGTAGTGGTACTAGGGAGCAACGCGTGCGGCCGGTGCCGCTAGCATCAGAAGAAACGGGACGAATGCTCGTTAACCAAAGTGGTCGCTGAACAGGGCGAACGCGGAGGTTTCGGCCCAAACCACGGGTGCGCCTGCAGTCGAGTGGAAGAGGAACAGCAAGCTATGCCGATTGCTTCAGAGCCCGGGACGGAACCGGTGCCCGAGTATGCCGCGTGGCGCAAGGGTGTGGCGGGGGTGCTGGCGAAGATCCGGCGCGTCGAGATCGCCGATCTGCCCGAGGAGCCCGAACAGCTCCTCGACGAAACCACCTATGACGGGCTGACGATAGCGCCGTTGTACACGCGCCGGAACGAACGGCCGGAACAGCCGCTGCCCGGCACGTACCCGTTCGTGCGGGGCGGTGACGCCACCCGCGACGTGCACCGCGGCTGGCACGTGAGCGCCTACTTCGGCGGCTCCGACGCGACAGCGGTCAATCGCGAGATCATGGCCGGGTTGGAGAGCGGGATCAGCGCGCTGTGGCTCGGCGTGGGCGAGCGTGGCGTCGCGGTCGCGGACCTGCCCGCCGCCCTTTCCGGTGTGCTGTTCGACCTCGCGCCGCTCGCCCTGGACGCGGGCGAGGTCACGGCCGAGGCGGCCGCGCAGGTGTTCGCGGCGCTGGACGGCTACGACGCGACCGACCGCGCGGACATTCGCGTCTCGCTCGGCGCCGCACCGTTGACCAGTCGCTTCGCCGAGCGCGGCGATCTCGGCCTGACCGAGACGGTAACGCTGGCCGAGACCGCGGCCGGCCGTACGGAGACGGTGCGCGCGATCACCGTGGACGGCACCGCCTTCCACGACGCGGGCGCCTCGGACGCACAGGAACTGGGTGCCGCCGTCGCCGCGGGCCTGGCGTATCTGCGTGCGCTCACCGAGCGCCTGGACATCGCGGATGCGCTGGAGCAGTTGGCCTTCCGGTTCGCCGCCACCGACGACCAGTTCGCCACGATCGTGAAGTTCCGTGCCGCGCGGCAACTCTGGGCCCGGGTCGCGCACGTGTGCGGTGCGCCCGATTTCGGTGGCGCACCGCAGCACGCGGTGACCTCCGCGGCCATGATGACCCAGCGCGACCCGTGGGTGAACCTGCTGCGCACCACCCTCGCGGCCTTCGGCGCCGGAGTCGGCGGCGCCGACTCGGTGACCGTGCTGCCGTTCGATTCGGCATTGCCCACCGGGGAACTCGGCGTCTCGAAGTCGTTCGCGGACCGCATGGCGCGCAACACCCAGCTGCTGCTGCTCGAGGAGTCGCGGCTCGGCTTCGTGCAGGACCCCGCGGCGGGCTCCTGGTACGTCGAGGACTACACCAGTGAACTCGCCGCGAAGGCTTGGGAATTCATGCAGGAGATCGAGGCCGCGGGCGGATACCTCGCCGCGCTGGACTCGGGTCTGCTGGCCGAGCGCATCGCGGCCACCAAGGCGGCCCGCGATGCCGATGTCGCACACCGGAAGACGGCCGTCACCGGGGTCAACGAATTCCCGAACCTGGCTGAGCAGCCACTGTCCGAAGCCGCCCGGCAGCCCGGTCGCGTCGCCCGGTACGGCGCGGCGTTCGAGGAGCTGCGCAACCGCTCCGACGCCTACCTGGCCGCGCACGGCGCCCGGCCGAAAGCGCTGCTGGTGCCGCTGGGTTCGGTCGCCGAGCACAATGTGCGCGTGACGTTCATCGCGAACCTGCTGGCCTCCGGCGGGATCGAATCGATCAATCCGGGACCGCTGGCGATCGACGGAATCGCCGCCGCCGCAACCGAAGCCGGTGCGCCGATCGCGGTGCTCTGCGGTGCGGACAAGCGCTACGGCACCGAAGCCGGTGCGGCGGTGGAGCAATTGCGCGCCGCCGGGGTGGAAACGGTGTTGCTGGCGGGTGCCGCGAAGGCGGTCGCGGATTTGAGTGACGCGCAACGACCTGATGGATTCCTCGCGGCCAAGATCGATGCGGTCGCCGCGCTGTCCGGCCTGTTGGAGAAGGTGGGAGCCTGATGACGACCAGGGAAATCAAACACGTGGTAGGCAGTTTCGCAGAGGTCCCGTTGACGGACCCGGCCGCCGCACCCGCCGCGGTGGACGCCGCGCAGGTCGACGCCTACGTGCGCGAGGCGGCCACGGCGAACCACTACGCGCCCGAGCAGTTGACCTGGTCTACGCCCGAAGGTATCGACGTGCCACCGGTGTTCACCAGGGCCGACCGGGATGCCGTTGTGGCCGAAGGGTATCCGCTCGACACCGTGCCGGGCGTCGCGCCGTTCGTGCGCGGGCCGTACCCGACGATGTACGTCAATCAGCCGTGGACCATCCGTCAATACGCCGGCTTCTCCACCGCCGCGGACTCGAATGCCTTCTACCGCCGCAATCTGCAGGCCGGGCAGAAGGGCCTCTCGGTCGCCTTCGACCTCGCGACGCACCGCGGTTACGACTCCGATCACCCGCGCGTGCAGGGCGACGTCGGTATGGCCGGTGTCGCCATCGACTCGATTCTCGACATGCGTCAGCTCTTCGATCACATCCCGCTGGATCAGGTCAGCGTGTCGATGACGATGAACGGCGCGGTGCTGCCCATCCTCGCGCTGTATGTCGTTGCGGCAGAAGAGCAAGGCGTCGCGCCCGAGCAGCTGGCCGGAACCATTCAGAACGATATTCTGAAAGAGTTCATGGTCCGCAACACCTACATCTATCCGCCCAAGCCCTCGATGCGGATCATCTCCGACATCTTCGCCTACACCAGCGCCAAGATGCCGAAGTTCAACTCGATCTCCATCTCCGGCTACCACATTCAGGAAGCGGGCGCGACCGCCGACCTGGAATTGGCCTACACCCTCGCCGACGGTGTGGAGTACATCCGGGCGGGTATCGACGCGGGCATGGCGGTCGACAAGTTCGCGCCGCGGCTCTCGTTCTTCTGGGCGATCGGCATGAACTTCTTCATGGAGGTCGCCAAGCTGCGCGCCGGACGGCTGCTGTGGAGCGAATTGGTCGCGAAATTCGAGCCGAAGAGCGCGAAATCGCTGTCGTTGCGCACACATTCGCAGACCTCGGGCTGGTCGCTCACCGCGCAGGACGCCTACAACAACGTGGCCCGCACCTGCATCGAGGCGATGGCCGCGACCCAGGGGCACACCCAGTCGCTGCACACCAACGCGCTGGACGAGGCGCTGGCCCTGCCGACGGACTTCTCCGCGCGCATCGCGCGCAACACCCAGCTGCTGATCCAGCAGGAGTCCAACACCACCCGTCCGGTCGACCCGTGGGGCGGTTCGTATTACGTCGAATGGCTGACCCATCAGCTGGCCAACCGGGCCCGTGCGCACATCGAAGAGGTGGAAGCGCACGGCGGCATGGCCCAGGCGATCGGCGAGGGCATCCCGAAGCTGCGCATCGAAGAGGCCGCGGCCCGCACCCAGGCCCGGATCGACACCGGTCAGCAGCCGGTGATCGGGGTCAACAAGTATCAGGCCGAAGAGGATCAGCAGGTCGAGGTCCTCAAGGTGGAGAACTCGCGGGTGCGCGCCGAGCAGATCGAGAAGCTGCGCCGGCTTCGCGCCGAACGGGATTCGGGCGAGGTCGAGCGGGCGCTCGCCGAATTGACCAGGGCCGCGGCGTCTTCCGAGGGAGGAATGGCGAACAACCTGCTCGCCCTGGCCATCGACGCCGCCCGCGCCAAGGCCACGGTCGGTGAGATCTCCGACGCGCTGGAGCAGGTGTACGGCAGGCACCAGGCGGAGATACGTACGCTTTCCGGTGTGTACCGCGACGAGGCAGGCAAGGTCACCAACATCACCACCGCGAGCGATCTGGTCGAGGAGTTCGCCGAGGCGGAGGGTCGTCGTCCGCGCATCCTGGTCGCGAAGATGGGACAGGACGGCCACGACCGCGGTCAGAAGGTGATCGCCACCGCCTTCGCCGATCTCGGCTTCGACGTCGACGTGGGCCCGCTGTTCCAGACCCCCGAAGAGGTGGCGCAGCAGGCGGCCGACAACGACGTGCACGTCGTCGGTGTGTCGTCGCTGGCGGCCGGCCACCTCACGCTGGTGCCCGCTCTGCGGCAGGCGCTGGCCGAGGCGGGGCGACCCGACATCATGGTCATCGTCGGCGGCGTCATCCCGCCGGACGATTTCGCCGCGCTGTACGAGGCGGGCGCGGCGGCGATCTTCCCGCCGGGCACCGTGATCGCCGATGCCGCGATCGACCTGCTGAAGAAGCTCGCGCACGAGCTCGGCCACGAAATCGGCAGCGGCGCCGGCGCATCCGCCGCCACCGAATGACCGGTCGGGACACTCCCGCGACCGCCGGCGACCTTCGGGCGGGTTCGCCCGCCGAAGGTCGCCGTCCGTCGCGCGGTCGGGCGATCGATGTCGAGGCGTTGGCGAAGTCGATCCAGGCCGGCGAGCGTGCCGCGCTGGCGCGGGCGATCACCCTGGTCGAATCGACCCGTTCGGATCACCGCGACCTCGCCCAGCAGCTGCTGCTGCGGCTGACCCCCGACGCGCACAGTTCGGCGACCGCGAACGTGTCGAATCGGGTTGGTATCACCGGTGTTCCGGGTGTCGGCAAGTCGACCTTCATCGACGCGCTCGGCATGGACCTGATCGGCAAGGGGCATCGCGTCGCGGTGCTCGCGGTCGATCCGTCGTCCACCCGCACCGGTGGCTCCATCCTCGGCGACAAGACCCGGATGGCGCGATTGTCGGTGGAGCGCAACGCCTATATCCGGCCCTCACCGACCGCGGGCACGCTCGGTGGCGTGGCGAAGGCGACCCGCGAGACCATCGTGCTGCTCGAGGCCGCCGGTTACGACGTCATCCTGGTGGAGACCGTCGGCGTCGGCCAGTCCGAGGTGACCGTCGCCAACATGGTCGATGTGTTCTGCTTTCTCACCCTGGCGCGCACCGGAGATCAGTTGCAGGGCATCAAAAAAGGTGTGCTGGAGCTGGCTGATCTGGTGGCGGTGAACAAAGCCGACGGCAAGCACGAGATGGAGGCGAAAGCCGCCGCCCGCGAGCTGACCGGTGCCCTGCGCCTCATCCATCCGCACGACGCGCTTTGGCGCCCACCGGTACTCACCATGAGCGGCCTGGAAGGCGTTGGCCTGGACAAGTTCTGGGACACCGTCCTGCAGCACCGCCGCGTCCTCACCGACGCGGGCGAATTCGACGAGAAACGCCGCCGCCAGCAGATCGACTGGACCTGGACCATGGTCCACGACCAGCTCCTGCGCCGCCTCGCCGACAACCCCCACGTAAAAGCCATCCGCACCGAAGTCGAAGCCCAAGTCCGCGAAGGAACCCTCACCGCCGCCCTAGCCGCCGAACAACTCCTGCGCGCCTTCGACACCCGCTGAGCGTATTGCGAACGGGTTGACGACGATTGCCGCGGTGTCTTCGAAATCCTTGACGTTGCGGGTTACTACGGTGAGGCCGTGGGTCAGGGCGGTTGCGGCGATGAGGCCGTCGGCCATGTCGATCGAGGGGGCGCTGAGGCGGGACCAGGTGCGGGCGATGTCGGCGGTGACGGGGAGGATGCGGTCGCTGTAGCGGGATTCGATGTCGGAGATGGCGGTGTCGAATTTGTCTGCGCGTGCGTTGTCGCCGCGTCGGCGCAAGAGGGCGACGCCGCGGCGTAGTTCGCCGAGGGTGATCACGCTGAGCCACTGGTCGGCTTGTCGTGTCGCACGGAACCAGTCGAGTACTGCGGGAGCGGGTTTCGGGCGCATCAATTCGGACAGCACATTGGTGTCGAGCAGGTAGGTCATGCGGTGATCACCCGGCCGCGGAGTCGGGGGTGGGTGCGTCGAACAGATCCACGTCGCGGGGCTTGCTGTGCTGCCGGTCGGCCGTGACCTCGTCGATTACATCGGCGACCTCGTCGCCGAGGCCCGCGAAGGTGACGAGCAAATGGTCGACGAAGCTGATGTCGGGCCGGGTGAGCCTGCGGTATTCGTTGATGTCGACGACCACGGCCACCGCGTCCCCGTGCCGGGTGATGGTCTGCGGCTCCGTCTCCGCGGCGCGTAGCACCTCGGAGAAACGCTGTTTCGCCTCCTGAACCTGCCACTGCATGGTGCTGTCTCCTGCCTCTATCGTCATCGGCTGCATCTAGACAGTCTAGACATAGACAGTAGGGCTGTCGAGTGGTGTGGCTGCCGGTTTGGGTGGGCGCATCTCGCGGTGTGGCGAATCAGCTTGCGTCGCCCAGGGATTCGAGAAGGATGCGCAATGTGGCGGCGAGCTGGTCGCGTTGTGCGGTCGACAGGGGGGCGAGTAGGCGCTCTTCGGTCGAGACGTGGTCGGGGAGGGCCGCGTCGATGAGGGTGTGGCCGGCGGCGGTGAGGGTGACGCGGACGCCGCGGCCGTCGGATTCGCTGCGGGAGCGGCGGACCAGGCCGCGTTCTTCGAGGCGGTCCAGGCGCTGGGTGATGGCGCCGGAGGTGACCATGGCGGAGTGCATCAGCTCGGTGGGGGTCAGGGTATGCGGCGGCTCGCTGCGGCGCAGGGTGGCCAGGACGTCGAAGGAGGCCGGGTCGAGGTCGTGGGCGGCGAAGGTCCGGCGCAGTTCGACGCCGGTGAGCTGGGTCAGCCTGGACAGCCGCCCGAACACCGACATGGGAGAGACATCCAGGTCAGGGCGTTGAGCCTGCCATTGCGCGAGCACTCGGTCGACGTGATCGGTCACTCTCGCACTCTAGCGAATACCTCAGCGGTGAGATACTTCATAGCCCGGATTGCTTAGCCCTAAGTTAGATTTCTTAGAGCTAAGCAATCCGAGGTGGAGGAGAGATCATGCGCATCACGGTGTTCGGCGCGACCGGTGACGTCGGCAGCCGGGTGGTGGCCGAGGCCCTGGCCAGGGGGCATGAGGTGCTCGCGGTCGTCCGCGATCCCGCGAAGGCGGCCGCCGTGCCCTCGGCCGCCGAGGTCCGGGTCGGTGACGCGAGCAACCTGGACGACGTCGTATCACTCAGTGCCGGACAGGATCTGGTGATCACCGCGACCCGCCCGCCGGTGGGGCAGGAGCACGAGTTGCCCGCGCTCACCTCGGTGCTGTTGACGGCGCTGGCGCACGTCGGGGTCCGGCTGCTCGTGGTCGGGGGCGCCTCGACGCTGCGCGTACCCGGCGCCGATGACGTCACGCTGCACGAAACCCCGGATTTCCCCGCCGAATTGCGACCGATCGCGCAGGCCTGCGCCGAGCAGTTCGCGCTGGTGCACGCCGAAGAGGTCGCGGACTGGACCTATCTGAGTCCGCCAGCGGAACTCGTGCCGGGCGAGCGCACGGGCGTCTATCGCCTCGGTGCCGACGAGTTGCTCGCCCGCGCCGATGGTGTGTCGACCATTTCGATGGAGGATTTCGCGGTCGCCCTGCTCGACGAGGCGGAACGCCCCGCGCACCGGCGCGCCCGTTTCACCGTCTCCGCCGTCTGACCGCTATTCGAGGTCGAACAGTTCCGCCGCGTTGCGGTAGCAGACCCGGCGCAGCCAATCATCGCCCATATCCAGTCGTTCCAGCGCGTACACGGCGTGGTCGTAGGTGTAGGGAATGTTCGGGAAATCGCTGCCGAAAAGAATGCGGTCGCCGAGGGCCTGCATGCGGCCGCGTTCGGCGTCGGGAAACGGATCCACTTCTTCGAAGAAATCGGTGAACGTCATGGTCGTGTCCAACCGGAGCCGCGGGTATTCCTCGGCCAGATCGAAGAATTCGGTGTACTCCGGCGCACCCATGTGCGCGATGATGAGCCGTAGCCGCGGAAAGCGGCGCAGCAGTGCGGCAATGGGTGCGGGCCCGGTGAATTCGCCGGGGACCGGCCCGGAGCCGCAATGGATCAGCACCGGTGTCGCGGACTCCTGGATCAATGCCCACACGGGATCGAGCAACGGATCGCCGGGATGGAAGCGGCCGACCTGGATGTGCACCTTGAACAGGCGCGCACCGCGCTCCAGCGCCGTGCGCACGTAGACTTCGGCGCCGGGCTCCGGATAGAACGTCGCGGTGTGCAGGCAATCCGGTGTGCGCTCGGCGAATTCGGCGGTCCACTCGTTGAGCCAGGCCGCCATCTCCGGTTTGTGCGGGTAGACCAGCGCGCTGAACGCGCGAACACCGAAGCCGCGCAACGTCTTCAACCGCACCTGCTCGTCGTCGCGGTAGGTGATGGGCCAGGCGCGGGCGGTGAGCGGACCGGCGGCGTCGAAGTAAGCCCACACCTTCTGCATCACCGGTTCAGGCATGAAATGGGTGTGCACGTCGATGATTCCGGGCAGGCCGAGCCGCGCGCGGAACTCGGCGAGATACGCGGTGTCGTCTTGGTCGCCGCTCACGGTCGCTCCTGTCACTGCTCGGGCGCGGGCGGGTGGATCGCCCGCGCGAAATCGCCGATCCGGCTGATCAGGCGATCGAAGAACAAGTCCTGGTCGGTGCCGATCACGATGTCCGCGTTGGGTTCCCGGCCCCACATGCCCGCCCAGTCGGCCACCGTCGTCGCGCGGGTCAGTGTTCCGGCGAGTTCGACGTCGACGGTCGCGGGCCGGGTGACGGCCGAAGCCGGGTCGAGCGCGACCGCCGCCGCGAACGGGTCGTGCATGTGCGCGAGATAGCCGAGGTCGTAGAGCTGGTGGAAGTCGAAGTAGAACCGGACCGCGTCCGTAACGTGCCGGACGATCGGATTGCTCGCCGCCGACCTGGTCCCGACCGGATCGGTGGGCGAAACCGCTTCGACCGGTTGGCTGCCCGCGCGCTCGGCGAGCAACGCCAGGTGCTTCGGGCGCATCTCGATCGTTTCGGTGATGTCCAGCGCACACACGATCGGCCTGCGGTCGGGCGGGGCGGCGGAGAACGCGTCGAACACCTCCTTCGCGGCCTCGGGGTCGACGTGCACGTTCCATTCGTTGGTGGGCGTGGTGTTGCCGGGGTGGTTGAACGCGCCACCCATGATCACCAGGCGGTGCAGCAAGGCCGGCAGGTCGGGCGCCAAGCGCAGGGCGAGCGCCAGATTGGTGAGTGGGCCGGTACAGAGTCCGACGATCTCGCCGGGGTGGGCGCGCACCAGATCGACCCACATCTGTGCGGCGCTGCGCGGCGACAGTGTGCGATCAGACGTGGGCAGTTCGGCATAGCCGACACCGTGCGGACCGTGGGTGTCCTCGGTGGTGCGCAGCGGGATCGCGAGCGGTGCCGGCGCGCCGAGCGCGACCTCGATCTCGGGTGCGCGGCACACGTCGAGCCAGGCGAGGTTGTTCGCCGCGACCTGTGCCGCGGGCACGTTGCCCGCGGTCGACGCGATGCCGATGATCTGCGCCTCGGGAGAGGCGAGCAGATAGAGCAGCGCGAGGGAATCGTCGACCCCGGTATCGACATCCATGATGATCTTCTGCCGCACTCCACGAGACTAGCCTCGCTGCGCCCCGCGCTCGCCGCCCGGGACCGCTGGCACATGCGTCTGGCACAAATGTCTGATCACGTTGTAACCTGGCCGGATGGGAAACCGGGAAGATCTGCTGGCGGGTGCGCGCAAAGCCATCGTCGAGCGCGGCGTCGCCAAGACCACGGCCAGGGATATCGCGGCCGCCGCGGGCGTGAGCCTGGCCGCGATCGGTTACCACTTCGGTTCCAAGGAACAGTTGATCACCGAGGCGCTCGCCGACGCGCTCGGCACGGCGATCGGCGACAACATGGAGTCGATGATCCGGGAGAGCAGCGGTGTCCCGCTGCTCGCCGGATTCGCGCAACTGTGGAACGGCATGCCCGAGGTGTTCGCGCAGAACCGGGACAGCATGGTCGCCAGCATGGAGAACATCGTGCGGGTCGCGCGGTCGAGCGAGGCGAAGGATTTCTACGCCGAGAGCCTGCCGGCGATCTACCGCGAGATGGGCGCGGCGCTGCGGACGGCCCACCCGAACCTTACCGAGGAGCAGGCCGAGTCGATCGCCCAGCTGTATTTCGTGCTGGCGCAAGGGCTCGGCGTGCTCTGGGTCATCGCGCCGAACGGCGCACTGCCGGACGGGAACCGGCTGGCCGAAGCCCTGACGGCGATCGCGGGCGACCGCGCCGCAGGTGCATGACCGGCCGGAACCCGCTGGTGCTCAGTGCTCTTCGTTCAGCACGCCCGCCGGGACGTGTCGCAGCCGCAGCACCGCGATCACCGAGAGGACAACGGCCGCGACCGCGGTGATCCCCGCCGTGACGTGCACGCCGTGCAGGAACGCCGCCCGCGCCGCGAGCAGCACCGCCTCGCCGAGCTCGCCGGGCAGCCCCGCGCTCGTTTCCACCGCGGCACCCAGGGTGTCGCGCACCGAGCGGCCGGCCTCCGCGGGCAGTCCGGCGGGCAAGCTCTCGGCCAGATCGCCGCGGTACAGCGCGATACTGATGCTGCCGAGGATCGAAATGCCCAGTGCGCCGCCGAGTTCCGCGCCGGTCTCGGACACACCCGAGGCCGCCCCGGCCTGCTCCGGCGGCGCGGAGCCGACGATCAGCTCGGTGGTGATGCCGAACACCGGCGCCATCCCGAGCGAACTGACGATCGACGCGGCGACCGCGAGCGCGAGGCCGCCCGTGACGGCGAGCTGCGTCATCATCACCATGCCGACCGCGGTCGCGGCCATGCCGGCGCCGATCACGTACGCGGGCCGCACCACCCGCACGATGCGCGGCGCGAGCTGGGAACCGACGATGAAACCCAGGCCCGAGGGCGCCATCGCGATACCGGTGCCGAGCGGGGAGAGCCCGAGCACCAATTGGAAGTACTGCGCGACGAACAGGAAGTAGCCGAAGGCGACGAAGATGCCGACCACGTTGATCAGCAACGCGATCCGGAACGTGCCGAGCCGGAACAGCCGCAGGTCGAGCATCGGGTCGGGCCGGTGCAACTGCCTGCGCACGAACACGATTCCCGCCGCGACGCCGGCCGCCAGCGCGAGCAGCGCGGTGCCGCCGATGCCGTCCTGCGCGATCTTCTTCATGCCGAACACCAGCGCGATCATGGTCGCGACACACAGCGCCGCGCTCACCGGATCCAGTGTGGCGGCGGCATCGTCACGGAACTCCGGCAGCACCTTCGGCCCGATCACCAGCAGCAGCGCCATCACCGGCACCGCGAGCAGGAAAACCGAACCCCACCAGAAGTATTCGAGCAGCACGCCACCGAACAGCGGGCCCACCGCGCCGCCCGCGGAGAACGCGCCGATCCACACGCCGACCGCGACCGAGCGCTGCCGCATATCGCGAAACATGTTGAAGATCAACGACAACGTGGACGGCGCCAGGGTCGCGCCCGCGATGCCGAGCAGCGCCCGGCACAGGATCAGGGTCTCCGCGGTGGGCGCGAAGGCGGCGATCACCGAAACCACCGCGAAGGCCGCGGCGCCCGCGAGCAGCAACCGGCGGCGTCCGATGCGATCGCCGAGCGTGCCCATCGTGATCAGCAATCCGGCCACCATGAAACCGTAGATGTCGATGATCCACAGCAGCTGCGAGCTGGTGGGGTGCAGGTCGGCGCTGATCATCGGCACGGCCAGGTGCAGCACCGTGAGGTCCATCGCGTAGACGAGACAGGCGAGGGCGAGCACGCCGAGCCCGATCCACTCACGTCGCCCGGCTCGGGGCAGCGCCGCGCCCGGTGGGCGGTCGAGGGTGCTGTCCACGGGGTCGGGCCCTTCTGCTGCGATGTCCAGGAGCGTCATGCCTGTTCTGACGAAACAGGCAGTCCCATCTCATCGGTCACCGACCGGAAACCGCAAACGATTTTCCGCAGCCCGCAGCCCGCAGCCCGCAGCCCGCAGCCCGCAGCCCGCAGCCCGCAGCCCGCAGCCCGCAGCCCGCAGCCCGCAGCCCGCAGCCCGCAGCCCGCAGCCCGCAGCGTGTCGAGTGCCCGCCGAGCGCGGACCGTGCCCGCCGAGCGCCGACCGTGCCCGCCGACTGCCGACTGCCGACGCGACTGCCGCCTCCGACTGCCGACTGCCGACGCGACTGCCGCCTCCGACTGCCGAGCGCCGACCGCGACTGCCGCCTCCGACTGTCGCCCGCGACTGCCCCGCACCGCCCGCGGCGACCGAGCGCCGACCGTCTGACAGCTACCCCCGCGGCTAATGCGTCCGCAACGGCCAGGCGGGCCGATCGTTGCCATAGGCGGGGGCGGGCCACGTATACGCGGGGTACTCCGCGATCGCCGGTGCGGCGGTGCACGCTTCCCCGTGATAGACCGCGGTAGCGGGGTCGGGTGCGGCCGCCTGCGGATGGCGTGGCGTGCGATCCGGGGCGTTGAGCAGCCAGGAGGCCGTGCGCGCCAAGGAGACTCGCACGTCGCGCCCGATCCCGTCGGTGGCGCGCGCGGTGAGCGCGTCGATCACGCCCGCCGCGAGCAGGTAGCCGGACGCGTGATCGAGCGCCTGGGCGGGCAGTGTGCCGGGCACCGCGGGCGAGCCCTCGGCGATCGCGATGCCGGAGGCCGCCTGCACGATGCTGTCGAAGCCGCGCCGGCCACCCCACGGCCCGAACTCGCCCCACGCCGAGACGCGCCCGTGGATGAGCCCGGGGCGTCTGGCCGCGGTGACGCCCGCGTGCGCGAGCGCGCCGGGCCGATAGCCGGTGACCAGCACGTCCGCGGCGGTGAGCAGGTCGTTGAACTGAGGCAGCCGGTCCCGCAGATCCAGCAGCGTGGACCGCTTGCCCTGCCCGGTGTCGGCGTACTGCCACGGGATCTCGGGCAGGTGCGGCGGGTCGACCCGCAGCACCTCCGCGCCGAGCAGGGCGAGGGTCCGGGTGGCGACGGGCCCGGCGATCACCCGGGTCAGGTCGAGCACGCGCAGGCCGCGCAGCGGCTGGAAAGGTGCTGCGCCCATGGGCAATCCGGGTTCGCCGCGGTCGGGGCGGCGTTCGATCGCGACGACCGGCCCGGCCGCTGCGGAGCGGCCCGCGGGGCTCTGCGCCCACTCTTGTTCGGTGCGCACCCGCACCGCGATCGCGCCGTGCGCGGCGGCGTGGTCTTCGATATCGACGGCCCGGCTCATCGCCATCTGCGCGACCGCGAGGTCCACGGGCGCGTCGATCGGCAGCCCGAGCGCGGTGAGCAATCGGTCGCGGTGGTGCGGATAGTTGGCGTGCGTGCGGACCCATCCGTCATAGGTCGGGAAGAACCCGGACAGGTCGGCGAACATGGTCGCGGGCGCACCGTGGAAGCGCAGCAGGCGTTCGCTGGAGAACGCGGCGGTGATCCGGACGGGGTCGATGCGGTGCGCCACCGGATCGAGGCCGCGGATCGTGCGCAGGCGGTTGGCCGCGGCGGTGAGCGCGGCGACCGATCCGGCGGCCAGTGCCCAGACCGGTAGTGTCGCAGCGAGATTGCTGCCGGGGTCGGGGGCAGGCGTAATGGCGGAGGGGGTGACACCGATTCCGGCTTCGTAGTCGTGGACCAGCCGTGTGTGCGCGTTCACGCGAACGAGCGTAATAGTTCCAGCTGAGAAGGAGATCTACGTGGGCATGAAGATCGAGTCGGGCGAGTGGCTGCGGGTGCTGCGTGCCGACCCGGCTCCCCGGCGCTACCTGCTGTGTTTGCCGCCGGGCGGCGGTCCCGCCACCGCATATCGTGAATTCGCACAATGTTTCGGCGCGGGCACCGCGGTGCTGGCGGTGCAGTATCCGGGCAGGCAGGACCGCCTCGGCGAGGCGCCGATCACGGATCTGTGCGCGCTCGCGGACCTGATTGCCGAAGAGGTGCTGCGGCACGGGAACCTCGACGGGCTCGCGCTGTTCGGGCACAGCATGGGCGCGACGGTGGCGTTCGAAACGGCGCGGCGGCTCGAGCGCGGCGGCCGAGCGCTCACGGCCCTGTTCGTGTCCGGCCGTCCCGCACCGGCTTTCGTGGAGACGCAGCGGTTGCACCTCGGGTCGGACGAAGACCTGATCAAGGATCTGGAACGCCTGGCCGCCGACCCCGCGCCGATCCAAATGCTGCGGGACGAACCGAGTCTCGCGGAACTGGTGCTGCCCGCCGTTCGCGGCGACTACCAGGCCGTCGAAACCTATCGGTACACGCCGGGTGACCCACTGGCCGTCGATATCGCCGCGCTCGTCAGCACCGGCGATCCCACCATGCGACCGGAGCAGGCCGACGAGTGGCGCGAGGTCACCAGCGGAACCTTCGAGCGCACAACCTTTCCCGGCGGCCACTTCTTCGTGGACGAACGCCCGGCGGCGGTGGCGGAGGTCGTCGCGGCCCGGCTCGGCGAAGATCGCTCGCCCGCGTGATAGCCGAGAAGTATTGCCGCGGAAGGAACTAGCGAGCGGCCGGAAGGCGGGTGGCCGGCCCGGCCGCCCGTCGCCGCAGCACGGCGTAGCCCACCCAGGAGAGCACGACGACCACCGCGACGAGCACCCGGACCGCGCCGAGCGCGTGCTCCGGATAGATCACCCCGGTGATGTAGTGGTCGATGAAACCGCTCGGTGGCAGCCCCGCCTCGTCCGCTCGGTGGCGCGCCCAATTCTCCAGATGCGTGAGCGGGCAGTCGATGCCGAACAGCACCGTGCCGAATCCCCAGCCGAACGCGAGCACGTGCAGCCAGAGGGTGCGCGGCCACCGCCACGCCAGGTATCCACCGATCACCACGTACGCCACGAACACGAAATGCGCGGCGGCGGTGACATCGGCGAGCAACCGATACAGCACACCACCAGCTTAGCGATTCCGCCTCACCAGGGTGAGGGCTGATAATCCTTGAGGAAGCAGCCGTAGAGGTCGGTGCCCTGCTCGCCCTGCACGATCGGGTCGTAGACCCGGGCGGCGCCGTCGACCAAGTCCAGCGGAGCGTGGAAGCCCTCGTCTGCGAGGCGCATCTTCGTGTAGTGCGGGCGCTCGTCGGTGATCCATCCGGTGTCGACCGCGGTCATCAGGATGCCGTCGGCCTCGAGCATTTCGCGAGCGCTGGTGCGGGTCAACATGTTCAGCGCCGCCTTGGCCATATTGGTGTGCGGATGGCCGGGGCCCTTGTAGGCCCGGGAGAACTGGCCTTCCATCGCGGACACGTTGACGATGTACTTGCGCCGCGCGGCGGCCGCGGCCATGGCCGGCCGCAGCCGCGACACCAGGATGAACGGCGCGACCGAATTGCACAGCTGCACCTCGAGCAGCTCGGTGGGATCGACCTCGGCGACGGTCTGCACCCAGCTGTTGGTGTGCGCGAGGTCGGGCACCAGTCCGCCCGCGTCGATCGCGACGCCACGCGAAATGCGTTCGGGGGTGGCCGATCCCGCGACCAGCGCGAGTTCGGCGATATCGGCCGCGGACAGCGTCGGGGTGAGCGAGGCGGTGAGCGCGGTGGGGTGCGCCTGCATCGTCTTGCCGAAGGTGACCAGCTCGGGCAGCAGGCCCGCGGGCAGCGGCCCGGATTCGGCGTCGACCAGCGCGCTGTAGGCGCCGGGGGAGCGGCGCACGGTCTGGGCGGCGTTGTTGATCAGGATGTCCAGCGGGCCCTGCGCCGCCACGTCGTCGGCGAGCGCGACGACCTGGGCGGGATCGCGCAGGTCGATGCCGACCACGCGCAACCGGTGCAGCCAGTCCGCGCTGTCCTCCATCGCGGCGAAGCGGCGGACCGCGTCGTTCGGGAACCGGGTGGTGATCGTGGTGTGCGCGCCGTCGCGCAGCAACCGCAGCGCGATGTACATGCCGATCTTGGCCCGGCCGCCGGTGAGCAGGGCGCGCCGCCCGCTCAGATCGGTCCGTGCGTTCCGTTTGCCGTGGCTGCGCGCGGCGCACTCCGGGCACAGCTGGTGATAGAACGCGTCGACCTGGGTGTACTTCTGCTTGCAGATGTAGCAGGGCCGCGGCCGGATCAGCGTGCCCGCGCTGGCGCCCGCCGCGTTAGAGGCGAGCGGGATGCCCGCGGTCTCGTCGTCGATCCGCTGCGGCGAGCCGGTCGCGGTCGCGGCGACGACCTCGCGATCGGCGGCCGACACCGCCGCCCTGGCCTCGGTGCGCCGCCGCTGCTTGAGCTTCTTGAACATGTGGCCGACCGCGCGCTGCACCGCCACCGAGTCGGGATGGTCCTTCTCCAGTTGCCCGGCCTCGTCCAGTACGCGCAGACAGGTCGCGAGCTCGTCCGGATCAATCATGCTTTCGGCCATCGGTGGTACAGGCATCCTTTTGCTGAGCTGGGAAATCGACCCGCTCATTGTCGCAAACGCGTGAACCGGGTTGCCGCCCGGTTGCCTGCTCGGGCGGTTATGCGCGCAGCAGCCGCAGCGTCGTGTCCGCGGTCCCGCGCAGCAGCTCGATCGCTTCGGCGGTGGTCGGCGGCCTGCTGGTGGGAGTGGCGGTGACCGAGGACAGGCGCAGCCAGCTGATCTCGTAGGTGGTCCACCCGTGGCGGACGGCGAGGGTGACGCTGGTGGGCCGGGTGCCACCCGCGCTCTTGCGTTGTACGAGATACGCCTCGTCGCCGAGGCCGGACAGCGCGGTGATCTCGTCGTCCTCGGACAGCCGGGCCTGCGTCCAGGTCTGGAACCGAGCGGTGAATTCGGGGCCGGGATCGGTCTGCTTGTGCACCACCGCCCGCACCTTCACCGTGCTGTCGTCGCCGCGATCGAGCGCGCCGGGCGTGCTGAACCGGATCGTGCACGTCATCGTGTCCACGGCCGGGTGCAGAAGGGTTTGGTGCAGTGGGTATTTCGGGCCTGCCGCACTCGTGGGGGCGAGGGCGAACCCGGCGCGCAGATAGGGCGCGGTATCGGTGATCGCGCAGAGGTTGTCGACGTGGTGATAGCCCCGCAGATCGGGCGCGGCGGGGGTGGCTCGGTCGGTACCGGAGGTATCGAGCGAGGCGACGAACCAGAGCGCCGAGACCGCCGCCGCGGCGCCCAGTGCCCACTGCCAGCTCTTGCCGTGGGTGGACCCGCGCCAGGTCAGCGCGCGTCGTGGCGGCACCGTGCCGTCCGGATAAGGCCGTGGTGGTGCCGCCGGAGTCAGCGGCTGGTCCAGCCAGCCCGTGTAGTCGGGGCGCGAGGGCCCCGAACCCCCCGATCCCGTCATCGCCCCGAAAATATCACCTCGTCCGAGGTCCCGGGGAAGTTCGGATCAGGGTCGGCCGGTGCGCAGTTCTTCCGCAGCGGCGGTGCGGCCGAGCTGGTCCGCGCGTTCGGCGAGACGGGCGCGCAACGGTGCCGGGATCTCCGCGCGGACCTCGATCAGCCCGTCCCACACCACTTTCGGGGTGTCCGCGGTGAGTGCGACGAGGAACTCGTCGAGATCGTCCATGCCGTCGATGATGTCGAGCACCCGGGCGCGGCCGGCGGCATCCTGCGCGAGCGCGATCTCGACGAGGGTGTCGATATTGTCGCTGCGCGCCGCGACGAGCACCGCGGCCAAGAGTTGTGCGCGGCTCAGATCGCCGATGCAGGACGCCAGGATCGGGGTCGCGGTCGCCGGCAGCGCGTCGACCAAAGGCAAAGCCTGGGACCAGAGTTCGTGTTCGGCGGTGGTGCCGATCACCGCGCGCAGGACGTCCGGGTCCTGCATGATCGGCAGGCCCGCCATGCGCCTGCGGTCGGTGTCGGTCATCGCCAGGGCGATCGGGAGCATCGCGTTCCACAGGCCCGCGGCGTCGGCTCGGCCGACCAGCTCGCCGAGTTCGTCGTCCGGCTTGTCGGCCAGGCGCGCGGCCAGGATGGCCAGCTGATCCGGTTGCAGGTGCACCGCCAGCGGCAGCAGATCCAGCCAGAAGCCCTTCTGCAACGCGGCGTCCATGATCGAGGCGAGCACCGATTCCTCCTGTACCGCAGGTCTTTCGGCGAAAGCCCGCAAGCTGTCCGGGCTCATCGCGCTGGTCACCGGCAGCAGCGCGTCCCAGGCGTCCAGCGCGCGGACGGCCTCGATCAGGCCGTCCAGCACCGCGCCGCCGAGTCCGGCCGCGAGATCGCCGAGCGCGGCCCGGTTCTCGGGACCGACGCTGTCGAGCAGATCGAGACCCTCTGCCCAGAGGTCTTGTTCGTGCGCGGCCCGGATCACCCCGGCGAGGCGGTCGGTGAACAAACCCATCAGGCGGTCCAGCGCGGACTTGTCCTCCATGAGAAATCCGACCCGCAACAGATCGGCATCGCCGAGCACCGGTGCCGCGGCGCGCATCGATTCCTCCGGCACGACGCCGACGAACCTGCTCATGGTCACGTGGTCGTCGAGCCGCAGTAGTTCCCGGGCAACGTCGGCAACCAGCCGGGTCGGCACCGACGCGATGATGTCGGCGGTGCGCCGCGGGTCCAGCTGGGCCGCGGTCTCGGCGAGAAAGCGCGCGGGTAGCGCCTTCGCGATATCGATCGCGCGGGCCGGTTCGACCGATCCGGCGACGGCCGCGCACAGCACCGGTCCGAACGCGCGCTCGGCGGCCTTGGCGCTGATCACGGTCGGCACCAATTTCGTCGCCGCCGCGACCCGCCGCATCCGCGCGGCGTCGCGATCGAAGAGCAGGTCGGTGGCGCGTTCCCGGAACGCCCGGATCGCCTCGGGCGAAAGGCTGTGCAGGAACGCGAGATCCGCCGGGTCGGCGATATCCAGCAGTCGCGCGAGTTTCGTCGTTTCCGCGCGCACCATCAGCTGTGCGCTCATAAGCCGAGCGCCTTCTTCACGGCCGGTCGCATCAGCCGGGGGATCAATTGCAGCGAGGATTCGACCGCCGCGCCGAGGCGCTCGCCGCGGGCGCTGACGGCGGTACGCAGCAGGCGGTCGAGCTCGGCGAGGTCGGCCTCGGTGAGCCGGCCGAATTCGTCGGGCAGCGGTGCGCCGAGGGTCTGGGTCAGCGGGTGCGCCGGGTCCGGCATGGCATCTCCGTATCGGTTTCGAATTGTGTTGCGCGCGGCCGTGTTCCGGCGGGCGCGCGGGTCAGCTGCGGCGCGGGGTGATCGCGGCGCGGTCGGCGCGCAGGTCGTCGACGAAGTTGGCGATCGCCTCGGCGACCAGCAGCGGTTCGGTGACCGGCAGCCAGTGGTCCGCGGGCACGGCACAGCGCCAGAGCCGATCCACCCAGCGGGTCGAGGTGTCGTAGATGGCGGCGGGCACGAACGGATCGGTGGAGTCGACCAGCAGCTGCACCGGCACCGCGGTGCGCCGCAGTCGCGGGCGGCGCAGATGATGCAGCAGGTTGGCGTGCGCGATTCGGCCGCCGGAGACGAGGTCGGTGCGCCAGGTGCGGGCGATCCGCGCGGGGATCGGCGAGAGCCCGCCGAGCCGCTCCACCAGCAGCGTCCGCACCCGCGGCGGGTACAGCCGCCGTGCGACGGGGATCGGCCGCAACGTCCAGCGTGCGCCGTGCAGCCACCAGCCGAGATCGCCGAGCATGCCTTTGGCGTGCGGCGCGACCGCGCGCAGCCACAGTCCAAGATGATCGAGGTTGGGACCGGAAATGGCGGTGAACGAAGCGATCCGGGTGTTGGCCCGCGGATCGCACACCGCCTCCCACAGTTGCACCGCGCCCCAGCCGTGGCCGCAGGTGTGCACCGGCTGCTTCGGGCTCGCCGCGTCGATCACCGCGAAGAAGTCGGCGGCCAGCCGGTCCAGGCGGAAGTCCGCGAGCACGGCCGGAGTATCCGATCTGCCGTGCCCGCGCACGTCGTAGGTGATCACCCGGAAGCCGTCGCTCAGCAGCGCGGCGACGGTGGCCCACACGCGATGGGTGTCGGTGAGGCCGTGCACGAGAACCAGTGGTTCGGCCGCAGGGTCGCCCCATTCGAAAACGGCGAGATCGGCGCCGTCGGCGGTCACCGTCCACTGGCGGTCCGGGCGCGGCGTATCGGTGTCGATCAGGTTGGTCATGTTGTCAGCCTCGTTCGGGGGCGAGCTGCCGGTCGGTCACCAGGTGCCGTACCGCCAGTACGTTTTCCGATACCGACAGTACGAAGTAATCCCGGGCAAGGCGAGGGGTACGCCCAGACTATGGCGTACCTCACGCCGATAACCGTACTAGCGGTACGTGTATGCTGCGGTCGTGCCCCGACCCAGCTCTCGTCCTTCGGCGACCTCCCGCGCGGAGATCGTCGATGCCGCGATCCGGGTGATCGACCGGGCCGGGCCGCGGCCGAGCATGGACGACATCGCTCGCGAAGCCGCGATGACGAAGCCACGCCTGTATCGGCAGTTCGCCGACAAGGCCGATCTCTACACCGAGATCGGCAACCGGATGGCGAAGTCCGCGGCGGCCGCGGCGGGTAACGATCTGACGCTCATGCTGCAGCCTCCGCGCGCCGCGCTGCGCCGGGTGCTGACGGGTTATGCCGACAGTATTCTGCAGCATCCCAATGTTTTTCGCTTCCTCGGCCAGGCGCAGGTGACCCAGCAGTCCGACGGCACCGTGCTGCAATTCGACCTCGGCCGCGCCGCCTCGGATCGTTTCGCGCGGCAGGCGCGCGAGATCGCCGAGTCCATTCCGATCGAGACCGCGGGCATCGAATACCTGTCGCGCGCGGTGGTCGGCGTGGTCGTCTCGATCACCGACCTCTGGCTGGCCGATCCGGCGCCGTCGACGCGCACCGCGGAATTCGTCGATCAGGCCACCGAATTCGTGTGGGGCCTGATCGACGGCTTCCTGCGCAGACAGGGCATCTCCGCGGATCCGGACACGCCGATTCTCGCCTCGCTCACCGCCGTCAATCAGGCGCAGCGGCCCACGGGCTGATCGCGTCTCGTGTTCCCCCGGCACACCCGTGTGCCAGCCTTGTTGACAGTGTGCCAATAGTGCGCGAATCTGATGCAGAAGCACAGAACGAGCAAAGGATCCGAGATGGCACGCGCCGCGTGGAGTGACGACGAGGTCGAGGCGGTTCGCGACCTGGCGAAGGCGTTCTTCGAAAGGGAGGTGGTCCCGCACGAGGAGAAGTTCGTCGCGCAGGGTCACCCGGACCGCGCGCTGTACAACCGCGCGGGCGAGCTGGGCTTGCTGTGCACCGCCATTGCGGCCGAATACGGCGGTGGCGGCGGCACCTTCGCGCACGAGGCGGCGATCATCGAGGAGCAGACCCGTGCGGGCGACGGCGCGTTGGGCATGCCCGTGCACACGTCGATCATCGCGCCCTACATCAAGGAATTCGGGACCGAGGAACTCAAGCGGCGCGTGCTGCCCAAGGCGGCCGCGGGCGAGATCGTGCTCTCCATCGGCATGACCGAGCCGAGCACCGGGTCCGACCTGCAGAACATCAAGACCCGCGCGGTGCGCGAAGGCGACGAGTACGTCATCACCGGCTCGAAGATCTTCATCACCAACGGCTGGCTGTGCGACGGCATCATCATCGCCGCCAAGACCGACCCGACCAAGGGTGCGGCCGGGGTCTCACTGATCTACGCCGACGTGTCCGACGACACTCCCGGGTTCAAGCGCGGCCGCATCCTGAACAAGATCGGCGGCAAGGCGCAGGACACCGCCGAGCTGTTCTTCGACGGCCTGCGGGTACCCGCGACGAACCTGCTCGGCGAGTCCGAGGGCCTCGGCTTCTATCAGATGATGCAGATGCTGGCGCAGGAACGCCTGGTCACCGGCATCATCGCGGTCGCGATGATGGAGCAGGCCGTGCAGCTCACGGTCGAGTACACGAAGGGCCGCGAGGCGTTCGGCAAGCCGCTGTTCGCGATGCAGAACACCAAGTTCGAGCTCGCCGAGTGCGCCACCCTCGCCAAGATCAGCCGCACGTTCCTGGACGACTGCATCGTGCAGCACCTGCACGGTGAGCTGGACATCCCCACCGCGGCGATGTCGAAGTACTGGCTCACCGATCAGCTGGGTATCGTGGTTGACCGCTGCCTGCAACTGTTCGGCGGCTACGGCTACATGACGGAGTATCCGATTTCGCAGCTTTACACCGGCGCCCGCGTCCTGCGCATCCTGGCGGGTAGCAACGAGGTGATGAAGGATCTCATTGCCCGGTCTCTCTGATACCACGAGTGAGACCGCGGACGGTGCTGCGTCGCCGCGCCGCCGCAGGCTCGAACCCGACGAGCGGCGCGCGCAGATCCTCGCGTGCGCGATCGACATGTTCGGCGAGCGGCCCTACGCCGCGGTCTCGACCGCCGAGCTGGCGCAGCGGGCCGGTGTCGCGCGCGGTCTGATCAACCACTACTTCGGCAACAAGCGCGACCTGTATCTCGCGGTCGTGCGCCGGATGGTGACGCTGCCCAAGCTGGACGACATGATCGTGCCCACCGGCACGGAGCGCGAGCGGGTCGATGCCAGTGTGCACTGGCTGCTGGACACCATCGCCGAACACGGCAGCACCTGGGTGAAGGTGACCAGCCACGAGGGCGTCGGCGACGACCCCGAGGTGCAGCAGATCCTCGACCAGGCCGACGACGCCGCGGCCGAGCGGCTGCTGCTCATGATCGGCCTGGCCGATTCGGCACGCAGTGCGGCATTGCGCGCGATGGTCCGCGCGTACGGCGGGCTGGTGAAAGTGGCGGGGCGCGAATGGATCACCCGCGCCACGCTGACCCGGCCGCAGGTGCACGATCTGCTCGCCGACATGCTGATGACCCTGGTCACCGAATCGCTGCCGCGGGTGGACCGCAGGCATTGAGCGTGCCCGCGGTCGCGCGGATCAGCCGCCGGTTTCGGGGGCTACCTCGGCGGCCAGGGGTGCCGCGCTGTAGCGCACCGGCCGCCGGCTGCCCGGCGCGTGCCCCTGCCGCCCGTACTTCAGTTCGATGACTTCCGAGCGCCGGTGTTCGACCAACAGCGCGCCGACACCGAGGATCCAGAATGTCGCGGTCGCGATCGCGCCGATCTGGACCCATTCGCTGAATCCGTACCCCGCCGCGGTGAGCGTGCACGCCATCGCGACGATGCCGAGTGCGCACAGAATCAAACCGGGCACGTAGTAGTTGTCGCCGAGCAGATCGCCGGCCTGTGCATGCCACGGCCGCTCGTCGCGGCCGTCGGGGTCGGTGCTACCGAGCATGGTTCCTCCTGGGAGTCAGCGCAAGATCAGTGACACGGAGCGCGTGCGAGACCGCACGGTGTGCTCAGCATGAACCGTCGTCGCACGAAACCGCGCGCAACGTTGTCGGTTCGTTATTTCGGTTGCCGCACCGTATTTCGACCTTTCGGATGATCCGGCCGCCGTCGGACCCCTATTGTGGGTCGGGATATCGGGGCGGGTCCGGAGTGTCCGAGGTTCCTGCGCGGTGTGTGGTGTGGAGAGGGAACCTGGCATGGCACGGGCTGAACGCCGTGAAACGGAACGCTGGCCTGCGGCAGCGCAGCAGGACGATCGGTGGCCGGAGGCGGCGGAGGAGGAGCGCTGGGCCGAACCCGACCCCGACGAACGGTGGCAGGAGCCCGCGCCGAGCCGGCGTCGCACCGGACGGCTGCGGGTGGAGATCCCGCCCATCGTCAACCCCTACGCGATCGTCGCGCTGGTGGCGGCGTTGCTCGGATTGTTCCCCGTCGCCATCGTGTTCGGTTTCATCGCGTTCTCCCATCCGCGGGGCCGGGTGATGGCGCTGTTCGCACTGCTGATCGGCGTGGCCGAGGTGACGGCCCTGGTCGGTTTCTTCGTGCTGGCCGGAAACGTGTTGCCGGACAGCGTGACCCGGGCGAACAAGCCGACAATGAACCTGTCGGCGCAGGCGACGACGGATCGACCACCACCCACGACGATCACCACTGTGGTGCCGCCGTCCGCGGCCCCGAGCGTGACCGCCACCTCGGCGAGTCAGAGCAACCTGAAGAAGGGCTCGGCCTGTACCGAGTCGCAGGCCGGGCAGATCGGCACCGGGGCGGACGGCACGACGCTGCTCTGCCTGCAAAACGCGAGCAGCTACCAGTGGTCCGGCCCGGTCAACGTGTCCACGACGACGCAGCAGCCGGGCACGAAATGTGATGGCACCACCGGCAAGACGGCCCGCACCGCCGACGGCCGCGCGCTGATCTGCGAGAACCCCGGACGCAACGGCACCTGGGCGCTGTGGACCACTGAATAGCGGGGACCACCGAATAGCAGGGGACCACTGAATAGCCCCGGCCCGGTCTACTCTTCTTTCTTGGCCCGGCTCGGCTGGACCCGGGGCGGTTCGTTCGGCATCTTCGGATACTGCGGCGGCCACGGCGCGTCGAGCAGACCCGAGGCCATATCCCGCTCCGACATCGCCAACAGCGGCGCGATCGACTGCGGCGCACGGCCGGCCCACGGATCGCCGAACTCGGCCAGCCGCGCGGGCACGGTGGCGATGGTGAGTTCGTCGGGCACCACCTCGGCCAACGCGTCCCAGGTGATCGGCGTGGACACCTGCGCGCCGACCTTCGGGCGCACGCACCACGCGCCGAAAACGGTCTTGTGCGGCGCGTTCTGGTTGAAATCGACGAACACGCGATTGCCGCGCTCTTCCTTCCACCACTGTGCGGTGATCGTGTCCGGATGCCTGCGCTCCAGCTCCCTGGCCAGCGCGACGGCGGCCGCACGCACCTGATAGCCGTCCCAATTCGGTTCCAGCGCGACATAGATGTGCAGGCCGCGCGAACCGGAAGTCTTGATCCGCGACTCGATGCCCAGTTCCGTGCACAGGTCGCGGGTGAGCACGGCGGCCTGTTTGAGATCGTCGAACGTGATGCCGGGCGACGGATCGAGGTCGATGCGCAGTTCGTCGGCGATCTTCAGATTGTCCGCCCGGTTCGGCCACACGTGGAAGCCGAGGCAGCCCTGGTTCACCGCCCACAGGATGTGCGCGAGGTCGTGCGCGACGAGCGCGTCGCTGGTGGTGCCGTTCGGTGTGGACACCTCGACGGTGTGCAACCAGTCCGGCGCCGACTTGGGCACCCGCTTCTGGAACCACGACTTCCCGGACGCGCCATCGGGATACCGTTCCAACAGCAGCGGGCGCCCGCCGACGACACTCAGGAACGGCTCGGCCACCGCCTGGTAGTAGCGGACCAGGTCCAGCTTCGTCTCACCACGCTTGGTGAAATAGACCTTGCCGGGGTTGCTGATGGTGACGGTCCGGCCGTCGACCTCGATATCGACCGATTCGGTCATGATTTCGCCTCGCTGAAGATCTCACTCAGCTCGGCGGGCGGCGCCTCGTCCAGCTGTGCGTAGGTGCACGACTCGGGGGTGCGGTCGGTGCGGAACCGAACCAGCCTGCCGCCGTGCCGGAGCCGGCCGGACTGCACGTGTTCGTAGCGGACCTCGGCGACCAGTTCGGTGCGTAACGCCTCCCACGAGAGGTCCTTGCCGCCGGTCCAGCGGCTCACCCCGCCGGGCATCTTGCCGTCGGCTCTGGCCTGTGCCGCGGCGTCGGCCCATTCGCGCCATGGATGGTTCTCCAGCGCGTTCTCCCGCAGCGGCGCGAGTTCGCCGACGAGTTCTTTGCGCCGGGCCGCGGTGAAGCTGCTCGCCACGCCGACGTGGTGCAGATTGCCCTCGTCGTCGAAGAGCCCGAGCAGCAGCGAGCCAACGCCTTCGCCGTCCTTGTGCCAGCGGAAGCCGGCGACCACGCAGTCGGCGGTGCGTTCGTGCTTGACCTTCAGCATCACGCGCTTGTCCTGCAGGTAGGCCAGCCCGTCGGCCTTGACCATGACGCCGTCGAAGCCCGCGCCCTCGAACCGGGTGAACCAGTCCTCGGCGACGTCGGGGTCCTGGGTGATGGGAGTCAGGTGCACCCGAGCGGGTTTGGTATCGAGGATGGTCTCGAGCAGTCGCCTGCGTTCGGCGAACGGCTCCTCGGTGAGGTCGCGGTCGCCGAGGGCGAGCAGATCGAACGCGACGAAACTGGCCGGCGTCTCCACCGCCAGCTTGTTGACCCGGGACGCGGCGGGATGCAGCCGGTTCTGCAGCGTGTCGAAGTCCAGGCCCTGATCGGTGACCACCACGATCTCGCCGTCGACCACGCACCGGTCCGGCAGCGCCTGCCGCAACAACTCGGCGACCTCGGGGAAATACCTGGTCAACGGGCGGTCGTTGCGGGAGCCGAGTTCCACCTCGGCACCGTCGCGGAAGACGATGCAGCGGAAGCCGTCCCATTTCGGCTCATAGCTGAGCCCGGGTTCACGGGGCACGCCCGGCGCGGTTTTGGCCAGCATCGGCCGGACTGGTGGCATCACCGGTAAGTCCACGCGAACTACCCTCCTCGGTTCGTGTTCCTTACCGATGCAGACGGCATGTTCGAGCAGAATTCATCGGCACTTGCCGATGATCGTAGGCGCCGCAGCCGACAAGATCGGGAATTGGCGGCTGCGGCGGAACACGGGTCAGTTGTCCAGCCAACCGTGTTGCTCGGCGAAGGCGGTGAGCCGGTCGCGGATGGTGAGGATCTCCCCGGCGGTCAATGCGGGACTGGCGTCCAGCAGCAACTCGGTGATGAGGCGTTTGTGTTCGGCGACCGTGAGGTGCCCGGAGTTCGACCGGTGTTTCGATTTGTGCGGTAGCACCGGCGGGTTCGGCTGACCGCCGACGACGGTCAGGTTCACCGCCTTCGGCCCGCGATCGCCCTCGGTCATGTCGAATTCGAATACCCGGCCCTGGCGTAACTCGTCCTCATCCAGGCCGATGTCGTTGACATGCACGAATACGTCCGGACCGCCGTCCTCCGGTCGAATGAAACCGAATCCCCGAGAGCTGTCGAACGAGACCAATTTCCCGATGGACACCAACACCCACTCCTCGCCACGCGGTCACTACCCGGTCACCTTAGCCCGCCTTATCCTCGTCGTTGGACGAAAGCGCCTTTTGCAATGAATTGAAAACCGTGAGTCCTTGACCGACCATTCCGTTCACCAGTTCGCCGACGCCGTCCGGCCCGTTGAGCACGGTGAGATTGGCGTTCGCCAGCCCGTTGGAGGCCTGCTTCACGATTTCGGGCAGCTGCTCGATCAACAACTGGTCCAACGCGATCCGGTTGTTCGACGCCGCCGCGGCGGCCTGGATCCGGGTGCGGTCGGCCTCGGCCTCGGCCAGGATCCGTACCCGATCCGCCTCCGCCTGAGCGGGTTTCACGACTTCGGTCTGCAACTGCTGCTCGCGCAGCTCGGCCTCCTTGCGCGCCTGCTCGGCCTGCGCGGTGAGCACCTCCTGTAGCGCCATCGCCTCGGCGAGCGGACCGGCTTGTGCCGCTTCGGCATTCGCCTTGTCGATATCGCGCTGGTACTGCGCGCGCAGGATCGCCGTCTCGCGCTGGTACTCGGCCTGCCTGCGCAGCGACTCCTGTTCGGCCTGGGCCGCGAGCTGTGCCGCCTGGGACTGGGCGATCTGCGCGTCCCGCTGCACGCTGGCGTTGTGCGGTGCGGCCAGCGCCTGAATGTAGCCGAGATTTCCGTCGTCGATGGACTGGATCTGGAACGAATCGACCCACAGGCCGATATTGCCCATCTCCACTTTCGACGCGACCAGGACCTCGTCGGCCAGCTTCTGGCGTTCCCGGATGATCTCCTCGACCGTCATCGAGCCGACGATCGAGCGCAGGTGACCGGAGAAGATGCGGCCGGTGAGCACCGACATCTCCTTTTCCTGTTCGGACAGGAAGCGTTGCGCCGCATTGACGATCGACTGGGTGTCGTTGGCGACCTTGAACGCGATCACCGCGCGCACCTCGAGCTGGATCGCCTGCTTGGTGACGCAGCGCTCCTTGATCTCGGCCTCGAACATGGCCAGCGACAGGTAGCGCACTTTGCGGAACAGCGGCACCACCCAGCTGCCGCGGCCGATCACCACCTTGAACGGCGTGTTGTCCTTGCTCTTGGCGCCGCTGATCAGCATCGCCTCGTCCGGGTCGGGTACGTGGTAGCCCAGCACGGTTGTCTCCCTTGTTGTTTCAAATTCCTTCGGCCGGATCCGGCGTCAGCGGGATCCAGGGCACCACATCGACGACGCGTCCGGGGTGCACCTCGATGACCAGCACCGCGGCGCCGGCCGGAATCGCTTCGGCCGCACGGGCGATGTACAGCTCTTTGCCCCCGCGAATCGCCACCAAGACCTCCCCCAACCTGCCCGCACCCCGGATGGGCGAGGTGAGCGTACCCGTCAAACCGACCACGGGGTCGCTCATCGCACCGATCTCCTCCCACTGACACTCCGAGTGGCCACACTACGTCCCGGGCAGCGGGTTTCCCAGGCGACAGCGCCGGGTGAATCCGGTTCGTGACCGCGGCGGTTGCTCCGCGCGCCGGTGCCCGCCGCGGTCGCCTCGGCCGCGGCGCGCGGGCGTAGGGGCTGAACGACCAGGTTGCGGGTGTCTCAGTATGCCGAGGGGCGCGCGGGTATGTTGCTTGCATGGGAGGACGGCTCGCATTGGTGGTCGGGTCCGAATGTGTGGCGCTGGGGGAGCTGGGTTTCACCGGCGAACTCGCGACGGGGTTGTACGGGAGTCTGACCGAGGCCGGTGGGTGGCGCGCGGCGACGGACGAGGACGGTCCGGTACTGAATCCGACAGCGGCGCAACTGGTCACGGCGGTGGACGAGGCGTTCGCGGCGGCCGCGCAGCGGCAGGCGACGTTGCTGCTCGCCTTCATCGGTCACGGCGTGGCGACCAACGCCGAGGATTTCTATCTGCTCGGCCACGACTCACCCGCGAACCCGAACTCGCACAATGCCTTTCATCTGACGCAGGAGATCAGGGAGCGGCTGAACCAGTCGGCGCTGGACGGGCTGGTGGTGCTGGTCGACGCCTGCGAGACCGGGCAGGGCGTGCTCGGCGCGGCGCGCCGGTGGACCGATCTGCTCGCGCAGTCGGCGGGGCGGATGGAGATGCTGGTCGCGGCGAGCGACGGCCCGGCGTTCTCCGGGTGCTTCACCAGGACCATGCTGTCCACCTTCGGCGCGGGGTTGCCGCTGCGCGGTGAGAACCTGCTGCCCGCCGATCTGGTCGATCCGATCGCGGGCGAGTGCGTTCATCAACAGCCGCAGTATCTTTCGTTCACCTCCGGCGCGGTGTCGGTGGAACACGGTGCCGACCCGGGACTCTGGTTGGTGCCCAACACCGCCCGGCACCGTGACGCCGTGAGCGGGCGCTCCGCAGCGGGATTCGTCGATCAGCTGACCCGCGGGTTGCTGGTGACCCCCGACGTGCGCGAACACCTGGACGCCATCGTCGACGCGGGGTCGCATCGCCTGCGCGTGGTGATCGGACCGACCGGCGCGGGCAAATCGACGTTGCTGGCCATGCTGATTCGGCCGAGCCTGGTCGAAGGCCTGGCGGTGACCCCCGAATACATCACCGCGGCAGTGTTTCTCACCGCCGCGAGCTCGATCGAGGCGGTCGCGGCCGAGCTGGCCGCCCAATTGAGCGCGCGGCTACCCGGTTTCGCCGATGCCGCCCGGTCCGTACGCGCGCACCGATCGCGCGACGAGTTCGACATCTTCGATATCGCGGTGCGTCATCCGCTGGCGCGCCTGTCCACCGCGGGCCGCCGGGTGACGCTGGTGTTCGACGGGCTCAACCAGCCCCAGCCGGGCACCCGGCGCCTGCTCTGCGCCGCCATCTGCGATCTGACGAAACGCGAAGACCTGCGCCATGTTCGGGTGATCGCCGGGGTGCGCGACGGAACCGGCGTGGAGGACGAGCCCACCCTGGCGCACATGCACCGGATCGAGGTCGGCGAGCCCGCCGCCGACGACATCGCCACCGTCGTGGGATCGGCGCGCGGCACCGGTGCGCCGGCCGACCCCGCCGATTGGGTGCGGTGGATCCAGGGCCTGCTGTCCGAAACACCGACGGCCGTCGAGGACGACACCCACGTGGTCTCCGGCGGCTGGCTGCTGGCACGCATGCTGCTCGAGGTGGCCCCGAGCATCACCGACGGCGCGGTGGCCGCCGGGATCGGCCTGGACCGGATCGTCACCCTGCGCGTCGACGCGGCGCTGCGCGGCATGCAGCCCGACACCGTGCGCGCCGCGGGCACCTACCTCGGTGTGCTCATCGCCGCGGGCGTCGGGCCGGTGCTGCCGCTCGAGCTCGCCGACGCGGCGCTGACCTCGCTCGGCATCGACCTGCACATCGCCCGGATCCGCGATATCACGGTGGCGCTCGGCGCGCTGGTCACCCGCAGTCACCCCGGCACGCTGCGCGAATCGATCGGCGTGACGCACGGCGCGTTGCTGCCCGGACTGCGCGCGGAATGCAAACAGCTGGGCGTGGAGATCGAGGACGCGCACCGGGCCATCGTCGCGGCCATCAAACACAGTCAGAGCGATCGCGGCGCCGACTATGCCCGCGGTTCGGCGGTGCGGCACTGCCTGGCCTACCGGGATTCCACCAGCGCGCTGCACTTCCTGGAGATGTTGCAGACCGCGCGCGCCGCCGACAACCGGGACCTGTGGGCGGCCTGGGTGCCCGCGTTCGTCGAGACCCTCGGTCCGGATCATCCCGACACCCTGACGACCCGCAGCCGCGAGGCCTATCACCGGGCCGAGAGCGGTGATTACCTCGGCGCCATCACGGCTTTCGAGCAGCTGCTCGTCGACCGGCTCCGGGTGCTGGGCCCCGATCATCCGAAAACCCTTGGCACACGCACCAATCTGGCCACCTATCGCGCCCGCTGCGGTGACTACCCCGGCGCCCGGGCGGATTACCAGCGCCTGCTCGCCGATCAGATCCGGCTGCTGGGCCCCGACCATCCCGATACCCTGCGCACCCGTAACGACCTGGCGTCCAATCGTGCCGACCAGGGCGACCTGGTCGGTGCGATCGTCGATTTCGAGGCCCTGCGCGCAGACCGCGCCCGCATCCTCGGCCCCGACCACCCGCAAACCCTGCGCACTCGCAACAGCCTCGCCTACTGGCACGGTGAGCACGGCGACGTCGCCGCGGCCCGGCACGAATTCGAGCAGCTGCTCGCCGACTGCCTGCGCATCTTCGGTCCGGACCATCCCGCCACCCTCAGCGCCCGCGACAATCTCGCGGCATTTCGCGCCCGCAGCGGCGATATCGCCGGTGCGCGCGCCGAATTCACGCACCTGCTCGACGACCGGCTCCGCGTGCTCGGGGCGGATCATCCCGACACGCTCACCACGCGGAGCACGCTGGCCTCGTATCGCGCCGACGCGGGTGATCTGCCCTGCGCCATCGCCGAACTCGAACAGCTGCTGGCCGATCGGCTGCGGGTGCTCGGTCCCGATCATCCCGACACCTTCGCCACCCGCAACGACCTGGCCTCCCGGCAGGCCGAACACGGCGACCTCGGCAAAGCGATCGCCGAACTGGAAGTCCTGCTGGTGGCCGAACTGCGCGCCCTGGGTCCGACCCACGCCGCGACGATCCGTACGCAGACCACCCTCGCGCACTGGCGCGCTCGTCTCGCGGGATAGCGCGATCCGGCCGCCGGGTATCTTGCTTGCATGGGAGGACGGCTCGCACTGGTGGTGGGGTCGGAGTGTGTCGCGCTGGGGGAGTTGGGGTTCACCGCGGCGCTGGCCGGCGACCTGTACAGCGGCCTGCGCCGGTCCGGCGGATGGTCGGCGGCGACCGGTACGACCGGGCCGGTGCTGAATCCCACTGCCGCCGAACTGGTGTCGGTGATGGACGAGGCGTTCCGGGTCGCCTCCGAGCAGCGGGCGACCCTGCTCGTCGCGTTCATCGGTCACGGCGTCGCGACCGGTGCCGGGGATTTCTTCCTGCTCGCGCACGATTCCCCGGCGGTGCCGCGCTCGCACAACGCCTTTCACCTCGCCCAGGGCATCCGGGAACGGTTGAACGAGTCGACGCTGGACGGACTGATCGTGCTGATCGACGCCTGCGAGACCGAACAGGGCGTCCGGGGCGCGGCCACCAGATGGACCGATCTGCTCGCCGACGCCGCGGGCCGGATGGAGCTGCTGGTGGCGTCGGGGGCCGGGCCCGCGTATTCCGGATGTTTCACGCGCACGGTGCTGGCGACGTTCGACACCGGCCTGCCGTTGCGCGGCGAAACCCTGCTCGCCCATGATCTGGTGGACCCGATCGCGCGCAGCTGCCGGCTCCAGGAACCGCAGCACCTGTCCTTCACCGCGGGCGCGGTGTCCGGCACGCCGGGCGGTGATCCCGGACTGTGGTTGGTGCCCAACGCCGCTCGGCGGCGCGACGCGCTGACCGGGCGGCCCGCGGCCGGTCTGCTGGATCAGCTCACGCGGGATGTGGTGGTGACCGACGCGCTGCGCGAAAGCCTGATCGATCTCGTCGAATCGGGCGGGCGGCGCCTGCGCGGGGTGGTCGGGCCGGCCGGGTCGGGCAAATCGACGCTGCTGGCACTGCTGATCCGGCCGAGTGTGGCCGAGGGGCTGCCGATCGTGCCCGAATACGTCACCGCGGCAGTGTTTCTCACCGCGAGCAGCTCGCTCGAGACCGCGGTCGGAGAGTTGGCGGCGCAGCTGTCGGATCGGCTGCCCGGGTATGTCCAGGCCGCCGGCGTGCCCTGGACCGGGACGGGCGAGCCGGACATCTTCGAGCTGGAACTGGCCGCCCCGCTGGCCCGGTTGCGCCGGGCGGGGCAGCGGATCACGCTCGTGTTCGACGGGCTCGATCTGCCGGAGCCGGGGAGCCGGGATCTGCTGATCGACGCCGTCGCCGAGCTGACCGAACGGCCCGAGTTGCCGCACGTCCGCGTCATCGTCGGCGTGCGGGCCGCAGCGGCGGCGCAGGCCGATCCCCGGCTGGGGCACATGCATTCGATCGCCGTCACCGGGCCCGGGGTCGGCGAGATCGCCGCCGAGGTGCAGCGCGGCGATCGACCGGCCTACTCCGCCGACACCGGTTACCTGGGCATCGACTACATGGCCGGGGATCTCGGGCCCGCCGACGATCCCCGGGTTCCGGCCGGCTGGCTGCTGGCCAAGCTGCTCCGTGAACTCCATCCGAGCGCGAGCGCCCGCTTGTCCTCGCGCGCCGGCATCGATACTCTTGCCGCGCAACGTCTTCGGCGCGCCGCGGCGTCGGCGGCACCGGAGGTCGCGGACGCCATCGGCCGGATGGTCGCGATTCTCGTCGCGGCGGGCGTGGGCCCGGTCCTGCCCATCGAGGTGCTGGAAACCGCGCTGGCCGAATGGCAGCGGCCGCTGCGCACCGCCGGAATCCGGGACGCCGCGGTCGGACTCGGTGCCCTGCTCACGCGCAGCCGTCCCGGGACGGCGGACGAAACGCTCGGCATCGCCCATGACGCTCTCCTCGCGGGGTTGACGGCGGCCTGCGATGCGCTGGAGGCGAGCATCGAGGACGCGCACACGGCGATCCTGCTGGCGATCCGGACGCGCGGCGGCGAGCGGAGCGCGGAGTACGCCCGTGCGGCGGGCGCGCGGCACTACCTCGCCGGCGGCGACGGCCGCCGGGCGGTCGATCACCTCGTCGAACTCGAAACCGTTCGCGCCGCCGACAATCGGGACATGTGGGCGGCGTGGGTGCCCTCGATCGCGGCCGTGATCGGCGATCGGCATCCGGATACGTTGCGCGCCAGGGAGTATCTCGCGACGCGGCGCGCGGACAGCGGTGACTTTCGCGGAGCGGTCGCCGACTACGAGCGGGTGCTCGCCGACGAGATCGCGATCTTCGGCGCCGACCATCGCAACACCCTGTCGACCCGGTATCGGCTCGCGGCCGCGCGTGGGGAGATCCGCGATCCGGCGGGCGCCGCGGCGGAACTGGAAGACGTGCTCGCGGACCAGCGCCGGGTTCTCGGTGCGGACGATCCGGATACGCTGCGTACCCGCGGCAAGCTGGCGTCATTGCGCGCGGTACAGGGCGATGTGGCCGGTGCGATCGCCGAAACCGAAGAGCTGCTGGCGATTCGGCGTCGAGTGCTCGGTCCGGCGCATCCCGAGACCCTGGCGACCCGGAGCAATCTCGCCGGATACCGGGTGATGGGCGGTGATTCGGCCACAACCGTCGGCGAGCTACAGGCGCTGCTGGCTGAGCAGTTGGGGGTGTTGCCGTCCGATGATCCGCGCGTGCTGCTCACCCGGGCCAAACTCGCCACCGCGCGAGCCCGTGGCGGCGATACCGAGGGGGCGATCGCGGCGGGCGAGGTGCTACTGGCCGATCAGGTGCGCGTGCTCGGCCCCGAGGATCCCGTCACCCTGCGCACCCGAGCCGATCTGGCGGGCTATCGGGCGCGCGGCGGGGACCTGGACGCGGCGATCCAGGAGCTGTACGGCGCGCTGACCGAGCGGATCAAGGTGCTGGGGCCTGATCACCGTGAGATCCTCTACACCAGAGGCAATCTCGCGTATCTGCGGGCGAAGAACGGCGACCTGCACAGCGGACTGCGCGAGGCGCGGCTGGTGCTGGCCGATCAGCTGCGGGTCCTCGGCAGCGACCATCCGGACACTTTCGTCACCCGCGGCAATCTCGCGGCCTTCCGAGCCAAGGCCGGGCAGGTGGCGGCCGCGGAGTCGGAAAGCCGGGCGCTGCTCGCGGATCAGCTGCGCGTCCTCGGCCCCGAACATCCGCAAACCCTGTTGACCCGCAACAACCTCGCGGCCTATCGCGCCAGGAATGGCGACGTGCCGGGCGCGGTCGCCGAACTGACCGCACTGCTCGGCGACCGCGAGCGCATCCTGGGCCCCGACCACCCCGACACCGTCCGCACCCGGGAAAACCTCACCCACTGGCTGTCCCGCCCCGCGCCCTGACCGCGGACATCAGCGCAGATCCCGGCCGGCTCGGTCGCCCCGACCACGACGCGACCTCCGCGCATCGCTCGGCCCATAGGAGTCGCTCGGCCTCCGAGCGAGCAGCGGTTTGTATGCTGAGACCAGCCGTCGGACGACCGTCGGCCAGCGGGAACGGGCCCGCAGGACAGCGGGAACCAGCCCGCGGTGAGTGTGGAGGCATATGTCCGAGACATTCGATTGGTCTTGGCTGCGGGAAGTGACCGCCGTACCGGAGATCACGCTGGATTCGTATCTCGACTTGCCCGAGGACCTGTCTCGACAGATCGAGGTCGAAGATGGCCGGATCATTCACTGCGAGTCGCCGAGCCCGAGCCATCAACGCATCTCGCGCAATCTGGTTCAAGCGGTGCTGGACGCGACCGAGAAGCACGATCGGGACAACCACAGCTGTCACGAGGTCAACGGTGAGCTCGATGTATTGTTCGCCGAGGTACCGAGGTTCAATTACCGGCGGCCTGACGTGGTTGTCTACCGCTGCGTTCCGAGGGATCGGGGAGGTTGTTGGAAGGACAAGCCGATCGCCGGTGATGTCGTCGTAGTCGCCGAGGTCGTCTTTGCTTCGACTATCACCGAAGACCTCATCACGAAGCGCAAGCTGTATGCGAAGGCCGGGATTCCGCACTACTGGATAATTCGAATGGCAGGCGATGACGGAATCGCGGTATCGGTCGAACGGCTTCGGTTGTCTGCGGACCAGGTCTATGTCAGCGGGGGCTCGGCAATTCGCGACCGGGATCTGTTCGCCGTGCAAACGTCCGATCCGCTGGAGATCACGGTGACCTGGGCGCAGCTGGATCGCGGATTTCCCGCCTGATCCGGTCCACGGCGCGGAACGCGCGCCGTCAGCGCAGGTCGCGGGCCAGTTTGGTGGCCCCGACCACGAAGTAGCTGCCGGTCAGGGCGGTCATGGTGAGTGCGACCGGTCGCGGGAGGTCGCCGCGCACGCTGTGTGCGGCACCGTGCGTCGTGTCGATGAGGTCGACCAGCAACGCCAGCCGCTGCCACCGCGTCCGCTCCGCCTCCGCCGCACCGAGATACCCCAGTCCCAGCGCGATTGCCCGTGCACCGAAAATCCTTGTCATGTAAGTCAGTTCCGGCGTGGGCCGAATCCCGAACGCCTTCGCGAACGGCCCGGGGACGGCCAGCGCCGCGACCCCGAGGGTAATCCGGCCCACCGCGAGACCGCGTAGCGCACTAGTAATTCCCATACCCCGAGCCTGCCCCGCACACCCGCACCGGGTCGATTACCTCCGAGGTAATCGACCCGGACGACCCTATGCGGTCCAGCGGCCGCGGACGCCGGCGAAGACCTTCGCGGCGGGGTCGGCGGTGATCTTGTCGGAGTCGGTGTCGTAGTCGTAGAGCTCGGCGTAGCGGCCCCAGTCGATGGCGATGTCGAGTTGGCGGCGGGCGTCGTCGGGGCCGAAGCCGCGGCGCAGCAGGTCGAGGAAGAAGCCGGCGCGCAGGCTGCCGTCGGAGCTGCCCGCCAGGCCTTTGCAGATGGTGCGGACCAGCGGGGCGCGATGACGGGCCTGCTCGGCGAAGATGCGCTTGCTCTCCTGGATGTCGGCGCTGGTGAACGCGGTGCCGATATCGGTGAGCAGGACATCGCCGTCCTCGACGGTGCTGAAGCCGAGCAGCTCGGCGGCGTCGACCAGCGGGAGCAGATCGTCGATCTCGAAGTTGAGTTCGTCGGCGATATCGGGCAGATCGGCCCGCCCGCCGCCGGCATAGACCAGTTCGACCAGGCCGGCGAGCCCGCCGACCGAGGCGTCGGGCAGCGGTTGGGCGGTGGGTGTGGCCTTGTCCGGTCCGGTGACCACCGGTTCGGTATCCCGCCCGGTCAGCAGCCCGTAGATCTGATCGACCATGGCCTCGAACCACGGCGCCCGCCGATCGCGTGGACGCGGGTGCGATACCGCGATCTCGGCGATGATCCGTCCCGGGTTGGAGCCGAGCACGAGCACCCGGTCGGCCAGCTGCACCGCCTCTTCGATGTTGTGCGTGACGACGCAGATCGCCTTGGTGGGGAAATCGGCGGTGGCCCAGAGGTTCACGAGCTCGGTGCGCAGGTTCTCCGCGGTCAGCACGTCGAGCGCGGAGAACGGCTCGTCCATCAGCAGCAGATCCGGTTCGAGCACCAGCGCGCGGGCGAACCCGACCCGCTGGCGCATACCGCCGGAAAGCTCCTTGGGATAGGCGGATTCGAAGCCGTCGAGGCCGATCATGTCGATGGCGGCGAGCGCACGCTGCTTGCGTTCGGCGGGCGCCACATTCCGTGCCGCGAGGCCCAGCTCGACGTTGTCCTGCACGGTGAGCCACGGCATCAGCGCGAACGACTGGAAGACCAGTGCCGCACCGGGATTGCTGCCGTTCAGGGCCGTGCCCCGGTACCGGACCTCGCCGTCGGACGGCGCGATGAGCCCGGCGATGATGCGCAGCAGCGTGGACTTGCCCGAACCCGAACGGCCCAGCAGCGCAACGATTTCACCGCTGCGCAGTTGCAGGTCGATACCGTCCAGCACGCGCAGCTCGTCGCCCGCGGCGCCGGTGAACCGCTTGCCGACCGCGGCGATGTCGAGCAGTACTTCGGACGTGGTGGACGTGGTCATGAGCGACCTCCTGTCGAGCGAAGAGCGAACCGGCCCAGGTGATCCCGTGGGCGAGCCGGTGAAAGATCAAGCGTCCGTGCGGTGCTCACAGCGAGTACCGCCGCTCCGCCAGTGCGTAGAGCCGCCGCCAGAACAGCCGGTTGATGCCGACCACGTAGATGCTCATGACCAGCACGCCGATCAGGATCCGCGGCGAGTCACCGACGGTGGTCGCCTCGTGGATGTAGGAACCGAGTCCGGCGGCGACCAGGGTGGTCGAGCCGTAGTCGACGACCTCGGAGACGATGGACGCGTTCCACGCACCGCCGGCGGCGGTGATCCCGCCGGTGACATAGCTGGGGAAGATGGCGGGCAGAATCAGCCTGCGCCACCACAGTTTTCGCGGGAGTTGCAGGTTGGCGGCGGCCTCGCGCAGATCGGTCGGCACCGCGCTGGCCCCGGCGATGACGTTGAACAGGATGTACCACTGCGCCCCGAGCGCCATCAGGAGGGTGCCCGCCCAGTTCAGGCTGGCTCCGCTCCAGACGAGCACGGCGGTGATGAACGGGAACAGGAAGTTGGCGGGGAAGCTGGCCAGTACCTGCACCACGGGCTGGGCGAGCCGGGAAACCTTGGGGTTCAACCCGATCCACACCCCGATGGGTACCCACACCACGGTCGCGAGCACCAGCAGCACCACCACCCGGAGCAGGGTCAGGAAACCGAGTCCGAACGCGTGCCCGACCTCGCCGAACCCCGCGGTCGAGTCGATATAGCCGACCACCCGGTAGCCCCCGTAGGCGACCGCGGCCGCGATCACCGCGGCGAACACCAGATCACCGGCCCGACGCCGCAGCGGCGAGCTGTGCAGCGGATACTCGGCGAGCCCGAATATGCTCATCACTCGATCCAGCGGTGCGACCAGGGGACCGAACACCCTGCCGAGCAGCAGCGGAATATGCGAGCGCCGCAACAGGTTCAGCACGATGCTGCGCGGTGCGTCGGCCGCGCCGGTGTCCTCGACCCGGAAGCGTTCGGCCCAGGCGGTGAGCGGCCGCCAGAACAGGAAGTTCACCCCGACCACCATCAGGACCATCACGCCGATCGCGATGAACACCTTGCCGAGGTCGCCGTCCGAGGTCGCCGTCGCGACATAGGAGCCGATGCCGGGCAGCGCGTACTCGTGGTTGTTGACGCTGATCGCCTCGGACGCGACCAGGAAGAACCAGCCCCCGCCGAAGCTCATCATGCCGTTCCAGACCAGCGGGATCATGCCGCTGGGCGCGTCGACCCGCCAGAACCGTTGCCAGCGCGACAGTCTCAGGTTGCGCGCCGCCTCGTCCAGCTCGCGCGGCTGCGCGGCGAG
Source organism: Nocardia brasiliensis ATCC 700358 (assembly GCF_000250675.2). Lineage (NCBI taxonomy): Bacteria > Bacillati > Actinomycetota > Actinomycetes > Mycobacteriales > Nocardiaceae > Nocardia > Nocardia brasiliensis. The sequence continues at coordinate 4,456,498 of NC_018681.1, forward strand.
GCTGTGGTAGAACGCGAACGCCATGTTCCACGCCTGCGACGTGAAAATCGCGAAGACGGAGGCGCTTTCGAGACCGAGCTGCGAACCGGGGAACAGCGCGATGAACCCGGCCACGGTGATCGAGAGGAAGCCGAGGATGGGCACCGACTGCAAGATGTCGAGCAGCGGCAGCAGCACGGTGCGGGCCCGCCGCAGCCGGGCGGCCGCGGTCGCGTACACGAAGGTGAACACGATCGAGAGCCCGAGCGCGGCGAACATGCGCAGCAGCGACCGGGCCGCGTAGTAGGGGAGCTGATCGGGATCGGTGGACACCGTGGCGGGCGCTGCGGCCTGGTCGAACGGCACGTTCGCACTGGCGGAGACGCGCACGATCAGCCAGACCAGGACCGCCGCCCCGACGAACACGACGACATCGGCGTACCGGTTGCGGGGCCGGTCGAGCGCGGCCCCGGTGGAGTAGGAGCGCAACAGCGTCATGCCTGCGGTCCCTTCGCCTCGGCGGCACCCGCGATGTGCCAGCCGACGCTGGTCACCGACGGCTCCAGGCTCAGCCTGCTGACCGCGGATTCCATCTGCCGGTCGTCGCGCTGATCGCCGAACAGTTCGGCGCGCACCTCGACCCGGCCCGGCGTGCCGGTGTTCGCGCTGGAGATCGAGACGAGCTGAAAGTCGGTGCGCGTCAACGCTTGTACGAGCAATGCCCGGACGTGCGCCTCGTTGTCGTCGTTGGTGACGGCGGCGAACGCGTAGGACGCGGGCTGTTCGCCGCCCGCTTCGGGCTGCCGGTCGACGGCGCGTCCGGCGGCGCGCAGCGCGATGTTGACCACCACCACCGCCACGGTGCCCGCCGCGGCCGTGCTGTACATCCCGGCGCCGGCGAGCGCGCCGACGGCGGCCGCGCACCAGAGCGTGGCCGCGGTGTTGAGGCCGCGCACATTGAGCCCGTCGCGGATGATGACGCCCGCGCCGAGGAAGCCGATGCCGGACACGATCTGCGCGGCCACCCGGGTCGGGTCGGCGGTGCCGCCCGCGAAACCGTGCGCCGAGAGCAGCACGAACAGGGTGGCCCCCGCGGCGACCAGCGCGTTGGTGCGCAGGCCCGCCATGCGGGCCCGGTATTGCCGTTCGAAGCCGATGGCCGCGCCCAGACCGACGCCGGTGAGCAGCCGGAGGATCATTTCCACTGTTGTCATGACCGCACTCCTGAACAATCAGCGCCGCCCGCTCGTGCCCGCGCCGAGCCGACGTTCGGCTAGGTCACGAGGTTGCTTTGTCCACGTGGCGTACTCGCCGGCACCCGTGCGCCGGGTATCGCGCGAGGGTATGCCGCGGTGGCCGCGTTCGGAACGCTGGCCGGGTGGTCGCTGGGTGAATAATGGGCAAACTGGTATTCGGACTGTTACCGCCGGGCATCCGGCTCACCTCCCTCGCCTCTCGGCACACGGCATCCACCGAGCGTCACGACTTGATCGTTGCAGAGCACAGCAGGGGAACCCGGCAAAAACGCCGGTGGGCACCCCTCCTCGTAAGACCTTTGGCACTTCACGGCGTGAACCCGGCGGACCGGGAGCCAATCGGGATCACCCCTTAAGCCGGGGAGATCTGTCCTGACCCGGGGCGTCTCTCGACGTTCGGGGTCGCTGGCCTGTTTCCGTGAAGGAGCCTCAGCGAACGATCGGCACCTTGCGGTGGCAAGTAAACACCCGAATGGAAACGTTGGCAACCCGATGTGATCGCGGTCGCAGTTCCGAATCCCGTTGTGCCTGAGCCGCGCACGCGGCGATTCAGTCGCGGTACATCGCGCGGTACGCGGTGAGCACCGCGACGCAGTGGTCGACGATCTCGTCGCGGGTGGCGCGCAGCGAGCCGTTCAGCCAGGCGGAGAACATACCCGCGTTGCCGCTGGCCATGGTGACCGCGGCGAGCCTGCGTTTGACCGGGTCGTCGATGTGGGCGAACAGGTGGTCCTGCATCAACCGGGTGAATTCGGGCATCACCGAGATGGTGGTCTGCCCGAGGCCGGTGCTGGAGTACGGCTCGACGAGGAACAGCCGGGATTTGCGGGGATCGGCGAGCACCTTGTCGACCAGGATCTGGGCCAGCTCGCGATCCCGGGACGGCTCGTCGGCCGCGGCGAACGCGGTCATCGGCTGCAGGAATTCCTCGGCGACCTGGCGGTAGAGCACGTCGAGCAGTTCGTCTCGGCTGCTGAAGCTTTCGTAGAAATAGCGGTCGGTGAGATTGGCTCGGCGACAGACCGCGCGCATGGTCACCCCGCTCGCGCCCGCCTCGCCGATCAGATCGAGCGCGGCCTCGAGCAGCGCGCCGCGGCGCGCCTCCCGGCGTTCGGTGAGGGTCGTGCCGCCCCAGATCCGCGGGCCCGCGTCGTCGTCTGATTCCTGGCCTGATTGCACGGCACCACATTAGTGCCTGGTCGCTCCCGGCAACGGCGACCCGCGACGCGGCAGGACGACCGGCATACCGGTATCGGTGCGCCGGTCGTCAGCGGGTGCGTAACCGCCGCGACTCGCACGGTTCGATCAGGGCAGCACCAGGCACGCGAAGCCCAGGTTGACACCGGTGCCGACGGTCGCCTCCGTCGAGACGAACTCGCCCTCGTTGCGGACCGCATAGACGGTGTGCTTGCCGGGGGCCAGCGGCGTCCACTTCGCGGTCACGGTGCCGGAGCTGGGGACCGTGATCCAGCCGCCGGGATCGAAGGTGCCGGTGGGGTCGAAGAAGCCGACGACGTCGCCGGGTGTGGCGGTGGCCGTGGCGATGTAGGTGCAACTCGTGCCGAAGGCGGTGGAGCTGCCGAAGCTCAGTCCGGGCGCCACACCGACGGCATTGACCGTCGCGGTCGCGGCCGGTGCGGCGACCACCAGCGCCGCGGACACGGCGCCGAACGAGGTCAAGGCGGCGGCGATGGATTTGTTCGAGCGGAACATGATGAACCATCTCTTTCGGGCATTGGCAGAGAAATTGCAGCACGGTGCTGCGCTCACCGGTAGTTTGCCTGCGATGGCCGCGGGACACGCCCGTAATCGGCCGATGGATCAGCCGCGCTCGAGCGGCAGGCCCGCGGCCCGCCACGCGGCGACCCCGCCCGCCAGACTGGTGGCGTCGTACCCGGCTTGCCGCGCGCGGGCCGCGAACCGCAGCGAAAGCTCGCCGACCGGGCACACGAACACCAGCGGCCGCGACCGCGGGAACGGAATGCCTTGGGCGAACATGTCATCGAGTTGATCGTCACGGATATTGAGCGCGCCGGGCACATGCCCGATCCGATAGGCCATCGCGCCCCGGGTGTCGACGATGGTCGGCCTGCCCGTGCGGTCCAGTTCGGCGAGTTCGTCCGGGGACACGGTCGGCGTCGCGGTCAGATCGGCCGGGGTCGGGGCGGCGGCGCGCGCGGCGGGTGAGAACAGGTCGGGCCTGCGCTTCTTGATGTAGGAAAGGTACGGTTCCAGCCGGTCGCAGACGATGAACACCGCGACGATCGGGTCGTCCGCGGGCCGCGCCGAATCCGCCTCGGCGGCAAGGGTATCCAGTGCGGCGGCGTAGCTCGCGCCGCTGGTCGGCCCGGCCAGGACGCCGTAGCCGGTGGCCAGGCGCAGCGTGGCGTCGACCGCGCGGGCGGCCTCGACGGTCACGATGCTGTCGTAGAAGCCGGGCTGGAACAGGCCCACCTCCCACATCTCGCTCTCCGAGCGGATCCCGGGGATGAAGTCGGCGCGCTCGGAAACCACGGCGACAGTGCGCAATTCGGGATTGTGCTTGCGCAGGTAGGTGGCGGTGCCCCTGGTCGAGCCGGTGGTGCCGAGTCCGCCGATGAGGTAGTCGACCCGGGTGATCCCGTCGGCGGCGAGATCCTCGTGGATCTCCCGGCCGGTGCCGTGGTGGTGCGCCTCGATGTTCTTCTCGTTGGTGTACTGCGAGGCGTGGTGGTACGCGCCGGGCCGCTGCGCCATGGTCGCCTCGATCACCGCGTAGACGTCGTTCGGCGTCGTCGGGTCGGGGCACTCGGAAAGCCCGGGCAGCTCGACGATCTCGGTGCCGAACAGCTGCAGCAGCTCGCGCACCTCGGCGACCTTGATCCGATTGGTGACCGCACGCAATCCGATGCCGTGCACCGCGCCCAGGATGCGCAACGCCTTGGCGGTATTGCCGCTCGACGCCTCGATGAAGCTCTGGCCGCGCGCCACGATATCGTCGAGTTCGTCGCGGATCATGCCCCACGCGACCCGATCCTTGACCGAGCCGAAGGGGTTGTGCGACTCCAGCTTCGCGTACAACTCGACATTGCGCAGACCGTGGACCGCCGGGTCGAGGCGCAGCAGGGGAGTGTTGCCGATGAGTTCGGTGATGTGGTCGTAGCGCATCAGCGCGCCTCGGTGCTCAGGCGCGGCGCCGGCGACGGCCGGGACCCGCGCGGTGGGGTGTGGGCGGGTGCCGGGCGGTAGTCCGCGTCGTGGCACACCTGGAAACCGCTGTCGTCGTGGGTCACGACGAGCTTCTCCGGGCGTGGGCGCATGGACGCGGTCGCCGCGGACAGATCCATGTGGTAGGCGGCGGTGTTCGGGAACACCACCAGATCACCGGGCTGCGGCCGTTCGGCAAGCCACACCAGGTGATTGGTGATCAGATCGCGCTCCAGGCAGAGGCGTCCGGCGAAATACACACCCACCGAGGCACTTTCGGTGGCGGTCCGGCCGGCGCCGGGCAGAATCACGGGATCGACCATCACCTCCTGGTCCGCCGGTGTCACACAGTCCCGGCTGAGATCGAGGTTCACCAGCACACTGCCGTCGGCGATCTCCTTGACGAACTCCACCTCGGCCACCGTCACCCCCGCGTGATCGGCCAGCGCCTTTCCCGGCTCCAGCCACAGGTCGAGCAGATTGTCCGAGAGCATCTCGGCGACGGTGCGTCCGCCGTGCCGCTCCAGCGGGGCGGCGAGCACGTCCTCGAGCATCGCGGTCGCCGGAATCGCGTTGGCGTACTTGTGGAATACCGGGATCCCGTGCACCGCACCGTTGGCCACGTGATATCCGAACGTGTTGTTGCCCCAGCTCATCGGTGCCCGCAGGCCGAGCAGTGCATCGCGCAACGCTTGCACGTACTCGTCGAAACGATCGGCGTCGGCCGTGAAGACCTGCCGGAACCCGCCGCCGATATCGAGCACCGAGGGCGTCAGGCCGCGCGCGTAGCTTTCCTCGATCAGCGTCAGGCAGGCGTCGATCGCCCGGACGCGTTCCCCCGCGTCCCCCGAGTCGAGATGAAAAGCGAAGCCGAGGAAGGTGATTCGATCCTGGTGCGCACAGAGCAGGTCGAAGGCGTCCGCGACCGCGGGCAGCGGCACGCCGAATCGGCTGACCTGTGCGTCGTGGAACCCGGAAACGCGCAGCAGCACCGGGACGGCCGCCTGCGGTTCGGTGAGTTCGACGATCCGCCGCAGCTCCCACACGTTGTCCACGTTGATCGTGACACCGCGGGCGATCAGATCACGCAGGAACACTTCGCCTTTCGGCCCGGTGACCTCGATTCGCATCGGCCCGAAGCCGGCACCGGCAGCGCTCGCCAGCTCCTGCGGCGACGCGACGTCGACGGCGATTCCCGCCCGCTCGGCGGTGCGAACAAACGCCTGCGACTGATTGACCTTGTGCGCGTAGCAGATTCGATGGCCCGGCAGCCGCTGTGCCAGCAGTGCACGGAATCGCTCCAGATTCTCCGCGAACACCTGTGGGAACAGCAGGTGCACCGGCGAGCCGAACCGGCGCACGGTGTCGGTGACCGCACCGGGAGTGTCGAGATAGGCGCGTACCAGCGGATGGATCTTCGCGGGTAGCGCCGGTGGCGCTGCCGTCATACCGCGGATTCCGACGGCTGGGCGGCGACAGCGTCTTCGGCCGAGTTCTGCGGCTGCTCGGCGACCGGGTTGTAACCGCCGTCGCGGATCGCCTCGAACGCCCGCGCCCGGTTGCGTGGGCTACGGAACTCGGCCACCACGCGCTTGCTGATCAGATCGATCTCGACCACCCGGATGTCCATCGATTCGAGCACGCCGCCGATCGTCCGCACGCAGTGCTTGCAGGTCATGTCCGGGACGTAGAACACCTGATCCTCGGCGGTCGCCGCCCGGTCGGCGGTCGCCTCGTTCGGTTCGGCGCTCACCTCGACCAGCTCGCAGCGATCGACCAGCTGCTCGAACACGGCGACGAAGCGGTCGACCACCACCGGCAGGATGCTGTAGTGCCCGCCGCCGAGATGGTGCGGCATCGCGGCCAGGCAGGCGGGTCTGGTGCCCGCGGGCAGCAGGGCGTACTGGCGGGAGATGAGGTCGAGGTCGTCGTGGTATTTGGCGATCGCCTCGGGAATGGACAGACCCTCGACGTGGGTGGCGCGCCGCATCACCGTGTGCGCGTCGGAGATGGTGGCGTCCTTCATCGCCCGCAGCGTCGCCACGGTCTCCGCGGAGTACCGGACCGTGCCGTCGGGCTGGGCGATCAGCGTCACCGGGATCATGCCGCGCCGGTACGTGGAAGCCTGGAGTTCCCAATACCATCGGGTCGCGACCGCGGCGAACAGGCCGGATTCGTGGACGCCCCTGGCGAATTCGGCGGCACCGCGATAGGGGGTCTGCCTGGCCAGCAGCGCGTGCTGGGCGAGCGCGCGGCCCGCCGCCTCGATGCCGACCCGGAAGATATCGGTCGGTTCGTGGTCGGTGGTGGTCCCGTCGAGCACCGCGTGCTCGCGCGGGCCCAGCGCCGAGACACGTTCGGCGAAGGCGGTATTCGCCTCGAACGCGTGCCACAGCGCGAGCACGGCCTCGCGCATGGCGATCGGCACCAGCGGGCCGAGACCGTCCGCGCGGAAGTGGCCGGTGTTGGGAATACCGTCGCTGTCGGTCCAGGTGATCCGGTGCGTCGCACTGGTCACCTGATAGGGCCGGCACGGCCGCATGAACCGCTCCAGGTACAGCCGCTGGGAGTAGGTGAGATGACTGTTCGGCTCGGTATGCAGTGCGGTGCAGGTGTATTCGAAGCGGCGGCGATCGGGCAGCGGTACCGGCGTGCTGAACAGCCCGGGCTGGGCCAGACCCGCCAGCACCCGGGACGCGGCCCTGCGGTCGTAGCGCGGGGTGTCCATGGTCATGTGACCTCCTCGGCAATCGTCATGACGCACTTGGTGAACCGGTCGATCTCGTCGGCGGTGTTGTAGATGTGCGTGCTGACCCGGACCGAGTCGTCGTGGCCCGCGGGGTGCTCCTCGGGCGCGACGGTACAGTGCAGGCCGGTCCGGACCAGGAAGCCCAACTCGCTCAGCACGAACCCGAGGTCCGCCGCCGAGATCCCGTCCAGCGTGAACGAGACGATGCCGTAACCGACCGGGTCCGGCGCGTAGGCGGGGCCCGGCCGGAACTCGAGCCCGCGGATCGGCTGCAGGCCCTCGATGAGGCGTAGCGTCAGCATGCGATTGTGCGCGGCGATGGCGGCGACGTCGAACGATTCGAGCACCTCGAGCGCGCTGCCGAGCGCGAGGATGCCGGGAATGTTGTGCGTGCCGCCCTCGAGCAGCGCCGGCATCGCCGCCGGCACCAGGCCGGCTGCGCTCACCCGCACCCCGGAATTACCGCCGGGCAGGAACGGCACGAGCCGATCGTGGACCCGCCTGCGGCAGTACAGGATTCCGGTGCCCGGCGTGCCGAACATCTTGTGCGCGGCGAAGATCGCGAAATCCGCGTTCAGCTCGGTTACGTCCACCGGCAGATGCCCGCCGCTCTGGCTGCAGTCGAAGCACAGCAGGATCTCGGGGTCGAGCCGGCCGCGCAGTTCTTCCAGGGTGGTCAGCCCGCCGTACACGTGATGCAGATGGCTGGTGGTGATGAGCCGGGTGCGCGGGCCGACCTTGGCCAGGATGTCGGTGGTGTCGGCCGCACCCGCCGCGGTCACCCGATACGGCACCAGCTCCAGCCGCCGCCCGAACCGGGCGAGCAGGCCGCGCAGGTGATGCCACGGATGCACATTGGACGCGTGATCATCTGGGCTGTAGAGGATTTCGTCGCCGTCCTCGAGCACCGCGAGGCCCCAGGAGAGCGCCACGGCATTGAGCGCGGCCGTCGCCCCGCCGGTGAAGACCACCTCGTCGGCGTGCGCGGCCCCGATGAAAGCGGCCGCGCGCTGCCGGATGCGGGTGATCCGCCCGCTCAGGCTGGTGGCCCACGGGTAGGTGCCGCGACCGGCGTTGGCGGTGCGCGAGCTGTGATAGTCGTTGATCACGTCGATGACCGGCCGCGGCTTCTGCGTGGTGGCCGCGCTGTCCAGGTACACCTCGGTGGATTCGGCCAGCGCGGGAAAGAGCTTGCGGACCGCGACCTGTGCGGGCGCGGCGGCGGACCGCTCAGCCGGTGGTCGCACGACATGCGACCGCGAGGCGTGGGATCGCAACGTGACGCTCCCTCCGAAAAAGGGCTGAGCCGGATGCGCTGGGACGCCCCCAACGATACGCACTTTTCCTGAGGTCTCGAAGGTTTCTCGTGGGCAATGCCTTTCACGCCACCGGTTTCCGGCTAGTCTGGGCGTCATGGCTTTGACCTTGAAAGAGCGTCAAGAGTTCCTCGCCGAGCCGCATATCGCGGCGTTGTCGGTGGCCGCGGGTCCCGATCGCGGCCCGTTGACCGTGCCCGTCTGGTATCAGTACACACCCGGCGGTGAGCCGTGGCTGCTCACCGGGGCGGATTCGCAGAAGATGAGCGCCATCGACGCGGCCGGGCGGTTCACCCTGATGGTGCAGCGCACCGAGCCGAGCGTGCGCTACGTGACGGTGGAGGGGCCGGTCGCCAGGATCACCCCGATCACCGACGCGCTGCATCACGAGATGGTCGAACGCTATCTGAGCGGCGACGCGGTCGACGCATACCTGAAGCAGGCCGCGAACTTCGGTGAACAGGTCGTGGTCTATCTGCGACCCGAGCACTGGCTGTCCAAGGACCTCGGCAGCATCTAGCCCCGGTCTCGCGCTCGGGTCAGTACTTACCCTGTAGGTACTCGACGAGGTGCTGGCGCTCGGTGGCCAGCTCCGAGATCGCGCTCTTCACCACGTCGCCGATGCTGACGATGCCGACCAGCCTGCCCTCGCCGACCACCGGCAGATGTCGAATCCGGTGCTCGGTCATGGTGTTTCGCAGGCTGTCCACCTCGTCGTCGGGACCGCAGGTGCGCACGTCCGTGGTCATGATGTCGGCGACCGGCGTGTCCAGCAGTTCGGCCCCCCGCGCGTGCAGCGTGCGCACGACGTCCCGTTCGGAGACGATGCCGACGATCCCCTCACCGTCGGGCGTCACCACCACCGCGCCGATATTGTGCTCGGCCAGCGTGGCCAGCAGGCTCCGTACCGTCGTGTCGGGTGCGACCGTGGCCACGTCGCATCCTTTTCTACGCAAGATCTCGGCTATTCGCATGCTTCACCATCCAGACGTCCGCGCGGCAGTTTCAGGATCCCAAGTCGAGGTCCCGGTGGCCAGCACGAATCCGTTACGGGTCACGCCGGGGTCACAGGCGACGGGTGACGCTGCGGTCCAGATCGCGGGCGAGCAGGGCGATCGCGGCCTGCGAAATCCCCGCGGAGGTGGCCAGATCGATCGTGGTGAGCTGGGCGATCCGGCGCAGCCGATAGTCGACGGTATTCGGGTGTACGTACAGCTGACGTGCGGTGAGCTGCCGGTTCATATCGTTGCCGAGGTAGGCGCGCATGGTCTCGAACAGCTCGGGGTGGGCGTCGAGCGGGGCGAGCACGGTGGCGATGCGCCGGGTGGCCGGACCGCCGCGGGTGAGCTGGTACTCCACCGCGAGGTCGGCCATCTGATAGAGGCCAGGGGGCTTGCCACCGACCCGCACCAGATTGAGCAATTCGTGGGCCTGGTCGGCGGATTCGGGCACCTCGTCGGTGTCGCTGGCCACGACGGTCGCGGTGAGCGGTACCTCGGCCGCCTCGGCCAGCCGCGCCAATGTCTCTGCGGTCATGGTGGTTTCGCCGTCTTCGCCGATCGGGACCAGCATGGTGCCGCCCTTGGTGCTGAGCAGCGCCAGCGCGCGCGAGGCGAACACCGTCGCCAGCGCGGATTGCAGCCTGCGCAGCTTGCGCCGGGCCGCGACATGCGCGTCGACCCGCGGGTCGCGCTCGTCGGCGTGTTCCGAAAGCGACAGCGCGACAACCTGATACGCGTCGGCGATCGGGATGCCGGCCTGCCGGGCGAGGGCGGAGCTGCCGCGTCCGCTGAGCAGCGCGGAGGCCAGCGTCTGCGTGGCGGTCTGGTGCTCCTTGGCGACGAGATGCTGTTCCTCGACGTAGGCGTCGGCGACCGCGGCGGTGACCGCCTCGAGCAGTTCCAGCATGAGATCGCTGGCGACGAGCAGCTCGCGCACGTCGTCGGCCTTCGCGGGCGCGGTGACCAGACCGAACGCGATCCGCACGCCCTCGTGATAGCCGCGCAGAATGGTGCTGAGCGGCACGCCTTCCCGGGCCCACTGGGTGGCCGCCTCGCGGACCTCGCCGAGCCGTTCGTCACCGGGCACGGCCCGGCGATCGAACATTTCCGCGACCAGGCCGAGGCAGCTGCGGGTGAGTTTGGTGACGTCCCCGCGTAATTGCTCGCCGGGCAGGGTGCGACACGGTGCCATGCAGGTGGCGAAATATCCCACCATTCGCGAAGCAACCCGGTCGGTATTTTGTAGCGGCATCGAGGCCGGCCGGCCGCCGATTTCGAGCGCTGTGTCGGACGAATCAGCGGAAAGATCCAGCGCGGAGAAGGTCATTCGGGTCGCTCCATTGCCACGTCGGGCGGAAAAGAACGGTGCCCGAATCGTTCGGCTCACTATACGAAAGGGTGCTGCGCGTGGTGGCTTATCGATGAGATCTATTGGGAGCCTACGACATTATCGAGGCATCTGGTCATGACCTGGCACAGTGCACAAGACATTTGGCAGTCACGACGCTACTCTGGCGGAAATTGATCGGGCTGCTACTCGTCGTCCAGCCCGGCGGAAAGGTATGCGGCGGCAGCGAGCCACTGCCGGCATTGCGGGCCATGAACTTCATGGGCCGACAAAATGTCACGTGCCAGTCGATAGGTGAGGCCCGGCGGTTCGACACCGCAGTCGGACACCGGGAACTCCGGTGCTGGACATTGCCGCGGCAGCTCGACGCCGGTGCCGCCGATGACGGCGACCCGGCGGGGAGTCCGGAATGGCTGGCTCATTCGACCGCCCCTCGCGTGTGGCGTGTGGGGAGGTTGCTGTGTAGGCGCCGCCGGCTCGAACTCCCTGCGTACCTCCCCGATATGGCACCGAGTCTAGGCCGCCGTCGCTTACAGATGCAAGTACATCTGCACGGACGCCGCCGATGAACATGGGGGAACGGGACGGAAAACGCCTTCGCGACGAACTGTCGCGAACCCTGGGGGCATATCGGGCGAATTGGCCGTGTCGATAGCTGTTCGATGGCACCGGCGCGCGGACGCGCGGGGCGGCGAGTCGACGTCGGTTGTTCTGGATGTCGGCGGGCCGCCGAGCCGGCGCGGCGGGTCGATGGTGGACCTGACGGGGGACTTTGCGGCGATCGGGCCGCTCGATCGGGCCGTCCTCTATATAAGGGGCCGCCTCGAATCGGTCGTCGGTGCCCCGTGATCCGATTGATCACGGAACGGTCTTCGCCGTGTGTCCGGTAGCTCCGGGTGTGCCTCAGACCGGAGACGCCCGGAGCGCGGAGACTGGGCCGGCGATGGCTCCCGTGGGTGGGTGAAGCGACCTGGCACGCCCCTGGCGGCGCCTCGGGGCGGTCGATTCGTGCTCTGGCGTGCATGTCCCATCGGACCCATCCGCCTGGTGGCCGTTGGTGATTCATGCAGGTCAAGCGGGTGTGCGCCGAGTGGCGCGGTCCGTACCGCCGGGTCGAAACAGGCTTGCCTCAGATCTCGGACCGAGTGGTCCGAATTAGTAGAGGCGCGGCGGCGAACATCGTGCTATCGTCCAAACTGTTGGTGCAAATGCAAGAACGTTTGAGAGTGCAGATGCACGAACCGATTTGCAACAACTGGCGATACTGAGGAGTGGGGAACATGTCGGATACAGCCATGAACAAGGTCATCGGAACCTGGCGTAAGAGCTCGTTCAGCAACCCCAGCGGTAACTGCGTCGAGGTCGCCGAGGCGACCAACGGCCAGGTCGCAGTGCGTAACTCGCGTGACCCGGAGAGCGGCACGCTCTTCTACACCCGTCCGGAGATCGACGCGTTCGTGCGCGGCGCGAAGGCGGGGGAGTTCGACTATTTGACGAGCTGAGCGGTAGCATTAGCGATCGGTGCGGTGTGTTTCGCGACAGGTGGTTGTGACACACTGTGGGCAACCTCGAGTATCGGAGACGAACTCAATGATCGCTGAACCCAATGACGATGGTCAGGTCGATGCCGTTGTCGCAGAACGAGGCCCGACGGTACTACGTATCGCGTTGGGTGGTCAGCTGCGCAAGCTCCGGGAGAGCAAGAACATCACCCGCGAGGCCGCTGGCGACGCTATCCGTGGCTCGCACGCGAAGATCAGCCGTCTCGAGTTGGGCCGCACCGGTTTCAAGGAACGTGATATCCGGGATCTGCTGACCCTCTACGGTGTCACCGACGCCGAGGAGCGCCAGCGGTTCCTCGAGTTGGCCAGGCAGGCGAACGAGCCCGGTTGGTGGCATCGCTACAGCGACCTGCTGCCCCAGTGGTTCGGCACCTACCTGGGCCTCGAACAAGCCGCGAGCAAGATCCGCACGTACGAAGCGCATCTTGTTCCGGGACTCCTGCAAACACCCGAATACGCCAGGGCAGTGGTGGCGCTCGGGTACGAGGACGCCGACACCGATCGGCGGGTTCAGGTTCGGCAACGCAGGCAGGAAATCCTGCACCGGACCGATCCGCCGGTCGTGTGGGCGGTGATCGACGAAGCGGCGCTGCATCGGCCCGTCGGTGGGCCGCGCGTGCAACGCGAGCAGCTCGAGCACCTGATCGAACTGGCCCAGCTGCCCAATGTCACCGTCCAGGTGCTGCCCTATTCGGCGGGTGAACACGCCGCCGCGGGTAGCTCGTTCAGCATTCTGCGCTTCGCCGAGGCCGAGCTGCCGGACATCGTGTACCTGGAGCATCTGACCAGCGCGCTGTACCTGGACCGCAGGCAGGATCTGGCGTTGTACCTGTCGGTGATGGACCGGCTGAGCGTGCAGGCCGAGCGGCCGGAGAAGTCGATGGAGATCCTCGCCGGTTACGCCGCAGAACTATGAGCCACCCCGCGCCGGGGTTTCCAGAACGCCACGCACCGCCACGAGGACGGGCGTGGTTTTCCGGTTTTCAGGGCCCTGGTCGCGGTGTCGGGCGGTTGCCGAGCACGGCGGGGGTGTTGTCACGTGACGATCCACGGCCGGCCTACGTGATCACAGTCGGGCCCGGCTGTTCGCCTCGGGTGCCGCAAGATTCGGCGCGCGCGCCGAACGACGCAGCGCCCGCATCGAGGGTATCGATGCGAGCGCCGGTACGTGTTTCGGCACGAGCGAGGGGCTGCTCGGTCCGAACTGGGTCGGTCGGCTCGGCGGCACTACCTACCGCAAGGCCTTGCGCCGCAAGCCCTGTGCCCGAGGGTGAATCATCGCCAGTGGAGCAAGATGGCTCAGGGCTTGCGGGACAAGGCATTTCGGCATGCGTGGCGCGCCGAGCCGCCCGGTGGAGCTACTGCCGGATGAAACTGGACGCGATCCGCCAGAACGTCGCGGGCTGCATGGTGTGGAAATCCCAGTCGTCGACGACATCGTGCGCGGTGGTGACGATCCGGTCGATATCGAAATCGTGCCGGGTGGCCGCGCCGGTGGACTCGACGGCGTCGATGACGAACGCCACGGCGGTCTCCCGGGAGTATGCGCTGTTCCTGTGGCCGCTCCGGGCCGACGGTGTGCTCATCATTTCTGTACCGTTCGCTGGCTGGTCGACCAGTGCGACATCGGCTATGCCGAACCGGACGCCGGAAAGTGGTTGGTTCATTCGAACGCCCCTGACGTTTGGCGGCAGCGGACCCACGGCGACTTCGGCCTTCGGCTCGCCCATGCGGCCTCCCCTGGTTGTCCCCTGTAAAGCGTTGCGGGACTGAGTTTAGGTCGCTGTACCTTTCATATGCAAGTACATCTGCACGATCGATTTGCAAGCGCACGTGCATGATTAGCTTCTGAAAGTTTGCTGAAGCGGCGGTTACGCGGAATTGATCAGCTCGCGCCGAAAACGACATCGGTGCTGTAGTCGATCTGCGTGCCGGGCTCGACGAAACGATCGGCCGCGGCGCTCATGGCCAGGAAATGCTCGGTGAAACGGTGCGCCTCGGCGGCTTCGTCGTCGGTGTAGAGCTGGTAGAGAAAGAAGCGGTGCGGGTCGAGGCGGTCGGCGCAGACGTCGAAGCGCAGGCAGCCGGGCTCGTCGCGGACCGACGACACGGCACTGCGCGAGATGGCGTCGAGGAAGTCGGCGCGTGCGCCCTCCCGGATCTTCATGGACACGATGCGGCTGAACACAGTTCCTCTCCTATCGAGAACGTCGACTGCAACGTCAATCGGTAAGGGCGGCACCACCGTTCGCGCCCCCGGCGAGCGCGGCCACCGCACGGTCAACTGGCGTGTTGCCCGCGACGAGCTCGAGCGTCGCGCCCGCGGTGTGGCTCGCGGGCAGTAGCGCGGCGATGACCTGCGCGACATCGGCTCTGGGGATATCGGCCCGGGGAACCGGCGGTCCGGCCAGCGTGACCAATCCGTTACCGGCGGTGTCGACGAGGCGGCCCGGGCGCAAGATGGTCCAAGCCAATTCGCGCCCGCGCAGGTCGTCCTCGGCCTGTGTCTTCGCGTCGATATAGGCCGCCCAGACGTCGTCGGTACCGGCCGCCGGCGGCTGGCCGGCGCCCATGCTGGAGATCTGCACGAAGCGCCGGGTGCCGGCGCGTTCGGCGGTCTCGGCGAGCCGGACCGAGCCGTCCCGATCCACCGCGTACTTACGGGTCGCGCCGCTGCCCGGCCCGGCGCCCGCCGCGAAAACCGCTGCGTCCGAACCGTTCACGACGGCCAGCAGGTCGTCCGGCGCGGCCCGCTCCAGGTCGAGCAGGACGGGTTCGGCACCGGTCGCGATGATGTCGTCGGCCTGCTCCGGCTTGCGGATCAGGGCCGCGACCTGGTCGCCACGGCTGGTGAGCAGCTGGGCGAGCAACAGGGCGATCTTGCCGTGTCCACCTGCGATGACAACGCGCATGCCTGCGTCCTTTCGGTAGCGAGCGGTCCGCCTCAGCGTTCGGGGCCGCCCGGGTTGCACTGGGCGTCGACGGTGGCCTGGTAGCCGACCGCCGGTCGCCACGGTTCCAAATTCCAGCTGGGCTTGTCCGGCTGGATCAGGCGGGCCCAGATCCAATGGCAGCGGAACTGGTCGTCCATTCCGGGAGTACCCGCTTCGGGCGATCGGGTAAGCACCTCGTGCCAAGCCCGAGCCTCGGCGTCGGCGGCGGTGGTCTTGCGGCCGGCCTCGGTGGGGACGACGAGCAGCCGCGCGCCGTCGAGGGTGTCGGTCCACGTGACGTGGTCGATCAGCGGCAGCCCGGCATAGGGATCGACGGTCGGCGTGGCGGCGAGTGTGCGGGGCGGGCTCGGTGTGCCGGCCGGGGGAGTTGTTGTGGTGGTTGGCGATAGCGCGGCCGGGGCGTCCGAGCCGCAGCCCGCGAGAACCGGCAGCAGTGCGACGCAGAGGGGCGCGAGGGCACGGGCCCGACGTGCCGGGCCGGTGTGACGGTGGACGCGAACCGACCGGTCCGGGCACTCCATTCGGGCTCCTTCCGCATCGGCGCCGAAGGCCGTCGCGTCCTTCTATCTGACCACTTGAGCCTAGCGACCACCCGGTACCTTCGACAGTCGCTGAGCTCGAAGCCCCGCTCAGGCCACTGATTGTGGTGGCTTGCCGTCGGTCGGCCGGGTGGGGATAGTCGGTCGATGATGTGTACACGGATCATGGCTGGGGCGGTTGGAGTCGTGGTCTCGGTGGCGGTCGCGCTGGCAACGCCGGCGACGGCGGGGACAGGCGAGGCACCGGGAACGGTGACGCAACTGGCGGAACTCACCGGGCGATTTCGAGTGGACGGCGCGGCGACCGCGCAACGGCTGACCTATTGGTCTCGCGGGCCGCGCGGACCGATGGAGAGCACCGGGGTGGTCTACCTGCCCCCGGGACCGATGCCGCCGGGCGGTTGGCCGATCGTCGCCTACGCGCACGGCACCACGGGTATCGCCGACCAGTGCGCGTTCACCCTGGAACCCCGCCCCTACTATCTCGATACGCTGTACCCCGCGTTGCTGCGGGCCGGCTACGCGGTGGTGATCACGGACTACGTCGGGCTCGGTACGCCCGGTACGCATCCCTACTTGGACGGACCGTCGCAGGCGCGCAGCGTGATCGATGCGGTCCGCGCCGCGAAATCGATCCGGCCGGAACTCGGCACCAAATGGGCGACGCTCGGCCAATCGCAGGGTGCGCAGGCGGCCCTGTTCACCGCCTCGCTCGCGCCGGCCGACGCGCCGGAACTGCAGCTGCGCGGTGCCGCGGCCACCGGGCCGCCGTCGAATCTCGAGCTGGCGATCGCGATCGCGGGGCCGTGGATTCCGCGTCTGCCGTTGGAGAAGACGCCCGCCTACGTGGCGATGCTGCTGGCCGGATTGCGCGCCAGCGCACCGGAACTCGACGTCGACAGCTATCTGACACCGACCGGTCTGGCGGCTTTGCGGGTGGTGGAGACCGAATGCATCACCGACGCCAATGCGCGGCTGGCCGAGGTGCCGATCGGGGCGATGCTGGCCAAGCCGCTCGACGATCCGGCGCTGTGGTCCGCGGCCCGGGCCATGTTGCAGATTCCGACCTCGGGCTACACCGTCCCGCTGTTCATCGGCCAGGGCCTGACCGATATGGAGGTGCCCGCCCCGCTGACCGCGAAGCTGATCGCCGAGCTGTCTCTGTCCGGCACCGACCTGGAGACCCACGTCTATCCCGGTGACCATCTCGGTGCAGCTCGGACCTCGCTGCCCGATTCGCTGGCGTTCCTGCATCGGGTCCTCGATCCGGCCTGACAATCCGCACCGGGTGCAACGACCGCGCTCGAACTCGAGCGCGGTCGTTGCGCGTTTCCATGTTCGGAATTCACGGAAATGTGAGGAATAAGTGCGCGCGGTGCACGGATGCACACCGTGCTAATGCGCAGAATATGTTGAAAAAGGCGAATTTCCGGCCGTTTCGGTGCGGAAGATATTCAGTGCCACAGGGATCGGCAGGGGAGTCGGCGTAATCCAGGGCGCACTTTGCCGTCCACGGTGACGGTGAGTCCGGCATGCAGGGCGGCCGAGGTGAACTCCCAGGCTTCGGTGTTGCTCGCGGCGTATTCGAGAATCAACGCGTCGTCGGGTGTCGGTCCGTCGAAGTAGACGGTGACCCGCCGCGTCGGCGCCTCCTCGACGTGCGTGTCGTAAGCGACTCTGTGTGCAGTGCCGTCCATGCCACCGTCTCCTTCTTCCGCCGGCCGGGTAACCGCTCCGGTAAGTGTGAAGGTAAGGGGACACCATGGCTTAGAACATGTTCCGTCTTATTGGCTGGACATGTCACAGGGGCGACCGGGGCCGGTGGGGCTCCGTCACGAGCGAATGCGCCGCCACCTCACAGACCGGTCGCTCCAAACTTGTGAATTCTCCACACGATCTCCGCAGCCGGTGCCGCTCGACGGAGAAATTGTCGAGGATGATCACAACGTTGGACCATTCGAGAGGTACCGATCGATGAGCCAGGCCCCACGTTCGGCGGGGGGAGCGTCCCGCACCCGACTCGGGCGCGCATTCGGCGCCATGGCCGCCGGTGTGCTGTTGGTGGCGACCATGGCGGGAGCGGGCCACAGCGCGCCGCTCTATCCGGCCCCCGATCCCGATCCCTTCTACGCGACACCGGCGGATATCGCGGACCGGCAGCCGGGCGATGTGCTCGCCACCAAGGCGATGCCGCCGCTACCGATCTTCCCCGACACCACGGTGACCCTGGTGCGGTTCCGTTCCACCAGTTCCGAGGGCAAGCCCATCGCCGCGACCACCACGGTGCTCACGCCGCGTGCGCACGTGCCGGACGGGCCGCTGCTCTCGTTCCAGCACATCATCAACGGGCTCGGCGCCGAGTGCTCGGTGTCCAAGGTCCTCTACACCGGCGACCCGAACCTGGTCGTGCGGGAGGCGCCGGGCTGGAATGTGCTGCTGCAGCGCGGTTGGACGGTCGCGTTACCGGACCATCTCGGTCCCAACTTCGCCTACGGCGCCGCGAAACTCGGCGGGCAGATCACCCTCGACGGCATCCGTGCCATCAAACAGGTCGCCGAACTCGGTGTGCGGCACAGCAAGACCGCGATGGTCGGCTATTCCGGCGGCGGCATGGCCACCGCGTGGGCGGCCGCGCTGGCGCCGAAGTACGCGCCGGAGCTCGAGCTGGCGGGCGCCGCGATGGGCGGCGTGCCGATGAACCTGGTCAAGATGCTCGAAGCGCTCGGGCTCAGTTCGCATCCGGTGTTCGGTCTGGCACTGGCGGCCGGCCTCGGGTTGGAACGCGAATACCCCGACCGCTTTCCGCTCAGTGACCAGCTGAACGAGCGGGGCCTCGCGGCCCGCGCGCAGATCGCGAACAGTTGCACCAACGACATCTTGGCAGCGGGTGCCGGTCGCGGTGCGCTCGATTTCGCGAAGACCACCTCGATGATCAACGACAGCACCGCGCGCGGCGTGGTCGAGGAGAACAGCCTGGAACTCTACGACGGCGTGCCGAAAACGCCGGTGTTCGAGTGGCATTCGCCGATCGACGGCCTGATCCCGGTGGACGCGGTGGTGAACACCGACCGGCGCTGGTGTGCAGCGGGTGCGACCGTGCAGTCCGAGCAGATTCCGGTGCCCGATCACCTGACCGCGGCGGTGCTGGGCATACCGGCGGCGCTGGGCTGGCTGGACGCACGCTTCCGCGGGGAACGGGCGCCGAGCAACTGCTGAACGAACGGCCGCGACCGAGCCGAACGCCCGTGCCGGAACGGGTCTTCGGCTCGGTTGTTGCGGTTCGGCCACGTGTCTCCTACGACTCGGCCGCATTGCGGGGACCGCGTGGACCGGGCGGGTTAGCCTGACCATCTGGCCTCGGTAGCAAAGGGGACTTTCCGAGGGCCGAAGGTCGCATCTCCGGGCGCCAGGGTTACCCGATGTTCGCACCCAAAGGCGCGTGCCATGAGATGCTTTCCTGCCATTGCCGTGGCACTGCTGCTGATGTATCCGGCCATGACGGGACAGGCGGCCGCCGAGCCGCCGCCTGCCCCACCCGGCCTGCCCGCGTTGCCGCAGTTGCCGTCGCTGCCCGAACTCTTCCCGCAGCTTCTGGACGTGCCACTGCCGGACGCGCCGCCGCCGAACGCGCCTGTGCCCCTGCATGAATTGATCGATCAGGTGATTCCGCCGCCGCCGATCGCGGCCGCGCCGATCGAACCGTCGCCGGTATGGGAGGCGACCGGCGCGCCGGCGCCGGTGCTCGCGTTGCGGGCCGCGGTGCGGCCGGAGAACGTGGGCGATCCGATCTTCGACGCGTGGCCGGCGAACCTGGCGGACCTCGCGCTCGGCGAGGTCATCGAGGTCAGGGACGTCACCGCGACCACCGCACCCCTGCTGGTGCTGCCGATTCAGCGCGCGCAGTTGCTGAAGTACCGGACCACCGACGCCCACGGCAATCCCTCCTTCGCCACCGCGACCCTCGTGGTGCCCGCGGCGGCGTGGCCCGGTCCGGGTCCGCGGCCCGTGGTGGTGAACAACCTGCCGATCGATGCGCTCGGCCGGGTCTGCACGCCCGGATACACGCTGGCCCACGGCCTGAACTCGGAAACCAGCGTCACCGATTTCATTCCGCCCACCACCCATGTCGCGGCACTGCGCGGCTACGCGGTGCTCATCCCGGATCACGAGGGTCCGTGGATGGCCTATGCCGAGCCGGTCACCGCGGGCCATGCCGTGCTGGACGCGATCCGTGCGGTGCGTGCGCTGCTGCCGGAAGAGTTCGGCGCCAGCCGGTTCGGGCTCACCGGCTATTCGGGCGGCGCCATCGCGACGCACGGCGCGGTGAAGTTGATCGCGGGGTACGCGCCGGAGCTGACCGACCGCGTCGTCGGCGCGGCGCTGGGCGGGGTGCCCGCCGACTACGAGATCCTCGCGCGCAGCATGAACGGCAATCTCGCCTCGGCGGTCTTCCTGGCCGCGGTGTTCGGGATCGGCCGCGAACGACCGGAAATCCTCACCAGAATGAACAATCTGGCGCAGTGGGTGGCTACTTCGCCGCTGAAGAACGCCTGCGGCAGCACGTACGGGGCGATCGGTGTGCTGATGCTGCCGATCGATATCGCCGCGAACATCCCTGATCCCTTGCATTCCGCGCTCGCGACCGAGATCTACCGGGTGACGAGGATGTCCGGGATGCCTTCGGCGACACCGCTCTACATCTACAACGGAGAACAGGAGTTCTGGATCCCCGCCGAGGGGGCGCGCAATCTCTACCGCGAGCAGTGCGCGCTCGGCGTGCCGGCGGTATATCGGAGCGTGCCGGGCGAGCACATCATCGCGGCCGGGCTCGGCTACCCGGAGGCGATGCACTGGCTGGATCAACGGCTCCAAGGCATCAGCGCCCCGAACGAGTGCTGAACGTTTGCCGCGGTAGCGAGGGGCTGTCCAGCCCCCTGAACGGTTTTGTTACAGATCACGGCCGCGGCCGCGATGTATGACGGACGACCCACAACCCACGGGGGCGATCGGGCGGCGTCCGGACCCACCGCCCGCGCTGTGCGCCTCGGCCGCGGTTTCGGTAGTGTTGGCCGGTCCGGGCGAGCTAGACGCTTCGGATTCGCGAAAGAGGCACATGAACGACATCATGATCACCGCGTCGGAACAGGCACAGGCCCTGGTGGGCCGCCACTATCGGATGACCGAGCACTACGAGGTGGGGCGCGAGAAGATCCGCGAGTTCGCGCGGGCGGTCCAGGAGCAGCATCCGGCGCACTGGCACGAGGAAGCCGCGGCCGAACTCGGCTACGACGGCCTGCTCGCGCCGATGACCTTCACCTCGATCATGCTGATGTTGATGCAGCGCAAGATGTTCGAGTCGGTACTGACCGCCTACGACATCGGCCAGGTGCTGCAGACCGAGCAGGCGATCCAGGTGCATCGGCCGGTCCTGGCGGGCGACCGGCTCGAGTGCGTGTCGTATATCGAGTCGTTCCGGCAGTTCGGCGACAAAGACTTCATGGTGACCAAGAACGTGCTCACCAACCAGCACAAGGAACTGCTGCAGACCGCGACCTCGACCGCCGTGGCGCAGACCGGCGTGGCGATCGCCACCGAGCTGCGCAGCGCCGTCGACGGCGTCATCATGACCGGGCAGTCCGGGGCCGACCGGCTGGACGCGGCCGCGCGGCGGGCGAGCCTGGGCGAGGAATCCGGCATCGTCGAGTGCTTCGACGAAGCGCCCGTGGCCGATCCGCGCGATCGCGCCCGGACCCCGCGCACCGTGCCCCGCGTCGAGGACCTCTCGGTGGGCATGGAACTGCCGCCCCGTTCGGTCCTGCTCTCGCGCGGCGATCTGGTGAATTACGCGGGCGTGTCCGGTGATTCGAATCCGATCCACTTCAGCGACGAGGTCGCGCGCAGCGCGGGGCTGCCCGATGTGGTGGCGCACGGCCTGCTGACCATGGGCCTCGGCGCCGGATACCTCACCTCGTGGCTGGGCGACCCGGCCGCCGTCACCGGATACGGCGTGCGGTTCGCGGGGTTCGCGCCCGTCGCGGCGACCAAGGCGAGCGTGCTCGAATTCCGCGGCAAGATCAAAGATCTCGACGCGCAACGGCGCACGGCAACCATCGCGCTCACCGCCACCTGTGACGGCCGGAAGCTGTTCGGCCGTGCGACTGCCGACGTCGCGCTACGCTGACGGATCGGCGCAGCGCATCCGTCGCAAATCGAGCACGACTCGCCGTAGTAGCGCCAGGGTCTTTGGTCAGTAGAAACTGACAAGCTTCACATGGCAGACTCGGTGAATGCGTGCTGCGGAGGTACGACAGTCGACCGATACGTCGCGCGCCGGCGCGACGCCGGCGGGCGGACCCACCGTATTGCGCATGGTGCTCGGCGGTCGGCTGCGCAAACTTCGCGAGACGGCCGGCATCAGCCGGGAGGACGCGGGCGAGGCGATTCGCGGTTCGCATTCGAAGATCAGCAGGCTCGAACTCGGCCGTACCGGCTTCCGTGAGCGGGACCTGATCGATCTGCTGAACCTCTACCAGGTCACCGATCCGGCGGAAATAGACGAGTACCTGGAACTCGCGCGGCAGGCGAACGCGTCGGGCTGGTGGCATCGCGACAGTGATTGGCTGCCCAAGTGGTACGACACCTACCTGGGCTTGGAACAGGCGGCGACACTGGTCCGCTCGTACGAACCGCGGGCGGTGCCGGAACTGTTGCAGACACCGGACTACGCGCGTGCGCTGCTCTCGCTGGCGCATTCGGGGGAGCCGCAGGCCGCGATCGAACGACGGGTCGCGCTGCGCATGGGCCGGCAGGAGATCTTGGACCGCAAGCATCCGCCGCAGCTGTGGGTGGTCGTGGAAGAGGCCGCGCTGCGCCGCCCGATCGGCGGTTCCGCGGTGTGGAACGCTCAGATCGAGCATCTGCTGCGGGCGGTGACCCGGCCGAATGTCACCCTGCAGGTGCTGGCCGACCATGTCGGCGGCCCGGCGCTCGCCGAGGCCGCGTTCACCATGCTGCGCTTCGCTGAATCGGATCTGCCCGACATCGTCTATCTGCAGCAGCTCACCAGCGCGCTCTATTTGGAGAAGCAGGTCGACCTGGACGCGTATCGCGCTGTGGCGAACCAGCTTTCGGTGCATGCCGCACCGCCGGAGTACACCGTCGGCCTGCTGGAGGCACTGCGCAGGCGGCAGCCGCGGATTCTCGATCAGCCCGCGGGTCCGGCCTGATCCGCAACCGACCGCGAAGTATTGTCTCGGCGGGACAATAAGGTGGTAAGCTGCGGGTATGAGCGACACCGGTGTCGATCTCGATGGCCGTAGGCTGCGCACCAGGCGCAGCCGGGAAGCGCTGTCGCGCGCCGCGTTCGACCTGCTGAACGAGCGGGGTCTGGACGCGGTGGCCGTCGAGGACATCGCGGTACGGGCGGGTGTCACCCGGCGCACCTTCAGCCGGCATTTCGCGTCCATCACCGAGGCGGTGCTGGGCGAGGTCGATCAAGACGTGCACATCTTCAACGAGGCGCTCTGCCGTCGCCCGCTCGCAGAATCGCCGTTGGCCGCCTATCGCAACGCCGTGCACGACTGGTTCGACGCCGAATACGGCGGCGCGCGGTCGGCGCGGCTGGCCCGGCGGTGGACGTTATTCCAGCGATTCGAAGACGAGCCCGAATTGTTCGCCGGATATCAGCGAATCCGGGTCGAGGGTCAGCGAGAATCGGTGCGGATCATCGCCGGACGGCTCGGTGTCGACCCGGTGCACGACCTGCGTCCGGCCGCCGCGGTCGCCGCGGGCGCGGGCTTGTTGATGGCGGCATTGCAGACCTGGGCCGCCGGCGACGATCCGGATCGTTTGCCCGACCTGATCGACGGGTACTTCGACACCCTGGTCGCACTCACCACCGAATTCCGGAACGAGGAGTCACCGTCATGACCACAGGGTCGGTGAATATGTACCGCAGGACCTGCCGCCGCGTCGGGCTGGATCGAAACCCGATGCGCCGCAGAGAAGATCGCGTGCAAACCTGGGTCGCCGCCGGATTGCTGCTGTTGTTCGTGCTGCTCGTGCCGCTGCTGGTGCTGACCGTCGGCGCCACCGTGTACCGCACCGAAACCACTGCGGTGCAAGCGGAAATCGCCGAACTGCACCGGGTCGAGGCGGTGGTGACCGCGACCGGCAAGGCGCCGCTGTACGCGCCGATCATGCCCGCGAAGGTGGCCTGGACCGACGCCGACGGCATCGCGCACACCGAGGACTATCAATCCACCACGGTGGTGGAACCCGGTCAGAACGTGACGATTTGGCTCAACGGCGCCGGGCGGATCGTCGAGCCGCCGTCGGAAACCCAGGCCCTCAGCAAAGCGGTGCTGCTCACCGGCGGCGCTCTCTTCGGCACGGTGACGGTCCTCGTGGGGTGCTACCTCGCACTGCGTCACCGCCTCGATCGCAAGCGCCTGCGGATGTGGGAAATGGAATGGGCCACAGCCGATCTGCGCTGGGGTAGCCACAGCTGAACGAAAGTGCAGCGCGCCCGCCGACGAGGGTAGGGTGCAGGCGACGGGCCCGCTGCGGTGCCGGGTTCCATCGCGGCGAACGACGACCGGGCACGAAATAGACATTAAGGGGCGGTCGGCCGCCCCGGAATCCGGCCGGACAATCCCCGGAAATCTGACCAAGGAAGACCCGGTTGTGCTGTGAGACAACACAACCGGGGACGTCAACTCACACCGGCATCAGGCTGTGCTTGCGCGGATTCGGCTTCGCCGTGTCCTTCTCCCGCAGCAACCGCAGCGCCTTGCGAATCTCCAGGCGCGTCTGCGCCGGTTCGATGACCGCGTCCACATACCCGCGTTCGGCGGCGATCCAGGGCGTCGCGATGGTCGCGTTGTAGAAGTCGATCATCTGCTCGCGCGCGGCGGCGCGCTGCGCCACCGGGGTCGCCTCGAGCTGCTTGCGACCGATGATGCCGACCATGCTCTCCGCGCCCATCACCGCGATCCGCGCCGTCGGCCAGGCGAGACTGATATCGGCGCCGAGTTGCTTGCAGCCCATCACGGCGTAGCCGCCGCCGTAGGCCTTGCGGGTCACCACCGTCACGATCGGCACGGTCGCCTCGATCACCGCGCGGAAGAACCGTCCGCCGCGCTTGATGACACCGTTGCGTTCCTCCTCGACCCCGGGCAGCACGCCCGGGGTGTCGACGACGAACACCAGCGGCAGACCGAAGGCGTCGCACAACCGGATGAAATGGGTGGCCTTGTCCGAGCACTGTGCGTCCAGCGCGCCGCCGAGCACCTGCGGCTGGTTGGCGATCACGCCGACGCTGCGGCCGTCGACCCTGGCGAAGCCGGTGATCAGGTTCTGCGCGGTGGCCGCGGCCATCTCGTGGAATTCGCCGTCGTCGAACATCCGCAGCAGGATCTCGTGCATGTCGTAGCCGACCTTGTCCGAGTCCGGAATGATCGAGTTCAGCTCCAGGTCGTGCGCGGTGAGTTCCGGCTCCAGGCCCGGGTTCACCAGCGGCGGCTGTTCCAGGCAGCTGGTGGGCAGATAGCTCAGGTAGTTGCGCACCCAGTCGAACGCGGCCTGCTCATCGGGCGCGACGTGGTGCAGCGTGCCGTTCACGGCCTGGACGGCCGCGCCGCCGAGTTCCTCGGCGCTGACCACCTCGCCGGTGACCGCCTTGATCACCTCGGGGCCGGTGACGAACATGTACGACTTCTCGGTCGCCACGAGCACGTCCATGTTGACCGGGCCGTACACCGAACCGGCCGCGCACTTGCCGAGCATGATCGCCACCATCGGCACGTACCCGGACAGCTCCTCCTGGCGCCGGCACATCAGCGCGTACCAGGCCAGCGAGGTCACGGCGTCCTGGATGCGGGCGCCGCCGGAGTCGTTGATCGCGACCACGGGGCAGGCCTTCTCGTAGGCGAACTCCATCGCGGCCGCGACCTTGCGGCCGAACATCTCACCGACCGAGCCGCCGTGCACGGTCTGGTCGTGCGCGATCACCACGACGGGTCGTCCGTCGATGGTGCCGCGGCCGGTGACCACGCCGTCGCCGTACATCGCGTTGTTCGCGCCCGGCTGCCGGACCAGCTTGCCCATCTCTACGAAACTGCCGTTGTCGAGCAGCGCGCGCACCCGCTCCCGGGCGCTGGGTATGCCTTTGGCCTTGCGTTTCGCGATGCCGGTCTCGCCCGCGGGTTCCTCGGCCAGCTCCAGGATCCCCCGCAGCTCTTCCAGCTTGTCTCGCGTACCGCTCATATGTGGTGTAGCCCTTCGAAAACTTTGCCGCGTCGCCGGACGGGGGCGCAGCGCTCGATGGTATCCGTGGACCGTGTCGCTGCACACCTGCCGGTCGTTACCGATGGGACAGTGCACAGGTTTATCCGGCTCCCGCTCCGGTCCGGCCGGCCTCGGTGCGACCTGCGTACCCGGGCGCGAGTTGTGCGAACTACCAGTCGCCGCCGCAGGTTGCGATGAGTGTTCATGACAGCCGCGGCTTCACCTTTTGAAGGGCATGCGGCGGGTTCTAGGGTGGGCTCGACGCAGCGCCGGAATGCGCGGTCGGCGCTGCGTCATACTTTGGCGCCGAGGGGGATCGGGCATCGGCCGGATATCGCGGTGAACGTATTGTGTTGCCGGTCAACAGAAGAAATCCGCCGCGAAGCGACCGGTATGTCGAAAATCACTCGCAGGCTTGTGATTTCGCCCAATGAGAGCGGCGAAGGCTGATGACTTACCTGATTCCACCGGCGTATCCCGATTCGATCACGATTCGTCGCTAGCCTTTGTCAGTCATGACGGCTATGCGGATGAGTTCGGGCACCGAGAGTCTCGCGGCGAAACTGCTGGACTACTTGGCGCAGCACACTGGTGGTGGTCTGCACGGCGACGTCGCGCGGACCACGCGCAACTGCGTGGTGGCGGCGGTGGAGCGGCGGACGCCACGGTGGCAGGCGGCACTGGGCGAACCCCCCGAAATCGCGGGTATCGCAACGCGATCGGCGCGCGAGGGCGTCGCACTGGAAACGGTGCTCGGCGCCTACCACGACGAAATCCGTTCCGGCCTCGAATTCGTCGCGGCCGGCGCCGAGAACGACGAGGTGGTCGCGGGCGCACAATTGATCTTGCAGGTACTGGAAATGGTCACGCTCACCGCCTCGACCGCCTACGTGGACGAACATCGGCTGGTGGCCCGCGAACATCAGACCGCCGCGCAGACTTTGGTCGCCGCGCTGCTCGGCGGGCACGCGCTGGGGGAGCTGGCGGCGCAGACCGGGATCGCGATCGCCGCGCGGTATCAGGTGGTCGCGCTGCATATCCCGGCGCACCCGGACGAGCGAAGACCGGGTGCCGGCACCGTGGCCGCGCGGCGCAAACTGCGCAGGTTGCAGGCGGCGCTGGCCGATCCGCTCGGCTCCCGGGCCTTGCCGCTGCTCTCGGCGGCGGGCGGCACGATCCTGGTCCCGGTCGACGCCCCGCACGCCCGGGTCGGCGCGCCCGCGATGACGGCCGACGTGCTCACCCTGCTGAGCGAGGCCGCGGAGGTGTCGCTGACCGCGGTGGTGGCCACGGGCGAGACGGCGTGCATCCCCGAACTGGCCGCGCACACCCACGATCTGCTGGACCGGATGCGCGCGGCGGGCCGTCCGCCCGGGCTCTATCGCGTGTGTGAGCCGGTGGCCGCGCCCGATTGTGACGCGGAACAGCACGGCCGGGGGCCGGTCGTCACTTCCGCCAATGATCACGAAATAGGCCGTTCCGCCTGATATTTCCGCGTTATCGTCGAATTCGGCGCGCACACCGCGCCGGGCAGAGGAGTGCGAGTGACCACCGCGTCGACCGATACGGATATTCTCCGCGAACTGGAACCCGTCGCCGAGCGTCTGCTCAATGATCATCTGCGCAAGACGAAGGCGTGGCATCCGCACGACTACGTGCCCTGGGATGATGGGCGGAATTTCGCCGCACTCGGCGGCATCGATTGGGCGCCCGAGCAATCGAAGCTCACCGAGGTGGCCCGGATCGCGATGGTGACCAACCTGCTCACCGAAGACAATCTGCCCTCCTATCACCGGGAGATCTCGGAATCGTTCTCCCTGGACGGAGTGTGGGGCACCTGGGTGGGGCGGTGGACCGCCGAGGAGAACCGGCACGCCATTGTCATGCGCGACTATTTGGTGGTCACCCGCGCGGTGGATCCGGTGGCGCTGGAGCAGGCCAGGATGGCGCACATGACGACCGGTATCGCGAAACCCGTTAAAGGGCCGCAGTTTCTGCGTTCGGTCGCTTATGTGACACTCCAGGAATTGGCCACTCGAATCAGTCATCGGAACACCGGTATCGCGTGCAATGAGCCGGTCGCCGAGCGTATGCTGCAACGTATTGCCGCCGATGAAAACCTGCACATGATCTTTTATCGCAACCTCAGCGCCGCGGCACTCGATCTGCTGCCGAACGAGATGCTGCGTGCCGTCACGGATATCGTCACGCGCTTCCAGATGCCGGGCCTGACCCAGCCGAACTTCCGCCGTAACGCCGTCGTGCTGGCGAAACACGGCATCTACGACCTCCGGCAGCACCTGGACACAGTGGTGCAGCCGGTCTTACGGGCGTGGCGCGTGTTCGAGCGCACCGATCTGTCCGGCGACGGCGAACGCGCACGCGACGAGCTGGCGGCCTACCTCGACGAATTGGCGCAGCAGGCAACGCGATTCGAGGAGCACCGAGACCGGGCAGCGGCCAGACAGGCAGAACGAGCTGCCGCGGCGCAATGAGTACCCGAGGGCCGATCACCGCGGCGGCGATGGTAGCCATCGCCGTGCTGGCCGGTGTGCCCGCGCAGGCGGACGACGTGCCCGGTGTGCCGAGCGCGCCGCCGCCCGCGATCGATCCCGCCATGACCCGGACTGGTCTGCTGTCCATCGAGAGCGCCGGACCGCAGCGGGACCACCTGAAGATCGCGTCCGCGGCCATGCGCCGGGTGATCGAGGTGGACGTGTTGCGCGGCACCGGCGCGGCGCCGCGCCCGACGCTGTACCTGCTCGACGGCGTCGACGGTGAGACCACCTCGGGCTGGCTCAGCAAGGGCGGCGCGGCGGAGTTCTTCGCGGACAAGCCGGTGGACGTGGTGCTGACCAGCGGCGGTACCGGCAGCATGTACAGCGACTGGGTCCGTCACGACACCGCGCTCGGACTCAATCGGTGGGAGACCTTCCTGACCGAGGAACTGCCGCCGATCGTGGAATCGCTGCTGAAGGCCGACGGACGCCGGGCGATCGCGGGCGTGTCCATGGGCGCGCAGGCGGCGATGATGCTGGCGCAGCGCCATCCGGGCCGCTACCGCGCCGTCGCGGGCATGAGCGGCTGCTATTCCACCGCCGACCCGCTCGGCCACGCGGTCACCACGATCACCGTGGCCTCGCGCGGCGGTAATGTCGAAAACCTCTGGGGGCCACCGACTTCCCCGGAGTGGGCGGCGCACGACAGCCTGCTCGGCGCGTCGGCGCTGCGCGGCACCGCGATCTATCTGTCGGCCGCCACCGGCACGCCGACCGGCGCCGATCTGGTGTCGATCGCGCAGTCGCCGTCGATCGCCGACGCGCTGCGGCTGGCGGGCGGCGGCGCCGCGCTGGAAGCGGGGGCGCGCACCTGCACCGAACGCTTCGCGGGCCGGTTGGACGAGCTGAAGATCCCCGCCGTCGTCGAGTACGCGCCCGAGGGCATGCACACCTGGCCTGATTTCGAAGCCCAGCTGCCGCGGGCCTGGCGGGTACTGGCCGAGGCGCTGGCGCTGCCGTCGCCGAAATGACCCGGGGAATCACCGCTCGGCGCGCGCGTTGAGACAGGTATGACCTCGGCCCTTCCCTCCGTCCGGTTCTCCATCCTGGACCGCTCCCGCGTCCGGCGCGGCCAGAGCCATCCCGCGGCGTTGCGCGACACGATCGAGTTCGCGCGGCTCGCGGAGGAATGGGGTTATCACCGATTCTGGGTGTCGGAGCACCACGGCGTGCCCGGCGTCGCCGGGTCGGCCCCGACGGTGCTGGCCGCGGCCGCCGCGGCGGCGACCGAGCGCATCCGGATCGGCACCGGCGGGGTCATGCTGCCCAACCATCAGCCGTTGATCGTCGCCGAACAGTTCGGCGTGCTGGAATCGCTGTATCCGGGCCGGATCGACATGGGTCTGGGCCGCTCGGTCGGCTTCACCGACGGGGTCCGGCGCGCGCTCGGGCACGGCAAACGCGACGCCGACGACTTCGACGCGCAGCTGACCGAGGTGCTGGACTACTTCACCCACGGCCGCGACGGTGTGCACGGCTGGCCGGCCGAGGGGCTGCGGGTCCCGGCGTTCCTGCTGGCCACCGGGGCGGGAGCGGAGCGGGCGGCCCGGTTCGGGTTGCCCTTGGTGATCGCGGCGGTCGGCGGGCCGGACCGGATGATCGAGGCGATCGCCCGGTACCGGGGCGGTTTCCAGGCCACCGCGTGGGGTGCCGAGCCGTACGTCATGGTCTCGGGCTCGGTCGTGATCGCCGATACCACCGAGCAGGCGCGGCGGTTGCTGCTGCCGGAGGCGTGGTCGGCCGCGTACTCGCGCACGCGCGGGGAGTTCCCGGCTCTGATCCCGCCCGCGGAGATCGAGGCGATCAGCATGACCGAACGGGAACGCCGGCTTTTCGAGGATTCGTTGGCCGGGCACGTGCACGGCACCGAAGACGAGGTCGCCGAACAACTCGAGCAATGGGTGGGGGCCACCGGCGCCGACGAGATCCTGGTGCACACCAGCACCTTCGACCGCGCCGCGCGCCTGGAATCACACCGGCGGCTGGCCAGCGTGGCCGGATTGACCACAGCGCGAACGGAATCGGCCGCCTGAACACTCAGTCGGGCTGGGGCAACGCGACTTCGGCGGCCGCATAGCCGAATACCGTGCGGCCGCGGGACCGGGCGTCGATGGCGATGGTGGCACGGCGGCGCCGCGCGTCCACCGCGGTGACCCGGCCGGTGAATTCGATCTCGCAGGTCGTCGCCGGTGCGATCCGCAGATAGTGCGTGTAGTGCGCGAACTGGGCGCGTAGCCCGGTGATCGCGGCCGGGTCGCCCAGACGTGCGCTGACGAAGGCCGCGGCCAGGCCGAGTTTCAGCATGCTCGGTGCGGTGCTCGCGGGCAGCGTGTAGTCCGTGGCCGACGCTGCGCCGGGGGTGTCGGGGGCGCGGTCGCCGACGATCGCGGCGAAGTCTGCGATGTCGTCGCGGGAGAGCCGAACCGTCTGCGCGGGCAGTCTGGTGCCCACGCGCAACGGATGGAAAGTATTGTGGCGCAGCGGAAATGACGTTCGACGCGGAGAGTGACGCGGCGCGGGCACACGATGGTCGGTAGGCCGGGGGCGAGGCGAGGACTGCGCACGCGTCCCGATCGCGCGGACCGTCTCGGCGAGGCGCGGGCCGTTGGACCCGGTATGCGCGAGCAGCGAGGTGGCGCCGGTCTGCACCGGCGCGCCGTGCTGGTCGGTGAGCACACTCTTGATCGTCAGGACGTCGTAATCGGCGAACTGCCGAAATGATTCGACCATGAGATCGCCGGTGAGGCGATCGCCCGCGACCAACGGCCGCATGGCGTCGAACACTTGATCCGCGTGCAGAATTCGGGTCGGCCGATAGTCGGCGAGCACCGCATCCAGTAATTCGCTCTGGACATCGCCGAGAATGGCGCAGGCGAATGTCGCGGGCGCGACCAGGCCGGTGAATCCGAGCTCGGCGGCGGCGTCGGCACTCCAGTGCGCCGGATGGAAATCCTGGACGGCCCGGGCGAATTCGCGAATCCGGGCGGCATCGACCAGATAGGGCGTCGTCGCCCGGCACCGCTGGTCGGCCAGGGTCCACGTGTTCACCTCGATCATCGGCCCATACTCGGCCCGCGCGCGGCCGAAGGCTGCTGGTCGGCAGCTTTTCTGGAGAATTCACGATCCGCGGGCCGGTGTGTTTGGGAAATGCTCCGGCACCGGCGAACTGTGCCGTTTACCTAAGCCCGACAAGGACATTGGTGAGCTGTCCAGATACCCCGTCGTGAGCTAGGTCGCACTTTCCGGCGGATTTAGCGTTGGCGCAGTTTCCACGCTGTCGAGCGGAATTCGGCAGCGCGTCCGAACTCTTTTGCTCGAAATAGGAAGGTATGCAATGAAGCGAAGTACCTCAGGCCGTTCGTCGCTCGCGGCGGCGGTGATGCTGGGTGTTTCGGTGCTCGTGCTCGGCGTCGGCGGTGTCGGCGCGAACGCCGAACCCACCGCGCAACCGACCGAACAAGAGCTGGCCGATTACATCGCGGCGGGCCGCAAGGCCGCGCCGGTCGCGGACTCGGGCAGCTCGTCCGGTTCCGCGTGCAACTCCGGCAGTGGCGCGGGGTCGGGCAACGGCTCCGGCAACTGCTACGGCGGATCGGGGAGCAGTTCGGGGCTCTCGGGCGGATACGCCAGTGACACAGTCGGTTACGGACCGCCGATGACTTCCTGGCTGGCCGCCTTCGGCTACGGCCTGGCCAATCCCGACGCCGCGCCGCCCGGCGCCAACGACTGGAACTGCAAGCCGACCGCCGCGCATCCGCGACCGGTCGTGTTGCTGCACGGCACCTGGATGAACGCCTACAACGGTTACGCGTACATGGGCCAGCCGATCAAGGACGCGGGCTTCTGTACCTTCACGTTCAACTACGGCCGCTCCAGCGTGATCCAGGGCGGCGGACTCGGCGCGGTGCTGCCCGGCGTGATGGGCACCGGCTACATCCAGGATTCCGCCAAGCAGCTCGCCGTCTTTGTCGACCGGGTGCTCGCGGCCACCGGCACCAGTGAAGTCGACATCGTGGCGCACTCGCAGGGCGGCTCGATGGCGAACTGGTACACCAAGTTCGAAGGCGGGGCCGAGAAGACGAAGAATCTGATCACCTACGGCGCCACCCACCACGGCACCTCGCTCGACGGCATCGGCGCGCTCGGCCGGGCGATCAACAACCTCGGCATCGATATCCTCGGCTTCATCGAGATCTTCGTGGGGCACGCGGGTATCCAGCAGACGATCGGCTCGGACTTCGTCAATCAGCTCAATGCCAACGGCGACACCGTGCCCGGCGTCGACTACACGATCGTCGGTACCCGCTACGACGAGGTCACCAACCCGTACCCGCTGACGTTCCTGCAGCCCGGGCCGGGCGCCACGGTGCAGAACATCACCCTGCAGGACGGCTGCGAACAGGACCTTTCGGACCATTTGACGATGATGTATTCGCCGCGCTCGCTGTCCATCGCGCTGCGCGCGCTCGACCCGGTCGGTCATCCGAACCTGGAGTGCACATTCAACCCGTGGGTGGTCGGCGGCGGCGGTTCGCTGTAGCAACGCACGGGTGACGGACCGAGCGGCGATCGCACGCGCCGCTCGGTCTGTACTCGTTGTAGGGCACCTGAACGAGATTCACCGGCCATTGGCCGGGCTGTCGCATCGCCTCCATCGAGCGCTGTTTTGCTCGAAGTCGCGCCGATCCGGTGCGGGCAGGTCCGGGACCACGTGCAGGGGATCCGGGCCCGCCCGCACCGGATCGCGTTGTTGTGCGGCAGTTCTCGGCGAGGTGTGCAGTGGAAGGCGTGTGATGAGACGAAGGTCCGCCGGTCGGTGGCCGATCGCCGCGGTGTTGGTCGGTGTCGCGATGCTCGTGCTCGGGGTGACGGCCCCGGCCGCGGGCGCCGCACCGCCCGATCCGTCGGTGGCGGCGCGGCTCGCCGAGCTGATCGGTGTGCGCGGGCGGCCCGCACCGATCGCCGCGTCCGACGGCATCTCCGGCCTGTCCGGCGGATTCGCCAGTGACACCGTCGGTCACGGTCCGCCGCAACGTTCGTTCCTGGCGGCTTTCGGCTACGGCCTGTTCCATCCGGACGCGGCCCCGCCGGGCAGCAACGACTGGAGCTGCCGGCCGACCGCGGCGCATCCACGTCCGGTCGTGCTGCTGCACGGCACCTGGATGAACGCCTACAACAGCTTCGCGTACATGAGCAGGCCGCTACAGGACGCGGGCTTGTGCACCTTCGCCTTCAACTACGGCCGTTCCGGACCGATCCAGGGCGGGGGCGTGCCGCCGCTGCTGCCCGGCGTGATGGGCACCGGTGACATCGCGGATTCGGCCCGGCAGCTGGCCGGTTTCGTGGACCGGGTGCGCGCGGCCACCGGCGCGGCGCAGGTCGATTTCGTCGGCTACTCGCAGGGCGCGGCCATGGCGAACTGGTACACCAGGTTCGAGGGCGGCGCGGACAAAGTCGGGCATCTGGTCAGCTTCGGCGGCACGCACCACGGGACCACGCTCGACGGCATCGGCCTGCTCGGCCGGATGATCAACAACATCGGCCTGAACGTGATCGGCGCGGCCGGGGTCGTGGTGGGCGACGCGGCGATCCAGCAGACGGTCGGTTCGAACTTCGTCGGACGGCTGAACGCCGACGGCGACACGGTGCCCGGGATCGACTACACCGTGGTCGGCACCCGCTACGACGAGATCGTCACGCCCTACCAGTCGACCTTCCTGCGCCCGGTCGCGGGCGCGTCGGTCGCGGACATCACCCTGCAGGACGGCTGCGAGCAGGATCTCTCCGATCACCAGACGCTCATGTATTCGCCGCGCGCGCTCTCGATCGTGTTGCGCGCGCTCGACCCCGCCGGGCACCCCGATCTCGTCTGCACGTTCAACCCGTGGCTGATCGGCGGTGGCGGCGGCCTCTAAACCCCACCCGCGGGGGATCGCTTCTCCGAGCACAGGACTCCGGTCCGATGCTCACGAAGGAGAAGCACATCATGACCGCACCACTGTCGCTCGTCCCCGACGGTCCGCCCGGATTCGGCGGGGCACTGGCGACCTTCCATCGCACGGTCCGGCACGTGCGGGCCTACCCGGCCCATCTGGCCCGCCACGGCATCGATCCCGAAAACATCCGCACTCCAGCGGATTTCGCCGAGCTGCCGGTGGTCACCAAGGACAACTACCTGAAGGCGCACGCGCTCGCGGAACTGATGCCGCACGGCGACGTCAGCGAGGCGGGCACCTGGTCCAGCAGTTCGGGCTCCACGGGGAAGCCGACCTACTGGCCGCGGGAGCTGCTGTCGCTGCAGCACAGCCGGGAGTACTACGACCGCATCCTGCGCGCGTTCGACGCGCCGGGCCGGACGACGTTGCTGGTCAACGGTTTCGCGATGGGCACGTGGATCGGCGGCACCTACACCCATCACGGCGTGCTCGAAGCGCGCCGCCGGGGTCATCGGGTCTCGGTGGCCACGCCCGGCATCGATGTGGACGCGGTGCTCGCCACCATGGCCGATCTCGGCCCGCACTACGACCAGGTGGTGCTCGCCGCGTACCCGCCGTTCGCCCAGGACGTGCTGGACCACGCGCCGGCCGAGGTGCGCGCGCTGAAGCCCGCGCTGCTGCTCGCGGGGGAGAACATCACCGAGGCGTGGCGCGATCACGTGCTCGCCCGCACCGGGCAACCGGATCGGCCGGATCGCACCTGTGCGATCTACGGCACCGCCGACGCGGGCGTGATGGGGCACGAGACGCCGACCACCATCGCCATCCGGCGGCTCGCGCGCACCGACGCCCGCTTGCGCGCAGCGCTTTTCGGCGACGACGATCCCGCGTTGCCCACCTTCGTCGAGTACGACCCGCACCTGCGCTACACCGAGACCGATGCGCAGGGCCGGTTCCTGTTCACCGTCGACGGCGCCCTGCCGCTGGTGCGGTACCGGATCAACGACGAAGGGTCGATCCTGACCCCGTGGCAGGTCGCCGCGGCGCTGCGGCGCTGCGGGCATCGGATTCCGGTGCGCACCAACACCATCGGTGCGGGCTTTCTCGCACTGCACCGGCGGCGAGACGTCGCGGCCAGCTTCTACGCCGTGAAGCTCTACCCGGAAAGCATCCGCGCGGCACTGGAAAAGCCCGAGGTCGCCGCGCAGGTGACCGGAAAGTTCGTGCTGGCCACCGTGACCGGCGCCGCCTTCGAACAGACGCTGACCCTGCGGGTCGAGCTGCGGGCGGCGGCCGCAGCCGGTGCCGATTTCACCACCCGCCTCCGGCAGCTCGTGATCGCCGAACTGGAACGCAGCAACAGCGAATACCGCAGGCTGCGTGCCGTTCTCGGGACGGCCGCCGACCCCGTGGTCACCCTCGAGCCCTTCGGCGGCACCGCCTTCCGGTACACCGCCAAGCACAAGTACCTGGAGCAGAACCGATGATCGAGATCCTGGACCCCTTCGCCGATACCGCGCGGATCGCGCACCTGCTGCGGCCCGCCGCGCGCTACCACCTGGTCGACGCACACGCGGCGGCCGCGGCCGAGCTCGCCGCGATCGACCCCGCCGCGGCGGCGCTCACCACCCGATTCGTCGTCTATCCGTGGCGGCGCACCATCGTGCGCCTGCCCGAGTCGGCGGCGTTCTGGCGGCTGCGTACCGCGCGCAATCGGTATCTGCTCGACGAACCCGAACAGCGTGCCTGGTCGGCCGCGCTGGTCGGCGTCGCGGGTCTGAGCGTCGGCTGGTCGGCCCTGTCGGCCTGCGCGCTGACCGGCGCGCGCCGCTTCCGGCTGGCCGAGCACGATCGGCTGTCGGTCACCAACCTGAACCGGCTGCCCGCGTCGGTGTGCGATCTCGGGGTGCCGAAGCTGACCATCGCGCACCGCCGGGTGCTCGAAATCGACCCGTACAGTGAGGTTTCCGCCTTTCCGGACGGTTACACCCCGGCGGCGGCCGCGCAATTCCTCGGCACCGCGCCGAATGCGGAACCGCTGACTGTGCTGGTGGAAGAGATGGACGATCTCCCGGCGAAGATCGATATCCGCCGGCGCGCCCGGGCCGCGGGCATTCCGGTCGTCATGGCCACCGACAACGGGGACAACGCGATCCTCGACATAGAACGGTTCGATCTCGAGCCGCGGTACCCGATCTTCCACGGCAGGGTCGGCGACCTCGATGACCTCACCGCTGCCGACCTCGCGGACCCGGCCACCCGGGCGCGCGTGGCACAGCGCATCGTGGGCACCGAGCTGACGCCGCGCACCCGCTTCTCGCTGACCGAGGTGGGCCGGTCGCTCAACTCGTGGCCCCAGCTCGGCACGGCCGCGGCGGTGGCAGGTGCGGCGGCCGCGTACGCCGCGCGGCTGGTGGCCACGGGGCACCCGCTACCGTCCGGGCGCTACCGGATCGACCTCGACCGGGCGCTGCTCGGGAGCGGCGCCGAGGCAGCCGGGAACTGGAACGAACTGAGCGAGCCCGCGTTTCGGGCCGCGATGGCGCGCGGAGGTGAGCGATCGTGACCGAGTGGCGGTGTGCGCGTTCAGTCTTCGGGCTCGACCGGCGGCATCGTGCCGGTGTGCCCGTGAATCCAGATGGGCGTGATGGCGTGCCGGCTGATCCGCCATCCGTGCTCGCGGCGTTCGGCTCGAAAGACATACCGGCTGCCCAGCATTCGGTGCTCGTCGGGCCGCTCGCCCACGGGGACGAACACCGCGAGCACGTCGGCGGTCACCGTCGCCGCGGCGCCGTCCGCGTCGATCACCAGTCCGGAGACGAAATGCTGGGTGGCCGCGTATATCTCGTGGTTGCGCCGGGCGAGCTCGATGATCGCGGCGGCGCCGCTCGACCGGCCCGCGGGCGTCTCGAGCGTCGCGTCGGCGGTGTACACCGCGGCCAGGCCGTCGAAGTTCCTGGTGTCCAGGCACTGGGTGACCGCGGTGACGAGATCGTGCAGTTCCGCGCGGTCGAGCAGGTCCTCGATACGCCGGGCATTCGACGTCATGTCGACAAACTAGTGCAGTCCGGGCGGTCGCGTCGAGGTAATTGTCCGCAACGGTCGCGGCGCGGGGTGCGGCGATGAACGCGCTGCGGCGCGCGGTGATCACCGCCTGCGCGCTCACCCGGACCACGGACCTGGTGGCCGGGTACACGGGCGCGCGCTGGTTCGTGCCCGAGGTGCTGATCCCGCGGTTCGCGGCGCTGGGCGGTTTCGACGCCACGGTGTTCACCGCGCAGCTCGCGGCGGTCCGGGCCTTCGACGACGTGCGGTGGACCGCATACTGGCAGCGGCTGGCCGACGAGCGGCTCGCGGCGGCGTACCGAGGTCTGACGACGGTGGCCGCGGAGCAGGGGGAGCGGCTGCCGGATCCGCTCATGCTGTTCGGGCACGGGGCCGCGCGCAGCGCCGAGCAACTCGGCAGGCTGGTGGGGCCGGTCGCGGAGTTCGTCGGCGATCGGGGGCCTGCGCCGCGGCGTGACGTGATCGACGGGGCGCTGCAGGCGGCCGCGCCGCTCGATGCGGCGCGAATCATCGCGCTGGACAGCTTGTTGCAGGCCATCGCCTTCCAGATCGTCGCCGCCTGGCCCGGTGCGACACCGGCGCGGCTGCGGGCGTATCGACGGGCACGCTCGCTCTCCGAACTGTTGCTCACGGCGGTCGGGCCCGCGCTCGGGCTGGACATCGCCGTAATCGAGATATCGGCCGGGAACGAAAGCGTCCGTGCCGTAACGATTTTCCCGCGCGGCACGCGGCGTTGCCCGGTGTTGCTCGTGACGAACGGTCTGGACGGCACCGTGGGGGAGCTGGCACTGCCGCTGCTGAAGTATCGGAACACCGGGCTCGGCTTGCTGATCATGGAACAACCGGGAAGTTACGCCGGTGCGCGGCCGGGTCCGGTGGCAGCGCCCGAGGTCTACCGCGCGGTGCTCGACTATCTGAGCGCGCACCGTCGAGTGGCCGCCGGCCGAATCGCGATGTTCGGCATGAGTTTCGGCGGCTACTGGGCGGCACGGACGGCCGCCGTAGACGCCAGGGTGCGGTGTGTGGTGTGCTCCGGCGCACCCGCGCACCGCGCGTTCGGCCCGGCCGGCGCGTTCGGGGTGCCGGAGCCCGTGCTACGGGCCATGGGCGTCGCGCTCGGCGCGCGAACCCTGCGCCGGATCGGGGCCGAGCTCGCCACGCTGTCGCTGCGCCGATGGTATGCCGACATCGGGATACCCATGCTGGTCATCGGCGGTGACTGCGACAAGGTGGTCGACAGCGGGGACGCGCGGGAACTCGCGGCCGCGGTCCCGAACGCCACCTTGCGCCTGTATCCAGGGGACGACCACTGTGCCCCAGCGCATTTCGTGGAGTGGCTGGACATGGCCCTGCACTGGCTGACCGCCCACCTCGGGGTGGGACAGCCCGCTATCGGCGCCGAAGCCCGTTCAGCACCAGTGTGCTGACGAATTCGGCGTTCGCGTCGGGGTCGACCGACCGGCGGGTGAAACAGCGCAGCAACAGGGTGTTGGTGAGGAGCGCGGCGAGTTCCTGCGGGGGCTGATCGTCGGCGAACACGCCCGTGCCCTGGGCCTCGGTGAGGATCGGGACGAGGAGGCCGGGGAAGTCGAGTTCGCGCCGGATCGAGATCAACCCGTCCTCCTCGGCGTAGGTGTCGTGGGCGACCGCGGCCATCAGCGCGTCCATGAACGCGCGCTCGGCGGCGACCAGGCGGGCGCAGCGGACGAAGTGGCGGTGCACGATCGCCACCGCGTCGTAGCCGATCGCCGCGTCGTCGGCGATATCGAGTCGCAGCGAGGCGTACGCCGGTTTCAGCGCGTCCAGGATGAGCTGCGTCTTGGTCGGGAAGATCCGTTTGGCCTTGTCCAGCGGGACTCGCGCCTCGGTCGCGATCGCCTCGATACCGGTCATGAAGTAGCCGCGTTTGGTGAACTCCGTCCGGGCGGCGCTCAGCAACGCCGCGCGCGGTTCGCTCGGCAATGCGGTCGGCAAAGCGGGTGCGGCGGCCAGCGCGGTGAGCGCGTCCTCGATGTGCTCGTGCCGCTGCTCGGTGTCCACCGCGACGTTCAGCACGCCGAGCACCGCCGCGGCGACGAGTTCGGCGGGTACCGCCGCCGGCTCGACCCGACGCCGGATGAGGAACCCCTCCAGCAGCGCGGACAACACCACGCAGAAGCTCTCTTTGGTGAGCGGTTTACGCAGTGTCGCACCGGATTTGGCGAACAGTACCTCGAAGATCGCCAGGATGAGCTGATCGGTGTGCCGATAGGTCGCCTGCAGGCCGCCGCGCGGTGCGGTCGGCCCGAGCGTGTGCGCGAGCAGCCGGGTGGTCGCATTCCGGTCCGAACACGCGGCGTC
Source organism: Nocardia brasiliensis ATCC 700358 (assembly GCF_000250675.2). Lineage (NCBI taxonomy): Bacteria > Bacillati > Actinomycetota > Actinomycetes > Mycobacteriales > Nocardiaceae > Nocardia > Nocardia brasiliensis. Next base: position 4,496,575 of record NC_018681.1, read on the forward strand.
GAAATGAGTGATCACCAGTTCCCGGACCGCGCGGATGCGGTCGCCGTCCGCGGCGTCGAGCGCCTGGCGCGCGCACTCGCAGACGTCGGCCGTGCGGACCCTGGCGTCGTCGATCAGTTGGTCGAGCACCCGGACCAGGAACCGGGATTTGGTGGCGAACTTGCGGTAGAAGGTGGCGTTCGAGGAGTTCGCGCGGTCGATCACCTCCTCGATGCGCAGCCCGCCGTCCATTAGCTTGGCGGGCTGCTCGAGCAGCACCTGCAAGCCGGCGTGGACGAGTTCGGCAGCCGCGCGGTCATCGACGGGAATGAGTGTGCTCCTGACTGGCTGTCCCGCGGTCGCGAGACGCGGAGGTGTCGGTGGGTTGATCCGGACACACCGGCGAGCCGTTACGCCACACCTGAGAGTGATCGCTCTCGAGTGACGGCGATCGGTCCGCGCGCTGGCAGTGACGTGCGGATCATTGCGCGGTTACATAGGCGGTGCCCCCATGGATTCGTTGTGTACCGGGGGATTTCGGATAGTGAAGCGAAGGAACGAGCGATGCGTACCGTGGCCGGAAACGAGAACGAACCGCAGCGTGCCGCGGCCGAGACCACTCCGTTGCTGAGTAGTCGCGAAACCCAGGTATTGCTCGCCTGGTTCCACGCGGACTCGAAGAATGTCGTTGCGGCGCAGCTGTTCATCGCGCTCGGTACGGTGAACACGCACCTGTCCCGGATCAGGGACAAGTACGCGGCGGCAGGCCGGCCCGCGCCGACCAAAGCGTCGCTGGTGGCCCGCGCCCTGCAGGACGGCCTCATCGATATCGATGATCTGTGAGCACCTCGTCTTTCACTCGGTGATCGTCGCGCACTGCGCCGACATCGTCGCGGCGATATCGGTCGCGGTGAGCGTCGCCGACGTGCACGCGGCGAGATACTCGGCCCAGGAGCTCTCCTGCTCCACGAAGGTCTCGGACTGCGTTGTCGCGCAGAAGAACTGAGCCGAGGCCACCTTGTCGTCCAGTCCGAAGACCACGTCGACGGCCACCTCGCGCTGTGCGGCGACGGTGATCGCGGCGATCGCCCGGCGGCCGATCACATGTTTGGCGTGCACCTTCGCCAGGGTGAGATCCCGGACCCGCGGCGTACTGATCCCGACGACGTTGCCGTAGTGCCATCGGCGCCCCGTCTGCCCGCCCGCCTGTCCGGCGGCGGCGTGTACCGCGAGAATGAGCTCGCTGAGCGCCGCGGCGGCAACTGCCACCTCATACGTTTGTCGACGGTTCACCTCGGTGCCCAAACCTTCCGCCTGCGGTCGCGTTGATAGTGGCCCGGCGACCGAGTTCAGAATAAACAATGCCCTGGGAATTCCTTGGGCGCCGTTGGTCTGCAACGACGGTGCGGTCCTCGCCGGATGCCCGTTCCGTTTCGTCCGCTAACACTTGACGTTGTCACTATTCGGCAACGTTGTCTGTCGGTCAAATGTCCGACACCGCCGCTCGGGTTATCGGGGAGCGTGACCCTCGGTGACCGGTGTCGGCAACCGCTCCAGGCCGGGCAGCGTGCCGAGCGGAATCGCTTGGGCGGCAACGAAGACGTCGGCGAAACCCACCGGTACGCGCGCGCCCACCGTGCCGATACCGAACTGCCACGGCGGCCGCAGGGCGCCCTGCGGCCCGCTCACCCGCTTCGCGATCTGCGTGGTGGTGAAATCGGTGTCGCAGTGCGGGAAGCAGTGGACGGCGACCGCTGATCCGCCGGGCCCGTCCAAGGCCATCCACATGATCGCGCTGCGGCCCGGAAAGCAGCCGACATACGGCGATTCCGAGGCGAGCCGGGTGGTGTGGAAGGCGGGGGCCGCGTCGGCGAGAGCCGTGAAACAGCGCCGGATATCACCGGGGCCGTAGATCAGGAGGCTGAGCCCGGCCTGATCGAGCCCGATGAAGGTGGCCTGCTTGGGATTGCCCTCGTCGCGTGGATCGAGCAGCGCGACCCGGCCGGGTCCGGTGCTCGGATGTGCGGTCCGCGGCCGGTGTCCGAACAGTGCCATCGCTCATCGCCCCTGGTAGCTCTGTAGGATCTGGATCTTCTTGTCCAAGTAGCGCTTCAGCACGTTCGCGTTGTTGTCGAAGGTGGCGACCGAGCGCAGCACCTGTTCGAGATCACGCTCGAACTGGTCCTTGACGCTGTCGCGCCACTCGGCGCCGCGCAGCGAGGAGCGCACCCGGGTGATCGCCTGATTGATCTCCCGCTGCGACCGATCGATATCGCCCTTGAGCTTCTTGAGCGAATCCGGGTTCGCCTGAATGGAACTCATCGTTTCTCCTTGTCGGGTTCTCAGTAGTTGGAGAGCTCGGTCAGCACGAAGTCGATGGCCATGTCGTAGGCGGTGAGCGCCTGCACGAACCGGCGTTCCTCGTCGGCCAGGGGTTGCAGTTTGCGCTCGGACAGCCTGCGCAGCACCGTGTCGTTCCACACCTGGCCCGCGCGCTGCTCGGCGGCGGTCCTGGCGCGCCGGTTCGCGTCGAATTCGTCTCTGGCCCGGCGTAATCGGCTCATGCGTCCACCACCCTGGCCGGAACGCTCGCCAGGCCGAGCTGTCGCGCGATGGCGATCCGGTGGAAACCGTTGTGTACCGTGAAGCCGCCGTCGGGCCGCCGGCCGACCTGCAGGGCTTCGTCGCTGCCGAGAAACCAGGTATAGGTATCCGCGTAGCTGCGCGCGCCGCAACGCCGCTCGTCCTGATCGCGGGCGCGGAAGTACTCGATATTCTTGCCGAGGCGCAGCGCCGGGACGATCACGGTGTGGAAGGCGTTGAGCGCCCACTCGAGATCGGACTTCGACACGTCGGCGGGCAGCGGCTTTGCTCCGCCGGTCGTGGCGGTGTCCAGCGCGGCGAGCGGGATCATCGCGTAGCCGTCGGGGAAGCCCGCGGGCGTATCGAGTGCGATGCGTTCGGTCGCGCCCGTCGGGGTGACCGCGCCGCCGCTGGGGGCCGATACCGCGGGTCCGTTGCCGGAGGGCACGGTGCCCACCGCGGACGAAGCGCGATTGTAGGCGTCGAGGTCCTTGGCGATGAGGCCGAGCAGCTGCGTCGTCTCGAGGCTCAGCGCGACCCGGACCCGTGCGAATCGCCCTGCGGCCGCGGAGTATTCGGCGGTGGCGGCGGCGTACATGCGTTCGGCCCGGTGGACGGCGGCCAGCGCGCGCTCGGCACGTTCGAGCGCCCTGCGCGGTCCGGAGCAGTCCGCGTCCTCGGTGCGGCAGCAGGCGTCGTAGGCGGCCTGCGCCTCGCGCAGCTTGCGCTCACGTGCGCGGTTCTCCTGGGCGAGTTCTTGTTCGACCCGGCGCTGCGCGTAACCGGCGGTGCGCTCGCTGGATTCGACGTCGCGCAGATACTTGTCGAGGTCGCGGGCGAGCTGCCGCACGACCTGCGGATCGTTGCGTGCGGTATCAGCCATCGTGGCCGCGCTCGGTTCGCAGCAGCAGGTCGAGCCACTCGGGTCCGGGGTCGGCGAAGCGCCGGACGATATCGGTGCGGGCGTTGTCGTAATCGTCCACCGCGAACTGGTTGGCGGTCAGGTTCGCCGCCACCTCCGAGTCGATCAGCACCCGGGAGTCGTCCTCGCTGGCCGGTCCGAGCACCTTGAAACCGAACTGGCGCAACCCATCCGGATCGAGCCGCCGCTGTAGCGAGGCGTACCGGTCGGCCCAGCCGACCACGTGCAGCCCGACCTCCGGTCCGTGCCGGAGCAGGCGGGCCAGCTTGGCGCTCTCGCTGTCTTCGTCGAAGGCGTCCGGGTTCAGCTCCCGGGCACGGTGCAGACCGACGAGGAACAGCACACGCGCGGGTCCGTGGTACTCGTCGAGTTCGGTGCGCTCAGCGAGCTCGCCGAGCAGCGAGTCGAGCACATCGCCGAGCTTGCGCCGATGACAGGCCACCGCGCCCGCGGTGCACAGCCGGGCGAACAGCGCCTCGCTGTGCTGCTCGATCGCGGCGAAATCGACGTACTCCACCCGGATGTCGGCCGCGCGCAGCACCGCGATCTGCAATGCGAGGCTCGAGAGTGCGTTGGGATCGACCACGAGCAGGTTGTTGCCGGGCTCGCGGCCGAGTCGCAGGGCCAGGGGCGGGTCCAGCGACATGGGCGCGCCCATGGGCAGCACCAATGCGCTGCGGGGGTCGGATCGGGTGAATATCTCCAGCGGGTAGTCCTGCGGCGCTACCGCGATATCGCCCTCGAAAACCGCGGGGCGCCCGGTGAAACCGTGCGCGTCGGCTCGATCGCGCAACTGCGTGATCAAGGTCGCGCGCAGCTCGGTAGGCCAGTACGCGCATTGGAAGCGATTGTTCGCCTCGGCCTGACCCGCGTGATCGTTGATGATGCCTTCGCCCGGTTTGGACAGCAGTTGCGCGTCGGCATTGCCCTCCGCGAGCAGTTGTTCGGAGTCCTGGGTGGAACTGGCCAGCACCAGGCGATTGGGAATCTGGTTGAGCGCGGTGCGGATCTTCTGCCCGCCACCGGACACCGACTGCGACGCCAGCAGCGTGTGCACCCCGAAGGCGCGGCCCTGCCGGATGATTCGATCGAGCAGTCCCGCGCCCCGGGTCGCGGTGGCGTCGTCCTGCTCGAGCAGCATGTGGAACTCGTCGATGATCAGCACGATGCGCGGCATCGGCTCGCCGGTGCTCTGCCGGTAGCGCCCGATCTCCATCTGTCCCTGCCCGGCGTTCTTGAACAACGCGGCGCGCCGGGCGATCTCGCTGTCCAGGCTCTCCAACACGCTGATGCCGAAGTCCCGGTTCGTCTCGATCGCAACGACTTTGGCGTGCGGCAGGCCCGGCGTAGCGTACGGCTTGAACTCGACGCCCTCCTTGAAATCGATCAGGTAGAACTCGACCTCGGCCGGCGAGTACTGCAGCGCGATCCCGAGGATGATCGAGTGCAGCAGCACCGATTTGCCCGAGCCGGTCCGCCCGCCGATCAGAGCGCTCGACAGTGCGCCCGAGTCCAGGCGGAGCTCGGCGACGTCGGTGGCGCCCATCCGGCCGAAGCGCGCGACGACCCGATCGTCGACGCTCGACTGCCACCAGGTCGCCGGGTCGTGCGGATCGGCGATGAGTTCCGGTGCCTGCGTGCCCCTGGCCACCGCGCGTTCCATCGCCTGTACCGCGAGCTCGTGCACGCGTTTGGGCGCGACCTGGGTGTCACCCGAGGTCGCGAGGCTGCGTTCGATATGGGCCAGCACCTCGGCCCGGACCTGATCCGACGGCAGCGGATACGGGCGCAGCCGCCAGTCCAGTTCGCCGCGGGTGACGTACTGGGCCGGTCGCACGCCCGTAGGCAGTTGCAGCCGCGCCACCAGCCCGGTGTCCTGGCGTCCGGTGAACGCGGTCGCGAGCGAATCGAGCGAGGTGGTGGCGGAATCGGTGGTGGCGGCGATCAAGACCCCCGCGCGGCGGCCGACGGTCGCCAGGCGTTCGAGGCGTTTGAGCGACTCGTCGTCGTACATCCGGCCGTCGCGGGTGAACGCGTGCGGATGATCGAACAGCAGCAGCAACCGGTAAGGCTCGGCGACCTCGCCCGCGGCCCGGTTGTAGGCGGTCAGGGTTTCGTGTGTGCCCTGCAGGTACTTCTGTGTGACGAAAGCGACGTGGTTCTCCAGCTCGGTGAGCAGCTCGTTGACATTGTGTGAGCCCCATACCTTCTGGCCGTAGATCTTCTCGCCCGCCTCGCCGACGCCGTAGAGGAAGTTCATCGACGCGCCGACCTTCATGGGATCGACCACATCGATCTTCAACCGGCCCGCGGGCAGTGTCGCGAGCATGTCCAAGGTCAGGTTCTCCACGACCGCAGTCGAATCCGTGACGATCCCGCCGGTGTCGTCCAGATCGAGCAGCACCGGGATCGGTGGCGTCGACTCCTCCAGCGGAAGGGTGAAAGTGTGTTCGTGTTTTCCGCCCGGCGGTGCCGGGACCGTCAGCTCGGTGTGGATGCGCGCCTGCGTCAGCCGAATCAGCCCTAGCGGGAAGACCATTCGGGTCGGCGGGGACGGCGCGATGGTGGTCGCGTCCGCGACCGCCTGCCAGACGGGCGTGGCCTCGCCGGGGCACGGGGTGATCGCACCGAGTTCGACGGCGACATACTGATCGGTCATGCGCGTGATCGCGACGCTCATCTGCCTGCGGAACTGGGCGAAGACGTCGGTGAACAACTTGGCGGTCTTGTGCTGCGCGGTCAGTTCGGCGTCGCGGACCGCGGCGTCGTAGCGGCCGAGCACGGTCGCGGCGGTGTCGATCAGCTCCCGGCGTTGCTGCGCGCGGCCGTTCGACGTCACCCGGATCCCCGCGCCGCGCACCGCCTCGGTCGCCGCGGCCGCATCGATCAGCCAGTGCTCGGCCCTGACCTCCGGGTTACCGGAATAGCCGGGCCGCGGCGCCGGCTCGCGCTCATACCAGTTCGCCGGAAGCAGATTGGTGAACGCCTGCGTGCGGTACTTGTGCAGCACGTCGCCCCGCACGGTTTCGTACGCGTTCCACAGCAGTTCGCGATCCTGCGCCAGCTCGTGCTGTATCCGCTGCACCCCATTGCTCGTCGACGGCATACTCGACACCGCATTCGTGACGACGGTGCGCAGCAACCGCGCGATCGAAGCCGCCGCATCACCCTTGACCTGATCGACCGCGGGCGCAAGCTCGGTGCGCCGAGCCAGCACGGGAACCCTTGCCGCATCCAAGGTTTCACCCACCGGCGTGTGCCCCTGCCACGCTGCCCCCGAAGCTGCCGAGGCATACGCCCCTGCGGGCGGTGGCGGCGTCATCGACGTTCGCGGTGCCGCGCTGGACGGCGAGAGTGCCGCAGCGGTGGATGCGTGCCGCTCGGTCGCGCGGAGCCCGCGGCTACTGCGATCGCGGCGAGGCTGCGTGGCGGGCATAGTCGTGCCTGCGGGTGTCGTCGGTGTCGCAGACGGAGGCACGGGAGCGGCGGCCGCGGGCCCGAGGCGGCTCTGTGGCGTGTCGGCGTCGACCGTGTGCGGTCGGTCTGTCGCTTCGGTGGGTGGGGCGATGGTGGCGTCGAAGCCGAAATCTGATGCTGCGCCAGCTAATCCGGATTCGTAGCCCTGGCCGACGGCGCGGAGTTTCCACTGTCCGTTGCGGCGGTATACCTCGCAGACGATGATCGCGGTTTCCGCGGTGGCGCGGGGCATCGTGAAGGTCGCGGCGGTGGCGCCGGCGGGGCCGGTCACGGTGAGTTCGAGGGCGGGTAGGGGTGTGTCGGCGATCGCTGCCAGAACCACCATGCGCTGCACCGGGTTCGGTACTGCGAGGAGGTCGAGGTGCACGGCCGACTCGGCGAAAGAGACCGGTCCGGGATCGGGGGAGCCGGGGTAGCGGAAGTCGGTGGCGGTGGCGACGCGGTCGTCGGTACCGAGCATCGCGACATACAGTGCGGGGGTGCCGGACTCGCTGCTGAGCCGCAGATCGACGGCGGTGCCGTGCAGCGGCGTGTTCTGTCCCTTCGCCAGCTGCATCGTGACTCCTTCTGCGCGCGTCCGGATTCGCGGACACCACCTAGTTGTTCTTGCCGATTATCGGGTGGCGGCACCCGTGCTGGCTGTCCGCTGAACAGCGGACAACGCTGCCGACCAGGGCAATTCGGCACCACTCTGTCCGGCGATCGACCGACACCGGCAGCCGCGCGCTCCCCATAGCATCGAGACATAGAAGTGCGGCCGCCGAACACCCGGCTCCGTGCGCGCACCCGAGGGGAACGCATGCAAGATCTCAGCGACCCGTCGAACCCGTCTCGACCACGCGTCACCCTGGACAAAACCCCGCCCCACCCCGAATCGGCACCGTTGATGCCCGACCCGGGTGGACCGTCCCAGGTCCGTGCCGGTGTCGCGGCGCGGATGACGGGGCCGTCCGGGGCGTTTCCGGAGAGTGGGCGTATCGATGCGCCCGTGGCGGTGCCGACGGGGCCGCGGTTGACCTTCGCTCCTCGAACGGATCTGCGGCGCAGACCTTCTGGGCTTCTGGTCGGGTTGCTGGTGGCCGCGCTCATGCTTGCGGTGCCGGTGGTGTTGTGGGTGCGGGATCAGGGGCGGGGGGACAGCGCGGCAGGTTCGGTTGTGGTCGAGACTTCGGTGGTGGCAGGGGTACGGGTGGGGACGACCACGGGCAGCGTCGATCCGGAAACGGCGGGGCTGAACGGATTACAGACGCGGGCGGCGGCGGACCAGCCGGTGGTCGCCCGCGATCTCGGCGAGCGGTGGGTGCCGCAGGTGAGTTCGAAGCGGTACGGGCTGGTGGCCGAGGGCATCACCTGGCGGCACGCTGAAATCCTGCGCGAGCACGAGGAATTGCGCGCCCGCTATCCGAGGGCGCGGCTGCTGTGGTCGGGCGCGTGGTCGACCTTCAGTTATCCGGACTTCTGGATCACCGTCATCGGCATCGGCTTCCCGACTGCGGGTGGTGCGATCAGCTGGTGTGCCGGCCACGGATTCGACCGCGACCACTGCTACGCCAAGCTGATCAGCACCACCCATCCGGTAGAGGGGAGTACCGGATATCAGTGAGGCACTGCCTCAGGTCGTCCGGTAACTGCGCGCCACCAGCGCCGAGCGCAGGTACCACAGGCCGGAGGGTTGGGACGGGTCGAAGCCGGTGAGCTGGCCGATCCGTTTGAGCCGGTAGTCGACGGTGTTGGTGTGCACGTGCAGCACCCGCGCCGTCCGTTGCCGGTTGAGGTTGTTGCCGATGTGGCGCTGCAGCGTCTCCAGCAGTTCCGGGTGTTCGTCGAGCGGGTCGAGCAGTTGCCCGAGGTATTCGCGGCCGGGCCCGGGCCGGGTGAGCTGGTACTCGAGCGCGAGTTCGTCGAACCGGTACAGCCCCGCCACCGCTTCCAGGCGTTGCACCATGTCGAGCAGTTCGTGGGCCTGATCGGCGGCGTTCGGGATCTGCTCGGGCGTGGCCTCGACCATGGTGGCGGTGATGCCGACCTGCGCCGCGTGCGTCAGCTGGTTCACCAGGGTGTCATAGCCTTCGTTGTCGAAGGTGGCCGAGGGGATCAGCACGGTGCCGCCGTCGACGCTCAGCAGCGACAGCGCGCTCTCGCCACAGCGGGTCGCGAGCTCGGCCTGCACCCGGCGCAGTTTGCGGCGGGCCACCACCTGGTTGTCGATCATCGGGTTCTGTTCCTCGCGGTGCGGCGGAATCGCCACGGCGAGTACGGCGTACGAGGGCGCGATGGCGATCCCGCATTCGCGGGCCATGGTGGAGGTGCTATGCCCGCCGAGCAGCGCGGAGGTCAGCGTGTGCACCGCGGTGTGGTGCTCGCTGACCACCGAACGCAGTTCCCTGATGTAGGCGACCGAGATCGCCGAGCTGATCATGTCGAGGATTTCCAGGACCATCTTGGCGCCGTCGACCAGGCTGTCGTAGTCCTTGATCGAGGCGTCCGAGACCACCAGGTCCAGGCCCATCTTGAAGCCCTCGTGGATGGAGTGGTGGATGGTGTCGATCGGCACGCCCTCGCGTGCCCAGCCCGCCGCGGCGTCCTGGATCCGCTGCAGTTTCTCCGGGATGTCCTGGCCGTCGAGCATGCTGACCGCGAACTCCAGGCAGACCCGGGTGATGGTCGTGACATCGCCGGAGATGGCATCGGAGGGTAACGTGCCGCAGGGGATGACGTTGGCCACGAAGTGGCCGACCATTTGACGGGATAACGCGCGAACGTCCTTGAGTGGGGACGACATCGGCTTCCCGGCGAGCGTAAGGCTCTGCCGGGCCGAACTGTCGATCGACATTGACGACTCCTTCCGCCCCCGGATATAGCTGTGCGGCGCATTCACACTAATCGTTCGATGCTGGTAGCGGAACGAATCGCCGTCTTCTCTACGTCTCACAGAGACTGGTCGGTCGGTGGTTGTGACGGGTCACAAGCGGGCAATACGCCCAAGTCGAGGGCGCGCAGGCGCGCCGGATCGGCGATCACCTCGTAACCCGCGACCCGTTCGGCGCGCACCGTGACGACGAGCGCGAGCAGCAGCTGCCCGCGCGGCGCGACCACGAGGCCCACGGCGCCGTCGACCAGCGCGAGCGCCGCCACCCGGGAACGGCGTTGCAGCAGTACGGTTTCCCGCGCCACCGCCTGCGCGCCGCGCACGATCGCCGCCATGCCCGCGGGCAACGCGGCCGGGTCGGCCACGCGGACCACATCGGGGGCGAGCACGGCGAGCAGCGCGCCCAGGTCACCTTCGCGCGCGGCGGCGAGGAAGGCCTCGACCACGCGGCGCTGCTCGGCGAGTTCGGTTGCCGGCGCCCGGGTTTCCCCGCGGGTGCGCTGCCGGGCCCGGCTGGCCAGCTTCTTCGTCGTCGCGGGCGTGCGGCCCACGATCGGCGCGATCTGCTCGAACGGGACGGCGAACAGATCGTGCAGCACAAACGCCACCCGCTCGTCCGGGTGCAGCGTATCCAGCACCACCAGCAGGGCCCGGCCCACCGCATCGATCAGCAGGGCTTCCTGCTCGGGATCGGCGTCGTAGGCGGTATCGCCCAGCTCGGCGCGCAGATCCAGCGGGTCCTCGCGGCGGGTGGCGCGGGCACGCAGCATGTCCAGGCAGATCCGGGACAGCACCGTGGTGAGCCAGGCGATCAGGTTGTCGGGCTGCACGGCGTCGTCCTTGACCAGGCGCAGCCAGGTTTCCTGCACCGCGTCCTCGGCTTCGGCGACCGAGCCGAGCATGCGGTAGGCGATCGCGCCGAGCCGGGCGCGGTGCGACTCGAAGCGCCGGGCCAGCACGTCCTGGTTAGGCATCGGTCACCTTTCCGTTCCGGCACTCGTCACATGCTCGAGGGATCCACGATCGCAGACCGATCCCGCACCGAAAACAGGAGGGTCCGACCATGTCCATTGCCTATGTCCTCGTCACCCTGGCCGCCGCGGCGGCCATGCTGATCGCCGGCGGGATCGACGTGTTCCGCGCGGAGTGGGTGCGCGCCAACATGAAGAGTTACGGCTTGCAGGAGTGGACGCTCTATCCATTGGCGGCGATCAAGGCGGCCGGTGCGCTGGGGCTGCTGGCCGGGTTCGTGTTCCGGCCGCTGGGCTTGGCCGCGGGGATCTGCCTGGTGCTCTACTTCCTCGGCGCGCTCGCGACCGTGCTGCGCGCCCGCGCATACGCCGATGTCGGCTACCCGCTGCCGTATCTCGCGCTGGCCGCGGGTTCGGTCGCGCTCTACGCGCTGAGCTGACCCGCCGCTCAGCCGTTGCGGATGAACCGCGCCGCTTGCTCGCCGATGAAGACGGCGGGCGCGTGCGTGTGCCCGCGGATCAGCATCGGCATCACCGAGGCGTCCGCCACGCGAAGTCCTTGCACGCCACGCACTTCCAGGCGTGGCGTGACGACGCTGGCGGCGTCGGTGCCCATCCGGCAGGTGCCGACCGGGTGATACAGGGTGTGCGAGTAGCCGTTCAGCGTCAGTTCGAGGGTGGCCTCGAGGTCGCTGGGCGCCTGGGGCGGATAGATCAGCGGGCCGAGTACCGCCCGCATTGCCGGGGTTTCGGCGATATCGGCACAGATGCGCAGCCCCGCCATGATCGCGGCCCGGTCGGCGCCCGCGCTGTCGGAGAGATAGCGCGGGTCGATCACCGGCTTGGCGGCCGGATCCGGCGCCGAGAGGGTGATGCGGCCCCGGCTGTGCGGGCGCAGCAGCACCGTCGCCAAGATGACGCCGTGCTCGGTCGGGTCGACGAGACCTTCGTGGTAGAAGGGCGCGGGTGCGTAGAGCAGCTCGAGGTCCGGGATGTCGAGATCCGGTGTGCTGCGGACGAAGCCGTACGCCTCGGCGACATTCGAGGTGAGCATGCCGCGATGGCGGAGGAAGTAGTCGAGCAGCTGCCGCGGCTTCTCGGCGCCGAACAGGGTATCGCCCGCAGCGCCGTAACCGATGCCCGCGACGAGATGATCCTGCAGGTTGGCGCCGACCTCCGGAGCGTGATGTAGCGCGCGAATACCCTGGCGCGCCAACTCGTCCCGGTCGCCGATGCCCGAAAGCATCAGCAGCTGCGGGCTGTTGATCGCGCCCCCGCAGAGCACCACTTCGCGGCGCGCGGTCACCGTGTGCGGCCCGCCGCCCTGGTGGTATTCGACGCCGGTCGCGCGGGTTCCGTCGAAGAGCACCCTGGTGGCGAGCGCTTCGGAGCGCACGGTGAGGTTGGGCCTGCGCAGCGCGGGGCGCAAATAGCCGTCGGCGGTGCTCCACCGCCGGCCGCCGCGCTGGGTGACCATCGTCTGGGTGAAGCCTTCCGGCTCCGGCCGATTCGCCGGTTCGACCCCGAATCCGGCCTCCTGCACCGCGGTCAGGTAAGCCGCGGTGGAGGCGCGGGGGCTGCGCTGACGGGAGACGTGGATCAGGCCGTCGGCGCCCTCGTCTGGATACTGTGCGTCCTCGACCTTTTCGATCCGCCGGAACTGGTCGACGGCGGCCGCGAATCCCCATTCGTCGCCGGCCAGCAAGGCCCACTCGTCGTAGTCGGCGCGGAAGCCCCGCACCCACATCATCGCGTTCATCGACGACGAGCCGCCGAACATCTTGCCGCGCGGCCAGTAGATCTGCCGGTTCTTCAGCTCCGGTTGCGGCTCGGTGAGGTAGTCCCAATCCACCTTGGAACGAAACAGCTTCGCGAATCCGGCCGGGATGTGCGCGAATTTGTTCTTGTCCCGCGGACCCGCTTCCAACAGCACCACCGAGACGCCCGGGTCGGCGCTGAGCCGGTTCGCCAGCACCGCCCCCGCGGATCCGGAACCGACGATCACGTAATCCGCAGTAAGCCCACCTGGTTGCACTGTCCCACTCCGATCCGCGCTGCCTATGAGCAAGATACGAGCAACACGGGACGCGGGGTTCGATTTCGCTATAACCGGAGCCAAGTCACACCGGCGCGGCCGACGGCATGCGTCGACCTGTGCCGGACTCAGCGCAGGATGAGCAGAGCCGACTTCTCGATCCGGTCGGCGATCTCGGAGTAGGAGCCGTACCCCATGCCCGCGCGCACCAGTGCCCCCGCGTACAGCAGTTCCAGAGATTCCACGACGTCGAGGTCCGGGTCCGGGCCGAGAGCGCGGATGATCCGGGTCCGGATCTCGGCGCCGATGCGGCCGCGCAGGTGCTCGACGTCGGGGTCGCGGCCGAGCAACGCGCTGGTGACCGCGCCGGACAGCTCCTGCTCGTCGGCGACCAGCATGGCGATGTTGCGCAGTTCGGCGACGACCCGAACGGTCGCGTCCTGGTCCTCGCTCGCGGGCGAGGGCGCCGACATCAAACGCCGCCAGAAGATCTCGGCGACGAGGTGCTCCTTGGAGGAGAAGTAGGTGTAGGCGGTCGCGGCCCCGACTCCCGCGGCGGCCGCGACCAACCGGATGGTCATGCCTGCAAACCCTTCGCGGGCAAGCACTTCCACCGCCGACCTGGTGAGCTTGTCGACGGTGTCGGCCTGCTTCCCGGACAACCTGCGCCGGGTCGCCTCGAGCGTGATGGACTCGGGTTCGGACATGTGACCGGATACTACTACGGCCGGTCAGTTCTTGGCCGCGGCCAGACCCGCCCTGCGGCCGTAGAAACTGCCGTCACCCAGCGACGCGCCGCTCACGTACCCGCCCGCGCAGAGCCCCGAGGTGCACCGCCCCGCGGCGTAGAGCCCGGGGATCGGCGCGCCGGAGACGTGCAGCACCCGCGAATCCAGGTCGGTGCGCAGCCCGCCGAGGGTGAAACCCGCGGTGAAACCCCGCATGTCGAACGCGGCCAGCGAACCGCGTAGCGGCCGTACCCATTCCGGCTTCTTCCCGAGCAGCGGGTCCTTGCCCGAAGCGGCGTGCAGGTTGTAGCAGTCGACCGTCGCCTGCAAGGCGAGTTCGGGCAGACCCATGTCGGCCTCGAGTTCCGCGACCGTCTCCGCCGCCCAGGTCGGGGGTTGGCGGAAGAACGGGGTAGACGTCTCGGTGGCGAGTCCGGCCTCGTAGGCCGTCTCGTCGATGACGAGGAACGCCTGGTTCTCCTGCTGGATCAGCGTCGCCTGCCCGATCCGGCCGGGATAGGTGTCCTCGGCGATGAACCGCTGCCCGCGACCGTTGACCAGGATGCCGCGCGCGAGCAACTGCGGGTCACCGAAGAACGCCACCTCGGTCGCGTCCATGTGTGCCAGCTCCGCGCCGAGCGCCTGGGCGACCCGGATGCCGATGCCGTCGTGCTCCTCGATCGCGGCGGCCGGTCGGCCGATCAGCCGCGGCGCGTAGCCCTCGATCATCTGCTGGTGATAGGCGAAACTGCCGGTGGCGAGGACGAGTCCGCGCTCGGCGCGGATCGCCACCTCCTTGCCGTAACGCCGGGCGATCACCCCGACCACCCGATCGTCGTCGTCCACCACCAACCGGCCGATGCGCAGGTCGTATTCGACTCGGACGCCGAGGGATTCGGCGGTCTCCGCGAGCGGCTTCATCAACATGTAGCCGCCGCTCTTGCGGCCGATCTTCTTGTCCGCCATCTGCGGAACATGCCCGCGTGGCGCGGGTTTGGCGAGGGCATTGAACGGCGCGGCGTTCTCGCCGCCGGAATACATCAGCCCCTCGTCGTGCGGCGGTTCCCAGCCGGGCTCGCCCCAGAAGGCTTCGCGGAACGGCACTCCGTTGGCCACCAGCCAGTTGTAGTGCTCGACGCTGCCCCGGCAGTAGTCGGCGATCTTGGCCTGGTCCACGCCGGGGCCCAGCGCCGCGAGCAGGAAGGTCTCCATGTTCTCCGGCGTGTCCTCGAAGCCGAGCGCCTGCTGCAAGGGGGTGCCGCCGCCGAGGTAGATGAATCCGCCCGCCATTGCCGCCGCGCCGCCCCAGCCGCCGGTCCGTTCCAGGATCAGCACCTCGGCGCCCGCGCGCGCCGCCTCGATCGCCGCACAGACCCCGGCGATGCCGTATCCGGCGACGACGACGTCGGCCCGCAGGTCCCATTCGGTGACCGCGCTCGCGCGCAGGGGGCGAAGGGCATTGGCATCGGTCATGTTTCGTTCCTTCACTCGGTGCGGTCGTCGTGCTCGGCGCGGGCGGCCTTCTGCTGCTGCGCCACAATCTTGCCCACCAACAGGTCGAGTTTGGTGCCGTTCGGCCACCCGACGTAGTGGCAGAGGAACACCGCGATCTCGTGCAACTGCTCCTCGGTGAGTTCGTCGTTGCGCAGCGCGGCGCCGATCTGGATGCCCGCGGTGTCGATGGCGCCCTGCGCGGTGAGCGCGCCGAGCAGCAACAGCCTGCGGTCCCGTATCGACAGCGCGGTGCGCGACCAGATGTCGGCGAACAGATGGTCGGCGGTGACGGCGAAGTGACTGCCGGGGTAGTCCTGGAATTCGGTGCCGTAGACCTCGGCCATCTTGGCCAGGCCGCGCCGGCGCGTGGTCTCGGCGGAACCGTTGTCGGTCATGCGGATTCCCTTTCGGAGGTCGAAGCGCCGACGCCCAGCCCGGTCCCCAGGTGCGCGCGGGCGAGTTCGGTCAGCGGAAGCGCCACGTCGAGCCGGGCACCGAGCTCGAGCGCGAGCCCGAGGTCCTTCTCGCCGAGATCGCGCACGTGGCGCAGGATGGGTAACCAGAAGTCGCCCTCGGCGATCGGGGCGGTGCGGTCGCGGAGCATGATGGCGCCGGGACCGCCGGTGACGGCGTCGGAGTGGCGGACCACCTTGCCCAGGGTTGTGAGGTCGAGGCCCGCCGCCTCGGCGAGCCGCTGCGCCTCGGTGGCGGCGGTGAAGGCGACGAAATGGAGTATGTTGCGCGCCAGCTTCATTCGCGTTCCGGCACCCACCGGCCCGGCGTGCACGATCAGATCGGCGAAGCAGCCGAACGGCTCGCGCACGGCGGCGTAGGCAGTTTCGCTGCCGCCGATGAGCACCGCGAGCCTGCCCTTCGCCGCGCCGGGCGCACCGCCGCTGATCGGCGCGTCGACGAATTCGACACCGTGCGTGGCGCATTCGGCGGCGAGCTGCTCCGCCGTCTGGTCACTGATCGTCGAGTGCACGGCCACCACGGTGCCCGGCGCGGCGGTGCGCAGCACCCCGTCGGGGCCGGTGAGCACCTCGCGCACCTGATCGTCGTCCACGACCGCCACCGAGATCACGGCGGCCTGCTCGGCGAGTTCGGCCGCGGTCCGGGCCACGGCGGCACCGGCCTCGACATACTGCTGTACCGCCGCCGGACGCACGTCGCAAACCGTCAGTCCACCCGGCCAGGCGAGCAGCCGCCGCGCCATCGGCGCGCCCATGGCGCCCAGCCCGATGAAGCCGATCCGGGGCTGATTCATGACCGGAACACCTGCCCGCCATCGACATTGAAGATCTGCCCGGTGATCCAGCCCGCCTCGTCGGAGAGCAGGAACAGGCACGCGCCGACCAGATCGGCCGGTGTGCCCATGCGCTGGATCGGCAGCCGCTTGACCATCTCCGACACGATCGGCTCCGGCGTGACGGCCTTCGTCGCCGCGGTGTCGATCGGTCCGGGGGCGATGGCGTTGATCCGGATCTTCGAACCGCCGAGCTCGAACGCGAGCTGCTGGGTGAGACCGTTGACGCCGACCTTGGCCAGCCCGTAGAAACTCGAGTACATCCATGCGGCCGTAGACGATTGGTTGACGATCGATCCGCCCTTCTTGCGCATGTGCGGCCAGACGGCCCTGGTCATGGTCAGCGCGCCGTCCATGTTCACGCTCATGAAGGTCTTGTAGTAGTCCCACGGCACGGTCAGCAGGAGGTTGACCTTCATTTCGCCGTAGATCGCCGCGTTGTTGACCAGGTGGTCGATGCCGCCGAACTCCGCGACAGTGAATTCCGCCAGCGCTGCCGCGGATTCGGGATCGGCCACATCGACCTGACCGAAGACCGCCGTGCCGCCGTCGGCGGTGATCTTTTCCGCCGTGGCCCGGCCCGCCTCGGCATTCTTGTCGGCGACAACGACTTTCGCGCCCTCGGTGGCGAGCGCCGCGGCATAGGCCGCGCCGATGCCCTGGGCCGCACCGGTGACGATGACGGACCTTCCCGTGAATCGGGTCATGACTGTGCTCCTTTATCCGGCGGTGGCGATGAGCTTGGTCTCCAGGTACTCCTCGAACCCGGCCACGCCCATCTCGCGGCCGATGCCGGACTGCTTGTAGCCACCGAACGGTGCGTCGGCGGAATACCAGACGCCGCCGTTCACGCTCAGCGTCCCGGTCCGCACCCCCTCGGTGACGCGGCGGATGCGTTCGGGGTCGGTGCCCCACACCGAACCGGACAAGCCGTAGGGGGAGTCGTTCGCGATCCGCACGGCGTCCTCGTCACCGTCGTACGGCAGCACCACCAGGACCGGGCCGAAGATCTCCTCCTGCGCGACAGTGGCCGAATTCGGCACGTCCGCAACGAGTGTCGGCTCGAAGTAGAAGCCGCGTGCGCGGTCCCGCGGCCGGCCGCCGCCGATCACCACGCGGCCGCCCTCGGCGCGCGCGATCTCCAGATAGTGCTCCACGCGTGCCCGCTGCCGCTCGGAGATGAGCGGGCCGCAGACCGTGCGGGGATCGGCCGGATCGCCGGGTCTGATCCCGGCGAGCGTCGCGGCGGCGGCGTCCACCGCCGCGGCGTAGGCGGCGCGCGGCACCAGCAACCGGGTGGTGATGGCGCAGCCCTGTCCGGCGTGCACGCACACCGAAAACGCCGCCACCGCACAGGCGGCCGCGATATCCGCGTCGTCGAGCACGACGAACGCCGATTTGCCGCCCAGCTCCAGAAAAGTCCTCTTCAGTGTCGCCGCGGCGCCGTGCAGCACGGCACGGCCGGTCTGGGTGGAGCCGGTGAAGCTGATCAGGTCCACCAGCGGGTGTTCGGTGAGTCGCGCGCCGAGACCGTGGTCCGCCGACGTCACGATGTTCACCACGCCGGCGGGGATATCGGTCTGCTCCGCGATGATCGCGCCGACCGCCGCGGCGCACCACGGGGTGTCGGGAGCGGGCTTGAGCACCACCGTGTTCCCGGCGGCGAGGGCCGGGCCGAGTTTGGCGAAGACGATCTGGTGCGGGAAGTTCCAGGGGGTGATCGCGCCGACCACGCCGACCGGCTCACGCCGCAGGACCCTGCGGGTCTTGATGCCCATCGGCGCGGCGGCGCCGAGATCGGTTTCCCACGAATATGTTTCGGCCATCGCCGCCGAGTAGGTCAGGTCCGCGATCGGCCCTTCCAGCTGTGGTCCCCGGGTGAACATGGCGGGCGCGCCCGCCTCGGCAATGGTGAGTTCGCGCAGGTCTTCGATTCTGGATTGCAGTGCGGTGCGCAGCTGTTCGAGGCAGTGCGCGCGAAATCCGTGCTCGCGCGACCAGTCGGTCTCGTCGAAGGCGGTGCGGGCCGCGACGACGGCGGCGTCCAGGTCGGCGGCGTTCGCATTGGCGGCCTGCCCGAGGACCTGCTCGGTCGCCGGGTTCACCGTGCTGAAGACCCCGTTACCGCCCGGGACCAGCTTGCCGCCGATCAGCTGCCGTGTCCCGGCCCCGGGCATAAGGCTGTTCATGCATTGCTCCGATGCTGTCTGGACAGGTGTACGGAATATAAGCTGAACCGTCGATCATGGGCAAGAACCCGTTCTATTTCGACCATTCTGCGCGACCCGGTACGGCCGTGTCGCGAAATCTGTGCCGTTCTCGGGCGCGTCGGCGTCTCGGTGCGCAATGGTGGTGGTATTCCAGCGGAACCGTTGTCGGAGGTGGGTGCCGATGGTACTGTCCAGACACATGTCCAGTTATGTGTTTCCGGTGGCTGTGTCGGAGCGTATCGGTCGGGGGAACTTGTTCTCGAATGAGCGGCGGTCTCGATGACTGCCGCCCTGGAACCCTTGACGTTCGACCCGTACGACTACCGCTTCCACGAGGACCCGTACCCGACCTACCGGCGGCTGCGCGCCGAGGCGCCGCTCTACTACAACGCCGACCTGGACTTCTGGGCACTGTCCAGGCACGCCGACGTCACTGCCGGATTCCGGGACAGCGCAAGGCTTTCCAGCGCCAACGGGGTCTCCCTCGACCCGGCCGCCTGGGGTCCGCACGCGCACCGGGTGATGTCGTTCCTGGCGATGGACGATCCGCGGCACCTGCGCATGCGCAGGCTGGTGTACAAGGGCTTCACGCCCAAGCGGGTGGCCGAAATGCAGGGCCGGATCGAGGAATTGACGCTTTCCTACCTCGAGCCGGCATTGGACGCGGGGGCGTTCGACTGGATCGACGAGGTCGCGGGCAAACTGCCGATGGACGTGATCTCCGAGCTGATGGGCGTGCCGGAGATCGACCGCGCCGATATCCGCGGGCTCGCGGATCTGGTGGTGCATCGCGAAGACGGCGTGCTCGATATCCCGCAGGCCTCGATCGAGGCCTCGATCAAGCTGCTCACCTACTACACCGAGATGGTCGCCGAGCGCAGGCGCAAGCCCACCGCCGATCTCACCTCGGCGCTGTTGGACGCCGAAATCGACGGTGACACACTGTCGGACGCGGAGATCATCGGCTTCCTGTTCCTGATGGTGGTGGCGGGCAACGAGACGACGACGAAACTGCTGGGCAACGCGCTGTATTGGGGCGCGCGAAACCCGGGGGAGTACGCGAAGGTCGCGGCGGAACCGGCCCACGTCACGGACTGGGTGGAGGAGACCCTGCGTTACGACACCTCCAGTCAGGTGATCGCCCGCACCGCCACCACCGACCTCGACTATCACGGCGCGACCGTGCCCGCCGGCGCCAAAGTGCTGCTGCTGATCGGCGCGGCCAACCGCGATCCCGCGGTGTTCGCCGACGGCGACAGCTACCGCATCGATCGCGCGGACAAGGGCGGATTGGCCAGTTTCGGTGCCGGCGTGCACTACTGCCTCGGCGCGCACCTGGCCCGGCTGGAAGCCGCGGTCGCGTTGCGCGAGTTCGCGTCCCGCGTGCGGTCGTACACGGTGGACGAGGCCGGTGCGGTGCGGGTGCATTCGTCGAACGTGCGCGGCTTCGCGCAGCTGCCGATCGCGGTGGAGGTGCGGTAGTGGCTCGTTTCGAAGCGCATCCGGTCCGGCGCCCGGCGCTGGTGGCCGGGGCGTCCTCGGGGATCGGCGCGGCCACCGCCGTCGCGCTGGCCGAGCTCGGGCATCCGGTGGCGCTCGGTGCGCGCCGCGCCGACCGGTGCGCGGAACTGGCGGACAAGATCCGGGCCGACGGCGGCGCGGCCTTCGCCCACCCGCTCGACGTCACCGACGCCGCCTCGGTCGACGAATTCGTGCAGGTTGCGGAAGAAGCCCTGGGCCCCATCGAGATCCTGGTCTCCAGCGCGGGCGATATCGAGTTCTCGCCGGTACACGAGATGGATCCGGAGAAATTCCTGCGGCAGGTCCAGGTACATCTGGGCGGTGCGCACCGGCTGGTGCATCGGATGCTGCCCGGAATGCTCGCGCGCCGGCGCGGCGACATCGTCGTGATCAGCTCCGATTGCGCGCCCGAACCGCGCCCGCGCACCGGCGCGTACAGCGCGGCCAAGGCGGGCCTGGAGGCGATGGTCACCCAGCTGCGCATGGAATTGGAGGGCACGGGGGTTCGCGCGTCCCTGGTGCGGCCGGGACCGACCCTCACCGGCATGGGGATGGATTCGACGCCGGAGGTGGTCGGACCGCTGCTCGAGTCCTGGAAAGACTGGGGTTTCGCCCGGCATCCGAACATGCTGCGCCCGCAGCATCTCGCGGCCGCGGTGGCGGCGGTGGTCTCGGCGCCGCGGGGCGCGCACCTGGTGCTCGTCGAGGTGCAGCCGGAAGCGCCGGTGCGCCCGAGAGATGAGGAACGACAGTGAGAGTCGTCGCGGACATGGATCTGTGCCAGGGCCACGCGGTGTGTCAGGACGAGGCGCCGGAAGCCTTCCGGGTTCCCAAACGCGGCAAGGTGGAAATCCTGGCCGACCGCCTGACCGCGGCCGACCGCGCCGAGGTGGAGCGCGCTGTTCGGTATTGCCCGACCCGGGCGCTGTCCATCGAGTCGACGAAAGAGGAGTCGTGATGGCCGGATTCGACCGGGCGGAACTGGACGAGATGGTGCGCCGCTGGCTGCTGGAGAACCGGCGCTGCGAGGAACTGGGCGATTGGCGGCCGCTCGCCGAGATGTACACCGAGGACGCGACCTACGGTTGGAACTACGGCCCCGCACAGGAATTCATGGCGGTCGGCCGCGCCGAGATCCGCGAACTCGCCCTCGGGCAGGAGATGCAGGGCCTCGACGGCTGGACCTATCCGTACCAGGAATTCGTGGTCGACGATCGCAGCGGGACCGTCATCGGCTTCTGGAAACAGGTGTCGGAGGCGAAACGGCCCGATGGACGGCCTTATTCACCCGAAGGCATCGGCGGCAGCTGGTTCCGCTACGGCGGGGACTTCCAATGGTCTTGGCAGCGTGACTTCTTCGACTACGGCAACGTCTCGCAGATGTTCCTGGAGATGATCGGGGACAACGCGCTCACCGAGGGCATGCAGCAGCGCATCCAGCGGTCGGTCGCGGGTCCGCTGCCCGGCTGGTATCGCATCGGCGAAGCTCCGGCGGCCCTGTGGTGAATGCGATGCCGGAGAGCAACTTCGCGCAGCTGACCAGGGCGCAGCTCGCCGTGCTGGTGCCCGAATTGCTGCTGTGCGGGCACCTGATCGATCGATCGGGCATGGCACACACCATCGCGGCCTTCGGCAAGGACGGGATGACCGCCGTCGCCATCGAGGAGTGGCAACTGGCCAGCCCCGTCTACACCCGACGGATGCAACGCGCACTGGGCTTCGCCGGCGAGGATGTGCCGACGATCTTCAAAGGGCTGCAATTGGATATCGGCGCACCGCCGCAATTCATGGATTTCCGGTTCCGCGTCGCGGACAGCGCGCACGGGGAGTTCTGGCTCGACCACTGCGGTGCGCTGATGGACGTGGAGCCGCTGGGCCCCGATTTCGTAGTGGCGATGTGTCATGACATCGAGGATCCGACGTTCGACGCGACCGCGCTGGCCACCAACCCGCACGCGCGGGTGCGGCCGATCCATCGCCCGCCGCGCTCGCCCGCCGACCGGAAACCTATGTGCGCGTGGACGGTCACCATAGATCCCGCGCATACGCCGCCGCCGATACCGCAGCACGCCGAGTTGGTGGCGGGTTCTGCCGCCGCTCGGCTTCCGCTGGCCGAGATCGACCCGGACGAGGAGGGACGCGCGGACTACGCGGGGCCGCTGCTGAGCGATCTGCGCTTCGCCGACTTCTCGAAGTCCGCTCTGGTGCGGCTGGCCGAGGAAGTGTGCCTGCAACATCACCTGCTGACCCTCGGTTTCGTGATCGCCGTGCGCTCCCGGCTCGATCCGGCCGCGGCGACGGCGCTGTGCCGCAAGCAGTTCGCGGGGATCGCCGGGCTCACCGCCGAACGACTACGCCGGGCGCTCGATCTCGGCGACGACGCGGCCGCGCTCGCCACGGTGCTGCGGCTGCACCCGGCCTGGAATCCGGTGGCCTACACCGGCGTGCACGTCGCCGACGCGGAATCCGGTGTGCGTCTTGTGCTTCCCCGCTCCAGCGCCGCGATGTCCGATGGCGTGTGGCCCGCGCTGATCGACGCCGAGCACTTGGCGGCCGTCGAGGCGATCGCGCGCGGAGTGAACCCTCGATATGTCGCGCGCGCAGCCGATGTGACGGCGGACGCGCTGGTCGTCGAGTTCTCCCGGGCCGACCATCCGTTCCGGGAGTCGACCGAGGTCGCACTGACCCGGATCAGCACCGGCGCGGCCTTCGTCTTCGCCGAGCGCGGCACACCCCTGCCGCTGACGGTGGTGTAACCCGTATCGAGAGAGTGAATTGCCGTGGCCCGTAACTTCGCCGACCTGTTCGAGCACGCCGTCGACGCGATGCCCGATCGCGTGGCCCTGCTCGAAGGCGGGCGCAACCGCACCTTCGCCGAGCTGGACGCCCGCGCGAACCAGCTGGCCGCATTCCTGACGTCGGTGGACATCGGGCGGGGCACCCATGTCGGCTTCCAGATGCACAACGGCATCGAGACCATGGAAACGCTGCTGGCCTGCTTCAAGATCCGGGCCGTGCCGATCAACATCAACTACCGCTACGGCGTCGAGGAACTGCACTACGTCTACCGGAACGCGGACCTGCAGGCCCTGGTCTATCACGCGGGCTACGCGCAGGCCGTGCAGCACGCGGCGGCCCGGATTCCCTTGCTGCGCCACCGGATCGTGGTCCCGGACGGTAGCGCGGACGCCGACGCGCCCGTGGACGCCGTGCACTACGCGGACGCGGTGGCCGCGGGCGCGCCCGCCCGGGTCGATCTGGAGCGCAGCGCCGACGACCTGTTCATGATGTACACCGGCGGCACCACCGGCTTGCCGAAAGGCGTGATGTGGCGCCAAGAGGACATGTGGCGGGTGCTCGGCGGCGGGATCGATTTCAATACCGGCGTCCCGGTCGCCGACGAGTACGCACAGTCCAGGGCCGGGGCGCAGGGGGAGCAGAGCCGGTGGCTGGTACTGCCGCCGCTGATCCACGCGGCCGCCATGATGCCGACGTTCACGGCGCTGTGGTCGGGCAACGCGGTGGTGTTCGAACCGCGCTTCGATCCGAATCGGGTGTGGCAGACGGTGGTCCGGGACCGTCCGCAGGTCATGGTGATCACCGGCGACGCGATGGCTCGGCCCTTGCTCGACGCGTATCGGGCGGCTCCGGTCGACGCGTCGAGCCTGCTCGCGGTCGGTTCCGGCGCGGCGTTGCTCTCGCAACCGGTGAAAAACGCCATGCTGGAGCTGTTTCCGTCGCTGGTTGTGACGGATTCGATCGGCTCGTCCGAAACCGGTTTCGGCGGTATCGGTTTCGCGCAGAAGGACGACAACCCGGGGCAGGGACCGCGGGTGCGTACCGGGCGCGGCTCACTCGTGGTCGACGACGACGGGCGGCCGGTGCGGCCGGGCGAGCAGGGGTGGCTGGCGAAGTCCGGCTCGGTGCCGCTGGGCTACTACAAGGATCCGGTGAAGTCCGCGAAGCTGTTCAAGACGGTCGACGGCGCGCGGATCGTGGTCACCGACGACCGGGCGCGGGTCGAGCCCGACGGGACGGTCACGCTGCTCGGGCGCGGCAACATGGTGGTCAACACCGGCGGGGAGAAGGTGTTCGTCGAAGAGGTCGAAGGTGTGCTGAAAGCCTACGCCGGGATCTATGACGCGGTGGTCGTCGGTGTACCGCACCAGCGCTGGGGACGGCAGGTCGCGGCCGTGGTGTCGGTGACGGGACCGCTGGATTTCGCGGCGCTGGACGCGCACGTGCGCCGCCATCTGGCGGGCTACAAGGTGCCCAAGCAGCTCTGGTTGGTCGATGCGGTCGGCCGGACGCCGAGCGGCAAACCCGACTACCACTGGGCGCTGCGCCACACCGAGGAGCATGCGCCCGACCATCGGGCGGACTGAATCGTGTGCCCCGAACCGCCACGACACCAGACAAGAACGTGTTCTAATTCGAGGATCGCACCCGGCCGGACTACTGCGGCGCTTACGCACGTCATGGAGAAGAAGCCCCGATGACCACTGAGACCACCCACACCCCGGCGGCGGCGTTGCCCGCCCGGATCACCGCCGCGTTGATCGAGCGCCTCACCGGCTCGATCGCCGCCGACGGCACCGCCGCGCCGTATCCGATGACGGAGGTCTACACCGGTGCGGCGCTGGGCGAGCTGCCGCAGTCCACGCCCGACGACGTCCGCGTCGCCGGGGTGAGTGCCCGTGCCGCGCAACGGGAATGGGCCGCGCTGCCACTGCGGGATCGGCTGCGGGTGTTCGAGCGGGCGCACGAACTGATCCTGAGCGAGGTCGAGACCATCGCCGATCTGATCCAGATCGGCTGCGGCAAGACCCGCCGGATGGCGGTCGAGGAATCCTGTGACGTGCCGATGGTCATCAGCCACTACCTGAAAACCGCGCGCCGGGTGCTGCGGCCGAAGCGGCGCGGTGGCGCCCTGCCACTGCTCACGACCTCGACCGAGGAGCATCGCCCCAAAGGTCTGGTTGCGGTCATCGCGCCGTGGAACTTCCCCTTCGCCATCGCGCTCTCCGACGCGATGCCCGCGCTGATCGCGGGCAACGGCGTAATCCTCAAGCCGGACAACAAGACCGCGCTCTGCGTGCTGTTCGGCGTGGAGCTGCTGCATCGGGCGGGCCTGCCGCGTGGGCTGGTCCAGGTGGTCTGCGGGGAGGGGCCGGATATCGGGCCGAGCCTGATCGATGCCGTGGATTTCGTGGTGTTCACCGGTTCGACCGCGACCGGCCGGGTGGTGGGTGAGCGTGCCGGGCGCAACCTGATCGGGTGCAGTCTGGAACTGGGCGGCAAGAATCCGATGCTGGTGCTCGAGGACGCGAACCTGGACGAGGCGATCGCCGGCGCGACGTTCGCGGTGTTCGCCAACTCCGGCCAGGCCTGCATGCACATCGAGCGGATCTACGTGCACCGCAGCCGGTACGACGATTTCGTGCGCGGCCTGGTCGCCGCCGCCGCGGCGTTGAACACGAAGATCGGCGCCGCCTACGACTACACACCCGAATTCGGCTCGCTGGTATCGCCCCAGCATCGCGACCGGGTGGCCGCGCACGTCGACGAGGCCCGCGCGAAGGGCGCGACCGTCCTGGTCGGCGGCAAGGCGCGCCCGGACATCGGCCCGGCGTTCTACGAGGCGACTGTGCTCACCGGCGTCACGCCCGAGATGGCGCATGCGACGCAGGAGACATTCGGACCGGTCGTCAGCGTCTATCCGTTCGACGACGAACGGGAGGCCGTCCGGCTCGCCAATGCCACCGACTACGGCTTGAACGCCAGCGTGTGGAGCCGGGACCTGGCCCGCGCCAACCGGATTGCCGCGCAACTGCAAGCGGGCAATATCAACATCAACGACGGTTTCGTGGCGACCTACGCGGCCAAGGCGACGCCGTCGGGCGGGCTCAAGCAGTCCGGTGTCGGCACCCGGCACGGCGATCAAGGGCTGCTCAAATACACCGACACGGTGAACGTCGGTGTGCTCAAACGTCAGGTGCTCGCCGCTCGTGCGGGGCAGCCCTACGAGAAGCAAGTGAAGACGACGCTGATGTCGCTGCGGCTGATGCGCCGAACCAGGCTGCGCTGAGCCGGATCCGGCGCGGTCGAGGGCAGATGCGTTCGGCCGGGCCCGGATTCGGCCGCGGCGCGGTCGGCCGTTGAGGGAGGTACCCATGGTGACGCCTTCGTTGCCCGCCGGATTCGATTTCACCGATCCCGGGCTGTGGGAGCGGCGAAGACCCGTCGAGGAATTCGCGCTGCTGCGCCGGACCGCGCCGGTGTGGTGGAACCCGCAACCGGACGAACAGTCCGGCGGGTTCCGTGACGGCGGCTACTGGGTGGTGAGCACCCTGTACGACGTCAAAGAGATCTCCCGCAATTCGGAGCTGTTCTCCTCCGAACGCAACGGCTCGATCATCCGGCTGCGCGACGACATCACCCCGGAACAGCAGGCCGCGAACGGCGTGCTGCTGATCAACATGGACCCGCCGAAGCATTCGAAATTCCGCAAGATCATCACGAAGGGTTTCACCCCGCGCGCGGTCGAGGGCCTGCGCGCGGCGCTGACCGAACGCGCGCACGCCATCGTGCACGAGGCGCGGAAAACCGGCGGCGGCGACTTCGTCGAACAGGTCGCCTGCGAACTGCCGTTGCAGGCCATCGCCGAATTGCTCGGGGTGCCGCAGGCCGACCGGCGCAAACTCTTCGACTGGTCCAATCAGATGCTCAGCTACGACGACCCCGATTACGGTGATCCCGCGCTCGCCTCCGCCGAAATTCTGGGGTACGCGTGGCACCTGGCCGAGCAGCGGCGGGCGAATCCGGCGGGGGATATCGTGTCCGAACTCGTGCACGCTGATGTCGACGGCGCCGGACTGGGCTCCGACGAATTCGGCTTCTTCGTCATCCTGCTGTCGGTGGCAGGCAATGAAACGACACGCAATGCCATTACGCACGGCATGAAAGCTTTCGTGGACAATCCGGAGCAATGGGAGCTGTATCGGCAGCAGCGGCCGCGCACCGCGCCCGACGAGATCGTGCGCTGGGCCACCCCCGTCAGCTCCTTCCAGCGCACCGCGACGGCGGACACCGAGATCAGTGGCCAGGCGATCCGTCGCGGTGAACGCCTCGGGCTGTTCTACGGCTCGGCCAACTTCGACGAGGCGGCGTTCACCGATCCGTTCACCTTCGACGTGCTGCGGGACCCGAATCCACATGTCGGCTTCGGCGGCACCGGCGCGCACTATTGCGTGGGCGCCAACCTGGCCCGGCTGGAAATCGACTTGATGTTCAACGCCATCGCCGACGCGATGCCCGAGATCACCCAGGTCGCCGATCCGGTACGGTTGCGGTCGGGGTGGATCAACGGAATCAAGAATTGGCAGGTCCGATACGAATGACTCTTCGAGACGTACCGTTGCAGACGCTGAACGGTGAGGCGACCACACTGGCCGAACTGGCCGGGGACAAGGTGGTGCTGCTGGTCAACGTGGCATCCAAATGCGGGCTGACCCCGCAGTATTCCGGGCTGGTCGAGTTGCAGCAGACCTATGCGCCGCGCGGTTTCACGGTGATCGGCGTGCCGTGTAATCAGTTCATGGGTCAGGAGCCCGGTACGGCCGCGGAGATCCAGGAATTCTGCTCGACCACCTACGGGGTCGATTTCCCGCTGCTGGCCAAGGCCGACGTGAAAGGCGAGCAGCAGCACCCGCTCTACGAGACGCTGGTGCAGACCGCCGATGCCGAGGGCGCGGCGGGCGAGGTGCAGTGGAACTTCGAGAAGTTCCTGATCGATCGGGACGGCAAGGTGGCGGGCCGGTTCCGGCCGACCGTCACTCCGGACGCTCCCGCGCTCGTCGCGGGCATCGAATCCTTGCTCTGAGTGCATTGTTCGAGGCCCGGCCGCGCACGCCGCGCGACCGGGCCTCGAATCATGTTCGGGGGCGGTGGTTTCAGCGCGAGCGGCGGCGATAGCGCACGGTGCAGGGTTGCAGCAGCTGCACGACCATCTTGCTGTGGTCGTTGCGGTAGCTGTCCGAAGGCTGCGCCATCTCGAACTCCCAGTCCCGCAGCAGGATCGAGAAGATCGCCTTCAGCTGCATGAGCGCGAACGCCGCGCCGACACAGCGATGCCGCCCGGCCCCGAACGGAATCCAGGTCCACCGATTGACGATGTCCTCCTGCCGGGGATCCAGGTAGCGGGCCGGATCGAACAGGTCCGGCTGCGGGAAGTCGGCCGCGATGCGGTTGGACACCGCGGGTGTGGCGGCCACCAGATCGCCGGGTGCGATGCGATGCCCGCACACGTCGAAGTCCGCGCGGGCCACCCGCATCAGCACGATGAGCGGCGGATGCAGGCGCAACGCCTCCTTGACGACCGCCTCGAGCTGCGGAATACGGCGCAGTGCACCGAAACTGATATCGGCGCCGTCGGCGTACAGCTCGTCGAGTTCGGTGACCACCCGGCGCAGCCAGTCGGGGTGACGCAACAGCTCGATCACCGTCCACGCGGCGGTGCCCGAGGTGGTGTGGTGGCCCGCGAACATCATCGAGATGAACATGCCGGTGATCTCCCCGGCGCCGAAGCGGGGCGCGCCGTGTTCGTCCCTGATCGAGATCAGCACGTCGAGCATGTCGCGGTCTTCCTTGCCCGCAGGCGGATTCGCGGCGCGGCGGTCCATGATCTGCTGCACCAGTGCTACGAGTTCGACGCGCGCCGCATCGCGCCGCCGGAAGCTCTCGATCGGCGCGTATGGATCGACGTATGCCAGCGCGTCGGTGCCGCGTTCGAGATCGTGGTAGAGCCGGGCGAATCGCTCGTCGAGTTCGTCGCGGAACTTGGGGCCGATCAGGCACGCCGAGGAGGTGTAGATGGTCAGTTCGGCGAAGAAGTCGAGCAGGTCGATCTCGCCGGATTCACCCCAGCCCGTGAGCATTCGGGCTACTTCCCGCGCGATGGTGGCGGCGTGCCCGCGCATCTGCTCGCCCCGCAGGGCCTGATTGTGCAGCATTTCCTTGCGCCGTTCCGGCGGCGCGTCGAACACGACGCCCTCGCCGAAGATCGGCTTCATGAACGGATACGCCGCGGCCTGGTCGAGTTCGTCGTCGCCGGCCCGGAAGAAGAACTCGTTGGCCAGGGCTCCCGACAGCAGGATCACCCGGCGCCCGGCCAGGTCGAACACCCCGACGTCGCCGCACTCGGAGCGCACCCGCCGCATCAAACCGATCGGATCGGTCCGGAACTCGTCGAGATGACCGTGCTCGCCCTGCCCACCCGAGACCCGTTGCGGAGTAATGAGACTCATGGGAACCCTCCGAAGCGCATGGCCCGCTATTCATGTGGACACCTGTCTGGACAGTACTACGACCGTCGGGTGCCGACAAGACTGTGCGTCAACCGCGACGGGTGAGGGGAGCGCGCAGGCCGAGGTGGTGACGCAGTGTGGTGCCCGTGTATTCAGTGCGATAGACGCCGCGTTCCTGTAGTTCCGGCACCAGCCAGTCGACGATCTCGTCGAGCCCGCCAGGGACCAGGTAGGGCGAGATGTTGAAGCCGTCCACGGCACCCTGTCGGACCCAGTGCGCCAGTTTGTCGGCCACCTGCGTGGGCGTGCCCGCGAAACCCGAACGCTCGGTGGACGCAATGACCACCGCTCGCAGCGAGAGGTTTTCGGCTTCCGCGCGAGCGCGCCATTCGCGCGCGATGCTTTGCGGGTCTTGGCCGTGCCGGGGCGCGCCGCGGGTCTCCGAGATGGGGCGTGGTTGCGGATCTTCCTTCGGCAGCGGGCCGTCCGGGTCCAGGTGCGAGAGGTCCCGGCCCCACACTTGACCGGCCAGTGACAGTGCGGTCTGCCCGGTGTATTGGCCGTCCTTGACCCAGCGGACCTTCTCCTCGACCTCGGATTCCTTCTCCGCCAGCACGATCTGGGTGCCGGGCAGGATCTTGATATCGTCCTCCGGCCTGCCCGCGGTGCGCAGCCGGGCGCGGATATCGTTCGCGAAGGCGAGCGCGTCGTCGAAATGGGTGCCGTGCCTGGAGAAGATGACGTCGGCATGGGCGGCGGTGAAGTCCCGCCCGGTCGCGGAATCGCCTGCCTGGAAGATCACGGGATGCCCCTGCGGGCTGCGCGGCAGGGTGGGTGTGATCGAGACGCGGAAATGATCGGTGGACCGTTCGACCAGGTGCACCGCGTCCGTCGCCGCCCAGCCGGGGCTCTGCGGTGACGTGGCGATCGCGCCGTCGCGCCAGGAATCCCAGATCGCCCGGGCGGCGGCGAGGAACTCACCCGCCCGCTCGTAGCGCAGTGCGTGGTCGAGATAGCCACCGCGCCGGAAGTTTTCGCCGGTCCACGCGTTGTCGGTGGTGACCGCGTTCCATCCGGCGCGACCGCCGGAGATCAAGTCCAGTCCGCTGAGCCGCCGCGCGAGATCGGCGGGTTCGTTGTAGGTGGTGTTCTGCGTGGTGACCAGGCCGATATGCCTGGTGACACCCGCCAGCGCGGCCAGCTGTGTGATCGCGTCCGGCCGGCCCGCGATGTCGAGTTCCAGGATCCGGCCGTCCTGTTCGCGCAGGCGCAGGCCCTCGCCGAGGAAGAACGCGTCGAACAGCCCGCGCTCGGCGGTCTGCGCGACCCGGCGGAAGGTCTCGAAGTCGATCTGGGAACCGCTGGCCGGATCGGACCAGATGGTGGTGTGGTTGACGCCCTGGAAGAACACACCGAAGTGGACCTGGGCGTCCGGGCGCGGCGGGACTGTCATCGCGTTGGTTCCTGTCTATTTCGTCGCGGCGTAGCGGTTGACCGGGCGACCCAGCCCGAGGTTGGTGCGCAGGGTCGAGCCGGGGACCGGCCGATGCGCGACACCGGTCCGCAACAGTGCCGGCAGCACCTGCCGGGCGAGCACCGGCAGGTCTTCGTCGATGACCGCCGGGTGCAGGCGCACGCCGTCCAGATGGCCGCTGAGATGGGTGAGCAGCTCGACCAGCGCCGCCGCGGAACCGGAAAAGGCCAGTCGGGCAGGGGAACTGGACGGCGCGGCGCCGAAGCGCTGCTCGGCCGTCGCGGTGGGAGTGTCCAGGGTGACGTCGATTTCGGCGAAGGACAGTGGTGTGCCTGCCGACCGTGACCGCTGCGCCGCATCGATCGCGGCCGCGACGGAATCGGCGGCGAGCAGCCGCACGTCCACCTCGCCGTCCGCGCCGAAGACCACCGGTTGCCCCTGCGGCGGTCGCGGCACGATCGCCGGACCTTTCACCGAGAAGGTCGCGCCGCGAAAGTCGATGTAGTGCAGCCTGTTCCGGTCCAGGAAGCGGCCGTTCGGGTAGTCGCGGATCACCGCGTCGTCCTCCCAGGAGTCCCAGAGTCGTCGCACGACCTCGATGGAATCCTGTTGCTCCCTGGCCAATTCGGCGGCGCCGGTTACCTGAGCGCGCCCCCACGCGCGTGCGGCGCGGGGGTCGTCGACGCCTTCGGCGATCCAGCCCGCCCGGCCGCGGGAGGCGTAATCGAGCGTGGCGATCTGCGACGAGGTGTGGAACGGCTCGGCATAGGTGGTGGCGACGGTGGGCACCAGGCCGATCGTGCTGGTGGTCGCGGCCACGAACGACGCGCGGGTGACTGCGTCGATCCGGCCCGCGACCTGCTCGGGCGGCAGGATGGAGTCCGCGAAGGTCGCCAGGGTGAAGCCCGCGTTCTCGGCGGTGGCGACCCGCTCGCGGACCGTATCGCCGGTGAGCAGCCGATCCGGCGTGTGCGCGGCGTGACGCCACGCCTCGGGATGGAAACCTTCGCCGTCGAGTTCTACGCCGAGCGCGAAAACGCCCATCCGGCACCTACTTCCATCTCCGAGAATTCCGCCGCCGCCCGGTGGCCGGGGCGAAGCAGCCCCCTCGAGCTTGCTGCCGCCGCCCGCCGGGCGCGATGGTTTGCCTCGCCCTGATTCGAAGGATGACCGCACGAATCCCGGGTCCGCGGCACGAATCCCAGGCCCGCGGCACGAATCCCGGGTCCGCCGTGCAGATCCCGGGATGCGCACCCGCTCCTACCGGGCCGCGCGGACGGACAGCGCCGCGGCGACGAGCACCGTGACGCCCTCCGCGATTGCGGTGCCACCGAGCGCGTGCGCCGCGGACAGTGTGGTGCTACCGGCCAGCCCGAGGAACAGGGTGCCGAACGTGGCGATGCCGACCACGATGCCGAGCTGCACGTTGGTCACCAGGATGCCGCTGGCATCCGCGGCCAGCCGCATCGGGACTTTCGCCAGGGTCTTGGTCATCAGCGGGCTGAATGCGAGCCCGTTGCCGACGCCGCACACCCCGAGCAGCACCAACGCGAGCACCCCGACGTCGGCGCCGTCGCGCAGCAGCGCGCCCACCGTGACCATGCTCGCCGCGGCAAGCACGAGACCGGCCGGAATCATGGCCGCGTGCCAGCGATGCGGGATCCGTTCCCAGTTGAGGCCGGTGATCGCGAATGTCACGCCCATGGGAATGAACAGCAGGCCGGCGTGCAGCGCGCTGTAGCCGAGGGTGCTCTGCAGGTGGATGGCCATGACGAACATCCAGCCGCCGAAGGTCGCCATGATCACGAACAAGGTCGCGGCGGCCAGCAGCAGGCCCGGCGCGGCCAGCACCCGGTGGGAGAACAGGGGTTCCGCGCCGCGGCGTGCGACGGCCCGCTCGATACCGGCGAAGGCCGCGAAACCGAACACGCAGGCGCCCAGCGAGATCCAGGACCACAGCGGCCAATCCAGCTCCCGGCCGAGTACCAGCGGCAGCACCAGGGCGAGGACCGCGGCGGTGAGCATGCCGAGCCCGGCCAGGTCGAGCTTGCGGTCGAAACGCTCGGTCACGGTCGGCAGGATGCGCGGCGCCACCACCAGCAGCAGCACGCCGATGGGCACGTTCACCAGGAACACGCCGCGCCAACTACTGCCCAGCACATCGGCATTTACGATGAGCCCGCCGAGCACCTGGCCGGCGACCATGCCGCCAGAGATGATCGCGGAGTACACGCTGAGCGCCTTGGCGCGGGCGTTGCCGGTGAAGTTGCGCTGGATGAGCGTCATGATCTGCGGCACCATCGCCGCCGCGCCCACGCCCTGCGCGAACCGGAAGACGATGAGCGACACCTCGTTCCAGGCCAGCCCGCAGACGAGCGAGGCGAGGGTGAAGACCGCGAGCCCGGCGATGAACATGCGGCGCTGGCTGAATCGATCACCGAGGCGTGCCCCGGTCACCAGCAGCACGGCGTAGGAGATGACGTACCCGGCGACGATCAATTGCAGCGCGGCGCCGGAGGTGTGCAGCGAACTGCGAATGGACGGAATCGCGACATTGACGATGGAGGCGTCGAGCACCGCCATGAACTGCCCGGTCAGGATCACGGCGAGCATGGCGAGGGTGCGCCGCGCACCGTACGCGGCAGGTGGGGCAGCCGGAGGTGAAGCGGCAGCGGGGGACGCTGCCGAATCCGGCGACAGGATCTGGGTCATGGCTTTGATCTTGCGGTCCCGGCGGCACGGGTAACAGGAGCCCGATAACACTGGTATCGGCAACACCCGGATAACCGATCGGTCCGTATAGTCCGAATTTCGCTACATTATTCCGGCTGCTGTGGGAAATGCCACTGGAGTTATCGGTGGTGGACGGGGTTCGGCGGAATACTTAGATAGGCTAACGTGTTTTGCGGATACAGGGCTTTCCTACATGCGAACGAGGGAGACTTGCGACATGGCGACTGATTCGCGAAGCGATCGGCTACGGCGTCGAATTGCACAGTTGTTCGCCGAGGACGAGCAGGTGAAAGCCGCGGTGCCGGACCAGGAGGTGGTCGAGGCGATCCGGGCGCCCGGCCTGCGCCTGGCACAGATCATGGCCACCGTGATGGAGCGCTATGCGGACCGCCCCGCGGTGGGACAGCGGGCGAGCGAGCCGGTCACCGAGAGCGGTCGCACCACCTTCCGGCTGCTCCCGGAATTCGAGACCCTGACCTACCGCGAGCTGTGGGCGCGCGTCCGCGCGGTGGCCGCCGCGTGGCACGGAGATGCCGAAAGGCCTTTGCGGGCCGGGGATTTCGTTGCTCTGCTGGGTTTCGCCGGCATCGATTACGGCACCCTCGATCTCGCGAACATCCATCTCGGCCTCGTCACGGTGCCGCTGCAATCCGGCGCCACGGCCCCGCAACTCGCCGCGATCCTGGCCGAGACCACGCCCCGGGTGCTGGCCGCGACACCCGACCATCTCGATATCGCCGTCGAATTGCTGACCGGGGGAGCCTCGCCGGAACGGCTGGTGGTATTCGACTACCGCCCCGCGGACGACGATCACCGGGCGGCGCTCGAGTCCGCGCGCAGACGGTTGAGCGACGCGGGCAGTGCGGTGGTGGTCGAGACGCTCGACGCGGTCCGCGCCCGCGGCAGCGAATTGCCGGCCGCGCCGCTGTTCGTTCCCGCCGCGGACGAGGACCCGCTGGCTCTGCTCATCTACAC
Source organism: Nocardia brasiliensis ATCC 700358 (assembly GCF_000250675.2). Taxonomy (NCBI): domain Bacteria; kingdom Bacillati; phylum Actinomycetota; class Actinomycetes; order Mycobacteriales; family Nocardiaceae; genus Nocardia; species Nocardia brasiliensis. The sequence goes on from NC_018681.1 coordinate 4,531,157, forward strand.
CTCCGGCAGCACCGGCACGCCTAAGGGCGCCATGTACACCGAAAGACTGAACCGCACGACGTGGCTGAGCGGGGCGAAAGGCGTCGGCCTCACGCTCGGCTACATGCCGATGAGTCATATTGCCGGGCGGGCCTCGTTCGCCGGTGTGCTGGCCCGCGGCGGCACGGTCTACTTCACCGCCCGCAGCGATATGTCGACGCTGTTCGAAGATCTGGCCCTGGTGCGGCCGACCGAGATGTTCTTCGTCCCGCGCGTGTGCGACATGATCTTCCAGCGCTATCAGGCCGAACTGTCGCGGCGCGCGCCCGCCGCGGCCGCGAGCCCGGAACTCGAGCAGGAACTGAAGACCGAACTGCGCTTGTCCGCGGTCGGGGACCGCTTACTCGGGGCGATCGCGGGCAGCGCGCCGCTGTCGGCCGAGATGCGGGAGTTCATGGAGTCGCTGCTGGATCTGGAACTGCACGACGGCTACGGCTCGACCGAGGCGGGTATCGGCGTACTGCAAGACAATATCGTCCAGCGTCCGCCGGTCATCGATTACAAGCTCGTCGACGTGCCGGAATTGGGCTACTTCCGGACGGACCAGCCGCATCCCCGCGGTGAGTTGCTGTTGAAAACCGAAGGGATGATTCCGGGCTACTTCCGGCGGCCCGAGGTGACCGCGGAGATCTTCGACGAGGACGGTTTCTACAGGACCGGTGACATCGTCGCCGAACTCGAACCGGATCGGCTGATCTACCTGGACCGCCGCAACAATGTGCTGAAACTGGCCCAGGGCGAGTTCGTCACGGTCGCCCATCTGGAAGCGGTGTTCGCGACCAGTCCGCTGATCCGGCAGATCTACATCTACGGCAACAGCGAGCGCTCGTTCCTGCTGGCGGTGATCGTGCCCACCGCGGACGCGCTGGCCGACGGTGTCACCGACGCGCTGAACACGGCGCTGACCGAATCCTTGCGACAGCTCGCGAAAGAAGCCGGGCTGCAATCCTATGAGCTGCCGCGCGAGTTCCTGGTCGAAACCGAACCGTTCACCGTCGAGAACGGTCTGCTCTCCGGTATCGCGAAACTGTTGCGGCCCAAGCTCAAGGAGCACTACGGCGAGCGACTCGAGCAGCTGTACCGCGATATCGAGGCGAACCGCAACGACGAGCTGATCGAGCTGCGGCGCACCGCGGCCGAGCTGCCGGTGCTCGAAACCGTCACGCGGGCTGCACGTTCGATGCTCGGACTGGCCGCGTCGGAGTTGCGGCCGGACGCGCATTTCACCGATCTCGGCGGTGATTCACTGTCCGCGCTGTCGTTTTCGACCCTGCTGCAGGACATGCTCGAGGTCGAGGTCCCGGTCGGTGTCATCGTGAGCCCCGCCAACTCGCTCGCCGATCTGGCGAAATACATCGAGGCCGAACGGCATTCGGGGGTGCGGCGGCCGAGCCTGATCTCGGTGCACGGTCCCGGCACCGAGATCCGTGCCGCCGATCTCACCCTGGACAAGTTCATCGACGAGCGCACCCTCGCTGCCGCGAAAGCGGTTCCGGCCGCGCCGGCCCAGGCGCAGACCGTCCTGCTCACCGGGGCGAACGGCTATCTCGGCCGCTTCCTGTGCCTGGAATGGCTGCAGCGACTGGACCAGACCGGCGGCACGCTGGTCTGCATCGTGCGCGGTACCGACGCGGCCGCCGCGCGGAAGCGCCTGGATGCGGTGTTCGACAGCGGTGATCCGGAGCTGCTCGACCACTACCGGAAGCTGGCCGCCGAGCACCTCGAGGTGCTCGCGGGCGATATCGGCGACCCGAATCTCGGCCTGGACGAAGCGACTTGGCAGCGGCTCGCCGCGACCGTCGACCTGATCGTGCACCCCGCCGCCCTCGTCAACCATGTGCTGCCGTACAGCCAGCTGTTCGGGCCGAATGTGGTCGGCACCGCCGAGATCATCCGGCTGGCCATCACCGAGCGCCGTAAGCCCGTGACGTACCTGTCGACGGTCGCGGTGGCCGCACAGGTCGATCCCGCCGGCTTCGACGAGGAGCGCGATATCCGGGAGATGAGCGCGGTGCGCTCCATCGACGCCGGGTACGCGAACGGTTACGGCAACAGCAAGTGGGCCGGCGAGGTGCTGCTGCGCGAGGCCCATGATCTGTGCGGGCTGCCGGTCGCCGTGTTCCGCTCGGACATGATCCTGGCGCACAGCAAATACGTCGGTCAGCTCAACGTCCCCGATGTGTTCACCCGGCTCATCCTGAGCCTGGCGCTCACCGGCATCGCACCGTATTCGTTCTACGGGACGGACAGCGCCGGGCAGCGCAGGCGGGCCCACTACGACGGTCTGCCCGCCGATTTCGTCGCCGAGGCGATCACCACCCTCGGCGCGCGAGCCGAGTCGGGGTTCCATACCTACGACGTGTGGAACCCGTACGACGACGGCATCTCGCTGGACGAATTCGTCGACTGGCTCGGCGATTTCGGCGTGCCGATCCAGCGGATCGACGACTACGACGAATGGTTCCGGCGTTTCGAGACCGCGATCCGCGCGCTGCCCGAAAAGCAGCGCGATGCTTCGCTGCTACCGCTGCTGGACGCACACCGGCGGCCACTGCGCGCGGTGCGCGGTTCGCTGTTGCCCGCCAAGAACTTCCAGGCGGCGGTGCAGTCCGCGCGGATCGGCCCCGATCAGGACATCCCGCATCTTTCCCCGCAGTTGATCGACAAGTACGTCACCGACCTGCGCCACCTCGGCCTGCTCTGAGACGTCGATCGGACAGGTAGTCGCGCGGCGGTCACCGGACGGCCGGCTCCGGCTCGGTGTGCCGGGATCCGGTGCGGCGCAGGCGGAGCAGCAGGAGCCCGGTGCCGAGCAACACGACGGCGTACACGACGACGAAGCTGTTGATCAGCACCTGGGCCAGTGGCCACCACGGCGGGAACAGGAACAGGCCGACCACAACGTAATTCGGGTCGTACTCCCAGGTCCATGCGCCGACCGAGACGAAAAGCGCCGCCGCGGCCAGCCACCAGACCGGTCGCGTCTGCGCCCGGTGCACCAGGTAGACGAGCAGCGGGACGTACCAGACCCAGTGGTGGTCCCAGGAGAACGGCGACACCGCGCACGCCGTGAGCCCGGCGAGGGTGACCGCGAGTAGGTGTTCGCCGTGCTCGTACAGTCCGGCCACGAGTACGAGGCTCACCAGCGCGAGCGGGACGGCGATGAGCAGCCACAGCCACATGGGCGCCGGATGGTGGGTCAGATGCGCGATCACACCCCGCACGGACTGATTGGACGGATGCATATCGTCGGCGATGCGGTTGGACTGGAAGAAGGTGGAGGTCCAGTACTCGCGCGAATCGGTCGGCAGCACGAGCCAGGCGACGGCGATGGTGGCGGCGAACGCCGCGCCCGCGGTCACGGCCGCGCGCCACTGTCGCAGCACCACGAACTGTGCGATGAAATAGATCGGGACCAGCTTGATGCCCGCGGCCAGGCCGACGCCGATACCGCGCAGCCGGCTGCGATCGGCCCGCGCGAAATCCCACAGGACGAGCAGCATCAACAGCAGATTGATCTGCCCGTAGAACAGCGTGGTCCGTACCGGTTCGAGGAACGCGCAGGTCAATGCCAGCAGTGCGCTGATCAGGGCCAGCCTTGCGGTGCTGCGGTATCCGAGCAGCCGCCAGCTCAGCAGCACACAGCCGAACAGCACCACCAGGTTGAAGACCATGCCGGTGTAGTTGACGGCCGACCACGGCACCAACACGATGGGGATGAAGGCCAGGGTGGAGAAGGGCGTATAGGTATAGAGCAGGCCCGCCACCGTCGGCTCCGTGTAGAGCGGAAGACCGTGCAGGATGCGCCACGCGCCATCCCGATACACATGTACATCGAGCCCACCGGCCAGGATGCCCGCCCGATCGAGCCACGGATCGACCGTGGTGAACAGCAGGATCACCGCTAGGACCGCGCTTGCGGTCAGTATGAAAAGCGTTGGGCCCGAGCGTGGAAAGTCCAGCTGCCGGGATTTGCGCACAAGCGAGTAACTTACAGAATAAGTCCGCGCAGAGCATGACCCGAACTGTCGGGGGCCGGTACCGGCGTGAATCGCCGCTGGTAACAGCAATTTTTCGGGCGACATGCCGGGGCGTGGATCGGCGCTCGGACGGGGTCGATTCGGCCCGCGCGGCCCGGCTGAAACGGGTACCAGCAGCACCTGGATACGGTTAACCGCATAGGGCACGATCGAACGATGACCGATGTGCTGGACGTTCGGGCGGTGCGCAAAGCACGCCGCGCGGAGCTGGGAACCTTCCTGAAATCGCGCCGGGCCAAGATCTCGCCCGACGACGTCGGGCTGCCCCCGGGGCCGCGGCGCCGCACGCCCGGCCTGCGCCGCGAGGAAGTGGCGCAGCTGTCCGGCATCGGGGTCACCTGGTACACCTGGCTCGAACAAGGCAGGCAGATCAACGTCAGCGTGCAGGTGCTGGACGCGGTCGCACGCACGCTGGCCCTCGACGACGCCGAGCGGGCGCACCTGTACCGGCTGGCCGAAGTGCCGACGGTGCCGAACGCGCACACGAACAGCGCACTGCCCGAGGAGATGCAGACCATCCTCGACCATCTTGTGCCGCTGCCCGCCGCACTGCTCAGCGCGCGCTACGACATGCTGGCCTACAACGCCGCCTACGAGGCGCTGTGCCCCGGTTTCCTGGTGGGGGAGCGCAATGTCGCGCGCCTCGTGTTCATGACGCCGCAGTGCTGCAACACCTACCGGCACAGCTGGGACGACCTGCGCCGCATGGTCGCCTACCTGCGCGGGGCGTACGCGAAGAACCTCGACGATCCGAGCTGGCAGCAGTTCATCGAGGAAATGTGCACCGAGAGTGCCGATTTCGCGACCCTGTGGGCGCGCAACGACGTCGCGGTGCCGAACAAGCGGATCAAACAGATCCGCCATCTCGCCGTCGGCGATCTGGAAATGTTCGTCACCAGCATGTCGCTGCCCGCCGTGCAGGGCGCATGGGTGCAGATCTACACACCGACCGACGAAACCCAGTGGGCGCAACTGCATGCGCTGCTCGCGATGAGCAAGGAGGAACAGCAGCGGCCGTGGATCGAGCACCGCGAGCGCTACCACGCCCCCGCCGCGGCCGGCTGAGTTTCGGGTCGGTACTACGGTAATCCGCCCGTATCGCCGTCCCGCGGCTCCTCCGAGATGCGGAGCTGAGCGAGGTCGGCCTCGAGTTCGGCCCCGGAATCGGTGCTGACCGGCCGTGTTTCGGCGGTGAACCGGACATTTCTCGCCGTCCGGATACACGCCGGTGATGCGGATGTCGTACCAACCCGTCAAAGCGAGTCGTCGGCGGCTCCCGCGGCCAGGCGTTGCAGTTCGGCGAGGGCGTGTGCCTGACGCTCGGTGTCGCTGGCCTCGACGACCCCCGAGAGCCGATCGGCGGGGAAATCGCGGCAGCGGGCCAGTGCGGTCGTGGCGGGTTGCCCGGCGAGATAGGCGTCGCTGAAACGCGATTGCCACAGTCCGGCAGCGATCTGTCCGGTCCGCCCCGCGTCGGCTCGTGGCAGGTAGCCGCCGGCCTCTCCGGTGGCGGCGGCCCACAGATAGCCGACCACGGCGGCGTCGATCCGGACCGGGAGATAGCGGATGGGGGCATCGGTGTCGTCGGCATACGTCCGCAACGGAACACTGTGCAACGGTCCCCACCCGTCCCGCCGGTCCGCCGGGGTGCCGTCGGGATAGGCGCCGTCCTGGACGAGCGGTCCGTCACCGAGGGGTGGCCCGTCGGGGTTGAGCCGGTCCCACAGTTCGGCCAGATCCGATGCGCCGCCGTGCCTGACGCCGGGTGGAATCGCACCGGCGACCGCGTCTTCGGGTGCGCCGACCCACTCCTGGACCGCCTCCTGCGGTGTGCGGCCGCGCCGGGCCGCGTCTTCGAGCCGCCGTTCCCAGACGAGCAGACAGTCCAGATCGTCAGCGGCCGTGGCGAGATGGCGTTCGAAGCCCGCGGCGTAATGGTCGACCGAGGCCCACAGATAGCCGATCAGCATGCCCTGCCGATGCACGGGCAGGTAGGTGACGGCGCGGCGGGTCCAGCGACTGTAGGCGGTCGGGGTTCCGGTCATGCTTGCTCCGATGTAGCGATAGCGGATTCCTTTGTCGGCGCAGGGCCTCCGGGATACGAGGCAGGACATAGTCGGGTCGGGGCTGGCTACGCGCTGCCACCACGATGCGCGCTACTGCCGTCGAAACGTCCGTCAGTCGACGACCGGCTACGCGAGACCCGGTACGCCTCGACGGCAGCAGGCCACCGCGCAGCGATTTCCAAGAACCTGTCGGCCGGCCACCCGGCGGCGACGAACTCCGTGGCTCCGGAAGGCACGTCGATCTTGTTCAGTATATCGAAAATGGCGTTGTTCACCGCCGACCTGGAAAGGCTCCCGAGGCCCTTGTTCGCTAGATGGGCGCTGATATTCTCATATCCGACATTAAAGTGATTATTGCGATTCTCGTAAAGGTACTCGAAAATCTCCTTCGCGAGATTCGGGCGGGCCCGCCCCATCCGATTCGACCACTGTGCGGGACCACCAGACGTCATGAACTCGGCGATAGCGACCCGGTCGAGCCGCCCCTGACCCCGCAGCCGATACGCCAACGCGGCGAGTGTAGCCCTCGGGTCCGGATTATCGCGTACAGGATCCTTGACCCAGTGGGACCTGGGGATCCCAGCTCTCGCCAGTAGCTCGAAGACAGCTATGGCGACCATATCCGAGGATATGCTCCCGAGGACCTCGCCGTCCACTTCTGCGCCAGTCAGGGCGATGGCAACTTCTTTATAATATTCTTTATTCGGCGTCGCAATGTTCGGGTGGTCCCGAAAATGTGCGAACACTGCCCGCTCCAGGCGCCTCGCACGCAGAGGTAGGATATCCAGCCTGCCTTGATCGATGTAACCCGGATAATTCCTGGCGAAAATTTCTATCTGCATTCCTTTGCTTGTACCCCTTACGAGCCGAAACTCGACTCGCGCGGATGCGTACGCGGCCTGCACGCAGGCGTCCACCTGTGTCTTTCTCAGATCGGGAAATCCGCTTTCCTTGAGGTGATCCAGTATGTCCTGATTCGTGTAACCCCGGATGATGCAGTGGGCTACCCAGCTTTCCAGATCGGCGCGAGTGCCGGCAGGCGGCGCGTCGGTGTGGTCCCCACCGAGTGGCGCCCCGCTGTGGGCAAAGGACCCAGCCGTGTCGTACTCCTCGGCGGACGCCCCTGTTGCGGCTGCGGTCAGCGGAGTCGGGTGATGGATCTCGATTCGCGTGGGCGGAACCTCCGACAGGTACCCGATCAAATATTCCGCAGCGTTTTGAATGTCGCCCTCGAACGTTTGCACCCATTGCCCCGAATTACCGCCGTCCCCATAATTCGCGGTGACCAAGCCGTTCCCAGTAACAGTGAGCAGCAGAGTTCCGGCATCGTCGGTGATATGAACGAGAGTGCCGGGCGAATATATACCGAATTCAGCGTCGAATCGGAAATTATTCGGAAACTCCGCAGGGCTGCCGTGGAATACTTCGACGTGCGGCCCGCTTTGCCCGTCCGACTCCGGATAACTGCCCGATTCGAGGCCCGCCGAGTAACCCATACCGTCCTCGGTAGGTGGCGCACCGATCAGCGCCTCGTTGAGGACGCGCACACCGTCGTTCGAGAAACGCGCCAGAGTTCGCACAAGCCCGTCATCGTTGTACACGATCGCAAGCAGCGAACGACTACGCGCGATGGGATGGTCCGCCAAAGCGTGGTCGCCGGTCTTCGGATCATGCACCCATAGCTCTTCGTCCTGCTTGTAGAGCACCACGGCATGCGCACCGATGCGGCGAGCAGCCGGATCGCCATGGACATCGACGACAAGACTCAAAGCGCGAGGTCCGAGAATACGAAGTTCGGCTACCACGCCCGCCAGCGAGCCGACCGGTTGCAACGGTGCGGCAGCGGCGTCTACAAAATCCTCACCACGCATACCGGACAACCCGACACTCACCTCTGACGGCCGAATCGGTGTGTCGGGATTCTTGTTCGCGGCGTACCGGAGAGCCAATGGCCCACAGTTTCCGCGAGCATTCGACGTGCCGGACTCCGAGACATACGCTGCAGACCCGTCCTCAACAGCGGCACCACGCTCCCGCTCCATCGGCGGTGCCGCGGATTCGTCCGGCGCAGCGGCGAATACGTGGTCGATGTAGTCGGCTTCGTCCGGCAGCCCGGTATGAAGATCCGCGACCAAGTCCTTGCCCGGATACGCGGCGCGCACCGCCGCCACCGTGCGCGGGTCCAACCGTGCGACCATAGCCAGCGCGGCCTGTGGGGACGGAGCGTGCCACACCGCCGCGGCGTAGGCACCGACTTCCGACGGGTCCTCGATACGCAGCAACGCCGGTGTGTCAGTGAGCAACTCGACGTCCGGCTCCCCGCCCGACGGCCGCTCGACCGGCCGCGCCTGCGCCGCGGTCAAGCGCTGTTGTTCGCCGGGTTCCACCACGGCTTTCAGGACGGTGACGGTGGGGTCGGACTGATCCACCTCGATGATTCGGTAGCGCGTGTTGCGCGCCAACACGAGTTCGTTCTGGTGTGGGTAATCACCATCTTTGCCGATGTAGATCCCGCGTGTTCCGGGCGGCACGATCAATTCCAGCCGGAATTTGATGACACGACTCTTGTGTACCGTTTCCGCGGTTATCGACGTGGACAGCAGGGCGGGCTCCACTTGGGACCCGCCGGGCAGGAGGGTGAGATCCTGCCTGTCGCCGAGCGGGGTGCCGTCTTGGGTGAGCAGGAAGTCGATGTCCTCGAGCGCGCGCAGCACACGAATCGGCTGTGTCAGCGGCAGCGGCCGGTCGGTCGCGAGGTCCAGCAGGGCGATATGATCCCGAATGGCTTTGGGGCTCCAGGGAACTTGGAAATATTCCTGGTAGTACTCGTTGAACTCGCGGTACTGGTCGGCGTCGGCGCGGATCTCATCCCAGCGCGCCGCGGCGCGTGGATCGGCGAGGATCTCGTCGAGCATCAGCAGTTCCCGCGATTCGGCCTCGGTGCGGTCGGATGCGCTGCGCAGCGCGTTACGGCGGGCCCGCAGCAGGACGACATTCAGGTTCGGCCGGTGGGTCGGGTTCACGCATTCTTCGATTTCGGCATGGTGCCGCAATCGGTTGAACTGTTCGATGAGCTCGTCGTCCGAGAAATGCCGCAGAATGTCGTTGGTGTGCTGGGATTCCTCGTACGCGCGCAGCGCGACCTGCTGCTCGCGCGGCAGGTCGTCCCAGCGGCGCAGTTGGTGGGAGCCGAAGTTGGCGCCGGCCTCGTCGGTGTCGAATATGCGTACGCCGTTTTCGTCGATACGGCCTTGGTTCTCCGTATCCGGCCCCACCTCGGCCTGCACCCGGAAGCCGGCACCGTCCGGGTAAATGCCGGTGATGTGCAGCGGCGAGTCGTGCGGCAGCAGCATCTTCGGATGGGTGGCGTCGCCGAACAGCATGATCTGCGGCTGCCCGGCGACGGCGGAGAACAATGTCTGTGCATCATCGGAATCGGAGAAAAGCAGGCCGCGGGCCCCGGGGCGCACGGTCAGCTCGAGCCGGTGCCGAGTCTGTTGTGGGGGCGCCGAATCCGCGAGAGCGCCGACGGTGAGGGCTGGCCGCCGGACCGTGGTACCGATCGCTGCGGAATGAAGAAGTGGATCCGACGGCAGGAGATCGAGAGTATCCAGATCGTGCACTATGTACAACTGCTTCGTGATCGATAGTGGTTTGTCTATCAACGCACTCACCATCTGGGCACGTCGCCGGAACGCGTCGAGATCGAATGGCCGCCCGAACCGGTCGTGGAAGTGCGCGTCCAGTTCGGCGCGAAGGCCCTCGGCGTTCAGATCTTCCAGCTGTTCCGCCGCCACGCCTCGCTCGGCCAGAACCCGTTGCACCACATCATATTCCGCAACGTGCGTACGCACCGCATCCTGCTGCTCGACCGGTAGTTCCTCCCATTCACGCAACTGGCTGCCGATAGGCTGGTGAGGCACCATCGCGAAATCCATCGGTCCGCGGGGGCTGCCCGCAGCGGGGGCCGAGGTGGTGTGGAGATCTGGAGCACCGATCCCTGGTTGGGGTGCTGCGGCACCGAATGGCGCGCCGATCAGAGCGTCACCGAGAACGAGGGCACCGTCGTCGGGATGACCCGCGATGGGCTGCGGGCCGCTGCCCGGGCCGTACACGATCACGAGCCATGCCCGAGCCTCGGCGAAGACATGCTGTTCCAAAGGTTGATCGATCCGAGTTTCTGGATCGTAAACCCACAGCGCCCCGCCGCGATTGTGCATCACGATGACATGGGCACCGAATCCCCGCGCATCGACACCGAAATGCGCACCCACCACAAGACTCAACGAACCAGGACCGAGCATACGAAGCCGGCCGACGGCCGGAACGAGAGTACTGAACGGTTGCAGTCGCGCACCGGCACCGAACTCGAACTGGGGGCCAGTCATACCGGACAACCCGACCGACACCCCCGGTGACCGAATCCCAGCAGCGGGATTCAACCCGGCGGCATACTCGAGGGCCCGCACTCCGCAACCCCCTGGCGACGGCCGGATCGGACCACCGACACCGGAACCCGAACCAGAGACCACCGGACCGACCGGCCGCGAGCCCGCAATACCACCGGGATGAACGCTACTGCCGTCGATATTCCGTCCGCCAACCACGCGCGCCGGACGCGGCCCAGGCGGTGCCCGCCATTGCCGAGCCCCACCGGCCCTGCGGAACGCGGCGACCGTCTCGGCATCGATCCGCCCCCCGAGACTGTGCGCGAGCGCCACGACAGTCTCCCTCAGGTTATGCCGCCCACGACTGTCGCGCTTCCACTCACTCCGGAAAATCCCAGCCCTGGTCAGTATCGACCTGCCCGCGGTCTTCGCCGTGTCTTTGGATACCCGGGCGAGCGTTTTACCGTCTATGCGTTGACCCTCGACAGCTGTGCCGACCTCATCAAAGAAATCCACGCTGGATGCATCGTCGTCCGAATGGTCGTAAATGTATTTGAATACGGCCTTTTCCAGTGGACTCAACCGCAGCGGAAGCGCGTCGAGCGTTTCTTGATCGATCTGCCCCCCGAAACTCGCCATGAGCGCTTCGAGTACCGTTCCCGGATCACGGGCAACACTTGCCGTGCGCTCGATTCCCGCCGAAGCGTAGGAAGAATTAACGAGGAAGCTGACTTCCGCGATGTTCAGATCGGGAAATCCGTTGCGATTGAGATGTTCCAGAATATCCCAATCTGTATAGCCTTTGGCGATACCATGAATGATCCAGTATTCCTTGTCGGCAGCGACGTGACGCCTTCCGACGTCACTGTTCGGTGGCTGCTGCGGATCCCGGCCGCGATCACCGGGATTCGATTCGCGGTACGGCTGCGAAGATCCATCGCCTGGCACGGGTGCTGGTATGAAGTGCCCGGGTGCCGAGGTGTATTCCGATGGCACACCGCCAGGACCGAACCGTGTGGGTCTCCCCGCCGGGGGTGACGCAGCGTGCCCGTCCGTCGGGGCCGGGGCGGCATCCTTTGTGCTGGTGGGTTTTTCGGCCCCGAAGAGGCCGTAGGCGGCGGGGCCGCCTATTGCGAGAGTGTCGAATTTCGGTATGTGTATGAGATCGACTGCGATGATGCCGTAGTCGGGAATCGTGCCATCGGGCGGATCCTTGCGGTTCCAGTCATACTGCCAACTGGTGCTGCCCGCGGGTTTGCGCATCTTGATGCCGGCCTTGGAAGTCCAGCGCTGCTCGCCGTCCGCGTCGCGCCAGTATCTGCCGGAGTCTTTGGAGAACCGCTCCTGGCCGCCGTCCTGATCCTCGCGGACGCGGGTGCCGTCGGAGCGGGTGGTGTAGCGGGATCCGGTCGGGGGCAAACGGTACTCGACACCCGACACAGGGGTGGGGTAGTCACCGTTGTATCCCCAGGGATTGCTGAGCAAGAGCCCGGTCGGTATGCCGTGCTCGTCGCGCAGGACGTCCAGGACCCCGTATGCGTGACCGCCCTCCAGACCCGGTACAGCCGTCGCGTTTTCGCGGCCCTGCCCGAAATGGGAGGTGCCGATGGTGACCACACCGCGCCGCAGCGCCCAGGCGATGCGGGCGGCGATGGTTTCAGCGACGAATCTGTAGCGGGCGGGAAGCAGCCTGCGTTCGGCCGGTCCGCCATATATCGCGGTGAAATAGCTTGCCAGAGCCGTTTTCTCGGTTTCCCACCGACCGGGGAACCGACTGTCGAGATAACGGCGGAAACCCGCGGGCGACCGCAGATCCTCGGTGCGTTCGAACTGGTCCCACGCCGCCGCGCGTGCGGCGTCACTGCGGGCACGGACGTCCGGATCGTCGGCTGGGTTGTCGGGATGAGCCGCCATGATCGTATTCCGCGCCTCATCGTGCACTGTCCGCCAAGCGGATTCGAGGTCATCGAGGACCTCGGCGGCGAGGGCGGTGAAGTCAGGGTCGCCACCGATGATGCTCCCGAGCGTCTCCGAGTCGAGATGGACCGGGTAGAAGGCATCCGTCACAACGCGCGAGGGTTGCGCCAACGCGCCGTCGCCGGAACGGTAGTACCGCTTGTCCAGGTAGGTGTGAACGTCCATCGCGCTCATGACCGAGGTGCGACTCGCGTAGTAACCGAGAATCCCGCCGAAGCATTGTGCGAACGCTTTTCCGATGATGGCGGGCCACAACGGTTGTCCGGGCACATGATAGACGTAGTGCCCGATGTCGGTGCCGGGCGTGACGTCGATGTCCTTGCTGACCAGTTCCCAATGGATGCGGCCGTTTATGCGGAGCCGCACATAGACAGTGCCGTCATCGTTGTCGTGCAGCATCTCTTCGATCAACTGCGGGTCACGCTGGGCGATCCGCTGTAGGGGCGCGATCAATGAGCAATAGCCGGCCTCTCCTTGCTGCGCGTCTTGGGGTTGCGGTCCATATGGTCCGAACAACTTCTCCGCGCTGCGGTCGGCGAGTTCCGGCGTCTCGGGCAGTACGTTGTGCGGCACTTCGGCCAGCCACCACATGAGCTTTTCCGGATTTCCGATAACCCGCGAACCATCCGACGTCGGAAAAACGATGAGGTCGTTTCCGCCGGCCACTGTGATGACCCCCTCGTCGCCGTGGCCGTCATTACCGAGTATGCGGATTTCGCCGGTGGTATCCCAGGCCACCGTGCCGCGGGTCGTAGCAGTGCCGGGCTGGTATTCGAAACCATGAGCCAGCGCCTCGGGAACCGTGACGTGCTTGCCGTCCGGCATGGTCAAGTCGTAGTAAGGAGCAGCCCCATCCGCGGCGACGACCAGATCCGCTTCCGCACGACCGGAAGCCGACAGCGTGACGACCTCGCCGTCACCGTTCACCAGGACGAGAGCGGCTTTGCCATCGGAATCGACAATGCGCTTGGTAGCGATCGGAAGCGGGATCGTCGGAAATTCATGCGTTTTGAGGTATTCCCGGTGTTCCGCAAGGGTCGGCGGTCGCAGATCGCCGGTGTCGAGTCGCGTGCGCGGCGTCAGGCCGTAGCGTTCGTACGGGTCCGACTGCAGCGAGGCCAGCAAATCGGCGCCGAAGTAGGTGTCGTCCCCCTCGGGCTCGAACGACGGCTTGGTGCGGGCGGTGCCGACCGTTCCCGAAGGGGCGCTGGGCGATCGGTCGCTTGGAAGCCGGCCTGGGCGGACGGCGGTGCGCGGTGAGTCGGGGGCATCGGCGGGCAACGCCACGTCCGGCTCCCAGCCCAGCAGTTGGGCGGCCGAGCCGTCGATGTCGCCGTGCCGCACGCCACCGGTGTGGGTGTGGGCGGGGTTCGGGATGCCCGGATGCGAGGTGGCTGGTGGGGTCGATGGTTCGACGTGTCCGCGCAGGACGATGACGGAGGGAGTGAAGGGGTCTGTTCCGATTCCGGTGATTCTGTAGAACGTGTCACGCGCGAGGACGAGTTCGTTCTGTTCCCGCATTCTGCGGTCCGCGTCCGCACCGATGTAGACGCCGCGTGTCCCGGGCGGTACGACGAGTTCGAGGCGGAACTTTGTCTTGATCTTGTCGAACGACACTGTTTCGGCGGTCAGCGATGTGGAGAGCAGGGCGGACTCCTGCTGAAGAATATTGAGTATAAGGCTGAGGTCTTCGCGGCCGTCGAGGGTGTTTCCGTGTCCGTCGATGGCCATGAAGTCGACACTCTCGAGGGAACGGATGACGAGGAACGGTTCGGTTGCCGGCAGTGGCTGGCTGGTCGCCAAGTCGAGAAGTTCGAGATACCGTCGGGCAAGGTCCCGCGTGGGCGAGACCTTGAAGAAACGTTCATAATCTTCAATGAAGTCTTTGTAGAGTTCTCCGTCTTGCCAGATCTGCTTCCAACGCTCGTCGGAGCGTTGGGCGCCAGGGTTGAATATGTCTTCCAGCGCGGCAAGTTTCCGAGTTTCTGAATCGTCAAGAGTTTCCCCGCTGCTCATTTTCTCGTTCAGGGATTCGCGCAGATTTTCCAGTGCACTGGCATCGGGTGCCTCAGCGAACCCCTCGGTGAGCATTTTACTGATACCGGCATGCTGCCGGAGCTGGTCGTATCTTTCGTCGAAGTTGCCGCCCGCAGTACGCAGTATCAGGTTGATGGCAAAAGTCTTCTGGTAATTCCGCAACGCGGTGTGCACTTCAGTCGACCACTCAGGCCACGTGCGTAGCACGCTGTGGCCGAAGTCGGCACCGTCCTGGTCGCTGGTGAACACCCGCACACCGTTGAATGGAAGCAGGGTATCGACCACCGAGAGATGCACCGCCACCGCCGACGAATCAGTATCCGGCAAGGCGGCGGTGAGTTCTGCGGTGGCGAAAAGGCGAATGTGCGGTGCGCCGCGACGATATGTGGTGAACTCGGTGATCGCCGCACTCAGGCGCCCGGCAGAATCATCGGAGACCGCGGAGCCGTAGTCGAGCCAGACGACGCTCGCCGCGCCGGGAGTGGTGCGCACGGTGTCGGCGTGCAGTCCCGCGACCCGGCCCGCCATGTCGTACAGCGAATCTGGAGACGAGGAGGAATACGCGTACCAGTCCACCGTCGACGCGGAATCGATGGGTCCGTAACCGATGGCGATGGTACCGCGCCGACCCAGATCGTCATCGACGAAAAACAACAGATGTACTGCCGCCGGCGTGCCGTCGGAACGATCGGCGGCCACCTCGGCGTTCCTGACCGCGGCGCGCAAGAAAGCACGGGGAATGCTCAGGTTTTGCTGTACCTGCAACAGATCCGGTGGGAACCCATTCTCGTAATCATCTTCGAACTCCAGGAACCACCACTTCCTGACCGCGAGATGCGAGATATGGCGTGCGTGCCGGAGCGGGGCAGGGACGACCGCGCTGTTACGTAGAGCGGGGAACCTGTCGAGCAGCTTGCGCCGGTCCTCGTTGATCCAGCGCTCGATAAGCAGGTTGTCCCACCACGTTCGGCCGGTCCCCGGAAAAGTATACGGGGAATCGAGCTCGTCCAGTTGCCGCAGCACATCCAGCGAAAGCTCGCCACTGTCGCCCGCCAGCGCCTCGAGCCTGCTCAGCTCGAGTACAAAGATCCGCTGGTCGAGTTCATAATCGATCGGGAAGGGAACAATCTCCCGCAAAGCCGGGAATTCGGTCAGCAGACGCAGCTGTTCGGCGTCCGGCAGTTCATCGAAATGCAGTTCTTTCCACCAGGTTTCACCGACATCAAGCCACCAAGAACCCGACATCGCTGGATCGTCGAACCCGGCGGGCGGGCGCAGATCGGCGCGCGCGGCACCGGTTGTCGGTGCGAGCTCCGGTGTCGCGTTGCCGGTCCGGCTCGGGCCGGGGCGGCCGGGGTCGGTGGGGGGCGGCGCGGTGTGGCCTGTTGCGGTAGCCGACGCGGAAGATTCTGCGCTGGTGGGGGTTTCGGGTCCGTAAAGGCCGTAGGCGGCGGGGCCGCCTATTGCGAGAGTGTCGAATTTCGGTAGGTCGTCTTGGCCGAGGGTGAGAACTGTCGCGTGATCCGTTCTGGCACCGGCGTTTTGCTGGTGGACTCGCACAATCGGGGGTACGGCCGGAAGCAATGACCCGACGGAGGCGTCGTCGGTCTGCTGCCGGTCGATGGTCGCCGCGGTGTCCACCGGACCGAACGCGATGGCCACCTTGGCGGCGCGGCCTTGCAGGTCTTGGTGGAACGACAGCAACCGCACCGTGGCGACTACGCCCCCGGATCGTTGTGCCGCTATGGCGGCTTCGAGTTCCGCGCCGTGCAAGGCGACCAGTGTGGTCTCGAGGTTGTGCGATCGACGTTGCTGGGAGGGCATCTGCACGCCGGCTTCAGCAGCCTGCTTCAGGCGGGCACTCTCGAGCAGAATGTACCTGCGGTTCAGGGTGTTTCGTACCTCGGCGGGAATTCCGTCACCATTGCGCAGACCGGGGAAATCGGCGAGCAGGCGCTCCTGATAGTCCGGTGCCAGGTCCGCGAACTGTAGCGCCGCCCACCACGCGCGTCCGTGCTGTACCCACCAGGCCGCGCGTGCACCGGCGGACCCTTCGGCGTTTCGCAGGGCATCGATCGACCCGGGCGGCACGAGACGATCGTGCGCGCCCACGGGTAGGGGATGGGCGAACGAGTTGATCTGCTCGGTCTTGGAGATTCGGCGCACCTGGAACAGTTGCTGCCAGCGGCGCAGCCGTCGCTGTTCGGTGGCGAGCTGCTCGCGGGCGACCTGCGCCACCGCGCGCGCCGCCGGGCTCTGCGCCGGCGCGTTTTCGATGCGGTGCAACGCTTTGTCGGTGGCGTCGGCGAGTATCCGGCGGTACGTGAGTTGCGTGCGTTGCCGCATCGGTTCGCCGACCCGATCGCGGGATTCGGCATCGGCGTCCGTCCTGCGGAAGCCGGGGTCCAACGCGAGACCGCGGCGGCGCAGCCAATCCAGCGCGAAATCATTGTGCTCAGGGTGCGGCGGGCCTTGGCGTTCGCTGTCGGACCACTCGTCGAGCATGCCGTCGACCGCCCCGATTTCGCCCGCGGCGGTCACCGCACCCTCGCCCAAGAACGAAGCGTGCTGGATTCGGCCACTCGGTTCGGTGGCGGCGGCATAGAGGTTGCCGAACTCGTCCATCACGAACAGCATGATGCGGCTGTCGCCCGGCCAATCGAGGAGCTTGGTCGTGTCGAACCGCGACCCGTCGGAGGCCCGGTGCAGTCGGCCGTCCGGGCCGAGGAACAGCCGATGCGACTCCAATTCGTCGGCATCCATGTAATGGACGGGTCGCGCGGACCCCTCCTCGGAGAATTTGCTCGGCAAGGCGGCGGAGAGCAGTGGAATGTGCGGCTTGGTCAACTCGAGCCGCAGGGGTTCGGGGATCTGGTTCCTGGGCACCCGTCCGCCAGGCGTGGCGAGTGCGTCCCACACTCGCTGCTGCGGCCATTCCACCAACGGTGTGCCGGTCGCGGTGGCACCGATCTCGAAATGCCCTGCCGCAGTGCGACGTAGGAACACCGTCAATCGTTCGGCGGAATGGATGATTTCGCGCACCTGACCGTCCGGGTGCACGCTGACGACGTTCACCTCGTAGGCGGCCGCCACCAGCCGGAGCAGGCGATCTCCGGCATCGAAATCCGGTGTCTGCCACACAGCGGTGGGATCGACCAGGTCCCAGTACGCGGTCGAACGCCAGCGGTCGAACTCGTGCCGGTCCCGCAGCTCGTCCCCCCACTCCGTGTCGTCGATGTCGCCGGCCACCCGGCTGTCGTCGACGTCCTCGCGGCGTTCGTGCTCGATCGTCGCTTCTTCGCGGAGGTGATCGAGAATGCGCCTGCGGACCCGAGCGACCTCGGATATCCCGAATAGTTGCGCGATCGCGGCGAATCCTGGATCACCGGGGACCTGTACCGGCTCCCAGCGGGACGGCATCGTCCGGTCCACCACTGGTCGGTCATGGTGGGACGGCGGCGCTCGTTGATCGCCAGGCGTCGGGATGGCGTTGTCGGCGTGGAAGTCTGCCTCGCCCTGCGCCATTCGGCGCAGCAGGTCCTCGCCGTAGTAGGTGTAGACCGGAACTTCCGGTCGCTCGACCCGGACGGACCCCACGTCGAGCCGGAACACCAGCTCCCGCAACGCCTCGCCGTCCAGTTCGTGCGCACGGTCGGGTTGCGAACCATCGATACTGCGGGCGAACACTCGGAAGGTCAGGTCCTCGGTGACCGTGGCCGTGGTGTCGAAAAGCGCGTCCTGGAAAGCGATTGTCGTTCCGGGTGGGAAATCACGCCAGGAGAGGTACCTCTGCGTTGTTTCCGTGCGATAGACCTTGAAGGGTGCGGTGAAGGTCGGCCCCTCGTTCAGGATGCGCTGTACCCGCGCGAGTGCGGCGGCGCGGACGCGTTCTTGGACCGCCGGCGCCCGGAGCAGGAACTGATCGTTGTTCGAATAATAGACTCGCTGGAAATCATCGGAGAAGCGCAGACCCTGTGCTTCCAGGAACGCCAGTGCGTAGTCGTTCGTCTGCTCGTCGGGCGCGTAATGCCCACTGCTGTCCACGATCCTGGTGACGATGCCGTCCTTGGCCGAGATGGCCCCGGCCGCGGTGACGATCCGGCCGCCGAGGAACGACGAATGCTGGATCAGGCCTTTGATCTTCTCGCCCGCATACAGATTGCCGAATTCGTCCATGACGAAGATGTACTTGCGATCGCCGAGGTAATCCTCGTTCCGTTCCGCTTGGAACAGCGACCCGTCGCGGGCGTGCCGGAGTCGGCCGGTTTCGTCCACGTAGAGCCGGTGGGCTTCGCGCTCCACCTCGTCCATGTAGTGCACCGGTGTGGGGTCGGTGAAGGTCGGCCGAGGCAGATGCGCGGACTGAACGTTGCGTCCTGCGAGTTTGGCGGCGGGGACCGTGCGGTGCCGGATCCAGGTCGTCCGCTTCCGCCGGGGTTTCTTGACTACTGCGGGCTCCGGGGCTCGCGCGGAGACCGGCCCCCGTTCCGGGATGTAGTTCCGGCGCACCGCCGCGCCTTCCAGCGGTGGTTCCGGCCCGCCGGCCAGTATGGTGGTCCGCGGTGCCGGGATCTGCTCGCGCGGCACGCTGACCTGTGCGGCGGCGAGGTCCGGTGTGACGACGGTGGCGTAATGGCCGGTGGCGGTGATGCCGATTTCGTAGCCGGTAAGGGTCTGGCGCAGGAAGAATTTCGGCAGCTTCGGACTGTTCACGAGGGTTGTGCGAGGTTCGCCCGGACGTTCGAAGACGATATTGAGGGCGTATTCCTGGGCTGCCGCCTCGAGTGCGGAGTCGATGTTCGCCGCTGCCATCCTCCGCTCGGTCTTTTGCCGTATCACTTCGGCATCTACTGTGAGAATCCGCGCCAGTGTCGGATAAAGGTTGTCCGGCCCGATGGACGGTATGCGATGCCACTCCAGTGGCGTCGAAACAGCGACCCGGACATGCCATGTCCCGCGCTCGCCGAGTCGGTGCAGGAATTCCGCTCGGCTGATGATCGCCCGCGGGTCGGGTGGCAGATCGCCCGCGGTGTGCGGATCGCGTACCGCGAGGTTCCCGTCCCGCCGCACCACCGCTACGCGATGGTCGGCACCGTCCTGGAAATGTATTTCGGTTTCGGTGTCCAAACCATTGGCGGTCAGCACATTTCGCAATTCGGGGGTGCTGAGTATCCGAGCGGTGGCGGCGGCGTGGAACGGCGGCTGAGCCACCCGCACCACAGTGAATCCCAGCGGCTCGTAACCGGTCCGGAGCAGATGCCAGAATTCGCCGAGGGGATGCTCGGATGGTGCAGGCGTCGCGCGGGTGCCCGTCCAGGACAGGGCGACCCCGGTGGCACCGAACTCGGCGTGCATGGTGCGGTCGGTGGCTTGGAAACTCAGCTTCGTACCGGGTGAATAAGCCGCGCCGCCGAAACTTCCGAGGAAGGTTGCTATGTCGAAGTGGTCGCGCTTCTCTGTGGGAGCCATCGGCTCCGTTGCACGATTGTCGGCAGCCACCGCACCTCGGTCCGGCGCGCCGATGCGGGTCTCGCCGAGGACTGCCGCGCCGTCGGCTTCCCGATCGGCGGTGTACACGGTTCCGTCCGGGCGGTAGACGATGGCGGTGATCGCGCGAACGTTGGCGGTCGGGTGGCGGTCGATCGGGTAGTAGTCCTCGGTGATCGGGTCGTACCCGTGGACAATCATCTGGTTGTTCTCGAAAACCACTGTGTGCGCGCCGATTCCGTGCACGTCCACCGGACCGTGATAGGCGTCGACGACGAGGGCTAACGCTCCCGCGCCGAGTTGCCGGAGTTCGTCCTCGATCTCGGCATGGCTGGTGAAGGTGCGCAGTTCGCCTCCGGCATGGCGGTTGAACTGTTCGGCGCTCATCCCGTCGAGCCCGACGGAGTGCTGCGCCGGCGCGGTGATCGGCGCACGGGGGTTCTGGTCGGCGACGTAGCGCAAAGCCAGCGGCGCGCAGTCCGGGTGGCGGGCGGCTGTTTCGTCGGGCTCGATGCGACCGCGCAGGATGGTGACGCCGTGGATGGTCGGGCCGATCCCGGTGATCCGGTAGCGGGTATTGCGGGCGAACAGCAGTTCGTTCTGCCGGAGACCGCCGTCGCTGCCGACATAGATGCCGCGAGACCCGGGCGGCACCTCGAGTTCGAGGACGAAATTGCTGTTGAACCGCGACACCTGGATCGGGTTGGCGGTCAGTGACGTCGACAGGTAACCGGGGTCTCGATGCGAAACACCGACCGCGAGGGCGACATTGCGCCCGTTCAGCGGTGCACCGTCCTGGGCAAGCAGGAAATCGACGCTTTCGAGCGTGCGCAGGACGCGGAACGGTTCGGTCGAGGGCAGCGGGCGGCCGGTCGCCCGGTCGAGCGAATCTCTGTGCTTTCGAACGACCTCGGGGCCGAACTCGGCACCGTAGGCACGGCGATAGAGACCGGACGCGTCCTGGTGGATGTAGGCATCGGCGGTGATGTCTTGCCAACGGCGGAACGGGTTTTCACTGCCCAGGATCTCGGTGAGAGCGCCCAGCAGCTTCGTTTCACGTTCGTCGAGGTCGGCTCGGCCCGCCAGTTCGTCGCGGGTGGTGCGCAGCGCTCCGAAGGCGAATTCGGTGCCGTACTCCGCGACGATCGCGCGATAGAGGGCGACGCTGTGCTCGATGCGCGCGCAGAGCTGGTCGAGTTCGATATCCGACAGGCTCCGCACAATGTTGTTGAGCACCGAATTCTGGCCGTGGGCGACAAGCGCATTGCGCGCGGGTTCGGCGTGTTCGTACCACGAAAGGGTCCGAAGATGGTTCGTTCCGAACCGGTCACCCGCTGTGTCCGTATCGAATACGCGCACCCCGTCGTCATCGATACGGCCTTCGTCGGCGGTATCGCCGTCGAAAGTTCGCGTTTCGCGGATCGCGCCGGGCCACGCCGCCGAGGCGTCGGAATCTGCCGAAACGATACTGTCGGTGTCGAACTCGCGGGTGCCGTCCTCGATGTGGTCTGTGTCGTCAGTGTCCGTCGACCGGCGTGCGGGCGCGGAACCGGTTGCGCTGGAGCCTACTTCGGCTTCGATCCGGTATCCGTCGCCGTGCGGCCGTACGCCGGTGATGCGCGACGCGTCGCCGGTGTGGGCTGATGTGCTGCCGTCGGTGTTCGGGGTGCCGCGCCCGGCCGGGCGCGGTGTCGTGTCGGCGGCGCGGGTGGGACCGGCCGTTGGGCTGCCGGGTCGCCGGGTGCCGGTCGCCTCGTAGGGTGCGCCGATGCGGATGTCCCGCGGGAACTCCGGGATCGCTTCGCCACGCAGCCGAAGGGGCCGGGTCTGGTTGCCGGTGGGGGAGTAGAGGACGGCGAAGACGCGGGCGGCGCGGCCCTGTCCAGGGAGGCGGTGCGCCGGATCGGCGGCGTCACGGACGACGATGACGCCGCGGTCGTTGACCATCCGATAGGCTTGTGCGCCTATGCCGTTCGCGTTGATGGCCGGATGCACGCCGACGACCAGGGCTTGGGCGCCGGGGCCGAGAATTTGCAGTTGCTTGGCGATCCGGTGTTCGTCGGCGTAGCCGCGCAGTCTGCCGCCCGCGGCCTTCTCGGCTTCGCGCCGGGAGCGGCCTGGCAAGTGTCGCTTCGAGCGGAAAGGCAGTGCGGTCGACCGGTAATCCGGCCGGATCGCGCGACTGTTGTTGTCGTGCTGGATGTCGGTGAGTGCGGTGGTGAGGCAGTCGAAGTCAGGCTCGGAACTGTAGGCGGCGATGGCTGGTGCGTCGGAAGCAACCGTGTGGGCAGCCGTGCCGTCGCCGGCGATAGCGCTCCCGGTAGCACGGCTGGCCGAAGTCGTTGCACTGCTGGCCGATCGGCGCACGAGCCGGTGGAAGACCGTGCGGAGCTGACGGGCTGTGCTGCCTTCGGTCGACGTTGTGCGCGGCGCTGTCGTAGCGTCGCGCGGATCGCCGTGCTCACGGAGGCGCGAGACGAAGCCCCGCATCCGTTGCAGCGCTTGGGACCTGCGAGAAGCTCGCTCGGCCTGGGGATGGGCGGATGTGCTGCCGTCGGTTCCAGCGTATGAGTTTCGCCGCTCGGAGGCGGACGTTGTTGTGCTGTCTTGTGACTGGGAAGCGTCACCGGTGTGCGGGGTGGCGACAACCTGGTCGGTGCGTGCCGCCGGTTCGAGCTCGGGCGCGTCGTGGACGAGATCGGCGACGTCCTCGAACTGCCCCGGCGGTCGGGTCATGTGTGTCATCTCGACGTGGCGTGTCATCTCGTCCGGACCCAATTGCGCAGTCGGCCTCGATGTTTCGCCGCCCTGGTCGTGCGTGCGGATGCCGGGGTCGCTCTTCGAGCGGCCCAGGGTGTGCGCGTCCCATCCAGCACCGGACAGGTCGAAGGTGTCGGGCATTGCGGCCCGCACTCGCGATCCGGACGACAACCGCTTCCGCCCGGCGGGCTCGTCCTGCTGTTCCCGCGGCTCGGAGACACCCCTTCCCGGAATATCGACCGTGAACGTGCGGGGAAGCCTGTTCTGGCCGATGGTTTCGGACGCAACGGGCGCACGGTCCGGCTCGTCGGTGCTGTGCACGGATTCGTCGTCGTCCCAGCGCAATGCGGGGCGGATGTTCGCCAGGCTGACCGGCATCACCGGGCTCGTCTGCTCGTCTGTGATCGGCTCGTGGGCGGGGGAGTCCTGGGACCGTGCAGGGTGATCGGCGTCGGTGCTGTAGATCGACGCATTGTCGGCCGGTGAGCCGGGCCGGGACGCCGTATCGGAGTCCGTCTCGTCGATGTAGTGCGGCGGCTCCTGGTCGAGCAGCGGTGCGAACCGAACGGTGCCGGTGGATTCGACAGAGCCGGTGGATTCGACAGAGCCGGTGGGCGAAGAGGGTCGGATGATCTCCGACGGCGGACCCCGCGGTGCCTCGGTCGAGTCCCCTCGGTCTCCGGTGTCCGTCTGCGCTGTCGCGCTGAGCTGGTCGCGTGCGAGCGCGTCGAGCATCTCCTGCTGCCATGGGGCCGTCTGGTCGACGGGCTGCTCGTCGTGCAGCTGGGATTGCTCGGCCGGTTCCGGCTCTTCCAGGATTTGTTGTTCGGTAGCCGGTGCGGGGTCTGTCTGCTGGTCGTCTGTTCGGAGCGCGGGCAGGTTGAGGTGTACCTGTTCGGGATCGATGCCGCGGCTGCGGAATTGCGCACGCACCTCGGCGACGAAGTCGTCGAACGTGTTGTGGCGGTGCAGGTTCAGCGCGTCGAACAGCGCGATGGCGCGGTTCGCCCCGAAACCTCCTGGCTTGATTTCCGCGCCGAAGCCCACACCGGCCAAGACCTGTTCGGACCCGGCGGGCACGTCCCAATGGAACATTTCGGCGTGCTCGTCCTGGAACTCCCGCAACCACGCGACGACCCGCTGCACCGTGTCCAAATCGCTGACGTAGACCACGATCCCGTCCGCTCGGCGCTCCAGCGGGCCGAAGACCTTTACCTCGCCGACCCCGGGGAAGCGCTCGGGGTTGTCGAGCACCTTGTGCACCACACGCGCCACCACGTCGGAACGTGCGGCGCCCGTGGCATTCAAGTAGATCTTGAAGCCGTTGTCGTCGGCGGGCAGGTCCGGCCGGTTCTGCCGGTCGAAGTGCACGACCGGGATGTTTTCGGGCGCCCAGCGGTCCGCATTGTCCGGCGTGAGCACACCGGCCTCCGCCAGGAAACCCTGCTGCGCCGGTCCGGGGGTGCGCTGGGTGAGGACCCACGCGATGTCGTTTCTGAACGCGCGGGGGTTCTCGGGTCGATCTCCGGCGCCCCGACTCAGATACGCGTTGTAGATGTGATTCGCGGTCGCGATCGACTCACGCTCAGCCCAGATGGCATGCAGGAACTCGTCCAGATTTTCCCGCGACACGGTGGGGGCTTGCTGTCCGTTGTGGGCGTAGCTGTGTGTTCGCAGCTCTGCCAGGTCCTCGAACGACAGGTCCGGCCACTCGGG
Organism: Nocardia brasiliensis ATCC 700358; assembly: GCF_000250675.2. NCBI lineage: Bacteria > Bacillati > Actinomycetota > Actinomycetes > Mycobacteriales > Nocardiaceae > Nocardia > Nocardia brasiliensis. The sequence continues at coordinate 4,555,667 of NC_018681.1, forward strand.
CAGCAGCGTGCGGTACAACTCCGCCAACGTACGCGGGCGGTCGAAGATGCCCTCGAATTCCGCGGCGGCGCGCGACAATACCGACTCCGACCGGCGCGCGATCGGTTGCACCGGTGGGCTCGGGGGTGCGGACAGTGTCTGCGTGGGCTCCGGCACCGATTCGATTGCGGGAATGGGTGTTTCGGACTCGGTCGGCGCTACGTCCTCGACAGTGACGGCGGACCGGGTGGTGCCCTCGGGAGTGGAAATCGTGATGGTGGGTGGCGTGTTTGGACGGTCCGGGGTCACCTGCGCTTCGTCCTGTGGCGGCGAAACGACGATGATCGGTACTGCCGCAGGGGTTTCGACGTCCGACCGGTCCGCCTCGGTGCGCTCGAGTCCTGTCTCGTCGCTGGGCGTCTTCGCACTGTCGTCCGACGCCCGCTGTTGTGGCGCAGCAGGCGACAAGGGTGTGCGCGACGGAAGCGAAGAGTCGGGTGCGTGCGGTACCGCGAGGTAGAAGTGATTGCGGTAGTTCAGGGCGGTGGCTGAAGCCGCCTCGGTGGTTTCCACGCCGAGTATCACAGGGCGAGTTCTGTATTCATCGTTGTACAACGCCAGGAAGAGTCCGCGCCGCTGCAACGTGGTGCCCGCGGCCCGAGAAGTCAAATGGCTGGCCGCGTTTCGCCAGACCCGCGGTGTCCTGATCGCCTGTACCTGCCGGTCGAACTCGGCGCGGAGCCGGTTGTTGTCTCGCGCGGTTTGCAGCGCAGCCACTTCTTCGGAGCGGAGCAGTGGCGCCTCGGGTGGGGCTACTGAGGCCGCGTCGACAAGGGCGACGAACTGCTCGAAGTAGTCGTCCGCGTTCGTCTCGATCTCGGTCGCGATCTCCGCGCGCAACGCGGCGAGCCGCTGGTCCATGATCTTCTGTGTCGACGGCGGGTCGTTCGGGTAGACCATGCGCTCGAGCAGTAGCGGCAGGCAGTCGCCGTCGTCGCGCATGGATTCCCAGACGTGCCCGGCAGGTGCACGGATGCCGTTCACCACGGCCGATCGCGGTCCGCGCCACCGGACGCCGGGGGAGGACGTGACGTCATTGATGGGTGCCGCACCGCGTTCATTCTCCGTGGTGTGCTGCGCGGCGACGGGAGTATCCGGTACCACCGGGCGATCCGTCGGCTCGGACGAGTCCGGTGCCACAGCAGGATCGGTGCTCTGCGCGGACTGCTTCGCAGATTCGTGGGTGTCGGTGGGCTGCGCCGACTTGGCTTCGAGCTTCGGTGCGGGATCGGGCTCCGTGGTTTCCTGCTCGGCGTTGGGCGCATCCGGAGTTGCCGGCCGACTCGTCGATTCGACCGAATGGTCAAGTGGCACAGCAGAATCGGTGGGCTCGATGCTCTGATCCGGTTGTTTCGCAGTTTCCGGGGCGGTGGACTGCTCGGGGATGGCGGGGGCCGGAGCCGGCTCTAAGGGTGTGTGCAACGCACCGGTGGTGCGGGTGACGGCGTTGCCGATGACCCACAGGGTGCCCTTGGGGCCGATGAGCTTGATCAGCAGGATGGTCCATGCGCGATGGTTGTCCGAGCCGAGCCCGTCGGCGTTCAGTGCCGCGGTGCCGATGCGGGTGAGTGCGCGGCGTTGGTTGCCGACCTTTCTGGACATGCCGTGGCCTTTGGCGCCGCCACCCAGGGGCAAGCCCGCGGGGGCGCCGCGGTTGCTCGCATCCGCGGTGGCGGGGACGCTCACACCGATAGTGGGCATGAAGGTATTGGTCTGGCTTGCCTCGGACTCGAAACTCTCCGCCGTGACCTCCATGCCGTCGAGCGTGATTGTCCCGCTGGTTCGGTCGATCTCTGGCGAGTAGAGCGTCACCTCGGCGGTGATGTCGGTGACCCGCCGACCACGGGGGTGTGCCGTCGGGATCGGCAGAATTCGGTCCGATGCGTCGATATTGTCGAGGAATGCGGCGATGGACCCCGGGCCGAGCACGGTCGGCAGACCGGTCCAGGCGAGCGTGTTCAAGACCTGGAGCGCGCTCTCGACGGACCGGGTCCGGTGGTTGGCCTCGACCGAGGGGGCAACGGCACGCAGCGCTCGGTCGAGCTGATCGATCGCGTCGAACCAGTAGACCTGGATCGGTCTGCTCGGCACCCACGGCTGCGCGAGCAACGGGCCGAGCCCGGCCGGCCTCTCCATCTCGATCGCCATACTTCCCGCGGGCGGGGAAGGGCGGGGGACCGACGGATCGGCTTTATAGATGTCGGGCCTGACGCGGCGCAGGACGGTGTCGCTGTCGCCGGCGGTTCTCGCGTCGTCGACATGGAACTGGATGTGGTTGACGGAATTGACGGACTTCGAGACGGAGCTGTTCGGTCGGCCCCATTGCGAGGTATCCAGTCCCAGCAGGATTCCCGCCGTCGATGCGGCGAGGCGCGTCAGGTAGGTCGCATGCGCACCTTCGAGGAGCCACCATCTGACCGTGACCGTGTACACGTAGGGCACCGGGAATCGCGCGGTGTGGTCGCCGCGCAGCCACGTACTCAGCACTCGGCTGGAATCCCTGGTGCCACTGGCGCTTCCGGTGCCTTTGACGGCGAAGCTGAAGGTGGGGCGTACGCCGCCTTCCACTTGGAAACTGGGGTTGAAGCTCCACTGATCGTCACCGCTTCGGCCGGCGCCGACCGCCGTATCCTTGCCGCCCAGCGCGTTGCCGTTGGCGGTCGTGTGCAGGAAATTGGTCTCCAGCGCAACGCCATTGGGCAGGCGCCGACCGCGGATCCGGTCGAGATCGGCTTTGGGATGTGGCCGCGCTTCGAAGGCCACCTCGACCAGGCGCGGCACGAACGGGTAGCTGCGGTCGACGAACGCGAACGACTTGGTGCCCGGTCCGTTGGCGAGGGTGCGGGTGCCGAAAATCGAGGTGTGCTTGTTGATTTGCGCCACGACGCCGCGGAAGTGATTGGCCGAGCTGGGATCGAGCACACCTGGCGCCACCGACTCCACCAATTTCTTGGTAGCCACTTTGAAGTCGTTGTGTCCGCCTTCGATGTTCGCTTTGACGACGTTGCCGTAGGTGAGGGCGCCGTTGCTCAGGACGTAGCCGATCGGTAGGAACAGATCGGCCCGCTGCTGCTTGACGATCTTGTGCACGCCGCTCTCCCGGACCAGGCGGGCGAGGTGCGGATGCAGGTGTAGATCCTTGTCGTACAACAGGAATTCGGTCCCGCCGGGGTCGTCGACGACGAGGGTGTTGTCGCCGTAGGCAGTGGGCTCCGCTGCTCCAACGAGGATTCGCGCCATGTCGGTCAGATATCTCGCCACTTTGGAGCGGCGGTGCACCATGGCGGCGAGATCTTTCCCAGTACCTGTGATGAGGTTGCGGGTACCGGTTTCGACGGTGACCACGTGCACGACCCGCGCGGTGAACCGATAGGCCTCGCCGCGCGGTCCCGCCGGGTTCGTTCCGGCCGCGTTGGCGGCGATCGTCGTTATCCGATTGGTGCCGATGGATTCGGCGGCCGTGGCATGCCGCGGGCGGGAGAACGCGTGCTGGTAGGTTCCGCCGGGAATGGTGCTGTGGTCGGCTTCGGCGCCGAAGCGCTGTGTCTCGCTGAGGCCGAACTGGTCGCTGTGCACAGTTTGCGACTTCTCGTCCGCATGGTCCTGGGATGGCGACCAGTTCTCGGTGTTGATCTTCGCCGACTTCGGCAGCACCACAATGTCGGTGAGGTACGACTCGAGTCGAACGATGTAGTCGGTGCCCGCGACGACGCCCGCGGTGCCGATGCCCTCGATCTCGTCGGAGCCATGTGAGGTCTGCACCAGCGTCGCCAGCTGAGCTTGCGGAGAGAAGGCGGTGTGAATGATTTGGTACGGCGCTGACTCCGGGTTGGCGGTGCGTCCGCCGAAAGTTTGTTCCCAGACCCAGTTACCGCCGACGGCGATCTTGTTGATCCCCCATTCGACCCAGCCTGGGCGTACGTCGGGTTCCGATTCGGGGTCGCTGAGCGCCCGCGACGCATCGTGCAGCGCGCCCGCGGGATCGGTGACGATGATCGCCGGCACGTCGGATGGCAGCGTGTCGGTCCGGCGAGGCGTGGTTTGCTCGGGTGACTCGACGGGGAATGCACCGGGTATCTGTGTGGGCGGAGGCGCGGTCTCGGTATCGGGTACCGGGAGAACGGTGTGCAGCGCGCCGGATGGATCGGTGACGACAACCGTGGGAATTTCCGAGGACGGGAGGTCGGAGGTCGGCGGGCTGGTCTGCTCGGGCTCGGCTGCCGGTTGCGGATTCCACCGCGGAAGGACCGCATCCTCTTCGGGATCGACTGGGAATGCTCCCGATACGGCCTGCTCGACCTGCTCGGTCTGCTCGACCTGCTCGGTATCGAGCCTCGTTCCGTTGATGAGAGCGAAAACGGCCTGGCGGATTTTTGTGCTGGAGCCGGCGTCGAGGACGACCGCCTGCTCGGGAAGGCCTCGGGTCGGTGCAGCGAGGTGGTCGATGTCCTCGTCCGTGATCTTGCGAATGGTCGCGACCGGAGGCGGGGACGGGTCGGTCGGCTCTTGGTCCTCCGTGCGATAGGTGGGCACATTGAGGTGGACCACGCCCGCGCTGCGCATCAAGTCCGGGTCCTCGCCATCGCTGTAGGAGATCTCCATCCAATGCACGACAGGTACGGTGAAGTTTTGTGTGCCGTCGTCGGCGGGGCTGATGATCATATTCGTGGCGCCGGTGTCGAAACCATATGTCGCACCCGCCGAGGAGTGGTACGCGTGGACATAGCTCGGCGTCACGCTGGCAAGGATTTGATTGCTCGGCACATCGAACGGGTTGGTGATCGCCACATTTCCGCCGCCGTTCCAATTCGCCTGCAGCGAGGTGGCGTCGGACTGCGTGCTGCCGGGCAGGTTGATCCCTGCCCGGTTCTGTGTCTGGAATTTGGGCAGCGTCAGGTCATGGCTGACCCCGTCGTTCGGACGGTCCGGGGAAGCGTAGTAACGCTTCGTGACAATCCTGATCGAAATGCTCTCGGTGCCGAATCGGCCGGGCTTTTTGAACCATTGGATGGCACCGCCTTCGAGCGTGAGGTTCGTTTCGTCTACTTCGCCGTCGATCATCTCCGGGAAAGTGGCGTCCAGGTCGGACTGTGCCTTCATCCGCTCGAATGCGGCGATATTGGTTTCGCGGGCGGTCGCGAGTGCCTTCTGTTCGACCAGGTCCAGCACACCCGGGTCATCGTGTTCGCTCGAGAAAAAGCCGGTCTCGGACAGGAACTTTTCGGCACCGGCGAACAAGGGAGCGGTACCGGTGACCCTGAACGGGGTGGTGTCGAGGCTCAGTTGACGCAAATGCAACAGCTTCGGTGACAGGTACCGAATGGGCGGCGGCTTTTTATCCGGGGTTTCCTTCGGTTCCGGAGAGCGGGTTCCGGTCGGTTGCTCGGCCGGAGGTTCCTTCGCGGGCGGAGGCGGCGTCGCGGTCGGCTTCGTGCCCAGCGCTCCCTTCGACGGCACCAGCATGTTGGTCGGGTACGTTCTCCCGTTGGCCAGTGGTGTTCCCGCAGTGGGCCCGAAACGCTTGCCGTCCCGGACCAGAACGAGATGGACGCGCATGCGGGGTGTCGTGTGCAGCATATCGTCGTGCAGACGCAGCGAACGAGAGGTGTGCGCCTTCCTGCCGTAGCTGAGGGAATGACTGGAGTGGTCGGCTACGCCACCTCGGGGGAAAGTGATCTGGCCGCCGCGCCTGGGGTATTTGGTCTCAGGGAAGGAAGGCCCCGCACCGAGGGTTGTGGTGAATGCCGGGTGCGTACCGGACTCGTTGCTGATCGTCGACTTGCCCGTAACGCCCAGCTCGCGGAGTGTATAGACTTCCAGGCCGAATTTCTCATGGGTAGGTCCGGTGAGTTCGGTGCCGCCTTCGAAATCGACCTGCATCAAGAAGAAGCCGAGCGATTTGTTCTCCGAGTCCAGCCAGGAGGGGGAAGGCAGCCACCCGTCCAGCATCAATGGAATATTGCCCAGAATGTTCTCTTCCTTGAAGAAATCCATCAGGTCGCCGAGGGAATTGTCGGAGATGCCTACGAGTCGTTCGCGGAAACCCTGGAATACGTCGATAAGCAGTTCGTCGTGGTTCGGCATGCTGAGTGCCGAGTAGAAAGGGAACTTCGACAACGACGGCGCGGTTTCCTGGGTTTGCTCGGGATGGAAGACCGCCGGAACCGTTTCCAAATTATTGGGATCGACGCGTGGCAGTTCGGTATTGTCGACCAGGAATTTCGGAATCCAGATCAACAGTAGGTCGGGCGCCGCCCCGGCGATATCATGCCACACTTTCGCTGTGCTATCGGTCGGCAGGATATCGTCGATACCCTGATTCAGGCTGAACTGCCATTCCTGTTCGTAGGTATGCGGAATGGTCGGGCCCTTGCTCAACTTCTTGACCGTCGACTCGACCGTCGCGCCGGCCTCGATGCGCGTGGCGTACTGGTTCAGGATGACCGAAGCTTGCGGTGTGCCATCGAGACTGCGCAAGCCCCGTTCGTACATCGGCCATTTCGCACCGTAGGAACCCGAGAGCGATCGCAGATCGTGCTCACTGGCGCTGTTGCTGATCGAGCTCCACCCACGCGCGTAATGCCACAGCACGACCGGCGGACCGTTGCCCGGGGCGTCGCGGTCGCCGACCGGCGGCAGCTGCTCCGCGGCCGGCCGCGCGTTGCGCAGACGCAGGCGGATCGAAACGGGAAAGAGGCGGCCACGGTAGGTCACGCGCAGCGGCAAGCCCGACTTGGTGAGCAGCCGCGACCACTCGCTGCTGATCAGACGGGGGGTGAGTACCCGGCTCAGCTCGGCCCGGAACTTCTTGTCCTCGCCGTTGATTCCGACCACCTGCCGGTACAGCTGCTCGCGCAGCCACTGGGCGGTCGTATCCGGCACCGGGACGATATCGACGATTTCCTTCAGGCCGTCGCGCTGCGAACCCAGATCCCGGACAATGTGATTCACCTGCCCGGTGCTCGCCGAAGTGGTCTGGATCAGCGCCGTGGATGTCGAACTCTGCGCCGCAGGGGCAGATTCGGTGTTTGTGTCGATCTCCGGCGGCGCCGAGAACAACTTGGGCTCTTCGTCAGGATCGACCTTGCCCTGGCCGCCAGAGTGCGCCGGGCCGGCGCGGTTGCCCGAAATCCCTTCCGCCGCTATGTTTCCGGTGCCCGACACGGCCGCGTCTCCGGTGGCACCCGCGCCGAGGTACGGTGTCGGGACGCCGGCATAGCCATCGGGCGCCGACGATTCCGACGGTGCCAGTCGTGACTCGTAGCCGGTCACCTCCGACTCACCGGTTGTGCCCGAAACGTAGCTGGCCCCGTCCGTTTCGTCGGAGTCGTTGTTGTCGTGGTCGGGCGCCGGACTGATGTGTGGTTCGGTGGTGGTTGTCACCGTGGGTCCGATCCGGCCGTGCAGGACGGTGATGTCGGGATCGTCGGGGTGTGCGCTGATGGAGTCGAGAACGAAAGAAGTCCCGCGGGCGCACACAAGCTCGTTCAAGAGCATAGGTGCGTCGTGGCCCAGATACACACCCCGCGTCCCTGGCAGAACGACGAGGTCGAGGTAGAACTCGGGGTCGTCGTGGATATGAACGGGCTCTTCGGTAATCGAGGTCGACATGAAGGCGTCAGCGGACTGAACGACGCCCAGCGCCTCACTCGGATCGCCTCCGTCGAGCCGTTCACCGTCCCGGTCCAGCAGGAAGTCGATATCCTCGACCGCACGCCAGACACGGAACGGTCCGGTCGACGGCAGGGGCTGCCCCGTCGCCTGATCGAGGAGCCTGATGTGCTCGCGAACAGTATCGCTATTGAACGGTTCCTGGAAATAGTGCTGATACAAGTTCACGCACAGGCGATGAAAGTTCGCGTCGTCGCGGATCGTCGTCCAGTAACTATCGGGGTACGGGTGATTCAGCAGCGTGTCGAGCGCGCCCAGTTCCGCTGATTCGTCCTCCGTCCGATCGACAATGGCTCGTAGGTTGTCTCGACGGGCCTGCAAAGCCTCGAAATCGAGAGAATCACCGTCCGTACCCACCGTCATGACCACTGTCTCGATCTTCGCGTGCTGCGCGATCTGGGCAAGGGCTTCGTCACGTTCGGTCTCGGACAACCTCAACAAGTTGTTGACGAAAGAATGTTCCACATAAACCGACAACGCGGCACGTTCCTCCGGCGTCTGCCGGTCAAAAGTACGGAGCTGATGGAACCCGAAACTAGCACCAGCCTCATTGGAATCAAAAACACGAACACCGTCATCGCGGACACGACCTTGAGCATCGGGATCATGAAGTTCCAACGTCTCATGAACCACCCGCGCACGACGAGTCACATTTACCGGACCCGGAACATCCGCCCCCTCCTCACCAGCAACTTCACTGACAAACGAACCCACAGACAAGCGATCAGCATCGCTTTCGCTGGCCTCATCGGCCGACGACATACCCTCGTGGTCGACCGGACTGTCTGCCGACCGAGCGGCGGGCTGGTCGGGTGTCGTGGGTGCGGCAGACGGGCTGGTTGCGGGCGCGGGGTTGTTGTCCGGCGGTAGTTCGGTGGTGTTTCCGAATGCGAAGCGTGTGCCGGTACCGCGGCTGGACAGACGCGAGAATTTGGTCAAATGTGTGGCATCCAGGATGACGGTGCGGTCCGGGCCGTAGGTCAATCCATCGATCGTCTGCGGCACTGCCGGGTTGTCGGCCCACGGATTGCGCAACACGATCTCGATACGGCCGGTGACGGCAGAACGCACATCCACCACGTCATAGGTGTGCATGCCCACCAGCCCTGGATATTTGGTTATGTTCTCCGCGCCCGTGCCGAAGCCGAGAGTGTTCAGCAGAATCTGATCGCCGCGACTGCGCAGGAACCGGACCAGGTCGGAGAAGTGTTGCTGGACAACAGAACTGGTCATGGGTTGCGCGGGATCGTTGATCTGGCGGACATAGGCGAGCACGGCGGTGATCTCGGGCTGCCATTGCGCCTGTTCCTCCGGTTGCAGGTGGTAGCCCAGGAAATTCCGGAAGTGTTCGATGTCGAGTTTTCTGGCGACGTCGGCTCGGTCCCAGACCGGCTCGAGTTGGCCGAGTCGTTGCGCGAACGCGAATACCGTATCCGCATCGGCATTCGCACCGAGCTGTTCCATGATCAGGTCATAGATCGTGTCCACACCGAACCGCATCGGGTGCAGGAAGGTGGCCAGGTCGAGGCCGCGGACGGGTTGATGAGCGGTTCCGGTCGCGTTCAGCTCGTAGGGCGGCAGCAACTGGCCCATCACGTGCGCAGCGAATCCGCCCTTGATCATGGCGTAGTCACCGCCGCGCCAGATCGCGTAGGCCTTTTCGATCAAGGCGGGCCACAACGGGTTACGCGCGTCGTTGGCCGCGTAGATCATCCGGCCCTGTGCGTCGGTGTAGAAGTCTCTGGTGACCCGTACCCACTGTGGTACGCCGAGTGCGGTGAAGAAGCGCACGGCAACGGTGCCGTCGGGATATTCGACGATCATGTCCCTGATGGCTTGCGGGTTGTTCTCGGCGATATCCATCAGCGGCGCGATCAGATAGCAGTCCCCGGCCTGGCCTTGGGTCGCATCGGCGGGCACGGGGCCCGCGCTACCGAAGACAGGACCGGACGCGCGCGCTATCGAGCGCCCGAGCTGTTGTAGCGCCGGCGGGGAAACCCGGGTGTTCCCGTCCAGCAGAAGATCACCCCAGCTGCCGACCCGCAGCGACACCGGCCCGCCGACCGGCGCATGGCGTGCAGCGTTGCTCGGCGACAGCCAGCGCAGTCCGGTGACTTCGACTGCCGGCGTAGTCGGCGTCGTCCAGTGGTAGATGCCGTCGCTCTCGGGGGGAAACACCGTCAGCTCACCGAGCAGGTTCCGGTGCACCGAGTGCCGCGCGGCCGTTGGTTCGTCACCGATCCACACCGTGAGCAGATCCGGGCTCGCTGGATCGACCGTGCCGTGCAGCTCGTCACCAGGCCGGACGCTGAGCAGCTCACCATTCTGATCGACGATGCTCAACCGGCCCGCCGGTGCGGTGATCGATGAGCCCGGCATCGGGGCGATCGGCGACGGATGGGCGGGCGCGCCGAACGGGCGGATCGATACCGTGGCAGTGCCATTGATATCAGGCCGCAGTAACGCGAATGCCTTCTGCGCCAAAGCCGCCCACATCGGCTCACCATCGGTATGCCCGGCATGCATCGGCTCTCCGGACGACTGCGACGTCTCGTGCGGCAGAGTCCGATCGACCCGTACCCACTCCGGCTGACCGTCGATGAAGAACCGCACCGCGACCGTCTGGTCGGGGTACTCATGGAACATTTCCGCCAAGGCCTGCGGGTCCCGCTCGGCCTCCCTGCTCAGGTTGTTCATCAGCACCGCATAGTCCGCCCGGGTCCCCTCCCGAGCATCCGAAGGCACCGGCTGCGAGTTCCGCGTCGCGAACACCGGGCCGGTATGCGGGACCATCGACGCGGCGGGGGCACCCAAACCCAACGCGTGCACAGCGTTCGACGCCAGCGTGACCCGCCAACTGAGGTTCTTGACGGATACCGCACCGTCGGCTTTCGGCTGGATCCCCAATAGCTCGCCTGTACCCACCTCGACGACTGCATTCTCGTGGTAGAACAACAGCTGCGTCCGCTGCTGGTTATCCACGCGCCGTGGCGTGCCCACCCACGTGCCCGCGGGATCCTCAGTCCAGTCCCAGAAGTCGCGTCCGAGTAGTTCGGGATGCACCCGGTATGTCACCTGCGGGTCTGAACTCACCCTGATCTGCGCGTTGTCCCGGCTGATTCTGTCCAGCTCGATACTGTCGCCCGGGCCGACCACCACCGCATCTCGACCATTCCGGGCGATCAGCACCGTGTTCCCGGTGTTTCCGATCATGCCCACCTGCTGCACACCCAGATCCGGCGGCACCGAGAAGGTGAGGGGGCCGGGGCGCGGCTCCTCGGGAGCGGGGTCCTCCGCGTAGTTGCCGGAAAGCGATTCCGCCGCTTCGGTTTCGGTATCGGACACGACTTCGGCCTCGGTGGCACCGGCGCCGAGGTGCTGTGCCGGGGTGCCGACGTAGCCATCGGGCGCCGGCGATTCGGACGGTGCCAGTCGTGACCCGTAGCCGGAAACGTCCGGTGCCGATCGGCCTGCGCCCCCACGTTGCTCCCGCAACCTTTCGATCTCGCCTTGGGCGAGGCCGAGTCCGGAGGGTCCGGCTCGAGGGCTGAGCGGCGGCTGATGGGCGGCGCTGCCGTCGGCGGTGGGGCGGGTTTGTGGTGCGGAAAGAGGTGTGATGAGTGCGAGGAAGGTGTGCTTGTCGAGTTGTCCTTGCCGTGCCAGTTCGTGTGATTCGGCAACCAGCCATGTCTCCTTGCCGACAACGGGCACTCTGTGCTCGAGATAGTTTTTGAAGAGCCGCCGGGACAATTCTGAAACGCTCGCCGCAGTGACACCTGGCCAGGTTTCCCTGAGCTTCACCAAGATATCACCGGGCTCCGTAATATTCGCCGCAAAGAGTTGGAGGGCCACTTGCGATTGGCTGAGTTGCGGGCGAGGCACGCCTTCTGCGCGAGTGACGACAGAGTCAGGTGCGATCAGATTCAAGTCGTACGCAAGTGCAACGAACGCCGGAAAACTTCCTACACTTTTTCTGGTTTCGATATCCAATGCAGCGTAGATTTCCCTGACAGCCCTCTGTACCCACGACGTCCCGATAGCCTTTGTCATTCCCGGCCTCGGTCGATGCTTCGCTATTTCAGCGGGCGTCGAGTAGCCTGCGGCAACGGAATGCAGCACTTCAAATGCGTCGTCGCTCAGTTCGAATGGACGGCGTTCGGGAAGTACGGGTGGTGGTGCGAGGGAACCGATGGCGTTCTGGTCGAGGCGTCCTTTCTGCAGGGCCGTTTTCGCAATCTCGGTACGACGGGCGAAGGGGTGAGCGGTCGCGCCGAGTCCGAGATCGTGGGCGGCGGTAATCAAGATTAGTTCGAGCGCCGCGTAAGTGATATCGAGAGCAGTGACGATTTGTTGATTGTTGTAGCCTGCGCTGACGCGGTGCAGTACGTCCATCTGCATGGTTGTCAAGGTGGTTCGTGGGAGTGCCAGCTCAGCTGCGGCCAGGCGCCGAGACTGCGCCGCGATGGCCGCGGCCTCTGGGTCGGGACCGGCGAAGTAGTCCGCTGCCTCTTCCTGCTCACTGAGGGAAAGTGATTCTGCCGCTTCGATTTCGATCGCGGAGACGCCTACGGACTCGGCTTCGGGGGCATCGTCGCCTAGGTGCTGTACCGGGGCGCCGGCGTCGCCCTCGGGCACCGATGGTTCGGACGGTGCCAGCCGTGACTCGTAGCCGGAAACGTCCGGTGCCGATCGGCCTGCGGCGACACGCTGCGCCCGCAACCGCTCGATTGCTTCGGGCACCAACGCAGGCCCGGCTGCCGCCACGATTTGGTCGGCTACCGCTGCGGTGATCTCCCGGCCCACCGCGACGCCCAAGCGTGCTGCGATATTTTTGACACGCCCCGCAACGGTCGGGCCGGACACGCCTATCAGACGGCCTATGGCCAGGGTGCTGTACCCTGCGGCGTAGTGCTGCACGATCGTTTGTTCTTCAGGGGACAACAGCTCTGGTGGCGCTATCTTCTGTATCTCCACTATGTCTTCGTTGCTCAGCGCACCCGACACCACAGCACGCTTCTTCAGGGCACGGCTGAAATTATTCCAATCATCTACGTCAACATCGATGCCGAACAAATCTCTCAAGCGGAACACAAATGGCCCGCTGCGTCTCATATCTATTTTCAGGACTTCGCTGATATACCCTGGCCAGTAGCCTCTGACCGCGTGACGAAAGATTTTCTTCTGAATATCCGAAAAATAGTTGACCGGGTGCCGTACGCTACGCTTCATGCCCTTGAAAGCGTCGTCGGAACCAACTTTCTCGAGCGCCTGCTCGAGCGAATCGACACCGAGCCGCGCATAGGCGGTCCTCAGCCAATAGTCGTACCTGTCGTCCGTGGCGAGCTTCGCTTGTATCGAGTTATAGCCCGAAGCGGCGTGAACCAGCGCCCGCTGCATCTCAAAGATCAGGCTGCCGAACAAGGCCGGTTCCCGCGCGGGCGTGTGCGAGACGGCGAGAGCGGCACGTTCGACGAATACTTCTGTGATGGCCCGCTGCGGATTCGTCAAATGATCGACGATGAGTCGCCGCGCGTCGTTCTCCGTGAAGACAGGTCCATCGAAGCTGGCGTTCGAGGCGCTCTCCGCACGGTACTGCGGGAACCGGTATTGCGGGAACAGACCACCCCGATCGGTGACCCACACCTCCAGCACTCCGCCATCGCCGTCGACAATAGATATCTCGGTACCAGCAGGGAAGCCGGGCAGCCCTTCCTCCGCCCCGGTCCCGGCGTACTCTACCGCCGCCACAAGCTGATCCAGTTCCGCCCAGCCCAGGCCCTTGCGGACCAAAATTCCGGTTACAGAACGATTCCCGTCATGGACATGGTTTTCCACATAGGCACGGATGCGGGAGACATCGATGGCATCCCTATCACGCGAATCAGCACCGCCGCCACCGCGGTAATAGGCAACAAATTCGCTGCCACCAGGGTAAACGAGCCCGAGCGCGCCCCCTGTCGCATCAGTGATACTGATAATCGAACCCGGCAAATATGTCGGGAGTGCCCCGCCACCGGCAAAAGTCACGTCGAAGTCCAGGTCGGCAAGCAATAAATCGAGATTATCGATTGCCTTGACCGGGCCGACCGAACTGTCGCCGTCTGTAAAGATGTTCGTACCGGGTAGACCGTCCCCTCCACGCCACTCATGATCAGCCGGGCCTATGCCAGCCGGATCATCAGGGCCGAGGCCGAAGAATGCTCTCTCGGTGTTCGACCCGGTCGCCACGTGTGCGGCCCTTCCGGGCGCACCCGCCGAGAGATCGTCCGTTGCGGAAATGAACGGAACACTTGCCGGATCCATGGACGACAGCGCATCCGCGGTCGTGTCCATGGCGGATTCGGGCTGCGCGGATGCGGGTCCGCGGTTGTCGTCGGTTTGGCTGCCCGCGCCGATGTTGACATTGCCGAGGGCGGCGGCGCCGGTGGTGGGGTAGCCGGGGGCGGTGAATGCGATGCCGTGAGCGTCGGTTGTGGGCGGGGCGAAGAATATGGCGGTGAGCGAATGGGCGTCGGCAGGATGGTAGTAGGTCGGGAACTGCTCACGGTCGCTGCTTTCGATCGGCAGGTCGTCCTCGGTCGCCGGGTTGTAAGCCCTGACCTGCACTCCGGCAGCCTTATCGTTAGGACCTACCGATGGGTCTTCGGAACGTACCGGCTTCGTATAGAACACGACGGTGTGCGCGCCGATATTGTGCTCGATGTCGATGCTTGCAACACCGTAGACCACACCAGCGAAGTATCCGGGACCGTAAGCGCGTAGCAAACGGGCGATCTCGATGTAGTAATCGAACTGCTGCAGCCGCCCACCGGCCGCCTCCTCGAAGGCATGAGTGCTCATACCTGCCAAGCCGACCGGTTCCTCGGGCGGGGTGATTCGATGCGCCGAGTTGACGAGATCGCGGTTGAAGGTCCCGACCGCGATGCGCCGCAGCGCCCGTTGCGCGCAATCATTGGCGCGCGGTCCAGGCTCGGCGACGACCGGCCTCGTCCACTCCGACCCGCCACGAGGAGTTTCGGGGACCGCAGCACTACCATCCCCCCACGCCTGCGCCTCAGCCTCACCCGCCGCCAAATCAGTTGCGGCAGCAGCCAAAATCAGACGGACCTTTTCTTCACTGATATGCTCTCTATCGCCCATTTCAATGCCGTAACGGCGAGCGATCCGCCGCACCGTCCTGCCAACAAATTGCCGGGATCCTACATCCCGTGTAGTCCCGCCGTGTAACTCGGATACATCTTTCATCGTCATGGCGGGATTCGCCCGGAGAGTCAGAAGAATAGTTCTTTCTTTTTTCGTGAACAGGGGCGATGGCGCGATTTCCTGTACCGCTGCCAAATCAGCATTGGTCAATGCCCCGCGCGCCACAGCATACTTCTTCAACACCGAACCGAACCGCCGGTCATCGACGTCGACTTCGATACCGAATAGTTTCCTGATAGAGGCGAGATGTGTATTAGCCGTGCTAGTTTCGAAACCCAGGTATTCGCCTATCAGTGCAGGTGAGTAGCCTCGTACTGCCAACCAAAAGGTCTGCCTCTCATCATCTGTCCAAATTTTCGACGGATACTTAACC
Source organism: Nocardia brasiliensis ATCC 700358 (assembly GCF_000250675.2). Classification (NCBI taxonomy): domain Bacteria; kingdom Bacillati; phylum Actinomycetota; class Actinomycetes; order Mycobacteriales; family Nocardiaceae; genus Nocardia; species Nocardia brasiliensis. Next base: position 4,570,953 of record NC_018681.1, read on the forward strand.
TCCAACATCATCTTCATAAACTCAGGGGCAGAGCTCACCAGCGCCAACGCTGCCGACAACCTCTCCCCACTAGGAAGCCCTCCGACCCCGAGCCGTCTATACATGCGCTCAACGATTCTAGTTGCAGCTGGGGTGGTTCTCCCCAGAGCTACCAGTGCGCGATGCCAACCGAAACCGGAAGCGAGGTAAGTGAACAACTCCTTCTGATCCTCGTTTAGCCGACCGAAAGGCGACCGATCATTCCCGGCTCCAGCACCCCGCGAGTCCAGAGCCGCAGCACCACCCCGACTTTCGTATGGGCGGCCGGACACAGGGCGATCCACCGACACGCCAGTAATCATTCGCGCCGAATTCGAGATATGGTTGATTACCAAATTCCGCGCCTGCAAGCCCTCGAACACGGGCCCGTCAAGGCTATCCCTGGAAGCAGCAGCAGAATACTGCGGAAACAAACCGCCTGCATCCGTAACCAGCAGCCGCAGAGTCCCACCGTTATTATCGACCAGAGAAATCTCGGTGCCTCCCGGGAATCCAGGCAAACCCGTCCCCACCGAACGCGCACCGGGCAACTGCGAATCCAACGCCCCTACCAGGCGATAATCCTCACCCCGCCCTTGCAACGAACCCGGACCATGCCACACTTTTATCGACGAAACATCAGGCATTGCACCGAAAAAATGTTCCACCCGCCCTCGGGCGCTACCGAAGGTAACGGGTTCCCCCACCCCAGAAACATTACTTCCTTCGACATAAAATATAGTGAAATCGAGGTCACCCGCAACGATGAGCTCCAGCATTCCCGCCTCGCCATGAATACGGACCACACTACCCACCCGCAGCGTCTGCGTCTCACCCGCCTCAACAAGCAGCACATCAATTTCGACCTGAGAGAATAATTGCTCCAAACTGCCGACAGACCGCACACCATCCACCGAGAAATCATCCGCCACGGAAACAACCGCGGCGTCCGTAGGATCCGCGAACACCACACCAACCATATCGTCGACAACGAGATCAGAATCTTGCTCACTCTCGTGGGCAGCTGAAGACAAGCCGGGGTTAGGGAAAGTGTGGGTGTGGTCTTCGACCGTGGTCGTTGTCACTTCGGGAGTATGGGTGTCGCGTGATTGGTCATCGGGCGCCGGAAGCGGCAGTTCCCAGCGCCGCGCCTCCGCCACCAGGTCGGTCAAGCTCGCGCTTGCCGGCAATCGCAACGCGGCACGCATTGCCTTGATGCGGGTCGTGACAGTTAGGGGGGCAATGCCGAGTTCTGTAGCGATCGAATTCAGGCTCCGTAGCGGTTGCTGGTTGAGCCGGAAGAGCACACTCATCTGATCGTCGAAGAATGTGACGCGAGCATCCGAGTCCGGATCGGATCCGTGGTATTCGAAGTCCAGATCACCTCGCTCGGTGTTGGGAGCAAGTATCCCCCAGAGGCGCGCCGCCCGGACCGTATCGAGAGGATTACGGTTATCCCCGACAAGTTGTAGCTTCGTGTAGATGTTGTTTACATACTTGCTGGTTGCTCTTTCCGTGATTTCGGTGTATCTGGCAGATTTCAGTTCGGCCAAGATATCCTTGAAAACCTTTTTCTCCATAGTGGGCTTGCGCCGAGAGAGCCGTTGCAGCAAATCCACCTCATAGTCCAAAAACTGCACAAGCACATCAGATCCGGGATTCTTGAAGGAATATCCATGATCCACATCGCCGGCTTCTGGCTGCCGAGCCAACAACCCCCACTCCCGAGCCGCTCGTACGACCCCGAGCAGATCGAGATGAGACCTTACCCCCAGCTTTTTGGCCATCGACCAAAACCGGGCTGTCATCCAATTCGCGTCAGTGCGCTCGTCACCGGCCGCGCGCAATTCCTCGGCGATATCCCCATGGCTTTTAGGCATCAGGCCGGGCCCGTACCGCGACGCCCGGTAAAGGATATCCATTTCATCGGGCTCGAACGCCACCAGCGAACCGGTCCCCGGATGCCGACCGTAATAGTCCGCGCTCCCGGGCAACAGTTCCAGTTGCGACATCTCCGACCGCGGCCCGACAGTTCCGACCCCTACTGCGCCTACATCGCGCAGAAGGTCCAGCAGCCCTGACTTCGACAACGTCGCGCCAGCCTCATCGATGAACATGCCATCGGAGCCCGCCGATACCACGCGCCAGCCGTGGTCAGTAGGCTCACGCCACGACACCCGTGTTCCAGCCCCGAAGGCATTCGCGTTCAAGGCGAACAAGAACCGAGCCACATCCCACACCTGATAAGCCCCTTGCTCCGGACCAGGCTGCACAACCCGCACCCAACCGCCAGCACCCAACTGCGGTGACGCCGCGCGCAAAGTCTCTCGGAACACCGCAACCTCCACCACCGCGGAATAACTCACCCCGCCGCCACCATCGATGAACTCGAATCGAGTTCCCACCGGGAAATCAACCGCCGAGAACTTGTCTCGAAACACCCCCCGACCCCACACATCGACCCGAACCTGCGCACCGACCTCTCGACGCTTCTCATCCAGCACAGTCCTCAGCCGCACACCAGGATCAACCCGAACGCCCCCCTCTGCTTCCTCGTGGAAGGCGTGGATGCGACCTTCAACCCCAGTCGTGGGTACTTCGCGAGCGTGGATGTCGCGTGATTGGTCACCGGGCGCCGGAAACGGCAGTTCCCAGCGCCGTGCCTCCGCCACCAGGTCGGTCATGCTCGCGCTTGCCGGCAATCGCAACGCGGCACGCATTGTGTCGATGCGGTTCTTGACAGCTTTGCGGCTAATGCCAAGTTCTATAGCGATCGCAGTTCTGTCCAGTGGCGGTTGCCGGTTGAGCCGGACGAGCACACTCATCTGATCATCAAAGAACGAGACGCTAGCACCCGAAACCCGGTCGGATCCGTGGTATTCGAAGTCCAGATCACCTGGCTCGGGGTTGGGAGCAAGTATCCCCCGTCTGCGAGCCGCCCGCACCGCACCGAGAACATTGCGGTTATCCCCGACAAGTTGTAGCTGGTCGGTGATGCGATTGACACGGTGGCCGACTATTTCTTTCGTGAGCTGGGTGCCTTCCGAGGTCAGTTCGGCCAAGATATCTTTGTAACTCTTTCTCTCCATGTTGGGCTTGCGCCGAGAGAACCGTCGCAGCAAATCCACCTCATGGTCCAAAAGCTGCACACCAGAATCCACATCGCCAGGTTCTGGCTGCCGAGCCGACAGCCCCCCACCCGAGAGATCATCCGTGACTCGAACGACCTGAGCGACGTTCGAATCCGCGAACAACACACCATCCATCGCGTCCGTATCGCCAAGACCATCAGTACGCACTTGCTCATCGGGGAGAGCGGATGAATGCGGATCCCCGAACGACAGCGCATCCACGGTCGTGCCCATGGCGGATTCGGGCTGCGCGGATGCGGGTCCGCGGGCGTCCTCGATTTGGCTGCCCGCACCGATGTTGACACCGCCGAGGGCGGCGGCGCCGGTGGTGGGGTAGTCGGGCGGGTCGTTCCCCTCTTCGAGGCCGAGTCGCGGTTCGGGGGCTACCACGACGTGACCGAAGAGTCTGGTGATGCCGTCGACCTGGTCGTAGCTGGTGATCACGTAGACGGTGCCTGCGGCCAGGATGAGTTCGTTCTGCCAGGGGAAGGCGGCGTCGTGGCCGATGTAGGCGCCGTGGGCGCCGGGCATGACCGAGAGGACCAGCAGGTAGGGATCTTCGCCGTTCAAGTCGACGGTCTCGGCGGTGAGGGAGGTCGACATGCATCCGAGGTCAATTTGCTGAGCGTTCGACAGCACGCTCAGATCGGTGCGCTCGCCGAGCGGGTGGCCGTCTCGATCGAGCATGAATTCGATGCCTTGGAGTGAACGGCGGACTTGGATCGGCTCGGTCAGCCGCAGCGGTCGCGCGGTCGCGCGGCGCAGGTCCTCGATCATATGCTCGAGGACCTCGCGTGGGGTCAATTGGTTGTGGAAGTACTCCTCGGCCAGGTGTTCCAGTGAGCGATAGTGACGGCCGTCGAATTGGATCTCCTCCCACAGGTCGTCCGGATCGTCACTGCTCAGAATGCTGTTGAGCACCTGCATTTCCCGGGCCTCCGCCGCGTTGTGAATGCCCCTGGCCTGCACGCTGTAGAAGCGATCGCTGAGTGTCGCGGTGTCTGCTTCAGGGCCATTGGTCTCGGCCACGACATTTTCGAGTGCGGCATTGTGCTCGATCTGCGTGAACCAGCTGGATCGTTCGTTTGGATCAGGGTAGAACCGCATCGCGAAGTTGACGATGACCGAGTCCTCGTACGCGAAAAGCGATTGATGTTGGCTGTCGGACAGCTCATCCCAATTGCGCAACTGGTGGAAGCCGAAGCTCGCTCCTGCGGCGTCGGTGTCGAACACGCGCACACCGTTGACGAGCCGGCCCTGATTCTCGGCGTCGTGGTTCGGGGCGTAGGTGTCGTCCTCCATCGCGTCCTCGGCCTCTGGGGTGCTGAGGCCGAGTTGTTTGCCTGGTCTGCCGGGGCGGGGCGTGGTGTGTGTGGTGGGTGGGATGGGTTGGTTGTCGGGGGTGAAGTAGATGGCTCGGATGTGCGAGAGTTCGCGGAGGGGTACGGGTGGGTAGGGGTGGTAGCGCCGTCGTGCTCGGTCGGCTACCTGGATGGTGCCGTGGACGTTTCGCAGGACGTAGACGTGTCCGCCGATGCCGTGGCCATCGGGCTCGCCTGCATAGTTGTCGACGACGATTGCTTTGTGTCCGTGGCCGAGTCGGAGGAGTCGGTCGCGGATTTCGTCGTGGTCTCGTTGGGGTTGCAGTTGTGCTCCGGCGTGGTGTTCGAGTTCGGCGTCGCTGCGTCCGGCCAGAGTTGCTGGTGTGTCGGGGATCGTGACGGGGGTATCGGTGGTGTCGCCGTCGCTGAGGGTTTCGACGCACGCGAGGCGGACGCAGTCGTTGCTTCCGTCCGCGGCGGTTGCGCCTTGGATGAGGCCGAGTCCGGAGGGTCCGGCTCGAGGGCTGAGCGGTGGCTGGTAGGCGGTGCTGCCGTCGGTGGTGGGGCGGGTTTGTGGTGCGGAAAAAGGTGTGATGAGTGCGAGGAAGGTGTGCTTGTCGAGTTGACCTCGCCGTGCCTGTTCATGTAATTCGGCGACCAGCCATTTTTCCTTGCCGACAACGGGTGCGGTGTGCTCGGGAAGGAGTTCGAAGAGCTGCCGTGCTAGGTATGAAACCCAATTCTGAGAGGCTTTTGGCCAGATTTCCTTGAGATTGACCCAGATATGAAGAGGCTCCGTAATATCAGCCGCAACGAGCTGGAGGGTCACTTGAGATTGGGTGAGTTGCGGGCGAGGTATGTACTCTGCGCGCGCGGCGACAGCGTCAGGTGTGAGCAGATCCAAGTCGTACGCGAGTGCAACGACAGCCGAAAAGTCGCTGATACCCCTTCCGGCGGCGATACCTAATTTGGTGTAGATTCTTTGGGTAGCAACCGCTGCCCAGGATCCTCCAGTAGGGATATCATTTCCCGGCCTCGGTCGATGCTTCGCTATGTCAGAGGGTGTCAAGAAACCTGCGGCAATGGAATGTATTACTTCAACCGCATCATCGCCCAGTTTGACTGGACGGCGTTCGGGCAGTGTGGGTGGCGCGAGAGAATTGATGGCGTTTTGGTCGAGTCGGCCTTTCTGCAGGGCTGTATTCGCTATGTCGGTACGGCGGGCGAAGGGGTGTGTAGTCGCGCCGAGTCCGAGATCGTGGGCGGCGGTAATCAAGACTAGTTCGAGCGCCGCGTAAGTGAGATTGAGATCAGTGACGATTTGTTGATTTTTGTAGCGTGCAATGACGCGGTGTAGCACATCCTTCTGCGTGGTTGTCAAGGTGGTTCGTGGGAGTGCCTCCGGGCCCAGCTCGGCGGCGGCCGGGAGCTGAACCTGCGCTGCCGTGGCTGCGGCCCCTCGGAATTCGGTGCGGGCGAAGGTTTGTGATCCGGTGGCGTGCTGGAGTTGAATTTCAGGAGTGGTGTGTGTAGCAGGGCCGGAGGTGTCGGGATGTGGGCGGTGTTCGACGATCGAGGTAACGGTGTGGTAGCCGATGTGGTGGCGGAGGAATGTGAGGATGTCGTTGCCGTTGACGGGTGGCCCCGGGAGGACGTTGTCGGGGTCTTGGTCGCTGCGGTACTGGGGGGCGAATGTGTTGTCGTTGTTGATGTTCAGCCGAAGTCGTCCGTGGCTGTCGATGATGTCGATGCGGGTGCCGGGCAGGTAGGTGCGGAATGCTCCCGTTTGCTGGGCGTGGATGTGGCGGGTGAGTGCGTCGAAGAATTCCTCGGTATGGCGGTAGACCCGGGCGTCGTCCACCGAGGTGTCTGTTTTTTCGAGACCGAGGCTCAGTCGACCCTTGTCGGTCGTCGGGGGCGGCAACCCGAATTTCCGTGCCACCCGGCGCAACTCGGCGACACCGGCACTTTCCGCCACATTAAATTCGGCGAACAAGGCCGTGATGCGCTTGTCGACGGTTGGGCGGGATATGCCGAGTTCTGTTTCTATCGTTGGCGCATCGCGCGGTCGCGGTCGTACAAGCCGGATGAGCAAACTCATGTAATCATCGGTGAGAGACACACGGGCCTTCGTTACCGGGTCGAATCCTTGATGCTCGAAATCTAGATCACCTGGCACAGGCAGGGGTGACAGAATTCCCCACGCACGGGCCGCTCGAACCGCGCCGACAATGTTACGGTCGTCGCCGACAAGCCGTAATGTATCGTAAAGTTGCACGAGGCGCCCTTTGAGCGCCAAAACTGTGTTGGCTCGTAGGTAGCCGATCGATTCGAGTTCAGCGATGATATCGGTTGCCTGTTTTCGCTGCATGTTCGGTTTGCGCTGTGCATATCGCTGCAGAAGATCCACCTGAGCGAGCGAGAACTGGACCGGCTCGCCAGATGGATTCCAGCCGAAAAGTTTGTAATCCACGTCGCCGAACTCCGGCTGCCTAGCCGTCAAACCCCATAGGCGAGCTGCTCGTGCCAATTCGATCAGGCTACGGTCGAGCGTCCACAACCTGTCACACAGCGAGTTGATCCGCTGTTGCACCTTCTTTCCATCCGCATGCGAGTCACCGGCTGCGCGCAATTCTTTGGCAATATCCTTGCGGTCTTTCGGCCCTTGGCCGGGGCCGAGTCGCGAAATCCGGGTCAGCAGGTCCATCTCGCTCGGAGTGAACAAAGCTGGTTTACCGGTGTTCGGTTCTCGGCCGAAATATACATAGCCCGTATTCCTTGACGAGGTGCTCGTCCGCGCCGACCCGGATTGGGTCGTCACCACTTCTACTGCCCCCACACCCCGCAGTCGTTCCGACAATTCCGGCACCGACACGGTCGAACCATTCGCAGGGACAGCGAATCCGCCGTCAGGGCGCAACACCGCCGACGCCACTTGCTCGCCGTTCTCCGAGGGCTCGCGCCACGACACCTGCGTACCCGCACCGAGGTCCCCCTCATCCAGCGCGAACAGGAATCGAGCCGTCTCCCACACGTGGTGTGTGCCTGGCTCCGGGCTGGGCTGTACGACTCGGACTACACTGCCGCGGCCCAGTTCTGGCAATCCGGAACGCAAGCCTTCGCGGAAGGCTTCGGCGCCGACCACCACATGTCCGCCCGTATTCTCGACATCGCCGGCACCGATCAGCCGCACCTGCGTGCCATCTGCCGAAGGTTCTACCGACGCCACGTAATCGACTCCGCCGGCACCGTCGATGAATTCGAATTGTGTCCCCACCGGGAAGTCGACCGTGGAGAACTTGTCCCGGAACGTGCTCCAATCGAACACATCGACCGGAGCCTCCGGTCCCACCTCCGAAACCTTCTCGGCCACGAGGTTTTCGAGGAGCGCGTTGGGATCGACCCGGTTGTCGTCGGGGCCGAGGCCGAGCCGCGGCTCGGCGTCTTCGAACGTCTCGACGAAGCCCGGATAGCGATCGTTGCCCTCGGAATGACGGATCGCTCGCCCCTCGGAGGGCGCCGCCGAGTACGAGTCAGCCGCATCGAAGATCTTGTCCGGGCCGACCTGCGGCGCGAACTTCGCCGTGGTACGCCCCGACGCGTCGGATCGGTTGGGCGACAGGGTATCCGCCGAGCCGTCCAACCGCGGCGGCAGTGACGGTGCCCCCGGAGTGCGCTTCGGCGTGCTGTCGGCCTGCCGATCCGGATCATCGTGCGTATCCGTGTCCTGGCGGCTGTCGGCAGCATCTTGCGGCGGTGTGACGGCTTCCACGTCGGGCGTTTGCACCGCGGGCGGTGGGGTGGTGAAGTCCATGCCCGGCGGGACATGCCCGGTGTCGAGCACCGGGGGCGCGTTGGCTCGGTAGCCGCCATGCCGCCCGGACGAGAGCAGTTGTTGCTCTGCCGCACGTTCGACAGCGGGAGCCGTCTGCTCGCGTAGGGTCTGTACGGCTTGCCGTACGGCTTGATCGGTTTCGTCGAGGCGGGCGCGGGTCTCGGGGGTGTCGTCGGCCCGATGATCGGCAATCGCCTGTTCGTGTTCCTCGACCGCTCGGTGGAATCGGATGACCTGTTCGCGCACACCGTGATCGGCCACCGCACCGTAATAGTCTTCCTCGGACAAGAACCGCTGGAAGGTGCCGGGGAAGCCGCCGTTCTCGTGGTCTTCGCCGACGCCGCCGCGCTGTGCACGGCCGCGGATCTGAATGTGGTTGCGTTCTCCGTAGGCCGGGCCGCCGCTGGATTTGACTGCGGTGCCACCGATTTCGACCGATTCCGGGGTGGGTTTCGGGCTCGCGCCGCGTCCGTCGGCCTTGTGCCCGATGTGCAAACTGCCGGGTGCGCCCCATTGCTTGGTTTGCTCGTTCGCGAGTACTTCGGCCTTGACGCCATTGCCGTGGAGTTCGTACCACCGCGCGTCGCGCATGGTGTAGTCGAGTTTGATCTTCTCGGCCACCGGCAGTCCGGCGGCCGCAGCCTCGGCGTGGATCTCTTCTTCGGTGATCCTGTTGATCCAGTCGGCGACTCCGTATTCTTCGGGGTTCTTGTCTTTCCAAGAGTTCAGGGGAATTTCCTCGACGACGCGTCCGTCGTCACCGCGCACGATGCGCACATCATCGCCGGCGATATCGCGGTTGTCGGTCATCACCACCCAGTGCGGGCGCCCGCGTTGCTTCGCGCCGACGACCGTACCGTCCTTGACGATGAGCTCGATCTTGCCGTCGGGCCTGACCAGGTCGTCGAAGATCGACAGCCCCATAGCCTCGAGTTTTCCCTCGCGAGTCTTGAATTCCGCGTCGGGGACATCTTCGATCTTGTCTCTGTAGAAGTTCGGAATCTCGGGTACCGGACCGATGCCGTGGCGGTCGTATAGTGCGTTCTCCACCTGCTTCAACGTCCCCGACACTCCCGATGGTGAGTGCAGGTAGCTGCTGCCGATGAGTTGGTCAAAACTCATGTACAGCGTGCCTTCGGGGTGATTGGCTCGTACCGGCACCCCGGCCAGGACGTCGAGGTACTGCCCGACGCCTTGAAGGCGGTTCTCGCGGACGTTGGCGCTGCCTTTGGTGCGGTCGACCATCAGTTTGTCGTTGGTGTCGGCGGCGAGCAGACCGGTGCGGCCTGGATCGCTGGAATTGTCGGGGTCGAACGATTTGATCCAGTCGGTGTTGCGTCGCTTGCCCCAAAGCGCAAGTGCCGCCTTCTTATACGACTCGGCCTGCTGGGGTGTCACCGGTTCGCCGGGGACACGATTGAGTTTCTCGATCGCGGTCTCGCTCAGCTCCGCACGCCACATTCCCCTGGTGAACTCCGGTCTGCCGAAGTCCTTGGCCGTCAAACCGTGCAGCTTCTCCGCCGCCAGGACCCGATACATCTCCTGCTCGATCCTGCGCGCTTCCGCCGGCAACTCGTCGTGCTGCCCACCGGGGGTGAGCACCCCCTCCTGCCCGTCGAACATCGCGGCGTCGAACTCGTCGCCGGTGTAGGGCCCCTTCGGAAACGGCTCGAACTTCTCGCCGATCTTGTATTTGTCCAGCACCGCGTCCAGCCGCTGCTTCATCTCGTCCAGCTTCGGGCGCTCGTTGTTGAGCCAATCCCGCAGCTCGTTCACCTCTTTCACCGGCGCGCCCGCCGCGCCGATCCGATCCAGTACCGCCTGAGCCTTCCGCAATGCCGCGAATACGAAGTCCTCTTTGGTCCCGATGATCACACCGCCGGTGGGCATCGGCCCCTCATCGGTCATCCGCGACACCGAGATCTGCAGGTCCCCGTACCGAGAGTTGGCGAACGCCTTGACCAGATCCACCATCGAGGACACCAGGTTGTCGCTACTCGTGGTCCCGTAGGCGGTGCCCTGCTCGACGGCGTCGGTGAACAACCGCATCGCCATCAGCATCTCTTTGCCCTGACCGGTACCCAGATTGCCGACGCGCAGCAGATACCCCAGCATCTGATTCTCCCGCGGCTCGAAGCCCTCGGGATGCGTCATCTTCACGAACGCACGCAGGTGCGCCAGCCGTTCCTCGGGCGTGCCTTCGGCGATCACCTTGCGCAGTTGCTCACCCGACAGCGGCACCGTCACCGGATCGTCCGGGCGTCCCTTGGACAACAGCTGGTGGTCGTAGGCCGAAATCGCATCCAGCACATCGCGGGCCGCGGCCATCTGCTTGCGCACGATCGCCTCGAACGCCGGACCTCGTTCGGCCAGCCCGCCATCGAACGCCGCCTTGTCCGCTAGTCCGGCGTTACGCAGCACCACCGTCCGGTCGCCGATGGCCTGCAGACCGACCTCCGAAAGGTGATCGCGCGCAGCCTGATACGAAGCGGTACTGTCCGCCAACTGTTGTTTCAGTTCCGCCAAGGACGAATCGGCCCGCGCGGCCGAGTCCTTGCTGTCGAACTCGTCCTGCAGCGAGCGCGCCCGAGTCCTGACGTCGGCCTCGAACTGGCGCGGATCACCGATCACCTTCCCGGTCCGGACACCCTCGCCCGACCCCGACTGCAGCCAGTTCAGCAATCTCGTTGCCACGCTCGACTTTTCGTTGGGGTCCAACGCCCACCGCTCTGCCCGGGCGTCGTTCAGCGCGGCATTGTGCTTCGCGGCGGCACGCAGCAACGCTTCCCGCTCGACCAGCTCGGTGCGCAATCCTTGGGTGCGCGCTTCGATGTCGTTTCGCAGCCAGGACAGGCGTTGCGCGCGTGGTTCGGACGCGCGGGCTTCGGCGTTGTATTCCCGCCGGGCCTGCACCAACCCCTGATTCGCCTCGCGAACCCGGTTGTGCGCCTCCGTGATGCTCTTGACCAGTTCGCCGTCCGCGCGCGCCTCGTGGTTGGCCGCCGCGGCGTTGTATTCGTCGCGGCTGTTCTCCCACCGCTGCCGCGCGTCGCGGAAGCTGTCTTGCGCCTCCTGCAGCCGACGCGCGGTGTCGGTGTGTACGGTGTCGGCTTCCCGGTCCGCGGTCAGGATGGCCTGGTCGGCCTCGGCCTGCAACTGCGCGTACCGCTCGTCGACCGCCCGATCGATCGCGGCATCGTGTGCCGTGCGCGCTTGCTCCAGCTGTGTCGCGGCGTCGTCATGCATTTCGCGCAGCGCGAGCGCGGACGCGCCTTCCTTCGGCGACTGGTCGTGCTCTACCAGGCGGCGAGTGTCCTCGAACTCCGCCTCGGCGGTCTTCAGTCGCTCCCTGGTCGCGGTCACGTCGCGGTGGTCCTGGACCTCGTCGCTGTCCCGCAAGCGGTTTCGCAATTCCGTCACCCGGGTGTCCGTCGGCTCTTCGGCCGCTCGTCGTCCGGGTTGTTCCGGAAGCGCTGGAGTGTCCGGGTTTTCGGTCAGGTGCGCCCGGGGCCGCCGAATCGACTGGTCGCCGGTTTCGTCCTGGCCGTTCTTGCGCTCCGGCCCGGTGGTTTCCGGATGTGGACCGCTGTCGTCGCCGGATTTCGACCGAGCGAGACCGTCCGGGCTGGATCCATCGTGCGCTGCCAGGTTTTCGGACCGCGCAGCCGGGGGAGTGGGGGGGCGCTCCGGCGAGGCCGCCCGTGACGACGAGCCCGACACCGACTGATCTTCTCGCCCAGTCACTGTGCGCGGTCCTGGCGGCCCGGACTCGTTGGGCCCCGCGGAGATACGGGTCTGTGACCCGCCGCCCACCGACGAGGAAGTACTCGGCGCCGCCGAGCGGCCGCGTGCCTCGGGATCGGGCGTGCCCGACCGCGACGGTGTTTCGCTGCCGCTTCGACTCTCGCCGCCTGACGCTCCCGTCACGGGACGGACGTCGCGCAGATTCGTCGAGCTACCGGTGTCGGTCGCCGAGATCCTCGACGCTTGATCCGAGACCGTCCGCGCGTCCGGGCCTGCCGAGAGCTGCGCCGATTCGCGACTCGAGTTCCCGGAAACGGATGCACCCGAAAGGCTCTCGGGTCCAGCCGAAATCTTCTCCTGCGGCAGCCCATCGGTCCGGAGGTTGTGCATACCCTGCGGTTCCGGTGAAGACGCGCGCGATACCGGACCGGAGGCCGATTCCGACGCGCCGTCGAACGTATGGGCAGTCCGCGGCGCCGCGTCGCTGCCCTTGGCATCCGAGAACGATGTCATCGAGGTGTGCGAGGATCCGCCCGACACAGACGTCGCGCGCGACACAGACCCGTCGCTGGCACTCGAACTGATCGAGTCCGTGCGCGGCCGTAGCACGCTTGCCGCAGAAATGCTGCCGGTGCGCACAGAAGCCGATCGAGTCGACCCGTTGGCGTTGCCGTTGGCGCCGCGGTTGCCGTTGCCGTTGGTATTCGCGCTGCCATTTCCGTTGCCGTGCACCGATGCGGCACGCGAATTGCCTTCCGCACCTACGGATCCCGAGGTCGTGGACCGGCCGTTGCCGTTGCCCGTGTCGCCCGTGTGCGACATCGCCCGGGTCTGCTGCCCGTTGTCCGTGCGGTCGCCGGAACCGCGCGGCGCGCCTGCGCCCCCGCCGTCCTTCTCCGACGCCGAGTAAATGGAGCTACCGTCGGAAAGCGACAGGTCGGATTTGGCGGTCACTGCCTTGACGTTCACCATCGCCCCGGCCCGCGCATGACCGATCGAACCGTGCAGACCACCGAGGATGCCACCACCCACCGCGCCGGCGAGCATGGCCGGGTCGAATTCCCACTCTCCGGTGAGCGCGCCACCGGTGACGAAACCCGCACCCGCGCCGACCAATCCACCAGGGATACCGGCGCCGATCGCGATGCCACCGGACTTCCACCACGTCATCGATTCCTTGCCGACCCAGTTGGCCAGCCCTTTACCGATGATGCTGGCGACCGGCGCCGCTACCGCACCGGACACCGCACCCACGGCGCCCGCGACGAAAATCCGCTTCAGGTCGAAGTCGTCGATGTGCCCCTTGCTCTTCTGGATTGCCTCCACCGCGAACTCGGTGCCCAGGCCGATCACACCCTGCACCCCGCCGCTGATGGCGGCCAGCTTCCACATCGGCATCGCCGCGATCTTGGCGGCATGGTTGACCAGGAATTCCAGCCGGGTGGCCAGCGTGCGACCGATCACCGCCATGATCCCGGCGGTCTCGGCTTGCAGGGCCGGGATCACCACCGCACCGAACCAGGTGGTCAGCGCGTACGCGATCTCGGCGGCCAGGATCGCCAGGGTGATGATGACCTGCAACTTGGTGTGCTCGATCTCGGCGCCCATCGCGCGGCACGACTTGCCGACCTGGCGCATCGTGTCGATGAGCTTCGGGATCGACTGTTCTCCGGTGAAGAATTGGTCGAACTGGCTTTTCATCTTGTCCGCGCCGTCGCCGGAATAACTGGCGGTCGCGGTGTCGCACGCGGAGCGCAAGAGGTCGAGGGCGGCGTCGAGGGTGTCCGCCGCCGACTTGTAGTCGTCGTTGAGCGCGAACATCTTGTCCTCGTCGCCTTCCGGCCACGCGGCACCCGCCAGGTAGCTGAGCCATTGCAGCTCAGCCGGCATCTCGATGCTCATCGATCAGCGCTTTCGGCGCCGCGTGTGCGCGCGGTCATGGACGACAACCGGCCACCCTCAGTCGTGGTCGGTGACCGACCACGGCCCGGCCTGCGGCTCGGCCGCACGCTCCTGCCGCGCGGCGAGCGATTCGAACGACGCCCGTTGCAGCTCCGGCGTTTTCGTCCGAACGTCGGGCAGGCCTTCCACCAGTGACGACAAGCTCGGCAGCCGGGAACGGGTATCGCGGATCGGCGCGATCAGCTCCTCGGCCTTGCGGGCGACCTCGGCGGCGGCATCCTGGGTGGCCTCGGTGACCGCGTCGGCGATCTCGTCATAGTCCAAATCGTCGATGTCGTCGCTGAACTCGGTGTCGATCACGACGCCGTCGGCGTTGACGGTGATCCGTACCCGGCCCTTGCCCGCCGTGGCGGTGGCGGTGAGTTCGACGCGCTTCTGCTGCACCTCGGCGATCGAGCGAATGTGTTGATTGACCGTATCGAGCAGGTCGGTGACGTCGCCCTTGATTCGCTCGTTGTGCACGTCGAGTTCCTCCTGCCGCGAAGAAATGTGAGTTCGCGATACGCGGGTACGCATCGATTACTGCGTGAACCTATCACGACGTGTTGTCGGAAATACCGCCATTATGTCCTTATGAGGTAATAGTTATGCCCTGGCTGTGCGCTGTTACGCGGATATTATTCCGGACTGACCTTCATGGTGTTGAATCCCAACAGTGGCACATGCTCGACGCGGCGTTGCGGAGAAAGAATTCAGCACATGAACGATCCCCAGCAGCAGAACCAGGCCGGGGAAGGCGACGCTGTCGACGTCGGCTTCCGGCTGGGCGGGGCTGTCCCGCCCAGCGCGCAGGCGGCCGATAGTCCCGTCGTACCAGGGGCCGACGGGCACGAGCCGCCCGCCGATTCCGACGTACCCGAACCGGACCCGGGCGACGCGACGCAGCCGGCGGCTGCGCGGTCGGCCGAAGAAGAGCAGGCCACCGAATCGGCGGCGCTCGCGGAGCGAGCCGTCGAGGAGCAAGCGGTCGAACTCGCGCACCGCATCGCGCGCGAACTCGGCGTGGCGGGCCCGGAAGGGTGGCGCTCGCTGGAGGCGGTCTTCGCGCTCACGGTCGCCGGTGGTGTGGCTTACGTGCTGTATTACGACGACGACGAGCAAGTGTCCCGCGCCGAGCCGCCTGCCGCGGTCACCGAACTCGTTCTGCTGCATCGTGATGTCTCCGCGCAGCTCGGTGACGGGCCCTGGTGGCGGATGGTGGTCCAGCTCGAGGCCACCGGCGAGGTCGAGGTCGACTATGACTATGGAGACGACCCGTTCCCGGACGATCAACTGCTGACCGCCGAGGCGTATCAGGCCGACCTCGCCGCGTTTCCGCGCGAGCGAATCCCGGTGTGGCTGGCCGCCTACGTCTACCATGACGAGCGCCAGTGGCGTTCGCCCGAGCAGGCCGCCGCGCAGGCCCGCGCCGACCGGGACGCGAACATCGCCGCTGTGCTCTCGCGGGACGACCTGCCGCCGCTGCCGGTGCTGTGGGCCCGCTGGGCGACGATCGCCGCGGCCTTCGTCGCCGTCGGCTCCGGGCTCGGCCCGCGAATTCGCCCCTCGCTCGGCATCTTCGAAGGCGCCGCGCGCAGTGGCTCCACCCTGTTCGTGCTGCCCGGCGGGCGGGCGGTGCTCTCCGGCGGGGTGTGGAACGCGCCCGAACTCGACGCGGCGTACAACGACGGCGCGGAACTGCCCGACCTGTATGCGGGCGCGCCGGACTGGGTGGCCAATCAGGTACTCAATGCCCGTGCGGCGCAAGGCATGCTGTCGTTTTGCTACTGGTGGTCCAATGGCAGTTGGCATCGCGCGGATTCACCGGATGCCGAGCAGATCAGCGCCGCCGTGCCGGGCGTGTGGACGACGCAGACCGTGGCCGACATCGTGTGCGGCGTGGCGGTCGACGAACCGACCGAGCAGCAGCGGCAGGCGGCGATCACCCTCGTCGCGGCCGCCGAAGCCGGTGTGGTGACCCGGGATACCCTCACCGCCCTGTTCGATGGGTCCGGCGACAATATCGACGGCGCCATGTACCAGCTGTCGCTGGCCGGCCTCACCGCGACGGTGATCGAGCGATTGCCGCAGGACCGGGCGATCTCGCTGGTGCGGGCGCACATCCTCGGCCTCGGTGTCGATACCACCGGCTATCCGCTCGATCAGCTCACCGCGGAGCGCCTCGAGGTCGGCTGGATGGTCTTCGTGCCCACCGAACCGGACGAGATCGCCATCGGCCGCGCCCTCTTCTACATCGCCGACGACGGAGTGATCGAACAGTCGTCCTCCTCGATGCCACCGTCGGTCTACTCCGAAGGGTTCGAACAACGCTTCATGGAGCGGCAGACGAGGACGGGCCTGGCTCTCATGAGCTGACAGAAGGCCAGACCCACGACGACGTCGCAACCAAAGGAGCATGATGACCAAACCCGTCAAGATCGAGGTAACCGGGCTGCGCGCTTCCGCTGCGAAATTCGAGGACGTCGCCGACAAGACGAAGCACCTGCTGGACACGCTGAAGTCGACCACCGGCAGCAAGGGTGAGGCGTGGGGTAACGACAAGAGCGGTAAGAAATTCGCCGACGGCGAAAAGGGATACAAGAAGAACCGCGACAGCATTTTCGAATCCATCGCCAAGGTCGCCGAGGTTTTCGAAGCGAACGCGAGGAATCTGCGGGATTCGGCGAAACTGTATGAGGAGAACGAGCAGGAAATGGCCGACAACCTGCGGCCGCGGGCCAAACGAATGGTCTCGCTCATGCGGCAGACGCAGCCCGATCGAATGGAACGCGGCTAGGCGGACGTGATCCGAAACGATCGAAAGGCTTCTGGTGGCGAATGAGCGGTTGCGGGCCGATGCCGCGATGATGATGGAGGCGATGTCGGAACAGATGCAGGGTCTGGCGAAGCTGCATCGCGACCGTGCCCGGCTCACCGCGACCGTGACCGCGTGCGACAAGCGGATCACGGTGACCGTCAATGCCGATGGCATTCTGATCGAAACCAAGTTCGCCGACGATATCGGCGACCTGAGCCACAGCGAGATCGCCGGGGCGATGACCGAGGCCGTGCAGGCCGCCGCCAAGAAGGTGCACGAGCAGGGCCGACTGCTGATGGAGCCGTTGCGCGAGCGCAAGGCCAGGTTGCCGCACCTGTCGGACCTGATCGAGGGTGTCCCGGATACCAGGTCGATGATTCCGACCCCACCGGTGGTGTCGACCGCACCGCCGAATTCCCCGGAACGCCGGTACGACGACGAGGGCACGGTGTTCGGGGACGTGCAGCCGCGCGGGCGCCGGTCGGTGGTCAGTGATCTCGACGATTGAGGTCGTTGCGGGATGAGTCTGTATCTGCCGCCAGAGTTGAGCTGGTTGGGTTGGATCGCCGGTGGTACGTGGCCCGAGGGTGACGAGGACAAGGTCTGGGCGGTCTCGGACGCCTACAAGGACGCCGCCACCGCGCTGCGAACGGTGATTCCGGATATCGAGGACGCCAAACGTACCGCGGTCGCCGCCTATCCCGAAGGCGCGGGCGGGGAGAAGATCGCCGCGATGTTCGACCAGATGCTCGTCGGTGATCAGTCGATGGAGTCGCTGGCGAAGTTCATGGATCAAATCTCCGACGCCACCTTCGATTTCGGCACGCAGATCGAAGCCGCGAAGCTCACCACGATCATCTCGTTGATCGCGTTGGTCATCGAAATCGCTTGGGCGTGGAGGTTTCCGCCGACCGCACCGATAGAGGAGGCGGCCGCGCAAGTGGCCACCCAAACCGCCCTACGCCGCGTGCGGACCCAGTTGCAGAATCGAATCCTGGCGAAGGTGCTGTCGGTCTTCGGCGAGAAGTTCGCCGGACTCAGCAAGAACTGGATCCTGAAGATCCTCGAGGCCATGCTGATCTCCGGCGGGATCGACGCCGCCGTGCAACTCGGTCAGATGGCCGCCGGGCATCGCAAGCATTTCGGCTGGGAGCAGTTCGGCGCGGCGGTGGTCTCCGGCGGCGCCGGTGCGCCGTTCGGCCGGATCGCGGCCAACGGCATCAACAAATACACGATCAAGTTCGCGGGGGACAAGATCGGTAACCCCTGGGTGCGGGGCTTGAACGGCGCGGTCGTGGGAATCGGTTCCGGCACCGTGGAATACGGCTTCGGCAGTATCGGTGCCGCAGTGGTCACCGGTGATTGGGCGGGGACGCTCGGCAACCCGGCCGGCTGGGTCGGCGGCGCCGCCCGCGGCGGGATCACGGGCGGCTTCAAGGGTTTCGTCGGCATCAACCGGCTCGACAACCGGAGCTTCGAGATCGATTGGAAGTCTCCGGGCGGGGCGGGCCATGTGCCCGGGCGCGACGGTTCCTCGTTCGACCCCGGCAGGTTCGAAAACAACGGTGTCCGTGATGGTTTCGGCGGCGACGGTACCTCGTCCCAGCCGCGGCCCGGCGGGAACGGATCGCGCTACGACGAGCCGCCCGCGACCTTCCCCGCCGGGTCGTCCGACAGCAGGACCGGGGGACCGCTTGATCCGTCGCCGGACGGTGACCTGCGCAGGGACTCGAACGGCAACTCGTGGACCAACGGGCAGGGATACCCGGCGAATACCCACAACGGTAGCCAGCCGGGTGGTTTCGGCGATTCCGGTCGGAACGGCTCGACGTCCTCCGGCAACGGATCCCAGGGCGGCCGCAACGGTGACGGGCAGTCGTCGGGTTCGTCGACGAACCGGTCGTTCGGCTCCGGCGACGGCCGCGGTGCGTTCCCCGCATCCTCGACTCCGTTGTTGCACAACGGTAATTCGTCCGTCTCGAACGGCTCGTCGCCCTCGGGTTCGTCCTCGTCGGGCTCGTTGTCCGGCGACAGCCGCAATTCGTCGGTGATCGGCCCGCCGAGCGAACGGTCGGTGGGCAGTTCCGGAAACAGTGGCGGTGGCCAATTCGGTGCACGTCCGGTGCTCGGTGGCGATGGTTCGTCGCAGTGGCAACGCCTGCCGTCGGAGGACGGCAGCCGGTCTTCGTCGGGGGCGTCCTCGCAAACGGGCAGTGTTTCGGGACAACCGCCGCGCCCGCCCGCTTCGGTGTCGGATGTGAGTTCGGTGGGTTCCGGACAGCCGCCGCGGTCTTCCGCTGTGTCAGACGTGAGTTCGGTGGGCTCGGGACAGTCGCCGCGGTCGTCCGCGGTGTCGGATGTGAGTTCGGTCGGGTCGGGCCAACCGCCGCGTCCGCCTGCTTCGGTGTCGGATGTGAGTTCGGTGGGTTCGGGTCAGTCGCCGCGGTCGTCCGCGGTGTCGGATGTGAGTTCGACCGGGTCGGGTCAGCCACCGCGGTCCGCTGCCGGTTCGGAGGCGAGTTCGAGTGGTACGGGGCAGCCGCCGCGCTCGTCTGTCGCTGCGGAAGCGGGCTCGACCAATACGCCGCCACGGTCACCTGTTGCCGCAGAATCGGGTTCGGGTGGTTCGAGTCAGTCGCCGCGGTCGTCCGCCGGCTCGGAGACCTCGAGCGGGTCGGATCAGCCGCCACGGCGCACCGTAGGCGTGAACCCCGAAGGGCAACAACATCGTTCGCCCGCCTCGGAGCCGAATTCGAACATCCCGAAGCAGCCGCGTCCCGCACTACCGCACCCTGGCCCCGGCGATCAGTCGCCGCCGGTGCGGCGTGGGCCGGAGCCGAACGTGAGCGCGGGTGTGTCGCCTCGATCGCATGATGCCGATTCGTCGGCGAGCGGTTCGGCGCAGCGGCCGGGCGAGCGCCCGACTCCGGCACCCGAGGGCGACCGCCCCACACCGCGGCCCTCCGTTCGACCGGACCAGCTTTCGGACCCGGGTGGACCGCGCGGGCACGACACCGATGTCCCGGATGCCCGTGGCGACCGGGTCTTCGAAGGCGATGGGGAACACCCCAATTGGGTGCGCGAAGGGAACGAGGTGCGGATCACCTCACCCGACGGCACCGAACATCGGGTCGACGCGCAGGGGAACATCGTCATCGGCCGTCCCGACGACCCGACCCTGGTCAAGATCGGGCCGGACAATTCGGTCGAGTTCGTGCCCAACAACGGCAATCGCACTGTGGCAGAACCTGGTCCGCGGTCCGATGCGCCGAAGGGGCCGTCCCGCAGCGAGTTCGGTTTCGGCCGCGGTGACGGCACCCAGCACACGGTGCTGCCCGACGGCTCGGTGCGCACGACCGCACCGGACGGGTCGACGACGACCGTCAACCGCGACGGGAGCGCGGAGTTCCGTTCGCCGTGGGACGACCGGACCCGGATCGATCCGGACGGCACCAGCGTGCAGACCCGCCCGGACGGCCCGACCGTGGTCACCAAGCCAGACGACACGGTGTACGTCGTGCCGAACGACCAGGCCGGTCGGGAACGCGACGGGGACGGCAACGTCGTCGTCACCTCGCCGGACGGCACCCGGCATGTCATCGGCGAGGACGGGTCGATCCTGGTGGGTCGCCCCGACGATCCGCAGCTGATGAAGATCGGTGCCGAGTACGGGATCGTGTTCGTCGGCCCGGATGGCACCGGCCCGGCGGACCGCACCGGCGGCAAGGCAGGGGAGCGCGGCGGCATCCAGTCGCCGACCTTCACCCGGCCGGATCAGGTCTCGCACACCCTGTTCGAGGACGGCTCGGTGCGGACGAAGTCGCCGGACGGCTGGACCACAACCGTGAAGCCGGACGGTACAACGGAATTCCTCTCGCCAACCGGTGAGAAGACCGTGTACAAGGTGGACGGCACCGTGGTCGAGTCCGGGCCCGGCAGGCCCACCGTGATCACCGGCCCGGACGGGACCAAGCAGACCGTCGAACCCAATGGGGCCGTCACGGTCGAACTGCCCGACAACACCAAACATGTGGTGTTCGACGGTAGGGACGTGCAGGGCGGCGGGCGCACCGAGCATCCCGACGGAACAGTTCTCCATTACGACCAGAACGACACCCTGAACATCGGGTTGCGCGATCGGCTCGGCGGGTTCGATCAGGACGGCCCCCGCAAACAGGGCACCATCCAGATGGACCGGCCCGACGGTACCGGCTTCGAGTCTTCGCCCAAGGGCACCAAGGTGTTCGACAGCGACGGCACGGTGTACGAGCGGGGACCGCGTGGCTCGGTGCGCGTCACCGCGCCGAACGGACAGACCGAGTCGCGACCGTTGAACGAACCGATCGAGCTGTCGAACGGCGCGCAGTTGGAACGCACGCCGCAGGGTCTGCGAGTCGTGCACGAAGACGGGTCTGTCTCCGAGATCGGGCCCCGCGGCGTCCGTTTTACCGATGGCGACGGCACCGTGCGTGGGATTCGCAGGGACGGAACGGCTTTCGTCGACGGTACCGAGGTGTGCGAGATTCGCGGGGACGGAGCGGTCCGGGTTACGGAGAACCAGACCGCGTGGGGCAGCAGGCCGGACGGCACCACCTGGACGGTCGACGACAAGAACAAGGTGCACGTCGCCGATCCGGACGGCACCGTCGCGTCGCCGGCCGATCCGCCGAGCGGCTACGTCCAGGGCCAGGACCTCACTGCCAAACCACGACCGCCTCGCATCACCGAGAACGATCCGATGCCCGATCCCTATAACGCGCCGACCGCGCCGGACACCGAAGACTGGATTCCGCAGGAGTACAAGGACGAGCTGAAGTACAAGGGCATGCAGGTGCCGCCGGACGACCTCCCTTGGGATTCGGCGCAGCAGTTCTACTGGGGTTCGCCGGATCAGGATTATTGGGGTCCGTCGGACGAGTACTACTGGGGGCCGCAGGATCGGAATGAGTCGGGGCCGCCGAACACGGAGGTGCAGGGGCCGTCGGGTGCCGACGGGGCGGTGAATCCTGGTCCGGGGGAGCACGTTCGGAGTTCTGGACCGGGCAGGAACGACGACCGCCGGCAGTCGGGGGATGGCGGTGGTTCCGGTGACGTCGGTGGTTCCTCCGGCGGATCGGGCGACGGAGGCGGTTCCAACACCGACGGTCCGCGCGATTCCGGTGACGGCGAGGTATCCGGAGACGGCGGTGCCGATCGCGACTCGTCGGGCGACGACCAGACGCCGCCGGAGGAGCAGCAACCTCCGCAACTGGACCCGGAGATGTTGTCGCGGATGCTGCAGAACCTGCACGGCGCGGACGGGATGCTGCCGCCGGGCGGGGAGGGCTCGCTCGGGCCGTCGGAGCAGACCGGTTCGGGCGAGGAGACGACGGGGCAGGACGGGCCGTCGCCGGACTTCTGGCGGCTGGGGTCCGGAACAGGCATGCAATCGCCCTTCGGTGGTTCCCAAGGCGATTCGGGTTCGCCATCCGCCGGCGGCGCGAACGGCCCGGTCCGGCCTGACCCGTCCGCACTGCGCGCCGCTCTCGACCGCCTGAACGGTGCGGTTACCGGCGGGACAGGTGCGGGTACCGGCGGCGCGGGCACCGACGGGACAGGCCAGCAGCGAGGAGCGAATCAGTCGGGCTATTCGAACCGCCCCGGCACGGGAAACAACTCAGGCCAACAGCACGATTCGACCGGCGCCGACCGGACGGGTGCGTCGGAGCGATCGGGCACGACCGACGGCGGCAAGACGTCGGATCGCACCGGTGCGCAGCATGGTTCGGATCGGCAACAGCCCGGTGATTCGAGAAACACTGGTGGCGAGAGCAATTCGAATGCGCCCGGCAAGCACTCCGGTGTCGGCGACAACGCGGACGCCTCCGGGGCCGACAATCGCTCGACCACGAAGGATGGCGCGGACTCGTCCGGGCGCACCGGTAGTGGCGATCAGTCGAACACACCGGGCTCGGGTGAGCGATCGGGCGCGCACGGAACCGATGCGGGCGGGGCGCGGAACTCGGATCAAACGTCTGGACCCGAGCATTCGAAAATCCCGGAGCAGCACGGAGATTCCGCATCGGAGCGGGACGGAACGCACGGGACGACACCGCTGCGCCCGCCCGCGTCCCCGCTGCAAGACGGCCATGCGCAGTCGGGATCTTCTTCGCCCACCGGGACTCCGGCGTCTCCAGGCATGGCGTCGCCCGGCATGACGCCACCGGGGGCGACGCCGCCCGGCTCGGCATCTTCCGGCAATGCCGCCGGATCGCCGCCGAAACAGTCCCGCCGGCCGCGCAAGAAGGACAAACAGCGCAAAGCACCGAAACCGTTTCTGCTGCCCTCGCCATTCGAGGCACCCGAGCAGCGTGCCGGACCCGACGAAACCGCCGATGTCCCCTTCACTTTGGGGGCTTCGGCCGCGGTAACCGAACCGGTGATCGACACGCGAACGACGACGAAGACCACAAGGAGCACCACAGATGGCTGACGAAAAAAAGGGCTCGACGATCGACGACGACAGCAAGACGAGTCGTCAGGACTGGAAGGACTTGCGCGCGAAGGCGGACGCGGGCGGGTTGAAGGCCAACACGGTGGGGCTCGACCCCAAAGTCTTCGCCCTGTGCGCGCAGGCCTGCCACGACATGATCGGCAAGCTCGACTGGTACAAGCAGTACATCCATGACTCGTACATGGACAAGATGCGGGACTTTTCCAACGAATCCGGTGGTAAGTCGCTGACGCGACGTTTCGAACAGAAGGCCACCGATGTCATCGAAGCCATGGATCTCATGAAATGGACCATGGAGGACATGGGTGACACGTTCATCCGTTCGTGCAAGTTCTACTTGTCGACCGAGGACACCAACAAGGCCGGGTTCGATAAGATCGGTGACCTGCAGAAGGTCGATAAGATCGCGCCGAAGGCGGACCCGCCGAGCAATCTGAGCCCGCCCGGACGCGGCGAGCATCCCACCGCTCCAGCACCGCCGCCGAGCGCGGACAGCGGCAACCCGATTGCGATCGAGGCGGGTGAAGGCTGGGGTTGGGATAAGTTCCATGAATTCCACCAAGCGCTCGAAGGTAGTGACCACACGGCATACAACGCCGGTTTCCGGTATAGCTGGCTGGCGGAGAAACTCGGCGATGACCTGGAGGAGCTGAACGGCTACCTGAAGCAGGTCAAGGCTGAGATGTGGACCGGTGACGGTGCCGACCTCGCCATGAAGGCGGTGACGCGTTTCACCGAAGGTTCCAAGGCTCTGGTCGACACGATGACGAATCTGAGCACGAATCTGGTGTATTGCTCGAAGTGGATCTACGCCATGTACAACGACACCCCCAGTCATACGTGGGGGGGCTCCCACCCACACTGCAAGCGGGAGGGCTGGCTCGACGGCTATCGCGCGACCTACGCGGCCGTCTACCGGCCGGGCATCGAAGGTGCGGTGAAGGCGATGCCGCCGGTGGTCGGGGTCGGCAAGGTCAAGGAGCCGCCGCCGGAGGAGAAGAAGCCGGAGGAGAAGAAGAACGAAGGTGGCGGTAACGGGAACAACAACGGCAACAACAACGGGAACGGCAACAACAACGGCAGCGGCAACAACAACGGCAGCGGCAACAACAACGGCAACGGGAACAACAACGGAAATATCGATAAGAACAGCCCCGAGTACAAGGCCGGCTACCAGGACGGTTACAAGCAGGGGCAGGAGGATGCCAAAGCCAAGGCCAACGGGAACGGCAACGGCAGTGGCAGTGGCAACAGCGGCGGCAGTGGAAACAGCGGGGGTAGCGGCAACAGCGGTGGTCCCGGCAACATCGACAAGAACAGCCCCAACTACAAGGGCGGCTACGAAGACGGTCACAAGCAGGGGCTAGGCGACAGCGCGGGCCAGAACAGCGGCGGGTCGAGCGGGCCGGGTCCGGAGAACAAGAAGGTCAACCCCTCCGGTTACGGTGGCGGCGATGGCAGCAAGGACAGCTCGGGCAACAATTCCGGTGGCAGCGGCAATTCGGGCCAGAGCGGCAGCAGCGGACCCGGACCCACGAACCACAACATCCCGAATATCCCGGAGCCGCAGCAGAAGGTCCCGGAACAACGAAAGCCCGACTATCCGCCGACGAAGCAGCCGAACGGTGTCCAGCCGCCCAAGGGCTCGCCCGAGGACCTGCTGAACAAGCTGCTCCGGGGCGAGAATCCGCTGAAGGATCTGAGTCCGGAGGCGTTGCAGAAGATCGGCGCGGGGCTGCTCGGTGGCCTGAGCCCGGAACTGCTCAAGCAGATGACGCCGGAGGGCTTGCAGAAGCTGGGTTCCGATCTGCTGAAGGGGATGAGTCCGGAGGACCTCAAGCGGTTCGGGGCCGACATCATGAACGGTCTCAGCCCCGAGGGCTTGAAGCACCTGAACCCGGAAACCTTGAAGAACCTGGATCCGGAGACCTTGCGGAACCTGAGCCCGGAAACGTTGCGCGATCTCGGCCGGGTGCTGCCGCAGACGCCGGGCGGCGCGGACCTGATCAAGGCGCTGGCCGACGGATTGAGCGGGATCACGAAGACGATCGGCGATGTTGTGAAGACCGGCACCGAGATGATCGCCGGACTGGCGTCCAACGGCATGCTCGGCATCCCGGGTCTCGGCGAACTGCAGCCGATGAGTATGGCGTCCTACAGCGACGCGGTCCCGAGCGATCTGTCGACCTTGCTGAAGAACGGTGCCGGACTCGCCGGCGGTGGCGGCCCGGGGCCCGGCCCCGGTGGCGACATCAATACGCCGCTCAACGCGCACACCCAAGCCAACCCGGCCGATTCGTCGAAGTTGTTCCCGCGGGCGGCGATCAACCCCGGCGTGAACATGGCGCAATCCGCGCCCGGACCCGGTGCCTCCTCTGCGGGCATGCCCATGGGCCCTGGGCCTGGGCCCGGCGGTCAGGGCGCGGGCGGGGAGTACAAGCGGGGCAAGTTCCTCGATTCGGTGAACAACATGGATGACGCCCTCGGGCCGGACATCGCGCGATCGAAGCCGGTGATCGAGCCGTGACGCAGCAGTGGAAGTTCACCGCGCTCGAATTCCTGGTGCTGTGCGACCAGTATCGCGGTGGCTCGATGCCGCGGCCGCTGCTTTTCCAGAGCGACGAGACGATGATGACCGACGAGTTGGAGCGCCGTAAACGCGTGGTGTGGCAAGAGCTGCAGCGTCGTTTGGACGGCTCGTTCAACGGTGTGGTCCAGGTGCTGAGCGCGCCCGAACTGTATGTGCTGGCGCGTAGTTGGGACGAGCACGACGCCAACGACACGAGCAAGGCGTTGCGCGTGCATGCCGGACGGGCAGGTCTGCACGGGTTCGTGTTCGAACAGGCGTTGGGTGATCTCACCTACGACTCGCCGATGGTCGTGGTCACCGAGTGTGATCCGCAATCGTTGGGCGTCGCGGTGGTGCGTTCCCTGCCGAATGTGGAAGCCGGTCGCCTGCCGGACATTCCAATCGTCACCGACCCGCAGGAGCACATCGCACCGAGCTGGGGGCGCAGCTTCGTCCAGGACGATATCGAGGATCGGCCGGTGTACCGCACCCAGCAATTCTTCGAACAGCGGGCCGACCTGACCGGTGTGATCACAGTGGCGCAGGGCCGTTCGAAGTACGGTCCGCGCGGAATTCAAGAGACGACGGTGATGTGGCGTGACGTGACCGGCGACGGCCGGTACGTGATGTCGCTGGACGAGAACCCGGTCGCGCGCGCCATCAGCCGACGGCTACTGGCGTGGCGGATCCAGCAGGACATCGACAACCTGATGGAACGTGTCGAATCACATTGGGAAACAGGACGTCCCGAGGACCGATACTGAGTTCGGAGCAGCAAGGCAGGAGAGCATCATGACCGAGAATCGCAGAATCCGCGTGGACACCGCGCTGTTACGGCAGGCCGCAACCAAAATGGACGGGGTCGGCGGCAAGACCGGCGACATCATCGCCACCCTGCGGAACAACCTGAACGCCCAAGGCGAACCGTGGGGCAGTGACGACTACGGCGACAAATTCGTCAAGGGCGACAAGGGCTACGGCACGTCCTCGAAGAACTTGCTGACCGGCGGCGACAACATGGCCGACTCCGCGAAGAAGTTCAGTAAGGGCATGCGCGACGCCGCGACCAAGATGGACGACATGGACGGCGGGAAGTGATCGCGCCTCGGCTCGCGCACGAGCGCTGACGGGCCACGCTGTCCGGATGCAGAGATCCACGGTGGGATCAGGCATCCGGACGGCGCGTCCGGGGGAGCCTCAGCCCGCGGCCGGCGTCTCCCTGATCTGCACGATCGGAAGTACCAGTGCGGCAGGGGCGTTCGCGGGCACGACCGGCTTGGCGGGGGCGACCGGGGGGATCTGCCGGTAGCCGGCGCCGAGCGGCGGCCTGATGTCGAGCTCGCCCTTGTTCGGCCAGTAGGCGGCGGCGCGTTCGGCCTGGGCGGTGATGGTGAGCGACGGATTGACGCCGAGGTTCGCCGATACCGCCGCGCCGTCGACGACGCTCAGGGTCGGGTAACCGTACACGCGGTGGTAACCGTCGATTACGCCGTGCTCGGCGTCGGCGCCGATCACCGCGCCGCCCAGGAAGTGTGCGGTGAGCGGGATATTGAAGATCTCACCCCAGCTGCCGCCCGCGATGCCGCCGATCTTTTCGGCCACCCGCCGGGTCACGTTGTTGCCCATCGGAATCCACGTCGGATTCGGTTCGCCATGGCCCTGTTTGCTGGTCATCTTGCGGCCGAACAACCCGCGCTTGGTGTAGGTGGTGATCGAATTGTCCAAGTGCTGCATGACGAGCGAGATGATGGTCCGCTCGCTCCAGTTCTTGGTGCTCAGGAAGCTCAGCAGGTTCATCGGATGCCGCAGCACCAGGCCCAGGAAGCGCAGCCAGCGCGGAATCCGGCCGCCGCCGTCCACCATCAGCGTCTGCAACAGGCCCATGGCGTTGGAGCCCTTGCCGTAGCGGACCGGCTCGATATGGGTGTCCGGCGTGGGATGGATGGACGAGGTGATCGCCACGCCCTTGGTGAAATCGACACCGGGCGTGACCTTTTTGGTCGCGGCACCGACGATCGATTCGGAGTTGGTGCGGGTCAGCTGGCCGAGGCGCGGCGACAGCTCGGTGAGCGCGCCCTTGTCCTGCATCTCGAACAGCAGCTTCTGGGTGCCCCGGGTGCCCGCGGCGAGTACTACGTTGGCGGCGGTGTAGGTCTTGGGCTGCTTGCGCAGCCAGGCACCGGTGCGGGCGGTGGAGACGTCCCAGGTGCCGTCCGGGTGTGGCCGCAGATCGGTCACTGTGGTCATCGGAATGACCTGCGCGCCTGCCTTTTCCGCGAGGTAGAGGTAGTTCTTCACGAGGGTGTTCTTCGCGCCGTACTTGCAGCCCACCATGCAGTCGCCGCATTCGATGCAGCCGGTGCGCTCCGGGCCGACGCCGCCGAAATACGGGTCGGTGACGGTCTTTCCGGGCTCACCGAAGAACACGCCGACCGGCGTCTGCACGAAGGTGTCGCCGACCCCGAGGTCCTCGGCGACCTGTTTGAACACCTCGTCGGCCGGTGTCATGTGCGGGTTGCGCACCACGCCGAGCATCTTCTGTGCCTGCTCGTAGTACGGCGCCAGCTCGGCCTGCCAGTCGGTGATCTCGCGCCACTGCGCGTCCTGGAAGAACGGCGCCGGCGGCACGTAGAGCGTATTGGCGTAGTTCAGCGAGCCGCCGCCGACGCCCGCACCGCCGAGGATCAGGACATCGCGCAGCAGGTGGATGCGCTGGATGCCGTAGCAGCCGAGTTTGGGCGCCCAGAGGAACTTCTTCAGTTCCCAGCTGGTCTTGGGCAGTTCGTCGTCGGCGAACCGCTGGCCCGCCTCCAGTACGCCGACCTTGTAGCCCTTCTCGACCAGCCGCAGTGCGGTGACGCTGCCACCGAAGCCGGAGCCGACGATGAGGACGTCGAAATCCGTCGTCCGCTGGTCCATGGTGAACTCCTCGATAGTGTCGCCAGTGACTCGGCTAACACTACTACCGAGTAGCTTGTGCGCCGAACCAGGGCGGGTCCGGCCGATTCGTCCCCGCGCCCGGTACTTTGCAGAGCGGCGCTCGCTGTTGTTGACAGTGCTCTCGGAATATTGCACGGTGGGGTATGCCGACGACCCCGCGTGCGCGTGCCAGAGCGCAGACCATGAACGACATAGTCCGCATCGGCCGCGAGCATCTCGCCTCGGAGGGCGCCGCGGCCTTGTCCTTGCGTGCTGTCGCGCGCGATCTGGGCGTGGTGTCCTCGGCGGTCTATCGCTATGTGCGCAGCCGCGACGAACTGCTCACGCTGCTGGTGATCGACGGCTACAACGCGCTCGGCGACGCCGTGGACGCCGACCTGGCGGCGGCGCCCGACGACCCGATCGAACAGATCCGCACCCTGTGCCACTCGGTGCGCCGCTGGGCGCATGCCGAACCCGCCCGCTACGGACTGCTTTTCGGCACGCCCGTGCCCGGCTACGACGCGCCCGCCGAGCAGACGATGACGCCCGGCACCCGGGTGATCACCACCTTGCAGGGTCTGTTCGCCCGCGCCTACCTGGCCGGTCAGCTGACCACCCCGCGGCCCGAGCCCACCGTATCGGTCACCCTCGCAGCCGATTTCGACCGGATCCGCGGTGAATTCGAACTGCCCCTGCCGGATTGGCTGTTCGCCCGCGGCATCACCTTCTGGGCGAGCCTCTTCGGTGCCGTGAGCGCCGACGTCTTCGACATGTACGGCACGGACACCTTCACCGACCGCACCGACCTGTTCGATCAGCAGGTGGACGCGCTGCTCGACATGCTCGGCCACCGGCGCTGAGCGAGGTCAGTCTTCGCTGCTCCAGCGATCGCCGAGGAAGCGCAGCAGGGCAGGGTCGGTGGAGGTGATGCGGTCGACCTCTTGGCCACCGGTGCACTCGAACAGGCCGACGGTCACCCGTGTGGTGGTGCGCGCGAGCACCCGCCAGATCGCGCCGGAATCTGCCCAGCGGCGCAGAGTCGAAGTGGGATCCGGGGTTTCGGTCATCGGGGGAGCGTGACCGGGTCGGTGCAGCTGGCCAGGGCGTCGACGAGCGAGCAGGGTTTGGGTGCTCGGGTGGGCCGGTAGTCCGGTGGCACTCCGCCGGCGCCGGTGATGGCGGTATAGGCGGCGACCGCGTCGGTCGGCTTGCGGGTGAGCGTGGGATCGGTGCGGACATCGACGGTATAGAGGCCGAATCGCGTTGTGTAGGAGCCCCATTCGTAGTTGTCGGTGAGGCTCCAGTAGTTGTAGCCGATGAGATTCATGCCGTCGGCTTTCGCGCGTTGCAGCCAGTAGACGGTGTCGCGGAGATTGTCGGCGCGGGTATACCCGTCGGCGCGCGGGGCGCCGTTCTCGGTCGGCATGCCATTCTCGACGATGTAGAGCGGCTTTCCCGGGAACTGCCGAGCGTAGTGCTGCAAAGCGTAGTAGATGCCCTCCGGCTGCAGCGGCTGTGTCCAGAGCCGCTCGAAGTCGGGCGGGCCAGCTAGCAGTGTCTCCGGGGACAGGCCGTAGTAGTAGTCGATGCCGATGTAATCCAGGCGGGCGCCGATGCGATCGATGAGCGGCTTGTTGATCAGGTCCTCGCCGGTGGGGATGTACGCGACGTTGCTGGTGACCAGCGCGCCCGGCTGCACCTGATGGATGTAGTCGTAGATGCCGTTGTGCGCCCGCGCGATTCGATCGTGCATCGCGGGCACGTCGAGCGGCGACAGCCCGCCTTTGCGCAGTTCGTTGACGATGTAGAAGGTCGGCTCGTTGAAGGTGACCCACAGCGGGTCGCGCGCCGCGTAGCGATCGACCAGGGCGCGCGCATTGGCCAGCCAGTCCTCGACGATGCCCGCATTGCGCCAGCCGCCGCGATCTACCGCCCAGCCCGGATACACCCAGTGATCGATCGTCAGCATCGGCCGCATACCGGCTTGGACGATGGCGGCCACGACATCGTCGTAGAAACGCAGACCCGCGGGATCCCAAGTGCCGGGCCGCGGTTGTACGCGCGCCCATTCGAGGCCGATCCGGTACACCTTGACGCCGAGCTGCGCCGCCAACGCGATGTCCGACCGGTACCGGGTGTAGAAGTCGATCGAATCACCGTACGGGTCAGCGGTTTTGCCCTCCGCGACGTAGCGCGACCAATTGCTGTCGGGAGCATGACCCTCCGCCTGATAGCCGGATGCGGCGACGCCCCACAGGAACTCGGCGTCCAGCGGAGCGATCCGTGCCGGTGGTTCCGGCCGGGCGCCTGCGGTGGCCGTGCCCGCGACGAGCAGGGCGACGGCGGCGACGATCAGGCCGGCCGAGAAGCGACGACGCTGTGCTCGCATCAGAACTCCTGTTCAACGCGATGGGGGCGCTGGGAACCTTGGGGGACAGCGTAACTGGTCGAATGTCCGTTTCGGGGTGATCGCCGTCGTAGAAGCCGTGGTGGGGGAGTGCGGGCAGCAGTCGGGTCGGTCGGCGGGCCAGGGGAGGAAGGGGGTTCCTTGGGCGGAAGGCGCGTGTTGGGCCGGCGATCCTTTCGAATGAATGAGTGAGCGAGCACCTCTGGTTATAGACCTGAAAAAACATCTACTTACGTAGATATGCGCATCTAAACATATAAAGCCACTCATTCAACCGACGCCACACACCACCTACCAGCGCACCGCACCTCCCACACAACCTCACCAGCACAGAAAAGGAGGTGCGGCCGCCTGCTAACTTGCCTTCGCGGCGAGCGCCGCCAACAGCTGTGCACCAGCCTCTCGTGCGGGCGCACGCATCACGAATCGATCGAAACCCCAACGCTGCTGGTGGCCACGTAGCTCGGTGACCAGCTCGTCCACCGTGCCGATCAGCACGTACGGGGCACTCAGCAGTTCGGCGGCCGTCGTGGTCGGTATCTCCGCGGCCAAGCGCGCGCAGGCGGCCTCGGCGTCGTCGGTGATCTCGACGTGTTGCACAAGGGCTTCGAGGGCGGGTGTGCGCCCGTTCGCGGCCGTGGCCTCGTGCACCTTCGCTACCTGCGCGTCGATCTCTGCCCGGCTCCAGCGGGTTTCGTGCCGGTGCCCGTCGGGCAGGGTGCGGCCGAGCCCGGAGAAGCCGACGATATCGGCGATGTCGGCGGCGTAGCGCAGGACGCGGTCTCCGTTGCCGCCCACGAGGACCGGGATCGGCGCCTGGATCGGGCGCGGCCGGTCGAGCACCGCGTCCTGGAGCCGCACGTGCTCGCCGGCGAAGGTGACCGTTTCACCGGCGAGCAGCCGCCTGGTCGTGTCGCCGACCTCGATCATCCGCGCGACTCGCGCTGCCGCGGAAGGGTGTTCGCGGCCTTGCATGGTCCATTCCGCCGGGGTGTGCCCGGCGCCGATCCCGAAGACCGCGCGCCCACCGGAGAGAAGGTCGAGCGTGGCGACCTCGCCGGCCAGCAGGAACGGTTCCCACATGCCCGCGTTGACGACGTTGGTACCGAGCTTGATCGTCGCGGTGGCGGTCGCTGCGGCGGCGAGTGCGACGAACGGTGCGGCGAACGCGCCAGGATGATCGGGGACCATCAACGCGTCGAAACCGTCGGCTTCGCAGCCGCGGGCGAAGTCCGGCAGCGAGTCGATGCCGGCCACGTCCGCGGCCATGGAGAACTTGATCGGTGTGGGCATACTCGACCTCCCTTTTCGAAGGGTGCCCACGCTAATTCGACGCGCGCGCGAACCGAACGTCGGTCTGCTGACAGCAGATTCGGGTCGTCAGCGCCGGACCTGGTCGGCCTCGACGACGGGGAGCCGGACCGTGACCGGGTCGGTCACCGGTGTGGTCTCGACCAGGTCGGCCATGCCGCGCGTGGTGGGATGTTCGTCGTCGAGAACGGGTTCGCCGAGGCCGACGCGTTGCTGGAGGCGTTTCATCCAGGCCGGTGCCCACCAGCAGTCGTCGCCGAGCAGTTTCATGACCGCGGGCACGAGGAGCATGCGCAGGATGGTGGCGTCGATGAAGAGCGCGGCGATCATGCCGTAAGCGATGTACTGCATCATCACCAGGTCGGAGAAGGCGAAGGCGCCCGTGACGACGAGCAGGATGAGCGCGGCGGCGGTGATGATGCCGCCGGTGTGCGCGGTGCCGATCCGGATGGCCTCGGTGGTCGTGGCGCCCTTCGCGCGCGCTTCGACCATGCGGGACAACAGGAATACCTCGTAGTCGGTGGAGAGCCCGTAGATGATCGCGATGATCAGGATGAGCACGTTGGCTTGGATCGGTTGCGGGGTGAAGTTGAGCAGGCTCGCGCCGTGGCCGTCGATGAAGATGAGGGTGAGGATGCCGAGGGTGGAGCCGAGGCCGAGCACGCTCATGAGTGCGGCTTTGATCGGCAGCACCAGGGAGCCGAAGGTCAGGAACATGAGCAGGGTGGTGAGCAGTAGCACCACGACGACCATGAACGGGATGCGGCCGAGCATGCCGTCGATGGTGTCCTTCTTGATCGCGGGCTGGCCGCCGACGAGCACGGTGATGTCGCCGGGTACGTCCATCGAGCGCAGGTAGTCGATGGTGGCGTTGGCCGCGGCGGTGTCGGTGGAGTCGGCTAGTGTCGCTTCGCTGCGGTAGACACCAGGTTGGCTGGTCGAGGCTTTCGGGGTGGCGAATTGGCCTGGCACACCTGGTCTTTGCTCGGCGAGGCCGGGTGCCTGGCTCGCCTGTTTGATCACCGCGCCGATGGCGTTGCGGTGCGCTTGACGGTTCTCGTCGGTGTCCTCGGTGACGAAGACGAGTTGGACGGGGTCGGATTTGCGCAGCGGGAAGGTGGTGTCGAATTCGTGCTGGGCGATGCGCGTGGCGTGGTCGGGCGGTAAGTAGGTTTCGCTGAAGGTGCCGAAGGCGATGTTCTTGACCGGGATGATCAGGATGAGCAGGCCGATGCTGATCGGGATGGCGATCTTGGTGGGGTGCTGCATGACCCAGCGGGTGCTGCGGCCCCAGAGCCCGTTCTCGACTTCGTCGGCGGTTTTGCTGCGGCTGAAACGTTTGACGCCGAGCAGATCGACGCGCGGGCCGAGGATGCCGAGGATCGCGGGCAGGATGGTGATCGCGGAGAGTGCGGCGAGGGAGACCGTCGCGATGGAGCCGTAGGCGAGCGAGCGCAGGAAGCCCTGCGGGAAGAAGAGCATGCCGCCGAGGCTGGTGACGATCATGGTGGCGGAGAAGACGACGGTGCGGCCGGCGGTCATCACGGTGCGGCGCACAGCGGTGGGGGTGTCGTAGCCTTCGGCGATCTCTTCGCGGAAGCGGCTGACGATGAACAGGCCGTAGTCGATGGCCAGGCCGAGGCCGATCATGGTGACGACGCTGGAGACGAACGAGTTGACCTGGGTGAATTCGGTGATGAAGCGGACGATGCCGTTCGCGCTGATGATGGTGAGGCCGCCCAGGACCAGTGGCAGCGCGGCGGCGACGAGGCCGCCGAAG
Source organism: Nocardia brasiliensis ATCC 700358 (assembly GCF_000250675.2). Classification (NCBI taxonomy): domain Bacteria; kingdom Bacillati; phylum Actinomycetota; class Actinomycetes; order Mycobacteriales; family Nocardiaceae; genus Nocardia; species Nocardia brasiliensis. The sequence continues at coordinate 4,605,244 of NC_018681.1, forward strand.
ACGAAGAAGAGCAGGATCGCGACGGCGGGCAGGGCGAGCAGCTCCATGCGGTGCAGGTCGTCGGCGAGGGTGTCGGTGAGCGCGCCCGCGACCGGTTGCAGCCCGGCGACCTGGACGTCGACGCCGGGGATGTAGAAGGCGTCTTTGACGGCGCGGAAGTTGTTGACGATGTCGGTGTCGTTCTCGCCTTTGATGGCGATGGAGGCGAAGGCGCGGTTTTTCTCCGGCTTGCCGAAGAAGCTCGGCTGGGCCGGCGCGTTCTCGGTTTGCCAGTAGGCGCCGTTGACCCGGTCGATCTGCGGATGTTCGCGGGGGAGCCGGTTGAGGTTGTCGATGATCTTTGCGCTGAAGTCCGGATCGTCGAGTGATACGCCGGGTGGCGCGGTGTAGAGCACGATGACGTCGGCGCTGTGGTCGCGGCCGAATGCCGCGTCGGCGGTGCGGGCGGCGTGCGCGGATTCCGAGGTCGGGTCGTCGAAGCCGCTGGCGCCGAGATGGTTCCCGAGGTCGTAGCCGTAGGCGCCGAGGGCGAGCATGCCCGCGCCGACGACGGCGATGACGATGAACCGGAATCGATGGACGAGGTCCCCCCAGCGTGCGAACATCAGCAGCCCCTCCGGCGGTGCCGGCCGGACGGGTGGGTGGTGTGCGGCCTCGAGGCACCGATCGTCAAGTGTCTGGGTCCTTTCCGGTGGGTCGCGCCCGATGTGCGCGCTCTCCAAAGTACCGGCGGTGCGGGACTGCTCGCCGGAAAGTGGTTGCCGGATGGTAGCTAGGTGGTGTCTCCGACGTCTTTTCGATTCTGGGTTGCACAGCAATGATCTAGTGATGCTAGATTGATTAGCAACGCTAGATCTACAGACGGAGTCCACTCATGTTCAGCACAGTCGCCCAGGTCGTCGCCATCGTCTCGGTGCTCGCCAACGCGGTCATCTACGGCACCGACGCGTGCTACGCCCTGGTCACGCGCGCGGTGTACGCGCGGATGGACGACAGCACCCTGACGGCGTCGGCGGGTTGGGGGCACTACTACGGCGACCGCCGGATGCCGGTGTTCGGTGCGGGCGGTGTGATCACCGCGGTGCTGACGGTCGTGCTGGCGGCGATCGGTGGCCAGTTCGCCGCGGCGGTCGCGGCGGGAATCGCGGTGGCCGCCTTGGTGATCTGGTTGCTCGTCTACGTGCGAGTCGCCAAGCCGGTCAACACGGTGCAGACCGCGGCCGCGCAGGCCGGTACCACTCCGCCGAATGCGCGTGCGCTGCAAGACAAGTGGGACAGCGTCATCCCCGCTCGGGTCGCGCTGCAAACCATCGCGCTCGGCGGACTGACCGCCGCGATCGCCCTGATCTGATCATGAGCCTGCGCCCCGGCCCCTCAGGGATGCAGTTCGATCACGATCGGGTTGCCGGTGTCGAACCAGTACCGGTGCAGCGCTTGGATTTTCGTGCGAGACGGCAGGCCACGCCGATGCACGGCGCATTCGCCGTAATCGGTGGGTGTGACCGGTTCGCACAGGATGGTGCGGGCGATGACCCGCTCGGTGGGGTCGGTGATGTCGCGGGCGGTGCCGTCGAAGACGCCGTCGGGCAGGCGAAGTCGGCATCGGGGGTCGGCGCGCAGATTGAGCAGCCAGCCGCTGGCGGCCGCGGGGCGATCGACGGCCAGGTGCGGCGGCACGAGTTGAACCAGATAGGCCCGGTTGTCGTGGCGGAACACGCGCACGCATTTGGCTCGCGGCTTGCCGGTACTGCGGCCGGTGGTGGTCAGGACACCGTAGCCCCGCGGCGGACGCAGCCGGAACCACGGCATCATCATGGCGCTGAGGATGCGGCCCGAGCGTTGCGTGCGGATGAGCACGGTGTGTTTACCGGCTTCGGCCGCCGCGGCGCGTCGGATGTCGTGTCGGCGCGCGCTGTCCGCCGCGGCGGGACCGGTGGCGGAGTCGTCCATGGTTACCATCGTGCGCTCCGGGCCGGGGATTCGGGCCGGATTCGGCGATCGGCGGGCGGTGTTGTCCGTCAACGTCTTTGCGGGCCTGGGCGGATGTGAGATCGCCCTCGTCGCGGCCTGCCGGGGCCGGTGCCGGACGAAGACGTGTCAGGATTCGAGGATGGTGTCGAATCCGTTGCCGTCGTTCGCTCGACAGTTGGCCCGCCAACGCTGGGTGATGCGGGGCGCGCCGGTCGTGTTGCCGGTGGAGCGGACGATTCGGCGCTGGACCGGCGGACGTAAGGGCGTGCTGGATCTGGCCGGGTTGCCCTCGATCGAGATCACCGTCGCGGGTCGAAAGACCGGTATCCCGCGCACGACGTCGCTGCTGTATGTGCCGCTGGGCGCGGATTTCCTGGTCATCGGCTCGAATTGGGGCAGTGCGAAACATCCGGTCTGGTCGGCGAATCTGCGCGCCGCGACGACGGCCACGGTCCGGCATCGGGGTGAGCAGTTCGAGGTGACGGTCACCGAGCTGACCGGTGTCGAGCGCAAACCCGCGTGGGATCTGGCGGTGGAGTTCTGGCCGGGGTACGAGATGGAGTACGAGCTGTCGGGTGGCCGGCAGTTCCGGATGTTCTTGTTGCGTCGCCGCTGATTCGCCTCGGAAGGCGTGTCGCCGGTGGATTCGGTGGCATGCCGTGCGGCGGCGGGCCCGGCTACGGTGAGGTGATGACCACGCATCTGACGCACTGGGGAGCCTTCGAGGCGGACAGCGACGGTGAGCGGCTGACGGCGGTGCGGCCGTGGCGCGAGGATCCGGAGCCGATGTCGTTGATCGACAATGTGGCTTCCGCACAGCATCATCCGACGCGGATCGATCAACCGTATGTGCGGCAGGGGTGGCTCGAGCACGGGCCGGGCGCGCCGGGGCGGGGCGCGGAGCCGTTCGTGCCGGTGTCCTGGGAGACCGCGCTCGAGCTGTTGTCCGGCGAATTGGGCCGGGTGTATCGCGAGCACGGGGCGGAGTCGGTGTACGGCGGGTCCTACGGGTGGGCGAGCGCGGGACGGTTCCATCATGCGCAGAGTCAGGTGCACCGGTTCCTCAACTGCCTCGGCGGGTACGTATATCACGTCAACAGCTACAGCCTGGGTGTTTCGCAGGTGCTGCTGCCGTATGTGATCGGCGATCTCGGCTGGGTGATGCAGCAGGCGACCTCGAAATCGGTGCTGGCCGAACACTCGGAGCTGGTGGTGGCGTTCGGTGGGCTGTCGCCGAAGAACGCGGCGGTCTCGCCGGGCGGGGTGTCTCGGCACAATACGAAGGGGTGGATCGGGGCCGCGCGGACGCGCGGCTGCCGGTTCGTGTCGGTGTCGCCGTTGCGTGACGATATTCCGGCCGAGGCGCAGCCGGAGTGGATCGCGGCCCGGCCCGGTAGTGACGCGGCGCTGATGTTGGCGCTGGCGCAGGTGCTGGACGCGGACGGGTCGGCGGATCGAGAGTTCCTGGACAAGTACACCGTCGGCTACGACCGCTTCATCGGCTATGTGCGCGGGGACACGGACGGGATCGTCAAAGCGCCGGAATGGGCCGCGCCGATCACGGGGGTGGCGGCCGAGCGGATCCGGTCGCTGGCGCGGGAGATGGCGACGGCGCGGACCCTGGTGACGGTCAGCTGGTCGCTGCAACGAGCACAATACGGGGAACAGCCGCTGTGGTTGGGCGTGGTGCTGGCCGCGATGCTGGGCCAAATCGGTTTGCCCGGTGGTGGTTTCGGGCACGGGTATGGTTCGGCGGCGAGTCTGGGGGAGCCGGCGCGGGCGTTCTCGCCGCCGCGGTTGCCGCAGGGACTGAACCCGGTGACGACGTTCATCCCGGTGGCCAGGATCGCCGACATGCTGCTCGAGCCCGGTCGGCCGTTCGATTACAACGGTCAGCGTCTGGTCTATCCCGATATCCGGCTGGTGTACTGGTGCGGCGGGAATCCCTTTCACCACCACCAGGATCTGGCTCGTTTGCGTGAGGCGTTCACCCGGCCGGAGACGGTGGTGGTGCACGATCCGTTCTGGTCGGCGACCGCCCGGCACGCGGATATCGTGTTGCCCTCGACGATGTCGATCGAGCGCGACGATTACGGTGCGGGCGAGAACGACCGGGTGTTCTTCGCGATGAAGGCGCTCACCCGGCCGCACGGTCAGGCGCGCGACGACTACGCCGTTTTCGCCGACCTGGCCGAGCGGCTCGGGGTCGGCAAGGAGTTCGGTGAGGGGCGCACGGTCGAGGAGTGGTTGCGGCACCTGTATGAGGAGTGGCGGCTGCGGTTCGCCGAGCACGCGCTGCCCGATTTCGACACCTTCTGGGCGAGTGGGCAATTGGAGTTGCCGATTCCGGACCCGGACCAGGTGCTCGGGGCGCAGTTCCGGGCCGATCCGGAGCGGTTTCCGCTGGGCACGCCCACCGGCAAGATCGAGATCTGCTCCGAGACCATCGCCGGTTTCGGGTATGCCGATTGCCCTGGGCATCCGGTGTGGCTCGAACCCGAGGAATGGTTGGGGGCTCCGGACGCCGCGGAATTCCCGTTGCAGTTGGTCGCGAATCAGCCGCGGTCGAAGCTGCACAGTCAACTCGATGTCGGCGAGTTCAGTCAGTCCACGAAAGTCGCTGGGCGCGAACCGGTTCGGTTGCACCCGGACGACGCCGCCGCGCGCGGCCTGCGTTCCGGTGACGTGGTCCGCCTCGTCAGTCGCCGTGGCAGCTGCCTGGCCGGGCTCGTCGTCGACGACGCGGTCCGGCCCGGTGTCGCGCAGCTGTCGACCGGTGCCTGGTACGACCCCGATCCCGCCGATTCGACCTTCTGCCGGCACGGCAATCCGAACGCCTTGACGCCGGACCGGCCCTCCTCGGCCCTGTCCCAAGGTTGCACCGGTCAGTTGTCTCTGGTGCAGGTCGAACGTTACGAAGGTGCGCTCCCGCCGCTGAGTGTCACGCAGGCGCCTGCCATCGTTCGGTAAGCGGTGCGACAGGTTTTGTGACGGCGTGGCCGAGGAGCCCGGCGGGACAGCACCCTGGTTCGCGGCTATTCGCTGTTGTGTTGCCGCTGCGGCGATTTGCGCTCGTTGGCGTTGAAGCGCGCCTTCTTCTCGCGGTTCCCGCACGTGTTCATCTCGCACCATCTGCGGGTGCGGCTGCGGCTGGTGTCGAAGAACGCGGCGCGGCAGGTCGGTGATGCGCACAGGGCCAGCTTTCCGTCGCGGGCACCGGCGATGATGCTGATCGCGTCGGCGGCGATCACGCCCAGGGCGTCGGTGACGCTCGTGGGCGAGCTGAGTCGCCACTGCCGAGTGCCCTCGGGTGTCAGGACGGCGGTGGCCCGGCCCTGTGTGCTGCGCTCGTTGATGATTCGGAGGGCGGGCGCCGGGAGCGCCTCGTGCAGTGCGGCCGCGGTCGCGGCGGCGTGAATCGCTTCGCGTAGTTCGCGGGCGAGTTCGTGTTCGCTGGGGGTGCAGGACTCCACGGGGAGACCGTTCACCACCAGCCAGTCGACGAGTCTGCGCGGCGTGGGAATGCGTTCCACGGGTTCGCCACGGCGTTCCGTCAGCGTCCCCGTGAAGCTGGTTGCCAGCATGTTACCGAGACGGAATTCCGGGAACCGAGCGCTCATGGAACCACCATAGACGGTTGCGGTGCTCGTTCGACGCATGTTAGAACCGTCTTAGCCGGTTCGAGAACCGGCATAGCAGGTTCTAGGAGGAGGTCTCATGCCCACACATCGTTCTGCGGCCGGCCCTGCATCGGGCGGCGTCCGCGCAGCAGCTCACGTCGCGGGGGTGGTCGCATGAACCGTCGAAGCAGCGACGTGCACGCGTTCGAAGCACCCACCACCGAGGCCGAGCTAGACGAGCTGCGCGCACGCCTCGCGGCGGCGCGGCTGCCGGAACCCGAAACCGTCCATCGCGCCGCGCCCGGCCCGGACCGCTGGGACCAGGGCGTGCCCCTCGCCGACCTCTCCGAGATCGTGGACTACTGGCGCACCGACTACGACTGGCAGGCGTTCGCAACGCGCCTCGATAGGATCGGCCAGTTCCGCACGACCATCGACGATCTGGGCATCCACTTCCTGCACCGGCGCTCGGCGCGCGAGGATGCCACGCCCTTGATCATGACCCACGGCTGGCCGGGCAGCATCGCCGAATTCGTCGATGTGATAGACGAACTCGCGGATCCCACCGATCCCGGCGCGCCGGCCTTCCACGTCGTGGCCCCCTCGCTGCCCGGCTTCGGGTACAGCGACAAGCCCGCCGACACCGGGTGGGGCATCGAAAAGATCGCGGCCGCCTGGGTGCAACTGATGGACCGGCTCGGCTACCCCGAATTCGTGGCGCACGGCGGCGATTGGGGCGGCGTGATCACCACCGTCCTCGCCGGGCGGTTCCCCGGACACGTCCTCGGCATCCACACCACCCTCGCACAGGCGCCGCCCGGGGCGACCGCCGACGGGCTGACGGCGACCGAGCGTGCATGGACCGAGGAGACCCGCGATTTCTGGCGTCATCGCGCGGCATACGCGAAACAGCAGGCGACCCGGCCGCAAACCATCGGCTACTCACTCGTCGACTCACCCGTGGGCCTGCTCGCCTGGATCCTCGACAAATTCGCCGAATGGACCGACACCCACGACAGCCCGTTCGAAACGATGTCCAGAGACCGGATTCTGGACGACGTCACCCTGTACTGGCTGACCAGGACCGGTGCGTCGGCGGCCCGCATCTACTACGAAAGCCACCACTCGCTCGACCCCGAACTCCGCGTCGACGTGCCCGCGGCCATCACCATCTATCCCCGCGACATCGAAAAGTGCCCCCGCCCATGGGCCCAGCAGCGGTACCGCCAGATCGTCCGCTGGCGGATCCCCGACTCCGGCGGCCACTTCCCCTCCCTGGAAGTCCCCGACTTCTTCGTCAAGGACCTGCAACAGGGCCTCGCCGCAGTCCTGGCCGCCAGCCGCTGACTTTTCCCCGAACCCGTTCGCCCACGGGGTCAACTCGGCGGTCGGCCGCCGGGGGTCTGCGACGTCGTCGGCGCGACGGTGCTCGAGTGTTCCGGGGAACGCGGTGTCGGCCCGCGCGACGGCGTGGGAGGCTGGGAACTATTCGTCGATCCGAGCGGAATCTGGTGTGCGATCGCGTCCTTCATCCGGGAGCGCACCGCGTCCCGATCCTCAGGTGGCCGACGCAGGGCGGAACGTGGCGTGCTGTCGCCGGTGACGGGGATGTCCCCGGCGACCGGAATGAGCGTGTACCAGTCTTCTTCTTTGCTGTAGCGCGCCGCGATCAAATAGGACTGCCCCAGCACCAGCAGTTCGTCTCCTGCCTCCACCACGATCGTCCGATCCTTCAGCCCACCACGCTGATTGACCGTCACACGGCCGGCGACGTCGCCCTTGAGTCGCTCGCTCACCTCGAGCGAGAACTGCGACTCGAGCTGCCCCCGGCGTTCGGTCGACCCGATCGACTCGACCACCCGCCCGAAGAAGATGTCGGTTGCCGCCCCCGCAACCGCCGCCGGATCATCACGGTCGATCACGCTGCTGGACTGGAGGTACGAGGTGGACGGCGGAGACGCGCCCGGGACCAGAGGCGGCCCTTCCTCCGGCGAACAGGCTACCGCCATTCCCAAGACCGCGAGCACTCCAAGTGACACCCGTCCCGCCGAACGCCGACCACTCTTTCCGATCACTTCACCACCCCCACTTGTAACGGTATACAGCCTTGTCGAGCCCCTGCAGCGTGCTGACCTGCCTGGTGCCGTCCGATGGCCCCATGATTTGCGAATCACACGAATGATCCAGTCCCAGTGCATGTCCCAGCTCATGGATCAGTACCACTCGGCGCTGGGTATCACTGTATCGATCCGTGTACGCGCGGTTGAGTTTGATCTGGTCGGGTAGCGCTCCGAAGTTCTGGTACTGCCCAGAATAGGTCTCATCCGGAAGGTTCACCTCGTTGACGGTCAGGTCGTATCCCACTGCGCCGGACTGTTTGACGTTGATCGCGCTCATGGTGTTCCACTCAGCGACGGCGCCGCGCCATGCATCGATCGATCTTTGATCGGTGAACGCGGCGGAATACGCGATCTCCCGTCCGTCAACCGAGTTATAAGGCAGTTGGTATCCCTCGATGCCGGTGACCAGGATACCGCCCTGGAATCTCTGCGCGTACTGACCACAGCCCGGTTGCTGAGTGTCCTCGATCGGGTAGCCGTATACACCGTTTTCCCATTCGGACCGTGCCCAGTACTCGGCGATCGGGGTGCGGACGATGCGAGCACCGGTCGTTGGATGCCAATAGATCAGACCGCCCTCGAACCCTTGGCCACGGCCGTCATTTTTCGTTACGTACTCGTCAGACTTGGGGAAGCCCATCACTCCGTTCTCCCAATCCGACTGCGCCCACTTGTCTCGAATCAGGCCCCACGTCGGGTGCACACCGGTCGGGCCGGACCAGTGGATCGAGCCGCCTTCGAAATTGTTGAAGCGCCCAGGTTTACGGGTTGGCAGTTCGCGTGTTGTCGGATACCTGAGTGCTCCGTTCTCCCAGCCGAGTTCGCCCCATTTATCGCGAATGGCGCCACCGATCTGGTTTGCTCGCCCATCCGAGACGCGCGGGTGCCAGTAGATCGAACTGCCTCTTTCGAACGCTTGCCACCGTCCCCCGCGCGCGGCGTCGGACTCGGGATCGGTCGCGTTACCGAAGAATGGAAAATCTCCGGCAGCGCGAAACTCGGCGAGTATGGCCCCTCCGACGCAATGGCCGTACCAGGGGTCGTCGTTCGGGCACCGGGGGTCGGCGAACGCAGGACTCGCGGCGACAGCTGCCATACCGGCAACGAGTGCTGTGATCGTCGTGAGGATGGCCGCAATTCGAGTGTAGCGGTGCTGATCGCGCCGTTTTCTGACGTTCGTTCTGCAAGCAAAGACCATGGCCCCTCCCGTTTTGCCTACGTCGGTCAAGTCCAATGGGACCAGGAAGATGGTGTTCCGCGACAGTGGAATTGACTGGAGAGCGTCGAGTGGGGAGCAATCCGAACGACGCTTCGCCGAGCAGGATTCGCCCGCTGCTGGGTTCGAAGAGCCGGGTTGAGCAGACTCCGAGCGCGGCGATCTCGAACTCATAGCTTGCAGCAGGTGCGGTGTTGCGTTCGGTGATATGACCGTTGAGGTTGTGGTGCCGTCGTTGTACGCCTACCGGGTGAAGATTATTGGGCTGCAATGGCACTCGGTGCACCGTTAGGCTCGCGCGCATGATCCTGCGGCATGTGAGTATCGACTGCGCCGACCCGTACAAGCTTGCGACGTTCTGGGCAACCGCTACCGGGTGGCCGGTGTCCGACGCGGATCAGGCGGGTGATGACGAAGTCCTGCTCGAAGCGCCTGCTCCGGTGCCGGGATTGCTGTTCATTCAGGTGCCGGAGGGCAAGACGGTGAAGAATCGCGTCCACTTCGATTGGCTGCCGGACGAGCGCACCCGCGACGAGGAGGTGGACCGGTTGCTCGCCCTCGGCGCGACGCTCTACGAGGATCACCGCACCGCGGACGGTCTGGGCTGGGTGACGCTGCTCGACCCCGAGGGCAACGAATTCTGTGTCGAGCGAAGCACATCCGAACGTGGCGGCACGGCCTGACCGTGGCGGGGCCGACACTCCCTGAATCGGCCTGTGCGGCGGACGGATCGGCGGTGACCTCTAGGATTCCCGCGTGACCTACGACGACCTCGAGCATCTCGACACGTCCAGGCTGCCGGAGCGGCAGCAGCGGATCCTCGCCACGATCCGGGATTGGGTGGTGCGGCACGGGTACGCGCCGAACTCCCGGCAGATCGGTGACGCGGTGGGGCTGCGGTCTTCGTCGTCGGTGTCGAAACATCTGAACAGCCTCGAGGAGCAAGGGTTCCTGCGGCGCAGCGAGACGATGTCGCGCCCGATCGATGTGCGGATGTTCCTGCAGGCGAGCGCGCCGCGGGAAACGAACGAGGATTCGGTGGCGGTGCCGGTGGTCGGCGATATCGCGGCGGGCACGCCGATCCTGGCCGAGGAACATTCCGACGACATGGTGACCATGTCGCGTCAGCTCGTCGGCCGCGGCACCGTGTTCGGGCTGCGGGTGCGCGGCGATTCGATGATCGATGCGGCGATCTGCGACGGCGACATCGTCGTGGTGCGTAAACAGAACGAGGCGCATTCGGGGGAGATCATCGCCGCGATGATCGAGGGCGAAGCCACGGTGAAGGTGTACCGGCGGCGCAACGGGCACGTCTACCTCGAGCCGCGCAACCCCGCCTACCAGGTCATCGACGGTGACGAGGCGGTCGTGCTGGGCAAGGTGGTCTCGGTGATGCGGCGGGTCTGAGCACCCGACGTACCCTGAACTGCATGCCCGACAGCACGTCACTTCGCGCGGACGTCGGACGGCCGGCCGAGGTGCTGGCCGGCCGCCGGATCGTCGTGCTCACCGGGGCCGGGTTGTCCACCGACAGCGGCATCCCCGACTATCGTGGTCCGGCCTCGCCGCCGCGCAACCCGATGACCTACCAGCAGTTCGTCGGCGATCCGGTGTTCCGGCAGCGGTATTGGGCGCGTAACCACGTCGGCTGGCGGCGGATGGACGCGTCGCGGCCCAACCCCGGGCATCGCGCGCTGGCCGAGTTGGAGCGCATGGGCGTGGTGACCGGGTTGATCACCCAGAACGTCGATCTGCTGCACACCAAGGCGGGGCATCGCCGGGTCATCGACCTGCACGGCACCTATGCGCAGGTGCGCTGCCTCGGGTGCGCGGCCTTGATGTCGCGGATGGCGTTGGCCGAGCAACTGGAGGCGGCCAATCCCGGGTTCGCCGACGGTGTCACGACCGACGGGGTCGAGGTCGCGCCGGACGCCGACGCGGTGGTCGCCGACACCGCGGGCTTCCGGATGGTCGATTGCGCGCGCTGCGGCGGCATGCTGAAACCCGACATCGTGTACTTCGGCGAGAACGTCCCGAAGGACCGTGTGGCTGCCGCGTTCGACCTCGTCGACGCCGCGGACGCGCTGCTGGTCGCGGGTTCGTCGCTGACCGTCATGTCGGGACTGCGATTCGTGCGGCACGCGGCCAGGCACGGCAAACCCGTGGTGATCATCAACCGGGGCGTCACCCGCGGTGACGAACTGGCGACCTGCACCCTGGACGCCGGGTGCTCCGAGGCGCTGCCCGCGCTCGCGCAAACCCTCGGCGGCGTAAGGGTTTTCGCTGGAACATAGGGTTCAGCGGTCGGCCAGCACGGTCAAACTGCGCACCAGATCCGCGGCAGTCGCCGAGGCGAGCCGGTAGCGCACCACCCGCCCCTCGCGTTCGGCGGTGACCAACCCGGCGGTGCGCAGCACGGCCAGGTGATTCGACATGTTGGATTGCGTGGCCCCGGTGTGTTCGACCAGCTCGCCCACGGAGGCGTCGCCGCGTGCCAGATTTTGTAGAACCGCAAGGCGCACACGGCAACTCAGCGCACGGCCGAGTGTGAACAGTCGATCTTCGGGGTCATTGTCATCCATCAGTGGCCAATGATACATTCCCGAACACATCAGTGAATACTGATGTATCTATCGGCAGGGGGATCGACATCTCCCAGGAAGGGGCAGCAGTGCCTGAGGGTAAGAACGCGGTCGTCACCGGCGCGAGCAAGGGCATCGGCCTGGCCGTGACCACCGCGCTGCGCGAGCAGGGCTATCGGGTGGTGGCCTGCGCGCGATCGGTCAGCACCGAACTGGCCGGCATCGCCTCGCTCGCCGTCGCCGCCGACCTGGGCACTCCCGACGGCCCCGGCCGGCTCATCGATGCCGCACTGGGCGAACTCGGCGGCATCGACCTGCTGGTCAACAACGTCGCGGGTACCACGGGCCCGCATCCGGGCGGATTTCTGTCCGTCACCGACGACGACTGGCACCACGCCCTGAACCTGACCCTGCTCAGCGCCGTGCGCGCGACCCGGGCCGCGCTGCCCAGCCTGTTGGAGCGTGGCGGTCAGATCATCAACATCGGCTCGATCAACGCGCGCCGCCCGGCGCCGCACCTGGTGGACATCGCCGCCGCCAAAGCCGCGCTGGCCGCGCTCGGCAAAGCGCTCGCCGAGGAATTCGGCCCACGCGGAGTGCGGGTCAACACGATCTCGCCGGGGCCGGTGCGGACGTCGGTGTGGACCGAGCCCGGCAGTACCGGCGACGCGCTCGCCGCCCGCGCCGGACTCTCGCGCGAGGAATTCCTCGACGTCCTGCCCGCGACCCTCGGCATGTCGACCGGCCGGATCACCGAACCGGCCGAGATCGCCGCCCTAGTGGTGTTCCTGGCCGGCGGATCGGCACCCAATATCCACGGCGCCGATCTCGTCATCGACGGCGGCATGCGCAAGGAACTCTGAGTAATCGGGCGGTCAGTACTGCCGATAGCCGGCCAGGAAGCGTCCGATGCGTTCGATGATCGCCTCCAGGTCGTCGGCGTGCGGGAGGGTGAGAATGCGGAAGTGGTCGGGGTGCGGCCAGTTGAAGCCGGTGCCCTGCACGATGTGGATCTTCTCCTGCAGCAACAGATCCAGCACGAACTGCTCGTCGTCCTTGATCCGATACATGTCCAGGTCGATGCGCGGGAACGCGTAGATCGCACCCTGGGGTTTGACGCAGCTGACGCCGGGGATCGCGTTGAGCGCCTCCCAGGCCCGGTCACGCTGTTCGCGTAGCCGCCCGGTGGGCATGGTGAGATCGAAAATACTCTGGTGCCCGCCGAGCGCGGCCTGAATCGCTTGCTGCGCTGGAACATTCGCGCACAGGCGCATCCCGGCCAGCATGGTCAGTCCCTCGAGGTAGCTGCCCGCGTGCTGGGTGGACCCGGAGACCACCAGCCAGCCGGAACGAAATCCCGCGCAGCGGTAGGACTTCGAGAGCCCGGAGAAGGTCAGGCACAGCAGGTCGGGGGCGAGGGCGGCGGCCGCGGTGTGGGTGGAGCCGTCGTAGCGGATCTTGTCGTAGACCTCGTCGGCGAACACGATCAGCTGATGCCTGCGGGCGATCTCGAGCAGCTCGCGCAACACTTCCGGCGGGTACACCGCGCCGGTCGGGTTGTTCGGGTTGATGATGACCAGGGCCCGGGTGCGGTCGGTGATCTTGGCTTCGATATCGGCCAGGTCGGGATACCAGTCGGCGGCCTCGTCACAGATGTAGTGCACGGCGCGGCCGCCGTTGAGCGTCGTCGCGGCGGTCCACAGCGGGAAATCCGGTGCGGGAACGAGGACTTCGTCACCGTTCTCGATCAGCGCGGTCATCGCCATCATCACCAGTTCGGAGACGCCGTTGCCGAGGAACACCTCCTCGACGTCGACCTCGGTGAGCCCGAGGGTCTGGTAGTACTGCACCACCGCGCGCCGGGCGGGCAGCAGGCCTTTGGAACTGGAGTAGCCGCTGGAGGCGGGCAGCGTGCGCACGATGTCCTGCAAGATCTCCGGGGGCGCCTCGAATCCGAACAGCAAGGGATTGCCGGTGTTGAGTTTCACCACGTGGTGCCCCTCGGCCTCCAGTCGCGCCGCCTGCTCGGCCACCGGTCCGCGGATCTCGTAGGACACCCCTGACAGTTTGCTGGACTGCTTGACCTGCATGAACTTCCCTTCTCGCGGCGACTGCGACCACTGTACTTGGAAAATCCAAGTCTGCACTTGGATTTTCCAAGTAGCAAGCTACAGTGGGTGGCGTGCCACACCGAAGCTACGACCACTACTGCGGCGTCAGCCGCGCCCTCGATGTCGTCGGCGATCGCTGGAGCCTGCTGCTGGTGCGCGAATTGTCTTCGGGCCCACGCCGATACAGCGATCTGTTCGCCGACCTGCCCGGCATCAGCACCGATATCCTCGCGGCCCGGCTCAAAGACCTCGAACGCGACGGCATCCTCACCCGGCAGCGGGTCGGCCCGCGCGCGAGCACCGCGGTCTACGAACTCACCGCCACCGGAACCGCATTACGCCCGGTCCTGGACGCGCTGTCGGTGTGGGGGACACCGTTGCTCGGGGAACGCCGCGCCACCGACGCGGTGCGCGCCCACTGGTTCGCGCTGCCCTTGGGACGGGCTGTCGCACAACACTTCCCGGACGAGACGGTCACTGTTTTCATCGGCGACACGGTATTTCACGTCACCGTCGACGACGCGGGACACGTTTCACACCACGACGGCCCGGCTGCCGAACCCGGTCGCGCACTGCACCTCGACCTGGACACCGCGACCGCCGTCGCCATCGGAGCCGTGCCGCTGGCCGAGGTCGCGGAGAGTCGCTGACCGCCGGGTGGCGACGCTGGCGATGCAGGTCCTGGGTCGCGGTCGGGAACCGTGGGTGCAGAGCAGTGTGCCGTCGGCTCCCGAGCTGCCGTCACGATGGAGATCTGATGGCCGCGATGGGTGAACCGTCGGCGGTTGGCCTGCCGGAACGCGAATTCCTCCGCCGAGGAGTGGGCGCGGCGAGCCGGTTGAATTCCTCCCCACTGGAACATACACCGCGCGGGTGGGCTTGTGGCAAGGGCCCGACTATGCCGCATAATCGCTGGTCTGAGCGGTTTCCTGGGCCGCTAGGGCAGCGCGGGGACGGGCTGTGCCGGACGAGCGGAACGGAGTGCGCAATGGCAGAGGAACTGGCGTCGAAGGTAGGCCCGTCGAAGATCGACGTGGCGTACGAGCGGCTCGGTGACCCGCGGCAGCCGCCGGTGCTGTTGATGATGGGCGCGGCGGGCCAGCTGATCGACTGGCCGGACGGTCTGTGCGCGGAACTGGTCGAACGCGGGCTGCACGTCATCCGGTTCGACAGCCGCGATACCGGCCGTTCCTCCTACATCACCGGCGGACCCGCACCCGATATCGCGGCCGCCATGTCCGGTGACGTGTCCTCGGCCGCCTACACCCTCTCCGATATGGCCGCCGACACCGTCGGCCTGCTCGACGTGCTCGGCCTGGACAGTGCTCACCTCGTCGGCGCCTCCCAGGGCGGGATGATCGCCCAGACGATTGCGATCGAATACCCCAGCAGGGCACGGTCATTGACGTCGATGATGTCGACCACCGGCAATCCCGACGTCGGGCACAGCGATCCCGCCGCCTTCGGCCGAGCCGGTGCGCCGCCCACCGAACGGGCCGACTACATCGCCTGGCGGGTCGCCGCCAATCGGGCGGTGGGCGCGTCCGCGTTCGCCTTCGACGAGGCCGCCGCGATCGAGCGCGCCGGACGCGGCTTCGACCGCGGGTTCTCCGCCGAGGCCATGATGCGCCAGTTCGTCGCGGTCCTGGCCTCCGGCGACCGCACCGCGCAACTGAAATCGGTCCACGTGCCCACCGTGGTGATCCACGGCACCGAGGACCGCGCCTTCGACCTCAGTGGCGGCCGGGCCACCGCCGAGGCCATCCCCGGCGCCGAACTGGTCGTCGTGGAAGGGATGGGCCACAGCATGTCTCGCGAGTTGTGGCCCACCCTGGCCGAGCACATCGCGGGCCTCGTGCACCGCGTCGAACGGAACCGCTAGGCGGGCAGATGATTCCCCACAGGCGCACCGGTTTCGAGGAGCCCGGACAGGGCCTGCGGTAGCGGACCTTGATGCAGGACGCCCAAGCGCTGCGTCGCGCGGGTGAGCGCGACGTAGAGTTCGGCGGCCCCGCGCGGACCGTCGGCGAGGATCTGCTCCGGCGCCACGACCAGCACCGCGTCGTACTCCAGGCCTTTCGTCTCCGAGGCGGGCACCGCGCCCGGCACGCCCGGCGGACCGATCACCACGCTGGTTCCTTCCCGGTCGGCTTCATCACGCACGAATGCGTCGATGGCAGAGGGTAATTCGTCATCTGTGACGAGCCTGGACCACGGTTGCACGCCGCACGCCCGCACCGACTCCGGCGCCTGGACCTCGGGTGCGAACTCGGCGAGCAACGCAGCCGCGACCGCCATGATCTCCGCCGGGGTGCGGTAATTGACCGTCAGCGAACGGTAGACCCAGCGTCCGGGCACATACGGTTCCAGCATGCTCGCCCACGAACTCGCCCCTGCCGCCGAACGACGTTGCGCGAGATCGCCGACCACCGTGAAGGACTTGCCCGGACAGCGTCGCATCAGCACCCGCCAATCCATCTCGGACAACTCCTGGGCCTCGTCGACCACGACATGGCGGTAGGTCCAATCCCGGTCCGCGGCAGCGCGTTCGGCGAGATCGCGGGTGTCGCGTTCGAGGAACCGGTCGGCCAGATCCTCGGCGTAGAGGAGGTCCTGGGCGAAGAGGTGGTCCTCGTCGTCCATCATGTCCTCGCGGCTGACCATGACATCCAGGACGCCCGCGGCATATTCGGCCTCTTGCCGGCGTTCCCGCTCGGCGCTGTCGTCGACGGGCCTGTCGGGGCCCAGCAGATCGAACAACTCATCGAGCAACGGCACATCCGACACCGTCCACGCCGCACCGTCGGACCGCCACAGCGCCGCACCGGCATCCGCCGCACGGAGCCGGTCGTGCGACGAATATAATTGCGCCAGTACCGATTCCGGCGTGAGAATCGGCCAGAGTTCGTCCAGGGTCGCGGTGAACGTGTCGTGCGTGGCGAGTTCCTCGAGCAGATCCTCGCGCAACTGCTCCCAGGCTTGCTTGTCCGAGCGGGTCAGCCAGCCCTTGCCGATCCGGGCGATCGCTCGTTCGGTGAGGACCCACGAGACGATCTCCTGGAACACCTTACGGGCCTCGTTGTGCGGCAACCCGCTCGCACGCGCCTCGTCCCTGGCCCACTCCGCGGTCTCGGCGTCGATCCGGACCGTCGCGTCGGCCAACTCGATCGGCACCGGCTCCCGGGGGAGTCGCTGGCAATCGGCCACGGCCGCGGCGAGCACGTCGAGGATCTTCAGTGATCCCTTGAGTCGTGCGGCTTCCGGGCCGTCCTCGGCGGTGACACGCAGCCCGGGCACGAGGTCGCCGGTCGTCGTGAACACCACGTTGGTCTCGCCCAGCGAGGGCAGCACGTGCGCGATGTGGTCGAGGAACGCCGGATTCGGCCCGACCACGAGCACGCCCTGACGTTCCATCCGTTCCCGCTGGGTGTAGAGCAGGTAGGCGACCCGGTGCAGGGCCACCACGGTCTTACCCGTGCCCGGACCGCCCTCGATCACCAGCACGCCCTGGTGCTCGTGGCGGATGATCTCGTCCTGTTCGGCCTGGATCGTCGCCACGATGTCGCGCATCCCCGGCCCGCGCGGCGCGTTCACCGCCGCCAGCAGTGCCGCGTCACCGCGTTCGGCGCCTTCCGGGCGACCCAGGACCTCGTCGGTGAAATCGACGACTTGCCTTCCGCGCGTGTGGAACTGGCGGCGCCGGCGCATGTTCTCCGGATTCGCGGCCGTAGCGACATAGAACGCGCGCGCGGCGGGCGCGCGCCAATCCAGCAGCAGCGGCTCGAACTCGTTCGCCTCGTCGAACAACCCGATACGGCCGATATAGGAACGTTCACCCGTCAAGGTGTCGAGCCGGCCGAAGCACAGGCCGTTGTCCGCCACGTCGTAGCGCTGCACCGATTTCGCGAGCGCACGCACCTGATCCTCGCGCTCCATCGCGGTCACCTCCCGGCCCCGCAGCGCGGCACCGTACTGACCCTTGACCCGGGCGCGCTCGGCGTCGAGCCGCGCGTAGAGTTCGGCCACATAGCCGCGCTCGGCTGCCAGTTCCGCGTCGTAACCCTGAGTTGACATGTGCCCCTTACTTTTTCGGATAACGTGAGTCATGCCGATACCGGCGGCATATCCCGGCTGAAGGTGGTGACCAGCCGGTGTGCGGCGACGGCGGCACCGTCCGCGCGGATCGTGTGCGCCACCGCCGCGGCCCGGCTGCGGGTCTCGGGGGCCAACGCTGTCTCCAGTGCGGCCGACAGCGACGCCACCGTCGGCACCGGGCCGGCCAGCGCCGCGCCGATGCCGAGATCCGCCACCCGCTCGGCCCAATACGGCTGGTCCACCAGTTGTGGCACCAGCACCTGCGGTGCACCCGCGCGGGCGGCGGTCGTCGTCGTGCCCGCGCCACCGTGATGCACCACCGCGGCCACCCGGCCGAACAGCGCCTGCTGATTGACCTCACCGACCGCGAAACAATCGTCGCGGTCATCGACCAACGACAGATCGGCCCAACCACGCGACAGAACGACACGGCGTCCACGCCCGCGCACCGCCTCGATCGCCACCGCGGCGACATCGGCCGACGCGAGCATCGGCATACTGCCGAAACCCACATACACCGGAGGCGGGCCCGCAGCCAGGAACGCCAGCAGGTCGGCAGGCAGCGGACGGTCGTCCGGGCGGATCCACGCACCGGTCTGCACCACCGGCCGATCCGCGCTGTGCGGCCACGGGCCGAGGACCGGATCCGCGGCCAGCCACGGACGGTCGGTGTACACGTGATCGCGCACGTTCTCGACGACGGGCAGACCTACCGTCACGCGGTGCTCGTTGACCACCTCGCCGAACAGCTCGTTCATGTGCTGCGCGTTCAACTCCCACAGCATGTCGTTGTCGGTCACCTCCGGCGGCAGCGGGCGACCCGGCCACGGGTGCGGCCGATGATGCGGCGAAGGCAACAAGGTCGCGAAGAAGCTCACGAACACGAAGCCGATGCCCAGTTTCTCCGACACTGCCCGCGCACCCGCCGTCGCCGGGAACAAACCGGTCGCCACCACCGCGTCGCAGTCCGCGGCCGCGGTGCACACCGTGTCGTATTGCATCGCGAGCAACTCCGTCGCGCGCTGCCTGATATCGGCGGGCTGCCACCGATCGGGCCCCGCCGTGATTCCGCGCACCGACGGACCGGCCGGCACGAACGACACCCCCACCTCGTCCAGCAACCCCGCGAAATCCGGCGGCGCGCACACCCGCACCTGCGCGCCCCGCGCCCGCAACTGCACAGCCAGACCGACCATCGGCTCGACATCGCCACGCGAACCGAAACTCGACAACAACACCCGCAAATTCCTACCCCCGATTCGATGGACAACAGCTCAGGCCGACGATTGTGCGGCATCACCCCGGCCTTGCCGCAAGACCGGGGGTGCGATATAAAATAGATAGCGGAAAGAGAAGAATCTCTTTCGCTTCCGGTCCCTGGTGGACTCAGAACCTCTCGTTTTATTGACGTGCTGGTGGGCTGTGCGTGCGTGAAGTGTTGGCGCGCAAGGGGGTTCGGGTGGGGTGGGGGTTGGGGATTTACTGCGGGGGATGGTCGGGGGTGGCGGAGAGCCTCGCGGTTTCATGCGTGTTCATGTGGCCCGTCGCACAACCGAATCATGGCGCACGGGTGCCGGGCTGTGGTGTCTGCCGGAACTTCGGCGTCTCGCCCGCAGCGGCCGATGTATTCGGCGAGGTCCTTCGAGTAGGTCCGAGCGGGCCGCAGTCACCGGCTTGCCGAGCGGGCCGCAGTCACCGGCTTGCCGAGCGGGCCGCAGTCACCGGCTTGCCGAGCGGGCCGCAGTCACCGGCTTGCCGAGCGGGCCGCAGTCACCGGCTTGCCGAGCGGCCCGCAGTCACCGGCTTGCCGAGCGGTACTCGTTCGAGGTGTTGGACAAGCGCGGCACTGGCAGGGCTTGGCTGACCGTGGCGCCTCGAGATCGTCGGGTCGACGGCTGCCGACCGTACCGACCCCAGTTCGTAGGGCCGCAAACCAGCAATCGCCGCACGAAATTCTGCAATTACCGGTGCGTCGTCCGCACGCCGCAGCTCGCGAGGCTGTGCCCCCGCCTCGAGAGACGGCAATGGTCTCCGCCGCCACCCGCTTCGAGTAGCCGCAAGGGTCAGCAGGTGGCGTGCCGCGCACCTTTTCGCCATCCCGCGCACTTTTCGTCGTCCCGCGCGCGTGTCAGTTGACCGACACGCGCGCGGGACCACGAAAAGTGCGCGGGGGCGCGAGATTTGCGCCAATCGGTTTCAGGAGCAGCGATGCGTTGGCGCTGAGTTACCTGTCACCAGGTAATCGGCACTCGGCTGAGTGATCGTCCAGGGTTCGCCGGAGCGCATGTGCGGCAAACGCGCGCTCGCGTGCGCCCGCGCCAGCTCACGGATGACGTCGGCGTCGACACTGGTGTGCGGCGCCAGCAGTTCCGGCGAAGCCTCGGCGGTGTTCACGGCAGCGCGACGAGTGTGGGTCGGATGCTCGCACCGCAGTCGTGTCGAGCCGCCTGTCCAACGCTGGGCAGCAATGTCTCTGGCGAGCCCGCTCTGCATGTCGGCGTCGACACACCGTCCGCGACGCTCCGAGCTGCGAACGTTCGGCTTGGAAGCTGTCCCGATACTGCGGCGCCTCGAAATCCACGCGGTAGCGGGGCACATGGTGGAACAGTTTGATCGCGAAGTCGTGCCCGTGGGTGGCCCGGCACAGCCACCGTCGCCTCGCCACCGCTGCCGAGCTTGCGCTGCACGGTGAATCGGGACGCCAGCGCGGGCGGCAGGGGCTGGAACGCATCGTGCGGGCCGCTGACGTCGGTTCGCCTGGCAGCTCGGTGGCGGCGGCCCGCACGCCCAGTGCAGAGCGACCCGTTCTGCACTGGGCGGTGGCGCGCGCAGCCGTGCCCAGAGCCCCGTCCTGAGCCAGGGCGACGACACTAGTGAGCTGTTCCGGGTGGCCGAAGTCTCCGACACGCCGAGCGACACTCGCTCGGGATGTTGGGCGAGTGATCAGGAGGCAAGGGGGGCGGGGGCTTCTCGGGCGATACCGCCACCCTTTCCTCCTGATCGGGTGACCAGCGTGGGCGAGCGTCGTTGGTGCTCGGAGGTGGCGTTGAGCTGCGGCTTTCGGATCACTATTCGGGGCGACCCGGACGACGACATCCGAGCCATGGCCTACCTGGCCCCAGGCTTGCACCGTGCCGCGGCGCCCGTGATCCGCGCCTGGGCTGCTACGGACGTCCGGCTAGGTGATCGGGCGGGTTCACCTGGCGTCGTGGGCCGCCAGGAAACGGGTGAGCTGGTGGGCGAAACCTGGGGCGGCGGCGACGAAATGGCCTGCGCCGGGGGCGATGATGCGCTGGGCGTTCAGGAGGTCGGCGAGGGCGTCGCAGATTCGTTCGAGGGCGGGGGTGTGGCCGCCGGACGCGACGAGGGCGGGGATCTGGGCTGCGCGCAGGACTTTCCAATCGGGGTGGGCTTCGCCGGGGAGGCGGCCGCCCAGTGCGCGGCGGACCGAGGCGATCGCCGCTTCGGGGAGTTGGCCCGCGTCGACGCCGGGTGCGCCGGAGAGCACCAGGAATTCGCGCAGCACCTCGGGGTCGGCGTCGAGACCGTTGGTGAGGACCGCGTCGCCGAGGCGTTTCAGGTGGAGTACTTCGGGATCGTCGGGGGCGACGACGTACAACGGTGGTTCGATCAGGGTGAGGGAACGGACGGTGTGCGGATCTGCTGCCGCGGCGAGGATCGATCCCAGCGTTCCGTAGGAGTGGGCGACCACGTGGGGGCGATGGGTCCGGAAGATCTCGCCGAGGTCGGTCGCGTCCACGAAGAAATCTTGCCGTCCGTCCGGCGGCGGAGGACTCGGATCGTATCCGCGCCGATACACGTGCAGCACCGTCCAACGCTCGGCAAGCGAATCCAGGCCCGCCCAAGTCGATTTCGGCCCGGCCCCACCATGCACCAACGCCACCACCGGCCCAGCCCCGCTCGCCCGCACCACAAGCTCACTCACCCGAGCAGTATGTGTGCACCGACCCACCCGAGTCCACGCAACAGGGATCCCTCCGGCCGGTCGACGGCCGCGGAACAGTCCGGCGCCGCGGTTGCCGAGCCGAAGTGCCGCGCACTCGAGGCTCGGCAATGCCGCATTACACCCGGTGATCGGTCGGATCGAGTGCCGGTTCCGGTCTGCGTGTACCCGGGTGGAAGTGCGGCATTGACAGGACCCTTTGGTAAGTGGAAACTTACGGTTCGTAGATACTTACCGAGCAGGAGATGAGTGGGGTGCGCTCGCCGATCGGATGCGGCGCACGATTCTGGAGCGTCTGGCGGAGAAACCGCAGGCGGTCGGCGAACTCGCGCAAGCGTTGCCGATCAGCAGGCCGGCGGTGTCGCAACACCTGAAGGTGCTCAAGGAGGCGGGGCTGGTGCTGGACCGCGCAGTCGGGACACGCCGGATCTACCAGTTGAATCCGGACGGGATGGGTGCGCTGCGCGCGCAACTCGACCGGTTCTGGGGACGCGCCCTCGCCACGTATCAGGAGCTGGTCGAACAAGATTCAGGAGAAGTCATGACCCACACCCGAACCGAACCCGTGCGGTTGCAGATCGTGGTCGACGCGCCGCTCGAGCGCGCGTTCACGCTGTTCACAACACGTTTCGATGTGATCAAACCGCGCGAACACAACCTGCTGGCGGTGTCGATCGCCGAGACCGTCTTCGAACCGCGGGTCGGCGGGCACATCTACGACCGTGGTGAAGACGGCAGCGAATGCCGGTGGGCGCGGGTGCTCGCGTACGAACCGCCGAACCGGGTGGTGTTCAGCTGGGATATCAACGGCCGCTGGGAAATCGAGACCGACCCGGACAAGACGTCCGAAGTGGAGGTCCGCTTCACCGCCGAAACCCCCGACCGCACCCGCGTCGACCTCGAACACCGGCATCTCGACCGGCACGGCGACACCGGTGACGCGGTACGCGCGGGCGTCGGCACCGATGCGGGCTGGCCGCTGTACCTGCAGCGCTATGTCGATGTCGTCGGACGGGAAGCTTGACGCCGCCCCAGAATGGTTGTGACCGAATGCTGTTCGCTCTTCGGTCACGCGATGCCGTGGCCGCGCAGCCCGGCGCCCTTGCCGGTCTACCTGGACATGCCCCGAAGGGCCGGTCGCCGATCTCCGTTGCGTCGCATCAAACCCGTCGTTGATCTGGCGCGGCCCGGCGCACGTCCCAGAACGGTGGTGACTCAGCGCGTTCTATGCACTCGATGGGGTGACCACTCGAGTTGCGGTGGCCCTTGGCGGCAGCGGACCGGACGTGCACAATCCGTGGCGTGGACGAGTTCGAAGAAGAGCAGAGCTGGCAGCTGATCGTGCAGCTCCCCAGAACGGGAGCCGGGGGCGACATCGACGTCCTGCAGGGATTGGAAGTCGCGCTCGAAACAGCTTTGGCGCGTGCGGATCTCGGCGTGATCGACGGCAACGATATCGGGTACGAGACGATGAATGTGTTCGGCGTCGTCCGGCCGAGTCAGTGGGCCATGGTCGTCGAAGAGACCGAAAAGCTTCTCGGACAACGCAATCTGCTGGAGCAAGCGGTGATCGCGCGGCGCGACATGGCTGCCGAGGACGCGCCGCACGTCGTCCGGCCCGATGGCTACACCGGTGAATTCCGGTATTGAACTGCCACTCAGGTGTCCACGAAGCGGCCAGCCGCCGCAGAGCGGGAACTACGCGGGTCCCGCTCTGCGGCGACCGGTCAGCTCGCGCAGACGGCGTTGAACGCGTCGGTGGCAGCGTCCATGTCGGCGCTGTCGTCGAGCAGGGCGGCCGCGTACGCGTCGATCGCCGCCTTCTCCTCGCCGACGGCCGGGAGCCCCGACAACCGCGCGGACAGCGACTGCAGGGTGGCCGCATCGAGATTGCCGTCGGGGGACATGTCGATGGCGGCGTTGATCCAGGCGATGGCGGTGTCGCAGGCCGGCGATTTGGCGTGTGCCGTAGCGGGCACGAGCACCAGTGAGCCGACGGCCGCGGCGGTCAGCAGAGCGGCAGAAAAGATCTTGTACAACGTTCCCTCACGGTGTCAGCAGGAAGATCCGCGACCACGCTGGTCGCGACCCCTAAGCGCACACTTTATGCAGAACGGGCGAAAGCCACCAAAACCGGCGGCACCCACGAACGCCCACCTCACGGCGAAGGATCCTGCCCTACACCGATCTTGCCGAGGGGCAACTCGTAGCGCCGACTCCGCCTGGTCGACGGCTGGGCGTCACCAGCGAAATCCGGATGGTGCTGCACGGCAACAGCGTGGTCGCCGACGACCGTCGCTCGGGCCAGACTTCGACCACGCCACCCACGATGCGTCGGTACCAGTCAGTCCGGACTGGGCACCTTCGCTTCACGGGGGTCACGGTCGGGACGTAGCCCACGCCAGCTGGGATGGCGCAGCCCGTCGGAACTGACCTCCCGGAACTCGATGTCGGCGACCAGTTCGGGTGCGACCCAGTGCGCCGCGTTCGCCACCTGACGCGGCGGCGGGACGTCGAAAGGCGGTTCCGGGCGCGTGATTTCGTTCAGCCGGGCTTGCAGGGCACGACGGTCGCGCATGGTCCAACCCGTGCCGACGTTGCCGACATGGACGAGGCGGTCCGCGTCGTCGTAGGCCCCCATCACGATCGAACCGAAGATCCCGGTGAAGCGTCCGCTGCCGGGCAGCCACCCCGCCACGACGATCTCCGTGGTGCGCCGCAGCGGGGTCTTGATCCACACCGGCGCCCGTCGACCGGGCTGATAGGTGGAGTCGAGGCGTTTCGCGACGATGCCTTCGAGGCCGTGTTCGCGTGCGATACCGAGCATGGTGCCGGCGTCGACATCGGTGTAATAGGGCGGCGTGCGGATCAATTTCGCGTCGAGTGCCAATTCGTCGAGGCGCGCGCGGCGCTCGGTATACGGCAGCGACGTGAGCGCGGTCCCGTCGTCGAGCAGATCGAATATCAGGTACTGCACGGGAACCTCACGCAGCAATTCGGCCCCGGGGTTCAGCACGTGCATGCGTCGCTGTAGCCGACGGAACGAGGGCGCCCCGGTACTCGGTTCCGGTGCGACGATCTCGCCGTCGAGGACGAGTTCGCGGTCGCCGAGCAATTCGGTGAACGCGGCGGTCAGTTCCGGGAAAGACGCGCTGATATCGCGATTGTTGCGGCTGTAGAAGCGGCATTGCCGATCCCGCGTGACGGTGACCGCGCGGATCCCGTCCCATTTCATTTCGATCGCCCAGCGGCCGAGATCGACCGGTGGCCGTCCGGAGACGGCCAGCATCGGCGCCGGCACAGACTGCACAAGATCAGCATATCCGCAGCATCTGGATAGAAACCGATCTGACGTGCATAGACTGCAAACCTCCCGCTGAGCCGCCGCAATTTCGATCAGATCAGTGATCGGTCAGTTATCGATTGTGGTTCGAAAGTCCGGCGGCTTGTCATACCTCGTGGCTAGGGTCCTGGGCATGGGATACGAATTTCAGGTCGTCGTCGACAGTGCCGACCCGCATACGCTCGCGGACTGGTGGGCCGAGGCGTTGCGGTGGGAGGTCGAGCCGCAGGACGAGGACTTCATCCGCAGCATGATCGCTCAGGGCCACGCCACCGACGAGGACACCACGACCCATAACGGCAAACTGAAATGGAAGATCGGCGCCGCCATCCGCCACGCCGACCGCCCGCGCGTGCTGTTCCAGTTGGTGCCCGAGGCCAAAACGGTGAAGAACCGGATGCACCTCGATATCCGCGTCGACTCCGCGCAACGAGCGGCCGAGGTCGAACGGCTGACCGGAATCGGCGCAAAGGTCGTGTACGAAGGCAAGGAAGGCCCCTCCCAGTGGGTGACCATGACCGACCCCGAAGGCAACGAATTCTGCGTCGCCTGAAAGTTGCGGCGGCGTGATCGCAAAAAAGGGTTGGGCGCGAGCAGGTTCGGACTGTTAGTCTCGCGCAGACCGTGACACAAGCCGAGGAGGTGAGACCCGTGAACACTGTTTCGACATGGGGCCTCCCGCTCGCCGTCATGGTTGGGCGAACACTGTAGCCGTCGCCGGGAGTGCCTGTGTCACAAGGCAATTCCGAAAGGCGACGTACAATGAGTGCACTACATCCCGCCGCGCACCCGGGCGATCCCGAGATCACGCGGCTTTCCCCCACCCGATGGCAGGCAGTCGCGGACGGTCGAGTACTCGGCCACGCCGACGCCGCACGGCGCCCCGACGGCCGGACCTTCGTGAGCATCGACTCCTGGGACGACACCGTCTTCGACCGCCTCGCCGCGGCCATACTGAACGATCTGCCGGCGCCGCTGCACACGGTGGTCGACGAGCTGGAAGCGGATCTGCGGTCGCGCTGGGAACACGCCGGTTTCACCACCCGACGCCGCGAGTGGGAATACCTGATACCCGCGGATCCGCAGCACATCGGGCTCGGATCGGCAGCGGTCCCTGCAGGGGTGACGTTACTGCCATTCGGTGCGGCACAACAGGTTCCGTTGCGCGCGGCGTATGCGGCGATCCGCGCGGAGATCGAGGCCACCGCCGGGTGGGACACCATGCCCGCCGAGATCATCGACCGCCCGTTCGACTGCGGGCACTTCGCCGTCGCTGTCTCCGATCAGGAGTATGTGGGTTTGCTGCGAACCGCCACGCGCCGCAAACACGCGCGGATCGAACTGCTCGCCGTGCGCGCCGCGCACCGCAGACGCGGTATCGCACGTGCTCTGCTCGCCCAGGCGCTCGACGCGCTGCACCGGTCCGGGATCGACGCGGTCTCCGCGTTCGTCGACGAAACCGCCACCGCGGCGATCGCGCTGTTCGACAGTCTCGGCGGGGCACGCCGCGCGGGCAGCAACCTGGAGTTGGTGCTGCGATGACCAACGCCCGAAAGTCCGGCAAGGGCATCGAGATCGAGGGCACGGTGGTGGAGTGCCTGCGCAACGCCACCTTCAAGGTCGAACTTCCGAACGGGCACACCGTCCTCGCGCACATCAGCGGGAAGATCCGGAAGAACTACATCAAGATCCTGCCGCAGGACCGAGTGCTGGTGGAGGTCAGTCCCTATGACCTCACCCGCGGTCGAATCCTGTTCCGGTACAGAACATAACCTCGATGCCGCGGTGGATCGGTGCTACCCGCACCGATCCACCGCGCTTCGGCGATACCCCGGCCGATCCGAACTGCCGATGTGTCGCACGCCGAGGAAGGGCACGGAGCACAGGCACCGGGCCCACGCGGCTGTGATGGGCGCGCTCGGGACAGCTGCGTTCAGAGCCCGAGTTTGGTTACGGCGTTGTCCTCCAACGGGTTCGCCGTACGGATGTAGCCGTGCACGGTGCGCGGATTGGACCAGCGGCCCTGACGCATGATCTCGCGGTCGCTGGCGCCACCGAGCGCCGCCTGGGTGGCGAAGCCGGCGCGCAACGAGTGCCCGGAGAACAGGTCGGGGTCCAGTCCCGCGCGAGCCGCATACCGTTTGACGAGTTCTGCGACTGCCCGGCCCGACATCGGATCGGTGCCGACCGTGCCGTGCCGAGTGATGGTGGGGCACAACGGAAGATCCGGATCGGCGGCGAGCGCGGTACCGGTGAAACCGTGACAGCGGTGGATGGCCGGATCGGTGTCGCCGCCGTCGGCGATCCACGCCCGCAAGCCCGTGGTGCCCTCGGCGGCAAGTATTTCGAGCAGTCGCACCCAGTCGGCGAATGCGCACACCGGGCAGGTGCGCGGGCGTTGACCCCGCGGCAGCGCGACACGCTGTTCGGCAACGCCGGTGGGGTCGGTCTTGGTCGTCGGCAACCGCACCAGCAGCACCGGTTCGCCCGTGGCGTGATCGACGCGCACCTCCACATCGGCGATCCGCAGGCCCGCCAACTCGCTACGCCGCAGCGCTCCGGCGAACCCCACCAACAGCATGAGTGCGTCACGGCGGCGGGCAGGTTCGTTCGGCCAACCGGGTTCGGGCAGCCCGGCCAGCAACTGGTCGAGGGTGTGCAGCAGGACCGGGCGTTTGCGGGTGGGCTGGGTGCGACGGGTGCGACGGATACCGCGCAGGGTCAGGCGGACCACATCGGAACGGGTCGGTGAGGGCAGTCCGTTGGCCGCGTGCACGGCGGCGATGGCGGCCGACTTCCGTTCCAGGGTGGCCGCGCTGAACGCCCAGCCGCCCGTGTCGCGGCGGGCGTCGGCCGCAGCCGCGAGATACACGGCGACATCCAGCGGATCGGCGGGCATCGCCTGCCTGCTCTCGGCCAGGCACCACGCCGACCACGCGATCCAGTCGGTTCGATAGGCGCGCAACGTATTAGCCGACTGCGATGCCTCGAGGTAGCGGCGCAGCGACCCGGCCTGCACGTCATCGAACCGTTCCCGCACCAACCGCAACGCCGCCGCGTCCACCAGGACACTGCGCACACCACGACGCAATTCGTTACGCACCGACTCCGGCACGGCGACCACGGCAGACCGCTCTTCCATCGATCAACTCCCTGTCCGTCGACCGCCCCCATTCTGCCGCCGCCCCAGTCGAATTCGCGGTAGCTCAGGCCCCGCGCGTCGGGCAGCGCCACACGGCCGTAATACCTCGGGTGAATCCGCAGCGGAGAGGGCGCGAACGCGGGTGGCGGTGGAATACGCCGCACCGCGATCGCCGTGCGGACAAGGGCTTTTGCCGCTGGGACCGCGGCGGAGCGTAGCGGCCGGATACGGTGTCGGGGTTCGCGGCGATCGGGATCGCGAGGAGCAGAGGTGGGTATGGACAACGCGGGTGTGGTCGCAGCGGTGTTGGGCTATTCGAGTGCGGCGGTGCTGGGTGAGCAGGAAGCGGCGGCTCGGGCGTATCGGTTGGCGTATGTGCTCGACATCCCGATTCGCGGTGCTGAGGGGCTGATGATCCTCGACCGCGTGCTGGAATTGTTTCTCGCCGAGACACAGGTGCCCGACAGCGGTGATGCGCGGGCACTGCAGGACCAGACCCATGAGATCGCCGCACGCTGCGTGCCGCTCGAGGACGAACTGTGCCGGGCGATCGCCGAAACCTTCGGCCGCGGCGACGATCCCGACCCGGCGCAGGCGGTATATCAGGTCAGCTCCCGCGCGGCCCGATTCCTCGCCAAATCGGTGATGATCGCGCGCGGTGACACCGACCGGCTGTTCGAAGAACCCGCCGACGCGCCGGATTCCCTCATCGGCGTCGGCGATATGCAGCGGCTGGTCGAGCGGGAGGTCGCGAAGGGTGTTCCGGTCGAGGCGGTGCTGTCCACCATCAACGACATGCACCACTACGAATTCACCTTTCCCGGCGACACCTATGTCGAGGATGTCGCGCAGGCATGCGCGGAACTGACCGGGCAAGGTCATGTGCTGATCGCTGTCGGGGTGGCGGACCTGCACGAAGACCCGTCCGGTGCGGGACTGAACGTGTGCTGGTCGGTCCCCGAGGGCGGGCGTGGACTGGAGGTTCGCTTCCGCGTGCGCGACGACGGCGGACGGGCCGCCCGCCAGTTGTCCGAGGGCTGGGTTCCGGCGCCCGTACCGGCTCCCGGCACCGAACTCCATGTCGACTCCCACCTGTTCGTGCTGCGCGGGCAGGCCAACCTGCGCGGCGGCCGCACCACGGTCCGCGCCGCGCAAACCCACCCGGCGTTCGGTAACGCGGTGCTGCTCGAGGTGGCCGACCACCCCGGCTACCTACACAACTGGCATGCCCTGGAGCACGAACAAGCCCGGCTGGCAACACAATTCGGTATACAGACCGCCCGTCCGGACCCGGAGGAGGCGCCGATCGCCCCCTGAGATCCGCTCGTTCCTGGAGACCCGCTCGTTCCTGGCGCGAAGGCCGCCCGCGCAATGCACCAGCCGCACTGCCGACCTCGGTGACGACCTGCACCGAACCCCCGCGCAGGGTGCGTCATGGCCCACCTCCACACGCAGTCCCGCCCAACAAGCCCCGACGGCCTGAGCGCTGCTGGTCAATTGATCACCAGGTAATGGTCGCGGAAGCCTCTCGGGCGATGCCGCCAGGATTACCTGGTGATCATCCGCCCACGCCCCACCGCTCCCCATACACGGCGTGCGCGTCGGCGATCATCGCGTGCCCGAAGTCGAGGATCTCGCGGCGGCGGGCGAACGGACTCCGGTAGAGCGATCGACGAGAGTCGTTGCGGCGCAAGCGCAGGGCTTCATCGATCACGCGGTGCCAGCGGTCGGGGAAGTACTGGCGGGCGTGCCGGCCCGCGCCGTCCTTGGAGGTGATGGCGCCGGTGACGATCGTGTAGTGCAGGCGTGCGATGCCGGTGACGGTCCAGATGGTGCCGTAGTCGGTCAACAGGCCGAGGCCGTGCTTGCTCGCCAAACGGGCACCCGCGGCCAGTCCGGGGGCCCAGTATTCATCGAGGTTGGTGTTCTGCCAGGCGGCCAGAGCCGCGGCGTCGGTCCAGATGTCGAGTTCGGTGCTGTCCGGCCCGCGCAGGGTGACGCCGTGCCCGGCGAGGGTGTGCCAGGTGACCGGAGTCTGGTGTGTGCCGCATGGCTGGAACTTTCCTTCGAGGATGCTCGGTCGCCCGGTCGCGGCGTCCGGACCTGCGGCGAGATCGGCCCAGGTGAGATAGCTGCCGTCGAAGAACGGACGACGTTGCTGCCGCCGGAGCCGGGCGTGGACCCGTTCCAGCGCGGCTATCGCGGCGGGATCGGGCGGCGCGGCGGTGACGGCGATGAAATCGATATCGCTCGCGCCGGGACGGTAATCGTCCAGTGCGACAGAGCCTTCCAAGTACAGGCCTTCGATCAGTCCCGGCGCTTCGGCGTCCGCCAAGGCCAGATACGAGTCGATGGTTTGTGCGACGAGCGGGGGCAGCGGCATGGTTCGAGTCTGCCGGAAACGGAAAACGCATCGAACACGCCGCAAGTTTGCGAGACGATCATCGAATGAGTGATGGATGGTCCGATCACCTGGTGGTGCGTCCCTTGACCGTCGACGATGCCCGCCAGGTGGTCGGGTGGCAGTACGGCGGACCGTGGCAGATCTACAACTTGACCGCCGACGACGAGCTACCCAGCGCCGCCGACGGGTACATGGCGGTGGCCGACGCGGGCAGCGGACGCCTCGTCGGCTTTTTCTGCACCGGTCCCGAAGCGCGGGTACCCGGCATCGCCGCGGATCCAGGCATCCTCGATCTCGGGGTCGGCATGGACCCGCACTGGGTCGGCAAGGGGCACGGCAAACAGTTCGGCAGCGCGGTGCTGACCGAACTCCGCCGCGACCACCCGTCGACGCCCGTCCGCGCGGTCATCCAGGCGTGGAACGCCCGCAGTCGGCAGCTGGTCCGCCAGCTGGGGTTCGCCGAGTGTGCCGAACACTCCTGCATCCAGGACGGGCGCCCCGTCGCCTACGTGGTGGCGATGTTGCCGGTCTCGTCGTAGTTCCGGGCCGGGGGAGTTCGGGTGGGGCGGAAGCGCATCGGGGGCTCGGTGTACTCCTCCAGCGTGTGCGCGATCCAGCCGATGGTGCGGGCGAGGGCGAAGAGGGCCTCGCCCGCGTCGGGACGCATCCGGTATGCGTGCATGAGTACGGCCAGCGCCAGGTCGATGTTCGCGACGGTGGTGTGCGGTGCGCCGAGTTGCTCGGTGATGGTGTCGACGGCGGCCAGGGCCGGGGCCGCCGCCGGTATCGCACGCAGCCGGTCCAAGAGGATTTCGGCGCGCGGATCGGCGGCCCGGTAGACGAGGTGCCCGAAACCGGGCAGCCCGGCACCCAGGCGGAGGCGTTCGGACGCCGCGCCCAGCGGATCGGCGATCGCCTCGGCCAGGAACCGGTAGGCGAGAGTGCTTGCGGTGCCATGGTATTGGCTGTCGAGGGCACCGAGGCCCGCCGAGACCACGGCGTAGGGATGCACGCGCGCGCTCGCCGCGACCCGAGCCGCCACCGTGGAGACCGCCAGCCCGTGATCGGCCAGCAATGTCAGTGTCGTGTCGAGTAACTCGGGCGGCACGGCGGCGTCGGTCAGGCTCGGCGTGATCCGTTCGACGAGCGTTGCCGAATCATCTTGGGCCGCACCGAGTCCTGCTGTCTCGACGGCGAGAAGTATACGCGCGGTGCGCAGTACGCCGGGCGTGGACAGATCGAAGCGCAGCGGGTCGCTCGCGCCGGCCACCGTCACCGCGACCCGCAGGCGATCGGTCAGCCGCACCGTGGGATCGAGCGCGTCCACCGCGGCGCGGGTGGTCGCGAGAAGCGTTGCAGGCGCGCGGAATTCCTGGGCCACCGCCTCGCCCGTCCAGAGCAGCCCGGCGACGGATTCGACCGGATGCGTGGCCGCCAGCTCGGCGACATCGCGGCCTCGATAGTAGAGCCGGTCCTCGTCGATGGCCGAGATCGCGGTGGTGACGTCTTCGATGGTGCTGCGGTGACCGGTGCCGCGGCGGCGGCCGCGGGCGAGGCGGGACACCTCGTCCTCGCGGAACAGGCTGCCGCGCCGGTCCGCCGCCGGGACCTTGGTCAGCAACCCGCGGCTCACGTAGGCGTAGACCGTCGCGGGCTTGATCTCCAGACGGTCCGCCACTTCGGCGGTGCTCAGGTAACGTGCGTCACTTTTCTCGGCCACGACCTGCCCCTCCGCCCTCATGTTGACTGGATCAATATTGACTCTAGTTGACCGTGCTCGCACAGTTCAGTCAAGAGGAGGTCTGAAGATGACGAGCAACGCTGCTGAACTGACCGACATCGCTGAGTTGATCGAGGTACCTGCCGGTTTGCGGCATGTTGTCGCGGCCGATACCCGGCTCGGTGATGTGCGCGGGCGTGAGGGGTTCTATCACTACCGCCAGTACTCCGCGATCGACTTGGCGACCACGTGCACCTTCGAAGAGGTGTGGTTTCTGTTGTTCGAGGGCCGGCTGCCCGATGCGGCGGAGCTGGCCGCGTTCACCGCCGAGACGGCGCGGCTGCGCACGTTGCCCGCGGACCTGTCGCCGATGTTGGCGTCGATCGCCGCGGCCGGGGATCGGTTCCGGCCGATGGCCGGATTGCGCACGGCGTTGTCCTTGCTGGCCGGTCTCCGCGATCTGCCGCCGATGTGGGACAGCGCCCCCGCCCAGCGCACAGGCGATGCATTGCTGATCTGCGCGGTGACGCCGACCATTCTGGCGGCACTGCATCGGTTGCGTCGCGGACTCGCGCCGCTCACCCCGCGCGCGGACCTGTCCACCGCCGCGAACTGGCTGTATCTGCTGACCGGCGAGGTGCCGGACGCGCGCGCGGCGCGGGCGATCGAACAGTATTTGATCGCCACCATCGACCACGGCTTCAATGCCTCCACCTTCGCGGGACGCGTTGTCGCCGCGACCGGGGCAGACCTCGCCTCAGCCGTTCTCGCCGCCATCGGGGCGTTCTGCGGGCCGCTGCACGGCGGGGCGCCCGATCGAGCCCTCGACGGGTTGGACGAGATCGGTAGTGTCGAGGGCATCGACAGCTGGGTGCGCGGCAAGATCGCCGCGGGTGACCGCATCATGGGCTTCGGGCACGCCGTCTACCGCACCGAAGATCCGCGCTCGGTGCTTCTTCGGTCGATCGCCACCGAAATGGGCGGGGAACTCGTCGAATTCGCGACAACCGTGGAGCGGCGGGTGACCGAACTGCTCGCCGAACTCAAACCCGGACGCCACCTGTACGCCAACGTCGAGTTCTATGCCGGAGTCGTGATGGAACTGTGCGGTATTCCGCGCACCATGTTCACGCCCACTTTCGCGACGAGCCGAGTGGTCGGCTGGACGGCGAACATGCTCGAGCAAGCCGAAACCGGGAAGATCATCCGTCCGTCCGCACGGTACGTGGGACCGGCTGCGCCGCAACCCATCCCGTCGAGAGCGTGATCTGCTCCGGCGCAACGGTGCGGATCGTGGAACAAGACCACAGAATTCGGGGGTCCGAGCATCGAATTTGACATATCCGCACAACATTTCGGCAAGATGTCCTCCAGGTGGCTAACATTGCGGCCAAGTTGCATGCCGTCGTGAATACCGTTCGGCTTGTTCTTTATTCAGCTGGGGGCAGCTGAGCGTCACGTCCCCGATGGCGAAACGGGGATGTCGATGACCTTGCAGGTCGATCTGGAAAAGCTGGGCGTCAAGTCCAATCAGATGTACGGATTGGGGGACGAGGCCGCACGGCTGGAAGTAGCAGACGGAATGCTTCCGCTGCTTTCCTGGGGCGAGAAACTGCGCGCCGTCGACGAAGCGAAGGGTCTGGCCGGCGACGTCGAAGACCGTTTGATCACCGCGGTGACGGGGCGCCTGCGGGAGATCGGCGGCCTCATGCATCAGGCCACGATCAAATTCCGGGAAGCCGAGGCGGACAACGCGGCGGAGATCTTGGCGGCGACCTATACCAAGGACTCCGGCGAATGGGGGGCGCCGAGGTGACCGGAACACCGTCCAGGCGCCAGCTCGACGACTACGACCCGCAGCCCCTGCTCACCATCGCGGGCGGGCTGCGGGATTGCGGCACGAAAATAGAGGGCCTGTTCGAACGTTACGTCACCGTCGTCACCGATACCGAGTGGCGGGGCAAAGCCGCCGAGGCGGCGCACGATCGTGCGGTGAGCGACCGTAAGAAGGCCTTCGCGCTGGTGGATGCCTTGGAAGGCGCGGCGGGGCGACTCGAGCAGGGCTACTGGGACATTCATGCGCCGTTGAACACCGCGCGCAGTCTCATCGCTTCCGCCGAGCGCGACGGTTTCGTGGTGCCGGGCGGGTTCATGGGTATGTTCGTCGCCAAACCCGTGTCCGTGACCCATCCGCCGGGTACCGTTCCGACGCTCGAACGTGAGGGCGCCCGCGGCGTGTGGGAGCGCCGGATCGTCGAAGCCGCCGATGCCGTCGCGGCCGCGGATACGCGGATCCAGCAAGAACTCTCGGGCATCCGCGCCGCGCTGAATGCCGAGTTCGCCGGTGTCGCCCCGATACAGAGCACGGCCGATCAGAAACGCGCCAACCAGATCGCCGCGTTTCGCGCCGTGTATCACCGTGATCCGGTGTCCGAGAACGACTGGCGGATGGCCGAAGCGCTCGACCCGCACACCTACGACCCCAAATATCAAGGCGTCGACGCCAATATCGTGGCGGTACGGTTCGACCCGGTCACCGGAGCGGGACTGTACCGGCAGAACATGTACATTCCGGTAGACCAGGTCAACAACATCGCGCTCAATATCAACGACTGGCTCGAGGGCCGGCTCGTCTATCCGATGCGCGGAGACAATCGCGGTCCGTCCGCCGACGCCTCGGTGGAAGCCTCGCGGGTTTCGCTCTACGTCGACATGGAAAACGGCATCCTGATCGCCCGGCAGAATCCGACGGTATCGGTCGACGGCAGGCAAGCCGGGGCCGGCGTTCCCGACGTCCGGGTGGCCCAGGGCTCCGACGGCTCACTGAAGGTGCACTATTCCGCGGTGGACCCCTTCGCCCCGGAAATCGCCAAACCCGTTGCGACAGTGAACGGTGACATGACGATCACCCGTCACGGCAACGATGTCGTCGCCGGGGGACAGGTCACCCAGTACCCGAGCACAGAGGCGTACCACTACCGCTCCGACGGGTCGACCACTCAACTGGTCGACCGGCGCGCGTCCACCGATGAATGGGCGGCGGCCACGGATCTGCCCGCGCCCACGGTCAAGGTCGGCACGGTGGAACCCACCCCGATGTCGTCGTATCCGGCCCAGCCGACCGACAGCAGCCCGAAACACCTGCCACCGTACTATCCGACGGTCGCCGGTCCGGTCGACAACCCACCGAAAGTCGTAGTGGTGGAACCCTATTCACCCCCACCCCCGCCGGAGGAGAAGGAGCCCGTCCCGGCGCCGCCGGGCCGCACCCCGGAACCGCCGCCACCACCCCGCTAGGTTCTGTCTGGAAGTCCTATCCGCGCCTGCCTAGTTCGGTGTACCTGCCGCGGGAGTTACCGGGATAGTGCTGAGCACGTCGTGTGCCGTACCCGGCTTCAGGTGCAGGTCAGGTGCGCGGGGTGGGGTTCCGGCGTGGTCATCTGGCTGTGGTGGCGTCTCGAGCGGCTCGGGGAAGACAGGGGCGGTTGGGTAGCGGGCCAGTTGGTGTGGACCAAGCGACAGATAGGTTGGGGGTCACAGAGTTTTCGTGCTGTTCACAGGGTTTATAGCTGCTGTGAACAGTATGGAAGGTCTGTGACCCCGCGACTCACCCAGCAAAACACGCCGAGCCACAACCCCACCCACCCGAAACCGCTGACACCTCGTCAAGGAACTCTCGAAAACAGCACCACAGCCAGACGACCACGCCGGAACCCCACCCCCGCGCACCTGGCCTGCGCCTAAAGCCGGGAACCCCACCCGACGCGCCCAGCACCATCCCTGTAACTCCCGCGGCAGGCACACCAAACTGGGAAAGTCACACTTCGGCAGCCAGCCAACAAGCCCGAACGTAACCAAACCAAGCGACAGTTCGCCCCGTGTCGACACGCGAAAGCCGCACACCTGCACCACTTCTCGGGATCAACACTCCTTCCAGACGCCCAGAACGGGTGAAGATACCGAGAAGTGGTGCAGATGCTGATGGCCCCGCCTCACCACTTCGAGACGGAACCTAGCGGAACCGAAGTCATACGGCCCATCCTGAATGCGCCACCGGATCCCGTGCGACGCGTAGGAGGCGGACACTTCGGGTCGATGACTATGTGTCACAAGGGTCACAGTCGGTCATAGATCGCGACCAATCTGTGCAGCACCTCGGTCGCGGAATGTAGTGCGGCGGTGTCGTGATCGGCCAGTTCCTCCTGCAGGGCCGTGTGCATGGCGGCCATGCGTTCGCCGCAGCGGGTGCGGCCGGCTTCGGTGAGGGTGACCAGGACCGAGCGTTTGTCTTCGGGTGAGCGCTTTTTGGTGACGTAACCCGCGGCGACCAGGCCGTCGACGAGCTGGGTTGTTGCGGCGCCGGTGGTTTCGGTACCGGCCGCCAGTTGGCCGATGGTGAGCGGGCCTTGATCGGCGAGTACGCGCAGCGCGCGAGCGTGGGTGAGAGAGAGGGCGTCCGGGCTGCGGGTGGCGCGGCCGCGTAGCCGGGAGTCCGCCGCGCTGAGGCGATAGGCGGCGCGAGCGAGTTGGTCGAGGGCCGTATCGCGCGTCGGCAAGGTCGTCTCCTTCGGCGAGGCGTATGGGGTTGACGACAGCTTAACCTAAGTACTTAAATGATAAGTACTTAGCTAATGGAGAGGATCGAAGGATATGACCGCACGTTCGATCGGACAGAGCTGGGCCCTCGACATCGCCCTGGCCCAGGGCGGCTTCGACGCTCTGCATCCGGCGGCCAAGGGCACCATGGAACAGCTCGGCCACGACCACACCGACTTCGACAAGGTCTTCGACCTGGTGCAGAGCGCGGCGATGCTGCCGAAAGCGTGGGCGACCGTCGCCGCGCAGGCCGAGGAGCGCGCCGCCCACCACGAGCGACACGGTTTCGCGCGCACCGCCGCCGACCTGTACAACCGGGCCGCGGTGATGTGGGGCCGGGCGCAGTACTCGATCTTCGAGGCCGCCGATCCGCGCAAACGCGCCTTCCGCACGCGTGCCGATCACTGCGTGGAGCGGCTAGGGGCCCTGCGCGGCGGGTTGGTCCGGCGGGTGGTCCTCGACTTCGAGGGCAAGCAGATCTACGCGCTGCTGCACCTGCCCGAAGGGGTGGTGCGCGCCGCGCCCGCGGTGATCCTCGGCCCCGGTATGGACATGATCAAAGAGGACTACATCCACGCGGCCGAGCGCTACTACACCGCACGCGGGATCGTCGCGCTGTCCATCGAAGGACCGGGGCAGGGGGAGTCCCGGGCCAACGGGCTGACCGTCGACCTCACCAATTACGAACGCGCCGTCGGCCGTTACCTCGACTACCTGACCGAGCTGCCCGAGGTGGATCCGCAGCGGATCGGAATGTTCGGGATCAGCATGAGCGGCTACTGGGGTTCGCGTGCGGCCGCGGTGGACCGGCGGCTGGCCGCGCTCGCCGCCTTCGAGGCGCCCACCGGCGATTTCCGCACCATCTTCGAGCGCGCCCAGCCGACCTTCAAGAACAACTTCATGTACATGGCCGGCTATCAGGACGAGGAGGCGTTCGACCGTGAACTGGCCTCCTGCATGCCGCTCGGCGGGTCGGTCGGCGACATCACCTGCCCGGTACTGTTCGGCCTCGGCGAATTCGATGAGCTGACCCCGCTGGAGCAGGCGCTGGCCAACTATGAACTAGTCAAGGCGCCCAAGGAGATTCGAGTCTACGAGGGCGAATTCCACCCCCTCGGCGGTGTCGCGGCCGAGGTGTTCCGCTTCGGCGCCGAATGGCTCGAACGCGCCCTCTCCGGCGAACTCGCCGAAGCCGGCCGCGACGTGCGCCACTACGTCCACCGCGACGGCCGCACCACCGACGGCACCGCCGACCCCCGATGGTGGTCCGGCGCAGTCCCTTCCGCCCTCGAAGACCTGCGCACCGGCCAGTAGTCGTCAGCGAAACATCGCTCGCCAGGAGCTGCTGTGCGGCAATAGCGTTGGGCGGTGACACCGCGAAAAGCCGCCTCCGGCCGGGAAATCGAGCTGCGCTCCGATATCGCCGCGCGGCAGAATACGGCGGTGCCGGATCTGTTGTGGAGCGAAGTCGAGAGTTTCTTCGACCCCGACTCGATGGGCGCATTGCCGGACTGCTCGGTCGCGGACACCACGGTCGAGGACTGGCAGGCGGTATTCGACCTGGTCCGTTCCCGCGGCTGGGTTTGGGAGTTCTCCGCGGGCGGGGTCCCGAGACGGCTGCCGACTGCTGCGGAAGTGCTGTCGCGGCCCGCCGACGCGGAATACGTTCTGCTTCGTGTCCAGCCGGACCTTGCGGTGCACGCCGTCTTCCGGCCCGCCTCGGCCACGGAGATCGACTTCGACGTCGATCTACGTGAGCTACACGGCCAAGCGGGAGTAGACGCGCTGTGTGGCTTTCTCCGCGCACTCGGCCGCCGACTCGGCAAGCCGGTGACTATGAACCCGGAGGGCGATTTCGACCACCCGGTGCTGGGTTTCGACCCCGCCGTCGACCGCGTGGTGCTGCTGGCGGACCCGCCCCGGGGCTGATCGCTCGCGGTCGCATACTTCGCTGGTGATCGACAAGGATGTTGTCCCGCAACGACATCGATCCTCCGTAACCGGAAATAAGTCGGCGGCATGGCCCTACCGCCGGGCAGGACCATGCCGCAGGGCAGGGCTCAGCGTTTCAGGGTGAAGGTGAAATCGTCGGAGACCGTGCCGCTCAATCGAATTGCCGAGACGAGCCGTCCGTCGCCGAGCAGCCGCTCGACCTCGGCTCGTGGCAGGCCGCACCCCTGCGCGATCAACCGAACCGGTCGGACGGGGATACGCGCGGCGAAGTGCACCGCGCGGTTCAGGTAGTCGGACCCGTCGGTGACGAGACGCCAGGGCTGGTCCCAGTCGAGGGAGAGGCGATTACGGTCGATCTGCCGGACCCGCGCATCGTCGAGACGGGCCGCCCGGCATCGAGTACTGTTATCGGCAGCAGGTCCTTGGATGGATCTGCGGTGCGGTAGGCCCGCACCACGCTCGGTCCGCATTCTTCGCGGCGAGAGCCTCTCTTTCCCGGTTGTCTCCCGACACCGGACGTTTCGCGAATCCCCGACTCGCGGCCATGTGCCGTGCCCATGCTACGTGTGCCTTGAGCACGCCCTGAGAAGGAGTGAAAACCCTTGACTATCAACCGAATAACCGATGGTGACGAGCGCGCGATCATCGAGGACATGCTCGACCGCAACCGTGAGGCGCTGATCGATACCGTGCGCGGTCTGTCGGAGGCGGACGCCCGGCGCAAGCTCGTCCCGTCGTTGACCACACCGATCTCGTTGATCAAGCACGCCGCCGGCGCGGAACGGATCTGGTTCCAACGGTTCTGGGCAGGACTCGGCGAGGCCGACTGCGACGGCTACTCGCGCCGCGACGAAGGCACCTTCGCCGTCGCCGACGACGAGTCGCTGGCCGACGTCATCGCCGAATTCGAGCGGGCCAGCCGGCGCTCCCGCGAGATCGCCGCCCGTTTCGATCTCGACGACACCAAGGACAATCCCCGTGAAGGCAAGGTCAGCATGCGCTGGACCCTGCTCGCGATGATCGAGGAATTCGCCAGGCACGCAGGTCACGGTGACATCCTGCGCGAACAGATCGACCAGGCGCGCGAACCGGCCCACGGCGAACGAGCCTAGGATCGACACGAGTGCCGCGATGTGGACCGCGGTCCACCGCAGGAAGGGACGCGCGTCGATGACGTTACGGCAATACGAGTACGCCCTGGCCGTCGCCGAGGTGGGCTCGGTGACGGCGGCCGCCGAACTGCTGCACGTGGCACAGCCTTCGATGTCCCAGCAGATCCGTGCCCTGGAACGCGAACTCGGCGTGACGCTGTTCGCCCGCACACCGACCGGGCTGGTGCCCACCGTCGTCGGTCGCGCGTTCCTGCGGGAGGCTGAGGTCGCGGTGAACGCGTCGCGCCGGGCGCGCGCGACCGCCCGGGCCGGGGCGGAGGAACTCGAGGGCGAACTGCTCGTGGCGGCGCAGCTGGGTCTGGGCACGCGGCAATTGCCGAGTGCCCTGGCCGCGCTGCGCCGCCGCTACCCACGGCTCGAGGTCACCGTCTTCGAAGAGCCGAATCCGGCCGAGCTGGAACGGATGGGCCGGCGTGGCGTGCTGGACCTCGTCTTGCTGACCGCGCCCTGCGACGAGAGCTCGGCCGACGCCCATCACCTCGGCGACGAGGAATTCGTCGTCGTGCTGGGCACCGG
Organism: Nocardia brasiliensis ATCC 700358; assembly: GCF_000250675.2. NCBI lineage: Bacteria > Bacillati > Actinomycetota > Actinomycetes > Mycobacteriales > Nocardiaceae > Nocardia > Nocardia brasiliensis. The sequence continues at coordinate 4,645,769 of NC_018681.1, forward strand.
CCACCGTCTGCTCGCGGGTGATCGGGTCGAGTTACCCGAACTGGCGGACGAGCCGTGGGTGCGGTTCGATCGAGACAGCGCCCTGGATGCGGTGCTCCGAGATGTGCTGCGGGACAACGGACTCACTCCCAGCACGGCCGCCCGGGTTACCCAGGCGGCGACGGCGGTGCGCTGGGCTTCGCACGGACTCGGGGTGACGCTGGTCCCGGCCTCCGCGGTGCCGCAGGGCTACGAGCACCTGGCCCGGCCGGTGTTCCCGGTGGTGTCGCAGCCTATTCTCGCCGCTGTCCGGCACAACGCCGGCCCGGCCGAAACGGCCCTGCTCGAGCTGCTGCGGCGAGAAACGTGGCACAAGTCCGCATCGTTCGTGCCGGTGCGAACAGACGAACTCAGAGCTGGGTAGCGCCGCCGTCCACCACCAGCTCGGCACCCGTGGTGTAGGTGGCGTCGAAAGCGAGAAACACTGCGGCTCTGGCGATCTCTTCGGGAGTGCCGAAACGGCGCATCGGATTCTCCGCGATCCGCTCCGCCTTGAATTGCGCGGCGGCCTCGGCGGTCATCGCGCTGCCCAGAATTCCGGTATCGACCGGGCCGGGGCTGACCGCGTTCACCCGGATCCCGCGGGGGAGCAGCTCACCGGCCAGGCTGCGGGCCATGGAACGCACCGCCGCTTTGCCCGCCGAGTAGACGCCCGCCGAGGGCATGCCCATGACGTTCGCGTTCGAGGTGGTGAGCACGACGCCTGCCGTCGAGCTCAGCAGCGGTGACAACTTCTGCACGGTGAAGAAGACACCCTTGACGTTGATCGCGAACAATTCGTCGTAGAATTCCTCGGTCGTCGACTCGAAGGGCATGGCCTTTGCGATGCCCGCGTTGACGAAAAGCGCGTCGAGCGTGCCGAATTCGCTTCGCACACGATCCGCGAGCGCGTCCAGATCGGTCAGTGCGGCGACGTCGCCGCGCACGGCGATCGCATTCTCGCCGAGCCGTTGCTGTGCGGTGTCGAGCGTCGCCTGGGAACGTCCCGTGAGCACCACGCGCGCACCGCCGTCCACCAGCAGCTTCGCCATCGCGAAGCCCATGCCGGTGCTACCACCGGTGATCACCGCGGTCTTGCCGTGGTACATGTCGGTTCTCCTTCATATCGTCGTCGGACCGGCCGCCGAAACTTGCCCATTCGGCCACAGGGGTATTCACTCGGCGAACAAGGATCGGAGCGCATTCACGAAGACTTTCGGAGCGCACCGCGTCGAGCTGTTTCACCGTATGCCGCCGAAACAGCCACCGGCAAAGACGAATAAGCAGCAGGCACCATAGAAAGTTCCTATGCGGCCCCAACAGGCGCGGATGCGACGACAGCGCTCGGCCAGCCGGGGCGCACGACCGAATGACCAGTGCGGGTAAGGGCTAGTCGTGGTGTTCTTCGAGTTCGGTGGCCGGTGTCTGCCGGGTGGCGGCCCAGGATGCCAGGAGCGTCAGATTGTCGGCGGTGGGGGTGCCCGGGGGTGCGGTGTAGATGGTGAGGTGCAGGCCGGGTTCGGCCGGGAGTTCCAGGGATTCGACGTCCAAGTCGAGGCGGCCGACGATCGGATGGTGCAGCCGCTTGCGTCCGGATCGGCGCAGGCGCACGTCTCGAGATGCCCACCGTTGCCGGAACAGCTCACTGCACGTCGACAATTCACCGACCAGCGCGATCAGGTCCTCGTTGTGCGGGTCGCGGCCGGCTTCCATCCGTAGTTTCGCGGCGACGTCAACGGCGATCCGGTCGTAGTCGACGAAGAAATCTCTGGCTGCCTCGGGAGCCAGATAGACGAACCGTGCGGTGTTCGCGGGTCGGCGCGGGTCGGCCAGTATCGGTGAAAACAGCGCACGGGCAAGTTGATTCGTGGCGAGCACGTCATAACGGCCGTTGCAGATCCAGGCCGGCGCGGCAGAGACGGCGTCGAGCATCTGCTGCAGCGTCGAGCGCACCGGCACGGCAGACCTGCGCCGGCGGGGACCGCTGGACGTCGCGGATCGGCGCGCGAGGTGGAACAGATGGTCGCGCTCGGCCTCATCGAGTTGCAAGGCTGCGGCCACCGCGTCGAGCACGCCATCGGACGCACCGGCGAGGCTGCCGCGTTCCATGCGCACGTAGTAGTCGACCGAAACTCCAGCCAGCAGCGCTACCTCCTCGCGACGCAGCCCCTTGACCCGACGATTGCCGCCGTAAGCGGGCAGGCCCGCCTGCTCTGGTGTGATCCGGGCGCGACGCGAGCTGAGAAACTCCCGGATGTCGGTGCGTAGATCCATCGTGGCCATCCTTTCACCGTAGGCCCGTCCCGCAGTTCGAGGGAGGCACTGCGGGTACCCCTGACGACTGCGTTGCGACCGGGATTCGGGGCGCGGTCATCGGCGCCGCGCCCAGACCCTTTCCGGTCCTGGGCGTCATCCGCGAGACTGCCGCAATCGACCTCCGTCGCTGAGCCCACCATCTCACCAGGGATATCGAACTCGGCAGCATCCAGTGGTGCTCGTTGGACGGAAGGCTTCGCGCAGGTACTAGGTACCCGTTGCGGTCGTCGCGATACCGCCGTCGACCGGGATGACGGCACCCGTGAGGTAGGCCCCGGCGCGGCTGGCGAGGAACACGGCGACACCCGCCATATCGTCGTCGCGGCCCAGCCGGCGCAGCGGAGCCTTGGCCGCGATCGTGTCGCCGACGGCCTCGAGGGTGGACGCCATCATCTGCGACGGGAACGGACCCGGGGCTACCGCGTTCACCGTGACGTGTTCGGGGCCCAGTTCCCTGGCAAGCACCCTGGTGAGTTGATGCAGTGCCGCTTTGCTGCTGGCGTAGGAATAGTTGGGCGATTCGGCGACGTGGATGGCGGCGATGCTGCCGATGTTGATGATGCGCGCGGGATCGTCGGCGACGCCCGCCTTGCGAAGTGCGGGAAGCAGCGCCTGCACCAGCCAGAACGGCGTCTTGAGGTTGAGGTCGAGCACCGTGTCCCAGGCCTCGTCCGGGAACGTCGCCAGCGGCTCGCGCCACATCGCGCCCGCGTTGTTGACGAGAATGTCCAGGCGTGGCGAGTCGGCCTCGACCAGATCGGCGAGGCGACGACATTCGTCGTGCTTGGACAGATCGGCGGGGATTGCTCGAACGTCGCCGAATTCGGACAGCAGACGCTGCGCCCGCTCGCACGTGTCCGGGTTGCGCGAGCTGATGAGGACGTGGGCACCCGCCTGGAGCAGGCCACGCGCGATCATCATTCCGATGCCGCCGGTGCCGCCCGTGACAAGGGCGCGTTTCCCACTCAGATCGAAAAGCTCTGCGTGGGTGGTGAATTGGTTGTCCGACATGGATCTCCGTCCCTGCTGCCGTGGAAGAATGTGACTCCACCAGGCTGACAGGCATTTCGGACGTCTGGGAGAGCCTGGCAATACAGGTACTGCGCGACCCCCTTTCGCATGACCCTGCCACAATCATTCCTGCACAGCCACTTTCGCGATCTGTAGTGCGATCCGGCATCGGCCCGCGCCGTACCCATCCTGGGCTCGCCGGCAATCCAAAGAACGCCGTCCCTAACGGACAGTGCGGTCAGGCGCTGTCGCGACTTGTGGACTACTGCGTCGTGGCTGTCCAGCCGGTGTCGAGGAGCGTGAAGATCCGGTCGAGCGCCTGCTCGGGGGCGTCTCGTCCGTGGACGAGGCTGACTGCTTCGAGGGCGAAGTGGGCCAGCGCCTGCGCGGCGGGGTCGTTGTCGGGTAGCCCGGCGTCGGCGACGATCGCTGCGGCCAGGGCGTTTTCGTGACGCAACCACATGCGCCGCGCATGCTCGCGCAGTGCCGGCGTGGTGTCGATCAGGTGGAGGAAGTCGGGGAAGCGAGGGTCGGTGCGGACCTGTCGAGAGCGCTCGTCGCGCAGCAGTGTGCGCAGCGCCTGCGGGATGGACTGGCCGGTCGGGCGTTCGCGAACGGCGGCGACGAGCGCCGCCTCGCGGTCGGTGTCCTGGTCGAACACCAGGGCCTCCTTGCCGCCGGGGAAGTGCTTGAACAGCGTGGCCACCGAGACATCGGCGGCGTCGGCGATCTCCCGCACGCCGACCGCGTCGTAGCCGCGCTCCAGGAACAGCCGCAGCGCCGCGTCCGCCAAGGCTCGGCGGTTGGCGGCCTTCTTGCGCTCGCGGCGTCCCGGTTCGGTCATATGCTCACCCTAGCGCATGGGTAGAACCAGTTGATAAGTAGAACCGATATACTTTTCGAACGATATCAGTTACGTTGGTTCGGACCAGACCGTCCGGCCTGCGTCCAGCGGCGACAACCACACCGCCGCAACAAGTTCGGAAAGGATCCACCCCATGACCACACCCCGTATCGCGATCGTCGGCGGCGGCCCCGCGGGTTTGATGTGCGCCCGTGTGCTGCAGGGCTATGGCATCGAGCCCGCGGTGTACGACGCGGACGCCGCCGTGGACGCCCGCGACCCGGGCGGGACGCTCGACCTACATGCCGACAGCGGCCAGATCGCGTTGGAGGACGCCGGGCTGATGAACGCCTTCCGGGCGTTGGCGCGGGTCGAGGGCCAAGCCAAAAGCCGCCGGGACCAGCACGGCACCGTCCTGGCCGAGTTCACTCCCGCCGCGGGCGACGACGCGGCGCCCGAGATCGACCGCGGCCAACTGCGAACCATGCTTCATACGCACCTGCGGCCCGGCACGGTCGCCTGGGGACACAAACTCGTGCACGTGACCCCGCTCGAAAGCGGTACGCACCGACTGGAATTCGCCAACGGCGCGAGCACGGAAGCCGACCTCGTCATCGGTGCCGACGGCGCGTGGTCGCCGGTTCGCCGGCTGCTCACCGCCGCGGTCCCGCAGTATCTCGGCGTCAGCTTTTTCGACGCCCGATTCGACGACGTGGACACCAGGCACCCCGAGATCGCCGAGATCGTCGGTGACGGCCACATGTTCGCCACCGACGGCGACGGCCGCGCGGTGATCGTCCAGCGCAACAGCAACGGTGTGATGCGCGGTTACGTGGCGTTCCGCGCCGAACTCGACTGGCACGTCACGGCCGTCGTGGACGTCACCGACCGCGCCGCCGTCCGGGCCTTCCTGCTGCGGGAATTCAGCCGATGGTCCGCGCTCATGCGCCCACTGATCACCGACAACGACGGCGACTACATTCCACGCAGCTTCTGGGCCCTGCCCGCTCCGCTGACCTGGAACCACGTCCCGGGTGTCACCTTGATCGGCGACGCGGCCCACCTCATGGCACCCTTCGGCGGCCACGGCACGAACCTCGCGTTACTCGATGGCGCGGAGCTCGCGCACGCCCTCGCGAAAGAGAACGATCTCGACGACGCGATCGCCCGCTACGAGACGACGATGTTCCCCCGATCCGGGGAACTCGCCGTGAGCTCGAACTCCGCGCTCACACGGTTCTTCGCCACGACATCCCCCGATACGCCGCACCTTCCCCCGGACCATGCGCAGGAACACAAGAACTACCAGGCCCGGGCGGCCGAATATCGACGCAGGCAACAGAATTCATAGGCGGGAAACCAGGGCGCTCCGGTTCAGATCTGGTCGTGCAGTATGCGCAGCAGGTGGTCGAGGACGCGTCCGCTACTGGTGCGCAGTCCGTCGTGCTCGTGTTCGTTGGTCGCCCACAGCCGTAGACCTTTGATGGTCTCGGCGGTTTGCAGCGAGTATGTGGCGTCGACGTACATGTCGTCGAGGTAGACGGCGGCGGCCACGGGGACCTCGTTCGCGGCCAAGCGCTGCGGGTCGTAGAGGTCGGGCCAGTCCGCGCGGGCGAACAGCAGCTCGGCGGTCGCGCGCAGAGGCTCGAGGCAGGGCTGGTCGAAGTGGCACGGGTAGGTCATCTCACCCGTGAACAACACCGGATCGTCCCCGGCCAGCGCAGCGCGCGCGTCGAACTGGGGGAACTCGCCGCGTATTCGCTGCGCCGCCCAGTTGGTGGCACCGGTGAAGCGCTGGGCGTAGGTGAGTTCGTGCATGAGCGGGTTCAGCGGCAGTTGGGCGTAGCTGAGGAAACCCGCGATGCGGGCGAGCAGGCTGTCGGATAATTCTGTTCCAGCCCAAGAGTTTTCGAGAAGGTAGTGCAGCACGTCCGCGCCGTCGCGGGTACCGAGCATCAGTCCGAGCGACTGGAATGCCTCGACGGTGAGCAAGGATCCGTCGGGCAGCGGCGCCGGATGCTCGATCAGGTGCGCGGCGATGCGCCGGACCGCGGCGACGTCCTGCGGGTACCGGCGGTAGTAGGCGGTGTTCTTGCGGTGCACGCGCGGATAGGTGGCGCGGTAGACCTCGTCGGCGGTGACGCGCAAACCGGGAAGACCGCCGGTGATTATTGCTTCGCGCAGACCCTCGGGCGCGAACGAGAGGTAGGTGACGGTGCACATGCCGCCGAAGCTCTGGCCGAGCACCGACCATGGTTCGCCGATCAGTGTTCGCCGGATCAGTTCGGCGTCGCGGACGATCGCGTCGGCACGGAAATGGGTGAGATAGTCGGCTTGGGCGGCCGACGCGCCACGGGCGGGGAGCGTTTGCCGGGTGATCGGGCTGGAGCGGCCCGTGCCGCGCTGGTCGAGCAGCAGGACGCGGTAGTCGTCGAGCGCGCGGTCCAGCCAGGAATCCCGGCCGAGCGGACGCGGCGGCACCATGCCGGGGCCGCCTTGCAGAAACAGCAGCCAGGGCAGCTGCTCGCGTTCGCGTCCGGTGGCCACGACCTCGCGAGCGTAGATCTCGAGGTGCTCGCCATCGGGCTGATCATGGTCGAGGGGGACGGAAAAGTGGTGGTCGGTCAGCGTTACACCGTGCATGGAAAGCTCCTTTGCGGCAACGAGTTATCTTGGTAGGGGCGTTGTTTCGGCTTACGTCGAGCATTGTCGCCGCGTCGAACTCGGCTTCGTGCCGATGCTGATGGCATTGGCCGCGATGATCGCCGCGATGCTCGACCAGGCGGCCACGTCGAGCCGCTGACCCAGCACGAGCGCACCGACGACCGCGGCGAGCACCGGGTTGACGCTCATGAACAACCCGAACGCCGCAGCGGGAACGCGACGCAGCGTGAACAGGTCCGCAAGGAACGGCACAGCCGAGGCGAGGATGCCGCACGCGACAGCCGCACCGACCGCACCGATCGAAGGCGGGTGATGCACTACGACACCCACTCCGAGCGGCAGGTATATCAAGGCGGACAGCCCCGCCGCGGCCGCGGTGCCCTGAGCCCCCGTGAAGCGCTGTCCGAGGGAACGGTTGAGCAGGATGTAGCCTGCCCAGCAGGCAGCGGCGAGCAGCGCAAGCCCCATGCCGAGATAGTCGGCGGTGGGGCGCGGGCGCATCAGCACGACGACCCCCGCGACGGCGAGCACGGCACAGCCCAGGTCCACGCGTCTGCGCGAGCCGGCCAGCGCGAGCGTGAGGGGACCGAGGAACTCCAGGGTCACCGCCAAGCCGAGACCGATCCGGTCGATCGCGGTATAGAGCGACAGGTTCACCACACCGAAGACGATCGCGAGCAGCAGCACCGGCCCCCACTGGCGTCGCGTGAAGGACCGAAAGCGCGGCCGGCCGACCGCGAGCAGCACCGCCGCCGCGACGCACTGACGGACCGCGACGACGCCGACCGGGCCAAGCACCGGGAAGGCCAGCGACCCGATCGCGGCACCGAGCTGGTTCGAAAGGCCGCTGGCGAGCATCGTGCAGACTCCGGCAATCGACACGGCACCGGGTTTCGCGGGCAGGACGGCAAGCTCTGCCGGGCGAGTGGGGTCTGCTTGCACCCACCGATCCTGTGCCGCCGCCGCACATTCGCAAAATGCATGGCGCACACCAACTATACGATCTGGTTATGGATATCGAGCTGCGTCAGTTGCGTTGCCTCGTCGCGATCGTCGACGAAGGCACGTTCACCGATGCCGCAATCGCTCTCGGCGTCTCACAGGCAGCCGTCTCGCGCACCCTCTCGGCGCTCGAGCAGCGCCTCGGCGTACGGCTGCTGCGGCGCACGTCCCGCGAAACCGCGCCGACCACGATCGGACTACGCGTTGTGGCGCACGCCCGGCGCGTGCTGAGCGAGGTCGAAAACCTGGTCCAGGAAGCGACATCGGGCCACGTCGAACTACGTATCGGTCACTCCTGGTCAGCACTCGGCCGACGCACACTCGCCTTTCAGCACCGCTGGCAGGCAGCACACCCGGAAACCCAACTGCACCTGCTCCGCATCAACTCCCCGAGCGCCGGGCTGGCCGAGGGCACCGCCGACCTCGGAGTCATCCGCAAACCGTTGACGGACCGCCGCTTCGAGAGCGCCATCATCGGCCTGGAAACACGCTGGTGCGCGCTCGCCGCCACCGACCCCCTGGCGCGACGCCGCTCCGTACGCCTGGCCGACCTCAGCAACCGCGTCCTGCTCGTCGACCGGCGCACCGGAACGACCACCACGGATCTGTGGCCCGCCCACGCGCGCCCCGCAGAACAGCAGAGCCGCGACATCGACGACTGGCTCACCGTCATCGCCACCGGCCGTTGTGTGGGAGTCACCGCGGAATCCGTTGTCGACCAATATCCCCGCCCCGGCATCGCCTACCTGCCGGTACGCGACGCCGAACCCGTAGCCGTACAACTGGTCTGGTGGCGCGACGACCCCCACCCCGCCACCCGCACCGTGCTCGAGCTGCTCACCGAGCTCTACCGCACATGAAGCTCGAAACCCACACCGCGAACGGTCGGGTCAAGGCCCTCAACAGACCTCGTGACGATCCAGCAATCGCTGCTGGGTCACGCTGCGGGTCTGGGTCGGCGATGTGCAGCGGCTGACGGTCTCGCCGATCGGCCCGGCTCCGAGAGGAGTGATGGGGTGGTGCAAGGGAGAGCGCGGGTTCACGGTGGTGTCGCCGATATCGGTGACCAGGTAGCGGACCGGCCGGGTCAGCTCCCCGACGATCGGAAAATGCTTGTCGGCCAGTCGTTCCGCGTCGCCCTCGCGCGGGGCGTGGAGTTGCTCGACCACGCCGTACCGCGGATGCATCAGCACCGTGCGGCGCGGATTCCGGTCCGCGTTGACGCGGTCCCACACCGAGAGTTCCAGTTCGCTCGGATAGTAGTCGGCGGTACTGAGCACCCCGGTGTCGCTGGCCGAGGTGCCGATGTCCCATCGAGCTGTCGACAGATCCGGGAACTCGCGCACCAACCGTCGGTAGGTGTCGCTGACTGCGGCGGGATCGGTTGTGCCCGTTAGCCGTACCGTGATATCGCCCATCCCGATGTCGCCCTTCGGCGCGCCGTCGCTCATGAAGGAGGCGAAGTAGTAGGTCCAGGTCTGGGTGGTCCAGCGCACCCGGTCGGCGGGAAACGCGCGACTCAGCTCGAGCCAGCGTGCCGCGTGCCCGGGCGCATCGCCGAAACCCTTGTGACCGGATTTGAAGGAGCTGTCGGTGTCCGGCCGGCGAATCTCGAGGTCCACCTGCCACTCGCGGAAGTCCGGTCCGTCGGTCACCTGCTCGCGGAACGCGCGGACCACCTGCGCGACCTGATCGGTCGAAGCGTCTGCGGTCAGCACGACGACCACCGAGAACGTGTCCCCGGAACGGGTGGTGACCTCGTGCACTCCCGGCATCCGGTCGAGCATGGTTCGCGTTTCGGCCGCCTCCCGCACCAGGGGTGCTCGACTACCGGGAAAGACGAAATTCACTACGCCATAACCGGTACAGGACGAGGCGAGCACCCCGACCACGGCTATCACCACCCCGGCCAGGCGATTACTGCCCCGCCGGTCCGAGCGGAGAATCCACCCCGCCACCAGCAGTGTGACGGCGACGCCGATGGCGATCGCGGGCGCAGCGAACGACCGCGTCCCTTCGCTGCACTCCAGGTAGAAGCAGGCGTCGGAGAACAACAGCACCAGCGGAACGAGTACACCGAGGCAGGCTGCGCCACAGTAGGCGAGCCAGTACCAATCGAATGTGCCACGACGCTTGCGGTCGTTCGATTCTTCGGCGAGCACGAGATCACTCGATTCATGGTGTCACTGTGACGGGCGGTCACCGGCCACGGACACTGCCGCAGCATGGAATGTCGTGAACCTTTTCACGGCCGGTCGGCGCGTTCAACACCCCGGTTTCGGGGGCGAGGTGGGCAGCGGATGTTGTTCGGCCAGTGCCAGTTTGAAACCCACGTGGCTGGCTTCGAAGCCGAGCTTGCCGTAGAAACGGTGCGCGTCCGTGCGGCTACCGTGCGAGGTCAACTGCACCAGGGCACAACCGCGCGCCCGCGCCCGCCGCACGCACTCCTCGATGAGTTGTGCGCCCAGGCCGTTGCCACGCAGCGGCCGATCCACGCGCACCGCCTCGATCTGCGCCCGCACCGCACCCTTGTGGGCAAGACCCGGCAGGAAGCTGAGTTGCGCGGTGCCGACTACGGCACCGTGGTGTTCGGCTACCAGCAGTTCCTGGCGCGGATCGGCATCGATCACGGCGAACGCCGCGCGATACGGGCTCAGATCGTCCACCGATTCACGGGCACTACCCAACGTGTCGTCAGCAAGCATCCGCACCAGCGCCGGCAGGTCCTCGATCGTCGCGGACCGAAAGATGATCTCGTCCATGCACCGATTCCATCATGCGGCGGGGGAGGACTTCCGCCTGCTTCCCACTCGTACCGGCTTCGGCTCGTCGCGCCACTCGGACGGCTCGCGAGGAAACACCGAATTGGTACCGGCGTACAGGGGTGCCCAGTTTTCGATGGGTTTAGTAGCAGTTTCGTTTCGTGTTCACCAACCAAACGTAAACGTAATGAGGGCAGGGGAGTTGGGCGACCGCCTCGAGTCCTGACCCCCGATAATGTTCACTTATCGGAGGTCAGGACTGCTGGTCGATTACCGAGTCTTCTTGCGACACGAACTCTTTCGTTTCGTATGAATACGTCACTATTGACGAAACCAACGCTACGATTTTCGAGTGTCCAACGTCTGCAACTACCCGGGCTGTGCTCGACCCATCACGCGTGGCGGGGGGCCCGGCCGCCCTTCGGAATACTGTGATCACCCGGAGCACACGCGATGGCGCGCGTGGCGGGAACGGCAACGGCTACAACAGGAGTCGGAGGTAGCCGACGCTTCCGTCACTGTGACGCAGCAGGGGCCGGTCACCGTGGCTCGATTACGCGCGGATGAGCTGCTCACCCAATTCCGTGGTCTCGCAGATCAACTGGGTAATACGCTGAACGCCGCCGTCGCCGAACTGTCCACGCTCGGCGATCCCTCGGTGGCCGAGGCGCAGGTCCAGGCGGTGCAAGCCGATGCGGCGCGCCGGATCGCGGAAGCTGAAATGGCTACTGTCGCGGCAGAACAGGCGCGCCGCGAAGCCGAGGAAGCGCGAGCGCTGGCCGAAGCCGCGGCCGATGACGCCGCCGGTGCGGCCGAACGGGCGGAAGCCGCGATCGCCGACGCGCACAGCACCCGCGACGACGCACTACGCGAGGTCGAACGCGCCACGCGTCAGGCTGCCGACGACGTGTTCGCGGCGCGCAGCGACGCCGAAGCCGAGGTCCGCACCGCGCGCCGCGAAACCGCGGAGGAGATCGCACGGATCCGACAGGAGGCGACCGAACAGGTCGAGCGCGCCGAACGGCGGGCCGCCACCGACATCGCGCACGCGGAACGGGAAGCGGCGGCCAAGGTCGGCGCCGCGCACTCCGAGCGCGACCTCGCCGTGCAGCGTGCCGCCGACGCCGAACGGGCGACCGAACGCGCCGAGCAGGCGGCGATGGAACGGATCGAAGCCGCCAACGAGGCGCGCGAAGAATGGCGCCGGGTCCGCGTCGAACTCGACAGCACCCGCACCGAACTCACCGAAACCCGCCGCACCGCTGCCGCTGACATCGCGGCGGCCCGCGCCGAATCCAGTGCCGCAATAGAGAAGGTCCGCACCGAAGCCGCCCAGCGAATCGACGCACTCGACGAGGCTCGCGCGCAAACACTCGCGCGCGCCGAACGCGCCGAGGCGCAACTGGACGAACTACTCGCCGAAGCCCGTCGCCCGGTCACCGACCGCCCAGCGCGAGCGGGCGCCTCGTAGCCGCTATGCCAGTGGCCACTTGGGCGGGAGCTCCGTAACCGGAGTGTCGGTGGCGACCCTTGCGGGGGTCACCGGCACCTCGTCAGCATGATTTCGAAAGGAGCGTGCGGCGGTCGTCGCGCCACCTACTCGCCGCACAAGGCCCGGACAGCCGGGACGACGTCGCCGATCCAGCGGCGGAGTTGGGTTTCGTCCTCGGACTCCGGCCAGTACACGAACGTGTCGAAGCCGGTTTCGGTGGCGAGGTCGGCCAGGATGCGGGCCCAGCCGGCGGCGTCGGTACGGATCTTCTCTTCACCGCGCAGGGTGACCGGGCCGGGCGCGTCGGTGATGGTGCCGACGAGTTGCGCCATCCGGGTGATGTCGGTCGGCGCGCGTCCCGCGTCGACGGCGGCGGCCGAGATGATGTCTTGCGTCGCTTGCCATTTCTCGTAGGGCAGGTAGTGCGGAATGGGTGCGGCCCAGCCGTCGGCGATGCGCCCGGTGAGCGCGTTCGCCTTCGGGCCGACGCTGCCGAACCAGATCCCGACCGGATGGGCGGGCGCGGGGCCGGATTGCACGCCGTGCACGGTGTAGTGCGTGCCGTCGACGTTCGCTTTCGTCCCGGGCTGCCACATGGCGCGGATGACGGCGGTGGCTTCTTCGAGCGCTTGCAACGCTTCGGGATTCGATCGGGTCGGGCCGCCCATGGCGCGGATGGCGGGCCAGAACGCGCCCGCACCCAGCGCGAGTTCGAAGCGTCCGCCGCTGAGCAGGTCCAGGGTCGCCGCCTGCTTGCCGAGCATGGCCGGCCCGCGCAGCGGCAGGCTCGCCACGTCCGGAAACACCCGCAGCCGTCCGGTTTCCGCCAACACGGTGGCGATCACCGCGAAGGTGTCGGCCAGCCCGCCGGAGTACGGGTGGTCCTGGATGCCGAGCAGATCGAGGCCCTCCCGGTCCGCCACCTTCGCCAGCGCGCGCAGCCGTGGCAGTTCGGTCGCCGTCGGCGCCCACTGAATACCGAATCGCAAACTCACCTCGCGATCATGCCACCCGCCGGCGCAGCGGATGATCTTGATGCGACCGAACGGCCTGCCGGCAGCGAAACCCGCGCTTGTCCGTCACGGTGCGCGGAAGCCGCCGATCTCCTGCTCGAGCAGCTCGGCCAGCCGCAGCGGCGTGCGGTCTTCGAACATCGGGCCGATGAGCTGCACGCCGACCGGCAGTCCGGCGTCGGTGCGGTCCGCGGGGATGGCGGTGGCGGGCAGACCTGGCATAGTGGCCAGACCCGCCCAGACGAACTGGTCGTTGAACGAATAGTCGACGCCGTCGATGGCGATGCGCCGCTCACCCAGACCCGTGTGGTCGTGCGGGAACGCGGGTGTCGGCGTGATCGGGCACACGACCGCGTCGAACTCCGCGAACAGCTGCCGCCACCCGTGGCGATGTAGTTCGCGGCGGTTGTTCGCTTCGATCCACTCGCGGTGGCTGAATACCGCACTGCGTTGCCACACCGCCTGATAGCTGTCGTCGTGCGGGTCCAGTCCGGCCGCGGCGGCGCGCAGCAATTCGTACCTGTCCGCCGGGAAACGCGCGGCGAGATCGGACACCAGCAGCTGGGTGTAGAGCGTCGCAGCCTCGGCGAGGTCGGGCAGCAAAGGACTCTGCCGCGCCACGTGCGCACCGGCGGCGACCATCGCGTCGGCGACCCGCTGTAGCCCTGCGCGCACCGCGGTCCCGGTCGGAATATTCGGATGCTCGTCGAGAACCAGCACACGGAAGTCGGCGAGGCGCTCGTGGCGGGCGGGCGGCAGCGCCAGCTGATAGGCGATGCCGTGCGTGAGCGGATCGGGCCCCGCCATCACGTCCAACAGGAGAGCGAGGTCGCGGGCCGTGCGGGCCATCGGACCGACCACCGGGAGATCACGCTCGGTGGGCAGCGCAGGCCCCGGTGGCGCGACCATGCCGCGACTGGCCACCAGCCCGAGGGTCGGCTTGTGCGCGTAGACGCCACAGAAGTGCGCGGGCGTGCGCAGCGATCCGGCGATATCGGAGCCGAGCGAGAGCGCGCCGAAGCCGGCGGCCAAGGCGGCAGCCGATCCGCCGGAGGATCCGCCCGGTGTGCGACTGTGATCCCACGGGTTGTTGGTGGTGCCGTAGATGTCGTTGTAGCTCTGGATGTCCTGCAACATGAACGGCACGTTGGTTTTTCCGAGTACCACTGCACCGGCTGCCTCGATCCGCGACACCTGCACCGCGTTCTCGGCGGGCACGTAGTCGCGATACGCGGGCACACCCCAGGTCGTGGGCAGACCCGCGATGTCGTAGGACTCCTTGACCGTCACCGGGACACCGAGCAGCGGACGGTCCTCGCCGTGTGCCCGCGCCTCGTCGGCTCGCCGCGCCGCCGCCCGCGCCCGGTCGAAGTCCGGCACACAGATGGCATTGATCGTCTTGTCGTCCCGCTCGATTCGAGCGATCGCCTCCTCGGTCAACTCGACCGACGTCACCGCACCCGCACGCAGGGCGGCCAAAAGTTGTTCCGCCGAATGAAAACTCCGCTCCATGACCGCGACCCTACCGACGCCGCGGAAGTCCTCGATCCCGTGAGCGGGTTCGTCCCGAATGTCCCCGCGAACGGCGCCTTGTCGTAATAGATGTGCGCGACGACCTGCCACGCCTCTATGGTGAGCCGATGGCATCGGTGAAAAAGGTTCAAGTCACCTTCGACTGTGCGGATCCCGAGCGCGTCGCCCGGTTCTGGTGCGAGGTATTGGGATACGTCGTGCCGCCGGCGCCGGAGGGCTTCGCCGACTGGGACGAATACAACCGCACGTTGCCGCCGGAACGCCAGAACGCGGGGGCCGCTGCCATGGATCCCGCGGGTGTGGGTCCGCGCCTGTATTTCCAGCGCGTGCCCGAGGGCAAGGTCGTGAAGAACCGTGTGCACCTCGATGTGCGGGTCGGCACGGGACTGACTGGCGAGGAACGCGTGGCCGCGCTCGAAGCCGAATGCGCTCGGCTGCTCCCGCTCGGCGCGACCCGGCTGGAACTGCTGCTCGCCGACGAGGAGAACGAGTCGTGTCTGGTGATGCAGGACATCGAGGGCAACGAGTTCTGCCTCGACTGAACTACTCGCTCATCGCCAACTCGGCAGCCAGAGATGGTGCTGCCAGCTCGCCGGTGTGATCGGCAGGCCGGTCAGTATCGGATAGAGCCAGATGAAGTTGGCCACCACCAAGCCCAGATACAGGCATACCGCGAGCAGTCCGGTGCCGCGGCGTTCCCTGGATTCCGCTGCGCGCCCGAGGATCTGGCCGAGTGCCAGCGCCAGCAGCATGACCAGGAACGGCGCCATGACGGTCGCGTAGAAGAAGTACATCTGCCGGTCCAGCGCCCCGAACCACGGCAGCCATGCGGCGCCGTACGCGGTGAGCACGGCGAGATAGCGCCAGTCGCGCCGCGTCGCCGACTGCCACAGCGCCCAGCCCAGCACCGGGAACGCCAACCACCAGACGGCCGGGGTGCCGATCAGCATGATCGCCCGCACGCACTCGGATTGCCCGCAGCCGTGGGCGTTTTCGGGGTAGTAGTACAGCATCGGGCGCAAGCCCATCGGCCACGTCCACGGCTTGGATTCCCAGGCGTGGTGGTTGCCCGCCGAGTTGGTGAGGTGGGTGTGGAAATCCAGGACTCTGGAATGGTTGAACCACAACGCCCGCAACGCATCCGGCACGAACGAGAAGAAGCCGTCCGGACCCACCTGGATGCCGACCGCGTGGCGGTTCACCCCGGACTCGCTCGCGAACCAGCCGGCGTACGACGCGAGATAGACCCCGAGCGCCACGAACGGCAGCGCGAACGTGGCCGGTAACGCGTCCCGGATCATCGTGCCGGCGAACGGGTGCGGCACGCCGTACGCGCGTCGCGCGGTGGCATCGAAACCGAGCGACAGAATCGCGAAGGCCACCACGAAATACAACCCGGACCACTTCGTGGCGCAGGCCAGTCCGAGCAGGACGCCCGCCCCGAAGCGCCACCACCGCACGCCGAGCCGGGGACCCCACAGTGTGCCGGTCGTCGCGGCGCGCGCGAGCCGGGCCCGTACCTCGTCACGGTCGACGATCAAACACCCGAACGCGCCGGTGACCAGCACGGTCAGGAAGATGTCCAGCATGCCGATCCGGGACGAGACGAAGGTGACGCCGTCGGCGATCAGCAGGATCCCGGCGATCGCGCCGATCAGTGTCGAGCGGGCCAGCCTGCGCACGATCCGCACGACCAGCAACACCAGTACCGTGCCCGCCAGCGCCGCGGCGAACCGCCAGCCGAGCGGGGTGAAGCCGAACAACGCCTCACCCGTCGCGATCAGCATCTTGCCGAACGGGGGATGCACGATGACGGGGAAGCCGGGATTGTCCTCGATGCCCATCCCGTTGTTCAGCAGCTCCCACGCCTGCAGGGCGTAGTACTTCTCGTCGAAGACAGGTGTGCCGCCCTCGGTCGCCGTGCCGAGACCGGCGAACCGCAGCACCGCGGCCACCAGCGTGAGAAAGATCGTGACCCACCAGCCGCGCGCGGTGTCGCGCGGCCCCTCGTCGACACCTCGCTGCGCGGTCATCCCGGCGACCAGCGGCCGTGACAGCAATCCACTCCCCGAACCCAGCACGTCACGACCTTACGGGAGAAGTGGAAAGGCAATGGGCGCACGATAGTTCATCGAGTGTGCTCGCTTATGCTCGAGCGGAGCGTCCGGCGGTTCGAGCCGGGCGGTGAAGGAGGACGCGCGGATGGCTGTCATCCACGAGACGACGATGGTGCCGACGAAACTGGAGTTGCTGACCGCGTGGTTGCCCACCCGCACGTGGTACCAGGGCACGGATCGGCCGGTGCTGCGGCGCGCAGGCGGGTTCCGCCTGGACGACCCCGCCGGTGCGGTCGGGATCGAGTTCGTGGTGATCGTGGACAGTGCCGCCGAGCCCGTCGCCTATCTGGTGCCGTTCGCGTACCGCGGGGCACCGCTCGACGGCGCCGAGGAGGCGCTCGTCGGCACGTCGATGCACGGCGTCCTCGGTGAGCGCTGGCTCTACGACGGCACCCGCGACCCGGTGGTGGTAGCGCAACTCGTGGCGTTGCTCGCCGGTACCGCCGAGCCCCAGGCGCAGCACGAAAGCGGCACACCCGATCCGTCGATCCAGGTCACGCCCGCCGAACTCGCACTGCCCGGCGCGGCGACGGCGGTGGATGCGAGCGCGCACACCGATATCGGGGGAGTGCTGCGGGTGCACCGCGTGCTGGAGCCGGCGGGTGCGCCGAGCGCGGGGCAGGTCAGCGCGCCATGGCAATCGGCCGACGGCACGTCGGTTCGCAGCGTGGTGCTGTCCGCCATCTCCGGGACATAGTCGGCAACTGCCGTTCGGCCATTCCTGCTCGCCGCACCGAGTGAAAGCAAACACCCGGCTAACCGAGGCGTGCGCTCATATCATGGAGCTATGCCCGAAGACGAGCTTCAAGGGCGTGCGGACCCACTGGCCGGGACAGCCCGGCAGGCGATCCTGGTGTCCGGTGCCTGCTCGATGATCTTGGGTGTGGTCATAGCGGTATGGCCACACAAGACGCTGCCGACCGCGGAACTGCTGCTCGGCGCGTATCTGCTGGTCAATGCCGGGTTGCAGGTGATCATCGCGTTCAGCGCGCGGATGGCGCCCGCCCTGCGCGTGCTCGTCTTCGTCAGCGGCTTGATCTCGACGTTGCTCGCTGTGCTGTGTTTCAGCGGCGGCAATTCGGCACTGCTGCTGTCGTTCTGGGTCGGCCTGGCCTGGTCGGTGCGCGGCATCTGTCACGCCACCGTCGCGGTGTGGGCGCCCGAGCTGCGCGGCAGCGGCAGGCAGGAGGTGTTCGGCCTGTTCACCCTGCTCCTCGGTCTCGTGGTCGGCGTGCTGCCGTTCGACTCGCTGGACGTGCTCGGACTGGTGGTCGGCCTGCTGCTGATCGTGATCGCGACGATGGAGGTGCTCAGCGTCGCCGCGGTCCGGCAGGGCGTGCTCGATCTGTCCGGGCTGTCGCGGCCGCGCGCGGTACGCCTCGACCCCTGAGCCGCACCGAGAACGATCGAGTAGCCGGTCCGGCGGGATTCGAGTAGCCGGACACTCGTGGCATCGGGCTTCGTTCTGGCCACTGTAGGAGTGGCGAGAAAGGAGCTCGAGATGTTCGAGCGAACCTACGACACGGCCGAGACCGGACCGCGCACCCGCGAGGTGGCGTCGTGAAGATCGCACACCTGCGCGCGCCGGGACCACACCATCGGCCCGAATTGGCAGGCGGCGCAGGCATGCACGGCATGGTGGTTTTCGGGACCGGACTCGACTGCTACCTCTCCTACCGGCCCACGTTCGACGCCCCCTACAACTTTCAGGTGCTGCTCGCGGTCGAATTCGACGAGCGGGGGCGTCGCGCGCTCGGCGCGGACCGCCGGGTCGGGTACACCGGCATCCACACCTTCGACCCGGAGGACTTTCCGATCGCCGACCTCGATCCGGGCCGCGCCGACCCCCGGCGGTCCTTCCGCGGCAGGCTGATCCGGGGACGCGGTGAACGCGGCGGCATCGCGATCGCCGACGATGTGCGGGTCACGGTCAGCCGGGTCCTGCATTTCGCGGCGCTCGAACGGGACGGCGACGGCGGCACCGTGACGCACCTGTGCTTCGGGCGGCCGGACCGGATGTATCTGGCGCACCGGATCATCCGGCGCCCCAGCTTCGATCAGATCGTCGCGGCCGAGCTGGTGCCCGGCACCGTGACGGACCTGCTCGGCGCCGCGCTGTCCGACGACGTCGCGCGCCGCGGCTTCGAACACGCTCAGCCGATCCTGCTCGGGCAGCGCGACTTCACCGGCGCGCGGCTGCGGGCGGGCGAACTGGCCGTCGCGGCGTTTCCCGGTGGCGCACAAGGCTTCCTGGCCGAGATCACGGTCCGGCGCCAGATCTATCTGGAGGTCGGCGACCTGGTGTGACCGACCAATGGCGGATGTCAATACGCCGGAGGTCGCGGATACGGTATGTCCGGTTCAGCACCCCGATAGATCCGGTGGCGGACGCGGGAACCGGTACGGACGTCTACTTTCACAGTATGTCCGAATCGGTTGCCCCTGCCGGGACCTCGAATCGACGGATCGCCGAGGTCGATATCCTGCGCGGCTTCGCGCTGTTCGGCATCCTCATCACCAATGTGATCGTCGCGACCACCCTGTGGTCGTTCACCGGACCCGCCGACGATCCGCGACCGGGCTGGGACGGGCCGGTCGACCACGTCGTGAGCGGTCTGGTCGACGCCTTCTTCACCGGCCGGTTCTATCTGCTGTTCGCGTTCCTGTTCGGCTACTCGTTCACCTTGCAGATCGCCGCGGCGCAGCGGGCCGGGGTGTCGGCCAACGCGCGACTGCTCCGGCGCTGCGCGGCACTGCTGATCGTCGGGCTCGCGCACGTGTTCCTGCTGTGGATCGGCGACATCCTCACCCTCTACGCGTTCCTGTGCCTGATCCTGATCACGTTGAAGAAGCTGAAGCCGCGCACGGCGGTGATCACCGGCGCGGTGCTCTACATCGTGTGGTGCGGGTGGATGTTCATCCCGGGCAGCGAAGGCGATGACCTGTCTGGGCTCAACATCTTCTTCGACCTGCAGCGGATGCACGACGGATACGCCGGATCGTTCGGCGACACCTTCGCCAACCAGATGTGGATCGCGCCGATCTTCATCGGCCTGATCTGGTTCACCCAGGGCGCGACCAGCCTCGGCATGTTCCTGATCGGCATGGCGGCGGGCAAACGGCAACTGTTCGACGATCCGGATACCTTGCGGCGCTGGGCGCCTCGCGTGCTGATCGGCGGGTTCGCCGTCGGCCTGCCGGTCTCGGCGGTGACCTTCGCCGCCGCCCAGAACTGGTTCGTGCCGCCCTTCTACTGGGCCGGGATCCAGGAACTGGTCAATCCGTTGATGACCTTCGCCTACGTCGCGGGCATCATCTGCCTCACCAGATGGGCGCGCACCGCGCCCTGGATCGGCCGGCTCGCGCCGGCCGGGCGCATGGCCGCCTCGAACTACATCTTCCAATCGATCGTGCTCATGGTCGTCTACACCGGCTACGGGTTCGCGCTCATCGACAAGGTGCCGCCCGCCGGTGTCATCGGCATCGCGCTGCTCACCTTTGCCGTGCAGGTGCTGCTGAGCCACTGGTGGTTGCGGGGTCACCGCTACGGCCCGGTGGAGTGGTTGCTCCGAGCCGCCACCTACCTGTCGATCCCGGCGTGGCGGCGGACCCCGGAATCCTTTCCCGCACACCAGGAAAGACTCGCGCGACAGCCGGACGATACCGGGCGTCGCTAGGGTTCACGATCAGGCACGGGATAGCGTGCCTGCGGTACCGGTCCGTCGGAAGGACGAGCGAAGCATGTCTGTAGCAGGGATCTGGGACCTGACCATCGCCACCCGCCTCGGTGACATCAAAGTCGTCCTGGAAATCCAGCAGGACAACGGGGTGCTCACCGGTACCGCGCGCGCCTCCGGAAAGAAGCGGCCGCTCGACGACCTCGAGTTCGACGGTGAACTGCTGAGCTGGCGTCAAACCCTCACCCGCCGCTTGATGCGCCTCGACCTCGCCTTCGCCATGACCACCGAGGGGGACCGCATGAGCGGAACGTGCGCCACCGGACGGTTTCCGGCGGTCCACGTCACCGGCGCGCGGCGTATCTGAGGCTCGGTCTCAGCGCACCGCCGCCGTGCCGGGCCGGGTGCGCAGTTGCGTGCCGAACGCGATGAGCGCGGCGATGGTCAGCGCCAGGCCGCCCTCGACTGCGTGCACATAGTTGCCGAAGGTGTCGACGGCCATGAAGCGCAGGACGTTGTCCCCGCCGAAGAATCCGAAGCCGGCGATGACGAGATAGAACCAGCCGCAACCGATCCCGTACGCGAAGGCCTTGCGCGGCGTACGCACCAGGAACAACCCGGCGACACCGGTGACGAGATGGAACAGCGCGTGCCAGCCGTTGACGGTGACCGGAATGAACCCGAACACCATCACCGTGCACGACTTCATGTGCGCCCCGAACGAGAAACTCGAGCACATCGCGAACGCGACCGGACCGTTGCTGACGAACCACAGCGACAGCAGCAACAACAACAGCTGACCGGGGGTGCGCCGGACATCGGCGAGGTAACGCGTCAGGGCGCCACGGGCGGTGTCGAGCATCGGGATCGGCCTCTCGTCGGTTCTAAGCCGATCGGCTTAGAAAGTACGGTGAGTATGATTTAAGCCGATCGGCTTAGTCAAGGGCCGAGAAAGGTGGACCGCAGGTGGCAGGCGATACCCGCGCCCGGATGATCCGGAAAGCGACGCTGCTGTTCCGTGGCCAGGGCTACGCGGGAACGGGATTACGTGAAGTCACCGCCGCGGCCGGCGCCCACCGGGGAGTGACCTACCATCACTTCCCGCGCGGCAAGACCGAACTCGCCGAAGAGGTGCTCGCCTACCTCGACACCACCGTCAGCCCGCTCATCGCCGCGGTCTGCGCCGACCAGCAACCCGTACCGGCCATGCACGCGATCCTGGCCGGAGCCAAGGTCGTGATGGCGGGCGGCGAGCAACCGCCCGGCTGCGCGGTCGCCGCCGTCACCCTGGGCGCCGGACCCGACGACCACTCCCTGCACGAGGCCACCCGCGCCATCTTCCGGCGGTGGCAACAGCCGTTCCAGGACTGCTTGCAGCGCAACGGTTTCGACGAAAGCGACGCGAAGAATCTCGCGACCCTCTTGATCGCGGGCATGGAAGGGGCGCTGGTGCTCTGTCGCGCCGAGGGGACTACCGAGCCGATCGACCGGGTGGCGGCGGCACTCGAATACGCGTTGGCGCGCTGAAGTTTCGCACCGGTCCTGCGGTGGCAACTGCCAGCGGGTCGGTCTGGTTGACCACGATCACTCGTGCCCAGAAGTCGAGCGTGGCGTCCTCGATGCCGGGCACGACGCTCGACCGGCTTGGTTCTGTCTCGGAGTGGTGAGGCGGGGCCATTTGCAGATGTGTGGCTTTCGCGTGTCGGCACGGGGCTAACTGTCGCTTGGTTTGCTCGCGTTCGGGCTTGTCGGCTGGCTGCCGAAGTGTGACCTTCCCAGTTTGGTGTGCCTGCCGCGGGAGTTACAGGGATGGTGCTGGGCGCGTCAGGTGGGGTTCCCGGCTTTAGGCGCAGGTCAGGTGCGCGGGGTGGGGTTCCGGCGTGGTCGTCTGGCTGTGGTGCTGTTTTCGAGAGTTCCTTGACGAGGTGTCAGCGGTTTCGGGTGGGTGGGGTTGTGGCTCGGCGTGTTTTGCTGGGTGAGTCGCGGGGTCACAGACCTTCCGTACGGTTCACAGCAGCTACAGCCCCTGTGAGCAGTACGAAAACTCTGTGACCCCAACCTAT
The DNA here is from genome assembly GCF_000250675.2 of Nocardia brasiliensis ATCC 700358. Lineage (NCBI taxonomy): Bacteria > Bacillati > Actinomycetota > Actinomycetes > Mycobacteriales > Nocardiaceae > Nocardia > Nocardia brasiliensis. Next base: position 4,668,281 of record NC_018681.1, read on the forward strand.
CTGTCGCTTGGTCCACACCACCCGGCCCGCTACCCAACCGCCCCTGTCTTTCCCAAGCCGCTCGAGACGCCACCACAGCCAGATGACCACGCCGGAACCCCACCCCGCGCACCTGACCCGCACCTAAAGCCGGGTACGGCACACGACGTGCTCAGCACTATCCCGGTAACTCCCGCAGCAGGTATACCGGACTAGGCAGGCGCGGATGGGACTTCGAGACGGAGCCTAGCTCCGAGCGACCTCGGCGGTATGCGCTGAGGTGTAGCGCTCGCCTGTCACCTGGTCGCTCAGCGGGTCCAGCGTGGCCAGGGCTTCGGCGTCCAGGGTGAGTTCCAGTGCGGCCGCGTTCTGTTCCAGCCGGGCCGGGCTGCGGGTGCCCGGAATGGCGGCGACCGCCACCCCGAGCCGCTCGGACTGGGCGTACACCCAGGCCAGCGCCACCTGGGCCGGGGTGGCGCCCAGCCGGTCGGCCACCTCGCGCACGGTCTGCGCGATCTTCTCGTTGGCTTCGCCCGCCGCGCCGGCGAACCGCGGGTTGCTGCGCCGAAAGTCCTTCTCGCCCAACGTGGAGCGGTCCAGGGTGCCGGTCAGGAATCCCCGCCCCAGTGGCGAGTACGGCACCAACCCGACCCCCAGCTCGGCCATCACCGGGGTGAGGGCCTCGACGTCGCGGGTCCACAGCGAGTACTCGCTCTGCACCGCGGTGATCGGGTGCACCGCGTGCGCCCGGCGCAGCAGCTCGGCGTCGACCTCGGACAGTCCCAGATGGCGGACCTTGCCCGCCTCGACCAGCTCGGCCATCGCCCCGACGGTCTCCTCGATCTCCACATCCTGGGGCGGGCGGTGCGCGTAGTACAGATCGATCACCTCCACACCCAGCCGCAGCAGCGAGGCGTCGCAGGAACGCAGCACGAAGTCCCGGGCGCCGCGGATGCGGCGTGACCGGTCGCCGGCGCTGCGGTCGATGCCGAACTTGGTGGCCAGCTGCACCTGATCCCGGCGACCGTGGATGGCCCGGCCCACCAGCACCTCGTTGTGCCCGGTGCCGTAGGCGTCGGCCGTGTCCAGGAACGTGATGCCCAACTCCAGGGCCCGGTCGATGGTGGCCATGCCGCCGTCCCAATCGGCGGCGCCGTAACTTTCGCTCATCCCCATGCAGCCCAGCCCCATCGCGCTGACGGTGAGACCGGGCGAGTTCAGCGTGGTTCGGGTGATCATGCGCAGATCCTCCTCCTGCCTGGCGGACCGGGCGGTACCTCGAAACCTGAAGACCGCCTCGACACTAGGACTTGGAGTGCACTCCAAGTCAAGCCGTCGGACCGGCCGGGGGTTGCCCTCGGTCAGCGCTGAGCGATAGCGCAGGCGCGCACCGGTATTCGCGGAGCAGCGTGCTCGGGCGGGATTCAGTCCACGGCGCTGGACTTCGCGCGGGCGGACTGCAGGACGTCGAAGAGCTTGCGGCCGAAGGCTTCCGGATGCTGGTTGAGTCCGCCGTGACCGCCGGGGAATTCGACCAGTGGGATGCCGAGGCGTTCGGCCAGCGTTGCGGCCGGGCGGTACGGCAGGGTGCCGGGGGATTCCGCGCCCACGGCGAGGACGAGGCGGTCGGCGACCGCGGCCAGGGCCGCTTCGTCGGGCAGATACGAAGTGATCTGGCGGAGTTCGTGTTCCAGCATGATCGGCAGGTTCGCCATGACGCGGGCGACCATGTCGGCGGTGCGCGGCGGCAGCGTCGCCGGGTCCGGCAGGCCCCGCATCTGTGCGCCGACGCCGGCGGCGAAGTGCGCACCGGCGACCGCCGCGCCTTCCCGATGGAACAGCTCGTAGACCTCGTCGACGAACGCGCGATGGTCGGCCGCGTCGGGCAGCAGGCCGAACGAAGGCGGTTCGTGGGCGACAACGAGGGCGAGCCGATCGGGATGCCGGGCGAGCAAGTCGAGCGCGACGACCGCACCGCCGCTGGCGCCGAAGACATACACCGATTCGCCTGCGGGAGCGCGATCTTCGATGAGGCGGTGGATGTCCTCACTCATCACCTCGACCTGTTGATCCACCGGCGGACCGTCGAGCGGGCTGCGCGAATAACCGCGGGGATCGGCGGCCAGCACCGTGAAATGCGGCACCAGCAGTTCCGCGAGGTGATCGAACATCGCCGCGTCCGCGCCGCTGCCGGGCAGCAGTACGAGCAGCGGCCCGCTGCCGCGCACTTCGTAGAACAGTGTCGCGCCGGGGACTTTCAGCGTACCGGACTTCATGATTCATCCTTCTTCTCGGGTGACGGCCACTGCTCCAGCGCGACGTGCAAGGCGTCGATGATGCGTTCCCAGGAGGCGGCGGTATCGCGGGAGTGCTGGAAACCGCCGCCGGCCTCCAACGCGGCGTAGCCGTGAAAGGTGCTGCGCAGCAAGCGAACCGCGTCGGTGAGGTCCGGTTCGGTCAACCCGTAGGCGCGCAACATGCCGTAGGTGAGTTCGACGGCGCGGGCCGCGCCTGGACCGGCGTCGACCAGACCGGGTGGCACCGGTGACTGGGTCGCGGCGTAGCGGCCGGGGTGGCGCAGGGCGTAGTCGCGCCAGGTGTGCGCGTATGCGGCGAGGGCGTCGCGGCCCGCGCGTCCCGCGACGGCGGCCGCGATCAGCTCGGTCTTCTCCGCCGCGGCGAGCACCGTCACCCGCGCCCGCAGTTCCTGCAGGTTCTTGACGTGCGAATAGAGGCTGGCGTCCTTGACGCCGAACTGCTTGGCCAGCGCCGACATGGTGACGCCGTCGAAGCCTATCGCGTCCGCGAGATCGGCGGCCGCGCGCGTGATCCGTTCCGCGCTCAAACCCGCTCGTGCCATCACCGGCATACCTCCTCAAAACTAGGTCGCCTAGTTTATAACCTAATAATATTAGGTTTCGCAACCGGCGATAGTCGAAGGTGCGCTGTGAGACCGGGCCGCGGTTCGGCTGGACCCGGTACCTGGGCGGCGGCGCTGCCCTCACCGCCGCCCAGGACGAGCACCGGGCGGCCCGAGACGAAGGCGCCCGGCGTTGGTGATCGAGGCGGTCCGGCGCCTCGATCACCAACGCCTACGGGGTCAAGCCCCGGATGAACTCGGCGAGATATTGCCCGCTGTAGTCCGGCTTTCCGTTGTTCTGCACCGCGGCCGCCCCGATCGTATCCACGTGGGTGTAGCCGGGCAGCTGCTCCACCTGTGCGGTCGGCGGCGCGGGAAGCCAAGTGCCGACGCCGTATTGGACGACGCTGTCACCGGCGTAGGCGATGAAGTTCGGCTTCGTGCGACTCATGTTGTGGTAGCGCAGGTTCACCATGTCGCCGGTGCGCGCGCCGCCGAAACCGGCGCCGATATCGATGATCATCCGCAACGGGAAGTATGTCTCCCAGTACGCCGTCGGCCAGCCGGTGCCCAATTGCCTTGCCACCTCGTGGATATCGGCGATCTCCCGGTTCGGCGCCGTCCACGGGACGCCGACGACGTCGTTGTAGTTGCGCCACGAATACAGCGCCGTGCGATCGGTGGGACCCACCCGGGTCTGCGGTCCGGCGCTCATCCGCATATAGTTGCCCAGCACCGGAACCTGGGTCAGCCCACCGTGATTCGGGAACGTCTTCTCGGCCACCGGGCCGCCCGCCAACGCTCCGACACCTTGCTGGAGCAGCGCGAAGTTGCCCGAGTTGTTGTCGATGAACGTGCCGAGCAACGCCGCATTGGTGAACCGGTAGTCGCGGATGGTGCCCTCACCGTTCGCGCCGCCCGTGACGGCGGCCGCCCAGCTCGGGCTGAACAGGGTGGTGAGCGTCGCCTCGATATCGGGATCGTGGATGTGCGCGAGCAGTTGGCTTTCCGCGTCCGGCTCCAGATGCGCGGCGAGCCCGGCCAACCGGTAGAGCATCATGGCTTTGGTGCCGATCACCGGCATCGGGCCGAGTGTGCGCATCGGCAGCACACCGCTGTCGAAGCCGGCCTTGAGCACCCCGTTGGTGGGTCCGGTGATGGCTTCGGTGACATCGCGGAAGAACGGCGTGTTCTGGATCGCGGCCGGATCCGAGGACACCATCGAGTCCTGCGCGGCGAACGCGGCGCACTGGTTGTAGCCGGCGTCGGCCTGCGTGCCCGGGTTGCCGTCGAAATCCCAGTCCGAGAAGAACCCGGTGACCAACCCGCCCATCGAGATACCGGTGCAGATGTATTTCCGTTGCCGCTCAGCTTGATCCGGGAGCTCGTGCAGCATGATCTCGTACTGGTCGCGCACCACTCGCTCCAGGCCGAAAGCATCCAGGATCGGCAGATCCGCCGACGCCTTGAATCCGGCGAAGGTGCGGCCCTCGAGCGGTTTGCCGTTGAAGTAGTAGTCGACCGCGTCGAGATAGTTGCCCGACTGCAGTGCGTAGTCGAAGCCGACTGTCTCATCCAAGCAGGAGCCGCGCCGGGCCAGCGCCCAGAATTCGACGTTGCGACCGAGCGATTTCGCCGAACGCACCGTGTTCGCCGCGACGCCGTCGGAATTGATTGCGCCGCCGATCATTCCGCCCTGCTGCACCACCACGGCGTCCGCGTCCCGCGCGTCCTGCGGACTGCCCACCGCGCGGTAACGCAGATATCCCGTGCGCTCGCACGACCCCGGATGCGGTGCGGCGTTTGCCGGTAGCGGAAGCAGGAAGCTCACGTAGGAGACCGCGATACCGTCGCGGGTCGCGATCTGCTGCTCCTGCCGGTCCGTAGCCGCCGAGGCGGGAGGATTGTCGGCCGCCGCCGAGCCGGGCGGTAGCAGACCGGCGGCGACCACCGTCATCGCTACCGTTGCCGCCCAACCGTTTCGGCGCCCGCCGCGCCCCCGCCCCTGCTGTTCCGGCCGTCCGAGACGCCGTGTCGCTCTTGCCACGGTTAGTCACGTTGCCACCCACCGTGTTCCGCGTCACTGGTGCATTTGTCAGGAGATCGCCGCCCACCTAGTGCATTTCAACAACTTTCGTACCCGCACGGATCCTGCGACCCAGACGGCAGAAGTCGGCTGGCGGGTCAGGCGTGGCATGCGCGCTCCGACGGCGTTTCCCAACGCAGGGAACTCGTGCGCCGCTTCGCACAGTGTCGAGGACATGACGGAGCTGGCCGAAAGGGTCGAACGCCTCGCGCAAGAGTTCGCGGAATCCGGCGCGACCAGCGGGACATTGCGCATGCACCACAGCCAGTGGAGCAACGGAATAGATCCGTCATACGTGGTCGGCACCGATCGGGTGCACGGGGTGACCGGCAGACGCGAACTGGCCCACGCGGTGCGCTCCGAACTCGGCGTCGGTATGGACGGCGTAGTGGAAATGCGGCTTCGGCTGGCGGGCGACAGCTACGAGTTCCAATATCAGTGCACCCCCGGCTCCAGCGAGCACTATTGGGACGCCGTGCGACGGCTGGTCTTCGACCCCGACTATCGGTATCCGGGCCATCAGCAACCGATCGCCGCGGCCGACACGGTGCCCGACGACCGGCGCACCGACCCGGCGGTCCTGGCGACAGTGCGTGAGCTGGTACGCGAGTACATCGATGCCTACACGGCGGCCCATTCGCGTGCACCCGAATTGGCGGCGGGCATGGCCGAGGGCGACATCGCCGCGGCGGAGGCGCGGATCGGCCGGCGACTGCCGGAAGATCTGCGGGCACTGTACCGGCTGGTCGGCTACGACCACGACGACCGCGGCGTGCTCGGTATCAGTCGCCTGTCGCCGCTCAGCGATGTCGCCGCGAGTCATCTGTCCGACAATCCGACGGTGATGGGGTTGTCGGCGGACAGTCGATCCGTGGGGGACGACTCGCTGTTCACTGGCGACCGGGTGGTGTTGGAAGGCTGGCCGCACAGCACGATTCAACGGATCTCGCGTAGTGCAGGGTGGGTCTTCATCGGCACCAGCGACCGCAACGCACACGCGGTCGACCTGGATCCCGGCCCGGCCGGTCGCCGCGGGCAGCTGATCGAAGTCGGCCTCGGGTACGAGTCTGCCACGCGCTGGGCCGAATCCGTCACCGAGGCACTGCAGAAGTCGATCGAGTCGCAGCGGGCGCAGGAGAACTTCGACAGTCTTTACGACACAGCGCAACCCGCCCACACTCGTCGACTGCACGACCCTGCCGAGACGATCGAAGATCTGCCCGACAAGTTCGCCGTGCAGAAACTCGACCTCCGCTCCCGCGACTCCTTCGATGCGGCCGAACTCGCGGCTCTGCCGCTGCTGCGCCGGCTGCGGATCGACGGCATCCGAACCTTGAATCTTGCAGTGCCGCAGGATATCCCTCTCGAATCACTGTCGGCGAGTGCCCCGCACATCGACCTGGAGCCGCTGTCGGGCCACCCCGTGCTGTGGGACGTGCACCTGGCCGGAGCGCAGCATCCGGTGCGCATCGCGCCGCTGGCTGCGCTGAAAAACCTGCAGCGACTGGACATCTCCGAAATCGACATCGCCGATCCGGAGATCATCGCCGAACTGGCGGATCTCCGCGTCCTGGTGGCGAACCTGCGGCAGTGGCGTCGGCTGCGCGAACTCGACGCCGTCCCCGCGAATCTCGCCGCAGCGGAGTTGGCCGGAGACGCCTCGTTCGCAGAGGAAGCGGCTTGGGCCGGCACCTTCGGCGCCGAATGTGCCGAATTGCCCGTCATCCGCGGCACCCTCACCGAAATTCGAGTCCGGCCACAACCCGAGCCCGACGACTCGGAAGCGCGGATAGCCGACGTCGTAGCGGACGTTCCCTGGAACTTGCTGCTCCAACTGCGCCGAGAGCCGGAGTCCGGCGCGTAGCAGCCTGACCTACCGCTGCCCGGCGCGAATGTGTTGGGCGAGAAACAGAGCCGCGCGATCGAGGGCCTCGTCCGCCTCGTCCAGGGTGCCGGCGAAGACGATGGTCGCGGGATCCCTGCCGGTGTCGAGCAGGGCACGGTAGGCCCCGACAGTGTCTTCGATCCGGTTCCGGCGGACTGCGGACTGCAACGAGGCTGGGGACCAGATTCGACGAACTCGCCGTCCGTTCCCTGGACACTGGGATTTGCTATTTCGGCAAGTTTCCTTGCCGGAAGCGACCGAGGACACGCAGCATCGCCGCATGCATGAATTCGATGTTGTCGTTATCGGGGGTGGTGCTGCAGGGCTCGCGGCAGCCGTGACCCTGAGCCGTGCCCGACGGAAGGTCCTGGTCGTCGACGCAGGCTCGCCTCGTAACGCGGCCGCCACAGCGGTCCACAGCTACCTCGGCCGTGAGGGTATCGACCCACGCGAGCTGTTGGCGATCGGCCGCTCAGAGGTCGAGCAGTATGGCGGCGTCGTGCGCAGCGGAACCGCGGTGGGCGTGAAACGAGTCAGTGAATCCACCCTGAAGATCACCCTCTCGGACAACACGACCCTCGACGCCAGGAGGGTGCTCATCGCCACCGGCGTCGTAGATGAACTACCCGACATTCCTCAGCTGGCCGACCGCTGGGGCCGCGACGTGTTGCACTGCGCGTACTGCCACGGATACGAGGTGCGAGACAAAGCCATCGGCCTCATCGCCAGTGGGGTCGCCTCACTTCACCAAGCGCAGTTGTGGCGCCAGTGGAGCGACAAGGTCACTTTGTTCACGAACGAGGCGGTCGAACTGACCGAGCCCCAGCGGGCCGAACTCGCGGCGCGCCAGATCACCGTGGTTCCTGGCCGGGTCACTGGCATCGAGATCACCGACGACGAGCTCGGCGGCATCCGGGTCGGTGACGATGTCACCGCTGTTCAGGCTGCGGTCGTCTTCCCGGTTTCGGTGGCGAAGGTGGACGACCTGTTAACCGAGTTGGGGCTGGAGGCCGAGCAGAAGGAGATGGATGGTCAGGTCATCGGCGCGACCCTGAATGCCGACACCCAGGTGGGGAAGACCGCCGTTCCCGGAGTTTGGGCGGCAGGAAACGTTCGCGGCCACCGCGCACAGGTAATCGACGCGGCTGCGCAGGGCGGGCTTACCGCGGCGATGATGAACATCGACCTGGTCGATGAAGACGTACGCCGTGCCGTCACGGGAACACCGTTCTCGACGGAGAGGGAGCGTGAAGTCACCTAGCCGCCGGGGCTGCGGTTGGGTCTCAGGTGCTAGGTCGGGTGGTGGTCGGTGACAAGGGAAGTGCCGAGAACGGAGTCGGTCGAGACGATCACGTGCGGGTTCGGGGTGGCTGCACCGCCAGGGCAGTAACGACCGAGCCGCACACCTGGTGCAGGTGTGCGGCTCGGGGTGGGTCGATCAGCGGGCGAAGGTGGCGGCGCGGTCGGCGAGGTCCAGGAGGACCTGGGGGAAGATGCCGAGGATGACGGTGGCGCCGGCGCCGAAGGTGACGACGGCGGTGGTCAGGAACGGCGTCACCACGACGGGGGCGTCGGTGGGCGGGTCGGTGAAGAACATCAGGACGATCACGCGGACGTAGAAGAACGCGGCGATCGCACTGCAGATGACACCGACGATCACCAGCGGTGTCGAATCCCCGGCGGCCGCGGCTTCGAACACCGCGAACTTGCTGACGAATCCACTGGTGAGGGGCAGTCCCGCGAAGGAGAGCAGGAACAGCGCGAACACACTGGCCAACCAGGGGGAGCGCCGCCCGAGCCCGGCCCACTGACTGAGTGCGGTCGCTTCCTCGCCCGCGGCGTCGCGCACCAGGCTGACGAGCGCGAACGCACCGAGCGTGCCGAGACCGTAGGCCACCAGATAGAACAGCACCGCGGCGACGCCCTTGGTGTTGGCGGCGACCAACCCGGTGAGGATGAAACCGGCATGGGCGACAGCGGAATACGCGAGCATCCGTTTCACGTCGGTCTGGGTGATGGCCATGACCGCGCCGACCGCCATGGTGGCGATGGCGATGGCGCCGAGCACCGGTCGCCAGTCATCGCGCAGCCCGGGCACCGCGATGTGCAGCACGCGCAACAGCGCACCGACTGCGGCGATCTTGGTCGCGGCCGCCATGAACGCGGTCACCGGGGTCGGCGCGCCCTGGTACACATCGGGCACCCAGGACTGGAACGGCACCGTGCCGATCTTGAACAGCAGCCCGACGGCCAGCAACGCGACGCCGAGCAGTGCGAGCAGCGCGTTGTCCGGGTGCGCCGCGATGGCATCGGCGATCCCGGCCAGTTTCACGGTCCCGGCCTGCCCGTACAGCAGCGCGACACCGTAGAGGAAGAACGCCGAGGAGAACGCGCCGAGCAGGAAGTACTTCAGCGCCGCTTCCTGGGAGAGCAACCGCTTGCGCCGCGCGAGCCCGCACAGCAGATACAGCGGCAGCGAGAGCACCTCGAGCGCGACGAACATGGTGAGCAGGTCGTTGGCGGCCGGGAACAACAGCAGGCCGCCGACCGCGAGCAGGGTCAGTGGGAACACCTCGGTGGTCGCGATACCCGCGCGCAGCGCGACCTTTTCGCTCGCGCTGCCCGGCACCGACGAGGCCTGCGGCGTGAAAGCGTCCACGCCGCGCCCGAGGGTGGCCGCGGCCGCACTCCAGGTGCCCGGCCCACTGCGTACCTGAGTCGCCGGTCGATCGGCACCGCGCTCGGCCATGAACAGCACGCCGAGGATCGCCACCACGAGGATGGTGCCCTGCAGGAACAGCGTCACCCCGTCGACCGCGACGGCACCGCCGATGGCGGTGGCGTTCGTGCCGGCCAGCAGTATCACCGCGACCAACGCGACGATCAGCCCGGCCAGGCTCAGCAGCGCCTGGCCGCCGAATCGGAAGCGCCGCCCGGCGAACGCCTCGACCAGCACGCTGAGCACGGCCGCACCGAAGACGATCAGCATCGGCGACAGGTAGCCGTACTCGATGCTCGGCGCCGGTATCGCGGCGAGCGAGGTTCCGTGGGAGGTCAGCTGACTCATTTGTGGACACCTCCGGGCTGATCGGCTTTGCCCGCTTCAGGAATGGTCGGCGCGGGGTCGTGTTTGCCGATGGTCGTCAACGTCTGGCTCACCGCGGGATTGATGAAGTTCAGCACCGGTTTCGGATAGACGCCCAGGAACAGCAGTGCCGCGATGAGCGGCACCACCACCGCGAGTTCGCGGGGCACCAGGTCGTAGAGGCGCTCGTTGCCCTCCTTGACCGGCCCGGTCATCATCCGCTGGTAGAGCCAGAGCACGTACACCGCGGCCAGCACCAGCGCACCGGTCGCGACTACGGCCGCGAACTGGTAGCGGCTGAACGTGCCGACCAGCACCAGGAATTCACTGACGAACGGCGCCAGTCCGGGCAGCGAGAGGGTGGCCAGGCCCGCGATGAGGAACGTGCCCGCCAGCACCGGCGCCACCTTCTGCACACCGCCGAAGTCGGCGATGAGCCGGGTGCCCTTGCGCGACACCAGGAATCCGGCGATCAGGAACAGTGCCGCGGTGGAGATGCCGTGGTTGACCATGTAGAGCGTCGCCCCGGTCTGGCCCTGGCTGGTCATCGCGAAGATGCCGAGGATGATGAAGCCGAAGTGCGAGATCGAGGTGTAGGCGATCAACCGCATCACGTCGGTCTGGCCGATCGCGAGCAGCGCACCGTAGATGATGCCGATCACCGCGAGCGTGATCACCAGTGGCGCATAGGTGTCCGAGGCGCTGGGGAACAGCATCAGGCAGTAGCGCAGCATGCCGAAGGTGCCGACCTTGTCGACCACCGCCATCATCAGCACCGCACTCGACGGTGTCGCGGCGACGGCGGCGTCGGGCAGCCAGGTGTGCAGCGGCCACAGCGGCGCCTTCACCGCGAACGCGAACATGAACCCGAGGAACAGCGCGTTGAGCACCGCCGGCGCCGCGCCGAGCTGTCCGGAGTTCGCGGCGGCCACCACGACGCGGAAGTCGAAGGTGCCCGAGCCGCCCTCGCCGAGCCCGTCCCGCGCGGTGACCACGTACAACCCGATCACCGCGGCCAGCATGATCAGGCCGCCGAACAGGTTGTACAGCAGGAACTTCACCGCGGCGCGCGAACGCTGCTGTCGCAGCTGCGCGTCGGCCGATCGGGGGCCGAAGCCGCCGATCAGGAAGTACATCGGGATGAGCATCGCCTCGAAGAACACGTAGAACAGCAGAATGTCCAGCGAGACAAAGGAAATCAGCACCATCGCCTCGACCACCAGGGTCAGTGCGACGTAGGTGTGCGCGACCCGGCGGCCGCTGCCGACCTCACGGTCGTCGCGCCAGCCCGCCAGGATCAGCAGCGGCACCAAGGCCGTGGTGAGCAGCACGAGGACCAGTGCGATGCCGTCGAGTCCGACGGTGTAGCCCGCGCCGAACGCCGGGATCCACTCGTGGTCCTCGACGAACTGGTATTGCGCCCCACCGGGATCGAAGCGCACGGCGAGCACCACCGCGAGGATCAGCACCGCCACCGACACACTCAACGCGAGTATCCGCGCGAACAGCCGCTGCCCGGCGGGCAGCATCAGCACCACCACCGCGCCGAGTGCGGGCGCCAACCACAGAATGGTCAACCAGGGAAAGTCCGTCACCACAACCTCACCGCCAGCAGGGCAGCAGCCACCAGGGCCGCGCCGGTGAACATGGACAGGGCATAGGAACGCACGAACCCGGACTGCACCCGGCGGATGCGTGCGGACAGCCCGCCGATCAAAGCCGCTGTGCCGTTGACGATTCCGTCGATGCCCCGGTTGTCGAGGAAGACCAGCGCGCGGGTCAGGTAGCCGCCCGGCCGCATGAAGGCGGCCTCGTTGAGCGCGTCACCGTAGAGGTCCTTGCGGGCCGCGACGGTCAGCGCGGACACGGCCTGCGGTGCGGTCTCGGGGATGGTGCGCTGCGCGTACTGGTAGTAGGCGAAGCCCACGCCGGCGGCGACCACGACGAGCGCGAGTGCGGTCACGACGGCCGCCGGGACGGTCTCCTCGCCGTGGTGGGCGCCCACCACCGGTTCGAGCCAGTTCTGCAGCGCGGAACCGAAGACGAACAGCGCGCCGGCGGCGACCGAGCCGAAGGCCAGCAGCACCATCGGTCCGGTCATGACGGCGGGTGATTCGTGCGGGTGGGTGTCGGGTTTCCAGCGTCGTTCGCCGAAGAACGTCATGAGCATCACCCGCGTCATGTAGAACGCGGTGAGGCCCGCGCCGAGCAGGGTCACCGTGCCGAGCACCACACCGCTGGTGCCGCCCTGGTTGAACGCCACCTCGATGATCTTGTCCTTGGAGAAGAACCCGGCGAACGGCGGCACTCCGATGATCGCCAGATAGCCCAGCCCGAAGGTGATGTAGGTGACCGGCAGCAATGTGCGCAGGCCGCCGTAGCGGCGCATATCGGTTTCGTCGTCCATCGCGTGCATCACCGAACCGGCGCCGAGGAACAGCCCCGCCTTGAAGAAGCCGTGCGTGAGCAGATGCATGATGGCGAACGCGTAACCGGCCGGCCCGAGCCCCGCGGCCAGCATCATGTAGCCGATCTGGCTCATGGTGGACGCGGCGAGCGCCTTCTTGATGTCGTCCTTGGCGCAGCCGATGATCGCACCGAACAGCAGGGTCACCGCGCCGACGAGGACCACGCCGAGCCGCGCGTCCGGCGACAGGTCGAAGATCGGACCGGAACGGGTGATCAGGTAGACACCGGCCGTCACCATGGTCGCCGCGTGGATGAGCGCGGACACCGGGGTCGGGCCCTCCATCGCGTCACCGAGCCAGGACTGCAGCGGCACCTGCGCGGACTTACCGCACGCGGCGAGCAGCAGCAGCAACCCGATCGCGGTGAGTGTGCCTTCCCCGGCCTGCGGCGCCCCGGCGAACACGGTGCCGAAGTCGATCGAGCCGAAGGTCGCGAACATCACGAACATGGCGATCGCCAACCCCATGTCGCCGACCCGGTTGACGACGAACGCCTTCTTGGCCGCCGTTGCCGCCGAAGGCTTTTCGTGCCAGAACCCGATCAGCAGGTAGGACGCCAGGCCCACACCCTCCCAGCCGAGATAGAGCACCAGGTAGTTGTTCGCCAGCACCAGCAGCAGCATGGCCGCGAGGAACAGGTTGAGGTAGGCGAAGAACCGGCGTCGCCCCGGATCGTCGGCCATGTAACCGATGGAGTAGATGTGGATCAGCGAGCCGACGCCGGTGATCAGCAACGCGAAACACATCGAGAGCTGATCGAGTTGCAAGCCGAAGTCGACCTGCAGTCCCGCCACCGGCGCCCATTGGAACAGGTCGGTGTGTACCGCGCGCTGGTCACCGTCGCGACCCAGCATGCCGAAGAACGCGATGCCCGCGACCACGAACGACCCGAGCGCCATCGCGGTGCCGAGCAGGTGCCCCCATTTGTCGCTGAGCCGTCCGCTCAGCAGCAGGACGACGGCGCCGGCGAGCGGCAGTGCTGGCAGCAGCCAGAGTGCTGTCGTGTCCATGTCAGAACTTCAGCAGGTTGGCGGCGTCGACAGAGGTCGAGCGGCGGGCACGGAAGATGGTCATGATGATGGCCAGGCCGACCACGACCTCGGCCGCCGCGACCACCATGGTGAAGAACGCGAACACCTGCCCGTCCAGGTTCGAGTGCAATCGGGCGAAGGTGACGAACGCGAGGTTCACCGCGTTGAGCATCAGTTCGATGCACATGAACACCACGATGGCGTTGCGCCGCAACAGCACTCCCGCCGCGCCGATGGTGAACAGCAGGGCCGACAGGAACAGGTAGTTCTCCGGATTCACCGCTTGCCTTCCTCGTCGCTCGGGGTCTCGGCGCCGACCGAGATGACTGCCGCCTCGGTCAACGCCCGGGTGCGGCGGTGCCGCAGGATGGTGCTGACCGAGAGTTCCTCGAAGGAGCCGTCGGGCAGCCGGGCCGGGATGTCGACCGCGTTGTGCCTGGCGTACACGCCGGGGGTGGGCAGCGGGGTGGCCCGGTGCCCGGCTTCGCGGAAGCGGCGGATCGACATCTCCCGCTGCCCGATCCGCGGCCCGAACTGTTCGCGGTGCGCCAGCACCATCGCGCCGATGGTGGCCGTGATGAGCAGCGCGCCGGTGAGTTCGAACGCCCACACGTAGCGGACGAAGATGAGCTCGGCCAGTTCGCCGATCACGTCGCGCCCGGCGAAACCGGTGGCCGGGAAGGTGATTCCGGAGTCGCGGATACCGCGGGCGATACCGCTGATCAGCAGCAGCCCGAACCCGAGACCCACCGCGGCCGCTGCGAGCTGCTGGCCGCGCAGATTCTCCTTCAGCGATTCCGCGGAGTCGACGCCGACCAGCATGAGCACGAACAGGAACAGCATCATGACCGCGCCGGTGTACACCACGATCTGCACCACGCCGAGGAACAGCGCGTCCTGCGCCATGTAGAACACGGCCAGGATCACCATCGTCGCGGCCAGGCAGATCGCGGAGTGCACCGCCTTGCGGGCGAACACCATGCCCAGCGCACCGACGGTGGCCAGCGGGGCGAGCACCCAGAAGTTCACCGCCTCGCCGGTGGAGGTGCGGGTGAGTGGCTCTGCGGCAAGGATGAATTCGTTCACCGCGCCCCTCCTTCCACGCCCGCGACGGCGGGCTGCTTCGGACTGTCGGAGCCGTCGACCGCGTGCGCCCCATTGGTTTCCGACGCGTTGCCCGGCACGTTGCCCCGGTAGTAGTCGCCCTCGTCGGTGCCCGGGTACATCGCGTGCGGCGGCGCGGTCATGCCGGGCTGCAGCGGTGCGAGCAGGCGGTCCTTCTCGTAGATGAGGTCGGCGCGGTTGTCGTCGGTCATCTCGTAGTCGTTGGTCATGGTCAGCGCGCGGGTGGGGCACGCCTCGATGCACAGACCGCAGCCGATGCAGCGCAGGTAGTTGATCTGATAGACCTGCCCGTACCGTTCCCCGGGCGAGAAGCGGGCCGTCTCGGTGTTGTCCGCGCCCTCGACGAAGATCGCGTCGGCGGGGCAGGCCCAGGCGCACAGCTCGCAGCCGATGCACTTCTCCAGTCCGTCCGGGTGCCGGTTGAGCTGGTGTCGCCCGTGATAGCGCGGCGCCGTCGGGACCTTCTGTTCCGGATAGAACTCGGTGTTGGGCTTCTTGAACATGGTCGCCGCGGTGACCGCGAACCCAGCCAGCGGATCGAGCAGGCCGGCCTTGGCGGGTTCACGCGGCCGTTCGGGCAGCGGCGGTGTCGGGAAGCCCAGGAACACAGCCGAATCCGGCGCGGGCACAGCGGGTTCCGGCTCGACCGGCGGCGCCGCGCCGCCGCGGCGACCCGCCCGCAGGAACAGGCCGATCATCAGCCCGGAGAGCAGTAGTCCGCCGATCACCAGGAACGGTGTCTGCACCTCGTAGCCCTCGGCTTGCAGCACGCGGGCGGTTGCGACCAGCATCACCCACAGCAGCGAGGTCGGGATCAGCAGCTTCCAGCCCAGGTTCATGAACTGGTCGTAACGCAGGCGGGGCAGGGTGCCGCGCAGCCAGATGAACACGAACAGGAACATCCACACCTTGGCGGTGAACCACAGCACCGGCCACCAGCCGCTGTTCGCGCCGTCCCACATGTTCAGCGGCCACGGCGCGTGCCAGCCACCCAGGAACAGGGTGGTCGCGAGCGCGGAAACCGTTGCCATGTTGATGTATTCGGCCATCATGAACATGGCGAACTTCAGCGAGGAGTACTCGGTGTGGAAGCCGCCGACGAGTTCGCCTTCGGCCTCGGGCAGGTCGAACGGCGCCCGGTTGGTCTCGCCGACCATGGACACGCAGTAGATGAGGAACGAGGGCAGCAGCAGGAAGACATACCAGGTGCCCTCCTGCGCCTCGACGATGCCGGAGGTGGCCATGGTGCCGCCGAGCAGGAACACGGTGGCGAAGCACAGCGCCATCGCGATCTCGTAGGAGATCACCTGCGCGGTCGAGCGCAGCCCGCCGAGCAGCGGATAGGTGGAGCCCGACGACCAGCCGGCGAGCACGATCCCGTACACCCCGATCGAGGTGATCGCCAGGATGTAGAGCACCGCCACCGGCAGGTCGGTCAGCTGCAGGGCGGTGCGGTGCCCGAGCACCGACACCTCGGGCCCGAACGGGATCACCGCGAACGCCATCACCGACGGGATCAGCGAAATGACCGGCGCCAGAATGTAGATCGGCTTGTCCACGATCGCCGGGATGATGTCTTCCTTGAGCGCCATCTTCACGCCGTCGGCGATACTCTGCAACATCCCGTACGGCCCGATCCGGTTCGGGCCGATGCGCATCTGCATGCGCGCCACGATCTTTCGCTCCGCGACGACCGCGATCATCGGAGTGAGCAGCAGGAAGACGAAGATGGCGAGGGACTTCGCGATCACCAGCCACAACGGATCGTGGCCGAAAAGACTGAGGTCACTCATGCCGGTGCTCCTTCATCCGCTCGTCGGCGCGTCGCAGGGTGACGATGCCGCCGGGCTGGGTGGCCAACTGTTCGGCGATCGCGCTGCCGGGGGAGTGTTGCGGTACCCAGACCACCCGGTCGGGCAGGTCGCTGATCATCAGGGGCAGCGTGATGCTGCCGTGTGCGCTGGCGACGGTCACCAGATCGTCGGTGACCGCGCCGATTTCGGCGGCGGTGGTGGCGGACAGCCGGGCCACCGCCGGGCGGGCGATGCCCGCAAGGTCGGGTTCGCCGTCCTGCATCCGGCCGTCGTCGAGCAGCATCCGCCAGCTGGCCAGTACCGCGGTGCCCGCGGCCGGCTGGGTGAGCGGGTGCGGCCGATGCGCGGGCGCGGCGACCGGTGCGCCGTCCCATACGCCGAGTTCGGCGAGTTCGGCACGCGCGGCGTCGGTGTCGGGCAGGTCGAGCACGACCTTCATCTCCTCCGCGATGGCTTGCAGCACCCGCTGATCCGACAGCGGCGCGGACTGGCGGCGCACCATGTCGTCGCCGAGTGCCGCCGCGAACGGACGCGCTCTGCCCTCCCAGGTGAGGAAGGTGCCGGCCTTCTCCATCGCGGTGGCCACCGGGAAGACCACGTCGGCGCGCTCGGTCACCGAGCTGTGCCGCTGTTCCAGGCTGACCACGAACCGGGCCGCGTCGATGGCGGCGAGGGCGCCGTCCGGGTCCGGTAGATCGGTGACGTCCACGCCGCCGATCACCAAGGCGCCGAGACCGGGCGCGGCCTCCAGGATCGCCGCCGTGTCCCGGCCGGGCGCGGACGGCAGGTCCGCCACGTTCCAGACGGCCCGAACCTGTTGCCGGGCAAGCGGATCGACAACCGGCCGGCCGCCGGGCAGCAGGCCGGGCAGCGCACCCGACTCCACCGCGCCGCGTTCGCCGGCCCGCCGCGGCACCCAGGCCAGCGCGGCCCCGGTCTCGTCGGCGAGACGAACCGCGGCCGAGAGCCCACCGGCGATGCCTGCCATCCGCTCGCCGACCATGATCACCGCGCCGGGTATGCGCAACAACCGTGCGAGGTCCGCGAGCTGCCCGGGATCGGTTCCCGGCGTGCCGTTTTCGCCGCCGCGCACGGCGTCGAGCAGATGGGGTTCGGCCCCGGGCATCGCGCGCACCAGCTTGCCCGCCATCCGCTCCAAGCCGCGGGAAGCGAACGGGGCCAGCGAATAGATCGGCAGGCGGCGGCGCCGCGCGGCTTTGCGCAACCGCAGATAGACGATCGGCGACTCTTCCTCGGGTTCGAATCCGACGAGCAGCACGACCGGGGCGGTCTCGAGATCGTCGTATCCGACCGTCATGCCCTGCCCGGCGACGCGAGCGGCGAGGAAGTCCGCCTCCTCCGCCGAGTGGGCCCGGGCCCGGAAGTCGATATCGTTGGTGCCCAGCGCGATTCGGGCGAACTTGGCGTAAGCGTAGGCGTCCTCCTGGGTGACCCGGCCGCCGACCAGCACGCCCGCGCTGCCGTGCGCGGCGGCCAAACCTTCCGCGGCCGCGGCCAGCGCCTCGGACCACGAGGCGGGGGCCAGATTGCCGTCCCAGCCGCGGACCAGCGGGGTGGTGAGGCGGTCGCGTTCGGTGGCGTAGGCGAAGGCCCAGCGACCCTTGTCGCAGTTCCATTCCTCGTTGACCTGCGGATCGTCCCCGGCCAGGCGGCGCAGCACCTTGCCGCGCCGGTGGTCGGTGCGCTGGGCGCAGCCGGAGGCGCAGTGCTCGCACACATTCGGGCTCGACACCAGATCGAAGGGCCGGGCCCGGAACCGGTAGCTGGTGCCGGTGAGCGCGCCGACCGGGCAGATCTGCACGGTGTTGCCGGAGAAGTAGGAATCCAACGGTTCGGCCTGCGCGGTGCCGACCTGTTGCAGCGCACCGCGTTCCAGCAGTTCGATGAACGGGTCACCGGCCACCTGCTGGGAGAACCGCGTGCACCGCGCGCACAGCACGCACCGTTCCCGATCCAGCAGCACCGCGCTGGACAGCGGAATCGGCTTGGGATACGTACGCTTCTCGCCTTCGAAACGGCTCTCGGCGCGGCCGGTGGACATCGCCTGGTTCTGCAGCGGGCACTCACCGCCCTTGTCGCAGACGGGGCAGTCGAGCGGATGGTTGATGAGCAGCAGCTCCATCACGCCCTCCTGCGCCTTGTCCGCGACCGGCGAGGTGAGCTGGGTACGTACCACCATGCCGTCGGTGACGGTCATGGTGCAGGAGGCGACCGGTTTGCGCTGGCCCTCGACCTCGACGATGCACTGACGGCAGGCGCCGACCGGATCGAGCAGCGGGTGATCGCAGAAGCGCGGGATCTGGATGCCGATCAGCTCGGCGGCCCGGATCACCAGGGTGCCCGCGGGCACGCTCACCGTCGCGTCGTCGATGGTGACCGACACCAGATCCGCGGGCACAGCCGCGGGTGCGCTCTTGTCCTCGGCTGCGGGCGCACCCGTCGTCCGGCCGCTGCCCCGCATCGAATCACTTTGTGATGCAGGCCCACCCGCCGCCCGGCCACCACCCCGCATCGAATCACTCTGTGATGCAGTCATTTATGCCTCCTTTGCCCAGGCGGTGGACCGCGCCGGGTCGAACGGGCAACCGCCGAGCCGCAGATGGTCGACGTATTCGTCGCGGAAGTACTTCAGCGACGAGATGATCGGGCTGGCCGCGCCGTCGCCGAGCGCGCAGAACGACTTGCCGTTGATGGTGTCGCTGATGTCGAGCAGCTTGTCCAGGTCGGCCTCGGTGCCGCGGCCCTGTTCGATCCGTTCGAGCAGTTGCACCAGCCAGTAGGTTCCCTCGCGGCACGGGGTGCATTTGCCGCAGGATTCGTGCGCGTAGAACTCGGTCCAGCGCAGCACCGCGCGCACGACGCAGGTGGTCTCGTCGAAGATCTGTAATGCCTTGGTGCCCAACATGGATCCGGCGGTGGCGACACCCTCGTAGTCCAGTGGCACGTCGAGGTGGGCGGCGGTGAACAGTGGCGTGGACGACCCGCCGGGCGTCCAGAACTTCACCTTGTGGCCGTGGCGGACACCGCCGGCGTAGCCGAGCAATTCGCGCAGCGTGACGCCCAGCGGCGCCTCGTACTGCCCGGGGCGATGCACGTGACCCGACAGCGAGTAGAGCGTGAAGCCCGGCGATTTCTCGGTGCCCATCGCGCGGAACCACTCGGTGCCGTGCAGGATGATCGAGGGCACGCTGGCAATGGATTCGACGTTGTTCACCACGGTCGGGCAGGCGTACAGCCCGGCGACGGCGGGGAACGGCGGCCGCAATCGAGGCTGGCCGCGGCGGCCTTCGAGCGAGTCGAGCAGCGCGGTTTCCTCACCGCAGATATAGGCGCCCGCGCCCGCGTGCACGATGAGTTCGAGGTCGTAGCCGGAACCGAGGATGTTGGTGCCGAGAAAGCCTGCCTCGTAGGCCTGCGCGACGGCGGCTTGCAGGCGGCGCAGCACCGGGACCACTTCGCCGCGCACATAGATGAACGCGTGGGCGGCGCGGATGGCATAGGCGGCGATGACGACGCCCTCGATCAGCACGTGCGGACTCGACAGCATCAGCGGAATGTCTTTGCACGTACCGGGTTCCGACTCGTCGGCGTTGACCACCAGATAGTGCGGTTTGGTGACGCCGTCGGGGCCCGGGCCCTGCGGGATGAAGCTCCACTTCATGCCGGTGGGAAAGCCCGCGCCGCCGCGGCCGCGCAGCCCGGCGTCCTTGACGGTCTGGATGACGTTGTCCGGCTGCATCGCCAGCGCCTTGCGCAGCGCCTGGTAGCCGTCGTGGCGGCGATAGGTGTCCATCGTCCAGGACTGCGGGTCGTCCCAGTACCGGGTGAGTACGGGGGTCAACGTCATGTCAGGCCTCCGAATCCTGTGGCAGTACCGAGGTTTGCGCGGGATCGGGGGCCGTCATGCGCTGCTCCCGCGCGACTTCCAGTCCGGCCAGGGTGGCCGGCCCCGCCGCGCCGTCGAGCACGCCGGGCCGTTCGTCCGGGAAGCCGGCGAGGATGCGCGCGGTTTCCTTGAACGTGCACAGCGGCGCGCCCCGGGTCGGCGTCACCTGCTGCCCCGCGCGCAGCGCGTCGACGAGGGCTTGCGCCGATTCGGGTGTCTGGTTGTCGAAGAACTCCCAGTTGATCATGATCACCGGGGCGAAATCGCAGGCCGCGTTGCATTCGACGTGCTCGAGGGTGATCTTGCCGTCCGCGGTGGTGTCGCCGTGCGCGATGCCCAGATGCCGTTCGAGCGCGGTGAGGATGGCGTCACCGCCCATCACCGCGCACAGCGTGTTGGTGCACACGCCGACGTGGTAGTCGCCGGTCGGGGTGCGCCGGTACATCGAATAGAAGGTGGCGACGGCGGTGACCTCGGCGCCGGTCAAACCCAATTGGTCGGCACAGAAGTCGATGCCGGTGCCGGTGACGCAGCCCTCCTCGGCCTGCACCAGGTGCAGCAGCGGCAGCAGGGCCGAGCGTGGCTCCGGATAGCGGGCGATGATCTGCTTGGCGTCGAGTTCGAGCCGCTCCCGGATGAACGGCTGGAACGGTTCGGGCCGCGTGCTGAGCTTCAACAAGATTTCCGTCATCGGTCTACTCCGCCCATCACGGGGTCGATGCTGGCGACCGACGCGATGACGTCGGCGACCATGCCGCCCTCACACGTCGCCGCCACCGCTTGCAAATTGGTGAACGAGGGGTCGCGGTAGTGCACCCGGAACGGCCGGGTGCCGCCGTCGCTGACCATGTGCACGCCGAGTTCGCCGCGGGGCGATTCGACGGCGGTGTACACCTGACCCGCCGGCACCCGGATGCCCTCGGTGACCAGCTTGAAATGGTGGATCAGGCCCTCCATCGAGCTGCCCATGATCTTGCTGATGTGCTTGGGGGAGTTGCCGAGTCCGTCCGGGCCGATCTGCAGATCGGCGGGCCAGGCGATCTTCTTGTCGTCCACCATCACCGGGCCGGGCCGCAGCTTGTCCAGGCACTGCTCGACGATCTTGAGCGACTCCTTCATCTCGTCCACCCGGATCACGTAGCGGCCGTAGCAGTCACAGCCCGTGGTGGTGGGGATGTCGAATTCGTAGTTCTCGTACCCGCAGTAGGGCTGGGCTTTGCGCAGGTCGTGCGGCAGGCCGGTGGCGCGCAGCACCGGGCCGGTGATCCCCAGCGCCATGCAGCCCTGCAGATCGAGGTAGCCGATGTCCTGGGTGCGGGCCTTCCAGATGGGGTTGGCGGTGAGCAGCTGCTCCATGTCACGCAACCGTTTCGGCATGAGCGCCAGCAGTTCCCGGACCTTGGTCACGCCGTCGTCGGGCAGATCCTGGGCCAGGCCGCCGGGCCGGATGTAGGCGTGGTTCATCCGCAAGCCGGTGATCGTCTCGAAGACGTCGAGGATCAGCTCGCGCTCCCGGAATCCGAACAGCATCGGGGTCAGCGCGCCCAGTTCCATGCCGCCGGTGGCCAGCGCCACCAGGTGCGAGGAGATGCGGTTCAGCTCCATCAGCATGACGCGAATGATGTTGACCCGCTCCGGGATCGCGTCGGTGATGTCGAGCAGCTTCTCCACTCCGAGGCAGTACGCGGTCTCGTTGAAGAACGGGGACAGGTAGTCCATCCGGGTGACGAAGGTGACGCCCTGGGTCCAGTTGCGGAATTCCAGGTTCTTCTCGATACCGGTGTGCAGATAGCCGATGCCGCAGCGCGCCTCGGTGACGGTTTCGCCCTCGATCTCCAGGATCAGGCGCAGCACGCCGTGCGTGGACGGATGCTGCGGGCCCATGTTGACGACGATGCGTTCCTCGCCGGCGCCGCGCAGCGAGTCGGCGACCTCTTCCCAGTCCTGTCCGGCGACGGTGACCACGGTGGGTTCGGGTCCGGCGGCGCGGGGTTCGATCTCGGTCTCGTGCGCCTCACCCGTCACCGGGCCGCCACTGCGCACGGAATCGTTGTGCGATGCAGTCATCAGTTGTACGCCCTCCGCTCGTCGGGCGGCGGTATCCGCGCGCCCTTGTACTCGACCGGGATCCCGCCGAGCGGGTAGTCCTTGCGCTGGGGATGACCGCGCCAGTCGTCGGGCATCAGGATTCGAGTGAGCGAGGGGTGCCCGTCGAAGAGGATGCCGAAGAAGTCGTAGGTTTCCCGCTCGTGCCAGTCGGTGGTCGGATACACGTCGTACAGCGACGGGATGTGCGGGTCGGCGTCCGGCGCAGCCACTTCCACGCGCAGGCGCCGGTTGTGCGTGATCGACATGAGCGGGTACACGGCGTGCAGTTCGCGGTCGGCGTCGTCCGGATAGTGCACCCCGCTGACGCCGAGGCACAGCTCGAAACGCAGTGCGGCCGTGTCGCGTAACGCGCGCGCGACGGCGACGAGGTGTTCGCGCCGCACGTGCAGGGTGAGTTCGCCGCGGAAGACGACGACCTTCTCCAGCGCCGTCTCCAGCCGCAGGCCGCCCTGATCGAGCGCGGTGCGCAGCGCGTCGACGATCTCGTCGAAGTAGCCGCCGTAGGGCTGGGGCGAACTGCCCGGCAGGCTGACCGGGCGGACGAGCCCGCCGTAGCCGGAGGTGTCGCCGCTGCCGCGCACGCCGAACATGCCGTGCCGGGTGCCGATCACCTCGTCGGGTTGTTCCGGGATCGGCCGCGTGCCTTCCGGGCCCGCCGTCGCGGCGGCATCGATCTCGTCGTGCGCCGCGGTGGTGGTGTTGTCGTCGGGGGAGTCGAACGGCCCGCCCGCCACCCGGCCACCACCCCTCATCGAGTCGCTTTGCGACGCTGAGCTCATCGCAGCAGCCCCTCCATCCGAATGGTGGGTGTCGAAGCCAGGGCCGCCTGCTCGGCGGCACGCACGGCCTCCTCCCGGTTGACCCCGAGCGGCATTTCCTGGATCTTGGCGTGCAGCGTCAGGATCGCGTTCAACAGCATCTCCGGCCGCGGTGGGCAGCCGGGCAGGTAGATGTCGACCGGTACCACGTGATCGACGCCCTGCACGATGGCGTAGTTGTTGAACATTCCGCCCGATGACGCGCAAACCCCCATGGCGAGAACCCATTTCGGTTCGGTCATCTGGTCGTAGACCTGTCGCAGCACCGGCGCCATCTTGTTGCTGACCCGGCCCGCGACGATCATCAGATCGGCCTGCCGCGGCGAGGCGCGGAACGCCTCCATACCGAAGCGGGCAATGTCGAAACGGCCTGCGCCCGTGGCCATCATCTCGATGGCGCAGCAGGCCAGACCGAAGGTGGCGGGCCACAGTGAGCCCTTACGCAGATATCCGGCGAAATCTTCGACCGTGCTCAGCAGAAAGCCGCTGGGCAGTTTTTCCTCGAGTCCCATATCCGACTAACCTTCACTTCCACTCGTCGCCCGAACACGCTGTGCGGCAGTCAGTCCCAACTGAGTCCGCCGCGCCGCCATTCGTAGGCGTAGGCCACGGACACGTTGAAGATGAACAGCGCCATCGCGGCGAGACCGAAGAGACCGAGTGCATCGAAGTGGACTGCCCACGGGTAGAGGAACACGATCTCGATGTCGAAGATGATGAACAGCATGGCGGTGAGGTAGTACTTCACCGGAAAGCGTTGGCCCGTCACGTTTCCCGGGCCGCCGGCCACGGCGTGCGGGGTCGGTTCGATACCGCACTCGTAGGCCTCGAGTTTGGCCCGGTTGTACCGCTTCGGGCCGACGAGGGCCGCCATGACGATGGTGAACACCGCGAACGCCGCAGCGACCGCGCCTAGTACAAGAGTCGGCATTTCGATATTCACGACTGCCCTCTCCCTTGGTGTGAGCCGGCCCCTTCCTGGTGGGCTGGAGCCTGCGGGTGGGCCGTCCGTTAGCCGGACGGCAGCTTCCGAGGCGGGCTGACGTCGTTGTCCGCCTCGGCCAGACTCGCCCCATGGCCAGCTCGGCGCGGGGTGATGGCTGTGCCCGCGCACCTGTGAGCTAGGGCACAGCCTACAACCGATATGTCTGGGTGCCGCAGCTTTGACTGCTGCGTTTGATCTAATTCGTGACGCGGATTCATGACTGAAACGGTGGTAATCGCAAGGCCTGTCACGTGACGTTGGTCGACCGGTCAGTCGGTGTCGCGAAAAACCGCTCCTCGGAGCATGTTTCGGGTGGTGGCCAGGCTTTTGCTCTTAGGTGAGCCTCACCCCAACATCCATCACTCCGCCCGACCTGGACGGGAGGCCGATAAGCGACGTCGGCGATAAGTCCGCAACCGGGAGTCGTCTTACGCAGCGGCAGGCCGGTTTTCGATTAATGCAGGCTATGCATCAATGCTCGCACTGAAAGTGGTACGGGAGAACCGCTCAGGCTGCCGAACGGTTGCGCAGCAGCCCGACCACGGCCTCGGTGAGCCGGATCGGATCGATCGGATGCGAGACCGCCGCCTCGGCGCGCGACCAATTGGCCAGCCAGGCATCGTCGGGGCGGCCGGTGAGCACGAGCACCGGTGGGCAGTGCTCGATTTCGTCCTTGAGTTGCTTGGCGATACCCAGCCCGCCGGTCGGGGCGGACTCGCCGTCGAGGATGACGAGATCGATGCCGCCGGCGTCCATGTGCTGGATCACCACGGGGCCGGTGGCCACTTCGAGGTAGTCCAACGCCGGTAGCTCCGGATGCGGCCGTTTACCCAACGCCAGGATCACCTGGCGCCGCGTATCGGCGTCGTTGCTGTACACGAGGACCCGCAGTGAGTCGGCCACGACCGCATGCTACTTCCGCCGAGCCCACCCCCGTGGCATCTTCGATCAGATCCGGGGTTTCTCGCGCGTCGTACAGCCCGCACCGCGCGTCGCCGGGAGTGCTTGCGCCCGCAGGGTAATCGCAAGTTGTCCATAAGAATCGGCCGGTAGCATCCCCGCAATGCGGGGCGATCTCACACAGGTCCTCGTCGATACCGACGTGTGGACCGATGACATGCTGAACAGTGCCGGGATACCGGTGATCGATGTGCCGTTCGTGACGATCGGCAGTGGGATCGGCTCGTTCGTCACCTACGACACGCTGCGCATCTTCGGGGTGCCCGCACAGGCGATGGCCGTGCTCGGGCCGCAGCAACATCCGTGGTCCTCCTACGAATATCTCACCCGGGTCTCGCAGATTCCGCGCGGCGAGCGACTGCGCAGCGATTCCGCGTCCGAGCCGGACAACATGTGGGGCTTTCCCTCGTACGCGGTGCGTGAGGCGATCGCGGACAAGTCGATCAAGCCGCTGTGGAATGTGTTCGTGGAGCCCATCTTCGCGAACTATTACACGCCGCGGGCCGGGCAGGCGTTCGTGGGGATGGAACGCGAATTCCATCGCATCGGGTACGCGAGTTCGTTGCATCGCGGGCATGTTCGCATGGTGCGCAAACGGCACGGCGGGGGCTATTTCACGATCCTGACCCCGCCCGCGGATTCCACGCCGACCAAGCGGATCGCGTTCCGCAGCACCTATGTGCATGTGGCCGTGGGATATCCCGGGCTCAAGCTGCTGCCCGATCTCCAGGAATATCGCGAGACCCATCGCGATCCCACCCGCGTGGTCAACGCCTACGAGCCGCACGAGCACGTCTACCAGGCGTTGCAGCGCAGACCGGGGACAGTGATGATCCGCGGGAGCGGGATCGTCGCGAGCCGGGTATTGCAGCGGCTCATCGACGATCGCGACCGGCTCCAGCTGAATACGCAGATCCTGCATCTGTTCCGGACCTACGTCGCCAAAGCGCACGGCAAGAATGTGTTCAACCGGCGACCCGGCTCGCACGGCTGGGCGTATCAAGGGTTCAACTATCCGAAATCGGTGTGGGGCGGACAGCTCAAACAGAAGATCCGCAACCTGCAAGGCGAACAACGAGCCGAGGCCTACAAGGAGATCTCGGGAACCAACACCCCGATCCGGAATTCGTGGCAGAAACAGCTGCGGCGCGGCCGGGCCGAAGGGTGGTATCAGGTAATGGCCGGGACCATGCGCGCGCCGCGGCCCGCCGCAGGACGTCAGGGTGTGGTCGCGACGATCATGCCGGACGTGACTGCCGAATTGCCGGTGCCACCGCCGACCCAGCCGTTCGACACGACGGTCGATTACATCATCGACTGCACCGGACTCGAAGCCGATATCCGGGAACATCGCCTGCTCGCCGATCTGCTCGATCACACCGGGGCCGGGCGTAATCCGGTCGGGCGGTTGGACGTCGACACCACCTTCGAATTGATCGGCACCCGAAGTGGCACCGGACGCATCTATGCATCCGGTAGCGCGACACTGGGCGGGCCGTTCATCGGCGTCGACACGTTCCTCGGGTTGCAGATCGCCGCGCAGGAGATCGCCGACGATCTTGCGGCGCTGGGGTTCTGCCGCCGGATGGGTCCGCTGCGCTCGACGAGCCAGTGGTGGTCATGGGTTACGAACAAGAAGATCTGAGCTGATGCTGCCAACTTTGAACGGGCGTATCCAGACCCGTGTGCTCGCGTTGAGTGTGATCGGCGCCTTCGTCGCTGTGCTCATCACGCCGCTGCTGCCGACCGGTTCGCTGAGCCTGGGCCAGGCCTACCGGGTGACGCTGTCGGTGCTGCTCGCCACCGTTCTGGTCGGCGTGCTGTGGGAGTTGCTCTACCATTTCTTGCAACAGTTCCGCTGGGAAAAGGACTGGCCGACGCTGTTCGGCTTCCTGACCGTGATCAACGAGGGGGCACTCATGTGGGTGCTCGTAGACCGCACCACCCTCGTGCTCCCCGAGCACCTGCACCCCTCGCTCACCGCGTTCCTCATCCAGTTCGTCCTCACCTGGATGGTGTTCTGGCTCATCGTGAACGGGCCGCTGCGGGTGCCGTTCCATCGTTGGCGATTCCAAGGTGGCAGGTTCCTGTGAACAGGCAGATCGAGGTCCTTCCCGGCGCGCACCTGGTGGCGAGCGCCGGCGGCGTGGTCGTTGTCGTCGCCCACCGGTCCGTGACACCGGTGACCCCCGCATCGATCGCGGGCCGCACCATGACGGCGCTGCTCGGGATCGTCCGGCGGGTCACCGCCGACGAACCCCGCCGCAGCGGGCGAACCGTCGCGCGGCTGGCCACCAACTGGCTGATGAGCCTGGAGAACGGCGACGAGGACGACGTCGAATTCGGTGTGCTCACACCGACCGACACCGGCGTCGCGGTCTTCCTGCACGGCGGGGTGAGCGCCGTCCTGGACGCAGGTCCGCGGACCGAAATACTGCGCGGCCGTGAAGCCGGATTCACCGTCGACCGCGTGGTGCTACCCGCCCCGTCCGTCGGTGCGGGGTTGTTCGTCGACGAAGTCGGCCTCGATATCGAAACCTTGCCGACCCGTGGGGTTTTCACGTTGACCGAAGGGACGACACCGGGGGCTGGAGCGGTCCTGTGGTTCGGCGCGAACGAGGCGGCGCTCGGCAGTATTGGTGTCCCGCACGCGGAAGGTGCGGCGGAGACCGCTGCCGCACGGCACACCGGACTGCCGGTCGCCCTCGGAGACGCACCGGCCGGCGCAGCCCAGCCCCCACCTGTTCCGACCGGAATTACCCACCCGCCCAAGGACGTCCGGCCCGGCACCGCACCGCGAGTGGCCCGGCCCACCGCCACAGACTTCAGCAAACACCCCGATCCAGCGCGCGATCACGGGGCAGGCGATGGCGCGACCGGTGCCGGTGCGTCCCGCGGCGCGGCTGCGGGTGGCGATCCGGCAGGAGTTGCACCCGAATCCGATTCGGGCAGTGGGCCGGTAGACGGATTCAGCGGTGCCCCACAAAGTTCGGCATCGGGCGCGGGCTCGTCCGGCTTCGTGCCGCGCGGTGCGGTCGGTGCAGACGATCGTCCCACCAGGTACATGCCGCCTGCAGGCAGCGATCGCGCCGCGTCCGCTGAGAGCGGGACAGCCGCGGCTATGGGGAGCGGTGCGTCCGGCGACGATGAGCGGCCGACGACATACATGCCGCCTGCCAGGAGTGAAAGTGCTGCGCCCGGTGGAGTACGGGGTGCGGGGCGTAGTACGGATCGCAGTGACGTGGTGGCCGGGCGCGGTGACGCGCCGACGGAGTATGTCGCGGCTGCTGATGGTGGTTTGTCAGCATTCGCGGGAAGTGTGGTGCCTCGGGGCGGTAAGCGGCCTTCGAAGGATATGCCGTCGTCGGGTAGTGATGCTCCGGCGGATTACGTGGACAGTGATGCCGTGCCACGCGGTTCGAGTCGCAGTGAGGGGGCGGCCCGAGATAGCAAGCCGGGTGACGGGGACGTGCCGTCGGGATACGTTGCGGCGGAGCGTAATTCGATGGAGGGCGTCGCGCCGAGCGGTGACGGGCGCCCCGGGACGTCGATGTCACCGCCAGGTGGTGACGTCCCGACTGAATATGCGGACAGTGGAGCGGTGAAGTCTGCCCTGGGCGGTCCGGAACGAGACGAGCGAGCCGGGGGCGGAGCGGCGGGCGGCGGGGACGCGCCGACGGAACATGTCGACAGTGGGGCGATCGGCTCTGCCCTGCGTGGTTCTCGCGGGTCGGGGCTAAGTGTCGCGCCCGGGGGAGACGAGCACCGACGGAGGTCCTCTGCGGATGATGCCCCCGCCGAATACGTTGCGTCGGCGGATAGCGCGACGCGCGGCACCGACGCAGGTGCTATGGGTCGCGGTGGTGACAGCGGGGCGGTCGGAGAACGTGATGCGGTCGCTGGCGGCGGTGCTGACAGTGGGGCGTCGACCGTCTTGGGTGACGCCGGCCAGGACTCCGGGGTGGCCGATGAGCGGCCGACGTCGTATATGCCGCCGGCAGGTGTCACGCCGCCGCGTCTGGTGAAGCCGAATGTGGTTGCGCCGCAAGAAGGGCGTCCGTCGAGCACGGACCCGCAGGAGCGGGTGGTGCACGACCGGGGTTCCGGGCCGGTGCATTACGGCGGTGCGGCGTCGGACATCGATATGCAGGAGACCATGGTGCCGACCTCGGCGCGGACTCCGCGCGTACCCGAGGTGGAGTCGAGCGATCCGGGGGTGGTGATCAAGGGGTTCAAGTGTGCCCGTGACCATCTCAACGATCCGCGGGTGTCGTTCTGCGCGGTGTGCGGCATTCGGATGGATCAGCTCACCTGTGTGCTGACCGACGGCGTGCGCCCACCCTTGGGACTGCTACTGCTCGACGACGGCACCTCTTATGTTCTCGATGCCGACTGCGTCCTCGGCCGCGAACCCGAACACGCCGAGGCGGTTTCGCGCGGAGCCCGCCCGGTCCGCCTGGAAGATCGCTCCGGCGGCATGTCTCGCGCGCACGCCGAGATCCGCTTGGTCGACTGGGATGTCACCGTCGTCGACGGCGGCTCCACCAACGGCACCCACATCCGCCAACCCGGCCACCAGGATTGGTCCCGCGCCATCCCCGGCCACCCCGTCAAACTCATCCCCGGCGCCCAAGTCCAATTAGGCAGCCGCGTAGTAACTTTCGACTCCCAACACGGCCAACTCTAGGTGCAATCGGGAGCACCGCACCGGGCACGGCGCGAGGTCCCGGCTAACTCGCGAGTGCCGCCATCGAGACCACTCGAGGAGGTCTGCGGGCTTCGGCCCACGCCCTCGCGGGTGCGCAGATGGCCGAGGTCGGCTCGAATTCGGCGACCATGGCGAGGGTTTCGCACGAACAGCTTGCCGAACGGGTCTGCCCAGTCGCAGATCTGGTTGCCGAGCCCGAACAGGTCGTCCAGGGATAGCCCGTCCTCCGTTGACATACCGTTCTCTCTAAAATACCTTTGCTTTCAAAGTTATATCAAGATGAACAGGGTCGGCCTTTCCATGCGGGCGGGCGCAACCCTTCATGGAGGAGAGACAAGTGACCGAACCAGCCGCACGCCTGCGCGCACTGACCATCGGATTGCACCCACGGGCCATGGACTACAGTCGTTTCCCCGATCTGGACGAGGCACAACTCACGTCCAGGGTCGACGTCGCCAATGCCGCTCTACAGAACACCGAATTCGACGTCACGCCGTGCATGGTCCACACCTCACCCGCGGAAGCTGAATCCGAAATCCGCAAGCTGCTGGCGAACCAGTCGTTCGATCTCGTCATGGTGGGCGGAGCGGTGCGGGCGTTCCCCGAGCACCGCGGAGCGGATCGCGGCCGGGCTCGGCATCGACACGGTGATCGCGGAGGTGCTGCCCGGCGACAAGGCGGCGAAGATCGCCGAGCTGCAACGCGGGGGCCGCAAGGTCGCGATGGTCGGCGACGGTGTGAACGACGCGCCCGCGCTGGCGGGGGCCGATCTGGGGATCGCGATCGGTGCGGGCACCGACGTCGCGATCGAGACCGCCGATCTGGTACTGATGCGTTCGGACCCGCTGGATGTGCCGACCGCTCTGCGCATCGGTCGCGGCACCTTGCGCAAGATGCACCAGAATCTGGCGTGGGCGGTCGGCTACAACACGATCGCGCTGCCGATCGCGGCGGGCGTGTTCGTTCCGGCGTTCGGGTTCACGCTGCGGCCGGAGATCGCCGCCATGTCGATGTCGGGTTCCAGTATCATCGTGGCGTTGAATGCGGTGTCGCTCAAGCGACTTCGACTGCCGGGACAGAGTCCGGCCCAGTCAGCGGAGGAGCGCCCCGCCCATCACTGATCGCCCGCGGATCGTTCCGGCCGACCGGTCACGTGCCGCTGGAACGGATCTGGGGCGGCGTGGATTATCGGCCCGGCTTACCGTCACGACCGCCTCCGCGATTGCGGCGGCAGGACCCACGCCGTCGGCCGCTGCACCCCACCAACTACAGCGCGCCACCATGGCGCTTCGCCCGCGGCACCGAGTGGTGGTGAGCGGGCGCCGGCCGAGATAGGCGCCGCCCACCGCGACGCCGCCACCGACTGCGCGCTCCCGCGCACTTCTCGTCACCCCGCGCGCGTGTCAGCCGACCGACATGCGCGCGGGACGACGAGAAGTGCGCGGCAGTCTGCGCACCGACTCCCTTGCGCCTGACGTCAGTGCCCGTGGTTCCACGCCGCCACAGCCTGACGATCGACCGGCCTGTGCACAGACAAACCGCCCTGTACATGTCTGAGACACTGGCCTAGATTCGGTGGTCATGGACACGATTGAACTCACCACCCCCGATGGACGGCTGGAGGCGATGATCGCCCGGCCGTCGGGACAGGGCCCGTGGCCCGGGGTCGTGGTGATCCACGATGCGGTGGGGTTCAGCGCCGATCTGCGGCGCACGATGCGCATGCTCGCCGACTACGGGTATCTGGCGGTCGCGCCGAACCTGTTCTCCCGCGGCCGGGTACGGTGCGTGCGCTCGATCTACCGGGCGCTGGTGTCCACCGGCGACGGACCGGCGGTGCGTGACGTGCTGGCCGCGCGCGATCACCTCGTCGCCCAACCGGACTGCACCGGGCGCACCGCCGTCGTCGGATTCTGCATGGGCGGCGGGTTCGCGTTGCTGGTGGCGCCCAAGGGGTTCGACGCGTCGGCGCCGTTCTATCCGTCACTGTTCGCCGATTACCGGTCCGTGCTCGACGGCGCCTGCCCGGTGGTGGCCAGCTTCGGCCAGCGCGACCCCGTGTTGATCGGCAAGGCCGCCAAACTGGAACAGACCCTGACCGAGTTCGGTGTCGAGCACGACATCAAGGTCTACCCCGGCGTCACCCACGCGTTCGCCAACCTGACCGCGGCCGACCCGGTCCTGCGCGTCACCGGCCTGGGCTACAACGAGGACGCCTCCCGCGACGCATGGCAGCGCATCTTCGCCTTCTTCGACACCCACCTGTCCGCCGACAAACCCCCGGTCGCCGAATCCTCGTAGGTCAACGGCGTTGCGATGCATCGCGCGCGGATCATTAGGCGCGCCCGGCACCGGTAATCACCCCGACCGCAGCTGCGGGTCGGTGGCCAGCGCGGCGTTCATCGCCTCGGGACGGTTCAACGTGATGACGGCGATATAGCCCCGGGCGTTCCAGGGTGGCGGCGGACGAGGGCCCTCCTTCGAGGTCGGTCACGCGAACCTACCGGGCGCGTCCACCACGACTGCCCGGATCCCGGTGAGCGGGACGGGATTTCGCCGCTGGGAACACATCCCTCACACACCGCCCCGGCGGCACGCGCTGGTCAGTTGATCACCAGGTAATGGTGGCGGCCTCGGCCGAGAGGCTTCCGCGACCTTTACACCTGGTGACCACTCGACCAGTTCGAGTGTTGTGCTCGGACGACCGCGCACAGCTCCGCCGAGTGTGACGGGCTCCTACCGGTTTCCGGCGCGTTGTGGACGCGTCGGACGTGGGGTGCCGTGCGAGACTGTGCCCGTGATCGAGCGTCGGCATCGTTCGGGCGGCAACGTCCGGCGGCGTCGGTGGCCGCATGACGGGCAGCGTCGAGCAAAGGCGCACCGGTGCTGGAGTCGAGGAGCAGTGAGGCGCAGGCATGAGTGAGCCGAAGGAAACGGCGGAGGAGATCCCCGCGGACCGTGGTCGGCGGCCGGGCAGGGATCGCGGTGAGGTGATCGGGTCGGGTCTGCTGTGGCTCGCGAAGTGGGCGCTGTGCATCGTCGCGATCGCGGCGGGCAGCTGGGTGCTGCTGTATCTGATCGGGAAACTGTGGGTGGTCATCCTGCCGGTGGCGTTGGCGATCGTGGTCGCCACGGTGCTGTGGCCGCCGACGCGCTGGCTGGTCGAGCACGGTTTGAAGCCGGGCCTGGCCGCGACGATCACCGTGGTCGGCTTCATCGCCGCGCTGGCCGGCGTGATCGCGCTGATCGTGCCCTCGGTGGTGGATCAGGCGCCGGAGCTGGCCGACAAATCCACCGCGGGCGTGAACAAGGTGCGCGACTGGTTGCAGGGCCCGCCGCTGCGTATCCGCGACGAACAGCTCAGTTCGGCGGTCGATGCGATCGTGTCCCGGTTGCAGTCGAGCGCCGAGCAGATCGCGACCGGCGTGTTCACCGGCGTGAGCACCGCGACCTCGGCCCTGATCACCCTGTTCCTCGTGCTCGTGCTGGCGTTCTTCTTCGTCAAGGACGGCCCGCGCCTGCTGCCCTGGTTGCACGCCGTGCTCGGCAGCCGCAGCGGACGCCACGTCGAAGAGGTGCTGAACCGGGTGTGGGTGACCCTCGGCGGATTCATTCGCACGCAGGCGCTGGTCAGCTTGATCGACGCGGTGTTCATCGGCGCCGGTCTGGTGATCCTGGGTGTGCCGTTGGCTTTGGTGCTGGCGGTGATCACGTTCATCGGTGGGTTCGTGCCGATCGTGGGCGCGTTCGTGGCGGGTGCGCTGGCGGTGCTCGTCGCGTTGGTCGGCAACGGGTTGACCACGGCGTTGATCGTGCTGGCCATCGTGCTCGCGGTGCAGCAGCTGGAAGGCAATGTGCTGCAACCGGTGCTGCAGAGTCGCAGCATGCAGTTGCACGCGGTGGTGGTGCTGCTCGCGGTGACGGCGGGCGGGTCGCTGTACGGGATCGTCGGCGCGTTCCTGGCCGTGCCGGTCGCCGCGATCGTCGCCGTCGTGGTCCGCTACATCGGTGAACAGATCGACGTGGTCACCACCGCACCGCCCGAATCCGACGACGAAGTCCGACCCGCCCCCGAGTAACCCCGCCGATGCCCGCTGACCGCCTCGATGCCGCGTTCGCCCGATTGTGGTCGGCGGCAACGATTTCGAGCTTCGGCGACGGAGTGACCCAGATCGGCGCCACCCTGCTGGCGGTGTCGATCACCCGCGACCCGATCGCGGTCTCGGGACTGATGATCGCCCAGGTGACGCCGTTCCTGGTGTTCGGTCTGCCCAGCGGCGTGCTGGTGGACCGGTTCGATCGACGGCGGCTGATGACCCTCGCGACGATCGTCCGCATCGCCGTGCTCGGTACGGTCAGCGTCGCGGTCGCGACCGGTCATGCGGGACTACCGTTGCTCTATGCGGCCTTTTTCGTGGTGGGCTGCGCGGGCCTGGTCTTCGACAACGCTTCGGTCACCGCGATTCCCGCAGTGGTCGCACCCGCACATCTCGATCGCGCCAACGGACGCATGCAAGCGACCCGGGCGGTCATCGAACAGGTACTCGCGCGCCCGCTCGGTGTCGTGTTGTTCGGCATCACCGCGTGGACACCGTTCGTGGTCGACACCGCGGGTTTGGTCGCGGTCGCCGTGCTGGCGGGCACGCTCCCGGCGGCCGTCGGCCGACGCGTGCCCGACAGTGGCCGGCCTCGGCTCACTGCCGCGGTCGCCGACGGGGCGCGCTGGTTGTGGCGGCATCGCTTGATCCGCACCCTCACGCTCACCGTGGGACTGTCCAATATCGGTCTCGGCGCGATCTTTTCGCTGCTGGTCCTGATCGCGCAGGAACGTTTGGGGGTCGGCGACACCGGCTATGCGGTGCTGCTCGTCGCTGCCGCGCTCGGCGGTGTCTGCGGCGGCTTGACCGCGCCGCGGATCATTGCCGCGCTGGGGCCGGGCACGACGTTGCGGGTGGGGTTGCTCATCGAGATCGCGGCCTATGCCGGGATGGCTTCGACGCACAGCGTTGTCGTCGCTGTGGGTATCCTCGTGCCTTTCGCTGTGCACCTGTCGGTGTTCTCCACGATCGGCGCCTCGCTGCGTCAGTCGCTCGTGCCGCCGGAGTTGCTCGGGCGGGTGCACAGCGCGTATCGCCTCATCGGCGCGGGCGGATTGTTCCTCGGTGCGTCGCTGGGCGGATTGCTGGCCGGACGGTTCGGTCTCGCCGCACCCCTCTGGCTGGGGGTCGTCTGCGCGGTGGTGTTCACCCTGCTGGCCTGGCGCACGTTCGCCGACCACTCGATTGCGGCTGCCCGCGTGGCCAGGGGACATGAGGCGGCCGAGGAGGGTCAGCGATAGACGGTGCGGCCGAATCGTGCTGTCCGATCCGAGGGCGCCGGGCAGTGGCGCCCTCGAGCCGGATGCGGTCAGGCGCGGCCTGCGGCGAGGGCGGTGATGGCGGGGCCGAACATGGTGTTCTTGATGGCGGTGAGGGTGCCGCGATCTTTACCGCCCAAGGGGGCGAGCATAGCCAGGGCGGCGTCGGTGACCGCGCCCTCGGCGGCGGTGGCGTCGACGATGTCGTAGGCGAGTGCGTCGGTGCCACCGAAGCGGCGGCCGGTGGTCATCGACGCGATCGCGGCCTTGGGGGTGAGCTTGGCTTGGATGAGCGCCGCCATACCCGGGGTGAACGGGATGCGGATATCGGCTTCGGGGAAGCAGAAGTAGCCGCGGTCGGCGCGCATGGCGCGGTAGTCGTGCGCGATGGCGAGCATGGCGCCGGCGCCGAAGGCGTGCCCGGGCAGCGCGGCGGCGGTCGGCACGGGCAGGGTGAGCACCCGGGTGAACAGCGCCTGCACCTGGGCCACATACCAGTCGCCGCGATCACTGTTGGCGCTCAACCAGTCCAGGTCCAGACCGTTGGAGTAGAACTTTCCACCGGCCGTGGTGACCAGCCCTTGCGCGTCGGCGTCGAGGGCAGCGTCGAGGTGAGTGTTCACCTCGACGAGAAACTCCGGTGAGAAACGGTTCTCGTTGTCGCCCAGATCGAGGACGGCGATCTTGTCGTGGTAGCTCAGGCTCGGCATCGAGGGTTCCTAACTGTTGCGGGTTACCGGACGGTCGGTGGCACCGGGCGGCGGGCCGATCGCGAGCACAGCCCGGACCGCCGCTCGAAGTTGTTCGCGGGCAATGGGATTGGTGAGGCGGTCGCGGCGCAGCAGGATCGCGGTCGGCAGGTCGACCAGGCACAGGGTGAGCACGTCGACGGCGCGCCGGTCGCGCCGGTCCCAGAGCTGACGAGTCAGCCGGATCAGTAAATCCACCAGCGCCTTGTCGGCGGCGGCCAGCTCGGCGGCGACGGTGCCGGGGGCCTGGCCGAGCAGTTCGTCGCGGGGGACGATCAGCAGCAGTCGCGCCGAGGTCGGGAACTGTCCGGCGAAGTCCAGCGGTGCTTCGGCGGCGGCCAGGACCGCTTCGACCGCATCGGGAGTCGCGCTGCCGAGCGCCGCGTCGACCAGGCCGGTTTGCAGGGCCTGGAAGCGGTATGCGGCACGTAACCAGGTGCGTGCGAGCAGTTCCGCGCGCGAACCGAAGGTGTGATAGATCGCGCCGTTGGACATCCCGGTGGCCGCCGCGACCGCGCGGGTGGTGACCGCGGCCGGCCCGGAGCGCACCACCAGCGACTCCGTGGCGTCGAGCACGGCGTCGGGGTCGTGGGTCCGGGGGCGGGGCACGCGTTCATCGTAACAGAGCGTTCGCTCTGTTACTCGGGCGATGGCGTTCGACCCGGCTCACCCCTGACCGCATGCGCCGATTACCCACGCGCACTACGTATTTCGCACGGTAACAGCTACTGCGGGTCGCTGGAACAGGCTGTTCCGTCCTTCGGATATCCGCGTACGCGCCGACCCGGCAATGGGGTACTGTTCGGTCCTCCCACCCTTGCCCGAACGAACAGAACGGCGCCCGGCATGTCACGTGTGGTCACCAAGGAGCAGTACTTCGACAGCGCTCTGGAGGTGCTCGCCGAACTGGGGTTCAAGGGTCTCAACATCGGTGTGCTGTGCCGTCGGCTCGGTGTCACCAGCGGGTCGTTCTACCATCATTTCGGCAGCTGGCAGGGTTTCGTGGACGCGCTGCTCGAGCACTGGGAGAACCGGCAGGTGCTGATCCTGCGCACGCTGAAGTTCAACCAGGGCAATCCCGACGACGACATCCGCGCCATGTCCGACCTGGCCGCGGGCCTGCATCATGCCGCGGAGGCCGCGATCCGCGCCTGGGCCGCCAACGACGAATCGGTGAACCTCGCGCTCAAGCGGGTCGACGAATCCCGCAGGCGCACCGTCCACAAGGCGATCATGGGCGTGGTCGGCGACGAGGAGACCGCCGCCACCGTCACCTCGCTCGGCATGTCGATGCTGATCGGCTACCAGCAGATCGCCGCGGGCGGCGAGGACGTCTCGCTGGACAAGCTGCTCACCGAGTACGCGCGGCTGATCTATTCACACGCACGCCGCTGACACCTAACCCAGCAGCTCGTCGACGTAGCACCAGCGCCACGCCTCACCGGGCTCCACGCTGCGCATCACCGGATGCCCGCTGCCGGCGTAATGCTTGGTCGCGTGATTGCCCTCCGAGGAGTCACAGCACGCGATGTGCCCGCACGCCAGGCACATTCGCAGATGCACCCAGCTGAGGCCTTCGGCCAGACATTCGGCGCATTCGTCGGGCTCGTCGGGGTTCATGACCAGCGGCGCGGCCCGCAGATGCGCGCAGCTGTCCGCCATCGGGACGGCGAGGGGTTCGACGCGCTCGTCGTCGGCTTCGTCGTAGCGGTCGATCATCGATTCCTCGAGGTCGAGCCGAGCCAGCACATGTTGCAGGATCTCGTAGTCGAGACTGCCCGAATCCCGTACGCGCAGCACGGTTTCCCGTTCCGCGGCGAGCATCGCCAGGCGCAGTCGGCGGTATTCGGCGGTGGGAGTGACCGATTCGGATTCCGCGCGCCCCAACCGCTCCCACGCGGCATTGGCCTTCCATGCCACCCGGTCCCGCAGTTGCTGCACGACTCCCGGCGGCGTGTCGGGAGTGGTCGCCTCGTCGAGGGCGGCCAGTCCCGCGGAGGTGGCTTGCTGGAGCAGGCTCGCCTTGCGCAGCGCGTCCTCGGCGCGGCTGGGTCCGCGCAGCCGGATCAGGCGCACCAGCCACGGCAGCGACGTACCCTGCATCAGCAGGGCCCCCGCGACGACCACCAGGGCCAGCAACTTCAGTACCGGCAGTTGCGGGGTGTCCTCGGGCAGCAACAGCACCGCGGCGAGGGTGACCACCCCGCGCATGCCCGCCCAGGACACGACCGTCGAATGTTCCAGCGGCACAGTGCCCGAACGCCCGAGCCGGCGCACGAGCAACGACCACGGGAAGATCCACAGCGGCCGCGCCAGCATCACCGTCACCAGCACCGCCACCGCGGTGATCACCAGGGTGCGGTGATCGAGCCCGCTGCTCCACGCCCCCTCCAGGATCGCGCGCACCTGCAATCCGATGATGACGAAGACCGAACTCTCCAGAATGAACTGGATGGTGCGCCAATTGGTGCGTTCGGCGATCCGCGACGCCGCACTCTGCCACACCGGTGCGCCGTGACCGAGAATCATCCCGCAGGTGACGACCGCGATCACACCCGAGGCGTGGATCCCCTCGGCGGGCAGATAGGCGGCGAAGGGCGCGAGAAACGACAGCGTCGTGTCCAGCACCGGGTCGCTGATCCGGCGGCGCAGCAGCGCGAGCAGATAGGCGACCGCCACACCCACCGCGGCGCCACCGCCGGCGGCGAGCAGGAAATCGCCGCCCGCGGTCCACACCGACACCGCACCGGCCGACGCCGCGATCGCGGTCCGCAACGCCACCAGCGCGGTCGCGTCGTTGAACAGCGACTCCGATTCGAGGATGGTGACGATCTGGCGCGGCATCCCGATCCGGCGGGCCACCGCGGTCGCGGCCACCGCGTCCGGCGGCGCGACCACCGCACCCACGGCCACCGCCACCGCGAACGGCACCGGCAGCAGCCACCACACCACCGCCGCGACCGCGAACGTCGTGAACAGCACCAGCCCCACCGACAGCGACACGATCGCCCGCACGTTCGCGCGGAAATCCACCAGCGAGGTCCGGATCGCGGCCGTGTACAGCAGCGGCGGCAGCAGACCCAGCAGGATGATCTCCGGATCGGGATGGATCTCGGGCACGAACGGCAGATACGACGCCGCCACCCCGGCCAGCGTCAGCACCAGCGGTTCGGACAATCCGAACCGGCGCGCCAGCGCCGCCAACGCCGCCGCCGACGCCACGAGAACCACCAAGCCGATCGCGACATGCACCGTCGCATTCTCGCAGAGCGCATGTGCGGCAACCTGGCCCGCGGTAGATGATGTGTCCGGTGTCGACGGATTTCCTGTGCCGGACCGGTCGAGGGTCCATGCTTGTCGGCGACAGGGAGGTAGGCATGGAGGAATTCGCGTTCTGGCGGGCCAACGGCCGACGGTTCACCCACCGCGGCCACCAGATCTTCTATCGCGACGGCGGCTCGGGAGCCGACGGCACACTGCTCTGCATCCACGGTTTCCCGACCGCGTCCTGGGACTGGCATCGGCTCTGGCCCGGACTGTGCGAGCGGTTCACCCGGGTACTCGCGCCGGACATGATCGGCTTCGGCTGGTCGGCCAAACCGCTCAGCTACACCTACACGATCGCCGACCAGGCCGATCTGCACGAAGCCCTGCTACGGGGGCAGGGGATCGACCGCTTTCACATCCTGGCCCACGACTACGGTGACACCGTCACCCAGGAACTGCTGGCCCGCGATGCCGAACGCCGCGCCGCCGGCGACGAATCACTGGTCATCGCCTCGGTGTGCCTGCTCAACGGTGGATTGTTCCCCGAGACGCACCGGGCCCGTCCCGCGCAACGACTGCTCGCCGGACCCCTCGGACCGCTGGCCGGCGTGTTCGGCACCGAACGCGTTTTCGCCGCCAGCCTGGCCGCGGTGTTCGGCCCCGACACCCGCCCCAGCGAAGAAGAAATGAACCAGTTCTGGCTGCTGTGGTGTAGCCGGCACGGTAAACGCAACGGGCACAAGCTGATCCGCTACATGGGCGAGCGGCGCAAGTACCGGGAACGCTGGGTCGGCGCCCTGCGCGACACCCAGGTCCCGATCCGGCTCATCGACGGCCTGCGCGACCCCGTCTCCGGCGCCCACATGGCCCGCCGCTACCGCGAACTCATCCCCAACCCCGACATCGTCGAACTCGAGGTGGGCCACTACCCGCAACTGGAAGCCCCCACCGACACCCTCAACGCCTTCCTCGACTTCCACACCCACGCGACGAAATAGGCGAGGGGCGGGACGCCGGCCCTCACGGCCGAGAGTGCAGATCCGCCCGGGACGAAGTCGTCACCCGCGCCGTCGAGCACTGGACGCAATGTGGCAGGCAGTGCCGATCGCGGGCTGCTTACTGCGGAGCGCACCGGCCCGTCCGGTTCGAGGCGTGGCGCTGAGCAGGACACGGTCCGATGGCCGAGGTGGCCGGCCTGGGATAACCGGGAGCGCGCCACTGGTCGACGGCGCAGTAACGTCCGAGTACGTCGTACACGAGCTGCGGCGAGTACGGCTGCCTGGTCTGGGTCGAGGGCCGCGGCGCGGGACTGGTCGGCAAGGTCCGCGGACTGCGCAACGGCACGAATCGGCACACCGTGCAATCCTGCTGATCGGCATGCGCAGGCAGTCTCGATCGGGGCCTGCTCACTGCGGAGCGCACCCACGCGTCCAGCGGAACGCGCGGTGCATGCGTCTGGGGGCTGGGGATGTGCCGGGTTTATGGCACGTCCCATAACATGGCGGTATGGCAGCGACACGCCGAGCTCGAGGTGAAGGTTCCGTCCGTCCGCGTCCCGGGGATGCGCGACGCCGGATGGTCGAGGGGGCGATCGACTCGCTGCGGGTACGGGGGGCCAGTGCGACCAGTGTGGATCGGGTGCTCGCCAGCACGGGCGCACCGCGCGGATCGGTGTATCACCACTTTCCCGGCGGACGCACCGAGCTGATCAACGACGCGGTGGTGGCGGCGGGCACGTTCATGTCCGAATACATCGAACGCCTCACCCTCGAACACGACCCGACCTCCGCGCTCGAACAGTTCGCCGACATGTGGCGGCGCACCCTGCTCGACAGCGACTTCCGCGCCGGCTGCCCGGTGTTCGCGGTCGCCGTCGAAACCAACGACGAAGCCCCCGAATTCGCGCGTGCCGCCGCCGACTCCTTCGACCGCTGGCAACGCGCCCTGGCCGGCATGCTCGTCCGCGACGGCATCCCGCAAGCGCGTGCCGCCCGCCTCGCCACCCTCACCGTCACCTCGTTCGAAGGCGCGATCGCCCTGAGCCGCGCCCGCCGCACCCTGACCCCCCTCGACGACATCGTCCAGGAACTACACGACCTACTCGTCGCGGCCCGCCCCAGCAGTTGACGACGGCCGAAGTCGTCGCAGCCGCCCCCCGCACCTGATGACAGCCGCACAACACGTGCGGTCATCGCGGCCCCGCCCCGCATCTGATGACGGCCGCGCCACACCTACGGTCGGTGCTGCCCGCCTGGCATCGGACCGCGGCAAGCACCCCGCCTGCGGTTTATCGCGCCATCCCAACGGCTGCCCATTTCGCCGTGCTCGGTTACCCGCGCGCCGTGCCCGTTCAGGTGGTCGCAAAGTCCTGCATCCGGGCAGGCAGCGCAGCATAGCGCGTGGTCAGGGTCGGCATCCCCTCGTGGTTCGGGGCGAAGATGCAGCCCATGTACAGGCCGAAAAGTCCCTGGTGCACCGCGAAGAACACGAGCGCTTTGTCCGAGCACGTGACGGAGGCTGCGGCCGTCGTGCGTCGTCGCACGTTGCCGTACCGTTCGCGCTTCGTACGCGGTGACCAGCTCGCCGACGGCCGCGTAGCGCGGTCATCCCACAGGGTTCTCACAGAGGTTGTCGACACCTCGCACAGCGACTTGCCGCGCGCCGCGCCGACCCTCGGTGCGCGAGGTCTGTGACGTGGTGTTGGTCTGTTATTCAGGGGAATTGGTGGCGGCATCGGTCGAGAGGACAACGCCACCATTGCCTCCTGATCAACAGACCAACATCTACGCGAACCGTCGCACCCTATATAGCTCTGGCGGCCCGTGCGGATCCCGAGAAGTGGTGCGGTTGTTTCGTGTGCTGATCGCGACGCGACGGTGATGTCGTCGCAGGGACACAGGACGGTGGTGACCGTAGAGTTCGGCGCATGGCGTTCCAACTCGAGCTGCGGCCGACTCCACCCTTGCCGTTGACCCCGGAATGCCTGGTACACACCGGAATAGCGCGATTGTTCGTCACCGGCATGCTCGTGCAGGGCTCCGGCGCACCGCCCGAACAGTTCGGCTTCTTCGTCCCGACCGCGACCGCACTACCCGAGGGCACCCCGGAACCGCGACTGCTCGCCGAAGCGCACCTCATGACCGGCATCGCCACCTCCACCTCCGGCAACTTCCCCTTCGGCGTCGAATACGTCCGAGCCGCCTACGCCCCCGACCCCCGCGGCGGCACCGACCGCTGGCTCTACCTCAGCGGCGCCGCCCACATCGGCCGCGAAATCCGCCTCGGCTACCGAGTAACCGTCTTGACCGTCAATTGAACTGCCCCACAGCACTTTTCGCGCTTCCACGCGCGGGCGCAGCAGTCGAAGGTGTAGCGGCGCTTGCCGTCGACTGCGGTGGAAGTGCCTATTCCCTGGTCGCGGACCACCAGATCCACGCCGCGCGCCTGCAGCGCGTCGGACAGCTCGATCAGACGCTCGCGGGAGCGGCCGAGCCGGCCAGCTGCCTTCCGATGGTCAGTTCCTACCCGCCCGTTCGATCCTCCTCGCGGGCAGTCGGCTGCCCGGATGTGAACTCAGTGGCAGGTTCGCCGAACCAGCGCGACAGACAGTCGTTCAGCTCCTGCTGATCGTCTCCGAACCAGGCGACATGGCCGTCGGGGCGTAGCAGGACGCATGGAACATCAAGTGCCGCAACGGGATCTGCGAGGTAGTCGACCCGGTTCGACCAACCGCCGACGGTCAGGCGTTCGGTGCGGTCCAGCAGCAGGCCGCGGCCGCGGTGCAGCAGACTGTAGAGGCGGCCCTGTTTCAGGTCGATGTCGGCCAGGCGGCGGCCGAGCAGGTCGGGGCCCTCGCCGAAGTCGTAGCGTATGCCGGTCGCGGTGATCTTCTCGATCAGATAGCGGTTCACCTCATCGAAGTCCATCAATTCGGTGAGCAGCCTGCGCACCGCCTGCGGGCCTGGTTCGGTGGCGTGCAGTTCCATCTGGGCGCGAGTGTTGTCCAGCACGTCCTCGGCGACCGGATGACGTTCAGCATGGTAGGTGTCCAGCAGTGTTTCCGGCGCCCAGCCGCGGATCTGTGCGGCCAGTTTCCAACCCAGGTTGAACGCGTCCTGAATGCCCAGGTTCAGGCCCTGACCACCGGCAGGCGGATGGATGTGCGCAGCATCGCCGGCCAGCAGCACACGCCCGACCCGATAGCGCTCGGCCAGCCGAGTGGCATCGCCGAAGCGGGACAACCCGCGCGGGGAGTGCACGCCGAAATCGGTTCCGGCGATGGCGCGCAGCTGTTGTTTGAAGTCCTCGAGGGTGGGCGGTTCCGCGGGATCACTGACGCCCGCAGCGGGGACGACAACGCTGTAGGTCCGATCGCCCACGGGCCGGAGACTGAATCGCTTGTTGGTTCGGTAGATCTCGGCTGCCTTGGCGGCGATCTCCTGCTGCGGCACATCCACTTCCATCTCGCCCATCAGCGTGTCGTTCTGTGCGGGCTCGCCGGGGAAGCCGACGCCTAGCAGTTTGCGCACCGCGCTGCGCGCGCCGTCACAGCCGACGAGGTAACGCGC
The DNA here is from genome assembly GCF_000250675.2 of Nocardia brasiliensis ATCC 700358. NCBI lineage: Bacteria > Bacillati > Actinomycetota > Actinomycetes > Mycobacteriales > Nocardiaceae > Nocardia > Nocardia brasiliensis. The sequence goes on from NC_018681.1 coordinate 4,712,041, forward strand.
ACGCAGCGGCACACCGTCGGCCGGCTCGACGGTCACGCCGTCATCGTCCTGCTCGAAACCGGCCACCGCGCAACCGCGCCGGACCTGCGCGCCCAGCGTGATCGCGTGTTCTTCGAGCAGGCGAACGATGACCGCCTGCTGGATGCCCAGCAGATACGCGTACGCGGAATCCAGGCCGTCGGGCGCAGGCTTGGGAATCGCGGCGAAGATGCCGCCGACCGGACGCCGCCTTCCGTGTTCGAGAATGCGATCCAGCAGACCGCGCATCGCCATCAGCTCGAGACTGCGCATGTGCAGGCTGACTATGCGCACGAACGACGCAGGCTCGGTTTCCTTCTCCAGAACGAGTACCCGCACACCGTGCAGACGCAGTTCGGCGGCCAGCATCGCACCCGTTGGTCCGCATCCGGCGATGATCACGTCGAACGAGGGGGACGTGCGATCGGTGTCGGGGGACAGCGACCGACGGCCGGAGACACCACCGGCACCGACATCGCGCTCAAAAACGTTGTCGTCGCCGAAGCGGTTTTCGGAATTGAATTGCACGATAGTGCCTTTCAGGAGTGCTGGTGAACGGCGCTCCCGGACGGCCTACCGCCCGACCATGACCCACAAGGGGAGCACCCGTGTCGACACTGCGTTCACTGATACCACCTCCGCGGTCTCTTGCACGGCCTCCGGAAAAGTAACAGTGGCCGCTGTGGTTCGCCAACAGGTTTTGCAAAGAACCCGAACGCGCACTGCTCGGCTGCTTACAGGCCGTTGACGAGCGACGGCACGAGTATCGAGCCGAGGTCACAGGGAGCAACAATCGCAAGAGGTCGAGTGCCTGTCGACCATCTCGTTCGCGGTGCCGTCGGGTCCCGCTTCAGGTCGCGGGGTGCCGGATAGAGCCAGGCGGCCCCGCCCGCCGCGAACCAGCGCCACCGCGAGCCCGGCCCAGAATCGAGACACCGATGCCGGTTACTGCGGCAACCCTGACCCGGATCACACAGTCGACGCGACATCCACCGATGTGGCGGCGACCGGGGACGGAGGTGCGGCGGTGACGGTGACCCAGGTGTTGTTGACGGCGGAGGTACCCGAGAACGGGTCGGTGAGGGCGGGGTCGTGCAGCAGGTTGACGTTGGCGCCGGGGGAGGACGCCGCCACCGTCCAGCCGACACCGGGTTCGCCGTGACCCCAGCCGTGCGGGATGGCGATCGTGCCTGCGCGGATGTCGTCGCTGACCTCGAGCGGGACCACGATCGACCCGGTGGGTGAGCTGACGGTGACCGGCGCACCATCGGTCAGGCCGCGCGCGGTCGCGTCGTCGGGGTGCATGAGCGCGGTGCAGCGGTCGCGGCCTTTCACCATCGCGGGCACGTTGTGCAGCCAGGAGTTGTTGCTGCGCAGATGCCTGCGCCCGATCAGTTTGAGGTCGTAGCCGTCGGCCGGAGTGGTGAGCGAGTGACCGCGCCGCGCATTGGTCAGCACCTGCTGTGCCGCGGCAACGAAATCGGCGGGCGCCAACCGCACCTTGCGGTCCTTCGTCCCGATCAACGCACGCAACCGCGGCGTCAACGGACCCAGATCGATCCCGCCCGCCGCCGCCCGCGCCTTCGCGACGGTCAGCCCTTTGCGCCCACGCCGCAACACCCCGTACGGTCCCGTCGCGACACCGACGGTCGCGATCCGCAACGGACTGACCTGACCCAGCACACCATTGAGCACCTGCCCGGTGAACCGGCGCGCGGGCAACGGCACCAACTCGGTGATCATCCGCGCCAGAATCTGCCAATCTTCCAACCCCTCGGCGGGCGGCTCGAACACTCGCGCGTCGTAACGCAGGTTGTTGCGCACACTGAACACCGGGAACAGGATGTTGACGTCCTCACGTTCCAGCGGTGAGATCGGCGGCAGGATGATGTCGGCGTGCCTGGTCGTCTCGGTGACGTACATGTCCACGGCGACATAGAAATCCAGCGACTCCAGCGCCGCACCCAACCGGCCGCGCTGCGGCGTCGACAGCACCGGATTGCCCGCATAGGTGATCATCGCGCGGATCCGCCCGCGGCCTTCGGTAAGGATCTCCTCGGCCAGCGCCGCGACGGGCAACTCCGTCCGGAACGACTTGTAGGTGCCGGAGCGGTCGGTCCACGCCCCATAACCCATCGGCAGATACTTCGCGAACCGCGCCGCGTCGATCGGCGGCTTGGCGAACATCTGCCCACCCGCCCGGTCCAGGTTCCCGGTCACCGCGTTGATCGCGTTCACCAGCCAATGCGTGAGCGTGCCCGTCACCTGCTGACAGACCCCGATCCGCGCGTACAGCACCGCCGAACTCGCGGTCGCGTGCGCCCGCGCCAGCTCACGGATGACCTCGGCGTCGACACCGGCGTGCGGCGCCAGCAGCTCCGGTGAGGCCTCACCGACCAGCGCACGCAACTCGTCCCATCCGGTGCACTGGGCGCGAATCGCTCGCTCGTCACACAGGTTCTCGGTCACCAGCACGTGCAGCATCGCCAGCAGCAGGTACACGTCACCGCCGGGACTGATCGGCACATGCTGGTCGGCCAGGCGCGCGGTCTCGGTCCGCCGCGGATCGATGACCACCACCCGACCCCCGCGCCGGCGCACATCCCGGATCCGCTGCTTGGCGTTGGGCATCGTGGTGATCGACCCGTTCGAGACCGCGGGATTGGCCCCGAGGATCACCAGCCGATCGGTCCGATCGATGTCGACCACCGGCATCAGCACATTCGACCCGAACATCCGCCACGCCACGAACTCCTGCGGGAACTGGTCGATCGAGGACGCCGAATAGAAGTTCCTGGTCAACAGCACCGCGCGCAGCAGCGCCCCGTAGATCACCGAGGAACTGTGCGCGGCCGGATTACCCAGGTACATACCGATCGCGCTGGGCCCGTGCTCGTGACGTACCGCGCGCAGCCGCTGCCCGATCTCGCGGAAGGCCTCATCCCACCCGATCGCCTCGAAACGCGAACCCACCCGCTTCACCGGGGTCCGCAGCCGATCGGGGTCGTGGTGCAGTCCGCCCATCGCGGTGGCCTTCGGGCAGATGTAGCCCTGGGACAGTACGTCGTCGGGATTGCCCTCGATCCGGGTCACCCGCTCGTTCTCGGTGGTGACCAGAATTCCGCAATGCGCCTCGCACAGCGTGCACTGCCGCGCGATCGTGGTAGCACCCATCGGTTTTCACCTTCTGCCGGTTCCCCACAGGCTATCAACCAACCGTAGGCGGCTCTACGATCAATCCGCCAAGGCCGCGAGCACGCTGCGCGCCTGATGATCGGCACCGAGCTGATTGGGATGGAACGGTACCGCGAGCCCCGGCGGATCGGTCGAGAGCGGGATCAGACCCTCCACCCAGCGTGTACCGGGCGGCTGGCAAGCATCATGGCCGCCGCTGGTGCTGTAGGTGTCCACCAACTCGACCTTCGTCGCCAGCGCCACCCGCGCCAGCATCGCATTCAACTCGATCAGCTTGCGGCCCAGCCAATCCGCGTCCCGATCCGAAATTGGCACCAGCGGAAAACAACCCGCACCGGTCCGCACGCCGGCAAAGTAGTCCAGCAACAGAATCCGCGCCCGCGGCGAACGCGCCCGGATCCCTGCGACCGCGCCCGTCACGGCACGTTCGGCCGCCTCGATCCTCACCGACATCCGGTCCACCCCACCGGAAACCAGCGAATCCAGACACGGCGACACCGCCGGATCGGTAGTCAGGCAGTTCTGCACCGTCGCCGCCAACCCCGCGTCGTTGCCACCGATGCCGAGCGTCACCAGATCCGTCGACGCGCTCAGCCGATCGAACTGCGGGGGATTGACGCCCATCGGAACACTCTGCGCCGCCGTCATATTCACCGTTGTCGCCGCGCCACACGTCGCGTCCTCGAACACCGGCACCGACAACGCCGCCGCCACCTGCTTGGCATAACTGCGCCGGCTCTGCCCACAACCCAGCGGCACGAACTCGTCGCTCGGCTGACTCAACGACGCGTCCGCCGCCCACGAATCACCCAATGCCACATACTCACCGAACGCCGGCGCCGCCGACGCGACCGGCACACCACCGATCGGCACGACCATTCCCACAGCCGCACACGCCAATACCATCCGCGCTGTACCGCGCACCACGCCTCCTGACCGCCCGACCCGAATCACACCGTGCTGGACGGTCGTCCAGCCCAACTGCAACCTAACATCAATCCCGAGCAACCCCAGCGCTATACGATGCAGACCATGCCAACGCGCCGCTCCCGCCTGCCGGCCGCACTCGGAGCGCTCCTGATCGCCGCCACCACCACCGGCTGCATCGGCGCAGTCGACCGCGCCGACTTCGAACACACCCTGCGCACCCGCGGCGGCGGACTCGTCTCAGCCCTGCCCGCCGCAGCCTTCGACGCCCTGCACCGACGCCTCGGCGTCGACGACCTCCAAGCCTCCGTCATCCTGTTCACCACCCCCGACTCCAGCCAATTCCGGCTCACCACCATCGACCAGCCACCCCAGGTCAGCCGCTACTTCAACGACCACCACAACCTCGCGGGCCAAGACACCGCCGTACGCCTACGCATCCGCGTCCCCGGCCACCCCGACCAGCAAGACGACTACACCTACGCCAACGGCACCCTGCACGGACCCGACCCCGTGCACGTCTCCGCCCTCGACGACCTCGACGCCGAATCCTTCGCCGTCCGAGACGTTTCCGGCCTGCGCGCCCTGGAACAGATCATCGACACCGCGGTCACCCGAACCCAGGTCGACGGCGGCTACGTCTCGGCCATCGTGGTCAACCGCATCGGCACCGAAATCATCATGACCGTCAACGTCGCCTCGGCCCGCACCACCATGATCGCCCAATTCGACCAGGCCGGAAACATGCTACGAATGCGACAGGCATGAGCGACGCACACCCCGAAGACCACACCCCGCGACGCGCCCCGAAAATCCTGGCCACGCTGGCCGCCATCCTCACCGGCACCGCGATACTGGGATGCGTACTGCCCATTGCCATCTGGCCCGGCGAAGCAGAACTCACCGCGCCCCTGTTCTGCGCGGAACCGTTCACCGAACCGATCGTCGTCTCCGACACCTACCACGACTCCGAAGGACAGAGCACGAACTATTCGATGTACTGCGTCGGCGAGCGTGGGCAATACACCGAAGTCGGTTTTCTGCGGCCGTGGATCGCACTGTGGGTGCTGCACAGCATCATCGTGATCGCGGTGGTCGGCATCGTTCGGTTGTTGCGCTGGCGGCCGGCGCGACCCGTGGTTCAGGACGATCCGTTGGTGAGTTGAGGGGCGAGCGGACCAGTGGTCACGGCTGGCGCTCCGCCGAGCAGGTGCTGTGCGACCAACGGCCTGAGACTCGTTCGATATCGCGATAGGACTACTCGGTATCCGCGCAGACCGCTTGGCCGGCTGTACGACACGGAGTCCTTGGGCCTCTGACCAGGGCTATCGCCCTCAACTATCGTCACAGTGACGATTCTCGATCGGTTCGAGGGTTGCGGAGATAACGGCGGGGGAGTCGACCGCTCGCCGAGACGCGCGCACGGAGCATGATCAACGCCTCGGGCGAGTGCCGTCGAACCGCGTCGTTCGACAGCCCGAGTGATTCGGCTCGACTCTCGAGCGAAACGATCCGTCGCGGCCCGGACGCGGGAGTCGTCGGTTCCGCTCGCGGCGGTCGGCGAAACCGATCGCGGCTTCGTGTTGCGGGCGATCGGATATGGCGCCGCGACTGCGTTGGTAATCCGAGGCAAGGTCGGCGCCGAACCTACGGCAACGGAGCCCGTGGCAACGAACAGGACGACGGCGGCGATGTGCCAACTGCATCGATGTCGCAGGCTGGATGCCCGAGATGCCGTTCAGGCCGGGACAACCGGGGCAGGCTCGGTAGCGGTCCGAGGTTCGAACCCTGGAAGGAAACGGTTCGCCGTCGGGATCATCAGTTGGATCAGCGGACCGATACCGAACGCGTACACCACCGTGCCGATCCCGACACTGCCGCCCAGAATCCAGCCGATCGACAACACCGTCACCTCGATGGACGTCCGCACCACCCAGACCGAAACACCCGTCCGCCGGACCAGTCCAGTCATCAGTCCATCACGCGGACCCGGCCCCATACCGGCGCCGATGTAGAGCACCGTCGCGATCGCATTCAGCACCACCGCGGCACCCATCGCCACCACCCGCGCCGGAATCGCCTCCCACGCCGGCAGCAGCCACAGGCCCACATCCACCGACACGGCGATCACCACCACATTGCTCACCGTGCCCAGGCCGGGCCGCTGCCGCAACGGAATCCAGGCCAGCAGCACCGCGATACCGGTAATCGCCGTCACCGCACCGAAACTGAGCGGCACGTGACCCGCCACACCCTGATGGAACACATCCCACGGATCCAGTCCGAGCCCCGCCCGCACCATCACCGCCATCGAGAACCCGTACAACCACAGCCCGACATACAACGCACCCAACCGACGAATCAACACCGACCCAGCATCGCCGACCACTGGCCATCCAAAACAGAGCCAGTCATGAAGTGATGGACTGCCGACAGAAGACCAATCGCCGGATCACGTGCGCACCACCGCAATCGACCACACCTTCGGACGATCGATGCGGCGCGCCAGAGTCTCGCAGGCCGAGCGAGTCCGCGGCGTAGTGCACGCGAGGCATGTCAGAGCCCATGCCGCACAACAAGTTACCGCCCACTCACCTACCTTAGAATCGTCACAGTGACGTTTTGAACGTAGGTGAGTGGACCCAGGGGAGAAGCCTCGAATATCCCAATCCGGGCCCGCCTCAGGACTTTACGGCCAAATCGCCAAACGGCAGGAATATTTACATCGGCCACAGATCAACCCAGGGAACACCGGCACAGCCGACGACGCACATGACACCAGGGCCAGAACCCTAGGCCGCCCGGACAGCGGGGATCCGCCGCATGAAACACCGCCAACGCCAACAACATACGCCCAGCGGGACACTCTTCCTGCGCGCCCGTTTCTACGCCGATAATCAACATTATGTCAACTAACATCCATCTACTGCACCAGAGTCACCGTCCGCCACCCCTCCTCCAAGCGACGACCGACCCCAACGCCGTTGCTCCCGATAACAGTGCGTTGCGGACGACCAACCAGCGAAATACGCTGGCGTTCTGCCACGTTCGCGGGATCAGGATGAAAGCGGCAGATTCCTCCTGCGATGAGCGATGACCCGACTCGCGTTACGGCAATATCTGACACGAAGGATGGCACGGTGGGATCTCTAGGTGTTCATTTCGCGCTGACAGCGGAACAGTCGGAAGGCCTGCTCGGTGCGGATGACCCTGATGATCTTCTGGCGCTGGTCCAGGAGATCGAGGAAGAGCTGGCCGACGAGGCCGACCAGGTGAACAGCGACAAAGCGTGGGATGCCATTCATCGATGCCTGTCCGACGGCACCCTCGATCCCGCCGGCGGCACCTACCCACTCTCCCACGCCGTGCTCGGCGGAACTCGCCTGGACGCGGGCGAAGACTATTTCGTCAGTCATGTCACGGCCGTGCAGGTCGGCGATGTCGCCCGAGCGCTGGCGCTGCTGGATGAACAGTCTTTCCGCGAACGGTTTTTCGCCTTGGACCCCGACGACTACGACGGGGCCCGCGACGCAACCGACTTCGCCTACACCTGGTCGAACCTCGTCGAGGTCACGACCTTCTTCACCAGAGCCGCGCAGCTCGACCGGTCCGTGATCTTCACGGTGGACCAGTAGGGTCTAGTGCCAGTTGTCGATCAGCACATCACGCGGATCCGGTGCGCCCGTTCCGGTTTCGAGGTAGCTCTTGAGACTCATCAGGAACATCGCCCACTTGGTGCTGCAGTGGTGCATGAACTCGATGGGTTCGCGCCAGCCTCGATGCTGGAACAGCACGATGGTGTAGTCACCTTCGCGTTTGAGGGCGAACGACACCTCGGTGCCCATCCATTCCTCGGGACCGCCGACGACCTCCCACAGCACCTGCTCGGCGGGCTGCAGGTCGGTGACCTTCATATCGAACCCGTCCTTACCTTCGGGGCCGAAGCGGAACCGGATTACTCCCCCGGCGTTTTCATCGCCGTGGGTGTTGGTGGTCCACCAGTTGGCGAGTCCGTCGATCGTCGTCAGTGCCGTGTAGACGTCGTCGAGGGGCGATTCGATCCCGACCCTGTGCAGAATGTCGACCATTTCGGAGTTCCTCTCTCACTTCTTCTCTTTGCTGCGTTGAATCGCCTCGGCGATCTTCTTGATGCGCTGCAGCCGGGCATCCCACGCGGAACCGACCGCGTCGAGCTGGGCGACCGCGCGGGCCAGTTGGGCGTCGTCGACGTGGTAGCGGTGTTCCCGACCGGACGGCGTGCCGTGCACCAGACCGACCCGGTCCAGGACGCCGAGGTGGCGTGCGACGGCCTGTCGCGTCACGGGCAGCTGTTCGCTGAGCGATGTCGCGGTGCCGCCGCCCTCGGCGAGCAGTAGATCGAGCATGCGACGCCGGGTCGGGTCCCCGATCGCGGACCAGAGATCGTCGTCGACGGCGGTGCTCATCGACCCGCACCGACCTTCCCGGCGTAGGCCACAAGGCGCGGCAGGAACAGCTCCCAGCCTTCGATGTGGGAGTTGTATTCGCGTTCCAGTACCGCGATCTCCCAGCCTCTTTCGCGGAACCCGATCTCGGTCATCTGCACGGTGGTGCCCGTTCCGGATGGGCTGAGTTCGAAGGTGACGAACAGGGAGTTCCCGGCGTCGGCAGCCTCGTCGGCCGGGTGTCCCCAGCGGAAGGAGAACAGCTTGGGCGGTAGCGCGTCGACGACGGTCAGCAGCGCGACGGAGGCATCCGAATCGTTCCGGTCACCCCACACGAGTTCGCCGACCGCGCCGGGCACCGGATCGAGCGACGCCTCGTCGGGCCACCATTCGCGCAGATGTTCGGGACTGCTGATGACCTCGTAGACCACCTCCGGGGTGGCCTCGACGTACAGGGTTCGTTCGATGCGTCCGTACTCCATGTTCTGACCTTTCGATGCGCAACCTTTTGTTGCACATGACGGTAGCCGGAGACTACGCGATGCGCAACACTTTGTTGCACAACGGGGCGGCCCGATCATCGGAAAGCTTCAGTGCCGGATAATTCGACGGTCCCAATTAGAGTGATCGTTTAAGCTCTGTTGGGGGCTCGGGAAGCCATTTGATCGGGTGGGCCACATGGAAACGCACTATGGTGCCGACCGGGTGACGGCGACGCAAAGCGCGTTGACGCAACTGGTCGCTGGATTCGACAGCGCTTGGGCGGGCGCCGCCGAACCTCCCGACCTGGCCGCGCACCTGCCGGCCGAGACCGGACTTCGCCGATCCGCCCTGATCGAACTGATCAAGGTCGACCTCCAGCACCGCTGGCGCGCAACCGGCAACGGCAAACGACTCGCCGACTACCGGGCCCAGTTCCCCGAACTCGACACTGCCCCACTGCCACCGGACCTCATCTACGAGGAGATCACCGCGCGCAGCCGCGGCGGCGACGACCTCGACCTCACCGAATACGAGCACGAGTTCGCCACCCAGATGGCGCAGATCGCCGAACGCCTCGACACCGGCGAGAACTTCCGGACCACCCTGCTCGCCGACGCCACCGCGTCCAACGCACTCGACACCATCGCGCCCGGCGCCACCATCGGCGACTTCGACCTGCTCATCGGACTCGGTCAAGGCGCGTTCGCCCGCGTCTTCCTCGCCCGGCAACGATCGATGCAACGCCTTGTCGCCGTGAAGATCTCCCGCGACCGCGGCAGCGAACCGCAGACCCTCGCCCAACTCGACCACGAACACATCGTGCGCGTCTTCGATCAGCGCCAGATCGAGGAACAACACCTCAAGCTGATGTACATGCAGTACGTGCCGGGCGGCACCCTGCTCGGCGTCCTGCGCCTGCTCCGCACCACACCGATCGACCAGCGCACCGGACAACTCCTGCTCGATGCCGTCGACACCGCGGTCACCTCGGGCGGCGTGCTCACGCCCCAACCGTCCACCACCCGAACCGAACTCGCGAACCTGACCTGGCCCGAGACCGTCGCGTGGCTGGGCAGCCGGCTCGCCACCGCGCTGGACTACGCCAACCGCGCCGGCGTCCTGCACCGCGACATCAAACCCGCCAACGTGCTGCTCACCGTCGACGGCCAACCCAAACTCGCCGACTTCAACATCAGCTTCAGCACGCACATCCCGGGCGCGAGTCCCGTGGCGTACTTCGGTGGGTCGCTGGCATACATGTCGCCCGAACAACTCGAGGCCTGCCATCCGGCGATCCCCACCACCGCCGCCGACCTGGACACCCGCAGCGACCTCTACGCCCTCGCGGTCGTCCTGTGGGAGCTACTGACCGGACGCCTCCCGTTCGCCGACGAGATCGGCATCGGCGAATCCGACACTTCGCTCACCCGGATGATCGAACTGCGCAGGCGTCCGATCGACGAACGCCGCAGCAGCGCCCCCGCCGACTGTCCGCAGATCCTCCGGCACGCCCTGCTCACCTGCCTGTCCCCCGACCGCGACGACCGCTACCGCACCGGTGCCGAACTCGCCGAACAACTGAACCTGGCACTGGATCGCACCGCACGCGATCTCATCGACCCGCCCGCACACAGCCTGCGCGGACGACTGCGGATGCGGCCGATGCCCGTAGTCACGCTGTCCAGCGCGCTAGGGCAACTACTCGGCGGCATGTACCTGGCGGGCCACAACACCAGGCTGCTCGACCTCGAACTCAGCGTCGACGGACGCGCGGAGCTCACCAGACTCGCACTGATCACCGCCGCCATCGGATACCCGATCGGCATCGGGCTGCTGCTGTACTGGTGCCGGTTGGTGTTCCTGGTTCCCGAGGGACTGCGGCGCGGCAAACGCTACGACGACAAGACCTTGGCCAAAGCCCGCGCGGACACCCTCGCCTGCAGTGACCGCATCGCCACCGTCGCGTTCACGGGCTGGGTGCTCGCGCTCGGGGTATTCCTGGTCAAACTGCACTACATCGGCGACCTCTCCCCCGGACTGCTGATCAACCTGATCGCCTCGCACCTCGTCGCCGCGGCCGTCGCCGTCGTCTACACCTACTTCCCGGTGACGTTCTTCGTACTCCGTTGGTACTACCCCGGATTGGTCGCCGCGGGGCACAGTTCCCCCGGTGAGGCCGTACAGCTGCATCGGCTCGCGCGGCGGAGCCGGATCTACCTCGGCATCGCCGCGTCCGTGCCGCTGTTCGGGGTCGCGGCGGGTGTCGCATTCCTGGACCCGACCCAGCAGCAGACGGTCATCGCCTCCATCGTGGCGCTGTGCGTGTGCGGATTGTTCGCGTTCGTCGGTGCGCTACGGGTGTTCTACACACTCGAATCGGATCTGCACGCGCTACATCGGATCGTGGATCCGCACGCCCGGCCGTGAGGGGCGCCCCTCTCTGTCTATGCGTTTTTGGTTGTTGCTTTCGCTGATGTGCTGAGTAGAGCTTTATATGCATATATACGCACAGGAGCGTACCAACATGTTTGCAAACCGTAGTAGGCGATCCACACGGTTTGCAATCACTGCGGGGCGATCAGTAATCGGCGATGCGGCAGGGCGCATGCGACCCCGCCTCCCGCTGACGAGCAGTCCCCCGGGTTGCGACCGCAGACGGAGTACCACCCCCTCCCCTCCCGCGTACTTCTTGTCACCCCGCGCGCGTGTCGGTCAGCTGACACGCGCGCGGGAAGTGCGCGGCAGCTGACCGTCGGCTCCCTTGCGCCCGAGGCCAACCGGGCTCCCCTAGCTTGGATGTTCTTGTCTACCAAGATCACTGAATCGGGATTCGCCGAATAGTCGTGAGGTGAACTAACGTTCAATCGTGCTTGGACATTCACATGCGACCAGTGGCGCTCTGGCCTGGTCGGCGGCGGCAGCAGTGCTGCCCGTCACGATCTTGACCTACCCCACGATTCAAGGCGCCACCGGACATCTCGGGCCCGTCGATCTGCTGCTGGGAACCTTCCTCACTGCCGGGGCGGCGTTGCTGCCGGACGCCGATCACCCCAACGGGACCATCGCACATGTGCTCGGCCCGCTCTCCTACACGCTCTGCAAGATCATCTCGTGGGTGTCCGGCGGACATCGACATGCCACGCACTCCTTGGCCTTCGTGGCCGCCGTGACGTACGGGACGTGGGCCGGTGAACACTGGATCGGTCGCTGGTTCACCCTCGGACTCGTCTTCTTCCTGCTCGCCCTGGCCGTGCGCGCCCTGCATCTGTGCCCGCCCGGCGACGGGTTCTCCGCCTGGGGCACCGTCGTCGTCCTCGCCGTGGCCGGCACGTTCGCCATGGACCACTGGATCGCCGACAAACCTGTCTGGTTGCCGTTCTGCGTCGGCCTCGGCGCCCTGACCCACCTGCTCGGCGACTGTCTCACCGACCGCGGCTGCCGACTGTTCTGGCCGTTCGAACTCCGCACCAGCCTGCCCATCATCGAGCGCACCGGGAACAAGGTCGAAACGTGGATCCTGTCCCCGCTCTTCGTGATCGGCACCCTAGCCGTGCTCTGGTACGCGATCACCCACCAGCCGTAGGCCGCCGCGCGCAACGAACCGTTCGGGGAGAGTGCGCCCCCGCCACATCCGCGGGCGACCTCTACGCCGCTGCGGTTTCCCGGAGAGCGCACCCCCTCCGTACCCTTGGTCTCACGGGATAACCCCTTGCAGTCTCACGGGAGAGTGCACCCCGCGCCCCCGCGGAGAGCACACCCTCTCCCGTCGAGGCGGTTTTTTGATCGTGCGCACTCTATTACTGCAGGATTGCTATAGGGCAGAACGCATAGCTAGATGCGCATATCTACGTATGAACATGTTTTTTCACAGACATGCAATAGGGGCCGACGCCGAAGGGTGCTCGAAGCCCCAGCGCGGCGCGGGTCCACACTTGCTACCGCACTCACCCTCTGGACCCGATTTCGTCAGGCACCTCCCTACCCCGGCGTTACGCTGAGACGTGCTCGCATCGACGATGAAACCGCAACGCTGGACCCCTCCCCCCGCTACGCGACGGGCGCGCGAAACACGCAGTACCCCACCCCTTCCCGCGCTGACGCGAGTCGAGTTGCCCGCGGCGGGTCCCGAGGACGTGGTCCGCACGCCGGACGGACGACTACTCGCGGGAACCGGTGACGGCGCGATTCACAGTATCGACCCGGCGACGGGCGAGGTGCGATCGCTGGTGAACACCGGCGGGCGGCCGCTGGGCTTGCACGCCGACCCGGACGGCACCGTGCTGATCTGCGACTTCGAGCGCGGCCTGCTCGAATTACGTCCGGACGGCACCCTCGAGGTGCTCGTCGACGAGTTCGACGGCGCGCGATTCCCCTTCGCCAGCAACGTGGTTCGCGACACGGACGGGACCATCTACTTCTCCTCGTCGACCAGCCGGTATCCGCTGGACCAGTACATGGGCGACCTGCTGGAGCATTCCGGGACAGGCCGGCTGTTCCGGCGCGATCCGTCGGGAAAGGTCGAATTGCTGCTCGACGGGCTGCAATTCGCGAACGGTGTGGTGCTCGCGCCGGATCGGTCGTGTGTGGTGGTCGCCGAAACCGGCGGGTACCGGCTGACCCGGTACTGGCTGACCGGACCGAAGGCGGGCACCCGGGACCTGCTCATCGAGAACCTGCCCGGCTTCCCGGACAATCTGGGTCTCGGCAGCGACGGGCTGATCTGGATCACCCTGCCCAGTGCCCGCAATCCCATCCTGGACCGGCTGCTTCCCCTGCCCGGCATGCTCCGCCGCATCGTGTGGACGCTGCCGGACTGGGTGCAACCGAAACCGATGAAGACGATCTGGGTGATGGCGGTCGACTTCGACGGCAACGTAGTGCACGACCTGCAGACCGAGGGCACGAATTTCGCGATGGTCACCGGCGTCGTCGAGCACGAGGGCACGCTGTACCTGGGCAGCCTCACCGAGTCCGCGGTCGGCGTGACGCGCGTTCCGTAGCCGCCGACACGCCGGTCTCGACTTGGTCAACCGACGCTGAACCCCCTCGGCATTCAGGCACCTTCGGCCGTCCCCCGCGCTCCGGCAAGTACAGGCGCGAGGACGATGGCGGTCACCCGGACGATTTCAGTGCACGCTTGTACACTGAAATTATGATTGAGCAGGCGCAGCGGCAGGCTGAGGTACGCGCCCTCGCCAGATTGGCGGGCGACGAACTCGGTGGCGCGGTGGACGGGATCGCGGCGGTGCATCGGGCGATCGCCGGCCGGGTGTTCGCGGCGGTGCGGTTGGGGGTCGGTCCGGCCGCGACGCCGGTCGAGGTGGTGCACGACGCGATCGCCGGCGGGGTCTACCGGATCGTGAGCGAGTCGGCGGTGGCGGTGGGCAAACTGGCCGAGCGGACCGCGGATCTGCCCGGCGCGCAGCCGCCTTCGCGCACGGTGTTCGGGGCCGGGTTCCTCGGCGCGCTACAGGGTTTCATCGGCGACGATCTGGAGCAGGCGCGGCCGATCCTGGCCGGGCCGATGACGTTGCGGGTGGACGGGGAGCCGGTCGCGCCCGAGCAGATCGGGCAGTATGTGGCGAAGCCGAGTTCGTGTGTGGTGGTGTTTCTGCACGGGTTGGTGGAGACCGAGCACGCCTGGCGGCTGGGCGGGCGGACGAGCTATGCGGAGGGGCTCGAGCAGGACCTCGGCTACAGCACGCTGCAGATCCGCTACAACAGCGGCCTGCATATTTCGGAGAACGCCCACCAGTTGAGCGAGCTGTTGCAGCGGGTGGTCGAGCACTGGCCCGTCGAGGTCGAGCAGCTGTCGCTGGTCGGTCATTCGATGGGCGGGTTGATCGCGCGTGGGGCTTGTTTCGAGGCGAGCGAGTCCGGGGCGGCGTGGGTGCGGCGGGTGCGGCATCTCGTCTGTCTCGGTTCGCCGCATCTGGGTGCGCCGCTGGAGCAGTTCGTGCACTTCGCGTCCGCGGCGTTGGTTCGGGTGCCGGAGACGCGTCCGTTCGGCCGGTTGCTGCGGCGGCGTAGTGCGGGGATCCGCGATCTGCGGCAGGGGTCGCTGGTCGATGAGGATTGGCGCGATATCGACACGGACACGCTGCGGCGCAGGGTTATTCGTGAGGTCCCGCTGCTGGACGGGGTGGCGCACTACTTCGTGACCGCGTGCGTCACGCGCAGTCCCCGGCATCCGCTCGGGCGGATCATCGGTGACGGTCTGGTGCTGACCACGAGCGCGGCAGGCCGGAACCGGGCCCGCCGCATCGGCTTCGACGACGCCAACGGGCTACACGTCCCCGCCGCCAACCACTTCACCCTCCTCAACCACTATGCGGTCTACGAAAGCCTGGTCCGCTGGTTGAGCACCGCACCTGAGCTGGCCGTCGAAGAGGCGGGCACGCTCGCCGAGTCGTGACAGGATCTGCACGACGTGCAAACGCACACGCCGTGCAGATCGCCGACTGACCCTGTCGTCTACAGCAGGTGTTCGGGGTCGGAGTCGGCTTCGATGCGGACGTCGGCGGTGAACAGGGCTTCGACGTCGTCGTCATCGGTGTGGGCGGCGTAGAGCAGCAGGGAGCCGCGGATGCCGTCGAGGAGGTCTTCGAGCAGGTCGAGGGCGGGGCGGGCGGGGTCGAGCCGGCTGATTCGGAAGCTCGCGAGCATGGCTTCGCGGGTGTCGGCGTCGACCTCGAAGGTGCGGGCCTGTTCTTCGATTTCGGCGACGCGTCCGACCACGGCCCAGGGGGCGGGCACCCGGCCTTCGTGCACGGCCATGGCTTCGGCGATCAGGTCGACGACGACCTCGGTGGGGCTCTCCCCCGCGTCGAGGCGTTCGAGCACCAGGGTGGGGGTCTCGACCTGGAGGGCTTCGATGTCGTCGGCTTCCACGACGACGTCGGTGGCGGGCACGCCTGCCATCTCGCCGGCGACTTCGGCGGCGGCGAGCAGCCAGTGTGCGGCGGCCACGGCGGCGGAGGCGGGGTCGAGTTCGGTGAACAGTTCGATGGAGCCGAGCGGGTCGGCGCGCAGCAGGTCGTCGGCGGCTTGGACCTGGGCCGGAGAGACGTCGGGGCGGGACAGTTCGACGGCTTGGCGGGCGCGGCCGGACAGGTCGCCGCGTTCGGCGGATTCGATGGCCGCTTGTTCGGCGCTCACCTCGGCGATGATGGTGTCGCGCAGGACGGGGTCGTCGATGTCGTGCAGGGTGCGTCCGACGCGGTGCGCGGATTCGACGACGCCGCTGTAGGAGACGACGAGTCCTTCTTCGGAGGGCAGGTTGGGGGTGCGCAGGCCGGCTTCGACCTCTTTGAAGTTGCGGCGCTCTTCGGCGCGGCGCCAGGCTTCGCTGTTGGGGATGTCGGGATCGCCTGCCGCGCTGGCGGGGTGGGTGTAGGTGCGCCAGTGGAACCGGGACAGCGTGGTCAGGTTCGACGCCAGATTGGTTGCCTGATCGTGGGTCACCTGGTTGGACAGCACGGCTACCGTCTGCGCGAGATCGCCGCGCCCGGTCGCCCAGGTGGCGACCAGTACGTTGCGGTCGGCGTCGAATGCGTATCGGGTCACCCGGCAAGTCTGGTCTATTCGCGCGCGATCCGCGCGTCCAATCCCGTGCATCGACTCCGCCGCGCAGCACGATTCGACGTGGCACGCTGAAAGATGGCAGCTCGGAGACAGGCCCGGCGTCCGCGTGTCGGGCGGGCAGGAGAGGATGAACGGCATGACTCTCGACCATGGTGACCCCGGCGACGCGCCGTCGATTCCGCAGCCCACGGGCCCGGTGGCGAATTCGGCTCGCCCTTCTGCCGCGGAGGAGGCGAGAACGGTTGCCGCCGCGACGAATACCGCGACGCTCGCCAGTCTCAGCGAGGACGGCACGCCGTGGGCGTCGTTCGTGACGTATGGGCTGCTGGACGGGCAGCCGGTGCTGTGTGTGTCACGGTTGGCCGAGCACGGCCGTAATCTGGCGGCCGACGCGCGGGCCAGTGTGGCGATCGTGGCGCCGGATATGCCGGCGGATCCGTTGGCGGGGACCAGGATCACGCTCGCGGGTGTGGTGGAGCAGCCGGTGGGCGCGGAGGCAGAGGCGGCACGAGCGGCGCATCTGGCGGCGGTGCCCGCGGCGAAGCACTACATCGATTACAGCGATTTCTCGTTGTGGGTGTTGCGGGTGCGGCGGGTCCGCTGGGTCGGCGGGTACGGGCGGATGGATTCGGCGAGCGCGGAACAGTACGCGGCGACGTCGGCGGATCCGATCGTGCCGGTGGCGGCGGGGGCGATCACGCACCTCAACGACGATCACGCGCCGGCCCTGCTGGCGATGGCGCAGGCGCTCGGCGGGTATCCGGATGCAACGGAGGCGAGCTGTGAGCGCGCGGACCGGTATGGGCTGGACCTGCGGGTGGTGACGCCGCGCGGGGTGGCGCGGACCCGGGTGGGTTATGCCGAGCCGATCGGTTCGATCGACGAGTTGCGTGCGGCGACAGTCGAATTGGCGCGGCGGGCGCGCGGGATGAATCAGACTTCGTAGAGTTCGAGCGGCAGGTCGTCGGGGTCGAAGAAGAACGCCATCCGTTTGCCGGTGACCTCGTCGACGCGTAGTTCTTCGGTGCGTACGCCTTTGGCGGCGAGCCGGTCCAGGGTGGCGGCGACGTCGCGGACCGCGAACGCGAGGTGGCGCAGCCCGGCGGCCTCGGGCCAACTCGCGCGGTTCGGGGGTTCGGGAAAGGAGAACAGTTCGATCCTGCTGCCGCCGGGGATGGCGAGGTCGAGTTTGTAGGAGCGGCGTTCGGCCCGGTATTGCTCGGCGATCACGGCGAGCCCGAGTGTCTCGGTGTAGAACCGCTTGGAGCGCACATAGTCGGACGCGATGATCGCCACGTGGTGAATGCCTAGGAGTTCCACTCCGCGACCGTATCTCAGGGGTGCGTTCGTTCCGGGTAGGCCCCGGTTCGGGTCGCGGGCGGATCACACGGTTTGCCGCCGCGTCGCGGCGATCAGGAATCCCGATGCGGCGGCGAGCGCGGTGAGTACGCGGGCGTGGTTCCACCAGACCCATTGCGTGTACAGCTCGTCCCATCGGGTCGCCGCGCCGGGATCAGCCGGGTCCAGCGCGTCCACCGACGCGCTGACGGGCACGTTGCCGGCTCCGGTGATGACGACCGTGGCGAACAGGAAGGTGATGGCTGCGGCGAGGATCCACGGTGCCGATGGTGTACGCCACCGCATGGCCGCGCGCACGATCAGGACGAGGCACAGCGCGCTGGTGCCGTACATGGCCAGCATCAGCGGTGGTGTGACGGCGGTGCGGTCGAGTGCCTGCATGGCGGCGATCCCTTGCGCCGAAGGCAGCTCGCGTAGACCGGGCATGACGACGAAGGAGAAGTCGAAGAACACGCCGCCGTTGACGGCCGTGGCCAGTGCTGCCGTCCAGGTCAGCCATTGGTCCGGGCTGCGCCTCTCCGGTGCGCCGGGGTTGTCTTTTCGCATGCTTCCACAACATCAGCCGTGCGCGCGAAGCACCATGCGCGAGACGCGCCGGTGCATGTGGGAGCGTCCAGTGCGGTGTTCACACGGTGAGCATGGCGACGATCATGGCGATGATTTCGGCGGCGTCGTCGGGGTGAGGTTTACGGACGCCCGCTTCCAGGGTGCGTTCGTAGTCGGCGATGAGCGCGAACATGATGGTGGCCATGGTTTCCAGGCGTTGCCTGCGTTTGCGTGCGGCCAGGTGGGGCAGGGCGGCGGTGAGCCGGGTGGCGATGATGCGGACGGCGGCGCGGTCGGTGCCCGCCAGGCGGCGTGGATCGGCGATCACCGGGTGGGCGCGCACGACCTCCAGGAAGCGGCCGTAGTGGGTGACACCGTCGGCGGCACTGAGTTCGAGGATCGGCGCGGCGAGCATCGTGACGAGGGTGTCGAGGTCGTGTGCGGTGCCTTCGGCCTCGTAGCGGGCGAGCAATTGCATGCGCCGGTCTTCGAGCCAGTTCATTCTGCGGTCGACGATGGCTTCGATCAGGCCGGTGCGGGAGTCGAAGTAGTAGTGCACGGCGGAGTTGTTGCGGTTGCCCGCGGCCGCGGCGATATCGCGCAGCGGGACGTCGACCCCGCGTTCGGCGATGAGCCGCTCCCCCGCGTCGAGCAGTGCCGCGCGCGAATCGGCGATGAACATAGCGAGACTCTACTAAACACCCACCTTGACTGAGTTAAGCACACGTGTTTAGTTGAGGAGGTGGGTTGCGGGGTTCAGTGCCGAGCAGCGTCGGGCCGTGGCCTGACGCCTACGGGTCCGCGGCGGCGCGGCCGCGCGGAGGTCGGCCGGTGATCGCGCGCGGGCCGATCTTTCAGCTGGGCTGGGTGGTGCCGGACATCGTGGCAGCCCGACGGCAGTTCACCGAGCGGTACGGGGTGGCAGAATGGTTCTCGATCCCGGACGTGCACTTCGGGCCGGAACTGTGTGAATTACGGGGCGCGCCAGCCGATTACACGATCTCGGTCGCGCTCGGCTATGCGGGTGGACAGCAACTGGAGTTGATCGAGCCGCGCGGTGGGGCGAGCTTGTACGCCGAACACCTCGAGCGGGCCGGCGCGGGCTTGCATCATGTGGCGTGGGTGCCGGAGGACTACGACGGCGCGCTGGACGAAGCGCGGGCCGCGGGCATCGAGATCGTCGCTCGAGGAAAGTTCCCGGGTGCCGGAATGGAGTTCGCGTATCTCGAAGGAGGACCGCTCGGATCGCAGGTCGAACTCATGCGCTTGTCCGACGAGATGCGGGCGATGTTCGACGCGCTGATCCCGGAAGGCTGCAGCAACCCATGGCAGTAGGAACCGAACTCCCCGACGTGGCCGTCCCACCGGCGGACTGGGACGAGACCGCCGATGTGGTGGTCGTCGGCTTCGGCATCGCCGGTGCGTGCGCGGCGATCAGCGCGGCCGAGGCCGGCGCGCGGGTACTGATCCTCGAACGCACCGGTGCCGCGGGCGGCGCCTCCGCGCTCGCGGCCGGGCACTTCTACCTCGGCGGCGGCACACCCGTACAGCACGCCACCGACCACCAGGACAGCGTCGCCGCGATGCGGGACTATCTGGTCGCCGTCAGCCCCGACCCCGACCATCGCAAGATCGAGGCCTACTGCGCGGGCAGCGTCGCGCACCTCGCGTGGCTGGAAGCGCAAGGGCTGGGCTTCGTGCGTTCGTACTACTCCGGCAAGGCCGTGGTGCGGCCGGGCACCGAAGGCCTGATGTGGACGGGCAACGAGAACGTCGCCCCGCATCGAGACCAGATCGCTCCCGCGCCACGGGGGCACAAGGTGAACGTGCCCGCCGAACGCGGGGGCGCCGAGATCATGCGGGTGCTCACCGCGCGGGTGCACGCGCTCGGCATCCGGGTGCGCTACGAGACGCGAGTCGAACAGTTGGTGCTCGACGGCAATCGGGTCGTCGGCGCGTGCTGGTCCGGTGGGGCCGCGACCGGTGCGGTGGTGCTCGCCGCGGGCGGCTTCGTCGCCAACCCCGGCATGCTCGCCGCCTACACCCCGCTCGCGCGGCATTTCCTGCCGTTGGGTGTACCCACCGACGACGGGCTCGGCATCCGGCTCGGCCAGTCCGCGGGCGCGGCGACCGCGCACATGCACGGCGCGTTCCTCACCGCCTCGTTCTATCCGCCCGCGCAACTGCTGCACGGGATCATCGTGAACAAGGCGGGCCGCCGGTTCGTCGCCGAGGACTCCTACCACGGGCGCACCGCGGGCGCGGTTGTCGCGCAACCGGATTCGACCGCGTACCTGATCGTGGACAGCAACCACCTGGTGTGGCCGGAACTGCCGATGGCCAAGTTCGTCGACGGCTGGGACACGGTCGCGAAAATGGAGGCGGCGCTCGGCATGCCCGTCGGCGCGCTGCAGGAGACGCTGGCGAACTACAACGTCGCCGCGGCCGACGAGCACGACCCCGAATTCGACAAGCATCCGGACTGGGTGACGCCGCTGACCGAAGGGCCCTGGGGCGCATTCGATCTGACGCCCGGTATCGCGACCTACGTCGGGTTCACCCTGGGCGGCCTGCGCACCTCCGTCGACGGGCAGGTGCTGCGGGCCGACGACTCACCGATCGGGGGGCTGTACGCCGCCGGAGCCTGCGCGTCCAACCTGGCGCAGGACTGCGACGGTTATTCGAGTGGAACCTGTCTCGGGGAGGGCTCGTTCTTCGGGCGCCGCGCCGGGGCGCACGCGGCGCTGCACTCGCGGCGCCAGGAAGGCGACTGATATGCGCTTCACCTATGCCGAGACGATGACCGACCCGGCCTACTACGTCCCTCTCGCCCGCGCCGCCGAGGCCGCCGGGTACACGTCGATGGCGGTCGCGGACAGCATCGCCTACCCGCGCGACTCCGACGCCAAGTACCCCTACACGCCCGACGGGAATCGCGAGTTCCTGGAGGACAAGCCGTTCATCGAGGCGTTCGTGCTCAGCGCGGCGATGGCGGCCGCGACCACGACGTTGCGGTTCACGCCGTTCGTGCTGAAGCTGCCGATCCGGCCGCCGGTACTGGTCGCCAAGCAGACCGCGTCGATCGCGGCGTTGAGCGGTAACCGGTTCGGGCTCGGCGTCGGGATCAGCCCGTGGCCCGACGATTTCGAGATCATGGACGTGCCGTTCGAGAAGCGTGGCGCGCGAATGGACGAGTGCATCGACATCGTGCGCGGGCTCACCGCCGGCGGCTACTTCGAATTCCACGGCGAGTTCTACAACATCCCGCCGATCAAGATCAGTCCGGTGCCCACCGAACCCGTCCCGATCCTCATCGGCGGGCACAGCAAGCCCGCACTGCGCCGGGCCGCACAACGCGGCGACGGCTGGATGCACGCGGGCGGCGACGGCGACGAACTCGACCGGCTCCTCGTCGAATTGGACGCATTGCGCGCCGAATACGGCACCCGCAAAGACTTCGAGATCCACGTCATCTCCCTCGACGGCTTCACCGTCGACGGCATCAAACGACTCGAGGACAAAGGTGTCACCGACGTCATCGTCGGCTTCCGCCTCCCCTACACCCTCGACCAAGACACCGAACCCCTCGACACCAAGATCACCAACCTCTCCCGCTTCGCCGAACACGTGATCGCGAAGGTCAACGGGTGATGCCCAGCCACCCCACGGGGGTCGAACACGTACCAACGCCGGTCGTCCCCTGCGAGCGTGATGCTCACCGAGTCCGACTGAACACCAACGGTTCCCCATCTGGCGAAACCGCGAACCACTTCAGAAAAGCTCGACTTCCCACGACTCGAGGTCTGCTTCACCTGGCGGGAGCTCCCCTGTGCAGTACCTGTAGAGCCACACTGCGGCACGGCGTTCCGCGTACTTCTCGTTGACGGGCTCGCCTTCGTCGTCGAGCTCGAGCACGTTGGCGAAGATGGCGAAGCAGATCTCCATCTGCGAGGGCGAATCCTTCAGCTCGTCCCAATAGTTGATCCCGGTGAGCATCGGATGACCGACCGACCCACGGGCCACCCATCCGGCGAAACGACGAATCGCTCCAGAAGCGCCGTTGCTGAGGCGAGCTGACACGCGCGGAAAGTATCACCTCCGCGTCGCCACAAGCATCCGATTATCTCGGCAGTACCGGGCATCCGGCGCGGACAGTACGAGCAGAGTGCGGCGTTCCTGGTCGAAGGGGCACTGCGCGGGCGACTTCCGGGGTGTCGTTCAGTGGAGTTCCTGGACGAGGCCGATGATGACGCCGCCGGGGCCGCGGACGTAGCCGTAGCGGTAGATGTCCTTGTACTGGGCGATTTCACCGACGAGTTCGGCTCCGTGGGGGCGCAGGCGTTCGAAGACTTCGGCGGTGTCCTCGACGACGAAGGTGAGGCGCGGGATGCCCGGCGTGTTGACCGGTTCCCGGTGGGCGGTGCGGGTGGACACCGGGTTCTGGAAGGTCGACAGCTCGAGGCGGCCACTGCCGTCCGGCACGCGCAGGAACGCGACGTCCGCACGGACCTCCGTCAAGCCGATCAACTGGTCCACCCACGGACCCTCGACCACGGTCTCCCCCTCCAGTTCCAGGCCGAGTTCGACGAAGAAGGCGACCGCGGCCGCCAGATCCTCGACCACGATGCCTGCGTGATCATCCGGATCGTCATGCTGTTTCTCCTCTTTCGTTGCGGCACCTACGGTGCCCGTTGATCGTGTCAGGCGCTATGCCTGCGGTTCGTTACCCGGGCCGGTGTCCGGGTTTCTGGAGCCACCTGTGTGACTTGCCCCAGCTCAGGCGTTCTGGCGTTCGGCGCGCCGGCGGATCAGTTCTTCGACCGCCGACGGCAGGGTGGTCTCGAAGTCGATGAGTTTGACCCAGGTCGGCGTGATGACGATCCGGACCATGCCGTCGTACAGCGAACGGACCTCGGCTTCCCATTCGACGCGCTGCTCGGCGCTCATCTCGTAGCTGCCGTTAATCTGCAAATACTCGTCGGGGATGCCCTCGACCTCGTCCAGTTCCGCGCGACCGCGCAGGAACAGGATCTTCGGCGGGTGCACCTCGGTGTCGATGGTCAGCGCGACCTCGGGTGCGTGCCGCAGCGAGTGCAGCTTCGCGGCATTCTTCGAGGTGCACACGACGATCTCGCGTCCGTTCCAGGCGAATGCGACCGGAATGTTGCGTGGACTGCCATCTTTGGCGACATACGCCATCCGCAGCAGGTCACGAGCCAGAAGTTCCTGGCTGTGCGGCTGATTCAGGATCGTGGCGATCGCGTCGGCGTGCATGTTCACTCCTTCGTGTCGGCGAGGGGCCGTTCGGCTGCTCGTACCCCGGGGACGGAGCCACCAACGCGTTCTCGACATCCCCTGACAAGAATTTCCGAACTTTTTGCCTCCGCCGGGAGCGCGTCCGGCATGCTTCGCGATCATGGGCATCCAGGGCCCCGGTCACCGCTGACAGCACACGGCCACCACCAAGCGGTCGACGTCATGCGAACGTTGCGCGAAGAACCGATCACCGGCATCGACTGCAGCACTGCACTGCGCGCACAACAAACCGCGGCTCCCCTGACATCCGATCTTCACATCGACATCACCGAGCTGTCCGACCTGAACGAAGTCGGCATCGGCGAACTCGAAGGCGCGGGCGCCCCTGCGATCCACCGGCAAACAGCGGAAGTCTTGCGGCGCGGAAGGACAAGTGAGCAACGGTCAGGAGTGAATCAGTTGGTGCTGTCGTTGAGGTAGGTGAGAACGGCGAGGACGCGTCGGTTGGCCGTGCCGTCCTCCCTGATGCCGAGTTTGTCGAATGTCGTGGTCGTGTACTTGCTGATCGCGCTCTCGCTGAGGAATAGGCGGCTCGCGATCGCGCTGTTGGAGAGCCCCTGGGCCATCAGCGCGAGGACGGATCGTTCCCGCTCGGTGAGCTGGGCGAGCTTCGGGGCGGCCGTCGGGCGGGCGAGCAGCTTCGTCACGACAGCGGGATCGAGCGCGGTGCCACCGGCGGCGACACGTTCGAGTGCGTCGATGAACTGGTCGGCGTCGAACACGCTGTCCTTCAGGAGATACCCGACACCGCCTGCGTGGTCGGCGAGGAGTTCGCGGGCGTACAACTGCTCAACGTGCTGAGAGAGGATGAGCACAGGAAGACCCGGGATCTGTCTGCGCGCGCTGAGCGCCGCGGTGAGGCCTTCGTCGGTGTTCGTCGGTGGCATCCGGACATCGACGATCGCGATATCCGGGCGCTGGGTGAGCATGGCGTGCAGCGCTTCAGGGCCGGTCGTGGCCGTTGCCACGACCTCGTGACCGTACGCGTCCAGCAGCCGGACGATGCCGTCGCGAAGTAGGTAGAGATCTTCGGCTACGACGATTCGCATGGCACCACCATCCTGGCCTGTGTCGGGCCTCCCGCCGGGCTGGCCAGAGTGAGCACGCCGTCGAATGCGGCAAGGCGCCTGCGGATGCCGTCGAGCCCACCGCCGGGAACGACTTCGGCGCCGCCGGGGCCATCATCGTCGACATCCACCTCGACGGCGTAACCACGATCTCGGACGCGTACGTGCACGTGCCCGGTAGGCGCATGTTTCGCCGCGTTGGCCAGCAGTTCGGCGACGGCGAAATAGACAGCGGCCTCGACCGGGACGTCCAGCCGTATCCGGTCGGGAGCCTCGACGCGGACGTCGACCGGACTGTCGAGCGCCAGCGCACGGATCGCCTCGACCATTCCCCGCTCGACGAGCACCGGCGGGTTGACGCCGCGCACGAGCTCGCGCAGCTCGGCCAGCGAGGTCGACGTGCCTTCCCGCGCTTCGCGCAGGAGTGCTTTGGCGCGCGCCGGGTCGTGATCCATCAGCTTCTCCGCGGTCGCGAGGGACAGCCCCACCGCGACCAGGCGAGCCTGCGCACCGTCGTGCAGGTCACGCTCGATACGGCGGATCTCTGCGGCCTGCGCCGTGGTCAGGTCCGCGCGCTGCAACTCCAACTCCCGCACGCGTCCGGCGGTAGCGGCGTCTTCGGACAGTCGTAGCCATCGGTGCGCGAGCGGGCCGACGATCCGCCAGGCATAGGGTGCGCTGGCCACGGCGACCGCCACGAGCAGAACTCCCACTACGACGGAGGCCGATGTGGGATGAGCGAACGCGATCACCGCGCCGGCCAGCGCAGCCACCGGCACAGCGCACACCGGTCCCACGATGACGGCTGCGATCACCACCCACCGCACATCCCGCCGATACGCCGGATCGCCGATCCGTCGACGCCACTGCTGATCTGCCTCGGCGTCACGGCGGCTGCGCTCATAGGAGTGGCCGTTCCACCAGTACCCCGTCGACAACCGCACGGGCTCTGGCGCGGTCTCCGGCCGTCGGTAGCCGTCCTCGATCACGATGCCGCACCACCGGGCGACGAGCCGACGGAACAACGCGCCGACCCGCCGCGCGAACACCAAGGCGAGCGGAACAAAGAACATCAGCACGCCCACCCACGACCACGGGTTGCGCCACGACCATGCAGAACCCGACAACGCGGAGACAACAGCCGGGGCAAGGGACAGCGCGGGAAGAAGCACTGCCGCCGCTGCGAGCAGGGCCGCCTTCGCGAACCCGGCGACTGCCGCCCCCAACCACGAACTCGACCGTCGCACGAGCCCCCTCCTTCCCAAGGATCGCCTGTGCGCCATCTTGCCTGCCCCACGAGTCACGGCGACTCACGCCCCCGCCGGCAAAGCGGTATGCATGACGCGTCGGGTGCGGACGGCAATCACGATCAGCGGCACTGCCGACACCGCCTGCATCCCCGCGTACCACACCGGGCAGACACCCGGAATCAAGTCGACCACGACGATCGCGATCGGCAAGATCGTCGTCACGATGCGCAAGCGCTCCAAGCTCTTCCGCCCTCCCCGCGACGCAAGTACGGCCAGTCGGTAGAACAGCGGAGTAACGAGGAGCAGAAGACCGGCCCGAACCCACATGAATGTATTCACCAGGCCATGAGCCGCTGCGATCGCGGCCACCGTCGCCAAGACCACGGCACTGATCACACCGAAGATCACGATGCACTTCTTCACCATGTCGAAGATGTCTTGGACGCGAGTATCGTTCGGCGACACCGCCACCGCAGAGTCGCTGTTGCTCGGCTTCTTCGAGTCTCTCGAGTTCGTCATGCCAACGACGCTACGAAGACCAACAGCCATGCAACACGGGTCTAGACCCACAGGCTGGTGGGGCTAGACCCACCAGCCCGGCATCCTCCAACTCCCCGTCATCGGCGGTCAGAATCTGCCGAATAGATCACCCGCACAACGGCACTGCGGCCCCGGAGTTCCGTCGGCGCCGAGCTGCCGCGAACACCGCCACGGACCTCTCATAGGCCAACTCTGAACGCTCACACCTCGTGACGGGGGATCGTGCGACCTGGTGTTGTCCATCCTGGCCCGGTAGCGCACCTCCCGCGGACAGGGCGGGAGGTGCGAACCCGCTACAGGGTGATGCCGAGGAGGGCGTCTACGGCGGTCTTCACCGAGGTGGGGGCGGCGGGGTCGGTGCCGCCGTAGTCGAGGGATTGGCGGGCCCAGTTGTCCACGGCGTCGAGGGCCTTGGGGGTGTCCAGGTCGTCGGAGAGGTGCTGGCGCAGGCGTGCGATGGTGTCGGTGGCGTCGGGGCCGGTGGGGAGTGCGGTGGCGCGCCGCCAGAGGTCGAGGCGGGTCTTGGCCGCGTCGAGCACGGCGTCGGTCCACATGCGGTCCTGCCGGTAGTGGCCGGCCAGCAGGCCCAGGCGGATGGCGGCCGGGTCGACGCCGCTGCGGCGCAGCGTGGAGACCAGCACCAGGTTGCCCTTGGACTTCGACATCTTCTCGCCGTCCAAGCCGATCAGGCCGGCGTGCACGTAATGACGGGCGAAACGGCGGCCCGCGATCAAGGATTCGGCGTGCGCGGCGGAGTACTCGTGATGCGGGTAGATCAGGTCGCTGCCGCCGCCTTGGATATCGAACTCGGGGCCGATGCGGTTCAGCGCGATCGCCGAACATTCGATGTGCCAGCCGGGACGGCCCTCGCCGAACGGGGCAGGCCAGGACGGTTCGCCGGGACGAGCGGCCCGCCACAGCAGGGCGTCGATGCTGTCGCGCTTGCCCGGACGGTCGGGGTCGCCGCCGCGCTCGGCGAACAGGCGCTCCATGGTCTCGCGGTCGTAGCCGGATTCGTAGCCGAACTGATCGGTCGCGTCGGCCCGGAAGTACACGTCGGGGTACTCGGCGTCGTCGACCACGTACGCGGCGCCCGACGCGAGCAGCTTCTGCACGAATTCGACCACCTCGTCGACGGATTCGATGGCGCCGACGTACTCACGCGGCGGCACGATGCGCAGCGCGGTCATGTCCTCGCGGAACAGTTCGATCTCACGCGTGCCGAGGTCGCGCCAGTCCACGCCGTCGCGTTCGGCGCGTTCGAACAGCGGGTCGTCCACGTCGGTCACGTTCTGTACGTAGTGCACCTCGTGCCCCGAATCGCGCAACGATCGGTTGACCAGATCGAAGGTCAGATAGGTGGCGGCGTGCCCGAGATGGGTGGCGTCGTAAGGGGTGATCCCGCAGACGTACATGGTGGCGGTGGCGCCGGGTGTGACCGGACGCACCTGACGGTCGGCGGTGTCGAACAACCGCAACGGTGGCCCTGCTCCGGGGATGGTGGGTAGGGCGATATCGGACCAGGACTGCATAATTCGAGGGTAAAGGTGGGGTCGAGATCGTCGCTCTCCGCCCCGGCCGATCCGCCGCCGAACCCCTCTGATACGCCGCTCACGACCTGCGGAAATCAGCAAATCATGGGATGTCAAGGTTTTCGCTCTCGCTGAGTCCCTTGTCAGCGGACAGTTGACGGGACCACCCAACGCTTCGCGCGACGGTAGCGCGTGCACCCGCCGAGAGCAATGCCAGGGGTCACGCACCCCCGCGTAAGCGCACGCTGCAAGATCGTATCAAGTGCCAGACGGCACACGCTGAAAGTTGCGCCCGGTCGGCTGTCTCCGAGCGACCGGCGCCGCTGCCCCACCTTGGACTTCACCCGCACCCGGCGCCGACACCGCCGACCCACTCCAGAATGCAAGCCCCCCAAGCCAATTCGGCACGCTATGCAACGACGCACACCGTGCCGATTCGCTCAGAACGCGGGCCAGGGTATCGGGCGGGAGGTGCGGGGCGTCGGCATCACCGGGTCGTCGACGAGTTCCTGGGTGCGGTCGACGAGGGCTTCGATCTCGGCGTCGGTGATGTGCTCGGCGAGGTCGTCGGCGACCGCGCCGGGCAGTTCTTTGGCGAAGGCGGTGATGTCGTCGACCAGCGCGTCGCTCAGGGGCTGGCCGGCCCACCCCCACAGCACGGTGCGCAGTTTGTGCTCGGTGTGCAAGCAGATACCGTGATCGACACCGTAGACCTGTCCGTCGGTGCCTTCCAGCGCGTGCCCGCCCTTGCGGTCGGCGTTGTTCAGCAGCACGTCCAGCACGGCCATGCGTTGCAGGCGCGGGTCGTCGGCGTGGATGAGCGAGACGTCGTTGCCCGCGGGGTCCTGCGCGCGCAGCACCTCGCGGAAACCGTCGGGCACCGCGCCGAGCGGCACCAGATCCACCAGGTCGAGCCGGTCACCGCGCTCGGTGTGATTATCGACGCCGTCCACCCAGCGTTGCACCATGCCGACGCCGTACGGTCCGTCACGCAGGATCGTCTCCGGGATCACGCCCCAGCCGACGGCCGCCGAGATCCGATAGGACGCCACCTCCCGGCCCGCGAGCGTGCCGTCGGGGAAGTCCCACAGCGGGCGCTCGCCGCGCACGGGTTTGTACACCACCCGCAGGGGCGGTTCGTGCTCGTCGAGGATGTCGCAGACCAGGGTCACGTTGCTGGCGGTACTGATCCGCCCGATCACCGTCAACTCACCACTGTGGAACCGCTCCCCGGCCCGCGTCACCGTTCACTCCTCTAGCTCGGCCGCGCCGAAGATGTCGCCGCGCTTGTAGCCGTTGGTCCGCACACACATATGTCCCCGCGACGACAGCGGTTCCCCGCACAGCGGGCACGGCGGGCGACCCGCCGCGATCACCCTGGTCGAGCGCAGCGCGAATTCCCGCGCCTGGATCGGGGTCAGGAACACGCGCACCGCGTCGGGCCCCTCCTCGGTGTCGTCGAGCACCACCGACTCGTCCACCTCGGTTTCGGTGATCGCCAGCAACTCCACCACCACGGCGTTCGCGTCGGCGTCCCAGCCCAGCCCCATCGTGCCGACCCGGAACTCGGCGTCGACCGGGGTGACCAGCGGGGCGCTGTCGCTGATGTCCTCGGCCTGCGGCGGCACCTCGGCGCCGAAGCGGCGGGCCACCTCGTCCAACAGCAGACCCATCCGGTCGGCGAGCACCTTCACCTGCTGCTTTTCCAGCAGCACGCTCACGACCCGCGGTTCCTGAACGGCCTGCAGATAGAACGCGCGATCGCCCGGCTCACCGACGGTCCCGGCGACGAAACGATCGGGGGTGCGAAATACATGGATTGCGCGTGACACATGCACCTCCTGATACGTGACCCTGATCGACTATCCGCGGCGCGGTGCCGCCGACTACCCGTGTACAAGGAATCTCAACGCTCCGCATTCCCATTATCCGCACTCCCCGCCCCGCCCAGCTCGCCGCCGGGCACCGGGCCGTCCGGATCGGCCGCGGGCTGCTGCCCCGCGGAGCGTGAATCGGCAACGGGGCGTTGCTGATTCGACAGCGCCGAGAGGTCGGCGCCGGTGTCGTTGAACCGCCACACATACGGCGAGGTGGGGGTGTAGCGGATGACGCTGATCGAGGCGGGCTCCACCATGATCCGCTGGAACCCGTCCAGATGGATGCCCAGCGCGTCGGCGAGCACCGACTTGATGACGTCGCCGTGCGTGCACGCGACCCACAGCGCGTCGCCGCCGTGCTGTTCGGCCAGCGCCCGATCGTGCTCGCGCAATGCGGCGACCGCACGGCTCTGCACCTGCGCCAGCCCTTCCCCGCCGGGGAACACCGCACCGGAGGCGTGCCGCTGCACCACCTTCCAGAGCGGCTCCTCCAGCAGTTCGCCGATCGGCCGCCCGGTCCAGTCGCCGTAGTCGACCTCGATCAACCGATCGTCGAATACCGGTTCCAGCCCGAATTTCTCCGCCAGCGGGGCCACTGTGCGCTGACAGCGCAGCAGCGGCGAGTGCACGATCCGCTCGATCGGCAGTCCGGCGAGCCGTTCGGCGACGGCCCTTGCCTGCTCTTCGCCGCGCTCGGTCAGCTCGACGCCGGTGCTCCGACCGGCCAGGGTGCGGGCGGTGTTCGAGGTCGACACACCGTGTCGCAGCAGAATCACCGTCATGTAGTCAGCCTAGTCATGCGGTCGGACCGGCCCCCACATCGCTGGCTGCGGTCGTC
Source organism: Nocardia brasiliensis ATCC 700358 (assembly GCF_000250675.2). Classification (NCBI taxonomy): domain Bacteria; kingdom Bacillati; phylum Actinomycetota; class Actinomycetes; order Mycobacteriales; family Nocardiaceae; genus Nocardia; species Nocardia brasiliensis. The sequence continues at coordinate 4,742,997 of NC_018681.1, forward strand.
CGCATGCCCCGCCGCGGCGGTACTCATGTGGCCGACACGACCCCGGTCGCGAGCAACCCCATCACGGTCAGACCGAGCAGGATGCGGTATCCGACGAACCAATCCAGCGAATGTTTCGCCACGAACTTCAGCAGCCACGCCACCGACGCGTAGCCGACGGCGAACGCCAGGATCGTCGCCACCAGCAGCTGCGGTCCGCTCGCGTTGAGCCCCTCACCGGCCGGTTTGAACGCGTCGGGGATGCTGAACAGGCCCGAGGCGGTCACCGCGGGAATCGCGAGCAGGAACGAAAAGCGCACGGACGCTTCGCGAGTCAGGCCCAGGAACAGACCCGCCGACGAGGTGGCGCCCGAACGCGACACCCCCGGGATCAGCGCGAGACACTGCGCGAAACCCATCACCAGGCCGTCGCGGGTGGTCAGCCGCTCGATCGGGCGCTGCTTGCGTCCGTAGTATTCGGCCGCGGCGATCACCAGCGCGAACGCGATGAGCATGAACGAGATCAGCCAGAGGTTGCGCGCCGCGGTGCGGATCACGTCCTTGAACAGGTAGCCGAGCACGCCGATCGGGATGGTGGCGATGATCACATACCACCCGATCCGGTAGTCCAGCTCGCGCTGGCGTTCCTCGTCGAAGTAGCGGTCCGCCGCCGCGTTCGTCACGACGGGCAGCCGGGTCGTCACCTGTTCGGTGATCGGGACGGTCTCGCGGACCGCGGACAGCTTGCGGCCGAGCACGGTGAACCAGGCCTGCACGATCCGCCAGATGTCCTTGGCGAAATAGACCAGCACGGCGGCCTCGGTGCCCAGCTGGGTGACCGCGGTGAACGAAGCGCCCGCGTCGTCACCGAAGAACACCCCGGACACGATCCGCAGGTGCGCGGACGAGGAAATCGGCAGGAACTCTGTCAGTCCCTGCACCAGACCGAGCACCAGTGCCTGCAACCAGGTCATCGATTCGCCGGTCATGCAGCCTCCCGGTCACTCATTCCGCCTCCATCCGTGCTGCCCGAAAGAACCGTTCCGACTGGGCAATTGGTCAACAGGTGGGTCGCGATGCCGTGGGGTCGGCCGCAATCCCGCAGCGACAGTACAGTGTCGGCGCGTACGGGGCATGCCCGCCGCTGCCATGTTCGGCGTGCACGATCCGCCGCGACGCGCGAACCCACTGCGCGGTGGGCGACCGCACGGCCGCGCACGCTCTAGGCTTGGCGCCGTGACGATTGCGCGGGCACAGTGATGGAACAGCGGACGGTCGGCCGCAGCGGCCTACGGGTGTCCCGGATCGGATTGGCGACCCATACCTGGGGTGCGCACACGGACACCGACGACGCCGCGGTGCAGCTGGTGGCGTTCGTCGAAGCAGGCGGCACGCTCGTCGACACCTCCCCCGCCTACACCGGCGGCGGCGCGCAGCGGATCCTGGCCGAGCTGCTCGGCGATCTGGTCTCCCGCGACGATCTGGTGCTCAGCGGTTGCGCGGGCATCGCGCCGCGGGTGACGCCCGCCCCGGCCGGGCCCGCCGTCCCCGACGCGACGCATTCCGCCGTCGACACATCCCGGCGTGCGCTATTACGTCAGCTCGATCGGACCCTGCTCGAATTCGGCACCGACCATCTCGACATCTGGAACGTCGCGGTGTGGGATCCGCGGACCCCGCTAGACGAGGTCGCCGCGACGCTGGAACTCGCGGTCCGCTCCGGGCGGGTCCGCTACGCGGGCGTGCGCGGGTTCAACGCCTGGCAGCTCGCCAGCCTCGCCGCGCTCGCCCCGATCAGTGCCGCGCAGACGCCGTACTCGTTGCTGGCGCGGGGCGCGGAAACCGATTTCGTGCCCGCGGCGCAGCATCACGGCGTCGGCGTGATCGCGTCGTCGCCGCTCGCGGGCGGCATTCTCACCGGCAAGTATCGCGACGGGGTGCCCGCGGATTCGCGGGGCGCGGACGAATCGACCGCCGCCGATATCCGCGACAGTCTCGACGAACGCGCGACCCGCGTGGTCGACGCGCTCGTCACCGCCGCCGACGGGCTCGGCACCTCGCCGCTGGCCGTCGCGCTGGCCTGGATCCGGGACCGGCCGAGCGTGGCCAGCATGATCGTCGGCGCGCGCGATATCGGCCAGCTCACCGGCGTGCTCGCGGCCGAGGCGCTCGAACTGCCGCGGGCGATCGCGGCCGCGTTGGACGACGTGAGTGCCCGCGCCGAATGATCGCCGCCCGTGCGTGTGCCGCCTGCCCGCTCCAGCACGGCACGTCTTAGGCTTACCTACATGAGGCATGCGACGTCGGCAGACCCGTCCGTCCAGGCGCAGCGCATCGGCGGTGGCCGATCGGGGCTGGCCCGGTGCGTGCTCGCGGTGCTCGCGCTCACCCTGGCGGTGACCACCGCGGCATGCGGTACCGACAGTGCCGCACCGAACTCCGGCCAGCGCGGCCCCGCGACCGCGAAACTCACCGACCTCGATCCGGTACCGATCGGACCCGAGCCGGCGCCGACGCTGCCGGTGACGGTCCGTTCCTTCGACGGCACCGACGTCACCATCACCGACGCGAGCCGCATCATCGCCGTCGACCGTTACGGCACCCTGGCCCAGGTCGTGTACGCACTGGGCTTGGGGCCCAAGCTGATCGGGCGCGGCACCGTCGCCAACCCCGCCATCCAGAACGTGCCGATCGTGGCCGGCGGCAACGGGTCCTTGAACCTGGAAGGCGTACTCGCCCTTCGCCCTTCGGTGTTCCTGACCGACGACGTCACGGTGACGCCGCAGCTGCGTGAGCAGTTGCGCGCGGCCGGGGTGAACCTCGTCTTCTTCGATCCGAAACGGACCATGGAGGGCGTCGGCCCGCAGATCGAAGCCGTCGCCGCCGCCCTGGGTGTGCCCGATCGCGGCCGCGCGCTCGCCCAGCGCACCAGGGACGAGATCGCGGCCGCCATCGCCGCGGTGCCCAAGCAGGATCCGAAGCTGAAGATGGCGTTCCTCTACCTGCGCTCCACCGCCATCACGATGCTGGCGGGCCCCGGCTCGGGCGCGGACACCCTGATCGCCGCGATCGGCGGGGACGACGCAGGTTCGGCGCTGTCCGAGCCGTTCATCACGATCACCAGCGAGGCCATGATCGGCGCCGCGCCGGACGTGCTCATCGTGATGTCCGACGGGCTGAAATCCGTGGGCGGGGTCGACGGGCTGGAGAAGGTGCCCGGCATCGCGCAGACACCCGCCGGACGCAACAAGCGGGTCGTCGACATGGCCGACACCGTGGTGCTCAGCTTCGGCCCCAACACCGGCCGGGTCATCACCGCGCTCAGCGAGGCCGTGTACGGCACGAAACCCGCGTGAGCGAACGTAGTGAGCGAACCATGGCACAGTGCGCCTCGCACATGATGGAACCGAGCGCTAGCGAGGTGGAGTCATGAGCGACACCACCATCGCCACGAAGCCCGTCACTCCCGCCCCCAGATCGCGTGGACGTTCGCGCACCACAATGGTTTTCGCGGTCGCGATCCTCGGGCTGATCGGGCTCGCGCTCGCCTCCGCCGCCATCGGGCAGGTGCCGACTACTCCCGCCGAAGTGGCGGGCAGCGTGCTGCACCGGATCGGACTCGACTGGGGACCGATGCCCGCGCATCCCGCCGGTGAGGTGACGCTGTGGGAGGTGCGTTTCCCGCGGGTGCTGCTCGCGATGCTCGTCGGCGCGGCATTGGCGACCGCGGGCGGACTGCTGCAGGGCGTGTTCGCCAATCCGCTCGCCGAACCCGGCGTGATCGGCGTGTCCGCGGGCGCGGCGGTCGGGGCGGGCACGGTCATCGTGATCGGCGGGGCGTTCGTCGCCGCCTGGTCCGTGGCCGCAGCCGCGTTCGTCGCCGGGCTGGCCACCACCGCGCTGGTGTATGTGCTGGCTCGATCCAACGGGCGCACCGAGGTGGTCACGCTGGTGCTCACCGGCGTCGCGATCAACGCGTTCGCGGGTGGGCTCATCGCGTTCCTGCTGTTCGTCGCCTCGCCCGCCGCGCGCGATCAGATCGTGTTCTGGCAGCTGGGTTCGCTCAACGGCGCCACCTGGGATTCGGTGAGCATCGTCGCGACCCTGAGCGCCGTCGGCATCACCGCGGCCGTGCTCATCGCGCCCCGCCTGGACCTGCTCGCGCTGGGTGAGGCGGCCGCGCGGCATCTCGGCGTCGACGTGGAACGGTTGCGGCGCAACGTGATCCTGATCGTCGCCATCCTTGCCACCGCGGGCGTCGCGTTCACCGGGATCGTGCTGTTCGTCGGCTTGATCGTGCCGCATCTGGTCCGCATGCTCGTCGGCCCCGGCCACCGCGTGCTGATCCCGTTGAGCGCGATCCTCGGCGCGGTGGTCCTGCTCGCCGCCGACGTCGCCGCCCGTTCCCTCGTGCACAACGCCGACCTCCCGCTCGGCATGCTCACCTCCCTCATCGGCGGCCCCTTCTTCTTCTGGTTGCTCCGCCGCACCCGCGCCCGCGCCGGAGGATGGGCATGAGCGCCGTGTGGGGAGGTGCGTCCGGCGTCGGCAAGTCGGCGTTCTTCGTGCTCGACGACGCGGATATCGCGGCAGTCCGTGCGTTGGGCGACCCAATCATCGCGACAGCCGGTGCGGTGGCGGCGTTTTCAGCGCCCGCCGGACAGGGTTGCGCCATCAGTTCGGCGCAGCAACCGATTGGGTGCGAGTCGACGCGATCGACGGGGCGTTCCTCGGAGTCGCGATCCGGCGCCGTGGTGGCCGCGGATATCGTGGCAGCTGGTGCGCTGGCGGCGTTTTCAATGCCCGCCGGACAAGGTTGCGCCATCAGATCGACGCAGCAACCGATTGGGAACGAGTCGACGCGGCGTTCCTCGAAGTCGCGGCCTGACACCATGGTCGTCGCGGCGCGCATCCCGGATCGGCTCCCAGAACGACACTTCGCGCGCGGCGCGTCTGTACCGATCAGCGCCGGTTGTTTCCCACAGGCAGGCCGGGTAGCTGCCACAGAGGTGCAGTCGACGCGAAGTTTCTGGGGGGCATGGGTGCTGGGTGTGCGAGGTGGTCGATGAGCGGGGTGCGGCAGGTGTTCGCGCGGACGCATGAGGTGCCGGTGGCGCCGGAGGCGGGCGCGGTGACGTTGCGCGCGCGGGGGGTGAGCGTGGAGCGGCGCGGGGCGCACAGTGCGCAGCGGCGGGTGCTCGAAGACGTCGACTTCGACGTGGTCGCCGGGGAGATCGTCGCGCTGGTCGGACCGAACGGGGCAGGCAAGTCCACCTTGCTGGCCGCACTGGCCGGGGAACTCACGCCCAGCACCGGCGTGATCGAACTCGAAGGGCACGCGCTCACCCACTGGTCGCCGCTGGACATGGCCCGCCGGCGCGCCGTGCTCCCCCAAACCCACACCGTCGGTTTCCCGTTCACCGCGCGCGAGGTCGTCGCGATGGGCCGCGCGCCATGGCTGCGCACCGAACGCCGAGAACTCGACGACGAACGGATCGCCGCCGCGCTGACCGCCGCCGACGTGGAACATCTTGCCGCCCGGTCGTTTCCGACCCTGTCCGGCGGCGAACGCGCCCGCGTGGCACTGGCCCGGGTGCTCGCACAGGACACCGGCACCCTGCTGCTGGACGAACCCACCGCCGCCCTCGACCTCGGTCACCAGGAAGCCGTGCTGCACCTGGCCACCGCCCGCGCCCGCGCCGGTGCCGCCGTCGTCATCGTCCTGCACGACCTCGGCATCGCCGCCGCCTACGCCGACCGCGTAGCCGTCCTCGAGTCGGGCCGCATCGCCGCCGACGGCCCGCCCCGCAAGGTCCTCACCACCGACCTCCTCACCCGCGTCTACCAGCACCCCGTCGAAGTCCTCGACCACCCCGAAACCGGCGCCCAACTCGTCCTGCCCGTCCGCCGCTGAACGTCAGGTGATCACCAGGTACTGGCGGTGCCGGGCGCTCGGCCGAACTCGGTGCTCAGCCGGGCAGGGCCGCGCGGCGCAGGATGTCGATCTCGCCGCCCGGGGAGGTCGGGTCGAAGCCGTGCTCGGTGAGCCAGCGGATGCCGCGCAAGCTGCGCAGGGACCACCAGGCGCGGATCACCTCGCGGTCGACCTCGGTGCCGTAACCGGCCAGCACATCATCGAGATGCTCCGGGTGCCCGAGCGTCAAGGTGGCGAGGTCGAACAGGGCATCGCCGCAGGCCGCCTCGGTCCAGTCGAGCACTCCGGTGACCTCGTCACCGTCGACGAACACGTGCGCGACCTGAAGATCGCTGTGCGTGAACACCGGCGTCCACGGTCGCAGCGCGGCCTCCGCGATCCGGCGATTGCGCATGACCACCTCGACAGGGAGAACGCCATTGGCGACGATCCATTCGCATTCGCCGTCCAATTCCGCGGCAAGGCTCTCGATGGTGCGACCGGGCCAGGGTGGCAGCGGCGCATCGTGCAGTCTGCGTACCACCGCGCCCGCCGCCGCCCACGCCGCCCGCGACGCGGTCGAAGGTCGACCGAGCCGGCCGAGCGGCGTGCCGCGAAGCGCGGCGAGCGCGAGCACAGGCGGCTTACGCCACAACACTTCCGGCGTCGGAATAGGTGCCAACTCCATCGCCTCGACCTCGACGTCGGTCCGCCCCTGATCTCCGTCGACCTTCAGAAACACCTCCCCGACCCGCAAGGTCGCACAAGCGTGATGCGCGACGACAACCTCGACCTCTCCCACGCCAGCCATTATCGCCAGCGGCGCCGGCCGGTGTCGCCAGGTTTATCGCCGTTCGAGGGGCGATGTCACGGATGACGACCATGGTCAACCCTCGCGCGACGACGGCTCGAAGGCTTGGGCTACCGACAGGCTGTCCTCGTAGACGTGATGCCTTGTGATGAGGCCGTTCTCGACGGTGACGTGCAGGGCGAAGCGGGATCGGTAGGCGCGGCGGGTGGGGCGGGCCGTTTGGCGGATCTCGCCGAGGATCACCGCATCAGGGCCGTCGACGAGGACGCGTTCGATGACGGTGCCGACTTCCTCGGGCACATGGTGGCGGGCGATCTCGCGGAAATGCTCGGCGGCGTCCGCGCGCGTCGCACGATGCCGGATCCAGGGCGTCGCCGTGCGCCCGTGCTCGTTCTCGGGCCAATCCAGTTTCCAGTCGCTCACCGGCGCGTAGAGCGCGGCGATCGCCTCCGCGTCACCCGCCCCGATCCGCTCGAGCAGTTCCGCCACGACGGCACGCGTCGCACTTGCCTCCACAACATTCACCCGGCCACTCTCCCCTGCCATTCGGACCACGTCGATTACCTGCGAGGTAATACCGCTCGTTCACCGCCGCCCACGGCGCGACGGGTCGTCGGCGGCCGCAGACACGTTGGTCTCCAGCACATCTCGCCAGCACCCCCTCCGGTCGGCCGGGTCATTCGTCCGATCGGCTGGTTCCGCCGGCTGTTCTCGGCTCCTAGATTCGAAGCATGCTCAGGTTCGTCTGCCCGTTCGGAGCCTGACGTGGGTGACCACCGGCGTCCAGCGTCGGTCGGCACGCAACCGGCAGACGAGGCATCAGACTCTGTCCGCCCTGGCCTACTTTTGTGGAGAACGATCATGGTCACTGAATTCCGTTTCGGCATCAACATGGGGTTTCCGGGTTCGCGCGACCGGTGGGTGCAGAAGGCCCGGCGTGCGGAAGCCCTCGGTTACGACGTGCTCTCGGTACCCGACCATCTCGGTTTGCCCGCACCGTTTCCGAGTCTGTCGCTGGCGGCGGACTCGACCGAGCGGATCACCGTGGGCACCTTCGTGTTGAATACGCCGTTCTACAATCCGGTGCTGCTGGCCCGTGACGTCGCGGCGCTGGATCAATTCACCGGCGGCAGACTGGAACTGGGGCTGGGTGCGGGCTATGTGGAGCACGAGTTCGACGCCGCCGGGATTCCGATGCCCAGCCCGCGCGCCCGCGTCGACCACCTCGAGCAGACCGTACGCACCATGCGCGAACTCTTCGCCGACCCGGCGTACCAACCGGCGCCCACCAAGCCGGAGGGCCCGCCGCTGATGCTCGCCGGGTCGGGAAACCGCCTGCTGGCCTTGGCCGCTGAGCACGCCGATGTGATCGCGCTGCCCGGTGCGGCGATCGGGGCGAACGGCCTGCCGAACGCCATGCTCCCGGACGAACTCGCCGAACGTGTCGACTATCTGCACGGATTGCTCGGCGACCGCCGCGACCAGGTGGAACTCAATCTCCTGGTGTACGCGGTCGCCGACCCCGCCGAGCGGGACACCCTGCCCGACCGGGTGCGCCGATTCCAGCCCGGTTTCACCGACGACCGGATCGCTGCCACCCCAAGCGTTCTCGTAGGCGCACCGCACCAGATCGCCGACCGGGTACGCGAGATCCGCGACCGCTTCGGCATCACCTACTTCACGATGCTGGAACCGGATATGGAGGCGTTCGCCCCGGTGATCGAACTCCTGAGGTAGCCACTACTCGTCGACGGACGGCGCGGGGTCGACGTTCAGTCCGCCCTGGATCAGCACGCGCATAACGGCATTCACGGCCCAGACGGCGAAGAACAGCACTCCGGCCAGCGGGCTGACGGCGGCGGACCAGGCCAGCGCGCCACCGCCGAACCAGATCAGTTCCAGCGCAACACGCCACGCGCCCGTGAGCGGGAATCGTGCGTCGGCAGCCGCACCGAACATCGCCCACATGAGGATGAACAGCAGCGGCGCCAGCACACCCGCGACCACCCGCACCACCAGCCCGCCGGATACCGAGAATCCCCAAACAGCAACGCCCGCAATGACTCCCAATTCCAGTAGAAACATCACGACAAGGTTGACGGCACGCACGAATCCCCCTCAGCGCCAGACGATCTTCAACACCGCGGGCGTCAGCAGCATGCGGATGACGGTGGCATCGAGGATGAGCGCGGCGATCATCCCGTAGGCGATGTATTTCATCAGCACCAGATCGGAGAAGCCGAACGCGCCGGTGACGACGATGAGAATGGCTGCGGCAGAGGTGATCACGCCGCCGGTGTGCGCGATACCGTACCGGATCGCCTCGGGCGGGTCGGCGCCGCCGGCGCGGGCTTCGGCCACCCGGGACAGCAGGAACACCTCGTAGTCGGTGGACAGGCCGAACACCACGGTCACGATCAACGCCAGGACCGCGAACATCAACGGGCCCGGGGTGAAATGGAAGATCCCCGACCCGTGCCCCTCGACGAACACCCAGGTGAGCACACCGAGGGTGGACACCAGACTCAGCGCGCTCATGGCCACGGCCTTGACCGCCAGCACGATCGACCGGAACGCCGCGTACATCAGTGCCAGCGCCGCGGCCGCGAGCAACGCCACCAGCACCGGCAGTCCCCGCAGCAACCCGTTGATGCTGTCGCGTTCGAGCGCGGGCACCCCCGCGACCATGACGCGCACGCCGGGCGGTTCCGGTATCGCGCGCAGCGCGTCGATCACCCGATCGGAGTCCTGTTTGTCCACCAGTCCGGCCTGTAGCACGTTGATGCCGTCCTTGGTCGCCACCGACGGCTCGAATCGTCCGGTGAGTCCCGGTATCTGGCTGGCTTCGTAGCGAATATCGCTGAGCTGCTGCGGATTCGCGCCGAGCACGAGCAGTTTCAGCGGTTCGGTGCGGAAACTGGGGAACAGTTCGTCGAATCGTTCCTGGGCGACCCGGGCCGGGTTCTGCGCGCCGAGATACTTCTCACTGATCCCGCCGAATTCGATGTGCCGGAACGGAATACTCAGCGCCAGCAGTGCGAGCACGATCGGCACCGCGACAGCCCAGGGCTTGCGCATCGACCATTGCGCGAGGCGGGAGAAGAAGCCCGCGTCGATCTGCGCCTCGGTTTTGGTGCGGGAGAACCGTTTCCAGCCCAGGAAGTCGATGCGTCGCCCCGCGATGCTCAGCGCGGCGGGCAGCGCCGTCACCGAGAGCAGCGCGGCGAGCAGCACCGAACTGATGCCGCCGTAGGGCACCGAGCGCAGCACCCCGTTCGGGAAGATGAACAGCGCGGCCAAGCTGACCGCGATGATCGCCGCGGAGAACAGCACGGTGCGTCCGGCCGTGGCGACGGTGCGCGCGGTCGCCTCCTCGACGGTGTGCCCGGCCGCGAGTTCCTCCCGGAACCGGGTGACGGTGAACAGCCCGTAGTCGATCGCGAGCCCGAGACTGACCAGCGTCATCACCGTGCTCGCGAAGACGTTCACGTCGATGAAGCCGGTGAGCACCCGCATGATGCCCGCGGTGCCCATGATCGTCATGCCGCCGATCAGCACCGGCAGCAACGCGCCCACCACGCCGCCGAACACGAAGTACAGCAGGATCGCCACCAGCGGCAGCGCGATCAGTTCGGCCCGGTGGATGTCGTTCTGCATGCCGGTGTTCAGCCCGGCCAGCACCGGCTGCAACCCGGCCAGCTGGACCGTCGTACCGCCGGGACCACCACCGTCGTGCCCGGCGCCGAGGTGATCCTTGATCGCGGCGTAGTTCTCCACGGTGGCGGTGCCTTCACCACGCAGTCCGATGCTGGCGAACGCGTGCGTGCGCGAGGCGTCGGTGGCGTTGGCGGCGAACGGGCTGTCCCAGTAGCTGTCGATCTTCAGGATGCGCTCGGGGAACCGAGCCAGCAGCTCGTTCAGCGCGCCGGTCACGGCCGCCCGCACCGCGGGATCGTCGACCGTCGTGCCCGCGGGCACCGTGTAGAGCAGGATCAGGTCGCTGTCGGTGTCCCGGCCGAAGGTGGCGTCGGCGATCTTCGAGGCGGCCACCGATTCGCTCGACTCGTCGAACCAGCCCTCCTGGGTCAACCGGCCCGCGAGGTCACGGCCGAACAGCCCCGACAGCACCACCGCCAACGCGAACACCGCAAGCACGGCGAAGCGATGCCGATAGACGCCTCGTCCCCAGCGCAGCAGCCCGCTGTGCAGCTTCGACTCCCCTCGCGCGGCACGTGGCCCCGCCTCGACGCGCCCGCTGCGCAGATCTGACACGATCGGGCCGGGTCAGCCGCAGGCCGGCGTGCGGTAGTCGGCCGAACGCAGGATGCCGCACAGGTCGGTGCGCGAGATCTTCCATTTGCCGTCGAGCAGCACGAAATGCACCACGGTGGTGCGCACCGCCGTGCCGGTGCCGTCCTTGTCCAGCCGCATGGTGGCGGTGAGGGTGCCGTCGTGGTTGTCGAACACCGGGTCGGTGACGCCGTAGATCGCGCGCGGATTGTCTTGCAGCGCTTTGTACATGTCGGGGATCGCGGTGCGGAACGCGTCGCCGTCCTCGATCAGATCGGTGCGTTCGCTGTCGGGCAGGGCCGGATCGAGCGCACGTTTGATCTGCGCGTCCAGTTGCGCGGCACTCGGCAGCGGCGGATGCGCGGCCAGCGAGGATGTGGTGATCGAGGCGGACAGGGACGCGTTGGCCGAGGACCGGGCGGCGTCGACGGCGGCCTCGTCCGGGCCGGTGCTGCACGCCCCGGTCGCGGCGACGGTGAGCAGGGCGGCCGCGAAGAGCGCGGGGCGGACGAATCGTGTGTAGGGCATCACCATCTACATACCATCTATGACAGAGCTGATTCGTCCCAGCAACGCGCGCACCGTGGTCATTTCCCGATCCGGGATCGCGGCGGTGGGCACGGCGGCGGGGATGGTGTCACGGACGAGGGCGACGACGCTGCGTTCGTCGTCGAGGTCGATATCGGTGACGCGGGCCTGCGCGACCGCGACGACGTCGTCCGGGCCGGGCATATCGTCGGCGAGGTCGGCCCGGTAGATCTCCAGCGTGAGCGTGGCGCGGACCGTGCGAAACGCATACGGCCTGCCGTCGGCGGTGGTCCCGAACCCGTGCGCGAACGGACCGACGGTGATGTCATCGATGGCAAACCCCGACGTGTGGTCGGCTATCAACCGGCTCTCCCTGACTTGGACACTGTTTCAACTCAACGGTAACCCGCGTCACCGACATTCACCGCCCGCCGACACCCCGGTACGCCATGCCGGTATACCGACATGGTCAGATGTTTGTGTAGCGGTTGATTCGTCGGTAGAAGGAGTTCGGAGGATGCCCCCTCGCGGTTGGGTGGAATCGGCGGCGATCTCCGGCGTGGCGGCCGTGCTGCTGCTGACCGGATGCTCCTCGAGTGCCGACGGGGACGATCTGGCCACCCGGGACCCCGCGACCGCCGCGGTCGCGCCCGCCCAGAGTGCCCGCCCCACAGGCGATATCGTCGGCGTGACCACCCCGATCGGCGCACTGCTCGCCGAGGAGTCCACCGGGCGGATCGTGGCACTCGGCACGAACGGCGACACGCTGCTTATCGACCCCGACACGCCGAACCCGCGCACGATTTCGCTGCCCGCTCGGGGGGCTGCGCTCGTGCAGGGCAAGCCGGGCGAAGTCCTGGTCCCCGCGTCCGAGCGCGTCCTGCGTGTCGAGGTCGCGACCGGCGCGCTCACCGAGGTCGCGGTCGACGGCGACGCCCGCTCGGTGCAGCGCCGCGCGGACGACACGCTGATCGTCGGCACCGCCGACGGCAAGGTGCGCACACTCTCGCCCGAGGGCGAGAACACCCGCACCGTCTCCGGACTGGCCTCGGCCGACGCGCTGGCGCTGACCGACGATCACGTCACAGTTCTGGACCGCAGGCAGACCTCGGTGACCGAGATCGAACTCGGCAAAAAGTCCCTCGGCCTGGCCCTTCGCGCCGGTGACGGGGCCACGAACATGATCTCCGATCGGTTCGGCCGGGTGCTCGTCACCGACACCGACGGGGGCGAACTGCTGGTCTTCAGCGCCGGACCTCTCGTCCTGCACCAGCGATTCCCGGTAAACTCTTCGCCTTACGCGATTGCCTACGACCAGCGGTCCGACACCGTGTGGGTGACGTGCACACAGACCAACGAAGTCGTCGGCTTCGATCTGTCGACGGGTATACCGAAAGAGGTGGGGCGGTACGCCACCGTCCGGCAGCCGAACTCGGTGACCATCGAGCAGCGCACCGGTGACATGTTCGTGGGCTCCGCGACCGGCGACGGTCTGCAGCGGATCCGCGCGGACGATCGGAAGAGAGGGCACTGATGACTCGGGCAGCGGACGAACCAGCCTCAGCACATCATTCCGGCAGGCGGACGGTGCGCCCGCGCGCCCTGCCTGCCGGGTGGGAGACCACCAGTGACGATTACGAATACGTGCCGCTGCGGCTGCCGCCCGAGGTGACCCGGGTGACGGCCTCGATGCGGCTGGCCATCCAGGCCGAATTCGGGGGCTGGGAGTTGTCCCGCGTGCGGGCTTACACCGACGGCAGCCGCCGGGTGCTGCTGCGCCGCCGAAAAACCGCACTACCCCAGCCCGAACCGGGAATGTGAGCCGATGTACGCCCTGTTATTACGCCTGATGTTCCTGGTCCCGCCGGAGCGGATCCACCACCTGGTCTTCGCCACGATGCGCGTGTGCGGCCGGCTCGCGCCGACCCGCTGGCTGATGACCAAGCTTTTCGTCACCGACGATCCGATCCTGCGTAATACCGCGTTCGGCGTCGAATTCCCCGCGCCGCTCGGCTTGGCCGCCGGCTTCGACAAGAACGCCGACGGCGTCGACGCGTGGGCGCCACTGGGTTTCGGTTTCGCCGAGATCGGCACCGTCACCGCCCAGGCGCAGCCGGGTAACCCCGCGCCGCGCCTGTTCCGGCTGCCTGCCGATCGCGCGCTCATCAATCGTATGGGCTTCAACAACTTCGGTGCCGCGGCGGCCGCCGGACAGCTGCGCGATCGGCGCGGCGGAGTGCCGATCGGCGCGAACATCGGCAAGACGAAGATCGTCGAAGCCGCCCACGCCGCAGACGATTACGCGATCAGCGCGGCACTGCTCGGCCCGCTCGCCGACTTCGTGGTCGTCAACGTCAGCTCCCCCAATACCCCCGGCCTGCGCGACCTGCAGGCCGTCGAATCGCTGCGCCCGCTGTTGCAGGCGGTGCTGGACAGCGTGCAGGTACCGGTGCTGGTGAAGATCGCCCCCGACCTGTCCGACGAGGACATCGACGCCGTCGCCGACCTCGCCGTCGAACTCGGCCTGGCGGGCATCGTCGCCACCAACACCACCATCCGCCGCGACGGCCTGGCCACCGCCGCCGCCGAGGTCACCGCCATGGGCGCGGGCGGCCTGTCCGGCGCGCCCGTCGCCGATCGCTCGCTCGACGTGCTGCGCCGCCTGTACCGCCGCGTCGGCGACCGCCTCGTGCTCATCTCGGTCGGCGGCATCGAAACCGCCGACCAGGCCTGGGAACGCATCCTGGCCGGCGCCACCCTGCTGCAGGGCTACACCGGCTTCATCTACGGCGGCCCGTTCTGGACCCGCAAGATCCATCGCGGTCTCGCCGAACGCCTGCGCGCCAACGGCTATCGGAGCCTGGCCGACGCGGTCGGTGCCGAGCACACCGCCAACGCCTGAGCCGGTTCGCGCGCCTCAGCCGAGGACGTACGGCGGTTCGACGAGGTGCTTGCGCAGCGGATGCGACCGCGGAGTGCGTCCCGGCGCGGCAGCCGCACCCGCGGCGCGTTCCTGGTGCAGCCGCACCGCCATCCGGCGGGCCAGCAGCAACAGTGCGCCGTTGCGCGGTATGCCGAGCTGCTCGGCGCAGACATCGATCCGATCCTGCACCGCCCGGTCGTGCACCGCGCTCAGGTCGCTCAGCAGTTCGTCGAGTTCCATGCCCAACTGCGCCTGCTCGGCGGTGAGCAGGCGCTCGGGCAGCCAGCTCAACCGCCACCGGTCCGTGCCGTCCGCTTCGCGGTACGCCCATTCCGGGGTGATATCGCTGGTCATAGTCCAGAAGGTGATGTGCACAGTCATGACTGCCTCCGGTCCAACAAATCGAACGTGTTCACGAATGTCTGTCCCGCATCCGCCGATGCAGCAGTTCCAGGGCCTGCCGCACGGTGACGCCGAGGACACCGGCCGAGGCCTCGGCCCGGGCCTGCGCCGGATGGTCCGACGCGAAGTCGGGGCGACTCAGCAGCTCGCCCAATTCCATTGCCGCCCTGGCCTGCTCGCGGTTCAGCCGGTGCGGTAGCCAGCTCACGAGCCAGGCCGGTTCGGCGCGTCCGGTCACCCGTTCCGCCCATTCGCCGCAGACACTGCTCGTCATCGATCGGCTGTTCTCGAAAATCGTCACGGCGGCCTCCTCCAGGTGGGTCGTCGCATGGGCGCGTGCTGCTGCACTCGAGATCGGTGAGCCCGGTCGGCGTCGTGCGCGAACCGGTGCGGCTTCCTCGCGGAAGCGATGCGAATGCCGGCCACGACCGGCACGAGTAAGGGGTCTGCGAGAACTGCGCCGCGCCCCGCCTAAGCTCCGACCATGTTCGGTTCCAGCTCGGTGTCGGTACCGAGGTGCCGGTGCGGCCTGCGCCGCCGGTTGTGCCGAATCAGGAGAACTGTTTTCATCTCCGGGTCCCCTCCCGAGGTGGCTGGGAGGCGATGCCTCGCCGAACCCAGTGTGGCATTTGCCGTATCGGACCGTCAATTGCCGTTGTAGGTTGGTAATTGACAGTTCGCCCGCGGGCTAAACGCCGATTTTCGGCGAACGCGGGTATACCCCTCAGCAACGACGACGAGAGAGGTCGAGCCCGCCATGGTCCCGCAGGACTCGGGAGTGGTTGCCGTACGCAACATCCTCACGCGACTGTGCAAGCGATCCGGACTCAGCCTGGACCGCCTGCGCACCACCGAGATAGACGTCGCACCGCTACTGGATCTGCTGGCCGTACGGCAGCACGCGCACCGCAACGGGATCTCCGCCGAAGAGGCGGTATTACCGGTCGTCCGCGATCTGGCCGCGCAATTGCCGCCGACGAACCGGCTCATCGCCGACGCCGAGCTCGTCCTCGGGCTGCTCCGCGACGACAACGCCGCCGCCGCAGTGGATCTCGATCGGCTCTACGCCGCCGATCTCGGCGAGCGCCGGGAGTACCTGACCGAGCAGTGGCGCCTGCTGCACGAAGCCCTTGCCGCCGAGGACATCCCGCCCGCGCCGACCGTGCGCTCGCTGCGCGCCACCCCCGAGCGCCGCGCGTTCACCGCGCTGGCGAACCTGCTCGTCAACGAATCGGTCTACGACGCGGCCTCGGCGCACACCACGCCGATCTTCCGCGCCCCACCGACCACGAAACCGCCTGCCACACCGACGGTTCCAGGCGTGGTCACGGTGATCGGCGACGCGGTGATCGACCATCTCTACTTCGTCGACCACATCCCGGTGGCGGGCGCGTCGACGCAGGGCAGCAGCTTCGAAGAACATCCCGGCGGCAAGGGGCTCAGTCGCGCGGTGGCCGCCGCCCGGCTCGGTCTGCAGGTCCGGCTGATCTCCGCGGTCGGCGACGACGCCGCAGGCCGGCGCGTGCTGCAGTATCTGCGCGACCAGGGCGTGGACACCGACCTGGTGAAGGTGGTGCCCGACGCACCGACGCCGGTGACCGCCGTGCTGATCACCAGCACCGGCGCCGCGGGCTTCATCGGCTGCCGCGACGACCGGATCCGGTTGAGCGCCCAGGACTTACGCAGCCCGATGATCAACGCCGCGCTCGCTTCCTCGGACGCGGTGCTGCTCACCTTCGAACAACCGAGCCCGGTCCTCGAACGCGTGATGTCGTTGGTGCAGCGGCTGTCTCCGCGTCCGCTGCTCGTCGTCCACCCGGCGCCGTCGATCGGCGTACCGCAGTATCTCTACCAATACCTCGGCGCCGTCGACTATCTCGCGGGCACCAGCAAGGACCTGGCCGCGATGGTGCCCGACGGCGCCGCGGCCTCCCCCGCCGCCACCGCGCAGCGCCTGCGCGCCCTCGGGGTCCGGTCGGTCTGCGCGATCGAGGACTTCCGCTGCACCGTCTGGTCCGACCGCGTGAGCACCCAGATTCCACCGTTCCCCGCCGCGATGGCGGATTCACCGGGTGCTCAGGCAGCCTTCGCGGCGGCGCTGGTATACCGTCTCGTCTCGACCCGCCGACCGGCCGATGAGAACGACTACATCTGGGCGACCGCGGCGATGGTGGCAACGCAGTCGTTCGGGGATGTCCCCGGAGCGATGCCACCGGTCAGCGATATCGACCGCATCGTCAGACTTGCTTCGGAGGAGCATTGACCACGTCGCTGTCCGGCCTTGCCGAGACCGAGCACCGGTTCACGCGCAAGGAGAGCACCCTGCCGGTCAGGGTGCTCGAACTCGACGACGCGACCGAACGAGGACATCTGCTGATCTTCGGTGAGCTCACCGACGGATGCCTGGTCCGGATCCATTCGCGCTGTCTGTACGGCGAGACCCTGCGCTCCGACGACTGCGACTGCGGTCCGGAGCTCGACGCCGCGCTCGACCTCATCCAGACGGCCGGCTGCGGCGTCCTGGTCTATCTGGAACAGGAGGGCCGCGGGCTCGGACTGGTCGCGAAGGCCCGCGGATACCGGCACAGCGAGCAGCACCGCACCGACAGCTTCACCAGCTACGCACAGCTGGGCTACCCCGTCGACGCGCGCACCTTCGAGGCGGCGGCTCATGGGCTGGCCGGGCTCGGCCTGCGCTCGGTCACGTTACTCACCAACAATCCCATCAAGATCGAGACGGTGCGCGCCGCGGGCTTGAATGTCATTGCCGCACCGCTGATCACGCCGGTACGCAGCGACCGAGCCCGGGCCTATCTCGAGGCCAAGCGGCTGTACCGCGGGCACACCCTGCCCGCCGATCTGGCCCCGTTCGACGCGCCCGCACCGCCGCTGCCCGTGCCTCGGCTGCGCTCACTGCTACCGAGCCGCGAGGTGGTGCTGATGGCGCCGATCGCGCTGCTGGCCGTGCTGCTCGTGTCGTTCGGTCATATCAGTGTGGCGGTGACCGCGGCGCTGCTCGGCGTGCTCCTGCTCGGCGGTCACGCGCTGCGATCCAGCGATCTCATCGCCGAGTTGCGAACCCGGCACGACCGGCACGCCGAGACCGGGCGGCTCGAGCTGACGCCGCTGCCCGCCCCGCCGCTGGCCCTCGCCGACGACTCGGCAGGTGTGGACACCGTGATCGTCGTCGCGCACCCGGAGTGCTGCTCATGACGCGCACCGGGGGTCCTCGGTGACCATCATCGACTCGGCACCCGCCGACACCGGACATCGGTTGCTGCGCAAGGGCCGCGACCTCCAGGTCCGGGTGCACGAACTGCCCGGCGACCGCGACGGCGGACACGTCTTGGTCTTCGGCGAGATCGCCGACGGCTGCCTGGTCCGGATCCACTCGCGGTGCCTCTACGGTGACGCGTTGCGCGCCGACCACTGCCGCTGCGGCGTCGCACTCGACGACGCGATGGACCGGATCCAGGCGGCAGGCGGGGGCGTGCTGATCTATCTGGAGCAGGAGGGCCGCGGCGCGGGACTGGTCGGCAAGGCCCGCGGACTGCGGGCCGCGCAGCGCCACGACATCGGCACGCCCTGCAATCCTGCCGCCGATGCCCGGTCCTATCGGCACGCGGTGGCCGCGCTGCAACGACTGGGACTGCGATCGGTGCGGCTGCTCACCGACAACCCCGACAAGGTCCGTGCCGTGCGCGCGGGCGGGATCAAAGTCATCGTGCGCAGCCCTGCGGCAACCGTCCGCGGCGGCCGGATCGCGGCGCTGCGCGCTCGCTGGGTTCGCGTCATCCGACGATTCGAGGCACAGTAGGTCGCGCGTCCATAACTTCCCGAGTAAGCCGTACCACTACCTGCGGATCTGGCTACCATGAGTGAGCCGCGCCACTCCTGGCGCATCGACTCGTGAGAAACTGACAGTTGAGCTGCTGCATTCTGTCAGGATCGGGTCTCGAACCGCCCGCGTGCGGACGCCGTGAGGCGCGGTTCATGGCACAGCTATCGGGAACAGGGTTATGACGACTACAGACATCGGCTATTCGCACAAATCGGGCAAAACGGTCTACACCATCCCGGAAGCGTTTCAAGAGACCATGAGCGTGCGGCCCGAGCAGGTCGCGTTGCGGACCGTCGGCGGGACGCAGGAGATCACGTGGCGGGAGTACGGCCGGCGCGTGCGGACGATCGCGGCGGGCCTGGCCCGGCTCGGCGTCACCCGCGGCGACACCGTCGGCATCATGCTCACCAACCGGCCCGAGTTCAATCTGGTCGACACGGCCGCCCTGCATCTGGGCGCCACCCCGTTCTCGATCTACAACACCAGTTCACCCGAGCAGATCACCCACCTGTTCACCAATGCCGCGAACAAAGTCGTGGTGACGGAACGGGTCTTCCTGGACAAGGTGACCGCGGCCGGGGTCGAGCTCGCCCACATCATCGTGGTCGACGGCCCCGCGACCGGCACGATCACCCTGGACGAGGTGGAGGGCAACCCGGCCGCCGACTTCGATTTCGAGGCCACCTGGCGCGCCGTGCAACCGGACGACCTCGCCACCCTGATCTACACCTCCGGCACCACCGGCCCGTCCAAGGGCGTCGAGGTCACCCACCGCAACGTGCTCGCCCAGGTGATCGGGCTGGTGGCCGGGCCGCTGCCGGTCGGGCTGGACGACCGCGCCGTGTCCTATCTGCCCGCCGCGCACGTCGCCGACCGCATCTCCGCGCACGCCATGAACCTGCTCACCGGCATCCAGCTGACCACCGTCACCGACCCGCGCGAGGTCGCCGCCGCACTCCCCGACGCCCGCCCGACGAGCTTCTTCGGCGTGCCCCGGGTGTGGCAGAAGATCAAGGCCGGCATCGAGACCAAGCTCGCGGCCGAGACCAGCCAGGTGAAGAAGACCCTCGCGCTGTGGGCCATCGACACCGGAATCGCCGCGGCCCGAGCCGATCTCGCGGGTAAGAGCCGCGGCCCGGTGCTCGCGGTGCAGCATCGGCTGGCCGAAACGCTGGTGCTGGCGAAGCTGCGGCACGCGATGGGCCTCGACGCACTGAACATCGCCGCCTCCGGCGCCGCCCCGATCCCGCCGGAGACCCTCGAGTACTTCCTCGGCCTCGGCTTCACCGTGAGCGAGGTGTGGGGCATGTCGGAGACCACCGGCGTCGGCACGTTCACCGAACTGGACAAGCCGCGGCCCGGCTCGGTCGGTCGTCCCCTCGACGGCATCGAACTGCGGCTCGACACCGACGGCGAGATCCTGGTGCGCGGGCCCATGGTCACCAGCGGCTACCGCAACATGCCCGAGCAGACCGCCGACACCATCGACGCGGACGGCTGGCTGCACACCGGCGATGTCGGCACCCTCGACCCCGACGGATACGTGCGCGTCATCGATCGCAAGAAGGAACTGATCATCAACGAGGCGGGCAAGAACATCGCGCCCAGCAACGTCGAGAACGCCGTCAAGGCCGCCTCTTCGCTCGTCGGGCAGGTCGTCGCGATCGGTGACGCGCGGGCTTATATCGGCGCGTTGATCGTGCTCGACCCCGATGTGGCGGCGTTGCGCGCCAAGGATCTCGGCGCGACCGACGCCGACCTGCCGACCCTGGCGCGCCGCCAGGAGATCGTCGACGAGGTGCGGGCGGCGGTGCTGCAGGGCAACGTCAAGCTCTCCCGGGTCGAGCAGATCAAGCGCTTCACCATCATCGGCGCGGTGTGGGAGCCCGGCGGGGACGAGCTGACCCCGAAGATGTCGCTCAAGCGCAACCCGATCGCGGCCAAGTACGCCGCCGAGATCGCCGCGCTCTACGCCGCGCAGCCGCCCGAGCACGTCATCTCGGTCAAGTAACACGCGAACACGACTGTGGCCCTGGGTTTTTCACCCAGGGCCACAGTCTTGCGCCGGCCTACTTCTGCTCGTAGGTAGCCACGATCACCGCACGCGCGATGGCATGCGAGAACAGATTGAAGCCGAGGTAGGCCGGGCTGGCGCTCGCGTCGATGCCCAGGCTCTCCACGTCCACCGCGTGCACCGCGATGAAGTACCGGTGGTAGCCGTGCCCGGGCGGCGGCCCGGCGCCGACGAAGCCGGCGAACCCGCCGTCGTTGCGCAGCGAGATCGCGCCGGTGGGCAGCGCGCCGCCCTCCTCACCGCTGCCCGCGCCGCTGGGCAGCGAGGTCGCGCTCACCGGGATGTCGGCGACCGCCCAGTGCCAGAACCCGGACGCGGTCGGCGCGTCCGGATCGAACACGGTGATCGCGAAACTCATTGTCTCGGCCGGGAATCCGGACCAGGACAGCTGCGGCGAGATATCCTTGCCGCCCGCGCCGAACACGCCGCTGACCTGATCGTTGCCGAACGGCTCACCGTCGGTGACGTCCGCGGAGGTCAGCGTGAACGAGGGCAGCTGCGGCAGCGCGTCGTAGGGGTTGTAGGAGTAATCGGGCACGAGGGTGTCCTTTCGTCGATCGTCAGCTGTTCAGGAGGAAATGTTCCAGTACGCGGGTGCCGAATTCGAGCGCTTGCACCGGAACCCGCTCGTCCACACCGTGGAACAGCGCGGTGAAGTCGAGCTCCGGCGGCAGCTGCAAGGGCGCGAACCCGAAGCAGCGAATGCCCAAGCGAGCGAACGCCTTCGCGTCGGTGCCACCCGAGAGCATGTAGGGCACGGTACGGCCCTGCGGGTCGTGCGCGAGGATCGCGTCGTTCATCGCGTCCACCAGGTGACCGTCGAATGTCGTTTCGTACGAGTCGAGTTTGGTGATCCACTCCCGCTCGACGTCCGGGCCGATCAACTCGTCGACCTCCCGCTCGAACGCCGCCTGCCGTCCCGGCACCACCCGGCAGTCGACCACGGCCTCGGCGGTCTGCGGGATGACGTTGGCCTTGTACCCGGCCTGCAGCATGGTCGGATTCGCCGTATCCCGCAGTGTCGCACCGATGATCCGCGAGATGGTGCCCAGCTTGGCCAGCTGGCCTTCGATATCGGGACTGTCCGGGTCGAAGTCGAGCCCGGTCTCCTCGGCGACGGCGGCCAGGAACTCCGCCACCGAATCCGACATCACCAGGGGGAAGGTGTGTTTGCCGAGCCGGGCCACCGCATCGGCGAGGATGGTGACCGCGTTGTCGTCGTGCAGGAACGAGCCGTGGCCCGCACGGGCCTTGGCGCGCAACCGCATCCAGCCCAAGCCCTTCTCGGCGGTCTCCACCAGATAGAGCCTGCGCTCGGTGCCGTCCGGGCGCGGCACGGTCAGCGAGAACCCGCCGACCTCACCGACCGCCTCGGTGACCCCCTCGAACAGATCCGGCCGATTGTCCACCAGCCACTGCGATCCCCATTTGCCGCCGTTCTCCTCGTCGGCCAGGAACGCGAAGACGATATCGCGCGGCGGCACCGTGCCCTCGATCTTGAACTGGCGCGCGATGGCCAGCATCATGCCGACCATGTCCTTCATGTCGATGGCGCCGCGGCCCCACACGTAGCCGTCGCGCACCGCGCCCGAGAACGGGTGCACGCTCCAGTCCGCGGCCTCCGCGGGCACCACGTCCAGGTGCCCGTGCATCATCAGTGCGCCCCGGCTCGGGTCGGCGCCGGCCAACCGCGCGAAGACGTTCCCGCGGCCGGGCGCGCCGGATTCCACATACTCGGTCGTATACCCCGCCTCGTGCAGTTGCTCGGCCACCCATTCGGCGCACTCGCGTTCGCCCTTGGTGGTGGCCAGCTCGCCGGTGTTGGAGGTGTCGAACCGGATCAGCGCGCTGACCAGGTCCACCACCTCGTCTACCGCACGAGAGCCGCTGTTGGGAACCGATCCTTCGACAGATGTGGACACGTACCCTTTCCTACCACCTGCGCGTCACGGCACCGTCGGCGTCCCCGCGCCCACGCCCCCGGCGACACCGGACGGCACAGCGTACGGTGCCGATCCCGGTGCCCGCGGGGTCCGCATCACGCTGATCGCAATCGGCGCACGGTGGCCTCGCGCATCCGGTCCAGCATCTCGGTCAGCACCGAAGGGTAGGTCGCGAAATTCAAGCGGGCGAAACCTGTTCCGCCGGGGCCGAAATCGGGGCCGGACAGCAGCATGACCTTGGCCTGATCGAGAAAGAACGCGGCCGGATCCTGGTCCAGTTCCATTGCGCGACAGTCGATCCAGGCCAGATAGCTCGCCTGGGGCGGACGAAAACGCAGCTGCGGGGGCAGCGACGCGGCAACCAGGTCGCGGTTGGCGGTCAAGACCGCGCGGGTGCGTGCCAGCCACTCGTCGCCCTGTTGCCAGGCCGCGTGGGTCGCCAGCACGCTCGGCGCGCTGACCTGGCCGTACAGCTTCGGCGGTTGCGCGGCCAACGCCTCGCGAACCCGGCGGTCGCCGACATGCGCGACACAGCAGCGCAACCCGGCCAGGTTGAACGCCTTGCTCGCCGAGTTCAGTGTGACTGTGCGAGCGGCGATTTCCGGACCGAGCGAGCCGATCGGCAGATGCCGGTGCGGGTCGTGGACCAGTTCGGCGTGGATCTCGTCGGCGAGCACCACCAGATCGTGACGGCAGGCGATCTCCGCGATCGCGGTCAGCTCCGCCCGGTCGAAGACGTGACCCGTCGGATTGTTCGGGTTCACCATGATCAGCGCACGACAACCGGTTTCGCGGACGTCCGCGGCCATCCGCTCGGCGTCGAAACTCCACCCGTCGGCCGTTGCGATCATCGGGATCGGTACCAGCCGCCGTCCCATGACACGCAATGTCTCCAGGAACGGCGGGTAGGTCGGCGTGTGCACCGCCACCGCGTCACCCGGGCGGGTCGTGAGCTGTAGCACGATCTGCACCACCTGGATCAGCTCGGTGAACACGTGCACCTGGGCCGGATCGATCGCGAAATCGTAGCGGTCCCGCATGCGGGCGGCGAAGGCGTGCGGCAGCGGATTCAGTTCGGGGTGTTCATCCCAGGCCGGATACCCGAGATCGCCCGCGGCGGCCCGCTGCAGCACCTCGCGCACCGCATCGGGCACCGGGAAATCCATATCCGCGATCCAGCCCGGCAGTACTTCGGCTTCGGCGCGCGCCCACTTGACACCGGCACGTCGCCGCAGGTCACCGATATCGACAAGCTCCATATCGAGAACCCTAGAAGTAATGGCACGGGACGCGATTGACAATTTTCGCGACCCGGCGCAAATTTCTTGCGTGACGGCGCTACCCCTGGACGACATCGACCACCAGCTGCTCGACCTGGTGCAGGTCGACGCCACCCTTTCCCTGCACGAGCTCGGCGAGCGGGTTGCCCTGTCCCCCAGTGCCGTTCAGCGCAGACTCGGCAGACTCCGGGCCGGCGGGGTGATCACCGCACAGGTCGCCGTGGTCGATCCGAAAGCGGTCGGGATGACGCTGACCGCCGTCGTGCTCGTCGAACTGACCGAGGACGACGCCGACCAGTACGCCGCGTTCTGCGCCCGCATGCTCGCCGAACCCGCTGTGCAGCAGTGCTATTCGGTCGTCGGACAGTGGGATTACGTCGTAGTGATGGTCACCGCGGATCTGGCCGACTACCGCAAGATCTCCAACGAACTGTTCGTCGGCGACAAATCGGTCCAGCGCTATGAGACCCTGCCCACCTATGAACGCGTGAAAGCGCAACTGGCCGTGCCATTGTCGGCATCGACGAGTACGGAGATCAAACCGTAACCGACTTCACAGGATCAGCACGGAAAACGTTAGCCCCGTTCACGGCCTGAGATGGTCAACTGGAAAGGTGCCGATCGGCACGAGCAGGTCTGCACGAGGAGGTCCGGCCCATGTGCTCGGCACCTGTCAGCGATGACACCGATCCCGAGGAGGTCCGCCTCACCGGCGCCACATGGGAATCGGTGAGCAGGCGCGGCGCGCGCTCGCTCAACGCCGACGCGGCCGCCACCCACACCGACCCCGGCACCGGCCGGACCGCGTTCGTCGTGGCCGACGGCATCGGCAATCATCTGCTCGCGGTCCGCGCCGCGCGCATGGTCGCCGCGGTCGCGGCCCGGGTCGCCACCGCCGACGGCGCCCGCGCGGGAATCCTTGCCGCCCAAGCGGAACTGCTCCGCCAGTTCCCGCAGTCCGAGGCGGACAGTGTGCTCGTCGTCGCGGTACTGCCCGCCGGCGACGGTCCCGCCGATATCGCCTGGGTCGGCGACTGCCGGGCCTACCGCTGGAACGGCCGGGTGCTGCACCAGATCACCGTCGACCACACCGTCGCCGAATTCTGGCGGATCCGCGGCCAGCAACCGCCGCCGCGCCTGAATCACCTCGTGACCACCTCGGCCCGCACCGTCCGGGCCGCCGATATCGGCCAGGCCGGCACCGGCTCCAGCAGCGGGCGGCTGCTGCTCAGCACCGACGGCGTGCACAAGCGGCTCGATATCGCCACCATCAAGGCCGTCCTCGCGAACTCCGCCTCCGCCACTCTCGCCGCCGACACCCTGGTCCAGTCCGCACTGCACGCGGGCGGCACCGACAACGCCACCGCGCTCGTCGCCGACCGCAGGCCCCGGTGAATCCCGGTGCGGTGTAGACCCCTACGAGAATGGCGATGGCCCCCGAACAAGGATCTGTTCGGGGGCCTCGGTAGCGAGGCTACACCGGACGGCAGGGTCTCGGGGGCGGTTTCTTGCTTACTTTTTGGCCACAGAAGATGACCCGGTGGTCCGCGCCGACACTTCCTCCCACAGGGGACCGAACACCAGCCACAGGCCGACGATCGCCCAGGCGCGACCGATCCACCACCAGAGTGCGTCCGCCTGATCGCCGCGCGCGATGGTGAGAATGATCAGCCCCAGCGTCAGTGAGGCGATCGCGGCCGCGAGCACCACTCGATTCCATTCCCGCCACAGTGCCGCGGCCTTCTCCGGTGAGCCCTTCGCCGGTTTCACCGGTGCCGGGCCGCCCGCGAAGCGGTGCGCGAACCGGACATCGGCCCAGCGCACGATCGCCGGTCCGAACGCGACGCTCACGCCCAGGTAGAGCGCGGCGATGCCGTGGATCGTCCCGGGCTTCGCACCCTGATGCAGGTCGATGGCCGCCGCCACGATCAGCGCGACGTCGAGCAGCGGGATCCCCCACAGCAGCGCCGCACCCAGCCCCCGCAACCGCAGCAGATACCGGGCCACCAGCCCCGCGGCCAGCAGCACCCACAGCCCGACCTCCGACACCACGATCATCGTCGCGACCGGGTTGTCGCGAACAAGATCAAACATTTCCGTCTCCCGCCGATTCGTCGAACAGTTCGAGCAGGTGCGCGCCCCTCTCCGACGCCGACCCGCCCTGCCTGATCAACGTAGGTCGCGCTCCGGCGTCGACGCGTCCTCCGATAGAACGACCTGCCTCCCGACATCCGGAGGACCCTGCGGGGTGCCCTGGGAAACAAGGGCACGCGTGCTCTGCCTAACGTTTCAGGGCGGTAAGGTCGGCGTTCGGCGGTCCATTTCGGAGCTGTCCGGTATTTCAGAGCTGCTTGACGATGTTCCCGTTCTCGTCCAGCACGGCGATCGACGGAGTGCCGTCGGCGGCGACGTGCAACCGAATTCGCGGACGCCCCTGCGCATCATGCAGTGTCAGCCCCGCACCTTCTTCGGTGTCCGCGAAAAGCTTGACGCCGAGCGGATGTTCGGCTTCCTCGATCGGCTTCGTCGGATCATATTGGGTCGCTGCCGATTCCGTCGACGGATCAGGATCCGGCGAGGTCCGCCCAGGAAAGGTGCAACTGGAACGGGTGTCGGTCGCCGCCAACGTATTCCGGCGAATCGGGCGTGGCACGTCTCGACGGCGAACGTTTCCCCGAAAGCAGCTCATCAAACCTCGGGGTAATTCTGTTCACAAATCAGTACCGCTGATTTGCGCACCGCCGACGAACACTATCAACTGGAAGGATGCCGACCGAGAATTCGACGACGATCAGACGCAGGCCTTTTCTGCCGCGGCTGCGCCGCCGGAATCTCGACGGTTACGAAATGGTTGTTTCCGCGCCGGAAAAACCGACAAAGGACGAAAGGCACATTGCGGACCGCAATGTCGTGGTCGTCGCATTGTTCGCCGCGCTGGGCGGCATGCTCTACGGCTACGACACCGGCATCATCTCCGGGGCGCTGCCCAAGATGTCCGCCGAGTGGGGCATCGACCACACCAGGCAGGAGATCGTGACCGCCGCGATCCTGGCCGGTGCGGTGATCGGCGCGCTGATCGGCGGATCGCTGTCCAAGACGCTGGGCCGGCGCAAGGTCATCTTCCTCATCGCGTGCGTCTTCGCCGTCGGGGTCATCGCGTGTTCGCTCGCGGTGGACGAGTGGATGATGGCCGCCGCCCGGCTGTTTCTCGGCCTCGCGGTGGGCGGCTGTTCGCAGATCGTCCCGACCTACATCGCCGAGCTGGCACCGCCGCATCGCCGCGGCGCCATGGTGACCTTCTTCAACATCGCGATCGGCGTCGGAATCTTCTTGGCGAACCTGGTCAGCCTGCTCGCGGCCGCGGGCGACACCGCCGAGCCCAGCGGCGATTGGCGCTGGATGATCGGCATCGCGGTGCTCCCCGCCCTGGTGCTCGGCGCGGCGATGCTGCGGCTGCCGGAGACCCCGCGCTGGCTGATCGAGAACGGGACGATCGGCAAAGCCCGCGTCGTGCTGCGCTGGCTGCGGCCCAATCGGTCCGCCGCGGTCGACGAGACCTTGCAGATCTGGGCGATCTCCCAGCAGGAGCAGCGGGAAGCGCGGGGCGGCTGGTCGAACCTGACTCAGCGCTGGGTGCGGCCCGCACTCCTCGCGGGCCTCGGCATCGCCGCCTTCACCCAGCTGTCCGGGCTGGAGATGATGATCTACTACTCGCACACCATCCTCGGCAGCGCCGCGGGTTTCGGCACCGGCCTGGTGGTGTGGTCCGGTTTGGGTATCGCGACCGTCTATCTGATCTTCACCGCGGTCGGCGAACGACTGGTCGACGTGGTGGGCCGCCGCCGGCTGATGCTCACGCTGATCCCCGGTTCGACCGTGTTCCTGCTCTGCTTCGGACTGATGTTCGTGCTCACCGACCACCCCAACCGCTATCTCACCGTCGGGTTGATGCTCGCCTACATGGCGTGCAACGCCGCCGGGCTCCAGGCGGTCGGCTGGCTGCTCGGCTCCGAGCTCTACCCGCTGAGCATCCGCGATCGCGCGACCAGCCTGCACGCCGTGGCGCTCTGGGGTTCGAACCTGGTGCTCACCCTCACCGCGCTGAGCACCATCGACACCCTCGGTCTCGGCCCCGCGTTCGTCATGTACGCCGGATTCAACCTGCTGTCACTGATTTTCGTGTTCTTCTTCGTCCCGGAGACAAAGGGGCATTCGCTCGAAGACATCGAACAGTCCTTGCGCGAAGGAACTTTTATGCCGTTGCGCGGCAATATCGGCAGCCGAGTCCAGGTTCCCGACAATGGCCCGCTTCCCGCGACCCAATCCCCCTGATCCCGAAGAACTCTCACCGCCCCTGCGGCTCCCCCTCCGCGCGCACCGGTCCAGGCGGATCGCCTTCGTCGCGGACGGTGTCGGGCGGCTCCCCCTCATCCCGGACCGCGCCAGGTCGGCCGCCCTCATCCCGGACCAGCCGAGACCGGTCGCCCTCGCCGCGTACCAGCGCAACCGGGTCACCCGCACCGCGGGCCGAACCGGGCGGCTCCCCTTCATCGAGGACCGCGCCAAGCGCGCCACCCTCATCCTGGACCGCGCCAGGCGACGCACCCTCATCGCGGACCGTTCCAGGCGGGCCACCCTCGTCCCGGAGTGTGCCGGGTGGCTCACCTTCGTCGCGCCGCGTTTCGGGTGGATCACCCTCCGCGCGAACGGTTTTCGGGCGCGCGGACGGCAGGATCACTGGGCTGGCACCGGATTCGGTTACGGCGACGTGTTCGACCTGCGCGTGCAGGGCGGGTGGCGGCGGGGGCATGTCCATCAGCGGCATCGGGTCACTGTCGCCGACACCCGCGCTGGGGTCGAGGATTCGGTCTGCTCAGCGAACCGTCCGGCGGCTCAGGCTCGGCGCTGTTCGGTATCGGGAGCCGGTTTGGTGTGTTCGGTCCATGCCTGCCCGTCCCACCAGTACAGCAGCCGACCACCGGAGGGCGGGTGATACCAGCCCGGGGGTACGTTCCACACCGGCGCGGGCGATGTCTGCCCAGCGGTGTGCTGTTCCCCGGCGATGCGCGCGCAGAAGACGAAGAACGCGGCGGTGACTGCAAGCGCGAGCGCGCCGGCGATCAACCCTTGCACCAGCAGCAGGAGCGCGACCACACCGCAGATCCCGGCGAGTACCTGCAGGAGGACGCGCCCGTCCGTGAGACGAGGTGACGAACGCCCCGCGAACACGGCACGAGGCGACGGATTCCGGCCTCGGACGCGCCGCGCCCCGACCATTTTGGTGTCCGAGATCCCCGTCCCGGGAATTCGTACCGTTCGGCTCACCCGCCCGTCGGCGCGCTTGGTCACCCGTAACGGACCCCCACCCGCGCTGTACCCGAACCCGGTCTTCGATACGGTGACCCGCACCGGACCATATTTTCTGTGTACCCGGACCACGCACTGCTCCTTCGAGCATCGAACTCGACCAGCCTGCGAACGACTCCGATGGTACTGCGCCCCACCCCGCCCGATCGATGAGTTCGCGCCCCCGGTTCACGCCCCTCGATGCCCAGGGCACCACAGGCCCGCACGTCCGATCAGCCACGGCCGCTACCCGGCCACCCATCTCCGCCGACGACGAGCGCCTGCCGGTGCCGAACCCGCTCCGCTCGCACAGCGGCGGATCGCGCCGAATCCCGCGCCAGCGCAGGCGAAGAAGCCCCACCGCGCCCGCAGGGCTACTGCCCGCGCCCAACCTTCGCACGCGGAGGCTGGGACGCTGACTGCGGCGGTGGTGCGGAAGACCGCGCCGACCCGTCTGACGGAGCCGCGCGGCGCCCTGACTACCGGCGCGCGCGGCGGCGGAAGCGGAAGGAGCGGGTGCCGGTGCCGACGCCGGCTAGGTGCAGGGCGATCAAGAGGAAGCCGAGGGTCACCAGGGTGCCCGCGGTGATCGTGTCGCCGAGGGTGGCATCGGTCAGGTCGAGCAGCAGCGCGAGTCCGAACGCGACTGCGGCGGCAATGGCCATCATGGTGAACCTCCTTGTGCTGCCCCGGAAGTACCCAGCGGCGCGCGGCGCAACCACACCGTTTGGGTCGAACACCGTCCGCCCCGGTTACGGGGGTCGACCAGACGCTGTCAGAGCCGACTCGCACCCCTCTGGCCGATGCACACACCGTGCACCCCGGACCTGAAAGTCGTTACGTCCCAGGTACTCCAGCGCACTCTTGTCCACACCCACTAGAGGCGGCACCGGGCGCTGTGTCGGCGAGGACGCCGCCTGCTTCGCACGCGCATGCGGCACTGCAGACTTCCGGCTGACCGTACGTGAACCCCGTATACCAAATCGCCAGACCTTAAAAACGCAACCATTGCACTTCGATTATCGTTTCGACGAAAAGCCGGACACATCAAAACGATCCATTAGATGCCACCGGAGCCGACACCGAAACCCGAATGCGCGAGGGTCGATACCCACCCTGGCTCGAGCCGGGCAATCGAGCCGGCCATCATTCGCCCGCATAGTGTTCGGTGGGCGCAAGCCCCGATTTCCTTGCCTCATCGCACATCCCGAGCGCGGATTCCTTGGCACCCCGCTCAGCACGCTGACCGGTCGGTTACCACTGCCCGTCACCGCGGTCAAGCGTTCGCACACGATTAGCCTCGGGCCCACACTTCGCCGAGCAGAAGATCGAAGACAGACCGTGCGTATCACCGATGGCCAGTGAAAACACCGATGAAAGCGGCGATTTCGGCCCGATTCGCCGGAGAGTTGACAGGCTTCAAACAGGCATCGAATGTGACAACGGTCACAACATAGCAAGCAAACAACGTCCCGCCAGTGAGGTGTACAACGCACTCACCGAGTTACATTGCGGCAACTGAAACTTGTTTGCACCACTTCGGGCACATTGATACGATAATTTCATTCGCAAAAGGATTATAGCTTGGATGCGGACGCTTGATTTTCGTCGACGCTATGACCTGTCGATGAAGAAGCTTCATCAATAACGTCAGCGAGCCCGGCGGAAATCAGTGGCAGTTCGCCGGAAGGATCGCAGTGCTGAGGCTTACACAGGAAGACGTCAGGCGCACCTTCGACGCGGGACTCCCGGTCGGCAAACACACCGGCTCCGTCATCATCGTCGGCGCCGGATTGTCCGGCCTCGCCGCAGCAAATGAATTGGCGCGCAACGGAACTCACGTCACCGTGCTGGAGGCGAGCGATCGGCCCGGCGGCCGCACCCGCACCCTGCGCGACCCCTTCGACGACGGACTGCGCACCGAAGCCGGCGCGATGACGGTGACCGAGCACTGCCATTACACCATGCATTATCTGCGGGCGCTCGGCCTGAAAACGGAGCCGAGCGATCTCGTCGACACCGATTTCAGTTATTACCGTCATGGCACCAGAATACGCCCCGACCAGCTGGACGACCACGCCGAAATATTGGGCCTGCATCCGCACGAAAGAAATCGCACGGTCGCGGATCTGATCGCCGAATACGTGACGAAGCCCAATGCGGACATCTGCCCCGAAATAGCGGAACTCGGCTGGACACCGGCCCCGCAGCTACTGGAACTCGACCGTATTTCCGTGCGCCGGGTCCTCGAGGATCGAGGGGCGTCGGCCGCGGCGATCGATCTGATGGAACCGATGTTCCTGGAAATGCGCGGCGGCGAACTGGAATCCGCCTCGGCCATGGCGTGGGCCCGCTATGAATCCGGCCCCCGCTCGTTCACCACCGCGGATGCCCGCTGGTACAAGGTCGAGGGCGGCACCGACCGGCTCGCGCACGCACTCGCCGACGGGATCAAAGACCGCATCCACTATCGCAAACCGGTCGTCCGGATCAGCCAGACCGACCACGAGGCGCAGGTGAGCTTCGTCGATCACAACCGGCTGCAGACGCTCTGCGCCGACCGGGTGATCGTCACCGTCCCCTTCACCAGCCTGCGCCGGATCAACCTGTCCATGGCGCGGCTCTCCGCCGCGAAACATTCGGCCATGCGCCGGCTGCGCTACTCGTCGGTGCTGCGCATCTTCTTGCAGATGCGAGCCCAATTCTGGCCGGAGAAACGGCTGATGCTGTCCACCGACACCCCGCTCGGCACCGTGCGCGACGGCACACCCGGCCTACCTGGCCCCCGCAAGATCCTCGAATGCTGGCTCACCGGCTGGCCCGCGCAAGCCGCGGCGAACATGAGCGAGGGCGAGCGGGTGAATTTCGCGCTGCACGAACTGGAGTCGATTCTGCCGGGGGCGCGGGACCACTTCGAACTGGGCACCTCGGTGGCATGGGACAACGAGCCCTATATCGGTGGCGCCTACGTGCTACCCGAACTGGAACACGGCGAGCTGATGGCACACACCCGGACACCGGAAGGACGCGTACATTTCGCAGGCGAGCACACCGCATTCGAACCCAACGGCGGCTCGATGAACTACGCGCTGGAGTCGTCCATACGAGTTCTGCTCGAACTCACGTCTTTCACTTGATGGCAACACCTGGAAGGAGTAGCGCGTTGCTTCATCCGCGCTTGTTGATCGTGTCGGATTGCGCGGGGGTCGACGACACCGTCAAAGACCTCGAACGGCACGGGTTCGTGCCCGAGCCGATCTCGACGGGGGCCGCCACGCTCGCCACCTACGCCGATTTCGATGTGGTGCTCATCGATCTCGACTTCACCGATTTCGACGGACTCACGCTGTGCCGGGAGATCCGCGCCGCCAGCGATATTCCGATCATCGCCTTCGCCTCTTCGCTCGACGAACTCGATCAGGTCCTCGCCCTCGAAGCCGGGTGCGACGACTGCATCGTGAAGCCTTACCACAGCCGCGAACTCATGGCACGGCTGCGCGGTCTGCTCCGCCGGGTGCACATGATGTCGCAGCCCGCGCTGATCGTCGGCCAGCTGGAGATCGACTCGGCCCTGCGGGAGGTCCGCGTCGGCAATCGGCTCATCGAGCTGACCCGCAAGGAATTCGAACTGCTCCGCCTGCTCGCCACCGAACCGCAGAAGGTTTTCTCCAGAGCCGAACTGCTGCAACGGGTCTGGGGGTACGACGACGTGGACGCCGAGGTGACCTCACTGGCCAGCCGCACCATCGACACCCACTTGAGCAGCATCCGCAAGAAGCTCGGCTCCGCGGACTGGATCGTCACCGTGCACGGCATCGGCTTCCGGTTCAACGACGAAGCGACCCGCGGCAAGCCCGCACCGGCCGTGGAGGCGGCCAATGCGGGCGGCACCGCGGGCTGACGCGCGTACGCCGCCCCGGTCGGCTCAGCCCGTACGCCGCTCGTGCGCACCGAAGGTGCCGCGGGCCGAGCCGAGGAATTCGGCGATGATGGCGTCCTGCTCGATGCGCGGATCACGGCCGTCGCACAGCGCGTCCAGTACCGCGCTCGCTTCTCGATGCGCGCGTTGCGCCGCGTCGTAGGGCATGTGCGTGAACGCCACCAACTGATACAGCGGAGTGAACAGGTCGGGGCGCAATTCGTGCAGCCGACGTTCCAGTGCGCGCCGTTCCAGGAACGCCGGATTGTTCACGTGGTCGGACAACTCTTCCAGGTTCCGCAACGAGAGTTCCGCGAGTGCATGACCCGCCTTCACCCGTACATCGCTGTATTCGTCGGCGACGACCTCGGCGACCGTCGCCAGGGTGCCGCCCTCGTAGCGGACGGCCGCCTGGAACTTCTCCACCAGGTTCGCCAGCGTGGCCGCATCCTCGAAACTGCAGTTGATGCCCTGCCCGAAGAACGGGACCACCGCGTGCGCGGCATCGCCGACCAGCACCGCGCGGCGGTGATGGTAGGGCGCGCAGCTGATGATCCGGAGCTGGCCCGGGCTGCGGCTCGCCAGCTCCGAGCCCACCTCGGCCATCCGGCCGAACACGTCCGGGAACTGCGTCGCGCAGTAGTCGCTGATCGCGGCGGCCGAGGACAGCTCCGAAAAGTGCCTGCGCCCATCGCTTTCCGTCAGCGGCTTGAACAGGCTGGTGGTGAAGGTCTGGTCCCGGTTGGGCTGGGCCTGCAGGAAGTGGTCGCCGCGCGGCCACAGGTGCATGCCCGTGGGATCGGCGTCGCCGTAGTCCATGGTGATCTCGGCATAGCCGTGCGCGATGGTGTCGCGGGTCACCCACATATCCGTGGGATGCGCCGCGACGATGGCGTCGCGCACCGCGCTGTGCGCGCCGTCGCAGCCGACCAGCAGGTCGCCGTCGACCCACGCCGAACTGCCGTCCCGGTCGCGCAGCAGCGCTGCGGCCCGACCGGTGTCCACCCCGACGCACTCCAGGCCGTAGTGGATGCGCGCGCCTGCCCGTAACGCCTGGTCGCGCAGCAGATCCTGTAACACCCCGCGCGGAATGGACAACAGGTGGTGGTTGTAGAGCGTCCCGTACGGCTGGGTGGAGATCGCGCCGTCCCGGTGATGGATGATCCGCTTGGCCAGCACCGTGCCCTGCAAATAGAGCCGGCGTTTGACCGTGCGCGGCAGGCAGTCGAGCCCGCGCGAGGTGAGCGTCAGGTTGAACGAGTGCCCGGACCCGGTGCCCGCGGACTCGGTGCCGCGCTCGAAAACGTCCACCTGCAAACCCTGTTGGCGCAGCAGGGTAGCCAGCGCGCACCCGACCGGGCCCGCGCCGATGATCACCACCGAGCGCATCTCCAGTTCAGTCATTGTGGTCTCCTCCCGTATCCGGCCCGTCGGGCGGCGCCACGGCCCCGACCGCGCGGAAGTACTCGAACATCCGATGGATCCAGCCGGTGTCCGCCTGCGGATACGGGCAGCCGACGTCGGCCAGTGCGCGCCTGGACTTTTCGTTGTCGAAGGTGTGCGTGCCGAGCCGCATCACGCCCTCGCGCATGAGCGGCACCAGCGGGCCGAGGCCCTGCCGTTGGTCGTCGCTGTCGCCCACCTCTTGCTCCAGGGCGCCCATCCATTCGGTACCGCTGGTCGGCGCTATCGAATACCCTTCCGCGCGCACGGTTTCCAGGATGGTCGGCCAATTCAACCCGTCCGGGTGGTACAGATGCCAGGTCTCGTTGTCCGGCTTGCCCTCCGACAGCTGGATGATCGCGCGGGCCACGTAGTCCACCGGCAACAGGTCCACCGCGGGAGCGTCGACGATATCGTCCGGGTAGCGGCCGAGCAGCGCGAAACCCTTCATCTGCAACCAGAAGAAGTCGTCGTGCCGGCACGCACCGGTCCGGCGGTGCCCGGCGATGCGGCCGACCCGGTGCACGGTGACCGGCAGTCCGGCCGCGCGCGCCCGCAGCGCCAATTGCTCACCGACCCACTTGCTCTGGGAGTACCCGATGCCCAGCGAGGCCGGGTCGCCCGGCACCGTTTCCTCGCCGATCAGGCCGGTGCCGGAATCGGGCGGGAAAACGCCCATCGTCGAGATCAGGCGCAGCGGCGTGGCGTTGACCGCGCAGAAGTCCAGCAGGTGGCGCAGTCCGTCCACGTTCGTGCGTTTGACCGTGTGATAGGGCACGACGAAATTGATGTGCGCCGCCGCGTGATAGACCTGCGCGATATCGCGCGCCTGCCATTCGTAGCCGCTGCCCAGGCCGAACCGCGGCTGGTCGAGATCGCCGAGGCAGATGTCGACCTCGTCGAGCCCGGACGGATCGAGCGCGAATTTCCGGAACGCGCGCCGCAGCCGTTCCCGTCCCTCCTCGACGCTGTCCGCGCGGACCAGGCAGCGCACGTGATGGCCGGTGCGTTGCAACTCGTCCAGCAGGTGACTGCCGAGGAATCCGGTTGCGCCGGTGAGGAATACCGTTCCGTCGGCGGGTTCCTGCCTGGCACCGACCACGAAGTCGCGCAGTTCGGCTTCCGCGCGCAGATCCGGCCCGGCCGCCGCCGTGCGGTCGGCGAGGATGTGCGCCATCCCGCGCGGTGTCGGCGTGCTCAGCAGCGCCGAGAGCCCGACCTCGGTGTCGAAGCGCCGCTTGACCATTCGATGCAGGCGCGCGGCGAGCAGCGAATGCCCGCCGAGCACGAAGAAGTCGGCGTCCGGGTGCGCGGGCCGCTCGCCGAGCACCTCGGCCCACAGCTCCGCGAGCACCTGTTCGGTACCGGTCCACTCGGCCTCGGCCGAACCGGACCCTGCCGAGGCAGGCCCGCTCGACTCGGCGGGACCGCGCTCGGGGGGATCGCAGTCGGGGAGATTGCAGTCGGGGAGATTGCAGTCGGGGGGATTGCAGTCGGGGGGATTGCACAGCGCCGTCAGTGCACGCCGGTCGGTCTTGCCGTTCGCGGTCACCGGCATCGCGTCGATCCTGGTGAGCCGGCGCGGAATCATGTAGTCGGGCAGCGCCGCCCCGACGCGCGCACGCCAGTCCGGCGGCGGCTCCGTGTCGCTCTGCACGAACGCGTGCAGCGTGCGGTCGCCGCCCGCGGGCACGACCAGGACCGCGGCGGCCTCCACCGCCAATTCGCGTTCCAGAGCGGCCTCGATCTCGCCCGGTTCGACGCGATACCCGCGGATCTTGACCTGGTCGTCCTTGCGGCCGCGGTAGTGCAACTGCCCGTCCGGGGCCAGCACCACCACGTCGCCGGTGCGATACATCAGCTGCCCGGCGACGAACGGATCCGGCACCATGGCCTCGCGCGTCTTCTCCGGCAGACCGAGATACCCGGGCGAAATCACCGGTCCCGCAACGCATAGTTCGCCCTCGACGCCGAACGGAACCCGCTGTGCGGTGCCGGTCGTGCCGGAATCGTCGAGCACGTAGGCGTCGACGCCCGCGACCACCCGGCCGATCGATGGGATGGTGGGCCAGGCGCCGGGATCGGCGGGCAGTTCGTCCCAGCTGCACAGGTGGGCCTCGGACGGGCCGTACGCGTTGATCAGCCGGGCCGCCGGGTGCCGCCGGAACATCGCCCGCAAGTCCTCGGTCACCACCAGCCGCTCCCCGGTCACGTACACCTCGCGCAGCTCCGGCAACGACACCGTCGCGGATCGCAGCACCGCGGCCAGCTCACGCAACGCCACGTACGGCAGGTACACCCGCTCGATCCGCTCGCGCGCCAACAGCTCGGCCAGCGCCTCGAAATCGGTGCGCGCCGCCGCCGGCGGAACGACCAGCGTGCCACCCGCACACAAGGTTCCGAAGACTTCGAGGGCGAACACGTCGAACGCGGGCGGCATGTACTGCAACGTGCGCAGCGCGCGGCCGGACGAGCAGAGGGCTTGGTTGTGCACCAGGTTGGCCAGTGTGATCTCCGGCAATCGCACGCCTTTGGGGCGGCCGGTGGAACCGGAGGTGTACACGATGTACGCCGTGTCCACCGGGGTCTTGCGCGACTCGTCGAATGTCGCTGCGACAGCTTCGATCTCGGTGCAATCGAGCACCTCGACGCCGGTAGGGAGTTCGATCTCCGCGGCGCCCGAGTCGGCGGTCCGCAGCAGAATCGTTGCGCCGCAGTCGCGCAGCGCGAAGCTCAGCCGCTCCCCTGGGTGGTCCGGATCGAGCGTCACGTAGCCGCCGCCCGCACGCAGGATGCCGATGATCGTGGCCACCAGGTCCAACCCCGGACGCAGCAGCACCGCCACCGGCTGCCCGTCGCGAATTCCTCTGGCGGCCAGCGACTCCGCGACCGCGTCTGCGCGCCTGGCCAATTCGGCGTATGAGGTCTCCGTACCGTCCGCACGCACTGCCGGATCCGCTGCCGCGGCAGCCACCCTCGCCGCGAAGAGATCGGCGGTCAGCTCGGTGCCGAGGGCGGGCGCGGCACCGCGGCGGGCACACAGTTCGGTGATCGCCCGCTCTTCGTCCGCACCGATCCAGCGCAACGCCGTCACCGCGGTGTCCGGGTCGGCCAGCACGCTGTCCACCAGCGTGACCACCCGCTGCGCCAGGTATGCGGTGAACCGCCCACCCTCCGGTGCGGCGGTGCGGTGCTCCACGACCACGGTGAAACGGTCCGCCGTCTCGTCGACCAGCATCGCCATGTCGTACTTGGCCCCACCCGGCGCGTGTTCCCAGGTCTGCACGCCCCAGGTGGGCAGGTCCAACCGCCGGGCGGCCGCGGGCATCACCGTGATCATCGCGTTGAACAGGTCGGCGGCACCGTCCTGGTGGCCCCCGCGCAACTCGCCGAGCACCGTCGCCAGCGGTGTGTGCCGATGCCGAAGCGCTTCCAGCACTTCCTTTTTCACGGCCTCGAGCACATCGCGGGCGGTGTCGGCGCGGTCCAGCCGGTGCCGGAGCACCACGGTGTTGGTGAGATGCCCGAGCACCTCCGCGTCACCGGCGCCGCGCACCGAGACCGGGAGACCCAGGAGCAGATCGTCGCGCCGGGTCTGCCGATGCAGCAGCACGAAGCACAGTGCGATGAAGAACATGCTGGTGGTCACGCCCTCGGCGGCACAGAACGCCCGCACCCGCCCAGATACGTCCTCGTCCAGGATCAGCTGCCGCGTCACCTGCCGGGCCTCGCCCACGCCCGGCAGACTCAGCTGCGGTGCCGCGGGCGCGTTCGCCAGCTTCGCCTGCCAATGCCGCAAGTCCGCGGCGTCGGCGCACAGATCCGACCACCGCGCGTAGGACTCGACCGACTGCCGCCGTTCCCGCCGGGACGGTTCCCTGCCCTGCGTCAGTGCGGTATAGGTGGCTTCCAGCTGACTGAGGTATGGCTTCCAGGACAGTCCGTCGAACACGGTGTGGTGAATGTTGAACACCAGCACACTGCGGCCTTCGGCCCGCCAGCGCAGATGCCGTACCCGCGCGAGCGGACCGTTGCGCAGGTCGAATTCGGTTGCGGTCACCCGGGTCACCTGGTCGGCCACCCATTCCTCGGGATCGCCGCCCGGGTAGTCCACTACGTCGACCACCGGGGCCAGTTCGCCGTGCACCACCTGCCGCAGATCGCCGTCGTCGGCCATCTCGAAGGTCGTGCGCAGGGCGGTGTGATCCTGATGGACCATACCGAGCGCCCGCACGAGCACCCCGTGCGCCAGCCGCAACGGCACCCGCAGCACCAGCGGCTGGCTGTAGGCCGTGGGATCGGCGCCGTAGACGCTGGCGAACCACATCCCGGGCTGGGCGGGCGAGGCGGGCCATCGCCGCGCCTCGACCGTCTGGAACTCATTACAAGCCGTCATGTCAGCCTCGCGCTCGCTTGGTGCGAATCAGGTCGGCGACGCCGCGCACGGAGCCGGCGCCGACCATCTCGTCGGGCGCCAACGCGACGCCCAGCACGTCCTCGAGCCGTGCCCCGAGGTCGATCAATTGCAGGGACGTCACACCGCTCTGGAGCAGGCCCGCGTCCAGCTCGAGTTCCGCTGTCCTGGTGATGTCGGCCAACGCCGAGCGCACCACGGCGGCGATCCGATCCGGGGGCTCGCGCTGCGCGGACTCGACGGTCTCGGCCCCGTCGGCCCCGTCGGCGCCGTCCGCCGTCTGCTCCGCGAGCAGCGACGACAGGCGCTTGCGGTCGATCTTGCCGTTGGTGTTGCGTGGAAATGCTTCCAGCGTCAGCACTTTCGACGGCACCATGTAGTCGGGCAGCCGCTCGCGCAGGTGGGCGGTGAGTTCGACCTCGGACAGTTCGGTGCCGAGCGCGGGCACGCACCACAGGGCGAGTTGGCCCGCCGCGCCACCGCTCGGCACCGCCTGTGCCACCGCCTGCTGCACGCCGGGGAACTCCTCGGCGGTGAGTTCGACATGGCGCGGTTCCACCCGGAACCCGCGCACCTTCACCATCTGGTCGGTGCGTCCCGCGAGCACGATCTCGCCGCGCTCGGTCAGCTTGGCCAGGTCGCCGGTCCGCAACAGCCGAACACCGTCGTGCCGGACGAACTTTCGCGCCGTGAGGTCGGGATCGCCGAGATACCCCGACGCGACGCCGTCGCCCGCGATGCACAGCTCGCCGATCGTCCCGGGCGGGCATTCGTTCAGGGCCTCGTCCCGTACCGTCAGCTCGACCGTGGGCATGGGGCGCCCGACCGGGATCTCGGCCGCGGCCAGATCGGCGGGCGTGATCTTGTGTACCGCGGTCAGCGCGGAATTCTCGGTGCACCCGAAGGCATTGAGCACCTCACCGCCCACGACCGCGAGGGCGCGCTCGACATGCGACGCGGCCGGGAAATCACCGCTGACGATCACCGTCCGCACCCCGGCCAGGCTCTGCGGATGATGTTCGACGAGCAGGTTGAACAAACCGACGGACAGGTTGAGCACCGTGATCTGTTCGCGCGCAATGAGTTCCGCCAGCTCGCCGAGCGGCGGCATCTCCTGCGGCGCGACGCTGAGCCTGCCGCCGCGCAGCAGGCAGGTCCAGATATCGGTGGTCGATGCCGCGAACGCGGGCTGCGCGAGTTGCAGGAACCGATCCTGCGGGCCGGGGGTGAACCCGGTGAGATGACGGGCGACCCTGGCGATGCCCCGATGCGCGATCACCACGCCCTTGGGCGCGCCGGTCGAGCCCGAGGTGAACAAGACGAAAGCCGGTGCCGCCGGGTCGATGTCGAGCTCGAGCGGTGTACCGGGCAGCGCCGACGCCGCGGCCAGCAGCTCGTCCACCGGCACGCACCCGGCTTCGGGGAGGCCGTCGACGACAGCGTCGACCACCGTCAGGGCGGGAGTAGCGACTTCGCACATCCGGTCCTTGTGCGCCGCGGGGTGGGCCGGATTGAACGGGACCACCACCAGCCCGGCCTTCAGGATCCCGAGAAATATTTGATACGTGGCGAGTCCACGGTCGAGATGGACGCCGACCCGGGCCCCCGGTGCCAGGCCGTGTTCGCGCAGCGCCCGCGCCAGTCGATCGGCCCCCGCGTCCAGCTCGGCGTAGGTCAGGGTGGTCGTGCCGTCCGAGATCGCCTCGCGTGCGGCATGTTCCCGTGCCGCCCGCTCGAAGGCGTCGACGATCGTGTCGGTGGTTGCCGCCCCGGTCCGGTCCGTGTCGACGGACTCGACCGGTGTTGCGGTTGGCGAGTGTGTCATCGGGCTGATGTCACCGTCCCTTCCGGTGTGGTTGCGCCTCGACGGCCTGCCGCGAGGCCGAAGTGCCGCAGGCTGATCCGGCCGAACGGGGTCGACGGATCGGCCAGATCCAGCGGCAGATCGAAGTGATCGCGGTCCGGCACGATCTGTGCCCGCACCGGGATCGACTGTGCGGCAAGGTAAGCCGCGTACATCTCGTGCTGACGCAGGTAGGTCCGCGTCTCGTGGCGGCCGACCGCGAGCAGGATCGAGTCGCAGCGCGGCGCGGGCATCCGCAGCGGACTGCACTCGTGCGCCAGTTCAGGTGTCAGCCGTACCGCGTCGTTGACGTAGGTGCGCGGGATCTCGGTCAGGTCGTAGAGCCCGCTCAGCAGGCACGCGCTGCGCACCCGCGGCGCATCGTCGCCGGCCAGCGCCGCGGCGAGCAGATGCGCGCCCGCGCTGCTGCCCGCGACGTGTACGCGCGCCGGGTCGATGCCGAACAGCGATCCGGAACCGTCCAGCCAGGCCAGCGCCCGGGCCACCGAGGCGATCATGCCCGGCAGTGTCCGGTCGGGCGCGAGCCCGTATCCGAGCGCCACGAAAGCACATCCGCGGGCCCGTGCCTGCCTGGCCGCGAAACACGCGTCGTCGATGCCGGACTCCTGCCAGTGCCCGCCGTGCACGAAAACGAGGGCGGGCGTCTCGGGCCCGCGCGTGCCGGGCGGCACGGCCGGGAACACGTGGCACCGTTCGCCCCGCCCGCCGCCGTACGGCACGGCCATGTGCGCGTCCAGCCGGGACCGGGCCAGATCGCTGCGCATCCGGTAGCGGCGCAGCGTGCCCGCCGGATCGCGGGCGGCGCTGCTCGGCGAATACTCGCGGTCGAGCGTGCTGCGCTCACTCATCGGATTTGCGCCCCTCGATCACCCCGTGCGGTGTCCACCCGGCGCTGCGAATGCGGGTGACCTCAGCGAATCCCGCTGTGCGCAGCCACTCTTCGTGTTCGCGCCAGGGGTAGATCGTCGATTCCTCGGACGGCAGCGTGGCGAAGTACACGTTGTCCAACGCGGTGTAGAGCGGTCCGCGCCCGTCGTCGTCGGCGAACGCGTTGAACACCAGCACCCGTCCGCCGGGCGGCAGCGCCGTGTACGCCCGCTGCAGTAGCGTCCGGTTCTGCTCCGGCGACCAGATCACGAACTGGTGCGCGAAGAGTACGACGTCGTAGCCGCCGGGCAGCGGTTCACCGAACATATCGCCCGCGATCACGTCGATGCGGTCGCCGAGGTCCGCGGCCGCGATGTTGTCCCGGGCCACGTCGACCGCGCCTTCGAGGTCGAACACCGTGATCCGCAGATCCGGATGCGCCCGCGCGATCGCGATCGCGTTGACCGCGTCGCCGCCACCGACGTCGAGGATTCTGGTCACGCCGGTGTAGTCCACCTGGTGCAGCAGCACCGGATTCGACAGCTCCGACCAGGAGTGCATGCCGCGGAAGAACAGATTCTCCAGCTCCGGGGTCTGTTCCAGCCGCGAGTACAGATCGCTGCCGGTGCCGGGCAGGTGTTTGAGGCCCAGATTCTTCCCGGTCCGCAACGATTCCGCGTACTCCTTCGCGGGCAGGTACGACAGCCGCTGCTGGAAGTCGATGATGTTGCGCAGCAGCGGCCAGGTGCCGTCGGCCATCGCCGCGGCCAGCGTCGCGCCGAGCCGGTAGTGGTCGCCGTCGCGGTCGGTCAGGCCGAGCGAGGTGGTGCCGAGCAGCAGCATGCGCGCCGATTTACCCGGCAGGCCCAGGCCCGCCGCCGCGTCGTCGCTCGTGGCGGGACCGTTCAGGTCGAGATATTCGAACAGTTGCAGTTCCGAGGCCGCGCGCAGCTGCTGGAAGGCGGCGAAGCCGAACAGCACCGGGACCAGCGAGGTGAGATCGACCGGCTTGCTGAGCTCGGTCTGCGTTTCCGTCATCGTGATCGTGTTCCTTACCGTCGTTGTCGTCGTTTACCGCTAGAGCCGGGTGCGGAAGGTCCACAGCTCCGGGAAGAAGCGGTGTTCGTTGATGGCCCGCAGCCACGGCGCGCCGTCGGTGCCCGCGGTCCCGCTCTTGCCGCCGAGCATCCGTTCGACCACCAGCAGGTGCGTGGCCCGCCAGTGCGAGAACTGGTACGCCACCTCGAGCAGCGCCTCCGCGAGCCGGTGTGCGTCGCGATGCCGGGCCGGGTCCCGGTAGATCTGCAGCCAGACGTCCTCCACCTCCGCCAGCGGTTCGTGCTGCGCGGCAGCGGGTTTCGCGACGCACGCCGCAGGGATCGCGAACCCTCGGCGCGCAAGGTGTTGCAGTGCCGCGTCATAGAGCGACGGCTGTGCCAGCTCCGTGCGCAGCACCGGATGCCCGTCCCGGTGTGCCGCCTCGACCTGCCGGGCCGGCCGGTTGCCCATCACGAATTCCAAAGCGCGGTAGGCGAAGGACTGCGTGCCCGACGCGTCGTTGAGCACCTCGCGGAAGGCCACGTACTCGTCCACGGACATGCCGTTCAACGATTCCCAGCAGGCCACGAGCACCCGCTGCGTGCGGGTCGCCCGGGACAGAGCCAGGCAGGCGTCGGCGACGTCGTCGCGCCCGAGCGCGGCGCGAGCGGTGCTCAGATCATCGATCACCGCGCGGAACAGCAGCTCTTTGACGTGGCTGAGCAGGATGAAATTCAGCTCGCCGCGCGCGTCGCTGCGCGGTCGCTGCAGCGCGTGCAGCTCGTCCATGTGCGCGTAGGTGACGTACTCGGGGACAAGGTATTCCGGGGCGCTGGTCATAGCACTCCTTCCGTGGCGTGGCACAGCACGTCGACCGCGCGGGACACCTGCTCGTGGGTCACGTACAGCGGCGCGAAAGCGAACCGGATCAGGTCGGGCGGCCGGGCATCGACGAGCACGCGGTGCTCGGCCAGTACGCGTTCCACCTTGTCCGCCTCCGGAATTCGCAACGCGAGATGCCCGCCGCGCCGCGCCGGATCCCGGGGCGAGGCCAGTCGCTCCAGCAGCGGCGAACGGCGTTGCGCGAGGCAGTCCAGAAAGAATTCGCCGAGCGCCACGCTGCGCCGGTGCAGTGCGTCGATCCCCACCTCGACCAGGGGCGCGAGCGCGTGGTGCAGTCCGACGAGACTGAGCAGCGGCGGTGTCCCGGTGCGGGCGCATTCGATCCCGGCGGCCGGCTCGAAGACCGGCGACATATCGAACGGCCGCGCGTGGGCGTGCCATCCCGTCAGCGGAAAGTCCACCGTCGCTTGCAGTCTGGCCGGCAGGTAGAGGAACGCCGGTGCGCCGGGACCGCCACCGAGGTACTTGTATCCGCATCCCACGGCGAGGTCGACCGCGTTGGCATCCAGGTCCACGGGCAGCACACCGGCGGCGTGGCTGAGGTCCCACACCGACAGCGCCCCCACGTCGTGACACAACGTGGTGATCGGCCGGATCGCGCGACGTTCACCGGTCCGGAAGTCCACCGGCGCGGTGACGGCCACGGCCACCTGCCCCCCGTGCTCGCACAGGTACGAGTCGAACTCCCCGTGTGATTCGACGACGAGTTGCCGGTCCAGCAGCCGGGCCACCGAGTCGGCGATATACAGGTCGGTGGGGAACGATTCCGCCTCGATCAGCAGCACCGGCCGGTCGCCACGCAGGCGGCAGGCCGCCACCAGCGCGTTGAACAGCGTGGTGGAGGTCGTCTCCCCCGCCACCATCACCTGCCCCGGCCCGGCGCCGAGCAGCGGGGCCAGCCGGTCCCCGATCGTGCGCGGCAGGTCGAGCCACCCGTCCTGGAACCAGCCCTGCACCTGCCTGGGCGCCCACTGGCCGGACACGACCCGGTCGAGCTCGTCCCCGAGACTGTGCCGGGGCGGTCCGAGCGAGTTGCCGTTGAGGTGGACCGCGCCGTCGGTGGCGAACTCGTCCGCAT
Organism: Nocardia brasiliensis ATCC 700358; assembly: GCF_000250675.2. Lineage (NCBI taxonomy): Bacteria > Bacillati > Actinomycetota > Actinomycetes > Mycobacteriales > Nocardiaceae > Nocardia > Nocardia brasiliensis. The sequence continues at coordinate 4,787,854 of NC_018681.1, forward strand.
AGGCGGCGAGCGGATCGGTATCGTCGCGAATTGTCATGCTTCACAAGCTTTCTCATCGTCGCCCTGCGGCACCCAGACCTGTCCGGTGATGCGCACGCGGGCGGTGCCGTCCCGAAGCGAGCCGACGCAGCCGAAGACCGACTCGGTGCCGTGCCGGGTCACCTGACGGATGGTCAGCGGCGTCGAATCGGGCGCATCGAGTTGCAGCGCGGCTACGCCGAGCGCGGCGGCGGCCGGGAGGCATCCGGCGTCTTCGGGTATGCCGAAGCCAGGGGCGAACACACAGGCGAGCACCTCCCGGCGCGCCGGGTCCCAGCGGAACGCGGTCAGGTCGGTGACCTCGAGCTCGCGCATGCGATCGAGGTCGGGTACGGGCAGCCCTCGTGGGTCCGCCGACACCCGGACGAAGTTGAACGCCCTGCCGACTCCGCCCGCATGCGATTCGCCGGTAGCCCAGCCGAACTCGGCGGCGTCGTGCGCCGGTTCCTGCCGCACGGCGGGTCCCTCGAAGGGCACCCGAACTTCGCTGCCGTCGGTCCACAACCACTGGGTGCCCGCCGCCGCGGTCCAGCCGACCTCGCCCGGGGCGAGCCGGCCGGTGCCGACCAGACAGGCGGCGACGCCCGCCAGCGAGTGCGTCGCGAACGGCGTCTCGCCCGCGGCGTTGAAGGTCCGCGAGGCGAAAGTCTTTCGCGTTCGGGAGCACTCGTCGACCAAGACGGTCTCGCAGGCATCGCTGCGGCGCGCGAATGCCGCGGCGGCCCGCGCCGCGTCCTCGGCGCTCGCGTCCGTGCGGACGAGCACATCCAGCGCGCTGCCCCGCCCGGGCGCGGCCCCGAACATGTCCACTGTCGTCACCCGCATCATGCGGCCCTCACATGCTTTTCGGCGAACTCGAGCACGACCTGTTCGTCGCCCTGGTACGGCTGCTCCGGGCGCGGCCAGTGCACCACGAGGTCGGTGATGCCGAGTTCCTCGAGTTCGCCCGCGGCGTCCTCGTAGGCCGCGAGCGAGCCGGTGATCCCCGCCACCGCGGCATCGCCGACGAACACCCGGCCCAGGGTGGCCGGATCCCGGCCCAGCCGCTCGCACGCGGCGTCGATGCCGCGCAACTGCTCGCGCAGCGCCGGCACCACCTCGCGCAGCGGCCGACCGCGAAAGTCGTTGGGCGGCCCGGAGGTAACCCAGTACTGGGCGAACCCGGCCGCCAGCGCCATGCCCCGCGGGCCGGTCGCGGCCACGGCGAACGGCATGCGCCCGGCGGCGCCGGCGCGCGGATGGAAGTCCACCCCCGCGGCCGTGTACCAGCGCGACACCTTGTTCACCCGCCCGCCGGCCAGTACGGTGTCCAGCAGTTCGACGAACGTCTCGAAGCGATCGGCGCGCTCGCGCGCGCCCAGATCGGGGCCGCCGAGCAGGCTCACGTCGAAACCCGGTGCGCCCGAACCCAGCCCGCAGATCAGCCGGCCGCCGGCGACGTCGTCCACGGTGACGAGTTCCTTGGCCAGCGCGACCGGGTGCCGGAAGTTCGGGGTGGCGACGAGCAGCCCGAGACCGATGGTGTCGGTGACCGTCGCCGCGGCGGTGAGCGTCGGGATCGCGCCGTACCACGGGCGATCGGCGAGCCAGCGCCACATCAGATGGTCGTAGGTCCAGGCGTGCCGGAAGCCGAGTTGCTCTGCGGCGCGCCAGCGTTCGGCGGCGACCTTCCATTCGTGCTCGGGCAGCAGGACAATTCCGTGCTTCATCGGCGCACCTCCTCGAGGCGCATCTCCGATACCAGCCGAGCCGCGCGGTCCACGACCTGGACGGCGTAGGTGATCAGCGGCTGCATCACCGCCTCGGACCGGTCGCCGACCACCGGGTGGTGCCGGCCGTCGACCATCGGATACATCCCGTGGTGCGACAGGTCCACGGTGAGCTCGGTGATCCGCGCGTCGAGCTGGGCGACGAATTCGGCGTGGCTCACCGGACGCCGCACGGTGAGGAAGAAGTTGTCGTACAGGTCTTCCTTTTCCCGGGACACGCTGACGCCCGGGGCCCCCACCGACTGCTGTAGCAGCGAACGCCCATCCGGGACCAGATGATCGGCGATATGACTGTGCGTCAACTCGTTTCGGTCGACCGCGGCGTCGAGCGCCCGGCACGACGGATCGTCTTGCCAGGGCAGCCTGCCGTGGAACAGCCGGCGCACCGGCCGGTAGTCCGGCGCCCAGGTGCCGCTGAACGCGGGATGCTGCAACGCCATCCGCGGGCGGATGTCGGCGTGGTAGTGGTCCCGCGGGACCGTGGACGAATACAGCAGCATCGCGCTGTAACCGTCGATGCAGGCGGAGAGCACTTCCAGCTCTCGTTCGCCCGGCACCTCGTCGGGGTACTGGCACACCACATCGCACATCGCCCGCCAGAGCAGGAAGGAGATCTGGTGACCCGCGATCCAGCGATACCAGAACAACCGCTCGGCCTCGACCGGTTCGGTGCCGAACATGGGGTACTCCACCGCATCTCGTGCCGCGAGCACGGCGTCCCCCGCTGGCGCGGACTCGTCGAACGGCTCGCCGAGCGACGGCATGAACAGCAGCCGCGGTTGCAATGCGGGCGGGCGTTGCCGGCCCGCCGACCTATATCGGCCATTCCTGCTCACGACGCCGCCTCGGGAAAGTAGATGAACTCGAGCTCGAGACCGTTGGGGTCCAGCACGTACAGGCTCTGCATGCCGTCCGCGTCGGTCACGATGTCCGACGGCGGATCGTCTCTGGCCCAAGCGATATCGGACCGCTCCCGCACCTGCAGCCACTGCGCGCGCAGCCGCACCAGATCCGCCGGGTGCCGCACCGTGATGCCGGCGTGCTGAAACTGGTAACCGAGCGGGTCGGGGCCGTCCTTGCTGTGCCCGGCCCGGTCGAAGACGTGGAATCGCAGGTCGCCCTTCTTCAGTTCGACCAATTTCTCGATTCCGGGTAGCCGGTCGTGGGTCAGTGGCGAGAAGCTGTCGAGTGACCATTCGACCGTTGCCCCGAGGAATTCCCGATACCACTCGATCGTGGCGTCCACGTCATCGGTCTGGATGGCGAGGTGGTGGAATCTCGGCGCGATGTCAAGCCCGTGCATCGGATGCCCTTCCGTCGCGAATACGCTTGCGGTATTCCCCTCATCGCAGCTGTGGGAGGGGATCGTCCCAGCGCTTCCATCGTCGGTCGGGCGCGCGGCCCGGGGCAATCAAAAGATGCTCGAGAAACTCTAAAGTCGGTGTCAGGGAAGGTTTGTCGGCAGTTGTCGAAATCCTTTGCCCCACCGGTGGTTTAACAATCGCCCACCGGGATACTCCCGCGCTCTTCGGGCGCGGACCGGCCCCCGGCCGCGCCCTGGCGCGGATCCCCGACTGCGCCTCGGTGCAGGTCCGGCAGCAACGTGAGCAACCCCAGCAGCGCCATGCCCGCGCCGATCCACAGCGGCGCCACCAGGCCGAGCCCGGCACTGATCCCGAGGCCGCCCAGCCACGGGCCGAGCACGACCCCGATGTTGATGGCCGAGCCGTTGACCGTGTTGACCAGCGCTCCCTCGTTGGACACCGACATCACCCTGGCCGCCATGGCCGGGTTGAGCGGCAGCCCGATCAGCCCGAGCAGCACGGTCGTCACGATGGTCGGCACCTTGTACGAGACACACAGCGCGAACGCGACCAGCACGAGGGTCAGCGCGAGCAGCCCGCCGACCAGGATGCGGCGGGTGTAGCGATCGGCGAACCGGCCGACCACCGCATTGCCCAGCACCGTGGCGATCCCGTACACCGCGAACAACACCGGCACCGTCGCGGGCGCGAAGTGCGTCGCATCGGTGAAAATCGGTGAGAGGTAGGTGAATCCGGCCACCACCGCGCCGATGACCAGCGCGTTGGTCGCGTACGCGCCCCACAGGCGCAGATTGCGGAAGGCTGGGATCTCGGTGCGGAAATCCAAGGTCTGGGCTCCGCCGCCACCGGGCACCAGCAGCACCACCGCCACGATGCACGCGACGGCGAGCAGGTCGACGATCCAGAAACTCGCCCGCCAGCCGTAGTGCTGTTCGATGAACGTCGCCGTCGGCAGTCCGACGACCTGAGCCACCATCATGCCGCCGTACAGCACCGACATTGCGCGACCGCGTCGTTCGGCGCCGACGAGCCGCACGCACACCGCGGCGGCCGCACCGAAGAACGCCGAGGCGGCCAGCGCGGTCACGATGCGCGCGATCACCAGCACCCAGTAGTCGGCCGCCGTGGCGGCCAGGGTCTGTCCCGCGACGAACACCGCGAGCAACAGGATCAGCGACTTCTTCTGCGCCACCCGGGACAGGGCGACGATCAGCACCGGGCCGCCGACGACCATGCCGACGGCGAACAGCGACACCAGGTAGCCGATGGCGGCGATCGAGACGCCCAGGTCGCTCGACATGCCGGGAAGCAGTCCGGCAACCATGATCTCGGTGGTGTTGAGGCAGAAGACGCCCAGTCCCAGCACATAGACGGCGAAAGGCATGAATCCCCTTCCGGGGGCCGGTGATCGGCCCGTGGTCAGCGCGCGGCGGGTTGCGCGAAGGAGGTCCACCGATTGCCGAACGGGTCGGTGAACTGCGCGATGACCAGGCCGTGCGCATCGGCGAACGGATCCATCACGCGGTGTCCGCCCGCCCGCTCGACTCGATCGAGCAACGCGGCGACGTCGGTGACGAGCAGGCCCGGGATCGCGTACTCGGCGGCGTCCGGCAGGGCCGAAAGGTCCATCGTGCCGCCGATCGGCTCGGCGGCGTCCGGCGCCGAAATGCTGTAGTAGACCGCCCCTTCGGCGGCTTCGTCCCGGTCGAAGGCCCAGCCGAACGCCTGCTCGTAGAACTGCCGGGTGACGGCGAAATCCAGGGTTCCGATCTCGAACCACGCGGTGGCGTTCGGCAGCGCGGCCGTGGCCGTCGTGTCGGCTGTGCCGGTGCGCGGCGGTACGTACAGTCCGAGCCGGTTGCCTCGGGTGTCGGCGACGACGGCGGTCCGCGCGCCCGCCGGTGTTTCACCGACTGGCTCGATCACCTTGGCGCCCAACGATTCCAGTCGCGGGATCGTGGTCGCGAGGTCGGTGCAGACGACATCGATCCACAGCGCGTCGCGGCCGCCGGGGCGCAGCGCGCCCATCGCGGCGTCCGCGCCCGGCGCGGTGATCGTGTGGTAGTCGTCGCCGATCGGGGTGAATTCCCAGGAGAACACTTCCTGGTAGAACTGCTTGGTGTGCGCCGGATCGCTGGCGGTGATATCGAACCACCCCACAGTCGCCGGCCGCGGGCTGAAGCCGCCCATGACCACTCCTCCTGTGTGACAGGGTTGTGAGTTGGTGTAGCGATTCCTACCGTAAACTAGTTTCCAACCGGAAATCAAGTTACCGAACGGCGAGGAGAGACCCGTGCCCGTTGACCCAATGCCCGCGGCGGCGGACAGCCACAGCCAGGTCCTCGACTGGCAGGACGGCGTCGAGAACGCCCTCGCCCACCTCACCTGCGTGCTCGTCGCGCGCCGCACCCGGACCACTCCGGAGCGGGTCACCTGGCAGCAGTACGACGTGCTCGAAATGCTGCGTCTACGTGGCCCGATGACACCTTCCGCGCTGAGCGAATCGCTGAGCGTCTCCCGCCCGACGATGTCGAAAGCCCTACGCGTGCTGAAGGACCAGCACCTGGTGACCCAGGCGGCGCTCGGCACCGACCGGCGCGAACAGACCACCTCCCTCACCGCGGACGGACGCGAATTCCTCGACCGCGCCGCCGAATGCCGGCGGGAGAACGCCAAAATAGCCGAGTCCGTGCTCGATCCGGCCGAGCAGGCCGTTTTCGCGCAGCTGTGCGGCCGCGTCGCCGAGGCGATCCACTCCTCCTTGCAGACGGTTGAATGACGCCCGGCTTCAAGAGGTTTTGAAGGTAATTTGAAACTCCTCTGAATGTGCCGGGCCGGTCGTCCCGGATATGTTCGACGTATCGGTAACAGCCTGCAGCCATTTCGCTGACGCAGGCCGAAACCGGTACGCCGAAAGGAGTTTTCGTGCCCGGAATTTTTGCCGCCGCGCCCGCGGTGGACGGCGAGCTGCTGCTCGACGAGTCCGCGCGCCGGGCGGTCGCCACCGACCTCGGCAACATCACCAGCGTCACCCCGGCGGCGGTGCTGCGGCCGCGCTCGGCCCAGGACATCGCCGCGCTGGTCGGCTTCTGCCACACCCACGGCATCAGCGTGTCGACCCGGGGGCAGGCGCACACCACGCTCGGTCAGGGCCTGTCCGACGGCTTGGTCATCGAGAACCGCCACCTGAACCGCATCCATTCCCTCGACGGCGACGTGGCCGAGGTCGACGCGGGCGTCCTGTGGCGGGACCTGGTCACCGCCGCCTTCGAGCAGTCACCGCGGCGCACGCCGCCCGCCGTCACCGGATACACCTCGCTGACCGTCGGCGGCACGCTCTCGGTCGGCGGGCTCGGCGGGCTCGTCGGCGCGTTGCGCACCGGCCTGCAGGTCGACCACGTGCGCGAACTCGAAGTGGTCACCGGGACCGGCGAACTCGTGCGGTGCTCGCCGGCGCAGCGCCGCGACCTGTTCGAGGCCGTGCTCGGCGGACTCGGCCAGTGCGGCGTGATCACCAAGGCCGTGGTCGAACTGGAGCCCGCGCGCGAACGCGCCCGCAGCTACGTGCTGGACTACACCGACAATGCCGACTTCTTCCGTGACCTGCGCACGCTCATCGAACGGCCCGGCATCGATCACGTGTACGCCGAGCTGTATTCGCCGCAGTCCGAGCCGACACACCGGCTCTATGCGACCGTCATGTACGACCCGGCGAACCCGCCCGACGACGAGGCAGGCGTCCGTGGGTTGACCACCGAGCCCGTCATCGACGACACCCCTTACCTCGACTACGTGTTCAAGATCGACACGCTGGTCGACGGGATGCGCGAGACGGTGCACTGGGACGAGCTCGTCAAGCCGTGGTACGACGTATGGCTCGGCGGCGCGGTCGTCGAGGACTACGTCGACGAGGTCCAATCCTCGCTCACCGCACGCGATATCGGCCCCTTCGGGATCAGCCTGCTGTACCCGCAGTGCCGCACGACCATGACCAGGCCCTACCCACCGGTGCCCGAACCCGACGGTTCGGATTGGGTTTTCGTGCTCGATATCAACACGGTCGCCGAAACTCGGGGTGCGCACCCGGAATTCGTCGAGGAGATGCTCGATCGCAACGACCGCCTGTTGACCGAGGCGCGCAAACAGTACGGCGCGGTGCTCTATCCCATCGGCTCGCTGCGCCGCACGGCTCAGGATTGGCGTGATCATTACGGCGACCGATGGCCCGCGTTCAGCGCGGCTAAAAAGCGTTTCGACCCACGGGGAATTCTCGCCCCGGGCCTCGGCATTCGCACCGACGATTAGTCGCATTCCGCACCTTCGCGCACGCACCACGATTTCTAGGGAGTAGCCGCATGCCTCCATCCAAGCCCGAACTCACCGGCACCACCGGTGCCGTGGCCAGCACGCACTGGCTCGCCTCCGCCGCGGGGATGCGGATGCTCGCCGACGGCGGCAACGCGTTCGACGCGGCCGCCGCGGCCGGATTCGTGCTCCAGGTCGTCGAACCGCATTTCAACGGGCTCGGCGGCGATCTGTCCCTGGTCGCGCATCAGGCCGGACACGACGACGTCCAGGCGCTCTGCGCGCAGGGCCCGATGCCCCGCGCGATCAGCAGCGGCACCTTCGCCGACCTCGGCCTGCGCAGCATCCCCGGGTCCGGGCTGCTGCCCGCCTGCGTCCCCGGGGCGTTCGGCGGCTGGATGCGGTTGCTCGCCGAGTTCGGCACCAAGCGCCTCGCCGAGGTGCTCGAGCCCGCGATCGGCTACGCCGACAAGGGTTTTCCGCTGCTACCGGAGACGGCGCGGGCCATCGATGTGCTGGCCCCGCTGTTCCGCGCGGAATGGCACGGATCCGAACAGGTCTATCTGAAGGGCGGCAACGCCCCCGCCGCGGGGAGCCGCTTCCGCAATCCCGCGCTGGCCAACACCTATCAACGCCTCATCAAGGCCGCCGAGTCCGCGTCGGGCGAGCGCGAAGCCCAGTTCCGGGCCGCGCACGACGCCTTCTACAAAGGCTTTGTCGCAGCGGAGATCTCGGAATTCCTCGAGTCGGGGCCGATGCTCGACGCCACCGGCCGCCGGCACCGCGGTCTGCTCACCGCCGACGATCTCGCCGACTGGACACCCTCGGTCGAGACCGCACCGAGCCACAGCTACGGGCCCTACCAGGTCTTCAAGCCGGGACCGTGGTCGCAGGGTCCGGTCTTCCTGCAGCAGCTCGCGCTGCTCGACGGCTTCGATCTCGCCCGCATGGGCCAGGGCAGTGCCGAGTACGTGCACACGGTGATCGAGTGCACCAAGCTCGCGATGGCCGATCGCGAAGCCTGGTACGGCGATCCGGCCTTCAGCGACGTGCCGCTGGCCGGCCTGCTCGACGCGGAGTACAACCGGCAGCGCCGCGCCCTCGTCGGCGCGCGCGCCGAACCCACGCTGCGGCCCGGCGCGCCCGGCGGGCGCACCTCGTTCCTCCCCGACCTGCCGGTCCCCGACGATCCGGACGCCGACTCCGAGTGGATGTCGCAGTTGCAGAACGGATTACCGACGATCCTGCAGGCGACCAAGGCGAAGACCGACACGGTCACCGTCACCGCCGTCGACCGGCACGGCAACATGGTCGCCGCGACTCCGAGCGGCGGGTGGCTGAAGAGTTCACCGGCCATCGGCAGCCTCGGTTTCCCGCTCGGCACCCGCGGCCAGTGCATGTTCCTCACCGAGGGCCACCCGAATTCGCTCGGGCCGGGCAAACGGCCCCGGACCACGCTGAGTCCGTCGGTGGCGCTGCGGGACGGACGTCCGTACGTCGCCTTCGGCACCCCCGGCGGCGACCGGCAGGATCAGTGGACCTTGCAGTTCTTCCTCAACGTGGCCGATTTCGGGCTCGACTTCCAGAGCGCGACCGAGACGACCGCTTTCCACACCGATCAGGTGCCCGCGTCGTTCACTCCGCACGCGCATCGGCCCGGCGTGGTGGTGGCGGAGCAAACGTGCCCGCCCGAGGTCGTCGCCGACCTGCGCGCCCGCGGACACGACGTGGACCTCGTCCCCGCGTACTCGCTGGGCCGGGTCTGCGCGGTCGGGTTCACCGACGATCACGAGTTCGTCCGTGCGGCGGCGAGCCCGCGCGGCAGGCACGCCTACGCGGTGGCCGAATAGCGCTGGGCGACAACGATTCAGAAAGAGATGACAATCATGACGAGCACGCAATACCGGCCGGAGATCGTCGAACTCGACGACGCACAGCAGCGCCGGGAGTGGCAGGCGTTCACGTTGTCGGACCTGCCCGAGATGATCAGCTCGATGCACGCGTGCCACGCGGTGCGCGCGCTCGCCGACACGCCCTTGCTCGAGCGGTTGCGCACCGGGCCGCAGCGGACCCGGCAGGTGCTGCTCGCCGGCATCGATCCCGAGATCGGACCCGGGTTCCTGCGCTACCTCGTGCGGCGCGGCATCCTCGAAACCCGCGGCGCGGAATACTTTCTCACCCGCCTCGGCGAATTCCTCACCACCGATGTCTCGCTCGCGCGCCTCGGCGTCTACGTCGACGCGTACGGCGCGGTCACCAGCCGGATCGGCGATCTGCTCACCGGCACCGCGGTGTACGGCAAGGACGTGGTGCGCGACGGCGGCAAGCTGGGCGCGCATTGCGACACGCTGTTCTCCGTCTTCCATACCCCGACCCTGCTGCGCGCCATGCGCGGGCGCGAGGTGACGCGCATCCTCGACATCGGTTGCGGCGGTGGGCAGTTGCTGGTGGACGCCTGCCTGCGCGATCCCACGCTCAGCGGCATCGGCCTCGATATCGATGCCGACGCCGTGGACGTGGCCAACGAGCACGCCCGCCGCAGCGGCGTCGCCGATCGCGTGCGGTTCGTCGTCGGGGACGCGTTCGCCCCCGGCACCTGGCCGCAGGAGTGCTTCGCGGCCGACGGGCTCTGCATGATGAGCGCGCTGCACGAGCATTTCCGCAACGGCGAACAAGCCGTCGTCGACCTGCTCGACGACATCTCGACCAAGTTCCCGCAGTTGAAGATCCTGCTCGTCGGCGAACCGGAGATCCGCTACGACGGGCGCGAGAACGACGACGATTTCTTCCTGATCCACGTGCTGACCGGACAGGGCCTGCCGCGCGACCGCTCGGCCTGGTTCGACGTGTTCGAGAAGTCCACGCTGACCTGCCGCCGGATGTACACGCGTCCGAGCGCCGGGCCGCGCATGTGCTTCTACGACTTGGTCGCCGGAGCGGAGCAGCCGTGACCGAGACGACGATCCGCGCCGCTGCCACCGACCTCGATCCGTTCTCGACCGAAGCCCTGCTCGACCCCTATCCGCAGTTCCAGGCGTTGCGCGACCTGGGGCCGGTCGTCTACCTGCGCGAGCACGATCTCTACGGACTGTTCCGCTACGACCAGGTGCGTGCGGCACTGGTCGATTGGGAGGGTTTCAGTTCCGCCCAGGGCATCGCGATGAATCCCACCGCCAACGAGCTCTCCGACGGTTCCCTGCTCTCGATGGACCCGCCGCGGCACCGGGCGGTACGCAAAGTCCTCGATGACGCGTTGCGCCCCAAGTACGTTCGCAAGGTCGCCGGCGATATCGAGCAACTCGCCGACGATCTGGTCGAGGACCTGATGCGCCGTGACGAGTTCGACGGCGTCACCGATTTCGCGGCGAAGCTGCCGGTGGACATCGTCATGGACCTCATCGGCTTCCCACGCGACGAATACCGCGACAAGATCCTCGTCTGGGCGCTCGGCGCGTTCAACTACTTCGGGCCGCCCGGGGCTCGGCAGTCCTCGACCTTCCCCGACGTGCAGGCGCTGATGCAGTACCTCGTCACCGATGCCACGCCCGACAAACTGCTGCCGGACAGCTTCGGCCAGATCGTCTGGGCGGCAGCAGAACACGGCGAGATCACCGAGAACGAAGCGCTGATGACGATGAGCGCCTACGCCTGCGCCGGATTGGACACCACCATCGCCGGCGTGGCGAGCACGCTCTGGCTGCTGGCCCGGAATCCGGAACAGTGGGCAGCCATCCGGCAGGATCCGAAACTGATTCCCGGAGCCTTCCTGGAGGGCGTCCGGATGGAGACCCCGATCCAGTCGTTCTCCCGGGTCACCACCGGCGACACCGACGTGGACGGCGTGACCATCCCCGAGGGCGCCCGCGTCGTGGTCTCCTTCGCCGCCGCGAACCGCGACGAACGGCACTATCCCGAGCCGGATCGCTTCGACGCGCGCCGAAACCCGGCCGACACCGTCGGATTCGGGTTCGGGGTGCACAACTGCCCGGGGCGCACGCTCGCCTCGATGGAGGCGCACGCGCTGTTCGGCGCGCTGGCCGAACGGGCGGACACGCTCGAGCTGACGGGCGAACCCACCCGCACACCGAACAACATCACCCGCGGACTGGACCGGCTGCCCATCCGCATCGCCGGCAAGGCGACATCGTGAGAGCGGCGCAGATAGTCGAGTACGGCGCCCCGCTCGTCGTGCGCGAGCTGCCCGATCCCACCCCCGAACCGGACGGTGTGGTGCTCGCGATCCGCGCCACCGGTATCTGCCGCAGCGATTGGCATGCGTGGCGGGGCGATTGGGGCTGGATGGGCGGACAGGTCGCGCTGCCGCGCACGCTCGGTCACGAACTGGTCGGCGAAGTCGTGGCAGTCGGTGCCGACGTGCACACGGTGCGGCTCGGCGATCGCGTCACGGTGCCGTTCCATCTGGCGTGCGGCACCTGCGCGCAGTGCCGGTCCGGACAGGCCAATATCTGCGATGCCATGCAGGTGCTCGGCTTCTGGTGCGACGGCGGCTATGCTGAGTTCGTCCCGATTCCCGACGCGGACTTCAACTGTGTGCGCGTCCCCGAGACGCTGACCCCGGTCGCGGCGAGCGCGATCGGCTGCCGCTTCATGACAGCGTTCCACGCGGTCACCGGACAGGGACGGGTACGCCCCGGCGAATGGGTCGCGGTCCACGGCGTCGGCGGAGTCGGACTCGCCGCCGTGCAGATCGCCACTGCCGCAGGCGCTTGCGTGGTGGCCGTGGACATCGATGCCGCCAAACTCGCGCTGGCCGAGGAGCAGGGCGCGCTCGCCACCGTCGATGCGAGTGCCGAGGCGGACGTGCCCGCGGCGGTCCAGGCCGCGACCGACGGCGGCGCGCACGTCTCGATCGATGCGCTCGGCACCCGCGCCACGGTCGTCAATTCCCTTCGCTCGCTGCGCAAACGCGGCAGGCACGTGCAGGTCGGGCTGACCAGCTCCGACGATGCCGGGCAGATCGCGATCCCCATGGACACCGTCACCCTCGGCGAGCTGACCCTCGTCGGCTCACACGGCAACCCGCACACCAGCTACCCGCGGCTGCTCGCCCTGGTCGAATCCGGCCGTCTCGCACCGCAATCCCTGGTCCAGCGCACCGTCGCGCTCGAGCAGGCCGGGGATGTCCTTGCCGCGATGAGCGATTTCGGCACCAGCGGCATCACCGTCATCGACCGCTTCTGACGCGGACCGGGAGGACACCGTGGAAACCTCGTCCAGCACACCGGGTCCGGCGGCACAGCACTTCCTGTCCGGACCGCACCTGCTCTATCTGGGCGGCGAGTTCGCCGCCGCCGCGGACGGCCGGACCTTCGGCACCGTCGACCCGTCCACCGGCGCAGCGATCACGCAGGTCGCGCACGCGGGACCGGCCGACGTATCCGCGGCGGTCGCGGCGGCGCGCGCCGCGCTCGAAGGGCCGTGGGGCGCACTGTCGGCCGCGGATCGCGGCACCCTCCTCACTCGGTTGGCCGACCTCATCGAGGGCAACGCCGACCAGCTCGCCCAGCTCGAAGCCCTCGACGGCGGCAAGCCGATCAGCGTGACCCGCGCGCTCGATATCCCGGCCGCCGCAGCGCAATTCCGCTACTTCGCGGGGTGGCCGACCAAGCTGGAGGGCGAGACGATCCCGGTCGCGGTGCCGAACACGCTGTGCTACACCCGCAAAGAGCCGGTCGGCGTGTGCGCGCAGATCATCCCGTGGAACTTCTCGCTGCTGATGGCGGCGTGGAAGATCGGCGCGGCCCTGGCCGCAGGGTGCACCGTGGTGGTGAAACCGGCCGAACAGACACCGCTGACCGTACTACGCCTCGCCGAACTCGTTGCGGCGGCCGGGTTTCCGCCCGGCACGGTCAATGTGCTCACCGGCGACGGCACCACCGGCGCGGCGCTGGTCGAGCATCCCGGCGTCGACAAGATCGTGTTCACCGGTTCCACCGCCGTGGGGCGCGAGATCGGCGCGAAGGCCGGCGCGCAGCTCAAGCCGGTCACGCTCGAACTGGGCGGGAAGAGCCCGAACATCATTCTGCCGGACGCCGACCTCGACGCGGCGATCGCCGGCGCCTTCAACGGGATCTACTTCAACACCGGCCAGGCGTGCAATGCCGCGTCCCGGCTCTTCGTCCACGAGAGCGTGTTCGACGAGGTCGTCGCGGGACTGTCGACGCGGGCCGAGAAGGCACAGGTGGGTCCGGCACTGGACCCGGCCACCGAACTCGGGCCGGTGGTCTCGGCCGAGCAGTACCGCCGGGTGCGCGGGTATCTCCAAGACGGCGTCGCCGCGGGGGCGACTCTGAAAGCCGGTACCGTGCCGCCGGTTTCCCCCGAAGGCGGCTATTTCGTCTCGCCCGCGCTCTTCGTCGACGTCGACCCGCGGATGCGGATCTGCCGTGAGGAGATCTTCGGGCCGGTGCTCGTGGCCGCACCGTTCGACTGCGTCGACGAGGTGGTGCGGCAGGCCAACGACACGGAATACGGTCTGGCCGCGGGCATCTGGACCCAGCACCTCGGCCGGGCACACACCCTCGCCGCCCGGCTGCGCGCCGGATCGGTCTATCTCAACACCTGGGCGCCGGGCGATCCGGCGGCCCCGTTCGGCGGCGTCAAGGCCTCCGGGGTCGGCCGCGAGATGGGCCGCGCGGGCGTCGAGGCCTATCTCGAGCCGAAAACCGTGTGGGCGACGCTCGCCTGAGCGCCCGACAGCAGCGAAAGGACCAACGATGTGCGGAATCACCGGCTGGGTCGCGCTCGACCGTGACCTCACCGCCGAAGGCCGGACAGTGCAGGCCATGGTCGACACCATGGCCGCTCGGGGCCCCGACGACGAAGGCATGTGGCTGCACCCGCGCTGCGCCCTCGGGCACCGGCGGCTGTCGGTGATCGACCTCGAAGGCGGCAAGCAGCCGATGGCCACACCGGAAACACTGTCCGACGGAACACCGTTGGCCGTACTGAGTTACAGCGGCGAAGTGTACAACTTCGTCGAACTGCGCGACGAACTCCTGACACTCGGCCACCGCTTCCGCACCAGAAGCGACACCGAGGTCGTGCTGCGCGCCTATCTCGAATGGGGAACGGGCTTTGTGCGGCGGCTCAACGGCATGTTCGCCTTCGCGATCTGGGACAGCCGAACCGAGGAACTGCTGCTGTACCGCGACCGGCTCGGCGTCAAACCGCTGTTCTATTACCCCACCCGCGACGGCCTGCTCTTCGGCTCCGAGCCGAAAGCCGTTCTCGCCCATCCGGAAAGCCGCGCCGAACTATCTCTCGACGGACTCCGTGACGTGCTGTCCTTTGTCCGCGTCCCCGGCCGGACGCCGCTACAAGGCATGTACGAGGTGCGGCCCGGCCATGTACTCCGGCTCCGCGGCGGACGGCGATCCGAGGAGAAGTACTGGGAGCTGCAATCCTGGCCGCACCCCGACGATGTGACCACCAGCGTCGGTAAGGTGCGAGAGTTGTTGGCGGATATCGTCTCCCGGCAGATGGTCGCCGACGTTCCGCTGTGCACGCTACTGTCCGGCGGGTTGGATTCCAGCGCGTTGACCGCCCTGGGCCAGCGCGCGCTCGACGCCGGCCGCGGTGGCCGGATTCGCAGCTTCTCGGTGGATTTCGTCGGTCAGGTGGAGAATTTCGAACCGGAACCGCTGCGCGAGGCGCCGGACGCGCCGTTCGCCGCGGAACTGGTCCGCCACGTCGGCACCGATCATCGAGTCATCTTGCTGGACAACGCGGATCTGGCGTCGCCGAGCGCACGAGCGGCGGTGTTGCGCGCCTGGGATCTGCCCTACGGCGACGGTGATCTCGGTCCGTCGCTCTATCTGCTGTTCCGCGCGGTAAGGCAGGAATCGACCGTCGCCCTGTCCGGTGAATCGGCGGACGAGGTGTTCGGCGGCTACCTCTGGTTCCACGATCAGCGTGCGGTGCAGGCCGATACGTTCCCGTGGCACGCGCTCGGCGAGCGCTCCGTCGCCGATCAGTCCACGGCCTTCCTGGATCCCGATCTGACGGCGCAGCTGAACCTCACCGAATACATTGCGGACCAATATCACACCGCCCTGCGGGAAGTTCCGGAACTGCCCGGCGAGACCGGACTCGACCGCCGGATGCGGGCCGCGAGCTACCTGAATCTCACCCGGTTCCTCCCGGTCATGCTCGACCGCAAGGACCGGCTGAGCATGGCGAGCGGGATCGAGGTGCGGGTACCGTTCTGCGACCACCGCCTGGTCGAGTACGTCTTCAACGCCCCGTGGTCGATGAAGACCTTCGACGGCCGGGAGAAGAGTCTGCTGCGCGCCGCGACCCGGGATCTGCTGCCGGACTCCATCGTGCGACGCCGGAAAGCGCCCTATCCGTCCACCCAGGATTCGGGCTACGACAAGGCGATCAAGCAGGTCCTCGGCAAGATCGTCGCGGAGCCGAATTCGCCGTCGCTGCCGCTGCTCGATCTCGACGCGATCCACCGGCATCTGGATCAGCCCGTCGACAAGCCTGTTTCGATGCAGGAAAGGGGGCTACTCAACGAAACACCGATCCGCATCGATGAGTGGCTCACCGCTTACGACGTGCGCGTACTGGTATAGTTTCCTTTTGGAAACTAGTTTGGTCACGCTGAGGGGAGTCGGAGATGTCCGGTCGAGGCGGACGACAAGCGAACGACAGCATCACCCTGGCCGGAGTCCGGCAGAACAATCTGAAGAACGTATCGCTGAGCATCCCGAAGGGGCAGCTGACCGTCTTCACGGGCGTGTCGGGTTCCGGAAAGTCGTCGCTGGTGTTCGGCACGATCGCCGTCGAGTCCCAGCGGCAGCTCAACGAGACCTTCCCGTGGTTCATCCGCAACCGGCTGCCCAAATACGAGCGCCCGCACGCGGAGAACATGGCGCACCTGTCCACCGCCATCGTCGTCGATCAGCGTCAGCTCGGCGGCAACAGCCGCTCGACCGTGGGCACGATGACCGAGATCAATCCGATGCTGCGCGTGCTGTTCTCCCGGCACGGCAAGCCCAGCGCGGGGGAATCCACCGCGTACTCGTTCAACGTGCCGCAGGGCATGTGCACCGAGTGCGAGGGGCTCGGCCGCACCGCGCGGCTCGACCTCGACCTGCTGCTCGACAAGAGCAAATCGCTCAACGACGGCGCGATCACCTCTCCCCTCTTCGCGGTCGGCGGATACCCGTGGACCACGTACGCGGAATCGGGGCTCTTCGATGCCGATAAACCGTTGCGGGACTTCACCTCCGAGGAATGGGACCTGCTGCTGCACGGGGGCGGCTTCAAGGTCAGGCGGCCGGGGCGTGACGTCACCCACTCCAACACCTACGAGGGCATCGTCGTCCGGTTCAACCGCCGGTACCTGGACAACGGCTTGGACGCGCTGAAAGACAAGGAGCGCAAGGACGTCGAGCAGGTCGTCACGACCCGGACCTGCGAGGTGTGCGGTGGTGCGCGGCTCAACAAGGCGGCGCTCGCCTCGAAGATCAAGGGCAAGAACATCGCCGACTACGCCGAGATGGAGGTGAGCGAGCTGATCGTCGAGCTGGGGAAGATCGACGATCCGGTCGCGAAACCCGTTGTCCAGGCGGCTGTCACCGCGCTGGAGCGACTCGAATCCATCGGTCTGGGTTACCTCGGCCTCGGCCGCGAGACCTCGACCCTGTCCGGCGGCGAAGGCCAGCGGCTCAAGACGGTGCGCCACCTCGGCAGCAGCCTCAGCGATCTCACCTTCATCTTCGACGAGCCCAGCGTCGGGCTGCATCCCCGAGATGTACACCGGCTCAACGAACTACTGGGCCGGCTCCGCGACAACGGCAACACGGTGCTCGTCGTGGAACACAACCCCGACGTGATGAGTGTCGCCGATCGCATCGTCGACATGGGCCCCGGCGCCGGCGCGCACGGTGGCGAGGTGGTGTTCGAGGGCACTTTCCGCAAGCTGCTCGCCTCCGACACGCTGACCGGACGCAGGCTGTGCGCGCACACCGGATTGAAGGAACAGGTCCGCACGGCCACGGGGTCGCTGACCATCAGCAAGGCGAAGCTGAACAACCTGCGCAACGTCACGGTGCGGATCCCGACCGGGGTGCTCACCGCGGTCACCGGCGTGGCCGGATCCGGCAAGAGTTCGCTCATCTCAGGGGCTTTCGCCACGCAGCATCCGGACGCGGTGATGGTCGATCAGTCGGGGATCGGCATCTCCGCGCGGTCGACCCCGGCCACCTATGTCGACATCATGGACACGGTTCGCACGCTGTTCGCGAAGGCCAACGACGCCGAACCCGGTCTGTTCAGCTTCAATTCCACCGGCGCGTGTCCGGCCTGCCACGGGCGCGGCGTGATCCAGACCGACCTCGCCTACCTGGACCCGGTGACCGTCACCTGCGAGGTGTGCGAGGGGCTGCGGTACCGGCCCGAGGCGCTGGAGAAAACCCTGCGCGGCAAGAACATCGCCGAGGTGCTCGCACTCACCGTCGAAGAGGGCCTCGACTACTTCACCGAGGACAAGGTCATCGGCAAGCTCGCCCTGCTCGACCAGGTCGGACTCGCCTATCTCACACTCGGCCAACCACTCTCGACCCTGTCCGGCGGGGAACGGCAGCGGCTCAAGCTCGCCCATCGCCTGCAGGACACCGGGACGGTCTTCGTCTTCGACGAGCCGACCACCGGCCTGCACATGTCCGATGTGGACCGCCTGCTGACCCTCTTCGATCAGCTGGTCGACGACGGCAACACCGTCATCGTCGTCGAACACGACCTCGAGGTCGTCAAACACGCGGACTGGGTCATCGACCTCGGCCCCGACGCCGGACGGCACGGCGGCCGGGTCCTCTTCGAGGGCACGCCCCGGGACCTGACCGACGACGACGAGTCCGTGACCGCGCAATACCTGCGCGCCGACCTCGCACGAGCCGACCGCTAGCCCGACCCGGACATACCGGTCACCCTCCCCCCTGACCAGGGGGGATTTCTGCATATTTGCAGACCGGATCTGCGCGATTCCTTATTGTCTGCGGACAGGTGGGCCTCGATACTGGCCAACCGAGCCCGTGTGCGGTGCGTCACATGCGCGCGCGTGGGTGGTGTGCAGAAAGATGAGGGACAGCTCCATGACGGCCACGATCGACGAAGCCAGCTCCGAGAAGGGACTAGCGCGAATCGCGCAGTCGCTCGCGAAATGGACGGAGAGATGGTTTCCGGATGCCTACGTCGTCGCCTTGGCCGGTGTGTTCATCGTGGCCGTCGCGGCATTCGCGAACGGCTCGTCGCCGCAGACCGTGGTGACCGCGTTCGGCGACGGCTTCTGGGATCTCACGGCTTTCACGCTGCAGATGGCGATGGTCGTGCTGACGGGCTACGTGGTGGCCACTTCCCCACCGGTCGCGCGGCTCATCGAACGCCTCGCCGCCGTACCGCGATCCGCGGCCGGCGCGGTGAGTTTCGTTGCGTTCCTGAGCATGTCGGTGTCCTTCCTGAACTGGGGACTCAGCCTGGTGTTCGGCGGCCTGCTGGCCCGCGCGATCGCCCGGCGCACCGATCTGCGGGTGGACTATCGCGCGCTCGGCGCGGCGGCCTTCATGGGGCTGGGCGCCGTATGGGCACTGGGTATTTCGTCCTCCGCCGCGCAGTTGCAAGCGACGGCGAGTTCCTTACCGCCCGCTCTGCTGCGGATCACCGGCGTCCTGGACTTCGGGAAGACGATCTTCACCTGGCAGTCGCTGCTGACGTGCGCGATCATCATGGCCATCACCGTGGTGATCGCCCATTTCTCGGCGCCGAAAGGCGAGGCGATCAAGACCGCCGAAGAACTCGAGGTCGACCTCGACGATCAGCCCGACGAAGTCACCCCGCGGGCGCGGCCCGGCGAATGGCTCGAGTACAGCCGCATCCTGCCGATCATCGCGGGGCTGATGACGTTGGGCTGGTTGATCTCCCAGTTCGTCACCAAGGCGGCACTCACCGTGGTCAGCAGCCTCAACGGCTACCTGCTCGTCTTCCTGATGCTCGGGCTGGTGCTGCACGGGACGCCGCGCAAGTTCCTGCAAGCCGTCACCCTGGCCGTGCCCGCCACCGCGGGCATCCTGGTGCAGTTCCCGCTCTACGCCGCGATGGCCGCGATCCTCACCAAAGCGAAAGGGCGCGGCGGGATCACCGTCTCCGAACACCTGGCCGACTTCTTCACCAGCATCGGCGGCGGTGGCAGCTTCGCCGTCGTGATCGCCCTCTATACCGTGGTGCTCGGCATCTTCGTCCCGTCCGGCGGCGGAAAGTGGTTGGTCGAAGCGCCTTACGTCATGCAGTCGGCGACCGATGTGCAGATGAATCTCGGCTGGACGGTACAGATCTACAACGTGGCCGAGGCGCTGCCCAACCTGATCAACCCGTTCTTCATGCTGCCGTTGCTCGCGGTGCTGAAACTGCGGGCGCGCGATCTCGTCGGGTTCACGTTCCTGCAGTTCATCTTCCACCTGCCGGTGGTGTTGCTGCTCGTCTGGCTGCTCGGCATGACGTTCGACTACGTCCCGCCGATCATCCCCGCGGGCAAGTGAGATCGGATCGGCCGCAATAACCGAAAACCGTTGATCAGCAGCCGGTCCGGTGGATTCTGAGGGCATGAGGATCTACGCCGACCGCCCGCCCACCGCACTGCGTCAGCTCGTCACCGATCTCCTCGTGGCAGCGTGGGTGTACGGTACCCTCCGCGCTGCCCTGTGGCTACACGACCTGGTACTGGCCCTCGCCGTGCCCGGGCGCAAACTCGAAGGCGCGGGCGGCGGCCTGGCCGACAACCTCGACACCGTCGGCGACAAGGTGGGCCGGGTTCCCGTGGTGGGCGACGAACTGACCTCGCCGTTCGAGCGGGCGGCCACGGCTGCCCGCTCGATCGCCGAGGCGGGCCACGATCAGCAGGACCTGGTCGGCGATCTCGCGCTCGCCCTCGCCATCGGCCTGTCCGTCGTGCCCCTCGGCTTGGTCCTGTTCGTCTGGCTGCCGCTGCGGCTGCGCTGGATTCGCCGCGCCGCCACCGCGACTCGGCTGCGTGCGGAGCCCGGCGGACGAGACCTCCTCGCCCTGCGCGCCCTCACCCACCAGCCGCTGCGCCGGCTCGACCGCATCGATCCCGAGGTGGTGGCGGCGTGGCGCCGCGGCGACGATTCGACCGTCCGCGCCCTCGCCGCCCTGGAACTGCGCACCCTCGGGCTCCGCGGATCCTGATCTCCGCCGGTAGGTCGGACGATCAGGAGGAATCGACGGCGGCGTAGACCGAGCAGGCGGTTAAGTTAGTTCCTCCCGATCGCTTGTCCGGCAGGCGATCTCGCTATCGAGGGTCAGCAAAACCAGCGGTATCGGGCGGTCCACCTTGGACTGGAAGTCCGCCAGCAGCGCGTTGTCGGCCAGCACCCAGGTCGCGAACTCGGCGTAGTCCGCGCCTTCGAGCACCTTGCCGGTCCCCCGGTAGGTCTTGTCCCGGAGTTCGATGGTGACCTGCGGGTTCACCTTGATGTTGTGCCACCAGGCCGGGTACCTGTCCTCCATGAACGAACTCACATACATGATGTCGCCGCGATACCCGGGGCCCAGCGGAATCGTATGCCGCTTGCCGCTTTTCGCGCCTGTCGTGGTGAGCAGGATCAGGTCGCCACCCGCGTACGCCCCACCCACCTTGCCCGAGTTCGCCCGGAACTCGGCGATCACATCATCGTTCCAGTCGGCGATGCCGACCGCGGGATCCCACTCCTGGTTCCACGGCGCGTTCGGATCGTCGTAGTCGGTGATCGCGGTCTGTTCCGCCGGTGCCGCAGTCGATTCGATTTCGCTCATGGTTCGAGCATGCCGGGCGCTTAGGACAGATACGGTCCTAACGCCAGTAGTCACCGTCCGGGAGCCGCAGCCAGTGGTCCGGCGGGCCTTGCTCGTCGCTCATGCCGCACCGCCGATCAGCAGGTCCGGTACCGGACCGAGAAGGGCTCTGCGGCGGACGCAGGCGGGTGGTTTGCGGGATACGCGCGATTGGTGACGGTCATCGACAGGCTTGGTTCGAGGCAAATGCGTCTCAATCCTTCGGGGGTGAAGTAGTCGTCGGGGTCGGTGGTGACCAAATAGTCGATCTCGGGCGCACCCAGCTCCGCGACGATCGGAAGATGCTGCTCGGCCAGCACTCTCGCGTCGTCGAGATTCCCCGAGTGGAGCTGCTCGGTGACCTGAGGTCGCGGTGGCCGTGCCGGTAGGGCGGTCCCCGAAGCCATCAGCACGCTGTGCGGCATGGATCGGTCTTCGTTGAGTCGTTGCCAGACAGAGAATTCGAGTTCGGTCGGGTACCGGTTGGCCACGGACAGCGACCCGCTCCCGGCGGCGGCGGGACCTATCTGCCAGCGCGCCCCCGACAGCCCGGGAAACTCCTGCATCAGGCGTCGGTACGTGTCGGTGACACCACCGAAATCGCTCGCGCGCATTAGTTTCACGGAGATATCACCGACGCCGACATCTCCTCGCTCGAACTGATCGCTTGATCCGTAGGAGTAGTGGGCCCACGTGCGGTAGGTCCACTTCACCTCGTCCTCGGGAAGAGCCTCGGTCAAGGCGAACCACAGACCGGCGCGGTCCGGCGCCTCGACGAACCCGGGCTTCCCGGCCCTGAAGGAGCTTCCGGACTGTTCGCGACGGACTTCCAGCTCTGTCTCCCACTGAGCGAAATCCGTTGCGGCCCCCACCTGGTCGCGGAACGCCTCGATCACCGCCTTGGCCTGCGCCGCCGACGCTTCCCCGGACAGCACGACGACCGTCGAGAACAGACCGTCGATCTCGGTCGACACCCGGTGGACTCCCGGCAGCCGGCCGAGCACAGTCGCGATATCCCTTGCCTCCCGGGTCAGCGCCGGTCGGTCGTCGAAGGGCGCGACGGTCATGAGTTGCCAACCGCTGCAGGAGGACACGAAAACGCCGGCTGCCGCGATCACCGCCCATTTGAACCGCGGCCGACCGTGACGCCCGGTGCGGTAGAGCAGCACCGCGCCCACGATCAGCGAGAGTCCGACACCGGCAGCGGTCATCCCCAGCGAAAGGGAGTAGGGCGCCAACGTGTTCCGGCACTCCAGGTAGTAGCAGGCGTCGGCGAACGTCACCGACAGCAGCACGGACAGACCGGCGAGGACGGCAACAGCGAAGACGATCCAGGCCGCGTGGCTTCCGCCGAAACGCTGCCAGGGCTGCAGGGTGGGCACGAGGCTACGATAGCGAGCCGCGAGACGCTTGTGGTGTTGCGCCTGTGGAGATTTCGTGCAGAAGATACCGCCGGTTCCTCGGCAGCAGATGGGACCGCCGCACCACTCGGCAGCGGCGATTCAGCCCTCAGCTGCGCACGACGAGGACCGCTCCGGCGGCGAGGAGGGCGAGGACGATGGCAGCGAGGCCGTAGATGAGCCGGTGATTGCGCAGGACCGGGACGAAGCGGTCGAAAGCGTAGCGGCCGGGGCCGGTCAGGGTGAGGGCGGCGGCGGCCGCGGTGAGGATCAGTTCGTATTCGATGCCCTTGGGGGCGAAGAACGCGCCGGTGCCCTTGACCGCGATGGCGTTGAGCAGGGTGCCGACCACGGCCGCGCCGGCCAGCGGCGTGAGCAGGCCGACGGCGAGCGCGAGGCCGCCGAACGTCTCGGTCACGCCCGCGACGAACGCCATGGCTTCACCGGCGGGATAACCCTTGCTGGTGAAGAACTTTCCGGTCCCGTCCAGTCCCCCACCACCGAACCAGCCGAACAGCTTCTGCGCGCCGTGCGCGGCCATGGTCAGCCCGACCGCGATGCGCAGCAGGAGCAGGCCCGCGTCGTAGGCGTGCGGGGTCGCGGCGTGGTCCGTCGCCACGCGGGCCGCGACAGTGGATGCGGTAGGTGCGGGTGTTGCGGTGGAACTCATTCGATGGTCCTTTCAGTGGGGGCAGGGGTCAGCCGAATTGGAGGGAACGTTTCGCCAGGCCGTTCCAGAAGCCGTCGATCACGCTGCGCTGGGTGCTCAGGTCGGCGTCGGCCGCGCCGAGCGCGACGAACAGCGGCGCGAAGTGTTCGGTCCGCGGGTGCGCCGCCGCCGCGGCCGGGGCCTTCTGCTCGAAATCGAGCAGGGCGTCGACATCCCCGGCGGCCAGCGCCCGGCGACCCCAGTCGTCGAACTCGGTCATCACCGGATGCACCGAGCCGTCCTGGGTCAGCGCGCGCAGATTGTGGGTGAAGAAACCGCTGCCGACGATCAGCACGCCTTGGTCGCGCAGCGGCGCGAGTTTGCGGCCGAGGTCCAGCAGACCGGACGGGTCGAGCGTCGGCATCGACAGTTGCAGCACGGGCACGTCGGCCGCCGGGTACATCTCCACCAGCGGCACGTACGCCCCGTGGTCGAGCCCGCGATCGGGCACGTCGTGCACCGAGCGGCCGGGGGCGCGCAGCAGTTTGCGCACGTCGTCGGCGAGTTCGGGCGCCCCGGGCGCGGGATAGGTCACGTCGTAGTAGTGCTGCGGGAAGCCCCAGAAGTCGTAGACCAGCGGAACCGTCGCGGTCGCACCGACGGCGAGCGGCGCGTCTTCCCAATGCGCCGAAATCATCAGTACCGCTTCGGGTTTCGGCAGTTCGGCGGACCACGCGGCCAACTGCCCCGGCCATACCGCGTCATCGGCCAGCGGCGGGGCGCCGTGCGAGAGGTACACCACGGGCATTCGCATCGGTCTCGGCCTCCAGCAAGTAGTTCAAATTTGAACATCTGTCGACGATGGTAGATTATCGTTCGAATTTGAACAATAGGGAGGGTGGTCACATTGGACGAGCCCCGCTGGCTCGACGACGAAGAGATGCGGACCTGGCAGGCGTTCCTCGCCTCGACGGCACTGCTGAACCGCCGGATCGAACAGCAGCTCAAGGAGGACGCGCACCTGTCGCACACCCAGTACGAGGTGCTGGTGCGACTCGAGGACGCGCCCGGCGACGCGCTGCGGATGACCGAACTCTCCGCCGCCCTGTTCACCTCCAAGAGCGGTCTCACCTATCAGATCGGACAGCTGGAGAAGGCAGGCTTCGTCCGCCGCACCCCAGCCCCCGACGACCCCCGCGGCATCATCGCCACCCTCACCCCCGCCGGCCGCCGCAAACTCCAGGCCGCCGCCCCCGGCCACGTCGCTCTGGTCCGCGAACTCCTGATCGACGTCCTCACCCCCGAACAACGCAAAGCCATCGCCGACGGCCTGGGCAAGGTCGCCGCCGACCTCCGTTGAGCACGCAGCGCAATGATGCGGTGCGTGCCACGCGCACCGGCCGCAACCGTCGACCACGAACGCCGAGGAGATCCCCTATGACCTACGTTCCCGAACCCACCAGGTACGACGGGCCGATGCGGTATCGGCGATCGGGCCGATCCGGGCTCGATCTGCCGATGCTGTCGCTGGGCTTCTGGCACAACTTCGGCGACGACCGGCCGTATGGCACCCAGCGCGAGATCGCGCTGCGTGCCTTCGACCTGGGTATCACCCATTTCGATCTGGCGAACAATTACGGGCCGCCGTACGGGGCGGCCGAGATCAACGCCGGACGCATCCTGCGCGAGGACCTGGCTCGGTATCGCGACGAACTCGTGCTGTCCACGAAAGCGGGCTGGGACATGTGGCCCGGACCGTACGGGCAGGGCGGTGGCTCGCGCAAGTATGTGCTCGCCTCGCTCGACCAGTCACTGACCCGGCTCGGCGTGGACTACGTCGACATCTTCTATTCGCACCGGTTCGACCCGACGACACCGCTGGAGGAGACCGCGTCGGCGCTGCACACCGCGGTGCAGCAGGGCAAAGCGCTCTATGTCGGCATCTCGTCGTACACCGCGCAGGATTCGCGCACGATCGCGGGGCTGCTGCGGGAGCTGGGCACGCCGCTGCTCATCCACCAGCCGTCGTACTCGATGCTGAACCGCTGGATCGAGACCGAAGGACTGCTCGACGCCGCCGCCGAGGCGGGCTTCGGCGTCATCGGCTTCACCGCGCTGGCCCAGGGCCTGCTCACCGCGAAATATCTGGACGGCATTCCGCGGGAATCGCGGGCCGCCCAGGACAAGTCGTTCCAGAACGAGCTGCTCACCCCCGCGATGATCGACCGGCTGCGCAAGCTCCACGCCCTCGCCGAGCGGCGCGGCCAGACGCTCGCGCAGCTCGCGCTCGCGTGGGCGCTGCGCGACGAGCGGGTGACGTCCCTGGTCATCGGCGCGTCCACGACCGGCCAGCTCGAGCAGAACGTCGCCGCGCTCGACGGCCTCGAGTTCCGCGCCGAGGAACTGGCCGAGATCGACGCCCTGCTCGACGACGACGGAGCGGTCGATCTGTGGCGGTCGGCCCGCGAGGGCACGCTCTGACCCCGGAACCCCTTCGCGCACAAGCGAGTCAGGGAAATACCGGAGGCCGATACCATCCTCCGGGCTGACGACGAACCGTCTGCCCGCTGCATAGTGTGCCCGCATGACCCCAGGGCGACCCGACGCTCCACCGTTACCCGACCGCCGTCGACTCGCCCAGCGGGGCGTCGGCCTATTCCTCGTCGCGCTGGTCGCGCTGTCCGCACCGGCCATGATCTTCGCGGTCGTGGCGCGCAACGAAATCGGCATCCTGCTGCTCATGTGGGCGCCGGGCGTCGCCTCGCTGCTCGCCCGGCTGCTGCTGCGCGAGGGATTCGGCGATATCTCGCTGCGCTTCGGCGGCCGGCGCGGCTGGTGGGCCTGCCTGTTCGCGCTCGGCTATCCGGTGGTCGTCGCGGGGGCCGCGTACGGCGTCGGCTGGCTCACCGGCCTGGCCGAGTTCAGCACGCCGGACGGCGAAGCCACGGGCTGGTTCGCCTTCGCGGTCCAACTGCTCATCGGCCTGGTGCCCGGCACCGCCATCGGCCTGGTGTTCGCGCTCGGCGAGGAACTCGGATGGCGCGGCTATCTGCTCACCCGGCTCATCGACGCGGGCATACCGCGGCCGATTCTGGTCGGCGGATTGATCTGGGCCGCTTGGCATCTGCCGTTGATCATCGGTGGCAACTATCTGAGCGGCAACGGCGGTTCCGTGCTGGTGATCGCCCCGCTGTTCGTGATCCAAATCGTCGTGGTCTCCTATGTTTTCGCGCGAGTGCGGCTGGATACCGGCAGCGTCTGGCCCGCCGTCGTGCTGCACGCGTCGTGGAATTCGGTGATTCAATCCGTATTCGACACCCACACCACGGGCGCGCGGGCATGGCTGTGGCTCGGCGAACAAGGACTACTACTGTTGGCCGCCAACGCGATCTGTGTATTCCTGCTCTACCGGCGTCCGGGAAGATTCCTGCGCCGACCACTTTCGAGCGCGTCGGATTCGGCCGCACAAAATGGCAGTTGATGCGCGATTGCACATTGCGATCCCGGTGACCGTAATACTGGCCGAGCCGCGCCCGGCCTGGTTTCCTCATCCGTAATCATCCGGGTGGAGCGAAAGGTCGTGGAATGTCGGTGCAGGTGGTCAAGCTCGGTGCGCACATCGGCGCCCGAATCGAGGGAGTCCGGCTCGGCGGTGGCTTGGACGGTGCGACCGTCGCCACCGTGCGCGCCGCGCTCAACGAGCACAAGGTGATCTTCTTCCGGGAACAGCACCACCTCACCGAGGACGGCCAGTACGAATTCGCCGAACTGCTCGGCACCCCGACCACACCGCACCCGACGCTCACCTCCGCGGGCGTGAAGAGCCTGGCCATCGACTCCCACCACGGCCGGTCCAATACCTGGCACACCGATGTCACCTTCGTCGACCGCGTGCCGAAGGCCTCCATCCTGCGCGCGGTCACGCTGCCGAGCTACGGCGGCGCGACCACCTGGGCCTCGACCGTCGCCGCCTACAACTCGCTGCCGGAGCCGCTGCGGCGGCTGGCCGACAGCCTGCGCGCGCGGCACACCAACCAGTACGACTACGCGGCCACCGTCGAGGATCGCCCGGACGAGAACGCGCGCGCTTACCGCCGCGAATTCGAGTCGACCTACTTCGAGACCGAACATCCGGTGGTCCGGGTGCACCCGGAGACCGGCGAGCGCGCACTGCTGCTGGGCTGCTTCGTCAAGCAGATCGTGGGCCTGTCCAGCAGCGAGTCGCAGGCGCTGTTCCGGTTGTTCCAGGATCGGGTGACCCGGCTCGAGCACACCGTCCGGTGGAACTGGTCGCTCGGCGACGTGGCCATCTGGGACAACCGTGCCACCCAGCACTACGCGATCGACGACTACGACGGCGCGGAGCACCGCAGGCTCACCCGGATCACCCTGGCCGGCGATATCCCGGTCGGCGTCGACGGCACGTCCAGCACCGTGATCGCGGGAAATGCCGAATCCTACTCCGCCGTCGATCCACTTACCACGGCGGCTTAGCCGTCCCCATCGAGTGCGAATTGTTTGGACACCGGCTCGGCGGTGAAAACAATCGCGAGATCGGCAACCCGGCGATCCGCGCGCAGCGCGCCATCCAGAACCGCACACGAAGTCTCGATTACGCTTTGACGGCTCGCGTCCGGTGATTACGCACCCGCAGGTACCGACCGGTCTTGCCCGACGAGGGGAATCGCGTGGATTTATGGAGTTATATCCGAGGGCGGGGCGAATTCCTCGCGTTCCTCACTTATCAGCATGCCTCCCTGGCGTTTCAGACCGTCCTGGTCGGAACCGTCGTCGCGGTGCTCATCGCGGTCGCGGTCTATCGGCTGCCGCTGCTGGCCGCGCTCTCGCTCACCTCTAGCCGGGTGGCGCTGACCATTCCGTCGCTGGCCCTGCTCGCCCTGCTGCTGGTGCCGTTCGGATTGGGCGTGGTCCCCTCGTTTCTCATGCTGACGTTCTTCGCGGCGCTGCCGGTGATCGGCAACGCGATCGTGGGGTTGCGCGCGGTGCCGCCCTCGGTCATCGAGTCCGCCAAAGGCATCGGCTTTTCCCGGCTGCGTATCCTGCTCACCGTCGAATTGCCGATCGCCTGGCCGGTGATCCTCACCGGCATCAGGGTTTCCACTCAGATGATCGTCGGCGTGGCCGCCATCGTCGCCTACGTCCTCGGCCCCGGCCTCGGGTCGCTGATCTTCAACGGCCTGTCCCGGCTCGGTGGCGCCAACGCCATCGAGATGGCGTTGACCGGCACCATCCTCATCGTCCTCATCGCGTTGGTGTTCGACGCACTCCTCGTCCTGCTCGGCCGCCTCACGATCGCAAAGGGACTGTCATGACCGAAGTGACCAGCCGCCCCGCTCCGCCCGCGCCGGAGCGCAACGTGACCGGCGCCGACATAAAACTCGACGCCGTAGTCAAGCGCTACCGCGGCCAGGACGCGCCCGCGGTAGCGCGGCTCGACCTGGAGATCGACGCCGGTGACATCGTCGCGTTCGTCGGTCCGTCCGGCTGCGGCAAGACCACGACGTTGAAGATGATCAACCGGCTGATCGAACCGACCGAGGGCCGGATCTTCATCGACGGCCGCGATGTCACCCGCGAGGACCCGGACAAGCTGCGGCAGTCGATCGGGTACGTCATCCAGTCCGGCGGACTGTTCCCGCACTGGACCGTCGCCAAGAACGTCGGCGCCATCCCGCGGGTGCTCGGCTGGGACAAGAAGCGGATCGCCGAACGCACCGAATACCTGCTCGATCTCGTCGGGCTGGATCCCGATACGTTCGCCGACCGGCTACCCAAGGACATGTCCGGCGGCCAGCAGCAGCGGGTCGGCGTCGCCCGCGCGCTCGCCGCGGACCCGCCGGTCCTGCTGATGGACGAACCGTTCGGCGCGGTGGACCCGATCACCCGGGTGCGCTTGCAGGACAGCCTGATCGCGATCCAGCACGAACTCGGCAAGACCATCGTGATCGTGACGCACGATTTCGAGGAGGCCACCAAACTCGGTGACAAGGTGCTGATCCTGTCCGAGGGCGGGCATGTCGAGCAGTACGCGAGCCCGGAGGAGATCCTCACCGACCCGGCCACGCCGTTCGTCGAGGAGTTCGTCGGGTCCGGCGCGAAGCTGGCGTATCTCACCGTGTCCCGGGTGCGCGACGTCGAATACGACGAGGTGGTCACCGCCCGGGTCGGCGAACCCGCGCAGGGCGTGATCCAGCGCGCGATGGCGGCCGGGCACACCTGGGTCGTGGTCGTCGACGAGGCCGGGCGGCCGCGGTCGTGGCCCTCGCTCACCGAGCTGGGGACCAAACCGGAGGTCTCGGACTTCCTCGATCGGCGCCTGCCGGTGGTCGCCCGCTCCTCCACGCTCAACGATGCGCTCGACGCCATGCTCGCGGCCAGTCAAGGGGCCGCGCTCGTCACCGACGGTCGCGGCGCCGTCGTCGGCGCGCTCAGCATCGGCACGGTGACCGAGACGATCCAGGCCAAACTCGCCGAGGTGCGATCGGACGAGCCCGACCTGTCCTACGAAACCTACGTCGACGGCACCGATCCCGCGCCGACGCCGGTGGTCGCCGCCGACGACGAACCCGGATCGGCCGAGCCGGCATGAGCAGGCTGCGGCGCGTGCCGCTCGACGTGTGGTTCGAACCGATCATCATCGTCGTCATCGGTCTCGGCTATATCCTCTGGTACCGGTCCACGACCTTCACCCCCACCGAGCAAGCGTCCCTGGCCTGGGACAACTTGCAGACTACGATCCTCGCCCACATCAAACTCACCGTTGTGGCCACGCTGATCGTGGTCGTCATCGCCATCCCGCTCGGCATCGCGCTCACCCGGCCCGCGCTCGAACGCGTCGAACCCCTCGCGGTGAACATCGCCAATATCGGGCAGGCCGCGCCGGCGGTCGGCCTGCTGGTGCTGTTCACTTTCTGGCTCGGCACCGGATTCCGCACGGCGATAGTCGGTCTCGTCGTGTACGCGATCCTGCCGATCCTGCAGAACACCATCGTCGGACTGAGGCAGGTGGACCATCGCACCATCGAGGCCTCGCGCGGAATCGGCTACTCCGGCAGCCGGACGTTGTTCCAGGTGGAGTTGCCGCTCGCGGTGCCGGTCATCCTCAACGGCGTGCGCACCGCGCTGGTCATCCTGGTCGGCACGGCGACGCTGAGCACGTTCATCGGTGCGACCAGCCTCGGCACGCTGATCACCACGGGTGTCACGCTGTTCCTGCCGAAACTGCTCGTCTCCGGCGCGATCCTGGTGGGCCTGCTGGCTTTGACCATCGACTGGCTGGGCCGGCTCGTCGAACTCGCCGCGACGCCGCGGGGCATCGCATGAGGCCGCCGCGGCTCACGACGCTGCTCGCCGCGCTCGTCGTGGCGAGCGCCGCGCTCACCGGGTGTGGCCTCGTCAGCTCGTCGGGCACTTTTCACGACGCACAGCTGCCCGACGGCGCGCAGCCGCTGGACGGGGTGAAGCTGGTCGTCACCTCGAAGAGCTTCACCGAGGGCGTGCTGCTCGGCAAGATCACCGCGACCTATCTGGGCGCGGCGGGCGCGAAGGTCACCGACCTCACCGGGGCGCCGGGTTCCGCGTCGTCGCGGCAGGCTCAGCTCAACGGTGACGCCGATATCCTCTGGGAGTACACGGGCACCGGGTGGGTGAACTACCACAACCAGACCGACACGATCGCGGACCCGCAACAGCTCTGGCAGCGCGTGCACGACCTGGAGCAGCGTGATCACGATCTGGTGTGGCTGCCGCCGGCCAACTTCAACGACACCTACGCCTTCGGCGCGTCGACACCGAACGCCGAACGCCTGCGGGTGAAATCGCTGTCCGACGTTGCCGCTTTGCCGGTCCCCGACCGCACCTTCTGCCTCGACGACGAATTCTTCAGCCGTTCTGACGGTTTCATACCGATGCTGGCGAAATACGGTATTCCGTACAACGATCCGAACGGCGTCCCGTCCGGCAACGTGACCCGGATGGACGCGGGGGTGGTCTACACCGCCACCGCCAAGGGCACACCCTGCAACTTCGGCATGATCTATACCACCGACGGCCGGGTGAAGAACTTGAACCTCGTTGTCCTGGAAGACGATCGCAAGTTCTTCCTGCCCTACAGCGGCACCGCCGTCGTGCGCGGCGCCGTGCTCGAACGGCATCCGGAACTGCGCCCGCTGCTCGGCATCATCTCCGAACGCCTCACCGACGACCTCATGCAGGAACTCAACGGCCGCGTCGACATCGACGGCGAAGACCCCGCCGACGTCGCCTACGACTGGCTGAAGACCCAGAAACTGATCGCCTGATCAGCGGGCTGCGGCGGCAAAGTCGTGCTGGGGCTTACATTTTCGCGTAGCGGGCCATGACGAAGCTGTAGAGGCCGTAGGTGATGATGCCGAGACCGGCGACGATGAGCAGGACCATGCCGAAGGGTTGGGCACCGAGGATTTTCAGGGCGCCGTCCAATCCCGCGGCCTTCTCGGGCTCGGACTTGGTCGCGGCGAGGATGACCAGCAGGCCGACCGCGCCGACGGCGAGGCCCTTGGCGAGGTAGCCGGCCATGCCCAGGCGCCGGACCAGCTTGCTCGGCGCGCCTTGCAAATCGTCGACGAACTTCTGGGTGACGCCCTTGTAGACGTGGTAGCCGCCGACCCCGATGATGATCAGCCCGGCCACGACCAAGGCGATGGCGCCCGCGGTGTGCTGCATGACGCGGGCCGCGAGCCCGGCGCTCTCGCCGCTGCTGGACTTGCCGCTGCCGCGGGCGAAACCGAAGGCGGACACGGCGAAGACGAAGTAGATCACCGCGAGCGACAAGGCCTTCACCCGGCGGAACGCCTCGGACTTCTTGCTGTCCTTGTCCGGTTTGGACGCGCTGCCCAGCACCGCTTCGACCAGGCGCCACAGCGCCAGGATCAGGAAGGCCACCGCGCCGACCCACAGCACGAGCGGGCCGCCGGGCTCCGCCGCCAATTCCTTCATCGCCCCGGATTGGTCGGCGGCGCCGCCCGAACCGCCGAGCGCGATGCGGATGGCGATGTAGCCGATGATCAGGTGCACGACGCCCGTCATGACGAACCCCGCCCGGGCGAAGCGCTCGAAGACGCGGTGCTGGGCGATCCGTTCCGCTTTGCTGGTCGCCTTGGTCTGAGTCATGCTGGCACTCATCTCATTTCGATCGAACCGAACGTCGGGGCAAATACCCGGTCCGGGCCGCTCGAAACAGGGTGTCGCGAATATCCAAGACGGGCACCCGGCGGTGGCGCAGAATTTGCCGCATGGCTGAAACGACCCCTTCTCCCGCCGACCGCTATCGTGCGCTGGCGCAGACCTTCACCCGCAAAGTCGAGGCCGTCCCGGCGACCGGCTGGGACGCCGACTCGCCGTGCGCCGACTGGACCGCACGCGATGTCGTCCGGCACGTCATCGACAGCGAGCGCGATATCGTGCGGATGGTCGGGCTCGAGCTGCCGCAGGGCCCGTCCGTCGACGACGATCCGGCCGCGGCGTGGGCCGCGACCCGCGCCGCTGTGCAGGACATTCTCGACGATCCCGCGCGGGCCACCCTGGAATACGACGGCCACTTCGGCCGCACAAACCTCGCCGCGACGATCGAGCGCTTCTACTGTTTCGACCTGGTCGTGCACGGCTGGGATATCGCCCGCGCCACGGGGACCGACGCCACCATCCCCGCCGCGGATCTCGAATGGGTCGAGGGCGTGGCGCACTCGCTCGGCGACTCGCTGCGCATGCCCGGAGTTTGCGGGCCCGCCGTCGAAGCCCCCGCCGACGCCGACGAGCAGACCCGCGTCCTCGCCTTTCTCGGTCGCGCGCACTGATCACAGCAGCTCGTTCAACATCCGGCCCACGCGGTGCATGTTCTCGGGCCGGTCGAAGTCGCCGTGCGCGCAGTCCACTTCGCGCACGTCGATCCGGCCGCCGACATGGGGCCGCCAGGCTTGCTCGAACTCCGCCGCCGCGTCCGTCGTGCGATTACCCTCCTCGTCGATCGCGGCGCCGAAGACGGTCAGGTCCCCGTCGAAGAACGGCGAGGTGAAGCCGTCCAGCAGGGTGCTGTTGTTGATCAGCACCTTGGTCGCCTGCGCCACCAGCCGCTGGATCACCGGGGATTCGAGTTGCTCGCCGAAACGGTCGGCCGCCCAATCCCGGATGCCCGCCATGGCTTGCTCTTCCGAGATATCGGGATCGTCGTCCGAGGCCACCGGCGGCTTGCTGTCCAGGATGCCGAGGAACCCGACTTCCCTTCCCCGCCTGGTGAGTTCGCAGGCCAGCGCGTGCGCGACGATGCCGCCGTAGGACCAGCCGAGCAGGTAGTAGGGGCCCTCGTCCTGCAGGGCGACGATCCGGTCGATGTAGTCGGCCACCATCTCGCCGAACGATGCGGCGACCGGCCCGCCGTCGAGCCCGCGGGACTGGATGGCGTACACCGGCCGGTCGGGCAGGTGCCCCCCGAGTTGCTGATAGAACCAGCCCAGACCGCCACCCGGGTGCAGGCACCACAGCGGCTGCTGCCCGCCGGAACTCTTCAGCAGCAGTACCGGATCGAAATCCGTGCCCGCCGTGGCGCCTTCGTCGAGCCGCGGCACCAGCTGGGCGACGGTCGGCGCGTCGAAGACCACCCGCACCGGCACCTCCACCCCCAGGGTCGCGCGAATCCTGCTGGTGAGCCGGGTCGCCAGCAGCGAGTGGCCGCCCAGCGCGAAGAAGTCGTCGTCGATACCCACCCGTCCGACACCGAGGATCTCGGCGAACAGCTCGGCCACGGTCTGTTCGCGCTCGGTACGCGGGGCCCGGTACTCGTTGGCGGACAACAGTTCCGGATCGGGCAGTGCGGCACGGTCGAGCTTGCCGTTCGCGGTCAGCGGGAGCGCGTCGAGCACCAGCACGGTGGCGGGCACCATGAATTCCGGCAACCGGTCCCCCGCCCAGCGGCGCACCGCCGCGGCCAGCAGGCCCGCCTGCGGGTTGTTCGCACAGGCCGCCGGGCTCGCCGTCGGCTCGTACACGTCGGCCAGCGGCCGCCCGTCCCGGGTCTCGGCGTCGAGGAACACCGCGTCCATGTATCCCGTTGTGGCGGACCAGGTCACGGCGGTGGTGTAGCCCTGCGCGGAGCCCAGCACGTGCAGTTCCTCCGGCAGCAGGCCGGTGTCCGGTCGCACGGCCCGATCGAGTGTTCCTTCGAAACCCACTGCCTTCGAGAGCGATTCCGGTTCATCCGGCACGGGCTGCCCACCTCGGATCAGCTCCGCCGCGGCGACCTCACCGACCAGCCCGGCGTGCGGAATACCGGTGATCCGCAGGCCGTCCGAATGACCGTTCCGCAGGAGCGCGCACAGCCAGTCGTAATCGCGGTACCCGGCTTTCGGCAGATCCGCCACCGAAAGCGGTTGCGCCGGCGCCTTCCACAGCACCACGTCGTAGCGGTAGCGGTTCAGCTCGTTGACCGAATGCCCGCGCTTGAGCTCGATATCGACGGCGTCGAAACCACATTCGCGCCCGAGCGCCGTGAAGTACTCCGGCGCGAGCAGCAGTTCCTGTTCCGCGGCGATATCGCGGCGCACCCGCTCCCGCACGGCCACGGCGTCTGCCCCGCCGTGGCGAACGAGTTGCACCGCGGTCGTGAATTCCGTCAGCAACGCGAAATTCCGCACGTCGCCGACGAATACCGCGCCGCCCGGTGCGAGCACTCGCAGCACCTGTTCGAGGACCTTGCTGAGGTAGGCCTGGCTCGGGAAGTACTGGACGACGGAGTTCAACACCACGGTGTCGAAATGACATTCGGGCAGCCCGGCCGGATCGTCGGCCGGACGGGCGCTCAAGAAGACATTGGCCGCCCATCCGGCGTCGACGCGCGCCAACTGGTCGCGTAGCTTCCCGATCGTCTCCGCCGACAGGTCGGTGGCCCAGTACTCGGCGCATTCCGGGGCCAACTGCGACATCAGCAAACCCGAACCCACACCGATCTCCAGCACCCGACGCGGACCCAACTCCCGAATCCGATCCACCGTCGCCGCCCGCCACTCCCGCATCTGCGCCAACGGAATCGGCGCGCCCGTGTAACTGCTGTTCCACCCACCGAAGTCCGAGGCCAGTTCGTCCGCGCGGGCCGGTTCATCGCCGGGTTCCGCCGCCGCTTCCGCGCCGCCGGTCACCCCGGAATAGAGGTCGTCGTAGACCCGGCGCCACTGCCCGACCAGTTCGTCCTCACCGACCACCGGGCCGGCCTTGTCCGCGACCACGTAGCCCACCAACTGTTTCCCGCCGGTGCCGGTCGCGCGGGCCAGTACCACCGCCTGCGCCACCGAGGGATGTTGCGCGAGCACGCTTTCCACCTCCCCCGGCTCGACACGGAAGCCGCGGATCTTGACCTGATCGTCGGCGCGGCCCGCGAACTCCAGCACCCCGGCGGCGGTCCACCGCACCACATCCCCCGTGCGATAGAGCCGCCCACCGGCCGGATCGAACGGGTCGGCCACGAACCGCGCCGCCGTGAGACCCGAGCGGCCGAGATAGCCGCGCGCCAATTTCGCACCGGCGACGTACAACTCACCGGCCACCCCCACCGGCACCGGCGACAACCACGAATCCAGCACGTATACGCGGGTATTGGCGACCGGAGCGCCGATCGGCACCGTCGCCCCGGACACTGCGCCGGGCACGACATAGGACGTCACATCCACGGTCGCCTCGGTCGGACCGTAGAGATTGTCGATACGGGACACACCGCAGGTGGCCCGCAACGCCTCGACCAGTCCGGCGGAAAGACTGTCGGCACCGGTGTTCACCTGCCGGAGGCTCTGGAAAGGCTTGCCGGGCAACGCCTCCGAGTATTCGACCAACGCCGCCAGCAGCGGTGGCGTCGCGAACATCTTCGTCACCGCAGCTGTCTGGACCAGCCGCGTGATCTCGGCCGGATCCGAGCGCTGTGCGCTCGCCATCACGAGTGCCGCACCCCCGCACAGCGCGGGCCAGATCTCGTACGTCGATGCGTCGAAGGCGATCGAGGAATGCACCAGCACCCGGTCGGAGAGGCCCGTCGACCACGCCTGTGCCACCAGGTTCACCACGTTCCGATGCGTGATGCCGACGCCCTTCGGTACACCGGTCGAGCCGGAGGTATAGATGACGTACGCGAGATTCTGCGGCCGCGGCGGATCGAACCGGTCCGCGTGATCTGCCTCGGACGTGGTGATCGCCTCGAGTTCCACCCGCGGCGTCGCCGTCTGCGGCAGCACTGCGGCGGTGGCCGAGTCGGTCAGCACGACCACCGGTGCCGCGTCGGCGAGGATGAACGCCAACCGATCCGCCGGGTAGCCCGGATCGATCGGCAGATACCCGCCCCCGGCCTGCACGATTGCCAGCAGCGCGACGATCAGGTCCGCAGAGCGCGGCAAGGCCACCGCGACGACGCTGTCCGGCCCCACACCGCGCGAAGCCAGCACGCGCGCAAGCTGATTCGCGCGCACGTCGAGTTCGCGGTACGAAAGCTCGGTGCCCGCGCAAACGACGGCGACGGCCTCCGGGGTCGCCTCGACCCGGCGCCGGAACAGGTCGACCAGGGTCAGGTCCGGCTCGAGCGCGACCGCGGTGTCGTTCCACGCGTGCACGACCAGGTCGCGCTCCTCGTCGCCGAGCACGTCGATCGAGCCGACCGGCGCACCCGGGTTCGCCACCACCTGCCGCAGAACCCGGACGAATCGCGTCGCGATGGCCTCGACCGTGGTGTGGTCGAACAGGTCGGTGGCGTACTCGATGAACGCGCCCCACGGCTGCCCCGCCGGCGCGTCGGCGATGTTGAAGAACAGATCGAACCGCGCTGTCGCCGTGGATGCGTGGTACGGCTCGAACTCGACCCCCGCGAACTCCAGCGTGGGCAGCGCGTTGTTCTGGAATGCCAGCGACACCTGGAACAGCGGATGCTGCGCCGCCGAGCGCACCGGGTTGAGCATTTCCACCAGCAGTTCGAACGGCGCGTCCTGATTCTCGTACGCGGCAAGCGCTTTCGCCCTGATCGCACCGACGAGGTCGGTGAACGACGCGGCCGGCGTGACCCGGGCGCGCAGCACCCAGGTGTTGACGAAGAATCCGATCAGGTCGGTCAGGGCCGCGTCGGTCCGGCCCGCGATCGGCGCGCCGATCGGAATATCCTCGCCCGCACCGAGTTCGAACAGCAGCACGGCCAGCGCCGACTGCAACACCATGGACACCGTCGCCCCTTCGCGCACGGCAAGGCGCTGCACACCCGACCGGGTCTCGGCGTCGATCCCGAAGACGACCATATCGCCGCGGTAGCTCGCGACCCGGGGCCGCGGCCGGTCGGTGGGCAGTCGCAACTGTTCGGGCAGACCGTCGAGTTCGGCCCGCCAGTAGTCGAACTGCCGCGCCAGCGCGCTGTCCGGATCGGCCGGCGCACCGAGCAGTTCCTGCTGCCACAGTGTGTAATCCACGTACTGCACCGGAAGCGGATCCCAGCCGGGCACCCGGCCGTCCACCCTGGCCGTGTAGGCGGTCGCCAGGTCGCGCAGCAGTGGCGTCATCGACCAGCCGTCACCGGCGATGTGATGGATCAGCAGCACCAGCACGTATTCGCCCGGCCCCGAACGCAATACCGTGACCCGGATGGGGATCTGCGTCGACAGGTCGAACCCGAATCGCACCGCCGCGGTCACCGCCGCGTCCACCTCGTCCGGCGACACCTCCGTGAGCTGCACCGGCACCTCGACACCAGCCGCGGCCAGCACCCGCTGACCGGGCACCCCGTCGGTCTCGACGAAGACCGTGCGCAGCGTCTCGTGCCTGGCCACGACGTCACCGATCGCGGCGGTCAGCGCGGCGACGTCCACGCCACGCAACCGGACGGCCAGCGGAATGTTGTAGGTGGCGGACGGGCCTTCCAGGCGATGGATGAACCACAGCCGCCGCTGCGCGAACGACAGCGGCACCACGTCCGGTCGCGGGCCCGCCGTCAACGCGGGCCGGACCCGGGCCGCCGGGTCGAGCCGGTCCGCCAGTCGCGCCACGGTCGGCGCGTCGAAGACCGCCCGGATCGGCACCTCCACACCGAGCTCCACCCGGATCCGGCTGATCAGGCGGGTGGCGAGCAGCGAGTGGCCGCCCAACTCGAAGAAGTTGTCGTCCAGGCCGATCCGGTCGCGCCCGAGCACTTCGCCGAACAGTTCGCTCAGCACGCGTTCGCGCTCGGTGCCCGGAGCCCGATACGGCAAGGCGGACAACAGTTCTGGGACCGGCAGGGCGGCTCGGTCCAGTTTGCCGTTCGCGGTCAACGGCACCCGGTCGAGCACCAGCACCGCCGCGGGCACCATGTACTCGGGCAGGCGGCCCGCAATGAATTCGCGGAGCTGGGCGCCGTCGAGCCGATCCGCCGGGTCGGCGGGGACCGCGTACCCGATCAGCTGCTTACCGCCGATTCCGGTGTCCCGCGCGAGCACTACCGCGCGCGCCACTGAAGGATGCTGCGCCAGCGCGGTTTCCACCTCGCCCGGCTCGATCCGGAAACCACGGATCTTCACCTGATCGTCGACCCGGCCGACGTACGCCAGTTCCCCGGTGCTGTCCCAGCGCACCACGTCTCCGGTGCGGTACAGCCGCCCGCCCGCTGGATCGAACGGATCCGCGACGAACTGTGCGGCGGTCGCGCCGGGTCTGCCGTGGTAGCCGCGGCCCAGTTGCTCGCCCGCCACGTACAGCTCTCCCGTAACTCCGACCGGCACCGGCCGCAACCACGGATCCAGTACGAAGGCACGCATATTGGCCAGTGCGGCACCGATCGGTACCACGGCGGCCACGCTGCCGTCGGCGCTCTCGAAACCGCGACAGGTCGCGAAGGTCGTCGTCTCCGTCGGCCCATATCCGTTCACGACCCTGGTCTCGGGGCATGCGCGCAGAGCGCGGGCGAGCACCTGCGCCGGCAGTTCTTCGCCGCCCGCCCACACCTGCCGGAGCGCACCGAGCGCTTCGGGGCAGTGCTCGATGAACAGCTCGAACAACCGCGTGGTGATGAAGGCCGCGCTCACCCGGTGCGCCAGCATCATCCGGCCCAGCGCCGCGATATCGGTGCGCTCCGGCGGCGCGACGACAACCCGCCCGCCGCCGAGCAACGGCACCCAGATCTCGTATGTCGACGCGTCGAAAGCGACCGAGGAATGCAGCAGGACGGCCTCGTGCGCACCGCCCTGCCACACGGGTTGGGCGGCGAAGGACACCACGTTGCGATGGGTGATGGCAACGCCTTTGGGCACACCGGTCGAGCCGGACGTGTAGATCACATAGGCCAGGTGCTCCGGACGCACCCTGGTAGGCAGGTCGCCGCCGTCGAGATGCTGTCCGGTATCCAGCGTGTCGAGGTAGAGGCGGGGAGTTGCACCGTGGGGCAGCGCCGCCGCGGTCGCGTGATCGGTGACGAGCACCGTCGGCTCGGCGTCGGCGAGAATGAAAGCCAGCCGATCCGAGGGGTAGGCCGGATCGATCGGCAGGTATGCGCCACCGGCTTTCAGCACCGCCAGCAGCGCCACGAGCAGTTCGGCCGACCGCGGCAACGCCACCGCCACGACGGAGTCGGGACACACCCCCTTCGAAACCAGAACGCGAGCAAGGTTTTCCGACCACAGATCGAGATCTCG
Source organism: Nocardia brasiliensis ATCC 700358 (assembly GCF_000250675.2). NCBI lineage: Bacteria > Bacillati > Actinomycetota > Actinomycetes > Mycobacteriales > Nocardiaceae > Nocardia > Nocardia brasiliensis. The sequence continues at coordinate 4,827,871 of NC_018681.1, forward strand.
ATAGCTCAGCTCGGCATCCGCACAGACGACCGCGACCGCGTCCGGGTTCGCGGCCGCCCGGGCCCGGAACTGCTCCGTGATCGTGCGCTCCGGTATCGCGGCGACCGCACTGTTCCAGCGGCGCAGCACCGATTCCCGTTCCTCGGCGCCCAACAGGTCGATGGCCACCACCGGCACCTCTGGATCGCGCACGACCTGTTCGAAGATCCGCACCAACCGCGCGGCCAGCGCCTCGACCTCGGCTCGGCCGAAGACGTCGGTCCGGTATTCGAGATGCAGGTCGAGCACCGGGCCGCCGTTGGCGATGAACGTCAGCGGATAGTGCGAGGGCGAATACGGGTGCAGGTCCGCGATGGTGATGCCGCTCGTGCCCGCCGCCGCGCCGATGCCGCTCTGGTCGACCGGATAGGACTCGAAACCGATCAGCGTGTCGAACAAGACGTTCAGGCCGGTGACCTGATGGATCTCGGTCAACCCGATGTGGTGCTGGTCGAGCAGTGCCACCTGCCGGGCCTGCAGGTCCGTCAGCAGGTCGGCGATCGTATCGCGCGTACCGAACCGCACCCGCACGGGAACGGTGTTGATGAACAGACCGACCATCGCGTCCACGCCGGGAATCGCGGGCGGACGACCCGAGACGGTCGCGCCGGTGAGCACATCGCGGCGTCCGGTCGTCGCGGCGAGCAACATCCCCCAGCCCGCCTGCACGACGGTGTTCAAGGTGACGCCGAGTGCGCCGGCGCGCCGGTTCAACCCGGCCGCCGTCGCCGCGGACAGCGGCACGGCAACGTGCGCCACCCCGTCGGCCGCACCACCGTCGTTGCCTGCGAGCAGGGTTGGTTCGGTGACCCCGTCGAGTTCCTGCGCCCAGGCTTGCCGGGCGGCACGGGAGTCCCTGCGGTGCCACCACTTCAGGAACTCTCGGTAGGCGGGCGGCTGTGGCAACGCCGTCTGGTCGCCGCGGGAACCGTAGAGGTGCAGCAGGTCTCGCAGCAGCAGCGGCAACGACCAGCCGTCCAGCAGCACGTGATGGGCGGTCAGAATCAGCTCGCAACGGTCGTCGGTCATCGGCACCAGCGTCAGCCGCAGCAGCGGCGGCTGCGTCACCTCGAAGTGGGTGCGCCGGTCTTCGTCGAGCAACCGGTCCAGCGCCGCACGACGCGCGGACGCCGGGGTGCTGCGCAAATCAACTACCCGCCAAGGCAGTTCGACCGCATCGAGCACCGCTTGGACCGAATCGCCCTGGCCGTCCGTCACGAAACCCACCCGCAGGTTCGGGTAGCGATCGAGCAGGCCCTGTCCGGCTGCCCGCATCCGTTCCGAATCGACCGCTCCGGCCAGCCCGAAGACGACTTGCATGTGATAGGCGTCGAAGCCCGCGCCCGCCAGCACCTGATGGAACAGCAGCCCCGACTGCATCGAGGTCAACGGCCAGACGTCGACCAAGCGCGGGTATCTCGCCTCCAACGCTTCGATCTCGGTCTGTGTCAACGTCACCAGCGGCAGATCCGACGGTGTCAGGCCACCGACGCCGAGACCGGCGTGCCGGGCCAGGCCGGTGGCCGCGTCCCGCCACAACTCGGACAGTTCGCGGATCTCGTGCTCCGGCAGTACGCCTGCGGGCGCGGCGAACACCGCCTGCAGCACCGGTCCCGCGGCGGTGTCGATCACCATGGCGTTCACGTCCAGTACGGCGATCGCGGGTCGCTCCGACATCGCCGGGTCCAGTGGCGTGATCAGTTGCTCGCCGTCGACCGCGGGTGTCCAGCCCGCGCCGCGCAATCGCGCGGGTAGCAGATCGGCCGACGTGAACCGCCCGAGGTAGTTGAACCCGAGCTGACCGGCCGAAAACGCCTGCAGCACAGCCTCGGTCTCGGGATTGAGGTAGCGCAGCAGGCCGTACCCGAGGCCCTTGCCCGGGATCGCGCGCAGCTGTTCCTTCACGGACTTGAACAAGGCGCCCGCCGCCGGGCCCCCTGCGCAGAGCTGGTCCCACGCCTCGGCGTCGGCGCGCAACCGTACCGGGAACATGCTCGTGAACCAGCCGACGGTACGCGACAGATCGGCACCCGCGACGGTGTCTTCTTGGCGCCCGTGCCCTTCCAGCCGGATCAGCACCGAGTCCGCGCCTGCGCCCCGGCCGGCCCGCCAGCGGGTCACCGCCGCGGCCAAGGCCGCCAGCAATCCGTCTTCCACGCCACCGTGGAACACCGCAGGCAACGCGGTCAACAGGGTCTCGGTGACCTGCACCGGCATTCGCACCTCAACGTGCTCGACGGTGGACATCACGTCGATCAGCGGGTCCAGCGCTCGGCTGCCCAGTGCCGGGTCGGGGCCGTCGAGTACCGCACGCCACCAGGACATTTCCGCCACGCGCTCCGGACGGTTCGCCTCGTCGGCGAGACCGTGCGCCCACCGCCGCATCGAGGTGCCGACGCCCGGCAGTACCGGAGCGACGACCCCGGCAGCCACCTCTTGCCACGCGGAAGCCAAGTCGGGCAGCAGGATTCGCCACGACACCCCGTCGACCACCAGGTGGTGCGCGACGAAGGAGAGCAGACCGGGATGGTGCGGACCGTGGTCGAACCAGACGAACTGCACCATCACACCCGCCGCGGGCATCATCCGGCCGACCGCCGCCGCCACCTGCGCGACGATCACTTCGGCCCGGTCCGCCGGATGCGCCGCGAAGGCCGCCGTTTCGACGCGGTGCAGCACGCGGTCCACGTCCACCGCGCCGGGCGGCGCGACTTCGAGCCCCGCGCCGCGCTCGTCGTCGACCAGCCGCGCCCGCAACACATCATGGCGATCCAGCACCGCGGTCAAGGTCGCGACCAAACCCGCCCGATCGATCCCCACCGGCAGCTCGAGCAACAGCGACTGCGTGAAACTGTCGAACCCGGCGCCCAATTCGCGGACGAAACGCGCCACCGGCAGCAGCGGCAGCCACCCGACACCGCCACCGGGCAACTCCGCCAGCACGGGGGCAGCCACGTCGCGCGTGAGCGCCACCGTGGCCAGCGCCGCGGCCGTCCGCTGCTCGAACACCTCGCGCGGACTGATCTCCACACCCAATTCCCGTGCCCGCGAGACGACTTGAATCGATCGGATACTGTCGCCGCCCAGCTCGAAGAAGCTGTCGTCGACCCCGACCCGATCTAGTCCGAGCACCTCGGCGAACACCTCGGCCAGCAGCCTTTCCTGACGGGTACGCGGCGCCCGGTACGCCACCGAGGAACTCAGCTCCGGCTCCGGCAGCGCCCGGCGATCCACCTTTCCGCTCGCGGTCAGCGGCATCGACTCGAGCACCAGCACCGCCGTCGGCACCATGTAGTCCGGCAAACGCTCGGCGGCGAAGCGGCGGACCTCGCCGACGTCGAGTTCGCCTGCGCTCGGGCCGGTTCGGTCCGCGACCACGTATCCGATCAGCTGCTTGCCGCCCCGATCTCCGGCGCGGGCCTGTATGACCGCCTGGGCGACGGACGGGTGTTGCGCGAGTACGGTTTCCACCTCGCCCGGCTCGACGCGGAAGCCCCGGATCTTGACCTGATCATCGATCCGGCCCGCGAACTCCAACTGCCCGGCGTCGTTCCAGCGCACCACATCACCGGTGCGATACAACCGCCCGCCCGCCGGGCCGAACGGATCCGCCACGAACCGTTGCGCGGTCAACCCCGCTCGGCCCCGGTAGCCGCGGGCCAATTGGGCGCCGGACACATACAACTCGCCGGCCGTACCGATCGGAACCGGCGTCAACCACGGATCGAGCACGTATACCCGGGTATTGGCGACCGGCGCACCGATCGGCACGGCCGCACCGTCGATCCGGGCGGGCACGACGAACGAGGTCACGTCCACCGTCGCCTCGGTCGGGCCGTAGAGGTTGTCGACGCGCAGGCCCGCGCAGCCGGCGCGCAGAGTGTGCACCAACCCCGAGGTCACCGTGTCGGCACCGGTGTTCACCTGGATCAGGCTGCGCAACGGGTTGCCGGGCAGCGACTTCGCGAAGTCGGCCAAGGCGGACAGCAGGGGTGGCGTGGCGAACATCTTGGTCACCGACCGGTCCCGCACCACCTGCGTGATCTCCGCCGGGTCCGACCGCTCTCCGGTGGCGAGCACCAACGTCGCTCCCCCGCACAGCGCGGGCCAGATCTCATAGGTGGACGCGTCGAACGCGATCGACGAATGCACCAGCACCCGCTCCCCCGGCCCCGCGAACCACGCCTGGGCGACCAGGTGCGCCACGTTGCCATGGGTGATGGCAACGCCTTTCGGGACACCGGTCGATCCCGACGTATAGATCACGTACGCGAGATGCTGCGGCGTCACCGCCCGCGCCGGCCCGGTTCGTCCCGTCCCGCGACCGGTCGCCGCGGGTGCGTCGAGTTGCAGCCGCGGCGTCGAGGTCTCGGGCAGCTCTGCACCGGTCACCGAATCCGTTACCAGGACAACCGGATCCGCATCGGTGAGCACGAACGCGGAACGCTCCGACGGATACGCCGGATCGATGGGCAGGTAGCCGCCGCCGGCCCGCAGAACGCCCAGCAGTGTGACGATCAGGTCCACGGACCGCGGAAGCGCCACCGCCACCACGTCATCGGCTCCGACGCCACGCGCGACCAGCAGCGCGGCCAGGCGATCGGCCCGCGCGGCCAGTTCCCGGTAGGACACCTCCACCTCGCCGCAGATCACCGCGACGGCGTCCGGTGTGCGCGTGGCCTGCGCCTCGAACAGCTCGGTCAGGGTGCCGCCGGACACCTCGAGCGCGGTGTCGTTCCAGCGGCGCAGCACCAGTTCGCGTTCGTCGGCACCGAGCAGATCGATCGAACCCACGGGGACATTCGCATCCGAGATCACCTGCCGCACTATGCGCGCCAGCTGCTCGGCCATCGCCTCGATAACGGGCCCGCGGAACAAGTCCGGGCGGTACTCCAGGCGCAGTTGCAGTGCGGGGGCCGCGCCCGCGACGAGGGTCAGCGGATAGTGGGTCGGCGCGTCGGCCCGCAGCCCGGTGATGGCGAGACCGCTGCGGTCGGCCGCCGCGCCGATGCCGGTGTAGTCGACCGGATAGGACTCGAACCCGATCAGGCTGTCGAACAAGACATTCAGACCGACGGCCCGATGGATCTCGGCCAAACCGACATGCTGGCGGTCCAGCAGGGCGACCTGGCGCGCCTGCACGTCGGCCAGCAGGTCCGCGAGGCTGTCGCGCGGATCGAACCGCACCCGGACCGGAACGGTGTCGATGAACAGCCCGACCATCGAGTCCACGTCCGGGATCTCCGGCGGGCGACCCGATACCGTGGCGCCGGCGACCACATCGTTGCGGCCGGTGGTCTTGGCGAGCAGGACGCCCCACACAGTCTGCACGACGGTGTTCACGGTGACGGCGAGTTCCTTAGCGCGCCGCGGCAGCGCGGCCGCGGTGTCCGCGTCCAGCGGCACCGCGATCTGCTCGACCTCTGCCGCGCCCACGTCGCCGCCCGGCCCGGCGAGCAGGGTCGGTTCCGCGAACCCGTCCAGCTCGTCGGCCCAGGCCCGGGCGTCCGCGTGCCCGTCGCGCTGCGCCAGCCAGGTCAGGAAGTGCCGGTAGTCCGGTGCTTGCGGCAGTGCATCGACTGCACCGTCGCTGCCGTAGAGGTGCAACAGGTCTCGGATCAGCAAGGGCAGCGACCAGCCGTCCAGCAGCACGTGGTGGGTGCTGAACAACAGCTCGGCGCGCGCGTCGGTCAACTGCACGAGCGTCAATCGCAGCAGCGGTGGCCGCGCCATGTCGAAATGCGTGTTCCGGTCCGCGAGCAGCAGCCGCTGCAAGGCGGCAGCGCGCGCACTTTCGTCGAGCGCCCGCAGATCGACGGCGTGCCAGGGCAATTCGACCGCGTCCACGACGACCTGTACCGGCTCGCGTCGTACGCCTTCGACGTATCCCGCCCGCAGGTTCGGATGACGATCCAGCAGCGCGCGACCGGCCGCCCGCATCCTGTCCGGATCCACCTGTCCGGCCAGTTCGAACACCACCTGCATGTGATAGGCGTCGAACCCCGATTCGGCCAGCGCCCGATGGAACAGCAACCCCGACTGCATCGGCGTCGTCGGCCACACATCCACCAGGTGCGGGTACTCCGCCTCCAAGACCTCGATCTCGGCTTGGTCCAGCGCCACCAGCGGCAGATCGGACGGCGTCAGCCCGCCCGCGTCCGGTCCGGTGGCACACCGCGCGACACCGACGGCCGCGCGCCGCCACAGCTCGGCCAGTTCCGCGGTCTCGTCCCGCCGCAGCACGCCAGTGGGAGCCGCGAACACCGCTTGCAGGACAGGACCTTCGGGGGTGTCTACGACCAAGGTGGTGACATCCAGCGCCGCGAGCGCGGGCATCGCCGGATGCGGGGCCGCGGTGGCTGCCGCACTGTCCTGTGACGGCGTCCAGCCCGCACCTTGCCGACGGTCCGGCAGCAGATCACCGGAGGCCAACCGACCCAAATAGTTGAACCCGATCTGCCCGGTCGAATACTGCCGCAGCACTTCGGCACTCGCCGGATCGAGATAGCGCAGCAGTCCGAATCCGATGCCCTTGTCCGGGACCGCGCGCAGCTGCTCCTTCACCGCTTTCACCACCGCGCTCGCGACCGGGCCGCCCGCGCAGAGTTGATCCCACTCGGCCACCCCGGCGCGCACCCGAACCGGGAACACGCTCGTGAACCAGCCGACGGTACTGGACAGTTCGGCACCCGGCACGGTGTCTTCTTCGCGGCCATGGCCTTCCAGCCGCAGCAGCACCGAATCGTCGCAGGCATCCCCGGCGTGCTCCGCGCACCGGCCGCGACTGTGCCGCCAATGGTGCACGGCCACGGTCAATGCCGCGACCAGACCGTCCTCGGCGCCGCTGTGGAACGCCGCGGGCAACGCGGTCAGCAGTGCCTCGGTCACCCGCACCGGCAGCTCGACCCGCACCTGCTCGACGGTCGCCATCACGTCCACGGCCGGGTCCAACGGCCGCGCGCCCAGCACCGGATCGGGACGTTCGAGTACCGCTCGCCACCACGGCAACTGGCCGGTCCACCGGGAGCCGGTCGCCTGTTCGGCCAGTCCGTGCGCCCAGCGGCGCACCGACGTGCCTGCCATCGGCAGCACCGGCACCGCACCGGTTTCCACCTGCGCCCAGGCGGCGGCCAAGTCCGGCAACAGGATTCGCCAGGACACCCCGTCGATCACCAGATGGTGCGCGACGATCGACAGCCGACCCGGCCGCGCGGGCCCGGCGTCGAACCAGACGAACTGCACCAGTACCCCGGCCGCCGGAGCGAGCCGGGCGACCGCGGCTTCGACCTGCGCGGCGCGCACCGCGGCGCACTCGTCGGCGTCCCGGTCCGCGACGTCCACGCGGTGCAGGAGGCTGCCCACGTCCACCGCGCCGACCGGTGGCACTTCGAGCCCCGCGCCGCGCTCGTCGTCGACCAGCCGCGCCCGCAACACATCATGGCGATCCAGCACCGCGGTCAAGGTCGCCAGCAAACCCGCGCGATCGATCCCCAGCGGCAGCTCGAGCAACAGCGACTGCGTGAAACTCTCGAAACCCGAACCCAGTTCCCGGACGAAACGCGCGACAGGCAGCAACGGCAGCCACCCCACACCACCGCCGGGCAACTCCGTCAGCACCGTGCCGTCGACGCCGCGCTCGACCGCGACCGCCGCCAGGCCCGCCGCCGTCCGATACTCGAACACCTCGCGCGGGCTGATCCGCACCCCGCGTTCCCGCGCCCGCGAGACGACCTGGATGGACCGGATGCTGTCGCCGCCCAACTCGAAGAAACTGTCGTCGACTCCGACCTTCTCGACCCCGAGCACCTCCGCGAACACGGTCGCCAGCACTTGTTCCGGTGCGGTCCGCGGCGCTTGATAGCGGGCCGAGGAGACGAACTCGGGGTCCGGCAGCGCGGCGCGATCGAGTTTGCCGTTCGCGGTCAGGGGCAGGGCGTCCAGCACCGTCACCACCGCGGGCACCATGAACTCCGGCAGTCGCGCGGCGACGAAGCCGCGCACCTCGGCGCCGTCCAGCTCGTGTTCGGCACCGGTAGCGACCACGTAGCCCACCAGCTGGTTGCCTCCGGTCTCGGTCGCGCGGGCGAGTACCACCGCCTGCGTCACCGAAGGATGCTGTGCCAGAGCGGCTTCCACCTCGCCGGGCTCGACCCGGAACCCGCGGATCTTCACCTGATCGTCGGCCCGGCCCACGAACTCCAGCACGCCCGCGGCGGTCCAGCGCACGACGTCGCCGGTGCGGTACAGCCGCCCGCCGGCCGGATCGAACGGGTCGGCGACGAACCGCGCCGCCGTCAGCCCCGCTCGGCCCTGGTAGCCGCGCGCCAATTGCGCACCGGCCACATACAATTCACCGGGCACGCCCAGCGGCACCGGGTTCAGCCACGAATCGAGCACGTACACCCGCGTATTGGGCACCGGTCGACCGATCGGGATCGCGCCGATCGCGTCCGGTTCGGCGTCGTGGTCGGTCACGCACGCCGTGGTCTCGGTGGGTCCGTAGCCGTTCATGATCTGCAAACCGGCAGCGTGTGCAGTCGCCTTGCGGACTACACCCGCGGTCAGCTCGGCGCCGCCGGCGATGATCCGGCGCAGCGACCGCAACGGGGTGGCGGGCAACGACTCCCCGTGTTCCAGCAGTGCGGCAAGCAGTGGCGGCGTCGCGAACATCTTCGTCACCGAGCCGGTCTCGATGAGCCGGGCCAGCTCCGCCGGATCCGAGCGCTCGGCACCGGCCAGCACGAGAGTCGCGCCACCGCACAGCGCGGGCCAGATCTCATAGGTGGACGCGTCGAACGCGATCGAGGAGTGCACCAGCACCCGCTCGCCGACCTCGATCGACCACGCCTGCGCCACCAGGTGCACCACGTTGCGCTGCGTGACGCCAACGCCTTTCGGCACGCCGGTGGAACCGGAGGTGTAGATCACGTACGCCAGGTTCTGCGGGTGCGGCAACCGCTCGACGTCCGTGCCCGCAGGCCACTCACTGTCCAGGCACAGTTGTGGCGTCGCCGAGTCGGGCAACAGCGGCGCGGTCGCGGAGTCGGTCAGCACGACGACGGGCGCGGCGTCGGTAAGCACGAACCGGAGCCGATCCGCGGGGTACGCCGGATCGATCGGCAAGTATCCGCCGCCCGCTTTCAGCACGCCGAGCAGCGCCACGATCAGCTCCGCCGTCCGCGGCAGGGCCACGGCGACCACGGCATCCGGGCGGACGCCCTGCGCGACGAGGAGCTGTGCGAGCCGGTCGGCGCGCGCATCGAGTTCACGGTAGGACAGCTCGACCTCCGCGCAGACGACCGCGATCGCCTCCGGCGTGCGGGCGGCCTGTGCCTCGAACAGTCCGGCCACCGTGGTCTCCGGGACGTCGGCGCTGCCACCGTTCCACCGGCGCACCATCGCATCCCGTTCGCCGGGTTCGAGCACGTCGAGGCGGCCGACGGGCCGGTCCGGGACGGCGGTCACCTGCCGCAGCACGCGCAGCAGCCGCGCCACCATCGTCTCGACCGTGGCCCGGTCGAAGAGTTCGGTCGCGTATTCCACCAGGCCGCTCCACTGCTGACCGGCGGGTGCGTCGGCGATGTTGAAGAACAGATCGAAGCGCGCGACGCCCAGCGACACGTCGTAGGGCGCGAACTCGGTGCCGTGCAGGTCGAACGTCGGCAAGGTGTTGTTCTGGAAGGCCAGCGACACCTGGAACAGCGGATGATGCGCGGCCGAGCGCACCGGATTCAGCAGTTCCACCAGCAATTCGAACGGAATGTCCTGATTCTCGTAGGCGGCAAGGGCTTTCGCCCGGACCTGAGCGACGATCTCCGCGAACGACGCGGCGGGCGTGACGGCCGTCCGCAGCACCCAGGTGTTCACGAAGAAGCCCACCAGATCGGCCAGTGCCTCATCGGTGCGCCCGGCGATCGGCGAGCCGATCGGAATGTCCTCGCCCGCACCGAGTTCGAACAGCAACACCGCCAAGGCCGCCTGCAACACCATCGAGACGGTCGCGCCCGCATCCGCCGCCGAGCGTTCCACCGCGGCGCGCGTCGCGGGATCGATGCCGAACGCCACCACGTCGCCGCGATAGCCGGCGACCCGTGGTCGTGGCCGGTCCGTCGGCAGTCGCAATTGTTCGGGCAGTCCGTCGAGTTCGCGCCGCCAGTACTCGTACTGCTGAGACAGCACGCTGTCCGGATCGGTCTGCGCGCCGAGCAGTTCGCGTTGCCACAGCGTGTAATCCGCGTACTGCACCGGCAGCGGCGACCAGTCCGGCGCCCGTCCCGCGAGGCGGGCCGCGTACGCCGACGCCAGATCCCGCAGCAGCGGCGTCATCGACCAGCCGTCCCCCGCGATGTGATGCAGCAGCACCACGACCACGCATTCGTCGTCGGCGCACCGGAACACGGTGGCGCGGACCGGGATCTGCGTGGACAGGTCGAAACCGTAGCGCACCGCCGCGCGCACCGCGACCGCCACCTCGCCCGGGTCCGTGTCGGTGACGACGACCGGCACGTCGGCGGATTCCGCGGCCATGATCTGTTGCGCGGGTATGCCGTCGCGCTCGGTGAACACCGTGCGCAGGCTCTCGTGCCGGGCCACCACATCGCGCAGCGCGCCGCCCAGCGCCGCCACGTCCACCCCGCGCAACCGCACCGCCAACGGGATGTTGAAGGTGGCCGACGGTCCTTCCAAGCGGTGCACGAACCACAGCCGCCGCTGCGCGTACGAGAGCGGCAGCACGTCCGGGCGCGGTCGCGGCGCCAACGCCGGCCGGGGCCGGGCACCGGTCTCGAGCCGGGTCACCAACTGCGCCACGGTCGGCGCCTCGAAGATCGCGCGGATCGCGACCTCGACCCCCATCGCCGTCCGGATCCGGCTGGCCAGCCGCGTCGCCAGCAGCGAGTGCCCGCCCAGTTCGAAGAAGCTGTCGTCCGCGCCGACCCGCTCGACGCCGAGCACCTCGGCGAACAATGCGGCGAGCAATCGTTCCTGCGCCGTGCCGGGCGCTCGGTACTCCGCCGCGGACCTCAGCTCCGGGACCGGCAACGCGGCCCGATCGAGCTTGCCATTGGCGGTCCGCGGCACCGAGTCCACCACCAGCACCGCCGCGGGCACCAGGAAGTCCGGCAGGCGGGTACCCGCGAAACGACGCACCTCGGCACCGTCGAGTTCCGCCGCGGCCGCGCGCTCGGCGACCACGTACCCGATCAGCTGCTTGCCCCGGGATTCGGTGTCCACCGCGACGACCACGGCCTGTGCGACCGAAGGATGCTGTGCCAGAGCGGCTTCCACCTCGCCGGGCTCGACCCGGAACCCGCGGATCTTCACCTGATCGTCGGCCCGGCCCACGAACTCCAGCACGCCCGCGGCGGTCCAACGCACGACATCACCGGTGCGGTACAGCCGCCCACCCGCCGGGTCGAACGGGTCTGCCACGAAACGGCCCGCCGTCAATCCCGGCCGCCCGCGATAGCCGCGGGCCAACTGCGCACCGGCCGCATACAATTCGCCGGCGACACCCACGGGCACCGGCAACAGCCGCGAATCCAGCACGTATACCCGGGTATTGGCCACCGGCCCGCCGATGGGCACGGTAGCGCCCGCGACGAGATCCGGTGTCACATAAGACGTCACGTTCACCGTCGCCTCGGTCGGGCCGTAGAGGTTGGCTACCCGCACCCCGTCGCACACCGCCCGCAGCCCCTCGACCAGTGCCGAAGACACCGTGTCGGCACCGGTGTGCACCTGTGCCAGGGCGGCCAGCGGCCGATCCGGCAGCGGTGCGGCGTATTCGACCAACGCGGCGAGCAGCACCGGTGTCGCGAACATTCGCGTCACCGAGTGCAGCGCGACCAGGCGCGAGATCTCCGCCGGATCCGACCGCTGCTCGGTCGCGACCACCAGGGTCGCTCCGCCGCACAGGGCGGGCCAGATCTCGTAGGTGGACGCGTCGAAGGCGATCGACGAATGCACCAGCACCCGATCCGAAGGCCCCGCCGACCACGCCTGGGCAACCAGGTTCACCACGTTGCGATGTGTGATACCAACACCTTTGGGCACACCGGTTGAACCGGAGGTGTAGATCACGTATGCCAGGTCTTCGGCCGAGGGCCCGTCGACCGGACTCGCAAGTCCCGTGTCCGCGGTGTCGACAGACAGGTACGGTACGTCCGCGGGCGGGAGCACATGTGCCGTGCTCGGATCGGTCACCACGACGACCGGCGTGGCGTCGGCGAGCACGAAAGCCAGCCGCTCCGACGGATATCCGGGGTCGATCGGCAAGTAACCGCCCCCGGCGCGCAACACCGCAACCAACGCGACCAGCAGATCCACCGAACGCGGCAGCGCCACCGCCACGACGGTGTCCGGACCGACACCCCGCGAGATCAGCACGCGCGCCAGCTGATCCGCGCGAGCGCCGAGATCCCGATAGGTCAGCCGGTGCGCACCGCAGATCACCGCGACCGCGTCCGGCGTGCGCGCCACCTGCGCTTCGAACAGTCCGATGACCGTGGTGCCGGGCAGCTCGCGCGCGGTGTCGTTCCAGCGGCGCAACACCAGCGCGCGTTCGCCGGTGTCGAGCAGGTCGATCGACCCCACCTGACGATCCGGCGCGGACACGGCCGCCCGGACGAGCCGGACGAACCGCGCCGTCAGCGCCTCGATGGTGGCCCGATCGAACAGGTCGGTGGCGTATTCGACGTGCATGTCCCAGCCACCGGCGGCGTCGGCGACGTTGAACGTCAGATCGAAGCGCGAGGTCGTCGTCGCCAGCGCATAGGGCTCGAAGCCGACCCCGGACAGGGAAAAGGTCGGGGCAGTGTTGTTCTGGACGCTCAGCAGGACCTGGAACAGCGGATGGTGCGCGGCCGAACGTGCCGGATTGAGCAGCTCGACCAGCAATTCGAACGGCAGATCCTGATTCTCGTAGGCGGCCAGCGCTTTCGCCTTCACCTGACCGACGAGGTCGGCGAAGGTGTCCGTCGGCGATACCTGAGCGCGCAGCACCCAGGTGTTGACGAAGAACCCGACCAGCTCGGTCAGCGCGTCGTCGGTGCGACCCGCGATCGGCGCGCCGATCGGAATATCCTCGCCCGCACCGAGTTTGGCCAGCAGCACCGCCAGGGCCGACTGCCACACCATCGAGACCGTGGCCCCCGCCGCCGTGGCGAAGCGCTCCACCTCGGCGCGCAACTCGGCGTCGATCCCGTAAACCAGCACCTCACCGCGATGGCTCGCCACCCGCGGCCGCGGCCGGTCCGTCGGCAGCGGCAGTTGTTCGGGCACCCCGTCCAGTTCCTGCCGCCAGTAGGCGAACTGCTGGGACAGCACGCTGTCCGGATCGGTCGCCGACCCGAGCAATTCCTGTTGCCACAGCGTGTAATCCACGTACTGCACCGGCAGCGGCTCCCATTCCGGCGCCGTGCCCTGCCGCCGCGCCGCGTACGCCTCGGACAGGTCGCGCAGCAGCGGTGTCATGGACCAGCCGTCACCGGCGATGTGGTGGATCAGCAACACCACCACGCAGGCGTCAGCCGCATAGCGGAACACGTCGGCCCGGACCGGGACTTCCGACGCCAGATCGAACTCGCACCGCACCGCCGCCGTCACGGCGGCCTCGAGTTCGGCGGCGGCCACCTCGGTGACCGTCACCGGCACCTCGACCCGGTCCACGTCGAGCACCCGCTGCCCGGGCACGCCGTCCACCTCGACGAAGATCGTGCGCAGGCTCTCGTGCCTGCCGACCACGTCACCGACCGCGGCCGCGAAGGCCCGCGCATCGAACGGACCGGTCAACCGGACCGTCAGCGGCATGTTGTAGGTGGCGGACGGGCCGTCCAGCCGATGGATGAACCACAACCGCCGCTGCGCGTACGACAACGGAATCATCACAGACCCACCTCTCGGTTCATCCTGCGCAGCGCCGGTCGTCGCGAGGGCGCGAGCCGGGGCCACCGGTCGGCGAGTTCGGCGACGGTCGCGGCCTCGAACATCACCCGGATCGGCACCTCGACACCGAGCACCGCCCGGATCCGGCTCGCCAGCCGGGTGGCCAGCAGCGAGTGGCCGCCCAGCGCGAAGAAGCTGTCGTCGATGCCCACCCGTCCGACCCCGAGTATTTCGCTGAACAGGCCCGTCAGGGTCTGCTCGAGATCGTTGCGCGGCGCCCGATAAGCCTTGGCGGACAAGAAGTCCGGATCCGGCAGGGCGGCACGATCGAGCTTGCCGTTCGCGGTCAGCGGCACCGCGTCCAGCACCAGCACCGCCGTCGGCACCATGAAATCCGGCAGCCGTTCGGCCGCGAACGCCCGCACACCGGCGGGCAGCAGGCTGTCCTGCGGGTTGTTGGCGTAGTGTCCACGGTCCTCGACAGCGCCCGCCGGCAGGTAGACCCCGTCGAGCGAACGTCCTTGCGCGCCTGCCGCATCGACGAACACCGCGTCCATCCGATCCGGTCGCGCCGACCAGGTGACGGCGGCGGCGTAACCGAACTGTCCGGCCAGCACATGCAGGTCCTCGGGCAGCAAGCCGACCTCGGCCGGGTCCGAAGACGCGAGCATCCCCTCGAAACCGGCTGTGCGCGGGTCGCTTTGCGGGCCGCTCGACACCGCCATACCCTCCGCGATACGCCGCGTCGCGGCGATCTGACCGAGCAGTCCGGCGTGTGGAATCCCGGTGACCCGAAGCCCTTCCGGGTGCCGCGACCGCAACAGCTCGCGCAGCCGGTCACCGTCGTCGAACTCGACCTTCGGCAGGTCGAGCACCGAGATCGGCGTGGCCGGGCTCGTGTGCAGGACCACGTCGTAGCGGAACCGGGTCAGCTCGTTGACCGATCGTCCACGCTTGAGCTGGATGTCGACCGCGTCGAATCCGGCCGCGAGGAAGTACTCCGGCGCCAGGAGCAGTTCCTGTTCCCCCGCGATATCGCGCCGGACGCGGTCGGCGACCGCCGCCGGGTCCTCGCCGCCGTGGCGGGTGACCTGCACGGCGGTCGTGAACTCGGGCAGTAGCGCCAGATTGCGCACGTCGCCCACGAACACCGCACCACCCGGGGCCAACAGGCCGCGGACGCGGTCGAGCACCCGGCGCAGATACGCTTCGCTCGGGAAGTACTGGACGACGGAGTTCAACACCACTGTGTCGAAGTGGTGCTGCGGCAACCCCGTCACGTCATCGGCGGCTTGGGCACTCAGGACGACCCGATCCGTCCAGTCCGCGTCCAGCCGCGCGAGCTGCTGCCGCAGCGTGTCGACGGTCGCCGCCGACAGGTCCGTCGCCCGGTATTCGACGCAGTCCGGGGCGAGTTCCGAGAGCAGCAGACCCGACCCGACACCGATTTCGAGCAGCCGCCCCGGGCCCAAGCCGCGAATGCGCTCGACCGTGGCGGACCGCCATTCCCGCATCTGTGCCAACGGAATCGGCGCACCGGTGTAACTGCTGTTCCAACCACCGAAGTCGCCACCGAACGGCGTCTCGCCCGCCGCCGGCGGCGCGGCCGCACCGCCGTGCCCGTTGCGGGAACCGTTGCCGGCCTTGCTCGCACCGGAATACAGGTCGTCGTACACGCGGCGCCACTGGCCCACCAGTTCGTCCTCACCACCGGCGGGGCCCGAGCGATCGGGCACCACGTAGCCGATCAGATGCTTGCCGCCCGTCTCCGTCTCGCGCGCGACGACGACGGCGCTGGACACCGAAGGATGCTGGGCCAGCACGGTTTCCACTTCGCCCGGCTCCACCCGGAAGCCGCGGATCTTCACCTGGTCGTCGACCCGGCCCGCGAATTCCAGCTGCCCCGAGCGGTTCCAGCGCACCACGTCACCGGTGCGATACAACCGGCCGCCGGCGGCGTCGAACGGGTCGGCCACGAACCGGGCCGCGGTCAGTCCGGGCCGGCCCCGATAACCCCGTCCCACTTGGGCGCCCGCCACGTACAGCTCACCGGCCACGCCCACCGGCACGGGCATCAGCCACGAATCCAGCACGTACACCCGGGTATTCGGCACCGGCACCCCGATCGGCACCGGCCCGTCGAGTTCGGTCCCGGCGTCGTAGGTGGTCACGCACGCCGTGGTCTCGGTGGGCCCGTAGCCGTTCATGATCTGCGCCCGCGCACCGCGTTCGGGCAGCTTGCGCACGACGTCGGCGGTCAGTTCGGCGCCGCCGACGATCACCCGGCGCAACGATTGCAACGGACTGCCGGGCAGCGACGCCACATGGTCGGACAGTGCCGCGAGCAGCGGTGGTGTGGCGAACATCTTGGTCACCGATTGCCGTTGCACCAGCCGAGTGATTTCCGCCAGATCCGCGCGCTGCTCGCAGGTCAGCACGACCGCCGCGCCGCCGCACAGCGCAGGCCAGATCTCGTAGGTGGTCGCGTCGAAGGCGATCGAGGAGTGCACCAGCACCCGGTCCTCCGACGACACCGACCATGCCTGCGCAACCAGGTTGACGACGTTGCGATGGGTGATCGCCACGCCTTTCGGCCGGCCGGTCGAGCCGGACGTGTAGATCACGTACGCCAGGTTCTGCGGCGCGGGCGCGCTGCTCGGAACCTGGGCGGAGCCGTCACGCCCGGCCATGGCCGCTACCGCGTCGGGCGCGTCCAGGTGCACCTGCGGTGCCGCGGTCGACGGCAGCAGCTTCGCGGTCGCCGAATCCGTCACCAGGACAACGGGAGCCGCGTCGGTGAGCACGAATTCGACGCGATCCGACGGGTACGCCGGATCGATCGGCAAGTACCCGCCCCCGGCCTTCAACACCGCCAGCAACGCCACGAGCAAATCCGGCGAGCGCGGCAATGCCACCGCCGCCAGCCGCTCCGCGCCGACCCCGTAGGCCGTCAGCATCCGCGCCAACCGCCCCGCGCGCAGGTCGAGTTCGTGATAGGTGAGTTCGGTGTCGGCACACACCACCGCGAGCTCCTTCGGCGTCCGCGCCACCTGTGCCTCGAACACCTCGATCAGGGTCGTCTCCGGCACCGCCGCCGTGGCCGCGTTCCACCTGTGCAGCATCGACTCTCGTTCGTCCGCGCCGAGTACATCGATCGACCCGACGGCGGCGGCCGGTGCCACCACGATCCGGCGTAGCACCTGCTCGAACCGGCGCACCATGGTCTCGACCGTCGACCCGTCGAACAGTTCGGTCGCGTATTCGACCAGCCCGCTCCAGGCCTGGCCGGCCGGTGCGTCGGTGATGTTGAAGAACAGGTCGAATCGGGCGGTCGCCGTGGTCGCGACATGCGGCTCGAACCGCACGCCGGGCAGCTCGAGGGTCGGCAGCGAGTTGTTCTGGAAAGCCAGCGACACCTGGAACAACGGGTGATGCGCCGCCGAGCGCGCCGGATTGAGCAGCTCGACCAGCAGTTCGAACGGGACGTCCTGGTTCTCGTAGGCGGCCAGCGCCTTCGTCCGCACCTGGGCCAGGACCTCCCGGAACGACAGGGCCACCGGGACCTTCGCGCGCAGCACCCAGGAGTTCACGAAGAAGCCCACCAGATCGGCCAAGGCCTCGTCGGTGCGCCCGGCGATCGGTGACCCGATCGGAATATCCTCGCCCGCACCGAGTCTGCTCAGCAGCACGGCCAGCGCCGCCTGCAGCACCATCGAGACCGTCGCGCCTTCGGTCGCCGCCAATCGCTCGACTGCCGTGCGTATTTCGGGATCGATCTCGAAGAACACCATATCGCCGCGGTAGCTCGCCACCCGCGGCCGTGGGCGGTCGGCCGGCAGCTGGAGCTGGTCGGGCAGGCCGTCGAGTTCACGACGCCAGTACTCGAATTGCCGTGCGAGCACACTGTCCGGATCGGTGGCCTCGCCCAGCAACTCGCGCTGCCACAGCGTGTAGTCCACGTACTGCACCGGCAGCGGCGGCTGATCCGGCGCCCGGCCGCCGATGCGCGCCGTGTACGCCGTCGACAGGTCCCGCAGCAGCGGCGTCATCGACCAGCCGTCACCGGCGATGTGATGGATCAGCAGTACCACCACATACTCGTCCGCGCCGCACTCGAAAACGTCTGCGCGCAGCGGGATCTCGGTCGACAGATCGAAGCCGTAGCGCACGGCGTCCGTCACCGCGGCGTCGACCTCGGCCGGGTCGACGGTGCGGCGGTGTACCGGAACCTCGAGCCGGTCCGCGTCGAGTACCCGTTGCGACGGCACGCCGTCGGCGTCGGCGAAGATCGTGCGCAGGCTTTCGTGCCTGCGCACCACGTCACCGATGGCCGTGGTCAGCACCGCGGCGTCGGCCCCGTGCAGCCGCACCGCGTAGGCCATGTTGTAGGTGGCCGAGGGTCCTTCGAGCCGGTGGATGAACCACAGGCGCCGCTGCGCGAACGACAACGGCACCACGTCCGGGCGCGGCCGCGCGACCAGGGCCGGCCGCAGCATCGCCCCTGCGTCGAGCCGAGTCACCAACTGCGCCACTGTCGGTGCGTCGAACACCGTCCGGATCGGCACCTCCACCCCGAGCACCACCCGGATGCGGCTGGCCAACCGGGTGGCGAGCAACGAGTGCCCGCCCAGCGCGAAGAAGCTGTCATCGATACCGACGCGGTCCAGGCCGAGAATCTCGGCGAACAATTCGGCCAGCACCCGCTCGCGCTCGTCACGCGGTGCCCGGTAGGCGCGGACGGGGGCGAACTCGGGGTCGGGCAGGGCGGCCCGGTCGAGTTTGCCGGTGGCGGTCAACGGCACCGAATCGAGCACCAGCACGGTCGCGGGCACCATGAACTCGGGCAGACGGTCGGTGGCCCACCGGCGTACCTCGGCGGCCAGCAGGCCCGCGTGCGGGCTGTTCGCGTATCCGGCCGGATCACCCTGCACCGTCTGGGTGTACACGTCGGCGAGCGGTCCGTCCGGCGCCGTCACGGCGTCGACGAACACGGCCGTCATCCGGCCCGGCTCCGCCGACCAGGTGACCGCGGTCCGATAGCCGAATTCCGTACCGAGCCGGTGCAGGTCCTCGGGCAGCAGACCGGCTGCCGAGCGCGCCGTGTAGTCACCGACCACGCCTTCGAAACCCGCGGCGAGCGCACCGGTTTCGCGGTCCGGGTCGACCGGCACACCGTTGCGAATCCGATGTGCGGCCGCGACCTCCCCGACCAGCCCGGCGTGCGGGATACCGGTGACCCGGACGCCGGCACAACGCTCCCGCAGCAGCGTCCGGAGCCATTCTTCGTCGCGGAAAACAGCTTTCGGCAGCTCGGCAACGGCGACGGGTGCCACCGGCGCCTTGTACAGCACCACGTCGTACCGGTACCGGGTCAGCTCGTTCACCGAATATCCCCGCTTCAGCGCGATATCCACCGCGCCGATCCCGAGCGTCTCGCGCAAAGCCTCGAAATACTCCGGTGCGAGCAGCAACTCCTGTTCGGCGGCGATATCGCGGCGCACGCGGTCCTCGACCGCCGCCGGATCCGCGCCGCCGTTGCGCCGGATCTGCGCCGCGGTGGTGAACTCCTTGAGCAGGGCCAGATTTCGGATGTCACCGACGAACACCGCGCCGCCGGGCGCCAGCACGCGCAGCGCGTGCTCGAGCACCCGGCGCAGGTACCGCTCCCCGGGGAAGTACTGGATCACCGAGTTCACGATCACGGTATCGAAATGGCCCGCCGGCAATCCGGACCCGTCGTCGGCGGCCCGGACGCTCAACTCGACGTGCTCGACCCAGTCCTCGGACAACTCCGCGAGCTGGTGGCGCAGCGAGGCGATGGTCTCGGCGGAGAAGTCCGTCGCGTGGTACTCGACGCATTCCCGGGCCAACTGCGACATCAGCAAACCCGAACCCACACCGATCTCCAGCACCCGACGCGGACCCAACCCCCGAATCCGATCCACCGTCGCCGCCCGCCACTCCCGCATCTGCGCCAACGGAATCGCCGCACCGGTGTAACTGCTGTTCCACCCACCGAAGTCGTTGCCGAACCCGGCCTGTGCGCCGATTCGGGTGCCGGGCTCGCTCATCCCGGCGTACAGGTCGTCGTAGACCCGGCGCCACTGCCCCACCAACTCGTCCTCGCCCACGATCGGCCCCGAACGGTCGGCGACGACGTAACCCACCAGCTGCTTGCCGCCCTCGTTGCCGGTGTCGCGGGCCACCACCACCGCCTGCGCCACCGACGGGTGTTGCGCCAGTACGGATTCCACCTCGGCCGGTTCCACCCGGAACCCGCGGATCTTGACCTGATCGTCGGCCCGGCCGACGAACTCCAGCACGCCCGAATCCGTCCAGCGGACCATGTCGCCGGTCCGATACAGCCGTCCGCCCGCCGGATCGAACGGATCGGCCACGAACCGCGCGGCAGTCAACCCCGCCCGCCCGCGGTAGCCGCGCGCCAATTGCGCGCCGGACACATACAATTCACCGGCCACGCCCACCGGGACCGGCGTGAGCCACGAATCCAGCACGTACACACGGCTGTTCGCCACCGGCGCCCCGATCGGGACCACCGCGTCCCGCAGGCCGGCGGGCACGCGATAAGCGGTGACGTCCACCGTCGCCTCGGTCGGACCGTAGAGGTTGTCGACCCGGACATCGCCGCACACCGTTTGCAACGCGTCGACCAATCCGCTGGGCAACGTGTCGGCTCCGGTGTTCACCTGGGTCAGGCTGCGCAGGGGCGTGCCCGGCAACGACACCGCGTGCTCGACCAGCGCCGAGAGCAGCGGCGGTGTCGCGAACAGCTTCGTCACCGACCGGCTCGCGATCAGGCGGGTGATCTCCCCCGGATCCGAGCGCTCCGCCGCGGCGATCACCAGCGCCGCGCCGCCGCACAGCGCGGGCCAGATCTCGTAGGTGGACGCGTCGAACGCGACCGAGGAGTGCACCAGCACCCGATCGCCGGAACTCGCCGACCAGGCCTGGGCCACCAGGTTGACCACGTTGCGATGCGTCACGCCGACACCTTTGGGCACGCCGGTCGAACCGGACGTATAGATCACATACGCCAGGTTCTGCGGCCGAGCCGTACCGCCGACGTCGCCGAGATCCGGCAGCTCCGCCGTGTCGACCTCCAGGCGCGGTATCGCGTTGTGCGGCAACACGTTCTCGGTGGCGGCATCGGTGAGCACGAGCACCGGCGCCGCGTCGTCCAGCACGAACGCCAAACGATCCGTCGCGTACACCGGATCGACCGGCAGATATCCGCCACCCGCCTTCAGCACCGCGAGCAACGCGACGACCAGCTCCGGCGACCGGGGCAGGGCCACCGCGACGACGCGGTCGGGGCCGACGCCGTGGGCGCGCAGGCGCCGCGCGAGCCGATCGGCCTGGCCGTCGAGGTCACGGTAGGTGAGTTCGGTCGCCGCGCCGACGACGGCCACCGCGTCGGGGGTGCGGGCGGCCTGCTTTTCGAACAGCCCGGCCACGGTGGTTTCCGGCAGCGCGCACGCGGTGTCGTTCCAGCGGGCCAGCACCAGTTCACGTTCCGCACCGTCGAGCAGATCGATTGTGCCCACCGGTTCGGCCGGGCTCGACACCGCCTGCCGCAGTACCCGCACCAGCCGGTGCGCCATGGCCGCGACCGTGGACCGATCGAACAGTTCGGTCGCGTACTCGACGAAGCCGCGCCACGGCGCACCGGCCGGTGCCTCCGAGACATTGAAGAACAGGTCGAAGCGCGAGGTGGCGGTGGACGCGTCGTACGGTTCGAGCCGCACCCCCGACAGCTCCAGGGCGGGCAGCGTGTTGTTCTGGAAGGCCAGCGTCACCTGGAACAGCGGATGGTGCGCCGCCGAACGCACCGGGTTGAGCAACTCCACCAGCAGTTCGAACGGAATATCCTGATTCTCGTACGCGGCCAGCGCTTTCGCCCGGACCTGCCCCAGCACCTCGGCGAACGACGCCGCGGCCGTGACCGTGGCGCGCAGCACCCAGGTGTTCACGAAGAAGCCGACCAGATCCGCCAACGCCTCGTCGGTCCGCCCGGCGATCGGCGCGCCGATCGGAATATCCTCCCCCGCACCGAGTTTGGACAGCAACACGACCAGCGCCGCTTGCCACACCATCGACACGGTCGCGCCTTCGCGAGCCGCGAACTGTTCCACCTCCGCGCGCAGTGACGCGTCGACCTCGAAGGGGACCACGTCGCCGCGGTAGCTCGCCACCCGCGGCCGCGGCCGGTCGGCGGGCAGCCGCAGCTGCTCGGGCAGATCGTCGAGTTCGTTTCGCCAGTACTCGAATTGGCGCGCGAGCACACTGTCCGGATCGTCCGGCGCGCCGAGCAGGTCCCGCTGCCACAGCGTGTAGTCCACGTACTGCACCGGCAGCGCGGTCCAGCGCGGGGCGCGGCCGGCCAGGCGGGAGTCGTACGCGGCGGACAGATCCCGCAGCAGCGGCGTCAGCGACCAGCCGTCCCCGGCGATGTGATGGACCAGCATCACCGCGACGCACGCGTCCGGGGCGTACCGGAAAACACTGGTACGCACGGGGATCTCCGCGGACAGGTCGAACCCGTAGCGGGCGGCCTCGGTCACGGCCGCGGCCACCTCGGCGGCGGCCACGTCGGTCACCAGCACCGGCACCTCGATGTCGTCCGTCGCGAGTACCCGCTGGGCGGGCACGCCGTCGGCGGCGACGAAGATCGTGCGCAAGCTCTCGTGCCTGGCCACCACATCACGCACGGCGGCACCGAAGGCCGTGATGTCCAGTCCGTGCAGCCGGACCGCCAGCACCATGTTGTAGGTGGCCGAGGGACCTTCCAGGCGGTGGATGAACCACAGCCGCTGCTGCGCGTAGGACAGCGGAATCACCTCGGGCCGAGCCTGACTCAGCAGCGCGGGACGCACCTTCGCGTCGGCGTCGAGCCTGGTCACCAGCTGCGCCACGCTCGGCGCATCGAACACCGTCCGGATCGGCACCTCGACACCGAGCACCACCCGGATCCGGCTGGCCAGCCGGGTGGCCAGCAGCGAATGACCACCCAGTTCGAAGAAACTGTCGTCCACGCCGACCCGGTCGCGGCCGAGGATCTCGCGATACAGCTCGACCAGCATGTGTTCCTGGATGGTGCTCGGTGCGCGATACCGTGCGCCGGAACGCAACTCGGGCGCGGGCAGCGCGCCCCGATCCAGTTTGCCGTTCGGTGTCAACGGCACCGCGTCGAGGACGAGAACCGCTGCGGGCACCATGAATTCGGGCAGCCGCTCGGCGGCGAACGCGCGCACGTCCGCGCCGGTCAGCTCGGCGTGACCGTTCGTGCCCGCCGCCCTGCCAGTGTGCTGGGCGACGACGTAGCCCACCAACTGCTCGCCGCCGGCGGTGTTCCGGGCCACGACCACGGCGCGGGACACCGAAGGATGCTGTGCCAGCACGATTTCCACTTCTCCCGGCTCCACCCGGAAGCCGCGGATCTTCACCTGATCGTCGACCCGCCCGACGAACTCCAGCTGCCCGGACCGGTTCCAGCGCACCACATCACCGGTGCGGTACAACCGTCCGCCTGCCGTATCGAAGGGATCGGCCACGAACCGTGTGGCGGTGAACCCCGGCCGCCCGCGATATCCGCGCGACACTTGGGCCCCGGCCACGTACAGCTCCCCCGCGACGCCGATCGGCACCGGCCGCAGCCACGAATCCAGCACGAACGCACGGACATCGGCCAGCGGTGACCCGATCGGCACCGCAGGCGCGTGCGCGCTCACGCCGTCGGCGTGGAACACCGTGGCGAACACCGTGGTCTCGGTCGGCCCGTAGCCGTTGCTCACCCGTGCGCCGGCACTGGCGGTCCGCGCCCGGTGCACCAGTGCCGCGTCGAGTTCGGCGCCACCGACGATCACCTGGTTCAAGCCGCGCAGCGGCCGGCCCGGCATCGTTTCCGCGTGTTCGAGCAGCACCGCCAGCAACGCCGGAGTGCAGAACATCTTGGTCACCGCCCGCGACGCGACCAGTCCGATGATCTCGGCCGCGTCCGACCGCGGCGCACCGGCGAGCACCACGGCGCCGCCCGCGATCAGCGCGGGCCAGATCTCGTAGGTCGAGGCGTCGAACGCGGTCGAGGAGTGCACCAGGACGCGCTCGCCCGGTCCCGCCGCCCACGCCTGTCCCGCAAGGCTGTGCACGTTGTCGTGTGTGACCGCAACACCTTTGGGCACACCGGTCGAGCCGGACGTGTAGATCAAGTACGCCAGATTGCCCGTACGCGCGGCACCGCCGCGTGGCGCTCCGGTTGTGCCGAGGTACTCGAGCTCATCGAGGTGCAGACGGGCGACCGCGGTGTCCGGCAGCGTAGGGGCGGTGGCACGGTCGGTGACGAGCACCACGGGTGCGGCATCGGCGAGGATGAACGCCAGCCGGTCCGAGGGATACGCCGGATCGATCGGCAGGTACCCGCCACCCGCTTTCCACACCGCCAGCAACGCCACGATCAGCTGCGGTGCGCGCGGCAAAGCCACCGCCACAATCGTTTCCGGACCCACCCCCTGCGCGGTCAGGACGTGCGCGAGCCGATTCGCCCGATCATCGAGTTCCTGGTACGAGATCTCTGCGTCCGCGCCGACGACCGCGGTCGCGGCCGGGGTCGCGGCCGCCTGCGCCTCGAACCGCTCGAGCGTGGTACCGCGCCGAACCGACGGCACGGCGTGCTGGTTCCACTGCCGCACCACCAGATTCCGCTCCGCGCCGTCGAGGACGTCGATCGACCCCACCGGACGGTCCGGATCCGCCACCACCTGGCGCAGGATCCGCACCCAGCGCGCGGCCATCGCCGTGACGGTGTCTCGATCGAACAACTCGGTGGCGTATTCGATGTAACCGTGCCAGCCGACCGGCTCAGGCGCGGCACCGTGATCCGGGGCGTCGGCGATGTCGAAGGTCAGATCGAAGCGCGACGTGGTGGTGGGCGGCAGGAAAGGCGTCACGTCGGCGCCGGGCAGGGCGAGCGCCGGAAAGGCGTTGTTCTGCAACGTCAGCAGCACCTGGAACAGCGGATGATGGGCCGCCGAACGCGCCGGATTGAGCAGCTCGACCAGCAGTTCGAACGGCGCGTCCTGGTTCTCGTAGGCGGCCAGCGCTTTTGCCCGGACTCCGGCCAGGATCTCGGTGAAAGCCGCCGCGGGCGCGACGGTCGCGCGCAGCACCCAGGTGTTGACGAAGCAGCCGACCAGCTCGGCCAGCGCCTCGTCGGTCCGGCCCGCGATCGGCGAGCCGATCGGAATATCCTCGCCCGCACCGAGTTTGTTCAGCAACACCGCCAGCGCCGCCTGCAAGACCATCGACACCGTAGCGCCCGCGCTACCCGCGAGGTGCTCGACCGCGGCCCGGGTAGCGGCGTCGATCTCGAACAGGACGCGGTCGCCGCGATAGCCCGCCACGCGCGGCCGCGGCCGATCCAGTGGCAGCGGCAGCTGCTCGGGCAGTTCGTCGAGTTCGGTTCGCCAGTAGTCGAATTGCCGCGCGAGCACGCTGCCCGGGTCGGCGGCAGA
Organism: Nocardia brasiliensis ATCC 700358; assembly: GCF_000250675.2. NCBI lineage: Bacteria > Bacillati > Actinomycetota > Actinomycetes > Mycobacteriales > Nocardiaceae > Nocardia > Nocardia brasiliensis. The sequence continues at coordinate 4,853,322 of NC_018681.1, forward strand.
GCCCAGCATCTCGCGCTGCCACAGCGTGTAATCTGCGTACTGCACCGGCAACGGCGCCCACAGCGGCTGGCGCTGCGCACGCCGAGCCGTGTACGCCTGGGACACATCCCGCAGCAGCGTCGTCACCGACCAGCCGTCGCCGACGATGTGATGGATCAGCACGAGCAGCGCCCACTCGTCGGTGCCGCAGCGGAACACGTGGGCCCGCAGCGGGATCTCCGTCGACAGGTCGAAACGGTAGCCCGCGGCCTCGGCCACCGCGCCCGCCGCTTCGGCCGGATCCACGTCGGTGACGAGCACGGGTATCCGCACGCTGCCCGGGTCGAGCACCTGCTGTGCGGGCACACCGTCGGTCTCGGCGAAGACCGTGCGCAGGCTTTCGTGTCTGGCCACCACGTCGCCGAGGGCCGCGGTGAACGCCGCCGGATCGAATGCGCCCCGCACCCGCGCCGCCAGCGGCACGTTGTAGGTGGCCGAGGGTCCTTCCAGCCGTTGGATGAACCACAGCCGCCGCTGGGCGTACGACAGCGGCAGCATGCCCGGCCGTGGACGAGTCGTGAGGGTGGGACGCACCTGGGCGCTGTCGTCGAGCCGAGTCACCAGCTGCGCCACGGTCGCCGCGTCGAAGACCGTCCGGATCGGCACCTCGACGCCCAGCGTCGCGCGGATTCGACTGATCAGGCGGGTGGCGGACAGCGAGTGGCCGCCCAATTCGAAGAAGCTGTCGTCCACGCCGACCCGGTCCACACCGAGCACCTCGGCGAACAGACCCGCCAGGACCCGTTCGGTCTCGTTGCCCGGGGCTCGATATCCCGCCGAGGACACCCACTCCGGGGCAGGCAACGCGGCACGGTCGAGTTTTCCGTTGGGCGTCAACGGCACCGCGTCGAGCACCAGCACCGCGGCGGGCACCAGGAACTCGGGCAGCCGCTCGGCGGCGAATCGGCGCACCTGTGCCCCGTCCAGGCGGTGCCCGTTCGGGCGACCGTTGCGCTCGGCCACCACGTATCCGATCAGCTGCTTGCCGCCTTCGGTGTCGCCGGCCACCACCACCGCCTGGGCCACCGAGGGGTGCTGTGCCAGTACGGCTTCCACCTCGGCCGGTTCGATCCGGAAGCCGCGGATCTTGACCTGATCGTCGGCCCGGCCCAGGTATTCCAGGACGCCGCCCGTGGTCCAGCGGACCACGTCGCCCGTGCGATACAGGCGCCCGCCGCCCGCCGGATCGAACGGATCGGCCACGAAACGGGCCGCGGTCAGCCCGGCTCGTCCCTGGTAGCCGCGCGCCAATTGCGCGCCCGCTACATACAATTCACCGGCGACACCCACGGGTACCGGCAGCAACCACGAATCCAGCACGTACACCCGCATATTCCCCAGCGCCGACCCGATCGGGCTGCCGCCGCGGGCGCGCTGCGCCGCCGACAGTTCGAGTCGCGTGACGTGCACGGTGGTTTCGGTGATCCCGTACATGTTCACCAGTGCCGGGCCGGGCCCGTGGCCCGCCGCGTACCACGGCCGCAGGTAGCCGGGCTGCAATGCTTCGCCGCCGAAAATCACCATGCGCAAGGACGATTCGACGCGGTCGCCGGCGGCGCGCGCTTCGGCCAGCGCGTAGAAGGCGGACGGCGTCTGGTTGAGCACCGTCACGTTCTGGTCCACCACCAGATCCCACAGCTGTGCCGGGGTGCGCACCACGTCCCACGGCACCACGACGCCCCGGCCGCCGTGCAGCAGCGCACCCCAGATCTCCCACACCGAGAAGTCGAAGGCCTGCGAATGGCACCATGCCCATACGTCTTCCGGACCGAAGCCGCACCACGGAGCGGTGCTCAGGAACAGCGAGGCCACGTTGCGATGGGTGACCCCGACGCCCTTCGGCCGCCCGGTGGACCCGGACGTGTAGATGAGGTAGGCCAGATTGCCCGGTCGCAACGGCACCGGACGCACCACGCCCGACCGTTCCCCCGCGACCTCCCCGACCATGATGACCGGAACCGGGTTGCGCGGCAACGTGTTCGCGGTGGCCTCATCGGTGACCACGGCCACCGGCGCGGCATCGTGGAGCACGAATGCCAGCCGCTCGGCCGGATAGCCCGGATCGACGGGCAGATAGGCGCCGCCCGCCTTCACCACCGCCAGGATCGCGACGATCAATTCCACCGATCGCGGCAACGCGACGGCCACCACGCTGTCCGGCCGCACGCCGCGGGAAATCAGCGTGCGCGCCACCCGATCCGACCACAGGTCGAGGTCCCGGTAGGAGAGTTCGGCCGGGCCGGACACCACCGCGACCGCGTCGGGCGCGCGGCGCACCTGCTCTTCGAACAGTCCCACCAACGTCGCCTCCGGGTCCACCGGCACCGCCGTGTCGTTCCACGCCTGCAGCACCAGGCGGCGGTCGGGACCGAGAATGTCCACCGCGCCGATGGATACGCCGGGATCGGCGATCGCCTGGCGCAGGAAACCCGCGATGGAGTCGAGATAGGTGTGCAGGTCGGCGTCGGTATACCGTTGCGCGTCACCCTCGATCCGCAGATAGCCGCCCCGGTCCGAACGCCGCTCGTAATAGAAGACGATGGACAGATCGCCGCTGTTACCGGCGGAATAGAGCTGGAGATCGGCGGTGCCGCCCGACATTTCCAGCGCCCCGAAAAACGACATGACGTTGACGACCGGACCGAACGGATTGCCTTTCGTCTTCGGCATTCTCAGGTCCCGGCGGATATCGGAGAGTCCGTACCGCAGATGATCGCGGGCGCCGGCAATGGTCGCGTAGATCCGATGGGCCAGCTCCGCCAGCGACAGATTGCGGTTCGAATCGACCAGCAGCGGTACCGTGTCCGACAGCTGGCACGGCGTCTTGTGCGCGATCCCGACCTGATTCGACACCGGTATCTGCAAACAGAATTCGTCGCGCAACGCGTAGCGCTGGATCGCGGCCGCCGCCACGGACAGCAGCAGATACGGCAGCTTCACGTCGGCCGCGCGTGCGGCGCTCAGCAGCCCGCCCAGTTCCGCGCCGGAGAAGCTGTGGGTACTGCCGATGCGGCCCGGTGGCGTGCCCGGCGCCGCGTTGCCCGGCAGCCGCAGCGGCTCGATCCCCGCGGGAATCTGCTTGCGCCAGTATGCACGATCGATCGCCTGCTGACGGCGGCGGTAGGCGAGATCATGCTCGATGAGAGCATCGATGTGCACGAAATCGGCTGGTGCTATCGGTGTTCCGGCCACCATGGCGCAGTACACGTCGAGCACCCGCTGCGCCCAGGTGGCCACGCCGACACCGTCCATGATGATGTGGTGGAAGCACATCGAGAGCAGGTAGTGATCGGCGCCGACCTCGAGCAGCGCGACCCGCAGCAGCGAGTCCAGCTCCAGATCGAACCCGAGTTCACGTTCCCGGGCCAGGTAGTCCAGCGCCGCGGCGGTGGGGTCCGGTTCCGCGGTGAAGTCGACGTAGGTCGGCAGCCAATCCCGGATATCCCGTTCCACCTGCATCGGCCCGTTCGGTCCACGGACGATGTTGACCGTCAGCGACGGCGACTCCGCGAAAACCTGCTGCAGGGCGTCGGCGAAATATCCGAGTTCCAGATCCGTATGGATATCGATGTAGACGATGCAATTATTGGGAATATCGGAAAGTTCGTGCGCTATCCACAGTTCTTTCTGAATCGAAGTCAAACTGCGCAGCAGCGATTTGTTACCGGATTGCATAGCGAACTCCCTCGCTCATCACCTGTGCCGGGCGGAACTGATCGTCTGCTGGCCGAAAGTCTGCGATGGTGAGCGTTTCGGGTACGTCCGATCACACAGCCGGGACACGTCGTAGCACGTGCGCGCGCCGTCCACCCCGAATCCCCGTGGGCGGCAACCTCGTCCGGAGCCCGTCGGGGCACGCCGGTACGGCGGCTCAGCTGGTGCACTGCCTGGCCGATCCACCTAGTGGACGCTCGACCATAACTGGATGCGTGATTGCGAGGCCGCAGGCCGACCGGCCCCCTCGCACGTCGTTGCCCCCGAATCCTGGTGCAGCACACTCGATCAGGATGTCCCGGCCTGCGTAACTGGCGCTGTACTAGTGCGTAAATGACTGGTCAAAGTGGTAACTATCCCCGCGTTCCCGCGCTCGGCGCGGCCCGCGCCGCCTATGCTCTGCGCTGGCAGCACATGGTTCAGGAGGGCTTGTCCATGGCTCAAACACAGATCAGATATGGGGTGCTCGGCTCGTTCACGGCATGGCGGGATGACTGTGAAATCGAGTTGGGCCCAGCGAAACAACAGGCAGTGCTCGTGGCGCTGATGCTGGAGATGAACCGGCCGGTAACGGTGAACGCGATCATCGACGGGGTGTGGGGTGAACACCCGCCCGGTGACGCGCGCAACGGTGTCCAGACCTACGTCAGCAGGCTGCGCCGCGCCCTGGCGCCGCGCCGCAAGGTCGCCGAGCCCGCGCTGGTGTGGTCCGAGACGGGGTACGTCCTGCACGGCGACCCCACGCTGTCGGATCACGTCGCGTTCGACCGGCTCCTGGCGACCGCCGAGCGCTGTAGACGCGACAGCGACCTGGCCGCCGCGGCCGCGCACACCGAGGCCGCGCTCGCGCTGTGGCGCGGTGAGCCGTTCAGCGGCTTGGCCGGGCCGATCATCGAGGGCGAACGCCGCCGGTTGCAGGAGCGCTATCTGAGCGCGCTCGAGCATCGGGCCGGTATCAAGATCGCCCTCGGCCACCACGCCGAGGCGGTCTCCGAACTCGCCCCGCTGGTCACGGCCCACCCGCTGCAGGAACGCTTCCGCACGCTGCTCATGCTCGGCCTCTACCACTGCGGCCGCCAGGCGGAGGCGCTGCTGGTCTTCCAGGACGCGCAGCGCAGGCTCGCCGACGAGATCGGCATCGAGCCGGGCCGGGAATTGCGCGAACTGCATCGGCGCATCCTGCGCGACGAGATCGAACCGCCGCCCGCCGCGACCACCGACCCCGGCGGCCCCGACCAGGAGGTGCCGCACCCCGGCCCGGCCGCTCCGGGCGACGGTCCGCTCGGGGCGGGCGAGATCGGCGCCGTGCTCGAGCTGCGCCCCGAGACGCTGCCGAGCCGCAACCAGCTGCCCGGCGATATCGCGGACTTCACCGGCCGCACCGACGAGATGGACCGGCTGCTCGCCGATCTGCCGCCCAAGGCGGGCCGCCCGACGGTGTTGATCGAGGCGATCGACGGTATGGCCGGCGTCGGCAAGACGACCCTGGCGATCCACGCGGCCCACCAGCTCGGCAGCCGCTACCCCGACGCCCAGCTCTACATCGACCTGCACGGCCATGCCGCGCAGAGCGCGCCGGTCGAGCCGATGGTGGCGCTGGACCGGCTGCTGCGCGCGGTGGGCGTGCCGAGCGAATCCATCCCGCCGGATCTCGACGCGCGAGCCGCCCTGTGGCGCACCGAGATCGCGTCCCGGTCGGCGCTGCTGGTCTTCGACAACGTCGCCGACGCCGATCAGGTTCGGCCGCTGCTGCCCGGCACCCCGAGCTGCCTGGTGCTGATCACGAGCAGGCGTAGGCTCGTGGAACTGGAGGTATCGCAAACCCTTTCGCTGGACGTGCTCTCGCCGCAGGACGCCACGGCGCTGTTCGCCACCATCGTCGACGACGAGCGGATCGCGGCCGAGCCCGACGCGGTCGAGGAGACCGTACGGCTGTGCGGCTATCTGCCGCTGGCCATTCGGATCGCGGCCGGGCGGCTGCGCGCCCGGCCGGTCTGGCCGGTCGACCGGCTCGCCGAACGGCTCCGACATCCGAGCCACCGCCTCGAACACCTGTCCGCGGGGTCACGCAGTGTGGCCGCCGCGCTCACCGCCAGCTTTCAGGACCTGCCGCCCGCGCAACAGCGGGTGTTCCGGCTGCTCGGCCTGCACCCCGGTCGCGACTTCGACACCTACGCCACCGCCGCGCTCGCCGAGATCGACAGCTGCGCCGCGGAGCAGATACTCGAGGCGCTGGTCGACGTCCACCTGCTGGAACAGGTTGTCTCCGAACGCTATCGATTCCACAACCTGGTGCGGGACTACGCCGCGACGCTGGAGGAACCCGGCACCGGCGAGGGCAGCGCCGCGCTGACCCGGCTGTTCGACTACTACCGGTACGCCGCCTGGACGGTCGGCCGCAAGATCCTGCCGGACCGCACCAGCCGCATCGCGGATCTGCCGAAACCGGCCACCCCGATGCCCGGGCTGGACAGCCATCACGAGTGCGTGTCCTGGCTGCACACCGAACGGCTCAACCTGTTGGCCGTCGCGCGGGAGGCGACCAGGGCCCGCTGGTCGGACTACACCCGGCTGTTCTCCGAAATCCTGTGGTGGCCTTACGTCACCGGGCTGCGCTGCTCCGACGACGCCATCACGATGCACTTCGACGCGGTCGAGGTGGCCAGGAACAACGGCGAGCAGGCCGAGGAATGCCGCCTGCTGGTGAACCTCGGCTACACGCTGTGGCGGATGCGGCACTGTCAGCAGGCGCTGGTGGTGCTCGACGACGCGGTGCGGCTCGCGCACGGCATGCGCGACTACTCGAACGCCGCGCGGGCCATGCACCACAGCGGCCTGGTCTACTTCCGGATGGCGCGCTACCGGGACGCGCTGATGGGCTACCACCAGTGCCTGTCGCTGTCGCGGCTGATCGGTGACCGGTACCTGGAAGGCTATGCGCTGCAAGGCCTCGGCCAGGTGCACGAGCGAATGGGTTACGTCGACGACGCGTTCGACTACCTGCACCAGGCCGTCGCCATCGCCGCGGACACCGGTGATCCCTATCTGCGTTCCTGTGCGCAGATGCGACTCAGCGACACCGCGGTACGCGTGGGCCGCTACGAGGACGCGCTGACCTACTTGGGCGACGCCGGGAAGTCGCTCGCCGCGATCTCCTCGAAAACCCTGTTCCACAATTATCTTTCGATCCGGATCGGCACCGTCTACGCCCACCTGGAGAAGTACGAGCCCGCGCTGGACAGCTTCCGTGCGGCACTGGCGCGCGCCGAACGCAACAACGACCTGATCCTCAAGTGCTGTACGCATCTGGGGATCGGCGACGTCCATCGTCGTCGTGGTCATCGCCGGGAAGCGCTGGCGCACTACGAGCGGGCGCTGCACATCGCGTGCGCGTCCGGCTCGCCTTACGAGGAGGTGCTCGCCTACGACGCGATCGCGACCGTGAACTACTGCTCGGCGCATTTCTCCGTGGCCCGCCAGCACTGGAAGGACGCGCTCGCGATCGCGGTCGGCCTCGGCATCCCGGAAACCCGGCGGATCGCCGAGCATGTCGCGGGCATCGACTCGACGTTCTCCGCCGCGCGCGCGACGCGCGCGGCGGACGCGCGCTCGGCCGAATTCCGCCGAGCCGCGAATCTGATCCGGGGCGAGGTCACCGCGGCGCAGCGAGCGGCCGCGATGGCGATGATGGCCGATCCGAAAGCGCTGTAACGGTATCGGGCAGGCGCGAGGCCCACCACCGCCGGGAGAGCAGGCCCGCCAGGCCCGCTCCGGCGGCGTTCAGCAGCACGTCGTCCACCGAGGAGTGGCGGCCGATGGCGAGCGCGAACTGCAGCACCTCGACCGCGAGCGACATCGCCGCGCCCGCCAATAGGATGCGATACCAGCGGCCGAACCACGCCCAGCGCACCGGGAGCAGAAGGCCCAGCGCGGCGCACACCAGCAGGTTCCCGCCGAACTGCTCGACCACCCGGTCGTCGGTCAACTGGTCGGCGAGGTCGCGGAGGGGCACCAAATTTACCGAACGACCAGTTCCTTTCGGCGTCAAGATCATCCACAGCCACGGTGCGGTGCCGACCACCAGCCCGACCTCGCACACCGCCGCGCGCCGGCCCCGCCACCGGGCCAGCCACCAGGCCAGCACACCGGCCACCGGCAGCACGGCGGACGCGGCGAGCACGACCTCGCCCCACGCCTCCCACGTCCCGTTCACACCACTCCGTACTGCCGCGCCGACACTACTTCAAATACCAGGCGACGAGTCGCTCGACCAGTCCGAGGTCGCACACCGACTCCGGCACGCCGAGCGCCGACTCCAGGTTGCGCCGGTCGAATTCGATCCGTTCCATCAGGTACTTCCCGGTGTAGGCCATCCGCGCGGCCACGGCCCGGTCCAGCACGCTCAGCCCGGCGTCGCCCCACTCCTCCGGGCGCACCGGTCGCAGGCTCATCCCCAGTCCGGCGCCGATGATGCGCACCGTTTCGTCCGCAGGCACGCCTACCCGATCGGTCAGGTTGACGATCTGCGGCAGGTCGTCGACCTCGGCCAGGCCCAGCAGCCATTCGACACAGGTATCGATGGGCACGAGATTGAGCGTCGCCCCAGCCGCCACCTGCACGGCGGCGGTGCCGCCCGGAAAACGGCGCGCCACCCGCTTCATGTTCGACATGAAGTTGTAGATGCCGAAATCCGAGGTGGTGTGCGCGGTCTTCGATGAGCCGACCACCTGCCCGAGCCGCAGCACCGCGCCCGCGACGCCGTGCTCGCGCGCGTAGTCCCGGAAAACCAGCTCTCCGGCACACTTGGTGGCCTCGTAGACCGTCCGGAATCGACCGGCGTCGGTGACGGGCTGCCAATTCTCCGCGGTCGGTGTGTCCGAGATACCACCGACATAGGCGGTACTGATCAGAAAGAAGCGCGAACCCGGCCTGCTGTGCGCGACGAACAGGCGCAATGCGCGCTCGGTGCCGCGGACATTCACCTCCTCGAGCAATGCGGGCCGATTGGGTGACAGATCGACCGCCGCGGCGAAATGCCAGAAATCGCACGGTTCCGAGAAGATCACCGCGGCGGTGAAATCATCGATCCCCAGATATTCCTCGGCCAATTCGCAGTCGTAGGTCTCGACATTCGCGAGGCCGGGCGGTGGCGCGCCGCCCTCGTTCAGGGTCGCTGCCGCGAGCGCCTCGAAGACCCGGGTCCGCGCGCCGCGCGCCAGCGCCTTGACCCGGATGCCGCGGTCGAGCATCGCACAGATCGTGTTGCTCGCGACGTATCCGTTCGCGCCGTCGACGACGGCCACCCTGGACAGTTCCATCAGACGCTCCACCCGTTGCTACCGAAGTGCCGGTCGACGGTGCGGGCCAACTGCCGCAACGTGATACCGGAATCCTGTGCGGCCCCGAGACACACGCCGAGGACGGACGCGCACATCGCGGCCGCCAAGCGGTCGTTCCACAACCGCTGGGCCGCATTGAAAGTCATGGACAGCGCCGCGTCGGCACCCTTGATGGTGAGCAGGCCGTCGATCGGCAGCACATTGCCCACCGCCGTCCGGTGCACGGCGTATTCGGCCGCCACGCAGTCGGGGCCGAACAGCGCGGTGCCGGTGGGCGTTTTCGGGACGTTCAGCATCTGCACCGGGAACAGCGCACTGCTCGGGTCGATCAGCGAGACGGACAGGTCCGGGCAGAGCTCGAGCACCTCGATGAACGGGTACCACTGGAAACGATAGGCGGCCAAGCTGTTCCGCTTGAACGAAGCAACGAGTCCGGCGAACGTCAGCTCCGGCGACCAGCAGAACTTGAGCACGAACGGGTTGAACAGCATGGCCACCGACTCGTGGAACCGGGGGTCCCGGCGGCCGTGACTGAAGGTCGGCATCAGATACTCGCTACGCCCGCACAGGTGGCCCAGCACGAATCCATAGGCGGCGGCCAGCACCATGAACGGCGTCGCGCGCAGGCCAGCGGCCAAGGCCCGGATCGCCGCGCTCTCCGCGGCGGTCGCGGCGCGGTCACCGCGGCTGGTGATCGCCGGACGATCCGATGGTGCCTCCGCGTCTTTCGCGTTGATCTGCAAGACCTCTAGCGCGCCAAGGTATTCCGGCCAGAAGTCGCGGGCCGCGGCCGCTTCGGGCGACTCGAGTGCGGCCAACTCGTCGAGCACCAACTGCCGGTAGCGCACCGTCGGCGGCGCGGGCTCCGGCGCGAGACCACCGGCGGCGCAGTAGAACTGCCCGATATCGCGTTTCAGCACCTCCAGCGACCAGGCATCGGCCACGCTGTGGTGCACCGTCACCTGGAGCAGCCGCCGGTCCTGCGCCGCATCTTCGAGGAGCAGCGTGCGCAGCAGCGGCGGCCGCGCGAGATCGAAGGGCGCGTTGTTGTGTGCCACCAGCAGCGCTTCGAGTTCGGTCGCGTTCGCCGGCAGGCCGAGCACCGTGCTCTCCGGTGCGGCGCCGGAACCGATGACCTGCTCGGCCATCCCGCGACCGCGGACCAGCGCGGTGCGCAGCGCCTCGTGCCGCTCGACCGTCCGCGTGACGGCATCGAACAGCCGCTGCCGGTCGAGGGGTCCGTCGACGGTGAGCCGGAACGAGATGTTGAAGGCGTCCGCCGCCCCGCCGGGCCGGATGGATTCCAGGAAGTCCAGCAGATGTTGCCCCGGAGTCAGGGGCAGCCTGGTTCCGCCTGCCGCCGGGGCGCTCACGATACCGCGCCGCCGCGCAGGAAGTCTTGTGCCGCAACCGCATACGTCAGGGCGTAGCGCTTGAGGTCGCGCACCTCGACGTATTCGTCGGCCATGTGCGCGATCCACTTGCCGCCCGGGCCGTACACCACGCTCGGGATGTTCGCGCGACAGGTCAGAATGGTGCCGTCGGTGGTGCCGGGCACCGCGCCGAGTTCCGGACGGACCCCGTTCACGATCTCGTGCGCGCGGACCAGCGCCGTGACCAGCGGTGCGTCCGGGTCCGTCGAGATCCAGGGGCGATCGTCGATCACCGTGACGGCCGAACCGATGCCGCAGCCGCGCGCCGCGTTGTCGACGCACTCGCCGATGTTCTTCAGCAGCGTCTCGTGATCCACGCCCGGTATCGTGCGCACATCGAGGAACATCGAGCTCACGCCGGAAATCGTGTTGAGCTGATCGGCGGTCCCGGCGCGCACCACGGTGGGCGTGATCGACGGTGCGCCGAGCGGCGGTCGCGACCCCGCCTCCTGCACCAGCCGGTGCTCCAGCGCTTCCAGGCCGAGCACCGCACGGGCCATGGCGGGCAACGTGTTCCGGCCCTGCCACGGCATCGCGCCGTGGCTCATCACCCCGGTGAAATCCACCCGGAGCCGGATCGCGCCTTTCGACACCGGGCACACCTCGTCGCCCTCCGGCTCACAGCACACGACGCCGTCGACATCCCGGACGAACCCTTGGGCCACAGCGGCTTTCGCCCCCGACATCATCCCTTCCTCGTCGGCGAGCAGGAGCAGGCGGATCCGGCCGGGAAACGGCCCGGTCAGCTGCAATGCCCTTGTCCCGTACAGCATCGCGGCGACTCCGGACTTCATATCGGCCGAGCCGCGACCGTAGAGCTTGCCGTCGCGGATCTCGCCGCCGTAGGGATCGACGGTCCACTGGCCCGGATCGCCCTCGGTGACCACATCCATATGTCCCTCGAAGGCCAAGGTCGGCCCGGGACCGCCGCCGCCGGACAGTGTGACCGCGATATTGGGGCGGCCGTCCGCGTCGAAGAACTCGGGCTGCCAACCCCATTCCCTGATCTTGGTGAGCAGGAAGTCCGCGACTGCGCGCTCCCCACGGCCCGCCTCGGTCAACGAGTGGGTGCGAACCAGGTCGCGGGTGAATTCGATGAGTTCCGGCTCGTCGATTGCGGCATCCAGTGCGGCGATGTCCACGGGGACCCCCAGGTGTGAGTGTTTTTCATGCTAGGACGTTGCCGGGTGTCCCCGTGCTACAACGCATTGCTCCGATCAGCCCGCAGCCACGACATCGCCTGCCGCAGACCGACGACCACGCCGTCCTCGACGACGAAGCTCGTGCCGAACCCGGGTGCCGCGAGCGGCCCGAGGGCGGCCAGGCGCCGCCGGATCTCGGCGGCGTCCACCGCCCCCGTCCCGCCGTCGGCCAGCCATTGCGCCAGCGGCCGATAGCTGGTGGTGCGGTGGCATTCCACGACGTCGAGCGAGTTGGCGCGCAGCAGGCCGACGAGTTCGTGTTCGGCGAGGGTCGAGGCATGTCCCGGATCCCGCACGCGCTGGATCGCCTCGACCTCCTCGTGCAGTGCGCCCGTATATCCGGTCACGTTGTCCGCGACCACGATATGGCCACCGGGCCGCACCACGCGCGCCATCTCGGCCACCGCGAGTTCGGGCCGGTCGATGTGATGCAGCGCGCGCGTGCACAGGACGAGATCGAAGGAGCCGTCGGCGAACGGCAACTCCTCGACCAGGCCGACGACGAGTTGCACCGAATCCACGCCGGAGGCCCGTGCCTGCCGGAGCATCGCCGCGGACGAGTCCAGGCCGACAACGCGTTTGCGCACGCCCGATTTCGCGACCACGGCCGCCGCCGCGGCGGTGCCGGTGGCCACGTCGAGTACATGCTCGACACCCAGCGGACGGATCATCTCGGCCAGCAGTTCGCCGTCCAGCCGGCGCGCCTGTCCGCCGGCATACGACTGGGCAATTTCGGCGAACCTGGACTGATTCAAGGCAACTTGTTCGCGGTAGCCCGCGCCCGTCGCGGATCGGCGCCGAATATGTTCATGCGACCCCATGGCACCGGCCTCCGGAAGTTCGTGCACCGCTGGGAAGTTCATGCACGACTGGTGAAACAAACGAGCTCTGATATTAACCGAGCCTAGGGTACCGTGTTATTCAACCTGAGGACTTCGTCCGTACACCGGGGGGATGATGGGGATTTCCCGTCACTGGGATCTCTTCGTTTGCTGGAGGCAGGTGGTCGATGCACGCCGCCGAATTCCGGGTCAGCACCGTGCTGCTGGACTCGCCTCGCACCCTCGTGGGTGAACGCGCCGCCGAGGTCGCCCCGGCCGTGGTGCGCGCGGCAGCAGGCACCGGCGCGCCGCGCGTGCTCTTGGTGGCGGGCAACGGCTTGCACCACCGGGTCTGGGCCGAACCACTACTCGCCGCATTCCAAGGTTTCGCGCTGCGCACCGTCGTGCACGCGGGGCTCCCCACACCCGAATCCGTCGCCCGGCTGACGGACGAAATCCGCGCGCATCGCGCCGAAGTGGTCGTCACGGTCGGCGGCGGCAGCGTCATGGACGCGGGCAAAGCCGCTGCGGCACTGTCGACCAGCGCCGACCGCACGCCGCACGCGGTGGTCCTGGCCTGCGCGGGGACGGCCGACGACGTGGGCGCGCCACCCGTCGTCGCGTTGCCGACGACACCCGGAACCGGCGCGGAGGCCACGCCGTTCGCCACCATCTGGCACCGCGACCGCGGCCGCAAACTGTCCCTGCGCGGCACCGCGTTACAGCCGGTGACCGCGGTGCTCGACCCGGAGCTGCTGATCGGACTGCCCGCGGCCGATCTCGTCAGCTGCCTGCTCGACACCCTCGCGCAGGGTCTGGAGGGCGCGTGGTCGATCCGCGCCGACGAACGATCCGAGTGGCTGGGCGCGGCCGCCTGGGCCCAGCTCGCTGAGGTGCTCGAGCAGCGCCACACCGACCTGAGCGCGGCCCATCGCGGCGCGGCGCTGCTCGCCGGACATCTCGCCGGTCGCGCCATCGCCATCGCGGGAACCACTGTGTGCCATGCGATGTCGTACCCGCTGACGCTGCGGCACGGGCTGAGCCACGGGCACGCGTGCGGCCTCACGCTGGCGTCGGTGCTGCGGTACAACGCGCAGGTCGGCGCCGACTGCACCGACCCGCGCGGCGCCCAGCGGGTGCGCGACGCCATCACGCGGGTGGTGCGCGCCGCGGGCGCCGGCAGCGTCGACGAACTCGCTGGGAAGGTGGCCGCGCTGGTGCGCTCGCCCGCGCTGCCGCCGCCTCCGGAGCTACACCACGAGGCGGCCCGGATCGCCACCGAAGCCCTCGCCTACGACCGCGCGGGCAACAACCCGCGCCGGGTGGACGTGGCGACCCTGACCCAGCTACTGGCCGGGAGTGCGGAGAGAGATCATGCTCGTTGACAACTACAAGGTCGTGCACTGGCTCAACATTCGGAAAGTGACCACCGGGCAGATAGCGGGCACGCTCGGTATCGATCCTGCGGAACTAGCGAAATTGCTGGCTGTTTCCGGTGATTGCGAATGGCCGGACGATCTCGTCGCTATCATGACCCGCACGCTCCAGATCACCCCCGAACATCTCGTCGCGAGCGGGCGACGCGATCTCACCGTCCTGGTCCGCACCGCGCGTGAACTCCGCGACACCCGGCGTCCCATTCAGCGCGACGGCATTCATTTCTACAACTACTACACAATGGCGGCGCCGCCGGGCGCGGTCGCCCCGGTTGTGCTCGATATCCTGTGTCCCGCGAATCGATTGCCCGCCTTGAACAATGGGCACCTGGAACCGGCGATCACGATCAACCTCGGCCCGGGCGATATCCACGGCCGCTGGGGCACCGAACTCGACGAGTCGACCTGGCAGGTGATCGTCGCCAACACCGACACCGACCGCTGGATCGTCGGCGATTCCTACGTCGAGCCGTCCTACTGTCCGCACACCTACTCGCTCGCGGGTACCGAACCGGCCCGAATCGTGTCCTATACCGGCCGATCCCCGCTGGCCGGGCTCCTGGAAGAGGTCAACGACTGGTCCGATCCGGCCGCGCGGGAGCTGCTCGCCTGGCTCGACGGCGGCGTGGACCCACAGCAGGTGGCCCGGCTGCTGCTCGCCCGCCGGGGCCACACGGTCGAATCCGCCGGTGTCACCTTGGGTCTGACGCCCGACGCGCTGGTCGCGGCGATAGATGACGGCGCCGTCGAGGTGTTGCGCGAGCTGGGCACGACGCTCGGCTTCGACTACCGGCTGCTGATCCGGCCCGTCGCCCGGCACGACGCGGTCGGTAAGACCTTCAAGGACGTCGCCGAATGCCGCAAGGAGGCAAGGGATTTCCGCGGATACACGGTCACCTCGCTGGCCGCGGCCCCGCATCTGCCCGATCTCACCGGGCTGTATCTGCGGGTCGACGGCGCGGCGGGCGAGCAACTGTTCGAACCCGCCGAAACGCACTATCTCGTGACCGCCGGAACGCCGACGCTGCACTGGATTCGGGCCGACGGGCAGCAAGCAGAGGCGGAGTTGGCAGTGGACGGGTCGGCGTGGGTCGCGCCGTTCGTCGCGCATCGCTGGTCCGGCCAGGGCGCACTGATCAAGCTGGGCTCGGGGCGACACCTCGGCTACCTCGACCTGTTCGAGCTGACCAATACCTATGCCGCGAGCGCCACGGTGCAGCGCGGCCACCGAGACAACCGCGGTTGGGGCTACGACTCCTGAACACCGCGCCGCGTCAGCACGGGAGGCAAGAGTGCGCGTCGTCTACACCGATCCGGCCTGGGCCCTGAACGAACGAGGACAACCCGACCTCGCCCGCGCGGATATCGAACGCACCGCGTTCGGCCGCGAAATCGACCTACGTCTAGGGCTTTTCGACCGTCGCTACGTACTCTCCGGTCCCGAGTTCCACGACCATGTGCGTGGGGCGGATGCCCTGGTGATCTACCGCTGCCAGGTCACACCCGAGTTGCTGGACGCGGTCGGGCCGCGCTGCCGGGTGATCGCGCGCAGCGGTGTCGGCATCGACAATCTCAACGCCCCGCTGCTGGCCGGGACCGGGATCGTCTCGTTCAACGTGCCCGACTATTGCGTGGACGAAGTCAGCACGCACACCCTCGCCCTGCTGCTGGCGTTGGAACGCAAGGTCTGCACTCAGGATCGTCTCGTCAAGTCACAGCAGTGGAATATCCACGCGGGCGGGGTGCCGCGGCGGGTGTCGCTGTGCACCGCGGGGATCATCGGATTCGGCCGGATCGGGCGGGCGACCGCCCGGAAACTACAGGCGTTCTACAAAACGGTCATCGCGTATGACCCCTACGTCGCCGCCGATCTGATGGCAGGTCACGGCGTCACCGCCGTCGCTTCACTGGCCGAATTGCTCACTGCCGCAGACGCTGTCGTCCTGCACGCGGCGTTGACGGAGGAGACCGATCAGCTGATCGACGCAGACGCCCTGGCCGCGGCCCAGCCGGGCACGCTGCTGGTCAATGCGGCCAGGGGCCGCCTGGTCGACCCGGCGGCGATCCTCGAAGCGCTCGACGGGGGCCGGCTCGGCGGCTTCGCCTCGGACGTGTTCACACCCGAGGACCCGAACGACGATCCGGCCGCGCGCAAGCTGTTGCCCAGGCCGGATGTGGTGGTTTCGGCCCACCGCGCGTTTCTCTCGGTGGAATCCGAGCGCAGCTGCCGGCGCCGGATCGCCGAGGGTGTCGCCCAGGTCCTGGCCGGCGGTCCGCCGCCCGTCGCGGGCCGGGTGACGTGATCCGTGGCCGCCCCAACGATTTTCGATACCGAGTGCGAGAGGCATTGCGCGTGATGGAGAACCTCCCCCTTCGAACGGTCGCCGCGCCGGCCCGGCGTTGCGCCGGTGTGCGGTTGCGCGAGCTGCTCGCCGGACCCGAACCGTCGTTCCTCATGGGCGCCCACGACGGACTCAGCGCCCGCATCGCCGCCGAAGCCGGCTTCGCCGGGATCTGGGCGTCCGGTCTGTGCATGTCCACCGCCCTCGGCGCGCGGGACAGCGACGAGGTGTCCTGGGGCGAAATGCTCGATCTGGTGGCCCGGGTCGTCGACGCGGGCGCGATCCCGGTGCTCGTCGACGCCGACACCGGATACGGCAATTTCAATACCGCCCGCCGCTTCGCCGCCCGCGCCGAGCGGGTCGGCGCGGCAGGAATGTGTATGGAGGACAAGGTCTTTCCGAAGATGAACTCCTATTTCGGCGACCGGCACCCGCTGGCGCCGATTGGCGACATGTGCGCCAAGATCGCGGCCTGCCGCGACGAGGTCGGTCCCGGATTCGTGCTCGTCGCCCGCACCGAGGCCCTCATCGCCGGCGCGGGTACGGCCGAGGCGCTGCGCCGCGCCGAGGCGTACCGGCAGGCGGGCGCCGACGCCATCTTCATCCACTCCCGCCGGCGCACCATCGACGAGATCGCCGAGTTCACCACCGAGTGGGCGGCCCGGCTGCCGCTCGTGATCGCACCGACCACGTACCACACCGTGCCCCGCGAGACGTTCGCCGAACTCGGTATCGCCGCGGTGATCTGGGCCAATCAGTCGATGCGCGCCTCGGTGGCCGCGATGCGCCAGGTGTGCCGCTCGCTGCTGCGCGACGGCCCCACCGCGGTCGAGCCGGATATCGCCTCGCTGCAGGAGGTGTTCGGCCTCATGGGATATCCGGAATTGGAGGCGGACGAGGCGCATTACACCGAGCTGGCGAAGAAGTGGGTGGATTCGTGATCGGCGCGGACGAGTTGCTCGGCGGATTCGTCGCGCGCGGCGTGACCGACGTGGTGGGCGTGCCGTGCTCCTACCTGACCCCGATGATCAACCGCGCGGCGTCCGGCTCGGTCGCGGGATACCTGCCGGTGACGCACGAGGGCGAAGCCGTGGCGGTCGCGGCAGGGTGCTGGCTGGCCGGAGCGACGGCGTGCGTAATGGCGCAGAACTCCGGGCTGGGCAACATGGTGAACCCGCTGACCTCGCTCACCCACCCGAGCCGAATACCGGTGCCACTGCTCGTCAGTTGGCGCGGGGAACCGGGCCGCCCGGACGAACCGCAGCACGAATTGATGGGCGCGATTACGCCGGGTCTGCTGGATCTCCTGCAGGTCGGCCACGCGGTGCTCCCCGCCGACGCCGCCGGACTCGACGACTGCCTGACCGCCGGGTGGGCCGAAATGGCCGACGAACAACGGCCTTTCGCGTTCATTCTGCGCGACGGAGTGGTGGCCGCCGAGCCGCTCGCCGAGCCGTCGCTGCCGAACCCGGTGCTGCCGACGGTGACCCGGTCGCGGGCCGAACGGGTCGCGCCCACGCGCATGGCGGCGCTGGAGGCGCTCCTCGGCGCTCTGCCCGAGACCGCTGCCGTGCTGTCCACCACCGGCAAGACCAGCCGGGAGCTCTACACCCTCGCCGACCGGTCGCAGCACTTCTACCTGGTCGGTGCGATGGGGTCCGCGAGCGCCGTCGGGCTCGGCGTCGCGCGGCACACCCGCCGGCCGGTCGTCGTGCTCGACGGGGACGGTGCGGCGCTGATGCGGCTGGGCACGTTTGCCACGGTCGGTGCGCACGGCACCGCCAATCTGATCCATGTCCTGCTGGACAACGGCGTGCACGACTCCACCGGCGGGCAGCAGAGTCTCGCGGCACAGGTCGACTTCCCCGCGCTCGCGCGGGCCTGCGGCTACGCCCGCGTGTTCGACTGCGCGGACCTCGCCGACTTCATCGATGCGGTCAAGGCGGCACAGCTCGAACCGGGCCCGGCGTTGCTCTACCTCAGGATTCGTCCCGGTTCGGTCGAGCGGCTGGGCCGCCCCGCCGTCGGACCCTCCGACGTGGCGCGCCGATTCAAGGCCTTCGTGACAGGAGACGATCATGTTTCGTGACGGCGCCCACCGATCCGCCGCCGAGCAGTTCCCGGTGCGCAATCCGTGGACCGGCGAAACCGTCGGAACCGTTGCGCGCGACAGTGTTTCCGATTTGGACGCCGCCATCCGCGGCCTGCGCGCGGCCTGGCGACCCCTGCGGCCGGATCAGCGGGCCACCATCCTGCGGACCGCGGCCCGCCTGATCCGTGCACGAGCCGGCGACCTCGCACCGCTGATCTCGCGCGAATCCGGTGTCTGCCTCGCCGAGACCAGCCGGGAAACCGACCGGGCCGCAACGAATCTCACGGTCGCCGCGGACGAGGCCGAGCGGCTGCGCGGGGAAAGCATTCCGGTGCCGGGACATGATCGGCTGGCGCTCACCATGTTCGAGCCGATCGGGCTCGTCGCGGCGATCACGCCGTTCAACCGGCCGCTCAACCAGCTGGTCGTGAAGCTCGCGCCCGCTGTCGCGGCGGGCTGCGCGATGGTGCTGAAGCCCTCGGAGAAAACGCCGCTCACCGCACTGGCTTTCGCCGAGATCATGCTCGAAGCCGGTCTGCCGCCGGAACATCTCGTCGTCACCACCGGGGCGCCCGGCGAACTCGGCCCCACGCTCGCCGGGCACCCCGACATCGACATGGTCACCTTCACGGGATCGGCGCACACGGGCCGCGCGGTCTCGGTGGCCGCCGCGGGGAAGAAACTCCTGCTGGAGCTGGGTGGCAACGATCCGCTGATCGTGTTGCCCGATGCCGATCTCGACCTGGCGGTGCAGCTGACGGCCCAGGGCGCGTTCGCCACCGCCGGGCAGTCCTGCCGCGGCATCAAACGCGTGATCGCCGTGGGCGCGGTGGCCGACGATCTCGTCGCGGGGGTCGTCGAGGCGGCGCAGCGGAAACGAGCGGGCGACCCGCTCGATCCCGCGACCGAGGTCGGCCCGCTCATCAGCATGGACGCCGCGGACACGGTGGCCAGGCGGATCGCCGAAGCCGTTGCCGCGCACGCGAAGCTGCTGCTCGGCGGCGAACGCCGTGGCTCGCTCATCACGCCCGCGGTGCTCGATCACGTGCCCGCCGACGCCGAACTGGTGGTCGAGGAGACCTTCGGCCCGGTCGCCCCCGTGATCCGGGTGGCCGATACCGCCGAGGCGATCAGCGTGGCCAACTCGACCAGGTACGGCCTGCAGGCCGGGGTGGTGACCGGCGACGTCGCCGCCTTCACCACGCTCGCGGCGGCGCTGCGGGTCGGCGCGGTGAACCTCAACGCGGGACCGCACTTCGACTCCCCGCACCTCCCGTTCGGCGGCGTGAAATCCAGCGGACTCGGCCGCGAAGGGATCGCCTACTCGATCCGCGAGATGAGCACCGTCAAGACGGTCACCCTGCCCTACCCGCGGTAACCCATTCGGACCTCGAAAATTCAGGACGCATTGATGACCACGCACCCGGACGTCACCCCCGCCGCACTCGACTACCAGGCGCTCTTCCGGCTCGACGGCAAACGCGCCGCGGTCATCGGCGCCGGCAGCGGCATCGGACGCGAATCGGCACTCGCCCTGGCCGCACTCGGTGCCGAGGTGGTATGCGCCGATATCGATCGCAGCCGCGCCGACGAGACGGCGCAACTCGCGGGCTCCCCCGCCGTCGCCCTGGCCTTGGATGCGCGGGACGCGGACGCCGTCGCCGCTGCCGCCGCCGAGCTGCCCGACCTGGACGTGCTCGTCTTCACCACCGGACGCAATGTGCGCAAGCGCCTGTTCGATTACGCGACAGCCGAATTCGACGCGGTACTCGACCTGAATCTGCGGGCCGCCTTCCATCTGATCCGGGCGTTCGGCAAGGGCATGGTCGCCCGGGGCGGCGGTTCGATCGTCGGCATGTCCTCGATCCGGGCGGTCACCGTCGAACCGGGGCAAGCCGTGTACGCGGCGACCAAGGCCGCGCTGGTCCAGCTGATCCGCGGGGCCGCGGCGGAATTCGGCCCGGCCGGAGTGCGGGTGAACGCCATCGCACCCGGGGTCGTGCGCACCCCGCTCACCGACTCGATCTTCGCGGAACCGCAGT
This sequence comes from Nocardia brasiliensis ATCC 700358, assembly GCF_000250675.2. Lineage (NCBI taxonomy): Bacteria > Bacillati > Actinomycetota > Actinomycetes > Mycobacteriales > Nocardiaceae > Nocardia > Nocardia brasiliensis. The sequence continues at coordinate 4,873,782 of NC_018681.1, forward strand.
GGCGGGCGGCGTACGCGTCCAAGAGCGCGCTCGGACGCTGGGCCGAGCCGAGCGAAATCGCCGGGGCCGTCGCCTTTCTGGCCGCGGACGCGTCCAGCTTCGTCACCGGGACGATGCTGTACGTCGACGGCGGCTGGACCGCCGTCGACGGCCGCTACGACCCGCCCTGCTGACTCACAGCACCTGCAGCGTCTCCTGGACGAAGGTACCCATGTCGGGCGCCTCGAACAGCAGGTGCATCGGCACCTCGGTCTCGAATTCCGCGCGCAGCGCGGTCATCAGCTCACCCGCGAGCAGCGAATCGCCCCCGAGTTCGTAGAAGTTCGCGTCCGGTTCGGTGTAACCGGTGCCGCACACCCGGCCGACGACGGCCCAAACCTGTTGCTCCACTACGACTCCTGGTCCGCCCTGTGCAATTTGCCCGCGGCGCTGCGCCGGACGTCGGCTACGATCTCGATCGCCCGGGGCATCTGCGCTCTGCTCAGCTCGGCGCGGCAGCTGCGCCACAGCTGCGCGAGCACCTCGCCCGAATCGTCGCCGCGCACGGCGACTTCGGCATGCACCACCTCGCCGAGACGGCGATCGGGCAGCGCGCGGACCCGGACGTCGCGAACCGCGCCATGACGTTCCAGGACCCGTTCGATATCGCGGGGAAAGACCTGCACGCCACCGACGTCGATGGCGTCGTCACGTCGGCCGACGAGCGTCACATAGCCGTCGGCGTCCTGCCACGCGAGGTCGCCGACGCTGAAATACCCGTCCGCTTCGACCAATCCCGGTCCGTCGCCGAGATAGGTCGGCTGCGTGGCGTTCTCGTCGGTCATGAACAGTTCACCGGTCGTGCCGGCGGCGACCTGCTCGCGTCGTTCGTCCAGGATGCGGACCGAACAGTGCCGGGGGCGGCCGACCGACCCGGGATGGGCCAGCCATTCGTCGCCGCGGATGCTGAGCACACCGATCCGTTCCACGCTGCCGTATTCCTCGTACACGCTGGTCGGCTCGACCAGCTCCAGCCAACCCCGTTTCACCGATTCCGGGCAGCGGGCCGCGGTGTGCACGACGAGGCGCAGCGCGGAGAACCGATGCCGTACCCGCCCACTGGCTTCCAGCAGCGTGCCCATTTGCGCGGGCACGGTCCGCACCACCTGCACCCCTTCGGAACTCAGCAATTCCAGGAACAGTTTCGGCGAGGCGTTGCCGGGCACGATGATGCGATGCCCCAGCGCGAGTCCGTGATACAGCGCCCCGAAACCGGCGTGGTACAGCGGCAGGCCGACCAGCTGGATTTGTCCGTAACCCAGCCCGCGCGCACTTTCTTTGCTGCTCAACGGCTCCGACGAGTCGTACGCCCACGGGCGGTTGCGGACGACGAGTTTCGGGTCGCCGGTGGTTCCGCCGGACAGCGACACCGATCGGGGTAACCCGTCCGCCGGCAGCTGCGGCGCTGCGACCGCGCGCCGGTGGTAGGAGACCAGGCCGAGGTCGTCGCCTTCGACCACCCACCCGCGTGGATATCGTTCTACGATGCGCTCTTTCGTCGCGGCCGACCAGCGGTGGTCCACCGGCACGACCGTGGCGCCGACCTCCCAGAGCGCGAGGGTGGCGACGACGTGACCGATGCCCGACGGCAACGCGACGGCCGCGACCGCACCCTCGCGCAGACCGTCGTGCCGGTACTTCGCGGCGTACTCGTGCACCTTCTGCACCAACCCGTGCCAGCTGATCTCGGCGCTGGTGCCCGCGGAGAACCCGCGCACGCGCACCGCGCACTCGGCCGGCCGCTGCGCCGCCGTCTGCTCGACGAGTTCGTTGATCGCGACGGTGCCGCCCATGCTCACCCCTCCGTGACGTATTCGTCGGCGAGCGAGAGCGTTTCGTCCAACAGCGCCATCCCTTCCCGCAGTTCCGACTCCTCGATGACCAGCGGCGGGCACACCAGGATGATGTTCCAGTGGGTGAGCAGATACAGGCCCTTCCGGAAGGCCTCGGCGGTCAGCCGCGTCATCGGCGCGGCGGCCGCCGCATCCGGATTGAACGGCACCAGTGGTTCTTTCGTCACCCGGTCGCGCACCAGCTCCAGCCCCCAGAAGCAGCCGGTGCCCCGGACGTCCCCGATCGAGGGATGCCGATCGGCCAGCGCCCGCAGCTCCGCCTCGATCAAGGACCCCAGTCGATTCGAGCGCTCGATGAGCCGCTCCTTCTGGTACACGCCCAGCACGGCCACCGCCGCCGCGCAGCCGACGGGATGGGCGCTGTGGGTGAGCCCGTACGGGAAGGTGGCGTCCTGTAGCCAGCCCGACAGCCGGTCGCTCACCGCGACGGCCGCCAGCGGTATATACCCGGCGGTCAAGCCCTTCGCGCAGGTGATCATGTCCGGCACCACATCCCACCGGTCGCACGCGAACCACGTTCCGGTGCGCCCGAATCCGGTCATCACCTCGTCGAGGATCAGCATGATGCCGTGCTCGGTGCACACCTCCCGGATGCCCTGCAGATAACCGTCGGGCGGCATGATCACGCCGTTGATGCCGGTGATCGGCTCGATGATCACCGCCGCCACGTTCTCGGCGCCCTCGTACTGGAGCAACTCCCGCAGATGGGGCGCGCCCGAGCACACCGGGCACGGTGTGGGATGCCCGGCTGGGCAGCGGTAGGTGTAGGGATCGAGCATGCGCACCACGCCGGGCATGCCGGGCTCGCCGGCCCAGCGGCGCGGCTCGCCGGTCAGGGTCAACGCGCCCGCGGTGCTGCCGTGATACGACCGGTAGCGCGCAATTACCTTGCTGCGCCCGGTATATGCCCGAGCCAGCCGAATCGCCGCCTCGTTCGCTTCCGTGCCGCTGCAGGCGAAGAAGAACGAGTTGAGATCGCCGGGCGTGATCTCGGCGAGCCGATGCGCCAGCTCCTCGACGATCTCCACGTCCCAGGGACGCCCGAGCGTGGCCATGGTGGCCACCTGCTTCTGCACCGCCTCCTGCACCTCCGTACGGCCGTGTCCCAGATTGGCATTCACCAGCTGCGAGCCGAAGTCGAGATACGACCGTCCCGCGGCGTCGAAGAACCGGCAGCCGTCGCCGCCGACGATGCGCGGCGGCGACTCCCCGCCCTGCCGCGACCACGACTGAATTACCCGTCCCCTGGGTGACGTTGTCTCTGCCATATCCTTGACACCTCCGATTACCTGTGGCGCGCGTTCAGCGAATGGCCACGCGACGCTGACTACTCGGGTCGAACGCCAGCGTCGCGACGATCGACAACACGCACGCCCAACCGGCCAGCACGAGCAGATGGGGCACGATGCTCGTCAATCCCCCGTGCCGCGCCAGCACTTCGCGCATCCCGTCCACCGCCCAGTACTGCGGGGTCAGCGGCGCGAGCGGCTGATTCCACCCGGGCAGCAAGCGCACCGGGACCACCGCGCCTCCGAGCACGCCCATACCTAGCACCACGAGCTGGCACAGGTTCTGCATGGCCGAGACGTTGCGCGTGAGCGAGACGAGCACCAGGCCGAGGGCGATCGCGGTCCACGCGATGGACAAGATCAAGACGGCGAGGGCGACGAGCGACCCGTTCACCGTCGCGCCGAACAGCACCCGGCCGGCGCCGACCAGCAGTGCCATCTGCGCCGCGGACAACAGGAAGTACGGCACGGCCAGCTGCAGCACCATCGTCGCGCGGGACAGTCCGCTGGTGCGGACCGAACTCCAAGCGCCCGAGGCGTGTTCGCGATAGTGCGCGGTGCCCATGAACATCATGACGTAGAAGCCGAACATGATGGTGAAGCCCGGCACGGTCTGGTCGGCTCCGGCGCCGTCGGTCAGGCGCGCGAAGGCGTCGCTCAGCAGGGCCTGCATCAGCAGCGGCGCCGCGAACAGGAAGACGAACAGCGTGGGGTCGTGCCGCCAGGTCGCCGCTTCTTTCCGGAGGAAGGCCCAGGTGAGCGTCATCGGGTTGCCGATCCGGGCGCGCGCTCGAGGGTGTGCAGGAAGGCGTTCTCCAACGACACCGGCACCGCGCGCACGTCCTTGACGGGCAGGTCGCTCGCGCCGAGCACCCGGACCACGGTGGCGACGTGCTCGGGCTGTTCCGCGCCCACCCGAATCCGTCCGCCGTGCACCGTGATCCGGGTCGCGGGCAACGCCGCGCGCAACAGTGTGGTGACGGCTTCGGTCTGGTCGCTGACGATTTCGCAGTACGGTCTACCGTATTCGGCCACAAAGCTTTTCACGTCCGCGGTGGCCACGACCCGGCCCGCGTCGAGCACCGCGACGCGGTCGCAGAGGCTTTCGGCTTCATCCAGGTGGTGCGTCGTGTACAGCAGCGTCGAGCCCTCCCCGCGCAGTTCCCGGAGCAGACGGTGGATGGCCTGCCGGGAATCGATGTCGACGCCAGTGCTCGGCTCGTCCAGCACCATCAGCGGTGGCGCGTGCACGATGCCCATCCCGATCGACAGCCTGCGGCGCTCCCCGCCCGAGAGATGTGCGCCGCCCCGATCGGCGATGTGGCTGAGCCCCAGCCGTTCCATCACCTCCCCGGCCCGGCGCCCGGCGGCGGCGCGCGACATCCCCCGCACGATCGCGGAGAAGCGCAGGTTCTGCCCCACCGTCATCGGCAGGTACACCGTATTGTCCTGCGGGACATAGCCGATCCGCCGTCGGACCCGCCGTCCGTGCCTGCGCACATCGGTGCCGAAGACCTCCACCCGCCCGGCGGTCGGTTTGACCAGTCCGCAGATGATGTCCAGCGCAGTGGATTTCCCAGCGCCGTTGCGGCCGAGCAACCCGAATATCTCGCCGCGTCCGACGGTCAGTCCGACGTCGTCCAGGGCCTGCAACGAACCGTACTTCTTACGCAGGCCGCGCACCCGGACGACCGGTTCGTCGATGGTCACGTCCATGACGAGGCCTGGCGTGCCACGATCTCGCGGACCTGATCCCGGTAATGCACCGCGCGCCCGTAGCACTGGGTCATCAGCACCGCGCCGAGGCCGGTGGGAATGTCGTATACGAAGCTGGTCGCGGCGCGCCCCAGCCAGCCGACGGTGTGCGCGCGCGGATCCAGCGCGGCCCAGGCCGGATCGCGGCTCGGCACATGCAGTCCGTAAGAGAAGCCGTAACCCTTGCCCGGGATGTAGTCCGGGCCGGTACCGGCCAACGGTCCGATCTGGTCGACGAAGAGGTCCCGGGTGAACGGTCCGAGCGCCGGGATCGACAGCACGCCCTCGCGATCCGGCGTGATCGCGCACAGCAGCGTGGCGAAATCCGCGGCGCAGCTGTAGCCGCCGGACCCGGCCGACGGCCACAGCGGCCGCTCCCGATGGGTCACAAGGTCTTTCGGGGTCGCGGGGACGTCGGCGAACGGCTGGGCGACCCGGTCGAGGTCGGCGGTGGTGACGCTGAATCCGGTGTCGCGCAAGCCGAGTGGACGGCACACCCGCTGCTCGATGATCTCGTCCAGCGGCCTGCCGTCCGCGGTCTCCAGCACCCGGCCCAGCACGTCCATCGCCATGCCGTACTCCCACACCGTGCCGGGGTCGGCCGCGAGTGGCTGGCGGGCCAGGTTGTCCACCACGTCGTCGAGGGTGTGCCGCGCGGCGGTGTGCTCGTATTTCCGCACCTGCGCCGTCGCGTAGTACGGCGCGAGATGCGCCGAGGTGTGGAATCCGCCGCCGATGCCCGCGGTCTGTCGCAGCAGATCTCGTAGCGACGGCGGCCGTTTCGGTGGCCGCAGCGCATCGTCGGCGGCCACGCGGCTCTCGGCGAAACCCGGCAGCCACGCCGCGACCGGATCGGTCAGCCGAATTCGGTTCTCGGCGGCCATCGCCAAGGCGGCCAACGCGGTGAAGACCTTCGTCATGGAGTAGATGCGGAAGATGGCGTCGTCACGCATGGGCCGACCGGCAGCCGGGTCGAGCTGCCCGACGGATCGCACGTCGATCAGTGCTCCGTTGTCGGTCACCGCGACGACCGCGCCGGGCAATCGGCGGGCGTCGACCTCCGCCGTCACGGCCGCCAGCAGCTCCGCCATCATGTCCATCGTCGCCTCCCGCGCCCCGACCCCCCTCGAATCTGTTACTGCGGCACCGGCTCTCGGTGCTACACCGTTATGTTGTCGATCAGCCGGGTGCGGCCCACCCACCCGGCGGCCACCAGCCTGGCCGCCGGCACGCCGGTGCGCACCGGGTCCAGCGTTTCGGGGTCGATCAGTTCGAAGTAGTCGATCCGCTGGATACCGGCTTCGGTCAGTGCACGGCGGCCCGCGGCCAGCGCCTCGTCCACCTTCCCGGACTCGGCTCGCAGGCGTGTCGCCGTTTCCGACAGGATACGGAACAGGGCAGCCGCCGTTGGTCTTTCGGTGTCGCCGAGGTAGGCGTTGCGCGAGGACAAGGCCAGACCGTCCGGCTCCCGAACGGTCGGTACCGCGCGCACCTCGACCGGCAGGCCTAGGTCGCGCACGAGCGCGCGCAGCACCACCAGCTGCTGGAAGTCCTTCTCCCCCAGATAGACCGCGGTCGGCGCGAGCATGATCAGGATCTTCGACATCTCGGTGGTGACACCGGCGAAGTGGGCCGGCCGGTCCGCACCGCACAATACCGCGGAAAGATGGGGAATCGCGACGTGCAATCCGAAGCCGGGCGGGAAAAGCTCGGCCGCCGTGGGCAACCACGCGATGTCGGCCGCCGCTTTCTCGCAGAGCGCCAGGTCCCTTTCTTCGTCGCGGGGGTAGGCGTCGAAGTCCTCGTTCGGCGCGAATTGCAAGGGATTCACGAAGATCGAGGCGAGCACCACCTCGTCCCGTTTCCGCGCTTCGTGGACCAGCGCCAGATGTCCCTCGTGCAGGGCGCCCATGGTGGGCACATAGCCGATACTCTTGCCCCGCGCCCGCGGCTCGGCCAAAACCTCGTGCAATTCCGCCGTACTCCGGACAACGATCATCGCGTCTATTCCCTCAGCGAAACTCACAGTAGCCACCGCCACCGATGCCGGAAAACTCCCGCACTCGATGCCCACGGCGAGCTTAACAGGAGTCGCGATCCCCAGTTCTCGAATCCGGCTTACTCCGAACGGCTTTCAGAATTCAGCCGATGAATTCCGGTCATTTCGCCGCACCGGCGCATGCGGCGGTCAGCGATTGCCGGGGGTCACGATGCCGGATTCATAAGCGAGCACGACGAGTTGGGCGCGATCACGCACCGACAGCTTGGCGAGCAGCCTGCCCACATGGGTTTTCACCGTGGCCACACTCAGGTGCAGCGTCGCCGCGATCTCGGCGTTGGAGCGGCCCGCCGCGACGTGTTCGAGCACTTCGCGCTCGCGGCCGGTCAGCGCGGCGGGCCCGTCCGGCAGCGCGGTCAGTGCGGCGGGCCGGCGGGCGAACGCGCTGATCATCCGGCGGGTGATGCTCGGCGTGAGCAGGGCGTCCCCGGCGGCCACCACGCGGATCGCGTGCAGCAGTTGCTCCGGCGGTGAGTCCTTGAGGAGGAACCCGCTCGCGCCGCTGCGCAGTGCCTGGAAGACGTGTTCGTCCTGATCGAAAGTGGTGACGATCAGGACGCGCGGCCCGTCCGCGTCGGCGGCCAGGTGCCGCATCGCTTCCAAGCCGTCCATGATCGGCATCCGGATGTCCATCAGCACCACATCGGGCCGCAACTGCCGGGCGAGCCGGACGGCCTCGCCGCCGTTGCCCGCCTCGCCGAGCACGCTGAGATCCGGTGCGGATTCGACCAGTACCCGGAACCCGGCGCGGACCAGGGCTTCGTCGTCGGCGATCAGCACCCGGATCGGCGGTTCGCGGTCAACGCTCATCATGGTCCCGCGACAGCGGAAAGGACGCGTGAACGGCGAAGCCGCCCTCGGTCCGCGGGCCGGCGTCGAGCCGGCCGCCGAACAGCGAAACCCGCTCGCGCATCCCGAGCAATCCGAGTCCGGAACCGCTGTCGTCGGTCTCGACCGCGCGGGCCGCCACCGGACCGGCATCGGTGACCGAGACGAACAATTCGGTCGGCGCATACCGGATTTCGACCCACGCCCGGTCCGTCTGCGCGTGCTTGACGACGTTGGTCAGCGCCTCCTGCACGATCCGATAGGCGGTGGTCTGCAACAGCGACGGGACCTCGACCGCGGTGCCGGCCACTCGGTACGCCACATCCAGCCCGTCGTGCCGCGATCCCTCGACGAGGTTCGCGATCTCGGCGAGACCCGGATCCTCCGGCTCGTGGTCCGGACCGCCCTCCCGAATCTGCGCCAGCACGCGGCGTAACTCGTTCAGCGCCGAGCGACTGGCCGTCTCGATCGCGCCGAGCGCCGCGCGCGCCTCCCCCGGCCGCTCGTCCAGAACCAGCCGGGCCACTCCGGAACGGACGGCGACCATGCTCAGCGTGTGCGAGATCAGATCGTGCACCTCGCGCGAGACGCGTAACCGCTCCTCGGCCCGGATCCGGCGTTCTTCTTCGCGCGCCTGCCGAATCTGCTGCTCCGCCAGGCTGTTCCGATATGCCCGGCGGGTGCGCAGCATATCGCCGAGCAGCCAGGCGGGCACCGCGATCAGCAGTTGCACGAAATCCTGTTCCTGGTCGGGATGCAGGTCCGCGCCGAGCCAGCCGACGATATAGAGCGCGATGAGCGCGCCGCCGGTGACGAGCAGCGACTCGCGGCGCGGGCGCCGGTCGGCGAGGGTGAGCACGGCGACGCCGAAGGCCGGACCGGTGTTGCTCACCCACGGCGTGAAGCGGACGCCGAGCACGGTCGCCAGGCACAGCACGCCCGCCACCGCGACGACGACCGCGACCGGCCACCGCCGCCGCACCACGAGCGGGAGCACCACGGCGACGCCGAATGCCGCGATGGCGGGCGTCGAACCGATCCCGCTGGTCGCGCCGACCAGCACGGGCACGGTGAAGATTAGGAAGCAGACAGCCGCGATCGCGGCATCGATCCAATCCGGTCCGGGGCCGACCCGGCGCGGGACCACGGTGCGCCGATGACGCCACGGTGCGGGTCCGGCGATCGGGGTCGGCGGTGTGGTGGTGATCGCCATAGCGCCGACAGTATCCGGCGGCTCGAGCAGGCACATCGCTCCGGGGTCGCGCGCCGGACTCATCCGGAGGTCGCAGACGCGGCGCGGCGTCGGCCTCGCGGCGGCGACCGTCTCGCGGCCCTGGGATGACGACATCGCCCTGGTCAGCGGGTCAGAGTTGGGGACATGAACAGAGACGACACCCGGGCGGAGCCACGGCTCTCGCGCCCACTGCTCGGCCTCGCCGCCATCTCGTTCGCGGCGGGTCTGATTTCCGGCGGCATGCTCTATCTGGATCGGTCCCCGCAGCAGCAGGCCCACGTCGCGGGGACGGCGGCGTGGGGGCCGCACCTCGTATTGTTCGTGCTGGCCGTCGCGACGGTCACCTACCTGGTACGCCGGCACGGCCTGTCGCCCGCCGCCCTGCTCGCGCCCGTCAGTCATGGTGCGGCCCAACGCCTGACGCGCACGGTGCGGTCGATCCCGGCCCACCCGACCGCCCTGCTCCGACTCTTGCTCGCCGTCCTGCCGTTGGCCGTCCTGGTGTACAGCCCGTACCGGATCGGCGTGCAGATACTCGCCGGTCTCGACCCGAACTTCACCGCGAACGCGTGGGGCGGGCCGAGCTATCCGGGCGCGATGGCCTGCCACTATCTCGACGCGGCGCTGCTGATCGCGGGGTCGGCCTACCTGCTGCACCGGCTGTTGTTACCCGCCGGACCCGCCAAGCAGGCCGCCCCGGTGCCTCAGCGGTAGACCCAGATACCCCCGCCGCCGAGCGGCAGCACCCGATCCACCGGATGCGGCACGCCGTTGTCGTCGTTCTGCGTGCAGTCGTACGGGAACAGCGAATAGTGGCCGTCGCCGCCGCTGCACATCAGCGGACGCGTGGTGCCGTACGGGCTGATCAGGATGCGCGAGGACAGGATCAGGTTGTTCTGTGAAGCGAACTCACCGGACCAGTCGTGCCGGTTGGCCAACCGTGCGTCCGCGTCGGGATCAGCGGACGCCAGCGGGGCCGCGACCAGCAGGGCGGTGGCGGCGATACCTACACATGCGAGTACTCGTTTCATAGGAGGACTATCGGCGATACCGCCGCGCTATTACGAATTCCCGGTCGCACGCGCGATTCGGCTAGGCGAAAACCGGCGTATCGCCCACCGCCGCGGGCGCCTGCACGAGCGTCAGGCGCGAACGCTTGCGCAACGTGAACCTGAGCGTTTCGTACAGGCTGATCGCCGTGGTGTTGCGCGCGACCGCGTGCAGGAACGGTGTCTCACCGCGGTCGCGGATTCCCGCGCCGACCGCACGGATCAAACGCGAGGCGATGCCGCGGCCGCGGAACTCGGCGTCGGTGCACACGGCGCTGATCTCGGTCCAGCCCGGCGGGTGCATGCGCTCGCCCGCCATGGCGACCAGCCTGCCGTCCACTCGCAAGCCCAGGTACGTGCCCATCTCGATGGTCCGCGGCGCGAACGGTCCCGGCTCGGTCCGGGCGACCAGGTCGAGCATCTCCGGAACCGCGGCCGCGGTGAGCACCTCGAACTCCGGGTCGTGCGCCACGCGTAATGCGGTGCCGTCCATCTGGACCGTTTCGACAGGGTCCAGCACGGTCCAGCCCGCGGGTGGCACGTGCCCCTCGCCGCGCAGCGCGGTGCCGCCGCCCGGTCCGAGCAAGGTGGCCAGATCGGTCCAGTCCTGTTCATCCAGTTCCGGCGGATGGCCGAAGAACCTGGCGACCTCCGGGTCGTACCGGCCGATCCGGCCGGCCCAGCCCGCGAACCGGCGATGCGCGCCGAGCAACGAGGTGCGCACCGGATCGTCCAGCGGATGCACCGGGGCAAAGACATCGAGGGCCGACTCAGCGGTCACCGCACACTCCTCCACGACAACGTTCAACCACCGAACGTTAGCGAGGCGCACGACCACCGGCCATGATTGCGCTCACCACGATTCCGGGACGGCACGGTCAGAGGGCGGGCACGTCCCGCAGTTGCCGGCGCGACGAGATGCCGAGCTTGCGAAAGATGTTGCGCAGGTGGGCATCAACGGTGCGCGGACTCAAGAAAAGCTGGGCCGCTACCTCTTTCGAGGTCGCACCGCCCGCGACCAGGCGCGCGATATGCGCCTCCTGCACCGTAAGCGTGTCGGACACCTGCGCGGATCGACTGCGTGCGCTCTCGCCCGTGGCCCGCAGCTCGCCCGCCGCCCGCGCCGCGAACGCCTCCGTGCCGAGCGCCGTCAACGCTTCGTGAGCCTGGCGCAGTTCGGTTCTGGCTTCGCGGCGACGCCCCTCCCGGCGCAGCCATTCGCCGTAGATCAGATGTGCCCTGGCCCCCGCGATCGCCGGACCGCCGGCGTCCAGCAGCGCGATGGCCGCCAGGTAGGCCGACTCGTCGTCCTCCACCAAAGCCCTTGCGTAGGCGGCCATTCCGTGCCCCCACGGATGGTCACCCGCACGGGCGCGCTCGTCCAGCGCGACCAGCGCGGGCTGCGCCAGATCCGGTCGGCGGCAGCGCGTCGCCGCCTCCACCAATTCCGGCAACGCCAGGCCCGACAGGCCCAGATCACCGGATGCGACGGCTTGTTCGGCGGCGCGCAACGCGGCGGGATAGTCGGCCAGACCGTTGTTGAGGACGGCGGTGGCGTACTGCACGCTGAGCGTCATCTCCGGCCCGACGCCGGCGAACAGCTCCACCGCCTCGGCCCGCCGGCCGCGCAGCGCGACCAGATGGATGCGCGGGTACACCAGCGGCGCCGCACCGGTCGCCTCCGCGATCGCCTCCTGCTCGGCGATGAGTGCCGTCACGGCGCCGAAATCACCGCCCATCGCGGCCACCGGCGCGAGCATGGCCAGTCCGATCGGCAGCAGGTGAAACGAGCCGAGCTCGCGCCCGGACGCGATGACGCGCTGCGCGATCTCCCGTATCGCGTCGAGGTCCCACAGCTCCAGCGCGAGCAGATAGCCGAGCGTCGGCCACCGCAGCCACGCCTCGTCGGCGCGGTCCGCCACCAGCGGGCGCAGCAGCTTCGCGGCAGCCTGATGTCCCTCGACGGTCAACGCGACCATGCCGTCCAAGATGCTGTCGGCCGTGCCGCGCGGTTCCGGGGCGCTGGGCGCGCGCCGGGCGGCCTCGGCCACGGCGTCCGCCCCGCCGATCAGCATGCTCATCTCGAACGCGTCCACGTAGCACGCCCGAGCGCGCGCCGGCTCGCGCTCGGCCAGTCGCGCGGCGGCCCGCAGCAGATGACCGGTCGGCAGATCGCCACCCCGAAAGCGGGCGAACGAGATCCGGCCGCGCAGCAGATCCACGCGTGGGTCATCCGGCGCCAGGGTGGACAGCAGTTCCGCCGCGGCGGCGAAGTCGCCGACCGAGAGCTTCGCCTCGACCGCGGCGAGCACGCGCTCGGTTCGCAAGCCGGGATCGAGGGTCAGCGTGGCCGCGCGTTCCAGGAACGCCGCCGCCGCGGCCACCCCGCCGCGTGCCTGCGCGCGGGCCGCCGACCTGGTCAACGCCAGGGCCACCGCCTCGTCCGGACCGGCGCTGGCGAGCGCCCGGTGCCAGGCGACCCGGTCGGGATCGGTGACCGGGTCGCTCACCTCGGCGAGCGCGCCGTGCGCCCGTCGCCGGTCGACCGGCGACGCCGCCTGGTAGACCGCGGACCGCGCCAGCGGATGTATGAACCGGATCCGGGTGCCGAACTCCACCAGCGGCACCTCCTCGGCCGCCGCGTCCGCGACGCCCAGAAGTGCTGCGGCAGGCCATAACAGGCCGGGATCGCCGATCGGTTCCGCCGCCGCGACGGTGAGCAGCAGGCGCACCTGCGGGGTCAGTTCCGCGAGCCGGGCACGGAAGCTGCGCTCCGCCGCCCGCGGCGCGGGCAGGTCGAAACCGCCCGCCATGCCGGCCGAGCCCGCGGTGCGCGGCAGCTCCAGCAAGGCCAGTGGATTACCGCGGGCCTCGGCCAGGATGCGGTCGCGCACGCGCTCGTCCAACGAGGCATGGAACTCGCGCGCCAGCAACGAGCGCGCCTCGGTTTCGCTCAGCTGCTGCACCTCGAGCTGCGGCAGCTGCGCGAACTCGGCCACCTCCGCCCGCGCGGCGAAGACCAGCGCCACCCGTTCCGCACCGATTCGGCGCGCGATGAACGCCAACGTGCGAGCCGACGCGTGGTCGAGCCACTGCGCGTCATCGATGAGACACAGCAGCGGGCGGTCGTGTTCGAGCAGCAGCCCCAGCGCGGCGGCCCCGGCCAGGAACGGGTCCGGGGTGCCGGTGTCCAGACCGAACGCGATCCGCAACGCGCTGCGATGCTGCGCGGGCAACGCGTCCAGATGCTCCAGGACCGGGGTGCACAACTGGTGCAACGCGGAATACGGCAGTTCGGTCTCGAACTCCGCGCCGGTGGCCCGCATGACCAGGAACCCGGACGACGCACGGTCCAGTTGATCGAGCAGCAGACTCTTCCCGATACCGGGCTCACCGAGCAGCACCATCGCGCCGCCCCGGGATTCCCGCGCCTGTTGCAGCAGCGCGAGCAATTGCGCCGTCTCCGCCGATCGACCGACCACATAGTTCACACGCCGATCTTGGCCTGCCCAGCGGCAGCTGTCACCTCGCGGATAGGTAGGTATCGCCGACGCGAAGCAGGCCGCCGCGACCGCAGACTTCAATCAGCCGGCACGGACAGCCGGTCGAAATCCGAGAACCGTCCGGACACAACGACATCGAAAGCGAGAACGATCATGGAACAGCGCACCCTCGACACCGCGCCGACACCGCAGCAGCTGCTAGACGGCTGGCTCACCCTGTGGAACGGCGTCTACACCTTCGCCGACGATCTGATCGCCGCCGACTTCCGGCTGCACGCCGCGATGATGGACGGCAGCGCGGGCGACGCGGTCCGCGGGCCCGACGCGCTCGTCGACTGGATCGACCAGGTCCGCCTCGCCTTCACCGAACTCGTGTTCAGCGTGGAGGTCGGGCCGATCACCGACCGCGACCACCTCGTCGTCCGCTGGGTGGCCGTGGGCACCTACGGCGGCGGCTTCCCCGGCGCCACCGCGCCCGCCGGCACCGCGGTCCGGTTCACGGGGATCGACATCCTGCGCATCGAGGATGCGAAAATCGCCGAGTACTGGGTCAATTCGGATATGCACGTGCTGCTGGCGACGCTCGGCGTCCGAATCTGAGGCGACGGTCATGTCCACCACGACCCCGAGCCGCCGTCGCCGCGGCGCAGCACGTACTGCGCCGGAGTTCGCGCCGAGCGGTGACTACGGGAACTGCGCGGTCGTGATCACGCCTTCGACACCGACCGGCTGCTGGGTCGCCCTGGTCGGCAGGACGGGGCGGGCGGTATCGCTGTAGCGCCGCTTGACCATGGCCGCGGCCTCCTCGGGCGTCTCCGGGCGCCACGGCCTGGTCGACAGCTTTTCCAGCACACAGATCAGCAGCATCTGCCGGGTGCGGGTGACGGGATGACAGTTCATACCGGCCTGCCCCAGACCTTCGCCGGCGGTACCCCGTTCCTCCGGCGGCACGGTCTCGGTGAGCACCCAGTACAGCTCCGGGCTGAGCAGGACGGACTCGCCGTTGCTGTCGTTGAACCAGCGGACCGAGTACTCGATGAGCAGTTCCGCGATGGGCCCGCTCTGTCGAAGCGCCTCGACGAAACGAGGCAGACCGCCGCTGCCGTCCGAGTTCCGCTGGATCAAGGTCGCGATTCGGTCCGCGACCTCGCGTAGCTGCGTGATGTCATGGTCGGCCAGTTTCGGCAGCGTCATCAATTCGTCCTTACCCGTCACCCGGCAAGAATTCAGCATCCAAACCCAGATGTCAACGCCGCGTCAATAGCTGACGGATATCACAAAGTTGTTCCGCCGCAATGGTGCTCGATTACAAGGAGGCACATCCCGACCACGCGACTTATCGGGCCGAGCAGCCGTCGTGATAATCGCGTGATTCATGATCGGCGGCGGCGATTAGCGTGTCACGGAAATGGCGGCCCGTCGCCGCCTCGCGCCGCGAGTCAGTGCCGCTTCCTGCCGCGGATCTTGGTGAGCGCCAGTTGCCACGCGACGGTGCCGATGGCAACGGTGGAGCGGACATTCGCGCTGTCGCGCGTCATCTCGGCGACGGCCTTGCCCATGACCTTCGCCGAAGCCTTCGACGGGTGCCCCGCGTCGTAGGGCGGTTGCGGGTCGTATTCGATCAAGAGCTGGATGATCTCGGCGCGCTCGGTACCGTAGATCTCGCCGATCAACCACAGTGCGGCGTCGATTCCGGCGGAAACGCCCGCGGCGGTGAGGATCTTGCCCGACCGCACGATCCGTTCCGTGGGACGGGACTCGACGCCCAGCAGAGCCATCGGTTTCTGCGCGAACCAGTGTGTCGTCGCGGGGTGGCCGGGCAGGATCCCGGCCGCGGCCAGGATCAGCGCGCCCGAACAGACCGAGGTCGTCCACTTGGTGTGCGGATGGACCGCGGCCAACCAGCCGGTCAGCTCCTTGTTCGCCATGGCGGTCGGGGTGTCGGTCGCGGAGCCCGGCACGAGAACCACATCGGGAGTAGGGGTTTCGGCGAAGGTGTGGGTGGCGCCCAACGCCAGCACGCCGCTGTCGGTGATGATGGGGCCGACTTCGTTGCTCACCAAACGGATCTCGCTGCCGGGCACCAGGCGCAGCGCCTCGTACGGACCGATCGCGTCCAGCGCGGTCATGCCGGGATAGAGGACGATGGCGATCTGCAGCCCGCGGCCGTCGCGGGCGGGTACTGCAACGTCGGTGGGCGCCGGGGCAGGTGTCGCGGTGTCGGCTGCGGCCTTTGTGATTGTCGCGGTGTCGTTTTCGGCGGTGCCGGAGACTGATTGCGGCGGATGGTCGGCCATGGTGATCTTCCTTGTCTTCGATGGTGCGGGTGCCGGGAGGCGGCACTAGACGTCCGAGAGTTCGAGATCCGCGCGCTCGACGGCGGCGGAACGAGGGCGCGCGAAGCGGTCCCGGTACTCCCCGGGCGCTACCCCGAGGAGTCGCTGGAAGGTGCGATACAGCGTTTCGGGGCGGCGTAGTCCGACCGCGACGGCGACACGATCCAACGGGTAATCGGTGGTTTCCAGCAGCCTTCGCGCGGCGGCGACCCGCACGCTCTCCACGTAGCGCGCCGGGGTGGTGCCCAGGTCGGCGGCGAACACGCGGGAGAAGTTCCGGGTGCTCATGCCGGCCTGCTGGGCCAGCGCCTCCAGCGACAGATCCGCGGTGAGGTTCTCCTCGATCCAGACCTGAAGGGCGCGAAGCGGTTCCAGGCGCGGCGGCCCGGCCGCGACGGGCGCGCTGAACTGACTCTGTCCGCCCGGGCGGTGCAGATAGACCACCAGCCAGCGCGACACCTCGCGGGCGAGGTCCGGTCCGTGGTCGGCGGTGAGCAACGCGATCGCGAGATCGATGCCCGCGGTCACGCCCGCCGAGGTCCAGATCGGGCCGTCCTGCACGTAGATCCGATCGGGTTCGACATCGATGTCGGGGTATCGCTCGGTGAGGCGGCTACTACCCGCCCAGTGCGTGGTCACCGTCCGCTCGCGCAGCAGCCCGGCTTCGGCCAGCAGGAACGTGCCGGAACACACCGAACCGATCCGCCGGGCCCGCCGCGCGACCTGCCGGATCCCCTCGATCAGCTCCGGGTCCTTGCGTGCGGGACCGAACGCGACTCCCCCGGTCACCAGCAACGTGTCCACCGGCCGGGCCAGGTCGCCGATCGCCCGAGCCGTCACCTCGATCCCGTTCGACGCGGACACCCGGCCCGCCCGCGCCGCGACCACCTCGACGTCATAGAGCGGCTTACCACTCAGGACCGCCGCCGCATTGAAGACATCGGCAGGCCCGGCCAGGTCGAGCAGCTGAAACCGGTCGAAGACCGCCAGTTGCACGAGGCGGGTGGAAGCAGGCATGCACCCATCGTGCAACCGGTCCGATATGGCGTCAACGACACAAAGATTGCAAATCCAGCCACGTGACCCCGACCCCGGCCGCGACAGGTCGCCGACCGCGACAACGGATCGTCGGCCGACCCCGTTGGCCCGACACGACTCAGCTACGACTGGGCTCGGCAGCCGAAGTCACACCGCGTCGCAGCGCACGATCGAGGTGGCGCAGCAGTTCGCCCGCCCTGCCACGACCTCCCGGCGCTGCCGGGTATCGGGACAGGACACCGATCACGGTGGAGTTGGCCAGCTTTCGTGCCTTCTCGAGGTGAGCGGCGGCGACCGCCCGATCACCGCCCGCGTCGAGTTCGAGGGCCGAGGCGGTGTAGGCGGCTGCGCCGAGGATGTGCCAGACCTGGGTGGCTTTGGCCAGGGGGTGCAGGTAGGCCGACGAGCCCGTGGCACCGGCGGCATGCGCTGCGGCGGCGACCAGCGGCCGCCCGCGCTCGTCGGCTTCCCACGCCGCGCGGTGCGCCGCCATGGCGGTCACGCGAATCGCCTTCGTCCGCTTGCCACCGGCGGCGAACTCGTGGGCCTGCTCTAGTACGGCGCGCACCCGTGGATCGCCCGGACACGCACGCTCGTGGATCGGCACCACCGGCGCGGCACAGGTCAAGGCGTACGCCGTGACCTCGCGCAGTTCGGCCATGCTCAGTGCGATCGTCAGGTTCTCCTCGGCTGCACCCATGAGACTTCACCGTATCGTTGAACTGCCGGTTGGCACTTCCAGCCGTTTTACTGGCGAGGCGCGCCCGAAACCCTCAAACGCCGGTTCGCCTGCTGGCGCGCTCAGGCGTACCCGGGCGCGGCCCACGCGACGGGGTCGACCGCCAACCACGGCGCGGCAGCCAGGGCCGTAGGTGTGAGCCCCGCAAAGGCTTTGGCGTCCCGATGCAGATGCGACTGGTCGACGTAACCGCATTCGGCCGATACCCGCGCCGCGCCGACCCCGCCCGCGAGGCGGTGCGCCGCATGGTCGAACCGAACCAGCTGCGCCGCCCGCTTCGGCGTCAACCCGACCTGCGACCGAAATCGGGACCACAATCGTTTTCGGCTCCAACCGAGCTCCCCGGCCAGCGGATCGACCCGAATCCGCCCGTGGCTCCGCACGATTCGCCGCCAGGCGTACGCGACCTCCGGGTCCACCGCAGCCCCCTCCTGCTGGCGCCGGGCGATCGCGAACTCGGCGATCGCGAACCGCTCGTCCCACGAGCGGGCGGCGCGCAGTCGCGCACCGAGCCGTGCGGTATCCCGTCCCCACAGCTCCTCGAAAGCGACCACCGCCCCGGCCGACTCCGCCGCGGCACCCGAAATCGCCTGCGCGACAATCGGAGACAATCGGATCTGCAACAGGTCGACCTCGCGTCCGCCCCCGCGCACGTTACCCGGGGCCAAGCCGATCACACTGCTACCGCGCACGCACTCGCCGGCGCCATCGATCAACCGGACGTCCCCGAAGTCGAGGAATATCGTCACCGCCGGATACGGCACCACCGGCAGTTCCACCGTTCTCGCCGCTCGCCCGCGAAACCCGGCCATGCTGACCCCCGCGACCTGCGGCCGCGCCGGGACCGCAACCTCGACCGCGGCTCCGCCGATTCGAAACGGCGCACCAGACATGCCGCCATCGTACGAGCGTCGCGGTCAGTGCCGGCACAGCCATTCGGTCCCGTAGTGCTCGGCATTCCCGCCGGTGAGATGAACCCAGCGGCCGTCACCTTCGCACGGCGCACCTTCGACCGGGGTCTCGTTCTGCGGGGTGGTAGGCGGGGTCACGACCGGTGGCGGCGTGGTCTCCGGGCCCGCGCCGTGGTTGGGATTGGTGCAGATGGTGCCTTCACACGGCACCCAGGTGCCGTCACCGTTGGGGTTGAGCATGGCGTTCGGGCCGATGTAGCTGCCTTGCGGGCACCGCGAATCCTGGTTCTTGGCACAGTATTCCGGGCTCGGATTGCCGGCGTTGTCCGGACCGCGCTCCGCACGGCTGGGGGCCGGTGCGGGCAGGGGCGCCGTAGTACTCGGCGCGGCCGACGTCGTGGTCGTGGACTTCACGGTGCTCGTGGCGGGCACCGATGTCGAATCGTCCGAACAGGCCGCGGCGCCCCAGAGGACGACGATTCCGGCCAGGACGGTCGCTGCACGTTTCATCGTTCTTGCCTTTCGCACACAGCACGGACCCATTACTGGGCGTGCGGCGGATGCCGACACGCCGACAAGTCTTCAGGAGCGGGTGCTTCGCGCGGTGCATTGCCCGGCGGCAGCGGTGTTTCGGCACCGCGGATATTCAGAGCCGGGCCAACCAGGCGTGCCCCGGGTGCACCCGGGAAAGCCAATCGAACAGTCGTGCGCGCCGCGCCGTGTCCATCGCGGGCAGCACGCGATCGAAATCGGCCTCGTCCTTTGCGCGCAGAGCTTTCGCTTTGAACAGCAGTGCGACTTCGGGAATCGAGTAGGGAATCCCGTCGTCGGTGCGCAAAATCAATTCCGCGTACGGCACTGTGATGGACGGGTCACGGCGACAGACCCAGTGATCCCCGGCCTGCGCTTCCCGAAAGACATCGAGTCGATAGCGACCGGATGCGGGTTCGCGCAACCAGGTCTGAAAGTGATTCTCCGCTTCCGCCGGGTACGGCCAGGCTCGGCCGTCACCGACGACATCCCACTCGAACCCGGGCAGCGCGGCCACTATCTCGCCGAATCTCGCTGCCGGAAACCCGATTTCGAGATCGCCGTGCGCCCGCGCGGTACCGCCGGTGAACAAGTCGAGCGCCCACCCGGCCGCCACATACCAGGGGGCTGCGACGCCCGACAGTCGCGCCGCGACCTCGGCCGGCGTCCACGCCGCCCAAAGCCGGTCGGCTTCTTCCGCCGAAAGCTCCCGCGAGCACGAGGGGTCAGGCGAACCCACGGCGTTCCTTTCCGTACCGAGTTGCATTGCGAGTCAATCGAGTCCGAGGACGGCGGCCGTTGAGCGCCACAGGCGATCGGCGGCCGTCTCCGGGTCCGGCGGCGGGGTCAGCCGGAGTTGCTGGCCGATGCCGTGGCGCAGTCCCCCGATGACGAAGGCGCCCGCGCTCTCCGGGTCGATCTCGGCGGGGATCTCGCCGCGCGCCTGGCCGCTGCGGATGTTGCCGGCGGCGTTGGCGCTCATGGTCTGGATGTAGACCGCTTCCAACTCGGTGAGCTGCGGGTCCAGGGCAGTGCGGTCGAGCAGGACGGCGGCCAGCGGATCGGCGAAATGGTAGGCGACGAAACGGCGGGTGCGTTCGTGCTCGCGGGTCGACCAGTCGGCCGCGGGGAGCTGGGCGTCGGCGATGGCGTGCCGCAGGCCCTCGTAGAACGTCTCGTAAATCGCTGCCAGCAGACCACTTTTAGAGCCGAAATGGTGATACATCGCCCCGGTGCTCAGCCCGGCGCGGCGGGTGAGCGCGGCCAGCTCCAGCACGCCGTTGCCGCGGACCAGTTCGTCGCGGGCGGCGTCGAGAAGTTGTTGACGACCGATCGGTGCACGTGCCACAGTCGGAATCATAACCGAACTCAGTTATGTTCTGATCTCGAGGAGTTCCGATGCGGGAACCAAGCGAACCCATCCTGCGCGTCGTGCCGACCGTCCGCGAGTCCCGGCCATGAGCGCCGAGGTGTCGTCCCTGCCGGACCTGGGCGGCGACCTGGCCGGGACATACCGCCGCACCCCGAGCAGCGGCGCGAGCATCGATGCGGAAATCTGCGCGGCCGATCTGGCCGCACTCGACCGCGACGGCTACGTCATCCTGCCCGACCTGCTGGGCCCGCAGGAACTCGACGAGATCCGCGCG
Organism: Nocardia brasiliensis ATCC 700358; assembly: GCF_000250675.2. Taxonomy (NCBI): domain Bacteria; kingdom Bacillati; phylum Actinomycetota; class Actinomycetes; order Mycobacteriales; family Nocardiaceae; genus Nocardia; species Nocardia brasiliensis. Next base: position 4,894,592 of record NC_018681.1, read on the forward strand.
GCGGTCGCGCCGCTGCTGAATCAGCACGGCCGCAACAAGTTCGAGGGCCACACCACCCAGCGGATCTACAGCGTGCTCAACAAGACGCGCACCTGCGACCGCATCGCCGACCATCCGCGGGTACTCGCGCTGCTGGATCGCTTGTTCTTGCCGAACTATCTGCTGTCGATGCTCCAGGTGATCAACATCCTGCCGGGTGAGCAGGCCCAGATGTTGCACACCGACGACAGTTTCTATCCGCTGCCGCGCCCGCGCGCCGCACTCGGCGCCGCGACGATCTGGGCGATCGACGATTTCACCGCCGACAACGGCGCCACCGACATCATCGCGGGCAGCCACCGGTGGGGGCACCGCATGCCCGAGGAGTCCGAACGTGAGCCGGTGGTGATGCGCGCGGGCTCGTGCGTGTTCTTCCTCGGCACCCTCTGGCACGGCGGCGGCGCCAACCGCTCGGCGCAGCCACGCCTCGCCCTGACCGCCCAATACTGCGAACCGTGGCTACGACCGCAGGAGGCGTTCACCCTCTCGACCACTCGGGACACCGTCCGCGCCGTCTCCGAGGACATCCGCCGCATGCTCGGCTACAGCATCCACCCGCCGTTCATCGGCCAGGTCGACGGCATGCACCCCAAGCGACTGCTGGAGCCGGACGCACCACCCGTCTGAGCCCGGGGCGCGCATGCCCACGACGTGAGCGACCTACCGCGCGGCCGAAGTACGGCAGCGACACGCCGATTTCGCCGATAGCGCAACGGATTCCCGCGACGCCGCGCGCGATCTAGCGTAGGCGCATGACCTCACCGATCACCGGCACGGCCGCGGGCGTGCCGTTCACCGCTCTGCCGCCGTCCGGGGACGCCGCCCGCGCGCCGATGATCGTCACCTGGCACATGCTCGACGCGCCCCGCACCGACGCCGCGTTCGCGGCGGCACTGCCGATGGCGGGCCTGCCCGCCTGGCGCGTGCATCTCGGCATGCCGATGTGCGGGGCGCGCATGGTCGACGGCAGCACCGACGCCATCGTCGCCCTGTTCAACGAAGACCCCCTGATGTCGTTCCTCTACCCGTTCGCGCAGCAGGCGACCGCGGAGTTCCCGGCCGCCCTCGCGGCTCTGCGCGAGCAGTTGCCGGTCGACGACGGCCCGATCGGCGTGCTCGGCGGTTCGCTCGGCGGAGCCGTCGCGTTGAACGTCCTGACCACGACCGACATCCCGGTCTTCGCCGCCGCGATCGTGAACGGCGCCATCCACCTGCGCTCCGTGGTCGACCTGTTCCCCGGCACGTACCGCTACGACGCCGAATCCGAAAAAGCCGTCGACAGCATGGATTTCATCGCCGAAGCCACGCGCCTGGCCGACCGCGCGCCGCTGCTGGTCGTCAGCGGCGAACTCGACCACCCCGCCTTCCGCGCCGACGCCGCAAGTCTCGTCGCCGCGATCGGCCCCCGCGCCGAACTCCGACACATCCCCGGCCTCGCCCACCCGCTGGCCGACGAACCCGGCCTGGCGCCCGCCCCCCAATCCCCCCAAGCCCGCGCGGTGGACACCGCCCTCACCCGGTGGTTTGCCCACCAGCTCGTGCAAGCCCTTCAGCCCTAGTCCACCGACCCTGTTGTCCCCCAACGCGACTCGCGAGCGAGCCGGAGCGTCGCCGGGCAAACCCCACCGGCCTGGCCTGCTTTCGACCAGACCGGTGGGACTGCGAGCCGATCAGGACGTCTGCCCGCCCTGTTTATAAGGCGCGTTCGCCAGCTGGGCGGCGGTACTGAACGCCTTCTTCATCTGTGGCCAGAAGGTACTTTCCACGCAGGAGTAGCGCGGCATGAAACCGCCGCACGACCCCGAACTGTTCGGGCCGATTTCGATGGTGATGGCGGCCAGGCCCAATGCGCCGTGGGCTTGGTCGTCGGTCGTTCCGGTGGTCGAGTATCCAACGGTTTCCTCCGACGTGCCGACGACGAATCCGCTGGGCACGATCTTCTTCGTCAACGCGCGCAGCTGAGTGGCATTGCGGCTGGTGGCATTGCTCGGGATGATTCCGTAGTTGCCGTAGGCGTGCAGATCGATCACGATGCCGGTCGCGGTTTGCGGAACGTCGCCGCCGCCGCTGGGCCGCTGATTGGTGAACAGGCTCGCATAGAGCTTCTGGATCGCTTGAGTTTCCGGTTCGGAGCCGGCGCGCGGACCCTGGTAGGTCTGCGCGCAAGGGTTCCGGGAATCACCGCCCCAGCGGACGGTGAAATTGCGGTTCAGGTCCACCCCGGGGCCCTGACCGGAACCGTCGACAACCGAGCAGGACGGCGGGGTCGCACTGTTGTTGACGTTCTTACGTTGCATCTTGGGCCGATTACCGCCGCTCGCGGTGACGTCGACGCCGTCCGGGTTGGTCACCGGAACCACCCACACCTCGGTGTTGTCCAGGATCGAGGTCACCGCAGGATCGGTGCCGTAGCCGGTGGCGAGATAGTCGATCCATTTCCACGCCAATTCACCGGTGGCCAGTTCGCGGGCGTGGATCTGCGCGGTCAGCAGAAAACGAGGCTTGCGCGTGGTGGGCGCCAGATCGCACCCGACGGGCTTCATCGTGGTTTTCGCGGCGGCCTTCTCCGCGTCGGTCCCCGCGGACGTGCCGGTCAGGCAGATCACGTTCATCGTGTGCCCGCCCCGGCCCCGATCGGCCAGCCACGATTTGCCGATGTTGTGCACCTGCGCGATTCCGGGATATTTGGCGGCGGTGTCGGTCGCATGACGCAGCAGATCGGCCGCCGTGTGATAGCCGCCGTAGTAGGTGGCGTCAGGAGTCCGCCGCTCCGAAGGGTCCGATTTGTAGACCGGCGCCTTCTTGGTGAGGGTCAGCCCCTTCGCGCGCAGCGCCTGGGCACCGGCCTCGTCGACCGCGATGGTGACCTTCCCCGGTCCGGCGGGAACCATTTCGATCCCGGCGTTCTCGATGATCTCCACCTGCGCGCGCGACGGCACCGGCACATCCCAATAGTAGGGGGAATCATCGGCGGCGTTCGCCGTCACCGGACAGAAGAATAGCGTCGAGAATCCACCGACCGCCGCCACGGTGATAGACGCAAGAATATTGCGAAACCTGCTCATGGACTTTCCTAGTCTTGGGCGGCGACCACGGCCACCGCGAGCCATGTCGTTCTTCTGTGCGGAGATTAGGCCGGTGCGTCGGCGCGGAGAAACCCCAGTCGGCGAGTGGGGAACGGCGCCGGGTGGCGGCATACTCGCAGCACTCCGTAAGGTGTCGCACAACAGGTTTCGCCGATTCGCGCATCTTTTGCGCCCGCCCGGGTAAAGCACGGCCAACAGCGGTCACCGGAGGTGGTCTCGCCGGACGGCGTGCACCCGTCCGGATCGGCGAGGAGTTCGATCGAAATGCAGGCACTCACGGTAGGTTTCGAAGAGGAATTTCTGCTGGTCGACGCGGAAGGCCGGCCGGTACCCGAATTCGACACGGTCTGCGGCTGGCTGACGGACAAACTCGAGGCGGCCGACAGCGCCCGGTTCAAGCCGGAACTGCAGCTGACGCAGATCGAGACGATCAGCGGCATCCACACCAGCATGACCGCGCTGGCGAGCGAATTGCGCAGCGCCAGAGCCACGCTCGCCGCCGCGGGGGACGCGTGCGCCGTGACGGTGCTGCCGGTCGGCACCGCGCCGCAGTCGATCGCCGACGACACTCCCCTGCCCGATTCGGCCCGCTATGCCCGCATCCACGACCGGTACCGGGGTGTGCTCCGCGACTACACCGCGTGCGGGGCGCACGTGCACATCGGCGTCGCCGATCCGGATCGCGCCGTGGCCGTCGTGAATCATCTGCGGCCGTGGTTGCCGACATTGCTTGCGGTCGGGGTGAATTCACCCTTCCATCGCGGCCGCGACTCCGGGTACGGCTCCTGGCGGATCGCCGAGCAGGCCCGCTTCCCCGGCGCCGGACTGCCGCCCTACGCGCGTTCGGCCGACGACTACGACGCGCGGATCGCCACCCTCCTCGAATGCGGCACGCTCGTCGACGATCACATGTCCTTTTGGCTGGCCCGGCCGTCGAAGGTGTACCCCACCGTGGAGGTGCGCGCCGCCGACACCGCCGCCACGGTGGACGACGCGATTTTGCAGGCGGTGCTCACCCGCGGTTTGGTGCAGACGGCCCTGAACAAGCTGGACGAGGGTGTGGAAGGCCCGCGCATCGACGAACAGGTTGGCGCCGCGGCGATTTGGGCCGCCGCGCGCTACGGATTGGCCGGCCCCGCCGTCGATCCGATCGAAGAGATCCGGGTGCCCGCGGTATCGCTGCTGCGTTCCCTCGTCGCCTGGATCGCCGACGCGCTCACCGCCACCGACGACACCGCCGTGGCAAAGCGGCTGTTGCGCAATGTCGAACGCCACGGCACCGGCGCCGCCCGGCAGCGCCGGGCCGCACAGCCCGGCCTGCGCCACCTCGTCGACACGTTCCGCCTGACCACCTGGTCGTGACGCACGAACAGCGTTGCCGGTCAACGCGATTCGCTGACCGGCAACGCGGCACCGGCGGTGCTCGCCGCTCTGCGACGACTAGCTCTGCTGATGTCCGGCTTGGCGCGCCTCGTTCACATCGGCTTCCGCGCGGGCCTTCTCCGCGGCGGCTTCCTTCTGCGCTGCCTCGCGCTGGGATTCGGCTTTGTCCTGCTGCGCCTTGCCCTCGCCTTTGAGGCTCTCGTCACCGGTGACGACACCGGCGGCCTCCTTGGCCTTGCCTTTCACGTCTTCGACGACACCTTCGACGCCCTCGCGGGGGCCACTTCCATGTTCTGACACAGTTATTCACCTTTCGCACTGCGACTGCGGCTGACCTTCGGCGCTTACCCGGAGTCGCTCGACTCAATCCACCGCGCGGTCAGAGGATCGGCCTGCCGCCGGTCACGGCGATCCGCGCGCCGGAGATGTAGCTACCGTCGTCGGAGGCGAGCAGAACGTAGGCCGGGGCGAGTTCGGCGGGCTGGCCCGCGCGCCCGAGCGGCACGTCGTCGCCGAAGTTCGCCACCTTCTTCGGCGGCATCGTCGACGGGATCAACGGCGTCCAGATCGGCCCCGGCGCAACGCTGTTCACCCGGATCCCGCGTTCACCGAGCAGCTGGGCCAGGCTCGCGGAGAAGTTCGCGATCGCCGCCTTCGTCGCCGCATAGGGTGCGAGAGTCGGTGAGGGCATATCGGAGTTGACCGACGAACTGCCGATGATCGACGCACCCGGCCGCATATGCGGCAGCGCGGCTTTGACCAAGCGGAAGTACGCGCTGACGTTCACCTGGAAGGTGTGATCGAACTCCTCGTCGCTGATCTCCTCCAGCGTCTCGTGCGTCATCTGGTAGGCCGCGTTGCTCACCAGGACGTCGATCTTCCCGAACTCCTGCACGGCCCGATCGATAACGGTCCGGCATTGCCCCGGCTCGGCGAGATCGCCGGGCACCAGCACCGCCTTGCGCCCGGCCTGCTCGACCAGCTCGGCCACTTCCTTGGCGTCTTCGTCCTCGCTCAAATAGGAAAGCAGCACGTCCGCGCCTTCGCGCGCGAAGGCGATCGCGACCGCGCGCCCGATACCGCTGTCGGCGCCGGTGATCACAGCCGCCTTGCCGGTCAGCTTGCCCGACCCCCGGTAGCTGTCCTCCCCGCAGTCCGGCACCGGATCCATTCGCGCCTGCACGCCGGGAACCGGCTGCTGCTGTTCAGGAAATCCCATGACCACTCCTCTCGTCGCACACGCCATGTAGTCGCCGACTACCGCGATACGTGGTCGGCAAACACCGGGCCGACGCGTTTGGACCGCCCGGCCGCGGCAGGCAGGAGAGAAGCGGTGGCCGGGTTCGGCTACCCGGCGACCTCGACTGGCCTCGTGGGCAGCCAATTATCCTGCAACAGTTCGGATATGAACTCGATCACCGCGTCCTGGCCCCCGTCGGAGCGCCTGCCTGCCAACGGCAGATCGTGCAGCGTGAACGTGCGCGGATCGATGTCACACGCGGCCGTCGGGTAGCCGATGCGGGTCGCCGCGCGAGCCATGATCACCTGCATCATGGCCTCGAGCACGCGCCGGTTGGCGCCGAGCCGGCGACGTATCTCCGCCGACCCGAGCGGACCGTGATCGCCAGACGTGCCGAACGACGATTTCAGGGCCGGCGTGCCGGTGTGATCGAAGAAGTGGCAGTGATCGCGTCCCGGTTCCCGTTCGTCCCATTCCCGGAAGAAGGCCTGCATGCGCTCGTTCAACAGCCGGAAGTCGGCCAGCTCGGCGCCGACGACCGCGGGCGCGTAGGCGTCGGTGGTGTTGCTGCGGATCAGCAGGCCCAAGAACGCATGGTGCAGATACCGGTCGAAGACCAGTTTCGCGAACCACACCTGCGGGTTGCCCATCAGCCTGTACTGATCGGTCCAGACCGGCAGCAAAGTGTCGTACACCTCGAGGTAGAAGTCGTTCAAGCGCGCCGCGAGGTCGTCGGTCGCCGCCCCGTCGAGGTCGCGGACGACCATATCGGTCACCAAGGTATTGGACATCGCGATGAAATCGCTGCCGGGCGAGTAGAGCGGATCGTTGAAGACACCCGCCTCGCCGGTCAACGCCCACCGATCGCCGGAATACACCTGCGCACAACTGTGCGCGAAGTGCCGCAGCCGCTTGAAGTCCTGCAGCGACTCCCGGTGCCTGGCGACGGCGCGCGCGACCTCGGGTTCGTGCCGGGTCAGCCAGTCGAGCGCGGCCTCGAACGTGCCGATTTCCTCGAACGGCACATATCGCGGGTCGGACACGATACCGACACTGATCGACCCCGACACCAGGGGGATGAGCCAGACCCAATAGCCCTTTCCCATCAGATGATTGGTGGACCGCCAGCGCAATCCCTCCGGAACCCTTTCTCGCCAGGCCGATTTGGCAGCCGCAGAAGTGCCGACCTCTTCCTCGACGAGTTCATCCATCCAGATCATCTCGCTCAGCCGGAACCAGACGGCGTCGCAGTTGTGCGGGCTGTCCTTGCGCAGGCCCAGCTTGCTTTTGAGCAGGCCGCGCCGACCGGTGGCGTCGATCACCCACCGTGCCCGCACCGTCTGTCCCGCGCCCGCCCGCGCGATCACGACCTCGTGCGGCGCATCCGATTTCAGACGTACGTCGACGACTCGATACCCGTGCCGGAATTCCGCACCGCCCGCGACGACGATGGCACCCAGCGCGTTCTCGAAGACGCCGCGATCGAGCTGAAAGGTCGCCGACGCGTAGAAGAACCCGCTGGGCCCCGATTCCGCACGCTGCGACAGCGGCGGCGGCGGGACCGAAACGGACGGCAGGAACCGCAGGCCGGTCTTACGAATCTGGCTCTGCTCCAGGTGTTCTCGCAGCTGTAGCGTTTCCGCGAAGTAGGTGCCGCTGATCACGACGGTGGATTCGCCCACCTTGTGCGCGGCCGCGCGCACCGGATGCGGCACCCGCTCCACCACGAGAACGGTGGTGTCCGGCCTGCGCAAGAGCACTTGCCGCGCGAGACTGAGCCCGGCCAGCCCACCGCCCAGCACAACGACGTCATAGTCCGAACGGTCGGTGATCACGGTACGAGCGTCCCTTCGCACGCGGCGGCGACGGGTCGCAGCACCTCGTCCATGCAGCGTTGCATCGCCCGGTACGTGGGTTCTCCCGGCGGATTGGCGTCGAAGGCGAGTATGAAATGCGTTAGCCCGGTCGACTCGTACAGCTCGGTGAGGCGGTCCCGGCAGCGCTGCGGCGTACCGACCAGATTGAGCGGAATCATCTTCTCGACCACACCGGAAGCGTCCCGGCCCCCGGCCTTGCGGCCCGCGTCCACCGCGTCGAAATAGGTGCGGTAATTCGGCAGCAGGTGCCGGCGCGCGAGCAACCCGTTCGAGGTCGCGCCCTCGGCGACCCACCACCCCACGTGCTCGCGTACGGTGTCCGCGGCGCGGTCGTTCGTATCGTCCAGTACGGCAATGCAGGTCAGCGCGTGCCGCGCGGCCGCGTCGAGCTGTCCGTGCGGTCCGGCCGTTTCGCGGTAGCGCGACATCAGTGCCCGCTTCTCGTTGTCGGGCATGGCTTCTCGGATCAGCAGTGGATATCCGTGGGCGGCCGCCCACCGGACGGTGTCCGGCGACCCAGAGGCGACGTAGACCGGCGGATGCGGGTGCGTCAGCGGCTTCGGCTGCACCGGCACCGCGTCCAGCGTGCCGTCCATCGAGGAGATCACGTACGGCTCTTCGCCCCACGCCCGCACCACCTGGTCCATGGTCTCGACCAAGGCGAGGTGATTCACCGTCATATCGACCGCGAAGGCTTCGAAGTCCCGGGCGTAGGTGCCGCGCCCGATGCCGAAATCGAAACGACCACCGCTGAGATGATCGAGCATCGCGACTCGTTCGGCGAGCTTGATCGGATGTTCCAGCGGAACGATCGTGATCGCAGAGCCGACTCTGATCCGCTCGGTTCCGCCCAGCAGGAACGACGCCATGTTGAGGGCGTTGGTGCACAGGCTGTAGTTGGTGAAATGGTGTTCCAGCAGCCAGATTCCGGAATAGCCGAGTTCCTCGGCCCACTGCGCCGACTGGGTCGCGGCCGCGAATGTCTCCCGCTGACCGATACCGGGCCGCTGCGCGACGCTCAGTACGATGTCGAATCTCATCTCCGGGTCTCCTCCCTAGACGTAGTCCACATAGGCCGGTGCGGCCGGCGGCCGTTCCCTCCCGGTGACGTTCACGAGCGTCACGGTGTCGCGCCTCAGCCATCCGGCCCGCGCCAGCTTCAGCGCGCAGGCCAGGGCCACCGACGAGGTGAGACACGCATCGACCCCTTCCAGGTCCCGGGCAAGTCGTCTGGCCGCGAGAATCTCCCGATCCGGCACGGCCTCGAAGGCACCGCCCGTCGCCTGCACGATCCGGTGCACGAATGGGTAGGAGTCCGCCGGGTTTCCCCGCAGGATCGCCTTGGCGATACCGCTCGGCCGCCGTTTGATGTGCTCGGGGCGGATCGTCGCCGAGTTGTCTCGGAAGGCCTCGTACATCGGCGCGCACCGCGATTGCTGGGCGCATACGATGCTCGGCACCCGCGCCAGCCTGCCGAGCGCCACATATTCGGTGGCGCCTTTGAACGCACCGTAGATACCCATCCCGCTGCTCACCGCCTGGACGACCACGTCGGGTGCGCGCGGCGCCAGTTGGTCGAACGCCTCGAGGTAGGCGAGCTTCAGGCCTTCGCGCCGCGCCGGGTTGAAGAAACCGCTCTCGAACGGCAGTCCGCGGTCGGCGGCGAACCGTGCCGCCGCCGCACCCGCACCGACATAGTCGGCGTCTACGCAGTACACCCGCACATTGGGCGCGTCGGGCACATCGATCCGGTCCAGGAAATCCCGCGCGCAGAAAATGTGCAGCGTCACCTCCGGCATGCGCGCGGCGCACCGGCCCATCGAGGTCGAACTGTTGCCGGTGGACGAGACGACGAATTCGGTCACGCCCTGCTGCACCAGGAACGGCATCGCCACCCCCGCCATGCGGTCCTTGGCGGTCCCGCTCGGGTTGGCGCTCTCCACTTTCAGATACAGGAAGTCCAAACCCGCCCAGCGCCCGAGTTCACGTGCCCACAGCAGCGGAGTGTTGCCCTCACCGAGCCAGACAGCGTGCTGAAAGTCGTTCAACGGCAACAGATCGAACCAGCGCACCAGCGGGTTGTCGTCGTCGCGGATCCGCGCCCGGGTCAAGTCGTAGAACACATCCGTGGCGCCCGCGCAGCGGGGGCAGCGCGGCACGAAAGCGGCCGCGACGCCGAATCCGCAAGCCCGACACTCCAATACGACCCGCTTGCGCAACTGCGGCGTGGTCGATGTCTCGATCATCTCGCCGTACCTTCGGTCGCGTAGGCCGACGCACCCGTGAGAGTCATGATGGCCATACGTGATCCGATGCCCATCCGATGCAGCGTTCGACCGTTCCGGTACAGGTCGCGGCCGGTCGCGGCCGAGGCCATAGTGACGATGGCGTCGAACTGCCGGTGCGGCGTGCCGACCAGCGCGGCAAGCGCGGCCAACGGCACCGCACCGGTCCGCACATGCTCATCGAGGAATCGATGGTCGGTACCGCGCGGGGCGAGGATGGACCGATATCCGGGGGCGGCACGCAGCGCGTCGACCAAACTGGGTGCGGTGCACTCGTAGGTGTGCCCGAACCATTCGAGCGCGGTCGGCAACCGTACGCCCACCTCGCGCCCGAGCAGCACCCGCTCCCGGTCGGAGGCCTCGATGATCCGGGCGACCGCAGCCGATACGCCCTCGGCGTAGAAACGATGCCGGTCGCCGTGGTCGAGCCGCGCCAGATTGGCCAGTGCCACAACGGGTTGGATCACGGCCGTGACATTGGCCAGACTCGTCTCCCAGATCGAGCCCACGCTGCGGACGGCGGGAAAACTCCGCGCGAGCAGGTCGCGGGCGATGTCCGCGTGCCGCCGCTGTCGTGCCCCGAGCGGAACATCCTTCTTGTACTGGAAGATTCGGACGGTCGAGGATCCTTCGCCGCGGCAGACGAACGGCAGGTTCATCTCGGCGAGAGCCGGGCCGAGCGCGCTCTCACACCAGCCCACCCGATCGCGCAACGCGGTGGTGACCTCCAGGACGCCGCCGGTGTGCCCGGGCACGAGCACGACCGCTGCGGCTTGCCGCAGCGCGGGCCAGGACGCTGTGACCAGGTCACGATGTGCGGCTGCGGAAATCGCGACCAGGACGAGATCCGCGCCCGAGCACACCGCCGCAAGATCGGTCGACACCGCGGCCAGGCGGACCGTACACGCGTCCGGGTCGCGCAGGGTCAGTGTCGCGTCCTCGATATCCGCGAGATGCGCTGCGGTCCGGTTCCAGAGCCGGACTTCGCAGCCGGCCCGCGCCAGCACTGCCGCCAGCGCCCGGCCCGCATCGCCCGCGCCGAGTACCGCCGCCTTGATCGACTTGTCCCCCATCGTTATTCGCTCGAATCACGAACCGGCAGACCGTATATCCGCTGCTCGAACTCGGCTCGATCGGCGGCCCGGAAGCGGCCTCGGTAGTCCAGACCGCGTTCCACCGAGACCCAGCGCACCAGCGAGTGCAGCGGACGCATCTCGTCGTGCACGAACCCGGGGCGGGGCCTGCTCATCAAGCCCACCTCGGTGACGCGCGAGGCGCCGGCCAGGGTGAGTGCGCGCCCGAGCTGCTTGCCGCGGTGCCACGGATACACGGCGACGGTCTGCGTGTCTCGGTGCACCGCCGCCACGGCGTCCGCCAGCCGCGCGACAGAATAGACGTAGGCGGTCCGGCCCAGCGGGTGTTCCAGTTCCGGTGTCTCCCCCGGCGGGACAGTCACCACCGTCCAGTCGGACCCGGCGCTCTGCCGGACCCGGTACCCGTCGAACCGGGCCTCCTGTCGCGCCCGGGTGATGTGCGCCTGTGCGTCCACGGTCCGAAAACCGCACGGAAGCCGTTGCGCCACATGCTCGAGCCCGCGCACGAGACCGGCGGCGAAGACGTCGCCGTCGCCTTCCACAAAGATCCGCTGCGGACTGAAGCAGGCCTCCTGCTCATAGACGCTCAGGTCGTACGCCGCGCGCACCGCGACGTCCGCCCAGCCGCCGTCGTCGGCACCGATCAAGATGATGCTCTCTTTCGGGCCGAACTCCACCAGCTCGGTCCCGACCGGGATCCGCGGCTTGATCGCCGCGATCGAGGAGTGTTTTCCCCACGCGCACACCACATCCGAAGCGTCGATGAAATCCTGCTCCACCGGATCACCGCCGGGCCAATAGAGTACGGAGAGCGCGCGGGTGAGCGGATGCCAGGGATCGACGTCGGCGAAGGTGCGGGCGAAGGCGAGCGTCGAGACCAGATCGCGGCGCGGCAGTTTCGCGACGGTCACGTTCTTCGTGAGCAACCCGCGAATCACCGTGAACAACCCGGCCAGCGGAACATTGCCGACCATCAAATGCAGTACGCGCCCTTTGGGCAACGCCCGCAGGAAGATCGACTGCTTGGGCAGCCAATCATCGAGCAGCAGCGGATTGTCCAGGTCTGTCTCGACGATGTCATAGAGCTTGGCCCGAGCGCAGGCGCGCGCGATCCGCGTGTAGTCGTCCTCGATCATCGTCTCGTGGTAGCCGGTGATCCGTGCCGCCAGCGCGACGGCGTCGCGGCGGCCGGGGTAGCCGGGATCGCCCCACAACCGGCCGACCCGCTCGAGGAAAACCGTGATCTCGTCCAGGTGCAGCTCGGCGAGCGCATCTCGTTGCGTCTTCAGCACGTCCCGGACCAGTTCGGCGGTCGGCCGGGGAATCGTGATCCGCCAACCCGATTCGTAGGTGACTACGAGCGGTTCGACCCCGCTGTCGGCCACCGTCTCGCCGTTCACGAGAATCGGCAACGCTACCTCGTGCATCCGGCACTCCCGGCCTGTTCGCTCGGCAGCAGCTCCAGCACACCGCCCGCGCGGAAGGTCTCCTGCACGACGAGCCGCACCCACTGGGCGTACCGAATCACGTGGCGTAGGTTGTCCACCGCGAAGCGGCGCTCGGGATCATGCGACAGCCGGACCACCCGGAAGTCACCCATCATCGGCGGCAGTGTGTGTTCGGCGCGGTCACGGTGGTAACTCACTTCGAACGCCGAACGGCCGCCGGTCGAGCACCCGACGGTCTGATGACCGCGGTAGTGGGTGTCCTCGTTGAAAAAGATCATGTTGTCGGCGGCCTTCTCGACCCATTCGCCGCGCAGGCAACCGTCGCCGAAATAGTTCACCACCGCTTTGCGCTTCAGCTTGATCATCCGGGCCCGCAATGTCGCACGCAGGCGCTGCTCCGACTCGTGCCCCAGTTGCTCGGCGAAGCGGGCCAGGGCCAGGCCCTCATCGATCACCGTATGCGTGAAGAACTGGTCGGACGCGTCCAGCTCGCCGGGGCGGTCGAGCAGCACCCCGCGCACGCAGGTGACCGTCACATGATCGACCGCGAGGGCGCGATCGCGCACCGCGCACCGCATCAGCGCCTCGACCAGCTCCTTGGATTGCCCACGGGCGGTGAGGCATTGCCTGGTGGCCGCGGGCAGCCAGCGCGCGGCCACGCGCGTGTCGGGCAGGCCGGGTGCGATTTCGGTCAGCCCCTCGACCACCTGGCCGGGCAGTTCGGTCCAACTCACCTGCGCGCGGGCGAGCAGACCCTCTGTGCGATGCCATTTCGCACCGTCGATCACGGAATACCTGAAGTAGTCCCGTTCGACGTGTTCCCTGACCATCCGGGTGCGATCGGCGAGTTCCAGGAGGGGCAGGTGATCCAGTGTCCTCGGCTGGCCGATCGACAGCAGGTAACCGCCCAGCCGTTGCGCCAGCACCGCACGCACCGCACGCAGCGAGAATTCACCGTCGAGTTGTTCGAGACCGATTCCGGCGCGTCGCAGCACGGCCAGCCCGAGGACGAGTTCCGCGTCGGCCTCGGTCCACGTTCCGTACGGACGTGCCTCGACCACGGTCAGCGCGTCCCGGAATTCCTTTCGGCCGTGCCAGGTCCCGTCGAAACGCAGCCAGTGATGCCTGCTGAAGATCAACGTGGCGCCCGCGGCCCGGATCAGCTCCCGCACCGAGTCCGCGGCATCGTCTGCGGCACAACGGGACAACAGTCCGGTGACGTCATCCAGCGCCGACGTGCTCGTCGGTATGGTCTCGATCGACACGATCGGCTCCAATCAGAGGTACGCGGTGCGTACGGGAATTGCTGGGGAGCACTGCGCCGAAACTATCACCGAATTTTCACTGACGCGATAACCCGAAAGTCACATCGAGTATGTGACCGATGACTCGGCGAATACCGCGCCGTCGTACGAATGACGTTACCCGGCGCGCGTTTTCGAATATCGAATCGCGGTAAGTGTGCCGAACGGAGCATTGACAGCGCCTGCGGAATTCCCGTTTGGTGGACAGGGAGCACGAACTGGCCGAGAAACTCTGGCACGAGGAGCCCTGGGAACAATGCGAGTGTGGATCGAACGCGCGCTCTGCCAAGGTGCGGAGCTGTGCTGCGAACATGCCGCGGCGGTGTTCGCGACGGACGACGAATATGTGGCGTACGTGAAGGCGGACGTCGGCGCCGACTGCGCGCACAAGGCGCTGCTCGTGCCCGGCGAACACGAGGAACAGGTGCGCCGCGCCGAGGCAGAATGCCCGTCACGCTGCATCAACATCATCGACTGACCGGGCGCCGGCCGAGGACAGACCATGACAACGCACGCCAAGGTCACCGTCATAGACTCCATTCGGGCGATCGATGACCTGATCCATCAGCGCGACGATGCTTTCACGCTCGCCGGGGCCGAGCTCAATGAACTCCGCGACGAATTGATGCGCGCCGCGGTCCGCCACCATTGGCAGCACTGCGCGTCCTACCGGCGCTATGCCGAAGCCAACGAATGGTCGCTTTCCCGGCTGGACCTGCCCGGTTTCATCGAATCGTTGCCGCTGATACCGGCCTCGGTGTTCAAGCGTCACGACGTTTCGAGCTGTGCGCCCGAAAAGGTGGTGCAGGTCTGCACCAGCAGCGGTACCCGGGGTACGAAAAGCCGGATATATCGCGACGGAACCACCCTGGAACGTTTTGTCGGCAGCATCGATCAGGGCAGCCGGCTCGCGCTACCGAATCCCGACATCGAACGGCAGCTGTTCGTACTGGGGCCGGACACCGGCGAGGCCGGCGATCTCTGGTTCTCCTACGTACTGAGCATCGTGGATCTGCTGCATCCCACCCGATTCTTCGTCACCGCGGGCATTTTCCGGATCGACGAGGTGATCGACGCGTTGCTCGACGAGTCGGTCGAGCGGCCGGTGGTGATCGGACCACCGGTCCTGGTGCGGGATCTCGCAACAGCGCTGCGCGAACGCGGCATCGATCCCGGCCTCGGTGCGCGCAATGGTCTCGTCATCACCGCGGGCGGCTGGAAGCGCGCGAACGCGACGGCGATGTCCCGGCGGGACTTCGAGGAATTCGTCACGGCCGCTTTCGGTTTGGCCGGCGACGCGCCGATCCGCGACTGCTACAACGCGGTCGAGCTGAACACCGTGCTGTTCGAATGCCGGTTCCGGGCCAAACACGTGCCCGCATGGCTGCATACGAGTGCGCGGGATCCGGCGACAATGCGGCCGCTGCCGCCTGGCGAGGTGGGCGTGCTCGCGTTCTGCGACGCC
Organism: Nocardia brasiliensis ATCC 700358; assembly: GCF_000250675.2. Lineage (NCBI taxonomy): Bacteria > Bacillati > Actinomycetota > Actinomycetes > Mycobacteriales > Nocardiaceae > Nocardia > Nocardia brasiliensis. Next base: position 4,909,813 of record NC_018681.1, read on the forward strand.
TCCCCCACCAGCTATCCGGGATTCGTGGCGACCGATGATCTGGGCTCGGTGTCGCGCGAGGGAAGTTGCCCGTGCGGCAACGACTCCGCGGTGCTCACCGTGGTGCGCCGCATCGCGACGGCCGAAACTCGCGGCTGCGCCCTACGACTCGACGCCGAGGTCATCCGATGACGACTGCACCAGTAGGACAACGCCGTTCGACCACTCCGGTGACCGTCCGGTCGGAGCGGTTCGAACTGCCCACGCCCCGCGGCATGTTGCGTGGCCTGCGCCAATACCAGCCCGACAACCACGATCCGGTCGGCCGCGTCATCGTGGCGCCGCCGTTCGGCACGGTGATGCGGCGCGGCCGTGGCATCGCCCTCTACTTTCTCCTCAACGGGTTCGACGTCATTCGCTACGACCCCACCAATCATGTGGGCGAAAGCGACGGAACTATCCGGGAATTGACCCCCGATGCCCTCGCCGCGGATCTGGCGCTGGTGCACGACTGGGTCGCGACCTCCGGCCCGCGCCGCGGGCCCGCCGCCCTGTTCACCGCGAGTATCGCCTCGCGCATCGCATTCGCGACGGCCGCGCGGTCGGGTCGGCGTCCGGTCGCGATCGGCGCCATCTCCGCTGTGGTCGACATGCAGGCCACCATCGCGGCGGCCAACGACCAGGACTTCATCGGGCAGTGGCTGCGCGGCGAGCAGACCGATCCCGACCGCACCGCGCTCGTCCTCGACCACGAGGTGAAATGGCGGTTCGTGCAGCGGTTGGTCGAATTGGGCTGGCACACCACCGAGTCCACCCGCGTCGATATCCGATCGATCGGGTCTGTGCCGATTCTGGCGGTCCAGGGCAGCCGCGACTCCTGGGTCGATCTGCGCGCCGTGGCGGATGCCTTCCGCGACCACGCGTCGGCCGACATCGTCGTGCTGTCCGATGCCACGCACGAACTCAACACCGCGAGTGCCCGCACGGCGCTCGCCGAACTGGTTCGCTTCTTCCGGCCCGCGCCCGCGACCGGCGATCCCGTCCTCGCCCCGACCTTCGCGCACGTCGTCGCGCAGAACAAGGGCGAGCGACAGATCGACCGGTCGCAGCCGGACGGTTTCGCCGTGGAAGTCACCCATTGCGCACCGTTCGACTACGACTTGGGCCCGGGTGCCTCTTCGGCCCCCACCACGTGATCGGCCGCGCCGGTACCGTCGTGGGTTGCCGCGGCGCCGTTGTCCGACGTCGCCGCAGCATGATTCGACGCCGTGGCGAGCAGCGGCGGACGCGGCGTTCGCGGGAACGCGTAGTCCAGCCACATGCCGGCCAGCGAGGACGTCACAATGGAGAGCACCACGATGCTGGTGAAGAATTCCTCGTTGATGAGACCCGCGGACAAGGTGACGGTGGCCAGCACGATTCCCGGGCCACCACGTGCGTTCAGCGCGACGGCGAAATTCTTGGCGTGCCGGTTCGATTCGCCCACCGCGCGCGCGGCGGCCCAGATGCTGAGCCCCTTGACCGCGGTTGCCGTCAGCAAGAAGGCGGCGAAGAACACGAGGTCGAAATTGCGTGCCAGATCGAGTTGCATGCCCACCCCGGCGAAGTAGATCGGGATGAAGAACGCCAGCGAGAAGTCCTTGATCGTATCCCATGCGCCTGCGCCCGGCGTCGACTCTCCGTCTTGATTACTTTGCGGCGCAATGACATCGGAGGAAGCGATGCCGGCCAGCAGTGCGCCGAAGATGGCGTTGATCCCGAGGAATACACACGAAAGGACCAGCGCGAGTGCGAATACCAGCCGGAACGCGATCGGGTTCGCCTTCTCCATCAGATTCGCCTTGCTCGCGGCCAGCCGGTTGAACAACCACTTGCCGGCCAGCAGCAGCGCCGTGATGAAGACCAGGCTGACGATCACCTGATACGCCATCGCACCCGTACCGTGTAGCTGCAGCAGTGAGCCGAGCCCGAACGTCTTCTGGTCGCCCTGGACCAGGCTGAACGTCACGGCGAGCGCCACATACAGCACGACGTCCTCGAGCAGCGCCACCGCCAGGACGACCCGGGCGAAGCTGGTGTTGAGCAACCCGAGGTCGAGCATTATTCGCGAAATGACCGGAATGCTGGTGACCGCGAAGGCGATTCCGAAGATGAGGGCGAAGGTGGCGTCGGTCCCGTGCGGGCCGGAGTAGTCGGCGTGGTCGAGCGCGAGGGCCACCCCGACCCCGAGCACCATCGGAATCACCAGCCCGGCCGCGGCCAGCGCCGCCACGGTGCGCTGCTTGCCCGGATTGCGATAGGTCATGACCTCTCGCCCGGCCAGGAACATCAGCAGCAGCAGTCCGAACTCATTGAGCATCTGGATTCCGGCGTGGACGACGCCGTCGGCGGGGAACAGTTGGCTCGCCACACCCGGCGCCACCTGCCCGAACACCGTGGGCCCGAGGAACAGTCCACCGAGGATCTCTCCGATCACCGGCGGCTGGCGCAGTTTCGCACAGATCTGCGCACCGAGATGGGCGGCGACGAGGATGATGATCAGTGCGATGAACAGACTGGCGAAATCGCCACGGGACAGCGACATTTGACCCTCCTTGCAGGCCGATGCCGGCGGCCTGCCGGAACTCGCCCGGCCGGCCGCCGACAGTGCTGGATCAGCCCACCTTGACCTGCACGCTGATACCGGCCTTGAGGTTGTAGGGATAGGCCAGACTCGCCGCGTTGCGCGCCAACGCCAGATAGCCGCGGCTCGACAGATACGCGACCGCCGCCCCGATTTCCCCCGCATCGGCGAAAGTCGGGCTCAGCGGCAACTCGAACGGCAGCACGCCGTCGAGGGTGATCCGCAGTTTGGTGCCGTACCCGACGCCGAGCTTCTCCAGATCGGTGCGATGAATGTTGGTCCACACGTTGCCGAACGGATGATCGATGTTGGTCACGTACCCGACGAGGTCGTGGTCGGCGACCAGTTCGGGATCCTTCCGTTCGAATCGGACGATCTCGTCGTCGGCGAGGCGCCGCCCGACCTTCTCCAGCGGGAAGCCCGCGGCGAGATGCGCCGACGGCAGCGCGACCATCTCACGGCTGTAGAAGGTCGGCTCCGGCTGCTCCGGAATGACTTCGGGCGAAGACACCTCGTAGGCTTCCAGATACCCGTGCTCCTTGATGACCGTGGTGAGCAGGCCGTTGTTCGGTGCGATGTAGATGTAGGAACCTTCCTTTCGTTCGAAACCCGCACCCGAGCCGGCCCACTGCCCGCGGGCGCCGCCCTTGGAGGCATGCGCGATCCGCAACGCGACCGACCGCGCAGTGGTGCCGGTCGCCGGGTATGTCGTGGTCGCGAACACCGTCCCCTCGGGGAACAGCCGCGGCAGATCGACGATGTACCGTGCACCCTCCTCCACGTCCCACGGCTGCATGGTGTGGCAGATGTCCACGATCGTGACATCCGGGCATACGCTGAGCATCAGCCCCTTGCACTGTGCCACCGAGTCGTCGGTGATGCCGAGGTCGCTCATGAAAGCGATGATTGGACGGCGACCATTTGTTGTTGTCACTGACCCGCTCCTTCTGAATTACTGTGCGGTGAATTCCGCCACCTCCACGGGCGGAAATCTCGATGCCCGGTAGCCGCCCGGGCGGGCGTCAGTAGCGGTACTGCTCCGATTTGTACGGGCCTTCGATCGGAATATCGAGATAGTCCGACTGCCGCGGTGTCAATGTCGAGAGCCGGGCGCCTAGAGCGGGCAGATGCAAACGCGCGACCATTTCGTCCAGTCGCTTCGGCAGCGTGTACACGCCCACCGGGTATTGCGCCGACTTGGTGAACAGTTCGATCTGCGCGAGCACCTGATTCGCGAAACTGTTGCTCATGACGAACGACGGGTGGCCGGTGGCGTTACCGAGATTGAGCAGCCTGCCCTCCGACAGGACGAGCACGGCATGACCGTCCGGGAAGACCCACTTGTCGACCTGTGGCTTGATGTTCTCCTTACGGACACCCGCGATCCGAGCCAGGCCCGCCATATCTATCTCATTGTCGAAGTGGCCGATATTGCCGACGATCGCCTGATGCTTCATGGCCGAGAGATGGCCGGCCGTGATCACGTCCACATTCCCGGTGGCGGTGACGAAGATGTCGGCGAACCCGACCACATCGTCGAGCGTGGCCACCTGGAAGCCGTCCATCACGGCCTGCAGGGCGCAGATCGGGTCGATCTCCACCACCACGACGCGGGCGCCCTGCCCGTGCAGCGCCTCTGCGCAACCCTTGCCCACGTCCCCGTAACCGCAGACGACAGCGACCTTTCCGCCGATCAGCACGTCCGTCCCCCGATTGATGCCGTCTATCAGCGAGTGCCTGATGCCGTACCGGTTGTCGAACTTCGACTTGGTGACGGAATCGTTGACGTTGACCGCGGGGAACAGCAGCGCACCGCTGTTGGCCATCTGATAAAGCCGGTGGACACCTGTCGTGGTCTCCTCGGTGACACCGCGAATGCCCGCGGCCAAGTCGGTCCACTTGCGCGGGTGGGCAGCCAGCGAGGCCCGGAGCAACGCGTCGATCACCTCGTCGTCGGCCGACCGCTCGGCGCCGGGATCCGGTACGGCGCCCAACTTTTCGGCCTCTACCGCCCGATGCACCAGCATCGTGGCGTCACCACCGTCGTCGAGCAGCATGTTCGGACCCGCGCCGTCGGGCCAATCGAGCATCTGCCCGGTGGCCCACCAGTACTCGTCGAGCGTTTCGCCTTTCCAGGCGAAGACCGGGACCCCCTGTGGGGCCTCGACGGTGCCGGACGGCCCGACGACGGTGGCGGCGGCGGCATGATCCTGCGTCGAGAGAATATTGCAGCTCGCCCAGCGCACCCGGGCGCCGAGCGCCGTCAGGGTTTCGATCAGCACGGCGGTCTGCACGGTCATGTGCAACGAACCGGAAATACGGGCACCGGTCAGCGGTTTGTTGTTCGCATACTGTTCGCGCAGAGCCATGAGGCCCGGCATCTCGTGCTCGGCGAGTTCGATTTCCTGGCGCCCGAAATGGGCAAGTGATAGATCGGCGACCCGATAAGAGAATTCAGTTGTCACGGCCAACTCCATAAATGCTCGACCACTGTCCGTACTGACGATAGGGCGACGTACCGCCCAATACAACGCAGATCAGCGGGGTAAGCAGAAAATACGACGGCAAGCAATTGGTGACACACCGTAATGTGTAGCAATTTGCGCCGATCGGTACATCGCGGGCCGGATCGGACCGCCGATATCCTGAAGATCGTTGTCAGACAGTAAAGTCGCGCCGAAATGCGGCGAACTCCGGGACGGATACCATGGTTGCACCTGCGGCAGAAATCGAACTCGGCATCATCGGCGGCAGCGGGTTGTACGACCTGGAAACGCTCGCCGGTCGCCGCGAAGTCGCGCTCACCACACCCTACGGCGACCCGAGCGACAAGATCGGGGTCGGCCTGCTCGACGGGCGACCCATCGCCTTCCTCGCCCGGCACGGCCGCGGCCACCGCTACCTGCCGACCGAGGTGCCCGCCGCGGCGAATATCCACGCGCTCAAGCAACTCGGGGTCCAGCGCATCCTCAGCATCAGCGCCGTCGGCAGTCTCCGCGACGAGATCGAGCCGAGCCATCTGGTGGTGCCCGACCAGATCATCGACCTGACTCGGCACCGCCGGTCCACCTACTTCGGAGCCGGTGCCGTCGCACACGTACCGCTGGGCGACCCCTTCTGCCCGGTGCTGCGCGCCGGGTTGACCGACGTCGCCGCGTCGACCGGTGCGACCGTGCATCGGGCGGGCACTTACGTCTGCATCGAGGGGCCGCAGTTCTCCACCAGGGCTGAATCCGAACTCTACCGGGCCTGGAGCACAGACATCATCGGCATGACCGCGGCCACCGAGGCCAAACTCGCAAGAGAGGCCGGAATCTGTTTCGCCACAATGGCATTGGTCACCGACTACGACTGCTGGCGCACTGACGGGCCGTCCGTCACCGCGGATATGGTCGCGTCGGTGATGCGGGCCAATATCGCAACGGCCAAGGACATCATCCGCAAGTTCGCCGCGTCCTCGGACGGCACGGCGCGCGACTGCGAGTGCGCCGATGCGATGCGGCACGCCGTCATGTCGGACCCCGCGGGCATACCCGGTGACACCGCGGACCGGCTCGCGCTCATCGCCGGAAAACTGCTGCGCTGACACCCTCCCCGACTCTCGAGACCGCAGGATTCGTCATGTCCGACACCGTCGACTACTCGACCGCCCCAGACCGCACCGACGACCGGCTCGCCGCCGATGTCGCCGACCTCATCCGGGCCTATCCCGATTTCCCCTCCCCCGGTGTGCTTTTCCAAGACCTCTGCCCAGTCATCGCGACTCCCACCATGACCACCCGGATCGCCAAAGCGGCGATCCGGCATTTCGCCGGCGCTTTCGACATCGTCTTGGCGGTGGAAGCACGCGGCTTCGTGTTCGGCACCGCGGTGGCGCAGGAATCGGGCAGCCCGCTGGTGCTCGCCCGCAAATCGGGAAAGCTGCCGGGGCGGGTGTACAACGTCAGCTACGACCTCGAGTACGGCCGGGCAGCGCTCGAGTTGCAATGCGATGTCCTGCCCCCGTCCGCGCGCGTCCTGCTCGTCGACGACGTCCTGGCAACCGGTGGAACACTTTCCGCCGCAGCGGAATTGGTGGAACTCGCGCACGCTACCGTGACGGGCTACGCGGTGGTCGCCACGCTCACCGAGCTCGGCGGGCCCGCCCGGCTCGGGCGATACCAGGGCTACTGCACGCTGACCTTGCCGATCGACTGACCCGACGGCGTGATCACCCGATCCTCGGTGACGATCGCGGTGACGAGATCAGCGGGTGTCACATCGAACGCCGGATTGCAGGCGGTGCTCGCCGCGGGAGCGATTCGCGCACCGCCCAATTCGAGCACCTCCGTCGCGGCACGCTCTTCTATCGGCACCTCGGCACCGCTCGGACAGGTCAGATCGATCGTCGCCTCCGGCGCGGCCACGACGAACGGGATCCCCACGCGCGCTGCGGCCAACGCGTGGCTCAGCGTGCCGACCTTGTTGACCACGTCACCGTTGGCCGCGATCCGATCCGCACCGACGACCACCGCGTCGACCCGGCCGTGCACGATCATCCCCGCAGCCGCACCGTCCACGATGACGGTGTGCGCGATCCCGGCCCGGCCGAGTTCCCACGCGGTGAGCCGGCTGCCCTGCAACAGCGGCCGGGTTTCACAGGCGTACACCAACTCCAGCTTGTTCGCCACATCCAGCGCGCCGATGACCGACAGCGCGGTACCGCATTCGACGCCGGCCAGCGCACCGGCGTTGCAATGCGTCAGAATCCGCCGGGCGCCGGCGAGCAGGTCGGTGCCGCGCGCGCCGATCGTTCGATTGGCGGTGATGTCGGCGTCTCGGACGGCCAGCGCCGCGGCCAGGATCGCGTTCGGACCGCCGTCCCGAACCGCGAGCACCTGTTCCACACCCCACGCGAGATTGACCGCGGTGGGTCGCGCCTCGGTCATGATCACGGCAGCCGCGTCGAGTGCTCGCTCGAGCGATTCGCCCCGTTCCACGGCCCGCAGCGCCGCGAGCGCCACACCGAGCGCGCCCGCCACACCGAGCGCCATCGCGCCGCGCACCGCGAGCCGGGCGATCTCGCCGGCGAGCTGCGCGGCCGTGGTCACCGTGACGACCACTTCTCGATGTGGTAGCAACGTTTGATCGAGAATGACTACTTTTCCGTCGACCCAGTCGATTGTCCGCATAGGATCACTTTCCGGCCGGGGTCGTTTTCCGTCAACAACGCGACCTCGGCCATAGCCGAACGGCCATGTCCCAGAATACTTTCGACGCACAGAGTAGACACGTTCGTCGTATTGCGCTGCCGCAGTGCGGATTATTAATGTCTATCGTGAGAAACTGCCGAAACGCAGGGGCAGTGTCTCCCGCCGATCGGAGTGAAATGACCGAGCTCAGCATCGATACGCCTCTGTCGCTTACCGCAATTCGGGATCTGGTGACCCGCGAGGAGGTGGACAACGAGCAGGTGTTGCATCTGACCGCCAATGAAACGGTGCTGTCCCCGTTCGCACAGAACGTGCTGTCCACCAAATTGGCGAACCGTTATCTGCTCGAACATCTCGATATGCGGCTGGACTCTCCGTCGCGCCTCAACAACTTCCTCTATCGCGGGCTCAACCGGGTGAACGCCATCGAGCAATCCGCGACCCAGGTGTGCCGCGAGCTCTTCGGCGCCGAATACACCGAATTCCGTTGCCTTTCCGGCTTGCACGCGATGCAGACGACCTTCGCCGCACTGTCCCAGCCCGGCGACAAGATCATGCGTATTTCCACGAAGGACGGCGGCCACTTCCTGACCGAGCTCATGTGCCGGTCGTTCGGCAGGCGGAGCACCACCTACGCGTTCCGCGACCTGTGCACCATCGACATCGAGCGGACGCGGGAGATATTCGAGCGTGAACGTCCGTCGCTGCTGTACATCGACGCCATGAACTACCTCTTCCCGTTCCCGCTGCGGGAACTCAAACAGATATGCGGCGACGTCCCGCTGATCTTCGACGCCTCGCACACCCTCGGGTTGATCGCGGGCGGGCAGTTCCAGGATCCGCTGGCCGAGGGCGCCGACATCCTGCAGGCCAACACACACAAGACCTTCTTCGGCCCGCAGAAGGGACTCATCCTCGGAAAGAGCCGCAGCCTCATGGAGCGGATCACCTACACACTCTCGAACGGCATGGTGAGCAGCCAGCACACCGCTTCGACCCTCGCGCTGTTCATCGCCCTGCACGAAATGTATGAAGACGGGCGCGAATACGCGGCGCGGGTGATCGAAAATGCCAGGCATCTGGCGGGTTTGCTCAACGAGCGCGGGATCCCCGTGCTCGCCGCGGATCGCGGATTCACCCAGAACCACATGTTTTTCATCGACACCCGGCCGCTCGGCGCCGGCCCCATGCTGGCCAAGAAGCTGCTCGACGCGAACATCTCGGTGAACCGCTCGATCGCGTTCGAGCACATCGATACATTGCGGCTCGGCGTGCAGGAGATCACGCGGCGGGGATACAGCGGCGCCGATCTCGAACGGATCGCCGGCTGGATCGAACACCTGCTGCTCCGGGACGCGAACCCGGAATCGGTCGCGCGTGATGTCGCGACATTCGTTGTCGGCAGGCAGAATATCCGATACTGCGGTAAGAGCGCAGGTCCGCGCCGCGCACCTCGCGGCAAGCCGTCACCTGCGACCCCGGCTCGGCCGCGCTGGGTCAACATCAGCCTGACGAAAGCCGACAATCGTTGTGCCCCAGAGACGGTCGAAGCCGTCCGCACGCTCGGTGCCGCCGCCGCGGTATTCGAGCACCAAACCGATTCGGCAGGCAACATCAGCGTCCGGACGAACGGTCACACCTTCGTTTCGGCGAGCGGCTCTTACCTCAAAGATCTGGCGTCGCACGATTTCGTCGAACTGGTCGACTTCGCGGACTGGACGCTCCGCTGCGAAGGCGCCGGACCGCCGTCGGCGGAGAGCTACATGCACTATCTGGTGCGAACATCGGTGGACGCCCGCTACATCGTGCACAACCACTACATCCCGGGTGACGAGATCGCGGACCTGGATGTGCTCGTCATCCCGCCCAAGGAGTACGGGAGCGTGCAGCTCGCGGAGGCCGTCGCGAAAGCGGCGCCACGCAGCCACATCATCTACATCCGGCGCCACGGACTGGTGTTCTGGAGCGATACGCTCGAGGAATGCACCGCCCTGATGGCCCAGGTTGCGAGCCGGCGGATCTGAGCCGCCCTTACCAGCCCGACACCGGATAGGTCATGACCAGCACGGCCTCGACATTGTCGGTCGTCGCCTCGTAGAAATGCGGCACGTCGGCGCCGAACACCACGAAATCGCCTGCGGCAGCGTCGCAGGGCGTGTCGACGGCGCCGACCCGCAGGCCGCCCTTGGCCACGTGCAGATGCTCCACCGTGCCGACCGTGTGCGCCGGACTGTCGATCCGGTTGCCCGCCTTACGGATTCGAATCCGCCACACCTCGACGTACACGCCGGCGCCGACGCGCTGCAAAAGTTCCTGTTTGCTGTAGTCCGGCTCGGACGTGCCGGGCCGGAGCGTGGCCCTCGACGGTGCCGTCGCGACGATGAGATCGCCGAGCGGCAGCCGCAATGCGACCGCGATGGCGGACAACGTGTCGATACGCGGATTGCCCGCACCCGATTCCAAAGTGGACAACGTTGCCTTACTGATCCCGGATTGGCGGGCGAGTTCCGCCGCCGACATGCCCCGAGCCTCCCGCATCCTGCGGATCTGTGCGCCGATGGCCGCGGCGGCACTGTCCAGCTTCGTGCTGTCTGCTAGATCGGACATCGACCACCGTTCGCTAGAATGTGCCGCTGGGCTCAATCTAACGTACCGGGCTGGGTGATTACGGTCCGGATCCGGTGGTGTCGGGCCCGGTCCGCAACGGATGACGGCTCGGTTCGGCGACGACGCGGGCGGGAACTTTCCGTGCCCCTTCGAGACTGCGGCCGACGATCGCGGAACCGACCACCAGCGCGCCGCCTATCCACTGCACCACGGTGAGCTGCTCACCGGCCACCAGCACCGCGAAAAGGGTCGAAAAGACCGGCTCTGTACAGAGAATCAAGCCGACCCGGGTGGAGCTCGTCCGGCGGGCGCCACGGAGCTGGGCGAAGAACGCGAACGACGTGCCGATCACGCCGAGATAGACGATCAGCAACCAATTCGATCCGCTCACCGCGCCGGCCAGGCGCCACATCGGCGCACCCGTCAGTACCGAGGTCGCCGTCGCCAGCAGCAGCACCACGACGAACTCGATCAGGGTGATATTCACCAGCGACTGATTCTGACCTTCGGAACTGCGGCCGAACAGGGTGATCTGCGTGGCCCTGATCATCGCCGCGGCCAGAATGATCAAATCTCCGCTCTGCGGATGGAATCCACCCTTCGACAACAGCAACAGACCGCAGCCGGCAAGCGCGGTGACCGTCGCGAGATAGACCGGAAGCGGTTGTGCCCGGCGACTGAGCACACGCTCGAGGACCGGCACGAGCACCACGGAAACGGTGATCAGAAAGCCGGAGTTGGCGGCCGAGGTATGCAGTACGCCAATTGTTTCCAAGATCAGAATGCCGTACAGCATGAACCCGAACGCGATGCCGTTGCGCACCTCGGACGAGGTGAGCTGAGGCAGCGTGCGTAATGCGAGCAGCGCGATGACCGGTATCGCCGCCGCGAAACGCAGCGCGAGAAAGCCGGCCGCGGGCACCGCGCTGCCTACCGTCTGCATAACGACGTAGCTGGAACCCCAGGTGATCGCCACCAGCAAGATGGACAGATCCGTCAGGGCCACCATCGACCCTGGTTGTGACGCGTCCCCACCCCGCATCGTGGTACACCGTTCCCTCGATCGCCAAAGGTTTGCCACCCTCGACTGCCGTACAGCATATTAGGCTGAATCGTACAGTTTGTTACGCCCGGCGCTCTGCCCCCAATTCCGGTGTCAGCGGTAAGTTGTACTGCCTGCTGCGACCTCGTGCACCCTTGCGACTGTCCAGTCGCATAGGTCACACTGACTATCGGACATGCAGCGCGGAATGTTCAGGTCACTCGGGCCGCTGCGATCATCGCTCGTCGGCGGACCAGATCATCATGGGAGTCACGGTGGTTTGCCAGATGAATGCTCGGCGGTCAGCCGAGGCCGCCTGGCAGCACGTCGGCCCCCATGCAACCCTCGAGCGATCCCATTCGCACGCCGACCCGCAGTCCACACTCGAACCCTGGATGTCCGAGTGCCGGGCCGGCGTTCACAGCACAGGCGCGCACGTTCGGCCTAGGGGTGCGCACCAGCCTCCCTAGTTTTGATACACAGCACGAAAGCGGGGGCAGATTTGATGGTTGCACCGGCAGGAATACGACTGGTAGTCGTCGATGAACATGTGTTGTATCGGCACGGAATAGTGGAGATCCTTTCCCACGAACACGATATGGAAGTCGTCGGGCAATGCGGTGAGCGCGATGTCGAGGCGACGCTCGAGCGGCACCGGCCGGATATCGCGATCATCAGCATCAGCCAATACGAGCGGCGACCGGAACGTTGGATACGCAGCGTTCTGCTGAGCACGCCCAGCGCGGTCGCGGTGATCATCCTGGGCGACCGGGACACTCCGCGCGGCATCGGCGATCTGATCGCGGCGGGCGCGGGGGGATACGTGTGGAAGAACTCGACCCGGGAGGAGTTGATCAGCGCGGTACGCAAGATCTTCGAGAACCCCGAGCAGGTGGTTTTGTCGGTCACCCGAGGCATGCTGCAAGGCCTGGGCAGCGGGGACGGAGCCATACTCTCCACCCGGGAACGAGAGGTGCTGACTCTCGTCGCCGCGGGCCTGAAGAACTCGCAGATCGCCGACCGGCTGTATCTGGCCGAAGGTACCGTCAAACGGCATCTGACGAATATCTACGCCAAACTCTCGGCCTCCTCACGCGTCGAAGCGATAAAACAGGCAATCGCCCTGGACCTGCTTTCGGTCGAGGCGATACTCGAGCCCGATGCCTCCAGGCAGCGATGAATGTCGCACCGAGCCACCGCGATCGTCGTCGGCTTGGCCGAAAGACCCAGCGCCTTCGCTGCTCTCGATGCGGCCGCCGGTCTGGCCAGAGATCTCGCGGACGAATTACATGTGGTGCACGCCGTCGATCTAGGCGACTATCCGGTGGATCCCGATATCGATGATTGGGAAAGACGGGCAGACGCGAAACAGGCGACCGTGCGGGCGCGCGCAGCGGCCGTGCTCCACGACTATCGTTCGATCGAGTGGACCTACCATGCCCGACGAGGAGCCCCGGAGCGAGTCCTGCTCGCCGTCGCGCACTCGGTAGACGCCAGGATGATCGTCATCGGCTCGCATCCGCATTCGTTTCTCGGTTATCACTACAGTGGTTCCGTGTCGCGTGCGCTGCTGCGCCAGCACGAATACCCGATCCTCCTTGTCTCCGAGCGTAGTTCGACCTGAGTGCGCGCTCTCCGACCCCAGTGCCGGGCACGGCCGGGCTACGCCCGGCCGTGCCCGGTCTTGTGGAACAACACATCTCGGAGCCGGTTCGTACCGACCAGCGCGACACGGCGGACATCCGCGAAGCCGTGGCCTGCCGGTAGCGCGCCGGTGTCGTCCCCGACCGCGCGCATCGCGTGCAATTCAGCGCTGACACGCTCGACGTCACGGTCGACGAAATTCGTCGAGCCCGCCAGGTGGCTTCTATCGGATTCTTTGGTAGTCATCAGCAGACCTCCGAGAATGTATGTTCTGTCGGCAATCGGATTACGTCATCGCCTCGCCCATGGCCGCCTCGTACTGCGCGATCTTCTCGGTGCGCGGTTGGGCCAAGCGCACGTAGTCGCCGGTGCGCAACGCCATCGACCGATCGAGCCGGGCCGCGTTGAAATACAGCTCGGGGATGTCGAGTACACCGGGGTCGACGATGAGTTCGAGATCGGGATGAAACGAGAAGGGCAGGATCGTGCCCGCCACGGAACCGGAAAGATTCTCGGCGATCTCGGGGGTGGCAAAGGAAACATAGGTGCCGTCGAAGAGCGCGCGCACCGCGGTGAGATCGACCTTTGCGTCACCCGGCACCACCGCCAAGACGTACCGCTTGGTCTTCTTACCGATCTTCACCATCACCACCATGCATTTCGCCGCATCGTGCAAGTCGTTGCCGCGCATCGGACTGACCAGATCGGTACGGCCCTCCGGTTCATGATCGATCAATCGATATTCGGCGGAACCTGCGTCGAGGAACTCGATGAGGCGCTGGTAGGGATCACTCTGGGTCATGCGAACCTTTCTGAGTCGACAAAGACCGACGCGAGCACAACCTCCAGGCACAGCACATCCCGGCAGGTGTGGTGCGATAGACGAGCGTTTAGTAAAACGAACGATACCGACTACTATACTTTACGACACAGGCACGGCGATAGTCCGTACATACCGTCGAATATCTACTGCCGCTTCGGTTTTACCGCAGGCTCAGGCGCCGGTGACCCGCGGTTCGCAGCGCACGTCGAAGTTGACGGAGTTGGCGATGAAGCAGAGATCATGGGCGCGCTCGTGCAGCGCGAGCGCGCGCTCCCGGTGCTGCGAATCGGCGATCTGTATCCGGGGGCGCAGTACTACTTCGGAGAAACGGCCGCCGCCCTCGGGATCTTCGACCATGGTGCCCGACGGGTGATCGGTGTATTCGGTGACCACGATCCCCGCGCGAGCGCACAGCACGAGGTACCAGAGCATGTGGCACTGCGACAGCGAGGCCACCAGCAGCTCTTCCGGATTCCAGTGTTCGGGCGCGCCGCGGAACGCCGGATCCGCTGTGCCGAGGATCGGCGGTTTGCCCTCGGCGCTGACGATATGCGATCGCTCGAAATCCCGGTACCCGCTGGTGCCCGTGCCGGTGTTACCGGTCCAGGCCACGTCCAGTGTGTACTCGTGCGCCTTGGTCATCCGCCACCCCCTATGGCACCGTCTCGATCAACTTCATCACACCTGTCAGTGTCGCAGCATAGCTCGGTTCGGTGGCGTAGCCTGCGGCCGCCACTTCGCGGGCGAACGCATAGGGATCGGCGGTGTGCGCGAACGCTTTCGCGTACCGGGGCTGCAACAGCACCCGCGCGTGGCCGTCGAACGACTCGGCCGGGGAAGCATAGGCCCGGAACCACGCGCGCACGACGTAGTTGTACCGGCCGTCGGGCCTCGGCGTCACCGAAATGATCTCGGGGTAGCTACGGACGTTCGGTGTGCTGTGGACTTCCGTGGTCGTGCACAACTTACGTTGCGCCTCCGGCACTTTCGCACCCGCTTTGATGCCGAAGAAGTTGTTGCCGCAGGCCTTCGCGCCCCAACCGGTTTCGAGCGCCGCCTGACCGAGGGTGACCAGCCACGGTATGCGGCTGCGGGTTTCGTTCGCCTGCGCGTGCGGACGGTACTTGCGCACGAAATCGACGACGTGCGCGGGCACCCGGCCGCTCGGTCGCGGCCCGGGTTTCGGCGTCGGCGCAGGTGCGCTACCGCCGCCCAAGCCGGGAACAGGTCCGGCGAACAGCGGACTCGGCGATCGCGCACCCTCCCAGCTGAGGTCGACGTGAATGTGGTCGGTGTGCGGGTTGCTGCCGCCGTACGCCCGCCAACCCTGCGCCCGGTACTGCCAGCCCCACTGCCGTCGATTCCAAATGATGTACGCCACTTGCAATTCCACCGCGTTGGCCTGCAGCCAGGCGAGATAGGCGTCGACCTGCGCCCGGTGCGCCGGGTCCGCCGCGTTCGCGTAGAGGTCGATCGACCGCCCCTCCCCGTGCAGCGACGGGGTGCCGAAAGTGGTTGCCCGGCAGTTGAATGTGCCCGCCTGGCGGCCGGTCAAGCGCTTCCACTGATTCGCCATGGCGCGGGCGCCGGGCTGCTCCCCCGTCGCACACTTGGTGAACGAACCGCGCCGTACGATGCCCGCCGCACGATCGGGCGTCCGGGTCGGAGTGGGCGTGGGCGTAGGCGTTGGTCCCGGCTTCGGCGTCGACCGGTTCAGGCGATACTGCCGCACATGGGCGAGTGCGGCCGCGTTGGCCGAACCGGTCAGATACGTCCAGGTGTCGGGTCGACCGCGCACGTCGATATGCGCGAACGTACCGCCGACGCCGAGCGCGATATCGTTGCCGCAGGCGTCGATCGCCAGTTCCGCGATCTGTAGTCCGGTGAGACCGGCGATGGTGATGTCGGCGGCCTGCCCGCTGCAATGCCTACTGAGCGTGGGCTTTTGCCCGCGCGCCCGGTAGACGGCGACATTGCTCGCCCAGGACCGGTAGCCCGAGGTGATCTTCACCGGCTTTCCCACTCGATCGCGGATCGCTTGCAGACAGCGGACCAGTGCCGGCGAGATGCGGGCGCGGTCTGCGGGACGTCCACCGCTGCTGACGAGTTCACCGACGGTGAAGTTCGGCGCCAGCTTCTTCGTGCGGACCTGCGGCCCGGTGTCGTAGAGCGGCAGGCCGGTGTTGTTCGGATCCCAATGCTCTTGCCCGGCGGCCGATGGGCCGGGCCGGGCGGTGAGCACCAGCCCTGACGGGAAACTTTCGGCCTCGAAGGCCGCCTCGGCACCAGCGCTGCTCTCGTCGAACTCGTGCTGCTCGACGGCACCGGATTCTTCGGCTGCGCTGTGGGCGGGCCACTCGGCAACGACACTCATCACTTGCCTCCCTACGTCTCAGTAGGTGCTCTGGTGGAGGGGGCGGCGCTCCCGCGGCGGCCGCGCGGGCGGCGCGGGACGCACCCCGAGGTCCGCGAGGGTGACCACGGTGCTGCCGCTGGTCCAGAAATTCTTCGCCTGCCCCCGCGCGACGAGCTCGACGCACGCGGCGTGCGCGCACTGGCTGACGCCGGGGCGGGCGGGATGGAATTCGTAGTAGTCCAGCATCGAGATCTCGATCCGGGTGGCGGGCTTCTTCCGCCAATCCTTGGGCGCGGACGGCAGCACCCGCCACTGCACGCAGTCGATCGCGCCATAAGCGAATTGCAGGTCGCTGTCGCGATATTCGCTCTGCTCGAGCCGGGTGAAGCCGATGTCGCCACCGCGCGCGATCGACTTGCGGATCTTCTCCCGCACGCCGGCCGACCGCTTGATCATGTCGGCCACGTCGATGGTGACCTCGGCACCGCTGGCACCGAGGAAGTGCGCGAACAGCCGGGCCGCGAGCGGCCCCGCGGCGATCACACGCGCCATCGAGAACAGCGCCACATCGCGCGGATCGCCGAACGCGCACGCACAATCGATGGCCGCTTTGGCGTCGAGGCGATGACTGGTCAGGCTGCAGCGCTTGCGGAATCGCTGCTGCATCTCGCTCCAGGGCGCCTCCGGCCTCAGATCGTCCTGTACCGGCTTGCATTTGCCGAGCATCCGGCGAGCGCGGGCGGGCGGAGCTTCTTCCTCTAACGATTCGCTGTCCTTGCACCGGCACCCGCACTCCTGCGCGATCGACTCCCCCGCGAAATCCTCGGATTCCCAACCGGTCTCGCCCCAGTATTCGCCGTCGCCCTCCTGCGGCGTCCACAGCTCCTCGGTGCTCTCGTCGGCCGCCTCCCGGCTGAGGACCCCGCCGCTCAGGTTCGCGGACGCGTCGGCGAGCAGCTGCCAGCCGAATCGACGCGGAATATCGTTGTGCGGCACCCGTGTTCGCTCCACCCGGAAGTTCGGCGAACCGGCCGCCCGGACCGCCGCCCCGACCCGCTCACTGGCCCGCGCGGTGCCCTCACCGGGGCGGTACAGCACCCGCAGCGCGCCGGTACCCGCCGCCATGCGCTTGCGCGCCCAGTCGATCAACGCTTTCGGATCGTTGTACAGCGCGTCGAAGGTGTGCACCTCGTCCGGATCGGTGTGCCCCAGGACCGACATCAGCGCCGCTCCACCGCCGGAGTGTGCGGTCAAAATCAGCCGATTGCGCCGTACGCTCGTTCCGGTCGCCGCGCCGAAACGGGCCAGCGCGTCATCGATCAGCGCTTGCAGTGCACCGGGTTTCGTGAGCGCCGGGAACGTGTAGCGTGCCGGATTGCCCTTCGGCTGATGGTGACCGCGGGGCAGGATCAGCAACGTCGGGACGGTCCGTCCGGCGACTCCCGGCTTGGCCGGATCGGTGAAATCCAGTCCGCTGATCGGCTTCTTGTGCTTGACGATCTGCATGGCCGCGCCGTGACCGGAGTAGCCGTGCAAGTGGACGACCACATCGACCACCGAGGGCTCGACCATGCCGTTCCACTCGATCAGCAGATCCGGTGGCGTGCCCGCGTGCGCACGCAATTGGGGATGCCGGTGCACGAGCAACCGGCCGGGTGTCACCGCGACTGGCTGGGCGTCTTCGTAATCCGCGTCTTCGTAATCCGCATCCTCGTAATCGGCTTCCCCGTAGTCGGCTTCCTCGTGGTCGGCCTCCTCATAGTGGATGTTCTCGAAGTCGGCATCCTCGAAGTCGGCGTTCTCGTAGTCGACCTCTTCGTAGACCCCGCCTTCGTAGCCGGCGTTCCCGTAGTCCGCTTCCGTATCGTCTGCGGCCTCGAAAGTCGCTGCCTCGCTGTCTACTTCGAAGACAGCGTCCTCCTGGCCGGCGTCCTCGCGGTCGCACTCGGTCCCGTAGGCGTAGTCCGCCTCGGTATCCCCGGCTTCGTCGAACTCGGTGTCGGAATCCTCGTTCTGCCAGCCGGTTTCGCCGTCGTGCTCCAGCGCACCCACGTCTTCGGCGAAGACGTCTTCGCGCGTGGGCCACACGCCGGTATCGGGCGTCGCCTCGGGCGAAGCGAAGATCGATGATTCGGCAACGGTACTCATATCAGGCTCCAATCGGTATCGCGCGATGGCGAAAGGCTCGACGTCCCAGCGGCTCAGAGCCGTGGGGCAACTCGTCGATGTCCGTTCGTCGCGGCCGCCGCCGGCGCCGCCGGTGCCGAGGGTGCGGTGGTGCCGGACAGCACGCCGGCGGGCAGCAGTTTCGTCGGCTGTGCCGATCGGACCTGATTCGTGCTGCGGCGCATGGTGACCGCCAGATCCTTGACCCGCTCACCAGTCGCCGACTGCCACAGATCGATGATGCGGTTCATCGTCTGGGCGGGGCCGGGCCCCGGCACGCCGGTGGAGCGATACAGCAGTTCGGCCTGCGACTGTTCGTCGAACACCCCGAGCTCGATCGCCCACAGCAGCGGGGAGACCAGCGTGGCGAGTTCGAACAGTTCCCGCGCCTGACGCGAGGGCGCCACGCCGACTCGCCTGCCGATCGTCGCGAGCCGATCGGCCGGGTTGCCGCCGCTGATGCCCGCGTTGGCGCTGAGATCCCGGACCACGGCGCTCTCGTAGTCGACCGTGAGATGGAACCAGTTCAGCAGGCAGACGTAGCTGAACTCTTCGCGCGAGAGCATCCCGCCGAGCCTGCGCAACCGCAGCATCTCGGCCAGCGTCTGGCACAGGTATCCGATGTAACTGGCGTCGGTCGGGTTCGAGCCGGAGGTGTTGCGCTCGTTCTCGATGCCGAGCCAGACCTGCCGCAGCAGTTCGTTCCACATCTCGATGAAGCGGATGTTGCTCGCGGCGCCCGCGTCTCGCTTCCATGCCTGGCTGTCCGCACCGGGCGCCGGATGCGGGAGATCGAGTCCGAACATGCGCCAGTACGCGTTGCGCCGGTTCACCCGGGCATCCGGCCGCAGCTGGCTGGTCAACCCGCCCACCCGGAACAGCGGCGGGTCGCGGAAGAACAGTTCTTCGGTGGCGCGTACCCAGGCCATGGTTTCGACCGAGGGTGCGGGCAGCGTCTCGCCGACCACGTAGCGCCGCACCACCTCCGCGAAAATCTCCACGGCGCCGGTGCTTTCGACCAGGTACGCGTAGAACATGTGGTCCCACAGCGGCACCACCTGCGGATCGTTGGTCGGGTTGTAGCCGAGCGGGGGCGGGAACGGCGGTGTCCCCGTGGTGGGCCCGTGCACGCCGGACTTGAACGACTCCTTGATCAAGTTGTCCGGCAGCTGCGTCAACTTGACGGCGGCCGGGTCACCGAGCGGCACCTTGGTCTCGGTGAAGACCTTGGGCCAGACGGTGATTCCGCCCTGCGCCCAGATCTCGTCCAGCCACCGGCTCAACTGCTCCGGGTGGAAGGTGAAGACCGCGTCGGCGGGTGTCAGCGGGTCGGTGAGCTTGGGGAGCTTGGTAGCCAACTGTCGGAACATGGCGCTGCCTTCCTTAAAGTGCCTGCGGCGAATCGGAGTGCGTGAGCGAGACGCCGCCCCCGGACCCGGAGCTGACCGGCCCGTACGTCACGAAGGTGACGGCCCGGACCTTCCCCTTGCAGTCCTGGATCTGCGCCGCGACCGCCTCGGCGGGATAGGTGATCGCGAAGGTCGGATTCGACCCGCAGCCGTCGCCGTTCCCGCCGTCCCTGCGGATCTCGTCGTAGACGTAGAGGATTTCCGGGCCGCGGGCACCGCGGTGGATCACGGCGATCCGGTCCGCGTAGCTCGGCAGGCCCTTCTGGAATTCGAGCAGTTTGTGCTCGACGTCGACCAAGGCGGGCAATCGCTGGTCGATCGGTCCCTTCGCCGAGAGGTTGCGTGATTGCAACCCGTACTGCAGCTCCGAGAAGATCGACAGCGTGAAGTCGTTGCCTTCCGCGAGCGTGCTCGGCGCCGCGCTCTCCTGCTGCCGGTACTGCTGAAGCACGCCGGTGAACAACTGGATCAGCTGATCCATGTCCACCGCCGCCTTGCCTGGCTCGTTGTCCATGTCGGTCTCCTATCTCCTACGTTCAGGCGGCGACGCGGTCGCCGCCACCCATCCGGCGCAGCCATGTCTCCATTTCCGATGGCGCGGTGGACGATTCGAGACCGCGCAGCACGGTCAGCGCCAGAATTCGCATCGGCTCGACCCGCTGCAGGTAGGTCGAGGTGTACAACGAGGCACCCGCGCGGTCGGCCAGTCGGTTCAGTTCGGCCGGCGACACCCGTCGCGGGTCGGCCAGCGCCGAGAGCGGCACGCCGTGGAACGCTCGCATCGGCCTGCGCGTGCACACCTCGGCGATCGTGGGCAGCAGCGGCATGCTGGCCGCGACGATCGCGCCGACCTCCGAAGAGGCGTGCGCGAGTGGGTGTCTGGCCTGCCAGCGAGCGGCCAGCGCGTCCCATGGCCCCGCGCCGAACCAGCTCCGGCACAACGCCGCGTTGAACTGCACCCGCAGCGCCGAGACCGGATGCGGGTCGCCGAACGGCATCCGGTACACCTGGCTGGACGGACCGTCCACGACGGTCGCCAAGGCCGGCACCGGCGCGTATCCGAGCAAGCTGAAGGCGTAGACGTCGGCCGCCACCTCGGAAGCCCAACTGCGCCAAGCGGTTGCCGCGAGCGCGCTGTGCGGCGCCAGGGCCGCGTGCAGGGCCGCCGCCAATTCCTTTGTCCAACTGGTCAAATGCGCCACCTGGTGGCCGGTCTCGTGCACCAGGGAGGTCGGCTGCCACAGATTGTGCCGGGTGATCTTGATCGCGGCCGCCGGTGACAGGGAGGCGTCCCAGAGCCGGGCGCCCGAGCGCAGGATCGACGCGCCCATGCCCTTGTCGAGATAGGTGAGCACCGGCGGTGTGTCGATGCCGAGCGGCCGCAGCACCTGATCCATGCTGTGCACGGCCAAGGCATCCAGCCCGCGCAGCACGGCCGCGGTGCGCGGGTTCGTCCTGGTGTTCACCGCGTCGCAGTAGAAGTCGACGACCGCCTCCGCGCGGCTGTACCGGCGGCGCAACCTGAGCAGTTCCGCGCGTGCGGTTTTCAGGTCGGCCGGTGCCGTCACACCTTTGATCGTGAACAGGGTGCGGTCCGCCTGCGCGGTGAGCCTGCGCGCCTGGCCGGTGAGGCTAGCGCGAACGCTGAGCCCGAGGTAGGACTCCAGTTCGCGCCACGCCACCGGTGACGCGCTGACCTCGAGGTCGCCCAGTGCCGCGCACGCGCGCCGCCAGTGCCGCGCCTCGGCGGCGAGCGCGGCGGTCTCGGTGGCGAATCGGGCGTCCATCACTTCGTTCCCGGCGTGGCGACAACCTCGGCGACGGGCAGTTGCCCCGAATCCGCCGTTACACCCGGGAAAGTCACCGTGAGCGTCACGCCGTCCGCCGGATCGGCGACGGCGGCGGCGAACTGCGCACCCCGCTGCGCGAGGTAAGTGGCGATGCCGGTACTGGTCGCGGCGGTCAGATCGCCGGCCAGTTTCGCCGCCGCGACCGGTTCGGTCAGCAGCTTGGCTTGCACCAGGCGCCGCGCGATCCGATACTGCAAGCGCGGCAAGAAGATCTCGCGCAACGCCGACAGCACGGCGGGCAGATCGCGCTGTCCCGCAGGCGCGGCGCGTTGCAGGCGGGCCTGCATCGCCCGGGCTCGCCGCTCGGACAGTTTGATCACGATCCGCATCCGCTTCGTGGCCGGATCCCAGCGCACCGTGGTGAGCCTGCGTGGCCGACGACCCTTGCGCGCAGGCAGTTTCGCGACGCGCACCCGGAAGTACCGCTGGCCGGGCACGGGTCGATAGGCGCCGGGCGCGGTCCCGACCCGGCGACGGCGACCGAGCGCGGGTTCGCGCAGCAGCAGTCCCGCGGCCTCCGCGGTGAGCGGCTGATACTCCTCCGCGGCCGGTTGCTCTGCCGCGGGCAGGGTTTCGTCTCGGGTGAGATGCCCCAGCATGGTGCCGGGCATGGTCTCGTACAGGTCGATCTCGGCCTGCACCGGCCACCGATCGACACCACGGTCGAGCAGATAGGACTCCAGCGTGCCGCCGTCGTTCCAGCGCACCGCCCGCGCCACCTGCCGCGGGATCGGCACCGCGAAAACCCTGGTGTACTTGCGGAATCGGTAGCGCGGTCCGGTCGAGCGCGGCAGCATCACCCAGAAGCCGCCCTCCTCCGCGGTTTCCCGCTCGGGCAGGTCGGCGCGCAGCAGCCGATCGGGCAGGTACGCGGCGGCCGACTCGGCGAAGGCGCGCTGCACCGCCGCACTGACTTGGAGCGGATCGGTGAACGCTGCTTCGGGTAACTCCTCGAGCACACGTGTCACCGTCGCCTCGACCGCCGAGGCGAGCGCCTCGCCGGGGATCGTATCTTCCTCCTGGCCGGTCGCTTCCAGGCCGAGCGCGGTGAAACCGACCCCGACCACCGCCCGCGCGATCAGGACCGACGGGTCCTGTCCCGCGATCTTGCCGATGGTGCGGGCGGCGTCGGGACCGACCATTCCCTTGATCAGCTTCGCCAGCGGCTGGGCGATCAGATTGATCAGCTTCGCCCGCGCCCCGGTCACTTTCAGCCCCAGTTTGAGCAGCGGCCGGATCGCGAGGACCGCCGGGACGAACTGCTCGATCTCGGCGATCGGCGGGTCCTCGCCCGTGTAGGCGCTCAGCTGGGCGGCGAGCCGGGCGCGGGCGTCGTCGAGTTCGGCGACCGTATTCGCCTCAGGCTCTTCGGCATCGGCCTCGTCGTACTCCTGCGCGTCGGCCTCGTCGTGCTCCTCGGCCGTGAACATCGCGAAGAGCTGGTGGTCGAAATCCTCGGCCATCAGCGCCGCAGTGCCGAGTTCGTCGGCGGCCTCGTCGGTTTCGTCCGCGGTCTCGTCGGCGGCCTCGCCGATCCCGAGCCGCTTGGCCACGATCGGTACCAGCGGCCGGATCTCGGCGGGCAGGATCCGGGTCAGCGGGTTGAGCAGTTTCGCGACGACGCCCTTGAGCAGCGAGAGCCCGATCTTCTTCAGCCGCTGCAGGATCGGCCCGAGCACGTGCTTGCCGACGGCCTGCAGTCCGCTCTTGATCGTCTTCAGCCCGCTCTTCGCGACGTTGAGCACGCCCTTGACCGGGTTGCGGACGAACCCGACCGCCTGCCGGATCTTCTGCTTGATGACCGACTTGACCTTGCGGGTGATCTTGCTGAGGAAGTTCTCGAACACCTCCGAGCCGAGCGCGGCCGGCGTTTCCAGCGAGTCGAGCAGTTCGTCGAGTTCCTGTTCGGCCAGCCCGTGCAGATCGGCGTTCTCCAGTCCGCTCGCGAAGCTGTCGATGGTGCGTTCCCATTCGCCGATCAGCGGTGCGAGCCACTCCTGCAACGACTCCCGGCACTCGGACTCCGACGGCGGCAGCGACCACTGCTGGGCATCGGAGAGAGCGCGCGCGGCTCCTTCGTCGAGCAGTTGCTCGAGCGCCTCGGTGAATTCTTCGTCGTGCAGTGCCTCCAGGAACTCGGTGGCGAGTTGCGACTGCTCGTCCGCCGCCGAGTAACTGTGCTCCCCGAAGGGTGATTCGGTGAACGAGTAACTTTCGAACGGCGACTCGTCCGGGGCGGCCGTCGGCTGCTCGGCCGCCTCGTCCACCGCCTCACCGAAGGGCGAGAGCCCGGAAAAGGGCGAGACATAATCCTCGGTAGCACCGCGAGACTCGGTGTATGAGTCACTGCGCATTGTGGTCACCTCCGCAAACGACGGGCGTTTCGCGTCACTGTGCGCGGCCACGGTGTGCGCGAACGTCAACGCTTCGTCTCCCCCGGCGCGCGATCTTCGCTCAGTTCGGCGAGCAAGGTCGCGACCCGCGCCAGCGACGCGTCGATGTCGGCGAACACCCACTCCTGGGCGGAGTCCGGCTCGGCGGAGCCGGCCAGTACGCGGATGACCAGCCGTCCCCGGTCCCGCCAGGCCCGCACCACGATCGTTCTGCTCTCGGGTCCACTCACCGGACCACGGTCGCGCGCGGCCATACCAACTCCCGTCAATGCCGAGGGGGCGGCGTTGACGCGGCGTTGACGCGCGCGCAGCACCAGGTCGCCACGCTGAGCGCACGCGGCCGCGTTCCGGCCGGTGACGGAGGGATGATCCGATGGCGGTCGCCATTTGCCTGCTCGGCGGCTTCGCGCTGCGTGTAGACGCGAACCACGTTGCCCTGCCGCAGCATTCACGACGCGTGCTGGCCTATCTGGCGCTGGACCAGATCGCCCAACCCGACTGCGAGCGCGGCGTGCTCGCGGAACGCCTATGGCCCGACGCCACCGCGGACCGGTCCCGGGCGAGTTTGCGCACCGCCCTGTGGCGGATCCGGCAGGTCGATCCCGCGCTGGTGTACGGCACCGGCGGCCGGGTGCGGCTCGGCGCCGACGTGACGGTCGACGTGCACGAGTTCCGGGGCAACGCCGAGCGCATGCTGAGCGCGCAGTCCGACTGCCCACGCGACCGCGCCGCCCTGCTCGCCCGTACCAGCGAACTGCTGCCGGGCTGGGACGAGACCTGGCTGCTGCTCGCGCGAGAACAGTTGCGGCAGATGCGGTTGCACGCCCTCGAAACGGACGCGCGCGAGCTCGCGGCGCGGGGTCGCTACCACGAGGCGATCGAGGCGATGCTGGCCGTGGTCGCCGAGGAACCGCTGCGCGAATCGGCGCAGACCGCGCTCATCGAGGCACATCTGTGCGAGGGCAATGTGGTCGAGGCGCGCAGGCAGCTGGCCCTGTTCGCGGATCTGCTGTGGACCGAACTGAGCATCCGGCCGTCACCGGAGTTGTTCGGGCGGGTCGGCATGGCAGCCCCGCCGCCACCTGCGCCCGCGTCCCGCTCAGTCGATCGTCAGGTCGCGCTGGGCGAGCGCCGCGTGCTCCCACACATGGGTGCCCGACGCCGGATGTGAGCGGCGCGCGTGCACCGAAGCCAGCACCGACACCCTGGTGCCGCGCGCGGGCAGCAGCGCCGCGGGCAGCCTGGCCGAAACGGTGCGCCAACGGCCCGGCGCGAGTTCGAAATCCACCGTCGCCGTCTGCGCGGGAAAGAAGTCGACGGGAAAGGTGGGCGGTGTGCCGGTGGTGGCTCGCAACGCGAAGGTGACGACGAAGCAGCGGCACGGCCCGGCTGCCGCCGTGTTGGTTATCCGGGCGTGAATCCAGTTGTCCCGTCCGGCTTTCGGATTCAGGTGGACTGCCATCCGGTCGTCCTCGTGCCGGTTCCACAAGCTCGGCGCCGGCCCGAAGACCAGGCGTGCGTCCGGCGTCGACTCCGCGAAGCCGTAGACGAATCGGTGGCAGGCGTCGATGAGATCCGTGGCACCGGAACCGGATACCAGATGTGCGACCAATTCCGCTGTGCTGACCGGAGTCCCGCGGCGCGCGCGGTACAGCTCCCCCATCAGCGTGCGCAACGGGGCCGCGCCGATCCATTGCGCCACACCGCGAAAGAATCGGCTGCCGTCGTCGTACGCCGCCGTCGGCGTGGTGCGCTGGAACGGCTGCCGCGCGCACAGCCGCACCGGCGCGCGGGTGAAGTCGAAACCCTCGGTGCGCGTGTCGCCGTCGTCCCGGAAGCTGGTGTACGCCTCGTCCCACCACCCGTCGGTCTGCGCCGCCGGGCTCAGTCCGCGCGCGAACCACGAGTGGAAGACCTCGTGGCCGAGCGCACCGGCCGCGGTGGTCGCCCCGCCCGCGTATTCCATGCCGCCGCCCGCGCCGTGGAACAGGCACACGAATCGATCGCCGAGGAACGCACCGAAGGCGGTCTCGTACTCCGCCAGGAGTGCGCCGACCCGAGCGTGCAGCGCGGGCAGATTCTCTTGACCGCCAACGAGTTTCCAGGTTTCCACGACCACCGTCCGCCCGGACACCGGCAGCGACACGATCGTCGAGCGCAGCACGACCGAGTCGGCCGGTCGCAGCTCGACCAGCGACGACATCGTGGTGAACCAGGACGGGAAACGAACCGTCCAGGCGTTGGCGCCGACCACGGTCGCGGCGCCGTTGGTGATGAGCGAATGGGCGATCGTCGTTCCGGTGACCCGTAATTCGAGTGTCCACGGGAATTGATCGAACGGCAGGTTCGACGGGAACCAGGCCTCCAGGTACCGGCCCGCGTACAGATCGGACATGCCGAACGACCAGCGCACCCGCCCGTTCGACCAGTGCAGCACCGGCGGATAGGCCCCGCCGAGATCGGCGTCCGGCGTATCGAGCCGGTAGGTCACGCTCAGCCGATGTGACGATCCGGCGGCCTGAGTACGGCCGACGACCCGGATCGAGCTGTGCGCACCGGGTCCGACATCGTGGGCAGCCAACTCGACGGGATCGAGCCGAGTTCCGTCGAGCCGGGCGGTGCGCACCGTCTGCCGGAGGTCGAAGATCGGTGCTCCCGCGTGCGGGCCGACGACGTAGTCCACGGTCGCCTCGACGGATCCGGCACCGGTCGCGGCGTCGAGCGTGACGACCGCGCGCAGTTCCTCGATATGCATCGGCACCGCGCGCAGCCGGCCGATCGGTGTCGGCGGTGGTGCGTTGCGGAAATCGGCCGGCATCCGCGCAGCATGCCCCGGTGCCGTACGCGCCGGCGTCAACGACGCGTAGTCGCCGTGCACACCCGGACGCCGGCCCGCCGCCCGAGCTCGGCCGACGGGCGCAGCGCGAGTTCGCGCCACAGCGTCGCCGCGAAGAGGTCGAACTGCCTGCGCGCCTCGGCCGCGTTGCCCTCGCCGAGGTGGGCATCGATCAGGATGGCCTGCGCCGATTCGCGCAGCGGCTCCTCGGCGACGACCCGCAGGATCAGGTCGATCGCCTGCGGATAGCGGCCCTGAGCGCAATCCTTGCGGGCCACCGCCTCCAACGTGTGCAACCGCAGTAACCGCAGCTGTTCGCGGAACAGCACCAGCCAGTCCTCGTCCCAGCCCGGTAGGAGTTCGGCTGCCGTGCACAGCGCGTGCGCGTTCGCCGCCGGGCCTGCGCACCCGGCCAGCAGGACCTCGGCGCGCCGCCGGAACCGGTCCACGTCGACCTCGACCTGCTCGGTCAACCGCACGCGCTCCGCGTCGCCGCCGAGCAAAGCGGGTCCGGCCCGGCGGATGCGCCACAGCGCCGTGCGCAAGCTGGCCGAGGACCGATCCGGCGACGAGTTCTCCCACAATCGCTCGGCCAGCACCCGTCGCCCGCATTCGGCCGCGGTCATCCGGTGCAGGGCGAGATAAGCGAGCACCCGCTGCGCGTGCACCGGCAACACCACCTTCGCCCCGCCCACCCGCAATTCGAATCCGCCGAACAACGACAGCTGCGCGGCCGCCCCGGGCAAATCCGCGGAAGTGGCCGCGGTGATACTGGTCCGCGGGTACGCCGGGAGGGGGCCTGCCGCCCTTCCCGCCATCGCTGAATTCGCTACCCACATGGTCACGTCTTTCGACGAACGTCAATCTTTCGACACCATGACACCGCAGGTCAGGGCGCCGCACCTGAGTAGATCGCTACCCGAATCGGGGCGAATCCAGCGAAATGGGTCCGCTGACCGAACCCGCGTTCACTGCGCGCGCAGGAATCCACGCAGAATCGGCAGCAACGCCTTCGTGCTGACCATATGGTTCTGCCCCTCGAGAATGCGAAGCGTGGACGTGGGAATGGTGTCGGCGAGTTGCCGTGCGACATCGTGCAATCCGGCCGGGCTTTTCGCACCGGCGACGATATGCAGCGGTACTTTGATGCCGCCGAGCCGGTCCAGCGGTGGCACGTCCGCGGTCAGCGCGATGTCGTACCTGAGGGTGGGTGCCAGGGCCTTCATGGTGGACCAGCCGGGAAACAGCGGCAGCAGCGCGACGAACGGACGCGGCATGCCGATCTCGCGCAGGAATTCCTTCACCGCGCCCGAGTTCTCGCCCCTTTGCAGCAGCGACTCGACCTTACGGGCCAACTCGGCGTAGGAATCGCGTTCCGCCGCGTCGTGCACGTACGACGCGTCATAGATGACCGCCCGATCGACCTTGTGCGGTAACCGCAGCGCGGCTTCGAGCGTGAGCACCGCGCCCGACGAATGCCCGTAGAGGAAGGCATTGCCGCCGGCCGCGTCGATCATCGCCTCGATATCGTCGACTTCGCGCTGCACATCGTAGGGCGCGGTGTCGGTACTGCCGCCACGGCCGCGACGGTCATAGGTATAGACGGTGAATTCCTTCGCGAACGCTTTGACGTCGTCCACGATGGGCCGGAATTTCCGGAAGCAGGTCGCCCCGGTGACATACACCAGTGCGGGTCCCTCGCCCACCACGTCGTAGGCCAGTTGCGTGCCGTCCGCCGATATCGCCGTGCTCATCCGTGTGCCCTTCGCGTCGAAGTCTGTCACCGTATCGACGGGGCGGGGCGGCAGAACTCATCGGTGCGCATCGCCGCTCCGCTTCGGCGGTACCTCAGGGCACGAGCACGAGCCGGCCGAACACCTTGCCCGCGTCGATCATCCGATGCGCCGGGACCGCGTCGGCCAGCGAAAGTTCTTCGTGCACCACCGCTTCCAGTTCGCCGCGCGCCGCGGCGGCGAACAGCTCGGCGATCGCCGAGCTGATCTCGGTGGCAGGCACCGTATCCGCGCTGAAGGTGGCGAACGACAGCGATTTCTGGAATGCCGCGATCATCGGCTCGGCGAAGTCCGCCGGCGGCATGCCGCCCATCGCGCCGACC
The DNA here is from genome assembly GCF_000250675.2 of Nocardia brasiliensis ATCC 700358. NCBI lineage: Bacteria > Bacillati > Actinomycetota > Actinomycetes > Mycobacteriales > Nocardiaceae > Nocardia > Nocardia brasiliensis. The sequence goes on from NC_018681.1 coordinate 4,938,849, forward strand.
ACCACCATGCGACCGTTCGGGGCGAGCCGCCCGAGGAACGCGGACACCTCCGCTCCGCCGACGATATCGATGATCACGTCGTAGTCCGCCGGCGCGCCGGGCCCGCCGCGGCCGTGCCGGTCCAGCACGTGCGTGGCGCCGAGCTTGCGCAGGCGGTCGCCGCGCTCGGCCGAGGAGGTCGTCACCGCGACCGATCCCGCACCACGCCGGGCTGCGAGCTGGACCACCATCACCCCGATGCCCCCGGCCGCGCCGCGCACCAGCACCGACTCGCCCGGCGCGAAATGGGCATGGCGCAAAGCGAAATGGGCCACCATGGCCGAACTCCCGAGGGTCACCGCCGCGGCGGCCGACACCGCCGCCGGGATGGGCACCACTGTCGCGGCCGGGGCCACAGCACGCTCGGCGTAGCCCCCGCTCAACCCGGTGTGCGCCCAGACCCGCCGGCCGATCCACGCGGTGTCGACACCGTCCCCTACCGCCGCGACGGTCCCCGCCACCTCACTGCCGAGCACGTGCCCGGGCGTGGCTCCGTAGGCGGTCAACGCACCGCTGCGGATCAGCGCATCGAGACCGCCGACCCCGATCGCCTCGGTCACGATCAGCACCTCGCCCGCGGCCGGACCCGGATCGGGAAGATCGACCACTGCGAGGATCTCCGGCGCCCCGAACGCCGGGAACGTCACTGCTTTCACTGCTGCCTCCATGCGCTTTTCAAACTGGACCAACCTACGGAACGTAACGGACGCCCCCGTCCGTTTAGCTAAAGTGAGAGCGGTGACCACTCGTTTGTCTCAGCCCCTCCGTTCCGACGCGCGGGACAACCGCGAGCGCATTCTCGACGCGGCACGCGCGGTGTTCGTCGCCGATGGGCTGGACGTGCCGATGCGCGCGATCGCCCGGCGCGCGCAGGTCGGCCCGGCCACCCTCTACCGGCACTTCCCGACCAAGGAGTCACTGGTCACCGAGGCGTTCACCGATCACATGCACGCGTGCCGGGCCATCGTGGACGAGGGCCTGGCCGACCCGGACGCGTGGCACGGTTTCCGTGTCGCCGTCGAGAAGTTGTGTGAATTGCTGGCGCGCGACCAGGGTTTCAGCGCTGCCATCATGGCTGCCTTTCCGCATTCGATGGACTTCACCGCGATCCGTTCGTCCTCGCTCATCGGCGCCGCCGAACTGCTGCGCCGCGCCAAGGACAGCGGTCAGCTGCGCGCCGACATCCTGGTGGACGACCTCGTCCTGATGATCATGGCCAACGACGGACTGCGCACGAACAGCCTTGCCGCACGCGTCGCGGCGTCCCGGCGCTTCGCCGCGCTCATGCTGCAGGCGTTCCGCGCCGCGCCCACCGTCGTCCCGCTGCCGCCGGTGCCGCGATTGACGCCCGCGATCTGAGGCCGCGACCTACGATGCGAGGACGGGCGCCGACCCAGTGCGGCCCGGCTGGAGGTGCACGATGACCACCGCGTTCGACGGCCCACCCCTCGAGATCGACACACGCCCCGCGGTTCTCGACCAGTTCACGGTCGACGAGACCGGGCGCGCGGGGCACCGCCCGCGCGGCGTCGCGGCACCGGCCGATGCCGACGAGGTGGCCGCGCTGGTGCGGTGGGCGCGGACGACCCGGACCCCACTCATCGCCCGCGGTGCCGGAACAAGCCTGGAAGGACATCTGCTCGCCCAGCACGACGAACTGATCGTCGATCTGTCGCAGGCGAATTCGATCCTCGACATCTCCCCTGCCGATTTCACCGCCACGGTGCAGCCGGGCGTCACCCGCACCCGATTGAACTCGGCCACAGCCGAATACGGTTTGCAGTTCACCGTCGACCCCGGGGCCGACGCCTCGCTGGGCGGCATGGCCGCGACCAATGCCAGCGGCACCACCACCGTCCGCTACGGCGGGATGCGGGCGAATGTGCTTGCGTTGCAAGCAGTGCTCCCCGATGCGACAGTGGCGCGCTTCGGTCGCGCGGTCCGCAAATCCTCCAGCGGCTACGACCTCAAAGATCTGCTGATCGGCTCCGCGGGGACCCTCGGCATCATCACCGAACTCACCGTGCGCCTGCACCCCATCCCCGAATGGCTACGCTCGCTGCGGATTTCGTTTCCCACGGTGACGGACGCGGTCGACGCCGCCGTCGAGATGCTCGGCGCCGCCCTCCCGGTGAGCAGGCTGGAACTCGTCGACGCGGTCAGCATGGTCGCGACCAACGCCTATCGGGGCACCGACTACGCCGAGACCCCGGCGCTGTTCATCGACGTGGAGTCGTCGTCCGAGCCGGCGGCGATCGCCGAGGAAGCGGAGATCACCCGAATCGACCGGGGCCACAACGCCCTCGACATCGCCGCGGCCCGCACCCACACCGAGCGCTACGCCCTGTGGGAGGACCGGCACAATCTCTTCTTCGCGCTCAAGTCGCTGCACCCGGGTCGCCGATTCATGGTGACCGACACCGCCGTCCCGTACTCCCGCCTCGCGGCCGCCGTCGATACCGCGCTGCGCCTGGGCACGGAACTCGGCCTGGCGGTCAGCGTCTGCGGGCACATCGGCGACGGCAACGTGCACACCATCGTGCCCTACGACGAGCACGACGACGAGGTGGTGCAGCAGTACTCCGATCGACTGGTGCGCCACGCCCTGTCCGTCGGCGGCACCGCGACGGGCGAGCACGGCATCGGACTCACCAAGAAGAAGTACCTGCGCGAAGAACACGGCGCGGCAGTAGACCTGATGCTCGCCATCAAGCGCACCCTCGACCCGCTGAACCTCTTCAACCCGGGCAAGGTCCTCGACCCCTGAGTCGAGCCTGAAATCCACACCGGCGCTGCCGCGTGAACGAAATGGCGCCCGCGACAGATACATCGGCAGACGAGTTCGCCTGTATCTGATTGCGAGGCCCCCATGGACAGCACTTCCCGCACCGCGGCCGACGCCGCGCGCGCACTGGCCATCCGTTCGGTGCGCCTCATGGCCGACGGGGCCCGCGCCGACTTCGACGCGATCATTCACCCCGACGCGACCAATCGGGAGGCCAAGGCCGAGCCGCCCGCCACCCGGGGGCGCGGACCGGGCGCGTTCTACGCCACGGCGCTCTGGCTGCGTGCCGCCTACGCAGACCTGCATCACACGATCGAGGACGCCGTGGTGGACGGTGATCTGGTGGCGCTGCACACCACGATGCGCGGACGGCACGTCGGCCCCTTCGTGGCCTATGCCGAGGACGGTCGAGTGGACCAGGTCTTCCCGCCGACCGGAAGGACCTTCGCGGTCACCCAGTCGCATTGGCTGCGCATCGCGGACGGCAAGGTGATCGAGCACTGGGCCAACCGGGACGATCTCGGGCAGGCGATCCAGCTGGGCTGGGTCCCGCCGACCCCGGCTTTCCTGCTGCGCATGGCCTGGGCCAAGCGCAGGGCCGGGCGGCTTGCCGGAGTGGGACGCTAGGACTCGGCGGAGTCGGGTTCGTCCAATACGGCTCGGCCGATCGTGAAGGCGGCGTTGGCGGCGGGGACGCCCGCGTAGGCCGCGGTGTGCAGGAGGACCTCGGCGATCTCGGCGGGGGTGAGGCCGTGGCGGCGGGCCGCGCGTACGTGCATCGCGATCTCGTCGTGGCGGCCCAGGGCGGTGAGCACGGCGAGGGTGATGCAGCTGCGGGTGCTGCGGTCGAGACCGGGGCGGGTCCAGATCGATCCCCACACCGACTCGGTGATGTATTCCTGGAACGGGCGGGTGAATTCGGTCGTCGCAGCCTCGGCACGGTCGACGTGCGCGTCACCGAGCACCTCGCGCCGGACCTGAGCGCCCCGCTCGGCACGTTCGTTCACGAATTCTCCTTCAGGTGTCCGAGGATCAGCCGGCCGACGACGTCCGGTCGTTCGACGTTCGCCAGATGTGCCGCGGACTCGATGATTTCGAGCCGGGACAGCGGGATTGCCGTGGCGATGCGGTGACCGTGCGCGGGCGGTGTCGCGGGATCATCCGCGCCCGCGATGACCAACGTGGGAGCGCTGATCCTGGGCAGACCCGCCGCGATGTCCATCGTTTCGATCGCCGCGCAGCACGCGGCGTAGCCCTCGGCGGGCGTGGCGGCGATCATGTTCTCGTAGAAACGGATTCGTTCCGGGTGGGCGGCGCCCCACCGCGGGGTGAACCACCGACGCACGACCGCGCCCGCCACCGCCGCGGTCCCTGCGGCGCGGACCGTGGCGGCGCGCTCGGCCCAGCCGGCGGGCGGGCCGAGTTCGGCGCTGGTGCAGCACAGCGTCAATGTGCGCAACCGGTGCGGGGCATGCGCACCGAGCCACATGCCCACCATGCCGCCCAGGGACAATCCCACGAAATGCACGCGACGAGCGGCCAGCCGGTCGAGCAGCGCGAGCACGTCGGAACCGAGATCGGCCAGGGCATACGGTCCGGCGGGCACCGGCGAATTCCCATGACCGCGTTGGTCATAGCGCACCACCCGGTAGCCCGCGGTGGTGAGCGCCGCCACCTGTGGCTCCCACATTCGCACATCGCTGCCGAGCGACCCGCTCAGCACCACGGTCTCCCCCGCCGACGGTCCGTCGACGTGGGCATGCACCACAACCGAACTCATCGCTGGACCTCGCGCCATTCGGCCAGCGCGCGCAGCCGGAATTCGTTCGCTGAACCCAGATACCCGGACGGATCGAGCAGCTCGTCGATTCGCTTGCGGTCCAGGTACTCCCCGATCACCGGATCGGCCGCGAGCACTGCGGCAAGGTCGCCCCGCCCCGCGTCGGCACAGCAGGCGGCGACGAGATCACCGGCCTCCTGTCGACCCACCGCACCCCCGCTCGCCGACACCAACTCGACGACGACGCGTTCGGCCATGAGCACACCGCCGGAGGCTGCCAGGTTCGCCCGCATCCGCGCGGAATCGATGTGCAGGCGCGACAGGCAAACACGCAGCCAGTGCACCGCCGAGCCGGTGCTGCGCAGCAGTTCGACCAGCGGTCGCCACTCCGCGTGCCACGAGCCGGCGGCGCGTTGATGTTCGTGGGCACCGGAACTCAGCACGGTGGCGACCAGGCCCGGTGCCTGCGCGGCTGCACCGGCGGCGAGCACCGCGGCGACGGGATTTCGCTTGTGCGGCATGGTCGATGATCCGCCGCTACCGGACGGGCCGTGCTCGGCCACCTCGGCGACTTCGGTCTGCGCGAGCAGGGTGACGTCGCGGGCGATCTTCGAGACCGCACCGCAGGTCTGGCCCAAAGTGCCCGCGATTTCGGCGATTCGGCTGCGTTCGGTGTGCCAAGGCAGGGTCGGCTCCCCGAGACGGAGACGACGCGCCAGTTCGGCGAGCACAGGAATTCCGTACTCGCCCAGCGCCGCCGCCGTCCCGACAGCACCACCGAACTGCACCGCCAGGCGACTGTCCCGAACACGGTCGAGCTGGCGCAGCGCCGCGACCACGCCACCCAGCCAGCCGGCGGCGGTGAGCCCGAGCGTCACCGGGGGTGCCTGTTGCAGCAGGCTGCGCCCCGCCAGCACAGTGTCCGCATGCTCCTCGGCCGACCGCGCGAGCAGCTCGGCGCAGGCCACCAGGTCGGCACGCAGCGCGGTCAGCGCTCGGGAGGTGACCAGCATCGCGGCGGTGTCGAGGACATCCTGACTGGTCGCCCCGAGGTGCACGTAGGCCGCCGCCACGGGGTCGACCCGCGCGGTCAGCGCGCGGACCAGCGGACCCACCGGATTGCCGATCCGCACCGCGGCCGCGCCCGCCGCACCGATGTCGTACTCCTCTGCCCGGCAGTGCTTTTCGATCTCGTCCGCGGCCGCGGCGGGAACCACGCCCACCGTCGCCGAAGCGCGGGCGAGCGCCGCCTCGACATCGAGCATCGCCTGCACCCACGCCCGATCGCCGACCACCTCCGTTACCTGGCCTGCCGCGAGCACCCCACCGAACAGCTCAGACATCGAAGAACACCGTCTCGTCCGAACCTTGCAGGTGGACGTCGAAAACGTAACCGTCTCCGGCGCGGGCGGCGATCAACGTATGCCTGCGTCCCGGCGGCACCGTCACCAGGACGGGGTCGCCCGCGTGCCGGTCGGCGTGCTCGGGGAAGTACACCCGGGTGACGACACGGTGCAGCAGTCCTCGGGCGAACACCGACATGTCCAGGTGCGGGGCTTGCAGCCCACCCGCGCCGTCACACACCGCTTCCGGAAACGGGATGTGCAACGCGTATTCACCGCGTCGGGTATCGCTGCGCGCGAAACCGTTTCGCTCGCCGCGGTGCTCGTCGCCGACCACCTGCCAGGTCTCCACCATGGCGTCGTCGATCGCGGTGCCCGCGCCGTCGAACACCCGGCCGGTGAGCCACACCGCGCCCGGCGCGCCGGGCGGGACCGCGAATTGCCCGTCCGCCCAGGTCAATCCGAGATGCAGGTAGGGACCGACGGTCTGCGAGGGCGTGCTGGGCAGGCTAGTCATCGTCGGCCTCCTCGTCTTCGAACGGGGTCGCGTTCCGGCCGCGCAGCACGATGTCGAACTCGAAGGCCAGGGCTCGCTCCGGCTCGGTGCGCGCGTGATCGAAACGGCTGACCAGCAATTCGCGCGCGTGCGCGGGCACCGAGTGGTAAACCGGGTCCTGGAAGAACAGCGGATCGCCGGGGAAGTACATCTGCGTCACCAGGCGCTGGGTGAAAGCCTGCCCGAACAACGAGAAGTGGATGTGCGCGGGCCGCCACGCGTTGTGATGGTTACGCCACGGATACGCACCGGGTTTGACCGTGGTGAACTCGTATCGCCCGGCGCTGTCGGTGTAGGTGCGTCCGGCGCCGTCGAAGTTGGGGTCCAGGGCGCAGTTCCAGCGGTCGCGGTCGTGCCGGTAGCGACCGCCCGCGTTCGCCTGCCAGATCTCGATGAGCGAGTGCGGGATCGGCTTGCCGTCACCGTCGAGCAGCCGCCCGTGCACGATGATCCGCTGGCCGATCGGCTCGCCCGCGTGCTGCGCGGTCAAGTCGTGGTCGGCGGGACCTACCCGATCCGAGCCGAAGACCGGCCCGGTGAGCTCGGTCAGCCGCTGCGGCAACACGATCAGCGATTCGCGCGGGTGCCGCAGCACCGTGGACGCGTACTCCGCGTAGTCCAGCGGCGGATGGCTGCCGTCCGGGTCGCGGCGGAATCCGGCCGGAAATGGTGTCGCGCAATGTCGTGCGCTCATGATGCTGCCTCCAGAACTACCGCAAGCCCTTGACCGACGCCGATGCAAAGCGCGGCAAGCCCCCAGCGGCTGCCGCGCCGCCGCATTTCCCGGGCCAACTGCACGACGACCCGGCCGCCGGACGCGCCCAGCGGATGACCGAGCGCGATCGCGCCCCCGTTCACATTGACGATCTCGGCGTCCAACTCGGGCCACCCGGCCAGACACGCGATCGATTGCGCGGCGAACGCCTCGTTCAACTCGACCACACCGATATCGCCCCAGCCGATTCCGGCTCGCGCCAACGCGATTCGAGCCGCCTGTACCGGACCGACGCCGAACAGGTCGGGGTCCACCCCCGCCGCCCCACCCCCGCCGCCCCGCGCCCGGCGATCCTGGCCAGAGGTGCGCAACCGATCCGGTCTGCCATGTACTCGTCGCCGAGCAGGAGCGCGCACGCCCCGTCGCTCAGCGGCGAGGCGTTCCCGGCGGTCACCGTACCGTTCGCCCGGAACGCGGGCCGCAACCCCGCCAGCGTGGTCACGGTGGTGCCGGGCCGGATCGGCTCGTCCCAGGCGAGTCCGGTATCCGGTACCGCGACAACGTGATCGTCGTAGAACCCGTCCGCCCAGGCCCGTGCGGCCGAGCGGTGACTGCGCGCGGCGAACTCGTCCTGTGCCGCCCGATCGATGCCGAACCGTTCGGCCAGCGCTTCGGTGCTCTCGCCCAGCGAGACCGTCCAGGCCGCGGGCATCGCCGGATTGACCATCCGCCAGCCCAGCGTGGACGAGTGCAGCGTCGCGTCACCGGCGGGAAAACCCTTGGGTGGCTTGGTCAGCACCCACGGGGCACGGCTCATCGATTCGACCCCGCCCGCCACGACGAGCGACGCGTCACCGGTCTCGATCATTCGTGCCGCGTGCAGCGTCGCGTCCAGGCTCGACCCGCACAATCGGTTCACCGTCGTCCCGGGCACCGAGGTCGGCCAGCCCGCGAGCAGGGTGGCCATCCGGGCGAGATTGCGATTATCTTCTCCGGCTTGGTTGGCCGCACCGAAGACGACGTCGTCCACCGTCGCGGGGTCGAATTCCGTTCGTTCGGCGAGGGTGCGCAACACGTGCGCGCCGAGATCGTCCGGGCGCACGCCCGCCAGCGCGCCGCCGTATCGGCCGAACGGCGTCCGCACGCCGTCATAGAGGAAGGCGCCGGTCACGACGCCGCCTGCAAGGCGTGCAGCGCGGCGAGTTCGGCAGCCGAGGGCGGTGCCGTAACCTCCAGTTCGGCAGCGACTTTCAGCTCCCAACCGGTAGCCGCTCGCACCTGCTCGACACGCACCCCGGGATGCACCGCGACCAGCACCAGTTCACCGGTGGCATCGGGTCGCATGATCCCGAGATCGGTGATGATCCGCGTCGGCCCAGCCCCGCGCAGGCCGAGCCGGGCGCGCTCCCCGCCGCCGCGGCCGTGGCCGAACGAGGTGACGAAATCGACTCGCTCGACGAAGGATTGCCGCGATTGGCGGACCACCACGAACACCTCGCCGCAGGACGCGGCGATCTCGGGCGCGCCACCCGCACCCGGCAGCCGCACCTTCGGCCGCCGATAGTCGCCGATGACGGTGGTGTTGATATTGCCGAACCGATCCAGTTGCGCGGCACCGAGAAAGCCGATATCGATGCGCCCCGGTTGCAGCCAATAGTTGAACACCTCCGGCACGCCGATCACCGCGTCCGCGGTTTCCGCGAGTATCCCGTCTCCGATCGAGGCGGGCAGTCGGCCGGGTTTGGCGCCCAGTGTGCCGGACTCATAGATCAGCACCAGGTCGGGCGCATGTGTGGTGCGCGCCAAATTCGCTGCGGTGGAGGGCAATCCGATGCCGACGAAACACCGCTTGCCGCCGGTGAGCGCCCGCGCGGCGGCGACCGTCATCACCTCGTCGGCGGTGGCCCGCACCGGCGCGGCGTCCGTTTCGGCCGGAATCCGGTTCATGCGTCACTCCCCGCGAAGACGTGCTCATCGAGCCATTCGGTGAAACGGCCACGGTCCCGGCTGATCGGGTCCCAGGCCGCGTAGAAGGCGTTGTCGCGTTCGGAATACCCCTGCGCGTAGGACGGATGCGCGCCGCCGGGCACCGCGGCGACCGCGGTGATCGCCCACGCCGGCAGTACGATCGCGCCGGGCACCGGGGTGAGCTCGTCGACGATCTCCTCGACGGTGACCAGACTCTGCCGCGCGGCCAGCACGGCTTCCTTCTGCACCCCGAGCAGACCCCACAGCTGCACGTTTCCGGCCCGGTCCGCCCGCTGGGCGTGAATCACGGTGACATCCGGCCGCAGCGCGGGCACCGCGGTGAGCTGTTCGCCGGTGAAGGGGCAGCTGATCGGTTTGATGGTCGCGGTGACCGTCGGCAGGTCGGTGCCGACGTAACCGCGCAGCACCGCGAACGGCAGACCGGAGGCGCCCGCGACATAACGGTTGGCCATGCCCGCGTGGCTGTGCTCCTCGAGTTCCAGCGCGTTCGGCCAGGCGTGCTCCACCGCGTCCCGGAACCGGTGCAGCGAACCGACACCCGGATTGCCGCCCCACGAGAACACCAGCTTGGCCGCGCAGCCCGCGCCGATCAGCTGGTCGTACACGATGTCCGGGGTCATCCGCACCAGAGTCAGCCCGCGCACGCGCTGCCGGATGATCTCCTGCCCGGCGGCCACCGGGATCAGATGCGTGAAGCCCTCTAGGGCGACGGTGTCGCCGTCGTGCACGAGCTCGGCCACCGCGGTCGCCAAGGACGAAATCCTGGCCACGCTCACTCCTTTCGTCGTTCGGTCGGTTTCCGTTGCTGCCAGCCGGTGTAGGCGTCCGCGAAATAGGCCGCGCCGTACCGTGATCCGGTGATCAACGCGAGTTCACCGCGCTGGCGCTCGATATCGAAGGGCGACGCACCGTCGATGCTGTGCAGCATGGTGGTCGCCCAGTAGGAGAAGTGCTGGGCCCGCCACACCCGGTCCAGGGCGCGCTCGGTGTACCGGTCGAGCACATCCGGGTCACGCCGGGCGTAGAACTCGGCGATTTCCTCCGCCAGCACCGCGACATCGGCGAGGGCGAGGTTCAGTCCTTTCGCACCGGTGGGCGGCACCGTATGCGCGGCGTCACCGGCCAGCAGCAGGTTCCCGTGGCGCATCGGCGCGGTGACGAACGACCGGAACGGCAGCACCGTCTTGGCGACGATCGGGCCTTCCCGCAGCGCGAACCCGTTGCCGTCGACGCGGCGGCGCAGCTGCGACCAGATCCGATCCTCGTCCCATTCCTCGGGCCGCGTCCCGGGCGGGCACTGGAAATACATCCGCTGCAACGCCTCGGTGCGCCGACTGATCAGCGCGAAGCCGAATTCCGAATAGGCGTAGATCAATTCGTCGTGCGAAGGCTGCGCTTCGGTGAGTATCCCGAACCAAGCGAAGGGATACTCGCGCAACCACTCCCGGCGGGCACCCGGCGGGTAGGCGTGCCGGCAGATCGAGCGTGAACCGTCCGCGCCGACAAGCAGATCCGCCTCGACGCGCACCGTGCTCCCGCATGATTCGATGAACGTGACGGTCGGACGGTCACCGGAGACATCGACGGCAGTGCCGGTCACGCCGTAGCGCACATCGCCGCCATCGGCGCTGCGCCGCCGCGACAGGTCCAGGAACACCTCGGTTTGCGGGTAGAGCCACACGGATTCGCCGACCAGCTCCTGGAAGTCGATGCGATGGTTCGCGCCGTCGAACCGCAGCACGACGCCGTCGTGCCGGTCACCCGCGGTGCGCACCCGGTCCGAGGCCCCCGAATCCACCAGCAGCCGAACCGAACCCGCCTCTAGGATGCCCGCCCGAATGGTGCTCGCGATGTCGTCGTACCCGCGGTGGTCGACGACCACGCTGTCGATCCCGGCGCGGTACAGCAGATGCGAGAGCAGCAAACCGGCCGGGCCCGCGCCGACGATCGCCACCTGCGTGCGGATATCCGTCACGCCGGTCGCACTTTTCGCTCGAGCTCCGGCTCGGACTCGACCGGGACGAGTCCGTCCACGGTGGTCCGCGGCACCGCGGCCATGGCGAGCAGGCCGATGCCCGCGACCGCCGCGAAGAGATAGAAACCCCACGGGTTCGCCGAACCGGCGACGATGAGCCAGCCGGTGATCGTCGGACCGAAGATCGCACCGAGCCTGCCGACTCCGGCGGCAAAACCCATTGCGGTGGCTCGGATCTCGGCGGGATAGGCCTGCGTCACGTACGCGTAGATGAGCACCTGCGCGGAGAAGACGAAGATGCCCGTGACGAGCACCAGCGTATTGAGCAGCGCGGTGCTGGAGATCCGCACGCTGAGCACCGCCAAGAACAGCGCCGCGGCGGCGAACCACACCAGGACCGTCGGTTTGATCCCGCGCCGGTCGGCGAGCGTCCCGGCGGTGAGCAGGCCGATGACCGCACCGATGTTCAGCATGAGCAGCACGGTCAACGAGGTAGACATGTTGTATCCGGCGTCGCGCATCAGTTTGGGCAACCAGGTGTTCAAGCCGTACACGAGCAGCAGGCCCATGAACGACCCGACCCAAACCCCCAGCGTCGCACGCACATACAGCGGACGCAGCAGCACAGTTGGGCGCACCCGGTTGGGCGTCGCCTTGGCCGCCAGGTACGCCTCCGACTCCGGCAGCTTGGCCCACAGCACCGGCAGCAGCAGGAAACCGGCCGCGCCACCGGCGTAGAACAGCGGCTCCCAGTGCGGGATCACCCGCAGCGCGAGCAGCGCGGTCAGCACCGCGCCGGTGTGATAGCCGGTCATGGTGATCGTGCTCGCGAACGCACGCTGTGCCGGCGGCATGTGCTCGGCCATGAACGTCAAGGCGGTCGGCAGGCAGGCGCCCAGTCCGATGCCCGCGATCAACCGGAACGCGGCGAAGACGCCCACCGAGCCGGCCAGTGGTATCGCGGCGGTGAACAGCGAGAACACCGCGATCGAGCAGAGCAGCATTCTACGCCTGCCATAGCGGTCCGCTATCGGACCGGAAGCCGTCGCGCCGAGGGCGACACCGACCAGAGAGATGGTGGCGGCGAAAGTGGTACTCGCCGCGGTGAATCCGAGATGACGCTGGTCGATGAGGGTGGGAATGACGGCGCCGAGCACGACGAGGTCGTAACCCTCCAGCAGCACGGTCAGCCAGCAGAGCACCGCCGGCCAGGACAACAACTTCTTCATGGGGAGTTCGTTTCTGGTGTGCAGTTGTGAGTGCCATCACGCTACGATCGGCCCCGTCAGAAATCCAATAGATGTTTTTCCCCACTTGCATAGAGGAGATCTATGGGCGCGGAGTTCGATCTCAACCTCGTCCGAACCTTCGTGCTGCTGTACGAAACCCGCAGCGTGACCGCGGCGGCCGACGTCCTCGGCGTCACACAGCCCACGGTCAGCTACGGTCTGGGCAAACTGCGCCGACGCCTCGGCGACGAGCTGTTCGTGCGCGGCCCCGGCGGCCTGGTCCCGAGTTCGGAGGCCGAGCGGCTCTATCCACCGCTGCGCACCGCCCTCGAGCAGATGGACCTGACCATCGGCGCGACAAAGGAATTCGATGTCTCAGGCCCGATCAGCTTCGCCATCGGGCTCACCGACCTCGGCGAGGTCAATTCACTGCCGCGGGTGCTCGCGGAACTCACCGCTCGCGCGCCCGCCGCGAGCCTGCAGGTGCGCGCGTTCGACATCGACACCGCGACCGACGAACTCACCCGCGGCCGGGTAGACGCGATCGTGGCCACCCCGATCCTGGATTCGGCCCGGCTCAGCAGGCTGCCGCTGTTCACCGAGGGCTACGCGGGCATGGTCGCGGCCGACCATCCGCGCCTGCAGAGCCAGGCCCCCACCGATGCCGAACTGCGCGCCGAACGGCATATCGTCGTGGACGGCGCCACCGGCCACCCCGCGCCCAGGCACGCCCTGCGCGCACACGGTCTGGAGCGTCGAATCGCGGTCCGGGTAACCCGTTTCGCCACCCTGCCCTATGTCGTGCAGGACAGCGAACTGGTCGCGATCGTCCCGCAGCGGGTGGCGCGCGCGCTCGCCCGGACCCACCCCGTGCGCACCTTCGCGCTGCCATGGCAGATCGACCCCGCCGAAGTGGCCGCGTACACCCGCCGACCGCCCGGCCGCAGCCCGGCTCAGACCTGGTTCCTCGACGTCATTCGCACCGCGCTCCAGGATCTGCCGTAGCCGAGGACATTTCAGGCGCGGCGATACGGGGCGCGCCCGTCGGGCGGTTCGGCTTTGGACTCACTCGGCGTATCCGGGATCGGCAGGAGCAGCGGTTGCTGCCCCACGGTGTGCGCATCCCCGTGATGGCGAAAGGTGCAGGGTTCGCCGGACAGCAGTCGGTAGGTGACGGTGTCCCGCGTGATCTCGACCGCCAAACGACTGCCACGCCACAGAATTCGGAAGGCCAGCCGATTGAGCTGCTCGGGTAGCCTTGGGGCGAAACGCAATTCGCCGTCACACTCGCGCATGCCGCCGAATCCGGCGACGCAGCAGCTCCATGCGCCCGCCAGCGAGGCGATGTGCAGTCCACTCGCCACGTTCTGGTGCAGATCGTGCAGATCGGTCAGCGCGGACTCGACGAAGTAATCGAAGGCCAGGGACAGATTGCCGACCTCCGCCGCGAGTATCGATTGGGCGCAGGCCGAAAGAGAGGAATCCCGGACGGTCAACGCCTCGTAGTAGTCGAAGTTCCGTACCTTCTGGTCCGGCGTGAAGGCGTTGGGGCACAGGTACATTGCGAGCGTCAGGTCCGCCTGCTTGATCACCTGTTTGCGATTCAGGTCGAAGTACGGATAGTGCAGCAGCAAGGGATAGCGATCGGCCGGAGTCGCGGCGAAATCCCAGCGCATATAGCGGGTGAACCCCTCCGATTGCTCGTGTACCCCCAGTTCGCCGTTGTACGGCATCGCCGTCTGCTCGGCATCGGCACGCCAGCGCTCGATCTCGGCCGACGAGACTTCGAGACGCCGCGCGACGTCGGGGTGCCGCGCGCACGCCGCGGCGGCTCCGCGCAGATTCCGCTGCGCCATGAGGTTCGTATAGATGTTGTTGTCGGCCAACGCCGAATACTCGTCCGGGCCGGTGACGCCATCGATCCGGAAGGTTCCAGCCGAATCCCGGTGGCCGAGGCCTGCCCACATGCGGGCGGTCTCCACCAGCAATTCCACCCCGCACTCACGCTCGAAGCGCTCGTCGCCGGTCGCGGTGACGTACCGGATGGCGGCGTCCGCGATATCGGCATTGACGTGCACCGCCGCGGTTCCGGTGGGCCAGTAGCCGGAGCCCTCCTCGCCGTTGATCGAGCGCCACGGGAACATCGCGCCGGGCTGCCCGAGTTCGCGCGCGCGCCGCCGCGCCAGGTCGAGCGTGGTGTGCCGCCAGCGCAGCGCGTCGGCGGCGGCGGCGGGCACCGTGTGGATGAGCACGGGAAGCACGAAAGTCTCGGTATCCCAGAACGAATGGCCGTCGTAGCCCGGGCCGGTCAGCCCCTTCGACGGTATCGCCCTGGTCTCGCCGCGCGCCCCCGCCTGCAGCACGTGGAACAGCGCGAAGCGCACGGCCTGCTGCATCTCGGGATCGCCGTCGATCTCGACATCCGCGCTCGACCAGAAGTCGTCCAGATAGGCGCGCTGACGCTCGAGCAGTTCGTCCCATCCGGTCTCCATACCGGCGGCCAGTGCGGCTTCGACCTGCGCGCGCAACGCGGGGGTCGAGCGCTGACTGGACCAGCCGTACGCGAGATATTTTGTCAGGCATACCGTATCGCCCCGGGCCACATCGACCGCGATCGTCAAACGGGCCAGGTCTGCTTCCGCGTGGATCGCGCATCGCGGCGTTGCCGTCGCGGACAACTCGTGATCCATCGCGGCCGCCATCCGCAACCCCGACTGCGCGGTGTGATGGGCGAGTACCGCTTGGAAGTCCCGGGCCGCGGCGAAGTCGGACACCAGCGGCCGATCCAGCCGCGCCGCGGCACGCGGGTCGCCGTGCTGCGCCACCAGCGGCTCGTTGGCGAGCAGATCCGATTGGATCACCAGATCCAGATCATCATCGAGCGGCTCGACCTCGTAGCGGATCGCCGCGAGTGCCCGTTCGGTGAACGAGACGAGCCGTTGCGAGCGGATCCGGACGGACTGGCCCGTCGGCGAGGTCCACACCGTACTGCGCCGTAATGTCCCGGAACGGAAGTCGAGCACGCGTTCGTGGTCTTCGGTGTGGCCGTAACGCAGATCCATCGGCTCGTCACCGACGAGCAGGCGAATGATCTTGCCGTCGGTGACGTTCACGACGGTCTGGCCCTGCTCCGGATAGCCGTAACCTACTTCGGCATAAGGCAATCGGCGCTTTTCGTAGAAGCCGTTGAGATAAGTGCCCGGCTCGCCGACCGGCTCGCCCTCGTCCAAGCCGCCGCGCAGACCGATATGCCCGTTGGCCAAGGCGAAGATCGATTCCGTGCGTTTCAACGCGGTCAAATCCAGTCCGCACCACCGCAATTGCCAGGGATCAACCTCGAAGCCGGGACAGTCCGCCGTCATCGCTGCTCCTTCAACTCCGACAGGTCGGCCACGACAACGTCCGCACCCGCCGCGGTCAAATCCTGCCGATGCCTGCCGTCCCCGACTCGGTCGACACCGACGACGAACCCGAAACCACCCGTGTGACCCGCCGCCACCCCGGCCACCGCATCCTCGAAAACCGCTGCCGCGTCCGGCTGGACGTCCAGGCGACGAGCGGCCTCCAGAAAGCCGTCCGGCGCGGGCTTGCCGTGCAGGCCGAGCCGGACCACATCGTTGCCGTCGACCCGGATGTCGATGCTGTCGGCGATCCCCGTGACCTCCAGCACCGCAGCGGCATTCGCCGACGCCGTCACCACGGCCACCCGCAATCCCGCGGCACGGACCGCGGCGAGATAGTCGACCGAGCTGGGATAGACCTCGACACCTTCGCGCTCGATGAGCGAAAGCAGCAGACTGTTCTTCCGGTTGCCGAGGGCGTGCACGCTCTGTGTGCCCGGCTCGGCGTCCGGCGCACCCTCCGGCAGCGTGATGTCCCGGGACCGCAGGAACTCCCGCACCCCGTCGGCCCGCGGCCGGCCGTCGACGAAGCGCAGATAGTCGTCGGTGGCGAACGGCACGAAATCCGGCCCACAGCGCTGCCGGAGAAAGTCGTCGAATACTTCCCGCCAGGCACGCTGGTGCACCGCCGCGGTGTCGGTCAGGACCCCGTCGAGATCGAACAGTGCCACCGAGATCGCATCGGGCAAACCCAGGCGGCTACCCCGGCCGTCCCTTTCAGAGGTCATGGCGCGGCGATACCCCGTTCCGCCGCCGGAAAACCCCGCGCCGCGCGGCGGCGGGCGACCACGCCGGTCGACCGCATAGTCGACTCGCTACCGGGTATCGCCCGAACATGGTCGCCACGATCGATGAGCTGCTGCACGCACTGACCCGAGCCGTCAATGCGCTGGCCGCGGCCGACGTCAAGTTCGCGGTGGCCGGCGGCTGCGCGGTCTACGCGCGCGGCGGACCGGCGTCGCAACACGATGTCGACATCTTCGTCAGACCACAGGACTGCGACAAGGCGGTGCGCATCCTGGCCGAAGCCGGCCTGCGGGTGTGCGATCCGCCCGAGGACTGGCTACGCAAGGTCTACGCGGGCGACGTCCTGATCGACGTGATCTACCGGCCGAACTACCGCGACGTCACCGACGAACTGCTCGACCGCGCGACCCCGATGCGGATCGGCCCGACCTCCGCGCCCGTGGTCAGCGGCACCGATCTGATGGTGGACAAACTGCTGGTCTTCGATGCGCACCGGCTCGATTTCGCCCCGCTCCTGCACATCGCGCGGGACCTGCGCGAGCAGATCGATTGGCCGGCGACCCGCGAGCAGACCGCAAGCTCGCCGTACGCACGGGCATTCCTCGGGCTGATCGACGATCTCGGCATCACCGACACCGGAAAGGTGGAATAGATGGAGCAGCCGCAATACCTGGTCGCGCACCTGCGCCGCGCCCTCGCCGAGGACCCGCGCACCGCGGAACTCGGTGTGCACGTGACGATCCGGGGCGACGTGGTGGCCCTCGACGGCGAGGTCGCCACCGAGGAACGCAAACGACAGCTGGAAACCGTGGTGCGCGAAGAGCTTCCCCAGGCCCGCATCCACAACGACGTTCGGGTCACCCTGCCGGGCGGCCCCGGCGCCAGCGAGGCCCTGGGCTCCGTCGACACCGGAAGGAGTTGAGCCACATGCGAATAGCCGCCGTCGGCGATGTACATCTCGGCGTCGACTCGCACGGACTGTGGCGTCCGACGCTGCGCGAGTTGCCCGAGCACGCCGATATCCTGTTGCTCGCCGGCGATCTCACCCGCCACGGGACCGTCGAGGAAGCCAAGGTGGTCGCGACCGAATTCACCGAACTCGGCGTGCCCGTCGTCGCGGTGCTCGGCAACCACGACTATCACAGCGATGCCGAAGACGAGATCACCACGCTCCTGGTCGAGCACGGGATCACCGTGCTCGAGGGCAGTTCCGTCACGTTCGACGTGCAGGGCCGGACCCTCGGCGTCGCGGGCACGAAAGGCTTCGGCGGCGGTTTCGCCGGCAAGTGCGCGAGCATCTTCGGTGAGCGGCAGATGCGCGATTTCTCCTGTCACACAGTCGCACTGGCCGATTCGCTCGCCGCGGCCCTGGCCGAGCTCGACACCGATGTCACGGTCGCGCTCACCCACTACTCCCCCGTCAGCGACACGCTGCACGGGGAACCGCGGGAGATCTACCCGTTCCTCGGCTCGTACCTGCTCGGCGAAGCCATCGATGCGCACGCCGCCGACCTGGCCCTACACGGCCATGCCCACGCGGGCACCGAACGCGGCACCACCCCCGGCGGGATCCGCGTGCGCAATGTGGCGCAACCGGTACTCCGGGCCGCCTACGCCATCTACGAGATCGCTGCCGGGGCAGCCTAGCCCAGCTCGGATTCGTCGGTACGGGCGCGCTTCAACTCGGCGAAGGCCGGGCAGGCCGCCAAAACCGCTACGGCATCGAACAGTTCGACGGCGCGCCGGCCCCTGGGCACCGCCGACAGCACCGGCCCGAACACCGCCGCGCCATCGATTTCGATGATCGGCGTGCCCACGTCGGGTCCCACCGCGGCCATCGCCTGCCGGTGACTGCGGCGGACCGCGTCGTCGAATTCGGTGGTGTACGCGGCCGCCAGGACGCTGCGCGGCGCGCCGATGGCGACCAGCGATTCCTCGATGATCTGCTTGCGGTCGCGCATGCGCGCGTGATGAAAACGCGTCCCGAACTCGGTGTAGTAGCGGTCCACCAGGGTCGGGTCATCGAGCGCCGCGAGGGCCGCCACCGCCCGCACCGGCGGCCACCCGTCGGCCAATCGCGCCCGGTACTTCTCCGGCAGCTCGGGATTGTCGGCATTGAGCACCGAAAGACTCATCACCCGGAAGCGCCGGTCGAGCGGGCGGAACTTCTCCACCTCCAGCACCCAGCGGGACGCGATCCAGGCGTAGGGACAGATCGGGTCGAAATAGAATTCCACCCGGGCAGGACTCGGCTCCGAATCGTGACTCAAGCGACCGCCTTCCGGATTTCCATGGCGGGCAGGATCTTTCGCATCTCTCGAACGTAGGCCGCAGCGTCGGTGCGCGCAATCGGCCGCGGTGCCCACATAACAAGGGGCGGACAGTTCAACCCGGCTGGCCGACGATCGAGACAGCGCTGCGCCGCTCGAATCTGGCTGGTGCCGGGCCGCCGCGCCGGGCCTGCGCGGCCCGGCGGATCTGCAGCGGCGTCGCGCCGAACCAGCGGCGCGTCGCCCGGGTGAGCGCCGATTGCTCGCCCAAGCCGATCAGGCTGGTGATCTCCGAGATGGGCCGCTCGGTCTCGCACAGCAGCCGGTATGTGATGTCGCGGCGCGCCGCGTCGAGGACCGCGGTGAACGTGGTGCCTTCGGCGGCGAGC
The DNA here is from genome assembly GCF_000250675.2 of Nocardia brasiliensis ATCC 700358. Taxonomy (NCBI): domain Bacteria; kingdom Bacillati; phylum Actinomycetota; class Actinomycetes; order Mycobacteriales; family Nocardiaceae; genus Nocardia; species Nocardia brasiliensis. The sequence continues at coordinate 4,958,067 of NC_018681.1, forward strand.
GCCCGTTGCAGCGTGCGTTCGTGCATGGACAGGACCCGGGACACCGCCGCCATATCGGGTTTGGCGTGCGTGATCAATCCGTCGATCGCACAGCGCACCCGGACAGCCGCCGTCTTGTCCCGTTCGGAGTACATGTCGGTCAGGAAGTCCAAGGCCACCGCGTACTTCGTGGCGTTGCCCGCCAGGGTCGGCCTGGTCAGCAACTCCTCGGGCACCCGTAGCACGGTGGTGGTCGCGTCGAATCTCACTTCGGCACCGAAGAATTCGGCGTAGCGGGCCGCGGGTGCCAGCGGCGGATGCGGCAGGTGAACCGATCGCAGGCCATAGTCGCCCCCGACAGCCTGCCGCAATGCGCGGTGGATGGTCCCGGCGGCCAGGTCGATGCTCTGGGCGAAGCCATTCGACTCGGCCGGGTCACGGTAGTTGACCGCGATCGTGCCCGGTTGCCCCTGCGGATCCGCGACCAACGCGAGCGAAACCCCGACCGAGTGGCTGAACAGAAAACGGGACGCGCACGTTACCGCCGCACCCACTGTCGTGGCGTGTGCGATCGCGACGGCCAGCGGTCCGGACGTCGTGTCGAGCTGCCGTCCCGCCAGCCGCAACCCGAAATCCGGGCAGCCGAGTTCGGCCGCCGCGATCTCGAGCGCCCACCCCACCGCCTCGCTCGACACCATGGCGTCGTCGCTCTCGACCGCGGCGGCAGCGATATCGAAGCGTTCGAGCAGGGCCGCACCGTCGCCACCCAGATCCTCGACGAGGGCCTGGTAGCCACGTAATGCCGCTGCGCGCGTCCACACCACCATCGTCGCTCCCGTCGTCGCGCGCGAACCGCCTCCCCGGCGGACGTCAGCTCAATTGCTGGAGCGTAGCCGAGGATCCAGGGTTTGTTCCAGGGTGAAATATCCGGCGTCGCCCGACGACCGGTCCGCTGGCCGACACAAAGCCCTGACTTCCCACGGTGCGCTACCTACGCTCGCCCTCGAGTAGCTCGGAATCGAAAGGGATTGGGGGAGCATATGTTCACCGGACGCACACTCTGGCCGTCGAATCAGCCGATCGCCGCACCTGCCTTGACAGTGTTCGGCAACCGGCTGGTGCTGGTCTGGTCGACCCAGAACGGCACCATGTACGCGGCATCGGGGATGGAAGCCGACGGAATCGTCAACGCGAAACCGCTGCCCGCGGATTTCAGTCTGCAACGCCCGGCCTTGGCCGCCCATGCGCAGACCGGCCTGCTCTACCTCGGCTATACCCGCACCGACGGCAACATGTGGCTCGCGTGGTCGCACAACGGCGTCGACTATCACGACCGCAGGCAGTGGCTGGAACCGCCGATCGGCGGACCCGCCATGCAGTCCGACAACGTCTCGATGTGGTTGACCTACACCGCACAGCGCGATCTGCGGGTCAATGCGGTGCAATCACAGAATCCACCGTTCAGCCATTACGGGCGGAGCCCGGAACCCGCCGAACAGAGCGTGGACACCCCCGGACTGGTGATCCGGCCCGACAAGGGCGTGCTGCTGGCGTGGACCGGTATGGACAGCGCGAACAACCTGAACGCACGCTATATCGGCGTCAATGTGCCGCCCGGGCGCGCGACCTTCAGCGACCGGCTCATCGGCGGCCCGAATCTGTTCCCCCTCGGCGGCCGCTACGTGGCGGGCTACACCGGCAAGAACACCAACCTCTACTTCCTCTTCGGCGTCGACAACCTGAACGAGGGGCAGACCGAGCGGTGGAAGTTCGCCGATACCAGCCCCTGGCCGCCCGCGGTCGCGACCGTCAACGGCGTCACCTACGTCGCCTGGTTCGGCACCGACGGGCAGAACAAACTCAACTTCGCCGACCTCGGCTCGATGCCGACGATCTACCGCGGCGGCAGCGGCTAGGGCAGGCCCTGGGCCGGGGACCGCACTGGGGAGCCACACATCCCGGCACCGGGTCGGGTTCGGCTATGGTTGGCGCTTGTGACCGTGCGAGTCGAGGCACCACGCAGGCGAGGCATCGCCGTCGTGTTCGCGGCGTCCGCGCTGTTGCTCGCCCACGCACTGTTCATGTGCGTGCTCGGCCTGCCGGGCGTCTCCGGTACCGCGCAGGCACTGGTGGCCGCGGACAAGACCCTCGGGACGATCCACCACGCGGAGGCCCCCACCGACGCGCACGATCAGGGCTGCCTGATGAGCATCCCGCAGCGCGCCGCCGAACCCACCGCCACGACCACCGCCGTCGACCTCGACCACGCTGACGCACAAGCGGATCCGAGTCGGCCGTGGCTCGCCGGCTGGGGAACATGGCGGATCGCCGCCCCCGACGGACGCGGCATTCTGCGAAATCTCTGTATCGATCGCTGCTGACGACCAACCCCGCCGGCCGCCGACCTCGGCGCGCCGGCCCGCGGGTTCGTCCGATACAGCACGGCATCTCGGATGCCGCTTCGACTCTAGGAGATCGCTCATGTGCAGTGCCGTTGTCGATCGTGTCGTCTTGTCCGCCAACCATCTTCACCCCCAGGAGCAGAGTCGCCGCCGACCGGCGACGCTCGTCGGGGACACCCCGGTGCTCTGGATCGGGGAACCGTTCGCCACCGCGGGCCATGGATTCTGGGCCAAACTCGAGGCCCACAACCCCGGCGGGATGAAGGACCGCCCCGCGCTGCACATGGTCGAACGCGCCATCGCGCGCGGCACACTGCGGCCGGGCGCCGGAATCGTCGAATCGACCAGCGGCACCCTGGGTTTGGGGCTGGCGCTGGCGGGGATCGTGCATCGCCATCCGGTCACGCTGGTCACCGATCCCGGGATGGAGCCGATGCTGCGGCGCATGCTGGCCGCCTACGGCGCCACCATCGACGTGGTCACCGAACCGAGCCCCGTCGGCGGCTGGCAGCAGGCGCGTCGCGATCGGGTCGCGCGATTGCTTGCCGCCCAACCTGATTCGTGGTGCCCCGACCAATACAACAACCCGGACAACGTCGACGGCTATCAGTCGCTGGCCTTGGAACTGCTCGCCCAGCTCGGGCACATCGACGTCCTGGTGTGCTCGGTCGGCACCGGCGGCCATTCGGCCGGGGTCGCGCGGGTGCTGCGCCGATTCCAACCGGACCTGCGCCTGGTCGGCGTGGACACGATCGGGTCGACCATCTTCGGACAACCCGCGGCGAGCAGGCTGATGCGCGGGCTCGGCTCGAGCATCCATCCGGCCAATGTCGACTATCCGGCCTTCAGCGAGGTGCACTGGGTGGCCCCGCACGAAGCGGTCTGGGCGGCACGAACATTGGCCTCGACGCACTATTGCAGCGGCGGCTGGAGCGTCGGCGCGGTGACCCTGGTCGCGGGCTGGCTGGCGCGCACCCAACCGGCCGGCACCCGGATCGCCGCGGTGTTCCCGGACGGGCCACACCGCTACACCGACACCGTCTACAACGACGAATACTGCGCCGAGCACGGGCTTTTCGATCAGCCGGTGCCGGCCGAACCCGACCTGGTCGACGATCCGCACGCACAGGTGGTGCGGCACTGGACGCGCTGCACCACCGTCGTCGCGCCGACCACGGCGCTCGCCCGATGAGCGGATGGTGGCGCCGCTGGGCCGCTTTCGACCGGCCGAGTCAGGTGCTGATGGTCAACCAGTTCGGCATCAATCTGGGTTTCTACATGTTGATGCCCTACCTCGCCGCGCATCTGTCCAGCGGACTCGGGATGGCGGCGTGGACGGTCGGTCTCGTGCTCGGCGTACGGAATTTCGCGCAGCAGGGCATGTTCCTGGTGGGCGGCACCCTCGCCGACAAGTTCGGTTACAAGCCGCTCATCGTTGCGGGATGTGCCTTGCGCACCGCGAGTTTCGCGCTGCTGGCACTGGCGGACACCTTGCCCGCCGTGTTGATCGCCGTGGCGGCGACCGGCTTCGCGGGCGCATTGTTCAATCCGGCGGTGCGCGCCTACCTCGCCGCGGACGCCGGGGCCGAACGCCGGGTGGCGGCCTTCGCGATGTTCAATATCTTCTATCAGGCGGGCATTCTCGCGGGGCCGCTGGTGGGATTGGCGTTGACGGCGTGGGATTTCCGCGTCACCGCGGGGGTGGCCGCGGTCGTGTTCGCCGTGCTCACCGCCGTTCAGCTGCGCTGGCTGCCCACCCGCGACCTCGACCGAGCGGACGACGGTGCGTCGGTGCTCGCCAATTGGCGTACGGTGCTGCGCAATCGACCGTTTCTGTGGTTCGCGATCGTCATGGTCGGCTGTTACGTGCTGTCCTTCCAGGTCTACCTGGCGCTGCCGCTGCAAGCCGGAATCGTCAGCGGCTCAGCGCAGTCCGGTACCGGGCTGATCGCGGCGATCTTCGCGGTCAGCGGCGTCGTCGCGCTCGCCGGCCAGCTGCCGGTGACCAGCTGGCTCGCGCGGCGCGGCGGCTCCGGTCGCGGGCTGGTGGTCGGCATGGCGATCATGGCCGCCGCGTTCGTGCCATTGCTGTGTGCACCGAACACGGGGGTGCTCGGCGGCAAACCGGTCGCCGTGGCCGCCCTCCTGCTCTGCGCCGCACTCCTCGCCCTCGCGACGGCGGCCGTATTCCCTTGCGAGATGGACACTGTCGTCTCACTCGCGCGCGGCCGGATCGTGGCCACCCACTACGGCTTCTACAACACGATCGTCGGCACCGGCATCCTGCTCGGCAATCTCACCACCGGTGCCCTCTTCGACGCGCTCACCGACGCCGGTCGCCCGGCCCTGATCTGGGCCGTCCTCACGGTGATCGGCGCCGCCTGCGCGCTGGCCCTGTGGACGCTGAACCGGTCCGCGCCGCCGACCCCGGCACGCGTCGAGGTCGCCGCACGCCGCTGACTCACCGCACCCCTTCTGATCCACCGCACCCCGCCTGGCGCAGCGGGTGCGGGGACTCGGAAGGGGTGCGGCTGCTTCGGATCGCCCCGGCTACTCGGCGGGGTGGGTGTGCAGGACGCGGAAACGCTCCGGTCTGGCCGGGTCCCGATCGACGACCTGGATCGGCGCACCCGCCCACTGCCAGACATTCAGGCCGGGTACGCGCGCGAAGCGGATCGACCCGCGGGTGCCTTCGACGGCCACGCGAGCCCACGACGCCGCGACCTCGGCACCGGGCGTGCGCAGCACCTCGGCGAGGACGGTGATCGTGTCGTAGCCCTCCAAAGCGACGAACAAGGGTGCGACGCCCAACCGCGCACGCAAGCGGGGCTCGACTCGATCGCCGAGGACGCTGAGCCGCTCCGGCAGGTAGCGCAGGAACGGAATTCCGGCTCCGGCGGCACCCAGCGCCTTCGTCCATTCAGGGAACTCCGGCTGCCCGGCCGGGGCGCCGAGCAGAATGTCGTCCAGGCGCGAATCACGCCGGACCGCTTCGACGATCGGCACGGCCGGGTCCGGGTGGCCGACCAACAGGAGCAGGGCGGTCGCGCCCTGCTCGATCAGCGCGTCGCAGAGTGCCGCCGGGGTGTGCACTCGGGCATCGAACTCGAGCACGGCACCGCCGCGGGACGCGAAGGACTCCCGCAGAATCCGCGTCCCCGCAGCCCAGTAGACGCTGGGTTGAATGGCTACCGCGATGCGGTCGCGGCCTGCGCGGACCAGGAAGTCCGCGTAGGTCTGCCAGCCGAGAGATTGAGGTGGGGCCAGCCGCGCGACCCGGTCGGTCGGCTGCTCGACGAGTTCGTCGAGAACCGCGGACGAGCACAGAAACGGCAGGCCGAGCGCGTCGGCTCGAGCGGCCGCGGCACGCGCGACCACGCTGTGATATTCCCCGGCCAGGGCCGCCACGTCGAGGCGAGCGAGTTCGTCGACGGCCGCGACGGCCCGCCGCGGATCCGCCGCGGTATCGCGGACCACCAGTTCGAGCGGTCGCCCGAGGATCCCACCCGCGATATTGATGTCCTCGATCGCCAGCTCCAGCCCGGCGAGCAGGTGTGCGCCGGCTTCGACCCAGCCGGGCCGGGTGCGGGGAACGAGAGCGCCGATCCGGACGGATCGCGGTGCCGGGCGCACCTGGGTGACCATGCCGGGTATTTCACCCACGACCGCCGATCGCAGGCAACCGAATTACCGCAGGCGCGCGTCGGCACCGGCACACGGGATGATCGTTTCCGTCGACGGCGGCAAAGGCCGTATGACCACGGGCTTACAGATCGTCCACTCTCGCTGTCCAGGATCTCGGCCTGGCGCGGCCTCGAAACTGAACGCGACGATGCCTCCGAAGACCAGCGCCAAGGCCGCCGCCGCCCCGAGTATCGGGCGGACCAACGGAAGCCTGGATTGCCGAGCCAGCTCTCGCGCGTGTCGACGGTGCGATCGCGACCACCACCAGATCAGTAACAGTTCCCTCATCGCGCAGTCCTGCCCCTCGCCTATATGAACTGAATCGCGCTGGCGAGCAACGTGTTACGCGACGCCACCGGCCCGCAGCCTGCGGTCGATCCGCAGCGGCCCATGCGTCGGTTTTTCGTTTTTCGGCTGGCGCTACGGCAAGACTTCGTTATCGGGACAGACGCCACCCCTCGGTGACTGGGACGCTGAACTGAGCGACGTGTCGAATGAGGGCGTTCAACCAGGAGCAGTGCCTCACGGCGAACTCGTCGCATACGGAAGGTTCCCCATGACCATCCAGTCTCCTGCCGCCGCCCGCCGAACTCGCCCACGTCGCGCCCGCGGAAACGATTCCTACGATGGCATCGAGCCAGTGCTGGCAGAACTGGCGGACTTGCCCGGCGGCTCGCCCGAGTACGAGCGGCTGCGCGCCGAGATCCTGCGGCGGTGCCTACCGCTGGCCGAGCACATCGCCCGGCGATACACCGGCCGCGGCGAGAACTACGACGACCTGTTCCAAGTCGCGAGCCTGGGACTCGTCGCCGCCGTGGACCGCTACGACCCGGCCCGCGCGACACCGTTCCTCGCCTTCGCCGTCCCGACGATCATGGGCGAAGTCCGCCGCCACTTCCGCGATTTCGGCTGGTCGGTGCGAGTTCCACGGCGCACCAAAGAAATTCAGCTGATGCTCACGCCCGCGGTGGAAAGACTCTGTCACCGGCTGTCTCGGATGCCCACCGCCCTCGAACTCGCCGTCGAACTCGACGTCGATCTGCTCGAGGTGACCCAGGCGATGCTCGCCGCCAACGCCTACACCAGCGATCCGCTCGACACCTCGGCGCACGACAGCGACAACGACTACGCGCCGAGCGCGGCCGACCTGCTCGGCGCGGAGGATCCGGGCTATCAGCTGACCGACGACGCGCTCGCCATCGCACCGCTGCTGGACGAACTTCCGGCCCGCGAACGGCTGGTCCTGCATCTGCGGTTCTTCCGCGGACAGACCCAGATCCAGATCGCCGAACGGCTCGGCGTCTCCCAGATGCAGATCTCGCGCATCCTCACCAAGACGCTCACTCAGCTGCGCGAAAGCGCACTGCCGGATGGCGATTGACGTCGAGCGCAACCAGATAGTCGCGGCCACAGCATGTTTGAACGCCGTGCAACGGGGCTTACGGTGGGAAAGACGATCGGGACGGTAGGTATGAAGACCAAAGAGATCACCGTGCGGGTGAAAAAGGGCCAGTGGCGCGACCTCAGCGCGGCGGCCGACTGCGCGGGCATGCGCGTCGAGGACTATATCCGCTGGAGCGTAAAGCTTTTGGCGCTGCAATCCCGGCCGGACAGCAACCCGCACCCGGCGTCCACCGCGCGCCCCGAGCCGCGTCGGCGAGCGCGTGCCGTGCTCGATCGACCCGAGTCGACGGCGTGGGAGGAGTGCTTCGCGGAGCAGCTGTCGCACCGTCTCGAACAGTTCCGCGACGATTGACACCCCGATGCCGCGGCGGCGAACCGCGCACCCGGTTCGCCGCCACCCGCGGCCGCGGCCGGCCGAGCGCAACCATGGAGAAATGTGCTCAGTTGTTCAGGGTGGTGTGCGGGGATCGACCGTAGATCCGGCGGTAGGACGCGGCGAAGCGACCGGAGTTCGCGAAACCCCAGCCGATGGCGATGCCGGTGACCGTCGCGCCGTCGGCGGGCACGCAACTGTCGAGTTCCTGATGGGCCCCGCGCAGTCGCAGGCCGCGCAGATAGGCCATCGGAGTGGTGTGCAATTCCTGCTGGAAGGCCAGTTGCATGGATCGCACCGACACGAACCCGGCCGCGGCGATATCGGCGATCCCGACCTCTTCACGCAGGTTCGCCTTCATGTACGCCACCCCCAACCGCACCGAATCCGCCGCCGCGCTGACCATTGCGGGCTCCGGCACGGGCAGTTCGGCGACGGGCAGGACGGCGTCGACGCAGGCCGCCAGATACTCGGCCGCGGGGTCGGTCAGGCCCAGCGCGACGGTCGTCGCCTCAACGCTGCGCTGATGCTCGAGCACCGTACGCACCAGGCGGACGGCCGCCATATCCGGGGCGGGCCCGGCGAAGCCGGGGGCGGTCACCACCCGCAGGAATTCCTCGATCGCCGGGATGTCCCGGCCGTCGAACCTCGTGCTCGTCATTGCCTCACCATCCGATCAACCCCCGAACGGTCGCCTCGGCACCTCCCAAGTTCCGCACTGTCCACCCTACGCATCGCCGTCACGCGGCACGCGCTGTCGAAACTCCGCCGGTCGGCGCCACCGCGGCCCGAATGCCGCGGTCCACCAGACGCCGGTGCCGACGATCTAGGTGGTGACCTTCTCGTCTTCGAGCGACGCACGGATCTGCGCGCGCAGCTCCGGTCCGTCTTCGTGCCGATGCACGGAGATCGCGTGCTCGCTGGCGGCTCGCACGACTTCGTCTTCCTCACCGGCGATGGTGAGCGTGCAGTTCGTTTCGCTGGGGAACCTACGGCAGTCGGCTACTTTTCTCGTCATGGGACGAGCCTCCTGAGAGATCAATATTGCTGGTCTCTACGGTAGACCTCCCAGGTCACCGGGGTCGCGAAAGTAGAAATCGGAGTGGGTGGGGCCGGGCGCGCTTGGCGCGCCTCGAGGTCGTCGCTTATATTCGCGAGCACAACTGGTTCGCCGGAGGTGGAGTCGAGGAGCCCCTGATCCACCGGCCGGTGTCGAGTTCGGGCCGCGTTCACGCGAACCCGGACGAGAGGGAACCCGGTGCGAATCCGGGACTGTCCCGCAACGGTGAATGGGCGCGCCCATGAGTCCGAAGACCTGCCGATTGTGCCGGGTACGCCGTATCCGGCGGTCGTCGCCTCGTGGATCGGGCGTAACGCCGAGTGGACCCGGGCACGGGATTGATGCTTCGAGGGCTCCGTCAGCGTTTCGCCCATTATGGGTGGTGGCCACAGGGCGCTACCACGGAGTTCATCAATGCTGAACCCTCACAAGAGTTTTCCCGCTCGCATCGCACCCGCGGTGCGCGGCGTGCCGTCGGTCGTGCAGAGCTTGCGCCTGCACTCGCGGCAGCGGGTGCCGTTCTCGGTGGAGTTCAATCCGCCCCGCGACGCCGCGGGGGAAGCGCGACTGTGGCGCGCGGTTCGCGAATTCGAGCGCATGCATCCGGCGTTCGTCTCGATGACCTACGGCGCGGGCGGTTCGACCAAGGACCGGACCGCGCGGATCACCGGCGCGCTGGCGCAGGAGACCACCTTGCTGCCGGTGGCGCATCTGACAGCGGTCGGGCACAGCATCGCCGAACTGCGCGCGCTGGTCGGCTCCTACGCCGACTACGGCATCCGCAACATTCTGGTGCTGCGTGGCGACCCGCCGGGCGATCCGCTCGGCGAATGGCACAAACATCCCGAGGGAGTCGAGTACGCCGAGGAACTGGTGCGGATCGTGCGGGATCTCGGCGACTTCAACGTCGGGGTCGCCTCGTTCCCGCAGCTGCACCACCGCTCCCCCGACCTGGACACCGACACCGCGTTCCTGGCCGCGAAACTCCGTGCCGGAGCGGATTATTCGATCACCCAGATGTTCTTCGAGGTCGACCATTACCTGCGTCTGCGCGACCGCCTCGCGGCCGCCGATCCGGAGCAGGGGGCCAAGCCGATCATTCCCGAGCTGATGCCCGTCACGTCGCTGCGCACCGTGGCGCGGGCGGAGGAACTCAGTGGTCGCGCGCTGCCCGAGCCGATCATGGCGCGACTGCTCCGGGCGGCGGGCACCGGCCCCGAGGAGAACCGCGCCGCGGTTCGTGAGGTCGGGATCGAACTCGCCACCGAACTCGCCCAGCGACTCATCGACGAGGGCGCACCCTGCCTGCACTTCATCACGTTGAACTTCGCCAAGGCGACCACCGAGGTGCTGACCAACCTGGGCTACGCGGTGACCGCCGCCCCGCTGAGCGCCTGATTCACCCGGCCGCGTGGGGGGACGTGGCGAAGTCCCGGTTCCGCGAGGACACTGAAGACGAATACCGTATTCGTCCCGAGGAGCGATGTGATGGCAGCCGAGAGGCCTTTTGGGATCGATCCGGAAGATTTCGAACGCGCGCTGCGGGAGGCGGGAATCGAGATCCGCGACCTGCTCGGCAAAGCCGGTCAGTACGTCGACCGCGCCGGAGTGAACACGCTGGCGTCGCTGCTCGGCCAGTTCGTCCAGCCGGAGCGCCCGCGCGCGGCGAAGCCGGAGAGCGAGACCACCGGCGAGACCGGCAGCGGCGTCTGGGTCATCTACAGCATCAACGACGCGGGCGAGGCCCGGGTCGAGCAGGTGTTCCCGAGCGAACTCGAGGCCCTGCGCGCCCACCGCGACAACACCGACGAACGCCGCCGCGTCCGCTTCCTGCCCTACGGCGTCCCCGCCACCGCCCTCGACTCGCTCTGACAGCGCTGTCGTTCAGTCCGCGGTGGCGACCTTCCAGAGGTGACCGTCAGGGTCGCTGAAGTGACCGTCGTAGCCGCCCCAGTCGGTGGCGGCGGCCGCCTTCGTCACGGTGCCGCCCGCGGCGGTCGCCGCACGGATGACTTCGTCCACCTCCGCCCGGGATGCGGCGAGAAAGTGGAACGAGGTGCCGCGGAAGCCGGTGCCCGCGGCGGGCACACCCGCGTCCGCGGCGACGACGTCCCATTCGTACAGCGCCAACGACGACGACCCGGCGCCGAGCCCGCACCGGACGAACCCCGGGAACTCCTGCTCGACCGTGCAGCCCAGGCCCTCGACATAGAACTTTTTGGCCCGGTCCACATCGGCCACCCCGAGCATGACGACGCTCAACTTCAATTCGACAGTCATGCTGGTCAGACTAGGTGACTCAGGGGGTGGGTGCGGGCGAGTCGGGGGCGTGGTCGAGCCAGGTCGCGAAGGCGTCGAAGGTGAAGGGGCGGCCGAGGAAGTCGGCCACCAGATCGGCCGCGTCCTTGGATCCGCCGGGGGCGAGGACGCGGTCGCGGTAGCGGCGCGCCACCGCGGGATCGAGTAGGTCGGCGGGCTCGAATTCGGCGAACAGGTCCTTCGCGATGACCAGGCTCCAGAGATAGGTGTAGTAGGCGGACGTGTAACCCGCGAGATGGCCGAACGACGCCTGGAAATGGGTGCCGGGCAGCACGGCGATCAGGCCGTGGCGTTCCATCGCGTGCCGGACGGCCGTGGTGTGGTCGGCGGGCCGATCGCGGTGCAGCAGATACGACACCGCGGTGTAGCCGACCTGGGTCTGGATCTGGATGCCCTTGCCGAAGTCGGTTGCGGCGCGCATCCGCCGCACCAGCTCGGCGGGGATCGCGGCCCCGTCTTCGTCGACCGCGAACCGGCCCAGAATCGTGGGATCCCAGGCCCATTCCTCGAGCATCTGGGACGGCGCCTCGACGAAGTCCCACTCGGTGGCCACGCCGGAGAACCGTGCCCAATCCTGTTGTCCGGCAAGCACATGATGCAGAAGGTGCCCGAATTCGTGGAACAGCGTGACAACCTCGTGGTGTTCCATCAACCCGCGGGAGAAGTTGCACACCAGCACGCCTTCGGGCAGCAGCCGGGCGGCGATCCCGCCGACGAGCTCGAATTGCGCCGCGTGCTTGTACTTTCCGGCGCGCGGGTGCAGGTCGAGGTAGATCCGTCCGCAGCGCGCACCGTCGGCGTAGACGTCGTACGCGGTGACGTCCGCATGCCAGGACGCTACCTCGACCGGCCGATATTCCAGGCCGAACAGCTGACCGGTGACATCGAGCAGGCCGTCGCGCACCCGGGTGAAATCGAAGTAGCGGCGGACCTCGCGGGCGTCCACGTCGTACTGCTCGCGCCGGATCAGCTCGGTGTAGTAGCCGACCTCGGACCGATCGATGGTCGTCGCCGGATCGTCGCGCCGGCGGCGCGCGAGCAACGTCGCGAGGTCGCGCCGGCCCGCGGCCGCGGCCGCCGCGGAGATCCGCTCGATGAAATCCGCGATGGCCGCGCCGGTGCCGATCATCTTGACGTCGGCGTCGTAGTCGGGCCAGCTGTCGAAGCCGAGCAGGCGGGCCTGTTCGTCGCGCAGCTCGAGCATTTCGTGCAGCACCTCGTCGTTGACCGGCCAACCGCGGCTTTCGAATTCGACCGTCAGCTCGCGCCGGGCGGCGGCATCGCCGGCGAACGACCGGAACGGGCGGTAGTCCGGGTAGTCGGTGGTGACGGTGACCAGTCCGTCCGCGGCGACCGGATGCGCGGCGACGAAATCGGCGGGCAGGCCGTCGAGTCGCTCGGGCGTCAGCCGGATAGAGCGGACGTCGTCGCGGATCGCTCGCCCGAAGTCCTGCGTGAGCACGGTGAGCCGCTCGGCGATGCTGCGCAGCCGTGCCCGCGTCGGTTCGTCCCGGTCCACGCCGGTGCGGCGGAAGTCGCGCAGCACGTGTTCGCGCATGCGGCGCGCCACCGCGTCCAGCCCCGCCGGGTCGGTGGCCGCGACGACGTCGTAGAGCGCACGATCCAGCCCGCGATCGGTCCGGGTGCGATCGATCCGCTGCACGAGTTCCTCGGCGAGACCGCGCACGTCACCGTCGGGGTGGACTTCGACGAACAAGCCGGCGGCCGCGTCGACACCACGCAACGCGATATCCGCGTCGTTCCACAGGCCGAGCACCTCGGCGGTGTCACGCGGGGCCCCGTCCTTCAAACGTGTCAGCGTCCGCGCCACCGTCGTGAGGCCGTCGTCGACATAGTCGGCGAGCCACTCGGACCACTCGGCGGACGGCAGGACAAGCGGCTGCGGACTCATCCCCCGACATTAACCGCAGCCTCGGCCACGGTCATGCCGTCACCGCGCGTGCAGCCGCGGCCAGAATTCGCCCAGCGCGGCCGGGTCGTGCTCGATGAGATCGCGAAAACGTGCCACGAAGCGCTGTTCGGCGTCGATCAGCTCGAGCCGGTAGTGGCACTCGATCACGAAAACCTGGTCGATCTCGCCGGCCGAGGCCAGGACCGCCCGTAGCTGCTCGGCCTGTTCCGCCAGCGCGCGGTCCCGTTGGTCCAGCAGAGCGGCGACGTCGGCCGGGGGCAGCACCACGATCAGCGACAGGGCCGCCTCGAACTGCCGGAACTCCTTGGCGGGCACCGCGACCATCTCCCGCATCCGCGCGCGCAAGCGTTCCTGGCCGGCTTCGGTGGGCCGGTAGATCGTGCGTTCGGGGCGCTGCCCGGCCCGCTCGGTGTGCTCGGCCGTCAGGTAACCGGCCCGGGTCAGCTGGTCGAACACCATGTACAGCGAGGCGTGTTTGAACTCGACGCTGCGATCCGCGTTGCGCCCCTTCAGCAGTTTGCCGACCTCGTACGGGTGCATCGGCCGTTCCATGAGGTAGGCGAGCACGACCAGCGCGAGCGGGTTGTGCAGTGGGTCCCGCCGGATTGCCACGGGACCCTCCTCCTAGACGTCGAGCACGAGTCGATCCCCTCGCGCGCGGGACACACAGGGGTAGATGATATCGACCCGGTCGCGCTCATCGGCCTGCAGGACATCGTCGCGATGGTCGGGGACACCGGCCAGTACCCGCGTCGCGCAGCTGCCGCACACGCCGTCCGCACAGGACAGATCGACGGTGGGATCGACGGCCTGAATCGCCGCGAGCAGGGTCCGGTCAGGGGGCACCGGCACCACCACGCCCGAGCGGCGTAGCTCGGCCTCGAACACCGTGTTCGTCTGGCCGTCGCCCCGATTGCTCGCGGCGAAGCGCTCGGTGTGCAGCGTGACGTACGGATGCCGGGCGACGGCGGATTCCATTGCGGCGAGCAGATCTTCGGGACCACAGCAGTAGACCGCGGCTGCCGCGGGTGTCCGCCGGAGCAGATCGTCGAGATCCGGGCGCGCGTGCGTGTCAGCGGGCAGCAGCGTCACACGGTCCGGGTACTGGCGCAGCAGCGCCTTGCCGAACGCCATCGTCGGGAGTGATCGCCCGCGATAGACCAGTCGCCATTCGCTGCCGGCACCGTGCAGACGCCGGATCATGGGCAGGAACGGTGTGATGCCGATACCGCCGGCGACGAACAGATACGCGGGTGCGTCGATCAGCGGAAAGTTGTTGCGCGGTCCGCGAATACCGATGCGTGCGCCCACCGGCAGGTCATGGATCTCCTTCGATCCGCCGCGCCCATCGGGTTCGTGCAAGACGGCCACTCGGTAACTCGCCGTATCAGCCGGATCACCGTAGAGCGAGTACTGACGAACCCGGCCAGACGGCAACACGAGATCGATGTGCGCGCCCGGCGTCCACTCCGGCAGTGTCCGGTCCTCGCCGCACACCGTCAGCGCGATTGTGCCGTCGGCGATTTCGCGTCGATCGGCGAGCACCGCCGGAACGACCGGCTGCTTGCGCCCGGTCAGGACCCGGCGGCCGCGGCGGGTCTTGCCACCGGGCTTGTACAGCGACAACAGCACTGCCGCAACCAGACTGAGTGTCGAGCCACCGAACCCCCAGAACGCCACCATTGCGGACGTACCGAGTTCCGCAGGGCTGCCGCCGGTCTCGGCCAGCTGCGCCGCGCGCGCCGCCGCGTGTTCCAGCGCATCATGCAGAAATCCGAACGCCACGAACAGGATTCCCACCGCGATGGCCAGTTTGGCGGCTACCCAGTAGTAACGGAACAGGCCCCAGCTCGTCGTCAGGCCCACCGCCAAGCCGGTGAGAAAGGTGGCGAAATTCGCCCAGGGCAGCAGGGTCAGGTCGAAGACGGCCATCAGTTCATAGGTGACACGACTGGTGTGGATGTCGCGCGTCGTCATCGCCACCACCGCCATGGCGGAGATGGTCACCGCGATGCCGACCCAGCAGCACGCCGCGACGATATGCGCTGCGACAAGAGCTTTGCGCGGTTTCGGGCGCAGTTGCCCGGCCAGCGTAGCCAGAATCGGCACCGCGAGCCAGGTGGCGAACATCGCGACCAGGTCGCCGACGACGAACGC
Organism: Nocardia brasiliensis ATCC 700358; assembly: GCF_000250675.2. NCBI lineage: Bacteria > Bacillati > Actinomycetota > Actinomycetes > Mycobacteriales > Nocardiaceae > Nocardia > Nocardia brasiliensis. The sequence continues at coordinate 4,973,378 of NC_018681.1, forward strand.
TTGCAGCACCACGGAGACGACCAGCAACCAGCCGCCGCCGAGCAGGATGCGGCGCGGCACGGCGCGTTCGGCGGTCACCAGCACGACGAGACCACCGGCTACCGCGATGAGCAGCCCCCACATCGGGACGCGTGCCGCTGCCAGCGTCGCGGGAAAGACCGGGGGTAGCACCATTGCCGCGACCGCCACAGTCATGAAGGCCACCAGCATGTTTCGCGCGGACCGCGACGGATGTCGCTGGGCGCGCGTGGGTTTCGAAGATGTTCGGGCTGACATAGGGCGTCTCCGCATACTCATATAGTCGATATCGACTAATCGAGTATGCCGCTCCTCACCACCCCTGCCATCCGGGACAACCCTGAAACCCGCACCAGCCCCACCGGCGTCGGACCCCTGATCGACCGTCCAGTTCCCAATCGCTGGCAGATTTACCAATTGTTTGCTGTAATTGGAATATCTGGATTACCAGATTGACTCGACGGTACTGGACCCCGATTCAACGGAGGCAGACGAGATGACAGAGCGCATACCGGTGGTTTTCGTGCACGGGTTGTGGCTGCACGCGACGAGCTGGCAGGACTGGGCACAGTGCTTCGCCGATGCCGGATTCGACCCGATCATGCCGGAATGGCCGGGGGTGCCCGATACCGTCTCGGCGGCTCGCGCGGTACCGGAGCGCCAGGCCGGCGTCGGCATCGCCGAGATCTCCGCGGCCTACGCCGAGGTCGTTCGCGGGTTGCCGCGCCCGCCCGTCCTGATCGGCCATTCGATGGGCGGCTGGGTCGTGCAGCATCTGCTGGGCCAGGGCTTGGGCGCCGCGGCGGTCGCCATCTCCCCCGGACAGATCCGCGGCGTCAAAGCGCTCAGCCTCACCCAGGGCCGGGCCGTGCTGCCGGTGCTGGGCAACCCGGACAACGTCAAACGCGCAGTCTCGCTGTCCGCCAAGCAGTTCCGCTTCTGCTTCGGCAACGCCGTGTCCCCGGCGGAGTCGGACGCCCTGCACGCGAAGTGGTCCATGCCCAGCCCGGCCCGGCCGTTGTTCCAGCTCGCGTACGCGAACTTCATCCCGAACTCCCCCGCCGCCGTCGATGTCCGCAACGACGCCCGCGGGCCGTTGCTGTTGCTCTCCGGCAAGCTCGACCACACCATCCCCGATGTCCTCACCCGCGCCGCCGTCAAGCGCTACCGGCACACCCAGGCGGTCACCGACTACCAGCGCTTCGACGACCGCGGCCACTCCCTCGTCGTCGACAGCGGCTGGCACACCGTCGCCGACACCGCGCTGCAGTGGCTCCGAAAGGTCCTGCCCTAGCAGCGGCACGGTCGTCGCGCCGGGTTGAGCGAAGGGACCGGGCGTGCCGCAAGGGGTTCGCTCTGGTGTTGCGTGCGTCGGAAATCGGATCCTGGGTACGTCCAGCGCATGACTTCCTCTTCTGTCACCGAGGTCGGCGTTGTGCCCGCACCCCGCGGTGAGTTGTCCGCCGCCGTCATCGAGACGTTGGCGCGGGAACCGGGCAGCGCCGTCCCCGCCCTGCCCGATCTCGACCCGTACGGCGAGGACTTCCAGCTGGCCTTGCACACCTGCTACGAGCTGCACTACCAGGGCTTCGGCGCAGTCGACACCGGGTGGGAATGGGATCCCGGGTTGCTCACGCTGCGCGCGGCGATGGAACGGCAGTATCTGCGTGCGCTGCGCGACGATGTACCCGGCGGCACCGATCTGGAAGCCGAGCTGGAGACCTTGCTGGCGGTCCCCGCCGAGGAGACTGGCGTGAGTGCGTTTCTGCGCGACGAAGGCGAACCGTGGCAGCTGCGCGAGTACTTCGTGCATCGCTCGATCTACCACCACAAAGAGGCCGACCCGTACGCGTGGGCGATCCCCAGGCTGCGTGGTCAAGCCAAAGCGTCGCTGGTCGCGGTGGAGTTCGACGAATTCGGCGGCGGTCGCGGCGAACGGGTGCACGCCCGGCTCTACGCCGACCTGCTGGCCGGCGCCGGACTCGATCCGCGCTATCTGCACTACTTCGACATCGTGCCCGCTCCGATGCTCGCGCTGGTCGACATGATGTCGCTCTTCGGTCTGCATCGCGCCTGGCGCGGCGCTCTGATGGGACACTTCGCCACCGTCGAGATCACTTCCCCGCCGGGTGCCCGCCGCATGGCACAGGCGCTGGGCCGCTGGGATTCCGATCCCGCCTGCGCGCTGTTCTACAACGAGCACGTCGAAGCCGACGCCGTGCACGAGCAGGTGATGCGCGAGGCGATCACCGACCTGCTCGCGCAGGAACCGGAGCTTCGGGAATCGGTGGTCCTCGGCATCCAGGTGACCAATTTGCTCGAGGATCGCTTCGGCGAGCACGTGCTCGGCGCGTGGCGTCAGGACCGCACCTCGTTACGTGAGCCGCTTTCCTCGCGGTGATCATGATTGACTCGCCGACGAGCGGGCATCGCGTACAGGTGATGTTGATACGCACGCCCGGTGTCTACCGGCCACAGACCGATACCTGGCTCCTCGCCACCGCGCTGGCCGATGCCGCGCTGCCACCGGGGGGCCGGGTGGTGGATGTCTGTAGCGGCACCGGCGCGCTGGCGGTCCGCGCGGGCCTGGCCGGCGCGGCCGCGGTCACCGCGATCGATATCTCCCGCGCGGCGAGCATGTCCACCTGGCTCAATTGCCGGCTGCACGGCATCGACGTCGAGATCCTGCGCGGCGATTTCGAAACCGCCTTGGCGAACCGGGAATTCGATCTGCTGCTGGCCAATCCCCCGTATGTCCCGGCCCCGTGCGAGCGGCCGGTCCGCGGCCGGGCGCGGGCCTGGAATGCGGGGGCGGACGGGCGTTCGTTCCTCGACCGGCTCTGCGCCCGCACCCCGGACCTGCTCGCCCCGGACGGCACCGCGTTGATCGTGCACTCGACGGTCGCCGACCCGGACCTGACCATCACCCAGCTGCGCCACGGCGGCTTGAAGGCGGCCGTTGTCGCCCGCGCGACGATCCCGTTCGGACCGGTGATGCATCGATGCACCGGACACCTCGTCGAACAGGGCATGATCCAGCCGGGACAGCAGGACGAGGAATTGGTGGTGATCCGTGCCGACAAGACCCGAAAGTGACCGGCGGCGAATAACTTTCACCGACGACGGCCCGGCGTTGATCGAGGGCCCGGTCGAGATCGTCACGACCGACGGCACCCGCATCGAATGCGATCGCTTCCAGGTCGCACTGTGCCTGTGCAAACGCTCGAAGAACTACCCCCTCTGCGATACCAGCCACCGCAAACGGTCGCGCGGCAGTTCATGAACGCCGGTCCGCGGGCGGGCGTTTCGACGGGCGGGGCCCGGGCAATCGGCCGACGTGACCTCCTTATGGCTAGACAACGTGCCCGTCAGGACGTATTCGACGTTCGAACCGGGACGGTGGTTCGATCATGTGGTGGTCGGTGGCGGTCTCACCGGCGTGAGCACCGCACTACTGCTGGCTCGCGGCGGTGACTCGGTCGCCCTGCTGGAGGCCCGCACCCTCGGTGCGGCCGCGACCGGCAACACCACGGCCAAACTGAGTCTGCTCCAGGGCACCCACCTCTCCAGCATCGCGAAGAAGCATGCCGCCGACACGCTGTGCGCCTACGTCGAGGCCAATCGACAGGGCCAGCGCTGGCTGTTGGATTTCTGCGCCGGCCGCGGCATCGCCACCCAGCATGCGCCCGCCTTCACCTATGCGAGCACCCGCGCGAGCACCGCGCAGATCGAAGCGGAGCTCGCGGCTTGTCGCACAGCGGGACTCGACGCGCACTGGGCCGAGGAACTGGATCTGCCGTTCCCCACCTACGGCGCGGTCCGTGTGGACGACCAAGCCCAATTCGATCCGATGGCGGTGCTGCACGGATTGGCCGACGAGGCCGAGCGGCAGGGCGCGGTGATCGTGGAGAACACCCGGGTGCTGACTGTCAGCGGCGACACCGTTCGTACCGAGCACGGCGAGATTCACGCCGGCACAATCGTTCTCGCAACCGGTACACCGATCCTGGACCGCGGTGGGTTCTTCGCCCGGCTGGAACCGAATCGGTCCTACGCGTTGGCGTTCCGGGTGCCGGAGCCGATTCCGCACGGCATGTATCTGTCCGCGGACGCACCGACCCGTTCGCTGCGCTATGCGCCGCGGCCCGAGGGCGAACTGCTGCTGGTCGGCGGCAACGGACACGTGGTCGGGCGGGAGCACCGGACCCGGGCGCAACTCGACGATCTCCTCGAATGGACGCGAACCTACTGGCCCGCAGCGGAATTGACGCACAGCTGGTCGGCACAGGACTACTCGCCGATAGACGGACTGCCCTACGTAGGCCCCCTGGTGCCGGGCAACGAGCACATCCTCGTGGCCACCGGTTACTCGAAGTGGGGCATGACCAACGGCGTCGCCGCCGCGCTGGCGATCGCCGGCCGGGCGTGCGGCAGGCCACCTGAATGGGCGCGGACCCTCGAAGCGTGGCGGCCGCGGGAACTCACCGGACTGACCACGGCGTTCAAGACCAACGGCGGCGTCGGCCTGGCCATGGCGAGCGGCTGGGCCCGCGCGGAGTTGCACGGCGACGGCGACATACCCGCCGAAGGTCACGGCCAGGTGCGCCGCGCAGGTCTGCGGCCGGTGGGCACCTGCACGGTGGACGGCAAGACCACCGCGGTCTCGGCGATCTGCCCGCATCTGTACGGCGTCGTGCAGTGGAACGACGCTGAAAAGTCTTGGGACTGCCCGCTGCACGGCTCCCGATTCGCCCCGGACGGAACCGTGCTCGAAGGACCCGCGACCCATCCGCTGGCCCCGAGCGAGTGATGCCGCGCGGGCACGTCTCACGCCGCGTCGGCGATCCGGCGCAGCTCCTCCTCGGTGCACAGCACCGTGACCGTGGCCGCCAGCACCGCCGATACGTTGACGCCCGCCGCGCGGGCGCCCGCGACCGCGCGCTTCAGCTCGTGCAGGCTCGTCGGAGTTCGGTCGGTGTCGTACCCGATGATCGCCGCCTGCAGGGCGATCACCGCGGTGGAATGGCACTGGCTCATGTCGTCGTGTCCTGGGTGGTGTCGATGTCCGCCGTGCGGTCTCGGCCCCGAGATCACGTGCGGGGATGCGGAATCGAGCCGATTCCGGTCATGACACCAGGTTAGCGCCGACGACCGGCAACGCCGCGCGATCTTCCCCACCGCAACGAGACTGTTTGCTTACTGAGCAGCCGGGCATAGCGGTCGCGAGAGTTCCTCACTGTCCGACCGTAGGAGGTGTCCACGAATGCCCGGTTCCACCCGACGTTCGAAGCCGAAACCGCAGCCTGTCGCCCCGGGCGCGCCGGCCAGTGCCGCACCCACGGTGGCCGAACCCACCCAGCCCCGCGAACCGCTCCCGCCGAAACCCGACCAGGCGGCGCCCCGGCCCAGCACGCCTACCGGCGCGGCGGTCGATGAGCCTGTCCGCGCCGCAGGCCAGCAGGGCGCCTTCCTGACCACCGCGCAGGGCGCCCGGCTCACCGATACGGACCACTCCCTGAAGGCGGGTCCCCGCGGACCGGTGCTTCTGCAAGACCACCATCTGCGCGAAAAGATCACCCACTTCGACCACGAGCGGATACCGGAACGGGTCGTACACGCCAGGGGCGCGGCCGCGCACGGCGTGTTCACCGCCAACGGCGCCGCGGCCAAGATCTGCTGTGCGTCGGTTTTCGAAAAGGACAAGCAGACAACGGTTTTCGTGCGCTTCTCGACCGTGCTCGGTTCGCGCGGGTCGGCCGACACGGTGCGCGACACCCGCGGATTCGCCACCAAGTTCTACACCGACGAGGGCGTATTCGACCTGGTCGGCAACAACATCCCGGTGTTCTTCATCCAGGACGGGATCAAATTCCCCGACATCATCCACGCGGGCAAACCGCATCCGGACCGGGAGATCCCGCAGGCGCAGAGCGCCCACGACACCTTCTGGGACTTCGTCACCCTGCACACCGAGGCCACCGCGCACACCCTGTGGAACATGTCCGACCGCGGCATCCCGCGCTCGTACCGGATGATGGAGGGCTTCGGCGTCCACACGTTCCGGCTCATCAACGCGCGCGGCAAGACGGTGCTGGTGAAGTTCCACTGGAAGCCCGCGCTCGGCGTGCATTCGCTGCTCTGGGAGGAAGCGCAGATCGCCGCCGGCGTCGATCCGGACATGCACCGGCGCGATCTCGCCGACGCCATCGAGTCCGGCGCCTACCCCCGCTGGGATCTCGGGGTGCAGGTCTTTCCGGACACCGAAGAACAGACCTTCGAAGGCATCGACCTGCTCGACCCCACCAAGCTGGTGCCCGAAGAGCTGGCGCCGGTGCAGATCATCGGCACGATGACGCTCGACGCCAACCCGACCAACTATTTCGCGCAGACCGAGCAGGTCGCGTTCCACCCCGGCCACCTCGTGCGCGGCATCGACCACACCGACGACCCGCTGCTCCAGGGTCGCCTGTTCTCCTATCTGGACACCCAGATCTCCCGCCTCGGCGGCCCCAATTTCGCTCAGCTGCCGATCAATCGGCCGCATGTCGGCACGAACGATCTGTTCCGCGACGGAATGCACCAGACCGCAATACATTCCGGGGTCGCGCCGTACCGGCCCAACAGTCTCGACGGCGGCTGCCCGTTCCTCGCCGGGAACAAAGACGCCGCTTTGATCGAATATCCCGAAGCCGTTGCGGGAAAGAAGGTTCGGGAGGCATCCCGGAGCTTCGACGATCACTTCAGTTCGGCCCGGCTCTTCTACGCCAGCCTCACCCCGATCGAACAGGCGCATGTCGCCAAGGCCTACACCTTCGAACTCGGCAAATGCTATGAGAAGGCGATCAAACAGCGCGCCGTGACGGTCCTGCGCCAGATCGACGAGCAGCTGGCCGCGACGGTCGCGCAGGGGCTCGGCCTGCCACTGGACGGCAAACCGAGCAAGAAGGTCAAAGTGACTGTGTCGCCCGCACTCTCACAACTCGGCGGCAAGTGGCCGACCGATGGACGGATCATCGGCGTCTTCGCCGACGACACGACCGACCCGGCGAAGCTCGCCCGCACGGTCGCCGCGATCGCGGACCAGTCGATGACGCCCTTGGTCATCGCAGCGCACGGTGGCGAACTCGGCAAGGGCGCACGGCAGGTACCCATCTCGCGCACCTTGGACACCGCACGGTCCATCGAATTCGACGCCCTGCTCATCGCGGGCACCGCCGCGGATCCGCGATTGCCGCTGCTGCTGCAAGAAGCACACCGCCACCTGAAGGCCATCGCCTACACCTCGGCGGGCGCCGACGCGATCCGCTCGGCCGGTATCGCCGAGGATTCTGCCGGTGTGACGGCGGCGGACACCATCGGCTCGGCCTTCGACGCGCTCACCGCACTGTTGCCGGAGCACCGGGTGTGGGCGCGAGCCGATGAGTTCCCGCAGTGAACCCGCTCACTTCGATTGTGTGACAACGCTATCCGAGCCGACGAACCGGCTCGCCGCCGAGCCGAGGGCGACCGGTAACCGCGCGTGCCCGTTGGAGATGAAGCTACCGACCGGCGCCAATTCGCTCGGCTCGACGGCGAGGCGCAAACCCGGGAAGCGGGCGAACAGCGCGGGCAAGGCCACCTGCGCCTCCAGCCTGGCCAGCGGCGCACCGAGACAGTGGTGCACACCGTGCCCGAAGGCGAGATGCCGATCTCTGGTGGCACGGTGCACGTCGAACTCGTCGGCCGTCGGCCCGTGCACCTTCGGGTCGCGGCCGATCGCGGCGTAAGAGGCCAGAATCGCCTCGCCCTGCGCGATCCGAGTGCCCTCGATGTCGAGATCCTCGACCGCGTAGCGCAGCAGCAGATGTGCGAGGGGAGCTTGATAACGCAAGGTCTCCTCCACCACATCGGCCCAGCTCGCCCGCTCGTCGAGCACGTCGGCGAGTTGCCACGGCCGGGTCAGCAGCGCGAAGATCGCCTGGTCGAGCAGATTCACGGTGGTCTCGTGCCCCGCGGTGATGATCAGCATGAGCGTGTCGACGAGTTCTTTTTCGCTCAGCCGGGTGCCTGCCTCGTCGTAGGTGGTGATCAGCACGGTGGTGACGTCGTCGCCGGGCTGCACTCGGCGATAGGCGACGAGTTCACCGACCAGCCCGGACATTTCGAGGTAGCCGGCGACCGGATCCTCGCGCGGACCCGAGGTGTCGAAGAACCGGTCCACACAGGCGTGCAGCGGAGCTGTCAAATGCTCTGGGACACCGATCAATTCGCTGATCACCCGAATCGGCACCGGATAGGCGAAGTGCTGCCGCAGATCGACCACGTCCCCGGCCGGGAGCGCCGCGAGGTCGTCCAGCCGCGCGGCGACGATCGCTTCGATCCGGGGCCGCATCAGCGTCGTCCGGCGGTGCGTGAACGCCGCGGACACCAGCTTGCGCAGTCGCCGATGCTCAGCCCCATAGGCGGTGAACATGTTGTCCACGGCGACCCACGAGCGCAGCGGCCAATCGGCGGGAATCTCGCCCCTGCCGAACGCGGCCCAGTGCTGCCGCGGGTCCTTCGACACTCGGGCATCGGTGAGCAGGCCGCGCATCACCGAAGCGTCGGTCACCGACCAGACCGGAACGCCACCGGGTAGCACGACGCGGGTGACGGGCCCGTGGCGGCGGATCCGTGCCGATTCCCCTTGGATGTCGGCACCGGTGACGTCCAGCACGATGGGGTCGAGTTCCATCACGTTCTCCTCGGGCTCACTCGCCGGCGACCACGATCCGCCGACCCGCTCGACCCGGAACGATGTCGAATCTCGTTGTTCCACAACGCGGTCGAGCTACCTCGCAGCCTATGAACCCGAGCATCCGAATGCTTGAACCCCGACGCCGACCGTATGGAACATTCGCGCCCGGCGACCAGCGCCGGGTGCGGCGTCAGACGATCTTGGCGTCGATCAGCAGGGTCCAGATCTTCCCCTGATCGACCACCTCGACCCCTAGCTTCTCCGCCTTGGTCAGCTTGCTGTCGCCGACGCCGGCTCCGGTGATGAGCAGGTCCGTGTTCGCCGAGACCGAGGAGGCCGCCGCCGCGCCCGCCTGTTCGCACAGGCGTTGGAACGTCGGCCGGGCGACCTTCTCACCGGAGCGCGGGTCGCTGATCGCGCCGGTGATCACCACGGTCTTGCCCGCCAGCGGCGCGCCCGCCGCGATCACCGGCGGCAGGTCCTCGGCGCGCACGTCCAGGGAGACGCCCGCCGCGCGCAGCCGCTCCAGTTCGGGCCGCAGCCGGGTGAGGTGCGCGACCAGGGACGCGGCGACCTTCGGCCCGATGTCCTCCACCGCGACGAGACGTTCCTCGCCCGCGTCGGCCACCTCTTCCAGCGAACCGAATCCCGCCCGCGCCAACCGGGCGGCGGTGCCGTCGGAGGCCATCGGGATCGCCAGCCCGATCAGCGCGCGGCGCAGGCCGACCTGCCTGCTGGTCTCGATCGAATCGATCATGCGCTGGGCCGAGACCTCGCCGACGCGATCGAACTCGAGCAGCCGCTCCTTGGTGAGGGTGTAGAAATCCGACGGATTCTCCAGAATGCCCGCCTCGGCGAGGCGTTCGATCCACACCTGCCCGATCGCGTCGATGTCGGCGGCCGCGCGCGAGGCCCAGTGGATCAGCCTGCGCACCGTCTGCGCCGGACAGGAAACGTTGGTGCAGAACAACTCTCGACTGTTGCCTTGCTCGGTCACCGGTTGCCCACAGGACGGGCAGCTGGTGGGCGGCACGATCTCGAGCTCCTCGCCCGTGCGGGCCGCGGCGTCGAGCACGCCCGCGACGAACGGGATCACATCGCCCGCGCGCCGCACCAGCACGGTGTCGCCGACCTTGATGTCGCGGGCCCGGATCACCTCCTGATTGGCCAGCGTGGCCTTGGTGACCGTGGTGCCGCCGACGAACACCGGCTCCAGCCACGCCACCGGGACGATCTTGCCCGTCTTGCCGACGTCCCAGATCACCTCGCGCAGCACCGTGGTCTTCTCCTCCGCGGCGAACTTGAACGCCAGCGCGCCGCGCGGCGAGTTGGACCGGGTGCCGGCCGCGGCGTAGGCCTCGCGATCGGCCAGTCGCAGCACCGCGCCGTCGAGGTCGTAGTCCAGTTCGTTGCGGCCCTGCTCGATCGCGGTGATCGCGGCCTGCGCCTGCTCAGCGTCGGCGCACAGGCGCATCTGCGCACCGGCGACACCCAGTGCGCGCAGGCCCTCCCCCAGGTCGTCGGCGGCGCCGCCGTCGGAGGTGTCCAGATCGAATCCGAAGAATTGCAAGCGTCGTTCGGCGACGGTGGCCGGGTCCTTGGCCCGCAGCGTGCCCGCCGCCGCGTTGCGCGGATTGATCAGCGGCTTGTCCGGATGAGCCGTGTTGTAGGCGAGGAAGGTCGAGCGCAGCATCACCGCCTCGCCACGCACCTCCACCCGCCCGGGCACCTCGATCCGCTCGGGCACGCCGTCGACCAACGCACGCACCAGCATCGTCACATCGTCACCGGTGGTGCCGTCGCCCCGGGTCACGGCCCGCTGCAGACGCCCGTCGGTGTAGACCAGCGACAGGGACAGCCCGTCGAGCTTCGGCATCACCACCACCGCTTGGCCGGGAAACCGGTTGAAGAACGCCGCCACCTGTTCGGGCTTGGTCGCCTTCTCCAGCGAGAGCATCGGCCGCGCATGCCGGATCGGGGCGTGCAGCACCGCGGGCGCGCCGACCTGCTCCAGCGGGTTCGGATCGGGAGCCAGGTCGGGGTGCGCCTCGATCAGCGCCCGCAATTCGTCCTCGATCGCGTCGTAGTCGGCATCCGCGACCAGCGGCGCACCTTGGTAATAGGCGTCGCGCAGCGCCACGATGCGGTCCGCGAGCTCTTGGATACGTTCCCCAGTTTCCACAGCACCAGACGCTACCCATAACCACCGACAACACCGCGTTCCCACTGTTCGCGAGGCCATAGGAATCGGGCCGCGACTGTGACCTGTCCCGCATATGGGGGCCGATGGTCCGTGCGGGTGTCCACACCGCTTAACGTCGCGTCTGCACGACAGCACGACAGTTGGTGAGGAAGGTGGCGGCGAGCGTGGTGGATACCCAGGCGAAGCTGGATGAGTTGGTCAAGATCCTGGCGATCGCTGCGGAGCCGGCGGGTGAGGCCGGTATCGCCAAGCGGGAGAAGAAGAGTATTCCCAGCGTTCGGCAGCGGGTGCACATGCTGCTCGACCCCGGAACGTTCATCGAAACCAGCGCCTTGGCTCGGCAACCCGATCAGAAGGACGCGCTCTACGGCGACGGACTGGTCACCGGGCGGGGGCTGATCGGCGGCCGTCCGGTGGTGGTGATCGCGCACGATCAGACCGTCTACGGCGGCTCGGTCGGCATCACCTCCGCGCGAAAGTTCATGCGGGCGTTGCAGTTCGCGTTCGACAACGCCTGCCCCGTGGTGACCATCAACGACTCCGGCGGCGCGCGGATCCAGGACGCGGTGGGCTCGATCGCCTCGTTCGGCGACATCTCCCGGGTGCTGGAGAAACTGTCCGGCTACGTCCCGCAGGTCTCGATCATTCTCGGCAAGTGCGCGGCAGGCTCGGTGTACGGGCCGATCAACACCGACGTGCTGATCGGCACCCGGGATTCGTACATGTTCGTCACCGGCCCGGAGGTGATCAAAGCCGTCAACGGCGAGGACATCACCGCCGAGGCGCTCGGTGGCGCGAAGGTGCAGGCCGAACGCGGCACCCTGCATCACGTGACCGAAACCGAGGAGCAGGCCTACGAGTGGGCCCGGCAGTACCTGAGCTACATGCCGACGAGCTGCCTCGAACAGCCGCTGATCGTGAATCCCGGCCTGGAGCCGGAGATCACCGCCAGCGACCGGGAACTCGACACGATCATCCCCGACTCCGACCGGACCGGGTACGACATGCACGAGATCCTGCTGCGGATCTTCGACGACGGCGAATTCCACGAGATCCGTGCGACATTCGCGCCGAACCTGATCACCGGCTTCGCCCGGGTCGACGGCGTGCCGGTCGGCGTGATCGCCAATCAGCCTCTGGTACTGGGTGGTTCGATCGATGCCGCCTGCTCGGACAAGTCGACCTACTTCATCCGGCTCTGCGACGCGTTCAACATTCCGCTGGTGTTCGTCGTCGACACCCCCGGCGTGCTGCCCGGCCTCGAGCAGGAGGCCAACGGCGTGATCATCCGGGGCGGGCGGGTCCCGCGCGCGATCATCGAGGCCACCGTGCCGATCATCAATCTCGTGGTGCGCAAGTCCTACGGCGGGGCCTACGGCATGATGGCGGCCCGGCAGGTGGGCGCCGACATCAGCTTCGCCTGGCCGACGGCCCGGATCGCGGTGATCGGCGCGGAGAGCGCGGTCGATCTCATCGGCAAACGGCAACTGGCGGCGGTGCCGGAGGAACAGCGGGCCGCCGCGCGCGAATTCATGGTCAACCACTACAACGAGACGATCGCGACCCCGTGGATCGCCGCCGAGCGCGGGTACATCGATGCCGTCATCGAACCTTCCCGCACCCGTCTGGAGATCCGGCACGCGCTGCGTCTCCTGCGCGAAAAGCCCACGGTCAAGCCGGAATTCAATCCACGTAAACACGCCGTGTATCCGATGTGACACCGGTCGAATCGCAGGCTCCGGTCCGGAGCCTGCGATTCGAGGCACACACTCGGGCTGGACAGTCGGCGCGATTACCGGAATGATCGCCCGGTACTTGATGTCCGACCTCGGGGGTTGTTTGCATGTCTTCGATACGAAAATCCGCGCTGGCCATGGTGATTCCGCTGGCGGGCGCGATCGCCGGTGCCGCGGCCGGGCCCGCGCACGCGGCCGGGAATCTCTACGGTGCGATCGCCGTGGGCAACCATCAGGTCGGCTACGTCACCGACTATCCGACCCAGGCGGCCGCGGACCAGGCCGCCAAGGACGCCTGTGGTGTCTCGTACTGCACCGTCAAATTGCAGATCAAGGACAGTTGCGGCGCTGCGGCCCAATTCGATTCGCGCGGCCTGTGGGGGCCACTGACCATGTTCTACTACGGCACGGGCGCCACGGCCGCCGACGCCGAGCGCATGGCCCTCGCGCAGGTGCCGCACACTCCGTTCGGCACCATGATGGGTCTCGCCCTGGGTAGTTCGATGCACCTGGACCCGTTCATCCGGGCCACCGTCTGTACGTCGAACGCGGGATGAGGAAATGACGGTCTCGAGTAAATTCGCCGCGGTCATGGCCGTGTCCGCGGTCGCATGGGCCATCCTCGGCAGCGGTGTGGGAACCGCCACCGCGGCCGGAGATCTGTACGGCGCCATCGCCGTCGCGTCCATGAAAGTCGGTGAGGCCACCGACTATCCGACCCAATACGAGGCGGACCAGGCGGCGCTGGCGGCCTGCGGTGACGGGGTGTGCCACATCGTCGCCCGGATCCACAACGAATGCGGCGCGGTCGCCGAAGTCGACGGGCGCACCCCGCTCGGCACGTCGCCCATGTATTTCGCGGGCACGGGCCGCACCGCGGCCGAGGCGGAGGGCAACGCGCTGCGGCTCGCCGGCCCGAACGTCGGTACGCCGCTGCTGGAAATCGTGAAACCCGCCTTCATCCTCGACACCATCTGCACGTCGAACGCGGGCTAGGGCTGACCCGAGTTCACCCGGGCCACTGGTGAACTCGGGTCTGCGGCACCACCGGCGGCGCCTGTTGTTGCTGCGACTGCGGTCGCTGCTGGACCGGCGGCGCCGGCTGTGCGGGTGACAGGGTGTCGCCGGGCGGCGCGACGTCGTCCGGCGAGGGGACATCCGCGGGCAACGGTACCGATGTCCCAGCGACGGTAGCCGGCGCGAGCGTCGTGGTCGGCGCGGGCGGGCTCGACGTAGTCTGTTGCCGCACAACAGAGGTCGCCGTCCCCCGGCCAGGCGCGGCGTCGTCGCCGCGCACCGTGAACACCGTCCCGGCGACCACGCCCACCCCGGTCACCAGTACCCCGGCGCCCACCGCGACCCGCCGCCGCTTCCCCGAACCTCCCGCCCTCAGCCAGGATTTCGCGCCTCCGGGCGTCGCGGAACGTGCCCGCTCCGGCCGCTGAACCGCCGCCGCTCGATCGGCCCCATGCCGAACAACCGCCACCACCTCACCGCCCGGCGCGGGTACCGCCCGCGCAGAACCATTGGCAGCAGTCGGTGCCGAACGCGCCGCATCATCGCTGAGGGTGAGAGCTCGAGCGGTCGCTTCGGCGAGCGCGGTACAGCTGTCGTAGCGGTCCCGAGGTGACTTCGCCATGGCCGTGGCGATGACGGCGTCGAGGGCCGCGGGGAGTTCGGGGCGGCGCTCGCGCGGGGCGGGCGGTGGGGCGGCCAGGTGCGCGCCGATCACGGCCGCCTGGTCCTTGCGCGGGAACGGATGCTGTCCGGTCAACAGCTGAAAGAGGGTGCAGCCCAACGAATACACGTCGGCACGGTGGTCGGCGATCGCGTCGCTGAACCGTTCCGGTGCCGCGTACGCGAAGGTGGCGGCGATACCGGACAACGTCACCGTGTCGTCGAGCGTGCGCGCGATCCCGAAATCGGTGAGCACCGCGCGTTCCCCGTGCCGGGCATCGTTCTCGACGAGCAGGTTGGCCGGCTTCACGTCGCGGTGCAGGACCCCTTGCGCGTGCGCGTAGTCCAGCGCGTGCGCGGCGTCGGTGAGCAACCGCACCACCCGCTCCGGCGCGAGCCCGTCCGGCTGACCGCTGAGCAATCCCGCCGCGTCGCCGCCGTCGATGTAGCGCATCGCCAGCCACAGCGCAGGGTCGTCCGCGGCACTGCGGTCGTAGACGGAGACGATGTTGGGGTGCTCCAGCCCGGCGGCCAGGCGCGCCTCACGATCGAAGGCCGAGCGCGTCCTCCGGTCGGCGTGGAAACTCTCGGTGAGCACCTTCAGCGCCACCCGCCGCGGCATCCGCGGGTGCCGCGCCAGGTACACGGTGCCCATTCCGCCCGCACCGAGCACCCGCTCGATGGTGAACCCGGCGAACCGAGTCCCCGGCTGCAAAATCACGACTTTCCTCCCCGGACACCTGACGGACCGGACACCCGAATCCGTGCCGCGACCCCGGAGAGAATCTAGCCCACGCCATGCCGCAGCGAGGGCCGGTGCCCGTCGCACGCGATAGACCCCGACGACCGGCCCGGCCCATCCCCCACTTCGCCCGAACGCCTCCGGCACCCGGCCGCATCAGTGGCACCCGCGCCACTCGCCGGGTTGTTCCGGCCGATCGGATGACTCATTCAGCCGCTCGGCCCGGCACCGAACCCGTTGTCCCGCAATACCGTTGCCTCTGACCAGTTGGTCTCGTGCGGCCGCCCCTCGCCGCACCGGAACCCGGCGTCGCCGAGACGCCCTTATCGACAGGCTGCTGGCCGCCGAGACGAACGGAAACGGAAACCAGCTCGAATGAGCAGTGCGACAACAACAATCGACAACACCGACCGCGCCGTGGTGATCGGTGCCAGTGTCGCCGGACTGGCCGCCGCGCAAGCACTTTCGGACACCTTCGCGGAGGTCACCGTCGTCGAACGGGATGTGCTCCCGGCCGGTGCCGGGCACCGGCGGGCCGTGCCACAGGGCAAGCACGTCCATTCCCTGCTCGCCGGGGGCGCGGTCGCCCTGGAGAACCTGTTTCCCGGCTTCGGCGACGATATGGTGCGCGCCGGCGCCGTTCCGTTCTGGTCCGGTATCGACTGGTACCTCGACGGTCACCGCATCCAGGCCCCGCCGCAACGTGGCCGCGGTGTGGTGTCGAGCCGTTCCCTGCTCGAATCGATACTGCGCGACCGGGTTGCCGCCCTGCCGAACGTCACGTTCGTCGACAACTGTGCCGTGCTGAATCCGGTCGCGACGACGAACCGACGCCGCGTGACCGGCGTGCTGCTGGCATCGCAAGCGCGCGGCGACGCGCCCACCGTGCTGCCCGCCGATCTCGTGGTGGACGCGAGCGGCCGGGGCGGCCGCTCGGCCATTTGGTTGGCAGAGCTGGGCTTCCAGCCGCCGCGGGAATCCCGCATGACCGTCGACACGACCTATGTGACGCGCTCGTACCGACGCGAGCCACACCACTTGGACGGACGGCCAGGCACCATCGTCAGCCCGTTTCCCGGATCACCGTGCGGCGTGTTCCTGCTCGCCCAGGAGAACGACGAGTTCATCTTCACCATCGGCGGCCTCTTCGGCGCACAACCACCGATGGACGACGACACCCTCCTGACGTTCGCGCAGTCGCTGCCCACCGGCGATTTCGCGGACTTCCTGCGCACCGCGACGCGGATCAGTGATCCGGTCAAGATGCGCTACCCGACCAGCGTCCGCCGCCACTACGAAGAACTCGACGAGTTCCCGGCCGGATATCTGGTCCTCGGCGACGCGGTGTGCAGCTTCAATCCGGTGCACGGGCACGGCATGTCGATCGCCGCCATGTCGGCCGTGATCCTGCGCGAGCTACTCGAAGCGGGTCCGAACGATGTGGCACAGCAGTTCTTTCGAGCGATCGCCGACCCGGTCGAGGCCACTTGGACGTTCGCGACCAGGATGGATTCGCGGTTCCCGGCGTCGGGTGTCGCACCTACCCTCGAGAGCAGATTGCTCGACCGCTATGTCGCACGCACGGCCCGGGCGGCCGCGACCGACGACCTGGTTGCGGCGGCCGTCGTCAGCGTGCTCCAACTGACCGCGAGCCCGGACACACTCCTCGCTCCCGCGCTGTTGGGACGGGTGTTGCGGCATAGGAGCGATGCCGCCAACGCAGGTTGAATCACTCTGCGCTCCTTCAGGATCCGCCTCCGCAGTGGTCTCGGTGACGTTCACAACTGCCGGACGCGTAGCACGCCCGTCAGCAGGGGAAGAACGAATTCGCCACTGCTGGTCTCCGGTGTGCTCGCGAGGAACGCGCGAATGCGGCCGAGGGTGGCCGCGCGTTCCGGTTCCGGCATGACGAGCATGCCCGCTCGCGTCGCGAGCGTCGCGACGAGCGCATCGGCGGTGCGCCGCTGCCGGTGCGGAAACTCGGACTGCTCCGGCGCACCGAATCGCGCGGGCAGGGCGGTGGCCGGTAGATACACGTTCGCGGTGGCTGCCCGCCAGTTGGTGCGGGTGTCCCGGGGGCCGATCGCGGCAGTGCCGCTGATCTTTTCGAGTCCGGCCACCCAATCGACCCGGTCGTCCATGACATTCCACAGTCCGGCCAGCACCCCGCCGGGCACGAGGACCCTGGCGATCTCGGGACCCGCGACACCCATATCGAACCAATGCATGGCATTACCCGCCAGCACCGCGTCGACGGACGCGTCCGGCAGCGGTATCGACTCGGCGCTGCCCGGCAGCGCACGGACGGACGGCAGGGCACGGCGCAACTCGGCCAGCATCGCCGGATCGGGTTCCGCCGCGACGACATCGGCGCCGAGGGTCGCCAAAGTGCCGGTCAGTTTGCCGGTTCCGGCTCCGAGGTCCAGCACTCGCGGCCCGGGCGCGTGTTCCAGCGCCCAGCGCACCGCGGCGGTCGCGTAGTCCGGGCGGTGCGCGGCGTACGCCTGCGCGGCCGCACCGAACGACGAGGCCTGCGCCCTTCGCACGTCCTGCTCCACACGGTCACCCTAGCTGCAGAGCGGATACCGCGCCGCCACAATGACATCGGTCCGCGCGGAGAACGCGCCTACCAACGCACGGTGCGTGCCGGTCGGGTCAGCGGCCCGAGTTCGCCGCGTCCATCGCGTCCATCTGGTCGGCGGCGTTCCGCTGGCCCGTAGCGTAATCGGCGAAGGTGGTGGACATCTGATCGATCGCCGCGAGCAGGTTCTCCCGGGCGGCGAGGTAGCCCTTGTCGCCCTGGGCGAACTTGTTGCCGAAACTGTCCTTCCCCCAGGGGGTGCCGGAACCGGCCACCGTCGTGCGGAGTGTGCCCAGCGTGCGCGAGATGCTGTCGTGGATCCGATCGCAGCCGCCTGCGGCCCGGCGCAATTGGTTCGTGTCTACCTCGACCTTGTCGGCCACTGTTTATCCCTCTCCATGTGACTACGGTTTCGTTCAGAGCTTGAAAGGCACGTCCACTGGGGGGTTTTCGTCGTCCGCGCCCGGTTCTGCGTCGTCGGGACCGGATTGCTCGAGCACCCACACCGAGCTGTCCGGAGCTTCGGGCCCGTGGAACGGCCTGGGCAGCGGAGCCCAATGCGGCAGCTGTTTCGGCCGGGTCTTGCTCTTCATGTCCTTGCCGGGTCCGAGGAACGGTTCCTGCGCCCCGGTGCCCTGGTTGCCCTGCGTGCCAGGGTTGTTCGTGCCACCGCCGCCCTGCGTGGAACCACCCCGGCCGGGCGGCGGATTGGTGATCGAGGAGCCCGCGCTGGACGAGCCGCCGGACCCGTTCGAGTGCTGCCCGACCGAACCGCCCTGCACCGAACCACCTTGCACCGAACCACCCTGCACCGAACCACCCGGAACCGCGGTACCCGCTGGCGATCCCGTGCCCGCCGTGGCGGCACGCCCCGGCGCGGCCGGCGCGGTCCCGTCCACTACCGAGCCGGGCCCGCTCGGCGGCCGCCAACCGCCGTCGACCGAGGCCTGCCACGAGGTCGGCGGCACGAATCCGTTGCGACCCGAAGACCCTGCGGTGCTGTTGGATCCATGCACCGACGACTGACCGCCACCATTGGTGCCCGCGGAATTGCCACCCGCAGAACCGTGTACGGACGGCTGGCCATTACCACCTGAGACCGCAGAGCCACCGCCGGCAGACCCATGCACGGACGACTGACTACCGCCACCCGAAACCACGGAACCGCCATCCACCGACCCGTGCACGGACGGCTGGCCGCTGCCACCTGAGACCACGGAACCGCCACCGGTAGAACCGTGCACCGACGACTGACCACTGCCGAGGGACTCCTGCGCCGAATGGAACGAATCCCGCGCGGTGTGGAACGACTGCCCATCACTGTCGACCGTCCCGCGGGCGCTGTGGCCGGTGTGAAAGGACCGTCCGTCGCTGTCGAGGGTGCCGCGGCCGTTGCTGTGCACGGACCGGCCGTCACCGGCGGCGCTCGCGTGACTGTTCGTCTCGCCGTGCACCGACGACTGCGAATGCTGCGATCCGACGTCGCTTTCCGTCACCGAGCGCGCCGGACCCGTGCCGTGCGAACTGCCGTCGCCGGACGAACCATGCGCCCGCGAGCCGCCGCTGTTGCCACCGCCGTGCGAACCCCCATGCGTCCCTTGCCCACCCGAGACCACCGATCCACCGTCGACCGATCGCGCGTGGCTGCCGCCGTCGCCGCTCCGCTGCGAACCCCCTTGTGTCCCTTGACTGCCCGACACCGTCGACCCGCCCGTGGTCGAGCCGGCACGACTGCCGCCGTTTCCGTTCAAGGACCGCAATGGAATGGACGAACCGCCGGACCCGCGGCTCGATCCGTCGTGCACCGACGAACCACCGCGGCTCGCCGCGTCCGACGCCGGACTGCGCGGAGCGCCGGGCTTGTGCATCCACAGCGCGTACCGCACATCGGACGACGAGATCGGGCTCGACTTGGCGAAGGCGCCGCGCGCGCCGCCGACGAGCCCGCCCCGCGCGATACTGCCGACCCACCCGTTCGGCGACGCGAACGACGACCAGTCCCCGGTCGCCACCCCCACCGCGAGATTGCCGGTCGCCGAGCCCACCACGCCGGACGCCGCGCCGATGAACGCACCCCGTCCGGTGCGGCCCCACACGTTGTCCAGCGAGCGCGCACCGAACTTGTCGATGCCCCGGCCGAGGTAGCGCGCGAACTCGCGCGAGGGCAGGGTGCTCGCCACCGAGGCGAACACCGAAACCCCGAATTCCTTGCCGTCGAAGTGCCGCCGCTTCCCGTCCGCCATCTGACCGAGTTGCACGGCCGCGTTCAGTCCCCCCGAGGTGACGGCGCTTTCGCCGAACTTCACCGTGTAGACGCCCCAGCCTTTCGCGGTCGGCAGCACGAAACGCCCGCCCGCCAGCGACTTCCAGAAGTACCGCTTCTCCGCCGAGGCGCCCAGTTTGCGTGCCAGTCTGGTGATCGCGTTCTGCACCATGTCCTCGAACACTCGCAGGAACGAGCGGGTGTAACTGACCGCCGCGGCTTCGACCGCGGGTGCGGTCGGCGGAAACAGCCACGCCCACAGGATTTCCATGGCCAGCCAGCACAGCGAGATGATGATGGTCAGCTTGGTCGCCTGCAGCTGGGTGCCCAGATCGAAGGCAGAGTCCGAAATCTGCTGCAGCAGCTGCGCCAGCGACTCCAACGACTGGTCGCCGCTGCGTAGTCCGTCGAAGAGCCGTCCCATCGCCTCGCTCGCCGCACCCTGCGGATAGGCGAGCATCGTGTCCTTCTTGGCCGCATCGATCTGCGAAAGTTGCGCCTGCAGTTCCTCACTCGCGGTTTTCCAGGCCGCGGCGATCGCCCACATGGCGTCCTCGTCACCGTCGGGCCAGCTCGATCCGGCGATCCAACCGAGCCAGCGGAGCTCCTCCGGGAGATACAGACTCATCAGACCCGCTCCGCCCCGTCCACGCTGCGACCATCAAACCCACAGCGCCCCAGCACATCTGACCGCTCGCCTACACAAGCAAGCAGTCAGCCGGGCCGCCGCAGTCCACGATGACGCACACCGCGCCCCCACCACTACCCCCCGCCCCACCTCGTCTCCACAATTTCACCCGCCGGTCACCGGCGCGCGTTGTGGATGTTCCCGGGGCGGCGGGTCCCCCGCCTGCACCGCCGATGCCGATACGGCGGGGAAACTACCGGGCCGGACTCAGAGTTCCGCAGCCGCGGCGATCATCAGGTCCCGGGATCGCTGCGGGGTTTCGGCTTGCACGGCGAGCCGGTCCATCACTTCACGATAGAGCCGGACCTCTTCCGGACGGTCCAGATAGAGGGCGGTGGTGAGCTGCTCCAGATAGACGATGTCGGGCAGCTCGCGCTCGGCGAAACGCAGCATCGTGAACGAGCTGCCCGCCGCCGCGTTCGCGCCGGTCCGGTAGGACAGCACCTGGATCGTCACGCTCGGCTTCGCCGACATCTCGATGAGGTGCTCGAGCTGTGCGCGCTGCACCCGCGTACCGCCGACCGGGCGATGCAGCACGGCCTCGTCCAGCACCGCCCACAGTGTCGGCCCGCCGGGCACGTCGAGGATCTCCTGGCGTTTCGTGCGCAACTCGACCCGGCGGGCCGCCTGTACATCGACACGCTGGCCCGAACCGCGCTGTTCGGCGCGCCGCACGGCTTCGCTGTTCTGGTGGCCTACCGCGACGACGGCCGCGGCGTAGTCCTCGATCTGCAGCAGTCCCGGAACCAGTTGGCCCTCAAAGGTTCTGATCGTTCGCGCCGCGCCTTCGAGGCCGATATAGGTCTCGAACCACTGCGGCAGCAGATCGCTGTACCGGTGCCACCAGCCCGGCTGGTTCGCTTTGCGCGCCAGATCGACGAACTTGTCGCGCTGTTCGGTGTCGGTGACCCCGTACAGGCTCAGCAGGTCGACGATGTCGCGTTCTTTGAAGCCGGTCCGGCCGAGTTCGAGCCGGCTGATCTTGGCGTAGGAGCCACGGATGTGATCCGCCGCGACCTGCGGCGTGATGCCCCGTGCTTCGCGCAATTTGCGCAATTGACCGCCCACCGCGATCCGCAGAGCCGTCGGACCGCGTTCGGCGACACTGGATTCGACGCCGATGCGGCTCGGTTCTGCGGCCATGAGCTTCTACTCCGATGTTGGAAACCACCGACGGCGCGTGCGCCCCTACCGTCGCAAACAACACCGCGTCCACGCCGATCATAGCTTTTTACCACTCACACTGGTACTTCCCGACGGTTCCACGCCGGAACCGACTGCCGCGATCTGGCACCGGGCCGCACGCTCCGAATGCGCCAGCTACTCACTGGACAACAGGGCCCAGGACCGGACACAGCGCGGCTTCGCGTACCGTGTGGAGGATTTTGCGGGAAAACGGAGAGTAGTCGATCCCTTCCCTTCTCAACATATAGCGCACCGGGGCCCTTGCGGCAAGACCCGGGGTGTGCCGCAGAATTGCCGAGCTAATGCATCAACTGCGGACTTTGGGAGTAATGCGTGACCGACATCGACGTGATCATCGTGGGCGCGGGACCGACCGGCCTGACGCTGGCCGCCGAATCGAGCCTGGCCGGTGTCCGGCCACTGGTGCTGGAGAAGCACCTGGCACCCCGAGACGTCCCCAAGGCGAGCGGCATCGCCGGCCAGATCCTGGACGTGCTGCGCTACCGCGGCATCCTCGACCGGTTCGAGGCCGCCAGCAGCAACCCGCACATCGCCGCCCGGTTCCCGTTCGGCGGAACCCATTTGGATTTCACCGAGCTGGCCGATCCGCCGCTGCGGGCGGTTCCGCTGCCACAGATGGAGATCGAACGCCTGCTCGCCGAGCGCGCCGGTGAACTCGGTGCCGAGATCCGTCGCGGCCACCAGGTGGTCGGACTGCGCCAGGACGAAGCCACGGTCACCGTGGAAGTGCGTGGCCCGGACGGACCGTACGAACTGACCGCGCGGTACCTGGTGGGTTGCGACGGCGGCCGCAGCGGCATCCGCGAGCTGGCCGGTATCGCGTTCCCCGGTACCACCTATCCCGAGGTGAATCGCGTTGCCCAAGTCTCCGTAGGGGATGCGGTCGCGGTGCACGACAACGGCGATATCGAGGTCCCCGGACTCGGCCGGCTGCCCTTCGGGTTCAACCGGACCGACCGCGGCATGTTCGCGTTCGCGCCCAATCCGGGCGGGCTGTTCCTGCAGACCGTCGAGGACGACACCACCGACTATGACGACGACGAGCCGCTGACCCTCGCCGAACTCGCCGCCAGCGCGCGCCGGGTGCTCGGCGTCGACCTGCCGATGTCGGATCCGAAGCGCTTGTCCCGCTTCACCTTCAAGGATCGGCAGGCCGAAACCTACCGTGCCGGGCGCGTTCTGCTGGCCGGCGACGCGGCGCACCTGCTGCCCGCCACCGGCACCGCGCTCAACGTGGGCATGATCGACGCGGTCAATCTGGCCTGGAAACTGGCCGCCGACGTACAGGGCTGGGCCCCGGCCGGACTGCTGGACACCTATCACGAGGAACGGCATCTCGCCGGGGCGCGCGCCCGGTTGCAGACCCGCGCTCAGGTCGCCCTGCGCCGCGGGCAGGACGAGGCCGCGGAGGCGCTGCGCACGGTGTTCCAGGAAATACTCGGCGACGAACCGGCCCTGCGCCGCATCGGAGCCATGGTCGGCGGCACCGACATTCGCTACCCGATGCCCGGCGACCACGTCCTGACCGGCACCTTCGTCCCTGATCTTCCCCTGCACACCGACCGCGGCACGACGAGCGTCGCCGCACTGATGCCCGGCGGGCGACCCGTCCTGCTCGTCCTGGCGGATCGGCCCGAGTTCGCCGAGACCGGCCGGAAGTGGCTGCACCGCATCGAAATTCATGCCGCCAAAACGGACGAGCAGCTCGCCGACGCGCTGCTGATCCGCCCGGACGGCCACATCGCCTGGGCCGCGGGGGTGGGTGAACCCGCCGACACCGCCGGACCGGGCCTGCACGACGCGTTGACGCGCTGGTTCGGTACCGCCGTCTGATCGATTCGATCGCAGGCGAGTCGCCGGACCCGTGCGCCTACTGGTCCGGCGACGCACCATCCGGCCAGCCCGATCCTGGTACGACCAGGAGCCCGAGACCGGCGAGCAAGAGCAAAACGGCCAGCAGATGCTGCCCGGCCGGCAGTGCGAGCGCGGCCAAGAATATGGCACGCCGGCCGAAGACCCGGAGCAGGCGCGCGACGTCGGTCTCGGGGTCGACGGGCGCCTGCCCTGGTTCGCCAGGGTTCGCGACAGGTTTAGTCACCACCGCACCTCGATTCCGTCTCGAATAGGTCTGCGACGTGAAATCAGCACGCCAGGTATCTAGCGTCGCCGACCGGCCGACCACCCACAATGCGCAATCCCCGCACGCAGCCTCAGGCAGCGGCTTAGGCTGAAGCGGTGCACTACGACCTGGTCGACCTGCGGCTGTTCCTCGACGTCGTCTCGGAAGGGTCCATCACGGCGGGCGCGCAACGGCGGCATCTGAGCCTGCCTTCGGCCAGCGCACGGATCCGTGCGCTGGAACATCAGGCCGGTTTGCCACTGCTGATCCGGGGCCGTCGCGGCGTCCGCCCTACCCCGGCGGGTACCACGCTGGCGCGGCACGCACGGGAGGTGCTGCGGCAGACCGCCCGGCTGGACAGCGCGCTCGCCGGTTACACGAGTTCACCCGAAGTCGCGCTCACCCTGCTCAGTGGCGGCGGCGCGATGCATCAGATCGTGCCGCGGGCCTTGATCTCGTTCCTGCGCGCGCAACCCGGCATCGATGTCGTTGTCGCGGAACGCCGTACCCCGCAGATGGTCCGGATGCTCACCGACGGCGCGGCCGACCTCGGCATCGTGATCGGCAACGAGGCGGGCGACTGCGGGCTGTCGGTCGAACCGCTCTGCGACGGCTCGCTCGTGGCGATCGGTCAGGCGGGCGGAATCCTCACCGGCAGAACGATGCTGACCTTCCGAGAGGTCGCCGAACATCCCTTGGTAGGCCTGGATACCGGCTCGTCGCTGCAGCAGTGGATCGAGCAGCACGTCGGGGTGCAGGGCGGTCCGCTGCCCCGCTACCGCACCCGCGTCGCCAACCTCACCACCGTCCTCACGCTCGTCGCCGCGGGCGTCGGCCTGGCCATCGTTCCCCGCAACGCGATCCACGCCGACGCCACCCTGGACATGTGCGAGTTGTCCGACGCCTGGTCCCATCGCCACCACTTGATCGCCTGGGGCAGTAAGGCGGACCCCTCCTCCCCTGCCCTGACCGCGCTCACCGACCACATCCGCCAGGCGGCCGCCACACAGACAGCCTGACTACGTCGGCGAGGTCACCGGACGCCGTACAGGTCAGCTGAGGCGATGGGCGGCAAGGAGTTCGGCGTCGGCGAGGACAGTGTCGATCGGGCCGTCGGCGACGATCCGGCCACCGTCGAGGATCACGGCGCGGTCGCAGACGCGGTGGGCATAGGGCAGGTCGTGGGTGACCATGAGCAACGTGGTGGGCAGGGTCAGCAGGATCTCGGCGAGTTCGCGGCGCGCGACCGGGTCGAGGTTGGCGGCGGGCTCGTCGAGGACGAGAACCTCAGGCCGGCACGCCAATACGGTGGCCAATGCGGCGCGGCGACGTTCGCCCAGGGAGAGCCGGGCCGGTGAGCGCTCCGCCTGGTCCGTCATCCCGACCGCCGCGAGCGCGTCCCGGACCCGCTCGGCCAGCGCTGCGCCGCGAACGCCGAAATTGGCCGGCCCGAACGCGACGTCCTGCGCGACGGTCGGCATGAACAGCTGATCGTCCGGATCCTGGAAGACCACGCCCACCCGCTCGCGGATGGCCCGCACGGTCTCGCGGCCCAATCGTGTTCCGCCGATCCGGACTTCGCCGGAGGCCGCGATGAGCACACCGTTGAGGTGCAGCATCAGCGTCGACTTTCCCGCGCCGTTGGGGCCGAGCACGGCGACGCGCTCACCGTGGGCGATCTCGAGGTCCACCCCGTGCAGCGCCGCCGTGCCGTCCGGGTACGCGAACCGCAGGTCGAGCAGGCGCACCGCGGGCATCGGTGCCGAGGTCACCGAACCACCCAGGCGCTCAGGCAGATTCCGGAGGCCGCAACCGCGGGCAGACAGCCGAGCAGCCACTGCCGCAGCCCGGCAGACGGCTCCCCGAGATCCGGCACGACGCCGGTGAAACCACGCGACAGCATCGCCAGATGCACGCGTTCACCTCTCTCATAGGACCGCAGGAACAGACTGCCCACACCGCGCGCGGTCGCGCCGGCCTGGCGCAGCGTGCGGGGGTCGTCGCCGCGCGAGATCCGGGCCAGCCGCATGCGCGCCGCCTCGTCGGCCAGCACATCGACGTAGCGCAGCATCAGCACCACGATGGTGACGATCAGGCCCGGGACACGCAGCCGGGTCAGTCCGCCGGGCAGCTCCCGGACCGCGGTGGTCGCCGCCAAGGTCAGCGAAACACCTACGCCGAGCGTCCCTTTCGCAACGATGCCCCAGGCCGCGTAGAGGCCCGTCGTGGACAGTGACAGCCCGAGCATCGACGTGCGCGGCTCGCCTGCCGCGAAGGGCAGCAGCACCGCCAACACCACGAAGGGCACTTCGATCAGCAGGCGCGGCGCGATCCAGCGCGCCGGGACACCGATCCACCGCCACAGCGCGACCAACCCGAGCGCGTAGCAAGCGTAGGGCCAGAACAACTCTCGCGGCGTCGCGACGACGGCGCACACAGTCAGCACCGCGCAGACGATCTTCACCTCGACCGGCGCCCGGTGCGCGGGCGAGGCGCCTTGCAGGTAGAGGCGATCGCTCGTACGGGGCACCTACGGCGATCCCGGTTGCGCACGTTCGTCAGTTGTTTCGTTGTGCGCGTGGGTTTCTCGACCGCGAGCCCGGCCCGCCCGGATCATCCGGAGCACCGCGAACAGAGCGGCGAAGGCGGCGGCGGCGCCGAGCACGCCCGCCAACCCGGTGAGTCCGTCGTCACCGTCGATGGTGTAGTCGGCGAGCGGCGAGTTGGCGAACCGGTGCTCCTCGGCACTCTGCGCGATGCATTCACCGCGCAGTTCCTCGACACCCTCGGTTTCCACCACCGTGCAGCCGCGTTGCGTGGTGGCGTCGAGGCCGTCGGGCTGCGAACTGGCCACGTAAGACAGCAATCCCGCGATCAGCACCGCGACCGCGGCGAAGGCCCAGAGGAATCCGGTCATCGACACTCGCGCGCGCACCGGCGATGCGCCACCCCGTGCCCGGCGCAACAGATAGACCAGATCGGGGCGCGCGTTGACGACGGCGACCACGGTGATCGCGGTGATGATCCCTTCGCCCACGCCGATCAGCGCGTGGGTGATCAGCATGTACCCCGCCACCGCGCCGACCGTCGAGCCGGCCGCACCGCCGATCGCGTACTCCAGCACGAACCCCATTGCGGCGCAGACCGTCCCGACGAACGCGGCGAGGAAGGCGACGATGCCGATGCCGGAACGGACGCGGTCGACGAGCACCGGCAGCGTCCAGCGCGCGACCGAATACCCGACCGCGACACCGATGAGGGCCATATTGGTGATGTTCGTGCCCAGCGCGCTCAACCCGCCGTCGGCGAACAGCAGCGCCTGGACGACGAGCACGATCGCGACGCACAGCGCACCGACATGGGGACCCACCAGGATCGCCGCCAGCGCCCCGCCCAGGAGGTGACCGCTCACGCCCGGCAGGATCGGGAAATTGACCATCTGCACCGCGAAGATGAACGCGGCGACCAATCCCGCCATCGGCGCGGCGCGCTCGTCGAGTTCGGCGCGTGCCCGCCAGGCCGCGAAACCCAGTCCGGCGACGGCGATGACGGCGAAGAGGGCACTGGCCGGGACATCGACGATGCCGTCGCTCATATGCATTGCCAACGTACTGCTCACCTCGCGAGACACTACGCGGTCATGTGTTCACATGAACAGATGTGTACGTGTTCTGCTCGGCGATCGGTCCCCGGCGAAGGGCGACCGGCGAGGTGGCAGAGTAGAAGAGTGGCAGTAAGTCCTCCGTTGAATCCCGAGCACGCCCGCCGCGCGGCGTCCGGTTTGGACATCATGGCGATCGAGCACTGGGCGGGCCGGTTCGATCTGCTCTCCGACGCCAACCGCCTGCGCCTGCTGGTCTGCCTGCATTACGCACCCGACATCAGCGTCAGCGATCTCGCCGCCGCGGTAGGCATGTCGGCCACCGCCGCGTCTCAGGCGCTGCGCATTTTGCGGCAGCAGGGCTGGGTCACCAGCAGCAAGGAAGGGCGGATCGTGCGGTACCGGCTCGCCGACGACACGATCCACCGCCTCCTGCACTGGATCGGCGCCACCCACGCGAGCGAGGCACTGGAGCACGACTTCACCTGAATCGGTGGCAGACCGCTCTCAGAAATCAGTGATGCCCGCACGCTCCGCGGCGAGTTCGGCGCGAACCACTTCCAGCAGCCGCCCGACCCAGCCGCGGCCGGGACCCCAGAAGCGTGAGAAGTGTTCGTTGGACAGCAGTTTGGCGTCCTGCGTCGTCAGCAGCAGGTCGGCCAGGTGCGGATGCTGACGGAACTTCGCGCGCAGCAGGCCGGCCATCACGGCGAGCCGGGCATCGGACCAACCCGGCCGACGGGGTAGGTCACGAGCCAATTCCGCGGCCCGGTACGGGGTCTCGGCGGCGGCGATATCGGCGCGCGCCGCCGCGTCGGACGTGCTCAGCGCCCAATACGCGTGGTCGACAGTGGGATAGGCGGTCCCGCCGACGACGATCGGTGCGGGGTAACGGTTCTGCAGCGCCTCCAGGCCCGGTTCCGCTGGCCAGCCGCGGGGATATCCGACGCCACCGAAGGTGACCGGCAGTGCCTGCGGCTCGTCCGGTCCGTCGGCTGCAAGTCGTTGTGCGGAGGCCTCCCGTTCCCGCTCGCACCGGGCGAAGTACTCGACGGCCCATGTCCGTTCCTGCTCGTCGTCGTCGAAAAGAGCGACGATGGGCCGATCCTGGTAATCCATGTCGCCGAGCGTGTACACCCGCAGGTGCGCCGGAATCGCCAGGTAGGCGGCACGCAACGCGGCGCGGTTCTGCTCGGTCGGCTGGGCGAGGTAGGCATCGACGGCCAGCCGGCAGCGAGCGCGCGAGTCGGGCCGCCCGGCCAGCCGTTCCACCTCGTCGGCGACCTCGGCGATCAGTTCGTCCGCGTCGATCCACGAGTGCGGGTCGCCGAACGTCCACTGGGCCAGCTCGTGCACGCTGGCCTTCGCGCCCGCGGGCAAGGTCGTGGCGACCCAGCCCGATCGCACCTTCGCGGCGAACTCGGTCAAGTTCACCAGACCCCAGCAGTCCACCATGCCGTCGGCGTAGATCTTCAGATCGGTCAGGAAGTAGTCGCCGTTGCGGATGAACGCGTGTCGCCACGTTCCCTCGATGCGCTCACCGTCGACGTCCCGGTAGGTGCGGTGGAAGACCGTCATGCCGACGACCTTATCGGGAACCCTTGACCCGCAACGGTTCCGCGCCGAGACGGCACCGAATGGGACTTACCGGACTATGACGCGTGTCACCTGGCCACGGAAGTGTTGCACGGTTAACTTTGATCGCAGAGGTGCTTACCCATTCACTCGGTTCTTGCGCATCAGGAGACGGCGATATGTCAGAAGACTCGAATGCCAAGCAGGACAACAACAACGGCGGGATGGATCGTCGAGCGCTGCTCGGCACCGGCGTCGCCGCCGTGGGAGCGGCTGCGCTGGGCGGCGGCCTGGTCGGGGCGGCCGCGGCGAGTCCCGCCGACCCGCCCGCGCTCGCGAGTGACGGCGCGCTCGACAGCAATCTCAACAACGCCTCCCACCTGTTCAAGTTGCGCGACGCCGAACGGGCGAACTTCGACGGCGGATACCTGCAGGGAGCGAACGAGGACAATTTCCCTGTGCTGCAAGGCCAGAAGGGGTCGGTGTACTTCGTGCACCTGGAGGGCGGCGGCATTCGGGAACCGCACTGGCATCCCTCGGCATGGGAACTGAACTACATCATTTCCGGTAAGGCGAAGTGGACGATCCTGGGCACACACCCGGACGGGACCTACCACAACGACGTCTTCGAGGCCGCCCAGGGCGAACTGGTCTTCGCGCCGCAGGGCTATTTCCATTACTTCGAAAATGCCAGCGCCGACGCGCCTTTGGATGTTCTCGTCGTTTTCAACACCAGCGCCAAGGAACCCAACGACGATATCGGCATCGTCGCGACCCTGAACTCGCTGCCCCGTGAGGTCCTCGCCGCGTCGTTCGGTATCCCGGTCTCGGCCTTCGCCAACGTCCCCACCGAGATCAAACCCGTGGTGATCACCCGCCACAAGTAGCCGAGCGCCCCGGGTGGCCGTCGCGACACCGGCCGCCCGGGCCGTCGACAGGCAGCAGTTCGGGGAAGCCGGGGAGGATGCGCACCGCGGGATCGTGGAACGCGACAACCCGGGCTATCCCGGCGGCCGTAACGGAAAGCACGACAATGCCGTTCGCCCGTACCACGCCGTGCTCATCCCTGCGATACACCGCGGCGGCAGGCTGGCCGTTGGCCGTGGTCGCGAACATTCGCCAATCCCCTGGGTTGCCGAGTACATACGTTTCGAGCGTGCCGATGCAGTGCCGGCGCCCGGCGTACCAATCGCGAAACGGTGTGGCTTCCAAGGTGGCGTCCGCGCGCAGCACCTGCTCGAGCATCCGGGCGTCCGCGTGTTCGAAGGCCGCGATGTAGCCGTCGAGCAGTGCGCGTGCCCGCTGCTCTGTCGGCTCGAGCAGTCGCTCGCGCGTGGGCTCCACCTCCCGCAGGCGAATCCGAGCGCGTTGCAGGCCGCTCTTCACCGCGGCAGTGGTGGTGCCGAGGATCTCGGCGGTCTCGGCCGCGGAGAACGCCAGCACCTCGCGCAGGAGCAGAATCGCGCGCTGACGGGCGGGCAGATGCTGCAATCCGGCTATCAGCGCCAGCCGCAGCGACTCACGGGTGATCGCGGCCGCGGCCGGGTCATCGCACACCGGGGCAAGTAGTGCGTCCGGCAACGGCGTCAACCACGCAACCTCGCCCGGTGCAGTGGTTTTCGGCGCGCGCGGCGGGCCGGCGTACGCGTCCGCCAGGCCGGAGGGCAGTACCCGAATCCCGCGCGGAGCCGCCGCGGTCAGGCAAACGTTGGTCGCGATCCGGTACAGCCAGACCCGCAACGAGGCCCGGCCCTCGAAATCCGCCCGCGCACGCCACGCCCGAAGATAGGTCTCCTGTACCAGATCCTCGGCGTCGTGGACGGAGCCGACCATGCGATAGCAGTGCGCCAGCAGCTCCCGCCGGAATAGCTCGGCCTCGGCGGCGAACCGGTCTTGCTGCGCCGCCCGCGTCCGCGACGTTGTCATGCCGGGAGTGTAGGCCGCAGTGCCAATTTGCCGACGGTGCCGCGGGACTCCAGGGCCGCCAATACCTTCGGGCCCTCGGCCAGATCGTGCACCGTGGGATGCGCGGGCGCGCAGACACCGTCGGCGACAAGCCCGGACAATTCAGCCAGCACCGCACCGAAAATATCCGGTGCGGCGTCGATCAGCACGCCCATATTGAGCCCGATGACCTGAATTTGGTTCCGGTACACCAGATCCCAGTTGCTTAGCGTGGCGGTCCCGCCGGCCAGGCCGTACACCACGACCCGCCCCCTCACCCGTCGTGCCGCGCTCAGGCCGGCCTCGAGCGCGGCGCCACCCGCGGATTCAAGCACCAGATCGACGCCGCGCCCGCCGGTCAGCGCGCGCACCTCCGCGGTGAGATTTGCGCTGCGGGAGTCCACCACGTGGTCAGCGCCGCACGAGCGCACCGTTTCGTGTTTGTCCGGTGCCGCGGCGGCGATGACCGTCGCGCCGTAGTGCTTCGCGAGGTGCACCGCGGCCTGGCCGGTCGCCCCTGCCGCGGCCTGGATCAGCACGGTCTCCCCCGCGGCCAGGCCGCCCAACGGCCGCAGCGCGGCAATGGCGGTAGGCCAGTTCACGCCCAGGCCCAAAGCCTGTTCGGCAGTCCAACCGGGCGGCACCGGCTGCGCCGCGGCCGCGGGCAGCACCATGTATTCAGCGAAGGCCGCCTCGCCCACCCCGAACACGCGCGCACCCAGGGCTGGCTCGGGCACTTCCGGCCCCACCGCGACGACTTCGCCCGCGGCCTCGAAACCCGCCAGATACGGCGGCTGCGGGCCGCCGCGAAAGGTGCCGTAGGACCGCGAGATATCGACGAAATTGACGCCGGCGGCGTCGACTCGGATCAGCACCTCGCCCGGGCCGGGCGCCGATACCGGCACGTCGACGATCACACGCATATCCAGTGGACCGTGCAGCGACGTCTGCTCCAGCGCACGCATCATGGTCGGCACTACCACCGCAACCAACTCCTTTACTCGGCTCCACGCGGTCCGCCCTGCGACGGACCACATCCGTCGCCTGTGTAGACCTCGATCACCGCGCAAAGGAATCGTTGCCCAGGTCGCGCACGCCGAACCCGGGCACGAGGAGGTCGAGCCCGGGGATCGGATGTCTGATGGGAACCGCGGCGGCTAGGCGTGCCCGCCGCCGAGGCCCGGCTTGTGCAATCGAGGCTGGGATTCGA
Source organism: Nocardia brasiliensis ATCC 700358 (assembly GCF_000250675.2). NCBI lineage: Bacteria > Bacillati > Actinomycetota > Actinomycetes > Mycobacteriales > Nocardiaceae > Nocardia > Nocardia brasiliensis. The sequence goes on from NC_018681.1 coordinate 5,005,657, forward strand.
AGGTGGGGCGGTCGGTGGGGCGCACCGGTTCCGGTGCGACCACGGCGCCACGGTTGTCCGTCCGGGTGGTCCGGGCGTCGACCTCGCGGCGCGCGAAGGCGATATCGCGGGCGCTGCGCACCGACAACCTACCGAGCGAGGTGGCGGCGAAGAACAGGATCAGTGCGCCGAGACCGTAGAAGAAGGTCAGTTGCAGGAGTGCCCGTTTGAAATCGGAGGACGCGACCGGCTCACCGAGGGCACCCAGGTTCAGCAGGTCCGCCAGGAACGGACCGACGACGAACCACAGACCGGCCGCCGCGGCCAGCCAACCGCCGAAACTGGCGACGAGCCGATTCCGGCTGGTCAACATCAGAAATCCGCCGACGATCGCGACCACGCCGGGCAGCACCTCGAGCCAGCCGCGCGCCGACGTCCACACCCACGAGTCGTCCGGGGTGAACGCGAAATCGAAGTACGGGCCCAGGAACGGAATCAATGCGCCCCAGATCCCCAGCAACAGCACCGCGAGCCCGCCGAGGGCGCCGCGACTGCGGGGAATCCGGAGTGCCGGGCCGCGGTCGGCAGCAACGTTGTCATCGACGTTCATCAGAGCCTCCATTCGTCGAAGTAACTGCTCCTACGGCCTACCCGCGCCGCACCGACCTATGCATAACCTGCATGAATGAGTCGAAACGCGCCCGTGGGGCGATGCGTAGCCTGAACGCGTGGGAGTTGTACACGTCGGCCGCGAGCCCGAACCGAGGTGGGATTTCGCGACCGCGGCAGCGCCGCCGGGGGCCGCGATCATCGGTTACCGCGATCTGAACGGCGGCGGGCTGGATCTGCGCGTCGCCGGGACGACGGCGATCACCGTGGTGATCGGGTTCGGGACGCAGGACGTGCTCGTCGACGACGCGGGCGGCCGGCGCACCCTCGACAGCTTCGTGGCCGGGCTCCCCCTCGACCCGATGCGGGTGCACAGCGCACGCGCCGAGTGCGTCGAGCTGCGGCTCTCGCCGCTGCGGGCGTATTCGCTGCTCGGCGTGGCGCCCGCCGAACTTGGCCGCGGCGCCGTCGCCCTGGAGGATCTGTGGGGGCCGCGGGCCCGGCGGTTGCGCGAACAACTCGCGGCCGCCCAGAACTGGGACGAGCGTTTCGCTATTACGAAATCGTTTCTGGCGCAGCAGGACCGGCGGTCACACACGCTCGACCCGGAGGTACTGGCGGGCTGGCACCGCATTCTTGCCGCGCGGGGACAGGTACGGATCGGCGCGCTCGCCGAAGCTCTCGGCTGGAGTCACAAGCGACTGTGGTCGCGGTTCGAATCCCAGATCGGGCTGACGCCCAAGCGCGCGGCGATGCTGGCCCGGTTCCGGTACGCGGTCGACGGGCTGCTGGCCGGCCGCCCCGCCGCCACGGTCGCGGCGGATTCCGGCTACACCGATCAGGCCCACCTGTGCCGTGACGTGTCGATCTTCGCCGCCGATACGCCAGGAGCGTTGAAAGCCCAGTATCTGCCTGCCATCGCGCGGCACCGGTACCAAGCCTGGGGAAAATTCTTCCAATACCGCGCGACTCCCCTCGATCGATAGTGGTGTTCGCCCCGGGTGGCGGTCGGCCGATCGCCACCCGGGGCTCACCCATCGACAACGAGAGGACAGCTGTCGTGCACAACACTTTTGATCCCGCAGCACTGCAAGCAGCCCTGGACGCCGTCCACGCCGCAGGACTGCCCGGCGCCTTCGCCGAAGTCCGGGCCGGCGACCAAACCTGGCGCGGCGCAGCCGGAGTCGCCGACCTGGCCACCGGCAGACCGGTCACCACCGAGATGCGGCACCGGGTCGGCAGCATCACCAAGACCTTCACCGCCGCCGCGGTGTTGCGACAGGTCGAGAACGGCGAAATTGCTTTGGACACACCGATCGCCCACTACCTGCCGCACCTGGTTCCCGGTCCGCGCGGCGCAGCGATCACCGTGCGGATGTTGATCAACCACACCAGCGGTCTCGCCGAATATCTACCGCTGGCCTACCCTTCGCTCGCCGCTTTCCCGGCTATCGGCAAGACGACACCGAAAAGCCTGGAGGACAACAGGTTCACCCGCTTCCACCCCGTCGAGTTGATCGAGCTGGGTGTCGGTGCGCCCGCGGTCGGCGCCCCCGGTGGTACACCCGGCGTGTACTCGAACACGAATTATCTTCTGCTGTGCCAACTTCTGGAGCTGGTCAGCGGTCTGTCCGCAGAAAAGTGCATTACCCGCGACGTCATCAACCGCGCCGGACTGCCGGACACCGAACTCCCCACCGAGCCCTACCTCACCGGTCCACACGCCCTGCACTACGAGGCATGGTTCGGCATGTTCGATCCGCCGCGTGACTTCAGCGTCTTCGACATGTCGTGGGTCGGCCCGTCCGCCTCGCTCATCTCGACCGTCACGGATATGAACCGCTTCTATCGCCTGTTGCTGGCGGGCGCCATCGTCAGCCCGTCGTCACTGGCGCAGATGCAGCAGACCGGCCCGGTCATCTCGTTCGAGGGCAAGACCATCACCTACGGTCTCGGCCTGCACAAGCTAACCGTGCCCGGTCACGGCGTTTTCTGGGGCCACGACGGCTCCGCCTGGGGCAGCGGTGCGATGGCCATGATCAGCGCCGACGGGCAACGGCAGCTGGCGCTGGCGGTGAACATGCAGCGGTGGAACCAGCTCGATTCCGCACAAAAGCCGCAACCACACCCCATCGACTTCGCGCTGCACGCGTTCACCCAACTCGCACTCTGCGGTTGACCTGCCCGGCGGCGAGGACGCGCATGGCGTAAGTCACGAAGGGAGCCCGGGCTGCGGACTATACGATGAGCAGACAGCGGGCTGAACGAAGTCATCTTGCCCGCCCCCGATATGCGGCGTCACGGCGTTCGGCGCAACCGAGCGCGAAAGCGAACACATCCTCGTGCTGACCCGGCGAAGGGAGCGGCGGCTTGAATGTCCTCGGCGGCGCGGTAATGATCAACGTTCCCGATCCGGACGCTTCGGCGAAATTCATGATCGAACATCTGGATTTCACGGAGACGATCACCGACGAGGGGCTCGCGGTGATTTTCTCCGCCGCCGCGGATTTGCATCTGGCGTTCCTGCGCGTCGGCGCGCCGGACTTCCGGCCCGAGTCCGTGGCGGGCGCCCTGAGTAAAGGAATGATCATCGTTCTCGTCGTCACCGACGTGGACGCCGAGCATTCCCGGTTGGCCGAGGCCGGCGTCGAGATCGTCACTCCGCTCGGTTTCTCGGAATGGGAAGGCAGTTCGGGCGAACGGTACTTCCAGATGCGGGACCCGAACGGTCTCATCGTCCGATTGACCGAGTGGGTGTGAACCGGATCGGTCAGCGGGGCGGCTGCCATTCGATGCGGCCGCCCTGGAAATCCTGGGCGCGGCCGTCGTTGTAGTCGTACTCGTCGCTGATCGGGTACCCGTAGCGGCCGTTCTCCCAGTTCTGGCTCGCCCAGATCTCGCGGATCGCGCCGACCACCGCGCGGGCGCCGGTATCGGCCGACCAGTAGATCGAGCCGCCCTCGAAATGCTGGCCCGCGCCGTTGTTCTTCGCACGGAATTCGTCGGTGGCGGGGAACCCGAGCCTGCCGTCCTCCCAGGACATCGTCGCCCACTTGTCGCGGATCGCGCCCCAGGTGTTGTGCGCACCGGTGGCCCGGGACCAATGGATGGTGCCGCCCTCGAAGTGGTTGAAACGCCCAGGTTTCCGGGTGGGCATTTCCCGGCTGGTCGGATACCGCAGAGCGCCGTCCTCCCATCCGAGTTCACCCCATTTGGCGCGGATCGCACCGCCGATCTGATTGGCATGTCCGTCGGAAACCAGCGGATGCCAATAGATCGAACTGTCCTTCTCGAACGCCTGCCAGCGCCCGCCGCGGGAAGCGTCGGACTCCGGGTTCACCGCGATACCGAAGAAGGCGACGCCGCCGGCCGCATCGTATTCGATGCGGATCGCACCGTAGATCGGATATGGTTGCGCGGCGGATTCGGCGGGAACCAGGGCGAAGCTGGTGAACACCGCCAGAATGGTGGCAGCCCGAGCTACTCGAACGACGCTACGCCGACCATGTTTCGAATTTCGCGGACCAGTTGACATGGCCCCTCCTTATGCCCCCGGATAATGCCTCCATTTTACTTGCGCCCGAGGACTTTCGACAGGGGTCGACCGGGAAGGAACGAAATCCGCTGTCCGCGTTGCCCACTCAAGCGTAGGGGTCGGTGATCGCGCGCAACCGGGTCATCGTTCGACGCAATTGGCGCATGCTCGCGGGTCCGAGTTGCTCGGCCCATTCCATCTGCACCTGCTCGGCGACCGAGTTCGCGTACGTCGCGCCCGCTTGCCCGCGCGCGGTCAGCCGGACGAGGCGGGCGCGACCGTCGCTGGGGTCCGCGACGCGTTCCACGTAACCGGCACGTTCCAGTTGGTCGACCAGGAAGCCCGCGGTCTGCTTGGTCACCTGAGCCCGCTCGGCCAGTTCGGTGAGCCGGGTGCCCGCCGCACCGATCTGCGCGACGATCCGGCCCTGCGCGACGGTGAGGTCGCCGTAGCCGGACTCCGCCAGCGCCGCGAAGACCCGGTTCTCCATCGATCGGTAGGCGATCATCATCAGCAGACCCACGTTGAGCTGCTCGTCTGCCATCACGCTCCTTGACATTAGTACGAGAGACTGACGATACTAGTCAGAGTCACTGACCAATGCTAGCGGGAGGTGCGTTATGCCGACCGAACAAGTCACGCTGGACCGCGAAGGCAGCTGGCGGGTCATCGAAGCCCAGCGCCGCGCGATCGCCGCCCTGCTCACCGAACTGACTCCCGGCGAATGGGAAAGCCCCTCGCTGTGCGCCGGATGGCGCGTTCGCGACGTCGCCGCACATCTGGCCCTCACCCCGCAGGTCCCCTCGATCCGGGCGATGATCACCGCCGCGGCCCGGGCGCGCGGGAACTACAATCGGATGATCGACCAGCTCACCACCGACTACGCCGAACATCCTGTCGCACAGCTTATTTCGGATATCGACGAGCACGCGGCGGACCGTTCTCTGCCGAAACTCACCAACTACCGCAACATCCTGTTCGACACGATGGTGCACGGTCAGGACATCGCGATTCCGCTCGGCCGCACCCTCGACCTGCCGCCATTCGCCGCGGCCGTCGCCACCCAGCGCGCCGCCACCATCGGCTGGCCGGTCTTCGCCCGGCATCGCCTCGACGGCATCCGCCTGTGCGCCACCGACATCGACTGGTCCTACGGCACCGGCCGAGAAATCCACGGCCCCATCAAAGCCCTGCTCCTCTTCGCCACCGGCCGCACCGCCCTGCACCACCACCTCACCACCGAAGGCCTCCCCCTCCACCAGGATTGACCAGCCGGACGGAGGGGAGGTTCGGCCGGTTGGGGGATGGCCGGGGGCGGCGGGGCGGGCCTACGCTCAGCGCGATCACCGCTCCGGCGCACGGACGGAGCGGTGATCTGTTCTCGCGGTGCGTAATTCGCACCCCTGCAAGGTGATGAGGGTAGGCATGAATAGATTTCGCGCGGGCAACCGCGGCGTACGAGCTGCCGGGCTCGGTGTCGTGGCGACTGTGGCGCTCGGGTTGTCGGCTACCGGTGCGGCGCACGCCGACACCTTTGTGCCGCTACCGGACGGGGAACGACTCGGCCCCGGCGTGAAGATCAGTCGCACACAGGAAAGCGCGCTGGTCTCGCCGTCGCTGGCGGCCAACGGCGCCGGACGCGTCGCGTGGCTGACCGGGACGGTGACCGCGGACGTGACGACGACCCCGCAGGGCAAACCCGGACCCAACAACGGCGCCAAGAACGCGCCAGGCACCAACAACTCCTCGACGCACGGAGCGTCGCGGCTCAGCACGGGCTATATCGTCGGCTGCCAGGTCAGTATCAGCGACAACGCCATTTCCGCGGGCTTGTCCGCCGGCGTCAACGTCACCAGCGGAAAAGTGGGTGGCTCGATCGGCCTGAAGCTCGGGCCCGGCCAGGTGAGCTTCGTCGATATCGAGGGCAAGGACATCCTGCGCCCCGGCAGCTACTCGATCGAGTACCGCGATGTCGAAATACAGATCCAGGGCTGTGCGGGCTACGCGCAGGCGCGTTCGTACACGGTGGCCGAGATCATCGGCGACAACTACGCCAAGGTCTCCCTCTACGGCCAGCCGTTCAGCATCGGCTGACCCCGAAGCCCCACTCGCGCAACAGCATTCGACCCCAAGGATTTCTCGATGATCAATCGCACTGTGGCACGCCTGGCCACCGGCGTCGCCGCGACCGCGGCCCTCGGCCTGTGCCCCACCGCCGCCCACGCCGACACCGTCGTCGCGCTGCCGGGCGGCGAGCTCACCAAGACGCTCTCGGACGGCACGGTGCTGACGGTCCGGCTGGTCGGCGAATCCGCCACCATCAGCCCGTCCATGGGCGCCACCCCCGTCCACCGCAACGCGTGGGTGTCGGGCTCGGCACAGGTCGAACTGTCCGGCTCCGACGCTGTCGGCGGCAAAATCTATCCCGGCTACGTGGTGGGCTGCCAGGTCACGCTCAAAGGCGGCGGCGTGAACGGCGGCGTCGACGCCAAGACAGACTGGGAGGGCAAGAAACCGGAGATCGGCGGCAAGGCGGGCGGCAACCTCACCCTCGGTCCCGGTCAAGCCAAGTCCCTGTATCTGCTCGACCAAGAAGAAGCCGACGACTTCGGCAACGAATCGCACAGCACCCGAAACAAATTCAAGGGCACGAGCGGCAGCGTCACCTGGGCCGACTCCACCATCGGCGTGCAAGGCTGTGCGGGCTACGCCCAGGCCCGCGCCTTCGTCCGCGTGAAAGTCGCCACCGCCACGGTGAATTCGGTGGTCACCCTGTGGGGACAGCCCTTCAGCATCGGTTGACGCACGGCGAGCCGGATCCGGCGGGATCACCGGATCCGCGGACTCGCCCGCCGAAGCGCGCCAACCCCTCATTCTCGGCGAGCACCATCTCCAATGTGCCGGCTCTGTTCGACTTCGAGCAAGGACAGTGACGGAGTGCCGGTCGTGAGCTCATCGACGCACTGGCGCTTGCCCTTTCACCGGTTCGCCGACCCGCACATGCCAGTTCATCCACGCGAACAGCAGCAGGATGCACCCGGTGCCGACCAGTGGCGACGCGACGGCCGCCACCTGCACCGGGCTGGTGAGCACGAGCGCGACCCGCACCAGCGATTCCGCGATGAGGCCGATCCCCCACACCGCGGCGACGGTGCGCTGCTGTCGCCGGAAGGCTCCCGACTGCCGCCAGGCTTCGTCCCAGCTGAGTCCGTCCGGGACGAAATCTCTTCGGATGTAATAGGTCAACGGCCGCCACAGCGCCAGCGACACCAGGATCACCGCGCCCATCACCGCGGTGATGATCGGGTCTTTGAGCAGCACGACCGTGGCATTGCCGGTCAGCAGTCCGGCCAGGATGCCGAGCACGAATCGACTCAGCACGAGGACCGACAGCGCACCCACCCGGTGATGCCTGAGATAGCTCACCCCGACCCGCAGCGCGGAGACACCGCCGGCGGCGACGAGCGCGACGACATCGGAAACCCCCGCGAGCGTCAGCGCCAGGTAGGCGGCGTAAGGCACCCCGACGTCGACCACGATCGTCTTGGCGACCAGCATTTTGGATGTCTTTGCCGGACTTGTTTTCTCATCCTCGAGCACGGTGATCGCACCGGCCGGGCAGCGCGTCACCGCGTCCCCGACCGCGAGCCGATGCGCGGGCGCCGGTCGCTCCGCCACGACACGGACCAGACCGGTGTCGTCGTCCTGGTCGAACACCGCCGCCGCGGCGAGCACACAGTTTCCCGACCCGATACACGCATTTCGATCCACCTGAATTCGCATGCGCCACTACCACCGCACCGGCAGCGACTGCACACCGTAGACGATGGAATCCGCCCGGAACACGAGTTCGTCCGGCGACACGGCCAAGCGCAGCGCGGGAAACCGGCGAGCCAGTTCCGGTAGCGCGATCCGCAGTTCCAGGCGGGCCAGGGGTGCGCCGACGCAGTGGTGGATGCCGTGACCGAAAGCCAGATGGCCGCTGGGCTTCCTGGAAATATCGAAGGTGTCACCGTCGGGCCCCAGCGCGGGATCGCGGTTCGCGCCGGGAATCGAACAGAGCACCATATCGCCCGCGGCGATCGTCTGGCCACCGACCACCGTGTCCCGCAGCGCCGTTCGCATACCGGGGTGATGCACGATAGAGAGATAGCGCAGCAGCTCCTCGACCGCCCGATCCGTACTGGCCGGATCGTCGCGCAGCAGCGTCCACTGGTCCGGATGGTCGAGCAACAGCAGGGTGCTCAATGCCAGCATGCTCGCGGTGGTCTCGTGCCCGGCGAGCAGCAGCAGCGCGCCGATACCGACCAGATCCGCGTCGGAGAGCGCGGCGCCGTGCTCGCGAACGAGCATGCCCAGCAGATCCTCGCCCGGGTCGGCTCGTTGCCTGCGCACCAATTCGGCCATGTACCAGCGTGATTCGGCTCCAGCGGCGGCGCGTTCGACGGTGCTCAGCGACCGATCGAGCTGGGCGGCGCCCCACTGCTGGAATTCGGCGCGGTCGGCGTACGGCACGCCGAGCAGCTCGCAGATCACCAGCGACGGCACCGGCAGCGCGAAGCTCTGGACCAGGTCGACGGGACCGCCGTGCGCGGCCATCGCATCCAGGTGTTCCGCGACGATCTGCGCGATGCGGGGTTGTAGCCTGCGCATCCGGGCGACCGTGAACTGCGGTGTCAGCACCCGGCGCAGGCGGGTGTGCTCCGGCGGATCGGCGACGACGAGCGGCCCGGGTGCGACATCGGCCATCCGGGCGGCGGCCTGCGCGCCGAGCAGTCCGGCGAGGTGCTCGGCCATGCGATCGAACGAATTGCTGTACAGCGCAGCGTCGTTCAGCACCTGCCTGGCATCGTGGTAGCGGGTGACCAGCCACACCGGGACGGCCACCGGGCCCATCGGCAGCTCGACTCGGCTGACCGGCAGGGTTTCTCGGCGCCGTACGAGTTCGGCGGTCGGGTCGAATCGTTCTCGTCGTCGATAGAACGGTACGGAGGCGGTGTGCGTCATCGATCGAATCCCATTCACTCAGCACGCAGGAACGCGACAAATAAGCAAGAGTCGACTCTCACTTGTGTCGCTGCCCCGAAGGTAGCACAAGTGAGAGTCGACTCTCGTTACAAGCCCGGACGGGCGTTCTGATCAGCGAGAACTCAACGGCCGCGCGGTGATTCCGTGGCCGCGGCCGCATCGAACGGTGGCAACGCGGTGGCCGCGGCGGGCCGCATCGCGTCCAGCATCAGCGCGAGATAGCGCCGCCACCCCTCGACCGGTCCTCGTCCCGCACTGCCCATCCCGAGGAACATGGCGTCAGCGGCGCCGCCGAGCCGCTGCGCGCCGATCAACATCGTGGTCAACCGGGGCAGATCGGCGGCGACGAGATCGCCGCGCACCACCCCCGCATCCTGCGCCCGTCGCAGCACGACACCGAACGCCTCGAAATACTGTGCGGCCAACCCGGAGAAGATATCCGGCGACTGCGCGGCCGCGATCGTGCGCTGCTCGTCCGCGGCCACCTCGAGCACCACGGTCAGCATGTCGACCATCGCCTGCCACGGATCCGCGGTGTCCAGCGCCGCGGCGGCCACCGGCGCGATTGCCTCGTCGAAGCGCCGCGCGAGCACGGCGTGAATCAATTCGTCCCGGCCCGCGAAATGCCGATACAGCGTTGCCTCACCCACTCCGGCACGCCGAGCGACCGCACTCAACTGCGCGTCCGGGCCGTGCTCGGCGAACACCGCCCGTGCGGCACCCAGAATGCGCTCGATGTTGCGGACCGCGTCGGCGCGCGGCCGCCGCTGAGGAGTCGAGACCATGTCTCACCCTAGGCATGCGCACAGGCGCGCCCCTAACCTCCGGTTCTAGAGCAGGCCCGGTTCCCGCAACCACACCCCTACAGTTGAGCCTTGCGCTGAACAAACACGTGGCGAGCAGAAAGGGCGTGCATGGGGATCGAAGGAGAGCGGCTGGGCCTGCCCGCGCTGTGGGCGGTGGCGGCCTGGGGCCTGATCGCGGCCGTGCTGTCGGCCCCGGTGGCGGCCGCCCTGGTCGGTGTGGTCTACCGGTTCCCGATCCCGTTCGGCGACCACGCGCAGGGTTTCGGCGAGGCGGGCAACGCGGCCATGGCCTCGGTGTTCTATCTGGTCAAAGGCGAAGGATTCGTGCTCGCCGCGCTCGGCGGCGGTGCGGGCTACTTCATCGCGCGAGCCGGCGGGCCGGGGTTGCTGCGCGCGCTCATGCTCGCCGTCCTGGCGGCCTTCGGCCTGGCGCTGCTGGCCGCCCTCATTCTTGCCGTGCTGTAGCTCAGGGCGTACAGGTGGATGCGCGGCCGCCCGGGCAGCCACCGGCGACACCGAGCGATCGGGCGGCGGAGGCTGTGCGAGTCGCCCGGCTGTGGTCGAGGCGATCGGCCAGCGAGGTCCGCCGGTGCGCCGACGCGCGCAGATAGGCGGTGATCCAGCGCCGTGCCGGGGAGTTCCGCGCCGGTTCCGCGCGCACCACCGGCGCTTCCGGCAGGGCCGAGTCGGCTTGCGCACGAACAGCTTTGACGGCCATGGTGGCCGCGACAGGATTCATTGTCATTCCTTTCGGATCGTCAGCCGCGCACCGGTCCGGTGCTGGAGCGGACGATCAATTCGGTGGGCAGCACGACTCGTTCCTCGGTGTAATCGGGGTCGAGCAGCATGCGCCCGAGCAACTGACCCTTCAGCCGGATCGGTTGCCTGATCGTGGTGAGGCCGGCCGCCTCCGCGGCCGAGATGTCGTCGAAACCGGTGACCGAGATATCGCGCCCCGGGGTGAGTCCGCGCCGCCGCATGGCTTCGAGGACACCCAGCGCGAGCACGTCGCCCATGGCGGCGATCGCGGTGGGGCGGTCGCGCCGATCCAATACCAGTTCGGCGCCGGCGATTCCGGAGTCGACCGAGTTGTGGCCGCCGGAGACGACGGTGATCTCGGCATCCGGACCGAGACCGTCGCGCAGGCCACCGATCCGCAGCCGGGCGTTGTTGTAGAGCACCGACAGATCGCTGATCTCGCGGACGCCCGGAGCGTCGCGGCCGCAGTCGACGACCGCGGCCACCCGGGTATGGCCGAGTTTCGCCAGATGCGCGCCGACCGCCTTGGTCGCGGCCGCCTCATCGATCACCACGCGGCGTCCCGGAAACTCGTCGTCGGAATGCGCGAACGGCAGACCACGGGCCGCGACCACGTCCAGCGCGGGATGGCCCGGGTCGACGCAGTAGGCCGCGATCCCGTCGACCACCGCGTTGCGCACCGCCTCGACGGACTCCCGGATGGCCTGCTCGTCGGCGCCGAACTCATAGCGCGGCAACGGAATCAGCAGCAGGCCGGTGCTGGTGCGTTCGGCCACCTCGCTCAACCCGGCCAGCAGCCCGACCGCGAACGGGTCGGAGAACGCGTAGGACAGCTCTTCGGTGAGGATCAGGCCGATCGCACCGGCCCGCCGGCCGCGCAGCGTCCGCGCCGCCGCGTCGGGACCGGTGTAGCCCAGCTCCCGAGCCGCCTCGAAAATCCGTTCCCGCACCGCAGCCGAGAGCTGCTCGGGCCGGTTGTAGGCATTCGACACCGTCGACAGCGAGACCCCCACCGCCGCCGCAACGGACTTCATGGTCGCTTTGGGTGGCATGCCGGACAACTCCCCACGGGCTACTGAAACGTTCTACTAGAACGATACAGAAGGCCGCGCCCAAAGGCCAGCGGGTTCTCCGCACCGCTTCGGCGGAAGCTGTCAGCGCAGCCGTGCCCGGATCACAGCAGCCGCGACTCTCGACTATCGCGAAGGTTGACGGTGCCGCCGGCCCACGTGCGCTTCGGACCGCATCCGGTCGACGATGTGCGGGTAGTGCAGCTCGAAAGCCGGGCGCTCGGAACGGATTCGGGGTAGCTCGTAGAAGTTGTGCCGTGGCGGCGGGCAGGTGGTGGCCCATTCCAGTGAGTTGCCGTAGCCCCACGGATCGTCCACGGTCACGACCTGCCCGTAGCGGTAGCTCTTGAAGACGTTCCACAGGAACGGGATCATCGACCCGCCCAGCACGAAGGCCCCGATCGTGGAAATCGTGTTGAGCGTGGTGAATCCGTCGCCGGGCAGGTAGTCGGCGTAGCGCCGCGGCATGCCGGCGTTCCCGAGCCAATGCTGGGCCAGGAACGTGAGGTGGAAGCCGAAGAAGGTGGTCCAGAAGTGCCATCTCGCGAGACGCTCGTCGGCCATCCGGCCGGTGATCTTCGGGAACCAGAAGTAGATACCGGCGAAGGTGGCGAACACGACGGTGCCGAACAACGTGTAATGGAAGTGCGCGACCACGAAATACGTGTCGCTGATGTGGAAGTCCAGCGGCGGGCTGGCCAGGATCACACCGGACAGACCACCGAAAAGGAAGGTCACCAGGAAGCCGAGCGAGAACAGCATCGGTGATTCGAAGGTCAGCTGACCGCGCCACATGGTGCCGATCCAGTTGAAGAACTTCACCCCCGTCGGCACTGCGATCAAGAACGTCATCAACGAAAACCAGGGCAGCAGAACGGCTCCCGTGGCGTACATGTGATGCGCCCACACCGCCACCGACAGCGCCGCGATCCCCAACGTCGCATACACCAGTGCCGTGTAACCGAAGATCGGTTTCCGCGCGAACACCGGAAAGATCTCGGACACGATGCCGAAGAACGGCAACGCGATGACATAGACCTCGGGATGACCGAAGAACCAGAACAGATGCTGGAACAGGATGACCCCGCCGGTCGCCGGATCGTAGATGTGCCCGCCGAGATGCCGGTCGTAGAACAGCGCCAGTGCCGCCGCGGTCAGCAGCGGAAACACCATCAGCATCAGCACACTCGCCACGACGACGTTCCAGGTGAAGATCGGCAACCGGAACATCGTCATACCCGGGGCACGCAGGCACACCACCGTGGTGATCATGTTCACCCCACCCAGAATCGTGCCGAGGCCCGAGACCCCCACACCGAGAATCCACAGATCCGCACCCACCCCCGGCGAGTGGATGATGTCGGTCAGCGGCACATACGCCGTCCAACCGAAATCGGCGGCGCCACCCGGCGTCACGAAACCGGCGGTCGCCATCGAAGCACCGAACAGATAGAGCCAATAGCTCAACGCGTTCAACCGCGGAAACGCCACATCCGGAGCCCCGATCTGCAACGGCACCAAGATATTCGCGAACCCGAAGATGATCGAAGTCGCATAGAACAGCAACATGATCGTGCCGTGCATGGTGAACAGCTGGTTGTACTGCTCCGGGGAAAGGAACTGCAGACCCGGCCGCGCCAGCTCACCGCGGATCAGCAACCCCATGACACCCGCGATCAGAAAGAACGTCATCGAGGTCACCAGATACATCTGACCCAGCACCTTCGGATCGGTCGTGGTGACCATCCGATACAGCGCCGAACCCTTCGGCAACCGCCGCGCCGGATACGGCCGCCGCGCCACCAATTCCGGTTCCGGCTTGGGAGTTACCGCTGTCACCACACCCTCCTCACACCTCGGCGCAGGTCGCCGTCGGCCCGCGAACGACACGCGGCCGAGCCGACCGTAAACACCGGGCATCCCCCGAAAACACCCCCCTTGCAAAGGAAATGACCTTCGGCGACCCGTCCGATGACCTTCGTCCCCGCGCACGGGACCTGCTCGGCGGCGAAGTCGGACCGAAGGTCCGCCACAACCGGGACGAACGACTCTGCCCCTTGTCGCGCGGACGTCATAACCTGGTTCCGGTCAGCTGCTTTCGCCCGGCTGACCTGGCGCGAGCCCTACCCCACAGCATTCGGCCGCGCCGCTGTGTTGTTGCCGCCGGGGCCGATCCTTCCCTCGGCGGCAACAGCCGTGTCCAGGCGGAACGGCTCGGCCACAACGACTTCCGACGCAATGCGGCCGATCCCGCAGCGCCATCCGGCGAAAGCGGTGATCGAACGCGATTGATCGGCGATCCGCGGGGTACGGCTGATGAATGCGGGCAGCGCACTTCGCCGGGGCCCGCGCCGATTCAGCAGCAATTCCGCAGGGGAAGGAACGAACGCGATGACAGACACCCTGGTCGATCTGACGGCGGACAGCGGACAGGTCGCGCGACCGGACACCCGAGGGCAATCACCCTGGCGCAGTGGTCATTCCGCTGTGGCGGCGGAATGGCGCGACGCCAAAACCGTGCTGGTGACCAGGATTACCGGTCCGCGGCAGCTGACGACCGTGCCCCGGTTGGTCATTCCGATCGGCGACACCCAGCTCGCCTTCCGGGTGTCCTCGAAATCCGCCGAGGCCGAACAGTTGGCCCGGGACGGCCGCGTGCTGGTGCAGCCGGGTGACCGGCGCGGCACGCCCGCCCTCGGCTCGCATCAGCGGCAGGGCCAGGCCCAGCTGGTGACCGCGGGCACGCTGCTCCCCTACGTCGAATCCGAGATCGCCGCGAAGTACCGGTGGCGAATTCCCATGGCACGCTTCGCCCATCGCCTCGGGCACGGCGACGCACCCTACGCCGACGTCGTCGTGCTGGTCGCCGTGGCCGAGCCGAGCAGCATCCCCATGTTGCCGCAGTAGTGGATTCGCGAACCAGGAATCAGAGCGCGGCCAAACGGTGCAGATGCTCGGCGAAGAGGCGGCCCGCGTCCGGGGCATGCGCCCGTGTGTCGATCGTGAGCTGACCGTCGTAGGTCGTGATGACATGCGGCGTGAGGGCAAGCAGCGGCGCGTTCGACATGAGGGGATGAAAGTCCTCGATGGTGAGGTCCGCCGGGGTGGGTAGCGGCGGAATCACACCCCAGTTCGTCGAGATCAGTGCGCTGGACAAAGCTTCGGGCGTCAACATGGATGCGAGTTCGGCACCGCCGGTGAAGAGGGTGCCGGTGGCGATCGACTCGCGCAACGTGGCGCTGACCGCCCGGGCGAGCGCGAGCAGGTCGCGCTCGCTGTGTGGATCGGCGGCGAAGTAGGCGATGCTCAACACGTTGGTCCCCTCGGGATATCCGATCCGGGGGCTGACCCTGCTGCGCAGATCGACGGGATAGGTGTAGTGCAGTGTGTCGATATCGACGCCACGGCTCTGCGCGGTCGCGGTGAGCAGCGCCGCCGAGACCAATCCGTTGATGGTGGTGCCGTGCTGCCGACCGGTGGCCAGCAATGACCGAGTCACGTTGGCGGACAAACGGATACGAACACGGTCGGCCGGATTCGCCGAAGTGTCCGCCAATGATTCGACCCCGTCCGTATCCGGCAGCTCGAGGGCGGGCGCGGCCCTGACGCCGCGCGCCGCGAGCAGGTGCTCCAGGGAATGCGGGTAGGCATGACGTGCGGGTGCGGCAGGCTCGCCTTCGGCGTGGGCGGTGTAGTACTTCCACAGTTCCGACAGCAGATGCAACGAGTGGTGGCCATCGGCGATGGCGTGATGGGTCAGCAAGGTCACCGCGGCCGTATCGTCGCCACCACGCACCGTGTGGATTGCCGCTGCCCGGCCGTCCAGGTCGGGTAGCTCGTACAGCGGGTCCTCGACCGGACCGGCCACGTCGAACAGCGCGGCCGCGACATCCGGCACTGCCGCGATGGCGGGCCCGCTTTCGTCATCCTGCACCATCCGGGTGGACAGCACCGGATAGGCGGCCCGCAACGTCTCGAAAGCCCGGGTCAGCACTGCGGGGTCGAGCCTGCCGCGCACTCGGGTGGAGTACCCCACGTAGAGCCCGAACCGGAAATACATGAGCTCGCTCGGGGCGAGCGGACGAACCAACAGCTGCGACGACGTCATGACACTGTCTCCTTCGACTTCACCTGGGGGTCGAGCAGCCCGGCACCGCCGCCCTAACGGCACTGGTAAGGGGAGGTCGGCTGACCACAGGCTAAATCGGGGTGGCAGATTCTGCCATAATGTCTCAGCGAGTCATCAGGGTAATTCCTGCCACTCGGCTGGGCAGGAGTGATGCAGCCCACAAAGGTCGCATGTAGGCCATTTCGTTTCACGCGCCGCTCGTGCGGCCCGTGAGCAAGCGTTGATCTCCCGGTCATTGCGCGCATCATGTCCGCAATACCCGCTGCATACCTTGGGTTCAACCGATTATGGGAGGCCTGAGTTGAGCATGCTGACGCGTAACCGTGACATCGAGAATTGGGATGCCGAGGATGTCGCGGCCTGGGACGCGGGTGGAAAAGATATCGCCAGACGAAATCTGATCTGGTCGGTCGTCGCCGAGCATGTCGGATTCTCGGTGTGGTCGATCTGGTCGGTGATGGTGCTGTTCATGCCGACCGAAACCTACGGCATCGACCCGGCCGGCAAGTTCTTCCTGGTTGCGGTGCCGACGCTGGTCGGCGCGATCCTGCGCATTCCGTACACGGTGGCCACCGCGAAATTCGGCGGTCGCAATTGGACCATCTTCAGCGCGGTCCTGCTGCTGATTCCGACGCTGCTCACGCTGTATTTCATCAATCAGCCCGGCACCTCGTACACGACATTTCTGATCGTGGCCGCGTTCGCCGGCGTCGGTGGCGGCAACTTCGCCTCGTCGATGACGAATATCAACGCTTTCTACCCGCAGCGACTCAAGGGCTGGGCGCTGGGGCTGAACGCGGGCGGCGGCAATATCGGCGTGCCGGCGATTCAACTGCTCGGCCTGCTGATCATCGCGACGCTCGGCAACGACTACGCATCCCTGATCTGCGCGATCTATCTGGTCCTGGTGGCGGTCGCCGCCCTCGGCGCCGCCCTGTACATGGACAATCTGCGCAATCAGAAGGCCGATCTCACCGATATGCTCGCGGCGCTGAAAGTGCCACAGTCCTGGGCGATCGCGTTCCTGTACATCGGCACGTTCGGCTCGTTCATCGGCTACAGCTTCGCGTTCGGCCAGGTCCTGCAGATCAGCTTCAAAGCAGGCGGTGACACCGCCGCGCAGGCGGCGCTGCACGCCGCGCAGATCGCGTTCATCGGTCCGCTGCTCGGTTCGCTGGCCCGCCCGTACGGTGGCAAGTGGGCCGACCGGATCGGCGGCAGCAAGGTGACCATGTACGTCTTCGGGGCGATGATGGCGGCGGCGGTACTGGTCGTGGTGGCGAGCACGCTCGGTGATCGCAACGGCGGCGTTCCGAGCGGAGCGGCGATGGTGACGCTGATCGCCGGGTTCATCGCCCTGTTCATT
This sequence comes from Nocardia brasiliensis ATCC 700358, assembly GCF_000250675.2. Lineage (NCBI taxonomy): Bacteria > Bacillati > Actinomycetota > Actinomycetes > Mycobacteriales > Nocardiaceae > Nocardia > Nocardia brasiliensis. Next base: position 5,022,938 of record NC_018681.1, read on the forward strand.
CTGTCGGGCATCGGCAACGGGTCCGTCACCAAGATCATCCCGTCGGTGTTCGACGCCAAGTCCAAGAGCCTGGATCTCCCCCGTGCCGGGCAGGCCGCGTGGGCCCGCAACACCGGCGGCGCACTCATCGGCTTTGTCGGCGCGATCGGTGCGCTCGGCGGTGTCGGCATCAATCTGATGCTGCGCTCCTCCTACGCCTCCACCCAGTCCGCGACGATCGCGTTCTGGGTCTTCATGGCGTTCTACGTCGCCTGCGCCCTGGTGGTCTGGGCCGTCTTCCTGCGGCGTCCCAGGGCCGGCGCCGAACCCGACGTGGTGGTCGAGGCGGAAGCCTTCGTCCTGGAAGCCGAAGCGGCCGCACACAGCAGCCGCTGACCTGCTGGAACAGCACCAAAGCCGGGTGCGCCCCGACCTCGAAAGGTCGGGGCGCACACGGCTTTTCAGGTCTCGGGCGGAACCCGAGCCGCCGGTTCAGCGCCAGCGATCAGGCGTGACCGGAGCATCCCAGGCGCGGGCGTAGCGGCGGGTGTCGGGCGCGCTGGACTGCTTGCGGCGGTACACCACATAGGGACGGGTGAGGTAGCCGATGGGCGCGCTGAACATGTGCACCAGGCGGGTGTAGGGCCAGACGCCGATCAGGACGAGCACGATCAGGCCGTGCAGCTGGAAGGTCCACGGCGTGCCGACCATCAGCTCCGGTTCCGGATGCGGCGTGAAAAGACTACGGAACCAAGGGGAAACGGTCTCGCGATAGTTGTAGGTGCCCCAAACCAGGTTGCTGCCCCAGGTGTTGAGCAGTCCGGTGACCAGCGCGCCGGCCAGCAGGACGTACATCACTTTGTCGTTGGCAGTGGTGGCCTTGCGCACCGCGGGCACGGTGATCCGGCGATAGAGCAGGATGGCAACGCCGGCGAGCACGGCCACCCCCGCGATCGAACCCGCCGAAACCGCGATCAGGTGATAGGTGTGCTCGGAGATGCCGATCGCGGCCGTCCACGATTCCGGTATCAGCACCCCCAGCACGTGACCGCCGATCACGCCGAGCATGCCGAAGTGGAACAGCGGGCTGCCCAGGCGCAGCAGGCGGCTTTCGTAAACCTGGGAAGACCTTGTGGTCCAGCCGAATTGGTCGTTTCGATAGCGCCACAGATGGCCGAGAACGAACGAGGTGAACGCCACATACGGCAGGGTCAACCATAGGGTGCTGGTCATCGGCGGCCTTCTCCTTGCGCGAACATCGTGGGATCCATGGCGAACGGCTCGAGTCCCACTTCTTCCTCCGGTGGCCCCTGGGCGGCCAATTCGGCGATGCGCCGCCGGTCCGCGGTGGTCGGCGGCGGCAGCGTGGCCAGCACGGCGGCGAGCACGTCGGCGTACGGAGAACCGCTGTCCGCCAACGAGAGCCGGAGCAGCTCGAGCACCGGTACGTGCTCGCCGAGCAATCGTTCGCCGCCGATCGGGTCGACCGTAGCCGCGAACTCGAGCAGCACCGCCAGGTGATCGGGCAATTCCTCGTCGCCGAGTTCGACACCCGCCTGCCGATAGGCGTGTTTGAAGCGGAGCAGTGCCATCCCGCGCTTGCGGGTATCGCCGTACGCGTAGAAGGTCAGGTGCATGCTGGAGCGTCGGCGCATATCGAATGTGCGGACGTATTCGGCCGCGAGGTCCAGTGGCACGGCGGCCCGGATATGGGCAAGGAATCCGAGCAGCGGGTCCCGCACCGCGGGCGGCAATTCTGTTGCGGCGTCGAGCAGTTCGCCGGTCAGCGCGAGCAGCTGTTCGCTGGGATAGTCGAGCAGTAGCGCGGCGATCCGCCAGACCAGGCGGCGGTCCCGCTCGGCCATGGGCACCGCGGGCTCCGGCCTGCGCCGGACCTTCAGCAGCGCCATGCTGGGCTCTTGTTCATTGCGGTGTCCCCGTGGGTGTCGGGGCGGCGCGCGGCGTGCCTTCCGGCACAGCCTCATTGCTCCCGTTCGCCGCCGCGCCGTGTCCGTGCGTGCCGTTTCCGTTCGTACCGTTGTGCTTTTCCCTGCCGTTGGTGCCGTTCTGCGCTGAAGGCAACAATCCGTCGGTGCTCTTGCCATCCCAGTTGAGCAGGTTGACGCGAGCGGACTTCTCTTCCGGCGCAGCGCCGTTGGTGTCGGTGAGGTGGAACTTTTCGACCATGGTGTCGAGGGCGGTCATGCCCGGTCCGCCGTCGGTGTCGAGGCTGCATCCGGTGGCGAGGGCGTCGAGTTGGTGTGCTTCTGATCCGGCACCGGACGGGATGACGTAGCGGTGTTCGTATTTGGCGATGGCGAGTAGTCGGTAGAGGGCTTCGATTTCTTCGGGTTCGAGCCGAATCGAGGGGGCGATCGCAGGGTCGGGTTCTTCGCCGAGGTTGATCGAGCGCATGAATGCGCGCATCCCGGCCAGTCGTTGCAACGCGGCGCGGACGGGTCCGATTTCGCCTGCGGTGAACAGTTCGGCGAGGTATTCGATGGGGATGCGGAGGGTGTCGATGGCGCCGAAGAGGTTGTGGGGGTTTTCGCCGTCGTGGCCGGTTTCGGTCAACACGTCGACGATGGGTGAGAGGGGTGGGATGTACCAGACCATGGGCATGGTGCGGTATTCCGGGTGTAAGGGTAGGGCGATTTGGTAGTCGGCGATGAGTTTGTAGACCGGGGAGTCCTGGGCGGCTTGGATCCATTCCGGGGAGATGCCGGCGTGTTCGGCTTCGGTGATGACGCGGGGGTCGTGGGGGTTGAGGAAGACGCCGAGTTGGGCGGGGTAGAGGTCGTGGGGGTCGGTGACCGCGGCAGCTTGACCGACTTTGTCGGCGTCGTAGAGCATGACGCCGATGTAGCGCAGGCGGCCGACGCAGGTTTCCGAGCACACGGTCGGGATCCCGACCTCGATGCGCGGGTAGCAGAAGGTGCATTTCTCGGCTTTGCCGGTTTTGTGGTTGAAGTAGATCTTCTTGTAGGGGCAGCCGGTGACGCAGTGGCGCCAGCCCCGGCATTTGTCTTGATCGACGAGCACGATCCCGTCCTCGGCGCGTTTGTAGATCGCCCCGGACGGGCACGACGCCGCACACGACGGATTCAAGCAATGCTCACAGATCCGCGGCAGGTAGAACATGAAGGTTTGCTCGAACTCGAGTTTCACCTGGTCGGACAACCGCCCCAGCAACGGATCCTTACCGACCTGTTCGGGTCCGGAACCGAGGTCGTCGTCCCAGTTCGCACCCCACGTGATCTGGGTGTCGGCGCCGGTGATCAAGGATTTCGGGCGTGCGACCGGGGTGGTGTCCATCGCCGGGGCCGAGAGCAAAGTGTCGTAGTCATAGCTCCACGGCTCGTAATAGTCGGCGACCGTGGGCAGGTCGGGGTTGGCGAAAAGGTTGAGCAGCCGTGTGAACCGTGACCCCGACTTCAACGTCAGTTTGCCGCGCCGGTTGAGCCTCCAGCCGCCTTTCCACCGGTCTTGGTCTTGGTACTGGCGGGGATAGCCTTGCCCGGGACGGGTTTCGACGTTGTTGAACCACATGTATTCGGTGCCGCCGCGGTTGGTCCACGCCTGTTTACACGTCACCGAGCAGGTGTGGCAGCCGATGCATTTGTCCAGGTTCATCACCATCGCCAGTTGTGCCATGACACGCATCTCAGTACTCCACTTCCTGGCTACGGCGCCGGATCGTGGTGACCTCGTCGCGCTGGTTACCGGTCGGGCCGTGATAATTCAACGCGAACGACTGCTGGGCATACCCGCCGATCAAATGCGACGGCTTGATCATGATCCGGGTCAACGCGTTATGGATCCCGCCCCGCTTACCCCGCGCGTCATCGACCTGCGGGCGGTCCTCGATCCTGGGTACACCCACCGCCCGGTCCTGCGCGTGATACATGAACACCGTGCCCTCGGGCATCCGATGCGACACGATCGCCCGCGCCACCACCACCCCGTTACGGTTGACCGCCTCGATCCAATCATTATCGGCCACACCGATCTTCGCCGCGTCACGCTCCGACATCCAGATCGAGGGCCCACCCCGCGACAACGTCAACATATGCAAATTGTCCTGATACGCCGAATGAATCGACCACTTCGAATGCGGCGTCAAATACCGCACCGTCACACCCCGCTCCGACACCGCCCCGACCTTGATCACCCTCGACGAGCGGGACGGCGGCTATGTACCCGGCAAGTTCCTCACTGCGGCCGACCTCGCCGCGTCCGGTTCGGTGGCGCAGGGGGTCGCCGAACCGGACGCGGGTGACGAGTTCCGTACGGTGTTGCTGGACGCCGACGCGAATCCGGTGGTGCCCAACGGATCGCTGGGCGACCGGTTCGGCGCGTCCGGCACCGGACGGTGGAACCTCGACCTGGCGGGCGTCGATCCGCTGCTGACGCTGCACGGCCGCACCGATGATGCTGCGGCCGTGCGGTTTCCCCGCTTCGACACCGATGTGCCCGGTGTGCTGACCCGTGGTGTGCCGACGATGGTCGTCGCGGGCAAGCGGGTCACCACCGTGTTCGATCTGCTGCTGGCGCAGTACGGTGTCGCGCGCGACGGTCTGCCAGGGACCTGGCCGACCGGTTACGACGATGCGTCCGAGCCGTATACGCCCGCGTGGCAGGAGGCGGTCACCGGTGTGCCGGCCGTTCAGGCGACCCGGATCGCGCGTGAATTCGCCGACAATGCCGAGCGTTCGGGCGGCCGGTCGATGATCCTGATGGGTGCGGGCACCAATCACTGGTTCCATTCCGATCAGATCTATCGTGCGTTCTTCACGCTGACGCTGCTCACCGGCTGCCAAGGGGCGAACGGCGGCGGCTGGGCGCACTATGTCGGGCAGGAGAAGTGCCGGCCGGTAACCGGTTGGTCCACACTGGCTTTCGGGCTGGACTGGCAGCGCCCGCCGCGCCAGATGCAGGGCACCGTCTTCTGGTATCTCAGCAACAATCAGTGGCGCTATGACCCGTTCACCGCGGAGGCGTTCGCTTCGCCGTTGGGGGAGGGACGTTTCGCGGGGCGCACTGCGGCGGACAATATCGCGTTGGCGAGCCGGCTGGGTTGGATGCCGAGTTATCCGACCTTCGACCGCAATCCGCTGGATCTGGCGGACGAGGCCGAGCGTGCGGGGAAGTCCGCGCCCGAGCATGTCGTGGACGAATTGAGATCCGGTGACCTGCGTTTCGCGTGTGAGGACCCCGATGACCCGGAGAACTTCCCGCGCTGTCTGACGGTGTGGCGTGCGAACCTGCTCGGTTCGTCGGGTAAGGGTAACGAGTACTTCCACAAGCATCTGCTGGGTGCGGATTCGAATTTGCAGACCACCGATGTGACCGGTGTGCGGCCGCAGGAGCTGGTGTGGCGGGAGCAGGCGGCGACGGGGAAGCTGGATCTGCTGTTGTCGCTGGACTTCCGGATGACGAGCACGACATTGTTCTCCGATATCGTGCTGCCCGCGGCGACCTGGTATGAGAAGCACGACCTGTCCTCGACCGACATGCACCCGTTCGTGCACGCCTTCTCCCCGGCGATTTCACCGCCGTGGGAAGCGAAGACCGACTTCGAGGCGTTCCACCGGATCGCGCGCGGCTTCTCGTGGATGGCCGAAAAGCACCTGGGTGTCCGCAAAGACATCGTGGCGGTGCCGTTGCAGCATGATTCGCCGGATGCGATGGCGCAGGCCGGTGGGCGGGTGCTGGACTGGAAAGCCGGTGAGTGCGAGCCGATTCCGGGTCAGACGATGCCCAAACTGGTGCTGGTGGAACGGGACTACCCCAAGATCGCCGAGAAGATGGCCGCGCTGGGGCCGTTGGTCGAGACGCTGGGCCTGACCACCAAGGGGGTGACGACGTATCCGGAGGAGGAGGTGAAATACCTCGCGGGTGTCAACGGCACCGTGGTTTCCGGTGTGGCTCAGGGGCGTCCGTCACTGGCGAAGGACACCCATGCCGCGGAGGCGATTCTGGCGCTGTCGGGCACGACCAATGGGCGGCTCGCGGTGCAGGGTTTCGAGGCGTTGGAGCGTCGTACGGGTACTGAGCTGGCGGATTTGGCTGCGGAGCATGAGGGTAAGCGGATCAGTTTTGCGGATACGCAGGCGCGTCCGGTGCCGGTGATCACCTCGCCGGAGTGGTCGGGGAGTGAGTCGGGTGGGCGGCGGTATTCGCCGTTCACGATCAATGTGGAGCGGTGTAAGCCGTGGCATACGTTGTCGGGGCGGCAGCATTTCTATTTGGATCATGATTGGATGATCGAGTTGGGTGAGCAGTTGCCGGTGTTTAGGCCGCCGTTGGATATGACGGGGTTGTTCTGTGAGCCCAAGAACGGCAGATCGGTGTAGCGCTTGACGTAATCGAGGAACCGGGGCGTCGACCGTTCGACGAAGAACTCGCGCAGCACCACGTGCCCCATCGACATGGCAAGCGCCGCATCGGTTCCCGGCCGCGCCGCCACCCACTCATCGGCGAACTTCGTATTGTCGGCATAGTCGGGCGACACCACCACGACCTTCTGCCCCCGATACCGCGCCTCGGTCATATAGTGCGCATCCGGCGTCCGCGTCACCGGCACATTCGAACCCCACATGATCAGATACCCGGCATCGAACCAATCCGCCGACTCCGGCACATCGGTCTGATCACCGAACACCTGCGGCGACGCCACCGGCAGATCGGCATACCAGTCATAGAACGACAACATCGACCCACCCAGCAACGAGATGAACCGCGCACCAACCGCATGACTGACCATCGACATCGCCGGAATCGGCGAGAAACCCGCCACCCGATCCGGACCGTACCGCTTGATCGTGTAAACATGCGCCGCCGCCGCGATCTCGGCCGCCTCCCACCACTCGGCGCGCACGAAGCCACCCTTGCCACGAGATGACTTGTAGCGCTTCGCTTTCGCGGCGTCCTCGACGATGTCACCCCAGGCCAGCACCGGGTCCTTGAGCCGAGACTTGGCTTCGCGGTACATCTCCAGCAGCACGCCGCGCACATACGGATAGCGGATTCGGGCGGGCGAGTAGGTGTACCAGGAGAACGACGCGCCGCGCGGGCACCCCCGCGGCTCGTACTCCGGCTTGTCCGACCCGACCGAGGGATAGTCGGTCTGCTGCGATTCCCAGGTGATGACACCGTCTTTCACGTAGATCTTCCACGAGCAGGACCCGGTGCAGTTCACGCCGTGGGTCGAGCGCACCACCTTGTCGTGTGACCATCGGTCGCGATAGAACTCGTCGGCCGCGCGTCCGCCGACCTTGTGCAGCGTGCGCTGGTCCGCCGAAATCTCGCCGCGGTGAAAATACTTGCCCAACCGCAGCAGTGCGTCACCGGCGTCGGCGTTTGATCGGTCGGTCGGTCGGTGCGCCACGACGCCCCCTTCGAGCTGTGAAAATCGGGCTGGTGCTCAGACTGTAAGGACCACGGGACCTGCGTCCAAACGGTTCCCTCACACCCCGCCCGGACGGGTTGTGCGGTGTGAGATCACGGCAATCTCCCGGTCACGGCGGGCCGCCCGCGCCCGCCCTCGCACAGCCGTTCGACCTGCACGTGAGCTTGCCGACCGGCCGAAACACCGGGCGGTTCGCCTGTTTCGACGCCGATCATGTGATTGTTCGGAAACAGCGGGTTCTCGGGCGGTTTACATTTGTTAACAGATCATCGATCAGCGGAATCGACGTACTCGCCGGCCTGCCGTCCCGCGATCGAGTCCCGACGGCGCATTCGATCCCTCCCCCATCCGTCGCATACGGACGACCATCCGACACCTTCCCCTGCGTCGACCGGGGCAACCCCGGTGCACCGGATGTCATGCGGACCATCGCAACACAGTTCGGCCCGCCACCGCTACCGAACGCGGACATCGATCTGTCGGCCGAACGGTGGATATCCCCAGGCTCGCGCCGGTGGCATCGTGGTCAGCGCAATCGAAACCAAGCTTCGGTGGAGGAAAAGTGTTGAGCCAGAGTGTGATTCGTCGTCCAGGCCTGCGCGACATGGCTGCGGCCACCGTCATGGCCGCGGCACTGACCGTCGCGGCCTCGGCCGGCGCGTCCGCCGGGCCGGGCACCGGTAGCTCCGGCAGTTCGGACACCGGTAGCGGTAGTGGTAGCGCCGGAAGCGGCAGCGGCCCCGGCACGCCGCAACCGCCCACCCAGCGCTGCAACCAGTCGACCAAATCCGGCGGCGCGGGCGTCACCGACACCATGCACGAACTCGGCCGCGGCGGCCCGCTCTCCTTCGTCCTGGCGTACGAGACCTACGACGTCCCGGACAAGATCGACGTCTTCTACCAGGGCGCGCTGGTGCGCACCACGGGTTATGTGGGCGACCATCTCAATCAAGGCACCGGCTCGATCACCGTCGGCCTGCCCGCGGGCACCGCCACCGCCGTCATGGTCCGCGTCACCGGCCCGAGTGGCACCAAGTGGGACTACACCGTCAGATGCCCCTGATCCGCGCGCAGCAGTTCGATCAGGGCGGTGATGCTCTGCGCGCCCCGGCCGTCGGCCACCGCCCGGCGCAGCAGCTCGTGCATCGGGCCGTGCCAGGACATGTCCACCCCGGACTCCTGGGCGAGCCGCTCGTCGTCGTCGATCGCGGTGTAGAACAACGCGATCGACGACCCGAGCCGGGTGTAGTCCTTGCTGTCGATCTCGTCGGCGACGACCGGCAGGATCGATGCGATCATCGCTAGCCATTTGATCGAATACGGCACCATCGACTGTGCCGGGATACCGCGCCCGGCCAGGATCGCCGCGCCTTCGAAGAAGCCGAGCAGCGCGGGCAGCAGGGTTGCGCCGACCGCGGATTCGAACAGTGCCGCGAGATCCGGCTCGGTGCCGAGATGGACCACCTCCCCGCCCAATACGCGCAGCGTGTCCACGTGCTCGGCGAAGACGGCAGGCGCGCCACCGAAGTACAGCAGGGTGTCGGGCGCGCCGATCGCCGACGGGACATTCTTGATCGCGCCGCCGAGGAAGCGCGCACCCAGCCCGGTCACCCAGTTTGCGAATTCCCTTGCTTCGGAGGGGATTCCGCTGTTGGTCGTGACCAGAACGCGACCGGCCAGCTCGGCTTCGGCTGCCGCCAGCGCCGCCCTGGTCGCCTCGAACGTGGTCATCGCGGAGATGATCAGCGGGCTCGCCGCCACGGCGTCGGCCACAGCCAGGTGTTGCCGCGCGCCGGCGGCCACGAGCGGCGCCGCCCGCTCCGGGCTCCGGTTCCACACGGTGGTCGGGTGTTTCGCCGCGACGAACGCCGCGGCCACCGCGGAACCCATGGACCCGGTGCCGAGCACCGTCACCGGCGTTTTCTGTTCCGTCATTGCGGCTCCGATCGCGTTGTCTACCAGGCAGGCACACGGCCTCGTGCTCCGCCAGTGTCGAGGCAGGCGACAAGCGCGGACAAGTACGCACTTTCCCCGGGAGTTGCGCACGTCCAGGTAAGTAGCCAGCTCAGCGCCGCAAGGTCGGTGCCGCACAGCCGAAGACCACACCCGAACAAGTCAGGTGTGGCCTCCATCGGCATTCGCCGTGGCTACAGCGCTTGGCCCTTGGTTTCCACCAACGCCTTGGCACAGCAGAAACTCAAGACGGCCAGACCCGCCAGCATGACTCCGATCGCGTTGCTGCCGTATGCCGACGAGAGCGGCGTGGCCACCAGGGGCGGAATCGCACCGCCGAGCACCCCGGCCAGGTTGTAGCCGAGACCCGCGCCGGTGTAGCGGTAGCGGGTCCGGAACATCTCCGGCAGCAATGCACCGCACGGCCCGTACGCGATACCGAAGATGGCCAGCGTGGTCAGCACACTGAGCACGAAGGCGGGCCGAGATCCACTGTCCAGCAGGGGAAAAAGCACCAGCGACCAGACGATCGCCAACGCGGAGGACACCATGATGACCCGGCGGCGGCCCAGCCGGTCGGAATAGATGGCCGAAAGCACGGTCGCCGCACCGAATATCACCGCCGCCCCGATGCCGACGGTCAGCACGAACGGGCGGCTGAACCCCAGCGTCTTGGTGCCGTAGCTGGTGAGGAAGGCGGTGCCCATGTAGAAGAAGGCGAACAACGTGGCCAAAGCGCCTGCGGACAGCAGGATTTCCCTGGTCTGCTGCCGCCAGGCCTCCAGGAAGGGCAGCCGCGCCTGCCCGGTGTCGAGCGCGCGCTCGTTCGCGGTCGCACGGAAGACCGGAGTCTCCTCGATCACCAGCCGCACATACAGCCCGACGCCGACCAGAACGATCGAGAACACGAACGGGATGCGCCAGCCCCAGGTGAGGAAGGCATCGTCGGTGTCGCCGAGAAAGGTGCCGGTGATGAGAAAAGTGCTGCTGGACAACGCGAATGCGAACGCGGGACCGATCTGCGGGAACATCGCGTAGAGACCGCGTTTGCCCGGCGGCGCGTATTCGGCGGTGAGCAGGGTCGCGCCCGCCCATTCGCCGCCGACGGCGAAACCCTGACCGAAGCGCAGCAGCACCAGGATCAGCGGTGCCGCGACGCCGATGGTCGCCGCGCCGGGCAGCAGGCCGATCAGCAGCGTGGAGATGCCCATCAGCAACAGCGTGGAGACGAGGGTCTTCTTACGGCCGATGCGGTCGCCGAAATGACCGAAGATCATGGCGCCCACCGGGCGTGCGATGAACGCCACGGCGAACGTCGCGAACGAGGCGACCGTGCCCGCCGTCGACCCGAGCGCCGGGAAGAAGACCTTCGGAAAGACGAGCGCCGCCGCGGTCCCGTAGATGAAGAAATCGTAGAATTCGATGGTGGTGCCGATACAGCTCGCGACGGCCACCCGGCGCATGCTCGTGCCGGTCGTCGTCATCGTTGCCTGTTGTGGCGACAGTCTTTTCATGCGGTCCTCATTTCATCCCCTGCGCCGCCAGTCCAGGCGCGGGGTGAGAGGACCATAGTGATGTGGGTCACTCGGCGGTAACCCCCGAACGGGGGTAGGGACCTACCGTCGAGCAGACGATTCGCGGGTGAACGCGGCGCGGTGCGCGTCGGTCAGCAGCGCCCCGAGCTCCTGCTGCTCGGATTCGTCGAGTACCTCGAAGCACGGCTGAATCAGCTTGTCGGTCAAGGCTTCCGCGGCTTCCCAGCGCTCGCGCTGCTCCGGCGTCGGTGTCGCGAACGGTTCGGGCCAGCCGAGCAGGCGAGCCTGATCACCACCGTCGAGCATCGGTGACCCGGAGACGAGAATCGCCTCCAGCGGCGTCAGCCCGCACGCCGTCACCGCGAGGAAGTGCAGCCCACCCCGCAGTTCGCGCACCACGTGCAACAGCAGCGTGGCCCGGCCGAGCCCATCCGCGGGTAGCGGCATCGCCCGCCAGCCCGCGAACAACGACAGCCCGGCCGGCGACGCCGCGGCGGCCACCCGCTCCAGCAGTTCCGCCAGCCGGTCCGCGGCTTCGAACGAGGCGAGTTTGCGGCGACCGAAATCCTGGCAGGCAGCCGAATACGCCTGTGCCGCTTCGGCAGCGGCGATCGGCGTCGACTCCCAGGCCGACCGGACGCGCTCCGGCGCGAAGAAGCCGAAGCCCGCGGCGACCACGTCCGCGTCCACCTCGCCGAGCACACCGCCGCGGCCCCGGGTGTACGGGCCGTGGAACCCGCTCACCCCGATGGCACTGCCGAATTCCTTGACTTCCCGGGAAAGCATGAACGCCCCACCCAGCTCTGAGATCTGCTTCTTCACCACAGCCGCCGTCATCATGTGCGAAATACTATACGTACGGCCGTACGCCTTACAAGGCCGGCGCCGCATCGCTTCCGCTCACGACACCGCGGCACCATCGATCCGCACAGACCGGAAGCGCTCCGCGTGCTCGTCCACCCACTGCGCGAAAGTCCTTGCCGGACGGCCGGTTACCTGGGCGACGGTCTCGACGACGGTGGTCGCGGCCGCGTCCGGCGCCGCGTACCAGCCGATCACGTATTCGGCATCGGCGCGAGACACCCCGGTAGCCGTCAGCCTGTTGATGGCTTGCTCGTGACCGATCCGCACAAAGCCGATATCGCGCCCGATCGCCCGGGACAGGATCGCGATACGCTGTTGCGGCGTCAGCGATTCGGGCCCGGTGAGGTTGTAGGCGCGCCCCGCGTGGCCGTCCTCGAGCAGCGCCACCGCGGCTACCGCGGCGATATCCGCCTCGTGCACCAGCGCACTGGGAGAATCGTACGGTTCGCGCACGACGCCTTCATCGACCACCGAGTCCCGCCACGTCAACGTATTCGACATGAACTCCTGAGGTTCCAGCCGGGTCCATGCCACACCCGAGTCCGCGACAGCCTGCTCGACGGGCCCCACCGCGCCGCCCCACACCACGGTGATCCGCCGCACCCCCGCCGCCACTGCCTTGCGTACGAGTTCCGGACCGACTTCGGCCAGACCGGCCGTCACCGTGATGTGCAAGCGCTCGATGCCCGCCAAGGCGGCATCGAGCGTCTCAGGGGCCGTGTGCGTGCCCGCCACCACCTCCACCGCCGACGAGAACATGTGCGCCGCAGCGGGATTACGCGACAAGGCTCGGACGCGCTCCCCGCGGCGCACCAGCTCTGCCACCACATGCCTGCCGGTATTTCCGGTTGCGCCGGTTACCAGTGTTGCCATTGTCGAACTCCTATCGTCGCAATCGACGCTAAAAGCTCAACCAGTGTCGAGGTCAAGTGGTGGGCCTTCGTAGTGGACGGCCAGTTCGGCGGCTCGATCGTGCAGGACAGTCCGCAGCCACTGCGGGGCAAGGACTTCCGCGTTCGCGGCCAATTGCCAGAGCGCCCATTCGGCGTGTCTCGCGTCCTGAAAGGTCACCTCCAGCCGCGACCAGCCGTCCGCGTCCGTTGCCTCGGCGCGCACGGCCAGCACGGTGCCGACCAACTCCGCGCGTCGCGACGGGTGCACCCGGGCGTGCACCGCCACCTGGTCGCCGCCGGTGCGAAACCGCGTGCCGCGTTCCTGCCAGGCCCGATCCAGATCGACCCGGTCCGGTCGCTGCGCGGGTTCCGGCAGTTCCTCGGCGGCCGAAATACGCGACAGGCGGTAGGTGCGGTCCGCGCCGGACCGTGTGGCCAGCAAGTAGGCCTGATCGCGCACGGTGACCAAGCCGATGGGGTCCACCGTGCGCCAGGCCGGCTCCTGATCCACCGCCGCGTAGTGGATACGCAACTTGTGCCCGGCCAGCACCGCGCGCCGGACCTCGCGCGCCACCGCGTCGGGCACCGCCTCGGGGACCGTGCGCCGCGACAGCAGATCGGTGCCCGGATCGATCAGCAATCGTTCGGCCGCGCCTGCCGCGGTCACCCGATAGCTCTCGGGCAGCGCGTCGACCACCTTGCGCATCGCCGAGGCGAGCGCCGAGCCTAGCCCGAAAGCCTCCGCGCCCGGCCGTGATCCGGCCACCAGCAGCGCCAGTGCCTCGTCGTGGTTCAGGCCCGTCAGCTCGGTCTGGAAGCCCGGCAGTAAGGCGAACCCGCCGTGCCTGCCGCGCTCGGCGTATACGGGCACGCCTGCCGCGGACAGCGCCTCGATATCGCGCAGCACGGTCCGGGTGGAGACCTCCAGTTCGCGGGCGAGCGCGGTCGCCGACAGCCTGCCATGGCGGCGCAGCAGCAGCACCAGGGAGACCAGCCGATCGGCACGCATAGAAAAACCTTCGCAGAAATACGCGACACAAGATGTCGTGATTTGCTGCGAGTGTAGTAGGTATGACGAACAACAAAGTGGCCACCGAGCCCAACGACCTGGGCAACTACTTCATCGAGCGCGCCAACGCGGGCGATGTCGACGGACTGGTGGCGCTGTACGAAGCGAACGCGGTGCTGGAGTTCCCGCCGGGCCACTTCGCGACCGGACACGCGGAGATCCGCAAGGTCTACGAGCAGTTCGTGGCCGCCGCGCCGGTACTCGTCCCGGGCAGGCAGCACCCGGCCCTGGTGAGCGGCGACCTGGCCCTGACGACGACCACTCTGACCACCGGCGAGATCGCCGCCGAGGTCGCCCGCCGCCAGCCGGACGGGTCCTGGTTGTGGGCCGTGGACCAGCCGACACTGCTCCCGTAAGCACCACGGCGGTGGGCCGGATCGACCGTGCCCACCGCCACCGTCGAAAGGCTGCGATGAAACCTATTGCGACGATCGGCGTCTATGGCGGCACCGTCGAGACCTTCCTCGCGGCGCTCACCGCGGCGGGCGTCGGACTGCTGCTCGACCTGCGCCAGCGCCGCGGTGTCCGCGGGCCGGAGTACGCCTGGGCGAACTCGGCCCGCCTCCAGCACGCGCTCGCCGCGACGGGCATCGAGTATCGCCATGTGAAAGGGCTGGCACCGACGACCGAACTACGCGAACTCCAGTACCGCGCCGACGATCTCGCAGGCGTCGGCAAGCGTAGCCGGGTCACCTTGGCCGGTGCGTACGCCGAGCGCTACACCCGGGAGATCCTCGACCCGTTCGACCTCACCACCCTCGTGCAAGACCTCCCGAGCGACCGCGCGACCGCCCTGTTCTGCGTCGAACGCGATCCGCAGGCCTGCCATCGCGCACTCGTGGCCGCCCGCCTGCACTCCGATCACCGACTCCCGATCACCCACCTCTACCCCGATTGAGCCACCTGTTCCGCAGTACACGTACGACGTACAGGACTGCACCCGCGGCGATGACGCCCGCCCCGGCGACGATGGACCCGACCGGCAAGGTGAACGCCAGGACCAGACAGCCGAGCAACCCCGCCGCGGGAATCACTCGGGGCGGCCGGTTTTCGTCGCGGGACAGGGTCCAGGCCGACACATTCGCGATGGCGTAGTAGACCAGCACGCCGAACGAAGAGAACCCGATCACGGCGCGCAGATCGGTGGTGGCGGCGGTGACCGCGACGAGCACGCCGACCACCACCTCGGCGCGGTGCGGGACCCTGAATCGCGGATGCACGGCGGCGAGTCCGTGCGGCAGGTGGCGATCGCGGGCCATGGCCAAGGTGGTGCGGGAGACGCCGAGGATCAGCGCCAACAGCGCACCCAAGGCGGCGACGGCGGCGCCCGCGCGTACCACCGGTTCCAGCCACTCCGCGCCGGCGACCTGCACCAGCGCGACGAGCGGTGCCGCTGCCGTCGCCAACCGATCGGGCCCGAGCACGCCCAGCGCGGCCACCGCCACCGACGTGTACACGGCGAATGTGCCGCCGAGGGCCAGCGGTATCGCGCGCGGAATCGTCCGGGCCGGGTCACGGACCTCCTCACCGAGTGTGGCGATGCGCGCGTACCCGGCGAAGGCGAAGAACAGCAGACCGGCCGCTTGCAGCACACCCGTAGCCGTCAGCGCACCGCCGAACTGCATTCGCTGCCAATCTATTCGGTTCGAACCGACAGCGGTGACGACCACCACCGCGAGCACGAGCAGCACCACGACCACGATGACCCGGGTCAGCCACGCCGATTTCTGCACGCCGCGATAATTGACCGCGGTCAGCGTCGCCACCGCGCCGACCGCGACCGCATGGGCGTGCGCCGGCCACAGGTAGATTCCGGCAGTCAATGCCATCGCCGCACAGGATGCAGACTTGCCCACCACGAAACTCCAGCCCGCCAGGTAGCCCCAGAACGGCCCCAACCGCTCCCGCCCGTACACATACGTGCCCCCGGAAGCCGGATACCGAACAGCCAGCCGCGCCGAAGAAATCGCGTTACAGAAGGCGACCACCGCCGCGATCCCGAGCCCGATCAGCATCCCCGCGCCCCCGGCCTGCGCCGCCGGGCCCAACGCGGCGAAGATGCCCGCGCCGATCATCGCCCCGAGCCCGATCATCACGGCGTCGCCGACGCCCAGCCGCCGCGACAGCGCCGCATTCGCCCGGGCCGAGCCGCTTTCGTCCATCGCAACTCCCCGAGGTAGCGCTGTGATTGCCGCCTATACTAGGACGCGGACGCTGCGCCCTAGCGGTAGTAGACCTCGAGTTCTGCGATCGAGGTGAAATAGGCGCTGCCGCCTGGTTTTCCGATGATGCGGATGCCGTCGCCGGAGGTGGTGGCGAAGTTGAAGGTGTAGGTGGTGAAGGCGCCGGTCGACGCGGTGTACGGGTAGCGGGGCTCGATCTTGGTGTTCTGGACGTCGATCCAGCGGAAGTCCTGGCGCACCTGCACGCGCAGGTGCGCGGCGAACCAGCCGCCGTCGTCGAACATTTCTCCGGTCGTGTAGACCACCTGGTTCACCAGGTAAGGCTTGGACCAGGTGAAACCCCAGAAGTCAAGGTCCTTGTTCTCCTGGTCGAAACTGTTCTCGCTCTTGGTGAAATCACCGTCGTTGTAGTACTCGGTGTGGCCGTAGTGGGCGGATTTCTCGATGGGCGTGACCGCGGCGCCGGTGTAGGCCAGGTTGTCGCGCGGGTCGGGCTGGTTCGCCGGCGCCTGTGCGCTGTACGGCAGCAACGTCATCTTGCGGAGGTTGAAGCTGTAGGCGGTATCGCCGCCCGCGCTGCCCACCCACCAGTTCGACTGCACCCACATCGACGTCCCGTCGGCGGCGATGAACTTCGACGGGATGGTGGTGGCATAACCGCCGTTCTTCGGACCGGGGCACCCCGGCCCCCGGCCGAACCACGGATAGCCGCCGAAGTCCTTGGTGAGGAACAGTTTCCAAGGGCCCCACGGCGTGGGCGCCTCGTAGAACTCGTAGGTGTACTCGGTCCACGAGGTGTACAGATACCGTTTCAACGGTTTGACGTACACCACCCCGCCCTGCGAGATCACCGACAGGTTGTGCGGCCACTCCCGGTAGTTGCGCAGCGTCGGATACTGCCGCCGGGTGTCGCGCAGCACCGCACGCCGGTCGGTCAGCTGTTTGCTCCACCGTGGTGTTTCACCGTCGAGCCCGGCGAAGAATTCCCACCGGTTGCGTTGCTCGACCGCCTCTTTGGGCGCACGCGCGAGATACAGGTCGAACGGGTCGGCCACCGTCGCGGTGAACGATCCGCGCCAATTGCCGTCCAGGCCGTACGCATAGACGTAGCGGGCCGCGTCCGCACCCAATGCCGTTGCGGCATCGCCGGAGTCGCGCCCGAAGTCGAGGAAGAAGACGGTGGTGAAGACCCCGCCGGTGAACATCGGCTGCTGGGTCTTGTGCCAGGTCCGCCCGTGATCGTCCGACCACGAGACACTGGCGTCCGGCGCATCGTTGAAGGCGATATCTCCCGGACCCAGCCGCAGATCCTGAATCGCCAGATACAGCCGCCCGTCCACGCAGACGATCCCGGTCGGCTTCCGGTTGTAGTGCGCAGGATCGCCCCAGATCGCGCCGACCTCGTCGGCGACCGCCAGCACCTCACCGGTGAACCCGTTCTTGGGATCTCCGCTGATCCGGTTGACCACGATGTCGTGCCGCGGCCCGTCCGCGAACCCGCTGCCGTCACCGTTGACCGAATAGAGGTTGTCGTCGTCGGCCCAGCAGGTCACCCACAGGTCGCCGTCGCTTTCGCTGTCGACCTCCAGGGCATTGCCCACCATGGCCGTCGCGAAGAAGGTGCTCAGCTCAGCACTGGAAACAGCACGCGCATCGGGCTTTTCCTCGCGATCACCGGACTGCGCGGGCGAGCGCGACCCGGCGGTTCCGGCGACTCCTGATCCAGCGGCCAGCACACCCGCAGCCCCGGCGGCGCCGACCATGAACCGGCGCCTGCCGATACCGCTCACCCCCGACCCCCTCGGCCACCGACCGAGCACTCCACCGAACCGCCCCTCGGGCAGGCACTTTCGACCCGGCGGGCCGACACGCTGACAACGCTGTTCACGCAGACCATCTTTCGAGCAGAACCAATCCCGGCCCCGACACTAGCCGTTCACCCCCACCACCGGCACGGCGAGCTGTCCACACCCGCTCCCGCTCATCGAGAACACCTGTTGACACCCCGAAACGGCGCGACCGATGGTTACCGCAGCTGCGCAATCTTGTCAGGAGTGGTCGATGTCTTCATCCCAGCCCGAATCGGGCATGCGGCTGCAACGCAGCAGCCGCGACACCAGCGCGCTGATCCCGCGTCTCACCGACTGGCTGGCCACCCAACTGCCCGAGGCGGCCGGGCCGCGACTCACCCTGCGTTCGGGCATCGACAGCAACGGCATGTCGGCGGAAACCCTGGTGCTCAACGCGACCTGGGCCGAAGCCGGTACCCCGCGTTCCGTCGACTTGATCGGCCGGATGGTGCCCACCCCGGGTGATTTCCCCATCCTGGAGCACTACGACCTGCAAGCTCAGTTCGACGCCATGCGCCTCGTCGCCGAGACGAGCGACGTGCCGGTGCCGCGGGTGCGCTTCATCGAGCCGACCGGCGCGGTCCTGGGCACACCCTTCCTGCTGATGGATCGCGTGGACGGCGTGGTGCCGCCCGACGTCATGCCGTATACCTTCGGTGACAACTGGCTGTTCGACGCGAGCCCTGAACAGCAACACAGACTGCAGCACAGCACGATCGAGGCGATCGCCGCGCTGCACGCTATTCCCGACGCGCGCACCGTCTTCGGCTTCCTCACCCCTGCGCATCCGGGCACGAGCGCGCTCGAACGCACCTTGAACCGCGCTCGCGCGTGGTACGAGTTCGCGGCGCGCGATACCGGTCCGTCGCCGCTGGTCGAGCGAATCCTGATGTGGCTCACCGCGAATCTGCCCGAGACCACGTCCGGCGACGACGTGCTGTCCTGGGGCGACGCGCGCATCGGCAACTGCCTGTACCGGGACTTCGTGCCCGCCGCGGTGCTCGACTGGGAACTGGCCACGATCGGCCCCCGCGAACTCGACGTGGCCTGGCTCGTGTTCGCGCACCGTGTCTTTCAGACGATCGCGCAGACTTTCGGGCTCCCCGGCATGCCGGGCTTGCTCCGCGAAGCCGACGTCGTGGCGACCTACGCCGAGTGCGCGGGCCGGCCGCTCGGCGATCTCACCTGGTACACGCTGTTCGCCGCGCTCAACTACTGCGTCGTCTTTCTGCGCTCGGGCGGTCGGCAGATCCATTTCGGCGAGATGGCGCGGCCCGACGACATCGAATCGCTGTTGCATCATCGCTCGCTGGTCGAAGAACTGCTCGCCGAACTCGGCGCCTGAGCACCGGCCACACGACAATCCTTGTGGGGAGCGCACTCTCGTGATCGAACAACTCAATGAACTGGCGTACTACTGCATCACCCGGCATCCCGCCGATGCCGGGTGCTGTTCCCGGAAGCCCGCGCGGCCGAGGAATTGGGGCTGGGCTCGTGCATGATCGGTGAACGGATGACGGTCAAGGACTCCGCGGTGCTCTCGGGCGGGCTCGCCGGGTGCACCACCGATCTGGGGATCGCGGCGGCGGCCACGAATCACCACACCCGGCATCCGATGGTCACCGCCACCATCGGTTCCACCATGCAGGCCCTCACCGAGGGCCGATACGCCATGGCCTTCGGCCGCGGCATGGCGGCGAACTGGAAAGCGATCGGCCTGCCCGCGGTCACCGAGGCCCAACTGCGGGACTTCGTCGCCCTGCTGCGCCGGCTCTGGGCCGGCGAGACCATCATCGGGCACGACGGGCCCGCCGGGACCTGGCCCGTCCTGTATCACCAGAACGGCCTCGACGAGGCTCCGCCGATCGGCTTCGTCGCCGTCGGCCCGAAGACGCTCGAACTCGCCGGCGAGATCGGAGATTTCGTGGTGCTGCACACCTTCTTCTCCGACGAGGCCACCACCAAATCCGTTGCGGCGGTGCGCCGTGGCGCGGAACGGGCGGGCAAGGACCCGGACAGCGTCCGGATCTGGTCGTGTCTGGCGACGGCGAGCGACGCGCTCTCCCCGGCGGACCAATTGCGCAGGCGGACCGGCCGTTTGGTGACCTACCTGCAGGCCTACGCCGATGTGCTCATCACCGCCAACGGCTGGGATCCGCAGGTCTGGGAGCGCATCCGCGGCACCCAGCTCTACCTCGACGCCGCGGCGGCGGGCCCGATCGACGCGTCCGCCTCGGTCGACGTTCTCGAACAGTTCGATGCCCTCATCCCGGACGAGTGGCTCGCCTCGGCCGCATACGGCTCCCCCGAGCAGTGCGTACAGAAGATCTCGCGCGAATTCGACCTGGGCTGTCACTCGGTGATCATGCACGGCGCCGCCCCGCACGAACTGGCCTCGGTCCTCACCGCCTACCGTGCCACCCGCCCCTCCCTGCGCCGGGCAGTCGCGGCGAATCCGGGCAAGTTCGCGTGACCGGTCCGGTAACCGGCGCGTGAAATGAGGCCCAGCACAAGCACTACCACGATGCCGCCGCCCGCCAGCGCGGCCGAGGTGGCCAGGATCGCACCGATACCGGCCGCGCTGGCCGTGTGCCCCGCCGCGACGAGCTGGTCGGCCAACGCGGGCGGCACGCTCGGCGTCGCGGCCGCTCCCTCCACCGATCCGCCCGCCGCGAGTACGTCGACGGCACCGCGGGCAAGCTGGTCCGGAATCTGCGGGAAGGCGCGCAGAGCGTCCTCGGCGCTCGACCGCACCGTCGATCCGAACACCGCCCCGAGGGTCGCGACCCCGAGCGCTGTCCCGAGTTGCCGCGCCGTCGAGGCGACACCGCTGGTCATCCCCGGCCGCACGTTGGCGGCAACCCGCAGTGCCGCCTCCGAGGTGGTCGGGACGATGATCCCGAGCGCGATACCGGAACAGATCAACACCGGAACGAACTGAGTCCAATCGCCTTCCGCCGAGACGTGCACGGCCGACCAGGCACCGCCCAGAATCGCGGCCAGCCCGAGCAGGTACCACACCGCATCCGGCAGGAATCGTTGCGCGGCCGACACAATCGGCGCGGTGATCAACGCGGTCACCGACATCGGAACGAGCGCCAAGCCGGTGTGGATGGCCGACATGTGCAAAGTATTGACGAAGTACAGCGCCAGATAGTTGCCTGCCGCGGTCACCGTGGCGAAAGCGATCAGCCCGGGGACACAGATCGCGGCGAAGTCCGGCCGTGCCACCAGGCGCAGATCGACCATCGGGTCGGCCGCCCGTAATTCGGCGCCGACGAACAGCAGCGCAGCCACCACCGTGACGACGAAGAGCGCAACCGTCTTGGTGTCGGACCACCCCCACCCGTTGCCGTTCACCAGTGCCAGGACGACCGCGAGCAACGCCACGGTCGCCAGTACCGTACCCGCGATGTCCAACGAAAACTCTTGTGCGTCTTTGCTGTTCGGTATCCGCGCGGCCAGGACGAGGGCGATCGCCCCGATCGGCAGGTTGATCAGGAAGATCCAGCGCCAGTCCAGATACTCGACCAGCACGCCACCGACCACCGGACCCGACGCCGTCGCCAATCCCATGACGGCGCCATAGACGCCGATCGCCTTGGCCCGTCCGGCGGCCGCGGGGAAGGCCGCCGATATCAACGGCAAGGCGAGTCCCATCATCGCGGCGGCACCACACCCTTGCACCGCCCGCAATACGTTGAGCGCCACTATGTTCGGTGCGAACGCACAGGCCACCGACGCGGCGGTGAACACGCCGAGGCCGGCCACGAAGAAGGCCTTGCGACCGTAGCGATCGCCGGCGACCGCGATCGTCAGCAGCAGCACGGCGATCGGCACCGTATAGGCGTCGACGATCCATTGCAGCGCAGACAGATCGGCCCGATACTCCCGCTGGATGTCGGGTAGCGCGACGGCGACGATCGTGACATCGAGCAACAGCATGAACAAGGCGATACACACCGTCGCCAGCGTGACCGCCGGTGCACCACCCCGGTCGGCGCGCGTTCGAGCTTCGGATAAGTGGAGACCGTTCACGAGCTTTCCCTCCGACACCGCGATGTGGACAATGGCCACACTAGTGGCCACTGTCCACATTCACAAGGTCGGGCCGAGGCTCACCCGGCGGAGCGCCGCTACGGAATGGCTTTCAGGGTCAGCTGCTGGAACGGCACCACCCCGTCGGTGGGCACCGTATGGCGCGTATCGGTGATCCACCGCAGCTTCCCGTCCACATAGACATCCGCCGATACCGCGACCGTCCGGCGTGAATCGACACGACCCGCCCGCAACTCGAAACGAGCAGGCTCGGTCACCGCCAGCCCGGCGCGGGCCAGCTCGATTGCGGGCGCGTCCGCCAACGAGACATCCACCAACCGGACCGTGATCACCGAGCCCGCCGGCGGCGGCCCGCCCGGAAAGTTCAGCTCGCCGGCAACCACCAGCGGTTCCGTCGAATCCGCTTGTGCGGCAGTGTTTGTCAGTGCATAACAGACCGCACCGGCCATGATCAGCACCGCCACGGCTCCCGCGATCCATCGCGTCTTCTCGGTCATACTCCCGACGATAGCCAGATAATTGCCGTCACAGCCGGGTGTTAAGAGTCCCCTAATGGAACCCTAACCAGCGCCGAACCGGCACCGGCGCCACGACCGACAAGATCCCGTGGTCAATGCCCACATCCTGCTAGGCTGCCGATACTATGTGCGCCGACCGCCCTTACCATCACGGTGACCTGCGGAACCGCCTGCTCGAACGCGCCGAGCAGGCCCTACGCGAACAAGGCGTCGAGCAGCTCTCGTTACGTCAGCTCGCTCGTGACGTAGGTGTCACGCACAACGCCCCCAGCCGCCACTTCGCGGATAAACAAGCCCTGCTCGATGCCCTGGCCGTGACCGGATTCCAGCGCATCGGCGCCGCGTTCGACGCCGTCGCCGCACAAGCCGAGCCGCTGCCCTTCGAGGGTCGTTTCCGCGTGCTGGCGCGGGCCTACCTCGACTTCGCGCTCGCGAATCCGGCACTGCTCACGCTCATGTTCGCGCGCAAGCACAGCCCGACGGGCGGCGCCGAAATGGGCGCCGCCGTCGCGGCGGCGTTCGCGGTACCCGCATGATGGTGGGATGGGTGAACGGGTGAGCACATGCGCGGACTGCTGATACTGATCGTGGTCGCGGCGATCGCGCTGCTGGTCGGCGACCGGGTCGCGGTCACCATGGCGCAGCACGAGATCGGTCGTCAGATCGCCGCGGAATATCAACTGGCGCAACAACCGAACGTCGACATCACGGGTTTTCCGTTCCTGACCCAGGCCGTCGACGGCACCTACCGCGAGATCGATATCCGGGTCGGCGACTGGAGCGGACAGGGCCTGACGGTGCACGACCTCGATATCACGCTGGTCGATGTCGCCGCGCCACTGACCGATGTAGTACAAAGCCGCACCTCGAATTTCGTCGCGGCGACCGCTACCGCGACCGCCGTGGTGCCGTACGAGGCCGTGCGCGGCTTCGCCCCGTCGGGTGTCGAGTCGATCTCCTACAGCCCGGACGGGTTGCGCGTCGCCGGAACCTTCCCGGTGGAGGGGATCCCGGTGCCCGGAACCGTGGTCGTGACGGTGGCGCCGACCGACGGTGGCATCGAGGTCACCCCGGTGTCCGTGCAGTCCGCGGTCGGCGGTCCGGCCATCTCCCTGGCGATGCTGCGCAGCACGCTCACCTTCACGGTGCCGCTGCAGCGGCTACCGCTCGGCGCCCGCCTGACGGCCATCCAGCCGGGCGCCGACGGCCTGCACGTGACCGCCGTGGCCCACGACGTCCGGTTCTCCGACCTGCCCTGAGCCCCCGCTCACGGTGCCGCCCACCGCCGCTCGTCGCGCCTGCGCACGATGTGGTGGCCCGGCCCGGCGCAGGAAACTGTTTGCGGAATGTTCGTTCGGGGCACGCCCTGCGCGTGGCACTGCTCTGTTCTCATGGATCGGGAAGAGTTCGAGTGTGCGGGGCGGGTGGGTGCCGGCCGCGGCGATGGTTGTCGAGGGAGTCCGAGCGGATGGATCGCCGGCATGCGGGGATCAGCAGGCGCAGGGTGTTGCTGGCGGCAGGCGCCTCGATCGCACTCACCACCGTGACGCCGCCGACGCGGGCGGTGGCGATCAGTGGGAACGTGTCCAGCGGCCCCGAATCACCGGCACAGCGGGCGGATCTGGCGGAACGGGCGATCGTGCAGCGGCATGTGCGCACCCTCTGGGGTCACCCGCACCTGCGGCTGGGCACGCTCGTCTGGCCCTCGTCCCTGCTGGATCAGTCGTTCGCGCGCTGGTGCTACTGGTGGCAGGCTCATTTGCTGGACTGCGCGGTGGACGCCGCAGAGCGCGCCCGCACCCCCGAACGCGTCGAGCGGGTCGTCGCCCTGGCCCGGGGCATCCGGGCCCGCAATCTCACCGGCTGGACCAACCGCTACTACGACGATATGTCTTGGCTGGCACTGGCTCTCGAACGCGCCGACCGGCTGCTCGGCGTCCGATTCGACGGTGCCGTCGCGGAATTGGCCGCCGATCTGATCGCGGGCTGGAATCCCGCCGTCGGCGCGCTACCGTGGCGCAACGACGACGAGTACTACAACACCCCGGCGGTCGGCCCCGCCGGTATCGTACTG
This sequence comes from Nocardia brasiliensis ATCC 700358, assembly GCF_000250675.2. Taxonomy (NCBI): domain Bacteria; kingdom Bacillati; phylum Actinomycetota; class Actinomycetes; order Mycobacteriales; family Nocardiaceae; genus Nocardia; species Nocardia brasiliensis. The sequence goes on from NC_018681.1 coordinate 5,047,326, forward strand.
GCCCGCTTGGGCGAACTGTCGCGCGCCGCACAGCTCGCGGACTTCCTGGACAGCCGATTACGCGACACCGGCAGCGGCTTGATCCTGGACGGCGTCCACGAGCCGGGTGGCCGGGTGGAACGCACCATCCACACCTACTGCCAGGGTGTCGCCATCGGCCTGGAAACCGAATTGGCCACGCGCACCGGCGAATCGAAGCATCTGCGGCGTGCCACCGACCTCATCGGCGCGGTCGCGGACCGGCTCACCACCGCCGGGGTGGTCGCCGCTTCCGCCGACGACGACTCCGGGTTGTTCATGGGTATCCTCGCCAGATACCTCGCCGAAGCCGCACTCGCACTGGGCGACACCACCGCCGCGCACATCGTGCACGCCTCCGCACAGTCCGCGTGGCGGCACCGTGCCGAGGTCGACGGACTGCCCCTGTTCGGCGTCGACTGGACCCGTCCCGTCCCGGTGCCTCGACACCCGCTGACCCTTCCCCAGCTCATGTACTCTCCCGCCGACACCCCGGCGAACCTCAGCCGCGACCTCTCGGTCCAGCTGAGCGCGTGGATGCTCCTGGAAGCCGACCACCGGCTGACCGCCGCAGGCCGCTGATCACCGGAAACCGTTGGACAGCAGAGCCTTCAGCTGGTCGTACGGGAGAGCATGCGACTGATGACCGTCGCGCCCGGTCATCGCACTGTTCACGACGAGGGCGTTCAGGACGGCTTCCTCGACCGCTTGGACCACCGCGGTGTACATGGGGTCCATGCGGTTCCAGGGGAGCCTGGCGGTGCTGACGAGTTCGGCAGTCGCAGGATCACCGAGCGGAAATCCCGTGTCCGCCGGGCGGTCGTCCGCCGTGGAGAAGGCGAGGAACAGGTCGCCGGAGAACAGGCTGCCGGTGGTACCGGTGCGGGCCAGCCCGAACGGCACCCGGCGAGCCATCGCGGTGCACTGCAACGGATCCAGCGGCGCGTCGGTCGCGACGACGACGATGACCGAACCCGAACCGCCTGGCGCGGCGGGTGATTGATCGGGTGCGACACCCCAGTCCGTCGTTTCCATCGGATTGGGCACGTCGAGTTGCGCGCCGACGCGGTGCCCGCGGATCGTCAGTTCTTGGCGCGCACCGAAATTCGCCTGCAGGAACACTCCGACGGTGTACGTGCGCGACCCGAACTCGACCCGCCTCGACGCGGTGCCGCTGCCTCCTTTGAACCCATAGCAGTTCATTCCGGTCCCACCGCCGACCGAGCCTTCGTCCAGCGGCGCGCTGCGGGCCGAATCGAGCGCGGCGACAACGATTTCCGGCGTGACGTGGCCACCGTTGATGTCGTTGAGGTAGCCGTCCCAGGTTTCGGCGCAGACCGGCAGCAGCCACTCCCGGGCCAGCGCCGGATCGGTCCGGTTGATCCACTGGATCGCACCGGTGTGGCACGCCCCGATGGCATGGGTGTTGGAGATCGTGACGGGCATCGCCAGCTGCCCGACCTCGTCGATCCATGCGGTGCCGGTCATTTCGCCGTTCCCGTTGAGCGAGTAGCGGCCCGCGGCGCACGGGCGCCCGAGACCGGACCGGCCGCGCGGCAGTAGCGCCGTCACGCCGGTGCGCACCGGGCCCGCCCCCACCCGCATCGGCCCGTCGCCCGCGATCAAAGTCTGATACCCCACCGCCACGCCGGGCACGTCGGTGATCGCGTTCCACGGCCCCGGTTCGCCCTCGGGGGCGATGCCGAGGGCCCGTGCCCGCGGGCGGCCGTCCGGGGCGAACGAGTGCTGTTCGGTCATCGGCTCATCCTTCGGGTGTGGTGATGTCGGCGCAGCCCGTGGCGGTCCGCGCGTAGGAGCAGATCAGTTCGGCGGCACGGCTTTTTGTGATCGACCGGTTCCGGCTGACGATATGCAGGCCATAGGCGTCCTCCAGCGCGACCAGATTCGCGGCGACATCGAGGATGGGCGCGTCGATCGTGAAGTGCCCCTGCGCGATACCCACCTCCAATGCGCTCAGGTACACCGCGACCTGCTGCTCGAACAGTGCGGTGATCCGGTCGCCGTGCTCGGCGGCGACGCTGCGATAGGCGGCCAGCCGGTACAGCGCGACCACCAGTTCGTCGGAGTCCGAGGCAGGCAGACCCGCCCAGATCAGCGCGCCGATCTTCGCGCGCGCGTCGCCGATCCGCGCGACCATGGCCAGCCTGCCGCCGAAGAACCGGTCACTCGCGTCGCGGTGCACCTCGCGCAACAGATTGTCGAGATCGTCGAAGTAGTAGTGCACCGTCGCGGGTGATACCCCCGCGGATTCGGCGACCTCACGGATCTTGAGCTTGCCGACGCCGCGGTCGGACACCGCGGTGAGCGCGGCGTCGAGGATCACCCGACGCGCCTGCTCCTGATCCTTCCGGCGTGCCATCTACCCCTCCTGTTTCCCCATACTGATGACCGATCAATTATCCAAAACGTCGAAAATCAGATCTTCACAGCGACTTTAGTCCATTCTTTGACTGTACATCAAAGAAAGGACCGGCCATGGCGACCCAGACCACCGGCCACACCGCCGACGACGACCATCGACAACCGCGCTACCGCCAGCAGCTGTCCCGAGCGCTCGGCATGGGCGAGAACATCCTGATCACGCTGTCCGCGGTCACCCCCGCGTCGAGTGTGTTCATCATCATTCCGGCGATACTGCTGGCGGCGGGCGGCGCCTCGGTGCTGACGCTGGCGATCGCGGCGGTGGCGTCGGTGTTCATCGGCCTCTGCTACGCCGAGCTGGCCACCACCTTCCCGATCACCGGTGGCGAATACACCTGGGCCGCACGGCTACTCGGCCGCCCCGTCGGGTTCGCGCTGTTCGCGCTCACGCTGGTGAACGGGGTGTTGATCATCGCGGTCATCGCCCTGGGCACCGGCGACTATCTCGGCGTCGCGATACCCCAGCTCGGCGGCAAATGGGTCGGCATCGGCGTCATCGTGGTGACCACCGGTATCGCGATCCTCGACATCAAGGCCAACGCCTGGGTCACCGGCGTTTTCCTGTGCGTGGAGATCGCGGCGATCGCGGCGCTGGCCTTCCTCGGCTTCAGCAACATCGAACGCGGACCGTCGGAGTGGCTGCACGCGGTCACCGTGACCGAAGGCACCCAGACGAACATCGGCGTCGGTGCGTTGATCGCCCTCGTCCCGGTCGCGCTGTTCGGCTACAACGGCTACGGCGCGGCGGTGTACTACGCCGAGGAGACCAAAGACGCCAAGCGCACCATCGGCCGGGTGATCATGATCTGCCTGGCCGCGACCGTCGCCATCGAGATCGTGCCACTGGCGGCCGTCGTCCTCGGCGCACCCTCGCTGACCGACCTGCTGAGCAGCGCAGCCCCGATGAACCACTTTCTCACCGCGCGCGGCGGAACCACGGTGAACACCCTGGTCAGCATCGGTATCGCGATCGCGATCGTGAACGCGGTGATCGCGATCATCCTGCAGATCTCGCGGCTGCTGTTCGCCTCGGCGCGCGACCGCAGCTGGCCCGACCCGATCGATCGGGCGCTGGGCAGCGTGCACCCGCGGTGGCATACGCCCGCGCTCGCGACCATCGCGGTGGGTGCGGCGGCCACCGTCGCGGCGGCCGTGCTGCCGCTGTCCTGGCTGATCACCGCCACCGGCGCCGGACTGGTCCTGGTGTATCTGTTCGTCGCGCTGGCCGCGTTCCGGGTGCGCAGCCGCCCGGCGTCCGGCGGCTACCGCATGCCGCTGTGGCCGCTGCCGCCGATCGTCGTTGTCGCCGCCATGGGTTACGCGGGCTACAGCGTCATCGACGCGTCCTGGCAGCAGATGGTGGTCGCGGTCGCGGCGATGCTGCTCGGCTGCGCCTACTACCTGATCTATCTGCGGCCGCGGCCGGACCGCTGGCAGCTGCCCGATCCCATTCAGGAATCGTGAGGCACCACGGATGACGAGACCGGTTGCGCGCGTTGCGCGCACCGGTACTCGTGCGGACTGAGCCCGTAGGCCGCGCGGAAGGTCCGGCTGAAATGCGCGGCGTCGGGGAAACCCCAGCGCGCGGCGATCGCGGCGATCGAGCGGTCACGCCGCAGCGGGTCGCGCAGATCGCGCCGGCAGCGTTCCAGCCGCCGCTCCCGGATCCAGCCCGCGACGGTGGTCGACTGCTCGTGAAAGAGCTTGTGCAAGTAGCGGGTCGAGATGAAGTGCGCGGTGGCGATGCGTTGCGGCGCGAGATCCCCGTCGCCGAGATGCCCTTCGATATAGGACATCAGCTGCGCGGTGAGCGGGCGCCGTACCGCGGACCGGGTCGCCGCGAGCAGATCGAGCCGGGTGCCGAGCACGGTGACGAGCAGATCGACGATATTGTCCGCCAAACGGGTTTCGGCCGGTCCGGTCACCTCGTCGAGGTGGCCGGCCAGCTCACGCAGCAGCGTCGACAACAGCGCGCCCGCACCGTTGTCACCGGATACCCGGCGCGCGGTGACCGCCGCGATCCGATCCTCGGGCAGGCACAGTGCGCGTCGCGGCAGCATCAGCACGAGTTGACGGTAGGGTCCGTCGAACGCCATCGCGTACGGGCGGCTCGTGTCGTAGATCGCGAAATCGCCCTCGGCCAAACGGGTTTCCCGGTCGTCCTGAGTCAGCAGGCAGGCTCCCTGCAACTGCACGCCCAGCTTGTAGCATTCCGGATCGGATCGCGCGATCAACGCCTCGGTCCGGCGCACCACGTGCGGCGTGGCGCCGACCTCGGTCACCTGCAGCGAACCCAGTGCCACACTGCGCAATCGGCCGTCGAACGGCTCGCGTCCGACGCGTTCCACCTGCAGGGGCACGAAGGTGTGGGAGACGGCGTCGCGGAAGCTGTCGAATCGGTCCACCCGCGGCCACCGCGGCGGCATCGCCACTGACATGTGCCCTCCTAGATGATGCGGCACCGGCAGGTAACGATCATATACGATTTCGCCGCGAGCAGGGTCAGGCCGCACCGGTATTCATGGCGTGCAGCAGGGTGTGCTGATCGATCCGATCGCCCTCGAGCGTCGCGCACAAGCGTCCGCGATACAGCACCAGCACCCGATCGCACAGTGCCGCAAGCTCATCGAGGTCCGTCGAGCAGAGCAGCACCACCGTCGTCGCGGCCGCGGTACGCAGCAGGACGTGCAGGTCCGCCTTGCCGCCGACATCCACGCCGCGCGTGGGATCGTCCAGCAACAGCACCGACGGCTCGGCCGCCAGCCACTTCGCCAGCACGACCTTCTGCTGGTTCCCGCCCGAGAGCAAGCCACAGGCCAGATCCACGTCGGCGGTGCGAATCCGCAGCCGTCGCACCAATTCTCGGGCGCGCGCCCGCAACTTGCCGGGCGTCAGCAGGCCGCCGTCGCGACCCAACGCCACCGATCGAACCTGGGCCATGTTCTCCCACACCGGCTTGTCCAGCATCAGCCCGACCCGCCGCCGGTCGCCGGATACCAGCGCCACCCCGGCGGCGATCGCCGCACGCAGACCCGACGGCCCGGATCGACCGTCCGGGAGCGTGATCCGGCCCGCACTGGGTGCGCACAGCCCGGCCACGACGTCGATGACGGCGGTGTGTCCCGAACCGACGAGCCCCGCGATGCCGACGATCTCCCCTGGCGCGGCGCTGAATTCGAGACCGTGCAACCGGCCGGGCACGTCCACGCCCTGCACGCGCAGCGCACCACCGGCCGGCCCGGATGAGCGCGGCACCGCCACTTCGGTTGCGGCGCTGCCGCGCTCGCCGAGCATCGCCGTCACCACCTGTGCCAGATCCAGCTCCGCGCGCGGCACCGCCGACAGCACGGTGCGGCCGTCGCGCAGCACGGTGATCTCGTCGCACAGCGCCATGACCTCCTCCAGGATGTGCGAGACGAACACCACTGCGACCCGGCGTTCGCGAAGTACCCGAACGATATTCAGCAACCGGCGGGTGCCCGCCTCGTCCAGCGCCGAGGTCGGTTCGTCCAGGATCAGCACGCGCGGCTCGGCGATCAGCGCCTTGGCGATCTCCACCAGCTGCCGCTGCGCCAGGGACAGGGTGCCGAGCACACGGCGTACATCGACGTCGAGACCCAACTGCGCCAGCACCGGTTCGGCGCGCGCGACCATCGCGGCCCGGTGGCGGAACGGCCCGCGAGTCGGCTCGCGCATCGGATACAGATTGGCCAGCACATCGAGATCCGGGAAGAGATTCAATTCCTGGGACACCACGGCCACGCCGTGCCGGGCGGCCTGGGCCGTCGAGCTGAACGACACCGCATGCCCGCCGAGGCGCAGGGTGCCTCGATCGGGTGCCACCGCACCCGACACGACTTTGATGAGCGTCGACTTCCCGGCACCGTTCTCCCCGAGCAACGCGTGCACGGTGCCCTCGCGCACGGTCAGCTCGGCATCGCGCAGGGCGGTGACCCCGCCGTATGCCTTGCCGATACCGCGGACGTCGAGCATTGCCGCACCGGTCATTTCGCGTCCGCCAGCGGACGCAGATAGCTGCCGGGGTCGGCGAGCTGGCGCGTGGCCGCGTCAGCGAACCACTGCCGTCTGCTCTCGTCGCTCTGCTGGCGCGCGATGATCTCGTCGATGTTCGCGGCATTGATGATCAGCCCGCCCGGATTCCACCAGCCCTGCGTCAGCGGTTTCCCGCTGCGCGCGTGTTCGGCGAGCAGCCGGATCGCGAGGTAGCCCTTGAGCCAATGCTCCGGCGAGGCGAGCGCGGCGACGTAGCCGTCTTTCACCCCGACCAGCGCCTGCGCGTCGGGATCACAGGATCCGACCAGCATCCGGCGACCGGTGTTCTTCTGGATCAAGGACAGCGATACCGCGTCGGACGCGCCGGCCCCGAGGTAGGCGATCGCGTCCGGATGCGCCTTCACCGTGTTGTTCCATTTGTTGTAGTTGTCCGTGGGCTCGGATCCGGTGTCGAACGGCCCGAGCACGGTCAAGGTCGGACGCTGTTCTTGCAGTACGGCTTTCATGCCGTCCAAACGCTGACTCAACAGGGTCAACCCGGGGATGTCGTTGCCGAGTACCACCTCGCCGGTGGTACCCACCGGAATGTGCTTGATGATCTCCACGGCCAGACTGCGACCGAGCTCGGTGTTGTCGTTGCCGACGTACAGTCCGACGTCCGCGCCGGCCGGTGGCACCGTATCGACAGTGGCCAGCGGCACCCCCGCGGCGGCGGCCTGTTGCAGCGGGCGCACGAACAGATCCGGTGTCAGCGTCTCCATGGCGATTCCGTCGCGCGCGGTGCGCACCGCGGCCTGGAACTGCGAGACCTGCTGGGGCCCGTTGATCGACGGCGGTGCGGTCTCGGTCAGATCCACGTCACCGGCATCGGCCGCCCCGGCCGCGGCCCCCAATGCCATCTCCTGGAACGGATTCTGTGAGGTGGTGGCATAGACGAAGGCCATGCGCAGCGTGCCGCTCTTCGGCCCGTCGCCTGTGCCGCCGCCACTGCCGCATGCCACCAGTACCAGCGCGCAGCCCGCGACCGCGCCGCGCAACCACTTGTTCGATCGATGCATCACGATCTCTCTTCCTTCGAAAAATGTGCTCTACCGCCCGAATTCGGACCGTTTGGCGCGCCGGCGGCTGCGCAGCAGGCTGTCGATGGCCACCGCGACCAGCACGACCACGCCACTGGCGAACGCGCTCCAGTTGACGGGGATGTCGAAATAGACGAGGCCGCTGGACACCACGCTCAGCAGCACGGCGCCCGCGACCGCGCCGACCACCGTCGCGCTGCCGCCGCGCAGCGGTGTCCCGCCGATCACCGCGGCCGCGATGGCCTGCAATTCGAACCCCGTGCCGACATTCGGGTCGCCCGAGGTGAAGAACGCCAGCCCCAGCACGCCGGCCAGCCCGCACAGCGCGCCGACGCCCATCAGCACCAGCAGCCGGGTGCGGGCCGTCGAGATGCCCGAGAAGGCAGCGGCTTCCGGGTTCGACCCGATGGACCGGACCCGATAGCCGAACGGCGTCAAACGCAGCACGACGGTGAGCGCGGCGGTGACCACCAGCAGCACCCACACGCTGACCGGCAGGCCGAGCCAATTACCCCCGACGATCGTGAAAAACGAACTCCGCAAAGGTAACCCGTTCACCTGCTGCCCGTTGCTCCACGCCGCTGCCAGACCGCGATAGACCTGCATTGTTGCCAAGGTCGCCACGATCGCCGGAATCGCGATCACCTGGACGACAAGCGCGTTCGCCAAGCCGAGCAGCGCGCCGAACGCGATCGCGGCGCCCGCGGCCAGCCACGGGTTGATCCCCGAGCGCATCAGCACCGCGGCGGTGATCAGGCTCAACCCGAATCCGGCGCCCACCGAGAGGTCGATCTCCCGCATCGCCAGCAGGAAGGCCATCCCCGCCGCCAGCAGCGCGACGTACACCGAGGTCTGCAGGACGTCGCGAATCTGGCCCGCGCTCAGGAAATCCGGATGCAGGATGCCGATGAACACCACCAGTGCGATGGTGGCCAGCAGGACACTGTTGGACTCGGCGTGCAGCATCCGCCGCACCACCGGTGGCACACCGGTCGATGCGGTCTTCGCGGTACTCGGCCGGGTGGCCGGTTCACGCTGTTCGGTGTCATTGGCGCTCACGATCGCGTTCCTGTCGTCGAATGTGCGAACCAGCTTCCGGCACCGGGGCACGAGATCCCTTGTCCCTGCGTGCACAGTCCTTGTCCGCCAGAACACCCGCGCCGCGCAGCTCTCGAAGCGGCCGGGTGGTGCTGGTTACGGTCGGCCGGACAACAGCGATTCGGAGATCTCGTATGGACATGACGAAACGTTTGGCGGGCCAGGTCGCCCTCGTCACCGGCGGCGGCACCGGCATCGGGGCGGCCACGGCGCGCCGGCTGGTCGCGGAGGGTGCGGCGGTGGTGCTGGCCGGGCGGCGGCGCGAGCCGCTCGAGGCGGTGGCGGCCGAATTGGGCGACGCCGCCCTCGTCGTCGCGGGCGATGCCGCCGACACCGCCGACGTCGAGCGCATGGTGGACGCTGCCGTAGCCCGCCACGACCGGCTGGACCTGGTGGTCGCCAACGCGGGCGGGCACGGCCTCGGCACGGTCGCCGAGATCGGCGACCAGGACTGGGAACTCGGTATGCGGACCAATGTCACCACCGCGTTCGTGACCGTCCGCACAGCGCTGCCGCACCTGCGGGCGCAGGGCGGCTCGGTCGTCGTCGTGTCGTCACTGGCCGGGTTGTTCGCCGGACCCGCGGTGGCCGGCTATGTCACCGCCAAACACGCGCTGATCGGCCTCACCCGGTCGCTGGCCCGCGATTACGGCCGCGACGGCGTCCGGGTGAACGCGCTGTGCCCGGGCTGGGTGCGCACCGCGATGGCCGACGAGCAGATGGATGTGCTTGCCGCACAGCGCGGTATCGATCGGGAAGCCGCCTATCGGCTGGTCACCCGGGACACCCCGCTGGGCAGGCCGGTGGAGCCCGCGGAGATCGCCACCATCGTCGCGTTCCTGCTGTCCGCCGATGCCGCCGCGATGACCGGGTCGGTCGTGCTCGCCGATGCCGGCGCCGCCGCCGTCGACCTGCCGACGATCGCGTTCGCGCCCCACGATTGAGGAGACACCGATGACCGAGAACATCACTGCGGTAAAGGATCTGGCTGTCCCGGCGGGATGGAAGGGGATGGACGATTTCGCCGCCGGGATCGACGGCAACCGGATACCGCCGACCGATCGGCTCACCGACCAGTGCTGGTCGCTGCGCCGATCCGACGAGGAGCACACCGAATTGCGTTTCCGCTCGGCGGATCAGGTGCGGTGGACCCGCGGCACCGAGTCCGGCGCGGACTGGTATCAGGCGATCGAGGTGTCCCCTGACGTGTTCTTCCTCGATCAGACCTTCGCGGACCGTCCACACGTCAGCGAGGTCACGGTGGTGCACCTGCCGACGGCACGGACCGTGACGATCGAATCGACCATCGCCGCGCAACCGACACCCGGTGTCCCACAGGTGTCCCAGCGCTTCCTGGCCGGTGTCGTCGATCCCGGCGACGGGCGCGTCCCGAGCGGTGCGGTGCCCGGACCGACCCGCGACCTCGTCGGCTGGCGCGCCCTCTACCGATACAGCCCGCACCATCTCTACGAACATCTCTACCTCAGTTCCGAACGCTATTGCTGGCAGTGCCTCGTCGGCGAGCAGCGCGGCCACGGCGACGTCGATCTGGCGACCACCTGGAAACTCGCGGACGACTTCTACGTCTTCACTTTTCGCGAGTTCCTCATCCCGGTCGCCGCGACCTGGCTCTACGATCTCGCCGCGATGCGTTCCACCGGCAAGTTCTTCGGCATCGGCAAGGGCGGCGCGGTGCGCAACGCACCGGGCGGCGCGCATATCACCAGCCTCGGCCGCGTGCAGTATCCCCAAGACGAGCAACCGATTTGAGAGTGAGCGACGCCATGAACCGTGACCTCGAGGTGATCAAGGCCCACTACGCCGCCTCCGACCGTGGCGACCTGCCCGGCATGCTGGCGCCGCTGGCCGCGAACGTGGCCTGGACCGAGATGGCGGGATTTCCCTACGCGGGCACCTATATCGGCCCGGACGCGGTGCGCGACAACGTCTTCGCGCGGATCGCCGCCGAATGGGACGGCTATACAGCCACCGTCGACGAAATCGCGGGCGGCTCGGACGGCATCGTCATCGGGATCGGTACCTACTCGGGCACTTTCCGGGCGACCGGACAGGCGATGGCCGCGCGCTTCGTGCACGTGTGGCGATTGTCGAACGGGAGCGTCGAGCGCTTCGAGCAATTCACCGACACTGCTGCCGTGCAAGCCGCGATGCGCGGTTAACCAGCCGGAAAGTTCCCTCTCCCGTTGAGGATTCGGTATTCGCGGGGCGGCACACCGTAGGTCAGTTTGAACAGCCGGCTGAAGTGTGCCGCGTCGACGAATCCCCGGCGCGCCGCGACCGCCCCGACCGCGAGCCCGTACAGCGCGGGGTCGGTCAGGTCGGCGCGGCAGTATTCCAGCCGCCGCTGCCGGATCCAGCCGCACACCGTGGCACCCTCGGAGCGAAACAGCTTGTGCAGGTAGCCGATTGAGAGATGCGCGGCCTCGGCCGCCATCGCCGGGGACAGGTCCGGGTCATCGAGATGGTCTTCGAGGAACGCCTTGACCCGCGGCAACACCGCCTGTTGCGCGACGGCGGTCGCCGCCGGGTCCTCGTCGGCGTGCGCGGCCAGCACGGTCGCCACCAGATCGACGACGATATCGGCCAATCGGAGCAACTCGATCGTGCCCAATTCGCCGGTCCTGGCGGTCATCCCGGACAACAGCGTCGACAGCAGCGCGGTCGCGGGATGTCGCCGGGCCAGCACCGTCGCGGTACTCGCCTCGACACCGGCGGCGGGCAGGCGCAGTACGCGGCGCGGAAACGCCGCGACCTGTAACCGGCACGCGGCGTCGAACAGCACCGAATACGGCTGCGCCGTATCCAGCACCGCGACATCGTTCGTGCCCAGGCGTACCTGCCGACCGCCCTGGCTCAGCAGGCAGGACCCCCGAACCGGCACCAGCACTTTGTAATACGCCTCGGCCCGATCCCGCACCGTGCCGTCGGCCCGATGCGGGATCGCGGAGACCTCCGCGAACACCAGCTCCCCCGCGACGTGCCCGCGGATGCGACCACGAAAATGCGCCGCGTCGTCCACCACGATATCCAGCGGCGAGTCCGGACGGGCCGGGGCGCGGCTCCCGGTCGCGGAGTCGATGCGGGTCACCATCATCGGCCCCGCATCGCGGGTGCGGGCGCGATCAGGTCCGCGGCCCGCTCGGCGATCACCATGGCTGGTGCGTTGGTGTTGCCGGTCGTGATGGTCGGCATCACCGAGGCGTCCGCGACCCGCAGGCCCGCTACCGCGCGCACCCGCAGCGCCGGGTCCACCACGGCGTCCGGTCCCACGCCCAGTGCGCAGGTGCCGCACATATGGTGGTAGGTGATCACCGTCCGCCGGATGTAGTCCCGCAGGTCCGCGCGGGAACGTACGCGGGGTCCCGGATACCGCTCGGCCGCGCCCCACTCCCGCAGGGCGGGTGCTGCGCCGATCTGTCTGCACAGCGTGACCGCGGCGGCCAGCCGATCCAGATCCACCGGTGCCGACAGCACTTTCGGATCGATCAGCGTCGGCCCCTCCGCGCCGGCCACGGTGAGCCGCCCGACACTGTCGGGCCGGATCAGCCCCGCTATGAGCGAAAACCCGTTGTCCGGCCCCGACATCCACGACCGGTCGTAGAGCGGAACGCTGAAATGCAGTGGCTGCACATCGGGTACCGGCAGTTCTGGCACACTGCGCCAAAACAAGTGGGTTTGCGCGTGCGGCAGCCCACGCGTGTGCACGATCTCGCGTTCGGCGGTGAAGAGCACCGGCACCAGCCAGTGATCCAGCAGATTCCGGCCGACGCCGGGCAGATCCGCAACCGGCTCGATGCCGGCCGCCCGCAGTTCCGCGGCCGGACCGAAGCCCGAGCGCAGCAGCAGCGCGGCCGAATCGATCGCGCCCGCCGTCAGCACCACCTCCGCCTGCGCCGACGCCCGGAACGTGCGGCCGTCGATGCTCCCGGCCACACCGTAGGCGCGGCCCCGGCGGGTCAAGACGCGGTGCACCTGTGCACCGGTACGCACGGACAACCGGGAATTGCCCAGCGCCGGTTTGAGATAGGCCTCGGCGGTGGTCAGGCGCATGCCGTCGCGCAGGGTGAAATGCGCGCGCCCCGCGCCGTCCTGCACTCCGCTGTTGTAGTCGGGGTTGGCCGCTATCCCTACCTGCCCGGCCGCGGCGAGAACAGCCTCCTGGATCGGATCGATCGCATAGTCGCTGAGCACATCGAGCAGTCCGGCGGTGCCTTTACCGCCGGAGTCGTGGTCGTAGCGCTCGATCCGCCGGAACAGCGGCTCGATCTCCCGCCACGACCAGCCGGCGTCACCGCACCGGGCCCAGGAGTCGTAGTCGGCCGGGTTGCCGCGCACGTAGATGGTCGCGTTGAGGGCGTGCGATCCACCGAGCACCCGCCCGCGCGGCAGGTGCAGGCGACGGCCGGCCGCGTGCGGCTGTGCGACGCTGAAGTAGTCCCAGTCCTCGGGCGCGTGCCACAGCTCGTGCATCCGCAGCGGGTCGCGGATGGCCGGATTGGTATCGGGGCCACCGGCTTCCAAGACCAGGACGGTGGCGTCGGTGCGGTCGAGTAGCCGGCGCGCGAGCACCGAACCGGCCGTGCCCGCGCCGACGACGATGTAGTCGGCCTGCAGTTCGTAGTCCGGCACCCGCGTTCACCTCGGGTGCGTGGACAGCGCGAAGTTGCTGTCCCAGAGGTCGTTACGGGTACCGGTGAGCAGATCGGCGGCGATCTCACCGAAGACCGGGGCGAACTTGAAGCCGCGTCCCGAGAACGCGGTCAGCAGCAGCATGCCGGTGTCCTCGTCGAGATCCACCAGCGGCAGGTCACCGGGCGCGCACAGGTCGTGATGCATCGAGTAGCGCACCGGTTCGGGATTGAGGTCAGGGATGAAATCTGTGGCCCACCGGCCGATTCGACGCAGGTCCTCCCGGCTGAACACGGGAACGTCGTCGGGCGAGGCGATCGCGGGCCACAGCGGTTCGGTCGCCACTTTCACGCTGTAGGAGTCGTGACTGGGCGTCCCGTACAGATGCACCCCGTCGGCATCGCGGATGAACACCGGAAAGCGGTCCGAGCCGAACATCTCGGGATGATGCGGCATGAACCAGGTGAGCGAGAGCGGCAAAATCTGCAGGAATCCCTTGAGGTCGGGGCGGAGCCGAAGCGTCCAGGAACCCGTGGCCACCACCACCTTCGCGCAGGTGAGCCGGATATCGGGCGTCACCACCGCCAGGCCGCCGCCCTCCTCGTCGAAGTCGGTGACCGCGGCGTTGGTCAGCACGCGCGCGCCGTGCGACCGTGCCGCCAGCACGGCCGCGAGCACACTCGCCTCCGGATAGAGGCTGCCCGCGTGCCGGTCCAGCACCGCGACGGTATCGTCGTCGACCCGGTGCTGCGGATAGCGCGCCCGCAACGCGGGCGCGTCCAGCACCTCGTGCGGCAGGTCGAATTGCTCCGCCGAGGCAATGGATTTGGCGATACCGCCCGAGCCCGCCGTACCGATCTGCAGCGCACCGCATTCGTCGTACAGTGACCGGCCCGTCTCGCGCTCCAGCTCCAGCCACAATTCGCGCGCCCGCCGCAGCCGTGGCACATACCGCGGACCTTCGTGCACGGCCGAACGGAACAGGCGGGAGTCGCCCGCGTAGGAGCCGCGCGCGTGACCGATGCCGAACTGTTCGATACCGATCACGTCGAGCCCGCGTTTCGCCAACTGCCACAACGCCATCGAACCGGCGCTGCCGAGTCCGACGACGATCACATCCGCATCCATGGTTCGGCCTCTCATGCCAATTCGGGCGATTGCCAAAGGTTCAACGTGGTGCCGATCCCCCGTCGCACAGCGTTGCGGTACACCACGGTGCCCCAGGCGACATCCTCGACCGGCATGCCGCCGACCGAGAGGAGCACGATCTCGTCGTCGGCGCGGCGTCCGGTCGCGGCTCCGGCGGCGATCGCACCGAGATCGACCAGATCGCTCTCGTCCATCGCCCCGGCCTGGATCATGTCCATGAACTTGCAGCCGACGATCGGAATCCGATGATGCGACGGGTGTCCGACCTCCTCGGCCCACGCCTGATAGAGCCGGACGTTGTCGACGACCTTGCGAATCTCCGGCGCCTGCATGCCCGCATCGATATCGCACGGAGCGGGCATGCTCAGAAACGCGCCGGGACGCACCCAATCCCGCACGATCAGTGGGTAATTCGCCGGATCGCCGGGTACACCGGTGGTGCAGTAGGTGACGATATCGCTGTCCCGGACCGCTTCCTCGTTCGTGTCCACGACGATCGTTTCGAGCTGGGGATATTCCTTGGCGACCCACTCGCGGAACGCGGCGATGCTCCCCTGCCCGCGACCTTTGATCTTGACGACCGCGAGGTCCGGGCACGCGGCCACGAACGCGGCGAGCGAGGTGCGGGCCATGACGCCGGGACCGACGAGGCCGACCACGCGCGAGTCGCGGCGCGCCAGCAGCCGCGCGCCCACGCCCGGCACCGCGCCGGTTCGATACGCGGACAACAGATTCGCCGACATCAGCGCCAGTGGCGCGCCGGTGTCGGTGTCGCTGAGCAGGAACATGAGGATCGACCGCGGTAATCCCTTGGCGCGGTTCGCGATATTCGATCCGTACCACTTCATCCCGGCGGTGCCGAAGCTGCCGCCGAGGTAGGCGGGCATCGCCATGAACCGTCGCTCCGGGGTATTGGCCGGCATGGCCGGGAACGGCGAGTCGTCCGGAAAGGTGATCATCGCGCCGTGCGAGTCGCTGTTCGGGCCCGCCATGCGGTAGTCGCCCTGATGCAGCAGCACGAAGGTCTCCTGCATCGCGTCGACGCAGGCGGCCATATCGGTCACGCCCGCCGCGATCATGTCCGGCTCGGACAGGTAGAGGAAATCGATCGAGGGCTTATCCATGCACGTTCCTTGTCTTTTCGCGGTTACGACGCCGCGCGATGGACCGCGCGTCCGGCGAACCAGGTGGCGACGGACTTCGTTTCGATCAGTGCGGTCGGGTCGGCCTCGAACGGATCGCGGTCCAGCACGGTGAAATCGGCCGACTTGCCCGGCGTGAGCGACCCGGTGACGGCACCGAGTCTGCTCGCGCGGGCGACGCCGATCGTGTACGCGCGCAACGCCTCGGTCAACGTCAGCGCTTGCTCCAGGCCCAGGGTGCCGGGGTACGCGCCGGTGGGGTCGGCACGGGTGACCAGACCTTGAATTCCGATCCATGGATTCGGGCTCGGCGTGACCGGCCAGTCCGAACCACCGGCCAGCAACACACCGGAGTCGAGCAGCGTCCGGTTGGGGCACATCCGGTTCGCGCGCTCGCGCGGCAGGCAGTGGCAGTGCGCCTCGAAGATGACGCCCGGAAACCACAGCGGCGGTGAGAGATCCGCGACGACCTTCAGTTCGGCGACGCGCGGCAGGTCCGCGTCGGCGATGTATTCGCCGTGCGCCAGTTGCACGATCGTGTCCGCGTACCCGGCGGCGCGGAGCTCGGCCACCGCATCGAGCAGCATGCGCACCGCACCGTCGCCGGTGCAGTGCACTTTGGCGCCGAGCCCGCGCCCGGCCACTTCGATGAGCCAGCCGGTCAGTTCGGCGGGCGTCATCGCGCTCTCCCCCACCCACGCGTTGCCGTGCTCAGCGTCGGGCAGGTACGGCTCCAGGAACAACGCGGTCCGTGAGGTCGGGACGCCGTCGAGGAAGATCTTCACGAAATCGGGCCGGTGATGGGTGGTTCGATACTGCTCGGCGGCATCGAGCAGCGGCGCGCCGACCGGGTGCGTGCCGAAGATCCGGTCGTTGATCTGCGCCGACGTCACCACCCACGCGCTAAGGTCGCCACGCTTGTCGAGGTCGGCGAGCGCGCGCAGCATCGGCAGCGACGCGGCGGCGTCCTGAAAGTGCGTGATGCCGTAACTGTGCAGCATCTCGACGGCCCGGCGGCACCCCGCCGCATCCCGGGCGGTGCTGTCGCCCAGTGCCGTCGCGTATGCCCGCTCCACCGGGATGAGCGCCGACTCGATGAGCAGTCCGACGGGCGCTCCCGTCACCCGGTCGCGCACGACGGCGCCCTCCGCGGGATCCGGGCTCGCACCGTCGATCCCCGCGAGTTCCATGGCGCGCGAACTGACCCAGCGATTATGGCAACTGTCGTCGCGCAGCAGCACCGGGCGTCCCCCGGCCGCTCGGTCGAGCCGGCTCAGCACATCCTGGCTCGAAATCGTCTCTGCCAGTGTGCTTCCCCAACCACCGCCGACGACCCAGGCGTCCGGCTCGAGACCCGCCGCCCAGTCCGCGACGGCCCCGAGCACCGCGTCGAGCGAGTCGGTGGCGCGCAACGCCAACTCGTAGAGGTCGGCGCGCCCGGCTACGAGATGATGCGTGTGCACGTCCCCGAACCCCGGCAGGACGAACGCGCCACCGTGTTCGACCACGGTCTCCCGCCCGGTCAGCAGCTCGGCGGTGGGGTCGACCGCGGCGATGATCCCGTTGCGGACCAGGAACGACGAGGCTCGGGGTACCGATTCGTCGGCCGTCCACACCGTCGCGTCGGTGTGCAGCTCGGCCGAATCTGCCATCGCGCCCTTGTCAGACATAGTGCCGTCCCATCTCCGCGTACCGCTGCGGGGCGCGGGTTCGAAGCCGCAGTGCCGCAGCGACTCCGAGCAGCGCAGCCACCACAAGCAAGCTGGGCAGCAGCCAGACGAGGATTCCGCCGGAACTGATCAGCATGTCGAAATTCCCGATCGCGTAACCGAGTACGGCGATCAGGGCGAGGCCCGCGACGACCGGGGCGACAAGCGTTCGGGCCACGTTGCGGTCCAGGTCGCGGTTCCTGCGAAAGAACGCGACGACGGCGAACGAGCACGCGGCCATCAGCGCGATCACGCCCAGCGTGCCGAGGTTGGTCAGCCAGGTGAACAGCGCGCGCACCGGATCCTGCCCGGTGACCGCGAAAACCGCGACTACCAGTAGCGCCAGCGCCGACTGCGCGATCGAACCTACGTGCGGGCTCCGATGCACCGCATGGGTCCGGCCCGCGCGGTCCGGCAGCAGGCCTTCCCGACCGAGCGCATAGGTGTAGCGGGCACCCGCGTTGTGGAAGGCGAGCACAGCCGCGAAGACGCTCGTACAGAACAGCAGGCGCATGATCGTGGTGAACCAGGACCCGATATAGGAATCGCCGAGTTCGAACAGGAATGTCGTCGGGTCCGTGAGCTTTTCGATGAAGCCGCGGGTATCGTCCACGCCCGCACCATTGATCATCAGGAAGGTGACGACGGTGTAGACGACGCCGATGGTGAGGACGGACAGAAACGTCGCGCGCGGCACCGTCCGCTTCGGGTCCGCGGTTTCCTCACCGTAGATCGCGGTGGCCTCGAAACCGACGAACGACGCGAAACAGAACAGCAGCGCGATCGGCAGGGAACCACTGGTCAGCGCGCTCGGTGTCAGTGGCGCCCCGCTCAGTGCGGTGCTGCCGAAGGTGCCACCGCGCACCGCGATCACCGCCGCCAGCACGAGGACGACGAGGAACTCGGCGGCCACCAGCACCGACAGCATCTTGACCGAGAGATCGATCTGCCGGTATCCGAGCACCGCGACGAGGGCGATGCCGAGCAGCGCGTACACCCACCAGTCGAGCGTGAGCCCGAATTCGTCGGCCACGAAACCACCGGTCGCGGCGCCGAAGAGGCCCCAGAGACCGATCTGCATGGCGTTGTAGCTCAGCAACGCGAGATACGCTGCCGCGCCGCCGCATTGCGGACCGAGACCACGGGTGACGTAGGAGTAGAACGCGCCGGTACTGATGTGATGACGCGCCATCGCCGTATACCCGATGGCGAACACCAGCAACGTGCCCGCGGTCAGAACATAGGCGCCGGGCACGCCCGGCCCGTTGCCGAGCAGCATCGCCACCGGCGCGCCGCCCGCCATTGCGGTCAGCGGCGCCGCCGCCGAGATGACGAAGAACGTCACGCCGAACACGCCGAGCGAACCGCGGCGCAACCGATCGTCGTGCCGGACCGGCTCGTTCGACACCGGGCTCTCTCTGGTCACGCTTCGTCCTTCGCGAATTCGGCGACCGCTGCCGCTGGGCGGTGCGGGGAAAGCAGGATACGGCCGAAGAATTCGGCCAGGTCCGTGGTGGCCGTGAGCGAAAGTACCGCCGCCACATACTGATCGGGGCGTACGACGATCACGGCGCCGCTGCTGTCGATGCCGCGTTCGGCGAAGATGTCGACCTGAGGATCGGTCGCGTACACCTTTTCGTAGTCGACCACCCGGAACGGCCCGACCGTCGGCAGGAAGGTCGCCGGCACCGCCGTGAGGTCGACCTCGGTGTGTGCCTGCCGGTAGATCACCTTCACGTCGAAGACGCTGTCGATGTCGGCGTCCTTCGGTGTGTACGCGACCACCGGAGAGTCCGGCGACGTGGCGAGCCACTGCGCCCACCCGTCCAGCGCGGTCCCCGCCGTGGCCGCATCGGCCGCGAAAGCGTAGATGCGCCAACGCCCGTCGGCGCGATGGTGATGACCGAGATGGACCGGGTTCGCATCCGCGACCCGGACCACCGGTGCCGATTTGAAGCGCTTTCCGATCGGAAAGCCGGGCGCGAGATGCTGCTGGGTCCGGTCCCCGACGATCATCGACGGCTGGTACTCCGTCATGAATCCGGCGGGAAATTCCGCGGTCTTGACGTAGAAATCCTCCAACTCGGAGGGCGACTCGAACTCCTCCGGACGTTTGGCCATCATGCTCGACCATTCGCGGTCGAAGTCGATGAGCTTGCGCGCGATCACCTGTCGCTCCGCCGAATACGTCGCCAGCAGGGTCTCCGGACTCCGGCCCGCGAGCACGTGACCCAGCTTCCAGCCGAGGTTGAAGCCGTCCTGCAGCGAGACGTTCATGCCCTGTCCGGCCTTCGCGCTGTGCGTGTGACAGGCGTCGCCGGTGATGAACACCCGCGGCGTGCGGCTGCCCAGCTCGTCGAGCGGCACATCGTCGAAGCGATCGGTCACCCGATGGCCGACCTCGTAGACGCTGTGCCACGCGACATTCCGAACCTCGAGGGTGTAGGGATGCAGGATCGCGTTGGCCTGCTCGATGATCGCCTCGATACCGGTGGCACGCACCTTGCCGTTGTCGTCCGCGGGGACTTCGCCCAGGTCGACGTACATACGGAACAGATAGCCGCCCTCGCGCGGAATGTGCAGAATGCTGCCGCCGGAACCGGATTGGATGGCGCATTTTGTGCGGATATCCGGAAAGTCCGTCACGGCCAATACATCCATCACGCCCCAGGCGTGGAATGCCTTGTCGCCCTTCGGTACACAGCCGATACAAGCACGCACCCGGCTGTGCGCCCCGTCCGCGCCGACCACATACTTCGCGCGTACCGTCCGCAGCTGTCCGTCGCGTTCGCCCGCCGAGTGCGCGAGCGTGACCACCACCGGATAAGCGCCGCCGGTGAGTTCCAGGTCGCGGAACTCGTAGCCGTAGTCCGGCCGCATCCGGGTGGGGGCGTTGTGCATCGCCTCGGCGAAGTAGTCGAGCACCCGGGCCTGGTTCACCAGCAGATGCGGGAACTCGCTGATCCCGGTCGGATCGTCCTGGGTCCGTGCGGCGCGCACGATCCGGCTCCGATCCGTGGGATCCGGTTTCCAGAACGTCATTTCGGTGATGCGGAACGCCTCGGCGATGAGGCGTTCGGCGAAGCCGAACGCCTGGAACGTCTCCACGCTGCGCGCCTGGATGCCGTCGGCCTGTCCGATGGCCAACCGACCCGGGCGCCGTTCGATGATCCGGGTGACGACGGTGGGAAACTGCGCCAGCTGCGCGGCGGTGATCATGCCGGCCGGGCCGGTGCCCACGATCAGCACGTCCACCTCGTCGGGGAGTTCGTCCGGGCGGTCGAGGCCGACGCCCGCGGCCGGTTGGATGCGCGGATCGGTGGACACGTATCCGTAATGGTGGAACTGCATTGTTCAGACCCTCGTCATTCCTCTGATGGGGCTGATCGCCTGTGCCGCTTCGTGATCCGGCCCCAGTGGGATCCCGCTGCGATCGCGCAGCACCGCGGTCGCCACCAGGCTCAGCAGCACGAACCCGCCGAGATAGAGCACGACCGAGGTGGTCGTGCCGGTGGCCCGGACGAGCGCCGTGGCGATCGTCGGCGCGAACGCGCCGCCGAGGATCGCCCCGAGCGCGTAGGACACCGCGACGCCGGAGAAGCGGACCGACGCCGGGAACAGCTCGGCGTAGAGCGCGGCCTGCGGGCCGTAGGTGAAGCCGAGGCCCACCGTCAGCAGCGCGAGTCCACCGCACAGCAGCCACGGATTGCCGGTGTCCACCAGCGGGAACAGCGGAATCAAGGCGGCGAGTACAAGCACCCAGCCGATGAGATAGGTTGTGCGCCTGCCGATTCGGTCGCTGAGCGCGGCACCGAGCCAGGTGCAGAGTAACCAGGTGACCGCGGAACCGGCGACCGCCCACAGTACCGGCCCGCGGTCGAGACCGACCGGCCCGTGCACATCGGTGGCGTAGTTCTGGATATAACCGCCGGTCGTCAGATACCCCACGGCGTTGTTGCCCGCGAAGACGAGCGCCGCGACGAGGACGAGCAGCCCGTGCCTGCGAAACAGCTCGAGGACGGGCATCGTCGCCCGTTCACTGCGCTCGGCGAGTTCCACGAAGACCGGGCTCTCCTCGACGCGCCTGCGGATGTAATGGCCGATCACGATGAGCACGATGGACAGCAGGAACGGGACGCGCCAACCCCATTCGAGGAAGGCGTCCCCCGGCGCGATCACCGTCATCAGGGCCAGCACGCCGGAGGCCAGCAGCAGCCCGAGCGGGACGCCCACCTGCGGCGCGGCCCCGAACACCCCGCGCTTGCCGGCGGGTGCGTGTTCGACGGCCAGGAGCACGGCCCCGCCCCATTCCCCGCCCGCGGAGACGCCCTGCAGGATGCGCAGCAGGATCAGCGCGACGGGAGCGGCGATACCGATCGTGGCGTAGGTCGGGAGCAGGCCGATCAGCGTGGTCGCGGCGCCCATGGCCACCAGCGTCACCATCAGGATGACGCGGCGGCCGTACTTGTCCCCGAAATGACCGGCCAGGAACGCGCCGAGCGGGCGGAACAGGAAACTGATCCCCACCGTGAGAAAGGAGAGCAGGGTCGCGATCGAGTCTCCCGCGGGTTGGAAGAAGAGCTTGCCGAAGACCAGTCCGGCGGCCCCGGCGTAGACGAAGTAGTCGTACCACTCGATCGTCGTGCCGACCACGGTCGCGAAAACGACTCGGCGGCGGTCGGTTTCGCTGACGACCGGCGGGTTCGGCATCCCAGACCGGGGTGGCGCGCTCATCTGGGACTCCTTCGATGCCGGACATGCTCTACGGCGGTGAAATGCGATCTGCGTCACTTGCGACGCGATTCACCAATGATATACGATTTGAAATACGATGCAAGAGTGGTTGAGGAGGTTTATGAAGATCGGCAACGACGCTGGCGCACAACGGTTTTCCACACTGCCCAGCCGGCCGGGCAAGATCGTCGCCGTCCATCTCAGCTACGCCTCCCGCGCGGATCAGCGTGGTCGCCGGCCGGCACACCCGTCCTATTTCCTGAAGCCGAGCAGTTCGGTCGCGGCGAGCGGCGGTGTCGTCGAGCGGCCC
Source organism: Nocardia brasiliensis ATCC 700358 (assembly GCF_000250675.2). Lineage (NCBI taxonomy): Bacteria > Bacillati > Actinomycetota > Actinomycetes > Mycobacteriales > Nocardiaceae > Nocardia > Nocardia brasiliensis. Next base: position 5,069,671 of record NC_018681.1, read on the forward strand.
GCGGGCACCGAACTGCTGGCGTTCGAAGGCGAGATCGCCCTGATCATCGGCACCACCGCCCGCCGAGTGCCGATCGAATCCGCTTGGCAGTGCGTCGGTTCGGTCACCGCAGCCAACGATTTCGGCCTGTACGACCTCAGAACGAACGACAAGGGCTCGAACGTACGCGCCAAGGGCGGCGACGGATTCACGCCGCTGGGCCCGGAACTCATCGATGCGCGCACCGTCGACCCCGCCGCCCTGCGCGTGCGCACGTGGGTCAACGGCGAACTCGCCCAGGAAGACTGCGCGGCAGGAATGATCTTCGCACTCCCCCAACTGGTTTCGGACCTCTCGCAGCACTTCACCCTCGAACCCGGCGACGTGATCCTCACCGGCACCCCGGCCGGATCGTCGGTCGTCGTGCCCGGCGACGTGGTCGAGGTGGAAGTCGACGCGCCCGGCGTGGCGGCGACGCCCAGCTCCGGGCGCCTGGTCACCACGGTCGAGCAGGGCAGCCACGAATTCGACCCCGCGCTCGGCTCACTTCCGTCGATCGATGACACCCAGCGGATCGAGGCATGGGGATCGCGAAGCGCCGCAGGGTTACCCGCGACCCGTGCCGTGCTTCCCGACGAGTTGCGCGACAACCTGTCCCGGGTGCCGGTCGCGGCGTTGTCACAGCAGCTGCGCAAGCGTGGCTTGAACAATGTGACCATCGACGGCGTGCGGCCGGTGCGTCCCGGCACCCGGCTCGTCGGCATCGCGCGCACACTGCGGTTCGTGCCGAATCGCGAAGACCTCTTCGACGCGCACGGCGGCGGCTACAACGCGCAGAAGCGGGTCTTCGACACCGTCGCGCCGGGCGAGGTGATCGTCATCGAGGCGCGCGGCGAGGCCGGATCGGGCACGCTGGGCGATATCCTCGCGCTCCGGGCGCAGGTGCGCGGGGCGGCGGGCGTGGTGACCGACGGCGGCGTCCGCGACCACGACGCGGTCGCCGAGATCGGCGTCCCGGTCTTCACGGCGGGCCCGCATCCGGCGGTCCTCGGCCGCAGGCACGTGCCGTGGGACGCCGATCTCACCATCTGCTGCGGTGGGGCTACCGTCCAGCCCGGCGACATCATCGTCGGCGACGGTGACGGGGTGCTCGTCCTACCCCCTGGCCTGGCCGCGGCAGTCGTCGACGATGCTCTCGAGCAGGAGATCCAAGACGGCTGGATCGCCGAGCAGGTCGGCGCCGGCCATCCGGTGCACGGGCTGTTTCCCCCCGATGCGGAATGGAAGGCGAGGTACCGAGAGTGGCGCAAGAGCCAGTGAATCCCAGTGCTACGCAGAGCAAATCACAGGTCGCGTACCACTGGCTCAAGGAGCGGATCGCGCGGCAGGAGTACACGCCGGGCTACCGGCTGGTGCTCAGCACCATCGCCAAGGAACTCGACATGAGCGTGGTCCCGGTGCGCGAAGCCATCCGCCAGCTCGAGGCCGAGGGCCTGGTCACCTTCGAACGCAATGTCGGCGCGCAGGTTTCGATGGTGGACGATTCGCAGTACCGGCACAGCATGCAGGCGCTGAGCGTACTCGAGGGTGCGGCCACCGCGCTCGCCGCGGGCCGCCTCACCGAGGACGACCTGCGCCGCGCGCGAGCGGTGAACGAGCGCATGGTCGAGTCCCTGGGCGATTTCGACCCGAGCGCCTTCACCGCGCTCAACCACGAGTTCCATTCGATCCTGTTCACCAAGTGCGTGAATCCCCGCCTGGTCGCCCTCGTGGAGGCGGAATGGGCGCGTCTCGGGCATCTGCGGTCCTCGACGTTCTCCTTCGTCCCCGGGCGGGCGCACGAATCCGTGCGCGAACACGAGAACATCGTGCGCCTCATCGAGATCGGCGCACCGCTCGGCGAGATCGAGAAGGTCGCCCGCCGCCACCGCGCCGCCACGCTCGACGCCTATCTGATCCACGAACACCCCGACGAGACTTTCGGCCTACCGGCCACCTGAACCCGGAACTGGAGTCGTTCATGACGAACGCGGTGCGCACAGCCGCCACCCCGCATCTGCCCGCGGACCTGCCGACGCGGATCCAGCACTACATCGATGGCGCCTTCGTCGATTCGGTCGACGGCGCCACCTTCGGCGTCCTGGACCCGGTCACCAACGAGGTCTACGTCCGGGCGGCCGCGGGCAAGCGAGCCGATATCGACCGCGCGGTGTCCGCCGCGGCCAGCGCTTTTCGCGACGGACCCTGGCCGCGCATGCGCCCGCGCGAGCGGTCCCGCATCCTGTACCGGATCGCGGACATCGTCGAATCCCGGGACGCGCGGCTGGCCGAACTCGAATCGTTCGACTCGGGGTTGCCCATCACCCAGGCGCTCGGCCAAGCCCGCCGCGCGGCCGAGAACTTCCGGTTCTTCGCCGATCTCGTCGTCGCCCAGGTCGACGACGCCTACCAGGTGCCCGGGCAGCAGCTGAACTACGTCAACCGCAAGCCGATCGGCGTCGCCGGGTTGATCACCCCGTGGAACACGCCGTTCATGCTGGAGTCGTGGAAGCTGGGGCCCGCGCTGGCCACCGGAAACACCGTGGTGCTCAAGCCCGCCGAGTTCACGCCCCTGTCCGCGTCGCTGTGGGCCGGGATCTTCGAGGAGGCCGGACTACCGCGCGGCGTGTTCAACCTCGTCAACGGCATCGGCGAGGAAGCGGGCGACGCGCTCGTGAAACACCCTGGCGTGCCACTGATCTCGTTCACCGGTGAGAGTCGCACGGGCCAGATCATCTTCGGCAACGCCGCCGCGTCGCTCAAGGGGCTGTCGATGGAGCTGGGCGGAAAGAGTCCCGCGATCGTGTTCGCCGACGCCGACCTCGACGCCGCCGTCGACGCGACCATCTTCGGCGTCTTCTCGCTCAACGGCGAGCGGTGCACCGCGGGCAGCCGTATCCTCGTCGAACGATCGATCTACGACGAATTCGTCGAACGCTATGCGGCGCAGGCGAAACGGGTAGCCGTCGGCTACCCGCACGATCCGGCCACCGAGGTCGGCGCGCTGGTCCATCCAGAGCACTACGCCAAGGTGATGAGCTATATCGACATCGGCCGGTCCGAGGGGCGCCTGGTCGCCGGCGGTGGGCGGCCGGACGGGTTCGACTCCGGAAACTTCGTCGCGCCGACCGTGTTCGCCGATGTCGCGCCGGACGCGCGGATCTTCCAGGAAGAGATCTTCGGCCCGGTCGTCGCCATCACGCCGTTCGACACCGACGCCGAGGCGCTCGCGCTCGCCAACGGGGTCCGCTACGGCCTCGCCGCCTACGTCTGGACCACGAATCTGCAACGCGCGCACACCTTCGCGCAGGCGGTCGAGGCCGGCATGGTGTGGCTCAACTCCAACAATGTCCGCGATCTGCGCACCCCGTTCGGCGGCGTGAAGGCCTCCGGACTCGGCCACGAGGGCGGTTACCGCTCCATCGATTTCTACACCGACCAGCAGGCCGTGCACATCACCCTCGGACCCACCCACAATCCCACCTTCGGCAAGCAGGCATCAGCGTGACCATCACTCCCGACTCCCCCGAACCTGTTGTGACCGCACAAAATCCGATTCGCCCGGCCGATCCGCTCCGCACGCCGGATTCCGCGCCGCCGGACGTGCTCCGTTGTGCCTACATGGAACTCGTCGTGACGGACCTCGCGCGCTCGCGTCACTTCTACGTCGATGTCCTCGGCCTGGTGGTCACCGAGGAAGACGAAAATACGGTCTACCTGCGGTCGTTCGAGGAATTCATCCACCACAACCTCGTGCTGCGCCAGGGGCCGATCGCCGCCGTCGCGGCCTTCTCCTACCGCGTCCGCGATCCCGCGGAACTCGACCGGGCCGTAGCTTTCTACACCGAGCTGGGCTGTCGCGTCGAACGGCGAGCGACCGGTTTCACCAAAGGCATCGGGGACTCGGTACGGGTCGAGGATCCGCTCGGCTTCCCGTACGAGTTCTTCTACGCCGCCGAACACGTCGAGCGGCTGGCCTGGCACTACGAACTGCACACCCCGGGCGCGCTGGTCCGGCTCGACCACTTCAACCAGGTCACGCCCGACGTGCCGCGGGCCGTGAAGTACATGGAGGACTTGGGTTTCCGGGTCACCGAGGACATCCAGGACGCGGCGGGCACGGTGTACGCGGCGTGGCTGCGCCGCAAGTCCACGGTGCACGACACCGCGATGACCGGCGGCAACGGGCCGCGCATGCACCACGTCGCGTTCGCCACGCACGAGAAGCACAACATCATCGCCATCTGCGACAAGCTCGGCGCGCTGCGCCTCTCGGACCGGATCGAGCGCGGACCCGGCCGCCACGGCGTATCGAACGCCTTCTACCTGTACCTGCGCGACCCCGACGGGCACCGCGTCGAAATCTATACGCAGGACTACTACACCGGCGACCCGGACAATCCGGTGGTCACCTGGGAAGTGCACGACAATCAGCGCCGCGACTGGTGGGGCACGGCGGTGGTGCCGAGCTGGTACACCGAGGCCTCCCTCGTGCTAGACCTGGACGGCAATCCGCAGCCGATCGCGGCGCGGACCGACGATTCGGAGATGGCCGTCACGATCGGCGCCGACGGCTTCTCCTACACCCGCAAGCCGGACAGCCGCAGCGACACCGGCCGGGCGCCCGGCGAGTACAAGCTCGGCGCGCAACTCTGACAGGAGCACCGATGCTGCCCAGCGAGGTAATCACCGCGATCGCCGACGAATTGGCCGCCGCGGAACAGGACCGCCGCACCATCCCCTTGCTGACCGCTCGCTACCCCGAGATGACGGTCGCGGATTCGTATGCGGTGCAGAACGAATGGCGCCGGCGCGGTATCGCGAACGGTCGCAAGCCCGTCGGCCGCAAGATCGGGCTCACCAGCAAGGTGATGCAGGCGGCGACCGGCATCACGGAGCCGGACTACGGCGCCATCTTCGACGACATGGTCTACGGCAACGGCGCCGTCATCGAACACGGCCGGTTCGCCAACGTGCGGATCGAGGTCGAACTCGCCTTCGTGCTCGGTGCGCCGATCGACGGCCCCGGCGCCACGATCTTCGATGTCATGCGGGCCACCGAATACGTGGTTCCGGCGCTGGAGATCCTGAGCTCGCGCATCGACCTGACGGGCCGGACCATCGTCGACACGATCAGTGACAACGCGGCGATGGGTGGACTGGTCTACGGCGGAAACCCGGTGCGGCCCAACACGGTCGACCTGCGCTGGGTGTCCGCACTGCTCTATCGCAACGAGACGATCGAGGAATCGGGTGTGGCCGCCGCGGTGCTCAACCACCCCGCGACCGGGGTCGCCTGGCTGGCGAACAAGCTCGCCGAGCACGGCGACCGGCTCGACGCCGGCGAGCTCGTGCTCGCCGGCTCGTTCACCCGGCCGCTGTGGGTCGAGCCGGGCGACACCATCCTCGCCGACTACGGACCGATGGGAACGATCGCATGCCGCTTCGCCTGAATCCGACCTTGCGCGAGGTGCTGGCAAACACCGACCGGCCGCTGTACGGCGGCTGGATCACCACCGGGTCGCCGGTGGTCGCCGAGATCATGGCCGGGTCCGGGCTCGACTGGGTGCTCATCGACATGGAGCACGCCCCGAACGGGCTGGAATCCGTTCTCGCGCAACTGTATGCGGTGTCCGGCTACGCCGTGACGCCGGCCGTCCGGGTACCCGTGGGTGACACCGTGATCATCAAGCAGGTCCTGGATCTGGGTGCGCAGAACATTCTGGTGCCGATGGTCGCCACCGCCGAGCAAGCGCGCGATGTCGCTGCGGCGGCGCAATACCCGCCGTTCGGGCGACGCGGGGTGGGCAGCGCGCTCGCGCGATCCGCGCGCTGGAATCGCGTCGACGGCTACCTCCCCGAGGCCGCCGGCCACGTGTCGGTGTTCGTGCAGATCGAGACGCCGGAGGGCATCGACAATGCCCGCGCCATCGCCGAAACCCCCGGCATCGACGGAGTTTTCGTCGGCCCCAGCGATCTCGCGGCCGCGATGGGGTTGCTCGGTCAGCAGACCCATCCGGATGTCACCGCCCGGGTGCGCCACGCCTTCACCGAAGTCCTGGCGACCGGGAAACCCGTGGGCGTGAACGCGTTCGACCCGGATCAGGCCGCGGTGTACGCCCACCACGGGGCGACGTTCCTGCTCGTCGGAGCGGACGCCGCGCTGCTCGCCCGCGGGTCGGAGGCGCTGGCCCACCGATTCATCGGCTCGCCACGCGACGAGCCCGACCGACACCGAAGGATTGCGCAATGACCTCTCCGACCGTCACTTACGAGAACCTCCTCGCGTCCGTCACCGACCCGGACGGCCGGGTGATCTCGGACCCCGCGACGGGTGCGGAGATCGGCCGGGTCCGCTTCCAGCCGGTCACCGAACTCGACGCCGCGGTCGCTCGGGCCCGCGCCGCACAGCCCGGGTGGGCGGCGCGCACCGACACGGCGCGCACCGAACTCCTGCTGCGCGCGGCCGAGGCCGTCGAAGCGGCGAGCGAGCCACTCGCAGAACTGCTTTCGCGGGAACAGGGCAAACCGCTCAACGGCCCCAATGCCCGCTTCGAGGTGGGCGCCTGCGCCGCGTGGCTACGGTCCGCCGCGACCACTCCGCTGCCGGGCGAAACCGTGGTCGACGACGACACCGCCCACGCGGAACTGCGTTACCGCCCGCTCGGGGTGGTAGGCGCCATCGGCCCGTGGAACTGGCCGATGATGATCACCGTCTGGCAGGTCGCGCCCGCGCTGCGCATGGGCAACACCGCCGTGGTCAAACCCTCCGAGTACACGCCGTTGAGTGTGCTCGCGCTCGTCGCGGTGCTCAACAGCGTACTGCCGCAAGACATTCTGCGGGCGGTGCCAGGTGCGGGCGAGCTGGGCGCCCGGCTCGCGAGTCACTCCGAGATCGACAAGGTGATGTTCACCGGCTCCACCCGCACCGGGCAGGCCGTCATCAAGGGGTCGGCCGATACCGTGAAGCGGCTGACCCTCGAATTGGGCGGCAACGACGCGGGTATCGTGCTGCCGGACGTGGATCCGCGCGCGATCGCCCAGGATCTGTTCTGGGGCGCGTTCATCAACACCGGCCAGACCTGTGCGGCCATGAAACGGCTCTACGTGCACACCGACGTCTACGAACAGGTGTGCGCAGCGCTCGTCGAGGTCGCGGCGACCATGCCGATGGGCCGGGGACTCGATGAAGCCAATGTCTTGGGGCCACTGCAGAATCGCAAGCAGTTCGATATCGTCGCCGGGCTCGTCGACGCGGCGCGCGCGTCCGGCGCGACCCTGCTCACCGGCGGTGATCCCGATCTCGCGGCACCCGGTAACTTCTATCCGCTCACCCTGGTCGCCGATATCGACAACGACAACCCGCTGGTGTCCGAAGAGCAGTTCGGCCCTGCCCTTCCGATCATCCGCTACGACGACGTCGAACAAGCCATCGCCATGGCCAACGCCCTCGACGTCGGGTTGGGCGCGTCCGTCTGGACCAGTGACAGCACCGCCGCCCGCGCCATCGCCACCCGCCTCGAGGCGGGCACCGTCTGGATCAACTCGCACGGCGGCCTCGACCCCCGAGTCCCCTTCGGCGGCACCAAGAGATCCGGCTACGGCCTCGAATTCGGCACGGAGGGCCTCAAAGCCGTCGCCGCGCCACAGATCATCAACGGCTGAACTGTGTCCGGCAGGTTCCGCCGATCGGCGGGATACCAACGGCCCGTTGGGGGCTGGAGGCGGCGATACGCGCGCCGGTAACTTCCGAATTCCAGTCATGGTTCTAGGAGGTTCGGTGCTCGACATGCAGAAGATCTCGGATCGGTTGGCGATCCAGGAATTGGTGGTCGCGTACGCGACCGCGGTCGACAACCGGAATTTCGATGCGCTCGACGACGTGTTCGTCGAGGAGGCCTACATCGATCTGACGGCGTTCGGCGGTAGCGCGGGAAAACTGGCCGACATGAAGGAGTGGCTGACCCAGAGCATGGCGCCGATCTCGGCGTCCCAGCATCTGATGGGCAACCCGGAGATCCACCTCGACGGTGACCGGGCGACCGGGCGGATCATGTGCTACAACGCGCTGCTCCTGCCGGTCGAAGACCGCGAGCCCACGGTGACCTTGCTCGGCATGTGGTACATCGACGAATACGTCCGCACCCCCGGCGGCTGGCGCATCGTCAAGCGCGGCCAGCAACGCAGCTGGGCCCACGGCCTCCCCGAGCCCGACCCGGCCACCCACTGAACAGAATCCGCTGCCGAGCCCCAGCACCTGCGCACTGCTGCTGCCGACGCTCGGTACGGGCTCGTAGTTACGTTAGGGTACGGGCCTATGGAGGTGTCGCCGAGCGGTCGTGGGTGCGCGGCGGTACGACGGCACGAACGGTGGGGGCGGCAATGAGCGAGGCAGCGAAACGACCTCGGCAACCGCGGATGGATTTGACCGTGCGACGCACGCAGGTACTGGACGCTGCGCTGGACCTGGTTGTCCGGCAGGGGTATTCGGCGGTCACCATGGAGGCCGTGGCACGGGCCGCCGAACTGGCCAAACCGCGCGTCTATGCCGCCTATCCCGGACGCGGCCCGCTGTTGTCCGCACTGTTCGAACGAGAGCAACAGCGCGCGATCGACGCGCTCGGCGCGGCGATGCCCGAATTCACCGCGGAGTCCGACTTCGCCGGAGCCCTCGAGTCGGCAGCCCGCAACATGCTGCACGCGGCGGCCGCGTACCCCGACGGGGTCCGGCTGCTGCTCACGCCCGCCGACGACGCGCCGCCGGAGGTGCGCGCCCATGCGGCACGGGCGCGTCAGGTCGCACTGGACAATCTGCGCGCGCTCATCGCGTGGGACCGGGCGCGCGCGGGCGGTGTGACCGGCCTGGACGACGACCTGCTCGCCGAATCCCTGCTCGCGGTCGGGGAACACTTCGTCCGCCAGGCAGTGACGAATCCCGCAGAATACGGGCCGGATCGGTTGAGCCGGTTCGTGGCGCACGCGGTCGAGATTCTCGCCGCCGGCCGACGCACCGTCGGCTGAACCATCGCAACCCGTCGGCAGCCCAGCTCGATCCACTCTTGTTACGGGCCCGTACTTATGTCACCGTAAGTACGGGTCCGTACTTAGCGTGGGAGTGACTATGTGGCACGAGAATCACCAACAGCCGGTCGTCGTCGCAGGAGCGGGGCCGGTCGGCTTGACCGCCGCACTGGCGTTGCGCCGCCTCGGCCTGGAAGTACTGGTGCTGGAGGCCGAGCCCGAGGGTCGCCCCCGCCCGGGCAGCCGTGCGATCTTCCTGATGCCGTGGACGCTGGGCAGATTCAGCGAGGTACTGCCCGGTCTGGGGGAACGGATCGGCGAAGCCGGGATTCAGGTGCGCGGCGGTGACTGCTACTACGCCGGGCGGCGCATCTTCGACTTCCACTCTCCTGTCCTGCCCGCCATGACCCGGGGTACGAGTCTGCCGCAGACCGAGACCGAGGCGATCCTGTACGCGGAATGCGTGGCACACGGCGTCGAATTCCGCTGGGACGCAAAGGTCCGTGACGTGCACACCGACGACGCCGGCGTCACGCTGACCCTGCAGAATTGCACGAAAGTGCGTGCGCCCTATGCGATAGCGGCCGACGGCGCCCGCTCCGCCGTGCGCAAAAGCCTCGGGCTACGCATGTGGGGTCACACCGACGACGTACCGTTCATCATCGTCGACGTCGATGAACTGCCGGACGGTTCGACCGCCACCGCACCTGCGTTGTTCCATTACCGCACACCCGAACTGGGCGGCCGCAACGTCATGCACATGCCCTTTCGCGGCGGCATGCGCATCGACCTGCAGTGCAGGCGCGGCGACGATGTCGCACACCTGGCCGACCCGGCGGGTGTACGCCAATGGCTGCCGAAGATCCTCGACCCGTGGTACGCCGACCACATCCGCTGGATCTCCACCTACCGTTTCCAGCAGGTGGTCGCCGAAACCTATACCGACCCGCGGCGCCGCATCCTGCTCGCGGGTGAGGCGGCCCATCTGTTCGCACCGTTCGGCGGCGGCCGCGGCTTGAATTCCGGCGTGATCGATGCGACCGACGCGGCGACCGCCATCGCGAAAGCCCTTGCGGCGGAAGACAGCACGGCCGCAGCCGGGCACATCGACGCCTGCGCGGACGACCGCCGCGCAGCGGGACGCTACAACCGCGACGCGGCGGCCGCCGCCCTCCGGTTGATGCGACCCCGCGATCCGATCACCTTCCTCACCCGCGAGATCGCCGGTCGGATCGCGCCGCGCTTTCCGCTGGCCGGTGCCTGGCTGGCGATGGTCCCGCCGATGGGGCGGCTCGGCATGCGCCCCGGCGCGACCTCGATCTACTGACCGTGCGCCGACGCGAGCAGTCGGTCCGCCGCTTCGACACCGGAGCGGAACGCCGCCTCCAGCGGCGCGCCGCGCAGATAGTCACCGGCCAGTTCGAGTCCGGGCACCGCGGCCGTCTCGGTGCGCACCTGCCTCAGGAAGCTGCCGTGGAACGGCAAGTACGCACAGTAGGCGGCCTCCCACTGCCGGACGACGGTGCGCACCCGCGTCATCCGGGTCCGGCCGAGCAGGCCCGCGATCCGCGCTTCCGCCTGGTCGAGCCACTCGTCCACCTCGCCCGTCGTGGACGAACGCGCCGCCCGGCCGCTGAAGGTGTACCGGACGATGTGCAGATCGTCGGTCCCGTAAACACCGGCGTTGCTGCACGGTCCGTCGTCGAGTGCGATGGCACGGGTCGTCATCCCGAACACCGGCTCGTCGTATTCGACGACCGCCACCGCGGCCGGGAAATAGGCGACCTGGGCGAGTTGCTTGCTCAGCGTGGGCATCTCGCTCGCCAACAGCTGAGCGGCGGCAGGCGCGGGCAGTGCCACGACCACACCGTCATAGTATTGCTCCTGCGGCGGCCCACCGTCCTGCGTGACCCGCAGGCAGCCTACGCCGCCGTCGCTCAGGACGAGGCCCACTGCCACCGTGCGGGTCGAGACCGAGATCTGTTCCGCCAAGGCCGCGATGACCGGGTCCATGCCGTCGGTGAGCTGATCGAAGGTGTCCATGAGCATCCCGAGGTTCGTCCCGAAAGTGCCGAGATAGACCTCGTCCGGCTCGGCCCCGTTCATCCGAACCGTCATGGCGCGCAATATGTTACGCACCGCCCGCGGACCGAAGTGGGCACTCAGCGGGCGCTCGTCGCTGCGCTCGGCGATCTCGGTGAAATCCGCGGAGCCGAGAAATCTGTTCTCCTCCTTCCGCCGGACCTGCACGGCGAGCCGGAACAACTTCACCAAGTCGGCGATCGAGCCACCGTCCAGCAGCACGCGCAGCCTGCGCAGCGGGCTCGCGGTGCTGTCGAAGGTCAGCAGTCGCCCGTGCACGACCCGCGAGGTGTTGATGCCGAACGGTTCCAGCGCCGGGTCGCCCAGGTCGGTCAGGAAGGCCCGCAGCTCGGAATACTTGCGGCCCAGGTTCTTACCGCCCACCATGATCGGTCGCGTCCCGAGCCGATCCAGGCCCATGCGGCCACCGAGCACCGCGTCACGTTCGATCAGCTCGACGTCATGTCCGGCTCGCCGCAGTCGATGCGCGGCGGCGAGCCCGGCGATTCCGGCGCCGACGACCGCGTATCGGTTCGTGGTCGACTGCTGTTGCGGTGCCATCGTCGGTCCTCCAGGTTTTGTTGTCGGTGCGGCTCACTGGTGGGCGGGCGGCACGCTGTCGATGAAGTCGAAGAGTTCGTCGTCGTCCGCGGCGTCCAGATCGACATCCGTGCCGCCGGCCTGCAGGCTGCGGAGGATCGCGCTGAGCCGCTCGGCGACCACCGCGATATCCGCGCGGTCCAGCGCCGCTCCGCTGCACAGGCCCGAGAGCAGATCCGCCTGCGCGACAATGCGGTCTACCACCTCTTCGGCCGGCACTATTTCTGCCGCAATATATTTCGCCAGCGCGCGCGGTGTCGGGTAGTCGAAGACCACCGTCGTCGCCAACCTCACCCCCGTCGCACCCTGCAACCGATTACGGAACTCCACCGCACCCAACGAATCAAAACCCAAATCCTTGAAAACATCATCAGCACCCACCCCATCCACCGACCCGAACCCCAACACCACCGCCGCGTGCGAACGCACGACCTCCAAAACCACCCGACCCTGCTCCACCACACCCAAACCCGACAGGTGAGCCACCAAACCCGACACCTCCGTGGGTCCTGCCGCCGCGGCTTTCCGGAGCCGCCGCGCCATGTCACGCAACACCGGTGGCAAGGTCGGTGTCTGCGCCAGAGCTGCCGTGTCGATCCGCGACGCCACCACGACGTCCCGTCCGGAACCGAGCGCCGCGTCGAGCATCGCCAGACCGTCCTCGGCGGTGATCGGCACGAAACCACTCGCCCGCAATCGACCGCGATCGAGTTCGGTCAGCGCCCCGGTCATCCCGGTGGCCTGCTCCCACAATCCCCAAGCGATCGAGGTCGCCGCCAGACCGCGCCGCTGCCGGTACGACGCGAGTGCGTCCAGGAAAGCGTTCGCCGCAGCATAATTCGACTGTCCCGGCGAGCCGACCGTCCCCGCGATCGAGGAGAACAGCACGAACATCGACAGCGGCAGATCCTGCACCGCCTCGTGCAGCTGCCACGCCGCGTCCACCTTCGGCGCGAACACCCTGCCTACCTGATCCGTCCCGAGATCGGCGAAAAGAGCGTCGTCGAGGACTCCCGCCGCGTGCACGACGCCCGTCAGTGGATGCGCCGGATCCAGATCGGACAGCAAGGCGCGCAACGCCGCACCGTCGGAGACGTCACACGCGAGCACCCGAACGACGGCACCGGCAGCGGTGAGTTCATCGACCAGCTCTTCGACACCGTCGGCCGCGGCACCGCGCCGGGACACGAGCACCAGGTGCCGAACCCCGTGTCGCGCCACCAGATGCCGTGCCACCAGCGCACCCAAACCACCCGTGCCGCCGGTGATCAGCACCGTGCCGTCCCGGTCCAAGGGTCGCGGCACCGTCAACACGTTCTTACCGATATGCCGCGCCTGCGACAGAAACCGGAACGCCTCAGGAGCCCGCCTGATGTCCCACCGCGTCACCGGAATGGGGTGCAACACACCGGCTTCGAAAAGAGTCAGCAGCTCGCCGAAAATTCGCTGCAGCTGCGCACCGGGCAGCTCCATGAGTTCGAAGGCGGCATACCGCACGCCGGGATATCGGACAGCGATCTGCGCCGGATCCCGCACATCGGTCAACCCCATCTCCAGAAACCGACCACCCCGCGGCAACAACCGCAACGAAGCATCAACAAACTCCCCCGCCAACGAATCCAACACCACATCCATACCCGCACCACCGGTCCGCGCCAAAAACTTCGCCTCGAAATCCAACGACCGCGAATCACCAATCCACTCATCACCAAAACCCAACTCCCGCAACACCGGCCACTTCCCCTCCGACGCGGTAACAAACACCTCCGCCCCGACCCACCGCGCCAACTGCACCGCCGCCAAACCCACCCCACCAGTCCCCGCATGCACCAACACCCGCTCCCCAGCCCGCAAACCACCCAATTCGACAAGCGCGTGATACGCCGTCGCAAACACCACCGGCACCGCAGCAGCCTCCGCAAAACCCCAACCAGACGGAACCCGCACCAGCGAAGACTCCTCGGTCACCGCGGTCGAACCGACTCGTGGAAACAGCCCCATCACTCGATCACCGGGCACGAACCGGGTCACCGCCGAGCCCACCGCCGCGACGACACCCGCACCCTCACCACCGACCGCGATGCCCTCGAGCGGAACCATGTCCAGGGCGATGAGCACGTCCCGGAAATTCATCCCGACGGCGTGGAGCGTCACCCGTACCTCACCGGAAGCCAATTCGTCGCCCACATCGGCCGGTTCGAGCACAAGGTTCTCCCCGTCCAGGGTGCCGGTGCCCGAATCTGACAGCTGCCAAGGCCTTCCCGAGATAACCAGACCCGCGTTGCCCACGCTGTCCGCGCCTTCGCGGATCAGGCGGGGGACGTGGATCACGCCGTGCCGCACGGCGGCCTGCGGCTCACCCGAACGCGTCAGCGCACGGACGGCGGCACGGGAATCGGTGGCGTCGTCGATATCGAGGATCCCGATCCGCCCAGGATTCTCGTTCTGCGCGCTCCGCAGCAACCCCCAGATCGCTGCCTGGGCCGGATCGATATCGGCACCGTCGCTCGCCACAGCGTTGCGGGTCACCACCACCAGCGTCGCCGTGTCGAATCGGTTGTCCGACAGCACAGTCCGGACCGCCTCGAGCACCGTGTGCACCAGTTCATACGTGCGCTCTACCGTCGAAAGCGAACTGCCGTCCGGTCGGCTCAACGCGAGGACCGTCCGATCGGCGACCGGCTGCTCCAGTTGCCAGCCGCGATTCGTCTCGACGACGTGCCACCTCTCGTCGACGGCGGGAATCCTGTTGCCGGTCAGGGCCGTCCAGCTCAGCTCGTACAGATCGGCATGCGCACGGACGGGCTCGCACACCTCCTCGACCGCGAACGGCCGCAGCACCACCGATTCGGCGTGCGCGACGAGTGCGCCGGCCGGGTCGGCCAGCGTCACCGCCATCCGATCGCCCCACCGTCGCAGGTGCACCCGCACCGCCGCCGCACCCACGGCCGACAACGACGCGCCCTCCCACGCGAAGGGCAACCGCAGCCCGTCCACGGCACCGGTGGCCGCCTCCCCCACCAGCGACACCTGTAAGGCCGCGTCCAGCAGGGCCGGATGCACCCCGAACCGTTCCGCCGCACCGGCCCGCGCGTCCTCCGCCAAGTACACCTCGCCGAATACTTCCGCCCCGCGCCGCCACACCGACCGCACACCCCGGAACACCGGGCCGTACTCATATCCCGCGTCTGCCAGCACGTCGTATGCCTGCGCGGTGTCGACCGGCACCGCGCCCGCCGGCGGCCAGACGCGCAGTTCCACACCGGCTTCGGACGGCACAGCAACGGAATCCAGCACGCCCGTCGCGTGGCAGACCCAATCCCCTGCGTCAGGACCCGAGGCCACGGGCCGCGCGAACATTTCCACCCGCCACTCCCCGGGCTCCGCTCCATCGGTCACCCGCATTTGCAGTCGAACCCCGGCCGCGCCGATCACCAACGGTGACAACAACACCAGCTCACCTACCCGCGCCGCGCCGACCACCCCCGCCGCGCACCACGCCAGCTCCACGAAAGCCGACCCCGGCAGCAACACCCGGCCACCGACAACGTGATCAGCGAGCCACCCATGCGAATCCGACGACAATCGCCCCGACCACAACCAGCCGCCACCGCCCGCCACCTCCACCACCGTGCCCAGTAGCGGGTGCGCGCCGAATTCGGCATCCGGCACAGTCGGTTTCGGCTCCAGCCAATACCGCTTGCGTTCGAAGGCGTAGGTCGGCAGTTCCACCCGGACGGCGTTGGAGCCAGTGAAGATGCGCGTCCAGTCCACGGGCACACCGCGGACGTACGCCGCCGCGACGGCAGCCAGGAATTGGCCGAGCCCACCTGCGGACCGGCGCAGCGATTCGACCACCACGCTGCGGTCCGCGTCGTCGGTGTCGTCGAGGAATTCCTGCACGTCGACGCCGAGCACCGGGTGCGGACTGCATTCCACGAAGGCGCGGCAGCGCAGGGCATAAGCCGTGCGTATCGCGCGGTCGAAACGCACTGTGTCGCGCAGATTCCGATACCAATAGCCGGCATCCATCGCCGCCCCGTCGAGCACGTCGCCGGTCACCGCGGAGATCACCGCGATCTCGGTCGAACGCGCGGAAACCTCGCCCAGGTCACCCAGGAGCCGCGCGCGCAGCGGCTCGATCTGTACGGAATGCGCCGCATAGTCGACCGCCACCCGTCGGGCGCCGATCCCGCTGACCGCACAGTGGTCCAGCAGTTCGTCCAGCGCGACCGCGGCACCGGAGACCACCGTCGAAGCGGGTCCGTTGACCACGGCGACGGAAAGCTCACCCGCCCAACGCTCTTCCACGAGCGCCGAGACCTCGGCTTCCGGACGCAGCACCGAAACCATGCCGCCCGCGCCCGCGACGGCGCACACCGCACGGCTGCGGAGCACCACGATCCGGGTCGCTTCCCGCAGCGTCAGCACGCCGGCGACGTGCGCGGCGGCGATCTCGCCCTGCGAGTGCCCGATCACCGCCGCGGGCTCGACCCCCATCGACCGCCACAGCGCGGCCAGTGCGACCATGACCGCGAACAGCGCGGGTTGCACGAGATCCGGACGGTCGGCCTCGTCGGCAATATCGTTGCCACGCAACAGGTCGACCAGCGACCAGTCGGTGAACTCGGCCAACGCCGCCGCGCACCGGTCGATCTGCGCCGCGAAGACCGGCGACGAATCGAGTAGTCCGACCGCCATCCCGGCCCACTGCGAGCCCTGTCCGGGGAAGAGAAAGACTGTCTTGCCTTGCACATCGGCTCGGCCGAGCAGCACGTTCGTCGCCGCTGCCCCGTCCACCAGCTCGGCGACGCTGTCGGTCAACGCTTTCCGCGTGTTCCCGAGTATCACGGCGCGCTGTGCGAACGACGAGCGCGAGGTCAGCAGCGAATACCCGATATCGACAGGGTCCGGGTACGGCTCGCTCCGCACCAGGTCCCGGAGCCGTTGGGCCTGCCCGATCAGGGATTCCGTGGTCTTGGCCGAAAGCACCCACGGAATGAACGGCGGCGCAACACGTTCGGATGACGCGGCCGCTACCGTGTCGGGTGCCTGCTCCAGAATCACATGCGCGTTGGTCCCGCTGATGCCGAACGACGACACCGCGGCCCGGCGCGGATGATCGCGCTGCGGCCATGCCCGCAGCCCGGCGGCCAGCGCCACACCACCGGAGGCCCAATCCACGTGGGGACTCGGCGCGTCGCTGTGCAGGGTCGGCGGTATCACCGCCCGGCGCAGCGCCTCCACCATCTTGATCACGCCCGCGACACCGGCGGCGGCCTGGGTGTGCCCGATATTCGACTTCACCGACCCGAGCCACAGCGGGTCGGCCGCGGTGTGTTCGCCGCCGTACGTCGCGATCAAAGCACCGGCCTCGATCGGATCGCCGAGGGTGGTGCCGGTGCCGTGGGCCTCGACGAGGTCCACCTCGCCCGCCGCGAGCCCTGCGTTGGCCAACGCCTGCCGGATCACCCGCTGCTGGGCGGGCCCGTTGGGCGCGGTCAAACCATTGCTCGCCCCATCCTGATTCACCGCAGAGCCGCGTATCAGCGCGAGAACAGGGTGACCGTTGCGACGTGCCTCGGACAGCCGTTCGAGCAGCAGCACGCCGACACCCTCGGACCAGCCGACCCCGTCCGCGGCCGCGGCGAAGGCCTTACAGCGACCGTCCGGGGCGAGCCCGCGCTGCCGGGAGAACTCCACGAACGAACTCGGTGACGCCAGCACGGTCACGCCACCCACCACGGCCAGACCGCATTCCCGCATCCGCAGCGCGTGTGCGGCCTGATGCAATGCGACCAGCGAGGAAGAGCATGCGGTGTCCACCGTGATCGCGGGCCCCGCCAGGCCGAGGGTATAGGCGAGGCGGCCGGAAACGACCGAGGCCGCCGAACCGACCACATCCGATCCGTACTCGTGATGCATCACGCCGGCGAACACCCCGGTGTCGCTGCCGCGCAGCGACGCCGGGTCGATGCCCGCCCGTTCCAGCGCTTCCCACGACACCTCCAGCAGCAACCGCTGCTGTGGATCCAGCACGGCCGCCTCGCGCGGCGCGACGCCGAAGAAACCGGCGTCGAATTCGGCCGCGTCGTACAGGAATCCGCCCCGGCGCACGTAGCTCTTACCCGGCCGCCCCGGTTCGGTATCGAACAGGTCGGCCAGCGGCCAGCCGCGGTCGGCCGGAAAGTCCGAGACCACCTCCGCGCCGGCCACCACCAGATCCCAGAGCTGTTCGGGTGTCCGGATATCCGCGGGATAGCGGCAGCCCATCCCGATGATCGCAAGGGGCTCGGCGAACAGGGCCGCGGTCTCGGAGTTGGCCTGCCGCAGTCGTTCCCGCTCCAGTAGCGAGTTCCGCAGCGCTTCGACCAGTTCCTCGTTCGTCGTCACCGTCCACCGTCTCCTTCGCCGGTGCGGCCACCCGTACCGCCGGCTTCGGACGTGGTGCGCGCGCCGGCCGATGCCCGCCGGACCAGCTCCGTCGCGTCCATGGTCATGATCTCGTCGAGTCGCCGGGAGAAATCGCCGGAGCGTGCGGCGGGCGGCGGCGCGGGCCGATGTTCCACGAGCAGCGCCGCACGCAGCTGCCCAGCAAGGATTTTCGGTGTGGGGTAATCGAATACCGCCGTGGCGGGCAGATCTAGTCCGGTTTCGGTGACGAGTCTGTTGCGCAGCCCTACGGCGCCGAGCGAGGTGATCCCCCGATCGGTGAACGTCGTGTCGACCTCGCCGGACGTGCCGCCGATGACCGAGGCCACCGCCGCCGAGATCACTTCGCACAGCAGGGCGATACCGTCGGCGGCCGACAGCACGGCGAGCCGGATCGCCAGTCCCGCGCGGACCGCGGCATCGGGCCGCGCCCACTCGTCGCCGTGCTCCGCCGCTTCCACCGCGACGCCGCCCAGCAGCCTACTGGGCAGCGTCGGCAGCGCCCGGCGGACGATCTTCCCCGACGGGGTCCGCGGCACGGCGTCGATCTCGTACACCTCGACCGGTACCTTGGCGTGCGCCAGCACCCGCCGGCATTCGGCGAACAACGCGCCGACGTCGACGCCGCCGACCTCCGGCACCACCAGGGCGATGGGCACCTCGCCGAGGGTGTCGTGCGGCTTGCCGCAGACGGCCGCATCCGCCACGCCGGGCACCTGCCGGACCACGTTCTCGATCTCGCCCGGATGCATGTTCTCGCCGCCGCGAATGATCAATTCCTTGATCCGGCCGGTGATTTCGAGGAAGCCCAGCTCGTCTCGCCGCGCGAGATCGCCGGTGCGCAGCCATTCGCCCCGCATCACCTCGGCGGTCAGGTCGGGTCTGTTGTGGTAACCGACCATCACGCCGGGGCCGGCGACCCACAGCTCTCCTTCGGCACCGCCCGGCACGTCCACGCCGGAACCGGGATCGACGATCCGGGTGCTCACCCCGAAAATCGGCAGCCCGGCCGAGGCGGGGCTGTTGCGGTCGGACGGCGGATTGACGGTGATCGCGCCCGTGGCCTCGCTCGCGCCGTAGGTGTTCAGCAAGGGCACGCCCAGTGTCGCCTGGACCGCGCGGCCGAGTTCGTCGGAGCCGGGCGCGCCGCCGAACCAGCACGCCCGCAAGCCGTGCGCGGGAACGGTTTCCGTGTCCACGCGGACCAACCGCTGGAACATGGCGGGAACCCCGACCAGGACGGTCGCCTGCGACGCGGCCAGTGCGTCCAGCAGCGGCCCGGCGGCGAACCCGTCGATCACCCACGCGCCGGCGCCGACGGCCGTGACGCCCAGCACGCACAGATGATGACCGAGGCAGTGCGACAACGGCATCGGCCACAGCAACCGATCTTCGGCGCACAGCCCGAATCCGGGGATATAGCCCGCCACCGTGCCCCACAGCGCCTTGGTGAGCGTCGTGACCACACCCTTCGGCTGTCCCGTAGTACCTGACGTATAGAGGATCCAGCCGATGTCGTCGACGCCCAGATCGTCGCGCGCGGGCGTGTCCGGCTCGGCGGCGGCCAGTGTTTCGAAGGAGTGCTCGCCCTCTTCGCCACCTGCCACCACGACGCGCAGTCCGGGATGACGCGCCAGTACGTGTCGCCGCCGCTCTGCCGAACCTGCCTGTGTAAGAAGCACATTCGCGCCGGAGTCGGCGAGGATGTAGTCCAGTTCGGCATCGGAACAATAGGGATTGATCGGGACGCCCACCGCCGCCGCGCGGGCCACGGCAAGGTAGCCCTCGACCATCTCGACACTGTTGCCGAGCATCAGGGCGACCCGGTCGCCGCGGCGACAGCCGAGATTGCCCGCGAGCCGGCCCGTGCGCCGCTCGAGTTCGGTATAGCCGATCGACCGTCGTGCGTCGGTGCAGGCTTCGCGGTCGCCGAAACGGCCGGCGTTGTCGCGCAACATCTCCGGGACGGGTCGGATGAGATCGGTTCGTAGCATGAGATCCTCGATATCGATCGGTGCGGTGGATCAGACGTAGCCGGTGGGGCGGGCCTGATCGATGAATTCGAAGAGTTCGGCGTCGTCGGCGGTGTCCAGATCGAAGCCGGAGCCGTTGTCCCCCTGCAGGCTTCGAATGATCTCGGTCAATTGTGCGGCGACCACGGCCACGTCCGCGCGCTCCAGCGCCACCCCGTCGCACAGGCCCGAGAGCCGGTCCACGTGTGCGACGATCCGGTCCAGCGGGTTTTCGACCGGAGCGATCTCCGCGGCGATATAAGTCGCCAGGGCGGCGGGTGTCGGGTAGTCGAACACCACCGTCGTCGCCAACTTCACCCCCGTCGCACCCTGCAACCGATTGCGGAACTCCACCGCACCCAACGAATCGAAACCCAAATCCTTGAAAACATCATCAGCACCCACCCCGTCCACCGACCCGAACCCCAACACCGCCGCCGCATGCGAACGCACCACCTCTAAAACCACCCGACACTGCTCCACCACATCCAAACCCGACAAACGAGCCACCAGCGCCGATGTCTGTCCGGCCGCCGCATCCGCCGCCCTGCGCCGCTGGCGCACGATTCCGCCGAGTATCGACGGCACTGTTTCCCGTTGCTGCATGGCCGCGGCGTCGATGCGCGACGCCACCACGTAGTTGTGCCCGGAATCGATCGCCACGTCCAGCATGGCCGCACCGTCCTCGGCGGTGATCGGCATGAAACCGCTCGCCCGCAATCGGTTTCGGCCCTGGTCGGTCAGTGTCCCGGTGATCCCGGTCGCCTGCTCCCAGAGACCCCAGGCGATCGAGGTCGCGACCAGTCCGCGGCGGCGTCGATACAGCGCGAGCGCGTCCAGAAAGGCGTTGGCCGCGGCGTAATTCGATTGGCCGGGCGCGCCGACGGTGCCCGCGATCGAGGAGAACAGCACGAACATCGACAGCGGCAGATCCTGCACCGCCTCGTGCAACTGCCATGCCGCAACGGCTTTCGCCGCGAGCACGTTGGCCACGCGGTCGGCGTCGAGATCGGTGAACAGACCGTCGTCGACCACACCTGCCGCGTGCACCACGCCTGTCAGTGCGGGGCCGAGACCGGAGACCATCGCGCGCACCGCGGCACCGTCGGAGAGATCGCATGCCACCACTTCCACCGCCGCACCGGCAGCGGTCAATTCAGCCACCAGTTCCGTGGCTCCGTCGGCGGCGGTACCGCGCCGTGACGCGAGCGTCAGATGCCGAACCCCGTGCCGCGCCACCAGATGCCGCGCCACCGTCGCGCCCAAACCTCCGGTCCCGCCGGTGATCAGCACCGTGCCGTCCCGATTCAACGGTCGCGGCACCGTCAACACGTTCTTACCGATATGCCGCGCCTGCGACAGCAACCGGAACGCCTCCGGTGCTCGGCGCACATCCCAGCGGGCGGTCGGAAGTGGTTGCAATACACCGGTTTCGAAGAGGACGAGCAGTTCTTCCAAGATGTGCTGCAGGCGACGGGCGGGCAGATCCATCAGCAGAAAGGCCTCGTATCGCACGCCCGGGTACTCGGCGGCGATCTGCTCCGGATCCCGCACATCGGTCAACCCCATCTCCAAAAACCGACCACCCCGCGGCAACAACCGCAACGAAGCATCAACAAACTCCCCCGCCAACGAATCCAACACCACATCCATACCCGCACCACCGGTCCGCGCCAAAAACTTCGCCTCGAAATCCAACGACCGCGAATCACCAAACCACTCATCACCAAAACCCAACTCCCGCAACACCGGCCACTTCCCCTCCGACGCGGTAACAAACACCTCCGCCCCGACCCACCGCGCCAACTGCACCGCCGCCAAACCCACCCCACCAGTCCCCGCATGCACCAACACCCGCTCCCCAGCCCCCAACCCACCCAACTCCACCAACGCGTGATACGCCGTCGCAAACACCACCGGCACCGCAGCAGCCTCCGCAAAACCCCAACCAGACGGAACCCGCACCAGTGACGCTTGATCGGTCACCACCGTGGAGCCGACTCCGGGGAACAACCCCATCACTCGATCACCGGGCACGAACCGGGTCACCCCCGGTCCGATGGCCGTCACCACACCCGCGCCTTCGCTACCGAGCGGCATGCCCTCGATCGGATACATCCCCAACGCGATCAGCACATCCCGGAAGTTGATCCCGGCCGCGCGGAGTTCGACACTCACCGCGCCCGCCGCCGGCACTGCCGCGTCGTCGTCCGCTTCGAGAATCAGGTTGTCGCCGTTCAGTGTGCCCTTGTCCGATACCGCCAATCGCCACGGTGCGCCCGCGCCGGCCAGCTGCGCCCCGCTCGTGGTGTTCGCGCCCACCCGCTCCAAGAGCGGCTGGTGGACGATCCCGCGCCGCACCGCTGCCTGCGGGACACCCGCCGCCAGTACCGCGGCCACCGCCGACCGCCGCTCGGCCACGACGGCCGCCGGCGCTCGCTCGTCCGTGGTAGCGGCCAAGTCCAGCAGGACAATGCGGTTTTCGTGCTCGTTCTGCGCACTCCGCAGCAGTCCCCAGACCGCGGCCCGCGCCGGATCGATATCCGCACCACCATCGACGGCGACGCCGCCGTGGGTGACGACGACAACGGTGGAAGACGCGAAATCTGTTGCGCCCAAGAGCCATTGCACGCGTGCCAGGACGCCGGACACACCGGTGTGCAGGTCGGCGATCGGTTCCGCCTGCCGTACCGGCGGGCAGGTGAGCACGACAACGTCTCGCCCGGAATCGTTGTACCGCTCCAGTTCCCACGGCACGCCCGCGGGGTCGGCCGCCACCGGATCCGGCAGTGTGGTCCACCTACCGCTGTCCGCGCTGTCGAGCGGTGGCATCGCGACCCAGTGCACTTCGAACAGCGCATCGGTGACCGTCCCGGCCGGCCCGATCAACGCATCGGCCGAGACCTCCCGCACGGTCAGCCCCTCGACGTGCGCGACCAGTCCGCCTGCCGGATCGACCAGCGTCAACTCCATCCGGTCGCCCGTCCGCGCCACGCGCACCCGCACCGTGGACGCCCCCTCCGCCGCCAGTGCCGCCCCTTCCCACAGGAAGGGCAACCGCACCCGGGGATCCGCATCGCCGGAGTCCAACTCCCCCACCAGCGACACGTGCAGCGCCGCATCCAGCAAGGCCGGATGCAGTCCGAAGCCGCCGGTATCCGCCGACCCGCGCTCGGGCAACACCACCTCGCCGAACAGCTCGTCGCCGCGTCGCCAGACCGAGCGCACGCCCTGGAACGCCGGCCCGTAGCCGTACCCCGCCGCGGCCAGCGATTCGTACACGTGCTCGGTGTCCACCGCCACCGCACCTGCCGGTGGCCACACCCGCAGGTCCGCACCCGTGTCGGGCCGCACGGCAACCGAATCCAGGACACCGGTCGCGTGACAGACCCACTCACCCAGCTCTGCTGTCTCGGTCCGCGAGTACACCCCGAGTCGCCATTCCCCTGCCGTCTCCCCCTCGGTTACCCGCACTTGCACCTGCATCGCACGGTCGCCGATCACCAACGGCGACAACAGCACCAGTTCACCCACCCGTTCCGCGCCCACGTGCCCCGCCGCGCACCAGGCCATCTCGACAAAAGCCGCCCCCGGCAGCAGGATTCGGCCACCGACGGCGTGGTCGGCCAGCCAGCCGTGCGATGCCGACGACACCCGGCCCGACAACAGCACACCGCCGCCGTCGGCAACGCCGGTCACCATGCCCAGCAGCGGGTGTGCCACCGCACCGGCGCCGAACCGCCGGGGGTCGCTCGAACCGTTCCCCGCGGCAACCCAATAGGTCGTGTGGTCGAAGGCGTAAGTAGGTAACTCGACTGTCTGTGCGCCGGTTCCGGCGAACAGCTCCGCCCAGTGGACAGGAGTGCCGCGGCCGTGCGCCACGGCCACCGCGCTCAGCAGCGCACCGGGTTCGGATCGCTGCGCGCGCAGGGCGGGAACGGCGACGAAGTCCGGCGCGTCGTCCGCACCGGCATCCTCCGCCAGCGTGGCGGCGACCAAACCGGTCACCGCGGCGGACGGGCCGAGTTCCAGCAATGTGGCTCCGGCCCTGGCGAATTCGGCGGCGGCCGCGACACCGGCGGAGAAGCGCACCGGGGCACTCACGTGCCGTACCCAATAGCCGGGGTCACACAACTCATCCGACGTCGCTATGCGCCCGGTCACGTTCGACACGACCGGCAGGACCGGTTCGTGATACGCCAGTTCGGCACAGACGGCGGCGAAATCGTCGAGCATCGGTGTCAGCAGCGGTGAATGGAACGCGTGACTCACTCGAAGTCTCGTAGTCTTCGCACCGCCCGCACGCAGACCCGCGGCGATCTGCTCGACCACCGCCTCGACGCCCGAGATCACCACGGAATCCGGCGCATTCACCGCGGCGATACTCACCTCGCCCGCTCGGCCGGACAGCAGCGGCGTGACGACCTCCTCGCCGACGGTCACCGAGATCATCGCGCCACCGGCGGGCAGCGCGGCCATCAGCGTGCCGCGCGCGGCCACCAGGCGTACCGCATCCGGCAGCGACCACACGCCCGCCGCGCACGCCGCGGCGATCTCGCCGATCGAATGACCCAGCACGACATCGGGATCCACACCCCACGCGCGCAACAGTGCGAACATCGACAGCTCGACGGCGAACAGCCCGGCCTGCGTGAAGTCGGTCCGGTCCAGCAGCGCCGCGTCGGCGCTGCCGGCGGCGGCGAACACCACGGCGCGCAGCGACCGCGGCAGCAAAGGCTCGAAGAGGTCACAGATCTCGTCGAACCGCGCCCGATAGGCCGGGAAGGCGTCGTAGAGTTCGCGCCCCATCTCGGGCCGCTGTGCGCCCTGCCCGGAGAACACGAACACCGTCTTGCCCTTGATCGCACCGCCGCCCACCAGCACGGAGGGCACGTCCGCGCCGTCTGCCAGATCGGCCAGTCCGCCAAGCAATTCGGCACGACCGCGCCCCACCACGATCGCGCGATACGGATGGCGGGCGCGCGTGCGTACGAGAGACAAGCCGATATCCACGGGATCGAGGTCGGGCTGTTCGCGCATCCACTGCGACAGCCGGCGCGCCTGGCCGAGCAACGCGTCCCGGCTCTTCGCCGAGACCACCCACGGAATCACGGTCGGCACAACGCGTTCCGGCGCTGGCCCGGCTGTCTCGACGGGCGCCTGTTCCAAGACAAGGTGCGCGTTGGTACCGCTGATCCCGTATGAGGACACCGCGGCGCGGCGCGGCTGCCCGGTCGCGGGCCACTCGCGCGCGGTGGCGATCAACTCGACCTGGCCGCTGTCCCAATCGATATGCGAACTCGGAGTGTCCGCGTGCAGGGTGGGCGGTACAACGCCGTGGCGCAGGGCCTCGACCATCTTGATCACGCCCGCCACGCCGGCGGCGGCCAGGCTGTGCCCGATATTCGATTTCACCGAACCGAGCAGCAGCGGTTCGCCCGCCCGATCACGGCCGTAGGTGGCGAGCAGGGCCGTGGCCTCGATCGGATCGCCCAGCGCGGTGCCGGTGCCGTGTGCCTCCAGCACGTCGACGTCGCGGGCGCTCAGTCGCGCGTCCGACAGCGCCGCTGCGATGACCCGTTGCTGGGCCGGCCCGCTCGGCGCGGTCAGGCCGTTGCTGGCGCCGTCCTGGTTCACCGCCGAGCCACGGATCAGGGCCAGCACCCGGCGTCCGTTGCGGCGTGCGTCGGACAGCCGCTCGAGCACGAGCATGCCGACGCCCTCGGCGACGCTGAAGCCGTCGGCGTTGTCCGCGAAGGATTTACACCGGCCGTCCGGCGCCAGCGCGCCCATCGCACAGAACTCGATGTAGTCGGCGAGCCCGGTGATCACGGTCGCTCCACCGGCCAGTGCCAGCGCGGTCTCACCGCGGCGCAACGACTGCACCGCCTGGTGCATGGCGACCAGTGACGACGAGCACGCCGTGTCCACCGTGACCGCCGGACCCGCCAAGCCCAGGGTGTACGCGATCCGCCCGGTGGCGACGCTGCAGGTGTTGCCGGTCATGACCATGCCGTGCAGCGCGGCCATGTCGTCGGGTTCGCGTCGATGCGTGGGCGCGATGACCCCGGCGAACACACCGGTCGCGGTGCCGGACAGCGTCGTGGGATCGATGCCCGCGTGTTCGATTGCCGCCCAAGTGACTTCGAGCAGCTGACGCTGCTGTGGGTCCATCGCCCTGGCCTCGCGCGGTGAGATCCCGAAGAACGCGGCGTCGAAATCGCCTGGGCCGGTGAGGAACCCGCCGCTGCGGATGTAGAGCGAGCCTTTGTTGTCGCGGTCCGGGTGGTAAGCCGACTCGATGTCCCAGCCGCGATCGACGGGGAACTCGGTGATCATGTCCCGCCCTTCGAGGGTTGCCCGGAACAGATCGGCGGGATTGTCGATACCGCCGGGGAACCGGCAGCCCATGCCCACGATCGCGATCGGCTCCTGCGCCCGGGATTCCAGATCGCGCACCCGCTGCCGCGTCTGCTGCAGGTCGATCGCGGCCCGTTTGAGGTATCGCCGAAGGTCGGATTCGGTTGCCATCGTTGTTCGCCTTCCTGCGTGCCGGGGCGCGGTGCCGACGCGACGGACGCCACGGTTCCCGAGATCCTGTGCTGTCGAATGTGTTTGCGTGCCTCAGCGGGAGCCCGGGTAGGGCGACAGCTCGATCCGGCCGCGCGCGATCTGCTTGCCGCACTGATGGAAGCCGACGACGACCTCCGTGCCGTCCAGAGCGACGCCCGCGCCGGATTCCGTGCTGCACGTCACGAGTGCGTCCAGCTCGGCGAAACCGGTGAACTCGACCTCGGCGGCGACTACGGCCACCGGGGTATCCGGGTCGGCGCTCGCCAGAATCGCCGCCTGCCGGAAAGCCTCGAGCAGCAGCGGGCCGGGCACGTGATCGTAGGGGTGATCGAAGAACGAAGGGTGGCTCTGGTCCACGATCAGCACCAGGTCCGCATCGGGAGCCGTCGTCGCCAGCACCACATTGCGGTGGTCGCGGCGGCCGACCAGACCCGGCGCGAGCGGCGTACCGGCGCCGGTGCTGTCCGGCTCCGGCGCAGCGCGTTCGGCGCGCTGGACCACGCGCAGACCGTCGTAGGCGTCGCGGGTGAATACGACGCCGCCACCCCGGACGGTCATCGCCAAGGCGGTATCGATCGTCAGAGTCGCCTCGAACGCGGTGTCGACGAAATAGTCTCCCGGCCTGCCCTGCTCGGAGCGGATCCGCACGATGCCCTCGAGCGGCGTTCGCCGGTCGTCCCGGAATGCGCTGAGATCCTCCACGCAGCACGCCAGACGTTGCAGGCTCAGCGGCGAATCCGGGGGTACCTGCGCATAGCGCTGCCCGACGACGAGCATGGCCTGCCGGATCGCTTCGACGGTGGACAGCGGATCGTGATAGTCGACGGTGCGGTCGAACCACAGCGAATGGGCCCGCGGCAGTTGGATGGCCGCGAGGAACTCGTCGGCCCCCACCTGCGCGGTGTCCGTGACGAACACCTCGCCGAGCGCCCGCCGGTGCGCGAGCGCGCGGGGCACGGTCTGTTCGAAGGTGAGGCCGTCGCGCGGCGGGACCGAGCCCGTCGCCAGATTCTTCGTCATGGCTGTTCTTTCTCGGCGCGCTCTCATACGGCTATCGCGGTGGTCGGTTGCCGCTGCGGCAATTCGATGGCGGCAGCGAGCAATTCGGCGATGCCGCGGGGCGTCGGATGACGGAAGAGATCCTCGACCGACAGCGTGGTTCCGGCGGCCTCGTTGATCCGGCTGCGGAATTCCAGGACCGACAGCGACGTGAGCCCGAGGTCCAGCACCGTCGCGTCGATATCCATCTCGGTGTCGTACAGACCCACCAGGATTTCGCGCAGTTGCGCCTCGACCACGGTGCACAGGTGCCGCGACCACTGCGCGGGCGGCAGTGCGGACAGCTGCGCTCGAACCGGCGCGAGCTGGGTCGCGGATGGCGCCTCCGGGACCGGGTCGACACCGAACGCGACTGTAGCCGTGGTCGTTTCGGGCACGAGGGCGCTGCGCAGCCAATAGTGCCGGCGCTGGAACGCGTAGGTGGGCAGATCCACCGTGCGCGAGGCCCGGCCGGCGAAGACCGCGCCCCAATCCACGAATGTGCCACGAACCCACGCGCCCGCAACGGCTCTGAGGAATCCGTCGCTCGCGCCGTCGGCGGAGCGCAGCATCGGCACCGCGGTACACCGCGCTTCGCCGATGGACTCGTAGCTCATGTCCGACAACACCGTGCCCGGTCCCACCTCGATCAGCGTGGTCACGCCCGCGGTGAGCAGATGGTTCAGCCCGGCGTGGAAGCGAACCGGGTCGCGCGCCTGGCGCAACCAGTAGTCGACCGAGCCCAGCTCCGCCGTCGACGCGGGTGCACCGGTCACGGTGGAAAGCACCGGAATCGACGCACTCCCGCGTCGCGCGTTCGCGACGACGCGCCCGAAATCGGCCAGCATCGCGTCGACGTGCGGCGAGTGGAACGCCCGATCGGTCCGGAGCCGCTGCACCCGGCGTCCGCGCTCGCGCCACTCGCGCGCGAGGGTCAGCACCGCCGCCTCGCCGCCCGAGATCACCGTGGCGTTCGGCCCGTTGCACGCCGCCACCGCCACGTCGCCGTCGAACCCGGCCAGCGATTCCACCACCTCGTCGTAGCGGGCCCGCAGCGACACCATGACGCCCGGCGGCAACTGCTGCATCAGCCGCCCGCGCGCCGCGACGATCGTGGCGGCGTCCGGCAGCGTGAAGACCCCGGACACGTGTGCGGCGGCCAACTCACCGATCGAGTGGCCGATCACGAAATCCGGCCGCACACCCCAGGATTCGAGTAGGCGGAACAGCGCCACCTCGACGGCGAACAGTGCGGGCTGGGCGTACTCGGTGCGGTCGAGCAGGTGTTGCCCGGCGGAGCCGAAGACGATTTGCTCCAGCGGCCGGTCGAGCACCGGCGCGAAACTCCGGCACAGTTCCTCGAACGCGGCCGCGTAGACCGGGAATTCGTCATACAGCCGCCGGCCCATGCCGACCCGTTGACTGCCCTGGCCCGGGAACATCATCGCGGTCTTCCCACCGCGATGATGGGTCCGGATCACCGAACTCGAAGCGGCCCCGTCCGCCAGAGCTGCGAGCTGACCGAGCAATTCGGCACGGTCGCGGCCCACCAGCACGGCACGGTGGTCGAACACGGTCCTGGTGGTGGCGAGCGAATAGCCGACTGCCACCGGGTCACTGTCCGGATCGGCCAGCAGCGCGGCATGCAGCCTGGTCGCCTGCGCATCCAGCGCGGCCGCGCTCTTCCCGGACAGCACCCAAGCCAAAGCTGCTGCGGGAGCCGCGCTTTCGGTGGGGAGTTCCGGGCTAGGGTCGGCTGCGACGTATTCTTCGAGGACGACGTGGGCGTTGGTACCGCTGATGCCGAACGAGGACAGGCCCGCCCGCCGTGGGCCCGCGCCCGTTGGCCATGGACGTGCCTGGGTGGCCAGCCTGATCGTGCCTGCCGACCAGTCCGCGTGCGGGCTCGGCGCGTCCACGTGCAGGGTCGGCGGCACCACGCCGTGCCGCAGCGCCGCCACGGTCTTGATCAGTCCGGCCATCCCCGCCGCCGACTGAGTGTGCGCGACATTCGATTTCACCGAGCCGAGCCAGAGCGGACGGCCGGGATCGCGTTGCCTGCCGTAGGTGGCGTGCAACGCCTCGATCTCGATCGGGTCACCGAGCACCGTGCCCGTGCCGTGTCCCTCCACCAGGTCCACCTGATCCGGGCGCACCTGCGCGTCCGCCAAGGCCGCCTGAATCACCTTCTGCTGGGCCACGCCGCTGGGCGCGGTCAAACCATTGGACGCCCCGTCGGAGTTCACCGCGGACCCGCGGATCACCGCGAGCACCGGGTGGCCGTGGCGCTCGGCATCCGAGAGCCGCTCGACGACGACCATGCCGATGCCCTCCCCCCAGCCGGTGCCGTCCGCGCCCGCCGCGAACGCCTTGCAGCGGCCGTCCGCGGCGAGCGCGCGTTGCCGGGAGAAGGTCGCGAAGGCGAAAGGTGTAGCCATCACGGTGACACCGCCGACCAGAGCCAGCGAAATCTGACCCGCCCGCAACGACTGGATCGCCTGGTGCAACGCCACCAACGACGACGAGCAGGCGGTGTCGACGGTGACTGCGGGTCCGTGCAGCCCGAGGAAGTACGCGACCCGCCCCGAGGCCATGGCCGCGACATTGCCGTTCATGAAATACGCTTCGGCGCCGTCCATCGCCGCCGGCGAGCCGAATCCGTAACCCTGACCGGTCATTCCGACGAAGACGCCGGTGTCGCTGCCGCGCAACGACACCGGGTCGATCCGGGCGCGTTCGACCGCCTCCCAGGCCACTTCGAGCACCAGCCGCTGCTGCGGGTCCATCGCCAACGCCTCGCGCGGGCTGACACCGAAGAACCCGGCGTCGAATTCACCGGCACGATCCAGGAAAGCACCGTGGCGGACCGTGGAGGTGGCGAAGTTGTCCGGGTCCGCGTCGAAGAGCGCGTCGAGATCCCAGCCCCGATCGGCCGGGAACTCCGAGACCAGATCCTCGGCCCCGATCACGCTGTCCCACAGTTGTTCCGGCGTGCGCACCCCGGCCGGGAACCGGCACGCCATCCCCGCGATCGCGATCGGCTCCCCGATCCTGGCCCGCAGTTCACGCAGCTGCCGCTGAGTCTCGTGCAGTTCCCGGGCCGCCTTCTTCAGGTATCGGCGTAGTTCAGCTTCGTCGGCCATCGGTCATCCTCATTTCTCGGTCCCGACACACAAGCCGATCTCCAGCTTTTCGCCCACGCTTCTACCCTTACTCAGACGGAGGAGAGGCCAAGAGTTTCGAGCGTTGTTCCAGCGCCACCCGCCCATGGACAATAGGAAAGCTAGCACTCGCTCAGACAACCCGGCAATACCGATCGTCATTTTCGGCACCGGCGATGAACCACTACCAGAGTGCTGTCCAATGCGAATTGCACTCGAACTCCAGCGCGGACAACGATCCTACTTCCTTACGGACCAGACAGAGCGATCAATCAACGAATCCGCCGCCGTTGCATAGTGCCCGACCACTCGCGCCCATCCCGGCCCGCGCTCGAAACACTCGACAATGCTGCGACTTTGCGCATCGGTAGCCGGCCGATCCACTAACGACCTCAGCCGCCCTCACTCATAATTCGGTACGCGTCCAAAATCCATCCTGCAAGTCGCCGTTCCCGAATAGGCCCGCACACCCCCGCACCACAAAATCGCGTACACCACCACCCCCCGGCCAGGTTGAAATAATGACCGATTCCTAAATTTTGTTCAGCGAGTTGACGTTTCCGATTACCGATAAATTATGCCGTCGCGCCCACGGCGCCACACATTCCCGCGAAATAGCACACAGCACGGCCGCATGTCGATGTGAAACACCTCATGACATCGCCGAGTGCACAACCCTCGATCCGAAAGCCGGGAACAGCTGGAATAGTGTTCATGACGATCGGAACCCGGCAGGTGCTGGTAGGCACGACAGCACTGACGCTGGACGACGTGGTCGCGGTGGCGCGCCACGGCGTCCCGGTGGAACTCGATCCGGCTGCGCTGCAACGCTTGACCGAGATCCGCCGACAAGTCGATGAACTGGCCCACGGCACGCGACCGGTCTACGGTGTCACCACCGGCTTCGGAGCGCTGGAGCGGCAGCACATTCCGCCGGAGCGGCGCACCGAGCTACAGCGCTCGTTGATCCGCTCGCATGCCGCAGGGGCGGGCGCACCGGTAGAACCGGAAGTGGTTCGGGCGATGATGCTGCTGCGGCTGCGCACCCTCATGTCCGGTCGCACCGGCGTCCGTCCCGCGACGGCGGTGGCGCTGGCCGCGCTGCTGGACAGCGGACTGATTCCCGTTGTGCCGGAACATGGTTCGCTGGGCGCCTCCGGCGACCTCGCGCCGCTGGCCGCCGTCGCGCTCGCGCTGATGGGCGAGGGATCCGCGCTGAACGCCGACGGCGCGCGGGTCGGGTTCGCCGGGGAACGGCCGATGTCGCAGGCGCTCAGGGACTACGGGCTCACCCCGATCACCCTCGAGGCGAAGGAGGGACTCGCGCTCACCAACGGCACGGACGGCATGCTCGGCATGCTGGTGCTCGCGATCACCGACCTGCACGGGCTCTTCGATCTCGCCGACCTCACCGCCGCCATGAGCGTGGAAGCGTTGCTCGGCACCGACCGGGTCTTCGCGGCCGACCTGCACGCGCTGCGGCCGCACCCCGGCCAGGCGGTCTCGGCCGCCCGCATCCATGCCGCCCTGGCGGGGTCGCAGATCGTGGCGAGCCACCGCGGCGAAGACTGCCCTTACGTACAGGACGCGTACTCGTTGCGTTGCGCGCCACAGGTGCACGGCGCGGCACGGGACACGCTGACGCACGCGGAAGGCGTCGCCGAACGCGAATTGCGTTCGGCGATCGACAATCCCGTGATCCTGGCCGACGGACGGGTGGAGTCGAACGGCAATTTCCACGGCGCACCCGTCGCCTATGTAGCGGACTTCCTGGCCATCGCGGTCGCGGACGTCGCGAGCATTGCCGAGCGGCGCACCGATCGCCTGCTCGACCCGCAGCGCTCCCGCGGCCTACCGGCCTTCCTGGCCGCCGACCCCGGGGTCGACTCCGGCTACATGATCGCCCAGTACACGCAGGCCGGCGTGGTGTCGGAGCTGAAGCGCTGTGCCGCACCGGCGTCGGTCGACTCCATCCCCACCAGCGCTATGCAGGAGGATCACGTGTCGATGGGCTGGGCCGCCGCGCGCAAACTCCGCCGCGCGGTCGACGGACTCAGCACGGTGCTCGCCATCGAATTGCTCACCGCCGCACGTGCTCTCGACTTCCGCGCGCCGTTGCGCCCGGCCCCGGCCACGGCCGCCGCCCGAGACCTGTTGCGCGAGTACGTCCCCGGCCCCGGACCCGATCGCCACCTCGCACCCGAGATCGCGGTGGTCACCGACCTGATCCGCTCGGGCGCGATCGATTTAGGCGTCGCATACGACAAGCCGCCCGACGGAGCGTAGCCAGGGCGGCCTTGTCCGGCGAGCCTCGCGGCACGGCGATACTGCCTTACTCACCTCTGCCCGCCGAGGCCGGCGCCCCAGGTGCGATGCCTGGGGCCGCCTTATTCGAAACCCCAGGCTAGCCCCCTGGACGCGCGGCAACCCGCACCACGGGCCTGCACCGGTCGATCGGCCTACGACCGACCGTTCCCGGCCGCGAGGTCGAGGAGCATTTTCGCGGCGACCGTGGCACCGTCGCCGCGGACGTCCCGGGCGACGGATTCGGCGCGGGTGCGGGTGTCGGAGGTCAGGGCCGTGGCGAGGGCGGCGGACAGGGAGTCGACGGTCGGAGTCGAACCCTGATGTGCCGCACCGATTCCCAGCTCGGCTATCCGGGCGGCCCAGAACGGCTGGTCGGCGATGTGCGGCACGATCACCTGGGGCGCGCCCGCGCGGGCCGCCGTCGTGGTGGTCCCCGCGCCGCCGTGGTGCACCACAGCCGCCACCCGAGGAAACAGGGCTTGCTGATTGACGTCGCCGACGACGAAGCAATCGGCGGCATCGTCGATCGGCGCGAGCCGCGCCCAGCCTCTGGCCAGCAGGACTCGGCGCCCCTGCGCGCGGACCGCCTCGATACCGACCCGGGCGATATCCGTCGCGGTGTAGGACGCCATGCTGCCGAAACCCACATACACCGGCGGCGCACCGGCATTCAGGAAAGCTTCCAGGTCGTCCGGGAGCGGGCGGTGGTCCGGCAGGATCCACGCACCGGTCTGCACCACGTCGAGGTCGGTTTTTCCGGCGGCCGGGCACAGCGTCTCGTCGGCCGCGAGCCACGGCCGGTCGGTGAACACGTAGTCGCGGACGTTGTCGACCGGCGGCAGGCCGATGGCCGCCCGGCGTGTGTTGAGCGCGTCGCCGTACAGGGCATTCACCCGCTCGGCATCCTGCCGCCACAGCACCCGGTTGTCGGTCTCTCCGTCCGGCGACGGCGTACCCGGCCGCCGCCCCGGCGGGAAGTGCTGCGACGGCAGGCCGAGGGTATGGAAGCACGCGAGAACATAAGGCATGCCGAGCTTTTCGGCCACGTCGCGGGCACCCGCGGGCATCAGACCGGTCGCCAGCAACGCGTCGCAGCCCGCACCGGCCGTCATCAGTGTCTCGAATCGGGCGGCGACCAACGCGGGCGCGAGCTGGAACGCGTCCTGTGCGGTCGGCGGTTTCGGGTTGGCGACGATCGAGTGCACCGTCGGGCCGAGCGGCACCAGCGGCACACCCGCGCGTTCCAGCAGTCGGACGAACTCGTCGTCCGGCGGCGCGCACACCCGTGCCTGCGCGCCCAGTTCTCGCAACGCGACCGCCAGCCCGGCCAGCGGTTCGACATCCCCGCGCGATCCCCACGTCGTCAACAGCACACGCACTTCGCAATACCCCATTTCCGCAGGTTGTGAGTTCCGGTCGGCTATTCTGCGGCACCACCCGGGCCTTGCCGCAAGCCCCCCGGTGCGATATATGTTGAAGAGGGAGGGGTCGGACGTCTGCGCCATCGGCGCACGAGCTAGCGAACCAGCGGTAGGAAGATCGTGTCGACGATCTCCTCGATCACCTCGGGCGCGACCGGTCGCAGCGTCATCATCGTCTCGGCGCGGAGCAGGTCGAAGGGTAATGCCGCGATGCGCGGCGTGAGCTTGGCGGGATCGAGTTCGCCCCGCTCGATCGCCCGCTGCATGATCTCGTCGCGTCCCGAGCGGCGACCGGCGACGATCATGTCGCGCAGGTCGGCGAAGCTGGTCTCGGTCTCGGCGAAGTAGCCCGCGAGCAGCAGGCTCAGCTGGGCCAGAAACGGCCCCTGCTTCTCACTCGCCGCGGTGAGCGTGGCGATCAGATCACCGCGCAGTGACCCGGTGTCCGCCGGATCGATCAGCGCAATCACGTTGCGGCGCACCACCGCCGCCTCGACCAGCTGTTGTTTGTCGGCCCAGCGCCGATACAGCACCGGCTTGCTGGTGCCAGCTCGCCGGGCGACGGCATCGATGGTCAGGTTCGCGTAACCCCGCTCACTCAGCTCCGCCCATGCCGCCTCGAGGATGGCCGCCTCGAGCGCTTCGCCGCGCCGTCGTAACACCGCACTCCTTAGATCCTTTGACGTTTCTTATCGGGTAGCCTACTCTCGCAATTAAGAAACTTGATCGTATCTTATTTGCCTGCGCGTCGCTCTGACGCGCACCCGTACCAAGGAGTCCCTGATGCACCGGAGCGTGTCCGGAAGTACCGGCACCGGATTGCACTCGAGCTGGAACGCGCAGCTCATCGGCTTGGTGGCGGTACTGGCCCTGGTGAACTTCGTGGTCGATTCGGCCATCACCGCGCCGCTGCTCGTCCTGCCGGAGATGCTCGACCACTTCGATACCCACCAGGCGGCGTGGCTCAACGCCACCGCGATGCTGGCCGGCGTGATGTGGGCGCCGCTGCTCGGCAAGAGCGCCGATATCTACGGCAAACGCACCGTCCTCGTGCTGACGCTGCTCGTCAGCGGCGTGGGGGCGCTCGTGTGCGCCGTAGCCCCCACCATCTGGATCTTCGTACCGGGACGCATGCTGCAAGGGGCGTCGCTGGCGGCCGTGTTCCTCTCCGTCGCGATCGTTCGCAGCGTCTGCGCGCCCCGGATCGGAATGATCATCGTGGGGATCGTGACCTCCGGGTCGGCGGTGCTCAACATCGCGTCCCGGTTCCTCCTCGAGCAA
Organism: Nocardia brasiliensis ATCC 700358; assembly: GCF_000250675.2. Classification (NCBI taxonomy): domain Bacteria; kingdom Bacillati; phylum Actinomycetota; class Actinomycetes; order Mycobacteriales; family Nocardiaceae; genus Nocardia; species Nocardia brasiliensis. The sequence continues at coordinate 5,105,617 of NC_018681.1, forward strand.
CTGGCCGTGCGGTACGGCTTCCAAATCCTGTTCCTGGTCTCAGCTTTCGTCGCGGTGGCGATGGCGATCTTCGTGCGCGGCAGCGTGCCCGAATCCCTGGTCAAGACGCCCGGCAGGATCGACGTCGGCGGCGCGCTGCTGCTCGGCGGCGGTCTCGCCGCGGTGCTCAGCTACATCAGCCTCGGCTCGGATCTCGGCTGGCTGGCCGCCGGTCCGCTGGCACTGCTCCTCGGCGGCGTCGCGGCGCTGGCCCGCTGGTTCCTGGTCGCGAATCGAAAGCCCGATCCCCTCATCGACATCCGGGATCTCAACGGCCCCTTGGTGCTCACGCTGCTCGTCGTCTTCCTCGGCGCCGGTTCGTATCAGAGCATGCTGCAGCTCATCCCGCTCATCGGTGACGTCTCGGCGGATCAGCACCTCGGGTACGGACTGGCCGACCAGGGATCCGTCGCGCTGTTGCTCGCGGCGCCGGGACTCGGCGTGATGCTCGGTGGTCCGGGCGCCGGCTGGCTTGCGGCGCGCATCGGGCCGGCGTCGACCTTGGCCGGAGCCATCGTGCTCGGCACGGTGGTGACCGTCGGAATGTTCCTCGGCGCTTCACAATTGGCGGCCGCACTGTGCTTCGCCTTCCTGCTGGGCGTGACGGTGGGCGCGCTCGGGACGGCCGGGTTCAACATGGCGGGCAGTTTGGCCCCGGCCGAGCGGCAGGGCATCGTCTCCAGCCTGGTCATGGTCATGGTTTCGATCGGGTCGGTGGTGCTGAATTTCGTGGGCGCGGCCGTACTCGACTCGACCACCGTCGTCGTCGACGGCGCGACGGTGAATTCGGCCACCGGCGTATTCGGCTGCATCGCAATCGCTTCCGGCGCGTTCGTGTTCGCCGCCGTGCTGTCTGTCGTCCTCGCCCGCAACACCCGCCGCGGCCTCGTGTGACCGTCTCGATTCAGGAGTTGAGCATGAACTGTAAGACCGCATCGAAGCCGTCGGTCCTGGTGTCCGGGGCGAGCATCGCCGGTCCTGCCGTCGCGTTCTGGCTGCACCGCCACGGGTTCACGGTGACCGTGGTGGAGAAGTCGGCCGGCGTACGCAGCGGCGGATACCCGATCGACGTGCGGGGCACCGCGGTGGAGGTCGCGCGCCGGATGGGCATCCTGACGCAGCTGCAGCGGGCGCATATCGAGTCACGCCGGTTGACCTTCCGCAACGCCGACGGCACCACCGCGGCGGTGGTGCACCCGCAAACGGTGGTCGGCGGAGTCGAGGGGCATGACCTCGAGGTATCGCGCGGAGATCTGTCGAAAGCCTTGTACGCGAACGTCCGTGACGATGTGGAGTTCGTGTTCGACGACTCCGTCGCCGCGCTCACCGAACAGCGGCACGGCGTCGACGTCACCTTCCGCAGCGGCGTCCAGCGCAGTTTCGACCTGGTCTTGGGCGCCGACGGATTGCATTCGCGGATCAGGGAACTCGTGTTCGGTCCCGCGGAACAGTTCCACCGCTACCTGGGCTACTGCTTCGCCATCTTCACCATGCCCAACACCTACGGGCTCTCGCACGAGGCGGTCATCTGGAACACACCGGGGCGAGGCGCTGCGCTCTACGCGGTCGAGGACAGCAACGAACTGCACGCCTTCCTCAATTTCGCGCACCCGATACCGCCGTACGCGGTCCTGCGCGACCCCGCGGCGCAAAGTGAGCTCGTCACAGCCACTTTCGCGAACGACGGATGGGAAGTCCCGGCCATGGTCGCGGCTTTGCGCGACGCACCCGATGCGTTCTTCGACACGGTGAGCCAGGTCCGCATGCCCCGGTGGACCCGCGGGCGATACGCGTTGCTCGGCGATGCCGCGCACGCTCCGTCGTTCCTGACCGGGCAAGGCTCCAGCCTCGCTCTCGTCGGCGCGTACATGCTCGCGCACGCGCTGGCCACCCACCGGGACCACACCGCGGCTTTCGCCGCCTACGAGCGCGGCCTCCGTGGCTTCGTGGAACAGAACCAGGCCCTGGTCGGCGCGGGCGACGCCGCCCTCTTCCCCACCACCGCCGAAGCTCTGGCGAAACGCAACGCCAGACTCCGCAGCCTCACCACCTTGCCCCCGCACACCGGCCGCCCCGCGCATACCGCTCTGACCTTGCCCGACCCCCTGCCCGTTGCGAACCGAAACGGCTGTGGCTCATGACATTTCCGCGTGTTCGTCGATGTCGAAGCCCAAGCGGACATCGTGGTCGACCTGGCTGCCGGTGATGGTGACCCGGCCGGTCACCAGGGGGTAGCCGCGGGCCTCGACGGTGTACTCGCCCTCTGGCAGGTCGGCCACCGCGTAGCGGCCGTCCTCGTCGGTGTGCGCGGTGCCTACGATCGTGCCGGACCAGTCGAGCACGGTGATCCTGGCGTCGTGAACCGCGCGGCCGCCCGCGCGCACCGTGCCCCACAGCATCGCCATGGGCGCGAGTTCGACGTCGAAACGCAAACGGCCACTGTCGGGTACGGTCAGCGTCGTCGCGGTGGGCCGCATCCGCGCGGCGACCGCCACCAGCGTATAGGTTCCGGCCAGCACGCCCTTGCAGGCGTAGCCGCCGTCCGCCGCGCTCACCGCTACCCCGACCACCTCGCCGCGCAGGTCGGTCACGGTGATCGTGGCCTCCGCCACCGGCTCGCGGGCTGCGGTGCGCACCACACCGGACAGCTCGCCGGATCCCTGCAGGGTCACGTCGACGTGGTGTGCGCCTCCTTCGGCGACAGTGACGTTCACCGCGGCCGGTTGATGCCGGTTCGCGGAGACGATCAGGACATAGCCGCCCGGCGTGGGCGGCTCGATCGCGTAGTTGCCGTCATCGTCCGCTGCCGCCCGCGAAACCTGTTGTCCACGTTGGTCGATCAAAGTCAGCGCCGCGTCCGGCACCGGATAGCCGTCGTCGCGGCACACCCGCCCGAAGATCGACCTGCCGTTGGATGCGACGAACTGTGCACCTTCCACGTCCGGCAACTGCTGCAACGCAACGGTATCCACGGCCGCGTCGAGCGCCGGAGCCGGTTCGCCCCCGACCGGCTCGGGCTCGGCCGCACCGAACCGCTTGCGCTGCAACGCGCGCAGCTTCGCGCCTTCGACATCGATGTCCGGCAGGATGCGGTCGAGCCACTTCGGCATCCACCACGACGCTCTGCCCATGATCGCCAGCAGGGCCGGCACCAGCACCATGCGCACCACGAAGGCATCGATGGCCACGCCGGCCGCCAGCGCGAACCCCATGGACTTCGCGGTCACGTCCTTTTCCAGCAGGAAGGAACCGAACACCGAGATCATGATGATCGCCGCCGAGGTGACCACGCGCGCGCCGTGGTGGTACCCGGCGATCATGGCGTCGCGCGGCGACTTGCCGTGCACGAATTCCTCGCGCATGCGGGTCACCAGGAACACCTGGTAGTCCATCGCGAGCCCGAATACCAGGCCGATCAACATGATCGGCAGGAAGCTGACGATCGGCTGCGGATCGGCGATCAGGCCGAAGGTGCCCTCCTGGAAGATCAGCACCGTGGCGCCGAAGGTGGCCGCCATCGAGAGCAGGAACCCCAGCGCCGCGGTGAGCGGGACCAGAATGGACCGGAACACCAGGATCAACAGCACGAAGGCCGCGCCCGCGACGATCGCCAGGTAGGGCACGATCTTGCCGAGCAGGACGTGGTCCATGTCCGCGTAGATGGCGGTGGTGCCGGTGATGCCGTATCGGATGCCGTAACGCTCGGTCAGTTCGTCTTCGGCGGCACGCGCGTCGCGCACCAGATCTTTGGTGTCCTGATCGTTCGGTCCCGATTTCGGCACCCCGCTGAGCATCGCGCCCAGCCCGTTCGCGCTGAATTGCGCTGTGGTGACGTAATCCATCTCCGGGAACTCCGCGAGCCGGTCGCGCAGCGCGGTGACCGCGGCCTTGCGCTCACCTTCTGGCACCTGCTCCAGGTCGGCGGCCACGGTGAGAACGCCGTTGCTCCCTTCGCCGAAGCCGTTCGTCCGGATGTCGTAGGCCTGCCGGGCCGTGGACTCGGTGGGCAGACTGTCCTCACCGGGCAGGCCCAACTGCAACTGAAGCGCGGGCGTCGCGAGCGCAGCCAATGCGGCCACCGCGATGATCAGCGCGAACCACGGCCGCTTGCCGATCAGTCGGCCGACCCGCATGCCGTTGGTGACGGAGGTGTCGTCCTCCGGGTCGTGCCGCGCGACCAGCGGCAGCTTCGGCTTGAACAGGAAACGGCCGAAAGCGCCGAGCAGCGCGGGCATCAGCGTGATCGCGGTGAGGACGGCGAAGAACGCGGCCACGGCACCGCCGAGACCCATGAAGGTCAGGAAGTTCACCCCGACGATACTCAGCGCGCCCAGCGCGACGATGACGGTGAGCCCGGCGAACACCACCGCCGAACCGGCCGTACCCACCGAAATACCCGCCGCTTCTTCGGGATTCGCCGCGACGCGCAATTCGTGCTTGTACCGGGAGACGATGAACAGCGCATAGTCGATCGACAGCGCGATACCGATCATCGAGGCCAGGAACGTCGTGAAACTCGGCACCTCGACGACCGCGGTGCTCAGCGAGATCACCAGCATCGCGGCGCCCAGGCCGACGATGGCGGTGACGATCGGCACGAAAGCCGCCACGATGGCGCCGAACGCGATCACCATGACGACCAGCGCCACTCCCATGCCGATCAGCTCGGCCTGCCCGCTGGGCTGTTCCTGCTCGCGGGCGATGGACCCGCCGAGTTCGACCACCAGTCCGCGCGCACGGGCCGGGTCCGCCACGGCGTAGGCGACCTGCCGCTGCTCGTCGGTGATGTCCATCGCCGAGGCGATGTCGAACGGCACGGTGAGCACGGCGACGGTCGCCGGGGCTTCCTTGTTCAGCACGTTGAGCGGAGCGCCCGCGCACGTCGCGGGATCGGCGGTGGTCAGGCAGCCCATCGCCTGGGTCGCGGCGACCGGGTTCTGCAAAGCCGCCCCGGCCTTTTCGGCGACGAGCCGATGCCGGTCGTCCCCGGCCACCAGTGCCCGCAGATCGGTGATCAGCGCGTCTACGGCGGCACTGTTGTCCTTGTCGGTCAGCTTCGTACCGTCGGGCGCCTGAATCACGTAGGTACCGCTGACGGCGTCGATGCCGAACTGCGCGGACATGCCCGGAAACTGCTTGTCCAGGATTTCCGTCGCGCGCTCCGACGGCAGCGCGGGCATGCTGAACTCGTCGCTCATCGACTTGCTCAGCAGGTGCGAACCGGCGCCGAGCGCACCGAGGAGCACCAGCCATAGCGGCAGCACGATCCACTTGCGGCGGAACGCGAACTTTCCCCATTTGTAGAGGTATACGGACACGAACGGGCTCTCCTCGAGGTAACCGGGTTGTGCTGAGATCAGGGCCCGTACAGCACCTTCGCGGCCCGCTTGCATGCGAACAGCTCCCCCACGCCGTCCTTCTACCTACCGCACGGTAGGCGGGGCGTGGACGTAAGCGGAGGAGCAACCTCTAGTACGGCCGATGTTTTATCAGATCTCATCGCCGATGTCAGCGTTTCGGCCCATTCGGTCGAAAATCCCAGCGTGTCATACCTTCCCGGCGCGGCGGCCGCCACGTGGCGTCATCCCTGGTCCGCGGACGCGCGATTCGTCGCGGGGAGCAGGGCTTTCAGCGCGATCGACAGGTGCGAGCGCGCCTCCTCGGTGCTGAGTTCGCCGCAGAGCCAGCGTGCGGACAGGCCGTCGGTCAGCGCGGTGACGATGAGGCCCATGGCTTTCGGATCCACGGACTGCGGCACGTCTCCCGCCGCCTGTGCCAACCGGATCGCGTCGGCGATCTCGGCGTCCCACTGCCGCGAGGTCGTCGCGAGCGGTGCCCGCAGCGGCGTCTCGAAGACCGCCGACGCCCGTAATTCGTGCCAGACCAACGCGTTCTCGAACACCTCGGGCTCGTCCTGGATATCGGCGAGCGCGTGCGCGTGCAGCCGGTCCAGCGGGGAATCCGATCCCTCACTGGCGGTACCGGATTCGCGGGCACGGTCGTTGATATAGGTCAGCGCGGCGGCGAGCAGGCCGTCCCGGTCCTTGAAGTAGTAGTAGAGCAGGCCGGGTGAGACGCCCGCGACCTCGGCGACATCGTGCACGCGCAGCCCGCGCACACCCCGCTCGGCGATCGCCTTGGCACTCGCCCGCAGGATCGCTTCGCGTCGGCTCGCCATCGCAGTTGCTCCAGTCGGTCGGCTCCGGTTCCCGAACCAACATAGCCCAACTGAACTTTCAGTCGAGCACCCTCGGCTGCTGCTGGGTGATGCAGTGGATACCGCCGCCGCGGGCGAAGAACTCCCGGGCATCGACCGTGCGCACCTGCCGGCCCGGATACATCTCGGCGAGGATGCCCTGGGCCACGCCGTCGTTGGGATCGCCGAAGCCGCAGGCGATTACGCCGTCGTTGACGACGAGGTGGTTGATATAGCTGTAATCCACCCAGCCCTCGCGGTCCCGGAGCACCCGCGGGGCAGGGAGTTCGACGATCTCCCACGCCCGGCCACCGGCATCGGTGGTGTCCGGCAGCAGTGCCAGCAGCTCGCGGGTCACCGCCCAGTCCGGGTGCGCGGCGTCGCGCTGGGCGTGCACCAGCAGGGTTCCCGGCGCCGGAATCGCGGCGACGATATCGACGTGCCCGCGGGTGCCGTGCTGTTCGTTGTCTCTGGTCAGTCCGCGCGGCAACCAGATGACGTGCCGCGCGCCGATGGTGCGCGCCAATTCGGCTTCGACCGCGGCCTTGTCGAGCCCGGGATTACGCATCGGATCGAGTTGCACTGTCTCGGTGACCAGTACGGTCCCGAGCCCGTCGACCTGGATGCCGCCGCCCTCGTTGACCAGTTTCGAGCCGACCGTTTCGGCACCGGCCGCGCGGGCGACAGTCGCACCGATCTCGCTGTCACGGGCCCAATTCGCCCACTCCTGCCTGCCCCAGCCGTTGAACGTCCAGTCGACGGCGCCGAGCCTGCCACTGTCCGCGTCGAGCACGAAGGACGGGCCGATATCGCGCATCCAGGCGTCGTCGAGCGGCGCTTCGAGCACATCGACCATGTCCGACAGATACTTTCGAGCCGCCTGCCGATCACGCGGGTCGACGACCATCGTGACGGGCTCGAACTCGAGAATCTCGTGCGCCACCCGCGCCCAGGCTTCGCGCGCCTCGTGCGCGGATTCCGCCGTGGCGAACACGCTCGCGCCCAGCGGCGGAAAGGCCATCCAGATCCGTTCCTGCGGTGCTGTTTCCGACGGCATCACCCAGCTCATGACGCCCGGCTCCGGACCTGATCCGCGCCGAAGGCGTGGTCCCGATCGACCGGCTCGGTGAGCCGGTCGTAGGTATCGGGCCGTCGCGTGGTGAGGAACGGGAACAGACCGAGCCAGTCCTTGCGCTGATCCAGATCCAGGTCGGCGACCAGCACGGCGGCGCGATCCCGCGGCGCCTGCGCGAGCACCCGCCCGTACGGGTCGGCGATGAACGAAGATCCGTAGAAGGTGACACCGCCCTCGTCACCGAACCGATTCGGCACGATCATGAAAGTGGCCGCAGTGATGGCGTTTCCGACGATGACCTGCTGCCACAGCGGCTGGGTGTCGAAGCCCGGGAACGACGGCTCGGACCCGATCGCCGTGGGGTACACCAGGATTTCCGCGCCACCGAGCGAATACATCCGGGCGACCTCGGGAAACCACTGGTCCCAGCAGGTCGGCAGGCCGATGGCGGCACCGTCCAGCGCGGCGGGTCGATAGATCGGATAGGCCTCCTCGGCGGGGCCCGGCCGGAAGTAGGTGTCTTCGTAGTAGCCGTCGCTGATCGGGATGTGCAACTTGCGGGTCCGGCCGATGAGTTCCCCCGCGGGCGACACCAGTATGGCGGTGTTGTAGCCGAGACCATCTGGGCCGGTGACTTTTTCGTATAAGGAGGCGTGCACCGCGACGCCGTGCGCACGGGCTGCGGCGGCGGCGAAGGTGAACGTCGGCCCGGTCCGCAGGTCCTCGGCCGCCGCACCCGGATTCGCCGCCGCTCGCACGTCGGCGGGATAGCGGGACAGCGTCAGTTCCGGGAGGAACACCGCACGCGCCCCCTCGGCGGCGGCCAGGCCGATGCCCTCGTACAGCGTGGCGCGCAACGCTTCGGCATCCGGAACCCATTGGTGCTGAACCAGTCCGACGCGTAGCGGCGTCCGGTCGCCCGGCGCGGCGCGCGCGGGTGACACCGGCGGTGTCGGTGCGGTGGTCACCACGAAGGTCTGCTCGGTCATCACTACCTGCCTTCTCGAATCACATAACTGAATATTCAGTCAATATGGGTGGGACGAAAATTCATGCCTCGTTGAGCTCGGACACCGCCCGTGCCAGCGGCACCGACGCGGCCGAGGTGGTCCGAATACGCAGGGCGACAAGGTAGACCGCCGCGGCGACCGCTCCGGAACCGATCATGCTGATGTCGATTCCGTCCGCTATCGAAGCGATCGGACCCGTGTACACCGTGGTGTGGATCGCCAGCACGCCGACGATCGCGCCCGCGGCCCACGCCACCACCGCGCCGAGATGCCAGCCGCCGGTGTACCAGTATCGACCGCCGGTGCGCCCCTGCGCGAAGCTTTGCAGATCCACGACGTCATAGCCGGGCACGCGCCGGCGCAGCGCACCGATCACCATGATCACCGCCCACGGCGTGACCACGGCGTTCAGGATGACCGCGACCGCGCTCACCGAATCCACCGCGTCGAAGACGAAGACGCCGACGTAGAGCAACACGACGACCAGGACCGCGGTCATCATCGTGGTCTGCACGCGCAGCAATCGCGGGAACACCCCCTCCAGGTCCAGGCCGCTCCCGTAGATGCACAGCACGCCCTGGCCCAAACCGCCGAGGATCGAGATCACCACGATCGCGAAGGTGAACCACAGCGGTGCCGCGGCGACCAGGTCGGTGGTGTAGGAGCCGGTGTTGATCGTGAGGGTCGATGCGGTGAACGCACCGAACGTCGCCGGAATGATGCCGCCGAAGTACAGGCCGAGACCGAGCGCTCCCGCGATGCGGCGGTCGCTGTGCCGTCGATGCGATACCCGGCGGGTGTAGTCGCCGATGGTGGTCGCATACGAGATCGGCCCGGACGCGGAGATCACCACGGCCACCACCCAGGTCTGCACGAATCCGCCGAGCGCGTACTCCCCCGGCGCCGCGTCCGCATCGAACCGGCCCGCGAAGGCGAAGACCCCCGCGAGCATCAGCAGCCCGACCACCGGCACGATAACCTTCTGTGCCGCAACGATTGTGGCGTGCCCGAAGAGGGCGATCGCGACCATCGCGGCGCCGATCACGCCGTAGGCGAGGCCGCGCACCCACCCGGCGTCGGGCGTCCCGAGCAACCGCGCGCCGGCCGCGACGAGGGCGTCACCGCTGGTCCACACGGTGATCGCGCCGAAGACGACGGCGGTCGCCAAGGCCAGCCCGGAACCGATGAAGCGCCCGCGAATACCGAACTCGGCACCGCTCGCGACGGTCATGTTGGTGCCGGTGCGCGGGCCGATCAGCGCGGTCGGCAGCACGACCACGGCGCCGATCAGCCCGCCGACGAGGAGCGCGGGCAGCGCCTGCCAGAACGACAGTCCGAGTTGAATCGCCACCCACCCGTAGATCACCGCGGTCCAGGTGAATCCGCTGCCCAGGAATACCGCGGCCACATTCCACGGCGACGAATCCCGGGCCGCCTCCGGAAGATATTCGACGCCTGCTTGTTCGATCCGGCCGACCCGATCACTGGTCGGGTCCACATGCTCTTTCATGAGGTGACGGTATTCTCAACTGAATATTCAGTCAATACCGTGGCGCTGGCTTTCATCGTTCGTTACTCCCTTGTCACACAACGACTTCAAGCGATTTCGGCGCGGTGCACCACGGCTCCGGCGACGACCGTCGCAGCGATCGGCGCACCGGCCAATTCATCGGGCGGGACAACCAGCGGATCGAGCGCGAACACCGTGAGATCGGCCGCGCACCCGATCGCCACTCGCCCGGCCGTGCCTTCCCGTCCCGCCGCGCGTGCGGCATGCGAGGTGTAGCCCTCCAATGCCATTGCCGCGGTGAGCGATTGCGTCGGCGACACCGGTTCGACCTCCGAACGCCCTGCCGGACGGCGCAATTGCGCGTCGGCCAAAATGGCGCGGGCGTCGTAGGGGCCGATCGGCCAGTCGGAGCCCAAGGCGACCGTCGCACCGGAATCACGCAGATCGCGAGTGCGAAACCCACGGCTCGCACGCTCGTCACCCAATCGCGACGACCAGTTGTCGGTGTGATCGGCACGCGTGAAGTGACTACAGTGCGTCGGCTGCATGCTCGCGACCACACCGTACTCCCGGAATTTCGCGACGAGTTCGGTCGGGATGGTTTCGATGTGCTCGATGCGATGCCGCACGCCGGATGGCGGCAACGCCGCGGTGGCGAGCGTCTCCAGCGCATACCGGACGCCGGCGTCGCCGATCGCGTGGGTGACGGTCGGCACTCCACGAGCGGCCAAGTAGTGCACGGCTTCTCGATACTGCGCCGGGTCCGGCCAGAACGGCACCGTCGATTCGCCATGGCTGTCGGGTTCGTCGAGCCACGCCATACCGCCGTCGATCGTTCCGTCGATGACGAACTTGACTCCGTCGACCTGCCACCGGCGGCCACCGCGGCGCTGCAGGTCGACGATGTGCTCGAGTCCGGCGCGTCCGGTACCCGGGTGGCAGCGTGGCGCGAACCGCAACTGGACGGGCAGCTCGAGTTCCGCGGACAGGCCGGTGATCAATTCCTCGCTGTCACCGTCGAAGTCCATCACATTCGCGGCGGTGAGTCCGGTCGCGGCCATCCCCCGCAGCACCTCGGCGACGCGACCACGGCGCACGCGCATCGGCGCCACCGGGGCGACGTCGAGCACCAGGTCCATCGCCGCCGGTTCGAGCAGATGCCCGGTCGGCCGGCCGTCGCTGTCGCAGACGATGCGCGCACCCTGATCGAATTCGCGGTGGCCGGTCACACCCGCCGCCCGCAGCGCCGCCGGGTTCACCAGCGCCGAATGCGCGTCGTTCAAGTCGAGGTACACCGGGATCGTCTCGGCGACGGCCCGCAGCAGTGGTTCGAACGTAATCGGCTGGTCCGCAAAAACATTCGGGTCCAGGCCCCAACCGCGAATCCATCCGTCGACCGGCGCGACGCCCTCGGCGCTCAGTGCCGAGATCAGCTCGTCTACGTTCGACACCGACGACAGGTCGACACCGTTGGTCATATCCGCGCCGACCAGCGGATGGGCGTGTCCGTCCACCAGACCAGGGGTGATCGTCGCCGCGCCGAGGTCGATGACCTCGGTGCGCGCACCGCGCCAGTCCCGGACATCGGCCGGGCCGCCGACGCCGATGATGCGCTCGCCCTTCATCGCGACCGCCTGTGCGTGCGGCCGCGCCGGATCGAGCGTGTGCACCCGTTCTGCGAGCAGGATCAGATCGGCGTATTCGCCGGTGTTCGTCATCCAGGTCTCCCCTTCGTCCAGCCGATCCGGCCGGTCAGAGCAATGACCATGCGCCGGTGAGGGTTTCGCGCAGGATCTGTTCCATCTCGTCGAACTGGGCCTGCTCGCAGATCAGCGGCGGAGCCAGCTGGATGACCGGCTCGGCCCGATCGTCGGCGCGGCAGTGCAGGCCCGCTTCGAACAGCGACTTCGACACGTAGCCCTTGAGGATGCGGGTCGCTTCTTCATCGGTGAAGCGCTCCTTGGTATTTCGATCCTTGACCAGCTCCACCGCATAGAAGTACCCCGCGCCGCGCACCTCGCCGACAATGGGCAGATCGGTGAGCTTGTCGAGGGTCGACTTGAACCGGGATTCGTTGGCCAGCACATGCTCGTAGATGCCGTCGCGCTCGATGAGGTCGAGGTTGGCGAGGGCGACGGCGCAGGCGACCGGGTGGCCGCCGTAGGTCGAGCCGTGCATGAACGTGGCGCCGTGCCGGAACGGTTCGGCCACCCGATCGCTGACCAGCACCGCACCGAGTGCGGCGTACCCGGAGGTGAGTCCCTTGGCGGTGGTGAGGATATCCGGCTGATAGCCGAAACGCTTTGCGCCGAAATCGTATCCGAGGCGGCCGAACGCGCAGATCACCTCGTCGGAGACGAGCAGCACGTCGTGCCGGTCACAGATCTCCCGGACCCGCTGGAAGTAGCCGGGCGGCGGGACGAAGCAGCCACCGGTGTTCTGCACCGGTTCGAGGAACACCGCGGCGACGGTCTCGGGGCCTTCGAACAGGATCGCCTCTTCGATGCGGTCGGCGGCCCAGCGGCCGTACGCGTCGTAGTCGTCGGCGTGTTCGGTGGCGCGGAAGAAGTTGGTGTTCGGCACCCGCACGGTGCTGGGCACCAGCGGCTCGAAATCCGCTTTCGCGCCGGGGATTCCGGTGATCGACAGGGCACCCATCGAGGTGCCGTGGTAAGCCATCGAACGACTGATCACCTTGTGCTTGGTCGGCTTGCCGACGAGCTTGAAGTACTGCCGCGCGAGTTTCCATGCGGTTTCCACGGATTCGCCGCCGCTGACGGTGAAGAACACCCGGTTCAGGTCGCCCGGGGCCGCCACGGCCAGGCGCTCGGCGAGTTCGAGCGCGGTCGGATGCGCGTATCCCCACAGCGGGAAGTAGGCCAGTTCCCGGGTCTGCCGGGCCGCGGCCTCGGCGAGTTCGGCCCTGCCGTGGCCGACCTGCACCGCGAACAGGCCGGCGAGACCGTCGAGGTAGCGCTTGCCGTCGGCGTCCCAGATGTAGGCCCCTTCACCGCGCACGATCACCGGCGTCTCGGCGTCGGTGTCCTCGGATTGCTGGGTGAAGTGCATCCAGAGATGGTCACGGACGACGCGGGCCGAGTCGCTGGAGCCCACGGTGGACGGATCGGTGATAGCGGTCATGTTTTCGGTTATCCCACATCACACGCAGGCCTGCAACTAGATCCGTTGCAAAATAACCATCTGCCGATCGATCCAGCCAAAAATGCCGATGACAGCTACGGATTTCGTTGCGCAGATCAGCGGGTCCCCCACTGGTAAGTCTGTTTGCGCAGCTTGAGGTAGATCATGATCTCGGCGTGCCGGACACCGGGCAGTGTGCGCAGCCGGTTCGACACCAGGTCGTGCAGCGCCTCGTCGTCGGCACAGACCGCCTCGCACAGCACGTCGTAGCGGCCCGCGCATTCGACCACATAGCTGATCTCGTCCATCGCGGTGAGCGCGTCGGATACCGGTTGCAGCGCCCCGTCCACGGTGATCGCGACCATCGCCTGCCGAAACAGTCCGACTTGCAACGGATCCGAGACCGCGACGATCTGGATGACCCCGGCGTCGGACAGCTTCTGCACTCGCTGCCGCACCGCGGCCTCGGACAGCCCGACGGCCTTGCCGATCGTCGCGTAGGCGCGCCGCCCGTCCTCCTGCAACTGGGCGATGATCTTCTTCGAGGTGTCATCCAGCACCGGCGCCGTCCGGCTCGATTCTTGGTCGCTCACGCCCGGCATCCTGCCCGAACACCCGGACACCGACAAGCATCGGCGGGTGATGTCGACGGTCCGATCCGGCACCTGGTAACCCGCTCGGCAACGAAATCCGTCGAATTCACCGCCGGAGCGCTACGAGCGGCGCACCAGGATGGCGAGCAACAACTCCGCGCGCACCCTGGCGTTGTCGAGGTCGCAGGCGAGCAGGTCCTCGACGAAGGCGATGCGCTTACGCAGCGTGTGGCGGTGCACGCCGAGCGTCGCCGCGGCCGACTCCCACTGCCCGTTCGCTTCCAGAAAGGCGTGCAGGGCGTTCAGCAGGTCGGTGCCGTTGCTCCGGTCGTGCTCGACGAGCGGGGTGAGCACGGTGTCGGCCATCGCGTCGAGCACCTGTCTGGTGGCGTCGAACGCCAGCAACGAGCGACCGGTCATCGCGTCGAATTCCACCGGGGCGCTGCCACGTTCGGCCACCGAAGCCGCCCGGGTCGCGTTGGCGGCCGCCGCACCGAGATCACGCAGCCGATGTCCGCCGCTCAACCCGATACGGGTGAGTTTCCGTGCCGAGGAGCCGATTTCGAGCGCGAGGCGGCGCGCGAACGAGACCCCCTCGGTGCCGGGCAGCAGCACCGATACCCGCTGGTCCGCGGCATGCAGGAACACCGGGTTCCCGGCGGCGTGCAGTGCCGCCGCCACGACCTCACGAACGTCGGACGTCGTTGCGGCCGAATCGCATTCGGCGACGAGCACGCGAATCCGGCCGTGCGTGTCGGCGGCGGGCAGCAGCTGCGCCCACGCGGGCGCCAGATCGGCTTCCGCACTCAGCGCCAAAGCGAGCGCCTGACTGTTGAGCTGCTGCTGCGCCGCCTGCAACCGAACCGGTTTCGCGAAATCCAACGCCAGCAACGAGTTCGCGTGCCCGAGCAGAATCTGATCCACGCCGCTCAGCGGCGCCGGGCTGACCACCACCAGTTCGCCGAACGAGCGGCGGTCGACACCGATCCGCTGGTGCGTGATCGAGGCTCCGGAGGTATCGGTCCGGACACTGCTGGCCGCGGTGGCCGGATCGGCGGCGAGGGCGGCTCGGACCGCGCGCAGCAGCGCGTCCGACGGCGCCTCCGGGTGACATTCGGTGACCGTGCCCGCCGCGTCGACGATCAGCACCGTGGCAGCCAGCGAGCCGGCCAGTTCCCGGACGATCGCCCGCGCGCCCGATTTGAGCAGCGCCTTGGTCATTCGCGGTTGTGCGCGCGAGGCCCGCAGCAGCGCGTCGTACTGGAGTTCGGCGACGCGCGCCGACACCTTCTTGACCACGGCCGCGAACGGCGTCGGCAACGGCACCTCGATCAGCGGGATACCGATGGCATCGGCGGCGGCGATCAGATCCGCGGGCACTTCGGCGTAGGTGAGGCCGGTGCCGAAACCCACCGCCGCCACGCCGCAGTCGTCGAAGGCGCGCAGGTAGGCCGCGCGCTCCCGGCTGGTGCGTGGCAACCGCATACCGGTGGTGAGCACCAGTTCGCCGCGGGAGAGCCAGGGGAAGGGATCTTCCAGTTCGGTGGTGAGCACGAGATCCACCTCGCGACCGACACCACCGGCACCGCCCCGGAGCCGGAGTGCGAGATCCGCTTGGGACAACACCCAGCTAATCGGTACAGCCATCGAGTGCAGTGTACAGAACGGCGATGACTGGTCACTTGATTCACCATTTTGTCGAGAGGCGCGGGAGTGTGTCTCAGGGCACACTGATCCCAGGGCGAACCGAAGGACACGCCCCGAGAGATGGACGGTGAACAATGTCATTGCCGGTACTCGAGAACTTTATCGACGGCGAATTCGTGGCTTCCGGCGCCGCCGCAACACTCGATCTGGTGAATCCGGTGGACGAGACCGTGGTGGGCCGGGCACCGATCTCGAACCGCGCGGACATCGATGCCGCCATGGCCGCGGCCGCCAGGGCATTCGAATCCTGGGGCCGGACAACGCCGAGTGCGCGCCAGTCCGCGCTGCTGAAGCTGGCCGACGCCATCGAGGCGCACTCCGGCGAACTGGTCGAGGCGCAATGCCGCAACACCGGACAGCCGAAAGCGGTGATCGCCGCCGAAGAGGTCGCGGTCAGCGCCGATCAGATCCGGTTCTTCGCGGGCGCGGCCCGCATGCTGGAGGGCCGCCCCGCCGGCGAGTACATGGCGGGGTTCACCTCTTACGTCCGGCGTGAGCCGATCGGCGTGGTCGGGCAGGTGACGCCCTGGAATTACCCGTTCATGATGGCGATCTGGAAGATCGGCCCCGCGCTGGCCGCGGGCAACACGATCGTGCTCAAGCCGAGCGACACCACACCGGAGAGCACGCTGGTGCTGGCCCGCCTGACGAAAGGCATTCTGCCGAACGGGGTTTTCAACGTCGTACTCGGCGACGCGAGCACCGGCACCGAGCTGGTGAGCCATCCGACTCCGGGGTTGGTGTCGATCACCGGCTCGGTGCGCGCGGGTATCGCGGTGGCCGGATCGGCCGCGCAGCAACTCAAGCGCGCCCACCTCGAGCTCGGCGGCAAAGCACCCGCCGTGGTCTTCGGTGACGTCGATATCGACAGGGCCGCAAGCGGTATCGCCGAAGCCGCATTCTTCAACGCGGGACAAGACTGCACTGCGGCGACCCGGGTGCTCGTGCACGAATCGATCCATGATCAGCTCGTCGACGCGCTGGTCCGGAAAGCGGAAACGCTGAAACCCGGCCTGCCCGAGGACCCGGACACGTTCTACGGCCCGCTCAACAACGCCCGCCACTTCGCCGCGGTACTCGGCAAACTCGCCGCGCTACCCCCGCACGTCAAGGTGGTCACCGGCGGACATCGACTGGGCGAGAAGGGCTTTTTCGTCGAGCCGACGATCGTCACGCAGGTGCGCCAGCACGACGACATCGTCCAGGACGAGACCTTCGGCCCGGTGCTGACCGTGCAACCGTTCCGCGACGAAGCACAGGCCATCGAGTACGCCAACGGCGTCCGCTACGGTTTGGCCGCCAGCGTCTGGACCAAGGATCACGCCACGGTCGAACGCTGCACCCGCGCACTGGATTTCGGTGCGGTGTGGGTGAACTGTCACATCCCACTGGTGGCCGAGATGCCGCACGGCGGCTTCAAGTACTCCGGCTACGGCAAGGACCTTTCCGCCTACAGCGTCGAGGAATACACGCGCGTCAAGCACGTGATGAGCGCGCACGACTAGGCGGCAGATAGATGAGCACAACCAACGCCCCGGGTCCGGAGTTGGTCGACAAAGGACTCGCCTCGGGGCAGGTCGGCGCGTTCGCCGGTGCGGTCCTGGGTGTTTCGACCGTCGCGCCCGGCTACACGCTGACCGCGAGCCTAGGCCTGATCGTGGCCGCCGTGGGTTTGAAACTGCCCGCCATTCTGATCGCGGGCTTCGTCCCGATGTTCCTCACCGCCTACGCCTATCGCGAGCTGAACTCGCGGATGCCCGACTGCGGGGCCTCGTTCACCTGGTCCACCAAGGCCTTCGGGCCGTACGTGGGCTGGATGTGCGGCTGGGGCATGGTGATGGCGACGATCATCGTGCTGTCCAATCTGGCCTCGATCGGCGTCGAATTCCTCTACCTGTTCCTCGCGCGGATATCCGGCAACGGCGCCCTCGCCGAGCTGGCAGGCAACAAGGCCGTCAATATCGCGACCACGCTGCTGTTCATCGCCATCGCCACGGTCGTCGCCGGGCGCGGCGTCACCACCAGCGAACGGGTGCAATACGTGCTCGTCGGGTTCCAGATGGTCGTGCTGCTCGCTTTCGCGGTCATCGCGCTGGTCCGGGTCGGCACGGGCGATGCGCCCGGCGGCTTGTCCTTCGCGCTCGACTGGTTCAACCCGTTCGCCGGAATCACAGTGAGCGCGTTCGCGATCGGCGTCACCGGATCCATCTTCGCGTTCTGGGGCTGGGACACCTGCCTGACCCTCGGCGAGGAATCCAAGAACCCGGACAAGGTGCCGGGCCGCGCCGGTCTGCTGTGCGTGCTCTCGATTCTGCTGACGTACCTGCTGGTCGCGGTGGCGGTGATGATGTACGCCGGGGTCGGCGAGAGCGGTCTCGGCCTGGGCAACGCGGCGAACGCGAACAATGTCTTCGGCGCGCTGGCCGATCCGGTGCTCGGCTGGGCCGGACCGCTGCTCCTGCTGGCGGTGCTCGCCTCCTCGGTGGCCAGCCTGCAAACGACGTTCCTGCCCGCCGCCCGCACGATGCTGGCGATGGGCGCCTACGGGGCGTTCCCGAAGAAGTTCGCCGCCGTGAGCCCGCGTTTTCGGGTACCCGCGTTCAGCACCGTGGTCGCGGGTGTTGTCACCGGGATCTTCTACACCTTGGTGACACTGCTTTCCGAGCACACGCTGATGGATACCGTTGCCGCGCTGGGCATCATGATCTGCTGGTACTACGGCATCACGGCGTTCGCCTGCGTGTGGCATTTCCGCGCCGAATTGTTCAGCAGCGCACGCAATGTCGTGTTCAAGTTCGCGTTTCCGTTACTCGGCGGGTTGATGCTGCTCGCGGTCTTCGCGGTCTCCGTGCGCGAGAGCATGAATCCGGACAACGGCAGCGGTGCGTCGATCGGCGGCATCGGGCTGGTGTTCTTCATGGGCTTCGGCATGCTGTGCCTGGGCGCGGTCCTGATGCTGGCCGCACGATGGTGGAATCCCGGCTTCTTCCGTGACGGCGTGGCCGCGCGCACGGATGCGGTGCCCACCGAACCTGTTGTCCCCGGCTTGGTTCCGGCCGAACTGCGCTAGCACCACCGGTACCGCAAGAGGCCGAACGCTTTTCGGCATGCCCAGACAATTCGACCCGTTAGGGAGTCTTCGATGCTCGATATCGCCCACCGTTTGGCGCAGCAGCGCAATCTCGTCACCGCCTTACCGGGGCCGGGATCGGCGGCGCTCGCCGCCCGCCGCTCGGCCGTGGTGGCGGCCGGAGTCGGGTCCTCGGTGCCGGTCTACGCGGCCGACGCCGACGGCGGCATCATCGTCGACGTCGACGGGAATTCGCTGATAGACCTCGGTTCCGGGATCGCCGTCACCAGTGTCGGTGCGGCCCACCCGGCCGTCACCGCCGCGATCGCCGACCAAGCCACACGGTTCACCCACACCTGTTTCATGGTCACGCCCTACGAGGGCTACGTACAGGTCGCCGAGGAACTCGCCGCACTGACGCCCGGACGGCACGAGAAGCGCTCCGTGCTGTTCAACTCCGGTGCGGAGGCAGTCGAGAACGCGATCAAGGTGGCGCGCTTGGCCACCGGGCGCAGCGCGATCGTCGCGTTCGATCACGCCTACCACGGCCGGACCAACCTGACGATGGCGCTGACCGCGAAGAATCAGCCCTACAAGGCGAATTTCGGTCCGTTCGCGCCGGAGATCTACCGGATGCCGATGTCGTATCCGTACCGCGACGGCGGCCTGTCGGGCGCGGAGGCCGCGCGGCGCGCGATCTCCCGCATCGAGGTGCAGCTCGGCGCCGACGCGGTGGCCGCGCTCATCATCGAACCGATCCAGGGCGAGGGCGGTTTCATCGTGCCCGCCCCCGGTTTCCTTGCGGCCCTGTCCGATTGGGCGGCGCGCAATGGCATCGTGTTCATCGCGGACGAGGTGCAGACGGGCTTCGCCCGCACCGGCGCCTGGTTCGCCAGCGAGCACGAAGGCGTCGTACCCGACATCGTCACCATGGCAAAAGGTATCGCGGGCGGTATGCCACTCGCGGCCGTCACCGGACGGGCCGAGCTGCTCGATGCCGTGCATCCCGGTGGACTCGGCGGGACCTACGGCGGCAACCCGGTGGCCTGCGCGGCCGCGCTCGCCACCATGGCGACCATGCGCGAGCTCGACCTGCCCGCCCGTGCCCGGGCCATCGAGGCCGCGGTGCTGCCGCGGTTGCGCGCGCTGGCCGCGCAGGTCGACGTGATCGGCGACGTGCGCGGACGCGGCGCGATGCTCGCCCTCGAGATCGTGCGCCCAGGCAGTACCGAGCCGGATCCGGTGCTGACCAAAGAAATTGTCGCCCATGCGCTTTCGCGGGGCGTGCTACTGCTCGCCTGCGGCACCTACGGCAACGTCATCCGACTGCTGCCGCCGCTGGTCATCGAGGACGAGTTGCTCGCCGACGGCGTCGAGGTGCTCGCCGAGGCGATCCGCTACCGAGCCCCTTCGACCACCAGGAGAACCGACGATGCGTGACCGAACCGCTCTACTCGATGAGGTGCCGACCGGGCTGTGGCTCGCGGGACGGCAGGTGGCGGCCGGTGACGCCGCCACGTTCCCGGTCCATGATCCGGCGACCGGGGCGGTGCTCGCCGAGGTGGCCGACGCCACGGTCGCCGACGGTGCCGCCGCGCTCGACGCCGCCGCGGCGGCGCAGCGGGACTGGGCCGCGCGGCCGTCCCGCGAACGCGCCGAGATTCTGCATCGGGCCTGGGAACTGGTGCTCGAACGGCGCGACGACTTCGCCTTGCTGATGACCTCGGAGATGGGAAAACCGTTGGCGGAGAGCCACGGTGAGGTCACCTACGGCGCCGAGTTCCTGCGCTGGTTCGCCGAGGAAGCGGTGCGCGTACACGGCCGCTACACCCATTCGCCCTCGGGCAACGGCCGGATCCTGGTGACCAAACAGCCCGTCGGCCCCACGCTGGCAATCACGCCGTGGAACTTTCCGCTCGCAATGGGCACCCGCAAGATCGCGCCCGCGCTCGCCGCCGGCTGCACCATGGTGGTCAAGCCGGCCCCCGAAACTCCGCTCACCATGCTGCTGCTCGGCCGGATGTTCGCCGAGGCCGGCCTGCCGCCCGGTGTGCTGTCGATCCTGCCGACCGCACGCGCGGCCGAATTGACCGGCCCCCTGCTCACCGATCCGCGCCTGCGCAAGGTCACCTTCACCGGTTCCACCGCCGTGGGCAAGCTCCTGCTCGCCCGATCCGCCGACCGGATGCTGCGCACGTCGATGGAGCTCGGCGGCAACGCCCCATTCGTGGTGTTCGCCGACGCGGACCTCGATGCGGCGGTGGACGGCGCGATGGCCGCCAAGATGCGCAATACCGGCGAGGCCTGCACCGCGGCCAACCGTTTCCACGTCGACAATGCGGTGCGCGCGGAGTTCACCGCGAAACTCACCGCCCGCATGCTCGCACTGAAGCTCGGGCCCGGTCACCTCGACGGTGTCCAGGTCGGGCCGCTGATCAACGAGCGACAGCGAAACACGGTCTCCGACTTGGTACTCGACGCCGTGGCGAAGGGGGCGGTCGTCACCACCGGCGGTCACAGCCTGCCCGGCGAAGGATTCTTCTACGCGCCCACCGTCCTCGCCGACGTCCCCGCCGACGCCCGCATCCTGCGCGAGGAGGTCTTCGGCCCCGTCGCCGCGATCACCGGTTTCGACGGCGAAACCGCAGGGGTCGAAGCCGCGAACGACACCGAATTCGGCTTGGCCGCTTACATTTACACCAAAGATCTGGATCGAGCCCTCCGTGTCGCCGAAGCGGTCGAGTCCGGCATGGTCGGCGTCAACCGCGGCATCGTCTCCGACGTCGCGGCCCCTTTCGGCGGCATGAAGCAATCCGGCCTGGGCCGCGAGGCGGGCACCGAAGGCATCGAGGAGTACCTCGAAACCAAATACCTCGCGTTGCGCTGACCGTCGGCCGACCGAATCGGGCGACCAAGTGTCGATAAAATAGCGGTCGATGCTGGAAAATCGCCACAACGCAGAGTCTCCCGCGCCGTTGCCGCAACCGGCGCCGCACGGTGCGGGCTGGCTCGCGCACGGCTTCCACATGGACGCGCATTCGCATACCGACGGCCAACTGGTGTACGCGGCGTCGGGGGTCTTGGCCACCACGACCGAGCGCGGCACCTGGGTCGCGCCCGCCAACCGGGTGACGTGGACGCCACCGGGATTCGTGCACTCGCACCGCTTCTACGGCGGGACCGACGCGCGGCTGGTCGTCGTTCCCGCCGAGCTGTGTCCTGCCCTGGTGCCGCGGCCCGCGGTGTTCGCCGTGAATCCCTTACTGCGCGAAGCCATTCTGGCGCTGACCACGCGACCGGAAGTCCGTCCCGGCGCGCATGAACGGCTACGTGCGGTGGTGATCGACGAACTCGTCGAGGCACCCGGACAGTCCCTGCATCTGCCCGAACCCCGGGACGACCGGCTGCGCGCGGTCACCGATCTGCTGCGTGGCGATCCCGCACAGACCACGACGCTGGTGGAATTGGGCCGCGTCGTCGGAGCGAGCGGGCGTACCCTCACCCGCCTGTTCCACGACGAGCTCGGGATGAGTTTCCACCGCTGGCGGACCATCCTGCGCATCCATCACGCGCTGGTCGAGCTGGGCGCCGGCCGATCCGTCACCGACACCGCGATCGCGTGCGGCTGGTCCAATCCCACGAGCTTCATCGAGGCCTTCACCGCCGTCGTCGGCCAGACACCGGGCCGCTACCAGGCCGATCTCCGCGACGGAACGTAGCCGCGGCAGTTTGGCGAGTTTGCCGTATCTGCTGTCCATTCACCGGTTGGCAGCATCTGCGCCCCGGGACCAGAGTGGTGGTCGGGCCGCGAACGGCCACCCCTACTGAGCTATTTCCCAAGAGGAGTTTCGAAACATGAGCAGAACAGCTGAGCACCCGGCCGTAGTCGTCGTCGGCGCCGGTGTGGCCGGGCTCACGCTCGGTAATTTCTTGCTGCGCAACGGTATCGGCTGCGTCATCCTGGAGAAGGAGAGCCGGGAGCAGGTCGAGCAGCGGCAACGAGCCGGGGCGCTCGACGGCCGCGGTGTACGGATGCTTCGCGAGTGGGGTTTCGGCGAGGTGGTCGACGGTTTCTCGACCAGGACGGCCGACACCGCCTATATGCCGCTGCTGATCGAGGGCGAGACACGGCTCTGGAACGCCACCGGCGACGACACCGAGGGCATCTTCTGCACACAGCAGGCCCTCGTCCAGAACCTGATCAGGGTCTTCCTGCGCGACGGCGGCGACCTTCGGTTCGAAGCGCGAGACATCGGTTTGGCCGATCTGCGGGATCGGCCGACGGTCCGCTATCAGGATGCCGCTGGGAACCCGCAGGTGATCGGCTGCGCGCTGGTCGCGGGCTGCGACGGCGATCGCGGCGTCAGCCGGTCGTCCATACCGGACGGCGTCCTCACCCGCTACGCCCACGAGCACGGATACGCCTGGCTGGCCGTGCTCGCCGACGTCCCGGCGGATCCGCCCGCGGTGATGGCGGTGCACTCGCGCGGTTTCGCCGGGCAGATCACCCGCGGCCCGCAGGCGAGCCGCTTCTATCTGCAATGCCCGCTCACCGACACCCTCGACGAGTGGCCGGAAGAACGTATCTGGAGCGAATTGGGCGCCCGCTTCGGCTATCCGGTCGGCCCCGGCCGGATCACCGATAGCCAACTGGTGCCGCTGCGCAGCGTCGTGTACAGCCCCATGCGTTACGGCAACCTCTATCTCCTCGGCGACGCGGCACACCTCGTCTCACCGATGAGCGCGAAAGGGATGAGCATGGCGCTGCACGACGCCGAAGTGTTCGCGCGTGCCGCCATTCACCAAGTCACGCAAGGTGATTCGAGCCTGCTCGACGCCTACACCGAAACCTGCCTGCGCCATATCTGGAACGTCCAGACCGCGGCGGTGCAAATCACCGAAATCATGCACAACGGCGGTGACGCCACCTACGCGGGGGAATTTCGCAAGCAACTCGCGCTCGCCGAACTGCGGCGCATGTCCGAAGCACCTGCGGCCGAACCGCTTTCCGCGTAGTTCGGCAGAATCGTGCCACCGCCCGAATCGGGGCGGTGGCACGGTCAGCCGCACCTCAGGAACTTCACCCTTCCCGCGTAATCGACGGGCAGATAGCGTTCGGGACCGGTCGTCCAAGGCTGGGCCGACAGGGGGTCATATCGCTCAGGCATCGTGACGCCTGCCGGTGCCGCCGCCACGAAACCGGCGGCCGCCGTTGTTCGGGTCGCGCGCCACAGGTGATCACGGAACGCGACGACACCCGCGATGTCGGTGTCGCGGGCGCTCCCGCGCAACGCGGCGACCTTGGCGGCGACGCCTTCGGTGGACAGATAGATCGGCGAACCGTCCGGCTGCACGTCACCGTCGATGCTGATCACATCGTGCATCCCATACCGGGACCGCAGCACCGCCGCGATCTCCGACTGCGCGAAGACCGGGATATCGCGCGCCTCACGCGCGACGACGACCGCGTCGGCGAGTGCCTCGTTGACCGGACCCGGTTCATGGTCGCCGCTGGACGGATCGGCCGGACTCCGGTAGCCGAAGCTGTACGCGACGATCATCGTGAGAGATTCCGCCGGTCGAGTGGGCACGGTCCACAAGTCCGGCGTCGCACAACCAGCCGGTGCGATCGGTTCGGCGGCCGCCGAACCGCAGTACGACACCGCGCCGGCCAGCGCGACCGTGGCAGCCACCACCGACACGGTGCGCAACCTGTGGATTCTCCGGTCCATGCATTCGCTCGCTTTCGTCGAGTCCTTGTCTCGCGACTACGGATGGGCAGCCCCTTCGATCATGCGCTGTGCCCGGCCGGTGCGAGCCCTGGAGTGACGGTCGACACCTGTTGCCCGCCGGCTCCCATAGCGGACACCCGGGACCAGTAGGGTGTCGGCGATGCGCTAGGGAAGAGGAGGTGCCGGCCATCATGGTGATCGGATCGCGGCGACTCCGCCGGCTGGTCGTTGCCGTCCTGGTCGCGCTGGTCACCCTGGCGATCGCGTACGGGCCACGGGAACCCATCGCACCGGCTATGGTCAGCTCCGGCATCGTGGCCGCTACCCCGGACAAGCCGTTGCGCATCGCGTACGACACGGCGCCGGACTGTTTCGGCGAGCTTTATCTACCGCGCACCGGACAGGGCCCGTTTCCGGTCGTGGTGTTGATCCACGGCGGCGGCTGGTCACAGAATCGCACGCTCACCCAATTCGACGCCCAGTCAAGGGCTTTGGCGGAGCACGGGGTGGCGGTGTGGAATATCGAATACCGTCGGGTCAACGGGGCGGGCGGCTGGCCGGTCACCCTCACCGACGTCGCGGACGCGGTGCTGGCGCTCGCCGGAACCGTGCAGCAGCAGTCGGGGAACGCGCTGGATCTACAGCGGATCCAAGTCGCGGGACACTCGGCAGGCGGTCATTTGGCCGCGTGGGTGGCGGGACGGTTCCAGCGGTCGCCGGAGCCCAAGGCGCTGCGAATCCGCAGTGCCACCCTCATGTCCGCGGTGCTCGATCCCGAATACGCCGTCACCAAAGGGCGCGACGGATTCGTCCGGAAACTTCTCGGCGGCTCGCCCAGCGAGGTCCCCGAACGCTACCGGTACGCCTCCCCCATCGCCCATCTGCCGACCGGTATGCGCATCACCGCGCTGCACGGCGACGCCGACACCGTAGTGGCGCCGGAACAAAGCCGCCGCTACGTCAACGCGGCCAGACGCGCGGGCAACAGTGCCGACCTGCGGTTGCTGCCGGGCACGGGGCACGGCGAATTCGCCGACGCCACCTCCTCGGCGTGGGCCATCGCGCAACAGGTCATCCTCGACCACGCCGAGACGGTGCGCTGAACCGCTGCGTAGCCAGCTTCGTTATTTCGCACCGTGCCGCGCGGTTCCTGAACTCACCGCGCGCCGAGGAGATGTTCCAGCGCAAGCTGATTCAGCCGGACGAAGCCGTAACCCCGCGCGCCGGCACGATCGGCGTCGAAAGCGGTCGAATCGAATTCAGCCAGCAGGCCGGCATAGGTTTCACCCGCCGCCAAAGTCGGCGTGCGCAATTCGTCGACACCCGCGGTTGCCAAAGCTTCGCGCACCTCGGGATCGGCCCGGAACGCTCGCGCGCGCTCGCGCAGCAACAGATACGTCCGCATGTTCGCGGCGGCCGAATCCCACACGCCCGCCATGTCTTCGGTCCGTGACGGTTTGTAGTCGAAATGCCGGGGGCCGGTATAGACGGGCGCACCGTCCGGGCCACCGTGCTCCAGCAGGTCGACCAGGGCGAAGGCGTTCATCAGGTCGCCGTGCCCGAAAACCAGGTCCTGGTCGTATTTGATGCCGCGCTGGCCGTTGAGGTCGATATGGAACAGTTTGCCGTGCCACAGCGCCTGCGCGACGCCGTGCGCGAAGTTCAATCCGGCCACCTGTTCATGTCCCACTTCGGGATTGACGCCGACCAGCTCCGGATGCGCGAGCGTACCGATGAATGCCAGCGCGTGCCCGACGGTCGGCAGCAGGATGTCGCCGCGTGGCTCGTTCGGTTTGGGCTCGATCGCGAACCGCAGATCGTAGCCGCGCTCGCGGACGAATCCGGTGAGCACATCCAGGCTTTCGCGGTAACGGTCCAGTGCGGCGCGCACATCCTTGGCGCTGTCGTACTCCGCGCCTTCGCGACCGCCCCACAGCACATAGGTCCGTGCCCCCAATTCGGCGGCCAGCTCCACGTTTCGGAGCACCTTGCGCAGCGCGAACCGGCGCACCGCGCGATCGTTGCTGGTGAACCCGCCGTCCTTGAACACCGGATGCGTGAACAGGTTCGTGGTCATCATCGACACCACGAGCCCGGTCTCCTGCAACGCTTTTCGCAGATTCTCGACCCGGTGCGCGCGTTCGGCAGCGGAGGCGTCGAACGGGATCAGATCGTCATCGTGGAAACTGAGACCATACGCACCGAGTTCCGCGAGCCGATGCACCGCCGCCACCGCATCCAGCTCGGGCCGCGTGGCGTCCCCGAACGGATCCCGCCCCCGCCACCCCACCGTCCACAACCCGAACGAGAACTTGTCCGCAGGAGTCGGCGCCACCATATCGATCCTAGAGTTCGCTCAGATACTGACCTGAGCAACTATCCCGCCGCCCGCACCCCGAAGCAACCACCGCATGACCGACGGGGTCCACTCCACGCAGCTTCCGCAGGAGATCGTCCGCGCCTCGACCGATCAGGACACCGACGGGCCGCGGCGCCCGGCTTCCGGATTCGCGATGCGAACGAATGCGCCCGTTCCGGGATCGATGCGATGGGGGCCGCGGAGGGGTCGGGGGTCGTTGCTCAGTGCGACCTTCAGTTCCTTCGGCTGATGACCGGCTTCGGCGGCACTGGCGCGGGCGGTCTCGATAGCTTCGGCTTCGGGTATGTCTCGTCCGCCGGCGAAGACGACCGCGACGTGCTGGTGCACGATTCGACCGGATCCGGCTTCGTAGAGCGCGACGGTGCGGACGCTGGTTACTTCGGGCACTTCTCCAGCGCCCTGCAACAGTGGAAGTTCCATCTCGACTCCTCCGAAATATGCTGGGATCACGCCCAGATGAACCAGTTGAGCACCACGTCGGTGTGGCAGTTGTCGGAAATCAGCAGCCCGCTGACCTCGGTAATGTCCCGCGCGTAGAAGGTCGGCGTATGGACCGGTAGGTCGTGCATGGCCCCGTCCGCAGTCCGATAGCGGATCCATGCCGCGATGGCGCGCGCGATCGGCGTCGCCCATTCGTCCCAATCGAATCTGGACGACAGACTCATCTGCACGACAGCGGTCACCGGCGCGAACGAATACTGAATGCTGACAGTCTGATTCCAAGCCTCATGCCAGGCTATCCACTGCCCCTTCATCTGATCACCCCTCCCGAAAGCGGCACTCCAACCGTGCCATCCCTTCGCAGGGTGTCAGGAAAGCCACCGGGAGACCACGATCCGGTCCTGTCAGCGAACCGGGCCAGCCAGTAAACCACGCCCCCGATTCAGGCCCAGTTCTTCGACCAAATCCCCAAGGCTACGTCCCCGATCACCCCGGAAAGTGAATGTCCATTCTGCCACTGCACATACTCTACCTGCATGTTTTCAGTAATTTGTGCGATGGGACCGCGCGGCGTGGTTAACTCGGGCGGCAGTGGAGAAGGGGAGATTCGGATGGAGCCGACGGGCGAGCAGCGGGCAGCGCTGCGGATGATTTGCGATACCTTCGTTCCCGGCGACGGTTCGACGCTGCCGTCGGCGAGTGAACTGGGGGCGGTGGACACCGTGTTCCGGCTGTTGCGGCGCAGCCCGCGGGAGGCGGATCGAAAGCAGCTGGCAATGTTGTTGGGGTGGTGGGATTCTCGTCTCACCGGCGTACTTCTCGGTGCGGGGCCGCGGCGGTTTTCCACACTGTCGCAACAGGAACGGGAGCAGGCACTACTGCGGCTGGGTGATTCCCGGCTGGGGCCGGTGCGGGCGATCTTCCAAGCGCTCAAACAGGCCTCGCTGCTCGCCTACAACGTGACGCCCGGCCCGACGGGCACTAATCCCCTGTGGCGGGAAATCGGCTACCCCGCGCCGCAGGGACCGCTCGGCAGCGCCCCGCAACCCGCGCTCACACCCCTGCGCTACACCGAGAACACCACGCTCACCTGCGATGTCGTCATCGTCGGATCGGGTGCGGGCGGGGGCACCGCGGCAGCCGTGCTGGCCGAAGCGGGCCTCGACGTGATCGTGTTGGAGCGCGGAAACTATTACGACGATCGGGATTTCGGCGCGGGCGAACTCGCCGCACTGGAACAGCTCTACGCGCCCGGCGCCAGTTCCGCGGAGGGACAGATCACCCTGGTCGCCGGCACCTGCCTGGGTGGCGGCACGGTGGTCAACTGGAGCACCTCACTGCCGACTCCCGATACCGTCCGTGCGGAATGGGCCGCGCTGGGCGCGAAGCAGTTCGCGGAGGCCGAGTTCGACGAAGCGCTGAAGGTGGTGAGCGAACGACTGGCCGTCACCGACACCCGCTCTCCCCTCTCGGCCCGCGACGGCGTGCTGGAACGCGGCGCGCAAGCGCTCGGCTGGGACGTAAGCACCTTGCCGCGCAACGTGACCGACGCCTGCGACGCCGGAAAGGAATGCGGTTCCTGCGGTTACGGCTGCCGCGTCGGCGCCAAACAATCCGTCACCAAGACCTGGCTCGCCGACGCGGCCGCGGCTGGTGCGCGGCTGGTCGTCGACGCGAACGTGCGCCGTATCCACGTGAAAAATGGGCGCGCCGAGGGTGTTTCGGCGACCACCGAGTCCGGGGCGCAGATCGAGGTGCGGGCCCGCGCCGTCGTCGTCACCGCGGGCGCGGTGCAGACGCCCGCGCTGCTGCGCCGATCCGGGTTGGGCAACGAGAACATCGGACGCCACCTGCGCCTGCATCCGGCCGCCGCGGTGTTCGGCGTGTTCGAGGAGGAACTGCGGGGCTGGGAGGGCGCGCTACAGGGCCGAATCTGCCGTGAGCACGCGAATCTCGACGGCAACGGCTACGGCGTCCTCTACGAGACCGGGCCGGTGCATCCCGGCCTCGCCCTCGGCTTCATGGGATGGCGCGGGGCGGACGCACACCGGCGCACCCTGCTCGATTTCGCCCGCACCACGCCGATCGGCGTCATCACCCGCGACCGCGACTCGGGCACCGTCACCGTCGACAAATCCGGCGAACCGATCGTCAACTATCGCCTCTCCCCCTACGACGCGGCACACCTGCACACCGGGATCGAAGGTGCCGCAGGCATTCTCGAAGCAGCGGGCGCCCGTCGCATCTTCTCCGGCCATCAGGCCGGCGTCGACTACGAGCCCGGTCGCCGCGGCTCGCACGCCGAATTCGCCGCCGCCTGCCGTGCCGCGGGCTATGGGCCCGGACGTTGCGCCATGGGCGCCTTGCACATCATGGGCTCGGCCCGCATGGGCGGCTCCCCGCAGCTGTCCGCCACCGATCCCGACGGCGCCACCTGGGACGTCCCCAACGTCGTCGTCGCCGACGGCTCCTGCTTCCCCACCGCCTCCGGCGTCAACCCGATGCTCTCCATCGAGGCGATCGCCCACATGAACGCGAAGAGGTTGGCCGCCAGGCTGACCTGAGCTGTCGCGGCGGCGCTCAACACCTCTCGTACCGATCCGCCAGCTTCTGCTCGACCGCGCCCGGCGTATAACCGCGCCGAGTGCACCCGAGGATCGCGACGGTGGCGGACCCGATGCGCCACCGCGCACCGGACAGTGCGGTGAACTCGCGGCCGAGGCGGCGATAGGCCGCGCTCACCGCTCGGAAGTCACTCGTGCGCACCAGGTTCAGGCTGATGTTATCCACCCCGACGTCGAAGAAGCTCGGATCGACACCTCGGCGCACCTCGATTTGCGGCTCCCGCCAACGGAAGCCGGGCTCGGCCGTCCGGTTTCGGAAGGTTCGGACCACCGCTGCGGCCTGTTCGGCCGACGCGTTCTCGATCAGGACGACCTCGACCGTGATCGTCTTACCGGTCGACACGAAAACCTGCTGTACTCCCGGCATTTCACCGAGCGCCTGCTGGAGGTCGCTCGATGTGGACACTGCGTTGTCCGAGAGCAGGGTGCACGCCGCCACTGTCGCGAAAACGACCCAGGGCAGAAGCAATGCGCCTCCCAGCCGCCGGAGCTTCGAACGCTGCGGTCTGTCGACGGTCACGATTCACCGAATCCCGTCGAGCGGGTGCTGCGGAACAGACGCCGGACACAACGGGCCGACTATCTCCAGCGCGATTCCCCGCCTCGAAGCTGTGCTGACGACCAAACGTACTGCACCGTCAGACGGCCTCGATGCCCCCAGTTCCACCGGCACAGGCTGACGCCCTCGATTTGCCACCTCCCTGTCGAACACAGGCCAGCCAGCTGAGATCTCTCGTGCCGGTGAAAATGAGGGCGCTCCAGCAACTTTGTAGCGTTACCGCAGGGTGGCGAGATGTGCGTACACTCTGTTGAACTCGTTCAGCGGACAATGCATAATCACAGGGGAGGGTTCGGGGGATGTCCGACGCCGACGGCCGGGGGATTCTGCGCGGTGAAATCGCCGCATTCTATGCCGGTTTCGGTCAGGCCGAAGCCCTGCAGGCCGCGTTTCGGCAGGCAGCGCTGTTCGTGCCGGTGACCGACGACGAGCGCATCTCCACCTCGCAGGTGGGTGGTGTCGATTGGCTGTGTGCGTTCACCAGCATCGAGGAATACGCCCGCTACATGACGGCGCGCGGCTATCTGGCCGAGGACGGTATCGAGGCCGACCGGGAGTACCGGTACCACACCCTCTCGGGTTGGCGACTGCTCGACTACGCCGAATCGTGCAAGCAACCCACCGGCATCGCCGTAGACATCGTGGGGTCGACCCCCATGGCATTTCCACCCGAAGTAACCGAGTAACACACGAATCGAGGGGGCAGCGTGACCCAGCAGGTAAAGGTCGATCCTGCGGTGCTGCAGCAGGCCGCAAAAGGCATTCAGTCCACCATCGGCGAGCTGTCGAACCTGGGCATCGGCGAAACCGGCAACATGGGCCGCGGTTTCGCCCTGCTCACCCTGTCGACGATGGAGGCGGGCAAGCACACGGTGCAGAAGACCTTCGAGGAGTTCACCGAGCGCTGGTCGTGGGGCGTCCGGGCATTGGTGCAGGCGGGCAACTCGATCGCCAGGACGCTCGGCCTGGCGGCGGGGCGCTACCACGAGATGGACGAGAAAGCCGAAGGCATGCTCAAGAAGATGTGGACCCACCTGGCGGGTAACCCGCATCTCACCGACGAGCAGATCACCGCCCGTTCCTGGGGAGACACCTTCTCCGACAACGCCTTCAACCATATTCGCAACGCGGACTACAGCATGCAGTCGTTCGACAATGCGAACCAGAAGATCATGACGAACCTCAAAGTGATCGAAGCGGTCGCCCCGCAGGCGATCGCGAATGTGTCCCCGGTCAGCGGCAGCCTGCTCTCCGGTCAGACACCCGGGTGGGACACCGGCGCCGCGAAGAAGGCCGCCGAAATCATGAAACAGTCTGAAGGGCAGTAGGTTTGGGACTCTGGGATGTTGTCAACGACATCGGCAACGCGATCGAGGACGGTGTCGAAGCGGTCGTCGAGGGCGTCGGACAGGTCGCCGACGACGCGCTGGACCTGCTCTCCGACGGCGCGAAGGCGATCGGCCTCGACGGCATTGCCGAGGGCTTGGACGACCTCGGCGACAACATAGCCGCCGGGACCGGCGGCGACGTCGAGGAGGAAGAACTCGGCGAGACCGAGGATCCGAAAGAACTGATCCGCGGCGAGCCGACCGAAATCAGCTCCACCGCACAGACCTTGCAGAAGATGGCCACCGCCATCGATTCGACCGGGCAGGCGCTCAAGCAGATCGATGCCGCCGAATGGGTCGGCGACGGCGCGGACGCGTTCAACGCGGTCTACGACAAGCAGCCGAAACTGTGGTTCGACTGCGCCGACGCCTTCACCTCGGCAGCCAAGGCGATGGAAGCCTGGCACAACGAGGTGAAGACCGGACAGGGCAAGGCCGCCGACGCCATCGATAAGTGGAAGGCCGCCGACGCGGAGGAACGCAGACAGAAGAACTGGTGGAACTCGCTCACCGGCGAACAGCAGGCGCAGACCACGCTCGTCGACACCTGGACGTCGATGCGCAACGAAGCGCGAGAGATCCTGCGCGGAGCGCGAACTCAGCGTGACAACGGGGCGTCCATCGCCGTGGGCGCGCTCAGCGCCGCCACCGACAAGGCGCCGAAGGAACCACCTTTCACCGACCGCTGGATCGCCAACCTCTCGGATATGGGCGGCGTTCTCGAACACGGGGCGTTGAACTTCACCTCCGGGCTGCTCACCAGCTTCACCGGACTCGTGCAGTTCGTGCGTCAGGTCAACCCGACCGACATCTACAACATGACCCACCCCGCCGAATACGCGGCCGGCCTCTCCGATCTCGCGACGGGACTGGTTGTCGCAGTGGCGGATCCGGGCGCGACGGTCTCGGCGATACTGTCCGACGCCAGGAAGAATCCGTTCGAATTCATGGGCGCGCTGACCGGTGACGCGCTGCTCACCGCCGCTACCGGCGGTGGCGGTAGCGCCAAGGTCGCCGTCAGTGCGCTGCGGAAAATGAAGGACGCGGGCCGGCTCGCCCGTGTCGCCGACGATGTCGGCGACGTCGGACGGCACCTGCCCAATTCGACGCACACCCCGAGCGGCACGCCGTCGCACATGTCGATGGAGACCTCGCAGCGACCCGCGCCCACCCGGGTGGACAACGGGCATACGCCCACCGACACCAACCCGGTGCAGGCGAGCAATCGTCCGGAGACCCACGCCCCGAGGCACGAAAATGTCGGCGGTGCAAACGATTCGGCGACCGAGCGACCCCATCGGCCGGAGTCCCCGGCCTCGGGTCCGGCGCACCACGCGCCCGATCCGGCACCCACTCGGCACGAGGATCCGGACCCCGCACCGAGCTCGCATGCCGACCCCTCCCCTACCTCGCATACCGACTCCTCGCCCACCCCGAACCAGCACGCGGATCCCGGCCCCGACCGGTCGCCGGTCACCCACCGCGATCCCGACCCCGCACCGTCGCCACACACGAACGCGGACCCGACCCCGGCCGCGCGCCCCGACTCGGATCCACCACCGCATCGCACCGACCCCCGGCCAGAGGCGTTGCGCCCCACGACCCACACCGACAACCCCTCGACGGTGCACCCCGATCCCGGACACGCACCCCATTCCCGCACCGACGCCGACTCGCCGCACGCCAATTCCAATGCGCCGCAAGCAAACCCCGAGACACGATCCCCGCACGTCAGCGCCGACACCACACCGAACACCCACGCGAACCCCGACACCACACGAACGCCGCACACCGACACCACACCGGGCACGCGTGATAACTCCGATGCGACACGATCACCGGGCGCGAACTCCGACGCCACACCCGACACGCGCGCAAACCCCGACTCCACGCGGTCACCTCGAGAGAACCCCGAAGCGGCACCCGACGCACGAGCGAACCCTGACCCCACACGATCGCCTCAGGCGAATTCCGAAGCGGCGCCGCGTGTTCGCACCGACCCGGACCACGCTTCGACCACAAACCCGGACCAAGCGCCGCCCGCACGCGCCGACTCCGGGGCCACGCCACATCAGACCGACCCGACGTCGGTCCGCCCGCACACGCCCGACACGCAGCCGGGCCCCGCACGCCAACCCGATCCCGCACCTGTCTGGCAGACCGGTCCGTGGTCGCATCCCGACCCTCCGGCGCCGTACCCCCGCCCGGATCCCGCACCGGGTGTCCGCGCGCAGCCGGACCCCACGCGCGCCTACTCCGATCTCCCCTCTTCGTCACGACCGGAACCCGGGGCCCGCACCCCGCTGGATCGAACGCCTGCCGGACGGGCGCAGCCGGACCCCGCCACGCGTCCCTTCGCAGATCCGAAACCGGACGCCCGCCCGCACCGCGACACGATCCCCACCAACCGTGCCGACCCGTCGACTGCCCGGCCCACTCCCGACCGCGCTCCACAGCGCGCACACGCTGAACCTTCGGCCCGCACGCAACCGGACCAACCGGGTCGGCACGCCGATCCCCACGCGAACAGGCCTACGCCCCATCAGGATCCGTCTCGCACACCGGATAGCGGTGACCGCCATCAGCGCCCGCACAGGCACGACGACCCACGACGCGATTCTCGGCCCGACCTGGATCACCCGCGTGACCGCGACCACCGGCCAACCCGCGACCCCGAACACGACCGTCCTCGCGACCTCGATGACACACCCCGCGAACGCCACCCGGAGAACGACCGCCGACCAACCCACGATCGTGGCCCCGGCCACCAGCGCGGACCAGACGATTCGCCGCGCGACCGCCACCCCGACCGCACCGACAACCGCGACCGCCCACACGACCCCGAGCACTCACCGCGGGACCGCCACTCCGACCGCGACCACGAACGCACCCGGGACCGCGAACACGACAACGACCGCCCCCGCGACCTCGACGACGCACCCCGCGATCGCCACACCGACCGCGACCGTCCGCACGATCCTGACAACCCGCCGCGGGAGTACCGCGACCCCGACGCCGATCATCCCGCCCGGGATCGCGCCGAGGCCGACCGGAATGCGCACGAGCACGCGCGAGAGTCGGGCCCCGAGGCCGATCGGACACCGGCACAGCGGACCTGTTCCACCGACCCGGTCGATATCAGCACCGGCGAATTCCTGCTTCCCGACACCGATCTCGATCTGCCCGGTGTGCTGCCGCTGACCTTGCAGCGGGCCCATCATTCGAATTACAGGTTCGGACGCTGGTTCGGTCCGTCGTGGTCCAGCACGCTGGACGCGAGGATCGTGGTCGAGGACGCGGGTGTCACGTTCATCGGCGAGAACGCGATGATGCTCGCCTACCCGCATGCCGAGGTCGGCGTTCCGGTGCACCCGCTCACCGAAGGGCAGCAGTGGTCGTTGACCCGCACCGATACCGGCGGGTACCGGGTATGGGATCAACGAGCGGAGGTGCTCTGGCATTTCGCGCCGGAACTGGGGCTCGACGGCATCGAGGCCAGATTCGGCAACTACGCGATCTCGGCGATCACCGACCGGCACCGCAACCGTATCCGTTTCCACTACGACGCCGACGGTGTGCCGGTCGAGGTCACACACTCGGGCGGGTATCGGGTCCGGATCGATTCGGACGGTGCGCGGATCACCGGCCTGTCGCTGCTCTCCGACGATCCCGAATCGTCCACCCGGGTGCTGGAGTTCACCTACGCCGGAACAGATTTGGTCGCGGTCACCGATGCCGACGGAGCCACCACCCGGTACACCTACGACGTCGAGCACCGGATGACGTCGTGGGCCGATGCCAACGGCAACCAGATGGTGAACACCTACGACGAGGCCGGTCGCGTCGCTTTCCAGCGCGGCACCGCCGGAATGCTGAACTGCGACTACGACTACCTGGAACTCCCCGACGGCACCGGCCGGCTCACCATGGTCACGGATTCGTTCGGCGCCACCACGTCGCACGGCTTCGACCGCGAACTGCAACTGCGTGATCTCGTCGACCCGATCGGCGGCCGCACGCACATCGACTACAACGCCGACCGCAGGCCGCTGACCGTCACCGGTCCGGACGGCGCGACCACCCGCTACCAGTACAACGGCGCGGGTGACTGTGCGAAAGTCGTTCGACCGGATGGGTATTCGACCGAGGTCGAGTATCTCTGGCGCAACCGTCCGCTCACCATCACCTCGCCCGACGGTTCGGTAACGCGCCGGGAATGGTCCACAGACGGCAATCTCGCCGCGGCGGTCGACACCATGGGAAACCGCACCGAATTCACCTATCACCCCAACGGCGCACTGGCGTCCGTCGTCGAAGCCAACGGTGCCCGCACCACCTTTCAGGTGGATCAGGCCGGGCTGCTGACCCAGGTCACCGAGCCGCACGGCGCGGTGACGCATATCCGCCGCGACGCCGCAGGCCGTACCACCCACATCATCGATCCCCTCGGCGAGGTCACCCGCTTCGACTGGTCTGCCGCCGGAAAGCTGCTGCGCAGAACGGATCCCGACGGGCGCAGCGAATCGTGGACCTACGACGGCGAGGGCAACATCCGCAGTCGCACCGATCGCACCGGCGCGGTCACCCGGCTCGTGTACGGCGATTTCGACCTCCTGCGCTCCCGAACCGATCCGGACGGCTCGACCACTCGCTACACCTGGGACACCGAACGCCGCCTCGTCGCCGTACACAACCCGATCGGCCAGAACTGGACCTACGAATACGACAGTGCCGGAAGGCTGGTCGCCGAGACCACGTACAGCGGCGCGACCACCCGATATGCGTACGACCGCGCGGGGCGGGTCAACGCGATCACCCCGGCAACCGGCGCGACTCGTCACCAGCACCACGACGTCCTCGGCCGCCTGACGGAGATTTCCGCGGGCGACGAGTGGGTCCGCTACACCCACGACCCGGCAGGCCGCGTCCTGGCTGCGGTGAACGGCGTCGGCGCGGATCTCACCCATCGTCTCGAATTCGCGTACACCGCAATCGGTGCCGTTGTGTCCGAGAAACTCGACGCCAACCCGCCGATGCTCTTCGAACACGACAGGCGCGGCCACCGCACGCGCCGAACCACACCTTCGGGCGCCGTCGCCACCTGGCACCACGATGTCACCGGCCGCCTCGACCATCTCAACGCCGACGACCACGACATCACCTTCGACTACGACCCGCTCGGGCGGCTGACCACCTGGCGGGTAGGCGAAGTGGCCGTCACGCGTGGTCTCACCACCCTCGGCCGAGTGACGCACCAAGAGGTGACCGCCTTTCCGCCACGCTCCCTGTCACTGGAAGCCGGGCCGTCGGCTCGACCGGACCCGACCCGCCTTCGTCGCGACGAATTCGCCTATCGCCCAGACGGATACCTCATCTCCCACACCATCGACCGTCCGCAGACCAACCCCTTGCGACGCGATTACCAACTCGACCCCGCCGGTCGGGTCACCACCGTTTCGACCGATGGCGCGCCCACCGAGCGCTACACCTACGACGCACTCGACAACATCACCAGCGCCACCGTGTCAGCACCGACACCTGGGGGCAAACCTGACTTTCCGCCCGA
Organism: Nocardia brasiliensis ATCC 700358; assembly: GCF_000250675.2. Taxonomy (NCBI): domain Bacteria; kingdom Bacillati; phylum Actinomycetota; class Actinomycetes; order Mycobacteriales; family Nocardiaceae; genus Nocardia; species Nocardia brasiliensis. The sequence continues at coordinate 5,142,648 of NC_018681.1, forward strand.
CAACGGTCGTCGCGAGTACCGCGGCGCTCTCCTCGTCCGGGATGGCCGCACCCGGTTCCACTACGATGCCGCCGGACGGCTGATTCGCAAAACCACTGTCCGGCTGTCCCGGAAACCGGACGTATGGCACTACCGCTACAACGCTTTCGACCAATTGACCGACGCTTGGACGCCGGATCGCCAGTGGTGGCACTACACCTACGACGCCCTCGGCCGCCGCACCACCAAACAACACCTCGCTACCGACGGCACTGTCCTGGAGCGCGTCGACTATCTCTGGGACGGCACACATCTCATCGAGCAGTCCAGCGGTACCGCGACCGTTCGCTGGCAGTACCAACCCGGCTCACACACGCCGCTCACCCAGTCGACCGACCAGGGCACGGTCGATCGCGAGTTCTACGCGATCGTCGCCGATCTCGTAGGTGCCCCCGCCGAATTGGTCGACCCCGCCACCGCCGACACTGTGGCCGAGGCACACACCGATCTATGGGGCCGGACGACTTGGCGCGGGCGAACCGGCTCACCGTTACGGTTCCCCGGCCAGATCCACGACCCCGAAACCGGCCTGCATTACAACATGTTCAGGTACTACAACCCGGACACCGGCCAGTACCTGACACCCGATCCGCTCGGGCTGGACCCCGCACCGAACCCGTACGCCTACACCAGCAATCCGCTCCGGTTCATCGACCCACTCGGTTTGACGCCGACCGCGTGTGAACGCTTCGCCAACTTCTACCGGAAGGTCACGCCGAAGGAACTGCAACGGGCACCGGCCCCCTACCCCGGTGGCCGAATCGGGCACGCGCTGCAGAAACACGGTGTCACCCCTGAGGTTCAAGCATCGATCCTCAACAACCCGCAACGGATCTTCAGCGGGGATTACCACGGCAAGCACCATGTCACCAAGGAGCCCTACATCCGCCCCGTCGACGTCTACTACAGCAAAGGCTCGATTGTCGTCACCGAGGCAGGCAACAAGAACTCCGTCATCACGGCCTATGGTTTGATCGACAAGAACGAAAAGAAGCCGAAAGCGCTCAAACCGGAAAAATGGGCCGAGAGCGAGCATTACGTCGAAATCACCCGTAACAACGGCGCTCATGAAGTGGTGTATCCCACGCGGGAGAGCTGGGAAGGGAACAGCTGGCAGTGACGGTCGAAAACGACCCTCAGGACAACCCGCCATCCGGCCGATGGCAGGCGACGATCGATACCTTCGTCGCAGGCTTCGGCGCGCATCTCGGCGAAGAGGTGACCGTGGTCAAGTCGAACCAGTTCGACGAAGGGTTCTCCTGTCTCCTACGGGGTCCGGCTCCGTCCGGGCCGCTCCAGGTGGCCTGGGAGGGGGTGCTCGGTATGGCGTATGAGGACGGAAAGCCTGACATCAGCGTGTCTTTGTTCCTGTACAGCCGGGGCCGCCGCGTGCGACTCGACGACCAGTCCGGCAGCTATCTCGAGATCGTCTACGAGGGCCCGCTCGACGGCTCGGGCTCTTGGCGCGATCTGGGTTGGTTCGAGGACGGGTTCGGCGAGTTCGAGGCCTACGACCAATACGGCGACTGAACCTCGCGTGCGGTGCGCACTACTTCCTCAGGGCGTCCAGAGCGCGCTGGGCCTGGTTTCGGGCGACCGCGCCGACCTCGTCGAGGTGCACCGGGGGTTCGCCGTGCTGGCGTAGGAGGGGGATGCGCACGCGCACCGACACGTTGCTGTCCTGCACGCCGACGACGTAGTCCATGCCGGTGGTGCTGCTCGAATCCGATACCGCCGTATGCCAATAACCTCGGGCGCCGATGCCGGGCACGTCGCCCGAATCCAGCCCGGACCCAGTTGTGGTGGTGTCCTTGCGTTTCCACTCGTCGTAGGCGGGAGCGGCGCCCGCCGCGGTGAACTCGACGCGCAGGTCGATGGCCGCTTGATTCCACTGCACGCCGTCGCCGGCGAGGCTCTTGAAGCTGACCTGACAGGTCAGACTGCCGGGGTCGTGGGCGCTCGGCTGGGTTTCGCGATGGGAGGGCGGCTGGTCCGGCGTGGACGACCACCGTTGCAGCACAGTGGGATCGACGAGGTCGCACGCATTGGCGGCTTTGCTCATCGCATAGTTGCCCGGCGCGGGTTCGGACGGTGGCGTGCTCGTCGCGGCGGCGGACGGCGGCACCGACGCACCGGTAGTGCGCAAGCCGTCCAGCACCTTGCGGGCTTGGGAGCGCGCGACCGAATCGAGTTCGTCCCTGCCGATCTCGGGAGCCGCCTTCTCGCGGGAGAGGGCGAGGTCGACTTTCACCGCCGCTTCGCCCTCCCACACGCACACAACGAATTTCGCGTCGACGATGCCGCCGAAGTTGTCTGCTTCGAACTGCCAGTAACCCTGGGTCCCGATGCCGGTGAACTCCCCGGAGGTCACCTCGGAGCCCGTATCGGCGAGATCGGCGGTGCTGCGCTTGCAGTGCTCGTAGGTCCGTGCGCCCGATCCCGCCACGACGTCGGCCCGGACCCGAAGGGCGGCAGTGTTCATCGGGAACTTGTCGCCGGGTGCGTTGCCGTAGAAGAGAGTGCAGTTCAGCGTGCCGGATCTGCCTGAGTTCCGGGTCTCCGTGTGATCGGGCTCGAGCCGCGGTGCCGCTGCCCACTTCGTCAACACGGCGCGGTCGACGAGATCGCAGGCGTTCGCGGTGGCCGCCACCGAGTACGTAGCGGGTACCGGAACCGGAGTGCCCGATATACCGCCCCTGTCCCGGTTGCTCGCGACGAAACCGATCACCACCACGATCACCAGCAGCAACCCGGCCCCGACCGCTCCGGCGACGATCAGCAACGGTTTGCCATCCGCCGCTGACCGATCACCGGCTCCATGCGGAGAACCAGTCATACTTCCACCCCTCCGTCGCGGACGGGCTGCCCCGCCCGAGTCGTCGACTCGCGCCCTGAGCCTAACCGCGACGGCTGGTCGAGGCTGCGCTGCACGCGGTATCGGGACGCCGCAACGAATCCGTTCGCGCGATCCCCGCCTGAGCGCGATGACCGTACTTTCCGGGGATCGTGGGACGGATCGGGACGGAGATAGACTCGCTGGGGCAAGCGTCTTCGAATTTCTCTCCTACACAACAGGAGTCATGTGATGGTCGACCATGCCCGAAGCGTTGGAAGGCGTATCGGCAAGCACCGGATCGCCGGACTGGCCGTCGCCGCCACAGCGGGATTCGGTATCGCGATGGCACCTACCGCCGGTGCCATGGCACCGCCGCCCAGTCTCACGGTGGACAGCGTTGCGCACTTGAACACCGACCGCAGCGTGGACGTCGCGGGCACCTACACGTGCAGTGGCGGGCCGAGCAGCATCATCCGCGGCGATTCGGGGCTGTACCAGGACGACGCGGGTGTCTCGTCACCGTCGGTCACGGTGCCCGGCAACTGCGACGGCGCCGCACACCCCTACACCATTCATTTCCCGCCCGGCAGCTACTTCGTTTTCCAGCCCGGCCCCGCCACATTCACGAGTGTCTGGCTGTTCTACGACGCCAACGGCGACCCCACCGAGGCCGAACTCGTCAACGCACCGATCACGTTGCAGAACTGACGGTCCGCTCACTCCACCAGATCCAGGAATTCCCAGTGCGCTCCGGGTTGCGCACCACTGAGCCACTTTCCGCAGTTCTGCAAAACCACCGGGCCCGAAGTGACATGCTGGGTGCCGGTTTCGAGGTCCCGGAGGAACCGGTCGATCGGGCCGCGCCGGATCGCCGTCGTCGCGGCCCAGCGGTGCACGGTCTGGCCGACCTCGTGCGCCGTCCACGTCGCATGGTTGAGCGCCAACCGGACCAACGTTTCCTGTTCGGTACTGAGCGGATCCCCGTCGGTCAGCGTCTCTTCGTGGTCCTGCCAGACACGCATCACCCAGGCGCGGGCCGATCGCAGTTTCGCTTCGGCACTGGCGTATTCGGCATGGAACTGCGCGGTGTCGACGGCGGCGTGGAAGGTGCCGGACTTCTGCACGGCGTACCGTCGCAGCTCGTCCAGCAGTCGCCGGCCGGTGCCGAGCGCCCAGCCGGTGTGCACGATCGCGGACATGTTCACCACACCGATGCGATAGATCGCACCGCCACTGGCGGGAGTCATCGTCGTCGCGGGGTAGGTATACGTCTGCGGGACGAAGACTTCCGCGCAGTGATAGTCGATGCTGCTCGTCGCACGCAGCCCGAGCACATCCCAGTTGTCCACCAGCGTCACCTGCGATTTGGGCATCGCGAGAATCCGCGGCTCACCCGTCCCCGCCACCTGAATCGCGCTGTGGACGTGCGTGGCCAGTGCCATACCCGAGGCGAACTGCCACTCCCCGCTCACCAGGTAGCCGCCGTCCACCGGGACGGCTCGTCCTGGCCGGGTGCCGTGGCCGGACAGCAATGCGTGCTCACCCGCAGCGACATCGGGAAACAACTCGGCCGCCGCGACCGCACCGAGATAGGCCGCCGTAGTGCCCGTCACCATCTGCAACACCATCATCGTCCATCCCGCCGACGCGTCGTGATAGCTGAGCCGCTCGATCGTCTGGATCAACTGCAGCGGCGAGAATTCGTAGCCACCGAGATTCTCCGGCAGCCCGGCTCGGACTATTCCCGCGGCCAGCAAGTCCTGCGCCACTTCGTCGGTGAGGCTACCGCGTTCCGCGGCCGCGGCCGCGTTCGCTTCTATCGATTCGGCGAGCGCATCGATCCGTTCCAGCATCGCGGGGAATTCTTTGCTGATGTGCAGCCGAGGCGAAGCAGTCATACGACGATTATTCCTACATGTAGATAGCGTTGGGGCCCAACTCATTTCGCAACCGCCGAGCAACCCCGGCACCAACCACCACTTTCGAACCCCATCCCCGCCGTGTAAAGACCTCGGTCGACTCAGCGGACCGCACGCAGGTCACGAACCCTCGTTGCAGTTCCGCGCACTGACTGTCACCGGCTGCTGATCCGCTGGGTGGACCGGCGCGATGCGTCCCGGCTGCGCGGTCGCGAAATCTGGGGCACAAGGTATTTCGAACAGGCGGCGAGATGCCGCCCGGGGGGAGAACGCTCATGTCCACGATCGAAGACGGGTCGGCGGCGGCACAGTTGCGGGAGGCACTGTCGAAACCGATGTTCAACACCGTCTTGAAAGCCTGGGTCGGCGACGGGACTTCCGACTACGAGGTGTATTTGCGCACCACCGAGCTGCTGTCCTTGCAGACCGAGGTGGACCGGCTCACCGATCCGGACGAACTGATGTTCCAGATCGTCCATCAGGCGCAGGAAGTCTGGCTCAAGCTGATCGCGCACGAACTCGTCGGTGTCGTAGGCGAACTCGACGGTGACGAGCTGTGGCGGGTGTCCGCGCGGCTCGATCGGACGATCCGGATCGCCGAGTGCCTGGCCCGCGAGATCCGCGTGCTCGAGACGCTGACACCGAGCACCTACCAGGTCATCCGGCGCAGTCTCGGCAATGGCAGCGGGCAGGAATCACCCGGCTACAACGCCGTTCTCCTCGCCGCCGAACACATCGACGCGGCGATGGACCGGCTGCTGGACCGCCACGGAGTGGGCCTCGCGGCGGTCTACGCAGCCGCGCAGCCCGAGCTCGAACGCATCTGTGAGCTGCTGGTCGATTTCGACGAACGGTTCCAGCTGTGGCTGATCAGCCATTTCATGTTGGTGCGCCGGACGATCGGCGTCGGGCACGGGGTGCACGCCCTCGACGGAGTGCCGACACGGGTACTGACCGGCCGGATGACGAAGCCCCTGTTTCGCTCGCTGTGGCAGATCCGGATCGAGCTGACCGAGAGTTGGCGACGCGAGGGCGGATACGCACCGGGAGCGGCACGTACGGCGACGGCCCGATGAACGACATCAGCCATATCGACACTCTGCGTGCGCAATTCCCGGTGCTGGACACCTGTGTGTACCTCAACAGCAATTCGACCGGGGCGCTGCCGCGCGGTGTCGAACAGGTCCTCGATCGCTACTGGGCGACTATGCGGAGCTGGCGTGACGACGCGTGGGGCGGATGGCTCGGCGAACTGGACGGCTACATCCGCGCGCTGGCCGAATTCCTCGGCGCCCCAGCGGAAACGATCGTCACCGACGCGAACCTCTCCACGCTGCTCGGCCGGCTCGCCACCTGTTTCGACTTCCGCGGCGAGCGCCCCAAGGTGCTCACCACCGACCGCGAGTTCCCCACCGTGCCGTTCCTGTGGCAAGGCTTCGCCCGCTACGGCGCCGAACGCGTAATGGTCGATTTCGATACCGAGGCAATCGAATCCGCGATCGACGAGCGGACCCTGCTCGTCTGTGTGGCCCATGGCAGTTACACCACGGGAGCGATACTCGATCTCGAACGGATCGTCGCGCGCGCCCATCGGATTGGTGCGCTGGTCGTCGTCGACGCCTTCCAAACCGTCGGCGCGGTGCCGCTGAATCTGCCCGCGATCGGTGCGGATTTCGTGCTCGGCGGGGCGGGTAAATGGCTGTGCGGGGCGCACACCGCGTTCCTCTACGCACGCCGCGAACTCCTGCCGACACTGCGGCCCGCCGCCACCGGCTGGTTCGCGGGTCGTGATCCGCTGTCGTTCCGGCCTGCCGAGGACTGGGCCGCCGATGCGCGGCGGCTCGCGGGCGGCACGCCGATTCCGCTCACCGCCATGATGTCCCGCGTCGGCCTCGACCTGCTGGCTTCGGTGGGCATGCCGGCGATCCGGGCGCACTCGCTGCGCTGCACCGAACGCATCATCGAACGGGCGGCCGCAGCGGGCCTCACGGTGCGCACCCCGCGTGCGGTGCAGCACCGCGGTGGCGTTGTCTGCCTTGGCTTTCCGGGTGACGAGCTGGTCAAGCAGCGGCTGGTCGAGCGCGGCATGGTGTGCAGCTGGCGCGAGGGACTACGCGTGGCTCCCCATATCTACAACACGGTGGACGAAGTGGACACGTTCATGGACGCGTTGGCTGCCGAGCGAAAGGCGCTGCGCGCATGACCGGGATCGTCGTTTCGCCGCGCGCGTTGCTCAGTTTGCTGTTCCACGGCGACAAAGCCATCGATGTCGTGCGAACCGCCTGGGAGATGGGCCTTTTCGATGCGCTGGATACCGGGCTGGCGTCGCTCGGTGCTCTGTGTGATCACTTCGAGGTGGTGCCGATCCGCCTGTACAAGCTGCTCGACTGTCTCGAATGCCTCGGCTTGGTCGCTCGGCAGTCCTCGGAACTGTTGCGCGACAGCAGATATCACGCGGTGGACGGTGCGCGCGACGCGGTCGCCGACGTGCTGGGCCCGGCCTCCCTCGAACGGGACCGGGACACCTACCCGTGGCGCACGCTCTACGGCCGTCTACCCGAGGTACTCCACGGCACGCGTGGCATGCCGTCCACGGCGTTCGAATGGCCCCTCGGCAACGCCGAGCAGATCGCCGGATTCGAACACAGCATGGCGGCCGGGATCGGTCCCATCGCCGAGGCGTTGCGAATGCACGCCGAATTGTGGCGGGACGCCGCACGGCTGCTCGACGTCGGCGGCGGCGACGGCACCTTGGCCGCGCACCTGTTGCGGAACCAGCCGTCCCTGCGGGCCGACGTCTACAACCTCCCCGCGCTGGGGCCCCTCGTGGAACGTACGCGGACGGAATCGGGCTGCGGCGACCGGCTGGGTTTCGTCGGCGGCGACTTCCTCGCCGAACCGCTGCCGGGCGGGTACGACATCCTGTCGTTCGTGCGCGTCCTGCACGACTGGCAGCGACCGCAGGCCCGGGAAATGCTGACCAAAGCCTATCGCGCCCTCCCACCGGGCGGGCGGGTGCTCATCTGCGAGGAATTCCGGGATACCGAACGGCTCGCCCGGCAATTCTTCTGGTCATATTTCCTCATCGGCGTGGACAGTTGCACGAGCATGTTGCGGGAAGCGGCCGACTATCTCGAACTGCTCGGCGAGATCGGTTTCCAAGAGGCCGCGGTGCTGCCCGGGCCGTTCGACATCCTGGTCGCCACCAAGCCCATGGCCGAAACAGGGTTCCGGTCCGGTGAGTGACAAGAAATATCGACGTCCCCCGGCCGGTGCTGGTCGACTGAACATATGCAGACTTTCGACCACATATTCGTCGGCGGCGGCCACAATGCACTGGTCGCCGCGGCCTATCTGAGCAAAGCGGGCCATGAGGTGCTCGTCATCGACCGCAATGATCGGGTGGGCGGGTTCGTGCGTAGCGCCGAATTGACGCCAGGGGTGGTCTACGACCCGTTCTCGTCCGCGATCCCCCTCTTCACCAGCGGGCCCGCGTGGCGTGACCTCGGGCCGGACCTGGAGAAACAGGGTCTGCAGATATTGCAGCCGGAATTCCCGACCGGTGTGTCCATGGAAGACGGAACCACGGCGGTGTTCCCGCGGGATCCGCTGGCGCTCGCGGAAGAGGCGGACCGTCTGCACCCCGGCGACAGCTCGGCGGTCGCCGAGATCGTGTCGGCGCTGGGGCCCGCGGTGGGCCCGATATTCGGGCTGCTGGGCCAGGATCTGACCGGAGATGCGGCCCGCGCCACCATCGCTGCGCTGGTGCGGGAAGGTAACGGTTGGTCGGAAGTCGCCGAGATCGCGTTGGACAGCGCGCGCTCGGCCGTGTCGGAAATCGAATCCCCCGCCATGCGAAGCCTTTTCGGGTCGTGGCCGGCGCACGTGAGTCACGGGCCCGACGACGCGGGCGGCGCGTTCTGGACGACGATCTTCCCGCTCGGCTTCACCGCGGGCGGCATGCCGATTCCGCAGGGCGGCATCGGGAAACTCGCCGAGGCGCTCGCGGGCATCATCACCGACCAGGGCGGTGTGATCCAGACCGGCGCCACCGTCACCCGGATTCGAGTGACCGACGGACGCGCCGTGGGCGTACAACTGTCCGATGGAAGCGCGTATCGGGCCCGCAACAGCGTCGTCGCCTCCGTCAACCCCGACCAGCTCTACGAGTGGCTGCTCGGCGAAACCGAAGTGCCCGAACGAATCCTGCGGCAAGCGAGCCGATACCGCTACGGCACCGGGCTCTTTCAGCTCCACCTCGCGACCAGTGCGCCGATCCCTTGGACGGACAAGCGTTTCGAACGGATCGGGCAGCCGTTCCTCACCGATTCGCTCGACGGGCTGTCGCTGCACGTCGCGCAGGCGCGGGCCGGGTTGCTGCCCGCGTGGCCCACGATGACCATCGACTCCCCCACCACGCACGACGCCACGCGTGCACCCGCAGGCACCAGCGTGCTGCGCATCCAGGTCACCGATGTGCCCACCCGGCCCTCCGGCGACGCGGCAGGAACGATCACCACCGATGGCACCTGGAACACCGACGTGGTGCACCATTTCGCCGACCGGGTACTCGAGGTCGTCGAACGGCATGTCCCGGGCTTGAGCGGAACCATCATCGCCCGCGAAATCGTCACTCCCGCGACTCTTTCCGCGTTCAACCCGAACAGCGGGCCCGGCGACCCCTACGGCGGCGCCCAAGACCTCGCGCAAAGCTTCGCCCTTCGCCCGATCTCCGCCGCACCCGGTCACCGCACCTTCGTCCCCAACCTCTACGTCCTCGGCTCTGGTACCTGGCCGGGCGCCGGCGTCTCCGGAAACTCCGGCCACATCGTCGCCCAGTATCTCCTTTGATCTCGAATCTTTCGGCAGCGGCCTTACCCGCGATCGACACCGCCCCGTTATCTCTGGTGGACTTCCAGGGCAGTGCGAACCGCACTCTCGAGCGCTCCCTCGATCCATGCCGGCTTCAGCGTAGTGTGGTCGCCGGCCAGATGGATTCGCCCTTCGATCGTTCGGGTCGCGGCGTGGTGTTCGTGTAGCTGCCCGGGGGTGGGAATGACCGCTTCACCCAGGGCATAGCGGGCTCGTTGCCAGGACTGCGAGACACCGACACCGGTGAATTCGGTGTCGACGCGGGGACCGAACATGCGACGCATCCCGGCGAGCGCGAAATGCACCCGCTCGCTTTCGGTGAGCGAATCCCAGCGCATGGCATCGTCGGACCAGGTGTAGCTGGCCAGGACGACGCCGCCGTCGGACTCGGGCACGTGGGAGGGGAAATAGGTGAATCGATTAGGACAGTCCGATACGCACCCACCGCCGCGGAATCCGCGAGCGCCTTGCTCCCAGAACCTGGTCTTGAACTCGAGCAATACCTTGGTGGCGGCATCATGGTGCAGCTCGGTGATGGCACGACGGGTCGGATAGGACAGCGGTGGGTCGAAGGTGCAGAAACGGGTGGCGGTCAAGGGGATAGCGAGAATGGCGTAGTCGCCCTCGAACGATTCGATCGGATCCATCGGTGCGCCATCGGTGTGCTCGCTGCCGGATTCGGCGGTGGTCCACACCTTTACACCGCGATCGGTCTGCTCCAGGTGGGTCATCCGTCTGCCCTGACGCACCGCAGGCCCGAGTTTGCGGGTGAGCGCATCGGTCAACGTCGCGGTGCCGCCTTCGAGTTCCCAGTAGCTCGCGTCCGGCCGGATGAGGGCATGGTCCACCATCGCGGAGATGACACCGTAGTGCAGTCGGGAGGTCAGGTTCTCCAGGGTGCCCACGGTGGCGAGATGCGCAAGGCTCCAGCCGTGCTCCATCAGATAGCGGTGCGTCGAGTAGTCCTCGTAGGTATTGAAAACCTTTGCCCAGCCATCGATTCGACGCTCGATGGGCCAGTCGTCAGGCACCCCCACTTTGTGCAACGCCGAATCGAGCGCAACTCTGGCCGGCGTGGTGAGGTCCACACCGAAGTCGCGATGCAACGCCGCGGGATCGCCGGCATACTCGGCGCGTGTGAGGATCCTTCCGTTGGTGTTGATCAGCGTACGGCCTGCCGCGGGCGGTGGCCGGAACTCGGCAGCGGGACCGTTGCTCCACTGCTCGCCGGTGAAGGAGCGATATACGACGGGCGTGACCGCCGCGGAACGTGCCTCCGGCGCGACATCCGCGTTGTGGAATTGCCGCCGCCGCAGGCCCAATTTGTCGGCGAGCGCGAGCACCATGGGATGGGCGCTCGGTAACCGCATGGCCCCGGCCTCCGCATACAGGTTCGGATCGCTGAACATGCCGCGAAAGGTCTTGACACGCCCGCCAGTTCGGCTGCCATTGGCTTCGATAACCGTCACCCGGTGCCCGGCGTCGGCCAGCAGATTCGCCGCGGTCAGTCCGGCGGGACCCGCGCCGATCACCAGAACTCGTTTGGGCGCGGCGGTTTCGGGCAGACCGGTATCGATCAGCGTGCGCAGGTAAGTCAGCCGCAGATCGTTCCCCGCGGCGTCGACCCCCAGCATCTCCATGGCCAACTCCACGCTGCGATCCATCGACCGCGCGAAGTCGGTTCGAGCGGCAGGCGGACCGCAGGCGAGGGTCGTCGCGCCTGCGGCCAACGCTCCCGCCGCGGCCGCAGTGGTCAACAACGCACGCCGTCCGATCACAGTTTCCGCCACGCCCCGACCGATCCCTTCTGTGGACCACGACCCGGCTCATTTCTGACGATGTTGCCGGATATTAGCAGGGATGGTTCGGACGGCAGCGATGTCGACCGGGCAGGCACGCCGACGGAATTTGCTACGGTGCGGATGGGCCGCGCGGCACGGCGTAGTTTCGCCCTTCGCTCGATACCTCCTCGCCGACTGACGTCGCGATTCAGATACCACGCACGGAATGAATTTGCATGGCGACGTCGGCTGGGACGTCGGACTTCCAGCCCGGCGTGACATTGAAGATGATACCGCCGCGATAATTGTACTCGGTGTATCCCTGCCACGATTGCGCTGTGCGATTCCAGAGGGAATAGACCTGGCCGTCCATGTTCTGCAGGCGGAGGTCGGTCGAACCGAGCTGGAAGTAGGCAATTCGCCCGCCGCCGTTGGGTGCGCTGAAGATACAGAACCGAGCGCTCGGACAGCGATCGTACCCGGCGGCTTCGGCCTGCGCGGGGGCAGCGAACGCGCCCATTCCGACCATTCCGGCAACCGTAGCGACCGCCGCCACGGCCTGTTTGAAAGTCATGCGAAATCGCATTGTCGTACCCCTCCCGTTGTGAGGCGGCTCGAGCGAGCCTGCCGTCGAATGGATAGTAGGACAATCGGAGTCGTTCGCATTCCCCAGTTGCGACCCCACTCGAGCTGCGCCTGCCCGCGTTCTCGCAGACGATGACCGGTAGCTCATCGAGTACTTACGGTTGCGAAATACTCGCTGAGTAGGGTCGGGGTATGGTGTTCGATTCCACTCGTTTCGATCTGCAACCCTATGCCGGTTTCGACTTCGACGGCTGCGCTCGACGGACGTATTGCAGCTTCGAGGATGCCGGCTGGCAGTCGCTGCTCGTACAGCGGTTCGAGCATGCGCCGGTGGTACGCGAGATGCCGTTGCCTGCCGCGGCGGATCTGCATCTGGTGTTACCGCTGACCGGGAAAGCGGTGATGCAGACACGGAACGGCGGGCGCAGCGTGCGGTCCACCTGGCTGCCCGGCACAATCGACGCCAAACTGCCGGGCCAGGCCACTTCTGTGAGCTATCGCGGCGACGGACCGATGCGCAGCGTGCAGGTGCACATCCCGCGCAACACGGTCGACGCGGCCGCGGCCCAGCTGGGCGAACAGGGCGTGGATTTCGAGGCGGTGTCCGCGGCGCTCACGCAGGGCGATCCGCTGATCGAGGAAGTGGTGCGCGCGCTCGCCGTCCCCAGCGGCGCGGATGATCTCTACGCCGAGTCCGCGGCCGCCTTTCTGAGCATGCACCTGCTCGTCCGGCATGCCGGCGCGGCGGCGCCGACGGCACCGACCCGCGAGGATCGGCGCGTGCGCGCGGCGGTGACGATGATGCGCGAACGCTTCGCCGAGCCGATCAGTTTGGCGGATATCGCGGGCGAGGTGCATCTCAGCGTCTACCACCTGGTCCGGGTCTTCCGGACCGCGACCGGGACGACACCACACCAGTTCCTCCTCCGGCTGCGGGTCGACGAGGTGAAGCGGCTGCTACGCGATACCGAGCTCTCGATCGAACAGATCGCGCCGCGTTGCGGTTTCGGCAGCGCCGGCGCGCTGTCCACCGCGTTCCTGCGCTACACCGGCATCCGGCCTTCGGTGTACCGCAAGAACTGATCGGCGCTCCGCAATTCTGTGTCTGGCCCCCGCACCACGCGGTCACGTGTACTGAGACCCGGAACACGACCGCTCCGATTCTTCGAAATCGACTGTGCGAGAGGGGCATCGACACTTGCGCGAAAACTGGGTCACCGATGTCGTGGCCGGTTACGAGAACGACCACGCGCCCGCCCATGAATACCTCGGCGAGAACGGCGAATGGACCGTCGTCAGCCGGCACGAGCTACTGCACGGGGTGCGCGCTGCCGCCACGGGATGGCGTGCGGCCGGTGCGCGACCCGGTGACCGGGTCGCGATGGAGGCCACCGACCCGCACCTGTTCGTCCCGGCCTTCCTCGGCGCCCTGTGGGCCGGTGTCGTGCCGGTTCCGGTGCCGCCACCGCCGCCGCAGGGACGTCGCGCCGCCTGGCACGATCACGTGGCAGCGATGGCGGCGGCAGCGCAGACCCGGGCGATCGCACTGCGCGCCGGCACCGCCGCACCCGCGGGCAGCGAGCGGACGATCGTCCTGGATACCGTCGTGGCCGCTGCACCGGACACGACGGACCCCTGCCATCCCGAACCCGACGCGACCGCGTATGTGCAGTTCAGCAGCGGCAGCACCGGAACTCCGCGCGCGATCCCGGCCCGGGTGGCCGCGGTGCGCGCCAACGGGATGGCCATCATGCGCGACGGCCTGCGCGGCGATCCGGCCGTGGACCGCGGGCTGTCCTGGCTGCCACTGCACCATGACATGGGGCTGGTCGGATTCGTCCTGGCGCCCTTGCTGATCGGCGTTCCCGTCTCCTTCGTGCCGACCCGCGCCTTCGTCCGCCACCCCGGCCTGTGGTTGCGCGCCATGTCCGAGCGGCGCGCGACGATCAGTTTCGCCCCCAATTTCGCCTACGCGCTCAGCGCCCGCCGGACCTCGCCCGAGGAGATCGCCGCGCTGAAGCTCGATCACGTGCGCGTGCTCGGGTGCGGCGCTGAACCAATCAACAATGCTGTGCTGCAACGCTTTCTGAGCACCTTCGCGCCCGCGGGACTCGAACCCGAAGCGCTGACACCGTGTTATGGACTCGCCGAGGCAACCCTCGCGGTCGCGCTCGCCACGCCGGATCGCCCCTACCGCGTGGACCGTATCCGCGCCAGCGAATTGTCCGGCGGACGCGCCGTACCACTCGATCCGGCGGCAGCCGACGGGATCCCAGCGCAGACCGAAAATAACACCGCGACTGGCGTTTCCGAGGAAACGGCGACGATCGTCAGCTGTGGACCACCTTTGCCCGGTCATGAGATCGTCGTGCGCGACGACGCCGGCGAAACGGTCGCCGAGCGGAGCATCGGCGAGATCTGGGTGCGCGGGCCTTCGATCGCACGCACCTATCTGGGCGCGTTCTCCGCGACGCACAACACGTTTCGGCCGGACGGCTGGCTGCGGACCGGTGACCTCGGCTACCTCGCCGACGGGGAACTGTTCGTGACCGGCAGGGTCAAGGATCTGCTGATCCTCAACGGCCGCAACATCGATCCGCAACGGGTGGAATGGGTCGCCGAGACCGTGGCCGGTGTGCGGGCGGGCGGGGTCGTCGCCTGCACCCGGCCGGGATCGGGCTCCGAGGAACTGGTCGTGGTCGCGGAATGCCGGACCGCGGACACGACGGAAATACCAGCGGCCCTGCGGGAAGCGGTCGCGGCCACCCTCGGCATCCCGGTGCACGACGTGGTGACCGTGGCCCCCGGCACCGTGCCCAGGACGACCTCTGGAAAGCCACGACGGCAAGAGACCCGCCGCCGTTATCTGGAAGGGGCGCTGCATGTCCAGCAAAGCTGAGATCGCCGTCAGTTACGACCTCGACCCGGAGTTCTATCGGCTCTGGCTCGACAGCCGGATGAACTACACCTGCGGCGTCTTCGACGACACCGACGACCTCGACACCGCCCAACTCGCCAAACTCGCGGTGCTGCACGAGTTCGCGCGCATCGCGCCCGACCGCACGGTGCTCGACATCGGCTGCGGCTGGGGCAACAACCTGGCCTACCTCACCCAGGAACGCGACGTCGCCCGAGCGCACGGCATCACCCTGTCGCAAGCCCAATACGACGACATCGTGCGCCGCGACCTGCCGGGCGTCACCGTCTCCTGCGTCGACTATCGCGACTTCACGCCGGAGTACGCCTTCGACGCGGTGCAGTCGATCTGCATGATCGAACACGTCTGCACCCCCGAGGACGCCCGCGCCGGCCGGGCCGTCGCCCGGTACCGCGACTACTTCCGCAGGGCGTGGACATGGACCAACCCTGGCGCATACTTCGCGCTTCAGACGGGTCTGCGTGACCGCCTGCCGCGCCGCGCTGCGGAGGCACGCGAGCTGCGCTGGCTCGGCGAGACCATTTTTCCCGGCGGCATGACGCCCCGGGCCGAGGACATCATCATGGCCGTCGGCCCCTACTGGGAGGTCATGCAACTGCGCACGCGGCGCGAGGACTACGAACGCACCACGACGCACTGGCGCACCCGGTTACGCGCGCACGAGGAAGAAATTCGCGATCGCTGGGGCGGCGACCTCTTCGATACCTATGACCGCTATTTGACCTGCTGTATCAACTCGTTCGCACGCAGGCACATGAGCCTGTCGCAGTGGTGCCTGCGTCGTGTCGACGAGCCCGAGTAGCAGCTCTCTGCCCAACGAAACCACATCGAAGGAACGCCTATGACCCAGGACGAACTGCTGGCCCTGCTCGGCACTGGTCTGCGCGACGTCACCGCCGCAGCGCATCCGCCGTTGCGCCCGGATTCCGACCTCTTCTCCTCCGGCATCGACTCGGTGCAGCTGCTGGAGCTCGTCACGTGGACCGAGAAGCAGCTCGACATCCGCCTGCCCGACGAAAAGCTCTATGCCGTCACCGATGTCGAGGGGCTGTGCCAGCTCATCCTCGCCGAGCTCGCGCATCGGGTCGATCGATGAACAGAGATCTGCGCGAATCCTTCCACCGCACGTACATGACGTTCTTCGAGAACGCCGAGCGCACGCGCCGCTGGAATCCGTTCAACGACATCGACTGGGACGGCCTCGATACCGCGCGCAGCGACGCGCAGCTCGCGACCAACGCCGAAACATTCTGCGGTGTCGAACTTTTTCTCCCCGATTACCTCAACACGCACCTGGAACTGTTCGGCCGCAACTACGCCCAGGCCTGGTTCGCCGCGAACTGGGGGTACGAGGAATCCAAACACGCGCTCGTGCTCCGCGAATATCTGCATCGCAGTGGTCAGCGCACCCAAGAGCAACTCCACGACTACGCCGACACGGTCCTGGCCAAGCGCTGGGAACGGCCGTACGAGAGTCCCCGGGAGATGCTGATCTACGGAATGATCCAGGAACTCACGACTTTCGTCGTCTATCGCTCACAACGCGCCCTGGCCGGCCAGACCGGGCACTCGGTCCTGGCCGATATCTATCGGATCATCGGCCGCGACGAGATGGCGCACACGAAGTTCTATCAGCACATGGTCGCGCTGCTGCTCGACGAGGACCGCGCAGGCACCCTCGCCGATCTGGCCCATGTGCTGCGGACCTTTCGCATGCCCGCCGAACAGCTGCTGCCCGATCCCGAGGCGCGCTCGGTTCTGATGCGCTCCACCGGGATCAACGCGCAGGTCTACCTGCGCGACATCGTCGCGCCCACCCTCTCGGCACTGCACCTGACCCGCCACGATCTGCCCGCACCCACCCGTCACCGGAAGGAGCGATAGTGCCCGGATCACCGGTGATCGATCTGCTCAGCGACCCGCTCTTCGATCCGCACGTCCGCTACCACCTGGACGTCGACGACCTGATGCGGCTGACCGTCGAGCGCGCGAAACTACTGCACGCCAAGGGAATCGTGGGCAGTGAGGCGTGGTGCGGCGGCAACCGGCAGGACCGCTTCCCCGATCTGGTCCGCACCGCGGGCTGGTTGAGCGCCTTCGACATCTCCTTGGTCGCCACCACCGGCAACCAACAGCTGGCCGGCAACGCGCTGCTCGCACACGGCAGCCCGGCGCAGGTCGCCACCTATCGCGACGAAATCGACCGGATGGCACAGGTGTACGCGTTCGCCGCGACCGAGATCGGCCGCGGCACCAACCTCATCACCACCGGGACACAGGCCCACTATCGCCACGATGACCGCTCACTGACCCTGGTGACCCCGTCCGACGACGCGGCCAAATACTGGATCGGCAACAGCCTGTTCTCCGCGACGTACGCGATGGTCCTCGCCCGGCTCGTGGTCGACGGCAGCGACGAAGGGCACCACTGGTTCCGGGTGCCGCTGCGTCCGAGCGAGGGCGCGATGCCGTTCGCCGGCATCCGGATTCACCGGGCCGATCCGAAGGGCGGGCTCCCCGGGAACCAGACCGGTATGCTCCATTTCGACCAGTACCGCATGCCGCTGGACGCCCTGATGTCCGGCTGGGCGCAGATCGACGACTCCGGCACGTACGTGAGCGAAATCCCCAGTCGCGAACGCTATCTGCGCTGCCTCGGGACGTTTTCCCAGGAACGCATCTTTCCGGTCACCGGAGCGGCCGCCGTCATGCGGCGCTGCTCGGCGATCACACTGCGCTACAGCACATATCGCGAGACCTCCGGAAAGTCCCTGCTGAGCTTCGAGCACTACCGCGAACGCCTGATGCCCGTCGTCGCCGAGGCGCTCGCGTTACAGCAGCTGACCGAACACCTCATCGAGCAGTGGACCAGCCGCTATCCGACCGAGCCGATCACCCTGCACGGACGACCGCTGCACGGGCTGACCTCCGCGGCCAAAGCCCACGCCTCCTGGGCCGCCAACACGGCACTCGTCGAACTGCGTGAGCTGTGCGGCGGGCACGGATTCCACAGCCACAACGAGATCGTCACCGCCCGGGTGGACGGTGAGATCAACACCACCTTCGGCGGCGACAACAACGTCCTCTGCTATGAAAGCGTCCGCATCGTCGCCAAGACCACGGAGGCCGACCGTGCCCTGCCCACCGCATCTACCGTCACACAAGCCGGTCTGCGCTCCTGCGCCGAGGGAGTCGACCTGCTGGAAGCCCTGGCGCGGTTGCTGTTACGGCGGTGGCGCGAAACTCGCAGCGGCGCACTGTGCCGGCCGCACGTGCACGCCAGTTGCAGCGCCGCGCTGCTGCGTCGATGGGCGGCGCATTCCCGGGGTCCCGTCGACGACCGCCTCCGGCTGTTGCACGCGGTGACTTGCCTACTGGGCCTTGCCGATCACCTGACCGCCGAGGGACTGCTCGACGGCCCCGCCATCCGCGGCCTGTTCACCCAGCGTGGCGAGCTGAGTGATCGCTGCGCCGAAGATCACGCCGCAGTCCTGGACCTCTTGGACGTCCCCGCAGCCCTGCTCGACGTCCCCCTGGCCCACCCCGACTACGTGCAACGCACCGTCACCGCGGCCCGGGACACCACCGCGATGCACGCCGCGCCGTCGGCGTAGAGAGCCTGGATCGGCCCTCAGGAATCGCAATGCCCTGGGTTGCAGTGAGTCTCGCGGCTCATTGCAACCCGCCGGGCGGCGCCTACCGCACGACCACGGATTCCGGGGAGCCGGAGCGCAGGACGGAGTCGATGTGGATTTGGCGGGCGATGAAGTGCCCGCATTCGACGGTGGCGGGGATGCCGGTGAGGTGCAACGAGTTTCCATCGGGGAGTCCGGCGTAGTAGAGGCCGGGTAGCGCGCCCAGCATGCCCTGCTGCTGACGGGGCACGCCGTGCTCGTCGAGGGCTTGCCGCGGCAGGAAGCGGTAGTCCGGCCCGAAGCCGGTGCACCAGATGATCGCCGTGATGTCGTGCTCTGCCAGGTCGAGCTTGCTGCCGAAATCGGCGATATGCGTCATGTGCACATCGAGGGGCGGGTGCTGTTCCGGAGCGACGAAGCCGCGCAGCCGAATTCCGGTGTCGATCCGATGCAGGATCGCGCGCAGCGAACGAGCGGAGTCCGCCGCGACGGCAACGACATTGTCCGCCAACGACAGTACTGCGCCCTGCGCCGCCCGCACGGAACCGACCAGGCCGACGCCCTTTTCGGCCAAGGTGCCCAGGTTGAGGTCCGCGCCGCGGTTCGTCACGGCGGTCACCGGCAGACCGGGCAGCCTGGCCGGATCGGCACTGTCGAAATTGCCGGTCACGAAATCGTCGTACAACGAGAAGATGTACATCCACTCGTGGATGCCCCGGCCCCGATAGCGGCGCGGAAACACCCGGTGCCGACCGACCGACAGAAACACCGTGCGACCGGTGTCGGCGAGTTCGTCGGCGATCTGCTGGCCGCTGATGCCCGCCCCGACCACCAGGACCGCGCCGTCGGGCAGTGTCGCCGGGTTGCGGTAGTCGCGCGAATGCATTTGCCGGACAGCAGGATCGATATCGGCCGCGAAGTCCGGCACCCGAGGCTTGGCATAACCGCCCACCGCCGCGACGACGTTGCGGGATTCGAGCACGGCACCGGTCGACAGCGACGTCCGGAACCTGACATCGTCGCGATCGGACTCTGTCGGCGGGCACTCGACCGCGCGGACCTCGGTGTGCTGCCACACCCGAAGCTGTCGCCGCTCCGCGTAGCGACGCAGGTGCCCCGCGAGTTCGCGGCCCGACATGGTGCCGTCGGGATCGGTGCCGTCGTACTCCCAGCCGGGAAACTGGATGGTGCGGTTGCCGCTACCGACCAGCAGGCTGTCCCACCGTTCGTGCGCCCAGGCATGGCCCACCTCGGCCTTCTCCACGATCACCGCATCGTGGCCGATCTCCTGTAGCGAGGCGGCCACCCCGCACCCCTGCTGGCCTGCACCGATGATGACAGTTTCGGCGTATTCGATGGTCATCGGACGTCCTCTCCGCGCTGCGCGACGGTCGTAGTTCCACCCTGTTCGTTAGGCTTGCCTTACTCAAACATTTGAAGTCGAGTAGAGATCAAGTCCTACAACGACGAGAACGGCAGGCGAGATGGACGACACCGCTGCGGCAGACCGGCCGCTGGACCACGACCTGGTCGGAATCGGCACGGCCGCAAGGCGATTCGGCCTGGCAGAATCAGCGCTGCGCTACTGGGAGAAGCGTGGCTTACTCCGCCCGGCCCAGCGGCGATCGCGCTGGCGCCTCTACGGCGACGACGAACTGCATCGCATCGGCCTCATCCACATGTGGCGCGAAACCGGCCTGATGAACCTCGACGAAATCGGCACGGTCCTGGCCGCGCGCAATCATGAGTGGCGGCATGCGGTCCAGGAACGCCTCGAGGAGATCGCCCAGCAACAGGAACGCCTGTTGGCCGCCAGGACGATGCTGGAGCACCTGCTGGCCTGCCCTGATCCCAATCCCGCTGAGGACTGCCCCTACCTGCGCGCCATGACCGACGACCTGATGATCGCGGCTAGCGACCGGCAGGAAAGTGGGCGCTGAGCGGCACCGCGAGCCCGGCGAGTGCGGTGCACAGTTCGTCGCCGCGAGCGGGATCGCCGGCCGATGCCTCCAGTTCGACGATGCCGGTGTCGACTCCCCCGCTGGTCTGCTGCGGGACATCGAACAGCAGGGAGCAGGACGACTCGGCTCTGGTGCGACGCGCGAGCACAGCACGCCGGTCCGCGGCCGCGATCGGCACCGGCTGGAGGAAAAAGGCACTGTCGTAGACGAATTCGGTGAAACGTCGGTTGCTGGCGTACACGTCCACGTCGTACCAGCCGGCGGACCAACCGCATCCTCCCTGAACCTCGCTGACCGCGGTCGGACTCTTCGTCCGCGGGTCCAGCCCGGCCGCTGTCACGTCGTCGTCGGGAATGCCGCACGGATCCCAGACCGGTTGGGGCGCAGCAGTTGTCACGGAGGTAGCGGGCTCCGGCGTAGTCTCACGGATGCTGTCCAAGGTGCGGCGCGGCAGACTGGCTGACAGGCTGCGCGTGAGGACCTCGGCGATCGATCGGGCGCCGCCGGCCAGATCCGTGCGCACTTTCGGCGAGTCACCCGTAGGTGTGCCGCCACTCGCGGCAGACCAGTCCAGACCTGCTGTTTGGACGAAAACGGAGAGATTGGCGACTCGAGCCGACACCATCGCCGCGACCCGGCGATCGCCGGTGGGCTGGAAGTAGGCGGTCGCGCTGTCGCCGATGCCGGGCAGCGGCGTCACGGTGGCGGTTCCCGGCGGGGCCGAGGTCGTCGCCGTGGCGCTGCGGTCCGCGAGAGTCGGCCCGTCCAGGAACAAGAGACGAATGGTCGCCGCGCGGGACAACGGCACGCTTTCGGCGACCTGTCCGGGCCGCGGGATCGGATCCTCGAAGGTGGCCTCGCACTCGAGCGAACCCCCGACGGCGGTGGTGTACTGATGCTTGGTGAAAAGTTGCGCGTCGGTCGCAGGCAAGGTCGCGGCGAAACCGCGTAGCGCATCGGCCGCGATCGCGCCGACCTCGGCACACGATGCGGGCAGTGCCGTGAATCCGGTCGCGTATCGCGGGCCCTCCGGCCCGCCACCGGAGCAGGCCGTCGCGACCAGCACGCCCGCCAGCACCCCGACGCCGCGGCACAACCACGACGCCGAGCCCGACCGCTGCTGAAATATGCTGCCTGGACCAGCAGTTCGCATGTACAACCCCCGTGGCGTCCGTCGTCGTCCGCTCGGACGGTAACAGCCCGGGTCCGCCCCTCGGGAGCAGTGAGTTCTGGGGGCCGCCCAGCACGGCAGGCTCGCGCGGCCCCCTATCGGCGCAGGCAGTTACGTCGCGTCACGCCTCCTTCGCCCGGAGCAGATCGTTCAGGATCGGGCCGATCGCACCGGCGGCTCGCGGGTTCATCATGCCCGTGTGCCATTCGTCGATCGGGATCTCCTGAACGGTCCCGGTGATGTGCCCGCGCCAGGTTTCCGCGATCTGGTCGCGATACGACTCGCGGGCGGCGACGAAAAGCACGGCGTCGCCGTCGTAATACCCGGGCGCATGCGGCACCGGAGCCATGAAGCTCTCCGTCACCCGCTGCACCTGTTGGGTGGTCAGAATGCCTTCGCTGCTGAGTCGCTCCGCGAGTAGCGGGAACAGTTCTTCGGGATCATCGATCTGCTGCTCGTCGGTCATGCCGAGGAAATCCCGCCAGCCGCGCAGGAATTCGGTCAGCGCCCGGCGGCCCTGCACGTCGTCGGGCTCGGACGCGGGCGGCAGCTCGAGGTTCTCCGCGATACCGGTATCGACGAGCACGAGCAGGCCGACCGAGTGACCCAACGCTTGGAGCCGCGCCGCCATGGCGTGCGCGATCTTGCCACCCAACGACCAGCCGAGCAGATGGAACGTGATGTCCGGGAACGACTTCAAGAGCTCGTCGACGTAACGCTCGGCGTACGCCTCCACCGATTCCAGACGCGCACCGTCCTCGACGA
This sequence comes from Nocardia brasiliensis ATCC 700358, assembly GCF_000250675.2. NCBI lineage: Bacteria > Bacillati > Actinomycetota > Actinomycetes > Mycobacteriales > Nocardiaceae > Nocardia > Nocardia brasiliensis. The sequence continues at coordinate 5,165,150 of NC_018681.1, forward strand.
TATAGGGATCCTGCAAGCCGTACACGGGGCGGTCCGGATCCAGGTGCCCCGCGAGTGCGCCGTACACCCACGCGAGACCACCGCCCGGATGGACGCAGAACAACGGGGTGGCACGGCCCGCCGACCGCAGCGGCGTCAGCACGCCGAGCGATACGCCCAACTCCGACTGCGGTTGCGCCAGATACCGCGCGAGCGAGGCAGGTGTCGAGTCGGCGAAGATCAGCCGGTACGGAACGGCGATCCCGGTGCGCGAACGCAGACGGGCCACCAACCGCATGGCGACCACCGAAGTGCCGCCCAGGGTGAAGAAGTCGTCGTCGGCGCCCACCCGCGCCGCGCCGAGCACCTCGGCGAACACCGCGACGACGATCTCCTCGAGCGGCGTCGAAGGGGCTCGATACGGTGCGACCACCCACTCCGGTGCGGGCAGTGCCCGCCGGTCCACCTTCCCATTCGCGTTGAGCGGCAGCGCATCCAGCACGGTGACGGTGTCGGGGATCAGGTACGACGGCAACCGTTGCGCGGCCGCCTGCCGGATCATCGCCGCGTCGACGTCGCGCCGATTCGCGACGACGACATAGGCCGCCAAGCGCGCATCGCCGCCACCGCCGGCGTGGACGGTGACCACCGCATGCCGTACCTCGGCCAATCCGGCCAGTGCCGCTTCGATTTCGCCGAGTTCGAGGCGCTGCCCGCGAATCTTGACCTGCCCGTCGGCGCGTCCCACGAACAGCAATACCGCGTCGTTCGCACCGACGGCCTGCCACCGCACCAGATCTCCGGTGCGGTACATCGATGACCCTGCCGCCCCGAAGGGGTCGGCCACGAACGACGTCGCGGACAACCCTGCCCGGTTCAGATATCCACGTGCCACACCGGGCCCGGCCGCGTACAACTCACCGACCGCGCCCGGCGGCACCGGCCGCAGCGACGAATCCAGCACCGTCAACCGCACGCCCGGGATCGGGCCGCCCAGCGATACCTGATCACCGATCGCCAGCTGCGCGCCCGCGATCCAGATGGTGGCCTCGGTCGGCCCGTACAGGTTGAACACCTCGCGGACACCGGCGGCGTCCGTACCCGACCACCGCCGCACCAACTCCGGCGGACAGGCTTCGGCACCGGTCAGCAGCACCCGCAGGTCGTCGAGCCCGGCCGGATCGACCGAGAGACCGACCGCGGGCGACAGGAAGGCATGCGTGACGCGCTCGGCCCGCATCAACTGCGCCAGTGGTTCTCCCGCAAAGGCATCGGCCGAGGCAACCACCAAGGCGGCACCGGCCGGCACGGCCAGCAGCACCTCCAGCATCGCCGCATCAAAAGTGCGTGCGGCAACAGCCAATACGCGGGAGCTGTGGCCGACCCGGAACCTCGAACACTGGACCGCCGCGACGGCCGCCAGGCCCGCGTGGGTGACGGCCACGCCCTTCGGTGTGCCGGTAGAGCCCGAGGTGTAGACAACGTACGCCGTACTGGCCGGCCGTACCGGCGCGCCCCGGTCGAGATCGCCGACCGGCGCAGCACTGCACCGGGACAGGTCGAGTCGGTCCAGGTCGATCATCCGCGTGCCGACACTGCTCCACGCGACCACATCCACAGCGGAACCGGTTGCTTGCGCGATGTTTTCGCCACTGCCCAGGACTATCGCGGCGGCACAATCGGCGAGAATGACACGATTGCGTGCGGCTGGATGCGCAGGATCGATCGATACGAACGCGGCACCGGTTTTGGCGACCGCCCATACCGCGCGCAACCACGCCGCCGAACGCGGAACCGCGAGCGCGACCACGGTTTCCGGGCCCGCTCCGGCATCGATCAGGACCCGCGCACATCGGTTCGACCAGTCGTCCAGCTCGCGGTAGGTCCACTCGGCCCCGGCGTCGATGACCGCGACCCGATCCGCGTGCTCGACGGCGGCGCGACCGAGGATCTCGGCCAAGGTGACCGGCTCGGGTCCGGGTCCACCAGCACCCCACGCCGACAGCAACTTTCGCTCGCCCGCGTCCAGCACCTCGAGTTCCCGCAACCGCACCGCGGGATCGGCGACCACCGCGTCGATGATTCGCCGGAAGCGCTGCCCCATCGCGGCGATCGTCCGCTGATCGAAAAGGTCTCGGGCGTAACTCATCCCGATCAGCAGACCACCGTCCGCGTCCGGGGTATCGGACACGGTGACGGTGAGGTCGAAGCGTTCGACCTCGACGCCGAGATCCATCGGCGTGCATCGCAGCCCGGGCAGTTGCGCGCCGGTCAGCTCGAGGTCGAGGTGCTGGGACGCCAGCATCACCTGGAACAGCGGGTGATGCGACTGGTCCCGTGGTGGATCGACCGCCTCCACCACACGCTCGAAGGGGATGTCGGCGTGCGCGAACGCCGCCAGATCGACGCGGCGGCACTGATCCAGCAGATCGCCGAACGAGGCACTCGGTTCGACCCGAGTGCGCAGCACCAGCGTGTTGACGAACATGCCGACCAAGCCGTCCAATGCGGCGGCGCCCCGCCCCGCGATGGGCGTACCGATCGCGATGTCACCGCTGCCCGACAGCCGCGACAGCAATGCCGCCAGGGCCGCGTGCACCACCATGAACGTCGTCGAGTGCCGCGCACGCGCGACCCGGTGCAGACCGGCCATCGTCTCCGCGTCCACCGCAAACGAATACGTGCCACCGCGCTGCGAGGCCACGGCGGGCCGGGGCCGATCGGCAGGCAGCTCCAGCCGATCCGGCAAACCCGCCAACTGCCCGATCCAATACGCGAGCTGGCGGGCCGCGACGCTCGCCGGGTCGGACTCCGCGCCCAGCATTTCCCGCTGCCACAGCGTGTAATCCGCGTACTGCACGGGCAGCGGGTCCGCCCACGCCGGTGCCCGGCCCGCCCGGCGCTCCGTATACGCCACCGACAGATCCTGCGCCAGCGGCGCCAGGGACCAACCGTCCGCCGCGATGTGATGCAGCACGAGCACGAGTACGTGCTCACCGGAACCGCTGTCCAGCAACGTAACCCGCAACGGGAACGCACTCGACAGCTCGAATCCGCGTCGCACCAGCGGCACTACGGCGTTCTCCAGTTCGGCCGGGTGGACGGTCCGCACCTCGACCGTCGGTGCGGCCTCGGCCACGGGCACGATCCGCTGGTACGGACTTCCGTCCCGGTCCGGGAAGACCGTGCGCAAGGTTTCGTGGCGGGCCACGAGATCACCGATGGCAGTGATCAGTGCCGGGACATCCAGCGCGCCGGTCAAGCGCAGCACGAGCGGAATGTTGTAGGCCGGTGAGTCCGGTTCGAGCCGGTTGATGAACCACATCCGCCATTGCGCGAACGACAACGGCAGATAATCGGGCCGTTCGCGCACCAGCAACCGGGACCGTGCCGGATCCGCACCGCCGGTCGTGCGCGCACCGAGTATCCGAGCCAAACCGGTCACGGTCGGCGTATCGAACACATCTCGCACGCTCACCTCGGTGCCTGCCACCGCACTCACCCGCGCCGCCACCCTGGTCGCCGACAACGAATGCCCGCCCAGCGCGAAGAAGTCGTCGTCGGCACCGACCCGGTCGATGCCCAGCACTTCGGCGTAGACCGCGACCACCAGTTCCTCGAACGGCGTCGAGGCGGCTCGATACGGCGCGACCGACCGGTCCGGGGCGGGCAGCGCGCGCCGATCCAGCTTGCCGGTCGAGGTCAGCGGCAGCTCATCCAGCACCGCGACGGAGTCGGGCACCATGTAGGACGGCAACCGCTGCGCGACCGACCGCCGGACCGAGTCGGGGTCGGGCAGATGCCCGGGTGCCGCGGTGACATAGGCGGCCAACCGCATCGCGCCACCCGGCGCATCTACGGCGGTGTGCGTGACGACCACCGCGTGCCGCACCTCGGCCAATCCGGCCAGCACACTTTCGATTTCGCCGAGTTCGAGCCGCTGTGCCCGAATCTTGACCTGACGATCGGAGCGGCCGGCGAACATCAACGCCCGCTGTGCGCCCGACTGCACCCACCGCACCAGGTCGCCCGTGCGGTACATCCGAGATCCGGGCGGCCCGAAGGGGTCTGCGACGAACGACCCCGCCGTCAATCCCCGCCGCTCGAGGTATCCGCGCGCCACACCTGGACCGGCCGTGTACAACTCCCCCACGACACCCGGCGGCACCGGACGCAGGTAGCCGTCCAACACCATGACCCGGGCACCGGTGATCGGCCCGCCCAACGACACCGGTTCGCCCGCACGCAATTCGGCCGCGGTGACCCAGATCGTGGCCTCGCTCGGGCCGTACAGGTTGTGCAGCGCACGAACACCGGCGGCGTCGGTACCGGACCACTGCCGCACCAGTGCGGGCGGACACGCTTCGCCGGCGACCATCAGGACCCGTAAACCGTTGAGCCGCTCGGCATCCAGCGTGGCCGCCACCGCCGGTGTCAGGCACGCATGCGTAACTCCTTCGGCAGCGATCAATTCCGTGAGCGGGTCACCCGCGAAGACGTCATCGGCGGCGACGACCAGAGTAGCGCCGGCCGAGACCACCGCCACCAGTTCGAAGACCGCCGCGTCGAAAGTGCGTGCGGCAACGGCCAGCACCCGCGACTCCGCGCCGAGATCGAACCGCAGGCGCTGTGCCGTCGCGACGGCGGCCAGACCGGCGTGGGTGACGGCGACGCCCTTCGGTGTACCGGTCGTCCCCGAGGTGTACACGACATAGGCGTTGTTGCCGGGCCGCACCGCAGCGCGCCGGTCATGGTCGGTCAACGGCGCGTCGCGGTACCCTCCGAGAGCGAGCCGCTCCGGATCGAGCACCGGGATACCGGCACAACGCAATTCCGCGATAGCCGATCCGGCCGCGTCATCGGCGGATTCTCCGTCGACGAGCACGACCGTCGCGGCGACATCGTCGAGGACGAACCGGTTGCGCTCCCCCAGCTGCGCCGGATCGATCGACACGAAGGCGGCACCCGTTTTCGCGACCGCCCACACCGCCCGCACCCAGGCCGCTGAGCGCGGGAGAGCGATCGCCACCACCGTTTCCGGCCCGGCGCCCTGGTCGATCAGCGCCCGCGCGCACCGATTCGACCAATGATCCAGTTCCCGGTAGGTCAGGCGATCACGCGCGTCCACGACCGCGAGGTGATCGGGGAACTCGGCAGCCACCGCCGAGAGCAGCTCCACCAGCGTGCGCGCAACAGGTCCGGGCCCACCATCGCCCCACTCCCGCAACGACTCCCGTTCCCGCGCGGCCAGCACGGCCACTTCACGCAGCGCGTGCGCGGGATCGGCGACGACCGCACGCAGAATCGACTCCAGCCGCCGCGCCATGTCCGCGACCGTCGACCGGTCGAACAGATCCGTCGCATAAGAGATGGTGATCGGGACCGCACCGTTCGCGTCCGGAATGTCGGCGACGGTGATGGACAGATCGAACCGTTCGACGCCGGCCTCGAGGTGCACGGGAGTGACCGCGACACCCGGCAACTGGGCCGACGCCGGATCGAGGTCGAGATTCTGGAACGCCAGCATCACTTGGAACAGTGGATGATGGGCCTGGGACCGGGGCAGGTCGATGGCCTCCACCACACGTTCGAACGGGATGTCCGCATGCGCGAACGCCTCGAGATCCACCCGCCGCACATGATCGAGCAGATCCGCGAACGATCCGGCCTCGTCGATCCGCGTCCGCAGCACCAGTGTGTTGACGAACATGCCGACCACTTCGTCCAGGGCCGCCGCACCCCGCCCCGCGATCGGTGTACCGATCGCGATGTCGTCGGCACCGGACAATCGCGACAGCAATAGCGCCAGCGCCGAATGGAACACCATGAACACGGTCGTCTCATGGGCCTGCGCCAATTCGCCGATCCGGGCGAACAGTTCGGCGTCCAGCGCGAACGCATAGCTGCCACCGGTTTGCGAGGCGACCATCGGCCGCGGCCGATCGGCAGGCAGGTCCAACCGGTCCGGCGTATCCGCCAAATGCGTTGTCCAATAAACGAGCTGGCGCGCCAGCACAGACTCGGGGTCGGTCTCCGAGCCCAGCATCTCACGCTGCCAGAGGGTGTAGTCCGCGTACTGGACCGGCAACGGACCCCACTCGGGTGCCCGCCCGGCTCGCCGCGCCGCATAGGCGGTGGACAGGTCGCGGGCCAGGGGCGCGATCGACCACCCGTCGGCGGCGATGTGATGGATCGCCATCGCCAGCACGTACTCGCCAGAACCGCTGTCCAGCACCGTGACCCGCAACGGCAGCTCCTGTGCCAGGTCGAACCCCTGACGCAGGGACGCACCGATCGCAGTGGCGAGGCGGGTCGAATCCACCGGCCGCACCTCGACGGGCACTGCCGCCTGTTCGGCGGACAGCACCTGCTGGAACGGCGTCCCTTCGTCGTCCGGGTACACCGTGCGCAGGCTCTCGTGCCGCTCTACCACGTCGCCGAGCGCCGCCACCAAGGCCGCCGTGTCCAGATCACCGGTCAGCCGCAGGACCAGCGGGATGGTGTATCCCGCTGCCGCGCCCTGGAATCGGTTGATGAACCACATCCGCAGTTGCGCGAACGACAGCGGCACCCGGTCGGGTCGTTCCCGGACAACGAGTTCCGGCTGCGCCGAACCACGGGCCGCGGCATCCAGCACCCGCGCCAGGCGCGCGGGCGTCGGCGCCTCGAACACCTCGCGCACACCGATCCGGACATCGGCCGTCGCCGACAGGCGCGACGCGACGCGCATCGCCGACAGCGAATGCCCGCCGAGTGCGAAGAAGTCGTCGTCCGCACCCACTCGGTCCACGCCGAGCAGCTCGGCGAACACCTCCGCCACCAGTTGCTCGGTGCGGCTCGCCGGCGCGCGGTACACCCGGGTGGCCTGCTCCGGCTCCGGCAAGGCCGCGCGATCCAATTTTCCGCTCACCGTGAGCGGCAGCTCGGTCAGCACCACGCACGCGTCGGGCACCATGTGAGCGGGCAACCGCTGTCCCGCGGCGGCCAGTACCCGGTCCGGGGCGAGCTCCTCGCCGACGAGATAGCCGATGAGCCGGTCGGATTCGGCGCGATGCACCACGACGGCTCGGCGCACACCCGCCTGTGCCGCGAGCACGGCCTCGATCTCGCCCAGCTCGATGCGCTGCCCACGCACCTTGACCTGGAAATCGTTGCGTCCGAGGAACTCCAGGTCACCCTGCGCGGTCCAGCACACCAGGTCGCCGGTCCGGTACAGGCGAGATCCGGTGCGGTCGAACGGATTCGCGACGAAGGACGCGGCCGTCAGCGACGGCCGGTTCAGATAGCCCCTCGCCTGCTGGACGCCGCCGAGGTACAGCTCACCACGCACACCGACCGGCACCGGCCGCAACAACGCGTCCAGCACGACCGCCTCGACACCGCGGATCGGCCGGCCGAGCGTCACCGGCGCATCGGGGGTCATCGGCTCGCTGATCGTGGTGACGATGACCGTCTCGGTCGGGCCGTACGCGATGTACAGCTGCCGGTCCGGCGACCAGCTCGAGACCAGTTCCTCCGGCACCCGTTCACCACCGGTGATCAGCACCCGCAGCGACCCCAACCCGGCAGGCGACATCGTCGCCAGCACGCTCGTTGTCACGAAGGCATGCGAAACCCGTTGTCGGCTGATAATTTCCGCGAGGTGCGGGCCGCCGAAGACGTCCGGCGGCGAGACCACCAACGCGGCCCCGTTCGGATGCGCCATCAGCAGTTCCATCATGACCGCGTCGAAACCCGGCGCAGAGACCGCCAATACCCGCGCCGTCGGGTCCACGCGGTACCGCGCGCGCTGCTCTGCGGTGAAGTTCGCCAAGCCCTCGTGGGTGACCACAACACCTTTCGGCGTGCCCGTCGACCCCGAGGTGTAGATCACGTAGGCGGCATGGCCGGACCGGAGCGGGCGGACCCGGTCCGTGTCGGTCACGGCGGTCGCGGAGAATTCGGCCAGGCGCGCAGGCAGATCCGGCGCGTCGAGGAGCAACCGATCGAGTGCCTCGGGCACCGTGCCCACCGTGCCGGCGACCGACAGTGCCAGGCGCACATCGGCGTCGGCGGTCATGCCCGCCACCCGGTCCGCGGGATGCCGCGGATCGATCGGCACGAAGGCCGCACCGGCCTTGGTCACGGCCCACAGTCCGACGAGGAATTCGATCCCACGCGGCATCGCCAGCGCGATCGCGTCGCCCGGCCCGAGACCGCGTCCGATCAGCAACCGTGCCAACTGGTTCGAACGGCGGTCCAGCGCGCCGAAGCTCAGGGTCGTCGCGTCCGATACCACCGCCGGTGCCGCGGGATCGATCGCGGCGCCCGCACCGAGCAGCTCCGCCAACACCCGCGCGGGCTCCGCCGGACGACGACGCACCGGTACCAGCCGAGCCCGCTCGGCCGGGGTCAACAGGTCGATCGACGCCGCTGACACCGAGGTATCGGCCGTGATCGCAGCCAGCACCCGGGCGAGCCGGTCGGCACAGGCATGCACCTGCTCTTCCTCGAAAACCCCTGGCCGGTACTGCAATTGCGCCCGGTACGGCTGTCCCTTGACCACCACCAGCGCGAGCGGATAGTGCGCGGCGTCGTTCGACCGCAGCTCCTCGACGCGCATGCCGTCGAGCGCCGCGGCCTGTGCCGCGAGCGCGGCCTCGTCGACGGGATAGGACTCGAACACCAGAACCGTGTCGAACAGCGCCGAGACACCCAGCGCGGCATGGATATCGGTCAGGCCGACCTGATGGTGCCCCAGGAGTTCCGACTGCTCCGCCTGGACCCGGTGCAACAGCGCGGCAAAGGGTTCGCCCGGGTTGTAGCGGACCCGCACGGGGATGGTGTTGATGAACAAGCCGACCGCGGATTCGATACCGGCCAGCTCCGCGGGCCGCCCGGACACCGTCGTGCCGAACACGACATCGGCTCGACCGGCCAGGCCGCCCAGCACAATCGCCCACGCCACCTGGAACACGGTGTTCACCGTGACCCCGGCCGACGATGCCGCGGCCAGCAGCTGTTCGGTGGCCTGCGCGTCGAATTCCACTGGGACAGAGCCCATTCGCGTCGCCGTCTGCTGCGCGGCGGTGCGCGGGGCGAGCAACGTCGCCTCGGCGCCGTCGAGCGCTTCGCGCCAGACCTGAAGCGAGGCTTGCCGATCCTGGCGGCCCAGCCAGTCGAGGTAGGCGCGATACGCGCCCGCCGGTTCCGCGCGCACGGCCGCGCTCGGCTCCGCGTACACCGCCAGCAGGGTGCGCAGCAGCGTCGGCATCGACCAACCGTCGAACAGCACGTGATGGTACGAGAGCAACAGCGTGTACCGATCCTCGGCGCGCGCGACCAGGGTGCAGCGCAGCAGCGGTGCGTGCCCCACATCGAACGGCTCGGCCTTGTCCCTGTCGAGCACCTCCGCCAGGGCGGACTCGGCCGCAACGCCTGTCATCGCGCGCAGGTCGATCTCGCGCCACGGCACCGGCATGGCGTCGAGGACGAGTTGCACGCCCGCACCCGCGGCGTCGGTGCCGAAGGCCACCCGGAGGTTCGGATACTGCCGCAACAGGAACTCGGCCGCGTGCCGCAGTCGTACCGCGTCGACGCGTCCGGACAGGGTGATCGCGAGCTGGACCGCGTATACGTCGACGGCCGACTCGGCCAGCTGAGCATGGAACAGCAGGCCGGTCTGCAACGGCGACAACGGCCAAACATCGACCAGGCTCGGGTACCGAGCCTCCCAGGCCGCGATATCTGATTGGGTCACCCGCACCAGCGGGAAATCCGACGGCGTGTGCCCACCGGCGTGCGGCCGGTCCAGCCGGGAGACAATGGCATGCAGCGCCTCGACCCACAAGTGGGCCAGCGCATCTACTTCCGCCGCGTCGAGCACAGCCTCGCGGTAACCGAAGGTGGCCGACAATCGGCCCTCGGTCACGACCGCCGTGATGTCGACGGTCGCTGTCGACATGGCGTGCAGGTCCGCGTCGGCGAGCGGAGCGCCGAGTTCGTCGGTGACGGCGAAGCCGGAAGCTTTTGTCCCGCTGGCGGATCTGTTCGGCGACAGCTGGCCGAGGTAGTTGAAGGCGATCTGCGCAGGAAGCCCGGCGGGCAGAGCCCGGGCGGTCTCCGGATTGAGATAGCGCAGCAGTCCGTAGCCGATGCCGTGGTCCGGGATCGCGCGCAACTGCTCTTTGGTGTTCTTGACCGCCGTCTCGATCGCGGGTCCGCCGGCGAAGGCCGCATCGAGATCTATTCCCGCCAGATCGATCCGGACCGGATAGACGGTCGTGAACCAGCCGACCGTCGCGGTCAGGTCCGCACCCGCGACCGCCTGCTCTTCGCGGCCGTGTCCCTCCAACCGCAGCAGGGTCGACGGCTCGGACACTCCCCGGGCTGATCGCCAGCGTGTCACGGCCAGTGCCAGTGCCGCGACGAGCGCGTCCTGCACGTCGCCGTGGCAGGCGGCGGGCACCCGGGTCAGCAACGCCTCGGTGATATCGGACGAGACCCGCACGCGCCGAACGCACACCGCGCCTGCGGGTTCGACCGCACCGGATCCGAGCAGCGGGTCCGGACCTTCGACGATCCGTTGCCACAGCGGCAGTTCCGCCACCCGCTGCGGTGAGCGGGCCGCCTCGGCCGAACCATGGGCCCAACGCCGCATCGACGTGCCCACCGGTGGCATCGACACCGTGGTACCGGCACGGTACTGCTGCCACGCCGACATCAGGTCCGGCAGCAGGATGCGCCATGAAACACCGTCGACCACCAGGTGATGGGCGACGAAGATCAGCTGTCCGGGTGCCGTCGCATCGGCGTCGGTAACCCAAATCACCTGCAGAACAACACCATCAGCCGGCTCCAACCGCGTGAGCGCGGACCGCACCGCTGCCCGCACGAGCTGATCGCGGCGCTGCGCGTCGCCGTCCGGGATGACGAGCGGATGCACCAGCGCCGCCACGTCCACCGACGAAGTCGGCCGGGTCTCGAGCCGCCAGTCCCGGCCGTCGTGCCACAGCCGGGCTCGCAACATGTCGTGCCGGTCGAGCACCGCCGCCATGATCGCCACCAGCCCGGCGCGGTCCAGTCCGGCCGGCGCGGTGAGGACCACGGTCTGGTTGAACCGCCGGAAATCGCCGTGCTCCACCATCCACCGGACGATCGGAGTCAGCGGCAGTTCACCGACGCCACCGCCGGGCAACTCGGCGAGCGTCGCGGCGGGCTCGACGGACGCGGCCACCCGGGCCAGCGCGGCAACCGTCCGGGCCTCGAAAACCTGCTTGGGGGTGAAGACCACCCCGCGGTCCTTCGCCCGCGCCACGAGTTGGATCGAGACGATGCTGTCGCCGCCCAGGGCGAAGAAGTCGTCGTCGGCGCCCACCCGCTGTACGCCGAGGACCTCAGCGAATACCGCGGCCACGATTTCTTCGGCAGGGGTCGCGGGAGCCCGGTAAGTCGTGGTGGCCCAACGCGGTTGCGGCAATGCGCGCCGATCGACCTTCCCGCTCGTGGTCAGCGGCAATTCGGCCAGCACGGTGACGACGTCGGGGACCATGTACGACGGGAGTTCGTGCGCCGCGGCCGCGCGCAGGGCGGTCGGATCGGGCAGATGCCCCGCCGCGAGGGTGACGTAAGCGGCCAGCCGCGCGGTTCCACCGTGCTCGAACTGGGTGACCACGGCACGTTCGACTTCGTCGAATCCGGCCAGCACGGTTTCGATTTCACCCAGTTCCAGGCGCTGGCCGCGGAGCTTGATCTGATTATCGGCGCGACCGACGACGACCAATACCCCGTCTTCGGCGCCATTCGGCAACCACCGCACCAGATCTCCGGTGCGGTACATCCGCGATCCGGTCGGGCCGAAGGGATCCGCCACGAACGCCGCGGACGTCGCGCCGACCCGGTCGAGATATCCGCGGGCGACGCCGGGCCCGGCGACGTACAGCTCACCGACCACGCCCGGCGGCACCGGGTTCAGCCAGGCATCGAGAACCGCCACCCGGAACCCTGGAATCGGACCGCCCACCGAAACCTGGTCACCGGCACGCAATTCCACACCGGCCACCCACACCGTGGCCTCGCTGGGTCCATACAGGTTGTGCACGCTGCGGATGCCCGCCGCATCGGTGCGCGACCAGCGCTCCACCAGCGCGGGTGGGCAGGCTTCGGCCCCGGTCAGCAGGACTCGAAGATCATCCAGCCCGGCCGTCTCGATCGAGAGCGCGACCATCGGCGACAGGAAGCAGTGGGTGATGCGTTGCGCGCGCAGCAATGCCGCCAACGGTGGCCCGGCGACGACGTGGTCGGGTGCGATGACCAACGCGGCGCCGACCGGTATCGCGAGCAGCAGTTCGAAGATCGCCGCGTCGAAAGTGCGCGCGGCGACCGCCAATACCCGGGAGTCCGGCGTCATCCGATGGTCTCGATGGGTAGCCGCCACGATCGCGGACAACCCGGAATGGGTGACCGCGACGCCTTTCGGGGTGCCCGTCGAACCCGAGGTGTAGACGATGTACGCGGTGTTGTCCGCCCGCACCGCGGCGGGCCTGTCCCCGTCGCGGATCGGGGTGGCAGGTCGTGCGGACAGGTCCAACCGATCGAGGTCGAGCACGACGGTATCGGGCGTTCCCCACTCCCCGGTTGTGTCACCACTCGTGAGCACCACCGCCGCCGCACAGTCGGCCAGGATGCCGCGGTTACGCTCCCGCGGCTGCGCGGGATCGAGCGAGACGAACGCGGCGCCCGTCCGCACCACCGCCCACACCGCCCGCATCCAGTCCGCCGAGCGTGGAATGGCGATAGCCACCACGGTTTCCGGCCCGGCACCGTGATCGATCAGCGCCCGCGCGCACCGGTTCGACCACTCGTCGAGATCCCGGTACGTCCATTCCCGTTCCGCGTCCACGACCGCGAGTCGCGCCGGGAATTCCGCCGCGGCGCGCGCGAGCACGCCGGGCAACGTGTCCGATGCGGCGCAGGTACCACCATCAGCCCACTGGCGCAACAGCATTCGCTCGTCAGCCGCGAGCAGGTCCAGGCCGCGCAAAGCGGCCGTCGGATCGGCCGACACCGCACGCAGGGTGCGCTGGAAGCGTCGCGCAAAAGCGGCGACGGTCGAGTGATCGAACAGGTCCAGCGCGTAGCCGATGGTGATCGGCACACCGCCCTCGACGTCACCGGTTGCGCCGGAAGGGAAGTCGGCGACCGTGATGGTGAGATCGAACCGTTCGACCCCGATATCGAGACTCCGCAGGGGCTCGACGTCGAGCCCGGGCAACTGCGCCAGCGACGGGTCCAGATCGAGGTTCTGGAAGGCCAGCATCACCTGGAACAACGGGTGGTGCGCCTGGCTGCGGGGTGGGTCGAGGGCCTCGACGACGCGCTCGAACGGGATGTCGGCGTGCGCGAACGCTTCCAGGTCCACCTGACGGCACTGGTCGAGCAGGTCGGTGAACGAACCCGCCTGATCGACTCGGGTGCGAAGGACGAGTGTGTTGACGAACATGCCGACCAATCCGTCCAACGCGGACGCACCACGGCCCGCGATCGGTGTCCCCACCGCCACGTCGGCGCTGCCCGACAACCGTGCCAGCAGCACCGCCAGCGCGGCGTGCACCACCATGAACACCGTCACCTGATGGGTTCGCGCGACCGCCGTCAATCCGGCTACCGTCGCGGCGTCCAGGGTGCACGAACAGCTACCGCCACGTTGCGAGGCCACCACCGGCCGCGGCCGATCGGCGGGCAACTCCAACCGCTCGGGCAGCTCGGCCAAATGCGCGGTCCAGTATTCGAGTTGGCGTGCGGCCACGCTGTTCTGGTCGGACTCCGCACCGAGCGACGCCCGTTGCCACAGCGTGTAGTCGGCGTACTGCACCGGCAATGGCGGATATTCGGGTGTCCGCCCGGCGCACCGTGCGGTGTACGCCAGCGACAGATCGCGCACGAGCGGCGCGATCGACCACCCGTCGGCGATGATGTGATGCAGCACCACGACCAGCATGTGATCGTCGGACGCGGTGCGCAGCAGCGTGATTCGCCACGGCGGTCGCGCGGATACGTCGAATCCCCGGCGCACGATGCTCGCGACGCGCTCCGCGAGGCCGAGCGGATCGACTGTCTCCGTGGGTACTCCCGCGGCACCTGCGAACGGCAGAATCTGCTGGCGCGGTATGCCCTGTTCGTCGGGGAACACCGTGCGCAGGCTCTCGTGCCGGGCCACCACGTCACCGACCGCGGCCGACAGTGCCGCCGCATCCAGCTGCCCGCGCAGCCGCAACACCATCGCGACGTTGTACGCGGGCGAATCCGGTTCGAATCGGTTGATGAACCACATCCGAGACTGCGCGAACGACAACGGTATTCGGGCGGGCCGCTCCTGCGGCATCAACACCGGGCCGGGCTGCGCCGTGACCTCGGCGGAGCGGGCCGCCAAAACTGCTGCGAGCCGGGCAGCGGTCGGTGCGTCGAACACGTCGCGCACCTCGACCGGCAGGCCCGTCGCCGCCGCCACGCGGGCCGCGACCCGCGTGGCCGAGAGCGAATGCCCGCCGAGCGCGAAGAAGTCGTCGTCGGCACCGACCCGGTCGGCGCCGAGCACTTCCGCGAAGACCGCGACGACGATCTCCTCGATCGGCGTCGAAGGGGCGCGATAGGCCGAGGTGGCCAGTTGCGGCGCGGGCAACGCCCGGCGGTCCACCTTGCCGTTGGGCGTCAGTGGGAACTCGTCCAGCACCACGATGGCCGCCGGCAACATGAACTCCGGCAGGCGATCCGCGCTGAATTCCCGGATCTCGGCCACCAGGTCGGTGATCCCCGGATCGTTGGCATAGGTACTCGACGCGGCCAACGGCCCTGCGCTCGAATAGATCTCGTCGAGCACCGTGGTTTCGTCGGCACCGTGCACCAGCACCGCGTCCATCCGGCCGGCCACCGGCGCCCACGTGACGGCCGCCGTGAAGCCCAATTCCGCGGCGAGCGTGCGGATCTCGTGCGGCAGCACGCCGGTGACGGCGCTGCCCAGGTCCAACTCGGCGACCCGCGCGCGCTCGTCCGCACCGTCGAGGACGCGCGTGGCCGCGACATCCACCGCGGTACCGGCCTGCGGTATGCCGACGAGTCGCACACTCGTCGGACGCTCGGCCACCAGATGCGCGCGCAACGCCGCCAGGTCACCGAATTCGGACCAGGCGCGCTGCGGCACCTCGGCGACCGACCGCACCTGTGCCGGGGATTTGCGCAGGATCACGTCGTAGCGATATCGCGTCAGCTCGTTGTCGACCGGCGCGTACTTCAGTTCGATATCCACCGCGGCCACCGCGGGGATCCGGTCCCGCAATGCGAGGAAGAACTCAGGGGCCACCAGCAATTCCTGTTCGGACAGCAGTGCGCGCCGCGCCCGCTCGCGCACGGCCGCCACCGTGTCCGCGGCATCGCTAAGGGCCAACTGTGTGCCGGTCGCGAACTGCCGCAGCAGCGTCAGATTGCGGATATCGCCGAGGAACAGCGCGCCACCGGGCACCAGCAACCCCATGGCCTTCTCGATCACGTCGATCAGGTACGCGGCGTTCGGGAAATACTGCGCTACCGAGTTCACCACCACCACGTCGAATCGGTCCACCGGCAGGTCCGCGACGTCGTCGGCGGACTGCACCCGCAAGCGCACCCGATCCGCCCAGTCGACGGCCGATTCGGCCAATCGCGCGCGGAGATTGCCGATGGTCGCCGCCGAGAAATCGGTGCACCAGTATTCCTCGCACTGTGCCGCCAACCGCGACATCAGCAAACCCGACCCGACGCCGATTTCCAGCACGCGCACCGGTCGCACACCGAGAATTCGGGCCACGACCGCGTCCCGCCATTCCCGCATCTGCGCCACGGGAATCGGCTGCCCGGTGTAGCTGCTGTTCCAGCCGCCGAAATCCGCGTCCAACGCCATCGGCTCGGCCGCCGCGTGCTCGGTGTCGAGGTAACTTTCCTTGCCTGCGTACAGGTTGTCGTAGACCTGTCGCCAATGGTCGATCAGCTCGGTGGCCCGGTCGTCGTTGTCGGAAACCGCTGTTTCACGGTCGAGCACGACGTAGGCGACCAATTGTTTGTCGACGGTGTCTTCGGTGGGGGCGGCGGCGATATCGCGCGCGACGACCACCGCGCGCGAGACCGCCGGGTGCGCCACCAATGCCGCCTCGACCTCGCCGGGTTCGATCCGGTATCCGCGCACCTTGACCTGGTCGTCGGCGCGGCCCGCGAATTCGAGCACCCCGCGGCGGGTCCACCGCACCACATCGCCGGTGCGGTACATCCGCTCGGCGGCGCCGAACGGGCACGCCACGAACCGCTGCGCGGTCAGCCCGAGCCGTCCCGCGTACCCACGCGCCAATTGTGTGCCAGCGACGTACAATTCGCCCGCCACGCCGACCGGGACCGGGCGCAGTCGCGAATCGAGAATGAACACCCGCACATTCGGCACCGGAGCACCGATCGGTACCCGCTCATCGGCGCTCCAGCGGTGCGCGGCAAGGATCTCATGGGTCGACACACACACGGTGTTCTCGGTCGGCCCGTACGCGTTGGCAATGTCGATGCCCGGCCAGCGCACCCGAAATTGCGCTACCGCAGCCGAACTCAGCGCATCGCCGCCCGTCACGACCTGACGCACCGGACCGGCGTCGAGTTCGGTCCCCGCGGTCGCGAGCAACTCGAACAAGGCCGTCGTCACGAACATCGTCGTGACACGAAGGCGGCCGACCGTGCGCATGAGCGCGGTGAGATCGAGGCGGTCGGGCGGCGCGATGACGATCGTCGACCCGGCCAGCAATGCGGGCCACAACTCGTACGCCGACGCGTCGAACGCCATCGACGAGTGCAACAGCACCCGCTCGCCCGGACCGCCGGGCCAGCCGTACCGCGCCATGTTCACGACGGCCCGATGCTCGACCACCACGCCCTTCGGCCTGCCCGTCGAACCCGACGTATAGATCACATACGCACCGTCACCGGCCGACAACGCGGGCAGCGCGGCCGTGGTGCCGGTCGCTGCGCCCAGATCGTCCACGCACAACGACGCGCGCCCACGCAACGGCAGCGCGGCCGCCCCGGCCACGGTCGTCAGCACGAGCACCGGATCGGCATTGTCGAAGATGAACTCGAGCCGGTCGCTCGGATACTCGGCATCGATAGGCAGATACGCGCCACCGGCCACCACGACGGCCAGTACCGCGGTCACCAGATCCACCGACCGCGGCAGGGCCACGGCCACCACCGAACCACGCCGAACGCCCCGGGCGACCAGCACCCGCGCCAAACCGTCCACCCGCAGCGCCAATTCGCGATACGTGAGGTCGCCGTCCCCGTGTGCGACAGCGACCGCCTCCGGCCCGGCCGCGACGTGTCGAGCGAACAGGTTCGGCAGCGACATCGCCTCGGGCAACGGCGCCGCGGTGTCGTTCCAGACCCGTAGCACCTGCTCGCGTTCCTCGGGCGTGAGGATATCCAGCTGTCCCAGGCGCATTCCCGGGTCGGCGGTGACGGTGTGCAACAACCGCAGGAAGCGCGCGGCGAGGTCGGCGACGGTGGTGCGATCGAACAGATCGGTGGCGTACTCGATCCGGCCCGCCAGCGACGGAACAGCCGCGCTGTCCACGGGATTCATCCGTTCGACCACGTCGACGTGCAGGTCGAACTTCGCGGTCCCGGTGATCGCCGGCACGATCTCGACGGCCAGCTCGGGCAGTCGCAGCTCGGGCAAGAGATTGTTCTGCAACGCGAAAGACACCTGGAACAGCGAGTGATACGCCGGCGAACGCGTCGGTTGCAGCAACTCGACCAGCCGCTCGAAGGGCGCGTCCTGATTCTCGTAGGCGGTCAGGGCCTTTCGGCGGACCTGGTCGAGTACCTGCTCGAAGGCAGGGTCGCCGGACAGATCCACCCGCAGCACCCAGGTGTTGACGAAGAAGCCGATCAGATCGTGCGTCGCCTCGTGCGTACGCCCGGCCACCGGGCCGCCGATGCAGATGTCCTCGCCCGCCCCGACCTGTGACAGCAGCACCGCGAGGGTCGTCTGCAGCAGCATCGACACCGTCACCTGGCGGTCGTGGGCGAACCGGTACAGCCGCTCGCACAGGGCGGCATCGAAGGCGAATTCGAGTACGTCGCCGCGGTTGGTGGCGACGGGTGGACGCGGGCGGTCGGCCGGCAGCGTGATCGGCTGCGGACCATCCGCCAGTTCGCGCTCCCAATAATGGAATTGCGTCGCCAGCACGCTGTCCGGATCCGACTCGGCGCCCAAGGCCGCACGCTGCCACAGCGTGAAGTCCGCGTACTGCACCGGCAGCGGCGTCCACTCCGGTGCCCGCCCCTGCCTGCGAGCGGTGTACGCGGCCGTCAAGTCCCGCACGAACGGTGCGATCGACCAACCGTCCGCGGCGATATGGTGCAGCACCAGCACCAAGACGTGGTCGTCGAAACCGTTGCGCAACAGCGATACTCGCATCGGTGTCGCGGTCGAGACGTCGAAGCCGCGCCGTACGAGACGCGTCACGGCCCGGTCGAGGCCGCCCGGCTCGACCGTACTCGTCTCGAGCTGCACCGTCGCGCGGTCGGCCGGCAGCACCTGCTGGAACGGCACCCCGTCCGCATCCGGGAAGACCGTACGCAGGCTCTCGTGCCGGGCCACCACGTCCGCCAGCGCCGCAGCCAGCGCCTCCTGATCCAACGTCCCGTGCAGCCGCAGGACCATCGGGATGTTGTAAGCCGGTGAGTCCGGTTCGAACCGGTTGATGAACCACAGCCGGGACTGGGCGTAGGACAACGGTATTCGCTCCGGCCGCGGCCGAGCTTCCAGTGCCGGTCGCGCCGGGCCGGTGCCGGCGCAGCGTGCGGCGAGCGCCTGTGCCAGGCGAGCGGGGGCGGGAGCCTCGAAGACGTCCCGGACACCCACCTCGATCCCCAGTACCGTGGTCAGGCGCGCGGCCACCCGCATCGCCGACAGCGAATGCCCGCCCAGCGCGAAGAAATCGTCATCGACCCCGATCCGCTCCAGGCCGAGCACCTCGGCGAAGGCGGCGACGATGTGCGCCTCGGCCGGCGTCGACGCCGCGCGGTGTGCTGCGGCGCCGAAAACCGGCGCGGGCAACGCGCGTCGATCCACCTTCCCGTTGGGTGTCAACGGCATTCGGTCCAGCACGACGATCGCGGAGGGGACCAGGTACTCCGGCAGCCGACCCGCGACAAAGCGCCGCACCTCCTCGGGGCCGACGGTCTCGGGCCGCGCTCCGGCGGTTCGATCGAGCACGACGTACCCGATGAGCCGCTTGTCCAGGCTCGCCGAATCAGCACTCGCCGTGCCGATCTCGCGCGCGATCACCACCGACTGCGCGACCGCGGGGTGTGCGGTCAGCACGTTCTCGACCTCGCCGGGTTCGATGCGGTATCCGCGGACTTTCACCTGATCGTCGGCGCGGGTGACGAATTCCAGCACGCCCGCACGCGTCCACCGCACCACGTCACCGGTCCGGTACATGCGCGCACCGGACCCGAACGGACAGGCGGCGAACCGCTCTGCGGTCAAGCCCGCCCGGTTCCGGTAGCCGCGCGCCAATTGCACTCCGGCCACATACAATTCGCCCGCGACACCTACCGGCACCGGCCGCAGCCGCGAATCCAGTACGAACACGCGCATATTCCCGACGGGTTCGCCGATCGGGACGCTGCCCCCACCGGCCCACTCCGGCGAATCGGCGATCTCGTAGGTCGAGACGCACACGGTGTTCTCGGTCGGCCCATAGGCATTGACGACGTCGATGCCGGGCCAGCGGTCCCGGAACCGGGCGACCGCGATGGGCCGCAGCGCGTCGCCTGCCGTGACCACTCGGCCCACCCGTCCGAGTTCGGTTTCCGGCCCCGCGCTCGCCAGCAGCTCGAACAGCGGCGTCGTCACGTACAGCGAGGTCACGTCATGGCGAGTCACGGTCCGGCTCAGTTCCGCGATATCCGAACGGCCGGGTGGGGCGATGACGAGCACCGACCCCGCCAGCAGCGCGGGCCACAGCTCGTAGGCCGATGCGTCGAACGCCATCGACGAGTGCAACAAGACCCGGCTACCCGGACCACCGGGCCACCCGTACACCGCCATGTTCACCACACCCCGGTGTTCGACCACCACACCCTTCGGCCGACCCGTGGAACCCGAGGTGTAGATCACGTACGCGCCGTCGTCCGGCGACAGATCCGGCAATGCGCGCGGCGCTGCGGCTGCCACGTCGTCCACACACAGGACCGGCCGCTCCCCCAGCGGCAGACCTGCCGCGACGGCGTCCGTGGTGAGCACGAGCACCGGATCGGCGTCACCGAAGATGAACTCCAGCCGTTCACTCGGATACTCGGGATCGATCGGCAGATACGCACCACCGGCGCACACCACGGCCAACACCGACGTCACCAGTTCCATCGAGCGTGGCACCGCGACCGCCACCACCGAACCCCGGCGCACGCCCCGGCCGGCCAGCACGTGCGCCAAACCGTCGACCCGCGTGGCCAATTCCGCATAGGTCAGTTCGGCGTCGCCGCAGCGCAGTGCGACCGCCGCCGGTGCCGCCGCGACGCGTGCCCGGAACGCCGCCACGATGGTGGATTCCGTCGCCACGGAGCCCGCGCGCGAGTTCCACTGCGTCAGAAGCTGCTCGCGTTCGGCAGCGGCCAGCAGGTCGATATCGGCGATCGACGTCGTCGGATCCGCGCTCACCGCCCGCAGGACGCGGGTGAAGCGCTCGGCGATACCGGTCACCGTGCGGCGGTCGAAAAGGTCGGTGGCGTATTCGATCCGGCCGGCCAGCACCGCGGGAACGCCGGCGGTCCCGGGCAGCTCGATCAGATCGACATGCAGATCGTTCTTGGCACTGCCGGTGCCGACGGCCACGAATTCGGCGGCCACGTCCGGCAGTTCGAGTGCGGGCAGGGCGTCGTTCTGCACCTCGAGCGATACCTGGAACAGCGGGTGATACGCCGTCGACCGCACGGGGTTGAGCAGTTCCACCAGCCGCTCGAACGGCGCATCCTGATTCTCGTAGGCGGACAGAGCTTTACGGCGCACCTGGTCGAGCACCTGCTCGAAACAAGGATCTCCGGACAGATCCACCCGCAACACCCAGGTATTGACGAAGAACCCGACCAGGTCCCGCAGTGCGGCATCGGTACGCCCGGCGACCGGGCTGCCGATCGAGACGTCCGCACCCGCGCCGAGCCGCGAGAGCAACACCGCCAGCGCCGCCTGCAGCACCATCGACGCGCTGACCCGATGTTCCCGCGCAAGCCGGTACAGCGCCTCGCGCAAGGGTGCCTCGACAACGAATTCGACTACGTCACCGCGATTGCTCAGCACGGGTGGGCGCGGCCGGTCGGCCGGCAGCGACAGCGGTTGCGGCGCTCCCGCCAATTCCGCTTCCCAATAACGACATTGGGCCGTCAGCACATTTTCGGCCGTCGATTCCGCGCGCAGCAGCTCGTGCTGCCACAGCGCGTAATCCGGGTATTGCACCGGCAGCGGGGCCCACTCCGGTACGCGCCCCGTCCGCAGTGCCGCGTATGCCGTGGACAGGTCCCGGACCAGCGGGGTCATCGACATGCCGTCCGCGGCGATGTGATGCAGCACCAGCACCATGACGTGCTCGGACGGGCCGCATTGCAGCACGGTCGCCCGCAACGGCAGCTCCGCGCGCAGGTCGAACCCGCGGCGGACTCGCTCCGCCACCGCGTCGCGCCACCGTGCCGGATCTACGGCGGCCATCTCGAGTTCCGGTACCGCCGCCGCGCTCGACAGCACGTCCTGATACGGCACCCCGTCGAGGTCGGGGTAGCGCGTCCGCAACGCTTCGTGGCGCGCGACTACCGCACCGAGCGCCGCGGTCAACGCCGCCGTGTCCAGCGATCCGATCAGACGGAAGACCAGGGGGACGTTGTAGGTCGGCGACTGGGGTTCGAATCGGTTGATGAACCACATGCGTGACTGCGCGAACGACAACGGAATTCGCTCGGGCCGCGCCTGGACGGCAAGCTTCGGCCGCACCGGCCCCGCGCCGGTCTGGCGCTCGCTGAGCAATCGAGCGACGCCGACCGCGGTGGGCGCGTCGAATATGTCGCGCACACCGATCGCCCGGCCGGTCATCTCGGCCAGCTGCGCAGCCACCCGCGTCGCCGAGATCGAATGCCCACCGAGGGCGAAGAAGTCGTCGTCGGCGCCGACCCGGTCCACGCCGAGCGCCTCGGCGAAGGCCACGGCGGCGATCTCTTCGAGGGGCGACGCCGGCGCACGGTAGGACGTGCTCGATCGGCGCGGCGCGGGCAACGCGCGACGGTCCACCTTTCCGCTCGAGGTCATCGGCAATTCGCCGAGCACCGTGAGGGTTTCGGGGATCATGTACGCGGGCAGCCGTCGCGCCAGCGCCTGCCGGACCGTGTCAGGGTCGACGGCACGTCCCGGTGCAGCGGTGAGATAGGCTGCCACACTCGTGGTTTCGGTCCCCTCGGTATGTCCGCCGAAGGTGGTGACAACAGCCTGCCGCACCTCGTCCAAACCGGTCAGCGCGGCTTCGATCTCCCCGAGTTCGAGGCGCTGGCCCCGAATCTTGATCTGAGTATCGGCACGGCCGACGAAAGTCAGTGTGGCAGCGTCTTCCGCACGCCGCTCCCAGCGCACCAGGTCGCCGGTGCGGTACATCCGCGCGCCCGCCGGGCCGTGCGGATCGGCGACAAAGGCCGCTGCGGTCAGGCCGACCCGGCCGAGGTACCCGCGAGCCACGGCGGGACCGGAGACATACAACTCCCCTGCCACACCGAACGGCGTGGGCCGCAGCCAGTTGTCCAGCACCGCCACCTGGATCCCGGGTATCGGCGAACCCAGGGACACCTCGTCACCCTGACGCAAAGCCGCGCTGGTGACCCAGATCGTGGTCTCACTCGGCCCGTACAGGTTGTACAGCGTTCGCCTGCCGGCGGCATCGCTCGCCGACCACTGCCGCACCAGCGCGGGTGGGCAGGGCTCGCCTGCGACCATGAGCACGCGCAAGCCGTCGAGCCGCCGCGCCTCGAGCGTGGCGGCGACAGCCGGAGTCAAACAAGCATGGGTCACATCATCGGCACGCATCAACTCCGTCAAGGCCGCACCGGCGAAAGCGTCGGCCGGCGCGACGACCAGCGCCGCCCCCACCGACACCGCCGCCAGCAGCTCGAACACCGCCGCGTCGAAAGTGCGTGCCGCGACGGCCAATACCCGCGATTCGGAGTCGAGCCGATACTGTGCGCCGAGTGTGTCCGAAACCCCGGCCAACCCGGCGTGGGTGACGGCAACGCCTTTCGGCGTGCCCGTCGAGCCCGAGGTGTACACGATGTAGGCGGTGTTCTCGAGCCGCACCGGCGCGCGCCGGTCGGCCGCGGCGATCGGGGCCGCATCGAACTCCTGCGGTTCGAGCCGGTCGATATCGATAACCCGGGTCCCGGGACCGCCCAGTCCCGCTGCCCCCGTGTCTGTTTCACTACTGATCAGCAAGATCGCGGCGGCGCAATCGGCCAGAATGAACCGGTTCCGCTCGAGCGGATGAGCAGGATCGAGCGCCACGAACGCGGCACCGGACTTGGCGACCGCCCACACCGCCCGCACCCACGCCGCCGAGCGGGTGACCGCCACCGCCACCGTGGTCTCCGGGCCGGCGCCGCCGTCGAGCAACGCCCGGGCACATCGATTCGACCACTCGTCCAGCTCGCGATACGTCCAGGTGCGCGCGACGTCGCGGACGGCGGTCCGCGACGGATGCGCGGCCGCAGCCCGAGAAAGCAGATGGGGCAATGTGATCTGCTCCGGGCCCGCGCCGCCGGCCGACGATTCCCGCACCGATTCGAGTTCCGCGGAGTCGAGCAATCCCACCGAACGCACGGCGATCCCGGGATCGGCGATCACGCTCGCCAAGAATCGGTCGAGGAAGCTCAGAAAACGCCGGTGATGAGTGGCGACTTGCTCGCAGGTGTACACGCCGGGGTTGGCGAAGAAGTCGACCCGGGTGCTTTCGCCGCCGACCGCCGGGTAGACGTTCACCGAGAGGTCGGAGATCAAACCCGGGCTCAATACCTGCAACCGGCCGGTGATCTCGCCCAGAACGATCTTCGTGTCCAGGATCATCAGGTCGACCATCGGACCGGCCGCCTGCGGAAGATGCCGGGCGGCAACCGATTCCGAGTCCTGCAGCATGTCCTCGTGCCGATACCGTTGCGCGCGCAGGACATCCATCAGGGTGCGCTGTGTCTCCGCGAGCAGTGACCCCATGGTCAGGCCGGGAGTCACGGTGATCCGGAAGGGCACGACGTTCGCGGTCATCCCGCCGGACCGGCTCATGGATGCCGTGACCCGCGCGGACACCGGCAAACTCAGCACCACATCGTCGGCGCCGGTCATACGCGCCAGATACAGCCCGAACGCGGCGAGGACCAGCACGGCCGGGCCGACCGAGCGCGTCTCGACCGCGGCGCGCAGCGCATCGTCGGTACCGGTGGACAGCACGGCGCTCACCGCGATCGGGTGCGCCTCGGCGAGTGCCACCCGATCGCCGAGGGTGACCGGCTCGGGCAACTCGGCCACATACTTCGACCAGAACACTCGATCGTCGTCGAAGCGCTGGGATGCGCGGTACTGCTCGTCCGCCGCGACGATTTCGCCCAGCCGCCGAATCGTTTGTGCCCCAGGCTCGGTGCCCTCGACCGCGGCGGTGTAGAGCCGCGCGCTGCGCGTGAGGATGTTCAGCGCGGCGATGCCGTCCAGCACGATGTGGTGCGCGCGCAGGTACCACAACCACCGCCGCTCGGCGACCCGCACCAGCGCCCCGAGCACCACCGGTCCGTGGCCGAGATCGATGGGCGTGCGATAGTCGCTGTGCATCCAATCCAGTGCCGCGGCAACGGGATCCGTGGCCGAGGCGTAGTCCAGATACCGGACCGCGCTGTTGGCGACCTCGTCCACCACCTGCCTCGGCTCGCCGTCCACCTCGATCAACCGCATGCGGCTGACCTCGAACTCGTCGAGCGCCCGCTGGAACGACGCGATCAGCTGCACGGCGTCGAGTTCGCCCGCGAGTTCCACGTACAGCGCGTTCGACAGCGGCGTGGCGCCGGCCAGCTGCTGCAACAACCGGATGGCGCGCTGGGCCGCGGTCAGCGGATACGTGCTCAGCTGACGGGCATGGGCATGCAGGGGTGATTCGTGGTCGAGCATCCCGCCTCCTGAAGATCCGAAGCTCAAAGAGAACGTGCGTGGTGCGCGAGGGTGGCCAGCGACTCGAGCCCCGCGCGCACGGCCGACTCGGCGACACCGAAGTCGATGAGGCAGGCGATCTCGTCGGCGCCCGCGTGGTGCAGGCTCGCCACCATCGGCAGTGCCGAATCGGGCGTGCCGAACAGCCCGCTGGTGCGGTAGTACCGCTCGAAGGCGAAGTCCAGCACCTTGTTTCGCGTCCGGTCGTCCAACTCGTCGAGGGCTTGCGCGCCGCGCCGCCACAGGTCGACCGAATCGGCGAGGTAATTCTTGAACGGCCCCTGCACGGTCTGCCGCACGGCGGTGTCGTCGGCACCGACGAAGGTGTGCAGCATGACGGTGACCCGGCCGCCGGCGGCGTCGTGGCCGTGCCGGGCACGGGCCTTGCGATAGGCGGTGATCTTGTCCGCCAGCTCGTCCACGTCCTGAAAGAGCAAGGCGGTGAGCACATTCGCGCCGAGTTCGCCCGCCATCTCGAAGCGCTGCACGCCCCCGCTACAGGTCACCCAGGTGGTCAGGTCCGGCTGGATGGGGGTGGGAAAGATGCGCACCGAACGTGGTTCACCCGCGCCGTTCGGCAGCGAGATCGGTTCGCCGCGCCACAGCTGCCGTACGGTCTGCATGCCCTCGCGCATCACCTCGACCCTGCTGCGGTAGCGGTCGGGCGCCAGCACGAAGTCGTCGGGGTTCCAGCCCGTGGCGAACGCGACGTCGACTCGACCGTCGGACAGGTTGTCGACTACCGACCAGTCCTCGGCGACCCGTACCGGATCGTGCAGCGGCAGCACCACGCTGCCCGCCCTGATCCGCACCCGCTCGGTGACCGGCGCCAGCGCCGCCGCCAGCACGGCGGGGTTCGGGTAGAGGCCACCGAACTTGTGAAAGTGCCGTTCCGGCAACCAGATCGAGGAGAAGCCGTGTGCGTCGGCGAACCGCGCGCTGTCGAACAACAGCTGGTAACGCTGCGCACTACGCTGCTGCGCGTCGCTGGCGAAGAAGAACAGGCCGAACTCCACGGCCGCACCGGCCCGGCGATCCGGCGCGCACGAGGCCACGGTTGCGGCGACGGCACCGGCCTCGCCCTGGTTGACCACCTCGTCGACCAGATCGGCGACGCACATGTCGCCGTAGATGTCCTCCGCGGACACCTCGATGCCGAATCGGTCCTCGAGAATCGTCAACAGCTCGGCCGCCTTGACCGAGTCGAGGCCCAGCGCGGTGAGCGGTGTCCGCGGATCTATCTGCTCGAGTCCCAGACGCTGCTTTGCCCAGCCGAGGAAGAACGTCGTGGTGTCGGCGCGGCCCTGCGGCTCGCTCATATGGCCCTCGATCCGATCTCGTTGGCGTACAGGTGACGTAGCTGCGAGCGCCGGATCTTCCCGCTGGTCGTTTTCAGCACCTTGCCCTTGTCGACGAATATCACTCGGTACAGCGCCACGGCATGATCCCGGCTGACCGCGGACCTGATCGATTGCTCGAGCGCGGCCACAGTGTCGTCCGCGATTTCCTCATCGAGTTCCTGCACGACGATCAACCGCTCTTCACCGTTCACCTCGGTCGACAATGCGGCACAGCCCCCGCGACGCAATCGCGGATGAGTGGACTCGATACTCCACTCGATGTCCTGCGGGAACAGATTCCGCCCGTTGATGATCATCACCTCTTTGAGCCGGCCGCAGACAAAAAGGTGCCCGTCGGCCAAGAAACCGAGATCGCCGGTGCGCAGATATGGCGTATCGGCCTCGCCCGCGATTTCTGCCGCAAAGGCCCGCTCACTCTCCTCGGATTTGTTCCAGTAGCCGGCGGTGACGCTTTCACCGGTCAACCAGATTTCGCCGACCCGGCCGGGATCCGATCGCCGCGACGTCACCGGATCGATCACCGCCGCCGTCGCGGCCCCGACCGGGCCCAGATCGACCAATTCGCGTCCGTTCGGCGTCGCGACGACGAAACCCTTTTCCAGTTCCTCGTTCGCGAACGAGCGCGTGCGCAGACCCGAACCGGCCGGCCCGCCGCTCACATACAAAGTCGCCTCGGCAAGTCCATAGCCGGGGAAGAAACTCTCCCGGCGAAAACCGCTGACGGCGAATTTGTCGGCGAAGCGGCGCAGAATGATCGGATTGACCGGCTCCGCGCCGACGAACGCGACGTCCCACCGCGACAGATCCAGTTCTTCGGCCTCGGCCGCCGACACCCGCTCGGCGCAGATGCCGAATGCCAGATTCGGCCCGCCCGCAGTGGTATTCGCCTGCTCGGCCACCGCGCGCAGCCAGGTCAGCGGCTTGCGCAGGAAGGTCAGCGGCGCCATGAGCGTCGCCGGGTATCCGGCGAAGAGCGGCGAAAGAATGCCCAGCACCAGGCCCATATCGTGCGAGGGCGGCAGCCAGTGGACCGCCGAACTACGCTCGGTGTGCCCGAAGGCGCGCCGCTGGCATTCCAGGTTGTGCATCAGATTGCGATGCCGCACCACCACGCCCTTCGGGCTGCCGGTGGAGCCGGAGGTGTATTGCAGATGTGCCACCTCGTTTTCGGTCGGGAGCGGCGTGTCGAGCAGCTCCCTGGCACCGCCGCCCTCGATCCCCGTGCTGTCGAGGATCCGCTCGTCGGGCCAACCGAGCAGCTCACGGGCCACCGCGGCGACCTGCTGCGGCGCGATGACGGCCGCCGCGCCACTGTCGCGGGCGATCGCCGCCACGGTCTCGGAATGCCGTTGCCCGGTCGGCACGTACAGCGGTACGGCGACCCGGCGGATCAGCAGACAGGCGAAGTAGGCGTGCACCATGTCCAGACCGGGCGGGCAGAGCAACAGGACGCGGTCACCCGGCGCGCTCACTTCTTGCAACCGCGTCGCCAAGCCGACCACACGATCCAAGAGCCGCCCGTAATCCTCTGTTTCGCGGTGCCCGTCTGCGTCGAGAAAGGTGTAGCCGACTCGGTGGGGATCTTCGACACCACGACGCACCAAGACGTCCGCCAGCGTCGACGGACGTTCCGATATTTGTTCGTAACTCATCGACCTTCGACCTCCCGAGTCAGCTACAGCCACACTGGACGAACGATATTCAGGCCGGCCGAAGCCACCCCCCGGCAGCACGTATCGAACCGAGCCGATCGGCCTCCGAATGCCGCCGATACCGACAGCGAAAGTTACTACACCACCGCTCGTTACACGCGCCTCGTGCACTCGACTCCGGTCAGGGGAAAGCTCCGGGAACATTTCGTCAGCGGGACGGTAGGACGTATCGGACTGACGCCTATCACTGTTCTCCTTCCAGGGCGAGGCGCAACGGCAGCGGTCGAGTGTTCCTCCTAGTTCGTTACGGCCCCTGGCGCGGATGGGTAAGAGGTTGCGAGCGATTACGCCGAGTCAGCGGAGGTCTCGATGCACACGACAACGGAAATATCTTGCCGCTCGGCACGTGTCGCGATCGTTGTTATCCAATCGTGTCGGCCGAAACATCGGTGACGATCCCGCATCGGTACCGATATCGGGGTACTGACCGGCGGGGAAAAGCATTCGCACCACCGCGGCGGTGCGCGTTACGATGCGCGCATGACGTTCCTGGGGACAGCGCTTACCGGGCCGTGCTGACCCGGTTCTGAGCGGGCACAGTCAGCACGGCGGACCTCCTGCGGGAGGCGGTGCCCGCGTTCGACCCGCGACAGCTCGCGGGTCGATCCGGAGCTTGCGCCGTGAGGTGACCATGAACGACCACAGTGCCCCTGATGTCTACGACCCGGCCGCAATCATCGACAAGTGGACGCGGATATGGCGGCAGCGCCGCGTCTTCGACGCCGACGGGCGTACCCATGGTGACGATCGTCCCCGCTCCTACGTGGTGAGCATGTACTCGTACCCCTCGGGCGACCTGCACATGGGCCACGCCGAGGTGTACGCCATCGCCCGCTATCGACGCCTGCGAGGCGACGATGTGCTGCATCCGGTGGGCTGGGATTCGTTCGGGCTGCCCGCGGAGAACGCCGCCGTGAAACGGAACCGCGATCCGCGCCGCTGGACCTACGACAATATCGATGTCCAAGCCGAATCCTTTGCCCGGCTGGGTATCTCGTTCGATTGGCGAACCCGCCTGCACACCTCGGACGCGGACTACTACCGGTGGAACCAGTGGCTGTTCCTGCGCCTGTTCGAACGCGGCCTGGCCTATCGGAAGGCGGCCCCGGTGAACTGGTGCCCGAACGACCGGACCGTACTGGCCAACGAGCAGGTGGTGCGCGGACGATGTGAACGCTGCGGCAGCGCGGTGACGGTGCGTGAGCTGACCCAGTGGTTCTTCCGCATCACCGCGTACGCCGAACGCCTGCTCGACGACATGGCCGAACTGCAGGGCAAGTGGCCCGCCGAGGTACTGACCATGCAGCGCAACTGGATCGGGCGCTCGACGGACGCACAGACCGAAGGCCGCACGGCACCGGAGCCGACCGAGCAGGATGCCGGTGGGGCCGCGGTGACCTACCGGCTGCGGGACTGGCTGATATCGCGGCAACGCTACTGGGGCACGCCGATTCCGATCATCCACTGCACCGACTGCGGCGCGGTGCCGGTACCCGCGGCCGAGCTGCCGGTTCGATTGCCGGACAACGGTTATCAGCTGCGCCCTGCTGATGGCGTGCCACCGCTGGCCACCGCCCGCGCATGGCTGACTGTGCGCTGCCCGGCGTGCGGCGGCCCCGCCGAACGCGACACCGACACGATGGACACGTTCGTCGACTCGTCCTGGTATTTCCTGCGCTATCCGAATCCCCGATACACCGCAGGCCCGTTCGACCCCGACGGGGTGCGGCGCTGGCTGCCGGTGGACGAGTACATCGGCGGCCGCGAACATGCCACCGGCCATCTGATCTACGCGCGGTTCATCACCAAAGTGCTGTACGACTTGGGACTGGTGCCCTTCGTCGAGCCGTTCACCCGGCTGACGAATCAGGGCCAGGTGCTCATGGCGGGCAAAGCGATGAGCAAAAGCTTGGGCAACCTGGTGGATCTGCAGGATCAGATCGCCGCGCACGGACCGGATGCGGTGCGGGTGGCCATGCTGTTCGCGGGGCCGCCCGAGGACGATATCGACTGGGCCGATGTCGCGCCCGCGGCGGCGGCGAAGTGGCTGGGCCGGGTCTGGCGGCTCAGCGGCGATATCGCCGAGTCGCACGAAAACTCTTCTGCAGCAGGTGATCCTGTGGTGCGCCGAGGAGTACATCGACTGATCGACGCGGCCACCACCGCGATGGACGGCCGACGATTCAATGTGGCCATCGCCCGGATGATGATGTTGACTGCCACGCTGCGCAAGGCGATCGACAGCGGGCCCGGCGCGGCGGACCCGGCGGTCCGCGAAGGGGCCGAAGCCCTGGCCCGGATGCTGTCCTGCGTCGCGCCGTACACCGCGGAGGAGGCCTGGGAACGGCTGGGACGAGCGGCTTCGGTGACGGAATACAGTTGGCCGCACTGTGATTCCGCACTGATCGCCGCGGACAAGGTGACCTGCGTGGTGCAGGTGGCCGGTAAGGTACGCGACCGGCTGGAGGTGCCGGTCGACATCGATGCCGCGGCACTGCGCGCACTGGCGCTCGCTTCGGCGAAGGCCACCGCCGCCTTGCGCGGCGCGGGCATCGCCGACGTGATCGTGCGCGCCCCGAATCTGGTGAACATCGTCCCCGCAGAGTTGTGTTCGTAATCGGACGTGCCAGAGTTCTCGGCATTATTATCGGAACGGTGGGGAGAAGGCTGGCGCTGATTATCGGCTCCGAATGCGCCGCGCTCCCCCACCTCGGATTCCCCGCCCGTCTCGCCCCGGAAGTCGCTGCCGCACTTATCGATTACGGTCAGTGGCAACCGGCGATACCCAGCGGTATGACAATCGTGAATCCGACCGTCCGGAATTTACACACCGCATTGCGAGCGGCATTCGAGTCCGCGGCACAGCAGCGGGCAACGTTGCTGCTGTGGCTTATCGGGCACGGACTCAGCACCAATGGCGACTATTACTTCCTCGCCCACGACTCCCTCGAATCCGACGCCGACGGCAAGCCGATCCTGGACTCGCAGTACGCCGTGCACCTCGCGCAGACCCTCAAGGAACGGCTCAGCGGCTCGTCCGGGCTGGACGGCCTGGTGGTCGTGGTGGACACCTGCGAGGCCGCGGCGGTAGCCGACGCGGGGGCACGTAGCTGGCCGACCCTGATCCGGCAGGCGTCCGGCCGCGTGGACCTCCTGGTCGCCAGCGACGACGGCAACGCCTACAGCGGATGTTTCACCGAGACCATTCTCGCCACCTTTCGCACCGGCGTTCCCACCAGCGGCGAGAACCTACTGCCCGCGGACCTCCTGACGCCCGTCGCCCAGGCCTGCGCACACCAGCAGCCGCAGCACTTCTCGTTCGCCGCGGGATCGCCGGCGGCCGTCGCCGATCACGGATTGTGGCTGGTGCCCAATGTGACTCGGGCCCGCGACGCGGTGCGCGACCGCCCGGACGCCGGCACTGTCGACGAACTCGTCCGTGGCCTGCAGATCACCAAGACACTGCGGGGGCAGGTGAACACCGTGGCCGAGCACGGCAACGAGCGGTTGCGGATACTGCTCGGACCGGGTGGCAGCGGCAAGTCGACCGCCGTCGCCCTGCTGGTACGCCCCGACCTGCTCGGCCTCGAAACCGCCATCAGCGCAGCGCATATCGGCGCCGCCGTCTTCCTGACCGGTACCAGCACACTGCGCGCGATGACCGACGAACTGGCCGTCCAGCTCGAGCGCCGGGTGGCACTGCTCGTCGCCGCGGGTGAGCTCGAACCGGCCCCCGCCGCGCCCGTTGCCGGCGAATACCGCAAGGTGGCAGCGCGATTGGCGCGCGCACTCCGCACACTGGGCGACACCGGCCGCACCACCACACTTCTCGTCGACGGCCTCGATCTACCGACCGAGCACG
This sequence comes from Nocardia brasiliensis ATCC 700358, assembly GCF_000250675.2. Classification (NCBI taxonomy): domain Bacteria; kingdom Bacillati; phylum Actinomycetota; class Actinomycetes; order Mycobacteriales; family Nocardiaceae; genus Nocardia; species Nocardia brasiliensis. Next base: position 5,197,331 of record NC_018681.1, read on the forward strand.
GTCACCGCGACGAACTGTGGACCGCGATCGAAACACTGACCAGTCATGCCGATTTCGCGCACGTCCGGGTGATCGGCACCACCCGCAGCGACACCGACGCCCCGGCTTTGCCGGTGGCCCTTCGCATGTGGCGTTTCGAACTACCGATGCCGGGGGCGAGCGACATCGGCGCCTTCCTCTTGCGGCACGCACGCGACGAACAGGGCGCCCCGTGGCCGAGGTCCCGGGTCACGCGCGCGCTCACCGCCGTCGATCCCGGTGTCGTGACCGACGCGCCGTGGCCGGACCGCCCGTGGCGCGCGGTGGGCGGCTGGCTGCACGCCCGCTTGATCCTGCAGGTCGACCGATATCTGGTGGACGCCGACTTCACCGCGGGCCTCCCCATCGCCGTCCTCGTCCGGCATCGGCTCGGGCATCTGCAGTGGTCGCTGACCGGACCGCACGCGGAGGCGGTCGGGCTGCTGATCACCGTCGTGGTCGCCGCGGAAACCGGACCGGTACTGCCGATCGACGTAGTCCGGCTCGCGTTGCACGACCTCGGCGCTCGCACCATCGAGGAATCGCAGGTACGCGACCTGGCGGTCGGGCTCGGCGCGTTGCTCGCCCGGCGGCGCCCGGGCACCACCGGCGAACATCTCGGTGTGGCGCACACAGCGTTGAAAGACCCACTGCGCAAAGCGAATCCGCGTAAGGACGTGTCGAGCGTCCGCGCGCACCGGGCGATCATCGCCGCGCTCGGGCAGAGCGGCACCGCCGAAGCAGCCGCGTATCGGGAAGTCGCCGCCGTCCGGCACTACCTCGGTGCGGGCGATCCGGTCGGCGCCTTCGGCGCGCTGTACGCGCTGCCCTCCGCGTCGCGCGCGGAACGGATCGAGTTGTGGGAGGCGTGGCTGCCCAACTTCACCGCGCGCCTCGGCGCCGACCATCCCGAGACCCGGCGGGTGCGCGACACCCTCTCGGGGTGGCGGACCCCACCCGACCGGCCCGCGGGCCGCGGCCGCCCTCGTATCCCCCGCACCTTGATCGGCGCGGTGATCGTCGCCCTCGTGCTCGGCCTGTGGGGCACCTGCACGCGAATCATGCCCCCGCCCACCGAGATCGCCGCTACCGACAAAGTAGTACCCACCACCGCGACGCCGGAGGCCCCGGTGGCAGAGCCCGAACAACCTCCGGACGCCGTACCGACCCGCACCGGACAGCCACGGTCGGCCGCCCCGAGCGCGCCGCCGCCCACCACGACCCCCACCGCCGAACCTCCCGAATCGACAACCGTCACAACAAAAGTCGTCCCGATTCCGATTGTCCCGCCCACTACGACACCGAAGCCGCCACCGTGCACCCCGTACAACACGACCGTCTTCTACGACATCACTCAGGTCGGGAAAGCGGTCAAGAAGTACATCCCCTTCGCGTACATGGAGTGCGACAACCTGGCTGTGGTACAACTCGATGACGGGATGGACGGCGAGGCCTTCACCATCCTCGACGGCCAATGCCCACCGCCGCAGGGGAAAACGGACTGCTATCTGCGGGTCGTGTTCCACCCGCCCGATGTCGGACAGTTCGACGCCACGATAAAGATCAATCAGAAGAACGGGAACCCACGCCTGAAGATCACGCTGCACGGCACCGGGAAGGCATGAGGCGACCGCACCGCGCGCCTATCGCGCTTCGGCGTGGGTGGTGGCGAACCGGCGTTTGAACTCGGTGGGGGTGACGCCCAGGTGGCGGGCGAAAGCGCGGCGCAGGGTCTCGTCGCTGCCGAGGCCGCTGCGCCGGGCGGCGGCGGTGATGGTGTGGCCTTCGAGGAGCAGTTGCTGGGCGCGGTCGAGGCGGGTCCGCTCGATCCAGCGGGCCGGGGTCGTGCCGAGTTCGACATGGAAGAGCCTGGTCAGCTGACGGGTGCTCAGTGCGGTCGCCGCGGCGAGGGTGTCGAGGGAATGGGTGGCGGCGGGGTCGGCCAGGACGGCGTCGAGCGCGGCCCGCAACGTCGCGGTACGAGGGCGCGGGGTATCCAAGGCCGCGGAGAATTGGGACTGGCCGCCCGGCCGCTGCATGAACACGACCAGCTCGCGGGCGACCGAACGCGCGATGTCGGGGCCGTGATCGTGTTCTACCAGCGCGAGCGCCATATCGATGCCCGCGCTGACGCCCGCCGAGGTGAAGTAGCGGCCGTCTCCGATGTGCAGCGCGTCGGGCACGACGTCGATTCGCGGATAGCGGCGCGCGAGGATGGGCGCTTGCCGCCAATGCGTAGTGGCCCGGCGGCCGTCGAGTAAACCGAGTTCCGCCAGCACGAAGGCACCGGTGCACACCGCGGCGACGCGGCTCGCCATATCAGCGAGAAGGCTTGTGGTGCTCAGTATTTCATCATCTATCGCCGCGTAGGCGAGCGCGCCGCTACCGGGCACGATGAGCGTATCGATCGTGTCCACGTCGGCGACCGCGGTGGTGGCCAGAGCGATGTGCGCGGCGCTGGTGATCAGTCCACCGCGCGCGGAGATCAGCACCGATTCGTACAGATTGTCTACGCCGGCGGTGTGCAGGACCTCGACCGGCCCGGTGACGTCGAGGAGAGTGACCTGGTCGAAGACGAGGACGCCGACCCGATGCGTCATGTCCGAATCTGTGGTTCAGCTGTCCCGGATGACATGGCGGCAGTGTAGCGCGCCGCGGCATCGTGAGGTGACCGCGATACAAGGAGGAAGCAATGAGCGCGATCGAGCTGCCCGACGTCGAGACGGTGACAACGCGCGCCGCACGCGAGGTGGCGCGACAGTACTGCTCTCCGTCGTTGTTCCATCACTCTGCGCGAGCGTTCATCTGGGCGGCTTTGCTCGCGCAAGCGGAATCGATCACAGTCGACACAGAACTGCTCTATGTGGCGTCGATGTTCCACGACATCGGCCTGGCGGATGAATTCGACAGCTACGCAGTCGATTTCGAGGATGCGGGCGGGCATGTCGCCGCCGTGTTCGCCGCCGGCGCGGGCTGGTCCGAGCGGCGCAGGCGACGGCTGCACGAGATCATCGTGCGGCACATGTGGGACCACGTCGAGGTCGACCAGGATCCCGAAGGACACCTGCTCGCCCGCTCGACCGGAATCGATATCTCCGGACGGGAAGCCGACCTGATCCCGCTACCGGTCCGCGAGCAGGTCTTGACGCTCTGGCCCCGGCTGGAACTGGCCGACGAGTTCACCGACTGCTTCGATCGTCAGGCCGCACGCAAGCCCCGCAGCGCCGCCGCCGCGGCCATGCGAAACGGGTTGGCACGCAAGCTGCGCGCCAACCCGCTGCAGCGCGGGACTACACCCGCTTGACCTCGAGCAGCCAGACCGGCAGCAACATCCCGTCCTCACCCTCGAACTCCGGGAAGAGTTCTTCGCCGAGCAGATCCCAAAACGCTTGCGGCGGCTTGAGTGCGGAGATCTTGTCCCGCCGCAGCTCGAGAATCTCCCATGCCGGGGCGCAGAAAACCGCCCGATATTCTTCCTCGCCGAGCGTGTACGGAGCATAGGTGTCGCTGCCCGGCGACTTGGCGAAGCAGAATTGGATCAACCGGCCACCCGGGCGCAGCACGCGTACCAGTGCGTCCCAATGCGCTTTGCGCTGCTGTTCGTCGAGACAGTGCACGAGCGCGCTGCTCACAACCGTGTCGAACGATCCCTCGTATCCGCTGAGCACAGTCACGTCCGCGACGTCGAACGTGGCCGTGACGTTGCGCTCGGCCGCCAGGTCGCGGGCCTTGCCGATCACCGTCGGCGAGATGTCCACGCCCGTCACCCGATAGCCCAGTTCGGCCAGATAGACGGCGGTATCACCACGGCCGCAGCCGACGTCGAGCACGTCACCCTGCACGTGCCCGGCACGCTCGAGCTCGACCAGAATCGGTTGCGGTTTGTCGATCTCCCACGGCAGCTTCTCCATGACGACGCCCGGGCCGAGAACCCCGGTGGAGTAAGCCTCCTCGAAATCGACCTTTGTCGGATCCATAGCCAGTTTTGCGTTACCTTCGGTCACGACGACCACCCCTTCACCTAGTTACGAATTCAACACTCGAACCATATCCAGAACGGAGCGGTGGTGAATGCAGCTGCGGCGGACTCTGTCACCTCTCGAGAATTCCGCACGCGAACTCGCCACTAACCGAAACCCTAAGCAGGCCAACACATCTGCGTTGACCTGCACGTTCGCCCAGGGCCCTTGACAAAGCGCAATTCGGCTGCACCCATTTTCGCCGGATATTTCGATCCAGGGTTAACCGCGCAGCGTGGCGAGCACTTGGCGCGCTTGGTTTTGCGCGCCGAGTGCGTTCGGGTGCACCGGGGCGGCCAGGTCGGTGGGGACGGGACCTTCTATCCATTTCGTGCCCGGCGCTCGGCACATGTCATGGCCGATACTGCCGGTGTAGGTGTCCACGTACGTCGCACCGTGTTTCGCCGCCTGCTCGGCGAGCACCCGGTTGAGCAGCTTGGTGCCTTCGCGCAGGAACGGCACGTCACCATCGGAGATCGGCACGATCGGCCAGCAGCCGGGGCCGGTTTCGGGCAACAGCGCCGGATAGCCGACCAGCAGCACCTTCGCCTTCGGCGACCGAGTGCGGATACCGTCGAGCACCGCACCGAGGTCGGGACCGATGGCGCGAATCTGTTCGGCCATCCGGTTCGTGCCGTCCTGTGTGTAGTAGTCCTTGCAGGGCGAACCGTGCGGTATCGACGCGCCACGCACCGCGCAATTGAACATGATCTCGAAGGCGGGCACATCGTTACCGCCGAGGCCGAGCGTCACCAGCGTCGTGTCCGGCCGCAACGCGGCGAACTGCGGCGGGTTCCCGGCCGGGAGTTGCGCGCCGGTCATGTCGTCCGTGGCCGCGCCGGCACAGCTGACATCGGTGAAGGACTTGGGTTTCAGCGCTGCCGCAACGAGATTCGGGTAGTTCCGGCTGGACCTGACGCAGCGCGCGTCGGCCACCGGCAAGAACGATCCCGCGGTATAGGAATCGCCGAGCGAAACGTAAGACGGGTAGGCGGGCGCAGCCGCGTCCGGGGTGGCCGAAACCGCCGGAGCGGCAACAGTACCCGCGACGAGGGCGAGCAGAATGAAGAGGAAGGCTGGTTGCTTGAACATCGAATTCTCCCGTGCGATCCGGAGTGAATCGGCCATGGCGTGCGATCCGCCAGGCTGGGACACGTAACCAATGGTGTCCCATGCCACACTAGAATTGATGATGTCGCTACCGCTAGATTCCCCAGCTCCCCAGTTGACCGAGTCGGATGCCGTCCTGCGTGCCGCGGTGGAAATGTTCCGGCGCGACGGCTGGATCGACGTCAGAGCACTGGCCGCCGCGGCGGGTATCGGCCGCTCGACGCTGTATCGGCGCTACGGTGATCGCAACCGGATCATCGGCGAGGCCATCTGGGCGATCGCCACCGCCGGGTTCGAGGACATCCGCCGCGAATGCGGCGGCCAGGGGGCGGACGGGATCGCCGAAATGATCCGGCGCAGCCTGCATTTCGCCGCCGGTCACCCGGCCATGCGCACCTTCGTCGCACAGCACACCGACACCGCGCTGCGCGTGCTCACCTCGCGCGACGGGGTGATCCAGCGCCGGTTCGTCGCCACCTTCGCCCAACTCATCCGCGACGACGTCGGCGAATTCGACGATATCGACCCGCATTCCCTCGCCTACGCCGTCATCCGGATCGGCGAATCCTTCTACTTCCGCGAGCTGATCACCGGCGAACCCGACGATATCGACGCCGCGGCCGCCGTGATCCGCCGGATGCTGAGATAGGCGCGGCCGGTGTTCAGCGGACCTGCCCGCGATGGCGCGAAACCTTCTCCCGGTTCCCGCACACCTGCATGCTGCACCAGCGGCGTTTTCCCCCGCGCGACGTGTCGAGGAAGAGCCAGGCACAGCGGGGACAGGACCGCAGGCGGTCGCGCGGGAGGGTGTAAAAGGCTTCGACGGCGAGCAGGGCGAGCAAAGCGGTGACGGCGTCGGGATCCCGCCATCGGGCGAGGGTGAAGTGTGGCCTGGTGCCATCCAATCTCATTGCGCTGATGGACAATCCACTCCCCGCGGTCGCCAAGAGCACACCGAACGCCTGAGCGTCGGGGTTCCCGCCCGCGACGATCGACCCGAAGAGCTCAGCCGCGGCCTCCCGCACCGCGTGCACCCGCGCGACGAACGGCTCCGCTTCGATCGCGGCGACCGCCGTGGCCGCGCGAGTACCGGCGAGCCCCGTCGCCACCAGCCAGTTTCCGATATCGCGAGCAGATCCGAGCAGCTCGTTATCGGGCTCGGGTACCCGGCGATCGAACACCGCGTTCGCGAGGTCGAGGGCGGGATGTCCGCCGATGAAATGCTCCGGTACCCATTGCGTCACCGCATACTCCACGGGTCGTAACCTCATTTTGCATGTTTAGCAGTTACTCGATCGGTAACCCCTATAAGCATAGTATCCGGTAGGCGGGGCGCTCGTCAGGCCGGAGAAGGGAGTGCTGCGAGATGCAGAACCATCGGCACAAGACCCGGCACGAGACGATCGAGGTCCAAGGTCTGGACATCTTCTACCGGCATGCGGGCGACCCGGAAGATCCGGCGATCCTGCTGCTGCACGGCTACCCGAATTCGTCGCACGCGTATCGCGACATCATCGAGCCGTTGGCGGACACCGCCTATGTCGTCGCGCCGGACCTGCCCGGCTCCGGGTTCTCCGCCACACCGGATCCCGAGGCCTACGACTACACGTTCGCGCACCTCGCCGATACGGTCGAGGCGTTCCTCGCCGAGCTGCAGGTGGACCAGTTCTATTTGTACGTCACCGATTTCGGCACACCGGTGGGCTACCATCTCGCCACCCGCCACCCGGGTCGGATCCTCGGCTTGATCGTGCAGAACGGCAACGCCCACGACGAGGGGCTGGGGCCGGACTGGGACGCCCCGAAGGCATACTTCGCCGACCCCACCGCTGCGACCAAGGCCGCGCTACCCGAGTGGATGAACCTCGAGACCACCCGGCAGCAGTACATCGGTGCGCAACCCGAGCGCCTGGCGCGGCTCTATCCTCCGGAAAGCTGGCAGTTCGACTGGGATCGCCTGTCCCGGCCCGGCATCATGGACATCCAGTTCGAGATCTTCGCCGACTACGGCGCACACATCGCCCGCTTCCCGGCTCTGCGCGCCTACCACCACGAGCACCAGCCACCGTGCCTGCTGCTGTGGGGCAGACATGATCCGTTCTTCGAGATGGACGAGATCATGGCCTATCACCGTGACCTGCGATCGCTGGAGATCCACGTCTTCGAAAGCGGGCACCAGCTCCTGGAAACCCATCACGACGAATGCGCGACGCTGGTGACCCGCTTCACGGGCGAAGTGGCGGCGGGGCGAGTCTAGTTCCCGGCGAGGAGGTTTGGCGGCGCGCGGTTCACGGCCCGTCTCGCGTCAGCCGGGCCCACAGCGCGGGGCCGTCCGATTCGGTCGCGACGCGGCCGGTGCCGAACAGGATCGCCGCGAGGTCGTTGAGCACCCACAGGTGATTCAGCGGACCGACGCCGAACCAGGCGGAGAAGTCCACCTCCCCGGTCACCGCGGCCGAGGTGTCCAGCAACGGATTCCGCAGTGGTGAGATCGCCCCGGCGGAGATCGAGCCGACGAACGCGATGATGATCTGCGCGGCCTGCTCGTCGAGTTTCTCCGGCGAAACCCGTTCGTATCCCCACTGGTTGCCCTTCGACGCGTGCGACGGCGGGCGCGTCAAGCCGAGGCCGGTGAGGATCGGGCCGAAGCCGCGCGCGTTGCCGTAGCGGCAGTAGGAGTCCGCGCCGCAGGCCGACAACGCCGAGACGGACGCGCCCGCGAACTCCGAGTCCCGGATGCGCTGCGCCAGCTCGTGTTCCGCCGTGTCGAGGCGTCGTGTCACCGCCCGCGCCTGTTCCTGATGGCCGGTCACAGCGCCCAACGTGTCGAGTTCATCTGCCAGAAAAGGCAATTCGGGCAGCAGCACAACGGGGGCGATGGCGCCGAGCTTCGGCACGATTTCGTCGCTCCCGGTGCGCGGTAGGCCGACGATGAGATCCGGTTCAGCCGCGGCGATCAGCTCAGCATTGCCGGGCTCGATCAGTTCGACCCCGGCTTGTTCCAGGATCGAATAGGCGGCTGCGACGAAAGGATCGGTGGCGTACGCGTATTTTCCCGCGTGGACTGGAACCACGCCCAGGGCCAGGAGATTCACCGCGGTCTGATAGTCCAACGCCAAGATTCCGGTATCGGTGACAGGCACAGTGGTTTCGCCGTTCGCCGTTGCCACCGTGACCGTTTCGGCCGCCGGTCCGGACCCGGGCGGCGCGGCGGTGGCGCAGGCGGCGAACGGCACGACCGAGGCGAGCAGCATGGCGAGCAGGCGCGGGCGCGTCATCGGTGGCTCGCGATGCGCCAGTGCCGGGCTCGCTCGTACTGGTCACTGAGCCTCGCGAAGGTACCGCCCGTGCGCAAGAGTTCTGCGGGCGTACCGCTTTCAACGACGCGTCCGCCGTCGAGGGCAACCACGCGATCGGCGGCGGCCAGAGTGGCGGGCCGGTGCGCGATCACGATCACGGTACGGTCAGGGTCCGCACCCAGGTTGGCGATCGCCTGCGTGATCGCGGCCTCGTTCTCCGGATCGAGCGCGGAACCGGCCTCGTCGACGAGCACGATCCGCGCCCGCTTCAGGATCGCCCTGGCGATCGCGACACGCTGCCGCTCACCGCCGGACAGTTGCGCACCCGCCTCCCCCACGCGTGTCTGCCAGCCGTCCGGCAGGCGCTCGATCACCTCGTCCAGGCGCGCGGCGGCGGCCGCGGCGGCGAGTTCGTCCCAGGACGCCGCCGGATGCGCCAGGCGCAGGTTGTACTCGATGGTGTCGTCGAACAGGTAGACGTCCTGGAAGACGATGGCGATCTCGTCGAGCAGGGCGGCCGGATCCAGTTCGCGGACATCGGCTCCGCCCACCAGTACCTGCCCCGCGTCGACGTCGAAGAACCGGGCGATGAGCCGGGTCACCGTCGTCTTGCCCGAGCCGGAGGGGCCGACGAGCGCGGTGATGGTGCCGGGCGCGAACCGCATCGATGCCGCGTGCAACGCGGGGTCCGCACCGCCGGGATAGGTGAAATCGACTCGGATGAACTCGATTTCGGCCGATTCGATAGTCGTCTTCGGTGCGTCGGGCACCGGCAGCGTCGGCGTGGCCAGCAACCCTTCCAGTCGGGTGATCTTGTTGGTGAGCGCGCGCAGCGCACCGATGAGGTCGATGAGATTGCCGAGCGGTTGCAAGAACCGGGCGGCCAGCACCAGTAGCGCGATCGTCTCGGCGACCGTGTTGCGCCCGCTGAGCATCAGTTCGGCCGCGAGTACCAGCACCGCGACGAATCCGGCCGCGACCACCGCCGTGTAGCCGAAGAACGGCCGACGGGCGCGTCGCATGCCCTCGCGGTAGGTCTCCCGGTGGTCCTCGAGCGCGGCCCGCATCCGGGGTGTGCCGTCGGCCTGGCCCGCGGCGCGCAGGACCGGCTGGGCCTGACCGAGTTCGATCGCCCGGCTCGCCACCGCGGTCGAGGCGCGTTCCAGCGCTATCTCGGCGTCGGCGGCGACTCGTGCGGCGTGCTGCAACGCCCATCCGGCGGCCAGCGCGATCGCACACAGCAGCAGCGCCATCCGCCAGTCCACCACGAAGGTCACCGCGACGATCGTCGCGGGCAGCAGAGTGGACGTGATGGCCGGCCCGCCGATCGTGACGGCCAGCTGTGCGGCATCGCCGACGTCCGCGGTGACCCCGCGCGCGAGCCGCGCCTTGTGCTCGGCGGTGAACCAACCCAGCGGCAGGGTACTCACGTGACGCATCAGGCGCTTTCGCAGTTGCACGCCGAGCATGCCGCCCGCCGCGAAACCCACCGGCGTGGCCACGATGCTCAACACGGCGTAGGCGACGGTGCCGAGCGCGCCGAGCACCAACCACGGTGTGGCCCCGGCGATATCGGGCTCGGGGCGCACCACGGCGGCCAGAATCGGCACGAGCAGGCCGAGCAGCAGACCTTGTAGTACCGCCTGCGCCGCCGTGAGCAACCACAGCCGAGCCAGCAGCCGCGGGTCCGGCCACAATCGGTACAACCGGCGGATCATGCGAGCACCCCTTCCTGCGCGGCCCACATCCGCGCGTAAAGCCCACCGTGCCTGAGCAATTCGTTGTGGTCGCCGTGCTCGACCAGCCGTCCGTGGTCGAGCACGAGGATCTGGTCCGCGCCGGCGATGGTGTGCAGCCGGTGCGCGATCACGATCACCGTCTTGCCGATCGCCAAGGCGGCCAACGCATCCTGGACCGCCGCCTCGCTGTCGGGATCGAGCGCGGCCGTCGCCTCGTCCAGGACGACGATCGGGGCCTCGGACAGGATGGCGCGCGCGATCGTCAGGCGTTGGCGCTCACCGCCGGACAACCCGCCGCCGCCCGCGTCGAGCAGCGTGTCGTAGCCCTGCGGCAGGCGTTCGATCACCTCGTGCACGTGGGCCGCGGCCGCCGCCCGGCGCACCTGTGCGTCGTCGGCGTCGGGTCTGCCGATCCGGATGTTCTCCAACACGCTGTCGCGCAACAGCGTTACGTCCTGGAACACCAACGACATCGAGGCGAGCAGCTCGGCCGACGGGATCGAACGCACATCGACCCCACCGATGCGGATCAGCCCAGCCGACACATCGTAGAAGCGCGGCAGCAGGCTCGCCAGCGTCGTCTTGCCCGCACCCGAGGGCCCCACGATCGCGGTCACCCGTCCCGGCGCGCAGACGGCGCTCACGTTTTCCACCGCGTTGGTCACCCCGTCGTAAGAGAAGGTGACGCGGTCGAACCCGACGCTGTACCCGCCCGGCGAGCGCGGCTCAGCCGGCTCGGGCAGGGGCGAACGGGCCAGCAGCCGTTCGATATTCGCCGCCCCCATCCGCCCCTTGCGGATCCCCTGGGTAGCCGACACCGCGGGCAGGATCGAGGCGGGCAGGCCGACCGCGACGACCAGGAACGCCACCAGATCCGCGACCGGGAGCGTGCCGCGGGCGACGAAGATCAGCCCGGCGGTGGCCACCGCCGCGAGCACCGCCATCTCCGAGCCGAGCAGCCGCGACGCCGCCGAGCTGTAGCGCACCTCGGCGACCCAGTCCGCGAAGGCCTGCGCGTACTCCTCGACGGCGGCGTCGAAGCGGCGCAGCACCTCTCCTCCGGTGCCGAACGCCTTGACCACTTGAATCCCGTCTGCGTACTCCACGCTCGCCGCGCTGATGCGTCCTTCGGCGGCGATCAGCCGGTTCACGTGAGTCGTCATCGACCGCATCGACACGCGGTAGCAGATCCCCATCACGACGAGCACGCCCAGCGCGATCAGCGCCAGGACCGGATCCACGAAGAACAGGTAGCCGGTCGCCACCACGGTCACGGTGGCCGCGGCGGTCAATTGCCCGAGCGCGTGCGCGATGACCTCGTGCATCTCTTCCAGATCGCCGGTCATCGCGCGCTTGACCCGGCCCGAACCCACGGCGCGAAACCAGCCCAGCGGTAAGGCACCCAGATGCCGCACGATCCGCACGCGCAGCTCGTGCAGTATGGCGGCGTCCGCGTAGTGGCCGAGCCGCGAGGACTGCACGAACATCAGCAACCACACCGCCGCGCCCGCGGCGCCGACGCCGATCCAGGCCCGGACGGCCGTGTGCGCGCCGGTCGGGTCGTCGAGCATGACCCGGGCGATCTCGGCGACGGCGAGATAGGGCACCAGACCCGCGGCAGCGCCGAGCGCCGACATGAGTCCGCAACCGATGAGATGCGGGCGCACCGGTGCCAGAAGGCGCGCCAGTGCACCGGGTTTCGCGAGCCCGGGTGGCCGGTCACCCGCCGAGGCGGTGTTGGTTGCCGTGTCCATAGGTCTGTGTTCCTCCCAGGGTCGTCGGTGGTCGGCCGACTGGCGCAGATCCGCGTGCCAAGGTTTGCCTAACCTGTTCGCCACATGGTGGAACTTGAAGTCGACTTCATGTCAAATGAACAGATGCACACTGCACACGGCGTCTCGATCGGCCAGGCGGCCGCCCTCTACTGCCTCGCGCCCTCGACGCTGCGCTGGTGGGAGCACCAGCAGGTGCTACCCGCGCCGCCGCGGGTCAACGGCCACCGGGTCTACACCGAGACCGAACTCCGGCGGATCGGCCTGGCGTATCTGTGCTGTGTCGTCGGCGCGATGCCGCTCGACCAGGCCGCCGTCGTCACCGGGGGCAGCCGGGATCAGCGCTGGCAGCGCACGGTGCAGCAGCACGCCGGGGTCATCGCACAGAAGATCGAGCAGTTGCGGAGCACGCACGAGTACCTGCTGCATCTGGTCCAATGCCCGGACGACGACATCGTCGGCCAATGCCCGGACCTCGACGACGAATTGATGCGCCACACCCCGCGCGGACGGCTCGCCACTGCGGATTTCATCGCGGCCGCTCAGTCGATCCCCGCGTCCGCGACCCATACGGACTGTGACGAAAGCGGTTTGCCGCGTGACGAAAATATCGAGCGGCCGCACCCGTGTGTCGTCTGCGCGGCCCCGGTGACGCAGGCCGACCGTGGCCGGCGTCGCAAGTATTGCTCGCGTGCCTGCCGGCAGCGGCAGTACCGGCGCAACGCGGAACGCTAGGACGCCGGCTCTGCAGCCGCGCACAACTCTGTCAGCGCGGTGGTCATCGTTGCGACCAGCGATTCGATCGTCGCATGGTCGAACAGCTCTGCGGCGTAGATCATCTCGCCCAGGATGCCCGCGCACTCCCGGTTCGGCCCGTACTCCTCCCGGAGGTTCAGCAGGAGGTCGAAGACCGTGTGCCGCGGTGCGACCGGACGGTGCCGGACCACCAACCCGTCCTGCTCGCCGTCGCTGTCGACGCCGCGCAGATAGGTCACCATCACCTGGAACAGCGGATGGTGGGTGCGCGAGCGCGGTGGATTGAGCAGTTCCACCAGGCGGTCGAAGGGAAACTCTTTGTGCTCGTAGGCGCCGAGCACACGCTCCCGCACCTGCGCGATGAGATCCCGGTGGCCGGGCTCGTCCGACAGGTCCACCCGGACCACGGCCGTGTCGATCACACACCCGACCACGTCCCGCAATTCCTGAGTGTCCCTGCCGCTCAACGCGACTCCGATCGGCAGATCGACGCCTGCGCCGTGCCGGTGCAGCGCGAGGGCCAGTGCCGCGTGCACCAGCATGTAGCAGCTGGCCCCGTGATCCCGGGCGGTGCGGGCCAGCGCACGGTGCGTGTCCGCGTCGAGGACGACCGGTACCGTGCCCGCGATGTTCTCGCGGCGCTCGGCACGCGGACGGTCGGCGGGCAGCACCGGCTGCTCGGGAAGTCCGTCGAGCGCGGCGCGCCAATACCGGGCCTGCCGCTCGAGCACGCGGTCGGGCAACAGCCGCCGCCACACCGCGTAGTCGGCGAACTGCGTTGCCGCGCTGTGCCATCGGGGCTCGAGACCGGCGGTGCGCGCACGGTAGGCCAGCAGCAGATCGTGCTGGAGGATGCCGAGCGATTCGCCGTCTCCGGCGATGTGGTGCAGTACGCCGAGCAGGACGTGCTGCCTCGGGTTCAGCCGATACAGCCGGATCCGCAGCGGTGATCGCACGGTCGGATCGAAACCTGCCGACAGCTCGGAATCCAGTGCCTGTTCGAGGATTTCGCCGTCACCGAGCACGACGAGACGGAAGTCGGGTGGCATCGCCTCGATCGGCAGGATTCGCTGCACCGGGCCGTCCGCCGTGTACGGCAGTACGGTGCGCAGGATTTCGTGCCGCACGACGACATCGGTGACCGCCGCCTCGAGCGCCGCCTCGTCCACCGGCCCGAGCAGTTCGAGGCCGGTGGCGATCAAGTAGTCGGGGCGGTGGCCCGAAAGGTAGTCCACGGTCCACAGGCGTTGCTGTGCGGGCGAGAGCGGGATCGGTTCCGGGCGCGGCACACTCGCGATGGCGGGGCCGAGATCCCCCGGCCCGCGGCTCGCCAGCGCGCGCTCCAGGGCGGCGACCGTGGGCGCCTCGAACAGATCGCGCAGCGACACCGCGACACCCAGCGCGGATCGCAGGACCGCGACCACCCGCAGCGCGGACAGCGAATTCCCGCCTAGTGTGAAGAAGTCGTCGGTGACGCCGACCTCGGCGACGCCGAGCGCCTCCGCGAACGACGCCGCGATGACCTGCTGCCGAGGCGTGGACGCGGGCAGCGGGTCCGCCGCGCGGGGCAGCGGCAGCGCACCGACGTCGATCTTGCCGGTGGGGGTCAACGGCAGGTCGCGCATCGGCACGATCGCCGAAGGGACCAGGTAGGAAGGCAGTGTCGCGCCCAATCGGGTGCGTAGACCGGCGACGTCGACCGCGCCCGGACCGGCGACGTGCGCGATCAACGACTGACCTGATCCGGTCCGCCGCATCGTGACCACCGCCGCGGTGACGCCGGGTTCGCGCCGGAGCGCCGCCTCCACCTCCCCCGGCTCGACGCGAAAGCCGTTGACCTTCACCTGCCGGTCGGCCCGGCCGAGGAAATGCACCAGGCCGTCGGCGTCCCAGCGGCCGAGATCGCCGGTGCGGTACCTGCGCTCGCCGGGCCGGCCGTGCGGATCGGCGACGAACCGGGCCGCGGTCTGGGCAGGTGCCCGGTGGTAGCCGTTGGCGACACCCGCGCCGGACAGGTAGATCTCGCCGATCACACCGGCCGGCACCGGCCGCAAGGCGGAATCGAGCAGCGCCACCCGCGTATTGTCGGCCGGACGACCGATCGGAACCGGCCGCTCGACCGACGCGTCCGCCGCGATCGGGTAGCTCAGCGCGAAACAGGTCGCCTCGACCGGCCCGTACAGGTTCGTCACTACAGGCGGGTCCGCACCACGCCGGACCGCCGCGATGGCCTGCGGGGACAGCACGTCGCCCGCGACCGCGAGCCGCGGCAGCCGGGCCAGTTCCGCCGGAATCCGTTCGGCCAGGAGATGAAACAGCCCGGTGGACAACAGCATCGAAGTGACCCGCCCGGCACGCAGCACCTCGACGTAATCGTGCACATCGAGCACGCCGGGTTTCGCGAGCACCACGGTACGACCGGTCAGCAGCGGCAGCCACAGCTCGTACACCACCATGTCCCAGGTGTAGGGCAGGTGCAGCAGCACACGCGCATGCCCCGTGTCGTCACCGACTCGATCCCGCGCCCGCGTCACGATATTCCGGTGCGTCACTTCCACGCCCTTGGACGCACCGGTGGAGCCGGACGTGAACATGAGCGCGGCGATCGCATCCGGGGCGACAGCGATATCGAGATCGCTGTCGTCGCCGCGGTACTCGTCATCGAGTTCGCGCAGCACCAATTCGGTTCCGGTGAAACGCAACAGCCGCGCCACATGGTCGGGTGGATAGCGCTCGCTGAGCGGTACGCAGACCGCGCCCAGCTTGGCGAGCGCGAGGAAGGCCACCACCAGATCGATCGAGCGCGGCAGCGCGATGCCGACCGGAACGCCGGGTCCGATGCCCCGCTCACGCAGCGATCGCGCGACCTGATTGGCGCGGGCGTTCATCTGGGTGTAGCTGAACTCTTCTGCGTCGCACCAGACCGCGACGGCGTCCGGCCTCGCCCGCACGTGGGACTCGAAACACGCTGCGATACCGGCATCATCGAGCGCGGTCGCGCGCCCCCGCCCGGCGGCGAGCACCTCATCGCGCCGGGCGGGCGAGAGCAATCCGACCCGCCCCCACTGTTGTTGCGGCACGGCCGTCAACGCACGTGCGGCGGCGAGGATCCACGACCACAGCTCGTCGAGATCGGTGAGACCATCGATCCGGTCGAGCTGCGCGGCGATCCGAAAGGTCAGCTGCCCGGCATCGGGGACGACGATCACGGTCAGCGGAAAGTGCGTGCCGCCGAGGACTTCGACGGCCTCGACCGCGAAACCCGCGGCCGGGCGGTCGAACAGGGCGGTGTCGAGGGGAAAGTTCTCGAAGACCAGCGAGGTGTCGAACAGGTCGGTGGCACCGGCCGCCGCGAGCACCTCGGGCAGGCCGAGATGATCGTGCGCCATCAGCGCAACCCGCTCCCGGTGCATCCGCACGGCCAGGTCAAGTACCGTCTCACCGGGTTTCACGCGCGCCCGCAACGGCACGGTATTCATCAGGAGACCGATGGCCTCGCCCAGGTCACCGCCGTCACGGCCGGACACGGTGATGCCGAAGACGATATCGTCGCTGCCGGTGAGTGTGGCCAGCGTCAGCGCCCACAGGGTCTGCGTCAGCGAGTTGAGCGTGAGGCCGTGCTCGGCGGCCCGTTCGCGCAGCGCGGTGACCATGGTGGCGGGCATCTCGAAGCTGCGCTCGACAGGTCGGTGCCAGCGCTCCGGGCCGGGCCGCGCCACCTTGCTCGGTTCCACGCCGTCCAGCGCGACCGCCCAGGCCCGTCGGGCACCGTCCTGATCCTGCGCCGCCGACCAGTCCAGGAAGTGGCGAAAGCTCACGGCGGGCGGCAATTCCACGCCGTCGTAGCCGAGCAACAGCTCGCGCAGCAGCAGTCCCAGCGACCAACCGTCGAGCAGCGCGTGATGGTGGGTCACCAGCAAGGTCGAGCGGCTCGGTGCGGTGCGCACCAGAGTCACCGCGAACAGCGGCGCGGCGAGCGGATCGATGCGGGCGTCCTCGGCCCGGACCGCGGCGATGTCCTGCGCAACGTGCACCGCGTCGCGGAGATCGACCACCCGCCAGCGTGGTTCGAGGTCGTCGCGGATCTCGTACCGCGGCCGCGTGCGCTCGTCGAGCACGAAATGTCCCAGCAGATGCGGATGCCGCACGCACAGTTGCCGCACGGATGCGTGCAGCCGCTCCACGTCGAGGGTGCCGCGCAGGCTCAGCTCCACCTGGACGAGATAGGGGTCGTCGCCGTCACCACCTTCGTACAGGGAGTGGAACAGCATGCCGGACTGCAAGGGCGTCACCGGAAGCCGTCCGCCGACCGCAGGGCTTGTCGTGGCCGGGACGACAGGTCCGTTCGCTTCGACCACCTCGGCCAGCGCACGGATTGTCTGATGCTCGAACACATCTCGTGACGAGACGGACAGGCCCGCGGCCCGCGCCCGGTCCGCCAGGCGGATGGCGAGGATGCTGTCACCGCCGGACGCGAAGAATCCGTCGTCGACGCCGACCCCCTCGTGCCCGAGTACGGCTACGAACAACGCCCGCAGCTGCGCCTCGACGGCGGTGCGCGGCGGCGTACCCGCGCGGCGGCCGCGCGCGGCCAGAGCACGTAGTCTCGGCTCGTCGACCTTGCCGTTCACCGTGGTCGGTATCGCGTCCACGAGGACGATTTCAGAAGGAATCGCATGTGCGGGTAGCTGTTTCGTGATCCCAGCGCGCAGCGCGGCAGCATCGAGGGCCGTACCCGCGACGAAGGCGACGAGCCGCCGGTCCGACATGGCGGGCACCGCCGCGGCACGCACGCCTGGCTGGGCGCACAGGGCGGCCTCGATCTCACCCGGCTCGAGCCGGAACCCGCGAACCTTCAGCTGCCGGTCCACTCGCCCTAGGTAATCCAGCGTCCCCGTGGCATTCCAGCGAACGACGTCGCCGCTGCGATACATCAGCGCGCCGGAATTCCCGAACGGGTCGGCAACGTATCGTGTGGCCGTACGCCCCGGACTGCGCAGGTATCCCGCCGCGACGCCCGCGCCGGCCACATACAGCTCGCCCGGCACGCCCGGCGCACAGGGCCGTAAGGCCGCATCGAGGACGTACGCCGCGGTGCCCGGGATCGGAGTGCCGATGTCGCGAGCGGAGACCGGCTCGGTCAAGGGGGTGCCGGTACTGAAGACCGTCGTTTCGGTGATGCCGTACATGTTGACCAGGCGAGGCGACCGCCGGTCCGACCGCGACCACCAGTCCGTCACTCGCCACGGCTCCACCGGTTCACCACCGAAGATCACGTAGCGCAGCGCCAGCTGCTCGCCGAGCGCGGGACGGGCGGCGGTGGCGTCGACCAGCGTGCCGAACGCGGTCGGCGTCTGGTTCAGCACCGTAACGCGCTGTGCCACCAACAGATCGAGAAACGTGTCCGGGTCACGCGCCACGTCGGCGTCTACGACGACGAGCGTGCCGCCATGACACAGCGCTCCCCACATCTCCCATACCGAGAAGTCGAAAACGGTGGCGTGGAACAGGGTCCAGACATCGTTCGGGGTGAAGTCGAACCAGGACCCGGTCGCCGCGAGCAAGGCGACGACATTCTCGTGCGTCACGGCCACGCCCTTCGGCGGGCCCGTGGTGCCGGAGGTGTAGATGACATAGGCGGGCTGCCGCGCAGTGGGCCGGATCGCGGTCGCGACGGATGCCGCGGCCGCATCGGCCAGTCGCAGCACGGGCACGGTGCGGTTTTCCGGCAGCGCGACACCGTTTCCGATGACAATCACCACGGGGGCCACGTCGTCGACGATCCCCCGCAAACGTTGCTCCGGATAGCCGGGGTCCAGCGGAACGTAGGCCGCACCCGAGTACAGCACCGCAAGCACCGCGACCACCAGATCGACCGAGCGCGGCAGCGCGAGGCCGACGAACTCCCCTGGGCCCGAACCATATCCAGCCAAGACCCGGGCCAGCCGCCGTGCCCGTGCGTCGAGTTCGGCATAGCTGAGCGACTCGTCGCCGTGCACGACAGCGGTCGCGCCGGGATGGGCCGCCACGGCTCGTTCGAACCGGTCGAGCAGCGTCTCGGGCACCGCGGTGGCGATCGTCGCGCCGACGGGGTCCGGCGCGAACCGCAGTCGCCCCAACGGGAGTTCGTCCGGTGCAGTCGCCAGCGCCGCGATCGCCGCGACGAGACGGTGATGGTGGGCCGCGAGATCGGCCTCTGTATAGCGCGACGTGGTCGATTCCAGCGCCAAACTCGGCTCCGGTCCGCCGTCGTCCTGTATTCCGATCACCAGCTCGTCGGAGCCACCGCCCGAGATATGGTGCAGCGTGGCGGTTTCCGCGCCGAACCGGATGTCTTTCTGGAACGGCAGCACGTTGACGGTGGGGCCGAGGACACCGGGATCCGCACCGGCCGCGACGAGGTCGGCACGCATGTCGCCGTACAGCAAATGCTGATGGCGTAGCACTATGAGCATTTCGGCACGCAGTGCACGGATCAGCTCGCCGACGGTCGCCGACGGATCCACCGCGATGCGCAGCGGCAGGAGATTCGAGGTCACGCCGAGCGCGGTACGGGAACGCTTCGCGGGCACGGCGAGGCGAAGGGTGACGGTGCGGACGCCGGAATCGGCGTGCAGCAGTATCGCGATGGCCGCGAGCACCCAGGCGGGCCACGCGGTTCCCGACGCATCGGCGCGCGCCCGCAGCGCCTGCCACGCCGCAGCGCCCAGCACGCCGGACCGCCTGATGTACCGAGCGGACGCGGCGGTCGACGGCGCCCCGGCGAACAGCGGGGCGTCGTCCGGCCCGGCCGCCGCCAGTCGCCGCGCCCAGAACTGCCGGTCCGCGGCGTACCTCGGCGACCCGCGGTACCGTTCGTCCGCGTCGACCAGGTCCGCCACCCGGTCGAAGACGTTTTCCGCCACCGGCTTTCGGTCGATCAGCGCGGTATAGACGGCGGCCACCCGCCGGATCATGGCGACCGAGGCCGCGCCGTCGAGCACCAGGTGATGGCCGCGGAGGAACCAGACGGCGCCTTCGGCGCCGAGATCGATGAGGTGATGTTCGAACAGCGGTGCCCGGGCGAGATCGAAAGGCCGTTCCAGTGCGGCCTCCATGTCTTCGCGCGCCGCGGCGAGCGGATCGGGCACGTCGCGGAAACTGCTGCGGCGCAATGGCCAATCTTCGACCTCTGCGAGCACCTGGGTGACCTCGCCGTCGGCCTGCTCGTCGAAGTACACCCGCGTCGACTCCGCTCCGGCGACCACGATGCGCAGCGCACGCTCGAACAGCGTCTCGTCGAGCCTGCCGCGGATGTGCACATAGCCGCCGACGACAAAACGGAGTCCGGACTCATCGAGTCGCTGTGCGACCCAGACGTGCTGCTGCGCCCGGGTGAGGGGCAGCCGGGCGGTCACCGTAGTTCCTCGGCGAGCACGTGCGGATCCCTGGCGACGGCGGCGAGCAGCCGACGAGTCTGCGCGGCGATCTCGACTACCTGTGCTTCCTCGAAAACCGCTCGCTGGTAACCGAACACGATCGTCAGCTCCGCCTTCGGATCGACCGTGAGCGTCAGGGGGTAGTGCGCGGCGTCGCGGAGTTCGATGTCGGCGTCGAACAGTCCGTCACCCGCGGCCGCGAGCTGATCGGTGTCGATCGGGTAGGACTCATAGGCGAGCACGGTGTCGAACAGGGTGTCCCGCGCACCTGCCGCGGCGTGGATTTCGGCCAGGCCCAGGTGATGGTGCTCGATCAGCGCGGCCTGCCCGGCCTGCACCGCGCGCAACAGCTCCGCGACCGACTGTCCGGCGCCGAGTCGCACCCGTACCGGCACGGTGTTGATGCACAGTCCGACAACGGCTTCGATGCCGGGCAACGCGGCCGGGCGACCCGATACGGTCGCGCCGAACACCACGTCGTCACGACCGAGCCTGCGGCCCAACTGGATTGCCCAGGCCACCTGCAGGACGGTGTTGAGGGTCGTCCCGGCGCTCGCCGCGACGGCGCCGAGTGCCGCTGTCGTGTCCGGATCGATCGTCAACCGGTAAGTGCCCGGCACCACCGCGATCTCGTGGGCGCGCGCCCCGGCCGCTATCAGGGTCGGCGCGCTGATTCCGCCGAGTTCCCGCCGCCACGCTCGCGCGGACGCGGCGGTGTCACGGCCGTGGTGCCAGGCGAGGTAGTCGCGGAAGGACCCGCCGGGTGCGGGCAGCGGCGCACCGGTGGTGTACGCCGCCAACAGATCACGCAGCACCAGCGGCAGTGACCAGCCGTCGAGCAGGATGTGGTGATAGGTCGCGAGCAAGGCGTACCCGGATTGCGCGACCCGCGCCAGCGTGAATCGCAGCAACGGCGGGCGGGCCGGGTCGAAACGCGCCGCGCGGTCCCGATCCGCCAGCTCGTCCAGCTCGTCCTCGGTCGCGAGATCTATTTCGCGCCAAGGCACTTCGACCGCTACCGGAATCACTTGCCGTGCCGCCGCGGTGGTGTCGGTGACGAACGCCGCACGCAGGTTCGGATAGCGCCGCACGAGGTGAGCGACCGCGTCACGAAGCCGCGTGCGATCGACCGGCCCGCGCAACCGCAGCACCGCTTGCACGTTGTAGACGTCGACGGCGGCCCCATCGCCACGTCCGGCGAGCAACGCGTGGAAATACAGGCCCGGCTGTAGCGGTGCGAGTGGCCAGACGTCGGTGAGCTGCCCATAATCGCGCTCCCACCGTGCGATGTCCGCGCCGCTGACCCGGACGAGCGGGAAGTCCGAGGGAGTGTGCCCGCCCGCGGGGCCGGTACGCGCGTATCCGGCGATCGCCCCGAGCGCTGCCACCCACAGCTCGGCCAGTTCCCTTACCGCGCCCGTGTCGAGAAGGGTGTTGGGATAGGCGAATCCGGCATGTAGCCGCGCTCCGGCGACGATCGCGTTCACCTCGATCGCGGCCGCCGCGGCCAAGTCGGGATCGGGGACGGCGGCCGGTGCCGTGAACAGATCTGCGTTCCGGTCGTCCACGCGACCCAGGTAGTTGAAGGCGATCTGCCCCGGCATCGATTCCGGTAGCAGCTGTGCGGTATCGGGATTCAGGTAGCGCAGCAGCCCGTAGCCGATTCCGTGGTCGGGCACGGCGCGCAGTTGCTCCTTGACCGACTTGATCATCGCGCCGGTCTCGTCCGTACCCGCCAGCGCCGCCTCGATATCGAGGTCGCCGAGGTCGAGCCGCACCGGGTAGAGGGAGGTGAACCACCCGACCGTGCGGGACAGATCCGCACCCGCGGCAAGTTGTTCTTCACGGCCGTGACCCTCGAGGCGCAGCAACGAAACCGGTGCGTCCTGGCCGCGACGAAGCCGCCACCGCGCCAGCGCCGCGGCGAACGCGGCGACCAAGATTTCGTCCACGCCCGCGTGGAACAGGCCGGGAATAATGCGCACCAGCGCCTCGGTAACCGTTTCGTCCACCGTGACCGCCACCGTCTCGACCCGGGTGGCCAGATCAATGGCGGGATCGAGCGACCGGGCACCGAGCAACGGATCCGGCGTGGCGCAGATGCGCTGCCACAGGCCGACTTCGGCGACCCGGTCGGGTGCGTAGGCGGCGTCGACCAGCGCGTGCGCCCACCTGCGCATCGAGGTACCCGGCGGATCCAGTTGCGGCGCTTGCCCGTTGGCGACTGCGGTGAGAGCGGCGAGCAGATCCGGCAGCAGGATGCGCCAAGACACACCGTCGACAACGAGGTGGTGTGCGCAGATCAGCAACCGGCCGGGGAGATCCGGATCGGTGCGGTCCAGCCAGACGAACTGGACCATGACCCCGGCGGCCGGATCGAGTCGGCCCAGGGCGGCATCGAGCTGCGCCGACACCGCGTCGTCGTCGGGCTCTTCGTCGACAAGGCTGCGGCGCAGAACTTTCGCGGCCTCGACGGTTCCCGGTGCCGTGGTGGCGAACCGCCACTCCCCTGTGTCGTCGCGGAACAGGCGGCTGCGCAGCATGTCGTGCCGATCGAGCACGGCCGCGACCGCGCCGGCCAGCGCTTCGAGTGTGGTGTTCGCGGGCAGGTCGACCGTGAGGGTCTGATGCACTCGACGGAAACCGCCGCGTTCGGTCAGCCAGCGCGCGACCGGAGGGAGCGGCAATTCGCCGACGCCGCCGCCGGGTAGTTCGGACAGCCGCGGCACGACGGTGTCCGAGCCGATCGACGTTGCCGCCGAGGCGATTCCGGCCACCGTGCGCTGGTCGAAGACGTTGCGCGGCGTGAAATGCCAGCCCTTGGCCCTGGCTCGCGACGCGAGCTGGATCGAGATGATGCTGTCCCCGCCGAGGGCGAAGAAGGAGTCGTCGACGCCCGGCCGGTCGACGCCGAGTACCTCGGTAAAGATCTCGGCCACGACTCGTTCTGCTTCGGTACGTGGCGCCTGAGCCGACCGGGGCACGACGACGGGGTCCGGCAGTGCGGCGCGGTCCAGCTTGCCGTGCGCGGTCAGCGGAAGTGTCGCCATCCGCACGATGGCGCCGGGTCGCATATAGAACGGAACACGCTCAGCGACATGCTGTTCCAGCGATTCGATATCCGGCTCCGCGCCGGGTACGGGCACGACGTAGGCGACCAGCCGCGGCGTGCCGACGGCTCCTGTCCGGACCACGACGGCGGCCCGCGCCACCGCCGGATGTTCGAGCAGTGCGGCCTCGAGTTCGGCGGGTTCGATGCGGTAGCCGCGAATCTTCACCTGATCGTCGGCGCGGCCCAGGTATTCGAGTTGGCCGCCGGAATTCCAGCGGGCGCGGTCACCGGTGCGGTACATGCGTGTACCGGGCGCGCCGAACGGGTCCGCCACATAGCGGGCTGCGGTCGCCGCGGGACGGGCATGATAGCCGCGAGCCAGCTGAGGTCCGGCGAGGTAGATCTCCCCCGCCGCGCCGACCGGCGCCGGCCGCAGACGCGAATCCAGCACGCGCACCGCCATTCCCGCCAGGCCCCGGCCGATTCCGCTCACCCGGTTCGCACCGGCGTGAGTCAGCGTCAGCTGGGTGGCGTGCACCGTCGCCTCGGTGATGCCGTATAGATTCGAGACACGGGTCCGGGCCGCTGGATCGGCGTCGAACCACGGACGCAACCGGCGCGGGTCCAGCGCCTCACCGCCGAGCACGAGGTGCCGCAGCGCGGGCAAGGTGATCGGGCCGGAGTCGAGCAGCGAGTACAACGCCGACGGTGTCTGGCTCAGCACCGTAATACGTTCCCGCGCCAGCAGTTCGGCGAACTCGCGCGGCGATCGCGTCGCCTCGGCGGCCACCACGACCAGGGTGCCACCGCTCGCCAGTGCGCCCCACATCTCCCAGACCGAGAAGTCGAAGGCGGGCGAGTGGAACATGGTCCACACATCGGTGTGGCCGGTATCGATCACCGCCGCGGTGGCGCTCAGCATCGCGACGACATTGCGATGCGTCACACAGACGCCCTTCGGCTGCCCGGTGGAACCGGAGGTGTACAGCACGTAGGCGAGATCGTCCGGACGCGGGGACCGGTTCCGCGCGCCCGCCTCGGCCGTATCCGTCTCGCCGAGCAGCAGATACGGGATATCGGTCGCGGGCAGCTCGGCTCGGTCGGCGTCCGTGGTGATCACGCAGGCCGGATTCGTCTCGGCGAGCACGAAAGCGAGCCGGCGCGCCGGGTTGCCGAGATCCAGTGGGACATACCCCGCTCCCGACTTCAACACGCCGAGCAGTGCGACGATCAGCTCGACGGAGCGCGAAACACCCACGGCCACCAGCGATCCGGCACCGACGCCGCGGGTCGACAAACCCCGCGCGAGCGCATCGGCGGCATGATCCAACTCGCGATAGGTCAGTGCCCGGGAGCTGTCGCGGACTGCGACGGCATCAGGACGCGCGGTCACCTGCGTCCGGAACAGATCCACCAAGGTGGCCTCCGGTAGCGGCTCGGCCGGTCGCTGCCACTGCGCGAGCACCTGCCCGCGTTCCGCGGCACCGACCGGATCGATATCCGCAACCACGACAGCGGGATCGGCCGCGAGCGCACTCAGCACCCGCACCAGCCGATCGCCCAGCCACGCGACGCTCGCCTGGTCGAGCAGGTCGGGCCGCCATCCGGCGGTCAGATGCAGCCGGTCGGTCTGCCGGACCGTGAGGGTCAACGGGTAATGCGTCGCCTCCCGCGAGCGCAGGCCGGTGATCGTGAGTCCCGCGTGGGTGGCGGTCTGCGCGCGCAGTGCCGCTTCGTCGACGGGATAGGTCTCGACAACCAGGAGGGTGTCGAACAAGCCACGCTCACCGACGTCGGCCTGGGCGATGATATCCGGCAGGCCGAGGTGATGGTGGGCACTCAGCGCGAACTGCTCCTGCTGCACGCGGCGCAGCAGCCCCGCCGCGGTCTCCTCCGGCAGCAACTGGATTCGGACCGGAACGGTATTGATGAACAGACCGACCATCGATTCCACGCCCACCAGATCGGCGGGCCGACCCGATACCGTGGTGCCGAAGACGATATCGGCGCGGTCGGTCATCCGGGCCAGCAGTATCGCCCACGCGGCTTGCAGCACCGTGTTGACCGTCACCTCCAGCTCGGTCGCCAACCGGACGAGTGCTCGGGACTGCGTCTCGTCCAGCGTGAACTCGTGCTCCAGCGGTAGCACCGAGGGCGCGGACAAGTCGGCGTCACCGGCCAGTAGCGTCGGCTCGGTCACCCCGGCGAGTGCATGTGCCCAGGCTTGCGTCGACGCCGAAGCGTCGTGCCCGGCAAGCCATTCCACGTAGTTGCGGTAGGCCCGCGGTGGTTCGAGCGCGAATCCGGCGTACTCGGCGACGATCTCGCGGACCAGCAGCGGAATGGACCAGCCGTCGAGCAGCAGATGATGGTAGGTGACAACCCACTGCGTCCGGTCGGCGCCGCGACGCAGCAGCAGCGAACGCAACAGCGGCGGTCGCGCCGGATCGAACGGTGTCGCGCGTTCGGCGTCGAGCACCCGCTCGGCCTCGTCGTCGGGCGCGTCGGCCAGCTGCACCTCCCGCCACGGCAACGCCACCTCCGCGACGACGAGTTGCACCGGCGAACCCGCCGCGTCGAACCCGAAGGCGGTGCGCAGGTTCGCATGTCGCGCGAGTACGGCCGCGGCGGCCGCACGCAGCCGCGGCCCGTCGACCGTCCCGCGCACGCTGAGCACCAACTGCACCGTGTACACGTCGACCGCGCCGGGATCGAACACGGCGTGGAAGAGCATGCCGGCCTGTAGTGGCGAGACCGGCCACACGTCGGTCAGCGCGGGATACTGCCGCTCCCATCCTTCGATATCGCTTTGCGCGGGCCGCACCAGTGGGAAATCGGACGGCGTGTGCCCGCCCTGCGTGCGCACGTCGCGCGCGTGCCGGGCGAGGGCGGCGAGCGCCGCGCGCCACAGCGCGACCAGTTCTTCGCCCGCGTCCTCGGCGAACACCGGGCGCGCGTAACCGAAGCTGGTCACCAGACGCTCACCGAAGACGATGGAATCCACTTCGACGGCGCCCAGCGCGCCCCGGCGCGCATCGGGCCGGATCACCAACCGGCCGTACTCGGGCGCGGGCAGCCAGCCGATGCCTGCCAGCTCCGCCGGTATGTCCACGCCGGTGATGTGGCCGAAGTAGTTGAACGAGATCTCGCCCGGCTCCCGGTGCGGCAGGTGAGCGGCGGTGTCCGCGTTGAGGAATCGGAGCAGGCCGTAGCCGAAGCCGTTGTGCGGGGTCGCCCGCAGCTGTTCCTTCACCGCTTTCAGCGCGACGCCGAGGGCCGGACCGCCTGCGAACGCGTCATCGAGGTCTACTCCGGACAGGTCCAGCCGGGCCGGCACGATCGAGGTGAACCAGCCCACGGTGCGGGACAATTCGGCGCCGGGCACCGCGTCCTGTTCGCGGCCGTGACCTTCCAGCCGCAGCAGCACCGAGCGTTCGGGTTCCCCGCGCCGGGACCGCCAACGGGTCACCGCGAGCGCGAGCGCGGTCAGCAGCGCGTCCGCCACCCGGGCGCGGTACCGGCCGGGGAGGACGGTGACGAGCGCCGCGGTGTCCCGCTCATCGAGTTCGACGGTGGTGTGCGCCACCTGATTTGCGAAATCGCGGTGCGGGTCGAACGGGCGGTCGCCGAACGCGGGATCGGGGCCCTCGACGATATCGCGCCAGATCGGCAGCTCGTCGACCGTCGCGGCGGCGTGCGCGGTCTCGACGAGGGCGTGCGACCATGCCCGCATCGACGTGCCGACATCGGGCAGTCGCGGCGTACCACCCGCCGCGACCGCGGCCCACGCGGCGACGAAATCGGGCAGCAGCACGCGCCAGGACACGCCGTCGACCGCAATGTGGTGCGCGGCCACGACGAGCAGGCCCGGCGTGGCCGGGGACCGCGGGCTGAGCCAGACGAACCGCACCACGTCGCCGCCGGCCGGGTCGATCCGATCGACGGCGGCGTTCAGCTCGGCGGTCGCCAGCGCCAGCAGGTCCGCATGCGCCAGATCTTCGTGCACGACCTGGTGCACCAGCGACTCGACATCCACGCTGCCGGGCGGCGCGACCGTCAGCTGCCATTCGCCCGCATCGTCTTGATACAGCCGCGATCGCAGCATGTCGTGGTGGTCGACCACCGCGGTCACGGTGGAAACCATTGCGGCCCTGTCGATTCCGACGGGCAGCTCCAGCGTCATCGCCTGGCAGAAGCGGTCGAAGTTGCCGCCGCGTTCGATCAGGAACCGGATCACCGGCGTGAGCGGCAACGTCCCGACACCGCCGCCGGACAGCTCCGGAAGCGGCCGCATGTCCACGCCGGCTGCGGTCTCGGCGACGGCGGCGAGGCCGGCCACCGTGCGGTGTTCGTACACCTGCTGCGCGGTCACCGCGATACCGCGTGCCCGTGCCCTGGAGACGAGCAGGATCGACATGATGCTGTCGCCGCCGAGCGCGAAGAAGGATTCGTCCACACCGATGCCGTCGCGGCCGAGCACCTCGGCGAAGACAGCCGCGAGAGCGTGTTCGGTGTCCGTGCCCGGAGCACGGAAAGCGACCGGCTCGAAGGCCGGAGCGGGCAGGGCCTTTCGGTCCAGCTTGCCGGATCGGTTCCGCGGCAACTCGGTGAGCGCCACGATCGCGGCGGGCACCAGGTACTGCGGCAAGGTCTCGCGTAGACGTCGGTCCAAGGCGTCGCGATCGATCTGATGTCCATCGACCGGGGTCACGTAGGCGACCAATCGCCCACTGCCCGAAGCCGTCTCGTCGTGGACCACAGCCACGGCCTGCGCCACCGAATCCTGCGCGGCGAGCGTCGCCTCCACTTCGCCGAGCTCGATTCGGATGCCGCGCACCTTTACCTGGAAGTCGCTGCGGCCGAGGAACTCCAGCTCGCCTTCCTCGGTCGAGCGCACGATATCGCCGGTGCGATAGAGCCGCTGCCCGGCGTTCCCGAACGGGTCCGCGATGAATCGCGCCGCGGTCTGGCCCGGCCGGCGCACGTAGCCGCGGGCCAGCGCCGCGCCGCCGAGATACAGCTCGCCGGGTATGCCCGGCGGCACCGGCTGCAAACAGGTATCCAGTACGTAGGCAAGGGAATCCCACGAGGGCGTGCCGATGGGGATCGGGCCGACCGGGTTCGCGCCGATCGCGTGCCGGGTGACCGCGACGGTCGCCTCGGTCGGACCGTAGAGGTTGTCGTAGCGCGCGCCCGGCGCGACAGCGGGCAGCTGGGCCGCCAGCGTGTGCGTCAGCGCCTCACCGGCGAGCAGGACCCGGCGCACGCTCGAGCCGAACGGCGCGCCCACCGCAAGTCGATGAGCGGCGAGGGTGGCGGGGGTGAATTGGACGGTGGTGACGGCGTTCTCGGCGATCGCGTGTGCCAGCGCGCTCGGCTCGCCCTGTGCCGCCGCCGCATCGAGTACCAGCCGAGCGCCGACGGTGAAGGGCCACAGCACCTCCCACGCCGAGACATCGAACGACAGGGCGGTCTTGCGCAGTACGGCGTCGGTGCTGTCCAGCCCGTGCAGGTGCTGCATCCAGGCCAGGTGCGTACACACGGCGGCGTTGGTGACGCCGACGCCTTTCGGCTCTCCGGTGGAGCCCGAGGTGAACAGCACGTACGCCAGGTTCTCCGGACGCAGCGGGGCGATTCGCTCGGCGTCGGTCAACGGGGAGGGCGACTCTTCGGCGAGGTCGATCTCATCGAGATAGAGCACCGGAATACTCGGCGGCGCAACGAATCCGGCACGTCGGGTGGTAAGCACACAGACCGGCTGTGCGAGGTCGAGCAGGTGGGCGTGCCGCTCGTGCGGATGGCCGGGGTCCAGTGGCAGGTATGCGCCGCCAGTCGCCGCCACGGCATGCAGCGCGACGATCTGTTCCACCGCGGGCTCCAGCGCGAGCGCCACCAAATGCTCTGGACCGAAGCCCGATCCAATAAGCTTGCGGGCCAACCGGTTCGATGCAGCGTGCAGGTCTGCGTAGGAAAGGGTGCGCTCCGGGCCGGTGAGCGCGATCGCCTCCGGTGCGCGGGCGGCCTGCGCGGCGAACAACGCGGCCAGCGTGGTGGACGGCGCGGCAGCGGTATCCGGGCGCTGCCCCACGAGCGGACCGGCCTCGTTCGGAGCGGCCAGACCGACGAGGCCCACCGGTGTGTTCGGTGTGCGGGCGAGGACCTCGAGCAGCCGGATGATCCGGTCCCGATGCGTTCGGTGGGCTCCCGGCAGTGCGAGCCGCCAGCCACCGGCGGCTTGATCGTCGAGGCACAGACTGAGAACCGCCCCCTCCCCTCTCACCGTGGTGACGGTCGCTGTGCCGAGACGATCGAAGGCCGCGCCCGGCAGCATCCGCACTTCGAGCGGCCACTGTCCGAACAGTGGCGCCTCGGCCCACGGATCATCGATATCGGGGATGTAGCGGTGGCGGCGCGCTTTACGCAGTTCGCGCCCGACCTGTTTGGCGAGCGCACCGAAACTGTCCTGCGGTGCCACCGTGATCCGCAGCGGCACAACGGTTTCCCCGGCCGCCAGCGCGATCACGAATTCGCGCGTCATGGCCAGCCGGGTGCTGTACACCGCCAGCGCGGCAAGCAACACGGCGGGCGCGCCGCCGCCGGACAGCCGGGCGATCCTGGTGGCCTCCGCCGACGCTGCCACCTCGGCCCACAATGTGTCCTTCGTCTGCTCGCGCGAATCCAGCAGCGCCGGAAGGGGTTCCGGCCGGATCGCGTCGGCGAGGCGATTCGTCCAGTATTCGCGGTCGGCGGCCCACGCGCCCGCTTCGCGGTAGCGGCGTTCGTGCTCCAGACGTTCTTCGACGGACCCGAACGGTGCGCCGGAATCATCGAACGAGCCGGTACCGCCGAGCAGGTCGCGCACCCTGGCCGCCAGTGCGAGCAAGCCCGGCTCGTCGACGACCAGCCGGTGACCGCGCTGATACCAGCCGACCCGGCCCGCACCGAGCGGGAAGATCACCTGCCGGTACCACCGGTCGCCGGTGACATCCATTGCGCGCGAGCGCTCTTCGCTGATCCATTCGGCGACGAACTGCGCGGCGTCCACTCCGTCGCACGTCTGCACGAGGGCCGGGACGGGCGAGGCCTGGAACACCTGGACTGTTCCCGTGGCATCCCGGAATACGCTGTGCAGCACCGGGCAGGCCGCCGCTGCGGTGTCGACCGCCCAGCACAGCGCTGCCGCGGTCACCGACCCGCTCAGTTCGAGATACAGGTCTACGCAGTCTGTTTCGGAACTGTTGCGGTGTGCTCGCGCCGCGAAGGCAGCACGCTGCGCGTCACTCGGCGCCCGCGGTCCGGTCGTCTCGGCGCGGGGCTGCTCAGCGATAGTCATGGAATCCCTGCCCGGTCTTGCGACCGAAATGTCCGGCGGCGACCAGCGCCGCAAGGGCGGGCGGCACCCGATAGTGTGCTGCGCCGGTCTCTTGCCGCAGTACGGCGATGGTGTCGGCCACGTTGTCCAGGCCGATCAGGTCGGCGGTGCGCAGCGGACCCATCCGATGTCCGAGGCACTGCTCGAAGAGCGCGTCCACCGTCTGCGCGTCGGTACCGGTGCCGAGTGTGTCGGCGGCCTCGGCGATGCTCAGCATGAGCAAACGGTTCAGCACGAAGCCGGCCCGGTCGCCGACCACGATGGCGGTCTTGCCGAGTTCGGCGAGCAGACTTCGTGCCCGGTCCAGCGTCGAGGCCGACGTCTGCGCGCCGCGCACGACCTCCACCGCCTCGGTCAGCGGCGCGGGGTTCATGAAGTGCAGGCCGAGCACCCGGTCCGGGCGGGCGGTGGCGGCGGCCAGCCGTGCGATCGGGATCGCGGAGGTACAGGAGGCGAGAACGGCGTCCGCGGGGCAACAGCGATCGAGTTCGCCGAACAGCCGCTCCTTGAGTTCGATCCGCTCGGTGACGCATTCGATGACGAACTCCACCTCGCCCAACTCCTCGATGCGCGCGACCCACCGCACCCGGCGGGCGGCGTCGCGCGCGACGCCGCGGTCACCGTGCCCGAGCAGCAGCGCCAACCGCACCGATGCGCCGAGTCCGCGCCGCGCGCGCTCGACGGCGGCCGGATCGGGCTCGACCACCACGACGTCGCGGCCCACTTGGGCCAGACACTGCGCGATACCGGCCCCCATGGTGCCCGCGCCGATCACCGCGACCACTCCGCTCATGGCTGCGCCGGCGCTCGGTTCTTCGCTCACCGGGTCACCTCGGCTTCCGCGACGCAGCGCAGGGCGATGTCGGGCACTGGTTCCGCCGGGGTCGCCAACAGTCCGCGCACCAGCCGGACGAGATCCGCGGCCATCTCCCGCACCGTCGATTCATCGAAAAGTTCCTTCGCGTAGGTCAATTCCAGTGCGGTGCCGTCGGCGTCGCGGTCCAGCGCCAGCTCTGTTGCCGCGGTACGGGCATTCCGGTAGCGGATCGCCGAATCTCCTGCGGGGGCGGTCGGTTCCGCCAGTGCCGCCGCGGTCCGGGCGATCAACTCGGCGCCGTCCGGTTCGTCGGCCAGCTCGATCCGGGCCACACCCGTGGCCAACCCCACCGGCACCTGGTCGGCGCCCGCGTACCAGCTCAGCAGCGCCACCCACGCGGCGAGCAGCACCTCGTCGCCGAGTTCGGCATCGAGCGGCTGGTGCACCGTGCCCGTGGTGTATCGCACGGGAGCCTGACTTCTCGGCCGGTCCGTCGGGATATCCAGTGGCACACTACGTTCGGTGACGGCACCAGCCGACGGCACCGGCGCGACGGCCAGTTCGCCGATCGGCCGATCCGGCGCCGATGCGACGATCTCGGTGAGGATCTCCAGGTAGGTGGTCGCGAAACCCGCGGCCGTGCGCTGGGTGAACAGCTCGGTGCTGTACTCGAAACAGGCCAGCATGTCCTGGCCGTCGCTGCGGTCGTAGGTGATCAGGCTGAGATCGAATTTCGCTGTCCCGGAGGGCAGTCCGCCGAACGCATTGTGGATCGAGTGATCCAGATCGAAGAACTCCGTCTCGCCGGTGCCGAGCGGGTTGGCGGTCCCGCTGAGTTCCTGATGCACATAGAGCACGTCGAAAAGCGGCGTGCGCGACAGATCCCGCTGATCGTCGAGCGCGTTGACCACCCGCTCGAAGGGGATCTCCTGGTTCTCCAAGGCACCGAGCACGATCGAGCGCACCCGGCCGAGCAGGTCGGCCAGCGTCGCGGGCCCAGACAGGTTGGCCCGCAGCGCGACGGTGCTGTTGAAGAAGCCGATCAGCCCTTCCAGCTCACGCCGGGCGCGCCCCGTCGTCGGTGTGCCGACCACGAGGTCGCGCTGCCCGCTGCGCCGCGCCAGCAGCAGGTAGAACGCCGACAGCAAGACCACGAACAGCGAGACCGATTCGCGTTTGGCGACCACGCGGGCCTGCGCGAGCAGGGCGGCCGTCACCGTGAACGGCTCCAGATCGCCGACGAAGGTCTTGCGTTTCGGACGCGGGAAATCGGTGGGCAACTGGAGTTTCGGGGCGTCGCGCAGCAGGCTCGTCCAGTACTCGAGTTCGTGGTCGAGCGCGCCGGAGTCGAGAAGGTCGCGGTGCCAGCGCGCATAGTCGCGATAGCGCACCGGCAGCGGCTCCAGCGCCGCGGCCCGGCCCTCCTGACGGGCGGCGTAGAGCAGCGGAATCTCCCGGGCGAGAATGCCCGGGGTGGCCCCATCGGTGACGCAGTGATGGCAGGTCACCTGCAGCACATGGGTTTCCGGGGCCAGCGTCACCACCAGCACCCGGACCAGGGGGTCATGCGCCAGGTCGAACGGTGCGGTCGCCGCCTCGCGGATCAGCGCGCGCCCCGCGGCCACCGGGTCGGGCGCTGCGGACACGTCGGCGGTCCGGAAGAACTCGCCGAGCGAAGAACGCACCCGCACCACGGGCAGGCCGTCGACCTCCACGAGGTTGTAGCGCAGCGGTTCGTGCCGCGCGGCGAAGTCCTCGAAAGTGCCCTTGATCGCGGCGAAGTCGAACGCACCGCGCAGGACGTTGACCACCGGGTAGTTGTACAGGGTCGTGTCCGGCACGAGCTGGTGGTGAAACCACATGCGCTCCTGCCCCGGCGACATGACCAGCTCGTCGGTACGCGTGATCGGCGGAACGTCGCGGGCAGGTGCACCGGTCTCAGCAGCCGTGAGATCGGCGTGGCCACGCAGCATCTCGGCGAAATCGGCCACCCTGGGCTTTTCGTAGACTTCGAGCAGCTTGGGCCGGAAGCCGTAGCTCTCGGCGACCCGTTCGACCAACTGCACGGCGATGATCGAGTTGCCGCCGAGGTCGAAATAGTCGTCGTCCAACTCGATTTCGGCCTCGGTGTGCAGCAGTTCGCGCAGCACCTCGCGCAACCAGAGCGTCGGATCCGCAGGCGCGACGGGCGTGACGGCCACCACCTCCGGCGCGATCGGCCGCGCCGACGACGGCAGCTCGACCCAGCACCTGGTGCCGTGCAACGGATGTCCGGGCAAGCGCACGCGGCGGCCGTCGCCACCGTTCACCCCGGCCCAATCGAGATCGAGGCCGTGCTCGTAGAGGCGGCCGAGCAACCCGACCGCACCCGATTCCGCCGCGCCGAAGACGATCCGCGCGTCAGCCCGGCCCGCCAGATCCGCGGCGAGGAAACGTCCGAGAATGCCGTCGGTGCTCGGATCGACGAAGACGACCGGACCCTCGCGCAGCAGCGTCTCCGCGGCGGCGAGCAGCCGCGCGCGGTCCACCGCCGGATCGTCCGCCGCCGCGGCCAATTCGCCGGAGTCGACGGGTGCCGTGGATCCGAGCAATGCGCGGGACAAGAACTTGGACGCTCCCCCACTGAGGACGGCCGCGAATCGAATACCGCTCGCCCGCAACCGATTGTGCATTGCGAGTTGACCTGCGAGCACGTCGGCGACCGCCCCCACGGCGGGGATCTGTCCGGGCAGCGGCGCGGTCTCCTGACCTACTGGTCGCGCCCCGGGCGAGAGCAGCAGTGCGACGCGCGGCGCGACCAGTGGTTCCCGATCCGCCGCGACGTCGGGACCGCGCGAATCGAGTTGTGCGGCGACTTCGGCTGTGCTGCTCGCGATCACGGCGATGCGGTGCACGAAGTGCCGACGGCCGTGCCCCAGGGTGAAAGCGACATCCGGCAGTTCGACCGTCTCTGCCCGAAACTGTTCCGCCAGTTCGCGGCACAACTCGGTGAGCGCCTCCGGCGTCCGGGCGGACACCCCGACGAGACGTGGACGCGGCGTTGCTGCCTCGAGCGTCGGCGGTTCGGGTGCCTGCTGGACAACGCAATGGGCGTTGGCGCCGCCGAGGCTGTACGAGCTGACCCCCGCCAAGCGCGGTCGCGTGTCCGCCCACTCCCGTCCTCGGGTGAGCACCTCGATACCGGCGGCCGGCAGGTCGAGATCCCCGGTGGGACGGTGGAAATGCAGGGACGGGAACAACACGCCGTCCGCGACGGACAGCACCGCCTTGACCAGACCTGTGACCCCGGCGGCGTGGTCGAGGTGACCGATATTGGTTTTCACCGAGCCGATCGGCAGCGGTTCGGTGCGGCCGGCGAACGCGGCGCGCAGACCTTCGAGTTCCACGGCGTCGCCGAGCCGGGTCGCGGAGCCGTGCGCTTCGACGTATCCGGCGTCGGCGGGATCAGCCGCCGCGTTGCGCCAGGCCCGCTCGATGACCCGAGCCTGCGCGGCCGCGCTCGGCGTGCTGATGGTGACCGCGGAGTGGCCGTTGTGCAACACGGCGCTACCCCGGATGACGGCGTACACCGGCGCGCGATCGGCGCGGGCCCGCGCCAGCGTGGTCAGCAGCAGGGCCGCGCCGCCCTCGCCCGGCACCGTGCCGTCGGCGTCGGCGTCGAAGGCGCGCACCTGACCGCTCGGCGACGCGATCTCGGTCATCGTCTGCGCGGTCCACACCGGGGTGCCGCCGGCGCGCACGCTGACTCCACCAGCGAGCGCGTATTCCGCTTCGCCGCAGCGCAACTCGCGGCAGGCGTGATGGACGGCGACGAGCGAGGAATTGCAGCCGCTCTCGATGGCGTAGCACGGGCCGGTCAAACCGAGCAGGTGCGCGATCCGGGCGGGGGTGGCGAAAGGCAGGTTGCCCAGCATGCTCAGCGCCCCCGGGTCCACCGCCATCGCGTGGTAGCTGGGCATCGGCGCGCTGAACACCACAGCGGATGTCGCCTCGCGCAAGGTATCCGGCGCATAGCCCGCGTCCTCGATCGCCAGATGCGCCAACTCCAGCGCGATCCGCTGCTGCGGATCCATCAGGGCGGCTTCGCGTTTGGACAGACCGAAGAAGGCGTAATCGAAGCTGTGGATGTCGGTGAGGTGGCCCATCGGCAGGTAGTCGACGCCGCGGTCCAGCGCCGTGGCCTCGACCCTGGCGTCCGGCATGGGACCGATCGAGTCGCGCCCGCCCGCGAGGTTGGCGCGGAACCGCGCCAGATCAGGCGCGTCCGGGAAGCGGGCGCCGATGCCGACGATCGCGATGTCGTCGTCACGAAGGGAGAATGCGGTCACGATTTCCTCTACACCTCGAAT
This sequence comes from Nocardia brasiliensis ATCC 700358, assembly GCF_000250675.2. NCBI lineage: Bacteria > Bacillati > Actinomycetota > Actinomycetes > Mycobacteriales > Nocardiaceae > Nocardia > Nocardia brasiliensis. The sequence goes on from NC_018681.1 coordinate 5,233,052, forward strand.
GTCATCGGCGCACTGTCCGAGGGGCCGGCGGGCCGGACCGGGTCCGCTGCGAGCACGCCCGCCTGCGCGGCCACGGTGTCGAGATCGAACAGCATCCCCACCGAAATCGCGCCGGGCCAGCGGGCTTCCAGCCGCACGTGCAGCGCCACCACCCGGTGCGAGTTGCCGCCCACGTCCAAAAACCGTTCGTCGCGGTCGAATTCGTCGTGCACCAGAACTTCGGACCAGATCGCACCCACCGCCCGCTCTAGTTCGGTCCAGGTGTCGCGCGACGGTGCGGGCCGCCGCGACGGCGCGCGCAGCAGGGCGCGCAGGGCGGCCTCGTCCAGTTTGCTGCTGCCCGGCGCGATGGGCAGCACCTCGATCGCGACGAATCGCTCGGGGACCGACTCGGGCGCCAGATGCTGGGCGCAGTACGCGGTCAACGCACCGGTGCTCGGCGGGATCGCCGCGCTGTCCGCCGGCACCCAGAACGCGGCGAGGAACACCGCGTCGTCGGCGTCGCTCTCGGCCAGCACCACGGCCTCGCGCACCGCGGGGTGATTCTCCAGCACGGTCTCGACCGCGGCCCGCTCGATCCGGACGCCGCGCACCTTCACCTGGCTGTCGGCGCGACCGTGGAACTCGATGTCGCCGTGGGCATCCAGCCGCGCGAGATCACCGGTGAGGTACATGCGGGCGCCGGGTTCGGCGGCGAACGGATCGGCCACGAAACGGGTCGCGGTCAGACCCGGCCGGGCCGCGTAACCGTCGGTGACCTGTCCGCCGCCGAGATACAGGTCACCGCGCGCGCCGGAACGGACCGGTCGCAACGTGCCGTCCACGAGGTAGGCCGCCGTGCCCGCGGTGGGCGTGCCGATCGGCACGATATGGCGCTTGCTGTCCGAGACCACATGGCAGATACAGGTAACCGTGGCTTCGGTGGGACCGTACTCGTTGTGCAGCCGAGTGTCGGGCAGGGTCGCATAGTGCTCTTGCGCGAGTCGTGCCGGCACGACTTCGCCGCCGAGTGTCACGATCCGCAGCGTCGCCTTCCGTTCCGCCAGCCGAGGCAGCAGCAGCCGGTAGAACGAGGGTGTCGAGACCAGATGCGACACATGCTGCCGCACAGCCAGTTCGGCGACCGCTTCGACGTCGGGCAGCGTTCTGGCGTCGGGCAGCACGCTCGTACCGCCCACGGCGAGTGCCCAGGCCAAACCCATGAGCGACCCGTCCCAGATCAGGCGCATCGCCGAGAAAGTGACGAGTTCGCCCTCGGTGTGCGGATAGTCCCGCGAGCCGATCAGGGTGGCGAGATTCGCGCGCGAGACGACGACGACCTTCGGCAGACCGGTGGAGCCAGAGGTCGTGATCACATAGGCCGGGGCCCGCATGGGCGGCTGAGCGGGCAGCGCCAGCTCGGGTGTCGCTGCGGCCTCGGCAATGTCGAGCACCGCGGGCCCGGCCGACGGCGCAGCCGTGAGCGTGGCGGCGACGTCTGCGGGGGTGAGCGGGTCTTGCCCGTCGATGAGCACCGCGGCGCAGTCCGTCGCCGCCAGCACGGCTTGCAACGACTGCTCGCCGCGGTCCGGTTCGATCACACACCACGCGGCGGCGGCACGCAGCGCCGCGATCATGCCGACGACGGTGTCCAGATTCTGCCGCTGGTACACGATGACAGTCTGGCCCGGCCGCACGCCGGCGGCCACCAGCCGGCGTGCGAGAGACGCTGTGGCGGTGTCGAGTTCACGATAGGTGAGCGAGCGCGACCCGACCACGAGCGCCGTGCGATCGGGCACCCGTTCGACCTGGGACAGGATTCCGCTCAGCAGGTCGGTCGCCCGGCTGTCCACGGTCGTGCTCATCGCCGCACCTCGACATGGCTTGTGCCGCTGATGGTGTCCGACGGCGAGTGGTGGGCCAGCAGCATGCGGTCGGCGTGCTCGACCACTTCGAAGCCGGCGAAACGCAGTGATACCAGCATGATCCGGTTGCGCGGCGTCGCGACGAACTCCGCGGCCGGGCGCCGCCCCGCCGCCCTGGCCCGCCGGACCAGCTCGCCGATCAGCGCCGTCCCGACGCCACGCGACATCACCCGGCACGACATCAGCAGCAGGAGCAGCACGGCGTCGTCGCCGCGATGCTCGGTGACCGCGAGCCCGATCGTGCCGTAGCCGCCGAATCGATCGGTCAGCGTGGCGACCAGTACCTCGTGCCGGGGCGAGGCACACAATGCGCGCAACTCATCGATGTCGAACGTGGTGCCCGTCGTATTGAGTTGATGAGTGCGCACAGTCAGCTCGTTGGCCCGGACGAGGTCGTCTTCAGTGGCCTCCCGCACCGTCATCACCAGGTTCAGGGAGGCGAGAAACGCCGCGTCCGAGCCCTCGAAGTCCGACCGGGACTCTTCGCGAGCCCGCTCTGCGCGGTAATACGAACGGCGCTCCCGCGCTTCGGAAGTCGTGGTGCCCGGCGTGAACTCGGGCAACCCAGGCAGGTCGCCGATGCGGTCGGCCGGATAGCACCGCACCTCGGGAAAGGCGGCCGCCACCTCGGCCAGCTCGACCGGGTCGTTGTCGACGAACGCGATCGTGTCCCGGCCGATGTTCAGCGCCTCGGCGATGCGGCGGATCGCAGCCGACTTCGGGCCCCAGCCGATCTCGACCGCAGTGAACATCTCCTCGATCCCGTGCAATCGCAGATGCGCGGTGGTGACGTCGGTTTCGCCACGACTCGCGACGGCATGCAGGATCCCGCGTTCGTCCAGCGTCCGGATGGCATGCAGCGCTTCAGGTTTGGGGGCTCCGCCATCGGACTCGAGCACCACGCCCGGCCACACCGTGTCGTCGAGATCCCAGACCAGGCATTTCACCGTCGAATCCATCACACCCTCCGCACCAGGCCGGCGCTCCAGGCCGCGACCGGACTGCTGTTCACCAGCAACGCGTACTCCCCGATCGCCCGCGTAGCGGCCGCGGCTTCCAAATTGACCAGCATGTCCATCGAACCGAGGTGACCGTAGGCCGCGAGGTTGCTCCGGCACGCCTTGTCGACCTGACGGTCCAGCGCCTCCTCCCAGAAAGCGAAGGCGCCCGCCGACAGGTTCTGCATGATGATCGGTCCCACCGCGTCCGCGGGAATACCGTTGCGGTCCAACAGTTCCGCGATGATCATGTCGAGTCGCTTCTTGCTCTCCACCGCGAGCCGGAACGAATAGGTGGGTTCGTCCGCGCACTGCTCGGTCCAGGCGTCCGACGGGACGTCGCGGTAGTCGATCCGGAACAGGTCCGCGTATTTGCCGTCGCTGCGGACGATCTGGTCGACGAACTCCCAGCGTCCGGGGCCCGCGGCGGTGACGAGGACGGCTGCCGCGCCGTCCCCGAGCAGTGTCATCGGTGGCCGATAGCGCTGGGGTGTAGGGGTTTTGGCGGCGGTGACGACCAAGACCGAGCGACAGTGCGGGTCGGCGCGCACCAGTGCCGCAGCCATGGACAGCGCGGCGGACACCGACACACAGCCGAGATCACCGACGCCCGTGGTGAATGCGCGCCGCGCACCGAGACGGTGTTGCAGCCGGGTCGCCTCCGACGCCAGCAGATACTCGGGCGCACGACCCGTGACGAGCAGCAACGCATCGATCTCGTCGGCGCTGCGACCAGACTCGGCCAGCACCGCCTGCGCCGCTTCGGCGGCGAGATCGACCTCCGTGCATCCGTCTGCCGTCCGCACCGTATCGATACCCAAGGCCAGGGCGTGGTCCCGGCGCGGAGGCGGCAGCGCATCCAGCTCAGCCAGCCCGGACACGGCCGCGGTGGCGGCGGGAAACCAGGCCGCCACCGGACCGAGTAGTACAGGTCCGTTCCTCATCGCGCGCCCCGCAAGACGTGCTCACCCATCGCCACCTCGGCGACCTCCTGTGCTCCCTCGATGATCTGCATGACTTTGGCGTCGCGATAGAACCGACCGGCGCGACTGTCCGGGGCGCACCCGGCCGCCCCGAGCACCTGCACGGCGCGTGCGCTCACCGACGCCGCGGCGCCGGCCGCCACGTACTTGGCGGCGATGGTGGCGACGAGCGCGTCGGCCGAACCGGCAGCGCGGGCGGTGGCGGCCCGGGCGCACATCGCTTGTGCGCCTTCGACTTCCGCCGAGCACCGGCCCAGCGTCGCGCGGATCAGCTGGTGCTCGGCGAGCGCGGTGTCACCCTGCTTGCGGGTATTGGCATGTGCGGCAGCGTCATCCAGACAGGCTCGCGCCAATCCGACGCAGCCCCACCCGACCGTGAATCGTCCGTGGTCCAGGGCGGTGCCGAGGACATGGGAGAGACCGAATCCCGGCGGCGCGAGCAGTTGGGCGGCGGGAATGCGCACGCGGTCGAATCGGAGGTGCGCCTGCCGCGCGCCACGCAGGCCGAGCCCGCCCTCGACCGGTTGGATCGAGACGCCTGGGCGGTCTCGGTCGACGAGGGCCGCGCACAGACCGCCCGCCGAGGTGCCGAGCACCAGGAAGACGTCGGCGACCTGACCGAAGGTCACCCACATCTTCGAACCGGACACCAGCCAGTCTCGCTCGTCTTCTTCGAAAGTTGTTGCGACGTTGGCTAAATCGGTACCAGCACCGGCCTCGGTAGCGGCCAACGCGGCCACCGTCGTACCGGCGGCGAGCCGGGGCAGCCAGCGCTCGCGCTGCGCGACCGTCCCCCAGCGGTCCACCGCGGCGGCGACCATACCGTGCACGGTGAGCAACGAACGCAAACTCGTGCAGGCGCGGCCGAGAGTGGCGGCGAGCAGGCCGAGTTCGTGCGCGTCGAGACCGCCGCCGCCGAAGCGCACGGGCCGGTCCGCGCCGAGCACACCGCGGCCGGCTGCGAGCGCGATCATCTCGTCGGGCAATCCCTCCCGGTCCCAGCGGGCCGCATCCGTCGCGGCCGCCGCGACCAGGTCCGCGACGTCGAGCACTAGAGATCGCTCCCGGACAGTTTGCGTTCGACGAACGCCGCGGCACGTGCGGCCGTGCGGAAGTTGTCGAGCTCTAAATCCTCGACCTCGACGGTGATCCCGTAGGACTGTTCGACGTGGACCACGATCTCCAACGACCGCAGCGAGTTGACCAGTCCGAGCGCGAAGATGTCCTCGTCCGCACCCAACTCCCGAGCCGCCATCGACCCGAAGTACGCCAGCAACTCCCCCGTCAACTCCGCTCGGCGCTGCACCACCCGCTCACCGTGTTCCACCGACACTCGCTCTCTCGACGCGAACCAGACGGTGCGCCGCACAGGACCTGACCGCGTCCACGACACCATCGTCCGAGGTCACGAACAAGCCCTGGTTTCCATTGGCAAAGGAAGAAAAGGGGGTGCCACGGCCCGTCACTCAGCCCCGGCGGCGGTCCTCGCGCAGGCGGTCGATTGCCCTGGCTATCAGGGAGGCCCTGTCGACCAGACCGGACTTCTGTTGTTCGAAAGCGATCAGGCGTTCGGCGGTTGCGCGGCTGCCCATCACCATCTTCAGGAGCACCGCGTAGTCGCCCGCTGAACTCGACGGAGGCTTGCCGACCGTTCGAACAGGCGCGTTGACCATTGTCGGCCTTGGCTTTTCAGGAGTCTGCGCGGCCTTGCGGTACCATTCCTGGGCTTCGGCACTCTTACCGAGCTTGTCCAGCAACTCGGCCAGGCTGCACATCCTGCTCGTCTCACCGGCCTGGATTGCCCGGCGAAACCAGATTTCGGCTTCGTCGAGCTGATCACCCCGTTGCAGCACAGCGGCGAGACTACCCATGGCCTCGGGGTGCCCCGCGACCGCGGCACGGCGCAGCCAGAGTTCGGCTTCGTCCAGATCGTTCTGGCTGCGGATGCTGCGCAGCCAGCGCAGCGGCCGGCTCCGCCGATCGACTCGCCCTCGGAGCAGTCGAGCGAGATCGTTCATCGCGGCGGAATTGCCGCCCTCGGCGGCTCGACGAAGCCGGTCCTCCACGTTCCGCGGCTGCGGCACAGCGGGTTTCGCAGGAGCGAATCCTGGGGCAGGTGCGGCGGAGGGAGCCGGGTCCGGCGGACCATTGCGGTATACCGCCAACGCGACGAGGCCAACGAGCACAGCGAGCGCACCCACCCCCAACGCACCCTTCCCACTCTCGTGGCTGTTGCGTTGCGCCCGTACAGCCTGGTCATAGCTGGTGCCGCCGGCCTGCTCGCCGTTGCGGTACGTGTAGCAGATCGAATTCGGGGTCATGGGCCGCTCGTCGCACATCGGCGTCGCGTTCGGATCCTGCGACGACAGGTAGATACCCATACCGATCGAGATCAGCGCCACCGGTACCGCCACCACGCCTGCCAGCATCGCCACCAGGAACGCCAATTGCCGAAGAACCAACATCCCGCCCCGCTACCTAGTCTTGCGGCGCACCCGCGCCGGTCGCGAACACACGCTAGTTCTTCGCTCAGCACCGCTCAAGCCGAATAATGCGGAGCAAACGCGGAGTTCGTGCCCGGCGACTTTCACACCGCCACTCGCACGCTTCGTGCGTTGTACCCCGTTCGGGGCCCGATCCCCAAGCGAGTAACGAACTTGTCGACTGGATGATCAACTGCCCCTTCATATTCCGAGCCGGGTACGGACGTGCCTGGCTGCGCCCCCGGCGGTTCCCCAGTCAAATCCCCAGTCCGACAGCTTCTTCTGGGCTGTGCATGGTGCACATAATCGTTGTACCAATCAGAAGCATCCACATTTCGGATGAGGTCTGCTATCTCGCGGCCGGTGCGTCTCGGTCGGCCGTGCACCCGGAAAGAATCGTGAGGAACGGCGATGAACAGATATTCGGCGAATTTTGTTCGCGTATCCACTATTTCGGCGCTGGTATCGCTGGCGCTGGCACCCGCGGCACTATTGGCCGGGCCTGCCGCGGCCGACCCGGTGACGGTCAATTTCAAGTGCCAGGCCAAGCCGCCGATCGGCGCGCCGCAGGAATCGACGATGCCCATGCAGGTCACCGGTACGGCTCCGGCTACCGCGTCGCCCGGTTCGGCGGTCGCCATCAACCTTGTCGCGGGCCAGGGACAGATTCCCGCCGATCAGGGCGGATACAAAATCAATTACGTCCGCGACCTGAAACTGGTCGCCCCCTTCCCGACCAACTCGACCTATGTGTCCTCGTCGCTGACCGGCGGCACCGTCAAGGCGACGATCGACACCAGCGGCGGCAAGGCGGCGATCAAGGTGACCGACCGGCTGCCCGGCGGCTCGACATTCACGCTGCCCGCACTCACCGTGAATGTCACGGCAGGAAACTCCGGTTCGATCACCACCACGCTGGCCGGAACCAGTTACGCCGACCCCGGCCTGACCATGGTGGTCAACGCGCAGGCGGGCCCCTTCGCGGTGAACGTGCCGGTGTCGTGTTATCCGGACCCGGCACCGATCTTCACCACGACCGTCATCGGCTCCGGTAAGTCGTCACCGACGCCGCAGCCGGTCGAGCCGGGTTCCCCCGGCGTCTTCACGCTGCTCCCCAACCTGGGCCTGGGTCAGGATCGGTAGCCGAACGCTCACAGAAATCCCCTGCACTGCAGGGGATTTCGTCTGCCCGGGGCGCAAAAGCCCACTATCCCAAGGCACTACCTGACACGGGGTTGTTCAAACCGGTCGCGGTCAGCGTGAGGTGCCGGATCAGGATCTCGGCCGCGGCATCGCCATCGCGGGCCAGCGCCGCCTCTTCCAGGCGGCGGTGTTCTTCCACACCGTCCCGGTCCGGATTGCGCTGCGCGGACCAGCGGCGGGTCAACTCACTCGCGGTCCACATCCGATCGAAAGTCTCCAGCAGAACCGCATTGGCACAACCTTCCAGCAGCGTCCGATGGAAGGCGCGATGGGCTTCGGCCCATTCCGCGCTGTAGTGCTCGGGTTCTTCCGGCGTGTACGGCGGCGTGCGAGCCAAGCGGTGATGGGCGGCGCGGACGCGGGCCTCCCAGTCGAGATCGCCACGGGCGATGGACATTCGGAGCACGACCGGCTCGATCGTGCGCCGCGCCTCGGCTATCTCCTGCCAGCGCCGGTCGGAGGCGGCGGGAACGGCGAAGCCGCGGTTGTGCAGCCGGTCGGCGAGGCCATCGCCGACCACCCGCACGAGGGCCTCGCGCACGACAGCCAGACTCACCCCCTGTTCCTTGGCCAGATCCTGCGGCTTGAGCGCAGCGCCGGGCGCGTACACGCCACGCATGATCGCGTCCCGCAGATGTGCGTAGACCTGCTCGGAGAGCATCAACTTCCCCGGTGCGGCCGTGGATTCGTCCGTCTGCGTCATGCCATGAGCATAGACTATTGGACAGATAATCGATTATTAGTGCTATTGTCGATCATGGCTGGTGCTTCAGCCCCGGGTGCGGATCGTGTTCCCGCCCGTAGACGCTCTCCCAGGAAGACGCCATGAACAGCAACAACCCCTTCGCCCGCCTCCCCGAGGCCGCGGCTTTCACCGTCACCAGCACCACCGTCACCGACGGCGACGCGTGGTCGCCCGAGCAGTTCTCCGCCGGCGTGCCCGGCGGCAAGGACGTCTCCCCGCACCTGCGCTGGAGCGGTGCCCCGAGCGGTACGAAGAGCTACGCCGTGACGGTGTACGACCCCGACGCACCGACCGGTTCCGGCTTCTGGCACTGGGCCGTGGCCGATATCCCCGCCACCGTCACCGAACTCCCGGAGGGCGCGGGCGACAACACCGGTTCGGGCCTGCCCGAAGGTGCTTTCCAGTTGCCGAACGACGCCCGCGTCGCCCGCTTCCTCGGCGCCGCACCGCCTGCCGGACACGGCGTGCACCGGTACTTCGTCGTGGTGCACGCCCTCGATATCGAGACCATCGGCGTTCCCGCCGACGCCACCCCCGCCTACCTCGGCTTCACCATCGCGGGACATATCCTCGGTCGCGCGGTGTTGACCGCCACCGCCGAAACGGTCGCCGCATGACGACCGAACAGTGGCAGGTCGGCGATATCTCGATCACGAAAATCGAAGAGCTGCAAGGCTGGACGCCCGTCGATTTCCTGCTCGAGGTGTTTCCGGCCGCAACGCGGGCAGAGATAGCACGAATCGACTGGTTACGCCCGACCTATTTCGACGGCGACCGGATGAACGGCATGGTCCACTCGCTGCTGGTGCAAACGCCCACCCACAAGATCGTGGTCGACACCGGAATCGGTAACGGCAAGCAGCGCATCGCGCCCGCCTTCGATGATCTCGACACCGATTTCCTGGCGAGATTCGAACGGGTGTGGCCGCGCGAGGAAGTCGACGGGGTCCTCACGACCCATCTGCATATCGATCATGTCGGCTGGAACACGATCCGCGAGAACGACGATTGGCAGCCGACCTTTCCGAACGCCCGATATTTCTTCGTGCGTACGGAATACGAGCACTGGGCGGCCTTCGCGCAGGACCCGCACGCGCACGCGGCGTACTCCGAGTTCGGCCACAGCATGGTCGACGGTGCCGCCGTCTTCGCGGACTCCCTCGCCCCGATAGCAGACGCGGGACTGATCACCTGGGTCGAGCCCGGCCAGACCGTCGTTCCCGGCATCTCACTGCTCAGCACCGCGGGGCATACGCCGGGTCACGTGTCGGTCCTCATCGAGGACGGCGGCGAAAGTGCCGTCATCACCGGCGATTTGATGCATTGCCAGTTCCAGGTCGCGCGTCCGGACTGGTCGGTGGAGATGGACACCGACAGCACGGCCGCCGCCGACAGCAGGCGGAATTTCCTCGAACGGTTCGCCGACTCGCCGACCCTCGTGCTCGGAACGCATTTCGGCACACCTACCGGCGGTCACCTCGTCCGCGACGGCGACACCTACCGGTTGATCCCGGTACACGGCCGAGAGTTCCAGCCCGACAAGCTATCTCACGAAGGAAGCCACCCATGAAACTCATCGCCTTCGAATCGCCCACCGGACCTCGGATCGGCGAAATCCGCGGAGCGGCAGTGCGCGACCTCGGCCCGATCGACGACTACTATGCCGATCCCGAGGCTGCCGCGAGCACCGGCACCGAACCCGATCTTCTCCTCGCCGAACTGCGCTCGGTACCGCCTGTGCCGAAGACAGCCCGAATCTTCTGCGCCGGCATCAATTACCGCTGCCACGCGGAGGAAGCCGAGCGGGCGGGCGTCGCCGAGCCGGCGCTGCCGTTGATCTTCGGCCGCTGGCCGAGCACCCTGGTGGTCGACGGCGACCCCGTTCCGGTCCCGCCGAACGAGGAGGGTCTCGACTGGGAGGGCGAACTGGCGGTCGTGATCGGCCGAAGCACCTGGTGCGCAACCGAAGACAACGCGCTGGCATCGGTTCTCGGGTACACCGCCTTCAACGATCTGACCGCCCGCAGGAAGCAGACCGACACCATCCAATGGACGCTGGGCAAGAACGCCGACCGCAGCGGGCCGATCGGCCCGGTCCTGGTCACCGCCGACGAAATCGGCGACCCGCACCGGCTCGACATCAGCACCCGGGTGAACGGTGCACTCCGGCAGCACGCGAACACAGCCGAACTGCTGCACAGCATTCCGCGCTTGATCGCCTACATCAGCGACACCGTGACCCTGCTCCCCGGCGACGTGATCGCGACCGGAACGATGGCAGGCATCGGGATGGCCATGACCCCGCCGCAGTACCTGCGACCCGGTGACAACGTCGAAGTGGAGATCGAATCGATCGGCGTGCTCCGCACCCCCATCGTCGGGCCGGACGAATACCGCCCAGCGGAATCGGCCGCTGGGCAGGAACCTATCGGGGCCGGGTCTACCGTCCGCTGAGTTCGGCGACGACCGGGGCGAAGCGTTCGGCGAAGTCGGCGCCGAAGATGAAGTAGGAGAAGCCGTTTTCCTCGCGGCGGCGCTGGATTTCCTCGATGGCGGCGGCCGGGTCGTCCGGGAGCACGGTCAGGGCGTCGGCGGCGCGCAGGGCGGCGGGGTCGGTGGTCGGTGGCGCCATGTGGGGTGCCACGGCGTCGCCGATGACCGGCACGGCGAGCGCGAGTTCTACGTCCCCGCGGGAGCGCACATCGCCGGCGAGCCGCTCGACTTCGGCGCGCGACTGCGGGCCCAGTGCGAAAGTGACCGTGTCGGCGATCTCGGCGGCCATCGCCCGGGCCTTCGGACCGAGGACGGCCATCCCGACCGGGGTGTGCAGGCCGGGGCCGTCGAGTTCGCGCAGCGCCCGCACGGTCTCCCGGATCTGATCCAGTCGCTCGGTGGGCGGTACGACGGGCAGTCCCTTGTCGCGGAGCTCGTCCTCGATTCCCGGCCTGCCGGTGCCGATGCCCATCTCGAAACGACCTTCGGTCAGCACCGACAGCGAGTGCGCTTCCCAGGCGGTCAGCCACGGCGGCCGGAAAGGCGAGGCGTACACCCAGGGGCCCACCCGCAGATCGGTCAGGGCCGCAGCGGTCGCGAGCATGGCGGCGGGCGCGGGTTGGGTCAACGGGAAGTCGGGTACCAGCAGCGTCGAATAGCCGCTGTCGGCGATGCGGCGCACCCGATCTCGCCACGTCGGCACCTCGCTCATGAGCGGTGCCACAACCCCGAATCGAAACGGCTTCGTCATGCCAGGATTCCTTCTGTCGATCATGTCTTTCGGTACAGACGTAACGACGACCCGGCGGTCCGGGATTCATCGGTGCCGTCCGGCAGTACCGTGCCACATCGACAGGACCAGGTTCGGTAGTACCTGCACGCCGCGCAGGCGCTGAAGCGCGACCTCGACTTCGACGCGAGGCGCAAGCCCACGCGGACGAGCCCGAAGGCAATGCCCGAAGTGCCTGGCCTCCAGGCTATTTCGCCATCGACGGCCAATGGCGCGAGCGCGGCGTCGATTGCCCCATCCGAACCGGTTGCGCCGCAGCGGACCTCGCCGCGGCGCACGGCACCGTCAGCGCAGCAGACCCAAGGGTAGGACCACCGCCACGCTCAAACCCGAAGCCGCAATGGCCGAATAACCCACCCAGTGGATGAACGTGGCTGCCACCACCGGCAGGTACCGCACTGCCGGAGCATGAGGTGCCCTGTTGGTCGTCATAGCCACCGCCATACCCACTCGATCCGCGGCCATGCACCCCGATCCGAATTTTCGGTGTGCCGGAAAACGCGACAGCGCAGCGGGTTGCGCGCACACGAAGCGGGTATTGCGAGTGCTATCGCGAAAAGGACGGAGGTCGTACAGCCACGATGACTCGAGCCCGCCACTCACCATGTCCCCAGGATCCGCAGTACTCCACCGGCAGCGCGAGCACCAGCGCTCCGCCTGATCCGCTCGACCTCGACTTCCGTGCCGACGCGTCGCAATTGCCCGTCGTCCGGAACGCACTGCGGGATTGGCTGAACAGGTCGGCGATGACCGCGGACCAGCAGATGGATGTCGTGCTCGCGGTGGGTGAAGCGTGCACCAACGCCGTCGAACACGGGCATCGCGGCGATGGCGCGACCATCCGGCTGCGGGCGCTGATCGAGGGGAACGTCTTACGGGTCACCGTCCGCGACGCGGGGTGCTGGCGACCACCGGTGGACGACCCGGCATCGTTTCGCGGTCACGGCATCGCCATGATGCGAGCGCTGATGGATTCCGTGCGAGTGTGCCCGGGAGATTCGGGCACGGTCGTCGAGATGGACGTGCTGGTTCGCCGCTAGCCGGACTGTTCGGCTTGGGTGTGCCGGTCTTCGGATGGTTCGGCAGGCGTGGTGCGCAGCGCCGCACGGGCCTCGGCGACCGTCGGATACACGCTCAGCAGGTCGGTCAAGCCGGTCAGCTGCATCGGCCGCAACGTCGCGGGATGACTCGCGACCACGACCAGTCGCGTGCCACGCGGATTGGGCTGCGCGCCGGCCGCCAGCACGGTCAGTCCCGATGAGGCCATGAAGGTCACTTCCGACAGATCCACGATGAGAGCGTGCGGCGTGTCGGTGGTCTGCGCGTCGTCGATGGCGGTGGCCAACTTCGGCGCGGTCAGCACGTCGATCTCGCCGCCGACCCGCACGACGGCCACGCCGTCGAGCATTTCGCGCGCTGTGGTCAGCCAGGTCCCAGCGGGACGTGCAGTTCGTTCCGGCGGCGGGATCCCTGGCTCGTAGTCGGTCACGGGGTGAGTTTACATTGTATCCTCGCCCGTATCGGGCCCGCGTCAGTCGGTGGTGAGCGTGAGTTCGAGCCGGTCCAGCAGGGCTTCGAGGGCTTCCTCGAACTCGGCGGCGCTATGGTCCTGGGAAAGTTTGGGCTGCAGCCGGAACAGATGCGGGAACTCTGCCAGCGAACCGGCCGGCGAGCGCCCCGGATCAGTGCCCGGCATCGGCGCTCGCGCGGCGACCTCCAGCAACAGCTGCCCGAGCAGGAAGGTCGTGTACGAGCGGTATGCGCCGACAGCGGCGTCGTCATCGAAGCCGTAGGACAGCAAGGTATCGAGGAAAGTCTCCATCCACCGCAGGCTCCGCAATGGCGGACGCACCCACGGCGCCTCGGGTGGCCGAGTCGCGGTCAGCGGAAACAGTTCCGGATGATCCAGCGCGATCTGCCGTACCCCATGGGCGAGTCGCACCAGGAAATCCTGCCAGCCGTCCTCCTGCCTGCGGGCGGCGAGCTGGTCGGCGTGCAGGTCGTCGATGAGCAGGTCGACCATCCCGCTGAGCAAGTCCTCACGGCTGTGCACATATCGATACAGGGCCATCGCTTCGACCCCGCACGCCGCACCGAGCCGGCGCATGGTCAGCTTGTGCAACCCCTCCTGATCGACGAGCTCGATCGCCAACTCGAGGATCAGGCGGCGACTCAACGGTGCCCGCGATTCATCGCGCTCGCTCGACTCCGAGTCGCGAGAGTCCGGCACCGTCGCCAAATCCTCTACGCGATCGTCGTGATGTTCGTCCACCGGGACTTCCCCTCACTGCACGCGTTGAAGCAAGACCAACGGTCAGACTATTTCACCCTCCACCCACTACCCAACTGCGCAACGGCAACGACACCCGGCCCCGCGTCCATCCAGCTTCTGACCTGCACAGTTTACAAGGTAAACGCCGCCAGCTACATTGTGTCGAATGTGCGGTCATGGCTCCGTCGACGGGCGTGCCACCGAGACCGGCGATGTGATCGACAGGTGCCTGATCGACGCGTCATCGTCGGACAAGTGGCAGGACTTTCTGGTGCGGCTGGCACACGGGGTGCGTCAGGTCGCGTTGGACCATCCGGAGCTGTTCCCGCTCGCGGCGACGGCTCCGGCGCAGGCGCCGTGGGTGCGTCCCCCGCTGGGCAGCCTGCGGTGGATGGAAACGTTCCTGAACACGTTGCTGGCGTACGGCTTCGACGATGACGCCGCCGTCAACGCCTACCGCTCGTACACGACCTTCCTACTCGGGCAGCTGCTGCTACAGGTCGCCGCGCAGGGCCCGGCCGCGACCGAACTGCACCGGTCCCGCGACGACGGACTGAGCGGCTTCCCGAACCTGTTCCGCTTGCAGCCCAAGCTTTCCCAGGACCACAGTGCCGCCGAGTTCGACGACGCCCTCGAAGCCGTGCTGGACCGGATCGAACGGATGCGCGCCGCCCGCTGACGAGACCGTCACTCGGTGTCGCGGATGACCCGGGTTGCGGCATCGAGGATCTGGACGCCGTTGTCACCACTCATGGCGTTGAAGTGGTTGCCGTGCAGCGTATGCAGTTCCAGGTGCGGGGTGCGCTCGGCGAGACCGTCGATCAGGATCGGGGTCTCGAGGAAGTCGTCGTCCATCTGAAAGACCTGCAGGACAGGGACATCGATGTAGTCGTAGGCGGGCTGGGTGAGGTGCGGCCAATTGGCTTGGCGATAGCGTTGCAGGCCGTCGACATCGTCTCGCGGGTCGGTGGGCGGGAGTTGCGCCGAGGGATCGGTCATGGCCTGCGCGACGATGCCGAGTAGGGCCACCGGAATACCGGTGCGAACAGCCAGCTCCGGCAGTTCGGGGATCTGGATGCCGGCCAGGTAGCTGAGCGCCGCCATCTGCTGGGCCCACTGCCCGATGAGCTGCGGCTTCTCCTGGGGCACACGCCGTAATGCATTGCCCGCCAGATCAAGTGCCGGGAAACCGACCGAGGAGATGGACGCGATGCGGCCGGGATGGTCATTGGTGTATTGGCTCGCGATGAACGCGGGCCAGCCCTCACCGACGATGTGTACCGGCCGATGCGGCGCCACATGGTCGATGACCGCCCCGAAATCGGCCACCAGGTTTTCCATCGAGTAGGCGTGCGGGCCCGTCGGATGGTCGCTGGCGCCCGCACCACGCATATCCCACCGGATCACGTGCATGCCTCGTTCGGCGAGCGCGGCGGCCAGGGGCGCGGCGAGTTTGGAGTCACCCGGCCAGCCGCCGGTGGTGGCGACCACCGGACCGTCGGCGGGACCGTATTCGAAGTACCCGACTCGCACACCATCGTTGCTGACCGAACCGGGTTCACCGATCGGGAATTCGGCGGTCGGCTCGGCGAATGCCGTAGTGGCACAGACGGTACCGGCGACCATCGCCGCGGCGATCAGAGTGGCGAGGATACGCATCGACTGGACTCCTCTCGATCGGAATTCAGGACACCGCCACCCTAAGCTGCGCGACGGCCGAGCTGAGCAATTGCGGAAGAGCGATGATCACGCGATTTACTGCGAGCCAAGCATTTTCAGCCACCGCGCGAAGCTCGGCAGCAGTTCCTTCATCAGACGCGCGCGACAGCATTCAGCTAATGTGGAGATATTAGCTCCACTTAATTCCAAGTTAGTCCTGCTCGGACCCGTTCACGCTGTGACGCTGATCTCTCGAACCGACCCGCCGTACGAAGGCTCAGCGTCGGAGGCCGTGCGCGCGGGTGTCGATGATCTCGGCGGCGAGCTGTTCGATCGCATCCCAGGCGCGGTTGTCCTCGGCGACCGTGCGCGACTCGGGCGCGTTCGGCATGAACGGGTGGTGCACCGGGTCGAAGACCACCGCGGTGATCGCGCGGTCGGCCAGTCCGCGCAGGTCGGTGGCGATCTGATCGACCGAGCCCACGCCCAGCGGGCGGTCGGGTTCGGGCACGGGCTCGGCGTGAATGGCGAGCCGGATCCTGGGCGCGATGCCGGGTGGACGTTTGCCGCGCTCGGCGGCAATCGCATTCGCGGTGCGCATGCCACTGTCCAGGCTCGCCAGAGTGGGGAAGGTGGGGTGCCAAACGCCGTCGTGGTCCACGGCGCGACGGAGGGCGGGGGCCGCAGCGCCACCCACCCAGACGGGCGGACCACCGCGCTGCGCGGGCGACGGCGTCGCCAAGACGTCGTCGAAACTGACGAATTCGCCTGCGAAACCGGTGATTTCGCCGCGCCAGAGCTGGGTGATGACGTTCAGGTATTCGTCGGCGATGGCACCGCGACGGCGAAAGTCGACTCCCAGCGACCGGTATTCGAGTTCGGCGCCACCGACGCCGATACCGAAAACGACTCTGCCGCCGCTGAGTTGGTCGATCGTGGCGATGGCCCGAGCGGTGTGCAGCGGGTGCCGCAACGGCAGCACCGCGACCGACGTGCCCACCCTGATCGTTCGCGTGAGCGCGGCGAGATAGGTCAGTGCGGCGAAGCTTTCGTAGAAGTCCTCCGGATATGCCTGCCGCACATCGGCAGGTTGGGCCAGATGATCGGTGACCATCGCGAGATCGAAGCCGAGACGTTCACAACCCGAAGCCCATTCGGCCAGTCGTTCACCCGAGACCGCCGCACCGTAATTGGGGATGGAGACACCGAACTGCATTTCCGCCGCCTTCTGTCGATCAGCCACCAAGAATCGGATGCCACGGCCGGGCAGCGAACTGCCCGGCCGTCGGGTCGGTCAGGACGGGTGGATCCAGGAGCCGATCGGGGTCGGCGGCAGCGCGCGCACGACCGACATCACCGGGGGGCACCAGAACTGCGAGGACATGCAGACGAACGCGCCGGTCTTGTCGTAATTCCAGGCGTCGCCGTGCCAGGCCCAGGTCAGGCCGTCTTCCGAGGGGCTGAAGGGGCATTGGTCCGGCGCCTTGCCGTTGCACCCGTCCACACCCCAGGGGCCGACCGGATAGGCAGCCGCGGTCGGCGTCAGGGTCGCTCCCCCGGCCATCGACACCACGGGAACGGAGATGCCCGCCACGGCGGCGAGCAGCATTGCGGCACGTTTCATCAGAAATCCTCCTCGGTTCGTCAACCGTGATCGGCGATCACAACGCGAGCATCGCCTACCCGTGGGATTATGTTAGCAACTCTGTGGCTATTTTCACATCGGCTCCTCACTCCCGAGGAACCCGCGGGATCGACGGCATCCGCGAGGATCACACCCCGGCGGACGGCGCGGCTGCGATCATATCGTCGGCGCTCGCCGCACCGGCGGGCAACGCCGCACTGGCCTCGGCGAGCAGGCGCAGTGCGCGGGGAAAGTCCTGCAACGCACCGGTCAGCACGTCGAGGGTCGCCCGCAGTGACATCGCGGGAACACCACGAGCGGTGAGGATTTCGGCGGTCCACACGATGAAGTCGCGGAACAGGTCACTGTCGTCGGTGTACAGCCCGGCGGACAGGAAATCGACGATGTGCGCGATGTCCTCGACGGTGCGGTCCCGTTGCGGGCCGGTGTAGGACCGCATGGGCGGAAACCGGTTCTCCAGTTCGGCCACCGTCGCCCCGACCAATTGCGGTGCACTGCGGGCGACCATCGTGTACTCCTGGTCGGCCAGGTGCGCCAGCACGGCGGTCCCCCTGCCGGTACGCCGCAGCCCGCGAGCAAGGCGATCGGCCGCGGCGGGTGCGTCCGGCGCCCAGGCGTCCGCGCCGAGCAACCAGGCGTAGCGCCCATCCGGCCCGAACGCCGCCCCACCCACCAGCACCGGCACGCCGGTGGCCTGACAGGCGGTGATGGCGGCGTGCGCGGCGGGCAGCCGAGTCGGCAGCGACGAGGACAGCGCCACCGCCACCGGATTGTGCTGATGCAGGTGGGCGACCAAGTGGTGGGTGGGCACCTGCGCGCCGAGGAAATCCACCTGCCAGCCGCGCAGCCGCAGCACCTCGGCGACGAGCCGGGCGGGCAACGCGTGCCATTCGCCGTCGACGCAGGCGATCGTGACGCGACCCGCCACCGTCGTCGGCCTACTGGCCGGATGATGGGCTAGTGCGGCGATGACGCGATCATTGATCGCGGTGGCGGCGTGCTCCTGCGCGACGGTGATCCGGTTCGCCGCCCATTCGGTCCCGACGCGCAACTGGACCGGCGCGATCACCTCGAGCAGCACCTGCTCCGGGTTCAGTCCCGCGTCGACGGCCGCCAGCACGAGATCCGCGGCCGCGTACTCGTCTCGTCCGGAAACGGCGTCCCACAGGCGATCTCGCAGTTCGGCGACCGGCACAGCGTCCAGTGTCACGCGGCGCTCACACGGTCGCCGTCGGCGGCGCGGACGTGGCGCGGCGCCGTAATCGCGACGACCGCGATGTCGTCGTGCTGACGTTGGCCGACCCAGTGGGCCACGCGCATGCGAATGTGCTCGACGACGGCCTCGGCAGGCATCCCGGCACAGTCGGACAGGGCTGCCGCGAGCCGTTCCTCGCCGAACATGTCCGCGCCCAATGGGCCACCGCGCGCCTCGGTGACACCGTCGGTATAGAGCAGGCAGGTCTCCTCCGGCGCCAGCACCGTCGTCACCGTGGTCGCGCTGACCCGGGGCAGAACGCCGACCAATTGCCCTTGTGTCGCAACACTTTCCACCGTGCCGTCGCGTCGCACGAGCAGCGGGGGCAGGTGACCGCCACAGGTCAACCGCAGGCGCACACCGCCCTCGGCCCGCCGCATCGACGCCAGCACCAACGTCGCGAAACGGGTCGGCCCGGACGACAACAGCGCGCTGTTGAGCAGATTCAGCACGCGCTCGTGGTCCTCGGCCATGGAGACCAACGCGTGCAGGGTGTTGCGGATCTTGCCGGTGAGAATCGCCGCCTCCAGGCCCTTGCCGCATACGTCGCCCAGCACGACGAGCGCTTCGCCGTCGGATGTCACCGCCGGATGCACGTCGTAGAAATCCCCGCCGATGATCTCGTGGTTCTCCGCGGCCCGATAGCCGCCGGCCAGTTCGATACCGTCCATCCGATGTAGTCGCGGCGGTAGCAACTCGCGCATCAACGCACCGGTGATGCTCGCCTGCTCGGCATAGAGCCGGGCAGCGGACAACGCGCCGCCGGCCCGCGCGGCGAACAGCTGCGCGAACACCTCGTCCCGTTCGCTGAACGCCTGCTCGCCGGTGCGACGCAACAACACCAGCGCGCCCGCGGGCACCCCGTGGCCGGGCAGCGGGGTGATCACGACCGAGCCGACCGGTCCCGGAAAGCCCTCGGGCACAAGCCAGTTCGGCAACGTGGCCGCGTCGATCCAGCGGGACGGCACCGGCGGGAAGCCGCGCAGCGCCTCGCTGAGCCCCGCCACGGTGGCCGGATCCTGCTCGAGCGTGTGGTGGCTCACCCGATCGCCGGAACAGCAGTAGGTGATCGGCAGTCGAGCGCCGACGGCCGGGGCCACCAATACGGCGGCATCCGCGATATGGCGTGCCGCCATCCGCACCGTCGCTTCCCTACAGCGTTCGACGTTCAACGACGCCAGCAGCATGTCCGACGTCTCGGCGAGAAACGCGGTCCGCTCCCGTTCCTCGCGCAGCGCGGCGTGTGCCCGGCGCAACGATTGGGCGTCGTCTTCGACCAGCCACCACACCACCGACCGGTCGGACAGGGGCGTGGCGTGCGCTTCGACCGGTTCATCACCCAGCCGCCCCGACACCACCGCGCTCGCCGTGGCCGTCCCAGCGGACAGGGCGCTGTGCGCGTCCGACAACCAGTGCAGCGCAGTGTCCTCGAGCCGCGCACCCGTGGCGAGTGCGATGGGCAGGTCCTGCACGCCGGGACTGGTGGCCACGACGATCCCCGCAGGGTCGGCGATCAGTGCCGGATACGGCACCGTCGACAGTCGAGCGCGGTACTCGAGCGCGGGCAACGGATCCCCGACCGGATGCGCCACGTCGACCGACTCCTCCAGCAAATCTCCTCCAAAGACATGACGACGCGGCCGACCCGAACCGGTGGGATTACCGCAGGCCGGCTCGATCGAAACCTTCCTGATCGGTGTCGCGCGGGATGGGCGCGTCACCGAGCGGGGCCACGAATTCGACCGTGGTACCCGACTCGTCGGACGTCACACGGGTATCGGGCACCAGCGCGCGTATCATCGCGAGACCGCGGCCGCGGTCGGTCGTCCGGTCCGGCGGCCGGTCCAGCCAGTGCCCGGTATCCGACACGACGACCCGAATCACCGTGTCCGCGCCGGCCCGAAGCGAGATCGGCCCGCCGTCGCCGCCGTGGCCGTGCTCGATCGAGTTGGAACACGCCTCGTTCACCGCCAACAGCAAATCGTAGGCGAACTGCCGCTCCACACCGGCCTGTGCCAGCCACGACCGCAACGCCTCGCGCACCCGGCCCAGCTCCTCGGCCACCGCGCTGAACTCGAGCTGGAGTGACGGAACTCCCTGGTGCACACCGTCCAACGCTGACCTCGTCCGTTCGTTCGTGCCTCGTCCGCTCACCGATGATCGCTGATGTCACCGGTCGCGGTGATCGCGTCGTCGACGCGGTCGAATATCCGCAGCACAGTCGTCAACCCGGTGACTTCGACCAGCCGTCGCACGACCGGCGAGGCCACCACACGCAACTCCGCTGTCGCTTGCATGCCACGCAGCAGCACGTTCAATCCCGACGAGTCGAAAAATTTCACCGCGGACAGGTCGACGACCAGCGGTCGAGGTGCGCGGGCGACGGCCTGCTCCAGCGCCTCCGCCATCCGCGGCGCGGTGTAGATGTCGACTTCCCCGGCGACGACCACGACGATCGCCTCACCCTTGGCAACGATGTCGACCGCGAAACCGGGCAGTTGGTCCTTGTGACGCATTAGACGACCTTTCTGGCAGTACCGAGCACCGCGCCCTACCCCGCCGCACGCACGACTCACCTCGACCGGCGCAGACCCCCTCCGCGACCGTGGGCACAAGACGATGCGATGCACCGGACGCGACAGGGGCGAGTCCACCCGAGTCCGCCGTCAGGGCGCATGCGCGGCTGTGTTTTCAACCACGACGCAATATCCGAGTCTAGTCAACCGGTGGCGACCCAGCCCTCCCGGTCCCGAATCCCCCACCGGCGTTGCGGTGCGGGATCACCCGGGCAGCCGACGACGGCTTCGGTCGTCAATACGTGTGGTCCGATTGATGGATACAACAAGTCCGGCTCCGGAACTAACGTCGACAGATATCTAATTACTCTCTGCTACAAGGAGTTTCGTCATGTCAGCTAGAAAGCTATCGATGGCCGGGGCGCGCATGTTCGCAGTCGGATGCATGGCCGCTTTCGCGGTTGCCACAGCAAGTCCAGGCGTCACGTCGGCCGGCACTTTCAACAATGTCTGGGGTGCGTTCGACCCGGACGTGACCACAACCCTGACCTATCCGAACGGTCACCCCACGTTCACGCTGAATCTTTGGTCCGACCAGAACTGCGGTGGCACCCTGTGCAAGGCCACCTACTCGGTGTGGATGTACAACGCGAGCGGAGCCCTGGTCTGGAGTGCGGGATCGCAGAGCAACCGCTATTACTCCGTCGGCGGCAACGTCACCAAGGTGGTGATGACGCGGAACTGCGGATGCGCGGGCCACAACTACGCGCAGCGTCACTGAGCCGCATTCCACGATCCAGCGCGGTAGTCGATGAGGTCGTTGCCGGACTGCTCCTCCCCGCCTTACCGGGGTAATCCACGGCTGAAGGTTTGCGCCCAACAGCCGCGCTGAGTCGGTTCCACTTCGAGGACAACGGTCGAATAAGCGTATAACGTTGACCTGCTTCGGGTTTCACACACACCGGCATCGAATAGCAAGCAAGGAGGTACCGCCGTGTCGATCACGACCCGCACCGCCGCACCGGTCGACATCGGCGCCTGCGCACGTGTACTCGCGGAAGCTTTCGCCGAAGATCCAGTTATGGCTGCGATTTGGCCGGACCCTCGGAAACGACACCGCGCGCTCCCCCGCTACTTCGCCGCCTCCCTGCGCCACTTTCATGTGCCCGGTGGCGGCGTGCAGGTCGCCGCCGACCCGGACGGTCATCTCGGTGGTGTCGCGGTCTGGGATCCGCCAGGGAAATGGGATCAACCATTCGCACGCACCCTGCGCGCCATACCCGATCTCCTGCCGGCGCTGGGCCTCCGGACGCGCGCCGCGATCGCAGTCCGCGGCACACTGGACGCGCACCATCCCGCGATGCCACTGCACTGGTACCTGGCCAACCTCGGGACACCAGAAACCCACCGCGGGCACGGCTACGCCGCCCGGCTCGTCGATGACCGCCTCACGCAATCACCCGACACCGCCGCCTACCTCGTCTGCACCCGAGAGAAGAACGTCGGCTTCTACGAGCGATTCGGATTCGAGGTCACCGACACCTTCTGTCTACCCGTTGGTGACAGACCGATGATGTGGGCCATGACTTTTCAAGCGGACACGGGATAGCGCCCGGCCTTTCCGGCGGCCGAAGCGGACGTCGACCCGACGCTGATAGCGTCGGCGGATGGAGATCGAAACTACCACGGCGGCAGATGGATTGGCCGCCGACCCGGCCCGCCCTTTCGTGCTGTCCCCCGACTTCTACCGCGATCCGCAGAGTGCCTATGGCGCATTGCGCACCCGGGGGCCGGTCAACCGAGTGACGTTTCCCGACGGCAGTACCGGATGGCTCATCACCGGCCACGCCGAGGCGAAAGCGGCCTTCGGTCATCCGGGGATCAGCAAGCGGCTGGGCTCGGCGGGCGCCCGGGCAGCGCTCGAAGCGAACAAGGCCGGTCACCAGCTCCAGGCCGGCCCCTTCGAGCACATGCTCGTCTTCTACGATCCACCCGAGCACACACGCCTGCGCTCCCTGCTCACCAAAGCGTTCTCGACTCGTGCGGTGCGTGGCCTCGCTCCGCGCGTCACAGAAATCGCCGACACTCTGCTCACCGAAATCGCCGCCGCCGGCGAAGTCGTGGATCTGCTCGACCGCTACGCGGTACCGCTGTCGATGTCGGTGATCTGTGAGCTACTCGGTGTGCCCAACCCGGACCGAGCGAGGTTCCAGAGCTGGTCGACTGTCATTGTGTCCAGCGAGCACGCCGCTCGCGATCGGATGACGGCCGCAACAGAGTTCGTCGCCTACATAGATCACCTCATAGCTACACGCACCACCGAACCAGGGGCGGACCTGCTCTCCGAACTCATCGCAGCGGGTGCGGACGGCGAACGTCTCACGCCACGTGAACTGCGCAGTATGGTGCTCGTCCTGCTGGTGGCAGGCTTCGAGACCACCGCGAACCTCATCGGCAACGCGGTGGTCACCCTGTTGTCCGACAAGGACTCTCGCCAGCAACTGCGCGGTGACGCCACACGCATTCCAGCGTTCATCGAGGAGGTCCTCAGATTCAGGTCGCCGACCAGCGAAACCACGTTCCGCTACACGACGACACCAATCACGCTGGGCGGCATCGAGATAGCCGCCGGGGAGCTGATCGTCGTGTCGGTGGCAGGAGCGGGACGCGACCCTCGCCGGTTCGCTGATGCACACCTGTTCGACATCGATCGTCCCAACAACACCGAGCACCTCGCGTTCGGGCACGGGATCCATTTCTGCGTCGGCGCACCCCTGGCCCGCATGCAGGGCTGCATCGGACTGGAGCAGTTGCTGGCGCGCTACCCTGATCTGGCACTCTCGCCCACCGACGAACCCACTTGGCGCACAAGCTTCGCCATCCGGGGGTTGACCGCCTTACCTGTACGTCTGCGCCCATGATTGCCATGGATGAGCAAGCATGGGCGCCCGCAGGTTTCAGAACTGGAGGGCGCCCCAGACCCAGCCGGTGCCGCCGGGGACGGCGGGGCCGGTGACCTGGCACCAGTCGTTCCTGTTGCAGTTTCCGACGAGGGTGACCTGTTGGCCTTGGCGCAGGACGCCGAGGACGTCTCCGGCGCCGCCTGGCGCGTCGTAGACGTCGACGTCCTCGGTTACGGTCGCGACGTTCTGCTGCGAAAGGCAGGGAAACGGTCGCGTCGAACTCCAGGCAGACGCGGAAGGCGCTGCGCCGGAACCGAGTCCACGAGCGAAACCGTCGTCGTCCACCCGGCCGGAGTAGTGCGCGAAGCCGGTGTCGTCCCACTGTATGGTGAATCGGACGTCGCGGCCGGTGATGGTGGCGTCGCTGATGTTTCCGCCCTTGAGGTTCGCGCCGTTCTTCATCGACGTGATCGCACGCCCTTGATGCGTTTGCTGAATGTCCCCCGAATTCAGGAAATACACGAGCCAGCCATTGCTCTGGTCGATAGTCGTCGCTTGCGTGTTGAATCCGTATTGGCCACAGACCGGGACGGCCCCCGCCGGCTCCGCCGTCACGACCAAAGCGGTCGCACTCAACGCGCCTATCGCGGCCCCGAGAACTGCCTTCTCGAACATTTTGCTGGACATGCTGCTCCTCCAGTTCCGGTCGGCGAAACGCCCGCCACCGATGTCTGTACTGGAAAGGTAGAAGCACCCCTACCCCCGGTCCTGAGTAGCGAACTACTCCACTTCCCCACCCGCACTACCCGCCTGATGAGCACATTCGACGCGGGGAGATCGCGCAGCGGGAACGGTCCCACACGAGGGAAAGCCCGACGAAACGAGTGGTGGTAGCTGCGTTCAGCTACCACCAGTCGGCAGGCAGACAACGGTTCCCGAACCGGCGACTACTCCTGGATTATGGAGAGGGGGTTTCCGGCGGGGTCGGTGAACCAGGCGATCAGGGGGCCGCCGCCGCGATGGATGCCTTTTTCGTCTTGTTCGGCGAAGTCGTAGCGTTCGAAGTGGACGTTGCGGCGGGTCAGGGCGTCGACGGCGGTGTCGATATCGGGGACCGGGAAGTTCAGGATGGTGAAGGAGGCGGGGGTGTGGTCGGGTTTGGGGTAGACGAGGACTGTGGCGCCGGTGGCGAGGTGCAGTTGCAGCATTCCGTGCTCTTCGGAGACCTTCAGGCCCAAGGTCTCGGCGTAGAAGGCCTTGGCCGCCTCGATGTCGTCCACGGAGAAACCGCTGAAGGCTTTGCTGTCGGCGAGCATCATTTGCCCCCTTCTGCCATTTCGGCGCGGTGTTGCGGACTCAGCTGGATGAGCTGGATGTAGTTGCCGTCGGGGTCGATCGCGGTGGCGAACAGACTGCCGTCGCGGTCTTCGAGTTCGGCCAGCCACCGCCCGCCGAGGTCGTCGATGCGGCCTGCGATCGCGCGCGCGTCGTCCACGTCGACGTTCAGGATCGCTCGTCCCGGTTCGGGGTTGGTGTCCCCGACGTCGTCGCGGCTGTCGATGAAAACGTAGAAGCCGCCGAAATCGAGCACCTCGTAGCCAGGGTCGCCGGGCGTGCGGTCGACTTTCACCGCGAAAGCGGTTGCGTACCAGTCACGCAAGCGTGCCGGGTCGGTGCTGGACAACAGCAGACTGCCGATGGTGGGTGTGGTCATACCGAATAGACGGCGCGTGGCGACGAAACTAATCGGTGCGGCCCGCAGGAGTCACTCCGGCAACGCCGACCTCGGCCGCGCGAGCACAACATCCGCCCGCACGGCGACATAGCCACCGCCGACCACCACGATATGATCGGACCCCTCGCTCCAGTACAGAGCCGAGTAGCTGGACTTGTCGTCGAACATCTCCGGCGGCAGCGGGATGTACGTGCGGTCGTCCGGGAAGTAGAGCACCCCGACGTCGCCTTCGTCGTTACCGCCGAACTTCAGCAGCAGCCCACCGTCCGGCCCCGGCCGCACCGCCATCACGTTCGTCCAGGCTTCGCCGTGCCGGATCGGAGTCCCTGCGCGATGGATCTCGTGCAGGCGGCGATCGGACAGATAGAAGAATCCGTCGTCTCCGGCGGGTACCGAGGTGAACTCGACGAACGAGCGCTGCGCAGCCATGTCGAACGCACGCACACAGCCGGTGCCTGCCGCGTTCAGTTCGTATCCGTTTCCGTCCCAGATCAATACGGAGCTGCCGTCGGCCAGCCGGGCGGCGCCGGTCATCGGGCGCGCCGCGTCGCCGAGCGCACTCTTCACCACGGCAGCGTCGGGGATTCCCGGAATCGCTTCCCACACACCGGATTCCGCGAGCCACAGCGGGCCGGGCAGCGGGTCACCGACATTCATCCCGCCGAATCGCAGCAGGTGCGTCTTCACCTCGTACAACACCACGGGACGTGCACCGAGGAAGTAGCATTCGTGCGCGTAGAGGTCGGCGTCGCCGGGTCCTTTGGCAGGCAGCAGCACGCGCGGCGCGTCGTCCGAGCCGTCCACCAGGATCGGCCCGAATACGCGTGGGCGCGCTTTCGTGTCGGCGGTCGACTGCGCGAGCCACCCACCGCTGGGCGACCGCGCGGCCGCCACCCAGAATTCGTTGCGCTGTAACGACAAACGCGGCGGCCATGCCGAGAGATCCCACAATTCCACCCGTGGCGTGCGACCGGCGCTGTGCGACAACAGGAATCCGTCGACGATATCGTCGAGGACACTCGCGATCGACGAGGCCGGTGCGGTCTCCACCGCGACGGCCGCAGTCCCGTCGTTGCCCAGGTACTGCGCCCACATCAATTCCGGGTCACCGGGGAACTCCCCGGCCGCGGGCACCGCGAGATCGGTTGCCTCCCAATATCCCAGCTTGCGATCCACCGCGGCCCGCAGCGTCGCCACGATCCCTCGATACTGACGTTGCTCGCCCTTCGGCAAGGGCACGAGTTGCTCTTCGACCCACGCCAGCACCTCCGCCACATGGGCAGCGGGCACGTAGAGGCCGGTCGTGTAGTTCCCACCGAACCATCCCGACGAGAACTGCCCGCTCAAGTGCGGATGTGCCGCAACGACTTCGGCGAACAGCCCGTCCGGCGCATACGCGGCCTCGGTCAGGAACACCGAATCCGGGAACACCCGCCCCGTCTCGAACGCGAGGCTCAGCGCCAGTCCGCGCTCGTATCGGTAGGGCAGCATCGAGGCGCTGAACATGACCGCCGCGACGGACACGGCGGCTGCCGCGGCCCGTCCGTCCTTGCCCAGCAGCAGTTCTCGCACCTGCCGCCAAAGATTCTCCGCATCCGGATGCACTCGATCCAACACCGTCGGTCCGCTGGAGCTGCCGAGCAGCCGGGGCACGAACTGCTCCCGGATCGCGTCCTCGTCCACCAGATGCAATGTGCAGTCGTATCCCATGATCCTCCGCCCGGTCCTGCGCACCCACATGCAACCACGGACGCGCTCGGCGGGCGAGCACGGGTAGTCGGGCGCGACGAGCGCAGATCCCCGTGATCCGCACCAGGGGCCGGCCAGGAAACTACTATGAGCAATTACTCGCTTTCCCGGAGGTGCCTCGATGACGGACCAGCGCCGGCTCAACCCCCGCAAACAGCCGCGCCAGTATCGGGCCGAACTCACCAGACAGCGCATCCTCACCGCGGCCGCGCGAGTTTTCGCCGAGCACGGCTACGCCGCCGGTACCACCAACCGGATCGCCGAGCAGGCAGAGATCTCGATCGGCTCGCTGTACCAGTACTACCCGAACAAGGACGCGATCCTCGTCGAGCTGATGACCCGCCATCTCGACGCGGGCGCGGCCACCGTCGAACGGCTCCGCAACGAGCGACTGCCCGACTCGTTGGCCGAGACGATGCGGATGTTCGTGCGGGCGGCGATCGAGAACCATCTCGACGACCCGCAGTTGCTGCGCGTGATGATGGAGCAGACCCCCCGCTCTGCCGAACTCTTGGCGAAGATCGCCGCGCACGGAGAAGAGCGCGTCGCCTACCTCCAGCACATCCTCGACCGGCATCCAGAGGTCCGGGTCGTCGACACTTACACCGCAGCCCGGTTGGTCGTCTCCACGGTGGAATTGGTTGTGCACCACCTGATTGCGTCTCACGAGCCGATCGCGCTCCCCCGTTTCGAGAACGAACTCACCGCGATGCTCTTCCGCTACCTGAGCGGAACCTCTGCTGCCGGCGATCCAGATCCGTTCAAAGGCCATGCGGCAGCAGACAATGCGTGAAACGGCCTGTTGCAGAGCCCGGGTGCGCAGCAAAGCCGTTGCGACAGAACAGCACAGAACGACGCGGGGCTACACGGTGGGGCGACGATCCCGCCAGGGTGCCGCGATCTCCAGTTGCGTGGCGACCTGTAGCAGCAGATCTTCGCGGCCGGGAGCGGCGACCAACTGTATGCCGATGGGCAGGCCGTCGGCGGTGGTATGCAGGGGCAGGCTGATCGCGGGTTGGCCGGTGAAGTTGGCGAAAGGGGTGAAGGGCGAGAACTGCACGCTGCGCCCCAGCGCCGCCATCGGGTCCGCGGCGTCGGAGAGCAGGGCGCCGGAGGGCAGGGGTAGTTCGGCAAGGGTCGGGGTGAGCAGCAGGTCGTACTCGTCCCACCAGCTCAGCACCGCCCCGGCGAAACCGGCGACGCCCTCGACGGCGGCCTGTCGCTGCGCCTCGGTCACCTGGGCGCCGAGCACACCGAGCATCCAGTTGAGCGGTTCGACGTCGGCCTCGGTGACCTCGCGGCCCAACCGGCGCGCGAGGTCGTCGAGGAGCGTGGCCATGCCCGCCGACCAGAACGTCCCGAACAGGCCGTCCGATGTCGAATCACCCAGTGCCGCCGGGAATCCGGGCTCCAGGTGATGGCCCAGCGATTCCAAGAGCCGCCCCGAGACGCGCACTGCCTCAGCACATTCCGGAGCCACCGGGGACCCGTCGGGCCGGGTGTCGAGCACCCCGATGCGCAGTGTGCCCGGCTCGACGCCCGAGGCGGCGAGATAACCGCCCGCGCCCGACGTGTCCCGCGAAATATCCAGCAGCAGAGCGGAATCGCGCACCGAGCGGGTGACCGCGGACTCGGCGACCAGGTCGAACACCGAAGCGACCGCCTGCCCGGCCGGCCGGGAGGGCTTGAGCCCGACGAGTCCGCAACACGAGGCCGGGACACGGATCGAGCCCCCGGCATCGGTGCCGTGGGCGGCGGGCACCATCCCCGCCGCCACCGCGGCGGCCGCTCCGCCACTGGACCCACCCGAGAAAAGTGCGGTGTTCCAAGGGTTTCGGGTGGCGCCCCAGGCGACCGAATCGGCGGCGGGCACGGTACCGAACTCCGAAGTCGACGTCCGTCCGGCGAAGATCAGCCCCGCCGCCCGCAAACGCGCCACCAACGGACCGTCGGCCGCGGCCGGGCGGGCCTGCGCCGCGAGCGCGACATTGCCGTCGGTGCAGACCTGGCCCTCGACGTCGGTGAGCAGGTCCTTGATCAGGAACGGAACGCCGGCCAACGGCCCGGTCGGATCCACCGCAGCCGCGCGCGCCTGGTCGAAATAGCGCAACGGCACCGCGCCGAGGGCCGGATCGAGCTCCTCGATCCGGTCGATCGCGGCCTCGACCAGATCGATCGGCTTCACCTTTCCCGACGCAACGAGCGCGGCCTGATCGGTCGCATCCAACCAACGAGTCAGTTCTGAAATCAACTTCACTCCATCGTGTCTAACACCGGTCCTAACACCAGCGGATAACGGCGGCCTCACTTCGCTGTCATTCCGGCAGCTCCGCGCCCGGATTCGTTATCCGATTGGGCCACAACGGCGTGCGATAGAATGCCGCCGCGGCTGCCCCTGGTTGCCCGAGGGTAGCCGGAACCGGCGCGCGCGTTCCAGAAACTACGCGTGGGGAATGACGGGAAGCAGAATGTACGGGCGCTGGTCGGCGGTCCCGACCAACGTGGTCCGACCGTCGAAAACCGGATTGTCGCGGTCCCCTGGCAGTTCATGCCAGCGCGCGCCGCTGCCCAGCAGCTCGCGACCGTAGGCGCACTCCTGCTCACCGGGCAGGCCGTGCGTGTAGTCCTGACCACGCACGGACAAGCCGTAGTGGGTGGTTCCACTCGGTGCCATCGGGTGGAACCACCACATGATCAGACCAATCCCGCTGCTGTGCAGCTGAACTCGGCGACGACGGGAGTCCGTCCGCGGCCGCCGAGCGTGGTCAACCGGCGGAGAAGGCGGTGGAAACGTAAGTGCCCGCCTCGACGACATCGGTGTAGTCGAGCAGTCCGGCGTCCCGGTAGGCCTGCTGCTGGGCGGTCAGTTGCTCCGCGTCCGGGCGCAGATCGGGTCGCCAGCGATACGCCGGGGTCGCTTCCAGCACCGCACGGTCCTGGCCGGTCGCCTGGGCGAGGATGGCGAGGTTCTCCGGCGACTTGACGCCGCCGTCCTGGAGATCCCGGCTCGCCCGCTGTAGCGCGCGGAAGAACGCATGCGCCGCAGGCGATTCGGTGAACGCACCGCCATAGATGACGCCGGTCGCCGAGACACCCGCTGCGGGTACCGCGAGCGGTACCGCTATACCGGCCTGCTCTATCCGGGTGGTGAAGGGCGCGGCCGTCAAGGCCGCGTCCACGCCGCCGTTCGCCAGCGCGGTCCGCTGATCCGGGATGGGAATGTTGACGATCTGTACGTCCCGCAGCGCGAGCCCCGATTGCCGCAGTATCGCCGCCAATTGGTAGCCGCCCGCGGCGGCCGCGCCGCCGGACACCGCCACCTTGCGGCCACGCAGCTCGGCCACCGAGGTCACCTCGCCCGCGTCGACCAGTTTCTTCGAGACCTCCAACGCGGACGGCGAGGCTTGCGGATCCCCGGGCGCAATCCCCATGGAGCCCACCACTTTCAGGCGCAGTCCGCTGTGCACGGCATTGAACAGACCGGCGGAGAAACCGGCGACGACCACATCCACCTTGCCCGCCGCCGCGAGCGGTATCGCGTCCTGCCCCGCCTTCATGGTCTGTAACTCGACGGTCAAACCCTCCTCGGCGAAGTACTTCTTGCCGGCCGCCACGTACAGCGGCGCGAACAAGGTGGACGGGACGTGCGCGACAGTCACTTTGCCTGCCGGTGCAACAGGTTGTGCCGCCCTGCCGCCACAGCCGGCGGCGACGAGCACCAGAACTGGAATGGCCGCTGAGAGAAGACGTTTGGCGATCATTGTTTCCTTCCACTGATCCTTTCGAGACTGCGACGCCACGGCATGGCGACGAACTCCGCGGCGGTGATGGCACCGGTGAGGCAGGCACCGAGGAGGGCCGCGGTCAACAGGCCCGCATACATTCGTTCGGGCTGGAACAGCTGCCACGAGTTCCAGATCAAGTAGCCGATCCCGCTGTTGGCCGCGACGAACTCGACCGCGATGACGACCGCGACCCCGAGCCCCGCGGCCACGCGCAGGCCGGTGAAGATGGCGGGCGCACAGGTGGGCAGCAGGACGAACCGCCACAGCCGCCAGCCCACGGCGCGATAGGCGGTGGCCGCTTCGAGGATTCGCGGGTCGATCTGGCGCATACCGGCGAAGGTGTTGATCTGCAGCACGAAGAACACCGTGATCGCGACCGACAAGATCTTCGGCGTTTCGGTGAGCCCGAAAATCAAGAGCAGCAACGGTAATACCGCGACCTTCGGCAGCGCGTACAGGGCGGAGAACAACGGACCCAGCGCCGCCGCGACCGCGCGCCGGCGCCCCATGACCCAGCCGACGACGACACCGCCGCACGCACCCGAAAAGTACCCGACCGAAAGCCGGTAGAGGGTGGCGCTCACGTGCTCGCGCAGCTCGCCGCTGCCCGCGAGCCGCACCCAGCGGGTCAGGACCGCCGACGGCGGCGGGAACAACTGGGCGTCGACGAGGTCCAGCCGTGCCGCGAGTTGCCAGCCGGCCAGCAGCAGGATCGGGCAGCCGAGCGCGAGCAGCAGGTCGCGGCGGCGGCGATACCGCTCACGGCTCCGGATGGCGTCGACCTCGGCGCTCATCCGGCCTGCACCGCTGCCGCCACGTCCGCGCGCAGCGCGGTCCAGATCCGGTGCCGCAGCGCGGTGAACTCGGGGGTCAGGGTGAGTTCCAGGCTGCGCGGCCGCGCGAACGGCACGGCGAACTCGGCTGCCACCCGGCCCGGCCGCGCCGACATGAGGGCGATGTGATCGCCGAGCAGCAACGCCTCGTCGATGCTGTGGGTGACGAGCACGACCGTCTTGCGTTCGGCCTCCCACAGCTGCACGAGTTGCTCTTGCATCAGCAGCCGGGTCTGCGCGTCCAGGGCGCCGAGGGGCTCGTCCATCAGCAGTGCCGGTGTCTCGAGGGCGAAAGCGCGTGCCAGCGCGACCCGTTGCCGCATGCCACCCGACAGCTGGTGTGGATAAGCACGCTCGAAACCCGCCAGACCGGTCCGCGCCAGCCACTCTCGTGCCCGCCCGGTGTACTCGGCGCGCCGCATTCCGGCCATCCGGCAGCCGAAGGCGATGTTGTCCAGCACGTTCAACCACGGGAACACGCCGTACTCCTGGAAGACGAACGCGGACGCCGGAATTCGCCCTTCCGCCGACGGCATCCGCACGCGCCCCGACGTCGGCGTGTCCAGACCGCCCAATATGCGCAACAGCGTGGACTTCCCGCACCCCGACGGACCCACGACGCAGGTCAGCGAACCGGCCGCCACCCGAAGCGAGCAATCTCGCAGCGCCCACACCGGCTGCTGTTCGCCCACAAAGACTTTCGAGACATCCTCCGCCACGAAGACCATGGCTCAGTGCCTCCGCTCGAACACGTCATCGAGCGTGACCATCGTCAAGCGCCGATCTCGAATGATCTGCAGCAGCTGGTCATAGACTCGGGTGACCGGTCGTTGATTGGCATGGCCGATCACGATCGACTGCGCTGTGAAGTACTTGCGAGCGTTCGCCACCAGCTCCTGTTCGGTGATGATGCGATGATCGCCGAGCGTTCCGTACCACATGACCGGCACCGCGTAGCCGTGATCGGCGGCGAGCGCGTCGATCCTGGCGTCGCGGTAGCCGTACGGCGGCCGGTAGAACGGGGTTCCGTCGACGCCGAAGTTGTTGCGCAACAACGCTTTGGTTCGCGCGAACTGAGCCGCCACGTCCGTGTCCGAAAGCCGGGTCAGATCCGGGTGATCCCACGTGTGGTTCCCGAGCTGGATCTGCCCTCGGTCGACCAGCGGCTGCAGCATCGACTTGTTGACTGTCCACGACGAGTAACACGCCGTGACGAAAAAGGTGAACCGCGCGCCGCTGTCCTTCGCGAAACGGATGTAGGCCGCGACGACGTCCGCACTGGTGCCGTCATCGATGGTGAGCGCGATGTTGTCGCCCTCCCCCGGAATCGCCGATACCACCCCGCTGGGCATCGGAATCCGTGCGACACCCGGCTGGCGGGACGGCGGCACCGGCGGTCCGCCGTGGACCACGGGGCTCGCCGCGGGACGCAAGACATGCCGTTCTGCCTCGTCGTTGTCCAGCGAACACCCTGCGGTGAGCGAGAGCGCACCGGCAGCGAGCACGGCGAGCAGCCTGCGCCGCGACGAATCCCTTCCGCCCTCACGCATGGCTGGGCAGGTAGTCGTTGGAGTAGGTCTGCGACAGGTCGATCTCGGCGGTAGCGACGGTTCGGTCGGACTGCGCGAGCACCCTGCGGACGGCCTCGGCGCCGTCGGCGGCGAGGAACCCGTCGGTGGAGAAGCCGTCCTTCATCTTGGCGATCGTTTCGACGTAGGTCGGCCGGTCGTCCTGTGCGAACTCCGCGGGCATCCGGGCGGCGATCTCCTCGGCGGAATGCCCCTGGATCCACTGCAAGGTCCGCACGATCGCCTTGGCCAGCGCGGTCGCTGTCGTTCGGTTGCCGTCGAGCCATCGGCTGCTCGAATACAGCACCGAGGCAGGGTATTTCGAGACACCGAAGGTCTGCTCGACGCCCTCGCGGCTGCGTGCGTCGAGCAACACCTCGACCTTGTCGGCGCCGGCCCGCCGTTGCAACAGCGAAAACGCCGGATCCACCAGCACCGCCGCGTCGACCCGGCCGTGCGCCATCGCGGCCACCGCGGTCGCCGCCGTCCCGATCGCCTGCACGCGCACCGCGTCCGCCGCCAGACCGTGCTTGCTCAGCACGTACTTCAGGAAGAAGTCCGTGGACGATCCCGGCGCGCTGACTCCGACGTTCGCACCGGCAAGGTCGGCGATGGACTTGATCGGCTTACTCGCCGCGGGCGAAACCGCCAGCACCAGCTCGGGCCGGTTCAGCATGGTCACGAACGAAGTCAGTGCCCGGCGCTTGGCCTGCATCTGAATGGTGTGGTCGTAGTATCCCGCGACGACATCGACACTGCCGCCTTCCAACGCCTGCAACGCTTTCGACCCGCCTTGCAGGCCTTGGATATCGACCCACACTCCTTCCTCGCCGAAGTAGCCGAGGCGCTGGGCCAGCACGAGCGGCAGATACACCGGCAGCGTCCGCCCGCCGACTCCGACGACGATGCGCTGGCCGCCTTCCGGCTTCCGGCCGCAACCGCCGACGGCGAGCACCAGCACCACCGCTGCCAGCAGCACCGCCGCACATCTGTGTTTTCTCATCCTTGCTTGCCTTTCGTAATTGCCGTGCCGCGCACGGGCTGCCAACGCAGCAGATGACGTTCGGCCCGATCGGCACCCACGTCGACGACCACCACGACCGCGCACAACACGGCGATGCCCGCGAAAACACCTGTGGTGTCGAAGGTTCCCTCGGCCTGAGCGATCAGGTAGCCGAGACCATCCGCGGCACCGAGGTATTCGCCGACGACCGCCCCGATCACCGCGAAACCGACACTGAGGCGCAGACTGGCGAGAATCCAGGTCAACGCACTCGGCAACAGCACATACCGCCACAGCTGCCGCTCGGTCGCACCGAGCATCCGAGCGTTGTCGACGAGTAGCTGATCGACCTCGCGCACACCCTGATAGGTGTTGAAGAAGACGATGAACACCACCAGCGAAACGCCGAGCGCGACCTTCGACCAGATCCCGAGCCCGAACCAGAGCAGGAAGATCGGCGCCAGCACCACACGCGGGAGCGCGTTGCCCATCCGCACATACGGCTCGACCACCGCGGCGACGAATCGCATTCGGGCCAAGGCGAAGCCGAGCACGAGACCGGCGACACCGCCGATGCCCAGCCCGAGTGCCGCCTCGAGCACAGTGATGCGCATATGTCGCCAGATAGAACCGGAGCCGAACCAGTCGCCCAGGCGGACAGCGATATCACCGGGCCGCGAGAAGAAGAATTCGTCGATGACCCCGTATCGGGCAGCGAGTTCCCAGCCGAGCAACACGATGGCCCCGAGCCCCAGTTGCGCGATCCGGATCGCGGCGACCTGACGCCGACTTCTATTGCGCTGTAGCGACATAGGCGAAGGTCTTACGGACCTCGTCGCGCAGTGCCGTCCAGATCGCGCGATGAATCTTCGCGTATTCCGGCTGTACCCGGATCTCGAACAGGTCGCGCGGCCGCGGCAGGTCCACCCGGTAGCGGCCGACCACGCGACTGCCCGGTCCGGCCGACATCAGCACCACTTCATCGGACAGCGCGATGGCTTCGTCGAGGTCGTGGGTCACGAACAGCACCGTCTTCGCGCTGCCGGTCCACAACGTGAGCAACTCGTGCTGCATCACCTGCCGGGTCAGTACGTCCAGGGCGGCGAACGGCTCGTCCATGAGCAGGATCTCCGGATCGACGATCCAGATCTGCGCGAGCGCCACCCGTTTGCGCATGCCGCCCGAAAGTTGGTGCGGGAAGGCACGTTCGAAGCCGGACAGGCCGACTCGGGCGAGCCACTCCAGCGCCAGTCGCTCCCGCTCCGCCGAGCGCATCCCCCGCAGCCGTAGCCCGAAGGCCACGTTGTCGAGCACCGTCTGCCACGGTAGCAGCGGCTCACGCTGAAACAGATAGCCCGCCTTGCGGTTTCGACCGTACAGCGGCTTCCCATCGATCAGCACCCGCCCCGCCGAGGGTGCCGACAGGCCCGCCACCGCGTTCAGGACGGTCGACTTGCCACAACCGGTCGGGCCGACAATGGCAACGAATTGCCCCTTTTCGACCGTGAGGTCCAGCTCGGACAACGCACAATGCGCGCCGCTCGCCGTAGGGTAGGACACGGTCAGCGAGTCGAGCGATACCGCCGTTTCTCCGGCGCGGATCAAGACGCCCGCACGAGGGTGACGCCCGTAGCGAAAGCCGCTGCGCCAGCGTCTTTTTCCCATCCCTTGCACATTTCTTTTCCCTTCGCATAAGCAGCCGATAAATCAGCGTGCCAGAAACGATCACGGGCCTCTTGTGGCAAGCCAACGTTGTGCGATACGCGGTTTGTCGGTTTCGACAAACCGCGATACTCGACGCGTCGTTCGACAATGCCGAACGGCGTCGGGCAGATCTGCGGCCCGGTTCCGTACTGTCGGTCGGCGGGACATTCGAACCAAAGGAGCAGGCTTCGTGTTCACCGGC
Organism: Nocardia brasiliensis ATCC 700358; assembly: GCF_000250675.2. NCBI lineage: Bacteria > Bacillati > Actinomycetota > Actinomycetes > Mycobacteriales > Nocardiaceae > Nocardia > Nocardia brasiliensis. The sequence goes on from NC_018681.1 coordinate 5,269,480, forward strand.
ACAGCAACGGTCGACAGTCTCGTCAGCAGCCTCGCCATGGAGCCGCTCACCGTGGTCGCCGGTGCCCGTTTCGGCGATCGGCAGGTTTCGACCATCGAGTTCTACGATCCGGTGCGCGGTGTTCCCCGAGACGGGGCGTTCATCCTGGTCGCCGCCGACCTCGGGGCGAATTGCCTGCATGACGTGGTCTACGACGCGTCGCGCCACAATGCCGCGGCGGTTGCCGTCAAAGGCGAAATACCGCCGTTGCCCGCCTCGGTGCCGCTGACGATCGTGCGGGTCCGGTCCGACGTTTCCTGGATGGATCTGGCCAGTGCGTTACGTGAACAGCTACTCGAGCACGTGCAAAGACAATGGTCCCCCGCCGAAGCCGCCGCCGATCTGTTCGCGGTCGCCGACACCATCAGCGCCGCGGTGCGCGCCCCGGTGACGATCGAGGACTGGCGCTCCACTGTGCTCGCATGGTCCGCGCAGCAGACGACGGCCGACCCGATGCGCACCGAATCGATCTTCGCGCGCACTGTTCCCGGCAAACATCTCCGCGCGCTGGAACAGCACGGCATCTTCGAGCGGCTGCGGACCAGCCCCGATCCTGTTTTCGTCCCCCAGGGCGTCGCCGGCGACGGTGCCGCGGCCCGGGTGGCGCTCGCGGTCCGGGGCGGCGGATCCGTCCTCGGCTACGTCTGGCTCGTCGTATCGGAGCCGCTGTCGGCCCGGCTGTCCCAGCGCTTGACCGCGGCCGGCGAACTGGTCGCCGCGCACCTACTGGCGGCGGGACACGACACGTGCGGACGAGCGCAGCGACGTCGCCGCGAACTGGCCGAGGCCTTGATCGCCGGCGGGCCCACCCGGATCGCCACAGCGGAAAAGCTGGGCCTGTCCGAGGGACCGGTGTCGGTGCTGGCGCTCGGCTTCGCACGGTCCGCGACAGCTCGCGGCGCGACGCCTTCCGCGGGTATCTGCGCGGAAACAGCCGATTTGCGCCGCATCGAGGATTCGCTCGCCCATTATCTGGCCGCGGTACACACCTCGGGCGTGGCAATCCGATCGGACCATATGGTCTACGGAATACTCGCGTGGCCGCACCGGACGCGTCAGCAAGCATGCGCCGCGGCGCAATCCTTGGCTGCCGACTTCGCCGGACGAACGCCGCTTCCCGTTTCCTGCAGAATAGCGGTGAGCCCGCCCGCCCAGTCCGTTTCGGATTTGAGCCAGGCGCGTATTCAGGCCGAGGAAATATTGCGGACGATGTGCCACCCCGCCAGCGCCGCCGATGCCGTGGCGAATCTCGACGGTACGTTGCTGCAGCTGGATCTGTTGCAGCTCGCCAATTACGCCGATTCCATCGCGCTTCCCGAATTCGTCGGCGCACTGCGGGTGCTGGCAGATCAGGACGGAGCGCAGGGACCGCTCCTGGCCACCCTGCGGGCCTACCTCGACAGCGCGGGCCGGGCCGAGGTCGCCGCGGAGACACTGCAGCTCCACGTCAACACCGTGCGGTATCGGATGCGGCGGATCAGGGAGGTCTGCGGCCTGGACCCCGAGGACGCCGATGCGATGCTGCTCGCCCATCTCCAACTCCGCGTGCGCGAGCTACGACGCCGCAACCATTCGGCGCCTCACTGAGCGACTCCCCTGTTCGCGCGGAACCTGTTGCGCTGGTTCGAAAATCGCGCAGGCGACGTGGTAGTGCCGCAAGCCATGCACCCGCTCCGGACCAGACGCGCCCGGCGCGGCGAATATTTTCGCCCCGCCATTGTTCGGTGCTGTTATCGCGTAAATCGTTCCGCCGCAAGTCCGAACAGGTAACAGTTCAGTGTGTCGCCGTCCATATCGCGGCCCGGATCAGTACACCGCAGGGAGTCGAACGGCGTGGCCCGTGCCGCGATGATCGCAGTAGGACAAACGTTTTCGCTTGTCGCCCCCGCCGTCAGGGAAATCCGAGCTAAGGTAACGTATCGATCGACAACGGGCCTCAGCGATAGCGGTCGGATCCGCCGAAGTCCTTGACCTTGGACCTACCCGGAGAAAGGGCAAGACACAGTGGACCTTCGTGACGTCCCGTGCGGTCCCGGACGTTTGCCTGTTGTCGGACACGGTTGGCGGTTGGTGCGTGATCCGGTCCAGTTCATGGTGGATCTGTCCAGCGTCGGAAAGATAGCCCGGGTCGATATCGGCAGCCTGGTCATCTATGTGATCACCGATTTCGAGCTCCTGCACCGGGTGTTGATCGAGAATTCCAGCACCTACGAGCGCGGACTCCTCTTCGAACGCATTCGTCTCATATTCGGGGAATCGTTCATCGTCGCGGACGGCCAAGAACACAACGATATTCGTCGCATGCTCCAGCCGGCGTTCCATCGCACCGAGCTGGAAAGCTACGCGCACATCATGAAGCGTAACGCGGATGCGTTGGCGAGTTCGTGGCAGCCGGGCCAGGTCATCGAATTCACTCCTGTTCTGTTGCGTTTGGTCATCACCGACCTGCTGGGGTCCATGTTCTCGCACGAACCCAGCGACGAAGACATCCAACTCATCTCGGGTCTGATCAGCGATATCGGCGCAGGCGCCATCGTGGGCAGTATCTTGCCGAAGCGGGTGGCCAGCCTGCCATTGCCGGTGAACCGCAATTTCCGGTCGGGAGGAGCGCGACTGCGCGGCTTCTGCCGGCAGCTGCTGGTCGCGCGCCGGGCCAGTGGTGTCCGCCGGAACGACCTGATCGACATCCTGCTGGACTCACCGGAAGCCGCACAGCGTGGCGACGAGTTCCTGGTGGAGCAGGCCATGACGGTGCTCTTCGGCGGGATCGACGCCCTGACCGCCACGCTGACCTGGACGCTGTACGAGCTGGCACACCATCCCGCGGTGGCTTCGAGACTGCGGGAAGAGATCTCCGCCGCAGGCGATTTCAGTCCCAGCAGCCTCGACAAACTCGACTACCTGAACCAGTTCCTGAACGAGGTCACCCGCTCCCATTCGGCACTGCTGCAGACAAGGCGCAGCGTCACCACGGTCGAACTCGACGGTTTCGAATTCCCCGCCGGAACCGATATCGGCTACAGCCTGGCGGCCATTCACCGCAACCCGAACATCTTCCCCGATCCGGACGTTTTCGACCCCGATCGGTGGTCCGCCGCCGACGTGAAACACCGGAGTTTCGCTCCGTTCAGCATGGGCAAGCAGATGTGCATCGGCAATAACTTCGCCTGGATGGCGTTGCAAACCACGCTCTTCAGTCTGCTGTCGAAGTGGGAGTTCCGGCCCGTCCCGATCAAGAGGCCAGGGCGAGCCATGGGACCGATCCCGGTGATGAAAAGGCTTCCGCTCCAGGTTGATCCAGTCTCCGGCTAGGTTCTGTCTCGAAGTGGTGAGGCCGGCCATTAGCAGCTGCACCACTTCTCGGGATTCACACCTTTTCTGGGCGGCCAGAAGGGGTGTTGATCCCGAGAAGTGGTGCAGGTGTGTGGCTTTCGCGTGTCGGCACGGGGCTAACTGTCGCTTGGTTTGCTTGCGTTCGGGCTTGTTGGCTGGCTGCCGAAGTGTGACTTGCCCGGATTGGTGTGCCTGCCGCGGGAGTTACCGGGATGGTGCTGGGCGCGTCAGGTGGGGTTCCCGGCTTTAGGCGCACGTCAGGTGTATTAGGTGGGGTTCCGGCGTGGTCGTCTGGCTGTGGTGCTGTTTTCGAGAGTTCCTTGACGAGGTAACAGCGGTTTCGGGTGGGTGGGGTTATGGCTCGGCGTGCTTTGCTGGGCGAGTCACGGGGTCACAGACTTTCCATACGGTTCACAGCAGCTATAAACCCTGTGAGCAGTACGAAAACTCTGTGATCCCCAACCTATCTGTCGCTTGGTCCAGACCAAACGGTCCGCTACCCAACCGCCCTGTCTTTCCCAAGCCGCTCGAGACGCCACCACAGCCAGATGACCACGCCGGAACCCCACCGAATACACCTGACCTGCACCTACAGCCGGGTACGGCACACGACGTGCTCAGCACTATCCCTGCAACTCCCGCAGCAGGTGCACCGAACTAGGCAGGCGCGGTTGGACTTCGAGACAGAGCCCAGTCGAACAGTCGACGCCGTAGCCACGACGCTCGGGTCAGGGTGTGCCAGATTTGGTGAGGGTCCTTTTGCGTTGTCCGGACACGCGGCGAAGCAGGATCGGCAGGGCGGCCGTGACGACGAAAAGGGTCGTGGCGACGACGACGAAATAGAGCAGGGATCCGTTACGGCCGAAACGCGGGAGGAAGGCGACCTCCTGACCCGTGGCGGCGACGGCGTTGAGGAACGGGGCGTACGCCTGCAGGGTGAGGCCATGCGGTAGCAGGTTGACGGAGTTCTCGGCTACATAGACCCAGAACAGCAGGACGGCGATGGCGGCGGACGGGGTGCGGATCACCGACCCGACCGCGATCCCCACTCCGCATGCGGCGAACGCGTAGCTCGGGACGGTCCAGAGGAACCGGATCCCGGCGGCGTCCGTAATGTCTACCGCCCCATAGATTTTGGGGAACTGAGCGGGCAGCGTGACCATGACGACGACGAGCAGCACCGTCGTCGCTATCGCCGTGATGGCGCCGTAGTACAGCCACCGGGCCAACGCGACCGTCCAGGACCGGGGAAACAGGAAGGCGTTGAGATCGCTTGTCTGACCGCGCCATTGGGTGGCGTGGGCGTAGGCGGCGGTGACCATCATGACCGACACGGACAGGGTGATCACCCAGTACACGGAGTTGGTGGTGGAGACCGTGGCTACGTAACTCTGCCCGGGGAGATCGGCAAGTCGTTCTGCGACAGCGGCGATCGCGAACGTGACGATCAGCGGCAGCGCGAAGGTGAGGGGGACGGACACGGTCCACAGGAAGCTGCGTCCCGCAGTGCGGGTCCATTCGGCGGCGATGCCGCGGCGGATCAGGGTGGCCGGGCCGGGGCCGCTCATGGCGTCACTCCCGACGGGAGTTGAGTGGGCAGTCCGGCGATGCGCAGGTAGGCGTCTTCGAGACCGGCCTCGCCGGGCTCCAGGGTGTTCATGAGGTGAGCGAACGGCTGGTCGGCCAAAACGCGTCCGTTTCCGATGATGACGATGTGGTCGGCGTTGCGTTCGACCTCATCGAGCAGGTGGGTGGCGACCAGGACACACGTCCCCGCATCGGCGAGGTCGCGCAGCAGTCCGCGGATCCACCGGATACCCGCGATGTCGAGGCCGTTGAGCGGTTCGTCGAGCAGCAGGGTCTGCGGCTCGGAGAGCAATGCGGCGGCGATGCCGACCCGTTGCAGCATGCCGAGCGAATAGTGCCCCAACCGGCGATCGGCGACCCGGACGAGATCGACGATCTCGAGTACGTCGTCGACCCGGCCGGTGCGCAGTCCACGAGCCCGGGCGATCCAGCGCAGGTGCCGGCGTGCGGTGTGGCGCGGGTCGAAGGCCCGGTAGTTGAGGTGCATGCCGAGCGAGGCCGGCGTGCTGTGGTGGGCCCGGACGACGGTGTCGTCGACCCGGACCGTACCGACAGCGGGCGTGATAACGCCGCAGACGCACCGCAGCAGCGTGGTCTTGCCGGTGCCGTTGAGACCGATGAGGTAGGTGAGTGCCCCGTCTGCCACGCTCAGTTCGGGGACCTCGAGGACGGTGACGCCGGAATAGCCCAGGGTCAGGTCACGGATTTCGATCACGGCGTTCGGAGTCGGTCAGAAGTCGCAGCCCATGGCCAGCCCGACGGCTTTGACGCCCTCGCAGACGGAACTGTTGGACAGCTTCCAGACACCATCGATCCGCTTCCAGACCACGCGCGCAACGAGATCTGGTTGTCCCGCCGACTTGCTGCGCAACATGGCGGTGTGCACGTTGCCCTCGTGGGTTTCCGGGCCGGTGATCTCGTTCGATCCGCGCGGCGCGCGGTACCAGCCGATGTTGTACAGGGTGCGGGCAACCACGACCGCCCGCGTACCGCCTTCCATATGGGCGGCCTTGGCCTCGTCGGAGCCGGGCAGCTCGATCAGGAACGCGACCTGATCGTCGAGTTCGCCCAGGGTCGGGACATCGTCGGTGATGAGATCCCCCGGCGCGGCGGCGGCGATAGGGGCATTGACAACCGAGGCACCGGTCGTGACCACGGCGACCGTCATGATCGACGACACGACACCAGCGACAGTTGTGAGGGTCTTCATTGTTTCATCCTCTTGATCGACTGGGACAGCACCTGATGCACGCTCGAATGTGCAGGCGGCCAACAACAAATTGGCGTACCCGACATTACTCTTGTTGCTGCCGGATTCTCAGGGTTTGCGGCCGATGGCGGCGTCCATGATCATCCGAGTTTTCGGCAAGTCGGGGCGCAGCCACTCCTGCACCGGGACCACACCGGGTTCGAGCAGCTCGAAGCCGTCCAAAAAGGACTTCGTCTGTGCCGGGGACCGGAAGCAGACCTGGGCGGATGTTTCCTTGGTAGCCGTGAGCACCTGGAGCACCTCGGGGGCGGAATCGGTGGAGCCGTGCGTGATCGCCAGCAAACTGCCCGGCGCCAACCGATCACGAAAGGCCGCGATGATGTCGCCGGGGCCCTCTTCGTCCATCACGTAGTGCAGCACACCGATGATGGTGATGGCCACGGGCTCGTTGAAATCGATCAGGGTCTGGTTCTTCAGCTGATCGAAAATCTTGTCGGGATGACGAACATCGCCCAATAGTGCTGTGACACCGCGCGGGCCGGCCAGCAGCGCGTCACAATGCGCGTGCACGACCGGGTCGTAGTCGACGTACACCACCTGCGCCGACGGCTCGATCTCGCGAGCCGCCTCGTGCACGTTGGGCGAGGTCGGGATACCCGAGCCGAGATCGATGAACTGCCGGATGCCCGCATCGGCAGCCATCTGGACCGCCTTGAGCATGAAGCTGCGGGCGAACCACGCCACGGTCTTGATTTCGGGTGCGCGAGTGAGCATTTCGTTGCCCATGTCTTCGTCGACCTCGCGATAGTCCTTCCCGCCCAATAGGTAGTCGTACACCCGCGCAGAGTTCAGCGCGCCGGGGTCGAACGGTTCCGGCTTTCGGTCGCTCTCCGGCGCAGGCCCTTCAGTTGCTTCGACCACGGGTGTAACCGTAGCCGATCACCCCCGCAGGTGTGTGCTCCTCCACGGATCTGGCACGCGGATGTGTTGGAATTCGCGGCACCGTACCCCGAATCGCCCCTTCCAAACCGGCCCTTCGGTCTGTGCCGGGCGCGAACCGCGCTCCGGCACAACGGTGTTCGCTACGCCACCGGCCGTCCGATATACGCCGATTTCGCAGCGCCGATGAGCCGATTCCGGCGTGCGGCTGCGCCTTTCGCCGCGGTTCGGATCGTTCCCGTCACGGTGCGCACTATGCCTGCGCGTGTTCACCTCGGTGGGCGACGACCGACAACGGCCACTGTGACCAAAGTTCGTTTCACAGATCCGTTTCCGCCAGGGCGACCGCGTGCGCGACCGCGGAGCGCGCCCGCTCGACGGTCGTATAGCGCCCTAGACCGCAAGGCGCCGCGACGTCCAACGGCCCGCCGTAGGCCGCCTCCGCGACCGCCAGCGCCTGTCGGGCCTGCGCGAGCGGCTGCGCCGCATGCGCGAGCCCGGCGGCGACACGCGTATCGGCGGGCAGTTCGAGACGGGCCAGGGGCGCGTAGTACCGCGGCCGGACCGGCGCCTGTTTGCCGTCGCCGATGGGCATGTGGACGAAATCGAGATGTCTTCCCGCGGGCCAGTATCGGGCTATCGCGTTCGCCAGATCTACGACCGCCGCCGCCGACCTCGGCGCCACCGCCGGTTTGTCGTCGAGACTGCCGAAGCAGAGATGGACGCCGAAGTGGGCATCGTGGGGCGCCCGGGCGACGAGCCGGCCGATCGCGCGGCCCGCTGCGTTGGCCGGGCCCTGCCGCAGGACCCCGGGCATGCGCGCACAGATGAGCGTCTCCGCGGCCAGCTCGAGTTGGAAGACGACGTTGTTCCCCAACTTCTCATGGATTCGGACGATTTCCCGGACGGTGGCGTCGACGATCGGACGGTAATAGGGGAAGGCTCGGGCACCGCGCTGCGCCGAGCGTCGACGCCACACGAGCATCCGCGCCTCGAAAGCAATGAAGCCGATGACGAAAGGCGTCGGTATGCCGACCTGAAAGCGCAGGCCGGGATCGGTTCGCCGCATGTCAGCCAGCGCCTCGAGGGCGCGGTCGGTTTCCGCCGCATAGCCGAGCGCGGCGTCGAGATCGGCTTCGGTCAGCGACCGGCCTTCCTTCAGCCGAAAGGTGTTGCGGGAACGCAGCGTCGACCAATCCCCGCGGCGCACGGGCGCCAGCGCCGGAATGTTGTCGAGCCGGTCGATGATCGGCCTGATGTACCACTGGGCGCGATAGGGATCCGCCTCACCGCCGGGTAGTACGCCGTCCAGATATTCACCGGCGGTATCGACGGCGAACGCCATAGCCTTCTCTGGAGTGTCCAACTGTCCGGGCAAGCTGCCCACGAAGTGAATCCTGCGCTTAGGCTGCACCGCGCCAGTGTTGCACATCGGCTCTCCACCAGGACCGTCCGAGGGTCATCCGCACGAAGTGGGGTCGGTGCGCGCGGCGATATGGCCGTCAGGCCGGACGACGATGAGAGTTCCAGGTCGAGCGTCGTAGTCGCGGAAGGCGTGACCGTCGGTGTCGATGACGTGGCGGCCGATTCCCCGATCGTCCGGGCACTGCCCTGGGCCGTGCACCACCCAGACGTGGACATCGGGATCGGTTGTGCAAGGCGCGTTTTCGCCGAAGGACAGGTGGGTGTGCTGCGGCCCGCGGTAGAGGTCGAAAAGCCGTAGGCGCTGTCCGGCGGTGTCGGTGACGGATGCGTCGGGTGCGCGGTCGCCTGGAACGAGGGTGCCGGTGGCGGCCGGATCACGATAGGTGATGTCGAGCTGGTGAGTATGGTCCCGGCGGTGGGCGTCCTCGGCCCCGCTGGTGGCGCGGTGCAGCAATGCCGTGCTGATGCCGAGGACATCGGCGGCGACGGCGCGGCGTTCGACCTCGTAGGTGTCGAGGAGATCGTCGTCGCCGGTGGCGAGTTTCCAGCCGAGATTGTAGGCATCCTGGATGCCGGTGTTCAGTCCCTGCCCGCCGGTGGGCGGGTGGACATGGGCGGCGTCGCCGGCCAGCAAGACCCGGCCGGACCGGAATCGTCTGGCCAGGCGGATGTTCGGGCGCCACACAGTGCACCAGTTCAGGTCGGTCAGGCGGATATCGGCGCGGCCGGAGTAGGTGTCGACGGCGTCTTGGAGCAGGTCGAGGCCGGGTTCGAGCCCCGCGTGCAGCGGCATGCCGACTTGGAAGTGCCGGCGCCCGGGTAGCGGAGAGAAGACGATCCCGGTGGTGGCGTCGGCGGAAGCGAACCAGTGACCGTGCGTGTGATCGAGGGCGTCGGCACGGACATCACCGAGCAGCAGACGGGTGGATTCGTCTGTGGAACCGTCGAATTCGATCCCGAGCGTGCGGCGCACGAGGCTGTGCGCGCCGTCCGCGCCGATCAGATAGTCGGCTCGGACGATTTCGGTGGTTCCCGCGTGTACCAGGGTCGCCGTGACTCCGGTGTCGTCAGCCGCGAATCCTGCTGATTCCGTGGCGAGTTCGACCTCGACACCGAACTCCGCCAAGCGTGCGCGCAGGATCGCCTCGGTATCGGCTTGGCCGAGTGTCCACGGATTCGGATAAGGCACAGCAGAACTCGGCGGTTTCGGGTCGGTCATGCGCAGTTCGCGCTGCGTGGTGCCGGCACGGTAGGCGATGACGATCGGTTGCGGCGCACCGGCATGCCGCACGCGGTCGATGATGCCGAGGTCGTCGAAGACTTCGAGCGTGCGTGGCTGAAGGGTATCGCCCCGGGAACCGGTCGCGTGCCGCACCGCCTTGTCGACGATCCGGACCGGGATTCCGCGGCGAGCGAGGTCGATGGCCAAGGTCAGGCCGGTGGGTCCGGCCCCGCTGATGAGAGTGTGGGTGCGCATGGGCAATATCTCCGGGGTGGGTCAGCCGGGTGTGACGAGACCGGTTTCGTAGGCCGCGATCGCGGCCTGGGTGCGGTCACGCAGCCGCAGTTTGGCCAGGATCCGGCCGACGTGGGTCTTCACGGTTTCCTCTGCGATGCCGAGGGTTTCGGCGATTTCGGCGTTGGATAGCCCGCGGGCGATCAGGGTCAGCACCTGGGTTTCGCGGTCGGTGAGTGCCCGTAGGCGCGCCGCGTCCGGCCGGGGCCGGGCGGGTAAGCGCGCGAACTCGTCCAGCAGACGCCGGGTGACCGAAGGCGCGAGCATCGCGTCCCCCAGCGCGATCGTGCGGACGCTGTCCACGATCGCGAGCCCGCTGGCGTCCTTGAGCAGAAAGCCGCTGGCTCCGGCGCGGAGCGCGCGGAATACATATTCGTCGAGATCGTAGGTGGTCAGCACGATCACCCGGGTGGGTGCGCCGGAGGCGACGATGCGAGCGGTGGCCTCGAGCCCGTCGAGTCGCGGCATCCGGATATCCATCAGCACCACGTCCGGTCGGCAGTCGGCCGTCAGCCGGGCCGCTTCGACGCCGTCGGCGGCCTCGCCGACCACCTCGATATCCGGCTGGGCGTTCAGCAGCACCGAGAGTCCATCGCGGATCAGGGGCTGGTCGTCGGCGATCAGCACGCGAATAGTCATCGTGTGTTCGTCTCCGTGAGCGGCAGGACGGCCCGGACGGAGTAGCCGCCCTCCGGTGTCGGCATGGTCTCGAGACCGCCACCCAAGACGGCGACGCGTTCGCGCATTCCGATCAGCCCACGACCGCCGCTTCGCGACGGCACAGCGGTGCCCCCGTGCCCGTTGGTCACCGATATCTCCAGTTCCGCAGTGCGATAACACAGTTCGATTCGAATATCGGCCCCGGGCGCGTGCCGTACCGCATTGCTCAGCGCTTCCTGCACGATGCGGTACGCGCAGATCTCCACGCCCGTCGCAAGCTCCCGCACCGACCCCTCGCGGCGCAAGAACACCTGGCGTCCAGCCGCCTGGATGCCCTCGACCAGGCCGTCGATATCGGCGATGCGGGGCTGCGGCTGGGTGGGCCCGTCGGCTTCGGCGTGCAGGACGTCGAGAACGCGCCGCATCTCGCTCAGGGCCGCCGAGGCCCCCGCGTGGATCGCGGACAGACTCGTCAGCAACTCCGGCGGCGGGTCGGCGACACGGTAGCGCGCGGATTCGGCCTGGATCGCGATCACCGACATGTGGTGGGCGACCACGTCGTGCAACTCACGCGCGATCCGGGCCCGCTCCTCGAGCAGCACGGTGCGTTGCTGCTGGTGCGCCGATGCCCGCGCCTGCTCGTACGCGGCGCGGCGGGCGTCGATCACCGCCCGCACCGCCGCCGCGGCCACCAGCACCAAACCCGCCAGCACCGCGGACCCGACGATATCGGTCCACTGCGCGTGCGGCATCGCAAAAGTCAGCACGGCGCCCATACCGGCGGTGGCGGCCCACACCACCGCGGCGGTGCGCCAGGGCACGCGAACCGCCAGCAGGGCCAGCACCACCAGGTAGCTGTTGAACATCGGCTCTACCCACGACGGCCCGCCCACCGCGATGGACGCGTACCCGAGCGCTACCGCACTGACCAGCCAGCCGAGCACGGCGAACCGCAGTTGCAACACGATCGCCAGGGCTTGCAGCAACGCCAAGCCGGTGGACTGCCGAAGGCCGAGGTCAGTGTCGGACACCAGCGTGTGGTCGACCACCACGAACACGAACACCGCGACGGCCAGCACCGCCGGCACCATCCACCGCTCCCCGATCCGAATCGTCATACGTCCCTGCGTTCCAGCGCCCGCCGCGCCATATACAGCGCGGACACAGTGGTGGCGGCCACGATCGCCAGCCGCGGCCAGCCGCCGAGCGAACCCATGAGCTCGGGGGCGGCATCGGCGTTGTGCGACAGTTTCGCCACCACGGCGCTCGGTGCGGGCACGGTCATCCACTTGTGCAACTCCCCGAACGCCTGCGCCGCGGTCAGCTGTGGCACCACGACATGTGCCGACACCATCGCCACCGCACCCACCGAACCGCGCAGCAGCACCCCGGCGCCGACGCCGAACAGCGCGACCAACGGGAAACAACACCAGATCCCGATGAGGCCCGGAAACACTTCGCCCACTGGATATTTCGCCGCATCGATGGTCGCCAGCCCGACCAGCAGCGACGCCGACGGCGACAGCACGCCCACGACCGCGGCCACCACGGCGACCACGATCGCCTTCGCCGCCAGCACCACGGTCCGCTGCGGAGTGGCGGCCAGTACCGGGCGGATCGTGCCCGCGGAGTACTCGGTCGTCACCACCAGCGCACCCCAAGCCGCGACCACCGCCAGTGCTGCCGAGACTCCCGTCAGCGCGCCCCCCATCAGGGTGTCGCCCGGCGACATGCTGCCGGTCACCCCCACCAGCACCGCCGACACCGGGCCCAGCACCGACGCCGCCACGGGCAGTAGTGACAGCGACCGTGCCGACCTGATTTTGACGGTCTCCGAACGGATTTGGTCGCCCAGGAGCGATCGGTGCGGCACGGCGACACGCACCGCGCTCATGCCGCCCGCCTCTGGTCGCCGGACGCGAACTGCTGATGCTGCTCGACCAGCCGGGTGAACACGTCCTCCACCGAGGCGTGTACCGGCGTCAGCTCATCGAGTACGATGCCGCACCGCGCCGCCACCCGGCCGATTGCCCGCGACGAAATCCCTTGCACCACAGCGGAATCGCCGTGCAGCTCCACCCGCGCCGGCTCGGCGCCGATCGCGTCGACCAACACCGGGAGCTCCGCCGCGCGAATCCGCACCACCGGGTCCGCATGCCGCTCGACGAACCGCGTCATGGGCTCGTCCGCGAGCAACTTGCCCGCGCCGATCACCAGCAGGTGGTCGGCGACCAGTTGCATCTCGCTCATCACATGGCTGGACAGCAGCACCGTGCGGCCCTGCTCGGCCATCGATCGCAACAGTCCGCGAATCCAGCGGATGCCCTCGGTGTCCAACCCGTTCACCGGTTCGTCCAGCACCACGATCGCCGGATCGCCGAGCAACGCCGCGGCGATACCCAGCCGCTGCCGCATCCCCAGCGAGAACTCGCCGACCCGCCGTCCGGCGACCTCGGCCAGCCCGGCCAGCCCGAGTACCTCGTCCACTCGCGAGCGACGAATCCCGTTCGCGGCCGCCAGCACCCGCAGATGCGCGACCGCGGTCCGCGATGCCAGCACGTCACCGGCGTCCAGCAGCGCGCCGACGACATGCAGTGGACGGATCAGCTCGCGATAGCGTTTGCCCGCCACCAGCACCTCCCCGCTCGACGGGGTAGCGAGGCCGAGAATCATCCGCAGCGTCGTCGTCTTGCCCGATCCGTTCGGGCCGAGGAACCCGGTCACCCGGCCCGGCGCCACAGTGAACCCCACGTCCCGCACCGCGACCGTCCGGTCATAAGCCTTGGTCAAGCCTCTTGCTTCGATCACCTCCCGACCATAGGTCGCCTCCCCCACCACCCACATCCCACCGCAGAGCCCACTTCGGCGTAGCTCGCACGAGCGACGACCCCTGCGCTCAGCGGGCGAATTCGTGGTAAAGGCGGGTGAGTTCCTCGGCGAGGGTGTGGGCGGCGGCGCAACCGCTGCGCGCGGTGACCTCGACGGTCTCGGTCTGGGCGCCGCTCGCGGTATCGGGCGGGTCGGTCGCGATATAGATCGCGCAGGTGCCCGGTGCGGTGTCGATGGGCTTGGGGTCCTCCAAGGCCTGGAATCCACCGATAGTCAATTCCCGTTGCCCGCGTAGCGGTTTCATGTGGTCATAGCTCCGGTAGCTGTACTGGACCGTGCGGAAGCTCGACTCATCCCCTTCGTCCAGGTAGAAGTCACACCAGAACGGGTAGTCGACGAAGTCCGGAGCCAGCACGGGACGATGTCCGGGCCCGACCTTGCCGAGCACGGCGCACGGGTCGATGGACGCCAATCGTGAATTCATCCGCGGATACTTCGATTCCGCGCGTAGCGGGCGACCGGCTTGCTGCGCAGTGGGTGCTGCGGCGAGGTCGGCAGCCATGTTGCACGCTTCCACCGGCGTCGGTGGATCGCCGATGTTCCGCCGCAGTGTCACGCCGAAATCGACGCCATAGCTGTCGTTCAGGCGCAGCTGGGCAGAACACGAGTTGCCGGACTCGTCCGCATGATGGATCCACACCGTGGTGCCCGCGACCACGCGCGGCACCGCGTCCGGCACCACTCTGCCGAGGTCGATCGTGATCCGCGGACCGTCGAACCAGATCTCGCACGGCCCGAAGACGAAGCCCGCCGCGCCGCTCATCACCGGCTTCCCGATCCGGCTCAGCGCCATGGCATCGACGTAGCCACAGGGATCCAGCGCTCGAATACTGTTGCGAAAGTCGATCTTTTCCTTGTCCGCCGCCGACAGCTGATCCGTGTACGACGGTAACACCGGCAGTTCCGGACCTTCCTGCGGTGCCGCCGTGGCACACGAACACAAGGCCGCGGTGGCGACAGACGACAACACGATCGCGATGACGAGAACGATTCTTCGCTTGCTGCGCGTCAACTCACGCGCGGGGATCGACATGCGGCAAAGGTAGTCGGTGGCCGATCGCCTCGCAGTTGTGGCGAGTTACGGTAGCTTTGGACACCGTGAACCTGACTCTCGTCGCGGCCAGCTCGATCATCGCTGCGGTGACCGCGTTCGGTGCGACGATGTACGAGTTGTGGCAATCCAGCAGCAAGGAAGGCAGATGGCCGTGGCGATCCGAACAGGAGTCCGCCGCAGGGGATCTCACTCGCCCGCCACAAGGTTTCTGGTGGTGTAGCAATGTCGGTCTGCGCATGCTCGCGACAGCCGTGCTCGCCGGCACCCTGGCCGGCGCGGGCTGGATAGCCGATGCCAAAGCCGGAATCGCGGTCGGACTCACCGGCGCACTGTCTTTGAGTTCTCTCGCGGGCGCCAAAGACACCGGCGTTGTCCCCGCGACACCGGCGCAACCAGCCGAGGGGGAGATATGAACTCCATCCTGAGCACTTGGCGGCGCCCTGCCGGGCGTACGCTCGCCAGGCCTGCCACCTTCCTCGACCGGGTTGCGGCCGCCATGTCCAACCGTCCGCTTCCCAGCGCATCCCCCACCTCACCCCCGGACATCGGCCGATCGCCGCACAGCGATCGTCATGCGGGCGATAGATCCGAATACTCCGCACCGCTGATGGTAATTCCCGCCTGGCGCAGTGAACTTCAGGATGCGTCCACCACCGATGACCCAGAGCTGCCCACACATCACGTCCACCAGGACGGAAAAGACTTTGCATGGGCACCATTCGACAATCGCTACCTGCTCACGGTGTCCCTGGCCACGGCCTCGATCGATGCTGATCTCCTCAGAATTCATGCCGTCGGTCAGCCGACGACAGCCGACCTGCTGCTCGTACTGCATCCTGGTCCGGACAACCGTCGCATCGGCCGGATCATCACCACCATCGCCGGTTACGACGAGCTGACGCTCACTGCGATCCTGGCCACGGAACTCCACGCCGCGTTTCGCGAGCAGATCATCGCCGCGATCGGTGCGTCCCTCACCGGTGAACGCAACGCCTGGCGGCGAATCGCGCGCAACCTTCATGCCGACGATCCCGTTCGGCGCGCGATCGTCGACGGACTCGAGCAGACGTGAAACCTCGGCCGCGCTGTGCTCGCGTCCACAGCGGCGAAATCCAGGTGACACCAACGGTCGCTATCACGGTGGCGGCGCCGAAATCGACGTGATTGCTTCACCTTTCATCGATTGACGACCGCCTCGTCGAGTCACGAGCGGGAAGGCACTGATGGTGGACCCAGAGCGGGCGCCCGATTATGACGAGCGTGCGTTGCGTGAGCTCTATGAACAGCTCACCGGCTCACGGGCACAACCGACTTGGCCAGGGCAGTGCCGACATGCGTTCTCGGACAGCACGACACGTGGTCTGCTCGACCCCACCACGCGCGAAGCGCATGCCCTGACGCGCTATTCACGGCAGTGGCGGACCGACCCGCTCCGGGACGAGGCCGAGACGCCGAACCAGTCCGATAGCGTGCGTACTCCGTTCGACTACTCCGCCGCATTGGCAGTAGCGCATCTCACCGGCGCGATCGCCGGTACCTGTGACCCCGCACAGGGTGTCCGGACATTCCTGGACCACTTCGCTGCCAGCGGACTCTGCTCGGTGGGCACCCCCTTCGTCGCCGGGCCTCGACCACCCGGTCCCGCCACACTGGTGCAGGTATTCGCACAGCTGTGGCGCGATGCGCCGGCGCGGCTGCGGGGTTTCGCGATCCTGACCGCCCTGGAGGTCGCCGGAGTACGCCCGACCGGACGACGCACGACCGAAATCCCCGTCCTGCTCGTCGCCAGCGATCGCGACAGCAATGGCAACGAAAAGGGCGAGGTCGGCCGACTGACTCTGCACCTACTCGAATCCGGCCCCAGCGGAATGCATCCCGACCCGGCCTGGAGCGGCTTCACCCAACCCGACTCCGAATTCATCCGAAGCCTGCACACCGCCTGGAACAGCAGCACACTCACAGACACCGACTCGTGTGTGGTCTGGTCCGTCACCGGCGAACACGGCGGTCCCTACGCGAGGCTGCGTGGCGCCTCGATGAGCGTCGCGATAGCGATAGCGCTCAACGACCTCGCGCCCCGCCACCCGCGATTGCGCGCACTCAGGCCACACACGCTCGACCCCAAAACCACAGCCACTGCCGATCTGCACGCCGACGGCACACTCGCGCATGTCACCGGCTACGCGTCCAAACTCCCTGCCGCGAACAGCAAAGGCCTGCGGATCATCGTCCCCCTCGATGACCACAACGAAGCCAAAGGCTCTGTACCCCAAGGCTTCTGTCCGCAACTCGTACCTGCCCGCACACTGCCGGACGCAATCGCCGAGGCAAGAATCAGACCCAACCCCACCCGACGGGTTGTGGCGCTCGCCATCGCGATGGTTGCCGTCTTGGCGGGCGCATGGACCTGGGTACTCGACGCGAACCACCGCACCGAACTCGAGGTGACGCGCTCCCGGCAACTCGCGGACACCGCGCGCACGCTGCGCGAGGTCGATCCCGCCATCGCCCAGCAACTAGCGCTGGCGGCGCTACGCATTGCCGACACTCCCCAAGCGCGCACGGAGTTGCTCAGCTCCTCGGCGGGCGATGTGCCGTACCGCATCATCGAGGCCGGAACCATGCTCACCACCGCCCCGAACACTGACCGACTCGCCGCCGCCACCCCTGACGGCCGAGTGACATCCGGAACGGTCACCGCCAGCGGAATCAACGAGTTGTATAGATTCCCACTAGGTTTCGAGGTGTCGGGCATCTCGCTCAGTCCCGATGGGCAGCGACTCACCGCCTGGCATCAGATCGATCGGAAGCAGTGCACGCCATTCGGCAACGATGCGGTCAGCTGTGCCGCCGTCCCGGGCACCGCGCGCGTTCAAGTGTGGGATATGAACGGTCGACCACGCCCGATCTACGACCTTCCCGTCGGGGACTACGAAGTCGTCTCCACCGCGACCGCCGCGAACTCGCACGAGATAGCCGTAGGGACGCGAAACGGCAAGATCCTGCGATGGGACATCAGCAGTGACGCCGCACCGGCGCCGCTCCCCACCCTCGAGCTTCCCAGTGGCTACCCCATAGTGGCGTACAGCCCGGCCGGAACACTGCTGGGTGCAGCCGGGACCGTGTCACCAGGGCAAACCAACCAGGTGCGCATCTGGGACACCACACGAGTCCGCACCGACGGCGCGGTCCCGGATTTCGATCGTCCGCCGACCGGCATCGCCGTCATGACGAACCAGACGCGCCGACTGATGTTCAGTCCCGACAGCCGAGCTTTGATCCTCCGCAACTCGAAACTTCCCGGTCTGGAATTCTTCGACCTCAGCAACGGACCGGCCCACGCCGAACCCACCAGCGTCGTCACACCGATCGGAACCAGCACCGACCGACAACCGCTGCGGGATCTGGACTACTCCAGCGACGGCGCTTACCAAGCCACCGTCGAACAAGGCCGAGTAATCACTGTGAACTCCAGCGACGCAGACAAAGGCCGAACCCTGCACACACCCGCAGACATCTCTTCTGTGCACTTCCTGCGGCAAGGACGCTCACTCGCAGCCGCAACCAGCGACGGAACGGTCTGGATATGGTCGTTACCGACGCAGCGCACAGACTTCGGCATTGCCATCGACGCTCTTCCGAACACACCGGGTCCGGGGAACTCCGTGAGTGCGCCGC
The DNA here is from genome assembly GCF_000250675.2 of Nocardia brasiliensis ATCC 700358. Classification (NCBI taxonomy): domain Bacteria; kingdom Bacillati; phylum Actinomycetota; class Actinomycetes; order Mycobacteriales; family Nocardiaceae; genus Nocardia; species Nocardia brasiliensis. Next base: position 5,287,810 of record NC_018681.1, read on the forward strand.
TGTTACGTCAATGGAACTCCATCGGAGCGGGATTTCTTTCCAGCCGGCAACTCGACGCAGCGATCATCACCCGAGACATGGACGCTTGGAGGTCTGCCGAAGCAAGAAAGAACTTCGACGGACTGCACACCACCGTGTCGGCCAACGGCCGAGTCGCAGCGATCAGCGATGGCAGCAGCGGCGTATACCTATGGGATCCCGGAGCGCCCGGTCAGAACGCCGCACCGACGCCATGGCGCGCGACCCGGCGGCTACCCCCGGTCGATGGCCTATCGAGCGGAAGCGGTTCTGTCGTGATGAATCCCAGCGGGACGCTCCTCGCTGTCGCATCGCCTTCGAAGATAGCAATCTGGAACCTCGAGGAGGTCGCCGACGCGTCGACAAACCCTCGCGTCCTGGACAACGACAACCCGCTCGACCAGCCGGGCATCTACCCTGAGCATCCCACCATGGCCATCACCGACACCGGTGTCCTGGCTGTACTCACCCGCGGCAACGATATCGACGTGTGGGATCTCCGTGGCTCGCCCGTCCCCCACAAGAAGACCATTGCGCGCAATGACATGACAGCAGATCCGCATGTGATCGCCCTCAATCATCAAGGTGTGCTTGCTATTTCGAACGGCGCCGCAGTGGAGATCCGTCGCACCGACGGAAGCCGAGCAGTGACCACCATTGCGGGACCGTCAGGTGATCGAGCAAACATATCCGCTCTCGCTTTCGCAGCCCATGGCACCGAACTCGCGATCGGTCGCGACGGATCGATCGAGATATGGGACGTCGCGAACCCCGTATCACCACAGGTGATGCTGGAGTTGCACACGGTTGACGATGGTCCCCGGCATGTCAGCTTCGCGGGAACTCCCGGCTATCTCGTGACCGCCACCAGCAATGCCTTCCCGGCCCGCGTCTACACCCTTCGAACCGAGGAACTCGCCGCAGCCATTTGCGAGAGTAAGACGGCACTCCTCACTGCGGCGGAATGGCAAACCTACGCCAAGGAAGTCGCCATGCCGGCCTTGTGCTGAGCGACGGCTGCACCCGTTCAGACTGTGCCGCCACGGGTCAGTGGGCCGAGGCGGGGGTTTCGGTGGCCGGGGTGGCTGCGCGGGCTTTACGGCGGGCGGCGATCAAGAGAGTCAGGATCGACAGCCAGGCGAGGAGGAGGGGGCTCGGGCCGCCGAGCAGGTCGCAGGCGGTGATCCAGAGCGCGAGGGTGCAGGTGAGAAGCGGGGGTGGGATCAGATTGTGGTGGCCCATATGGGTGATGGCCCAGCCGACCAGGAGTAAGGGGATACCGAAGCTGGCCACCGAGACGAAGAAGGCGCCCAGGATCGGTTGGGGCGCTCGCAGATCCAGGGAGCTGTCCCAGAGGTCGCCGGCCAGCCAGTCGTCGAAGAAGCCGCGGGTGAGGATGAGCGCGCCGACTGTGTGGCCGGCGCCGAGCAGGGTGATCAGACGGCCGGCCCAGACTACTGAGCGGGCGCTGTCGAAGGTTTTGGTTGTCATGGTTCGACTGTTCTGCACGGCGGTGCTCACCACTTCCCGCCGGGGAGTGAATCGACTCCCCCATTCGAGTGAATCGCCGTATCCGGTGTTCTGAGATGATCGACGGGTGCAATTCCGGCAGACGCTGCGATCGGCGACGGGCCCGCTGGTGCGCCCGTCGACCTATCTGCGCGGCGTCTATCTGGCTCTCGGCGGGGTCGCGGCGATCCCCTACGTCGGCCTCGCGGCAACCTTCGTGATCGGGTTGCGGCGCGACGGGGCCACCGCGGGTGACCTGGCCCTCGTCATCGCCCTCGCCGCCGGTACGGCTGTGGTCGCCGTGGGCGTGACATTGCTCCCGGCGGTGCGGGTGCTCGAAATCGTCGTTGCCCGAGCGCTTTTGGGAGTCAGGCTGCCGGACCCGGACCCGGCTTCGAGCCGCGCGTGGGAGTCGCGGACACGGGGAGCCGTCTGGTATTTCCTGACGCTGGTGATCGGTGGTTGCGCGACGAGTGTGTTCATTTGGGCCGTCCCGACCGCCGCGACGATGCTCGTCGTGCCGTTCGTCGGCTCGCACGAGGCGACGCTGCATCTGACCGAGCGGTTCACGGTTTCGGCGCCCGACCTGCCGACGGCCATTCTGACCGGTGGTGCGGGCGCCGGGTTACTGGTCGGCGCGGTGTACGTCGTGGCGGGGGCCGGTTCGCTGCTGGTGCGGCTGGCGCCGGCGTTACTCGGGCCGACCCAGGCCGATCAGGTGGCGGCACTGCGCCGCCAAGAGCGCAAGCTCGCCGCGGGCAACCGCCTCGCCCGCGAACTGCACGATTCGGTCGGCCACGCGTTGACGGCGATGACGATGCAGGCAGGGGCCGCCGGACGGGTGCTCGACGACGATCCGGAGTTCGCCCGGCGCGCGCTGCGGCAGATCGAGGTAGTCGGACGAGCCGCCCTGGACGAACTCGACCAGGCGCTCGGAATGCTGCGCCGGGGCGTCGACGAGGAGCTGTCCGGCTCGACCCTCGCGGGCCTCGAGCAACTCATCGCCGGCTGCCACGGCGCGCGGATCGCGACCACGATAGTCGGCGATCTGAATACCGTGCCCGGCTTGGTATCTCGCGAGGCTTTCCGGGTACTGCAGGAAGCACTGACCAACGCCGTGCGGCACGGTGACGGTGGCGCAATCGATCTCGTCGTTCGTGCGGCCCCGCCGATCGTTCGGCTCGAGGTGTCGAACGGTGTGGCTGGTGGGTCGCCGACCGGTCACGGCCGGGGGTTGATCGGTATGCGGGAACGGGTTCTGGTGCTCGGCGGCGAATTACGAGCAGGCGCGACAGGCGCGCGATGGACGGTCGATGCCACCCTGCCGTGGGTGGTGACGCCGTGATCACGGTGCTGATCGTCGACGACGATCCGCTGGTGCGCACCGGCTTACGCGCGATCATGGACGCCGAGCGCGACATCGAGGTGGTGGGCGAGGCGCAGGACGGCAGCGAGGTGCTCGACCGGGTCAGCGCAACGCGCCCGGACGTCGTGCTGATGGACGTCCGGATGCCGACCGTGGACGGTATCGCCGCCACCAGAATTCTGTTGGCCGCCTTGACCGATCCGCCGAAGGTAGTGGTGATCACCACCTTCGAGAACGACTCGTACGTCTACGACGCGCTGCGCGTCGGCGCGGCGGGCTTCCTGCTCAAGCGGGCTCGGCCAGAAGAATTCACGCAGGCCGTCCGCACTGTCGCGACCGGTGACTCGGTACTGTTCCCGAGCGCGATCCGCGCGCTGGTCGCGGCGCGCCCACCCTTGCCGAACAGCCTTCTGGCACAGGCGAAACTGACCGACCGCGAAAACGAAGTACTACGCGCCATGGCGAGCGGCTTGACCAACGCCGAGATAGCGGCCGCGATGTTCCTCGGCGTCGAAACCGTCAAAACCCATGTCCGCAACGTCTTGATGAAACTGCGCGCCCGAGACCGCACCCAGGCGGTCATCACCGCCTACGAGTCCGGCTTCATCACACCCGGCCGCTGACTGACGCAGCTCACGCCCGTTGGGTTCACCCGAAAGGGGTGAGCAGCAAGGGGATGCGGCGGAGGGCGTCGAGGGTGGGCGGGAGGGCGGCCAAGGCGGTGATGGCGCGCATGCAGATGGCGTAGTCGGCCTCGCCCGGCTCCAGGTAGTCGAATTCGAGGGTGCCCGCGGCTTCGAAGGCCGCTCGGAGGTCGGCGGGGAGGTCGGCCAGGTCGGTGTCGAGTTCGAGGTCGTCGACGTTGATCCAGGCGATCTCGTTGCCGTCGGTGCAGTAGGTCAGGCTGGCGTCGGCATTGATGGAGTAATAGCTCGTCGCCGCGACTCGCCCGCCGGCCGACAGGGCTGCCACATCGTCGGTGGCCCCGCCGTCGTCGTAGACGAAGGTCCAGTCGCCGATCCGGCCGGCCAGCAGCGTCGCGGCGGAGTCACCGCGCTCACCGCCGAGCGCCGCCGCGGGCAGGGAGGTCCACTCGTCCGGCTTGCCGACCGGTAGTTCGCACTGCCGGAACAGCGGCGCCTTGGCCCCCAGCGCCTCGAGCGCCGCGCCGGGATCGAGCCCACGGACGACGTGCACACAGTGATTGGGGTCGTCGTTCGCCAGCTCGCTGATCCACAGCGGTACGCCTTCGGTATCAAGCGTATTCGGCGGGAAGCCGGGTGTTGCCATACATCCCTCATCTACCGGTGATCTTGCGGGTGCGCTGTCGGTGCCACAGAACGACCCTGCGGTCTCGACCCCGTGAACATAGTTCACCTGATCTTGTTTCGCTATGCGCCGTCGGGGGTGCCGAGGACGACCGCGCCAGGACCGCAACACGATTCGCCCCAGCACGAGCAGCCCGACCGGACGCGACGGCCGGGCTGATCGCGATCTTGCTGGGGTGCGGGTGGGAGGTTCAGCGCTGCGGCAGCGCCAGCAAGAATGGGGCACTCCGAATCGTCTGTTCGCTCAAGGTGATACCGATTTCGAGTCGATCGTTTTCCCGGAGCCGGAACTCGCAGATTCCCGTGCGGACGTCCCTGGCTGTTCGACGATTTCTGTCGTCACAACCGGTGGAGACCGCGATCGCCCGCGCAACCCATTTCCCCGGTGGCAGGCAGCTGATACTGAAAGCTCCCCGATCCGGGATATTGAGTAACGCAACGGCGGAGGTCAGCGGGTTTGCCGCGGAGTATATACTCATATACCTGCGGCTGGCCATGATTCCGCCCGGATCGGTCAATTTCCCACACAGTAACGGCCTGCTGGAATCCCTGCCACAATATGTGTGTTGCTCGGACCATCTCAGCGGAACATGTTCGCCGCGGATGTAGCGCCGATACTGTGACGGACTGAGTCCGACCGCTTCGGTGAATCGTGACGTGAAGGTCCCGTAACTCAAATACCCGACAGCATATGAGATCTCAGAAACTTTCATAGAAGTGGACGCCAATAACTTCTTGCTGCGCGCCAGCCGGATGGCCGCGAGAAACCGAACCGGCGACCAGCCGGTTTCTACGCGAAACCGTCTGACGAAGTGGAACTTACTGCATTTCGCCACGTCGGCGAGGTCATCCAAGGAAACTTGCTGCCCACAATTTTCCCACATGTACTTGATGCTGTCAGCGATATGATCGGACACGAACTCTCCAAACTCATAACAATCCAGGATGCCCGAGCCGGCAGCAGAATCAAGCCTTCCGCAGCCGTACGGCTGCGGAATAGCTGCAAAATAGCGTCTTTGCTGGGACAGCGAAACGAGGCCGCTGCCGCTGATTTTCACTGACCGGCCGCCTCCGGCACCGAGGTCGAACCATTCAGGTGTCGCTCCCAAGACCGCACGCTCATTACGAAAATGTCGGTGACCCATCGGCCGTGGGATGAATGCTTGATAAGTGAAGCCGTCGATTCCGCAGTGGCGGTTGCACTTCCGCTCGGTACCCCCTTGCCCCGTAGCCCCGACGCAAGCCCCACAGCCCCGATGCAGCGAGGCAGCGCGCGGAGTGCCGCTGATGGCTCAGTTCGCCACCATGATTGTCATATCTAACTGGACGGTAGAATACTTCTATTTTGTAGATTGAGCAACGAGGAAGAAGCCCCAGACGCGGCCGGATGGCAATCTTGAGTACAGGTTCCGCGAGGGAGGACTTCGGATGGTCTCCGCACTGGGAAAGCTTCGCCGGAAGATCTTTACGCCGGACACGCGGCAAGCATCGTTGAGGGTTCGGGGATTCCCCGCACGCAATCCACACGCCGCATCGTGCCTGGAGACGGCCGGCTCGACGTTCCTCGAAGGATTCGGGGTGGCCGCGGAGTGTGGCACAGCAGCCGAAGCCGCGCAGCGCTTATCCGAAATAGAAAGTAACAGAAGAGGTTTCGCGTTCGAAGGCGCCGCGATGGCGCTGGCGATCCGCGACGGGCTGCCGCTCGGCCACAAACATCACGTGACAGATTTCATCGCGGCTGCCGACGAGCATCTCTACATGATCTACGTCGGCGTCGGCTGGGCGCTGGCCAGACTCCCCCGGCCGCTGCATCAGGCGGCGCTCAGCGGCGCGTCGGATCCGGTTCTGATGTGGCTGGCGCTAGATGGTTACGGGTTTCACCAAGCCTATTTCCACACAGATCGCTACGTGAAACAGCAGTATGTTGATGCGAAGCCGCCCGCCGTGTCGAACCGACATCCTGGCTATACACCGCGCGCTATCGATCAAGGCATCGGGCGCGCGTTGTGGTTCGTCTCGGGTGCCGATCCGGCTGCCGCGTGCACGCTGATCGAGGGATTCGCGGCGCCCCGGCGGCCGGACCTGTTCGCTGGCCTCGGCCTGGCGGCGACCTACGCCGGCGGCGCCACCGCGGACGAGCTCGCCACGCTGCGCGACCGCGGCGCGGCCTACCGTCGAGACCTCGGTCAAGGTGCGACATTCGCCGCCGAAGCGCGGGCTCGCGCCCGCATCGTGCAGCCGAACACCGCGACCACTCTGGCGGTACTCACTGGTCAGCGCGTCGCCGACGCGTCCACGATCGCGATCGACGCCCGGCCCGTGGTGCACACGATCAACGGCCGCCCTGGTTTCGAAGTCTGGCGAGAGCGGATCCGGCACCGATGCCTGACCGCGGAGCCCCCCGACCCGACCGCTTCCGCCGCGCCGGAAACAACCGCAAAGGCCGAATCATGAACTCCCGCATGAGAGCCCTGGTACCGACCATCTGCGCGGTGGTGGTGCTGCTGGCCGCCTTCCTGATCGCGCAGGCACAGGTGGCCACCGACGATCCGGCCGACGTGGCGCGGGACTACGAGTTCGAGTCCATGTCGATCGCGATGCCGCCCGGATATGACCAGTTGCCTGCGAAAACCGTACGCGAGGTGAACCCGGCGTACCAGAACATCCGCTCCTGGATCTCCTCCGTCGGCGCGTCGATCGCCATCAACGATCTGGTCGGCCACGGGCGATCCAACGGCATGTGCATCGTCGACACGCGCACCGACTCGGTGATCGTGACCCACACACCGACCGCACCGCAGGCCGATCGCTTCACACCGTTCCTGCTCCGGCCGGACCCGCTCATCATGGATCCGACCATGGCGCCGATGGGTTGCGCACCCGGCGATTTCAACGGCGACGGCGGCATGGATCTGCTCGTCTACTACTGGGGACGCACCCCGATCATGTTCCTGCACAAGGACAATGCCGCCGATCCGGCCCCGGCGTACGTCCCGGTCGAGGTGGTCCCGCCGGGCAATACGCGCGGTCAATACAACGGCGAACGGTGGAACACCAACGCTGTTTCGATCGCGGACTTCGACGGTGACGGCCATCCCGACATCGTCTTCGGGAATTACTTCCCGAATTCCGGCGTCCTCGATCCGAACGGCCGGCCCGACGTCGTCATGAACGACTCGATGTCGAATGCGAAGAACGCCGCGGGCGAGCGCGTCCTGCGGTGGAACGGCAACGACCCCAACGGAACACCGGTCTACATCGAAGAGAAGCAGGCCGTCCCGTACGCCCAGGCCACCGGCTGGACGTTGGCGCTCGGTGCGGGTGACCTGACCGGCGATCTGCGGCCCGAGCTCTATATCGGCAACGACTTCGGCCACGATCATCTGCTGTACAACGAGTCCACGCCGGGCACCATCCGCTTCGGCATCGCGCGCGGAGAACGCACCTGGACCGATCCCAAATCCTTTGTCCTGGGCGCTGATTCGTTCAAAGGCATGGGCGTCGACTTCGTCGACCTGTACAACCGCGGGAAATTCGACATGCTGGTCAGCAATATCACGACCCCGTGGGGCATCCAGGAGAGCAACTTCGCCTGGCGTAACGACACCGCCACCCCGGAGGACATGCGCCGGGAACTGGCCGACGGACGGGCCCCGTTCTCCCAGCAGGCACAGCAGCTCGGGCTGGCGTGGTCGGGCTGGGGCTGGGATATCAAGGCCGCCGACCTGCGCAATTCGGGCACCCTCAACGTGCTCCAGACGACCGGGTTCGTGAAGGGCAGCGGCGAGAACCGGTGGACCTGGCTGCAGGAGCTGGCCACCAGCAACGACGTCCTGGTGCACGATCCGAGGGCGTGGCCGCGGGTGGCCCCCGGCGACGATATCGCCGGTGATCACACCATGGCGTTCTATGCCAAGGGCACGGACGGCAAGTACGTCAACATCACCGATCAGCTCGGCACCGACGCGCCGATACCGACCCGCGGCGTCGCCATCGCCGACACCACCGGCACCGGGACCCTCGATTTCGCGGTCGCCCGGCAGTGGGGAGCGCCCGCGTTCTTCGCGAACCGCTCGCCGAGTATGGGAAATCCGCTGCAGCTGAGCCTTTATCGGCCGGCAGCGCAAGCCGGCAGCGGGTCTCCCGCGGTCATCGGCCAGCCCGCCTACAACGCGACCGTCACGGTGCGCACCGCCGACGGCCGGACCATACACAGCCAGCTCGACGGCGGCAGCGGCCACAGCGGTAAGCGCAGCTTCGACGTCCATTTCGGACTCGGCGCGAGCACCGGCCCGGTCACCGCCGAGATCGCCTGGCTCGACAACAACGGTGTCCCACGGCACCAGACACTCCAGCTGAGGCCCGGCACCCACGCGCTGATGCTGACCGATACGGCCACCGAGATCGCCGAGGGGATCACCGCACCATGACTCTGCTCAACCGTAAACGAATCCAGCGCGATCATCCGTCCGTGACCACGGCCGCGCCGCCGGCCACCAACGGTGCGGCGCCGAGCGACCGGCAGCGCGACCCCGAACCGCCCAAGAAAGATGTGCGATATCTGGCGCTCCGCAATTTCGCCATCTCGCTCAGCGTCCTCAATATCATCGGCTACACCCTGCTCGGCTTCGAACAGCCGCCGTTATGGCCCATTCTGGCGCTCTTATCGGCTTACGTGCTGGATCTGGCCTTCGAGGCGATCACCGCGTGGTCGCGGCACACGACCCCGCGGTTCCAGGGTCGCGGGGCCCGCGGCGTGTACGAGTTCCTCCTGCCGGCCCACATCACCGCGCTGGCGGTGAACATGCTGCTCTACGCCAACAACCAGTTCTGGCCGGTCCTGTTCGCCGTCGCGGCCGCGATCACCGGCAAGTATGTGTTCCAGGCCCCGTTCGCCGGGCGCATGCGGCACTTCATGAATCCGTCCAACTTCGGGATCACGCTCGCGCTGCTGTGCTTCAGCGCCTGGGTCAGCATCGCGCCGCCCTACGAATTCGGCGAGAACATCAACACGATGTTCCGGGTGGCGGTCCCGCTCGTGCTGCTCGTCGCGGGCTCGGTGATCAACGCGACGCTCGTCGGCCGGGTGCCGCTGATCGTCGGCTGGCTCGGCGGTTTCGTGATCCAGGCGCTGGTCCGCGACGGACTGTTCGATATCGCCCTCGTCGCCGCGCTCGGCACCATGACCGGTACGGCGTTCATCCTGTTCACCAACTACATGATCACCGACCCCGGCACGACACCGTTCCCGGCCAGACGCCAATTCATGTTCGGCGCCTCTGTCGCGACCGTGTACGGGGTGCTGATGGCCTTCAACGTGGTCTACACGTTGTTCTTCGCCCTCACGCTCGTCTGCGCGATCCGCGGCTGCTACGCCTGGTTCGCCCACTGGCGCAAGGCCGCCGCGGACCGCGACGCCGAACGCCGGCGCGGCGAACGGGTTCCGGCGCTGTCCCCCGGCGCCCCCACGCAGCGAGCATGACCGATGCCTCGGTTAGCGATCGTAGGTATGGCGTGCCGGTTTCCCGACGCCGCGACACCGGCTCAGCTGTGGGACAACGTTCTTGCCCGCAGGCGCGCCTTCCGGCCGATCCCGTCCGTCAGGTTGAACGCGGCCGATTACTACGCGAGTGATCCCGCGGCGGCGGACCGCCATTACGCGACACATTCGGCGGTCATCGAGGGCTGGACCTTCGATCGGGCCAGGCATCGCGTCGCCGCCGGCACCTTTCGGGCCACCGACATCGTCCACTGGCTCGCCCTGGACACCGCCGCGGCGGCACTCGACGACGCGGGGTTTCCCGCGGGAGAAGGCTTGGACCGCAAGCGGATCGGCGTGATCATCGGGAATACGCTCACCGGCGATATGACCCGCGCTTCGACAATGCGGCTGCGGTGGCCCTACGTCCGGCGCACCCTGGCCGGGGCACTGCAGCGCAAAGGCTGGCCCGCGGCGGAGATCGCCGTCTTCCTCGACGAATACGAGGCGGACTACAAGGCGCCGTTTCCGGCGATCACCGAGGACAGCTTGGCCGGCGGTCTGGCGAACACGATCGCCGGGCGGATCTGCAACCACTTCGATTTCGGCGGCGGCGGTTTCACCATCGATGGCGCCTGCTCGTCGTCGCTGTTGGCGATCGCGCAGGCCGGTGACGCCCTGAGCGCCGGGCATATCGACGCCGCGGTCGTCGGCGGCGTCGACCTGTCCATCGACCCGTTCGAGCTGGTCGGGTTCGCGAAGACCGGCGCGCTGTCGCGGTCGGAGATGCGCGTGTACGACGAGCGATCGAACGGCTTCTGGCCGGGTGAGGGGTGCGGGATCCTCGTGTTGCTGCGCGAGCGGGACGCGATCGCCCGGGGCGCGCGCAGCTACGCGACGATCGCCGGCTGGGGGATCTCCTCCGACGGGCGCGGCGGCATCACCAGGCCCGAACGCAACGGCCACCTACGGGCCATCGAACGCGCTTACCGGATGGCGGGTTTCGGGATTCACACCGTCGACTATCTCGAGGGCCACGGCACCGGCACGGCGGTCGGTGACCGCACCGAGCTCGAGGTGTTCAACACGGCCGTCGCCGCGCGGGATGCGGGCAGGCCACCGGTGGCGATCGGATCGATCAAAGCGAACATCGGTCACACGAAGGCGGCGGCCGGCGTCGCGGCGCTCATCAAAGCCGCGCTCGCCGTGCACCACGGCACCATTCCGCCGATCACCGGAACCGACCGGGCCCATCCGGTCCTCGCCGATGCCGAGAACCGACTCCAGCTTCCCGACCGGGCACTCGAATGGCCTGGCGCGCAACAGCTTTCCGCGGACGCGACGTCGCCGGACCCGGACACCGTGCCGCCGCGCCGGGCCGGTGTCTCGTCGCTGGGTTTCGGCGGCAGCAACGCCCATGTCGTGCTGGAGAGCCGGCGGCCACCGCGGGCGCTGTCGCGCACGGCCGGAACCCGGCTGGCGCGCAGCGCGCAGGACGCCGAACTGTTCATCGTGTCCGCGGCGACACCGCCGGAGCTGGCGGACAAGCTGCGTGCGGCCGCCGCACTCGCCGCGCGTTGTTCGTTCGCCGAACTCGGCGATCTCGCCGCCGAGCTGACCCGGGTCGACTCCCGGCTACCGAGCAAGGCGGCGGTGGTCGCCGCCGACCAGCGACAGGCCGCGGACCGGTTGACCGAACTGGCCGACGCCCTCGCTGCCGGTGAACGACACCGGTTCGCACCGGGCACCGGCCAATTCCTCGGCGCGGACCTCGGTTCCGCGCCGCGCATCGGACTGATGTTTCCGGGGCAGGGTGCGCCGGGGCACGGTGATGGCGGCCGGCCCGCACGCCGCTTCGCCGGCATCGCCGACCTGTACCGGCAGGTCGGCGTGCACGCCGAAGGCGCAGCCACCGAGGACGCGCAGCCGCGCATCGTGACGGCCTCGCTGGCCGGCCTGCGGGTGCTCGATGCCGCAGGCGTGCACGTCGTCGGCTGCGTCGGGCACAGCCTGGGGGAATTGACCGGGCTCTACTGGGCGGGCGTGTTCGACGAAACCGAACTGGTGCGCGTCGCGGCGTTCCGCGGCCGGGCGATGCAGGCCGCCGCCGTGGCCGAGCCCGGTACCATGGCGACGATCTTCGCGGCCGCCGATCATGTCGCGCCGCTGTTGCACGACAGCCCCGTGGTGATCGCCGGATACAACAGTCCGAAACACACCGTGATCGCGGGCCCGGCCAATGCCGTCGACGCGGTGCTGGTGAGCGCGCGCGCCGCCGGCCTGCGCGGCCAGGCGTTGCGGGTCTCGCATGCGTTCCACTCGCCGCTGGTCGCACCGGCCGCGCACGCCTTCCGCCGCTACCTCGACGAACTCGATCTCGGCGAGATCAAACGATCCGGGTTGTTCTCGACCGTCACCGCGGGTCCGCTGGAGGCGGGCTGCGCCGTGGCCGATCTGCTCGAACGCCAGGTGCACGCACCGGTCCGCTTCGCCGACGCGTTGTCGCAACTCGCGCAGACCTGCGATCTGCTCGTCGAAGTCGGTCCGGGGTCGACGCTGTCGGCTCTCGCCGCCGAGGTCTGTCCCGGAGTGCCCACGCTCGCAATGGAAACCGACGGCAATTCCGTCGCCGGCATCCTGCGCACGCTCGCCGCGTGCTACGTCCTCGGCGCCCGGCCCGATCTGGACGGATTCGCCGCCGAACGTTTCACGCGATCGCTCCCGCTCGACAAACAATTCGTTTTCCTCGAAAGCCCTTGCGAGCAAGCACCGAACGACTCGTTCCTCGCCCAGGCACGATCCGCGGCGCACGCGGAAGTCCCACCGGCCGTTGCCGAGCAAGCGGATTCGGTAGCGGTCGAGGACACCTCGACCTTGCAGACGCTGCGGCGGTTGATCGCCGAGCGCGTCGAACTCCCCGTCGAAGGAATCACCCCGGAGACCCACCCGCTCGACGATCTCCACCTGAGCAGCATCACCATCACCCAATTGGTCGCGGACGCACTGCAATTGCTCGGCACCGAGATCCCGGAACCGACCACCAACGTCGCCACCGCGACGATCGCCGAACTGGCCGAGGCGATCGACGACATCGTGCACGCGGCTCGCGACGATGCGCCGCCGAAACCGGCCGACGATCTGACCGGTGTCGATATCTGGGTGCGGCCGTTCACGATTGATCTCGTCGCCGCCGCGGTGCCGGCCACCGTCCGCGGCGACGAGCCGGGACAGTGGCAGGTGTTCGCGCCACCGGACGACGAACTCACCGCCGCCCTCCGGCACCGGCTCGACACCGCCCGCCTCGGCGACGGCGTGCTGCTCCGGCTCGGCACGGCGACCGCGGAATCGACCGAAATCGCCATCGACAGAATGCTTTCCGCGGCCCGCGCGGCGATCGACACCGGGTCTCGGTTGGTCGTCGTCGACGACGACGGCCGCGATGCGGCCGCACTCGCCAAGACGGTGCATCTGGAGGCGCCTGCGGTCCGCACGACCGTCGTCCACCTGGCCGCCGGTCCGACACCCGCGGACAGCGCGCGGCTGATCTGCGCCGATATCGCCGCGACCACCACCTTCCGGGAAGTCCACTACGACCGGGCGGGCACCCGGACCGAACCGGTCCTGCGTGAGCTGCCGATGGTCGGCGCTCGCCTGCCGCTCGGCGCGAGCGACGTGGTCGCCGTGACCGGCGGGGTGCGCGGTATCGCCATCGAATGTGCGGTCGCGCTCGCCAGGCAGACCGGATGCGTGCTCGCGGTCATCGCGCGCACCCCCGCCGACGATCCCGATATCGCCGCGAACATGGCTCGGCTGCGCGAATCCGGTTTGACCGCACACTATTACACCGCCGACGTCACCGACCGGAACCAGGTCGAAGACGCGACCGCGACGATTCGACGCGAACTCGGTGCGATCACCGGCATCCTGCACGGTGCAGGCATCAACATTCCCGCGGCGATCGGATCGCTGACCGATGACCAGATGGCGCGCACCATCGCACCCAAGGTCGACGGCCTGCGCAACCTGCTCGAATCGCTGCACCCGGCCGAACTCCGTCTGGTGGTCGGCTTCGGCAGCATCATCGGCCGCGCCGGGCTGCGCGGTGAGGCGCACTACGCGATCGCCAACGACTGGTTGCGCTCGGCCATCGATACCCTCGCGGGCGAACTGCCGGCCTGCCGGTGCGTCACCATCGAATGGTCGGTATGGGCCGGCACCGGGATGGGCGAACGACTCGGCGTGCTGGATTCCCTGGTCCGCGAGGGTATCGAGCCGATTCCGACCGACGTCGGCGTCGAACTCATGCTGGATCTGCTGCGCACTCCGGCCTGTCCGAGCAGTGTGGTGGTGATCGGTCGAACCGGCGGCTTGCCGACGATCCGGTTCGACGAGGTCGAACTGCCGCTGCTGCGCTTCCTGGAACGTCCGCGCCTGCATGTCCCCCGGATCGAATTGCTCGCCGACGCCGACATTTCGGCGGCGACCGACCCCTACCTCACCGATCATCAATTGTCGCGCGACGCACTGTTCCCCGCCGTGCTGGGTATGGAGGCGATGGCGCAGGCCGCCACCGCGTTGTTCGGCGAACAGCATCCGGTGCAGTTGCACGATCTGGAATTCCTCCGGCCGATCGTCGCGGCGCCGGACCGCGTCACCACGATCCGGGTCGCCGCCCTGCGATCGGGCGACACCGTCCGCGTGGCCATCCGGTCGAACACCACCGCGTTTCAGCTCGACCATTTCCGCGGTGTTTGCCGACAAGCCCGGCAGCGCAACGACATTGCCGTCGGTGCGACGCCGGCCATTCCGGCGGCGGCGACCGAACCGCTGCAGCGATTGGCCGAATTCGCGCACACCGCGAGCACGGCGACCGCCGGCCTGGGGATGGCCGTCGACACCGACTTCTACGACCGAATCATGTTCCACGGACCGATGTTCCGGTCCGTGGAGGATTATCATCATCTGTCCGCTCGACAATGCGTAGCCCGTATTCGGGTCCGCGACGAGCGCTGGTTCTCACCGATGCTGCCGGGTTCGCTCGTGCTGGACGATCCGGCGGCGCGCGACGCGTTCATGCACGCCATCCAAGTCTGTGTGCCCGATTCGACGCTGCTGCCGTCGAAAGTCGCACGCGTGCTGTCGTTACCGGTGGCGCCCGACGTCCGGACCGTCGTATTGGCCGCCCGCGAACGGTCTCACGAGCAATCGACGTATATCTACGACGTCGTGGTGCACGACGAGAACGGCGCGGTCGTCGCGATCTGGGAGGCGCTGGAACTCACCGCGGTCGCGCCTATCTCGTCACCGTCCGGGTGGACACCCGAATTGCTCGGCCCGCACCTGCAGCGGCGGCTCGAAACCCTACTGCCCCGGCCTGTTCAGTTGGCGATCGTCCGGGATCAGCCGCGGCCGGTCGCCGACCACGACACCGACCCCCGGGTCCCCGGCCGCCGTGCGGCAACCCGGCGCGCGCTGGCCGCCGCGCTCGGACGCGCGGCGGTCCTGCGGCACCGCCCCGACGGGCGGCCGGAGATACCGGACGGCTACGCGAGCTTCTCGCACGGCGCCGGACTCACCGTCGCCGTGGTCGCCGCCTGCCCCGTCGGCTGTGATATCGAACCGGTCCAGGCGCGCACGCCGGCGCAGTGGACCGGCCTGCTGGGCAATTCGGGTGTCTCGCTCGCCCAGCTCTGCGCCCGCGCCACGGGTCAGTCGTTCGATACCGCCGCTACCCGGGTGTGGAGCGCGCGCGAGGCCGTCACGAAACTCGGCGTCACGGTCAGCAGGGCGCGATTGACCCTGGACAACCGGTCCGCGGCCGACGGGTGGCTGGCGTTGCGGCACGGTACCGATGTCATCTGGTCGTTCAGCACCACCCTGGCGTTACCGGCATTCCAGCAATCGATGGTGTTCTCGGTGACCGAGAAAGGTTGATACGTGCGCGCTTACGAGATCTCTCACATCGTCGGCTTCGAGGAGACCAACCTCGTCGGCAACGTCTATTTCGTGCACTATTTCCGCTGGCAGGGCCGCTGCCGGGAAATGTTCCTGATGGAGCACGCCCCGGACGTGCTCGACGAAATCAACCGGGACCTCAAGCTCTTCACCATCCGGTGCGAATGCGAATACTTCGCCGAGCTGACCGCGTTCCAGCGCCTCACCATTCGGATGACCTTGGTAGACCTCACCCAGACGCAGATCGAATTCGAATTCGCCTACCTCGACATCGACGAGCAGAGCGCGGTCGAACACCTGGTGGCCCGAGGGCGGCAACGGGTTGCGTGCATGCGTGACAACGGAACTCGGGTCGAGCCGACCCGGGTGCCGGAAAGCCTGCGGCGCGCACTCGAGCCCTACGCCGAATCCGACCACCCGAGAAGCGGCGTGCGCGTCCCGGCCGGTCGCCGCGCCGACTGAATCATGGCCGGTCGGTCGCGCACGGAACGCGGTCAGGAGACGTCGGCGTGGGCCTCGGCCGGCGGCGCCTTCGAGGTGAGCTCGAGGTCGAGCAGGCGCAGGCAGCGCGTCAACGAGGTGGTATCGCCGCTGACCGTCAGGTTGCCGGACAGCATCGCGTCGAGGATGCCGATCTGCTCGGTGCCGATGCGGATGAACGTCTCCGGATCGGCCGTGACGACGAGCGCCGGTTCGTCCGGTGGGGTTCCGTCGACGACGCGCGCCGTGTGCTCTTCGCACCGCACGTGGAACACCTCGTCGCCGATCCGGAACTCGTACGCCTCGTCGACCTCGGGCGGCGGCCCCACCGAGATCATCGCTTCCAAGGCCAAGCGTCCCCACTCGGAACGGACGAGCCCGTCCTGCTCGTAGGAGGAGATGTGGGTGAGGCCCCACGACGCCAACCCGATGATCACCGGCCGCAGCGCTTCGCCGCTGGCCGTCAACCGATACTGGACACCGCGGCCGTCGCCGGATACCGGCTCGCGCTGGATCACCCCGTGCTCGGTGAGCATTTGCAACCGCGCGGCCAGCAGGTTCGGCCCGATGCCGACCAGCGTCTCTTCGAGCAACTGGTTGTACCGCTTCGGACCTGTCGTGAGATCGCGGATTATCAGCAGGGTCCAGCGCTCGCCGACCAAGTCGAGCGCGGCCGCTACTGCGCACATCTGCGCGTAGCGCTTCGTTCCCATGTGGGCACCTCGGGTGTCGGGTCACTACAACTTACTAGTGACATAGATACTACGTTAAGTGTTTCCCTTCGGTAGCTGTGGCCGACCCGCCGACCGCCAGTACCTTCCGAGCTAACGGTGCGGCAACGGCGGCGGCGGACCGGTCCACAGGCTGCGCCACGAGAACTGATCCATCCGGAAATAACACTTCGAGGCGGGGGCCGGAGCGCGAGCGGCCGGTCCGGACCGCGTCCACACCGGCCCCGGGCCGCAGCCCTGCACCGACTGTCGGACGGTCGCCCGACAGCCCGCAGCACATCTGCCCGATAAAAATATCTTAATATATAGTTATCTAGGCTAAGCCTACGCCTCGGAACGGGCTGCGACCGACCGGGCCGAGATCGCCGTCGAACCGAGACCTCAGGTCGCGACAGCCGCGCTCAGCAGCCCTTTCGCCGCCGCGAGGTGCGCGGGCGAGGTGCCGCAGCAGCCACCGACGATGTCCAGGCCGTACTCGGTGCACCACCGCGCGACCAGTTCCGCGTACTCCTCGGGCGACAACGCCGCGGGCACGGCCCGATCGACATGTTCGTAGGGCGGCAGACCGGTCCGGTCCTCGATATTCGGATAGGCCCCGATCAGCCCCGCCCGCCCGCGGCACAGCACCCGCAGCGCGACCTCCGTGCCGTGCGGTGAGGTGCAGTTGATGAGCACGGCCTCGGCGCCGTCGCGCTGCACCGCGTGTACCGCGCCGGTCAACGGCTCCCCCGACAGCAACGTCGCATCGTCCGCGCAGACGAACGACACCCAGGCCCGCCCGCCCGCGGCGAGCACCTGCGCCAGCGCGATCCGGGCTTCGCGGATGGTGTTCATCGTCTCGATCAGGAACAGGTCCACGCCGGCCCGCGAGAGCTCACGCACCAGCCAGCCGTGCTCGGCGCGCAGTTCCTCGTCGGAGGGCACCAGGTCTGGTCGATAGCAGTCCTCGACCGGGCCGATCGAGCCCGCGATGCGCGCCTCGGGCACGCGGGCATGTTTGCGAGCGGCCCCGGCCACCCCGACGGCCGCGTGCACCATCCAGGCCCGGCCCGCGTCGTCGAGTTTGGTCCGGCTCAGCGCGCGCAAGTTCGCCCGGAAGGTGTTCGCGGTGATCACCTGGGCGCCGGCGGCGAGATAGGCCTCGTGCACCGATTGCAGCACGGTCCGGTTCGCGTCCGTGAGCATGGCCCGCGCGGTCCACCACGGCGGGCGCACCGACAATCCGGCGCGTTGCAGCTCGGTCGCGCTGCCCCCGTCGAGCAGCACGACCCCTTGGCCAGCATAGGAATTCGTCATCAGTCACCCTCCAGCGCAGTCGTCAGATCCTCGACCAGATCGGCCGGGTCCTCGATCCCGATCGATAGCCGAATCAGGTCGTCGGTGATGCCGGCCGCGTGCCTGATCGCGCGCGGTATCGGTCGATGCGTCATCAACGCCGGGCACTCGATCAGCGACCGCACCCCACCGAGACTCACCGCGCAGGCGAACAGTTGCGTGCGCGCCATCAGCTTCTCGGGATCGCCGCGGTAGCGGAAGCTCACGATCGAACCCGGACCCGACATCTGCCGGCCCGCCAGCCGATACCCGGGATGCGACGGCAGACCCGGATAACACACCGCATCGACAGCGGGATGCCCACACAGTTCCTCGGCGATCGAGCGCGCGGTGGCGGTCTGGCGAGTCACCCGCAGGGACAGCGTTTTCACGCCGCGGTGCACCAGATAGCAGTCCAGGCCGCCGGATACGGCGCCGGTCACCGTGCGATGTTCGACGAATCGGGCGTGCAGCCCCTCGTCGCCGCACACCAGCGCACCACCGAGCACATCGGCGTGGCCCGCGATGAATTTGGTTGTGCTGTACAGGCTTACATCAGCGCCCAGATCCAATGGGCGTTGCAGGGCCGGGCTGGCGAACGTGTTGTCGACGACGACCACCGCACCCCGCGCGTGGGCCCGCCGGCTGACCTCGGCCACGTCCGTGATCTTCAGCAAAGGATTGCTCGGTGTCTCCACCCACACCATCGCGGTGTCGGTCGCCAGCGCACGCCGCACCTCGGCCGGATCGGTCAGATCCGCATAGTCGACCTGAATGCCGAACCGCGCCAGCGTCGAGAACAACGCGTAGGTGCCGCCGTACACATCGTCGGACGACACCAGCCGCTGCCCGGGCGACAGCACGGACAGCGCCGTGGTCGCGGCCGCCTGCCCCGAGGAGAAGGACGCGCAGCACCGCGCGTCCTCCAGCGCGGCCAGACATTCCTCCAGGGCTTCCCTGGTCGGGTTCTCGCCACGAGAATAGAAGAGCCGCAACGGTTCCTGCGCGAAGCGATCGTAGGTGGTGGCGACATGGATCGGCGCGACGATGTCACCGGTGCCGGGCGCGGGCGGCTGCCCGCTGTGCACGAGCCGGGTATCGAAGCGCATGGCGATCAGCCGATCGGCGCGACGGCCCGCACCAGCAGGGCCTTGCTCGGCAGGGCGATCTCGCCCGCGGACGTGCGATACGGCTCGACGGCCTCGCCCACCGCGGTCCAGATTTCCGGATCGTCGGCACTGCCGAACTTCTCCCGCAGCATGGCCTTCAGCCCGGGTGGACTGACCACCTTGCTGAATTCGATGTAGTGCTGCGGGGATTCGAGCACGAACGGCACCTGGAACGGGGTCACTTCGACATCGCTGAAACCAGCCTTCGCCACCTCGGTGGCGAGCGCCTCCGGATCGCCCATGCTGAACGGTCCCGGCGTTCCCGGCGGCGCGGGTGACAGCTCGAGCCGTCCGCTGAGGACCTGGAAGGCGACCGACATCATGGGCACTTCCGACCCCGGAGCCGCCCACACCGCGGCGGCGAGCAGACCACCGGGCACCAGCACCCGTGCCAGGGCCCGGAACGCCTCCACGTGATCGACCGCGAACATCAGGCCCCAGCGACTGAGCACGACGTCGAACGACGCCGCGGGAAACTCCAGCGATTCGACGTCACCGACCGCGAATTCGACATTGTCCAGACCGCGCGCCCGCTCCCGGGCCCGGCTGATCATCTCCGGGGCGAGGTCGATCCCGATGACCGCGCCGGCCGAGCCGACGACGGCGGCGGCCGACAGCGCCGGTTCACCGGTGCCGGTGCCGACGTCGAGGACCCGATGGCCCGGTCGCACTCCGGCGAGGTCGAGCAGTCGTGCGGTCACCGGCGCGCCGCCTCTTTCGAAGTCGGCCGCACAGGACACCCAGCCGTCGCTGATCGCGTTCCAGTTGGCTCGTTGCGTCCGTTTGAAACTCACCGGATCGAAATCGGCAGTGGTCATGACACCTGTCCCGTCAGTTCTGGTGCGGGGTGGACGGATCGATCGCCAGGAACCGTTCGGTGGGATGCTCTTCGGTCCAGAAGCCGGGCCGCACGGTCGAGAGTGCGCGCCGGACCAGATCTATCTCGGCTTCGGTGTTGTAGACCGCGAACGACAGGCGAACCGTGCCGACTTCGCCGAAGCTGTCGAGGAATACGTTGGCGCAGTGCACGCCGCTGCGCACCGCCACACCGTGCGCGTCCAGGTGTCCGCCGACGTCGTAGGGGTGGATGCCGTCGACGACGAACGAGACGATCCCGCTCGGCTGGGCCGCCGGGTCGCCCAGAATGCGCACGCCCGCAACGCTTTCCAGCGCGTCTACGGCCGCGTGCACCAGTAGGTCGTCGTGCCGCTGGACGTCGCCCCAGCCGAGGCGCTCGACATAGGCGAAGGCCGCGGCCAGTCCGATCGCGCCCGCGATGTGCGGTGTGCCCGCTTCGAGCCGGGCCGGCACCGGCACATAGGCGACCGGCTCGTCGAACGTCACTCCTTTCACGGTGCCGCCGCCCACTTGATACGGCGCCAGTCGCGACAACAGCTCGCGCTTGCCGTACAGCACGCCGATGCCCATCGGACCGTAGATCTTGTGTCCGGAGAAGCAATAGAAGTCGGCGCCGAGGTCGCGAACATCCACCGGCCGGTGCGGCACCTCCTGGGCACCGTCGACGAGCACCGGAATGCCGTGCCGATGCGCCGCGCCGATCATGTCCCGGACCGGGTTCACGGTGCCGAGCACGTTGGACACCTGGGCGACCGCGGCCAATTTGACCCGGGGTCCGAGCGCTGCGGCGAACCGGTCGAGCGCGACCCGTCCCCCTGCGCCGACCGGAACGACGACGAGTTCGGCGCCGGTGGTCTCGCACAACCTGCGCCACGGCAACATGTTGGAGTTGTGTTCCATTCCGGTGACGACGATTTGGTCGTCGCCCGTCACGGTGGACCGGCCGAAGGTATCGGCGAGGAGGTTGACCGCGGCGGTCGTGCCGGGGGTGAAAACTACTTCGTCGGCGTGCTCCGCGTTGATCGCCTGCCGAATGGTCTCGCGCGCCGCTTCATAGGCATCGGTGGCCGCCATGCTGAGCTGGTAGTAGCCCCTGCCGATATTGCTGTTGACACCGGAGTAATAGTCCACGAGCGCGTCGAGCACGGCGCGTGGTTTCTGGGTAGTCGCCGCATTGTCCAGGTACACCAACGGATTCGGGCCGAAACGCCGCTCCAGGATGGGAAAGTCCCGCCGGACGGACTCCCCCAGCGTCGAAGAGCTGATCTTCCCATTACTCACCAGATCAGTCATTAGATAACCATATCTAAATGAAGTTACTTTGCCTAGGGCTGGAACAGTTTCCGGAACTCGGTCAGATAGCGGCGCGGGAACTGGAACACCTTCTGCGGCGGGTACCGGCGCTCGTCCGCGTAGGGGCCGAAGAAGTACCAGCAGATCTGGGCGACCTGCTCGGTGAACAACACCGGATGGACGCCCGGGGAGTACATCGCCATATGACAAAAGGCCGCCCCGAACTCACCGCGCGCCGAGAACCCGTGCCCGGACATCACATGCCCGAAGACGTCGTGCACGACCCGGAACACGTCGTTGTGGCAGAGCTCGACACCCTCGACCACGATGCCGGACGGTTCCAGCAGCGGGTGGAACTCCTCGTCCAGACCAGGCCCGTGCCCGGCACTCGTCAGATAAACGTACAGCTCACCGCGCGTGCGCACGGACGCGCGCAGCTCGGCCGAACTCCGGTAGGGCTGCCCGGGCGCCAGCCAGGGGCGCACCGCGACGCCCGCGTCGACCACCACCGCATACTGCTGCAGATTCTCGCGCTTGAACCGGTCGTAGCGCCGGGCCAGCGACGGGTCGTAGGCCAGCCGCGGCGCCTGGTCGAAGTACGCGGCCACCCGGCGGCAGTAGTCCGCGTCCCAGTCGAGCGTGCACGCCGCCGAGGCGGCGAGCGCGCACCCGTCGGCGGGCAGGTGATGATCGACGTACGCCTGCGCAAGATCGGCCAGTTCCGCTGCCATCAACATCACCCCTGATTCACAATATATTCTTGAAGTGAGATCGATGCCAGGTCAGGAGAGACCGAGATGACCTACTGCGAATCCGTACCCGTCGCCAAGACGCTGCCCGCGCCCACCGGCTATCTGTGCGGGCTGACCTGGGACGGCTCGATGCTGTGGCATTCCGACCAGGACGCGAAAGCGATCTACGCCCTCGACCCGTCCGACGGCACGGTCGTCCGATCGTGGGCCTGCGCCCGGGTCCGGGCGGACCTCGCCTACGACGGCGCCCGGCTGCTCCAGGTCGGCGGGCACCCCAAACGGCTCGTGCTCATCGATCCGGACACCGGGGAATCCGTCGGCGAGAAAGCGGTACTTCCGTCCAGTGGCCGGCTGACCGGAATCGAATTCGGCCCCGAGGGACTGTGGCTGTGCTTGCGCGGGCCGACCGTGGTGCAGCTACGGAACTACGCGACCATGGAGATCGAACGCGAGTACCCGACGGGTGGCGAATCCCCTTCGGGCCTCACGTATGTCGACGGTATGGTGCTGCACGGCGACTTCGGCGATGCGCTGGTGCGCGCGCTCGACGCGCGCACCGGCGCGCAGATCGGTTCGTTCCGCGTCCCTGGCCATCCGACCGGAATGACCTGGGACGGTAGCCATCTCTGGTATTGCGACTTCCCCGCACGCGCGCTGCGCGCCGTCGAACTCGACTCCGTGCTCAATCGAGCGTAGAACGGCCGCCTTCGGTACCGAACAGGCCGCGCATGAGCTGCGGCTTGGCCGCCTCCTGGAAATCCATGTCCGGATCGAGTTCCCGGATGGTCCCCTCGATCACCAGCAAGGACAGCAGCGGGAAGACCAGCTCGGACGCGGCGTTGATGCCGAAGCGGCGTTGCAGGTCGAACATCTCCATGGCGAAGGCGATCAGGCTGAACTCGCTGGCCGCCTGGCCGTGGCTGCGTTCGACCAGGTCCGCCATCCGGACCGTGAACCCCTCGAGGTCGGCGTCCGCGGCGATGTGCGCCGCGCTCTGGATCACGATCTCGGCGGCATGACGCCCGCGTCCGATCGCCATGTTCATGAAGAATTCGGCGAACAGGCGCCGCAGGCGATCGGTGAGCTGGACGCTGAAGCCCGCGTCGAGCACCACCACCTGGGCGCTGCGGGTGAAGTAGAGATTGCCAGGATGCATGTCGCAGTGCACGAATCCGTCGACGAAGAGCATCTGATACATCGCGGCCATGCCCGAGGCCGCGAAGCGCCGGCGGGCCGCCGGGGAGCAGTGCTCGGCCGTGTCCACCGCCAGGCCCGGGATGAACTCCATCACGATGCACCGGGGACGGCAGGCCTCGGGATAGACCTTCGGCACCCAGACCCGCGGCACCTCGGAGAGGTTCTTGCGCAACCGCCGCAGATTGTCGGCCTCGCGCTCGAAGTCGAGCTGGCCCAGGATGGCGTCGGCCATATTCGCCACGACTTCCGTCACCGGAACGCCGCGGAAAATCGGTAGTCGCGCAACGAAAGCCGCACCGCCGCGGATCAGCGCGAGGTCGGCGGACATGGTCTGCTCGATACCGGGCCTGCGCAGTTTGACCGCCACATCCTGGCCGGAGCGCAACCGCGCCCGATACACCGAGGCCACGCTGCCGGAGGCGACCGGCCGGGTATCGAGCGAGGCGAAAACGTCGTCCACCTCCGCGCCGTAGGCCTCGGTCAGCGCGACCGCGGTGTGCGCGGCGTCCAGTGGCGCGACGGAATCCTGCAACAGCGACAGCTCGTCACACAGCGCCGGCGGCAACAGGTCGCGGCGGGTGCCGAGCACCTGTCCCGCTTTGACAAAGGTCGGTCCGAGCAACATCAAAAGCGCGACGAGCCGCCGATAGACGTGCCGGCGGCCGGTCTCCGGGCCGTAGCGCAACCGGCGGATCAGGCCACCCGGTATCGCGGGGACGGCCACCGCGACAACGGTGCCGGTGACGCGCATTGCCCGCAGCGTGAGCGCGAATCCTGCTCGCATATCTCATCTCCCTGTTCTCTGCCGTTGTTCGAGCCGCTCCCGCGCCTGCGCGAGATCACGACGAATGTCCGAGGCCACGTCGGTCGGGCAGAAGGCCGCATCGATTCCGGCGGCCACCACGTCGACGAGCGCGGCGACCGACATGCCCAGCCGGGCGTGGCACAGCTGGTATTCGCGGTTCAGCGAGGTGCCGAACATCCCCGGATCGTCGGTGCCGAGCGTGACCGGGACACCCGCGGCGAGTAACGCGGGCAGCGGATGCTCCTCGAATGTCCGCACCGCACTGGTGCGGACGTTCGACGACGGACACACCTCGAGGGTGATATTCCGTTCCGCCAGATAGTCGAGCAACCGGCGGTCGGTCACCGCCCGAATGCCGTGCCCGATCCGCTCCGCGCCCAGATCCCGCGCGGCGGACCAGATTTCACCGGCGTCGGAGACCTCCCCCGCATGCGGCACCGCGTGCAGCCCACTGGCCCTTGCCTTTTCGAACGCGGCGCAGAACAACCTCCGCGGTGCGCCGAGTTCCGGGCCGCCCAGCCCGAACCCCACCGTGCCATCGGGTTGGTGGCGCAGAATCCAGTCCACCGTCGCAAAAGCGCCGGCGATACCGTCATCCGCCGACGCATCGAATATCCAATTCAGGTGGATCCCATGGCGTTCGGCCACGAGGCGGCGGCCGGCCGCCAGCGCCTCGGCGAGTTCCGCAGCGGCGATGCCCATGCGCAGATGCGACAGTGGCGTCACGGTCACCTCCGCATACCGCACATTGTCCAGCGCGAGCTGGTCGCCGAGACCGGTCACCAGCGCCACCACCGCGGCACCGCTGGTGACCAGCCTGTTGACCGCGGTGTACACCTCGATGAAATGCGCGAAATCGGTGAATCGGTAATACCGGCGCAATTCGGCGGGCTCGGCCGGCACCCCGACGTCCGGCCGGCCCGCGGCCAATGCGGCCACCGTGCCCACCGCCGCCGAACCCAGCAGGTGTACATGCAATTCCACCTTCGGCAGCGCCGCGAGGAAAGCCGCCGCGGACTGCCCGTCGCCGGGCACCGCGCCGCCGCCCGGCCCCGTCCAGTGCGGCGTGCCCATCCGAAACCCCCTGGATAGCAGCGGCATCCGCTTCGCACGGCATGCCGCGAGGCCGACTCGGGGCCGGAACCGGCCGCCACGTACACCATAGCTTTTTGAAGCCAACTGCCGGGACGGAACGAATGACCCCGACAGTCCGAACCCCATCGGGCCCCTGCGGCAGCCGCCACAAGGCTGCCCGGCTACAGAACCGAAAGGTACAGAGCCGCAGAATCTACAGAAAACTTATGTAACATATAGCTAGTTGGAATGTCGCGGACGCACGGTGACGATGGCTGGCCGACCGGGCGCACAGGCGACGGAGTTGAACGGCTCATCCGGCCGAGCCCATCGTGGAAGAGGTCCCCCATGAACGGCGCCGTGGATCCCACCCTGCAGCATCGAGCGGCGACGATCACCGCCGAACCGCCGCGCAGCCTGCGCACCGCGACCTGGCCCGAGATACGCAGGTTGTTCGCACTGGATCCAGGCGCCATCCATCTCAACACCGGCACCGTCGGCGCGATGCCGCACGCCGTACTCGACACCGTCGACCGGGTGACCAGGCACTGGGCCGGGGGACTCGGTGATGTCTATCCGCCGGGAATGTACCAGGACCACCGAGCGGTGATCGCCAAATCCTACGGGGTCGATCAGGACGAGATGGTGATCACCCACAACGCGACCGAAGGCGTCGCGCGGGTCATCCACGGCCTGGATCTGCACGCCGGCGACGAGGTCGTCACCACCACGCACGAGTGCTACTCCGTGCTGTCGAATTTCAACCTGCTGCGCAACCGTTTCGGTGTCACGCTGAAAACGATCACCCTGCCCACCGGATTCGACGTGCGGGCCGAACAGATCGTCGACCTGTTCGAGGCGGCGATCACCCCGCGCACGAAAGTGCTTGCCTTCGCGGGGATCACGCTGTTCACCGGCACCAAACTGCCGATGCGCGCGCTGTGCGAACTCGCGCACCGGCACGGACTGATCACGGTGATCGACGGCGCGCTGCTACCCGGCATGCTCGACATCGACATGCGGGCCATCGGCGCGGATTTCATCTCCTGCTCCGGCTCCAAGTTCCAGTGCGGCCCGCTGGGCACCGGATTGCTCGACGTACGCAACAAGATTCACGCCGAACACAATCCGCTGCCGCTGCCCACGTTCTGGCCGATCATCTCCACCTGGTACCCGATGAAGGGCAGCCCGCCGCCCCGGACGCGGACCTCGATCGAGAGCGACAACATGGCCGACTATCTGCAGAGCGCGGGCAGTGCCAGCATCGCCCGCGGAGCCGCGCTCGCCACGGCCTGCCAGATGTGGGACGAGATCGGCCGGAGCCGGATCGAACGAAGGATCATGCGGCTGGCGGACTATGCGCGTGATCGCGTCGCGCAGCGCTTCGGGCGCGAGGCGATGTATTCGCCCGGCGCGGACCCCCAACTGCAGTCGCCGTTGATCGCCTTCCACCCCTTCCGCCGACCGGAGGACGCGTGGAACGTGAAAAAGATCCACGAATTCACCATGCGGCTGCAGCGCGAGCACCGGCTCTTCACCAGGTGGACCGAGTTCGACGTGGCGGGATCGCCACACCAGCATTACGCGTCGCGGATCACCACGCACATCTTCAACGACTACGACGAGATCGATCAGGCCGTCGACATCATGGCCCGGCTCGCCGAGGAGATGTCATGACCGATCCGGCGGCCCTGCGGCTCTACGGTCCCGGCGTGCTCGACCAGTTGGATCCGGTGTGCTGCCCGAGATTTCCGATCGACCAGGTGGTCCGGCTCTTCGCCCGGCAGCTGTTCACCTATCGGACGCAGGCCGATCTGCGGAACTGGCAGGCCGTGGCGCCGACGCCGGATCTGGCCACCGAGATCCCCTCCATGTACAACGCCGGAATGGGCGCGAGCCACACGAGCTACGTGGTCCACCTGCGCCCGGATGTCTGCTGGGACAGCGACCCCGAGCGCCCGGTCACCACGCACGACGTGGTGCGGGGCTTCAAGCGGATGGGCAATCCGGTGCGCCGCAGCGCGTTGCTGTCCTACTTCACCGACACCATCCGGGGCATGGCGCAGTACTGCGACGACTACGCCGCCGCGTTCGCCGGTGCCGACCCCACCGCGCACGACTTGGCCGACTATCAGAGCGCCCACGACATTCCGGGCCTGCTGGTGCTCGACGACACCACAATCGTGTTCGAATTGCGCAGACCCGCAATGGATTTCATCGATATGCTGACGCTGCCCTGCACCTCGCCCGCGCCGGTCGAATACGACTCGTTCGTGCCGGGCAGCGTAGAGCTGTGCCGCAATATCCGGTCCACCGGCCCGTACCGGCCGATCGATTTCACCCCCGGCCGAGAACTACACCTGAGCCGGAACCCGGTGTGGCGCGCGAAGTCCGATCCCGTTCGGCACCGGCATGTCGAAGCCGTCGAGGTCATCGCCGAACAGGTCACCGCCGACGAGGTGGCGCACCGAATCCGATCGGACGAAGCGGATCTGGCGTGGGGCGTCCGCATCGCGGATCCCGCGATGCCCGCCGATCACGATCTCGGTTTCGCGCTGGACCCCTACCTGGTGTTCAACACCCGCAGCCTCAACGCCGCGGGCGCGTTGCGGAAAGTACAGGTGCGCCAGGCGATATCCCTGGCGATCGACAAGGCCGCCATCGCGGCCGGCGTCGCCGCACTCGGCCGCGACACGATCATCCGGATCGCGGGCTCGATCGTCCCGCCGAACAACGACGGTCACCAGGACATCGACCCCTATGCGACGCTGGACCATCGCGGCGACCCGGCCACGTGCGCGGCGATGCTGGCCGCCGCGGGTCATCCGGGCGAGTTGACCATCACCGCGGTCCATCCGGGAACCGAGCACGCCCGCCTGGTCGCCCAGCGCTACGCCGCCGACTTGGCCGAGGCCGGAATCACCGTCGTGCCGGTCGAATTCGCTATCCCGGAGTATCTGGATCTGCTGGCGGCCCCGGGCCGAGCTGCGGCCGGGGAATGGGATATCGCCCTCGCCTCGTGGTCACCCACCTGGATGCACGACAACGGCCGCGTCTTCCTCCAGCCGCTGCTGCACTCCGGCTCCCCCGCCAACCTCGGCCGCTATCGCAATCCCGAAGTGGACGCCCTGATCGAACGGGCACTCGCCGCGGCGGAGGACCGCGCGACAGCCGAAGCCGCATGGCGCAAGGCCGAACTCGTCGCACTGGCCGACGCCCCGATCGTGCCGCTGCTCTTCCAGGGCCCCGCGTCCCGGGAATTGTGCGGGCGCCGCGTGCGGGCCGCCGCCATCCTGCCCGCGCACGGTTTCGCGATCGACCTGACCACGCCCCGCCTGGACCCCGCCCTCGACGGCATGAACGGGCACTCCGACCAGGAGATGCCCGCGATGATCCTCACCCTCATGGGCGCCATCGAAAAGTGGATGTGAAGGGAGTGCGGAAGTGGACGAGTACGACGCACAACTGCTCACCACGATTGCCGCCGGCACCGCCGTATCCCTGTGGGCGGCAGCGGGTCCGGAAGCCAATTACGCCGTCAGGCTGTGGACCCGTGGCGCCGAACGGCTGTACGGCTACTCGAGTGCAGAGATCCTCGGAGAGAGCTATATCGACCTGTTGATCAATCGGCTGGAGCACGACCGGGCGATCGCCGAGCACAAAGAGATCGTGCGATCCGGCGTCGAGATCCGGAGCCTGGTCGACGATGTGATGCACTCCGGCTCGGAACGCCTGCTGCTGACGATTCGATTTCCGCTGTACGACAAGGCGACCAACGAACACCTGGTAGCGGAGGCCGGTATCGACGTCACCGATATCTCCCTCGAGGACGCGGCGCGACTCACCAAAACCCGCGCAGAGGCCGTGCACATCAGCGAAAGCGCGGCGCGAGAGGACCTTTCGGAACAGCTGCGCCGGCTCGTGGGCGCGATGACGCTGTCCGGCACCGGCGAGGACGAGCGCGCCGCCCTCGCCCTGGGCATGGAGTTGCTGCGTCAAGCACTCAATGTCCCGGCCGAATCGAGCGTCTGGCACGCCGACGAGGGCGGCCAATTCAGCGAGGTGTTCCGCAGCGGCGGGTGGGTCATGCCGGCCGGTCTGGACATCGGCCGCGCGCTCGACTGGTTCACGTCGAACACCAAATCCATTCTGCACGACTCCAAGTCCCGCCCACACCGGCTGCTCAAGCAGCTCTTCGACACCTACCAGGGGCCGTTGGACACGGTGGGCTTGATTCCGCTGCACGCGGAAGGCGAGTTCCTCGGACTGCACGTGCTCCGGGTGGCCGCCCCGCATGCTTTCACTCAGCTGGAACGTGATGCGCTGCCGGTCCTGTCGTCGACCGTGCTGGCGAGCGCGCGGCTCGCCGCCGAGATCCGCAGACGGCGGGAAGAGGCCGCCGAATCGCGCGCCGAGGCGACCAGACTCCGACTCAACGGTGACTTCGCCCATCGCATCCGCAAAGCGGTGGACCCGATTCTGCGCAATGTCCACGCGATACGCGAGGAACTCCATCTGCGCGGGGTGGACATAGACGGCGAACTCGCGCAGTGGATCGACGATATCACCGAGGGTTGCACCGAACTGGCCCGTGCTCCGGCAGAACTGCATCGTGCGCAGAAGGTGGCCCAGATCAGTGTGCGCGGCGTATTGACCGCGCTGCGCAATCGACTCGGCCTGGAATTTCCGGACAGCACCATCGAACTCGATATCGATGGGCTCGCCGGCGTTCTCGTTCGCGGTGTCAAAGGCGATGTCACCGCATTGTTCGAGAACCTGCTCTACAACGCGATCGAGGCCATGCACACCAAAGGACGGGTGTTCGTGCGCGGGACGGTAACCGGTAGGTCCGTTTCCATCGTGGTATCGGACGAAGGCCCCGGCATCAAGGCCGAGGACGTCGAGGGAATCTTCCAATTGGGGTTCTCCCGAAAGGGCGAAGGCCGCGGGCTCGGCTTGGCGCGGGCCCGAGAAATCGTGACAGACCTGGGCGGCAAGATCACGGTCGATATCGACCGTGCACCCGGCGCCACTTTTCTGATAGTGCTGCCAACCTGCAGGAGGTCGTAGATGGCGATCGTGTTGTTACTCGAGGACAATCTCAAATTCGCCCGGGCGGTACAGCGCGTACTGCGCGGGCACGAGGTCCGGCATGTGACCAGAGTCGATGCGGCGATCGACGAACTCCAGCGCCCCGATGTGGATTGCGCACTGATCGACCTCAATCTCACTGACGAGGACGACTATTCGGGTTACGAGGTCCTGTCGTACATCCTGCGGAACAGACCAGATCTGCCCCGCGCAGTGGTGACCGGCTCGCGATTGAAAGGTGCGATCAGCAAGAACATCCTGCTCCGGTACGGCGTCGGCGATATCGTGATCAAGGGCGATGTCGACCGGGAGGGTTACGGCACAACGGATCTCATCGATACGGTGAGCGACCTGCTCGTGGGGTCGGACCGGCGGCGGCGGGAGACGGCGCGCAACGAGGTCGCGTCGATATCGCTCGCGGCGCAGACCGAACTGCGCCGGCGCATCGCCGGGCTCCAGCAACTCGCGGAGCAACTACGCAGCGGCGCCAAGCGCCGCGATCCCACGGTGAACAGCCGCACCGCACTGAC
This sequence comes from Nocardia brasiliensis ATCC 700358, assembly GCF_000250675.2. Classification (NCBI taxonomy): domain Bacteria; kingdom Bacillati; phylum Actinomycetota; class Actinomycetes; order Mycobacteriales; family Nocardiaceae; genus Nocardia; species Nocardia brasiliensis. The sequence continues at coordinate 5,318,759 of NC_018681.1, forward strand.
CCGGCGGGCCGAGAAACTGATCGAGCTGGAGGCGGCGGCGAAAGCCCGGTGCGACGTGGTCGCCCTGAGCGAGCTGGCACACGAGGTGGAATTGTTCGAGGCGGAATCGGCGAGGGTACTCGGTGATTCGTAGGATCAGTGCCAGTCTCGGCCAGGTACATCCCGGCGCCTACTACCTGGCCAGCGCAGTAGTACTTTCGTTGGCGGCGAATACGTTCACCGAGGCCTACGGAGCGGTGCCCGCTCCGCCGAATCAGTTGTCCCTGTTGCTGTGTGCGCTCGCGGCTTTCGTCTCGGCGGTGGCGTTGTCGACGTTGGGCTGGCGCATCGAAACCATCCGATCGCTGGCCATGGAACGTTCCGCGGACGTCGGTTTGCCCTCGCGACATCTCATCGGCGAAGCGACGCAGGCGTTCTTCGTCGAGGTATTCGCGAAAATGACGGTCGGAGTTGTCACGGCGATAATGTCGATCGTTTTCATGCTCGCTCGCTGGTAGGTACACTCTCGCAAACACTCAGCACAATTCGACCCCCGCGCGATAACGGTTGTCTCGAGTCGACGCACGACTCGCAGCGCAGCTTTCGATGCGGGGGTTCCAGCGCGTGTCGGCCCCGGCGTGGTCCCGTGCCGCGCACCGGGTGGCAATACTCGGCACACCGCGCTGACCACTGCTTTTCACCGATAACAAGACTTGGAAACACTCTTGCTTCACTTCCGTAGCGACCACCAAGTAACTTCACTAAAATATAATTACCTCTTGAAGAGCCGCCCCACCGGCAGTAAAGTAGGGGTAGTAGAGGTCCGCAGACTGAAGACCGAATGAGATAGGGAGTCCCATGGTCACGCAAGCCCGGCACCAGAAATTCGCGAAGCACTTCGAGCGGTACGACGCAGACAATGACGGCAAGATCGATCAGTCGGACATCGACGCGTTGATCAACAAATGGTGCGACGCATTCAAAATTCCCCCCGGTTCCGACAAATGGCGGATCACCATCAAACGCGCCAATCGGCTATGGCAGGACCTGCAGGGCCACGCCGATGCCAATGGCGACAAGGAAATCAGCAGGGAGGAATGGATCGCCGCGCACGAAGACCCCCGCTTCGTCGACGAGGTCGCAATTCCCTTGGCGCAGCTCACCTTCGAACTCGGCGATGTCGACGGTGACGGCGCGGTGTCGTTGAGCGAATGGATGACCCTGCAGTCCATCTCGGGGGTCAATCAAATCGACGCATTGAAGATGTTTCAGATGCTCGACGGCAACGGCGACGGGTACATCACGACCGACGAACACGATGCGGCGCTTCGTGATTTCTTCGGCAGCGACAACCTCGAAGCCGCGGGAACTCAATTGGCGGGCCGTCTGTAACAGGGTCGCACCCGACCACGAGATCCGGGACCTGCACGGGGTCGCCGGCCCATCATGACACCGGCCCCCGTGCAGTTGCCGTCGCCATCGACCGCACGCGGCTACGTACCACCGTCTCGGGGTCGTGCCGCCGGAGCGTCGGCGGCATCGCAGAAACCTTTCCGACGCCAGGGTTTTGGGCCAGACCTGGCGTCGACATCCGATTCCCTCTCGGCGGGACGGTGAAACGCGCTACCGTGGGGTTGCACTTCTTCGCCATAGTGAGCAGCTCGCCACGAACAGTCATGCCGACCGAAGAGGAGATTCCCGATGATCACCACCGACAAGATCGAGCACGAGGTGGACATCCACGCCCCCGTCGCGCGAGTGTGGGAGCTGGTGACCGAGCCCGGCTGGTGGGTGGGCGACGGTGACAGATCGGGTCAGAGTCGTTCGCGGGACGGCGATTTCGAGGTGATCGAGGATCCGAAGTACGGCCGGTTCCCCGTCCGGGTAGAGACGGTGGAGCCGCAGGACTACGCGTCCTACCAGTGGGCCTCCGCCTTCCCCGGCGCGACTCCCGGCGCGGGCACCGCCACGCTGGTGGAGTTCCGGCTCGCCGAACACGACGGGGGCACGCGCGTGCGCGTGATCGAGAGTGGCTTCGCCGCCCTGGACCTGCCCGAGGAAGAGCGGGCGAAGCGGGTCGATGACAACCGCGGTGGCTGGAAAATGCAGTTGGACGTGCTGAAAGCCAACGCGGAGTAACTCCGCTCGAGGGCGGCCGCGCGCCATTCCCGCACAGGCCGCCTGCCCGTTCTTACCTGGCCATAGCTGTATCTGAGCTAAAATAGCTATAGTTTTTAGCAGTATCTTTTCCGTAGGTCGCCGCTGCGCCGCCTGCGGAAGTCGGCCGAACGCTGCGGCCCGAATCGAACAGCGGACCGGTAAGAGAACGCGGAGATCGTAATGGCCGAGAAATCATCTGACATGACCGACGAGGTCGCCGAGTACTACGACGGTGTCGGCGAACTGGTGGAGATCGTCGGGGGGAACCTGCACCTCGGGTACTGGGATGACGACCACGACGACACGCCGTTCCTCGAAGCCATGGGCAGGCTCACCTGGATGATCGCCGACCGGCTGCCCCTGCACCGGGGCCAGCATCTGCTCGATGTGGGTTGCGGCGTGGCCGAACCGGCGATTCGCCTGGCCGAACGCCTCGGCATCTCGGTCAGCGGTATCACCATCAGCGGCTGGGAGGTCGCGGAGGCGAGCAGGAACGTCGCGCGGGCCGGCCTGTCCGAAAGAATCACCATCACCTTGGCCGACGCCGCCGCACTCCCCTTCGCGGACGCCGAATTCGACGCCGCCATCGCCTTCGATTCGGTGCCCAACGCCGGGGACAAGCACAAGTGGTTCGGCGAGATCCATCGAGTCCTGCGCCCCGGCAGCCGGCTCGTGTACTCGGAATACCCGCTCATCGCAGACGTGACGGCGGCCCAGCGGGAGGTACTGCGGGCGAATACCGTGCCGGATCCACCGACCACCATGCGCGAGGCCGTGGCGCCGGCGATCGCAGCCGGTTTCGAGGTGGTCGAGGAGCTCGACTGCAGCGATCGCGTGCGCCGGTTCTACCGGGCGTTCCTGCAGCGGCTGGCCGACCAACGGTCCGACCTGGCCGCGGCCTACGGCAAGGAACGGATCGATGCCTTCGAATCCGGCATGACCACCATGTTCGAACTCTGTCGCGAAAAGATCGGTTACTACCTCATTGTGTGCCGAAAGCCGTAAGGTCGGCGGCACAACTATATGAACAAGGAGTGTGATCGGGCGTGTCCGAGATCCGACGGCGGCTGTTCAAAACGACTAATCGTGACGATCAAGCCCCCGCGGAACCTCGCGTCTCCAAACGCCTACCGATCGGCGTGTACGTCCTCGGAGCGAGCGTATTCGCCCTGGGCACTTCGGAATTCATCGTCTCCGGCCTGGTCGATCAGATCGCGGGTTCGCTCGACATCTCGGTGTCCCAGGTCGGCCAGCTGATCACGGCGTTCGCCATCGGCATGCTGGTCGGCGCGCCCACCATGGCCGTCCTGACGCTCGGCCGGGACCGCAAGACCGTGATGGTGGCCGCCGTGGTCGTCTTCTGCATTTCCGATCTGCTGACGGTGATCCCGGTCTTCCCCGTCATGTTCGCGATGCGGCTGATCGCGGCCGTGGCCTGTGCGACCGCGTTGACCGTCGCCCAGGTGATGGCCGTCGCGCTCGCCGGTCCCGGCCGGATGCCGCAGGCGATCGCGGTGATCCTCGGCGGTATGACGCTCGCGAACGTGGCGGGCGTACCGCTCGGCAGCCTGGTCGGCGCGGTATTCAGCTGGCAGGTCATCTTCGTGCTGATCGGCGTGATGAGCGCGATCGGCGCGGTGCTCGTCACGATCTTCGTACCCCGGCTGCCGCGCGACCGCGGCCCCGAGGTCGGGCTGGGCACCCTGGTCGCGCGCGAACTGCGATCGCTGGTGCAGACCCGGGTCTTCGTCGCCCTCGCCACCACGGTGCTGTTCGAGACGGCGCTGTTCAGCGTGTACGCCTACATCCAGCCGCTCCTCACCGACGCCAGCGGTATCAGCGTGCATCAGGCCCCGATCGTGCTGTTCCTGTTCGGCGTCGGATTGTTCGTCGGCAACACCCTCGGCGGCCGGCTGGCGCAGTGGTCCGCCATGAAGAACGTCATCGGCAGTCTGGTGGCGATGATCGTCATGATGGTGGTGCTCCGGACCGTGGTGCACCACAGCATCGCGGCGGCAGCGGCGATCACCGTGCTCGGCGTGTGCGCCTTCTCGATGACCGCCGCGCTCAGCTCGCGGGTGATCGGTTTCGCGGTCGGAGCGCCCACCCTGGCCGTCGCAATTGTCATGTCCGCCTTCAACATCGGCAACGCGATCGGCCCGGCGATCGGCGGCGTCGTCATCGCGCACCGGGCGATCGAGGACGTCATCTGGGTCGGCGTGATCGTCGCGACGCTCGCACTGGCCACCGCGTTCGTCTCCGTCGCCATCGAACGCCGGCATGCGCTCGCACCGACCCCGTGAGGACCACCGGCGTCGACGGCCGCGACCGCCGACGCCGGGTCCGCTACCTCGAGCCGGAAGCGGCCCGCCGGGACTCGACGGCGCCGCGCACCTCCTCCGAGATCAGGTCGTCGATCATCGCGACGGCGACCTCGGCGCCCATCGCCGCGGCACCGATCAGCTGCTTGGCCGGATCGGCGACGTTGCCCGCGGCCCAGATCCCCGGCACGGCGGTGCGGCCGGTGGCGTCGACGGCGATATGGTCGCCGATCCCGCTCGGGTGCGCGGCCGGGGTCAGCCCGAGCGGAGCGAGCAGGTCGGCACGCGCGGAGAAGCGCGGCCCGCACACGAGTGCCTGCAATTCGACGATCGCACCGGTCCGCAACCGAACTCCGGTCAGGCGATCATCGCTGACCTGCACAGCTTCCACCTCGCCGGGAATGATCTCGATATCGCGCGCGGCCAGCTGCTCGACCTCGGCGTCGGTCAGCGCGGGCCCGGTGTGCGACAGGAAACTGAGCCGCGGCGACCACTGCCGGAACAGCATGGCCTGGTGCATGGACATGGCCGTGGTGGACAGCACGCCGATGACCTGATCCCGCACCTCCCAGCCATGACAGAAGGGGCAGTGCAACACATCCCGGCCCCACCGCTCGGCGAGACCGGGCAGCTCGGGCAGATCATCGGTGAGACCGGTCGCGACGAGCAGGCGGCGTCCGCGAATGGTTCCGGACTCGGCGACGTCCACCCCGAAACCCCCGTCCACGGCCGCCACCGCCGTCACCTCGCCGGTCACGAACTCGACGCCGTATCCCGCCACCTCCGCGCGACCCGCCACGAGCAACTCCCCCGGCGCCACACCGTCCCGGCTCAGGAACCCGTGCATGTGCGCGGCGGGGGCGTTGCGCGGCCGGTCGCTGTCCACCACCACGACCGAATATCGCGCTCGGGCCAGCATCAATGCGGCATTCAGGCCCGCCGCGCCACCACCGACGATCACTACATCGCAGCGATATCCGGATTCTCGGATCGTCACTCCAGCCTCCCGTAGTCAGATAGGTATACGAGATGATAGCATTTGTGGGCTGATCGAGTATCGACAGCATTCCCACTATCCGGTTCGAATACACGGAGATTTCGCGATGACCAGTGCACTGAGAACGACCAAACTCCGCAAATTGTTCAGCGCCTACGATGTCGACCAGGACGGTGTCATGGACGAACTGGATGTCACGGCACTGGCCCAAATGTGGTGCGACACATACGATCTGCCGCCACGATCGGCGGATTGGAGCAACATTCACCGGCAGGCCCACCGCATGTTCCGGGATATGCCCGGGTCGCTGGACGCCGACGGCGACAAAAAGGTGACCATCGAGGAATGGGTGGCCTGGGGCGACGATCCGGAATTCCAGAAATTCGTGGAGAATTCCGCGATACCGTTCAGCATGGCGGTATTCGCCGCCGCGGACAAGGACCGCGACGGGCGAATCAACGCGCAGGAAATGATGGCCGCCCAGATCAAAGGCGGGATGTCCGAAGAGGAGACGAACAAGGCATTCGCCCTGTTGGACGCCGATGGTGACGGTTACGTCACCACCGACGAATACGTGCAAGCCTCCAGAGAATTCTATTTGAGCGACGACCCGGCCGCCCGGGGAAATCACATCGCCGGCGAACTGTAGGCCTTAAGCCGTGGCGGCGGACCTGCGGTGCACCGTCATCGGGAGCGCGTCCACCGGCATCGTGACAGCCGGTTTAGGCCGGGGCTGATGCCCCGGCACGGACGCCAGCCGCCAGCGCCCCATGATCGTCGCGAGCACGATGATCAGCTCGGTCCAGGAGAACGTCTCACCGATACAGCCGTGCACACCGGCACCGAACGGCATGAACGCGTTGCGCTGCGTCGCGGTCAGCCGCTCGGGCAGCCAGCGGTCGGGATCGAACCGCTCCGGTTCGGCGAAGATTCCGGGATTGTGCATGAGCGCGTAGAAGCTGTAGAGAATCGCCTCGTTACCCGGAATGCGGTAGCCGCCGAGTTCGGTGTCCTCGGTCGTCATCCGGGTCTGGAAAAATCCTTGCGTGCGCAGGCGCAACGTTTCGGTGAGCACCCGGCGGGTGTATTCCAAGCGGGCGACATCGTCGAATTCGGCGGCCCGGCCGGCGAGCACGCTGTCCACTTCCTCGTGTAGCTGCTTCTCGACCTCCGGATGGCTGGCGATCTCGTGACAGGCCCACGCCAGGGTATTGCTGATGGTGTTGCTGCCCGCGATGAAGAAGGTCAGCACCTCGTCGTGGATCTGCTGATCGCTCATGCTCGGGCTGCCGTCCTCGTCGCGCGCGAGCAGCATCATCGACAGCAGGTCGCCGCGATCCTCGCCGCTGGCCCGATACTCCCGGATCGTTTCGTGAATAGTCCGCCGCAGATAGTCTTCCGACTCCCGGTAGCGGCGATTCGCCGCGGTCGGCAGCTTCGTCAGCACGCCGGTGGTGTCCGCGATACGCCGGAACAGCCCGCCGAGCACCACACCGGTGGCATCCATGAACCGGCGCTGATCCAGCGTGGTGCCGGGCGCGAAGATCACCTGAGTCACGTTGGCCAGGGCGAGTTCGTCCATCTCCCGCTCGATCCGCCGGGTTTCGCCCTCGGACCAGCCATCGATCCGCGTCGCGACCAATTTACTGATCAGCGAGCAGTAGTGGATGATCCGCGTGCGATGGAACGCGGGCTGCAGCAGGCGGCGCTGGCGCCGATGAAAAGCCCCGTCGGAAATCCCGAGGCCGTTGCCGAACATGACCCGGAACCGTTCGGTGATCGGGCCGCCCCTGGCGAAGATCTCCGGTGCGCGCATGACCTGTCGCATGAGGTCGGCGTCATTGACGACGTACATCGGCCTGCGGCCGAGCCGGATCATGGTCACCGGTTCGCCGGACTGCAAGGACAGCAGCAGCTGACCCGGATTTCGCTTCATCTCCAGCCCGTGGCCGAGCAGCGGCAGTCCGCCGGGAGTGATGGTCGGCTGTCGAGAAATAGTGGTCATCGGTTCGCCACTTTCTGAATCGATCCGCGTGGACTATTCGTCGCCGCGAATGGCATGCGCGGCCGACGGTGTGGCGGCGAGAACCGTGCCGGTCTCCAGCAACGCCTTCAGATTGTTCATCAGTCCCGGCCAGCCGCCGCTGCCCGGGAGTTGGCCGCTGATCGCCTGGTACATGACGCTGCCGGGTTCGAAGCCGTCGTGGGTCACCGTCAGCCGGACCGCGCCGTCGCCGTCGGGTGCGATCTCGAAGGTGACCATCGTGCGCGGTTCCTTCATGTACTCGGCGAGTTCGGCGTCCGACCAGCCGAAGAGCATGGCGTGCGCGGGTTGCAGCAGATGCCAGCTATAGGAGAGGACGCGATAGGGGTCGGCCGCCAGCACGACCTGCCCCAGATCCTGCGGCTCTTCCTCCGGCATGTTCTGCCATTTCACCGGGGAGCCGACCCGCCAGTCCGAATGCATGGCGACGCCGAACCAATATCGACGGGTGAATTCCGGCTGGGTCAGGGCCGCCCAGAGCTGCTCCGGTGTCGTCGCGATGCGTGTCGTGTAGGTGAATTCCATGATGCTCATCCTCATTCACTGTGTGATTGCCACACCGCATCGCGACGTCACCCGTCAGCCGAGTTACCGCGTCTGTGAATTAACGGTCAGTGCCGCTGCAGATTCGGTGGATTCTCGTCCTGCACCAACCGAAGTGTCACGTCGTGTTCGAGGGCCGCTTTCAACGCGGCGATCAAATAGGCGAATCCGGCCGTGGAATCCCGGACGCCGTCGACCTGAGCTTGGAGATCGCCGCCATAACCGGTTTCGGTGATATGCAGATACGTGGTGTCGTTCTCATACGGTATCAACGTGAATTCTACCGTAGTCGGCTCCTCGGGATTGTAATTATCCCAGGTGAATTGGATTTTGCTGTCGGTGTCGAACTTCTCGACCCGAATCGTGCGCGCGACGCCGTACATTTCCCATTCCCAGGTGAGTTCGGCGCCCTCGGCCATGCGGCCGCTGCTCTTCGTGTACCAGAATTTGGACGTTATCGACGGGTCGGCCAGGGCCTCGAAGACGTCGTGCGGTGGCCGGCGGATGAGCATGCCCAGATCCACGGACGGCGGATCGATCGGTTGCGATGCAACCATGGTGCCTCCTCTACGTTGCTGAGATTCGGTAAAGCTTTCGATAGTAGTTCGGACACACAGTAACGGTGGATGGGCGTCACCGTGGGCCGTTCCAGCATGTCAACGGCTCTTTCCAGCCAGCCACAGGTTGGTCAGGTCGCCGTTGAGCACCGGGTAGGGCAGCCAGTTCCGCACGGTCGTGGCGTGGAACCAGTACTGGTGCGCGAAGAGAACCGGCACCACCGCGGCGTCGTGCAGCACCTCGGCCTCCATCCGGCGGAAGAGCTCGGCGGCTCGCGTCTCGTCCGCCGAAGTGAGCGCGGCGCCGAGCAACTCGTTGACCTTCGCACTGCGGTAGCGGCCGAAGTTCGAACCCCAGTCGCCGCCCTCGACCACACCCCGGCTGTCGAACAGGGGCTGCAGGTAGGTGCGCGCGTTGTTGCCGTACCAGTCCGGCTCCCACCCGGTGAGGGCGATATCCCAGCTCTTGCGCGTGACCGACGAGGAAAAGTAGTCCGAGAACAGCTCATTGATCGAGACGCCGACCAACTCGACGCGGATTCCGGCCCGCGCCATCGCCGCCTTGACCACCTCCGCCGTTTCGGGGTGGATGTCGCGGTCGCGGAATATCAATCGCAGCGTCAGCCCGTCCGGATAACCCGCGTCGGCGAGCAGCCGCCGGGCCAGTTCCGGATCACCGCGGCCGCCCTCGGTTCCGTACGGACGGAATTCACGGTGCGCGGTGCACAGCGGCGGCAGGATCTGGTCGGCGATATCGTTCAGGCTCGGCCCGCCCCACACCCGCGACACCGCAGCCTTGTCCACCGCGTACTGCAGTGCGACGCGCACCGCGCGGGCGGTCATGACGGGACTGGAAAAGTTGACCACGATATAGGGACTGAACAATCCGGCGGGATATACCTCCAGCCGTGGATCAGCGCTGCCGAGCAACTGTGGGAGTTCCTCGGTGAGCGGTTGGATGTCCCACAGCATTTCGGCCGTGCCGGTCGCGACCAGTTCGTGGGCCGCGCGCTCCGACATTCCCTCGCGAACGACGATGGTGTCGACATAGGCGGCACGCAGGCGATCGGATCTCGGTTCCCAGGCGGGATTCCGCTCGAGCACGATCCGTTCTCCCGGAACGTAATTCACCACCTGGTACGGACCGTTCGAGGCGAGCACCCGGTTGAACTCGGGGCTGCCGGGGACGAAATCCAGGTACTCCACCGGCGCGGGCGTGGCGAACGGCAACGCGAGCATGTTCAAGAAATCCGAGGCCGGATGCCGAGTGGTGAAAATGATCTCGCGATCCCCTTGCGCCCGAACACCTTTGATCTCCGTGTGCTCGAGCCGAGCGGCGACGGACTCGGGTGCCGCGCCCGCCACGGCGTCCCGGAACTCGAGCATGCCCTCGACCGTGCTCAGGTAGTAGGCCAGGCCGGGACTGCTCGCGAGCGGGTGGGCCAGGCGCTTGATGCCGCGCACGATATCGTCGGCGACCAGTGGGCGGATGCCCGAGGGCGTATTCCACCGCAGGTCGTCGGCGAGGGTGAACCGGTACTGCGTGCCCTCGGCGGTGATCCGGCCGTTCGCCACGGTCGGCACCTCGGTCGCCAGGTCCGCGACGATCTTTCCGGCCTCCTCGCGGTTGCGGCTCGCGACGCAGCCGACCAGCTGCCGCGTGTAGCCGCGCACGATCCCGCGGGTGGCCGTGTGGTACGCCAGCGCGGGGTCGAGATAGTCGACGTCGCCGGCGCCGACCAGGGTGAGCGTGCCGCCGCGCCGGGGCGCCCGCGGCTCCGCAGAGCCTGCTCGCGTGGTTGTTTCCCGCACTGCCGCACCACCTTTCCGCATTCGCCCCAAAGTATACTTCCATTACATATAGTGATCTAGAGGATCTTTCGGCACGGTTCGGACCAGGAGGTCGGAGCAATGAACGGTGATCAGCCAAAGTACGGCGGCACCCTGCGCCTGTACGGACCGGGAAGCATGGACCACGTGGACCCGGCCAGCTCCTACTACATGCTGTCCGGGCAGATCATCAGGCTGTTCACCCGCCAGCTGTTCACCTATCGCCCGGTGGCACACCTGCACGACTGGAATCAGGTGACACCGGTGCCCGATGTCGCACTGGAGATCCCCACCGTCGACAACGGCGGTCTCAGTCGTGACCACCTGACCTATACAGTTCGCCTGCGTTCAGGGGTCTTGTGGGACACCACTCCCCCGCGTGAGGTGACGGCACACGACTTCGTCCGCGGGTTCAAACGCATGTGCAACCCCGTGCTCCGGGCCGGCGCGATCCACTACTACACCAGCACCATCAAGGGCGTGGCCCAATACTGCGACGACTACGCCGCCGCCGTGCCCGATCGGAACCCGGCGCCGGCCGAGCTCGCCCGGTTCCAGAACTCTCGCGATATCCCGGGGATCACCGCGGTGGACGATCGCACGCTGGTGTTCGAGTTGATCCGCCCCGCCCTCGATTTCATCCACATCATCTCGATGATGTTCGCGTCACCGGCGCCGGTGGAGTACGACGACTACGTCCCCGACAGTCCGGAATTCCGGCGGAACGTCAGGTCCCTGGGGCCCTACCGGCTGACCCACTACAGCCACGGCGAGCACCTGCGCATGGCGCGAAACCCCGTGTGGCAGCAGGACACCGATCCGGTACGGCATCAGTATCTGGACGGTGTCGAGGTCGTCATGGAGAAGGCGACGCCGCAGCAGGTCGGGCAGCGGATCCGAGCCGGGCACGCGGACCTGTCCTGGGCGTCGCCGGTCACCGAGACCTACGACGAGAACCCCACCGATCCGGGCAACAACCTCGGCTACGCGTTGAACCCCTACCTCGTGTTCAACACGGTCAGTCCGAACGCCGACGGCGCCATGGGCAAACCCGAAGTACGCCAGGCGATCTCCTATGCGATCGACAAGACGGTGATGGTCCGCATCTTCGACGAGCTGAGCGTCGGCACGGTGATGTGGCCCGCCCGCTCCGCGATTCCGCCGGGCAACTACGGCTACGAGGACTTCGACCTCTACGCGACACCGGGCGATCGCGGCGATCCGGAGAAGGCGCGGGCGCTCCTGGCCGCCGCGGGCTACCCGGACGGACTGACGCTGACGATCGCGCATCGCGATGTCGACGCGAACCCTGAAGTCGCTGCCGCGGTTGCCATCGACCTCGCCAAAATCGGTATCACACTGCGTGTCGTCGCCCTGGGGCACACCGACTTCTACCCCTTCCTCCGGGATCCGGCCAATGCGCGAGCGGGCGCCTGGGACATCTCGACCCCGGCCTGGACACCGGACTGGTTCGGCAACAACGGCCGCGCCTTCTTGCAGCCGATGTTGCAGACCAACGAGATTCGCGGCACCGGCAACTACGGGTGCTACAGCAACCCCGAGGTCGACCGCATGATCGACGAGGCGCTCTCGGCGACCGATCCGGCCCACGCGCACGCGGCCTGGCACGCGGTGGATCTGCAGGTGATGAAAGACGCGGCCATCGTGCCGATCCTGGTGCACGCGCCGACCATCCCGCACATCAAGGGCGCGCGGGTGCGCAACGCGATCGCCATGCCCACCATCGATCGCTGGTTCGACCTGTCCAACCTCTGGCTCGACCCGGCCGAATGAGCGTCGCCGAATCCGAGCGGCCGGTTTACGAGCCGGTGGTCCGCGAATACCTGCTGCTGGGGCTGCGTCTGGGGAAACTGATCGACGGTTTCGTGGACTGCTGGTTCGGCGATCCGCGACTCGCTGCCCGGGTCGCGGACGAACCACCCGCCGCTCCAGCCGATCTGGCTCGGCAGGCGGACCGGCTGCGGACCGAACTCGCCGACTCGGGGCTGCCCGACTCGCGGCAGCGATATCTGTCGGCGCAACTCACGGCGCTGGAGTGCGTGGGAAACCGACTGTCCGGCAGAGATATACCGTTCCTGGACGAAATTCGTCAGTACTTCGACGTCGAGATCGCCCTCGGCGATCCGGCGAGCTACGCCGACGCACACGAGGCGATCGCCGGATTGTTACCGGGCAGTGGTGGATTGCCGGAGCGGCTCGACGCGTACTACGAGCGCAATCGCATTCCACCGGACCGCTTACAGCAAGCCGCACAGGCGGTTTCCGACGAACTGCAGCGGCTGACCCGACCGCTGTTCGGCCTGCCGGCCGGCGAGCGCGTGGACTACGAGGTGGTGCACGGCAAGCCCTGGAACGCCTTCAACCGGTATCTGGGCGGCTTCCGTTCGACGGTCGCGCTCAACGACGAAGCCGGGCGCGCGATCGCGGCGCTGCCGATCCTGGTGACCCACGAATCCTATCCCGGCCACCACACGGAGCACTGTCTCAAGGAGGCCGGACTGGTGCGCGAGCACGGGCACGGCGAGCAGCACATCGCACTGGTGAACACGCCGCAGTGCCTGATCGCGGAAGGCACCGCAGAACTCGCGCACGTGGCGGTCCTGGGTGCGGGATGGGGCGAATGGACAGCGCAAATCCTTGCCGCGGAAGGGATTTTCAGCGACGGTGAGCTGGTCGAGCAGGTGCGAACCCACCTGCAGCGGCTGTTCGCGGCCCGCCAGGACGCGGCGATCATGTTGCACGACCGGGGCGCCACGGTCGACGAGGTCACCGACTATCTCGAACGGTGGCTGTTGCTGCCGCGCGACCGAGCCCAGCACATGGTGCGCTTCCTGACCGACCCGTTGTGGCGGGCGTACACGGTCACCTATATCGAGGGCGCACGCCTGGTCGGCGCCTGGTTGACCGCCGGGCCGGCGGATCAGCCGGTCGCCGGACGCTATCGGCGTCTGCTCCGAGAACCGTTGCTGCCCTGCGACCTACAGCGCGACCTGGATGCGACGAAGGCGAAATCTGCTATCCGGCACTGATGCCGGGCACCATGATCGCCCGTAGTTGCAAGGTGGTGTGGTCGCAGTACCAGATCCGGCTGCCGTCCCAGGTCAGTCCGGTCGGATTGCCCGCGACATGGTACGAAGCGACCTCGCGACGGCTCACCAGGCTGACCAGATTGATCATGGCGTTCTGGTAGTCGGCGTAGGCGAGGTAGTCGTCGGAGACGGTGACGCCCGCGGGCCGGGCATGCACCGGAATCGTGTCGACCAGTTGCAGCCCGTCGGGCGTGCGCAGATCGATCGCCTTCCGATTCTCATAACCGAGCCACACCCCGTGCTGGGCCGCCTCGATTCCCGACAACCCCTCGCCCGGACGGGGATTCGGCAACTCCGCGACCGTCTCGGCGGTCGCCGGATCGATCACGCGTAAGGCGCGGTCGTCACCGACGACCTGGATCAAATGGCCGCCCATCGTGGTCAGGTCGGACCGGACTGCCGCACAAGGGATTCGATGTTCGACCGCACCCGTCGCCGGGTCGATCGCGATGATCTGGTTGAGCACGCCTTCGGAGAACCAGAGCAGATCCCCCGACCAGGTCAGGCCGCACAGCTTCAACGCTCGTACCGGGATGTCGCGCACGGTTCCCACGGAAATCGGCATCACCCCTCCCCTCCCCGGGCGATCGTGCAGTCCAGCCGCCATTCGGTGACCACCCGGGATCGGGCGGAGCCGGACGGCCGATGCACCGTCGCCTGGATGGCATCGCCGGCGCGCACCGGCGTGTGCCGCAGCGGCCAGATCCACACCGCCCAGTTACATCCTTGGTACGAAGGAAAATTCGACAGGGTGACGCCGTCGATGAGGTCGGCGGTGAAGAATCCCATCACGGCGTGCAAGCTGCCGGGCCGTGCGATCGGCAGCCGCACGCGGTCCCCGATCGGCACGGGATCGCTGAGCAGCCGCGGCGCACGCTGGAAGAAGTGCAGCTGGGCGCGGGGCTCGGCGAAATCCTGCACGGCGTCCAGCCGGAACCCGTGAAAGTCCTGTCCCCACATCCCCCAGCCCTCGTCATCGAATTCGATGGCGGCCAACGTGGTGGTCAGCTCGCGCGGGATGATCCGGCCGTTCGGCGCCAGGTTCTTACGGGCGACACTGTCCAGCACGCGCATCATGTTCTCTTCCGGGCCGAGATTGCCCATCATCTCCGAGACGATGACATCGGCCTTGCGCGGCAGCCGGACTGCCCGCGCGTCACCCTGGATCAGGGTGAGCTGTTCTTTCAGATCGTTGGTCGCGATGATGCGTTCGGCCACCGCCGCCATATCTGGGTCCGCCTCGATGGCGTACACGTGCTCGGCGCCGTGTTTCAGGGCCAGCAGCGACAGCGCCAAAGTTCCTGCGCCGACGTCGATCACGATCGAGCCGGGCGCGACGACCTGTGCGAGCGCCTGCTCGTAGGCATTCATCCGCGGCCGGTCGGAGAGCATCACCTGGTGCATGAGAAGGGTCAACGGGTCCACAGTGCCTGCCTCCGGTCGTGGACGCTGGTCCCTCCCGACAACGCGGTGAGGGACCAGCAAGGCTGAACTATCGCTATTGATAACTCAAGGGAACTCACCCGAGCGGCCCGCGTCAAGCGAAGACCGCTCGGGAAAGCCCGCCTATACGTTGACGGCCGCGTGCTCGCCGACAAACGAATCCCGCATGACCAGGTTGATACCCGTCAGCCTGGCCTTGACCTCGTCCTCCGTGGTGACCAGCGCGGTGTCCGTGCCGTTCATCTGGAGTTCGGTGCCCGTGGCCTCCATGCTCGACAGCTTGCCGAACACATGCACCGGGTTCGTCGCGTACAGCGTCACGTCGGGCGTGACCAGCTCGAACTCGGTATCGATGTGCAGCTCGCTGGGGTAGCGGATGCGGCTCAGGCTGTCTTCGCTGCCTTCGCCGAGCGTGCCACCGGACACCCGCGGGAAGCTGACGCGCAGCATCACGCGGCCGCCGAGCGCGGCGCAGTGGCCGGAGATCGCGACGCGCGAGATCTGTGCCAGCACACCGGCACCCTCGTCGTGCTTCTCCGGTCCGAACAGCAGGATCTCCGTGCCCGCGGCGTTCTTGTAGTCACCGGCCAGGTCGACGGTCACTTCCTTACCGCCCACCTCCAGCTTGGCCTGACCCTCCAACGACACCTGCATGATCATCGACGGATCGACCAGCATGGAGATGCACGGTCCGGCGCTGGGCATGAAGAACATGCTCGGCGTGATGCCCACCGGCTCGTTCTCGTCGTTGGCGGGGTACCAGGCCTCGGGCAAGGTGGTGCCCCGGACCACGTTGGGCCCGACGATCACGTCGAACGGTCCGTCACCGCGCGGCTTGCCGAGGTACGGGCCGGTCAGTGGCTTCTTGAACGGCGGGATGTGGTCGACGACCCCGTAGATGTCGATCACGTTGCGGTGTGCCAGGCGCAACGTGCTGGACTCCAGGATGCCGAACCGGCGAATGTTGAACTCCGCGGGGAAGTTCTTGCCGGGCGTGATCTGCCGTACGTGACCGGTGTTGGGCAGGAACGGGTTGGACAGCACCTGGATGCGGTCGTCCAACTCGTAGCTGAAGCCCTTGATGCCGACCTCGGGCGCCGAGATCAACTCGGTCTCGAACTCCGCATAGCCCCTTTCATCGACGCGATGCTCGAATCCGGGCATCGGCCACTTGTTCAGTTGAACGAAACCGGAGAGATTGATGGTCTCTTTCCGTGCCGCGTAGTAGTCCTCGCCGAAGGCCACGGTAGCGGCGGCGAGGATGTGCGGACGGATCGGCTTCGGTTCTAAGTTCAGCGATTCGTACGTCTCTTTGATGGCGCTCAATCCAGACACCTCCAGCGTCTGCGGTACTAGTTGGAACGATCCTCATTAACTATATGTTTTTGAACTTATCTAGGTCAATGATATGAGCACAATCAAAAGGGCGAAGTATCAAGATTAATTTCCGGACCCACTGAATTAGCACTGACAAATTGCATGCCGAAGCCGCACAACACCTCGGGTGTTGCGCGGCGGATTACAGCGGAATCAGGTCAGTGAAATCTCCCGGCTTTCAACTCGAAATACCAAGCTCGCGGTTTCCGCGCCGTCGGGATCCGCGGCACGATCCCAGCCTTCGACGTCGACAACCACGGTCTGGCCGGGGCCGATCTCGCCGAACAGAATCTTCTCGGAGAGCTGGTCCTCGATCTCGCGCTGGATGGTGCGCCGCAGCGGACGGGCGCCCAGCACCTGATCGAATCCTCGCTTGGCCAGTAAAGCCTTGCCCTGCTCGGTGAGTTCGATTTTGCACTCCTCACCACCATGCCAGGTAGGTATATAAATATATAGTAACTGCCCGCGCGGCGGAGGCAAGCCCGAGTTCGCGGTAGCTTCGTGTCGCTCTTGAGGTCTCGTCCCCCGTGCTCTACCTTGACCCGAGGGCACGTTCACTATCCGAAACCAGAGGAGATCCCCCGTCATGGGCGAAGTGGATGCCGCGGCGATGGAACCGATGTGGCCCAAGGGCGCCAGCGACGAATACGTCACGGCCCGTATCGAACTGGCGAAAGCCGAACGCACGCTACGCGATCAGATCGAGGCGGTGGCCGCCGCCCGCCGGGAGATGCCGCCCGGCCGCACCCTCGACGACTACGCCTTCGCCGAGGGCCCGGCGGACCTCGGCAGGCCCGAACCGATCCGGACCACCAGGCTGCGGGAGCTGTTCGGCGAGCACGACACCCTCGTCGTCTACCACCTCATGTTCCACCCGGACGAAGACGCGGCCTGCCCGATGTGCTCGATGTGGGTCGACGGCTTCCAAGGCGTCGCCCATCACCTGGGTCAGCGCACCAGCTTCGCCGTCATCGCCAAGGCCCCACTGCCGAAACTGCGCGGCTGGGCGTTGCAACGCGGCTGGGACGGCCTGCGCATCCTCTCCAGCCACGACACCACCTTCAACGCCGACCTGAACGCCGAACGGCCCGACGGCGACCAGCGCCCGATGATCAGCGTCTTCACCGCCGAGGGCGACGAGGTGCGCCACTTCTACACCCTGCCCGCCAACTTCCTCGACGACGCCCAACGCGGCATCGACCTGCTGTCCCCGGTCTGGAACGTCCTCGACCTACTCCCCGCCGGGCGCGGCGAGTGGTACGCCGAAAACGACTACGCCGGGCGTGCGCGCCAGGCCTGAGCGCCTGCGGCGGCCGACTGCTACCTAGGCAGGGTCCGGGAAGTCCCGAATGACCGGCTTCCAGGCATCGCCCAGTTCGTTCAAGCGGCGGATCTCGGCCAGGGCGGCGAACCAACCGGCCTCGTGCTGGGCGGCGTTGTCGAGTTCGGCGTCGGTGTAACCGCTTTGGACGAAGGTGAGGCGGGTGCCGCCGTCGGTGCCGTCCAACTGCCAGGTGACGATCGAGCCTTCGCTGTCGGCGAGGGTGATCCGGCGGTCGGGCTCGAATTCGGTCACTTCGCCGTCGATGCCCAGGGTGGCGCGGCCGCCGACCCGGGGTTCGAGTTCCACCCCGGAGGCACCGAACCACCGTTCGATCTGCGCGGGCTCGATCAGCGAGGCGAACACCCGCTCAGGCGGCGCGGCGATGCTGATCTCGGCCCGGATCTCGGTGCCGCGGTCCGGGCCGAAGTCGGCCGCCGGCGTCAGTTCGGTTCTGCCGTCCAAGTATTCGACCAGGCGGGCCAGCGCGAGTGGCCAGAACACATGCATCGCGTGCGTGCCGTCGCGGCGGCCCGAGGGAGCCATCAGCTCTTCCAGCGTCGGCAACCCGGCGTGGGTCAACCGCAACACGGTCGCATCGCCCGCGTCCGCGAGCCGCAACTCGACCCGCGTTTTCACGCCGTCCAGAACCCAGACGAACGCCAATGATTCGGAGCCGGCTGCCGTCGCACCTTCTTGGTGCGGCTGATCGCCCTGCGGGGTGGTCGATCCCCAGAACTCGTATCGGCCGGCGTCGAGATCGACCTCGGCGTGCTCGGCCAGCCAGCGGGTGAGTTGCGCGGGATCTGTCAGAGCCCGGTACGCCTCGTCCCGGCCTACGGGAAGCTCGGTTTCGACACGCAATTGATCACTCATCGGGGTTCTCTCCTTCATCTTCGTGTGGGTAACAGGCGACCGCGAGGCGAAAGGTCTCGCCCTGGCCGGTGCCGTGCCGGGTGAACAACTCCTGCAGCACGGTGCGCAACTCGTCGAAAAAGGCCTGCCGGTGACCGGGTTTGAGCCTGATCTGCCCCGAGACCCCGAGCGTCGGCACCGGTCCGTCCGCCGGGGACAACGCGCCCAGCTCGCTCTGCACGTGCTCGACCAGGTCGAGCAGATAACCCAGGCTGAACTCATCGCGCACCCGGCGCCGTTCGGCCGGGACCAGTCGCGGCGACACCCAGTACGACCGCGCCACGGCCTGATAGACGCCTTCGCGGATCCCGTTCACGTGCCGCTCCGCGACCCGCTCGACCAACCCGGCCACCACCAGCTTCTTGACGTGATAAGAGACCCGCTGTGTCGATTGCCCCAGCACCTGCCCCACCTCGGGGCACGACCGCGGCTGCGCGAGCTGCTGCAAGACGTCGACCCGCTGCGGCTTGAACAGCACCTCGGCCTGCTCGATCGAGTCGACGTACAAAAGTTCTTTCACGAGAAACAGTATTTGTACGTTGCTCTGCCGTTGTCAAGCACTTCACGGCATCCCCTGGGCGAACCGTCGCCGACGGCAGACATCCGCCTGACCGGCCCGACGACGATCAACGATCGATCTTTGTTCCGCTCTACGGAACAGCGGGTGGAAAGCGGGGGCCGCACACCGTGCAATCGAAAGACCTTCACCCGTCGCAGAGTTGGGAGCTCGAGCGTGATTTCCGACCACCTGTACCGCACCGCACAGGAACACCGAGCAGGCGCGGGGAGCGCACACGGCAAGATCATTCTGCTCGGTGAGCACATGGTGGTGTACGGCATGCCGGCCATCGCGGTACCGATGCCCGAACTCCGCGCGCACGCCACCGCGTACGGTCGCGCAGCGGCCGACTCCCCCGCCGCCGACGCCGTGCTCGATGCACAGCGCTCGCGCAGCCACCTCGTGCACGTCGACCCGCGTTCCGACGGCCGATCGGGTGACAGCGTCGAGGTGGCAGCGCACGCGTTCATGCGGCTGGTGGGTTACACGGGGCGTGGGGTCGACGTCGTCCTGCGGTGTGCGATACCGCCCGGCCGGGGCCTCGGCGCCAGCGCCGCGTGTGCCGTCGCGACCGTGCGGGCGCTCGCCGATCATCTCGATTGCACACTGACACCGGAGATCTTGCACCGCGCGGTACAGCACGGCGAAGACATGGCCCACGGCACCGCGAGCGGCATCGACGCGGTCGCCTGTATGGCAGAGGGTCCGGTCTGGTTCGAATCGGGCTGGGTACAACCGCTTTCGGGACCGGCGTGGGCCCGCCTCGTGGTCGCCGATACCGGGATCAAGGGCAGCACCAAGGCCGCGGTCACCCAGGTCCGCACGCAGCTCGCCAGCGAGATCAACCAGGCACGAACCCATTTGATCAACGCCGCGGCGCTGACGCGCATGGCGGCCGAGGACCTCGCCGCGGGCCGCGTAGCCGAGCTGGGCAAGCACTGCACCGCTTTCCACGCGCTGCTGTGCGAAATCGGGGTCAGCTGCGGCGCACTCGATCGGCTGGTCGCCGCCGCCGTCGAGGCAGGCGCGGCGGGCGCGAAACTGACCGGCGGCGGCCTGGGCGGCTGCATGATCGCGCTCGTCGAGGACGACGAGCAAGCCGTCACCGTCCGCACGGCGCTGCAACAGGCCGGGGCCGTGCGCACCTGGACCATTCCGCTCGGACGCAAGGCGTGAACGCACCCGTCGCAACCCGATCCACCGTCGGACGAGCGATCGGCACATGGTCCAGCACCTCGAATCGCTGCTGCGGTCGAGTGATACACATCCTCGCCACCGAAGGCGCGACACCGGTCACCAGGACGTAGCAGGACCGCATTCGGACGAGCGATCACCAGGTGATGATTGCGGCATCGGCCCTCCGCCACCATTACCTGGTGATCAACCGACCAGCCCCGGGGAGGTGCGCTACGTGTGCGCGTCGGAGGGCACGACGGCGGTCCGCCCGCGATCTGTGCGTTCACTGAGAAATTGCGCGCGGCGTCGATATATGCATACTTTCGCATATATCTTGGGAATCACGGGCCGAGCAACGGCCCCTCCCGATCGAAAGGAACGAGCATGGCCTCGACGCTGGCGAGAATTCTCGCAATGACCAAGGGCGGCAAGGTGAACAGTGCGACCGTCAAGTCGGCGATCCGCGCCAACGAGAGCACGATCAAGCGCGCGACCGACCTCCTCGACGCACGGACCGCCGGGCGCTATCGCGGCAGGCTGGACAAACTTCAGCAGTCGGCGACGAAATGGGCAAATCAGTAGTTTCCCGGCTCGGATCGGTCGATTCGGCGCAACGGCGTTCTGCACCCAGTGCGTGCAAACTCCGAGCAGGGGGTTACGACGGGGATCTTCCTGAGTAGGTTCGGGCTCGGCGGGCTCGGAAGTAGTTGCCACAAGGGAGTGATCGATGTCCATCATGCTGCGGTATCCACGCCCGCTCGTGCGCGAGAGCGAAGCCCGTGTCCACTTGCCGGAGTCGGCAACCGAGCGGGGAACTCCCCCGGCCCGGCCGCGCGAGTTCCGGTGCGATGCCTGAGCAGCCGGAGGGCCTCGTCGCCCGATCGGCTCGACTGCTGGATCTGCTCGGCGATCAGGTCGAGCCGGTCAGCCCCGCCGACCTCGCGCGCCGGGCCGAGTTGCCCAAGACAACCGTGTGGCGACTCATCCGAGTGCTGTGCGCCAACGGGCTGATCGAGCAGCAAGGGCCCGGTTACGTCGTCGGGCAGCGATTGGTGCGCATCGCCGTGCCGCCGCCCGAGAACCGAGATCTGTTGCGCGCAGCGGCCGTTCCGTTCCTGGTCGACCTGCACGTACACACCGGGGCGACGGTGTCACTCGGCGTCCTGGCCGGCTCCCAGGTGCGGTATACGGAGCGGATCTACGGGCACGCCGCGGCGCGGACGCCGTCGTTCGGTCAGACCTTCGCGCCGGTCCACTGCACCGCGATCGGCAAAGTCCTGCTGGCGTTCGCCCTCGATCAGCCCGCCGACCTGCTGCGGGCCAAGAGCTTCGACCAGATGACATCGCGCACGATAACCGATGGCGCGGAACTGAAAGCGCATCTCGCCCGCGCGCGCAGCACCGGAATCGCTACCAGCGACGAGGAATTCACCCGGGGTGTGCGCTGCGTGGCCACACCGGTGATGGATCGGCGGCGTCGTCCCGTCGCGGCGATCGCGATCGGGGATACCGTCGCGCGGTTCGACATCGACACCGCGTGCGCGTTGATCCGCCGGACGGCGTTCGCGGTGTCGGTTGCGCTGCGAACCGGCACGCACAGCGGGCGGACGGAGCCCATCACGCGCGCTCACCGGTACCGGTGAGCGGTCCGCGCCGGACGTTCCGAGTTGCCCTGAGGCCGCACCACCGTTCAGCGCGACCGGTGCCCGACCGTGCTCAACTGCCTCCGAGCAGCGTCGATTATCAGCAGCGACATCTACCTACCCCAGCATTCCGATCCAGATAATCCGCGAGCCACCCGGCGAGGACAAAGCTACGGAGCAAGGCCAATTTCAACGTCCTGCCACGCCTGGGTCGATCAGGTGGTCGTCCGACACCGGGGCCGCCGCGACGCACTCAGGCCGAGAGGTGGGCGAGCAGACTGCGCCGGGCCGAGTCGACGTGCTCCTCGGCGCAGCGCGCCAGCACGTCACGATCACCGGACCGCAGCAATTCCGCCAGCTCACGATGCTCATCGATCACCCGGTCTCGATAGTGCTCGTATCCCGCTGCGACACGGTGCATTTGGAACAGGTAGACCTGCGACCGCACGGCCTGCCACGCCTGGCTGAGCCGTTGGTTTCCGGCGATGTCGTAGATCTGGTCGTGGAATGCGATGTCGAGAGCGAGCAGTCGGGGCCCGGCTGCCGCACCGGCGATCTCGGCCGCCATCGCCTCGACCAGGTCGTCCAGCGGCGCCAACTGCTGCGGACTCGCGGTGGCCTGGGCGCTGATCGCGGCCAGCCGGTCGAGCGCACCGCGAACCGCGTAGACCTCTTCGATGTCCTGCGGCGTGACCTCGATGACGGCGGTGCCGCGATGCCAACCGCTGCGGATCAAGCCTTCGCGCTGCAGCAGGGCCAAGCCCTCGCGGACCGATCCGCGGCTGACACCGAGCGCGGCGGCTAGTTCGACTTCGCGCAGCGGCGCACCGGGCGCGATATCGCCGGCGAAGATCGCGTCCCGGATGACGTCGGCCGCTTCGTTCGCGAGCCCGCGCCGTGCGGCCTTGGGCAGCGGTAGGTTCATGTCCTAATGTTGACATTAGGACATGGTGCGGAGCAAGCTGAAAGCCTCGTTGAAGGAAAAGGAGTGCTGACCATGTCACCTCGTCCCGCCATGCATTTGGCCATCCCGGTCGATGATCTCGACGCCGCCCGCCGCTTCTATGGAGATGTCCTCGGACTCGAGCAAGGGCGCAGCAGCGACCACTGGATCGACTGGAACCTGCACGGCCACCAGTTGGTCACCCATCTGGCGGCGGGCGAGAGCACCGCGCAGGGCCTGAGCGAGGTCGACGGACATCACGTGCCGGTGCCCCACTTCGGGCTACTCCTGCAAGCGAACGACTTTCACGCCCTGGCCGAGCAACTACGCACGGCCGGTGTGGAATTCGTGATCGAGCCGTACCTGCGATTCCCCGGTCGACCGGCGGAACAGTGGACCATGTTCTTCCGGGATCCGGCCGGTAATGCGCTGGAGTTCAAAGCGTTCGCCGATGAGGCGCAGGTGTTCGCGCGATGAGACGAGTATTGGTTACCGGAGCGTCGCGCGGAATCGGCCGGGCGGTAGCGGTGGCATTCGCCGAGAACGGCGATCGAGTGGCGGTGCATTACGGCAAGGACGCCGACGCCGCGGCGCAAACTCTGCGGCTGTTGCCCGGCACGGGGCACACCATGATCACCGGCGACCTCGGTGATCCGGAGACCGCTCGACAGGTGGTCGAGGCCGCTGTGGACGCGCTCGGCGGAATCGACATCCTGGTCAACAATGCCGCCGTCGCTACCTCGGCCAGCACCCGGCATGCGGTCGCCGAAATCGATTTCGGGCAATGGCAACGGATTTGGCAACAGATGCTCGATGTAAACCTGCTCGGCGCGGCGCACCTGACATATGGGGTCGCCCGGCATCTGATCGAGCGGGGCGCGCCCGGCCGCGTTATCAACATCGGCTCACGCGGCGCGTTCCGGGGCGAACCCGAATTTCCCGCTTACGCGGCGAGCAAGGCCGCGCTGCACGCTTTCGGGCAGTCCATGGCGATCGCACTCGCACCCCATGACATCGCGGTAACCTCCGTCGCGCCCGGATTCATCAGTACCGAGCGCCAAGAAGCGAAACTCGCGAGCGACGCCGGCGACGAGGTCCGCGCCCAGAGCCCGTTCGGCCGGGTCGGTACACCGGACGAAATCGCTGCCGCCGTGCTCTACCTGGCCTCCCCCGACGCAGCGTGGGCTTCGGGCACGATCCTGGATCTGAACGGCGCGTCCTACCTGCGCAGCTGATTACCACGTAGCGGGCGGCCGTCGGTTCGAGTCCTCTTCCGCGAGACGACGGCGGCCAAGCCCCAGCCCAGCCTGCTGCGGACTGCACTCGCCCGCCCAAAACACCGCGGGGCGCGGCGAAGATGGCAGCGACCGCGCCGTCGCAGCCAATATCCGCCTGCGACAACACCGCCGGTCTGCGTAGATGCCGTATGTCCAGGGTTCGAGCTCACGTTCGACGAATTTCCCACCGGCTACGGGTCACGCCGAGTTCGCCGTTGAATTCACCACGCTGCGCTGATGTTCCGGCGTACGTGGCCCATGCGTCTCGGCGCGACCCAGCTCACATTCAAATGTCTGACATTCGGTGTTAGGTTGCCCTTATGAGTGAACTTCGCGCACCCCGCCGCGTCGCGAGCTTGTCCGCGCAATTGGTGGACACGCTTCGCGAGCTGATCGCCTCCGGCACCTGGCCGGTCGGCATGCGGATCCCTCCGGAACACGACCTCGTCGAGCAGCTCGGCGTCGGGCGAACGACTGTGCGCGAGGCAATCGGCGCGCTGGTGCACCTGGGCCTGCTGGAGGCCCGCAAAGGCGACGGAACCTACGTGCGCGCCTCGAACGAAATGCATTCGGTGCTGATGCGCCGCACCACCACCTCCGAGCGCGGCGACGTGCTGGAACTGCGCGCGGTGCTGGAGGAGTACGCCTCGGCGCGGGCCGCGGCGCGGCGGACCGACGACGATCTGGTCCAGCTCGAGCGCCTCCTCGACGAGGCCGAATCGGCAGCGGATCCGGCCACTGCCGCGGCGGCCGACGCGCGCTTCCACCGGGCCGTGGTGCGCGCGTGCGGAAACACCCTGCTCACCGAGCTGTACGACACCCTCAGCGTCGCGGTTACCGAACAGATCGGCGCCATGCCCTGGGTCCCCGAGACGGCCGCGGCGCACGCCCGGCTGCACCGCGGTCTCGTCGCGGCCATCGCCGCCCGGGACGAAGTCGGCGCTCGCCATTACGCCGCGGAGATCGTCCAGCTCACCGAAAACGGAACGGAACCACAAGAGTGACCACCACGAACCTCGAGCCCACGACCGAGCGGCCGGGCACCGGGCCCGCCCTCTCCATCGGGCTCGTGCTCGCAATTCTGTTGGTGGCGGCCAATCTTCGCGCAACCTTGACGGGCGTAGGTACCCTGTTGCCCGCCATCGAACACGAAACCGGCCTGCCCTCCTCCGCGGGTGGTGTGCTGAGCACGCTGCCGCTGCTGATGTTCGCCGTCACGTCGCCGTTCGTCGGGCGCGTCGCCCACCGGTTCGGCATCGTCGCGCCCCTCGTGGCGTCGCTCGCGGTGCTCGCGGTCGGCATGACGATCCGCTCCCTCCCGTCGATCGCCTGCCTGTTCGCCGGGACCGTGCTGCTCTCGGTGGCCATCGCGGTGGGAAATGTGCTGCTGCCCACGGCGATTCGCACGCATGTGCCCGCTCGGCAGATGCATATGGTGAGCGCCCTCTACGTCACCGTGATGGGTCTGGTCGCCGCCGTGTCGTCCGGCATCTCCGTCCCGCTCGCCAAAGTCCTACCCGGAGGGTGGCATTCGGCACTGGCCTGGGGTGTGGTCCCTGCCGTCGTCACGCTCGTCGTATGGCTGCCCCGGCTCCGCGAAGCCCGTTCGGACGACGACACACCGGCCGAGAAGGCGCCTGCCCGGACACCGTGGCGGTCCTGGCTGGCGTGGCAGGTGTCCCTCTTCATGGGCCTGCAATCGCTGGCCTTCTACACCGCGATCGCCTGGCTGCCCAGCATTCTCAGCACGCAGGGCATGAGCACCGCGGCGGCCGGCTGGATGCTGTTCTACTACCAGGTCGTCGCACTGATCACGGGCATGCTGCTGCCTTTGGCCACGCGCGGCCGGCACGATCAGCGGTTCGCCGCGGCCATCGCGGCGTCGGTCGTCGCCGCCGGATTCGCGATCCTGCTGTTGCTGCCGACCCTCGCCCTCGCGGCATGCACCCTGCTCGGGTTGGGCGCCGGAGTCTGCCTGGTACTGGCCCTGACCTTTCAGAGCCAGCGCGCCACCGGCCCGCGCGAAACCACGGCGCTCGCCGGGATGGCCCAGTCCATCGGCTACCTCGTGGCGGCGGCAGGCCCCCTGCTGCTGGGCATCCTGCACGACGCCACCGCCAGCTGGACCGGCGCGCTCATCCTGCTCACCGTATTGAGCCTGCTCATGGCGGCCGCCGGTTACGGCGCCGGACGCGACCGCCACGTCCCGGCCCAGCACTGATCCGCTCGCCGAACAACCAAGCGCTGCCGGTCAAGTCATGACCGGCAGCGTTTGGCCACCGCGAGGCGAATCACGCACGCGCCGTGCTGTCGTAGCGCCAGAACGATCGCACGCTCAGGGCCACGGTCACTGCCACGGCGATGCAGACGAGGGCGCCGCCGGACCAGGCGATCGTGAGCGTCGTGGCAGCCGCCATCGCACCGGCTCTGAGATCACCGAGGCGGGGGCCACCCGCGACGACCACGGTGAACACACCTTGTAAACGTCCGCGCATTCCGTCGGGCACCTGGGTCTGCAACATCGTCTCCCGGTAGACGGCGCTGACCAGGTCCGCCGCCCCGGCCAAGACCAGCAACCCCACAACGGCCCACAAACTCCGGACCGCCCCGGCGGCGGCGATGGCCGCGGCCCACACCACCACCGCGACACTCAACGCCACCCCTTGGCGGCGCACGCGCCCGATCCATCCTCCGAACACACCCGCCAGCAACGCACCAACAGCGATCGCCGAATACAGCACCCCCACGCCCGCGCCTCCGTGCCATCGCTCGGCCGCGGCCTGGGGGAACAGTGCCGTCGGCATCGCCAGCACCATCGCCGCGATGTC
This sequence comes from Nocardia brasiliensis ATCC 700358, assembly GCF_000250675.2. NCBI lineage: Bacteria > Bacillati > Actinomycetota > Actinomycetes > Mycobacteriales > Nocardiaceae > Nocardia > Nocardia brasiliensis. Next base: position 5,345,782 of record NC_018681.1, read on the forward strand.
CAGCGCGAACGAGGTCGACAGCACCGGGTTCGTGGCGAGGAAACGCAGGCCTTCGAACACCGAACGCAGGCCGGGACGGGCGGGCGCGGCAGCGGCGGGCAACGGTGGCAGTCGCGCGGCGGCGTAGAGCGCGGCGGTGAAAAGCACCGCATCGGCGCCATAGGCGAGCGCGAATCCGTTTGGTAGCGCGAGTAATACGCCCGCCAGCAGTGGTCCGAGGACTTGCCCCAGCGTGCCCGCGGTGTAGTTCAGCGCGTTGGCTGCCGGAAGCTGTTCGGCGGGCACCAGCATCGGTATGAGAGCGCCGCGTACCGCCGCCGACACCGCGAACCCACCGGCCTGCACCGCGACCAACACCAGAATCAGTGCGGGAGAACGGATTTCCAGCAGGCTCTGCACCAGCAGAGCGAGCGTGATCACCCAGGTGAGCGACGACGAGAACAGATACAGCTTGCGGCGATCGATCGCGTCGGCGACAGCGCCGCCGTAGAGGCCGAACACAATCGTCGGCACCAGGCCGACCAGTCCGGCCAGCCCCACCACCAGTGACGAGCCGGTCAGCGAAAACAGTTGCACCGCAACAGTCACCGAGGTGACCATCATCCCGACGACGGCGGTGGACTGTCCGAGGAAGATGCGCCGGAATCCGGTATGCGCGAGCGGCCTGGTGTCGGCCACCATGCGTCGCAACCGATCACGGCGCGGTGGCACCGCGGGACCCGGGGACGGCTTTCGAAGTGATCTCGTCGCTCGCATGTCTCTACGATGCGTGGCCGCGGGGGTTCGGTCTTCCGATAAACTGCCCAGTTGTGTCGCAAATCCGACAACACTTTCCGGCGGGCGAGGTCATCGCTCGTCACCGGCACGACGTACATCAGCTGATGTATGTCAGCAGCGGCATTTTCGCGGTGCGCACCGACCACGGCACCTGGGTCGCGGGAGCCCACCGCGCCGTGTGGACACCCGCGGGCACCTGGCACGAGCACCGCGTCTATGGGCGCGCCGACGTGCATCTGCTCGAATTTCCCGCCCACGACACGCTTTTCCCCGACGAGTCACCGACCGTCCTCGCGGTGTCCGCACTGCTGCGCGAGCTGCTCATCGCCGCTACCGAACCCGAACTCCCCCGAGGCGAATCGGCTCGGCTGCGCGCCGTCATCCGCGACCGTCTCCGTAGCGCACACGTCACGCCGCTGGCTCTCCCGCAAGCGCAGGACCCGCGCCTGGCTCGAGCCTGCCAACTCGTCGTCGACGATTTGAGCCGGCCCCGGACCATGACCTGGCTGGCCCGGCAAGTGGGCACGAGTGAACGCCACCTCGCGCGCCTGTTCCGCGGCGAGTTCGGCACCACCTACCCGCAGTGGCGCACCACCACCCGGGTATTCCACGCGATGCTCGAACTCACCGCCGGCGCCTCCGTCACGCAGACGGCGCATCGCTGCGGCTGGGCCACTCCCAGCGCCTTCGTCGACACGTTCAGTCGCACCATGGGGCAGACGCCGGGCGCCTACCGCACCGCCGCACTCGACGAAACCGCCTACTAGACAGACGATCTCAGCGCAGCCCCACCGCTCGCCGTCGAGTGCGGGCCACCCGGAGGACGGTGGACGGCAGCCGAGTGGCTGTCACCGTTCATCCAGTCGGTGGTGTGCGCCGTTGCGGAAATTCGCTAACTTCGAGCGGCAGGCACGCATGCCGTGTGTTGTGAACTCCTGCGTCGTCAAAGCAACCCCTGGAAGGACATTCGATGCTCGACCCGGTGTCGGCCCCGGAGGAAACCACCCGAGATCGCCTCGAACGTGGCCGGGAGATTCTCGCCAGAATCTGTGGCACGTCCGGGGAGGAGGTGCTCAGTGCACTGAACGAGGTCTCCCCCGCGCTCGGTCATCAGATCGCGGCTTGGGCCTACGGCGATATCTACAGCCGCCCGGCATTGGATCCACGCTCCCGGCAACTGGTCACACTCGGAATTCTGGCCGCGCTAGGCGGGTGCGAGCGCGAACTCACGGTGCACGCCAAAGCGGCTCTCACGGCGGGCATTACCCCGGAGGAACTACGCGAAACCGCTTTGCATTCGGCTGTCTACTGCGGCTTTCCTCGCGCGATGGAGTTCATGTTCACGATCAAGAAAGTCCTCGCAGAACACGAACTATCGGTGAAGTAGAGGTGATCGTGAGCGCGAAAGCGGACGAGCCGCACCGATTCAGACCCGCTACGTCGGCGTTTGCGAACCGACGAACTCGGCGGCTTCCTCCTCTGATTGTGCGGCGGGGGCCGAACCCCACATGTGTCTGCCGTTGGGTTCCTGGAGGAAGTAGACCGACACCGCGCCGATGACGCCTGCGATGATCAAATAGTAGGCGGGCCAGTTCAAATCGCCGGTCAGGCCGACGAGGGCGCCGACGACCACCGAGGTGGTGCCTGCGAACAGGGATACCGCGACGTTGAATGCGACCGACAGGCCCGCGCCACGCACCTTCGTGGGGAACAGCGAGGGCAGGGTCGAGGGCATCGTCGCGCTGAAGCAGATCAACGTCAGCCCCATCATCAGCAGGCCCACGAAAACGGCGAACGCATTGTCTGTGCGGACCAATAGCACCATCGGGAACGACAGCACGATCAATGCCGCGATACCGGTCCAGATGATCGGTTTACGGCCGACCCGATCGGAGAAGAAGCCGATCACCGGAATGGCCAGCAACGCGACAGCCATCACCGCGATCTGCAGCCATTGCGAAACCGACACGGACACTCCACCGCCGGTCGCGTCGGGCACCGTGGCGGTGACGTAGGTCGGCATGTAGGAGGTCAGCATGTAATTGGGGACGTTCCAGACCACGACCAGGCCCATGCAGACCAGGACGTACGGCCAGAGCTTGGCGAGGATCTTGGCCTCGTCGCCGGTCTTGTTCGCTTTCTCGCGCTCCTCGGATTCTTTTTCCAATGCGGCGAACGCCGGGGTGTCGGCCAAACGCATGCGCAGATAGACGCCGACGATGCCGAGCGGCAGCGCGAGGAAGAACGGCAGCCGCCAGCCCCACGCCAGCAACTGCTCGTGGCTCAGTGTGGCGTCGGCGAGCGTGACGATCAGCGCGCCGAGCAGATATCCGGTGAAAGTGCCGAATTCCAGCCAGCTGCCGAGAAATCCGCGCCGCCGGTCCGGCGCGTATTCGGCGATGAAGGTCATCGCGTTGCCGTATTCACCGCCGGTGGAGAAGCCTTGCAGCAGTCGCGCGCACAGCAGCAGCATGGGCGCCCAGAAGCCGATCGAATTCTGGTCCGGGATGCAGCCGATGGCGAAGGTGCCGAGCGCCATCAGGATCATTGTGGTCGCCAGCACCCGATTGCGGCCGATACGGTCGGCCAGCGGGCCGAAGAACATGCCGCCCAACGGTCGGACGAGGAACGCCACCGCGAACAGGCCGAAGGTGGCGATCGTGCCGGTGGTGTCGCCGAGATCGGCGAAGAACACCTCTTTGATCGTGGGCTCGAAATAGGCGTAGACGCCGAAGTCGTACCACTCGGTGATATTGCCGATGCTCGCCGCGCCGATCGCCCGCCGGATGATCGGCGGATCGGTGACGACGATGTCGTCCAGCGACCAACGCCTAGGACGTTCGCGCGGGGTCAGCACAGCCACAGGGCCACAACCTCCTCGAGTTCACGATCCGCCGCCGATCTTGTTCGCAGGTTGCAGCTTAACCCTCCAACGGCGCCAGGGGCCGTCACAACCAACTCATGGCCCGGCGCGCGCTACGCAAAAACATCTACGCAAAAACGGTTCCATCGAAGCTGCTGCATTGAGTAGCGTTCACGGAGCGGAAACCCATGCTCCACGGATGTGTTCCCGCCACAAAGAGCTGAATCCGGACAATACACAGAGTCCAGCGACGACCTGCTCAAATCTCGCTACCTCGTCCCAATTTCGCAACCAGGGGAAGAATATGATTATCCGTCGAAATATTATTGTCAGCCTCCTCGTGATGGCAATAGCACCGATCACCTGCGCGCAGGGCTCGGCGGGGCCATCGGGCCTGAACCCGATCAATATCACCAAGATCGATCGCGGCGTAAGAGCCTCGAAACCGATTGCCGGCTGCGAATTCGACAACGGCATCTGCCGGATCGACTCGGGCAGTACCGTGTCGACTACGTACTCCGGGGATGTGAGTATCTCGATCTCCGTGATCAATGCCAAAGCCGGTGCCTCGTACACCGAGTCGTACACCACAGCGGTTGGCTGCACTTCGGAGACCCTCGAGCCCGGCCAGGTGGTTTTCCAGTTCGCCAGAGGGGACCTAGTGCACTACACACAAATCCGCGTGGGAGTGACTTTGACAGGCAGTGCCTTCATCCCGAACGGCGCGATCTGCAAAGTCTACAACAAAGGCCAATATTCCCAGAGCTGGTGGGGAACTGTACTGAATCGAACGAAATAGCCGACTTACCGTCTCTCGCAGCGGCAATATCGGCAGCGCCTTTCGCAGACTACATTAGTCAGCTGAAATAGGACCGCTGCGGCGGCGCTGCCGCAGCGGCCTCACCTCCTTCTGACGGAATCACTTTACTGATCGTGATCCCGCAAAAGGAGCTTATCGAGCTCGTCCATTTCGATGGAACCGTTTTTGCGTAGACGTTTTTGCGTGACGAATGCGGGCGGCGTTCGGCGCCGGCGGCGCCGGTTGCGCTCATGTGCTCGATCGCGGGTGCTCGGTGCGAGACAGGGTGCGCCGGGGTCAGTTTCGATAGGGCGGTCGCGACGGTGACGGATCCGAGGACCGGGACCGGAGCTTCAGTTCCCCCGGTTGTACGTCGAACCGGGCAGCGAACGATGCTCGGAACCCGCTCAGTGAGCTGTAACCCGTCGAGGTCGCGACATCGACGATCGCCTCGCGGTTTTCCGGATCGGTGAGCCGCTCATACGCTCGCTGCAATCGGGTTTCGCGCAGTTGCTCACCGGGCGTGCTCCCGGTGGCGGTTTTCATCGCTATCTCGAGCTGCCGTCGTGAGCATCCGAGGCTGTCTGCCAGAGTCTGCACGGTCAGGCGCGGGTCGTTGCTGTACAGCTCGATACGCCGACGCGCGTCCGCGGCGATTCTTGCATAGGTGTCCAACTGCGGTGCTCGCTGCTGGTCGAGCACTCCCGCGACCAGGTCGACAAGGGCTTTACCGATCGTGGCGAACTCTGTCGCGGTCAGCTGCAGACGTTCGGCGGCAAGGGTGCCCGCCAGCAGCCGAATGGATTTCAGGATGGCGTTCTGCCGATTGATCCTGAGCAGCCCACGGGGTTCGCGCACTGACGGCAGCACATAGGAGGGGATGCCAACCAAGTAGCCGTGAGCCCCATCGCCGTGGGATACGCCCATGCCCTGGTCGTAGCGGACGACACCCATCCGGCCCGGCCCCAATTCCACTGCATGGTCGTCCTGGTGCAGGGTCACTCGCCCCTCGATGGTGATGTAGAGCCCGGCGGTGTCGTCCCCGCCGGACTCCGCGATTTCGTCGCTGCGCTCGTATACGGCCGCACCGGAGACGAACTCGACGAATTCGAGGCAACCCGTGCTGTTCGACCTCGTGGCGACGGCCCGCTGCGTCCAGACCTCGGCCCAGAAGTCTGCCGGAGAGTCGAATCGCACCTCGAGCCTGCCCCGGTTACGGGCGACGTAGTCACGCCAGAGATCGGTCCGATCGACAGCAGAAAGCTCAGGCCCGAGGCAAGCCTGCACCACCTCGTAGGGCAAGCTCGGACTACCGCTGTCGGACCACGACACCACCGCCATTGTGCCCACCCCATTCTCCGCGCAACACTGTCTCCAGCTCGACCCGTCCAGTAATCGTAAGCGACACAGACGATCTCACGCAGAGATCACAGCCGAGTTGTCGGCTCTGGGCCAGAAACCCAGCGCCCGCGCGAACTCAACGCTCCGGCGCGAGAGCGCTGTAATAGTGGCGCATGGCCTCGATCACGGAGTCCAGTACTTTGTGCGCGGCGGACAATTCCGTATCCGTCATGCCGGTCATGGCGGAGCTGATGTGATTGCTCACCGGTGTGAAGAATTCGCGGGCGACCCGCATCCCGTGCTCGTCGTAGCGCAGGATCACCTTGCGACGGTCGGCGGCGTCGGTTTCCCGTCGGATATGCCCGGAAGCGATCATTCGCTCGACCAGATAAGTCACTGCCGCCGAGGTGACGCCGAGCATGCCGCCGAGCTGTCCCGCGGTGAGCGGTTTGCCTTCCATGTCGGCGACGGCGATGAGCAGCAGGGCACGAAAATCATTGGGCCGCAGGTCGTTCGACCGAGCGAAGACATGGCCGATCTCCTCGGAGACCGCGGTCAGCGCACGAATGTCGAGGGCGATCGCCTGCTCCAGCTCCGCACGCGCTCCCCCCGGGCGTGGATCTCTCGTCGGCTCGTCGTTGTCCATGATCCGGGTAGCTTAACCTGGTACGCCCGTCCACTTGCGTGACCGGTCCCGTGGTTTCCGGCCTCACCGCGGACGGCTGCGCAGGTGGTAGCGGCGTTCGGCGTAGACGAGGTCATCACGCCACAGCCGATCGGCCGCATACCGCATCATCGGACGCAACAGCGGTAGCACCGGTCTGACATGGCGGAAGCCCTGGCGCTCGGAGTATGCGATCACGGCCTCGACGACAGCGGTCCGGGCGCGGCCGTCCGGGCCCGGACCCATTGGGGTGGCGTGGGTTTCGACGACACTGCCGGTACCTTCGCCGGAGACGATCCGCATGACGATGGTGCGCGGGTCCGGACAGGTGAATTCCGCCTCGACCGGCACGCCGAGACGACGCGTCACCCGGAAGGTCACCGTCAGCAGGAACCGGTGATTGTCGTCGGTGATGCCGTGGCGTGGCGGTGTCTGCGTCACCTCCAAACGGGCGAAAGAGTACGGATGGAACCATGATCCGTGCCAGGGATCGAGTCGGTTGGCGATGATGTCGCGCGGTTCGCAGCTGCCGACCAGGCGGGTCACCGCGTGTACGGTCGCATCGGCCGGTCGAGCGCCGAGAATCGGTGCGGCGGTGGGCTCTTCGCCACCGACCGCGTCCAGGCGAACCCAGGCGAGCACCCCGTCGTCGTGGCCGGGATACGGGCACCATCGCGACGGGCCCTGCGCGCCGACCCGCAGGCCGTGCCATCGGCAGATCAGCGTGGCGTCTTCGATCTGCGCGGTCGCGAGATCGGCCCCCAGGTGCGGGCACGCCCCGGGACCGACGTGCAGGCTGCCGCTGCGATCGCGCCACGCGACGATCTCCACGCCGGCGACCGTTGTGGCGAACGGCCGATCCTGGCGGATCTCCCGGCTCCCGGCGATGACGTACCAGTTACCCGACGGCCGGCCCTGGGACCAGCGCAGCGCCGCCGCGATCAGTGCCGGATCGGCGTCGGCGTAGGTGGGACGTTGCCGCGACCACTTCTCCGGCGAGAACCGTTGCAGCGGAATCTTGTTCATCGAGTAGTCCTTCCGCGGCCGGCCAACGAGCGCAATACCGCCGAGCGCCCCTGCCCCGGTACCGTCTGCAACCGGTGCCCCGCACCACCCCACCGGCTCAGCAGCGCGTTCGCCGCGAGCCAGCCGGTGGTCGCGGCTCGTTCCATCAGCGCGACCGGTAGGTCGACGCGGATGCCGTCACCGGCGAGCACGAGTCCGGGTTGCGGTGTCCGCACTCCGGGCCTGCGCGCGAAGTCGCCAGGCGCGAATCGAGGGCAGTCCTCGCGCCACAACATGGTTTCGCCGACGATTCGGGCGTCGGCGGTTTCGGGGTAGATCTCGTGTAGCCGTGCGAGCAGCCGACGGCGCACCTGCTCGGCCTGTCCGTCCGGCGGCGGCCCGTCCGCTACCGCATAGGCGTGCAGTTCGAGGACGCTGCCGCCGTGTTCGCGAGCCCAGTCGGACGCCTGGCGTTCGTAGGTGTGCACGACGCTGATGTTGTCCAGCGGGTCCATCCCGCCGGTCCCCAGGAATCCGGGCCGATCCGCGCGCACCGGCCGGTCCAGCCACAGACGATAGACGGCGAAGCTCGGCGCTGTCGCCAAATCCGCTATGTCAGACCGCCATTCGGCGGTGCCGAGCGTCGGCGACGCGGCCACGATGCGACGCAGGCCGGCGCTATCGGCCGCCAGCACCACCGCGTCGGCCGAGATCGTCGCGGCGGCATCGTCGATGACGATGAAACTGCCGCCGGTGGTTTCGATCCGATCCACCGCGACGCCCGGGTGGAACCGGACGCTGCCCGGAACATCGGGTGCGGTGAGGTATTCCCGCAACGGCGTCCACAGGCTCACGTCGAAATTGTCGGCCGCGACGTCGAATACCAGTCCCTCGCTGGAGCCGAGGAAATAGATGTGGAACATCGTCGCCAGTTCCGCGGCCGACATGTGCCGGGGTTCGACGAAGAAGCTGCGCGAGAACACTTCGAAGGCCAAGTGCCGGGCCGCTTCCGGGAAGTTGATCTCGCGCAGGAAGGTTTCCGCGTCGAGGTGGTCGAGCAGCTCGTAGATACCTGGTACCGAGACCGTGGCCAACGGCGCTGCCGCGCGCGCGTCGAGCCGGATCAGATCACGTAACCGGAAGGTGGGGCTGCGCAGCGCGAAGGCGAGCGCGTTCCACGGTGGCGTGCGGGGCAGACCGCGGAAACTGTCCAGGCGGCCGTGGCCGTCGATCAGCGGATAGTCGTCCAGTCTGCGCAGCCTGCCGAGCTGTGGATCGCTGCGCGACAACAACTTCCGCAAGTTGTAATACTGCGCGAAGAAGGCGTGGAAGCCGCGGTTCATGGCGACCGGCGTGCCGTCGGGGAGCTGCTGCGTCCAGCCGCCCACTCGCCCACCCAGATGATGCTCCCGCTCGACGACCTCGACGTCGACACCGCGCTCGGCCAAGCCGGTCGCGGCGGCCAACCCCGCGATGCCCGCGCCTACGACGACCGCCCTGGGCCGTATTCCCCCGCGGCCGAGATCGGCCAGGCCCGGCGCCGCGGGATAGCGCACCCGGCGCGAATCGCGCCCGATTTCGGTGACGGGTACGTCTGTCATCGTCGAGGTTCCTCCTGTCGCTGCCGCGTCCGCTCCCAGCCGAGCAGCACCGCGGTCACCAGCGCGAACCCGAAGAGAAAGTCCTCCACCGGGATGTCCAGCGGAAAGCGAAGTCCGAGAATATGCTTCGGGTCGTAGCTGACGATGGGAGCGTGCAGCTTGGTCAGCCAGCCGTCGACCGGGATCTGGAAGGCGAGCACGATCACCATCGACAGCCAGTAGGCCGGACGGCGAAACAGCCCGGTGCGCAGCCATTTCCACTCCAGTACGCAGACGACGGCGACCGCCGCGACGGCGGGCAGCGTGTAGCCGATGCCACCGAAGTTCACCGCTCGGCCCGCTTCCGGCGCAACGTCGCGGCGGTGCGCAACAGCCGCTCGACCGCTACGAAGGTCAGTAGCCCGCACAGCGGTACCACCACGAAGAACAGGAGTTCCTCCAGCGGTAGCCCGCCCGGCAACCGGACTCCGACCACGTAGCGCGGGTTGAAACTCCACACGCCGGCGGCGATCGCGACGAGATCCCAGAGGACGAACGCCGCGACCGGCACGAGGGCGCCGAGCAGCAGTCGAGGCCTGCGATACACGCCCTGGCCGACGAATTCCAGTGGGACCGTCAGCAGTACACACGCGAGCAGGACGAGGAGATAATGCCATCGATCCACGCGCCCTCCTCAGCGATCCTCATCGGCGGTGCCACGCACCGGTGCGGGCACCGAAACCGGTACAGGCCGTGCGTCATTGCGCCGACGGACCCACCATGCTTCGACCGCACCGGATACGCCGACGCGCAGCCGCGTCCCGGTGCCGACCCGCGCCCGATGGCCGAAGACTTCGAAGTCGCGCTGCTCGATGCGATCGAGAATGCGCGCGTAGAGCGTCAGTGCCGTCGCTACGCAGGGCCGGGATCGCGGCGCCAGCGCCTCGATCCCGGCGCGGGCGTAGTCGTAGATCCCCCGGGTGACCTCGTGTTGTGCGGCCAATGCGGCACGGACCCGCGGCTCGGCTTTGCGATTCCTGCTACACCACAGCAGCAGTTCCCGATCGACGCCGTGCGCGGCGAGCTCATCGGCGGGCAGGTACACGCGGTCGCGAGCCAGATCCTCGTCGATATCGCGCAGAAAGTTGGTGAGCTGGAACGCTTTACCCAAGGCCGCCGCGTACGGTGCGGCCTGAGCCACCGACGTCGCGGTCCCGAGCACCGGCAGCAGCTGCAGTCCGATCACCTCGGCCGAACCGTAGACATAGTCGTCGAGTTCGGACCGGTTCGCGTAGTCGGTCACCGACAGGTCCATCCGCATCGAGGCGAGGAACGCGTCGAAGAGATGCCCAGGGATTCGATAGCGCTCGGCGGTGTGCAGCACCGCGGCGAGCACCGGGTCGCCGTCTGCGTCGCCGGACTCGAATTGCTGTGCCAGCGCACCTAATCGGCCAGCGCGCTCGGGCACGGTGAGCAACGGATCGAAGCCGTCGAGGATATCGTCCGCCCGCCGTGCGAACCCGTACAGGGCGTGTACCGCGGGTCGCTGATCCGGCGCGAGCAACCGTGTCGCGAGGAAGAAGGTCTTGCCGTGTCTGGCGTTGAGCGCCCGGCATTCTCGGTAGGACCGGCGCAGGGCCGGATCGCTGATCCCCGCGGCGTCGAGTTCGGCGCGCGTCATCGGACCTGCCGATCCGCGAAGGCGGCCTGCCCGGCCTCGCTCCATGTGCCGGTGACCCGATCCGCGGCCAGGCGGCCGGAGATCAGCACCGGCGGTATCCCGACGCCCGGCACCGTGGACCCGCCGGCCAGCACCACGTTCTCGATACCGCGGATCATGTTGGCGGGGCGGAATGGTCCCGTCTGCGCGAAGGTGTGGGCCAGGGCGAAGGGACTGCCGTCGAGCATGTCCTGACGGGCCCAGTCCGCGGGTGTCACCACCTGCAGCACCTCCGCCCCGCGCAGCGCGTCGGGCCCCAGCCGCCGGCGCGCGATGGCGAGGATCTGCTCGGCGTACTCCGGACCTGTTCGATCCCAATCTATTTCGCCGCGGGTCAGATTCGGTGCGGGCGCAAGCAGATAACACAGGTCTCGCCCCGGCGGGGCAAGCGAGGGATCCGCGGCAGTGGGCCGGGTGAGCAGCAGCGAAGGGTCGGACATGACCCGCCCGTCGGCGATGATGTCCCGGAAGACGCTCTCCCACGCCGCGCCGAACAGCAGTGAATGGTGCGGGATCTCGCTGCCGCGGTCGCAACCGAGGTGCAGGATCACCGCCGAGGGGGCGGCGCGTACGGCGATCGGACGTCGCGAACGATGGCCGAGCAAAGCGTGGCTACGGTGCAGTTCTGTGGTCAGGACCACTGCGTCACAAGCTATTTCGTCACTCTGATCGGTACGCACGGCGTGCACTCGACCGCCGGATCTGACCAGCTCCGTCACCGACGCGCCATAACGGAACCGCACACCGGCATCGGTTGCTGCCGCTGCCAACGCGTCCGGCACCGCACGCATGCCCCCGCGCGGAAAGTACACGCCCGCCATGGTGTCCATGTAGGCGATCACGGCGTACGCCGCCAGCGCGCGCTGAGGGGCGACGCCGGCGTACAGCGACTGAAAAGTGAAGACGCGCCGCAATTGCGGATCGCTGATGAACTCGGCGACCTTGCGGTCCCACCCGCGGAACCCGCCCAGGGCGACCAGCCGGGCCAGGGCGGGCGACACCAGCGACAGCGGCGACTCGAAGTTCGATCCGATGAAGCGATCGAACTCCGCCGCGTACAGCCGGGACAGCCAGTCACGCAGCCTGCGGTATCCCGCGGCTTGGTCGGGTCCGGCGAACGCGCCGACCCGCCGCGTCATCTCCTCGGCGTCGCTGTGCACGTCGAGCGTGCGGCCATCGGCGAACCGCGCCTGATAGGCGGGAGCCACCGGGATCAGATCCACCCGGTCCGCGGTCTTCTCCCCTACCGCCGCGAAAACGTCATCGAGCAGGTCCGGCATCGTGAACACGGTCGGGCCGGTGTCGATGCGATAGCCATCGATGTCGAGCCGGCCCATCCGGCCGCCCGGCGTGGCGTCCCGCTCGACCACCGTGACCGAACGCCCTCGACCGGCCAGGTGCACGGCGGTCGACAAACCCGCCAGCCCCGCGCCGACGACCACGACATGATCGGTGCGGCCTTTTACGGTGCGCATCATCTCTCCCTCGTCACAGCTGCCGCGCAGTGCACAGCAGCGCCATATGTTCCAGTGCCGCGCGCCGATCCGCGGCCAGCGCGGCGGCGCCGAGCATTTCGGTGGCATCGGCCACCCGGTCGGCGATCATCGACTCGATGTACTCCGGCGCCCCGCTCGCCGCGATCAACTCCCGGCAGCGCGCGATCGCGGCGGTGTCGAGCACCGGCTGACCGATCAACTCCGCCAACTCGATTCGAGTAGCGCTGTCGGCCACCTCGAACGCGGTGACCACCACGCTGGTCGCTTTGTGCTGGCCGAGGTCACTGTCTTCCGGCTTCCCGGTGATCGCGGCGGACCCGAAGATGCCGAGCAGATCGTCACGCAGCTGGAAGGCCTCGCCGATCAGCGTGCCGTAGTGGCCGAGCACGGTTCTCGTGGTCGGCGGGCAATCGGCCAGTGCCGCACCGAGTTCCAGCGGACGGCGCACGGTGTAATTGCCCGATTTCGCGCGCGCGATGGCCAGCACCGCGTCCAGGGTGGGCAGTTCCCGGCTGTCGTTGGACAGGTCGGCGAACTGCCCCACCGCCAATTCGATCCGCATCCGGTCGTACAGCGACCACAATCGCGCCAGCGCCGCGGGCGCGACCCCGCTGTCGCGCAGCATCTGTTCGGCCCACACCAGGCACATATCACCGAGCAGGGTCGCCGCCGACGCACCGAACCGGGCCGCCGACCCGGATCGGCCGTTCGTCTGATGCCGCTCGGCCAGTCGCAGATGAGCGGCCGCTTCGCCACGGCGCAGCATCCCCTCGTCCATCACATCGTCTTGCAGCAAAGCGAAGGCGTGCAACAACTCCAGACTGGCGGCCGCCCGCACGGCGGCCGGATCCGGCTCCTCCCCGCACAGCCAGCCCAGGTACATGAAGGTGGAGCGCAGGCATTTGCCGCCGAGCACGTACTGCCGCAACACCTCGTCGACACCCGTGATCGCCAGCTCCTCGATTCGAGCCTGCCTCAAGAAGTCGTCGAGTTCGCCGAGCACTCGATCACGAAGTTCGTGCTGCCAGCGGGCGAAGTCGTGCCCGCGATCCCACCCGGCCACCGTCCGCGGCGGTCCGACCGGATCGAAATACACTGTGCTCACTGGGGTTCTCCGTTTCGGGTAGCCGCGACGCCGGGATCGGCTCGTTGCCTGGCATGAACAGACGACACCTGCGCCAACGCCGTGGCGATCGACTCGAACGGGGCGTATCCGGCGATCTCGGCCGCCATCCGACGGGCCGCCGCGCGGATGTGCGGAGCAGACGCGACGTGGTCGACGGCCGCCGCGAGCGCGGCGGGCCGGGGACGAGCGGTCCCCAGATCGACTCCGACGCCGGAATAGGCGACACGGGAGGCGATTTCGGGCTTGTCCGCGGTGTCGCCCGCGACGATCAGCGGCACCCCGTGGCGCAATGCCTGCTGCACGCCGCCGTACCCGCCGTTGGTGATCATCACATCCACGTGGGGCATCAGGTGTTCGTAGGGAACGAAGTCGGTGACGTACGCATTCGACGGAATCGGCGCGGTGAGCATGGGCGCACCACCGGTACACGCGACGACCAGCAGGTCGTGGCGCTCGCGCAACGCCATCAGAGTCGGTCGGATCAATTGGCCGAAATCGCTGTTGTCCCAAGTTCCTTGGGTCACATGCACCACCTTGCGCCCGGTACGCAACGCGTCCCACCACGTCGGCAACACCGGATCCGGGGCGGCGCCGGGCGGGATCGGTCCGGTGAAGACCACCGAGCCGGGCAGGTCACCACGCGGGTACTCGAACCCGGGCACGGTGAATTGAAGGAGCCGGTCGGCAAGTACGGGCCAGTCCAGCAGAAAACGTGGCGCGGGACCGACCCCGAGCTCACGCAGCATCGTGTCGAGCCGCGTCTGCGCTCCGCGAAAGAGCACGCGCTGCACGACCCGGTTCATCGCGGTGTAGTCGCGCCCCGCGCGAGGCTGCCAACCGGTGCCGAACGGAGCACAGTCCGCGCTCGACAACATCAGCGGCACGACTCCGCACGCGAGTACCGGCGGACGCGCCGCGGCGCCGAGCACGAGCGGAATCGCGCCGGTGAACATGACATCGACCAGCACCGCATCGAACTCGGTCCGCTCCAGCACTGCGTGCAGCGCGTGGTACTGGGCGCGCAGTGGCGACAGGAAGCCGGTTCGCATCTCGGTAGCGCCGGTTCGCCAGCGCCGCACCAGGTTCGGGGTCCGGCCGCTATTGGAGGCCACCCGCGCCACCTCGGCTTCGTGCGGCAGGGACGTCGCCCGCACGCCACTCGCCCGGACCGCGTCCACGAATGCGGCGCCGGTCAGGAACCGCACGTCGTGACCACGCCGACGCAGCTCGGCCGCCACCGCCAGCATGGGTGTCACATGTCCGGGAATCGGTGACGCCGCGATCAGATATCGAGCCATGCAACTGTTCCTTCGCTGGTCGCCAGGCAGGCGCCGGCCACGTCGAGCCCTGCGATCCGGACGGCGGGCGGCGCCGCTGCCACCCGCCCCGGCAAGACCTCGACGCCGCCGGAGCAGGGTCGCCGCCTCGCGTGCACCGCCTCGACGCCGATCGACATCCCCGTGTCGATTGACACGGCGCCGATCGGGAAGACCGGACGGGTATGAACCCACGCAAGCTCCTCTCGGGCGGTTGAGACACATCCTACGCTAAACGATGCGAAAACGATGCAGCGTGTCGGCAGCACTGTCCGGTTCCTGTTTTTTCGGGCATCTACGTCAAATCCCTTGTGGCGCAGCACTGGAGCGCCGACGGGCTCGGCCCGAAGTCGCGGGGCCCGTCGCAGCAGGGCACCGCGCACATCGGCGCGACTGTCAAACTCTTTCAGAAACTTAATCATTTGCCAAGCCCTTCCCTGGCATCAGCCGAGAATGTCGATCGCCTCCTCCAGCGAGTCGACTCGAATCACCCCCTCGGGCAGTTCGTTCACACACCAGCCAGGCCCCGCGACGACGGTGCGGGTCGCAGTGTCACGCACCGATCGCGCCAGCTCCGGACTCGCCGTTTCGCGCGTATGCGCCCACAACACCGCGACGCTGCCCGGTCCCTGCTTCGCCATCGCATCGGCGAGCGCATCCGCCGGCACCGACGCACCCAGCAGCACCGCGGGGATACCGCGCTCGGCCAGCGCCGCACGCAGCACTTCCAGCGGCAGCGCGTGCGTCTCCCCCGCGACGCACGCGAGCACGACCACCGGCACACCGGCCACCGGCCGCAGCAGCGGCACCACCCGGTGCAGACTGGTGGCCACCGCCCAGGACAACACGTGTTCGACATCGATCAACCGATCGCCATCGGCTTGCCGCCGTTCGATCTCGGCAAACGCCGGACGGCACAACCGATTCCACGTCGCGACGACGCCGTGACCGACGAAATGACCGATGATCACCGCCAGCAGTTCCGTAGGGTCCAGGCGTTCCGCGGCCGCCAGCACGGGCGCTGTATCGCCGAGCGCCGGAATCGGAACAGCGACCGCGCGCGCCGCTCGGGCGGCGTTGCCAGGACTCGCCCCTGCCCGCACCAGCCCCACCATCCGCGCGATCACGGCGAGATCGGTCTGCGAGTAGTGCCGATGCCTGCCCGGCCGATGCAGAGACGGGCCGAGCCCGTAGCGCTGCGTCCAGCTGCGCAAAGTCGCGACGGGAATCCCGACCATCCGCGCCGCCTGTCCCACGGTGTATTCGACGGCGGGCGCGCGGGATCCACCGCTTCCCGCGCCCTCGGTGCCGTTCACGAGCCGTCACCGAGGGCAACCGGCCGGCCAGGCACCATCGCGTCTCCTCAGATCGGGCTTTGTGATGCACGATACCAACTAACGATGCACTATTGATGCAAGCCACCCTCGGCAATATAGTTCATTTGCTTAACTATTAAGTGTTTGAGATTGTTGGTGTAGGGCAACCGGCTGATGGATGGCCACCTTGTGGCAAAGATCGACAGACTCAGGGAGAACCCATGTTCCACAACACTTCTCGCCGATTGACCGCAAGCCTGCTCGGGCTCGGCCTCTCGACCGTGGGTGCGGCCTGGATCGCCGCGCCGCACGCTGCGGCCGCACCAGCGGTGGATTGCCGTGCGCCCGGCGCCAGTCGAGTCGTCGGTGCGCTCGACGGGGCGCAGTGCACGGCGACCAGCGTCGATGGCAGCGCGGCTGCGGCGTTCGGCTTCGACGGTGCCGCCTACGCCGACGCCGGTCCCGCGAGCCTGGCGCTGGCGTTGGCCCAGAACGGCGGCACCGCCACCGCGCGATCGCAGTCCCTGGCAGGTCCGGCCGCCATCGCCATCGGGCCCGGAGCCACCGTCAACGCCGCCGGGGTACGCCCGGGACTGTCGATCGCCGTCGCCGGTCCGGGTGCCACCGTCGAATTGACCGGGCAGACCGGACCCACCTGCGGCGGCGGGCTCGCGTTCGCCGGTGACTTCCAAACCTTGCAAGGGTGCCTGTCCACCCGGTGACCCCGCCCAGTTCGTTGTCGACGCGAGGTCGCACCGGTGGCCTCGCGTCGACAGCGGGTCCACCCTGCTACGACGAGTCCGAACATCAGAAGGAGATCTTTCATGCGAGTGGGTCAGCCGAGCCGGACCGCGTTGGGCGCCGCCCGCGGGCGCGCGGTGCATCAGCGCGCCGACGAACCGGTGATCTTTCCCGATCCGCTGGCTGTCCCGATCGCCGAGGCAGCCGCCGCACTATCGGCCGAGGACCGGGAAGTGCCTTGGGAGGCAAGGCTTTTCCTTGCGATGCGGCACCGCTTCGCCGAGGACGAGCTCGCCGCCCGCGTGCACGACGTACGTCAGGTCGTGGTCCTGGGCGCCGGCCTGGACACCTTCGGCGTGCGCAACACCTATCCGAACATGACGGTCTTCTCGGTCGATCACCCCGACACTCAGGCCTGGAAACGGGACCGCCTCACCGATGCCCGGATAGCGGTCCCCGCCTCGTTACGTTTCGTAGCAGTGGATTTCGAGACCGACTCACTCGCCACTCGGCTGCGCGAGTCCGGATTCGACCCCGCCGCGCCGACCTTCTTCATCTGGCTGGGCGTGGTCCAATACCTCACCGACGCTGCGATCGACACCACCCTGAGTTTCATCGCCGAGCTGCCCGCGCCGAGTCAGTTGATCATCGACTACAGCGAGCCGATATCGGCTCTGCCCGCGGACAACCGAGCGATTGTCGAGGTCCTCGCCGGCGTCATGGCGGCCATCGGCGAGCCATGGCTGTCGCTGTTCACCGCAGACGAGATCGCCACCAAGCTGACCGAATTCGGCTTCGGTGCGATCGAGGACCTCGGCTGGCAGGACATGATCGCCCGCTTCGCACCGGACAGCACCGCAACAGATCAGGTCGGCGGACATGTGCTTCGAGCCGCACATCCAGGTCGCCCCACCATCGAAGCAGCCGCCGAAAGGACAGAAGATGAGCGCCATGAATAGTTTTCGACCGCCCCCGCCCGCCACGCTGCTGTGTACCGGCGCGGCGGTCGCAGCGACCGCGTTGGCCGGTTCGGCCGCGACGGGACCGGGATCAGCGTGGTACCGGCGGGTGAACAAGCCTGGTTACCAACCACCGTCGGCCGTGTTCCCGATCGTTTGGACCCTGCTCTACGGTGATATCGCCGTGACCAGCGCCTACGCACTCGAAAACGCCTCCGAACCCGAAAAGACCGCACTCCGGGCAGCTTTGGCGGTGAATCTGGTATTGAACGCGAGCTGGAGCTGGGTGTTCTTCCGCGCCCACCGCCTCGGTACCGCGACCGCGGTCGCCGCAGCGCTCACCGCCAGCAGCGCCGACCTCAGCCGACGCGTGTCCGCAACCCACCCCGTCGGGCGCGCATCGGTCCTCTACCCGGCGTGGTGCGCTTTCGCGACGATGCTCTCGGCCGGCATCTGGCGACGCAACCGCTGACTCACCCGCCGAGCGGCGCATGCTGGAGATCCTGTTGCGCCGCTGCGGTTTCGCCGCACTCTTCGACGCACAATTCACCCGAAGGAACGTTGTCGCTCGATTAGGATTCGAGCGATCGGTGCGACGACTGTTGGGGTGTCGTCCGCGGTCGGCGAGGGAGGGCACGGTGCCGGGCACAACGGAGTGCGAGCGGGTGGAAATTCGCGTGCCGGCAACGGACCGTCGAAATCAATTGGTGATCAACAGATCTGTACTCGTGAGCGCAGTGGCGGTCGTCGCACTGCTGGTGATCGGTTGCGGCGCGCCCGCCGGGTTCGATCGTACGGCGGCGTTTCCTGACCATCTGGCGGACAAGATCGAGCACATCGTGCAGTCGCGCCTGGATGTGCCGGGTTGATACCCGGTGCCGCAGTGGCGATCATCGACCCGCGGTACGGCAAATTCAGCCGAGCCTACGGTTTCGCCGACGTCGCGACCGAGCGCCGGTCTCAGATCCACGACCGCTACCGGGTCGGCAGTATCACGAAGCCCTTTGTGGCCGTTGCGATACTGCGACTCGTCGAAGCAGGCGAGCTGGGACTGTACGATCGGCTGAGCAAATTCGTGGCCGGCATCCCCAACGGAGACCGCATCACCATCTGGGATCTGCTCGGTATGCGGGGCGGCGTTGTCGACTTCTCCAGCGATTCGGTGTTCGAGCCGCTGATGATGGCCGACGCTGCCATGGCGCGCTGGACGCCGGCGGACACGTTGCGCCTCATCCAACGCCACCGCGACAAGGCACAGCCCCCGAATTACCAGACCGTGTACTCGAACTCCGAATACTTTCTGCTCGGTCTCGTCCTGGAGAAGATCACCGGCCGCCCGGTCGGTGTCGTCATCAATGAACTCATCGGTGAATACGGGCTACACGAGACCGGCTACCCGAACGACGCCGTAATGCCCGCACCCGCCAGCCACGGATACGCATACAGCGGAGACATCCGCACCGATGTCACCATGCGAACCGCGCCGGCGGTCTGGGGGGGCGGCGGCCTCGGTGGTTTCCTCTGTCACCGACCTCGCCTCCTATGCACAGTCGTTGGGGCGAGGACGACTGCTGCGTCCGGAAAGCTTCGAGGCGCAGACGTCTTTCGTCGAAGGCACCAGCTTCGGCTCGACGTTCGAGTACGGGCTCGGACTGATGCGGGCCGGCTCGTGGCTCGGTCACACCGGTTCGGTGCTCGGGTACACCGCGATCACGATGTATCTGCCGGAACGCCGGGTGAGCGTCGCGATCACCGTGAACCAGAACACCTTTCCGGTCCGGCGGCTGTATGTCGACGCCAACCTGATCTGGGCGGACATCGTCGACGAGCTGTATCCCGGCACACTGTCCGCACCCGACGAGACCGAGACAGTACCGAACCCGCCGCTGCCGGAATCCGCAGATCTCACGGCTCGGCTCCGCGCGGCCCTCGATCCGGCGACCCCGGCCGCCGGCAGACAGCTGCGCATCGCCGACACCGACGCCGACCCCGAATTGTTTGCCAAGGTCGCCCAAGTCTACGCAAGTTACAAAATCGCCGTGACCGTCGACAAAGTCACTGAAATAGGCCCTGCCCGAATGCTCGCCACCACCCAGACGACACCCCCATACGGCAACACCCCCATGGTTATCCCGTTCTACGCCGTGGACGGAACCTGGCAGATAAGCACCGAATGGGCCTGTCAGCAAATATTCGACGAGGTCGAATCCCTCGCCTGCGCGTGAAATCGTTCCGCAGCGAACGTTCCCGATCCGATTTCTGTCAGTCGAGTTTCGCGAAGAAGGTGCGCAGGTCGGCGACGAGGGAGGCGGGGGCCTCCATGGCCAGGAAGTGGCCGCCGTGGTCGAGTTCGGTCCAGCGCACGATGTGGTGGTCACGTTCGGCCCAGCGGCGGATGGTGACGTCGTGGGCGGAGACCAGCACGGCGGTCGGAACCGTACTACGCACGGCGGTTGCCCAGTCCGCGGCACCGTCGGATTGTCCGGTGTCCCAGTCGTTCCCGTCTGCGGCGCTGCCGTCCCCGCTCGGTTGCCCCGCGTCCGCGCCGTCACCCGTACCCGAATCGCCCGCGGTGTCGGCGGACCAGTCCGCACCGCTCCACACATTCGCGACGACGTCCTCGTAGTAGACCTGTGCCGCCGAACCCGCGGTGCCGGTCAGCCAGTACAGCGAGATGTCGAGGAGGATGCGATCACGGTCGATGCTGTCCTCGGGCAGGCCGTCTTCGGGCATGGTCAGCTCCTTGAACTTCTCCACGATCCAGGCGAGCTGACCCACCGGCGAATCGTGCAGCCCGTAGGTGACCGTCTGCGGCCGCTTCGAATTGCATTGCAGATAGGCATCATTGAAGTTCAGCATGCGATTCCAGCGTTGCTGCTCGACCTCGCTCAGCCCGTCCATCTCGCCGTCGGCCCCGATCGGGAACGTGAGCATCGCGCCGACGTGAATGCCGATCACCTGATCCGGGTGCTGCCTGCCGAGGTGCGGGGCGACGAACGCGCCGGTGTCGTAGCCGTGTACCCCGTAGCGGTCGTACCCGAGCCGAGCCATCAACTGGCCGAACACCGTTGCCATCTTGTCGGTGCTCATGCCCGGACCGGCCAGCGGTGTGGAGAACCCGAAGCCGGGCAGCGACGGAATGACCAGGTGGCAGGCGTCGGCCGGATCCCCGCCGTGCGCAACGGGATTCGACAGCGGACCGATCACGTCGAGGAAGTCGGTGAATCCACCCGGCCATCCGTGCAGCAGCAGCAAAGGCGTCGCGTCCTGCTCCGGCGAGCGGACGTGCAGGAAGTGGACGTTCTGCCCGTCGACCGTGGTCGAGAACTGCGGGAGTTCGTTGAGCATCGCTTCCTGTGCCCGCCAATCGAATTCGGTACGCCAGTAGGCGGCAAGCTCTTTCAGGTACTCGACGGGTACCCCTCGGCTCCAGCCGGCGCCGGGCACCTCGCCGGGCCAGCGGGTGTTGGCGAGCCGCGCGTGCAGGTCATCGATCTCGGCCTGCGGGAACTCGATGTGGAAGGGGCGGATGCTGTCTGGCGTGTTTGTCATGACGCCGACGGTATTGAACGCTTAGGACAGAGCTGTTCCTAAGCGAAATCTTCGGTGCCGTGCACCGACCGCCGGGACCGACGACCTGCGCGCGGCGAACCCCGACCGAAGCCGCCTAGGCTCGACTCACAGCGCTGCGGCGGCGTCGATCATCAGCGCCCGTGAACTTTCCGGTGACTCCGCCTGAACCGAGAGGCGGTCCATGACACCGCGGTAGAGCCGAACATCCTCCGCACGATCCAGATACAGCGCGGTGGTCAGCTGCTCCAAGTAGATGATGTCGGGCAGTTCCCGTTCGGCGAAACGCAGCATGGTGAACGAACTGCCCGCAGCCGCGCTGCCACCGGAACGGTAGGACAGCACCTGGATCGTCACGTTGGGCTTGGCCGACATGGTGACGAGATGCTCGATCTGTTCCCGCTGCACCGCCGCACCACCGACCGGCCGATGCAACACCGCCTCATCGAGCACCGCCCAAAGAAACGGTCCGCCAGGGGCATTCAGAATCCGCTGCCGGTTGGTCCGCAACTCCACGCGCCGCGCCGCCTCGTTGCTGTCCTCGCCCATTTCGACAACGGCGGCAGCATAGTTCCCGGTCTGCAACAGACCCGGAACCAGTTGGCCCTCATAGGTTCTGATCATCTGTGCCGCGCCTTCGAGTCCGACATAGGTCTCGAACCATTGCGGCAACAGGTCGTTGTACCGATGCCACCAACCCGGCTCGTTCGCCTTGCGCGCCAGATCGACGAACATCTTTCGCTGCTCAGGGTCGGTCACTCCGTAGAGTTCCAGCAGATCCACGATGTCGCGTTCTTTGAACCCGGTGCGCCCCAGCTCGAGTCGGCTGATCTTGGCGTACGAGCCACGAATGTGGTCACCCGCCTCTTGTGGTGTGACGCCACATTGTTCACGCAGTTTGCGGAGTTGGCCGCCGACCGCGATCCGCAGCGCCGTCGGCCCTAATTCTGCGACTCGGGGGTCGACGACGATCCGGGCCGGTTCTGCGGTCATGGGTTCTCCGATGTTGGAAGTCCACCAGCGGCAGCGCCGTCCCGCCCTTCCGGGCCGCACCGCACCGGCGCTGATGATATCGCGTGGGTGGACAACCCGCCCGCAGCCACGGCTCGGTCGTTTCGGTGATGATCACGGGCTTTCGTGGTGGCCGAGCCTTTCGTCGCGGACGATGCCGATGTCGACATAGATCTCGGGCATGTCGTCGCCTCCTGACGCGCTTTATCCGGAGTCAGCCGTATTATGTCAGCTGTATTGAAAAGAGGGTAGGACGTGCCGAAACAGGTGGATCACGACGAACGCCGGGCGCTGATCGCCCGCGCGCTGTGGCGTGTGGTGGATGAGCACGGCATCTTCCGGCTGAGCATGCGCGAGGTCGCCCAGGCTGCGGGTATGTCGCTGGGCCAGCTACAGCACTATTTCGCCTCTCGCGAGGCGATGCTGAGTTTCGCCGTGGACTTCGCCGGCGAGCAGACCGGGCTGCGCGTGCAACAGGCCCTCGGTGCGGACCCACACCCCCGTGCGGCGCTGCGGGTGCTGTTGACCGAGATGCTTCCGCTGCACCCCGACGCCCGGGCGACCAGCCGCCTACACGCGGCATACGTGCTGGTAGCACTGCACGACCCGGCCGTTCACGCCCGCGCCCGCGAGGGCCTGCGCCAAGGGCGTGATCTCGTGGAACAGCTCGTCCGGCGCGCGATCACCGACGGCGAGATCGCCCGCGACCGCGATCCGGTCCTCGAGACCGATCGCCTGCTCGCCCTCACCGGCTTCACCTCGCTGCTCGAACTCGGAGTCGTCACGTCACAGCAGGTGCTGGCCGCCATCGATCAGCACCTGACTGAGCTGTTCGCCGACCGGTGACGAGCTTCGCCGGTGCGTGCGACGTCACCGCTGCGCCTGTTGGCGGGCAACCCGCCGCACGTCTGGATGCCACCTCACATTTGTGCGGGCTACGTCGTCGGACTACTGCAAGCGCAGAGTCGGCTGCCAAGCAGCCGTGGTCTGCCACCGAGAAGCTCGAACGGAGACAGCATGGCAGCGCAGGAAAACCAGATCAGAACGTTCCTGGCGAGCCGGACCGAGGCACAACGGTCCAAGGACATCGATCGCCTCATGTCCTGCTATTCGCCCGACATCGTCTATTACGACGCCGTCGCGCCCTTGCGGTTCGTGGGGCAGGAGGACGTGCGCCGCAACTTCGGGCGGTGGTTCGACGGGTACGTCGGGCCCATCGGTTTGGAAACGCACGATTTGACCGTCGTCGCGGCGGACGACGTAGCCTTCGCCAACATGCTCCATCTGGACTCGGGACTGCGCCGCGGCGGGATCGAGTTGCCGATCTGGGTGCGCGAGACGGTCTGCCTGCGACGGACAGACGACACCTGGGCGATAACCCACGAGCACATCTCATTGCCGGTCAACCCGGCGAACTTTCAAGTGTGGTTCGCGGCGGGCAAGGACGCGCCGGCCCGACGGGGTGGACGATCCATCTTCGGCCTGGTCACCCAGAGCGTGCTTACACGTTTCGGTTTGCGGCGCAAGGCATTCTAAGGAGTAGGCCTGTCGCGCGGCAGTGCCGAGCGCGCACTGCGTGGCCCGCCCGCGAGCCGGGCAGACCGGGCGACGGTCAGCTCGCCAGTCCCGCCACGCCCGACGCCTGGCCGGATCGGCTGCGCGACGCCGCGGAAACCCTGAGGTCGGCGGTGCCGGCGTAGCCGGATGGTGCACGCATCGCGATCGGCGCGAACATGCTGCGAGCCAAGTCATTCGGCGCGTTCGTCGACCGAACCGTCTACGTGCTGCGCGCCGGCGGCAGGGCGACGACGCGCTGAAGTCGTTTCACGACAGCATCGACATCCTCGTTCACGCCCTCGGCGCACTGCGGTCGAGAAACCGTCGGCAGACGTGGAACTGACAGAGAAATTACGCCGCCACCAGTAGAACGAAGAGCATGCGCCCCTTGATCATCCCGCACGGTGCCTGGCTGCAACCGGCCCGCTACGACGAGGTCACCGTGCGGCTGCGCCGCGACGGCGTCGATGTGACGGTGCCCGGCCTTGCGGGGCGGTCGCCCGCATATGCGGCGTCGAAAGACACGCCCTCGACCTACCTCGCAGCCACCGAGGACCGGGCGATCCCGCCTGAACTGGTCGCCCATTTCAGACGGCGTTGCGAAACCAGAGTGACCTCGACGGGCGGTCACTGTCCGTTCCTCAGCCGGCCCGCCGACGTCGTGACCGTGCTCCACGACCACCTCTGACCTTGTTTCGCCGAGCCCGACGCAGCACCGAATTTGCCCAGTATCAACGCATCGCGAGAGCAACGGGAAAGGGCAGCATGAACACGGCAATCGTAATCGGCGGCGGCATCGGCGGATTGGGCGCGGCGCTCGGCTTGGCACGCGCCGGCCGGCAGGTGACCGTGTTGGAACAAGCCGACGACTTCCGAACGGTCGGTGCGGGACTGATGCTGGCACCCAACGCGGTTCGAGCACTGAACTGGCTAGGACTGTCCGACCGGCTCCAGACGCTGGACGCAGCACAGGGAGCCACCGGTATCCGAACCGCATCCGGGCGGTGGCTGATGCAGGGGGACGTGCGCGAGGTGCGCCGCCGATTCGGCGTCTCGGAATATGCGCTGCACCAAACCGACGTGCACGCCTGGCTCGTCGACGCACTGCGGCAGACCGAGCTGTGCACCGGACATCAGGTCACGGCAGTAGATCCCAGTACCGGTACCGTGACGTTTCTGCGCCCGAACGGCGAAACCGGTTCGCGTAGCGCGGAACTCGTTGTCGCTGCGGACGGCCGCTACAGTCCGACCCGGGCGCGCCTGTTCCCCCATCATGCGGGAATGGCCTACGCGGGGTACCTCACCTGGCAGGGCGTCATACCCGCCGACGCCGCGGCCGGTATCGACACGAGCCGTGCGTTGATCGAGAGTTGGGGCCGCGGACAGCGATTCGGCATCATGGCACTCACCGGCGGGCAGGTGTCCTGGTACGCCACGCTGTCGGCCCCACCGAACGCCTACACCGAGACGGGTATCGACACGGTCGCGCGACTCTTCCGGGGCTGGCACGATCCCATCCCCCGGTTGCTCGCGGCCACGCCACCGGAATCGCTGCTACGACAAGACATCTATTCGCTGGAGGCTCCGCTGCCCACTTACGCGCGGAAACGAGTCGTCCTGCTCGGCGACGCGGCGCACGCGATCACACCCGATTTCGGACAGGGCGTGGCGCAGGCCTTGGAGGATGCCGCGACGCTCGGTAGGCTCGCTGCCCAGCTGCCCACAGCGCAATCCCTGGTGGTCGGCTATGACCTGGCACGGCGCGGACGGACGCAGCGACTGGCGCGAGCCTCAGCCGCCTGGGGGCGGATGGCGCAGTGGCGCAATCCGGTGCAGGCTGCACTCCGCAACGGTCTCGTGTGGTCGACACCGCGCTCGGTGTATCTACGCTCGATGAGCGAAATCTACTCCTGGACGCCGGAATCCACGCTCGCGGCGCAGGACGCCGCGGCATCGGACACGACGGCGACCCTGCCGAAAGCAAACAGCTGATACGCGTAATCCGTTGCGACGTTGCACCTTTCGCGTCAGCCCCGATCGGACTAGCCGGTCAACCGGCTGCGGACTCCAGACCGTTCACGAGTCGGCCGACAGCGAACTCGAAGCGTTCGTGTCCGGTGCCGGAGATCAGGTCGGCGGCATGGCGGCGGGTCAGCGGGAACTCGTCGGCGGGCAGTGCGGTGAAACGGTCCAGCAGTTCCTCGTGGCTGAGCACCCATTCCTGATCCTGGTGCCGGCGCCGTTGCTGGACCAGCGACTGCCCGAGGGCATAGGCGCTGACGTAGAGGGACAGCGCGTCGCGGGCCCATGCGGCCGTCCTCGGCTCGACGCCACCGGTGAGCAGGATCGCCAGGATCCCTTCGCCGACCCGCAGCGTTTCCAGATGGGTCGGGACCGTGGCCAGCGCGGCACGGGAGATGCCGGGGTATTTCAGGTACAGGTCGCGGATCTGGGTGTAGACCGCGCGCAGCTGCGCGCGCCATTCGACCGGATCCGGTTCGGGCAGCACGACTTCGGCGTAGAGCCGGCCGATCAGCAGATCGTCGATGTCGTCCTTGTTGACGATGTGGGCGTACAGCGACGACGGACCGGTACCCAGCACCGCGGCGACCCGGCGGATGGTCAGGGCGTCGTAGCCCTCGGTGGCGACGACCTCCAAGGCGGCCTCGGTGATCCGTTCGGCAGTGATCGGCGTCTTGCGGCGTGCCGACGCGGCCACCCTCGTTGCGGGTTGGGCGTGGCGGACGACACGGCGTTGGCGGGGATCGGCGGGCATGGCGCCCACTGTAGCTTGACACGAACTTAGTTCGTCAAATAGAACTTAGATCGTCATAACGAACTAAGTTCGTCCAGGGTAGTTTTTTCGTGGAGGTGAGTGATGCGAGTTTCCATCGCCGGAGCGGGTCTGGGAGGTCTGGCTCTCGCGCAGGGCCTGCGCGGCGCCGGGATCCCGGCCGAGGTGTTCGAGCGCGATCCGGGCATCGTCGCACGCTTCCAGGGCTACCGGCTCGTGCTGAACGAGATCGGTTTCCAGTCCGTGCGCGACTGCCTGCCGGCCCGCTGGCATCCGCTGCTCGACGAGATCGTCATGCCCGCCTCCGCCGCGCAGCTGATCCTGGACCCGCAGCTCAACGAGATCGGCAGACTCGGTGCGGGCCGGACCGGCATCGTGGTCGACCGGCAGGTGCTGCGACACCTATTGCTGACCGGCCTCACCGTGCACACCGATGCCGCGCTGACCGGCTATGCCGAACTCGCCGACGGCAGTGTCCGAGCCGAGTTCGCGCACCGCGCCCCGGCCACCGCCGACCTGCTCGTCGGCGCGGACGGCGTCACCTCCGCGGTCCGCCGGGTGTTGTCGCCGCAGACCACCCCGATCGACACCGGCGTCCGATTCGTCATCGGCCGCACCCCGCTGACCGACGAATTCGCCGTTCTGTCCAAGGCTTACGGCTCGAAGATCAGTGGCGACGGCGTCAGCCTGCTGCTCGGCGCGATGCGCTGGCGCACCCCGCCGAAGCAGGCGGCCGAGCGACTGGCCCCCGAAGTCACGCTGCCCGACATCGGCGACTACGTGCGCTGGGCCATGATCCTGCCGCCGAACAGCTCGCCGGCGGATGCCACCGCGCAGGACGCGGTGCTGTCCAGGATGCCGGGTTGGCACCCAGAGCTGCGCGCGCTGATCGAGCAGGCCGACCCCGACAACACCACCCTGCTGTCCATCCGGGTGGTCGAGCCCGGTGCGCGCTGGGCGTCCGGACCGGTCACGCTGCTCGGCGACGCGATCCACGCCACCTCGCCGACCGGCGGCAACGGCGCGAACACCGCGCTGCGCGATGCCGACCTCCTGCGCCGCTGCCTGATCGAGGCCGAGGAAGGTCGCCGGGATCTGCTCGGCGCTGTCGGCGACTACGAGCGGCAGATGTTCGAGTACGGCACCGAAGCGGTGCGCACCAGTCTCGAGCGACTGCCCGCGTTCGCCCCCGCAGCCAGCCTGTCCTGAGGCGGCACATCTGTGGCCGATTGCCGGGCAGCGCAGCCGCGGCGCGGTGCTACTACTGCACCCGCGAACGCATCCCGTTCATGCCCTGGTGGCCGGTGATGAACGGTGCGCTCGCACAGCCCGGCGGTGTCGTCGCCGAAATCGCCGAGCACACCGGATCGTCGCCCACACAGGTCGCACTCGCCTGGCTGCTCGCCCGTTCGGACATGCTCTCCCCTATCCCCGGTACCTCCTCGATCGCGCACCTCGAGGAGAACGTCGCGGCGGCCGCGCTACGCACCTGACCATGACCGACGGGACACGCAACGAGGGACGTCGTCCGCTCGATGGCACCACGCCGTGATCGACGGTTCCTCGGTCCGGCACGTCTCCGAGTGATACACCGGACGCCATGCGGTTGCTCATCATCTCCGACACGCACGTCCCCAAGCGCGCCCGTGATCTGCCGGACCTCATCTGGCGCGAGGTGGCCGCAGCCGATGTGGTCGTGCATGCCGGCGACTGGACCGAGGTCGCGTTGCTGGATCGACTCGAGGCGCGCTGCCGGCGCCTGATCGGCGTATACGGCAACAACGACGGCGCACAGCTGCAAGCCAGGCTGCCCTTGGTCGCCCGTGCCGAGTTGGCCGGGCTGCGACTGGCGGTCGTGCACGAGACCGGGCCCGCGAAGGGGCGCGAGCAGCGCTGCGCGCGGGACTTCCCGGACACCGATCTGCTGGTATTCGGGCACAGCCACATTCCGTGGGACAGCGTCACCCCGACCGGATGCCGACTGCTCAACCCTGGTTCACCAACGGACCGCCGCAGACAACCGCAGCACACCTACCTGACCGCACACATCCACGCCGGCCGATTGAATTCGGTTGTCCTGCACCCCGTCACGAACAGCTCAGATTGTCACGTCAATGGCGGATGAGGCGGCGGGAGCGCCATGGTCCCGCCGCCCGCAGCGGCACTTGCATTCGCCCGGCTTCAGATAGCTCCCGACCCCGTGCGGGACTCGCCGCAGGCATCGTTGCTGACGTTCTCCAGCGGATCGGTCGGGCAATGACGCTGCGAGGGCCACGCGCTGCGACAGGGTCAGCCGTTGCCCGCGCCCCGACCACCGCAGGAAACACACTCTTTACCGCCAGAAATTTCATTTGACCACCAGTCAACCAAGCGGCTACCGTTGGTGTCATCCGCTCGCGCCCCGATTCGGCGTTCAGCGTTGACCGACAGGAGGTTTCGCCGTGGTGCACACCAATCTCGGCCGCCCCGCCCGATCGCCGGTCACCGAGGACATGATCGGTCTGCGCACGAATGCGCCAGAGCCGCAACGGGATATCACTCGAACCGAGCGCCGCGCGCATTCCCTCCCCGGTCGCTGACAACGCTCGGCAATCGCGCACTGACGAGAACGAAGGGTGGTGGTGCCGGCCCGAGGACGCAGGCAGTGGCGACGACAGATATTCACAACGCTGCGTATGAAATCCATATAGAGAAGTGAGGACGAACCGCAATGACACATTCGACGGTATTCAACCGCACCGAGCTGGAACAGACAATCATCGCGCGAGCTCAGCGGGATACGGAATTCAAACAACGGTTGATCGCCGATCCGCAGGGCACTGTCCTGAACGAGCTCGGAATCGCCCAGCTCCCCGACAGCCCGCGATGGCGTGTGGTGGAGGAAAGCGAAGAGGTGCTGTACCTGGTTCTGCCATTACGGCGCGAGCGTATTCAAGTGATCGTCAACAATGCCGAGCCGCTGACCGACGGGGAGCTGACGGATCTTCGTGTCGCAGGGATGAACGCGATGCTGAAGTGCGATCCGGGTGGCCATTCCGACGCAGACTGATCCGGCCGGGTTGGCCGGGCGTCGCCCGGCCAACCCGTTGATTTTCACCAGAATGGAAAGGTCCGGGCAACTATGGCCATGACCGACACCCGTGTGGTCGTTCCCCTTTCCGGTGGGCTGGATTCTGCCGTAGCAGCTGCCCTCGCCGTGGCGGCGGGAGCAGAAGTTATTGCGATTTCCTATCGTTATGGCCAGCGTAACCAACGGGAACTGGAGGCAGCGGACGTCGTCGCACGCAAGCTCGGCGTCGGCCAGCATTATGTGATCGACGTAGCGCTGTCTTCCTGGGGCGGCTCACGGCTCTTCGCCGGCACCGAAGATTCGGCGTCGAGCTACTACGTTCCGGGGCGTAACAGCGTTTTCGCTGCGATTGCGCTCTCGCTGGCCGAATCACGTGGGGCCGACGCGATCCACCTGGGATTCACGGCCGCGGATCGCCGATACCCGGATGCCACCGCGGAATATCTCACCGTCCTTCGGTCGCTGGCCGCCCTCACCACCGCGAATGCGGGCCGTCCCGGCGGCATCGCGATCGACGCTCCGCTCATCGCGATGGACAAGCTCACCATCGTGCGAAAGGCAATCGAACTCCAGGTTCCCGTAGCTGAGACCTGGTCCTGTTACGCCGGCGGAGTCGATCCGTGTGGTTGTTGCGACGCATGCCGAATCCGAGATCTATCTCTTATCCGCGCAGGAGTCCCCGAACTGGCGACCGGGCCGGGACGTGCGGCGTACGACGACGGGGCCGAGCGCGCCACCGAGAATCTCTGGCGATTTCTTTTGCGTGACTGAGTCATGGTCACTCGCACCTGTACACGAATAGGCAGAGAAAGGGTCACAAGGCAATGCAACTCGCCTACGACTCGGGCATCATCAACATGCTGCCCGAATTCGATGAAGCCAAAGAACTGATCGCCAAGGGGGAGGATCGTTTATTGGAGCTGGGGGACGTCATATGCCGCCATCGGCTGCACGAGGATGCAGGTCTGTGTCTGCTGCATCGTCATTTCGATCTCGCCGATGACGAGCGCCTGGTCGGCACGTATGAACAGGACGATTACGTCGTCCGGGTGAGTCGCCGTCCGGCCTGGTCGGGCGTCGTACCGTCGGTGTGGCGAGTGGAGTCCCTCGGCAGTGAATCCGGTTGGGGCTATCGCCCCCTGGAATTCGCCGACACCTCAGGGGCGGGCGCCAAGCTCGGATGGCGGGCAGCGCGAACCATGGCGAACCCTGAATTCCTTCGAGAGATGGCGCAGAAGCTGTGCTCCCTCGAACTGAACGGCATTGTCGGCGTTGCCATCCTGGACCGCCTGCCCGGCGACCTGCGATCGGACGAGATCGTGTACGAGACGAGCAGCCAACGTGGACTGGTCTCGACCCGAAGTCAGATCGGCAGGGACTCCATCTCTCGCGACAACGTGACCGTGACCCTCTGGGCATTTCAAGCCGAACCCGTGGCCTGATCTCATGTCCTATCAAATAAAAGAGATCTTCTACACCCTCCAGGGCGAAGGCGGGCAGGCCGGTCGGCCCGCGGTCTTCTGCCGCTTCTCCGGCTGCAATCTGTGGAGCGGGCGCGAATCGGGACGGGCCCGGGCGGTGTGCAGCTTCTGCGACACCGATTTCGTCGGAACCGATGGCACAGGTGGCGGAACCTTCCGCGACACCGCTTCCCTGACCGAAGCGGTCCGCGCGGCATGGAAGGGCGAAGTCCATGCCCGGGCGGTGCCGATGGTGGTGTGCACCGGCGGCGAACCGCTGCTTCAACTCGATCAGCAACTGGTGGATTCCTTCCACGCCGCCGGTTTCTATGTCGCGGTGGAGACCAATGGAACACGGCCTGCCCCGGCTGGATTGGACTGGATATGCGTCAGCCCCAAGGCGGGAACGACACTCACGATCACCGAAGGTGACGAACTCAAGCTGGTGTACCCGCAGCCGGAGGCGCCCCCGGCTCGGTTCGAGAATCTCGGCTTCCGGAAGCTACGTCTCCAACCCATGGACGGGCCGGACCTGGTGGCGAACACACGTTCGGCCATCGAATACTGCCTGAACTATCCGCAATGGCAGCTCAGCGTGCAGAGCCACAAATACCTGGGAATCAGATAAATGGATATATTCCGCGAATTCTCCTTCGAGGCGGCACATCGACTGCCCGCCGTTCCCGACGGTCACAAATGCGGCCGGCTCCACGGTCACTCCTATCGTGTAGAGGTTCAGGTCACCGGCGAGGTCGGGGCAGAAACCGGATGGGTCATCGATTTCGCAAGGATCAAGGACGCGTTTGCCGGAGTGCACGACCAACTCGATCATCACTACCTGAACGAGGTGCCCGGACTGGAGAACCCGACGAGTGAGGTTCTCGCACAATGGATCTGGGCTCGTCTCTATGACAAAATCCCCCTGTCGGCGGTAACCGTTCGCGAGACCTGCACCTCAGGCTGTGTCTACCGGGGCCACTGAACCGCACTGATACCAATTCATCGTTCATTTGCTCTGGAGGTGAAACCGGTGGGCCATACCCGCTACTCACTACCGTTCCGGACGATTCTCCCCCGGTTCACTGCTGTCGACCGTGTCGCCGTCTCCTGACAGGCGGTCGTCTGCGCACTGGATGCGGCGACTGGCCCGGTATGGCCGCTACTGCCCAGGCCATGCGGCGCTGGCCATCGGCGCCGCCATCGGGGGGCTGATCGTATCCGCCGCAATTCCTATGGTTGAGCGGTCTTTCATGGATGAAGTCGTGATCGGCGGACACTCTTCCGTGCTGTTGACCTCGGCGCTGATCGGCGGAACAGTCGTCGCATTCGGCTGCACGGCGCTGCGTCAGTGGGCTACCGCCAAGGCGGCGCTGGCAATCCAGTT
This sequence comes from Nocardia brasiliensis ATCC 700358, assembly GCF_000250675.2. NCBI lineage: Bacteria > Bacillati > Actinomycetota > Actinomycetes > Mycobacteriales > Nocardiaceae > Nocardia > Nocardia brasiliensis. The sequence goes on from NC_018681.1 coordinate 5,378,331, forward strand.
CCACCTGCGGATGGAGCTGTTCGCCGCACTTCCGCGGATCGGCGGGCGGTGGAAATCCGGCGATGTACTCACCCGAGCCAGCTCGGATTTCACCGCGATCAACAGCATGATCATGCTGATCCCACTTGTGGTGGGTAATGCGTTCTACCTACTGGTCGCCAGCGTTTTCATGATAATGATGTCCTGGCAGCTGAGTCTGCTCATGGCCGTCGTCGTTCCGCTGTGGACATTGCGCGTGCACCGCAGTCGTCGGCAACTGGATGCTGCCACCACAAACGTCCAGCAGACCACGTCCGGCCTTGTGCACATCGCCGATCAAACCATCGACCGCATTCTGCTGGTCAAGGTATTCGGCCGAGAGCGCCGTGAGATCGCCGGTTTTTCGACGGCGGCCGAGGACGCATTGCGCGCTCAATCGGATCTCATTCGCCTGCAAGCCCGGCTGACACCGGCCCTGGACGTGCTGACCGGTGTAGCGCGAGTCGGTGTCATCGCCGTGGGCGGCCTGTTCGCCCTTCGCGGCCATCTGACGATCGGTACCTATTTGGCTTTCTGCACCTACCTCGAACAAACCTCCGCACCTGTGCGCGTCTTCACCACCCTGCTCAGTACCGGGCGTCGGACGCGGACCAGCACTGTTCGGGTGTTCGAATTGCTGGATACTCCCGCTGAAGTGGCCGAAAAATCAGACGCCCCGCTGCCGCCCGAAGGCGCCGCCGCAGTGGAATTCCGATCTGTCTGCAGCGGTGCGACGCTGCGTGATTTCACGCTCGGACTGCACGCCGGGGAGATGGTGGCCGTGGTGGGTGCCCGCCCCGAACTCGCGGCGCAATTGCACGGCCTTCTTTCCCGCTACCGCGAGTGCGACAGCGGTGCGCTCCGGATCGGCGACTGCGATGTCCGTGACCTGGCCCTCGACCCGCTGCGCGGCGCGATCGGGCTCGTCGACACGGACCCGGTGCTCTTCAGCGGCAGCGTGCGAGAAAACATCCGGCTGGGCCGGGAGTCGGTAACCGAGGACAAGTTGCACCGGGCTGTGTCCGCGGCCGGTGTCCTGAGCATGGTCCAGGATCTACCCGCCGGCCTCGACAGCGAGGTAGGCGAACATGGCCGGCTGCTTTCCGGTGGTCAACGGCAACGTGTCGCGCTCGCCCGTGCGCTGGTCGCCCCACCGCCCGTCCTGGTCCTGGACGATCCGGTCTCGGCCGTGGATCCCATTCACGAGAAGTGGATACTTTCCCGACTGCGCGAGGAAGTACGTGGCAGCACAACGATATTGGTCACCAACCGGCGGACGGCCGTACTGGCTGCCGACCGTATTGCGGTCGTCGCGGCGGGCCGGGTGGTGGATACCGGCACCCACGACGAACTGACCGCCAGATGCGCGGTATATCGCCACCTTGTGCAGGACTCCGCAGCGGCGGAATCGGATGACGACGGAACCCTGTATCCGATCCGGGCATCTGGACCGCCTGCGTCGGGCGAGCGCGCGGATCGGGCGGAGAGCGGGCCGGGGCCGAGCGAAGGCCTGATCAGGCGATTACGAGGTCCGCTGCTGATCGGGCTCCTGTTGATCGCACTCTGCACAGGTCTCGATTTGTTGCTGCCCTTGGTGGTCGGCCGCAGCATAGACGCGGGTATCCGCGCAGATTCGCTGACGGCGATACTTTTCGCCGCGCTCGCCGGACTTGCCATTGTGCTGGCCCGCTGGGCCGCCTCTGTACAGCAGATACGCAGCACTCGGAGTACTGGCGCGCGTGCCGCGAAGGATCTGCGAATCCGGACCTTCACCCGGCTGCAACGCCTGGGTCTCGACTATTTCGATCGCCAATCGAACGGCAGCATCTTGACTTTGCTCACGGCGGACGTGGACGCGGTGGTCGGCTTCCTGCAAAACGGTCTGGCCATCGCCGTCGTGCAGGTGGTGTCCCTCGTCAGTGTGGCCGTCGTACTTCTCGTGTTGGATAGCGAGTTGTTCGCTATGACACTGGTCTTTGTTCCGGTCTTCGCCGCGGCGACCTTGGTCTTTCGCCGGGTTTCCGATGTCGCCTACGAAACTACCCGTGCTCGTCTCGGCATCATCAACGCCCAACTTCGAGAATCCCTGGCGGGGGTGCGCGTCTTGCAGTCGTGTGGCGGATGGTCCGCCGCACAGGCCCGCTACCGCGAACTCTGCATCGACTACAGAACGGCACAGCAGCATGCCCAGAACTGCGCTGCGGCCTATTTTCCGATGGTAGTACTGTGCAAAAACGGCACCGCAACCGCGATAATGATAGCCGGCGCGGCGGCGGTGCACTCCGGCCGGATTTCAGTCGGTGATCTGGCGGCGTTTCTCTTGTATATTTATCTGCTCTTCTCCCCCTTACAGCAACTATCGCAGACGTACGACAGTTATCGACAGGCAGCTATCGGCGTACGCAGGCTACGGCAGCTGGATAAAATACCCGTCTTGCCCGCGGACACACCCGACTCGATTCCTACGCCACCGCTCCGCGGGGAGATAATTCTGGACAAGGTGAGTTTCCGATATCCCGGCACGGACCGTGATGCATTGACCGAGATCTCGCTACGAGTTCCCGCAGGCCGATCGCTTGCGCTCGTCGGTATGAGCGGTGCCGGGAAGTCGACGCTCGCCAAGCTGATCGCCCGGCTGCACGATCCGACCTCCGGCGTCATAGAAATAGATGGTCAGGACATCAAGCGGTTCACCGTCTCCACTTACCGGCAACGTGTCGGCTTGGTCCCGCAAGAACCCCGGCTGACCTCCGGCACGGTCAAGGACGCTATCCGTTACGGAGCCCCGCTCGCGCAGGACAGTCAGGTGGAGTTCGCCGCGCGGACGGTCGGCGCCGACACTTCGATCAATCGGCTATCCGAGGGGTACGACCATCCGGTGGACGGCGCCGAGAGTGCGCTGACCGCCGCCGATCGACGCCTCATCGCACTTGCTCGCGCGGAATTGGCCGACCCGGACATCCTCCTTCTCGACGAGCCCGCCGACGCTGTTCCGAACAAGAGCAGAGCGACCCGGCGCAGGCGAACCACCGTGCTCATCGTTCACGAACTGGCCGCGGCTGCACGGGCCGATCAGATCGTCGTCCTCCATCAGGGCCGTTTGGCGGAATTCGGCAGGCACGTCGAGTTACTCGCACGCAACGGCCATTACGCCGAACTATGGAAGAACTACACCGCCTAGGCAACTGTCTCTCATAGGCAGCTACGACCTCCGCTGGGCAGGTTCCGGTGTGGGGTGCGTGCTCAGAAGCAGTGCCGGGGGTAGAGCCGTCGGGTGTTCGAACGGCAACTGGGGATGCGAAAAAGGTTGCGGGCCAGCATAATCGTGGACGACCTGGTCAACCGTGCATGGATCGTCACGGCGCCGTGGATTCGTGGGTGACCGCACTTGCCGGCCCCTGCCGGGCCGCGTTCGCGTTGGAGGACGGTCGTGCGTCGTCGTAATTTTCTGCGGGTGGGTGTGGTCGGTGGATCCGCCGCCGCGTTCGGTGGGGCGTCATGGCTCGCGGCGTTCAGCGCCGGCGCCGAGGCCGGGCAGTCCCCGTACGGGCCGTTGGCGAAGCGGCCGGACGTCAACGGCGTGTTCCTGCCGAAGGGTTTCACGAGCCGGATCGTCGCCCGGTCGGGCAGGCAGGTGGCGTCGTCGAACTACACCTGGCATGCCGCGCCGGACGGCGGCGCCTGTTTCGCCGACGGCACAGGCTGGATCTACGTGTCCAACAGCGAGATCGACACCACCGGAGGCGCCGGTGCGATCAAGTTCGCGGCGGACGGCTCGATCGCCGGCGCGCACCGCACGCTGTCCGGGACCGACCGCAACTGCGCAGGCGGTGCGACGCCGTGGCACACCTGGTTGTCCTGCGAAGAGGTCGAACGCGGCGCGGTGTTCGAAACCGACCCCTGGGGTGTCAAGCCCGCGGTGCGCAGGCCAGAGATGGGATTGTTCACCCACGAGGCGTGCGCCGTCGACCCGGAACGCCGAGTCGTGTACATGACCGAGGATCGCTCCGACGGCCGGTTCTATCGTTTCGTTCCCACCGCCTGGCCCGACCTCGCCGCGGGCAGACTCGAGGTGCTCGTCGACAACGACGGAACCGTGAGCTGGCGGGAAATACCGGATCGATCGGGAGCGTCCACGCCGACTCGACGACAGGTACCCGAGTCGAAGCCGTTCAACGGCGGCGAGGGTTGCCACTACGCAGACGGCACATGCTGGTTCACCACCAAGGGCGACAACAGAGTCTGGGCGTATGACGCTGCGCGCAACCAGCTTTCGATCATCTACGAACCCGGCGGCGGCGCGCCGCTGTCGGGGGTGGACAACGTGACCGGCGCGGCCAACGGCGACCTGTTCGTCGCCGAAGACGGTGGCGATATGCAGATCTGCATCATTTCCGACGGCGTGGTCGCCCCGTTCCTGCAGGTGGATCGATCCAGCCGGTCCGAGATCACCGGTCCGGCCTTCAACCCGCCGGGCAACCGCCTCTATTTCTCCTCCCAACGCGGCACCCGCGGCTCGAACAGCGACGGCATCACCTACGAGGTGACCGGGCCGTTCCGGCGCTGACACACCCGCTGGTCGGCACCATCCGCGCCGGTTCGACCGGACGACGCGCGACCGCGTTCGGTATCTCGGCGAGCCCCGCGGTAAGCGGTCGGCCGGCACCCGGCAGACTGACCGAATGGGTTCCTCAGCACGGCCGTCGCCCGCGGATCTGGCCGCGGCGCAGGACCGGACTATTCCTGATCTGATCGGGCCCGGCCTGCGCGTGCTGTTCTGCGGAATCAATCCCGGCCTGTGGTCCGGGGCCACCGGACACCACTTCGCTCGTCCAGGAAATCGGTTCTGGCCCGCCCTGCACCGGTCCGGCTTTACCCCGCGCCTGATGCAACCGGGCGAACAGCGAGAACTACTCGACCTGGGCCTGGGCATCACGAACGTGGCCGCACGCACGACCGCCAAGGCCGAGCAGCTGACCGCCGACGAACTGCGCGCCGGCGGACGCGCCCTGGTCGAAAGGGTCGAGCAGTATCAACCCCGAGTACTGGCCGTACTCGGTATCGGCGCCTACCGCACGGCCTTCGGCCGTCCGCGCACCACCGTCGGGCCCCAACCGGAACGGATCGGGGAAACCGAATTGTGGGTGCTGCCCAACCCCAGTGGGCTCAACGCCCACTACACCCTCGATGCCCTCGCCGCGGAATTCCGTACGTTGCGCGAGGCGGTCGAAAACGGTTGACCTGAGCCGCAACAAGATTCCGATCGACCGCCCGCAGTGCCGTCGACGTCGGAAACTTCCACCCCGCGGCGCTCGATCACCTTCAACGCTTCACTCAGTCAGGTCGAGCGCGCACTGCGGGTTCGCCTGCGGCGCAGTCGGTTCCAGGCTTGGTTTCGCACGCGGGCCCCGCTGCCGTTCAAGCACCCACCGGGTGCACACGCTCCGCACCGATCCGATCGATCCGCCGCTTGCCCCATTCGCCGAGCGGCTCGAGTGCGCGGTTGAGCGCGACACCGAGTTCCGTGAGCTGATATTCGACGCGCGGCGGCACTTCGCGATAGACCTCGCGGTGCACGATCCCGTCCTGCTCCAACTCGCGCAACTGTTGGATCAGCATCTTCTCCGAGACGCCGGGCAGTCCGCGGCGCAGCTCCCCGAAGCGCCGGACGCCGTGGTTCTCCAGCTCCCAGAGAATCAGCGATTTCCATTTGCCGCCGATCACGTCCATCGCGGCGTCGATGCCACAGAAGTATGGCCCCGATCTCTTCTCGCCCATCGCCCGACCTCGCTACCTGTTCACATACCCAGTGGTAAGTACCCGACAAAATAGTAGGTACTTGTCGCTATCGCAGGCAACGAGCAGCCTTGGATTCAGCGCGCTGACCACTCAGATCACGAATTTCCAAGGAGTTGACCCCGCAATGGCGGAATCCACGAACACCACAGTGACGGTCCTCGGTCTCGGCGCGATGGGCCAAGCCCTTGCCGCGACCGTGCTAAAGGGCGGCAAGCAGGCCGTGGTGTGGAATCGCACCCCCGGCAAGGACGCCGACCTCACCGCCGCAGGCGCCATCAGCGCCGCCACGGTCGCCGAAGCACTCGATGGGGGCGGCCCGATCATCGCCGTCCTGTTCGACCACGCCTCCGTACACGAAACCCTCGACCCCGTCGCCGAAAAGCTACGCGGCAGACAACTCGTCAACCTGACCAGCACCGCCCCCAACGAGGCCCGCGAACTCGCCGCCTGGTCCGCCGAACACGGCATCGACTACCTCGACGGCGGCATCATGGCCGTGCCCCCGATGATCGGCCACCCCGGCGCGTCCATCCTCTACAGCGGCTCCCGCACCGTCTACGACGAGAACCTCCCAACCCTCCAATTGTTCGCCACCGCAGAATATTTCGGCGACGACGCCGGCCTCGCCTCCACCTACGACTTCGCCCTGCTCTCCGGCATGTACACCATGTTCGGCGGCTTCCTGCACGGCGCCGCCATGATGCGTTCCGTCGGCGTCCCCGCCACCGACTTCGCCGAACGCGCCATGCGCTGGGTGAGCGCCATGACCCAATCCCTGCCCGCATTCGGCGCCCTCATCGACGCCGGCAACTACGCCGACCCCACCCAAACCATCTCCTTCCACAAAGCCGCCATCGACGCCATCACCCGCGCAACCCGCGACGCCGGCGTCACCACCGACTTCATCGCCCCCCTCAAAACCCTCATCGACCGCCAAGTAGCCGACGGCAACGGCGACGCCGACCTAGCCCGCACCGTCGAAGAACTCCACTGACCCACCCGCCCAGGGGCCGCCACCCCGCCGGCCCCCAAATCCCGCCTAAAACGCGAGGTAGAACCGCGATTTGGTCCACGCGCCCACATCCGATAATCTTCTTGAGCACCACCGGTCCGGGTGGCGGAATGGCAGACGCGCTAGCTTGAGGTGCTAGTGCCCTTTATCGGGCGTGGGGGTTCAAGTCCCCCTCCGGACACACGTGTTAACCACCGGGATGCCGGCACTGACGACAGCAAGCTGTTGGCGGTGCCGGTATCTTATTTCCAGCTGCAGGGCTTCGTAGAGGGCTGCTTGGTCTTCAGGTGCACCAGCTGACAGCACCGCTCTGATATCGCCCAGCGAGTCGATGAGCTTCTCCAACTCCTTGGCAGTCATCTGCCGGATGGCCGGGATCGCGTCCATCTCGGCCTGGGCTATCGCCCGTTCGGCTTGCGCCTGGTTCATCGGTTCGATCAGCGCCTGCACATCGACACCGGCTTCGATCGCGTTCTGATAACGATGCAGCTTCGTCTCCGCGGCAGCGAGGCGCTGCCGGAGCAGTTGTCGCCGAAGGTCGCCGTCTGCATCTTTCTGGGCGGCGAGGAGTGTTTCGATTGTCTGCGCGCGGTGGTGTTGATCGAAAACGGTTGCGATCCAGTTGTTGACCGGAACGATGAGCCGTGACTCGGCGAGATTCACCGTCTTGGGGTGGTCCGCCAACGCGGGGCTGCTGGGTGCGAGAGTGCTTGCCCTGCACCGGTACCAGACCATGTTGTCCTTCGTCCCGCCCTCCATCTTGCGATCGCAGTCATCGCAGCGGATTCGACTGCGGAAGCGATACAGGTGACGACCGGACGTCCTGGTTCGATCGAGCTTGGCCCGCTGCTGCATGCTCCCGCCTCCGCGCGCTCGGCGCGCGAGTTGTACCTGTGTGTAGGTCTCGACGCTGACGATCGCAGGGTGAGCCGGTCGGCGAGACCGAACCACACGATCCTTGCTCGACTTGCGGAACCGGACGACCTTCCCGGCCGCCACGTCATCGCGGTCGAGCAGTTCCTCGTGCTTGGTCCATCGACCGAAGAATGCGTATCCCGTGTAGCGCGGGTTCTCCAGAATCGCGCGCACGGTACTGGCCTGCCAGCCATCGCCCGAGCGGTGGCTGTTCTGATGAGGAGTGTGCGCCGACGGGCACAGAACGCCGTCGTGGTTCAACCCGACCGCGATCGCTCGGTCACCGCGCCCGGCCAGGTACTCAGCGAAGATCCGTCGCACGATCCGGGCAGCGAACTCATCGATAGCGAGGATACGAAGCTTCAGTCCTTGAGCCGCCCGGCCCGGATTCGGGTGTGGCGGACCATCGATCACGACATACCCATATGGTGCCCGACCGCCCTGGTGGCGTCCTTCGTTCGCTACTTGAGCATCCATCGCGGCCCGCGTGCGCTTCTGAACATGCTGGCGCTCGGACTCACTCATCCCGCCGAGCATGCTCATCAGCATGTTGTGTGAGGGGTTCTGAGAGTCGTAGCGGCCGCCGAGTTCCGGGATCCAGAGATCGACACCGTAGGAGTCGAGCCGCGGCGCGATCATGCTGAACTGCGCACCGAACCAGCATCGGGTGCCTTCGCCGACGACGATGCCCGACCAGCCGCGGTTCGGATTGCGCAGCGCGGCGAGGAGTCGCGCAGCCTCGGTGCGGCGATCCCATGGGACAGACCGGGATTGGCCGATGTCGAAGTAGGACTCGACGATCGTGCCGACGGTGAACCGGTCGGCGTTGTTGTACTGCCAGGCGTAGCTGGACTCCGGGTCCTGATTGTCCTCGGTGGAGCAGCGCCCGTAGAAGGCGAGCTGTTGGCCCACATCGGACTCCGGGGTGGCGACCTCGATGCCGAGCAGTTCATCGAGTACTGCCCATTCGTCGGTGTCGCTCAGCATCGATTCCTCCCTTGGCAAGCTGCTGGTTTGAGCGAGAGTGCTGGGAATGGAGCGTGGAGGTCGTGATTGTGCCCAGGCCACTGGCGATCACGGCCGAAGGCGGCGACGCGATGGTGCGGCGTTACGCCAGGATGTCGGAGCGAGCTCCCAGGCGCGTCCGCACGCTCGTTCGAGGATATCGGACGTCGTGTGGTTATCGAGGACTGACCTCGGTGGTGGTCGATGTTCTCGGTTGACCGGTTCGGTGGACGGGACAGCCGTCGAGGATCCGTCGACCGCTGGTGCACAACAGGTTTGGCATCGCTCGCGACTTCGGGACGCTTTTCCGCGCAACGCAGAATGAGTCGTAGAAGTGCCTTCGCCGCGGTCGGATTCAGTTCAGGCGGATCCGCCGGACAGACGACGTCGACCTTACGGTGGTTGCTGCCATCGGAACCGTGCCGGTCGGAGCGTTCGCGACGCGTCATGCCGAGTGCCGACCGGACTGGCGTTGGTTCGCTCGCGCGTTCGTGGCGTGTAGGAGAGGGTTTTCGTGCAGAGGCATGGCGGACTACTTCTCACCGTCGCCCGCTTCTCCCTCCACCATGAAACCTGATCTTCGGCGTTCGCGCCACAGCCGAAAAGTTCGTATCCCGGTATCGACTAGTGGTCTGCGGCGAAATTCGAGGCCACGTCGAGCTTGCGGCCAATCTGTGTCCCAACTGACGAGAGCTCTTGAAGATCCAGATCTGGTACCAGCACCGCCAACAGCTTGCTGTGGTCAGTGCCCGTATTCCGGTGGTTAACAGTGTGCCCGTAGGGGGACACCGCGCTAAACATACGAATTGACCTGCGGAAATGCTGACCATCACGATAGATGCGGCAATTTGATCCGTTCGGTCAACGTGTCAGGCCCAGCCAGCGCAGTTGAAGGTGTGACCCGGAACGAAGCCTGCTTAAATACGACTCTCGCGTTCTGTGAGGCCCCTGGGGGGCCGAGTTCTATGCACCGCAAACCGAATACTTGAGCTTCTGAGATTGTCTGGTGTCAGGCACTTGATCAACGGAACTTTCACCGCCAAAAACAGACAACCGCCATGGAGGTCGCCGCGCTGCCCTACCGTTCTGGCCCGGTATCCATCCTGCATCCGCCGATACCGCGCACAACTGCACACTCGGGTATGGGCGGAGCGGACTCGTAATCCAGGCCTGTCGTAACCGTCACGGAGCAAGTGATCAGCTCGTGCCTCCGCTGGGTGTCCGTCCGCAGGTTGCCTGGGCGGCCGAAGAAAAGATCTGCGCGAACGCCGTCGTGTACTCGTTCGGTTTGGCGAGCTGCTGGGCTCGTCCCCATTCAGTCATCGCCGCTACTCCTCGGTGCTTACAGAATCGCGATAGGACCCCGAGCGGGTTGGTCTCGGTAGTCAACGCGGAACAGCGGAAGCTGTTGCCATGCAATGATGTTCGATCCCCTCGGCCCGGAGGTGCGGCGCGCTGAGCGGGCAAATCGACCTCCGGAAACAGAGCGGCACTCACGGCCTATCTGCTCCGGCGGAACGTCTCCGTAATCACGTTGGCGGTGACGGCCGTGACCTGTCGACTGTTCGACGGACAGACAGAGCCTGCCTGCGTTGAGACACTCGATTGCGCTGGCCCATTCCATGTGCGAACCGCCGGCTACCTCCGAGTCGTACGAGAGGGATCCAACTGAGATGTCCCGGCGTAGAGGATTTTTCGCCGAACTACAGCATCAGCAGCGACTCGCGCAGCAACGGGAGGAGCAGCGTCAGCGCGCTGCCGTGCGCGCACACAATACGGCTGTCCGCGAGGCCCAGCGGTTCGCTAGGGAGCAGCAGAGATTTGCGGCAGCCGCAATGCGCGCAACATCCGCGGAACGTGCCGCCGCGGAGAAGGCGGCCAAGGCCGCTCACATTGCTGCCCGCGAAGCGGAAGTCACTGAGATGAATGCTCAGCTGGCCATGGCGTATGACGATATCGACGGCCTCCTCGAAGCGACGCTGGATGTCGACGACTGGGTCGATCTGGAGTCGCTCCGCAAACGCGCCGAAGACCTTCCCTTCGATCGCCCCGATCTGCTCGCATCCTCCCTGCCGCCGCAGTACCACGGATTTGGTTTACGTCCGGTCTTCGTGCCGCCCACACCGCCGACAGGTCTCAGTGGAGCCCTGGGTGGGAATCGCAAGCATGCGGCTCGAGTGGAGGCGGCTCGACAGGAGTACTTCGGATCGGTGAGCGCGTGGGAGCAAAGTCTGCTTCATGTGCTGGCGCTGAATGCTGAACTTCGCGCCGGCTGGCGTCAGCGTGAACAGCAACGCACGGCAGCGTTGAGAGAAGCTCAGGAACGGCACCAGCGAGCGAATTCTGAGCTGCACCGAAGAACTGCGGACTCGAACGCGAATCTGGACAAGCTCATCGCAGGTCTACGATCACGTCATGCTGACGCCATGGACGAATACGTCGGCATCGTGTTGGCCAACTCGATCTACCCGGAAGTCTTCCAAGTGGCGTACGAGCACACCTTCAACTCCGACGATCGAGAGCTCCACATCACCGTCCTGGCTCCTCATCCCGACTCGGTACCCATTACGAAAGCGTTCCGCTACAACAAGACCAGTGACGAGATCACCGCGACAAACCTTCCGGCTGCCGAAGCGAAACGCCGCTACGCATCCGCTCTCGCCCAGACAGCCCTGCGGACGGCGCACGAGGTGTTCGAGGCCGATAGAGAAGAGATCATCGATAGCGTCGCGCTGACGGTTGCGGTCGACAGCGTCGACAGCGCAACCGGACATGACACCCGCATCGACCTCATACGCCTGGCGACCGACCGAGCGCAATTTCTCGCCATCCACCTTGCCCGTGTCGAGCCAGCAGAAACGCTGGCGCACTTGGCCTCTGCCATATCGAAGAACCCCTACGGGTTGGTGCCGCTGGCGAACCAGGGAGTCCGTGGATGACCGACCCACAATCCGTCATCGTTGGGTTGCGGAAGATGCTTGTCGTGAAAGAGCGAGAGTCCGCCGATCTACAGGACAAGGTCCGCGAGCTAAGTGAGCAGCTCCGGACATTCGAGACTTCGGCCGTGCCTCAGGCGTTGACCGATCCTCGGGTCATATCCGTTGATGACGCACTAGTACTCCAGGAGGTCGGAATCTATGAGTATCACCATCCTTTGGAGAACGCTGATCGCTACAAGCAAGCGCTGGCTGAGCTCCGAGGTGCTGTGCGTGATGCGGTCAGGATGAGCGAGGCCATCGTTATCGCGAAGAAGTTCAGCTTCAACAACTCCCTTGCCGAAGGTCGACGCCTGACCGCTGATCTGTCCAAGCTCATGTTGCGGGCGTACAACTCCGAAGCGGAAAACTGCGTCCGGACCATCCGGGCCGGAAACCTCGACACCGCCAGGCGGCGACTGGATAAGGCTGCCAAAGACATCGAGAAGTTCGGTGCAGCAATGCAAATGCGCATGGCGCCGGAATACCACGCCCTTCGAATCCGAGAGCTCGAACTCACCGCCGACTACATGATGAAGCTGCAGGATGAGCGAGAGGCCGCGCGCGAGGAACGAGAACGCCTGCGCGAGCAGCGCAAGGTCGAACAAGAGCTCGCCGCAGAACGGGAACGGCTCGACAAGGAGAAGTCGCACTATCAGGCGGTCTTCGAGCGGCTCACAGCCTCAGGGCAAGACACGCGGGATATCGCGGCTCAGCTGAGCCGAATCGCCGAGGCGATCGCGCACAACGACTTCCGAGCCGCGAACATACGTGCCGGCTACGTCTACGTGATTTCCAACATCGGAGCATTCGGCCCCAACGTTGTCAAGATCGGGCTGACGCGCCGACTCGAACCGCTAGACAGAGTTCGTGAACTCGGCGGCGCCTCGGTGCCGTTCCCCTTCGACGTACACGCCGTGTACTTCTCCGACGATGCCGTTTCCCTGGAGAACGAGTTGCACAGGGAGTTCGGTGCACGCCGTCTCAACCATGCGAACCTCAGGCGCGAGTTCTTCTTCGCCACCCCTGATGAAGTGCGCCAAACGTTGGCGAAGAAGGTCGGAAATCTATTGGATTACAACGCCTTACCGGAGGCCACGCAGTACTTCCAATCGAAGAAGTATTGGCCGGCAAGTACACGATGAGGCGGTGGCGGCCGTTCCGATCCGCGAGTTCCGGGATGCGCGCTTCGTGGAAGCGCTGAAAGTTATCGACAGTCAGCTCTACAGAGACACCGATACGACTAGGGGGTGATCAGGCGGCCGAGACCGAGGGAGCCGCTGTCCGGGTCGACCATCTGGCTGTCTCAGCTTGATGTCCGCGTGTCCGGGGTTTAGTCCGCCCTGGGCTGTGTTCGTTTCCGCGCCGGGCTATGGGCACCACGCAAGAGCCCGATGCCGCGTGGAGACCGCAGTGTGCGGGGTGTAGCACTGGGTAGTTTATCGACCGCCATCGTGCTCACCAGGTCTGCCCCTCCCTCAGCGCGTGCAGGAGCGTCCATTCGGCGACCTAACGCTTCCCAGGTCTGCATCTGTATACGACCGCATCACCTGTACCGCACACCACGAAAGTCGCCTGCTGGCCGATCAATACATCCTCCGCGGGGTGCGCGGCTCGAAAGACTTCCTGCCACAAGACAGCACCAAATACATAGTCCGTTCGTCTCGTCGGATCTGAAGCTAACCCACGAGGCCGTCTGGACAGCACGTGGCTGTCGCCGGCGACGAGCAGGTGCAAGTGGCCGGCCACGGTGTGGCGTTGTGGCTTTGCCGAAACGGCGGGGTATCCCAAGCGGCATCTCGTGGTGATCTAGCGGCTCAGGAGACCGTATCCCCGCGTGTGCGGGGCCAACTTCGTGAGAAATTCGATCACTCCGCAACCACTCGGACTATCCCTGCGTGGGCTGGGAGAATGGTGTCGCGAAGCACGCTTTACGCGTGCACTGTATCTTACGCAACTCTCCGAGAAGACTACACATTCTCAGACGAAAACAAACGGCACGCATTCTAGGCACAGCGTGGCAACGTCAGGATCCAGCCAGCAACATCACCCGGCCCTCCTTTCCCATGGCTGAGAAGGAGTTCGAAGGTGATGATGCGCAAGTCAGTATAGTAACGACCGTGTGGACCGCAGGCCGGTTACGCACAGCCTCTAAATCCGCTGCGATGGAAAAGAGGAGAAGATGCGCGGAGGTCGCTGAGCTGCACCTCCGCGCATCTTCGCATATGTCAGTGGATTTTTACTTGGTTCTTGCCCTACATCCGGATGATTGCTAAGGAATTCATGAAGCTCCAAATGTTTGTCACCAGTGTCAGCGTCGCTGGGCTGTTCATGTTGGCGTCGCAGGTAAGCCACGCTGGACCCGTTCCGAGTGGATCAGCTGGCACCGGGTCTTCTGTCATCGACGCCGGATCCGCTGCGACAGGGTCGGCTGGGCTCTCCCAGACCGGCTCCGTAGGCGGTGCCTATGCCGACTGCGACCAGGCACGGGTCGCCGGACATGCCCCGATCTTCACTGGTGAGCCAGGGTACAGTCCCAAACTTGACGGTGAGGACGGTATCATTGACGGGTTCGCTTGCCCTACTGTCTAAAAGGCCTGCTTCAGTGCTCGCAGGGCGAATGAACTAAGACATTGCCTTCCAGGCCCGCTCACCGAACACGAGTATCTTCGAGAAGCCTCGATCTCTTTCAGGCGGCTGCTCTGCCGGGCAGCCGCCTGATTGTTTTATTCCTGATACCTTCAGACGACCCAGCAGATTCGCCCCTTCGAGCCGTCGCCGCATTTCAGAAAGCGGCACGTTGATCGAGAGCCAGGAACATCCTGTCGGTCTCGATGACGCCGAATGCGGTGTAGTACTCGGCTATGTTGCGGACCACTTGATTGGCGCGGAACTCCTTTGGAGAATGCGGGTCTTTGGCAAGCAGCATTTCTTTATACTCGCTCGTTGTTCGTTCTCTCCACATCCTTGCCCAGGACATGAACACCGTCTTGATATCGGGTTCCTTTCCTTCGCGCTGGGCGGCGGCACGGTACGCGGCGACTGCGATCTGCAGTCCGCGCAGGTCGGCGAGGTTCTCACCGACGGTGAGCTCCCCGTTGATGTGCTGGCTCGGGTCCAGGCCCTCGGGCACCAGGGCGTTGTACTGATCGATGAGCTGTTTACTCTTGGCGTCGAACTTCGCCCGGTCCTCCGGCGTCCACCAGTCGCGCCGGTTGCCGTCGCCGTCGTATTTCGAGCCCTGATCGTCGAATCCGTGACCGATCTCGTGACCGATCGTCGCGCCCACCGCACCGAAATTGACCGCCGACTGCGCGTCCTTGTCGAAGAACGGCGGCTGCAGATAAGCGGCGGGGAACACGATCTGGTTCGAGGTCGCCTGGTAGTAGGCGTTCACCGTCTGCGGCGACATGCCCCACTCGGTCTTGTCGACCGGCCCGCCGAGCCGGGCGAACGCGCGCTTGCTCTCGAAAGTGTTGATGGCGAGCAGTGATTCGATCAGCTTGCCCTTGGTGATCTTCAGCTGCGAGTAATCCACCCACTTGTCCGGATAACCGATCTTGGGATCGATCTTGTCCAGCTTCGCCAGCGACGCCTTCCTGGTCTCCGGCGACATCCACGAGGAGTTGGTGAAATTGTCCCGGTACGCGGCGATCACGTCGTCGAGCATTTCCTTCGCGCGCTGCTTCGCCTCCGGCGGAAAGTGCTTGTCCACATACACTTTGTCGAACTCGGTTCGGACCCCGCGCACGCGCCCGAGGGTTCCGGATTGACCTCGCCGCGACCCCTGTCCTTCGCCGGCTGAGGTGCTCCCCGTGCAGGAATGAGGTCCTCGTGTTCAGTGGTGATTTCTCAGTTGGCCCCCGAGCTGAGATTCACAAGATCGCCGCAGGCGAGTGGCAGATCCTGCGAGAGGTGAAGTTGCGCGCGTTGCAGGAATCACCGGATGTATTCGAGGAACGCCTCGCCGACGTAGTCACCTGGGACGCCGCACGTTGGGTACGACACGCGAGTCCGGCACGGAACGAGTTCAAGCAAGTTCTGGTCGTGAGTGTGGATTCCCGTCACGAGGGAATGATCTATGTTGCCACCGATAAACTCTCTTCGGCAACAGGATACTTAGGATCACTGTGGGTCTCCCCCTACATTAGAGGGTGCAGCATAGGCAGAGAGCTGCTCAACGCAGCCCTTACACAGATTGTTCATTGGGATCTGGACCGAGCACGCCTGTGCGTGGCGGAACAGGACGTCGGCGCGATTTCGCTGTACCTGCGCGCAGGGTTCACCAAAACAGGAGTATCGAAATCTTTGCCGTCCGGTATTACCGTTCTCGAAATGCATCGTACGCTGTGACCAGTACAGTCGTGGATAGTTCGCCTACCCTCGACCGCACAGGGCCGGATCCGCGGCCACGAAGCTGATCAAGGCACATAATCTCGATCCATCAGGGAAGATGCTAGGTATGAACTTCACCGCCAAAGCCGCTATTCCGGTCTTACGCATCTTCGATCGCGAGAAAGCACGCGAGTTCTACCTGAACTACCTCGGCTTCACGATCGACTGGGAGCACCGATACGACGGGCATGGCCCCACCTACACACAGATCTCCCGTGGACCGCTGGTGCTACATCTTTCCGAGCATCACGGCGACGGTACGCCCGGGCAGGTCGTCTATATACCCGCGGTGGGGGTTCGGGAGCTCCACGCCGAATTACAGACCAAGAGCTACGACTTCCTCAATCCAGGTATCGGCCCCAGCCCAGGCGATAACCGAGGCGCCTGCCTGTGCCTGCTCGACCCCTTCGGCAACACTCTACGTATCGACGAGCGTGCCGCCGACTGAACCTCTCCTCATCACACTCACACTCGTGGACGATGGCACATGGAACGGCTCGAGCGCACGGTGCGGGAAAGCAGTGGTCGGTCGTGCCATGCCGCTTCGAGCGAACGAACAACGGCGAAACGGTGATTCCGAGGCAGCAAAACTGCAATACTGACAGCGTGATAGTTCGTATTTGGAGCGCGAAAATAGACCCCGACCGGGCGGACGAGTACGAAAACTTCGCATACGCGAGGTCGCTGCCTATGTTCCGATCACACACCGGCTTTCTGGGCTGTGCGTTCCTGCGCGATGGCGCCGATTGTACCGTTGTCACACTGTGGGAGAGCGCGGAGGATGTCGCCACCCTTGAGGCTTCCGCCCGATACCGCGAGACAGTTGCCGCCATTATGGCTGCTGGATTCATCCTGACCGCCAGTAACGCGCTCGCGGCGACTGCTTCGCTCTGATCTCAGCAGAAAATCGGAGCCAGCCGACCTGGACGGGAGACACCTCCAGCGGAGTGCCCTGGCCTTGCATATGAAACGGCCTCTCTCGGAGCATGCACCCCCCATCCCGCATATTTTCGCCTCGGCGGTGATCCGACAACGCACTAGGCTCGACAGCGCGTCGCGGCCGCCGGTCGGCATGGTGCACGGCCCAGATGCTTCCGGCTCGAATTCCGTGCTATGACAACACCATTCATGTGGGCGTAAGCGCCCGGCGACACTCGTATCCACTCGGTGCGGCGTTCTGGTATCCGCAGGACAACTCGTCCCATGCCGACTGCAACCAAGCTTTCAACCGTCAGCAGAACCTGAGTCCGGCGCACTCGGCGCATTTGGAGCGATCGAAACATGCCAATCAGCTCGATAGTCATCGGACGCGAACCCAGCGCCTACGACATAGGGTCCCACTCCGTTGAAGTCGCAGGGTGCCGATACTCTCCAGCTACCGTGCGAGTCCATCGTGCCGAGTTCTTCTAGTTTCGCCAGGTCGATACTGCATACGACGGCGTTCTTCGAGTCGTACGCCGCCCACATAACCCCAGGAGCGTTGCCGGCCCCTCCGCTCGCTTCGATGTTGATATACCAGACCCCTTCGACATCGATGCCCCCTTTCTGGCAGCTTCTGGCCTCGAGGCAGGTGTAATCATACGAAGCGTAGGCATCAGCGGACGACCCCAGCATGAACCATGCCGCGATAGTGCATACAATAGCCAGGTCAGCGAACTTCGGCTTCACATTTTCTCCTTCAGTGCGACAGGCAGTTACTCGTCGAAGTGCAGTCAGAACAACACAACAGGCTACCGGCACAGAGAGAGACCCCCGCAGCCTTCTGTTTCCACTGATGGCAAAATAGCCCCGCCGATCCCCTCAGAGCAGGCAGATGGGCTGTGCCGCAGAGTAGGTTCTATATTCCCAGCGATGGAAATTCGTGCCGCACGTGCGAAAATACACTCTCTCAATGTGTTCATACTTGCCTACTTTCGGCGTGGAAGAAGAGTTCCTGATCGTTGATCCCGTCACCGGGGAGCCGGTGCCACTGGGACCTGCTGTGGTGCGACTGGGTCGAGGCACCGGTTCGAATCTGCAGGAAGAACTCACGCTCTTTCAAGTTGAGACGGCCACTCATGTCCACACCGAACTCGAGTCATTGCTCGATGAACTAAAAACACTACGCAGAACGACAGCAGCGCATACGGAGGCTAGTGGTGGTCGACTAGTCGCCGCCGGTATGCCACTTACGGAGGTCGAATGCGGAGCGGAAGCGGTCGACAACCCGCGTTACAGACGAATCGCCGATGAGTTCGGTCTGATCTCCCGGGAAACTGCAGTGTGTGGGTGCCACGTGCACGTCGCCGTGCCAGACAGGGGTGCCGCGATACAGGTCGGAAACTACATTCGTCCCTGGCTGCCGGTCCTGCTGGCCCTTACCGCAAATTCGGCGATCTATCGTGCGACGATCACCGGCTACGCCAGCTGGCGGAACATCACCTGGCGCCGGTGGCCGGTATCCGGACCACCGCCGCACTTCGGTACAACCGCCGAGTACGACGCCAGAGTCGACTTGCTGCTCGCCAGCGGCACTATCCTGGACTCTCGCATGGTGTATTGGGACGTTCGCCCATCCCTGGCCCACCCGACCGTCGAAATCCGTGTCAGCGATGTGCCACTCTCCGTGGCGGAAACCGCCGTGCTCGCAGGCTTGGCACGAGCCTTGGTGGCGTCCGCGCTGACCTCGATCGCCGAGGGTCTGGTGCCGCCGATCCTGCCCGACAGCGCACTCACCGCGGCATATTGGAGGGCCGCACGGTTCGGCATGGGCGGCGACGGATTCGACCCATGGAATTCACGCACCCTTCCGGCTCGGGCGCAGCTCGACCGACTGCTCGAATATCTGGAACCGGTACTGACCGCGAGCGGCGATCAGCAATTCATGGACGAGACCCTAGGTGCCATACTCGCCCGAGGAAACGGCGCGACGAGACAGCTGAAGGCATTCCAGGATGGGAACTCTGTGCCGGATGTGGTAGCCGTGCTGGCCGACGCCACGCTGGAAGGCTGCAGGTCCGGGCCGGACATTACTCATCGCTTGACTGCGACCAACAACAGGTAGCCGATCTGGCGGGTACGGGCGAACAGCGACATCAGATTGTCCAGCGCAGTGGTCCGATCCGAGCCGATGGCCGCGACGAGTGCGGACCTGTTCTCTTGTATTCGCCGCACGCAGTGCTCATAGCTAGGACGGGTCTGGTCGGTCAGGTCACGCGTTTCTTCGACCTCGAAGCCGGCGTCGCGGACGAGTTCACCGTAGCTTTCGGCAGTTTCCGGAGCGAGCAGGCGGAAGGTGGACTCGTCGGCGGACTGTACTCCGATCACGTCTTGCGACGGCAACAGCACGACATCGGCGATCGCCAGCCGTCCTCCGGGCCGGAGCACTCGAACAATCTCTCGCATTGCATGCTCCTTTTCTGGCATGTGCACGATTGATTCGATGGCGAAGGCCCTGTCGAAGGATGCATCGGAAAACGACAGATCCATAGCATCCTCGGTCAAGAACTTCGTTCGCTCCGCGAGATCGGCCGCGGCACTGCGTTCACTCGCGGTCTCCATCTGCTGCCGACTGATCGTCACCCCGGTGACGTGAGCGCCTGTCATGAGCGCGATGCGCCGGGCCGGCGCGCCGGTGCCACAGCCGATATCGAGTACTCGACTGGTCGAATCGGCACGAATGCTGGTGGCGATGAGATCGGTCAGTCGGTGCTGGGCCTCGCTCAACGACCCGCCCGAGCCTTCGGGCCAGTAGCCCAGGTGTAGGTTTTCGCCCATCAGCAGCTCCAACGCCAGGATATTGTCGTAAAAGCCAGCGACTGCAGCCAGGTCAGGATCACACGATTCGTCCACTTCGTTCCCCTCGATGAAATAATCCGCTCACTAACCCAGAACCCACAGCTCCGTATATTGAAATGGAATTCCCTCAGGGCTGTCGAGGTATGAGCGGCAGTAATATGCATGAATGTCGCCGGCGACCACCCTACCCGAACCATCTCTCGAACAATAAAACTCCGATCTGCCATCGACCGATCCTCCGAACGTATTATCATGTCGATAGCCGGGTGGCGCGGGTGGATCAATGTATACCCGTGCCGCTGCCTCTGCGGCCCCCGCAAGACCAGGGGCAAGAATCAGCCCCCATACGCCGATGATGTTGAGCGAGATCAATGCAAACTTGTTCAATTCACTGCCTCGGTGGTGGCGCGAGCGCTCCCTTATCGAGCTCTTCTCGAAAAGCGTGCCGAGGAGCGCTGCGTCCGCCAAGGCCGCCTTGCCAGATCTGGGAATGCCCAGAGTTCCACCTCAGCAGATGGCGGGTCAGGAACGGAAAGGGGACTTGCCGCAGGCTATCCAGCCCCTGACCCGGCACCAGTCCGCGGCCCTAGTCCTGCGCGGCGTTCGCGGCGTTGACGAACTCTATGTGCGCGGCTGAGGGGCCGGCGGACTCGCGCTCGATCCGGTCAGCGTGGTCGGCGTGCATCTGGAGCAGGCTGTCTCGTAGTCCGGCGTCGCCGCCGTGGAATTCTTCCAGCAGTTGTGCCCACCGCGCGGCCAGCTGCTGTCCTTGCGGTGACGTCGGCTCCACCCCCGCTGCGATCGCTGCGTCCACCTGCGGGATCAGTTCAGCCCATCCGGCTTGCACCTGCTGATGGTGCTGTTCACCGAGCTGCTCTCGGCGTTGCGAGAGCTGAGCCAGCTGCTGCTGGGTGAAGTATTGTTTGACAGTGTTATCGACCATGACGGTTCTCCTGATCAATTCCAGGAAGTGATCAGCGGTCGCGGGGCCCTGCCGCTCCACTGTGGTGACCAGCGCGGCAACCAGCGAGTGCAGGTCATGGGTGGCGGCCAACTGGTTAGCGAGGCACTCACGATGGGCGAGTAGCACCTGAGCCATTGTTACGGTGCCGGCGAGCAGTTCGGCGATCTTGTCCAGCCCCAACCCTAATTGGCGGAGGGCCAAAACCTGATACAGGCGTTGTACATCGGCTTCTGTGTACAGCCGATGGCCCGTCCCGGTCCGCTTCGCTGCGCGCACCAAGCCGATTCGGTCGTAATGATGCAGCGTCCGAATCGTCAACCCAGCATCGTCGGCGAGTTCACCGACTTTCCATACCCGCTCACCCATCCACTTCATCTCACTTCCGTCGACGCGCTTTACGTCGACCCCTCCGACGCTAGAACCTGACGCTACGTCAGGAGCAAGTCGAGCTTATGGGTTCGCATCGAGGCTCGATGTTCCCGTGGCTGACGATCCTGCGCGAGTGACCGATACTGTCTAGTGGTTGGGAGTTGACGGTTCAACTCAGCGAATCGCCGCCAGGTGGTCGACCTCAATCCAGCTTCCTAAACCGTTGTTGCACAGCAGAAGACAAGTGCCACCGGGTGACGGCGAGTGGATGTGCGCCATTGTCACCGCAGCGGCGCGCGGCATATCTCAACAGAATCGAGGCAAACGTTTGAATGACAAAATCTGGTTGCTCGGTCGATTCGCGGCGGTCGGGGGGCATGTACTGGCCGAGAAGATCACGCGACCGAAAGCGCGCAAAATCAGCGATGTCCCTGTCTCCGGAAGATACATCACGCCCGAATGGCTCACTGCGGTCCTGTGCCGCGATGTCCCCGCGGCGCGCGTGCGTTCATTCAGCACTTCGAATGCCAGTCACGGCACCTCGACGCGGCTGGCGATCCGGGTCGAGTACAACGAAGCAGGCGATGCGGCGGGTCTGCCAGTCGAATTATTCGCGAAGACAAGCACGTCGCTTCGGCAACGCATGCTGCTCGGCGGCGCCAGGGTGATCGATGGGGAGACCCAGTTCTTCATGAACTTTCGCCCCGAAGTGGCGATGGAGGCGCCGCGCGGGTACTGGGCGGCAGTGGATTCGGCATCGTGGCGATCGGTGACACTGATGGAGGACATCGCGGCGACCCGCGGCGCCGCGTTCACAGAGCCCACTGCGCAGATCACGTACGGAGAGGTCGAAGATCTGGTACGCAATCTGGCTCGCCTGCACGGCACCTTCTGGGAGCATCGAATGCTCGGCACTCTGAAGACTCCCAATGAAATGCTGCGTGCCATCCGCTCAGCGATCGATATGAAGGCGCGGAGCAAGGTGGGTCTGCGTCGAGCCGAACTGGTCGTTCCGGAAGCGCTTCGGGGACAACATGAACGGCTGTGGGCCGGCGTCGAACGGGCATTGCACCTCGCTACCGAGGAAATGCCACCGACGCTTCTGCACGGCGACCCGCACATCGGGCAAACCTATGCGACCTCGGATGGACGGATGGGTTTTGCCGACTGGCAAGTGATCATGCGCGGCGGCTGGGCGCATGACTTCGCCTACACGGTCAACTCGGCATGCGAACCCGACGATCGCCGAGCGTGGGATCGCGGGTTGCTGAAAACGTACATGGCCGAACTCGAAAGCGCCGGCGGCGCCGCGCTCGCTTTGGATGATGCCTGGCTGTCATATCGCCAGCAATCGATGTTCGCCTACGCCGCATGGGCATTCACCATCGGCCGAGCAGCATATCAGCCCAGGATGCAGGCGCCGGAGACGTGTCTGACGCTCATGCGGCGAATCTCCACCGCGCTGGATGACCTCGGCTCGCTCGATGCGTTGGGAGTCTGACCGGAACCTCGGCTGTGGGCCTCTCAGCGGTGGGAATCACCGCAGCGATCTGTCGCAAGCTTGATGGTAGATCAACTGCGGGGCACCCGATCAGTCTGGAGTTTTGCAGTTGAGTACACCTCAGCAACCCGCTCAGTCATTCGTCCACGGCTCGCCGGTTCGCTCCGACGAGCCTCGAGTTCGTTTGTACACACCAGAATTCGCTGCCGACCCACACAATGCCTACCGCGCGATGCGGCGCGAATTCCGGAGCATGGTGCCCGTGGAGCTGTCGCCAGGGGTCCCGGCGACGCTGGTGATCGGCTACCGCACCGCACTCCAGATCCTCAACGATCCAGCGCATTTTCCAGCGGATCCACGCGTGTGGCAACGAAATATCCCAGCGAGCTGTCCGATCCGCCCCATGCTGGAGTGGCGACCGGTCGCGAGCAGAAGCACCGGCAGCGACTTCCTGCGGTATCGACGTGCCACGGCCTCGAGCATCAATGCGGTGGATCTGTTCGCACTCCATGACACAGTGGAGTCGATAGCCGTTCCGATGATCAACAGCTTCTGTCAGGACGGCTCGGCAGACCTGATCCGGCAGTACGTGTTTCCACTTGTTTTTCAAGTCGTCAACGCTCTGCTCGGCTGCTCACCCGAGATCGGGCAGCGGCTGGCTACCGCGACCGCCGCCATCGTCGAAGCCGTCGACGCGGAAGAAGGAAACAAGCTGCTCAGCGCGGCCCTACTCGAGCTGGTGACGCTCAAAAAGGCAGAGCCGCAGGACGATATCACATCTCATCTACTGCAGGATCCGGCCGATTTGACGACCGAGGAGGCGATCCACCATGTAGCTCAGATTTATGGCACCGGAATCGAATTCCTGTTGAATCTGATCGTCAATACTCTGCTGTTGATCGTCACGGACGAGCGCTTCGGCGGGCGAGTACTCGGTGGTGTCCTGACCGCTCGCGATGCGCTGGACGAAGTGCTCTTCAACGACCCGCCGCTCGCGAATCTTCTGATCAGCTTCCCTCCGCACCCGATCCTCATTGATGAGGTGTGGCTGCCGGCCCATCAGCCCGTGGTCATCAGTATGGCGGCGTGCAACAACGATCCTGCGATTCGAACCGACGATATGGCTGGAAATTGTTCTCATCTGGCATGGGGTGTCGGCCAGCATGCCTGCCCGGCACAATCGCTGGCCTATCTCGTCGCCCAGGACGCCATCGACCAGCTGCTGGACGCCATACCCGAGATCCGGCTGAACCACAAAGCCGATGTCCCGACATGGCGTCCTGGACCGTTCCACCGTGCGCTGACAGCGTTGCCCGTCCAGTTTCAACCGACGAGCCCACTCGGAACCGGATAGCGGTTGAACTCGACCGCAACGTGCGAAGCAGTCGGTCCCCATGTTTGGGAAAACGCTTGTGGCTCAGCACAATCGATCCACCTAGAATCTTGGAGGCGTGGACTTCCATGGTCCATGCGCCTCTAGTAGCCGCTGAGACGGAGAACGGGGCGAAGATGCACGGAGGTCGCTGTGCTGCCCCTCCGTGCATCTTTCTGCTCTGTGGAATTCATGAAAGCGCCGCCGAGCGCGAATCCTGAGCTGGATTACTCATCGAGTACGCGAAGCCGAGGCCGATGGCACGCCGAGTTAAAGCTCGATCGCCTGCCGAGGACAGACTATCTGTCAGGATATGTAGTACTCGTTGCAACTCCTGGGTTAAGCCGGCAAGACCGTCCGAACAGCGCCGCCGGTTTGCTCACGCCGTCTGCGGTAGCTCACCGATCTACACTGGCAGCCCACACCCCCAAAGGTATGCGATGTCCGATATCCAAGAGTCCACCCTCCGCGCTGTCACAGCCTTCTACGACAACGTCGATGCCGTTGAGCTACTCATGGGCACAAGTATTCACATGGGATACTGGCCGGACGGTCCCGACACTGATCTCCAGCGCGCCCAGGACCGGCTGACCGACCTCGTCGGCACCGCCAGCGGCGCAGGCCCAGGCATGAACCTGCTGGATGTCGGCTGCGGCACCGGCGCACCCGCACTGCGGCTTGCCCGCGCCCTCAGGACAGCCGTAACCGGCGTCAGTATCAGCAGTGCCGAGATTACGACGGCACAAGCCCGCGCCGACCGCGCCGAACTGCAAGAACAAGTCAGCTTCCAAGTAGGAGATGTGCTGTCGTTGCCGTTCGCCGAGGCGACGTTCGATTCCGCGATAGCAATAGAGTCCGTTGTCCACACCCTCGACAAAGAACTCGCACTTCGCGAGATCCATCGAGTCCTGCGGCCAGGCGGAACACTCGTGATCTCGGATGTGACCATGCGGGAGCCCGAAAAAGTCGTCGGCTTGGAGACCTTCGACCTCCCGGTCTTCGGCCTTCTCGCGCTACAGACCAACAGCGGATACCGCGACCTGGTCACCGCCGCGGGCTTCGAACTCACTCACGTCGAAGACATCAGCGCACAGACGCATCCTTTCTACGCGCTGTGCAAGCAGCGGCTCGCCGAGCGTCGTCCCGAACTCAACGCCGCGGCCGGCGCGGCCCAGACCTCGGCGCTAGAGGATCTGCTGGGACTGTTCGCGGTGACCAAACAAATCGGCTACATCCTGCTCGTCGCCACCAAGCCGGAGTGACCTCCCGGTCAAGAAGGCTTACCTAGGCACTTCCACGCACGAACAGCGCACAGAACGACATCGTTCCCACCTCTGGCTAGGGGTTGTACGGCTAGCCAAGGGATTCGGAGAAACTCGGCAGCGAGCAGTATCCATCTGGGCCGCAATCGTTTTCGGCTCATTTGATACCCAGCTGCATCATCGCGCTTCTCCCACCTCATTCCGGAGGTCTTCATGCCATCGTCTCGCTACGCCACCGTTGTCGCAGTATTCGCTGCGAGCTGCGCCGTCGGTGCGCCACCCGTTGCCCAGGCCTATGAAACTTGCGCCGACTACGCGGTCTGCGCCTGGACGGGATACTTCGAAGGTGCAAAGGTCGAGTTCGGCCCGATCAGACAGGGGATCTGCACGCGAGTCTCGTTCAGTACCACAGATATTCGATTCACCATTCAGAACAACAGCAGATGGCCAGCGTACGTGCACGAGACCATCAACTGTACCGATGTCGGTTCGCTCGTCCCTGCGGGCACTGGCCTCGCGACCGCGAACGGATTCAGGTCGGTGAAGGTCTGACCAGTGAAACAGACTTCCCAGCGGCGAAAGGTCGTTCGGAGCCACTTATCATGGCCGACATCCCCGTGGCTTCACCAACCCGATTGCGGTGCGCGAGAGCCACTTATGGGTGTGCACGGACCTTCCCATCGATTCGTCAGGAGAAACCGTTGCATGAAGCAGTTTCTCGTCCATCAGCCTCGTCGACGCCGGATATCGGGCACGCGGAGATCCGTCGCAGATACGCCGAGCAAGGCACCCTGATCGACGACGAAGCATTTCCCTGTCTCGCCGAGCCGTTGATCATCGACGCGGCTACCGGATCCCAGGTCCGAGACGTGGCGCAGCGACTGCACCCGCTACTGGAGCGAGTTGCGCACCTCTATTCCACCGAAGCCGCGGTCCGGGACGGCTTTCCCGAGTACGAACCACTGGCGAGATGGTTGAGCCACGCCCATCCACTCGATCCGATCAATCGCATCTGCCGACTCGATGGCATCGTTTCTCGAGCAGGGGTATACAAGGTGATCGAATCGAACGCCGTTTGTCCAGCTGGGGTGGCGGCTGTGCCGCGTATTCACCACATTTGGCGCGAGGTGTTCGCGGCGCCCGAGCTTCCGCCCAGCCGCCCGCAACCCCTTGTCGAGGACCATCCCCGGTTCGCCCAGGCTTTACTCGCCTGCCACCGAGAACAGTTCGGTTCCGAGGCTCGGTCAGCGTTCGTCGTGACCTTGCGGGGTCGCTACCAAGCCGAGGTTCCGGAAATAGTCCAGGATCTGGGCGCATTGGGAGTCGAGGCGGTGACCGTCGATGCGCGGTCCGTTCGACTGCACGCGGGCGCGGTGGTCGATGGCCGCGGCCGACAAGCCGATCTCGTCTACGCGAACCTGGACCAGCACGACCTGATCACCGATCCAGAACTCAGCGGCTATTTCGCCGCGGCGGTCTCGGGTACCGCGTGCTTCGTCAATCCACTTCTGTCGCAATGCATTATCGGCGACAAGCGGGCTCTGGCCGTGCTGTCCGATCCCGCCTTCGGCGCCCACTTCGACGATTCCGAACGTGAGTTCCTCGACATACACGTGCCGTGGACCAGACTCATCACCCGAAGCGATGACACGCTGCTCGCCACTCTCGAAGCCGATCGGGATAGATTCGTTCTCAAACCGGCCAACCGATTGTGCGGCGAAGGTGTCATCGTCGGAGAGTTCGTGACGCAGTCACAGTGGCGCGTGGCCTTGTCCGAGGCGACAGCCGGTGCCTACGTAGCACAGGAGTACTGTGCGCCGCCGTTCCTCGCCGCTCATCCCGAGCTCGCGGTGGGGTTGGATGTCTACCTGTTCAACGCGGAATTCGTCGGCTACATGGCGCGGTGCTCGCAAAACCCGGTCCTCAATGCTGCGGTCGGGGGGCGTTTTCTACCAGTGCTCGAGGAGAAGTGAACGATCAGGTCCCAGGGGAACCACCATGACTACAGCCATCTCGGTTGCCGACATTCGGGATGCGGCGCTCCGGCTCACCGGTGCCGCGCACTGGACACCTGTCCTGTCCTCGCGCACGCTCGATGATCGTGCGGTGGCCGAGGTGCTGATCAAGTGCGAAAACTTCCAGCGCACCGGTGCTTTCAAGTATCGCGGAGCCTACAACGCCATCTCCCGGCTCAGCCAGAAGCAGCTCGCAAGAGGGGTCTCAGCCTTCTCTTCGGGCAATCATTCGCAAGCTGTCGCTCTGGTAGCGCGCCAGCTGGGCACCAGTGCCACGATCCTCATGCCCGAAGACACTCCGCGCTACAAGATCGAAGCCACCCGCGGCTATGGAGCCGAGATCGTCACCTACGACCGCTACACCCAGGACCGTGTGGCGCTCGGAACAGCCTTGGCTCGAGAACGCGGCATGACACTCATACCACCGTACGACAACCCACACGTGATCTCGGGCCAGGGCACCGTGGCAATGGAATTGTTTGCCGAGGCCGGCCGCCTCGACGTGCTGGTCGTACCAGTCGGCGGCGGCGGCCTCATCGCAGGCAGCGCGATGGTGGCAAAGCTCCAACCCGGCGTTCGCGTAGTCGGTGTGGAGCCGGTCACCGGTGACGACACCCGGCGCTCACTGGCTGCGGGCGAACGTGTCCGGATCCCGGTGACCACTTCGATCGCCGATGGTCTCGCTGCGGAAATCCCAGGAGAGTTGACCTTCTCGATCAATCGCCGACTGGTCGACAGGATCGTCACCGTCAGTGACGAAGCCATCAGGGACGCAATGCGCTTCGCCTTCGAGCGTTTGAAGATCGTCATCGAGCCCAGCGCCGCGGTGGGGTTGGCCGCGATCCATCAACGGCTCATCGGCCCCGCGAAACGCGTGGGAGTGATCGTCTCCGGTGGCAATATCAGTGCCCAACGGTTCGCCGAGCTAACAGCGGACCCAGCAGCAAAGCTGTCGTACTGACCGGCGGAAGCCCCGATGGCAGCATCGGTGCCCAGGTTCCCACGTCAGGGAACGCCCGGAGTAGGTGCCATCGATACCCTGGATTCTGTTCGATTCGCCACTGGCGCAACTGCTCTCGAGAACGAAGCCGAGGTGATCCTTCGCGATGATTGATCGGCGCGATTGGAACACGCTCTCCTTGGGACTGGCCTTGGTCGACCAAGCTGATCCACCACTGCGATTCCTGCCCGTCGACGCCGCGACCCTTCTGGTCAGAGTCGGCACATCTCCCCGACTCGGCGCGATTCTGCGGGTTGTGCACGACGTAGCCGGGCAGTTGGTCGATTGGCTACGGACGCACTACATGTCGGCTCCCGTCGACAGAGCCGCCGTCCTGTTCGGCGCGGCTACCTACGACATCGGGAAAGTCATGCATCCGGAAGAATTGTTCGCGCCGGGATCCGCCCACGAGGAAGCCGGATATCAACTGCTGCTGGCGGAGGGAGTCGGCACCGACCTCGCCCGATTCTGCCGGACTCACGCAACATGGGACGAAGACACTGCGCTCGACGATCTGTTGGTCAGCCTCGCCGACAAGGTCTGGACTGGCCAGCGAGTTCCTGCGCTCGAGCAGTTGGTCGTCCGACGCCTCGTCGCGATGTGCGAAGCGGAACCCTGGGAAGTCTTTCTGGCCTTGAACGACGAACTCACCAGAATCGCCGCCTACGCCGGACAGCGTCTGGCTTTCCAGGCCGGCTACCCGGTCAACGCGTAGCCAGTGATGACCGAGGTAGTGCGGGGTGAGCAACTACAGCAGTGGGGGACGGATCTCGAATGACGGGCGGTAAAGGCGATGACGAGCCCGGCCCCGACTGAACTCACAGCATTCGCAAAATCGCTCATTTCGATTGCCCACACCGAGATCAGACTCTGCTACCTGGAGTTGCTCGCTGTCCTTCGCGCCGATCCCGCAGTGGGCGAACAGCTTCGCGGTAGCGGTGGCTACTCACCCGTGCAAGCGGGCGCGGAGTACTACGAGATGGTCACCGATACGAAACAGCAGGCGGCACGGCTGATGCGGAATGCAATCCGACGTCGCTATCCCTCACATACCGTGATCGGCGAGGAAGTACCCGGTCAGCGTGGCGCCAATGGGTGGACATGGAGTATCGATCCGCTCGACGGGACGAGTGCCATGGTCCGCTCGGCAATGCGACGCGCGTATGGCTTACCGGCACTGCGCACCGATCCGGCGTTCGGCATCACTGTCGGCCTGCTGCACAGTGATGCCGCGATGCTTGGCGCGATCGGAGAGTTATTGCCAAGGGCCGATGATCTGGTGCTCGGCCGCGGCTGGCTGGGTGGTCGAGATACGCCGGTCATTTGCAATGGCATACCGATTCCGGCTTGGCCGACCTGGTCGGTCCGTCATCCCGACTCAGCGGTCCTGGCGTGCACCGCTCCGAAAGTCATGTTCGCACCCGGCGATCAGTGGGACAGTTTTCAAGCCCTCGCAGCGACTGCGGCCGAGGTGGTCCTCGACCAGAACTGCCTCGGTTACATGGGACTACTGAATGGTTCCATCGACGTCGTCTACGAGCGTGGTTTACCTGTTGCCCATGCGGCGGCTGTCGTACCGATCCTGGAGGGGGCCGGGGTGGTCGCCACCAACCAGCACGGGTGCCCGATCAGCTTCGAAGTAGCGGCACGTGGTCGGAAGTATGTGCTGCTGGCGGCGCGCCGACCGCTGCATCAGCGGGCGGTCGTGCTGACATCGACCAGCGCGTCCGGTGCCGACGACCGATCGGGCCAGGAAGAATCGGCCCCGCTCGGCAAAAAGTGAAAGGTACGCGGGGACGATGGATGAGCTCATGGGGTTGGTCCGCACCGCGATCAGGGAGATGCGGCCGTACAGCTCCGCGCCGACCGCGTCCAGCCGGATCACGGTCCGCGCGCGGCTCGACGCGAACGAAAGCCCCTATCCACCCTTCCCCGGAGAGGTCGAGCAATATGGGCTTAACCGGTATCCCGAGCCCCGCCCGGAGCTGTTGCTCGATGTCTTCACCACCCTCTATGGCGTCCCGCGCGACTCGCTGCTGTTCAGTCGCGGCACGGATGAAGCCATAGATCTGCTCGTACGAGGATTCTGCGCCGAAGGTCAGCACAAGATCCTTTGCACACCACCGACTTCTGCTTTGTACCGGCATGCGGCACGAGTGCAGGGGGTCGATGTGCTCGAGGTTCCGCTCACCCCGCCCGATTTCCAGCTGGATGTACCCGGAATTCTGCACACACACGCGGCGAATCCGCAGGCCACAGTGCTGTTCTTCTGCTCTCCTAACAATCCAACGGCCAATCTGCTCGATCGCGCAGACATCCTGCGTGTCGCACGAACACTGCTCGGCAAGGCAATCGTGGTGGTCGATGAGCTCTACCTCGACTACTCGAACGCGGAATCACTCGCCGATTCGCTTACCACGCACCCGAATATCGTTGTCTTGCGGTCGATGTCGAAGGGGTACAGCCTGGCCGGTGCACGCTTCGGGATCACGATCGCCCATCCCGACATCATCAGCGTCCTTGGCCGCATGATCGCACCACATCCCCTGTCCCAGAGCGCCATCAGGGCAGTCGCGCGCGTGCTGACCCCCGCCGGCAAGGATTACACCAGAGCGAATATCGACAGAGTTCTGAGCGAACGTGCAAGGGTCGCCCGAGAGTTGCGCGCCAGGTCGACGACGGCGCGAATCTTTCACAGTGACACGAATTTCCTGCTAGTCCAGGTGACCGACACACCGGCGCTGCTGAACGCGATGGAGCGCAACGGGATCAAGATTCGAGACTGCAGCACGCTGGTCGGCATCGAGAATTCGGTTCGTATATCGATCGGAACCCCCGAGGAGAACAACGCCATGCTGGCGGTCTTCGATCGGTTCGACCCCGAGAGCACCGTTTCCCACTAGCGGGGAGCAGGCCCTCGGGTGCCTAGCATCTCGTCCATGAATCCTGCGGTTGCCGCCTTGCAGGCGGTCCTACCCGATGCGGTGGTGGTGACAGATCCGGAGGTATTGGAGCGGCACGCACGGGACCGGTCGCGATTCACGAGCAGCGCGCGTCCGCTGGCAGTCGTCCGCCCGACCGTACGCGAACAGGTGCAACAGACGATGCGCGTGGCTACCCAACAGCGGATCCCAGTGGTGCCGCAGGGATTACGCACGGGCGTCGCTGGGGGCGCGAACGGGGTCGCGGGCTGCATTGCGCTCGATATGACGGCTATGAACCAGATCCGGGAGATCGACATTGTGAGCCGCATCGTCGTGGTCGAGCCAGGGGTTGTCGAAGCGGACATCTCCGCCGCGGTCGAACCACACCGACTCTGCTATCCCCCGAATCCGAGTTGGTTGCCGACCGCAACGATCGGCGGCAACGTCGCGAACGGGGGCGGCACGTGCTCTGTGAAGTACGGCGTGACGAGCCTATACGTTCTCGGCCTCGAAGTGGTGTTGGCAAACGGCGAGTTGTTGCGCTGTGGGCGCCGCACCGCTAAGGGTGTCGCCGGGTACGACGTCACCCAACTGCTCGTCGGGAGCGAAGGGACGCTGGGCGTGATCACCGAGATCACGCTGGCGTTGCACCCCGTCGCCACACCGCTGGCCACGCTGACAGCGGCGTTCGGCACGCTGCATGCCGCCGGCAGGGCGATCGAGTCGATCACCGAGTCCGGATGTATTCCCAGTGTGCTAGAACTCCTCGACCGCGTGCATCTGCGCGCGATCGAGGCACTCGCACCGAGCGGGCTGCCGGACGCAGCCGCATTGCTCTTCGCTCAATGCGCTACCGGGGCAAAGTCTTCCGAGGACCTCCACGAGATGGCCGAACTGTGCCGCGCCGCACATGCCACCGAGATCAACCTGGCGTTCGATCCAATCGAAGGCGAAAAACTCATGGCCGCACGCCAACTGGCAAATCGGGCTATGGACCGGCTCGGCACCGTCCTCATCGGCGATGTCGTCGTGCCGCGCAGCCACCTGGCCGCAATGTTCGAGGACATCGACCGGATCGCCGCCGAGAATTCGATCGTCATCGGGCTTGTCGCCCATGGCGGCGATGGGAACTTGCACCCCATGATCGTGGTCGACCGCGATGACCCTGTCGTATGGAAACGAGCCCGCACCGCCGACGAAGCGATCGTAGCGAAAGCTCTGGCCTTCGGTGGTACCTGTACCGGCGAACACGGAATCGGCCTGACGAAACGCGAGTGGCTGGCCCGCGAAATCGGCCCCACCGGCATGCGACTACAGCACGCAGTCAAAGCGGCATTCGACCCGCTAGGCATCCTCAACCCGGGCAAGGTCCTGTGACGGCGGCGCGGCGCTGTCAGTAATCCATTGCGGCGCTGATGATATCGAGCTGGGCGGCGATCCACGGCAGCGTCGTCGGGCGGTCGCTGTACAACGCTCGCAGTCTTCGTTCCTCGGTGTCACCGTAGAGAAGGCTGGTCGCGACGCGAATGTGGCAGGCCGTGGGTGGGTCGCCGAATTCGGAGCCCGGCAGCACGACGATTCCGTTGCGGGCCAATAAGTACTCAACGACCTCGTGGTCGGTGTCGAAACCGGCGACGCGCGGATAGCAGTAGAACGCGCCGTCGGGTGGCGTGGTTTTGAAGATCTCCGCCACGACGGCACCGACGCTCAGATGCAGTTTTCGGCTCTGCGCGATACGTTCCACGAGTTCTGGCGGTTCGGTGTACGCCAGCGCGGCAGCATACTGGACCGGTCTGGTGGGCGCCGACCAGACCTCGCTGGCTACGTCGATCACTTCGTCCCGCAAGTCATCGTCGACGAACCGCGCGACGCCGGTGCGCCAGCCACCGAGCGCCAAGCTCTTGCTCAGACCCGAGGTGATGACGACTCGGTGCGGCACAACCTCTGCCGGGCTGAGGAATTCAGCGTCGGTCAGGTCGCGGTAGATCTCATCTGACACGATGAGCAAATCGTGCCGCTCCGCGACCGCGCATAACTCCCGGATTACCGATGGCGAAGCAAGCCGACCGGTCGGGTTGTCCGGCAACGTCACAACAACAGTGGAGAGGTCGAACTCTCTTGCTGCGGCGTCGAGTGCGAGGGGATCCGGCACGCCGCCGACACTACGGATCCGCACCGCACACAGACCTTGCAAACCAGCCTGTGCGGCGTAGCTCACCCAACTCGGGTTCGGGAGCGCGACACCACCCGCTCGTGCACCGAGAATCGCCCACAGCAGCGGTTTACTACCGGGCCCTGCGACAACCTGCGCGGGCTCGGTCGGCAGGCCACGCCGTGACCAATATCCGGCGGCGGCATCGCGAAGTTCGGGGATGCCGGCGACCGGGCCGTACCCGGCCGTGTCCGCGGCAGCCGCGAGTGCACCGCTCAGCATCGGGTGGACAGGCAAACCGGCTTCACCGAAACCGAGGGGAACCACGGGAAGACCGCTCGCACGGCGGTAGGCAACCGCGTCATTGGCGGCAAGTGTTGCAGAGACTGGCATGGCGTCCACGGTGCCCGGCGAGAAGTATCGTGTACAGCGCGAACAATCGAAGGTGAGCGTAAGATTTTCCGATGCTCGAAATACGCCGCCTCGCACTGCTCCATCAATTCGACCGGCTCGGCAGCATTGCGGCGACGGCTGCCGCGACCGGCTATTCGGCATCCGCTGTGTCGCAGCAGCTGGCCGTGCTGGAAAGAGAAGTCGGCGTCGCGTTGCTGGAACGGTCCGCCCGCAGCGCCGCACTCACCGAGGCGGGGCGTCGTCTCGCGCAGCACGCCGCCACCATTCTCGACGCCGTTGAAACCGCCGAGTCCGATCTCGCCGACGCGGCCGGCGACACGGGCGGACGGATCGTGGTCAGCACTATCCCTACGGCCGCGATCGCCGCAGCTCCGCGTCTGATCCTGCCGAAGGGGCCTGCGGTGGTGCTGCGTCAACACACCGATGCCGACGCTTTGGACCGGCTGCGCACCCGGGAGGTCGACATCGTCGTCGTCGATGCGTGGCGGGATTCTCCCCCGGAGCCCGGTTTACTCAGAATAGAGCTGATGATCGACCCACTGCTGATCGCGGGCAGCACCGAGCATAC
This sequence comes from Nocardia brasiliensis ATCC 700358, assembly GCF_000250675.2. Lineage (NCBI taxonomy): Bacteria > Bacillati > Actinomycetota > Actinomycetes > Mycobacteriales > Nocardiaceae > Nocardia > Nocardia brasiliensis. Next base: position 5,412,768 of record NC_018681.1, read on the forward strand.
GACCTGGTTGGTCGCGCCACCCGACCAATTGTCCCGGCGCGTAGCCGAGGACGTGATGGCCGAACTGGGCATCAAGCCTCACAGCCGATGGGAGTTCATGGGCTTGGCCACCATCGCCGACTTGGTAGCCTCCGGCGTCGGCGCCGCGATCCTCCCCCGAATGGCACTGCGCCACGTCGATGTCCCTACCACTCCGACCGGCCGCCACCGCCGCATCGACGCCGTCATCCGCGCCAGCTCGCAGGTGCGCCCCGCGGTGCAGGCGGTCATTCAGGCTCTGTCGACCCTCGATCGATGAAGCCCACGCCGTCTGAACGTGTGTGTCACCGAAGGCTTTTGCTAAAGAGAAAGGCCAGAGCATGCATCTGCTCTGGCCTTTCCTCGAGGTACTCCGACAGATCCAGTCCGGTGGCCGTGTGAAGCACCCTTGTGGTCGGGACACTACTGGTGGGCGCCTGTTATGCCTCCCAGGATTCCGCCGAGCACACAGCCCACCGCGGCACCGACCAGGACGAACCAGATACCGATGAGCGCGCCGATTGCACAGCCGATCAGTACTCCCGCCACTGTCGTGCCCGCGTCACCGATCGACTTCAGCGCCACGGCTTGCGGTGCGGAGTCGGCGCCGGTCACCGGCCCGTTCACCGGCTTGAGGGTCAGCACCGTGGCGGTGCTGTCCAGTTCCGGCTCGACTGTGAGCTGTTGACCGGTCTCGGTGCCCATGGTCGTCGGGATCGTATCGATGTAGTCACCGTCAGCCGCGGACACCGTGATCGCGGATCGATCCGGTGTCAGATCGAACGTCCCGGACGCGAGCCGGATCGTGGCCGCCGTGTGATCCTCGGCCAATGCGACGGTGTAGGCGATCGGCCCGTCGACGCCGTTGATGGAAGTCGCCACACCGGCCTCACCGTGCGCGGTAGCACCAGCGATGCCGGTGGCGCCGATCGCCAACAGAGCGGTCGCCATTATTCTTCTGATTGCCATTGAGAGTTCCCTGTGCCTTCTTGCGAGTCGGTATTCGGTATCCAGCGACTGGCTGATCGAGGAATATTTTCGAATACCACTTTCCTACTGAATGACGATTCGAAACACTCGCCATTTCCTGCCGCCCACGGACATTACGGCAACGTCACAATCCCGCCTCGCCAATGCTGGGAAGTATGGCAGCAGATCGTCCGATTCATCGATCTGCCGTGTAATTCGCTATCCCGGAACAGCATCCGGACTCAGCAGCGGATGTCGGCCGCCGCGATTACGACGACCGACCTTGTCGCTACGAGTATAGGGAGCTGCGACGACCCCGCCGAGTTCTGGGCCGGCTCATACGCAAGCCACAACCTTGCCGTCGACCCCGATATCGGCCACACCGAGAACCTGAGCGGCGACGCCGGTGTCGACCCCGAGCGTCAACAGATCGCACGGCGAGAGCAGGCCGACACCGAGGCCTGCCTTGGCGTCGACCGCGACGATTTCCTTGCTTCCATCATCCTTCAAAATGGTCAACTTCACCGTATCCGCGGCCGCCGTACCAGCCGTGAGTACGACCGCTGCGGCCATCGCCACACAGACGCCCGACACACGAGCCACCAAACCGACGTAATTCTTCATGATCAAGGCTCCTTCAGCCCTAGAAAGACGGTCCCACACCTATGTCAACTATCCGGACCCGAAGAACTTGGCTTCGGTGCCGAACCGCTCGAACGTGTACCCACCGCGGCACCTCGATGTTGAATATTGGAGGCCCGGAGCAGAGTTGGATTGCCTTGCGGCGCATCTGCCGATCAAGCGGTACCGAGGCTAGCCTGCTCCCCGATGGCGAGCTTCCCAAGCCTGGTAAGCACCCGATGCGTCAGCGGCCGCCAAAGCCACGTGGCTTCCGCTCCTCCGCATATTGATCCAGCACTGCCAGCATGGCATTGTTCTCGGCGGGTGTTCCGATGGATATTCGAACCGCGTCCGGTGCGGCTGGAAACGTGCTCCCGTCGGCTATCTTCACACCGCTTTGCGTCATCATGTCGACCAAGCCGCTCGCGTCCCTGACCTGGACGAACAAGAAGTTCGCGTCGCTGGGAAAGACTCGCACGACCGCAGAGCTGCCCGCGAGTACCCGAGCGACTCGCGTACGCTCAGTCAGCACCTTGCCGATATTCACCGCGGATCGAAGCACCCCGAGCAGCGTCATGACCTGGGTGAGTGCGCGAATCGCGTTCCGTGACAACGGACAGAAGGCGAGAACACGCCCCAGGAGGTCGATTACTTCGGGATGAGCGATGGCTATGCCGAATCGTTCGCCGGCGAGCCCGTACTCCGCCGACATGGAGCGGAGCACAACGATATTCGGATGCGCAGGAATCGCGGTGGCGAGTGATTCAGCACCAGAATAGTCGAGAAATCGGTGATCGACCACGATGATCGCGGTGCCGAACAGCTCGGTCGCGATCCGCAGGATGTCCTCCCGCTCCAACAGGTTCGAGGTCGGATCGTTCGGGGAACAGAGGAAGAGCAACTTTGTTTGCGGATTAGCCGCGTGCATGGCCAGAACGCCGTCCGGATCGAGTTGAAAACCACTGGGCAACAACGGAACTTCGACAACGCCGACCCCTTGCACCCGCGCCACGTGCGGGTAGATCGCAACTGTGGGCCGGGTCTGGAGTATCGCGTCTCGCCCCTCGACGCAGAAGCTGCGCACCAGCAAGTCGGCCGCTTCGTCCACATCGCGGGTGAACAGCAGGCATTCCCGCGGCACGCCATAGAAGTCAGCAAAGGCATCCAACAGTGGACGAGGTTGACGCTCGGGATAACGATTCAGCTCCTGCTGAGCCGGCGTGCCTGGGTAGGGCGGGTAGGGGTTCTCGTTCACATCGAGCCGAATCCGCGCACCGTACTCTTCGGTGCGCGCGAGATCGAGTGGCGTCAGGTCCAGCACGGCGGGACGTACCAGTCGAAGTATCTCGTCCATGCTCGACATCGACCCTTCGCGCTTCTCGACCAGGCGAACCGCTTGCCACCTCGGGGTCGAAACGCATTCTCCGCAATAGTTCGACCACTACTGTCAGGCGGTCGAACTAATAGTGAGTTCTCTTCGGCCACAAGAATACTCGACATCACCGAGCCGAATTCCCATAAACGGGAAGGCATCTTCCGAGCTAGGCGGAAAGAGATCACCTACCGTAAGCCGTCTTCACTTCTCAAAGGAAAGATATGCGGCCCCCACGGTTCGTCCGGCTCCCGACCAGGCTTCTGGTACTCGCCTCGCTCTCGATCATGCCCGGGATCCTGCCCACCCCTGCTCACGCCACAGTCGGCTGCCATGCCGCCACTTGTATCCAGCGGGACGACTCGGGGCGGTACGTCACCGTGATAGAGGTGCGGATCCAGACCTGCCAGACCGGGTTGCCTGGATATTTCCATGCCCACCTCACGGGTCCTGGCATCGACCGCAACAGTGAGGAACTGGAGATAACCTCCGAAAACTGCGGCGCGACGCGATTCCAGTTCCGCATCGACCAACGATTTGACGCTTGTACCGATATCCATACGGACGGCTGGAAGCGTGAGAGCCGACGTTCGGACGACTACCAGAACATGGGCCACCCATTTATCACCGTCGCCGATGGCTGTCCACGACTGTCGGACCTTCCGCCGAGGTAGGTAGTCGACACCGAGCGCAGATAGCAGGTCACTTCATAACCTGGGTGCCTGGCATTGATGCCGGATCGGCGACTGCTCCCGGGGTTCGACGCGATGACGGAACCGCCCACCGGGCTGCCAGCCGCGGCGCGGCGCATGACACCCGAAAACTCATCGACCGAATCTGTGACCATCATCCCGACGCTTCCTTTCCGAACCGCACACCTGGGCCACCTACGTCGCGACCGCTCACACTCACCACCCTGACGACGCCTACGTGTCGAAACCCGGCCTGTACCGTGACGACGGCAACGAGATACTGAATGGTTCCGACCAGGAGGACAAGGGTAAGAACATGGGCGATTTCCGACCGTACACACAGGCTGAGCTCGAGCAGATAGAGCGGGACCAGCAAGACCCGAAATGGCTGAGATGGCTGGCACCGGAGAATATGAATGCGCAATTGGATGCATTCCTGAACGAGACTGTTCAGGAGCTGCCGGACGATCCGTGGTCGACGCAGGGTCTCGATCGGGTAGAGCGATTAATTCTGGATCGATTTTCTGAGATGGATGACGTCGACCGCGTGGAAGGTTGGGCCGTTGCGGATCAATGCAGCCGGTATATTGGAGAGACGTTCCGCAGGAATTTCGAAGGGGCGTGGTTCAATGTCCCGAATTTCGGCGGTGTTCGTTATTCGAGTTTCGGGCCAGTCGTTCGTTATGAATGGGCGGGAGCCTATCTAGACACGGTCAATCTGATAACAGCCACCGTGCATCGAAAATGGGGAAACTATCTCTCTGGAATTTTCCGCAAAAACGCCAAGACTTATCAAGCGTGGGTAGGGTCGGGCCGCCCTCCCCGGGGCGAATGGATCAAGAACTGATCCTTGAAGTCTCACCGGACTCAGAGGGCCATCTCCGGTCGGCTACTTCGGCGATCGACGGCGCCGACCGCATGAACACCTCGTACTTGTCGGTGAACAGCGGAAGCAACCTACGCCGCAGCCGCCTCCCAAACCACGACCATGCGCGCCTCCTCGGACTCCTACCCGCCAATCAGCCAGGCACCATGACGCGGTTGCACCGGTAATGATGTGTCCGGAAGAACTCATGGAATACAGAAAGGTTTCCTCTACCGCCTGATAGATCCGCATTCGATAGATCGCCGTCCGCCACCCCCATCAACCATCATGCCAACCTCAGCCGGTCACCATGCCGCCACGCCGAAGGCCGCCCGAGCCGGCTGGCGAAACCCACTGGGACACCCTGTCTCCTCCGGCGGTTGCTGTGCGCACTGTTGCCACGCATGAGAAGTACGTGGTCTCGTCGTTATCCTCGGCAGACCTCGGCCGGCAAAGGAGTTCGGACCATCGTGACGAACCGCATACAAAAGCGAGAGTTCCTGAACGCCGAGTTACTGAAGTTGTTGCGGGTCGCGGACTTCGGTCGCCGCTACCTCCACTGCTACACCACTCTCGCGAGCCGATACCCACGCGGTGATCATTCGGCCGACCCGCAAGTCGTACGAAAGATACTGTCCGAGAGCACCTTACCGTTCAGGTACTTCAGGAAGGAACGCTTCTTCGGATATATCGACAGACGTCACGGATACGATGTACTGCTGCATGTCACCATTCGACGGTCGACCGTCGAATTCGCGTTGTTCGTCAGCAGCAAAGTCGGTGTTATCGGCGGCCAATGGTCGAAGCTTGCCCACCAGGCGGTCAAGGGCGACGACGCCGAGGTCGCTGTAGGTCATGAAACACGTGGCTTGCCGTTCGACAGTGAAGATTCTCTTCGCCAGATCATTGAAGGGGCCGTCGACCTCTTCGGCCATGCCAAAGACCTCATCTGCGCCCATTTCGACAGATTGCCCGAAGTGGTCGAGAGCTGAATCCCCGCGTATGCGGGGCGGTCAAGAGGTACAATCTCCACCTGCGGGTGACCCTCGCGTGGGCGAGGCATAGATTCAAGCTCAGATCATTTAGCGTCGGCCAACATCAATTATTTAGGCCCTCAGGCCAACTCGGCGGTATCGGGAAGCCTGAGGGTGCCGGTTCGGCTGGCCCGCTCTCTTGCAACGGCAAGCACGGTTCGCCCATGCTGTATTCGTGGCCTCTGCGTAGGCGGATTCCTTCGACGCAGATCCGATCGCCTGCTGCGAAGGTCCGGTCGGGATTCACATCCAGCCGAAGCACGAGGTTCTTACAAGATCCCGCCTGCTCGGTAGGTTCGGTGGTCTCGGTCATGTGGTCGAGTCCGGGCCCCCGCAGCCTGAACTTGTACGTGTCCCCCTCCAGTGGCCCACTATGGCAGACGTCGAGGGTGGCATCGACATACTCGACTCGCACCCCGTCATCCGGCGTGCTCGCGCAGGTCCACGCGAGACATCGCTGGTGATCGGCCGCTGCCTGTGGTGCCATGACCACCGGAACGGCTGCGACACCCAACGCCATGGCGGCGTAGCTTGCGATACTGTTCATCCCAATTCTCACGTACAGCTCCTGAGCTGGATTCACTTCGTCGGAACCCGCGCAATTCAACACGACGTGAGGGCCCTTCTCAGCGTTGGCGACATCAGCTCTCCGACCACCCTCGCCCCCGTCGCCGCTGCGGAACAGCAACTCTCTCGCTACGGGAACCGGAGCACATGAAAACGATTCGATCGCAACGATGGGTGCCGTGACTAGGCCGCGGTCGACCCCATCGACCGGGCTATGCTTTCTGCGAGATCCTGCCTGCTCTGCGCCGATTCGCTATTCGGGTTCCTGCTCCCGGCGCTTCGCTCGTAGTAACGATCGAAAGCCCATGCAGCCGCGCGCGGATCGGCGGCAGCCATGAACGGCCCTCTCGCCGCCGACTCCGTCGAGTTCATCTCGGCCAAGATGAAATCGATCTGGTTCTGCCAGTTTCCAATACCGCCCGGCCGGTTCTGGGCAAATGCTAGGAGGTTCGAATAGCGCCCCTGCCCGGGTACTTCGTCTCGCCACTGACATAATCCGAATGAGTTCTTCTCCCCTGCACCGTGGTTGACAACGCCCGGATTGAAGCCTGATTCCTTCTCTATGTTCGCCACGATGGCCGCAGCTTGGGCAGGTCTTAAGTTGTGCCCGGCTGGATCGGTCAGATATCGGTAGATCATCTCGCGCGCTCGTTCGACGCTGCCTCCGATGGGCGCGGACGCCTGACCGCTCGACGCGTACGAGGCCGCGCGCTCTGCAGCTGAGCGTCTGCTCACCGTGGGCGATCCGGAGTAATCAAGTGATCGAGGAACACCATTCATCATCGTCGACGGGTAACTCGGCGTGGGCGATGCGGCAAAGTTCGCGACCGGAGGCTGGGCTATGCCGCCCGCACCCTCAGAGAGCTGGTCACGCGCGGATGACACCGCCTCTTCCGCCTTACCGACCGCGCGATCGATGCCGGCGATAGCATCCATTTGCTGGGCGACCGTCGGCTTGCCGGGTACCGCTCGGACGATATCGGCGATGATGTCGTACAGCTTCGCGACTTCCTGCTGGGCCGCATTGGTCACCTCGGCGGACTGCTGCGCGATCTCGGCAACTTTGCTGTCCAACGCACCCAGACGGGTCTTGTACTCATCGACATCGCCTTGTTTTGCCCTGTACTGATCGATCATCTCACTGCGGTCGGGTGGCGGTGGCCCACTACCTGCGAGATCCGCCGCCGTGATCGCCTGAGCCGAACCGTTTCCGAGTCCCGCCATTAGACCGTCCAGCACCACCTGCGCGTGGCCGACATACGCATCTAGGATCGGGGCATCCGACCGCCGCGGTAGTTCCGCTGATGCGAACATGGTTTCAACTCCTCAGCACCTCGGTCGCGCTCGCCGGCCCGAGGCGGCAACCGCAGCGTAACTCGCGATAACTTCATTTGTGCGCCATACCTTCCGGCGGTGGGAAGACAACAGATGCTTCCCGATCATGGGAACACAATCGAATCATCGCGGTCATTAGTATCGCCACGAAGCTCGTTCGTCGAGCACAGATCCAAGCAGTCGAGCTGTTGAGTTCCGGCGCCAGCTCTCGTGACCGACGGGAATTCATGAACTCCGAAGACCGCCGCGACTATCCGCCGCTGCCGCCATGGTGGGACGATTCCGATGAAATCGCCGAATCGAAACCCCCGGGCTCACAACAGGAATGGACTGTCGTCCGAGTAGTGGCTGCAGCCGTTTTTCTCACCATCTTCACCACGCTGGTGATCCTGTTGGTTTTGTGAATTACGGGGTTCAGGAACACTCCCCATCAATGAGAAGAATACCACTCGACGAAAGGCGCACGCTAGAAGTGCGTTGAGCGGATCAGATCCAGTCGCACCGACCGGGGCGAGATGAACCGCTCACGATCGGCGGAACCCTGCAATGAGTACGAACCGAAGCAAACGACAGCGAACCGAGTACACGCTACCTAGCGCCGAGGAAATCGAACAGACGTTACGTGGCAAAAACGTCGACGCGCCGCTGTGCAATCATGTGCGGGAGTTGGTGCAACTGCACCGCTACCGCCGCAGTCACCCGCTGAATTCCAGCGAGATCGATTGCCGTCGCGCAGAACTCGCGGCACAGATCGACGGCTGGTTGCACGGCTATGTCGCAACCTACGATTTGTTGGTGCCGGACATCGAAGCACCCGGTTCCTTGGGCGCCCTGCTCGATCGAATGGCAGCGACAGCAGCGCGTGCACTGGACAAGTTGGTCGCGGCCGGACCGTCCGATCCGGCAACCCGCGAGGCCTGGGCCCGGCTCAGCGAACTCGAGGACAGATATGCGCAAATCACAGGCACTTTGGCGGCTTCCCGCGCCGGCTGAGCGGACACAGCGTTCCCGCCGCTGGACGGCGGCCGCGCCAAGAGCAATGCGGTGAATTATCAGCCGAAGAGCTTTAACGCGGCCGCATCCGATGCGTGATCAGATACCGATCAGCGCCCGGAAGAAATCGACCAGCATACCGAGAAAACTCGTCAACATCAGCGTCTCCTTTCTCTGCCGACTGTCCCGTCCATGACGGAGCACAAAACCGGTCGGCAAATCCATGATTCAAGGTGAATGTGCGCGTGGCAACTATGGCATTCCCAGTGCCGGGAGCAAATCTGGCAAATGCCCCCGCGCCACAGCGAACGACGTCGCCGCTTGCGAAATATCAACGAGTCGCGCGAATTTCACCGTCCAACGGCGCGACGGAGACAAGTCCACAGCCATAACCGCGCGCAGTTCCCACACCGTGCAGCAAACAGTGCCGCGCCATTTCCGCGTCGGTGACCCGCAGGATCCCCTCGTAGGTAGCGGTGTGCAGCGTGACCTGATGGCCGGCGTCACGCCTCTTTCGAAACGACACCCGCTGCCGCTCGGTGATCGCCAACACCGGCCTCCCGAATTCGTCGGTTTCGATCGCGAAACCCCACTTCGGCGTCGCTCGATCCGCGAACCACGTGTACTGCCGTTCTTCGCTCCGGTGGGGCAGTCGCACGCCACGTGGGCGCGGCCCAGCGAGGCGACGTTGTTGGGCCTCTGAGAGTTCGGACATCTGCCTAGTGGCATAAGTCGGACTGGCGCGCACCTTGAACCGGAACAATGCGCCGACCGTGACCCGGTCCAGCAATGGCAGATAGGACTTGATGGAAGCCTGGGGTATCTCGGCGTCGGTCCAGCCCGCCTGCTCCACGATGTGATCCCAGGATGGTTTCGTTTCGGAAAGCACCAAAAGGGCACTCCGGTGCGGTGTTTCGTGATCGAGACGCCACAACACCCGCTCATCTATTGGCTGGGCGCTGATCCCGCCCAATACCGCAGCATGTGCCACCTGCGGGCTGAGAATCAGACGCCGAGCGCCATCTCGAAGGGGGTTGATCCAGATACGGGACATATAGGCCATGATCAATCCAGGAGGTCGAGCCATGCGGGTGGTGTCGACGCGATGGCACCGTCGATGAGGGTGGGCACGGTCACTGATGTGCGACGCACCAGCCTGGCCTGGAAGCGCCGCTCCCGAGACGCGAAACTGACTGGTAGATCGCCCCGGATTTCGGTCCCGTCCGGATCATCGAGCACAACCGGCAGGGTCCGGTATGCCGAGGCCGGCCGTTCCGGAGTCCAGCGCCTGGTGTTGCGCGGCTGCCACGGAACCCGCGCCAGCACCGATTCCGGGGTGCCGGTCCACAACGGTCCGCCCGGGGCAGCCAAGTGCAGCGGTAGTGTCGGCGGACAGCTGCGACGGCCGAGGGCCAAGGGATAGCCCGGGAGCCGCAGCGCGTGCCACAGTGTGTCGAGCAACTCCGGCTCGCCGCCGAGAGCTGCTACGAAAACCGCGTCCTGCAGGTAGAACCGACTGGTGACATGGTACTTTTTCGCTCCGTCGCCGACCGAAGCTCTGCGCTGCGCGCCGTGAGCATTCACCCCAGCTGCCGGCAACGGCTGTCCGCGATAGTCGCTCACGGTGTGGAAGTCACGCAGCAATGTACCCGGCTCGTCTGTGCGTACTCCAAGGCGCAGCGCGACCAGATCCGTGATGTCGGCACCGCGTGCCCGGCTGGTCGCGGCGGCGAGCAGTCCGATGATCCCGCTCTTGGTCGGTTCGGCCGCAGTGTCACGGCGGTTGTATCTACTCTGACTGCCCCACGATTGCAGCGGTCCGGCCAGCCGCAACACCAGACACCGGGGCGTGCCGTCGGCAAGCTCAGCCATCGCGGGTCCATTGTCGTTCCGCGAGCATCCCGAGCACACCGGCCACCGTGTCGCGAAACGACAGCGGCTCCCCTAGTACCTTCGACAGTCGGTCCGCATACTCACCGGGGTAGGTCGAGCTGACACCGATCGCCGGATAGCCCCAGAGATCACGAGCCTCCTCGAAAGCCTTGGCGAACCGAACCGCCGAGTCGATGGCTAGACCGTCGCCGGATCGCACCGGGCGCTCGAACGCCGAGATCAGATTGACCGGACAATCCCGCACCGCGACGCTGGTGAGAAAGGGCGGCGTGTGGTGGGCGAAGCTGCTTTGCCGTCCGTTCGGCACCGATTTGACGAAGGCGGGTAGAAATCGCTGAACCGCCTGTAACGCGGCGGCCGCATCGCCGTCCAGGTTCGCCACCAGCTGATCCATTCCGATCGACGCGAACCGGTAGTACAACGCGGAGTTGAATTCGGCGGCGTCCACCATCTCGGCACCTGCCCCCTCGGCCTGAGGTTTCTCGTCATCGAGCGCGGTGAAGAAATCGAACTCCACCTCCACTCGGTGCGTGGACAGCGCATGGGCGACCTGCACCGCGGCATCGATGTTGAGCTGTGGCACCTGAGCAATCATTCGCCCGAACAATGCGACATCGACCGGATGACCGCTGCCTAGCTGCGCACGCACGTCCAGCGGGGCGACGGCCGCGGCCAGCCGGACGTTGTCGAGGATGGCGAGTTCCGCCGCGCGGTCGGCTACCAGCGCTACAAGCCGATCTACCTGTGCACGTCCGAAATACAGCAGATACGCCGTCTCCGAGGGGCGCCGCCCCGGCGTGATGTGCAACGTGGCCAACATCGCGTTGGTGATCCGCGTGGCCGCCGCCGCGTCGATCCCGGCCACATCTGCGAGCCTGGTGGCGACCAGCGCGCCGATCCGCTTCGTCCTGGTCGATCTCGCAGACTCTGGTTCCACGCCGTCGCTGGCCATTCTCACCCGCGTCGCGCGCTTCCATGCCTGGGATGACACCCGTGCCCGCCGCGCGCCGCCGTACTGCGCGTGTTTGGGGCTTCCGTTGTCGTCCCGGTTCGGATTCGATGGCGGCACGCTGTGCAAGACGTGGACATCTACATAGGTGTTACTGCTCGCCATGAAGCTCCTGAGTGTTCAGTGAAGTCAAGAAGGCGGTGACCGGGTGCCCCGCACTGGCCCGCTCGGCAATGAAATATCGAGATTCCCACCGTCGGCGAATTTGTGGCGACAGCTCCTGGTCTTCCCAGTCGCGTATATCTTGGTAGAGCTGGTCGTAGTCGAACCCGCTCTTGCGTAGAGGGCGCAAGCGCGCGATCAGACTGTGTAGATGAGTCGCGAGTTCGGTACGCGTCGCGCTGGTGGCAGCGGCGGCGAAACGCCGATCCAACCCTGGGGTCATTCCAGGATCGTGAGCACGCACACGCCCCAGCACAGCGGCGAACTCCCGGCCTTGGACATGGACCGGATCCCGCCGAACGCGCTGGTGCGCGGCGAAAATTCCGAGCGCTATGTGCTCGGCATGCAGATCATCACCCACGAACCCGTTGCGGGTCAGCGTCGACAGATACGGCCACATACTCGGCGACGTGCCGGGCGGCTGGGCAGCGGCACGGCGCAATCCGACCAGGACGAGCGCCGGGGGGCGCCGACCACCCCACGCAGCACGATCGCTCCAATAGAAGCCGTCGAATCCGACGGCGGGCTGTGCGCTCATCACTTCGGCTCACTTTCGCCCGGGTCATCGACAGCCAGTAACTGCGTCACCACGTTGTAGAACCGCTGGGACGCGGTGCTGGCATTCTGCCGCCGGATCGCGTGGCCCGGTCGTGAATCCTGTTGCAGCACACCGAGACAACCACGATCTGGCGCGCCGTCCAGCACGGCCGCCGCTGCCTCGAGGCTGACCTGTTTCGCCTGCAGACGCCAGAGCCGCAACGCCAGCTGCGCACACTCCGGGCGGCGCTGCATCAAGCGCAGAAGTTGTTCGGCCAGCTCGGTCAGCCGATACATCAAGGCTTCTCCGGGATCATCGCCGACACCCCACGGCCGCGGACGGGCACCGGCCGCGATCCGGAGGTCATTAGTGAAAGCGATCATCGCCACACGGAGCCGGTCCGCCTCGACAGCGATCGCGAGCATCGTATGGCGGGTCATCGAGTGATCGAGCAGCGCCGCAAGCGGCAACGGCATCGTGGCGCTGCCGGCGTCATCGATGACCGCCGACCTGCTCCCGTACGAAACGCCGACGGCCAGAAGATGTATCGGCGTGCTGAACGGAATCGACCGCCGAACCACGTGGTGGGCCAAATCCGTCAGCAGTCGTGACGACCGTAACCCGGTGGCCGTGGAATTCGTGGTGGCGAGCACCGCGGGCGCCTCGCGCCACAATTGCCGGTCGAGCTGATGGCGAATCGGCCGCATTCCCGCGGTGGTCGCACTGTCCGACCACATCGCGTGCAGTTCGTGAGCGGTCGGGATCTCGGTCAACCGGTCACCGCGCGTGACGACGGCGTGCCGCACCACCGTACGGCCGTCGGACTCGATGCGAGGGATCAGCCGAACCCTGCGAGCTTGCCAGGTCAACAGGTCGATCGGCCCCACCGCGGCCCGGGTGCTGTACTGGCTTGTCGCAGGCGGGGATTCCCAGGGCGGAAGATCGGCAGGATTCAGGCCGTCGGGCAGTACAGGGGTATTGAGCAGTAGAGTTTCCGCCAGCGTCCGGCCGATCGGCACGACCGCACCGAATTGGCCGAGTGGTCCGGTGGGATTCCCGTAGGCCTTACCTGCCCTCGCGTGAGGGTCGTCGATCGCTGCCGATTTGACTCCAGCGGTGTCCCAGCACTGCAGCGCAAGCAATGCACGCACGGCCTGTCCTGGCGAAAGCGCAGGCGGATCGTCGTCGGTTCTGGCCTCGAACAGCGGCACATTGTTGCCCACAGGCATGGACAGCACCAGGATGGCAGCGGATTTGACGGCGCCTCGGGTGGTACGCAAGGATGCCGCCTGCCCGAACGGCACCGCACCGAACAGTTCGAAGCGCGCACGATGATCGTGTAGGTAACGACGAATGAGCGGCCCCGGACAGCGCAGTCCGGTGTCCGCCCAGCGGGCCCCCCACTCGTAGGCCGCCCGCGGCGGAGCCTGAATCCTCCAGTAGACCGGCAGAAGCACGTGGCGCAGCAAGGCCACCGCTTCTAGCGGGTCAGTCAGCGCCAGTTCGATATCCGCAGCATCCAGCAGGGTATCCGTCAGCGAAAGTTCCGCCGGGGAGCCATGACGAACAATGGGGATCCACGGCTCGATGGTGAGATTGAAAGTTTCGGGCACCGATTCTGTCATCGCGGCTCCGACTGCGAACCTATTTTCATTGCGGATACTATAAATATCCGTAAATTCCGCGAGCTGCCCACCGATGGGAACGTCGAGAGAACCCCGCGTCGGCAGGGCCTATCTCTCGACGCACCGGTGCGCTATACCGTTGAGCGGTCGATCACCGCGGTCGCGGTGTGAATTCAGACCTGCACCCCACCCTGCCGCTGGTCGAATCTATGTTCGAACTCGGCGAGGTAGACCGACGGAGCGACGGTTGAGGACGAGTATTCCAGCACATCATCGTCGGCCACGTAGAAAACGCCGCCGGCCTCGTTCCCCGACACGGTCGGTAGGGTGATCCGCCACCCGACGCTGACGCGCTCGGCCCGCACGATGTCCAGCGAGCGGTCGCCGAGCGGCAGGCCGCGTGCGAGCACGAAATCCCGCACCCGGGCGATAGCCCGCTCGCGGGTGATCTGCTCAGGCAGCGACACGATGACTCCGGCCATCGACAACTGGTTCATCGCACTGTCAATATCAAAACCGCACTCCGTCCCGAGGACGGCCGAAACCGTGTCCCGAGTGACCACGCCGATCTCCGCCGCTGCCAACAAGGCGGCAACCGCCTCATAGCCGACCGCCCGACGCGATGCCAGCAGTTCTCGGATGGCCTTCACAGCGGTGTCGAAGGTCCAGATTTCCGGGATCGCTTCGCGTAGCCGGTCGGCCGGCGCGGACTCGCCCCGATACCAGTGACCGGATTCCCACCAGTAGCAAAACGACATCAGGCCGTTGGCTGCACGCGGGTTGAGCACCGGGTCGGCCACCCAGTCCGGTGCCCCCGAGTAGAACGCGGGCATGGGTTGTCCGCCGAGGTACGTCGCGGCCAGCTCGGGCGCGTTCCACACTCCTCCAGAGAGCACCGCACGGCCTCCCGGCAGCGCGTACAGGGTCGAGCCGCTGTGTCCCGAGCTCTCGAACCAACCCATCGCGGGCAATATCAACGGCCCTGCGGGCGAGCGACGCGCGATGTGCACGGCGGCGAGCACTGCCCACCGTGACCACAACACCGGAAACGGCGGGAAGTCGCTGTCCGACGGTATCGCGAGGACCCCGCTCCGCCGATGGGTGCGGGCTTGCTCGGCGGCTGCCTGGGGAGTCCGCGATTGCCGGTCACCGTGCGCGATGTACGCGGCCAGCCAGATCGGTACCGATTCGCGCGGGTAGTATTCGAGATCTGCGAGATAGTCGTGTGGATCGAAGAGCTGCTCGTCGGGAAACGGCTCGTCACCGTAGTCGGGTAGCACCTCGACGGCACCCGCGGGCCCAAATGTCACCACCAGCCGCCACCACGGCCCCGCGTCGGCACGCGCCGATCGGCGGCGCTCCTCGCGCACCAGCTCGAGCAGCGCTTCTGTCGGCTGCACCCGGACCGGGAGTCGCTGCTCGTCGGCGCCTAGCAACTCCGCGGCCTCCGCGACCACGGTCATCGCGAACTCCGCGTGGAGCGGTACGCAACCTGACGGCATCACCGCGGTGATTGCGGCGACGATCCTCTCGGCTCGATCCTGCTCGTTTTCGCCCTCGCCGAACAATGTAGTCACGTGTCGTCCATCTCCCTCAACTCGCAAGCGAGCCGACGCAGGGCCGGGGCGCTATCGGTCGACCCGCCCGGCCGGACCCCGAACCAGATACGCGCTTTGACGACAAGGCGTCCACCATCGGGCTCGGCACACAACCCGCAAACAGGTCTCATCACCCACCTCGCGCGGGCGCAGGGAGTCGTCGAACGCCGCGAACCACGTCGTGGACCAGGTCATCGTAGGAGTCGACCAGCTCCGCCAGCCGATGCCAGGCCGCGCGCAGGGGCGGACAGTCCGAACCGTGCCAGCCGGACAACTCCGCATGGATCCGGTTCTGCGTGGCCGCGATGTGGTCGATCACCGTACCGAGCGTTTCGGTGTGCAGCGCGGCACCGAGGCGATGCTGCGGCACGTGCAACTCGATCCATAGATCGATCTCGTGTACCAGATCGCAGATCTGGGCGGCGCTGACGTGACCGGGATCAGCTTGCGGGTCGTGCAGGTCCGCCAATTGACAGGCCCACCGGCTGAGCGGGTGCGCCGCGACATGTCGGCCGAAGAGGGCCGACACCAACTCACGCGCGGAAGGCAGCGCGATCTGTCGCGCCACGCCGGCTTCGTGACCCGTTCGGAACCGCTGCAAGGCCGTAGGCGGCACGAATTCGTCCATCACCCGGACAGCCTCGTCTCAGCTGCCGAGTGCATGCACCCGCGGGTGGGACCCACAGTTTCGAATCGCCGACTCGACACCATTCGCCATGACCTTTCGGAAATCAGCGCACAACCGCAGCAAGAGTAGGACCGCACGGCGTTCGCAAGGCCATCTCGCCCAGTGGTTCTGAGTGCTAACCCTGAGGGTATAACCGGTAACACATGGAGATTTTAACTATTGGATAGCTTTGCTGTCCACATTTTGGCCCGGCCAGCTTTTTACTAGCAAATTAGTCCGGTAAAACAATCAGAGCGGTCTCCCGCCGCCATTCGAAGCGGACGCTTGTCCATATCAACGGGTCGGCTTCTACTTAACCCTGAACACCGTTGGGCGGATTATGCTTCCAGGGACGCACCGGGCTGGCCGTCGCCACCTATGGGAGCGTCTGCACTCAGCGCACGGCCATTTCTGCCGGACTGATGTCGTCGGCCATCTCGACCCGAGTGCGTCGAATCCGGCGGCGCGGCATGTGACTCGCCGCGAGCCGCGGACCAACGGGCCGCGACATCCACCTGCGCCAACCTACGCAGCGCCGCGAGCAGTGCATCGCCCAGCACCGTGCCGATGGTGGCGATTTCCAGCATCGATTCCCGATCGCGCCCCTTGGCCACCTCACACAGGTCAGCGCGAGCGATAAGACTCACGGCCTCCGCGTACGCATCGAGCAGATCCTTGTTCTCGAAGGCTGTCGGCAGCAGATGAGCGAACGGCGCGATCACCCCCGCGACGCTGCCCCGCATCGGATTATCCGGAGCGACCTGCCAGCCCCAGCGGTCGACCAGCTCATCCACCAGCCGTCGGGCATCGGCTAGCCGCGCCAACTCGTCCTGCACGTAGGGACCGTCCGGCAACGCGTCGACGCTGTCGCACTCGTCGATCGGCACGACCCGGCTCATCGATCGCTGAAACACGTTGAGCACCTGGCGCACCGGTAGGTCCGGACTGTCGATCGCGGCCAGCACCTGTTGCGTCTGAGAGATGGACAGTCCGCCGACGTCGATCAGCGCACGGATCAGCGCGAGCCTGCGCAGGTGACTCTCGTCGTAAATGGCCTGGTTCGGCTTGACGATCTCACCGCTGTGCATCAAACCGGCACGCTGGTAGTACTTGATCGTCGCGGTTGGGATACCGCTCACGCGACTGAGTTCGGCCATGCGCATAGTTCAACGATATATTTTCTTTGCCCGCTGAGCGACCAGTTCACTGTTACCGGGCGATTCACCAACCTATCGAGCCGGCTAGCACCCAGTGAACACAGCCAGGTCAAGACACAGATTCCTACTGGTTCCCAACCCTGGCAACAGCGTGTTCGTTCAACTGGATACTTATGGTATCCGTTGACCGGCACACGCCGATCACGCTGTTCCGCCCGCGAAAGACTCTGTCCTTGTTCGATCTTGCCTTCCTTCTCGCCTACCTCGCGCTACTCGTCGCCGGCACGTTGCTGTATGCGGTGCTACGACTGAGCGCACGCCGATCCACGCCCATGATTCCGCCACCGACCTGGCCGTATGTGCTGACGCATGAGGCACCGAGCGGACCGCTCGGCATCTGGGAGGCGCATATCGCGATGCGGCAGCACGGCGACTGCGACATCGATGAATGCGCAATGAAGCGTGCGGCTTTCACCGTCCTCATCGACGCCGAGAACCCTGCGTCCACTCGGCGGCGCCGAAACAAGGGCAGACGAGCAGGCTGATCCCGGAACCAAGGAGCGAAACCATGGCGGCCCTCGAGGAACAGCCGGTCTTCGGCTCGCGGTTCGAGCAGAATCAGCTCGTCTACAAGTGTCCTGAGCTGGTTTTCGCACGCGATACCGAAGTGGTCGTGCAGGCTTCCGAGCTCTTACTCATCGCCGGATCGGCGCACCACACCCTCATACTCGGGCCGGGGCGATACCATCTGGACACCCTAGATCTACCCCGGGTCGCCCTCCCCGACCAGCCGACATCGGAAGGAAGCGGCCTGCGGGCCGAGTTGTACTTCGTCACCACGCACGCACTGTCCGGCATCAAATTCGGGGGGCCGCTGGCCGACGTCGTGGACCCGGACAGCGAGCAGGTGGTCTCACTGCGGGTGTTCGGCGAGTTCAGCCCCGCGATCCACGACGTGGCGCTGTTGATCGCTGCTCTTGCAGGAGGCGCGAGCCCCGCGGGTACAGTCACCGAACTGCGCGCATGGTGCTCAGGTGTGGTGCTCAAAACGCTCAAGGTGACCGTCACTCAGGGTATCTCCTGCGGCCAGTGGGCGGTGCTCGAGCTCTCCGCGCACGCGATGGACATCGAAGCCCTGGTCGTGCAACACGTCAACTCGGTGTTCGGCCGGTACGGCTTGCAGATTTCAGCCCTCGGCTATTTCGATGTCACCTTGGCGCCCCGCGACGCGGAGCGCCTCAAGCAATTGGCCTTGGACCTGAAGTACTTGCGACTGACCGGCACACTCAGCCGACTGCCCGACCCCCGTGCGGTCGGAGCCGATACTGGGTACCCGGACGAGCAACCTGCTCGTGAGAATCGTGCTCACCTGCAGAAATTTTGCGCGACCTGCGGTAGTCAGCTCACGCCGAACGCGAGGTTCTGCGGCATGTGCGGGACGCCGGTCTCCGAGCAGTGACCCGGTCACGGTTCACGTTCACCGTCCACGTTTCAGCAGCAGTGCGCGGATCTGCCGCGTCGCCACCGATAGCGTCTCCAATCCAGGTTCGGGCGCGGCCAGGATCTCCGCGAAGGCGCTCTCGACGCGACTCACCCGACCGCTGTTGCGCACCACCCAATCGGAGATCGCGGCGTCGGCACCGCAGCCCGGCTCGGACGAGGTCAGCACATCCAGGGTCAGCAGCCGCATCGAATCGTGCAGGTCGTCGCGCACTGCAAGGCGCGCCAGCGTGCCCCATCGATCACCGTGGTCGAGCACGTCGACCACGGTGAGTATCCGATCGATCCGCAACTGGTGGCACAGCGAATAGTAGAGCGCCGCAACCTCCTCGGCGTCCCGGCCGCAGTCGTCGGCTAGATCGAGCACGTCCAGCAAGGGAACGAGATGAACAAGACCGAACACTCGCTCGGCGAGATCCTGCGGCGAGCCGGCGCGCAGGCTCGGTTCGGCACGGGCATCGACGTCCGACCGCAGATATTCGGTTTGCCACCGGTCCGCAGCCCCGGCCAGGCGCGACAGGCCCGATTGATATCGCGCGGCACAGGGCATGATCTCCTGTGGCCGCACACAGTTGAGCAGGAGCCACCGTGCAAATCGTTCCAGCGTGCCGCCGATTTCGAACTCCATCAGGTCGCGCGCCGCCATCGGCATGGGATGCCCCCGGAGTTCGGCCCACAACGGCCGCAGCCCCAGGATCGTCACCGCGGCCGTGTAGGCGCGGACCGCATCCGCACCCGTGCAGCCGAGTTGTTCTGCGAGCCGGAAGGGGTAGCTGATCCCGGCATTGTCGATGACGTCGTTCACAACCACCGTGGCAATGATCTCGCGGCGCAGCCGATGCCGAGGGATCGCCGTGGCGAACCGAGTGCGCACAGCGGCAGGAAAGTACACGGGCAACGCGATCCCGAAGTCCGGATCGTCGGGCAGATCGCCCGCCAGCAGGTCCGCTTTCAGGGTTAGTTTCACGTGCGCCATGAGATTCGCCAGCTCCGGCGAGGTGAACCCGTGACCGAGCACGGCGCGACGATCCAGCTCCGACTCGGACGGCAGGCCCTCGAGTTGTCGATCCATGCCGTGCTGTTCGAGATCGACGACCATTCTGCGATGCAGGTCCCGTCCCGTGACCGCGGCCGCACGGACCAGGCCGAGACGCCGGTTCTGCGCGACGTTCTTCGCCAGCACGAGCGCGCCGACCTCGTCGGTCATCGCGATCAGCAGCTGATCCCGCTCGGCGGGGGCAAGTTCACCGTTCGACATCGCGTTGTCCAGCAGGATCTTCAGGTTCACCTCATGGTCGGAGCAGTCGACCCCGGCCGAGTTGTCCAGGGCGTCGGTGTTGACGCGACCACCGGCCAGGCTGAATTCGACGCGTCCGAGCATGGAGAGGCCGAGATTGCCGCCCTCGCCGATTACTTTGACGCGCAAACACGCCGCGTCTACCCGGACGTTATCGTTGGTCTTGTCCCCGATGTCGGCGTGGGTCTCGGTCGAAGCCTTGACGTAAGTGCCGATTCCGCCGTTCCACAGCAGGTCCGCCGGCGCGGTCAAGATCGCGGAGATCATCTCCGGCGGTGACATGCTGGTGATGCCGGGCTCGAGACCCAGCACAGCGCAGACCTGCGCGGATACCGGAACAGCCTTGGCGGATCGGTCGTAAACGCCGCCACCGGTGCTGATCACGGCAGGGTTGTAGTCGCGCCACGACGACCGTGGCAAGGCGAACAGCCGCTGCCGCTCGCGCGTCGATCGAGTGGCGTCCGGATCCGGATCCAGGAAGATATGCCGATGATCGAAGGCCGCGATCAGCCGGATGTGTTCGGAGAGCAGCATGCCGTTCCCGAATACGTCGCCGCTCATGTCACCGATCCCGACAACCGTGAAATCTGTTGTCCGCGTGTCAGTTCCGAGCTCTGCGAAATGCTGCTCCACGCTCTTCCAGGCCCCGCGGGCGGTAATGCCCATCGCCTTGTGGTCGTAGCCGAGCGAGCCGCCCGAGGCGAACGCGTCACCGAGCCAGAAACCGTACCTGCGGGCAACCTCGTTCGCGGTATCGGAGAAGGTCGCGGTGCCTTTGTCCGCCGCCACCACCAGGTAGGTGTCGTCACCGTCCCGGCGCACAACTCGTGCTGGCGGCACCACCTGGCCCGTCCGATGATCGAGGTTGTCGGTGAGGTCCAGCAAGCCGGAGATGAACATCTGATAGCACGCGACGCCCTCGTTCAGGTGGGCTTGCCTATCGGCGTCGACCGCACCGGTCGGCTCCGGAGGCTGTTTGACGACGAATCCCCCCTTTGCGCCTGCCGGAACAATCACCGCGTTCTTCACCGCCTGCGCCTTGACCAAGCCGAGAATCTCGGTGCGGAAGTCCTCGGTCCGATCCGACCAACGCAGCCCGCCGCGCGCGATGACCCCGAACCGAAGGTGTACGCCCTCCATCCGCGGTGAATACACATAGATTTCGAATCGCGGCCTGGGCTGCGGCAACTCGGCGATGGCCGGGGCGTCGAACTTGAGCGAGAGGAACTCGCGCGGATATCCCGCAGCATCCACCGTGAAGTAGTTTGTCCGCAGCGTCGCGCCGATCAGGCCGAGGATGGCGCGCAGGATACGGTCCACGTCGAGGCTGAGCACACGATCGATCTGTTCACACAGTTCCGCGGTGAGCGCGGCTACCTGGGCCTGTGTTGCGGCGTCCGGGTCGAAGTGCGACTCGAACAGCTCGATGTAGCAGCGTGCGACAACCGGATGTGCGAGCAGCACCCGAATGATCTTGGCAGTGCTGTACACGAAGCCTGCTTGGCGCAGATATTTGGCGTAGGCCCGCAGCACCGTGATCTGCCGTGCGCTCAGGCCCGCGCGCAGCACCAGTTCGTTGAGCGGATCGACATCGGCGCGACCGAACCACATCGCCTCGATCGCCTCGCAGAACCGCTGCCGCACAACCTCGTTCAACTCCGTCCCGGTCACCGGCAGCCGGATGCGGAACTCGTAGATCCAGGCCGACCGGTGGGCGGGCAACCCTACGCGGTAGGCGCGCTCATCGATCGCCTCGACACCCAGGCTGTGCAAAAGCGGCAGCATGCGACTCAGGGAAACCCCGGATCCGTTGACATACAGGCTGAATCGCCACTCCCCCGACGGCGCACCGGCCAGCCGATCGAGCGTGACGTCGAGCTCGCCACCGCTGAGCGCTTCGAGCCGCAGCAGGTCTGCGAAGGCCTGCTCGGGTTCGTGATCTTGCTCGTAATCGGCAGCGAAGGCGGCGGCGTAGCTGACGGCAGGCCGCGCGGTCGCGCTCGCCGCGGCAGCGATCTCGGCGACCAGCCGATCGCTCCAGGTCCGCGTCGCCGCGAAGAGCTCGTCCTGGATCCGCGCGCGGTCGGGTGCCGAGACTTCGAGCGGATGCCCTGCGGCTCGTTGCACCGTGAAATACACCACCGCCAAATCCGATTCGGTCACCCGGGCCGAGTATCCGATGTGAGTGGCTCCGAGTTCGACGCGCAGCAGTTCCTGCATCCGCAACCGCACCTCCGCGTTGTAACGGTCGCGCGGCAGGAACACCAGCCAGTAGAGGGTATCGCCCACGGGATCGATACGCAGGAACGCACGGACCTGCCTCCGCAAATTCAATGTCATTACGGCGGAGATCGTTTCGAACAACTGCCGGGAATCGGAAGCGAACAACTCTACCCGCGGAAACGACTGCAACACCTCCAGCATCGCCTGGCCGGAGAACGAGTTGAGTTCCAGGCCGGCCCAGCCGATCACCTGACGGACCCGATCGCCGACGAGGGGGATGTCCAGAATATTCTCGTGCTGGCCGGCAACGGAGAAGACGCCGACGAACACGTGCTCACCGTGCACGCCTGCCGCACCGGCTTCCAGATCGAGGAGTCCGATCACACTGTGGTGGGGCGCACCCGATATCGGCATGTCGGCGGCACCGTGGGCAACACGGAGAAGCGGATCCTGTTCTGCCCGATCCGGAATAGAGACGCAGACCCCCGATTCCGGCCCGAGGATGCCGAGACCGTCGCCGGCGCGACCGTCACGAAACTGCGCGTAGCCGAGAACGGTGAAGTGGTCTTCGGACAGCCAGCGCAGCAACTCGGCCCCGCGCAGTGCCTCGGCATCGTCGTCCTTACCCGCAAGCTCGTCGGCGAGACCGAGCAACGCCTCATCCATCGAGGTGGCGTCGTCAGCGACGCGGCGCAGATCCGAGAGCAACCGCGGCAGGATCCGTTCTGCCGCGTCCAAGACCGATGTGGCCACATCATCGGCGAGTTGCACATGCATCCACGACTCGGCGGTGAACGTCACGCCGGGCAACCGCGGGCGACCCCCGGTGGGGTGCTGCGGTTCGACAGCACGCAGCCGCCCCGTATCGTCGCGCGCCACCTCGAGAATCGGATGGATGATGTCGGTCACCGTCGCACCGAGTCGGCGCAACGCGGCAGTCACCGAATCGACCAGCATCGGCATGTCGTCGTTGACGATCTGTACGGCCACACCGAGTACCCCGTCTTCGCCCGGCCGATACACGCGCACGGTCGCAGTCCGCGGCGCCCGCGTCGCCGCCAGCACGAGATGCTGGCGGAGTATCCGCCGACCCCGCTCGGTGACCGCAGTGCTCGCCGTGGACTCCGGACGGACCCCACGGAAGTAGGATGCCTCCACCGCGGCCGGATCATCGTGCAATACCCGTGCCGGGCGGGAATCAGGCTTCGCTCTGGTCACCAGACACACTCTCTCTCAACAGAACACACTGAACCGGGTCAAGAACGCTTGGGCCCGGGCACTATCGGTGAACGGATCGGTCTCCACCACGACACCTGCAGGTCCGCTCGCATAGCGCACCGCTGCGGTCGGGCTGATCTGTATGAATGTCGCCTTGTCGCACAGGATCCGGCCACCTTCGGCGCGCCATCGGCGCACGGTCACGCCGAGCGGATCCTCCGGCAACTGCCGGATCCAGAAGATCAGATCCCGGCCGCCGGTGATCCCGCCGAAGAGCAGGTAATGCCCGCCCGTGAGAACACACCGTTCATCGACGTGGATCCGCTGGCAGGTGGAAACGGCGCGAAGCTGATCAGCCCACGATCGCGGCGCGGTGCCCCGCGCGACGTCGGGCGCGCTGAACGACGGCAAGAGCTGAATCAGCACCATGACCGCAGCCACTATGAGACCACCGACGACGAGCACGATGCCGGTGCCCGTACCGAGGATCACCGCAATGATCCGGCCCGGATTGCGCAGGCCGTTATCAGCCTTGTGTGCCACCGCGCCGACCGAAGCTCGCCATTGCACGCCAGGATGCGGCAGCACCTTTTCTTCGATGACCGGTCCAGTGCGCTGCTCCGGCGCGTCGAGTGGATCACTCGCCAGCTGTTCCGGGGGACGAGGCGCACCGCAGCGTGCACATCGGGTATCTGCGGGCAGGTTCTCCTGCAAGCAGTAGTCGCAGATAGGGCCGAGCGACGAAACAGTTTCAGTGTCCATGGATGACAATCGTGGATATCGCGGTGGCGTCGGCTGTGCCCGCGCTCGACGACTGCAGGACGGTCAGTACCACCTGGCTGGCGTGCACCGGCGGCTCGATCTTCGTTGTCACCAACCGGCGCTGGTCCAGCGTGCGCTGGGTGAAGGTGGTGATCCGCTCGTCGTTGAACCGGTAGGAAACGCGGCTCACTGTGCGATAGCGCGACCACTGGTCGGTGCCGTCGGTGGCGATATCGTCCCACCCTGGCACGAGCCCGATGGAATCTATGGCATAGCTGCGGCCGAGATCGATGCGCAGTACTTGGCCATCCACATTGAAGGACCGGCCGCAGGACCAAGCCGTCGCCGGACGACCGTCGAAGGCATCCATCCCCGGAGTGCCGCCCGGCGGGCAGGTGGCTTCCGCGGATACGACCTTGATGTTCGCCCCCGTGGGCGGATCCGCAGGCGCGGACGCCGGCGCCGAGCTGGGATTCGGCGCAGCCGCTATCAACTGCTGCGGCGGATCGTCCTGGCCGGTTCCGGTGACCAGTACCAGAATGACGACCAAAGCCAGCACACCAGCCGCAGCCAGCGCCACCTTCGGTTTCCTCAAGGCGCGTAAACCATCCCGCAACAGTTGATCGGCAGGTCGGATGGGTCGGCGCGGTGGGGACGGCCGTTGCTGCGGCGACGCGGGCGGCCGCGGAGACGGCACCTCCCTCGGTCCTGCGGACGCGGGCATGGGGCCCGGCGCGGACAACACACTGGCGGGCCTCGTCCGCGTGCGACCGGCGAGCATGGCGTTGATCTGCTCACTGGCTCTCGGTTCGCCCGCGGTTCGCCCGCTCTCGACTGAATCGTGTTCGACAACGGATCCGATGGATCGCGTTCGGAGAGAATCGGATTCCGAATTCTGCTCCGGCACATGATCGCTCGCGTCCTTGCTCCCGAACAAGGTAGCGAGGACGGCCGACCGATGGCGGATCAGGATGTCCGTCGGCTCTTCATCGAGCATGTTCGAAATGGTATCGGCGGCCGCCGAATACGATATTCCCGCTGTGGAGAACAGCTCAGGGGTGCGGACGATTCCGTTCGGAGTTTTCCTCGGTCACAAAATACTCGACCGGAACATCGAATACGCGCCCGAGCGCAATGATCAAATCCAACCGAGGTATGGCGTCACCATGTATGAGACGATATAGCCCCGACTGCGACACGGCTACGTCGGGATACGCTAATTCTAGATGCCGCGCCAGCGAATACAGCGTGAGCGACCGCGTCGCGCCATCGCCGGTAGACACCACCGATTCAGATATCAGGGCCGAGAGCCGTCGCGAGAAAATAGCTGCCGCCGCCTGCTTCGGGGTCATACCTTCCCCCGCAGCGAGCCGCGGCGCCTCGACACCGTCATCGGGCCGGGGATCAACTGCCACGTCGATAGACATTACCGCTCCCATCGGTTTCGCCAGACCGGATGTCTCCGTCCGGCGTGCTGCCCACCGGCATCGCATTCGCATGTGCCGTGGTCAGTTCACGTTGGTCAGGGGTGGGATTGAGATAGCGCGTTTCGCCGCGCGGCTCGATAAGATCCACCCGCACCGTCCGGGTCGGCATGCTGATATCGACTGCCGACCCGCTCACCTGGTCGATCACCAGGTCCGCACCACCCGTTCGCGGGCCGCCGGGATCGCTGATGACAATCGACGTCTGTGCCGTGGTCGCTCGCGGCGTGACGTGGTCGAAAACCGTGATCGATGCGGCATCCCCATCGGTCACCGTAGCGTGCTCGGCGACCAGCCGTAGCGAACCGGGATCACCCACCGCGGCAATCAGGTGCCGCCAGCCGTCCGGACGGTCGGTGTGCACCTCTACCTCGGCGCCGACCGCCGTCGCGCGAAGAACGATCTGTTGGGCGACAGACAGTTTCGCGTGTACCTCGACGGTGCGCCGACGCGGGTTGTAGCCCGCGGGATCGTATAACGGCAACGCCAGCGCATGTCGCGGCCGTCCCTCCAGCGCACCGAGCACCTGACCGTTCGGGCCGATCGGAATCGCCAGTGCAGCAGGCCAGGGATCCTGGCCGGAATCATGCGTGCCCGCGAGCCGCGACACTGTCACCTCGCCTGCCAGCGAGGCTTGCAGAGCGGTGCCCTGACAGCCCGGCAATGACCGCAAGTAGCGATGACGGACGGCTGATACCGGCGGACCGACATAGCGCACCAGCACACGACGAGCGCCGACCTCATCGGTGACGGGCACCACCACCGTGGTGTGCCCTCGATTCGTGGCCCAGCAGGTCGCAAGGCCAGCGACCCCGAGCTGCGCCCAGTCGACGAAGAAGCTGGTGACCACGCGGCCGGCCACCGACGACTGCAAGCAGCTCCATTGTTCGCGAAGATCGTCGAGTTCGACGCCGGCGTGCAGCAGCCGCAACGCGTCCGACAAGGCCGCGGCGGGCAGCGGATGCGCGCCTATGCCCTGCTCCCGCAGCCGCGTTGCGATCCGATGCGCGGCGGTCGCCAACGCGCCGGGTGCGACCGCGACTACAGGTCCACGCTTGGACAGCGCGGCGAGATTCCGGCGCTCATCGAGCCGGGCGACCAGCCAGGTGACCCGGCTGCCGACCACTGCGGTGGCACCGATCAGCTGGTCGTACAACATGGTGTAGTGACCGGTCGATCGGGTCCGGCTGCCGGTGGTCACGATCTCGAGATCGATCGACACTCCGTACTGATCCCGTAGCGGGAGTAGCACCGAAAGCGGCACAGTGTCCTCGGTATAGATGGTCGCGTCCGCGATCACCGTCGGCAGGTCGAGATTCGGCACCAGCTGGATCATCGCGACGAGTACGTCACCCACGTGCCGGATTCCGCAGACGCCCGCGGCCACCTCGACCTCGCTGAGCTCGGGAACCCGCACCAACTCGGCGTGGCGCATGCCATGACCGCGCCGATAGCCGATCCATGCGCACAGCCAGCGGTAGGGCGATCGCCCGTCGACTCCCATCGCCACCGTCAGCACCAATAGCACGCTCATGCCCACGCCAAACATCCACAGGCCGCGCGACGACAGTGCGATCAGCACCAAGCTGGCACAGAGCACCAGCACCGCAAGCGGGCCACGCTCTACGGTGCTGGGCCGGATACGCGGGAAGTTCATTTCTCGGCTCCGGCAGCACGACCCGCAACACCGGCGGTAATGCCGAGCGCGAGGGCAGCGGCGAACACCAGCGCCACGCCGATGCGCGGGCGCGGATCCTGCGGACGCGGCGGCGCAGGTATCGGCAGAGCCACGCCACGTGCAGTCGACAACGCCACCGGCAGTGGTGGTGGTGCCCGAAAGCTCAATGCCGCAACCGGATCGATGACACCCGCGCCCACCGCGTTGTCGACCCCGCGGGCCGGCGCGTGCGCACTCGCCACCAGTCGAGCCGAGATCTCGCCCGCAGTCTCCGCCGGGAAGCGCGAACGCAACAGCGCGGCAACACCGCTGACGTATGCCGCGGCGAACGACGCACCGCCGACCGGAACCAGCTTGCCGGGCTCGCCGACACCGTTGACGACACCCCCGCCGCCGGGACCGAGCGATTCGATCCCGACGCCGGGCGCGGCCACCGAGACCCACGGTCCCAGCAGCGAATCAGGCATTTCGGCCCCGGTCACGGTCGCCGAGCCAACAGTGAGTACCTCGGGCACGAACCAGGCAGGAGTAGCGATAGTCTCGACTTGGCCCCAGTTGCGAGTATCCGCTCCGGATAATCTGCCGACCTCCGGGTTCTGCGCACACCCCGGACTCGACGTGTTGCCCGCGCCCGCGACGATCAGTGCGCCACGGACACGCACCGCGTATCCGATCGCCGCGGAGAGTTCGCTCTGGTCCACCGCGGTGTCCGCAGGCAGGCAGATCGGCAGCGACACCGTGATTACACCAGCGCCCATATTTGCCGCGTGCGTGATCGCCCGTGCGAGTGCCCCGATATCGGCACCGATTCGTTGCAGCGGGTCTGGGTTCGGTCGCTCGGTGGTGAACGCGCCGGAACGGTATCGGATGGACAGCAATTGCGCGTCCGGTGCGACACCGAGGAATCCGTCGGCGGGGTCCGGGGCGGCGGCGATGATCCCCGCAACCAAGGTGCCGTGCGCGTCGCAGTCGGCGAGGCCATCCCCTCCGGCGACGACGTAGTCACCGCCACCGCGCAGACCTGGCAACCGTGGATGCGCGTAGACCCCGGTGTCGATCACCGCGACTGTCACGCCCGCACCGCGGCTCAGTGCCCTGGCCTCGTCGAGTCGCAAGGTGAGGTCCGCGAGCGGCGCCCTCGTCGGGTCGCTGCCCGGGAGCGCCCCGACCGCCAGGCAGCCCATGTTCTGTTTGGTCGGCTCTGCCGGCCCCGGTGCGCCGTCCGGTGGCGGCGCGCCGATGATGACCTGCGGGGGTTCCACGGCCCAGGCCGGACCCACTGGCGCCAGCATGAAGACAGCGGTCAGCGTCCCCGCGACGACACCCTTCCCGCGCATCAGATTCTCCGCAGAGCGGTGTAGATGCCCGCGATCCAGCACGCCAGCACCGGCACCAATACGATCAACGCGTATTCGAGCAGGTCGATCATCCGTCGCGTCACCGGGGTGAGCCTTCGCTTGGGCAGCTGCACCGCCCCGGCGCAGCCTGCACCTGCGATCGACACGACCGTCAGGACCACGAGCAACCGCACCCACGGAGTCGAATACGTCCCGACGAGAACGCAACCGACACCCAGGACGACGGTCGCCGCCGCACCGATCAGCGCGAGAGCCTGCACTCGATCCGGATGCCAGCGCGCACGCATCACGAGGATGGCGGCCACCGCCATCGCGACGACGATTTCTCGTATTCCGCCCGGACTCACGACGCACACGGCCACCGCCGCCACCGCAAGCAGGGTGGCAATCGCGACGATCAACCCACGCAGACAGGCCACCGCGTATCGAGCTCGACTCTCGATATCGCTGCCTGTCCGCCCACGCGGTTCGTGACTAGGATCAGCGCTGATCCGACCGTCGGCGGCGCCGGATTCGGCGTCGAAGATGTCGGCCAGCGACGCCGGGGTCACGTCGTTGCCAGGGTCCGGCAGATCCGGTGGCTGGATCCGGGCCAGCATCACCGCCAGCCGGGACGCGAAGGTCAGCAGCACCAGCCCGATGAGCAAAGCCCCACCACCGATCTGGTGGATCCCCAGATTCGTGTAAGTGGCGGTGAGCGCCGCCGCGGTCGCGGCCAGCGCGAGGGTCGTCGCGGCGAGCATGGTAGCCACGGCCCAGCCAGTCAGTCGCAGCAGCACGATCGTGGACACTGCGGCCAGTACTGCACCGGCGGCGAGATTCGCGGCCCCGAATGGTCCCGGCTCCCCATAGGGCGGCGGTATCAGCATGGCTCCTCCGGCGAAGAGCAACGGCACGGCGGACAATGCCACACCGAGGCCGACCCGGGGCCTGGTGCCACGCCGCGCCGTCCAGACCGCACCGAGCACGGCCGCCACACCGAGCAACAGCGCGGGCAGACCACACCACCAGAACGATCCGGTGCGCATCCACGACCACGAAAGCAGTACTGCGGCGGCGGCCGCACCGAGGCACAGCACGACCGTTCCGGTGATCATGGACGTCTCCGCGTCGTACTCGGCGAACTCACGTTCGTTGGTCAAGGCCAGTGCGTCGGTGATGTCTTCGACCACCGGCCGGAATTCCTCGCCGGATTCCACCACCGACAGCATGAGCAAAGCACCGTCGGCGATGTCGTAGTCGGCGAGTACGTGCCAGCGCGGAATCGGCGGTTCCCCGGGGCGGGCCAGACTCCACAAGCCGGTCGGTGCGGTGAAATCGACATCGTCGTCATCGATGGCCTCGGCGAGCACGACCAGCAAGTCATCGATGAAGGTCTCCACCGTGAATTTCGTCGGTATCACGACATCCACCTGGTAGGTCGCCACCAGCACACCGACGCGGACCCGGGCCGCCTCGGCCGACTGTGTCGGCGCTGCCACAGGGGCGCTCACCAGCGACCGCCCATATCTTCGGTTCCCTCGAGGAGGTAGCCGGGGAACCCGTCGGCCAGCCATGCGGCGAGATCCTCGAACGCGAGCAGCGCGTCCTTTTCGAGCAGCCGCAGATCGATCTCGCCGCCTTCGGCGAGGTGCGCGTCATAGGGCAGCTGGCAGGTCGGTCGTTGCACGGTGGCGAACAGCTGCTCGATCGCCTCGATATCGACCACGGGTTTGTCCGGCCGGTGATGGCTGATCGCGACGATCGACCGCGCGGCGAGGTGGTGCAGCCCGTGGGTGTTGAGCCAATTGAGCGTCGCGACCGCGCCGGTCACCCCGCCGACCGTGGGCGGGGTAATAACGACGACCGCGTCGCTGGAACGCAACACCGTGCCGGTCACCGAGTCGAGCACGCCGGTGCCGCAATCCACCAGCAGTAGGTTGTAGTGCCGGCGCAGCACCTCGACGCCCGCGGCGTATTCCTGTCCGGAGAGCGCCTCGGTGGTCTCGGGTGTCCAGGGGCAGGCGACGACGGCGAGGTCTGCGGAGTTGATCGACGTGTACGCAGAGACGGCGGAGAAGGCGTCCAGTTGTGCGCCATGTGCGAGGTCGCGCAAGGTCAGACCGTAGGGGTGCCGACGCGTTCTGGCGGCCAGATCACCGAAGCCGGGGTTCGCATCGATCGCGACCACCCGGTCGGGCCGCAGTGCGGCAAAGGTGGAGCCGAGAGCGGCGACGGCCGTCGTCCGGCCCGCACCTCCTTTGACGCTCACGACCGAGATCTGATAGGAGGAGGTCAATTGGCGCCGTATCCGGCCGCGGCGGTTTTCGGTGCGCTGTTCGGCCGGTGACAATCCGAGCCGGAAGCCGACCTTGTTCAACGCGCCACGAACACCGGTGTTGGACCGGAGCTGCGCGCGCCGGGACGCGGCGATCTCGGCCAGCAGGTCCGCCGAGCTGAGCACCGCGGGCAGCACCTCGATCGAGGAGGGTGCCGGTTCGTCTCGGTAGTCGATGTAGGGCGCGGGCGTCGCGGGCGCTCGATGTTGCGTCGGCGGTGGGACCGAGGCGATCCAGTTCTGCGGTGGCTCAGGCGGTTCTTCGCCATACGGTGCGACCGACGGACTGTTCTCGGGCTGTCCGTCATCGATCGGTGTCACTTCCGAGCGGTACGGCGGCGGGGCCGGTTGGGGCGCTGGAGCCTCGAACGTTACCGCGGTGGCATTGCTCGATGGCTGTGGATTCGACGCCAGACGTGGGGCACCGAACGTCGATTCGGGGTTTCCGCCGAAATAGGCGTCGTAGCCGCTGTTGGCCTGGCCTTGATCGTTTCGGCTGCCATTGAGGTTCGATGTTCGATCCACTGTCGGTACTCCTCTCGATCTGCGCGCTGTCCCGCCGCGTCAGGCCGTCCGCGAGGCCTCGAGCCAGCTGCCGCTGGGCAGCAGCTCCTGCAACGCCTCCACTCCCGCGCGTACCGCGCTCACGTCACCCGGCAGATATGTCGACCAGACCTCTCCGTCGAGCGCGCAGTGTGGCACCACGACGATCCGGCCGCTGGGGGTGTCGAGCACGTTGGTGCAAAGCTCGGGTTGGGCGAAACTTCCGTCACGGTGCTCGATCATCACGATCTCGGCGCGGCGCAGCACCGTGCCGAGTTCGCGACCGAGTGCCGCGGCGGTCCGGGGTGTCGCACCCAGTTCGCGCAGGGCCTGCCTGCGTTGATCGGGCTCCGCTGGTATCGAATCGAGCTGAGTCATAGGGGCCACCAGGGAATCGAATTCCAGAGCAGGCCAGCAGCCGAGGGCCGCGCTCAACGCCGACGCGATGCTGTCCATCGCGCGACCGGTCGGAAAGACCGACTGGATTACCACGTGGTCGTCATAGCGCACCGCGAGAACATGGTCCTCGGCCCGGCGCACCAGCGAGAAGCGGAGCATCGTGGGGGTCTCGGCGAGGGCGTTCGTGTCCACGATCCGAGCGACCAGCTCGCTGTCCGGACGGTCGAGACAGTGGAGCCAATGCACGACCACCGGGTGCACCCGACCGTCATCGATGACGCCCGCCGCCGTCAGCTGCTCGTGGACGCGTTCCCGCACTCGATCTCGGTCCTCGATACGGTAGATATTCGGCATCAGCGCCAGCACCAGGGGATATGCGTCGATTCCGACCATATCGCGCAGCAACAGCGCGGCGTCGACATTCAGATCGACCGATGCCGGAACCCGCTCACCCATCGTCTCGGTTCCGGTGGGACCGGGTGTACGCCCCATCAATGTCTTGTGATGTGACATAGCGCTCAACGTTCACCCGGTCGACTCACACCGCGAACAGGCCGCGGCTCGTTTGATCGGTGGTCTGAAACTCGCCACCGGTACCGCCGGCAAGACCGATCGAGGCTTTGAGTTGCGCCACGGTGCCCTTGAAAGTCACCAATTCCCGGTCCAATCTGCTCATCACCGTCCCATGAGCATCGGCGGTGTCACCCTGGAAATCGCCGGAATGGAGCTTCGCGGTCGCTCTCTCGATATTCAGAATGGCGTCTTCCCACGCCGCGATCATGCCGCCCATCATGCTGACATGACCGTCTACTTCGCCGAAGCTTACATGTATAGCCATCGTCTTTACTTCCATTCATCCTAGGTCGATCGAATTCGTTCAGAGGGCGCTGATATTGACTCCGCCGCCGCCCGCAGCGTTGACAGTGGAGTTGAGTTCTGCGTCCTTGCCGTCGATTCTCGAAGCAGCTGTACGCAGCGCGTTGATCACATCGGACACCGCCGCATGCAACTTCAAACCGGCGGTGTGGCACTGGTCCAGCTTGTCCGAGACCGTTCGGCCGGTTATCGGCGTGTTCAGCGAAGTCGCCAGTCCCTGTTGCACGACGAGGAC
This sequence comes from Nocardia brasiliensis ATCC 700358, assembly GCF_000250675.2. Lineage (NCBI taxonomy): Bacteria > Bacillati > Actinomycetota > Actinomycetes > Mycobacteriales > Nocardiaceae > Nocardia > Nocardia brasiliensis. The sequence continues at coordinate 5,445,773 of NC_018681.1, forward strand.
CTTCTTCAATTCTGTGTTGAACTGCTCGTTGTGCCCGTCGGTTTCATCGGCGGTTGCCCGCATCACCGGCGGATCGTTCCATACACCGCTTGCCATCACACTTTCCTTTCGCGAATCTTTCGCTTCGTCCCGGCACTCACCGAGAACGTTCAGGTTCGGCCGTCGCCGACGTCGTCACCGCTGTCGATGACACCGACCAGTACCTGTTCCACACCGTCGTCCTCGGCCGGCTCAGCACTGTCGTATTCGATGACGCCGATAGCCGGGGCATTACTCAGTTCCGGCACTTCGCCGGGGTCGCTCCCGACGAACACCGTCGAGTGCTCGGTATCGTATTTGCGCCGGTCCCGGCGCATCCGGCTCGCCGGTGCGCTCGCCCCGCTCGGGGCGGTACGACCGACCGGCGCGGGTGCGGGTTCGGACGGCAGAGCGCCGAACGTCGCCCCGGGCCGAGCTGCCCAACTCGCGGGCATTCGGAATTGGTTCGCCGACGTCATGACCCCGCCTGCGCCGCCGAACGCCATGCCGAGCGGCACCACGCTGCCGAGGCCGCCATTGAGTCCGGCCAGCGTCGGCGAAAACGAGGAAGTTCCGAAGAATCCGGACGAACCCGCCGCGTCACCGGTACCACCGCCGGACAACGGATCGGCGGAACTCGGGTCGACATTGGAAGACTCGGCCACAGGGGCACTCGACTGGGTGAGGTCGGTCGCCGAGTTGGTGGCGTCGGTGCCTGTGCCCGAGACACCGTCTGCGCCTCCCGCAGTACCGGGATCACCGACTGTGCCGCCGCCCGGACCGGCGCCGACCGTGGTGGACCCTTCCGGCACCGGCCCCGCCGTCGGCGTAGCCCCGTCACCGCCAGCCGCGCCGGGTGACGGTCCCGTGCCGAGCCCGCCGCCGATCTGCGGAGGCGGAGAAATCGGAGGCGGTAGCGCGCCCAACGCGGAGATCGCCTCGCCTGCGTACTTGTACATCACCGCTTGGGCTTGAATCCACATCTGGTAGTAGGCGGCCTCGTTCGCTGCGATGGCCGGCGTGTTCTGTCCAGCGACATTCGAAACCGCAAGCGACATCCCGGCGATCCGGTTGGCGACGATGACACCCAGCGGCGGCATGGTCATCAAGGCGAAGAAGTACGCGTCGGCCAACCGGGCGACCAGCGGCGCCGCGGCGGCCGCGACACCGGCTTGCTGGTGAAACCAGCCGGTGTGCTGACCGAAGCGCTCTTGCGCCGCCTCCGACGCTCGGCTTCGCCAAGAACTTCCCATCTCCGCCATCGAGCCCTGGGAAACGGCCGCCATGGTGTTGAGCGCGCCGGACATTGCCGATATCGCGCCCGATGCCGCCATCATCGGCATGAACCCACCCGTCGGCTGAATTCGGGCAGAGTTCACCTCCGGCGGTAGCGCGCCGAAATCCACATTCGGAAGAAACAACATGAGAGTGCTCGTCGATCACCCGAACGCCGTCGTACCGCCGACGACGATGGCACCCGACTGATCGCTCGTCTCGTAGTTCGCACTGACTACCGGCAGTGCGTCGGCGAGCCGACCGTGCCCGGCCAATCCGTCGGAAGTACCGCGGAAGAAAGAGCGCATGTAGTCGGTGACGATCTGGCTCGCCCATGTGCTGATGGAATCGATGGCCGCGGGTATCGGTTCCGCGGCGACACTCGCCGGCGCTGCCGTGGCGGCCACCTGCGCTTGTCCGGTGTGCAACTGGGCACTGATGATTGGCAAATGGCTCGGAACAACCTCGAGATCCATGGCAGTCTCCTAGCAACGAGCAACTCGGCGTCGAGTCGTACTAGATCAAACGCTATTGCATTCCCACTGTGGGGAAGATAGTGAAAGTACCTATCCGTCGGTTTAGTGCCGAGACGTGGGCATCGCCGATTGCACCAGGTCACGGCGGGCAAGTAGCGGCTCGATGAAGATCCCGCGACCGGTGGGCTGTGGTGCGGCCTTCACATCTCCGATCAGCAGGCCGTCCATCTTCGAACCGTCCATGATCAGACCGGATGAATTCAGATTCCGCATCTGCCCGAGTACGTTGTCGTAGAGGGCTGAGTCTGCTTGCGCGATATTCCTGGCAACGACAATGTGCAGTCCGATATCGCGCCCGTCGACCACGATCTCGCGCAGCTGGTCCAGCGGGTTGAGCATGCCCCGTTGTGCGACCATGTGGTAGTCGTCGATCACGACGAAAACCTCCGGCCCGCTCCACCAAGAGCGTTCCCTCAGCTCCTGAGCGGTCACCTCGTCCGGTGCCCGGCGCTCCCGCATTTTCGCCACGAACGCCGGCAGGGAGTCCACCACATCGCGCTCGTTGGTCAGATATCCGATCAGGAGTTCGTCGGCAACCGCGCCCATATGCGTGCGTCGGTAATCGATCAGCACCACGCGAGCTTGATCAGGGTTGAACTGTGCGCCGATGGATTCCAGCAGAGCGCCCACCACCGTGGACTTTCCACAACCCGATGAGCCGAGCACCATCAGGTGGGTCGAAACCCCGAAGTCCACGACCGCAGGCTGCAGATCGGACTCGCGCACCCCGAATGGGACGACCAGACGCTGTGCCAGTGTGTCCGGGGCGGGCAACAGCGCACGGACTTCGCTCAGTTCGATCCGAGACGGTAGCAGTTTCACCTCCGGCGCAGATCGGCCCTGCTGGCTCGCAGCAACAGAGTCGATCGCCGACGCCAGGCCCGCGCCCGCGGATTCGGCCGCCCCTACTCCGTCTATCCGGGGCAAGGCGGTCAGCATGTGCAGTCCCTCGACCGAGATACAGCGACCGGGCCTATCCTGCGGAATCGCGGCGGCGACTGCCCGATGGGTGTTGAATGTCGTGTCGGTGATGTCACCGAGCCGCAACTCCAGCCGAGTCTGCAACAGGTCTTTGATCGCCGACCGGATCGCCGCCCAGCGCGAACTACTGATCACGAGATGGATGCCGTAATTGAGACCTTGTACCGCGAGCGATTCCATCTCGGACATGTAGTCGTCGTAATAGGGCCCGTTCACCGCGAAACCGATGTCCCAGCCGTCCACCACCAGAAACACGTCACCGTGCGCGTCCCCACGTGCGATCAGCTCGGCCGAATCGCGCCGCGAGTTCCGCCGTCGCCGGAACTCGCGCATGGAGTCGATGCCGAGCGCGGTGAAAAGTGCCTGCCTGCTGGCGAGCAGATTGGTGATCAGTGCGAAGGTTCGTCGAATCCGATCGCTCTCCCTCGCCGGGGCAACCGAGCCCACGTGCGGCAGTCGCCGCAATGCGGACAGGCCACCGGCGAAGTCGAGACAGTAGAACTGCACTTGCTCAGGGGTATGCGTCAGCGCGGTCGACAGGATCAAGGTCTGTAGCGCGGTCGATTTGCCCGACTGTGGTCCGCCGACGACCGCGACATGCCCGCCTGCGGCCGATAAGTCAACCGTCCACACGTCTTGGCGCTGCAACCGCGGTTTGTCCACGATCGCCAGTGGAACGCGCAGCTCTCCCGGAGTAACCGAGGAGATCAGCTGGTCAAGGGTAGGCGGCACGCCCAAGGGCGGCAGCCACATCCGGTGCGCGGGCGAACCGTGTCCGGCCAGCTGCTGTAGCACTGTTCCCATGATCGTCGCGGGTTCGCCGTCGTCCTCCGACGCCTCGACAATGGCCGGGCGATCGACGATCGGCGGCGGACTGGTGTCGATGACTGCGTCGGTGTTGAAGAGCTCAGGGGGACGATAGCCGCCTCCGGTGCGCCGCAGCCGTTGCGGAGCCGCCACCGCGTCCGGCACCGGAGCGAGGTACGCGGCGCCGACGTAGGCGGCCTGGAATCGCTGCAGATCACCCGCACCGACGCGGAGATAGCCCGAACCAGGCCGTTTGGGTAGGTGATAGGCGTCGGCAGTGCCGATCGCGTCCCGGGAATCACTGGTCTGGTTGGTACGCAACGCGATTCGATAGGACAGATGCGCCTCGAGTTCCCCCATCCGGTTCGACGGCACCTTCTGCGAGGAGAGCAGCAGATGGATGCGCAGCGAGCGGCCGAGCCTGCCGATGGCAACGAACAACTTCGCGAAGTTCGGGTATTGCTCGAGCAACTCGGCGAACTCGTCGAGGACGATCAGCAGCGTCGGCAGCGGGGCCAGATCCGCGCCTTGTTCCCGAGCACGCTCGTAGTCGGCGACGCTGGCGAAGTTGCCCGCATCGCGCAGGATCCGTTGTCTGCGGGCGATCTCACCTTGGATCACGTCCTCCATCCGAATGACCAGATCCGCTTCCTCTTCCATGTTCGTTACAACAGCGGTCACATGGGACAGCCGATCGAACCCGAGAAAGGTAGCGCCGCCCTTGAAGTCGACGAGCAACAGATTCAACGTATCGGGCGAATGGGTCACGACCGCTGAGAGCACAAGTGTGCGAAGGAATTCCGATTTCCCCGAGCCAGTGGCGCCAATGCACATCCCGTGCGGCCCCATGCCTTCCTCCGCGGACTCCTTGATGTCGACATAGACCACCGTGCCAGTGGGGTCGTGCCCGAACGGGATGTTCAGCCGACGGCGGTCGTTGTCGCGTCGTCGCGGCCACAACCGTCCGACGCGCAGCGCACCCGGGTCGGCCACACCCACCATGTCCGCCCAACCGGTGCTGCCCACCGCTTGTTCGGCCGCCACCGCTTCCACCACCGTGGACAGCCGGTACGGTGAAAGCGCGCGGGCCAGCGAGGTCACCGCAGACACCGACATCGCGTCTGCCACCCCGACCCGGCGGAGGCCTCGAGAGGTCAACTCGTTCAACGATCCATCGCTGGAGGCTGTGAACCGCAGTGCCCGTGGCAAACTCTGCTCAACGGCTCCCAGTCGCAACCAGGTACAGCCGTCAATGCCGGAAACGTCACGATCGACCGTCGCTCCTGCGACAGCCACCAGCAGCAGGTAGTGCGTGCGGTCCAGCGTCGGTTCGCTGTTCACCGAGAACGGTCCGCGGTTGAGCCCGATGAGCAGTTTGGCTCGCAACTCGGCCACACTGCGATACACCATCCGACCCGTTCCCAGCGCGTCGGTATCACTCGGATGCTGCACATGCGGAAGCCATTTCAACCACGCCCACTCCGGTGCGTCCGGATCGGGCAGCACCGCCGCGACCGCGACCTGATCGGGGCCGTGCAGCACCGCCACCTCGGCGATCATCGCGCGGACCAGCGCGCGCACTGTCACAGCGTCACCGCTGAGTTCCACCTGAGGCACCGAGAGCAGGTTGATCGCCACCGGCATATCCCCCACCGTGGAATAGGCTTTCGCGAATCGGGTGAGCTCGACGACGCCGACCGGATCGAGGTCCGAGGTCGGCGCCGCCTCTGGGACAATTACCCGGACCTGGTTCGCGATCCGCCCCAACCCCATTCGCGTGCGCAGAAACTGCGGGCTGGCAACCTGCACCTCCCACATGCGCTTGCCGCCGATCAACCGGCCCACTTCTGCGGGTCCCGGATGGCAATATCGCAGGTAATCGTGCAGCTCGGCCTCGGCCGCATGCACAGATTTGCGATGTTCGGAGAGGCTGCGCAGATAGTCCTTCCGTTCCTCGTTGAGGTTCGCCGCTCCGCCGGTGTTTCCGCTCCCGAAACCGGTGCCGAACATCCCCAGCATCGAGACGACCATCATCATCGGGAAGAACAGCGATATCGGCGACAAGCCGAGCCCGCCGCGGAACATCATCACCATCATCCCGGCCATGGCCGCGACCATCACCACCGGCAAGATCATGCGCAGCCGAGAGGACGGCACGGGTTTGGGCAGCTCGGTTGGCGGCTCCAACTTCAGCTCGGTCACTGCGGGTGCCTTCGGCCCCCGGATCATTCGGGCCGGTCGGACGAATCGCCTGGTCGTTGTCATCGCGGACCGACCAATTCAGCCCCGACTCCGGTCGAGGGGATGCCGTCATGTTGAACTCGCGCATCCTGCTGGGACAGTGTCGGCCCCGGCGCGAACAACGACACGATGCTCCACGGCGCCAGCACGGGCGACCGCAACCCGAGCGCGGTGAGTGTGGGATCGGAACTCCCGCTCGTCCGCCCGGTCTCGATGCCGTAGCGCACCCCGCTGTCGGAAATCCAGAACAGGGACTCCCGCCGTGGCGAGCCCGGAGCAGAACCGGTCACCTGAACGAACGAGCCAGTATCGCGCGGCAGGTACGCTGCGTCCGCCGTGCGTCCTTTGGACCCGGCCGCAGTCACGAGCTCCACGGCGCGTGACTGTTCGCTGGCGGCGAGCGGTAGCTCCCTACCGACTAGCAGAGTCATCCTGGCCTCTCCCCCGCCCTCGGTCTTCGACCAGTGCTGGCAAGTCACCGGCGTGTCGGCCGGGTCGACCAGACCGACCTGCTGCGCCGGATAGGCCTCGGTACCGGATAGCGAACCGGGCCGCAATCCGGCCGCGACCACATCCGGGCCCACCGGCGCTGCGGTAGCGTTGCCTTGCGCGTTCGCGTACCTGATCATTGCCGCGACGACAGAATTCACTCGGACGAGCCCACTCTTGGTCACCACATAGTGCGCGGTCTCCTCACCGGTCACCGATACCGCGAGCACCGCGCCGACCCGCGCGACGAGTCCCGACGCGAGTGTCACACTCGTGCCGGACTCGGGCACCTCGGGCACCCGGATCGCCGGCACTTCAGTAAGTGAATTGATCAACCCCGGCGAGGCGGGCAGGACTGGCGCAGCCGAATCGAGACCGAGTGCGAGCACAACCGGCGCGTCGGCCAAGTCGATCGCGGCACGGACGACCTGGTCGGCGCTGCCTCGATAGACCAGCCAGGTCGTGCCATCCGAGCGAAGTAGCCGCGCCTGACCCGGACCGAGTTCGCGCGCTCCGGCGTCGTCTGCCGAGAGCGGTCCGCCGATAACAGTGGTTCGCACGGCTGAATGTGCCAGCACAGGCAGCCCGGTCGCCATATCGATCGGTGCTGCCATCCCGGTTCGCGGGGCGTCACAGACAGCCCATGAGGAATCACTGCCGCCCGAATCTGCGAGCGCACCCGGCGCCCCGGGAATACCGACCCAAGGCCCGCGCGGAAAGCGCGCCAACTCGCTGCGCGCGACGGATACCGGCTTCTCCGGCGCGCCGAGGATCAAACGGGCCGAGGTCAGATTCAGGGCCGGATACAGCCGGTCGCCGACCCGTACGTACAGTGCACCGGTTTCCTTCTCGGCGACCAGCCGCGCATCGCCGACCTTCTTGTCGGGACGAAAAAAAGCCAGGACCGCCGCGCCCGCGACGATCACGCAAGCCAATGCGACCCCGATCGCCAGCGCCGTGGACCGCCCACGCTGCGGATCGTCGATCATCGACGCATCACGGCGAACCAGCGCGTGCTCGATCCGACGGAGCAGGAATCGCCAGCCCGAGACCTGGTGCTTGGTCACCACCCGGAAGCGAGGCACCGGGTCACCTCATCGCGGGCGCCAAACTCGCCAGCGCGGCCGCGATATCGAAAGCGTCTATGGTCATGAGGTCCTGATCGGTCAGGGCGCTGATATCGGCGCCGTCCTTGGTGACGCGGTAGTCCCGCTCGGCCTCGGCCGCCTCGATCACATTGCGCACGAAACGGCCGTTACCGGCCAGATCGATCATGCGATGCCCATCGACGACGCTCTCCGACAACTCCATGCACCGCTCGCGCAGCACCTCGCGAGCCTGTTCGGACAACATCGAGTCCTTTTTGCACGCGATATGATCGGCAATTTCGACCAACTCGTCCGCGCCATAGCTCGGAAAGCGGATGTGCTTGGTGAACCGCGAACGCAAGCCTTCGTTGGAGCTGAGGAACCGATTGATCTCCTCCTCGTACCCGGCGATGATTACTACCAGCTTGTCCCGGTCATTCTCCATCCGTGCCAACAGCGCGTCGACAGCTTCCCGGCCGAACGCGTCGCCACCAGACAGGCCCTCCTGGATCAGGGTGTAGGCCTCATCGATGAACAGCACGCCGCCGACCGCCGAATCGATCAGTGCGTTGGTCTTCGGCGCGGTCTGCCCGAGATGCGTGCCGACGAGATCGGCTCGCCCGACTTCCACGACTTCGGCGCGCTCGACGACGCCGAGGCCGGCCAGGATTTTGGCGATCACCCGCGCGATGGTGGTTTTGCCCGTGCCCGGCGGGCCGGAGAAGATCAGGTGCTGCGACCGGAAGTCCACGGCGAGTTTGCGTTTGGCACGCACCTGATCCATCAAGACGCCGGACTTGAGCCGGTCGACCTGGTCCTTAACCGATTCCATGCCGATCTGCGCACTCAGCAGTGCCGATGCCTCGGTCAGCAGCGCCTCCCGCTCGGCGCGGGCAACGGAGGCAGCAACCTCGTCGGGATCATCGCCGGATTTCGGATCCCATTTGTCCGCGCGGGACGCGATCACCTCGGGGGTGGTGACCTGAAGTCGATAGTTCTTGTCGCGCACCGCGCGCTGCCACTCGGGCCGCTCCGGCCAGAGTGAAGAGCCCTGGAGTTCCTTGAGCACCCGATCGGCGGTCTCGAAATCTCCGTTGTGCCGCAACAACATACCGAATAGATAGTGGGCGTCGGCCCAGATATAGGACAGAGGACCGGACGAACTCTCGTCGACAATCCGCTGTACCCGCGGCATTGCTTCGCCGAAACGGCCGAGGTGCGCCATCGCCTCTGCGGCCATCAATTCGGCCGCGATATCGAGCAAGCTGTCCTCGAGGAGCGGCCGGCGATTCCTGGCCGCGAGCACCTCGTCCCAGCGCTCGGTACGGAAAAGCAGTGAGGTGCGGACAAAATCGGCGATGTCGTCGTCGGGCAACTCGTCCAGGATGGTCTCGGCCTCCCGCCATTCCTGGTCTTTGCCGTAGGAGCAAGCCTGCGCCAGCGCAATCTGATCCCGTTTCGCCATCGGTATCCGCAGTCCGAACAGTCCGATGTCCACCTGGCACCAAAGGGCGCCACCGACCAATCCGGCGCGCTGCTGGTCGCGGTAAAGGTTGTGGACCGATCTGTAAGCGCCGTAGATCACCTCGGAGGTGACCTCACCTGCCATAGCCCGGCCGAGCCAGGCGTCACACATATCCGGATCGATGTCCGTCGCCGCGTGAAATGCGGCGGCCGCGTGCTCTTTTCGGGCACGTCCCGGCACCAGCCCGAGACTTTGTACGCCGGTATAAAAGGCGTCTTCGGCTGCCGACAAGGCGGACTTCCTTTCAGAAGAACTCGTCCTCACCAAACGATATCCATCTCGCGAGCAGCGCGAAGAGCGACTATTCCCAGCGGAGGGAACAGTGCGGGACTCGATCATTCCCGGGGAAACAACACCCGGACGACCGTGGCATTCGTCGGCATCGGCGCCCAACGAACTGCGGCACCCGGATATGGCGCCTCGATGATTCCGCCTCGACCATCGGCCAATTGGACGTGCTCGGGGCCGTTGTAGCCGAATGAGTCTGCGGGAAAGACCAGGTCTCCCGCGCGCACCTCCCAAATCTCGACCCGCCGACCGCTGTGGATCTGATCGTAGGTAGTACGTGGCAACACGACCTGGTCGCCTGTCGCCCCCGCAATCGCGTGCTTTACCAGGCTCGAGCAGTCGTATCCTCCGTCAGCCGGTCCATTGCCGCCCCCTACGTACGGCGTGCCGATCAGCGAGCTGGCGATCCGCACCGCCTCGCCACCGGCCGAACGGTCATACGGCGTCTTGGCTCGTCGCGGATGCCCGCCGTTGCTGGTGTAGGTCGTCCCCCGGCCTCGGCCGCGACCTCGGCGCCGCCTGGGCCCCAAACTTCCCCTGCGACGCACCGGTTCCGGCACGGCGGGCGGCATGATCTGCGCCGCGACCGCCTGTGCGTTCGCGATATCGGAATTGACCTGGCGGGTAGTGTTCGCGAGCGCGACTTGAGCGGCACTCAGCAACGCAGGACCGCTGAAGCGGGTATCGCCGACCGTGGATATCGCTTTGACGCGCGACTCGAAATCTGCGATCTGGCCGCCGATCCGGTTGCGGCCGGTGACCGTGCCGTCCCCGGCGCGGCCCGCAGCCTGCTGGACGGCGTTGTCTCGACCGGCGTGTGCTTCGGCCACCGCCGCTTGCATGGTGCGCGCCTCGTTGTAGCTCTTGGCACCGGCACCGGCGAACTCCCGCGCGTCATCGCCGATCTTGCGCGCGGCAGCGAGTTCCTGCACCTCCGGTACGCCTTCGCCGTAAAGCTTGTGAAAGGCGCGCAGCACCGCGGACACGTCGCCGCTCAACGCGGGAGACATTCGACCTGCTCGCCGCTGTCCACTACCGACCGCCTTTCGACACGGTCGCCCCAGTATGCGCGCTGAATCGCAGTTTCCCAATGGTGGTAGCGGGCAGTAAACCAGAGCTAATTCCCTTCCCCGCTGGGGGAAGACCGGGCAATCTGCCGATAACATCGGAATGAGCGGCCGCTGCGTAACATCTCGGCGAACTCATTTTTAAAAGCGTAGGGCATGACCGGTCATTTGCGGACCGAAAGTTTGGTTGCTCACCGTGGCCGATGGCATCGGCCAGGCGCGTCGACGTCGCCGACCAGTCGCGCCACCGGATGAACAAGGCCAGCATGCCGCCTCCACGGCTGCCAGGCTGTCGCCGGTGAGCATCGCGCCACCGTCGGATCGAGACCACCGACTTCAGAGGCGAACAAGCGTTCGACCTAGCTGGTTTGCTCTGGTCCCTCGTGGCCGACGCGACATTGCCGACACATAATCCCTGTATCGGGAATCCGCCGCGGTGCACAGGTGAGGTCGTACTGACGTGCACCATACGGATTCGAGCGATATTGCTCGCGATTGCGGGGACCCTACATTCATCCTCTCATCGCATGCCCGGCCGCACCGCGGAGAACAGTATCGACGCACTACAGAAAGGTCTGGAACGCGAATCTTGGAGGTCGAGTACCGATGTGCGGCATCGACCGCAGGCATTGGCCGGCAACGACCCCTCGCTCACGTCGGAACCCCCTAGGCGCGCCGACTCAACTTACTGGCGAGCTGTGGTGACTTCGGGGACCGGCGGTACCGCAGCGGCCGTAGCGGTGACTTGCGGAGCGGTCACGCCGACGTTCTCCGGCGCCATGGCGGTGCCCGCCGGGCGCAGGAAATGTTCGAAGTTTCCGTACTGTCCGTGCCCGTCCTCGGGCGGCCGATTCGGGTCCAACGGAACAAGCGCCCCGTTCACGATTGTGTGCAGGCCGGTGTCGTCGGCCAGCACCAATGCGGTGCGATGCTCCCACTTCACCACATCACCCGACCGCACCTCGGCTTCGGGAATCTGTGTCCACGACGCGGGGTCTCCAGCCGTCCCGTTGTACGCCGCGACGGCGTCGCTGCCGTTGGGATTGCTCACCGCGGCGTGCACAGCCCCTGCCACCACTTCGGAAACCCGATAGTTGTGGCCATCCAACGGCAGGTCGACGTTTCGCGGCACAACTGGTGGTGGCGGCACCGGAGGTGGAGCGCCCACCGCCGTCGGCTGCACCCCCTCCGGCGCGGCAGGTGCGGCTCCGGCAGCAGGAGGACCAACCAACGGCAGCGGTTGCTCGATTTGCCGTGCGTGGTCGAATTCCGCGCGCTCGCGCTCGCGTTCTTGCTGCCGTTGCTGCTGCGCTATCGCATCGCTCATCATCTTGCCGGCGACCGGAGCGAACTGTGCGGCAGCCATCGCCAAGAGCGGTGCGGCCGCCACCATACCGTTCGTGGGATCTCCACCTGCGGCGGTGCCGGAAGAGTTGCGGTCGTCGGCTGCCGACTCGATCAAATCGGCGAGGCTCTCGTCTGACTCCGGTCGATCCACTTCGCCGGCTGGCCCTTCCACATCAGCCAAGCCCGGTATGCCGTCGGTCAACCCAGGATCGGCGCCACTCGCGGCTTGCAGAGTCGTGGAGGCGGGGCTACCGGGCGGGACGGTCGGTCCGCCGGAATCGCCTGGAGGGAGATCCGCAACGGAACCCGGAGGCGGGGCATCGGGGTCGGCGGGCGCGGGCGGGCCCGGCGGCGGGCCGGGATCTGGATTGTCGATCTCCTCGGCCTTCTTGATCAGATCGTTCCGCAACGCGTCGATCCGGTCCACTGCAGTTCTCACGGTGTTGTAAACAGCTTGAATCATTTTGCTGTCGTTGGGAAATGCCGGCCGACCTGTCCACCCGTTCGCCAGGTTGCTCACCGCCAGCACTACGTTAAGCATGGAAACAGCGAAACTGATGTCGTTCAGTGCCTTTTCGGACATCAGCGGCAATTCCTCGGTCACCGCACCGACTTCGGCGAGCCCCTCATTCAGCTGCCTACCTACTTCTTGCATCTTGCCGATCTTCACCGAATAATCGCGGATCATCGTCGAATCCCATTGGTCATCGATCAGGTTGGCCGCGACCAGTTCACCCTTGACCGGCGGTGCCGGATGCTCCGGCAATGTCCCCACCTGCGCCGGATCGGTCAATTTGTTGATCGCCGCCTGGCCCACGTTTATGGCCTCGTTCAAAGCGTCGGACTCAGGGCTCGGATGATCGATTGCGAACCGGGGATCGCGGGCCGCGATATCTATCCCATCGCCCGCCGGTGGCGGTGGTGGTGGACTCTCGAATATCGGATAGCGCGTGGCGTTGCGATCGACAGCGACGAGGCGCCCGTCCTCTGTCAGCTCGAGTCCCGCGGCCTGCGTACCGAGCGACGAACCCGGGGTGAACGGCACACGTGGGACCATGAGGTCGACAGCGTCCTGGATGCGGAGGCTCCCGTGATCGTCGACCGAAAGCACCACTCGGCTCACATCGACCGGCTTGTCGGGTGCCCATGTTTGCACGACCTCGCCGTTGGAACGAGCGAGTTCGAGGGTGCCTCCCTCCAGCATCGAAAGTCGATAGTCCCCAGCCGTAGCCCATTCACCGACCTTCGGGATTCCCTCCTGCCCGATCTCCACCCGTGCGACGTCAGGCGCTGGTGCGGGCGTGGTGCCGTCCGCGGTTCCGGCAGGCGTTGCGGTGGGCGGCGGCATCGGCTGGTTCTCCTAAGCGGTGTTCAGGACGGAGCGGATTCACCGCCGAGCCGATACACCGGCGCCGGGGGCGGAGTATCGGCGAGCTGCGTCGTAGCGACGACACCCGAGAATCCTGCGCGGCCAACGTAGTCGGTGGTCGATTCCACAGGAGCGGTCGCGGCGAAATGGGGGTGGCCGACGATCTGCTCGTGCGCGTAAACCGCGTCGCGCAGACACTGCCGGTTCGGTTCACCTTCCAGCAGCAGCACGAGTTCGTTACAGCGCCGTTCAAAGGTCAGCTGCCGCAGAACTGCGGACTGCTCATCGACGCGCAATTCGCCTAGCCCGATCCGGTCGGCGTCGAGCTGATGCGGCAGCATCGTCGTGACCAACAGTTCATCGGTGGCGCGCAATTCCTGCCACCAGTGCGCAGGCACTTCGAAGCCGCCCTCGGCGCGGGCGAGGATTCGTTCCCGCAGTCGCCGCGCGCTAGTGGCTTCGGAAACGCGTCCTGCTGAGCGACTCAACTGTGTGTGGGCGTCCTGTGCCAGGTCTACGCACCTGCCGCGCATGCTTGCATCGGAAACAGTGGCGATCTGCTCGAGGGCCGCGATAGAACCGCCGATACCGAGGCGATCGGTGGTGTCAGGAGTGAACACGCGCAGATCCACACCTGTTGCCGGGCCGACGGCGGCCGCGGTTGCGACATCGCCGAGCTCCGTCCGCAGCTGCGCGGCGATCGGCCCGGACGAGGCGAGCGCCGACAGCACCGCATCGTCTCGGGGTCCCCACACCAGGGCGAACTCCACCAGCACCCGAGCAGGATCCGAGACACCCTCCCACGGCGACCCTTCAGCACCGAGCAGATCGTCCCATACCCATGGTGTGGAGACTTCGCGCGGCAGGAAAAGGCCTGCGGGCAACCAGCCACGGCCCTCGTTGGACGTGACGAACACGTTCGCGCCGGCCGGACCGCGCATCACCGAGACCGCCCAGCTCACCCCCACTGCCGACGTTTCGGTCGCGGCCAGCAACCCGCCGAGCAGAGTGCGGGCGAGGATCAGATCGGGGTTTTCGTCGTCGTTCACCACGTGTCCGGTTCCGCCCTCTCGAAGAGCCGCGGCCTGCACCGCGGACCCGAACGGCGTCGGACCGATCAGCGGCACCGCATCGAACCGCGGCGAGGTGCTCGCGCTGGCGGACTCCGCCCGATCGTCCATCGATCCCGGTATCAACGGATTCGCGCTGGATGAGGCGTTCCCGGGTACCGGCGCGGCCGGACCCAGGACGGGTGGCGCATGATCCGACGACCCAGCCGTTACCAGCGGAGCGGACAGACCGGCGGGATCGCCCGAGGTGTGCGGCGGCAGTACCGTACCCGGCGTCGGCGGCACCGTGGCGGCAGCCTGCGTGCCGGCCGGCGCATCGGCCTGGCTCGCCCCGGCCACCGAGGTCGGCGGCCCAGCCGGGGCGACACCATCGAAGCTGTTCGTGGACAGTCCTGGCGGTGCGACGCCGACGGACGCGGACGCGGGACTATCCAACTGCTCGCCGACATTGCGCACCAACGAACCGAGATCCTGGTCGGTGTTCTCGAGGGCTTGGGCGGCAGCACGCAACGAGTTGGCGGTTTGCGCATTCTCGTCCGCCAACGCTTTCCCAGCTCGGTAGCGCGCGTCGTAATAATCGCACAACGCCTGGTGGACCGGAGCACAGATCGTACCGAACATCTCCGGAAACCGGGCGAGATATTCGGTCGGGGGCTGTGACCATTCCATCGTTTTCTCGTAGACCTCATCGTGCTGGCGGGCGAGTTCGCGCAACACCGCCGGGTCGACATGCATGCTGTCCGGCATTTCGATCGGTCCTTTCCATCGCTGAACTCCACCACCGAGCTTTGTTCATTGTCGCCGCTTCTCAGTATTGGAAACTCTGACGAGCGGCTCGGGTGAATCTCGAGCAATACAGCCCCCGTTATGGGGTCGTCACGGGGGCATCGTCGCGCGCCGCTGGCTGGTTCCGGACAATCTGCGCGTACGCATAGACCGTGTCACGCAAGCCCTGCCGCGTGGGCGCCCCGCCCAGGCCGAGGGCGAGTTCGTCACAGCGACGTTCCAGCAGCATGCGGCGCACGCGCGTCAACTCCCCTCGTGCGCTTCCGCGGTTCGAGTGCAGTTCGCCGAGCGGGATCCGCGAGACATCGAGCTTTTCGGCGCGCATCGTCGCCGCGAGCAGGTCGTCCACGTCACGCAGGTCCTGCCACCACTGCTCATCGATCCGGGCACCGTCGCGCCACGCGCGCAAGATACGGTCACGCAGCGCGGGAGCCTGCAACGTGACTGCCCGGTTGACTCCCTGGGCGATCGATATCGCATGCGCCGCCATCGCCATCCGCTCGCATCGGTCGAGGATCGCACTTTCGGGCACTTTATCGATGCGCCGTGTCAGTGTGGACGAACTGGTGAGTCCGAGGCGGTCTACGCGGCCGGATCTCGCCGTCCCGAGCTCGAGCCCCGCGACGGCGGAGACCTGCCCTTGAAGCGGCAGGTCGTGCATCTCCCGACGTAGGCCGGGTGCAATCGGCAGGGACGACACGATTGCGCTGAGCCGCGCACCAGACCGCTGCTCGCGCAACGCACCGAATTCCGCGAGTACCCGGGCAGGGTCCAAAAGTACTTCCCAGATCGCCTCTTCCGGTAGCTTCCAGCCCCACGGCCGTGATACCTCAGGCGGCAGGTAGAGCCCAGGAGGGAGATAGCCTGCGCCCTCGTTGGAGGTGACCAACACCGTGAGGCCTGCGGCGTGCCGCATCGTAGCCACCGCCCAATCCGCTAGGGGCGGCACCACGTCCAAGATGCCGGCCAACAGTGTGCGGGCCAGGATCAGATCGCCGTCCACGCGATCGCCGACTATGTGAGCCGATCCTGCCGACACCATCGCGGCACGCACCGCATCGCCGAGCCGATCCGCGTCGGCGATGCCGTGAGGCCCGCCCCCCGCCCGGCTTTCGGCCGCCTGCGCGGGTGTCCGGCCCGGCAGGTCCTCGTATCGTCCGCTCCGATGTGACGATCGAATGACCGGCGCGGACGCTTTCGGATCTGCCGACACGGCGCCACTGGAGGCCGATTCGGAACGCCCGGGGACTCGCGGTCGCGAAGCCTCGTTCGAGGGAATGAGCGCACCGCGCGATGGGGCCTGCGATGCGGCACGCTGACTGTCGGCGACGGGAGGCCGCCGTGCGTCGGCCGCGGCGGCCGACGCGATCGCCGGCCCGGCCACGCCGGGTGCCAGTGGGGTGGCCGCCATCGCAGACTCGCCCACTACTGTTGGGGCGCTTGATGTTTCGGATGACCCCTCCGAATCGATCGTATTCGGCTGCGCGGCAGCAATGCTCGGATCAGGATCGGCCTCTATGAGGGGTACCACAGATGGCCGGCCGGTCGGAGCCGCGCCCGCACGACCGGCGACGAGGGAGTCCCCACCGGCAGGCATGCCACCGGACAAAGTCGACGCGTCGGCGGCCGACACGGGGTCCGGTACCGCGGCCTGATCCCGCTCCGCCGGGTGAACCGTTGTCTGCGGCCGAACCTCCTGTGCCACAGCATCATCGGGCAAGGCGATGTCACGTGTGCTCACGTCGACAGGATCGGGAACACGATACGCCCGCGTCGTAGGTCCTGTCGTTCGACCGCCGGCATCGGGCACCGATCGGGTACCGATATCAGGCAATGTCAGAGCCGGTACACCGGCTCTGGTTACCGCGGGCCCGAGCAATCCTGCGAGCATGCGCAACCCCGGCAATCCTGTGGAATTCACCTGACGCGCTGCCTCGGCAACTACGTCGATCACGTCGGATCGAGCGGATGCAACGATCGTGGCGATCAGTTGTCCTGCTGGTCCGCCATTTTCATGGCCGTCCTCCGCCTCGATCCGTTCGATGGCGCGATCGACGATGTCCGATATACGGCTGCGCGTCGCCCGCACCAGATCCGCCAGCTCGCTGAATGTGTCCGCCGCCGCGGCCAAGGCACTCGCGAAGGTGCGCGGCATATCCTGGCGCGCTTGCATATCGGCGAGCGCCGCCTGCAGGCCCGCACTCGAACGGATAGTGGTTTCGAATCCTTTGACCGCGCGTGCGACGCCGTCGTCATCGAGGGTCGCGGCGCCGGCGCGCGCGGCGGCCGCCAACTCCAGCCATAGCGGGGGTCCGAGTGCGGGCCAGTGGTCACCAACGATGGCATCCCAGTACTGCTCATGCTTTGACGTCACCGTACGGTCAGCTTTCTGCCGAATGCCGGATGCTCGCGCCCATAGCTGTATCGGTCGTGATGAACTCGCCGACCGTGCGGACCACGGCCTCGTTGATCGTGACCGCGGTAGTGGTGTACTCGGTGAGCGCGGACTCGAATAGGGTACGGATCCACATCGCACACCTGTTGCCCGCCACATCCAGGCTGCATGACGTGGCGGCCGGCAACTCGAACCGGTCGACCGTCATACGGGTGTCACCGACGGCTCTCCACATCGCGTCGGCGACCTCGTTCGCTGCGGCGAGCACATCTTCCGGTGCGTCGATATCGATCATCTCAACGACCAGGCTCGGTGGTCTCACCGTATTCGGCTCGCTCCAGTGCCCGATAGGAGTCCTGCGTCGGCAGCTCGAAGAAGTCGATAGCGTATGGCTTGGTGCCCTTGTGCTCCATTTCGGCGCGCAGACCGACCCGTGATTTCACATGCGCGAGCCGCGCGAGTTTGACGATTTCGGCCGCCAGCCAGGTATCGCCGTTATCGCACGCCTCGTCGGAGATATGCAGGCCGATTACCGCGCCGTCCCGGCCGCACGCGACGCCGACGGTGCGGTCGGGGTTGAACACCTCGTAACTGCGCGCGGACCAGTCCGGGGCGTCGTCTTCGCCGGCGTCCGCCGACAAGTCGTCGATCATGCGGTCTGCTCCTGCTCCTGCTCCTGCTCCAGCGTCGCGGCGAGGCTACGCCACTTCTCGTCGTCGACCAGCAAGGCCTGCTGCAATCGCCAGCACCGCGGTCCTAGGTACAGCTCGCCGGTGCCATCGGCCGCAATATCGGCGTAGTCCGGTCCGTTCTCGGCGGGACTGAGCCTGATGGCGGTGACCGGAAGCCTCTTGTCGTCGACATTGACGATTGTCGCGCCGCCACCCGGGATGAAGGTGTGCGAACAACGCGGCAGACCGGCACCACCGATCGCGCCGCTGTTGGTCGTGATCGTGACCTGCGGGTTCAAGAGCAGCTGCAGCACCCAGGCGCGCGCCGTCGCCTCCGGCACCGCGCCGTCTATCGCGATCGACGGCACCGTGGCGAGGTCGACCACCAGGATCGACTCGGCGAATGTGCGGCCCACGATGACCAGCCGTCCCACGCTCGGCTGGGGCGCGGGCAGCGCGTCGGCAGCAAGCGTCAGCACATCCGCGCCCGGCCCGGCGCCGACCACCGGATAGCCGATCACCGTGCCGGTGGCTACCTCGATGGTGAACGCGCACAACGCTTCCGCCGTGCCCCCACCTGTTCCGGCCAACCGGGCCAAGCCTTCGTCGTGCAGCCACCGCATCGCCGCTTCAGCCGTGACCGAGGTGGTCACGACGCCCTGCCCACGTCGTGCTCGGCGGCCGTCAGTTCGTCGGAAGCGCTCAGTGCGGCAGAACCCATCAGTCCGTCGTACTGGCGGGCCGCGTCCGAGGTGCTCTCCTGAATAGCGGCCATCAACTCCGCCACCAGCTCGGCACCATTCATCCGCGCCGTGGTACCCGGAGCCAGGTAGAGGTCGGTGAGTCTTCCCATGGCGTCGATCTCGGGGATCGCCGCGCCCGACGGCGAGGGACGCCGCGCACGGATACTGTCGATCTTCTCCCGCAGTTCGGCGATCCTGTTCCGCAGATCCCTGGCAGCGTCCAGAGCCGCCTGGACATCAGGATGAATGGCGCTCATCCGTTTCCTCCTGACTGGACCGAGCCCGGATCGGATCGGGGCGGGGTGGGTGGCGTGACGGTGGGCGTGATCGTCGGCTGCTCGCCGATCACCTGTTCGGTGTGTGGAGTGTCATCGATGAACATCAGCCGGTCCGGGTGCCACGCGACCACTCGCGGCCGGTCGCCACCGCCGCCCTGTCCAACGCCTGCGCCAGGCATCATCGGCATGTACGGCATATACGGCATGCCGCTCGTCGCGCGAGTCGTCGCCGCCGACGACGAGGGCGACAGAGGCTCGATCACCGGCGCCCGAGGATGAGTGGGGCCGGACGGCTGGCCCGCAGGATTAGCGGTGACCGGCATCGGTCCAGCCGAGTAGACCGGGACCGACTGCGCCGGTTCCGCCGACGCAACACCCGAGGTGACACCACTGGAGGTCCCGGTCACCGACGGCGACCCCGGACTGCCGTACGAATAGGCCGGGCTCCCGTAGCCATAGTCGTCGTAGTATTCGTCGCCGAAGTCGTCGGTGGACTCGGACAATGCCTGTTGCACCATCGGCGCCGCCGAGGACAGCGCGCTTATCATCGCGGGCAACAGCATAGCCATCATTGAGCTGGTGTCAGAGGACGAACTGGCTTTGCCGTGCGAGGCCCCGGTCGAACTCAACGCGGTCGAGTAGCCCGTGATCGCCTCCCGCGACCGCGCGTTCTGGTCGTCGAATTCCGTCCGTGCCTGCGCGACAGCGGCCGCGTTGCGTGACTTCATCGCCGTGAGCAACTTCTTACGAGTGGCAGAGATATCATCGGGCTCAGGGTGTTTCGAGACGACCTCACGAAACGATCGCATGTCGGCATCAATATCGTCGGCCAGTCGGCGCAGACCGGTACCCACGTCATCCAGCCGATTCCGATTTCGGGTGAACTCCGCGGCCGCGGCCGCACCGACCGGTTGCCATCGCCCCATCGTCGCGATGGCCTCATCGACGCTCCGCGCCGCAGCTTCGATCTTGTGCGCGAAGTCTCGGATCCGTTGAGCAAACGCGGTGGCTGGGGCGGTACCGTGGCCATCGCGCAGTTGCTGTGCGAAAGTCAGCGAATCCACCGAGGCACCACCGAACAGGTCCGGCAGCGGGGGCGGATGACGAGGGTTCAGCGCGTCCGGTTCCGGAACGGGATTGGTGAGAACGAGACCTCCACCACCGCCGAAGATCTGTGCCGCTGAATCGTCGGTCCGCGTGTAGCTCGCGCCGGACACACCCACATTGTGCGCTGTTTCCTGGAGTTGGCGGACCAGCCAGGAGGCCTCGTTCACCAAGCCAGCCGCCGCCGAATTTCGCACCGCCGCCGTTCCTTGGGAAAGCGAGTCCCGCCCGGGCGCCAGGACCCAGCCCTGGGGCTGGCCCGTCGCGGCGTCGTGCAGCACGGTGTGCGTTCGCACGGCTTGGCCGACTATCTCGGCCGGATCGACTTCGAGGCCCATGATGTCTCCTCACTCACCCCCGGTCGTCATCCGCCCGACACCGTTCCTGCGGCGATCAGCGTGTCCACCGACCCGGTGTCGCTCGGGTGCGGCTGGGCAGGCATGGCGTCACCTGGCGCGCTCCCCACCAACTCGACACCACGCGGCTTGCCGAACCCAGCGAAATCCCCGAAGGCGCCGGCCTTGCCCGACAGTTGATCGGTGTACGGTACGCGTTGACCGTCCACGATGACCTCGAGTGAATCGCCGGTGACGCCCTCGGTGTTGCCCTCCGCCATCCGGAAGACGACCAGCACCGCCGTGGTCGCTATCGGGGTCCGCTCGGGTGCATTCTTCCCAGGCTGGCCCGAGTGTGGCTTCTCCGAGGGGCTCGACCCCTCGCTCGGACGTTCCCACATCGCCACACAGCCGGTGATCGCTTCCTCGGGGCCGACCGGGGCCATCTCCTTCGAGTTCGACCACTTCGCCGACGTGCCCTGGTAAGCGAGTTGCGCGTTGGTGCCGTCCGCATTCCCGAACGCGGCGTCCAGCGCCTTGGCTACGAGCGGCGACACTTTCTGCCGAACACCGCTGCCCGCTGGCGGGAAGTCATACCAAACGCCGCCGTCGGCTTCGGGTGCCCGCGTTGGAGGTGCACCATTGGTCGTGGCTGAAGACTGGGTGGCGTGCGTCGGGGAGGTGCCGGTACCCGTGGCCGTCGCAGCGGTAGGTGCTGCTGTCGTCGTGGCCGCCGTGACCGGGGCCGGCTTCGGTGTCAGACTCGGCACCGCAGGGGGTGGAGCCACTTCCCGTGAGCCGCGCACCTCCGGCACACGCCGACCCTCAGACGAGCTCAGTACGTTCGGATCGATCGGCCGCATCTGATTCCACAGGCCGGGCATACCGTTCAGGCCAGACATGCCTGCCCCTCCGAGGGGGTTCTGCAGCCCTGAAGATACCGATGGCACTCCGCCGGGATTTCCGCTTGCCGCATCGACGAGACGCTCGAGATCTGGAACATCGGAGCCGACACGATCGTCCGACCCGAGATCGGGGACCTGAATCGGCGTGAAGGCACCCGGGGACACCGGGGGGATCGTGCCTATCTGGTCCTGCGGATTCACAGGCGGTACAGCGGGTACGTCGCCTGGCACAGTCGCCGGACCGGGCGGATGGATGCCGGGCAGGGGCGGGTTGGTAATTCCCCGTGCATTCTCGTTGATCTTGTCCAAGACATCCTGTACAGATGAGACAGCGAAGTCGATGGCCTCACCGATGTAGCCCAAAATGTGCTCATCTTTCGTCATACTATTGGGCGGAAATAGCTTTGCGTTATTGTTGATAGCCTCTATTGATGAATTAAGTGCCGACCTGAATTTCTCGAGATCCCGTGAGGTGCGATTCACATTTTCCACCACGATGCGGTCCCCCTCATGCAATTCAAGGGCGGCGTTCCGCAACCTCGCAACAAGATCCCGGTATGTATCGGAGGCGCTTTCGTTGAAGCCAGCCACGGACGAACCCGGAGGTGGCGGGTCAGGAAGGTTCGCGCCGATCTCCACAGTCGGCGGTTTCGGCAGAATATCCGGCGGCGCAATCCTATCCGGATCGCCAGCGCTAAGATAGTATCCGGAGTAGTTTTCCGGAAGTTCACGGTGAATACCGTCCGCAATAGGGCCAAAATTGTATTCGTCAGGGTAATCCGGGTTTTGCGAATTCATGTTAGGCATGACCATTTGAGCCATACCAGTCGGCTGCCTTCCATTCGCGGGAAGTATGTCCATGACAGGAAGCACATCCAGACCATTGTGCGCACTGAGCGATCCCCACAGGAAATGACTGTTCACATAAGCTCCACCGGCCGCGCCGAACCGGGCGGCCCACGGTCGCGGCAGATAATCTTCATTCTTTGCGTTTCTCCACGGCGGCCACAGTTTCGCCCCGAACTCATCCGCACGTTTCCAGTCGTGGACAGCGAACGGCAAATTGCGCAGCGACTCCCACAATCCCTTTGGATTCAGGAGACGTACGTCTTTTGATACCCCACCCAGCACACCGCCTGGTACCGCACTCAGGGCGGCCCCCGTCAGACCAGCATAAACAACACTGCTGTCCATCTCGCCGTCTCGCCAATACTCTGCGAATGCAGATGTAGCACCGCCCACGAATATCATGCCCGGGACGCCGCCGACCAATGCGCCAGCGAATCCACCAGCAGTGGCGATGAGGTCCGCCTCTTGCCCCCGAGACATTCCGAACACTTCTCACCTGCCTTCCAGCCGCACGGCGCAATGCGAATTCACGGTTATCGCGCTGTCCCGAGGACATTTTCCCATCGTTATTATGAACGCTCCCCAACAATGGGAATACTGCCCCACCTCCGATCGGGATAGAACCAACGTATTACCGAGAACCCTGGTCCGATAAGCATTCCTGGACCACGGCCAGGCTCGCCACCATCTCTCCGTAGGTGCCGATGGCTATCCGAATCATTCCTTCCATGGCCGGTCGCCGACAGGGCCGTACCAAGAAACCGGCCTGCCGCAGCCGCTCGACGGCGACCACGCCTCCGCGGGGCTCGATCAGCGCGAAATTGGCCTCGCCAGGCGTCACATGTACACCGATCTCCTGCAGTGTCCCGACGACCAGCGGTTTAACTACCCGCATCGTCTCGGTCCACTGCACCCGCGAAGCGGCGATATCGGCCAGATGCGCCCGCCCGGCTGCTACCGCGAGGTCGTTCACCTCATGTCGTTCCGGCGCTCCGCCCAGCTCATCGAGCAGCGACGGATGGGCTACCACATAGCCCAGCCGCAGACCCGGCATCGCAAACGCCTTGCTGAACGTCCGAATGACGATCAGATTGTCGTAGCGTACGGTCAAGTCCGTCACAGTGGCACCGGTGAACTCGTAGTACGCCTCATCGACCACGACCGGGGTAGACGGATGTGTCTGCAGCAACTGTTCAACGAACTCTCGTTCGACCCCGGTCCCGGTGGGGTTGTTCGGGTTGATCAGCACGATCAGATCGGCCTGCGCGGCCGCTGCGGCGAAGTCGGCGTAAGGAAAACGCAGCCCTTTTTCGTACGGCACACCCAATATTCGTGCCCCGATCCACCGGGCCACCTGACCGAAGTACTGATACTCCGGCTGGGCGACGAGCATCGTCCGGCCCGGCCGAAGCAATGCGCGCAGGATCAACCCGATGCCATGCCGGGCACCGTTCGTCGGTAGTATCTGCGCCTCCGCCACGCCGCAATAACTCGCCAGTGACGAACACAACTCCGCGCGACCGGGCGCGTTCCGTACCGAACCCGCAGAAACAAACGCGTCCAGTTCAGCAGCCACCCTCGGTGACAGCGGATACGGGCAATCCTCCCGATCGAGCCGGATTCGGCTTTCGTCCAAGGACGAGCGCATGTCTTCTGATTCCGCCACATCAAGATCCTCGACTACCGGCCGAGCCGGAAAACCGAGCGCGGTAAGCCGAGCGCGAACGCTGAAGTCCGGTACACAATCCGACGTGAACGGAGAGCCGAGCAGGCTCTCGAAGCTGTCCGAACCAGTCGCGACGCCGATCGTGTAGCAGCCTGCCCGCGCGGCGGCTTCGACGGCCGCGCAAGAATTGGCGATCACCACACAGTTCGACGGCGCTACGCGCAACCTGCGAGCGGCCTCCAGATACGCGGATGGTCCCGGCGGCACCGTCCGGTCGATGTCCGAACCGACGATGACATCGACCGAATCATCCAGCCTCGCGGCATGCAGGAGGGTGCGAACCGCATCTGTCGTCTCATCTGCCACCACCCCGATGCTCAGCGACCGGCGCTCGGCGTCGGCCAGGATGCCGAGCAAGCCATGCTGCGCGCGAGGTGCCACCCCTCCGTGGGTATCGACCAACACGTCCGCGAGACCGAATACCAACGCCTCGGTGGCCGACGGAATACGCAACCGACCGGCGAGCAGCAATTCAGTCGCCGATGTCCGAACAGATTCTCCGGCCGCAGTCGACCCATCGGATACGTTGATCACACCGACGGCCTTTCACGACCAGAACGGCAGACATATTCGTCGGCGTATACGACCGAAATCGGAGCACAGTCCGATATTTCTCGAAACATCCCGTAGCGTGCCGAATCCCCACTGAACAGTGGTACGAGAAATCCGATTACCGGGATCAACATAGTACAAGTCTAGTTATCGCCACCCTCTGCGACTTCCCACCGTTGGCGACCCACGTATCTCAACGCGCCCACCTGGTGGCCCGGAAATCTTCAGGCAACGCTACCTGCTGTACGCGCCCACCTGGCTGCGGCGATTCTACGCACATACCACCGCCGATGTACATCATCACATGCTTTGCACGGCCGCCTTCGAACCGCGACGCAGGGAATATCAGGTCCCCTGCGCGAAGGGTATCGTTCGCGCCCAGCTTCGGCAATTCAGCGTATTGTTCTGCTGCGGTCCGAGGGATGTCTACCCCGGCGGATCGCGCCGAGAACTGCATCAGTCCCGAGCAATCGAAGGAATTAGGCCCTTCAGCACCCCAGACGTAGGGGGCTCCGATCTTTTTCAGCGCAGCGGATACAGCGGCTTGGGCGGCAGATCCTCCGCCTCTGGCTACACCGAGTTCCGGCGTATAGTTCTTCCCCGAGATATTTCGCAAATACATCTGGGTCAATTGATCGATGGCGGCAGCCGTTTCCTGAGCCGAGACATCACTAGCCGAGACAATGCGTTGCGCCTTCCCCATCGCGGCAGTGACCACGCCGTGCACATATTTTTGCCCATCGGCCGTATAAGCATCCGGACCGAGGTCGGCAAGCACCGTATTCAGCTCCCTGAGCAATTCTCGGACCGCCTGCTGATCGACAGCGTTGTTCTGCGCCAATTGCTGAATGTAGAAGTACAGTGCGTTGTCGAGATTGTTGAACGCCGCAGCTTTGGTTCGATGGTATAGCCGTCGCGCCCGGATCGCCGCCGTACTCGACCCTGTTTCCCCTCCGGATACGCCGAGCTTCTCGCGCAGCTCGACGATCCGGGGGTCGGTGGTCTCATGGTCGCCATAGACTTCCCCTAGCACGCGCAACACGTTTTGCGCACGCAGCTGTTCTGCCGTGATCGTGGCCCCGGTCGTGCCGAGCGATCCGCCGGCGGGCAGAACACCGTTGTTATTGGCGGCTCCGGTTCCAGTGGCCGGACCACTCAGCGCGAGAGCAACGATCGGCAGCGTTGATAGCGCGGTTATTCCGGCTACGAGTGCAGTGGACAGTAGATACGGATCGGGCGGCGGCAGCGGCGGTACAGGCGTAGACGGAGCGTTTTCCGGTGCGGCGGGCGGCGCTGCTTGTGGTCGCGGGGCAGCCGGAGGTGGGGGCGTCGTATTCTGCTGTGGTGGTGGACAATCCGCCGGGTCCACCGTCAGTTCTACTCGCAACCCGCGGTCATCTACGGTCGCCTCCGCCGAGAGATCGCCGATCCGGATCTCTCGTTGCACCGCCCCGCCGCTGTCAGCCATCTCCGACCTCCAGCACGCGCTTCACCCCGATCGCGGTCTGCGGTGTCAGCAAGACTTGGGCCAGCCCGCCCGATACCGGATCCACCGCGATGACGGTGGCCGTGTCGACGGCAACACCCACTCGCCGGGGTGTATATCGCTGGAACTCCCAGAACACCAGGTCGCCCGGTGAGATCGCTGCCCGGTCCACCGGCTGCCCGCATAGGGCCTGGTCCGCGATCCGCTCGGGCAGGACGACGGCGGTGGGCCGGCGACCGTCGAGTCCGGCATGCGATACGCACCCACGCCGAACCGCGCTTCCCGCTTCTGGCACGACCCGCGATTCGAGGGCGTCTGTGGCCGGATAGTGACAACCAGCCGATCCGGTGGCGAGCGACGCGTGGTAGGTCACCCACCTCGCGAAGGCCGCAGCATCGACCGGAGCGGCGGACCCTCCTCCCGTGGCATGCCGGCCGAGCGCAGCGAGCGCCAACCAGCCGGCACAGTCGGCCGCGGGACCAGCGTTGCGGGCCCGCGATATCGGCCCTCGATAGTCCGCCACCTGCACCGCCGCGATGCATTCGCCCAGCCACTCCGGTACGTCGGTGGCTGTCGGCGGAATGGTCAGACTCGCATATGGGTTGGCGGTCGGCAAGTTCGTCGTACGCGCGTCCCTCGATGCCGGCGTGGGTACCGCATCGGCTCGTCCTGCGCGAGTTGTCGTCACGGGCTCGGAGGGATCTGGGCCGATCGCGTTCGCGCATTGCTGGCGCAGGTCTGTATAGCCTTCTGCCAGCATGCTGGTCGTGCTGATCAACGCCACCACGAGCACCGCGAACGCGATCGCAGGTAGCAGCGCAACGATCAAGATCGCTCGAAACAGCATGCGGTTCTCCGTTCGGCAGACTTCGGTCGGTCACCCTGCGGATGGATTAGCCGGAGACCTGTTGATGCCAGCGGGCCACATGTCCTCTGCCTCGGCAAAAGCGGTATACCTGCGTAGGTCCCGCACGGCAGCCTGCGCAGCCGGTGAATCCAGCGAACTCGACTCGAGGATGGTATTCAACGGATTCAGGCATTGTAGCGAGCGCTCGTATCCGATGTAATTCATCGCCTGCCACGCCTCTTCTCCCGTCAGATCAACTGATGCGCCGCCCAGCGTAACTCTGGAAATTCCTAGCGGTGCCCCTTCGCCTGCCTTCCACAGGCTTTCCAGCTCCTTTCTGTTCGGAGCAGCCATATAGTTATCGACATGTGTTCTCAATTCACCGGGCAGTGACTGCGGCGAATACGCCCGCACCAGATTCAGCCCCTTTTGCTCCAGCACCGACATGTGTACGGCGTCGGGACGTTCCACATATTGGTCCACCGCCGCACGGAACTCGGACAGCGGCTTGAACCTGGCGAGATTATCCTCCTGCATCGCATGAGTACGCCGGAAGGCAGCGATCATTCTTGCATTGACCCGAGGGTCGTCCGACATCACCAGCACCGACGACAACGCCCGGTCGAAGCCATAACCAGATTCCTGATCCAGGCTGTTCACCACGTGCGCAATGCCGCGCAAAGTATGCCTTCGATCACCGAATCCGATGACGGAGTCCCTCGACATATCGCCAATGGTACGAAGCCCCGGCGGAACGCCCGAACCGCGGAACCTCAGCGGATCCTTGATCGCCGCGCCGGAGATATCTGTCAGCTGGGCAAAGCTGCGGTAGGAGTCCGTGTACTCAGGAGCGATCGAGGTCCACGCCAAACGCTGTCCGCGTCTGATCGCCTCAGTTCCCCTCGAATCGAAGGAAAACGGATTGCCGGCCATCCGGAACAGTCTCCCGGTCAACGGCGAACCGCTGATAGCGGCCAACATCGAAAGCCCTGCGAGCGTCTTCAGCGTCGTGGAGGAGTCTTCCGACTTACCCATGCCTAGCGCTGCCGCTCCGCCGCCGCCACCTCCGCCTCCTTTGCCCTTGCCACCTACGTCCTGGAGCTTCTGTGCGAATCGATTCGACACCCAGTGCTCCGCGCTGCGCATCGCTTTGGCGATCTTGCGCGCTCGAACGATGAATACCAGATGTAGTAACGCACCCAGTACGAGCATCTGCATGTGATCGTCCGGACTACTGAACAGGCTGCCGTTGAGGAACATATAGACACCGAGAAGCATGGTGAACAAAGACATCTCGGCTGATGAGATTGCAATCCCGACACCGCTGGATATCAGCGAGACCTGCGGCGGGCCATGGATGAACCCCAAAGTTGCCAACCCCAATATCATCATGAAGAGGTTGAAGACGACGTCGAACACCGCTCGGATCACCTTGTATCCGATATAGAGTGCGAACAAGAGAAAGAACATGGACGAGCCGCCCATAACAATGCCGGTACCCAACTGCCCCCAGGTCGGATTGTCGATCGCGTTGCGCGCGACCAGATCCTGACACGTCTCCATGCCTTGTCGAACCTGCTCGCTGTCGCCGGACTCGATCCCCTTGGACCATGCCACCCGGCATGCGGGACGCTGGTCGACAACGTGCCCGAAGTTCCATGTCTGTAATGGCTTTCGCCCGAAGTTGTCCGCCATGTGGGTTTGCATCCGGGCAACCAGCTTATCTGGATCCGTACCCACCTCGCCGTTCAAGCCGGACGCGACGGCGAGTCCGAAGTCTCGTCCCATGACCAGCGGGCCATCCGACGAGAAGATGGTCGCCATGGGATTGAGCAGCAAGGCAGGAGCCAAAACCGCTATGCCGGTCATAAACATAATCTGGTACGCGGCTTTGGCGTGGAACCCGCGGACGAAGAAATATATGGTGAAGAAAGACCCGATCGTCCCTGAGAGCAGCAGCACGGGTGGTGTGACGATAGCTCGCGTGTACGAATCGGCAAGGTCGTGCAACGGGTCCTCGAAGCTGCTCATCCAGGAGAAACTGACCACACTGCCGATCAGATAGATCGGGGTGATCGTCAGGATTCCCCAACCGACCATGACGCAGTCCGTCGATGTGGCGAGCACAAATTTGGCGGGAGCCAGAAATCCGCCGTCGTCATGTGCCACGAAATACTGTGACATCTCGACGCCCTCGGAGTCCCGGACGTCCATCCAGCTCAGGGCACTGTTGCCCGCATTGACGCCTGGTGTCGTAGTCGACCCTCCCTGGGCCGTCGCAATCGCACCGAGCAGGCCGGGAAACACGAACAACGCGAAAACCACGACGCACAACCACAGCATCGCCCGACGGCGCCGAGTCGCCCGCGTCCAGGTACGGAACCGCCGCAACACCGCCCAGGGAGTCCACCGCTCCCAGTCGGTAGACCCCGATCCGGCAGTCTGTCCGGAGTCACTCTCGCACGCCCGGATAGTCATCGCTTTTCCAACCGACCCGGCAGTGCCGGCCTCCGCCCAGCCACGCCAGGCGTGCTGCTGATGACCGCAGCACGGTCAGGTCGCGCGGGGCCGAGCACCTTGCCGCGACCGATCCGGCCCAGTGCGTCGCGCATGAACATCTCGCCACGGCGTTCATCAGGTACCTGACGCCCAGCGCCGATCGGTGGCGACGTCTCCTCCCGCAGCATCTGGAGCAGATATGGCGACTCCTTCAAATCGACGCCGAGCCACTCCAAGCTGTTGCGTGCCAGCGTTTCGTCACGCTGACGGAACACGAATCGATTCGGGATGAGGTTATGCGCGGCACCATGGAAGTCGGTCGCCGGATCATGCGAAGCGAGTCCTATGGCACCGAGATGCTTCCGGCCGTCCCGGCTGAAGTCGGAGGTCACCGCAGCACCGACCTGGGTCTGGGTGAAATGGTGCGCTTCGTCGCCGATCAACAGGCCGAATCGTCCGCTGTCGGTCAGGAAAGCCTCACGCGCGGCCACCCCGATCAGTTCGTACAGCGCGGTACCGAGTCGTTTCGTCAACGGCAGTCTGGCGTACAGGTGTGGATTGATCAGTTCTTCGGCGCTCGGCAAAGTGACCTTGTGGCTGCGCACCACGGTTGCCGCCGCCGAGAGCCGCAACGGCGGCAATGAGGTATCGAACAGCACGGGCATCCGATCGACCACCGTCGCGAGACGTGCGACCAGATCGGCGTACTCCGCACGTCCCGGCTCGGCGTCACTGAGCCGCCGAGCCACCTCGAACAGATCGTAGAGACTCCGAATATGGTGCTCGGCAATCCCTTTCGGACTCAGTAGATGCGTCGCGATCGCACCCGCGCCGGAAGTGGGCGAAAGGTCGAGCAAGGGCAGCAACGAATCGAGCGCCCGCTCCCCGGCGATCCGCGGAGCGAACATCCGCAGCGGATCGAGCGAAACAGCCGGCTCCGCCAGGTCGATGATCACGGCATCGTCGATGGATGACGCAAAGTGTTCCCACTCACCGATGTGGCTGCGATCGAGTGCCAGGAACTGACCACCCATGTCCCGTACCAGCGCCGCCATGAGCTTGAGGAAGTAGGACTTTCCTGAGCCGAGTTCCCCGGTGACCGCGAAAGACGCGGAAAAGTCGTGCAGGGCGGCTTCCATGATGCCGAAGTGAATCGGCTCGTAGTGGCCCGACAGCAGGTTCACGCCGATCACGGGCCCGGAGTCGTCCCCGACCTCGTTGGTGACGAACGGAACGAACCCGGCCCACATGTCCGAGGGCATGATGTGAGCGAAGTCGTCGAAGGCCCGCCGATGCGGGGCGCCGGGGACCAGCATCGACCACAGTTCGACCTGCGCGCCGACCGGCGCGACCACGTCGATCTGGAAGCGCTGATAGCGGCGTTTGATCGCGTTCACCGCATCCTGGGTCGTATCGCGTGAGTGGCTACCGACCGCGATCACCGTGGTGAAGCTGACTTCCGACTCCCCGCTGTTGACCTCGAAGTGCTGGTGGTATTCACTCAGCAACTGCGCCTTGGACATCAGAGTGTTCTGCGCGAAGGACAACTCCTGGTCGCGCTGTTCCATTTGGTCGCCCAGCTTCCGCAGGTTCAACTCGTTGGCCTTGAGCACTTTGTCCGCGGACCTGGTGGAGATCCGCATCGCCCAGTCGACGGTCACGCCGCGCATGCCCTCCAGCGCGCTCAGGAATTCACTGTTTCCGGGGAAGGCCATGCCGCCGTACGGAAAGGAGCGCAGGGTGAGCATTGCCTGGTAGGACGGCACGAATTCGAAGTCCTCTTGGACCACCTTGACGATCGGCACGAACGAGGGCCGCAGCCTACGACGTTCGCCCTGGGCGCCCTCATCGAGCGCGGCGGAGCGGAATACTGCTGCGGTGACATCCTCGAGTACACCCGGGCGGGTGGGCGCGGCCGAGTCACCGATCGCGCCGCGGGCCAGATAGTGTTCCCAGAGCCACTGGAACATTCCCGCAGGCACGGGTACCGGATCGAAATCGCCCCCGATTTGGGACAGAATCCGGTTTGCGGTCTCGTCGTAAGCGTCGAGATCGGCCCGGGACAGGCCGGCGGCATCCAGCGATGTTGTGCCGCCACGCCACAACCGCGCTATCGTCCGGAATCCGGACGAGGTGCCGCCGACCGGTATGGACAACAGGTGAATCCGCGTCGTCGGCGAAATCCCTCGGATTCGCGCATGCGCGGCCACCACTTCGTTCGCGTAGTCCTCATGCGCATCCAGGTCGATCCCTTCGACCATCTTCGAGAGCACATCGAGGACGTTCAGGTCCGCATGTATGCCGAGCAGCAGCGACCCGTCCGGCAGGTTGTTGATGAGCGTCTGATGTGCTTGCTTGACCTCGGACTTGTCGCCGGCGCCACGCAAGCCATAACCCATCGGCTCGATGAGGTAGGTGGCGGTGACCAGTCCAGCAGTGGTGAACTGCAGGTTTCCGCGAATCGCCGCGGTCGGCTGAAGATCTCGTCCGAGGAATGTCATTATCCGGCCCTGGGCAATTGAGCGACATCCGCCACCTCTGCGGACCATTCGGTGAGAATGGGTGCGACCGTCTCTTCGATGTAGAGCGTGTGCCGTACCGATTCGGCGCTGAACGGCAT
This sequence comes from Nocardia brasiliensis ATCC 700358, assembly GCF_000250675.2. Taxonomy (NCBI): domain Bacteria; kingdom Bacillati; phylum Actinomycetota; class Actinomycetes; order Mycobacteriales; family Nocardiaceae; genus Nocardia; species Nocardia brasiliensis. The sequence continues at coordinate 5,477,670 of NC_018681.1, forward strand.
ACCTGACGCCGATACCGGGCGCCGGTCGACGATGAGTCGCCCGACCCACAGCATTCGCGACGTCAGCCGTACGCCGGTATAGGGAATCGCCCGCAACATGACGACCGCCGTGATGGTCAGCATCGTCCCGAAGACCGCGGTGATGGCGGGATTGCCCGGCAACGTCATCGTCGCTGTCCAGGTGAGGACGCCCAGACCGATTCCGGCCAACAGCTGCGGAACAGTGTAGGGGCCGAACGGGATTCGCTCGCCGTTCGGCATTTTGCCGACAACGAGCGGTAGTCGTTTGATCGGGGTGTAAACCCGGACGGTGGACATCAGTAGCCGTACCCACCGAGCGGCGCGTCAGGCACGATGTTCACACTTTCGGCACGACCGTAATTGAACAGGGTCGGCAGTGCGTAGAAACCAGCGCCCGCGATCACCGCCGTCAAGAGCATGGCACCGATGGTCCGCCAGTTGAAGCGTTTGTCGAAATCGCCGGTGATATGCGTGATGAAGCCGATGAGAATGGCCAGGACGAGCACGATCGCGCCGACAGTTCGCACCACCTCGACGCTGTTCAACATGATTTGGGCTATATTGTTCATCGGACTCGATCTCCTATTTCTGCGTAGGCGGAGGGATGTCAGCCGGAGTGACGCTCGGCGTGACAGTCCGGCTGGTGTGTGCCGCCTGAGTGTCTGCGACTGTGAGCGGAAGCCGCAGTGCGGGAACGGGATCGATGGATCGCACTTGCCACTGGCCCGCGTTCAGGACCATTGTCAGCGGATAGCTCAATGTCGCGACGACATCGTCTTCCGTACGCGGACCGACCGCTGCCAGCAACCGCACCGTCGTCGCACCCGAACCGCAGTTCGGATCGTCAGTCGTCAGGGCGACCGAATCGATCTTGCTGTACGGCGCGGGACGGATTCCCCGGAAACCGGTGCCGGTCGCCGAATAGCGCGCGATATCACCACTGCCTGTGAGGTAGGCGGTCAGGAACCCGATCGCGGTCCGACCGAGTGCGGTGTCCGGGCCGCAGGATGCCTCATACTCCAGCGCGAGATCTGCCGCCTGCCGCGGCGGTTCCACCGCAGCAGGAAGCGACAAGGCTCGTACCGTTCCGTCGATCAGCGATACCGCGACGCGGTAATAGCCGCGTGCCGCGTCGTCCTCGCCTTCGCGTACCGAGATGGTCACCGTCCACACGTCCGCATTGCCACTGGACAGGGTGCGCGCGGCATACACCACCGCCGGATCGGCCACCTCACTTGTGGTGGTCGGCAAAACCGGTTGCTGTGCGCTGCCGACGAATCGGGCGAGGCTATCCCGATCGCCGACGTCGGCGCTCAGATAGGTCACGACGAAATCCTCAGCGAACGAAGTAGCCAGATATGACTCCCCGATGAGCCGCGAGGCCGCCCGGTCGTCGTCGCGCGGCGGCTCGTTTTCGAACCACGACAGCACCGTGTGGCCGCCGCCCAGCACCGCGAGCACCGCCAAGACCGCGACCAAGACTTTTTCCCGCTGCCGGCGCAGCACCATTCGGCGAAGCAATGCTTCACCCGAATCGCTGGTTTTACCGGCAACTATTCTCATTCTCGGAATGGTAGAGAGCCTGTTCGGTGGCACCCGGCAATCGTTCCCACTGATGGCGAGACGTTCAGGACACAGAATTCGGCCCTTGTCTTGCCATGGTTCGCCACAGATGGTCGTCGTAGCCCTTCGGACCTATACCCGAATCGCTATCGGCAGCACCGGAAAGCACTCGCACCGGCCGCAACTGCGCGATGGCCAGTTGCTGGTTCGCGTAGCCGGGGTACGGAAACAGCGAGACCGCGGTCGGCGTGTAGCCGCCGCGATAGTCGAGCGTCCGGACCACCAACTCCGCAGTTTCGCCCGACTGTAGAGGTCGGTGGGTATCAACCAGTCGCTCCCGGTCGTCTGGATGAAAGACATCAACCGGCCGGAACAGGTAGTTCCATCTGATCCAGGGCGCAGGCTCGGTCAGCCAATGCGAGATGCTCGTGTGCTCCACCTGAACCACCGCCAGGTGGGTGCCCGCTCTCCGGTGAGCTTCGCGTAATCCCGCGCGCTCCAACGTCATCCAGGTGAGCGGAGCGTCGTCGGAGGTGACGTCCTCGATCAACAGCCATGCGCCGTATGTGCGCGTGTCGGCCCGCGCACGTGCGGTGATCCGCCAGCGTCCGGGGCGACCCCCGCGCTGGGAGACCGTGACATCACACTGCAGTTTGTCCCCGGAGCGGGGGTCGTACAACAGGTCGAGCACCTCAGCGTGGCGGTCGAAGGTCGGCACACGCTGAAATAGTTCGGCGATCGACATCGTCGGCACGTACTCTTCCGCCGACAGCCCGGTCAGGCTGGCGATACCGCTGGGCACCTGCAACGTCTGCGTGGTCAGATCCCAGATGACCCCCACCGCCCCGCCCGGGGCAGGGACCTGATCCGCGAGCGATCCGGCCCACAACCGAACCGCGTGCACGTCACCGGCCGGCCCGAAGACGGGCCGAGCCAGCAGCTCGTGCTGCCCAGCTTCGGTGGGGATCTCGAACTCCACGTCCTCGGCGCGATCACGCACCGACCGCACAATGCCCGCGATACCCAGCGTGGTGATTCCGTCATACAGCGCAGGCGTTTTGGCGAGTAGCCGTTGCAGAACTCGGCGGCAGTCGGCGAAACCCCGCGGACTGTTCCCGACCGTCGCGATGGACAGAGTGGCCGGTGTCAGTGTTTCGATCGTCACCCAGGGAACCACTGTGCCTCCACCCGCTGGCGCGTCTCGCCACCAGACCAACTGGGGCAACTTCCTGATTCAATAATCATGCCGTTATATAACGGTAAGATCAGTCGGTGCGGCAAAGTTCGACCAATGTCATGGTTCGAGAGTACACCCAGGTAGATGGGCGAATCATCGGTAAGATGACTGGTCATTCGTCCAGTAATCACGCCGTTAAATAACGTAAGTAACGGCATATTCTTCTTGCTGATCTTCGCGCCGTGAGCTAGCGTTGGAGATACCAGTTCACAGAACTGGATTCCGGGGACTGTTGAGCAGCCCTGATGACTGCCCCCAACCATGGGCATGCTGCCACCCGGTGTGCCCTCGGCATTCCCGGAGATGGCAATGAATACCGTAGAGTTGCGCCCCGTTCCGTTGGGCACAGCGCTCGTCACCCCGCAGCGCACTCCCACTCGAAAGCCGCTGTGCGCGGACCGACCCGACGATTGGGACCTCGATACCGGCACCCCTGACACCTGGCGCAATGCGATCGAGCTCTGTAACGCGTGCCCGCTCCTGGAGCAGTGCAGCGAACTGGCCGATTCCCTCACCGCCCGTGGCGACGTGCCCCGGGCGATGATCTGGGCAGGCATCCCCTACGACAGCACCGGCAAGATCGTCGAGAACCTCGATCGCTACCGCGCCGCACCGCTTGATCATCGGCGCCCGTTGCAGATCATCCGCCTCGGCGACCGCCCGTCGATTGGTGCCGCGCCGGTGCCCGTTCCGCACCGTCACCTCGTCCTCGGCCAGGCACTGTCGCCAACTCGGACCAGCGCCTGAACCGCCTCCTGCGCAACGTATCTCACGAGAGTGGATCACGATGACGGTGCTCGCATTACACGTCGACAGCACAGGATTCGCGGCGGGCCGAGCAGACGACGATTCCGACACCGACAGCATCCGTCGCATCCCCCTACCCGAGCACTCCGTATGGCAACACTGCCGGGAACTGCTGCTCGAGGTAGCCGCAGGCGCGGAAGTATCCGCCGTTGGAATCGCGTCCGCCGGCCCGGTCGACATGGCGGCCGGCGTCGTCGCACCCATCGATGTGCCCGAATGGCGCACCGGCTTCGAACTGGCGCAGTCGGTACGGAAATTGTTTCCGAGCGCCGAGGTACAACTCGCGTACGAGGGATTGTGCCTGGCTATGGCGGAGCGGCATCTCGGCGGGGCCACAGAAGCCGTCGATACCCTCACCATATTGCTCTCCGATCGCGTGAGCGGCGGTATCACAGCGGGCGGCCTGTCCTTAGCCGGCCGCACCGGAAACGCCGGGCACATCGGACACCTCCTGGTTCCGGGGTTCGATGATCCCTGCAGCTGCGGAAATCGCGGCTGTCTCGAAGCGATCGCGGGCGGTCGTGCCCTGATCGATCGGGCGCGACGCGATGGCTGGGTAGGTTCGTCCATCGACGCGCTGGTCGCGGCCGCGCACGCCGGCGATGCCGTCGTCGGCGCGGCATTCGGCCGAGCAGGCGTCGCCCTCGGGCTGGCGATCTCGTCGGTCGCCGCTCTGCTCGACATTGATCTGGTGATCGTGGGCGGCAAATTGAGTAGCTCCGGTTCCACATTGTGGACCCCTTTGCACAAAACTGTCGCTGAACACGCCAAACTGGCGTTTCTGCCCGGTCTTCGAGTGATTCCGTCACACCTCGGCGACGTCGGAGCACTGGCAGGCGCCGGGGTTCTCGGCATGCTGATCGGCGCCGCAGCCCAAGGCCCGAGGCCGACGAGTTCCTCGGCGGGACAATGATCCGCGGACGAACCTCATCGCGGGGATTCCGTCCCGGCGAATCTGTGATTACCTTGTGTTATGGCCGTCAACGGGGAGTTCACCATCGAGCAGCTGGCCGAGCAGGCCGGTACGACGGTCCGTAGCGTCCGGGTCTACCACGAGCGCGGCGTCCTGCCCCCGCCGCAGATGAAGGGACGCACCGGGTTCTACGGCCCGCAACATCTCAGCCGCGTACGCACTATCAGCCGTCTGCTGAACAACGGAATAAAGCTCAACGGTATACGCGAACTCCTCAACGCGATGGATCGCGGGGACCAGCTGTCCGACATCCTGGGCGTGCGAGTCGACGGCGGCGCAGCGGAGTGCCTCATCCCGGCGGGCGATTTGGCCGCCCGCTACGCGGGGATACCGAACGGGCTCGCCAGGGTTGTCGCGCTCGGCCTGTACGAGCCCGCCGATGCCGCCAACTATCGCGTCACCGACAGCGAACTGGCCCGGCTCACCGATCAGCTGATCGAGGCGGGGATACCGGCGGCGGAGGTGGTCGACGAGCTGGAGAAAGTCCAGATAGACTGCGATCGCATTGTTCACCGGCGACTCGTACTACTCCAGCGCGCACCACGTGCCACAGACCGGCCCGAGACCTCCCCCGCCGTCACGGGCGCCGATCTCCGGCTAACGGCGACCACTCAGCTGGTCGACAAGCTCATCACGCGATCCTTCGAGCGCGCGGCCCTCTACCGCGACGCAGGCGCACGAACGTAAGCAGCAGCGGTTAGCGCACCGCACAACGCACGACACGTGCATCACCATCGGCGCCCACGACGGACTCCAGCACAGCCTGCTGCACCGATCCCGCCGCCACACCCAGATGGCTCAGCCGGCCGACGGATATCCCCTTGTCAGGCATCCGCTTACAGAGCTCCTCGCCCCACTCGACCTGATCGACACGGACTTCAGCAGTACCGCGGCTACTCCGCACCTGCAACTCCAGATCCGCCTCGGCCCTATCGGGCTGCTGCACTATAAAAATCCCGAGCACCAGGGCTCCGCCACCTATGACAGCACTGACTGCTCCGGACAGACCGATATAGTCTCGTGACGGCACGGCGGACCTCATTTCGCGACGAACATCGCCATGATCGCCTGCACCTCGTAGATATCGACATTCCTGCCGAAGCGCTTCTGCAGTAATGGCTTCTGCTGGCCGGAGATCCACACGGTGAGCTCTGCGTCCAGATCTATCATCCCGGCGGTCTCGACGGTGAAATGCACGATCGACTTATACGGGACGCTGTGGTAACTAACCTTTTGCCCCGTGAGCCCCTGCTTATCGATCAAGATCAAGCGCCGATCGGTGAACAGGATCATGTCCCGGATCAGCAGATAGGCGGCCCAAACCTGTTCGTTCTCTACGAGCAGGAAGCCGTACTCCTTCTGCGCCTGCAGCGAATCGGCCCTGCCCGCGTTTCCGAGAACATTGTCGAACAAGCCCACCGTGAAACCACCCTTGATTGATGCTTCTTTCATCGAACAGATCGTAAAACCGCGTACGGTCCGATCACGTTGCCACAATTGGGAAGGTTGTCGCGGCGTCCCGCGGTGCCTCGATCGCGCCCTGCGGCGCATCCCGGAAGACGCTGTTCGCCAAAGCCCCGATAGCTTCGCCCACGCTCGCCGACGAACGGTGAGCCTTCCGCATGGCGAGTTGAGCATCGTGCAACGCGTTGTCCAGGTAATGCAAAGTCCATTCGTCCTGCGTCGCGAACTGTGTCGGCGGAGGTGTCTGCGCGTTGCGGTTCAAGGTTTCGACCACGTCGAAGATCGCCTTTTTCGCCTCGCCGACAAGCCTTCTCGAACGATCGACCGACTCCGGGATTCCGGTGTCGGCGGTTCGGTAAGCCATGATCGCGGCGGCCTGCCCCTGGACGAGATCACCGTACGTATCGATGCCGCTTTGCGCACGCCCGCGCACAACTTGGAGAGCCGGTGGTGGCGGAACGCCCAGCTTGCCCTCCTCACCAAGGTTCCCCCAGTGTGCCGCCAGAATCCCGGGTGCGCTGCGGTAACGGTCTTCGCTCTCTGGCCGCAAGATGTGCGGACCCGGCATCAACAGCCGATCCGGCATGCCTGGCAGGAGCACACCTGCGCCGATATCAATAGTGGGTATGAGATCGCCCGTCCAATCAACAAGATTTTGGAGCCCGGTGCGCGCTTCGTCCGTCAGCTGACGCGACAGCGGCAAGCTCGACAACCAATTCATCGACGCACCACCGAGCATCCGGCCCGCCGCCACACGCGCTGCCAGTTCCGCTTCGGTGCCCGGCGGACCCCACCGGGCCGCAATCCTGTTGCCGACGCCTGCCCCTACCAGCGTGCTCAACGCCCCTCGACCGATCGACCAGGCAAAATCCTCAGGCCTGCGGAGTCGACCGTACCGGTCATCGATCATGACCTGGCTGACTGCACCGCCAGCCATCATCGCGATCGTTACACCCGGCCCGCCGAACCGCAACGCCACCGCAGCGTTCCTGGCCATGACCGGACCCGCGAACGACCACAGCGCGTCGTGGGCCGCGTTGCCGGCCATCCGTAACTCCGGTGAATCCAAAAAGGACATTCTCACACCCATCGCGCCTAGGCGAAAACTTGTTTGAAGACCGCGCGGAGCATCCGCATGATGCCATCGACGATCGAGATCCCGAGACACCAGACCAGGTGCCCGGACAAGACTAGAAGCAATAACGGCACCGAATACTGGAACTCGCCACACGGCCCGGTTCTGGTCGATGCTTTCCAGCCTGCGAACACAAGCCCAAGTATCGGCGCTTCCCAGAGGCGGTGGTAACAGGCCGAGCCTCACGCCCGCCCTAGTCCACCCCCGCTTCGGCGGGGCTAGTCGGATCTCAGGTACCACGAACTCCGGCGGGACACCCCGGCCCGTGCCAGGCCTGCGGCAATGGTAATTCCTGCCGAGCTCCGTCGATCTCCGATGCTCGATACCAGGCGAAAACAGCTTCCCAGCACCGGGGGGGCCAGCTTCGACAACCGAACTAGCATGAATGTCTTCCATCGTCCCCCGGTGCCATATGTGACACCATGCACCTGGAGTCACCGTGTCCTATACCAATTTCGAAATAGTGACCGAAGAATTGTTACCGGGAGGTGAAAAAGGACTGATAGCGAAAACTGCGATCGCCGCAGGTACGCTCATAGGCATCTTCGACGGCGAGATACAGCAATTCGCACTGGACGACGGCACATTCATCGACACCGATATGCACAAGTACACCGTCCAGATGTATCGGACGGGCGATGTTCTCTACGGGCTGGTCGGCCACCCACCGGAGGCACTCTCGGGCATCGACTTGATCAACCACAGCTGTACACCGAACCTCACGGTCCGGGACCGCGTCATCGTTGTCTCCGACCGTTCGATCACCGCGGGCGATCGCCTCACAATCGACTATCGCGCGTGGGATTTCGTGCCGGAGGGACGCGCATGCTGGTGCACGAACGGCGCCTGTGTCATCTGATCCGCAGCGCGACAGCAAGCGAAGCTCCCCAGCCGCCGAACCTCCCCGCCGAAGGCGGGGCCTATGTGACTCGCGATCAAAGTTCGCGTACTCCCGCGGAACACCCCGGCGCAGCCAGGCCGCAACGTCCGTGCTCACCATCTGCCGCAGCGTCCTGACGGAATAGTCTGCCGCGCAACGTCTCCGGCACTGTGCGCCGTGATGACCGATCAGAGATCGGCGACGCACACCACGAACTGTCGCTGCTGATACACGACGCCGCGGTCACCCAGCGCACATCGGTTCACGTCCGTGGTGGCGAACAGGACGTTCAGTACCTGTAGCCCGCCACGCCGATCCGGTCCCCCGCAATCGATTCTGCGTGGCCCGCCGGCGAGCACAAGACAGCCGCCGACCACCCAATCGACATCCAGGCAAAGGCTCTCGCCCGCGTATTCGCGCACCCGATCCGCGTCTGCGGGGCAGCGCCGACCGGAGTCATCCATTTTTCCGACCACGCGATAACCTGAGGCGAGGCTGCCACATTCGGCTCTGGTCACCGCCGTGTCGCCCGGCATCACGCATTCTCCGACGAGCACCACCGGATCCGGGACCGCCGCCTGCGCGGCACTCGACAACGCCGCCGTGGCCTCCGCACTCGACGGAGCGGTCGTCGCTGGCGCGGGAGCCGCCGGCGGCGGGACGGCGAGCCGCGGCGCCGCGTGGGGCGACTCAGGCGGCGCAAGCGCACCGGGCGCAGGCTCCTGACTCTTTTCGACAAGACTGGAAATCTGGGTGCTCGTAGGAGAGCTGGCCTGCGGGACAGGTGTTCGCGAGTCTTCCGTCTGCATCGCCACGGCTGCACTGAGCAGGGTGAGCACCGCGAGCATCCCCAGGTACATCACCGCGCGAGCCCGCTGGCCCTCGCGCGGTGTGACCACGAACGGCGGCTCAGGGCTGGCCATTGAGCACCGCGAACACAGCGTCGGAAAAGGGCTGGCCACCCATCACGAAACCACCGGCCGCGGCGCCGACCACCAGTCCGATCGGCCCAGTGAGCAGGCTTAGAAAGCCCAGACCGAGCACCGCGCCGATGATCCCGCCGAGTACTCCTCCGACGACCATGCCCACCACGTTCTTTTCGAGTTCGGCGACCAGCCTGGCCATCGAACTCACCTGCTGCATCTCACCGATCTCCACCGCGGTACGCGGGGTCAACGTCAACTTACGTCCGTCGTCGGCGATCTGTCCGTCGACCCTCAGCTTGTGCCCGTCGGCCTGGAAGGTCAGCGGTATCTCGGCGACCACCTCGCCACCACCTGAGCGCAGTATCATCTTCGTGCCGTCTTCCGCCGCTTCGAACAGGCCTCCGGCAACAGCTGTGGTCAGGACCTCACCGGGCGCGGTGAGCCCAGCGTGGTATTCGACGCCCTTGTCGATGCCCAATGCCGACCCGACAGTCGTCTCTTCCGGAGGGCGCGCGCCGGCTTGGCCCACGATGGCTCCCATTGCCACCGCGACGACGAGTGCGGTGCCGGTGAATGTAGCGAACCTCATACTGCTTCCTCACTGCCGAACTCCGGACGCTCGTCCGGATCGCGTGGCAATGTACGTCGACACACCAGCTACTGTCAGCGCTGGGAATACTGGATTGCTGACAACGTCGGCCCGAACCCGTTGTGGCGAAACGAGATCGACGACGCCCGCATTTTCGTGCCAGGGCTGGGAACCCGTTCGGCGAAAGACTAGATTTGACTCCGGATCGCCTGCAGCACAGGCGGTCCGATGAACGTCACGCTGCGGTCGCCGGACTGATGCTCTTCCCGCACATCACTGCCGGGCTGCACCGGCCGCGCGTGATCCCGCTCCCGAACAGGCGTCAGGCCCACTGCCTGTTCGGGAGCGGACCCTCGATTCAGGTGCGTCGACGACGGGCTACTTCCGAATTCGCGTGAATCCGGAAGTAACACCGTCGGTTTCGGTCCTGCGTCCGTAACTACCAGTAGCTACCAAGAGCCGGTCGCGTCCAGAATTCCTTGGCGCGCTTGAAACAGCTGTCCCTGCCAATACGGCCAGGAATGCGTACCCGCGCTTGGGAATTCGAAACGCGCCGGAATACCGATCGAGTCGAGCCTGGCCTGGAAACTACGCGTCGTCACCAGCGACAGGGCCTCGAGTCCCATAGCGGTAGCGGTGTTGAAAACGCCGACTGCGGATGCCGGGCGGTCATACGGCCCCGGCAGGCCTGAAGCCGCTGAGATGTACATCGGCAAACCGCGCAATTGCGGCGCGAAGACCACCGCATCGTGGCGCAACCACTGCGGGCTCGACACCGGTGCAAACATATCCACGTTGAAACCACCCGCATCCAGCATCGCGAGCCGTATCGCTTCCCGCATGCCGGGACCCGAGAGAGAAAGGTAGCCTGAGAACGATGCGGCGTACTTGAATTGATCACGGTGGTAGGCAGCCAGGGCCAGTGCCGCAGTCGCGCCCATCGAGAGACCCACGACCGCGTTGTTGGTCCGCGAAACTCCGTAGCCCTCGAGAAAGGCCGGGAGCTCCGACGTCAAGAAGGTCTCCCACTTGTAGGTGATCTTCTGACCATTGGTGTTCGACGGCCAGTACCAGTTTGCGTAGAAGCTTGATTTCCCACCGACCGGCAGGACGACAGTGATGTCGTCGGCACGAAATTGATCGAGCGCGTTGGTCTCTTTCGCCCACGCATTGCGGTCATCTTGCGCACGCAGACCGTCCAAGAGATACAGCGCCGCACTCCCCCCACGCGCGGCCCACTGTACTTCCACGGCAATCGGCCCCATGGACGACGGCACCATCAGCCTTTCGAAACCCCCGTGGTTCACACGCCGCATCGGTTCCGCCGCAACCACCCCTGGGATCGCTGCGCCGGCCGCGAACGTCATCGCGACCGCCGCGGCAGCGAAAATTCGGTAACTCCTCCTGCCACGCGTGATTCGCCAGACAATGCTCGATCTACCCAGACCAGCGGTACGGAAGTGCATGGATCTTGTTGCCTCTCTATCGTCTTGAACAGGCTGGTGGCCCAACCGGTACGTCGGACAATGCGCAGCAAAGAGCATCGGACGGGCTGCGATGCGTCGCGCTACGCGCCCGGACGCGAGCGTATTGCGTGCCCAGCGCTGGGAAGACCCGTGCAGATCAGCCGAACTACGTCGCTCGACGGGTCAATTTCTGCCCCTGGGCGGAGTCCATTTCGTCAGTAGCCCGGGACGGCGCAAACGGCTCTTAGGGACAGCCACATTTTCTGCTGCCGCGAAGCCCTCGACCACAACCCGATAGAAGCCGACCAGCGACTCACCTCCGTCCACACCGCTGTGCAACGCTTTTCGCGCCTTACCGAACGGGAACGCCACCACACCGTTGGGCAACCGCACGCCGGGAACTCCGCGATCATCGACGTGCCAATCCCCTTGTGTGACGTCGATGATGCACGCCCCGAGGAAAGCACCGACCAGCCACACCAGTTCGTCGGCCTCGTCGGAATCGGGATCCCACCCCGGTTCTCCACGCCGCCGTTCGACATCGCTTTCCACTGCTTGCAGCGAATCCGCGTTCACCTCGAATCCGATCCCATCGGCCGGTCCGAAGAACGCTTTCGCACGCTGCAGTTTCGATTCGATCACACTGAGCATCTCGTCCATTGACGCCACCATTCGATACCAGCTCCGAAATCACCCAGGTCTTCCGGGTGCGGAAGCTGAAATTTCTTGCCCCACAGCTGAAATCGCCAGCTGGATGCGCGGGAGTACCAGAACTATCCGCCGCGTGGGCGGCGATCATCGAGGGCGCCGCCGCGGCCCGGGGATCGTGAGCGATGGGGGGCGATCCCGTGACACATCGGATGGGAAACGATGCGGGCCGTGGCGGGCCATCTGCGAGTCAACAGCATTTGCTGGATCGGCTCATCATCCACTTCCCAACTGTGGCGATCCGACTGCCGACGCGGACAGGATGCCCCACGCGCGCGGTCACCCCGGCTGCCGACCTGCGGTGATCTCGCGATGGGTCCGAACAGGATCGAACAGCGATTGGAGGCTGGAAAGCTTCCGATATCCGTCCACCATCGCCCGACCGAGCAGCGAGTGCGCCTCGACTACTGGGTTCGTGGACCCGAAGTTGCCCGGCTGCGGCACCTGGTCGGCGAAATAGGCATACACCAGCAGCGGTGCGCCTGCCTCGTCGAATACCACTCCGGCCTCGTGCCGACGATCATCATCCGCACCGTATTTCGTCGCCACCCGCGTCCGCTCCATCGACGACATGGTGCGCCGCACACCGTCGACGTAGCCGACGCTCGACCATGTCAGCACACGAAGCATCGCGGCGGTCGACGCCTCCGACAAGAGCGTGCCTTTCACCAACCGAACGAGCAGTTCATTCATCTCCCGCGGCGTGGTCACGCCGAGCCAGAAACGGTTCGGATTGTCCGGCAGCGGATCCACCCTGGTCCGCGTCAACCCCTTCGCAGCGAGGATGCGATTTATTTCCACGCCGGGCAGCACCGAACCGATCAACCGGACCGCAGTGTTGTCCGATACCTGGAGCATCGCGGTGAGCGCATTCGACAGCGTTAGACGATCCCCGTACACCACCTGGCGGTGGTATATGCCGGCGCCCCCCGCGATGACATCGTCGGTCAACTCGACCGTGTCGCTGAGTGCGAGGTCGCCACGGTCGACCGCGTCCAGCAATGCGGTCGCGACAGCCAGCTTCTGCACGCTGGCACCTTCGATCACGAAGTTCTCGTCTTGCGCCACAACAGTTTCCGCGTTCCCTGCAGTCACGTTGGTAACCAGACTGTGCCATCGCCCGCCTGCCTGGGCGGCGACCGCGCGATAGACCGCCGCGAACGCCGAATCCGCTAGTGCTGGTTCGGCACTCGCCGTCGGACGCGGCCCTGCGAGGTGGGCGGTCGCGACAGCCGCTCCGGCCAGCAGCGCACGGCGCGAAATAGTCATGGAATCGTCTCCTGCGAATGTGTGGCGGACATGGCACCAGCGAAGCCGTGTCGACCCTAAAGCGAAGCCGGAGCGCGGCCGCCGCACTGTTCTCGAGGCTGAAAGGTGTCCATCGGTCGCCCCGACGTCCCAACCCTGGCATGAGCGCTATTCGCGTTGTCCGGCAGCGGATGTCACCGTTCTAACGATCCAATCGGAGGAGATGAGACGATGGGCGAGCCTTACCGACCGGCGGTCGAATGGCGGATATCTACTATGCGCGCGCAGTATCTCGCCATGCGCCAGCAAGGCCGCCGCTGGTCGCTGCGCGGCCTGTTCAGCATGGCCGACTGCGACATCGCCGACTATTGCGGAGACTTCACACCGAACAGGTATGGGGCGCTGGCATGCGCCGAGGTGGAGCGCTTCTGCCGGCGGCACAGCATCTGGCTATCCGCCGACGGCCCGCACTACAACAGCATGACCCCTTATCTGCACCGGTCGGCCGTCACCGCGGAACGCATGACGACGATCGGCATCTTCAACGCGATCCTGTTCTGGCTCAACGACACCGTCGGCCGCGAGAAGTTTCCCCACCTCACTCACGCCGCTCGATTCGCGGCACGCGAGGGCGTTCTGCGACTCTGCGAGACCCTCGATACCGGTTCCACCACGGCTGACCCCACGCCGATCACCGAGGCAATGGCCGAATTCCGTAGCATGCTCGTCCGGGAAGCCGCCGACGACTGGCTCGACTACTTCATCGGTTCCACCATCGAACATTTGACCCTCGCGATTCGCGACCACAACGCCCGCGCCCGCGGCACCGTACCCACCGTCGCGGAATATATCGACATCCGTGGGCACGTCTCCGGCATGCGTCCGGCCGTCGCCCTGTACGAGTTCGCCCGCAACGAATACCTGAGCTGGGATCGGATACGCGAGGCCGAACTAGACGCGCCTCTCACGCAACTCCGGGAGCTGACTGTGCAGTTCGCCGCGCTGATGAACGACATCTTCTCCTTCGAGAAGGAATGCATTGTCGACCGGTCCGATTTCAACCTCATCCCGGTGTGTCTTTTGAACCAGCCGCGCTCGACGCTCGCCGAGGCCATTTTCAATGCCGCAGAACTGGTCCGCGACCGGTTCAACGACCTGCGCCGAACCCATGCGCTGCTGCTCGAGAAGTGCGACGACCGCCCGGGCACGGTGGCCGAAGCAGTGCGCACGCACGCCGACGACCTCGTCGACGGTGCCAAGGCCACCTGGGTATGGCAGACGACAACCTCCCGATACCAAGGCATTTCGATCTTTCTCGAGAACACCCGACACTGAGCTATCGCCAGGGCGGGGAAGGCGCACCGCCACGCGGCGCAGGGTCTGCGTACCGTGTCTGCTCACGATGCTGCGGAGCGGTCGGTTTCCAGTCGGCAACAGCGAAGGGACCCACAGTGCGCGAAACCGAATGGGTGGTGCTGGCCAGAACCTGGTGGCGGGCGCTGACCAGTGCGGTGCCGACGCCGGAGGACCGAATTCAGATATTGCCGCTCCTCACCGACGCCGTCGAGCAACTCGCCGCGGCCCTGTCGACCGAAGCCTTCGATGTCGACGTGGGCACTCGCGTGGGTGCACGACTGGCCCACGCCCGGATCGCTCCCGGCCCGGCGCTGAGCGACTCGGCGCGGGTGCTGTCCGAGCTCGCCACGAGGTGCCCGCATCCCGATGCTCCTGGACGACTCGCAGCTCTGCTCGTCGCGCTCGGTCACGGGCACAGCCAGGCATGGCTGCCACGCACGGCGGGCGCCGAGCAGCCGATGCATCAATCGACCGACGACCGCTTCCGGGTAGTGTTCGACAACGCTGCCATCGCGATCGCGGTCGGCGATACCGAAGGCACGCTACTCGAAGCGAATCAGGGGCTGGCCGACATGATCGGAGTACCGATCGAGGCCCTGCGCGGCATCTCGGTGTACGACTTCGCGCACCCCGAGGATCGCGACGAGATTCGCGCCCTGGTCTACCAACAGCTTGTGCCCGCCGGTCGAGGCACCTCGAGGATCGAACGCAGGTTGCTGCGTGCCGACGGCAGCTACGGGTGGGCGTCGTTCGCGATCACTTTCGTCAAAGGAACTGCGGGACAGTCGGATTACTTACTTGCAGTCGGTGCGGATGTCACCGAGCAGCACCAGCTGCGTGACGAACTGCACCGCCAGGCCAGACATGACCCACTCACCGGGCTACCCAACCGCCGGCACCTGCTCGAACAGATCGACAGGATCGTCGCCACCTCCGGACCGCGAGATCGGGCGGGACTCTGCTATGCCGACCTCGATCGTTTCAAGCAAATCAACGACCGATACGGCCACGGCGTCGGCGACCAGGTCCTCAGCGCGATCGGGGACCGATTCCGGCGGGGTGTACAACAGCATGACTGCACGATCGCACGCTTGGGTGGCGACGAGTTCGTCGCCTTGATCCCGCCACCCGCAGACGATCGACTGGTGGGCGCGGTCGCGCGCGACATGCTCGATGCGCTCACTGCGCCCATCGCCCTGCACGATCGCCGGGTGCGCGTGACTGCGAGCATCGGCGCGGTGCTGACGGATGCGTCGACCATGGCCGCGTCCACGCTGCTCGACGCCGCCGACGAACGACTGCTCCGTGCCAAAGCGAACGGTGCCAACTGCTGGGTACTGCGCGATGTTCAGCACGATTCCTGCGGCAGCTGAGCCAGCTGTGCCGAACAATTGGGCTTCCCACAGGTGAATCGACCCCACCATGATGTGACCAGCAGCCCGTTAACATCCGAGTTCATGGCCGGAGACTCCCACGACGCAGCACCGAAATCGAGTACGCACGTACAACTCGCCATCCGATGGTCGGCCGCACTCGATACGATGGACCGGCCGCGGACTACCGCACTGATTCGTGCATTGGCACACGAAGTCCACCACGCATCCACGACCGAGTGCATCGTCGCGGCCGGCGCTAGACTCGCGGAAGCCGACGACAGCGACGGCGAAACGCTGGGCCGCAGCCTCGCGGTCTTACACGCGCACTTCACCTGCGCCGATCTCGCACGCACGAAACCTTCAGCGACACAGATACTTACTGCCTTCACCTACGGCTATGAGCACGCCCTACGCACACAGCTGCGATCCGCACAGAATCTCGCGCGATCCGCCAAGACAGCAGCACGCATTGTCGCCGAACAGCGATCACACGGCGACTGCGCCGACCGGGCGCGGGGCTACGATCCCGACAGCGACGCACTTACCGGACTGCCGAACAGATCGCGATTCTTCGAAGACGTGGCGGTCGTCCTCAGTGCGAACGACGCACAGATCGGCGTGTGCTACGTCGACCTCGATCTGTTCGGAACCGTCAATGCCACATGGGGATTCAGAGCCGGCGACGAGATTCTCGCGCAGACTGCGGCGCGAATCCGGGACTGCGTGCCGGAACCGGATCGCGTAGTGGCCCGGATGGGCAGCGACGAATTCGCGGTCCTGGTACCCCGGTGCGGCGACGCCGCCGAAATGGTGGCCCTCGCACGCACAGTCCTCGATACTGTGGCTCGCACTTTCGAGATCGGCGGTCGCTGCCTGCGGATCACCGCCAGCGCAGGCGTAACAGTCACCGGAACACAGCGTTCGGGTAGCGACCTGGTACGCGCTGCCGAACTCGCGGCCCGCTGGGCAAAAGCCGTAGGGCCCAATACCTTTAGGGTGTTCGATACGGGCCGGGAGCGGAATGAGCGTGCCCGCGCCGAATTGCTGGCCGACCTACCGCAGGCATTGGCGGAAAACCAGTTCTTCCTCGACTATCAACCCATCATCGGATTGGCTGACAAGTCGATCGTTGCCATCGAGGCTTTGGTGCGCTGGCGCCACCCCGCATACGGAACACTCGCACCGGCGCGATTCATCGATCTCGCCGAAGACAATGGGCATATCACCGAGCTCGGCACGACCGTGCTCACGAGGGTGTGCCAGGATATCCAGAACTGGCACCGGCTGGGCAACACTCCAACCGTCAACGTGAATATATCCGCAGCCGAGGTCGCGGATCCGAATTGGCTCGAACGCGTCTGCAACACTATCGCCGAGGCCCGGATCGAGCCGAGCCTACTGCAATTGGAGCTGACCGAGCGCACTGCGATCGATGCGACCGGCCGACCGACGAAAACACTGCAGAACCTCGCCGCACGCGGCGTCCGCATCGCAATCGATGATTTCGGTACCGGATACTCCAGCCTCGCCCTGCTCGGGAAGCTCCCGCTGCACGCGGTGAAACTGGCTGGCCAGTTCGTACGTCGCATTCGGACCCCGGACACAACCTCGCGCAGCGATCTCCTGGTACTCCAGGCGATAATCGACCTCACTCACGCGTTGGATTCGACCGCCACCGCGGAATGCGTCGAAACCCGTCACCAGGCCGAGCAATTGCGCGCCATGGGTTGCGATTCCGCACAGGGCTGGTACTTCCATCGGCCAGTTTCACCGAGTGCGATCACGTCACTGCTCGTCGCGTCTTAGCAGCCGCAGCGGTTGAGGTTTCCCGTGGTTGGGGACGCCTCTATGCTATATCGCGCGGACACTACGCAATAGCGCTGCTATTCCTCCGGCGGTACGTACCCCTCGCAGACTGGTGGTGTTTTCATGTTCATAAGCCAACCCCTGAATCTCCCAGCCCCACGCGCGGACGTCTGGCAATGGCAGATGCACGCAGCCTGCCGGGGTGTGAGCAGTTCGGTGTTCTTCCATCCGGAAGGCGAACGCGGAAAAGCGCGGGAAGCACGGGCCTCCCGCGCGAAAGAGATCTGCCGCGACTGTCCCGTCCTCGTCGCCTGTCGAACCCACGCGCTGGATGCATGCGAGCCCTTCGGAATTTGGGGCGGCATGTCAGAGAGCGACCGAGCGCACGCAACCCGCCGCCGCGAGCCGCCCATCGCCTGACCTCATCAGTATCGGAGTTTCATCGCGATTCTTCGGGCGGCCTCGTCTCGGCAGCCGCGTCCAGCAGCTCGGCACCTGACAGATCGTAGTGGTCGGTGTTGCCGACATAGCGTGCGCCCAAGCTGCCGGAGAAATCGATCGCCCCCGTGCTCCGACCACGCACCGTCCACCTGACATGGGTGTACGCACGGTCGAGCGCCACCTGAGCCAGCCCGCCGACCAGCATCGACCCTACTCCGATACGCCGATAGGCAGGCAGCACATATAGGTCCTCGAGGTGAATCCCCCGGCGCCCATGCCATGTCGAGTAGACCGGATAGAAGGTCGCCATCCCGCAAACCTCGTAGACGCGCGCGGCGACCAAAACGCTGAGCTCCGGGGTCTGCCCGAACAACCCCTCCCGCAGGCCACGCATCGACACCGTGAACTCCGACTCGGCTCCCAGCGAGCTGGCAGACTGCCGCAGCATCGCCCACAACTCCGGCAGATCCTCCTCGGCCGCGTAGCGCAGCACGATTTCGGTCATCGGATCCCCTGCTCGATCGTCATCTCGTGCCGCATCGGCCGATGCGCGCACACTTGCTCGACCACCCGCGCGACCGCCAGCACCATACTGTCCTGGCCATACCGTCCGATGACCTGTAATCCGACGGGTAACCCCGCCGAAGAGAAGCCGACTGGGACCGAGACCGCCGGCAGCCAGCACGCGTTGGCCAGTACGTCGCGTGATTCGACACCCAGTCCTTGGCCCAGGCCATCGGCTCCGTCGTCGACCACCGCGGGCGCCGCGTCGGGTGCGGCCACGGTGAGCAACACATCCACTCGCTCGAACACCTCCGTGGTGCGGATCTGCAATCGCATCCGGCACTGCTCGGCGTGCGCCAGCCGAGCGAGCAATCCGCTGACCCCAGCTTTAGCATCGATCACCGTGGCTACCACGGCTCGCACGTCCGGTCCGCACTCTTCGAGGCTGTGGTATACCGACCCGGCCGCTTCCAGCATGGTGGCCAGTCCGACCGTCGCCGGCGTCATCAGGGCGTCCGTGTCGCCGAGTGCCAGCTCTACCATCATCATTCGGGCACCGAACACTGCGGCGACCTGTGTGGCCGCCGCGCGGGCGAGTGTGCTTGTTTCCGAATCCCCTTGCGACCGAATCGGATCGGACAGCCAGCCCAGGCGGACACGTGGCGGCGTGGGCTGCGATACCTGGTCGACATAGGGTTGTGGATGGTGTACCGAGGACGCTCGGTCGTACGGATACGGTCCGGCGACGAGCTCCAGCAACAGCGCGGCATCCGCCACCGAAGTGGTCAGCAGACCCGCGCAGTGCAGATCGCCCCCGTAGCTGCCCGGCGTGCACAGTCCACTCAACGGGATCAATCCTTGGCTCGGTTTGAATCCGACGACTCCGCAGTGCGCTGCCGAAATTCGGATGCCGCCACACCAATGCGATCCGATTGCGAACGGCACCAGCCCCGCAGCGACCGCTGCTGCCGCCCCGCCGCCACCACCACCGGGCGACCTCGTCCAACGCCACGGGTTCCGTGCAACCGCCCCTGTCGCGGTGCGCGCCACCGGCCCCCAACCGAACTCCGACACCGCTGTCTTGCCGATCGGTATCGCCCCGGCCGCTCGTAGCCTGTGCACCATCGGCCCCTCCAACGCGGACGGACGTGCATGCTGGTGCAGATTCGAGCCGTACCGGGTCGGCATACCACGGCACTCGTCGAGATCGCCGACCGCGAACGGAACCCCAGCCAGCGGAGCCGATTTCGCATCATGCGCCGGCACCTGCCGATCCATCTTGTCCGCCGCGCTCAGCGCACTGACATCGGCGACGTGAGAAAACGCGTTCAGGACGCGATTACTCCGATGGACCCGGCTCAAGGTCTCCTGGATCGCCTCCAGCACGGTAACGCTACGACGTCCACCCCCGTGGTTCCGGGATCGAATTCGGTTGATGGAACCCTCACTCATTTTCCATGAACACTTCCACTGCACGCACGGACCCGGCGAAACACCCTCATATCGGTGACAGCGGACACAAGGAAGCCGTTGCCGCGCAACGATACCGCCGTCCGAAACAAGGACCCAGCTGACGCCGCCAGCCATGGGAACAGCCGGGGCACTTGAGATTTCGGCGTCGGTAGCCTGTACAGGTCGATCACGTCCGGACATCGACACAAACTACTATCGCCTTCCCGCCGTCGGCGGTTGCCGACGTTGTCCAGGCATGTCCAAGCCGAACTCGGCCCCCTGGCCAGAGCGACATTAGGGAAATCATGAGAGCTCAAAAAATCGCCGCTACAACGTTTTTGACAATCGCGGCAACAGCCGTCACAGCGGCCACTGCTTACGGGCAGCCCACCTCCGATCCTGTGCTGAGCGGGTTCGACCGCGGCGTCAGCTATTCCTCAGGATTGAGCGCTGACGGCGCAGGGGTAAGCACCACCCTCCACGACGGTGCATTCCATCTGTCCGAAGATCAGTCGACAGTCTCCGTGACCAGCCAGGACGGCACGGTCCTCGCCCGGATGCCGATGACCATGCAGGCACAAGGACACGAAGTCCAACTCAGTCCGCGGATCGATTCCAACGGAACCACACTCACGCTCCACCCGGCGAGCCAGCCAGCCGCCGGTGTCGGCGATCCCGCCGCTTTCCGGGAGAACGTCAACAAGATCCAGGAGGTCAGTCGTTCATCCGAGGGCGTCGTCAAGGATGTCGTGTTGCTGGGCTGCGCGCCGGGCCTCGTGATCGGTGGCCTCATCGGGGGGATCATCGGCGCGGTCGTCGGCGCGCTGCTCTTGATCGTCGGCGCGATCGTGACGGTGCCCTTGGCCGTCCTGCTCGGCGCGACGCTCGGGTGCCTGATCGCCTGATCCTAAGGACTACAACGAACTGCGGTGGGTGAGGAGATCCATCCTCACCCACCGCAGTTCAGACCTCAGCGGATCTTGGTGCCATTCGTCGCGGTTGCACCCTTTGCCAGCGTCCGCAGCAAAGCAGCCAGGGATTCCGTGGTGTCCACGAGCAAACCTTCCACCCGACGCAGCTTGTCGCTGAACGTGATCAAGATGTCGCATGCCGGCTCCGACAGCCCGTTGGTCAGGCTGAGCAACCGGCGCAGCCGCGTATCCATCACGGCAGCAATCACCTGCACGTCCCGGGCCGCAGCCGCCGCACCGACCAGGGTCGGCGCGGGGTCCGGGCACGCATGAAATATTCGCGCAAGTCCGGACAGCACGGTCGACGATGGATTGTCACGCGCGCCCGAACGCAATTGAGACAGGTACGAGGCCGACATGGGATAGCCTGCGGCGGTCGCCATCTCAGCCACCTCACGATTCGTGAGAAGGCGCCCGTGATCGATCTGCCATTGTTCGAACAAAGCGTTGAGCTGCTCCGCGAAATCGCTTTCTGCTCCGAATACGCCGGTTTTCTCCACGCTACACCATCCACATTGCCTTACGTACGACGGCAGAAACATACCAATTACTCGCCGACTGCGCGTCCAGGATATCCAGCTCTGGGAACAGACCGCTTCCAGATCGCCGCGTACCGTGAATTAGTGATCAGAATTCGGCGGTCGTTCGAAATCGCTCTAGCCAACCAACTCGCCAATCCACACGGCATCTGGAGCGCATCGGTGGCGGCACGTATGAACAGGCTGAACCGGACCGCCATTCAGGCCGCGGTGCACGCGACATACGCCGAGCCGGGGGATGTCGTCGCCGATATCGGATTCGGTGGCGGCTTGGGAATTTCATTGCTGCTCGACCGCGTCGGCCCCTACGGATTCGTCTACGGCATCGACATATCCAGAGATATGGTCACGCGCGCACGGTCTCTTTTCCGCTCCGCAGCAGCCGACGGCAGGCTCACGCTGGCGTGCGGGCAGCTCACTAGCCTGCCGCTGTACGACCATTGCGTAGACGCCGCGATCAGTGTCCACACGCTCTATTTTGTGCCGGACCTGACTGCCGCCTGCGCCGAACTCGTGCGGATCATCCGGCCGGGCGGACGGTTGATCGTCTGCGTCGGCGATCCCTGCGCGATGGCTGACCTGCCGCACACGGCGCAGCGGTTCGTCCTCCGGCCGATCTCGGTCATCTGCCTCGCCCTCGAAAACGAGGGCTGCCTCGTGGGTCATCAGTACTTCTATGACGGCCCTGTTCCGTATTGGCTGCTCACAGCGGAGGTTCCGGTGTGACCGCGCCAGTGTCGTCGGCACGCAGGCGTACGGTCACGTTAGCGCGGCCGAAGATCTCACGTCCCTCCTGCTTCGCCGTCAGCCCGACCGTCACCGTATGTTCCTCGGCATCGATCGACTTCACCCGGCCACCGAACTCGATGGTGGCACCTTCCGAGCCCACGAAGACCGGGCTGATCAACCGGATGCGGTATGCGCTGATCGCACCGGGGTCGTCGAGATACGCGGCTACGAATCCGGCACCGATACCGGTTGTCAGCATTCCGTGCGCTACCACGGAATCGAGCCGGAACAGCTCGGCGATGCCTGGGCTCCAGTGAATGGGATTCGGATCGCCACTCACCCCCGCATATCGAACGAGGTCACTGGAGTTGAGAAACACTGTGCGGGAAGGCAATTCCGCACCGACATGGATATCCGTAAACGAACTCAGGTGCGCGACGGTGAAATGCGCGCGGCGGGGCCCAACCATCGTCTCGGCCGCGACGAAACGTTCATCATGTCCCCACCTGCGCTCAGCCTGCAAAGTCGGCGCCGGCGCGGCACTGCGCATGAGCACGTTTCGGATCGCTGCAGCCACATGCTCATCCAGGTCGGCCCGGCTTGCCAGTCGGGTGCGCGCGGTGACGACCGGTGCACCAGTCGGATCCGTGAGCACACTCGTCAAGCCGATCAGGTCACCACCGAACGTTTGGCGATACGTGTCGATCCACACCTCACAGTCGAGTCGGTCACCGACCACGATCGGCCGGTGCAACTCGACCTGCTGGTCCGTCTGGATGATGGACCGGAACCCGGGACCATCGACGTAAGCGCCGAGCAGTGCCCCTTGGACCATCGTAGCCACCATCGAGAAGAAGGCCGCGGGAGCGAGCAACCCAGGATATCCGAGCTCTCGCGCCGCGTCGTCGCTGCGATACGCAGGGTGGCCGCACCGTGCCAGGGCCGCATACTCACGGATCTTCTCTCGTCCCACCTCATAATAGTCCGAACCATGGAAGTGACGATCGATAAAGGCTGAAAGCTTCGTGCTCGCCGCAATTTCAGTCGCTGCATCAGTGATGCAATCAGTCGGCTCCATAGCCGCATGTCCGATGCTGTCGAGAGTCTTATCCACCCTGCGAGAATAGATCCTTACCACCCCAGGGAATGCCACCCGGAAAAGCGGAGGCGGCGCGCAGCAGCATCTCCCCCGCCTTCCGCTTCGGATTTAGGATCATGAATGCGCTTTACCGAAGGTCAATACACGGTTTGACGCGCCGCCGAGGTCGAAGGCTAGCGCATTCCCAGCGACGGGAACTTGTGTGTGCAGCTGCGGCTGTACTGTTCCCACCACTGGTCAGCGCACGCTCCACGTCGATATCTAGACATGAAGATAATCGACCCTGACGCAAGACCTTCCGCATCGACGCGACATCTTGCCCGCAAATTTTTTGACTCCTGACTTCCGGACACCCACTTTATGTGGGCGATCACTCGGTAGCGAGGTAAACCGCATGGTTACAGAATCTTCTCAGGGTTTCGACGAGCACAATGCCGAAGAGTTGCTGCTGGCCGCACGCCGCCGGTGCGCGCCGGCGCTCGAGGCCGCACTGCAAGAACTGCCGGGTCCGATGCCGCTTATGGCGGGCTACCAACTCGGCTGGTGGGATAGCAAAGCGACGCGCGGCAATTTTCGGCAGGGCAAGTCGATTCGTGCCGCTCTCGTGTTCGCCGCGGCGCAAGCCTGTGGCGGTGACGCTGCCACTGCGGTATCCGCCGCCGCAGCGGTGCAATTGCTACACAATTTCACCCTCGTTCACGACGATCTCATCGACGAGGACACACTGCGGCGCGGACGCCCCACCGTATGGTCCGTCTGGGGTAAGACCAACGCCATACTGCTCGGCGACGCGTTGCACGCGGCGGCAGTCAAGTTACTGGCCGAGGCGCCGTGGCAAGACAGTGCGATTCTTGCCGCCGTCCGCAGACTCGAAGCGGCAGCGACCGAGGCATGTGGGGGACAGTTCGAGGACTGCGCCTTCGAGGCAGCCGGCGACATCGACACCGAGTCCTATCTACGGATGGCGATGGGGAAAACCGGTGCGCTGGTGGGATGTTCGTGCGCCTTGGGTGCATTGTCCGCGGGTGCGGACCCGGCCGTGGTCGATGCACTCGATCGCTACGGTCGAGAACTGGGGATGGCCTTTCAGTTCACCGATGACTTGATGGGGATCTGGGGGGATCCGGAGATAACCGGAAAGCCCGCAGGCGCTGATATCGCACGACGGAAGAGATCACTGCCGGTGGTGGCCGCGTTACGATCCGGCACGCCGGAAGCCGTCGAGCTGGAGCAGATCTATCGCTCCGACATCCCGCTGACCGCAGCCCAGATCACAAAGGCCATCACGTTGATCGCCGGCGCAGGAGGCCGGTCCTACACCGCACGGGCGGCGATTGATCGTGCGGCCATAGCGATAAGACTGCTCCCCGATCCCGCGAATAGCGCAGCCTTGATCGCACTCAATTCTCTCGCCGTCAATCGCGATCATTGACCCAGAGCGGCGGCGCGTGGATCACCAGGAAATCAGGACCGGCGGTTTCGTGTCTGCAATCGCGCTGGCCACACCTTCGTCGTAGATCTGATACATCCGAAGTACCACATAATAGCGGTCGCTCCCAGTTTCACGGCCCGCGCGACGAACGTAGCACCCGGACAGATAATAGCCCCCACCGGATGAATACTGCGGGTCATCGAACTCGACTCGGCCTACCTCGAACTCCATTCGTTCCGGCGAGCGGTAGTCGATCTTCATCAGGGCGAGCTCGAAATACGGGTGTCTAGGTTCATGGGGTGTGCACATAACGGCGGCTTCGAACAGTATGCCCGTGCCGAAGATCGATCGAGGCGGTGTCATGAAAGCGGCATAATGCACGAGTTCATCAGCAGACACGGGGCATCCTCATCCAGCGAGCTCGGTCAACACAGCAGGTTTCTGGATTCCGTCTTGACATCGAGAATCGTGGGAAAACCGTCGTTCCATTGAGTTATATGCAGCAGGGTATAGTATCCATCTACCCGCGCAGCGGGGTTGCGGCTGCAGTCGTGATATTCGGTAAAGAAAAACCCGTCCTCGAGGCTGTATCGCGGATCGCTGTATTCATGGCGTGCCACCTGATGTTCTGGCGCGCCTTGAAGCCCATGATCTACTTTCATCAGTTTCATGATGAAGTTCGAGTGTACGGGCTTGGGATCGCACTTGATGCTCGCATCGAATACGATCGTCTCACCCATGGCCCGAGGCGGTTCCATACGGTTCACCCAGCAGTGCGAGTCCGGAGGCGCGTCCCGCGAATACGCCGGGCCGGCAGCGGCGCCGATACTGGATACGAAGCCCGAGACAACAAGCACAACCATTGCCGAAACGGGCAGACCAGATCGCCCGAAACTGATCTTCGACATTTTACTCCTAAATTTCGACAAAATATTTATACCGGGCTGATCACCGGCGACGCAGGTACCGCCGCCCACCTTGCCGACCGGCCCCTTCCATTCTCCGCAACTGCCGCCGCTTTTTCCGCTCGATGCGAGAGGAATCCGAGGCGGGGATCGCAAAAACGAATGCGATCAAAAGCACGACAACGACAACCAAGCCGATAGCCCACCCGACGATGTCGTTGCCGTCATCACGCGTCCGGATACCACGACCGCCCTGAGCAGCATCAAAACCCGAAGCCGTTGCCCAGAACACACTTTCGAACCACAGGTGCGGTTCGAGAGATCCCATATGGCTCACCAGTTCGATATGTTGCATGGCTTCTCATAACCGAGTCTCGTAATAGACGTTAAGTCAGGCGGATGTTCGCCGACTGTAGCGATGAGACCACCTTGAACACAGGCTGCTTTCCCACGCTTGGGAGTACGGACGACGACATCGACCCGAGCGGCACCGAGCTTTTCAGCGGCATGCCGGACTCGCGACCGATGCACTCCGCACAGGACTCGCGGACCCGCCAGAGCTTCCGAGCCGGATGCGCTCAGACCGCGGACAAGCATAGAACCGCGAGCGCCAGCCGTGGCGGCCGCGCCGACCATCGAGCGAACGACTGGACGGCACCTCGGTGTCGCCGGCGCGGCGGTCATCGCCAGCCACAGCCCAGCCGCTAACCGGTATATAGCGTCACAACGGCGCAACTTCAGCAGCATCGTCCATCCGAAGACGAATTCAGCCGGTGACCTCGGTTTGCTGGTAGAGAGCCAGTTTCCATTCGCCGCCGACGCGGAGGTAGACGCTGGACATGAGGCCGGTGAAGGCGGGTTCGGCCCCGTCGCGGTAGGCGACGCCGGTATAGACCAGGATCTTGCTGTGCACTCCGACGTCGATGACTCGTGGCTCGCGGATCTCGTAGGTTCGCCAAGGTGGCGATTCTTGCAGTGCGGCGATGACTCCGTCGCGGTCCAGGATCATGCCGTTGGCCAGCACCATGATCGCGTCGCCAGTCATCAGGGAGCCATAGAATTCAGCGCCGGTGCCGTCACACAGCGAGTCCCAGCCCCGGCCCTCGATGTCGAGCAATTCGCTCAAAAGCTTTGTATCTGCCATAGCTCCACGGTAGGCAAGGTCACCGCAACCGACATCGTTCAGTACCCATGGCTGGGGAAGATCCGATTCAGGGCGGCTGCGAAGGCCGGTCAAGCGGACATGTAGAACACCCGCCGCGGAATCTGTCGTAGCGGCTGGGAACGTGCAATCGTCCGGTGTGTTCTCAAGTTCCGGAGCACCGGTGCCGGCACGGCCGAATGGTCGACAGAGGCGATCAAACCGGGATCGCCGATGTCGGTGAGGAAGTCGGCATCGAGCCGAAATCCCATGCCGGGCAAGCAGACGGTCTGGGCTCTGGCAGCGGTGACCGCGCTCTCGGCGGCGTTCACAACGTAGCCGAGCCGCTGTGGTCAGGACCTGGATCAGGCGGTCAACTCCGGCGCGGCGGATCGCCTTGTGGCGCCGGTAGCGGCTCAACCGGATCACCCAGCCGCGATCAACTGCTGGTGCAGCCGGTTGATCGTGTGGGTGCGGTCGGCGACCGGATCGGTGCGACGAGCGGTGAGCCTCCGCAGCTCGGCGATACGTTCTGGATGTAGTCGAGGGCGTACATCGCGGCGCTCTTGGCGAGGGCAAGGGCAGCACCGCGCCCACGGCGCTGCTGCAACGTCTGATGGGCCTGCTCAACGGTATACGGCTCGAGAGGGTGCCATGTGACGGCTCGAGCTGCCACAAGCCGGACCGCAGCGAGCCCTCCGCGGCGATCGTGATCATTTCTCACAACTCCGGCGTCACCGAGCGGCGCGTGATGATCATGATTCCAAGTATGACGCGTGAATAGCATTGCTGCACAAGCTATTCCGGCGCGATTCGCAGCGAATCGCTCCATGGAGAATCGACAAGTTGACGGTAGTCACGAATCCTGTGCTTTCCAGGCTCATACGCGCAGGGTGCAGCGAAAGACTTCGGTTACCAACGGGAAGTCGAAAGTCTCTCCGCGGAGCGCGGGAGCTTCTCGAAGGTACTCCGAAACACTGTTCAGCAACGCCTCTCGCTCTCGCTGGGAAACCGCCCGTACGACCGCGTGGGTACCGATCATCCCGGTTAGCGACGTCACGGTACACGGGCATGCCTGAGCGAATCCGGCATGTTCCACACTCGTGAACGACTCGTGCGCGGGCAGGCGTTGTTCTTCGGAATCCTCCGCCAAAAACGGGACGACCTGATGCAGACCGGACACCCAGGGCACGATCGTGTCATGTTGATTCCACAGTGCGGCGCAGGTGCCACCGGGGCGCAGCACTCGGGCAACTTCGGAAAGAGCTCGATCTCGATCGAACAGGTGGAACGCCTGCCCGATGAGCACGGCATCCATCGAATTGTCCGGCAGGGGGATCGCCTCGGCGCTACCGGCCTTCACAACCACCTGAGGATATTGATCGGCCAGAGTCGCTCGCATCCACTCGTCAGGTTCCACGGCCGTTACCCTCGCTCCGATCGCCACCAGATTGGCGGTCAATTTGCCTGTCCCAGAGCCGAGATCGAGGATGTGCAGGTTCCGGCGTCGGCACTGCTTCAGCGCCCAGTCCGTGGCTGCCATCGGGTAGTTCGGGCGGAATTGCGCATAATCTTCAACACGATGGTGAAAAGGTGGAGCGTGTTTTCGCCAGCGCCCTGTCTCCGCCCATGTCATGTCAGGACAGTACGACACGGAGGACATACTCACTTCCCATAACCGGGAAGCGAAAAGCACCGTCAGGACATGGGCTCCGAATAGCGAACCGCCGACAAGTCCGAGCCAGCCCGCGGAGTGCACGTTCAGCGAAGCTCGGTCAAGCCGTCTGCGAAGGTGACGATCGGCCGGTAGCCGAGTTCGTGGCGGGCCTTGCTAATGTCGAATCGCCTTGACAACGCGAGGAATTCGACCTCGAAGACGGTAATCGGCGGTCGCCCCGGCAGCAGCGGCCCCGACCACAGCGCTTCACAGATGCGCGCGAACGGGAACAGGATACGTGAAGGCAACGAGCGCCGCGGCATAGGAGCGTTCATCGCCTCCAGCAGACCGGACAAGAATTCGCGATGGGGCATCGGTTCACCGTTGGTGATGAAATACGTTGCACCCGGAGTGCCCTCAGTAAGTGCGGCGACAACGGCTGCCGCCACATTGTCGACGTGGACGTGCTCGAAAACGGCAGTGCCATGATCGATCAGCGGCAACCTACCTGCCATGGCTCGGCAGACGAGATCGGCTACCGTCGTCGAACCCGGGCCCCAAATGAATGTCGGCCGTAGCACGATTGACTCGATGGAGTTCTGGCGCGCCCTGACGATCTGTTCGGCCTGGAGTTTCGCGCGACCGTAGCGCGAACTCTGGTGCGACGGTTCCGAATCCGCCTCCGTGACATCCAGGAGTGGCTTGCCATCCTGCATGACCGACTCACTGCTGATCAAAACGAAACGCCGGACCTGATGCGTCTCGGCCGCCGCAAGCAGATCCCGTGTCGGCGTGACGATACTGGCGTCGTACTCGGACCAGGACGCCCACTCGGCGACGAGCCCGCCGGCGTGGATCACTACTTCGACTCCCGCCAGACATCCTGCCCACCGCCCGACTTCGGTCAGGTCACCGATGACCACGGTGGCACCTTCAACCGTGCGGCCGGACCCGCGAACAAGCGCCAGCACCTCATGCCCGGCATTGACCAGCCTAGCTACGATTCGGCGACCCAGGAACCCTGTAGCCCCGGTCACGAAGACCTTCATGATCTCCTCCTGGCCACCATTGTCGAGGTCATCATTGTCGAGGTTGTCCAGCAGCCTGGCCTCCACCACCGGGAACCGTGCCCGGCTCCCCTCACCCGCCCGCCGACTTCGGGCTGCAATCAATCCGGCGATACGGGTGAGACGACCCCATACCCAGCCTTGCGACGATGAGAGTCGCAGTATCGACGGTTGTTGCCGTTGGTTCGGTCAATGAACACTGCCGGACATGAATGTACATCGCAGATCTTGACGCGCCGCCAGCCATCAGCGGCGACAAGTTGGGCAATGCTCAGCAGGCACTCCGCGGCCGACACCGGAGCATCCGCCTCGAGCGTCCAACCCTGGACGGTGTTATGTACGCGCACGGTGATGCCGGCTTGTTCCATCAGCGAATTCAGTATGTCGGCCGCCGCGCCGTGATCGCCTCGAACAGCCGACGCCACCATCGCTCGCAGATGAGGTGCTCGGGACGTCACCTGTTCGAAGCCTGACAGGCCAGGCTCCAACGCCGACAACTCCGGCGCGGCCGCACGCGATCTTCTCATCCGAGTCCTCGCAGTCCGTCATTCGATACCAACGCCCATCGACCGCGCCGTACCCGCCACGATCCGCATCGCGGCGTGGATGTCAGCGGTGTTCAGGTCGGGCAGCTTTCGTTCGGCGATATCACGCAGTTGCTGCTCGGTGAGCACCGCGACATACTCGTGTCCCGGTCGGCTCGACCCGCGGGTCATTGCGAGCGCCGCGCGAATCAATGCCGACGTGGGCGGTGTCTTCAAGCGAATCGACCACTTCCGGTCCGGCGTGAAGACGATCACCGCCGGAATGATCTGGCCGCGACTCGCCGCGGTCAACGCGTCGTACTCCTTTTTCACCTCGAACGGCGGGATACCGGTCGGGCCGAGCATCTTGCCGAGTTCAGCTATCGAGGCATTGCCTGCTTCGAGGTGTATCGTCACGGTTCTGACCTGTTCGGCCGTGTTGTTCGCCATTACCGCAGGCTAGGGATTGACGCTACGGAAGAGTCAACCGATGCCAGTCATTCCCACCGCTGGTGACAGCGGAGCACTCGCCTGTGCGTAGACTTAGGTGAGTTCTGCTGAACCCTGGTGTGGTCGAATGTCTTTGGCGTACCGCCTGGGTTTGATCGGGTCAGACGGCCGAGCACTCACGGCTGCGCGAGCAGAGGAGTCCATACATGTTCACGTCGCATCGCCGGACCCGGCCGCGGACCACAATCCTTCGCTTCGCGTTCCGATTATCCCAGTAGCGCCGGCCATTTTCCAAACTGCCCGCCTTCTGGATGCCGCCCGGGGGCGGATGTCCGCGCGTGCACGAAATGGGTTGCCGCCACTCGAGTCCTTCCTACCGTGAGCCCAGCAGCGATCACTGCGGTATTCCCGCCATCCCTCGGCTTCCGTTCCAGCTAAGGAGAACTGTGCAGCAGCACGCCCGATCGGCTCACCAGAAGAATCCGCCTAGGCCGATAGAGGCGGTCGGACCTCGAATTCCGATATATACTGAGGAATTCGCCGCTGATCCGCACGATGCGTACCGCAGAATGCGGAGTCACTACGGGACGATGGTGCCGGTGGAGATCTGGCCCGCCGTGCCTGCCACCTTGGTGATCGGCTATCGCACTGCGGTCCGGATTCTGAACGACCCCGAACATATGTCCGCCGATCCGCGCCCATGGCAGAAATCGGTTCCATCGAATCTACCCATCATGCCGATGATCGAGTGGCGACCGAACGCGTTGCGCAGCAACGGAAACACCGCCGAGCACACGCGATACCGCAAGGCGACCAACGACGCCCTGGCCGGGATCGATCAACATGCCCTGCGAATCTCGGTGGAAAGGTCGGCGGTCCCGCTTATCAATTCCTTCTGCGAGACGGGATACGCGGATCTGCTGAGCCAATATTGCCTTCCTCTGGTGTTCACCGTGCTCAACCTGGTGCTCGGCTGCCCGCCACACGTTGGTCAGCAGGTCGCCGAAGCCAGTAAAGCCTTGTTCGAAGGAGTTGATACGGTGACGGTGAACGCGATGCTCGACTCCGCGCTGCTCGAACTTACCCGGCTCAAGCGTGCACAACCCGGCGACGACGTCACCACACGGCTGGTGCAGCATCCGGCCGGCCTGACCGACACGGAAATGATCCACCAACTCGTCACCTGTTACTCGGCAGGTATCGAGATTCCGCAGAACCTGGTCGCGAACACCTTGCTGCTGATGTTGACCGACCGGAGACGGTTCATGGGAAACGAGCTCGGGTTTCCCCCGTCGACCAGGTCTGCGCTGGATGAGATATTGGCAATCGATCCACCCCTGGCCAATTACTGCATCACTTACCCGTTGCAGCCCATTCTGATCGATAACATCTGGTTGCCTGCGAATCAGCCGGTGATCACCAGTATGGCGGCGTGCAACAACAGTCCTGAACTCAACACCGGCGACTACGCGGGCAACGGATGGAACCTGGCGTGGGGCGCGGGACCTCATGCCTGCCCTATGCTCGCTCGATCCGTCGCGCAGCTAATTGCGCACGACGCCATCGACCAACTGCTCGACGCCCTGCCGGAGTTGGAGCTCGCCGTCCCCGCCGGCGAACTCGTTTGGCGCCCGGGCCCGTTCCACCGCGCCCTCACCCAGTTGCCTGTCACGTTTCCCAAGGCACCACCGCTCAACCTCAGGTAAGGACCGCCTATGGCCTAGCCGCGACGATCAATCCGATGAAAGGCCGGGCAGCAGCCGACCGGTTTCTGCCCGGTGAAATAGCCCGTGCTCCTTCCCTCGAGCGACCTCCGCACGGGCAGACTCCAGCATCAGGGCGAGTGCAATGACAACCACAGATCCTGCCGTTGACCGGCTGACCGCCATACCACCGTCGCGATACCCCGAATTCGGCGCAAGCACACCAACCGTGGCCGCGTTACGGGAAGTGATCTTCGGTTCACATACCGCATTGCATACCCGGGTACGCGATATCGTGGTCAGTCTGTCCGATTTGCCACGATCCGGGCTGACTTTCACGCAAGAGACGCAGACCGCACCTGTTCTCCTGCGCACGGTTATTGCTGAGTTGGGTCGCCCAGCGCGTGATATCACTGCGGATGTACACCTGCGAGGTGCGCTCTGTGACTGGGCTCAGATCGCGGCTCCTCGACTGTTGCTCGTGCTCACCGGGCATTTCGATCTGGCGGTCGGTGCCATTCTCGCGCTGGGCAACGACTCTCCTTACCAACAAGAATGCCTTGCCGAACTGGACACCGGAGCCACGATCGGGGTGCTGATGCTGACCGAACTCGGCGGCACCAACGGCGCCGATCAGCAGACCACCACTCGCTGGGATCCCACCACCGAGACCTTCCTGCTCAACACACCATCGGCTACCGCGGTCAAGATCATGCCCAATGTCGCCGACGCCACCGAACCGAAGACCGCGATCGTCACCGCCCGGCTGCTTATCGACGGACAAGACGAGGGCGTGCTGCCGTTCTTGCTCAGGCTGCGCACGCGAGACGGACTGGCTGACGGCATCGAGGTGGTGCGGCTACCGGACAAGGTTTCCGCGCCGATGGACCACGCGATGGTCCGCTTCAACGACGTGCGACTGCCCCGCGAGGCGCTGCTGGGCGGCGACTGGGCTCGGTTGTCCCCGGACGGCCGCTTCGCTTGTGTGCTCCCGCCCCGCAAGAGATTCCACCGCGCGATCAATGTGCTTGGCAACGGTCGTCTGGACCTGGCCAACGCTGCCGTCGCCAGCGCCCGCGCTGCACTGGCCGGTCTGGTCAACTACACCCGCCAACGCCGACCCGGCTCCGGTGTGCTGATGGCCGATCGCGATGCGGTGCAACGAGACCTGGCGACGGCGCTGGCTGCGGTCTACGCCACCAGCAGCTTGGGGCTGTGCCTGCGGGAGCTCCGCGCGACTGGAACCGACCGGGACCATGCGGTGTGGTCGATGCTGGCAAAACCGTTGCTGTCCAACACCGCCCACCAGGTGCTCATGATGTGCAGGCAACGCGCCGCAGCTCAGGGAGCGCTGCGTATCAACCACATCGTCGACTGGATCGGCAACCTCGAGGCCATTATCACCGCAGAAGGGGAAAACCAGATAATGCAGGTCACCGCAGGCAAACAGGGCGAACGACTGACCGCATTGGAACTACCCCATACGCGTGAAACTCCTTGGTACATCGAGACACTCACCGAACGAGAGCACACGATCGCCGCCGACGTACGCAACGGCGACTACCGATCAGCCGGTAGCGTGCTGGGTCCCGACTCGGCCGCCATCGAGTTGGCCACCGCGACCGCCGAACGCCTCGCGGCGACAGCGTTGAGCACGGCCGCGCTGAATACCGACGATCCGACCGCGAAAGAGCTGACGACGGCCGCGGCGGCGGCCTATGCGCTCGAACGCATCCACGCGCGAGGCACCTGGTACGTCGCGCATAGTCGGATGTCGCCAGGACAGGCCGCGAGTCTGACTACCGAACTCAACCGCCACCACGCCGTACTCACCGCGCACCTGCCGACGATGGTTGCCGCATTCGACATACCCCGACTCTCCGGCCCGCTCTTCGCCACCGACTACATCCAGGCGTGGCAGGACTACGCGGGATGGCGCGCTCCGGCAAGCACCGAGCACTGACCGCCAGTTCCCACCGTTGGGGGCACAATCGAGCGAACGCTCGGTCCCCCTCACGATAATGGTTTGCCATTTGGAGTCGAATAGCCGGCACCGCACACCCGGAGTGTTGCCATGAATCGAACCTTGCACATCGATCTAGCCGCGCTGCGCGCCTCCAGACAAGAACTCGACAGAATGGCCGCCGACGCGGCCGATCTCCTCACTCGCCTCAGGTCAAGTCTCGAGCAGGCTGGTCCCTGTTGGGGATCGGATCGACCCGGACGGACGTTCGCACAAGGATACGAACCGAACTGCGCGGACGCGTTGCGCGAGCTCAACGAACTGGTCGGAGTGCTCAATCAGATGGGCCATTCCCTCACCGACACTGCGAACGCGTTCAATGAACGCGACATCACGGTTGCCGAACAGATGCGCAGAAGTGTTGCGTCGAGTGACGATTCCACCGCGCATGTTCCGCCCCCGATACCACCGGACCCCGATGCTCAACCCGGCTTCGCCCAGTCACAGACCGCTGAGACCAGCAGTGAGGAGTCCGCGCCTAGATCGGACTGGGTTCTCACCGACCCGGTGCGGCCCAGCAGCACACCCCCCGGCACTCCCCTGTCTGCTCCCGGACTGGTCGACCAACCGGCACCCGTTCCAGGACAACCGATCACCCGACCCGCGCCCGACCACCTCCCTACATCAGCCAAGGCTCCCTCGCCGGTCACGTCAGTGCCCCCTGCCGCAACGGCCGACCACGGCCCGAGTCCATCACTCGCGGCGCGCAACGACCGACCGGGCCGGAACTTTGCCACTGCGAGCCGAGCCAACACACCTTGGTCACCGCCGGTGGCCCCCGCCCGATCGCCGGCGGCCGATACGCCATGGCACCCGACGCATTCCGACCCGCAGACATCGCCGACGAGCTCCGCACCGCGATTCACGACATCGCGGACCAAGGACAGCGTCACACCAGAGCGCCCGGCGGCTGCCGCAGACTCCCGGGACGCAAGACCACGATTGAGCCTCACCGGCTTCGACCCCGACGGTACGGCAGGCGAAATGGTCGAAGCCGTGGAGATCTTGATGGAGCGGTATCCGATTCCCTTGCGGGGCATCGAGATCGCAGATCTAGGCGGCGGATGCCGATCCCCACTCGTGCTGCGCCGGGACGGACAGCCCGACACGGCGGCCGGTTTGTGGCTGATCGTGGACCGGTTGACACTGGCGGACGGTGCACCGTGTCGCGGGCGATCGCCACGGTGCTCAGAAGACTCGGTACCGCTCTCGGTCTCGCTGGCGCGCGGGTTCGGCTACGCGATGGACATGGCGAGCGAATACCGCGCCCACCGACGGGTGGAGCGGGCATTGATCGCCGACTACCTGCACGGCGCCGGCCGCGCACACGAGTCGCTCGGCCAGGCGGTCGCAGGCTATCGGCAGTGGCGAAGCCGATTCAGCGACCGATGCTTCGTCGGCGGGTCACTCGATCCCGGTGAGGCGCTGGCCGAAGGATTCGCCGAATTCGAAGCCCACGGCGACCAAGCGGGTGCTCATGCGCGACTGCTGCACCGATTGCTGATCGCCGAATGGGCAGCGAGTCCTCGTGTCGGCGATACACATTCATAGGAGGCGCAGTGGATCCGTGGCGACGAGAGAACTTGTGCTCGGTCAACACCAACCTCCGAAATCAGGTCGACTGCCTGCTAGACGCGTTGGAACAGCAGAGAGCGCAGGCAGCCGAGGTTCGCAAAGAACTGGCGGATCTACGGACAACCGCGAAATCTACAGACCGACTCGTAGCAGTAACAGTCGACGCCGACGGCGCGCTCGTCGACCTACGCATTACGGCCGCAGGAATACGAAAGACACCAGACGTCCTGCAGCGTTCGATCATCGAAGCGGCGCAGGCAGCGACCGCGCGCGCGAAAAAACAAAGCGCGGCGATGATACGCCCGATCAGTAGCGCGACAGCCGAGATACCGGGCCTCATCCCGGATGCCCCAGGCATCCAGGACAGCTACGGTCACCGTGACACTTAGACTGCCCGAAGCCCTACCGGACCCCGTTATGACGGTGGCGGTCGGGCATTTTCCCGATGGCGACGAGGACGGCATGCGCCGGGTCGCGGTCTGTTGGTCGGACACCGCCGAAGAGTGTCGTGCGCTGGCCCAACAGCACGAGACTGCAGCGGCAACGATATCGAAAGCCGTCGAAGGCGAGACCGGCACCGAGATAGCCCGGAAACACCAGGGATTGGCCGACACCTGGCGAGCCCGGGCCGATACCGCAGACGGTATCGCCGCGCAGGTGTTCGAGGGTGCCAACGCCGTCGAATTCGAAAAGTTGGTGATCATCGGTACCGCGGTGATTCTTGCTGCGCAGTTGGTCGTGGACGCCCTGATGATCGGCGCGGGTGGCGCTCTGAAAGCGCTCGCCGATCGCGCCGTCGCCGAAGCGACGATGCGCGCCGCGTGGCAGGTACTCCTGCAACGTTTGGCCGCAGTAAGCATTCGTTCGGCCGCGGAGCATCCGCTTCTCCACCTCACGAGCCGGGCAACGTTGTTCGGCGCGGCGCAAGGCGGTGGTGTCAACCTTGCCGCGCAGACGATCCAATCGCACGACGGGCACCGCAAGTCGATCGACTTCGCTTCCGCCGCGATCGCGACGGCGGCGGGCGCGGCGGGCGGCGCGGCTGGTATCGCCACCGCACGAGTGCTTGCGCCACCAGTGCTCCGCCTCGTCGGCACCTCGGCGGCAACGCGTTCCGAAAGTTTCGCCCGTGTTTTCGGATCCGCAGCTCTGCTCGGCTCGGCGGGTGGTCTGGTCGGCGGGATCGTCGGTGCGGGCGTGGCTGTTCCGCTGTCTGGCGGCACGCTCGACGCCGACAGTCTTACCGAGGCCGTGATCCCTGGCGTGGCCGGCGGGTTGATCGGCGCGGCCGGTGCAGGTGCCCGCGCCGCCAGATCCGCCATGGCGACCGTGCACGTCCCAGGCACTTCGCAGGGGACCATCGGGAACGGCGGACCCGACTTCGCGCTGCGCGCCACGCCGCTGGACCACTCCGACCCGCTGGCTCCCCACGGGATCGTCACGATGCCTTTCGACCCGTGGAATCCACCGGAGCATGTCGCACACCTGCCACACCTCCCGGAAAGCCCTGTTCGGGTCAACCACGTCACACGGCCGACAGAGCCGGAACCTTCGCATCACGATGTAGCACGTCCAGTTCCAGCCTCGGTAACAGCACGTACCGGCGCGGTGTGGCTCGGCCTCGGACAACCTGCCCCTGAGTTGATATCCGCGCCAGGTGGTGAAGAGCCCATGCACCTGGCACCGACCGCTAGTGGAGACGCCGACACGCCCGAAGGCTCTGGATCCCCCGAAAACTCCGGTGCGCAGCCGGGGATCGAAGGGCCGGACGGTCCGGAACCACAGACCCCAGCTACACCAACGGACACGGACCCCGGACGATCCGACCTCCCGGACAGCGGGCCTCCTGTGCCGCCACCGACCGACGCCGATCCGGCCCACTCGTCTCCCCCGGAGCCACCGAAAGACCCGGCCGATCCAGCCGACCACGCTGCTCCCGTACCGCCTGAACAACACGGCGGGCGTAGCGATGCCGCCGGTACCCCGTACGCCGAGATAACCGCGCTACCAGACGAGATACAGACAGTCCTGAACCGTATGAGAGAGCTACCCGGTGAACGCATTGCCATAGCCCACGCACAAGAACTGGTTGTCGCGCGATATCGGGAAAACGTCGAAATCCAAGCCCACCGGCAATATTGGAACCAATTCCGGGATGCGCTCGCCACCGAAATCCGTACAGGCAACGACGACCCCGACGCCGAACAGCGCGCACAACAGCACGCGGCGGCAGTCGTGAGGACTCCAGAAGCGCGTGCCGTCGTCGAGGCAGAAGCCACGAACTACACAACGCGCTGGGTGAACCGCGTCGGACCGGAACAGATCGTCCAAGACGCTTGGCTACAAGACCCCGATGCAGCATCCGCGGCCGGCGCGGCACCTGCGGCACGCACTTCCCATCCGCCGGTGATCGCACGCATGCTCGAAGAGGTCGCGAGCACCGGCCATCCGGATCGCGTGAAGTCCGCGGCCGAACGATTGATAGTCGCAAGCCACCAACACAATCTCACGGCCGAAGGCAATACCTTCGCACAGAAGCAGACCCGGCGGAACCTCGCTCAGTTCGTTGACGTGGGAATAACCGGCGATCGAGCGAAACGGCTCGCCCTGACGAAGACCGACGAGTTCTTGCGGACCAGCACGGCGCAGCGAACCGTCCGAGTGAACGCTGAAATGCGAACCAGGGAGTGGGCTGGAAATCTACAGGCACGAGCAGCCGAGTGGGGCGAAGACTTCACCCACTGGCTCAGCCGGATAGACCACATAGCAATGGTGCGCGACTATCTAGGTACCGTGGAGCAGCGAGCGGACGTCGTGGATGCCGCACGCCCGGACCTCTTCTTGAAAGGAGGCTCCGAATGGATGGATAAGCTTCGCAAGCACGCGACAGAACTAACGTCACTGTCCAGCCATCTGGAGGCCGAGAACCTGCCGAATGTGCGCCTACACCCCGACGAGGTCCACCGTAGCGTCCAGTTAGATCACCATCGAAAGATACGCGGGTTGTATGGCGAGATCAGAATGGTCGAACTATTCTTGGGACAGGTAGATTCAGTCAATCAGCTCGTATCATATTATGATCCGAAAACAAGTACGCAATGGAAAGCAGACATCGATGCTATAACAAATGGAGGCAGGTACTGGC
Organism: Nocardia brasiliensis ATCC 700358; assembly: GCF_000250675.2. Lineage (NCBI taxonomy): Bacteria > Bacillati > Actinomycetota > Actinomycetes > Mycobacteriales > Nocardiaceae > Nocardia > Nocardia brasiliensis. The sequence goes on from NC_018681.1 coordinate 5,516,582, forward strand.
GGGAAGCCAAGAATGTGCCAATCGCCGGCCAGGAAAGACAATTGGCAGCGTGGGTTAAACAAGCCCGTCGACAGCTAAAAATCTCCTATGAAAACACCGAATACTGGATCGGCGGGGCTCCGCCCAAAATCTCGTGGGTATTCGTCAATGGCGTCGATCCCAAGGTGAAGGAAGCGCTCAAGGCGATCAGGATCGCCGGGACTTGTCTCACCCCAAACTGCGGACCCTCTTGTCTCAAAAGCGCATCGTGACGATCCAGCAGATTATCGGAATCGAACAGACAGATATCGAGGATCTTTTCGAGCCCAGTGACTATCTGAGGCTCTACAATCGTGCCACCCGCGCCAGACTGCGCCCGAATCAGCTCCCACCAGGCGCGGGAATCGTCGATCGGATCACGAAGGCGCGAGGTGCCGCATTCGTCGAGCGGCACGAAGTCGCCGACCTCTTGCTACACGATCGGCTGAAAGCCGTCACCAAACTCAGAGCGGCCACACTCGCCAACTTCGAGGCTCTGTTCACGTTGATCAACGCCACCAGACCCGACGTCCGAACGTAAATAGCCGTCGCGCATCCGAGCCGAGGTAGCGGTTTCGAAGCCCGGCGCTGCAGGGCACAATCGGCTACGCTTGAACCAGCAACGAGGTGATCTCGATGTAACAATCAGGCGGTATTGTCCGCGCGGTAGAATGTGAGTCGACCGACGACGCGGTGGCGTATGGATTCGATTGCGGCGCAGTGGAGTCCAGCAGTTTCGAGTAGTCGAGAGATACAGCTACCAAGGTTGTCTGCAAGCCGCGAATTGCGCAGGTACATTCGTGCGGCAAAGCCATCGGCGGGGGTCATATCACCGCCGATGTCGACCAGGTGCAGTCGCCCACCAGGACGCAGAACACGTTTCACCTCTGCGGCCATGGCGACCTTCGCCTCGGGTCCGAGGTGGTGCAGCATCATCGAGGACAGCACACGATCGAATTCGTTGTCAGGATAGGGCAGTCGTTGGGCGTAGCCGCGATCGAATCGGATCCCGGTTCGCTTGGTCGCCTTCTTCTCGGCCAGGGCCAGTGCTCGAGGGTCGGGGTCGGATCCGACAATGACGGCACCGGGTTGGTCGGCATTGGCACGCAGGACGAGGTTGCCGGTGCCGCAGCCGATCTCGAGGACTTGATGTCCTGCTTCCAGTTCAGCCTGGCTGACGAGTTCATCGTAGAGCCTGTTTATGCCCAGCAGCCGGGTGCCGAGATCATAGATCGGCAGCAGCAGGCCATTGCCTGCCGCGGGCAGATAGTCGAGAGGGCTACCAATTGAGTGAGTTACCCGACGTGCACGATGTTGAGTCATGATATCGATGGTGAGCGCGTCGCGGGACGGAAAGTTGGACGATGTTCGGTCGGTATGGGACTGGGGCAGATGACGTGACCGACACCTCACGCTGCGTCCGTCAGCGGGACGGTATTCCGGTCTTCGACTATCGGACGGATCCGGCGATACCGCGGGTGACACTGCTACAACTCGATAGTGGGCACCCGCGCTGGCACAAGCATATCCACGAGTTCCCCGCGCTCGTATACGCACCGGGCGCTGGCGTAGTCGCTGTTGTGGCCGCCGGCCAAGTGATCGAACCCGCCGCTCATCCCTTGGTCGAGCACGCTGTCGCGGTGTTCTTCGACCCCGCCGTACTCGGCGACGATACGAGCGCCCCTTGGTTTGCTCACCCGCTGTTGTTTCCCTTCCAGCACCGGCAATCCGGCGGCTTGCTGCGGCTCGAACTCCCCACCGAATGTCGGCCGCGGTGGGATGTCACGATCGCGGCGATCGACACCGAGTTGACACGACAGGACAGCGGCTACCGACAGGCGGTTGCCGCACACCTCACGCTGCTGTTGGTCGATATCGCGCGGTTGGCTGCCGATGTGGTCACCGACCCACGCCGTGGTGCCGAACCCTTGCTTGTCGAGGTGTACGACCTCATCGAGGCGCGCTTCCGGCAACCATTTTCGCTGCGCGATATCGCAGATATGGTTGGTATGACGCCGGGGTACCTGACCAGTGTCGTCCGCGACCGCACGGGACGTACGGTCCAGCAGTGGATCATCGACCGGAGAATGACCGAGGCCCGTCGCTTGTTGATCGACACCGACCTGCCAATCGCCGAAATAGCCCGCCGTGTCGGTATTCCCGACCCGGGCTACTTCACCAGGCTATTCCGTCGCGAGAACCACGCCTCGCCGCGGGCGTGGCGATCGATGTCCGAATGAGCGATGTGTCTGCCGCACGCGATCTTGCGAGTGTCGAGCAGTTCGACTGCCGTAACGAATTCGGCCGGTCGGGTTCCACGGCCGACCGACGAACCACACCTTCCATCGAGCACGGCCTTGCGGTCCGCCACATCCAATCCCGGTCGAACACACCACCTGCGCTGGTGAGAATGCGTTCCGCATAGCGAAGCGCGCAGTGCACTGCGTTGTTGACTCCCTGAGCACCGCCGAGACCCCGCTCCCGGACGGCGTCGCCACCGCCGAGCATCAGCCGACCGGAAGGCAGCACACCGACCGGAATCCGCCTTCGAGGAATGACGTCACCGGTCATGGTGGCGCCGGGATCGATCAATTCGGCGTACCGGTAGCGGTGCGAGATCCCTTCGGGCAGGAGTTCTTCTAGCACTGCCTGAGCGCGCCGCAACCGCTCGTAGGGTGCGTCGATGACCCCGAAAACGTCAAGGCTATCGCCGGGAACCGCTTCAAAAAGGAGTACCTCGCAGGCGCGTTCAGCGCCAGGCCTGCCGCTCAACGCGGTATAGGAAACAATCTCGCCGAGGCCCGGCAATACAAAACAACTCCCCATGCCCGAGGCACGCGGCCGGACACCGCTGAGGTACAGCACCGCAGTACGACGCACCGGGTCAGCAGGAGCCAAACGTCCGAGAGAAGGGAAGCACTCCATCAAATCGTGTGCACCGTGAGTTACCACAGTCAATTCGTGCTCCGCCGCCCAGTCGTCTATATTCTCACGACTCAGCTCATCGATGATCAGGTTTCCACCCATTCGAGCGTAAAGTTCTAACCAGCGCGCGAACACGGTTCGCTGATCGACGCTCTGCGCCGGTCGGACGAAATGTTGCGCCCACGCATGCACAGCGCGTTGTTCTACTACAACCGTCACGTCGATACCTCGGATCTTCGGCGCGGAATCTTGCCAGAAGCCGAGACCTAGATCGTTCTGGATGTCCAGGGTGGCCGAGAACTTCATCTGCGCGCCTGTCACCGAACCCGCGAGTAGGGAACCGGCCGACCGATCGGTGACCAGCGTGACCGGCCACCCTCGTTGGAGAAGCTGATGCGCCAGTGAAAGCCCACATTCGCTCCCTCCCACAACCTGTACGTGCCGCATTGCCTTCCGCCTTCGAGGTCGAGTCCGCTACTAAGACAATCTCCCCACACAGCGAACCGCCAGCGCATCGGTGGCCGCACAGCAACTCCACCTATGTGCGATGGGCAGCCGCAGGTCAGGGCCACCGCGCCACACCGGACACGACACACGTACCGAGTACGCGACACCCACCGAGGAACGACGGAATCCGCGTGGCTTCGACCATGAAATGGGTAGGGTTGGCTACTGTGCCGAGAGCTGATGTAGATGCACTGGGTAATCCCCCGACTGCCGCGAACAATTTCGTAGGTCGCGGGCCCGAGTTGACACGAATCATTTCTCTCCTACTCGGCTCCGCACGCCTCATCACGCTGATCGGTCCCGGCGGCATCGGTAAGACTCGACTGGCCGGCGAAGCGATCCGCCGATACCAGAGGGCGAAGAACGACCCGGTTTACTGGGTGCGGCTGGCACGTATGCCACGAGACTCGAGCCGGGGATCCATCGAAGAAGAGGTCGCACAGTCGGTATTGGACGGCGATTTCTCTGCGCGGTCGACATTCGATGCGTTGGTCGCACGATTCATGACCGCCCATGCCGGCAGCGCACCGGAAACGGTCCTCGTGATGGACAACTGCGAACACGTCCTAGCCGGCGCGGGTGAACTCATCGCGGACCTCTTGGCGGCCGTGCCAACGTTGACGATCTTGGCGACGAGTAGAGCGGCTGTAGGCTGGGTCGACGAATATGCGGTAGTCGTGCCTCCACTCACCCGGCTCGAGTCCATCGCGCTGTTTCGACAACGCGCCGACCTCGTCGGCCAAGGCATCATCGAGGATGGGCAGATCTCGATGGTGACCTCGATCTGTCATCATCTTCATCACCACCCGCTGTACGTGCGCCTGGCCGCCGCGCGACTGCTGCGGCAGCCGCTCCCGATGATCTTGCACGAGCTGAGCGGCAAGGCGGACGACAAGCGAATGTGGTGGGCAAATGGTCCGCGAGTGGGCACCGATCCGCGCCATCGAGCTGTCGGCGATGTCATCGCCTGGTCCTACGATCTCTGCGATGACCGAGAGCGGCTGTTGCTGGAGCGGATGTCGGTATTCGTCGCCGGATACGACGTGAATCCCGAGGAAGGGCGAGACAACATTTCTGAGGTCGGCGTTGACATCTCGGCTGTACGGTCGATCTGCGCCGACGACGAGACCTTGGGTTCAGACGATATCGAACGGACGCTGGAGCGACTTGTCGATCAGTCGCTCGTCATCGCTCATATCGGCACAAACGAAGTTCGATACTCGCTATTGGAGAGCATCCGGCTCTTCGCGCAACGGAAGCTTCGCGAACGGTCGGTCGATGACGCAGACGAGAACGCACGACTGGCCGAACGACACCTGCAGTACTACCACCAGCGTGTGCTAGAGGCTCGAGCCACCTGGTTCAGCCCAGCCGAACGTGCGCTGTTGGACTGGTCCAGAGCCGAGTGGGACAACATTCTGACCGCGATAGAGTTCAGCCTCACCGCGCGCGGACATGCAGCGACGGGGCTGGAGATATGCAGCGGGCTGATCGCGCTTCGTGCGCCCTTCCACAAAGGGTCCATCCGTATCACCCGACAGTGGACCGAACGCAGTTTGGCAGCAGCCCGGACAACATCGCGATGCCCAGCCGACCTCGAAATAGATGCGTTGGCGCAACTTGTGATGCTCACACTGTGCCAAGGCCAGCACGGTGCGGCAGGGCGATTTCTCGAAGACTGCATCGCAATTTGCCTACCGTCGAATCACTCCGGAGGTCCGTGGCGTGATACCGCCGAGACCGATATCGGCCTGCCGGCACCCGCGGAGTTCGCGTGGGGCGCGGAGCTCATGCTGACCCACCGGGATCCGCGCGCGATAGCAGTTCTGCAGCGGGCACGACGAAAATATGACGAATCAGGTGATACCGGCGGCTCCGCAACGAGCGATCTATTCGCCGCAGTAGCTGCCGCCTTGCTTGGGACAGCGCAGCAGGCCTTCGATAACGCTCAAAGAATTCGTGATCGCTCTACGAAATCTGGCGCGCTGTGGACGAAATCCTGGGCTGAGATGGTCTGGGCACTGGCGTTGACCATGCATGGTCGACCCGAGGAGGCACTCGAATTCGTACGCAATGCACTCGAATACCAGGTATCCAGTGGCGATCAATGGGGTGCGCTCTGGGCCGTAGAATTCAGAATATGGTCGCTCGCGCACATGATTTCCGATATGAAGCACGATCCCGACTGTCCGACCGACCGACTCCGATCCCTCGCCGCGGAGGCCGCGCTGCTGATGGGCGGTACTCGTACCCTCCGGGCTCGACTCGGAATCGGCCTTGGACTCCGACTCGAAGCCAACGAGTTGGGACTGTTCGGACATGAAACGCTCAAGGCCATCGAGTCCGCGCTGCAAGTACTCGGACGTGAGCAATTCAATGCGGCCGTGGCTCGCGGTACAAAGCTGCGACCGGATCACGCCGAGGTACAGCGACTGGTCCTCGGCACACTGCAAGCCACACACTCAGCCTCCACGCAAACGACCACCGAGCCACCCCGGTGGGCCAGCCTGTCAGCCGCCGAGCGCGAGGTGGCCATCTTGGCCGCAGCGGGTTGGACCAACAGCAGCGTCGCAGCTCGCCGCGGCAGCTCCATCAAGACCGTCGACGCTCAAGTCGCGGCGATACTCCGCAAACTGGAAATCACCGCCCGTGGCGACATCGTTCGCCAGGTACCCCAGGAAAGACTCGAGCAGGTGCGCATCGAGGCGGCGCGTCGGCCCGGGCGCCAGCGCAGAAGTTCATAGGTCGGGTGCAGCGTAATCCGTTAAACAGCGATTAGTTCGTGTGCAAGTGGCCGCTGGTCACCAGATCTGGAGAATGGCCGCGACCAAGGCGCTCGCCGCTACCGCGCCCCGCAGTAGCAGATCGGGCATCCGTCTAGCGACTCGCGACCCGAGGTAGCCCCCGACGACGCTAGCGACGCCCAAGGCCATCACGGCAAGCCAATCAACAGGGCCCCACAGGACGAAAAGCATTGTCGCGGTAAGGTTAACTGAGAGTACAACCATGACCTTGAGAGCGTTCGCGCGCTGCACACCGCCCATGAGGGTAGTGACATAGGCTGAGACCAGAAGCGGTCCGACACCAGCTCCAAAATAGCCACCATAGATCGCGAGAAAAAAGGTCACTACGATGGCGGCTCGCGGGCGATCGATCGATTCGCCGGTCCTGGAAACCCATTGAACCAGTGATGGGCCCGCAAGAACGAGTACCGCCGCACCAATCAATAGAGAGGGGATCGCCGCCTCGAATGCACGCTCACCGAGCAGCAAGAGCAGCCCCCCTCCCGCCGCACCTCCCGAACCGCCGGCTACAGCCAATCCGAGTGCAATCTCCCTCTCCGATTTCAGCTTGTCTCGATATCCGAGGCTGCCCCCGAGGGTCGTCGGCATCACCATCCCTACAGTATTTGTGACATTCGCCGCCACTGGCGAATACCCTGCCGCCAGGAGGATCGGAAACGACAACAGCGACGGCGAACCAGCTGTGGAAGCTACAACCCCGCACACGAATCCGAGAGGAATCAACAGCAAAACGCCAAAGTCCAACAGCTTAGCTTTCTACTCGAACGATAGAGTCCGAACTTCTCCATATTTAGCAGCGTATAAGCATTATCAACAACAGAAAATGATAATGCTTCCCCACACAGGGAAGCCCAGCGGAGGAAGGGATCGACTCCGAGTACGAATTCAATAGCGTCACCTGCCGAGCCCGCGAGCGATTACCCCTAACCCGGGTCGAATCACCGAGCTTGCGGTACAACAACATTGGCCACATAGCCGAAACCGAGCAGGTACGACCGGACCGCGCCAACTCAATGTGGCGCAACACTCTCGTCCGCGCGCTCGATCTCGCCCTGCGCGCGGCTGCCCCACACGGCGATCAATCAGTCTGGACGTTGACGAGCTACGGGACGTACTCGTTGGCAGCATCCCGAGCGAACAGCCCGGCTGAGTTGAGCAATCCAGTGATCGCGCCCTACATGTACTGCGCAATGTTGCCGACGTGGCGCATACTTGGGGGCACATTGCCGGTTCGAGCGATCTTCGCCAGTTCGCTGGCGGCCTTGGAGAGAGCGTCCATGTCAGGTTCCGCCTCACCGGAAACCAACATCGCGGCTAGTGCCAGGCTGCGGGCAGGGCACCACTCTAAGGTGACGCCACCGCCCTCGCTCACCGCGAAATAGTCGACCTGGACCTTTGCTCCTCGTCGGTCCGGGGCGTTGTCGGTACCCAGATAGGCAGGCAATCCAGCCCACCGCAGCTCGGAAACGACTCGCTCTGCCGCCAGCTGTCGATGCGACAAGACTTCTCGTGACACCCTGAGCAGTCAAGGAACTCACCGGACGCACCGAAACGAGCCACCGGCATATCGCCGCGTTAGCTCGTCGAATACTGGGCGAGCAGCGCGTCGAGTACCGCTCCCGCCTGTTTCGGTGGCCCTTCTGGGCCATAGACCTGAGCGCCCGTATACATACCTTCGATCACCAATACAAGTTGATCCGCGAGCAACTCCGACGCGGACGATGGGGCGCACTCACTCAGCTCGCCCGTAAGCTGACCAACCTGGTCGCGAAACCACCGTTTGCACCCTACTGCCCGCTGATATACCGGCGAGCTACGATCGGGAAATTCCGATAACAGCAGGATCAAAGGACAACCTCGGCCTTCGTGTGTACGTATTTGCTTCGAAATGGCCTCGAACAGTGCGATTATCCGCTCCCGCGGGCTACCGATTTCATTTGATGTGACGTCCGAGAACCATTCTTGATACCGCATGCAAACATCATCTACATACGCCAACAGCAACTCATCCTTTGAGCCAAAAAGGCCATACATGCCTGCGGGAGACATTCCCGCACCAGCTGTGATCTCGCATACCGAAGTAGTTCGAGCACCTTGCCAGTAGAAGAGATGTCTGGCCGCTATCAACACTTGCTTGGTTGTTTTCATTGAGGGACGTGGCATAAGTATCTCACGTTTAGTGATGCCGCCTGCTCAGCCTTGAACGAGGGTCAGTGCTTACACCGGCTCTCGGCGCAGACGGTTGCGACATCACGTCGTACTTCGATCGTGGAAGAAAGTCCGATGCTATCCGCTTCACAGGCCAACGGAACCACACCCTTACCTGTACCGGGAAGAGTTCTATATGCGCACGCCGCCAACATCAGGCCGCTTCCGCCTTCCCAGCCACGGGACTATCAAGGCTAGGCACTGCGTGTCGTGCACTACATTCGGCGGCGACGCTCTGCGAGCCGCAGAGTTGATCGTTGCACTTGAAGATCGTTGGGAATCGGCTGAGCCCGGCCCCAAGTTAGCAAGATTAGGGTGTTGATTATGAGCGGGCGACACCGCAAGAAAATCTCGGACCACCGCGCCCTCGCGAGGATCGCAATCATAGGCTCGGTACTTGGCAGTGGCGGTGCTGCGTTCGCCGGTAACGCGGTAGCCGCGACTCAGCAGGACTGGAATGACCTCGCCGAATGCGAATCGGGCGGCAATTGGGCAACAAATACAGGCAATGGCTACTATGGCGGCCTGCAGATAGCGCCCGGCACTTGGGCTGCCTACGGTGGTCACCAGTACGGCGCGAGCGCTGACAAAGCCACCCCTGAGCAGCAGATCGAGGTAGCGGAGCGGATACTTGCGGCGCAGACCTGGGGTGCTTGGCCAGCTTGTTCGGCATCTTTGGGGTTGCAGAGCAAGGTGGGCGAGCAGGATGGCCCGCAAGATTGGCCTTCGGAGCAGGAAGGGAGCAAGGTCCCCTCGATGACTGATTCCGAGAACAGCACCCAGCCCGACGACGCTCACGCAATCGTTGATCGCATCCACCGCACACTGGCCGAAGCGCAGTCGCTCGGTATCACCGTTCCGCAGCCTGTTCTAGAGGCATTGAATGCAATCACGTTGACGTGAGAGCGGCAGTAGCTATTCCAGGACAGCGGTATTGGATTCGAGGCGTTGGCGTTGCGGTCGGCCGAGAAAGAGCTGCCTTTGATACCGCACAGCTGGCAGCATGTGCTCGGACAGGCCACAACCAAATCTCCACGTTGGGCTGAGTGGGGTTCTCCACGCCGCCGAACACTTTCGTTGCTTCGGAGCTCAGGAAGTTCGGTACCTCGACGGACGTTCTCATTCTCACTGAGCAGCCGCGACATACTCCGGGTCACCACCAGTAGAGAGATTAGCCTGACTCAAAGGCGCGGCGCTGCGTCGACTGAACTCCCATCGGGCGACTTCGCGAACTGGGCAGTTCCAACTCCTGCCAGTCCTGTTCGGGTTCAATTTCTAATCTATCGAGATGATGAGAGCACCATGCCCGGGGATGCCGAGCGTCCATTGCTCGAACTCCGGCGGCCACCACGAGTCGCTAGCGAGTGCTGGGGGGTCCCATAAAGCCAGTGTTTGTTGAGCTTCCTCCAGTATTACGATGAGAGGCTTGAGCGCGATCAACCGGCTCATTTGACTATACAGACCTTGCCCTGGGAGGGTTTGGAAAATGTCGCGCGATTTCCTCACAGTCTGGTCGATACATCCAGAGAAGGCGATGAATCGAACGATGTCACTATTCACGAATATCAGTTCTGGCCGTACCATACTGTCTGATATCGCCCAGATCTCATGGGTCGATTTTTCTATCCCAAAGACCCAACCGGCACTATGATGCATGAATACAAGAAACTGGCGGTCTGCAACCAAGATCGGAGCCAGCATCTCCCCGCCCGTGCATTTCGAGTAATTTCCTTCCGCGAACGAAATATCGATGGGCAGGCCCATTGTACACAATGCGTCGACTGTCGACTCATCCAATTCTGCCAGCGATTGCGAAGAAACAAGCTCCAGTCGCCCGTTCCATAATGCACGTATTGATGCAGCAGTCAATTGACCGACTTCACTACCATTTGAAATGTTCGACAAGGATATCTCCATCATTTCATCATTCAGTCGCCGTAGATTGCTCATCGCGCGGGTAGTCGTCACTCCCTTCGGCGACCTCCCTTGTCGTTAAATCTGCGCCGAAGCTCCACGGCGCAGGCCTGGTCTGCGAGGTCCGTGTCCATCGTTTCGGTGCACCGCATCCGGTATGTCACTCATCTGACGCCGTCCTCGGATTGTGATCGGCTGCGAGGCCCGATCGACCAACGGTCGTGTCATCCTTACCTAGCGAAAACGATCCCGCTGTGGCCGCATCCAACCTATACACAGACGCTCGTATTCGGACTTCCCACAGGTGACGACTGTGCGCAATCCGGTCATCGGCGTGCCGGACGCGCGGCGGACTGGATTCTGCTCGTGTTCGGATTAGGCTGGCGTTTCCCGGTTTCGGACTGAACAGAAGGAGTTGTTGTGGCGCGCAAGGTGACTGTCGAACTCGTGGACGACTTCGACGGCGAATCCAAGGCCGAAGATACCGTCCGGTTCGGCATCGACGGGGTCGAGTACGAGATCGACCTGTCGGCGAGGAACGCGGAGGAGTTGCGTGCGGCGCTGGCACCGTGGACCGAGGCGGCACGCCGGGTCGGCCGGGCGCCACGGGGTAAAGAGGGCAAGGGGCGCTCGGTGCGCGATCGTGAGCAGACCGCCGCGATCCGGGAATGGGCGCGGCAGAACGGGGTCGAGGTGTCGAGCCGCGGCCGGATCGCCGCCGAGGTCGTCACCGCCTACGAAAAAGCGGCCGGCTAGGCTGGAGTTCCGAGTCTTGCGGACATCGGGGCGGGTTGCGCGCGAACGCGCGCCGAGCGGCGTGAACACGCTCGATCTGCTCAACGACCAACGCCATCGAGTACTGACGCCAGTTCGTGGCACGAACCCGCGGCCATCCTCCTCGGGTACATAGGCGGTCGATCAGAAACGCAGTGTGCGACTTGGACTGTGCCCGTACTAGTTTCGGTACTGTGCACCGAACCAGCGGGGTTGTTAAAGTCCCAGCGAGGAACGGTCCTACCCACGGTCACCTCGGTGGCCGAAGCGGCATTTCCCGAGTCCCGCGTGGGTGTCGGCACCAGACGCCGACAACGCCTGACCGCCGTACCGCAACGACTACGGGAGCAGTCGTCGCTGGCAGTCCAGTTGGCAGGCACGACAGGCCGCAGGTTTCTCTAGCCCTCGACCTTTACGAGGAGCTAAGGAGACTCGCCGCTGACCCTCAAACAGGGATTCAAGGCCACGCGGGACATCTCATCACTTCCCAAAGTGCCCATAACCTGCGGTCATGGCGAATTGCCATGACCGGAGACTTCCCAACGTATTCCATCCAAACCACGAGGGAAACCATGGGACGTGTGAAGTCTGCCCCGCCCGCTCCACTGCGATGCACAGGTCACCAGCGCTGCGCCTGCACGGGTTTCGATCTTGTTGAGAGCCCGCATGCGCGGAACCAGTTTGCGCTCCGAACACCGTTGCACCCGACATCGTGCACTCCCCCGTCGAGTGGCGAGGAGCCCGTCGAACTGGGGTCTGCAGGTGATCCTGGGCGCCGCAGTGCCCGTCGAGAACCTGTGTGACTCTTCGCCTCTCTCGACATCCCACCGCGGAGAGTGTTCCATGTCACCAGGAGTCTTCGTTCTACCCAGAATCGGCCGCCGTCGGGCACGAGCTCAACCAGCCTGGCGCTCGAAAGGAGAACGCTCACATGGACATCGATATCTCGTGTCCACATTGCCTGCGGATCGACGCGATCCAGAACGTGGAAGCACTTCGCGCTGAAGGCATATCCACCAGCTACAGCACCGCCAACTACACCGGTGTCGGTGTGTCCACCACAGGACTGCTGCCGGTGATCGGCACCGCGGACATTCAGCGAACTCACGTCACCGCGCTCGCCAAGAGGCTGGCCTTCGCGCCCGCACAGCAATCGGCCGCTCGTCTGGTGTCGGTCGGACTCCTGCTCGTGTCCCCGGCATTCGTCATGCTGATCCTCGCGGCACTGGCCGCCTCCGAACCTCGTGAATCCGGACTCGTAATCACCATCATCCAAACCCTCATGGCACTCGTATTCATGGCCACACCCGGCGCTGTCGTTCTGGCGCTCGCGGCGCAGCGAATTCGTCGTAACAACAGGATCGCCCGAGGGCGCCCCGCTGCATATGCGGTGTGGCGCTGCGCCTTCTACTGCTTTCGCTGCAATGTTGTCTATTGGCCGTCCGCACCGGCCGCTGGCCTGCCGACCCGCCAGGCCCTTTCTTTGGACCACTTCCGCTGGTACGTCTGGAATACCGGAGGCTACCTGAATGTCTGAGTCCGAATTACGACGAATCGCTGCACGACGCAATCGGGCCGTCCTCACTGCGACTCGTCTCGCTTACCGGACGTTGTCGCGCTGGCGTCGATAGTCTCGTTCCTCGTCCGCGTCGGTCGCGATTCGGCTATCTGCTTCTCTGCGTCCGGTGATGGTGTCGAGCGGAGCCCATGCAGCCGGGGCCGTACGCGCTGCGGCGATCAGCCGCCGCGCTTGCTGGGTGGTGATTTCGAGCAGTTCCGCTACGTCCTCGTCGGATTGACCTTGCTCCCGTAGAGCGGCTGCCGCAACGGCTTGTTGTGCGCGATGTTTGCCGATCTCGGTGTCTGCGAGGGTCTTCAGTTCCTGAATTTTCTGCTGACAGGTTTCGATTTCCTGATCACGTTTGGTCTCGCAGTCGGTGATGGCCACCCACGACGCGATGTATTTCTTTACCGCCTCGGTGATGGACTTCTCGCGTCGGCGCGCTTCGGCGCGGCGCGCCAGGACCCGTTTCCGGGTCCGGTCCAGGCGTTGCTGGGCTTCGGGGTGGCGGGTTAGACGGGGCGAACCTGGATTCGGCATGGCGAGACTCCTGCTGCACTGCCCACCTGGTTCTCCCGCTCACCAGCCTACCGGCGGCCCTTCCGTATGCCACCCCCGCTGTTTCGGGGGCAGCGGACGGTAGGCCGCACGCCAGACTCCTATCGAGGCTTGTTTCAAAGGGCAGCGTCATCAAGACGGTGGGTTGCCCACGACAACCGCCGCCCCCCTTTGGCCGAGCTGCCTCGCTGCCGAGGGCTCCCTCTGCACTCTCGCGACACGGAATCAGTGTTCGAACGCCTTGCATCGTCTACAAGGTCACCGACAGCGTCGTCTGGCGAAGGCAGGGCCACCCCGATGCTCCGCCGGGCCGCCACCGCGATTCGGTCCGGGCTGGTAATCACGGCACCGTCGCGAATTCGTTCTGCACGACCAGGCGGTCGGACTTGCGCCGTGGCTGGTCGCTGACGTCAACCTCGACTAGCGACCGGGGTGGGGGTCGCAGAAGTCTTCGGGTTGGAGGAGGCTGCCCTCGCGGGCAATGCGAGCCCGCTCCTGGGTGACGCACTCCTGATACTGCAATCGCTGATCCCGGGTCGTTTTCGTGGTTCGCGCTGATAGCCCCGGTGATGAGCGAACACAGCGCCGCGATCACCACGAATACGACCACTCCCACCCGCCGCGCCGGCACGGCGTCCACCGCCGACGCCGAGCCCGTCGGGTGGGAGCAGTGCATGTTGGCACCGACGTCTCGATTCCCGTGATCGAGACGTTCGAAGGCATCTGCCACCATGGATTCCCCTCTTGCCGGTTCCGCTGTGCCGGAAGCACTATCGCGGGCTCGACCTGGAAAATCGTTAACACATCCTTCTGACGGCCAGACCTCTACGGACACGTCGCCCATCGGCCGTGTTTGCGGCGTCTCCCGAGATGGACTGCTGGACAACCGATCAGTGAGAATTGAGCTATCTCGGTCGATGCCGCTCTGAGCTCCCATTGATCAGACAACCAATGTCGGCCAACGTCTCTGGCCGCCTTTCGTGTGTTGCCGTGTTCACCCCGAACTGGGTTGTGCGCGTTCGCGATTGCGTCCAGGCCGCTGAGGGATAGCCAGTTGGTGCCGCGAGGCGGAACAAACTTCGGCCTGCAGTTGGAAGTACCGGGCTCGTCTGGCCGTCAACCGATTCCAGCTCACCGGCACATCGGCTTCTCAGCTGTGTGGACGGGCGTGTCCGAGCCTGTCCGCGGCACAGGTCGCCACCCACCTCACCCATCGAGTGCTAGTCGAAAGGAAGTGCAGTCCTATGCACGACGAGTCAACCACCCAGACGCCTGGAGCGACCGAGCATGTCGCTGCTGGCGCTGATCAGAGTTCGACGGCGAAAACCCTTGTCTTGGTCGGTGATCCGGGTGAACTGATCGCTGGGATTCCCGCCATGATCGGGTTCCCGCCGCAGCGTTCGCTGGTCGTGCTCATCCTGCGGCCGGTCCACGAGGGCACCTCCGTGCTCGTCGATGCGGTGATGCGGATCGATCTCGATCAGGACGAGGGCCGCACCCCGTTGCGGGCCACCACGGTGGCCCGTTGCGTCTCACAGGTCGCCGTGCACGCAGACCGAGTGACGGTGCTCGCGGTCGTCGTCGATGACCGGGTGACAGAACCGAGAATGCCTGCGGGGGATATCGGCGAATCGTGCAGGGCTGGACGATTCGAGAGACTTGTCGCCGATCTCGCCGAGCGGCTCACTACCGCGGATATCGAGCTCGCAGCGGCATGGGCGGTGCAGGCAATCGAGCCCGAGCAGCCATGGTCGACCTTGGTCGGGCCCGCACGGGCAGGGGTCTTGCCAGATCCCGCCGATTCGGCGATCGCTGACGGTGCGAAGGTCGTCGGTTCGCGCGCTGAGCTCGAGGCCGCGGTGAGAGCCGATGTCGAACTGCAGCAGGAAGTGTCCGTACTGCTGGACGCTGCCCTGGCCGCCGGCCGCGACCGGCAAGCCCGCGCAGCACAACGTGACGATCCCAGCTCCTACTGCAGGCGGTCCCTGGAATATGTGTTGTTGCAGGTAGCCAGTATCGAGGCCGGTGGGCAGTTGATGGCTCCGGAATTGGCGGAACTGGCTGTCGCCCTGCGTGATAGAGCGGTACGTGATGTGATGTTCGCGCTCGCCGTCGGCGAGCACGCGGCGGCTGCCGAAACGTTGTGGTCGATCATGGCGCGGGCTCAGTCGGGTCGCGATCGTGCCGAGGCCGCGGCGTTGCTCGCCTACAGCGCCTACGTCCGCGGCGACGGCCCCGTGGCCGGCATCGCCCTGGAGGCCGCCCTGGGCACCGACCCCGAACATCCCCTGGCCACGCTGCTCGAAACTGCCCTGTCCATTGGGATGCGGCCGGAAAAGATGACCCGGCTGGCTCACAGCGGCTTCGAGGCTGCCACCGATCTCGGCGTCGACCTGGGTGAACCGTCACCGTCGATACCGCACGGATCCGCTGACCTGGAGTCACACGATGGCCGATGAGACCGAGGGACTCTTCACTCTGCCAACGCTTTTCGATGACGGATCGATACCGGTCTGCTGGTCCTACGGCATGGGTGTCGAGAGCACCGCCGGTATCGTCCGCACCCTGCTGGAGCCGGGATTTCGTCCACCGCAGCTACGCGATGATCTGTCGAACCTGATCGTCATGGTCGCCCAAACCGGCGACGAGTGGACCAGCACCTGCGACCTCGTCACCGCCCATGTCCTGCCACTACTGCGCGAGCGAGCGATCAGATTCGTCGAGGTCGCTCGTGCCGGCCCCTCAGCGACGGACGGGATCGTAGTACTGCAAGACTCGCGGCGCCCGCAACGACTACATCCCGATGCCGACGAGCACGGCTTCTACGCGCTCAGCGCCGAGCACCGCGCCAACGGCGTCCTTCCCACCCTCGGCGGCACAAGGACGTGTTCGGCCAAGTCCAAAGGCATGCCTTTGGATCTCTGGCGTGCAAAGCATTTGGGTCACGGACCGTATGTGCACGCGATGGGATTCAATGCTGATGAGTCACGCCGGATCGAGAAGGATTCCTCGGTCACGATGGGTGGTCAGCGGCAACCAATCTACCCACTGCACGAGGCAGGCTGGTCCCGGGCCCGCTGCCATGGCTATCTGTTCGGGTTGTTCGGTGTGTGGTGGCCCAAATCGTGTTGCCGCCAATGCTGTTTCGTTTCCGTACCCGGCTGGCCCGAGCAGCTCGAACGGTACATCGCAGCGCCAGCCGAGGCGTTCAAGCATCTCCTCGACGAGTACGTCACCCTCGCGCTGAATCGCAATTCCGGGCTATTCGGGCCCGGCAAGTCGTTGGCCGATCGGCTCCGCCGCGACGGCGCCGATCACGTCCTCGCACTGGCTGCGGCCGAGCTCGATCGGTGCGGGTGGGCGGTCTATCGGGTGCGGCGCTGCTATAGCCGCCCCGCGACGGCGTGGCGCTCGGTCGAGACGATCTATCGCGGTAGTCGCGCCGCGGCTTCGCGGTTCCTCACCGAACTCGGTGTCCACCTTGGCATCTGCCCGCACGATGACGGCAAGCACACGCGGGTGTGGCTGACCGAGGCGTCGATCACCTTTCCACGGCTGGAGGAATTCTTCGTCGCCGCACCGGATTCGGTCCTGCCCAAACAACGAGCCGGCTTCGACAAGCGCTGGTACAGCCATGCTGATTCCCGGCTCGCCGCCTTGGAACTGGCTGCGCACGACCTCTACTCGTCCCCAGACGCGGCGTGATCGGCGTGCAGCGGACTCCGTGGCGGACCGACCGGAACCCGTTGTGTCGCAACTTCGGTGTTGATTGTCCTGCATGTGCTCGCTGGTCCATGGAAGGAGTTGGTCAGCTATGTCGTCTCCACGATTCGATCCCGCCGCGTTGATTGCCTCGATGCCGGCCTCGCTGGGCTACGATCCGCAACGTCGGATTGTGCTCGTACTATTGAACACCGGCAGCGAGGACCGAAACCTGGGCCGCAGCGCGGTCGCGTCCTTCGCTTTGACCGACCCGGTCGCTGCGGAGGTCGTGCGCGTGTGCGATGCCGCACGCCATGTCGGTGCCTCCTGCACTCTGGCGATCGTTGTCGATGACCGTCTGAGCGACTCGCTGTCGTGCACGACACTGGATTACGAACTCACGGTGCTGCTCGCCACGCTGGCCGGCGGTCTCGATCATGCCTGTGCCCCGCTGACACATCTGTGGATGACCACGGCAATCACCGCCGGTTCGCCATGGTGGTCGCTCACCGACACCGCCGATCGTGGTGTTCTCCCCGATCCGCAACGAACAGCCGCTGCCTGCGACCGCAGCGCCGAGGGCTACACCACCTACGCGTCCAGACAGGCCCTGCTCGAGGCGGTGTCTCCGGATCCGCGACTGGCCGCCGAAGTCGAGAATTTGACGCCGAGACAGTTCGCTGAGTTGGCGATGGTGTTGACCGAGCATGGTGACGGTAAGGATGCGTGACACGGGCAGCCCGAAGAGGCGGACCAGGGCCGCGACGATCCTCGCTTCGAGGAGAATGGTGTGGTCGTTCAGCAGCCCCAACCCTGCGCGCGTGGCGTCGTGTACCGGACACAACCACCCGTCCTGGCGGCGTCCGTGGGTGAAAAACCCTGCCAAACAACCGGATTCGCCGGTACGTAGTGTGATCTGGCCGGTCGCCTCGGGCAGCAGCACCAGAGGTTCGGTGTGTGGCAACTGGGGTCCAGACCAGCCCGGGAATCGACGTCGACGAGGTTCCTGCCAGCATCGCCACGAGATCGGGATGCACAGCGTAGGTGATGCGGTCTCGGTCCCACAGGTGATAGACACTCGCGGCCGCGAACTCGCCGGCCGCCTGCGCACAGCGGGGCGGATCCCACGCCGGATCGGTTGGCGTGCCCGAGCCACTCGACTCCGGGGCTTTGATCGTTCTGGGCATGGCAACGCGCCTTCTGTCAGATCAGATCCAACCTTCAGCCGGAGTTGGCATGGGCGGCGACGTAGTCGGTCCAAGCATTGGTGGCGTATCCCTGCCACTCGACGAGTGTTGCATCAAATGCAATTCGGCCCATTCCGCGATAGCCCACCGGCGCAGCCCGTCGCCGTAGCTACCCCACTCGTCGATGGCATCTTCTGCCGCGAAGCTGTCGAGAGGCACGTCGTCAGCGAGTATCCGAGTCCTGTCCACCTCGACCTGTTCGTATGTGGCCAGCCGCAAGTGTGGACACCATCGATTCGCGAGCGTCAAACAGTCGCGGTGCAGTGCTGCACCGCTGACGACTTCGCCGTCCGGCTCGACGACTACCCACGCTCTCGCGGGTAGTTCCAACCCGCACAGTTGGCAGAGCCATTCAGCCTGGCAGCGAAGAAGCCGCGGCGTGTCGACCGTGGCCCACCACACGTCCTCGATGTCGAGCATGAAGGTCACCCACGGTACGGGCATCCCGTCGGCACGCGGCCTCGGCAGGCCGGGAACATGTCCGTCTTCCCGGCGACCTTCGCCCCGGTGCGCTCGAAACTGTGGCTCGGTCGGAACACCGGACCGGTTGTCCCCGTTTCGATCCAAGCGTCCGGTTAGGTCATCCTGGGACGCGACGTGCGGTATGTCAGCTCCGGATGTGCCGCGCATCCGCTACCTGTGTCGTAGCCCGGCGATCATGACGGGTCTGGGTCGGATGTTGCGCGCGTGCCGGGTCTGACTTGCGTGCTGGTGCGGCGGTGGAGGAGAACACGGTGGCGTGGTCGATGCCGGTGGCGTCTGCGATTTCTCCTAGGTAGGCCGGTAGGGCGAGCACCCACGCGGTGGGCAGGCTCGGATCGAACTGTCGCGCAGTGCCATCCAGCACCATGCCGCGGTGCAGCGTGACGTGATGGAAGAAGGCGAGGATCTTCTCGGACCGGTCACACCATCCCGCGATCGTCACCGTGTCGGCGTCCAGGCCTCGCTCGCGCAGCCTGGCGGTGACCTGTCCCGCGACGGTGATGCAGTCCCCGTCCCGAGGGTTGTCCAGTGCGAGCGGCGTGAGGATCGCGGCGAGCGCCGAACTCGTCTCCGCGGGGATGTGATCTGCCACCAGATCATTGTCCAGGATGGCGCCCGCCCCGTCGTCCCTAGACGCGAGTTCGTGACCATGCTGCGCGGAATTCGTCTGAGACAAGCCCTGCTCTCACCACCCAGCCAGGTCGAGTGCCGCTGGTCTCGAAACAGCCGTTTCACTCGAAAGTCGAGTCCAGTACGGATTCGGCCTGTCTTGTCAGGAGGTGATTTGCGATGGGCAAGTTGGGGCGTGTGCGAGCTCGCGCGCATCGTGAGGCGTGTGCGTTGGTCGATCTTCGCCGGGATCTGAGCGAGGACGAGAAGTTGTTCGTGCTCACCCACTATCAGGAATCGACCAGCACGACTCAGTCTGCGGATGGGGCGTTCTTCACCCCGCTGGGGTTGGCCCATGATATGCGTATCGAGGTCGTCGGTACTCGAATCCTCGATCTCGGTGCGGGTATCGGCGGGCTGGCCTTCGCATGCCGCAATCCCTACGGGCAAGCCAACGGTGAACCGGCGCGGGAACTGGTGTGTGTCGAACGGAACCCCGAATTCGTGCGGGTCGGGATGAAGGTCGTGCCCGAGGCGACGTGGTGGTGTGGGGATCTGCTGGGTTTGCACCGGCAACGGATGCGCTCGTTCGACACCGTGATCGCCAACCCGCCCTTCGGGCACGTCGCCCGCACCGCGGATGGTCCCGGCTACCACGGTCCACGCTTCGAATACCACACGATCGCGGTGGCCGCCCAGCTCGCTCGCCACGGAGTGTTCCTGATCCCGCAGACCTCGGCACCGTTCCGATACAGCGATCGCCCCCGGATGGAGCACGACCAGGGTGACGCCGAGTATCACCGCTTCCGGGCCGGGACCGGTATCACCTTGCACGCCAACTGCGGCATCGATACCAGCTACTACCGCGACGACTGGCACCACCCGCCGCCCACGACCGAGATCGTCACCTGCGATTTCACCGACACCGCTCGCGCGCGCCGGCGCCGCTCTCAGGCCACGGTCACTCAGATCACTCACGCGTTCGCCCGGCCGGGCTGGCCCGACCGGGCCGCCAGCTGAACTCCGATCACGAGAAGGGACATCGATCAGCCATGCCTATACCAGCTTTCACCGTCGACGAGCACGCCAACTCCACTATCCACGGCAGCGCCTATCACCTGTTCCCCACCGATGACGCTCCGGTGCGGGGGCGGGTGTTTGTCGACATGGCCGAGCACACCGTGATCATCGACGGCCGTCGTGAGTCGCGTCCGGCGGTCGAGTTCCAGTTCTTCGGACTTCAAGTCGATGGCCGCCCGCTGGGAAACCCGCGCTGCACCAGCGCATTCCACCCGTTCTCGATCGGGGTGGGTTCCATGGTCAGTCTCGGCGAACCCGGTGCGCTGCGGCTGCACCTGGGCCAGCGGGTGACCGATATCAGCGACACCGTCACCGGCCTGCTCACCGATCTGCTCACCGCGATCAGCGTCGAGTTCCTCACCGACTATCGCGTCGCGCGCCATCGCCACTGGGCCGCCGAGCAGCTGCGTGTGCAGGCCAACAGCCTCCACGACCAGGCTCGTGTCCTCGAACAGCAGGCCAAGCGCGCAGCCCTGCACGCGCAAGCCCACGCCGAAGCCAGCTACGCGCTGCTGGCCTCGACCCACACCCCACTGTCTGCATGAACGCGCGCAGATATCGAGGTTGTTTCCCGAATCCTCTTCCCGAGTAGGAGTTCTCATGCCGATCCCGACTACGGTCCGTCACGCCGACCTCGCTGATCTGGTCGCGTTGCTCAACCGCCAGCAGGCCGCCAAGGTCGATATCGTCGCACCCGCCTCGGCGCTGCGCGCGCGTGACGGTTTCCTGGATCTGTCCGGGGTCGCCCCGGTCCTCGATGAACGCGGTGTCACCGATGTCGAGGGCCGCTACCGCCCGACCGCTGCCGCGGATTCCCATATCGGCACCAAACTCAAAATCCCCGTGGGCTATCTGAAGTGGCTGCGCGAACACCGCCGTACCGACCTCTACGATACCAACGTCAACGGGCTGCTCCACGGCCCCCTCAACGCACCCGCGCTGACCGACGCTGATGACCGGTCGTTTCTGTTGCGGCTGTTCACCTCCGGCGCTGCGGGTGAACCCGGCGTGCTGCGAGCGTTTCTGTCGGATCGCTACGGGATCATCGACAACCTCGACGTGCTCTCCGCGGTCCTGGACGGGATCCGGGAAGCCGACGCCGATGTGGAAGTGCGTTCGTGTGATCTGAGCGAGTCCAGCATGCACTGCAAAGTGTTCTCCCCCAAGGTCTCCGCACTCGCACCAGGCTTCCTGGCCAACTACCGCAACCCCTTCGACAACCCTGAACTGGAGACCGAACGCCGACGCGTAGCCGGTGAGATCGATCGGTGGCGCCGGGCCGCGGCCCGCGAAGGCCAGGGCTACCGCCCGGGCACCGAACCGGTGGTCTTCGCCGGGTTCCGGTTCTCCAACTCCGAAATCGGCCACCACGCCGTGACATTGAAACCGGAGCTGTTCATCAGGATCTGCGGCAACGGACTGACCCTGCCGTTGTTCTCCTACACCAAACGCCATCTCGGCGACAAACTCGACACCGGCACGATCGGCGGCTGGTCCCAGGACACCTACCGCAAACGGCTCTCGGTGATCACCGCCGAAACCCGCGACAAAGTGTCGGAATGGCTGTCCCCGCAATTCCTCAACTCTCGTGTCGAGGAACTCGAACGTCACGCCACCACTCCGGTGACCAAACCCGACCGCGCCATCGAGGTCATCGCCAAACAGCTCGGATTCAACGACGACGAACGTGCCGGGATCTTCGCCCACTTCATCGCCGGCGGCCAGCTCACCGCTGCCGGGATCGCCCACGCGGTCACCAGCTACAGCCAGACCATCCCCGACCCCGACCGCGCCGACACCCTCGATGACCTGGCCCTGCAAGCAATGAGCCTGCTCTGATGGCCACCTTCACCGTCATCGGCCTGCTGATCAGCAAGCAATTGCGGCTTGCCGCCGTCATCCCTGGCACACCAACGTTCGACGGTCCGCACCCTGATGCCGTCGATTCCCAACCTTGGTATTGCGTCGTGCAAGCACCATCGGTTGGCCACGCCGAGGCCGCCGCCCGGTTCCTTTACAACCACAACATCGTTCTCGACACCGTCACTGCGTGCGGGCTGACATTGGATTCCGTCGTCGTTGATACCTGCGGGACCGCGCGGCCGGTGATCGCGTTGCGTCGCGACTGCCAGGAGGTCGAGGTGTGGTTCGAGACCGCCCTCGCTATCCCGATCGACCCCGACCGTCCCGACCTCGCCTTCGACCTCCACGCCGACGTGCTGGTCCTACCACCGGGCGCCGAGATCCCGGCGATCTCTTGAGGTTTCGCGACACGTTGGTCGAATCAGATTGTGCCCCAACACCTACCGACACAGGAGGGTTATGCATGGCTCGCGCTGAATGCAATCAGGGCAACACGACCGTCGACGGCCCCGACCCCGCCGACGGCGCTGTGCCATTACCGACCGTGGGAACTGACGTCGACGTCGCCGCAGAGTATTTGCGCCGTCAGGGCTTCACCATCGTCGCGACGTCGTGGAGATGCCGATATGGCGTGCTGGACGTGATCGCGCAGGACGAGAAGTACACGGTGTTCATCCGCGTCACCGATTCCTCACTACCACCCCAGGATTGGTCGTTCGCCGCGCGTCAACGTCATCGCCGTCTTGCCTTGCTCTGGCTGGCCGAGCAGCACGAGCCGGTGTGGCAGTTGCGCTTCGACGCCGTCACGGTGGACAGGGCCCAGGATCGAACTCCTGTCATCACCCATCACCTGGCGGTGTGCTGATGACGATCGCGGCGGCCCGTTTCGTCGTGGTGCCTGGTGCGAGCGGCCATATCGCCGAGATACATGCCGATCTGGGTCAGGGCTTGCCCTCGGTCACGGTGATCGGTGATGAGTTGATGGCCCAATCGCGTGATCGCGTGCGGGCGGCGATCGCCAATTCCGGTGAGCAGTGGCCCGATGCCCGGCTCGTCGTCACGTCCTCGGCGCCGGTGATCAGTGGAGGTGGCGGCCATGATCTGGCGTTGGCGGTAGCGGTGCTGGCTGCGGCCGGAGCCATTGCCGCCCAATCCGATTCCGGGACAGTGTTCATCGGTGAGCTGTGCCTGGACGGGCGACTGCGCGGTGAGCGCGCGATCCTGCCCGCTGTCCTGGCCGCGCGCGACAGCGGCTGTCGCAGCGTCGTCGTACCCGCTGCGGCTTTGGCTCAGCTCGTCGAGGGCATCGATATCGTCGGGGCCCGAGATCTGCGGTCGGTACTGGCGTGGCTGCGCCACCAACAGCACCTACCCGGACCTGACCGCGTCGAGCTCGACTATCCGCCCCCGGCAACGGATCTGGCCGACCTCGCTGGCCACCCCTACGCCAAGTGGGCTCTCGAGGTCGCCGCCGCCGGGGGCCACCACCTCGCCGTCGTCGGCCGACCCGGCTCAGTCAAGACAATGCTGGCGCAATGCCTGCCGGGCATCCTGCCGCCCTTGACCGACACCCAAGCACTCGACGTCGCGGCCATCGCCTCGGCCGCCGGTGATCTCGACCGCCACCCCGCCTCCCGGATGCCGCCTTACGTCGCACCCCATCACTCCACCTCTGTGACGGCCATGCTCGGCGGCGGATCCGCCGCGTCGCCGGGAGCGGCCTCACACGCCCACCACGGTGTGCTGTTTCTCGACGAGATCACCGAACTGAGTTCGAGGGTGCGCGAAGCACTGCGGGTACCCCTCGATGAGGGCCGGGTCCGTATCGGCCGCGCGGGGCTGACAGTGAGTTATCCAGCCCGGTTCCAGCTGATCGTCGCCGCGAGTACGTGCCCCTGTTCGGCGGTGCGCGCCGGTGATTGTCGTTGTTCCCCGCAGACCCGCCGGCGTTACCTCAGCCGGCTTGCCGAGCCGTGGGCCGACCGGCTCGACATCTGGGTTGACCTGTCCCCCACGGTATCCCAACTCGATACCGGGGTCGCGGAAACCAGCGCGGTCGTGCGCGACCGAGTGGCTGCGGCACGCGCCGCTGCCGCACAGCGGTGGCACGCGCACGGCTGTCTCCTCAACGCCGACGTGCCCGCAGATGTTCTTCGCCAGCAATTCCGGCTCCCGCAATCCGTCCTCGCCCCGATCGAGACCGCGCTGCGGACCGCTCGCCTTTCCGCACGAGGCTCTGATCGTGTTCTTCGCCTGGCCTGGACATTGTGTGACCTGCGCGCCGGCACCACTCCCAACGAGCACGACATCGCTCACGCAGTGATGCTGCGTCAACGCACGCCACTGTCCCATCAGTGAACGCCGATACAGGAGGTTAGACATGGCCGAGACCATCACCCGTGCCGAGTTCGAACTCGCCGAGCACCTCGGCGCCGCCGGAGCGACGACCGTGCTGGGCGAGGCCACGATGACCCGCTGGCGCGCCCAGAATCCGGACTGGCACGGCAAGCACTGGACCTACACCGACCCCGACGCCGATGGCGTGCGTCATCTGCGCCCCATCAACGTCGCCCCGCGCCCCAAGTCTTCGCCCTGACCCCGGCTCGGCATCCACGCCCTTCCCCACCGGTCGATGCCGTACACGACCCACCCATATCCCGGCCAGGCAGGCCCTGGACAGCCCCGACGCTGTCCGGGGCCTGCCTGTTTCACGAGAGGAGCCCGTTTCGATGCCCACCGACACCGCCGAACCGACCGCCGTTGCGGAGTTGGAGAACCTGACCGATCTCGACGCCACCGCGCCCACCGCCGACGATGCACCCATCGAGGCCGACAACGCAGGCCCACCGGTGCCCAGTAAGGCCGGTGTTCTCGAGGACAAGCATCCGGCTGAACTGGTGATCGCCGCCAACGTGCGCGAGAACTTCCATCTCGAGGATCACCCCGACTACACCGAGTCGATCCGTGAACACGGTGTGATGGAACCGATCTGGGCGATCCGGATGCCCGATGGGCGACTGGTAGTGCGCAACGGCCACGTCCGCACGTTGACGGCGCTGGCGTTCGAGCAGGACTCGGTGCCGGTGCGGATCACCGAGTTCGACCCGGCCGTCGATGCCAAGGAAGCAGAGATCCTGCGGGTCTTCGACCAGATCACCACCAACACCTATGTCCCACTCACCGAAGGTGACATCGCCGGAGGAATCGCGCTGGCGCTCGAGCTGGGTGCCTCCCCGACCCGGATCGGGAAAGCACTGCAAAGGAAACGCGCCGAGGTGAAACTCGCAGGCAAGATCGGTGCCTCCCGCACCGCGCGAGGTCTCATCGACAGCAACCAGCTCGATTTCGAGCAGGCCGCGATCCTGGCCGACTACGAAACCCTCGGCGACACCGACGCGGTCCAGGAACTGCTCAACGTGCATCGCAGTCACTTCCACTACACCGCCAAACGCATCGCCAAAGACCGCGAAGAGCAGCGCGCCTTCCTCGCCGCCGCGCTCCCGTATGCCGAGATCGGATGCGGTGTACTCACCGGTGATCATCCCGAGGTCGCCGCCGGACCCGAGCTGGTACCCGTGACCGACATCCTCGATGGCGACGGCGCGGCGATCGGTCTCGAGCACATCCAGGCCGATCCCGAAGGGTGGCTGGTGTGGATCGAACTCGATGAGCACCAGCAGGTCGTCGAACGTGACACCGGGGCCGTGGTCGACTACGCCACGGTCGATTGGCAGACCGCCGGCAGCGCTGACAAGACGCCGCGGGAAGGGCTGCGGCACGCTGATGAGGTCGAACGCCGCGATCGCTGGCTCGTCGAATTCTGGCTGCCCGCCGAGCAACTCGACGCCCGCGGATGGCGCCGAGTCAGTGCGGATCTCGACGAATCTGTCGACGTCGACGGCTCCGGGGCCGACACCGCCGTGTCCGACGAGGCGAGCGCGCACAGGCGTGCCGCGGCCGAAGCCAAGGCTGCCGAGGATCGTGAGGCCGAGCGCCAGGCTCGTCGGCGTGTGCGCGAACTCAACAAGCAGGGTGAGGCGGCCAAGGAGGCCCGCGTGGAGTTCCTTGTCCTGTATCTCAAGCGCAAGACCACCCCGCCCAACGCGTGGAAGTTCATCGCCCAAGCACTGGCGAACAACTCGACGCTGCTCGGGGAGTACAACGCGTTGGACAACGCGTTCAAGCTGTTGGGACTCGAAGGCGGCAGCTGGCGCCGTCACGAACTGGTCGAGGCGATCGAGTCGGCGAAACCGCCGCGCTGCCTGGTGATCGTGTTGGCGCTGGTACTCGGGGCCTACGAGAAGCGCACCGGCCGCGACTGCTGGCGATTCTCCGACAAGGGCGTCAAACACTACATGAGCTTCCTCGCCGAGATCGGCCACCAACTGGTCCCGGTCGAACTCGCCGCCGCAGGCACGCTCGACTACGAAACCATCGACCTCGACAACCCCGTCCAGATCGTCGACCTGGACCAGGATGCCGATCCGAACGAGGCCGCCGACCTCGCGCAGGCCGCCTAGCCGACACCCACCACGAGGGCGGCTGCCGCCGAAGTTGTTGCCGCCCACGGTTTCACGGTCAGCATGCGGGCCGCCGCCTATGGATGTGGCGGCCCGCAGGTCGTCTCATCGGAGACGCTGATGAATATCACCGAGCACCCCGTCATCGACAACGTCACCGAAACAACCCGCGGTTATCGCGCGCGGGCGTTGTGTCTGGTCGATGACCAGCCCGCCGACATCGTCATCGACATCGACACGATCTGCCCGTCGCGGTCGCGCTACCGGGTCGATCTGTTCGACCAGATGCGGCTGGGCTGGTCGCCGCTCTTGCGTGCCGGCGCCGAGGACTTCGCGCCCCCGCTCCATACAGACCCGGACGAGCGCACCGTCGCGGCGTGCCAATCTCTGGTCAATCGGCTTCACGACGCCGCCGAGTGGATCGTGCGCACCGCACGCGAACTCGGGCCCCGCTGGTAGAGGCCGCCGATGACTCTCACGACACCACATACCGACCCCACCGTTGTCGAGTCACCGCTGTCGGCGGCCCTCGCCGTCGCCGAACGAGGGTGGTCGGTGTTCCCACTGAGCCCCGGCCGCAAGAAGCCTCCGATCTTCAAGAACTGGCCCCGCCATGCAAGCACCGATGCCCAGCGCATTCGCCGGTGGTGGTCGTGGAACCCGCGGTTCAACGTCGCGATCGCGACCGGTATCAGCCAGCTCCACGTCATCGATCTCGACGCCGCGCACCTACGTCCACCAGCTGGATGTTTCGGCGATGCCCTCGCGGCGCTGTCGGCCCGCCTGCCCGAGCCCGCGCCGAGCACGTTCACCGTCGCTTCCCCGCACGGCTGGCACCTGTACTACACCGCGCCGGTCCAGCCCGAGTTGTCGTGCACGGTCGGGCGCATCGGGCAAGGCATCGACTCCCGAGGCCACGGCGGATACGTCGTCGCACCCGGATCGATCACCACGGATGGTGCCTACCGCGTCATCGCCGACCGGCCCCTCGCCGAGTTGCCCGATGCGCTGATCACCCTGCTACGGCCGCCACCCCCGCCACCCCCACACCAGTTGACCCACCGGAGCGAGCACCTCGATGCCTATCTCGCCGCCGTCCTCGACCGCGTCACCCATCCCCCACCGCACACCCGCAACCTCACCGTGTTCCGGGCCGCGTTGACGCTGGGCCGCCTCGTGGCCGGCGGCGAACTCGACCAACACCACACCCGCGCCATGCTCACCGCTGCCGCGGCCGCACACATCGGCGTCGACGGATTCACTGCCGCCGAGCTCGACCGGGCGATCAGCAACGGATTCCGTTACGGCGCTCAGCATCCCCGTCACCTGCACCACTGAACCCACAGTGAAGGACCCCATGCCCGACTACCGCGTCATCTGGCACATCGATCAAATCGACGCCGACACCCCGGTCGGCGCGGCACTGGAAGTACTCCGCATACACCGCGATCCCGACTCAATAGCGACAGTCTTCGATGTCCACGACAGCAACGGTGCCCGCTATCGCGTCGACCTCGATGAACACCTCCCAGTCCCCCGTCATCGTGCGCGCACCGTCGACAACACCGCGTCGCAGACTCACCGCCTGGTTCGCCGACCGCCTAATCTCGTGGGCTGGGGCCCTCGACTGCCCGCCAGACCACCGACCCGCTGTGTTCGCGCCCATGAAAGGAACAGCATCGATGGACTCGATCGACCTGTGGTTCCGTGTGTCCGAAGTTCGCCCGATCGCTGAGCACGCCGTCGCCTCCACCGAACACGCCCAGTCATTGAGCCAGCAGCTCGACAACGAGCCCGCACAGCCGTCGCTGATGTGGGCCAAAGATGACGGCTGCTACCTCATGAGCAACGGGGAACCCCAGCAACTCACCGACCCCGACAATCCGGCAAGCGGCATGAAATCCGCCTACGCCGCCGGCTGGGGTTCGGGCACGCGCGCTCTGCTCGGCCAAACACTGGTCGGCAGTAACGACTTCGAAGAACATCTGCCCTTGCACGAGAAACTCGGCGGCGGCGCGACGCTGATCGAGCGCATCCGCGCCTACGAGGAAGCAGATGGCTGGCTGGTCATCACTGTCACCACCGACAGCAACCAGATCTCCTTCAGCTCACACCCACCAGCCAAGAACTCCCTGCAGCGCCGATCGCACACGTCGCCCAACCCACTCCGTCCTAGCGAGAGGAGCTAGTGCAGTGAGTTCTATTGAGCTGTGGTTTCGTCTGAGTGAGGTCGCCCCGCTTGTGCAGCACGCGATGTCGGCGTCCGAGCACACCAAATATCCCGACCCGGACGATGATTCGCCCGCGGTGCCCTCGCTGATCTGGTCCAAGGACGACGGCACGTACTTGCTCAGCAACGGGCGGCCCCGTCTGCTCGCCGACCCCACCCGGCCCGAGGGAATGGCACGAGTCGCCTACGCCCAAGGATGGGGTCCCGGTACCGGCCCGGAACTCGGCTCTACCCTCGTCGGCGGTGACGACTTCACCGAATACATCGACCTCACCGAGGATGTCGGCGGCGGAGACCAGCTCAGTGATCTCATCTGCAAATACGCCGCGCTTGACGGCTGGATGATCTTCACGGTCCGGCCGGGGCAGTTCAGTGTCTCCTTCGAACCGTCGAATCCCAACTCCCACCGCTGACTCGGTTCGTCCTCACATCGCACTCGCCCCGACCAACACTCCGGTCAACCCGATCGGGTTTGCGGGTGGGTTTCCAAGGCCACCGGCCACCGCCGATCTGCTCAACCATCTAAACCGTTAGGAGATTCTCATCATGGCTACAGATCCGATCATCACCGTCTCGGGGAACCTCGTTGCCGCGCCCGAACTCCGATTCACCGCCGCGGGCACTCCGGTCGCGAACTTCACTGTCGCTTCCACCCCGCGTCACTTCGACCGCCAATCCAATGACTGGAAAGACGGTGAAGCACTGTTCATGCGTTGCAACGCTTGGCGCGTGCTCGCCGAGAACCTCGCCCAGAGCCTCGACCGCGGCTCACGGGTGATCGTGACCGGCCGCCTCAAGCAGCGCAACTACGAAACCCGCGACGGCGAGAAACGCTCCATCGTCGAGCTCGACGTCGACGACGTCGGCCCCTCGATGATGTTCGCCACCGCCAAACTCACGCGCGTCTACAACAACCCCGCCAACGACGTCAGCAATACCGGCGGCAGCGACGACCCGTGGGCTGCCACCGAACCTCGCGAACCAGCCTTCGCCGGCGCGAGCGCCACCGACGAGGCACCGCCGTTCTGACCCTCCGGCTCGCTCTGGCCGGTCAGCGGCCTGCCAGAGCGAGCATCCGGTCACACTCAACTTTCGAATACACCACGATGCGAAGTACTACCCGATGACAGAATCAGCGACGGAAAGGAGAGCCATCCAGTGACCGATCCAGCCACCCCTGACATCGACCCGACCGAAGTGTCCGACGTCATGGGGCCACCCGCACCGCGTCCCTGCAGCTCTTGTCCTTACCGACGCGACGTCCCCAGCGGCATTTGGCACGCCGACGAATACGCGAAACTGCGCAACTACGATCAAGACATGGCCGAACAACCACCCGGCTTGTTCCAATGCCATCAAACCGACGCCCACAGCGACCTTCGCCGCCTATGCGCCGGATGGGCAGGCTGTCACGGCGACAACCTCCTCGCACTGCGATTGGCCCTGATCCAACAGCGCATCAGCGCAGGCACATTCGAAGCCGCAATCAACTACCAGTCACCGACACCACTGTTCAGCTCCGGAGCCGAAGCCGCCGACCACGGGCAAGCCGACATCCACCGGCCGTCTCCCGACGCCGTCAACGCAATCGACAAGATCAGCCGACGCCGGTCCGACATGATCGACACCTGCACAGATCCCGGCACCTGACAGCACGCCTTCGCCAGCTCACCTTCCACGACCAAGAACTCCGGCATCACCAACGGTCGCGCCTGAGCACTTAGTGCAGATAAGGAACATCACTCACACACCGGAACTCGTCATCACCCCGTCCGGGGCTGCCGTCACCAATTTCACCGTCGCCTCGACCCCACGCTACTTCGATCGCTCCACCAACGAGTGGAAAGACGGCGAAGCGTTGTTCATGCGCTGCAATGTCTGGCGAGACCAAGCCCAACATGTCACCGAGACACTGACTCGCGGGGCCCGGGTGCTCGTCTCGGGTCGCCTCAAGCAACGCAGCTACGAAACCCGCGAGGGCGACAAGCGCACCGTCGTCGAGCTCGAGGTCGACGAGGTCGGCCCGTCGCTGAGGTACGCGAGCGCCAAGGTCACCAAGACCGCCCCGCGTACGGCGTGGAGCGAAACAGCCAACGTCACGGCCCGGGCGGGGGCCGACGACCCGTGGGCGGCAATGGGTTCGCGCGAACCTGCCTTCGCTGGGGCCGGCGCGGCAGACGCACCCGGCTTCTGACTCCTTCCCTCGTGGTGCGCCCGGCTGCGCCTGGCGCACCACGGGGTCTTCGAGTGGGCAGGGATGCCCTGCTGTCCGGTCGTCCAGCCCGAACGAGGGCTACCAGAACGTCGGCCGGCACGGCAGGGCCCGCGCCCGGCATCACCGAATTTCCCCGTCCCGTCACCGATGGATTCTCCGGTCGGGCACGGAAATTCGGTGCTGCACGCCCAGGCGCGTTCCCTACCGCGCCGTCCGCCGCCCTGGTTGAGGCCGCCCTCAGGCTGGCCGCCCGGCCAGCCGACCATCCCCCGTGGATCGTCACGGTCACACGGGGCTGGTTCCTGTCCGCTCGTCCGAAGGGAAATTCGATGACCAGCACCGAATCACAGACCTTTATCGACGCGCTCACCCACATCGACTGGCAGCTCGAGGCCGGTCGCCATGCCCAGGCCCGCGAGGAGTTCGAGCGCGCGCTCACCACCCTCGCCACTGCCGAGGACCTGCAGCGGCTCACCACCCTGGCCGACACCTTCGCCAAAGAGCCCTACGTGATCGCCCGCGCGCGCCTGCGCTCGCTGTGGCGCAAGTCCGACCCCGAGTTGCAGTCCTGGCTCAACACCTTCGTCTCCCAGACCGACCCCGGCCTGTATCGACCCGTCGAGGACAAGCCGCGCTGGATCACCACCGTCCCGATCACCGCCGTCAACTGGAAGGTCCGCCGCATGGTCGCCCGCGACCCCAACCGCATCTCGTTCCGCTCCCCCTCGGTCGCCACCGAGATCAGCGCCGAGATCGCCCGGGCCAAGCCCGAGCACATCGCCGCACTCAAAGCCAAGCGCCGCCCGCTGCGTGAACCCCGTGTCGTCACCGACTACATCCGCACCCGATTCCTGCGCGACACCCAACCCGCGCTCGAACCCTCGGCATGGGATCGCAACTACGTGCGCCAGGTCGCCGAGCAGATCCTCGTCGAACGCGACCGCGCCGGGCTGCGCACCCGCGACAGCTTCGACCCCTTCTCCATCGCCTGCACCCGCACCGGCATCAACGTGCGCGACGACGACCGACCAGCGTTCCAGGCCAACGGCAACGGCCTGGACTACGACGGCACCACCGTGCCGCCGTTGCAGGGCTGGATCTGCGTGTACTGCTTCGGCGAACGCTCCTGCTCCGACCACTTCCGCACCGACACCGCCGGACAGCGCGTCAGCGACGACGGGCTGTGCGAGTACTGCCACGACAACGGCCGCCCCGGAATCGCGGCGCTCCCGGCCGGTTTCACTCTCGTCGAGGAACTCACCGCCTACTGCCAGTATCTCACCGACCACTACCCCGCCATCGCGCCCACACTGCTCGACTCACTGCGTGAGCGATCCACCGGCGTCGTGCGTGGACTCGTCCTGGCCTACCTCGACCACCAGCACCAAGTGAACGAACCGTCACCCGTCACAACGTTGACGCCGGTGGCACTGCGCCGGGCACGCTGCCGGTCCTGCTACGCCACCGATCGCCTCGTCGACACCCACGACCTGTGCGAGACCTGCCGCGGCCACTACCGCATCGCCGCCTGATCCTCGCGCACCGCCCGCACCAGACCGGGCAACCAGTCCCCGGTCCGCCGCAGTGACCACCCCTGCGGCGGACCGGCCACCACCCGTGGTCTCGGCACACCCCGGCGCGCGGAGATCTGGCGGCGGTTGAGTTCGACCAGCGGCCGCGTACGCCAGCTCGAACCCGGACACCGAATCGGGCGCGCCACCACCGACCGCGCTCAGGACCGCCACCACGGCCGCCGATTTCTGCGAACCGTCCCCGCCGCCGTGGACCGGAATCCGGCGTCGACGTCCAAACTCCGCCAGTCGCCACGGCGCGTCGCACCTGGCCGCGCCGAAGCCCACATGATCACGTACTCGGATGGGTGTTGTTCTCATCAGAGAGAAGACCGCCGATCAACGGTGTCCCTACCGTAACGCCATGCAGGATGAATTCACTTCGGCCCCCACGACGATCCGCAAGGGCAAGTTCGAGGCTGCCGTGGTGGCAGCGCGGATCATTTCACTGGCCGAGATCATGCATATCCCCGGATTCACCGATCTCGCGCCTGAGCACATGTACCGCATGGCGCACACGGCCTCGAATAGGCAGTGGGTGTCTCGACCTGTGTACTGGATGCAGCGCGGCCGTAGCGCCGCCTGGCTGCGAGGCAGCGATCCCGATTATCAAGCCGAGCAGGTGCGGCTTGAGGACAAGCTGCGTGCCGACCTCCACCATCGGGTCGCCGCCGCCGCGGACGGTGATCATTCTTTGATCGACCAACTCGAGGCCGGCGGCCCGTCGATGGTCTCGTGGCTTCCCAAGCTCCAAGAGCTGCTGGGCGATGGCCACGGCCCGGTTCACCTACTGGACTCTCCTGCCGACACGGCCGGACCATGGCGTGGCATAGCGGCATCTGCGGACCCAGAAGAGCGGGCGCAAATGGCGGTGGCGCAGTGGAATTCAGACTTTCTCGATCTAGTGCCCAGGTTCGCGACAGCACTGCATACCCGACTGCGCGATGTGCGCGTCTGCGACTGGGACACCGAAGGTCCGGCGCTGCTGTACTTCTTCGAGGACGCGAACGGCGACACCGTGGTCTGGGTGGGATGGGATCCGCACAGCTCCGCCGGGCCGAGGCCACCGTTCTGGGACACTCTGCCCTCGGCGGTGCGCCGGTTCCTCAACGACGTACACCCCGGCTTCACCATGCTCGACGGCGAATCATTCGGACTCGCCCAGCCTTCGTACATGTCCACCTTCGATGCTTGGGCGGGCTGGACCAACGGCATCCCGGACTGGGACCACGAGGTACCCATCGCCGCGACCCGGATGCTGTGGCTGACAGGCAACGGTGGAGACACCGCCCTATGTGCGTCACCGGACCTGACCGTTGGCGAAGTAGCCGTGCTATTCGAAGGCGATTTCAGTACCAGCGAACTCGGTCCGGAACTGGACAGCCTGATGCTCAGCGCGTTGAGCCTATAGGCGACGCGGATTTGCCCGTCCGCTGGCCCGCGGCGTCCGTGGCACCGCGAAGGCCGGTGCCTGGCTCCAGGTAGCCGGGTGCAGGATCAGTGATCCGGCCTCCAGCCCGCTGGCGACCAGAGAGCGACGCCGACCGCCGTCGGATACCCACGCGCACTCGGATAGATCCGATCTGCTTCTGGTCCCACCAGCAAAATCACGTGTCAACTACACCCGGACACGTCACTCACATGCCAACAAAACCTGGACTGCGCCAACTACAGCTGTACACGACACCCGCACTTCCCTTCTCTTACCCCCTCCTCCACCTCTTTTTCGCAAGCAGACCTCTTGCATCGAGGAATAACAATCCGATAACGACCAGCAGTTTTGCTTGATTTGATACTTTTTCAGTGAGACGAATCGCTGGACTTTACGGTCGGGAGAATGCCCACTGGAGGTATGACCGCAACAATTCATAAAGTCGTGGCGGGCAATGGCTACCAATACTATCTACGCAAAGTCGCCGCGAACGATGTCGACGCTCGCGGCCGATCGGATCTGGCTGACTATTACTCCGCCCACGGAGAGGCGCCCGGGCGCTGGCACGGTTCCGGCCTGGGGCCGCTGGGCCTCGAAGATGGTGCGGAAGTTACCGAGTCGCAGATGAATTCACTGTTCGGACTCGGGCGCCATCCCAACGCCGAGCTGATCGAAGACCGCGTATACGCCGGGCAGATCGAGCTCGGCGCGAACGACAAAGACGCGACGCGTGCAGCCGATAAGGCGAGTCGTTTGGGTCATCCATATCGAGTTTATGCCGATGTTTCCGGGTTCCGGAAGCGGTGTGCGCGAGCGTTCGAGCAATACAATATTGAGTGCGGCTTGGCCGGGGAGGATGTAATTCCGGAGCCGGAGCGGTCGCGGATCCGGACTCGTGTGGCGTTCGACATGTTCAGCGAACAGTATGAGCGGGCGCCGGTTGATGCGCGGGAATTGTCGGGGTGGGTGGCCAAGAACTCGCGTCCGCACACCACGGCGGTGGCTGGTTTCGACGTCACGTTCTCGCCGGTGAAGTCGGTGTCGGTGCTGTGGGCGGTGGCGCCGCGGGCGGTGTCGGAGAAGATCGAGGCCGCCCACCGCGCCGCCATCGACGACGCGTTGAGGTGGCTGGAGCGGCACGCAGTGTTCACCCGGTTGGGTCGCAACGGGATCCGCCAGGTCGACGTCGACGGCGTTATCGCCGCGGTGTTCACCCACCGCGACAGCCGCGCCGGCGATCCGGATCTGCACACCCATGTACTGATCGCGAACCGGGTCCGGACCGCCGAGGGTAAGTGGCGCACCCTCGATGGCGCCGCGATCTATCGGGCGCTGGTGACGGTCTCGGAGATCTACAACACCCGCCTCGAACACCACTGCGAGCAGATGGCCGGCCTGGAGTTCGCCGAACGGCCCGGCCAGGACCCCTCGAAACGCCCAATCCGGGAGATCGTCGGAATCCCACAGTCGTTGATCACCGCATGGTCGCGCCGCGACGCGGCGATCACCACCCGACTCGGGGAGCTGGCGGCGGCTTTCCAAACCCAGCACGGACGTGAACCGACACCGGGAGAAATGTTCGATCTGGCCGAGCGCGCCACCCTCGACACCCGCCCCGCCAAACACCTGTTGCGGTCCTTGGCCGAGCAGCGCGGCAGCTGGCGCGCCGAAGCCGTGCGGGTGCTCGGAGGCCGAAAAGCGTTGTCGGCCATGGTGCACGCCGCGCTGAATCCGGCGCGCACGGTGCGACCGCCGATCACCGGGCGGTGGATCACCCGCACCGCCCAGCATGTCATCGAGGTGGTCTCCGAGCACCGATCGACCTGGCGGGCAACCAATGTGCGCGCCGAGATCGAACGCCAACTCCGCGGCAAAGTGACCGGACGGGATTGGGAGAGCGTCGCCGAGGCGGTGCTGGCCGAAACCCTTTCCCCCGCCCACGCTGTCGCGATCGGGGATCCTGATCTGGCCGACGAGCCCGAACTGACCTCGGTTCCGGTCGTGTTGCGCCGCCGCGACGGCACCAGCGTCTACACCTCGGCCAACCAGCAGCTCTACACCAGCGCACGCACACTCTCGGTCGAAGCCGAACTGATCGAACTATCAGTGCAGGCCGGAGCGCGCCAACTTCCCGCGGACGTCGTGGCCGCCGCGATCGCCGCCTACAACACCGCCAACCCGGACCGAACGTTGAACGCCGGACAGGTCAGCGTGATCGAGGGATTCGCCCGATCAGGGTTGCGGGTGCGGACGACCAACGCGCCCGCTGGCTCGGGCAAGACCACCGCGATGGCGGTGCTGGCGAACGCGTGGGCCGCGGCCGGTGGGCAGGTGCTGGGGTTGGCGCCGACTGCGGCCGCGGCGGCGGTACTCGGGGAGTCGATCGGGTACCGCGTCGAAACCGTCGACAAGGTCCTGGACGTGCTCGATCAGCACACCCTGCGACCCGACAACGCCTTCGTGGAGCGGGAATTCCCGCCGCCGTTGCCGCAGTGGATCCTCGATATCGACCCGGCCACGTTGGTGATCGTTGACGAGCACGTCAAAATCGGGAATCTCAAACGTCTTCGCCTGCTGCGCTATCTGACCGGACGCGGGGCGACGATCCGCTGTATCGGTGACCCGCGTCAGCTCTCGGCGATCGAAGCCGGCGGCGCCGACGCCGACATGGACGCCGCCGCACCCGAACCCGCGCTCACCCTGACCCACGTCGTGCGATTCGACTCCGCCGGCGAAGCCACCGCGAGTTTGCAACTGCGCGACGGCGACCCGATCGCGCTGGGCTGGTATCTGGACCACGGCCGGATCCACGCCGGACACGAAGGAGCCACCCACGACGACGCGTTCCACGCCTGGACCGCCGACTACCTCAACGGACGCGACAGCGTCATGCTCGCCGCCAACCACACCACCGTCACCGCACTCAACGCCCGCGCCCGCGCCGACCGCCTCGCCCGCGACGGCACACAACCCGGCGCGACGTGCCTGCTGATCGACGGGCTCGAAGCCTCGGTCGGGGACGCGATCCGCACCCGCCACAACGACCCGCAGCTGCGATTAGGCCCGCGAGATTGGGTGCGCAACGGCTATGCCTGGACCGTCACCGCCGTCCACGACGACGGCAGTCTCACCGCCACCCATCTACGATCCGGCGCGAAACACGGCCACAGCGTGCTGCTTCCGGGCGACTACGTCAGCGAACACGTCCGCCTCGGGTACGCCACCACCGTCGATTCCGCGCAAGGAATCACCGCCGACACCTGCCATGTAGCGCTCACCGGATACGAATCACGCAACCAACTCTACGTCGCACTCACCCGCGGAATCTTCACCAACCACCTCTACCTACCGACCGCATTGGACGGCTCGGAAGGCTCGTTCTGGTCCGAACCGGCGGCCTATCCGCGCACCGCGATCGAGATCCTGTTACGGATTCTCGACCGGGACGGGACGCAGAAGTCCGCGCACACGACCCGCCGTGACGCGCTCGATCCGTATCGGCGTATCGGGCGCGCGCTCGATATCTACCTCGACTCGATCGGTCTCGCGGCCGAAAATGCACTCGGCACCGACGGGTTAGATCGCCTGGACGCCGACGCCGAAAGGGCCGTACCTCACCTCACCGACTGCCCCGCCTACCCCATCCTGCGCCAACACCTGGCGACCATCGCACTCGCCGGCCGCGACCCCATCGCGGCGTTATGCCGAGCGAAGAACGCGCGAGAACTCGACACCGCCGACGATATCGCCGCCGTGCTGGACTGGCGCCTGGACTCCACCGGCACCCATTCGAGCGGCGGCGGACCCCTGCCGTGGGTGCCCGGGATCCCTGACGGACTCACCGGCGACCACGACCACCACCAACTCGGCGCGCGTGCCCGCATCCTCGCCGATCTCATAGGCCAGATCCGCGCCGACACCCAGCAATGGACCCCGGCGTCTGCCCCGCGGTGGGCGCGTCCGCTCCTCGGTAGCCACCCTCAACTGGTCGAGGAACTCGCGGTATGGCGCGCCTCGCTGCACATCGATGACCGCGACCCTCATTCCACCGGTCCCGCCCGGCGCAGCGTTCTCGAACGCGACCATCAGCAACTCCTCGACGCCCGGACCACCGAAGCGCTCGGCGACCTACACCGGCCCGCCAACACCTGGGCGCCTACCGTCAAGACCATCGCCGCTCGGGTCGTGACCGACCCGTGGTGGCCGATCATCGCCGAGAAAATCGACATCGCCGCCCGCGCCGGCATCGACATCCAAACCCTCCTCACCGGCGCCGCACGCACACGGGCGCTACCGGACGAGATGCCCGCCGCCGCACTGTGGTCACGCCTGGACCTCGAACCCTCCGCACTCGACACCCCGCACGCCCACACCATGCGACCGGACTGGATCACCGACCTACACACCATCCTCGGAACCACCACCGCCGAACGTGCCATCACCGACGCGGCGTGGCCGCGGCTGGTCGCCGCGATCGACCGCGCCACCGGCAGCGACTGGACACCTTACGAACTCCTCGCCACCGCACACGAACTCATCCTCGGCGCCCAACCCTTCGGCACCACATTCCTGCGTCCCGACCAACTCGCCGACGCCCTGGCATGGCGCATCGACGCACTCCTACGCCAACCCACCCCCATCCAACAATCCTCCACCGAACCCGAACCGGACACCAGCATGCACCCCCACGACATTCCCACCGACACCCAACCACCCGACCCACCTCCCCCTTCTGAGCAGGCGAACCTCACGCCAGTACGTGCGAGCGACGATATCGACTCCGGTGGCAGAAACGTGCTGCCGGACAACATCGCGACGGTCGCCGCGCTGTTGCAGGCCGGTGATCTCACCGCGGCCCGGCGGAACTTCCTCCGGCTCACCGGCACGCTCGATGACGCACAGCGCGACATCATCGAACGCGTCGCCACCACCCTCTACACCTATCCGTTCGTCAACGCTCGCGCCCGGCTGCAGTGGGCCGCCGAGCGCTACCCCGAACACCGCGAACTCATCCACGCCTGCACACCCACCACCGACCCACACACCTACCAGCGACGCGACTACCAACCCCCGCCGCCGATCCCCCGCGAGCACTACATCCGCCCCGCCCACGACCTACCCGACCGCTACGACCCCACCCAGATCCGCCCACCACGACCCGACGCCGAAATCCGCGCCGACCAGCACGCCGACGAATACGAGCGCACACGCGGCGACGTCGACGAACACGTAGAAGACGCAGCCAAGGCCGGCAAAGCCGAAAACCTGACCGACGACGAGAAGCAGCGCCTGGCCATCCCCGAGGGTGTCCCGCACCGCTACTACACCGGAAACCATTGGACTGACAGCCATCCCGACTCCAATGAACCCGACTACGACCAGTTCGCAGACCTTCGAACCACCACCTTGCCGTGCGTCTGCTGCGGCATCTCCCGCCCCGCCGAAGCCCACCCCCGACCACCCCGGCGCACCGAAGACGGACTGTGCCACGACTGCCGCGACGACGGCCAACCCCCCATCCCCGACAGCGAACCCGCCGACCGCATCAACACTCGCTGCGACCACATCGCCGCCATCCACCCAGCCGAAAACCTGCGCGGTCTGCTGCTGCGAGACTGGCGCGCCGCACGCACACTCGCCGAACGCATCGCCATCAGCGCCTGGGTCCAAGTCCATCCACTACCCGACAGCCCGCCTCAACAGCCCAGCGTGGCCAGCCCGATCGTCGAGAACGCCTTACACGCGCTCACCGACCAGCAACTCGAACAAGCCATCGACGACCTCGAGCTACGCATCGCCCTCGCCGCCGACGACGCGAACATCTACGGGTCGGCGCCTCAATCACACGTCGACGACAGCGAATTCGACGACCAACTCCGCCGACACCGCGCAGCACAGGACGCGATCCGCGCCGTCCGCGCCGCCGAAGCCACACTCACCGAAGCAGTCCGCGAAGCTCGAGCCATCAACACCGAACTCGACACCGCCCGCGCCGCCCTCGATTCCACGCCCGCCCGCCGCCGCGCCCGCCGCGACCTGCAAGCGCGCGTCGACGCACTCGCCGCCCGACAGGACACCGCGATCGGTGTCCGAGAATCCGCACGAACCGCCCTCAGACAAGCCCACCGCGACGCTACCGACATCACCGGAACGACCCGCGAGTGGGACCGAATTCTCACCCAACCCGCCCCTCCCAAGCCCGAACATCAACCCGCACAACCAACTCCGGAACTACCAGACATCGTCGAATTCGAGAACCAGCTCGACAAGTTACGAACCGAACGCAACCGCCGTCAACACCTCACCAACACCGCCGTAGCCGACGAACAACACCTTCGCGATCAGCACGCCAGCCCAATACCTGACTCTTCCGACGAGTTCGACACAATGAACGAACCATATCCACCACCTTCGTCTGGACCACACGTCGAATCGTGATCGGTGTGCAGGGTTCAGCATCCTCGTCACGACAGGCACACAACCGAGCGGTGCGCTTCGCTCGCCAGGTAGATTTGCCCCGCCGGTAGCTATTCTTTTCCGCTTTGCTGTGGCGTCCAGGGCATTGGGAGTTGGTCGCCGTAGTGGCGGGGTACATAGTGAATTTTCGAGTGGTCGTTGTTCTGCACATCCGGCCCGAACGGCGCAACGAGATTGGCGGATTGGTCAGGAGTTCGGCTCGCCCACTCTGCGGCGTGTTCCATCGCCGATCGTGCGAATGCCGAATCAGAAAAGCTACCGTGCTGATGCGGCACTACCATGACATGACCTGTAGTGACCGGATTGACCGGCGAAATCAGGTCGGCGTCGGGCCATTGCTCAACAATATTCTCAGGTGCTACCGCACGGGCACAGAAACCACATTCGTGCATCACTGGCACCTCGCTCGTTTTCAGCTGGCCTGTCCACAGGATAGGCAAGCCGCCGTCCGGTCTCATCGGCACGACATGCAGATGAAGGTGCTCTATCGTCTGAGTGGCCGGTCCGCCACGACTTGTAGTAACGAAAGCATTGGGATGGGCAGACGCGAGTTCAGCAGCATGCGCGAACACCGCCCCAGAAATCTCCGGATCTATGCCGACATTGGCGACGTGCTTCCTGGGGATGACGATGCGATGCCCTGCCGTAACCGGATCCAACGGTACAAGCTCAATCGAGTGCGGCCGGACCGACTTGATTTCGGCAGGGCCCGTGCCTGCGGCGATCCGACAGAACGCACAATGCGCATCGAATCCGCCCCCTGGACGAATCCCCTTTCCGAACAACGGATCTGTCAGCGGGTCCGGCTGCACTGTGGCGCGCCGGAGGCCATCGAGGCCGCGCTGATCGGTCTGCACGCAGCTCCATGCCGATGCCGCGATCGCACGCGCAGTGGAACCCATGACATCCCGAAGGGCCGTTACCCCTCGCTCGGCCGCGTTTAGTAGATTGCCGAACGACCTCACCAGAGGTGACATGCCACCTTCCCCGGCCCGGATATTTGCCGGGCATCAGCCCTCAATCCTAGGTGCGTCGCACCTACGCTGGTGTCTCCAGCGGTGGCTGCCATCCGCCGATGCTAGCTCCGAACGCCTTCTCGCCGAACGAGGCCCGCCCCACCAACCTGGCGTCCGTCGCTGTCCCCTTCAGTCTTGTGGCATGGCGGCCGTGCCAGAATCACCCTTCTCGGCCTTCACCCGCGTCAAAGTCCTTGTACCACTCCTCGATTCGTCGTCAGACCGTTCCTCTGCGAGTCCCGCGCCGACTCGGGTTCGGGGATAGTTGGTTGTCGTGACGGTGCCGTCGTAGTCCACGGGGTGGTCGTCGGTGTGTCGCGTGCCGGTATGGACCACGGTGTGCGTGTCGACCTACGATCGTGGGAGAGTTTCGAGTTAGCCTTATGCTGCGATTCTTGTTTGGATTTGTTTTGCTTTTCAGATGTTTTCGCGAACGCACGGTCGGGCCTTGGTGGCACTGGAGGGACGCTCGTGTCACATGAGCCCGTATCGGCGCCGGCATGGATGTCGGCTTGCATGCTGAGATCCGGACCGTGGCCGACAGGCCAAATTTGCGGTCGACTCTGCGATCCCGTTGCGAACGGGTTCCAATGTTCAGTGGAGCTTTTAGTCTGCGCGTAGGCTTCGGATTCGTTGTGGCCGAGTCGTGCATCCGGCGAGGCCACTATGCCGCTATCGGCATCATGTGAACGAGCCGTCTCCAGTGCCGATGGCCCGACGGTGTTGGCGACGGGACCTCGTTGCGGGACGGGGACAGCGGACGGCGGAAGTTGGATACCAGTTGATAGCCAACGCAGTTGGGGCTGTTCAGTATCACTGTCCGGCGAAGTCTGCACCCGTCCATCTGCGAGTGCCCGCGTCGACTCAGGCACGGCTGGGGTGGTGTGATTCCTCGTGAGCTGATCAGCGCGGTCGAATGCTGCCGACGCTACGATCGGTCGAGAGGACGATTCTACCGGCAACATTGGTTGCCGCACGGCAGCGTCAGCGGAAACAGAGAGATCCCCTGAGTCTGCGCCGGACTCGATAGCGATGCCCGCCAAGCTGTCTGCGAAGCGTCGATAATGGTCAGCGATATCGTCGGCGTAGCTTTCCAAGATCTGCGCCCGGCGCAGCACTTCGTCGGCATCGATCCGCAGCTCGCTGGCTGGATGCACACCGAGCAACTGGCTCGCCGTATCGAATGCCTTCTCTGCGGCTGCGTCGACTATGCGGTCGATCTCGGTCTCGAACTCGGAAATCGCTCGCTCGATCAGCTCGCACAGCACGTATTGTTCAACGTAGGCTTTCAGCGCCCACGTGATCCGGCGCGCAGCCAACTGAATCAGCGGTTGTAACGCTGCTCCGCCTCCGGTCACGAGAAGCGCACCCGCTCCTAGGGCGAGCGCGCTGAGTTCAGCGATCGCCGCCGCCTTTGCTGCCACGATCAGGTCTGCCCCGACATCCATGGCCGTGGCCACCGCATGCCCGCCGACCTCGAACGCGGCATGATGGGTCCCCGACAGCCGCGCCCACGTCGCGAGGAGGGCCTCATACGATCTGCCGGAGTAATCCACTCCCATCGCGGTGATCTCTGTGGACGCGTCATCGATGGTGGATGACACATCGGCGACGAAACCCCGGATATGGTCAGCGGCCCGGCGCACCTCCTCCTCATCGATATTCACCCATGGGATGCCGAGCAGATTGAGGAATATCGCCACCTCGTCGGGAAGCATCATCAACCGATCGCGCTCCTTCGGATGAGCAGGCCTTGCCCGTCAATTCTCGAAGACGTCCGCCGACAGTCATTCTCACCAATGGGAATCGCTCGACGGTATGGTCAACCTCCGCAGCTGTGGGCGGGGACCCCGGATCGGATGGCAGGAACTGGTCTCGAGCGGCCGAGCCATCCGAGGCAGTTGCCGAGTTCTCCGTGTCCGTCTGGCGGTCCGCCGGCGATGCAATGGTCGGTCCCTCGACCCCGCCACGGTGGTCGATTCGTGCGGCTGCTGCGCCGCGACGGCACGCTCATCTCCTAGTGGCACCGCAGCGGCGAATGAAGAGAACGGCAACCCGAAACTGTCCGTGCTGAAACTGTTGCTGCTGCAGCGGAACCTCTTGCCCCAACGGTCCGAGCGCGCGCTTCCCTTAACCTCTGAACCGGCCAGGGGCGCCTCAACATCTCCCGCCACACACTGCGCGCAGAACTTACCCA
This sequence comes from Nocardia brasiliensis ATCC 700358, assembly GCF_000250675.2. Classification (NCBI taxonomy): domain Bacteria; kingdom Bacillati; phylum Actinomycetota; class Actinomycetes; order Mycobacteriales; family Nocardiaceae; genus Nocardia; species Nocardia brasiliensis. The sequence goes on from NC_018681.1 coordinate 5,560,493, forward strand.
GGTGTCTTCGGCTACCAACCGAGGGCGAGCAGACCCCCTCAGATCGCCACAGAGTTTTCGCTCTCCGAGGCGACCTCCGCGCTGCCTATCGCCAGATCACGCACCATGCAGGCAAAGTCGGGGGCGCACGTTACTGACGTTCCCGCGCAACCACCGCCCCTTACCCACCTGCATCCACGCCGCTTGATCCGCTGCGTAGCTCGCCGAATCCCCCGCATGCGTCGGCAGGCTGAGACGGATACGTCGGCGATCATGGAAGCGCTGCCCTCGATGACCTAGACCGATGCGCACGCTCGACTCGGATGAAACCCGAAGGCTCCACTGGTCCAGCGGTTGCACGGCTCCGCGCAAAACCGAATCCCCCTGGCCCGCTTTAGTTGCCAGGTATGGGAACCAGCCATGCCGATCGATCCCATAGCCTTTGATTCGCCTGTCGGATCCTTCATAAGCCGGATGCGCAGCGCTCTCCCGCGATGACAAGAAGGTGCGATCTTGAGCGAGCCGGAACAACTGTCGCCAATGGACCGTACCGACCACGCAATTCGGGATTCGCTGCGCGATATCGTCGGTTCGGCGCACGTGCTAGTAGACCCGGCGCGCACCCGCGGGTATACAACGGACTGGACGGGTCGATGGGTGGGATCGACTGTCGCCGTAGTACGACCGGGTAGCACCGCAGAGGTTTCCGCTGTGGTCACCGCCTGCTCTGAGGCACACATTCCGATCACCACCCAGGGTGGGAACACGGGTCTGGTGGGCGGCGGTATCCCCCAGGCAGGTTCGGTGCTCTTGAGTACTAAGCGCCTGGATCTTCTCGAATCGGTCGATCCGATCGCTTGCACCATTGCAGCGGGCGCCGGCGTCACGGTGGCACGCGCCGATGCGGCAGCGTCAGCACACGGCCTCCGGTTTGGCGTGGATCTGGCATCGAGAGAATCCGCGACTCTCGGCGGCATCGTCGCTACGAATGCGGGCGGCACCAGGATGATCCGGTTCGGTGACACGCGGTCCCAGCTGCTCGGGGTCGAAGCGGTACTGGCCGACGGCAGTGTCTTGTCCCGCTGGACACCGCTCGCCAGGGACAATGTCGGATACGATCTGGCCGGGTTGCTGGCAGGTAGTGAAGGCACTCTGGCTGTGATCACCAAGGTCTTGATGAAACTGGTGACACCCGCAGCAGATTCGAGCATCTTTCTCGCCGGTGTGGCGACCGTGGACGCCGCCTTGCGCGTGTATGAACTGGTCGCCCGGAGCGGATTGACCATTGAGGCCGCCGAATTGATGACCGCAGACGGAATCGAAATCGTGTGCAAGCACACCGATATGCGTCGACCGTTCGAATCGCACTCCAGGTTCTACGTTTTGTTCGAGGTCTCAGCGCTCCGTGGTACCGAGGATGCACTGCTCGAGATCTTTGCTGAGGCCGAGGGTTTTGTCGATGACGTGGCGATCGATCGCCGGCCCGCCCGGAAGCTGTGGCGATTGCGTGAGGCGCATACCGAAAGCATCGGCCGCGCGTCCAGCACACCGGTGATCAAACTGGATCTGTCGGTGCCGCTCGAGTCGATGTCATCTTTCGTGGGAGCTGTCGAATCGGCTGTAGCCCAGCGATTTCCGACAACGCGATCGATCATGTTCGGTCACTTCGCTGACGGCAACATCCACGTCAACCTTCTGGATGTCCCGTCAGCGCAAGCAGACTCGATCACTGAGGCCGTTTTCGGAGTTGTCACCGACCACCGGGGTTCTATAAGCGCCGAAAGCGGAGTCGGTCGCGCGAAAACCCAGTGGCTTCATCTCGGCCGGAGCGCGATCGACGTGTACATGATGAAGAGAATCAAACTTGTGCTAGACCCTCGACTCTCTCTCAATCCGGGAGTCCTGTTTTCGTGGGGGGCCAGATAGCTATCGAGCTGCCAGCCGGACCGCACAGTCTGTTCACGCTGATCACGACCCGGAACAGATCTCACCGACGGCCGCCTCGTCTGCACCACCCGGTAAATACTTCGACATCGGCCGCGGTGATCGGCGATGCTTCCAGCGATGCTCAGAATCAACGACACTCCGACCGCGTGGGACGAACGCACCCAGCTCACCACGTTCCTCGACTACGCACGCCACACCGCCCTCGCTAAATGCGAAGGCGTCTCCGCCGAAAACGCCTGCAAGGCAGTCTTGCCGAGCTCACCGCTGATGACCATCAACGGCCTGATCAGCCACCTGCGCTGGGTCGAGAACCAATGGTTCCGGGTGGTCTTCCTCGGCGAGGAAGACCACGCCCCCTGGACCGACGAAGACCCCGACCGCGAGATGCGCATCGCCGTCGACATCCCCCTCCCACGATTGCTCGACGAGTACGCCGAGAACAGTGCCCACTACCGCACACTGGTCGCCGCGCACAGTCTGGACACCCTCGCCAGACGAACCATCCGTGATGGCGTCCGAGTCGACCTGCGCTGGATTCTGCTGCACCTCACCGAAGAGACGGCTCGCCACAACGGCCACCTCGACATCCTCCGCGAGTTGCTCGACGGCACCACGGGCAAATAGATCCATCACAGATCGCAGGCGGGTGCAAAGCCCGGAGGGGGTGCTGCGGTGTCCGGGCCTACTGCCGAAAGAGGTTGTCAGTAGGCGGCATTGACTCCGTACTCGGCCTGGGCACGCGTGAAGCCCTCATACACCAACTGATCGATCAGTCCGGACCGAGAGAACGAGGTGTACTCAAGATACTGCTTGGCGCTTTTTGCCGCTTGCTCGTTCCAGTCCACATTCAGGCTGTCCACCGCGAACGTAGCGTCTGCGGTAGCGAAGCCTTCGTACTCGAGCTGGTGGATCAGACCGCTGCGGGAGAAGGCAGAGTAGTCGAGGTACTGCTGGGCAGATCGGATGGCGTTGCGCTGGCTGGAGGTGATGTCCTGCTTGGCCAGGGAGAATTCGACCGCATGTGTCGATACCGGCGCCGCGATATCCGGCTGAGCGACGTCGGCCGCTGCCGGAGCGCTATTCCATGCGGGTGCCGCCAGGACGAGAGCCAGTACCGGGCCGGCGGCCAGCCACACCCACTTCTTCTGTTTCGTCGGCGAGCCCGCGGCCGACAGGTAGCTGGGCTGTGGGGCGGAAAACGGCTTGGTCATCGGTACTCCTGCTCTGCTCATTACGCCGGGATCGCCGTCCGCAAATGATTCGAGGCAACCCAGCGAAACGGACTGGGAACCAACACAAGACGACAACAACGAGACTATGGTCGGCGCGCCCGCGCCACAGTCGTTCGAACAACCGACTCCGACTCCATCCTTCACAGAAAGATTGAGTTTCCGAACACACCGGGGAGGATTCACTACGCTGGAGGCAGATAGTCGAGTACTGCGATGTCGCCGTCGAGCCCCACGATGATTTCGCTGCCAGGGCCTACATGCACGAAACGCACGCGCTCTGGGCAATCGAGCACCGCAACAGTGGACATCGTGACGAGGTCCCACATTCGTACTGTGCGGTCGTAGCTGCCGGTAATAGCGACCGGGTGCTTGTGGAGCTGGGTGCAGGCTGCCCCCATGACCTTGTCGGTGTGGCCGGTGAGTACCCCGTGCTCGGTCTCCGTAGTCAGGTCCCAGATCCGTACAGTGCCGTCGCGACTGCCTGTGACAGCGACCGGCCGTCCGTCAATGGCCGTGCAGGCTACCGAATTGACCGAGCCGTCGTCGGTAACGAACACAGCGCGTTCGGATTCGGCGGCCAAGTCCCAGACCCGCACCGTGCCGTCGTCACTGCCGGTGACAGCAACCGGATGCCCATCGATCGCAGTGCAGTCCACTGCCAGGACCAAGTCCCTGTGGCCGATGAACTCGGTGCGCTGGGTTCTCGTGGTCAGGTCCCACACCCGCACCGTGCCATCCTCGGTGCCAATGACGGCGACAGGGTGCTCGTCAACTATCGTGCAGGCCAGTGCCCCGCTGATGTCGATGTGCGCAGGAAGCACGGCATGTTCGGTGCCCGTGGCCAGGTCCCAAACTCGAACCGTGTTTACGTCGCTGGTGACCGCGACCGGACAACCGTCAAGCATGGTGCAGGCCACCGACAAGACAGCGGCCGTTTGGCCGGCAAGTCTGGCGCGTTCCAACCCGGTGCGCAGGTCCCAGACCCGCAATATCTCATCGTGGCTGCAGATGACAGCTACCGCGTCTTTCCCGAGCGTGGTACTCGCCACCGCCCAGCCCCAGCCCGCGTGGGCAGCGTGCTGTTCGAAGGCGCCGGTCTTCTTGCGAGTGAGCTGCATCGCAGGGGCTTGTCCTGATTCGCCCGGCCCGGATTCGAGCATCTGCGGGTGAGGTGTAGCGAGATCCCAAACCCGCACGGTGTTGTCGTCGCTGCCGGTGACAGCGATCAGGTGCCCATCGAGCATCGTGCAGGCCACTGCCTGAACCCAGCCCGTGTGTCCGGTGAGTATGGCGCGTTCGGTTCCCGTGGTCAGGTCCCAGACCCGCACCGTGCGGTCGCTGCTGCCGGTGACCGCAATCGGCTGCCCGTCGATCGCGGTACACACCACCGCCCCGACCCAACCGGCGTGCCCAGTGAGCACAGCGCGTTCAACTCCTGTGTTCAGGTCCCAGACTCTCACCGTGTCATCGTCACCGCCGGTGACTGCGACAGCGTGACCGTCCAGAACCGTGCAGGCCACAGCCGAAACCGAGCCTGTATGGCCGTGAAGCACAGCACGTTCGGCTCCGGTGATCAGGTCCCACACCCGCACCGTGCGGTCGCGACTACCGGTGACTGCGACCGGGTGCCCATCGATCGCGGTGCAGGCCACTGCCCGGACAGCGCTGCGATGGCCAGTGAACTCGGCACGTTCGATGCCTGTGGCCAGGTCCCACACCCGCACCGTGTGGTCATGACTACCGGTGACCGCGACCAGGTCTCCATCGAGCATGGTGCAGGCCACAGCGCTGGCGGCGCCATGACCGCTGGCAAGCACCGCTCGCTCGGTCCCTGTGGTTAGGCTCCCTGTGGTTAGGTCCCAGACCCGCACCGTGCCGTCGTCGCCGGTAGTGACCGCGACAGCGTGCCCGGCCAACGTGCTGCATTCCACCGCTTCGACCCAACTGGTATGCCCGGTGAGTGTGGAGCGGTGCGCTGGATGAGTGAGTGTGCCTGTGGCCCAGCGGATTTTCCACCTCGTTCTCCGGCTGAGCTGATGTTGCTGGCGTGCGGCTCCGAAGCGTGCGGCTTCGATGGCCAGTACTTGGCGGCGACGGATCGGTGGGAGGTGATGGTGATGGCAGCGATAGATGGCTCGGGTCAGTAGCCCGTCTTCGCTCTCTACCCGAAGCATGGCGGCCAGCAGGGGCGCGGGTTCGGCATGGACAAGGTAGTCCGTGTCGGTGATCAGCTCGTCTATCAGGCCGGCATGGGCAGCGTGGGTGGCCAGATAGCGCAACGTGTAGGGGTGGGCGAGTTCCCAGTCTGGGTATCCGTCACCGTCTAGAGGTACCCGCTGTTTCAATACGTGCACGAACGCGGTGTGGGCGGCGGTGGAGTCGTGGTCTCGGATGAGGTGTTCGGCGAGGGCTTGATGGTAGAGGCGGTAGGCCGAGCGTCCGTTCTCGGTGGCTTCCACGACGTAGGAGCCCGCGGTGTGGCGCAGCCACATCAGATCCTCGTCGGTGTAGGTGATCCCGGCCATCTGGGAGGCGATCGACGCCCACAGGTCTTCCCACGGGAGCCCTTGACCTTGCGCTAACGCCAAGGGCCGCAACAAGTTCCGTGCTCGCTGGGCATCTTCACCGAGCCGCGATTGCAGGTCGCGGCGCATGGCGTCCCCGGGCAAGGCGGGCAGCGACGCCCGCCAGGCGGGATCGTAGGTGTTCGGCAGTTTCGGGTCGGCGGACAGGGTCGCGGCGACGATTCGGGTGACCAAGAACGAGGGATACGCTTGCTCGGCGATTGCGCTGGCGACCGCACGGATCACTGGTGGTCTTTGGTCGGTGTAAATGCTGTCGGGTGCTGCCGCGACGAGTCCGCGGATGGCGTAGGTTCTCAACGCGTCGAGGTCGGCGTGGCGCGGCGCATCGAGGTCCAGTGCCGACTCACGTGTCAGCCCGAATTCGTCGAGTAGGTAGGGGCGGGTACCGACCAGCAGCCGGATCCCGTCGCAGGCGTGATCGAGTAACGGGCGCAGCAGTTTTCGGGCCAGCTGACGCGGTTCGGTGGCTTCGTCGAGGCCATCGATCAGCACCGTCAGCGCCGCCTCTCGCTCGTGTAGAGCTTCGGCGAGTTCCCCGATCGTGCTCACGGACAGTTGGGCGGCAGCGGCTATGCCGTCTCGGACCTGGTCGATGGTGAGGTTCTGGGCGTAGATCGCCACATCCACGATCCCGGGATTCGGAACCGCTTCCGGTGGAAGGTTCAGGCTGTGGACAGGCACGGTATCGCGATATTCCGAGTGGGCCAGGGCAGCGATCAGCCCGAGCACCGCGGTCTTGCCTGAGCCAGGGTTACCGGTCACCGCAAGCAGCGGCCGGTTCGGGTCGGGGCGGGTGAGCCATGTGGTGATGTCGGTGAGCGCCGCGCGGCGTCCGCAGAACCACCAGCCCTTGCCGTCGCGGTTGCCCATCGCCCGCACCAGCAGCCGAGTACGGAACTCGACCTCGCGGCGCTCGGCGTGATCCTCCCACTCCTGCGCCTGCTGCAACGCGAGATCGACACCGGTCATGCTCGGGTGATGACGAGGGTTGGGCAGGAACTCCGGTATGTCCTCGGTCAATGCCAGCAGGTGATAGACGATGTCCTGAACAGCAGGATCGGCGCCGTGCTTACGCAGTTCGCTCACCAAGGCGGGGATGGCGATGATCGGAGGACTGTAGCCGGCCGCGGCAAGTGACCCGGCCGCTTCGGTGAGCAGGCGCGGGAACCGCCCGGCCTCAGCGAGCTGACGCGGTTGTGCTGAGCTGAGCACGACGATCCCGTCCCCTACCTTGGTGCCCCACCGACGTAGGTAGGAGTCCAGTGCCTTGGCAGCGAATTCGGCGCCGCCGCTGCCCGAGTAGCAGGTATCGAGCATCAGCAGCAGCCGCCGCACCGGGGTCTTGTACAAGATCGCGTCAGCGATGTCGCTGGTACGCGCCGCCAGATGCGGGCGGTCGGGGTCGGTGTCGGCGGTGAACAACACGTGACGGTCGAGCTCGTCGAGACGCTCACCGTGCCCGGTGAAATACACCGCCAGCATGTCATCGGGACGCCGGTCGTCGTCGTGACAGAACCGGTCGAGCGCGTCCAACAGCTGTGCCGCGGTGGGGTTCATGCCCACCGTCTCGACCAGCTTGTAGCCGAACCTCCCGGTGAACAGCCGCACCAGGTCCTCCCGTGCCCGGTACAACCCCGGCCTGTCCCAGCCCGGACCCGCAACAGCATGATCAGCAACCGCCACCGCGATCAGAAACCGCCGTGGGCCACCGCCGCCCGGCTCACCGGTCATCCAGGCCGCCCACGATCGCCTGGCCGGTCAGCTTCTCCGTCAGATACGGAACAGCCGAATGCGCGTGAGAACCGTTGTGGACCAGCGTGTCCCACACCCGCTGCGAGAACGAGGAACCGAACAGCGGATTCAGCTGCTTGACCAGAGCCACCACATCCCCAGCATCGGCGATGTTGGTCCACACCAGCTGCCCGCCGGGCCAGGCGCCGATCCCGTGGGCCGGTACCGGCTCGAGGCGGTCGAAGATCAGATTCGGGATCCCCAGCGGCGACCCCATCGTGATCAACGCCCGCACCGAGTGTCCGGGCAGGGCACACAAGGTTTCGTAGGCGACGACCGAGCCGAGGGAGTGCGCGATCACCACGCGGGTGTCTTCGCTGATCTGATCGCGCACACGGTCGCGGATCTGTTCGCGGAGAACGGGTTCGGTGAGGTAGCGGCGAACCTGTTTGAGATCACCGACCATCGAGCGCAGCGCGATCCCGGCGAAGAACCTGGAATCAGCGAGTCGCTCGAGCCGGCGCTGCACCGACACCGGCGCCCGCCCGCTCAGGCTCAGATCATCAGGGACCTGCACCACAGTGTCGCTTGACGCGGCGGCTTCCCACCAGACGGTTAGCAGGTCCAGCTCCACGCCGGGTTCGACATCGCCTGCGTCGTACCACGGCTCCGGCCCCGAAAGCGGTTGCCCGGGCAGACGAAACAGATCCCCGTAGAAGCCCGCCACGACTTCGTTCTCGGTGAGCCGCGCTGCCCCGGCCAGGCTCAAACCGCTATTCAGCGCGGGCACCCAATCCTTGAGCATGACTTCGCTACCGGAGACCTGCTGCCCGATCCCATGCACGCACACCACCCGCGCCATCAGCAACCCACCCCTTCAACGCGATAACTTCCCGCGAACGCATGACCAATGCCGCAGTGCACCTGAACGAGCGACGCTGCGCCACTTCAGATCTAACCCCACCGCTACGCCGAAACGCATCGAAACGAGTCCCCGTTGACCAAGCTGCGACCCCCATGTCCACCGATCAACTGACACCCGACGCTATCCGCAGCCTGCATCGCACCGTGCTGGGACGCTCCCGACTGTGTGAACGACGAAAACCCACGGATCCGATGGTATTCACGGTCCGGGCGACCGGGACGTCCGCGGGTATCCGGTCATCGGCTGCGGCACCGGGAAGGGCGTGCGTCCCGTCCCGGCACCGATTACGTTTGTAGCACTACACATCCGCCATCAGAAACTCAGGTCCAGCAGCGGCCATGGACCGGCCGAGCGGCCTCGGTCAGCGTGCAGGTAGCCGCTGCATCGATCGGTTAGTCACACTGAACCGTCGACTTATCTGATTGCAGCAGTTCGTGTTCGAGGTCAGCTGCCACGTAGCGTGCCGTAGGAGACCGGGCGGGCTGACTCGTGAACCGTCTGTCGCCCTTGCGGTTGACTTGCCCGTGATGTGCCTACCCGTCCGGTCTCCGTTCACGGTCCGACTCGACAGAGGTATGACGACAACCTGCTGTGAAAGGCTCTTAAAGTCGACATGTCGGCCGTGGATTCCCCATCCGACAACAACGAGGAACGAACCTGATGATGCTGATCGGCGTCGATCCGCACAAGTCCACCCACACCGCCACCGCTGTCGATCCGGCAACAAGTTCCGATCTCGGCTCACTCCGGATCGACGCGAGTTTCGCCGGCTATCGCAAGCTGCTCGCGTGGGAGCGGCAGTGAACCGAACGCGGCTGGGCCGCGCAGAACGCCGAGGGACTCGGTCACCACTTGGCGCTGTGGCTGGTCACGATGGATGAAACCGTGATGGATGTGGCATCGGCCGCAACGGCGCGGGTCCGGCAGCACTCCCGTGGCGGGCGCCGCAAGAATGACCGCATCGATGCCGCAGCCGCGGCGAGTGTCGCTGCGCTGCACGGAGATGCCCGCCGCGTGCATGCAGAAACCCACGCCGATTCCCTCGCGCTACTCGATGAAGATCGAAAGAATCTGTCCAGCAACAGAACCCGATCCTCCGTCGACGAGATGAACGGGACACACGAGGTCATGGCGTAGCGCCAGCGACATGAGCACAGGTAATGAACCAACAGGTCGGTTCTCTTTGAATTGTGCATCCTGTCAGGACGCCCGTCCACTTAGCCAGGAGTCAGCCCGCCATGTGCCTGAAATGTCGGCTTGATCTATCCGGGTGGCCTACTCTCAGCAGGTCAGGTGCTATCCGTTCGAATGAGACGCGAGGTAACTGAGATGGCTGCAAAATTCGAGCTCTACAAGGACAAGGCCGGCAAGATACGGTTCCGCTTGAAAGCCCCCAACGGCGAGATCATCGCAGCATCGGAAGCATACGAGAGCAAAGCCGCCGCCAAGAACGGCATCGAATCGATCAAGAAGAACGCCGCCGGCGCCGAAGTCGTCGACCAGACCATGGCAGCGGTGTAACCCTCGTTCAGGTCGCCGGGCCGCCCAATACGCGTCGATCGTTCGCGGCGAGTGCGTCCCCCAACGGCGCAGTTGGACCGCGAGATGCCAGGCCCGGCGACCAGGCCGAACGAAGTCAGTGATGAAACCACCCGGGGGTGCTGCACGCCTCTGTAGCTGCCGAATGGGCGGTGCTCGATCGCAGTGTCACGAACGCCGAACCCTGACCCGACTGTCGCGTCATACTGGTCGCAGGAAATCCGGGGGGCTAGTGGCGACCAGTGTTCTCGTTGCAGTTGTCGGAATCCTCGGCACAGCGATCGGGGCTGTGCTGACGGCGTCGATTTCGCCCCGAACCGAGAGTAGGCGCCAGCTGGCGCTCGAGCGCCAGCAGATGCGAGAAGCACAGCGACAGCAGGACGGGCAGCTGCACGAGCCACGGCTCGAACATCTGCCGTGGCGCCGCGCGCTCGCCTACCTCGACCTGCTCACCGACCTCAGCTCTGCCGACCGCGCAAATCAGCAACTTTTCCGCGAACTGGTCGCCAGGTCAGCCCCTGCACCGGTCGTCGACGAAGCACGGCTGGGCGAGATCCGCCGCGGCTTGTTCAAAGCTGCGGAACACACCGCCGACAAGGTCGTCCTCGAAAGACCCCGCCGCCGTTGCGGCCACCGCCTCGGCCGTGACAGCTCAGCTTGGTGTTCTCGTCAGTGAAGTCCGCGCATTTGCCCGAGCACACGCCGATCCAGCACCGCAGGAAGTGGAGCATCGCAGGATCGTCGAGGAAGCCGGGCAGCGTTTCATCGAGGTGCGCACCACGTTGTCGCGTCCGGCTGAATACTGGATCAGGCACAAATTTCGTGATTCCGTCTGGTCGGGTTCCTTAGTCGCTCAACAGGATTCGTTTGCGGAGCAGGTCTGGTTTGGCGCGGCCGAACATTTGGCGCTTACCGCCCACGTAATCGGCGTCCGTGACATTCGTACCCATCCCTGAACGACGCTGTGGCGAACAGGGATTGATGCCTACATTCGCCACACATACGTCCCCACCGGCGGCGGTGGATCTCGATCGGTTCATGGTCCGGAAGGTCCGCCACCGCGACGGCCGGTTGTCGCACTGGATCTTCACCCCGTCCGGGGAGGTGCATCGTCCGTCGCTGACGGTGCTGACCAGGTACGGGACCTCGACACAGGAGACCTACGCCTACAGCCTCGTCGATCACCTGAACTGGCTGTATGTGAACAACCGCGGCCCGGACACGGTCACCTTCGATGACCTGCGCCGCTACATGAACGGCGTGACCGGCCGGGTCGACGGCGTCTACGGCCTGGTCTGGCGGCGACCGGAGCAGAAGCCGCTGGGCCCGTCGGCGGCGGGCAACGTCGCGACGGTGGTGAAGGCTTACTATCTGTCGTTGCAGGTGACCGGCGAGGTCCGGCCGGATCTGGTCGAGGCGTTGACCTGCGGCCGCAGCTTCGCTCGTGGTGGTCGGCGGTCGGTCGAGTCGAATCCTCTTGCCCCGCACAAGGGTTCGCGTCGGCCGCGGTTCTTGCCGGACGAGGTCGTCGAGGCGTTGTTCGAGCCCGGGGTTCTCCCGACTGCCCGCGACGTCATGATCGTGACCTGGTTGCACGACGGTGGGCTGCGCGTCGGCGGGCTCTGCGGGCTGCGGTTCTGCGACCTGCACCTGACCCGGAACCACCCCTGCGGGCAGCGCGCGGATCCGCATGTCCACGTCGTCGGCCGCGACGACAACCCCAATCGGGCTCGCGCGAAGTCTTACGTTCCGGCGACCTCGGCCCGGGACGGTTACACCGTCGACGGGGTGATCCGCGCGGTCTCGAACGACATGATCAGCACGTTCTACGCCTACCTGCTCGACGAGTTCCATCCGATCCAGCACCTGGCCGACCACGAGCAGGTCCTGGTCCACCTCACCGGCGCCACCGCCGGCGCGGCGCTGCACACCGGCGGTGTCCGCAAGATGCTGCGCCGCGCCTGCGGCCGTGCTGGCCTGAACGTCCACCTGGTTCCGCATTCCTTCCGGCACAAGGCCGCGGCCGCGCTCTATGCCGAGTCGGACTTCAACGCCGAGCTGACCGCGCAGGAGTTCGGCTGGTCCAGCCCGGCCATGGTCACCGAGGTCTACGGAAAGTCGGCCAACCGCCACGCGATGAAGTTCCTTCAGCAGGCGTGGGACGCCACCGCCCGCCCACCGGCCGAGCCGTATCTTGCGCCGGCACACGGGCGCGGAGTCGAGTCGTGACCGCCCCGGACACGGCCACCGGCAGCACACTGACATCCGCTCCGGCCACCGCGGCCGAGTATCTGGGACTGAGCCCACAGCGGCGCTACGACATCGTCAGTCGGCAGTTCCCGGACTGGCTGCTCGCGGAGCCGATCGAGTTTCCGCCGCACCACCCCACCTACGCCTAGTGCTGCCGTGTCGAAGGCTGCGACGGCGCGCTGCACGCGACCGCGCCGTCGGCCCAGCTCTGTGTTGACCACGCACGCAGATATACCGAGGTCAAGGACACCGTCGCCTACGAGGATTTCCTCGCCGACGCTATACCGAACCGATCACAGGTCTTCGGTCGCGCGTTGATACGAAGCCCTGCCTGCATGATCGGCGGCTGCGAGCGGGAACAGGTGGCGCGTGGTTACTGCCGGGCTCACATCAACTCGCTGGGAAAGGCCCGGAGAAAGGGTGAGCGCGAAATTGATTGGTGCGCGAGGCAACAGCCGCTGCACCCGGTGCAGTCGTGCGCGATCGATCGGTGCGTCCACGACAAGGCCCGGGGCATGGTCGTGGGCGGGGTCAAACGATCACTCTGCGTCAGCCACGCCCAGCACCTGAGGAACTGGCTGAAACAGTCGAGAACCTCGCGGCACGATCCGGAATGGGAAGAGTTCTTCCGCGATTCGACCGTCGTCGCCTCCACATCGCCGCCCAGCGCCCGGGGCCTGTTGTCGCTGGCAGCGCTCCCGATCGGATTGCAGCGCGAGATCCGATATGCCCTGCATCGGCATGCTCAGATTGCCTGGCGCGCCCAATGGCGACCGCCGGTGCTGCGGACCGTCGTCGAGATACTGGTGATCGCGGGAGTTCGTTCTCTCACCGATCCGGCGGTCGCCGAGTTGGCGGACGCGAACACCCGAAGTCCGCGATATGTCTTGCTGGCCTTGGTGTCTGCGGCTCGAAGCCTCATGTTCACCGCGGAATCAGCAAGAACGGCTGGGTGGTTCGACCCGATCCTGGTCGGCGCGGCGCCGTTTCGCGATGCGGGAGGTCGCTGCCGGCGAAAGCCTTGGGATCTCACCCCGGTGAAACAGCGTTGGCTGCGCGATGTCCTCTGGGATCACTTGCGCGACGAAGCGCTCAAACCCGCTGGCAGGAGCCCCACGGCGCAGACGATCTACTATCGGCTCTCTGGGGTCGGGCTTCTTTCGGCGGTGCTCGAACACAACCGCGCCGACCACGGCGAATACCCGCGAGCTTTGGTCAAGGCCGACGCGGAGATGGTCAAACAGACCTGGGACCTGTGGTTCCAGGAGAAGATTCCCCTGCCGGTGGTCACCGCCCACAATCAGCCGCGGGTCTTCAGCGCCTCGACTCGGCAGGTTCTCATGTCCGCGGTCCGGATCGTGCTACGCGATGCTCGTGCTCAGGGCCGGACCGCTGCCGAACTCGACCCGTTCATTCTCAGTCTGCCGGAATATCCTGTCCCGCAGAGTAATCCACGGCCACGACCGCTGAGCTACGGCGACTTCCAGCTGCTGGTCGCGCCGGAGAGCCTGCGGGCACTGGATGCTCTCGACATCGAGAACACGGGCCTGTCCGATATCTGGCTCACCCACGCATGCCAGGGAGGCCGGATCGGCGAGACGTTGAGTCTTCGGCTCGGCTGCATCGGAATCGTCGGCGCCGCGCAGCCCTACATCTGGCGCGATGTCTCCAAGGTCGGTGTCGTCGACTACGGAATGCCGTGCTACCTGCCTGTTTACGAGTGCCTGCTCCGACGGCAGGAAATCACCCGGGACAGGTTGCGCACCCGCTACCGCGACGAACTGGCCGCCCTCGACGAACGCGGCCAGGCTCGTCTGGAAGCCAGGTGGGAGCGGGAGATGCCACTGTTTCCTCGCGCGAACGCCAACTACGACCTGACACTGTTCGCCACTCTGGCCTGGTTCCGTGACCTGTTCAACGAATGGCTGCAAGGACTCGGGCTCAGCTCGATCACCTCGCATCAGACCCGGGCGACGCTGGCCACCTCACTGCTGAACAACGGCGCCCCACCGGCACTGGTCCGGCAGTTGCTCGGGCATTTCTCCGAGAAAGCGCTGGCCCACTACGCCACCTACAACAACGACACCATGACGAGGCACTTGCAGCGGATCTGGGCTGCCGGGCCCGGCATGGACAAGCCCGGCACCATCCTGCTGCGCCCCACCGAGCTGAAGGCCGAGAACCCCGCTGCCGTGGCGGCCCGGATCGACCTGACCGTGGTGCCGGTCGAGCATGGTCTCTGCCGCTACAGCCCGGTCGTCGGCGGCGCGGCCTGCCCTTACGGCAAGAATTGCAGCGACGGACCGAAGGGCCCCTGCGAGCACTTCGTGCTCACCGGCGCGGACCTGGCCTATTGGGAACGCAAACGCGACGCCGCAGTCCATTTCGCCGAAGGCGCGCCCACCGATGACGCCCGTGACTACATCCTCAGCCAATGGGAGACCTGGGACCCGGTGCTCACCAGCCTGCGCCAGGCCCTGGACGAACTCGGCCTGCTCGAAGCCGCCGAACAGCTCGATCTGCGCAGCCCCGTCCATGACTACTTCGACCCGCTGTTCTCCACCGGATTCCATCTGGGGCAACTGAACTCGACCGCCGAGACCGTCTGACCGCGGCCCCCGCGACCAGAAAGAGCAGACTCTTTGACACCCAACACACGTCGCCGACCCGTCGAAGCGATCGACCAGCGATCCCGCACCAGCACCGACTGCGAGAAACGGGTCCGCAGAGCCCTAACCAAACTGACGAAGACCGGCGCACCGTTCACCATCGACAACGTCTGCGACCAGGCCGGCGTCGGCAGAACATTCATCTACGACAAACGCCGCCCCGAGCTCACCAAAGCTGTTCTCGCAGCTCGTGACGCATCCCAGGCCGCTGGCTCCGCGCGCGCCGAGCAGGCCCTCGATGCCGAGACCGCGTCCTGGCGTGAACGCGCACTCAACGCTGAAGCGGTCATTGCCTCCCTCCGCGCCGCCATCCGGGAGCGAGACAACCGCATCAGTGACCTCACCGGACAGCTCTACGACCCCGACGGCAATCACCTGATCGACGAAAACGTCCGGCTGCGAAGCCTTCTCACGACCCTCAACCAGAACCTGACCAAGGCCACGACCGAAACACGCACCCTCCGACGATCACTCGACGGCGCACGCGCCAACGTCAGGCGCGAACGCGAACGTAACGTCACCCAGATGTTCTGCCATGATCACCCTTCACGCTGAACGTTCAGTCCTCGTGCGGCTCGGGCGTCTCCTCCGGCTCATTGTCCTCGGCGGACTCTGTCGTCGCTGTTTCGGGATCTCTCGCGGCTCTTTTGGCTGCATCGGCGATCGAATTCTTGAACAGGCCCGAAGCCGCATATTGGGCGGCTATGTCGCCGATCGGGCTCCAGAACATGTCTGGAGCCGCGAATCGGGCGGCCTCGGCGATCGAGTTCTTGAACAGGCCCGAAGCCGCATATTGGGCGGCTATATCGCCGATCGGGCTCCAGAACATGTCTGGAGCCGCGAATCGGGCGGCCGCGTCGGCGATCGAGTTCTTGAATAAGTCCGAAGCCGCATACTCTGCGGCGATATTGGCCATCGGGCCTTGCAGTTTGCCCGACGCTGCGAGCTGGTCGAACAGGTCCGACATCGCCGCCCGTTCAGCGCGGCGCTTCCAACGAGCGCGCATCGGATCATCGGGCAATGCCTCGACCGACGTCACCACGGCATTCTCGATCTCCCCATCCGGTGAGACCAGGATGTCACCAGACACTCGCAGTTGTTTCGTGATCGTGCTGGTGCGCAACCCGTCGCCCAACAACGCGACGTCGACCTCGGAGGTTACCGAAAACCGCGCCGTCCACCCAGCTTCCCCGCGGCCGGCACCATCGCTGAACTGCCACCCCTCGATCGACCTCTCCGCGTCCACCACCGTCGCGGCCACGGTCTGTAATGGCAATGCGGCACGCTCCGGGTCCACGTCGAAACCAGCGAATGAGCCTACGAGAAGATCCGCGAGAACATCCAGATCGAACTCACTGGTCAGGCGCGTCAGTTCGGCCTCATTGATCGGCGCGAACAACGACTCGAACTTCCGGACCAGCCGATCCATCTTGACGACATACTCAACCCGCCCCGACAGCTCCTTACCGTCGAGATCGTCAACCAGGTGAGGATGCAGCGGGAACGGGCACGCGTCTTTCGGGCTGATGCCAGTGCCGACCTCGCCGAAATCGCGATGGTTGTCGCTGACGAACCACACCTTCTCGTCCGCGTTCTCCTCGGCCACCGACATCACCGCCAACCAGATAAGTGTGTCCCGAAGCCCGTCGACTTCCTTCTCGCAATACGGCGCACGGCGCTCCGAGGCTCGGCGAGCAACCTCGAGCCAACCGAACGGCGGAGTCGGCACGATGGGCACCCCAACCTCGTCCAGGTGAACACGAAGCCACTGCTCATATCCCTCTGAGCGCCGGGCGATCTCATCGACCATCGCCTGCTGTTGTTCCTTCAGCCCGAACAACCGAGCCTTCACGCTCTCCAGCTTTGCGGACTCCAGTGCCCAGGCCCGGCGCACCACGTTCACCGTCTCCATGAACACGACCTCGGGCACCACAACCTTCACCCCCCATGCCTCCCGGTTCTCCAACAGGGAAACCCAATCCCGCCGACGAAGCCATGGCGAGCTGCAAAGGATGTTGGTGTCAACCACAACCAAGGTCATAGCGACCATTCTGGCCCTCCCCTCCGACAACCAGCGCCGCGGCCACACCGACTTACCAACCGAGGCATAAAGCACGTCACGAACACGTTCTCGACGCTCCTACCTGCTCAAAACTCCGGTTCTGCCGGCTAGTCGTCCACTAAGCTCGCTTTTGATCATCTTGATCCGGTTGACGTGTCCTTCGACTGGCCCGCTGCTCCAGGGTAGGGTGAGTCCGGCGGTGACGGCGTCGTGGTCGCGGCGCAGGCCGCGGACGAACGAGTGCAAGGCGGGCAGGTCGTCGGCGTCGACGGCGGTCATCCATTTCTCCAGTTCACGGCCGCGTAGTTCGGTCATGATGGCAGCGAAGGCTCGGACGTGGCCGACCAGAGTGGTCAGTTCCGGGCTGGCGTCGAGGATGGCGTCGAGCTGTTGGCGATGTGCTGGATCGAGTCGTGAGGGGTTGCTCATGATCCAGCCGGTGACACGGCGGACCGAGGGTGGTTTACGGGCCGGCGGGCGAGCCTGCCCGGCGACGCGGAAGGGTTGCAGGTAGTTGAGCAGGACTTTCACGCTGCCGCGGTAGCCGAGTGGTTGGATCTCCCGGAACAGCTCGGTTGCGTTGGTGCAGCCCTCATTCCAGCGTTGATGCAGGTAGGGCTTGAACTCATCGAGGATGCCGGGCCGCCGCCCTGTCCCGTTGTTGACGAGCAACCTTTCGACGGTGGCGGCGCGCGCGAAGCGGCGGACGGTGCCACGGGCAAGCCCGAGTCTGGTGCCGATCTGCAGCAGGCTGACGCCTTCGGCGAGCAGAGTATGGACGGCTGTGTGGCGTTCGCGGGCCCGGACAGCCCACTTGTCGGCTCTGTGTTCCGGTGGCGCGGCAGGTTCGGGGGCGGGCGCCACTTCCGTGCCGAGCGGGGGCATAGCCTTCGAATCACCTTGGAGCTGTGCACTATTGGCGATCTCAAGGCATGCTCGATGATGAGCGACCACTCGTTCGACGGCCTCGCCGAGGTTGTGCCAGATATGCCAGCGGTCCGCGACTTGCAGGGCATGTGGCGCTCCGGCGGCGATGCCGTCGGCATGGGCGCCGGCGCGGTCGCGGCAGACGATCTCGACGCCGGAATGGGCACGCAGCCAGGCGGCGAGAGTGTCGGCGGTTCGGTCTTGAAGCACCTCGACCGGTCTCCGGGTTTCGATATCGATCAGGATCGTGCCGTAGTGGTGACCGCGGCGCAGCGCGAAGTCGTCGACCCCGAGTACCCGCGGTGTCGCGTGGTCGGGATCCGGCAGTGCCCGGATCTGCCGTAGCAGAGTCATCCGGCTGACCGTGGCCGCCAGATGTCCGGTCATCCGGGCTCCCGCACGACCACCCAACGCCAGCGCGACCGCGCGCAGCACACGTTGCAGAAGACTCGTGCGCCGGGCGTGACGTTCCGCCAACCCAGGCACCTGTTCAGCGAAAGTCCTTCTCCCGCAATCAGGGTTGCCACAGAACAATCGCCTCACCTGCAGCCGGATCACCACCTCCCGGCCGGTGATCGCCGTGTCGGACAACCGCCGCCGGTAGCGACTATGCACCCGACGCGAGACCGTTCCGCAGTCCGGGCAGGCGGCCGTGTCGTCGCGAGTACGCACGTCGAGGTTCACCCGCCGACCGGCCGAGGTCATGCCGGCGATCTGCAGCCCGTCCAGATGCGGGAACAAGACCGCGAGCGGCCCAAGATCAGAACACCGGCGACAACATGATCGATCATCAAGCGCCCGTTGGCAATACGAGCATGGTCAATCACGCAAACCGTGCCAGATCCAGGATTCGACCGACGTTGACACACGTTTCTGGAATCCGCCCGCACAGCTCTCGACGAGGTCCTCGACGGCTGCCAGCCGACATGAAGCACATACGGGCGGCGTCGATAACGTCGCTCACGACAGGCCTCTGGTACGAAGCTGAGGTGATCACTTCACCGATCGTGGCCGTGACGACACCGTTCCAACTCGACGGTCGTATCGATCTCCCAGCGTTGGGCGACTATCTCGACCTACTCGCTGCCGCGGGTATACGGACGATCCTGGTGAACGGGACCACAGCGGAGTTCGCGAGCCTCACCAGCGCAGAGCGGCGCCGTATCGTCGAATACGCCCGCGGCCGGTGGGCAGGTGAACTGATCGCCCATGTCGGATCGCCGGCGATCGCTGAGGCGGAGGAATTGGCCGACCATGCTGCGCAGCACTGTGATCGCCTCGCCGCGATCAGTCCCTACTTCTTCGCCGATGCACCCGAGGCCGGCGTCGAGCACTACTTCGCTCAGTTGCTCGAAGCCACAACGCATCCGGTGCTGCTCTACAACTTCCCTCGCCACACCCAGAACCCTCTAAGTCCCGCGCTCGTCGCTCGCCTGGCCGGCCGATATCCGCATGTGTGCGGGATCAAGGACTCCGGCATGGACTTGGCGGTGACCCGGGAGTTCAAGACGCGCAGTCCGCGGCTGGCGGTATTCGCCGGCAACGACCGAGTAGGGGCAGGATTGTCCGAACTCGGTATCGATGGTGTCGTCACCGGAGCCGGTGGCCCGGTCGCCGAACTACCCGTCGCAATCGCCGCCGCATCCCGCGCAGGTCTGTCAGACCGCACGATGGCGCTGCAGCGCAGCTTCGACGACTACACCGACACCCGGAAGTCGTTTCCTCTCTCCGACATCGCCTTTGCGAAAGCCGCCGTAGCAGAACGCATCCCCGGATTTCCAACACGCGTCCGGTCACCACTGATCGGCGCCACTGTTGAGCAGGTGGCGCGGATCGGCGGGTTCATACGAGACCGCATGCTCGACGTCATCGACCACCTCTGATCGCGTGTGTCCCGCGAGTGGTGGGTGATCAGTTGGCGATGACGATGTCGACGACACGGTGGGCGATCTCGCGTATTCCGCTGTCGAGCACATCTTTTCGGTAGGCGTCCCAGTCCGCGAGCTTGGGAGCGTCGCGTTCGGCGCCACGAGACAGCATCCGAGCACGGATCAGCGCGGCGGAGCTGTCAATCCAGATCGTCTGTACCGCAACAGCATCCGACACCTCCGTGATAACCCGCAACTGCTGCGCCAACGACCGGTTCGCCGCGGAAGCGGCGCGGATCACCGACAGAAACGGGCCATCGAGCACGACATTGTGCGCAGTGCCGATCCGAAATCCCGTGCGGGTAAGCCCCTCATAGATTCCCGGGGAAACCACCGACCGATACACCTCGCTGTCGCGATCGTAGGGGTCACCGGTCAGCCTGGTCATCACATCACACTCGAGCCGCGGAACGAAGGCGTCTTTGTCCAACACGACCGCACCCCGCTGCGCCGCATACCAGTTCGCCGCCGTCGACTTCCCCGAGGCCGGGAAGCCACACACCACAACCAGGCCAGGGTCGGGCAGTGCTGCTGCCGCCGAGGCCAATTCGGTGACCACCTGCCCATCCAGCACCGGCGGTTCCGATCCCTGGTCACTGCGCACAGGTAGTCAGCGTAGGCGCTGGTCTCACTGATGGAACATCGGCGGTGAGTCCTTCCACATTCACGGGAGGACTCACCCGATGTGCTTAGGACAGTGCCGTTGCAGAGCCAGCGTTTACGCCGCCCGAGTTCCTCGACCAGCTGGCCGATGATCGGGGCCCGGTATCACGGGCGAACGCCTTTTGTATCAGAAAGGGAGCGACGCCGGTGGGGCCAGCACGGGGTGCGCGGAAGACGACGAGTAACGAGTTCGCACAGCAGTCGACGGACAGGCCACTACCCGGACTCGGGCTCGTGGCTATACCGAACCGACAGTTCGAATACTGCGCGTACTCGTGTGCCCTTCGAACCTCGGGCCTGGTTGACCGTCTCGGGTTGCGCACTGCCCGTCCACGTTCCGGCAGCGAGATAGGTGAAGTATCCAGCCAGGCTTATGGCGGCGTGACGTATCTCGGAGTAGTGCACGGTGAACGTAAGCTGGCTGAGAACACCTGTCCCCGCAGCGACGGCGTGGACCAGTTTCGCGGGAACGACGAATACGTCGCCGTCAGCGCCTAACAGCCAGTACGCCGACGTTGGACTGGTAGCGAGCAGATCGTCGAGTTGCGGGCGTTTGATGGACCACTTGTCGCCTCCGGCCATTCCTGTCGGCTTCAGAGTCTTCTTCACCTGTACGAACTCAGCGAAGGCCAGTATCAGCCGCCCTGGTACGTCTATGGTCACGACCAAGGCCAAGTCTGCGCCGACGAACTTTTCCTCTTTCTTCGGAATCGGGCGGAAGGCACCGACAAGGTCCGCACCGCCGCTGCCAAGCCTCGATTCAACCGCCCGGATCTGGCGCCGGTCCCGCAAAGTGGTTTCGATGCGGGTCATCAGGCTGCGCAGATGCCCTTCCTCCTCGGCTGCGGCGAAGTCCCGGAAATCATTCGCGAAGTCGGAAGTTGCGTCGGCAACAGCGTTGTACAGCGATGCCTCCAATTCGAGGTCGGACAGCCATGTGGCGCTCGGCTCGGCGAGTGGTCGCGGGAAGACCCGTCGGCTGCGATCGAAGTGCCTGGCCAGTGCCGACGCGTGCATCGAGATCGACCCGTCACGATCGCTTCCGTCGATGATCGATGCCAGACCTTTTGCGCGGATGGCGATTTCAGGCAAGATGTGTTCACCTTCAGCGACAAGCTCGTCCAGCACACTGGGATCCGCCGCGATCGCCAAGTTCGTCCCATCGGTCAACTCGCTACGGCTGGGGTCGAGGATCTGAATCAGCCATGGCAGCGCTTCGCGCCACGCCTGCGGGTATCGAGTCACGGTGGCGTGCAAGGTTTCCTGCAGTCCGGCGGTAACGAGGTCGTTCCGACGATATCCGCCCCGTTCACATACAACTGCTGCTGCGACTACTCGGCAGACGTCGGTAGGGAGTTCAGTGTCCGGAGTCGGCGCCGGAACATCACGCTTCGAGGATGCGTCGAAGTAGCGCGCCCGACGCATACCTTCCACCACACCGTCGGCCACTGCAGCCGCCACATCAAGCGGCGCAGGAAACGTTGCGACTCGCTCCCTCCATCTAAACAATGGAGTATATTCCCATGTCCGATCGGCAAGCATGCCAGCGCAAGACTCGAGTAGAAGAATGCCCATCTCCTCTGGACACAACGCAGTTATCGCACGCTCGAGCTCCAGGTAGATATACCCCGGCCGTAAGGCGTCGCGAACGGCCTTGTCCTCTACAGCATGCGACATTACTCGATGCGCGAGGTCGGGGTTCTCCCAGAATGCTTCCGCGATGTCGTCAGCGCAGTCGGAAGGATCGCTTTCGCTCAGGACCTCT
The DNA here is from genome assembly GCF_000250675.2 of Nocardia brasiliensis ATCC 700358. NCBI lineage: Bacteria > Bacillati > Actinomycetota > Actinomycetes > Mycobacteriales > Nocardiaceae > Nocardia > Nocardia brasiliensis. The sequence goes on from NC_018681.1 coordinate 5,582,695, forward strand.
ACGAGCTCGTAAGCCACGTCGTCAGGCAATGTGCCGAATAAGGCTTCCCACAGCGACATAGACATTGAGTCTGCCGCCTACGTCAGAATCTGTCAGCCCATCGGCACGGCACCGCGTCTGCCGCAGGTGGCGTTGCTCACCAGACGGCAGTCTCGCGCTTCCTACCTGGACCACACCTCACACTCCTCTCAAGCCCGCGCGATTTCGGCAGCGACATCGCCCAGCACATGGCCATCCAGCTATATCAGTCGCGACCCCGGCAGCGGGCATCTACCAGTCGTTGCTGTCGAACGACATCGGATCATGACTGCTGGCTTCGATCGCGGCAATGACCTCTGCGTTAGTCCGCGCCCGGATGGTGGCGGTCTCTCGACTACGCAGGTGCGTAGCTATTGGATTGCTGTAACTTGCTGTCGAGGAGCGGACCGTCTCCGTAACACACGAACTGCCTACGGTTTCTCTGAACTGACGAGCGTGACCCGCGTGCGATCATCGGCAAGGAAGACGTTCGCCTGAAAGTGGTTTTAGGGTCGGCAGCCTGCTAGTTTCGCGGGCATGCCCGCACGTGATGAGAAGTCGGTCGGTCTTGTCCTGGTGACTTATGGCAGCAGTGAGGATCTTCCGCCGTTCCTGGAATCGCTGCCGTCCTCGGTGGGGCCGCTATCACTGCGGGTCGTTGCGGTCGATAACGCGTCGACCGATGACGGGCCCGAGATCCTCGAAGCGTTCGGGGCGACGGTCGTCCGGAACCCGGTCAATGTCGGGTTGACTCGTGCGATCAATCAGGGTGCCCGCGAGTTGGATACCGAGTGGTTGTTGATTGCGAATCCGGACACGCGGATGACGCCTGGGGCGATCGCGGCGTTGGTCGAGACGGCGCGTTCTGATGACCGGATCGGGGTGATCGGTCCACGGGTGTCGCGGTTGGATGGTTCTGCGTATCCGACCGGTCGCCGCTTCCCCTCGATCGGCGTCGGGATCGCCCATGCCCTGCTGGGGTCGGTGTGGCCCGCGAATCCCGCGACCCGTGCCTACTTCGGTAATCCCGTGACCTCGGTGAGTGATGTTGACTGGATCTCGGGTTGCTTCATGTTGTTTCGGCGAGAGGCGTTCGATGCCGTCGGCGGCTACGACGAGCGCTACTTCATGTATTTCGAAGAAACCAAGATCGCGCTGGACTTGCACCGCGCCGGGTGGCGGGTGGTCCTCGATCCTGGCGTGGAGATCTTGCATCGCGAGGGCGGCAGTACCCGCCACGCGCCGTTCCGGAAGGTGCGTAACCACCACCGCAGCGCGTTGCGGTTCTACATCGACTACAACCGGCGCAGCCCATGGATCGTGCTGACACCTCTGGTGGCGCTCGGCCTGATCGGACGTGGCGCGGTCTCGGTGTTGCGGACCGCGTTGTCGCGCGGGCGCTGACTCACTGGTTGTCGGTGCAGACCGCTACGGCGACTCGTTTGGGTTCGACGATGTAGCCGTCACGTTGGTCTTCGCGCGCCCACTGGTTGATCTGCTGGAGGATCTTCTCCTGCTCGGATGCGGTGGGGGTGTGGTCCCAGGTGGGGATGTTGGCGGCGAAGTAGTCGGCGTACTCCTCGACCGGGATGCGTAGTTCGCCGACGAGGAAATCGACGCTGAGTACATGCCAGTGCAGTGCGAGGGTCTGTTCGAGGTTTTCCGCGTTGACGTGGGTGGTGGTGAACTTTGGTTCGCCCCAACCGAATTCGTCGTGGATTCGGCACCGGTACCGGTGGGTGTGCGGGTAGGCGTAGAGGGAGTTGGCGGTGGCTACATACATTCCGTGGTGGCGAAGGACACGTCGTGCCTCGTTCATCGCGGCGGGTATGTCGCCGAGGTGGCCCAGGGTGTGCAGGCAGGTGATGATGTCGAAGGTGTCGTTAGGGAAGGGCAGGTATTCGGCGTCGCCTGCGGCGTAGCGCTTGCTGGGGGTGTCGCGGATCGGCGGGCGTACAAGGTCGAGGCCGAAGAGCCGGCCGCGGTGCCCGAGGGCGGCGATGTGCTCGAGTAGATGTCCTGTGCCGCAGCCGATGTCGAGCAGGGCGAGTTCGTTCGGCAGGCCGCAGCGTGTGGTGATCGCGGCGTGCAGGTCGATCGGGATGCTGCTGTAGCGGGAGTGGATGTCGGTCTTCGTACCCAGGACGCTGCCGTCGTTGTAGGCGGCGCGGAATGCGTTCTTGTCCTTCACTGTCGCCACCATCCTTGGTGTGTGCTCATCCAGGTCACGGTGTCTGCGAGGCCGTCATCGAAGGTCGTCGCTGGTTTCCAGCCGAGTTCGAGGCGAGCCTTGCTCGTATCTGTCCAGTAGCGGTGGTCGTGGCCGGGCCGGTCGGCGACGAAGCTGGCGGCGTCCTCGACGGTGATGTCCAGGTGTTCGGCGATGCGGCCGACGACCTCGAGCGTGGTCAGTTCGTGGTCTCCCCCGATCAAATACGACTGGCCTGCGGCGCCGTGCTCGAGTGCGGCGAGAAGCCCTGCGGCGGCGTCGGTGACGTGGAGCCAGGTGCGCGATTGCTGCCCGCTGCCGTATATCTGGGCGGGTTCGCCGCCCAGCAGCCGGGTCACGGTGGCGGGGATGAGCTTCTCGGGGTATTGCCAGCGACCGAACAGGTTGCTGAAGTGGCAGATCGTGGCGTCGAGGTCGTGGGTAGTGGTGTAGGCGCGCACGAGATGGTCCGCGGCGGCCTTGGTGGCGGCGTAGGGGTTGCGTGGCCGGTACGCGGTCGCCTCGGTGAACGGTTCGGCGTTCGCTTCGCCGAACACCTCGTCGGTCGAGGCGTGCAGTAGCCGTCGGCCGCCGAGAGCTCTCAGCGCGCGCAGGAGCACCGCCGTGCCGGTGATGTTGGTTTCGACGAATAGTTCGTCATCGGCGATAGAGGCATCGACGAATGTTTCTGCGGCAAGGTGGATCACGACTTCGCACTCGGTGACGAGTTCGGTGACCAATCCGGCGTCGAGCACGGTTCCGTCGACGACGGTGACTCGCTGCGAGGCCGGCAGAGCTTGCGGTATCGCGGTGTGGCGACAATTGTCGAGCACCGTCACGGCCGCGACCTTGCGCTGGTGCAGGAGCTGTTCCACCACGTGCACACCGAGGAATCCGGCACCGCCGGTGACCAGCACTCTCATGCCGCGACCTCCATCAGTGCGGGCTCCAGTGAGCGGTTCTCGTGGTCGGTGAGTACATGCAGTTCGTGGCTGCGTGTGTTGAACAGCAACGCGAAGCCCTGTTCGTGCCGGATCCGGAAGCTCTCTGGTGCCTGGCGGATTCGGCGGCCCAAGTCATTGACGGCGATGCCCAGTGGCGTAGGCACGGGGATCTCGTCGGTGAGTTGCGCAGTGGGTGTAGCCGCCTGGCCGTGTTCGATGGCTGTGATGTCGCTCAGGTCGGTAAGGATCAGACCGGCGTCGGCACCGAGTTGGAATTTGCGGGCGACCTCTTCGGTTCGGGTGAACGCAGAAACCTGCTGTGCTGGTTGATCGAGGATATGGGTCAGTGTGTGACGGTTGAGGTTGCCGATGGTCTCCTCGGCACGCCAGGTACGGCCCCATGCGCGGATCTGGGTACGGACCTCGCCGTCGGGGCGCACGATGCGATGCCAGCCCTTCCAGTTCTCGGTGAACTGGTGGATGCCCATGGTGCGAGTCGCTAGCGGGTGTACCAGTTCGTCGTTGAACAGCACCGCGATCTCGGGGACCTCGGTGGCGATCTGCTCGGTCAGCGCGTGCACGTCGGCGAATTGCCGGGCGTCCAGTCCTCGATAGTCGGTGATCGCGTGCCCGGCCGTGCAGACCGGTGTCAGATGGTGTGCGCTCACGCCCAGATCAGCCAGTACGCGGGTAAGTTCAGGCCATCGCGTGTGGTTGGTCGCATCGACGACGGAGATGACCGCGATGTTGTCGTGGACCTTGCGCAGTTCACCGATACCGTGCAGGGTCCGCTCGTAGGCTCCGTGCCCGCGGTTGCGGTCGTGGCGTGCACCGATGCCGTCGAGGCTCACGCAGATTCGCGACAGGTTCGCCGACTCTATGGTGCGCAGCAGCTTCGCGGGTGTCGCGAAAGCGTTGGTGATCAGCAGCAGGCTCGAAAACCTCAAACGAGTCGATTGTTCGAGCATCGGTATCAGGCCCGGCCACATCGTGGGCTCACCGCCGGTAATGGTGATTTCGAAGATCCGATGCCGGTCCGCGGCCTCGAGGATGTCCGGAATACAGGTTGGGTCGATTTCTGGGCCACGGTAGTCGGGGCCGGATGAGGAGTGGCAATACCAGCAACTCAGCTGGCAACGCCGTGTCGTGTCGAGGTTGAGCCGAACTGGCGCGGACGGGTGGGTGAGGTCCATGACGAAGTCTCCTGACTTTCGGATGGCGGGTGGTTGAAACCTCTTCGGAGAGCGAACAGTTCGGCCTCGCGCAGAAACGCCGGAGATACAGCGGCGTCGAACCAGCGCCCTGTCAGCCGGTCGAAGCTCAACTCGCCTGCGCGCAGGAAGCCGCGCACAGCGTCCATCGCTTCGCGTTCGCCGCGTGCGTTCTGATCGACCTGATGGACCGACCGGAACAGCGCATCCGCATCGAACAACATCAACCCGGCGCAGACAGTATTTGTCGTGGGGTGAGCGGGCTTGTCGGTGATCGCCGTGACACCACCGCCGTCGATGGCCACAGTGCTGAAGTGCTGCGGAGTGCCTGATTCGGCGACAGTGATCATGCACGGCGCAGGATCAGCGACAAAGCGTCGAACCGTTTCGACCGGCGCGAACTCGAACAGGTTGTCGCCCCACAACGTGGCAACGTAGGGAACCTCGACCGAGTCAGCGCAGCGTTGCAACGCGTCGGCCGTCCCCAGAGGATGAGGCTGAACCACGTAGTCGACCGAGATTTCCGGTGCGACGCAATCGAAGAGTCGGCGGAAATGGTCGATGTCGCCAGGCCCCACGACCGCGCTGAGCCTCTCGATGCCACAGCACATCAACAATTCCAGGCCGTAGTCGGCCAGCGGACGGCCACCGACCGGGATCAGATGCTTGTTACCGACAACCGACGGACGCATCCGGCTCCCGCTACCACCGAGCAGCAAGACCCCATGCAGCAGAGGCTGTTTTAGCACCATTTCCTATCCCCTCCTCGCCGCCGAGCACTTCCGCGGTCGCCGCCAGATACCACCGGCCTGGCTGTGAGCACGAAGCCTTCAGCGGGGATTGCGATCTCGATGATCGGGTTGTCGACACGGGCATCCAGCACCGAAGTGGTTGTAGACGCCCAGTCGTTGACCGGGGATTGAGTCGTCGCTCGCCGAAAGGGTTCGATGCGGATCAGCCCGCGTTGTCTCTCACGCCGGATTTCCTCACGGGTCAGGGTCGTCATATGCTCACCGCTCCTGCCGCAAAGATGCTGTGTAATGCGGTCTTTCGGCGTCAGCGACCGAGATTGTCAGATGCACTCGATCGATGGCGCTGGCATTGAATGCGGCGGGCCGTACCCGGGTGTCGAACACCCGCAGCCGTCCGTCAGCGGGGACAAGATTCCCCAAATGTTCCGTGCACTGTGTCCTGCCCATGCCCGCAAGAATCACCCCGCGCATCGGGTGAGTGGTAACAACTGGCTGTTGTTACAACAGCCAGTTGTATTGCTCAGCCGAGCTGTGCGACCGCAAGTCGCAACGCGGCGCTGCCAGCCGCTTGCACCGGGTGGTTCTCGATGATCTGTTGCACGCGTTGAGCATTGAAGGGCTGCAATTCGAGAACGCAACCTTCGGCGTTGGTGCTCACCGCACCACCGAACAGCTCGTCGAATACCGGTGAGTCGATGACCACGGCCGTGAGCAGATCGGTGGCAAAGCTCAGCGGATCGACGCCGAGCCCGAGGCAGTAGACCTCGACACTGTGGTCATGGCGCGCTTGGTCCAACTGCGACGCGAATGGCCAAGCGGTGTAGTCGATCGGTGCGTCCTCGCTGCCGTAGTCCTCACTGTCCCCTCGCAGCTCTTCGGCGAACTCTCGAATCATGTTGTGCCACAATGAGAAATCGCTACCAATGTTCCATTCGGCATAGCCTGAGGGCTGGAAGATCCCCACCGGGACAACTTGATACATGCCACCGGCATGCCCGACCTTACGAGGATCGCGCCAATGCAGCAGAAACGACTGCTCACCGGTACCCGGTTCACGACGGATCGTCAGAGTGCTGATCGCGACGTTGACCGGGCGCTGGCGCAGATCGCACGGATCACTGACCGCCGCTCGCACCCCACCAGTCAGCGCGTGGCCGCGGTGGGCCAGGGCGAACTCGTAGGCGGCGGCCTCGCCGACGTTGATGCTGTCGAAGTACGACCCGAGCCCGAACCGAAGCCTCGGCTGACTGCCGGCGAGATCGGCTCCGACGAGGCGATAGGTCGGCCGATCCTCGAACACTGCCGGAGCGGCGATCTCACCGACCGCCTCAGCGTAGGACGCGTACGGCTCGCCTGTGGCTCGGATCGGCAAGCCTGCGGCCTTGATCCCGTCCACGGCACCGTCGTTGCGCCGGGTCGGAATCAGTTCGAGGTCGATATCCTCCAGACGCAATGGTCCCTGTGGGATCCATTCAGGGCGGGTCAACAGTGGCGTGTCAGCGACAGTGCTCGCGCTGGGATAGCTCTTCGCCGCCTCAGTATCTAGCGCCGATCTGCGCTCGCGCAGAAACGCTCGGGTGTCCATCCATGTGCGTTCGCTCATCGTCAATTTGCGCGTGTCCGCACCCATCACACACTCCCGAGGTCGCCCTAGTCGATCAAGCTCTCCCGATGGTGCCACGCTAAGGCCAAGCACGCGGCTCCCGGAGCGGCCATCGGCTCGTCCGTCAGCAGCCGTTCCACCGCTTCCTCGGTGAAGGGGATCCCGTCCGCTGGACGACCACTGCCCACGGAGACGACTTCGCCTTCGTCGTTGAACCGGACCGTCGAGCCGAAGATGCCTTCGAACGCATCGTCATCGATCACGACGACCGTCAGGATGGTTGCCGCGAGAGTCAACGCGTCCAATCCCATCCCGAGCACCGATGCGACGATCTTGCCTTCCTCCCTCGCCCGGTTCATCTGCTGAAACAGCGACCATTGCTCGTAATCGATGGGATCAGTGCGCGTCCCGTCATGCTCGGGCCGTCCGAGAAGCTCCTCTGAGTACTCGCGAATCATATTGCGCCACAGGGAGAAATCGTTGCGCCGATCCCACAGAGCAACACTCGAGGGCTGAAACTCACCTGCCGGGAGCACGTCGAACACACCCGCTGCGGTCGCGACTCGTGCAGGGTCGCGCCAGTGCAGCAGAAACGACGGCGGCGAAGGAAATCGACGAAGCCGCACCGTTAACGTGGTGATCGCCGGGATGATGGCCCGCCGGGCAGGGTCGAAAGGATTCTCACCGATCAACTCGCGGAACGGCAATCGGCCGGCGAGATCCGAGGCCGTGCGGGGAGCTCGCTCCATGCATGCCGCCGCCATCTCGTGGGCGAGAGCCTCCGAGACGTTGAGCTTGTCGAAGTATGCCGCCAACCCGAATTCCATACTGCCCGACGACACCGACCCGCCCAGATACCGGTAGCTCGGGCGCGATTCAAACAGCTGCGGTGGATCCAGGTGTTTGACCGCAGAGGTGTAGCTGTCGAACGGAACCTTGAGTGCTTGCAGCGGCCGGACCGCCACCGTCGCGAGCTCGGTCCCGCTCACCTGGATCGATTGCGGCGCCTCGTTCAGGCTCAACCATAACGACTCCAGATCAACAGGCTGTCGAGGCAGCCAGCCGTCGTTCGCGATCAGCGTGGTACGAGGGACTCGATACTCGGGCGCGTATAGCTGCACGGCTAACCGTGCCAGATCAGCGCGATGGTGGTTCAGCCAATGACGCTGTCCACGCCAGCGGACCCGGCTGACCACGATCTCGTTATCCGCGGCTTCGGTGCGGTGAGAGCGGCCCGCGAGGCCGAGTTCTTCCGGCGGAATCCCTAGTGCCCGTGCAAATCCACGCCGCTGCTCAACAGTCACTCGGCGTGAATCGTTCTCCACTTGACTGAGAAACTGCTGGGTAACACCCAGCGCCCGCGCCACATCCGCCTGGCTGCGACGACTGGCGGTCCGATATTCACGTACTACCGCACCGACCCGCTCGACCGCTGCCTCATCGTCACCGCCCCGCAACCATCGCGATGATTGATCCATGCCCAGCCCCCTCCCGAACAGAGACCATTCGACTAAGTCCGTTGCAGTTGAGCGGATAGATGGCTCGCACTGCCAAGTATCGCCTACACGGCACCCTGCTGGCCGGCCGGTAGACGTGCGCTCATCGGCGACGATGCGCGACGCCCCATCGTGACGACCGATAGGACCAGTCCGTTGAACGAACTTGATACGACCGACCTGAACACGTTCCTCACCAACCTGGCCTCGGCCCTGCACGATTCTGGCGATCACGACAAAGCCACGCAGCTGACGGCAACCTTAAACACCCTTCAATAAGGATTCAGAAGCCCACCCGTAGACTTCGTGGGGCGATGAGTCGTTTCGAGGGTATGGGGAGCATGGCAGCTGCATGACCGCGACGTCGAAACGACCATTCCCGTTGCTGGGCCCCGCATCGACCAGCGACGCCGACACGATCCGGGACAACGACTGGTCGGCCTTCCGGCATCTGTCGGCTGTCCACGACCACTGGGCGCTCAAGGCATGGGAGCCGGGGCAGGCCGGCTACTACTGGTACCTGACGTTCACCGACTCGGCGCTGATCGATCTGACCTCCAGATGCCAGCAGGCACTTGACCATGACGGCCTCGACCCGGTCCCGCTGGATGCGCTGCACCTGACCCTGCTGAGCATCGGCCGGACCGACGACGTCACCGAGCAGAACCTCGACCACATCATCGATAGCGGTCGCGTGGCCGCCGCCACGGTCAAGCCGTTCCGGCTGAGTATCGGGCCGCTGACCGGTTCGCGCAGTGCGCTGCGGTTCTCCGTCACTCCGTGGGATCAGTTGCTCGACCTGCACGCCCGCCTCAGGTCTGCAACAGCAGAGCATCGACCACCGAGCCACCTCGCCGAAACCACTGAGTTCAGACCGCATCTAGGCGTCGGCTACCTCAACCGGCACCAGGGCACCGAACAGCTCGTAAAAGACATCGGGGCACTCCGCGAACTGCCGCCGGTGACGGTCCGAATCGGTCAGGTCCACCTGGTCGAGCTTCGCCGCGAAGGCCGCACGTACCGGTGGAGCGACCGTGCGATCGTGCCTCTGGGCTGACTACAGCTCCGGGGCGGCGAACTCGCGGGCCGCAGGAGCCCACGTCTCGAGTTCAATGAGGTACCGCATCGACGCTGCGGTCGGGATCGTGCGGAGCAGCGCTGCGAGGTCGTTGGCGCGTTGCCACACCGAACGGATGGGTCGGTCCTGCGATGCCGTCAATGCCTCGATTCCCAGCTGCACGGCGTGCTCCACATCGCGGTCTTCATCGCCGAGCAAGGCGGCCGCCATGTCCAGCCGGACCAGTGAGCGGCTCCACACCGAATCGGATTCGTCGATACGATCCTGGACCTGTTGGCCGAAATGTAGCGCTCGACCGTAGTCCCCGGCGGACAGGAACGCGGTAGCAGCGTTGGCCATCAGTCGGGCTTCTCCGTAGGGCGTGAAGTCCAGCGCCGGAGTAAGACTGGGACTGGTCCCCAGGCGACGGGCGACGTCGGTGGCGGCTTCGATCGCGGCTTCCACGCCTGCCGTGTCGCCCACCTTGCCGAGCGCGCGAGCCAAACCGTTGGAGTACAACCGGATTGCTTGTGGCCCTTGCCCAGCGAGATCGAGTCCCTGATAGGCGAGGCGAACGGCCGCCGCGTAGTCGCCCTGGTAATAGGCGCAGAAGCTTTCCGTGCCTCGGACCCACGCCTGAAGCTCAGGGTCGCCGAGCAGTTGCCCGATGGCGAATGCTTCGCGGCAGTACATCTTCGCGTGGGCGAATCGCCCACGGTTGACGGCCATATAGCCGAGTACGCCCGATAGACGGCCGGCGATCTCGTAGAGCTGACGCAGCTGCGCAGGATTTCGCCGATGCTGGAGCAAGGCCTCGACTTGTCGGCGGGATTCGATCACGCCTGGCGCGAGGCGCAGCGGCCCTTCGAGTTCGTATCGGTCCACGACGTCATCGACGCCCAGCGAGAAGACGGCAACAACGTCGCTGTCCGCATCCATCTCGGTGACGGACTGAACTCGGCCCGCTATCTCTGTCGGATTCTCGAATGGGTCCAATTCGGTCGCATTAATAGCAGATAGCCCGCTACTCGATAGCGCAGCTTCGAACCGCGCCAGCTGCGAGTGGTCAAGACGGCGGAGGATCATGTCCATCTCGGCGGCATATCGGCCCTGCAACGTAATCGTCTCGCGGCGGCCTTCCCATTTGACCACCGCCGCCGTGGTGAACCCGAGGATCTCGGCGAACTTCTCTTGGGTGACCCGCAAAGCCACGGTACGTAAGGCGCGGACTTCGATGCCCGTCCAGTTGGTGACGATCATTCGAGCTGCCCACCTTATGTCGACGGCTATGGGACATAGCGTAGAGGTTCCGTATGAGTTCCGTATGAGCTCCGTCGATTCATTCGAAAACCAACCAGCGCAATGGTTATTGCTAGCACCCGGCGCCGAGTCGACGGTCAACAACCCCGCTCGGCGAAGTGAGCCCTCACGTCCTGATCGGATTCACGGGATAAAGGTCCCTCACCGGCGCCGAGTGCCTTCCAAACACGACTGGGAGGTTCGAAGCGATGGGTTCGGTTCGCGAGGAGTTGCGTTCGCCGCTGATCCTGACGGCGGCGCCACAGCAGATCTACTGCGGAACGCTGTATCAGCATCAACAACATCGCACGCCCGAGCAGGTATCGGCGTTCTTCGCTGACGGGCCGCCTCCGCCGCTAACGACGGACGGGGCAACCGGCTTGATCCTCCACAACGAGGCTCACACGCACACGGTGGATCAGGTCGCCGCGCTGCTCGCGGAGACGGAGACAGCGGGCCGGATCACCAGCACCGAGCGGAAAACGCTGGCTGAGCTGCCTGCGGTGGAGATCACCGCGGAACTGAAAGCGCGCATGGTCGAACGGGATACAGGCGACCAGCACGCGTCGGCCGAAGCCGGGGGATCCGGGATGGACAGCACCCAGATGCTCCAATCCAGGCACGTCGCAGCGCTGGAATCCCACTGCCAGACTTTTCGAGATCGCTACGGACTCCCAGTACGCGTACGACCTGAGTACGCACGGATCGAGTTCATCGTGGGCAGCATCGGCGCGGTCACGATGCCCGCCCATATCGGAGCACCGGTCAAGGTACGTCTCCTGGAACAACCTCATGGCCGTCTGGGACCGATCATTTCGCACCCCCGCTCCAAGAGGTGGACCTTCCTGGTGTGCCCGGACCTTCCCGACGAGACGGCGCTGTTCGCAGAACTGTTCCGCCACAACGTGACTGTGGCCCCGCGCGGCAGCGAAGTCGCGTTGCCTTCTCCGGGCGCGTCACCGGTGGGCTACCGGGAATGGGTCTACGAACCCACCGATGGCTTCCGGCCAGCAGGCACCAATGTCATCGACGCGTTCCGTTGGTGTCTTTCGCAACAGAACCCAGCGACCTGATGAGGCCCGAGGACAAATCCGGGCGAGCACGAACCGCTCCAGGTCCGCCTCGGCGAAACCATGACCCTCAAACCGTGCCTCGATCACGGGCCACCGGCGCCCCCGAGTCTGGACGCCGCCGTACGACGCACCCGCGCACGACGCGTGCACCTCACCGCACGCAAACGGACCCTGCACCAATTTCCTTGCACCGCAACACCATCGGCGTCAACACACAGGAGGCTCTCACCGATGATCAACGATGACCCGGCACACGGCCACGCGGGCTCCGGCGCAACCGGAACGTCTGCCACGCAGACGTGCTGGCGGCGGCTGCTGGCTGCGGCGATCATCGGGGCAAGCTTGTTCATCGGGCGGCTGATCATGCTGGTGACCGGATACGCCGGCGGGGATACACATGCCGCAATCATCTCGGCGGTCTTCAGCACCATCATAGTCATTCTGTGCTGGATCGGGCTGCGGGCCGCGGCGCAGCGTGAGCGCCGGTGAGGATCGACCCTGCGCCGCCGGAGCGGGATCGGAAGCCGGAACCGTTCGACCCCGTCGCGCTCAACGCTGCGCGGGTGTACGACTACCTGCTGGGCGGCAAAGACTACCGCGAGGTAGACCGAGACATGGGGAACGAAATGCTCTCTCGCGCACCCGAAATCAGGACGGTGGCTTGGTTCGCCCGCAGTTTCGGGCTTAAGGCGGTCCAGCTAGCCGCTGACGCCGGTATACGGCAGTTCATCGATCTCGGCTCGGGTATCCCGAACTCACCCAACGTGCACGAGGCAGCTCGAGAGATCGAACCGTCCGCGGAAGTGGTCTATGTCGACTACGACCCGGTTGTGCACGCCCACTGCGACGCTCTCTTGGCCGGGCCGCGCGGAATTACGTCACTGCTGGGCGACATTCGCTGCCCCGGCGACGTCCTCGATCAACTCAAGAACCACACCATGATCGACTTCAACGAACCCGTGGCCATCACGGCTATCGGCGTGCTGCATTACGTGATGGACGACGAGCGCCCCAGCGAAATCGTCGCAGCCTTCCGCGATCACATGGCACCCGGCAGTCTGCTGGCGATCTCTCACGGCTCCACCGATACCGCACCCGAGATACTCCAGGTGCTTGCCGCTGCCGAGGGCAGTTCCGCCCAAGTCCGCTTTCGCCCGGCCGCCCAGACGTCGGCGTTCTTCGACGGCTTCGAGGTGCTCGAACCCGGTGTGGTGCCGATACAGCAATGGCTCCGCCCCGACCTGCCAGAGACTCGCCTGGTCATGGATGGGGCGATCGGCCGCAAACCGTAGTGATCGCGGCGGCCCGCCGTGCGCTGGTCACTTTCACGGCGAATCATGTTCTGGAATAGGAGAATTCGATGATCGCAGGCACGCACACGCCGTTAGCCGGATGGGCGTCGACTACGACAAGTTCCTGTCGTGGCTCGAAAGACGTGACCACCGTGCCTGACCCAGCGGTGACGAAATGACCGGCAACCGGCCGGGCTGCGGAGCCCCGATCACGATCGACGGGCCCGACGAGATGCGCGTGCCGAGGACACGCGACACAAGAACGGCCTCGGTATGGCTCACCGGGTGCGCGGCGGGGACCGTCCTGTTGGCGGGGTGCGGTGGCGATGCACAGCCGAGCGACGCGACGTCGCCTCCAGTGCCAGCGCACTTCGATCCGTGCGTCGCGTTGACACCGGAATTCCTGATCATGCAGGGCTGGGATGCTCTGCCGCCGGATCCGCGCCACGATGCCGTGGGGACAGTGTTCTGGAAGGGCTGCCGCTACGTCGCCCGCGCCGGGTACGGATTCGTGATCGAGACGACCAACGGCACCCTCGACCAGGTGCGGCAGAAATACCCTGCGGCGGCCGACATCTCGATCGGCAGCCGGCGAGCCCTACGCTACGAGGCGCGCCCGGATGTCCCGGGCGGTTGCACCATCAACGTTGGAATGCGACACGGCTCCCTCTACATCCTCACCGACGTCCCGCAGACACCGACGAACAAAGCCAAGGGACTACTCGACGCTTGCGCCTACGCCACCGACATCGCCGAAAACGTCGTCCCATGGCTACCCGCTGGCAGCTGAACAATCCTCCCTTAACAAAGTGCACGCGCCGTTGGGCGCGCGCTACGGGTCGGACGATTCGCAGTTGGTGATGGCGAAGTTTCGGGCCACGGTGTCATCGATCTTGCCTGTGTCCCTGCCGGTTTCAGCGCGACGATCCGCGCACCGAGGTTGATGAGGTTCGGCCTGTTCGGGCCCGCGAACAACCGCTGCGCATGACCGGGCCCTCGTGGGTCAGAGGTGGCCTAGACCCAATCCGAGTAGGTTGATCCAGCTGGAGTGCGGGCAAGTGGTGGAGTATTTGACTTGGTTCAAATCCACTGCGTAGGCACGCAGAGTGTCAGTGATCAGGCCCGCGAGCTTCTGTATGTCCGTTTGGTTAGGCTTTTCGTGTACCGCGAACCAGGTGTCGTCGTGCGCGGTCTGCCATCCGAGGGAGCCGAGGACTTGGCGGTCCAAGTGGTGCGGTTGCGATGCGACGGCGCTGATGGTCCCTGGTTCGACGAGAACCTGAATGCTTCGTGCGTCGCCGCGTACGGGGGTGAGCAGGATAGACATTCGGGTGTCGAGGATCGTGAGATCGGACTCGAGCGTGTGCAGGGTCTCGGTGGCCCACTGCTGGAAGGTTTTCCAGTCCGGTGCCCCTACCCCGCCCGGGGAGTAGCCATTCCACATCCCGCCGTTGTCGAACTCGGCGACCCAGATACCGACCTCGGCAACGACGTGGTCGCGGTCGCCCCACTCACACGCCTGATACTCCGTGTTCTCGGTTTCGTCCTTGGGCAGCAACGACAGTCGAACACCCCAACTGTGGTGTTCGAGCTGGATCAAGGAATCAGATATCTGCCACCGGTACCATGGACCAGCGCCGCCGAACAGGTGCTGAGGGCCCAGCACGTCGAAGGCGATCTGCCGTGCATTCCTGAACACTTGCACGAGTTCACCGGTCTCCGACCCAGCCGCAAGTTTGATGGAGCGGGGTTGTTCTCCGCCACCGGGCCGTTGCGTCAGATCGCCGAATTCCTGTACAGCACTGTTGATCTCCATGTCTCCGAGCCGCACAGTCACCCCCATTCACCCTATTTCTTCTCGGCAGGCTTCATGAAGTTTCACCGTAGCCGCCTGCTAGGTCGACACCGAACTGCTCATAATGTCGAGCCCACCACAGATACGCGGAGCGCCGCGAGGTTGGAGTGGCCAGGCTACTCGCGGCCAAGGGTTCCCGGCCGACCGGCACCGGCTCAAACCAGGAGGCTGGTGAGCCGCTGAGGGCGCGGCCGTAGGAGCGGATCGTGCCTGGCCACGGGTTGGTGATCCGGCCGCCGACGTGGCGGTACCAACTCGGGGTCGAAGGCCACACTGTTCGCGCCAGCGCCTGGTCGAGGCGCTGCTGCGATTCGGCCATCGCGGTGGGCGTGACGTCGATCGCCGCGGCGTTGATCGCTTGCCGCCACCGCAGGCTGCGAAGAATCATCCCGATCTCGTGCTCTTTCATCGCCGGGTTGCTACCGGCCGGTGAGAATCCGTTAGGGCCGGCGATCACGAACAGGTTCGGATACCCCGGGACCGCGACACCGAAGTGGGCGGTGGCGCCGGATTGCCAGTCGTGGTGCAACAGGCGGCCACGGCGCCCTTGCACAGTCACTGAAGCCAGGAACTCGGTTGCCCGGAACCCTGTGGCGTAGATGATGGTGTCGGCGTGGTGGTTTCGGCTGTCGCCGGTCTGGATGCTGTTGCTGGTGATCGTGGTGATCGGTGCGGTGATGAGCTCGACATTGGGCCGGGTCAGGGCCTGGTAGTAGTGGCTGTCGAAGATGATCCGTTTGCCGCCGATGGGATAGTCCGGGGTCAGATCAGCGCGCAGCTCAGGGTCTGTCACGCGGTGTTCGAGGTATCGGCGCGCGGCTGATTCGATGAGCCGGGCTGACCAGCCGCGGCGCATGACCGGTGCCAGCATCGTGTCGGCACCGACGGCGAGCGCGCCCCGGTAGAGCTGGTGTGCGCCGGGCAGCCGCAGCAGGGTTCGGGTCACCGGCCCGAACTGCAGCGCGGGTTTCGGCAGAACCCAGTGTGGTGTGCGTTGGAAGACCCGCACACGTTTGGCGGTGGCGGCGAGGACGGGAAGTAGCTGTGCTGCGCTGGAGCCGGTGCCGATGATCGCGACCTCGCGGCCGTGGAGGTTGTGGTGGTGGTTCCAGCGTGCGGTGTGGAAAGCCGGCCCGGTGAATTCGTGTCGGCATGGGATGTCGGGGATGTTGGGGCGGTGTAGTTGGCCGAGCGCGAAAACCACGGTGCGGGTGATCAGGTGGTGTCCGGATGTGGTGGCCAGCCACCAGCTTCCGGTGGTGTCGAGGTAGGTGGCGTCGCTAAGTTCGGTGTTGAATCGCAGGTGCGGTAGCAGTCCGTGCTCGGCGGCCACAGTGTGTAGGTACGCCAGGATGTCGCGTTGGCCGGGATAGCGCACGGTGTGGCTGCGGTAGGGAGCGAACGAGAACGAATACAGGTGGGCGGGGACGTCCCAGTTGCAGCCGGGGTAGGTGTTGTCTCGCCAGACCCCGCCGAGTTGGCTGGCCTTTTCCAGAATGGCGAAGTCGTGGATGCCGGCCTTCTCGAGTGCGACGCCCATACCGATGCCGCCGAATCCGGCGCCGACAACGACCACCTCGTAGTGCGGTATCCGCGCCTTTCCTCGCACGGGCGACGCCGAAGGCGCGGTCGGTGTGTCCGTGCACGGAGGGTGTGGCGGACGCCGCCGTTTCTGCGGTGGTGGTCATGGGTGTGCTCCTCGTGTGCCGGTGACCCATTGGTGGCCGTGGGGGGTGTGGGTGACGTGGCCGAGTTGGACGTTGGCGAAGTGGATGCCGAATCCGAGGGTGTCCTCGCGGGTGAGTTCGGCGATGAGGTGGCGTGCGGTGGTGACGGATCTGTCGGGGTCGTCGTCGGCGGCGGTGGTCAGGTGGGGGTGGCTGATCTGCAGGGGTGTGGTCATCGCGTCGCCGAACGCGATGAGGCGGCGGCCGTTGGGTGCGCTGATCTGGTAGCTGGTGTGACCGAGGGTGTGTCCGGGGGTGGCCAGGGCTTGCACGCCGGGCAGGATGGTCGCACCGTCGGTGACGGTATGGACGTGGGCGGCAAAGGCTTCCAGCATGTGCGGTGCGGTGCCGTCGGTGGCGGCGAGTTCACGGTGAGCCCATTCGACGGTCCCGACAACGACTTCGGCGTGCGCGAACGCGGGCCGGGTGTCGCCGGGTACGTTGTGCCAGAGCCATCCCAGGTGGTCCAGGTGCAGGTGCGTGAGTGCGATCAGGTCGATGTCGCCGGGTGTCTTGTCCACCGTGGCGAGGCTTTCGAGCAGGTGTCCGCCGCGGATGAGCCCGAACGGGGTCGGCAGCGCCAGCGGCCCGAATCCGGCGTCGATGAGCATGGTGTGGTCGTCGACTTCGACGAGCAGGGCGCCGACGCTGGCGACGAGGTAGCCGTCGGGGTTGAGCAGGTGGGAGTGGTCGATCCAGTGCTGGGCGTACGATCCGGGCAGCCAGGCGCGCGGTTGCAGCAGCGCCACCCCGTCGGGCAGATAGGTGATCCGGCATCGCGGGCTGAGCTGGTGACCGAAAAGGGTTGCGGCGGTATTGAATCGGGCCGTAGTGGTGGTCATCGTGTTCCTTCTCGCAGGGGTTTCGGGTGCGCCGGGGTCGACGCGGGCGGGTGATGTACGGGCGTCGGGGCCGAGGCGGCGGAGACCGTGCTGCGGCCCGGGCTGGTCCCGGCTGTGCGCACGTGGGGGTGGGTTCATGCTCGGCCCGCACCGGCCTGTCGGGTCCGGTCAGGCTAGAGGTCCTCGGTGTGGGGTCGCAGCCAGTGATCGGAGAACGTGGCGGTGGCCGCGGTCGCGGCGGCGGCTTTCTCGGCTTCGGCCGGGGTGCAGCGCCCCAGGCCGCACGCGGTGGCGACGGCGTAGGCGGGCCGGTTCGCGGCTCGTTCGAACAGGCGCAGGTTGTAGTCGGTGTAATCGTCTGTGCGGTGCGTGAATTCGAAGGCGTCGGTGCGTGTGCGCAGGTCGCGCAGGTAGGCGATGATCCAATCGGGGTCCAGGTCGCATGGCAGCGCGGTCAAGGGTTGGCCGTCGGTGCGGTCGAGGATCCATTCCATTGCCTGGCGCGAGTGGCCTGCCAGGGGTGTGGGCAGGCTGCCGAGGAAGTGGATGTGCCGTTTCATCAGAGGTGTCCTTTCGAGTCGGGTGCCGCGGGGACGGCCAGTAACCCGGATTCCGTCGAATTTGGTTGCCGTGCAACTGGTTCAGGGATCGAGGTCGAGGTCGGGATCCGGCGGTGCGGGAGACACGGTGTCGACCGGATCGGTGTCGACAGCCACCGATTCCGGGTGGGGTGCCTCGGGCAGGGTGGCGGCGGCAAGGGCGGTGTCGATGTCGAGACCGGTGGCGGGTTCGGACAGCATGAGGTCGCGGTAGTCGCGGGCCAGGCTCAGGTGCAGTGCGTCGCGGGCGCGCTCGATCAACGTCGACGGGTCCGGCGGCTGGACATGGCCCGCGTCGGTGGTGGTGTCGAGTGCGGGGTGGGCGCGGCGGAGTTGTTTGAGTGAGCGCCGCACGCTCGCGGCGATCGAGGGTGAGGCGTGGTCGTAGAAGACCGCGTCGAGGTCGGGCAGGCTGTAGCGCACGTACTCGGCGAGGTGGCCGGCCAGCCGTTGGTCGTCGATGGTGAAGAGGTGCGCGCGCGAGCGCTGGCCCAGTTCTATCGCGTCTGCGGTGAAGAGAGCTCGTGTTCGGAGCGCACGCAGGTTTCTGCGGAATTGGTCCGCGGCGGTCGGGTCGGGTTCGGCGGTGCCGGCTGGTGTGGTGAGCAGGTGTTCGCGGGTGACGAACAGCGCGGCCATTTCGGTCATCTGGGCGATGTCCTCGCGTGTCTGGTGCCGGCGGCCTGTGCTGGGGCGCAGCGGCGCGCGGGGCAGCCGATGGTGGGTGGTCCACGGCTGGCCGGTCTGTCCTAGTCTGCGGGCGTGGGCGATCCAGGTATCGGGGATTCCGGTGGCGCGGGCGCGGATCTCGGTCATGTCGCGCGCGCGGTCGAGCCCGCGCAGATCCTCGAGTGCCGCGCTCACCGTTGCCGGAGTGGTCTTTTCGTCGACGACTCGCAGCAGGTGGCTCGCGCGGGCGGCGAGACCATGGATCTCAGCGAGTAGCTGCCCGTGCTCGGGTGATAGGTCTCCGACCCGTGTGCGCGCTGGTTCGGGTGTGCTCATGGCTCTGGCCCATCGACAGCGGAGCTGAACCTCGGCAGGGGTATCACTGGGTCGGCTTCTGAGCCGGGGTATGTCGGTTGCGCCTGCTCGGCGGCGCTGAATAGTAGTGCGCTCATGGGCGTTTCCAGACCGGGGACACCGTCCGATTCGGGCGAGGCCGCGGTGAGGGCGCGCTCGATGACCTCACCAGGGGTGGCGTGGCTGGATGGTTGTGGTGGCGCGGACGCTAGGACGGTGCCGATCGCGGCAGCGAGTTCCGGCGCCGACGGGAAGGCCTCGCTGCTATCGGTGCGGATCCCAGCGACGTGTAAGGCGTGCGTTTGGCGCAGGTAGTCGCGGGTGTCGCTGCGGGCGGCCACGGTCCAGTAATCGGTGACCGCCTCGGGTGAGAGCCCTTCGATCGCTTGCGCACCGGCGATCGCCCAGTCGGAGGTGGTGCCCCACAGCTGTTCGCCGACCTCGCGGTCGAGGCCGAGCAGATTAGCGACCCTGGTCGTGCGTGCCCGCAACACGCGCAGATTGCGTTCCATGTCCTGCGACACGCGCCTGTGCAGGCCCGGGTTGATGATGCGCAACGACACGTCCAGGGCGGTCCACTGTTGCAGGCGTGCGACATCGGCCGTGAGTTTTCCCAGGACGTGGTCCCAGTTGAGGGCTTCCGGTTCGGGCAGGTACTGGTGTGTGCGCCAGCTGAACCCGGCGTGGCCGCGGTCGTGGGCATGGGCGATCCACTTCAGTGGCACACCGCCCGCGGCCGCGACGGTCTCCAGTGCGTCACGGTGCAGCGCCGCCTCGTGATAGCTATCGACCCATTCCAGCGCCGGCGCCTCACCGGTACGGTCATGGCGGGTGGCCTCGGCCTCGACCATCGCGGCCAGCCGGACCGAATGGTTTTGGATCGACTCGAGCACACACTGTTGTGCGGGGGTCGGGGTTTTCATGAGTCCCCCACCGCGGGCAAGCCCTGGCCGAGGGCACGGAAATCGGGTCCGAAGCCGAGGCGGTGGGCGCGTGTGCGTGCCCCGTGGGGCCCGAACCAGGCGGTGGGGATCGGTGCGGTGGGTAGCCCGGGGCATTCGACATGTGCCTCGGGGGTGCAGCGGTGCAGGGGTCCTTTGGCGGCGTCGAGCACCTCACGCAGGTGCGGGTCGATGTGGCGCACGAACAGCGTGCTCATCGCGCTGGGGTCCTCGGCACGCACCGCGGCCTCGAACACCCGATGGGTGGCGGCGAATCGGATCGCCACGCCACGGTGGCGCCACCACTGCCGGCACCAGCTGTATTGGCCTTCGCGGTTGTTGGCCGCGACCCGCACCGAGGTCACCGGCAGCAACCAGTCCTGCACGAAGTCGCGGTAGTGCCGAAACACCGGCGGCTTCTTCTGCTGCTTATCATCCGCCGACACCGAAGCCACGACGGGTGCGGGTGCGGGGCCGAACCAGCCGTCGGGGACGGGGTCGAACGGCAGAGCGGGTGTGCTCACGTGGTTGGTGCGGGTGCAGCGGTACAGGGGTCCGTTGGCGGCGTCGAGGATCCACCGGAAATGTGGGTCGAGGTGGGAGAGCAGGAAAGTCGACAGGCTCGTCGCCGAGCGCGAACGACGCTGAGCTTCGAACGCCGAGTGCAGGTGCGCGATGCGCACCGCCACCGCTCGGTGCTCCCACCACTGCCGGCACCAAGTGTAGGTCTGCTCGCGATTCGCCTCTGCCAGGCGGACATTCACGAACGGCAGCAGCCACTTGTCGGCGAAATCGGTGAAATGCACGAACGACGGTGCCGCCGACTGTCTCGGCGTACCGCCGGCAGAGGCCGCGGTGGTCATGACCGCTCCCCTTCCTGACCGGGTTCGCCTGTGGCGGTCGGCAGTTCGAGCGGGTCGGAGGTTTTGGCGAATCGGGCCAGGGAGGCTTCGACCAGGGGCGCGTATTCGGTGTGCTGCCACCAGATCTTGCGGACCACGACGGGCCCGTAGCCGGGAAGCCGCACCAGCGCGCGGTCTTTGGGCAGGGCTGCCAGCATGGAGATGTCGAGGATGGGTTCGGGTCGCCAGGTGCGGGTGCGGTTGACACCACCGGCGCCGTGGCTGCGGGAACGCTCGGCCACATCGTGCTGACCGGCCATGGCAACCCAGTGCTCGAGATAGTCGACCGCGGCGATACCGCCGCCGTAGACCTCGATCGACTGAGCACGCATCGTTTTCAGACCACTGGGGCCCCAGAGGTCTTCGCCTTGCTCGATGGTCTGCAGGATCGTGATCAGCACGATGCCGCTGCCACCGGCGTAGGTGTAATACGACGGCAGCTCCGCGATCCGCGCGCAGTTGGCGGCCTCGTCGAGGACCCCGAGCAGCGGCACCCGCAACCGCCCGTCCGGGCGCAGACGCGCGGCAGCGAGCCCGGCCTCGAGGATCTGCCCGACCAGCGCCGAAGTCAGCGGGGTCGCGCTGTCGGCACCGGCCATCGACAGCGGATACAACGTGTCGGTCGATCCCACGAACTCCGCGGGTGTGAACTCCGGCAGATCATGGGTCCGCTCCCCCGCGCTCCGGTCGAGCACGATCTTCTGGCCGCCGCGTGTGCCTTCGGCGACTTCCCGCACCCGCAACTGCTGGCGTCGCGGCGGCGTGACGAGCTGGGCGTAATTCTCATCCGAGAGCACGTTGAGATACCTTCTGGCCATGTCGTAGAGCCCGTCGCGTTGGCGGGCATACAGGGCCTGGGATTCCACGATCCGTTCGGCTTGGCGGTGATGTCCGTAGTGGCGCAGGATCAGCGCCGGGGTCAGGTCCTGGTCGCGGCCGAGCCATTCGGCCACATGCAAAAGGTCGCCGCGCGCGCACGCAGCGGCGTACAGGTACAGGCTCAGCAGCTCCTGGGCGCCGCCATCGAAGTAGGAGTCGACCCGGGCATTGGCCGCCTGGCTTGCCGAGGCCGTTGCCCCGGAGACGAAGAAGGACGCCAACTTTCGTGCCGCGGGAAGACTTTCCACCTGGGCCAGCAGGTCGACCCAGAACCCGCACGACGGCCGCCCGAGCACCCCTTGCAAATCGCACAGCCATATCCGGCCACGCTTCTCGCGCCCATACACGGTGTGCCGGTACAGATCCGGGCGGATCGAGGTCGCGATACACGGACCCCACGCCGACAACACCGCGGCGATGGCCCACGCCATGGTCTTGCCCGTGCGTGCTCCAGCGGTGAGGGTCACACACATCTCCGCGGGCACGAACAGCTCAAGGTTGCTGATCACGGTCCGACCCAACGGCGGACCCTTGAAGGCCTGGATCTCCGCGGGGGCATCGCACAGGAGCCGTTTGTTGGCGATCGCGTTGTCCTGTGCGCGCGCCAACCGGATCTCGCGCGGACGTTGCATCGTGCGCGCGGCGGCATCGATCTCGCGGCCCCCCTGCGCTTGTCGCCAGCCCACCCACGCCAGTGGCCCCGCGACGGCACCGAGGCCGACGGCGACGACGCTGGATTGCCACGGCCAGGTCCGCGTGCCGGCGGCGACTGCGAGCAACGCGGCGACCGGGTGCCCGCCCGCCGGCACACCCGCCCACCAACAGCCCACCCGCAATGCCGCCCAGATCCCCAGCACCACAACGACCAAAGCCGCGAACACCAGCAGCAGCGCGGTTTCCTCTCCGATCCCGCGTTTGGTGCGACGCCGCGATTCCCGGGTAGCGATCATGATCAGTCCTTTCCGACAGGTGAGAGTTGTTGTTGCGCAGGGTTTTCAGGGGCCCAGATCAGGGCTCGGCTCGATAGCCGGCGGTGCGGGGTCCGCGTGATAGCGCTCGAGCGATGGCCAGTCGGCGTGCTCGCTCGCGGCTACTGCCGCGTGCAGTGCCTCACCGATCTCGGTTCCCCCGCCCGGACGTCCCGCATCGATCAGGGTCGGGGCGGGCGGGCCCAGGTCATGGTCAGGGGCTATACCGGTCTCGACGTGAGCATCGCGGGCAATCACGTGCAGGTTCGGGGCTTGTTCGGCGGCGTGCCGGCGTGGATCGCCCGGCCGCTCGTGCCAGTAGGCGCCGCCGATTCCTGCCTGTTGGACGGCCCTGATCACCTCGACGGGCGCCCCGGCGTGGGCGGCGGCGACCCGGGCCTGGCGCGCGTTCGCGAGAATGCCTTCCAGCTCATCGACTTTGGCGAGGCCGTATTCGGTGAACGCGCTGTGGCTTTCAGCGGTGCGGGTGTGCTCGGCGTAGAGATCCTGCAGTCTCTGCAGCGCTTGACGCTGAGTCGGTACCGCGGCCAGATGCGCAGCCCGGGCACTCGTATCGTGCGACGCCGTCACGTCCTGACCGGAGATGATCGCGTCGACATCGTCGTTGCCCAGCAGTGCCGAGGTCGCACCCAATGCACGCTCGAGCGCGGTGGGCGCCGCGTGCGGGTCGGGTGATTTGCCCACCGGCTGCCATCGGGCGCTGTCTTGTTCGGAGCCGGTGATGCCGGGCTCGAAGTGCCCGGTCAGCTCGGCGGCTTGCCGCCAGCTCCGCCAGAGCAGGGAGCTGCCTTCGCCGGTGCCTGCGGCGCTGTGCAACTGCTGGAACTGGCGACGGGCCTGTTCGGGTGTGACATCGAACTGGGTGATCGCGTTCTGCAGCTGCTGCCAGATCGTGCGTAGCGCGACCGATTCGTGGCGGCCCCACTTGGTGGCCAACTGTGCGGCTTCGGCCTTGAATTGCTGTGTCTGCTGCGCTGTTTCGCCGTAGGGAGCGAACTCGAGGAGGCTGTAGTGCCGCGCGGCGTCAGCACGCAGCAGCCGCTCGGTGCCATCCGCGGCGTCGGTGTAGTGCGCGGGATCGCTGAGCCCGCTCGGGCGGTCCAGCCAGCTCATTGTGGTGCTCTCGCGCCATCATCTCGATCGCCGTCGGATCGGCGAGCGGGTGCAGCTGTGCTGGGGGCAGGTTGTGCGAGGGTGATGGACATCGTTGACCTCCGAGGGAGGGGTCGCACCGCGGATCGGCCAGTGCGCTGGCGATGCGGTGGTGTGCAGATGTCCCCGGCGGGTGGGTTCGGCGTGCCGGTCAGTACCCGTGACCAGTCCGTCGACGAAAATGTTTCTGCGGCAGTGACTCTCAGGTCATCGGCTTGTGCTCCCGTTCATTACCCGAACGCGTCGAGGCCTTCGCCGGCGCTCGGGTTCGGTAGGTGGTGGTCGGGTTCGGGTTCGCTGGTCCAGTCGGCGCCGTCGGCGGGCAGGGCGTGCTCGACGGCGTGGGTGATCGCCGCGTTGTCGGTGGCCAGATCCGCGGTGTGGTCGGCGGTAACCGTGGGTTCGGCGAAGGTCGCGCGCAGGGCGGCGCGCGCGGTGTCGATCATCCGCTGTGGTGTGGGTGGGTGCACGGTCTGCGGGTCGGTGGGGGCGCCGGTGAGGGGGTCGGTGGGGATGAACGGGGGTATGGCGGGGCCGGGGTCTTTGATGGCGTAGGTGTTCCACCTCGCCATCACGGTCAGCTCGTCGTAGGTCTCGACGGTGACCGCGTGGATGCGGCGCAGGCTCTCAGCGCTGGTGGCCCAGGTGTGCTCGGCTTCGGTCGGGGTCATTTTCGTGGCGTTCGCCAGGTGGGTCACTCGTTCGTAGCGGCGCTGGAGGTTGCGTGCGAACTGCTGTGCCGCACCGTGATTGGCGCCGAAACTCCACCGGCCGGTCTCGATCCGGTCCAGACGGGTCGCCTCCAGACTGGCCATCCGTTCGTAGTCCCACACGTCCACGGCGAGCCAGTCGGTGTGCATGCTCTCGAAGTCCAGGCCGTGCTGCTGGTTTCCGGGTTCGGCCCGCGCGGGTGCGGTCACGGCGTTCGCGCCGTAGTCACGGACCTCGGCAATCACCGTGGAGGGGATTCCGGCGGTCAGGGCCGTCTGCTCGGCTTGTTCGAGCTGGGCGGCGAGCCCGTCCAGATCGGCAAGGTAGGCGACACGCTCCTCATCGCTGAGACCCGTGCCGGGTAGTTGGGCTTCGCGGCGGGCGTGTTCGCCGGCCAACGCCTGAATGTGTCTGAGCTGCTCGGCTTGCCATTGAACAATCCGCTGCGCGGGTCCGGGTTCTGGTGTGCTCATCAGCGCATCACCACTCGGGCCCATACGGCTGCTCAGATGTCGTGCGTGTGATGGGCTCGGCACCGGATCGGTTGTCCCAGTGCGGATCAGCAGTGGCATCGGCTGCTACCTCGTTGTCCCACAGCGTGCTGGCCTCGCTGAACACAGCGGCCTGGATCGGTTCGTCAGCGCCCTGTCCCGGTGAGCGTGCGGTGGGCGTGGCGCCGGCCCGGCCGAGCAGGACCTCGGGGCGCGGTGGTCGCGGCCCGGGCTCGCCGAGAGCGAACCCTGCGGCGCCGAGGTTGTCGATGCTGCGTCGGGCGTCGTATTCGACACCCGACCACGCCGCGGCGTGCCAGCGTTCGTAGAGCCCGCTCGCGCTGTACCGGTCCACGGTGGCGTCGAACAGCCGTTGCCAGCCCGCGCTGTCGCGGCCCCACAGCTGCCCGCATTCGGCGCCGGTGAGATCGAGCAGACCCGCCGTTGTCGCGGCGCGCTGCCAGATCGCGTTGAGGTTGCGGTCGAACTGTGTCTCGGCATTCCCTGGGGAAGGCGACCGGCGGGCGTTGCGATGGGCGCGGTGCTGCACGCGAATCGCGGCCATGTGCTCGAGTCGCCAGACATCGCCGGCGAGAGACTCGACCATCTGCGCGCGGTGCAGATCTTCACCCGCGTGGTTGCCGGTCTGGTAGCGACCGGCGTCCCAGCGCAGCTGGCGGGACCCTTGCTGAATCGCGTGGGTGACCGCGGATTCGGGCAGCCCGACCGTCGCTCGTGCGCGGGCCAGAATGTCGATCCGCTGGCCTGCCAGCCAGTGCAGATCGGTCTGCCAGAGCTGGAGCTGGATCTCGCCGCTGCCGTGATCGGGCTGGTAAGGGCCCGGGCCGTCGAGGAGCAGTCTGCGGTGCTGGGCGAGGGTGTTCTGCAGCTGTTCGAGTAACCGAAGCTGCCAATAGGGTAGCTCCGACAACTCCGAGGGTGGTTGATTCATCAGGATGCTCCGATCACGAAAGATATTGAGCGATAACGGCTTCAAGTCCCAGTGGCGGGCGGGTCATGGTTCGCTCCCGTAACCAGGGGCGGTGGACGCGGCGCCGGGGGCGGGTTGACTCGGCGGCGGTGAGGTGTCGGTGAAATCCTCGGCAACGGTTGCGGCGTCGATCGCGTCGTCGATCGCCTTCCCGCTGTCGATTTCACGGGGCGACTTCACACCGGCCTCGGTCACGGTGTCGGAGGTGGGAGCAGCAGACACCGCGCTGGGGCCCAGCGCGAGGATTTCGGCTCGTGCCAGCTCGACCATGGCTTCGGCGTGGATGGGCATGTGCCGGGTCATGTCGAGGTGCAGCAATCCCGCGCGCCGCAGCACCGAGACCGGCATGGCCAGCGGGGCGAGATTGGCGCGTGCCGCGGCGGCGAACTCGGTCGCCAGATCACGGTCGGTGCGCGACTGTGTCTGCGTGGCAACGGCTTTCGCCCAGTTCCGGCTGCCTCCGCGCGACCACAGATGTAGGCGTTCTTTATCGCTCAGCTCGAGCACATGTGACACCGCGCCGAGGCGTTGCCAGGTCATCCCGATCCCGGAGCGGAACCCGGCGCGTTCGTCAGCGGCGAGCTCATCACCGCAGCGCAGCGCGTGGGCGGCTTCGAGGCCGGCGAGGTCTTGCAGGGCATGGATTTCTCGGCCCAGGCGCGTGAGTAGCGCGCTGCGATCCAGCGGGGGGTCGTGGAAGTGCCGGTTGGAGGTCCATTCGTCGCCGCGGATGCCGGACTCGCGGCAGAAATCGATCCACCGCACCGGGCAACCCACCAGCTGCGCGGTGTCCTCGAACACGATGCGGCAGCGGTCATTTATCGCCAGCTCATACACCACATCCGGCGGCGGCGCCGGATAGCCGGCCGCGTGCGTGTCGCGGACCGTTCGCCATGCGTTGCACGCGAGGTTCTGCACACTTTGCAGCATCAAGGCCTGAATAGCGTTGGGCGCGTGCATCTCACCGCACCTGCCCACCAGTGTGTTCAGGACACTCGATCTGGATGGTCATGGTTCGACACCCGCGTCCGGACCGAGCGTTCTGGACGGCGTGATGTCGACCTCGAAGCCCCGCTCTGGCTCTGCCTCCAGGCCAGGCGTGCCGGGGTTGGTGGCCGCGTCGAGGGCCTGCTCGAACACCGACCCGTCTGCGATGTCGGGCTCCTCGTCCTCGGCCAGGTCGGCGAGGGTGCCTTCGAGGTAGGCCTGCAGCGTGAGTTCCTCGGTCAACGCGACAACGTCGTCGACGGTCACCGACCGTGACGCTCGGGACGGGACATCGGCGTCGGGGTCGTCGACGACGTCGGCGTCGATGATCTCCTCGCCCGCATCCTCGGCTCCCTCGGGCTCGAGAATCGCGAGGTCCTTGCCGACTGCGATGTCATTGGCGATCGCGGCGTCGATGACATCGTCGGGATCCACACCGGTGTCCTCGGTGAACCGGCGGGTGAACGCCTCCTTGGCGTCAGTCAAGTCGTCGGAGAAACTGTCTTGAGCGTTCGCCGCCGCCGCGGCGAAGGCCGCCTCCGACACTGCGCTCTCCGCGTCGGCGCCGAGCGTGTCGGCGAGTGTGTCGCTCAACCCTGCTGCGCGACGGCGGATCACCAGCAACAGCTGTTTGTATTCCTTGTCGATCTCGTGCAGTTCGCTCTCACGGGTTTCGCGGTTCTTGTATGCGCTGATCTGCTGGTCGTGGATTTCGTTCTTTCGCCGTTGTTCGCTCTTGCCCGCGTGTTCGCGGCGTTCGAAGTCTTTGTCCGCGCGCCCGATCAACCGCCCGGTCCGGCGCACCTCCACCTTGGTCAGCTCGTCGGCGTTCTTGATACGGGCGTTGACCTCGTCGATCCGCGCGGTGTTGAGATCGCGCTTCTGGCCGACAGTTTGGACGTGTTCCCAGACCCGCACCTGATGCTCGAAGGCCGAGCGCTGTTCGCGTTGATCCGCGATAGCAGTGCGTTGTGCGAACTCGGTGCGTGAGCGTGATTCCCCGCCGGCGTTGCGGATCAATGCCATGGTCGAGGTCGCGGTCTGCATGGCTTGGACGAAACCCTGCCGGATCGCTTGACCGCTCTCCTCGACCGGATCGCCGCTCATGCGATCACCTCCAGCCCGGACAATCGCCAGGCCGCGGTGGTCGTGGCACGGGTCGCGCGGGCATAGACCGCGAACACGAGGCTCGGCTCGTCGCTGGGTTGCAATTGGACTGCGAGGACTCGGTGGGCGGTGGTGGCGGTGTCGGGCGGGTGGTCGTCACGGGTTAGGCGCACCGCGGCGGCGATCTCGATCCCGTCGGCGCGCCATCGCTGCCACTGAGCGACGGTTATCGGCGCCCATACCAGCGCCGAGTGTTCGCCCTGCTGCGCGAAACCCGGCGTCATCAGCTCGCGTGCGGTACGGAACGCGACACGTTGATCGGCCTGTTCACGTGGCGAGTAACTGAAGATCGTGGTGATCGCCGCGCTCAGCACCGACTCCGCTGAGCATCGATCGACGGTGGCCTGGTTCGGCTCGAACCCTGTTCTCGCGCATTCGGGTACCGCGCTCGGCTGCTCGGCAACCGTCGGTGTGCTACATCCGCCGGCGATCATCGCGGCCATGACACTCGCCGCCAGCCCGAACCTCGATGTAGATGTGTTCATGCTGGTGTCCTGCCGGTCTGGAGCAGCGGGGTCAGATCGCTGGTGTGCCAGTCGACGGCCTCGGGCGCGTCGCGTTGTTCGGCGGCCGGGTTGCCGGTTGTGGCGGTGCTCACTTCCAGGACCAGCCCGGCGGCCTCGGCGGTCTGGTGCAGGCGTGTGCACGGGATGCCGCGGCTACGGAACAGCACCAGGGCCAAGCGCGCTACGTAGACACCTGCGTAGTTGCGGGCGTGCTCGGCGAGCCAGATCGCTTGGCGCGCTGACGCTTCGGCCGCATCAGCTGCGGTGCGGATCGAGCCGGGGTCGCTGAATTCGTCGCGCCACAGGACTCGGCCGTCGTGTGCGCAGAGGGTGAACCGGGACATCGTCGCGGCCGACCACAGCCGCACCGTCGGGCCGAGCGCAGTCAGCCGTGCGCGCTGTCGTTGGGTGCGGCGCCGGGTTTCCTCGATCTGGTGGAGCCGGTCGTAGTCGATCCCTGTGTGCACCAGCAGCGCGTCGACGTAGCAGTCGAACTCGGTGTCGGTGCTGAAATGGTGCTGGGCGGCGATGCGGTCGAGCTGACGGGTGCGGGTGCATCGTCGCAGTTCGTCCGCGCGCACGCGGACAACCATGTCCGGCGTCACCGGCGTGGCGGTTGGGGGGTGTTTCATCCTCGACCTCCTATGTCGAAGTGCTGTGGTTCGAAACCGCAATGTCATACAGCCGTACGCAGAGTGAGAGCCGTTGTGTTTCACGCTCTTTCGTCGACGGTGCGGTCATGGTTCGGCCTCGATCTCGATGTACGCTTCTGCAATCGGCTCGTTGCCGGCGGCGGTGCTGTCGGGTGCCGAACCGTCTGTCTCGGTGGTGGTCGCGGCGGTGATCGCGTCGGCGATCGCGATGCCGTGCTCGGAGCTCTCGGCTGCGGTGGTGTGGGGGTGTGGGCTGTCGGGTGCGTGCCAGAGTTGTTCGGCGGTGTGTTTGAGCTGGTCAGGTTCTGGTGGAGCGGGTGTGCCGGTGGGGTCCAGCCCGACGATTTGTAGGGCGTGGAATCGCATGCGTGCGTTGCCGAGCGCGGTGGCGGTGGTGCAGTCGTGCCATCGGCGCGTCAGCTGCGCGACCGGTAGCGATCGCATCGAATCCAGCAGTTCTGTCCACCGGCGGGGATCGGCGCTCCAGCGGTTCCCGATCTCGGTGGCGGTGATGTTCAGTCCGCGGGCGACCATGACGATGCGCCGCCACTGCAACTGCTGGAGTTCATCGAAACGACCGGTCCTGGTCGAGGTCAGCCCGCCGACATGGTCGCGGTAGACGGCCTGCAGTGCGGCCATCTCGTAGAGGTGGTCGACCTCGGTGTGCAAGCGTTGCAGCTGCTGGTCCCGCGCTTCGGCGGCACCTGCGGGTAGCTGCTGGCGGGCGTTCCAGAACAGGCCCGTGCTGCCCTGTTGTTTGACGAACTCGATCCATCGGTGCGGGACGGCGAGCTCGCGGGCTTGTTCTTCCAGTAACTGCACGGTCGCTTTCAAGTCGCCGACCATCTGGCGCTGCCCCCACGCGGTGCCGCCCGTGGCGGCCAGCTGCGCGGTCGCGTTCTGCAATTGCGTGAGAATGCCCGCCTGCACCTGCGTCGGGACCGCACCAGCACGCCGATCGTCTGCTCGCGGTGACATGCCGTCATCCCCGCACCCACCCGCAGCCAACGGGTTTCGACACGCGCCGATACGCGAGCGTTCGATACGCCGCGCCGTATTCCGCGGCCGCGCCGCCGTGCAGGTAGCCCCTGGCCAGGTCGGGCTCAGACATGGCGGTAATACGCTTTCACCGCTCCACTCTCGGCAGTGGTATCGAATCCCGCTGTGGCGGTAAGCGAGTCAGCGCCGTGAGTGTTCTCGAATGCCTCGCTCCATCCGGCGAAGTCGATCCACGCCGCGGTGTAGTCCCCGGCGATCGGGGCGGGTATCTCGGGGAGCCCGAACGAGCGCGCCAACATCGGCAGCCAGGGGTGCAAGGCGAGCGTGTGCGAGCGAAGCTCACGGTCCAGGTCCTGGGCGCGCTGCTGGTCCAGTAGCCCGTGTGCGGTGAACCAGTCCGCGTCCGCGCGCACCCGGCCCAGCCCGTACACCGCGGTCAGGTCATGCAGAATCTGTTGCGCTCCAGCATCGTTGGTTCTCGCCGCGACGGCGTTCAACGCCTCGAGGGCCAGTCGATCGTTGACCGCGCGCGCGAGTTCTACTGACGCGCAGTCGGGTTGCCGCGGCGGTGGCGGTGCGCCGGCGAGCAGGCGTTCGCGTTCGACAAGCAGCCGATGCCACCACGACCGGATCGGGGCGCCGCTCACACCGGTCAACCGTGGTCTTGCGCGGCGACGCACAACTCGCCCCGCAGCAGCGAGCATCGCTGAGTTCTCGCCTTCGGCGGTCTTGATGCCTTGGCATACGGTGATGTAGTCGCTGAGATAGTTGGCGCGCAGGATCCCTTGTGCGGCACAGCGTTCCCGGCACATCTCGAGTGCTGTCCAGGCGGTGTGGGAAGCGGCCGGTTTGGTGAGCATCCCCCACAACGCCACCTGCCCGGCATCGACGTCGTCGCGGGCGCATTCAGTGCGCACCGCGGCCACCAGCGCGGTCATCGCCCACACCTCGGCCATCGCGTGCACCAGATCGTGGGCCACGTGGTCGCGGGAGATCATCGTGGCCGCGTCCGGGCCCACGTGACGGCGCTGGGCATAGGCGATGGTCAGAGCCAGTCCGGCGCGTGCCGCCGATACCGCCGCACCGGCCATACCCAATCGCGCCGCATACAGCGGGCTCATGGTGCGGGCAAAACGCTGCGCAGTGGTGAGTTCGCAGTGGAAGCGCCCGCGCTCGTCGAACCATCCGGCATCCCCGCCCAGCAGCGCCTCCTCGGGTACGAGCGCACCGTGGAAGCGGGTCAGGGCGTTGTCCATCCACAACCCGAAACCGTTGTCGGACAACGCCACAACATCCGCGCCCTCGATCAGGCCGCTGGTGGTGCGTAACCGCACCAGCAGCGGCCACACTCCCTCATCGACGCCGTCGACGAGAAGCCGGGCGGCCACGACCACACACCGCGGTAGTGGGGTGGCGAGGTTGGGCATGAACTTCACCGACGCCGCTGTGGGGCTGTCCAGGCGCAAGCAGCGTTGTTCGGGTTGCCAGGTGGCGGTGGTCTCCAGATGGATCGCATCAGTGCCGTGCCCGAGCTCGGTCACCAACGCGACTCCGCTCACCGCACCGGTGTCCAACTCCTGCAAGCACGAGGACTGCAACTCCGCGCCGTTGCCGAGTTCGGTGATCGCGGCGATCACCAGCTTCAGATGCCCCGACAACAACGCCAGCAGCCGCGGCGCCAGCGCCGCCGCCCAATCGAAGAGCCGATAGCACTGCGCCTCGTCCGCGGCGATCGCGAGCGCGGATCCACCCAACGCCGAGATGGCCTGCTCGAGCAGCGTGTAGCAGTAGCGCGCCTCCTCGGCCTGGGTCTCCCCTGTCCCGGGCCGATCACCCAGTGCCGCCACCGCATCGCGGACATCCGTCTGACGGACGTAGTCGTCGCGCTCCCCCAGGACTGCTCTCGTCAGCGACGCCAGCGGCTCTGCCGACTTCTCAGCGCTGGCCATCGGTGGCGCGAGAGCTGGCGGCTGTGGTCGTGTTCTGGTCTGGGGGTATGCCATGGGAGATGTCCTTCCGATAGACGCGGTGGTCCGCGTTGGTTGCTCGTAGTCAGCGCGAAACCACCGAGGGCCAGGCTGATTCATGGGTCGAGGCTGCGGGTTCACGCTTTGCCGGTCGCGGGTGTCGGTGGCTGGTAGCGGCGGATATCCATACGCTCGCCTTCCCACGCCGACAGGGGTGTGAGGGTGACGGTCTGCCCGGTCTGCGGGGCGTGCAGCACCATGTCGCGGCCGGTTTCGTCGCGGCCGTAGTAGATCCCCACGTGATGGGAGTCGCTCGCACCAGCCGAGGTGAAGAAGATCAGGTCGCCGGGAGCCTTCTGCGCGAACGGGACGTGTTGCGCGCTCGGGTGGTCCTGCTGGGCTTGGGTGTAGTGCGGGAGCCGGATCTGCCCGCCGGAAGCCTGATAGATCGCATACAGCGTCAGCCCCGAGCAGTCGAAACCGCCCATGGTCGGCCCGGAACTGTCCCCGCCGCCCCACACGTACGGGGTGCCCATCCAGCGCGCCGCGTGCTCGATCACCGCCCGCCCGAACCCACTGCCCGTCACCGGCACCGGTGTCCCCGAGCCGCCCGGCCCGCACCCACCCGCCGCCGCGCCGGGCTCGGTGCGTGCCATCGAGCCCACCTCGATCCCGGCGAACATCGCATACAGTCGACGCGCCAGATCCAGTTGTGCCGCATACGCATTCGGGCCCGACACTTCGATGGCCTGGGCGAGCTCGGCTGGTGACATCTGCTGTGCGGCCGCACCCAGGTGGTCGGCTTTGTCGTAGAACCAGTTGATCTGATAGATCGGGTCCATCAGCGCCGCGATACCGACCGAGCCGTGAATGCTGAACCGGATCTGGTGCGGGCCGACCGAATCGTGGTCGTAACCCAAGCCGTCGTTGGCGTAGCGAAGTGACTCCGGCACAGCCGGATTCGCCAGGTTCCGGAATGTGGATTCGGTGGCTTGGGCGGCGAGTTCGGCGATGATCACCGACTCGCTCATCCGGCGTTGTTTGCCGATCGCGACGCCGTTGCGGGCCAGCTGCAACTGGGCCTCGCTCAACCCTGCCACCGTCTGCCCCGTCGGCCCGCTCACACCCCCAGCCGTCCCGGCCGGTAGCGGGGTCGCACACGACAAGCCAGGATCGGCGCCGAGGATGACCAGCAGAAACAGCAGCAACGGGACCGGTACCGCAAACGCTGTCCCAGCAACGACTTTCGATGACGACTCCACGCGCGCTCACCGACAACCCACTGGGCAACCCTCGACGGTCGCCATGATCAAGCCGCCGAGTTCTGCAGGCGCACAGCTGTTGTGCGGCGTTGCGGTGCAGAGCAATGGCCATGGAGCATCGACCTCACCATTCGGGTCCGGGGGCGGGGCCGAGCTCTGGTGGCCGCGGCAGCG
Organism: Nocardia brasiliensis ATCC 700358; assembly: GCF_000250675.2. Classification (NCBI taxonomy): domain Bacteria; kingdom Bacillati; phylum Actinomycetota; class Actinomycetes; order Mycobacteriales; family Nocardiaceae; genus Nocardia; species Nocardia brasiliensis. Next base: position 5,616,466 of record NC_018681.1, read on the forward strand.
GCTCCCCGGCCGGTTCGGCGCCCCAGCTCTCGACAGCGGGCGCATCGAACACCGACTCCGGTGCGCGCAGCGGGATCTCGGTGCCGTCCGGCCCGAAGATGTCCACATCATCCGCGGCGCGGTTGGCCTCGTGGGCACCTATCGCGCGCCCGATCAGCACGTCCGGTGATGGCGCGCGCACCGCCGACGCCACGACATCGTCGTGATCGGCAATCAGGCCGGCGGTCACTCGCTGTGCATCCCATTCGATGCCTGCCCACGCGTAGAAGCGCCGTTGCTCCTCGAGGTCACCGAGGCGGTCGAGATCGAGGTAGTGCTCGGTGGTGCGCGAGACCAGCAGCTGCCAGCCCCGATCGTCGCGACCCCACAGCTCGCCTTGTTCGGTCTCGCTCAGCCCGGCCCTCGCGGCGGTGGCGTTCGCTCGATTCCACAGCGCGGCCATATTGCGGTCGTACTGCTCGGCGAACGGATCGGCACCGATCCGCCTGCCTGTCGGGGCGCGTTGCCCGAGCGCTACGTCGAGGGCGGCCATATGCTCGAGTGCCCACATGTCTTCGGCGATCGCGTCGAGCAACGGTGCCCGACCTGGATCATCGGCACGCACCCGCGGGGCATCGACCACCTGCTCGCTCCAGCGCTCCCCCAGCACACCGGCCTCACGCGCCGCGGCGATCAACCGGGGGTCGATCCCGGTCAGCTCGGCGCGCGCCTCGAGCTCGACACTCAATGCCTTGAGATCACGCGAGCGTGCACGCCAGCTCTCGATCGCGACCGCGCCACGCCCGTCACCAGGCCGATAGACCGGATAGTTGTGCTGCTGACCCAGTAGCCGCCGCGTCCCGAGCTCCACGATGCGGTCCAGCAACCGCGCTCGCCAGCCCGCGATCTCAGCCCGCGACGTAGGTAGATCGTCGGCACTCATCATCGAACTCCTTCCACAGCCGCTGCGCCGGTCGGTGTCGGGGCGGCCAGGTAGTCACAGATCTCGCCGTAGCGACCCGTTGCCTGGCAGTGCTGGTGTGTGGCAGCGATATTCATGGCCTCTATGCCTCCAGCTCCGGGTCGCGGCCGACGTCGAGAGCGGGGCCGGCCTCTCCGGGGTGATCGAGTTGCGCCAGATCTGAGGCGGCCCCGCCGAGTCCGGCGTCGACGGCCTCGGCACGGAAGGAGAGTTCAATGAGGCGCGGAAACCTTCAGCCGTTATAGGGCCTCGCCATTGTTTGCGCCCGTGGTCATCACGATGTGCACGAATCATTATTTATCTCACCCGGTTTCGCGGTGTTGTTGCTCATCGGCTTGCGTCTTCTTCGAGATGGCCTGGCTCGTGTCGAGCCACGCGAAACTGTCGATACAGTGATTGGTCGGGCCGGCCACCGCCCGGCCTGTGCGTCGTTTCCGAATGTCGTGTCCGCCGGTTGCCCATATCCGACGCGGGCCCGATCCGTTGGCCGGGGTCACAGGTCCACTCCCGCGTCAGGCCCCTGGCGAGGTGTATGCGCGGATTCGGTTGGGCCGCTGTCGCTGTCGGCTCCCCATGCCGAGTCCTGATCGGTGAGTATTGCGGCATCTAGGATGTCTGCCGAATGCGCTGCCGTTCGGATATCGGGTCCGTCCGCCCCTGCGCTCAGGTCCTCCACCACCTCGCGGACTTCCGGCGTGAGGGGCGGGACGTAGCCTTCCCCATCCTCCTCCATGGTCACCGCGACCGGTCCATACCAGCCGCTTGGATGCTTGTAGCCCAAGCGCCCAAGCACTTGATCAGCGAGCAGGTTCGGCTGCAGGCGCGGGTCTCCGAAGTCGTCGGCGAACCAGGCCCGCACCAGTCCCATGCCCTGGGTACTCAGGTCCGGTACGTGCCCGCGGATAGCGTCCCCCAAGCCCTTACCGTGGTCGCGGGAGCCGTAGACGACAGTGCCGTCCGGCCACAGCACCACGAAATCGGTGTGCTCGCTCATCTACTTACCTTTCCTGCGGCGGATAGCGAGGTAACTGCGTCCAGGTCGGCGCGGTGCACAGGAATTCCCCCGAAATGACGCCCTATTCGGGGTGGTAGGCAAATCCATTCGCGCCTCCTCAAGCGCTCTCGACATTCACTGCGACCCTTTTGATTCCGCCGCAGACAGGCTAGGTTTTGTGTCCTTGGTTCGCGCTCTGGCTGTTTCAATGGTTTACGCTTTCTGTATCGAATGTTGGAGCGCTCGCAGGACGGCCACGGTGTCGGTCGGGGTGAAGCGGTAGTAGACCCTCTGTTGGGGGCTCCCCAGCCCAACCGTCGCCGCGGCAGCCTCGAGCGCCGCGTCACCGTCGAACCCCGGCGACAACCGGCAGGAACCGCATTGAATTCGCGCAGGCGCAGAATGATTGAGAAGGCGCAATTAATCATGAGAACCTACAGCTGTAGCAGCGATGATTCCTTTGGCTGTCGCACCGGGCAGGTTGTCGAAGCGTCGGTTGGTGTTGTGCACATCGGCGGCGCGTTCGGTGGGGGTGAACACGAGCCGGAATGGGATCCCGGGTTCGTTCGCCTCGCCGCATTTGAGCAGGAAACAGCCTGTGCCGGGCGGTTGCTGGCGTCGTGAGGGGTCGAGGTCGTCGTCGCTGGGTGGGCGAGGTGCGGCCCAGGAGTTGATCAGTAGTTTCTCGGTCTCGGTGATGCCGATCGCGCCGCGGATGCGGTTGATTTCGTCGGGGCCGACCGGGCCGATGAGTTTGGCTCTGGATCGTTCGAAGAATCCCAGCGCTTTGGCTTGTGCGGCAGGGGAATCGAACGCGGCGAGGTCTTTGATGGTGTGCGAGCACATGATCAGACCCGTGCCCAGCTCCCGCTGTAGTCGGGTGAGGGCGTCGACGCGGTCGACCATGAAGTCTCCGACGCCGAGGACGCGCCAGATCTCATCCATGATGATCTCGAAAGTTCGAGGTGGGGCGAGCCCGGCGTCGGCGAGCGCGTGGGCGGCCGCGACGGCCCCGAATCCGTTGCTCCAGCAGACCATCAGGACCGCGGCGAGGAGTTTGGTGTCTCCTTCGGGGATGCGTGAGACATCGACGCAGATCGCGGGACTGTCGAGGGTGAGCTGGGTGGTGGTCGGGCCGTCGAAGACCGCGCCGAAGGGTCCTTCGACCAGCGCACGGAGGGAGCGGCGCAGCGTTTTCGTGTTGGCCCGGTAGGTGTGTTCGTCGTCTTCCTCGACGAATTCGCGTAGCCGCTCACCGCCGCCGGAGATGACCACGAGCAGGTCAGAGAGCACCGGTGGCTGCGCGTAGCTGAATGCGTTTGCTGGACTGTAGAGTTCGCGCAGTCCCGCGGCGAGGAGGACTTCTTCGTAGTCGGCGATGCGGGAGCCGCGCACGAGTTCGATGAGGCCGGCGATGATGTTGACCTGGTTGGCTTCCACGCGGGCGGTGATCCGGCGGCGCTGATCGGGGTCGGTCAGCCGTTCGACGACGGCGCCGAGTGCGCCGACGTCGAGGGGGTTGAGGGTGCCGTGGCCGTAGCCGACCTCGACGACCTGTCCGCCGAGTTCGAGGACGAGGTCGCGGTAGTCGGGGCGGGTGTCGCCCATGCACAGCACGGTCTCTCCGGCGGCGACCGCGCCGGTCACGATGCGCCGGATCAGGCTGGATTTGCCGAACCCGTTGAGCGCCAGCACGAAACAGATTGGGGCGGTGATGAAGCGCGCCAGAAACCAGCTCATCGGGTCGAAGTGCACGGGTTGGCCGGTGACGTAGTGGGTTCCGACCGGTGTGCCGACGGTGGGGGCGGATGCACCGACGGCGAAGGGCCACAGTCCGGCGATTTGGACGGTGGTGGCTCGCCATTCCGGGGTCGCGGGTACTACCGAGGCGCGGCCGCCGCCGAGGCCGCGGTAGCCGCGGTCGGTCAACGTGGCCAGCGATCGGTCGAAGCCATCGCCGCCTGAGCTGTCCACCCGGCGCGCGGCGGTGGAGCGGCGGTGATCATCGCTCGATATCGCCAGCCGCGCCCGCCACCCGCCGATCCCTGGCTTGGCGGCGGCCGCCTCGGCTGCGGTGCGCGCCCCGGGACTGAGCACCCGCACACCGGCAACCAGCTCGGTACGACTGGATCGAGAATCGTTGGTGGGCTTGGTTTTGTTCATGCCGACACCCGCGTGGAGATACTGGCGTGCTCGGGCAGGATCACACCGATCCCGAGGCTTGCGGCGAAACTGGCGGCTTGGCTGCCGTAACAGCGCCGCACCCCCAGCCGCGCCGCTGCCGTCATGGCCTTGACCGAGGCTTCGATACCGGGCATATCGGCGTCGAGGTGATCGGTCACCGTCACCCACAACCCGAACCGGGTCAGTCCCGCGCCGCGGGCCTGTTCCTCCCGCGCGGCGCCGGTGTTGCCGACCCTGATCCGCGCCGAGGCCGAGGAGATACCGCGTTCGGTCTGCTCGGCCGCCAGTGCGTCCCGGAAATCGTTGTCCACCATGGCCGTTGCCTCGGCGGCGGGGTGGAGCCGGTAAACGATCGCGACCCTTTTGCGGGGAACGTCGGCGCGGGGCCGCAGTAGCTCTTCGAGCACGGTCTCCATCACCGCACCGCGTGGTGCGGCGTCCATCTCCCAGGTGATCGAGCGGGCACCGTCGTGCACGTAGTGATCCCAGCGGTCCTCGTGCGCGAGCGGGCCGACGCTGTCCCACGATTGCGTGCTGGTGATATCGGTGCCCGCGGCCTCGCAATCACGTTGGGAGGCAAGGTCATAGCGGGAACGCACCAGCGCGAGGACCTCCCACGCCTGCAACGGTGTCGCCGGCAGTCCGGCACGCGCCAGCTGGGAGAGCACGCCTTGCAGGCGCTGGCCGATCTCGCGTGCCTGCTCGGCGTCGTCGCGGCGGATACGGCCTCGCCCGATGGCGCGGTAGGTGATCGCGACCCGCGCTTCGATCCGGACCCCGACCCCGCCGATGTCGGCAGCGGCCTCACGCATCACCGCCTGCGCGTACCGGGGTGCGTCGGGACGGATGAGGCGGGCAACTTCCCGTGCCTGCCGCAGCCGGGTTTCCACGACCGTCTCGAGCACCGAGGTCACCGCCACGACTTCCCCGCCGCGGCCTTGCGCGGCGAGGAATTGGCCGTATCCCTCTATCCAGGAATCGATCTGGGACTGATCGACGAGCTCCTTGCCACGCGGGACAACCCGCAACACCACCGTGTAATGGTCGGTGCGCCGGATATGGATCACCGCGAACCGCTTGCCACCGGAGGTTTCGTACTCGGACAGGCGCGAATGAGCCAGCAACCCGGGAAGCTTCGCGACGCCAGGGATGCGCGCGAACCGACCCGACCTATAAACCAGCTCCCCGCGGGTGCGTGCGACGGCGAATTGTGCTGCCAGTAAACATATTTCCCATCCGGATCGACCGTTGCGGGTCACCGCCAGCGGCGTGAATACCACCGCGGATACCACCAGCAGCACTGCTGCGACCGTCAGTGAGCGGCTGATCAGGAACCCGACCATGATCGTGATGACCAAACCGAGCCCCGCCATCGACACACCCCAGGTCAGACCGAAAAACCCTGCGGACCGGGGTCGTTCCCAGCGCCCGTACATGCGAGTACTCATCGCCGTACCTCCCCCGGCCCGAGGGCGTCGGGATCCAACCCGGCTCCGGTGGCCTCACGGGCCTGGGTCTCCGTTGCCGAGACACTCTGCTCGCCAGCGGCTTTCACGGCGTGGGCCGCCGACGCCGCCGGGACAGCACCCGTGGCCGCGGTTGCGGCACCCGTACCCGCTGCCGAACCAGTGGTTTTTGCACCGGCCGCCGTGGAGGTTCGGGAACCCACGTGGCCGCCGGTTCGACTCGCCGCGGGAGACGCGCTCGTTGTTCCGGAGGTGGCGGTGTCTTCGCTGGTAGAGCCGCCGGGCATCGGTCGACCACCACCGCCTCCACCGGATGGTTGCGACGGTGGCGGGCCGTTGCCGGGGCTGGGTGAGTTCTCGCCTTCGGTGACTTTGCGGCCTTCCGCGCCACCGGCACCACTGCCTCCCATGCCGGCCATCGCGACACCGGTGAGTCCGCCCGCGATCGCTGCTCCGGCGCCGCCTCCGCCGCCGAGGGTGGCGACGGCGGGTGCGACCAGGCGCATCAACGCCGGCAACACGATCACGGTCATGACCAGCAGCAGCATGCCGAGCAAGACCAGTTGCGGATCGTGCTGTTCGCGTCCGGCAGCGGTGAACGCGATCGCGTAGACCAGCGCACCGACCGGCTTCCACAACAGAAATGCCAGCGACCAGCTCAGCAGCTTCTTGTATGACTGCGACCCGGGCCCGGTACCCGACGCCGCCGCAGCAATAGGAAGAACCGCGACCACCAGGATCAACAGCGCCTGACGGACGACCAACATCATCAACTGCACGAGCATGCTGATCAGGCCCAGCACCCCGAGGACCAAGAGAACACCCGGCGCGAGTCCCGACCGAGTCGTGAGGTCGTAGTCGACCAGGCTCGAGATCGCCGCGTTGAGGTCTCCGCGGCTGGCATCGAAGATCACCCAGTCCGCGAACCTGTCCCCGGCGCGTGTCCCGGCGGTGATGAGGGCGGCAAATGTCATCGAACCGAACACCGCACGAGCCAACATCAGAAACGATTCCTGGGCCTCCCCCGCCACACCGCCGCGTTTGGCCAACGCCAACCGGACAGCAGCGAACAGAATCCCCGCGGTCAGCAGAACGACCTGCAGCCCGCTGGTGTATTCCCTGACTCCCGCCAGCGCGGCTCCGGGCCCGCCGTCGCTGCTGGTCAGTGCCGGCGAGCGAAACGAGGTCCACCACGTCATCGCCAGCCGCATAAGGTCGCTCAGGCCTTCGCACAAGGCACTGACCAGGTCGTCGAAGACCGAAATGCCAACCTTCGCGGCCGCATCACCAACCGCTTCACACGCCTGTCGTGGCCCCAACGGCAGGTCACAAACCTGCGGTAGTTCGAGCTGAGTGCGCTCGGGCCGGTTGCTCATGGCAGCCCCTTCCACGACCCGAACCCTGCGACGGTCAAGACCGGTGTTGCTGGGCCCCACAGGGTTTCGATGTCGGCAGGGACACGCACGCGCCAATCGCCGTTAATCCAGGTCATCGCCCAGCTCCCGACGGCGTAGCCGTCGTGTGTTCGGCTGGCGATCTGCACGACAGCCAGGTCGTCGCGATATCCCGGTTGCACGCGCACGCCCTCGGGAACCACGACATACCGTGCGGCGTCGGGTGTCGTGCGTGAGCGCGCAAATCGCGAAATCAGCGCCGGGCCACCGTCGTAGAACCGCTCACCTACCACCTGCTGCCAGGTCCCCTCGGGTGCCGCCAACGCGCGGCCCACCGCATCCAAGGCGGCGAGCACGGCCCCTTGCGGTGTGCGCGAAAAACCCGTCGCGATACCCCGTTCAGGGTCGATACGTGTCGGTCCGTCGCTGCTCGAGACCGGCAGCGCGGCTCCGCCCCATCCTCGCTGCCACTGCATTCCAGCTGGTTCGGTGATGAGGTAATCGCCGCGGGCCGGATCCGGGCGCGCCGCGGGGTCTTGCCCCAGCGCGACACCGCATTCCTGGCTCGGTACTTCCAGACGCGAGCCGAACAGATCCGTCGTCGGTGGCCGACTAACACCGGGTGACAGGTGTGGAAAGGACTGCTGGGGCAGTGTTGTGTCGCTCGGTTCACCGGCGGGGGTGTCGGAGGCGTGGTCGTCGCGGTTGATTGTCCAGGCGAACGCTGCGATGACGAGGGCGATGATGCTGGCAAACAGCACAGTCAGCACGCGCAGGGATCTCATCGTCGGCTCCTATCGCGGTGTCAGCGTGACCATCTCGGCCGGCGGGAGGTCCACGGTGCTGATCGGATTGGTGTGGGGGTGCTCGGGTAGGAGTAGTCGCCAGTCCTCGTCGTGCCAGATCACCTGGGCCTGGTTGCAGGTCAGGGAGTTGTCCGGGAAGAGGCTGTAGATCTCGACGTCCGCGGCCGCGGAGGTGTAGTCGGTGATCCGGTAGCCCAGCAGCGTGGGTATGTCATGTGTCGGTGCGCTCGTGATCGAGATCTGTAGGCGCAGGGTTGCCCAGTGGTCCCGCCCGGGCCCGGGGGCCAGCATGTGCTGGCCTACTCTGGCCCATTGGTTGTCGGTGGCCAGTGACATCCGCACGGTGCTGTGGATCGCCGCCAGCGCGGCGCTGGCCGGGCCGTGATCGAATCCACGGGCGACGGCGCCGTCGAGGCTGTGCGGGCCCTGATCGGTGACCGGCAAGTCCACACCGTTGAACGGCACCCATCGCAGTACGGTCGGCGGGCGGTCGACAGCGGCAACCGTAGCGCTGTGCTGACCGGCCGGCTGGTCGCTGCTGCAGGCAAGCAGGGCCGACAGGGCCATCGGTCCAGCCAGTGACAGTGCGGCACTGAGGGCCAATCTGTGTGTGCGAGAGGGTTTCACGGAGGTCTCCAGAGGTGGGTTAGGTCGGTAGGACCGTGATGGCGATCGCGCTCGCCGATCCGGCCAGGGCTGCGGCGAGCAGCGAGCCGATGAGTCCTTCGACGGCTTCGTCGCGGTAGAGGCGGATCGAGAGGAGCCCGCCGGTCCAGATCGCGCGGGCGATGCAGATCAGCAGGACGAACCAGGCGAGGTAGCTCAGCAGCAGTGTCAGCGGCGAAAGCACCTCGGCTGGCAAGGGTTTCGCGATCACCAGCCACCACCGCCACGCTCATAGGCGGCCCGGTAAGCGACTTCGAGGGCGGCCAGGATCGGTTCCGCCGCCGGACGGGGGTCGGTGCAGGGCAGCCAATGTCCAGCACCGGGGACCGTGTCGTAATCGGCCCAGATCTGTTCAGCGAACATGCGGGAGCGATGCGCTGCCACGCCAGGATCGAGGTGGCCGACCAAGACCCAGGTCGGGATCTCCCGCAGCACAGCGGTAACCGCATCGCGCAGCCCAGCTGCCAAAGAGGCCAGCAATTCTGCACCCAACGGTTCGGCGACCTCACCCTGAGGTCCGTCCCCAACCCGGCGACCGGGTTTCCGCGCGGGCCACGCACGCGCCTCCGGTGCCGAGCAGAGGTACCGGGCCGACTCTTCGAACGGGCCGCATCGGTCACGGCCGGTCACATCTCGCAATGTCGCGCCCGAAGTCTCTGGTGTGCACCAGGATTCGAGTGAGGGGTTGAACAGCACGATCCCCGACAACTTTTGTGTCGCCTCGGGTTTGTGTCGTGCCCATTCGAGGATCAGCGACGCCGCAGCCGCATGTGCTGTCAGCACGATCGCGCCGCGGGCGTGGTCGAGGACCGATTCGAGGTCATCGATCTGGGTCGCCGGACTCGACTGCGCAGTGCGAGAACCGGTGGCGGAGTTGTCGTGGCTGCGCTGGTCGTAGACGCACTGCGCGATCGCGCCGTCGAGCCGTTGGTGCAGATGCTCGACCAACGGTGTCCAGCACCTGGCATCGGCGCCCATGCTGTGGAGGTAGACCACGCTCGCGGGCGCGGATGCCGAGCCCACTCGCGCTGCGGTCAGGTGCGCGCCATCGCGCGCGAGGATGGGGAACTCACACCACACCGGAGGCAGGGGTCTGCTTGTTCGTGAACGGTTTTCGGTCGCCAGAGTGCGTGTGTTCGTCGCGTCGTCGCACGCAAGGCCAGGTGATTCGGTGGCCGGATGCGGGTGGAGTCGTGAGGCGAACATGGTTAGTTGCCTCCGGCGATGACGGCCTTCATGATCTCTCCGGCGCTGGTGGCGATGATGCCGCCGAACATGGCCGCGAGCAGGATCTTCGGGGATTCGACCGCCCCGCCGTGGAACCGTTCCCAGCCGAATTTTCCTCCGGCGTAGATCATCGCCGCGATCCCGGCGAGACTGACGAACCAGGCGAGGTAGTTCACCAGGTTCACGAACTTGCCTGTACCCGGCGGACTTGTCGGTGTGATGTGGATATCTTGCGCGAGCACGGTCAGCGCCTGCCCGACCGCGTACACGGTACTCATAACCTTGCCTCCGAACTTTTCTGTCCTGCAATCTGATTCGCCGCCGTACGGCTGACGATGTCGGCGCCCGCTCGAGAGACGTCCGGGGGCACCGTTTCGGTGAGCCGGCTGCGGCGGCGAGCGGGCGGTGCGGGTGTGAGGGGGTTGTATTGCGCCAGTTCGCCGAGTTCACGGACGAGGAGTTCGTCGTGCCAGCCGATGTCGTAGATCTGCTCGACCAGCTCGGCGACGACGCTGCGGTAGCGGCGCACCGGCGCGGGAACAGAGCCGGGTCGGGTCGGGGTCAGTGCCAGCCCGATCACGGCGATCCCGTCCGGGGCGCATCCGCTGTGCCATTCACGCAGGCGCTCCGCGGCGGCGGTAAGTCCGGGGATGCACAGGCGGGCTGCGATGAGGACCCGTTGCGTCGTGTGGGGGCAGGCGGGCCAGGCCAGGCCGGTGTCGGCGGCTGGTGCCCACCACCGCGCCAATGTGCTGGTCCCGGCGCCGCCGTGCGCGCCCAGCACTGCCCACAAGGGAGGATGTGCACCGGTGGTCGGGAGCGGTGCCTGCCGGACCGGCGCCCTGTGATCGGGGTCGGGGCCGAGGACCGTTTCCGGGTCCAGTCGTCCCCGTGGTGGTGGCGGGTCGCGATGTAGGTGCAGTGCGGTGCTCATGGTCAGCCCCGCTTCTGGATGTTGGTGATCACGGCACCGTGATCGTCGGTGCGGACGTTGATCAGTTGCAGGTAGTCGGTGCGGGTGCCGTCGGGGTGGCGTTCGACCAGGTGCACCTCGACCGCGGTGCTGTCGGTGAGCGGGGTGACCGCGACGCAGTGGGTCGTGCCGGCCGGGATCGAGGCGATCCCGGCCGCGAGCGCGTCGCCGACGAGCCCGGCTTCGGCAGCGACCAGTGCGAGGGCGGCGCCCGCATCGCGGCGCACGTAGTAGGCGTGTTCGAACGCCACGATCACCCCGGCCGGGCTGCGGGTATCGCCCGCGCCGTCGCTGACCGTCGCCCCGGAAAGACCGGTGCACGCACGGGCGTTCGCCACCGTCGTGCTGCTGCGAGGTGCTGCTGTCTGCGACAGCGGAACCGCTTCGCGACTATTCGAATGGTCGGGGGCGAGTGCGAATCCGATCCCTGCCACGCTCGCCGTCAGGACCGCGGCCAAGCCTGCCCACAGCCACCGTCGCCGGTGACCGGTCGGTGGTTCGATCCCGGGCCCCTGCGGACCGGGCTGGGGGATCCAGTGCAGTTCCGAGCCGAGTGCGGGTTCGCTGTCGGTGACCACCGCGCGGACCGGTTGCGCGGCGGGTCCTGCCGTGCGCAGCCATCCCCCGCCGTGTTCGACCGGCGCGTTGTTGGGGGTTCGGGTATCGGGCATGTGCGTGTCACCTCCTTGACGGGCTGAGTGCTGAGGTTGTGTGGGTGGGGCCCTCCGGGCGCGTGCCGGGGAGAGAATCAGGCGACAGTTGTGGTCGGGTACGTCGGCTGATCCGGTTGCGCCCGAAGGGGTTTAACGACCACCACCGGTCGTGGTCGGTGCGGTGGTGGTGCTGGTCGTGGGTTGTGGTCGGGCCTGAGTCGAAGTGGCGGGGCCGAGGTCGTGGGCCAGTGCGGCGAACCAGTCGGCGACCGCGGCGAGTGGGGCGCGACCGCTGGTGGTGGCGGGCACGGTTTGGTAGGAGCCGTGGCGGCCGGTGGTGGAGCTGTATTGGGCGGCGCCGGCGAGGGTGTAGAGCTCGCGTTGATCGGTGACCGTGCTGGTGATCGCCTCGAAGGCTTGATTGATCCATCGGCTGGCGGTCTGGGGCGGGATGAGTTCGGTGACCGCGGTGGCGACTTTCGCTCCGATCGCCGCGACCGCTGCCCAGGGATTGGCCATTCCGACGACCGCCAGTTCGGCGACGGTCGCGGGAGTGATCACTTTCTGGGCGAGCGAGACCACCGCGGACAAACCGAGGGTGCCGAGTTTGAACAGCGCCGACAGTGCCTCGTTCGGGCCAGGTGGTGTCGCGGTCGGGGCGGATGCGTCGGCGAGGCGCTGCCCCAGGGGTTTTGCCGGTTCGTAGGAGAGTTGATCGAGGCTGGTTCCGTGCAGGTCCTCGTTGACCACATCGACCGCGGTGGTGAAGGCGGTGGTCGAGAGTGCTTCTGCCACGGTGGATATCGCCGCGATCGGATCGCGCAGCTCCGATCGGGCCGCGATGTTGGCCACCGTGGTGGCCAAAGGGCTACCCGTGGGGGCATCACACGTCGCATCGCCGGGCACGCACAGCTCCGCGACACGTCCGCTCAGCGATCCGTAGTCGGCCGCAGGGACGCTGACGATCCCGGTACCGGTCAGGGGCGGATTCCTCAGCGATATCGTCGCGACCCTCTCCCCCGACGTGCCGGGTGCCGCGGCGGGAGTGCTGGCTTGTGGCCGTCCCGGGAAGACTGTCGCGTTCGCGGGTCGGGCAGGGTTGGCCAGCAGCGCGATACCGGCGATCTCCTCGGGGGTGATCGTGCTGGTGCCGCGGCCGACCTGTTCGGCGAACGTCGAGACCGCGGGTGCGCCCTGGGCGTAACCGGCGGCCGCCAGTTTCGTTGCCGGACAACGCTGCAGGACTTCTGTAGCGGCGGCTTCGAGCCGTTCTGCCGCAGCCGCGACAGCATCGTCGTAGGGCAAGGCCGTGCCGTCGTCGGTGTAGCCGAACGCGATGTAGGAGCGCTGGACCCGGTCTCCGGCTTTCGCGCTCAGCGGCCCGAACATTTGTCCCAGCGCACCGGTGTCGCTGGTCGGCGGGACATCCGGGCTGGTCTCGTCGGTGCCCTGCACGCCGAACACGTACAGGCTCGGGCACGACGCGCCCAGAGGCACCGTGCTCACTGGCGCCGCGAATGCTGCGGGACCGTTGATCACGATGGCCACGGCGAGCGCGACTGAAACAGCAACCGTCCGTGCCGGAACCCGATGGTGTCGCTTGTGGGATCTGATGTGAGGCATGGGTTTTCACCTCCTCGAAGGTTGGGGCCTGCCCGCACCCCCAGCGAGGGGTCCGGACGGTGCGGGCAGGCGATTCAGGTGGCTTGTGGTGGAGTCGGCGCCGCGGGAGTGGGGCGGCGTTGCAGGTAGCCGGCCAGTCGGGAGAGGGCTTCGCCGGCGCCTGCGGTGGCGGTGCCCAGGTGGCTGGTGGGGTATTCGCGCCAGCTCAGATCGGCACCGAGGCGGCGGTAGGCAGCGAAGAGTTTGCGGCCCAGCGCGATCGGGACCAGGGCATCGTCGGTGCCGTGGTAGAGATGCACGGGGACTCGGGGCTTGAACTGGGCGTTTCGTTCGTTGGCGAGCACGTAGCGCCAGATCGCGTCGCGCCAGGGGTAGGGCCGTTCGCACCACTGCCCCAGCGGTTGATGCTGATACTCCGCTATCAGTGTCGCGGCGTCCAGACTCGAGGCGTGCTCGATGACCGGATGAGCGTCCTCGAGCAGGATGTGGTGCACCGGCAGGTGGTGGTAGGCGCGCGACAACCCGATCAGCCCGGCTAATCCCAGCCCCGCCCACGGGCCGCCGTCGATCTCCGGAATCAACGCCCCCGGGTCGCCGACCGCAGCCCCGGCCGCAGCGCCACGCAGATCCAGCTCTCCGGCGTACTGGTGATGCAGTTCCGCGGTCCACAGCGCAGCCCGGCCGCCGTCGGCGAATCCCCACACAGCACTGGGCTGCTCGGTGGCGTCCAGCTCGGGAAGATCACGCACGGCCCGTGCCAGATCCAGCACTGCGTGCGCGCCCGCGCGGCCCGCCAGAAACTGCGCCGGACCCAACCCGGTCATTCCCGAGCCGAGCCCGTCAGGGATCGCCACGGTCCAGCCACGCGCGAGCGCCGCGGCGATAAACGGGGCCTCCGGCTCCACACCCTGCACCAGCAACTGCGATGGTGCGGGCCCGCCGAGGCCGTGAAATGCCGGGCAATACAACAGCGTCGGGCCGATACCGGCCACGTCGACGGTCGCCGATGCGACTACCACCGCCGAGGCAGGAATCGGTGCACTGAAACTGGTCCGGGTGGCGTATACGATCTGCCATGCCCGGCCCGCACCCTCCAAATCCGATAAATCTACGGCGCGTTGGCGCAGGATCGTTCCAGGCAGGTGCTCGTATCCGATTCGGCCGGTGTAGAACTCGTCGCGGGTAGCGGGTTCGGTCATGATCGGCTCGCAGCGATGTCGGTGGCCAAGGCGATCATCCAGGCGATGCCGGAGTCGAGTTGCCCCGAGGCGGCGTAACCGGTGTGGCGGGCGACGGTGTCGGCGTAGCGCGCCCAGATGGCCGGGTTTACCAGATCGGCGTTGTCGGCCACGAACTGACCCCACGCGGCCGATAACTGGCCGGCCAGTTTGGGCAGCAACGCGATCGGGTTCGCGGCCACGGTCGCGGTGATCTCGTTCCACCGCGCGCTCGCGGCCCCGTACTCGGTCGGCGACGAGTGTCGAGGGTCGGCGGCTTCGATCAACCGCTCAGCCAGGGACAGCTGTGGGAGGTAGTCGACATTTCCGTTGCCCACTTGAAAATCGTTGAGCAGCACAGCCGTCCACGCCTCACCCAGAGCCGTGGACAGAATCGCTTGCAGTGATCCCAGCCCCGTCAACGGGTCACGCAAATCGGCCTGAGCGGCGATTTCGGCACCCGCGCGCAGCACTGCCGCGCGCTCCGGCGCCGAGCATGCAAGGTCACCGTCGGTGCAGATATCGGCGACGCGACCGGTCAGCGCCCCGTAGGTGGTGTGCCTGTCAGCGATCCCTCCCCCGCCGGCGGATGGATTGGTGATCCGCACGCCCGAGACCGCACCTCCGCCCGTTCCCGGAGCCGGGTCTGGCGTGAACTGTCCTGGACGGCCAGGAAAGGTCGGGGCGTCCGGGGCCCGGTCAGGGTGGGCATACAAGGCGATACCGGCGATCCGATCCGCGTCCACCGGCCCTCGGCCCGCCCCGACATCGGCGGCGAATCCCGAGATCGCCTGAGCGCCTTGGGAATATCCGATAGCGGCGATCCTCGTCGCCGGACAGGCCTCAGCGATCTCCGATACCGCGGCATCCAGCGAGCGGCGAGCATCAGCGACCGAGACCGCGTACGGGGCGCTACCGCCACCGGGGACGGCCCCGCCGAAACCAGCCGGGTAGCCGATATAGCTGCGCTGCACCAGATCCGGGACAGCCGCCACCACCGGCGCGAGCAGCGCGCCCACCATCCCGGTATCTGCGAGCGGGTCCGCGCCGGGGCTGGATTGCCCCGTGCCCTGCACGCCCAGCACATACAGTGCGGGACAGCCCGGACCGATCGGCACCGCTCCCGCGTCCCCATCGGCGGTCATCGAGGTGAACGCGCCAAGGCTCGTCGAGACCGCTACGAGTACTGCCACACGTCGCGTCCTGGTGGCGGTCATGGCTGGCCCACCCCCACGCCCGCGCCGAACCCCGCACCGACCGTGCCACCGGCCACCGCACCGACCGTCGCGGCAGGAACACCGACAACCGCAGCTCCCGCTGCGGCACCGGCCGCAGCACCGAGCGCGGTCCCTGCGACGCCGGAGGTGACGGTGCCGATAATCGGAACCGGAATCACGGTACCCAGTGCGGCGCCCGCGATTCCGCCGATCGTTCCTCCGATCAGCCCACCCACCACCGCACCCGCCACCGCTACCGGAGCGCCAGCCACGACGGCACCTGCGGCGCCGCCGATCCCTGCCCCGGCCAGCGTCGCACCGCCAACGCGATCCGAACGCCCTGCGGGAATACCGATCGAGTCCAACGCTGTAGCCATCTGGGCTTCAGCCCCGGCCGCGACCTCGTTGATCGTGTCCGCGCAGTCCGGGGGCAGCCAGTCCGGGCGCGGCATCTGCCACTGACCGATGCGAATCGTGTTCTCAGGAGCCTCGATCGGCGCGACCGGCGGGACTGGTTCCGGCAGATGCAGCTCTTCGATCCGGACAGGCTCTACCGGCGCATCCTGTGGTGGAGCCGGGCGCGAAGGCGCCCAGTTTCGAACCTCGGGCGGTTGCCGATAGTAGGTCGTTGGAGGGGGTGACTCCGGTGCGGCGGTAGGAGGCTCCGGTGACGGGAGCGGTGTCGGGGTCGGTGTTGAGGTGCCTGGTTGCGACGGGCTCGTGACACCGGGTTGATCGGCGACAGCGGCTAGGGGTTCCACCGCGCCAGCCGCGCCTGCCGCCAAGATCATTGCGATCGGCACTGCGCTCGCCAGGACCGCACGTCGGCCGCGGATAGCGTTGCGGCTTGGATGGTTTCGTTCGTTCCAGGTCGCGTCGAACGGACCGGGACCACTAGTGAGACAACTTGTGGTTTTCCTTGATATCGGCATGCCGAAGCATCCTTCGTCCCGAGGGCCAAGTAAGAGGGTTTGGTAATCGAATGCGCGGTGAGGTTCTCTCCGCGCGCCTCCCAGTCGCGAAGGCGTGTCTGGGAGGCGACTCTCGAATGTTTCGCGTCAGATGAACGGAAGGATCAGCGTCAGCGCTTGATAAGCGACAGACAGCCCATTGGAGGCAAGGGACAGTAGGCCGTTCACCCACCCGAGGATCACGAAGGGGTCCAATTTAACTTCCTCTCAATCAGATTGGATAAGCATGTCCATCCAAACTCCACAACCCCTGACTTGACTAGTGTTTCGACCCATCTCCTTTTCGGTACCGGTCGGAGTATCAATTCGGAATAGACGGACTGACCTGCGCGGTAACGATCACATTGACACTATCTCCGTTACAACTAACTTCCGAAAAACCTCCCACGGGGGGAGAGTTGGCCGCGAGGAGGGATTCCCGCCACAGATCAACAGCTACGACAAAGCAACTATTCAATATAGGCTTGCAGCACCCCCTACCCATCTGGTAAGAACGAAGGTTGCTTACAGGGGGCAACCAGAGAGGGTATCGCCGCCTTCCGCACGACGGAAGCCGCTAAATAAAGGGGGGCTCCGCATGAGCCAGAATCCGAGCAGAGCACACCGGGATGCCCGACGGGCACAGATACCACGCATGCCGACACTAGGCACCGTTTGTCGACAGTTCCGCGACCATTGCGGTTACACCCGAGAAGAAGCAAGCAGCGAATGCGGAGTCAGCCAGTCGTACCTGTACCGGATCGAGGAACAAGAACACTGGCCCAGTCCGGAAATACTCGAGCGGCTCGTCACCGGCTACAACCTCGACAGCGGGCAAGCGCGTCACCTGTCCGAGCTCTGCGCACCGGCCGAGCGCCTCGAACCCGTCCACGTTCTTCGTCATCGGGTGCTCACCAACGCCGCGCAGATGAGCCACCTCGACCACCTGGAGACGTTGGGCGCCTTAGCCGCCTACATCGATCCAGTGTGGTCAATCCTGGCTACCAACAACCTATTCCGGAGGTCGATGCCCGGCGCCGACGAAACCGGGTCGATCCCCGTCTGGCTCTTCAGCCCCACGGCCCGACGGCTGGTCCTCGATTGGGACCGCGAGGCCGACCACACCGTCGCAATCCTAAAAGGCACCCTCGGGCGCCACCGTGATTCCCCACAGTCGATCCATCTGTTTCGCCGTCTGCGGCGTAATACCTATTTCCAGGATCGGTGGATCTACGACATCCGCGTCGAGCACGGTCGTGACGACAGCATTCAGTTCCGCCTTCGCGACCCTCAAACCGCAGCCGTTGCCGGCTATCGTCTCAGCATCTCCGACGAGACCAACCATGTTTGGTTACTCACAGGCTTTCCCATCGAGGTGCCTTCCGCGCCGAACTCCGCTGTCGCCGACTCTCCTACAGACCGGTTCTCAGAGGAAACTCCGTGATCAAATCCACCGAAAGCCGAGCACCCAGCCATCGCTTTCGCAGACCACCAAGGCATCAGACCTCCGCGTTCGAGTCTATGGAACTTAACGCTCCATAAGCAGCTACCATCCCGCCGCCAGAAATGTCCTGAATAGCACTATACGAACTCTGCCCTCCCAGAGCATTCGGGTGTGTAACTAGATGCGATTCTGGATCCTCTGCCTGGATCGCTTGCCGAATCTAGCCACCTCGGCTCCGCGCGGCGCACAGCGTAAGTATTGCCGTCACGAGCCACGCGAATGCCGCCCGGCCGAATTCAGCACTGCTGGTCAGCCTAGGTCATCAGGCTACCATTTCGTGCGAGATGCATATTCCGATTTCTATTCCAGCCTGCTACCGGTTTTTCGCCGAGACAGGGCGCCTCTCACACATCACTGTGGCGCCGGGCCGTCGATTCGAGTAGGCAGCAATCTGGCAGATACCCCGAATGCTGCCAGCGCGCTATCCCGCGACTCCCGCCGCGCTCGCTTCGAACGGTGGCATGTTCGGCACGCACCGCTTGCGAATTGCCCTCAGCAGCATCAGGCCCGACGCCTCGGGCACCTCGGACATGGTGATGCTGTACGAGACGATCCGGCCTGCTCGATCTCGAAACAGCTTGAGGTCGGTACTGTCGCGCCCGTACGAGATGTCAATGTTCGAGGTCCAGATCTCACCACATGTCTTGCTGTGCTGGAGCTTTCGAACGACGTCCGCAGCCTGTACTGTTTCACGATGGCGACCGAGGACACCCTTGACGGTAGCGACGGTGCGTACCGCTTCGGGTTCCCAATCCACGACGATGTCCCGCGCGTCCGGTGTGAACATCCATAACAGGATTGAGTCCACCTCGTCCAGACCTGGCAGCACAGCCCGCAGCAGATCGTTGCACTCGATCACGTTGAAGACCCGGCTCAGATAGGCGGCGGGGATTCCTCGCTCCTGCAGGTCCTGCAGATGAGCACCGAACGCCGGGTCAGCGTAGACGCGGCGGTGCAGCTCTTCTTCAGGTATGAGTTCGACTGCGCGAGCGCGAAGTTCGCGAAGGTGGCGGGCCTGGTCCGCATCTAGCCGATAGCCGGCGATGAGGCGTTCCAGCAACGCTGAGCTCGGCTTGTACTTGCCGCGTTCGAGGTCCGCCAGGTAGTTCTGCGTGATCCGGTGGCACTCGTAGGCGCTCACACGCGTGAGTCCCTTGTGCTCACGAATTTGGCGCATCGTCACCGACAGCGTCGGGATGATCACGCCCGAGCGGTCGAGTCCCGCACCGTTGGGTCTACGACCGATTCCGTTGCCTCCCATGGCTGCGTTCCCCTTCATGATTGTTCCGGCGGTGGTTCCACACCCAAGCCCCCCGACGGCTTCGGTGACGCATCGTGTTGATTCAGTCCACTATCGCCAGTCGTGACCTGGGCTGGGAGATGTTGACGGGTTGCCACCTCGATAGGCAACACTGGAGCGTTTGTTGCCAACCGCTTGCTACACGGACAGACCCGGTGCCGGGGGTCGCCGGTGTTCCGAATTGCTGGCCTACCTGCGTCGTGGTGTCACTGTTCGTCGGTGGTTACGTCGAGTTGTGCGCGGAGTAGATCGGCTCGATGGTCATCGAGCCCGTCGTTGAAGATCGCGAGGGCGGCAGTTAACGCACGGGTAGCTGCTTGAGTTTCGCCAGACTTCTGCAGCACCTGGCCGCGGACATCTAGGGTGTCGGCTTCGGCCCATCGGTCACCGGTTTCTCGATTCGCGGCCAGTGCCTCCTCGCAGAGGGCCAGTGCGACGGCGCTGTCGCCTCGGTGGAGGGCGGTGCGTGCAAGCCTCGATAGCGCGTATCCAGCGCCTTGGCGGTCTTGGTTCGAGTTGAACAGCTCGACACTGCGCTGGCCGTACATCCAGGCTTGTTCGAGTTCCCCGACCTCGCGGTAGGCCTCGCCGAGGTTGGCGTAGGCGGTGGCGACTCCGTAGCTCTCGTCGAGTCCGATGAAGCTCTCTGCCATTTGGTGCAGGTAATCGATTGCGGGCTGGTAGTTCTCGCGGCCGAGGCAGGTAAATGCGAGCCCAGCCAGAGCCCACCCACGTTGATATGGGTCCGGGCAGGCGTCGAGGGCATCGTGGAACTGTTGCTCAGCGATGTCGTAGTCGCCGCGGCGTAGATGTGCCGCGGCCAAGTTGATCAGCGCCTCGCCGTAGCCGTTGATGTTGCCGCTGGCTTGGGCCGCTGCCACTCCGATTTCGCTGGTGGCGATCCATTCGTCCCATGGTCGGCGGATCAGTAAGTAGTACAGCGCTCGAACAGGCAGTTGCCATGCGCGGTCGAACATTTCGTAGTCGGCAGCCAACCGGGTTGCTCCCACGATCGACGGGAGTTCGGTGTCGCACCAATCCAGTGCCAGCTCGTAGTCACCGTTGAACTCCATGGGTTGTACGCCCGCCACCGGCGGCGGCAGGGCGGGGTGGGGCCGCCCGGGAGTCAATACACGGATGGCGGCGTCCAGGCTGGCAAGGCACCAATCCACCAGCCGGCGTGCTGCCTCGTCACAACCAGCGCCAGATTCCACGCTTCGAACCAACTCAGCGGCGTATACCCGGAGCAGATCGTGCAAACGGTACCGGTGGCGGCCTGTCTCCTCGACTAGATGCGCCATGACAAGGATTTCCATGAGCCGTGCAGCCACTGGATTCGGCACACCCGCCAGCGCTGCCGCCGCATCGAGGCTGAACGTCGTGCTGGGATGCAGGCCGAGCAGGCGGAACATCCGACCTGCTTCGGTCGGCAGCGCTTGATATGACCAGGAAAAGACCCCTCGCACTTCCAGCTCCGCCGCATCGCCGGCGCTGAGCACGTCCAACCGCCGATGTTCGGCGGCCAGGTCCTCGGCGAGGTCTGAGATGCTGCGATGAGAGTAGGTCGCTATCCGCACCGCCGCGATCCGCAACGCCAGGGGCAGATATCCACACCGCCGCGCGATCAACGGCACCGCCGCCGTTTCCGCGCCTGTGCGTCGCCCGATGACCCGCTCGAGTAATGCTTGTGCGTCGTCGGGCCGCAGGGGATTCAGTGTCACTGCGGTGGCCGAAGCACCAACGAACAGTCCCGTCAAACGAACCCTGCTGGTGACGAGCACTCCGCAGTCCGGCGAGCCAGGCAGCAATGGCCGCACTTGTCCGGAGCTTTGGGCGTTGTCGAGCACGATCAGAATTCCTCGCCCGTGCACCATCGAGCGAAATAGCGCAGACCTTCCATCGAGGTCGGCCGGGATCCGGTTCGGATGTGCCCCGAGGGCTCGCAGGAAACCATCCAGGATCTCCGTGGCGTTCGCTGCCCCAGCGGTGCCGTAACCGCGCAGATCCGCGAACAACGCACCGCCAGGGTAGCGGCCGACGACGCTGTGCGCGTATGTCAATGCCAGCGCTGTTTTTCCGACTCCTGGCGGACCATCGACACACACGACCGGCACCAAACCTGGTTGGTCCTGCGGGCGGGTAAGCAGCTCTGCTAGACGCTCCAGCGGCCCCTCGCGCCCTACGAGACCTGCCGGTGCTGCTGGTAGTTGCGCTACGGGCAAAACTTCACCACGGAGCTGTGCGTTTGCCTGGGCGCGTGCGAGGAGTTGGCCGCCGGTCTCCAGCGCGGCGTCGCACGCTTCGGCCAAGGACTCCGACAACGATTGCTTGTCGTTTTCGACTCGCGAGATGTATCCCTTGTCGTAGTGGGCCGCGTCGGATAGCTGAGCTTGGGACAGGCCCGCTTGCTCCCGCAACGATCTCAGTAGCTGCCCGTCAGTCTCTGATTTCGCCATCGCTTGTTCCTGCCCCTTGGACACCCCCTGTATGAGTCGTAGAGTACTGCCTACTGGTTCCAGCACGCAGGGATGTTCGCTGACAAAGTGTGCACGCCTGCCGAAGATGTGTGGTATCCGTTGTCAGAGTAGCCAATTCGGCTCTGGGGGAAGGGGATCTCAGCGGAGGCGACGTGACTGCTATTGTGCGGATCCGACGGCACTCCTCAGCCCGAGACACCAATGCCCCTGGGGCGCAAGGTAAGAGGACGAATGAACGACTTCGACTCCCATACCCAGTCACTCCTCCGCACCAACGAGAAGAACTGGGATGCACGCACCCCGATCCACGCTGCGTCGCAGTTCTACGGCATCGGCGGCAGCATCCCCGCCGACTGGTGGTTCGCACCCTTCGAATGGGAAGACCTAGGTCCGTTGACTGGCCGCGACTTGGTCCACCTGCAATGCCACCTCGGCGCCGAGACCATCGAGTTCACTCGACGCGGCGCACGCACTGTCGGCCTCGACTTCTCCGGCGAAGCGATCACTCACGCTCGCCGGATTGCACACGAGCACGATGTCGACGTCGAATACGTCAAGTCCGATGTCTACGACGCAGCCAACGCCCTCGGCTCCGGACGATTCGACGTCGTCTACACCGCTAAAGGCTCTCTCTGCTACCTGCCAGATCTCAATCGGTGGGCCAACGTCGTCGCCGACCTGCTCAAACCTGGAGGCTTGGCCTACATCGTCGAATTCCATCCCGTGCTCACCTCACTGGGACCAAAACCCGACCTCGACAAGCAAGACCTGCTCCTTCGTGAGGACTACCTAGAGGGACGTGGCGCCGTCGAGCACAACAGCACTCACACCTACACCGACGGTCCCGCGCTACCCGAAACCGCGGCAAGGGTCTACGAGTGGGCCCACGGTCTTGGCGAGGTCGTCACATCCCTCGTCGACGCCGGACTGACTATCACCAGACTGCGTGAAACCGAACTACTGCCGTGGCCACGATTCGAACGCATGATCCCCGACGAGAAGACGGGATGGTGGAAACTGCCGCCCACCGACGTCCGCATCCCACTCCTTTACGCTCTTGCTGCCACCAAAACAAAATAGCAAACTCAAATATAGACCTTAAACCGCCGATAGGAGGTTGCGACGGGTCGGGCAGAAGGTCTGCCGAGACATAACACCCAAGAGGAGATCACCGGAACGAACCAGGCTACGCGGCTGACAGCACCCGACGCTTGGATAATATGGCGTACACTGCGCCCCCAACGAAGAACGATACGAATATCCCCACCTTCCACGACGTCACCGTTTCAAGAGCACTCTCGGCAACCATAAGGCCCAGGACAGATTGAATGATCCCTCCTGGATCGGAATTTAATACAACACCCAACCCCGTACCGAGAAGAAGGGAAAGCATGCCCACATAACCGATCCCACCTTTATCACCCTCTCGCGGGTATATAGCACTGGGATTGTAGCCGCAACCGCGATGGAGATAGAAATCAACCAAGAATATCGAGCACCAAGCAGCAAGTGGAACCCCGAGAATCGCAAGGAATGATTCGAAGGTTCCAAAAAATCCAGGCGAGAAGAAGAGCAAATAGCTAGCCCCAAGCATTACCAAAGCTGCGTCGAAAATAATCGTGGTCGGCCGCGGGAGTCTCACGCCAAGCGCAAGCAAGTTGAGCCCGGAAGAATACAGGTTGACTACACCGCTTCCAATGAGCGCGACGATTGTCGCAACAAGAAATGGCACGCAGAACCATGTCGGCAGCAGAAGCGCCAAAGCGCCAAGTGGATCAGCGGCTGCCTTTACGACAACGTCAGACTTCCCCACTCCTATCAATACACCAAAAAGCAGAAGTGACACTGCGGTCGCCCCACCCCCGAGCGCAGTCCAGCCAGCCACAGCACACGGTTTCGAGTCGCTGGGTAGATATCGGCTGTAATCGCCCCCCATGACTACCCAGGACAGGCCACCAGCAGCAACAACAAAACTGATGCCGGCCAGCAACGGAGGCGAATCGGGCGCAGACGGTGCCGCCTTTAAAGGCCATATCTTCGAGAGTACGATGAGGAAATATCCAGCGGTTGCGAAAGCAAGCGCAATGGTTATCCATCGCTGAGCACGGATAATAAGTTGATAGCCGTATAGCGTGACGAACAACGTCACCGCGCCAGTAATCGCTAGCCCAATCGCCAGCAGGAACGCCGAGTTAACATTTGGAAATACCCTGTGCACCAGGGCTTTTGTTGCCGAAGCAGCAAGGAATAGAGCAACCGATTCCCAGCCGATGCAGTAGATATATGCGAGGAAAGTCGGGAGCATGTTGCCACGGTAACCGAAGGCAGCGCGACTGAGCGTTAGAGCCGGAGCCCCTCCCCGCAACCCCGTGATCGCCACCAGCCCGACTAGTGGATAGCTGATGATCACCCCCACGATGATCGCGACCGTCGCCCCCACCCACGACAAACCCAGCACCAAAACGAGAACACCCGCAGAAATAACGAACGGGCTGACATTCGCTGCCGACCATAGCCAAAAGTGACGACTGACACGCCCAGCGCGCTCAGCGCCTCTAGTTGACTCGATACCCTGCCACTCGAACATTGTTTGCACTCGACCGAATGATAATGAAAACGGCATGACCCCCCGAACATTGTGCAATCCAGATTGGATACACGGCTCCAAATCTATCGCTCTGGTTTCCTCGGAGATAGTACCAGCTCCAGACCTCCTCGGCCCCTCTTCTATTACAACCGTGCACGATCATCGGATGCCCGAGCGCACTTACGGTCGCAGTACACCGAGAGCCTCCCGCACAGTCGCCAACTTGACAAACCCGAGCCCTGGGTCGAGCAAACAGGTTTCAAAGCTCAACCGTGCTAACCTCGTGTCGACTGGCTCGCTAGGTCATGTCTCCCAATCGTTTTTCGTCGATCGCGTCCGGTAGCTCGATCGTTCGGGCATCATCTTCGCCGTGGCGAGGGTTGTCGGTGATCGGTATCGCGTTCTGACGGACGTGCAGTGGGAGTTGCTGGAGCTGCTACTGGCGACCTCGGGTGGCCACGTGGGCTGCAACTTTGCCAATAGTCGCCTGGTGGTGGAGGGGATGCTGTTCCGGTTGCGGACCGGCGTGCCGTGGCGGGATCTGCCGGAGGTGTTCGGTCCGTGGCAGACGGTGTGGAAGCGGCCTCGTAGGTATGCCGGTGACGGACCTGGGATCGAGTGCTGGTCGCGTTGAGCGCGCTTGCCGATGCGACCGGGAATCTGGATTGGGTTGTGTCGGTCGACTCTTCGATCATGGGCGTGCATCAGCACGGCGCGAATATCTCCCGTGGCGGTGGGGGCACCGGCCCGGATGGTGAGTTATGAGCCAGCTGATCACGCGGTCGGCCGATCCCGCGGTGGGCTGACCACGAAAGCGCATCTGGCCACCGATGGCAACGGCCGCGGTCTGGCGGTGCTGCTGACCGGTGGGCAGGCCGGTGATTCACCGATGATGCCTGCCGTGCTCGACGCAATCGCGGTGCCGCGGCTGGCGGGTGGCTCGCCGCGCCGTTGTCCCGACCGCGTGCTCGCCGACAAGGCGTATTCCTCGGAGAGTAACCGAGCGATGTTGCGCGGCAAGGGTATCGGTTGTGTCATTCCCGAGCGCGCCGACCAGATCGCGCACCGCAAACGGCGAGGCCGCAACGGTGGGCGACCACCCGGGTTCGACCGGGCCGCCTACAAGGGCCGCAAAACGGCCCCTGAGATGGACCGTACGGGAGTCGAATCCGTATTTTCCCGAATAGTGGGATCGTCCGATTTGACTCGCTGAACCATCATCTCGCGGTCGATGTTCAACAATCCCGCACACGCTTTGATGTACACGTCAATTATACCATTTGAGCTGCGCGAATGCGTCGAAGGTCTGGCTGTGGCGCGCCGTCTACGGTGTTCGACCGCCGAGTAGTCGGGGCGGTGCGAGAGTCGCACCGCCCCGGCTTATCAGGACAACTTGAGTATGTTCCGCAATCCGCCGATGGCGGCCGCTACATCCCGCAGCCCTTTCGTGCTGCCTGTGCGGATGACCACCACCGCACACAGGACCAGGTAGCAGATGAAGCAGATCGCGACCAGCAATGCGATTTGGACCAACTCGGTCTCCTCTCTTCTTTTTTGGGGCGCGCCTCAGCGAGAGGCGGCCGTCCCAAAAATCCGAGGAGATGAGCTACAAAGTCGGGGTCCTTTCAGCGGCGGCAACGCGGGAAAGCATACGGCAGGGCCATCGAACCCCACCAGACCCTCAGCCCCGTCGACGGGCGACTGAGACGAGAACGTAACCGAGGCCCCCAGACCTGGGATGACTTGTCCCGCAGAGGTATCGGCACGCCAGACTGGACTGGGCCGCAGTCAGCGGTGAGGTCATCGCAGCCGGACGGCCCTCGTTCGACCATGGCCTCTACGTCATCGCCTCCGACGGTGACATCGAAGAAGGTGTTCTGAGCAACTTCCACTTCGATGTCCACCTCGTCGGCCTGCACGCCTGGACGGTCGGGTCGACCCTTGAGTATCGAACCGTCCTGGTACACGAGCGAGCGGGTTTTGGCGTAGCCGTCTGATCACGGCTGTACGGGGCGTCGCGCTCGACACCCGACTACTGTCTGAGAATCGATCCATTTCGATGCTGGGCGTGGCCGTCTCAAGAATGTGTGGCGTGGCGTCAGCGTTCCAAATCCGAGGCCCTCGTGGACGACTACCTCGACACCGATATCCCGCTGATGCCAGGAGCTACGCTGCGGCAAGACCCGCTACAGCGAGTCCTCGAGAACGACGATCTCAAACGATTCATGCGAGTGCTCGACCACATCTTGACCGAGACCCAGTACCGGGTCGCGATGATGGCGTGGGAGCTGGGACTGCCCGACGCAGAGATAGCGCAGGTTCTGGACTGCACGGTCTCGACCGTGCACTCTCATAAGAGCAGGGCCCGCAAGAAGATCGAGGCGATGATGAATCGCACAGAAGCCAAGATCGCGTTCGACAGCGCCGAGGATCTGGTCGAGGTGATCGCGGAGCACCGGCAGACCGCAGGCGAGGCCACCGGTACCCGAGCAGAAGGGGTGAGGCCGGCATGAGCACCGACAGCAGCGACGGCACCGAGCCGATCTCGATCGCTGCCGCGTTCGCCGAGCTGGACAGCTACCGCGAGCAGCGCGACGAGAACACCTACGACGTGGAAGCAGGCCTGGCCGAGCTCAAGAAACGAGTCACGGGCCAGACCGACTCCGACGCCGAAACCAGCGGGGAGGCAACTAGCGATGTGCACCCCGACCTCGAGGTGACCGACTCGGCAATTACCAGCGCGATTTCCCCCGAGCGCGCAACCCGAGACGAGACAGGCAGCTGGAAATTGAGCTGGCTACCCGACCGGGAACTGACCTTCGCCCAGGCACTGGCAGGGATGGAATTCGACACACTTGTCAGCAACTACGAACTGGCGAACGACACAGCAGCTCAGGCTCGCCTCGAACACCTCGCCACGCAGTTGGATCTGACTGTCATGGAGGCACTCACCCTGCTCACCGAACGTATTACCGACCAGATGAACGCGAAGTCCGCGCCCCCTCCACTTCCCGGTACGGGCTTGCGACGACAACTGATCGATCCCCGCTCAGCTCTGCGAACGCGCACTGGCGACGCCCGCCGTTGAGAATCGATCGTTTTCCGGGCAACTCTTCGGCTTCGGCTTCACTACCTCCGGCCGCACTTCCGTTTCGCCGCGCCTAGGCTCCTGCTGAAACCAGCAGCACGGTAATGACTATCAGCACTGTCGAGATATATCCGAGCGTAAGGCCAACAATAGCCAGCACCCGACCGTGCTCACCAGTTCGGCGAATCTGCACGAGGGCGATGTGCCCAATCGGGATGGCTAGGGGTGCGAGCACAAAGCCACACACCAGAGCGACGATTGCCAAGGTGTTCGTATGTGCTGTCGCGACTCGGACTCCGCCGGGGACCTGGTTCGCGGTGACCGGTTTGCCATCGGGCGTGTACCCAACGATCGGGAAGACCGGTTGACCAGTTTCGGTGAACCCAATCGGCTGCGCCTCGGCTGCGACCTCCGACGGCTTCAACCTGCCGGTTGACCGTAGAAGGACTGATGTAGCAACCAGAAGCAGAATGATCCCGAAGCCGATCTCCGGGCGGCCCCCGGTCCGGTAGCCGGTGGCGACGTTCATCTGGCTGGCCTGTATTAGCAGAATGCCCCAAACGATCAGCGCTAGTCCGATCCCCGCGAGCACCCACGACACGAGCTTCAACCGGCTGCTGGGGATGGCGTTTGCATCTTCGGTGCCAGCGTGTTCAGACATGACTGTCCTTCTAACTGCGCGGGGAGCCACCCATCCCAGACGTCTGCTGGTATGGGTGTCGCCAGCCAAGTTACAGATTCGGGCGCAACGGTGATGTCGGATCCGGTGAACCGCGTTCTGCAAGTCCAGATCTCGGCGTGTCGCAGAGACCGTGCGCGTGTCGCGCTCACATGAGATAGTCGAACACATGTTCGATTCAGAGTTCGCGCCAGGTGATCCCGTGCGGTGGTTCGACGACGGTCACGGTCGCGGCCTACCCGCCGACCACCCCGCAGCGGTGCGCCGCTCCGGAGTGGTCAGCAGTGTGCTTCGTAATCCGGACGGTAGCGGCCCCGCCGTCGGCTACTTCGTCCGCTGCTACAGCACGATCTCGGGTTCCTACATCGCGACCGTGCGGCCCGATCTCGGGCACGTGCTCGCCCTAGACGAGCGCGCCAGTTGAGCCCGCGCTCTGCTGTTTGCGCTCGCCGCGGCGAGTGGCGCTGTCGTCTGCCGTTGCTGCCTACGTGGCTCACTGCTGAGCTTCGGCCCGGTAGCCGCATCCCGCGCAGCACCAGCCAACAACCGAGGCTACGCGCGCGGCATGCAGCATCTCCCCGCACTCCGGGCACAACGGCGGTGCTGCTACAGCCCATTCGTCGAGAGCGTCAACGAGCTGACGACCACTGCCGTCGACGGTGAACAGCACGGCGTTCCGGTCGAACACTGTGAGCCGGGAACAGAATTCGACTCGAAGCGTCGCGATGCGCGCGATCTCGACAAGCTCATCGAGCGCGTGCTCGGACAGGCGGGTGATGACCGTGCCCGCCCCTTCGACGGTTTCCTCAAGCACCATGCGGTACCGCACGGCTCACTCGTAGACGGCTGGCTGCGCCATCGGACGGGTCTAGGCTGTAACGCCGAGCTGGCCGGCGAGCACGCGAGCGTCTCTCTCGACCATCCGGCCCCCGTTGGTCACCAGCTCGGCGGCCAGGTTGCGGGACAGCGGGTGGCAACTCATTGACTCCGCCGAAACGCCAGTGGCGGTCTTTAAAGCACCCACTGCGCCGATCCAATCACGTTGCTGTTCGTAGCCGCGGGCCACCTCCAGCCAGACCCGCGCCCGTCGGTCGACACTCGGTACGGCGTCGGGGTCGACGGCGGTTGCCGCTTCGAGGGCGTTGCCGGACTTCCTCAGCTCCACGAGCACGCTGACTGAGGTCATGTCCGCGTTCGCGGTACCGAACAACGTCCAGGGGTGCGCTGATCCTGCGGGCAAGGCTCGCGCCATACCGAGCGCCTGATCAACGCCGCGCAGTGCGTCACCTTCGCGGCCCATCTTGGCGGCGGTGATGGCGCTGTGCAGGTGGCACGCGCCCCACAGCGCTTGCGCTTCAGAGTCACTGGCCAGGCGCGGTTCCAGGAGCGCGACCGCGTCTTGCGTGAGCCGGTACGCCTCTTCCTCGCGCGAGGTGGCACGCCAC
This sequence comes from Nocardia brasiliensis ATCC 700358, assembly GCF_000250675.2. NCBI lineage: Bacteria > Bacillati > Actinomycetota > Actinomycetes > Mycobacteriales > Nocardiaceae > Nocardia > Nocardia brasiliensis. Next base: position 5,645,877 of record NC_018681.1, read on the forward strand.
ACGTTGCCGACTACCCACGATGCGCCCGCGAGCGTTATCGGTTCGTCGGCGATTTCGGCCGCCGACATGCAACGGTCGGCCGCGAGCCACAGCAGCGGAGCGTCCGCTACCCACGCCAGCACCTGCTCCGAAAGTGCATACGCCCCAGACAATGCGGCCGCAGCGGTACGTCGTTCCTGTCCGTCGAGGGTGCGTACCGCGCGACGCCCGTCACGGATCAGCTCCGGCAGCATGGCGCCGGCATCGGCGCGGGGTGTTTTCGAACGGTGCCAGATGGCCCAGGCTCGATCGACGCGCGCCTGCAGCTCGGTCGGGTCGATAGGTGATGCCACGGGCGCCAGGTCTACCGATTCGATGGCCTCGCGGATCGCGGGCACGACGGGATGTCCGGCGCGGCGGGACAGGCCGACGAGCAATTCGTGGTCTCCGGTGATTTCGGTGAGATCGCGTACGCCGAGCGCTTGGCCGAGGCGCAACAACATCTCGAGACCGGGTGCCTGCGAACGTCCCTTTTCGATGTCGCGCAGCCACACGTCGGAGCGGCCAACCAGACCAGCGATAACTGCGCGGCTTTTGCCGGTACGCGTGCGGATCATCTGGATGCGTTCACCGATCGAACGTCCAGCGAGTTCGTCATGAGGATTGGGCATAGCTGCCACCTTCTCCGCGGTTTGGTTCCTCTCCCGCGATACCCCCGGCCCGTCGACCGGGGGCAAAACCTCGCGGAGAGGCACTACCAAGGATAACGACGGCTAATTCCGTAGGGGGTGGGATCTCCCCACCAGCAGAGGGGTGGAGATTCCACCACCTCAGCGGGGGTGGAGATCCCACCAGTTTGGCTCTTGTTTACGGCGCATTCTTCTGGTGGACCCTGCGTCGGGTCACCGATCTGTTTTTCATCGCGCCACTATTGGCAGCCCTCCCGTCGCCGGGTCCTCCCAAACACGACCGGGAGGTTCTGAGCGATGGGTTCGATTGACGAGGGATTGTGTTCGCCGGTGACAGCAGCCGCGACACCGCAGCAGATCTACCACGGAAAGCTCTATCAACTTCAGCACCACGGCACGCCCGAGCAGGTAGCGGAATTCTCCGCTGACGGGCCGCCTCGGCCGGAGACGGCGGACGGGGTCACCGGTTGGATCTTCTACTACGAAGCGAACACGCCCACGATGGATCAGGTCGCTGCGCTGCTGGCAGAGATGGAGACCTTGGGCTGGATCACCGGCACGGTCCGGGAAACACTGGCTGAGTTGTCTCCTCAGGAGGCCACTGCGGAGCTGAAAGCGCGCATGGTCGAACGAAATCCCGACGACCAGCAGTCACCGGCCGAAGCCGGGTGATCCGGGATGGACAACACCCAAGCACTCCAATCCAGGCGTGATGCGGTGCTCGAACTCGAGCGGCGGTTCTATCAGGTCCGCTGTGGGCTGCCCGCCCACATACGACCTGATTGGGCACGGATCGAGTTCGTCGTGGGCAGCGTCGGCGCGGTCACGATGCCCGCCCACATCGGAGCGCCGGTCAAGGTGCACCTCAAGGAACGGCCCCACGGTCGTCTTGGGCCGATCATTTCGCACCCGCGCTCCAAGAGGTGGACGTTCCTGGTGTGCCCGGACCTTCCCGGCGACCAGGCGTTGTTCGCAGAACTGTTCCGCCACAACGTGACTGTCGCCCCGTGCGGCAGCGAGATCGCGTTGCCTTCTCCGGGCGCTTCGCCGGTGGGCTACCGGGAGTGGGTATACAAGCCCACCGATGGCTTCCGCCCGGCAGGCACCGAGGTGATCGCGGCGTTCCGGTGGTGTCTTTCAAGACAGAATCCGGTGACCTGGTGACGGCCGACGACGAGCCCGGCGAGCACGAACCGCTTCAGGCCCGGCTCGATGAGATCTTGGCCCTCGAGCCGCGCCTGGACGAGGTTCTCGTCCTCGCCCCCTCCCTGGACGAGATCGTGGCCCTTGAGCCCCGCCTCGGCCAGATCCACGAATTTCCGCACGCCGCAACACCGTTCGGTGTCGACACGCAGGAGGCTCCCACCGATGATCAACGATGACCCGGCCCGTGACCACGCGGGCTCCGGCACACCCGGAAGGTCTCCCTCGCAGACGTGCTGGCGGTGGTTGCTGGCTGCGGCGATCATCGGGGCAGCCTTGCTCGTCGGGCGGCTGATTATGTTGGTGACCGGGTACACAGACGGGGATCCAGAGGCCGCAATCACCCCGGTGGTCTTCTGCACCATCATTGTCATTCTGTGCTGGGTCGGGCTGCGCGCCGCGATAAGGCGTGAGCGGCGGTGACGAACGAATCGCCGACATCGCTGCCGCCGGATCGGAGGCCGGAACCGTTCGACCCCGGTGCACTGAACTCGGCCCGGGTGTGGGACTACCTGCTGGGCGGGAAGGACTACCGCGAGGTCGACGAGGATATGGGCAACGAAATGCTGGCTCGCGCACCGGAAATCAAGACGCTGGCGTGGTTCGCCCGCAGCTTCATGCTCAAGGCGGTCCAGATGGCCGCCGACGCCGGAATCCGCCAGTTCATCGACCTCGGCTCGGGTATCCCGACCTCGCCCAACGTGCACGAGGCAGCTCGGGAAATACAGCCCTCGGCGGAGGTGGTGTACGTCGACTATGACCCGGTGGTTCACGCGCACTGCGACGCGTTGCTGGCTGGGCCGCGCGGTATCACCGCACTGCTGGGCGACATTCGCCACCCCGAGGCGATACTCGATCAGCTCAAGAACCACACCACGCTCGATTTCAGCGAGCCCGTGGCCATCACGGCCATCGGCGTGCTGCATTACGTGATGGACGACGAGCGCCCGGCCGATATCGTCGCCGCCTTCCGCGATCACATGGCATCTGGCAGCCTGCTGGCGATCACGCATGGCTCCACCGCTTCCGCCCCCGAGATACTCCAGGTACTCGCAGCGACGCAGGGCACGTCCGCCCAGGTCCGCTTTCGCTCCGCCGGCCAGACGGCGGCATTCTTCACCGGCTTCGAAGTGCTCGAACCCGGAGTCGTCCCGGTACAGCAATGGCTGCGCCCCGACCTGCCGAAAACGCGCATGGTCATGGACGGCGCGATCGGCGTGACGCCCAGCCATAGATGGCGGCTGATGGGCCAGTGACCAGGCCGGATCACGCTGGTCCCCTGACGTAGTTGGCGGCTGCTCCCAAGTCTTGTTGGCGGCTGCGTACAGGGTTGGTTGGCTGGGGGTGAAGATCAGGCGGTCAAGAATTTCTCTGATTCCGTTTGCTCTGTCTGCGGACCCGCTACAGTCCCGGCCGGTTGGGTGTCGCTGATGGATGAGGGTTCTGGTGACCGATGTCGTTGGGGCCGTGCTGCGTTCGGATCGCTGCCGGTGGGAGGAGCTGCTGGCCACGCTGCCGGTCGACCTGGCGAGGCCGCGGTCGATGCTGGTGTTGGGTCACGGATGGACCCGGCAGTGGGTGACGCATCGGCGGTTCGGCGACGACCCCGTGGTCTGCCCGGTCAGAGATCTCGCGGAACTGCCGATCAACGGCGCGCAACCGGTGCGCCGATTCTCTTGGCGGACAACACAGTTCCATCGTCCGGGGTTGCAATACATGGTGAGCACGGGCCGTCATCACGGGTTCGAGAGCCATGCCGAGCAGCAACTGCTGCTGGCGCGCGACTTCGCGGGCGGGCTCACCGAGCTGTTGTCCCAGTCGTTCCGGCTGCCGTTCACCACCGCAGCCGCAACCGGGAAGCACACACCGGATTTCCTGCCTGTGTCGGACGATGAAACGTGGCTGATCGACGTGCGCCCTGGCGATCGGATCGGGCCGGAGGATGCGGTGCGGTTCGCTGCGGCGGCGGAGGTCGCATTGTCGTGCGGGTGGCGTTACGTCGTGCAGCCGACACCAGGGACTTGCACCTCAAGCATGGAAGCACTGAAATGCGCTGTCCGGCGAAAACCTTCCGCCGGGGGCGTGAAACGTTGTCCGTGACGGCTACTGCAACCAAGAATCACAGCGCTGACCAGGCAAAACAATGTCCCTTCCGGCCTTGACGGACCGAAAGGGACATTTATGGGATGTTTAATACTCCAAGCGTATCTCGCCGGCCATTTCTCGCATCTTCGGCGTCCGCGAGCGCCGCTTGCTGATCATGGTTCCCAGTATGTCGCGTGAATAGCGTTGCTGTACAATCTATTCCGGCGCAGTCCGTTGCACTCGCCGCATCAGATGACCCAGTGTCGGGACCACCCGTAGCCGCCAGGCCAGCTTGTAGGCGTCGACGGTGGTCTTGTCCTCGCGGCCACGCATCGCGGTGTCCAAGTTGACATTTCCGTAGTCCTTGAGGATGGCGATGGCCATCTTCGGGTCGCCACCGCGTCTCCGCCGATTATGAAATGCAGGGATCGCGGGTCGAAGACTTGATCATTGTCGTCGCGTGTACCGCATAGCCTCGGGGCCACAGCCAGGTATTCGGCAACCTTCGGATACGCGGCTCCAAAGCGCCACTCGTCCCCAAGCAGCCTCGCCAACTGATCGCGACGGTCCGATGACAGCATGAATCAGGCCATGATTTTCATTGTGCCCTTTGCACTTTCGCTCGTCGCCCAAAAAGCACAATCGGTTAGGTGCGGCTGTGCTGCAGCAAGCAGCCGCTATCGATGGCCAGTTTCAGGCTGTGGTGGAGTAGACCTGTCGGCCACTCGTGGTGTTGTCGTAGGTGACCATGGTTCGATCGAGCCGCCTGGTGTTTCCCCGCCAGTCCTTGCTGCTGGTCCTTCTTGAGCAGTGCCACCCGGCCGATCAAACTCACGCCGATTTATCCACCCGTTGCCGGTCTCTCTTGGTTGGTCACGTCTTCCCCGGTCGAATCTCCCAACTTTTGCCTCCGATGGATGCTCGTGCCCCTGACCTAGCGACACCAACGTCGCGTTGTCATCTTCCGCGCACGCGATCGACCAGTAACACCGTCGCAGAAGCGCCAAGCCGCCTGGCACTGACACAACGCGGGACGCGAAACCCTGTAAACCCTAGAGAACTGGATGTATCATTTATTGCAGCGCCCACGGGTAGCGCTCAGCAAGCTGGGCTGGTAGGACGCGTTAATTACAGCCCGGGGATCAGACTTGCCCCGAAGCCGACAGATGACAGTGGACCTCGCACATTCGACGATACCCCGGCCGTGCGCACCGATAACCCGTACGTCCAAATGCACACAGAACACCATACGGTCCGCGTTCCCCGTACCCTCTCGTTGGATCGCTGACGTCGTCTCCGGCAAGAATGAGTCCATGCGCTCGCGAAAGCCGCTGTTCACCCTCCCCGGGCCCAGCCCACATTACCAGTGAGAGCAACTGAAAGCGGGTACACAACTACACGTTCCGTGTAGGCCAGCCTCGAAGGAAACGCCGGCGATCAAGGAGACCACCGTGGACGAAACGACGCTGTCGAAGAAAACCACTCGATGGTCCAGCCTGCACCGCCTGCTTGACCCCGCAGGCGGCCCGGTCGACCTGCGCTGGTTTGTCCGAGAAAAGTACCTTCACGACACCAATTACGAGATCCGGGATTTCAGTCATGGGGGGCTAAGCGGATTGCTGGTCAGCGGTGCGAGGTTGCCGGAGCGTGCCGAATGGTGCCCGGCCGCGCAGGGGCTCACTGGTCTACCGGTGTCGGTGACGACCAGCCCGGCCGGCGGCCTGTTACTGACCCGCACTACAGGTAGGCTCTACGCTTTGACCTATGGGAGCCTCGGACACCACATCCTCGACCCGGACTACCGCGACGATGACTTCGGGCTGGGGTTTGCGGTCCGCTGCCTCGGCGAAACCGATGTCACACGGTTTCGCAGCGAGATCATGGACCGGCGAGGCCGAGTCGAGGACTACACCATGCTCGGTGGCAGCGATGTTGCCGGATTCGGTCTCGACAAATTCAGTTCGCTGGTCCGTAGGATCTGTGGCAGCGCCGAGCTGAATATGACTGCAAAACTCCCCACATCGCTGGCAGTGCGAATCGAATGTTCCGGCCACGCCATCAAGCTGCCACTCGCTGCCTCCCCCGCCCAGTTCTTGGCCGATCTCGCCGAGATCGAACGCGTCTGCGACCGCGAAGACCCACTTGAAGGTCTCGCGTTCGTCGAGCGATTCCGAAAACTGAACAGACACAGCCCTGCAGCCCTGGGAGCTGACAAAATTCTGGCAACGCTGTTGGGCGAGCCAAACAACGCACGCCTCGGCATCACCATGCCCGACAACTGTGTCGACTACTATGGCGCAGCGCAATCATTCAGTATCTTGCTGGGCAGCCACGCTACCGCCGTCAACGACATCGACGTGGAAGCGTTGCTCGCACAGATCCACGGTTGCACCGAGGACCGCAGACTGTCCAACCTACACCGGCTTCGGGTCACCATGTACGAGGATTCGGCGCAGACGACACCGTCTGGCCCAGAAACCCGTGGCACGGATTGGCTGGTCGCGGAAGTCGAACACGAGGACGAGCGTTACTACTACAGGCAAGGCTACTGGCATGAGATCGGAGCCTGGCACCTCGAAACCCTGCGCGAAGAGCTCGACGAACTCTTCAACGCCACAACCAATATCACTGTCCCAGCCTGGACGAAGGGCCCTCCACGCTCTACAGGGAAGAAGAAAGGCCAGGATTCCCATGACGAAGATTGGTTCAACCGCGAGATCGCAAAACAACCGGGCTACCAACTATTCGACAAGCAAAACTTATTCACCGATTTCTTCCATGGAGGCGGGCTTGAGATCTGTGATGTCCTGGGCCCCGACTGCGAGCTGATCTGCGTCAAAAAGGCAAGCAGCAGCGCACCACTGAGTCACCTCTTCGCGCAAGCTGTGAACGCCGTCAAGGTATTACGCACCGACAAGGAGGTCGCGAAGAAGTTCCGCGACTCCATCGCAAAGCACAATCCCAATCACCCGATGGTCAATGACATCGGCTCGGTAAAAGTCGTGTTTGCCATCCTGCTGAAGGATGGCGAGGAGACAACTACAAACTCACTCTTCCCATTTTCCCAGATCTCACTGGTCAGATCACTGATCGAGCTTCGCACCATGAATGCCGACGTAAGAGTGATAACAATCACGCGATCCTAAGTCCTTGCCCGAACGGCACAGGCAACTCCGACGGGCGGCCAGAGACCGTTCGTTTCGACGTATTGGGCGAGCTATTGCAGGATAGTACGTAAGGATTGGGCCAATCGGAAAACGCGACACTCAGCGCAAACAGAAACACCTTCACTCCCCAGCCCGTGCCGACGAGCCGCTGCACCCATGAAGACATGGAATCCGACAACTGGAGACGCCGTCTCCGAGCACCACGACAAGACCCGAGCATATGGGCGCAGCGCTAGCGTTACTAACCAACACATCACAGTTACCGGCCATGGGAAAGTCAGAACCATTTTCTAAATCATAGAGGCGGCGGTCCCGCGTTCAGTCCCTCCCTGGTCGACGTAAACAAGGAATCGGCCCAAGCGGTTGATCTCCAACCCTTCCGACCATGCCAATCGCTGGCATCGGTTCGATCGACGAAGAGTGCTTTGCACGAAAATTATCGGTTGGACCGAGCATCGACAGGCGTGTTTCGATTAGGTCAGTCTTATCAGCCACCCACAACGACAAATGGCCAGACTTTGCTTGATGCGATCTGAAATCGGTGCCGCGATTTGCCTGCCTCAGGCGTCGGAATCGACTCTAGAGGAGCGATTCTCAGCAATTGATATATGAAGTCCGAAGTCTGCGACAATGGTTGGCCATTTTCGCAAGAACTTTTCGATCTCACTTGTGGACCACAATGTGATAGCCGGCCGTTTGGCAGCGCTGTTGTGATCGTCTACCCAACGAACTGCGTCTTGAGTGAACGATCCGGTAGTTGCCATTATCAGACGCCGTATCGGTTCACCCTCCCAGAGTGGGATCTTTGAATACACCAGGTCTGCGATTTCAGATGCGCTGACACCTCGTGCGGGCCAGTGTTTCGCTTGTACAACCACTCGTTCCAGCCACTCCGAACCGAGTCCATCATCGACCCTTAGATAGGCTTCGATGTCGCGACCAGAATCAGGTGCGTTCACATTAAGCAAGCGGGTGATTCGCGTGTATGATCCCGACAGCTCAAGAAGATGGGCAAGCACGAGTTCGAACCGATCTGCATCGATCTGACTCCAGTCAATCGGTAAATTGATCAGATCATCAGCCTCTAGCAGGATCCGCATGAGCTCTGATGCGGTCGCCTTGTCGAATTGCATCGATGCGCTGGACTTGGGCGTGCTCGATCGTTTATCAGTCCCCATAACCGCGAGGTGCACTAGTTTGGCTCCGTCAGGCGCGTCGATGACTTCGTAATGACAGACTGCACCTTGCTCGGGAGCGTGGAGGCCTGCTCCTTGCGTGCCAGGGACGATCTTGAGAACGCGTGCCATCGATCGAGACTCTCCGATGTTGTTGTGCCGCTCGTTGTTCACGCGGCTTCTAGTGATCTGATCTGGTCATCTTTGCAGACCCCACCGACACGAAGCAGTGAACTGCAGGACGCTGCTGCCGGACCGACCCCAGAGCAAAACCGTCTTTACGGAGTCGTACGACAGGGCATGCGCCGTGTGGGGCGTGTCAAAGATCTGCCGAGGTCGACAGCGATACCACTGACGGAAGCTAGACCACAGCCTGGCCGGATCCTCTATCCGTGCCCGTACTCGCATTCATGGGTAGGCATCACATTTTCCGCAGGTTGATTCGTGTGTTTAGCGCGTGTGTCCCCCTCCGGACACTCCACTCGATGGACGGCCCATGCTCATGGAGAGCATGGGCCGTTTCTCGTTTCGTCATATTTGTGGGTCCCCCACACCCCGCCCGGCGGGCTTCGCCCCCGGACCCCTCCTCGGCGTGACTGCCTGAACTCGTTCAGGCGCACCAGCCTTCAGTACGGCTCGGATGTCTCCGACCGAATCAACGAGCTTGTGGAGTTCGGTTTCGGTCAGTCTGATCGGTTTCGGTATCGCGTCGAGTTCGGCTCGCGCTGCGGCCTTCTCTGCTTGTGCGGTGTTCATCGAAGCCACGAAAGCGGCTGGATCCACTCCGGCTTCGATAGCGGCGAGGTGGCGCTGCAACCTCGTGTCCGCGTCGATGATTCGCCGGCGGAGCAGCGCACGAACGGTATCGGTGTCGTCGCCTTCCTGCGCTTCCAGGAGGATCTCGATGGTCTGGTTCCGGTGCTTACGATCAAAAAGGGTTGAGAGCCAACCATCCAGCGGGTCGATGAGGACCGATTCTCGAAGATTGACCGTCTTCGGATGGTCGGCCAGAGCGTCGCTGCCCGGAGCGAGAGTTCTCGCACGGCAACGGTAGTAGATGTTCTGGCCAACGATCTCGGCTTGCATTTTCCGGTTGCAGGCGTCACATCGGATGTGCCCGCGCAGTAGGTACTGGCGGGGTATCAGGGTCCTGGTCCGCTCCAGTTTGGCGCGGTCCCGGTTGTTGATCCCGGCTCGACCTCGCCGGATCAGGTGAGCTTCGGTGAATTGTTCGACGGAGACGATGTGTGGGTGGGCCGGCCGTCGGGAACGGATGATGCGGTCCGCGGAGGCTCGCACGAAGCGGATCGCGTATCCCGCGGCGACGTCGTCCGGATCGATCAGTTCTTCTCGTTTGGTCCATCTCCCGAAAACCGCGTAACCGGTGTAGCGCGGATTCTGCAGGATCGCCGCGACGGTAGGGGCTTGCCAGCCATCCCCGGCGCGGTGACGGTTCTGTTCGGGGCGGTGGGCTGACGGGCAAAGGATTCCGTCGCGGTTGAGCCCTTCCGCGATCGCCTTATCGCCTCGGCCACCGATATATTCGCGGAAGATCCGCTGGACCACCGGTGCCGCAACGACATCGATCGAGAGGATCCGCAGCTTCAGACCGTCCGCTGCCTGGTGCGGGTTGGGATGCGGTGGTCCGTCGACCACGACGTACCCGTAGGGCGCCCGCCCTGGTGGCGTCCCTCGTTGAGCACCTGCGCGTCCATGCTGGCGCGGGTGCGCTGCTGAACATGCTGGCGCTCGGATTCACTGAGGCCACCGAGCATGCTCATCATCATGTTGTGGGTCGCGTTCTTGGCGTTGTACTTCCCGCCCAGCTCGGGCACCCAGATATCCACACCGTGGGCCAGGATCCGCGGAGCCACGAAACTGAACTGGTTACCGAACCAGCAGCGTGTGCCCTCGCCGACGACGATCGCCGTCCAGCCCCTTGGCAGGCTGCTGGTTTGAGCGAGAGTGCTGCAGATGGAGCGTTGCGATCACGTCGACGCCGCTCTCGATCAGAGCCTCGGCGGTGGCGCGGTGTCGTGGCTGGACATCGGATCTGACTGCTGCGAGGTGTGGGCCGAGAGGGGCGTCGGGTATTCGTCAGCCTCTGGCGCACAACGGATTTGGGATCTCTCGTGGTGTTGCAACGTTCCTCCGCACAGCGCAGGATGAGTCGCAGCAGCGCCTTGGCTGCGTCCGGATTCAGCATTGGCGGATCATCAGGGCAGATGACGTCGACCGTGCAGTGTCTGTCCTTGCTAGGGTCTTTGGAGCGATCGCGACGGGTCATACCGAGCTCCGGCCGGACGCACGCGGACGAAATTGGTGGCTAGTGACGTTGCAATTCGCTCGAATGTTCGTTGACTGTTCGAGAGGGCTTTCGCATGGAGGCATGGTGGACTACTTCTCACCGTCGCCTGATTCTCCCCAACCATGAAACCTGATTTTCAGCGCTCGCGCCACAGCCCAACGCGGGCAGACCGGTACACCGTTCGGTTACGGCAGAGTGGTCGCGACTTCCTACTCGATGCTCGGGATGGCTTTGATCTCTGCTCGCACGACTGCTGCTGGATTCGGCCAACCAGATCAGGAGGGGGACACACGCGCTAAACACACAAATCGACTGCAGAAAGGATGACGCACACGGTACGGAACCGCGCTGGCGTGGGCCCGCCGGTCTCGAGCCCACAAAATGGCCTGTCCACCTGCTCGCACCGGAATATAGCCATGGGCGACCGCCCACAAGTAGCCCCCTGTGAGGGACGATCATCGTCCTCCGGACTGGTTTCGGTTCCGCTCAGCCGTCGTGACGCAGCCCTGGACTACGGTGCCGTAACCGTCACCCGCGTTGGCGTTCAAAAGCTTACGCCCGTCAGGGAGTTGCGTTCGCTTACGAGCGTCACCCGATAGCGCGAACACCGACGCGCCATGCGTAACCCATACGTCGGCGCTTGATACCTTCGTGGTGCCCTGCATGATGTTCCCACCGACGTAGACCAGCCCTCGCGGCGCCAATACAGCAAACACATCTGCCAACAACTCCCGGCCGCATCCACCAACCGAGCCTTGGACTGTGGACCCGGAATAGACCTGTCCGGCGTGTCCGATTGCCAGGCGCCTCGCCACCGTTGCATCATCCTGAGCGCGCCGTTCGAGAGGCCCTTGGCGCTACGCCGTCCCAACGGTAGCCGCCACCACAGGGATATTGAAGCGATGGCATACACCCTGAATTCGATGCAACCTCACTCGGCTGCTTCCAAGCCGCAACGCGCGGGCGCTCACACTGCACCAGCGCCCGCCTCCGCTGCCTGTCCACTCGGCATCGTTCCAGGTTAGGTGACCATAGAAGCTCGGCCGGGATCACCTGCAGATCGTCGCCGTTTCAGCTTCTCAGCCGAGAATCTCACGCACTTTGGTCGTGAGTGCAAGGAAGGAAGGGCCACACCGGAGTCACTTCGGTCCTCGAGTCCGATCAGGGGTTGCGGGCCCCGGCATATCGGTATCGAAGGGGAGGTTGATCCAGTCCGGGCAACGCGTCGAGCCTTCACAGTATGCGGTTATCACGCCAGCTCCTTTGTTGTCCTGGGGAGTGGAGGCCGGGTTCTCTAATTCCGCGTACGATACCACCACCGTAACAAAAACTGAGTCGATAGTTTTCCACGTACCGTCCTTTTTCCTTTCCCGGTATACGATTTCCGCCCGATATTCCCAGCGGTCATCAGGCTTCGGGGTCCGGCGGGTCGGATTTCGGACCACTGCGGCCACTACTTCTTTGCTGGAGAGATTGTGCTTTTCCACATTTTTTATCCAACCCATGCCTTCGCCCCAACCATGGTTTCCATTCGGATCCCAGAACCCCATCCGATACGCTACCTGATTTCCCTCCCAATCGTAGAGCCATGTGACGACACCGGGGTCGGGTTTCTTGCCGGTGAGGTCGTTGCTGTTGATGGGGTCGGCGTTGACGTAGTCGTAATTGTTGGCTGATCCGCCGGAGATGGGGTCGACTTGCAGGAATCTGCCCAGGATGGGCAGATAGGTGCGGGCTCCCATCTCGAGCGCTTGTTGGCTGGCGACGTGTTCGATGGGGACGGTGTGTTGGCCGAGGTATCCGAAGTCCATGCCACCTTCGGCGGTGGCCGGGATCGGGATGTCACCGATGGTTCCGGTGGCGGGGTCGATGTTTTGGCCGTAGGGGTCATAGAGATGGATTGGGCCGGTGCGGGTGGCGGTGTGGTCGGTGGTGAGCAGGATGTCGCCGTGGATGTTGGGGTAGGACCAGTTGACGGTCTTGGTGTCGGTGTAGCCCTTCGTGAGTAGAGCGCCGCCGGGTAGTTTCAGCACCCGTTGCCGCAGGATTCCGGAGTCGTCGAGGACAAAGTCGGGGCCGCCGGCGTTGGAGGTAAACCCGTAGCGGGTGACTTGCGCGGGTTTGGCGTTGTCGCGGACGGTTCGCATGGTGATTCGGTCGGTGACATCTCGGGTGTAGACGACCGAGCGTCCGGCTGCGGTGGTGGTGGATATGTGTCGGAGGGTGGAGTCGTAACCAAGAGTGTCGGTACCGACTTTGGTCGCGTTGCCGTAGGTGTCGTAGGTGAACGGCAGGCTGGTGGCTCCGTTGGTGGAGAGCAGCCGGTCGGCGTCGTCGTAGCAGTAGTTGGTGGTGGTCGCCGGGGCGCCGTTGAAGCTGTCGGTGAAGGCGGTGCGGTTGGTATTCAACCCCGCTTTCTTGTTCGGCCCGCAGCCGTTGTCGCCGGCGAAGCTGTAGGTGAGCTTGTGGTGGGGCACGGCGGCCGCGACCAAGCGGCCGACACCGTCATAGGTGTAGGAGTTGTTGAAGGTGGTGCCGGAACCCGCAGTGTCGGTGATGGTTTCGTCGGTGATGCGTTGATCACGCGATCGGCTGACCCCACTGGCGACGGTGGAGCCCGATACCTTCCATGAGAGGCCAGTCGTGGAGCCGGCGTCGTTGTGGGTGATCGCGAGGTTGGATCCGTTGCCGTAGGCGACCTTGTCCAGGATTCCCGCGGTGTAGCCCGGGGTCGCGACCCTGGCCCCATCAAGGTCTAGGCCGATCAGCCGGGACGCGTCATCCCAGTGGTAGTTCAGGGTGGAGGTCGCCGCCTTGACTGTGGTGGTTTCGCTGATCTTGCGCCCGGCAGGGTCGTAGGTGCTGGCGGTGGTGACCCCGCCCGCGTCGGTGTAGGACACGGTCTGGCCGAGCAGGTCGATCATGGCGATGGTCGATCCGCTGTTGTCGGTGACCTTCAGCTTCAGCGGGTTTCCGTCGACGGCGTAGTCGTAGGTGATGGTGCGGGCCGGTTTGTCACCCATCGCCGGGAACGACTTCTCGACAATGCGGTCACGGGCGTCGTAGGTCACGCATGACCAGGGCTCAGTGTTGGTGCGGGCGGCGACAAGACGACCTGCGCCGTCGTAGACCAATTCGACCGCGTGGGTTGTTCCGTCCGAGTTCTTGGGTCCTCGAACGGTTTTGACCATGCCGCCCTGGTTGGCAGCTGGGGAGTTCGATTTGCAGGGGTTCGAGCGGGTTTCGCGGTCTCCGTAGTAGGTGAAGGTGCCGCGCTTGTCGGGATTAGTAAGGTCGCCGCCAGGCAGGGCTGCGGCCAGTTGGCGCAGATAGCCTTGGCCGGGCTTTTCGATCAGCATCCGGCCGGTCAGGTTGATGCCGCCAGGGTCTCCGGTTTTGGAGACCGCCAGCCCGAGCACGGGGTCGATCCCATTGTCGGTGTCGGAGTAACTTGTCGCGAGCTTCTTCGCGGGTGCGCGTTCGGTGTCACCGCCGGAGGTGTTCTCAGTGATCTGGCCGGTTTGGAGTCCGTAGCGGGGGGCAAGGTTCTGCCCTGGCACTGTGACAGCGGATCCAGCGCCCGGGGGTTTCCAGGTGAAATCGAGTGCTCCGGTTTTGCCGCTGCGGTTGTAGTAGTCGATCCGAATTCGATGCCAACTACCCGCGGTTGTGTTGGTGTAGGTGCCGGAGACAGCGGTGGCGGCCTTGTCGGTCCAGCTGTCCACGATGAGCACGTCGTCGATCCACAATCGGACACCATCGATGACGGTGAACCCGAGTGCGTAGTCGCCGGTGTCGGGAAACTTGATTTCGCCGGTGAACCGGCCCGACCAGCCGCCGTTGTTCGCGACCGGCGGGGTCGACCCCCAGCTGTGTTTCAAGCTGCCGCCAGCGGCACCGACACCGGTTGCCCAGTCTTTCGGGACTCCGGAGGTGAATGGGTTGTCGTAGTAGGCGGCTTCCAACCCGACCAGATTCTTGTCGTACTGAGTATTGGTGTGGGGCATCGTGTTCGCGCACTGCGGTGTCGGCAACTGCCCGGCGAAACAATTCGCCGGAGCCGGACCATAACTATCGATTGGGCGGTCTGCGTGGTCGTAGATCACTGTCGAGCGCCGCCCGGTCGTGTCGATCGTGGCTGTTCGCTGGTCTTTCGCGTTCCATTCGCTACGGGCGGTGTCGCCAACAGCGTTAGTCGAGGCAAGAAGGCGACCAGCATCGTCCCAGGTGACAGTGTTTTCTGGGGGCGAGTTGAGCCCGCCGATCCCGTCGATGTTGACGATCGCTTGCCTGCCGCCGATGTTGTAGCCGTAGTAGTGAGTGGGCCGCTTGCCCAGGTAGCCGCCATCGGGGGACGGTCCGGTGACAGCGACAGCCCGCAAGCGTTCGGGTACCCCTGGTTCTTCGATGAACTTTTTGTACTGGATTGCCGTGTGTACCAGCGCTTGAGAGGGGAACTGTTGGATCGAAGCCCAGTCGTGGCCTAGGTTGCCGCGGACAAAGCTCAATGGCCCGATACTGGCGAGGAGCTCCTGGCGTTTGACTTCGCTGCTGGTCTCGCGATACTCCTTCTGAACATCGGCGAGGTTGGTGTAACTGAAGTCCTGCATCGCCGCGCCCGGGTTCTCGATCCGCGCAAGCACATTGAGCAGGTACCACAACCGGGTTTCGGTGCCGTCCCAATAGGTTATGCGGCACAACTGCTGCGCGGGAGCGGAATTGGCCCCCGACGGTAGCGGCGCTCCGCCATAGCAACTGTTACTGCCGTCGGTGTTGTAGTGCAGTTTGTGCGCGCGCCCCGACACCGGATCGACGATCTCGGTCAACCGTGACGGGGAACCGCTGTAGCGATACTGCAACGACGCAGGCTTCTTACTGTCGAGCACCGTCGACACCTCCGCCAGGGTGCCGTCGGGGTGAAACAGTGACACCGCACCGTTCTCGGTCACCGACAGCCGCCCCTTGGTATCAAAAGCCACCACACCATCGCGACCCGGCGGTGCCCGATACCCACCAGCAGTTTTGGCCCAACTGTGTTTGCCGCCCGCACCGTCGGTAAGCACGACCGCCCCATCAAGCATCGCGGCATGGCTGTAGACACTGGCCGGCATCGACAATGTCCAGCCCGCGGGCAACGGCGGCGGATCAGCGGGATAGAGCCACTGCGCCGGCACGATGCGGGGCACCAGATTATGTATACGCATACCACCTGCGCTGTCCTGAGTGCTCTTAACCCACAACACCATTGCCGGTGGATCAGCCGAATGGTGATACAGCTCAACCTTGATCGGCACACGCTGCCCAGCAGCCAGGGTCACCTCGTCGTCACGTCTCGGCCCGGCTTCGGTGAATTTGTCATGGAAGATGCCACCGGCCTCGGGATTGTTATAAACCACCCGATCGCCGACCCAGATCTTCGCTCCGGGAGTATGCGCACCAGCGAAGCGATAATCGCCCGCGACCGGCGCCTGGAAGTAGCCCTCCCACCGGATCACATACCAGTCATCGACCAAACCAGGCGGCAACGGGTCCCGCTTGGTCTCGTCATTCCACTTGTTACCCCAGAACAGGTCCACCTGAGACTCAGTGCGCACCAACACCGGAACGTCACCAGGCACCCCGTTGTGAGCGGGATCGTTGAAATAAGAAGCCCGCACACCTCGGGACTCTCCTTGACGCGAGTTGTAGGCGAAACTCACCCCCGCGGACCCACCCAACGCCGAAAAGCCCGGACCCGACGCATCGAAACGAACATTGCCGTTGAACAAGTTCACCGTCACCGGACCCAACGAATCAGTCGGAGTCGGCTTCGGATCACCCATGCGCTGATCGATCGTGAAATGACCCACCCAGCCAGCTGGTGTCGGCGTCTGCGCACCTACAGCCACGGTATCAACAGTCCACGTGTACCGGCCCCCGTTCGCCACCACATTGCGCGGCACCGTCCACTGCGGATCCGGAAGACACCCCGACTGAGCCACACTGCCCGTGCGGCCATCGAAACCGGTCGACACCTTGAAGCAATACTTCGCGCCTTCCGCCGCACCGGTTACGGCGACCTTCAACATCGGTGTCTCGGAAGCCAGAATGGCGTTATCGGCCGGGGAGACCAGCACCGTCTTCGGATCCTCCTGCGCCCGCTGCTGCGGACTCGCAGAAGGACTATCGACCGCACCAGCGCGCGCCAACGGCACGAAATCGGCGTCAGGCAGAGGCGGCTCCGGTTCGAGCTCGAGCTTCGAGGACGGGCCGTCTCCTGAGGCCAGCAACGGCACAGCCCGCGTCGGCGGCGGCGCCGCCCCACTCGGCGACGACACCATTATCTGCGCCGATGTCGCGACCAGCAGAATTGACAGCGCTACCACGCTCAAGCGATACCAATTAGTAAGGAACCAACGCACCGAGGCGTCGCCCTGACAGCGATATTTCATCCCACTCCACAATCCCCGAGCCCACAGACGGGCAGCGTAAATCCGACAGAACAGCAGCAACAGGATCCATCCGTTCCAGATGGAATTCGAGATGCCGGTGCCAAAAATTCCGCGACCCGTCTACAGTCACGTTCTTCGGTGCCTTACTTCAGGTGCCTGTTCTGGGCTCATTCTCCAGTTCACAAATCGAGCCAGCATTCTGACACTTACAGATCAATTTGCCGACGGCTTGCCCGAAATCAACATGTACTCCATGGTGATTCGACACTTCGGACAGCACCCCGAACAGTCAACAAAGGGACAAATGGTCAAATAGCCGGATCTACAGGCCATTTCACACAATCGAGCACCTTACCGATCGCGCGCGTTGTCGATGTACATGCGTACATCATTGCTGCACAGATGGTTCGGAGGCCCTACTTCAAGAAGCTAATCATCATGCACGCCCCCCACCCAGGGATTGACCGATACCGAACGACATTGGGACGAAGACCCTGTCACCGAAATAACTGTACAGCTAGATCAAATGGGGAGCCATCGTCCATGCCGACTGGGGAGCTGGACATGACGCAGGAACCGAGCCCGACCCTCACACCACTCAAAGTAGCCGCACGGCAACAACCGCCGTTGTTCGGCGACATACCGGCCCTGAAGGAGAGAGAGAGAGTCCCGCGACTCAGGGACGAATGCATAACCACAGCGCGTCCGAGATCATCACCTGAGCTCCGACACTTGCCACTCCTCCGCGTCGACCTGTCGAAAATACCCCAGCAGCCGCTTCGTTGCCTCATCTGGCTTTGCCCGCATGCGGCGGAGGGCCGCGGCGATGGATGAGGATGCGCTGGGGCCAGACGATGGGATCGACGATGGCCGAGTGCAGGGCTGCGACCAAGACAATCGCGACCACGAACCGGCGGGCGGACAGGCCTGGTAAAAACCGACTTCACATGCTGGGGCGATATCACCGAAGCAATGTCGTCGAGCGCGGCGACGACCCATTTGCGGCTGGGCCTTGTGGGACACGGACCAGTTCTCGCACTACCCGGTGACAGTATCGGTCACTGTCAACGTGCGGAGGCATGCTGGCCAGTGCTGCGACCGACCCAGCCGATCTCCACGAAAATCGTTGCGCCAACGTCCCGTTGAGCCCAGTTACGGAACGAGATGTGCGATGTGTGTCGACGAGTTCAGAAGCTGGGGAACCGGCGAGTTTGACCCAGGCGCTGATGGGTGCCCGCGAGAGCTTGGGCGACACCGCAGAGAGCGCGGTGACGCCCTTGGCTAGCGATGACGGCGTGCGAATAAGGCTGGAGTACAAGGGAGTTCAAGCATGAGCCTGAGATAATTCCCGACACCGAGCATGAGCTGGTGCTGGATCGGGTCGCCGCGATCGATGTCGCCAATGCGAGCGGATGCGATTCTCCAGATATCAAAAGCGAGTGTCTTGGCTATTCCCAGCAGGCTTGCGCGGAAAGTAGGCCGCCCGCATCGACATCGATGAGCAACATCCGTGCCCAGTGACACTTCCATAACAGGAGTCGGTGCGCAGATCAGCCAGGCGACAGTCGTGGACGAACGATCACGCGTCCGGCGGCCGGATCGTGACCATACGACTAGCCGGATCGCCCAGGCTGAGCCAACCTGCGGCCGGTGGCGGCCCGCACCATTTGCGACCGTCATCGTCGGTCCATTGGCAACCTCCGGGCTCGCCACCGTCGAGGTCTATATCAAGGAAGTTCGACGCCTGCCCTGCAGCGGAGGTCGCGGAACCAGTGGGGATCGGATTCAGTGGCGGCAGCCAGGAGACGTGGGAGGTGTGGAGGTCGGCCCACCGCCCTCCGAAATTTCCCCTGGCAGTGCTGTACCGCACGCACAGCGCCAATTCAGTGTCAATCCAGCACTCATCGACGGTTATTTGCGAATGTGGCCGCTTCGCAAGGAAGACGAAATTCTCGGCGACAGCAATAGCCCACCGGCGGAACGGCTCGAACATGAGATCAGAGAATATCGGATTCTCCGGCGCTGACCCCACCTCCCCGCTCGGCCATGAACAAAGGACCGGCCCAGAGGAGGAGTCGCTGTCGGCTAGCGACACACGTACGGTGCTCACGACGTCGGAGACGGGATGTTGATCCAACTCGGGCTGGTCGTCGCTACTGCCGGGAACCGGCCCGGTGCCGGGGGTCACCGGCATGGGCGAATGACGCCCTTCCTGAAGGAAAAGTTCACGCGTTCACTCTAACTGCTCTTCCCACTGCCTGCATATGTCTCGGTAACTGCTGGCGGTCTGCCTGGAAGTTGTCGGGCAGATAAGCCCCTGAGCTTGGATTATGTTGCGTCGCTGGCGTTGAGAGGATCTCGACTCGGTGGTGCCTGGGAGGTCTTCGGTCAGTGGAGGGACCCGAGGGTTCATCGGGACGTGGCCCGATCATCAATCCGGTGCCATCGTCTCGCTCGAGTTCCTCCAGTGTTTGGTATTGGGCTCAAAGCAGCGCACTTGACTAGGAACGAAAAAGCGTGAGGTGCGATGACGGACTGAGCGTTCTCTGCCCTGCGGAGCCCAACCAACTGTCGACATGCCCCACCGCGGCATGGATCCCACGGCCTTGGTTGTCAGGGTCTGCAAGCGCTTCCGCAGCGGTGGAGGCGAATGGCGGCATCCTCGGGATCGGAAAAGGTGAACAGCGCACCGTCTTCCAGCAGCTCACGCAACTGCTCACTGGTGTAGTCGTCGTGCACAAGCCCTCCCCCGTATATCAGCCGATGACAGTCAGCGACCGCATCCGGTTGCTCGAGGCGTCGCCGACTAGGTGAGGACTCACGTCTGCGAGCGATAGCGCTGTTGCCGATATCGCGGACACCTGGGACGACGACTGGCACCTGCGCGGCGGCCGAACGCGCCTCGCCGAGCCACTACTGGTCCGGCGCCCGTCTCGGCACACCCGCCCGATCCGGGCATCGATCGGTCCTGCCTGCCCGAACTATCCTCGCAAATCCTGAATCATCTCGACGACCAACTGTGCGGCGCCGTCGATCTGGGGGGCGTTCTCGTCTTTCACGTAGATCTCGAGTTCCCCGCGCCATCCGTCGAGGACCGCCGACAGCGTCAAATACTGTGCACCGTCGGCTGTTTTCGGTGCGAGCGTTGCCGTGACGGGCACACCCTGCACTGTGCGGGGCCGGTCGCTACGACCGTCGGCGGAACCGAGAACGTTTCGGCCGTCATCGAATCCGAGCGACACACCGCCCACGTATCGGGTCGGGAGGACATCGATGTTCGCTGGGGTGGTGTCGGCGTTCTGATAGAGGCATCCACCGAATCGTTCGACGTTTCCATCCTTGCGGGTTGCCGGTTTGACGGTGACGTCGAAGGCGGTGACCTTGTACCACTGGGTCAGGAATGCTTGGGGGTAGGCGCAGAGTTCGCGCATGCTGTGTGCGCTCGGTGCGGGCTCGGCGTCGTTGGTGTCCGGTCCGCACGCGGGCAGGAGCAGAGTGCTCACGATTACTGCGGCCGCGAGGGCGGCTCGGCGCGTCATCGGGGATCCCATTTGTCTTTGTCCGGTGTCTGGGCATCGAAGTCGGTGGAGGCGCTTTGGGGCCATTTGCCGTTGTTGATGCCGGCCGGGCTGGTCGTCGCGACGGTCAGCGCGTCGAGGATGCCTTGCTGCCGTATCAGGACGGCGCCGAGGGCGAGACCGTGTTTGCCGACCTTCTTAACCAGTTCGGCGCCGAAGTCGATCGCGTCGGAGACACCGACGGGCATCGCGACGAACGAGGCGATCTTCAGCATGGCGCCGGCGAATTTGGTCAGGTATTCGGTGATGTCTTCGATGATGGCGGAGTAGAACTTCCACGCCCCGTCTGCCGAGTCACGCAGCGCACTGTTGGCGGTATCGCAGACACTCATCGCCGATTCCATCGCGGTCTGCTGGATCGTGGCGGCGTTGCCGTAAGCAACCGCGGAGGCGCCGAGCCACTGACCGGTGAGGTTGCCGTTGAGCAGGTAGTTGTTGCGTGCTTCGCTGATCTGGGATTTCGTCTCCAGCCACGCACCGGCAGTCTGGATGAACGCGACCGGCGCGCGCAGCCCATCGATGGCCTGGGCGAGTTCTTCGAGGACCTTACGGATGCTGTCTTTGATCTTGTCCTTGTTGTCCTGCATGACCCCGGTCAGCGAGTCCTCGGTCAGTGCGCCGTAGGCCGCACCGACCACACTGCCGACCCCGGGCACCGGAATCAGTAGCGCGCCTTCGTTGGCCGCCACGGCGATCGTCGCGAGCCGGAACGCCTCGTCGACGTCTTCGGGAGTGTTGCGAATCTCGTCGATCTTGACCGAGAACTGTTTCAGGACGGTGTTGAGGTCATCGAGGGTCTTGCTGGTCTCGGTCACTACTGCCCCTCCTGCAGCTTGATCAGCACGTTGGCGAAGTTCTGATCCTTCTCCTGAAACACCGTCGCGACGTGTGTGAGCACATTACTGATCGAGGTCGCTTCGCGGCTGCCCTCCCCCAACCTGTCGCGCAACCATTGTGCGGCGGTTTTCTGGGCCTGCCAGGTGTCGTTGAAGACCGACCAATTGATGTCTCCGTGGCTTTCGGCGATCGAGCGTGTGCTGCGCGCCGCGGTGTCCAGATCGCGGGAGGTCTCCTGCCACGCCGCGGAAGCGGTGGCCATCTTGTTCAAGTCGAGTGAGAAGTCTTTGGTCACCGTGATAGTCCTTCCAGCTGCAATCGGTGTTGTGCGACTGCGGATTCCAGCTCGGCGTCCGACAGGTCTGCCCATCGGCCGGGTTCGTCGAATACCGGGCGCTGTGCCCGGATCTCGTCCGCGCACGCGAGGATGTCATGGCCGATCTCGAACGGCTGGGCCGTCGCCGCCCACCGCGGGCCGATGAGGATCTCGCTCACCCCCGACCACTCCGCCCGCACCGTCACCGACGGTGTATCGAAATCGGTTGCGGGGCCGCTTGCTTCATACACCGAGTCGCCGACGGTCTCGATTGTCGCGAACTCGGCCAGAGTCGATGCGCCCAGCAGCGCGGCCAACTGGGCGCGGCGGGTCGGTCGCAGGCTGAGTCTCTCCCACTGCCCTGAGGCGATCGTCGCTGCTTCTCGCCGCCAGAACGCCACCCAATACCCCGCCATCGCCTCCGCCGAGAACTCGCTCGGGTCGCGGCGCTGATGCAGGGACCGATCGACCTCAACGCTGAGAGGTAATCTCCACTGGTCCAGTTCCATACCGATAAGCACCGACGCGGGTGCGGTGTTGGGGGCCAACGACATTCCTTCCGTCGCCATGGGATCTCCGTCAGCGAGTTGGACGCAGACCACCACACCCCGGTTCCCCGCTGTGCCCTAGATCATGCCCTAACCGCACGAGCCCCGCCTGCGACGGCGGTCCGGTCCCATCAGCACGGGCACCGGTGGCGGCAAGGGCCGACTGCCCCGCGGCAGTTTCAGTGACTGCGGCTACGGTGCTGTCGCGCAGCATCTTTCAGGCCAGTCCCCGCCGGCCCCTGTGACGGCCGGTCGGATAATCACCGCTCCGTGAACAGTCGGCGGTAGGTGGCACTCGCGCGCTGGCGTAGTTGTTCATCGTCGAGACCGCCGGCTTCGGCGCGTAGCTGTGCGTCGGCGACGTAGTCATCGACGTCAGCGAACAGCGCGTCCAGCAGGTCGAATACGGGTGGCCCGAATCGTGTCTTTTCGGACTTGAACGTGGTGAGGTATTCCGATTCGAACGTCGGCGCGTCGATTTCACCGGAAATGAAACGGCGGAGGATGTCCTCGTAGAGGGTTAAGCCCTGTGGCTCGGCGTTGTTCTGGTGGGTCATTTAACCGCCTCCGAGTGAGCCGCGTTGAAGAATGTTTTCTGCTTGTTCTGAGTTGACTTTCCAGCCGGTGACGAATCCGCCGGTCGGTGATTGAACCACTACCAGGCCGGTGTTCGGATTGTAGTTCAGGATCGCGGGGTCTCCTCGGTATGTGCCTTGGATATGTTTGGTGTCGGGGTTGTCGATGTGTTTCTGCAGCGCGTCTTTGTACTCTGCCTCACCGGCTTTGCCCCACGGCTTGTTCACGCCGAAATCGCCTGCGTGTTTGTACTTTTTCTGCAGCTGTCTGGGTTCGGCCTTGAACGGTACCGGGTCGGTGTATTTGATGGTTCCGCCGGGTCCGCGTGATCCTTGCCCGGGTGGTTGGCGTTGGAATCCCCACATGGCCAGGCCGGCGGCCATGGCTGTGGCGGCGGCGCTTCCTTTGGCGGGTGGGTCGGTGACTTGGTGGTAGCCGTTCTGGTCTTCGACGATGAGCGCGTAGGGCACCCATCCGGGTTTGGTGCTCGAGGCGGGGTCGTCCAGGCGTGGGTCGAGGAAGGTGTAGGCGATATACCAGTGGTGGTTGTCTCCTTCCGGTCCTGGGACGCGGGAGAGATACATCGTGTCGTTGGGGCTGCTGGGCAGGGTGATCCCGCCCTCGATCGTGGCGGGGAGTCCGCGCTCGCGCAGCGATGGATTGTCTGCGGTGACTTCGGGTTTCGGGAAGATGTGGACCGAGGTGGCGGTGTCCATGCCGCCTTCTACCCAGCTCGGGGTGACGAAGCGGCCGCTGGGGTCGAACTCGACGATGGTGCCGTCGTTGAGTTCATAGCTCGTGCCCGAACCGTCGCCGGTGTCGGGGGCTTGGGCCGGGGCAGGGCCATCGCGCACCTGCCGCAGCCGCAGGCCGCCGGAGACGAACCCGGCCAGGCCGAGCACAAGCAGCGCCGGGATTCGTGGGTCGCTTCCGCCGGTGCTCGAGGTCGCCGGTGGGGCGGATTCGGTCCGCGCCGGTGGCGGTGATGGAGTCGACGGCGGGGTGCTGGTGGCACCGAGCAGTTGTTGTTTGAGCTCGGCGAACTGCTGATCGGACAGAACTCCTTGCTCGTGGAGCCGGGCCGCGCGGTCGAGTTGAGACAGGAGGTCATTTCCCGCACCCGGCACGGGCAACGCCGGTGGCGCCGGCTCGGCCGGGTCCGCCGCGTGCGACTCGGCAGTGGCCGGAGGCGGGGGTTGCGGGTTCGGCGTGTGCTGTGGTTGGGGTGCAGAAGCCTCACCGGGGACCGGGACGATCGGGGTGCCGTTGCCTGGCGGGATCGGCGGCGGGGTGAGCGCGCCCGCTTTCCCGCCGGTCCCCGCGCTGGGGCCAGGTGGTTGTCCCGGTAGCGCCGGCGTGGTCAGCGCCGGGGGTGTGCTCGGCACCGCGGGCGGGGGTCCTGGCGGCGGTTTGGGCACCGGGATACAAGGCCACCCTGGATGCATCTGCTGCCACTGATCGCACGGGATATCCGGTTGCGCAGACGTTGTCGCGGCGCCGAACAGTGCGGCGGCAATTCCGAATGCGGCCGCTGCCCCCATCACCAGGCCGCGGGCCGTAGGTGGGGTCATCGGCGCTTCCTGACGTGGTCGGCCAGGGCGTCGAGGGCCCACCAGGTGAGCCGTCCAGCGATCGACATCCACAGGAAGAAGGCGAGATAGACCAGCACAGCGCCGTAGTCCTCGCCCCAGCCCGGGATCCGGTCGAGCGTGTCGAACGCGGCGACGAGCATGCCCAACCCGACGATGAGCGCGACCGGTGCCCATTGCGCCGATTCCGCGCGCCCACGACGGTGCGCGGGGCTGTCGGTGTCGAAAGACATGCAAGCTCTCCTTCGCCTTTTGGCAGGTGGATGGTCAGAGGCGGATGTGTTTTCCGCGGATCGGGAACCGAGTCCTCGGCTAGCGGATCCCGATGCGGGCGTGCTCACCGACGAGCGCGGCGAAACCACGCCCACGCTGATGCCGACTTTCCACACGATCGAAACTCGTTCTCCAGCGCAGGGTTTGGTGCCGAGCCCGGCGACGCCGATCAGGTTGGCTGCCCTCGACACCCGAGGACGCCGACAATCGTGTGAGCGCTAAAGGTGCCCCCGGCCGAGGATCGCGGCATCCTCGCGATCACGGTGGACCCGGCCCAATCCCAGCCTGCCGCGTCGACCGCCCCAGCTTCGTCAGCGACCGGACTCGCCGCAGACACCCTCACCACCGCCCGCAAGAAGTTGCCCGCCAGCAAACCATTAGCCGTCACGCAACGACGCAGCCCTACGACCTTTCTAGCCACACATTCCCCCTATTTATGCTGCCACATTGCCGTGATCCAGCCCGTCAAGTGGCATGTTCCCGCACACATCACACCTCATCGGCGAATTTCTAGCAACCCATCTTTGGGTGTTCGCGCTGCCTGTGATCAGTGATTCACCCGGCGTTCACCCGACTCGCCCAGGCAGCCAGCACTACACCGCTCGATCGTGGGTGATGTGTGAACTGCGCCATGCTCTCGTCGTGACCATCCGCCCGAACGCGACTCCGGCGTGACAGATCCTGAGGATGACCGCATGTGACGGCCTTCCATCACCAGGACACCGACCGGACACTCAGATGCCCTTCGGGAACGCGGCCCCGCCGGGGGAAGTCCAACACTGCACGGACGAGGACGAACGTGAAGCATTGCGTGAGATGGGCGTCGACCCCGATGATCTGCGGATGCAATTGCGGCGAGCCGCGGTCAGCTATTGGCTGCGTCGGCATGCCATCGCCGCCGACATCAGGCCCCAGCACCGACCTCGGCCCCGATGAGCCTGGCTATGCACGCCCGGTACTCGCCATGCCAGGCTCAGCGTGTGGATGAGCGCACAGTCGAGGTCGACGAGGCGGCGGTAGCGCGACAGATCACCAATGTAGTTGCGCGAAGCGACCTTCGCCGACATCTGCAAAACGCCCAGCTTTGGTGGGCAGTGGCTCGTCCCGGTCGACCAGCCGCTGCCCACCGGCCTCGGCTCGTTCGCCCATCGCTCGCCGAGCAGCCTCGTTGAAAGGCAGCGGCCACAGCGCCGACGGTCAGCCGAATTCGGAGTCCATCCACAGTGTGGGTTCGGGTGTGGTGGTCGGCGCTGGCGACGAGCCGCCGTGATCTGCTGTGCGCACGAGGAGGACGATCGCGACGATAGCCGTCAAACTTCGTGACCTCGACACCGACTCCGATGTCCTCGACGAACCCTTACTCACCCAGCCCGGCCGCTACCGCATGCGCCTGTATGCGACCGGGCGCGACGCCCATGTCGAGTTGCAAGAACCTGGAGACGACCTCGCCGAACGGTACTTGTTGCAATTCTGGCCCGAAAACCAGTCGCGTCCGCCGACGCCGATGCAACCAGTACCGTCCACCTGAGCGAGTTGGTCTATCAGCCGTGATACGCCTGCACGAAGTATCCGTCAGAATCATCATCGCTTTCGAACAAGATCCGGTTCTCACGGTGAAACGACGGTAGTAGCCTGCCGCCATCTCCGTTCTGCGTCTTGAGGATGAAGCAGGCGCTGAACCCGTTGGGGTTGAATATTCCGGTCGGAAGTGCCGTGATCGAGCACCAGTCGAAAGTCCTTCCCAGGTCCGGAAAGCTCGACGCGCCCTGCGCGGTGACCGCGAACGGGTACCCATCGCATTCCCAGTCAGCGTCCGGCCGGTTGTATCCGGCGCGACCGTTCGGGCATGCGGTGGCACGGTTCATTCGGTGCTTGGTGCTCTTGTAGGGGATCCGCTGCAACGCACGCATCGGAGCCGAGGTCCCGATCCCGACCGGGCTGCCGGGCAGCAGCGAATTCTGCGCGTTGAGAACATGGTCGTAGAGCTGAGGCGCCCACCGTTTGGTGGTGGTCAGGTCGAGCACCGGGCGATTGTTGCTCCCGCTTCCCGGCGCGAGCACGCACCCGGGCGCGGAACCGATGTAGGAGTAACTGTCGCAGCGGGTCCGAGCGAATCGGAACTCGTGCGTCAGTGGGTTGCTCAGGCCCAGGGGAACGATGGGGTCGGCGAAGATGACCTTGCCCATCAGTGTGTCCCATTCCCACTTGCCGCTGCCCCCTGCCAGACGCGTGGTGGTGGTGAAACTGAACTCCGGCTTCGGAGCGAGAGCTTTCGTCTGCCGGCCCGACGGTGTGACCGTCCCGGTACGGCTCGCGGTGCCCTCCACCGTGAGGTCCAGGCTCACCGTTGCCGCGCCCGCCGTACCGTTGGCGGCTTTCCGGTTGAACTTGATGCGTTCGGTGGTGTCTTGGCTACTCACCGAGGTTTTGGTCTCGCTGTAGGCGAATCCTTTCTCCCAGCCGACCTTGTAGGTCTTGCCCTCGTATCGCTGGTAGTAGGTCAGACGGTACCTGTCGGTGGCACATCCGTAGAAGCGTTTGCCGACCGCTAGGGCCAGGTCTGCGTTGACACACCAGTTGCCTGCTTGGCCTTGAGCCCCGGTGAAAAACGCCGCTTCGGCGGCGAGGTCACGCGCGGGATCGGGCGGCTCGATCGGCTCGTTGGGTGGGACTTGTCGAACCGGGAAGGGACGAAACTGCGGCGCCGCGCTTGCTGGTGCCGGACCGTTGGTCGTGGTCTCAGGCGCCGGCGATGTCCGTGCCGTAGAGGGCGAGGAGGTCGTGGCCGAGGTCGGCGCACTCGGAGCGGTGGTCACAGGCGATGACGAGGAGGGTGCCGGGGTAGTCGATGGTGACGGGGCAGGGCTGGGTGTGGGCGGTACTGCGGTGGGTGCCGGTGCTTCGTTCGGTGCGGACCGACTGTCGGTCGCGCTGGGATCAGGGCCGGGAGTGATGTTCTTCCCGAAACCCATGCACACGTACCTGCCGGCGGTATCCGGTGTCGAGCACTTGTCGCCACTGTCTGGGTGCCGTTCGATGTAGCGGCCGGCGAACTTGTTGTATGGGTCATCGGCACCGATGATCGGATCGGTGCCGTTGGGATCGTCGTCGGGTTCGGCGCCCACATTCCATTGCAGGACTCCGCCTTCGAATATCTGCTCGGCGCCGCCGGCGATGTTGTACTCGTCGCTGATCGGATAACCCATCGGGCCGTTCTCCCAGTTCTGGTTAGCCCACTGGTCACGGATAGCGCCCCATACGGGATGCGCGCCGGTGCTCGACTTCCAGTAGATCGACCCGCCTTCGAAGTGACTGCCGCGGCCTCCGTCCTTCCCGGCGAATTCACTTTCCACCGGATAACGCAAAGCTCCGTTCTCCCAACCGAATTGACCCCACTTGTTGCGGATGGCTCCTTGCACGAGTTTGGCCCATCCGCCCGCGACCTGGGGATGCCAGTAGATCGAGGCACTGTTGGCGAACATCTGATACCGGCCGCCCCGCGCGGCATCGGATTCGGGCATGGTGGGATTGCCCAGCGCCGAAGGCCCGCCCCGCGCCAGATACTCCTGCTCGATCCGCCCACCCGTCGCGGCACGGGCCGGGCACGTCTACACCGCGGTTCCCGATGCGCACCTACTCGAGATCAGCGCGTGAGTGGCACAGCAATCCGGCCGGGGAACCGCGGGTTCTCCGCTTCGTCGAGCATCGCGGCGGCAACGGTGTCCCGGCTCACCATGATGCGGAAGATGCTCTTGGGGGAGGCATCGAGCCCGACGGTGCGCCGTTCCGGGCTGATCGGTTTGTTCGTCAGGGGTCCGGCGTGGAAAACCGTTCCGCCGGCTTCGGTGACCAGGGCGTCCGACTCGACCTTGTCGGCGACCTCCGCTCCGAGTCCTTTGAGGACCAGCCGGTTGAGCGCGCTTGCCACCGCGGCCGAGGGGCCCGTGCCGTAAGCGCCCAGCCAGATGACGCGGGCGCCCGATGCCACCGCCGACCGGGCGCCCGCGGTCAGCACGCCCGGCTTCGTCCCCTTGGGCACACCCAGTCCGGACAGCACCAGCTCACTGCCGTCGAGCGCCGAGGCGATCTCGTCAGTGTGGAACACGTCCGCGACGATCTTGGTCAGCCCCGGGGCGTCCGGAACGGTGATCCGGTCCGGATTGCGGGCGATCGCCCTGACGATGTGGCCACGTTCGAGCGCCTGCCGGGTGAGGGAGAGCCCGGTCGGGCCGGACGCGGCGAGAACGGTGAGGTACATGAAATGTACTCCTGGGTGTCGAGCAGGCGCACTGTGAAGGTGCGCCTGCGTCCGGCGTGATCTGCCGAGCCGGATTTCAGTCGAGGATGTTCACCTGTGCCGATGCATCCGGGGTATCGACCGGATCGAGGTAGAAGCGGACCGCTGCGGCGCGGCCGTCCTCGACCCCGATGATGACTGTGCCGCGAATGGTCTCGACCACCCCGTCGGCCCGCGTGCCGATCATCTCCCACTCCGTCCACACCCGGTCACCGTCCACCACGGAGTCGACGACCCTGGCATCAAAACCGTTCGAATACCGGGCGAAGATCATCGTGTAATTCGCGCGAACCCGGTCGACACCGCGGAAGGAACGCTCGGGGTGCACCGGCACCACGCACTCGAAGTCATCGATGTAATTGAGCACCAGCTTTTCGACGTCACGATCGGACATCGCCGCGGCCATTCGAAAGGGAACGGCGCGCACTGCGTCGGTCGACGCACTCATTTCACGCCCGCCTTGTCTGCGGCACCCGCGGCGATCGCGTAAAGCTCGGGGTTGCCCGCGAGAGGGACTCTCCGCACGACACGAATGCGCCTCAACCGCCATTCACTATCGATCCGCTGCAGGTCGATGTGCCAGAAACCGTGCATGACGAGCCAGTCGACCTCGTCGGCGGGAACGTGGTGATAGGCCACCACGAAACTCCGGTAGGTAGCGTTGTCGCCGTCTAGTTCGACGATGACGTTGGAGGTCGAATGATGAGTACTCTGGAATCCTTCCAGCACCGCCCGGCTGGCGACCACGAAATCATCGGCACTCAAATCTTGCGACGGCTCGCCCAAGTGCTCGGAAACGTCCATCGTGACGGTGTCGGCGAGGATCGCACGCAGACCGTCCCATTCCCCGAGATCCTGTGTCCAAGCGAAACGGGCCACCGCCTCGGTGACGGCGACCCGGTCGGCGAGATAGTTGACATCAGTCATGAAATTCCTTCATCGAGAACACGATCGGTAGATCATCGGCGGCGGAGTGCGTGCCCACACAGCTTCGCGGGCACTGTCTCCGCCGCCTGGTGGTGACTCTTCCGGATTTCGGCCGCCATAGCGTGGGCCAGGATGTCCCCTCCTGGCGGATGCCGTTGATACTCTTCGGTCGTGTCGGACGTGCGCATGTTGGGAACGATGTTGCGGGAGCAACGTGAACGCACCCGACCAGAACAAGTAGGTGTGGTCGGTCACGGCCGCAGGCGCACTGGCGGCCTGCGCCGAGAAGAGCTCGCCGAACTGGCCGGCGTGTCGACGGACCACTTGAAACGCATGGAGCAGGGTCGTCGGCATCCCTCGCCGGCCGTGTTGAACGCCTTGGCTCGAGCACTCCGGATGAGCCGGGCCGACTACGAACACCTATGCGCGCTGGCCGGTTACGCGCCGGCGCAAGGGCGGGTGCCGCGGCAGCTCAGTAATGGCGCGCGCCGGCTCGTAGACCGGATAGAGAGCACGCCGGTGTGCGTGCTCGACGCCACTTGGACGGTCGTCGGCTGGAACCGGGCTTGGGAAACGCTGGCCTGCGGGGTGCCCTCGCTCCACCGACGCGAGGGCAACATCCCCTGGCGGGTGTTCGTTGGCCGCCAGGACAACAGGGTGACGCGGTCGCCAGAGGACGCCGCCCGCTTCCAGCGGCTGCTGGTGGCCGAACTGCAAGCGGCCTCGACCCGCTACCCTGCGGACGAAGACCTGGCGTCTTTGACCGCTGACCTCCAACGCGCCAGCCCCGTGTTCGCCGAGCTCTGGGCGAGCACGCCCACCCCTGGGCAACACGACAGCCGGATGCTGCTCCGGCACGACGATCTGAGGCAGATCGCACTGGACTGCGACACCATCCACATTCCCGACGGCGACCTGACGGCGGTGGTGTTCACGGCAGCCCCGGGCTCAGCCGACGCCACTTCATTGACCGAATTTCTGCTGGACGCTCGCAGCGCGCACTCCGGCCACCAGCAACTCGATGACCATTAGCTCGCCACATTACGCGGTGACACCTTCTATCAAGTCGACTGTCCAGGAGCCGGGTCTGCAAGTGATCCGCCACCCAATTCGATCAGATCCCGTGCGGCCCGCCAGCTTGACCAACACCAGCACTACCAACGTTTGCACGAGGTCAGCGCCGTACACCTCGGAACCCCGCACGAGGACGCCGCGGCCGCGCTGACCCATGGCTTCGACGGTGACCGCACGCTGCTCGAACACTCCCCCGTTCCCGTAGTCTGACCACCACTCGAATTATGGATTGGCCGCCACACTAGCGAAGGCACGCCTGCCTGCACCGCTACGAGACCGGCCCTAGCCATATCGGCGATTCGGCGGTAGTTGCACCGAGGTGAGGTGAAAGCGCAAACCTTATGCGGGAGAGAGCGTTTCATGTGACACTACCTACCGGGAAAGCGATCTCCAACCCCCTTCACCGCCACTCCGGCGCGGCAGGAGAGTCGGCCAATCGTGCGCGTTCCATCACGCTTTCGGAAGGGCGGACCACGGCGAACGGACGAAAGTCGCTGCGCTGGAGGAACTGTGGATTACGTACGCATAGCTCGCCGCGGACCGCGGTGTAGATGATCATCTTGCCATTCAGCAGAATTGTCGCCCATGGATATCAGACAATGAGGAACGTCGGCGTTTCACTGACCGGCGAATGGCGATAGGAGATCTCGATGGCACAGCTCGAATCCCCCTCCACCGCAATAGATTCCCCCACACGCAGCCGATCCGCGGCCACCAGCGTGTTCGTCAATGGCCATATTCCGCGGCGGCGTGGCCTGGTCCTGCTGCTCGGTGCGCTCGCCGGGTTCCTGCTCACCGTAGTGTGGTCGGCGCCGTTCGTGGACACCACGATCGGTGGCACGGTGGCCGACGGGTTACTCGGCCACGACGCCAAGGAAGCCGCGATCACCAGCATCGGCGCAGGTATCGTGTTCGCGTTCGTCTCCGGGCTGGCCGGCACGTTCACCGCGTGCAATATCGCCGTCTTCGGCGCGGTGGCGCCGCTGGCCGGCAGCGCGGGCAGCTGGTGGATGCGCGTGCAGGCGGTGCTGCGGCCGCTGCTGTGGCTGGCCGTCGGCATGGTCGTCGTGTCCGCCGCCTACGGTGTCGTGGTCGGCATTTTCGGGACCGGCATGCCGCAATTCGACACCGCGCCGAGCCGGCCCGGCGAGCTGTCGCCGCGGCTGATCCAGTCCATGGTGGTATTCGGCGTAATCGGGGTGATCATGACCTATCTCGGGCTCGCCGTCCTCGGCCTGGTGCGCGACCCGTTCGCCCGCATTGCCGCCCGCTTCCCGAACGCACCATTGGTCGTCTTCGGCGGCCTCATCGGCGCATTCCTGATAGGACGCCCGTTCCCATTGTTCCGCAAGCTATTTCGCGACGCCGCCGAAGAAGGCAACATCCTCTATGCCGCGAGCGCCTTCGTCCTGCAGTCCCTCGGCAACATCATCATCCTCGCTGTCCTGCTCGTCCTGACCGTCCTCGTCGGTGGACGCCTGCAACGCTGGTTCCAAGCCGACCCACGCCGCGTCAGCATCCTCAGTGCCACCGCCCTACTCACCGTCGGCGTCTTCACCTTCCTCTACTGGGACGTGCGCCTGCTCGCCATGCGCGACATCATCCCGTGGTATCCGGTGGCACCCTGGGTGTAATCCTTTCCGGCGCAGCCCGTCGCACGGATGCTTCCTCGCGCCGGGCCAGACCCGGATACCCGGCGCACACCGCGGGCAGCCCACTGATGCCGAACACCGTCGCGGTGGACGCCCTTCGACTCCGGCTGGACAAGTCCATGGCTTCGGTGGGCACCGAACGTTGTGCGGATCCATTTCGATGATGACGCCCTATGCGCGCTCGGCGGCCAATCGAAGATCTGAAAGCAGGCTTCGAGCGACCCGCCGAGGACGGTAGTCGCGGTTTGTACATCTGCCTCACGGACGGACGAGGATTCACACGAATGACCCGTTGTCTCGTCGTGATGGTGCCTGTTCGATGGGTTGAGGGTAGAGCTGCCTGATCATTTCGGGTCTCAGGCGGTTTCGGTGATCGGGCGGTCGCCCCAGCTCATCAGCCCGCGCAGCTTGGCACCGGTGACCTCGATCGGGTGCTCGGCGTTCTGCTTGCGCAGCCCCTCGAGCTCCTTGTTGCCACCCTCGACGTTGGCGACGAGGCGCTTGACGAAGGTGCCGTCCTGGATGTCCTCGAGGATGTCCTGCATCCGCTTCTTGGTGTCGGCGTCGATGACCCGCGGGCCCTCGCGTGCGCGAACTCCGCGATCTCCACGCCGAAGTGCGACTCGCCCTGGACACCATCATCGTGACCGGGTGCGCCGACCCCTCGACGGTGTCGGCGCACCCGCGGTACTGCTCGCCGTCCTGTGCGAGGCCGACCGGCGCGGACTCCGAATCGCCTCGATCTGCTCCGGGGCGTTCGTCCTGGCCGGGGCAGGACTCCTCGACGAGCGCACCACCACACACTGGATGCACGCCACCGCGCTCGCCACCCGATACCCTCGCGTCCGGGTCGCGCCCGATGTGCTCTACCACCAGGACGGCAACATCTGGACCTCCGCGGGGACCGCCGCCGGAATCGACTTGCGCCTGGAACTGATCCGCCGCGACCACGGCGCCGCGGTCGCGGCAGAAGTCGCGCGACGCATGGTCGTGCCGCCCCACCGCGCCGGAGGCCAAGCCCAATTCGTGCCGGCGGCGGGCACACCGGGACGCGCGGCCTTCGGAGCCTGAACTACTGCGATGGGCGCGCGAACACCTCGCTGAGGACCTCGCCGTGGCGGACCTGGCGCGCCACGCCGGACTGAGCCATCGCACCCTGATCCGCCGATTCAAAGCCACCACCTCGATGACCCTGCAGCAGTGGCTCTCGCGTGAACGGCTCACCCACGCACAGCAACTGCTCGAAACCACAGACCTACCCGTCTCGAACTACTCCGCCCGATGGCACAACGGTCACGAGCCGAACCCGGCTGCCACAGCTACGACCTCCACCATGGAACTGCAGCGATGGTGGTCGTGCTACTGCTGGAATGTGGGGACGTCAGTAGTTGTAGTGTCGATCCTTGACTTCTGCGACCTTGTGCCGGAAATCCTGGATCAGTCTACTCGTCGCGTCGCCCACGCCGACGCTGAATTCACTCGCAGTCAACTCTCGCATCGTGCCGGGTACGATGTGGACCGAATATTTTCTCATGCCGACAGTGGCAACTGTGATCCGTTCGTCGTCGGACTGGCCGATAGCCTCGACGGTATCGCGATCGGCGAAAAATCGCTTGTCCGTCAAGTCTTCGGCGTCGATGACCAAGTCTGTGTCTTCGATTACTTTGCGGTACTCGCGCTGCCATCCGGCCCACAGTGACTCCACGACACTGACCAGCGCTCGCTCCATTGCCCATTCGTCGGCGAAATCGTACGCTCCTTCCCCGAACGAAACGCTGATGTTCGTACGCTGACGTAACTCTGCTTCGATCGCCAATTCGGGTGAACGCACGTGTACTCGAATGTAATCCAACTGTGTGGCTAGATCCGACAAGATCCACTACCGTCCTATGTCCTGCCCATACCGCTTCTGCCGTACAGGTCTCTGTCGCTCATATCGGCCAGCCTCGGGCGAGCGGGGACAAGCTTGTCTTTATTCTTGTACACCCCATCTTCCAGGAGCCCCAGCTTTTTAGCGGCATCTGCCTCGACAGTCTGAATGTGGTGACGGAGATTATCGATCTCCTTCAGCATCGAGCGGATGATAGCTTCGGGCGAAGACCCACCCACAGTTGCTTCCGTACTCGTGCTTGAACTCGAACTTTCGCTAGCCGCGCCTATGGACGCGGCGGCCCCGATACCTACGATCGGCGCTGTAGCACCACCAGTAAGAACGGTGATAACCGCTGCACTTACCGTGCCGATTGCGGACAGTACCGCGTAGTAGAACTTCGCGTCGTTTTTGCTTGGCTCGCTATAATGCTGGAGCGTAACCATGGTGTTATGTGCTATCGTGACGATATCCTTTCGTGCAGCTTCCCACATTGCCTTGTGCGCCTCGAAGGCGCCTTTCATCGTCGACAGCGCTGTGAAGTCGTATCCCACTTTGGTTTTGAAACCGTCGATATAGTTAGCTTTGAATGCAATCGCAGCCTCGCCGGTCCATTCGCTCAGAAAGCCTCCAGCGGTCGACAGGCGGTCAAGGCTGTCGGACGTGGTATGCACTCCTCGGGTGAGTGCGGTCTCGAAGGCAGCCTCTCGAGTATTCAGCAATTCCATAGCGTCTTTTATACGCTGGATCAACGCATCGTATGCTGTAGGATTAGGCATCCTAAGGTACGGTTCGAGCGCGGGCTCGATATCTGAGTAAACTTGCTCGTAATAATAGTCATAACGGTCAGGGGGCGGTACTTCGCCTCCGGACCGGCAGTCCCTCTGGTATGATTCGTTTGCCGCCATTGCTCGGATTTTCTTTGCGGTTTCCATGAGTTTCTCGAAAGCATCACTCATCTTCACTACTTCTGTTCGTTGAGCTTGCGCCGATTCATCTCGTTGGCGGCTGCTCGATCCGTCTCCGCGAAATATCGTACGGCCTTGTTCAGTGCAACACTTGTATCATCCAAGTTGGTCTTGGTTTCCCTCAAGAATCCCACAATGGCGAAATGTAAATGCATATAGCCTCGATACACCGGCCCCAGGGATTCCCCACCGAAGTATGATGAGCGCTGCATTGCATGCTCCACCTCGCCCTCCACGCTGTCACAGTGGCGGATCGCTTTACCGCAATCTTGTGCAATTGCCGGAAAATATTCATTCGCGACTTTGTCGAGCTTGTACAGGTCGACGCCGAACGGTTCGCCTCGCTTAACCAATTTCCCCACCCTCAGTTCTTGTCCGAACCTCTTTTGATGAATCCCCGCTGACCCGATACCGCAGCGTGGCGCTACGGATCGAATTCTAATGATACTCCTGGGCGAAGTACTCCGGAAGACCTGATTTCGAACGATGGTTGCCATGCACGCGCGCCTATGCTTCAACGTTCGGCAGGACCGAGGTTGCGCGAGTGCGCTATCGTGAATCGAGCCGGAAAAGCTCTACTCAGCAAACATGTTGTGCACATAGAGCGGATGCACGTCCCGATCGAGTCGGGCTGTCGGCGACGACAGGGCGATCGTCCACTGGACGTGCTGGTGGATGGCCGATGTCCAGCCTGCGATGTTGAGGACGCCAAGCGCCTTTCAGCGGCCGCCCCGGGTCTCGGGGTGCATCGGTTGCGCAGACCGCCGGCCGGGGAACAGCCAGCGCTCATCCGCGGGAACCGGATCCCTCGCAGAGGTCGATTTGTGTGTTAGCGCGTGTGTCCCCCTCCGGACACAGTAAGTAACCCGACGTCACTCTCTCTACCTGCAGGAACGCAGCAAGAGAGGGTGACGCCCTTCTATGCATACAGGACATAACCCCAGGTGCAGCTCCGTGGGGGTTCATGTCCGGGTCAACTGAGAACACGCTGAGATTCCGACAAGTCGGTCTTTCGAGAACCCGAATCGTCATACCGCACACAGGTTTCCGGTTCGACGGATATCGTTGAGACTTCCTGAACTGGAGATATACAGGTCTCGCTACACCCGATCGGTACGTGATCTCGCGGCGGATACCAAACGCCCCGGCACTTCGGAGCATTCATCGGACACACCCCGATCACCCGAAACCGCGATGCCGAAACCAACAGAACCTGAGGTGGTTGTACCGGCACAACGACCGACACTCACCGCCGACGCCGCTCGCGCCCTGCTCCGTATCATCTTGAAGGCGGCCGACAAACGCAGCGGTAACCGCCCCAAGTCTGGACGGGCCCGGACCCGCTGCGGTGCGAGTCCTGCTTCCGCAGCGACGGATTTCCGCGGGCGGCCGACCCGGCCTGTGGTCTCTGATTCGGCGATCGAGCCCCGGCGCGGCGGTCCGCAATCGACGATTCGACTGGGGGTAGCGTGTGCTGATCTGCGCGAGGGCGACCAGGCACAGGTATCCGTCGTCACCCCTCGAATTCTCGTCGTCCGGTGCGCGGTGAATCGCCCCGGTGAGTCCGGAGACTTTGATGTACCCCGGTTTTCGCGGAGTTGGGCGACTGGACTCTAGGCCACGGGTTGGATGGACGGATGCATCCTCTCGTATTCGATCGGGGTACGCATGCCAAGGGCGGAATGTCGGCGTTGCCGGTTGTGGAAGATCTCGAGGTATTCGAAGATCGCGTTGGCCAGCTCGATCCGAGTCCTCCACCGCTTTCGGTCCAACAGCTCGGTTTGCATTCTGCCCCAGAAGGATTCGATGACGGCGTTGTCGTAGCAGTCACCGATCGACCCCATTGACGGCACCAGCCCGGACCGGCGGGCGCGTTCGGTGAAGGCCCACGAGGTGAATTGCACCCCGTGGTCGGAATGAATGATGGTGCCCGGCTGCGGTGACCGGTTGGCGATCGCCATCCCGAGAGCGTTGGTGACCAGTGTCGCGGTCTGGGTCGAGTCGATCGACCAGCCCACTACCCGGCGGGAGAAGACGTCGAGCACGACCGCGCAGAACACCTTCCCCTCACGAGTGTGGTGTTCGGTTATATCGGTGACCCACAAGCGATTCGGCTCGGTCTGGGCGAAGTTGCGGCCGATGAGGTCCCCGGCGGTCGGGGTCTGCTGTTTCGGGCGCGGACGCCGATTGCCGGGCAGGCCCTTGATCCCGGCACGGGCCATCAGCAGCTCGATCTGACCGTGGCCGACCGCGATACCGCGGCCCAGGGTGAGTTCGGCGTGCACTCGCATCGCCCCGTAGGCGCCGCGAGAGGCGGCGTGGATGGCGCGAATCTGCTCGAGCAGGAACGCATGCCGCAGCTCCCGTTGCGACGGTGAGCGGTTCTTCCATTCGTAGTACCGGGATTCGGCGACCCCGAGCAAACGGCAAGCCGGCTGCACCGGCAGCCCTTCGGCGGCCATGGTGGCTATGGCCGCGTATCGCCTTTTGGGTCGGGCTCCTCCCGCAGCAGCTCACGGGCGCGTTTGAGGATCGCGACTTCTTGCTCGAGCTCCCGGACTCGCCGCTTCGCCGCAGACAACTCGGCCTGCTCGGCACGGTTCATCCCCGGCGCTCGCCCGCTGTCGATCTCGTCCTGGCGGCGCCAGGTATAGATCGTCTGGCCGCTCACACCTAGATCGGCGGCAACCTGTGCGATCGGTCGACCGGCAGCGACCAGGTCGAGCACCTTGCGGCGGAACTCCTCGGGATAACGCCTGGCCACGAACACATCTCCTTCGACGATGTCGTGACCCAGAAGTCAACCAAACCGACTCCGGAAAATCCGGGGTACATCACTCCGGACATCCCGGGGCGGTTCACTTGTGCCGTAACTGATTTCGTAGACACCGTCGCCGAGGTACACGGAGTCTCGCCTGATCTCCTCGATCCATTTCTCGGGCCACTGCGTGGTCGCGTCCGACCATCGCACCCCGGCGAGATCGACTCCTGCCAGATCGTAGAGAAATCGGACGAGTGGCAGAGCAATTGATGCACAGGAGTGAGGATGGCGCCGCCCCCGATCAAGAGGTGGCGCCATATCTCATCAGTAGGGTTTCGGACTCTGCGGGTTTGCCTCTCGCTCAACCCGACCAGCGTGAAAGCGCGAAGGGCACTCTCACCGCCTCC
Source organism: Nocardia brasiliensis ATCC 700358 (assembly GCF_000250675.2). Lineage (NCBI taxonomy): Bacteria > Bacillati > Actinomycetota > Actinomycetes > Mycobacteriales > Nocardiaceae > Nocardia > Nocardia brasiliensis. The sequence goes on from NC_018681.1 coordinate 5,684,587, forward strand.
GTGCCCAATGGCGACCGGTTCGACGTCACCGCCCACTGGTGGTCCTTGGGAAGTCTACGAAAAAGCCGCCGCGGCAACTGGATTCATAGAGATCCGCTGGACTGCGCCAACGGACTCGACCGCCGGTGTAAACGAACACGGTCTCGACCATTGAAACGCCCACCTCACCGCACGAGAGACTCCCCTTCTGTCGGCCGCGCCCACACCCTTTTATGACGCCTTGGCGTCGACCGCAGCTGCCCTGTTCGGTCAGCTCACTGGTTGGGAGCTGGGCAGATTCACCCAGCTGGGGGCGGCAGGGTCGAGTACGAGGTGTTGGGGGGCAAGTTGGCTGTCGAGCAGCATCGCGGTGGGGGGCAGTCCTTTCGGGAAGTTTCCGGCGAACACGTCCACACGCAGTCGGTGTCCCGGTTGCAGAGTGGTGTCGATGGGCGTCGTAGCGATGTCCATGACGGTCGGTTCGCCAGGCACGGTCGGTTGGCGGCGATCGAGGTCGATGTAGGGCATCGGCCTGCTGTAGTCACCATTCGGGGACCGGCTGCTGCGGGCATCGTCGATTTGCCGCAGCGAGCTCACTAGTTGTCCGGTCGAGAGCTGGCGGGACCAGCCGTCGGGGGAGACGTCGTTGACCGTCACCGTCCAGTAGCCGTCGCGTGTGTCGTGAATCGTGTTGAGATGCACCGCGATCGGTCCGGATATGACGGTCGGTTCGGTGACCGGTGCACCGGTGAACGTCAGTCCTTCGGACTCGCGGATTCGGGAATCCTGGCTGCAGGCCACGATCACACTGGTGACGCCCAGCGTGGTTTGGGCGGTGTCCCGTGAGCAGATCGAGGCCAGCCCGGGCGCCACCGTGTGCTGCGACTGCGTCGTGGGCGGGTCGGCGCTGAGGCTTCCGTCGCCGTGCGCGGTGGGGGCGGTGCCGCTGGGTGTGGCGTTCAGGTAGGCCCGTCGGTAGGTGACCCCGTCGGTGGGGAACGACGTCCTGGTCACCCATGGTCCGTCGACCTGCTTTACCGTGATCGGGCTGTAGCGGTCGATGCCGTTGTCTATGCCCTTGAGCCACTTGTCGAACCAGGCCCGCTGCAGCACGTCGACGCGTGGCGGCATCCCGGGTTCGCCGAAATCGATTACGCCGGAACCGGTATGTAAGCCGTCGCCGAAGATCGTCTTCTTGTGCGTCAGTGGCATCGGCAGGCGGTTGTAGGTGTCCAGCGCGCTGGAGCCGAACGCGTCGGCGTTCGCGCTGACGAAGAAGGTCGGCGCGGAGATCTTGGTGGGATCGATCAGCATCCCTTGCCGGAATGGAGAATTCGGGTCCAGGAACTCGCGGGTCGCGGGGGTGTACTGCCCGGTAGTGGTCGCGGTGAAGAGATTGGCGACCACGTCGAGTAAGACGGCCGGATCGGCCAATCGGTCCCGGAGCCAGGTCAGTTGTTGTGCCGGATCGAACCGCCCGCCGATGATCGACTCGATATCGGGAGCGAACTTCAATGCATTGACCACCGCCAGCCAGGCCGGTAAAAACACCGCACCGACTCCACCTCCTGTGGCACCGATATCATTGAAAGGGTCCGCGCTGGGCTCGAACCCGAATATCGCTTTGATGGCCGGATTGCCGGTGGTGGCGGCTTTGAAGGCCTCGATCCCGGTAAGGGAGGTCCCGTTCAGTCCGATCGAGCCGTTACTCCACGGCTGTTCGTTGACCCAGCCGACGATGTCGTTGGCGTCTTGCAGCTCTTGGGCTCCGTAGACCTGCCACTGGCCTTCGGAACTACCGGTACCACGGATATCCACCTGCACGACTGTGTAGCCACCTTTGGTGAGGTTCTCCTGATCTTGGGAGGCGACCTGCAACGCCCCGCTGTTCAACTGGCGAGTGAAATCGGTGATGCCCTCCAAGCCGCTACCGGGAAAATTCAGCGACGCCACCCACGGCAACAACACCTGCTCGACGCCGGGGAGCTGCAGCAAAGCGCCGAGCGCCGTGATGGCTTGGCGGTTGTAGCCCTGGATCTGCAGCACCACCGGCGTGGGTTCCGTCGTGCGTACCCCGCCCCTAACCGGATGGTAGATATCGGCTTTCAACACCTTGCCGTCCGACATCGTGATCGGAACAGACAGATCCGTGCTCATTCCGTCGTAAGGCTGCGGTCCGTCCTGCGCCGCTGTCCACTGCGCGGCAGCACCGCCTCCGGTGGGGTCGGTGAACACCGCCTCGGGTGCCGCGTCCGCGATCGGCGCCGCTATCCCTGACATAGCCGCAACGACAAGCAATGCCGACCATCGTGGAGCAGTCTTCATCGACTTCCTCCTTCCCTTTAAAGCACACGTGTGCGCTACAACACTCCAATATGAGAAAGTGAATCATCGCAGCGCACAGAAAACAACATTGGAGAATTCTCACATACCCCGATCGCGCAGGTCACGCGTAGGAGTGGCTATTTCCGTCAATAAATTGGCTACACGGGCATTTGTGGTATTCGAAAATGAAGTACTATACAAGAACGTGTTCGCTTACAGCTGAGGGTTCGAATGCGGTGCCGGATCATTCATGACCGTTCGGGGATCGCGAACATAGGTGATCACGCACTGGTCTCCAGCGCCTTCGGCACAGCTGATGTGCTTTCGCCGCCGTGTGACAATGCGAACGGTGGCCCGGTCGATAAGACAGCTCAAGCGCCAGAGACCCGGCTGGTGTGACCGGCCCAGTGTGGTTCGCGTAGTTGTTTGCGTAGTAATTTGCCGACCACGCTCTTGGGTAGTGGTTCGGTGGTGAACTCGACGCGGCTGGGCTTTTTGTAGGAGCCGAGTCGTTCTCGGCACAGTTCGATGAGTTCGTCGGCGGTGACTGCGGTCGGGTCGGTGACGGTGACCACGGCCATCGGGGTCTCGCCCCAGCGTTGGTCGGGTATGCCGAAGACGGCGGCTTCGAGCACGGCGGGGTGGTCGGCGAGGACGGTTTCCAGTTCGGCGGGCCAGATGTTGAAGCCGCCGGAGACGATCATGTCCTCGACGCGGTCCAGGACGTAGAGGAACCCGTTGCGGTCGAGTCGGCCGATGTCCTTGGTTCGTACCCAGCCGTCGACGAGTCGGGTTTTGGTCAGTTCCTCGTCGCGCCAGTAGCTGCGCATTTGGCCTTCCACTTTCGCGACGATTTCGCCTGGTTCACCGATCGGCACGACATTGCCGTCCTCGTCCCGGATTTGCACCTGGGCATACGGCGCTACTCGGCCCGCGGAGCGCATCGGTTCCGAACCCTCGATCTCGGCGAACCATTCCTCGGAGGCCATGAACGAGATGGGGACCGCTTCTGTCTGCCCGAAGCCTTGGCAAAGGGTGTCGCCGAATACTTTTCGGCCGAGCAGGGCGGTGGCGTCGGTGATGGGCGCGCCGCCGACAACGATGGTCCGCAGGTGCGGCCAGCCCTGCTCGGCCGCGGCGGGGTGACGTGCCAGCACGGCCAGCAGGCTGGGTGAGGCGAAGATGTGGCTGACTCGGTGCTCGGTCATCATCGCGAGCACCTTGCCCGGTTCGAACACCCCGAACATGAGGTTGGTCGCACCGGCCAGCCAGCCGGGTAGAAACAGGTATCCGGAGGCGTGCGAGATGGGTCCGGCGTGGCCGATGACGCTCGCGCGGTGCATCCGCTCGGCGCCGTAGGCCCAGTTGCGGCAGTTCAGCACCCAGTCGTGGTGGGTGTAGGCCACTCCTTTCGGCTTGCCGGTGGTGCCGCCGGAGAACCGGATGATGTACCAACTGTCCGGATCGATCGGCACATACGGGTCGGTGTCATCTTGTTCGGTCAGCCACTGTTCATAGGTGTTGTCGCGCACGATGATCCGCTCCAGGCAGTCGAGCTGCGCGGGCAAGCCTTGCACCGAGTCGGTGAAGACCTCGTCGGTCAGCAAGACCTTGGCCTCGGTGCTGGCGATCATGTGCGCGTGCGCCTCGGGCGAATTGCGCGGATACAGCGGCACTCGCACCGCGCCGGCGATCGCGCAACCGAGCACGGTGTCCACACAGCCCAGGTTGTTGTCCTCCAACCCGGCGACCCGGTCCCCTGGCCGAACACCCAGCGCGCGCAAGGCATTGGCCAGTCGTACCGCGCGTGTCCAGGCCTGCGCGAATGTCAGCGCGCCCTGTTCGGTGATGATCGCGGTGCGGTCGGCGTTGAGCTCGGCGGCCTGGCGCATGAGCGTGGTCACATCCATCGGTGTCCGGGTCCTTTCTTCGACTGGAACGTCTTCGAGCATCGCGCATACATGACATACGTCACCATGGGGCGGGTTCCGGAGTTTTAGACCGTCTACCTGTAGAGAATTACAAACGGCTCGTCTTAAACTGACTGGATGTCAGGTGCCAGAGCAACGACAGCGAAGCGTCGCCTGGTCGCCGAGCTCGCTGCGCGGGGGCCGCAACTGATCGACCGCATCGTCGACACGGCGCGCGCCGAGATCCCGGCTTATGCACGACTCGGCCCGGCTATGGTGCGACCGCTGACGGGCCAGATGATCGAGTTCATGCTGGTAGATATGGTCGAGGAGCGCGCCCCGTCCAGCGACCAGTTGCGCGCCTTCTACGAATACGGGGTCACCCGGGCCGGTCAGGGCATCGAACTCGCCGAGATGCTCGGAGGCTGGCGGATGGCAGTGCGGGTGGTCCTTGACGAGGTAGCCGAGATCGGACGGTCCCACCAGGTCTCCGGAAACGTGCAACTCGCACTCACCAGACAGCTGCTCGACATCGTCGACGTGGCAATACTCGAGCTCACCAGCGGTCACCGCGAGGTCGAACTCGCCAACGCGGGCCGCGATCACCAAGCCCGCGCCGACTTCGCCCGCGCCGCGCTCACCGGCACCCTGGCCCGCGCCGAAATCGGCTTGCGCGCCCAGCAATACAGCCTCGACCTCGAACGCGCGGTCATCCCGTTCCGTGCCCGCCCTACCGCCGAACACAGGCTGGCCGACCTGCCGCAACTGTTCAACTGCGGCGGGCGGATCGGGTTCGTGACGAGCATCGACGGTGACCTGGCCGGGTTCGCCGATCAACTTCCAGAGGTCCTGCCTGTGCCCACCGGATACGGTCCGGCCACGCCGATCGACCAACTCCCGACGGGGTTCGTCCAGGCCACGCGCGCGCTCAACACCGCCGCCGCGTTCGCCTTGCCCGGCGCCCACAGCGTGCCCGAGCTCGGTCTGCTGCCCGCGGTCCTGGCCGACACCGAGGTCGGTGACCACCTCGTGCGTCGCTATCTGGATCCGCTGGGTGGCACCGACAGCCCTGAGCTGTACCGCCACACCCTGCACACCTATCTCGAGACCGGCCTGCACATCGAGACCACAGCACGAGAGCTGATGGTCCACCCCAACACCGTCCGCTACCGCCTCGACCGCTACCAAATCCTCACCGGTTTCGATCTGCGTAAACCCGGCACCGCCCTGGAGCTGTGGTGGGCGCTACGCCGCCACCACCTCCGAACCGCCAGTTTGTAATTTCATACAACCCGGCGGGTTCGGTGGTGTCGACCTCGGGTCAGTGCGGGAGCAGTCCGCGTAGCCAGGACCAGACGGTGCTTTCCGGCGTTTGCTGGCAGTGTTGGCGGCACGGGCCGCCGAGGCTGTTGGCGGGGACCAGGGGCAGGTCGGCGTAGGAGCCGTCGGGCCCGCCGTACTGGATGTCGTAGATGCCGCCCTGTAATTCGTTGTATTGCTTGAGGTTGGGCACTCTCGAGGGGAAGTCGGCGGTGCCGACGGTGAGGCGGACGCGATGACCGGCCGGGATGGGTGCCAGGGTCGGGAAGACCTCGATGACGTATTCGGTGAGTTCGCGTGGGGTGACGGGGGTGTCGCTGGCGGCGGTCATGTCGCGGTAAGGCAGCACGACCGCGCCGTTGGGGGCTTTCCAGGTCCGTTCTGGGTTCATCGCTCGCTGGCGGCCGGCGAGTGCGCCTTGGGTCAAGGGTTTGGAGGCGCCGTCGGGTGCGACGTCTTCGACGTTGACGATGAAGGTGGTGTCGATGGTGGTGGCTCGGGCTTTGATGGTCGCGGTCATCGGCCCGGCCAGCAGATGGTCCTCGCTCATGGGGTCGGTGGTGTAGGTGACGACGTTGTCACCGGATTGGATGACGCGGTCATCGCTCAAGCACCGGTCCATGGCTTCGGTGAACCCGGCACCGCCGAGTTTGTCTCCGAGGATCGGCAGCGCGCCGAGGGTCCATTGATGGAAGTTGCGTCCGCAGCCGAAGTTCAACGGGTTGTACCGGATTCGGTCGCTGCCGACTTTGTCGGGGGCCGTGGTGCTCAGGCTGCCGTTGTTGGTGCTGGGTGCCTGCGAGCTGCTGTGGTCGCCGGTGAGGTAATAGCGGGTGGGCTCGGCTCCGGCGAAGGGGTAGCTGGAGTTCTCGATCCACTGGTCGGTGCCGTAGATGTTGGCGTGTACTGGGGTGGAGGTGTCGTCGATGCCATTGTGTTCGTCTTTGAGCCAGCGATCGAACCAGGCCAGGGTGATGCGGCGGATGTCGAGGCTTTCCACGGAGTTGGCGTGATAGCCAGAGCCTTCGATGAGCTGGTAGCGGCCGGTCACCGGCTGATCGGCGCTCATGGGGGCGTCGATGGGTTTGCCCGCCCAGGCATTCTGCAGGCCGCTGTAGAGCCGCGGGGTGCCGCGCTGGAAGGGGTCGTTCCAGCCGCCGATCAGCAGCGCCGGAATCTCGTTGTCCACGATCTGGCCCAGGTGCTCACCGGGTTTCATGGTGTCCCACCAGTCGCCGTCGTAATTGAGCGGTCCGGCTTCGCCGTTGATGAATTGCTCGAACTTGTCGGGGATGTAGCCCAGTGCCTGCTGGAGGTGTTCGCGGACCTGTCTGATCACTGTCGGTACGTCGACGCTGTGGCCGGTGTTGAGCTGGTTCCATGCCGCGTCCAGAATCGGGTTCACCACCGCCATGCCTGGTACCGCGATGAAGAATCCCAGCACGTCCAGCATGCGGGGCACTCCGCCGGAGAGGGCCACGTCTCGCATCATGTCGCTGGAGGGGACCATCGGCGCGATCGCTTTCAGCGGGGAGTCCCGCCCGGCTTCGGCGGCGGTGAAGATCTGGTTTATCCCCAGATAGGAGGGCCCGTAGGTGCCGACGACGCCGGTGGAATTCGGTAGCCGCGCTGCCCAATTGACCAAATCGACACCGTCGAGGGCTTGGACGGGTTCCCAGAACTTCAATGCGCCCTCGGAGCCGCCGGTGCCGCGGACATCGGCCACGACTTCGATGTAGCCTCGTTGCACGAAATAGTCTTGCCGCAACCCGAATACGTTCGTTGCCAGCCCGTCGAGCCAGTGGGTCGGGATCCATTTCCCGTACGGGGACTGATTCAGCAACACCGGAAACGGTCCTGGCGCAGCGATATTCGTGCCCGGCAGCGTCGGGTAGTAGATGTTGGCCTTGAGCACGGTGCCATCGCGCATCGTGACCGCGACATCGAGTTGCTGACCCACCCCGAAGACCGCCGGTTTGTCCGGAAACCCCGCCTCCGCCGGTTGACCGAGATCAGGTTGTGCGGACACACCCGAGACCGTCACGCACCCCGCGAACAGCGTGACGATAACCAGCGCAGCCGCCCACCGCACCCGGCGCAGCCCCCGACGCCGGAGTCGAGCCGCCTCACTGCGGCCCAGAACCCTGGAGAACATCGACTACTCCTTGCAAGAGCCGCTAGTCAGCCCGAATGGCCTCTTTGGGATAGCGACCGTTATCCGAACGGTAGAGTGGTCCGCATCACAAGTCAACTACCAGTTAGCGGACACGACACGGCAGGATTGCGGAATGGGTACGACGATCAACGATTCCGGGCCGCGGCCGAGCAGGCGAGAACAACGCGAAGCCACGGTCGCCAAGCTGATCGATGCCACGATCGAGGCGATCTGCGAGGTCGGGATCGCCCGCGCCTCGGTCCGTGAAATCTGCCAGCGCGCGGGTTTGACCAGTGGCGCGATGTTCAAGCAATTCGACGGACGAGAACAACTACTCGCCGCCGCGGCCGAGGAAATCCTCAACCGTCTGCTCCGTCAATTCCACCAGGCACTCGAACATCCGGCCCACGGCATGAACTCGATCGAGGCGATGGTGGGGTTCCTGCGCGAGTCGATGGGCCTGCCCCTGACCCACGCGCTGCGCCAGATCTACATCACCACCCTGCACGACCCAGACCTGCGTACTCGGATCGCGCCCGCGGTCGACGGCTACTACAGCGAGATCATCACCCACGTCGAACAAACCGCCGCACTCAACCAATACCCCCCACACATCAGAGAACCCCTGGCATTCATCGCGCTGCACCTGTTCTCCGGTGAAGCACTCACCCGCGTCGCATACCCACGTCCCGACCTCAACGACAGAATCGTCGAAGTCACCCTCGATATGCTGCTCACCTACGCCGCCGACCTCAATCGCCGGTGAACCCGAGGATCCGGCGTCGCCGCCGGGTCCTCGAGGCTCACTTCAGGTTTCAGCCGCGTAGCGCGGAGGCGAAGATCGGCGGGAGCGCGGCGGCGCGGGGTTTTTTCGCGAACTCGGTCAGCCGCTGCAGGGTCGTGGCGCCGGTGCGGTTGGTGACGAACCACGGTGGTTTCGGCGACAGGCTGAATTCGCCGTGCAGCAGCGACCGAGGTGCCGGACGAAACGGTCCACGGACCACGGTTCGTTCCGGTTCGGCGATCAGCAAGCCGTTGTGCACGACGCCGATACCGCTTTGGATATCGGCCAGCGTGTGCCCGGGGAAGGCGCCCCACGACGCGCGGGCGGTGAGGTAACCTAGGCCGGTCCAGGCGTTGACAGCGATTGTGCCATAACGTAATTCGGTCACCGCGACGTCGAATCGATCACCCAGCTCCTTGATGGTGGCGGGGTGGGCGATGAGGTTGGCGCCGAGCGTGCCCTCGAACTCCTCGTTGCATACCCGCACCGCCCGTGCCAGGAAATCAGCGGGATCGCCGCCGGGCAATTCGAGCACCCCGAGCACCGGGGCGAAGTATTCGGTGTGCAGAGCCGGTTCGTGCCGGCTCGGTGCCAGGCCTTCGATCAGTGTGCGTGCGCCGATCACTTGCGCCTGCGGGTAGCTGCGGCGCGCGGCCTCGACCCGGTCCGACGAGCCGGGGTAGTAGCCGGGCCGCTGCGGTGCGCGGGCGATGGCTGCGCGGAGTTCGGCGAGGAAACGCTGCTTGAGCGGCCAGTCCGCGGAAATCACCGCCACCTGCGCGGCGACACAGTTGTAGCCGTTGTTGTGCAGGCGCTGGGTTGCCAGGTGCTCGGCCTGGAAGCGCAGATCCGCGGTAGACCATCGCCCCGGCACCACGATGGTAGGAGACACGCCGCCGAGTTCGCTGGTGATCGGTTTGGTGAGCCTGGGCGTGCCCGCAGCTTTGTTGCGCGCGGCCTCGGCCCCGGTACCGAACACGATGGCGTCGTGGGTCGCCGCGCTTCCGGTCATATGCACCGCGGTCACCGCAGGGTGGTGCACCAGGGCCGCGCCGACCTCGGCCCCGCCGGTGAGCAGGCGCACGAATCCGCGCTCGATCGCCGGAGCGAAGATCTTCTCCAAGACCGGCAGCAGCGGATCAGTGATCGGGTTGAGCTTGAGCGCCACCACCCGGTTGTCCGCGACGAGCTGGTACAGCGCATCCAGGGGGGCGATCGAGAAAATATTGCCCGCCCCCAGCACGACACCGATACCGCCGGTGCTGGCCGGTGTGCGCTGCCCCAGCCCCGCACGAGCACGCACGGTGTCCGCGTCGACGCCGGGCCGCGACCAGACTTCAGCCCGAAAACCGTTGAGCAGCAAAGCATCGAATCCGCCGTGCGGAAACACCTCGACCGCCGTCCGGCCGCCGGGGGCCGAACGCATCGGGTATCCATCGACGGGGCTGCGCCCCTTCTCCAACGCCAGCAGCGATTCCGTCAGCGCGTGAACCCCGGTCAGCAGCGAGTACGGCCCGCTCGCCCACTCCTCACCCAGCAGCGGCGAATCCGAACTCAATTGCTTGATCCGAGCCGCGGTCTCGACCCACTCCTGCGCGTGCTGTGCGGCGTTGGAATGAATCTGCTCCAGCAGCCTGCGCCGGGCGGGCAGATCGGTGCGCGCCCATTCACCTTCACCGCGTCGTAGCGCGGAGAGGACGGTGCTGATGGTTGCTGTCACGGTCGAAGTCACGCTTCGGTTCCTTCCGGGTCGGCGCTGCTGTTGCGGAGGCGGTCTGGTTCTTCGGCGACGCGTGGCAAGGCGTCATCCAGCGGATGCTGCGATCGGTTTGGACCCACCGCCAGCAGGCCGAAGTGTGCGTGCCACGTTCGTTGTCGTAAACCCGATCCAGCGGACCGCTCGACAGATCGATGACCCCGGTCACTAGCCGCAGTCGATATTGCTGTCCGGGTGCCTCGGATCACCATGTGCGGGGGCCTACCGATCGCCGCCGAAAATGTGTGCTACAGCACAATTTACAAGAGGTGAGGCTCGAGCACGCCAACCGACAGCAGGGCCTAATCGATCAAAGGACAAGCCCATGAATGGCGAATGCGGACGAATAGTTGTCCGCAACGCCACTAGGGCAATCGATCAGATATTTCTAAGGTGAGCTGATGTACCTCTCGAGCATACTTTCGGCGCCGAATAAGCCGGGCTCCAACGATTCTGCGCAAGCGCCCCGATCGAAGAACCGTGCTCGAGTTTGTAGTCGAACCACCGTCCGTCGCCGACTACTTGCTGTGCTGATCGCCATGGCGGTGTCGATATTCTGCGGGTCGGTGGCAGGGCACGCCGAACCCAGCGACGTGTCGACGGAACAGGCGCTGGCCAACTACATCGCGGCGGGTCGCAAGCCAGCCGCGGACATGGATTCGGCCAACCTGTGCGTTGTCTCGACCCACGCAGAGCCGGACAGGCAATGCACGGCCGGCTCGGCTACGGCGGGTGAGTATTCCAGCGATACGGTCGGATCGGGGCCGGTGATGAGCGCTGCGTTGGCGGCCTCCGCGTACAGCATTTTCCACCCTGATGCGGCCCCGCCCGGCGCCAACGATTGGAACTGTCGGCCGAGCGCTGAGCATCCGCGTCCAGTGATCCTGCTCCACGCCACGTGGCTCAACGCGTACAGCAGCTTCGCGTATATGAGCCAGCCGATCAAAGACGCCGGCTTCTGCACCTTCGCGTTCAACTACGGCCGGTCCAATCCACTCGCCGGTGGCGGGCTCGGGTCGCTGCTACCCGGTGTGGGAGGCGTGGGCCATGTCGAGAACTCGGCCCAGCAACTGAGTGTCTTCGTCGACCGTGTGCTGGCGGCCACCGGTGCACAGGAAGTCGACCTCGTCGCGCACTCCCAAGGTGGGCCGATGGCGAACTGGTACCTCGAATTCGATGGTGGAGCCGCGAAAGTCCGCCAGCTGATCTCCTTCGGCGCCACCTATCACGGAACCTCGTTCAACGGCATCGGGACGCTCGGCCGCACCATCAATAATCTCGGCATCGACGTGCTCGGCTTCGTCGAACTTCCGCTCGGACACGCCCCGGTCGAACTCATCGCCGATTCCGAACTCCTGCACCGGCTCAACGCGAACGGCGACACCGTGTCCGGCGTCGAGTACACCGTCGTCGCGACCCGCTACGACGAGGTGACCAACCCATATCCGATCACCTTCCTCACCCCGGTCCCCGGCGCGACCGTCCACAACATCACCCTCCAGGACGGTTGCGAACAAGACGTTTCCGATCACCTCACGATGATGTACTCGCCACGCTCTGTCTCCCTCGCGCTGCACGCATTGGACCCTGATGCGCACCCCACACTCACCTGTGCCTTCAACCCCTGGCTCGTCGGCGGCGGTGGCACGCTATGACAGGCCTCGCTCGGTTGTTGTGCCAGCAAGGCCTGCTGGAAGCGCCGGTGGTGAAAACCGATGGTAGCGTTCTCTTCTCGAACGTCACCTCCGGCGGAGCGTTCGAATACGTGGCCGGTGCGAGCAAGACCGTTGTCGAATCCCGCAAGGGCATCGGCGGATTGGCCTTGCATGTCGACGGTGGACTGGTGATGACAGGACGGGATGTGTCCCACACCGGGCCGGTTGCTGCCGCAAACCCGGATCCCCCGTCGGCGCCTGTGAGCACCGTGCTGCCCATCGCAGGGCTATGTCGAAGCGACACCCGATCCCTGATGTAAGTGTGTGCCACAACACAATTCCCATGCTCGGCGAATGCCTACCATTCATCCATGTCCACGCTGACGGAGCCACCCGCGAATGATTCCGCCGCAGTAGCGCGCACACTGCTCGCCGAGGTCGATGACCTCACCGTCGAACTCGTCGGCCGCATCCGGACCGGGGACTACGCTTACGCGGAATCGACCGCGCTGAACGACGCCGAGCTGGGTTTCGTTGTCCGCGACAATCTCGTCTCGGTGCTCGGCCAGCTCTGCGGCGGCGTCGGAGCTCGCCTGCAGCCCGCTACTGAGGCGGGCCGGGTCAAAGCTGAACTCGGCGTGCCTTTGCCCGCGATGTTGCACGCGTACCGGCTGGCCGGACGGCTGCTGTGGGAACGTGCGCTGGCGGTGGCCACCGGCACGGCGATCGACGTATTGCCTCAGCTCGGATCCGAGATGTGGCGGATCATCGACGACTATTCGGGAGCGGCGGCCGATGCCTACGGCGACTACCTGACCGAGCGAGTCCGCCGTGACGATGCCGAACGCCGCGAGCTGTTGCGCCGCCTACTCAACGGCGATTCCCACGATCCGACGCAACGCGATATTGCCCGTGCCCTGCACCTGCCACCACGGGGCCGTTTCCTGGTCGTGCACGCCGAGGCCGGACCCCAAGCGCTCTCGCCACTGTCGGGCATCGAGGCCCGGCTTCGCGCCGAATACGTCGAGTCGATCTGGATCACCGAAGCCGGCGCTCATGTCGGCATCCTCAGCATGGCTACCGAACGCGCACACCAGCAGGCACTCATCCACCTCCGGCAATATGCCACCGGCCGGATCGGCCTGAGCCGGCCGTTCTCGATCGCTACCGACGCGAGAACAGCACTGCGTGAGGCCGAACTGGCCGGACGTTGCGCACCGGCAGGCACTGCCACGGTCACCGCCTACGGCGACTCACCGATCCCGCTCGTCCTCGCGCACGCTCCATCCGCCGCGGAGGAACTCGCGCACGAAATCCTCGGACCCGTACTGGTTCTGCCACCCGAGGAATGCGATGTTCTGCTCGACACCCTCGCCATGTGGTTCGAATGCGCAGGCTCCAATTCCGAAGTCGCTCGACGCCTGCACTACCACCGCAACACCATCCACTACCGGCTGCGCCGCATCGAAAGCTTGACCGACCGCCGCTGCTCGGATCCCAAAACCGCCGCCGAACTCTACATCGCCCTGACCGCCGCCCGGCTCAGCGGAGCCGACCGGTCCGGCGTCGCCGCCGATTCCCCGTCTCGGGCCCAAGAACGACATGATTACTGATTAATGATCGACCGAGCACGCCCAGTAGTCGGTCCGCGATGGCTGTTATCGGTCGATCGAGGCGCCTAGCCGTTGGCCTGGTAATAGCGCTCAAGGACATCGTTGGAGAACCGCCCGCGGTCCGATACCTCGATACTGTTGGCGCGGGCCCAGCGTCGGATCGCGGCCGTGTGGTCATAGCCATGGTGGGTGGTTCTCTTGGCGGGATTGATTTGCGAGGCGAGGCCGATCTCGCGGGCGTGGGGAATCCATTGCTCGAAGACCCCGCGCAGACGGGCGGAGTTGCAGGCCGTCAGATCGAGTTCGTAGCCGACACCGTCGAGACCGAACTCGACCCTTTCGTCAGCGGCAGACCGGCCGTCGTGGTCGTCGATCCACTCGACAATGACTCTGCGTACCATGCGATCTCCTCCGGATTGGGGGTAGTCGACGTGTGGCTTCGGGAGAGGGAACCGACGGGAATCGCAGCGACATCCGCGTCGCTGGATCGTGCCGGAAAGGTCGTGGATTGCCTTGGTGACGTAACCCGGATGCTTTATGTGGATTTGCGGAGCTGCTGGGCCGAGTTGGTCAGCTGACGCTATTTCGATTTTTGCGCGGTCATGAGTACGACAGAGCCGTCGCCATAGGGATGAGAGTCCAACAGCCGCGCGGAGCCGGTCGCGACGTCCGCTACCGCAGCTGTACTGACTGTCCAGCCGAAATCAGTGAGTTGTGCTCGTGCCCGATGGTCGCTGCCGTCCTCTGCCAATGGCAGCGCGTCCCAGTCGATGTTCAGGAATAGGTACGGGTCTGCAGTGTCTTTCGCCCCTGCGGCGCTGAATGATGTTGTGACAAAGTCGATGTAGCATCGGCTGCCGGGGGCCGATCCCGCGTCGATTTGCCCGAGCACAGCGTGCTGGATCTCGGCGGGCAGATACATCATCAAACCTTCAGCGAGCCAGAGCGTCGACTCCGAGGGATCGAATCCAGCCTCAGCGAGGGCGGCGAACCAGTCCGCGCACTGCGCGATCGGCACAGTCATGCGCTGCGAGAGCAGCGTGTGGCCGTGGCGGCCGAGTACTGCGTTCTTGAACTCGATCACCGCAGGCCGTTCCACCTCGTAAGCCGCGATGTTCGCGGCAGAGGCAGGCGTAGCACGCGTGCGTCCAATCCCGCACCGAGGATGACGATCTGACGGATGTTCGCGGCCACCGCACTGCTCACGTAGTTATCGACAAACCGGGTCCGTACAGCGACGAAATTGCGGACAAGGTGTGCCCCGGCCACAATCACGCCCCTGCCCTTCCCGACCGACCGAGGTGCGAAGATTTCCACACCCGCTGCCGCCAGGAAGCGCTCCGCCCATGGATCATCGATCATTCGTTGCAGACTGCGTGTTTCCAGCGCGCGAGCCATCGCGACCACCAAAGCGGTCCGTCCGACGACTTCGGTCGCGAAACAGGACTCCGAATTGAACTGCACTACAACCTTCCTCGGACTCGATCCAGTGCGTCAGGATCCCCCGAGCGTTCCCAAGCAGCGTCGCAAGACACTTAGCGGAAGACAGTTTGTGCCGTGGCCAACATTTGAACGAATCCCCACGAGTCGCGCAAGCCGCCTTCTGTGGCCTATTCGCCGGAGACACAACGGCGCTGCCGCCAGATCGACTGCGGGACATGGATGATCACCGCATACTCGGATCCATCGCTTCGCTGTCCTGACAACGCATCATCCGAACCCCCTATCAGGCAATCAATTTCGTGAAGCATCCGTGACGGCACCGTATTCACTGTTCGCTGCCGCGGTCCACGGGGTTTATCCGAGAAGCTACGTGTGACATCTGCGGACATGTCCCTGCGACGTCACGTCCTTCTTGAAATGCAGACTGAGCCAAGGCTTTTGTCGTAGCTTCGATCAGCGGCCAGATTCGGGCGGTGTCGGTGGCGCCGATCTCGTGGGAGACCCGTTCAGCGACAACGGCCAATATTGCCGTGACTCTGCCACGGTAGTCGGCGAGGTCGGTCATGTACTCCCCTTTCGATACGGTGAGCAGGTTGGTCGAAGCCGCGATCGCGGCCATCTCAGGTTGTCAGAACGTCTCAGGAGTTATGGACAGCTGATCGGAACGTGCCAGGGCTGCGGCCGGTGATCCGGCGGATCAGCCGATTCAAGGTCGACGCATCGGCAAGGCCGACAGCTTGGGCGACATCACGGACGCTGCGCCGAGAATCCCTCAGCAGATCCAGTGCGGCCTCGACTTTGATCCGTTGCGCGAACTGGACCGGCGACAGGCCGGTCGCGGCTTGCACACGCCGGGTCAACGTGCGCGGGGACGTGTGGGTCGCGGCTGCGAGTTCGGCCAACCGCACCGGCTGGTCGATCTGAGCCAGGACGTAGCGCTCGATAGCCGCCAAATTCGGATCCATTTCCCGGAACATCACACCACGTTGGAACGGTGCTTGCGATGGCTGTGGTGTCGCGGCAGCGCGTGCGGCCATGGCTCGGGCGATCTCGACGCCGAACACTTCCTCGGCGATGGCGAGCACCAGGTCGATGTGCCCCATGGAGGCGCCGGCGGTGAATACCGGGCCGTCCTTGACCAGCATCCGATCGGCGTCCAGGCGGCAGTCGGGATAGCGAGCAGCGAACAGACCAGCCAGCCACCATGTCGTGGTGACGGCCCGACCACCGAGCGCCCCCGCTTCTGCAGCGACGAAAGTGCCGGTGCACGAAGCAGCGATCCGCGAGTCGATCGCCTTGGCCAACCACTCGACCGCACTCTGCACATCCGGCTCGCCGAGGCGGCGTGCCATCTCCCCGGGCGAGGCACTGCCGATACCAGGAACGACGACCCATGGCCGTGCCGGACCGGCCTCGGTCACGGGCACCGCCGGAACGAACAACCCGCCGCGCAACGCGACTATCCCGTTGTCACCGCCGATCACCCGCACGTCGATGGAAACGTCCTTGGGCGCGTAACGACTGCGCTTGAGCGCTTCGGCCAGGTCGAGGGTCGCCGCCACAGCAATCGGCGACGACCCGGGCACCACCAGCAAATCCATAGATAACATCAGGTCACCTCCAATTTCGCTGTCGCTGCAGCACCGCCGGCACGAGGCAAGCCTGCTCCGGAAATCGCAGTCGCAGCCGTTCAACCCGTAGAACAATCGAAAGACCGTCCAAATCCGGCCTCCGCGGGCAGGTTCACACCACCGACCAGGGCGAGTTCATAAACACCGCACTCGCTGCGGCCGACCTTTTCTCAGCGTACAAAGCGCTACCGCGATTGCCCAGTGGCGAAATGGCCATCAAATCGATTCTTTCAGCCACGCCGGCAGTCACGGCCAGCCGAGGTTGCGCTGAGTCAGGAGCCGTTGCTCGCTACGGTCGGGGTTGTGAACGAATGGATCAGCGATTGCATACTTTCGGCCACATACTCCAGCGGCGCGACCGACCGTTGCGCCTGTGACAGCAGCACCGCTCCTTCGATGGCCGCGATCAACGAGGTCGCCAGTCCTTCGCTGAGGCTGTGGTCGACGCCTTGCTCGTGGAGCCAATCCCTGACGCGGCCGGTCCACTGCGCGAACACTTCCGCCGCGGCGAGCACCCCTTCCGGCGCTTGGTGACGCCCCAGCGTCGCTGCGGTGATGGGGCAGCCCGCGGCGAAGTCGGATTCGAGAAGCACGCTTTCCCACATCCGCGCGAATGCGAACACCGGGTTCGGCTCGGCGGTCAGCGACTCGAGCACTCCTGTCAGTGAGGCTCCGATGACTCGCGTGGCTTCGGCGACCAGTTCGCTCTTGCCGCCAGGGAAATTCAGGTAGATAGACCGGCGAGCCGTGCCGCTGCGCCGTGTGAGCTCGCTCAAACCCATTCCGGCGACACCGTTTTCACGCATCATGGAGACCGCGCCGGCAATCAGCCGGCCTCGAGCGTCAGCGGCCATCGAGCCTCCTCCATGCGATGCGTGGGTTACTACCGGATCTCCGATCGAGGGGTAGCTCACACTTTGCTTGCAGTAGCCCGTTCAGTCTACTAATGTCCCTAAGTAGACCGATCAGACTACTTGTGCGATTGATCTGTCTTTCTCAGCGAACGCGCCGCTCTACGACTGACAGCCCGCCCAAGCGAGCGCGCACCACCCTCCGGCCGCCAGCACCCAACGCGACCTCACAAGCGAGTATCGGAGTGCCGATGTCAAAAACCCCCGTCACGGACCGGTACGCAGCGTCCAACCCGACCGCGACTCTGGCCGTAGTGTGCCTCGCGCTTTTCATGCTGCTCCTCGATTCCACAATCGTCGGCGTGGCCTTGCCGAATATCCAGCAATCGCTGGGAGCGTCGCTATCGGATCTGCAGTGGGTCGTGGACGGATACACCCTCCCACTGGCCTCGTTGCTGTTGACCGCAGCGGTTTTCGGCGACCGCATCGGACGCAAGCGCCTGTTCCTTGCGGGACTCGCGATCTTCACTACTGCGTCGCTGGGATGCGCGCTGTCGGAGGGGATGCTGCAGTTGAACCTCATGCGCGCGGTTCAGGGAACCGGAGCAGCACTGATGATGGGAGTTTCGGTCCCCCTGGTGTCGGCGGTGTTTCCCGATCCAATCCGCAAGGCCCGCGCCATCGGCGCCCTGGCCGCGGTGATGGGACTAGCCACCGCGGCCGGCCCGCTCGTCGGCGGAATCCTGGTCAACAGTCTCGGCTGGGATTCGATCTTCTTGGTGAACGTCCCGATCGGGCTGCTATCGCTGTGCGTCGCGATCTTCTACATCGGTGAATCCAGAAGCGCCGCGACGACAACGATCGACTGGATCGGCACCGTGCTGGTGACAGCAGGATTGTTCGCGTGCGTACTCGCGGTGATCGAAGGCAACAGTCGCGGGTGGACCTCAGCATTCATCTGCGGACTCTTCCTCTTCGGCGCGATCGTGCTGGCGGGATTCGTCTGGTGGGAACTGAGAACACGTCATCCGATGGTCGACCTGCGTCTCGTCGCACGGCCCGAGTTCGCAACATTGTCGATCGCAGGATTCGTCGCATTCGCCGCCGTCGCGGCAGCAGCGAACTTCCTGGCTCTCTATTTCATGAACACCTTACAGTTCACCGCATTACGAACAGGCATATGTTTCCTGGCTCTGTCCGCCGCCGCGATGCTCGTATCGCCCATCGTGTCCATTGTCCAGCGCCGCCTTCCGGCATCGATCTGGCTCATTGTGGGGCTGAGCTTCGTCAGCGCAGGTGCCTACCTGTCGACCAATATCCAGGCCGCAGACATCTGGACCCATTATCGCCCCGGACTGATTCTCTTCGGTGCGGCGATGGGCATCGTTCTGCCGGTGACATCACAAGTGGCATTGGCACATTCATCCGAGGATACGGCAGGCATGGCTACCGGCGTCGTCTCCTCGATGCGGCAACTCGGGACTGTCGTCGGCATCGCCGCACTGGGAGCTCTCTTCACCCGCGCCGCAACAGCTTCCGCCGACGCGAACCTCCCCTCGTCGGCGCAGATCGCAGCCGGCGGACCGGCACTACCTTCGACCGCGCGAGACCAAGTTGTGGATGCGCTGGGATCCGGCGCAGGCCTGCGAGTCGCCACCGAACTGCCCGAATCAATGCGGATCTTCGAATCCAACGTCGAAAGCATCGCCCGCGTAGCCTCCGATGCCGGCATCAACGCCATATTCGACGCCTCGGCCATCCTCGGAGTAATAGGGCTGATTTCTCTCATCACGATGGCCGTCATCGAGCGGATAGCCACGCCCAGGGCAAGCCGGACTCAGGAATATCCTGTTTCCCGATGAGCAGCGGATTCCACAATCGACGCTACCGAACATAGAATGGAGACCAACGATGAAGGTGACGCCGCAGCTGATGAAGTGGTGGCTCAACATCTGGCCACCATTGCTCTTCAGCGGAATTCGCGTCACCGAGATCGCAGATGACTGGACCACTGCGACTATCCGCCTCAAGGTCAACAGGCTGAACCAGAACATCATGGGCGCAGCCTTCGGCGGATCACTGTCAGCAATGACCGGCCCCCTGTTCATGGTGCTGCTCATGCAGCAAATCGGCCCAGAGTATCGCGTGTGGGACACAGAAGGCACGATCAAGTTCATCCGCCCCGGCAAGGGGACTTTGACATCGCGGGTCACTGTCCCGCCCGCTGTCGTCGAACAAATTCGAAACGAAACCGCCGACGGGGCAAAGTCTTTGACCTGGTTCGAGACCGAGATCATCGACGCCGGCGGCGCGACCGTGGCAGTAGCGCACCGGCAGGTCTATGCACGCAAGAAGCCAGCCCCCGAAAAAGATCATCGTTCGAAGTGACGCGCGGTCTCCGCGACAAGTACCCGCTGGTCGGCGGAGCGGGGCCGGAGACTCGATCACCTTCGGTAGTGACGCGCGCACCTGCCTGATTCTTTCGGCGGAATTTCCCCCGGCCCATCGACACAGCTGCGCGCTTCGGGTTTCGCGTGGAAGCGCACCCGCCAGAACTGGACTCGAGGCAGCAGCCCGACTGCTCGAGCGCGCGGTGCGGCGCGTCGAAGTCGCCCGGCGGGGTCGTGACCATGCCGGTGCCAGAGCGAAGGATCCTGGTCAGCGGACGAAACCTTTCGCGAGTCGTCGTAAACTCAACTGGGCCAGGAGCCGTTGGGTGAAATCGGTGAAGACGCCCTCGAATCGATGCAGTTCCCTGGCGATGGCTGCGTCGAGGTCCGCGGTGCGTATGAGGGCGCCGTTTACAACGACGGCCGTCAGGTCCTTGTTGACGGACCAGGGCATATGGTGGGGATCGTTTCGGCTGATCAGGAGCTCTGCTCGCATTCCTGGGCGGACTTTGCCGACCGTCGTCAGGCCGAGGGCCGACGCGGCTGTGGTGGTTGCCGCAGCGAAAGCTTCCCGGCGTGGTATCCCGGCTTGATCGAATGCGTGCAGTTCTCGGTGCAGCGCGACACCTGGAGCGACGAAGGGCTGTTGTGTGTCGGTGCCGAGCAGTATTGGAACTCCATCGGCGTGAAGTCGTGCGACAAGATCGCGTTTGCGATCAAGCGCACGACGGGCACGTTCGAAGTCGTCCCTGGAGATGTCGCGGTATGCAGGTAGCCCATGGTGAGGATGCCACATCACGCGTGAGTAGAACGGGGGCATCGCGAGTGCGGTCTCTTCCTGGAGTGCCTCGGGATACCGGTCGAGTTCGAGGATTCCCATCGTGACATCCAGAGTCGGTGTCAGTGTCAGTTGGTTTTCGATACTGGCTCGGCGGATGACATCGACGCGCCTGGAATCCACTGCGTGCCAGTCGATCGAACGATTGAGCACGTGGTCGCGGCGCAGACTCCTCGGCGGTGGAACACCGAACAGGTGTTGTGCGTCGGGCAATAACGCTTCGTCATGGCCGAGGCCGCTGGGCACGTGTCCGAGCACGCCCAGCCCTGCTTCCTGTGCGGCTTCACGCAGTGCGGCTACGCGGGGGAGGTCGATATTGTCGTACGACTTGACCCAGGTGGCGCCAAGGGTCAGTAGACGGTCGACGATCTCTGTCGCTTGCTCAGGGTGGTCGTAGGAAAAGGCGTTGGGGAACCGTGCGGGTGCAGCGCCGACAAATCCGTAGGCATAGCGAATGTCAGGGCCGGGCAGTGCGCCGGAAATGACCCGGGAAAGGGCGGCGGGTATGGCCGTTCCGTCCGGATCGCCCGCGTCACGAACAATTGTGATCCCGTGTCGAAGTGTTTGAAGCAGAAACAAATCGGTGAGATGGAGCATATTGTCGGCTGGCATGTGGGTATGCATATCGATCAATGCACTGGTGACTACTGTTCCCCGCGCGTCGTCGATGACCGTCACATCGCCGGCCGCGAGTTGCCCGGACGGGCGAATCTCGTCCACCAGACGGTCACGGACGTAGACATCGACGTGTTCTTGATCGGGTTCATCGGCATGGGCGATCGTGACGTCCGGGAGCACGAATCGCCCGGTCAGCACCGGCACGATCGAATCGCGGGGCGTGACAGTTTCCGCCCACCGCGAGTAGCCGAGTCGCCGGAACGGCGTATCTCGCCGCAGGGGTGGTGCGGGCGTCGAACGCACAGCCGAGAGAGGAACGCTGCTACAACAGCCGTTGTGCAGGATGGTATGAATCGACCGGCGGAACTCCTCGTAACTACACTGCGGAGGGACGGACCAGGCTCGTGGAGAAGTCACGGCAGCCTCCTCTCGGAGCGGCCGAGCCACCTACGCGCGGCGATCACCATGGCCTGCACGCCGGTGGTCAGTGTGGGTTCGATATCGGGAGCGAATTGTGATGAGTGGTTGGCTGGCAGATCCTCGAGTTTTCGGTTCTCGAGGGTGAATCCGCCCCAGAACCAGAAGACCGACGGTGCGCCGATTACGGCTCCGAAGACCCCGAAATCTTCGCTGCCGGTCACTGTCGGCATCGATATGACCGCTTCGTCGCCGAAATGATCTGCGAACGCAGCTCTGGTCGCCGCGGTGAATTCCGGATCATTGAAGACAGCCGGTACTTCGACTTGCCAGTCGAATTCGGGCTCACGCACTGAGCCCGATGCCAGGGCTTCCGCGCGAACAATTCGCTCGATCGAAGCGTGGATACGAGTACGGATCTGGCCATCGTAGGTTCGCACCGAGACGTCCAACTCCGCAGTATCGGGAATGACGTTACCCGCTGTACCGGCGTCTAATCGGCCGACGGTGACGACGGCTACTTCGCCGGGCGGCACCTCACGCGAAACGATGGTTTGCAGTCGTGTCACCACACTAGCGGCCATCACGACAGGATCGATCGACGCCTCCGGCCGTGAGCCGTGTGAACCACGACCGTGCAGGGTGATGCGTACCCTGCTCACCGCCGCGGTGGTAGGCCCGCTGCTGAATCCGGTCATGCCCGCCGGCATAGGCGCGACATGCTGACCGAGGACGATGTCAGGTTTCGGGCATCGCTCGAAGAGTCCATCGTCGACCATGTTCTGCGCACCGCAGAGCAACTCCTCGGCTGGCTGGAAGACAAACACCACCGTGCCTGACCATTCGGCGGTAGTACCAGCCAGCACGGTCGCTGCACCGATCAAACAGGTGGCGTGCATGTCGTGGCCACAGGCATGCATCACCGGTACCTCACGACCCTCGTGATCGATGGCACGCTCAGTGCTCGCGTACGGGAGTTCGGTCATCTCTTCCACAGGCAACGCATCGATATCGGCCCGCAGCATCACGACCGGCCCATCGCCGTTGCTCAGGACCCCGACCACGCCGGTACCACCGACCCCTGTCGTTACGGGGATACCGAGTTCGCGTAACTTCTCCGCGAGCAGAGCGGAAGTCGCGAACTCCATCAACGAAAGCTCTGGCGACTTGTGTAAACGCTTGTACAGGTCTGCCAGCACATCCGAATCGACATGCATCATGAGCGGCCCATACCGGTCGCGGTTCGGGCCGGTGCGAATTCAATGCCACGGAGGAATAGTTCGGACGAGGTCATAGTCGAATTCTTGCCCACTCCGCGCGGCAGATCCAGTGCCTAAGAGGACATATTAATTGCCCAAATGGCCAGTGAAAATGCGGACCCGCTGCCGCGTGTTCCTTGTCCTGATATAGTCTATTTTGGATGTTTGGCTTGCGAGGTACGAACGGTCTTGCGGGCGTGGGGAATCCATCGCTCGAAGTCTCCGCGCAGCCGAGCCTTGGAGACCGCCCCACCGCGGGCCCGTCCGGAACCTGCACCGACCGGGTCCGAGACCGAATCAGCAAAGGGACTTGCGCATTCCTACGGTTGACGCCCCTGTGTTTACGACGCAGGTGAGGCTACCCCGTTGCAAACGCCGTGTAGTTGCGGCGTACACACTACGTGCCTATCCTGGGAGTGGTCCAATCTATCAGGATTCCCCGGCAATCGCGATTGCGATACGGGACCGTCTACGCCGCCAGGACAATCGGCACATACATATCGAAGTCGAAATGGCAGGATTGCACGAAATACAGCTCCAGAAGGGCTGCGATGCACCGAAGATAACGCGTCGATATCAGCGTCGGCGCCACAGGCAGGTAAATACATACTCTCAGTGCCGGAACTTCCCGTCGAACAGCCAGACGATACGACGGGATGGATCTACTGTAGAATTTCTTGCCGGCATTACTCTTCTTCTCTGAAGTTTGCTTCATATTTATTGAAAAGTTCGAATACTCCCATTTTTAACTTTTTTGAACCTCGGCGCGCCGCGGGCGTGGTCGACTTGATTCCTTGGAGCCTCGGCGTACCAGATGAGGACAAAAGGAGGACAAAGCACGTGGGCTGACGCTCGTACCGTGTTCGGGGCAGACGTGCACGAACACGGAGAAGAAGGTACGCAAGGAGAACACCGCACCCATGAACAGATTCATCCGCGCCGGTCAGCGCGCCGCGTCACAGATCATCTGGCGGACTTTCTCAATCTGGAGGAGATCACCGAGTACTTCGACACCCTGTACATGAACAACGCCGACAAGCTGAAGGTGTTCGCGCTACCCGCGAGTACGGCTCTGTCCACAGGCTGTCCACAAATTACCGCGATCGACCTGCTAAAAGCGCAGGTCGTAGGGGTACGTCGACTCAAGGCGCTCGGTGGTGCTCCCGCCCCTGCCGGGCGGCATCCTCGGCCAGGCTATTGCGGTGCTGACGACACGATTCGCGATCTACCTGAGGTTTTGCCGGGAGACAGGTATACGGCGCGGAGGGTTCGCCCCAGGCTCGCCTGGGGCTCGTGGGGGCTCGACTGCTCCGGTCGCGTCGGCGCCAGGGCTTACTCTCGCCACGTCGGCCGTTCGCGGCGGCCGGCGTCCCAAGCGGTGAACTGGGCCTGGGCCTGGTTCTGAGTTTCTTGGGTGCAATGCGGGCCCCCTGCCTCGTTCGCGGCGAGGCAGGGGGCCGGGACAACCCGATAACCCACCCCCAGCTCCGAGAGAGGGATCCAGGCCCGATGATGAGGGTAGCCACTCTGGGTGACACCTGTCGCCCACCCCATCCCATCGCAGGGTTTACCTGCAACGTTTATCTCCAGCACCTGAACCGGGGTAGCCATGGCTGACCCGATCCCGGGCGGAGAAAGGCGCACGGCGGGGAGATCTCCTCGGCTGCGGGCCGCGGCGAAAAGAGCCCGGGCGAAGAGGTGCACCAAGTGCGCCGCTGGTGGATCCAGGTGTCTGGCCGCCGCCCGCAGTGAGAGCCCGCCCGCCGGCGTCCTGGACTTCGCCGAGCGCAGCATCCGCCTCGTCTTCAGTTGCCGTGGCAGTTGGACTGCTGTCTGCCAGCTACTCGTACTGATCCTTGTCCCGCTGGCCGGTGTAGTCGCTGCGGTGGCTCTTGCCGTCCGACTCGCCGGACCTGGTTGGGCTGGTGCGCTCGGCGGCGTCAGTGCTGCGATCGGAATCGGCGTGGCCTTCTACAGACGGGCCCGGCAAACGGGCTCTCCCGCGGTAGTCACCGAAGCGGGGTGAGCTGACCGGGGCCCGTCGGGCTTATCCCGGGTCGCTGTGGTGTGGGATGCGTTCGTGCATGGTCAGCAGCAGGGCGCCGGATCCCGCGCGAATGTTCACCCCGACGCCAATTCTGCTGGTCGTCTCTGGCACGTGAGTTTTGCCCGATCGGTGGATCCGGTCCCACTGCCGACCGGGCTCGGGCCGGTCGGCGTCGCGGCGACGTGTGGTATTCGAGCCCGTCAAGGGCGAATGAGGAGCGGGACCGCGGGACGACGCGGACAAACTGGCCGAACGCATCGGTGGCCAGTCGCGAATGAAGTTCGGCAACGACCCCAGCGGACGAGAATTCGACGTCGTCAGCGACGAATTCATCGGACAAGTAAAACCAGGCGGACAGCAACTCGGTTCAGCATTCAGAAATCAGGGCAAGGAGTCCTTTGAAGCAGCTCGAGCGACCGGCCGTAAGGTGTACTACCATTTCGACGGTGAACCGGGGCCAGGCGTGATCGACAAGCTGTACGAATACTCAGCACGGTACGGCGTCGACGTTGTCATCGACACCACACCGTTCTGACCCGCGACCAGGAGGACGAGTGTTCGAGTACCACGGATGGCTCACCGTTCAATACGACGTCGAGTACGACGACCATGCCCAGATCGAATCGACATACCAGGCCGTGGAGGCCCGGCTCGACGCCCTCGATACCGGTAGCGGTCTCGTCGACCTCCGGCGCGTCAATGGAAAAATTCAACTTCATTTCGCTGGATACACAAACCACCCACACTGGAGCGTACTGGACGGCTTCAAAGAAATCGGCAGCCTAGCGCCAGGCTCTTTCGGTACCCTGTGGATAAGAAATGATGAAGACCCGAAACTCTACAACGAGTTTCAAATATTTGTCATGCGCCGCGGGCAAACATCAACGCAGAACGACACCCTTCTGTCCCCCTGCGTTCCACTGATCGAGAACCAAGACGAATAACGATGGCGCGCTTCTCCCCTGCGGGATACTTCTCTTAGCTCTGCGGAGGTTCACCACACGGTGTGCGCCTCGTCGATCCGCAGGACGTGCCCGTCCTTTGACGTAGAACTCAAATTCGCCGCGCTATTGAGCGTGCTCGGCAGGTCCGAATCGACTCTTGCGACGGGCAAGGACGTTTAGGCTAGAAAGCCTGGAACTTCCCGATGTCTACAGTACGGATCGGCATGTTGACGGTGACCATCAGCTGCATAGCGCTCGTCGTTTCTCTCGGCGCGGCGCTTGCGTCCTCCATGCTGGCGATCAGGCAACAACGCTTGTCGCGCAACGCAAACCATCTACCGACCATGGCCAGCATGATGACCGAGTTCAGATCCGTCAAATTCCACGATCACCACGACCAAAACGACGATGAACACTCTCATCGATGTACTCAACCGAGCCACAAGCACATCGTGCATGACGAGAGGTGTTCGCACCCCAGGATCGGGCAGCGTCGCAGCAGAATCCACCGACTCGTCGGCACGGAGTGCGTGATTGGCCGCCACGCCCGGACGTAGCCACGACAGGCGGTAAGAGACCGCCCGGTCTGAATGAATGGCCGCACAGGCCGCCCGCCGCCCGTGCCAGGGATGACATACGTGCCATGGTATGGAAAAGGTGGCGGTGCAAGGGCTTACCGATTGCGGATCGGTCGGGACGAACGGGCAGCCCG
This sequence comes from Nocardia brasiliensis ATCC 700358, assembly GCF_000250675.2. Taxonomy (NCBI): domain Bacteria; kingdom Bacillati; phylum Actinomycetota; class Actinomycetes; order Mycobacteriales; family Nocardiaceae; genus Nocardia; species Nocardia brasiliensis. Next base: position 5,711,234 of record NC_018681.1, read on the forward strand.
GGCCGAAGGCATCGCTGTGGGGATCGGATCGCGCCAAAATCTCAGGATCGCCGGCGTCGAAACGTTGCCGCAGCTGGATCATCGCGTCGTGGAAGAGTTGCTCCAATACGGAGTGTTCGCAGGCCTCTCGGTCCCGGGACAGACGCGATTGAAATGCTGTTCGGCGGATACCAGCGCGCTCCAGGATGTGAACTCGAGCCGACGACGGGGACGAGATCAGCTCGGTAAGGGAATTCGCGCTCGGCTAGGCGCTTGCGCGCAGCCAGTCTTCGAAGGTCATCAGCTCGGGATGGAGTTGACGTAGGTGCGCGAGGTTTCGATCGAGGCCGATGACGTCGCGTGCTTGGAAGAAGCGGAACATGGCCGCGTAGTCGTGGCCGACGCCGGGCATCGACGCGCGCAACGCGTCCGGGGGAATCGCGCGATACCGGCACGGCGTTCCGGTCACCCGCTCGACCGCCGCGGCTATTTCGTCGCCGGTAAGGCTGTCGGCTATGACGGCGAGGTCGCGTGCGCCCCAACTCTGCCAGTGGCGGAACATGAAATCAGCGAACCACGCGATATCGTCCAGACCGATCAGCGGATACCGCCCATTGCCCAACGGAAGGGCGAACACCAGCCCGGATCGCCCGTCCGCAAGCAGGTCCTGCTGTGGCGCGAGCCGCTCGCGCAGGTTCTCGAAGTAGGGCGCCGTGGTCAGGATCGACACGTGCTCGCTGTACCAGCCGTCATCGACCTCGCGCATCATCTCGTCGGATCGCAGCATGTCGATGTGGGCGGCGACCGCGGCCTTCGCGTCGAAGTGCGGTACCGGGATGGACCCGCCGGTGCGGGTCACCGCGCTGTCGAGCGAGGACCAGAGGAAACGTTCGACCCGCGCCGCTCGCGCGGCCTCCAGCACCGCTAACCCCCTGCGGTACTCACCGAGAACGCTTGCACCGGACCAGAAGTCGGTGTTGCAGAACACCCACTCGACATCGGCGACGGCCGCGCGGATGCTGTCCGGATCATCCAGATCGCCCTGGCGAACGCGGACCCGGCCGCCGCCACCGGCCACCAATCCCGCGGCCTTGTCCGAGCGAGGATCGCGGGTGAGTACGGTGACCGTGTCACCGGGCGACCGAAGCAATCGCCGGACCACCGCGCCACCCATCGCGCCCGTGCCACCGACGACAAGTGTCTCAACCATGATCAGCACCGCTTCCTGAATTATATTGGGTTAGAACATGTTCGGCGATCTGCCGATGCGTGGCGAGCCACACCGATTCGCGCACCGCCTCGATCTGCGCGAGGATCCGGTCGACCATGCCGGACAGCAGTGGCCGCGCACCGACGTGCGCGTGCACGGTCAGGTTGTAGATCTGCGGGCCGGGGGCGTCGAGCAGATCGGCCAGCAGGCCGAGGTGACTGTCGAGATAGTCCCCGGGCCCGGCGGCGCCACGAATGTCGGACAGCTCGCTGTGCATGATCGCGACGAGCGGACCCTGCCGGGTCGCCACCACCCGGGGAAGCTCGTAGTCGTTGTGATCACCGGACCACAGGTAACCGGCCTCGGCCAGCAATTCGGAGGTATGTGCCGTGCCCGAGGCCCGGGGACTCATCCAGCCGACCGGGCGAACCCCGATCAGATCTTCGAGGATCGCGGTACACCGGCCGATGTTCTCCCGTTCGGCGCGCACGTCGAGTAATGCGGGGATGACATCCTGCGCATAGGAGTGCGCGGCGATCTCGTGTCCGGCCTCGTGCACGGCCCGCACCACTCGCGGAAACCGATCGGCGACAAGGCCATTGACGCCGAACGTGGCCAGCATGTGATGAGACCGCAGCAGCTCGAGCAACCGCCACACCCCGGTGGTGGCGCCGTATTCCGACCACGAGATGCTATGCGTGTCAGGCACTCCCGGCAGCGGCCACGCGACGGCCATCGGCGCGTAGACCGGCCAGTGGCCTGGTGACCACAGCTCCACGGCCACGGTGATCATGACTGCCACCTTTTTGTCGCCCGGCCACCGCACCGGTGTGGTCGGAGTCCCGAACGGTTCCCTGCTCATCGGCCAGTCCCGAGGTGTCCCTCGGCCGCGATGTCGCGCCGCGCTTGGACGAATGCTTCGACACAGCGCGCGATCTCATCGTCGGAATGCGCGCTCGGGACCTGCAGTCGAATGCGTGCCGCACCCCGGGGCACGACCGGGTGGGTGAAGGCAACCGCGTGGACGCCGTGCACGAACAACGCCTCCGACATCCGTTCGGCGACAGCGTCATCGAACAACACCGGGATGATCGGATGCTCGCCGGGCTGCAGGTCGAAGCCGGCCTCGATCATCGAGCGGCGCAACGTCTCCGCGTTGTCTCGGAGGCGTTGCCGTTCGGCCCCACCGGCTTTCACCAACTCGAGTGCGGCGAGTGACCCCGCGACAACGACCGGCGGCACCGCGTTCGAGAAGACATACGGGCGAGAGCGACCGCGCAGCACATCGACGATCTCCGCTCGGCCACTGACGAAACCACCGGACGCACCGCCCAGCGCCTTCCCGAGCGTGCCGGTGATGATGTCGACGCGGTCCCCCACACCAGCCGCTTCGGTGGTACCGGCGCCGGTCGCTCCCAGCACTCCCACACCGTGGGAGTCGTCCACCATGACCATCGCGTCATACCGCTCGGCGAGATCGCAGATCGCAGACAGCGGCGCACGGGAGCCGTCCATGGAAAACACCCCATCGGTCACGATGAGGCGGCGGCGGCACCCGGCGGCTTGTTCCAGCTGGGTCCGCAGATCGTCCATATCCCTTGTGCGATAACGAAATCGGGTCGCCTTGCAGAGACGGATGCCGTCGATGATGGAGGCATGGTTCAGCTCGTCGCTGAGCACCGCGTCCCGCTCGACGAGCAGCGCCTCGAAGACCCCGCCGTTGGCGTCGAAACACGAACTCTGCAGCAAAGTCGCCTCGGTGCCGAGCAAGCCGGAGATCGAGCGTTCGAGCTCGAGGTGCGCGGGCTGGGTCCCGCAGACGAAACGCACGCTGGCCATGCCGAATCCGTGGGTATCCAATGCCGCCTTCGCGGCCGCGATCACCCGCGGATGGTTGGCCAGCCCGAGATAGTCGTTGGCGCAAAAGTTCAGCAGCTCGTGCCCGGCCGCCGAAATCCGGGTCGATTGCGGCGTATCAATCGGCTGTTCGCGCCTACCGGGCGTGCTGTCGCGCAGGTCGTTGCGGATCGTGAACACTCGATGCACTCCTCACTCGATGACCTCGTCTGGCTCCGCGGCTGTCTTCAGCGTGTGACCGAAGCGAGTGAGCGTCCAATGCCTGGTCCGGAACCGGACATGCCCCCGAGGCATCGCTCGACGTCAGCGGCACGCGGCCCGTCGGCGGGGCTACGGTGGGGAGATGACCGTGCCGCCGCTGGATCTGGACCTTCGGGTGGTCCGCTACTTTCTGGCCGTTGCCGACCATGCGAATTTCGGCCGGGCTGCGGCCGCCCTGCATGTGGGACAACCGTCGCTCAGCCGCCAGATCCGCGGCCTCGAACGGCAATTGGGGGTACAGCTGTTCCACCGGACACCACAGGGCACTCGGCTGAGCGAGGCCGGGCAGGCGTTCGTCCCCAAGGCCAGAAGGTTGCTGAGCGCCGCTGCCGAAGCTACGGCCGCCGCGCGTGCGACCACCAGCTCCGGCAGCATTTCGATCGGCTACACCGCGGGTCTGGTGATCACCGCGGCGACCAGGGAACTGCGTCGCCGACACCGGGAAGCCACCGTACAGACCACGTATCTCGGCTGGCGCCGCCCCGCCGAAGCCCTACACGACCGCCAAGTCGACGCCGTTATCGCCCGCATGCCGTTCCCCACCGATCGGCTGCACGTCACACACCTCTACGACGAACCGCGCGTCCTCGTCGTCCCCCGCGACCACCGTCTGGCAGGGCAACCGTTCGCGGTACTCGCGGACATCGCCGACGAGCCCCTGCAATGGGTACCCGGCCTCGACCCCGCCTCCCACGCCTTCTGGCGCCTGGAACCACGACCCGACGGCCGACCCGCCCCCACTGGCCCCGCGATGAACACCCTCGACGACACATGGGAATTCGTGGCAGCCGGCGACACCCTCGCCGTCGCCACCCGCAGCCACGTCAACACCACCCGGACGGACCTGGCCCTGATTCCGCTACACGGTGTCGCACCGAGCCGGGTCGTCCTGGCCACTCGCACCGAAGCTTCCAGTTTGACGGCGGCGTTCCGACAGTGCGCCAGAGAACATCTGACCGCCTGAGGCACGTTTGCGCACCGGCCGCTGACTGTCACCCTGCGTGTGCGGGGGCCTTGTCGATGTTTCGCTCGACCCAGTCAGGCGAAAATTGCGTGAACCTGGTCCACCGCTTCCGGCCCATATCCGACCGTGCCCACCGGCACAGCGCCATCGATGGCCTCGATGATGCGCCCGGCCCACACCGGTCCGAATCCACCGCACAGTTCGATCAGCTGAACACCGTCGCGCACCAGCCGGCGCGCCACCTCGATCCCTTCTTCGGGAGTCGCGACGCCCACCAGCACGGTGCGGCACTCGCCGGTGTCCATCACACTGTCCTGCCCGCCCGCGGCGCTACCGGCCGCCGTGTAGATGAACCCCCAGTGCGTAAGCGCCATGCGTGTGAACCTCTCTGCGAACCCGTCTAAGCCTGCACTGAAACAGATACACCATGTTCGACCAAGGAGACGACCGCATAAGGCGTTATCGGAGCGCCCTGGACAACCATCGGCAACACGACGACGCCGACAGGGGTGGAGCGGCCAGTCCGAGCAGGCGCGCCCCGATCTGGGCCGGCTGCCCCGCAGCGCTGCTCACTGACCCGGGTGGCGGGTTCGGGTCGTGGGGACCGAATCGGCGAAATCCGGTTCTTCGAGGCGACTTTCGCTTCGCACCCAGATACTCACGATTCGAGCGCGCTAGCCTGCGCCGAGGCCGCGTTTGGCCAATGTGGTTCGCGACGGATGCCGTGACATTGCTGCGGCAGCCGCACCGACGAAGCCGGTTTCGAACCGCCCCGCCCTGAAAGTGCTCCGGTGACCGCGCCGCACAGCGACAATAGTTGTGCACGTACGTCGAGCGAGGGTGTCCGTGGAGTCAGATCCTGGTGGTAGCAGCGATGGCGAGACATCGTCGGATTCGGGGTATCACCTCTGGCTGCTTCAAAGGTGCTGTGTCGGGTTGGCTTTCGTGCTGTGGGCGGCCGCCCAGACCCAGCCGCTGGCCGAGTTGACCGACGACCGTTGGGCTTTGATCCGAACCAACGAGGTCTATCCCTTCCGTCCCTGGGGCACAGCCCCGATGTGGGTCGTGTTGTTCGTCGACTGCAGTTTGCTGGCCGTGATCGCGACGGGGGCCGCCCTGCGCGCAGCCTCCTCGCGTGACCGGACCATCCGCGCCTACGCGTCGGTGACCGCCCACCTCGTCTTCGTCGGGTCCGGCTGCGGGATAGGCGTTCTGGTGCAGACGTTGTTCCACTCCGGCACTCCCCTGTCGGGTATGTGGCTGATCACGGTAGCGCTGGTACTGGTGTGCGTGGCCACGATCACCGTGCCCGACTGAAGCGCTGATGCTGTTGAACGCCAACCGCATTCACGACATCGGGCGGAGCCCGACACCGCCGGCCCGAACTTCCTCTGCATTCCATCCCCGACCGCGGCGTTCCGGTCGGCACGCAGCCTCGCCCACACGTGCTATGCCGAGGGCTGCAGTTCGTGGGAATCGGTTGCGTTTAGGCCGATCGCGAGGATTGCCACCCGGTTACAGGCGCGGTAGTTTGCGGACGTGAAGATCCGCGTCGGTGAGGTGGTGGTCCACTACGTGGCGCACGGTAGTGGTCGGCCCGTGCTGGTGTTGCACGGCGGCGGTGTCGATCACCGGGAAGCCGAGGCCTGCTTCGAGCAGGCGTTCGCCGGTATGGCGAACCTGCGGCGTATCTATCCCGATCTGCCCGGAATGGGGCACACGGCCGCTCCCGAAAAATTGTGCAGCGCAGACGATGTGGTTGGCACGCTGCTCGGCTTCGCCGACGCGGTCGCCGACGGGGACGCCGTGCTGCTGGCGGGTCATTCGGCGGGCGCGTATATCGCGCAGGCGATGGCCGGGCGTGAACCGCGACGTTTCGCGGCGCTCGCGCTCGTGTGCCCGCTCCTGCTCGGGATCCGCGACGTGCCGGAGCATCGCGTCATCGCCGGTTCGGGCGATATCGGTAACGACGACTTCCGCAGCTACTTCGTGATCCAGACGCCGGAGATGCTGCAGCGGTACGAACGATACGTCGCACCGGCGGTGGAACTGGTCGACGCGGCGGCGGCCGAGCGCATCGGCCAACGGTGGGCGATCACGGCCGACGGGACGTCACCGTACCCAGGACCGACGATGATCGTTGCGGGGCGGCTGGATTCGACGGTCGGCTACCGCGCCGCCATCGACGCGCTCGAGCACTACCCGCGCGCCTCCTTGGCCGTGATCGATGACGCGGGACACGCGTTGCCGCACGAGCAGCCCGAGGTTCTGCGTGCCCTGCTGACCGAGTGGGTCGCCCGGGTCGAGGGCGCGAACTGACGCGGATCAGACCGGCCGGGCACCAGTGGACCTGCTCGCACTTACCCCGATTGCAGGTACGCAGACCGTTCGCCTGGGTCGATGCGACACCGGTGCCGGTCTCGTTCTCCAACGCGACGGGGGATCAGTATGTGTCTGCTCAGCGGAAAGCGGAATCAGCGGCCGGGCGCTATTTGACGTGGCGCTTACCCCCCCCAGAGCCGGATCTCCGATCGTAAAACGCTACGCAAAAGGTCCTCACCGCTCCGACGCCCGTTGTAGAGGTACAGTGCGACATGTAAGCGGTCGCATTTGAGATCGTCGTCGGTGAAAGTTATTCGCCGCCGGTCACTTTCGGGTCTTGTCGGCACGGATCACCACCAATTCCTACGGGGGATTGGCCAGCAGCAGATCGAATTCCCGGTTCGCCAAGGCGGTTTCGAAATCGCCGCGCAGGATCTCGACGTCGATGCCGTGCAGCCGGCAATTGAGCCAGGTGGACATGCTCGCCGCGCGGGAGATATCGATCGCGGTGACCGCGGCCGCGCCGGCCAGACCCGCGCGGACCGCCAGCGCGCCGGTGCCGCTACAGACGTCCACCACCCGGCCCCCCGGTGGCAGCGCGGCATCGGCCAGCGCGGTGGCGAGGAGCCAGGTATCGGTCTGTGGCCGGTAGACACCGGGCGTGCGTATCAACATCACCTGTACGCGATGCCCGCTCGTCGGCGAGTCAATCATGATCACCGCGAGGAAAGCGCCTCACGTAACGAGGTGCGGTCCTGACGCCACGCGCCGAGCACGTGCTCGCCGAAGCAGGAACGCCGACCTGGGGTGACAGAAGAAGAAGTTGGAGCACCATCATGAAACCCAACGGCCCGCCGCGGGTGCGGCCCGCGGGGGCGGAAACAGCGCGGAGGCACCCCGGAGTGTCCGGTCGACGCCAGATGATCGAGGGCTAATCACTGGCCGATTCGTCGGGGGTCGCTTCGTGGGCCGTCTGCCCGTCGGTGCGGCGCGCTCGTTTGAGTTCGGCCTCGTGCAGGTGGCGCTGCCCGCCGGTGAAACGGCGTGCTTGTTCTTCCCAATCACGGAAGCGGGCGTAGTAGGTGTCGTCGTATTCCTCGACCACCTGGAAGGTCCAGCGGCCGGGAATCACGTTGCGGCCGACCAGATCACGCTGGAGGCGGTCGGCGAAATCCGGGTGGCCCGCTTCGCGCAACATCGTCGCCGCGGTCTCGACGGCGAAATCGGCGGTGCCGGTGAGGCGGTGGAAGCTGTAGAGATGCCCGCGCGCGGCTTCGACGATCTCGAGCGCTTCGGTCAGTTTCCCGACTGCCGCGACGGTGGCGGGGTCGTAGTCGTCGGCGGTGGGACTGTCGTCGTCCAGGCGGGCATCGGAGATCTGCGTCATGCGTGCCAGTTACCCCGCGATCGGCAAATGATGCATCAGCGATGCACGCTGCCGTGCTGGGGCCGCAGGACCTTACCGAACGACTGCAGCACGGTCTCGGCGAGCTCTGGACAGCCATCGCCAACACGACGACGCTGGCAGAGTGGCGCCCCACCAGCTACACGACCTGATCACCAGGCCGACCGCGCACGCCGCGGCTCCAACAGACCAGCGCGATGGCATTACAGAAGTATTTCGTAGCCGACCTCGCCACGGCGCGGTAGCGGCAAGTTCGGCACGGGCCGATAACGAAGACGAAAGTCGAGAAGCGCCCTGATCAGGGCGGGGTGGGCCGACCGGACTGGACCCACTCGGTGTAGCGGGTGTGGCAGTAGTCCAGAACGCGGCGCCACTCTGTGCCGGTGCGGCGCTGGACAGCGATCGACACCAGCGGCACGGTACCGAGGAACCCCGAGCAATAGCCCTCGCACAGCACCGGCCCGAACCCTCGCGTGCGTTGGCTGTCGTCGTACGCGGGAACGTTGTACCACTGGCCGCCGAAATGACGACGAAAGACTTCACCGACGAAACGGGCGAACCCATCGACGGTCTGTTGATTGGCGGGGCTGTCTTCGGTGCCGGGCTTGGGGAAGCGTTGCAGCAGTGCGTGTTCGGCACGATCCAATCCCTCGGCAGACCACAGATCAGCGCCCGCCACCTCCGGGGCGACCTCGGCAAGGAAGCGATCGAGCCGCTCATCCATCTGCCCCAGCCAATCCAGCCAGCGAGGATCGCACTGGTCGCTCTAGCCCTGCTGCGCGTGCCGGTCTCCAGAATTCCCCGGGATCCACGAACCACCGATTGCCGGACACCGCGGCGCGTGCAGGGATGGTTCTCACCGACGCGAGCCCGCGTCGAAACCATCGAGAACGGCCCGTTGGTCCTGCGCGACTACCCGCCCGGGCGCACCAGCGGGCAACAGATCGCCGAGAATGCATTACACGCCACCGGGAACTCTCCAGAGCAACTGCGGTACTACGCATTCACGACCGACCAGCCACGCCAGCTCTGGGACTTCCGAGGGCGGTGCGCGGACCGTTACGACGTCGGTGCCGATAGGTCCGTCGAAAGCGTTGCGCTGCCGCCGATCCGGAGCCACCGCCGTCATGTGCCTGGCCACGCGCAGTTCACGCCTTCGGACGTTTCGGCGATGGCGGTGTGCGGGAGTCTGTGCGTGCTGTTTGATGCATCGGTCGTGTACGCGATGCTGGACGTACGTAGCAGGACGTAACGCGAAGGTCCGGTCCTGGTACGACGACGAAGCGGTGCCGCTTTGCGACGATGGCCGTGTATCTGGGGAGGTCGCTATGGTCGGAAGGCGCTCGAGAGCAGCGCAGCGTGGATTTGTGGTCGAGCAGGTCCACAGAGGGGAAGGAATCTCGGAAACTGTGCACGGCACCCCCCGGCAGCTGCTGGCGGGCCGTGTGCGTGGTTACCGAGGGTATCGGCCTGAGCGGGGAGGATCGGCACGGCTGCGTTTGGTGCCGTCAACCCAGGTGAACCTGGATATCAGTATTGGTGCGCTGCCCCGGCTGAACGGCTCGACCGCTGTGCCTGCGGGGGCGGTTTACGGTATGCGCACGGGCCCCGCCGGACTGGCCCGCTTTGATGGCCAGGGCATCTTGGTGGGACTGTCCCCGCATGGGGCGTACACGCTGCTGGGCGTACCCCTGTCGGAAGTCGCAGACACCGTGTTCGACCTGGTCGACGTATTGGGACGTCCGGCTGCACAGATAGTGGACAGGCTGGCGGAGACGTCGGAATGGCAGGCGCGCTTGGCGTTGCTCGACGATGTGCTCGCCGTCCGGGCTGCGAACGGCCCGCAGCCCGCACCACAGGTGGTCTGGGCGTGGCAGCGATTGTGCCGATCCAACGGACGTGTTTCGATCGCTCGGCTGGCCGCCGAGGTGGGCTGGACGCGGCGGCATCTGTTGACCCGGTTTCGCGAGCAGATCGGGCTGACGCCCAAGACCGCGGCACGTGTGCTCCGCTTCCAGCAAGCCCTGCAACTACTGCACCAGCCTGGGGATCGCCCGCCTCCGGCCCGCGTCGCGCAGATGACCGGCTACAGCGACCAAGCCCACCTCATCCGCGAGTTCCGCGCCCTCGCCGGCACCACACCCGTCGAGCTGACAGTCGACTGGCCTCACCGCTGAGGTTGAGGCGATACCGGGCACAACGGGAACCTCACCTGCGCCATGCCAGCTCTCGTCGTCGCGCAGTTCCCATTCGTTCAAGACCCGACCCTCAGCGATCGGAAACAATGAGATCCTGCACACCCGACCGGGATGCGAGTTGGGAGGGGGTTCAATGCTTCCTGGGATTACAGAACACCGCGTTGTGGGCTGCGGCGCGCCAAAATTCGCACTTACACCGCGGCATCGCGAGACGCAGGGTTCCCATTCGTTCAAGACCCGACACCCAACAGTCGGATACGACAGGGATAGCGGCCGCCTCGAAGCTGGTTCGCGATTTGGTCGGGTGGACAGCAGCACACGAAAAGAACGTACCTCGGCGACAAGAAAGGCGCCCGGGCGGTACATCACTGAGGGCGGGACTGTGCTCGCGGCCCTCGAGGACTCTGATCGTGTTGCCGACTCAAGCGAAGGTTTCGTTGACGGGCTCACACCCAAGGCCTGTCGGGAGACGTGAGAGGAGGTGAAAAGAATGGTACGTGCATCGATTGCTCAGCGGGTGATGTTCTCGATTGCCCGGCTGGTAGGCATCAAGGAACGCCAGGCAACGCACACGTGGAAATAACAAGGTGTAAATACCGCCGCGGGGAGGGCGGTCTCAATTCCCTGCGGCGGCATTTCCTCCACTAGGAGAATAATACAAAGCAGGGTGAGGGGCCATGATATCAGGATCTGGGTTGTCGACGGCACGTATGGAGGTCAGGAAAATTCCGGCTATCCCGCTTGATCGAACATCCGCCATCCTTTCCTACAGCAAAGATCGGCTAGCTTTTCTCTATGCCGCTGCGCGTGACCACGGTCCCGTAGTCGAACTGTGGCCGAAAACATTCCTCGTCACCGGCGCAGAGGAAGTACATGACGTTCTACGGGTTACCAACCGTAAGACGGCAAAGGACCGCGACCTCCGTCTCCGTAAGGCGAAGGAAGTTCCAGGATCCCCACAACTCGCCGACTGGATGTCGACGCGTCGCGCGGTGATTCGGGGCATGACCACCGAGATACTCGCCGAACACGCGACCTGGCTCGCTATTGAGGCGGAAACGCTCGTGGATGAGTTGGCGATGCGCGGCTGTGTCGCAGACCTCCCCGAGTCGATCGAAGGCTTGACCTCGCGATCGATCGCGCGATTTTGCTTCGGGAGTCGCGACGCGTCTGCAGTTCTCGATGCGTCGCAGGCCGCGCTTGATGCGCTCTTCCCGATCTTTCTGAGCACGTTCGAGTTTCCGGCGTATCTGAAGGCGCTGCAGCCACGCGAGTGGGCGGCTGGTAGGCGGCTACGTGATCTGCGGCGTGTCTTGCGGAAAGCGATTGAAAGCCCCGGCGAGGGCGGGGTGGTGGACGTTCTCAAATGCAACGGCGCTAAAGAGGAGATGATGATCAACGCCCTCACCTCAATCCTGCTTGCAGCGCATTGGGTTCCAGCAGCCGGGATTTCCTGGGCGATGGTAGAACTGGCTCAGAACCCAGTCGAGCGACGGTTGGCTATTGAGGCGGCTAACGCTGAGTGGGCTCCTGGCGGGCGATCGCGCACTCTCGAGCGGGTCATCGACGAGACGCTGCGTCTCTGGCCGCCGATCTGGATCTCCGATCGCGCGATCGAAGAGGAGAGCACGTGCGGGGCTTGGACGCTTCCGGCGCACTCGCGCGCCGTCTTGCCATTCTGGGTGATCCACCGACTGGCCACCTGCTTTGAAGATCCCGAGCGCTTCGACAGTCGACGCTGGGAGGGGTTGTCTCCTCCACCCGGCGCTTATGCGCCATTCAGCGGTGGGCCTCGGCGGTGCTTGGGCGCGAATTTCGCTCGGGTCGAGATGTCGACCATCCTTGCCGTGCTGCTGAGGAACCTGCACATCGAGTTGGAGGGAACAGTCGTTCCGGATGCGAGCAGCCAATTGAGCCCGGCCGGCTACAAGCTGCACATGAGGAGGGCAAACTAAGTGCTTCATCATGCGACGCTGGGTAGGTAATCGGGTCAGCGGATCTTGGAGGGGACGGCGGCTACCTTGGCGCGCCCAGCGATATCGAAGTGGTCTATCCGCCCACCAATGCGTCGTGGCTGAACTGACCAAACAGCTCAGGTCATGAGTGCGTCACTGGGAAGCGCGTTCTGGTGGCTGTGGGGCTCGTCGGGCTCGTCGAATCTGGGGGACGGGATCGTCAAGGTCGGTGCGCCGCTGGTGGCCATCCAATACACCCGGTCGCCCATGCTGGTGGCGAGTATCGGTGTCGCGGTGAGCTTGCCGTGGCTGTGCGCGCTGCCGGCAGGGGCGTTGGTGGACCGGGTGGATCGGCGTCGAGTCATGCTCGGAGCCAACGGTACGCGGGCAGGGCTTGTCGGCGTGCTGGCGCTGGCCATCGTGCTCGATATCGGGTCGATTTGGTTGCTGTATGCGGTCGTGTTCGCCTTAGGACTCACCGAAACTATCTACGACACTGCCGCGCAAGCGATCTTGCCGCAGGTGGTGCGGCGGGACCAGCTTTCACGCGCCAACAGTCGCCTGTTCGCGGTCGAGCTGACGGCCAACGAATTCGTCGGCCCGCCCCTGGCCGGGTTGTTGATCGCGGGTGGCGCGGCATTGGCGTTCGGCATCCCGGCGGCTCTGTGGGGTCTGGCGATCGTTGCGTTGTTCCTCGTTCCCGGCCGGTTCCGGGTCCAACGGACGCATCGCAGCACCGTGCGGGCTGATATCAACGAGGGCTTGCGGTACCTGCGGCGACACCAGATCCTGCGGACCCTCGCCGTGATGACCGGGGGTTTCAACATCGCGACCGAGGCGATGATGGCCATCCTGGTGCTGTACGCGGTAGGGCCCGGGTCGGCCATGGGGTTGGCTGAGCAGGCGTACGGAATCGTCCTTGCCGCTTTCGCCGGCGGGGCACTGGGCGGCTCATTCGTCGCCGCTCGGATCGAGCGTGTGCTGGGTCGATCTCGCGCGCTAGCCGTGGCTCTCCTCAGTGGCGCGCTATCGGTTGGCATCCCAGCCGTAACCGCGAACCCCTGGGCCGTGGGCGCCGGGTTCTTCCTTGCGGGTGTTGGTCTCATGCTGTGGAACGTGATCGTAGTGTCGCTGCGGCAGCGGATCATTCCCCACCGGTTACTGGGGCGGGTCTCCAGCAGCTACCGGCTCGTCGCCTGGGGTAGTAGGCCGCTCGGTGCCGCCGCCGGGGGTGTGCTGGCCCAACTGTTCGGGTTGCGGGCGGTTTTCGCCGTCATGGCCCTGCTCATCCTGTCGACCCTGACCGGCCTGTGGGTCGTGACCGACGAGCGGATCACCGCCGCCGAACGCGAAGCCGGCCACGCCTGAATTCCGGTGGGTGTTCAGCCTGACATCGCCGAGAACTCGTGTATCTCGACGATCGACCAAGCGAACCCACACAGCTACATCCGCTGCACCCGCGACCGCGCCCTTCCGCTCGCGCTGTCCGAGGACGTCCGGACGCCCTCGGTGCCGGCATCGCCGCCGTTCGGCGCGTAGGCGAACGCACCGCGTTCGCCCCATCCTTCGGTGCAGGTCCGACCCTGTCATGGCATGGAGGTTGAGCGTCTGCGTCGTCGTAGGCACCATTGCCACCACGGCGATCATCAACCTCGCCGCGGGCGGCATACTGTTCGACACGATCCTGGCCTCCACCGGGTACCCGCAGACGACACGGCCACGTACCGAAGCAGTTGGGCCGCCACAGCGTTCACAGTCGGGACGTTGCGTCGTGGCTCAGTGTTATCGCCGCTGCCAGAGGTTTGGCACAGCGTCTTCGGGCGCGTTCGGGCCGAAGTCATACTCGTCGTCTCCTCGGTCCGTTCAATCGACCGAACCATTGTGGGTCAGCGGCGCTGTCGGCATTCTCCAACCATGGATCAGGCAGCTGATAGCGAGACAGCGGAAAATCTGGACGATGGTTTTCCGGTAAAGCCGTTGGTGCTGACGAGCGCGACCCGCCAAATCGAGAAGGCCACCCTCGTGCCATTAACCGTTCCGGTGCCCCAAACCGGTCACGCGCTGGTGAAGTCGGGTTTCGTCGGTCAGCTCGAGTTGCGGCCGGACGAGGTCGACGCAGCCGTGGCACTGCTGGCGGAGCAGACTTCGCGCGATGAGAGCAGCGCGGCGATGCCGGCACTGCTGCGGTCATGTGCGGGCGTTCAGGGCGCAGCACGACCGTGGCCGGGCGACTTTGCAGCGCTGCCGTTGGATCGGTTGCTCGCGTTCGGGCACGCGTTGACCGAGGTGCGCCGCAGGCGGCTGGAAACGGCAAGTCCATCGGAAGTTGAGAGCCTACGCCAGGCCGTGCTCGCGGCGAGTACGGCCACACAAGGGCTTGCCCTTGTCACCGCAGAAAGCCCGTTGGGCATGTTGAATCTGGAGCGACTGGAGATGGCTCCGGCCGGGCTGGAACGTGGCGAGTTGATCGCAACGGTTCCGCTGGCGCCGATGGAGGAAACCGCAGTCGTGCACAAGGAATGGTCGGTGCGGACGAAGGAGTTCACCTCCATCGTCACCGATTCGCTCGAAGAGTTCAGTGAAACGGGGGTCACCGACAACACTGAGCTGGCACAGTCGACGAACTCGCAGACCCAGCATTCGAATCAATTCAATGTCACGGGAACGGTCTCCGGCGGAATACCCGTCATCTCCGGATCGGCGAGCTCCGGTTTCAGTGCACAGGGCTCGGAATCACAGTCGGCCGCCGATAGCAGGAAACACGCGAAGACCCTGACAGAGAAGGCATCTACCCGGTCCAAGCAGGAGCACAAGGTCACTATCTCGACGACCACCGTGACGGGCTCGGAGATGTCGACCACACGGAAGCTGCGCAACCCGAGCGAGACCGAGCCCATCCGGGTCGATTACTTCAGCATGATGCGTAAATGGCGGGTGCGGCTCTACCGATATGGTCTACGGCTGACCTACGACATCGTGATCCCCGAGCCCGGCGCGGCGATGCGCGCGGCACACAAGGAACTCGAGCAGTTGAAGAGCCGACTCGGCCCGTTCGAATTCACCGTCCCGTTCAGCGATATCACCGAAGAAGTGCGCGCCGGTGAGACACAGCCGCACTATCGCGTGCTCGCCGACCGATACGACGCGCAGAACGTGCCGCTGCCGCCGAAAGCGCATCCGCCCATCGCCTACCGGGCCTACGACGGGGGAACGCCGAAGGATCGCTTCGTTACCCAGCGGACACTCGATGGCATTCCGGCCGACAACGAGATCCTCGACGTCACCATCGACGGGCGGATGGAACGCTACAACGATACGATCGGCCGATTCTCGGTCATCGGAACCTCGCTCTACATTCCCAGCTTCCCGCCCAACAAGGAGTACGTTTTTCCCGCGGGAACTGTGTTGCGACGCAACACCGATGGCGGCAACTTCCTCGCAGGCGCGACTGGATCGCCCGTTGTGGTGTTCTTCTGGGACGAGGTCGCCACCCAATCGGTCCAGCTGACCGTCCGGTTCCAGCCGACCGAGCGCGCGATCGACCAATGGAAATCCGATGTGTGGACTGCGTTGTTCAATGCCGCGCAAACACGGTACTTCGCCGAGCAGCAGGATATCGCCACGCGGATCCAGCAGCTGGAACAGCGGCTGAACGGCGTCGACACGCTGACACTGCGACGCGAGGAAAGCGACGAGATCATGAAGGGCGTCGTCCGGTTCATCGCGGGCGAGGCCTATCAGTACATGGCCGACGGCGCGATCACCGCGTTCGACAAGGCCAGCATCGACAGCGGCGGCGCGAGCCAAGCGGCGTACGGCATCGGGTTCGTCGCGAACAACCTCGAGATCGATGACAAAGACATGGCGGCGGTACGACAACACGAGCGGCTTGTGCGGCTGATCAACCAGGCCATCGAATGGGAGAACGTGGTCAGCTTCCTGTACTCGTATTTCTGGGATACGCCGAAGAGCTGGGATTTCGTCCGCGACCTGCAGCATCCGGACGCCACGCGGCAAGCATTCCTGCGAGCCGGTGCCGCGCGCGTGGTGCTGACGGTGCGCAAAGGGTTCGAAGACACCTGGCTCAAGTTTGCCGAAAGTGGTTTCACCAGCCCCGAATTCGAGCCCGACGCCAGATACCTGCGCATCGCTCAGGAAATCGCGGCCTACGACGACCGCAACTACCCGGGCATCCCACCGGCCAACCCGGCTCGCACCGCGACCCGCCTGCAGGACGCCGTCTACGCGGCATCGAACGCGGTGGTGCGAGCGAGCGAGAGTCCGGTCACCATCAAGGTCGACTCCACGGTCGGATTCGTGGTCGGCGAGCGCGTCGTCATCGATTCCGCGGACAACCGCGACGCCGAGGGGCGAGTCATCCAGGAATCGCAGCCCATCACCGCCGTCCTCGACGCGACCCGCCTGGTCGTGGCCCGGTTGCGTTACGACCACGACGGCTCGGCGACGCCGTTCGCCGTGGTCCAGCCGGGGATGAAGGGCGCGTTGATCGCCGAGTGGACCGAGTACACCCCTACCTCCGGCACTGACATCGCGATCACCAGCGACCTCACCGAGATCGCCTGAACGGAGCCGACCATGGCCACACCTGCTGCCACCCCGGCGCCGGCGCCAGGAGTATTCCGCCCCTTGCCGCTCCCGCCGGACCTCGCGGCTGCTCGAGCGGCGGGCCGCCGTGTGGGGATCGCATACGGTGAGTTCGCGGCGTGGGAGAAATATTTTCTCGGTCTATTCGCCGAAGGCGGGGTTGTGCAAGGCGTCGCGCTCTGGGACAGGCTGCCCCCCGAACGCAGACTCGAAGCTATCGCCCTGGTGAAGAACGCCTATGACTCTCTGCCGAAGCTGCCGCCCAGCACGAGCATCGCCATGGCGCGGGTACTGCGCCAAGGATTCGAGGAGGGAGCCAAAGCTGGTTACGAGGCAGAACTTTTCGCCACCCGGGCGGTCTGGGTCGCGTGCGAGCTCGCGAAGGCGTATGCCACGGCAAAGGCTTCCACGCCGGTGCCCTACCACGTCGGCGCGTCCATCAACCTGACCCGAGACTGCACATCGCATACCGCAGCACGAGCGATCCTGGAGATGACAGGCGTCGAAGTCCCTGTCGATCGACTGGTACGGAACTTCGGCGTCCCCAAAGTCTCCATAGCGAGTTACCGGGACGCAGTGAGCTACGCCCGGAATTGGTTCGAAAGGGTCGGCATCCGGCTCGGGGCCAAGCCAGTCGATCTCCTGCAAGCGATCCAACGCAGGGCCGTCGGCCGCTACGTGGTGTTCTTCCAAGGTGAGGGGCACGTGGTCTTCGCCGAAATCACCGCCACCGAGACACGAATCATCGACGACCAGGCAGGCAAGATGTGGCACACCATCATCGAGGCACAGAACTACCTCAAGGAACCGATCGGCGCCGCCAACCGCATCGAGTCGATAGTGTTGCCATTCTGAACCAACCCCGGCAACGTCCCGCGGCCTGGAGAGACCAGGATGCGCGGTAACTCGAGCTGCCACCGAATCGGCCGGATCATCAGTGCCACGCTGCTCGCGGGCATGGGTACCCCGCAAGATTGCCGCGCGTTTGGTGAACAACTTCTGCAACAGGGGCGACCAGTCGTCCTGGCTGCGTTGCACGATGGCCGCAACGGCGTTGTCGCGAAAGGAATTACGGGTTTCACGCTTTGACGGTAGGTACTTGACCTTCGATGCGGCGCAGCCGCGGGAGAGCTACGACACCAAAGTGTTCACCTGGACCTTCCACCTCAGCGACTTCATGATCAACAAAGGCATCAATGGCCTCAACACCCGGATGGGCTGCTTGACGTGGCTGACCCGCAACGGCGAGCCACAGAGCTGGTATCAGGACAAAAGCCACAAGGACCTACCTATCACCTATCAGTACCACGGCAGCATCCCGAACAATGTGGAGTACGATAAATATCAGCTGTTCGGAACTTGTCAATTCACCAACAATACAGTCCGGAAGAAGCCGAACGGCAGCATAGCCTATGGTGTGACCCTCGCTCAATTCGGTCATGCCTATCAGTTCATCAAGAGGTAAGGACGCACGGAGAGTAGCCACATGGTCAGATCGGTTCGCGCGCGAGAATCGCTGAGAAGAGTGCATGTCTTATTCGTACTTCTCGGCTCTTACGGTGCAGCGCTGGGAGTTCTAACTGGGCTGACATTATGGGCAATATCGAATGTGTCCATCGACATCGAGATATTCCAGCAAGACGGCCAGTACGTTCAGGTATCACCGCCGGGAACCGTTGCGCAGATGCATGGTTGGCCCAGTCCGTGGCTGCTCGTGTTGACTTCGATTATGGTCGGGGTCATGACCGGAATCCTGACCGCCTGGATGCTCTCCCGGGCGGGGTGGCAGCTGACCCGAACCTCGGGAACCACAACACCCATCCCACGTCCGCACACTGGCCAAGGCAGCGCCGATGAGTGACCGGGGCGTCGTCCGGGAGTGGCGTGTCGAGGAGGGGTGGGGTGTCATTGATGCTCCGAGCGTTCCAGGTGGATGCTGGGTCTCGTTCGCCGCGTTGAAGTTCGAGCGTCGAAACCTCGACAACGGTCAACGGGTGGAATTCGAGTGGGAGCCTGCCGAACAGGACGGGTATGACTTTCGTGCCGTGCGGGTCTGGCCCGAGGGTGCCGCACCCGTCGAACCACAGACCCGGCAGGCAGGCCAAGGCATGACCATGGCCGCCTGGGATATCGATCCCATCACCAACCAGCGACACCAGATAGACGAATAGAACAACGAACGTTCGGTGCAAGGGCGCGGGCATCACCTCCGGCATAACCGGCGGCTATCTCGCTCACCCCCGACCACTCCGCACGCACCGTCACCGACGGTGTATCGAAATCGGTTGTGGGGCCGTCGGCTTCGTACTGAGTCGCCGCCGGTCTCGATTGTCACAATCTCGGCCAGAGTCGATGCGCCCAGCAGCGCGGCCCACTGCGCGCGGCGGGTCGGTCGCAGGCTGAGTCTCTCCCACTGCCCTGAGGCGATCGTCGGGGCTTCTCGCCGCCAGAACGCCACCCAGTACCCGTTCATCGCCTCCGCCGAGAACTGGCTCGGGTCGCGGCGCTGATGCAGGTATGACGTGCTCCTGGCACCCGACCATCTCGGCAGGAACTACGGCGCTGTGCGGATCCACCGGTCCGGCCCGACGAACGAGTTCCGGAGAGGTTTGGAGGTGGTCAGCGAAGCCTTGTTCGAGTGTCTCGAGGTGGAGGATGCGGTGGCAGAGACGACCACTCCAGGGGCGAGTCGGCCGATTCGTCGGATGGTGGCGCCGCTCGCAGCGACCTCAGCCAAATGACTACTCATTGGGGTTGACGATCTAAGACCACCGCGAGTCGTTTCCACCCTCGTGGCCGTCGGCAAGGTGAACGCCTCGTCGTGTCGTTCGGTTGACCGACTGCGCCGGCGGTTGTGCGTTATTACATTGGTTATGGCAATTGGAGGTCGGGCTGCGACGGACATGCCCGTGGTGGCCGGTCTTCCGGTGCCCCACCGCAGGCGGCGCACTGCCGTGCAGCCTGTATCTCATCTGGGCGCCGGCGAGATTCTGAGACAATCGCGGAAATAGAATGGAGCGTCGATGTCTGGCTGGAATCCGAAAGTCCGGAAAATAGCATGGGACATGATGAGTCCAGAACGTCGGAGGGAGTTCCTCCTCGAAGAACAAGAAGAGGAAGCCCGTCAGGCATGCCGAGATGCCTTGCCGGCCATGAGCCCAGAGGATCGGGCGTACTGGCAGCAGCGTCTTGCTGAAGGAACAGTCAAGTCCTGGTCGCAGTAGCGTCGCCTACGACGAAACCACCTGGCCCCCAGATCAACTCAGTCGATGACGCGAATCTGGACCAGACGAAGCCAGTATATCGGCACACTGAAACGGCCCGGTCCTCTCGAGTATTACTGGCGCGTGGCCAGGCCGTGAAAACTCGGTCCTTTGGTCGGGGCGCCGAGTCTGCTTGGTCCGGGCCGAAGTTGGCCGGTGCGTACTCGGCCCCGCCCGTGATGTGGTTACGCTGCGCGGCTGGCCGCCGTACTTCCCGAGCAGGCGCCGCCGGGCCCTCTTGCTTCGCCGCGGCCGGCCCCTTGCACTGGCACCCCGCCGTCTCTTGTGGTGGGTTTCGGGCTGTTGGCTTGGTCGATGCCGGCAGTGCCTGCGATTCAGGGGCTCTCGCCGTGGGCGGTGCTCGCCCGGGTCGTTCTGGTTGCGGGTCCGGTGGCCGCGGCGGGATGGTGTTTCACCCGGTGTGGCCCGCCGGGTGGCGACGGCGAGCCGTGTCAGCGTCGTCGACGCGGACCGGGGACGCGATGCGACGCCGACCATGGCGATGTGACCGCCTTCGACCGCTGGGGGTCAGGGTTCCTGGCCCTGTGCGACCGGTCCGGCGAAACACCGGACGGACGAGCTCGTGCTTGCGGCCGCCGCTCAATCCTGTCGGGTGAGGGTTTCGAGCAGGCGCTGGACGCCGTTGTCGCTGGAGAGGTGCTCTAGGAGTTCGACACCTTCGGCTGCCGCCTTCGCGCTGCGCGGAAACATGGTCCGCTCGTGCTTGCGCAGCGCGGCCTCGACATCATCAGGGTGTGTGGCCAAGGCTTTGCCGAGTTCGGCACCATCGAGCATGGCCAGGTTGGCGCCTTCGCCGTTCGCGATCGACAGGTGGGCGGCGTCGCCGATCAACGTCACTCCCGGCACCCGTTCCCAGCGATGCTCGATCGGCAGCGTGTAGAGCGGCCGAAAGACCGGTTCAGCGTCACCGTCGGTGATCAACGCCGTGAGTTCCGAAGCCCAGTCGTCGAATTCCCGCGCGATTCGCGCGGTGGCCGCAGCGACATCGGTGAAATCGATGGCGGCGAACCAGTCCAGCGGCTTGGCGAGCTGTGCATACGTGCGCAAAGTGCCGCCTTTCTCCCGATGGGCGTGGATCCCCTTGCCCGGTGCCGGCGCCGTCATCGTCCCGCCGCCGACCAGCTTCGCGGCGGCCGGATGCCGGGTGTCGGCGTCCGACATCACGGTTTCGACGTACGCCACACCCACGTATTCCGGTGTGGCACAAGACAATAGCGGCCGGACTCGGGACCACGCGCCGTCCGCGCCGACCAGCACATCGGTGACGATGCTGCGGCCGTCGTCGAAGGTCACCTCGTGCTTGCCCGCACCGAGAGCGCGGGTGCCGCTGACTTTGCGGCCCCACTGGACGGTGTGGTCCGCAAGCGCGTCGAGCAGCATCTGACGTAACTCACCGCGTTGCACTTCGGGACGGCCACCCGTGCCGTCGTCGGGCAGGTCGACCAGGACGTTCCCGTGCTTGTCGAGCACTCGGACCGCCTGACGGCCCTCTAGAACAAGTGCACGGAACTCCTTCGACAAGGCAGCCGCTTCGACCGCGAGCTGTCCGTTGTAGCTGTGGATGTCGAGCAGCCCGCCCTGCGCGCGCGCCTTCGGTGAGAGTTCGGCCTCGTACACCGTGGCCGGTATGCCGTGCAGGTGCAGCACGCGGGCCAGCGTTAATCCGCCGAGTCCGGCACCGATGACGGTGACGGGAGTGTGGTGCAGGTCGGGTGTCTGTGCCATGCCTCGACTCTGCGAGTGCTCGATTGCACGGATCTTGCGCATACCTTGCATGTACTTGCACCGCAAGGCTATTGGTGTGCGCCACCGCGGACGCGGGCTGAATGGTCGGCCGGCTGAGCCGCGAGTACTCGACGGGCACTTGGTTTCGACAATTGGTGTGCGGTAGGCATCTGGAAGACCAAGAGCCCCGCCCGGCTCGTCATACCCGGTCGACGTCGCACCGGATGACGGTGCCACCCTCCTTCTCGATGTAGCGGTAGATGGTTTCTTTTGCCTCAGGCGCCGATTGTTCGAGGGTGCCACCACTCCGGACGAACAGGTCCCAGGTGTCCGTCCTCCCGTCCGGCAGACTGTAGGCACACTCCACATACGCGCCGGTCCCGTCCGGGTCGGCCACCGCGATACCGCTCGCACCGGCGAGCATGGATCCCAGAGCAATTCGAACACGGATTTACGGACGAACGACATCGAATCCGCTGAATTTCTATAGTTCGGCGACGGCTATCCGGCCGCGGGCCGCGCCTACATGAATTATTTGCAGTGCCTATCCTGATGTGCCGATCTGATGTCGGACGGCCCGAACCAAAGCCTAGTGAGCGTGACTGTTTCGCATGCTCTGGATCGGGCAGTTCGATGTGGAACACGCGCTGCGCGAGCGGTTCCGCGAACTGGGCGGTGCGGTGGAGTACGCCACGGAAGCCGTTGGCCTGGTGCAGGATTCGGATCGTGTCACGGTGACCGTACGGGCCGCAGCCGGTGCGCGCACGATCACGGCACGCTATGTCGTCGGCACCGACGGCGGCAAGAGCACGACCCGTCACCTGATCGGTCTCCCGCTGGAGGGCGAGACCCGCGAGGAGGAACGCTGGTACCTCGGCGATGTCACCGTCGACGGCTTGCCGCGTGACCGCACCCACGTCTGGACCTCCAGCGCCGGAAAGCTGAACCTCACACCGGTGACCGCGCCCCGGACATCACCGGCCTGCACGGCCCCCGCGGCGCTGTCGACCTGTTCGACCTCACCCGTGGTCCGCAGTGGACCCTGCTGGCCTTCGACATCGACGCGGCGACCACGGATTCCAGCCCTCGAACACATCGCGCCACCAGGCGGATGCCCATGAATGTATCTCTCCCACAACGAGGTTCGGAAGCGGCGGTATGCCGTCCGCCTCGCCGACGACGGGGGGATCCCCGGTTCGCCGACGGGATCCTCAGCGCAGGAAGAAGAAATTCGTGTCGCGCATCGTAACGGGGGAACTGGATCCGTCCCTGCGAATTTCGTGCCGGATCACGCGGCGGTCCCGCCCTGGCGGATTCCTTCCTGCGCCAGGGCGAGCCTGCTGTCCAGGTCAGGTCCACCACGCGGGCGGCAACCCCGGCGAGCCACCGTCCGAAGGTCCGGCTAGCGCGGTCCGACGCGCGGTTTTGTGCCCGGCTCCTGCGCTGGTTCGGACTGCGGATCGGCAGGGATTCCGGGCAGGGGCAGTTTGTCGGTCGCGTCGGCGCGGGTCACCTCGGCGTCGACGCCGGGGAACGTGGTCGGTGTCATCGCGGGCGGCTGGGTCAGGCGTAAGGCGGAGGTGAGATCGCCGAACGTCTTGCGCCGCCAGCCGGAAATGTTCGGTTCTCGCACGCCGGTGAACCATTCGAGGAACCGCAGGCACGAGGTGTGATCGAAACGTTCGGTGGCGACCCAGCCACCGGCGGTCCACGGGGAAACCAGAATGGTCGGCACCCGGTATCCGCCGCCGATCGGCGCGCCGTCGACGAATTCGTCCTTCTCATTTTTCGGCGGCAGCGGGGGGACTACATGGTCGAAGAGGCCGTCATTTTCGTCGTAGGTGAGGATGAAAACGGTTTTGGCCCAAAGCTGCGGGTTGGCGGCGAGGGCGTTGATACGGTCGGCGATGAACTCGGCACCGTCCGCGGGGCGGTGATCGGGGTGCTCGCAAGCTGCGGCGTTGGGCAGAATCCACGAGACCGCGGGAAGGTTTCCCTCGCGCGCGTCGCGCTCGAACTGCCCGATCGGCGCGGTGGCGATCCCCTTGGTGTAAAGCGGCGAATCCGTGGGCAGTCCGCGGAATTGGGCGAACTGCTCGAGCATGTTCAGCCCGTAGTCATCTATTTCGTTGTAGACCTTCCAGCTCACCCCGGCCTGCTCGAGCCGCTCCGGATACGTGGTCCAGGTGAAGCCGCCCGCGGGCGTCTTGTTGCGAATGAGCGGGCCACCGTGTCGACCGGCAGGGTCGATGGTCCCCGTCATCCACATCATGCGGTTGGGCCAGGTGGGACCGAGCACCGAGCAATGGTAGGCGTCGCACACGGTGAACGCGTCGGCCAGCGCGAAGTGGAACGGGATATCGGCGCGCTCGTAATAACCCATCACATACGGGCCGTTCTTGCCGTCGGCTTTACGATGCGCGGGCAGCCATTTGTCCATTTTGCCGCCGTTCAACGCCTCATGTTGCACGCTCCATGCGTGCGAGGTGGACGGAATCTTCTGCACACTGTTGCGGTAGGTGTCCAGATGGAACGGCAGCGTGTAGCCGTCGGGATTCTGCGGGTCGGGTTGCTTGAATACCGAGGTGCCGTCCGGAAAACGCAGCGCCTCGGGATCGGAGAAACCGCGCACTCCGGGCATCGTCCCGAAGTAGTGGTCGAACGAGCGATTCTCCTGCATCAGCAGCACCACATGCTCGATCGGCCGGGGTGTCACCGGGTCGGCCAGCACTCGCTGCACATTCGGCGGCATGGCCGCGAACGCCGCCGCCAACGCGGCACCTCCGAGGAGTCGACGCCGTGTGAAACCCCTTGCGGCCGTGTCCGATTCGTCCACAATCATCCCCTTGACTCGTTCGAGCAGGCGATCGCACGCTACTGCGCCACGGTGAACGAATCGTTTCCATTCAGTAGCATCTTCGCTGCCTGCTCACATGGCGCGTTCACCCGCGGGTGGCGTGCATGTGGGATTCGCCGGTGAAACGAACCACGACGCGACCGACGCGTCGTCGCCAGGCCCGGGCGGACGTCGGGCCGCAGTCGATGTGCGAATTCGACGGCTCGGGAGAGCGCCCGTTCAGTCGTGCCGGGATCGCAATGTGGTGGTGAACGTCATGCGGTCGCCACGGTAGAGCGATCGCCGGTGTTCGATGGGAATTCCGTTCTGGTCATACGAGATTCGGTTGAGCAGGAACATCGGAGTCCGGGCGTCGACGGTCAGCAGGGCGGCTTCGCGGGCATCGGGCAGCGTGGTGTCGATGCTGTCCTCGGTTCGTTCGAACTTTATGCCCCGCTCCATGATCGCGGCATAAAGCGAGCTGGTGTGATCGAAGTTGTCGAACATCCCGGGATAGCGCTCCGCCGGCAACTGGGTGGTTTCCAGGCCGACCCGGTAGCCGTCGGTAGTCAGGACACGCTCGAGTTGCGTGATCGGCGCTCCGACTTCGACATGGAGATGTCCGGCGAGTTCTTCGTCGGCGACCAGGTGGGTCCAGCCGACCAGGATGCGGCTGGCGCTGCGACCATCCGCCAGGGCGGCCTCGGTGTACGAGCCGATCATGAGCGGCTGCACCACCTTCGGGCTGGCGACGATCGTGGTGCGGCCACGGCGTTCGATGCGGCCTTGCAGGAGTACCGCCCGCAGCGCCTGGCGAACGGTTTCGCGGGAGACGTCGTAGCGTTCGGCGAGTTCACGCTCGGCCGGAAACGGGTCGCCAGCGGACATGCCGTCGAGCAGTTTCTCCAGTTTCGCGCGCAGCGCTTGATGTTTCAGCTCTCGGGGTTCGGTGCTCGCGGTCACGAGGCGACCCTATCAAACCTTGGTATATACCAAGGTTCAGGAGTTGTTAACCCCTCCGACAGGCAAACAGCACTCCTTGGTATATACCAAGGATCAGAGTTGGCGTCCATGACCGCCGCCGCCATCCGGACGCCGATACGACCTCCGAAAGTCGCTCTATTCCAATACATTTCGAACTGCTCGCTCTCAGCACGGCCGGGACGATCGGCTCCGGCGAGAAAGACTGCGTCACAATGAAAAACCGCTTTCGCCGCCATGCCGTGACCACTGCGGCCGTTCTGACCGGTCTGGCGCTGGTCGCGTCCGGCTGCTCCAGTACCGACCCCAACGCCCGCAACGCCAAAGGCTTCCCGGAAACCCTGACGCTCGCGGCCGTCCCGGCCGAAAACTCCGCCGACCTGAAGGCAAGCTACGCCCCCGTCGTCAAACTCTTGGAGCGGGAGACCGGATCGAAGGTCGAGTTCAAGCAGGCCTCGGACTACGCAGGCGTCATCGAAGGCATTATCGCGGGCAACGTGGATCTGGCGTTCTTCGGCCCGTTCGCCTATGTGGTCGCCGGTCTCAACAAAGCCGAGATCACCCCGCTGGGCGCGGTCATCAAGGCCGCGGGCGCGAAACCCGGCTACCAGTCCTACGGATTGACCAAATCCGACAACGCCTCGATCAACGGACTGAAGGACTTCGCAGGCAAGAAGGTGTGTTTCGTCGATCCCAGCTCCACCTCTGGATATCTCTATCCGACCGCAGGGCTGATCGAAGCGAACGTCATCAAATCCGGTTCCGTGGCCGATATTTCGGCCGGTGTCACTCCCATCTACGCCGGGGCACACGACGCGTCGGCGCTTTCGATCGCGTCCGGCGCCTGTGACGCGGGATTCGCCTTCGACACCATGATCGACAAGACCATGATCGACAAGGGCGATCTGCGGGCGGGACAGCTCAAGACCGTATGGAAGTCCGAGACCATTGCCGGGTCGGTCTTCGCCGCGAACAACGCCCTCGGCACCGAGGTGATCGAAAAGCTGAAAGCCGTCTTCACCACCGGACTCAACGCCGCCGACCTGAAGAGCAGCGGCATCTGCTCCGACGAATGCCGAATCACCGATGAACGCGCCTGGGGCGTGGTCCCCGCGACGGACGCCGATTACAACGGCGTGCGCAAGGTCTGCGAGATCACCGGCTCCAAGAAGTGCAAGAGCTGACGATGCCTGTCGACAATCCCGTGGCCGGCGATGACCTCGTCATCGCCGCCCACGGCGTCAGCAAGCGCTTCGGCCCGACGCTCGCCCTGGACGAGGTATCGCTCGAGGTGCGGCGCAGCGAATTCGTCGTGCTGCTGGGGCTTTCGGGGTCCGGCAAATCGACCTTCCTGCGCTGCCTCAACGGCTTGCACCCGGTCACCTCGGGCACCATCACCGTCAACGGCACCTCGGTCGACCGCGCCGGGAGTGCCGAGTTGCGCCGACTGCGCCGCGAGGTCGGGTTCGTCTTCCAGCAGTTCAATCTTGTCGGCCGGCTCAGCTGCCTGGAAAACGTGCTGATCGGCGGGCTGGGCTCGCTCACGATCCCGCGGTACGGCGCGTTGGCCTACCCCAAGCGCATGCGCGCCGCCGCGCGCGCCTACCTGGAACGAGTCGGTCTGGCCGAGTTCGCCGAACGACGAGCCGACACCCTGTCCGGCGGACAGCAACAACGCGTCGCGATCGCTCGAACGCTCATGCAGCGACCCAGCATTCTGCTGGCCGACGAACCGGTCGCCTCCCTCGATCCCGAGAACGCCGGCATCGTCATGGACCTGCTGTTCCAGATCTGCGTCGAGGAGAAACTGACCGTGGTGTGCACCCTGCACCAGGTCGACCTCGCCTTGGGGTGGGCCCACCGGATCGTCGGGCTGCGGGGCGGGGCCAAGGTCATGGACCGCCCGACCGCGCAGATGTCACGCGAGGACGCCATGGAGATCTACCGGCGCGTCGACCCGGAATCCACCGAATACATTGCTACCTCAGCGGATTCGGCGTGAGCGCGGTACTGGCGGAGCGTGCCGCGGTGTCTGGGCGCGAGCACGGCGGGCCGGCTCGGCCGCGCTTGCTTGCCGCGCTGTGCTGCGCGGCGGTGATCGCCACCGGCTGCGCGGCCTGGTGGATCGACTTCGCTCCGATGACCCTGCTGGCAGGTCTGGATCATGTTCGGTCGCTGCTCGAACGCATGCTGCCACCGACGCTGGACGACCCGGGCCGGATCTGGGAACTCGCGATCCAGACGCTGCTGATGGCGATACTCGGAACCGCGCTCGCCGCGGCGGTCTCGGTCCCGCTGGCATTTCTGGCCGCCCGCAACACCACACCCCACCCACTGGTGTACACGGTCGCCCGCGCCGCGATCACGTTCTGCCGGGCGATGCCGGACCTGCTTTTCGCCGTGCTGTTCGTACGCGCGCTCGGCATCGGCGTGCTACCCGGAATCCTCGCTCTCGCACTGCATTCCATCGGCATGCTCGGCAAGCTGTTTGCCGAGTCGATCGAGGCGACCGAGCACGGACCGCGAGAAGCGGTACGCAGCACCGGCGTCGGCTATTTCCGCGAGATGCTCAATGCGGTGGTGCCGCAAGTTGTCCCAGCGTGGATCGCGAGCTTCGTCTACCGCATCGATATCAACCTGCGGATGTCGGTGGTCCTGGGCTTCGTCGGTGCGGGCGGGATCGGCTTCGCGCTACAGGATGCGTTGCGCGGCTTGATGTA
This sequence comes from Nocardia brasiliensis ATCC 700358, assembly GCF_000250675.2. Lineage (NCBI taxonomy): Bacteria > Bacillati > Actinomycetota > Actinomycetes > Mycobacteriales > Nocardiaceae > Nocardia > Nocardia brasiliensis. Next base: position 5,739,536 of record NC_018681.1, read on the forward strand.
TCCCACTGCACTCGGCATCGTCTGCGTGATGCTGGCGATCATCGCGGCCATGGAGGTCCTCGCGATCGTCGTCCGCAAGATCATGCTCGCGCCGGCTCGCGCCGATCCCCGTCGCGATCGCATTGCCCGAATCACCTTCTCCGCATTGGTGTTCGGGTCCTGCGCCGCCGCGTTCGCCGAACTCGGCATCAGTCCGTGGTCATTGGCGACCTGGGTCGGGCCGTCGATCCGGACCTTCACCAGGCTCGTCCCGCCGAACTTCGGCGCGCTGGGTGCGGAATTGTTCACCGCGGCGCTGGAGACGGTGGCGATCGGGATCGTGGCCACCGCCATCGGCATCGCGTTGTCGATCCCGGTCGGCATCATGGCGGCGCGGAATGTGACCCCGCACGCCGGCGTCTATTGGCTGGCACGGGCCTGGATTCTGGCGATTCGCGCGGTGCCCGAACTGATTCTGGCCGTCGTCTTCGTCGCGGCGGTCGGCCTGGGACCGATCGCCGGCGCCTGTGCGCTGGCACTGGGCTCGATAGGATTCCTCGCCAAACTGGTGGCCGATGCGATCGAGGAAATCGCCCCCGGACCGCTCGAGGCGGTACGCGCCGTCGGCGGTGGCTGGTGGAAAACCCTGTTCGCCGCGGTGCTTCCGCAAGCGATGCCCGCGCTGGTCGGTTCGAGCCTCTATCTGCTCGACGTCAACATCCGAACTTCGACCATCCTGGGCGTCGTCGGCGCCGGGGGTATCGGCTACTTGCTGTTCGAATCGATCCGCACCCTCCAGTTCGATGTCGCGGGCGCCATCGTGATCGTCATGTTCCTCATCGTCTACGCCATCGAAAGGCTCTCAGGGTGGATTCGATCACTCCTCGGGTAACCCGCGCCGCCGTCTGGACCGGTCACGGAGTCGAACTCCGCGAGATCGAACTCCCTGATCTCGCGGCCGGGGACACCCTCGTCCGAGTCCGTCTGGCCACCGTCTGCGGCAGCGACCTGCACACCGTCGCCGGCCGACGGCCCGCGCCCTGCCCGTCGATCCTCGGGCACGAAGCCGTCGGCGAAGTGGTGGTGGCAGGCTCAGACATCCCGGCCCAGGTAGGAGACCGCATCGTCTGGGCAGTGACTGTGGCGTGCGGGCGGTGCGCACGATGCCGGGCCGGGTTCACCGCCAAATGCGCATCCGTCCGCAAATTCGGCCACGAACCGTTCGACAGCGACTGGCCGCTGTCAGGGGCGTATGCCGAATACGTCGTACTCCCGCGCGGTGCCAGCGTCGCGAGAGTGCCCGACACCCTGACCGATGCGGTGGCCGCACCCGCGGCCTGTGCGACAGCGACCGTCATGGCGGCGCTGGACGCCGCCGAGAAGATCACCGGTCGAGTTCTGATCTACGGCGCGGGCATGCTCGGCATCGCCGCGGCGGCAGCCTGCGCGGAAGTCGGCGCGCAGGTGCACGTCCACGAGCTCGACCCCGCACGACTCGAGCTCGCTCGCGAGTTCGGCGCCACCCCTGACACCGGCGAGCCGATGGACCTCGTCTTCGACTTTTCCGGCTCATCCCGCGCTATCACGGGCGCACTCGAGCGCCTTGGTATCGGGGGCACCCTCGTCCTCGCCGGATCGGTCACGCCCGGACCCGCTATCGGCATCGACCCGGAAACCGTGGTACGCAGATGGCACACGATCACCGGAGTGCACAACTACGAGCCGCACCACCTCACACAGGCCATCGATTTCCTCGAACGCACCAACACCACCTACGCATGGGAAACGGTTGTCGCACAACCGGTTCCACTCGCCGAGATCGCTTCACTGTTCACCAGCAGCTCGCCCGGCAAACTACGGATGTCGTGCACACCCTGAACATCGCCGGCAGTAGCGATCAGGTGCGTGGGGCTCGGCCACTCCGGGAGCCGCACACCACATGCTCAACTTGCCGGGGCGCCCATCATCTCCCCCGGCTGCTCAGACCGGGGTGCGAGCAAGCGCAGCGACTCCTCGACGGCCCGGTCGGCGCGCTCCCGGTCACCGGTGAGCAAGAGGTCCAATTGCAGGCCACGGAATTGCGCCAGCACCAAGGTGGCGACCGGTTCCGCACGTTCGCGTGGCCAACCGTCGAGGACGAGTCGCTCTGTGATCATCTCGACCCAGTCTCGAACAAGCGAGGTCGCGAGCTCCTCGCTGCCCTGAACGATCGCCCCGGGCGGGCTGACTAGCTGGAACAGCAGGTGGAACTGCCGCTGCTCGGCCGGCTCGCAAAGTTTTCGCCACAGCGCGCGGACGAGATCGGCCGGCGTCTGCTGCGCTTGGGCGAGTGCGTCCACGTCGGCCGGCTTCGCGAACAAGTCGGTGCGAAGGGCGTCGAGAATGGCCAGCAGGAGTGCTTCTTTCGACGTGAAGTGTCGCAGCAGCGTCGGGTGGGAAACATCGAGTGCCTCCGCGACTGCGCGCAGGGACAGATCAGCGATCCCGTGCTCGAGGACGAACTCCGTCGCACCCCGAAGGAGTTCGGGGCGTCGATGCCGATAGCGCAGCGCGCGTCCGTCGGGTGCCGGTTTCATCTCCATCGAGGCTTCTCCTGGTTCGGCAGGCCGGGTCTGGTCAGCACGGTCCAACTAGGCGTACCATCTGGTACGCGTACCACTTGGTACTCCTAGTCTGCCACGGCGGTAGTCGTCGCAGCCGGATCAGTCCCGTGGTGCCGCCGCAGTTCACGACCGAAGGACCCACGATGTCACCTCGCAACCGGGCCAACACCGTCCCGTTTCTCCTGCGCTACCTCGCTCGCAAGACGTTGACGCGGCGCAGACCGGCTTCGCTCGCGGCGGCCGGGCTGTTCACGGGCGCCCCGCAGCACGTGACCCTCGCCGGCATCCGCGAGTTGGCCCCGACCCGGAAAATGGCGGCGTCGAAGACTCCGTTCGAATGGCCTGTCGGCGCAACGATCCAGCTGCCCGAGACCTACTCGTTCGGCGGCGCCCGATGGTCCACCGAGCAGTTCCTGGTCGGCACCGATACCGCCGCACTCCTGGTCCTGGTCGAGGGCACCGTGCGCTACGAGCGCTATCTGCTGACCGGCGGGCCGAAGGTGAACTGGCTGTCGATGTCGGTCGCCAAGAGTTTCGTGTCCTGCCTCGTCGGCATTGCCGTCGACGAAGGTCTGATCCGCGGCATCGACGATCCGATCAGCGACTACGTTCGGGTCGAGCCGGGATCGGCGTACGACGGCGTCTCGATCAGGACGGTCCTGGGTATGTCCTCCGGCGCTCGCTGGAATGAGGCCTACCATGACCGCCGGTCGGAAATTCAGCAGCTTTCGCGTGCAGTGCTCGGCCTCCAGGGTGGTCTCGACGGCTTCGTCGCACGGATGGCGAAACAGAGCGCCCCCGAGACCGTCTGCCGCTACAACTCCGGCGAAACCCAGGTGCTCGGTGCGCTCATCGCACGCGCCACCGGCCGCACCGTCTCCGACTACATGCACGAGAAACTGGTGGAACCCCTCGGCTTCGAATCACCCGGCTATTGGGTCACCGACATGCGCGGCGTCGAGGCGTCCTTCGCCGGGCTCAATCTCACTGCCCGCGACTACGCCAAGCTCGGCGAGCTGTACCGCAACGGCGGCGTCTGGCAGGGAAACCGCATCATTTCCGAAGACTGGGTGCGGGCCTCCACCACGATCGATTCCCCGATACGCGAACCCGGCAACCCGATCCTCGGCGATCACGGCATCGATCTCGGATACGGCTACCAGTGGTGGATTCCGGCCGGAAACCGCGGCGACTTCAGCGCCATCGGCATCCTCAATCAACTGATCTATGTCGATCCCGCAAGCGGCACCACCATCGTCAAACTCTCCGCCAACCGCGAATACGGCACCTCCAAAGAGGAGCGGACCAACCGCGACGTGGAAAACGTCGAGTTCCTCCGAGCCATCGCTGCCCACGTCGGGCATGCAGCGAGACCGAAGAAACGACCCTCGCCGGCATCGGCAAGGTCGACCACGTGACGGTGGTTTCCGACCGCAGCTACGACGCCGCAGGCACCCGTCGGCACCGCTGGCTACTACATCGACCTGGGCAACACCATCGCCGCCACCGAACGAACCGCCCTCGCGGCCGGCGCGATCGCGAGCCTTCTGCTGGTGCCTGCGTGCGGGCCCGAGGGCCACGAGACCGAACCGGCACTGAGCACCCACAGCATTGCGCAGGTGCGCGTGGCGAGCGAGGTGGGTTTCGGCAATGCTGTTGTGGTGAGCGATGACGAGGCGGTGCCCGGCCCCGGTGACGAGGATGCGTCTGCCGCGCCGGGCGACGTGGACCCGGTGGGCAGGTTCCGGTTCTGGTTCGACGACCAGCGCTGGGAGTGGTCGGCCGAGATCTGGCACTTGTTCGGATACGAGCCGGGCGAAAAGGTTCCGACCACGGAGTTGATGCTCTCGCACAACCATCCCGACGACCGCGCCGCGGTCGCGGACGCGCTGGCGGCCGCGGTCCGGGATCATGGGGCGTTCGGCAGCAGGCATCGCGTCATCGACACCGCGGGGGTGCATCATCAGGTGCTGGTCGTGGCCGACGGGATGTTCGACGCCACCGGCGCCGTGGTCGGCACCGAGGGGTATTTCATCGACTTGACCGCCAGCCTGCGTCGTAACCGGCGCGAGATCCTCGAGGAGACATTGCCGGAGCTGGTGTCGGCGCGGGCGGACATCGAGCAGGCCAAGGGTGTTCTCATCCTGGCCTATGGACTGACCCCGGACCAGGCGTTCGCCACGCTGCGGTGGCGATCGCAGGAGACCAACGTCAAACTGCGCGTGCTGGCCGCGCGACTGGTCGCCGCCGCGACCGCGCTGCGCGGCGGACCGACCGCATTGCGTATCCAGATGGACCACATCGTGTTGAGCCTGCACGAATACCTGGATCCGCCCACGCAGGATCGAAGTCACGGTCAGTGACTCGCGCCGCCCGGTGGTATCCACGCTGAAGACTTATCGACACAGTGAATGACGCACAGTTCCATGGGGTTACAGTTCCACCGGCCTGTCGGTGTCGGCGGTCGGCTGCGGCTCGGTGTCGAGATTCGCCGAGGGGATCCGGGTGCGCATGCTGACCATCCGCCGTGCCCTTCCGGTAGCGACGATGTCGCCGAGCACCAGGCCCGCGCCGATCGCGAGTGTGGTGAGCACGGAAAGCGCGACCGACATTCCCGAGCCGGGCGTATGCCCGATGAACTGAAGTAGCGAATGGGCAACCGCTAGCGACGGCAGCAGAGCACCACAGAATGCGGGCACGATTATCGACGCCGGGGAAATACGCAGGCGGGCCGCAGTCCACGTGCCGACGGCGCCGAGCATCGCCGCGCCGAGCATCAACGATAATTGCAATCCGATATGTGCCCGCGCACACAACTGGACGATCATCTGAGCGAATACCGCGGCCGCGATCGAAATCGGCACCACCCGCGCGGTCGCCCCTTGCGCGAACGCATTCGCCCCGGCAGCGATCGCCGAGGCGAGCAACGCCCAGAACAGCGTGAGACCGGTGAGATGAATCGCCGACGGGTCGACTTCGAGGTGCACCCACCGGGTCGAGGTCACGCCGGCCTGAACACCGGTCACCATGCCGAGCACCACTAGACCGATGCCCAAGCCACGCACCAAAGCCAGGCTCCGGAATCCGGAGATCGCGTCCTGTGCCGTCGCGACGATCCACGGGTGTGGCAGGAGCAGCACCACGCAGGCGGCGACCATGCTGGCGGCTTCGCCCGGATCGATCGAACTGTAGGCCATCGCCAGGCTGCCGAGCATCGTGGCCACGGTCATTTGCGCGACGGCGACGAAGAATCCTGGAATGTAGCGCCTGCCGAGTATTCTTCCGAGGTACATCAGTACGAACATCAGCACGAAAGCCCCGACCGCGGAACGGAAAGTGCCGCCTGCCTGCAAGGCCACGACCACGCCCAATAACCCGACGGCGGCCGCAACGACCGGATAAGGCCATCTCGGATCCGAGCGCATGTATTCGACGAGCCGCTGACTGGCTCGGGTCATGTCGGCCCGGCCGCCGACGATGTCATCGACAACGCCGTACACGTTGTTGAGCCGGTGCAGATCGGCGTTCATTTCACGCACCGCCCGCAGTCCCACGATCGTCGGTTCGTCGGCAGCAGCGTGCACCATATGGATCGATGAGCCGGGAAAGTCGAGTTCGACGGACGCCAGATTCCACGTCGCCGACACCGCGACTATCGCTACTTCCACGCTGCGCGCATCCGCACCAGAGGACAACATCACCTCCCCGAGGTCCAGGCAGAAGTCGATGACCTGGCGGGGCGAATACTGTTCCCCGGTCGCGGCCGGAACGGGCGAAACACCGGAATAGATGCTCCCGCGCAACAACAATGCGATATTGCGCCGTTGCTCGGGCGTGGTCACCCGCGGCGGTGGTTTCGCGACCGGATGAGCCGATCCCTGATCGGACTTTCGACGACGTTTCGATCCAGTCGCGCGAGACCAGGTGCGATCGCCGGTCACGACCCCACCCGTGCTGTCTCGTTCGCAATCGTGCTCGGCATGATCTCCGATCCAGTGCTGCTCGGCAACGACGAACTACCAACGACGACGCAATGCTCGGAAGTCCGATCTCGAATAGCTGAAGGACACCGCCACCGCCCAGCATTGCTGCCGGTTTGCCCATTGGCAACGCAAATATCCCGGCTTGTGATGACGGTTACCCGACCACTTTCGGCGGGCGGTGTCCGTTTGTTTGCCGCAGGCGGCGGGGGGTAGATCGTTTCCGGTCGGATCGGTGCGGAGTGGTTGCCGGAGGGTGATGTGATGTGGTCGCGGGTCGAGGTCGCCGAATCGGTGCGGCCGAGCGCGGTGGTGGTCGTCGTGCCGGTCCACAACGAGCAGCACTTGCTGCGTCGTTGTCTGGCGTCGGTGGAGGTGGCCGCGAGCAACAGTGACGTGCCGGTGCGCGTGGTGGTCGTGCTCGACGCCTGCACCGACGGCTCCGCACGTCTGGTGCCGGCCTCGATGGACATCGTGGAGGTCGGAGCCCGCAGTGTCGGAGCGGCCCGCGCCGCCGGATTCGCCTACGCCGCCACTCATTTCACCGTTCCGGAGCTGGCGCGGGTGTGGTATTCGAGCACCGACGCGGACTCGGTTGTTCCTCCGGACTGGTTCAGCGGCCAGCTGGTTCACGCGAGCGCAGCCGATGTCGTGCTCGGCACGGTGGCAGTGGGCTGGGGTGAGCATCCGGCGCCGGTGCGCGCGGAATTCGAGCGCCGCTACCTGCGCCACGGCTGCCCGGGCCGCGGGCACCACGGTCACATCCACGGAGCCAACCTGGGGTTGCGAGCCGACTGGTATCACCGTGTCGGCGGCTTCGCGCCGCTGGCGGTGCACGAAGACGTCGACCTCGTCACCCGCTTGCAGGCCGCGGGCGCGCGGGTGGCGTGGGTCGACCGCCCCGCCGTCACCACCTCCGATCGCCGCGACAATCGGGTGCCGGGCGGCTTCGGTGGCTACCTCACCGCGCTGGCCGGCGACCACCCGGAGAGTGCCTGATGGGAGCAACAGAAGCGGCCGAATTCGTTCGCGACGCCATCGACACCGACGCGGTGTCGAAGTGGCCGCTGCCCGGTAGCGGTGACACCGGGCAGCGGTGGCAGGCGCTGTCCGACCTCGCACGCACCGATGTCGTGATCGCCAGGCTCACCGAAGCCCACGCCGATGCCTGCGCGATCACCGCCGAACTAGGTGTCGGCGGGCCGCGGCCCGGCCAGTTGTGGGGCGTATGGGCGGCCGAGCCGCCCGACCCGATACTGGCCGCCGTCGCCCGCGAAAAGCGGGTGCGGTTGTCCGGACGCAAGCTGTGGTGTTCAGGGGCGGGGATATGCACGCACGCGCTGGTGACCGCTCGGGTCGAACACGCGTCGGCGCTGTTCGCCGTCGACCTTTCCGACCCCGGAATCACGGTGCTGCCCGGCACCTGGCACGGTGCCGGTATGAGCCGGTCGGCGACCCTGAGCGTCGAATTCACCGATGTGCCCGCCACATTGGTCGCCGGACCGGGGAAGTACGTCGAGCGGCCCGGGTTCTGGCACGGCGCAATCGGGGTGGCCGCGTGCTGGCTCGGCGCCGCCCAGGGCGTCGCCGACCTACTCCTGCAAACCCCCGCCCGCGCCGACGCACTGCGACTGGCCCACCGCGGGGCAGTCGACGCCGCCCTCTACGGCGCCCATTGCGCGCTGACCTGCGCCGCCGGCGAGATCGACGCCGATCCGCTCGACCTGCCCAGCGCTCGCATCCGCGCCCGCCGGGTGCGAGCGGTCATCGAGGACGCCGCGACCCGCACCCTCGACCACGTGGGGCGAGCGCTCGGCGCGGCCCCGCTGGCCCACAACCCGGCACACGCACAACGCGTCGCCGACACCACCGTGTATCTGCGCCAAAGCCACGCCGAACACGACCTGGCCGATCTCGGCGCGCTGATCGGAGCGCGATGAGCGTGCAGCGTTTCGCCGCCGCAGATCTCACCGCGCCGGGCACCACCGTCGAAACCTGGACACCCTGGCTCGAGCAGTTGCCCGCGATCGACCCACTCACCCTGGTCGATACCCCGCACCTGCAGATCGTCGCACCACACCCCGACGACGAAGTCCTCGGCACCGGGGCGCTGACCGCGCTGCTCACCGATCACGGGGTACACGCCTCGATCATCGCCGTCACCGACGGGGAAGCGTCGCACCCGAACTCGCCCACCCACTCACCGGCCGACCTCGCCGCCCTCCGCCGGCGCGAATCCGCCGCCGCCGCAACCGAACTCGGTGTCGCCGAGGTCGTCAGCCTCGGCCTGCCCGACGGTGCGGTCACCGTCCACACGGCCCGGCTCACCGACCTGCTCACCGACCACATCCGGCCTGCTGCCACCGTGGCGATACCGCTGCACAACGACGGACATCCCGATCACGAGGCCACCGCCCGATCCGCCTGCACCGCCGCCGCCCGCCGCGGCGCCCGGGTCCTCGAATACCCGGTGTGGATGTGGCACTGGGCCGCTCCCGCCGATCCCGATATCGACTGGCCCCGCGCCCGGCGCCTGATCCTTCCCGAGGAGTGTGTGCGACGTAAACGGCGAGCCACCGCACTGTTCGCCTCACAGATCCACGCGTTGTCCGATCACGCCGACGACGCCGCTGTGCTGGCACCCCATATCGTGGCACGCCTGCTCACCTTAAACGAGGTTGTCTTCGTATGAACCCGCGCAGCGACCCGGAATTCTTCGACGCCAAATATCGCGCGGATCCCGACCCCTGGAAATTCGACACCGGCTGGTACGAGATCCGCAAACGCCACCTGCTCATGGCGATGCTGCCGCACCCTCGATATCGGGCCGCTTTCGAACCCGGATGCGCCAACGGCCACATCACCGCCGCCCTCGCACCACGCTGCGACCGAGTCCTGGCCACCGACATCGCCCCACGCGCCGTCGAACTCGCCCGCACCCGCTGCCGCGACCAACCCCACGTCACCGTCCACCACTGGGGATTCGGCCAACCCTGGTGCTGGGGAAACGATTTCGACCTCATCGTGCTCAGCGAAATCGCCTACTACCAACCCGCGCCGACCCTGAGCGCCACGATCACCACGATGGCCGCGCACCTCTCCCCTGGCACCACCGTCGCCCTGTCGCACTGGCGTCACCCCGAACCCGACCACCACCTCGACGGCGACCACGCCACCGACCTCGTACTCGCCGCCCTACCCCACCGCAGCGTCGCCACCTACCTCGACGACGACGTCCGCATGGAGATCCTCACCGCATCGGCGTGAACCACCCGACAGAGTGAGACGCCAGACGACCTTCGTCCGCCACAGCGCGCCCTGTCCGCGGCGATCACACGTGGGGAGACTCGGCGTTGCCGCGTAACATGTTGCTCGCCAGAGGGATTCGGTTCGTACCGGCGGCTCGAACCATGCCACGCGCCCTTGATGGCGGCCTGGCCGAGATCGGCGTGGATCGACATCGAAGCGCGTTGGGTACATTCGACGGCGCACGAGTGGCGCAACCAGGGCGGGGAACCATGACCGATATTGCGGACGAAGTCACCGATCAGCTCGGATCGGCTGTGGCCGAGACGATGCGGAAGGTGCGGCCGCGGATACCGGCGTCTCCGGCGGCGACGCTGGGCCGATTGCGGCTGTCGAGCGGCGAGTTCGGCGCATATGCGTTCGGCGAGAACGGGATTCGCGGTGAGCTGGCGCGGCTCGGGGAGTTGCTGCCGGAACGGATACTCGGCGCGCTCGAATTGCTGGTCGCCGAACTTGCCGTGCCGGTGGTGCCGAGCCTGGCGGCGCTGCTGCCCATGCCCGACGACGGGCAGGCCGTCATGGTCGGTCACATGATGGGCGCCGGTGCGACGACGACGGCGATCGACGAACTCGAGGCCTTCCGGCCCGGCGCGCTGGCGCTTGTCGTAGCGCTGACCGCCCGGTTGAGCGAGCACTGCGACGTTGTCGCGCAACTGCGTTCGGCTGCGGAGCGCGACAAGGGCGCCGCGCTGGACGAGGCCGCGGTCGCGGCGGCTCATGGCGCGTCCCACTTGGCGCTGGGGGTGGCGGTGGCGGCGATCGTGCTGCGCAACCTGGGGCATGGCGATGATCCGGCGACGGTGGTCGGCGCCGCGCTGACCGCGGTGTGTCCACTGCTGCGCGCGGCCCCGATGCCGGACGCGTACGACGCCGCGCGGATCGCGAAGATCCGCACCGGGTATCTGTATCCGCGTTATTCCTCGGGCACCGTGCAGGCTCGCGACCATCGGTTCGCGCTGACCGAGTCGGACTTTCCCGACACCGCCGATTTCCGCGGCAACGGTCTGGTGGTCGTGAGTCCGGCGGGGCCGGTGGTGCGGACCGGGACCGCCGATGGCTTCGTTCATGTGACGGTCCAAGTGTTCGACAGTCCACCGGCCGAGGTCGACGCCGGCGGATGGGACGAGGTGGTCGAGGTCGCCTGGACCGCGACCCGTGGCCTGGCATCGATACTCGGTGCGCCACCGTCCCCGGGCTATGGTGGCCACGGTTCGCTGATCGAACAGACGCCGCCGTGGCCGGGTACCTACCGGGTCCGGGTGCACGCCACCGGCCGCGACGACGCCGATGGCCGGGAGTCCTACAAGCTGACCGTGTGGCAGTCACCGGACACCGAAACGGTGGTGCACAAGCGGACCGATCGACTCGGACACCGTTTGCGCGGCGAGCCCGAACCGCTGCGCGTGGCCGAACCCGAGGACGCCTATCGCTGGGTGGCGACGACCGCGCTCGCGGACGCCGGGACGATCACCGTTGTCGCCGCGAGCGATCCCGGGACCGTGGTGCGCGCCTTCGGCGGCGACCCGGCCGCCCCCGAGCGAATGGATGAACTCGAGGAGCGAGCGATGGAGCGTGGCGATCCGTGGATCGCGGTGGCGTCCCTCGCCGACGCGGTGCTGGCGGTGGAGTACAACGGCTATCAGGGCAGCCATGGTCCGGAGTTGCGCGCGCTCTCCCGCGGTACGCGCGCCGCGTCGCTGTACTGGAACGTCAACGGTCTGACGCGGTTGTCGTTCGCCGCCGACGGCCGGATCGTCGCGGCCTTCGAACTCGGTGAGCAGCAACACGATCGCACGCTCGAACCGATCTTGCGCGACTTGGATTTCGATGATTACCGCAACCAGATCGCCAAAGGGCTTGTCGCAGTGGAACGTTTCACCGGTAGCGCGTTCGCCGAGAGTGATCTCGTACGGGTGGAATCGGCCGGGATCGGCTTCGCCGTGCTGCCGTTGCTCGGCGAGCTCCACCCCGTGTCGCGCCGATCCGATGGATCTCGCGCCGATCGCGGGCACGGCCCGCTGGGCGCGGACACCGACCTGCTCACGGAGCTGCCCGCCGAACGCCAGCAGGCGATGGCGTGGTGGGCCGTCGGCCGAACTGCCGAACACGTCCAATTGGCCGACGACCCCGACGTGGTCGCCTGCGTCGAGACCCGAACTCTGACAGCGGAAGCCGAACTGCGCGTCCGTCGATCGACCGTCGGTGATCGGACGAACTACTGGTTCTGGTCCGCGCTGCACAAAGCCACCAACCCCGACCCGTTGGCCGCAGCGATCGGCGCCCTCGACGCCGCCCGCTACGCGTGGGGCCCCGCCGCCGCCGACTTCGTCGACGAAGCCCGGACCGTCCTCAGCGATCCGGGCTAGCCGAGAGGATGTCCGCGCGCGGCAGACTGGATTCTGCTCGTGTTCGGATTAGGCTGGCGTTTCCCGGTTTCGGACTGAACAGAAGGAGTTGTTGTGGCGCGCAAGGTGACTGTCGAACTCGTGGACGACTTCGACGGCGAATCCAAAGCCGAAGATACCGTCCGGTTCGGCATCGACGGGGTCGAGTACGAGATCGACCTGTCGGCGAAGAACGCGGAGGAGTTGCGTGCGGCGCTGGCACCGTGGACCGAGGCGGCACGCCGGGTCGGCCGGGCGCCACGGGGTAAAGAGGGCAAGGGGCGCTCGGTGCGCGATCGTGAGCAGACCGCCGCGATCCGGGAATGGGCGCGGCAGAACGGGGTCGAGGTGTCGAGCCGCGGCCGGATCGCCGCCGAGGTCGTCGCCGCCTACGAAAAAGCGGCCGCTTAGCCCCGAGTTCGAGCCCGGGCGAACACCGGCGTCGGCCGGTGAAGCGTTGCGGTCGCTGACTCTGCGAGCTTTCGAACAGCGTCTTCAGAGTCGGCGCCCGGCTCGGGCCGGTAGATCCACAGTTGCAGCTCGGGATGATCGGGCAGGGTCAGCACGTGCTGGTGCAGCGTGAGCAGGCCCGCTACCGGATGGTGAAAGTGTTTGATGGCGCTGCCTTTTCGGTGAATATCGTGGCGAGCCCACAGCTGACGGAAGGTGTCGCTGCGTAGCGATAGTTCCCCGATCAGTTCGATCATCTGCGGCGCGTGCGGTTCGGGTCCGGCGGCAGCCCGCAGCGTCGCGACGGTGCATCGGGCGAGTTGGTCTGGATCGTCGACGAAGCGGGTTATCGCGTCGTCGAGGAAGGCCATTCGTGCCAGGTTGTCCCGCAGCGGTATTCCGTCGTAGAGGGCATCGGCGGGGCGGTTGCGGGCTGTCACCGCCAGCCAGGGGGTGACGAGCATCGCGGGGGTGGTGATGTGCTCCAGCAGGCTGGTCCAGGCGCGCTCGACGCTCCCGAGATCCTGGTGCGTCCGCCACCCGGGCCTGCTGGGAGCGGCGAGAGCGCGGAGGTGGGTGTGGGCGTCGTAGTCGAGCTGTAGTACCCGAGCCAGCGCGTCCAGGACCTGAGTCGAGGGGTGCTTCTCGCGGCCCTGCTCGAGGTGGGTGTAGTAGTCGGTGCTGACATTGGCGAGCATGGCGACTTCTTCCCGGCGCAGGCCCGGGACCTGCCGCGCCGCACCGGGGACGAGCCCGACTTGCTCCGGGCGCGTGAGCGCGCGCCGCGCGCGCAGGAATTCGGCCAGGGCACCCGGTTTGTTCACCACTCGCTCCAGAGTAAGGACGCCCGCCGTTTCAGGGTGGGTGCGTCAGCACTACCCCGCTGCCACGGACCGCTCCTACCGTCGGCGACATCGAGGGACGGCTGCGGCCGTCATGAAGGGAGACCGATGTTCGTGGTGACAGGAGCGACCGGACGCACCGGGCGGGTGGTGGTCGAGGAACTACTCCGAGCGGACCGCGCCGTGCGCGCCATCGGACGCAGTCACGAAGGGTTGGCGCCGCTGGAAGCTGTTGGCGCGCAGTCGTTCGTGGCAGATCCGACCGACCGAGCGGCACTCGCCGAAGCTTTCGACGGTGCCGACGGGGTCTATGTGATGGTGCAGCCCAATTACATCCCGGACAGCCCCGACTTCCTCGCGCATCAGCGTTCTATCGTCGACGCCATGACCGCGGCGCTCGCCGGCGCGGGAGTCGGCCGGGTCGTGACCTTGAGCAGTTGGGGCGCGGACAAACCAGCGGGCACCGGCCCGGTCGCCGGACTGCACTATCTCGAGCGGCAGATCGATACGCTCGACGCGGTAGTGACGCACCTGCGGGCCGGCTACTTCATGGAGAACCTGCTCGGTCAGCTCGAGGCCATCCGCAGCGCCGGGGTCATCTGTGCGCCGTTCGATCCCGATGTCGCAATGCCTTTCGTCAGCACCGCCGACATCGGCCGGGCCGCCGCGCACAGCTTGCGCACCCCGACCTCCGCATCGGACGTTCTCGAGCTCCATGGTGAACGTGATCTGAGCATGGCCGAGGTCGCCGAGGTGATCGGCCGGATCGCTGATCTGCCGCACCTTCGCTACGTACAACAGTCGATCGAGGAATTCGCTGCGGCTCAACGGCGTGCCGGAGTGTCACCGAATGTCACCGGCCTCATGGTCGAGGTCGTGCACGCGATCAACTCGGGGCACACCGCGACACTGCAACCACGTTCGCCCCGCACCACCACCCCGACCAGCATCGAAACGTTCGTCACCACAACGTTTGTGCCGCAGCTTCAAGCGGCACTCGCCACCGACTGAGCGCCGCCGTGGCGGTAGCACTGGAGGAGGCTCACAGACGCTGTCGACCGTTCACAGCAGGTATCGCTGCTGTGAACCGTGTAGAAAGTCTGTGGCCCGCGCCGAGGCGGTGCCGACGCCCAAGCACTCGGCTTCCCACTGCCGCAACACAACCGGTAAGAACGAACGCAGCCGCCGCGGAACCACCGGATACCAGCGTTGCTGATCGAGTCCCGCCGCGCGCCTTGCTCGATTCGTGCTTGCGGCCGCTGTCGAGACCGGTGCCGTGCGGGCGGCCGGTGGCGACCGAACTGCTCGCTGAGCTACGTTCGGTGAGCAGTTCGTTCGTTCCGAGCTGGGACGCCGCGTCGCCGACCTCGTCATGATGAGAAAGGAACTACCACATGTCCATCGAGATGGTGCCGACGGCGGCTGCGGACGATACCGCGCTGGTCGCCGAGCTGACCGACCTGGTGAATCGGGTGTACGAGGTGGCCGAAGAAGGCTTGTGGCGTGAGGGTGCCAGCCGCACAACGACATCCGAGCTGCGGGGGTTGATCGCCGCCGGACGGATCGCCGTGGCGCGCGAGCAGGATCACCGAATCGTCGGGGCCGTCTGCATTCAGCAATTGTCCGACGACATCGGCGAATTCGGCATGCTGGTGTGCGCGCCCGAGCGACGCGGCACCGGAATCGGCCGGGCCCTGGTCGATTTCGCCGAGCGCCACTGTGTCGAGCAGGGCGCGCGGACGATGCAACTGGAACTTCTGGTGCCCCGCAACTGGACGCATCCGGTCAAGGAATTCGTGCACGGCTGGTATCAGCGCCTCGGATACGTCCTCGAGCGCAAAGGTGAGCTGGAGGAGAGCTATCCCCATCTGGTGCCGCTGCTCGCCACCCCATGCGATTTCCTCGTCTTCCACAAGCCGATGCACTGACTCGGCGCAGCGAGAGCAGCAACCAGATCTGGCCCCTGCATTCACCTTTCGTCCGAAACTCTGTCCCAATCGCTTGCGAGCACCGCCGCGCCCTTGCCACCATCAGATGTCGCCGTTCCGATATTGATTCGCTCGAGGAGGAACATCTTGAAGTATGTCAAGTTGGGCTCGACCGGCCTGGATGTGTCGCGGATTTGCCTGGGCGCCTTGAGTTTCGGCGTGCCGGGCCACGGCGTGCACAGCTGGACCCTGGACCTCGAACAAGCACGGCCGATGATGCTGCACGCCCTGGAATCCGGCGTGAACTTCGTGGACACCGCGAACGTCTACTCCGCCGGGACCAGCGAACAGATCGTCGGGCAGATCCTGCGCGAATACGGCCACCGGGACGAGATCGTGCTGGCGACCAAGGTGCACGGGCGAACCCGCCCCGGCCCCAACGGCGTCGGACTGTCCCGCAAGGCGATCATGACCGAGATCGACAACAGTCTGCGCAGGCTCGGCACCGACTACGTCGACGTGTACCAGATCCACCGGTGGGACCCGGCGACGCCGATCGAAACCACCATGCAGGCGCTGCACGACGTGGTGCAGGCGGGCAAGGCGCTGCACATCGGCGCGTCGTCGATGTGGGCGTGGCAGTTCGCCAAAGCCCAGTACACCGCGGAGCGAAACGGCTGGACCCCGTTCAGCACCATGCAGAACCACTACAACCTGATCTACCGCGAAGAAGAGCGGGAAATGCTGCCTTTGTGCGCCGACCAGGGCATCGGTGTCATCCCGTGGAGCCCACTGGCCCGGGGTCGACTCACCAGGGAGTGGGACAGCGTCAGCGCCCGCAGCGAAACCGACGCGTTCGGCAAGACCCTCTACCGCGACACCGATCGCGAGATCGTCGACCGGCTCGGACAATTGGCCGCGAAGCGGGAGTTGCCGATGGCGCAGCTCGCGCTGGCCTGGATGCTCGCCAAACCGACGATCACCTCCCCCATCGTCGGCGCCACCAAGATGAGTCACCTCCAAGACGCCATCGATGCCCTGGACGTAGAACTCGACGACGACGAGATCAACTACCTCGAAGAGCCGTACCAGCCGCACAGCGTCGTCGGACACCCCATCACCGAGTTGCCGGGCCAGCACTGAGGCGCGCGTCACGGCTCAGCTTTCCCGTATGACCGGCTCGCTCAACGCCTTCGGGAATCGGGCCAGTAGATCGGTGAACTGGTCGGCCAATTCGCGGGCGTGTTCGGCGCTGAGCTGATCTCCGCGATAGGCCACCAGCCCGATCAGGTGCCCGTCCCGTTGCGCCATGGTCACCGTCAGGCCGAATTTGGCGTTGTCGCTGCGCAGCGTGTCGTTCAGTACCGGCGTCAGCCGGGTCCCGCCCAGCTCTGTGGCGTGGCCGTCCAGCAGGTTCATGTTCAGCGTGACGTTCACGTAGGGCGTGTGCCCGAACCGCCGGGCCGGATTCAATCGGGCGACCACGTCGTCGAACTCGACGGCCTGGTGCTCCAGCGCACCGAGCGCCGCGCCGCGCATCCGCAGCAGCACGTCCAGCACGGTGCTGTCTGCCGTCACCCGAGAACGCAGCACGGCGGTGTTCAGGCAGGGGCCGAGCAGCTCGACGAATCGGGGCTGATTCCGGTTCGCCGTCGGCGACCCGATGGTGACGTCGTCGCGGCCGGTCCACCGATGCAAGGTCACCATCAGCGCGGTGGCGGCCACCATGAACCAACTGACGCCGTGCTCGGACTGCGCCGCGCGCAGCGAGTCCAAAAGACCTGTGGGCAAGGGAATCTGGAACGCGCCGTTCGGCTCCGGCGCACCCGGCGCGGGCAACGGCGTCTCCGCGGGCGCGCCCGCCAAAGTGTCTGCCCAGTAGTCCAGATCGGCGTTCCAGGTATCGCTGTCGCGCTGTGCCTCTTGGTAAGCGGCGAATTCTCGATACTGGACGACCGGACGCAGCCGTTCCGCTGCGGTGTAATGCCGGTCCAGCTCCGCGAGCAGGACGGGAATCGACTCCCCGTCGATCACCAGGTGGTGCAGGCAGAGCAGCAGCGCCTGACGGCCGGCGCCGAGCTCGCCGAGGGCGACCCGCAGCAGCTCGCCGGACGCGAGATCGAAAGGCGTGCGCATGGCTGCGGCCTGCCAGTCCGTCATGCCTTCGGGGGCGTCGCGCAGGTCGAGCAGTTCCAGCGGCGGCACCCACGGTTCCCGCAGCCGCACGGACAACGCGAAGTCGTCTTCGACGAATCTCGTTCGCAATACCTCGTATTCGGCCACCAGTCGGCCCAGCGCGGTGCGCAGCCGGTCTGGGTCCAGCCGACCCGCTACCAGCCAGGCGAGCGGAACGTGATTGCGCACGCTCGGATCGATCAGTTCGGCCAGCCAGATACGCCGCTGAAAAGCGGTCATCGCCAAGGGAACATCGGGGACAACGGCATCCGGCGGCGCTGCCGTGGGCGCCGCCGAACCCAGCACGTGTTCGGTGAACTCGGCCAGCCGGGAATGCTCGAACAGCGTCCGGATCGGGATCCGCACCCCGAACTGCTCTCCTACCGCACTCAAC
Organism: Nocardia brasiliensis ATCC 700358; assembly: GCF_000250675.2. Taxonomy (NCBI): domain Bacteria; kingdom Bacillati; phylum Actinomycetota; class Actinomycetes; order Mycobacteriales; family Nocardiaceae; genus Nocardia; species Nocardia brasiliensis. The sequence goes on from NC_018681.1 coordinate 5,757,577, forward strand.
AGTGCGCCGGCCATCACGGAATGCCCGCCCAGGGTGAAGAACGAGTCGTCCGGCTCGATTCCCTCCTTCGCCAGCACCTGCTCCCATACGGCGGCCATCCGGCGCATCGCCTCCTGGCGGTCGGATAGCGGAATACTCGAAACGGCGTCCATGAGCGTCGCGTCTCCTCGTCTCGCGGCCTGCGAGAGCCGCGGTGCGGTCCTGCGGTCATCCGAGGAATTTCCTCACGTTCAGTTATGCCAGTCCGAGGCGCTCGGCCGTCCCTGACGTTCGACAGGATGACTCGGCCCACCGGCCCGTGATCGGATTGAGGCTCGGTAATCAATCCACCCGCGGGGGATGCGAATGTCGAACGAAAACTTGCTGCACACTTCGGTTCTCGATCAGGCGAAGGAGGCCACGGCCTGGCTCGACAGTGCCGGAAAGCCACTGACCTATCAGGATTTGCTCGAGCGGTCCGGACAGCTCGCGAGGCGCCTCGCCGACGCGGGCGCCGGTCCCGGCAGGCGGGTCGCGCTGTTCCTGGAGCGCGGGCCCGACATGGCGATCGCTATGCTCGGCGTGCTGCGCGCCGGTGCGGCTTTCGTGCCGCTCGGCCTGCAGGAGCCCGCCCCGCGGCTGGCGCTGATCCTCGCGGACTGCGCACCGGCCGTGACGCTGGTACACGACGCGACGGCGGACCGGTTCCGGCAGCACCATGTCCGCACACTCCATGTCGCCGGCGCTGGCGAGGACGAACCTGCCGACACCGGTGCACCGGACGATCCCGCGTACGTCGTGTACACCTCCGGATCGTCCGGCACGCCCAAAGGCGTTGTCGTCGAACACCGTAACCTCACGCCGCATCTGACCTGGCTCGCCGAGCGACTACCACTCGGGCCGGGCGATCGGCTGTTGCAGGTGGCACCGTACACATTCGACGCGTCGCTGACCGACTTCTTCTGGCCGCTCGGCGCGGGCGCCACGGTGATCTCGCTCGCCGAGGGCGAACATCTGGACCCGCTCGCCATCGCGACCGCGCTCGTCGAGCACGAGATCACCGCGGTTCGGCTTCCCCCGGCGCTATTGTCGCTCCTGCTCGACGAACCGGCATTCGGCAAGGCCACCGGCCTGCGGTACCTGATCAGCGGCGGGGATCGGCTGCCGACCTCGGTGGCCCGCCGAATCACCGAATTACTGCCCGGGGTAAGGCTTTTCAACCGGTACGGACCGACCGAAGCGGCCGTGGCGGTGACATACCACGAGTTCGACGCCGGCACCGACGACGGGCCGGAGGTGCCGATCGGGCGGGGCATCACCGGGGCCGAGCTGCGTATCTCGCCGGACGAGGAGTTGCTCATCGGCGGCGCTTGTGTCGCGCGCGGCTACCTCGGCGACGCCGCGTTCACAGCGGAGCGTTTCGTCCGGCTGCCGAACCGGGGCCGGGTGTTCCGGTCCGGTGATCGCGTCCGGATGACCGCTGCGGGTGTGCTGGAGTTCCTCGGCCGCGACGACGATCAGGTCCAGATCAACGGACTCCGGGTCGAGATCGGGGAAGTACAGTCCGCGCTGCGCGCGCATCCCGACGTCGCGGATTCGGTGATCCTGCCCCAGGATCAGACGCTCGCCGGGTACGTGGTGGCCGCGGCGCACCAGCCGTCGGCCGAGGCGATACAGGACTATCTGCGGGACCGGCTGCCGGGGCACATGGTGCCCAGCGCGATCACGTTCGTGGATCGGCTGCCGATGACCGACCGGGGCAAAGTGGATCTCGCGGCCTTGCGCGCCACGCACGGCACGAGCACAGTGCGCACCATGAACAGCACCGCCCGCACCGCGGGACCGGTGCGAGAAGTGGTTCGACGGGTGTGGTCGCAAGTGCTGGGCGGCGTCGAATTGCGCGAACACGACGACTTTTTCCACCGCGGCGGACATTCACTGCTCGCCGTGCACGCGGTGAGCCGGATCCGCGCCGATCTGGGCCACCACGTGCCGATGCGGATCATGTTCGAGAAGACGACCCTCGGCGAGTTCACCAAGGCCGTCACGAAGATCATCGGCTCCGCCGAGACGGCACCGCGGGCGCAGGAGGCCCGCGGTGCCGGTGGACGGTCGAAAACCCTTATCCCGGAGCAGGTCCGGGAATGAGGCCGAGATGCTCGGGGCGCACCAGGTCGAACTTCAGCGCCTGCGTGACCAGGGTGACCCGTTTCCACGCCCTGGTCATGCCGCGCGGGGCCACGATCCCGAGTTTCGTTGCCAGATAGTCGATGTGGTAGTTGACCGCCGAGCGACCGAGCGGCCGCGCGGCGGCGGACAACCGGGCCGAGACCTGTGCCGGGGTAGGTACCGCCGCGACACCACAGTCCCGCAATCCCGGCTCGCACAGACAGACCAGCACCTGGAAATACCGGCTTTCCTCGTCCAGCAACGGAATTCCGGCGCCATCCGGCTCGGCGGTGGCTCCGTGTTCGGGGGCGTAGACGGTGAAGCTGTTGCCTCCGCCACCCACGCTCAGCGTCACCCGGCTCAGTTCGAAGGGAATCGGCACCCCGGCGCGGCCGGGCCGCACCTTCACGTATTCCCCTGCCCCTTCCAGGTTCTCCACGCAGTAGGTACCCACCGTGCCGCAGTTCGACATCAGCCAGTAGTCACCGAAGGCATGGATCCGGCCCGCGGTCAGCTCCTGGTCGGCGCCGACGGCGATCTCCCCGCCCTGCCAGCCGAACAGCACGCTGTCGCCGTTGGGTAATTCCACGACCGGCGCCTGCCCGTCGAGGCAGATCAGCAGTGACCGGTCGGTGCGTTCAGCCCGCGACATGGCCGGTGTCCACAAAGGATTCGCGGATGGCGTGGGCGATTCCGGTCGCGGCGGCGGTGGGCACGATCGTCGGATCGTGATCGATGCGCACCGACAACTCCCCCTCGTCATGGACGGCCATGACAACCACCGGGTCCTCGACCCGGTTGCCCGACGGATATCTGAACGTGCCGGCCACGCCGTCCAGCACCGGCACCGGGCGATGCGTGCGATCGACGACGGTCAGCACGAGATCGAGGTGGCCGGTCCACGGCGCCTGGGACGCCCGGGCGGCCCGGACGACTTCGTCGAACGGGGTGTCCACGAATTCCAGGTCCTCCCACCAACTCTCGCGAATACCGTCGTCCTGCGGGTTGGCCAGTACCGTGTTGATGAAGCAGCCGACCACCCCCGCCTCGTCGTGGCCGCCCCAGGTATAGGCGACAGGCGCGGTGCCCGGTATCCGGGCCAGCGCCGTGTGGCAGGCGGCCAGCAACACCGAGAACGGCCGATCCGTGGCCGATTCCGGCAGCGCGACGTGCTGCCAGGCGGTGGCCAGCCCACCCGGCTCCCCCGCGTCCCGGTTGCTGCCCCACCGCCCGGGTCCGGCGTCACGCACCCGGGACATCCAGTGCGCCAACGCCTCCGGAGTGCTGGCCGCGTGTTCCTTCGCGAGCCGCCGCTGCACCACCTCCCGATAGCGGCCCAGTTCGGTGGCGGCGACCGAATCCGGGATCTGCACCGAGCTCTGATAAGCGGACATCAGCTCGTCCAGCACCAGGCCGGTGGATTCGCCGTCACAGACGAGGTGGTCGAATCCGAGGGCCAGCAGGTCCCGTTGCTCGTTCCTGGCCAGCAGCACCCGGAACGAACCACGCCCGGCGGGCCAGTCGGCCAAGGCGGCCCAGACCGCGCTGTCGGTATCCGCGGACACGATTTCCTGCACGATCGGATCCGCGGGTACCGGACCGATCCGCAGTACGGGCACGCCGCCGACCGTGTCCGCCACCCCGCGCAACGCCGGATGCCGCAGCAGAACCGAGCGCGTCGCTCGTTCCAGCCGGGCGATCGACAACAAGCCGGGCGGGAATTCCATGAAGACCGGCAGGATCCTGACCCGATCGAGTGGGTCGGCGGACCTGGTGTGGTGGAACCTGCGCTGGGCGCCGGTCAGCGGCATCAGCTCGTCGGCTCCCTTGTCCACGTTCGCGAAATGTTTGAGATAGGTCCTGGTGATACTCCGATGCAAGACTGACCTCCACTCTCTGTTGTTCCACCGCCCCGGCGACCCCCACGCCGTTCATCTGGTCACGCCGCGCTCGGCTCGAATCAGGTCGGCGCGTACGGTGTCGCTGAGCAGCCTGCCCAGGCCGTCGGGGTCCGCCCGGGTGTGGAAATGACCTCCCGGCCGTCTGAGCGACTCGAAGGCCCCGTCGGTATGTTCCTGCCATCCCGCCATCAAGTCCCCGCCACTCGACTCCTCGGTACCGGCGATGGCGGTGACGGGGCAACGCAGCCGGGGGCGGGGGGCGTGCTCGTAGGTCTCCAGCACCTGGAGATCCGCGCGATAGCAGGCCAGTGCGGCGGCCCGCAGATCCTTGTCGGAATCGGTCGCGGCGGGCAGTGGGCCCCAGAGCCGTTCGATCTGGGCACGCAGCTCCGCATCGTCGAGCAGGTGCAACGGCGCGGGCCGCGCGCGCAGTGGCGGCGGCGGGCACGAGGAGACGAAAAGCCGTAACGGCTTCGCCCCCAAGGCTCTTGCCACCTCGTAGGCGACGAGCGCGCCCAGGCTGTGACCGAACAGCGCGAACGGTGGGGTGAACTGCACCCGCTCGAGGATCTCGTGTACCAACTCCGGCATCGACGTGAACGCCTGCGCCCCGAGATTGTGCGCCCGGCCCGGCGGCTGGACGGCCACCAGTCGTAAGGCGGGCGTGTACGCGGCCCATCGCGCGTACTCCCCCGCCGCGCCGCCCGCGTGCGGAAAGCAGTATAGGGTGGCCACCGCGGTGGCCGGTGCCGGGCGTTCGATCACCCGCAATCCGGTCATGACGCACTCGCCGAGTCGCGCAGGTGCTCTTCGATCAACGCGGTGAGCTCTCGCACCGATGGCGCGAGGTACATCGACCGCACCTCCAGTTCCACCGGCAGCAACTCCCCGAGCTTGATCACCAGGTCGGTCGCGACCAGCGAATCCCCGCCGAGATCGAAGAAGCTGTCCGCCGGGTCGACGTCCGGCAAGCCGAGGAATTCGGTGAACAGCATGGCCACCGTCTGTTCTGTGTTCAGACCGGCCGCAGGCGTGGACGGTCGCGCCGGGGCAGCGGTCTCCGCCGTCAGCAGATAGGGCTGCCGCTGGAACGGGTAGGCGGGCAGCGCGACCCTTCTCACCTGTCCTGTATGAGCTGCTGCCCAGTCGATCGGCAGCCCGGCGAGCCACAGCTCACCGAGTGCGGCCAGTGGATCGGCGACCGTGACGACGATGTGCTCCGACGTCCACCGGGGATGCTCCCGCAGGCGCGTGGACAACCCCGCGTCGTCGATCGCCAGGAACAGCCGGCCCGGCGTATCCAGAGCGGCGCGGATCTCGTCGTCGCCACAGTCCGGATGCAGAGTGAGGTCCGGATCCAGTCCGAGGGCCCGCCATTGCCGCAGCACCTCCGCTTCGGCCGTCTCCCGCACCAGCAGGGCGACGGCTCGCGTATCTCTGGCGTGCTCGCCGGTGACCAGTCGCTCCGGCGCAGCACCGCCGAGCACCCGCAGCGCGTCCTGCCGGTCACGCACCACCGCGTACCGGCGGTAGCCGTGTAGTCGCCTGCCGACCTGCAGCGTCCACGCCACATCCGCCAGTTCGAGCTCGGGCTGATCGCCGAACCAGCCGGAGAGCCGCGCCGTCAGCTCGTCGAGGGCCGCCGGGGTGTGCGCGGACAGCACCAGCAGTTGGGCCTGCGCGGTCACCTCCCGCGGCAGCGTCGCCGGCGGCTGCTCCAGCACGACGTGCGCGTTGCCACCGCCGAGCCCGCGCGCGGTGACACCGGCCCGGCGCGGCAGCCCGGCGGGCGCCCATGGCGTCGGCTCGGTCACCACGGCGAACGGGCCCGCCGTGAAGTCGATGTCGGGGTTCGGCTCGGAGTAATGCAGGCTCGGCGGAATGACCCCGTGTTCCACGGCCAGTACCGTCTTGATGAATCCCGCGATGCCCGCGGCGGCATCGGTATGCCCGATATTTCCCTTCACCGAGCCGAGCAGGCACGGCTGCTCGCGTGAATTCCCGTCGGCGAACGCCTGATTCAGCCCGGCGACCTCGATCGGATCGCCGACCCGGGTGCCGGTGCCGTGGGCCTCGACGTAGGTGATGGACGAGGGCGTGACGCCTGCCGCCTGCTGCGCGGCGCGCACCACCTCGAACTGCCCGCGAACGCCCGGCGCGGTGAACCCCGCCCGGTCCCTGCCGTCATTGTTCACCGCGGAACCACGCAGCACGGCATGGATGTGGTCCCCGTCGGCGATCGCCTCGGACAACCGCTTCAGCACCGCGATCCCGCATCCCTGACCACCGATCACGCCGTCCGCGGCCGCGTCGAACGGGCGGCACGCACCGGTGGGCGAGGTGATTCCGCCGATTCGGTAGTTGTCCAGCGCGGCGGGCAGCCGCACCGAACTGCCACCGGCCAGTGCGAGATCGCATTCCCCGGCGAGCAGTGCCCGCGCGGCGTAATGCACGGCATACAGCGAAGTCGCGCACGCCGCCTGCACGTTGGTGGCCGGTCCACGCAGGCCCAGCTTGTAGGCGATGCGACTGGCCAGATAGTCACTGGTGCTGCCGGTCAAGATGTCCCAGGTGGTGATCGAGCCGTCTTCGAGTTGCCTGGCCCGCAGGGTCTCGGTGTAGGTGGACAGGCTGCATCCGGCGTAGATGCCGATCAGGCCGGGGAATCGGTCCGGGTCGTATCCGGCGCCCTCGATCGCCTCGACCGCACATTCCAGCAGCACCCGATGCTGCGGATCGATCAGTAGCGCCTCGCGCGGGGTATACGCGAAATAGCTCGCGTCGAACCATTCCGGTTTCTGCAGCAGTCCACCCGCTGGCACATATTCCCGCTTGCTGCCACCGGGACCAGTAATGCTTTTCGGCGAGAAACGGCTGACACTATCCACGCCCGATACCAGATTTTCCCAGAACTGGCCGATATCCGCCGCATCCGGAAAACGACAGGCGAGTCCGATGACAGCAATATCCGTTTCACGTCGATCGACCCCCGGATGAACAGACTCGGAACTGCCGGCTTTTTCGTTCGCAATTACCTTCGACTGCTCTTTTGTTGATCCATCAAGGAATGCGGCACACGACCGGATAGTGGTATGGGTGAACAATTCCGTCAAGGTCGGGCGGATACCGATGCGCTGCGCGATCTGCTCTCGCACCAGCTGCATGAGCATCGAGTACCCACCGACTTCGAAGAAGTTGTCGAGCACGTCGACCTCGTCGAGTTCGACTACGTCACACCAAATTTCGGCGAGGATACGCTCCGTCTGGGTGACCGGGGGCTGACGGGTACTCATGGCATCACATCCTGATGTCGTCTGCTTCCATGACCATTCGATACTGCCCGGCGATAAGCCGATATTGCCCAGCGGTTGCCGTGCTCAGTGAATATCGCCCGGCGTGGGAGGGATAATCACGCCCCCAGCTCGATAAACTCCGGCAGCGTTCCCGATCGACCCGATCGCGATCGCCCCAATACCAGCAAGCTTAACCACACCAGACCTGCGGAACAACAGCTTCATCCGCAATATGTCAGGTACCCGTCCGCCATTGTTGAAGCCTTTACAGTGACTTGGCCGCCGAGTACGCTGCGAACTGGCACTGGGGTTGTCGAGATACGTCGAGATACGTCCTGAATGACGAGGTCCGACGAGGAAAGATAAGGGTAGCCATGGGTACACATCAGCTGTTTCTCGCTTGTCTGCCTTTCGCGGGCAGTGGTGCCGGATTCTTCCGAGAATGGGAAAAACTGGACATCCCGGAGGTCACCGTGCTTCCGGTCCAGTTGCCGGGACGCGAGGAGCGATTCCCGGACGACCCGTTCACCGAGGTCGCCGACGCCGTCGCCGAACTGACACCGAAGATCCTGGCCGACGCCGGCGAACACGCGGCCATCGCGTTGTTCGGGCACAGCCTCGGCGCGGTGCTCGCCTACGAGATCGCCCGGGAACTCGAACGGATCGGTCACCCCGGATTGCGTCACCTGTTCGTCAGCGGATCACCGGGTCCGCACAACGGACGGACCGAACGAGCTACCGGCCTGGCCGACGCGGAGTTCCTGGCCGGGGTACAACGATTCGCCGGTTACCGGCATGCCGCCTTCGACGATCCGGAACTGGTCGAGGTCCTGCTTCCGGTGCTCCGCGCCGATGTGGCGATGCACGAGAACTACCGCGCCACCAGCACCGAGCCGCTCGCGGTGCCGATCACCGCCCTGCGCGGCGAAGCAGACGAACTCGTCGCCCGGGAACAGGCCGAACAATGGACCACGGTGACCCGCGGTCCGTTCGCCTACCGGGAACTTCCCGGCGGCCATATGTATCTGGTCGACGAGCCGGAACAGCTGCTGAGTCTGATAGCCGGGAGCTCGGCATGGGGCTGACCGGCAAGACCGCGGTCATCACCGGCGCGGCCCGCGGCCTCGGCCGCGCCTGCGCGCTCCGGTTCGCCGACGAAGGCGCAGACCTGCTGCTGCTGGACATCACCAGGGATCTCGCCGACGTGCCCTATCCACTCGGATCGGCCGGCCAGCTGAAACACACTGCGGCCCTGTGTGAACGCGCGGGCGCCGCGACCGTGACCGCCGCCGTCGACGTGCGCGACGCGCACCAGTGCGCGCTGGCGGTGGACCAGGCGCTGGACCGATTCGGCACGGTGGACGTGCTGGTCAACAATGCCGGAATCGCCTCGCCCTCCGGGAAGATCGCCCATGACATCACCGAGCGGGAGTGGTCGCTCATGCTCGACGTCGACCTCTCCGGCGCCTGGCGAATGATGAAGGCGGTCGCCCCGGTGATGGTCCAACGCAGATCCGGCAGCATCATCAACGTGTCCTCGACTGCGGGCACGGTCGGATATCGGCATTTCGCGAGCTACGTGGCGGCCAAGCACGGGTTGATCGGACTGACCAAGGCCGCGGCGCTGGACTACGCCCCGATGCGGGTACGGGTGAACGCGTTGTGTCCCGGCTCGGTCCGGGACGACCCCGTGCTGGAAGGCCGGATGCTCGCCGAGATCGCCCGATCGCTGGAGGTTCCGGTCGCCGAGCACGAGCAGATTTTCGTCCAGGATCAGCCGATGAACGCGCTGATCGATCCGTCCGACATCGCGAGCGCGGCGCTGTGGCTCGCGACGGACGAATCCCGCCAAGTCACCGGCAGCGTGCTGACCGTGGACGGCGGCTTCACCTCCCGATGAGCAGGAGGACCACCCGTGACAATCTCGACCTTCAATGATCCTGCCGCCGGCTGCCACAGCCTCGTGCTGCGACTTCCCGGCGCCACCGATCCGGCGCGCCTGCTGGCCGAGGCCGTGTCCGATCCGGTCCAGGTCTGGCAGACCTCGGTGCCGGTCGGCGCAGACGAGCCGCAGGCCGCCGACCGCAGGCGCGCCGAATCCCTGCGACCGATTCACCCGGACGGACCGCCGTTACGAGCCGTAACCCTGCGATACGCCGACGGGACCGCGGACCTGGTGCTGGTGGCCGTCCGCGCGGAGATCCCACCGGCCGCGCTGCGGCGAATCGCCCGGCTGCCGCTGGACGGGCCCGGCGATGACGTCGCGCCCCGCCCCGCCGAAGCGCGGCCAGGCTTCCGGTACAACGGCGAAATCGCTTGGGGCTTAGGAGATCCGGAGCTGCGCGGGGTCGTCGGCAGTGCGCAGATCGATCTCACCGCCCTCGGCGGGCACGCCGAACGACTCTTCCTTCCCGCTATCGCCCTGGCCCTGAGCCGATACGGCGGCGGGAATCGAGCGGCGTTGGGCGTTCTCGACCTGAACGACGGTGCGGGCGAACATATTCGCGTGCACCCGGTCGACGAACCGCCGGAGTGGTCGTGCGCCGAATTCCTCCGCCGGTTCGACCAGGCGCCCGTCACGCCGCAGGAGCCGCCGGCCGTCGGCGTCGTCCTGAGCCCGGCCTTCGCGGAAGACAGCTATACGGCGTGCCTGACGCCGATCTTCCCGCTCACCGTCCAGCTGGATCGCGGCTCGTCGCGCGCGATCTGCCGGTTCGATCGGGGCATCGTGAATGCCGCTGTCGCGCAACGATTCTGTGCGCATGCGGCGCATCTGGCCGAACAGCTTGCGCACGGGACACCGGATCGGCCGCTGTCCGGGCTGGAGCTGTTGCCGCGCAACGAACAAGCGGAACTCCTACGCGCGGGCGACGCACCGGCCGTGCGCGGACGCATCGATCGCACCTTCGAGGAGATGGCGGCCAAACAACCGGACGCCGTGGCGTTGCTGGCCGGCGACGAGCAGCTGACCTACCAGCAGCTGAACGATCGGGCAGACGCGATCGCGGCGGGCCTGTGCGCGCTGGACATCGCACCGGGCAGCCTGGTCGGTGTCTGTCTGGAACGGGACGCCGAGCTGGTGGTCACCCTGCTCGGCGTGCTCAAGGCGGGTTGTGCGTATGTACCGATGGATCCGCGCTATCCGGTGCAGCGCCTGCGCTTCACCGCGGAGAACGCGGGGATGCCCGTCATCATCACGTCCGCACCGGAGTTCCCGCGGGTTCCCGGTACTCGGCTGCTGACTCCCTCCGCGTTGACGGAACTCGGCGCAGGTCAGACGGCAGCCGATGCCCGATCCACCACCGAGGGTGACGACCCCGCCTACGTGATCTACACCTCCGGATCCACCGGCACACCCAAGGGCGTGGTCGTGCCCCATCGCAACGTGCTGGCGCTGTTGCAGGCCACCGCCGAGGATTTCGCCCTCGGCTGGGATGACACCTGGATGCTGTTCCATTCCAGCGCCTTCGATTTCTCCGTGTGGGAGATCTGGGGTTGCCTGCTCACCGGCGGTCGCCTCGTCGTCGTGCCGTATTGGACCACCCGCGATACCGAAGAGTTCTACGCCCTGCTGACCGAGCAACGCGTCACGGTGCTGAACCAGACGCCGTCGGCGTTCGCCCAACTCGTGCACACCGATCAGCGTGTCCGCGGGGATCTGGCCCTTCGATTGATCATCTTCGGCGGCGAACCACTCGACGTGCGCATGCTGGCGCCCTGGTTCGCCCGGCACCCGGCCACCGATTGCCGGGTGGTCAACATGTTCGGCATCACCGAGACCACCGTGCACGTGACCGCGCAGACGATAACTCCGCAGCACGTCGTGACGGGCTCACGCTCGGTCGGCCGTCCGCTGCCGGGGTGGTCGGTGTCCATCCGGGATGCACAGGGACGGGTCCTGCCGCCCGGTCCGCCGGGTGAGATCTACGTAGGCGGTGCGGGAGTGGCCAGCCACTACCTCGGCCGGCCCGAGCTGACCGCGCAACGGTTCATCCTCGATGAGCTGACCGGAGAACGGATCTATCGCAGCGGCGACCAGGGGCGGCTGCACCCCGACGGCAGCCTCGACCACCTCGGCCGCCTGGACAACCAGGTCAAGGTGCGCGGGCACCGCATCGAACTGGATGAGATCCGCACGGTGCTGCTGGGTGCGCCCCGGGTGGCCGCCGCGGCCGTCGTGGTCAACCGGGAACAGCCGGATGATCCGGCGAGCAGCCGGATCGACGCCTATGTCGTCCTCGAGTCCGCCGCGAGCACCGCACAGGTGCTCGCGCATGCCGGAGCGATGTTGCCCGACTACATGATGCCCGCGACGATCACCGAGGTCGCCGCGATTCCGCTGACGATCAACGGCAAACCGGATATCGCCGAGCTGCCCGAACCACACATCAGATCGGTCGGCACACCCGTCGCGCACGAGCCCGGCTCCGGCGGAATCGCCGAGGACATCTTGACCATCTGGAGCAAGCAGCTGAACACCGAAGTGGGCCTGCAGGACAATTTCTTCACCCTGGGCGGGAACTCGTTGCTGGTCGTCCGGGTGCTCACCGAGATGCGGGAACGCAACCTGCCGAAGGTGTCACCGAAGCAGTTCTACGGCCATTCGACCGCGGCGGAGTTCGTCGAGCTGGTCCGGCAATTGAGCGAAGCCGACCATTGACGTCGATCGCCGCTGGATATCGGGTGTCTCAGCTGATCCGGGCCACTCGGGCCGCGGTCACCGCGACCGACAGCCCCAGACCGACACAGGCTGCGCAGACGAGGAACATCGCCTGATATCCGGCGGCATCGGCAACCAGACCGAGGGAGCCGCTGCCCGCGGCGACGCCCACGGTGAAGCAGGCCCCGAAGGTCGACAGCGCCGTGGCGCGCTGCCGTTCGCTCACCGAACGCACCACGATCACCCCCAGCACCGGATAGATCTGCCACATTCCGACACCGATCAGTACACCACCGATCACACCGACAACGAGACCATCCGACACGCCGAGCAGCGCGAGCCCCGCAGCCTCGACGACGAACAGGCCGGCCAGCGCCACCGGTCGCGTGGCCTCCCAGCGGACCCAGGTACTCGCTGTTCGCAACAGCACCACGGTCATCGAATACGCGGTGAGCACGGCTGCTCCCCCGGTGATACCGAGGGTGTTGAACTTTGCGACCGCGAAGCTGGAGACGGCCGCGAAACCGAACGCGCTGAAGATCAGCGCGACGCAGGGCAGCACGGTGCCGAGCAGCGCCCGGCCCGGCTCGACGCCCGTCTTCTCCTTCTTCGCGGAGACGCGCACCTCGGGTACATACAGGGCGATCGGGATGACGAGCAGGGTGACCAGCCCGGCGACCACGAACGTCGCCGCCGTGCCCACCAGGTGCTCGAGCAAGGTACCCAGCGGAGCGCCGAGACCGATGGACACGTAGACGACGGTGCCGCTCAAACCGAGCGCCCAGGTCTGTCGGTCCTTGGCGACCAACTGCACCGGCCAGACCCCGGTCGCGGCCAGCATCACGCCCATCCCGATGCCCACCAGCAGGCGCAGGCAGATCAGCTCGGTGATCGATCCGGCGAGCGGATAGCACACGGTGGCGAGCATGGTCAGCACCGTTCCGCCGATGGTCAGGGCGCGGGCGCCGAGCCGGTTCATCAGCGCGCCCGATACCGGGCGGACCAGCAGCGAGGCCACCGCGTAAGCGCCGATGACCGCGCCCACCTCCGCCGGGCCGCCGTGCAACCGGCCGGTGACGTGGCCGGGCAGGATCGGGATGGTCAAAGCGAATGGCAGATAACCGATCCCGCTCGCCAGCGAGATCAACAGCGCGTAGCGAAAAGATCGCTTGTCGGTGGTCTCGAGGTCAGGCTCCAACTCGGTCCGCACAGTGTCACTCCCCCATATCCGGGCGGCGATCGCCCGTCGACAACCCGTTCCGACGCTGCTTTCCCAGCGTTGCCGCCACCCCCTTGGTCACCTGCCTTCAGCCTTCCCGATCGGTATCCATATAACCACGTCATGGGTCCGCGCAGCACAGCACGGGTTGTCCCTGCGCTTCCAGTCCACAAGCGCCACAGGCATATCGGCGAACGACAGGCCGCAGGTGGCTTACATCGGAACTCCTCCGGCCAACCCTCGCAGCAGTACCTGCGGCTGCGAGGAGCATCGCTTCTGTCTGTCTCAGGGAAACGGCAGTGGTTCCGCGTTACGGGCCACCAGCAAGGCACTGAGGAACCCGATCTCCTTGCGCTGGGTGAGCAGCATCTCCCGCGCCACATCGAGCACCGCCCCGGTGCGGGTCTGCTCGATGATGGCCTGCGCCATTGTGATTCCGCCCTGGTGGTGGCGCAGCATCAGTTGCAGGAACAGGATTTCGCCGTCGAGTCCGCGGGCCACGGACAGGCGATCGAGTTCGGCGGGCGCGGCCATGCCGGGCATCGCCGCGCCAATGGACGGCAGCGCGGTCCCGGAAGTTGTTGCGGCCGAGCCGTGATGGCCGTGCCCGGCCATATCCGAAGCCATCCACGCCATCGGTTCGCGCGCGGTGGGCGCCGCCTGCGCCAGCCGCAGCCAGCCCTGCATGATGCCGATCTCATAGCGCTGCGAGTATTCGATCTCTTGCGCCACCCGCCGCACCGGCTGATCTGCTGCCGGGTCGAGCCGTTGCGCCAGCAGCAACGCCTGCTGGTGGTGCACGGTCATATCCTGCGCGAAACCTATTTCGGCCGCGGTCAATACCGGCGCGGTCGCTGTTCGGGTCGCCCCGAACAGCGGCCGCGCACTCGCACCGATCACCAGCAGCAGCAGCGCGGCGGCGCACAATGCGGCAACGTAGGTACGCCTGCTCATGAGCCGACCGTGGAGAGTTGGTTGTCGGGCGCGGCGTAGACGCCGTTCTCGAATTGCATGACCATCGGCCCGTTGTCCGAGCAGGTCACCAGTATCTGGTTGCCGCGGAAAGCCGGTGGCGACATACACCAGTCCGCGGAGAGATCACCGAGCGCGAGCCACAGCGACCGTGGACTGATCGCCTCTAGCGGATTGAATTGTCCCTCCACCATCGCGCGGCCGATCGCCACCGGATCGACCACCGGCGGACCTTCTAGCGAGGCCCAGGCGTGCGGCGAATTCGGCAGTCCCAGTTGCCCCCAGGTGCGGGCGGGTGGATTCAGGTAACCCAGTTCGCGGATGTTCGCCGGGTCCCTGACATCGAAGACGCGGATGCCGGACTGGCCCCAACCACACGCCAGCGCAGTGGGATCGACGGATCGGTCCGCGCTGCAGTAGTGCGGGTTGTAGCCGAACCCCGATCCGCCCATGCCGGAGGCCAACGCGGAATCCTGGTGCTCCAGCAGATTGATCTCCAGTTTGAGCTTCGACACGAACCGCGGCTCGGCATCGTCGGAGACATCGATCAGTTTGACTCCCCCGGCACCGGCCTCATCGATGGTGAACACATGTTGTTTTCCGCCGTAGGTCACCGGAATGCTGTGTTGTGTGGCTTGGCCGTCCATCCAGAACAACCGGCCGAGATGATATACCTGCGGATCGCGTTTACGACTCTGGACCTCACTGATGTCCAACGTGGTGATACCCGCGGCGACCGACATGTACATCCGGTTTCCGTCGTCGCTGATACCGAAACCGTGCGCGGTGAGGCCCGTGACATTCTGCGAGATGATCCGTGGATTCACCGGATCCGAAATATCGATGCCGGTCAGCAAACCCGGCGCGACACCCGTTGCCCAATAGGTGTTTCCGTCCGGGGAGAAGCCGCCCTCGTGGGACAGGAAGGGCATCGGTTGCAGCAGATTGGTCCCGACTCCGGGATTCAACAGTCGCGGATGCGCGCAGTCACTGATGTCATAGACGGAGAAGTACCCCGCCGACATACCGGTCGGCACCGCGGTGGCGGCGAGCAACTTACGCTTCGGATTGACCTTCAAGCTTTCCCAGGTACCCCAAGCCATCGCAGGCTCGGCCAGCACCGCGGTCTGCACCGGTCGGGCCGGGTCCGTCGCATCGAATACCCGCAGCCCCGGTTCGCCGAAGACGATGCCCGGAAACAGGGTGCTGCTGTATATGCAATTCTCGAAACTCGCCGAGACGAGACCGGAACCCCGCGCTTCTCCAGGACTGCCGAGCAACGACATGTTGCAGCTGTATCCCTGCCTGCTTCGACCATTGTTCCGATCCGCGGCCGGGACATCACCTTGCAGTCCGGGCTCGGGCATGGACCCCGGCCCGCAATCTGCCCGCGGTACCGAACTCCGCCCGACATCGAAGAACTCCCGGACGTCGTTGGCGAGGTCCGATTGCAGATCCGCCGAAGCTCCGCCGGGAACGAGCATCGAGGCGAACAGCACCGTCACCACGCTGACGGCCCCCCTCCGGAGAATTGTCGATAGGTGCGGCATACACATCCTCAGTTTCCATCTATAAGAAGTCCCTCAATTCTTGCCACCACAGGGCAAATACACCCTTATCCCGGCGCGACACATTTTTGCTTTTCCGGCACCACCGCCAGGGTCCGCAAAGTGGGGTAGGTCTCGTACAGCGTCGACGATTCCCCGCCCCGACTCGGCCGGATTCGGCCGCAGGCGGTCGGCTCGATGCGGAGGCCGGCCAGCGATCGACCGGCGCACACATTCCCCACATGGGTGCATTGACGTGGTTCGGCACCGCGGCGGAGCCTGATCGCATGAACTACAAGCCGCTTCTGCTAGGTGCCGTCGCCGCCGTTCTCCTGATTCCAGCAGCGCCCGCGAGCGCCGCCGAACCCATCTACTCGTCGGGGACCTTCGGGCCGTGGCGGGACGGCGCCGACGCCGTCACCTACGACCAGAAACTCGCTCCCGCAGGCAGTCGTGCCATGGTTGTCGCCGTCAGCGACGACGAGAAGACCACGGCCGTGCTGCTCGTCAGCGGGCTGCTCCCCAACCGCGTCTACGGTTCGCACGCACACCTGAAGCCCTGTGGTGCCAAGCCGGCCGACTCCGGTTTCCACTACCAGAATGTGCAAGATCCGAACGCCAAGGACACGATGTCCATGGACGCGCGATACGCTAACCCGCAGAACGAACTCTGGCTCGACTTCACCACCGACAAGGACGGCAAGGCCGCCCAGGTCTCCACCGTGAATTGGCCCTTCCGCAAGGGTCAACCCGCGTCGATTGTCTTGCACGAGAAGAGAACCGACACCACAGACGGCAACGCCGGCATGGCCGGCGCGCGAGTCGCCTGCTTGAGTGTTCGCCGTTAGTCACTGGTTCACTGGAATGTCCACGACCGTCGACTCGGCAGGCAGCGTTGCCAGCCGGTCCTGACGGCGCGGCAAGCACGGCGCGCGCCGAGGTCGACCACCTCGATTGCGAATTGGGTTGCTCCCCAATTGGTCTCAGTCAGCGAGAACGAGCGTCGACGGTCGATGTCAGAGCCTGGAGTTCGAGGTAGACCTCGTCGACGACTTGCGCGAATTGCCGTGCCGGCGTTTCCTGGATCCATCGCGTGAAGGCCACCTCGAAGACGGCGACCGCTGTCCGGGCGGCCAATTCGGCGGTCGCCGGGGCGACGCCCCGCTTGCCCAGTGCCTGCGTCAGGGCGTCGGCCAGCATCGCCATCTTGAGCAGTTCTCGTTCGCGCAGTTCGGTATTCGCGGTGATGACCTGGTGACG
The DNA here is from genome assembly GCF_000250675.2 of Nocardia brasiliensis ATCC 700358. Classification (NCBI taxonomy): domain Bacteria; kingdom Bacillati; phylum Actinomycetota; class Actinomycetes; order Mycobacteriales; family Nocardiaceae; genus Nocardia; species Nocardia brasiliensis. The sequence continues at coordinate 5,774,577 of NC_018681.1, forward strand.
CATCCGCGGGCCCGCGGTCTGATCGCCGAAGAACTCAGCGGCTGCCGCGATGGCCTCGACCACGGCATCCAGCGGCGTGACGTTCTCGGGCACGGCGTCGAGCGCGGCGACCAGCGTCGCGGTCAAACGCTCCTGCCCCCAGAACAGCACCTCGCGTTTATCGGTGAACTGCCGGTAGAACGTCCGCTGCGTCACGCCGGCTCGCGCGGCGATATCGGCGACAGTCGTCTGGTCGAAGCCGTGTGCCACGAACAGCTCCAACGCGGCGGCGATCAGCCGCCCCTGCGAATCCGGCACCCATCGACCCATGATCCGAATCATACGTGATGACATAGTGTGACATCACTGCTAGCCTCGTGATGTCACACTATGACATCACGAGGAGAATCGCATGCGCGTCTTCATCACCGGAGCGTCCGGCTGGATCGGCTCTGCCCTGGTCACCGAACTCATCGACCACGGCCACACCGTTGTCGGCCTCGCCCGTTCAACGCAGTCGGCCGAGTCGCTGACCGCGCTCGGCGCCGAGGTCGTCCACGGCACCATCGACGACCTGGACCTCATACAGGCCACCTCCGCCGCCAGCGACGGCGTCGCCCACCTCGCGTTCAAACACGACATCGCTTTCACCGGCGAATTCGCCCAGGCCGCGGCCGCCGACCGCGCCGTCATCGATGCCGTCGGTGCGGCACTGGCGGGCTCGGGCAAGCCGTTCACTCTCGCTTCGGGCCTTTTGGGCGTGGCGCCAGGCACTGTGGCGACCGAGCATGACGGCCACGAGGTGAGCACCGTTGCACCCGGGCATCCCGCGGCCATGCCCATGATGCGCCGAGCCAACGCAGAGGCCACGCTGGCGCTGGCTTCGCGGGGAATCCGCTCATCCGTTGTGCGTCTCGCCCCGACCGTCCACGGGAAAGGAGACCGGGGATTCATGGCTTCGATCGCCGAAATCGCCCGTGACAAAGGATTTTCCGGCTTCCTCGGCGACGGCTCGAACCGCTGGCCCGCGATCCACCGCTCCGACGCCGCCGCCTTGTTCCGCCTCGCACTCGAGCAGGCCCCCGGCGGATCCACCCTGCACGGATGTGCCGAGGAAGGGGTTCCGATCCGAACCGTCGCCGAAGCATTCGGCAGTCGGCTCGATGTGCCGGTCAAGGAAGTGGCTCCCGACGACGCGGCGGCTCATTTCGGCTGGATGGCCGAATTCATCGGCCTGAATGCCGCGGCGTCGAACACTCGAACCCGGGAACTGCTGAGTTGGGAGCCGACCGGCCCTCGGCTCATCGATGACATCGATGCCGGCTACTACACCATGCCGAGGTGAATCACGACTTGCAGTCCCTGGTCAACGAGTCCTGATTCGGATCTCGACTCCGGGTGCAGGAGTTCCGCTGTCGCCACGGTTCCGAGCGATCGGCCCTTCCTGCATGGAGTGTTCCACTGGCCTAACTCCCGAACCGAATGCGCGAAGGTCCGCACACACCAGCGTATTTCGACCGATTGAGCCGGGACAGTGCATGTGTTGTCGCCGGGGGGCGTGCACTGCCGCAGTGTCCGTGCATCCTGTTCGGGTTCGCGGTCGCGATATCAGGTCCGCGAGTCCGTTCGCCGGAGGTGTTCGAGGACGAGGCTGCGGACGGGTTCGACGTCGGCCAGGAGGCCGTGCCCCGCACCGGGGAGGATCACCGTGTGCGCCCCGGCACGGCGCGCGACCTCCGCGGCCGCCGCCGAATCGTGCACCTGGCTCGCGCCGGCCAGGGCGACGAGGGTCGGGACCGGCAGGTGTGGCGGCCCGTCCGGCAGCTCGGGGTGAACGATCGGCGAGGCCGGGAAGTGTGCGGCTCCGTGCGCGAGCAGGTCGAGGTATGTCTCCACATCCGCCGGCCCGCTGCCGGGGGCGCCCGGTGCCAGCATCGCGCGGGCGTCCTCGAAAGTGGGGTGCGGGTCGCGGTTGCGACCCAACTCCTCGAACTCGGGACTGAGTCCAGCGAAGACCAGCGGCGGATCGAGCAGGACCAGCCGCCGCACTCGCTCGGGGTGGGCGAGCGCGAACCGGAACGCGAGGTGCCCGCCGAGCGACTGGCCGCACAGGTCGGCGGCGGGCAGCCCGAGCAGATCGAACGTTTCCGCGAGCCAGTCCACTAGATCGTCCATGCTGGTCAAGGCTGCGCCGGTGTGTCGACTACGGCCCGGCTCGCCCATGGTGTCCACGGCGTACACGTGATGCTGCTCGGCCAGCGAGCCGACGACCGGATACCACATTCCAGCTGTCCCGCTGTATCCGTGGAGCAGGACCAGCGACCGCGCTGTGGTCGGACCCGCGGACGTGACTCGCGTCGTTCCGTACCGACCCGGGAGGTCTACCGTCTCGGCCGGTACCGGCCAATACGACATCACCGCGTCGTAGGCCGCGAAATATTCTGCTTCCAGCTCAGGGGCGGCGAACGCAGTCATCGCGCACTCCCCGACTCGACACTGCCGCGCTCGCTCGAGGGATGCGGCGCGGCGCAATCCCCCGTCCGCCTCGGGCGGTCCTCAGTGAGTGCTTCGACGGACTTCGGCCGACTGAACATTCTCACCACTCCTTTCCAAGTCAGATGTATTATGTCAGTTGTATTGGAATAAGGGAAGAGAGTCGGGTGCCGGAGCACGGGTCAACTGACGTCAGCTCCGGTGTCGAGGTACACCAGCAGATCACGGGGCAGGCCGTGGGTGTCGTGCAGATAGCGGTAGTCGTCGTCGGTCAGGGGACGCCCGGTGAAACGGTTGCGGGACAGTATCTTTCGTCCCCGCTGGAGCAGCCGGTCGAAGTTGCGTTCCTCGTCGAGGAGGATGGCGCGCACATCGTGGGGATGCGTAGTTTGCCGGAAGTGCCCGAGGGTGTGTTCGACCAGCTCTATCGGCAGATCGGACAGGGTTCGGGTCGGATCGTCGCGCCATAGCGTGGTCAGGGTGCGGCGGATCAAACGGCGAAGTACGTGACCGCGGCCGGATGGGGATGGGGTGACCCGATCGCCGAGGACGACGATGCTGGATCGCAGATGATCCGAGAGCAATCGCAGCGACCGTTCGTCCAGCGGGCCCCAGAGTCGGGGCAGAGTGGTCCGCCAGGGCAGGAAGACGTCGATCTCGAAGACGGACTGCGTGTTTCGCAGGATGCGCACCAATCGTTCCAGACCCAACCCGGTGTCGATGCCAGGCCGTCGCAAGGATTCGAGGCTGCCGTCGAGGTGCCGGACGTATCGCATCATGACGTGATTCCACACTTCCACCCACCGATCATCGGATGTCGGTGTGCCCTGCGGCATTTCGTCTCCCGTCCAGACGAAGATCTCGGAATCGGGTCCGCAGAGTCCGGTCGGACCGTTGGACCACCAGTTCTCGTCGGTGGTCGGTTCGACCGGCAAGCCCAGTTCATCACAGGTGCGCCACGACTCGTGGTCAGGCTCGACGTGTTCGTCACCGCCGAACACCGTGACGTGCATCCGGCCGGGATCGATGCCGAAACCGTCGCGCAGCAGTTCGAATCCCCAACGCAGGCTTTGCGATCCGCCGTAGTCGCCGAGTGACCAAGACCCGAGCATCTCGAACACGGTGAGGTGGGTGTCGTCGCCGACCTCCTCGAGATCGGTGGTGCGCAGGCAGCGTTGCAGCCCGGTGAGCCGCCGGCCCAGCGGGTGCGGACTGCCCATGAGATAAGGGGTCAACGGGTGCATCCCGGAGGTGGTGAACAGCACCGGATCCCCCGGCGCGGGAATGAGCGATCCGCCCGGCGTGAGTTCGTGCCCGCGTTCGCGGAAGAAGTCGAGGAAGGTTCGAACAGTCTGGTCTGTCGTGATCACGGTGGTTGCTCCATCGATGGGAAATCGACCGGAAGCGACCGCAGATGGCAAGTCCTGCAACAAGACCGACGCATGCCAGCGGACCGTTTCCGGTCAGCTGACATGGGGAGAAGGTCAGGCGGCAGCGACCGGCGAGCTGAGAGCTCGTGCGGCCGCGGCAGCGATTCGCGAATTGACCTTCATGGACGCACTGTAACAACGAGACCGTGCAGAGCACGACCGATTTTCGGCCGGTGCGGTGATCGGCACCCACACCGACATGAGCCGCACCGACTTGCCTCGGACGACCCCCGTAACCCCGCCGAAGTAATTGTCCCGGCCAGCAAACTATCCTTTTGGTCCGTCGGCAAATTTCTGCCGAACTTGTCGCCGACCCGGCTTTCGGTGAAACACACTTGGAGTCTCGTGGATCTTTTGCGCCGTTCGATGACATCATCGGATTCGCCCGTCGTAATCCGTCGACTTCTATTCCGATGGGCGCTTCTCTACCGCCGAACGGCCGTGTGACCAGCGTCCGACGAGTTCGCACATCCGACTGATACGCTTCTTGTCGTAGAAAACCATTCCGGCGGACACCGCCGCAGGCGGTAGGAGACGACACCGGATGAGGCCGACATCAGCTAGATGCCAACGAGAGTGGCGCGCGGCGACATCGACCGGCGTTCACGTCAGCCCGCCTTCCGCTTATCATGAATAAATTAACGTAACTGAGAGTAAATCGGACCAGATGGCAGACGTCAATCGCTTGCAGCGCACGTACCGCTCCCCGGTGCGCGAGGAGGCCGCGCGGCGCACCCGGGACATCGTGGTACGAGCCGCGATGCAGGTGTTCGCGGAACGCGGATACGCCGGCGCCACCATCGATCAGATAGCGACCTGCGCCGGCGTCTCCCGTCCGACGGTATTCGCCGCGGGCAACAAAGCCCAATTGTTCGCGCTCGCCCGACAATACGTAGACAACGACGGTGACGCCACCGAGGCCGATTCGACGATGGCGCAGATCCTCACGATCGACGACCCCCGCCGGCTGCTCGAGCGGTTCGCCACGCACACGGCCGCGATCATGCGGCGAGCGCGGCCGTTGCAGGGAGTACTGGAGCAGGCCGCGGGCACCGATCCCGAGCTGGCGGAACTTTTGCAATCGACGCAGCAGCAACTGCTCGAGACGGCCGGTAGCGTCGTGGCCGCCGTCGCGGCGACCCGATCGCTGCGCCGGGGGATCTCACGCCGCACGGCGACCGACGTGCTCTGGTTGCAGCTCCAGTACACGAACTATCAGCGCCTGGTCGACGAACGCGGCTGGAGCCACCGGGAATTCGAGCGGTGGCACGCCACGGCGATGATCGCCACCCTGCTCGAACCGAACCACGAATAGGCATCCGCGCCGCCGCTGCGGGACATCGGTCCTCGGAAACGCCGAAACGGGCCGATTGCGCTATAACGCAACATGTTTCGCTGGCCTCGCAAGTCAAGCCGGCGGAAGGCAGCGCTCCGCCACGCCCACTTTGCCGTTCATGGTCAACAACGCACCGTGCACATGGGCGGCCCGGCAAGAGACGAGGAACCGGATAGCCTCCGCGACCTCCGAAGGCCCGCTATCACCCTGCGCTACCTCGCCCGGACGCAATTCCCGGGGTGGGGCGAACAGGTCGCCGGGGTCCACGAAATTGACCCGGACCCCGCTCGGCCCGTATTCGGCCGACCACGACCTGGTCAACTCGACCAGCGCCGCCCGCGCCGCCCGGGCCCAGCCATTGTCCGGCAGGCCCACTCGAGCACCGAACCCGCCGACGTTGACGATCGCCCCCACGCGGCGCGCCGCCATCGACGGGGCGAGCGCACCCGCCAGCAAAAAAGGCACCCGCACATTCAGATTGAACACGGTGTCGAACACATCCTCGGTCGATCCGTAGTCGACCTCCCCCGCGTTGTTGACCAGCACCTGCACCGGGGCACCCGACAACAACCGGGTCATCTCCCCGATCAACCGAGCTGTTGCCACAGGGTCCCCGAAATCGGCCACCAGATCGACCGCCCGTCCCCCGGACCACTCGATCAATTTGCAGGTCTCCGCCACACCGGTGCCGTCATCACCGCAAGCCAGCACCGAGTATCCATCCTCGGCCAGCCGCAATGCGGCCTCCCGCCCGATGCCACCCGCCGAACCGGCAACCACTGCCCACCCACCCCGCTTCCGACCATCCCCCACCAAGGCTTCAGCCATCCGACGTCATCTCCTTTTTGCTTGCGCCGCTTGGTGACTCCGTCCGCCACCGCCGGCGGCACATGTGCGCGAAGGCTGGGGTAGGAGAACAGGTCCACGTCATGAATGTTGCTCCGTTAATATTAACCTGTCAACACTTGAGCCGCCCTCAGCTTCCGGGACGGCCCACCAGTCACGAAAGGTGCTCAGCAACAGTATTATCGTATTATCATTTTGGAATAACGCCTCGGTTCGCCCTCGACCCTCCACGCAGTGAATCCGCCCCGCGGTCACGATCGTGCGGTTCATGGGACCCTTTCCCAGGACTAACGATGCGCGTGCATTACGCACGCACTAGCGCGAAACTGGCCGATGACGCGCGCGCGGCGCGCGGTCGCTTGCCAGGATCGAGACAAGAAGCGAGATCACCGACACACCGGACGTGCCGCCCGGCGCGCTACGCGGGCGCAGCCGCACAGGACGCCGAGCCGTTCCGGCGATCTGGCTGGCCGCACGACGCGGATGAGCACCGAAAACGCCGACTCCGTACCGCCCGGACCAGCGACTCCGCACGCGAAGCAGCCAGCTGACGGCCAGCGGCACTACAGCCCGGAGAGAACAAGTCTCGGCAAACCCGGCGACCCACGGCCCGTCCCGACAAACAGCTCGACACGACACACATCGCGGCGACGATGTCGATCCCGCCGCGCCCGGGGCGCCCGCTCGATCTCGTCACTCCATCGATGGCGCGCCAAGACTTGACGAACGGTATTATAGTAATACCGTCTCGGGTTCACGCGAGGCCTCCGACGGGACGCATGCAGAGCGGATCGTCGCCCGGCTACCGACTCCGCGGCCGAGCACTTCCCCTCGCCGAACACGAACGAGGCCGAACTCGTACAGGCACTCACCGCACACCACACATGGACCCCGAGGTTCGGACGTTTACATCGGTCTTGAAAATTACACTTTACCCCAAGTAATCTCAATCGTGTGAACCGGTTGGCACCAACAACCCCGCCAAGCTGGTTCGAACCGCTTGGGGGACATAGCTGTTGCGCATCGAGGGGTGCGGCCGCTCCCCGAACATGCCGGATTTGCCTACGCCGGATCTCATTCGGCGCGGCTCGCACCGGCCAATGGTGGACTTCCGATCCGCCGACCGACCGCAGGCGACCCGGTCGTGCACGGCGGCGCCGACCCGGTGGCGTCTTGAAAAGAGTTCTGCACGTGAACCTCTCGGGTAGCATCGGCCACGTGGAGGAATTTCTGCCCCTGGCCGTGTTGGGTACGGCCGCGTTGTCCGAGGGTGTCAGGTTTCTCTACGACCAGGCCGGTGAGTTGCTCCGGCGGCGACGTGCGGGTTCGGACACGGAATCGGACCCGGGCACCGACCTCGAGACGCCGCCGATCGTGACCGAACCCGAACAACTCCCCGCGCCGGACATGACACAGGTGGAGCGATTCGAACCCGAACTGCGCGCGTTGCGCAGTGATCTGCACGAATACGCGGCCGGTGTGGACCCGGTCGCGCCGTCGGACGAACGCCTGCTCCACCTCGTCGACGCACTCCGTCGCGTGCTGGAGACGATCCACGGTACGCCGCTGGTATTCGCGGGCGAAGGGCGAGAATCGGCGCAGGTGCGCGGCAGCATCGACGCGGACCGGGTAGCAGGCTACGTGGCCGCGGTGCGCGCCGACCGCGCGGAGGGCACGATCGAGGGCCACACGCGGGTGCGCGAGGTGGCCGCGGGAGGGCAAGCTATTGGAGTCGATCTCGGAGCCGACCGCCGGGAGCGGTGACCGAGGCCCACGCCCGTTCGCCGAGCTGATCCGGGACCGGGTCGGGCCGGACTTCGTCGAGCGTAAATGGTTGCGGGACAGCGTGACAGCGGCAGCCGAAGCCAACAGGTACGTCCTGGTGATCGGCGAGCCGGGAGCGGGCAAAACCAGCCTGCTCGCCGGTTTGTCGCACGCCCGTCCCGACTGGCTCCGCTACTTCATCCGCCAGGACAGCCGAACCCGGTCGGCAGGCGGGGACATCCAGTCGTTTCTGCTGTCCGTCGGCCACCAGCTCGCCCGCGCGCGGCCGGAGCTGTTCGAACCCGAACGCCTCTCGGTCGTCGTCCGCCAGCACATCGAGACGGTCGCGCACGGCGGTCGAGCGATCGGCATCCGCATCGAGGACCTGACCGTCTCGCCGTTCCATCGCACCGCCGTCCTCGAGGTGGAACAGCGGATCAGCAAGGTCTCGGGGACGGTGACCGGTATCGAAATCGGTTACGCCGCTCTCGAACCCCGGCTGCTGGAGCCGGACAATCTGGCGCATCTGGCATTGCTCGCGCCGGCCGAAGTCCTGCTCGCGACGGACCCGGCCGCCAGGATCGTGATCCTGCTCGACGCGCTCGACGAACTGGCGGGCGACCAAGCCGCACCGAGCCTTCTGCGCTGGCTCGCCGACGGACCCGAACTGCCACCGAACATCTGTGTCCTCATGACGTCTCGGCCGCATGCCGGACTCGGTCACCTGCGATCCGCGCGCATCGAACAGCTCGCTGAGATACTCATTGATCCAGGCTCCCCACAGGTGGCCGACGACCTCGTCGGCTACGCCCGGCGGGTGCTGAGCACCGAACCCATCGCGGCGGCCGCGCGGGCGCAGGGCTATCTGCTCGATCAATTCCACCGCGATGTCGCCGACCGCGCCGACGGAAACTTTCTCTATTTGTCCACCTATGCGCGGGCATTGAGCGATGCGCTCGCCGCGGATGCGCCACAGACCGCGCGACTACTCGAGGTTGTTGGACTACCGCCCGGCCTGGCGGGTCTGTACTCGTATTTCATCGACACCCTGCGCACCGACCTCACCCGGCTCGGCCTCCTCGAGATCCGCGACCCCGTCAGCGCCGACGACACGCTGACACCTGCCTGGGAAGGGGTGGTGCAGCCGATTCTCGGCGTGCTCGCGGTGGCCGGAGACGCGTTGACCACCGATGAACTCAGCACGCTGGCCGGCGTGCGGGTCTGGCCGAGTTCGGTACGCAACATCCTGGCCCGGCTGCGCTGGTTGCTCGACGTCCGCGACGATCGAATCACCCTGTATCACAACTCGATCGGCGAATTCCTCACCAGCGAGCCGACCCATCGGCTGCGACCCGAGTACGCGGTCGACGCCCAGGAGTGGCACGAGCGCATCGTCCGCCACTACCGCGGCCGAGCCGCCTCATGGGCCGCCGTCGACTGGGATAGTGTCGACCGTTACGGGCTCGTCCACCTCGGCAGGCACATGGCCGGCAGCCGCGCCGCCGTCGCAGCGGAGCTGGCCGACCTCGTCTGCCCCGGGCTGCGTCGCGCCATCCGAGCTTCCCTGGGCAGCGACCGCCACTTCCTCGGACTGGTCGAACTCGCCGCAGATCGGGCTCTCGAAAACCCCTCGCTGACAACGGGATTACCGGCGATTCTGTATTTGGGCGTGGTCCGTCGCCAAGCGCTGCGCTCGGTGCACGAGGTTGCGCCCGGCGTGCTCGGCCTGCTGGCTCGGATGGGGCGCACCGAGGTGGCGATCGAGCATGTGCTCGCCGTGCCGCCGTCGTATCAGCAGTTCCTGGGCATGCACGAGATCGTGCGGCACGCGCCGCGAGGCGCGAGCGACGCCCGCCTGCGCGACCTGTTGGTGCAGAGCGCGTTGACGGTACCGGCAAGCGAGATCGGCACGCTGCAACCGGTCCAGTACCCGCTGCGATGGGCCGCGACGGCGATCGCGCCGTACGATCTCGATCGTGCCCTCGTGCTGTGGGAGCGGGCCCGGCGACCCGACTCCGGCTGGCGCGAGGACCATCCGCCGGACGCGCTGTATCGCGCGGCCGCGGCAACCAGTGACGGCCGCGCGGCTCGAGCACTCGTCGCCGCGATCCAGACCGATCGGGCAGGTGACTACCTGGATCTCGCCGCCCGCCCCGGTACCGAGGACGCGCCCGAGCTGCTTCGGCTGGCCGAGTCGAGTCTGACCGAAGCCACCACGGCGGGCCGTTTGCATTGTCGCGCCAGGCTTTTCCGGGCCTGGCTGCCGCACGCGGCGGACCGTGCCGATCGGCATCGTGCGGAGCTGCTCGCGGAAGTCGAGCGGGGCAGCGACGACGCCGGCGCGCTGGGGCGCGGCTTGGTCGACGCCGCCTCCGAATTGGCCGACACCGATCGGGCGACGGCTCAGCACCTGCTCCGCCGTCTCTCGACCGTCCCCGTCAACGGACACACCGAAGAGGCATTTCTGCGAGCGGCACGCTTGCAGGCGAGATGGGGTGCGGTATTCGAGAGTGGCCGGCTGCTGAACCAACTCTACGAGTGGAACAATTCCGTCTGGTGCCGAGTCGGGCGAGCCTCGGTGGTGGCCGAGTTCGACACGGCCGACGCGGTGGGAATGATCGAGGACGCACACGCCACGATCCCCGCCCACCGCCCGGACCTGGACGTCATCAGCCGGATGCACCGGGAAAGCCAATTGCGTAGTGTTGCATTGGGATTTGCCGAGTTCGACCTCGGACGAGCGTCTGCGACAGCCAGAGAGCTGGCGGAAATCACCTGGTCCCAAATGAATACGGACCGCTACAGCGTCCTCGCGCTGCTCGCGCATCGTCACCTGGACGCCGGCGACACCGAGCAGGCGGCCGCACTGCTACACGAATGTCTCGATCGTCCCGGCCAGGCCCGCCCGCTGGTCGACGCCCCGAAAACCGTGCCGTTCCGGCTCGCGGACAGCGAGCGGGCCGACGCACCCGGTGCGCGGGAATTCGCCCTCGTGTATTCGACCAATCACATGCGCGACTGGGCGACGCTGTGCCGCAACCGCTTCCACCGATCGCCGGGCGACCTGGTCCGCGCGCTGGCACCCGGACCGACAGCAATCGCAAACCCCTACAGCTGGGCACGCACCACCCGGGTCTTCGCCCAACACCTCGCTCGCCATGATCTGCGGCGCGCGATCGCACTGGTCGGCGCGCTGGCCGACGACGGCGAGCGAGTTGTCGGCTTGGCCACGATGTTCCAGTTCGCCGCGAGCGTCGCCGTCGACAACAACGACGAAACAGCGAACAGCATGTGGGCGCAGTTCCGTACGGCGCTCGCCCGAATGCGGCGCTACGAATGGGTTTTCGACGACCAGCTCGACGCGACTCCCTTCGCCTACGTGCGGCCGGACCATCGCGCCCGGTTCGACGCCGCCTTCTGGCTCATTCCGTATGAGGCCGATTCCGCCATGGCGTTCCTGTCCCAGAGCGGAGCACGATATCTGACCGATGCCTTCGCAATGGTTTTCGGCTACGAGGGTTCGTCGGGGTACATGATCAGTGCGGTGCAGGGCAGCCGGCCGTTCCCGCCTTATCGGCAGTTGCACGCCGCGATGCTGTCCGAGCCTCCGGGCGAAACCGGATTCGATGAGGTGCCGTGGAGCATCAGCCGCGCCATGGCGTGGGTCCATGAACACCTGATCATCTCGAGTACCGGACAGCCGACGGTGTCCGCGCCGATGCCACGCATCCCCGACCCGCTCTACGCCGCGCTGGTGGACCTGCTGTTCCATCCACCGGGCAGGGCTCCTTACCGGGACTTCACCGATCGAGTCCGCGAGCTGATGACCGGTGACCGGTTGCCCGCGGTCGCGGGCCTGGTCGCGTTCGCCGTGGGGCTGCGCCCGGCCGGGGACGCGCTTCTTCGCGACCTCAGCATGGAGGTTCTCGCCGAGGCGCGCCGCCGCGATCGGGCCACCCGCGTCGTCACGCTGCTCCAGTTCGCGGTCTCGCCGACCTGCGCCGCCCTGGTCGACCCGGTCGAATTGCTCATGGACGCAGCCACACTCGGCCTCGATCCGGATCCGTCGATCTACCACGAGGTGATCACCGACCTGTTCCCCGTGCTGCTGCACCGGGCTCCGGAGTTCGCCTGGCGTCAGCTCTATGCCGCCCTCCGCGACAACTGGGCCCTGGCGATGGCACTGCTCGAGCGCGGCGCCGAACCGCTTCTCGCGGCTCTCGGTTTCGACGTGGTAGGCGTCCTGCATGCCGAAATCCGCCGAGCCGTAGCCTGTGTCGCCGACGACGGTACGGCGCCGGAACTTGTGGACGGCGTCGATCTCGGGACAGCGACGTACGCCGCACCATGACCGGACGCGCGCCGTCCAGCCTGGTCACCGCCGAATCAGCAGCATTGATCGCGGTTCCGCGGGCGGGCAGGGCACCGGCGACGAGTCGCTAGGTTCGACTCAGCCCCTCGCGGAACCACTCCGGCATGTCTTGGCCCGAGCGCGGAAACCACCTGTTCTCGGTGCCGAAGTGCTCAGCTGTCGGCGGTGTCGAGAAGGCGGGTAGCTGGTCTCGGTTGTACTCGATGGTGAAGCGGTCGGGCGGATCCAGGATGTACTCGAACTCGATCCACGATCCGAGTCCCTGCATATACATTCCTTTCCGCAGTTGCTGAAACTTCCGCCAGACATCAGGCGGGAAGGACCAGGCTCGGATCGTGCCGTCGGGCATCCGCACTCCGGTGTCGGATTCCGCATGCGTCCCGATCATCTTGGCGCGCACGACAAGCCGAGTCCAGCCGATCGGCAGGGTGGCGAGCACCTCGCTGGTGATCTCGGTGAGCTTGTCGTGCTGTTCGGTGGGGTCGAGCGTCGGCCAGTTCGGCATCTGGTCAATCCTCCTGCGGGAATGCGCCGTTGCGAGCGAAGACCAGCCTGCCCGGCCCTGGCGCCGCACGGCAACTCGACGCACTCCGGCCCGCCGCCGACGAGAGGTTGTCTACGAGTCACGCCTGCGGCGCTTCAGGCACACACTGAAGGTGGCGGCGAAGACGACGGCGGTGCCGATGCCGGTGAGACCGGCGCCCAGGCCGAAGGACAGTTCGAAAGCTCCGGTGAGGATCACGATCAGGATCAGGACGAGTCCGCAGATCCACGTGGCGAGCGCCGCGAACAGGGCGATGAGCAAGGCGGTGGCGCGGTCGCCGGCGCGGCGGGAGCGGGCGGCCTGCACGGTGACCTCGGGCAACAGCGTCCAGTCCGCGCCGCGAAACTGCGCCCACACCAAGCGGATTCGATCCACCTCCGCGTGCAGCAGCGGTTCGCTTCTGGAATCGAGATGGGGCAGCACGTATTTGCGTCCGGCGTGGTCGTAGACGACGGCGATCTCCCGAGCCACGTCGGCTTGCCCGACCGCCGCCACATTGGCTTCGATCTCGATGAGCTGGATATCGGGCCACGCGAGAACGCGGGTCTGCCACAGCGACCGGATGGTGAGCTGTCCCCGGTCGGTGATCGTCGCACTGCGCCGGTGCGCCAGGTAGGCGACGGTGATCACGGCACCGATCAAGACGACAGCGCCGAGCAGGACCACGAGGGGCGCGCCCGTTCTGGACAGTTGCGCCAACCCCGCGGCGAAGCCGACCAGCGCGAGGCCCGGCAGCGCGTAACCCACTGACCCCGCACGGTATTCGCGGTGAATCGGTTCCATGCGAGCACGCTAAGCGCACCCGCTCCGGACCCCTCCGGAGCCGAAGCCACGACGATGGTGGGTGGCCTGCCGGCGCAATTGCTCAGCAGGCCACCACCCTCGACCACCGCCGCCGCTCAGTCCCCTTCGGGAATGTCGGTGTAGCGCTGCAGGTACAGCTGCTCGCCGAGCTTTTCCAGCAGGGCGAGTTCGGTTTCCAGATAGTCGACGTGGTGCTCCTCGTCTTCGAGGATCGCCTCGAAGATGCGGGCGGAGGTCACGTCGCCGCGGGAACGCATCAGCTCGATGCCGCCGCGCAACCGCTCGACGGCTTCGAGCTCGATCTGCAGGTCGGCCTTCAGCTGTTCGGGCACGGTCTGGCCGATGCGCAGCGGGTTCAGCTTCTGATAGTTGGGCAGGCCATCGAGGAAGAGGATGCGGTCGGTGAGGATCTCCGCGTGCTTCATCTCATCGATGGACTCGTAGCGGGTGTGCTTGGCGAGCTTGGTGAAACCCCAGTTCGCCTGCATTTTCGCGTGCAGGAAGTACTGGTTGATCGCGGTGAGTTCCGCGGTCAGCTGCTCGTTGAGCACATTGATGATGTCCTTGTCGCCTTCCATGGCCACGGATGGTGTCACACGTCACACCGGGGCTTTCCAGGAAGGATTGCCTATCTCGCTCAGGCGGCGGGCGCCTCGGGCCGGACCGCCGTCCGAGCCTGTCCGATCGCGTCGACGAGCCTGCGGGTGCAGCTGCCACAGCCGGGCTTCCAGCCGCAGACCGCCTTGACCTGCTTCACCGTCGCGGCGCCGGCGGCGACGCAACTGTGCACGTCCGCCTCGGAGACGGCATTGCAGATACAGACGTACACAATCGACCCTCGTAGGTAGGCTTTCGGTTAGTAAGCGAGGCTAACCTAACTAGGTAAGCCTCACCTAATTGGTAGCACCTTTTGTCCGCAAGATCCAGTTACCGATCCATCCTGTGACGTTCAGGGCACCAGGTGCCGGACGAGACCGGCGGCTTCCGCGGCGAGCCCGGGCGGGTTCGTGGCGATGAACATCGCGTCGGCGGCCAGGTTGCCCAGGACGTGCCAGGTCGGGTCGGGACGGCCCGCGACGAGCAGACGGCGGGTGCCGGATTCAGTGCGCACTCCCCCGGCGGCCGCGGATTCGGCTGCGCCGCACGCCAGCAGCGCGCTGATCAGCGGCTCGGTCTCGGTAGGCGTGGTGTAGGCGGGCGGGTTGACCGCGTTGAAGACCGAATCCGCGTGCCATTCGGTGCCGTCGTGCACGGTGAAACCGCCGCCGGGGCGCGCCTCGATCTTGCGGACTCCGGCGCGAAGCCGCAACTGTCCCGAATCCAGCAGCCGCAGCACGATTTTCGCATTGTGCGGCACCATCGGTGAACTCAGACTGCTGATCGTGCGAAAGTGTTCGGCGCGCAGCATGGTTCGATCCGATTCCGGCAACAGCGGCCAGACGATCGGGCCGAGCACCCGGATCGCCATGGTGAGCAGGCGACGGCCCTGATGCGGGTCCTCCAGTTCGGTCAGCTGCCTGCGCAACCGGACCACCGGGTCCTCGGTGGCGCGGAGCTGCGTGGCGAACGAGTCGAAATCCTGTCCCAGCTCGGCGAGTTCGGCGCGCATGAGCTCGACCAGTTGCGGCAGCCGAACCACACCGGCGGCGGCCAGTCGCTGCCCGTTGGCCGCGGTCAGGTGTTTCGGCGCGAGCGGAAGGGGTCGCTGTTGCACGAACGGCAGGACGCCGCTGCGCGACAGCAGGCTGATCGGTCCGGTGTGGCCGTTCGCGGTGAGCGCCACGGCGGTATCGACCGCCGTCAAACCGCTACCGATCACCGCGACGTGCACCTCGTGCGGTACCTCGGTGATCGTGTCGCCCAACGGGTATGGCTCGTTGACGTAGCCCGGCGCACCGGTCAGCCCGTAATGGTCACGGGGACGGCCACTTCCGACGCTGAGCACCGCACGATCCACCGGATGGTCACCGATCGCGGTGTGCAGGAATGCTTTGCCGCCCGCCGCACGGGAGAAGCCGACGACGCGTGCGTTCACCACGCTGACCCGCCAGCCCCCGCGCCGCAGGCGGTCGATCGCGTTCCGGGCGGTCTGCTCCAGATACTCGCCGTACATGCCGCGCGGTACCAGCGGCTGCCCGAGGCCCTCATCGAAGTAGCGGGCGGCCTCGGGCCGTCTCTGCAGCCATCGCTCATAGTGCGCGCGGTCGGTGGCACGCACCGACATCAGCGCCGGCGGCGCGTTCACCCGGACGGCGTCGATGTCCGGCTGGTAGGGCCGCCCGCGCCAGACCGCGGTCGAGCCGTCGAACACCGTGATGCTGCCTGCCGTGCCCTTGACGGCCGCGAGCGCGTCGAGCAGCGCGACCGCCGCCGCGCCCGCGCCGATGATGCCGAGATCCATGCTGTTTCCTTCCGATCACTGGGACCGGACCAGCCTCACCCGGACACGGTCATCGCGGACATCCCTCGTTTGCGGGGTTCCTGTTGCAACGTCACACCCCCGCAAATGAGGGATGGCGGCCGCGACGGCGACGCGGCATGGTTGCGTGCATGAGTTTTGCGTCGGTCGACATGGGTGGGCTGCTGGCGGGAGTCGAAGCGGCCACGGACGCGCACGCGCTGTTCGCGCAGACCTCGACGCGGTTGCGCCGGATCGCGCCGTTCGACGCGGCGGTGTGGGTGGCGACCGATCCGATCAACGGGCTCACCACCGCGCCGGTGCGGGTGGAGAACCTGCACGAGGGTGGATGCGGAACCTACTGGGAGTCGGAGCTTTTCTCCGAACACGTCAACCTGTTCCGCGAGCTGGCGCGGGCGCCGGTCCCGGTCGCGGGGCTGCGCGCGGTGACCGGCGACGACCCGGGCCTGAGCCCGCTGTATCGGAACTTCATGTGCCCGCGCGGATTCGACGACGAACTGCGTGCCGTGCTCCGGGTCGACGGGCAGCCGTGGGGACAGCTCAGCCTCTTCCGCGAACGCGGGCGAAAGCCGTTCCAGGACAGGGAAATCGCGTTGGTGAGCGGCTTGTCCGCGCCGATGGCGCGGCGGCTGCGCAGTTTCGCGCAACCGTATGCCGCCACCGCGGCGAGCGGGCAGCCGGAAGCGCCCGGCATGCTGCTGTTCGACCAGCAAGGCGGCCTCGTTTCGATCAACGACGAGGCGCGGCAGCTGCTCGCCGAGATGCCGCCCGGCCCCGCGACCACCACCCCGAACGGCATCGAAATACCGCTGCCCGTCTGGATTCTCAGCACCGCGGGCCGCGCCCGCATCACCGGCGAGAACTCCCGGATCCGCATTCGCACCACCACCACCGGACGCTGGCTGGTCTGCCACGCCTCGTGCCTGCGCGACCTGACCGGCGCGCCGGGCATGACCGCGCTGGTGATCGAGCCCGCCACACCCTCCGAGGTCGCGTCGCTGGTGGTGGCCGCCTACGAGTTGACCCGGCGCGAGCTCGACGTCACCGAGCTGATCGCGCGCGGCCGGTCCACCGGTGAGATCGCGAGCACCCTATTCCTGTCCGCGCATACGGTGCGCGATCACGTGAAGGCGATCTTCGAGAAGGTCGGCGTCACCAGCCGCGGCGAGCTGATCGCCAAGCTCTTCACCGACCACTACGAGCCACTGTCGACCACCCAGACGGTGCGGGTCTTCGACGGAGAGCAGAGTGCAGCCGACGCCGGGGCCGCGGGAAGATAGTTCGCCTGGCGAACGTTATGGTCGTTTGTGCACACAACGACTACCTCTCCCCTGCGGAAGCCGATCGCATGCTGATCGGGCTGATCGCGGCGTTGCTGGCCTGCCTGGGTTACGGGGTGGCCTCGGTGTTGCAGGCGTACGCGGCGCGGCAGTCCGCGGCGGCGGCGCTGGCGCGGGGTGCGGGCGGGCAGGTGACCGAGACCGGGGCGCCGACCGTCGCTTCGACGGTGGCGGCGGTGTTGACCGTGACGTTCATCCTGGGCAGCGTGCTCGATGTGGTCGGCTTCGCCGGGAACGCGGTGTCGGCACGGCTGATTCCCTTGTTCCTCTCGCAGACGATCATGAGCGCGAACCTGATCATCACCGCGGTGCTGGGCATCTTCGTGCTCGGCATCCGGTTGCACCTGCGCGATTGGGTGGCGATCTGCTCGGTGATCTTCGCGCTGGCCGCGCTCGGCGCCGCGGCCGGGCACGAGGGTGGCGGTAGCGACGATCCGGCGCTGCACTGGGGCGTGCTGATCGTGTCGGTCGTGCTGTTCACCGCCAGTCAGCTGGTGGTGCGGCGGTTGGGCTCGCGGGGCGCGGTCGCGGCGGGCCTGGCCGCGGGAATGCTGTTCGGGGCGTTGGCGATCGCGGTCCGGATCGTGCACGGGATCGATCCGTTCGACGTGCCCGCGCTGCTCGCCGATCCGGCCGCGTGGACGATCGCGATCGCGGGCATCGGCGGCTTCTATCTGCATACCGTTGCGCTGCAACTCGGTTCGGTGAACGGCGCGACCGCGGCGCTGGTGGTCGGCGAGACGGTGGTGCCCGGCATCGTCGGTGTGCTGCTGCTCGGCGACACTTCGCGGCCTGGCCTGGAATGGCTTGCCATCCTGGGCTTTTTCCTCGCCATCGGCGGCGCGGTGGCCGTGGCGGTGTTCGGCAACCTGTCGCAGCAGGCGGCCGAACCCGCCCCCGAGCCGGTTCCGGTCAGCAGCCGATAGTCACTGACCACCGCGTGCGGCATCCAAAGCCGGTGCGGCCGGGCGTATCCCGTTCACCTGGACCGGAACCGCACGCGGCCGAGACTGTTTCGGCTCCGGTTTCCGCAGAATGTTGATCGGCCACCAGAACCAGCGCCCGGTGAGCGCGGCAATGGTCGGGACGACGAACGAGCGGACGATCAAGGTATCGAGGAAGAGCCCGATGCCGACGGTGGTGCCGATCTGGGCGATGTTGTGCGCGTAGCTCACCAGCATCGCGAACATGGTCACACCGAAGACGAGGCCCGCCGTGGTCACCACGCCGCCGGTGTTGACCATCGACCGGATGATTCCGGTGTTGATGCCCGCCTTCAATTCTTCCTTGAATCTGCTGACCAACAGCATGTTGTAATCCGCCCCCACGGCTACCAGGAAGGTGAACGAGACCGGCGCCACCGACCAGTGCAGCGGGTTCCCGACGATGTGCTGCCAGATGAGCACGGTCAAGCCCAATGCGGACAGATACGACAGCGCAACGGTACCGATCACCGCTACGGCGGCGACCAGACTGCGCAGCAGGATCAGGACGACGCAGAACACGAAGGCGAACGCGGCCACCACGCTGGTGACGAAGTCTTCGTGCACGAACGCCTCGATGTTGAGCAGCGTGCCGCCCGGCCCGCCGATGCTCACCGTGCTGCCCGCCAGCGACGTGCCCTTCATCGCCTGCAGCGAGGCCGGAATGATCTGCGCGCTGAGGTCCATCGCCTCCCGGCTGAAGCCCTCCATCTGCGGGGTCACGATCATCCGCGTCACCTTGCCGTCCGCCGAGAAGAAGAACGGCAGCGCGTTCTTGAATAGCGGGCTGTCGAATGCCTGACTCGGCAGGAAGAAGAATTCACCGGGATCCGCGGTGGTGAAACCGCTGGCGACCTCGTCGAGGAACCGGGTGATGTCCGAGATCTGCGGGAGCAGAACGTCGAGGGTGCCCTGCAGCGGCGCGATCACGCTCTTGACCTGCGCGACAAAGCCTTTGAGGCCGTCCACCTGGGTGGCGAGTTGCGGCAGAGCTTGCGACGCGGTGCGCAGACCGGTCACGAGTCCGTCGACGGTGCCGTCGAGCCGGTCGGTGTCGTCGAACAGCGAGAAGCCGGTTTGCGCCGCCCGGCAGGCCTGGATGTCTTGGCAATTCGGAATCGAGTTCACGAACTCCCGTGCCGGACCGGCTGTCTCGCGCAGCGTATCGAGTTTGTCGACCACCCCGGACACGGCCGTCTGCATGGCGGCGGCGCTGGTGTTCACCTGGCCGAATCCCTGCTGGCCGGTGGCGAGGGCGGTTTCGAGTCCCTTGATGGTGAGATTCAGCTGATCGATGCGTCCGGCGAGGGTGGTCAGGTCGTCGAGGCGCGGGGTGAGCATGTCTTTCATCTGGGTGAACCGGCTGCCGATGTAGCCGGCCTGGCCGGTGAGCGTGCCGAGTTCGAGCGGTGTGGTCAACGGCCGCGTAATACCCTGCACCGCACTGACTCCCGGCACCTTCACCACGGCGTTCGTCAGTTTCGCGAGCGCCACCAGATCCGCGGGATTGCGCAGATCGTGGTCCGACTGCACCAGCAGGATGCTGGGCGCCATGATGTTCGGCGGCAGGTGCCGGTCGGCCGCCGCGATGCCGAGATTGGCGGGCGAGTCGCTCGGTTGGGCGATGCGCTCGTTGAAGCTCGGCTGGAAAGTCGGCAGCACGAGGATGGCGAGCACGAGCACCGCCAGGCTGGCGACCAGCACCGGGCCGGGCCAGCGCACCACGGCGGTCGCGATCCGCCGCCACCGCCGCTGCGAGGACTGCGCACGCGGTTCGAGGAAGCCGAGCCTGCTGCCGAGCGCGAGCAGCGCGGGCCCCAGCGTCAACGCGGCGGCGAGGGTGACCGATACCGCGATCGTGCACGGCAGGCCGGAGGTGCTGAAGATCGCGAGCCGGGTGAACGACATGCACGCCGTCGCACCGGCGACGGTCAACCCGGACGCGATGATGATGTGCAGAACCCCGTGCAGCGCTGTGTAATACGCGGTCTCCGGGTCCTCCCCCGCACGCCTGGCCTCTTGGTAGCGGCCGAGCAGGAAGATGCCGTAGTTGGTGCCCGCGCCGAGCACGATCACCGCGAGCAGCGCGGAGGCGAAGATCGAAACGCCGATCACCTCGTGCTCGCCGAGATACGCAACCACCGGGCGGGCCACCGCCAAGCCCATCCCGACGGTCAGCAGCGGCATCGCGACCGTGATCGGCGACCGGTAGACGCACAGCATCACGCCGCCGACGAGCACGGCGCACATGATGATGAGCAGCAGAATCGAATCGTTGATCGAGACGAGTTCGTCGTTGACCACCGCCGACGGTCCGGTCAGGTGGACCGTGATGCCGGCGGGCGGCGGGTTGTCGGCAATGATGTCCCGAGCCGCCTGGGTGGATTCCATGGCCAGCGCGGTGCCCATGTTCCCGGCCAGATTGAGCAGCACATAGGCGGCTTTGCCGTCGGCGCTCTCGCTGGCGGGCGCGAAGTCCGGACTGGACCACAGATCCATCGCGGAGTTGACGTGCTTCTTGTCCTGCGTCAGCCGGTCCAGCAGCGTCAAGTAGTACTGATGTGCGTCACCGCCTAGCGGGGCGTCGCCTTCGAGCAGCACATAGACGAAATTGTTCGTGCCGGCGCCGCCGAACGAATCACCCATCTTGACGATCGCCTGCACCGATGACGCCTCGTCCGGCAGGAAAGATCGCGCATGCCCGTTGACCACCGTTTCGAGCTGGGGCACAACGAGATTCAGTCCACCCGCGAGCAGCAGCCAGACCGCGACGATCGGCACCGAGAACATGTAGAGCAAGCGTGCGAACAACGGCCGGCCGGGAGCGGGCCGCAGCAGCGTCCGGTCGAACGGCACCGAGAATTCGTGGCGCACTTTGGGCAGCAACGCACGCAGCCGCTCCCGCAACGGTTCTCGCGTCGCTTTACCGCGCCGCCGCACGAAGTTCGTCATGACACCGGCACCGTGCAGTTGACCGCGGCGAACGGGCCGTTGGCCGCCTGCGTGTCCCGCTCCTGCCCGTTGATCACGATCCGGCACGAGACCTGATCGGAATTTGCTTGCGCGACAACGCCGGTCGGCAGCACGAGCTTGCGGGTGCGCAGCGAGGTGCGCCACGGGAGCTCGGTCGACACGTCTTTGACCTTGCCCTGCTCGTCCAGGTAGGACAGGCGCACCGGAGCGCCCGGTGGGCCGTCGATCTCGTAGTCGACGATCTTCTCGCGCAACTGGCCGAGCGCCGGCGGCGGGCTCGAATGCCCGATCGCCAGATCCTCGATCTCGCTCAGCCGCAACCGTGCGATGAAGAGGGCCGTCAGGCCCAGAACCAGGAATACCACGCCGTACACCCAGGCACCCTTCATGACTTTCTCCGCTATCCGTTCGAGCGTCGAGCCTTCTTCACCGCAAATACGCGGCACTCCTGCGCCGGCCCCGTTCGCCGGCCCGTCGACAGCCCTCGATTCGACGGCCACGGCCCGCCTCGGTGGGCGGATTATTGCCGTGACGCACGGTAACAGAAACCTTTCACCTTCGGCAATATGCCATAGCCCATATTCGCGGCACGCCTGCTACCACCAGGTTTAGCCTGATGTTCAAAGAGTGCCGCGACTCAGCGGCACGAAATCGAACGGATCACGCAGCGGGCGCGCTGCCCGTGCGGTGGACGGTCAGGACTCGGGCGCAGGCGGTGTCCGCACCGCGATTTCGCCGCCCAGCGTGTAGCCACCGGAAAGCTGGAGGTTGTCGCCGCTCCAGAAGCGGCCCGGGTCATACCAATTGGGGCTGCGCCGCTCCGGCAGCAACCCCATCGCCTGGTAGGTCGCGGCGACGATCTCCGCGCAATACGCGCTTTCCAGCTCGCGCGCGGCGGCCCTGCGCGATTTACGCAGCGGCAGGCTGGCCCGGCCGCGCAGCCAGCGCCCGGCCAGGCCGGCGGTGGAGGGGAACGGGGTGCCGTCGAGCCGGGCGATGGTGCGCAGCAGGCTGTCTTCCATCTCCCGCGTCGCGGGCCGGTCCAACTGACGCAACCACGCCTGCTGACCGTACCGATGCGCCCACACCAGCACCGCGTCGCGCAGATTGTGCAATTGGACGCCGCGGTGCGCCGCACCCGACCACATGTCCGGCAGCGATCGGCCGAGTTCGGCATGCCAGATCAGCGCCGGCATATCATCGAGCACCACCGACATCCCGACATGATTCACCGGACTGTTCGTCGTCAGCCGAATCGCCCGGTCAGCGGCCGAATGCCCACGGAACAACCAGATGTCGCCCGTCCTGGTCAGCTCGAGTGCCCGATCCAGATCGATGCCCGTCCCCGTCATGGCCGTAGCCTATGCGCTATGCGGTGGTGGAAGGCAGTGGGATTGGCAGGTGCGGCCGGCGTGGTCGCCACCGGCGTGGTGGTCGTGCGTGCCGAGCGACGTCGTCGCGCCTACACCCCCGAACAGGTCCGCGAGCAACTGCACGTGCGCTTCGCCCAGGCGACCGCGGCCGAGTCCGCAGCCGAAACCCCCACCCCGGCAGCCGAACCCGCCACCGGCCTGCTCGCCCGCCTGCGCCGCCGCTTCCGCCGCTGAGTCCACGCCCCAGAGCCGCGACTCCGCAGGGTCACAGACTTCCTCCACTCTTCACAGCAGCTATACACCCTGTGAAGAGTGCGCACGCTCTGTGAACCCTCGCCCTATCTGTCGCTTGGTTCATACCGCCCGGCCCTGTTGGCCGGTTCCCGCCGCTGGCCTTGCGTTTGGACGGTTGGCTGGCTGCCGATGCATCCCTGCCCGGTGACGTGTACCTGCTGCGGGAGTTACAGGGATAGTGCTGAGCACGTCGCCTGCCGTCCCCGGCTGTAGGCGCGCGCTGATCCGCGGCGTTTTGTTCCAGCGTGGTCATCTGGCTGTGGTGCCATTCTCGAGAGCGCCTTGCGCGAAAAACGCCAGCTTTCGACCGAGTACCGTTGCGTCTCGGCGGGTTTCCACGGATCGGCACCCAGCCGCTCGGCCGCCCGTTCCCCGTGCCGCTTCGCCCCCTTCCCGCGCGGCTCCCCCGAGCCGCTCCGCAGCCCTCCCTTTCCCGAGCCGCTCGAGACGCAACCACAGCCAGATGACCACGCCGGGACAAGACACCGCGCACCTGGCCTGCACCTACAGCCGGGTACGGCAGGCAACGCGCTCAGCATGATTCGGGCGTATACCTGGGACGGGCGACACCTTGACGGGTAGCCGGCCCGCCGAAACCGACACTGCAGCAACAGAACCCGCCACGCCACGCGCCCCCGCTAGCGCGCGACCGCGACCCTGCGACGTTCGTACCAGCTCGAGAGCCGGGCCACTACGACCGCGACCGCCCCAATCGGCAGGTAGTACCCCCACGCCGCGAACACGGAATCCGTTGCGGGTAGGGCGATCAGTGAGCCGAGCAGCAAGATGCTCGCGATCAGCCAGGACAGTCGGCGCGTAGCCTGCAGCGCGGGCACGGCACACAGCACCACCGGCACGGACAGCAAGAGCACCAGCCGCACTCCGTAGTGGGCGAACATCGAGTCGCCGCATGCTGCGTCCATCCCTACGACCTCGCACGAGGAGACCTGGTACAGCGGCTCGGACGCGACGAAGACACCCCATGCCGCGGTCGCTCCCGCCAGCAGCACCCATGCCGCTCTTGCCGAACTCATGTCGAGATCATCGCACTCACCGCCGGAAATCCGTGGCCGGAAACTACTTCACATCTAAAGCTTTAGTTGTAAAGTACTGCTACCGCGACTTCAGAGGAGAGCAGATGAAGGTCGTGTGCATCGGCGGCGGACCCGCCGGCCTGTACTTCGGGTTGCTGATGAAGCAGCTCAACGCCCAGCACGAGATCACCGTCATCGAGCGCAACCGGCCGTATGACACCTTCGGATGGGGTGTGGTGTTCTCCGATGCCACGATGGACAACATGCGCGTGTGGGATCGCCCCACCGCGGACCGGATCCAGTCGGCGTTCAATCACTGGGACGATATCGAACTGCGGTTCAAGGGCCGGGTATTGCGCTCCGGCGGACACGGTTTCGTCGGCATCGGCCGCAAGAAGCTGCTCAACATCCTGCAGGAACGGTGCGAAGAGGTCGGGGTGAAGCTGGAGTTCGACAGGGAAGTCGACTCGGATCGCGAATTCCCGGACGCGGACCTCATCGTCGCCGCCGACGGCATCAATTCCAGGATCCGCACCGCACACCGCGACGTGTTCGCACCCGATCTGGTGACCCGGCCCAACCGCTACATCTGGCTCGGTACCGAAAAGCTCTACGACGCTTTCACTTTCGACTTCGTGCAGACCGAACACGGCTGGGTGCAGGCGCATATCTACAAGTTCGACGAGAACACCAGCACTTTCATCGTCGAATGCCCGGAACACGTCTGGCGGGCTCATGGACTCGACCGAGCCGAGCCGGGCGAATCGGTGGCGTTCTGCGAGCGGCTGTTCGCCGACAATCTCCGAGGCGAAAAACTGATGAGCAACTCGCGTCACCTGCCCGGGTCGGGATGGCAGAACTTTCAGCGCGTCAAATGCGATCAGTGGTGGCTCGACAACGGTGACAGTCATGTCGTGCTGATGGGCGATGCGGTGCATACCGCGCATTTCGCGATCGGCTCGGGCACCAAGCTGGCGCTCGAGGACGCCATCGAACTCGTACGGCAGTTCGGTGCGCACGGCGACTCCCCCGCCGACCTGCCCGCCGTGCTGACCCGATATCAGGAGGCGCGTTCGATCGACGCACTGCGCTTGCAGAACGCGGCGTGGAACGCCATGGAGTGGTTCGAGGTGTGCGGCGAACGCTATTGCGACCAACTCGAACCCGAGCAGTTCATGTACTCGATGCTCACCCGCAGCCAGCGAATCAGCCACGAGAATCTGCGTTTACGCGACAAGGGCTGGCTCGAGGACTACGAGCGGTGGTTCGACGCCCGGGCGGGGGTGTCCCGCACCGCCGAAGAGCCTTCCGTCCCACCGATGTTCACGCCCTACACGGTCCGCTCGGTGACCTTGAAGAACCGGGTGATCGTCTCGCCGATGGCGCAGTACTCGGCGGTGCACGGCGTGCCGACCGATTTCCATCTGGTCCATCTCGGCGCGCGTGCCACGGGCGGGGCCGGACTGGTCTTCGCCGAGATGACCTGCGTGAGTCCCACCGCCCGGATCACGCCCGGCTGCCCGGGGCTCTACACCGACGAGCAACAGCGGGCGTGGCAGCGCATCGTCGATTGGGTGCACGCCAACACGGACGCGAAAATCGGCGTGCAGCTCGGTCATTCGGGCGCGAAGGGTTCCACGCGCCGCATGTGGGACGGCACCGATCAACCGCTCACCGCCGCGGACGACGAACCGAACTGGCCGTTGATCTCCGCCTCGCCCCAGCAGTACCTGCCCGGGGTGAGCCAATGGTCGCGCGCGATGACCGAAGACGACATGGCCGAGGTGACACAGCAATTCGTCGAAGCCACCCGCCGGTCGGCGGAAGCAGGCTTCGACTGGCTCGAATTGCATTGTGCGCACGGCTATCTGCTGTCCAGCTTCATCTCGCCACTGACCAACCGGCGCACCGACGGCTACGGCGGTTCCCTGCCGAACCGGTTACGCTACCCGTTGGCGGTGTTCGCGGCCGTGCGCGCCGCGTGGCCCGCCGAATTGCCCATGTCGGTCCGCATTTCGGCGCACGACTGGGTGGACGGCGGTATCACCCCGGCCGACGCCGTCGAGATCGCGAAGCAGTTCAAGCAGGCGGGCGCGGACCTGATCGACTGCTCCGCCGGGCAGGTGTCGAAGGCGGAGCAGCCCACCTTCGGCCGGATGTGGCAGACACCCTTCGCCGATCGGGTACGCCAGGAGGCCGGCATCGCCACGATCGCGGTGGGGGCGATCTCCGAAGCCGACCACGTGAACAGCATCGTGGCGGCGGGACGCGCCGACCTGTGCGCGATCGCCCGCCCGCACCTGGCGAATCCGGCCTGGACGCTCACCGAGGCAGCCAGGATCGGCTACACCGACCTGACCTGGCCGAAGCAATATCGCGCAGCCAAGCGGCAATTCGAGGCGAACATCCAGCGCCAGCAGGCCGCCGCGACGGCGAAGGGATGACCGGCATGGCGCAACACACCCGCGGCAGGCACGCGCTGATCACCGGCGGATCGCGCGGGATCGGCGCGGCCATCGCGAGCAGGCTCGCGCAGGACGGTGCTCGTCTCACCCTGCTGGCCCGCGACCTCACCCGAGCCACCGACACCGTCGCCCGGCTACCGAAATCGGCTGCCGCGCACGCAATATCGTGCGACATCACGGATCCGGCGGCGGTCACCGCGGCATTGGCCGACGCCCGCACACGGCACGGCGCGATCGATATCCTGATCAACAATGCCGGGCAGGCGGCCAGTGCGCCGTTGCGGCACACCAGCGACGAGCTGTGGCAGCGCATGCTCGCGGTCAATCTCACCGGGACCTTCCTGTGCACCAGGAACGCCGTGCCGGACATGCTCGCCGGCGGCCGCGGCCGGGTGGTCAACATCGCCAGCACGGCCGGGCTGCGCGGCTACCCCTACGTGACCGCCTACGCGGCGGCCAAGCACGGCGTGATCGGACTGACTCGCGCACTGGCACTGGAACTTTCGGGCACGCCGGTCACGGTGAACGCGGTCTGCCCCGGTTTCACCGACACCGAGCTGCTCCAGGAAAGCGTGGCACACGTGATCGAAACGACCGGGCGCAGCACCGAGCAGGCGCGCGCGGCCTTCGTCCGGCACAACCCGCAGGGACGGCTGATCGAACCCGCGGAGGTCGCCGCGACCGTCGCCTGGCTCTGCTCGGATGCGGCCGATGCGCTGACCGGACAGTCGATCTCGGTCAGCGGCGGGGAGGTGATGTGAGATGACCGCCCAGCGCGACGCCGGGCCGGTGCTCGGTGACGAACGCATCGGGATGGAGGCCCGCGCGGCCTCCGGCGACCATCTCGACGTGCGGCTGTGGTTGCGACTCCTGGCCACCACCAACGAGATCGAGCAGGAGATCCGGACCCGGCTGCGCCTGCGCTTCGCCACCTCGCTGCCCCGCTTCGACTATCTGGCACAGCTCGACCGTCATCACGACGGCCTGCGGATGAGCGCGCTGTCGCGCTACCTGATGGTCACCGGAGGCAACGTCACCGGCTTGACCGATCAGCTGGTCGCCGAGGGCTGGGTCGACCGGATACCGGACCCGGTCGACAAGCGGGCGACGCTGGTGCGGCTGACCCGGCTGGGCCGCACGCGATTCGAGGAGATGGCCGCCGAACACGAGGGCTGGCTCACCGAGATGTTCGCCGGTTTCGGCCGCGGAAACGAGCAGGCGCTGTTCGACCTGCTCGGCAAGCTCCGCATCCACCTCGCCACCACCGCCGAGCTCGACACCGATCCATCGACCCCACGGGACCTCGCATGACCCAGCACCTCGATCCCGCCCT
Organism: Nocardia brasiliensis ATCC 700358; assembly: GCF_000250675.2. Taxonomy (NCBI): domain Bacteria; kingdom Bacillati; phylum Actinomycetota; class Actinomycetes; order Mycobacteriales; family Nocardiaceae; genus Nocardia; species Nocardia brasiliensis. The sequence goes on from NC_018681.1 coordinate 5,802,359, forward strand.
GCGCGCGGCGAACCGCGGCACCCTCGCCGACTACACCGGCGAACACTTCCGCTGGCAGGTCGACGCCGGCGTCGGCACGATCGTGCTCGACCGCCCGGACCGGAAGAACCCACTGACCTTCGACTCCTATGCCGAGCTGCGAGATCTGTTCCGCCGCTTGTCCTATGCCGAGGACGTCAGCGTGATCGTGCTGTCCGGCGCCGGCGAGAACTTCTGCTCCGGCGGCGACGTGCACGACATCATCGGCCCGTTGATCGCGCTGCCCGCACCCGAACTGCTGATGTTCACCCGGATGACCGGCGATCTGGTCAAGGCGATGCGCGCGTGCCCGCAGCCGATCGTCGCGGCGGTGGACGGGGTGTGCGCGGGCGCGGGCGCGATCCTGGCCATGGCCGCGGATCTGCGCGTCGGTACCGCGCGCAGCAAGACCGCGTTCCTGTTCACCCGGGTGGGCCTCGCCGGCTGCGATATGGGCGCCTGCGCGATCCTGCCGCGGATCATCGGACAGGGCCGCGCGTCCGAACTGCTGTACACCGGCCGGACGATGACCGGGGCCGAAGCGTACGCGTGGGGCTTTTTCAACCAGCTGACCGAGCCGGAACAGGTACTCGGCGCAGCCGCCGAGCTGGCGCGCCGGCTGGCCGAAGGGCCGACTTTCGCCCAGGGCATCACGAAAACCATGCTGCACCAGGAGTGGTCGATGACGGTGGACCAGGCCATCGAGGCCGAAGCGCAGGCCCAAGCCCTGTGCATGCTCACCCAGGATTTCGCCCGGGCGTATCACGCGTTCCGGGACAAAGAGCGGCCGAAGTTCGAAGGGAACTAGTCCGATGCACGCCGACCATTGGGACTGGCCGTTCTTCGCGGACGAGCACCGCAAACACGGTGCCGCCCTGAGTGATTGGGCAGCGGAACGGCTGGGCGGGGACACCGGAGCCGACCTCGACGACCGGTGCCGCCGACTGGTCCGGGAACTCGGGGACGCGGGCTGGCTGCGGCAGGCGGTCGCGGGCACCGACTTCGGCGGCAGTCGCGACCGGATCGACACGCGCGCACTGTGTCTCACCCGCGAGATCCTGGCCGAGCGGGACGCACTGGCCGACTTCGCTTTCGCGATGCAGGGACTCGGCTCCGGCGCGATCAGCCTGGCGGGCACCGACGAGCAGAAACGGCGGTACCTGCCGCGGGTGGCGGCCGGCACGGCGATCGCAGCCTTCGCGCTGTCGGAGACGGAGGCGGGCTCCGACGCCGCCGCGCTGTCCTGCGCCGCGCGCGCCGACGGCGGCGATGTCGTGCTCGACGGCGAGAAGACCTGGATCTCCAACGGCGGCATCGCGGACTTCTACGTCGTGTTCGCCCGATCCGGCGAAGCCCCTGGCGCGAAGGGTATTTCGGCCTTCCTGGTCGACGCCGACAACCCGGGTCTGCACATCGCCGAGCGCTTGGACGTGATCTCCCCGCACCCGCTCGCCCGCCTGCGCTTCGACGGGTGCCGCGTACCGGCGACGCAGCGAATCGGCGCCGCGGGCGGCGGTTTCGGTGTCGCGATGCGCACCCTCGACGTCTTCCGGACCTCGGTGGCGGCCGCCGCGCTCGGCTTCGCCAGGCGCGCACTGGCCGAAGCGCTGGATCGCACCACCTCGCGACGGATGTTCGGCAGCGTGCTGGCCGATTTCCAGCTCACCCGAGCCGAACTCGCGCGCATGGCGACCACGATCGACGCGACCGCGCTGCTCACCTACCGGGCCGCGTGGCAACGCGATCAAGGCCGCCCGGTCACCAAGGAGGCCGCCATGGCCAAGATGGCCGCGACCGAAGGCGCCCAGCAGGTCATCGACGCCGCCGTACAGATGTGGGGTGCGCTCGGGGTGGTCCGCGACCAGCCGGTCGAGCGGCTCTACCGCGATATCCGCGCCCTGCGCATCTACGAGGGCGCCACCGAGGTGCAGCAGTTGATCATCGCCCGCGAACTGCTGCGCGGCATCCCACCCGATCCGTCCTGATCTCCGCTCACCCTCTCCCCCACAAGGTTCGACCATGACAAGCGCCCACATCGACACCTTCGCCCGCGATCACCTGCCGCCGCTGGACCAGTGGCCCGACCTCGTGTTCGATCGACCGGAACTCCGCTTCCCCAGCCGACTCAATTGCGCCACCGAACTACTCGACCGGCATGTGCTCGACGGCAACGGTGACCGGCTCTGCGTCCAGGCTCCCGGCGGTCCCCGCTGGACCTATGCCGAACTGCACGACCAGGCCAACCGGATCGCCGCGGTGCTGGTGCACGACATGGGGCTGGTGCCGGGCAACCGGGTACTCCTGGACGCCCCGAACAATCCGATGCTCGCGGCCTGCTGGTTCGCGGTGATGAAGGCCGGCGGCATCGCCGTGACGGCCATGCCGCTGCTGCGCGTGAAAGAACTCACCCAAATCGTCGACAAGGCGCAGATCACCCACGCACTGTGCGATGCGGCGCTGGCCGGTCAGCTCGCGGCGGTCGCGGCCGCCTGCCCCACCCTCGACCGGATCCGCTACTTCCACAGCAGTTCCGGCGACGGGCTCGAAGCGCTGATGGCCCGCCACGACGGCTGGTTCGATACCGTGGCCACCGCGGCCGACGACGTCTGTCTCATCGCCTTCACCTCCGGCACCACCGGAGTTCCCAAGGCCACCGCGCACTTTCACCGCGACGTGCTGGCGATCTGCCACACCTTCCCGCGGCACATCCTGCGGCCCGAACCCGACGACGTGTTCATCGGCAGCCCGCCACTGGCTTTCACGTTCGGGCTCGGCGGATTGCTGTTGTTCCCCATGACGGTCGGGGCGTCGACGGTGCTGGTCGAGCAGGCGAGTCCGGCCCGATTACTGGAGGCCATCACCGAATTCGGCGCGACCGTGCTGTTCACCGCGCCCACCTCCTACCGGATTCTCGCGCGGCACGGGGCCGGCCTGCGCGGCACCACACTGCGCAAGTGCGTCTCCGCGGGTGAACCGTTGCCGCCGTCGACCCGCACCCGCTGGCGCGAGGCCACCGGGATCGAGCTGATCGACGGCATCGGCGCCACCGAGCTGCTGCACATCTTCATCTCGGCCGACGAGGCGCACGCGCGACCGGGCGCGACCGGGTTGCCGGTGCCCGGATATCAAGCCCGGGTGGTGGACGCGGACGGAAACACGTTGGGGCCCGGGGAAGTCGGGCTGCTGGCGGTGCGCGGGCCGACCGGTTGCCGCTACCTCGCCGACGAGCGGCAGACGGTCTATGTGCGCGACGGCTGGAACTACACCGGCGACGCGTACTGGGTCGACGCCGACGGCTATTTCCACTATCAGGCTCGTTCAGACGACATGATCGTGTCGTCCGGTTACAACATCGCCGCGCCCGAGGTGGAGGATGCCCTGGCGGGGCATGCCGCCGTGGCCGACTGCGCGGTGATCGGCGTGCCCGACGAGGATCGGGGTCAGATCGTCAAAGCCTATGTGGTGCTTCGTCCGGAGATCGACGCCACCGACGGGATGGTCGAGGAATTGCAGGACTTCGTGAAACGTACTGTGGCCCCGTACAAGTACCCGCGGGCCATCGCCTTCGTCGCGGATCTGCCGCGCACCCCGACCGGCAAGCTGCAACGCTTCCGCTTACGTGAAACCGGTGCGATGCACGGGGATTCGGCGGCGACGGCATGAGGGTCCTGCAACCGCCGGGGTGGCCGCGGCCGCGCGGTTACGCGAACGGCGTCGTCGCGCGCGGCGAGCTGGTGTTCGTGGCGGGCATGGTCGGCTGGGACAGCGACGGCGTGTTCCGCGCCCACGACCTCGCCGGCCAGGTCCGCCAGGCGCTGCGCAATGTCGTCGCGGTGCTGGCCGAGGCGGGCGCCGAGCCCGCGCACATCGTCCGGATGACGTGGTACGTCACCGACGCCGACGCCTACCTCGCGGCCCAACGCGAGATCGGCACGGCCTTCAAGGACATCATCGGCACCTTCGACGCCGCGATGACCGCCATCGAGGTCACCCGGCTCATCGAAAAACAAGCCATGGTCGAAATCGAGGTCACCGCCGTCATCCCCGACCGCGCGTAGGCGGGCGCACGCGCCGCGCCCCGCCTTGTGCGTAAGCCGCATAACCGCAGGCAGAAGCTGTGCACATGGCCGAAAGGTGGCCGCCGTGCACATATTCCGGGCTGATGTTCGGCCGAATTTCCGAACGAAGTCACCGAACCCGCTGGCGTCCGGCGAACATTCTGGAGACACTGTTCGGACCTCCGGAAAATTCTGGAGGTGGGGGAACACCTGAAGAGAGACAGTCAACGGCGCTCAAAACGGACACCGAGCGCCTTCGCCGACCGGGCCGCGCCCCGGCAGTGCACACGGAGTACACGATGTTTTCGCGATGGAAGAACACCGCCGCCTGCGCGGCCGCCATGGTCACCGCAGTCCTGCCGGTCGGCGCGGCGACGACCGCACAAGCCGCCCCGCAACACTGCCCCGAAATGTACGTGGTCGCGGTGCCCGGCACCTGGGAGACCTCGAACGCCGAGCCGGGCAAGGGGATGCTCGCCGCCGTCGCCGACAACTTGCCGGGCGACGTGGCGACCGACTACGTCGCCTACCCGGCGACCGCGTTCCCGTGGGAAGGCGACGTCTACGGACGTTCCAAGCAGGAAGCCATCAACGGCACCCGCGCACTGCTCACCGGCATGGCCCAGCGCTGCGACTCGACCCGGTTCGCGCTGCTCGGCTACAGCCAGGGCGCGGACGCCGCCGGTGACGTCGCCGCCGAGATCGGCACCGGGCTCGGCGTGGTGCGCCCCGAGCGCGTCGCCCTGGTCGGGCTCATCTCCGATCCGCGCCGCTCGCCCACCGACACGCTGATCGGCCCGCCGGTCCTCGGCGCGGGTGCGGGCGGCCCGCGCCTGGGCGGTTTCGGCTGGCTCACCCCGCAGACCTACACCTTCTGCGCCGCGGGCGATCTGTACTGCGCGATCCCCGACGGTGATTTCGCCGCCCGCATCGCCGGCTTCTTCGCTCAGATCTCGAACCCCAACCCCGCGCTGCTCGACGCCTACCAGCAGCAGGCCAACGCGCTCATCGCCGACGCGCTCGCCGCGGGTGGTCTCGGGTTGCTGTCCGACCAGCTGAACAACTCGGCCTACGAAGAGCGCAAGCAGCAGATCGATGACTTCCTGAAGTCCGGCATCCACCAGAGCTACCCGCATTACGCGGTCGGCGGCGGGGACACCCCGCTGACCTGGCTGCGTGAGCGGTTGATCGAGGTGTCCAGGGGCTGAGCCCGGCGCGGCGGTCCGGCGCTGAACGCCGGACCGCCGCAACACTATTCGGCTCGCCGCCGACCGTGCACGAGGCGGCAGAGTTCGGCGGCCTCGGCGGGGTCGGTGTCGAAGCGGTCGAAGCCTTGCGGCACACCGGCTCCCGCGAACAACGCCCCGCTGCCCTCGGCGCCCGGCACCGGTGTGCGCATTGCCGCGTGCAGGTCGGCGACACCGGTGGCGTCCAGCGCCGCGACGGCATTCGACGGGCGGACACCGCCGCACGCCATCACGTCGAGCGCACCCGCGGCCCGCCCCACCAGATCCTTGATCACCGCCGCACCGTCGAGGACCGCCCGCTGCCTGCCCGCGGTGAGCACCCTGGTGAAACCGAGTTCGATCACCTGATCCAGAGTCCGCTGCGAGGACGCACTGACGTCGATCGCCCGGTGAAAGGTGATATCCAGGTGTTCAGCCGCCGCGACGAACGCCTCGCAAGCCGGATCGACCGCGCCCGACCCGTCGAGCGCACCGACGACGACCCCGTCGGCGCCGGCCACCCGCGCCGCGACGATATCGCGGACCATCAGGTCGATCTCGTCGCGCGTGTACACGAAATCACCCGGCCGGGGCCGGATCAGCACGTGCACCTGGGTTTTCGCGGTGGCGGCGATCGCGTGCTCGAGCAGGCCGAGGCTGGGCGTGAGCCCGCCGTCGGACAGCCCGCCGCACAACTCGATCCGATCCGCTCCCGCCTGTTCGGCGATTCGCACCCCGTTGACCGACTCCACACAGATCTCTATGCGCACACCAGCGAGTATCCCCGCCGACCCGCCTACCCGGACCGCAGCACCCGATAGATCGTCTCGGATTTCGGACTCGGCCGCGCCACCTCGTGCCAGCCGATCTCCTCCGCCCGGCGCGCGATCGCCGCCCGCACCTGCGCCGGATCGACGTCGTCCTCGAAAAACGCCACAGACAGCCCGTTTCCGGTCTGCTCGTCGACGAGGTGATAGGCCTGTAAGACACCCGGGACGGCTTTCGCGGCGTCGATCACCCACTGCCGGTCGTCGTCGGGCATCGGTTCCCACACAGCTACGCGAGCGAACATGTCCATCCTTTCCGCGGGGACGATGCGACGGTACCGCCGGCCTGTTCAGTTCGGCAGTGGATCGGCGCCGAGGGTTTTCGTCCCGTTCGCCGCGGAAAGCCGCACCATCGCGAACCCCTCCTCGAGCATGTCCCGCTCGTAGTCGCGGATCGCGTCGAGTAGTGTGCCCTGATCTGTCGCGGCGGCCAGCGCCGCGGCGAGGGCCGCGGCGTCCCGCAGCGCCATGTTCGCGCCGGCACCGGCCGCGGGGCTCATGGCGTGGATCGCGTCACCGAGCAAGGTCACGGTCGAACTCGGCCATGGTGCGACGGGCACGCTGCTGCGCACGACGATCGGGTAGACGCTCGACGGGATCCAGCCCCCGACGATGCGAGTGACCAGCGGATGCCAGCCGGACAGCTGGCCGAGCGCCAGGTTTCGCAGCTGTGCGCCGTCGGCTGCGCGAAGACCGTTGTCCCCCAAGGGGAGTCGGTCGACGTGGCATCCGAACAACACGGCGAGAGTGTCCGCCACCGCGCCCAGCCGGAGTCCGGGAACCAGCCGGGCGGCGGCCGTCGCCGGAGGTTCCCGGTATTGCACGGGCGCGATACCGACGAACCGCCGGTCCGGATCCACCACGGAATTGAACACACCGAACATCGTCGGCGGGAGGGCGCGGCGCAGTTCCGGCGTGAGCGGCACCCGCCCGTAGATCAAGCGTGTCCGGGTGTCGACGACGCGGGCCTGCGGCAGCCGCACCCCTCGGATCGCCGACCCGACACCGTCCGCGGCGACCAGCACTGTGCCGCGCGCCTTTCCGCCGTCCGCGAATCGCGCTGTCACGACATCATTTTCACTGACGTATCCCACGCAACGTCGGCCGAAGTGCACGACGTCGTCGAGACCGGACAAGAGGATGCGCCGCAATATCCGCCGGTCGATCACCGTGTGCGCGGGCATGACCTCGGCCCCGGCGCTCTGCCCAGGTGCCGGTTCGTCCAGGGTGAACACCCCCGTCGGACTCAGCTGCGCATCGAAACCGTGCACCACGGGCGCAGGGCGTCCGGCGATCGCACCGATGAGCGAGAACAGCTGCGGCGGAAGGCTTTCCGCCAGCGCCCGCCGTCCACGCCAGTCGAGGTGCAGCCGATGCCCCTGTGCCCTGACATCTACCGCAGCATCCCGTTCGTACACGGCGACACCGATCCCGGCCCGCCGTAATCCTTGGGCCAGACAGAGTCCGCCCAGCCCGGCACCGATCACGATGACATCCGGACACACCGAATCGAACTTGCGCACAACACACCTCACCGAAGTCGATTACGACTCCCACCTCCCCGATGCCGTCGGACATCGAGAAACCGTGCAGTGAGGCCGAAGCCCGCGAGCGTCCACAGGACTCTCCGGTGAGAAGACCACCCCAGACTAGCACCGCCCGGACGAATACCGCCGCGTCCGTTGGTTGCTCGAGGTATACTGCGGGTACGCGGATGATTGTGCGATACGAAACCCGTTGCGGCGCAAACACAGTGCGTCACGGGTGGTATCGAGATCGAATCCCGTCGCGGAGAACATGTTCGGCCTCGGGTCGAATTCTGCTGATAGATCGCCACACTGGCTGTTTGGGGGAACTGCCCACTGCATCGGGGTCCGAGTCGGCACGCGGAGAAAAGGAGTTGCCCATGCAGCGAACGAGCAACGATGCGACCACCCGGCTGATGAGTGACCACGGCGTCCGGATCGGACGTTCCCACCAACGGCAGCAACGGATTTCACGGATAGCGCACACCGGCGCGTACGCGTCCGGGTCCGCGCCGGTCCGCCACATCGAACCACCCGCCGGCCGCAGTGCGACACTGCGCTACGTTCGCATGGGCCTCGGCTGGGCGCCGTTCGACGGCACACATCTCGCCGCCGACCTCGACGCCACCGCCCTGCTCTTCGACGGCCACCGCCTGCTCGACGCCGTCTATTTCGCCCAGCTCACCTCCGGTGACAACGCGGTCCGCCACCACGGCACCGGCCACCTCGGCGCCGGTCACGGCGACAGCGAGATCATCACCGCCGATCTGTCGCGCGCCCACCCGCGGGTCAGCACGGTCCTGTTCGTCGTCACCTCGTACCAGCACCACACCTTCGACCGCGTTCCCGACGCCTACTGCCGGGTCGTGGACGGCGTCAACCGCACCGAGCTCGCCTACCTCGACCTGACCCGCACCGCACACACCGGCGTGGTGGTCGCCGCCGTGCACCGCACCGGTAACGGCTGGAAGCTGCGTCGCATCGCCCGCCCCATCACCGCCACCCACCCGCTCGAGGCGGTCCCGCTGATCGGCGCCCACCTCGTGTGAGCTACGGATCGATCACCACCAGCCGAGGATCGGTTGCAGTCGGCGGCCGAGTTCCGGTGCGAGAGAACGGGAGTAGCTGGCGGTCAAGTGATGCTCGTCGTGGTAGATCAGGATGTTGCCCTCCGCGATCGGGCAGACCTCCGGCTCGCACACCGCATCGGTGAGGTCGAGCGGGAACACATTGGGATACGAGGCGGCGGGCGCGTCCGCCGGATCGACGGCGTCCAGCGCGTCCGTCCGCTTCATGCCGCAGCTGATCCGGTCGCCGCCGTGCGCGAGGCAATCGATGCCACGGTAGCGAATCCCGTTGCGCCGCAACCACGGTGTGTCCCGCATGGCGAGCAGATTCAGGTTGCGCTCGGACAGCGCCGACCACACGTCGAGGTACTCCAGCGGCGTCTCGTCACCGATATCGTCGCGCGGGCGGGTGCTGGTGGTGAAGACCCAGTCGGGGCGGTCCGCCCCCAACCGATCGAGCACGTCCCGGGACCAGTCCCGGCAGTCCGGGTTCGGTTCCCCTTTGTAGCTCACCTCTTCGGCGATCGTCAGCGGGCAGCCCATCTTCAGATACACCTCGACGCGGAACTGGTGTTCCTTCCCGAGCAGGTCGAGCGCGGGCACCCAGTGTTCGGCGTGCGAGCTGCCGGTCACCGCGATGGTCCGGGACGCGGCGACATCGCCGTAGCTACAGGTGATCACGTCCCGGGTGAGCCAGTCCGCGATGCACCCGTCGACGCTGGGATAGGCGGCCTCGGCGGGCGCCTCGAACACCGTCGGCCGCATCCGCGCGGCGGGCACCTCGGCGCCCGCGGCCAGTGCTTCGGCCCCCGGATAGTGCACGGGATCCAGCAGCGCGGCGGGTTTCGGCGGATTCGCCCGGACCACGATGTGCCAGCCGAACCCGACACCGACCACGCAAAAGCCCACCAGCGCAACGGCCACGCCGGCGGTCCGGCGATAGACCAGCGCGGCACGCGGCGCCGGCGCACGTCCGGACCGCGTGCGCAACGGCTCTTCGACCAGGTGGTGCGTGAGGTAGGCGAGGACCAGCGACACCACGATGACCAGCGCGCCATCGGTCAGACCGATCGCGCTGGTCCCGCGCTCGGTGAGCACGAAGATCAGGATCGGCCAATGCCACAGATACAGCGGGTAGGCGAGTTCGCCCAGCGCGACCATGGGACGGGTGGCGAGCAACCTGCTCGGCAGCGGACGCGCCGCGGGCGGAACTCCGTTGCCCGCCATGATCAACGCCGCGGCGGCGGCCACCGGGAACAGGGCGGCCGGGCCGGGGAAGGAATTCGCGCCGTCGAAGAGCAGCCCGCACAGCAATACTGCAGCGGTCCCGAACGCGGCGAGCAGCAGCCGCACCCAGCGACGCGCACGCAACCACGGCACGGCGATCGCGAGCAGACCACCGGCCAGCAGTTCCCATGCCCGCGCGCCGCTGTCGTAGTAGTTCCAGCCCTGCCGGTGCGCGACGCCCACGGTGGCGTAGACCAGCGACATCGCCGCGAGGCCGCCCAGCACCGACGCCAGCACGAGGCGTAAGTGCGCTTCGTGCCCGAAGGTTCGGCATGCCGCCGCGACCAGCGCGATCACCAGCAGAATCGCCAGATAGAACTGGGTCTGCACCGACATCGACCACAGATGTTGCAGCGGACTCACCGACGGATCAGCGGCGAGGTAGTCCGCCCACGAGAGCGCCAGATCCCAATTCTGGTAGTACAGCACCGAGGCCAGCGTCTGGTCGGCGATATCGGACCACTGGGTGTACGGCCGCAGCACGACGGTGGCCACCAGGACCGCCGCCAGCACCACCAGCAGCGCGGGATACAACCGCCGCGCGGTTCGGCGCATCGTCCACACCACGCCGAGCGCACCGGACTCCGCGCGGCGCAACACCATTCCGGTGAAGAAGAATCCCGACAGCACCAGGAATACGTCGACCCCGCCCGACACCTTCCCGAACCACACGTGGAACACCACGACCAGCGCGATCGCCACCCCGCGCAGTCCGTCGAGGTCACGGCGGTAACGCGGGTCGCCGGCACCGGCGGGCGCGGGTTGCGCCGCCTCGAGCCGCGGCGTACCGGTGACCGTAGGTGCTGCTTCGGGTTCCGTCATGGGCGCCGCGAGGTCGGCGCTGCCGGTCCGGGCGAATCAGGTATGCGACGCACCCTATTCTCCTATCACGTCGGTCGGACTCCGGTCATATCCGCGATAGCGACGAGTGTGCCCATCGTCTCATTCACGCGGTGCCAAACGTAGCCTGCCGGAACCATTGATTTGCGAGTTGTTAACTCTACGTCGGTATCGTTCGCACATATGAGTCGTCGACAGGCGTGCACGTGGCTGCTGCTCACCGCGGTAACCGTCGGCGCCGCTTGGCTTTTGGGCAAGGTCGGCTTTCCCGCGCCACAGATGATCCTCGCGTTGCTGGTCGGCGCGGTGCTGGCGCTGGTCGGCAAACTGCCCGCGCCACTGCCCGCGAATGTGTCGCTCGGCACGCAGGCGATGCTCGGCGTGTTGATGGGCAGCTATCTGCAGGTGAAGCTGCTCGCCCGGATCGGCTGGGCGATCGTGCCGGTCACCGCGGTCGCCGCGGGGAGTCTGGTGGCCAGTTGCGCGGCGGCCTATGTGTTCGCCCGGGTGACCAAGGTCGACCTCGCCACCTCGACGCTGGGCATGATCGCCGGCGGTTCCGCGGCCGTGGTGGCCGCGGCCGACGAAGCGGGCGCGGATTCCCGGATCGTCGCGTTCATGCAGTACCTGCGGGTCGGGATCGTCGTGCTGACCGCCCCGCTGGTCGCCACGTTGATCCGGGACGGCGATCTCACCGCCGACGGCCCGCACCTCGACGGGCACGCGGCGGTCGACGCGGCCCTGCCGGGTTGGGTGATGGTCGGACGCGGCGATCAGGTGGCCGGACTGTCGATCGCGATCGTGCTGGCCATCGCCGGAATCTGGCTCGGTCGCCGATTGCGCCTGCCCAACGCCCCGCTGATCGGTCCGATGCTGATCACGGCGGTGCTCACCACCACGGGCGTGACGCACGGTTTCGCACCGACCAACCTGTTCCGGGACGTGCTGTTCGTGCTCATCGGTTTCGAGGTCGGCGCGCGCTTCACCAAACCGGTGGTGCGACAGATGTTCCGGATGATCCCGGCGATGGTGGCGGCCATCGTCGCGTTGTGCGCGACCGTCGGCGGGGTCGCCGCGGTGGTGTCGGTGCTGGCCGGTCTGGAGTATTCCGACGTCTACCTGGCCACCACACCGGGTGGCATCAATGCCGTGCTCGGCATCGCGGAGTCGTTGAACAGCGACCTCACGCTCATCGCCGGCGCGCAGAGCCTGCGCCTGTTCGCGATGGTGCTGGCACTGCCGCTGGTCCTGCGGCTGCTGCGGGACCGGGAGCCGCGCGCCGAGCCGGAGGCCGAATGCCCGGTCACCGCCGAGGCGCAGGCGACGGTGCCCGAGCAGCGCTGACCGCCGGGCCTCAGCTGACCTTCGTGGAACGCCGGATCGCCGCGGCCAGATCCTCCAGCAGCGGTGCGGCGCCCGCGTGCGAGAACCGGAACACCGGTTGCCAATCGGCGACCTGACCGGCGCGCACCGCGGGCAGGCTGCGCCACACCGGATTCGCGTTGAGCGCGTCCAGCGACAGCGCGGCCGCGCGGCGGTCGAGCAGGATCAGGTCGGCGGGGTATTTGTCGGTGCGTTCCCAGCTCAGCTCCTCGAAGAAGCCGTCACCCGCGACGTTGTCGGGCACCACCATGTCCACGCCGAGTTCCGCGAAATAGCTCAGGTCGGCCGACACCCTCGGGTCGGACACGTAGAAGATGCCGGGCGCGGCCGAGGCCGCCATCACACGCAAACCCGGGCGCTCGGCCAGCGCGTCGCGGACCGCCTGCACGGCGGCGTCGAAACGAGCCTTGGCCTGCGCCGGCCGGGGTGCGTTCAGATCCGCGCCCAGCGCCGTGGCCAGCTCGCCGTAGCGGGTGATGAGCTGCGGCAACGTCTTCCGGGCGATCCGCACCGCGACGACGTTCGGGTTGATCGCCAGGATCTTGTCCTTGCTCGAATCCGGGACGTACCACAGCCGATCCGGCACGTATTCGTCGGTGATCAGCAGATCGGGTTCGAGGCTCGCGTATTTCTCCAGATTGAAATCGCCCCAGTTGTTGCCGAGGACGGTCACCTTCTGCACGTCCAGGTCACCGGCCAGCGCGGAGGCCTGTCCGGTGGGGGTCACCGCTTCGCCGAACACGCCGACGACACGATCCTGCAGACCGTAATCGGCGAGCAGCCCGGCGGAACCGCCGAACGCGACGATCCGGCTCGGGATCCCGTCGGTGCGGACCGTGCTGCCGCGATCGTCGGTGAAGCTCCAGCTGCCGCCTGCGGACGGATCGTCCGCGGGCGACCGGCCGGTGCACGCGGTGACGACGGCACCGAGACCGGCTGCGCAAGCGGTGGCGAGCAGACGGCGGCGGGATAGCTGGATTGTGTCCATGACGGCCATTAGAACATATCGGTTAGGCAAGCCTTACCTGGATCGAGCCGTCGCGCGGCCTATTCCCCAGCGCGCAACTGGGGAAATCGCCGCTAGGGCCAGCCGAACTGGACATGTGACCATCAAGCATGCGCAAAGCGATGAAACGGACACTGGCGGCGGCACGAACGCGCGGCCGACGATGGGTGGCCGGTGCCGCCGTCGCGATGATCGGCGGTTCGACGTTGGTCGGCCTGCCCGCGCAGGCCGCGCCGGTCCCAGATGCGCCGGTGCTCAGCCGGATTCAGGCCGAAGGCGCCTACTTGGTCGATGCCCGGGGCCGAAAAGTGTTGCTGCACGGCATCAACAACGTCGACAAGGACGCGCCGTATGTCGAGCCCGGCGACGGCTTCACCGTCACCGACGAAGACGCCGCCCTGCTCGCCCGGCACGGGTTCAACACCGTGCGGCTCGGCGTGAACTTCGCCGGGCTGATGCCCACCCGCGGCGTCGTCGACACCGCCTATCTCGACCGGGTGGCGAAAGTTGTCGATACCCTTGCGGCACAAGGTATCTACACCTTGCTCGACAACCATCAGGACGGACTGTCGAAGATCTGGGGCGGCAACGGTTTCCCGGAGTGGTCGCTGCGCGCCCGCCCGGGCAAGCTGGAACCGAATCCCGGCTTCCCGCTCTACTACCTGATGCCGAGCATGAACCGTGGCTGGGACGAGGTGTGGGACAACAGCAATGGCGTGCTGGACCACCTCGGCACTGCCCTCGCCACGTTGGCGGAGAAGGTCAAGGGCCGCAACGGTGTGCTCGGCCTCGAATTGCTGAACGAACCGTGGCCCGGCTCGGCCTTCCTGAGTTGCTTCCCGGACGGCTGCCCCCGCTTCGACACCAAATACCAAGCGGCGATGCAGAAGCTGACCGATGCGGTCCGGGCCCGCAACGCCGAGCTGCCTATTTTCTGGGAACCGAATGTGACCTGGAACGAGACGATGCCCTCCCATCTGGGCAAGAATCCGCCGATCACCTCGCCCGATATCGTGTTCGCGCCGCACGACTACTGCATCCCGAGCCAGCTGGCGATCTATCTCGGACTGCCCGAAGAGCTGCGCGGGGTATGTCCGGTGCAGCAGGACAAGACCTGGGGCAATATCGACTCGTTCGCCCGGCGCACCGGAATCCCCACGCTGGTCACCGAATTCGGCGACGGGGATGCGACGGTGCTGCGCAACACGCTCACCCGGGCCGACGAGCGATTCATCGGCTGGCACTACTGGCACTACGCGTCCCGCTTCGGGCAGGGCGGTCCGAAACCCGACCCGTTCCTCGGCGATATCGGACGCGATCTGGTGCGCACCTATCCCCGCGCCACCGCAGGCACCCCGGAACGACCTCGATTCGACCCTGCCACCGGAGATTTCGCCTACCGATACACACCGCAGGCACTGTCGGCGCCGACGGAGATCTACGTCTCCGACCTGCACTATCCGGACGGCTACGAGGTCCGTGTCGAGGGCGGGAAAGTCACCTCGGCGGCCGGCGCACGGATCGTCACCGTCGAAGCGACCGGTTCGACCCCGGTCACGGTGCAGATCCATCGGCCGGGGTCGAAGGGGGCCACCGTGCCGGCCGGACCGATCAGCGGCACGCGCTGACCGGCCCCGGCCGGTCACTCCTCCCGGTCGAAGTCGGCGACACCGCGCTTCCAATACCCAGCGATCAGGAAGTCTTCCGGACCGACGCCGAGTTCGGTGCGCACCCAGCGGCGGATCGGGCGCAGACAGCCCGCCTCCGCCGCCATCCACACGTAGATCCGTTGTCCGGCAGGCGGTTCCACGGTGCGGAGCGCCCGCTCCAGTGCGTCACTCTGCCCGGGTGCCGCCGCACCGCGATGCACCCACCGCACCCGCATCCCGGGCGGGGCCGTCAGCGGGATCTCCGCATCGGCACCGCCCACTTCGATGAACGCCCAACCGGACGCGTCGTCCGGCAGCCATTCGAGCCAGCGGGCGATCGCGGGCAATGCGGTGATGTCTCCCGCGAACAGGTACCGGTCGTAGTTCACCGGCACCACCACGCCGCCCGGCGGGCCCGCGAGATGGATGCGCTCGCCCGGCCGCACCGTTTCCGCCCAGGCCGAGGCGAGGCCGCCGGGATGGATCGCGAAATCGATGTCCAGTTCACCGTTCTCGGCGTCGTAGCGCCGCACCGTGTACTCCCGCGACACCGGTCGCGGGTTGCCCCACTCCAGGGACAGCCCGTCCCGGCGCGGCAGGTGCAACTCCCCCGCCGCGTCCGGAAAGATCAGGCGCACATGCTCGTCCGGCACATAGCTGTGGAACCCGGCCAGCTCCGGACCGCCGAAGGTGATCCGCAGCAGACCGGAACCGACCGGCGCACGGCGCAATACCTCGAGCTCCCGCAACCCGATCGGATAGCCCACCTTCGCGCCGTGCGATCCGGCCAGTACTTCCGCGATGCGTTCGGCGTATGCGGCCCGATCCATCAGTCGTCCTCCTTGCCGAACAATGGCCCCGCGCAGGTCACTTGAAGCGCGCCTCTAGCAGGTCGAGGGTGTTCATCGCGTTGCGGTAGTCCGGGCGCTGGCTGGTCGGCGGCAGTTCGTAGACCTGGCCCGACTGGAACGCGGGCAGCTTGGCCATCAGCGGATCCTGCTTCAGCTGTTCGACCGTGCGGCCCCCGTCGAGCTGCACCACGATCACCGCGGGCGCGTCGACCACCGTGGTCAGCAGTTCCTGGCTGAACGCGACCCAGTCCGCGGCCGCGGCCCGGGTCGGGTTGCCCGCCTTGGCCTCCACCTGGTTGTCGATGGTGAAACCGACGTCGGTGAGCAGCGTGGCCAGCGGCGTGCCGGGAGCGATCACCGACGGCTTCAGATCCTTACGCGACTGGAAGACCGCGACCGCGCCCTGCGGCGGCTTGATCGCGGACCTGACCTTCGCGACCCGGTCCCGGTAGGCGGTGATCAGCGCGTCCACCTTGTCGGCCCGGCCGATGGTCTCGGCCACCACCTTCAGCTGGTCCTGCCAGTTGTTGAGAGTCGTCGGCACCAGCACGGTCGGGGCGATGGCGGAGAGCTGGTCGTAGGCCTGCAACGACTGCTGGCCCGGGTAGCCCTGGCCGCCGCCGATGATCAGATCCGGCTGCTGGGCCGCGATGAACTCGAGGTTGATGTCGTCGCCGGACGGAAGCAGGGCTGTCCCTTGCTTTTTGGCGTCCGCGTCCCAGGCGGCCGGGAACTCGCCCGGCTTCAACGTGACGCCGAGGACCCGCGGATCGGCGGCCTTGACGTTGGCGCCGAGGTCGAAGAGGTAACCCGCGAGCGCGCCGTTGACGACCGCGATGCGCTGCGGTTCGGCCGGCACCGTCACCGCGCCGCGCTCGGTCTGCACCTGCCGGGTGGCGGACTTGTCCGCGGCGTCCGAGCCGGAACTGCTACAACCGGCCACCGCGACCAGCGCGAAAATCAGTAGGGCGACGGCGGCGCGCAGGCGGGCCGTCATTCGGGACAGCGTCATGAATCGGTGTTCCTTCTTCTCTCGGTGGTGGGCAAGCTCGTACACGTCTCAGCCGACGCGGGCGGCATTCTCGGCAAGCGGGATGACCAGTGGCGCACCGGTTTCCGGGTCGTCGATGATCCGGCACCCGAGATCGAAGACCTCGCGCACCAATTCGGCGGTGACGATCTGCTTCGGCGGGCCCGCGGCGACCACCCGGCCGTCCTTCATCGCGATGAGGTGGCCCGCGTAGCGGAAGGCGTGGTTCAGGTCGTGCAGGACCGCGACCACGGTGCGCCCGGAGTCGCGATGCAGCGCCCGGCACAGGTCGAGCAGGTGGATCTGGTGCGCGATATCGAGGTAGGTGGTCGGTTCGTCGAGCAGGATCACCGGGGTGTCCTGCGCGAGCACCATGGCGATCCACACGCGCTGGCGCTGCCCGCCGGACAGCTCGTCGACCGGACGCGCCGACAGTTCGGTGACACCGGTCGCGGCCATGGCCGCCGCCACCGCGTCCGCGTCGGCCTGTGACCACTGGCGCAGCAGCGACTGATGCGGGTACCGGCCGCGCGCGACCAGGTCGGCCACCCGGATGCCGTCCGGCGCGAGGGAAGTCTGCGGCAGCAGGCCGATCCGGCGGGCCACCTCCTTCGCCGGATAGGTGGCGATGGACTTGCCGTCCAGCAGCACCGCGCCGGATTCCGGGGCGAGCAGGCGGGCCAGGGCGCGCAGCAGCGTGGACTTGCCGCACGCGTTCGGGCCGATCACTACGGTGAACTCGCCGTCCGGCACGTCGACGGACAGCTGGTCGCTGATCGTGCGGCCGCGGTAACCCAGGCGCACCCGATCGGCCCGCAGCGCAGCCTGTTTCGCGGCGCCGACGCCCGATTCGACCGGGGCGCCGTTGTTTTCGCTCATCTTCGCTTCCTCAGTTCCTGCACCCGGCACTAGGTCCGCCGTGCCTCGGTCACCAGCAGGTACGCCAGATACAGGCCGCCGATCGAGACGGTCACCACGCCGACGGGCAGCTGCGTCGGCGCGAACGCGCGCTGCGCGACCCAGTCACCGGCGATCAGCAGCAGCGCGCCCATCGCCGCGGCCGGCGCGAGGGCGGTCGACGGGCTGCGGGCGAGCCGGCGGCCCAATTGCGGTGCGGCGAGGGCGACGAACGCGATCGGCCCCGCGACGGCGGTGGCGACCGCGGTCAGCGCGACGCTCAACACGATCAGCAGCAGCCGCGTCCGCCCGACCCGGACGCCGAACGAACTCGCCAGATCGTCACCGAGTTCCAGGACATGCAGCCGCGGTGCGGCCGGAATCACGAGCAGCGCGAGCACTCCCAGCAGGATGAGCGCGGGACCCACCTGCGGCCAGGACAATCCGTTCAACGAGCCCGCGCCCCAGGCCGCGGCCGACATCGCGGAGTTCAGATCGGCGCGCAGGATGAGCCAGGTGTTCACCGAGGCCAGCATCGCGCTGACGCCGATACCGATGATGATCAACCGGAAGCCGGTGACGTTGTTGCGGAACGCGAGCAGCTGAATGACCAGGGCCGCCGCGAGACCACCGATCAGCGCACCGAGAGCGGTCTGGAAGTGGCCGCCGCCGACGGCGAGCAGTACCAGCAGCGCGCCGGTGTAGGCGCCGGTGTTGAAGCCGACGATATCGGGGCTGCCCAGCGGGTTCCGGGTCACCGACTGCAGGATCGCGCCGCTGAGACCCAGCGCCGCGCCCAGTGCCAGGGCCAGAACCACGCGGGGAAAACGCCACTGCCACACCACGAGCCGATCGAATCGGTTGTCCCCGACCAACAGGGCCCGGAGCACCCGGTCCGGCGGGATCACGTAATCGCCGGTGCCGAGGGCGAGTACGGCCACCGCGAACGCGGCGACCAGCAGCACCACGCAGACGAGAGTGGTGCGCACGCTGATGCGCGCGCCGAACCCGCGCGGGGCGCGCAGCACCACCATCGTCCGGCCGAAATCGATCGGGGCGCTCACGCGGCACTCACCCGGTCGCGCCGGGCCAGCCAGATCAGCACCGGCGCACCGACGAACGCGGTCACCAGGCCGGCGGGCACCTCGTCGGGCCGAATGATGATGCGGCCGATCACATCCGAGCCGAGCACCAGGATCGGTGCGAGCAACATCGAATAGGCGATGATCCAGCGCTGGTCCGGGCCCACGATCCAGCGCGCCACGTGCGGCACCGCCAGCCCGACGAAGGTGATCGGCCCCACCGCCGCGGTTGCCGTGCCGCACAGCAGCGTCAGCGCCACCGCGGTGAGCAGCCGGGAACGCCCGACGTGCACGCCGAGCGAACGGGCGAGGTCGTCACCGAGCGCGAGGGCGTTCAGCGAGCGGGCGGCGACCACCGCGGCGAGCAAGCCGACGACGATGAACGGCGCCGCGCCCCCGATGACGTCGTAGCCGCGCCCGGTCAGCGAACCCGAATCCCACTGCCGCCACTCCTCGAAGGCCTTGGGGTTCAACAGGATCAGGCCCTTGGTCAGGCCGGAGAGCACCGCGGTCACCGCGACGCCGGCCAGGGTCAGGCGGATCGGATCCGACCCCTGCCTGCCCGCGGTGCCCAGCCGGTACACCACCAGCGATACCAGGGCGGCCCCGGCGAAGCCGAACCAGACGTACGCCGTGATCTGGGTGACGCCCAGGAACGCGACCGCGAGCGTGATCGCGAAGGCCGCGCCCGCGTTGATGCCGAGCAGGCCGGGATCGGCCAGGGGGTTGCGGGTGAGTCCCTGCATCAGGCAGCCCGCGACACCCAGCGCGAGCCCGGCGAGCAGGCCGAGCAGGGTGCGCGGCAGGCGGTATTCGGTCACGATCAGGTGATCGGGCGAGCCGTCTCCGCCCCAGAGCGCGGCCCAGACTTCCCCGAGCGGAATCGCTTTCGTGCCCACGATCAGGCTCAGCAGGCACGCGGCAGCCAGCACCGCCGCCGCCAACAACCACCCTGACCAGCGCAGGGGCTGGTTGCTCGGCAGGTCCATCGGGTTCTATCTCCAGTGCGGTCGGGCAGCAATCAATGCAGCTTAGCCTTACCTACCTCCCCGAATGGAAATTGTCCGAATGAGACCTTCGCAACGCGGCCCCTCGGCTAGGCGACGAGAGTGAGGTGCGCGCCGCGGATCCGGACGGTCCCACCCGTCCGGGTCAGCAGGCGTTCGAGTGCCGCGGCGACCTGGTTCGGCTGCTCCAGAATCACCGAGTGCCCGGCGCCCTCGACCAGCACCAGATCCGCGTACTCGACGGCCGCGGCCATCGCGACGGAATGCGCGGGCGGGGTCATCAGATCGGCGGTGCCGCACAGCACCAGGGTGGGAATCTTCGAGAGCAGCGCGAGCGCGTCGGTCTGGTCGTAGACCATGAAGGCGCTCAGGAAACTCGCCATCGTCACGATCGGCGTCTGGTTGTGCATCGCGTTGGCCAGCGCGAGCACCCGCGGACTCACCTTGCGATCGCCGAACTCGGCGGCCCGGACCACCGGCGCGAACACCCTGCAGGCCACCAACTTCGCGCGCTGCATCAGCCGCGGCGCCCGCCGCACCGCGGCCTGGAAGACCGAGATCACCGGATTGCGCAGCAGACGGCCGAAACCCGCGTCGGCGAGCCCGCTGGCCGCGGTCGCGACGAGCGCGACCCCGGCGACGCGGGTACCGATCACGTGCGGACGCTGGCTGAGGTAGGTCAGGACGGTCATGCCGCCCATCGAGTGACCGACCAGGACGACCGGACCGTAGGGCGCCACCGCGTCGAGCACCCGGCTCAGGTCGTGGCCGAGTTGCTCGAGCCGGTAGGTCTGCCGCGGCGCGATCGCCGAGTCGCCGTGGCCACGATGGTCGTAGCAGACCACCCGGGCACCGGCGTACCGGCGCAGCAGCGCGTCGCGCACGTCGGTCCACGACTCCGACCGCAGGCAATGCCCGTGCACCAGCACCACGGTGAGTTCCGCCTGCCGCGGTCCGTACTCGTACACCGCAAGGGCCACACCGTCATCGGCCGCCACCGTGGCACGCCGCGCGGCCGGGACGGCGAAGGTGCTCGAGGTGCGCATCGGTCTCTCCGATTCGAGTAGGTGGTGACACGTCCTACTCTCCGCCGCGCCCGCCCCGCGCAGCAGCACCCCGAGTACTGGGCTCCGTTCCCCAAGGTGGCACAGACCCCCACCCAGGGTGCGGTTCAGGAGTGCGGTTTGCGCGCCGGCAGCGCCAACGTTCTCGGCGTCGGGTGCCGCCTTTCGACGCTCTGCAGAACAAGCCCGCCGCCCGGCTCGGGTGCGAGGGGCGGCGGGTGGTGGTCCGTGATCGGACTCAGGTCAGGTGGTCGTGGTCGCCGCGGACCCAGGAGACGTAGCGGGCAGCGGAGGTGCGGATGGTGGTGCGGGCGTCGGTGTCGAGCGTTTTGCCGAAGTTGTCGTAGAGGCGGGTGAACTCGAACTCCTCGACTACCTTGGTAACGCGCTCTACCACGTTGGGCGACAAGGGAATCCGGTTCGGATAACTGCGCATGAACGCTACCGACTTGCGATCCGGGTTGGCCTGGATGGTGTCCGCGCTGAACAGCACGCCTTGCCCGCCCGCGCCGGCCGCCCAGTGCGCGACCGCACTGCCCGGGAAGTGCCCGCCGAGCTGGCGCAGAGTCAGACCGGGCAGCACTTCCAGCCGCCCGGACCACGGGCGGATCACCGGGTCCGGGCGCGCGACCCATGCCAGATCGGCCTCGGCGACCAGGACCGGCACCCCGCCGAGGGCCCGGCTCCATTCCACCTGCACGCCGTAATGGTGCGGGTGCGACGGCACGATGGCGACGACTTCACCGAGTTCCCGGACCCGGCGCACCGCGTCCTCGTCTACGTAGCCGGTCACGTCCCACAGCAGGTTGCCCGCGGGCGTGCGCACCAGGTGCGATTCCTGGCCGATGCCGACCTGGGGCTCGGCCGTCAAACCGAACAGGTCCGGTTCGAGTTCACGCATCGCCACCTTGTGCCCCGCCGCGACCAGTTCCGCCAGCGTCGTCCATCGCTGGCCGTCGGCAGGCATCCACTGCCGCTCGTCCGCACAGATACGGCAGAGCTGCGCCGCGGCGTCGTGCTCCACCGCGCAGGTCTGGCAGATCTTCCACATATCACCCTCGCAATCCGGTACACCCACCCCTGTTTCTACACAGAGGACGAATGCCGTGCAGCGAGTTACGTGATCGCGCGTCCGATCCGGGTGCGGCAGGGCGCGCCTGCCGCACCCGAATCCGGCCTATGCGGTGCCCGCCTCGACCGGAACAGGCTCGGAGGACGCGACGAGTTCCGACGGTGTCTCGGTCCGCCCGCGGGTCAGAATCAACACCGCGATCGCCGCGACCACGCTGGTGGTCGCGATCAACGCGGCCACCCGCCCGGTCGCGTCGCCGACCGCACCCGACACGGCCAGGCCGACGTTGCCGAAGGCCACGGTGGCGACCGCCGCGCCGATCGCGCCGCCCAGGTTGTGGAACGTCCACGAGGCGCCGACCGCGAACCCGGTGCGGGTCGGTTCGACGGACGAGATCGCGAGCACGGTCGCCGGGCCGAGCACCAACGCCCAGCCCGCGCCGAACAGCACCAGCGCGACCAAGAGCAGCGCCAACCCGTCGCCGAACGCCGCCACCGCGATACCGAGCCCGGCCAAGGCCAGCAGCCCGAAACCCCACGGCAGCAACGCAGGTGGCCCGAAGCGATCGACGAACCGCCCCGCGACCGGGGACGAGAGCGCCAGCGTCCCGCTGACCAGCAGCAGCAGGAAACCCGCCTGCCGCACGTCGAAATCCCGGCCCTGGGTGAGATAGGTCGGGATCACCAGCAGCGCGGACGCGTAGAACAGACCCAGCGCGAAGTCCGAGACGATCGCGGCGACGAATCGGCGCTTGCCGAACAGCGCAGGGTCGATCAGCGGATTCGCCGCGCGGCGTTCCACGACGATCCCGCCGGCGACCGCGGCGACGAGCACGACGGCCGCGACGAGAACCCACGGCGACGAGAACCCGCGCAGGTCGCCGAGCACGAAGATACCGACCGCCGAGACGACGGCGAAGGCGACCGCCACCTGCCCCGGCCAGTCCGTCCCGCCGGTCTTGTCCGGCACGCTCGGCGGCACCGCGAAGGCGATGGCGGCGAGCGCGGCCAAGCCCAGCGGCAGGTTGATCCAGAAGATCGATTGCCAGCCCAGGCTCGGCACCAGCAGGCCGCCGAGCACCGGCCCGATGGCCAGGCCGAGCCCGTTCACCGAGTAAAGCCAGCCGATCGCCTTACCCCGATCCCCCTGTGGGAAGAGCGATTCCACCAACGTCGAGGTGCTCGTGTACAGCACCGCGCAGGCCGCGCCCTGGACGAAGCGCGCGACGATCAGGGCACCGATCGACCACGCCGCGGCCGCGCCCACCGACGCGATTACAAACAGCGCGAGCCCGAACAACAGCACCCGCCGCCGCCCGAAGCGGTCCGCGACCCGGCCCGCCGTCACCATGAACATCGACAGCGCCATCAGGAAAACGCCGAGCGTCAGTTCGGTATTCGACGGACCCGCGTGCAGATCGTCGCCGATGGTGGGCAACGCGGTGGTGACGATCGTCAGGTCGATGCAGCCGAGGAACGACGCCACCGCGAGTCCGCCGAACCCGACGACCCGGCGCCGCGCGGGAATCTCGACGGTCGTCACTGTTCCTCCCTCGCGCCGTGCAACGCCGACTTCCGTTTCTTGAAACGCAAAGGGAGCCAAGCGACCCGGTCCGGATGCTCCGGCACGACGAACAGTTCGCGGGTCCGCCCCATCGCCGCCGAGATGCGTTGCGGGTAGATCACGAAATCGAAGCCCTCGTGCGCCCACAGCGGCATGATGATCGGGCATTCCTCCAAAAGATATGCGCGGCAAGCTTTCCGGACCGACTCCTGATCGACGTCGGGCTCCCGGCTGAGCCGGCGCTCGATAAAGCGGTCGATGGTGCTGTCGATCGCGTGCCGGTACGGTTCGTCGGTCTCGTAGGCGTGCTCGACCGCGTCGTACAGATCACCGTAGCGTGGGTGCGACAGGGCGAAGTCCCAGCGCAGCACGTTGGTGGGGCAGTCGATCCGGTCCAGCAGGGTGCTGTTGCGGGCGATCCATTCGTCACCGGCGATGCGGGCCCGGGCGTGCCGGTCGATATCGGTGCCGCCGCTGAGGTTGTGCCGTTGCAGCGTGTCCGCGACGGCGATCGAGACCCGGCCGAAGTTCGACCTGTTGATCAGATCTATTGTCGCCGCGAGCTTTTCACCCTCGTGATAGTCCGCACCGACGCTGACCAGCAGCACCGTGGAGCGGCCGTCGGTGGTGATGCCGTCGGAGCGCAGATCGTAGGCGGCCTTGTGCGACGCGGAGAGCAGCGTGGTGGTGGTCATCGTCAGCTCCAAACCTTCAGCGCGGCAGCCGGATCGCTCACACCGATGAACAAACCGATGGTGATGCGCGGGCGATCCTGTGACGGCGCGACCGCGTGCACCCGGCGCGGATCGATGAAGATCGCGTCGCCGACCCGCGGTGTGATGACCAGCGCGGGCTCGCCGACCTGCGCCCGATTGATGCCGTACACCCGGTCGCCGGAACGATCCCGGTACTCGTGCTCGTCCGGGTAGTCGTCCCAGATCTCCAGTTCCCCGCCCTGATCCGGCACGTCCAGATAGACGTTCACCGACAGCTGGCGCGTGATCCGAACCGCGAAGTCCGCCGGCAGGTTTCGGCTCACGTTGTCGGTATGCGGCTCGAGATCGACCCCCGCGAGTTGATAACGCGCGACACCGGCGAAGAAAGCCTGCCCGTCCTGGCGCAGCAGACTCGCACCGGACGGCCAGATCTCGTCGAGCAGCAGCCGAAGATCGTCCGCGGGATACGAATACGGCGCGGCGATCTCGCGCAGGCGCTCGATATTGTCCCGGGCGTGCTCGAAGTACTGCGCCCGGCCGCTGTCGGTGCTGGTCTCCGAGAAGGCGTGACCGATCCGGCGGAACTGCGGGTCGGTGGCGAGCGGACCGTGGTCCTGCCTGCCCACGAACGCCTTTCGCAGATGTTCGAGCGCGTCCGGCCGGACGAACCCCGACAGCCGGACGGCGTGCACGTCTCCGTTCAACAGTGCGGTCAGGGACGCACGGTCGAATCCCTGCCTGGTGGTGTCCAACACGCGTTCTCCGAGAGATGGCGTGGCCGTAGTCATGTCGTTCCCCTCTGGTTGTCGCTCTATGGACCGGGCACAGGCCCAGGCAGGAGAAGAGAGTTCGGTCAGTAGACATGGTTCGACCCCCAGTTCTCGAGAGGGCCCCAGTTCTCGACGGAGCCCGCGCTTGCCCGGGCCGCGGTGAGCGGCTCGGCCTGGTCTTGACCCGGGGCACCCCGCCGCGGATGGAGGGTTGCCGGCCAGCTAGCCGGGGACTTGACGCTGGCACTCTTGACCTGGCTCAAGAATCCGCCACGGCAGAACCGTTGTCACGCTTTAGAATCGCGCTGAGTTTCAAGATCCCGAAGGAGCCCTCCGGTCAGGTATTCAGGCCCGCCCGGATCGCCCGCTCCACCGGCGAGTAGTCGCCGTCCGGCCAGCGCCCACCAACGGCGGTTCAGCCTGATGCGGCGGTCCAGGTGTGGGTCCAGGTGCGGGCTATGCGGCGGGCTCGTTCTGGGGAGATGCGGGTGGGTTCGGTGATGGTGGCGATGGCCAGGCCGTCGAGGAGGGCGAGGAGTTCGGCTGCGGCGTCGGAGGATTCGGCGGCGCGGGCGGGGTTGACGCGGGCGAGGACGGTGGCCAGCAGCTCTTCGGTTTCGCGCCACTGGGTGCGGTGCAGGGCGGCGATCTCGCGGTCGTGGGTGGCGCGGGCGACGAGCGCCAACCACACCCGGGTGAGGCGGTCGTCGGGGGTGGGGCTGAGCAGCAGTTCGGTGAGGCCGAGCAGCTGATCGGCGGGGGCGAGGTCGGCGACGCCGGACTGCCGGAACCGTTCGGCGGCCTGGGCGCGCACGTGATGCCACGCGGAGAGGAGCAGTTCGGTCTTCGTCGAGAAGTGGTACTGCACCGTGCCGATCGAGACGTTCGCGCGCGCGGCGAGATCGCGGATGCTGACGCCTTCGATACCGCCCTCGGCGATCGCGTCGGCCAACCGGTCCAGCAGCTGGCTGCGCCGGTCCGTGCCGTCGACGGCAGTGCGGCTTTCGACCATCTCGACCCCTCTCGTTCCACTCGAAGCGGACTCGTCCCAAGTGCACCGTAACGCCTGCGGCCGTTCCAGACGTGGGACACTACCGATGGCTCTCATACGTACGTCCGACAGCAACATATAATTACAGCTCGTGCTCTAATACGTTCGTATAGTATGCTTCCACAGCCGATACGCACGCAGACCGGACCTCCTATGCGAACCCGCGTGTCCAGCGCATCCGCTGGCACTGCTGGCCATCCTCGCGGCATGGACGTTCTGGTACAGCAAGCGCTGGCGTACGAGGCAATCCGCAGTCCTCGCAACAGATTTCGAGATGAGCCGGTGAGCTAGGTTCTGTCTCGAAGTGGTGAGGCGGGCCATTAAGCAGCTGCACCGCTTCTCGGGATTTACACCTTTTCTGGGCGCCTGGAAGGGGTGTTGATCCCGAGAAGTGGTGCAGATGTGCGGCTTTCGCGTGTCGACACGGGGCTAACTGTCGCTTGGTTTGCTTGCGTTCGGGCTTGGCGGCTGGCTGCCGAAGTGTGACCTTCCCAGTTTGGTGTGCCCGCCGCGGGAGTTACAGGGATGGTGCTGGGCGCGTCAGGTGGGGTTCCCGGCTTTAGGCGCAGGTCAGGTGCGCGGGGGTGGGGTTCCGGCGGGGTCGTCTGGCTGTGGTGCTGTTTTCGAGAGTTCCTTGACGAGGTGTCAGCGGTTTCGGGTGGGTGGGGTTGTGGCTCGGCGTGTTTTGCTGGGCGAGTCGCGGGGTCACAGACTTTCCATACGGTTCACAGCAGCTATAAACCCTGTGAGCAGTACGAAAACTCTGTGATACCCAACCTATCTGTCGCTTGGTCCACACCAACCGGCCCGCCTCCCAACCGCCCTTCTCTTCCCGAGCCGCTCGAGACGCCACCACAGCCAGATGACCACGCTGGAACCCGCCTCATACGTCTGACGTGCACCTAGTGCCGAGCCGGGGTGGTCGTGGGGACCGTACTCGCCGGCACCTGACCGACGACAGCGGTCAGCGGTGTCGAGACCGGGGGCAGCGGCTCCATCTGCCGGTCGTCCCACCGCACGACGAACAACGCGACGAATACGAGCAGAAAGGCCGCACACCCACCGAGCAGAGGTCGGAGGTAGGGGCGCACAAGCGGACTATCGACACGTGGGACAGCTACGTTACGCCACCGTAGGTTCAGGGTTTGCGCTTGCGCGCGGCGGCCGCCGACGAGGCGGAAGACACCAGCACGATCACCACGAGGAAGGTGACCAGCTCGAGGGTGTCCCAGCCGAACGGATCGGGGATGATCTCGACCGGACTGTACGGAACCACGGCGACCGGGACCGCAGGCGGCGGGGCCGGTGCTGCCATCGGAGCAGCCACCGGCACCGGAGCGGGCACCCCGGGAACGCTCGGTTCCAGCGACAGCGGGATGAGCAGCGGCGGGAAGGCCGGGATGGGCGGTGAGCCGGCCGGGATCGCGAGCAGACAGCTCGTCGCCGCGCTTCCGCTGAGCAGGCCGCCGACCACGCTGCCACCGAGCGCCGATCCGCTGGACCCGAGCGCGGCGCTGCCGAGTCCGGTCGCACTCGAACCGACGACGGCGCTGCCGATCGCGGAGCCGCTGGAACCCGGCCCGATCATGCCCGGCCCGATCAGCGCGGACCCCGTCGCCAACCCGAGCACGGTCGCGCCGCTGCTCACCGTCGAACTCCCCGCGCACGGCGCGGCACTGCCCGCCTCCAGGCCCAGCAGTGCGGGAGTCGCCAGCTCCGCCGGGTCGACCCCGATCTCGTCCCCGACCTCGGCCACCGCCTCGAGTTCGAGCGGCCGACCGACGGAAGGCGGCGTCGGCGGCTCGAGCGCCAGCTCGATTCCGGTTGCGGCACTTCCGGTCTCGCCGAACTGCGGGTCCGCACTGCCGGTCTCGCCGAACTGCGGGTCCGCACTGCGGGTCCCGGCCGCCCCTGGGTCCGGGCTCACACCATGTTGCGGAGCCGCGCCGCCCGTCGTAACCGATTCTTGCGCGACCCCCGCAGCACTGCCCGTCGCTACCTCGCCGAGGACCGGCCCCGGCACCACGTCCTCGGCGACAGCCGGCCCGGCGCACAGTACCGCTACCGACAGGAACGTACCCAGTACAGCCAAAACCCTTGCACCACTCAGTGTTCCGACGAACCCCCCACCCCGAGACGGGCGATCCGGCGGCACACCGCTCATTGCTGCTCGGGCCCGCGTACGGTGCCCTCGTAGTGGGACTGAACGTAGGTGAACGCGTCCTGCGGAATCCTGATCGCGCCCGCGAACGGCCGCTCCAGGTCATGGATGGCTAGCAGGACGCCACCGATCACCAACCCGAGCAGCGCGGTCATCGCGATGCTGCGCCAGGTGACCTGCATGCCGGACAACACCGGGTTCAGCATCACCATGATGGCACCGAGAAGCAGTGTGATGTAGAGGAATTCGGGGATGCGGCGTTGCGCATCGATCGCTCGATCATGCCGGGCCTGGGTGACCCGATCGATGCCGGCGAGCGCGCGGGACCTGGCCTCGATCACGGCCGGATCGGCCGAGTGCAGCGACACCACATCGGCCCGCAGCGCGTTGAGCGTCTCGCCGGTGGCCGGGCTCAGCCGATTCTGGTTCTCCATCATCGGCCACTCCTGGCCGATGACCTGATCGGTGTAGGCGCGCAGCTGGGCCTCGAGCCTGCGCTGCTCCGGCTCCGGCATGGCCTCCGCTGCCCAGTAGGTGTCGACGAGCCCCTTCGACTCGGTGATGGTGTGGGCATAGGCGTTCTGGTTCTGCTGCCAGCACGTCACGAAGACGAACGCGACGACCGCGGTGAAGAACGTTTTGGCCAGGTCGAGCGCGAGCGTGCTCGCGGATTCGTCACTGACATGCCGCCACGTGTTCGGCCGCAACATATCGCCGACGACAAATATCGATACGGCAATGGTCGCGGCACCGATTGCGACGAGCAATTCCTGAGCCATCTCGCTTCGCTTTCCCGGTCAGAGTCGATGACAACCTATTTCCGAGCGTATGTTCGAGCGGCCGGACACTCACGGCACTGGCACCATAGCAAGAGCTAGGGTCGAACATTAGACCTGGCCAGGCGACCATATATCGCACCGTTACCGAACTGTTACCACGATGGCGGGCGTAGCGATTCGGTAGCAAATGCCTGATCCCGCCCTATTTAGCAAACCGCCGTCGATCTCGCATCGCGCAGATACCCGGCGCGCGACGGCATCCTCCGTTATCGCCGAGAAACATCCGAACCGATACGGATTCGCGGAGTTCATACCGCGCCGGAGTTCACGAAACACAGGCGACAAACAATGACCCCGCCACAGTCGCGCGAGCCGACCGAAAGCCCGGGCGACAACTCCGCGAATCCCGCACATAACCGCCGCCGAAACCCTTTCGCCGCGCCGCGGCCGCAGTCGGCACATGCGATCTGGGTCACATCAACCCCTTGAATGTGACCCACGTTGGTGCTAAACATTGTGGCACACAACGCAATATGCGTTGCGTATATTGCAACACAATGAAGTGGCTCTCCGAAGGAAATCGATGGTGCACCGCAGGCTCCGGCCCAAACCCGTTGGCGGGCAAGTACAACGAGCGCTCATCGGTGCGGCCGCGCTCCTGCTGCTCGCGGGTTGCGCACCGGTACAGTCCGATCCGGCCGGGACCGGCGGCGACGAGCAGACCGGGACCGTGCGCGTCTGGCTCTTCGACGAGGCGACGCGCGCGCCGAAAGAAGCCGTGATCAACGAGGCGATCGCGGAATTCACCGCGACCAGGCCCGACGTGCGCGTCGACGTGCAGTGGGTACCGGTCGCGGCCCGCGCGGAGAAGTTCGCCGGCGCCTTCAACGATCCGGCCAGCGCGCCCGACGTCGCCGAGTTCGGCAACACCGACCTCGCGGGCTACGCGGTGAGCGGCGCGTTCGCCGATCTCACCGCCGATCTCGCGGCCTGGCCGGAGGGCAAGGACCTGGTGCCCTCGGTGCTGGACACCGCGAAATCGGGCGGCAAGGTCTACGGCCTGCCCTGGTACACGGGCATCCGGGCGCTGTACTACCGCACCGACATCTTCGCCGAACTCGGCCTGCGACCGCCGGGCACGCTGGCCGAACTCACCGAGACCGCGAGGCGCATCCGCGCGGCCAAGCCTGAGCTGTACGGGATTTCGGTGGGCGGCAAGTACACCTACGCGATGCTGCCGTTCCTGTGGGCACACGGCGGTGAGATCGCCGAATACGACGGCACGATGTGGAATTCGACGATCAACTCCGATTTGGCGAAGGAAGGCGTCATCCGCTACGCGGAGCTGATCCGCGACGACATCTGCCCGCCCGCCCAGTGCGTCGACTTCACCGGGACACAGAGCGTCCAGGCGTTCGCGGGCGGCAAGGCCGCGATGACAATCGGCGGCGACTTCAACCGCAAGGCGGTCGAGCAGGGCGCGGCCAAGGGCAAATACGCGGTGGTTCCGCTGCCCGGCGTCCAAAGCGGTTCGATCGCACCGGCGTTCGCGGGCGGCAATCTGCTGGGCGTGTTCCGGGCGAGCAAGCACCGCGGCCTCGCCCGCGATTTCATCGAATTGCTGGGCGGGGCGCGGTATCAGGAAAAGATGTACCGCGCGATGGGTAACCTGCCGACCCTGGCCGGCGTGCAGCGGCAACTCGCCGCGAACGACCCGTTCCTCGCCCCGTTCGTCGAGTCACTCAGTGCCGGAACGAAGTTCGTGCCGAGCACACCGGGCTGGTCCAAGATCGACAGCCAGAACGTGCTGCCGACCACGGTGCAGCAGATCGCCACGGGCAGCAAGGCCCCGGGAGCGGCACTCAACGCGGCCGCCGCCGTGATGAACAAGGCATTCAGGTAGGCACACATGGCTATTCGAGAACTACCGACCACCGCGCCGGCACCGCGGACCGCACCGAAACCACGCGGGCTGCGCCGGGACACGATCGCCGCCTGGCTCTATCTCGCACCCGCGGGCCTGCTGCTCGCCGCCGTGCTGGTGTACCCGATCTATCAGATCGTGCTCATCTCGTTCTACGACTACGGGCAGGCGCAGGCGACGGGCGCCGCACCACTGGAGTTCGTCGGCCTCGGCAACTATCGAGAACTGCTCGCCGACAGCCAGTTCTGGATCGTGCTCGCCAACACCTTCGTGTTCGGCGGGGTCTGCGTGATCGGCGGGCTCGTGGTGGGCACGGCACTGGCGGTACTCGCCACCCGGGTCCGGCCGCTGCCGCGGATGCTGCTGTTCCTCGCGGCGCTCGGCGCGTGGGCGACCCCGGCGATGGCGGGCTCCTATGTCTGGCTCTTCCTGTTCGACACCGACTTCGGTGTGGTGAACGAGGCGCTGTCGGGCCTCGGGTTGCGCTCGATGGAAGGCC
Organism: Nocardia brasiliensis ATCC 700358; assembly: GCF_000250675.2. Lineage (NCBI taxonomy): Bacteria > Bacillati > Actinomycetota > Actinomycetes > Mycobacteriales > Nocardiaceae > Nocardia > Nocardia brasiliensis. Next base: position 5,833,712 of record NC_018681.1, read on the forward strand.
ACTCGTGGACCTTCGGCACCCTCAGCGCGTTCGGTGTGGTTGCCGCCGAGGTGATCTGGTGCTCGTTCCCGTTCGTCATGGTGACGATGTACGCGGGCATCAAGGCCATCCCGGAAGAGGTGCTCGAGGCCGCGGCACTGGACGGCGCGTCCGCGTGGCGGTCGGCCCGCTCGGTGATCCTGCCGATGCTGCGCCCGCTGCTGCTGATCGCGACGGTGCAGTCGATCATCTGGGACTTCAAGGTGTTCACCCAGATCTACGTGATGACCAATGGCGGCGGCGTCGCCGGGCGGAACCTGGTGCTCAACGTCTACGCCTACCAAAAAGCTTTCGCCGGGCAGGAATACGGGCTCGGCTCCGCGATCGGAGTCCTGATGACGCTGTTGCTGTTGTCGATCACCGGCCTCTACGTCCGGTCCCAGCGCAGGAGCACGAAGTGGGTGTGACGACCAAGGTGCGCCGCACCCCGCGTAAACCGGGCCGCCTGATCGCCGAAGCCGTCACGGTGGTGATCGCGGGCCTGGTCGCCTTCCCGCTGTACTGGATGGTGCTCTCGGCGATCAAGCCGCCGGGTGAGATCCAGTCGGCCGATCCCAAACCCTGGACCCTCGCGCCGAGCCTGGACAGTTTCAGCCGGGTGCTCTCGATGAACGGATTCGGCCGCTTCTTCTTGAACAGCTTGTTGATCGCCGTGGTGGTGGTGCTGCTCTCGCTGCTGCTGTCGTTCCTGTCCGCGGTGGCGCTCACCCGGTTCCGCTTCCGCGGCCGCACCGTGCTGCTGGTGATGATCCTGGTCGCGCAGATGGTTCCGGTCGAGGCGCTGACGATTCCGCTGTTCTTCCTGATGCGCGAGATCGGCGGCACCGTGCCCGCGCTCGGGCTCAACGAACTCGGCTCGATCATGCTGGTGGACTTGGTGTTCAGCCTGCCGCTGGCGATCTGGCTGCTGCGCGGATTCGTCGCCGCGATACCGGACGAACTGGAGGAAGCCGCCAAACTCGATGGGGCGAGCCGGATCCGGTTCGCGTGGCAGATCCTGCTGCCGCTCGTCGCGCCCGGTCTCGTCTCGGTGAGCGTGCTGTCGTTCATCCACGCGTGGAACGACTTCCTGTTCGCGAAGACGTTCATCATCTCCAAGACCGAGAATCAGACACTGCCGCAGGCGATCCTGGTCTTCTTCAAGCCCGAGGACACCGACTGGGGCGCGGTGATGGCCGCCTCCACCCTGATGACTATTCCGGCTCTCGTCCTGTTCATCCTGGTGCAGCGCAAGCTGGTCTCGGGTCTGGGCGGAGCGGTGAAAGGCTGACATGCCCGGTTTCGACACCCTGCTCCCCCGCCCGGTCTCGGCGACCCCGCTGTCCGGCACCTGTCCATGGCCCGCCGCGGTCGATATCCGCAGCGGCACAGACCTTCCGGCCGAGGGCTACCGGCTGGAGATCACCCCGGACGCCATCACGCTCACGGCCGCGGATCACGCGGGCCGGGTCTACGGACAGCAGACGCTGCGCCAGCTCGCCGGCCCGGAGGCGTTGCGGGCCGCCCCGATCGGCGGTCGGGAGCTGTCGGTGCCGTGCGGTGTCATCGAGGACCATCCGCGCTTCGCTTGGCGCGGCTGCCTGCTCGACGTCGCCCGGAACTTCCGGACGAAGGCCGAGGTGCTGCGGTTCCTCGACCTGCTCGCGGCGCACAAGCTCAACGTGCTGAACCTGCATCTGACCGATGACCAGGGCTGGCGGTTCGCGGTGCCCGGTTACCCGCGATTGACCGAGATCGCCTCGTGGCGAAGCGGATCGATGGTCGGCAGGCATGACGGCCCGGAACGGGACGGGCGCCCGCACGGCGGTTTCTACACCGACGACGACCTCCGCGAGATCGTGGCCTACGCCGCGGAACGCGCGATCACCGTGGTGCCCGAAATCGACGTACCCGGTCATGCGCGGGCCGTGCTCGCCGCCTATCCCGAACTCGGCCCCGATCCCGAAAAGCAGTGGGAGGTATGGACTTCGTGGGGTGTCAGCACCCCGCTGCTCGATCCGACACCGGACACCATGGCGTTCTTCCGCCGCGTCTTCGACCACGTGCTCACCCTCTTCCCGGCACCGGTCATCGGCCTCGGTGGTGACGAGGTGCCCGGCGCGACCCCGGCACACGGTCGTTTCGTCGCCGGCCTGGCCGCCTATCTGACGGCCCAGGGGCGACGGGCGCTCGGCTGGGACGAGGTCCTCGACGCCGGTGACCTGCCGCCGATGGTGATCGGGGCCTGGCGCGACGAGGCCGCGGCCGAGCGGGCGGCCAAGGCGGGCCACGAGGTCGTGCTGTGCCCGGAAGATCAGGTCTATCTCGATCATCGGCAGTCCGATCACCCGGACGAACCGATCCCGGTCGGCTACCTGCGCACGCTCGAAGACATGTACAGCTACGAGCCCGCCTACACCGGGCCAGGGGTCATCGGGCTGCAAGCCCAGATCTGGAGCGAGCACCTGGACACCGTGCGGCGAGTCGACTATGCGGCCTTCCCGCGACTCTGCGCGATCGCCGAAACCGCTTGGAGCCCAGCCGATCGCGACCTCGGCGAGTTCCGCACGCGGCTACGCGAGCACCATCTTCCCCGCCTCGACGCCCTCGGCGTGGAGTATCGCCCGCTCGACGGACCACACCCGTGGCAGACCCGGCCCGACGTCCCCAGCTCCGCGCACCGGCCGCGCTGAACCCTCAGGGGCGGAGTCGATGAAAGGCGGCCATTCGCTCGCGGTGGTACTCGAGGTCGTCCGCATCGTGCTCGACGCCGCGGGCGACCGCAAGGCCGAAATAGACCGCCTCCCTGCGTAAGCGGTGCCGCATCAGCTGCGCCAGGGCCACATCGTCGAAGGGGACCGCGGTGCCGCCCGCCGCGTGATAGGCCTCGACGAACGCCCGGACGCCGGCCAGGTCGCGGCCGTACTCGTCACCGAATTCCAGTGCGGCCGAAGCCAGTTCGACCTCGGGCGGGGCGACCAGCGCTTCGTCCCAGTCGAGCACCGCGGTGACGTGACCGGCGCGCGAGAGCAGATTGCCCTCGTAGTAGTCACCGTGCAGCGGCTGGGGACGCGCGGCTCGGGTGAAGTCGGCGAGCCAGCGGTCCAGCTCGGGGTCCGGCAGTTCCGCCGACGGCGCGCCGTCCAGTCCGATCTCCAGGAACGATCGGGTCGGCCGCGGTGACGGCCGGTGCTCGGCCAGCGCGCGGTGCACCCGCGCCAGCAGCGCCGCCGCCTCGTCGCGCTGCACCGGATCCTCGCTGCTCGCCCACTCGCCTTCGATGAAGGGCCACACCGTGATCGGGCGACCCGCCACCACGTAGACGGTCGAACCATCGGCCCGCGCGAGCGGCGCGACCGCCTCCGGAACCTCGCGGGCGGCCGCGACGGCGATGCCGTTGCACCATTCGAGCTGCGCCGGATCGCGATCCGCCGGGCCGATCCGGACGACCACGTCACCCATCCGGTAGGCCGCGGACTCCTCGCCGCCGAAAAGCCGTACGCCGTCGCCCTTGTGCCCCCATTCGGCCGCGACGGCCGCCCTGATGTCCTCGGTCAGCGGGATCTCGACGTAAACCACGGGACAAGTTCTACCAGTGCCCATGGCCCGAACGCAGGTGGATTTCCCGGCGCCCCCGAGGGCGCGGGCGACGCTGTTCGGGCGGGCAGACTGCGTAGTGCAATATTTCCATCCGGCAGGTACCTTGGCGATCGTGCGTACCGAGGGAGATACCTGGGACATCACCACCAGCGTCGGGTCCACCGCGTTGTTCGTCGCCGCGGCCCGCGCGCTCGCCGGTCGGCGACCCGATCCACTGGTGGTCGATCCGTTCGCCGAGATCTTCACCCGCGCCGCGGGGCCCGAATGGGCGGACCTGCTCGACGGCAAAGCCCCGGACCATCCGTTGCTCACGCCCGGATTCGGCCCGACCTTCCAAACGTTCCTGGAAGCCAGGACCAAGTATTTCGACGACTACTTCGCTGCCGCGACCGCGGCCGGGGTGCGTCAGGTCGTCATCCTGGCCGCCGGCCTCGATGCGCGCGCCTATCGGCTGCCCTGGCCCGACGGCACCGTCGTCTACGAACTGGACCAGCCCAGAGTGCTGGAGTTCAAACGCCAGACCTTGGCCGCGCACGGCGACGAGCCGCGCGCCGAGCGCCGTGAGGTGCCGGTCGATCTGCGCGAGGACTGGCCGAAGGCGTTGCGCGCGAAAGGTTTCGACCCAACCGCTCCGACCGCGTGGCTGGCCGAGGGTCTGCTGCTCTATCTGCCCGCCGCCGCGGTGGATCAACTCTTCGCGCACATCGCGCAGCTCAGCGCTCCCGGCAGCCGGGTCGCCATCGAAGAGCTGGACGTAGTACCCGAGGCGACCCGCGCCGCGCTGGATCGGCAACCGGAATCCCCGTTGAACGGCGGCACCGACTGGGTGCACCTGATCTACAACGAGCGGCGCAGCGACGCGGCGCAGTGGTTCGGCGCACGCGGGTGGCACACCGCCGGCCGCACCCTGCCGGACTATTTGGCCGCGGTGGGCCGGGAATTCGACACGGCCGCCCCGGACGCGCAGGTGGTGCCCTCGCTGGCGCGCCTGGTGACCGCGATCCGGCCCTGAATTTCGCCACACCCACCATCCCCGGGTAGCCCACTCCCGTTCGGCGTACTACGCGCGTATTATGTCGACTGTGGGTTTCGAGTGGCCTGATTGGGCGCTGGACATGCTCATCGGGATCACGCCGGACGAGGTGATGCAGGTGTTGACCAGGCAACGACGATGGCCACGCCGTGGTCGCGGCGTCGAAGGCATCCAGCTGCTGACCATATGGGGCCGTACCGCGGCAGGCCGGCCGCTGATCGTCGGCTTGCGGCAGGCCGAGTCCTGGCAATGGCAGATCGTCGCCGCCCGCCCGATGAGCCCGGAGCAGGTGACCGAGTTCGAAAAATGGGAACAGGAGAACCAGTGATGGGCGACAACAACTTCCCGGCCACCCCGCAGGGGGTGGACGAACTCATGGACAGCCTCGTGTTCGACGACCAACCCGTGCACGACGCCGACGTACCGCGTCCGCTCGCGCCCGGCGAGGACATCATGGTGGTGCGCTCGCTGCGGATTCCGCTCGACATGGATCAGTCCATCAAGGCCGAAGCGCGCCGCCGCGGGGTCACGATGAGCGAACTCATCCGGGACTGGCTCGCCGTGGAACTCGCCGCGCTCGCCGACGACCAGCCCATCTCCCGCGCCGACGCCCTGCGCGCCCTCGCCGGCGTCCGCCCCATCCATCCCCGGGCGAGTTGACTACCCGGCGGCCAGCCACTTACCGAGCCGCGTCCGGTACTCCCCTACGAGTTCCGGTTGCCAGCGCGCGAAATACGCGGTCTGGTTCAGCGCGTACAGGCCGACGCCCAGCCGCAGCCGCACCTCGTCGGCCGGGTCCGGCGGGAAATGGTCGCGGTAGGACTCCAGGAACGGTTCTTCCGCACCCGGCCACCATTCGAACAGCAGCTCGCTGAGCTTGCCGAAATCGGCGAATCTGTCGTAGTAGTGCGCGTGTTCGAAGTCGAGCAGTGCCGCGGGCGCACCGTTGTCGACCAGCATGTTGTCCAGGTACAGATCGCCGTGCACGAGCGAGGCGGGCTCGCCGGGGCCGAGTTCGGCGACGACGCGAGCGAAGGCCGCCGCGATCGTCGCGGGCGAAGCGGGCAGCGCCGCTTCGGGAACCGCGCGCAGTGCGGTCTCGACCTGATCGGTGGCAGCCGCCGTCCAGGTCGTCCGCTCCCCCGAACCGGTGACCGCACCGAAGGTTTCGCGCCGAACGCCGTGCAGGGTGCCCAGCCAGTCGCCGAGCGTGCTGGCGAGCAGGCGCAGATCGGCCCGGTCCGCGCGTAACGCGGCGGTCCCGCTCTCACCGGGCAGGTATTCCTGAATGGTCACCGGCAGACCGAGCGGGGTCTGCGGTACGAATTCGTGATAGCGCACCGTCGGCACGCCGGCCGCACTCGCGAGGTGAGTCGCCGTGACCGTGGCGCGGACATACTCGGGATCGGCGCTGCGCCCGGGAATGCGCACGAGCAGTCGGCCGTCGACGGTCTCGGCGAGCCAGAGACAGTTGCTGTAACTGGGCGGGCCCGGCCGGATCGAGGTCACCCGGGCCGCCGGGCAAGCCTGCGCCAGCACCCCGGCGACATCCCCCGCCGTCCACTCGGCGGCGCTGCGAACCGGCTGACTGACCACGCTCCAGTTCTACCAGCGCGCGCCCGGGTCCCGCAGATCTGTCACCCCGCGCCTGCTCAGCGGTCGTCGGCCATCTCGAAGGCGCCGGCGGCCAAGCGATCGATCAGGCGCTGAGTCCATTCGGCGCGGCTGTCCGCCGTGTGCAGCCACAGACCGAGCACCTCGCCGACCGGGCCCCAGGTATCGAGATCGGTACCGGGCGAAATGTGTTCGGTGATGCTCGCGCGCCACCGGGCCATCTGCTCGGCGCGCTGCCGGAGCAGATCGATGGCCTCCGCGCGGGGCAGATCATCGATCAGCCCGACCGCGGCGGCGAGCACGTCCAGCCGCGGATCGCGCTGGGCGAGCGCCGAGCGCAGCAGGCCGAGATAGGCCTGCTGCCCCGCGTCGGTGGTCTCGTATTCGATGCGCGGCGGACCGCCGGTGGTGCTCGCGGTGGTTTCGTGCGCGATCAGCAGGTGTTCGGCGGTCATCGCTTTGAGCGCGTGATAGACCGAGCCGGATTTGACGCCCGCCCATTCGTGGGCACCCCACGATTCCAGATCGGCCCGGACCTGATAGCCGTGCGCTCGTCCGCGCCGCCGCACCGCGCCGAGCACCAAGAGCCGAACTGCGGACATCGTTCCTACCTTTCGCACCGGGAGCGTGTCACTGATCGGCTCGCCACGCGGCCACAATACGGCGCAGCTCCGCGACACCGGCCAGGGCGTCGGCGAGCGCGGCTCGGTCCTCGCCGGTCAGCGAGATGGTCTCGATCCGGGTGAGCAAGGCTTCGGCACAGGCCGGATCATCCTGGCGCACAGCGAGTTCGGCACGGAAGGCGAGCGCATCGACCAGATCGACCGTCGTCGCGCTGTTTTCGGTACGCCGCAATGTCCCGTCGAGGATCTTCACCGCCTGGGCGTCCGCGCCGCGCGAATCCGCCTGCACCACAGCGTCATCGATCGCCTTGCGAAGTTTCGACGTCGGTCCCGCCTCGTCGGTGGCCCGCATCGGGAAGAACCGGATCCAGTTTCCGCCCGGATCGACCACGAGGAAACCGGTGAGATTGCCGGTGTTCTTGCGCCGCCGGGGACGGGTCATCCGTGGCGTACCGGCGACCAGCAGTTTGCCGTGCTTCGCACGCATGCCGGCCGCGAACGAGTCGAACAGTGCGCCGATATCGGGCACCTGCACCACGCACGACCCGTAGGAGTCGGCGGGCACGAAGCCGGGCATCCCGAAGAACTGCAGCCAGATGTCCTCGCGCTGCAGCCCGATGGCGGGATTGGGCCGGGTCTGGCGGTAGGTCTGCTCGAACCCGAGCATCCCATAGAACTCGCCCATCTCGTCGATGTCCACGCAGGGCAACAGGGGGGTGGTGATCTCTCCGGCCATCTCGGCACATCCTCTGCAATGCTCGATCACTGGCCAAAATTGGCTAGTAAGTCGAGCGTAGCGACGGACGGCGCGCTAAGCAAATTTGGCTAGACGGTCGATCGGCGGTCGCGTCAGTCCGCGCGCGGAAGCCAGGCGCGCAGCTCATCGGCGAGAGCGATCGGGGCGTCGTAGTGCATGAGATGGCCCGCGTCGGGTACGGAACGCACTGTGGCACCGGGGATCTGAGCCGTCAGCCGGTAGCCGAGCTCCGCGGGGATCCAGGTGTCCTGTGCACCCCACAGCACGCGGACCGGCAGTTCGAGGTGCTCCAGCAACCGCTCGTTCTCCTGGAGGAACCGCTCGTCGTAGTGCGCGATCTGGCGGTAGAACGCCGGTTGTCCGACCTCGCCGGTCCATGGCGCGACCAGCGGCTCGAGCTCTGCGTCGCGCAGGCCCCGGTAGCTCGCGCCCTGGATGTAGGCGCGCACGAGCGCCTCGTGGATGTAGGGCGGCAGTTCCGCGAGCAGGTCCGGATGCTCCTGCACGAATCGGAAGAACGGCGAACCGCTCGGCGGGATCGCGACGACGTCGACGAGCAGCAGCGACGCGTACGGCACCTGACCGACCAGGTGCGCGCGCAGCGATACCGCGCCGCCGAAATCATGCGCGACGACATGCGGCCGGTCGACCTGCCAGTAGTCGAGCAGCGCGGCGAACGCCAGCGCCTGACTGCCGAAATCGACCGGGTCCTCGGGCCGTTTCGACGATGCGCCGTACCCGGGCATATCCCAGAGGTAGACGGTGAAGTCGTCGGCGAGCGCCTCGGCGAACGGTTGCCACAGCACCGACGAGAACGGTGTGCCGTGACAGAACACCACCGCGGGCCCCTGCCCCGCGCGCCCCCACGAGATCCGCCGCCCCTGCCATTCGAAATCTTCCGAAAGCTCCATAGCAGGGCCCTACCCGCCGTCCGGCGGCCGGAAACCCGGCCGGTCGTCAGGTAGTCCCGCACGTCGAGGCGACCGGCCCCCTCGCCACCGAGAGGGACCGGTCTCGGCAAAGGCGCTGATCAGCGGCGTGTCGGCGGGTTGGGGCGGACCGTGCGATGCCAGGATGAGCAGGCACTGGGCAACGTTGTCGGAGGCTCGTCGAGGGAGCATGCATGTCGCGTCGCCGTCTGGCCTGCCTCGTTGTCCCGCTGCTGGTTCCGCTCGTTCCCGCCGGGGCGCACGCCGAAACGGCGGCCGACTCCAGCCGGTACGTGAATCCGTTCGTCGGCACCCGGGACGGTGGGCCCGATTTCGGGCACGGCGGCGGCGCGGGCATGACCTTTCCCGGCGCGGTGGCCCCGTTCGGGATGATGCAGTGGAGCCCGGACACCGTGCGCACCGCGGGCGGCGGGTACAAGTACGAGGACAACCGGCTGTACGGGTTCTCGATGACGCATATCTCCGGGCCGGGATGCACTGGCGCGCAGGACTTTCCGGTCCTGCCGATCAGCGGATCGATCGGCCGGTCACCGGCCGTCGACGGCGCGGGCTACCTGCAGACCTTCGACCACGCGAACGAGCGGGCCGACCCGGGCTACTACGGCGTGACCACCGATTCCGGCGTGCGGACCGAACTGACCACCGCCACCCGCGGCGGCGTCGCCCGGTTCACCTTCCCCACCGGCCGCCCCGGCACGGTGCTGCTCGACGTCACCGGCTCGGTCAACGGCGTCGAGGACGCCGAGATCACCCTCGATGGCAACACGGTATCCGGCTGGGCGCACACCGGCGGGTTCTGCGGCGCGAAGAGCCGGTACCGGGTGCACTTCCACGCCACCTTCGATCGTCCGATCACGGCGTCGGGCACCTGGCAAGACGATGTCCTCTATCCCGGCGGCCACTCGGTCACGGGCAAGGCACAGACGCGTCGCACCCGGTCCGGCGAGATCGCCAGCAACGGCCAAGGCAGCGGGCTGTTCCTGCAGTTCGACTCCGACCTGCCGGTGCAGATGCGCACCGCCATCTCCTATGTCAGCGTCGAGGGCGCCCGGCGCAACCTCGCCGCCGAGGTCGGCGCCAAGGATTTCGACACCGTGCGGGCGGAAGCGCACGCGGCCTGGCAGCGCAGACTGGACCAGATCGTGGTGACGGGCGGTGCGCCAGATCGGTTGCGCACCTTCTATTCCGCGCTCTATCACGTGTTCCTGCAGCCGTACATCTTCGACGATGTCGACGGCAACTACACCGGGTTCGACGGCCACGTCCATCAGGTGCGCCCGGGGCATCATCACTACGCCACCTTCTCCGGGTGGGACATCTATCGCAGTGCGGCACAACTGCTCGCCTGGCTCGCACCGGATGTCGCCTCGGATATCGCGCAATCCATGTACGACAACGCGCACGCGCTCGGGGACGTGTGGGACCGGTGGTCGCATCAGAACACCGTCACCGGTGTGATGAACGGCGACCCGTACCATTCGATCCTCGCCAGCGCCTACGCCTTCGGGGCACGGGATTTCACGGCCGCGGACGCACTGGACTCGATGATCGCCGGCGCCGAACGCGTCGGCGAGCTGTCCGGTTACACCGAGCGCCCCGGCAACGACCAGTATCTGCGGCTCGGCTGGGTGCCGGATCAGGTGTCGGACACCTTGGAGTACAACATCGCCGATTTCGGCATCGCCCAACTGGCCGCGCGACTGGGCGACACCGAGCGGCACGACACCTTCCTGCGCCGAGCCGGCGGGTGGGAGCATCTGTTCAATCCGTTCACCGGCTGGCTGCAACCGCGGTCCGCGCTCGGCTTCTTCGGGCTCCTGTTCAATCCGGCGGCCACCGAGGGCTACGTGGAAGGCAATGGGGCGCAATACCATTGGATGGTATTGCACGATGTGGGTGAGCTCTTCGCCAGGATGGGCGGCCGAGACCGCGCCGCCGCCCGGCTCGACGAGTTCTTCACCGAACTCAACGCGGGCCCGCACGCGCCGCACGCCTACCTCGGCAACGAACCGTCGTTGCAGACCCCATGGCTGTACGCCTGGGCCGGGCGGCCGCACCGCACGCAGGACGTGGTGCACCGGGCCCGCACCGAACTCTTCGGCCCGGACGCCGACGGCTTGGCGGGCAATGACGACCTGGGCACGATGTCGGCCTGGTACGTCTGGGCCGCGCTCGGGTTGTATCCGGTGATCCCGGGCCGGGCCGAACTTTTCGTGCACGGGCCCGCGTTCGAGTCCGCCGTGGTGCGCCGCTCGACCGGCGCCGAATTCACCATCGTCGCGCCGGAAACCTCCGATGCCAACCGCTACATCCAGTCGTTGCGGGTCGGCGGGGCGGAAACGACGCGGGCGTGGCTGCCCGAGTCGTTCGCGCTGTCCGGCGGCCGCCTCGACTTCACCATGGGCCCGCGACCCGCGCCCCGGTTCGGCGCCACGGACGCCGACACGCCGCCGTCGTTCGGCGCCCTGCGGTAGCCACCGGGCGCGGCGCTGGGCGCGGCGCGGTGAAATCGCCTTTGCTGCGGGCGAACTGACCCGTTCGCGTCAGCATCGATCCCACTATTGACTATGGACACAGACGAAGTGGCGGCGGACGAAGTAGGCAGACTCGTCGGCGCGGTGGCACCGACCGATTCGTTCCCTACGGTCGACGAATTGGACCGCTTCGTCGACGCGTTACCCGATCGGGTCACCGTCACGGAGATCGGCAGGTCGCGCGGCGGGCACCCGATCAGGTGCGTGCGAGTCGGTGCGGGGCCCCGGCAGGTGGTGGTGGTCGGCAACCCGCATCCGAACGAGCCGATCGGCATGGCGACCATCCGGCACCTGCTCGGCAGACTCACCCGCGAGGACGACCGAACACTCGGCGCGACTTGGCATTTCGTGCTGTGCCTGGACCCGGACGGCACCAAGCTCAACGAGAGTTGGTTCGCCGGGCCACGAACGAGAACCGCTGTCGCACACGGCTTCTACCGGCCACCGGCGGCCGAGCAGCCGGAGTGGTGCTTCCCGGCCAGCTGGCGCGGCATCGCGGTGGGCGCGCCGCTGCCGGAGACGAAAGCGCTGATGGGTCTGATCGATCGAACCCGGCCCGCGCTGATCGTGTCGTTGCACAACGCCGATTTCGGCGGCGGATTCTTCTACACCACCGGCGGTGACCCCGAGTACTGGTCCGGCCTGACCGGACAGCTCGCCGCCGCCGGCGTGCCGATCTACACCGGCGAGCCCGACGTCCCCGGCGCGGCGACCTGGCAGCCCGGGATCTTCGAGCTGCCGCCGTTCTCACGGATCGCCGAGGCGCTGGCGGGCGACGGCATCGAACCGCTGGCGATGATGTACGGCGGCGGCATCCGCGACTACGCCGCGTCCCACGGAACCGCCATCCTGGTGTGCGAACTGCCGCTGTGGGTGGACCCGCGGGTCGCCGACGAGACGCCGAGCGGCCACCGGCTCGCCGATGTCCTGCACGCCACCGCGACCGAGTACGAGGAGATCGCCGACCTGGTGAGCGGGGCGCTCAGTCGCCTCACGGCACACCTGGACGGCAGCAACCCTTTCCAACGGGCCTTGACCGACACGGTACGGGCCCTGCGCGGAAACGCAATCGCCAAACGGTCGGCCACCGATACCCGGGAGGCCACCCTCGGCGAACTCTTCATCGAGAAGTACGTGTGGACAGGGGTGGCCCGGCTGCGGGCCGGCGGCATGCTGCTCCAGCTGCTCGAGTCCTACCCGGGCACCGGCCCGGACGACGTGGTCACCGAACGCCTCCGCTTCGCGCCGATCTTCGATAAATGGTGCGTCGATATCGAGACCAACGCGCCCGGACTGCCCGTGCCGATCCCGCGCCTGGTCGCCGTCCAGTCCGCCGCCATCGTGACCGCCGTGACCCGGCTGCGCGACGGCCGTCCGATCTGACCCTGACCGGGAGGTATGCCATCGATTTCGAAGTCACGGTTTCGTAACGGACCGCGTTGGGTAATCACAGATACATGACATCGACGGATAACCGACCCAGCCGCATCGCCGGCCTGGAGCCGGGGACCGCGGTTTTGGCATTCGCTACGTGCCTTGCCTTTTCGATCGGCATTGCCACTCTTACGCAGTCTGCTGTCACCACGGTCCTCGCCTGCCTCAGCATCGCGGCCGGACTCGTACTCGTACTGAACATCTTGCCGCACAAGGCCTGACACCCACCTCCCCCGCTCGCGCCCGGGTCTTGCATCCCGCGCACAACCCTGGTGGCATTGCGCCGAACCGTTCGGCGTAATTCGGAGGCGAGCATGCTGTCCCTGCAAGAGATTTCCGATCGCATGGAGATCCAGGATCTGATGGTCCGGTATTCGCACGCGGTCGACACCGGGCAGTGGGACCTGCTGGACGATATCTTCACCGGTGACGCGCACATCGACTACACCGCGATGGGCGGCCCCGCGGGCGACGTGGCGGCGACGAAGCAATTCCTCGCCGCCATGCTGCCCAATTTCCCCGCATTCCAGCACCTCATCAGCAATTCCTCGATCACCGTCGACGGTGACACGGCCACCGGCCGCACCATGTGCCACAACCCGATGATGATGTCCGGCGGCGACGGCCCGTCGAGCCTCATGCTGTGCGGGCTGTGGTACCTGGACACCTTCGCCCGCGTCGACGGAAGCTGGCGCATCGCGCGCCGAGTCGAGGAGAAGAGCTATATGTTCGTCGCGCAGCCGCTCCCGGGTACCGGTTAGCCCAGGATCGGCAAGCCGCGCTCCGCGCACAGCCGCGTCAACGCGTCCTGCATGACGCCGGTGACGTGGTCGTAGGCGGCGTCCGGATCGAGTTCGGATCCATGTTCGGACCGCAGATCGATCGGCGGGAGGAACTCGATCGTCACCTTGCTCGGCAGCGGGATATGCCCGGCCAGGTCGCCGATGTTGAGACCCCAGGGCAGTGCCAGCGAGATCGGAAACACCTTGAGGCGCAACATCTGGTCCAGCCGCAGCAACCGCGCCAGCCGATCCCCGCGGCTGAGCATCAAGGCGGTCTGCTGCGCACCGGCATTGACGAACGGGACGATGGGAACGCGTGCGTCCCAGGCCAATCGGAGGAAGCCGGTACGGCCCGCGAAATCGATCTGGTCTTCCTCCCAGGTCGGTCGATGCACCTCCCAGTCGCCACCGGGGTACACCAGCACCGCCGCGCCGTCCCGCAGTGCCTGCCGCGCACTGTCCGGATCCGCGCCCACCGTGCCGAAACGCCGCAGCAGCGTGCCGATCACCGGATAGGCCATCACCATGTCGTGCGCGAGTTGAAAGAACGGCCGATGCGGCCCGAACCGGCGCACGAACGCCAGCGTGGTGACGAGCACCTCCGGGGAGACGTTGCCCCCGGAATGATTGCCGACCAACAGGACCGGGCCTTCGTCCGGGATGTGGTCGAGGCCGCGGACCTCCGCCCGGAAGTACATCCGGGCGAACAGCCACGCGGGACCCACGGTGTCGATGATGAATTCGGGATCCCGGTCGGCCGGGTCGGCCGCCGGGACCCGCGACTTCACCTGGTGGGCGACCCAATCGGCGAGACGGTCGATCCGATCGGCCGGCAATCCGGGCAACTTCATGGGCAACGACTCCGTCGTTCGGTTTCTACGATTCGATGGTCAGCAACCGCCGGAAGAACCCGCGATAGCCGCGCAACGCCTGACGCAGTTCCTCGGTGTCGGCGTCCTGCAGACCCGAGCTGTGCTCCTCGAGCACGCGCTTGCGTTCGGCGTACGCGGTGGTCAGCTGGTAGATGACGTCGCTGACGATCTTGTCCGCCTGGGTGACCGCGTCGCGCGGGCTGTCGACGAACGCGCCCTGCACCTCACGCCATTGGGTCCGCAGCCGATCGAGATCGGCCTCGCCGAACAGCGCCGACCCGACGCTGTCGAGCGAAGTGCGCTGCTGCTCAGACGTATTCGCGGTCGACCCCGTAGGCGCGACCTCGGTGCCCGCGGCGGCGCCCTGATCCGCGGCGGGCTCGTCGAGGCGTGCCTCGGTGGCTACTTCCCGCTCCGGATCGGCGGTGGCGTGCGGGTCCACATCGGCTTCGGTCAGCGCCTCGGCGTGCTGGTCCGCGGCGGACACATGCCCACCGGAATCGGTTTCGCCGAACGCGTCGGCCCGCTGGTGTGAGCCGGCCGTGCTCGATGCGGTGGATGTCCGGTCCGCGTCGGTACCGTACTCGGCGGCCGCCGCTTCCCGTTCGTCCGCTTGTGCTTCGGATTCCGCCGTCGCCCAATCGGTCTCGTGCTCTTTCGGCGAATCCGCTGCGGTGACTCGCTCGGGATGCGCGGTGCGGTCGTATTCGGTGCTCATGACAGTGCCTTCTTGTCGTGCTGGGTCTGCTCGGTCGTGTCGTGGTGCGCCTGCTGTTCGGCGGCGGTCGTGTCCCGTTCGGCCGTCTCGACGGGTGCGGCCTTCTTGTCGTCGGACGCGCCGTTCAGCAAGTCCTGGAACAGATCCCGGTAGTGCACGATCGCGGTGCGCCGGTCCTCGGTGGACACGGCGGTCCCGCTGGGCCGGGTGGCGATTTCGTGCGCGGCCCGGTAGTGCCCGAGCGGTTCCGCGTGCTCCACCGACAGATCGGCCACCTGCTGGTCGAAATTCTCGGTGGGATAACCACGTTCGGCCATCACCGTGGTCAGCAGACGATCGGCGGCGAGCAGCGCCGCCGCCGGATCGTCGATGAACTGCTCCTGCACCTCGACCCAGCGGGCCGTGTACAGCTGCTTCTGCTCGTCGGACAGAGTGCGCAGCTCGAGCTCGGCATGGCGGCGTTCGCGTTCGGCCAGTTCACGTTCCGCGGCGCGGCGGTCGTCGTGTTCCTGAACCGTCCGGTCGTATTCCGGTCCGAATCGGCTGCGCAGCCGTTGCCTGCGCACCATCGGCCACACCAGTAAGGCGATGACCACCGCAGCGAGGACGACCAGAACGATCACTGTGATCAACACTCCAGACGACACTTGAACCTCCTTGCCGAGCCTGTCGTATCGGACAGGTAATGCCTCGCCATCGAGGTTCCAAACTCTTGATCTCCCGCAGTCGCTTTCGCGCCGCTACCCGATGATCACCGCGGCGGCGCACCCACCGCTTCGGCGAATCCCTCGATCAGCACGGGATACTGCTCGGCGCCGTGCCCGGCCCCGGCCTGACTTCCCGCACCCTTTCCGCGTTCCCGCACCCGGTTCCACGGGGCAGAGCGGGTGCGGGAGGTCAGAAGGGGTGCGTGCGGTCAGGGGGTGCGGCGCAGGGCCTCGACGGGACAGCTGTCCACGACCAGCTGGACGAGGTCCAGGTCGGATTCGGCGGCCGCGTCCGCAAGGGGTTCGACGATGCCGTCGTCGCCTACCCGGAACAGGTTGGGGGCCAGGGCTTCGCACATTCCGTGCCCCTCGCAGCGGGCACGGTCGGCGACGATCTTCACGACAGCCGCTCCAGCCGGATCGGGAGACCGTCCGCGGGCATCGGGCCGGTGCCCGCGACGAGCGGCACCTCGTAGCCGGGCCGCAGGGACCAGCGGTAGCGCAGCAACATCTGGTGCAGCACGGCTTTCACGGTCATGCCGCCGAAGTAGAGGCCGATGCACTTGTGCGCGCCGCCGCCGAACGGGGCCCAGGCCAGGCGATGCGATTTGTCCTCACGCCGGTCGGCGGCGAACCGTTCGGGATCGAACGCGTCGGGATCGTGCCAGTATGCCGCGGTGCGCATCATCGGGTAGGCGCCGACCACGACGAGCGTGCCGCGCGGCAGATAGTGGCCCAGGATATCGGTGTCCCTGGTCGCTTCCCGAACCTGCTGCGCCACCGGCGAATACAGCCGCAACGCCTCTTTGAACGCGAGATCGAGCGCCGGCAGGCGGTCGAGGTCGGCATAGTCGAGTGTGGGTTTGCCGAGCGCCCGGGACTCGGCCCGCAGCCGCTCCTGCCAGTCCGGATGGCGGGCCAGCTCGTAGGCCAGCATGGTCGCGGCGATCGTGCTCGTGTCGTGCGCGGCCATCATCACGAAGATCATGTGCTCGATCACTTCGCGATCCGAGAACGTATACCCCTCTTCGCTTTCCGCAGTGCAGAGCACGCTGAACAGATCTTTGCCCGCACCCGCGCGCTTGGCGGGCAGTTCACGCCGGAAGTAGTCGGCCAGAATGCGGCGACCTCGGAGACCACGCGACCACACGCCGCCGGGCACATTGGTCCGCAGCAGCGCGGTCGCGCCGTGCACTGCGTCCTCGAAAGCCCGGCTGAGCATCACGCTTTCGGGCCCGAGTTCGGCGCCGGCGAAGACCTCGGTGGCCTGCGCGAGCAGAATCTTCTTGACCTCGTCGTAGAGCGCGAAGTGCGCGCCGGGCCGCCACTGCGCGATCCCCCGGGTGATCCGCGGCGTCGTCAGCTCGAGGTAGCCGACCAGGCGCGGCCTGGTGAACGCCTGCTGCATGATCCGGCGATGGAACAGATGCTCGTCGAAATCCCGCAGCAGCAACCCGCCGTGGAAGAACGGGCCGATCACGAATTCCCAGCCGCGCTGCGCCGAGAACACCTTGTCCCGGTCGAGCAGCACCGCCTCGACCGCGGCGGGACTGAACACACCGACCGTCCGGCGACCGAGCAGACCCATCCAGCTGACCGGACCATAGAGTTCGAATCGGTTGCGCGCCAACCCGATCGGATCGCTCAACGCATGCAAGGTATAACCGATGCCCGGCGCGCCGAAGTCGCCGGGGACGGGCCGCAGGTCACTGCCCGCCGGCGGTGGCGCGAGCGGCCCCGCCGCGGACGGATACCGGTCGACGACCCGGGCGCCGAGAGCTTGCGCGTGCCTGGCGAGCCGCGCACGTAAGTGGCGAACATCCCCTGGCACGTCGGTAATTCTCTGGGGCACAAGAAGACTCATTGCGGCCGTCCCTTCGCGACGCTGCGATGCTCCGACCATACCGGAAACGCACGTTTCCGTAAACACTTGTTTCCCGACTTCTGCTGTGCGAGGCTCCTGAGGTGACCCGAGCATTCAGCGGCACCTATCGCGGCACGTCCACCGCCGAACGCCGGGAAGATCGGCGCAGGCGGTTGATCGACGCCGCCCTCGACATCGTCGGCACCCAGGGCTTGTCGGCGCTGACCGTGCGCGGGGTCTGCGAACAGGCCAAGGTCGGCCCGCGCTTCTTCTACGAGGCCTTTCCCGACCTGGACGTGCTCGCCGCCGAGTTACTGCTCGAGGTCCAGGAGTCCGCCCTCGAACGGGCGCGGGCCGCGATCGCGGACACCGCGGGCACACCCGCCGACCGGATCCGGGCGGGCGTCGCCGCGTTGATCATCGAGGTCACCGACGATCCGCGCCGCGCGCAGATCATCTTCGCGCAGGCCTATGGCAGCGAGGCGCTCATGCGCTCGCGTTTCGCGGGGATGCGCCGGGTCGCCGAGGTGATCATCGAGCAGACCCGGCTGGTGCTCGCCCTGCCCGCCGGCCAGGACACGGCCGTGGCCGCCACCTCGCAACTGATCACCGGCGGCGCCGCCGAACTGGTGCTGGTGTGGCTCGACGGCGGCCTCGACGTCGACCGCGACGGCTTGATCGATCTGATCGCCGATTTCGCCATCGCCATGGTCATGCGCCTGCCCGACGTCGCCCAGCGCCTGTCCGGCGACTCCCCCGCGTCGTCCTGACGCGCGCTACACCGTCCGGACCGAACTCGGCAGCTCCATGGCCGTGCGCAGCGAATCCGCTGGCCATCGCACCGGTGGATCATCTACTCTCGACGCATGAACGCAGGCAGGCGATTTCCTTGCCCCGGGCCGACAGTCGGCCGCGGGGACAGCCGCGTGCGTAGCCGCACGTAGTTCCTGTGGCCGTCGCCGGTTCGGGGGTTGTACCGAAACCGACCGGCTACCAAGGGATTACCGATGCCTACCTATCTCACCACCCCTGATCTGTCGCGCGCGCTGACGGTGCGTGACCTCAGCGACGCCGCCCAGGGCCCACACGCCATGCAGCAACTGCTCGACGAGCTCATCGCGGCGCTCACCTCGACCGCCGGGCCGACCGTGCGCGTCGTGCGCAACTCGCCGATCGTCGCGGTCGCCGACAACTACGACAAGCTCGGCTACGACCCGGCCGATATCACCCGCGACGCGCGCTACACCCGATATCTCAGCCCGACCGCCATGCTGCGCAGCCACACCACCGCCGATATCCCGGCCGCACTACGCAGCTATGCCGAAATGCACACCGAGACAGATGAATTGATCGTCGTCCCCGGCCTCGCCTACCGTCGCGACGTCGTGGATCGCAACCATGTGGGCGAACCGCACCAGCTGGATCTGTGGCGTCTGCGGTCCCACCCGGACACCGGCGAAGCCGACCTGCAGGAGATGATCGCCCGGCTGGTGGCCGCGGTGCTGCCCGGCGCGGTGTGGCGCACCACCCCCGCCGTCCACCCGTACACCGCGCTCGGCCGCCAAGTCGACGTACGGCTCGGGGACGAATGGCTCGAACTCGCCGAATGCGGGCTCATCGCCGAGCACATCCTGGCCGGCGCCGGGCTCGATCCGGGTCGCTGGTCCGGCACCGCACTCGGGCTCGGTTTGGACCGAGCGTTGATGCTGCGCAAGGGAATTCCCGATATCCGCTATCTGCGCTCCGCGGACCCGCGCATCGCCGAGCAACTGCGCGACCTGACGCCGTGGCGCCCGGTCTCGATGCTGCCGCCGATCCGGCGCGATCTGTCGGTGGTCATCGCGGACCACACCGACGACGAGACGCTGGGCGACACAGTGCGAAAAGTGTTGCACGACAGGCTCGACGACATCGAGTCGGTGCTCGTCACGGCACGCACCCCGTGGGATCGGCTGCCCGGCTCGGCGCGCGAGCGCCTCGGCATCCGGCCGGGGCAGGCCAACGCTGTCGTACGACTCGTCCTTCGGCCACTCACCCGCACGCTCACCGACGAGCAGGCGAACGCGATCCGTAACGAGGTCTATCGAGCGATACATATCGGACCGCGCCTCGAACTCGCTTGAACAATAAAGAACCGTCCACCCCGATCACCAATCCTGCACGGACGCAAACCATTCCGTATCCTCCCCACTTCACTGGGGAGTATCGGGCAGGCGGTACCGACTTAAAGTGAGGTTTGTCCCGCAACCGGAACATTCCGAGGAATTCCAATGTACAAGAAATTAGCCGTCGTCGGCGCCGCCCTATTTGCGTTCGCTTTGCCGATGTCCGGTTCCCCCGTTTCTGGGCAGCCCGGCTCCGACTGGCCGGGTGCCCCACCGGACAAGATCGTCATCGACGTGGTGACCGTCAACGGTACCGGTTGCCCCAAGGACACAGCGGCAGTGGCGGTTTCACCCGACAATACCGCCTTCACGGTGACCTACAGCGCGTACACCGCCCAGGTCGGCCCAGGGGCGGGCCCCACCGACTTCCGCAAGAATTGCCAGCTCAACCTGAAGGTGCATGTGCCGCAGGGCTTCACCTACGGAATCGCGCAGGCGGACTATCGCGGTTTCGCGAGTTTGCAAAAAGGCGCGACCGCGCTGGAACGGGCCCGTTACTATTTCCAGGGTAATTCACCGACCGACTTCGTCGATCACACATTCAAAGGCCCGTTCGCCGACGACTGGCAAAAGACCGACACCACCGAGGTAGGCGCGATCGTCTATCTGCCGTGTGGCGAAACCCGGAACTTCAATATCAACACCCAATTGCGGGTGGACGCGGGCACCTCCGACCCGAAGAAGACCAGTTTCATCACGATGGACTCGACCGACGGCGCCATCAACACCACCTACCACTTCGCCTGGAAGGTCTGCCCGAACCCCTGACCCGCACTGCCTGACACTGGAATCCCGTTGGTGACAACGGGATTCCAGCCATGTCGTCAGGCCGCGCCGAACCAGCGGTGGTGCGCGGCGGCCAGCCCGTCGAGACTGCCGCCCTCGCCCGCCCACGCCACGTACCCGTCGGGCCGGACCAGCAGGCCGGACAGCTCCCGCACGTCCACCGGCTTGCCCGTCACCACCCGGACGCCCGGCGGCCAATTCGCCGCCAGTGCACGCAATTCCGTCGAATCGGCCAGATCGAACAGCACCGCCGCACCGTCGGCGAAATGCTCGCCCAGGCGCGTCCCGTCGGACAGCTCGAAGTCCGGCACGACCGCCCCGACCCGTTCGTGCGTGCCGCCGAGATCGTAGCGGTGCAGCACACCGGAGAGCCGTTTGAATACCGTGGTCGTCCCGTCGCGGGTGGCCAGCAGTTCGGTCATGAAGGCGCGAAGTTGCTTGCTGCGCTGGTCGAGTCGCATCAGCGCGATCTGCGCCCTGCTCCAGTTCAGCACCCCGGCACCGATCGGATGCCGCTCCGCGGTGTAGGTGTCGAGCAGCTCCTCGTCCGCCCGGCCGCGCACCACGGCCGCGAGCTTCCAGCCCAAGTTGACCGCGTCCCCGATACCGAGGTTGAGGCCTTGCCCGCCGAATGGCGAATGGACGTGCGCCGCATCGCCTGCCAGCAATACCCGGCCCCTGCGATACGAGGTGACCTGACGGGTGTTGTCGGTGAACCGCGTGGCCGAGTGCACGGCCGTGATCCGCACCGGCACACCGGAAACCGCGCGCAGCGCGGCCTGGAGTTCCCCGGCGGTGACCGGCGCGTCCCGATCGGCGGGCGGGCCGTCCAGCTCGACGGTGAGGATCCGGCCGGGAGTCGGCCCGTAGGTATACATTCCGGTGGGCGTCGTTATCCAACCCGGCTGCAACGCCTCGGCGCCGGTCAGCTCGACGAGCGCCTGGTGCCCGGTGATTTCGGCCTCCAGACCGGGGAAGTCGAAACCGGCCCGCTTGCGCACCGTGCTGCGGCCGCCATCGCAGCCGACCAGCCATTCCGCCCGAACGGCAGTGTCGCCCAGGCGAACTGTCACGCCGGTGCCGCCGTCGGTGAAGTCCGTCAAGGTGACCCCGCGCCGGATCTGCACCCCCAGCTCCTCGGCCCACTCGCCGAGCATCGACTCCAGGTTCTGCTGGGTCACCAGAAAGATGTGGGACGCGGGGCCGAGATCGGCAAACGCCGGGTCCTCGATGTCGAGGGCGTCGCGCCGCAGCATGATGCCCGCGTAATGCCCGACGAACGGCGTCCCCTGCGGAACCTCCGGTGCCGCATCCCCTTCCGCCCCCGCGACGCCGAAGGCCGCGCGCAGCGGCGCGGGACTCTTGTCCTGTTCCGCGCGCAAACGTGCCAGCAGCCCGCGCCGATAGATCGCCTGCGCGGCCGGCACGGTGATCGCGGCGGCCTTGATCGTCTGATCGATCTCGGTCAGCCGCTCGACCACCAGCACATCGACTCCCGCGAGCCGCAATTCGCAGGCCAGCATCAAGCCGACCGGGCCCGCGCCGACCACTACCACGTCGAATGTCTCGTTCATGAATCCGACTGTGCCGCGCCGCTGTTGCGGCACCCTTGCGTCGCTCTTGCGCCGATCGAACGGCGCGGACAGCCGGATGGGGCGAGGCAACGGCCTCGCCCCATCCTCCGGTCGCCAGGGCTACCGGTTGCGGTGGCTGTGCGAGCCGCCGAGGCGTTTAGCTGCGGTCGGTTGCGCCGCGGCGCCCTTCTTGCCCGCCTCGCTGGCCCGCTTGGGGTCGTTGTCGAAGCTGCCGCTGCTCGCCTTGCCGCCCAGGCTGGCGATCTTGCGCTGCTGCGCTGCGTCCATTGCGGCAAAGCCGCGTGGGGCGTCGGCCATGCGTATCTCTCCTTGCCTCGGGTGTTCTGACAGCGACGGCCGAGGCCGTCTGTGTGGCGCTACCCGAGGTTTCGGCGAGCAAACACGCCCGGCTCAGGTCTGGTGCTGGGCCACCAACACCGGAGCGGGTTCCACCCTGGTCACGGCCCTGCGGCCGGAGAGGAAATACAACGCGACGAGCAGCACGCTGAACCACACATAGGTGTTGCCCACGACGTGTTGCCAAGCGGTCCACTGGGTTTCGCGATGCTCGCCGTCGGGCAGCCAGTTCTGCGGCCCGTACACGAAGATCGCGGTGATGATCGCGATCGTCACCCACCAGCCGATGGCCTGGCGCCGGGGCAACCTGGTGGCGGCGTAGCCGACGGCGCCGAACAGCGCCGGGGCGATCCACACCCAGTGGTGCGACCACGAGATCGGCGACAGCAGCAGCGTGAACACCGCGTTGATGCCGAGCGCCAGCGGCGGGAAATCGGTCGCGCGCCGCATGGCCGCGACCACGAGCACCAGCAGCGCGGCGCCCAGCACCAGCCACAGGACGGTGAACGCGGGCTCGGGCACCTTCAGCCGGGCCAGCACGGCCTGGATCGACTGATTGGTGTGGAACGCCGAACCGCTCAAGCCGGACACATTGCCCAGCCCGCCGAACCAGTACTTGGCCGAATCGTGCGGCAACACCACGAACCCGAGGCCGGTCGCCGCGGCGCCGGTGATCGCCGCCGTGGCCGCCGACTTGTAGTCCCGGCGCACCAGGAAGTAGAGCACGAACGCGGCCGGGGTCAGCTTGATCGCGGCCGCGATGCCGATCAGCATGCCGCGCGGCCAGCGTGGCTTGTGGGCCAGGCAGTCGGCCGCGACCAGCGCCATGAGCAGCAGGTTCACCTGGCCGAAGTCCAGCGTCGCGTGCACCGGTTCCAGCAGCAGACCCAGCGGTGTGGCGCACAGCGTCGCGAACAGCGCGAGTTTGCGCTGCTCCGCCGCGGGCCAGATCCGGCGCGCCACCAGGTACAGCGTCAACGCCAGCGCGACCACCGAGGACACGAAGAAGGTGAACGCGGCGGCGTGCCAGGGCAGCAGCGCGAACGGGCTCAGCGCCAGGGCGGCGAACGGCGGGTAGATGAACGGCAGTCCCGCGCCGATCGTGGTCTGTGGCAGCTGGCCGTACATGTCCTTGCCGTGCCGTAGCGCGTCCACGCCCAACCGGTAGACCTGCAGGTCGATGAACCCGCCGGTGATCTCGTGGAACGGCCACACCGGCAGCAGCAGACAGAACGCGGAGAACCCGATGGCGAGGGCCGGTGCCAGCCACACCACGACCCCGAGTCGACGGTGCTGTGCTTCCGGCTCAACGCGGGTGGTGACACTACTCATCCGCGGCGACTATACCGACCCGTGCGGCGCGGCACACCAGGTGGGAGGGGCTACCCACGAGTATTCGACCGGACTCGGCGTCGCGGCGCGCGCGACCGGGAACCGCGCGGGCGGTGGTAGTAATGAGCCCATGGGCGCTGACATGGATCCGGAACTCATCGAGCTCGCTACCAAGGTGTTCGATTTCGCCCGGCAGGGCGACGCGACGGCGCTGGCGACATACATAGATGCGGGAGTACCCGCGGACCTCACCAACGAAGCGGGCGACACGCTGCTCATGCTCGCCACCTACCACGGGCACCGCGCGGCCGTCGCGGCGTTGCTCGACCGCGACGCCGATCCGACGCGCGCCAACGACAAGGGGCAGACCCCGTTGGCGGGCGCGGTGTTCAAAGGGGAAACCGAGATCGTGCGGCTGCTGCTCGAATCCGGGGCCGACCCGGACGCGGGTACCCCGTCGGCGCGCGACGCCGCCGTGATGTTCGGCAAGACCGACCTGATCGAGTTGTTCCGCGACTACTGAGCCGACCCCGGAATTTCGCGGTGCACGGCCGGTGTTGTCAGGACGGAACCGACGAACCGGAGGCGAACGACGTGGCACAGAACAGCTTCAACGAACAGGTCATCGAGGAGTTCCGCGCGAACGCGGGCAAGGTCGGCGGCATGTTCGAGGGCGCGCACATGGTCTTGATCACCACGACCGGCGCGAAGTCCGGCCGGCAGATCACCAGCCCGCTCGTTTTCCTGCCCGACGGCGAGCGAGTGGTGCTCATCGCGTCCAACGGCGGCGCGGACAAGCACCCGGCGTGGTATTTCAACCTGCGCGCGAACCCCGAGCTGACCGTGGAGATCGGCACCGAACGCTACGAGGCGAAAGCCGAGGAGGTCACCGGCGCCGAGCGCGACGCGCTGTACGCCAGGATGGTCGAGATCATGCCGGGCTTCGGGGAGTACCAGGAAAAGACGTCACGGCGGATCCCGGTGTTCGCGGTCTACCGCAAGCAGGCCTGAACGCTAGCCGCGGGCCCGCACCGCGGCGACCGCTTTGCGCGCCGCCACCAGAACCGGATCCCAGACCGGGGAGAACGGCGGCGCGTAACCGAGGTCGAGCGCGGTCATCTGCTCGACGGTCATCCGGGCGGTGAGCGCGACGGCGGCGATGTCGACGCGCTTACCCGCGCCTTCCCGGCCGACGATCTGCACGCCGAGCAGCCGGCCCGTGTGCCGCTCGGCGAGCATCTTCACCGTCATCGCCGCGGTGTCGGGGTAATAGCCTGCGCGGCTGGTGGATTCGATGGTGACCGTGACGTATTGCAGTCCGGCGGCCTGAGCGTCCTTCTCGCGCAACCCCGTTCGGGCCACCTCGAGGTCGCAGACCTTGCTCACCGCGGTGCCGACGACGCCGGGGAACGTCGCGTATCCCCCGCCGACACCCGCACCGATGATCTGACCGTGTTTGTTGGCGTGCGTACCCAGGGCGATATGCCGTTCCCGGCCCGACACCAGGTCGAGCACTTCGACGCAATCGCCGCCCGCCCAGATGTTTTCGTGACCGCGCACCCGCATGGCCAGATCGGTCAGCAGCCCGCCGTGCGCACCGAGCGGTAGCCCCGCGGCGCGCGCCAGCTCCGTGTCGGGGCGCACCCCGATGCCGAGCACCACCACGTCCGCCGGGTATTCGGCGCCGTCGGCCACCACCGCGCGGGCGCGACCGTGCTCGTCGGTCAGCACCTCGGTGACCTCGGCCTTGCTGACCACCGTGATCCCCATGCCGCACATGGCTTCCCGGACCAGCGCGCCCATGTCCGGATCCATGGTCGCCATCGGTTCGGGGCCGCGATGCAGCATCGTCACGTCGTAGCCGCGCTGAATCAGCGCCTCGGCCATCTCGACGCCGATATAGCCCGCGCCGACCACCACCGCACGTTTGCCCGTGGTGGTCTCGAGCGTATCGATCAGCGCCTGCCCGTCGTCGAGCGTCTGCACGCCGTGCACGCCGGCGGCGTCGATGCCGGGCAGCGGCGGCCGGATCGGGCGAGCGCCCGTGGCGAGCACGAGTTTGTCGTAGTCCGTCCAGGATTCGTCGCCCGAGTCGAGCGCCCGGGCGCGCACCCGGCGGCCCTCGAGATCGAGTTCGATCACCTCGGTGCGCAGCCGCAGGTCGATGCCGCGGGATCGATGCTCTTCGGGCGTGCGGGCGATCAGCGCGTCGCGGTCGAGCACGTCGCCGCCCACCCAGTACGGGATGCCGCACGCGGAGAACGAGGTGAACCGGCCGCGTTCGAAGACGATGATCTCCAGTTCGCGCGCCGACCGCAGCCTGCGGGCCTGCGAAGCCGCCGACATGCCCGCCGCGTCACCACCGATGACCACCAGTCGCTCCGTCATACTGTCCACGCTACGGCGGCGAACCGCCCGGCAGACGACGGGGTCGGCGCGATTTGCCGCGGAATTCCTGGTTGCCGTGCGGTTGACCATCGATTACTTCACACTGATCTTCTGGCAAACGCTGTGTGAGGGCAGCGTTTACACTCTGGAGCAGTACATGAGCGATAGCACGCCACCCCCTTCCGACGATGAACGCCGGCTCGCCGAGCTCGGCTACAAACAGGAATTGGCGCGGTCCTGGTCCGGCTTCTCGAACTTCGCCATCAGCTTCACCATCGTCTCCATCCTGACCGGCGGATTGGCCAGTTACGGAATAGGTTTGGCCAACGGCGGGCCGATCACGATGGCCTGGGGCTGGCCGCTGGTCTCGATCATGGTGTTGTTCGTGGGTATGGCGATGGCGGAACTGGCCTCGGCCTATCCCACCTCCGGCGGCCTGTACTGGTGGGCGTCGCAGCTCGGCGGACCGGTGTGGGGCTGGTTCACCGGCTGGTTCAATCTGATCGGCCAGATCGCGGTGACCGCGGCGATCGACTACGGCGCGGCGATCTTCACGACGGTCGTGCTGAATGTGATCGGCCTCGATATCGGCACCGACCGCACCGCGATCTTCCTGGTCTTCGTCGTCATTCTGGTGCTGCACGCGATCCTCAACGCGATCGGTCCGCACCTGTCCGCGGTGATCAACAATATTTCCGCGTGGTGGCACGTCGGCGGCGTCGCGATATTCGTCCTGGTCCTCGCGTTCGGCGCGGAACAGCACCAGAGCGTCGGCTTCGTGTTCACCGAAACGGTGGACAACAGCGCGGTCGGGTTCGGTGGCGTGGCGTTCAGTTTCCTGCTCGGACTGCTGCACGCCCAATACACCTTCACCGGATACGACGCCTCCGCGCATATGTCCGAGGAAACCCACGACGCGTCCCGGATGGCGGCCAAGGGCATCATCAACACCATCGTGGTGTCGGCGATCGCGGGCTACCTGCTGATCATGGCGGTGACGTTCGCGATCCCGAATCTGGACGACGCCCTCGATCCGGCGAAGAACAGCGGCTACCCGGTGATCTACATCCTGGAGAATTCGCTGAACTCCTTCTGGTCCGGATTGCTGCTGATCATCGCGGCGATCGCGCAGCTGTTCTGCGGCTACGCCTCGGTCACCTCGGCCTCACGCATGCTGTTCGCGTTCGCCCGCGACGGCGCGGTGCCGGGTTCGGCGCTGTGGTCGAAACTTTCGGCGCGGAAGGTGCCGGTGAACGCGGTGCTCTTCATTTCCACGTTCGCTTTCGTGCTGCTGATTCCCTCCATGCTGGTGCCGGCCGAGAACGCGCCGACCGCCTACGCGGCCGCCACCTCGGTCGCGACCATCGGCCTGTACATCGCCTACGGCATTCCGATTCTGCTGCGTCAACTGAACGGCGCCGGATTCCGCACCGGCCCATGGCAATTGGGCCGCTGGTATCGGCCGGTCGGCATCGTCGCGCTGCTGTGGATCGTCGCGATCAGTGTGCTGTTCATCCTGCCGATGGACGATCGTGGTTATCCCTGGAACAGCGAGTTCACCTGGAATACGGTCAATTACGCGCCGATCGCCCTGGCCGGTGTGGTCGGCGCGATCGGGATCTGGTGGCTCGTTTCCGCGCGCACCTGGTTCACCGGCCCGAAACGCACCGTCGAGCAGGCCCCCGACGACGAGGCACCCGTCAACGCGTAATTTGTCGGTGCCGGTCGCTATGTTCGTCGGCATGGAAAGGATCGACCTGGAGTGCGGGGCTGCCAACGGTCGGATCGTGTTTCCGGGCAACCCGTGGCCCGCCGGGCATGCCATCGAGGAATTCGCGTGGACCGGGCGGCTCGATCGCGCCGGTAATCTGTGGTTCGACTTCCATCTCCGGTCGGCGGACTACGCGGCCGATGGGCTGCCCGAGCACGCGGCCGACGCGCCGGACTGGTCCTCGCCGGTGGTGTGGACGAACTATCACCGGTGCACCTTGTCGTCCACCTATTGGGGCGAGGACGACGGCACCGGCTTTCTCGCGGCGACGCCGGGCAAGCTTTTCCAGTTGCGGGCCGTGGCGCCGCAACGGCTCACCGCCGACCCGCTGCCGCTGCGCGAGCTCGACGAACTCGAATATCTGGCGTTCAACATCTACCTGCTCGGCCACGATTCGGTGGCCGACCAGGAGGTGCTGTTCACCCGTCGCGCGGACGGCGCGCACGATATCGAATGGTGTGGCCGGATCGCGCTGAGTTACGCGGGCGATCACGAATTCCGGCACCGATTCCGGGTGCGCACGACCGCCGCGCTCGAATACATCCGCTACCCCAGCACTCTCACCGCCGATCAGGCGTACCAGCGGCTGCGCGCCGTGCTGGACGCGCCCGAACTGTTCGAGACCGGGCTGGTCGAGGGCCAGCCCGCGTGGGTGCCGAAGCGGCGCTGACTACTGGGTGGTCGCGTGGCTGGGCAGCACGCAGGCGGTGTCCAGGCCGAGCACCCGGTTGAGCCGGCCGAAGGCCAGCCAGGATCCGATGCTCATGCTGAGCTCCACCGCCTCGGCCTGACTGTATTCGGCGAACATCCGCGTCCAGAATTCGTCGTCGATGCTGTGGTGATCCAGGGCGTAGCGTTCCGCGTATTCGGCGGCGAGCCTGGTGCGTTCGTCGAACGCCTCGGTGGTGCGCCACTCGGTGACGGCGTCGGCGAATTCGGGTTCCACCTTTTTGCCGTCCCGCTCGGTGCGCCAGTCCTGGCAGAACAGGCAGCCGTTGATCTGAGCGATCCGCAGGCGCGCGGCCTCGAATTCGCGCAACCCGAGGGTGCTGTGCGAATACACCGCCAGCGAGAACTGCGACGCGGCGACACCGATACCGGGCACCATTTCGCCCCAGACGTAACCGATCGGGTCCTTGCCCTCGGGGATATCGACGATCATGGGTTCTTCCTTCCGAGTTTGCCGACCGCGGGACGCAGCGGGATATCGAGTGCGTCATAGAGTCCTGGGCCCGCTTCGACGAGCCAATCGATCGCGCTCACCAAACGCCCTACCGCCGTGGCGTTTCCGCCCGCCGAGCGGTTGCCGTCCTCGTCGCTCGCCTCGACGGTGACCTCGATGCGCGGCTGCCCCTCGATGATCACCCGGTGCGCACCGTCGCCGTCGGCCGGTGCGGGCCAGTCCGGCGCGCAGGACGGATGGATGCGGGTGACGTGCTCGACCACGATGCGGGGCGCGCCGTCGACGATGCCCTGCACCTCGAACCGCACCGCGCCCTGCGTGCCCGCCGCGAATTCGCCCATCGACCGGGTGGTGATCGTGGCGTCCAGCGCCCGGCGATCCAGGGTCTCGCGGATCTCGTCCAACTCGACGCCCAGCGCCCGGGCCATCAAACGAATCTGCCCGCCCCACACCATGGTCGGCACGCTCGGCGCGAGCATCGGCGGCTGATAGTCCATCGGCTGGCCCATGCCGACCAGGTAGCGGACCGAATCGGGCTGGTCGTAGGTGGAGTAGTCGAAGATCTCCTGGCACCGGATCACCTCGACGGTGCTGCCGAGCCCGCTGATCAGCAGCGGCAGCACATCGTTGCCCCAGCCCGGATCGACGCCGGACACGAACAGCGCACCGCCGCCTTCCGCGATCGCCGCCAGCACCGGCTCGCGGATCTCGGCCGGTGCGTTGCGCGGGTCGTAGAGCGCGTACAACGCGGGGCTGACGACGACCGCGCCCGCGCGCAGGGCGCGGACGATATCGGCGAGCGCCGCGTCGGGCCGGATATCACCGGAGGCCGCGTACACGACCGCACGCGGACGCGCGGCCAGCACCGCGTCCACATCGTCGGTCGCGGAGACACCGACCGAGTAGTCGAGCCCGCTCAACTCCCCCGCGTCGCGCCCGACTTTGTCCGGATTGTGGACGAGCACACTAGTGAGTTCCAGCGCCGGATGTGCCTCGACGGCCCGAATGGCCGCCCGGCCGACATTGCCGGTGCCCCACACCGCCGTGGAGATCATGCGGCGAGCGTAGCAAGCGCTTGGTCGGTTCACGTCGATATCGCGAACCTGGTAGGCTGGCGTCATCTTCGGAGCAAGCGTGTTGTTTCCGCGCTCCCAATCCTCTTTTGAAGCAAAGCAGAGTTATCTGTAACCGTCGGTTACAGATAACTCTCCTTACTCTTCGGGCTGCGGCGGACAGTCGGTGCCGAGCGGCCCACCCCGCAACGCCGCCTCGATCAACTGCTGCATCGCCAGATCGATCGGTTCGTCCGCGTGCGAGACCGCGCGACCCGGACAGAAACCCTGCACACTGGCGTTGACCGCACCCGGCAACGGCTCGCGTTCCTCCCCCGCATCGGTGCTGAACAGGTGATAGGCGGGCAGGCCGGGCGGCAACGCCGGTTCGGTGTTGAGCCGGGTGAGGAAATCCGAGCCGGGCACCAGATCGCGGCATCCCGCGGCCCACGCACAGGCGACACCGAGATACGTGCCGTACTCCGACGTGCCGTAATCGACATAAGTCCCGACATGCGCCCGCCCGTCGAGAAACTTGACGAAATGACGTTGCGCGAGCCCGCCCATCGAGTGCCCGACCAGATCGACCCGGGGGGCGCCGGTCTCCCGCCGGATCGCGGCGACCCGGTCCGCGACCGCCTGCGCCGAATCCGCGATCGCGGCGGTCCCCGTCGGATCACCCAGCAGCAGCATCGAGTACGCGACATAGCCGCGCGACCCGAGCCAGGCCCGCAACGTCTCGATCTTGCCCGCGTCGGCGGCGAAACCCCCGAGCACGAGCACCGGACGCGCGGGCGGCGGCGCGGCGGCGGCCGGAACCACACCGAACCCCATTGCCACGCAACACAACACCACGGCCCACCGGATCACCCGGACCAGCATGCGCACTCCATTCGGTCGGAAAAGCCCAGGACATTCGTCTGCACCCTACGTCGAGGTTCCAGTCGCACACCCGCCCCGAGTTCCAATGGCGCGATACTGCCTTTTCGACTCGGACACCCCCGCGAAACTCTGGGAATGCCGCCCCAGGCCCAGGTAGCGTAGGCCTTGCCGCCAAATAATTCCGCCAACGCGAGAGGGCCGGCCATGGGGTCCGAACCAACTGCACTCGGCTATCTGCGCCGCGACGTGTCGGGTGCGCAACGGGCATGGGATACAACCCAGATCCGTAACCTGGCCAAACGTCTCGGCTACCACCTGCTCACCACCGTGGAATACGACGCCGCCACCGAAGACCCGGTCGGCCAACTGATCAGCATGGTCCAGGCACACGGTCTCGAAGCACTCATCACGCCCACGCTCGACCACCTCGAAGGCAACGCCGAGCCGCTGGTCAACAGCTGCGACATCATCACGGCGCGACCCGAACACACCTACGCCCGCTGGGCGATCCCGCAGTACGACACCGGCGCGTGAGCGGCGCGCGTCAGCTCGCGACGCCGGCGTGCACGTGCAGGAGGGCCGCCGCCTGCTCGACGATGAGATGGTCGAGCGGAAAATAACCCTGCCGGGGCTCGGGATCGGTCCTGGTGCGCGCCGCCTCGGGTGTGGCCGCGGGCAGCAGCCCCCAGCTGGAAGTCCGGCTCTGCAAGAAACTCTCGTGGGTGTCCGGTGCCGGTTCCGCGAGACCGAGCACCGCGCTACTGCCCAGACTGCCGATGATGCAGGCGTACCGCTCGTCGTCGAGCAAGGACCCGACGATCGCACCGGCGCACTCATAGCCCGGCAACGCCGCACGCACGGAATCGCGCGATTGATGCTGCCGGACGTGCAGGTTGTGCGCGAAGACGAGCGTCGGCCCCCGGCGAGCCTCGATATCGCGGATCTCCAACAGGTTCTGGGCCATGAGCGCGTCCCTGGTGGCGAGCAACAGGGTGATCCGCTCGTCCGTGGCCAGCCGCCGCGCGGCGGCGCGGTGATAGCGGAGCAGGCCGATACCGGCGTCGAGATATGCTGCAGCCCTGCGCCATTCGGTGCGCGAGGACGCCGCGATCAAGTCCGACGCACGCTTACGCAGGGCGAGGGTCATGTCGTCGGCGAGCAACCGCAGCCGATCGGCCGCCGGGGTGGCGCCCGGCGACTCGGCGGGGTCGAGCACCGCCGCCGAGCGACTCCAGCGCTCGTCCGGGCCGAGCAGATCGCCGAGGTCCAGGTCGAGCCGCAGGTAGTCCCGGGCGTATTCGAGGTAGCGGCGCGGGCTCGGCGCACTGTAGTTCTCGCTCGGCGTATCGAAACCGTGGAACGAGAGCTGCTGCGCGGACGGGCGGCCCCGGTTGTAGTCGCGCAGCCACCCGACCAGTCGCCGGTTGGCGTCCAGCGCACCGAAGCCGTGCGAGAAGCCTTGATCCATCGCGGTATCGAGGGTGCCGATGCCTGCTCGCACGAAATCGTCGACCGCGAACGCGGCCACCCGATCGGTTTCCAGCACGATCGATCGGAAGCCCAGCTCGACCAGTTGCGCGAACAGTTCGTTGCGGATCAGCGCGAAAGCCGGTTCCTGATGGGTCGGCTCCCCGAGGCCTAGCAGCTCACACCCGGATGGCACGAAGTCACGAATTTCCTGAGTCATGTGGGTCAATCGTATCTTTGAAACAACGGTTGAGGCTTCTGCGCTATCAGCGGATTGATCGACCGGTAAAGTCTCAAATACGATGAAATCCTTTCGTCCCACCGACCTCGCTCGCGAGCACGGACTGTCCACCCAGGCGATCCGCAACTACGAACAGGACGGCTTCCTCCCGCCCGCGGCGCGCAGTCCCAGCGGCTACCGGATCTATACCGAAGTGCACGCGGCAGCGCTGCGCGCGTACCTCGCCCTGCTCCCCGCCTACGGCCACGCGCTCGGCGGGCAGATCATGCGCGCACTGCACGACGGCGACCTGGACAAGGTGCTGCGCACCATCGATCGGGGCCACAGCCAGTTGCTCCGCGACCGGGAAACCCTCGACACGGTACGGAAATCCGTCGCGCACCTGACCGCGGCGCCCGCCGGCTCCACGGTGCCCGACGACCGCGCGGCGCGCACCATCGGCGAACTGGCGCACCGTATCCGGGTCACCCCCGCGACACTGCGCAAATGGGAAGACGCCGGGATCCTCGTCCCGGCCCGCGACCGCGCCACCGGCTACCGCCGCTATCACGCGAGCGACACCCGTGACGCCGAACTCGCCCACCTGCTCCGACGCGGCGGCTACCCGCTGCGCCACATCGCCACCGTGCTACAACAGGTCCGGACAGCGGGCGGCACCGCCGCTCTCGCCGACGCCCTGGACGACTGGCAACACAAACTCACCACCCAGGGCCTGGCCATGCTCGACGCCGCCGCCCAACTCAGCCACTACCGGCACATCCTCGAACACGCTGCGCCAGAACAACTCACGGTCTAGTGCCGCGTACGCGGCGGCATTACGCTGAGGCCACCATGCCTGACCTCCTCGGCGTCAACCATCTGACCTTGTGCACCACCGACCTCGACCGGCTCGTGTCCTTCTACACCGAATTACTCGGAGCCAGGCTCGCTTTCGAGCGCGCGGCGACGGCCGCCGAGCCGCGCATCGCGGTCGTCGACGTCGGCGGAGCCGACCACCTGATGGTCGTCGAAACCGTTACCGGACCGGATATCGCACCAGACCCGCTGGGCCGGGCCGGGTGGGGCCTGCGCGTGCCGACCCACGCGCACCTGTGTGCGGTCCGGGAACGAATCCTCGGCGCCGGTGCACCCGTCGGGCCGATCGAAACGCTGCCGACCCAGTGGACGATGACCGCTCGGGATCCCGACGGCCGTCCAGTCGATATCCGGGCGCATCGGTGTGAACCAAGCGACAGATAGGTTGGGGGTCACAGAGGTTTCGCACTGTTCACAGGGGCTGTAGCTGCTGTGAAGGGTATGGAAGGTCTGTGCCCCCCGCGACTCGCCAAGCAAAACACGCCGAGCCACAACCCCACCCACCCGAAACCGCTGAGCACGTCGTGTGCCGTACCCGGCTTCAGGTGCAGGTCAGGTGCGGGGGGTGGGGTTCCGGCGTGGTCATCTGGCTGTGGTGGCGTCTCGAGCGGCTTGGGAAAGACAGGGGCGGTTGGGGGGTAGCGGGCCGGGTGGTGTGGACCAAGCGACAGATAGGTTGGGGTCACAGAGTTTTCGTACTGCTCACAGGGTTTATAGCTGCTGTGAACCGTATGGAAAGTCTGTGACCCCACGACTCACCCAGCAAAACACGCCGAGCCACAACCCCACCCACCCGAAACCGCTGCTACCTCGTCAAGGAACTCTCGAAAACAGCACCACAGCCAGACGACCACGCCGGAACCCCACCCCCGCGCACCTGACATGCGCCTAAAGCCGGGAACCCCACCTGACGCGCCCAGCACCATCCCTGTAACTCCCGCGGCAGGCACACCAAACTGGGAAGGTCACACTTCGGCAGCCAGCCAACAAGCCCGAACGCAAGCAAACCAAGCGACAGATAACCCCGCCTCCACATGCGAAAGCCACACACCTGCACCACTTCTCGAGATTCACACCCCTTCCAGACGCCCAGAAAAGGTGTGAATCCCGAGAAGTGATGCAGCTGCTAATGGCCCGCCTCACCACTTCGAGACAGAACCTAGCTGCGGGGGCCGGCATCGAATGCGAGCACAGTTTCGGTGCCGGACCGCCGGGACGTTGCGTGCCTGGTACAGACTCGATTTCCCGTGCCGGGCCGGCGGGCGAATGCGAGTTGTGGCCGCTGACCGGGTAATTCACGGTGGAAGGCATGGAACGCCCTGATTACGCGAGATTTCTGCCGGCCGAGTACCGCGCGGAGCCACTGATCGAACCGCTGTCCACCTGGTGGCCGTGGCAGGGCAGGCGGGTGCACATCGCACGGGCCGTCGATCCGGCGGCGACGGTACGCATGATGATCATTCATGGGGGCGGCGGGTATTCGGGAGCGCTCTGGCCCTTGGCGGCACTCGCCGCCGGTGCGGGGGTCGAGGTGCTCGCGCCGGATCTGCCGCTCTACGGCGATACGGTCGAACCGGACCCGGGGTCGGTCCGCTACGAGGACTGGGTGGAACTGCTCGTCGACCTGGTGCGTGCCGAACAGGCGGCGGACGCGCGGCCGCTGGTGTTGTTCGGGGCGAGCATGGGCGGCATGCTCGCCTACGAGGTGGCCGCCCGCCACGGCGGTATCGCCCACGTACTCGCCACCTGTCTGCTCGATCCCGCCGATCCGGTCGCGCGCCGCGCGGCCGTGCGGATCGCCTGGACCAGCGGATTCGCGCCGAGCGCCCTGCGCGTGGCCGACCCGCTGTTCGGCCGGCTCCGGGTGCCGATCCGCTGGCTGGCCGACATGCGCAACATGAGCCTCGATCCCGCGCTGTCGCGGCTGTGCGCCACCGATCCGAAAGGCGGCGGCGTGCGGGTGCCGCTGCGCTTTCTCTCCGGCTTCCTCGACTATCGGCACACGCCTCCGGAAAGGTTCGCGGCGGCGCCGCTCACCCTGGTGCACCCGGCGAACGATCGCTGGACGCCGCCGGAATCGTCACTGCGTTTCCTGCGGCGCATCCCCGCGCGCACCGCGGTCGTGCTGCTGGCGAACTGCGGCCACTACCCGATCGAGCAGCCCGGCCTCACTCAGTTGGAGGACACCCTCCGCGCGGTGGCCGATACCGTGCGCGGTACCTCGATCGCCTAGCGATCATCGAGCGGCGCAAGCCGTTCCACCAGCTCCATCAGCTGGTCGACGTCGATCGGCTGCCACAGCAGCACCCGGTGCAGGTGCGCGTCGACGGCGTGGAAGAGCATGGCCGCGGTCAGCGCCGGATCCGCACCGCCGCGGCCACAGCGGTGCAGGTGAAAGGCGATCTCGCCGATCACGTGCGCCTCGAACTCCTGCAGCGCGACGAGGTCCGTCGCGGCCCGCGGGGCGAGCCGGTGCATCAGGCGGTGCAGGCCGGGGTGGTCCCGGTGCGCCGCCACGACCACGTCGAGCACCGCGCGCATCGACCGATCGAGCGGCGGCCGCTCGGCGCGCAACTGCGCGAACACCACCTCGAGCCGACCGGCGGCGTCGCGCACGTGCCGCTGCGCCAAGGCGTGGATCAGCGCGTATTTGTTCGGAAAGTACTGGTAGAGCGTGCCGATCGAGACCCCGGCCCGAGCCGAGATCTCGTTGGTGGTGGCCGCGATCCCCCGCCGATCGAACAGCTGGGCAGCAGCCTCGAGCACGAACTCCACGGTCGCCACGGACCGCGCCTGCTGCGGCCGCTTCCGCACCCCGTCGACACTCACCCCATCACTCTCCCGCCCCTACCCCGATTGTCAACAGCAACGGCGTTGCGCAAGGCCGGGGTCGCCTTCGCCAGACCGCGGAGGCGGGACGTGGGTTCGGCGGGATACGCCGATGTCGCTGGGCTGATCGGCGCGGTGGTTCGGTACGCGGCTGGGTGGGCACTGACGGAGGCGGACTGTTTCGCTGAGCTTTTGCGGGCAAACGTCCGGTTTTCGGGTGGAGGCGGGGATACCATGCGCAGATGGCGCACCCCGCCCCGCCGGTTTCGGGGGCGACGGTCGCATCGGACCGTCCGCCCGCACACTCGCGCGGCACCGGGGTTGCCGCGGTGGTCGAGCGCTTCGCCGACGCCTGGCGCGACAGCGACGAGCCGCCGGACCTGCGGGCGTATCTGCCCGACTCCCCCGCCATCCGGCGGGTGTCGCTGATCGAATTGATCAAGGTCGATCTCGCCCAGCGCTGGGGCCGGGGCACCGCGCCGAAACGCCTCGCGGAATACGTCGACGAGCTGCCCGAGTTGCGCACCTGGCCGCTGCCGCCGGACCTCATCTATGAGGAGTTCCACGTCCGGCGCCGCGCGGGCACCGCGGTCCAGGTGACCGAGTACACGGCGGCGTATCCCGAACAGGCCGAGCAACTTTCGGAAATGCTGGCGACCGACGACTATCACAGCACGCTGATGTCGGCGGCCGAGCCGGTGCGGCTGGACGACCTGGCGGCCGGGCAGCAGATCGACGACTTCGACCTCATGACGGGACTCGGCCGGGGCGCGTTCGCCCGAGTCTTCTTGGCCCGGCAGCGCTCGATGCAGCGACTGGTCGCGGTGAAGATCTCCCGCGACAAAGGCACCGAGCCACAGACTTTGGCGCAGCTGGACCACGACTACATCGTGCGCGTGTTCGACCAGCGGGTATTGCAGAGCCGTAAACTGCGGCTGCTGTACATGCAGTACGTGCCGGGCGGCACCTTGTTCACCGTGCTCGAACGGGTGCGGGCGACGCCGCCCGACCAGCGCGGCGGGACGCTGCTCATCGACGTGGTCGACGCGGTACTGGCGGGCAAGGGCGAGATCCGGCCGAGCGAATCACCGTTGCGCGCGGAACTGACCGCCCTGTCCTGGCCGGAGACCATCGCCTGGCTGGGCCGCCGGTTGGCCGAGGCGCTCGACTACGCGGGCAAAGCCGGTGTGCTGCACCGCGATATCAAGCCCGCCAATGTGTTGCTCACCGCCGACGGCGTGCCCAAGCTGGCCGATTTCAACATCAGCTTCAGCGGCAACGTCTCCGGGGACAGCCCGGTCGCCTATTTCGGCGGCTCGCTCGCCTACATGTCGCCCGAGCAGCTCGCCGCCGTCCATCCGGACCGTCCCGAGACGGCCGAAGATCTCGACACCAGAAGCGATCTCTACGCGCTGGCCGTGCTGCTGTGGGAATTGCTCACCGGCCGAAAGCCTTTCGACGACGAGGGTGTGACCGGCGGTGATCGCACGGCGTTGGACGGCATGCTCGAACGCCGGTCGGGCAGCCCGAAAGCCTTGCCGTATCAGGATCTTCCCGCCGATTGCCCGGCAGCGCTGCGCCGGGTCCTGGTCCGCGCGCTCGAACCCGATCCGGACAAACGCTGGCCGAGCGGCGCGGACATGGCCCAGCAGCTGGAGGTCTGTCTCGATGCGCGCGCCCGCGACCTCGTCGACCCACCACCCGGCAGTTGGCGGCTGCGGGCCCGGCTGCTCATGCACCCGATCATGGCGCTGGCCATCGCCGTACCGAACGCGCTGGCCATCTGGTACAGCTACCACCACAACCGCACGCTCATCATCGGCAAGCTGGACGCGCCCGCGCAGCATCGCTTCGACCAGATTGCGGTGACCACCTACGCCCTGTGTTTTCTCCTCGGTTTCGTCGTCACCAATGTGCTGCTGGCCGGGCTGTGGCGGGTATCGCGCGGCTTGCGCCGCGGGCAGAGCTACGACGCGCGGACACTCGCCCGTGCGCGCTCGGACACCCTGCTACTCGGCAAACGCAACGTGCTGACCTGTTTCGCGCTGTGGGTGATCGCGGGCGTCGTCGTCCCGGTTTCGGTGCAGGCCACGGGAAATCACCTCACGGCCGAATCGTACGTGCACTTCTTCCTCACCCAGATCGTCTGCGGCGCCATCGCCATGGCCTACCCGTATTTCATGGTCAACTTCTATGCGGTGCGCTCGCTGTACCCGATGTTCCTGCCGCACGGCGGGCTCGGCGGCGCGGACGGCCGCCGCCTGCGTCAGCTCGACCGGCGCAGCACCTACTTCCTGGCGATCGCCGCCGCGGTGCCGCTGCTCGGCGTCGCGGGCGCGACTTTCATTCCGGGCGAAGACATTCCGTCGGTCATCGTGCCGCTGCGCGTGCTGTGCGTCGGCAGCGCGCTCGCCTTCATCGGCGTGTACTGGTTGTTCCGCATGCTGGAGCAGGACTTGGCGGCACTGGAACGCATCGTCGCCCGCCGGGATTGAAATCCTGACGGTCGCCGCGCACCGCGTGGCGCTGACGCGCCACCATACCCGCACGGACATCACGGCCTTGCCGTTGCTCGCCGCACAATTTCCGGAACTCGCGCCGGAGCTGCCTGCCGACCACGAGCCGGTCGCGGACATCGTGCGCCGGCCGGACGGCTTGCTGAACGCCGCGGCGAACCGCGACACTGTGCACCGTGAGCTGGATGGACTCGTCGCGATCCGTGGACCCCAGTTCCCCAGGCGGCAGCGGCGATCGCGGCACGGGCTGGATGTACTGGATCAGGGCGACCGAACAGCCGATGAACTGCTCGGTATCGATGCACCCCGGTGACGATGCGGGCGGGCATCTGATTGCTGCGCCATTCCCTGCGGGTCCGGGTACGGTATATCCGCCGCAACAGCACAGCGACGGCACGGCCGCATTCGGCGGAAAGGCGGACAGCACATGAACGAGACGTATTCGTCATGGGCTGGGCGGAATTCACCCGACGACCTACCGCTGGCCGAGCGCTATCAGAGCGCGGAGCCCATCGTGCTGCGCGGTAGCAAGATCTACCCGATGTACACCGAGCAGGTCGGCCCCGCGCCGACCGCGGTCACGCTGACGCTGCTGTCCGCCGCCCCGCCGCCGGGGTTGCGCGGGCTCGGGATGGGCGTGTCCGTGGTGAACGGCTACGTCGCGTTGAACGGGCGCCGGCTGGCCGGCGTCGACGTCTGGTCCGACGCGCTCGTCGGCGGCATCACCTTCGATATCGTCGGCACCGGCTCCGGCACCCTGGTCACCTTGACCCCGGTCTGGGTCGACGCCTTCGGCGAGCAGAAGTCCTGGGTCGGCAACTACGGCATCGTCATCGAGACCACGCCCGACGATCGAATCGTGCTGTGGTGCAGCATCGGCGAGGGGCCCGCCAACTTCGCCAATCTCGTACTCGAGGTGCAGAGCGCGCCCATCGCCCAATACGGCGGCGACTCGATGCCCGCCTCGCCGACCGACACCGCCCCCACCCGCCCCCTGCGGTCGATGCCCACCCCGCCGTCGGGCGAACTTCCCGCCATTCCCGCGCACGCACCAGACCCCGGCTCCATCCAATCGGTCCGCCCGCCCGCCCCCAACGGCCAGGGCCGGACCCCCGCCGAACCCGGCTCACCCCACACCGCCCGGACCAACCCGCCGAGCGCCCCCACTCCGGCCACGCAACCATTCACAGCGCCCCAGGCGGGAAAAGACCCCTTCACGCCCCCACCACTCGCCGAACCCCCGACCGCAAGCCCCGGCCAGGGCCCGCAGTCCGCTGAACCCGCGACCGCAAATCCCCACCTCCAGGCCCCGCAGTCCGCCGAACCCGCGACCGCGAACAACCGCCTCCAACCCCCACCGCTCGCCGAACCACCGGCCGGAAACAGCCCGCCACCGCGGTTGCCCCACCCCGACGAACTGGGGTGGAACACCTCGTCGAGCCGACAGACGCACGCGGGCGAGTTCCCCGGAAGTGTTCCGCCCACCCGCCCCTACACCGAGGCACCCGCCGAAAACGGCGCACCTGCGCCGTCGCACACCGATGCGCCTGCCGGAAACAGCGCTGCATCCCAGCAGTCCCACTCGCCCGGAATGCCCGAAACTCACTCTCCCGCTGAGCAGTTGCGCGCCGAGGGCTTCGCCGGAAGTCGATCACTCGCCCAGCAACTCCACGCCGAGGGGCTGTCCGCGAACAACTCGACCGCTCCGCCACCCCGCACCGACCGACCGCAGGCATACGACACGTCCGCCGAGCAATGGCCCGCCGGAAGCTCCACCGGAACCGACGCTCCTGCACCACAACCGTGGGCCGACAATTCCATCGGAGGCAGCGATCCGGCCCGCCAACCCCCGCCCGACGGCTTGGCCTGGAACTCCTCGCCCGGCCAGCAGGCGCACGCCGCGGACCACACTCCACTCGCCCGACCCGGCACCGAGGGTCCGGCCGAAAGCGGCTTCCCCGCACCGCAGCAGCGAGCCGAAGGCTCCCTCGGCAACGGCTTCGCAGGCTTTGTGGGGTCGACCGGAAACGGGTCGCTCGCGTCGGCGCGCTCCGAAGGTCTCATCGGAAACAACTTCCCGTCGCGGCGCATTCAGCCCGACGACTCGGCCGGGAATGGTCCACTCGCACCGCAGCAGCGCGGCGCAGACCCTGCCGGTCAAAACTTCGGCGACCGGCAAGCACAGGCCGAACGAGCAGCCGGGCCCGCCGCAGAGCAGATGCCCGCGACAGAGCATCCCGGCGGCAGTTCCTTTGCCCGGCAGGCGCACGGCGACGGGCCGCTGCGGAACGGGCAGTTGCCGCCGAGTCCGCCGCTGTCGCGTGCGGCGCAGGCGCATCGGGACGGGCAGGCGCGGAACAACGCGCAGTCGGCGAGCCCGCAGACGCCTGCGGGAGACCGCGTTCCGCAGGCCATGCCCGCGGCTCAGGCGCCGGCCGAGCCGCAGACCGCGCCGCCGCCGAGCCCACCTCCCCCGCCGGACGACGCCGCCACCGTGGACACCGGCTATCGCGCCGCCCTGTACGACCTGGGCGTCGCCATGTACAGCCGCGGCGAAGAGGACCAGGCGTGCGGCCTGTGGGCGCAGGCGGCCGAGGCGGGTCATCCCGGTGCCGCCTACGACCTGGGTGTGGTCCGGTTCCGGCGCGGCGATCTCGAGGACGCGGAGCGCTGGTGGCGCACCGCCGCGGATCGGCGCGAGCCTCGCGCGATGGCCGGGTTGGCCGAACTGCTCGACCGGCAAGGCAATTACGCGGAGGCACGGGTCTGGCGCGCGTGTGCCGAGGAGGAACGTTCGACGAACGCCTGATCAGTCGCCCGGCCGGCCGCCCCGCAGTCGCGCACGCGCGGCCATCAGCGCGAAGCCGAGCAGATTGAGCCCACGCCACTGCGCGGGATCTTCGGCCCGCGGATCGTCGGCGGCCAGCCCGATCCCCCACACCCGGTCCACCGGGCTGGCCTCCACCAGCACCCGATCCCCGGTGCCCAGCAGGTACGCGGCAAGTTCGGCGCGCTGCCCGAACTTCGCCACGTTCCCGCGCACCACGGTCTCGAAACGGTGCGCGCGCCACACACCGCTGTCGAATCCGCGCACCTGCCTGCCGAGTTCTTTCGCGTCCTTCGGGGTGGGCGCGGCCAGCACGCGGGCGGCGTTCTCGGTGTCCCCGAACAGCACCGCTTTGCCCCACATCATGTAGTGCTCGGCGGACTCGAAACGCGCACCATCCACGGTGAATCGCACCGGCCACCATTGACTCAGGCATCCGGGACCGGGCTGCCCGTTCCGCTCCGGCTGATGCCCCCAGAACCACAGGTAGTCCACCTTCTCCCCGGCCGCCGTCGCGCCGACCAGGTCTCCCACCGAGCGCAGATCCATGCTCGAAAGCATGCCCTACGCATAGGGTCCGAGTGGTGAACAGACACATCTCGTTCGTGCGACTGCACAATTTCCGCGATCTCGGCGGCTACTCGACCCCGGACGGCCGGATCGTGCGGTGGCGGCGCCTGTTTCGCTCCGATTCGCTCGGCAAGTTGCAGGGTGCGGACTGGCAGCAATTTCTGGAACTGGGCATCGGCACCGTCATCGACCTGCGCTATCCGTGGGAGATCGAGTCCAAAGGCCGGATCCCGGAGCATGATTCGTTCCGCTACCACAATCTCAGCATCGAACACCGCCCCTACGATCAGGCGGCCCTCGGTCCCGAGATCGAGGTGGGGCCGTTTCTCGCGGAGCGCTACCTCGAGGTCGCCTACGACGGCGTCGCCGAGATCCGCGAGGCCGTGCGGGTGATCGCCGCCGCCGAGGGCCCGGTGGTTTTCCATTGCGCCTCCGGCAAGGACCGCACCGGACTGCTGGCCGCGCTGGTACTGGCCTTGCTCGAGGTGCCGCAGGAGCAGATCATCGCGGACTTCGCGCGCACCGGCCTGGCGACCGAACGGCTGGTCGCGGATTGGCGGGCCGCCCGCGCCGGCGCGATGCCGCGCTGGCCGGGTTTCGGGCAGGCGCCGCCGGAGGTGATGCGGCTGTTCCTCGCGGCGCTGGCCGCCGACCACGGATCGCTGCACGGCTACGCGGTGCGGCTGCTCGGCGTCGACGACGAACTGATCGCGGGCCTGCGCCGGAATCTGCTGGAGACGTCCGCGCCGGCGGGCGTGCTCGCGCGCGAATAATTCGGTCGCGGGACAACGCGGCGGTGCGGTAGCTTGCCGCACGTGGGCACATTGGTGACGAACGGAGCGTGCGCGGTCGGCGCATATTTCATCCGGCTGCGCGCGGAGGCCTGGACTCCGCCAGCGCACCGCACCGCTCCGGTGTCCCGACTGTCCTGATCGGGATCTGCGCCGACGGTCGCTAGCGACCGTCGGATCTCTGTGCCCTGGCATGGGTCCGGGCGAATCACCTTTCCCTGATTCGACCACTCCGTTCGGAGGACACCATGTCCCGCCATCGTTCGCTGCCGCGCGCCCGCGTCGCGCGCACCCGCAAACGCCTGTCCCAGAATTTCCTCACCGATGCCGGCGCCGCCCGGCTCATCGTGCGCTCGGCGGCCTTGCGCGCCGACGAACTCGTACTGGAGATCGGCCCGGGTGACGGCATGCTCACCCGGCACCTGCTCGGCGTCGCCGGGCAGATCCGGGCCTACGAGAAGGATCCCGGCTACGCGGCCAAACTGCGCGGCCGGTATGCGGGCGATCCGCGAATACAGCTGTTCCACCGGGATTTCCGCACCGTGCCGGCCCCGGCGGAACCGTTCGCGGTGGTCGCCAACGTGCCGTTCGGCGTCACCACCGATATCGTGCGCTGGTGCCTGGCGGCGCGACAGCTCACCTCGGCGACCCTGCTCACCCAATACCAGTTCGCGCGCAAGCACACCGGCGACTACGGCCGCTGGAGCAAGCTGACGATCACCCACTGGCCCACTGTCGCAATGGAATTGGGCGCACGGGTGGGCCGGGCCAGTTTTCGTCCGGTACCGAGCGTCGATGCCGCCGTGCTGCGGCTGCGGCGCCGCCCCAGC
This sequence comes from Nocardia brasiliensis ATCC 700358, assembly GCF_000250675.2. Taxonomy (NCBI): domain Bacteria; kingdom Bacillati; phylum Actinomycetota; class Actinomycetes; order Mycobacteriales; family Nocardiaceae; genus Nocardia; species Nocardia brasiliensis. The sequence continues at coordinate 5,877,634 of NC_018681.1, forward strand.
CCATTGCTGCCCGCCGCAGAGCTGGCCGATTACCGCCAAGTGGTCGAGCTGGGTTTCTCCGGTGTCGGCGGTTCGGTGGCGAGTTCGCTGCGGACCCGCTTCCCCGGCCGGACCGTGCGCACGGCCTGTCGCGCCGCGGGCATCGCGCCCGACGAGCCGGTCGGGCCGATCGACCCGCAGCGCTGGCTCACCCTCTATCGCGGATTGCGCGGCAACTCCGTCCGGGACAGAAACGTATCGGATACATTTGTGTATCAGACAAGGAAGGGTGGCCGGTGACCAGCAACTTCGGTGACTACCAGTTCGAGATCTACCTGCAGGGGCTCGCCGGGGTGCAGCCGAGCTTCCCGATGACCCACAGCGAACTGGAAGCCCGCGCGCAGGCCGCGCTGCCGCCGGGGATCTGGTCCTACGTGGCGGGCGGCGCGGGCGACGAACTGACCCAGCGCACCAACGTGACGGCCTTCGAGAAGTACGGCATCGTGCCCCGCATGCTGCGCGCCACCAAGGTCCGTGACCTCTCGATCGAACTCTTCGGCATGCGGCTGCCCGCGCCGGTCTTCATGTCCCCGATCGGCGTGGTCGGGCTCTGCGCCCAGGACGGGCACGGCGATATCGCGACCGCGAAAGCGGCGGCGCGCACCGGCGTGCCGATGGTGGCATCCACCCTGACAGTCGATCCGCTCGAGGAGGTGGCCGGTCACTTCGGCGACACCCCCGGCATGTTCCAGCTCTATACGCCCACCAATCGCGACCTGGCCGAGAGCCTGATCCGGCGCGCGGAACAGGCCGGGTTCAAAGCCATTGTGGTGACGCTGGATACGTGGGTGACCGGTTGGCGGCCACGCGATCTGAGCACCTCGAACTTCCCGCAGCTGCGCGGGCACTGCCTGGCGAACTACTTCACCGATCCGGTGTTCCGCGGCTTGCTGGCGAAGAGTCCCGAAGAGGACCCGAAGACCGCGATTCTCACCTGGGTCGCACTGTTCGGCGGCGCGCCCACCTGGGACGACCTGCCCTGGCTGCGGTCGCTCACGGATCTGCCGTTGATCCTCAAGGGCATCTGTCATCCCGAGGACGCGCGGCGCGCCAAGGACGCGGGCATCGACGGCATCTATTGTTCGAATCACGGTGGCAGGCAAGCCAATGGCGGGATCCCGGCGATCGAGCATCTGCCCGAGATCGTCGAGGCCGTGGACGGTTTGCCGGTGCTGTTCGACTCCGGGGTCCGCTCCGGCGCCGACATCATCAAGGCACTCGCGCTCGGCGCGACCGCCGTCGGCATCGGCCGCCCGTACTCGTACGGTCTCGCGATCGGCGGGGTGGACGGCATCGTGCACGTGCTGCGCACGCTGCTCGCGGAGGCGGATCTGATCATGGCGGTGGACGGCTACCCGACCATCGCCGACCTGGCCGACGACGCGATCAGGCGACTGCACTGATCGGCGGCGGCCGAGTTGTCCTGCCGGGCAGGGCAACTCGGCCGTGCCGCGGTCAGCTCGGCTGAATCAGCGTGCGCTTGAGGATCTTTCCGGTCGCGTTGCGTGGGAGCGCGTCCAGGAAGGTCACATCGCGCGGTACCGAGAAACGGCTCAACCGATGCCGGATGTAGTTGCACACCATGTCGCGATCCAGCCCGAAACCCTCCCTGGTCACCACGAACGCGGCGAGGCGCTGCCCGTACTCCTGGTCCGGCACGCCGACCACCGCCACCTCGCTGACCTGCGGCAGATGCGAGAGCGCCTCTTCGACCGGACGCGGGAAGACGTTCTCGCCGCCGGAGATGATCATCTCGTCGTCGCGGCCCGCGACGAAGAGCAGCCCGTCGGCGTCGAGGTAGCCGAGGTCACCGGTATCGAGCATGCCGCCCCATTCGGTGGGCGGCTTCGCGTCGGTGTAGCCGTCGAACAGCATGTGGTTGAGCACGAAGATGCGGCCGGTCACCCCGCGCGGCACCGGACGCAATTCTTTATCCAGCACAGCGAGTTTCGTGCCCAGCGGCGGGCGTCCCGCGGTGGTCGGCGCGGCCCGCAGATCGGCCGGATCGGCGATGGTCGCCCAGGACACCTCGGTCGAGCCGTACACGTTGTAGAGCACGTCGCCGAAGGCGTCGAGAAACTTCACCACCGTCGGACCGGCAAGGGGCGCACCGCAACTGGCGACCACGCGCAGGCTCGACGTGTCGTAGCGATCGCGCACGTGCGCGGGCAGATCCAGGATCCGGTTCACCATCACCGGCACCACGATCAACGCGGTGACCCGGTGCTCCTCGATCAACCGCAGGCAGTCCTCGGCGTCGAACCGCTCCGGCAGCACCACACTCGCCCGGATCGGCGTGCTGATCTGCAACGCGGCCAGTCCCCAGGTGTGGAACAGCGGCGCGGGGATGAGCATCGTCTCGTCCATCCGCATCGGGATGCGCGAGAGCAGCGCCGCCACGGTGCCGAAACCCTTGGGCTGCGGTCGCTGTGCGCTCTTGGGCGTGCCGCTGGTGCCCGAGGTCAGCACGATCAGCCGGCCGGGATGGCTGGGCCGGGCGAAGGTCGGCGCGTCGAGCGCGATGAGGTCGTCGACGGTGTTGCGGTCGTACCGGGTCAGGTGTCCGGTCGCGAAGCGAGGTACGGACGCGGCCACATACTTGGTCAGCGGCTCGTACTCGTCGTCGAGGAAGACGGCGGACAGTCCGTGCCGGTCGGCGACGTCCTCGATCTGCCGGGCCGAGAGGCCGGTGTTCAGCAGCACCGTGTCGACGCCGAGTTTGCCGGTGGCGACCATGCATTCGACCATCGTGACCCGGTTGCGCGAGAGTAGCCCCACTTTGTCCCGCGCGCCGATGCCGAGCATCGCCAGCGCTGAAGCGAGTTTGTGGGTGCGATCGTGCATTTGACCGAACGTGCGCGCGGAAACGCCGTCCACTACCGCGAGCCGATTAGGCGAATGCCCTGCGGCGGCCGCGTAACCACCCGCGAGCGTGAATCCCCAGCGGGCGAGCCCGCCCACCTGTTTGAGTGCGCGGTCGGGCCGGTAGGTGCGCACGACACCGGTCGTCACCATCTGCTTCAGCGTGCCGACCTGCTGTTTCGTCGGCGATTCCTCGCCGTTGACGAGCACCGAGGTCGGCGTGCCGAGGACCGCGTCGACGATGCGGCTCAGGCCGGCCGTGGTCCAGGCGATCACGTCCGCGTTGTCCTGTTCGGCGATCCAGGGATGGATGCGTCCGGCGCCGAAGTAGGTGATGGTGACCCGCGTCGGCTCCGCCTCGGCTTCCCCGCGCAGCCGCACCGCGGCGAAACTGCCCAGGCCAGGGCATTGCAGCTCGAAACTTTCCAGCTCCTTGCCGACCACCAGCCGCAGCGCGGGCACGGTGAGTTCGGTGTCCGCGTGCCGCGCGCGAATCAGCAGCACCGGGTGGGTGTCCGAGGTTTCCGCGCGCTCACAGTCGCCGATTCCCTGGAACATGCGGGCGTAGGTCTGCGGGTCCATGAAAAAGTCCCACAGTGCTTTTCGTGCGGCTGCGAACTCCGCGTCTATTGTGATGACATCCGTAACCAACTGCGTGCTTTTCTGCATGGGCCGACCGAGCGGTCTGCGTCGGCATGGTCACGTAGTTGTACCCATCGGTAACAATTAGGTCAAGTACGCAACGCATTGCCATCGATTAGCCAATTAGCTGGTCAAATGCCCATTTTCGTCCGAATCCACTATCGGCCACAGCACAGTGCACAATGTTCGCGAAATGCGCGCACAGTTGCGAAAAATCCGCTATGCGACCGAGAACGTCACGCGCGCAATGCCGGTCGACCTGGGGTTCGGCATGCGGCAGCCAAGGGTGCGCACGACAGCATCCCCGCCGACCTTGTCCGGCGCACCAAGACAGCGCAGTTGGCCGAGATTTTGCCGGGGTCAGAAGTTCTTTCGGCGCGTCCGGGCCGGACACGAGAGCCCTCGGCAGTGCGGACTACCCCCGCGATCACCTGAGTAACCACTGGCCCCCGCGTCGAAACACGCTCGCGCAGCGGATCGTACCGCCGATCCGGCGGCCGCGCGCGGCGAGCGGAACCCGGCCGAACCGAAAGGTGCCCCTCGCCCCGCGGGAACGCGGCGAAGGGCACCTTCGGTCGACGATCGGCCCAGGTCAGGCGGACAGCGGCGTGAAGTCGCGGCTGCCGATGTAGCCGGGCCGCGGCGCGGGCGCGCCGAACGGCTCGACCAGGGTGTTCTCCACGCTGTTGAACACCAGGAAGATGTTCGAGCGCGGGAACGGAGTGATGTTGTTCGACGAACCGTGCATCAGGTTGGAGTCGAACAGCAGCGCGGAGCCGGCCCGTCCGGTGAACTGGCTGATGCCGTACTGGTTCGCCAGCGTCGTGATGTCCTCCTGGGTCGGCACGCCGATCTCCTGCTCCTGCAAGGACTCCCGGTAGTGCTCCGCGGGCGTGCTGCCCAAGCACGGTACGAACGTGCGATGCGAGCCGGGCATCACCATCAGGCTGCCGTTGATCGGGTAGTTGTCCGTCAGCGCGATGGACAGGCTCACCGCTCGGGGCGCCGGCATGCCGTCCTCGGCGTGCCAGGTCTCGAAATCGGAGTGCCAGTAGAAACCCGTGCCGCGGAAGCCCGGCATGTAGTTGACCCGGCTCTGGTGGATGTACACCTCGGAACCGAGCACCTGCCGGGCCAGCCCGGCGACCCGGGACTCGCGGACCAGGTCCGCGATCGCCGCGCTGAGCCGGTGCACCTCGAAGACCGACCGCACCCGGTTCGACGCCTTCTCCACGATCACGCGTTCGTCGTCGCGCAACGCGGGATCGCCTGCCAGCCTGCCGATCTCGGCGCTGAAATCAGCGACCTCGGTGGGCGTGAGCAGTTCGTCGATGCTGGCGAAGCCGTCGGTGTCGAAGGCCGCGAGCGCCGGGCTCTCGACCCGGCCCCACACCGTCGGATCGGTACGATCCAGGTGCGTGGCCGGTGCATCGATCCGGGTCGGGTAACGATCGATCCGGTCTGTCGAGGGTCGAGTTTCAGTGTGCTGCAAAACCATTACCGCCTATCCCCCGATCGTCGCGGCAACGAGCGGGTACGCGCCGGTGCTGTCGTGGACCTCCTGCCCGGTGACCGGAGGATTGAACACGCACATCATCCGCATCCGGGTGCGGGCCGAGAGCTGGTGGCGCTCGTTCCCGTCCAGCAGATACATCGAGCCGGGACCGAGCTCGTAGGTCACGCCGTTGTCGAGATCGGTGAGCGTGCCCTCACCCTCGATCAACCATACCGCTTCCACATGGTAGCGATAGTGGAACTCGTGTGTGCTGCCCGCGTCGATGGTGGTCTCGTGGAAGGAGAAGCCGACCCCGTCGCCGCCGAGGATGATGCGCTTGCTGCGCCAACCCTCCCCGGCCACATCGCGTTCGGTATCGGTGATCTCGGCGGTGGTACGTACGATCATGCGATCGCCCCCATTCCATTGCAAACGGTGTCCACGGCGCCGGTGAGGATGCTCAGGCCGTGGTCCAGTTCCTGGTCGGTAATCGTCAACGCGGGCAGCAACTTCACCACCTCGTCGGTGGAACCCGAGGTCTCCACCAGCAAGCCGCGTTCGAACGCGATCTGGCACACCTTGCTCGCCTGCGACGGGTCGTCGAACACCACGCCGTGCACCAGGCCGCGGCCGCGGGTCGAGACGCCGGGGACGTTGCCCGCCAGTTCCGTCAGCGTACTCGCGATGCGTTCGCCCTTGGCGAGCGTCGCGTTCTGCAGGGTGTCGTCGGACCAGTAGTGCCGCAACGCGACATCGGCGGTGACGAAGGCCGGGTTGTTACCGCGGAAAGTGCCGTTGTGCTCGCCCGGCGACCACTGATCGAGCTCGGACTTGAACAGCACCAGCGCCATCGGCAGCCCGTAGCCGCCGATCGACTTCGACAGCGTGACGATATCGGGGGTGATGCCGGCGAGCTCGAACGAGAAGAACGGCCCGGTGCGGCCGCAGCCCATCTGCACGTCGTCGACGATCAGCAGGATGTCGCGCGCCTCGCAGAGCCCGGCGAGGTGCCGAAGCCATTCCGCGCGAGCGACATTCACGCCGCCCTCGCCCTGCACCGTCTCCACGATCACGGCCGCCGGGCGGTCGAAGCCCGAGGAGGTGTCGTCGAGCACCTTCTCCATCCACTGGAAATCGGCGGTGGTGCCGTCGAAGTAGCCGTCGTAGGGCATGTGCGCCGCGTGCACCAGCGGCACACCGGCGCCAGCGCGCTTGGCCGCGTTGCCGGTGACCGAGAGCGCGCCGAGGGTCATGCCGTGGAAGGCGTTGGTGAAGCTGACGATCGTCTCCCGGCCGGTCACCTTGCGGGCCAGCTTGAGCGCGGCCTCGACCGCGTTGGCACCGGTCGGACCGGGGAACTGCACCTTGTAGTCCAGCCCGCGCGGCGTGAACACGGTGTCGCGCAAGGTCTCCAGCAGGCTGCGCTTGGCCGAGGTGGACATGTCGAGCCCGTGCGTGATGCCGTCGCTGGCGATGTAGTCCAGCAGCGGCTGCTTGAGCACGTCGTTGTTGTGGCCATAGTTCAGCGCGCCCGCGCCTGCGAAGAAGTCGAGGTAGTCCTTACCGTCCTCGTCTCGTAACCAGCTGCCCTTGGCCTTCGAGAAGACCGCAGGCCAGGCGCGGCAGTAGCCGCGCACATTCGATTCCAGACTTTCGAAAATGCTCGTGTCGGCGGTGATCATCGGTGGTCCTCCTGCGTTGTGCGAGCGATCGGTGCGATGAGATACAGGTCCTCGGACTCATGGCTGTCCGGGAAGACGCCCTTGTCGAACAAGGGGCGCTTGGTCATTCGGGCGTCACGCTGCCGGGCGACCGAGCCGAACAGCGCGATGGACGCGGCGTTGTCGGGTGAGATCGTCGTCTCCAGCGTCGTAACACCCTGGGGTGCAACAGTGTTCAGCAAAGCGTGCAGCAATTGGGCGCCGGTGCCCCGGCCGCGCTGCGCTCGGTCCACCGCCACCTGCCAGACGAACACGGTGTCCGGCGCCTGCGGGCGGAGGTAGCCGATCACGAAACCGACTACACGGCCCTGTAGTTCGGCTACCACCGTGGTCTCCGCGAAGTCGCGGCACCACAGCAGGTAGGCGTAGCTCGAATTGACGTCGAGGACCTCGGAGTTCTTCGCGATCCGCCACAGCTGGGCGCCGTCCTCGACGCGTGGCTTGCGCAGAACCAACTCGGTCCGGTGGCGGCCGGGGTCCGGACCCAGCGCGGCCGCGGCCTGCTCGACACGGGATCGTTCGATCTCCGCGGTGTTCAACGTTGGCACTGACATACAACTCCCTGGTCGGGCCTGTAGTACTTATCCAGGCTTACGAATCAACTTTGAGCTGACCTGGTCGAGTTCATTACGGTTGTGTTACGGCTCGATTGCGCCGACGCCCGGCAAGGTGGCGACGAACCGGGCGCCGCCGCCCGGGCGGCTCACACATTCGACCTGGCCACCGTGCTTGGCGACGGTCTCGGCGACCAGCGCGAGGCCGATCCCGGTCCCGGTCGCCGACCGCCGGCCGCTGCGCGCGGTCGCGAACCGTTCGAAGATGCGCACCCGGTCTGCCGTCGGCACCCCGGGGCCCGCATCGTCCACGACGATCACCGCCGCGTCGCCCACCCGATCCGCGGCGACCGCGACCACGCCGCCGCCGTGCAGATCCGCGTTCTGCAGCAGGTTCACCACCGCCCGCTCCAATTCGAGCTTGCGGCCGAGCACGACGACATCCTCGTGCACGGTCAGCAGCTCGGGCGGGTAGCGGCGCTCGGCGAGCGTGTGCCGCAACAGATCTCGCACCGACAGCGGTTCCTGGTCGCCGCGGTGCATGCCCGCCTCGACCCGCGCGAGCGCGAGCAGGTCGTCGAGCAACCGCCGCAGATGATCGACCTCCTCGGTGACCAGCGCGAGCGCCCGCTGGGAACGCTCCGGCAGATCGTCGCGATGCCGGTTGAGCACGTCCACACTGGCCATCAAAGTGGTGAGCGGCGTGCGCAATTCGTGACTGACATCGCCGAACAGCCGGTGCTCGCGCTCGATTCGCCGTTGCAGCGAGTCGACCATGGAGTTGAACGACTCCACGGTGGTCGCCAGATCCTGATCGTGGGTGGCGGACAGGCGCAGATCCAGATCGCCCGAGGCGATCCGGGCGGCGGTCGCGGCCAGCTGGTGCAGCGGAGTGAGCACGCGCCTGCTCGCCCACCAGCCCACGGCCGCGCCGATCGCGGTGACCGCGACCGCGCAGGCGACCAGCACATTGCGCAGCAGATCCAGGTTCGCCTGCAGGTCGGTGGTACCGGCCTGCGCGCGTTCCAGATAGCTGCGACTGATGGTGAACACCGAGACCACCAGCACCAGCGACATCAGCGCGCTGATCGTGGTGAACACGGCGGTCACCCGGCCGCGCAGACTCCAGCGTGTCGGATCGAGCCAGCGTTCAGCGCTGGACATCGAGTCGATAGCCGAGCCCGCGCACCGTCACCACGACGCGCGGGTCGGAAGCGTCTCGTTCGATCTTCGTGCGCAGCCTGCGCATGTGCACGTCGACGATCCGCTCGTCACCGAAAAAGCCTTGGTCCCATACTCGTTCGAGCAGGACGGTGCGGCTGAGCACCCGGCCCGGCGTCTCCGCGAGTTCGCACAGCAGGCGGAACTCGGTGAGCGTCAGCCGGATCTCCTCCTCGCCGCGGCGCACCACGCCCGCGTCCTGCGCGAGCACCAGCGGCGCCTCGGGGTCGGCGTCGAGCACGACTTCCTGCGGCGGCGCCTCACGTTCGGCGGTAAGCCTGGCCCGGCGCCGCACCGCCCGCATCCGCGCGGTGATCTCCTTGATCTCAAACGGCTTCGCCACGAAATCGTCGGCGCCCGCTTCCAGCGCGGCGACCACGTCGTGGGTGTCGTCGCGCGCGCTGACCACGATGATCGGCACGTCGTGTTCGCGGCGGATCTCCCGGATGCAGTCGAAGCCGTCCATATCGCCGAGCATCAGATCGACGATCATCACATCGGGCACGCCGTTGCTGCGCAGATGGGTGAGCGCGTCCTCGGCCTCCTCGGCCTCGGCGACGTCGTAGCCTTCGTCCTCCATGGCGAGCCGCAGCGCACCCCGGACCCGGTCGTCGTCCTCGACGATCATCAGGTTCGCCGTCATCGCCGCACCTCGCCGACGCTCGGCCGCGCTAAGGCCGCGAAGGCGGCTGTGCCTCTGGTTCGCTCGCTACGCTCGCTCAAATACCTATCCTTTGCAGACACGCAGGACGTCTGCCGGTGCGGAGAATCGCATCCCCATACCGACGCGACATACCGCTTGTTCGAGCCACCTTGCCGATCTATCGGATACCCGAACAGACCATTCGGTAAACGCCGTGTGGACGCTTGATCAGCCCTTGCACCACCCCGCACCGGCCGCAACGGGTGCGGTGTGCGGGTCGGACGCGGGCGGCTCACGCCTGTCTGGTTATCCATCCACCCTGGCCGCATGAGCGTCGTTATGCAACCGTTACGTGATGCCCGACACACGGGTTGCCCCGCGTTTTCGCGTCTGCCCGGCCGGTTCAGCGTTCGTCGCGAGTCGAACGTTCCAGCCGGTTGAAGTTGCTCGGTGTGCCGTCCGGGAGCTGCTCCTGGTAGCGAAAGTGCAGGTGCCGTTCCTCGAAGGTGGCGAACCACTCGTCCCAGTCCACCGGCCGCAGCACCGCTCCGCCGTAGCCGGGGAAATCCAGGCGCAGCGAACCCATGGGTCCGCCGTACGCGATGCCGGGCATCGTCGCGGGCGTGGCGCCGCGCCGCTCCGCCCACTGCCGGATGGTGTCGTGATCCCTGGTGACCCGGGTGCGCTCCACATTCCCCGCGCGGGTGCGCTCCCGCCGCTCGGGTGCGGGCTTGTCCTGCTGATACTTCGTCGACCTCGAGCTCCCCGGTCCGGCGTACGGATTCCGGGTGCCTAGTCGGTGGTCGTTCATGACGATCTCCTGAGCCATCGGCATCGTAAGTCCGGTTCCCTTTCACGTACCCGACGCCAACTTCGCGCAAACCGGCACTACGTCACAAAGCCCCCGCCAACGCTGCTGAAACGCACCAAAAACGCTGACCGACAGCCACTCTGTGAGCGGAGTCACCGGTAGCCACGCGGTGGTTGGGTCCGGCCACGGTGGGTACCGCTGCTGCGAGGAGGCAATCCCATGACCACTCCAGTACCGCACGAACCGAGTCCGATTCCCCCGATCCCGGAGCCCGATCCGGTGCCGCCGGTGCCCGGTCCGGACCCGGCGCCCGCGCCGCCGCAGCCCGGGCCGGATCCGCTGCCACCGGTACCCGAACCACGCCCGGCGCCCGACCCGGGCCGCCCGCTGCCGCCGGTACCCGAACCGGGCGGGCCGCTGTCCCCGCCGCACGATCCGACGCCGCCGAATCCGCTCTGACGACAAGGGGATTCGCGTCGTCAGTCGCGCAAGGCGTCGTCGCGGAGCTGCTGCAGGGTTTTCGACAGAATGCGCGAGACGTGCATCTGCGAGACGCCGAGCACGTCGGCGATCTGGGACTGGGTCTTCGATTCGAAGAACCGCATGATCAGCACCCGGCGCTCGCGCTCGGGCAGCTCCTCGATCAGGGGGCGCACGGCGAGGTAGTCCTCCACCAGATGGTAGGAGGGCTCCTCGGCGCCCAGGCTTTCCAGCAGCGGTAGCGGCGCGTTCTCGACATCGTCGCCGGCCACCGCGTCGATCGACGCGGACTGATAGGCGTTGCCCGCGATCAGCGCCTGGGTGACCTCGACCACGTCCACCTCCAGTTCCGCGGCGATCTCCCTGGCCCGCGGCATCCGGCCGAGCCGCTGCGACAGCGCCTCCACCGTGACCCCGATCGTGAGCTGAATCTCCTTGGTACGCCGGGGAACTCGCACCGACCAGGTGTTGTCCCGGAAATGCCTGCGCACCTCGCCCATGATGGTCGGCACTGCGAAGGACAGGAACGAGGAACCCCGCTCGACATCGAAACGGTCCGCCGCCTGCACCAGACCGAGCCGGGCGACCTGCAGCAGATCGTCGAAATTCTCGCCACGTCCGGCGAATCTGCGCGCGATGTGTTCGGCCAGCGGCAGGCAGCGTTCGATGAGTTCGGCGCGCAGCGGCTCACGCCGCGGATCGTCCTCGGCCAGCGCGGCGATCTTCTCGAACAGAGGCTCGATATTCTCGTAGCTGTCGCCGCGGGTTGCTGAGCTACCCGCCATCGGATGCCCTTCGCACCCAACTGAAGTCGACCACGGTGGGATAGCCGGCCACGTCTGCGTCGAAGGGCGCCTGCGACGCGGCGATCGAATGAGTCAGCGTGCGCACGATATGCCAGCCGAAACCAGCCTGACCGACCACCTGCTCCGAGGTCGCTGCCGACGCGACGTGCACGAACATCTGGTCGGTGTCATAGGTGAATTCACAGTTGAGCTGCGAGCCCGGCACCGCGTCCAGGACCAGCGAGGTGGCCACCTCGTCCAAGGCCAAACGGATGTCGGTGACTTCGTCGAGCGCGAAATCGGCGATAAGGGCCACGGTTTCGGCGAGCCCCCGCAACATCGTCAACTGTTCCAGCCGAGCGGGGATTCGGACGCCGATTGTCGTTGTTTCCGTAGAGGATCGGGAAGTCCACTCCCCCATGCCCATCACCACCTTGCTCTCGCAGCCGACCCGGAGCCGCCAGGTTGTCGGGATCCGGTTCTCGCGGGCCGCCCGTCTGCCCACCGCCGCGGCTACACGCCCACCACAGCCGAACCCAGCGCCGCGAAAGCTGAAGATCCGAAACCGCGGCGCTTTTCTTCCCTACCGTCGTACCCGCCGCGGCTGGACCGAAACGTGCTCGGCGGGTCAGCCCGCGTCGATCCGTTCGTGGGCGGTGAGCAGCAGATGGTCGAACTGGGTGCGCAGTCCCACGGTCGAATTGGTGAGCGATTCCAGATCCGCCACCAGCCGTGAGGCGAGCGTGCGCAGCTTGATGTTCGTCTCCTGCGAACGCCAGCTGAGCACCCGGAACGCCTGCTCGGCATTGACGCCGTAGACCAGCATCACCGCGCCCTTCGCCTGCTCGATCACCGCGCGCGAGGCCCACAGCTCCGGCAGGGCGTCGTCGAGAGCCTCCTGCCGATGTTCCTCGAGGGTCTCGGTGACGTCGATGTAGTACCCGGAGGTGCCCACGACCGCGCCCACGTGATCGAAGAGGTGATCGGCCACGACGATGACGTGGTGCACCCGGCCCAGGGTGTCGAGGATGCGGTGGCGGCTGGAGAACGGCTCGCCCTCCTCGATGGACTTGGCCAGCGCGCTGGCCACCTGGGCGCGGTCGTCGGGGTGCTTGTGCGTCAGCAGCAGTTCGGTAGTCGGCGTGACGGTGCCGGGCGCATAGCCGTGCATCGCGGCCACCTCGTCCGACCAATCCCACCGCTGATCGGCGAACCAGAAACGAAAACTACCGACACTCTGTGGTGTCCCTAATCCGATCACCCGGTCCAGCGCGAGAGCGTTCTCGGGCTGGACCGGCCCCATTTCAGTCACAGCGCAAGTATCCGTCGAACGGGCACGCCACGCGAACAGATCTGGCTGCGCCACGCCGAAGTCGACCCGGCGTGTCGGATTACTCGGCCTCACCCGTCCAACGCTGCGCGCATCGAGGGATAAGGGCTGAACAGCGGCCTGACGCCGGAGACCTCGAGCGAACGCTCGACCTCCGGGCCGCCGCCGACGAGGCGCAGATCCACACCGTCGCACGCGGCCCGCTGCCGGGTGGCGCCGAGCGTCACGGCGGCCCGGATGCTGAGGAATCGCGCGGCGCGCAGATCTATCACCACCGCCGGGCACTTCGCGCGCACCGCGCGCTCGACCGTGGTGAAGAACTGCGGACAGGCGGTGGCATCCAATTCGCCTTCGACTCGGACCACCATGCAGTCGTGCCGGCGGTCCACGCGCTGTGCCCAGGCCCGGCTGTTGCGTGACGCGGGCCCGGAACCGTTCCGATGCACACCTTCGGCGTACTCGTGTAAAGCGGAACTCGCGGACATAACAGAGCCTCCCGTACGGGGGGTTTCCAGTTCGACGCCACTGCCTGGAGCGATGCGAATCTCAGGTGAGCACGTGTCGCGCAATGGGGCGATCGGTTGTCGCCACGCTTCCATCGGCCGGTGTGTGGCGGGGGATAGGCGCCTGCGTCGAACCGGGGTCGGCTGTCGTCTCAACCTCACTACAGTGTGGCACGCTCGGCTGCCGCTGTCACAAATTCCTCCGACGCCGCTGATCAGGCCGAGGGTTACCGAACCGGCCAACGGGTACGCCTCTACCATGAAGGCCACGAATACGCCCGGCTCGGCCACCCGCCCGCCGTTGATTCGCCACCAATCCCCGGTAACCGCAACCATCGCGATCATCGCGACGGCGGTACTGGTGGCGGTGCTGTCCGTGGTCGCGCTCGGCATCGTCGTCTCGACGATGTGAGACCCGAGCCGTAACAGCAAGCAGGCCCGGTGGTTTCGTTCCCGCGTACTCGGGCATTCCAGGCGCATATCCGAAATGCATTGGGTCACGCGATCTCTGGTCGCGGGGCGGTGCCGCATGCCGCGCAGCAGTGGAGAGAACGGAGCACATCGTGAAGATTGCCATGGTTTCCGAGCACACCTCCCCGCTCGGCGAGCCCGGCGGCGCCCATTCGAGCGGTCAGAGCGTCCACGTCGGCGAGCTGGCGGCGGCCTACGTCCAGCGCGGACACGAGGTCTCGGTCTATATCCGGCGGACCGACCCGACCAGCCCGACCGAAGTGGTCACGGCCGCCGGTTACCGGTTGGTCCGCGTGCCCGCCGGGCCGCCGCGAGCGCTGCCGTTGAACGAAAGTCTGCCGCACCTAGGCGATTTCGGCAGTTTCCTGCAGCGGCACTGGGGCCGGGACAAGCCCGATATCGTGCACGCGCACTTCTGGATGTCCGGGCTCGCCGCGGAGCTGGCCGCGCGGGCGCACGGCATTCCCGTCGTGGTGACCTTCCACGCCCTCGGCACCGTACGCCGCCGCAATCAGGGTTTGGCCGACACCAGCCCGCGTTCGCGCATCCGTTTCGAGCGGCTGATCGCCGGGCGGGCCGCGCACATCGTCGCGACCTCCGCGGACGAGGTGGTCGAGCTGACCAGGATGGGCGTGCCTCGATTCCGGATCTCGATCGTTCCGTCCGGGGTGAATCTCGCGGCGTTCACGCCGGAGGGCGCTCGCGCCGAACGCGGGCAACGCTACCGCCTGCATCGCCTGCTCTCGGTTGGAAAGCTGGTACCGCGCAAAGGTTTCGAGGTCGCGATCAAGGCACTCGAGGACCTGCCCGACACCGAACTGGTGATCGCGGGCGGACCGGTCGGTGACGATGTCGAGGACGACGGCGAAGGCAGGCGGCTACGCCGGCTCGCAATGGAATACGGTGTGCAGGACCGTCTTCGGATGATCGGGCCGGTGCCGCGGACGGAACTGCCGCGCTGGTACCGTTCCGCCGACGTGGTGCTGTGCACGCCCTCGTACGAGCCGTTCGGTCGCACCGCGCTCGAGGCCATGGCGTGCCGTAAACCGGTGGTGGCCACCGCGGTCGGCGGGCTGCTCGACACCGTGGTGGACGGGGTGACCGGCCGGCTGATCGCGCCGCCGGACCCGCTCGCGGTGGCCCGTGCCGTGCGTCCGCTGCTCGACGACAAGACCCTGCGCGAAACTTGGGGCGCCGCCGGATATCAACGCGCCGCGGGACGCTACGCATGGGATCAGGTGGCGCTGGAGACACTGACCGCCTACCACCGCGCCGCGCCCGCACACGCCGCGGAAGTCGTCTCCTCGGCGCGCTGAGCGGGGTCCGATCACTGAGCCAGAGGTCCGATCACTGCGCGAGGGTCTGATCACTGAGTGCGGCCCGATCGGCGACCTCAGCGTGCGGCACCATCGCTCGCGCGGTCCGTCGAGCCGGGTTCGTCACGCGGCGAGCGCCACCACCACGGCACGATCAACCACGCCGCCAAGAACAGCACCGCGACGACGACCCCTGCCACCACACCGCCCGTGGCCCCGGTGACCAATTCGAAGACCAGGATCATCGCGCCGGTCAGCGAGACACCGAGCAGCCCGATCCCGATCATCGCGCAGCGGTGCGCCGCTGACACGACGTTGCCCAGCCGGTGGCGCCGGAACAGGATGCGATGCCACGAGATGGGTGCGACGAGAAAGACGGTGGCCCCGATGGCCGCGGCCAGCGTGATCAAGTACAGCACCCGCAGCGATGGTGACAACGTCGGAAACGAGGCCTGGAACGGCACGATCAACAGCGCCGAGATCAGGAACTGCACACCGGTCTGCACCACCCGCAGTTCCTGGATGAGGGTGCCCCAATTGCGGTCCAGCCGTTCGGTTTCGGTCTCCCCACGCGCATCCCAATTCCAGTCGCGATCGTTTCGGCACCGATCGATTTCGCGGTTGTGCTCGACCGCTGGTTCATTTTGTTGCTCGACCATGCCGCTAGTCCCTCGCCGGCTCGACGCTGTTCCACCGCCGCGCCGCGCTGCCGCGGCAACTCCGGCACCTCACTGCTTACCCGGCTCCACCGAAACGAATCACCCCAGTCGGACACTCGACCAGCACAAATATCGAACCGCCGCAGATCGGGCGTTTCGGATGGTCGGACACGGGCACACGGGCGGTATGAAAACCGCGCACCGGAAGATGCCGACCCGATGACCGGCCATGTGCTGGTGGCCCGGTTGGACAGCGCGGGGGACGTCCTGCTCGCCGGTCCCGCCGTCCGAGCCGTCGCACGTAAAGCCGACACCCTCACCTTCCTCGCTGGGCCGCGCGGCAGTTCGGCCGCCGCCCTACTCCCCGGCGTGGATCGGGTGGTCGAATTCGAAGCCGCGTGGGTCGGGGCCGATCCCCCACCACTCACCAACGCCGGCGTACGCGCGCTCGTCGAATGCGTGCGCCTGCTGGAACCCGACGAGGCCATCATCGCGACCTCGATGCGGCAATCCCCGTTGCCCCTCGCCTTGATCCTTCGAATGGCCGGGGTGCCGCGGATCAGTGCGATCAGTCCGGACCAGGCGGGCACCCTGCTCGATGTCCGCCATCGTGTGGACGACGCACTGCCGGAACAGATCCGGGCGCTCTCGCTGGCGGCCGCGGCGGGCTATCCACCCGGCGACCATCGGCTGCGGGTGCGCCCGGATCTGCCCGAAGTCGACGAATTGACCGGCGGCCCAGGCTATATCGTGCTGCATCCGGGTGCGCCGGAGCCGGCTCGCCGCATGTCGGCCACGCGTAGCCGAGAGGTCGCCGCGGCGCTCGTCGACGCCGGGCACCGCGTGGTGGTGACCGGCAGCCCGGCCGAGCAGACGCTCACCGGAACGGTCGCTTACGGCCTGGCCCGCGATCTGGGCGGCGCCACCGACCTGGCCGGTCTCGCCGCCGTGCTCCGCGACGCCGACGCCGTGGTGGCCCCGAACACCGGTGCGGCGCCATTGGCCGCGGCCGTGGACACCCCGGTCGTCTCGTTGTTCGCGCCGGTCGTGCCGGATCGGCGCTGGGCGCCCTACGGCGTGCCGACCGTCGTGCTCGGTAACCGCAGCCGACCCTGCGGCACCCACTGCCTGGACGCGATCCCCGACACCGCGATCGTCACCGCGACCGAGTTGCTGCTCCGTAGCGCCGGTTGAGGGCCGAACACCGGGGTACCCGCCCGAATATCCCCCTTGGGTGATGTGGACTAGAAAGGACCCTCCATGCTTCCCGGACCGAACGAATCGACCACGGGACACAGCGGTGCCGAGCACCACGGACGTCCCGAAGAGAACTTCCCGGACTACACCCGGACTTCACGCACCCACGTCGGTGAGTCCATCGCCGACACCCGCAACTGGCCGGGCATCGTGCTGGTGGCGCTCGGGCTGGTGGGTCTCGGGCTGACCCTGACCGCAGCGGGCTACGGCTTCGAAGGCTGGGCGATCATCGGCGCCATCGTGACGGTGCTGTGCTTCGCCATCGGTGTTCTCGTGGTGGTTGCCGAGCACCGCAGGCTCAAAGCGAAGGAAGGCAAGCAGCTCAGCGACCCCGCCGGGCACTGATTGCCGGTCGCGCACCCGGGTATTGCGCAAGGGACACCGCCACGGGCGGTTCCTGTACTGAGGAGAACGACATGACTCATCATCGCCGTCGGTCCGGGTTGCGCGTCCTGCTGATCGCCGCGGCGCTAGCGGTCACCCCGCTGGCCGCCGCGTGCTCGGACACCGACAACAAGGAGGCGACCCCCGCGACGCCCACCGACTCCTCGATCACGCTGTCCATGCCCTCCGCCACCGCGCAGGTGCCCGACCCCGACGAGGTCGGTCCCGCGGCGGGAAAGCAGTTGTGCGACATGATGAGTCCCGACATCGACAAGTGGCGTGCCGAGGGTGCCGCCGTCGCGCGGGTGACCTTCAACGGCACCGTGCACAACTGGGCGGCGCGCAACGGCGGCATCAACGACACCGTGCTGAAGGACCGCAGTGTCATCGACAAGATCACCTCGGAGCAGTGCCCCGACGTCCGCAAACAGGCCCTCGAAGTACTCGACGCCACCGACCTCGCCGCCGCGCTGGTCGGATTCGGCGGTTGAGCGTGGACAGGCCGGACCGATGACCGACCGACATCACCGCAACGTCGTAGAACTCCTGGTCCTGCAACACAATCGAATGCGCGAACTACTGGAGGAAATGCTCGCCTCGGTAGGTCAGGAACGGCGAGCATCGTTCGAAGAGTTCGTGCGCTGGCTCGCAGTACACGAGGCCACCGAGGCCGAACTGATGCAGGGCACCGCGCCTGGACGCTAGGAGACAAAGCAGTCCGGTTGAGCCACACGCTGGCGCGCGCCAGGGCGACGACGCCGCCAAGCGCTGAGCCACACCACCAAGCGCTGGGCGACGAGGCAGCCCAGCGATGGCCCGCACTGCTGCGGGCAGTGGCTGCAGGGCAGCCGGGCGCTCGTCGCTGCACCGGTGGGCGGGAGTTCGCCGTGCGAAGTGACCGCGGTGTCGACGGCATCGAGCAGCAAGTGTCCGGTGCGCGGCGCTGGTCGTTTGTGCGTGAGCGATCACTGCGGCCCAGCACTGACCGCTATACCTCCGGTTCCCCGCCGCGGCCCAGCAGTCGCAGCACGGTATTCTCCGGCATGGCCGGTACGCGATGTCCGTTGCGGCCCACCATAGTTCGGCCTGCGAAGAGTGCGTTGAGCACTGCCTCCTCGACCACTCCCACTGCGGCTTCGAAGAACGGGTTCAGCTGGCCCCAGGGAATGAATCTCAGGTTTTCATAAGCGGTTTCGCCGTCCAGGAAGGCGCTGGTCAACGCGCCCTCGTTGGCGGTGGAGAACGCCAGGAAGATGTCGCCGGAGAAGTGTGAGCCCGTGGTGCCCGTGCGAGCCAACCCCAGCGGCACCCTGCGGGCCATTGCGGTCAGCTGACCTGGCAGCAGGGGCGCATCGGTCGCGAGCACCACGATGACCGAGCCGGAACCCGCAGGCGCGGTCCAGGTTCCGAGCGGATTATCGGCCAGTAGTTGCGTACCGACCGGGACGCCCCGGATCACGAGTTCCCGGCGCGCCCCGAAGTTCGCCTGCACGAAAGCACCCACCGTGTACGTGTCCGCGCCGTAACCCACACGGCGTGAAGCGGTGCCGTTACCACCCTTGAAGCCGTAGCAGACCATGCCGGTGCCGCCGCCGACACTGCCCTCGGCGACCGGCCCGCCCGCCGCGGCCTCGATGGCCGCATGGCGTCGGCGGTGGTGAGGTGCGCGCGGTTGATGTCGTTCAGGTAGCCGTCCCAGGTCTCGGCGACCACCGGCAGCGCCCAATCGTCGGGCAGGTCCGGGAACGCGCCGACCAGCCAGTCGATGATGCCGCGATGACAGGTGCCCACGGCATGGGTGTTGGTGACGAGCACGGGCAGCGACAGCGCCCCGGTCTCGGTCAGGAAGGTGGTGCCGGTCATTTCGCCGTTGCCGTTCAACGAGTACCAACCCGCGGCGCACGGCAGGAACACCCCGTCGCGGCCGCGCGGCAGGATCGCGGTGACGCCGGTACGCACATCGTCGCCGCGGATCAGCGTGGTGTAGCCGACCTCGACGCTGGGCACGTCGGTGATCGCGTTGAACTGCCCCGGGACGCCGGTGAATTCGAGGCCGTGTGCTCGCGCGCGCAGAGTCATGGGACGAGCCTAGGGAACAAACTCGACTGCCGCGCGGCAATTTCGGCGAACATCCTTCGGCCCGCGGACCCGCGCCCCGGACATCGATCGGCCGCGTTTGCGCAGCTCCGGACCGGCTATGCCGGGGACATGAGGTCACTATGGTTGAACGACGCCGAGGTTCCGGCGCGGCTGCGGCTGACGCCGGGCTCGCGCTTCGACACCGTCGTGATCGGCGCGGGACTCACCGGTTTGGCGACCGCGTTGCTGCTCGCCGAGAACGGCGTCCAGGTGGCCGTGGTCGAGGCGAAACGGATCGGCGGCGGGACGACCGGCGCCACGACCGGGAAGATCAGTCTGCTGCAGGGCATCCGAGCCCAGCGGATCCGGCGGCTGCACACCGCAGGCACCCTGCGTGACTACGTCGCGGCGAATCGCGAAGGCCAGCAATGGTTGTTGCGGTTCTGCGCCGAACACGCCGTGCCGGTGCAGCAGGCCGACGCCCTCACCTACGCGCAGCGTGAGTCCGAAATCGACTTTGTTCGTACGGAATACGAGGTGACGCGGCAGGCCGGGCTACCGACCGAGCTGATCCCGGAACTCGACCTGCCGTTCCCCACGTTCGGCGCGGTGCGCCTGGCCGATCAGGCGCAGGTGGATCCGATGGCGGTGCTCGCCGCGCTCGCCGTCGACGTGGAAGCGCACGCGGCGCCGATCTACGAATCGACCCTGGTGCACAATGTGCGGCGGGGCCCAGATGGGGATCTCACGGTCGAGACCGAGCACGGTGATCTCGGCGCGGGCACCGTCGTCTTGGCCACGGGCACACCGATACTCGATCGCGGCGGCTTCTTCGCGCGGCTCACCGCGCAGCGTTCGTACCTGGTGGCCTATCGGATCGCCGCCGAGCTGCCACGCGAAATGTACCTCAGCGCAGGGCAACCCACTCGTTCGCTGCGCTACGCCCCGACCCCCGACGGGGACCTGCTGTTGGTCGGCGGCAACGGGCATCCCGTCGGGCGCACCCGCTCGGAGCGCCGGCAGCTCGACGACTTGACCACGTGGACGCGAAAATGGTTCCCCACCGCGGAACTCGTGCAGGAATGGTCGGCTCAGGACTACGCGCCGGTCGGCGAGTTGCCCTATGTCGGACCGCTGCTGCCCGGGCAGGACAGCATCTTGGTCGGTACCGGATACGCGAAATGGGGGCTCACCAACGGTATCGCCGCCGCTGTGGCGCTGGCCGGGCGGATCACCGGAAAGTCACCGAGCTGGGCGGGCGCGCTGGCCAGCTGGCGCCCCGGCGAACTGAAGTCGCTGCCGTCGGCGGCTTCCGCGAACGGCGCTGTGGCGCAACGGCTCACCGCCGGATGGTTACGGGCCGCAGCGCGCGGGGCGCACACCGTGCCCGCCGAAGGCTGTGGTGCGGTGCGGCGGCACGGCCTGCGCCCGACCGCGACCAGCACAGTCGACGGCGTCACGACGACCGTGTCCGCCGTCTGTCCACATCTCTATGGAATCGTCCGCTGGAACGATGCCGAACGGTCCTGGGATTGCCCGCTGCACGGCTCCCGCTTCGCCGCCGACGGCACCCTGTTGGAGGGCCCTGCCACCGAATCGCTCGGCCCCCTGTAGCAGCGCTTGCCAGTCGCTGGTCCGCAGCGCATAGCAAGATCCTGCTGAGAACCCATGGTGCGGAGATCTGTTCAGCGTGCCTTGGCTAGCGTTGTTGTCGTGGTCCTCGACCGGCGTCGGTTACCGAACAGCCTGGCGGCGCACCACCATTGAGCGGCGGGGAGTCCGCGCGGAGTCATCGGCACAGTGGCTCCGCGCGGGCGAGGATCTCGTCCACCGTCTGCTCTACAGTGAGATCCGAAGTGTCCAGCCACAATCCGATGCGGGGCGTCTCGTCCCGCAGCACGGTGTCCAGATCCTCGACGGTGAACGAGCCGTAGGCGACCTTGTCGCGCCCGGCCTCCCGGGCAGCGACCGCCGCCGGTCGCGGAGCGAGCACCACCACGTACAGCGGGCGGGTCCGGAACTGCTCGATGGTGTAGGGCAGCAGCGCACCGAGCACCGTGTCCTGCACGATCGCGGTGAAACCCGCCGCAACGTAGGTGTCCGCCGTTTGGGCGGCGAGGCGGTGCCGCAACCGCAACTGGTCCATCGCTTCAGTCGTCGGCTCCCTGCTCATCTCGGCCCGCCCGCCCACGACGAACCGCCGATAGGTGTCGCCACGGACATGCGCCGAGCGCGGCAGCCGCGCGGCGAGCGCCTGTGCCACAGTCGATTTGCCCGCCGCCTGGATACCGGTGAGGAGATAGGCCGATGCCGTCATACCGATCATGTTCGCAACCCCGGCAACCGATTTTCCGCGCCCGCTAGCCACTCGTCGCGGCACACCTCGTACTCGACCTCCCCGTGCTCGGTGCCGGGCAGTGGATCCTCGAAGTCGGGATAGAACGTGCGGACATAGCGGAGACCCACCTTCTCCATCACCCGACGCGAGCCGACATTGACGGCCATCGTCTGAGCCCACACCCGCCGCACCCCGAACTCGGTGAACCCTTTGTGCACCAGTGCCCGCGCCACTTCGGTCGCATACCCCCGCCCCCACACCGACGCCCCGAACCGATAACCGAGCTCGACCTCCCGGCACCCACCATCCGCCGGCGGCTGCAACGCCACCCAGCCCACAAACGCACCCACCTGTTCCGCGTCGACCGAAGTCGCCACCGCACGCGTTCCGCCCTCCGAGTCCGGCGAAGTGGTGCGGGACGAACTCGCCACCACGCCCACTCGGCCAACCGAATCCGGCGAACTGGTTCCGGACGAACCCGCCACCGCACCAGCACGGCCGTCCGGATTCGGCGATACGGTCCCCGACGAACTTGCCTCCGAACCTGCTCCGCCAGCCCGATTCGGCGATACCGTGCCCGAAGGACTCGCCACCGCACCCGCACGACCGTCCGAATTTGGCGATACCGTGCCCGACGAACACGCGACCGCGCCCACTCCGCCAACCCAATTCGGCGATGTGATGCCGGACGAACTCGCCACCGCACCCGCGCGACCGTCCGAGTCCGGCGATACCGTGCTCGACGAACACGCGACCGCGCCCACTGCGCCAGTCGAAACCGGCGATGTAGTGCCGCATGAACTTGCCACCGCACCCACCCTGCCAGCCGATACCGGCAATACCGTGCCCGACGAACACCCGGCCGCACCCACTCGGCTGGCCGAGTCCAGCGACTCGCGGGCCGACCACGCACTGGCGTCGATCGCACCGCTGTCGGCCATGGCGGAGCGCGATATCGTCGACCGCTCCAGCACCGCGAAACGACCCAGCGGACTTCGTGCGTAGTCACGCAGAATTCGAGGCAACACCTCGTCCTCGATTTCGGCGCGTGGCGTCGGCTCCCCGGTCAGGTAGCGCATCACCGCCGGATCACTGTCCAAGCGCACCAGTTCATCGACGTCGTCTGCGTCGAACCGGCGCAACACCAGCCGTGGCGTCCTCAGAAAAATCCGCACCAGCCATCCTGTGCCGACCGCCACCCGCCCGTCCAACCCATTTCGCCCGGCGAGCACATTTCGCCCGGCGAGCAACTCCCACCACCAAACTTCAGAGCAGCCAAACCACCACGCGCACACCCCACCCACAGCGCTCGACGATCGACTCGCGCCACCGGAGTTCGGGGCTGGCCGGGTGCCCGGGACGGCTCTACTGTGGCATTCTGTCCTGCGCAGTGGGCTGGGATGAGCAAGGTGGGTTGTGGTGCTGAGTCAGGATGTCGAGCTGGCCGGACGGTGGTGGCAGTGGGCGATGTCGATACCCACCGAACGTAACCCCGTCTGCGATGAGACCGGGCGGTTTGCCGGGGAGAATCAGCCTGCGGACGTCTGGTTCCTCGCCGGCACGTTCGGCGGTAAAGCAAGCCGGCGCTGCGAGATCCCCCACGGCAAACCGATCTTCTTCCCCCTGTTCAACATGATGCACAGGACCACCCTGCGCAACCGACGCATCCCATACGTCGCGACCGCAAGCGGTCACGCCGAACTCAACGGCGTACCCCTGCCGGTCCGCGAGGTCGCCAACCGCAAACCATTCCCCGTCGAAGCCGTCGAGGGCGGCCCCTTCGGCGAACACGGCCGCTACAAAGCAACCGCCTGGGGCCTGTGGGCCACCCTGGAAGACCTCGCCTACGGCAACTACATCCTCACCTTCGGCGGCGAATACGAACCCGGCGGCTTCTGGGTCGAAGCCACCTACGACCTCGAAATCGTCTGACCTCGCACCTGTGCCCATCCTGGTTCGCCAGTGCTGACCGGCCGGAGCTGACCGGCCGAGTTGACCGGCCCGAGCCGACCCGCCCAAGCCGACTCACCCGAGCTGGTCCGCCCGAGCCGACCCCCCGAGCTGACCGGCCCGAGCTGACCGGCCCAAGCCGACTCACCCGAGCTGGTCCGCCAGAGCGGTCTGCCAGAGCTGTGAGCCGCCAGAACACGTGCGCATCCCGAGAGCGGGTGCCAGCCTTACTCTGCGCCGCGAGGGCGGGCCGTTGGTTCGGGTGATGGCTGGGTTTTGTTGGGATTCCTTGCGTTTCGTCCTGTTGGCTGGCTACCGCAGTGTGACGAGCCCAGTTTCGTGCACCTGCCGCGGGAGTTACATGGATAGCGCTGAGCGCGTCGGGTGCCGTACCCGGCTGTAGGCGCACGTCAGGTGCGCCGCGCCAAGTTCCGGCGTGGTCATCTGGCTGTCGTGGAGTCTCGAGCAGCTTGGGAGAAGAGAGGGCGCGTGAATTGAGCAGGGCACGAGTGGCGCAGCGCGTGAATTGAGCAGGGCACGAGTGGCGCAGCGCGTGAATTGAGCAGGGCACGAGTGGCGCAGCGCGTGAATTGAGCAGGGCACGAGTGGCGCAGCGCGTGAGTGGCGCAGCGCGCGAGTCATGCAGCGCGCGAGTCATGCAGCGCGCGAGTGACGCAAGGAGCGAGTGACGCAAGGAGCGAGTGACGCAAGGAGCGAGTGACGCAGCGCGTGAGTGGTGCAGTGCGAGTGAGGCAAAGCAACGCGGGCGGGCGGGCGGGCGGGCGGAGCAACGCGTATGCGCAGAGCAACGCGGGCGGGTGACAGCCGGGGATGGTCAGCCTGGCCGGCGAGTAGCAGTGGGGTGGGTGCTTAGCAGTCGGAGGTCAGGACCAAGCGACAGATAGGGAGATCGGGGCAAGAGCTGCACCACTTCTAGGGATTCGCACCCGTTCTAGCAGGCCAGAGGGGGTGCGAATCCCTAGAAGTGGTGCGGATACGCAGAAGGGGTGCGGTTGATCGCTACGGGAGCCGAGCGAGTGGACCAAGCGACAGATAGGTCGGGGGTCACAGAGAGTTCATACGGTTCACAGCAGCTGTAGCTGCTGTGAACCGTAGGGAACGTCTGTGACCCCCGACTCGCGCCGTGAAACACGCCGAGGGGCAACGACACCCACCCGAAACCGCTGATACCCGTCAAGGAACTCTCGAAAACGGCACCACAGCCAGATGACCACGCTGGGACAGGACGCCGCACACCTGACGCGCGCCTACAGTCGGGAACCCCACCTGACGCGCTCAGCACCATCCGTGTAACTCCCGCGGCAGGCGCACGAAACTGGGCTCGTCATACGACGGGAACAAGCCAACAGGACCAAACGCATGGGCATCGAGCCGAACGCGACGCATCGGCAGTCGAACGCAACAACCACCCGCACTCCCTACTCCGCAGCACGGGCGAGAAACGTTAAGTAGCTAGGGCTCTCGGGGTCGAGGACGATGGTTTGGCCGGTGATGTGGCGTTGACGCCAGGGGGCGAGGAAGTGGCGGGGGAAGCTGGTGCGGCTCACGGCTACGCGTAGTCGGTGGCCGGCGGGGAGTAGAGCTTCGGTGGGGTTGATTTCGATGTCGATGGTGAACGGCGTGCCGGGTTCGATGGGGAGGACCGCGTCGGCGGTGAGGGTGTGCAGCGGGAAGAGGAGTTCGCCGTCGACGTAATCGCTTGCGGCGGTGTCGATCGCGCGGTGGGTGGAGAGCAGGGCGCCGCGGGTGAGGGGCACCGAGGCGCCGTCGGGTTCGACGTCGCAGACGGTGACGGACCAGAAGGCGTCGGCGCCTTCGATTTCGGCGTTGAGATGCAGGTTCATGGTGCCGGAGAGCACGGTGTCGGTGGGAAACGGCGCGCTCGTGAAGGTGACCGCACCCGCTTCGGCGTGCCGGTCGTCGGTGCCGAACCGCCTGCCGAGCAGCAGGGTGACGCCCATGCTCATCACGCCGGTGTTGTTGGAAGCCATGCGCGTCGGGCCGTTGGGCAGCGGGAGCCGCGATTCGATCTCGGCCGGCTCGGCGGTGAGCGCGGCGTCGGTTCCCGCGTGCGGTGCGGTGCCGCTGGTCGCGGGGTCGAGGTAGAGCTTGCGCACGGTCGCCGCGGGGTCGGGGAACTGCTTGTGCTGCAACCATTTACCGTCGCCCTGCCGACGCACGGTCACCGGCCCGTACCGGTCGATGCCGTTGTCGATGTCCTTGACCCAGCGGTCGAACCACGCGCACTGCAACTCGTCGATCGGCTGCGGACTGTCCGGAGCGCCGAAGCCCGAACCGGCGGTCAGATGATACGAATCATCGACCAGCACCTGTTTCGCTCCACCGGACAACGGAATTCGGTCGAACATCCGGAAGTTGGATCGGTTGTAGACGTCGTGCCAGCCGCCGTGGATCCAGGTCGGCACCGTGATGTCTTCGAAGCGCGCCAGTTTGGTCGCCCACATCGGGTTGAGGAAACTGTCGGGGTGGTTCTCGGTGAGCCCGATCTCGACGGCGTGGCGCACCCAGCTGGCCGGGTCAGCGAACCGGTCGCGCAGGAACTGCTTGGTGATCCCCGCCTTCCGCAGTCCCGACACCGACGGTAACCATTTGAAGCCGTTCACGGCCAGGATCCACAGCAGCATGCCGGGAGTCGGCACCCCGCCGGTCAGTCCCAGCTCACGCACCTGGTCTTCGCCGGCCTCGATCGCGAACACCGCGCGCAGCCCCTCCGGCCGCAAACCCGCGGTGATCAACGCCGAGATCGCCCCGTAGGAGATGCCGGTGACCACGAATTCGCCGTTGCACCAGGGCTGTTCGCGGACCCACGCGACGGCCTCCAGGTAGTCCTGCTGTTCCCGGGGCTGGAAGAAGTCCCAACTGCCGGTCGACGTACCGGTCCCCCGCACGTCGATCATCAGCCCGACGTAGCCGCGCAACACCGCGGTGCGGTTGATCACGAACGGCTCGAGAATGCCGCCTGCGGGCGTGTACAGCACGTCTCGCGCCGTGAACCGCTGCCGGTCCGAGCCGCCGAGCCGGGCACTGAGCTTCCGTAAGGTGTTGTGCCAGCGCATACCTCGGCGATTGAGCATCTTGTTGTACGCGGTGAAGTTGATGATCGCGGGCAACGGCTCACGGGCGGGTCCGCCACCGTCGCCGGGTCGCAGGATATCGGCGGTGAGGACGGCACCATCGGACATCGGGATGGGAACCGTGTTGGCGCCGAACAGTTTCGGATAGCGCACCGGACCGATCTCGAATCGGTGGTTCGGCGGTACCGTCGTCGCCGCGGTGCTGAGTGGCTGGGCCGTCATAGTGCACGACGATAGGCGTAAACGAACACCGCCGTCCCCGAAATCGGCACTACTGTCCCAGACGGGACGATCCGGCAGGACGTTCAGGCAGGTTCGGCGCTCAGCACGATGGTGGTCCAACCCCCGAGGTGGATCCGATCCCCGCTGCGCAACCGCACCGGCACCCGCGCGGGGATGCGGTCGTCACTGCCGTTGACGCTGGTGCCGTTGGTGGAACCGAGATCGGTGACGGTGAGCCCGTCGGCATCGAGGTGCAGGGTGGCGTGCGCGCGCGAGACACCGACGTCGGCGGGGGCGATGCCGAGGTCGATATCGGGGCTGAGCCCCTGCGAAGCGCTGCGCTTGCCGATCAGGATGTCGTTGCCGTGCAGCACGATTCGACGTTCAGGGTAGAACGCCGGGAACCCGACCTGGTCGGCGTCGGGCCCCTTGCGGGCGATCACCCGATCGTAGAACTCCCGATCGGCGGTGACGGTGGCGACCCAGACAACCGGGTCCGGGACCACCGTCTGTGTGGTCTCCTGCGCTGCGGCGGGCGGCGCGGGCAAGGCCGAATCGTGTCCGCACTGCTCGCAGAAGCGGCCGCCGGCTGGCGCGCCGCACGCGGGGCACAGCGCGCTCGGTTCGACCACGGCGGCAGCCGAACCGATCGGCGCACCACAGCTGTCGCAGTAGTCCGTCGCGCTCGATTCGTGCCCGTCCGGGCAGGTGACGGTCATCTACCCCTCCTTCCGCACCCTGGCCGTCTTGGTCGATCGCGCGTCCAGCGCCATCTCTTCCGCGGCCGCGACACCGGCGCGCAACCGGACCGTCCCGTTCTGCTCGTCGACCTCGACCACGCCGCGCAACAACTTCGCCGTGCCCTCGTTCCCCGATTCCGCGGCGAGCTCGACTGCCCGCCGCAGTTTGGCCGTCGCGGTCTCGGTGTCGCCGCTCTTGCGCGCCGCCAGCCCTTCCTGCACCGCCTGAGCCAGTTCGGCCTGCCCGGTGTAATGCGCTACGCGCCTGCTGATTCGGGCGGACAGTTCGGTGTCGGTGGTCCAGACCGCCTTCACCAGCCCCTGTCCGAGCACCTCCCCACCGCTGACCACGCTGACCCGGGCGGCGAGCTTCTCCCGGCCCGGCGCACCAGGTTCCACCTGCACCTGCACGTGGTAGTCGCGGTCCTCGGCGCCCCACGCACCGAGCGGGTACTCCCCCACCTGGGCGGCGGTGTCGACCCGGCGGGCGGTGAGGTCCTCGATGGCCGGCGCCACCTGCTTGACGAAACGCACCTTGGCCCCGGCCGGAGTCCACACCCGCAGGGTCAGTTCCGGAATCGCCTTGGCCATCGAGCCCCGCATCATGGCGGTGAAATCCGCGGCCAGCTCGGCCGGGTCGGCAACGATGTCGACGGTGCCGTGCAGCGCCGAGGCGATGGCCCGCAATTCGTCCACCCGCCAATCGGTTCCGACGCCACGGCAATCACAGGTGAACACGCCCTCGGACTGCGCGATCTCCGCGGCGAGCGCGGCGGGTTCCTCGTGCTCGTTCTTGCCGTCGGTGAGCAGGATGGCGTGCACCATCGCGCCGGGATGCTTCTTGGCCAGCTGTCTGGTGAGGCCGAGCCAGGTGCCCATCGCGGTGCCGCCGCCCGCCTTCAGCTTGTCCAGCTTGCGGCGCGCGGCGGCCCGGGATTCGCGGTTGGCGGCCAGCGACGGCACGTCGGTGGGAAAGGCCAGCCGGGCGATGTGCGTACCGTCGATGATGGCGAATCTGGTCCCGTCGGCCATCGCGTCCAGCGCGGCCAGGGTGGCCTGGCGGGCGCCCGGGAATTTGTGCCCGGTGGCCATCGACCCCGAGCAGTCGACGATGATCACCTCGAGCCGCTCCTGCGGCGGCGCGGCGACCACCAGGCCGGCCGCGGTTTCCACGGTGACCACGGCATCGACCGTGCCGACCCCGTCGGCCAGATATTCGTTCTGGTCCACGGCGACCGAAACACCGTTTCCTGCAAGAGAACTCACTGTACTTCTGCTCCTGACTCACCGGACCACGGAATGGGAACGAGGGCGACGGTGATGTTGTCGCTGCCGCCGCAGCGCAGCGCGAACTCGACCAGTTCACGGGCGGCGACCGCCGGTGCGTGCGCGGTGGCGAGCTCGGCCAGCGCGGCCGCGTCCGACAGGTAGTTCCACAGGCCGTCACTGCACAGCAGCAGCACACCGGGTCCGGTGGTGCGCAGCGTGCGAACGCAGTTGTCCGACCACGGTTTCACCGGTCCGTCCGCACCGAGCCAGCGGATCAGGGTGTGTGCGCGCGGATCGTTCATGGCGGCCTGCTCGTCCATCGCACCCGCGTCGACCAGGGCCTGTGCCCACGAGTCGTCCACGGTCAGCCGCTGCGAGGGTGGATTCGCGGGGTCCTCGGGTGTATCCGCGTGCAGCCAATAGGCCCGGCTGTCACCGACATTGGCGACCGTCAGCAGCACACCATCCGCATCGGCTTGCACGACCGCCGACACGTAGGTGCACGAGGGCGCGTGCCCGTCGGTGATCGCGATCCCGCGCACTGCGGTGGCCGCCGCCTCGAGGCCCGCCATCACCGCCTCGCGAGCGGGTCGTCCCGCCAGCAGTGCCGCGCGGCAGGCGTCGACACCGGTCTTGGCCGCGGTCCCCGACGCCACCTGCGGATCCTCGGAGGTCGATACCCCGTCCGCGACCGCGATCACCACCGCGGCGGAGTCGTCGAGCACCGCGGCGGCCACCGCGTCCTCGTTGCGCGCGTGCGCGATTCCGCGGTCGGTGACCACCGCGACGGCGCCGAGGTCGGCGGCGAACCGATCCGGCGCACCGCGCAATTGCCCACAGCCGGTGCAATATCCGTCGGGGTCGTAGCGGGCGCCCCCGCAGTTCTCGCAGTCCCCGGGCGGGCCCGGCTCGTTGTTCGGCAGCACGACCTGCCTGCCGCCCAGCTCGTGACCGCAGCTCTCGCAGAAGCGATCCCCCGCGTGCACCGCGGACGCGCAACCCGGACAACGCGATTCGGGTGCGGTCGGCGCTACGGCGGGCACCACCGGGGTCGGCAGCGTGGCCTCCGGATCCGGGTCGGTCATAGCGTGGTCCTCGGGCGGATGGTGTTCGCCTGCTCTACCAATGCGAATCGCTCCCACATGTCGTCGGTTTCATGGGCAAGGTCCCGATAGCAACGCTCCAATCCGGCCCGGACACCGTCTTGATCGAGCGGCACGCCCAGCAGCCGCCCGTGCTCGGACGGCACGCCGCCGGCCTGGAGCCAGTCGAGCGCCGCGGCCTGCACCCGCAGCCGGATCTCGGCGGAACGGCGCCTCGAGTCCAGTCGCAGGCGGGTGATCCGCTCCCCGGCATCGCGCAGGATCGGCTCGGTGAGCTCGGCCGGCGCTCGATCGTGCAGCACTGTGCGCACCGCGGCGATCCCGGCCTCGGTGAACAGCACCGAGCCCGCGTCGACCTGATCCAGCGCCGCCACCGCACCGTCGCGGTCACCGGCCGCGGTGCGCAGCCGAGCCAGGCCGAACACCGCGCTGAGGTAGCCGCGATCGGTGCGCCAGACCGTCTCGTAATACAGTGCGGCCCTGCGCTGGTGCTGTGCGGCGGCGAAATCGGTGGTCGCGGCGGCACCGGACAGCTCCGCGACGGCGGCCAGCGCCAGTTTCGGCGCCGCCTCACCGGGCAGCCCGGCGTACACCGCCTCGAACTCGATCGCCGCCTCCGCCAGATCGCCTGCGAGCAAACGGGATTGGCCGCGATACCAGGTCAGTCGCCAGTCCCCCCACAGCGTCCCGGCCGCCGCCGTCAGCCGCCGATCGGCCTCGGCGCTGTCGCCCACCTCCAGCGCGGCCCGGATCAGCCGCAGCGGGATCTCGGCCGACTCACCGCGTCCGGTGACCACCGAGCGCAGCCCCGCCTCGAACGAGCGCTCCAGCTCGGCCGGTGTGGTGCCGCCGGTCGTCGCGAGCAGAGCGGCCGCGCTGTCGGTCGGGTCGACCAGCGGAACCGGTAGGGCGGCAATGATTTTCGCCGCGTCCACCGCCACATCGACGCCGAACACACCACGCGGTGGCCCGAAATAGGTCGACATGCCCGGCCGGGGCACCCCGTCATCAAGGGACAGCACCTCGCGCAGCACGCCGGTCAGCTGGTCGGCCATCTCCTCCATCGAGGCGAACCGCGCGTCCGGCGACTCGTCGGTGGCCCGCAGCAGGAACCGGTGCAGCGAATCGTAGGTGGCGAGCAGCGGTTCGGCCTCCGGGCCGGGCAGCGCGCCGAAATGACCGTTGTGCTGGGGCACGTGCATCAGCAGCACGGCGAGGGTGCGGCCGACGGTGTACACATCGGTGGCGACCGTCGGGCCGGTGTTCGCGATCTCGGGCGCCCGGTATCCCGCGGTGCCGTAGATCGGGCTGTCCTCGTCGTCCATCGCGATCACCGCGCCGAGATCGATGAGCTTGAGCTGCTCGTCGGTCTGCATCACGTTGTCCGGCTTGAAATCACAGTAGGCCAGGCCCAGGGAATGCAGGTACCCGAGCGCGGGCAGCATCTCCAGGATGTAGGCGATCGCCTGTGCGGGCGGCAGATAGCCGCTGTCGGTCTCACGGCGAGCGCGCAGGATCTGTTTCAGCGATGTGCCGCCGACGTACTCCATCACGATGTAGCCGACCGGCACCCCGTCCGAGCCCGCGTGCTCGACGAAGTTGTGGATCTTGACGATGCTCGGGTGCTCGACCTCGGCGAGGAAACGCTTCTCCGCCACCGCGGCCAGCATGGCATCGCTGTCGCCGGAGTTGAGCAAACCCTTCAGCACCACCCAGCGGTCGCTGACGTTGCGGTCGGTCGCGAGATAGATCCAGCCGAGTCCGCCGTGCGCCAGGCACCCCGCCACCTCGTACTGGCCGGCGACCAGATCGCCCTTGAACAGCTTGGGGGTGAACGAGAATCGGGTACCGCAGTTCGGGCAGAAGCCCTCGGTCCGGCCGGGTGTGCCGTCGCGGCCGCGCCCCACCGGCTTCTCGCATTTGCCGCAGAATCGTTTGTTCTCCGCCACTTCCGGGTCGGCCAGGATGGCGCCGGCCGGATCGATGCGCGGTACCCGCGGCACGTCGACCATGCCCGCGCCCAGCCTGCCGCGGCGGCTCGAGCGGGACGAGGACCGGCCGGTGCGCATCGAGCGCGAACTGCCGCGGGTGCTCGGGGTGGATGCGATCGCGGCCGTCGGCGGGGCCGGCGCGGTGCCGCACACCTCGCAGTACCCGTCGATCACCGTTCCGGCACAACCGGGTTCGGTGCAGTGCTCGGGGGTGGCGGCCGCCGTGGTCGCCTCGGCCGCAGCGGCCTCGTTCGGCTGCGCGGTCGAGCGGATCGTCGTCGCCTCGGCCGGGGCGGTGCCGCAGACCGTGCAGTAGCCGTCCTCGATCGTGCCGGTGCAACCGGGTTCGGTGCAGCTCTGGGTACTCATGATCGCCTCCCCGATTTCGCCGCGACGAGTTGCTGGTAGTCGGCGACCGCGCGGGTGACGGCCGCCAGATCGCAGGGTTTGCCGGACAGCAGCGCAGCCGCGGTCTCGTGCGCGGCGAGCAGATCCCGGTCTTCGCTGACGCCCAGCCGCGCCGCTTTGGCGTGATACGCCGCCAGCCTGCCGCGTAATTCGGCCCGGCGGTCGAGCAGGCCCTGGGCCAGGTTCTCCGCCGCGGCGGCCGCCGCGAGCGCACGGTCGATTCGACCACGCAGCGCGGGCAGCGCCGCCGCACCGGATTCGGCCGCGACTGCGTCGAGTTCGCCACGCAGCCGGGCGGATTCGTCGACGAGCTGCGGCAGCGGACCCGATCGTATGGTGCGCTCGACCTCCGCTTTGGCCCGCGCGGCGCGTGCCACGGTCGCCACGAGTTCGGCCAACCTGGTGCGCAGGGCGGCCACCGCGGCGGGCCGATTCGCCGCCAGCGCCGCGAATTCGGCGAGGATCGCCGCCTGCCGCCGCAGCGCATCGCCGAGTTCGGCCAGGCGAGCATCGATCTCGGCGTTCGTCAGCGCGAGCGGATCGGTGGCCGAGCAGCTCAGCAGTTCGGCGATGCCGTCGCCGATCGCGCGCAACTCCGGTGTCGCCGCCCCCGCCTTGTCCAAGGTCTCCTGCAGCGGGGCCAGGCCCGACATCACCCGGGTGTTCACCTGGTCGACCGCGTCGAGGAATTCGGCGATCGGCGGGAAACTCGCCCGCATCCGGTCCACCGTGTCGGCGAGGCCGACGAACAGCACGTGTTCACTCGGACCGGTCAGCGAGCGCTCGGCCAGCGGGATCGGGGTCCGCGACACCTCGTATGACCGTCCACGCAGCAGCTCGGTCAGTTCGGCGCGCTGTGCGTCGTCGAGTTTGGCGCGGGTGCCGCGCACGGTGCGCGCGGAATCCAGGATCGCGCGCATCCGCCCGAGGTCCTCCCACATCAGCGCCAGCGCGTCGCGCACCGGCAGCCAGCGGGCCGCGGTGACACCGGACGGCGGATACCGGCGCACCAGGGTGAGCCCGGGATGCTTGTCGAGTTCCAGCATCGTGTTCGTGATCGCGTCGAGTTCGGTTGTCCGACGGGTCAATTCGAGGTCGATCTCGACCAGGCCGAGCAGCTGCATGGTCCGGCTCATCCCACGTACCGGGCGACCGGCTGCCCCGGCGAGGGACCGAGCACGGACAGCTTGTCGGTGTAGATCCGCTGCCAGGTGCCGTCGGTGCGCATCCGCTCCAGCACGCCGTTGACGAACCGGACCAGTTCGTCGCTGCCCTTGGGCGCGCCGACCGCGTACGCCCCCGTGCCGATCGGTTCGCCGACCACCTGGAGATTACGGTCCTGCGCGACCAGCCCGAACAGGATCGGATCGTCGCCACTGACCGCGTCCACATGTCCCTGCTGCAGCGCGACCAGGCAGTCGGTCCAGTTGGTGACGCCGATGACGATGGGGCGCTTGGCCATCGCGAACAGCGGGGCCGCCGCGGTGGTACCGCGCGCGACGCAGACGCGTTTGCCCGCCAAGTCGGCACCCGTGCTGATGCCGGACTCGCGCGGTGCCAGAATGCGTTGGGCCGAGCGGTAATAGACGGCCGAGAAGTCCACTTCCCGGCGCCGCTCACACGTCGCGGAGAAGGTACGCACGATCAGGTCGACCTTCTTGTCGTGCAGCGCGGAGATGCGTTCCGCGGCGGTCACCGAGCGCAGCTCGATCTTGTTGGGATCGCCCAGGATGTCCTTGGCGATCTCGCGTGCGATATCGATGTCGAAACCCTGCAGCTGGCCGGTGCCCGGATCCCGGAAACCGAACAGGTAGGTGTTCTGGTCGACCCCGACTCGCAGCCTGCCGTTCGCGACGATCGCCGCCATCGGCGAACCCGGCGGCATCGCACCGGGTCTCGGCTGCACCGCGTTCGGCCGCAACGTCGCCTCCGAGTCACAACTGCTGTCGCCCTCGGCCTGTGGCGGCACCGAGATCTCCTCGGCGCCCGCAGGCTTGGGATTCACCGCGTCCAATGTGCTCGGCGCGGGCAGGTCGCCGGAGCCGCAGCCGGACACCAGGGCCGTGGCGCCGACCAGTAACGCGGCCAGGATCAGGCGTGTTTTCACAGGAACTCCTTCAGCCGCGGCCACAGGCCGACCACCATCGCGGCGGCCGCGAACACCAGCAGGGCCAGCGTGCCGAACGGGCTCAGCGTCAACGCCGCACCCGCGGTGGACAAGTCGTCACGCAAAGCGCGGCGCTCCTGCGCGAGGTTGTCGTTCATCGCACGGTCCAACGCGGCGAACCGGGTGGCGGAGGACTGCGATCCGGTGCCGATCGCCTGGCTCACCGCCGCTCGATAGTCGGCGGCCTGATAGGCGGCGACCTGGGCGCGGTGACCCGACAGCCAGTTCGCGAGTTCTTGGGCCGCAATGGAATCGGGGGCGACGACGGTCGCGAGGCGCTCGCGCAATTCGATCGAATGCTGGGTGTAGCGATCCTCACCGGCCGCGATATCACCGCGCGTGATCAGCTGCAGGGTCTCTTCGGTGCGCGCCTGCTGGGCCGCGATCCGCGCGTTGGCCAGGGTTTCGAAGCGGCTGCTCGCGCCGGATGCACTGGTGTCCAAGGCTTTCGACGCGACACCGGGTGCGACGATCAGCCACAGCAGCGCCAGCGCGGTCGCGCCCGCCGCCAGCACGACGCCGAGGTTGGCCCGGCGGTTGGTGCGCTGCAACAGGATCCAGGAGGCAATCGCTAACGCGAGCAACACCAGCAGGACCAGCACGATGCTGAGCATCGGCCGCGCGCCGATCGCCCGCTCGTCCGTGCGCACCGCCGCGAACCGCGCGGTGGTGAGCCGTTCGGCGTTGGGCAGCAGCGAGTCCTGCATCAGACCCGAGGCCTCGCTGAGGTAGGACGAGCCGACCGGGAAGCCCTGCCGATTGTTCGACC
Organism: Nocardia brasiliensis ATCC 700358; assembly: GCF_000250675.2. Lineage (NCBI taxonomy): Bacteria > Bacillati > Actinomycetota > Actinomycetes > Mycobacteriales > Nocardiaceae > Nocardia > Nocardia brasiliensis. The sequence goes on from NC_018681.1 coordinate 5,912,959, forward strand.
TGGCGGCCTCGACGAGCCCGGTGTAGGCGGGCAGGTCGGCCACGATCCTGGCGACGATCTGCCGCGTTTGCTCGTCGGATGCCCCGACCGTCGCGTCCGCCAGTGCGGCCGCGGCGTCGGCGAGCGACTGCTGGTACTGCTGACGCACCGCGGGCGCCTCGATCCCGCCGGACAGGAACGCGGTCGCCGCCGTCGCGTCGGCGGCCGAGAGCGCCACATACAGCCGCTGGGCGGCGAAGGCGAGCGGCTCGGTGCGCTCCAGCGCGCTCTGCTGGCGGGCGTTCTTGCCGCTCATCTGGTTCATCGCGGTGAACCCGGCGAGCAGGCACAGCACGACGGATACGACGACGACGCCCACGATCACCCCCGGCGTCGTGCCGGCGAAGCGTCGCAACCACAGGGTCCCGTTGCGGATGCGAGGTCCCACACCGTCCTCCTTCATCTCCCCGGCCGGTGTCTTCGATCGCGATAGTACGGGAGGAGGATTCGGTGCGCCGACCGATTGCCCAGGTACTGGACAAACGCCGCTGACCAGGCAAGTCGGGGCTTGTCCGGCGGCGATCACACTGCTCGGCCGCGACGACGCGCGCCGCTGCGCTCAGCTGGGCGGTCGAATCACCTTGGGCGCTTTGCTGATTCGCGCCACGACCAGCGCCGCGACGCGCATCCCGGTGATGGTGAGCCAGCCGAGCCGGGCGGGGGTCTGGAACGCCTTCGCTGAGGCCAGAGCGGCAGGATGACTCGCGATGAGCGAGCCGATCACCGCGACACCGAGTGACTGACCTATCTGTCGTGAGGTGGTGGCCACGCTGGCCGCGACCCCGGCCTGTGCGACGGGCAGCCCCGCCACCACAGGAAGCCGCCCATCGCGCCGAACGCCAGGATCGCGATCACCACCGCGCCGGTGACCGGAAGACGCGCAGATCGATCAGCGCCTCCTCGTGCTGCGGGGCGTAGCGGGCCAGCGCGGCCAGGCACACCGCCGCACCGGCGAAGCAGCCGAGTGTGCCCGGCGCGGCCCAACCCCGGTGCGGCCCCGACCGTCCGACACGATCGACGCCGGGCACGGTGGGCGCGCTCGACGCCCGGGGACAGGTCAGCGCACGCCCGCCGGTACCGGGACCTCGCGCGGCAGCGACCGCCCCTCGTGCAGGCGGAACTCCTGGGGCGGACAGCCCTTCCAGCGCCGGAACGCGCGAATGAACGACGCGGCTTCGGCGTAGCCCAGGCGCGCCGCCACCTGCTCGGTACTCATGTCGGTGTACGCGAGCAACTGTTCGGACAGCAGCTGGCGCACCTCGTCGAGCAGCGCGCGAAACGAGGTCGCCTCCTCGTTGAGGCGGCGCGAGAGCGTGCGCGGGCTCATGAACAATTCGTTGGCGACCGCGATCTGATCAGGCAGCTCACCCGGATTGCGGACGAGCAGGTCACGGACGCTGCCCGCGACACCCGAGCGGGGCTGCCTGCGATGCAGCAGGTCCCGGCAGAGCTGGGCGCAGTCGCCGCGGGCCCGTTCATGGTTGCGTGGCATCGGCGCGTCCAGGCCTCGACTGTGGAAAATCACAATGTCGGCCCGGGCGCCGAAAAGCGGTTCCACGCCGCAGATCTCACGGAATCGACGGCTGTCCGACGGTGCCGTGTGCCGGAATTCGATCCGGATCGGTGAAATTTCTCCGTCGAACAGCTGGGCGCACACGGTGGCCGCCCCGGTGAGCATTCGCTCGGCGAGAAAAGCACGGATATGCGCCGGGTTCTCCGAATCGTCGAAGCGTAACCGGGTCTCGCCGCCGGTCTGCTCGACGGTGAGCCGGCCGGAGACGAAAACGCGGTCGAGATAGCGGGCCGCCACATCGAATCCGTCGCGCAGCGTACGGCTGCTGAGCAGCGCCAGACCCCAGGGACCGACCAGCGGCAGACCGGTCCGGCTGCCCGCTTCCGCGCCGAGCGCGGCTTCGGTACCGAAGCGGGCCAGCAGGTTACGGATCACCACCAATTCCTGGTGCACCGTGCACTCGACATCGCCACGCGTGAGCGTGGTGCCTGCCAGGCCCTCGGCCGCGGCCATTCCGCGTTCCTCGGCCAGCGCGAGCAAAACGCGCAGGCCGGCGGTGGTCGTCCGGCGCAGATCCCGATCGAACATTCGCTCGCATTCCTCATCGAATTCGCCATACCAGCTGGCTTGGCGAAATGTATCAATGCGCGCGCTCGCCGATGGGCGAATTGCCGAAGTTCTCTCCTCGTCCAGTATCGCGGCCGAGCCCTGTTGGGAAGGAACACAATTGGTGTCAGTGCTCGGGCTCGGCGGCGCATACCCCGCCGTGCGCCGAGGCCGGGTCCTCGAAGTAGGACACCACACGTTCGTCGATGCACCGGTTGACGTCGCCGAAGACGAACGTGTGCCCGTCACCCTCCCGGATCAGCAGCGGGCTGTCGAGATAGCCCGCCATCCGCTCGGCGTTGCCCACCGGCGTGGTCGGATCGTGCCTGGTCCCGATGAACAGCACCGGAGCCGCACCCTCGGCGCGCTGCGGCCGAAATGCCTTCGCGGTACCGGCGGTCGGCCAGAAATCGCAGGTATCGAGCGGGAATTCGGCCGGGCGCGGCTCGTAGTCGTCACAGGTGGCCGCGTCGTACGGCGCCGCCTCGTCGGCCTGGTGCGGTTGTCCGGCGAACCGCAGCTGCGATATCACCGCTCAGGAATCGCGCACGACGACGCCCAGGTGCCGGGCGAAGGCGGGGGCCAACTCCATCAGCTGGCCGTTGTCGATGGTCGCGCCACGCAGTGCGTCGAGGCCCTCGGTGATATCGAGCGAACGAGCCCCGCGCAGGTCGACCTTGGTCAAGGTGGCGCGGTGCAGCACCAGGCTTTCCAAAGTCGAACCCGGGAAGGTCACGGTGTGCAGCGCGGCGTCGCCGAAATCGCAGTCCCGCAGCACACATTCGACGAACGACACCTCCCGCAGCTGGGCGGTGCGGAAGTTGACCGAATCGAACTTGCAGCCCTCGAACCGGACCCGGCGCAGGCGCGCGCCCGCGAAATCGACGCCCGACAGCGCGCCCGCGACGACTTCGCCGTCCAGCCAGTTGGTGTCGGCCAGCTCGGTGCCCACCCAGCGCACATTGCGCATCCACACGTCGGCGAACCTGGTGTGGCGCAGGCTGCCCCGATGCCACGCCACCGAGGTGAACACCGACTCCCCGAACCGCGCGTTCTGCACGTCGGCGTCGTCGAGGTCGAGGGCGTCGACGTGCACGCAGTGGTAATCGCCCTCCGATTCGAGCGCTCCCGCCGGCGCCGTCAGATACCGCGCGTACGACAGGTCCCCGAGCTCCCGAGCCATGCATTTCCTCCCGATCTTCACGCTGCCTGGGTCGGCACACGAGTATTCCCTGCCCTACCGACAAGCGGCGCGACGCGGGTGGTTCGATCAACCGCCGTCCGTCCGGCGGACGATGGGACGGCGGCGGTAACGCTGCTGCGGAATGCTGGTTGCGCGTTGGGCGGCAGGCAGATACTGCACCGTGTGCTGCGAGCGTTTCGGAGCGCGGGGCATACGCGCGGTCGTGCTCGGCGGATGCAGGTGCTGCGAGCGTTTCGGAGCGCGGGGCATACGCGCCCTCGTGCTCGGCGGATGCGTTGCCCGCGAGGCTGATGACATGCTGGGGACATGACGATCGACGGCACGGTGGCACCCGGATACGAGGCGGTGCGCGACGCGTTCGCCGCGAACTTCGCCGAACAGGGCGAGATCGGTGCCGCCGTGTGCGTGTACCGGGACGGCGAACCCGTGGTGGATCTCTGGGGCGGCATCGCCGATCCCGACACCGCCAGGCCGTGGCAGCGCGACACGTTGCAGCTGGTCTACTCGGCGACCAAAGGCGTGACAACAACCCTCGCGCACCTGCTCGCCGAGCGCGGCCTGCTCGACCTCGACGCGCCCGTCGCGCGGTACTGGCCGGAGTTCGCGGCGGCGGGCAAAGCCGAGATCCCGGTGCGCTGGCTGCTGACCCACCAGGCCGGCCTGGCCGCGCTGGACAAGCCGGTCCCGCTCGCCGACGCGCTGGCGTGGACGCCGATGGTCGACGCGCTGGCGGCGCAGGCGCCGAACTGGCCGCCGGGGACCACGCACGGGTATCACGGGCGCACCTTCGGCTGGCTGGTCGGCGAGGTCATCCGCCGCGTCACCGGACGCAGCGTCGGACGGTTCCTCGCCGACGAGATCGCCGGACCGTTCGGCGTCGAGTTCTTCATCGGCCTGCCGCCCGCCGAACAGCATCGGGTGAGCCGGTTGGTCTTCGCGCCGAAGCCGGACCTCACCGCGGCGCCCGACGAGCTGATCCCGGAGCCACTGCGCGCGATGGTGGCGGCGCTGCGCGACCCGGAATCGTTGAGCAACCGCGCCTTTCAAGTCACCGACCCGGGAGATATCGACTTCAACTCGGCCGCTGTGCACGCCGCGGAACTGCCCGCGAGCAACGGTATCGGCACCGCCCGCGGACTGGCCCGGCTCTACGCCGCGCTCGTCGGCGAGGTGAACGGCCGGCGCCTGTTGCGCGCGGACACCCTCGCCGCCGCCGTTCGTGAACAAGTCAGCGGCACAGACGCGGTCATCATGCTGCCGAACCGGTACGCCACCGGCTACATGCTGCCGCGCGACGAAATCCCGCTCGGCGGACCGGGATCCTTCGGCCACCCCGGCCGCGGCGGCTCCCTCGCCTACGCCGACCCCGCCCGCCGAATCGCCTTCGCCTACACCCCGAACTACATCATCGAACAGGCCATAGACCTGCGCGCCCGCAATCTGGTAGACGCACTGGAAACCACACTGAACTGAGCTTCCGGCCGAGACGGCGACTAGGTTCTGTCTCGAAGTGGTGAGGCGGGCCATTAGCAGCTGCACCACTTCTCGGGATCTACACCTTTTCTGGGCGGCCAGAAGGGGTGTTGATCCCGAGAAGTGGTGCAGGTGTGCGGCTTTCGCGTGTCGACACGGGGCTAACTGTCGCTTGGTTTGCTTGCGTTCGGGCTTGTTGGCTGGCTGCCGAAGTGTGACTTGCCCAGTTCGGTGTGCCTGCCGCGGGAGTTACAGGGATAGTGCTGAGCACGTCAGGTGGGGTTCCCGGCTTTAGGCGCAGGCCAGGTGCGCAGGGGTGGGGTTCCGGCGTGGTCGTCTGGCTGTGGTGCTGTTTTCGAGAGTTCCTCGACGAGGTAACAGCGGTTTCGGGTGGGTGGGGTTATGGCTCGGCGTGCTTTGCTGGGCGAGTCGCCGGGGTCACAGACCTTCCATACTGTTCACAGCAGCTACAGACCCTGTGAACAGTACGAAAACTCTGTGACCCCCAACCTATCTGTCGCTTGGTCCACACCACCCGGCCCGCTACCCAACCGCCCCTGTCTTTCCCAAGCCGCTCGAGACGCCACCACAGCCAGACGACCACGCCGGAACCCCACCCCGCGCACCTGACCCGCACCTAAAGCCGGGAACCCCACCCGACGTGCTCAGCACTATCCCGGTAACTCCCGCGGCAGGTACACCGAACCAGGCAGGCGCGAATGGGACTTCGGGACAGAGTTTAGGAAACGGCCCGGGGAATGCCGTCGGCTTCGGTGCGCCACAATCGGATTCGCCGACGACGAGGGACGACGGACGCCCCGATAGGCAAGGACCGACCCGACGGTCGCAAAGCCGTTCGCGCACAAAGGATTCGCCTCCGCGGTGCAAAAGCGACCGCTCCCGGTGAGCGACCAGACGCACGCGGAGGCCGGAGCCGCAACCGGCGCGCGGCAGCGGTGTTCTGCCCGGCAGGCGCACCCTTTCTGCCTTGCCACACCCCCTCTGGCACGCCGCAGCGGGTGCGAAGTCGCAGAAAAGGGTGCGTCGCCCTTCGAACGGCTTCGCGGGGCATGGACCGCTGACGCGCAATCCTGCCCAGGATCGGCCGCTTCCGGTGGGTGCACAGGGTGCGCGAAAGGGGTGGTCAACCCAGGGTGCGGATCCAGCGGCGGGTGTCGGCCGGGTCGATGACGTCGTCCAGTTCCAGAGCAGTGGCGGCGGTGAGGGCGCGGCCGCTGGCGTAGGCGAGACCTACGAGGTTGTCGAACGCCTGCTGCCGGGCGGCCGGGTCCTCGATGGCCGCGAGTTCTTTCGCGAACCCCAGGCGGACCGCACCTTCCAGGCCCATGCCGCCGATTTCGCCGGTGGGCCAGGCGATGACGAAACGCGGCGCACGGAAAGAGCCCGCGGCCATGGCTTGTGCGCCCAGGCCGTACCCCTTGCGGAGGATGATCGTGCCCCACGGCACCGACAGGCCCGCCGCGTCGATGAACAGGCGACTGAATTTGGTGACGGTGGCTTCTTTCTCGGCGTCCGGCCCGACCATGAAACCCGGTGTGTCACACAGGGAGACGATCGGTAGCCCGTGCGCGTCGCACAACCGGAGGAAGGCGCTGAGCTTCTCGGCCGCGGGCGCGTCGATGGCCCCGCCGAGATGGTGGCAGTTGTTGGCGATCAGCCCGTAGGGTTGTCCTTCGACACGGATCAGCGCAGTGACGATGCCGACGGCCCAGTCGGCGCGTAGCTCGAGCACGGAGTCCACGTCGGCGACCGCCGCGATCGCGGCCCGGATATCGAAGGCGTGCAGGCGGTTCTCCGGCACCACATGCCGGGCCAGCCGAGGATCGGGCGCGGTCCAATCATCCACCGGCCCTTGGAAATAGGCGAGGTAACGTTGCGCGAGCCGGGCCGCCTCGGCTTCGTCGGCGGCGACGATGTGCACAACACCGTTGCGCCGCTGCACCTCGACCGGGCCGATATCCTCCGGCGCGTACACCCCCAAGCCGCCGCCCTCGATCATCGCGGGACCACCCATCCCGATATTGGCGTCGGGGGTGGCGATGACGACATCACACATGCCGAGCAGCGCGGCATTGCCCGCGAAGCAGCGGCCGGAGACAAGGCCGAGCAACGGCACCCGGCCCGACAGTGCGCCCATGGCGCGGAACGTGGTGACATCGAGGCCGGAGATGCCGCCGTGGTCCGTATCGCCGGGGCGGCCGCCACCGCCCTCGGTGTAGAATACGACCGGAAGTCCTTGGGCGCGTGCGAGTTCGAGCAGCCGATCGGTCTTGGCGTGATTGCGCATCCCCTGTGTGCCCGCCAGCACCGTGTAGTCGTAGGACATGACGACCACCCGGCCACGGTCCGCGCCGAACCGGTCGGCGTTGACAGTGGCGACTCCCCCGATCAGCCCGTCCGCCGGGGTGTTCGCGATCAGATCCTCGGCGGTGCGGCGCAGGCGTTGCGCGGCGACGGCGAGAGCGCCGTATTCGACGAAGCTGTCGTCGTCGACGAGATCGGCGATGTTCTCGCGGGCGGTGCGCCTGCCGAGCCGGTGACGTTTGGCGACGGCCTCGGGACGGGCTTCGTCATGGCCGACGCGGTGCCGGTCATAGACCTCGGCGAGGTCGGGCCGGATCGTGTCGAGGTCGACCACCGTGTCGGCGGCGGCGGGTCCGTCGTGCTCGGCAGGTGTCCAGATCAGCAGCGGCGCATGCGGATCCACCGTCGCGCCGGGCGCTACCAGGTGCCGCCGGACCCGCAGCGCCTGTTCGGCGCGCAGCACATGCTGCATCTTCATCGCCTCCAGCACCGCGACCTCGGCGCCCGCCGCCACGACGGTGCCCGGTTCGACCAGGCTGACCAGGGTGCCGCCCATCGGCGAACGCACCACGGACTCGTCGTCGCCCAGTTCGACGGAGGCGACGGTCGTCGCGGGACTCGATGCCGAATGCGACACGGGCGCATAGCTACTCGCCCGCCCGGCCAACTCGGCCAAGTTCTCTTCGAACCACGAGGTGGACACCGGCACACCGTCGGCGAGCGACTCGAGCACGGCGCGCAGCAGCGCGAGGTTCGTATCGATCCCCCGCACAACGGTTTCCGCCAGCGCGTCCGAACACCGCCGCAGCGCAGCTGGATACGACGCGCCGCGCGCGATCACCTTGGCGAGCAGCGAATCGAACTGCGCCCCTTGCCGCATCCCGGTGTAGGCGGCGGTGTCGACACGCACACCCGAACCCGTCGGCGCCGCGAATTCGGCCACCGTCCCGGTACTCGGGAGCACTTCCCCACCCGCTGTAACAAGCTCCGCATTGACCCTGGCCTGCACCGCGTAGCCGCGGACCGTGCTCGCTCGATCAGCAAAGCCCTTGCCCGGCAACGTGTCCGGCGCACTGTGCCCCGCTTCGCCCTGCCCCGCTTCGCCCCGCGCCACTTCGCCCCGCGCCACTTCGCCCCGCGCCACTTCGCCCCGCGCCACTTCGTCCTGCGCCACTTCGCCTTGCGCCCCGTTCGCCGCATGGAAATAGGTGCTCGACGGCACACTGCCAACAGGCGCGATACTCCGGGTAGCCGCCGGATCGAGGTCGGCCAGCGTCGCCCCCAGCGCCAGGTCCAGTTGGAGTGCGACCAGGTCGATACCGGTGACCTCCTCGGTCACCGTGTGCTCGACCTGTAGCCGCGGGTTGACCTCGAGAAACCACGCTTCCGCATCGCGCACCAGGAATTCGACGGTGATCACGCCGCGGCAGCCCACCGACTCGGCCAACCGGACGGCGTCGCGATGCAGCCGTTCCCGCAGCGCCGCATCGAGATTCGGCGCGGGTGCGATCTCGATCAGTTTCTGGTGCCGCCGCTGCACACTGCAATCGCGGTCGCCGAGCGCGACCGCGTGCACGCCGTCCGCGACCACCTGTACCTCGATATGCCGGGCCGCGGAGATCAGCGCTTCGGCGTACACGGTGTCATCGCCGAATCCGGCCGACGCTTCCGCACGGCACCGCTCGAATGCCTCCTCGAGCAACGCGGCGTCGCGCACCGCGCGCATCCCCCGTCCGCCTCCACCGGCAACGGCCTTCACCATCACCCCGTCCGGATGCGCCGCGAGCAGTGCGGCGATCGCCGCGGCATCGGAGCCCGCCTTGGTCGCGGCAGGCACCGGCACGCCGGCCCGCTCCGCCGCGGCCCGCGCCGCCAGCTTGTCCCCGAAGATCCGCAGCACCTCCGGCGACGGACCCACGAAGATCAACTCCGCCGTGGCACAGGCAGCCGCGAGTTCCGCACTCTCACTGAGGAATCCGTACCCCGGATGCACCAGCGCTCCGGGCCCCGCCTGCCGTGCCGCCGCCACCACCGCGGCCACGTCCAGGTAAGCGCCCGCACCGGTGCCAGGCAACGGCACCACTTCGTCGGCGAGCCGAGCATGCATCGCCCCGGACTCGTCGGTGGTACACACCGCCGTAGTCCCCCACCCCCGCTCCCGAGCCGTCCGCAGTACCCGAACCGCCACCTCACCCCGGTTGACCACCACCAAGCGCATCTCGCCAGTCTCCCCGATCCCATCCCGCCCGCTCGTTCGCGCCTCACCAGGTAGTGCTCAGGTCGCCAACCGTCACTGTCCGGACGCGCCGGGATTCGGATGCCGATCACTGGCGAGGGCGTTGCACGCGTTGCCGATGGGCGGCGAACTCACCGACGACAACTGCTGTCCCGACGATCGTCGCCAGTGCCACGAGAAACCCCTGCCAACGGGGCAACGTGACATCGAGCAATTCACCGAGGAAGAAGAACCAGCCGACCAGCACCGCCCCGATCGCAGGAGTTCTCCGCGACGACCCCATCGATCGCCGGGGCAACCGGTCTAGCAGCAACACCACACCAAGGACCCCCACGGTGACCAGCAGTGCGGATATCAAGTATGCCTGCCAGCGCAGCACGTGAATGTCTGCCATCTCGCCGACACAGAGACCCATCCCGACCGTCGTCCAGAGCGAGACGTCAGCGTAGAAGTCCCGGCGACCAGCCTCGCGGCCTGCACGATGCAGTGCCGCACGGCCGACGTGTTCGAGGCGACGAACAGCGTCGTCGTCCCAAGGTCCCGGGTGCGATCCGGCCGGATGAAAGGGATCAGGCGTACCCGGCGTCTCCACCGGCCGCAATATACGCAACAACGGCGCTGTACCGGGACGAACAACGGGCACAGCACGATTCGCCCTGGCACAGGCTGCGTGTCTCTCGAGGACGGTCGAGTGTGTCCGGCCGCCGGGACCGCAGGTCACTTGCTGCGGGCGCGGATCATCGGCGCAGAACGGCCGCGTCCCCGGACTCCGCTCGGGCGGATCCGGGGACGGGTGGTGGGACTAAGCGGTGCGGCTGGTTTCCAGCGGGCGCACTTCGGCGGTGTGCGGGGAGCGGGTGAAGGTGAGGACGCCGTCGTCCAACGGGGACTTGCGCAGCATTTTGCGGTCCCGGAAGTAGTTGTTGATGACCTGCCAGGGGCCGTGGGTGCCCTGACGGGGCATGACGGCGTCGCCGCGCTGGATGTAGCCAGAGGTGAGCGCGCCGCCCATGACGGAATCGGACGAACGGTCGGATTCCTCGGCGATCGCTTCCACCCGGGTGAAACCGTGGTCGCGCATGTGGTTGAGCGTCCGGCAGAAATATTCGGCGGTGAGATCGGCCTTCAGAGTCCACGAGGCGTTGGTGTAGCCGAGCACCATGATCGCGTTGGGGACGCCGCTTAGCATCGCGCCCTTGTAGACGACGCGGTCCCGGGTGACGACGGGCTCGCCGTCGACCTCGAGGGTCGCCCCGCCGAGCATCTGCACCCGCAGGCCGGTCGCGCTGATCACGATGTCGGCGGGCAGTTCCGCGCCGGACGCGAGCCGGATGCCGTTCTCGGTGAAGGTCTCGATGCGGTCGGTGACGATGGACGCCTTCCCGCTGCGCAGCACCCGGAACAGGTCGCCGTTCGGCACCACACACAGCCGCTGATCCCACGGGTCGTAGGACGGCGTGAAATGCCGCATGTCGATCTTGTTGCCGATCTGGGCCCGCACCGCGGCGAGCAACACCCGGCGCGAGGCCGCGGGATTGGTGCGCGAGAGCTGGAAACTGGCGCGCTGCAAGGCGATATTGCGGGCCCGCCCGATCCGGTAGGCCACCTTCTCCGGCACCTTCGCCAGCTTCATGCCGACCGCGACCGGATCGTTGGCGGGCAGCGTGGTGATGTAGGTCGGCGAGCGCTGCAGCATGGTGACGTGCGCGGCGTCGCCGCTCATCGCGGGGATCAGGGTGATCGCGGTCGCGCCGCTGCCGATCACGACGACCCGCTTGCCGCGATAGTCCAGATCCTCGGGCCAGTGCTGCGGGTGCACGATCTGCCCGCCGAAGTCCGCTTCACCGGGGAACTCGGGACGGTAGCCGTTGTCGTAGTCGTAGTACCCGGTGCAACCGGCGAGGAAGTTGCTGGTGAATGTCTCGACCGCGCCGGTCTGCTCGTCGAGCGCCTCGACCGTCCAGGTCTCGGTTTCGCTGGACCAGCGGGCCGTGGTCACCTTGCGGCCGAAGTGGATGTGCTCGGTGACGCCGTATTCCCGCGCGGTGTCCTCGACGTACTGCCGGATGTGCGGGCCGTCGGCGAGCACCTTGGTGCCGTTCCACGGGCGGAAGCCGTAGCCGAAGGTGTACATGTCCGAATCGGAGCGGATGCCCGGGTATTTGAACAGATCCCAGGTGCCACCGATGGCGGCGCGGCGCTCCAGGATCGCGTAACTGCGTCCGGTCTGCTCGCGCGTCAGGTGGCAGGCCATCCCGATTCCGGAAAGCCCGGCACCGATGATCAGTACGTCGACATGCCGCGTCATTGGGGAACTCGTTTCGTCTGGTCGGTCGCGCTCTGGTCACCTTCGCCCAGAGTTGACGCCAGGTTACGTGTTATCGACAGTTACGTCTAGTCGGGTTGCCGAATAGCTGCTGCCGGACGCCGCCGCAATTAAAACCTGGCTGGTTGCAAACGATGACGCCGCGGCGCCGGGCGCTCAACATGGATGACTGCGGCGCGCCCTGGTGCGCACCGCGGATCCTGTCCCCAACCCGAGGTGTCGCGTGTCATCAATTGTCTTGGAGCCGACACCGATTCGGGTTCGGTCGGCCGCTCGGTGGCGGCCGCGCAAGTCCTGGCTGCGAGTGGTGAGCCCGCTCGTCCTGGTGCTCGCCTGGCAGCTCGCCAGCGCCACCGGCGTGCTACCGGAACGACTGCTCGCCTCGCCGATAACGATCCTGCACACCGCCGGCGAGTTGCTCGGCGAAGGCACCCTGCAGGAAGCGATCGCGGTGTCGCTCGGGCGGGCGGCGACCGGGTTCGCCATCGGTGCGGTCTTCGGCATCGGCCTCGCGATACTGGCCGGGCTGAGCACGATCGGCGAGTACGTGGTCGACCCGCCGATGCAGATGCTGCGCACGGTGCCGTTCTACGGCTTGATTCCGCTGCTCATCCTGTGGTTCGGCATCGGCGAGCTGCCCAAGGTGGTGCTGGTCGCGTTCGGCGCGGCGATTCCGTTGTACCTCAACACTTTCGCCGGTATCCGAGGCGTGGACGGCAAACTGGCCGAGCTCGCCCGGGTGCAGCAGCTCGGCCGCTTCGCGCTGCTCGGGCACATCGTCTTGCCGGGTGCGCTGCCGCAGACCCTGGTCGGCCTGCGGCAGTCGCTCGGCGTCGCGTGGCTGGCGCTGATCGTGGCCGAACAGGTGAACGCCGATGCGGGCCTCGGCTTCCTGATCAACGACGCCCGCGAATTCCTGCGGACCGATGTGATCGTCGTCGGCCTGCTGGTGTACTGCGTGCTCGGTCTGCTGACCGACGCGCTGGTCCGATTGATCGAGCGGAAGGCGCTGGCATGGCGACGCGGGTTTCTGGGGCAGTGATCACCGACGAACGGGTCGTCGCGCCCGAAACATCAAGCCTGGAAACCACTTCCGCGACCGATACGACGCCCGTCGCCCAGGTCCGCGGCCTCGTCCGGGAATTCGACGGGCGACGCGTGCTCGACGGCCTCGATCTCGCTATCGCGCCGGGTGAATTCGTCGCGCTGCTCGGCCGCAGCGGATCGGGCAAGTCCACCCTGCTGCGCGCCCTCGCGGGTCTCGACCAGGGGGTGCAGGGCGAATTGCGTACGCGGGGCACGATCGCCGTCGCCTTCCAGGAACCGCGCCTGGTCCCGTGGAAGCGCGTGCTGGCCAATGTGTATCTCGGTCTGCGCCAACCGGATCCGAAACGGGCGGCGCGGGCCGCCCTGGCCGAGGTCGGCCTGGCCGAGCGGGCGCAGGCCTGGCCGCTCACCCTTTCCGGCGGCGAGGCGCAACGCGTCAGCCTGGCGCGCGCCCTGGTGCGCGAGCCGGAGTTGCTGCTGCTCGATGAACCGTTCAGCGCCCTGGACGCGCTCACCCGGATCACCATCCACCGGCTCGTCATCGATCTGTGGCAGCGCCGCAAGCCCGGCGTCCTGCTGGTCACCCACGACGTCGAGGAGGCGCTGCGGCTGGCCGACCGGGTGCTGGTGCTCGGCGACGGCCGGATCGCCCACGAGTCCCGCATCGAGCTGCCGCGTCCGCGCCGCAGCGAACACCCGCACCTGCTCGCCCTGCGCAACACCTTGCTCGCCGAACTCGGCGTGGCACCGGAAGGAACCGAATGAAAGCCAGAAGGCTGCTGCTCGCAACGACTCTCGCACTGGTCGTGGCGGTCGGCACCGCCTGCGGGACCGACAAGGCCGACGATGCGGCGCTGCGCCCGGACGGTTCGGTGGACCTGGCCAAGGTGACACTGCACCTCGGCGACCAGAAGGGCACCGGGCTGCAGGCGCTGCTCACCGCCGCGGGCGAGCTGGACCAGACGCCGTACCAGATCGAGTGGTCGCAGTACCAGGCCGGGCCGCCGATGCTGGAGGCGATCAATTCCGGCGCAGTCGATTTCGGCGGCGTCGGCAACTCGCCGCCGGTGTTCGCGGCGGCCGCCAAGTCGGCGATCAAGATCGTCAGCGCGTATCAGTCGGGCAAGGACGGTCAGGGCATCGTCGTGCCCAAGGATTCCCCGCTGCGCACGCCGGAAGACCTGCGCGGCAAGAAGATCGCCGTCACCAAGGGCAGCTCGGCGCACCATCACCTGCTCACCGTGCTGAACAAGGCGGGGATCAAGTGGGATCAGATCGAGCCGCAGTACCTGCAGCCGCCGGACGCGCTCGCCGCGCTGTCCACCGGCCGGGTCGACGCCTGGGCGATCTGGGATCCCTACACGGCGCAGGCCGAACAGCAGTCGAACGCGCGAATCCTGGTGGACGGCAACGGATACATCCCCGGCGACGCCTTCTACGTGGCCGGCGTCAAGGCGCTGGACCGCAAGGGGACCGCCGCCGCGCTGCGTGATCTGCTCGGCCGCATCGGCCGCGCGCACACGTGGGTGAACGAGCACCCCGAGCAGTGGGCGAAAACCTACGCCGAACTGACCGGCCTGCCTTATGACGTGATCCTCACCGTGGTCAAACGCGGGCGCTATCTCGACCATCAGCTGGACGCACCCACCATCGCGGCCGAGCAGAACGTGGCCGACGCCTTCGCCGAGGCGGGGCTCATCCCCCGCAAGGTCACCATCGCCGACTACATCGACACCCGTTTCAACGACCTGTTCCCCGCTGCCTGAGGAGTTGGCTCCCATGACTTTGTCGTTCCACTGGTTCCTGCCCACCTACGGTGATTCCCGCGGCCTGGTCGCGGGCGGGCACGGCACCTTCATGTCCGGCGACCGTCCGGCGACGCTGCGCTACCTGAATCAGATCGGCGCGGCCGCCGAGCACAACGGATTCGAGGCGGTGCTCACCCCGACCGGCGCCTGGTGCGAGGACGCCTGGCTCACCACGGCGATGATGGTCGACACCACCGAGACGCTGAAGTTCCTGGTCGCGTTCCGGCCCGGCCTGGTCAGTCCCACGCTGGCCGCGCAGATGGCGGGCACCTTCCAACGGCACTCGCAGGGCAGGCTGCTGCTGAACGTGGTGACCGGCGGCGAACCACACGAGCAGCAGGCCTACGGCGACTTCCTGGACAAGGAACAGCGGTACGCGCGCACCGGCGAATTCCTGCACGTGGTCCGCGAGCTGTGGACCTCGCCGGAACCGATCTCGTTCGACGGTGCACACGTGCGGGTCCGCGACGCACTGCTGAGCAACCGGCCCGATCCGATCCCGCCGGTGTTCTTCGGCGGGTCCTCCGCGCCCGCCGGGCCGGTCGCGGCCCGCTACGCCGACACCTATCTCACCTGGGGCGAACCGCTGCTCGCGGTCAGCAGGAAACTGGAATGGATCCGCCGCCTCGCCGTCGACGCGGGCCGGGTGCTCGACTACGGCCTGCGCATCCACGTGATCAGCCGCGACACGTCCGAAGAGGCCTGGGCCGAAGCGGATCGGCTGCTGCAGGGCATCGACCCGGCCGATATCGAACGCGTACAGGCCAGCCTGGCGCGCAGCGAGTCGGAGGGACAGCGGCGAATGTCCGAATTGCACGGCGGCAGCACCGACCGGCTCGAGATCGCGCCCAACCTGTGGGCCGGTGTCGGGCTGGTGCGCGGCGGCGCGGGCACCGCGCTGGTCGGCTCGCACGCCGAGGTGGCCGAGCGCCTGATCGAGTACTCGAAGCTGGGCATCGGTCACTTCATCCTGTCGGGCTATCCGCATCTGGAAGAGGCGTACTGGTTCGGCGAAGGGGTGCTGCCCATCCTGGAGCGCAAGGGATTGTGGCGGCATCCGTCGCGTCCGGCGGCCCCGCGCGCCGCCACGCCGTTCGCGGCCTCGTCGAGCAGCTGACCTGACAAAGTCGCAGGCAAAACGAGGTGCACGAGATCGGCTGGGGATCCCCAGTTAACGATCACTGACTGACTTCGATGAGAATGTCCTTCGGTCCGGCGCACCGGCGGGACCGTTGGACGAGCTCATAAGGGAGTCATGACCACCGCACCCGCTCAGCGCTGGCGCCGCCGCGTCCCCGACACCGCGACCACCGACGGAGCGCCGAAGCTGGCGCGCAGGCTCGGGCGCATCGACCTCACGGCGATGGGCGTCGGCACCATCGTGGGTGCGGGCATCTTCGTGATCACCGGCGTCGCCGCCGCGGAGAAGGCCGGGCCGTCCATCGTGCTGTCGTTCGTGCTGGCCGGCACGGTCTGTGTGCTCGTCGCGCTCTGCTACAGCGAGCTCGCCGCGATGGTGCCGGTGTCCGGCAGCGCCTACACCTACACCTATGCCACGCTCGGCGAAGGTCCGGCGTTCCTGGTCGGCTGGAACCTGCTGCTCGAATTCGTCATCGCCGGTGCGGCCGTCGCGATCGGCTGGTCGGGCACGACGGTGTCGGCACTGGATTCGATGTTCGGCATCACCGTCCCGCACGCCATCGCGGCGGGCCCGGGCGAGGGCGGGATCGTGAACCTGCCCGCGGTGCTGATCATCGGCGTGATCGTCGCGGTGCTGGTCGGCGAGGTGTCGCTGACCGCGAAGATCACCAAAGCGCTGGTCGGGGTGACCATCGGGGTGCTCGTGCTGGTGGTCGCGGTCGGTGCGCCGCATATCGACGTGCAGAACTGGACTCCGTTCGCGCCCTTCGGTTTCAGCGGCATCATCGGCGGCGCGGCAATCGCCTTCTTCGCGTTCCTCGGCTTCGACGTAGTCGCCGCCTCGGCCGAGGAGGCACGCAATCCGCGCCGCGACGTCCCGTTCGCGATCATCGGCACAGTGCTCATCGCCACGCTGCTGTACGCGCTGGTGAGCGCCGTGCTCACCGGTATCGCGCCGTTCGCCACGCTGAACAACGGCGCGCCGATCGCGACCGCGTTCAGCGGGTTGCACATCGGCTGGATCGGCAACGTCATCGTGATCGCGTCGGTCATCGCGCTCACCAAGGGCTTGCTGCTGATCGTGTACGCGCAGGTGCGGCTGAGCTTCGCGATGTGCCGAGATCGGTTGCTGCCCTTCGGACTCGCCCAGACCGGCAAGCGTTCGACCCCCGTCCGGCTCACCCTGATCCTCGGCGTGTTCTGTGCCGCGATCGCCGGACTGCTGCCCATCGATATCGTGGTCGAGCTGGTGAACATCGGCGCGCTGTCGGCGTTCGCCGTGGTGTGCATAGGCGTGCTGGTGCTGCGGCGGGCCGAACCCGACCGGGAGCGGCCGTTCCGCACGCCGCTCGTCCCGTTCGTGCCGATCCTCGCGTTGATCGGCTGCGTGCTGCTCGCGACCACACTGGACGGGTTGACCTGGGTGCGGTTCGCGGTGTGGGTGCTCATCGGCATCGCCGTCTACCTCGGTTACAGCCGCAAACGCTCCACCCTCGCCTGACCGGCTCGGGAAATATCACATATCCCCTGGAATCCATTGCGTCGCATGCGCGTTTTCGGCAGGCTCACAGATGCCGATCGGTGCCGGTGAGGCCCAGACGAAGGGACGACTGACGATGTCGGACGACGAGAAGCAGATCCGGGTCTTGATCGAGCGGTGGGCCGCGGCCGTGCACGCCGGCGACCTGGACACCGTCCTCGCCGATCACGCACCCGACATCGTCATGTTCGACGTCCCGCCGCCGGACGAAGGGCTGCGCGGTATCGACGCCTACCGCGCGGCCTGGCCCGGCTTCTTCGAATGGCAGGCCCAGGGCGCGACCTTCGAGATCGTCTCCCTCGACATCACCGCGGGCGCCGACGTCGCCTTCGCGCACGCCCTGCTCCTGTGCGGCACCCCGGAGGAATTCGCCGAGAACCCCGCCCGCCGCCTCCGCCTGACGCTGGGTCTGCGTAAAGAGAACGACCGCTGGACCGTCACCCACGAACACCACTCGTTCCCTGACAGCACCCTGCCCCCGGTCTGAAAGTGGTTGGGGGCGGACGGTCCTCGCCCCCGCGTGCCCTGACCCACGGTGGACCAAGCGACAGATAGGCGGGGACTCACAGAGCGTTCATACGGCTCACAGGGCATACAGTCCCTGTGAACCGTATGGATCGTCTGTGAGTGTTGCGACGGGACGGCCAGTTCAGGGGGCGGCGAAAAACAGGGTGGGGCCGAGGGCGTCTCGGGACGAGACGGCGAAGCCCGTGGGGGTGTCGCGGGTGGGCACGGTCGCGGCATCGATGACGGCGCGGGCGCGGTCCGTGTCATCGACTGTGATGGTGAGGGCCGCGAGGTAGGACGCGGCCGGGGCCGGTTCGCCGGGCAGGAGATCCGCGGCGGCGGTGGCGCGGACGAATTCCAGTCGGGCGGCAGGCAGTTCCAGGACGGTGCGATGATCCAGGTGCTGTGGGCGCACCTCGACGATGCGGCGGTACCGGTCGACGACCGCGTCGAACTCTGCGTCGGCGACCACGATGAGGACGGCCGTGATGTCGCGCGCTCCGTTCGGGTGCGTGAGATACCTGGGTTGCAGCACGTATTCGCGGGTGAGGTGCTGGGCGATGCCGAGCAGCGCCTCCGGAGTGGTCCGGGGATCGATGTGCACCGCGCGGGCACGCAAAGTGCGGATACCGTCGGCGGTGTCGACGCCGCGTTCGAGCTCCAGCACGCCGGAAGCGGCCAGACCGGCGTCAGTCAGCCGCCGTTGCGCACCGTAGGCGTCGTCGGTCCCCAGGTTCAGGATGCGCAGCCCTTCGTACTGGTCTGCCATGGCTCGCGCATGCCACGGGTCGGGCGCGGTCTCGGACACGATCCCGAGCAATTCGAGATAGGAATTGCCGAACAGCGCGCACTGATTGGCGGTGCTGCTTTCAACCAGTGGCGCACCCGGACCCGCGCTGAGCAGATGCCGGGAGCGTGGACTCAACGTGAACCCGAGTGCGGTGTAGCGGTCGACGAGTCCGTCGAGGTCGCGGGTCAGGATGCCGGTGTGGTGGATGACGTCGATAGTGCTCACGCCGACGATGATCATCGGCCGCCGACCAAGAGTCCCGAAACCCGGGGCACGATGCCGGAATCCGGCACTGCCCTACCCTGATCAGGTGGATCCGGTCACCCTCGACGACATCGACCGCGGGCTGCTGCACGCACTCCAGGTGGATGGTCGCGCGCCGTTCAGCCGGATCGGTGCGGTGCTCGACGTCGCCGAACGGACCGTCGCACGCCGCTATAACCGGTTGCGCGGAGCGGGCGCGCTGCGCATCACCGGCGCGTGGGACGAGCGGCGTACCGGTCGCGCGGAGTGGGTCGTTCGCGTGCAGATGCGGCCGGACGGCACCGCCGGACTCGCCCGGGTGCTCGCGTGTCGGCCCGATACCGCGTGGGTGACGGTCGTATCCAGCGGCACCGAGATCACCTGCTTGTTCCGGACCCCGGACGAGGCGCCGCTCGCAGAGCTGGCCCGGAATCCGAAAGTGCTTGCAGTACAAGCACATCGCCTATTGCGGCATTTCATGAACCGCCGTTGGTCGGGGCGGACCTCGGTGTTGTCGGCCGAACAGGTCGCGGCGCTGCGCGGACCGGCAGCGGAATCGACGCCACCGATCATGACCGAACTCGATCGCCGCCTGGTCCCCGTCCTGGCCGTCGACGGCCGCGCCCCCTACCCCAGCCTCGCCCGCGCGGTCGGCTGGTCCGAATCCGCGGTCCGGCGCAGGCTGGATGAGTTGCGACGCACCCGGCTGATCCGCTTCGACGTCGAAACAGACCCACTGCTCTTCGGATTCACCGTCCAGTGCGCGCTCTGGCTGACCGTCACCCCGGGGCAGCTCGCCGCCGTCGCGCAAACGATCGCCGCCGACCCCGAAGCCGCGTTCGTCGCCGCCACCACCGGCAGCGCCAACCTGCTCGTCATCGCGGTATGCCGCACCGTCGACGACCTCTTCGGCTACACCACCGACCGCCTCGGCGCACTCCCCGGCGTGCAGCACCTCGAAATCGCTCCCATCGACGGCTATTTCAAGCGCACCGCGCCACCTGTCTAGGGCGGCGGGATGTGCGCGAAGTCGGGGCGGCCCATCCACCAGTTGCCCGGGGCGTTCGGATCGGAGCTGGACCAGTACTCGATGATCGCCTGGATGAATTCCGCGGCCGAGAGCCGTCCGTCGCCGTCGCGGTCGAGGTGCGTGAACGCCTCGTGCGCTGCTTCGTCGGACAGGCCGGGGAAGTGGCCGCGCTGGAACGCCGCGAACTCACCCGGATCGACACTGCCGTTGCCGTCGGTGTCGGCGATCGCGAGGAACGCCTCGGCCAGCGCACCGACGGTCGCCGCCGCTGCGGCCGGATCCTCGGCCAGGGTCCGAGTGGAGGTGATGAACTGTTCCCTGGTGATCGCGGTGCCGCCACCGGGAATGTGCGGCAGGTGCAGATCCCGCCAGATCGCCAGGTAGGCATCGATGATGCGTTGCTCCGCAGCGGAATTCGGCGGATAGCCCAGCGACGCAGCCACCCGCTGCCCGCAGAGCACATGATCGTGCTCGGTCAGCCGGCCGTCGCCGTCCACGTCGAGATGATCGAAACCGTGACCGATCTTGGCGGTCAGGAAATCCGGAACCGACACGACTCATCCCCTCCTGGGTCTCGGACAACGCGACGAGCCGGAACGGGCGAGGCCGATGCCCGCACCCCAACCATGGTAGGGACCGCGCGGCTCAGCCGGTCGCGATTCGGCGAGTTCGATGACGCCGCAGGCGGGTCCAAGGCGTTGCATCCGTTGCGAACCCGCACTCGATGCAGACTTGCGCTTGATGAAAGGTGTTGGGGAGCTTGGAGTTACGGGAGGCTTCGTTCCACGTGAATCATTGGGATGCCGAAACGACGTGCGCGGTCAGTCGGGGTGCGGGAGGGACTGGCGGTAACTGGTCTCGATCTGCTCGCGGAGGTGCTTTTCCGTATGCCGGATGGCGGGGCCGATGAAAGCCTTGATCACTCGATCGAGGAAGCGGCCTGCGAAACCACCGGGGACTCGGTAGTCGGCGGTGGCGCTGACCTTCGTGGTGTCCGGGCTCAGCGCCGCGAAGTCCCAGCGGATCGTTCCTGCGATGCCCTTGATGGCCCGCATGGTGACCCGGGAGCCGTCGATCCATTCGGTGGTGTCGGCACGCAGGTGCAGAGTGGTGGGGCCGAGATGCAGTGCGGTGTCGAAAACCGCTCCGACACCGGAGGTTTGGTCACCGACCGGGGTGAAGTGCCGGATGCCGAACATCCATTTCGGGACGTTGCGATAGTCCGCGACGTAGGTGAAGGTGAAGTCCACCGGCGCTTTACACGCCGCGCTGTGCTCGACATGCCCCATGCTGTCCTCCTGCCGCGCCCCGACTCCCCCGGTGCCGGCTCGACTCCCACGCCGGAGCAAGCTCGCACGCCGACGCGCTGTCTCCTCGACTCGCCGCCCGCCTCCGACCCTAGAACACCACGCCGATCTTCGCCCGCGAACTCGATTGCCCGCCAGACATTTACCCGCGTCGAGCACCGCACCAGAAACAGTCAGCCGCGCGACCCGCCACGCCCATTGCCACCCGGGATCGAAGACCAAGCTCGATCTCGACGCCAAAGACCACTGCCACACCGGCCCGAGCGACACTTGCGCCCAGCGCATTACGAAAGGAGACGCCGTGGACGCGCTACCGCCCACCAGAGGCGGCACCGCGAGTCCTCCGAGCACAATTCGAAGTCGGACGTCAAAAGCCAGCGCCGCGAGCAGCTTACCCTTCACCTGCGGTTTGCCCGCGTGGATCAACCAGGCGTGGTCACGAACCTACATGCGTGCCAGGCATTTACAGCCGGCGATCTACCTCGGCCCTCACTCGGCCAATTCGTCCAGCACCTCGCCCAGCCGGGTCAGCGTGGTCCGCCATCCACGCTCCAGCGCATTGCGTGCCATCTTCTGCCTGCGGTTCTCGATGTCGAAACCGGTCTGGGTCAACACGAGTCGGGTACCGCGACCCTGCGGCCGGATCGTCCAGTCGACGACCCACCGGGCCGGGTATTTGGCTCGCAGGTCCACCCAGCTGACGGTCAGCTGCGCGTCGGGCTCGGCGACGAGTACCTCGCAGGCGACCTCGCCGGGCGTACGAGCGGGAACCTCGAAGATGAAGTGAGTGCCGACGGTCGCGGCGAACCCGGTCGAGCGGAGTAGCCATCGTTCGATGAGGTCCGGTTCGGTCAGCGCGCGCCACACGTCCTGCGGCGGCACCGGAAAGAAGCTGCCGATCTCGACCGCCGCTGGATCCAGTTCCGCATCCGAGGTCACCGGCGCACCGCCGCAACGAATCCCACCATGCCACCAGCATTACATACGCCGGTGCGCGGTCAGTCCTCGTCGACGAGCGGCTCCCCGGCCGCGGCCCGCCGCACGTTCTCCCGGCCGTTGTCCTCTTCGGTGCGCCCGACCCGCCAGTAACCGGTGAAGGTGATCGAGTGTTTGTCGATGCCGCGTTCCCGGACGAGATGCCTGCGGGTCAGTTTGACCAGGTTCGCCTCGCCGGAAATCCACGCATACGGCGCGCCGCCAGGGAACTCGGCGGCCTGCACCGCCGCCAGCACCGCGTCACCGGGTCGATGGTCGCCGCGGTGGATCCAGTCGATCCGCACGTCGCCCGCGGTGTCGAAGCGCTGTTCCTCTTCCGGACCGGAGACCTCGATGAACGCGCGCAGCACCGCGCCCGGGTCGAGCCCCTCGATGATGGAACCGATTGCCGGGATCGCGGATTCGTCGCCGACCACCAGCTGCCACGCCACCGCGGGTTCGGGACAGTACAGCGCGAACGGCGGGCACAGCATGCCGATCTCGGCGCCCGGCACGGCCTTGGCCGCCCAATCCGACGCGGGCCCAGCGTGTTCGGCGTGCAGGACGAAGTCGATATCGAGTTCACCGAGTTCGGGTCGTTGCGCACGCACCGTATAGGTGCGCATCGGCGGCCGGATCGCGTCGGGCATGGCGAGATACCGGTGGTACCAGCTCATCGCCTGATCGGCGCTGTCGAGCGGGGGCGGGACGACGGGCCGCCGCTGGCCCGGCAGCGGGAAGAAGACCTTGGTGTACTGATCGGGCCCGACGTTGATCAGCGCGTCCGGGTCCTGTCCGGTGAGCGTGATGCGGACCATGTGCGGTGTCAGTTGAGCCACCCGGCTGACCTGTAGCGTCGCGTAGGCCATGGTCGGGCGGTTCGTGCGCGTCGTGGTTGCCATAAGGTTAGGCTAACCTGAGCGCCACCCCCCGCGCGAGGGGGCCGCGCCAGATCGAGCCCCCAGTCGCCGAGCCACACGGCCCGATCCAGGGGCCGCCCGATGCTCGGGTGCGGGCGTTCGGTACGGCCCGTTAGGGTCGGGTGGTGACCTGGACGGTGGGCTTCGACCTCGATATGACGCTGATCGATTCGCGGCCGGGAGTCGGCCGGGCCGTCGACCTTCTCGCGGCGGAATTCGACGTGCCGCTGCGCGGCGCCGATTTCGCGGATCGACTCGGCCCGCCACTGGCCACCCTGCTCGCCGAGGCCGGCGCACCCGAGGAACTCGTCCCGGCCCTGGTGACCCGATACCGCGAACTGTATCCGTCGATCGTGTCGAGCATCCCCGCCATGCCCGGGGCCGACGCCGCGCTGGCGGCGGTCGACGCGCGCGGCGGGCGGGTGCTCGTCGTCACCGGCAAGCACGGCCCGCTCGCCCAGTTGCACATCGACGAACTCGGTTGGCGGATAGACCATCTCGCGGGCGACCTGTGGTCCGCGGGCAAGGCGAGCGTGCTGCGCGAGGAAGGTGCCCACCTTTTCGTCGGCGATCACGCCGGCGATATGCGCGGGGCGCAGGCCGCGGGAGTGCTCGCGGTCGGGGTCACCACCGGTCCGTGCGACGCCGCCGAACTGCGGGCCGCGGGGGCCGACGTCGTCCTCACCGATCTCACCGAGTTTCCCGAATGGCTTGCCGAACAATCATTTTGAGAGAGGAGAACGCAGTGCAGGACCGGTTCACCGACAAGGTCGCCGTGGTGACGGGTGCGGCGCAGGGCATCGGCGCGGCCACCGCGCTACAGCTGGCGATCGAGGGCGCCGCGGTCGCCGTGCTGGACCGCAACGCCCCCGAGGACACCCTCGAACAGATCACGCGCGCGGGCGGTACCGCCCGCGGCTACGTCTGCGACGTCACCGACCGCGCGTCGGTCCAGTCGGTCTTCGACCAGATCGTCACCGATCTCGGCAGTCCGCAGATCCTGATCAACAACGCGGGCATCACCCGCGACGACCTGTTCTTCCGGCTGGCCGAGGACGACTGGAACGCGGTGCTCGCGGTGAACCTCACCGGTGCGTACCACTGCGCGCAGGTCGCGCAGAAATACATGGTGGCGCAGCGCTACGGGAAGATCGTGTCGCTGTCCAGCCGGTCCGCGCTCGGCAATCGCGGCCAGGCCAATTACGCCGCCGCCAAGGCCGGCATCCAGGGCCTGACCGCCACCCTCGCCATCGAACTCGGGCCGTACAACATCAACGTCAACGCCGTCGCGCCCGGCTATATCGCCACCGCGATGACCGCCGCGACCGCGAACCGCGTCGGTATGTCGGCCGAGGAACATCAGCAGTCGGTCGCCGAACGCACCCCGCTCGGCCGGGTCGGGCAGCCCGCCGAGGTCGCCGCGGTCATCGCGTTCCTCGCCAGCGACGAAGCGTCCTATGTCAGTGGCCAGACACTCTACGTCAACGGCGGCGCGAGGTAGGCGCGCGGCCGCGACGTCACCAGGGCAGCCGGCCCTGCCGATCGAAATACCCACCGGTGGGGCCGTCCGGTCCCGCGGTGGCCAGTTCGACGATGGCGTCGGTGCCCTCGGTGACGGTCTGATAGCCGCCGTTGTTGTTGAAATCCGTTGCGGTGTAACCGGGATCGGCCGCATTGAAGCGAATCTCGGGCAGTGCCCGCGAGTATTGCGACATGATCATGTTGAGCGCCGCCTTCGACGGGCTGTAGTTCAGGTTCGGCAGCGACGACTCCAGGCGCTCCGGGTCGGAGGTGACGGCCAGCGAGCCCATACCGCTCGACACCATCACGACACGCGGGTGCGCCGCCGCGCGCAGCAGCGGCAGGAACGCGTGGGTCACCTGGACCGGTGCGAACACATTGGTTTCGAAGACCGGACGCAGATCCTCGGCCTGCGTTTCCTCCGGTGCCCGGAAGTTGCCGGGGATACCCGCGTTGTTGATCAGCACGTCCAGTGCCTGCGTCCGCTCCCGCACCGCGGTGACCGCCGCCGCGATCGAGGCGGCCGACGTGACATCCAGCTGCACGAACTCGACGTTCAACCCTTGTTCGGCCAGTTCCGCCGCCGACTGCTTGCCGCGCGCGGCGTCCCGTGCGCCGAGGAACACCTGCCAGCCCAATTCGCCCAGCCTGCGGACGGTCTCCCGGCCGAGGCCCTTGTTCGCTCCGGTCACCAGAGCCGTTGTCGTTGTCGTCATACGTTCAGCTTCGGCACCCGCACCCCGCCTGCACAGGGCGGGTTCGTCATGGGATCAGCGGTACCACCCCCGGCCGCGCCGGGTGCGGGATGATCGAACGATGGACCGCACCGAACTCGCCGCCCTGCTCCGGCAGGCCCGCAGCCGGACACAGCCGCGCGATGTCGGCCTGCCCGCCGGTCTGCGGCGCCAGGTGCCCGGCTTGCGCCGCGAGGAAGTGGCGCAGTTGGCAGGTATCAGCGTCGACTACGTGGTGCGGCTCGAGCAGGGCCGTGGCCCGCACCCGTCCACCGCGGTGCTGGCCGCGCTGGCGCGCGCGTTGCGGCTGAACGACAACGATCGCAACCTGCTGTTCCAACTCGGCGGGGCCGCTCCGCCGCAGGTATGCCATATCGCGATGGTGGTGCGGCCCAGCGTTTTACGACTGCTGGACCGGATGTCCGATTTGCCCGCGCTGGTGATGTCCGCGAAAAGCGATGTGCTGGCCTGGAATTCGATGGCCACCGCACTGCTCGGCGACTTCTCCGCGTGGCCGGTCCCGCAACGCAACATGATCTGGCAGTGCTTCCTCGGCACCGCGGTGAGCCGAGTCCGGCATACCCCCGACGAGGTCCGCATGCTCGGCGCGTACGGCGTCGGCACCCTGCGCAGCGCGAAAGCCCGATACCCGACCGATCCGGAGCTCGATCGCCTGATCACCGAACTCCGCACGCGCAGTGCGGAGTTCGAGCAGCTCTGGCGCGAACGGCCGTCCAGCCCGTGGCGCACTGCCACCAAAACCATCGATCACCCCGAACTCGGCCCCCTCGTTGTCGAATGCGACACCCTCCTGGTCCCCGACGCCGACCAAACCGTGGTCGTCTATTCCGCCGAACCGAACACCCCCGCCGCCTCCGCCCTCGACCTACTCCGCGTCACCGGCACCCAGCAGTTCAGCGAGCACCGCTGAACCGCCGGACACGGATCGATGGTGCGGCCCCGAAGACCTAGGCGGCCTTGTACCGGCGCAGGTATTCGCCGGTGAGTGAACGGGGGTCGGCGAGAAGTTCGGCGGGGGTGCCGGTGAAGACGACCTCGCCGCCGGCCTTGCCGCCGTCGGGGCCCAGGTCGATCACCCAGTCGGAGTGGGCGACGACGTCGAGGTTGTGTTCGATGACGACCACGGTGTTGCCGCGCTCGACCAAGCCGTCGAGCAGGGCGAGCAGGGTGTCGACATCGGACATGTGCAGGCCGGTGGTGGGTTCGTCGAGCACGTAGACGCTGCCGGTATTGCCCAGCTGGGTGGCGAGTTTGATGCGCTGCCGCTCGCCGCCGGACAGGGTGCTCATCGCCTGGCCGAGGCTCAGGTAGTCCAAGCCGACCTCGTTCATGGTGCGCAGCTTGGCGTTCAGCGCCTTCTCCGGGAAGAACGCCAGCGCTTCCTCTGCCGTCAGCTCCAGCACGTCGGCGATCGACTTGCCGCGCAAGGTGAGTGCGAGCACGTCGTCGGAGAAGCGCCGCCCGTCGCAGGCATCGCAGTGCGTGGTCACCGGATCCATGTAGGCGATCTCGGTGATGATCACGCCGCGCCCCTCGCACTGCTTGCAGGCGCCCGCCGAGTTGAAGCTGAACAACCCCGGCGACTCCCCCGTCGCCTTGGCGAACAACTTGCGGATCGGGTCCATCAACCCCAGATACGTTGCGGGAGTGGAGCGCGACGACGCACCGATGGCCGACTGGTCGACGAAGATCACCTCCGGATGCTCGACCACGAAGACGTCCCGGATCAGGCTGCTCTTGCCGGAACCCGCCACGCCCGTGATCGAGGTCAGCACGCCGGTCGGGATGCCGACGGTCACGTCCTTCAGGTTGTGTACGGAGGCGTGCTCGATCAGCAACTCCCCCTTGGCCTTCCGGAAGTCCTGCCGCACCGTGAACGGACGGCGCAGCCCGGCGCCGGTCGGTGTATCGGCCGCGCGCAGTTCCTCGAAGCTGCCCTCGAACACCACCCGGCCGCCGTGCAGGCCCGCCCGCGGACCGACATCCACGATATGGTCGGCGATCTGGATCACGTCGGGATCGTGCTCGACCACGAGCACCGTATTCCCCTTGTCCCGCAAAGCCTTCAGCAGATCGTTCAACCGCCCCACGTCGCGCGGATGCAGTCCGACGCTCGGCTCGTCGAAGATGTAGGTCATGCCGATCAACGTGCTCGACAGGTGCTTGATCATCTTGAGCCGCTGCCCTTCGCCGCCGGACAGCGTCGAGGTCGGCCGGTCCAGGCTCAGGTAGCCCAGCCCGATATCGGCCACCCGCTGCAGCGCGGTGCGGATCGCGGCGGCCAGCCCGACCGCGGCCGGGTCGGTGATCTCGTCCAGCACGGCCATCAGATCGGTGATCTGCAGCGCGGCCCAGTCGGCGATGTTGCGGCCGTCGATCTTCGTTGCCAGCGCCGCCGCGTTCAACCGCGCGCCGTGACAGGTCCCGCAGACGCCTTCGGTGAGGAACTGCTGGATCTGGGCCCGGGTCTTCTCGCTGAGGCCGGAGGTGTCGCGTTGCAGTTTGGTGCGGGTGAATTTGGCGGCGATGCCCTCGTAGTCCGCTTTCCAGGTGCCCTTGGCGAAGGTGAGTTCCACCTTGCCGCCGGTGCCGTGCAACAGATCCGTGAATTCGGCCTCGGTGTAATCGGCGATCTTCTTGTCCAGATCGAAGCGCCCCGAATTGCCGTACAGCTGCCAGTCGCCGCTGCCGACGCCGTAGCCGGGCAACAGGATCGCGCCCTCGTTGAGTGATTTGGTGCGGTCCAGCAGCCGGTCCGGGTCGACCCGCACCGAGACGCCGAGGCCGTCGCAGTCCGGGCACATGCCCTGCGGCACGTTGAACGAGTAGTGGTAGACGAATCCGGCCGAGGGGGCGCCGAAGCGGGCGAACATGGCGCGCACCATGGAGAAGATGTCGGTCATCGTGCCGACCGTCGAGCGCGGGCCGCCGCCCACCGGTTGCTGGTCGATGATCACCGGTGCGGTGAGGTTCTCCATCGCCTCCGCGTGCGGGCGCTCGTAGCGCGGCAGGAAGTTGAGGATGAACGCGGGGAACGTCGCGTAGAGCTGCCGTTGCGATTCCACGGCGATGGTGTCGAACACGATCGACGACTTGCCGGAACCGGATACCCCGGTGAAAACGGTGATCTTGTTCTTGGGGATGTCCAGCGACACATTGCGCAGGTTGTGCTCACTGGCTCCGAGCAGCCGGATGACATCGGTGCCGGGAGCGGTTTCGGCGAAAGGCATACGAACACCATGCCACTCGACACCGACAAAATACCCACGGCGATGTGACGCAGATCACATTAATTCACGCCCATTCGGGCGGGTGCTCTGCTCTCCGCACCGGCCGTGAAAGATGCTCCCGCGCGCGAACTTCCGCCCCGGCCGCCCCCGCCGGACCCTTCCCGTCCAGAACGATCTCGGGATAAGGTTCCAGAATGGGCCAGCCTCGCGCGCATCGCACCCGGAAGGTGACCGTCACGTTGCCCGAGGAACTGGTCAGTACCCTCGAACGCTGGCGCGCCGAAGGGCGGATCGAGTCGGTGGCGGCGTTCGTCGCCGAATCGGTGTTCGCGCGGCTCGGCACGGCCGAGTCGCTGGCCAAGCTCGAAGAGGTGTTCGGCGGCAGACCGCCGCTGGAGCTGATCAACCGCGCCCGCGCCATTCAAGGGTTACCGCCGTTATCCGAGGAGGAGGCAGGCGGGCCACACCTCGGCGCCGCGTGAAAACCCCCGCCCTGGGCGGTGTCGTCTTCGATACCGCAGCCGTCGTCAGCTGGGCCAACCAAGCCAACTACGCCCAGGCCGTGGTCTGGGCGACGGTCGGCGCGAACAACACCATCGTCGTCCCCGCCACCGCACTGGCGGCCGCCCGCGCGCACATCTCGCCGCACCGCCTCGACATCCTCGACGTGCTGCTGGAACTGCCGCACACCATCATCACCGCCCTGGACCGCGGCGCGTCCGAACGACTCGGCGCCGCCTTCGCCGGTAACCCCGACGCCGAACTCCTGCTACCCGCCGGGCATGCCGCCGCCGAGGCGGTGGCTCGCGACTGGCCTTGTCTCACAGCGCGTCCCAAGAAACTCCGCCAACTGGACCCCCGGGTCATCATCGACCTGCTCCCCTAGGGTTTCGCGCACCAGTTCTGCGTTCCCGCACCCGCTGTGCCACGCCATAGCCGGTGCGCGAACACAGAAGCGGTGCGTCTAGCGCAGCAGGTCGATTACCGGGGCGAACTGTTCCATGCTGTGCTCGAGCACGGTGATGTAGCTGAAGCCGTAGCGGTCGCGGTGCGCCCGGACGCGGTCGGCGATCTCGTCGGGCGTGCCGATCAGCAAGGTGGGCAGCTCTTCCGGGCGATCGGCGACATCTTCGGGCAGGGCGGGACCGAACAGCTCGAGCACGGCAACCCGCTCCTCCGGCGGCACCACCCGCTGCACGAGCAGATTGAATTCCACACTGTCCGAACGCTTCCCGAGCAGTCCACGGACATACTCGACCCGTTCGCCGATCTCGGCCAACCCGGCCAGATGCAAGGGGCCGCCGTGCTCGGTCGCGGACGCGCCGGGAAAGGCGATGATATCGGCGCTTTCGGCGGCCAGGCGCAGCAGCCGGTCGCCCCAGCCGGCGATCAGCAGCGGCGGGCCCGCCGGTTGCGCTGGGCGCGGCTGATATTCGGGATCGGAGAACAGGGTCCGTAGCGTGCTGACCGTCCGCTCCAGGTGTGCCACCCGCTTGCCACCGGACTCGAAAGGGATTCCCGCGGACTCGAATTCGGTCTGCACATAACCGGCACCGAGCCCGATCTCCACCCGCCCGTCGGTGAGCTGATCCGCGCCCGCGATATCGCGCGCCAGCAATACCGGATTGTAGAACGAGGTGTTCAACACGAACGTGTTCACCCGCACCCGTTCGGTCGACTCGGCGGCCAGGACCATCGACGGAAACGGCGCCGGGCAGCCCAGATGATCGGCCACCCCGATCACGTCGAACCCCAGTTCCTCGGCCCTGCGGCACTTCTCGATCCACAGGGCCCGCGAATCCGGAGCCACCATGTTCACACCGAATCGAAAAGCCCGCTGCGCCGTCACGATCCCCTGTCTACCAGCCCCCCGTTTCCCGTTTTCCACAGGCTCTGCCCTCCACTTGCTCCCCAGTCCCCAGTCGATGACAGTTCGCGCCGGTCCGTGATCAACTTCTGGATGCGCCGGAGTTCTACCCGGCCGATGGGGAGCAGGAGGGGTTCATGAATTCTCATGTAGGGCCGCATGCCCGAAATCGCCGGATCAGACATCGAATCGCCTTGGGCATGACCGTACTTGCCGCCGCGACCGCGGTGGTGGTCACGTTGCCCGGCGCAGCCGCGGGCGCGCCGCCGTGCCGACGCACGCCGCGACGGGAATCAGCATGTGCTTCATCAACGGTAGACAGAACGGGCGTGGCGGCGGCATCACGACCTGGTTCTTCACCAAGAACCGGGTGCTCGAGGGCGACACGTTCTACGTGAAGGGCTGACCTCGAGCCGCGAGACAAACGACGATCGCTGACGAAAGGAACACAACCATGGCGGGTGTGGCGCCGGTTCAGGTCGACCACCATCAGTTCAGTGTGGGGGCGGTCGACGCCGACACACTCGACACCCGGGACGAGGGCACCCTGTTGTGTCCGGGCCCAGGATTCGTGACCGTGCTGACCGGAATCGCCTACGGGCCGGTGAGTGTCACGGTGGTGACCACCGACGCCGCACCCGAGGACAACGACCTCGCCGAATGGGAGGCCGTCGAGGAGGCCGGGCTCGAATCCGCCGGAGAACTGCGGGTACTGCGGTTGGACGGCGAGGTGGTGCCCGGCTTCGAGCCGATACCGCCGGGGCGGTACCGGATTCGCGCCTACGCCCGGGGCCGTGACGACAACTGGGATCTGGAGGTGGCCGAACCGCCCGAGACCTATCGGCTCGTGCTGTGGCCGACTACCGAGGCAGACAACGGAATTCGGCAACTGCACAAGACCGATACCGCGTATTCGGCACCGGCGAAAGCGCTGCCGATACCCGATTACGACCGGTCCTACATCCGCGACGCCGACGGCCTCGTGCAGCGGGTCCCGCACGATCACCCGGATGTCAAGGCTTTTCACGAGCGGGTGGCGACGTGGGGCGGGCGACCACCCGCACATGTGCTCACGGCAGGTTTCGGCAATTACGACGCACAGGTCCTCTCCGGTCTGGACCGAGATCTGGTCGACGGCATCGTGGCGCTGTCCCCCGCACGGCAGCGGGAGCTGGCCCGCTGGTGCGTGCATCGCGCATTCGAACGCGCGGGACTGACGGAATTCGCCGATTTCCGGGCCGGTCTCGCCGCGCTGGACGCCGGGGACCATGCGGCGGCACCGCCGGATTTCGGCAACGGCTCCCAAATAGTGACGCGGATCGACACCGACCCCGAGATCCCGGTCACGATCGTGTCCGGTCTCCCCGGCAACACCGAGCAGATCCAGCAGCACAAAGCTGTTTGGGCGTATTCCGCCGCGACCGATATCGACGACCCGCTCAAAGCCGCCTGCTGTGCGGTGCGGGCCGCCGCGACCACCTACGGCATGGACTACCCCGAACTGTTCGACGCGCTGCGTACCGAATTCCACCTCCCCACACCGTGACGAGCGCCGTCCCGGCACGGCTACCGGTTCTGCCCTAGAGTGGACGCCGGAGGTTTGCCGCCCTGCTGCTCATGGCTTCACCTCGCTGCGCTCGGTTCCGCCATGCGCACGGCGCACTGGGACATGATTCGCTCATTACGTTCGCTCATGTGCTGTCACCTGATCCGAGAGGGGTAACCGGATGACTCAGCTAGATCCCGTGGTGCAGGAATTCGTGGACGCGCTCAACGCCAACGACCAGGATCGGTTCTTCGCGGCGCTCACCGACGACGCGACCATGTCCGACGACGGCGTGGAACGCAATATCGGCCAGTGGACCGACTCGGAGGTCTTCGGCAGCAACGCGCGGATGCAGGTGGAGTCGGTGGACGACGGCGGCACCGAACTGGTTGCCGATTACACCAATTCGCGCTGGGGTTCGATGCGCACCAGCTGGCGGTTCACCGTGCGCGACGGCAAGGTCAGCCGGTTCGAGACGGGCCAGGCCTGACCCCGCCCTTGCCCGCACCGCACCGGGCTTGACATCCTGACGATCGTGTTCGCTGCGCCCCGTTACGGTACGGGCTCCCTCGCCGACCTGTTCCCTTCGCTGCTCGCCGGTTTCGGCTTGCCGGACGAGCGCGACCGGCTCGGCCTCGATATCGCCGCCGACCGGGTATGCGTCCTGTTGATCGACGGGCTCGGCGCCGCCGCGCTGGCCGCGAATCCCGGTGTGGCGCCGTTCTTGTCGGGCCTGCCGTCGGTCGCGCTCACCACCGGCTTCCCGAGCACCACGGCGACCAGCCTGAGTTCGCTCGGCGTCGGTGTGCCGCCGGGTGAGCACGGCATCGTCGGTTATCTGATGCGGGTGCCCGAGCAGGATCGGCTGGTGAACTCGCTGCGCTGGCGGCTGCACGGCGAGGGTGCGCGCGTCGATCTGCTGAACGAGCTGGTGCCGGAGGATTTCCAGCCCACCGCAACGGTTTTCGAACGCGCGGCCGCGCAGGGCATCGTGGTCACACAGGTGGCGCCGAATTACCAGAACGGTTCGGGCCTCACCCGAGCGGTGTTGCGCGGGTGCGCGTTTCGTCCCGCGTTCTCGGTCGGCGATCTGGTGGACGGCGTCGGCCTCAGCCTGCGCGCGGGCGATCGCACGCTGGTCTACGCCTACTACGGCGATCTGGACACCACCGGGCACGTGCGCGGGCCGTCCTCGGACGCGTGGCTGCTGGAGCTGGCCCATGTCGACCGGATCGCCGCGGATATCGCCGAACGGCTGCCGCGTGACGCCGCGCTGTTCGTCACCGCCGATCACGGCATGGTCGAACTCGGTGAGCGCATCGATTTCGACGAGCACGACGGGCTCCGCGCGGGCGTGCGGCAATTGGGCGGGGAACCGCGCGCCCGGCACGTGTACACCGAACCGGGCGCGGCCGGAGACGTCGCGGCCGCCTGGACGGAGATCCTCGGCCCGGACTACGCGGTGCTGCCCCGCACCGAGGTGATCGACCGCGGGTGGTTCGGCCCGATCGTGTCGCCGCGGGTCGCCGAGCGCATCGGCGAGGTGGTCGTGGCGCCGCGCGGCACCGGCGGCATCATCCGCAGCGGCGCCGAGCCGCTGCAGTCGATGATGGTCGGCCACCACGGCTCGCTCACCCCCGCCGAACTCGAGATCCCGTTGCGCATCTTTCGCGCCTGACGGGGTACAGCAGGGGCGGGGAGCCGGACCGCCACCGGTTCCCTGACTCGCCCGCGCGCCCGCCATGCGGCGCGCGGGGTGGGCTCTAGGGTG
The DNA here is from genome assembly GCF_000250675.2 of Nocardia brasiliensis ATCC 700358. NCBI lineage: Bacteria > Bacillati > Actinomycetota > Actinomycetes > Mycobacteriales > Nocardiaceae > Nocardia > Nocardia brasiliensis. Next base: position 5,946,678 of record NC_018681.1, read on the forward strand.
GTGACGATCGCCGCGGACGGCCGCGGCGACGAAGTATTCAGGAGGAGCACATGAACGGCACGCTGTCCCGGACCGGGCAGGCCGGCCTCGCGATCGCGGCGGTCGCACTGATGCTCGCCGGCTGCAGTGACGTGGAACGCGCCGTCAACAAGGGCGGTGACACCAAGTGCAGCGACTACGTCCAGCAGGACCAGGACAAGAAGCGCGTCACGATCACCAAGTTCGTCAAGCAGCAGACCAACGACGACCACGAACCCGCGGGCACCGTGGTGGACGCCACGATGGTCTCGGTCGACCTGCTGTGCGGTGGTCAGCGCAACGCCGACACGCCGATCAAGAACGCCGACGTGGCAGGCATCTTCCTCAACAAGTAAGCCAGACCTAGACCGGCGGGTTGGCGGCCAGCCAGTCGGCCGCCCGCCTGCCGGAGGCCCGGGCGAGCCACGCGTCCTGGATCGCCTCGGCCAGTTCCTGATGCGTGAGTTCGCCGATCCGGCTGCCGCGCACCAGCACCGAGGGGTGGCCGTTGAAGTGAGCGGTGGTGAAGAACGGTAATCGCGGATCCTGCACCAGCGCCTGCTTCTCCGATTCCGAGGACACCCAGAAGACGATGACGTCGGTGTAGCGTTCGCCGCTGCCGGGGTCGAAGGCGTCGGGGCGCGGTGTCCGGAAGAACACGAACGATTTCCCGCCCACCTGATAGATCGGGTTGCCCCGCGGGCCATCGATGCGTGTCACATACGGCATGCCGGAAGCCAGTTCGTGCACGTCGGCCAGCTGGGCCCGCCGTGAAACGGTCGCCATCCTCCGAGGGTAGTCCGCCACGCCGGGTGCGACACGGAGATACGCCGCAAGGACCGTTCGGTATGTCGGCAAACCCTCCCACCGCCGTCTTGCATACGCCAGAATGAGAGAGCGAATGTGAGCTCACACGACGATGGGGTTCTTCGAGGTGGCACAGTTCCGCACCCTGACCCAGCGGCGGGCCGAACTGGAAAAGGAATGGGAGCGCTGGGCTACGGCTCCGAATACCGCCACGCCACCGCGGTCGCGGCCCACCCTGCTCCGCACCGACGTGGCCCAATCCTGGCAGCGCTCGCTGCACACGGTGGATCCGGGTCGCACGGTCGCCCCCGGCCTGGACGACGTCGCCGACCTCTGGTCGGAATCCCCGCTGCGCACGCCGATCACCGAACTGTCCGGTGAACTACGCGGAATCGCCGAGGACGCAGGCTATCTCGCCGTGGTCACCGACGAGGCGGGCACGATCCTGTGGTCGGCGGGCGATCGTTCGCTGCGCAAGCAGGCCGAGCAGGTGAACTTCGCGCCCGGCGGGTGCTGGAACGAAAGCAATATGGGCACCAACGGTTTATCGCTGGCCCTGCACGACGACCGCCCCTGCTCGGTGTTCTCCGCCGAGCATCTGATCGCCGCGCTGCACGGCTGGGTGTGCTACTCGGCGCCGATCCACGCGCCCGACGGCAGGCAGCTCGGTGTGCTCGACCTGTCCAGCTCCTGGGATCGCTCGCACCCGCTGGTGCTGACCTCGGTGCGGGCGCTGGTCACCGCCGTGGAGACGATGCTGCGCGCCGCCGAGCCCACGCCGACGCCGGGCGTCCGGCTCGAATGTCTGGGCACCGCACGGCTGATGCGCGACGGCAGGCCGGTCCCGCTGCCACCGCGTCAGCTGGAGATCCTGGCGCTGCTCGCGCTCGAGCCCGACGGGTTCACGCCCGAGCAGCTGCACGCCGCCGTGTACGGCGACCGGACGGTCTCCGCCAGCACGCTCAAGGCCGATGTGTCGCATCTGCGCCGCGCCACCGGCGGCGAGATCACCAACCGCCGCTACCTGCTGACCGGGCCGGTGGCCTGCGATGCGGTCGACTTGCTGGCCGCCGTGGCGGCGGGCGACACCACCTCCGCGGTGTGGCTCTATCGCGGCCCACTGCTGCCCGGTTCGGACACGCCCGGCGTGGTGCAGTGGCGCTCCTATCTCGATGTCGGCGTGCGCAATGCGGTCTTGGCCAGCGATCGCGCCGAACACGCGGTCACCTTCGGCGAGCGCGCGCCCGGCGATATCGCGGTGCACGAGCACGCGCTGCGACTGCTGCCCCTCGACGACGTGCGCCGCGCCGTGGTCGCCGCCCGGTTGCACACTGCCTTGCGCTCCTGAATGCACGTGCAGTTGCACGCGCGTCGGTCACACCAACCTCGCACCAACCTTGGCGGGTCATAGTGACCCGACCACAGTGATTCTGCGAGGAGCGAGTGCATGATCTACGCGAGACCGGGGTCCGACACCAGCATCGTCAGTTTCGCCGGCCGTTACGACAATTTCATCGCCGGTGACTGGGCGCCGCCCATGACGGGACGGTATTTCGACAACCCCTCCCCCGTGGACGGCGAAAACTTCTGTGCCGTGGCACGATCCAGTGCCGCCGATATCGATATGGCGCTGGAGGCCGCGCACGCCGCCGCCGAGCGCTGGGCGCTCACCTCGGCGACCGAGCGGGCGAACATCCTGTTGCGGATCGCGGAGCGCATCGATGCGCACCGCGAGCGGCTCGCGGTGGCCGAGACCTGGGACAACGGCAAGCCGATCCGCGAATCCCTGGCCGCCGACCTGCCTTTGGCGGTCGATCACTTCCGCTACTTCGCGGGCGCGATCCGGGCCCAGGAGGGCAGCATCGCCGAGATCGACGGCGACACAGTCGCTTACCACTTCCACGAACCGGTCGGTGTGGTGGGCCAGATCATTCCGTGGAACTTCCCGATCCTGATGGCCGCGTGGAAGATCGCGCCCGCCCTCGCCGCGGGCAACTGCATCGTGCTCAAACCCGCGGAACAGACCCCGGTTTCGATCCTGCTCGTGGTCGAGCTGATCGCCGATCTGCTACCGCCCGGAGTCCTCAACGTGGTCAACGGTTTCGGCGTGGAGGCGGGCAAGCCGCTGGCCGCCAGTCCCCGGGTGGCGAAGCTGGCGTTCACCGGCGAAACCACCACCGGGCGGCTTGTTCTGCAGTACGCCAGCGAGAACATCGTGCCGGTGACGCTCGAGCTGGGCGGCAAGAGCCCCAACATCTTTCTGCCCGACGTGCTCGCCGCCGACGACGAATATCTGGACAAGGCGATCGAAGGCTTCACGATGTTCGCGTTCAACCAGGGCGAGGTGTGCACCTGCCCGTCGCGCGCGCTGATCCACTCCTCGATCTACGACGAGTTCCTGGCCCGTTGTATCGAGCGCACCGACGCGATCGTGGGCGGTGACCCGCTCGACGAGCGCACCATGATCGGCGCCCAGGCCGGGCCCGATCAGTACGAAAAGATTCTGTCCTACATCGACATCGGACGACAGGAGGGCGCTCGGGTGCTGACGGGCGGGGAGGCCCGCAAGGTGGATGGGCTGCCCGGCGGGTACTACATCCAACCCACGATCTTGGCCGGCAGCAACACCATGCGCGTGTTCCAGGAGGAGATCTTCGGACCCGTGGTCGCGGTGACCCGGTTCGACACCGTCGAGGAAGCGGTGCGCATCGCCAACGACACGCTCTACGGTCTCGGGGCCGGCGTCTGGACCCGGGACGGCAGCACCGCGTTCCGGATGGGCCGCGCGATCAAGGCGGGCCGGGTGTGGACCAACTGCTATCACGCCTACCCCGCGCACGCCGCGTTCGGCGGCTACAAGAAGTCCGGCATCGGCCGGGAGAACCACAAGATGGTGCTGAATCACTACCAGCAGACCAAGAATCTGCTGGTCAGCTATGCGCCCAACAAGCAGGGGTTCTTCTGATGCAGCAGCGAGCGCAGCGGGTCGCCATCACGGACCGGGCACGAAATGTGTTGCGGCAGTTGATCGACTACCACGGTGCCGTGCTGTTGCACCAGTGCGACGACTACGGCGACGCCGCCTCGCCACGCTGGTTCCCGGTGCGCGAATGCCGGGTCGGCAGTGCCGACGTGCTGCTCGGCTACCTGCCCTGGCACACCGAATTCTGGATGTGCGCCGAACAATACGAGGTGTGGAAGCACACGCACCTGACGGTGGACGTGGTGAGCGGACGCGGTAGCGGCTTCCCCCTGGAGGCGCCCGACGACGTGCGCTTCCGCATCCGATCCCGACTGCTCACCGATGCGGAGGTGGCGACCTTGCCGCCGCCGCGCACCGGGGCCGATCGGATGACCTAGGACCTCCGGGCCTGCGGACCCCGTTCGCGTCGACCGGCGCGGGCGAGGCCCGGCGGCAGTGTCCGCCAGGTGGCGCACGACCACCTGGCGGGCGCTGATCAGCGTCCGGGCAGGAACCGCAGGCTGCGCGCGACCGACATCAGGAACCGCTGCCACTTGTCCTGCGAAACCAGCGGGGGCGCATCGAGATTCAGGAACCGGGTGACGACGACGGTCTGCGGCTCGGTGAACTTGAGCAGTCCGTCCGGGCCGTGCCTGCGCCCGACGCCGGAGATGCCCATGCCGCCCATCGGCGCGGCGGTGCTGCCCCACGCGGGAGCGTAACCCTCGTCCACGCAGACGGTCCCGGCGTGCAACTGCTCGGCGATCCGCTCCCCCGCGGACTTGTTCGCGGCCCAGACACTGGCGTTCAGGCCGTATTCGGTGTCGTTGGCGAGCCGGATCGCGTCGGCGACACTGTCGACCGGATAGATCGAGACCAGCGGGCCGAACGTCTCGTTGCGGCCGCATTCCATCTCGTCGGTGACCTCGGCGAGGACGGTCGGCTCGTAGAAGAGCGGGCCCAGGTCCGGCCGGGCCTTGCCACCGGCGAGCACCTTCGCGCCCTTGGACGTGGCGTCGGCGACATGCTTGGTCACCGTCTCCAGCTGGGCCTCGGAGATGAGCGAGCCGATATCGGCCGAATAGTCGTAGGCCGCACCGAGTTTCGCCGCCTCGACGGCGGCGACGAACTTCTCGGTGAACTCGTCGGCGATCGACCGTTCCACGTAGAGCCGTTCGATCGAGATACACAGCTGGCCCGCGTTGGAGAAACAGGCCCGCACCGCCGCCTTGGCGACCTTGTCCAGGTTCGCGCCCTGCGCCACGATCATCGGGTTCTTGCCGCCGAGTTCGGCGGAGAAGCCGATGAGCCTGCGTCCGCACTGTTCGGCCAGGGTGCGGCCGGTCGCGGAGGAACCGGTGAACATCAGGTAGTCGCAGCTGTCCACGATCGCGGTGCCGACCACGGTGCCCGGTCCCGGGACCACCGCGAGCAGGTCCCGTGGCAGGCCGGCGCGGTAGAGCAGCTCGGCGTTGGCCAGCGAGGAGAACGGGGTCTGGCTGTCCGGCTTGACCACCACGGCGTTGCCCGCGATGAGCGCGGGGATCGAATCGCCGATGGACAGCAGCATCGGGTAGTTCCACGGCGCAACCACACCGACGACGCCCTTGGGCTGATGGCGCACCGACGTGCGATTCAGCACCGGGAACGCGCCGGGCACGCTGTGCGCGCCGAGCAGGCCGGGTGCGGCCTTGGCGAAGTAGCGGGCCGCGAACATCAGGCCCATGATCTCTTCCTGCGCCGCCCAGCGGGCCTTGCCGGTCTCGGCCTGCACCACGTCCATCAGGAATTCGCGGTGCTTCACCACGAGCGCGCGGTAGCGTTCCAGCACCGCGGCGCGATCGGCGGCCGAACGCGCCGCCCAGCGCGTCTGCGCGGCTCTGGCCTTCTCGAACGCGGCCGCCACGTCGTCGGCGGTGCCGACCGGCACGCTGCCGAGCGGCTTACCGCTGAACGTCTCGGCGATCGTCTTACGCGCACGCTCGTCCGGATTGTCGATCGCGGCGAGCCCGCTCAGACGGTCGAAGACGGCGGCTTCCGGCGCGGGCATCGTGGCCTCCTACGTAGTCGATGCGATCTCGTGTTACCGCGAGGTACACACAATCTACGCCGTGCGCGGACCCCGCAGTACCGCGACAGCGGTCATTGCCGCCGAAGCGGGACAGATCCGGCCGCGAATCCCGCCGCAAACGCCACGCCGAGCGGTCATGCCGCCGTCGGTTGTCGTTCACGGGAAAGTCAACTCGAGTCTCAGTCAGCGGGACACTGGTCCCGCCCAGTCCATTTTGTGGTTTAGGTTGTGCCGATGTTCAGAGCGAGGCTCGGGGTCCGTACGCGGATCCTGGCAATCGCGCTCATTCCGAGCCTGACTCTGCTTGTGGTCGGCGTGGGCGCAGCGGGATACCTGGTCGCCGAGGGGACCAAAGCGAAAGAGTGGGCGGTACAGAATCAGAACGCCATCCCGCAGACCAGAGAACTCATGGAGGCGGTGCAGCAGGAACGCCGCCTGACCCTGGCCCAGCTCGCCGGTGACGACACCGTTCCGCCCGCCCTCGCCGCAGCCCGGATCCGCCTCGACGGCGCGATGCGCGGACTCATCGAGGTGTCGAACGGCCTTCGCGAAGTGGACGATTCGAAGATCGGCGACGACGTCGCGGGCTTCAACACACTGCTCAGCCAGATGACGCAGGTGCGGATGGCGACCGACGCGGGTCAGCTGCCGCCCTCGGACGCGTACATGTTCTACAACCGGTTGCTCGACGTCATCTCCGTGGGCACCGGCATCGCCGAACAGACCGCGCCGGACACCGAGATCGGCGTCGCGATCGCCGACGGCATGCGGTTTCTCAATGCGGCCGAAGCGATGTCGCGCAGCAACGCGCTCGGCGTCATGCTTTCCACCAGCAACGGCGCCACGCCCATCCCGGTCGAGGAATTCCTGCGCCAAGTCGGCTTCTATCACGCCGAGATCGGCAACCTGACCACCGAACTCAGCGCCGACAAGGCACAGCACGACCGGCTGCAGGCGCTCACCGGCAGCAATGCCTGGCAGCAGCTGTCGCTGATGGAATCGGCTGTCGCCCAGCGGCATCTGACCACGCAGGCGGCGGCGAACAGTTCGAACGGCTCGGGTAGTTCGAGCAGCTCCAGCAGTTCGACCAGCTCGAAGCAGCCCGCGCTGCCGTTGTCGAACGCGGAGTGGCAGAACGCCGCGTCCGAGGTGAACCGCGGCCTGATCGATGTGTGGACCGCCCAGAACCGGCACTCCCAGGAACTGGCCGAGGACAAGGCGAACAACTCCGCGGCCAACTCGCTGTACGCGGGCGGCGGCGTGCTCGTGGTCAGCATCGTCGCCTTCCTCATCGCGCTGGTGCTGGCCAACCGGATCATTCGCAGGCTCAAGCGTTTGCGCCGGCAGACCATCGCGATGGCGGACGAACGCCTGCCCGAGACGATGCGCAGGCTCAACGACGGCGAAACCATCGACCCCGCGGTCGAAACGCCGGTGCTCGACTTCGGCCACGACGAAATCGGCCAGGTGGCCAAGGCTTTCCAGCACGCGCACGCGGCCGCCATCGGCGCGGCGGTCGCCGAGGCCCGCACCCGCGAGGGCGTGAAGTCGGTCTTCCTCAATATCGCGCACCGCAGCCAGATCGTGGTGCACCGGCAACTGGAGATCCTCGACGAAGCCGAACAGCGGCAAGAGGATCCGATCCTGCTCGACACGCTCTTCCGGCTCGACCACCTGGCCACCCGGGAACGCCGCAACGCGGAGAACCTGACCATCCTCGGCGGCGGCCAGCCCGGCCGGCAGTGGCGCAACCCGGTGCCGCTGATGGATCTGGTGCGCAGCTCGGTCGGTGAAACACTGGACTACGCCAGGGTCCGGGTGGCCCGGCTGCCCGAGGTGCACGTGGTCGGCACCGTGGTCGCCGACCTCATCCACCTGCTCGCCGAACTGGTGGACAACGCCACCGCGTTCTCCCCGCCGCAATCGCGAGTCGAGGTGAGCGGCAACGTGGTCGGCAAGGGCGTGGTCACCGAGATCAGCGACCAGGGCATGGGCATGTCCGACGGCGAACTCGCCCGGCTCAACGACATGCTGCGCACCCCACCCGATTTCGGCGTCGCGGCGCTGTCGGCGGACTCCCGGCTCGGCCTGTTCGTCGTCGCCCAGCTCGCGGTGCGCCACGGTGTCACGGTGCGGTTGTCGGAGTCCGACTACGGCGGCATCAAGGCCATCGTGCTCATTCCGTCCGCGCTCATCGTCACCGATTCGGTACCGCCGCAGACGCCCTCGGAGCTGACCGACCCCGGCCGGCGCCGACGCCTGCCCGCGGCACCCGTCGCCGAATCGGCGGCCGCGCCGCAGCCCGCCGCCGGGGCCGTCGCCACCCTGGCGCTCGAATCACCGGCCCCGCAGCCGCCGCAGTACGCCGCGCCGCAGCCCGGCGGTGACACCAGGCCGGCCCTGCCGCGCCGCAGCAGGCAGGCCAATCTCGCTGCGCCGCTGGCGGAATCGGCCCCCGAACCGCCCGCTTCGCCCGCCCCGCAGGCGCGGTCCGCGGAGCAGGCACGTGATCTCATGTCCGCCATCGAGAACGGGACAAGGCAGGGCCGCCGCTCCGCTATCATCCCGGACGAACAGGAAGGGTAGGCGTGTCCGCTACTCCCACAGGTGATCTCAATTGGCTACTCGACGATCTCGTCGACCGGCTGGCCGGAGTACGGCACGCAGTGGTGCTGTCCACCGATGGACTGCTACTCGGCCGCTCCAGCGCGATGACCCGGGAAGACGCCGAACATTTCGGCGCGATGTCCTCCGCGCTCTACGGTTTGGCCCGCAGCGCGGGTAACCGCTTCGACGGCGGCGGCGTACGCCAGGCCGTCATCGAACTGGACCGGGCGGTGCTGTTCGTCACCTCGGCGGGCGACAACGCCTGCCTCGCACTGCAAGCGATCGAGTCCGCGAACCTCGGCATGGTCGCCTACGAGATGAACCTGACCGTACAACGGGTCGGCACTTATCTGTCCACCACACCGAGACACGATCTCGTCGGGCAGGGAGAACCGCATCTGCCATGACCCAACCGCGTGAGCCCTGGTTCGACGAGGCGGCCGGCCCGCTGGTCCGGCCCTACGCGCTCACGCGTGGGCGCACCACCGGAGCAGGTCCCGAGCTGGACATGCTCACGTCGGTCGTCACCGACGACGCCGCGGGCCCACTGCGCCGAACCGAACCCGAATACGCCGATATCCTTCGGGTCTGCCGGGTTTCGCAATCGGTGGCCGAAGTCTCGGCACAGTTGCGTTTACCGCTCGCGGTGACGAAGATCCTCGTCGGCGACCTGATCGGCGACGGGCAACTCATATTCCGTGCTCCGGTTCCGACGGAAGCCGGGCCCGAAGACCTCAACATATTGCGAGCGGTACTGGATGGAATCCGAAAAATTTGACCCGAGCGGCACGCCGCACCTGGCCGCCTCGGTCAAGATCCTCGTCGCCGGCGGGTTCGGCGTCGGCAAGACGACCATGGTCTCGGCCATCAGCGAGGTCGCCCCGCTGCGCACCGAGGAACTCATCACCGAGGTCAGCACCGGCGTCGACGATCTGTCCGGGGTGGAGTCGAAGACCACCACCACGGTCGCGCTCGACTTCGGCAGGCTCACCATCGACCGGGACCTGGTGCTGTACCTGTTCGGCACCCCCGGACAGGACCGCTTCTGGTTCCTGTGGGACGAGCTGGCCCGCGGCGCGCTCGGCGCCGTCGTGCTCGCCGATACCCGGCGCCTGGGCAATTCGTTTGCCGCCGTGGACTTCTTCGAACGGCGGCGGCTGCCGTTCATGGTCGGCGTGAACTGTTTCGACGGAGCGCCGGTGTACACGGTCGACGAGGTGCGCGACGCGCTCGACCTCGATCCGCACACCCCCGTGCAGCTGTGCGACGCCCGCGATCGGGGATCGTGCAAGACGGTGCTGATGACGCTGGTGGAACATCTGATCGCGCGGGTGCAGCAGCCGATCGTCACCAGCTGAGCCACCGCGCGATTCAGCTCGCCAGCGCTGCCGTGGCGGCGGCGAGGGTCTGCGCACGGTAGCTGCCGCCGAACAGCACCACGTGGATCAGCAAGTGGTGCAACTGATGCAGTGGGATACGCGCACGCCAGCCCGCGGCCAACGGGTGGAACTCGTGGTAGGCCGCGCGGATTCGGTCCAGGTGCGGAGCGCCGAACAGGGCGAGCACGGCCAGATCGGTCTCCCGGTGCCCGCCGTGTGCGGCCGGATCGATCAGCACGGCCCGTTCGGCGGTCCAGATCAGGTTGCCCGACCAGAGGTCACCGTGGATGCGCGCGGGCCGCTCCGGCGGGCCCGCCAGCCGGTCGATGCGATCGATCACCTGCTCCAGCAAGCGAATTCCGTCGGGGCCGAGATGCGGTGCGGCTCGGGGAAGGTAGGGGGCGAGGCGGTATTCGGCGTACCAACTCCCCCACGGGCCAGGGGAAGCGGTGTTGTCCAAGGGCAGTTCGGCGATCCACCCGGGCCAGGGCGCGCCGTAGGTCTGCGGTGAATTCGCGTGCAGCGCAGCCAGTTCGCGGCCCAGACGCTCCGCCGTGGCAACCGTCGCGCCCGCGTCGGCCAACCAGGGCAGGGCGATCAGGTTTTCGTCGACGGCCAGCACGTCGGGGACCAGGGCATCGGTGGTGAGCCAGCGCAGACCGTTCGCCTCGGCGGCGAAGACCGTGGTCGGTTCGGCGGACGCCTTCACGAAAACGCTACGGTTGTCGGCCAAGTCGGCGCGGTGCAGGGTCCACGCGTGACTCGCCCCGAGATCGGTCACGGCGCGGACCGGGGTGTCCAGCAGGCCGCCGAGGTGCTGGGCAAGGTTCATGCGGTCAACCGCTTCCGCGTCTCCTCGTCGGCCGGGAAGAAGGACTCGATGGCGAGTTCGGCGACGGTGACGTTCATCGGCGTGCCGAACACGGTGGTGACGCTCAGGAAAGACAATTCCGCGCCTTCGTGCCGCAACCGCAACGGGACCACGGACTGGTCGGGTTCGGGCAGCATCGGATCGATCTCGCCGCCGGGGAAAGCGCGCAACTCCTCGAACAATTCGGCCAGCTGCGGCGAACCGGTGACCTCGACCTGGCGGGCCAGCCGCGCGAACAGATGACCGCGCCATTGCGCCAGGTTGACGATGCGGCCTGCCAAGCCGTCCGGGTGCAGGCTCAGGCGCAGCGCGTTCACCGGCGGTTGCAGCAGGGCCGGATCGATACCGGTGAGCATCAGCGCCACACCGGAATTCGCGTCGATCATGGTCCAGTTCTGGTCGATCGCCAGCGCCGGATACGGCTCGTGCCCGATCAGGATCTGTTCCATCGCACCGCGGATCGCGGCCATCGCGGGCGTGTCCAGCGCCGGTTCCGCATAGGCGGGCGCATACCCGGCCGCGAGCAGCAGCCGATTGCGCTCACGCAACGGGATCTCCAGGTGCTCGCTCAAATGCACCAGCATCGTCCGGCTCGGCGTCGCCCGCCCCGTCTCGATGAAACTGAGATGCCGCGCCGAAGTCTCGGCCCGCCCCGCCAGCTCCAGCTGACTCAGCCGCCGCTCCAACCGCCAATGCCGCAACAAATCCCCCGCCGTCCGCCCAGTCACCCCCCAATCCTACGAACCCTTCCACCCCCAAACCATTACCTCCCAGGTAATGAAGGTCTTGGTCGGCAAGCCGAACCGCAGCGTCCGTACCGCACCGGCGTCCCGGAGTTACGGACCAACGGTGATCATGCGTCCCGGGTCGGTGGGGTTGTTCACGATGAAAGTGGCTGACACTCTGCCCCAGGAATTCCCGGGCGGGCAGGACGCGTCACCCGTTGTCCGGTTCGGCGCCATGTCGCGGACGGTCACTGTCGGCAGCGACTTCAGGCCGCCGATCTCGGCGCTGTTGGTGTAGGTACCGGCCACCGTCGCAGGCTCGTCCGGCGCGTATACGGTGGTGCAGTTCACCGTCCCCCTGGTTGTAATGGTCAGTCCCCCTTGCGGAATGACCAGATCGGCGGCGATCGGAGACCCGTTCTGTGCCACCATTGTCCAAGTCCCTGTGGTTGTCACCTCGACGATGCGATCGGGCTCGCCGGGGTTGCATCGGCTCACGGTCAAGGTGCCCAGCGACACGGTCACCGGGCCGCTCGCGTTCTGGTTGTTCGGTGCTGCGGGGACGGCACCGCCACTGGTCGTTCCGGTGTAGCAGTCGACGGCCGAGGCGCCCGACCCGAAGACCACCGGACCCATGTTGGCAGTTGTGACGCCGGCTCCGGCGGGACTGACCGTGGTCGAGCTGTCGGCCTGTGCCGGGCCTGCACCGACCGTGATCGCGGCCGCGGCCGCAATACAACTCACCGCGATCACGGCCGTCCGCGCGTAGGACAGTTTTCCGAATGGCTTTTCGCGCGTCCATGGACATCGTGTCCAGAGCGCGACGGTACCGAGAAAGAGCGGCTGGCATGTCATACGAACAGGCTCCGCCGCGGTAACAAACCGCGTCAATGCATCCGTGTGGGGAATGCCTGCACCGGACGACCGGAGCCCTGCCGGCACGACCGACAGCGATAAGCGTTGCGAGTGGGGATTAGCTCGCAACGTCGGTGAGCAGTCCCAATCGTGTTGCGTCAGTATGCATCATCGGCAAGCGCGTTAGCCGCGCTTCTTGCCGGTGTACCGCGTTGCGCGATGGATGCCGGATTCACCGTCATGAGGCTCCCCCGCCTCGGAAGAAGCGCGCCCAGGCTACCTCTGGCTGGTTCTGTGCCCGCATATCCGCCAGCAAATCGGCCAAGCGCCGCGGACGTGGCATGAGCGCGCATTCGACTGTCCGGCTATCGTTCGAGGGGTGACTGAATCGTTGTTGTCGGACTTGATCGGCGAACACGTGGATGGCCGAACCCCGGACAGCTTCGACCGATTTCTGGCTTTGTTTCGTTCGAGCACACTCGGCATCGTGGTTACCGGGAACGTGCAGCCGGACGGACAGGGAGGTTTCGTCGCCGGTAACGACGTAGGAGCCGGACGCACCACCTACGGTGACGGTCGGTCACGTGTGCTGGCGTGGGCGGATCCCGAAGTCGCCCTTCGAAACTTCGGTCCCCGATTCAACGGGGGCGTGTCCGGCGAGGTTCTACTTCGGATGGCCGTGGACGACATCGAGTGTCACGGCATTCTCGTCAACAGCGCACTCGACGAGATCAGTGTTGTGATCAGCCGGGAGACCGCCGAGGTTCTGCTGTCGCGGAGTGCCGGCCTCTGATACCGCAACTCAGGGTAGTCGGCAGAAGCGAATGTTCAGGCGACGCCGGATGGGCATGGCCGATTAGTTCAGGGAAGCAGCCGTGCGACCGCAATCACCCTGGGCCATCGCGGCGTTCGAAATGGCCCAGCAACTCCTCCGTTCGGTGTCGGTCGGGGTGCGGTACTTTTCGCCTGGTCGCAAGGCGCGTCAGCGATGCTCACGCGCCCCGAGCGCGGAGTAGGCGGGCGGCTGGTTCTGGGAGTTGTTCGGCGGTTACGGTGGCGGTGATGGGGATTCCGGCGGCGGCGAAATCTGTGGCAGCTCGGTCTATGTGGTCGGCGGAGGTGACGATCACGGCGGTGGTCGCGCCGATGTCGCGCATGAGGCGGGCGGAGTGGGTGGCGTTTTCGACGGTCGAGCGGGCCAGGGGCTCCCGGTGGATGCGGTCGGGGGCGATGCCGTGTGCGATGAGCCACTGCGCCATCGCGTCTGCCTCGGTGACGCCGTTGTGCGGGTTGCCGCCGGTCACGATGACCGGTGCGGCGGGGGCGAGCACCGCCTCGAGCCAGCCGGCCCGCAGGCGGTCGACCAGGGTCGGGCGCATGGTGCCGTCCGGCAGCAGACCGTAGCCGAGGACCACGATCGCGGTACCGGGCGCGTAACGCGGCGGTGGCGGCGAAACCACCAGCGGTGCACGGTTTTCCAGTGCCGAGAGCACCGCGTCGACCAGTTCGGCGAGCGGCGCGGGCAAGGCCCGCACCGCGTCTGCGGGCCGGGGCGGTTCCGCGTGCGCGGGACACTGCGCGACCGCGACCGCGAACCCCGCCAGCAGTCCCGTGGCCGGATATACAATTCGCCGGAGCAGAGCGGAATTCTTGTTGCGCATAATATCTCCGCGGCATCATGTGCGAGACGACAATGGCCTCGGCACAAAGGGAAGAATACGCAACAAGATTCGCCCGATTACCGGCGGAAAGCACTGATTCCGTTCCATTCCTGGATAATTCACCGCCGTCGGCCACACCCAGCTGTGATGCCGCTCCTCGGGCTGTGACCTCGGTATATATTCGCGCGGCTGTTACTCGAGACCGATCACTATTGCGGGCCGTCCGATGGGACAAATCCCAATCGCGCCACCAATGCCGAACGCAGATACCACAATCCACCGGCACGAGCCGGGTCGAAGCCGGTGAGTTCCCCGATGCGCCGCAGCCGATAGTCGACGGTGTTCGGATGTACCCCGAGCTGTTCGGCGGTGCGCTGCCTGCTCAGATCGCTGTCGATGTAGAGCTGCAAGGTTTCGCGCAGATCCGGGTGTTCGTCCAGCGGCGCGAGATGGTGGCCGAGCATGTCGCGGCCGATCCCCGGACGACTCAACTGATGCTGCAACGCCAGTTCGGCGAAGCGGTGTACGCCGGGCCCGCGACCCAATCGCTGTGCGGTGTCGAGCAATTCGTGCGCCTGCCGGGCCGCCGCGGGCACTCCTTCGGGCCGGGCGAGCACGACGGTGGCGGTGATCGGCACGCACGCCGCCGCGGCCAGCGCCTGCAGCAGATCGTCGAGTTCGGCGTCAGCGCGCGCGGTGCCGGGCACGAGTATCGTGCCCCCGTCGACCGACAGCAGTGACAGCGCCTGACCGCCGAGCTCGGTCGCGAGCGCGGACTGCAGGCGGCGCAGCTTGCGCCGGGCGACCACCTGCCGGTCCAGTCCGGGCCGTCCTTCGTCGGGGTGCGCGGGCAGCGCGATGGCGAGCACGAAATACTCTGCGGCGAAGGACAACTCGCCGCCGCCCAGCTGCCCGCCGAGCAGCGCCGAGGTCAGGTTGTGGGTCTCGGTTTGATGTTCGGCCGCGTCCGCCTTGTGTTCCCGGACGTAGGCCTTGCTCACCTCGACGGTGACCAGTTTGGACAGCTCGACCACCCGCGCGATGCCGGTGACCACGCCGAGCGCGTCCGCGGGGCCCGGTCGGGCGATCAGGTCCAGGCCCAGCTTGCATCCTTCGTTCACCGCGTGCAGCACCGTGTCGATGGGGATGCCCGCGCGGGCGCACTCGCCCGCGGCCGATTCCAGCCGGTCGGTGACGGTGGGCACCGGGTGCCCGTTCAACCGCTGGATCAACCACTCCAGGCAGATCCGCACCACGGTCTTGACCTCGCCGCGCCGCACGGTCTCGGCCATCGGGCCGGCCGCCAGATGAGTGATCACGGTCCGCGTCAGCACGTCGAGATCGCGGGCGGACGACGAGATCTGGCGGCGTAGCACGCCGCATTCGGGGCGATCGAGACTTTCGATGGTCACCGGTGGCCTCCTGGTCTCCCTACTCCGCAGTCGCTGCGGCGTTGGCGGGAAGTAACTGAGGACTTCTGCCACGCCGAGAACTTCGTTGTTACCGGGGTTTTTGTTCTTGGCAGCAACGGTAAACCGAGCGCCCGCTCACCTTCTACTCCTCTTTAGGCGGTCGGTGACGAGCCCGGCTACCGCCGCTCACCAGGCAAAATACCGAACCGGGGCGCGCGGTGCGGTGTATCGCGCGGTACCGGAGATAGCGAGGTGCTCACTTTTTCAGGCCTGGACCCGTTTGATCTCGGTATCCATCCAAGCGGCCATCATCCTGGCTGTCATCCGGACCGCCTCGGCTCGCTCGGCGCTGTCCACCTCGAGCGCCGAGGCGCGCAGTACCGCGGCGAAACCGGTGTTGATCAGCACGAAGGTCATCACGTCGTACTCGTGGTCGTCGCCGGGGCCGAGCACCTGGATGACCATGACCTTCACCAGCAAACGCAGGCGCGGTTCGAACTCGGGGATGCCACTGTTGTAGAACTGCACCCCGGCCACCAGCGCCCGCACCAGCAGCGCGTTCTCCACCAGCTCGTCGGTGATCACCTCCAGGATCTCGGTGATCACCTCCAGGCTCGGCTTCTCGCCGAGCCCGAACACCCGTTGGGAGAAGCGGCGTTCGATGTTCTCCAGCAGGCGCCGCAGCAGTTCCTCGACCATGACCGAGCGATCGGTGAAGTACCGGTACACCGTGCCGATGCTGACCCCGGCCTCGGCCGCGATCCGGTTGGTCGAGGTGTTGGCGATACCGCGTTCGCCGAACAGCCGGGCGGCGGTGTCGAGGATGTGCTCGCGCGTCGCCCTGGCACGCTCCTGGGTAGGACGCCTGCGCTCCCCCACGGCTTTCGACGGCATCGGGTAACTCCTGCCTGCTGTCGTGCAAAAATGAGCTTCGCTCAGTTTAGCCCCGCCCGGAAGTGTGCGAGAGTGGGTGCCACCGCGTCACGCGGCATGTTGGGCCAACGGAGGTTACGACAGTGGGCGATCGGGTGCCTAAGGGCCGTCTCGCGCGCGGCAGCAAGCTCGGCCGCCTGGCCGCGGGCCAGGCCCTGCGGGGCGTCGGCACCCGATTGTCCATGGTCGGCAAGCCGGAGGCGGCCCGGCAGGTGCTCGCCGAACGATCGACACTGCAAGCGGCGCAACAGCTCGTCACCGTGCTCGGCGGCCTGAAAGGCGCGGCGATGAAGCTCGGGCAGATGCTCTCGGTGCTCGACGTCGATCTGCTGCCGGAATCGCATCGGGAGATGTTCCGGGTCAAGCTCGCCGAATTGCGCGATCAGGCTCCCGCCGTCTCGTTTTCGACCATGCGCGCGGTGATCGAGGACGATCTCGGACCGCTGGCACGGGTTTTCGCCGATTTCGACGAAACCGCGATCGCCGCGGCCTCGATCGGCCAGGTGTATCGGGCTCGGTTGCACGACGGACGCCAGGTCGCGGTCAAGGTCAAATATCCCGGGGTGGACGCCGCCGTCGAGGCGGACATGCGCAATCTGGCGATGTTCAGCAAGCTGTGGAAGTCCATGCTGCCCAGCGCCGCCGACGCCGAGGTGCTCGACGAGATCGCGCGCAATATCGGCAGCGAACTCGACTACGTGCGTGAGGCGCGGACCCAGCACCGAGTGGCCACGCGCTACCGTGGACACCCGTTCGTCACGGTGCCCGACAGCGTCGAAGAGTGCTGTGGTCCACAGGTTTTGGTGACCGAGTACCTCGAAGGGCAGCCCTGCCAAGAGATTCGGCGGCTGCCGACGGCGGATCGGGACCGGATCGGCGAGCTGATCTATCGCTTCTACGTCGGATCCCTGTTCACCGATCTCGAATTCTGCGGTGACCCGCATCCCGGCAACATCCTGCTCGCGGCCGACGGCAGGCTCGGTTTCGTGGATTTCGGCCTCTACCACCGCATGGACCCGGAGCACGTCGAGGTGGAGCGCGCCTGTTTGCAGGCGGCGGCTGAATGCCGCTCCGACGATCTGTTCGCGATGTGGGTCGCGCGCGGCATCATCGATCCCGACTCCGGTGTCGACGCCGAGGAGGTGCTCGATTACGTGTGGGCCGCCGCCGGTTGGCACCTGGTCGACGAGGAGATCACCATCACCCCCGAACTCGCCACGGGGGCTTTGATTCTCGCCGTGGACCCCAGGGCGGCCGAGTTCCGCGGCATGCGTAAGCAGCGACTGCCCGCCGAACACGTCTTCTCCCGGCGCGCCGACCTGTTCACCTTCGCCGCGCTGGGACAGCTGGAGACCACCAACAATTGGCATCGGATCGCCCGCGAGTGGCTCTACGACGAGCCGCCGGTCACCGAGATCGGGCGAGCCACCCGGCAGTTCCGCTGACCTACTCGGCCGATCCGGCGGCCGAGCGCAGCGCCGTGTCGATGAGCTCGACCATATCGGCGATCGTCCAGCAGGAGAGCAACTCACGTTCGGTCAGCCGGACGCCGAGGCGTTCTTCGATGGCGACGAGACCGATCGCTACCGCGACCGAGTCGAAGCCCAGATCGCCGACGGCGATCTGCGTGGGCTCGTCCTGCGGCACCACCATCCCGAGATCGGTCTCGACGATGTCGAGCAGCACGTGCAGGGTGGCGTCGGACACCGCTCCAACCTATCCAGCGGCCGGGCGGCAGTCGTGGATCGAATGATCCGGCCGCGCTCAACGAACGGCCCGGTGCGGTGCGGAGATCAACTGCCGGACGATGATCGAGCTCCGGTCGGGAAATAGACTCGAAGCGTGCACAAAGCACGAATGGACCGGCCATGACGCCGCGAATCCTGGTGGTGGGCGGCGGTATCGCGGGCCTGACCCTGGCCGCGGCGTTGCGGCGCACCGGCATCGAGCCCACGGTTGTCGAACGGGTCACCCGGTACGGGGATGTCGGGTATGTCATCACGCTGTGGCCGATGGGCCGCCAGGTGGTGCGACACCTCGGTCTCGGCGCCCGATTCGACGCGCTGACCGTGCCGATCAACACCTACGCCACCCACGTCGATGGCGGCGGGCCACTACGCGTGTTCGACTTCGGCGGCCGGCTCGGCGACGGTGTGCCCCGGGCGCTGCGGCGTGCCGAACTCATCGAACTGCTCGGGTCCTACGGCGGCGGCACCCAGGTGCGGATGGCGCGCACCGTCACCGCCCTCGACCAGAACGAACGAATCGTGCTGGCGCACTTCGACGATGGCACGCAGGCCGAATTCGATGTGGTGGTCGGTGCCGACGGAATCGATTCGGCGGTACGCGGGCTGGTCGCGGGACCCGTGCACATGCGCCGCAGCGGCCTGCGGCTGTGGACCTGGTGGACGCCGGGTCACGCGGTGGCGGCCGACGAGTCGCACGAATTCTGGGGAGTCGGACGGTATTTCGGCTACAACCCCACCACCGGCTCGGTAGGCTGCGCTGCCGCGCTGCCGGCCGTGGGCGCGCCCGCCACTGCGGCCCAGCTGCGCGATCGACTGCGCGGGGTGGCCGGACCGATGGAGTGGATGATCGACACGCTCGGCGCCGACGATCGCGTCGGCTGTTTCGACCTGGACGATCTCCGGTTGCCGCAGTGGCGGTTCGGGCGTGTGGTGTTGCTCGGCGACGCGGGCGCGGCGTTTCTGCCGACCGCGGGCGTCGGAGCGTCGATGGCGATGGAATCCGCGCTGGTGCTCGCCGAGGAATTGTCGCAGGTGCATGCCGCCCAGGTCCCGGCGGCGTTGCGGCGGTACGTGCAGCGTCGCCGGGCCAGAGTCGACGCGGTGCAGAACCGCTCACGCTGGTTGATCCCGGTGATGCAGCGCCGCACCAGGTTCGGCAGCACGATGCGCAATGCCGTGCTGCGCGCGCTGCCGCAACGGATGGTGATCGCCGAGATCACCCGCTGGAATCCGTAGCCCGAGCGTCGCTACACCGGGCTGAGCAACAGCGCACGCAGACTTTCGGCGAAATCCGAGACGGCACCGGGCAATACTCGAGGATCGGAGACGACGCCGACGGTCAGCCGGTCGCGCAGGATCAACGCGGTCACCATCAGCTCGTCGGCCATCAGCGGCGAGAACGGCACCGTCGCATCGACGTCATGCCCGAATACGGTGCGCCGCATCGCGAATCCGGGCGTGACACTGACGCTGAGGCGGCAGGTGTCGCGCACCATCCGTGCCATCAATCGGGTCTGCGCCCGCCACGGCAGATATTGCAGATCCACCCCGGCCGACGCCAGCGCGCGGCCCTGGTCCACCGGGTCGACGGCGGCCAACCGCTCCCGCACCGCCCTGACCTGATCCGCCATCCCAGGACCCGCCGGATCGACCGCCAAAAACGCGGAGACAGTGGCATTTCCGGTGTGCCGCGCCGCCGCGTCGAGGGTCACCGGCACCATGACGCGCAGCCCGCCGCGATCGGTACCGGGGATCACCTGGCGATAGGCCGCCGCGGCCGCCGCCAGCAGGTATTCGGTGCTCGAGCCGAGCGCGTCCGCCGCGTGCTGCCGCAATGTCCGGATCGGGATCGAGAATTCGGCGACCCGCCGGGCGCAGTCCGCGGGCGGGAACGGCAGCACCCGGCCCGCGCGGCGCAGCGGACGCGCGGCACGATACTGCCGTGGCACCTCGGTGCAGGTGCGCCAGGTGAGTGCGCGCTTGAAGGGAAATCGTTGCGCGGTAACGAATCTCTCGTAGTCGTGCGCGGTGTCGGTGTCGACGACGAGGGCCGCGAAGCCCGGTGCGGCCAGTCCATCGCTCAGGCAGTGGTGTACGCGGAGCAACACCGTCTGGCCGCCACGGTCGGCCTCGTCGACCAGGGTGATGTCCCACGGCGGCACGCTGCGCGGCAGCGCGGTGGCCATGCGCTGCTCGATCACTCGGAGCAGACCGCTGTGATCGGGCACGGCGGCGTGCCGCACCCGCACAGCCGGATCCGCGGCCGCGACGAAAACCGGTCGGCGGCGCGGCCGCTCGGGCAGGCACAGCTGATACAGCGCGTGTGCCCCGGCGCGCTCGGCCACCCGCGCCCGCAACCGGTCGACCGCGATCGAAGCACCCGGCGCCAGCCGCAGCGCGAGCAGCCAGTGCATCGGATGCCCGGCGCTGTCGAGACGTAGATGGACGCAGTCCAATTCGGTCAGTCGCCGACCGGCGCGATACCCGGTCACGGCTCGAACTCCGCCGGGTAGCCGAAGTACCGCACCGTCGGCGCGTGGTCGCCGCGGCCGATGGCTTTCGCCAGTATCCGGCTCGGCCCCACCTCCACCAGCCGCGTGCAGCCCAGGCGCGACAGCGTCGCGAGCACAGCGGTCCAGCGCACCGGCGCCGTCAGCTGCCGTTCGGCCAGTGCCCGCCAGCGCGTGGCGGTGTACAGCCCGGCATCGGCGTTCGCGACGACCGCCACGCCGGTCCGCTCGAATTCGGCCGCTGCCAAGGCCCGCCGCAGCAGCGGCACCGCGGGCCGCATGAGCGGAGTGTGGAACGCACCACCGACCGGTATCCGCACCACTTTCAGCCGCGCCAGCCTCGCGTCCTGAGCCACCGCGTCGACACCTTCGGCGGTGCCGGACACCACGACCTGGCGCGGCCCGTTCACGTTGGCCACCCAGACTCGCGCGCCATCGGCCCGCGCCGCGGCCGCGAACCCCTCGACCACTTCGCTGCCCGCGCCGAGGATCGCGGCCATCGTGCCGGGACACCGCAGCGTCGCGATGCGCATCGCCGCACCCCGCGCGGCCACGAGTTTCGCACCGGTCTCGGGTGTCAGTGCCCCCGCCGCCACCAGTGCGGTGTACTCCCCCAGGCTGTGTCCGGCACACGCGTGGATCGGGCCGATGGAGTGGTGCTCGGTCAGGTAGTCCAGCGCCAGCAACGACATGGTGAAGATCGCCAATTGCGCCGAATCCGTTCTGCGCAAACCGGGTTCGCCGGTGCGCAAGATCAACTCGGCGACATCACGCCCCGTCCAGGCGGAGATCTCATCGACGATCCGCCACTGCGCAGTGTCGCGCCACCGGTCACCCATGGCCGGACGTTGCGCGCCCTGGCCGGGAAAAATCAGGGCGCATCGCGCCGACCCGGTGGGCCGTGTATCGAGCACGGGACGAGCGTAACGCCCGCTGCGGCACCGGTATTCGGTCAGACGTTGAGCACGGTTCACCGAACGCACGATGATTCGCGCCGCTCGGCGTCGATACGCTCCCGATAGCCGGAACCCGCGGCCGCGATCCCGGCCCGCTACTCGACGAGAGGCAACCGTGGACACGACCGCAACGACGACTCGTACTTCCGCCGATAGCAGCCGAAACACACTGTCGGAGTTACGCTTCGAGCAGACCGTGCCGCGTTCGACGGTGCACCGCAGCGCCGTCAACGAGGTGTTCCTCACCGACGCCGCGGTGCTCGGCAAGCGCGAATGGGCGGTGGCCGCGATGCTGCCGCGCAGCCACGTGTTGTTCAACGACGGCGGCAATCCGGACTACCTGGATCCGATCGCGATCATGGAGGTCACCCGTCAGGTGACCGAGTACGTGGCGCACGCGTTCGTCCAGGTTCCGGACAATCAGTTCCTGGTCTTCCGCGATATGCGGATCGAGGTCTTCGCCCCCGAGTTCCTGCGGGCCGGGCCCGCGCCCGCGCGGGTGGTGACCATCGTCAACGCCCGTACCTCCGAGCGGCTCGCGCAGCACCCGGTGACGATCATCGTCGACGGCAACGAATGCGCCCGGGCCGGCGGCCGGTGGCTGCCGCTACCCCAGCACTACTACGACTACATCCGGGAGAAGGCCCGCAAGAAGACGCTCGCACGCGGGCCCCAACCCGCGGGGCCGGTCGACCCCGCCGCGCTGCTCGCACCGCAGCGGGTCGGCCGGGAGCACCCGAAGAACGTCCTGCTCGCGCACGGCGCGACGACCACAGACGGCGGCATGTCCTTCCGGCTGGTCTTCGATCCGGCGCACCCGTTCTTCTTCGACCATCCGATGGACCACGTGCCCGGTATGTTGCTGCTGGAGGCCGCCCGCCAGGCGGGTCTGGCAACCTTGGCCGAACACCGGGGCGTGCCGCCGCAGCGCTGTCTGCTCGTCGGGTGCGACGTCGATTTCGGCAACTTCTGCGAGCCCGACCTGGTCACGCACTGCACGGCCGCGATCGACGAAACATGTTCCGGCGCTGCTGGTTCCCCCCGGCAACAGCGCGTGCGCGTCGGCTTCCAGCAGGCGGGCGCGGCGCTCGGCACCGTCACCCTCGACCTGCTCGACGAAACCGGTTCGGGCTGAAGGGGTACTAACGTGACGACACCGGAACGAGTCGCGGTGGTGGGGTCCGGTGTCTCCGGGGTCTCCGCCGCATTGGCGCTGCACCGGGCCGGCTGCGCGGTGGAGATCTTCGAATCCGACGACCGGGTCGGCGGCCGCGTCGGCGCGGCCGACCTCGACGGACGCGCAGTGCTGCTGGGCGGCAAGAACATCGGGCACCGCTACACCCGGCTGCGGGCGATGCTCGAACTGCTGGGCGGGACCGGATACGAGCCGTTCGGCATCAACACGGCTCGCCTCGTAGCGGGCAAACTGGTCCCGCTCGACAGCGCGCGCCGGACCGCGACCATGAGTGCCGTTGCGCGCATGTGTGATTGGCGCGATCTGGGCAAGCTCGACGGGCTGGCCAGGAAGGTCCGCGCGACGGACTCGGCCCGCTTCCTCGGCTCCGAGCTGGCCGCGAAGCTGGCACGCCGGGACGACCGGCCACTGTCGGCGCATTTCGGCCGCGATACCACCGCCAACTTCCTCCGGCCGATCACGGTGCGGATGAACGGCGCCGAACCCGAGGAGAGCTACCTCGGCACTTTCGGCGTCAACATGGGCATGCTGCTCGACCGCTTCGACCAGCCGACCACCGGCCTGGCCACACTGCTGGCACGGGTCGAGACGTGCGCCGAGATCCATTACCGCACTAGGGTCACCCGTGTCTCGCGAGCCGAGAGCCGGATATACGTCGAGGCGATCGATGCCCGCGGCCGGTCCAGCCGGACGCGATATGACGCCGTCGCGGTGTGCACGCCCGCCTACGCGGCGGCGCCGCTGCTGGCCACGCTCTCGGAAACGGCGGCGGGCCTGCTGCGTTCGGTCCGGTACTTTCCGGCCACGGTCGCGGTGGTGGGCTACGCGCACGACGTCTTCGCCGCCGATGTGCGCGCGATCGCACTGGACGACCAGCCGTGCAGCAATGTCGGCAGCTACGGCAAAGAGACGAGAAACCTTGTCCGGTACACCTTCTCCGGTAGGCACGGCCGCCTGAGCGAACCCACCGAGGCCGACGTGCTCGAGCTGGTCACCGAAACCGAACAGCGCCTGCGCACCCACCTCGGCACGTCGCCGCAGCCCAGAACCGCAGCGGCGATCCGGCATTGGCCGCGCGCGTATTGCGCCTACCTGCCGCACTACGGCACCTTCTTGGCCGCCCTCGCCGCCGCGGTCGCGCCGCTCACCGGCGTCGCCCTGGCCGGTGACTATCTGCTCGGCACCTCGCTCGAAGCCTGCTGCCGCTCCGGCGAAGACGCGGCCGCGGCACTGCTTGCGGCGCTGCCGCAGGGAGCGGGCAGGTGAGAATCCTGATCGTCGGCGGCGGCATCGCCGGGCTGACCCTGGCCGCGCGGCTGCGCCAGCGCGGCGTGCGGCCCACCGTGATCGACACGATCAGCAGTTACAGCCGCCACGGTTCCGCGATCACCCTGTGGCCGGCGGGCAGTCGGGTGCTGCGTGACCTCGGCCTGTGGAACTCGTTCATCCACACCAGCGCGCCATTGCGGCGCTATGTCGTGCACGATCGCGACGGCGCCGTGCTGCGCACCTTCGATCTCGAACGATTAGGCGCGCGAGCGGGTTTGCCGCGGGCCACCCCGCGCGCCGAGTTGCTCGCCATCCTCGAGTCCGCCAACGGCGGCACGCCGGTCGATCTGGAGACCGAGGTGGCCAGGATGCGCCAGATCGGTTCGACCGTGCGGGTGCGCTTCGCCGACGGGCGCGAGCGCGATTTCGACCTCGTCGTCGGCGCCGACGGCATCCGCTCGCGCACCAGGCAGCAGGCGCGGTTGCATACCGCCGAACGCCGCTTCGGCTGGCGCATCTGGTGCTGGTGGGCCCGCCGCGGCAGCACGCCGCCGGGCGAGTTGCACGAGACCTGGGGCCTGCGGCGCATCGTGGCCGCGTACCCGACCCAGGATCGGGTGGCCTGTTTCGTGGCGATCTCGGGTGCGTTCGACGGCACGGTTCCCCAGCACTGGCCACCGAGCGACCGCCGCCGCATCGACGACTGCGTGATCCTGCGGACGTTGCGCGACGCCGACCGGGTCGAATGCCTCGACCTGGTGGAAGTCACCGTCCCCCACTGGGTTCGGGGACGCGTCGTGTTGCTCGGAGACGCCGCGGCCGGGCTGGTGCCGACCACCGGCATCGGGGCGTCATTGGCGATGGAATCGGCGGCGGTGCTCGACGACGAACTGGTGCGCGTCGACGCCGCGCATATCGATATCGCCCTCACCAGATTCGCGCGCCGCCGCATGCCCCGGGTAGACGCCGAACAGCACCGCGCCCGGGTGGTCGGCGACGTCATGATGCTCGAATCCCCTATCGCGCGGCACTTCCGGGACCTCGGGTTGCGCTATTTCCCGACGCCCGTGCTGTGCCGCGAGCTCGACCGCTGGAACCGAGGGAGAACACCATGACCACCCCGATCGATGACATTCCCGGGCTGTTCCGATGCGAGACGGTCTCGCGCGCCGACGCCACCGGCGAATTGCTGGCGTTGACCAAACGACTGCGCAACGGTCCGCTCGACCAGGACGTGTACACCGTGCATCAGCACGTCGATTGCCCGCCCGAAGTGCTCTACGACTATCTCCTCGATATTCGCAGCGTGGAGGAATTCACCTACAGCATGCGCGATTTCCGCCCCGAGGGCGGCACCGGGCGCTATGTCGGCGAGGACGCCACCGATCCCGGCACGAAGATCCACCTGCGCATCAGCGGTAACCGCGAGGTCGGCACCGTCGACTACGAATCGGCGTTCGATCAGGGCGACGATCTGTGGATGGTGTTCTGCGGTCGCGTGTTGTCCGCACGCCGGGTGCAGCAGCGCAGCGGCGCACTGGTGTCGTGGACGATCTGGCGGCATCCGTATTACGACCGCAATCCGTATCCGCACCTGTCCCCGCGCCGTGGCCGGGTCTGGCCCGGGTCGATGTGGCCCCTGTTCCACGCCTGCGATGTGCTCGAACTGCGCAATATGCGACAGATTCTCGAATATCGCCTGCCCTCCGCCGTGCGGGGTGCGGCGCGATGACCGATATCTACGGTGCCGCGGCCGAGTTCTACGATATCGCCGGTCGCCCGTACTGGAGGCCGCGCACCGCGGCCCTGACGGCCGCGATGTCCCCTGCCGCACACGTTGATTCGCCCATTGTGGACGTCGGCGCGGGCACCGGGCTGGTCATCGAGATCCTCGGCGCTGCGGTGCCCGGCGTCCCGATCCTCGCGATCGAGCCCTCACCCGCCATGCGCGCGGCGCTCGCGAGCCGCGTGCTCGCGGATCCGGCACTGGCCCGGCGGGTGACCATCGCCGCGACCACACTCGAAAACACCTCGCTACCAGAGCGATTCGGCGGATTGGTCGCCTGCGGCGTACTCGGCTACTTTCCGCCCGCGGACCGGCGGCGGTTGTGGCGGCTGCTCGCCGACCGACTCGCCCCGGGCTGTCGCGCGGTCGTGGACGCCGCGCCGTTTCCCGCCGATCGCACGGTGCGGCCGATCCGGGTCGGTGTCGCGCGCATCGGCCGGTGCCGTCACGAACTGTGGCTCGGATCGCGCCCCGCGGGTGAATCGGGACGGATCGAACTGACCACGCTCTGCCGGGTGACGCAGGACGGCCGCACGGTGCGGGAGTCGGCGAGCACGCAGCAGTGGTGGGCGGTCGACATGCGCACGATCGTCGCCGAGGCGGCCGCGGCCGGACTCGAATGTCGCCGCGCGGGTTGGGATCTCGCGACCTTGCGGGCACTGCCGGCACCGGCCCTCGATGGTCTGCGGAGCACTGCGGCGGACTCCATCGAGCGTTGAGTCAGGTGTGATCGATCGGCCGAGGAAACACAGCCGTACCCAAGGCTATCGTCAATGCACTCGGACGGATCGCACCCAGCACACAAGGAGTGTCATGCCGAATCAGATTGCTTCGGAACCGGATTCGACATTCTGGCACGGATTCACCAATATGCGCGGCTTCCGCAGGCGCGGCATCAGCATCGCCGCCGCGGACGGCGTGTGGGTGGTGGACACCGAGGGCAAGCGATATCTCAACGCGTTCGGCGGTCTGTGCAATCTGAGTCTCGGTGGCGCGCATCCGGAAATCATCGACGCCATCCGCGAGCAGGCGGGCAAGCTGCTCTACTTCCCGATCGAACGCGCCACCCATCAGGCGGCCGACGAATACGCTCGTCGCCTGGCCGCGGTGACGCCGGAGGGACTGAACACCGTCTTCTACGCCTCCACCGGGTCCGAGGCCAACGAGACCGTGCTGAAAATGATGCGCCAGTATCAGCGGCTCCGCTTCGGCGACGACACCACCAAACTCGGTGTGATCGCCCTGGATCGGGCATATCACGGCGTCACCTACGGCGCGTTGAGCGCCACCGGCTCCGCGTTCCGCCGCTTCCGCAAACAATTCGAGCCGTTGACTCCCGGCTTCCATCACGCGCCCTCGCCCTACGCTTACCGCTGCGAATCCGGTTGCGCCGGAACGTGCACGCTCGCGTGTGCGGACACGATCGAGCTGATGATCGAGCGGCTGGGCGCACACACCATCGCGGGCGTGCTCGTCGAGCCGGCGCTGGGCGTCGGCGGCGCGATCGTGCCGACCCGCGAATACCACGAACGGCTGCGCGAGATCTGCGACCGCAACGACCTGCTGCTCGCCTACGACGAGGTGATCACCGGCTTCGGCAGGCTCGGTGAGTGGTTCGGCGCCGACTACTTCGGGGTGCGGCCGGACTTCATGGCGCTGTCCAAGGGCATCAACAGCGGCTACCTGCCGTTCGGCGCGGTCGTTGTGCGCGACGTTGTCTACCGTGAATTCCTCTCCGCCGTAGACGGTTTCATCGCGACCGGGAGCACCACGAACGGCAATCCGCTGTGCTGTGCGTCCGCGCTGGCGACGCTGGAGGTCATGCAGCGCGATGGCATCGTCGATCAGGTGCGCCAGACCGGTAAGTACCTGTTCGACAAGTTCGAGAATCTGCGCGAGCACACCATCGTCGGCGATATCCGCGGCGCCGGGCTGCTGATGGGTATCGAGCTGGTCAAGGATCGTGCGACCAAAGAGCCCATCCCGCAACAGCAGTGGCAGGTGATCGAAGATCGGCTCGCCCTCAGCGGGCTGATCATCGGCAGCCAGGGCGCGGAGGGCCTCGGCGGCACCATCGGCATCGTCCCCCCGCTCACCATCACGACCGACGAGGTCGACGAACTCTATCGCCGCCTCGACGGCGTGCTCGCCCGCTACGCCCGGCTCACCGCCAAGGGCTGACATCCACGCCGCAGACCGAACAACCACATGTACACCGATCCGAGGAGGAACGCCGTGGGGTCCATGCTGAGTCCGGACGAACTGTCCGACATCGTGCGCAACGCGGTCGCGTTGGCACTGGCCGTCGAACTCGACGACGTGACATCGGGCAAACTGCTGATTCCGGAGCTCGGCGCGGAATCGATCGACTTCCTGGACATCACGTTCCGGCTCGAGCAGTTCCTGCCGATCTCCGTGCCGCGCGACGATCTGAACGAACAGGCAGAGGATGTGTTCGGCGCGGGCGCCGCGGTCGACACCTTGCGCAGGCTCACCCCGCTCGGCGCGTACCTGGTGCGCGAACGCCTGCTCGGCGTCGATCTCAGCAAGGTCGAGCCCGGCATGCGGGTCGAGGATGTGGCCGCGCTCTGGACGGTGGAGACCTGGAGCGGTCTGTGCCGGCGGCTGCTGGACACGATCCCCGAGCAGTGCCCGGCCTGCGGCGGCGCTCGGGCCTTCCGCCGCAACGACGACGGTGAATTCCACGCCGAATGCGACAGCTGCGGAACCGAACTCGTGGCGATCCCCGGCGACGAGCTGAACCAGAACTGGTTCGAGGAGATCCGCGAGCTCGACGAGGTCGCGCGGCTGCTGGAGCAGAGCCGGGCACAGGCGGCCGCGGCCGAGGCCGCCACCGCACAGTCGGGCGCACCCGCCGGCGCGATCGCGGAGTGAGCGGTGTCCGGCGAAGCACCCACCCGCCGGGTGGTCGTCACAGCGGCGGAGATGGTGACCCCGCTCGGCTGGGACGCCGAGACGACCTTTCGTGGCTTCGTCGACGGCCGCTCCGGGATTCGCCCGACCTCCCGCTTCGATGCCTCCGGGCTCGGCTCCCGGGTCGCGGGTGAGGTCGCGGACGGTTTTCTCGCCGCCGCGGCCTCCGCCGGGCACCTCACCGACGCCGACCACGCGTTCGGCGCGGCGTTGCCCCGGGGCGTGCAACTGGGGCTCGCCGCGGGCACCGCCACGAAACACCGTGCCGGACACACCGATACCCCGCCCGAGCGGTTCGGCGTCTGCGTGGGATCGTCCGGGCAGATGTACGACATCGACGCGTTGGACGGGCTGCTGCACACCCGGCAACGCGCCGGAACGGCAGGCCCTGGAAAGGAATTCGTCGACCTGCTGGCCGCGCAGCGGCACAGCATGCGCAAGAACGCCGCCGCGGCGGCCCTGGCGCACGTCTGCGGCGCGGCCGGTCCCACCATGACGGTCTCGGCCACCTGTGCCTCCGGTACCCAGGCCATCGGCGAGGCCGCCCTGTGGATCCGCGAGGGCGATGCGGACATGGTGCTGGCGGGCGGCTGCGATTCCCTGCTCACCTTCCTCGGCGTCTCCTCGTTCGACCTGCTCACCGCGCTGGCCACCCGGTTCAACGACCGGCCCGCCGCGGCCAGCCGCCCGTTCGACCGCAGGCGCTGCGGTTTCGTGATGGGTGAGGGCGCCGCGTTCGTCATGCTGGAAGAACTCGGGCACGCGCTGCGGCGCGGCGCGGTACCGCTGGCCGAGGTGGCCGGCTACGGCACCTCCTGCGACGCGTACCGGATCACCGACAGCCCGCCGCACGGGGAGGGGGCCGTACTGGCGATGTCGGGCGCCCTCGTCGACGGCGGGCTGCGGGCCGAGGACATCGACTACATCAGCGCGCACGGCACCTCGACGCTGATCAACGACCGGGCCGAAACCCGGGCCGTGCACAAGGTTTTCGGCGATCGGGCGGCCAGAATCCCGATCAGCTCGCAGAAGTCGATGATCGGTCACTCGATCGCGGCCGCGGGCGCGATCGAATGCGTCACCTGCCTGCACGTGCTGCGCACCGGTCAGCTGCCGCCCACCATCAACTACGAATATCCGGACCCGGATTGCGATCTGGACTATGTGCCGAACACCGCTCGGACACACGAGGTGCGCGTCGCGATGAGCAACTCGTTCGGGTTCGGCGGCCAGAACGCGAGCATCGTGCTGCGCCGGTGGCCCGGCCCGGCCGACGGTGACGGTCATGGGTGAACGCGTGGTGGTGACCGGCCTGGGCGCGGTGTCGGCACTGGGCAACGACCCGCGCACCCAGTGGCAGGCCTTGTTGCGCGGAGAATCCGGGGTGGCACCGCTGCGCGAGTTGGCCGAGCACCTCACGCTGCGCGCCGGTGTCGACCGGCCGCTGGCGGCGGGCCGGGTGCACGGGATCGACCCGCGGGACTGGATCACCGATCGCAAGGCCGCCCGGGCCATGCGGCTGCACACGCATATGGCCTTCGCCGCCGCCGGTCAGGCGCTGACCTCGGCCAAACTGCATCGCGGCAACATGGACGGGGACGCGACGGGGATCACGCTGGGCGTCACGATGATCGACTACGACGTCGCCGATCTGGAACTGGCCGCGCGCCGATCCCGGCACGAGCCCGGCGGATTCGACATCGATCGGTTCTGTCGCACCGGCTGGCGGGCGATCTCACCCATGGTGTCGATCGTGATGCTGAACAACGCCACGCTGTGTCAGATCGCCATGCAATACGGGATACACGGGCCGAACGCCTCGTTCAGTCCGTTCGGCGAGGCGGGCGGGCAGGCGATCGGGGCCGCGGTGCGCATGCTCGCCGAAGGCGACGCCGCGGTCATGCTGGCCGGCGGCGTCAGCCCGCGGCTGAATCTAGCTGCGCTGCAACGCCTGCTCTACTTCGGCGTGGTCGCACGAACCACCGATCCGGCGGCTGCCTCGTGCCGGCCGTTCGACCGCGACCGCACCGGCACCGTGCCCGGTGAAGGCGCGGCGGTGCTGGTATTGGAGACCCTCGCGCACGCAAGGGCAAGGGGCGCACACATTCTCGCCGAGGTGCTCGGCCACGGCGCGGCCCTCGGCGTGCCCGACGGCACGGAACCTTATCCGCCGCGCCACGCGATCGAACGCGCACTGGCCGCGGCGCTCGACGACGGCGCGCTGCCGCCGCAGCGCGTCGGCGCGGTGTACGCCGACGCGCCGGGCCTGCCCGCGGGCGATGCCGCCGAGGCGGCCGCGATCGACGCGGTACTCGGCGGACACGTGCCGGTGACGGCGACGAAAGGATCGACCGGGCATCTGCTGGCGGCGGCGCTGCCGTTGCAGAGCGTCTTCGCCGTGCTCAGCCTGAACGAGCGCCGCATCCCCCCGATCGTGAATCTCCGCTCCCCCGCGCCGAATTCGGCCGTGGACCTGGTGCGGAACAAGCCACGGCGGCTACGCGGTGAGACCGCCGTCGCCTGCCTGGCCGCCGGGTTCCAGGGACAGAGCGAGTGCGTCGTGTTCGGCGAGTTCGAGGCGAAGGGGACGTGATGCGATTCCTGCTCTACGACCGGGTGCTCGAGGCGACCAAGGGCGAATCCATGGTCGCGGTCAAACATGTCACGCTCACCGAGGACCACCTGGACGCCGGCTACGCGGGGCGCAGGCTGCTCAGCGGTTCGCTGCTGCTCGAGTCGATGGCCCAGGTAGCCGGCTGGCTCGTGCATTTCAGCACCGACTTCACGGTTTCCGCGTTCCTGTGCCTGATCGATCGCGCCGAGATCGTCGGTGAGCTGCCGCCCGGCCGGGCTATGCGGGTGGAGGCGCGTCTGCTCGGACTGAGCAAGCGGTGGGCCCAGCTCAGTTGCGCGGCCTACGACGAGACCACGCCCGTCGCCCGCATCGCACGGCTGAACTATGTGCTGCAAGACATTCGGGATCCGGCCGAGATCGCGGCCGAGGAGAATCGGTTCCGCTACTACTCCGGGTGGCCGGTGGAGCGCATCCGATCGACACCGAACAAGCCGGTGACGCCGTGAACCGGGTGGTCGTGACCGGGCTCGGCGCGGTCACCCCGATCGGACTCGGCCACCGCGAGTTCTGGGCCAACCTGGTCGCGGGCCGCTCCGGCGAAGCGCCGATCACGCTCTTCGACGCCTCGTCGCTGCCGACCCGGATCGCCGCCGAGGTGGCCGATTTCGCGGTATCCGACTACTGGGACGGGCCGTATCCGGCGGAACTGCACGCGGACCGGCAGGCGCGCTTCGCGCTCGCCGCCTGCGCCATGGCGCTGGCCGACAGCGCCCTGACGAGCGCGGGCCGGTCGATGCCGGTCGACACCGGCCGGGTCGGCCTGGTACTCGGTGCCGGGCTCGGCCTGGTGCGCATGACCGATATCGCGAACCATCTCGACCACAGCGGCCGGTTCGCGCTGCCCAGCCCGCTGGCCGGCGCGGCGGCGATCGATCCGGTCTCGCTGATCCGCGACCCGCAGGATCTGGTGGTCGGGCTGCTGGCCGCGCACCTCGGTGTCACCGGCCCGGCCACCGTGGTCACCTCCGCCTGCGCGGCCGGCGCGCACGCGATCGGCACCGCGTTCCGGCTACTCCGGGGTGGCCGTCTGGACGTCGTGCTCTGCGGCGCAATGGATTCCATGATCAACCCGCTGGGTATGGCCGGGTTGGTCGCGCTCGGCGCACCCTCCACCGACAACCTGCCCGGCCGGACGGGCCGGCCCTTCGACGCCACACGCACCGGATTCGTAGTCGGCGAGGGCGCGGGCATGGTCGTGCTGGAGACCGAGGCGCACGCCCGCGCCCGGTCGGCACCCTGGTACGCGGAGGTCGCGGGCTTCGGCAGATCCCTTGACGCACACCGGTTCACCGAACCCCATCCGGCCGGCTCGGGTGCCGCGCTGGCGATGCGCGCGGCAATGGCCGACGCGGACGTGCGACCCGAGCAGGTGCAGCTGATCAATGCGCACGGCACCGCGACGCTGCTCAACGACCGCGTGGAGACCATTGCCATCAAACAGGTCTTCGGCGGCGCGGCAGCCGATCTCGCGGTCACCGCGAACAAGTCGATGACCGGCCACCTCATCGCCGCCTGCGGTGCGGTGGAGTTCATCAGCACCGTGCTGAGCGTGCGCACCGGCACGGTGCCGCCGACCGTCAACTATCGCCATCGCGACGCGGAATGCGATCTCGACTACGTGCCGGGTGTCGCGCGGCAGCTGCCGGTGCAGGTGGCGCTGACCAATTCGTTCGGCCTCGGCGGCCAGAACGGCACCCTGGTGGTGCGCCGGGCCGCCGACGACGTGCTGACACCAGTCTGAGAGGGGGCGGCGCAGATGCACGTGCTGTTCGTGAATCCCGACGTCCGGGACAAAAGCGTGATCTACGGCAACCGCATGCTCAACCCGGTGCCGGTGAATTTGGCCTATCGCGCCGCCCTGACCGCGGTCGAGCACCGCGCCACCGTGCTCGACGAGAACGCCACACCCATCACCGATTTCACCCGTTTCGCCGATATCGACCTGGTGGCGGTCACCTCGAAGTTCTTCGGCGAGCGACGCACCGGCGAACTGGTGCGCGGATTCGCCGCGCTGGGCACGCCGGTCGTCGTCGACGGCTACTTCCCCAGTTACGACCCGCAGGCCGAGCGGATCGGTGCGACCTCGGTGGTGCGCGGCGAGGTCGAGCAGGTGTGGCCGCGCATACTCGAGGACGCGAGCCGTGGCCTCCTGCGGCCCGTATACGCCGGCGGGCCGGTGGATCTGGCGACACTGCCGCGCTATGGGCCCGAGCATCTGCCGCCGCACGACTACGTGTTCCCGGTCGAAGCGACCCGGGGCTGCCCCTTCTCGTGCAATTTCTGCATCGAGACCCGCTATCACCACGACCGCTTCCGTACCCGCCCGATCGAGCACGTGCTCGCGCAGATCGACGCGCGCAGCGGCGATTTCGTGCAGTTCTCCGATATCAACATCGTGGGCAATCCACGTTACGCCCGGACCCTGTTCGCCGAACTCGCACCGCGACAGGTGCTGTGGGGCAGCCAGGCGACGATCACCATCGCCCAGCGTCCGGCGCTCGCCGAGGCGGCCGGCCGGGCCGGGTGCATGCTCGTCTTCCTGGGTCTGGAATCGGTCCGCCCGCAGAACCTGGTCGCCTCGGACAAGAGCTGGAGCCGCCCGGCCGACTACCGCGCGCTCATCGCCAGGCTGCACGACGCGGGCATCGGGGTGATCGGGTCGTTCGTCTTCGGCTTCGCCGGTGACACACCGGACGTGTTCGAACGGACCTTGGAGTTCGTCGTCGAGAACGAGATCGAGATCTGCCATTTCAACCCGCTCGGCAGCGGTCCGGGCGTACCGCTGCACGCGGAACATCTGCGGGCGGGCCGCATGATCGACCCCGGCCCCGGTGGGCCCTCGCACCTGCGGGCCTCGGTGGCCCCGGTGTCCATGACGGTCCGGCAGCTCGAGGACGGCCTCGAATACCTGTACACCCGAACCTATTCCCGGGAGTTGACCCGGCAGCGCCTGCGCCGGTATCGAGCGGAGACCGAGCTGCCGGGCCCGCGCTCCACGGCGAAGAAGCGGGCCGTCATCGGCCTGAATCTGGCCTATCGCAGGGCCGTCGAGCGGCACTACGGAGCAACCGTCGGCGCGGAGCGACTGCCGTGACCCGCATCGCGCCGCATTCGGTGCTGCTTCCGGCGATTTCGGGCCCGACGGCGTTGTCGGCCGGGGTCGATATCGCGGCGGTCGATCGGATCCGCACCTTACTCGCGGCGGGAAATGCGTTCTGCGAGCAGGTGTTCCGACCGGCCGAGATCGCCTACTGCACCGCGTTCCGAGATCCCGCACCGCATTTCGCCGCCCGGTTCGGGGCCAAGGAAGCCACGTTGAAGGCCCTGCGCCTCGGACTCGGTGTGCCCCCGGCGACCCGGCGGCTGCGCGATATCGAGGTCTGCCGCACGACCGGCGCACCCCACCTGCTGCTGCACCACCGGATGGCGACGCTGGCGCGACGGCGCGGCCTCACCGGCGCCACAGTGTCGTTGAGTCACGACGGCGACTATGCGCTCGCTTGGGTGCTGCTCGCCGGGCAGGGGTGCGGATGAACCGGCTCGACGATTCCGTCGCCCTGCTGACCGGCGCCGCAGGGGTGTTCGGTACGGCCATCGCGACCCGGTACGCCGAAGAGGGCGCCACGCTGATGCTCACCGATGTCGACGCGACCCGGTTGCAGGCGACGGTGAAGGCGGTCGAAGCCGTTGCCGCCGCGCCGGTTTCCGCGTTCGTCGCCGACCTGACCGAACCCGCCGAGGTGCGCCGCCTCTTCGACCACACCGACGAGACATGGGGCCGGCTCGACGTGCTGATCAACAACGCGGGCGGCGCGCTGCGCTCGCCGCTGATCTTCCACAATGACGCCGACTGGCGCCGGATGCTGCGGGTGAATCTCGATACCGTCTTCTATTGCAGCAGACAGGCGGTGCGCCGGATGCTGCCCCGCCGCAGCGGCCGCATCATCAACGTCGCCTCCGCGCTCGGCTTGACCGGCGGCGCGGACGAAGTCGCGTACGCGACCGCGAAGGCGGCGGTGATCGGCTTCACCCGCAGCGTGGCGCAGGAGGTCGGCCGGCGCGGTGTCTGCGTCAACGCGATCTGCCCGACGCTCGCCGACAGCGGGGTCAGCCGGGAGTATTTCGGCGGCTTCGAGGTCGATATCCGCGCAGTCGCCGCGTATCTCGCGCGCCGGGCGGCGATGCCGCGCCCGATCGCGCCGGAGGACGTCGCCGACGTCGCCGTTTTTCTCGGCGCTCGCGAGAGTGCCTACCTCAATGGGCAGGCCATTCTGGTCGGCGGAGTGGGATAGGAGTATCCGTGCGGTTTCTCATGGTCGACGCGATCACCGAAGTGGACGGCGGCCGCCGCGCCGTCGGCGTGAAGAACGCCGCGATGAGCGAGGACTACTTCGCCGACCACTTCCCGCAGCAACCGATCCTGCCCGGCGTGCTGGTGCTGGAGGCGATGACCCAGCTGGCGCGTTGGCTGGTGCTCACCCACAGCGAATTCCGCACCACCGTGGTGCTCAGCGCGGTGCAGCACAGCAAGTTCATCGACTTCGCGGTGCCCGGCGATCGGCTGACGGTCGAGGTGGACCGCATCGAGGGCGGTGGCGGTCCGGTCCCGGGCGCGGAGCTCGATTTCCGGGGTGCCGCACAGGCGCACGGCCGCAAGATCGCGACGGCGACCTTCCGCTGCCGGACCTACGCGCTGACCGAATTCGAGGATCCCGCGGCGACCCGCCGCCACTATCAAGTGCTGCGGCTCAACGGATCGAAGGTGAGCGGGCAATGAGGCATCGGGTGGCAGTGGTCGGCGCGGGCGTGCTGTCCTGTCTCGGTACCGACTATCGCAGGCAGTGGCGGCGAATTCTGGCGGCCGAGACCGGTTTACGGCGGCGAGACGGCGACAGTCCGCCGGACTTGGCCTATTTCGGCGCCGTGGACGATGCCGAGCACCCCGCCGCGCTCGCCGACCGCAAGCATCTCAAACGCCTCACCAGGGCCTCCCGGCTGGGCGTGTACGCGGCCGATCTGGCGATCGCCGACGCGGGCGCGGTGTTCCGGGCCGCCGCGCCGCCGCGGCGCGGAATCTATATGGGCTCCAACGAGAACGAGGACGAGAAGAACTATCTCGAGCGCTTCGCGCCGGTACTGGCCGGTGCGCGACGCACGGACGGCACCCTCGACCACACGCGGCTCGGCCAGGCGGCACTGCGCCGGGCCAAACCCGATTTCCTGCTCTCCGGCCTGCCCAACGCCGCCCTGTGCCAGATCACCATCCGGCACGAGATCTGCGGCGCGAACAGCACCTTGGTCGACGGCTCGGCCATGGGACTGTGCGCCGTGGGCCGAGCCTTCCGTGCGGTGCGCGAGGGCCGGGCCGACGTCGCGGTCTGCGGTGGCACCGACGCGGGCGCCGACGAATTCGCCCGTCTCGCACTGCGCGAGTTCGGGCTGACCTCGGCCTGCGCCGACGGTGCGCGCTCGGTTCGGCCGTACGACCGGCAGCGGGACGGCTACGTCTGCGCCGAGGGCGCGGCCGCCCTCGTCCTCGCCGATCTCGACCTGGCCAGGGCCAACGACGCGCACATCCTCGCCGAGATCGTCGGTTTCGGCGCCGCCACCGACCGGGGCCGGCCGCTGGCGCCCGACCCCGAGGGCAGCGGTGTGCGCGACGCGCTCACGCGGGCACTGGCCGACGCCGCCATCGATCCTCGAGCGGTCGGCTACATCTACGGCCACGGTGACGCCACCAGTAACGGCGACCGCTCCGAGCTGCACGGCATCGCGCACGCGCTGGCGCGGCGAGACCGGCTGCGGCTCACCGGAACCAAGGCCGCGACCGGGCACATGGGCCCGGCCACCGACGTCGCCGAGGCGGCGTTCGCCTGTCTGAGTGTGCGGGACGGCGTCGTCGCGCCGACGCTCAACTTCGGCGCGGCCGACGACGCGGCCCGCGCGGTCGAAATCGTCACGCATCGGCCGACCGCTCTCGACGCGCGGTTCGCGATCACGCTCAGCCGCAACGTGGACGGACCCGAGGTCGCCGCCGTGGTGCTCGGTAGCGCGTGAGCCCCGCACGGTGGCCTTCGAAACGGACGAAAGGCGAAGTATGACAGCGGATCTGGCAGGGCGGACCGTCTTGATCACCGGCGGTTCCCGCGGCATCGGCCGGGCGATCGCGCTGGAGTTCGCCGACCGCGGCGCGGACGTGATCCTGACCTACTGGCGCAAACGCTCCGCCGCACGCGAGGTCGTCACCGAGATCGAGCGAAAGGGCAGGCGGGCCCTCGCACTACGCGTCGACGTCGGCGAAAGAGACCAGTTGAAGCAACTTTTCGCGGATATCGGCGAGCAGTGGGGCGCGGTGGACTTCTACATCAACAACGCCGCGTCGGCGATCATGAAACCGCTGTTCGCGCTGGAGACCCCGCACTGGCGCTACACCCTCGACACCAATATCACCGCGGCGCTGTTCGGTTGCCGCGCGGCGTACGCGCTCATGCCGCAGGGGCGCGGCGCCATCGTGCTGTTGTCGAGCATGGGCAGCCGTCGCTACCTGCCCAGCTACGGCGGAATGGGCGTGTGCAAGGCGGCGATCGAATCGATGGGGCGTTATCTGGCTGTCGAACTCGCGCCGGGCGTCAACGTCAACACCGTCTGCGGCGGGCTCATCGAAACCGATTCGGTCCGCGCGCTCGCGGGCGCGGACGAATGGGTGCGTCAGGTCGCCGAGGCCGGTCCGATGCGCCGGATCGGCACGCCCGCAGACCTGGCCAAGGTCGTCGCCTTCCTGTGCACCGACGACGCGAGCTGGATCCGGGGCCAGACCATCGTCGCCGACGGTGGCGCCTCACTCACATCCTGAGCACCGACGACTAGGAGACGCTCTCGTGCGCACCGTGATCGAGGAAACCCGCGACATCTACGACCTGACCCACCGGCAGATCACGCTCACGCCGTCCGGGCAGGCCATGATGGCCTATCTGTGGCAGGACCGCGGCGGCTACGTCGGACAGCTGAGCTGGACCACCCGGGATCAGCTGCGCGAGATCGCGCGCGCGGCCGGCTTGGCGCCGGGGCGCACGGTGCTCGATCTCTGCTGCGGCACCGGCGGTATCGCGCGCTACCTCGCCGAGACGACCGGCGCCACGTTCACCGGTCTCGACTACTCCGAGCCCGCGATCGAGATCGCCCGGCGCGCCACCGCCGCGGTCCCGATCCGGTTCGACCACGGCGATGCCCGCGAACTACCCTACGCCGCCGCGACATTCGACGCCGTGGTGAGCGTGGACAGTCTGGTCATCGTGCCGGACCGCCACCGTGTCCTCACCGAATGCGCCAGGGTGCTGAAACCCGGGGGCCGCCTGGCCTTCACCGACGAGGTGCTCACCGGCCCGATCCCGCGCGACCCGGCGACGTTGCGCGCCTTGACCGTCTACGGTCGCCTGTTCGCACAGACACCGGCCGGATATCGGCGGCTGCTCGCGCACGCCGGATTCACCGACATCGACGTCCAGGACAGCACCGAGACGTTCGTCGCGATCAACGAGCGCTGGGCCGAATCGTATCGGCACTTCGCGGTGCAGGGCCGGGAGATTCTGGGCGACAGGCTGTTCGAGGACGGACTGGCCTTCTTCGAGACGCTCGCCGCGCAGGGGGCGGCGGGCCGCCTCGGCCAGGTCCGCGTCCACGCCACGCGCCGGACCGGATAGTCGATGACCCGCTCCCCCGGCCACGATCACCGCGCGACCACGATGCCCTCGGCCACCACACTCGCTGTGCTGCGCGGCGTTTCGAAAACCTTCGGCAGCGCGGACACGGCCGTGCACGCACTGGCCGAGTGTGATCTGACCATCGCGGCGGGCGAATTACTCGTCGTGCTGGGCCCTTCGGGCTCGGGCAAGACCACCCTGCTCAATGTGCTCGGCGGGATCGAGACCCCGACCACCGGGGTGATCAGCATCGACGGGCACACCCTCACCGACCTGGACGCGAAGGGCATGGCGGCGCTGCGCCGCACCGCGCTGAGCTTCGTCTACCAGTTCTTCAACCTCGTGCCGACGCTGACGGCCGCCGAGAACATCGCCGTACTCGCCGAATTGACCGGCGGACCGGTCGGCGCCCGGGTACACGACGTGTTGACCCAGGTGGGCTTGGCCGACTGCGCGGATCGTTTTCCGGCCCAGCTCTCGGGCGGTCAGCAGCAGCGGGTCGCCATCGCACGGGCACTGGTGAACCGGCCGCGGCTGCTGCTGTGTGACGAACCGACGGGTGCGCTGGACCTGGACACCGGACGCAGCGTGCTGGCCCTGCTGCAACGACTGTGCCACCGGGAAGACCACGCGGTCGTGCTGGTCACCCACAACCAGGCCATCGCCGCCATCGCCGACCGGGTGCTGCGTATGCGGTCCGGACGCATCGTCGCCGACCTCCAGCAGGCCGCGCCACTGCCCGCGGATGAGGTCGCCTGGTGACCCGGCATCCGACACTGCACCGGAAACTGTTGCGCGACATGCGCGCCCAGTGGCCGCAGTTCGCCGCGCAGACGATGATCATCGTGCTCGGCGTGGCGCTGTTCACCGCGTCCTACGGGGCATACCGGAATCTGAATG
Organism: Nocardia brasiliensis ATCC 700358; assembly: GCF_000250675.2. NCBI lineage: Bacteria > Bacillati > Actinomycetota > Actinomycetes > Mycobacteriales > Nocardiaceae > Nocardia > Nocardia brasiliensis. Next base: position 5,986,612 of record NC_018681.1, read on the forward strand.
CCTCCTACGACGGCACCTTCGAGACGGAACGTTTCGCCGATGTCTGGGTGAGCGGCGCAGACCCGGCCGCGCTCGCGGCCGCGGCGAACGCCCTGCCGGAGGTCGCGGATGCGGTCGTGCGCACGCAGGTGGATCTGCCGCTGCGGGTCGGGGCGGACAAACTGCGCGGCCGCGTCGTCGGCCTGCCTGCCGACCGGCCGCCCGCGGTGAACGCACCGACGCTGCTGTCCGGGCACTACCCGGCCGCGAACGAGGTCCTGGTCGAACACCATATGGCCGATCACTTCGGGTTGCACAGCGGCGCAACGCTGTCCGTGCTCGGACCCGGCGGGTGGCGCGAGGTGGCCGTCGCGGGCGTGGCCTCCTCGGCCGAATACCTCTGGCCCGCGCGCAGCCGTCGCGACATGTTCCCGCTGCCCGACAATTTCGGCGTACTCTTCGCCGCCGAGCCGCTGGCCACCGCGCTGGCCGCCGGTGCCGCCGATCAGGTGGTGATCCGCTTCGCCGAATCGCCGAATTCCGATGCGGTCACCCGGATTCGGGAACTCGCCGCCGCGCACGGCGCGACGGAGGTGCGCACCCGGGCGGAACAGCCGTCGAACTGGTTGTTGCGCATGGACATCGATGCCTTCGGTGAACTCGCCTATCTGTTTCCGCTGCTGTTCCTGAGCGTCGCCGGTCTGGTGTCGTATGTGCTGCTGCATCGCCGGGTGCGGGCCGAACGCCCGGTGATCGGCGTGCTGCTGGCCGGCGGTGTGTCGCGCGCAACGCTGCTGTGGCACTACCTGCACTACGGGATCGTGGCGGGGCTGGCCGGAGCCCTCGGCGGAATCCTGGTGGGGCTCGCCGGATCCGGCGCATTGAGCCGGGTCTACCTGCGGGCGATCGACCTGCCCGCGGCCGCGGCGGTCGTCGAGGTACGGCCGATCACCCTGATCGGCGCGTTGCTGTTCGGTGTCGCGGCCGGTGCAGTCGGCGCGCTCGCCCCGGCCCTGCTCGCCTTCCGCACGCCGCCCGCTGCGGCGATGCGCGGCACCCCGCCACCGGGCCCAGGTCGAATCAGCGTGCTGGAGCGGGCTATTCCGATGTTACGGCGGCTACCCGCCCGCTGGCTGCTGGTGCTGCGCACGATCGGGCGTAGCCCGCGGCGCACCTGGAGCACTGTGCTCGGCACCGCGCTGTCCCTGGTGGTCATGCTGACCTCGTGGACGATGCTCGATACCATGACCGAGGCGTTGGACGTGTCCTTCCATCAGGTGCAAACCGCCGACGCCCGAGTCGATTTCACCGCCCCGGCCGACCAGCGCCGGCTGGCCGAACTGACCGGGGGCCCGGGTGTCGCCGCCGCCGAACCGATGGTGCAGCTGCCGATCACCCTTGTCGCGAGCCGCGCCACCTACCCGACCGTACTGATCGCGTTGCCGCGCGACACCACGATGCACGGACTGCGGCCGGTCGCCGGGAGCCCGGCCGTCCGGCCCGAGCGCGGCCTGCTGGTCGGCAAGGGAGTCCGGCAGCTGCTGGGCGTCTCGGTCGGCGACCTCGTCGAGGTCGAAGTGCCCGGCGCGCAAGCGGTTCGCGTGCCGATCGCGGGTGTGCTCGACGAACCGATCGGCACCTTCGCCTATTGCACGCTCGAGCAACTCGATGCGCTCGCCGGTGCGCCGGTGCCGATCAACTCCGCCCTGCTGCGCCTCGCACCGCACGCCGACCCCGACCAGGTCCGGCGTGCCCTGTCCGAGCGGCCCGGTGTCGCGGCCTACGAGGATCTCGACGAGGTGAACCGGTTGATCGACCGGTACGCCGGGTTCTTCTTCGTGTTCATCGGCGTGATGCTGGCCCTGGGCGGGCTGATGGCGTTCGCGATCATCTTCACCACCATGTCGATCAATATCGTCGAGCGGCGGCGCGAGGTCGGCGTGCTGCGTGCCGGAGGGATGCCGCACGGCATGCTCGCGCGCCTGATCACCGGTGAGAACCTGCTGCTGACCCTGCTCGGCATCGGGCCGGGCCTGGTGCTCGGGGTGCTCGGCGGGCACAGCTTCCTGTCCACCTACGCCAACGACCAGTTCCAGCTGGATCTGGTGGTCCGCCCCGGCACGCTCGGCAGCGCGGCACTGGTCGTGCTGTGCGTGGCGACCGTGTCGCTGCTGCCCGGACTGCGGGCCGTGCGCGGCCTCGACCTCGCCGCGGTGCTGCGCGAACGATCCGATTGAGTCGCCAGGAGGTGCGCTGATGAACCATTCCGCCTTCGTCACCGGCGGTAATCGCGGGATCGGGCTGGCCATCGCCCGTGAGCTCGCGCGCGGCGGCAAACCGGTGGCGGTCTCGATGCGCAAGGGCGCGCCGCCCGACGGATTGTTCGGCGTCCCTTGCGATGTCACCGACGAACGGCAGGTCGACGCGGCGTTCGCGCTGATCGAACAGGAGCTCGGACCCGTCGATGTGCTGGTCGCCAACGCGGGCATCACCAGGGACGTACTGCTGGCGGCGATGACCGAGGACGAGTTCGCGTCGGTGCTGGATACCAACCTGGTCGGCGCGTTCCGGGTGATCAACCGGGCGGCGCGGACCATGATCCGGCAGCGGCGCGGCCGGATCATCCTGGTGTCGTCGGTGACGGCGCTGCTCGGCTCGGCGGGGCAGACGAATTACGCCGCCTCCAAGGCGGGTCTGATCGGGCTGGCGCGATCGCTGGTGCGAGAACTGGGCGCGCGCAACATCACGGTCAATGTGGTCGCACCCGGATTCGTGGACACCGATATGACCGCGGCGCTCACCCCGCAGTGGCGTGCCGAGGTCACCAAAAAGATTCCGCTCGGCCGGATCGCCGCGGCCGCCGAGATCGCCAGGGTGGTCGCGTTTCTCGCCGGTGCGGACGCGGGCTACATCACCGGCGCGGTGATTCCGGTGGACGGCGGACTCGGCATGGGCCACTGACGGCCGCTCCGCAGCGCGGCACGGTCGTCGGTGTGCCCGTTACCCGCGGCGCCGGTCTCGAGCAGCGCGATCAAACCGGTCTCGTAGGCCACCGCGACCGCCTGCCCGCGCGTGCCGACCGCCAGCTTCTGCAGCACGTGGTGCACGTGGCTGCGCACCGTGGTCGCCGAAACCGAGAGCTGCCGGGCGATTTCGGCATTCGAGCGGCCGTGCGCGAGCAGCCCGAGCACCTCGGCCTCGCGCCGGGTCAGACTGCCCGCCACCTGCATATCGGAGTTGCGCGCCACCGCGGGCGCGACGACGTGGTCGAGACCGCCGACGATCTGCGGCGGCACCACGAGGCGGTTGCCGACCGCCACCACCCGGATGGCGCAGAGCAGCTCGAACGGCGAGCAGCCCGAGGACAGCAGTCCCCGCACGCCCGCACGCACAAGCTTGACCGCGCGCGCGACGTCTTCCTCCGCCATCACCATGATCACCTTCGCGGCCGCGACGAGCTCGGCCAGGCGGTGCTTTCCTTCGACGGCCCCGACGAGCAGTACGACGTCGGGTGCGTGCGCCCGGACCGCCCCGAGCAGGGCGTGGCCGCCCGAAACATCGTCCACCACATCGATATCCGGCTCACGGTCGAACTGCGCGCACAGCCCTCTGCGCATCAGGGCGCTGTCCGCGCAGACCACGACACGGATGGTCACCTGCCGGTGCGCCGCGGCGCCGGTGCCGCGGCCCTCGTTCACCGCCGGAACAGGGACAAGCGGCGCGAGTGTGCCGCGCGATTGCGGTGTGGTGTGATCCGCCGGATCGGTTCCATTGCGTGACAAGACATCTCACGCTCCCATCATTCCCAGCGAATGTTCACCAGGGTAGCACGTAAACAGTTCGACCATCGCTTTGTTCCACCGCCGATGGAATGTACAAATCAACGATTTTATCTGTGCACGTTGTCGTTTCACCGGACGCGATAATCCGCTCTCAACCCGGGGACCGCGCTTTTCGATCACCGTATCCTTCCCGCATCCTTGCGATACCCGCCGCTATTTCCCGACCGATCGTGCCCGCCGCCGCGCCCAGCGTGGTGCGATCCACGGTCCATCGCGGTAGTCGTTCCAGAAACTCCCCCACCCTCGACATGGCGGCGATCAACTCGTCCGCGTCCGCGCCGGCGGTACTCGGCGCTATCCGCAATTGCAGCGTAATTGCCCCACACCGCCGCATGATCAAACGCGCGATCACCGCCTCGGCGTAATTCTGGACCGACGGGCGGGGCTGCGCGCCGATCGCCCGCGGGGACAGCACCAGCCTGCCGAGCAGGCCGACCCGGCGATAGCCCGCGAACAGCGGTGCGCGCGCGGCACGCCGCAGCATCTCCTCCATGGCCGCGGCCACCTGCGGCGCACGGTGCCGGTCCGGTTCGGCCGCCGCGATGGCCGCACGGGCCAGGCCCGCCGCCTGCTCGTTGCGGTAGTGCGTGCGCAGCCACCACGCGGTGTCCGGCGCGGCCTGCGACAACTGCTCGAACACCGCCGCCGACAGCAACGTCGCGCCGATGGGGATCAGCGCGTCGCTCAGCGCCTTCGACAGGGCGACCAGATCCGGCCGGAAGCCGCGACCGGTACAGGTCAGGAAATGGTCGATATCGCAGCGCCAGAAACCGCTGAATATCTCGTCGACCCCGACCAGGAAACCGGTGCTCGCGCGGTGCCGCTCGATCTCGTCGAGCACGCCGGGCGATATCTCGAGGCAGTCGTAACCCTGCACGAGTTCCAGCCAGACCAGCGCGATATCGTCGCGGCGCAGCGCCTGCCGCAGGGCGGCGGTGTCCTCGGGAGCCACCTCGAGCACGTCGACCGGGTAAGGGCTGAAAGCATTGTGGTCGCGGTCGCGGAAGAACGAACTGGTCCGGCTCAAGGCCAGCGAGAGCGGGCCCTTTCCGGAATAGTTGCCGCGCAACGTGAGTACGGTCGTGCGGCCGGGCCGGCAGCACAGCGCGGTGAGCACCGCGTTGTCGACGGCGCTCTGCCCGCTCACCGCGGGCAACAGGAACGGCAGCCCGGTCAGGCGCGCGAGTTCGCTTTCCAGGCGCGAGGTTTCGTCACCGGCGCCCGCCGTGCGGATCACCTCGACCGATTGCACGTTGTGTCCGCGGAACGCGGGACCGGTGCCGGACGCCAGATCCGTATAGGCGCGAGTGCCGCGCCGATAGGTGACGCCTTCGGCCCGATCGAAAGTGACGTTGATCGCCGCGAGATCGATCGCCCTGGTCTGCCAGGTGTTGGCGTGCATGCGCAGGCGGGCGCTGCGGATCGCGCCGCTGTGCCGCATGCGCTCGATCGCCGCGCGCTCGTGGCGGGCGGTCGGGCGCCAGCGAATCACGGTCTCGCACAGCATCTGCATGGCGAGCCCGTTGCCGCCGAAGGTCGACACGTGCGCGATGCTGTCCATGGTGTTGTTCCACAGCGCGAACATGTCCCTGGTGAACGAGACCGTGCCACAGGGCATCTCGTTGCCGACACAGACCTCGCCGAGAAAGGCGAGATCGGCGCAGGTCGCGGCGGCACGCCAGAACGCAAGCGCGCCTTCGCTGCCGAGCAGGCCCCAGGCGACCGGGCACCCTTTCGCCCGCTCCGCCGCCAGTGTGCCGCGCAGCGCGGCCGCCTCGTCGGCCGAAAGGCCGTCGAGGACCACCACATACGCATCCCACTCGGTGACGAGCAGACCCGAGAACTCCTCGGCGGAGCCCACGATCCGCATGCCGTCGGCGATGAGCGCACGCAGTCCGGGCACCGCATGCCCGAAGGCGTAGTACGCGGTCTCGGTCGGGTCCAGCACGAGAATGCGGCAGTGCCCCGCGCCGGCGCGGCGGTTGTGCCGGTTGCGCAGGTATTTCGCCACGGTACCGAGCGCCTCGACACCGGAATTCACGAATACCGAATGCCATGCGACGCCGGTGCTGTCGCCGCTGCTGAGCAACCGATGCAACAGATAGGCCGCGACGACGCCGTCCGGCGGCACATAGGTGCTGGCGAGCACCATGTTCGGCGAGCGCGCGGCAACCCGTTCGGCCAGTATTCCGCGGACCCGATCGGCTGCACCGGGAAATACGCCCGGGATATGTCGCGGCGATCCTCGGGATTCCTCCGGAGCCACGCCAGTGGACATTGCCACGCTCCTTGCTGAACTCATCCGAGGTGCGGCGGCGCCTCGCGGAAACCGCCTGTCCACTTATCGTGGACATGATCAATTGGTGTCAGAATAACCGCGCCGAATCGGGTCATCATCGGACGAATGATGAGCCGGATATCAACACTTGTCGGATAAGCCCGCGATACTGGTACGATCGCGTACCCCGCACTGTGCCAATAGTTTCGGCAGCGGCGTGGAATTCAAGGTCCCGGTCGCGGAATTACGGTCCGGTGCGGATTCACCCGACGGTGACGACGCGACTGTGCCAGCCGGTCGAGCCGTCGGGGAACGGCGGTGCGCGATGGTCGGTCTGGGTGTTGCCGGCGCGGTCGGTCGCGCGCACGCGCAAGGTGTGCGTGCCTGGTTCGGCGCGCCAGCGCCAAGTCCACTGCCGCCAGGTGTCGAGCGAATATTCCGCGGCCAGCGTGGCCGGTTGCCACGGCTGATCGTCGACCTGCACCTCGACCGCGTCGATGCCGCGCTGCTGGGCCCAGGCGACACCGGCGACCACGACCTCCCCGGCGGGCACGGTCGCGAAGGAGGCGGGCACGTCGATCCGGGACGCGGTCTTGATGGGCGCCTGTGCGGCCCAGTCCCGTTCGGTCCAGTACGCCTCGGCGCGGTCGAACCGGGTGAGTTCGAGGTCGATCACCCATTTGGTGGCGGAGACGTAGCCGTAGAGACCGGGCACGATGAGCCGGGCCGGATAGCCGTGCGCGATGGGCAGCGGCGCGCCGTTCATGCCCACCGCGAGCAGGGCGTCCCGGCCGTCCAGGACCGCCGAAACCGGTGTGCCCGCGGTGAACCCGTCGACGCTGCGGGACAGCAGCATATCGGCCTCGGGACGCACGCCCACCTCGGCCAGCAGCTCGGCCAACGGATATCCGGTCCAGACGGCCGTGCCCGCCAGCTCGCCGCCGACCTCGTTGGAGACGCACGTCAGGGTGATCATGCGCTGCACCGCGTTTCGCCGCCGCAGTGCGTCGAAATCCCACTCTCTGGGCCGCTCCACCAACCCGTGCACTCGCAGCCGCCACTCATCACTGGTCAGTGCAGGCAGTTGCAAAGCGGTATCGACCCGATAGAACCGATCGTTGGGCGTGACGAACTCGGTGAGCCCCGGAACCCGTGGCGCCACTTCGAGACTCGGCGCTGCCGCCGCCTGCGCCCGCGGCACCACGAACTTGGCCCGATCGGCCACCACATCCCGCAACCGTGCCCCGATCCACTGCCCCACCACCCCCGCTCCCACCGCAACCGCCCCGACCCCCACCGCAAGCGCGAGAAACCGCCGCCGCGAGGGGCGTGCTGGTGGCGCATCCGCATCTGGAACGCCCGTCGTGCCGCTGGGCCCATCGTGGCCCGGAAGGCGATCGGCTCCAGCAGGTTTCGCGACCGACTCGCCGTGCGAGCCTTTCGCGGCTCGCGTGAGCAGGCGCAGGGCGAGGACTCCCGCGACGACGCCGATTATGGTCGGGAGGGCGAACAGCGGTGTGGCGGTGGGGCGTTCGAGAGCTGCGCCGAGGACTATCGCGCCGAGTAGTACCAGTAGCGCGGTGCCGAAGGGGCGTTTGCGTTCCAGTACGCCGGCGACGGCGGCGAAGAGCAGCATCACGGCCGCCATCGAGACGAACAGGGCGAGTTTGTCGTTGCTGCCGAAGCGGCGGATCGCGGCGTCCTTCAACGCGTGCGGCGTGTGGTCGACCACCGACGCGCCCATCGCGTAGAAGGGCGAGGCGGCCGGATCGAGCACCGCGGCGACGAGATGGCCGACGCCGAGCACGGTCAGCGCCGCGAGCACCCCGGCCAGCGCGGCCGCGAGGATACCGCGCCCGGGCCGCTCGGCGACCGCATTCGGATATGGCTGTGCCACACTCTGTTTCATGGTTCGCTCCCTTGTCGAGCGTGGGCGAATAGAATCCCGCGAAACCGCGGGCGCGACGCCGCCGATCAGTCACGAACCCCGGGCCGGGATCCGGGTCAGGCCAGCCCGACCTTCGCGATGGCGTCCCCGGTCGGCTTCGGCGAACCGGCGGCCGGTTCGTCGGTGACGGCCAGGACGTCGACGGCGTCGAAGCGCGTCACCACGGCCGGACCCGTGGGCAGCTCGGTCATCACACCGACCGAACGCGTCGCCCCGTCGGTGGCGACCAGCCACATCTGATACGAGCGCCCCGGCGCGGGCGCGGGTACATCCTCGAAAGACGCTGTGGCGGCCCCGATCCCGGCCGAGGTGTGCACGACGAGCCGGCCACCGCCCGCGACCGGCGCGGCACGGACCAGCACGTCGGGCTGGGCGAGCACCACCTGCGCGGTGATCCCGGACGGCGGGTGCGTGCTGTTGCGGTATACCACCGCGCCCGCACCGATCGCGACGACCACGGCGGCGGCCGCCGCCACCCAGCGCAGCCGGCCGATCCCCCGCTTGGCCGGTGCGCCGGCGGCGGGGTCCAGCGCCCGCAGCAGTGTGGCTTCCAGCGTCGGCGGCGGCGCCGTGGCATCGAGTACGGTCAACGCCGCCAACGTTTCCCGCACGCCGGACACGATCGTGGCGAAGGTCGCGGCGACGGCCGGGTCGGCGTCGCGCAGCCGGTGCTCGATGGTGCGCCGCTCGAACTCGGCGACCGCGTCCATGGCGTACGGGTAGGCCAGATCGAGCAGATCCCTGCCGGACCGCTCGGTGTCGTTCATCGGGTATCACTCCCTGTCAGGCAATTCTCCAGCCGCTTCAATCCGTCCCGGATCCGGCTCTTGATGGTGGGCAGCGGCACCGCCAGGTGGTCGGCCACCTCGCTGTAGGTGCGGCCGCTGTAGTAGGCCAGCGCGACGGCCTGGCGCTGGATCTCGGTCAGCGTGTCCAGGCAGTCCAGCACCGACTGTTCGTCGAAGCGCTGCCCGACCTCCTCGGCGACCACATCGTGGTCGCGGCCCAGATGTGCTTGGCCGTACGCGAGATCGCGGGTCGCGGCGGACTGTTCCCGGCGTACCCGGTCCACCGCCCGCCGATGGGTCAGCATCATCAGCCAGCCCATCGGACTGGACAGCTTGCGGTCGTAACCCGCCGCGAGCGACCAGACCTGCAGATACACCTCCTGGGTGATCTCCTCGGCCGCGGCGTGACTGCGCAGGATGCGCAGCGCCAGGCCGAACACCCGGTGGCTGGTCGCCCGATAGAACTCGGTGAACGCGTCTCGATCGCCGGACGCCACCGTGTCCAGCAGCCCGAGCAGCCGCCGGGTCAGCACCGCCTCCTCGGGGTTTTCCCGTGGCGGACAGGACGGTCCGCCGTCGCCGCCGGTGCGGCGCAGGCGGATCGCGGTGAGCTTCGGTTCCTCCGGCATGGTCACCTCCCCGTTCCACCGCAGGCGAGGGCGAACAGGGTAGGGATCTGCGACAGCAACACGTCGAGCTCGACTCCTGAGGGGAGGGACCATTCCGGACAGTGGGGCAGATCAGGCAGCGGGCGGCATGAGCACGGTATCGATCATGTACACAGTGGCATTGGCGGTCTTGACGCCACCGCAGATCACGGACGCGTTGCCGACTTTGATGTCGTCACCGCTGCGCGCGACCGTCACGGTATCGCCCTGGACGGTCTTGTGCGTGCCCGCGATGCGATCCGGACCGACCTGGCCCGGCACCACGTGATACGTGAGGATCTTGGTGAGCGTGGCCGAGTCGGTCTTCAGCGAATCCACCGTGGCCGGATCGATTTTCGCGAACGCCGCGTCGACCGGGGCGAACACCGTGAACTGGCCGCCGTTGAGCGTATCGACCAGATTCACCTGCGGGTTGAGTTTGCCGGATACCGCCGCGACCAGCGTGGTCAGCAGCGGGTTGTGCGAGGCCGCGGTCGCCACCGGGTCCTGCGCCATCCCGCTGACCGAACCCGCACCGGTCGGCACCTGCTGGGCGTAGGCCGCACAGCCCGGGCCGACCAGATCGCCCGCGGCGGCGGCCGCGGACGTCGTCTTCGCCGCCGAGGACGAGGGCTCGGCGGCCGTATCGGATTTATCGGACGAGCAGGCCGACGCGCCGGCCAGCGCCGCGCCGAGCACCATCGCTGCCACGACCGAACGTCGCATAACTGTCATCGTTGTCTTTCGCTTCCGTCGAGACGGCTCACGGCCGTGCTGGGGAGTGGACGGAACGGAATTCGCCTGGCCGACAGCGGCGGATGGGTCGAGTTCGGGACGAGTTTCGGTCGATACAACCGCGTCCGGCCCGGCGGAGTGGACTCCGCCGGGCCGGACGCCGGGCTGTGCGCTACCGCCGAGCTCAGCTCGGCTGTGCCTCGACGACCTTGGCACTCAGGTGCGCCTCGATCGCCTCGAAGATGCGCGGACGCAGTTCCGCCGCGCTGATCACCGCATCCACCGAGCCGACCTCCACGGCGCGCTGGATGTTGTGCACCCGGTCGAATTCCGCGGCGACCTGGCCGAGCTTCTCGGTGCGCACCGAGGAACGCAGCTCGTCGAGTTCGGCCTTGAGCGGGCCGCGCTCGGCGACCGCGGCGGCCGCGACCCGCGCCTCCAGCTCGCGGACGCGCTCGTCGGCGGCGGTGCGGGCGTTCACGTCACCGGCGAACACCACCGCGGCGGCGGGCGCACCACCGAGCACGGAGGCGAACGAGCCGTCGATGGCGAGCGCGGTCATGTTCGGGTTCAGCGTCTTGGAGAAGACGACGAACGCGCCGCCGTGGTAGCGCGAGATCACGCAGAACACGATCGGCCCACGGAAATTGACGATCGCGCGACCGATCTCGGCGCCGTACTCGAGTTGCAGCTTGCGCATCGATTCCGGGGAGCCGTCGAAGCCGGACAGGTTCGCCAGCACCACCAGCGGCCGGTTGCCGCTGGCCGCGTTGATCGCCCGCGCCGCCTTCTTCGACGACCGCGGGAACAGGGTGCCCGCGGTGTAGGTGTCCGGGCCGTCGGTGGGCGGGAAGCCGCGGCGCGGCACCGACTGCGATTCGATGCCGAGCAGGCAGACCGGGATACCGCCGAGGTGCGCGTCCTGCACGACCGCGGTCTCCGCGTCGGCCATGCCCGCCCACCGTTCCAGCACCGGGTGGTCCTGGTCGGAGACGGCGCGCATGACGGTGCGAATATCGAAGGGCTTCTTGCGATCCGGGTTCGCCTTGGCCGAGAAGATCTCGCCGACCGTGGTGAAGTCGCTGCCCGCGAGCAGATGCGGGAAGTCCGAGACGTCGCGGTCGATCGGGTCGGCGGTCTCCGCGCGCCGCGGGTGCAGCTCGCCCGGTGCGATGTAGGTGTGGTCGTAGTGCGACATCAGCACCTCGCGGGCCGCGAGCAGGTTCGGCGCCCAGTACTGCGCCTGCCCGTTCGGGCCCATCACGCGGTCGTAGCCGCCGATGCCGAAGTTGTCCTCGGCCGAGACACCGCCGGAGAAGTCCAGCGCCTGCTTACCGGTGAGCACCATCGCCGAGTCCGGCGTCATGACCAGGATGCCCTTGGTGTGCATGAGCATCGTCGCCTCGGCGTTCCAGTACGGCTGGGCGCCGACGTTGATGCCGGAGACCACGATATTGATCTCGCCGCCGTCCTGGGTGAACTCGACGATCCGCTTGAGCGCGGCCGCCACCCAGTCCATGTTCTCGGTACCGGACTTCATCGAGATGCGCGCACCGGAGGAGAGCGCGTACCACTCCAGCGGCACCCGCATCTGCTCGGCCAGATCCAGCGCGGCGATCACCCGCCGGCATTCCGGCTCGGAGAGCGCACCGAGCGACTTGGTCGGGTCGCCGAGCAGGATGACCCGGTTGACGCCCTCGGGATGGCGGGTGGTCGGCGTGCTGACCACACCCGCGACCATCGCCGCGGAGTTGAGACCCTTCGGCCGGTCGACGGGCACCAGCCGGTGCGTGTCGTCGAGGTCGTACTCGCGGAAATTGCCGAGCAGACCGGTCAATTCGTACGGGTACACGGTGTTGCGGCTGCTCGCGCGCAGCACCTTGAGCCGATAGTCGTCGAGCGGTTCGACCAGGGCGGTCGAGGGCTCTTCCACGATCAGCTCGTGACCGCCGGTGGCGTCGAAGGAGATCCGCATCGAGGTCTTGTTGAGCTCACCGGTCTGCGGATCGCGCTGACGCGCGATGAACAGCATCTCCTCCAGGCCCGCGCCGGCCGCGGTGGGCAGCACCCGGTCCGCGATCACCAGCAACTCGGTGCGGGTGAGGCTGCTCGGCGGCCACACGTAGATCACGATCCGGTTGGTGTTGAAGCGGTTCTTCGACGGCCGCCGCGACTGGGCCCGCCGGATCGAGTCCAGGCAGGTGGCGATGGTGTTCTCCGCCGTCGGCAGCGCGATCAACCGGCCCTCGTGCTCACGCAGCTCGGTGAGGTCACGCACCTGGGCGAACGCGACGAGGCGATCGTCGGACGGATTCTCCTGCGCCACACAGCGGAACAGGTAGACCTCTTCGTCCGAGGACGGCAGGCGGGTCAGGTCGAACTTGCTGAGCCGCTCCATCTGCATCCGCTGTGCGATGTAGGGGTGCAGGCCGCGGATCAGCCGCTGCTCGACCATGCCGTTCGGCGAAGGCTCGAAGGTGAAGTGGTGGTGCATGACATTGGCGCCACTGCCCGCGACCGTGGCGGTGAGCCTGCGGACCTGCGCGGGCAGCGGGTACTGCTTGACGACCTCGTCGAGCAGCTGCGCCATCACCGCGAAATCCTCCGGCTGCTGCGGCCAGGCGAGGTAGATGTCGGCGTCGACGGCGTCTTCCTCGACGGCCAGCTCGGCCAGTCCGCGCAGCGCGTCGCCCAGCGCGTCGAAACTCACCGCGGCCGAGGCCACCGACGAGTCCGCCCGCTCGGCGACCACGAAGGTGCAGCCCGCGGCCACAGTCGTGCGGACCCCGAGCAGTTCCTTGTTGCCGTAGTACCGGCGGGTCAGCACCTCGAGCATGATCGCGTTGTCGAGATCGTCGCGGTTGAGTCGCTGGCCGAGGATCCGGACCAAAGGCTCGGTGCTGCGCACCATTTCGGCGACGCGCTCGGCGCGGTCCGGCGCGTCCGCGTGGGTGTCCAGGTAGCGCAGGTGGTTGCGGATATCGGCGTAGACCCGCGCACGGTTGCGGCGCAACAGCGGCTGACCGAACCAGGAGAACACCAGACCGCGCGCGAGGTCGGCGACCACCGGGAAGCGGACCTGGGTCGCGGCGATCAGCCGTTCCAGGGTGCGGGCCGCGGGCTCGTGCTGCGCCTCGTCCGGCGGGGCCTCGCCGAGCCAGGTGCGCACCAGCGCGGTGACGATCGAGGCCGCGACGGACGCGCGCTGCTGGGCGAGGAAGATGCGGAACACCGCCGACTCGAGCTCGGGCGTGCGATCCAGTTCGGTCACGTCGTAGTGCTCGAGCGCGCGGGACAGCTTGGCCTGGAACGCTTCCGGGAGTCCGGCCCGCTCGACGTCGAGGCTCTGCAGGTAGGTGTGGAAGCGTTCCCGCGCACTGTGCACGTGACCGCCGATCTCGTCACCGGCCTGCCGGTTGCGGCTCAGCTCGGCGAGGTCGGCGAAGACCTCGATGAGGTCGAGTTCCTCGGTGAGCGGACGCTGGCCGTCCTCGACCGACGAGCGACGCGCGGCCAGGTAGTCGTCGAGCACCCGGCCTTCGTCGTGCGGGTCGACGTCGAAGCCGAGCAGCAGGCTGCGCAGATCCTCGAGACCGCGGCGGGTGCGCTCGCGCGCGGGCAGCGCGGCGGGCGCGGCGGGCAGGTCCAGCTCGATCGTTTCCGCCGGACCCTCGTCGGCGGCGTCCTCCTCGTCGCTGAGCGGCTCCAGCCACAGCATCGGCGCGCCGGTCTCCACCTGGGTGCCGACCGAGACCACGCACTGCTTGAGCCGCGCGTTGAACGGCGCGCGCAGCACCGTCTCCATCTTCATGCTCTCCAGCACCAGGACGGGCGCGCCCGCCTCGACCTCGGCGCCGATCTCCAGCGGCAGGGCGACCACCAGCGCGGGCGCGGGCGAGCGGACCACGCCGCCCTCGTCGCGGCTGACCCGGTGCGTCACGCCGTCCACCTCGACCAGGTGCACGGTGCCGTGCGAGCCGGTGAGCAGGCGATAGCGGGTGCCGTTGACGACGATCTGCCCGGTGTGCTCGTCGAAGCGGTCCAGCTCGACATCCGCGGTGCGGATATCGTCGCCGGCCTCGACGCCGACGCGGAACCGGTTCGCGCCGACCCGCGCCACGCGCGCGCGGTAGCTCACGCCGCGCAGCGCGAGATCCAGCGCGCGGCCGCTCTCGTGCTGCACCTGCGGGCGGCCACCGGCCGCGGTGGACAGCAGGCGTTCCTGTTCGGCGTGCTCTTCCTCCTCGTACGCGCCGATGGCCGCGGCGGCCAGCGCGACGGCGGAGTGGCGGTGCGAGACGAGCCTGCCCTGAGCGCGGACCCGGTCGATCCAGCCGGTGTCGGCGCTGGCGTCGATCACCTCGGGCTGGTCGAGCAGGTCGATGACGAAGCTCTTGTTGGTCGCGCCGCCCTCGATGATGACCGTGGTGTCGGCCATCGCGCGGCGCAGCCGGCCGAGCGCCTCGTCGCGGTCGCGGCCGTAGGCGATGATCTTCGCGATCATCGAGTCGAAGTCGGCGGGGATGGTGTCGCCCTCGCTGACGCCGGTATCGACCCGGATGCCCGGACCCGCGGGCAGGTCGAGGCGGGCGATGCGCCCCGGCGAGGGCGCGAAGTCGCGGTCGGGGTCCTCGGCGTTGAGCCGGGCCTCGATGGCGTGACCGCGCTCGATCGGGGGCTGCCCCTCGAGCTTGCCGCCGGATGCCACGTGCAGCTGCGCCTTGACCAGGTCGAAGCCGGTGGTGGACTCGGTGATCGGGTGCTCGACCTGCAGGCGGGTGTTCACCTCGAGGAAGGCGAAGATCCGCTCGCCCGCGTGGTAGAGGAACTCGACGGTCGCCGCGCCGCGGTAACCGACCTTGACGGCCAGCCGCTCGGCCGAGGCCTTCAGCTCGCCGACCTGCTCCGCGTTCAGCAACGGCGAGGCCGATTCCTCGATGACCTTCTGGTTGCGGCGCTGCACCGAGCAGTCGCGCACGCCGAGCGCCCACGCGGTGCCCTGACCGTCCGCGATCACCTGCACCTCGACGTGGCGGGCGCCGGTGATCAGCCGCTCCAGGAACACGATGCCGCTGCCGAACGAGCGCGCGGCCTCCTGACTGGTGCGCTCGTAGGCGTCGGTGAGTTCGTCGGCACTGCCGACCATGCGGATACCGCGACCGCCGCCGCCCGCGGTGGCCTTCAGCATCAGCGGGTAGCCGATCTCGGCGGCCGCCGCCAGCGCGGCGTCCAGGCTCTCGACCGCGCCGCGGCTCCACGGCGCGACGGGCACGCCGACCTCCTCGGCGATCAGCTTCGCGCCGATCTTGTCGCCGAGCTTGCGCATCGCGTCGGCGTTCGGGCCGATGAAGGTGACGCCGATCTTCTCGCACAGCTCGGCGAACGCCGGATCTTCGGCGACGAAGCCCCAGCCGACCCATGCGGCGTCGGCCTCGGTCGCCACCAGCGCGCGCTCGAGCACCTTCAGGTCCAGGTACGGCCGCGCGGCCGCGGGACCGAGGTCGTAGGCCGTATCGGCCTCCCGCACGAAGGTGGCGTTGCGATCCACGTCGGTGTATAGCGCGATGGTTTCGATCGTTGTCGCGGTCTCCGCGGCCAGCTCCCGCACGGCGTGGATCAGCCGCATCGCAGCCTCACCTCGGTTGACGATTGCGATACGCCTGAACACTCGACAGTCCCTTCCTCTTCGTAGCGCCGGCACGGTCGGCCAACGGTCTTCGCGGCTCGGATCCCCGTGCTGTGCAGCTTATTCTGCGATGCGTACGCACGGCTCGCCGTGTGTGTTCGCATGCGCGATCGGTCGATGCAAGAAACGCAGGGGTGCAAAGGTTTCGGACCATAACATGCGAAGACACCACCAAACCCCCCTTCATTCTTATTACCCGCTGGTACGCGCGCGTTACACCATCAGGTGGGTGGCGCGATCTTCGCGATCGAGACCGCACCCGCCCCGGCGGTCACCGTGACGAACTGGCGATATGTGCGCACCGCGGCGTCGGGCCGGACCTCGGTGATCACCACGTCGAAGCGGCCGTCGGCCATCGGCGTGATCATCACGCAATGCTGTGTACCCGCCGGTACGGACCGGATGCCCGCGTCGATCACCGACACCGGCGGCACCGCGGCATCCGGTGTGGTCACCGCCCGCGCGTCGGACCCGGACCGGGCCACGTAGTAGGCGTACTGGAACGCGAGGATCACGTCCGGTCCCGACGCGGTCGAACCGCTGCCGTTGCCGCGCACCAGTTGGTCGCCGCGGGTCGGCTGGCAGCCGGGACCGCCGCCGAGCACCGGATCGGCGTAGGTGGCCGACTGACGCGGCGCGCCGGCCTCCGCGGTGTACACGAGCACCACCGCTACCGCGGCCATCGATCCGGCCAGCGCGACCGTGCCGACCAACCAGGGCCGGCGCGTGCGGTAGGCGTGCCAGCGCTGCGGCCGGGGCGGGGGAATCATCCCCGGCCACAGCGGCACGGCAGCGCGACCTCTGCCGCGACGTGCGGCGATGTGCCCCCCGGACATGTTCGACGACGACATGACCGCCGCACCCCCTTACCGGTGCCTGCTCAGCGCAGCCGGGCACCCCTCAATGCCGTTGCGCAGTAACAACATTGCACACCCGTGCGGACCGCGCCCGGCGAATCGCCAAGAGAGACCGCACGGTCCGCGCACGAGCGGCGGCGCGGACCGGTTCGTTGCTGCCGGACGGCACTAGCCGAGCAGTTGCTCGTGCACCTGCCCCAACCGGTCGACGTAACGGCGCCAACCGAAACCGCCGCGCGCGTAATCCGCCAGCGTCCGTTCCACCAGATCCCTTGCCGTGCGCCGGTTTCCCTCGGCCAGCGCCAACGCAGCCGAGATCGCGCGGGCCGCGAACCAGCTGGTGCGGCCCGGCTCGGTTTCGCCGTAGGCCCGCTCGAGCAGCGTGCGCGCCTCGCTCAGCGCGCCCTGGGCGATGAGCACGTCGGCCAGATCGATATCGGCGACACTGACCTCGATACCCATGTGCGACAACGCCATTCGGCAGTGCGCCTCGGCGCTGTCCAGGCGGCCCGCGGCGAGTTCCACCCCTCCCCTGACCTGTTCGGTGAAGGCCAGCATATGCCGGTCGTCGAGTCGGCGGCTGTAATCGTCGGCCTCCGTGGCGACCTCGAGCGCCTCGTCGAACCGGCCGAGATCGAACAGCGCCCGCGCCTGGTTCGCCAGGCCGCGCGCAAGGCCCAATTCGTCGCCGAGCGCCCGATCGTATTCGGTAGCGCGCCGGTAGCTTTCGAGCGCGTCCTCGGCCAGCCCGGCGAACAGCTGCGCCGAACCGCAGGCGTCCGCGCTCGCCGACGCGCCCTGCACATAGTGCATCTCGTCGGCGCGCGCCTCGGCGGCCTGCAGCGCCTCGATCGCGCTGCGATAGCGTCCGCGCTCGACGTCGATACAGCCGCGGTTGTAGTCGATCTGCAAGACCTGCTTGGGCGCCGCGGGATCGACGAGTTCGGCCGCCTCGGCGAGCAACTCGGCGGCCCGGTCCAGCTTGCCGAGCATGATCGCGTGGAACGACCAGCAGGTCAGCGCCCGCACCCGATGCTCGGACCGGGCGTCGACGGTGTCGATCAGCGCCTCGAAATGCCGGTTGGCCTCGCTGTACCAGGCCCGCGCGTTCCACGCCTGATGCATGGTGATCGCCAGGCGCAGCCCGATTTCGGTGTGCGCGGTCCCCGGCGCACGGGTCATGGCGGCGAGGATGTTGGGCCACTCGGCGAAGATCGCGGCGACGCTGGCGGCGGAACTGAATCCGTCCCGGCCCTCGACCGCGCAGGCGTGATCGAGGCACCACATCGCGTGCCGCCGCTGCAGTTCGGCCGTCTCACCCGCCGCGGTGAGCCGGTGCGCGGCATGGTCGCGAACCGTCTCCAGCAGCGCATAGCGGCGGTAGTCACCGTCGGTCAGCACCGTGAGCAGGCTGCGCTGCGCGAGTTCCGCCAGCACGTCGGCGACCGCGGCCCCGCTGAGTTCGGCTGCGGGAACAACGGATTCGATCGCCTCGGGCGCGAATCCGCCGACGAAGACCGAGCTGCGGCGCAACACCGTGCGCGCGGGCGCGTCGAGCAGCTCGTAGCTCCAATCGAGTGCGGCGCGCAGGCTGGCGTGCCGGCCCGCCGCGGCATCGGGGCGGCCGCCGACGAGCAGGCGTACCCGGTCGTCGATCCGGTCCGCCAGTTGCGCGACAGTCAACGTTCTGGTGAGACCGGCGGCGAGTTCGATGCCCAGCGGCAGCCATTCGACGGCCGCGCAGATCCGCAGCACCGCGTCGCGGTCCGGCTCGGCCAGGGGGCCGTCGACGCGTTCGGCGAACAGGTCCACGGCCGGGCGGCGGTCCAGCGCGCCGACGGGCAAGACCTGCTCGCCCGGATGATCGAGCGCGCGCTGCGAGGTGACCAGCACCGACGCCCGGTGTGCCAGCAACGCGTCGACGGTCGAAACGACCTCGGCGAGTAGGTGTTCCGCGTTGTCGAGGATCACCAGCGCGTCGGCCAGGCCAGGGGCCAGGTCGGCGAGTTCGGCACCCGGCACCGCGTCCACACCCGCCGCCGCGGCGAGGGCGGGCACGATCTCCGCGCCCTGCGGCAGCGCCGCCAGCTCGACGAACACCACCGCACGGTCGGTACGGGCCACCACACGGGCGGCCTCCACCGCGAGCCTGGACTTCCCGCTGCCCGCCGCCCCGACCAGCGTGACCAGTCCCGCGCCCGCCACCCGGCCGGCCAGCTCGGCCAGCTCGGCCTCGCGGCCGAGAAACGAGGTGTCCGGGCCGGGAAGGCTGCTGCCCCAGTGCTTTTCGTCTACCTCCTGGGCCTCGGGCAGGCGCAGTGCCGGATCGTGCCGCAGCATTCGATCGCGCAGCTCGATGGTCGCCGGTTCCGGCTCGACGCCGAGTCCCTCCGCCAGCGCGCCCCGCAGCCGATCCAGCACCGCCAGCGCCTCCGGCTGGCGGCCGGTGCGGTACAGCGCCAGCGCCGAGAGCCGATGCAGCGGCTCGTGCAACGGATGCGCGCCGGTCAGCCGGGACAGCTCGAGCACGGTCTCGGCCGCGGCGCCGGCGGCCAGCGCGGCCTCGATCCGCGTGACCACGAGGGCGAGCCGCCGCCGCTCCAGCCGATCCGCTTCGAAATCGGCGAACGGCACCCCGCGCAGATCGGCCAGGGCCGCGCCGCGCCACCACTGCAACGCCTCGGCGGCGGCCGCGCGCACCTGCGCGGTCCGGCCGGCCCGCTGCGCCACGGCGATCCGCTCGGCGGCCACCGTCACCGCGGTCAGGTCGGTGACGGTCGCGGTGGTGGAGTAGCCGGTGGCCGAGCGCACGACCAGGCCGGCGTGCGAGCCGAGGGTGCCGCGCAAGCGCGACATCAGCGACCACAACCTTTCGACGGGCCGGCCGCCGCCGTCCTCGCCCCACAGATCCGCCACCAGCGTGGCATCGGCGATCACGGCTCCGCGCCCCAGCGCGAGCCGCACCAGCGCCGCGCGTTCGAGCGGCCGATCGATGACGATCTCGCGATCGCCGTCCCGGACGAGCACCGGGCCGAGCACCAGGATCTCCATACGCTGCGCCGCGCCGGCCGCGGCCCCAGCGGAACCGTTGCCGCGCTTCCCCTTTCGACGTTCGCCGAGCGAAAAGCCGGTACTCGGATGGTACGCGTGATCGACGCACCCGCCGAAGAATGCCTCGCGGTGCTCGTACCGCCGCACCGCGGGTCCCCTCCACCGCATTCTCCGGCGGGAACACCCCCGAAAACAGGCGCGCGCCGCCTGCGAGATCCAGCTTGCCGGGCCGGCCTTTCCGCGACGTTTCACCCGCGTCTCACGGCTGCGGCCGCACCGCGGCATTCGCCGGTCGGGCGCGCGTGACCCGGCGATCCCGCTTAAAGTTGGGCGCGACACGCGAAGCGGCGCCCGGTTGCGGCCGGTGGCAGGAGCGAAATGAGCGCGGTGCGGGACAACAGCAGCGGAGCCGAGCCGGGTGCGGCGGCCTGGCGTGGCAAGCGATATGTGGCGCTGGGCAGTTCGTACGCGTCGGGACCGGGTATCGCGCCGCGGGTGCCGGGCACGCCACGGCTGGCCGGGCGGTCGCAACGCGACTACCCGCACCTCGTGGCCGCCACCGCGGGGCTGTCGCTCACCGATGTCACCAGCAGCGGGGCGAACTGCGATCATCTCCTGCACGCGCGACAGTTCCGGCAACCGCCGCAGCTCACCGCGGTGACACCCGAGACCGACCTGGTCACCGTCACGATCGGCGGCAACGACATCGGTCTGACGCCGTATCTGATCGCCCGGCGCCTGCCGCGCCCGCTGCTGCTGCTCCCGCCGCTGGCCGGCCTGGGCGACGCGCGCGCCGTCCGGCGGCGATTGCCGGCGGTGGAGGATCGAATCGCCGCGGTGCTGCACGCGATTCGGGAACGCGCACCCGAGGCCACGATTCTGGTGGTCAACTATCTTTCGGTGCTCGGGCGGCGCGCGCCCACCGATTCGACGGTCGATCGCCACTATCGCGCGTTCGCCGAATCCCTTGCCGCGCATACCGCCGCGGCCGCCGAGCACTTCGGCGCCGAGCTGATCGACGTGCGCACACCGAGCCTGGACCACGCCGCCGACTCGGCCGACCCGTGGACGGTGGACTTCTACTTTCCTTGGCCGGGAAGGACTTACGACGGCGCACCGTGCCATCCGACCGCGGCGGGGATGGCCGCGGTCGCCGACCTCGTCGTCGGGCGGCTCGCGGCGCTGCGCCCCGCCGATCGATCACGTCCCTGATTTCGCGGCTCGCCGGAGTCACCGCACTGCGTCGGCCTCGGCTCTCGGCGCGCGAAACGCCCGCACGACCAGGTAGAGCAGCACACCGAGCGGGGCGAGCATGATCGTGAACGCCAGCAGCGGGCTGATCAGCAGCGCGGGCAGACCGCGCTTTCGGCTGTCCAGGAAGATCCAGCGCCCCAGGAACAGGTCGAACGCGATGAAATGCGCCCAAGCGGCCGCGGCGCCGGCGCTGCCCCCGAGCAGGACCTGTATGCCTGCCAGGTCCGCGCCGGACACGGCCGACCACACCGTCCCGAAGTCCGGCAGCACGACGATCGCATAGATCAGCATCGGCGGTACACAGATCAGCGGGGAGGCGACGATGGCCGGCGTGCGCCGCCACCACGGGGCAAGGATCATCAACGCCCAGAACGGGGCGGCGGTGTAGAACGTGAGGTCGAACAGGAAGCTGGTCATCGGACACCGCCGCCGGTCGAAACCAAGGCCGGTGCGGACTGCTCAGGCGGTGCCGCACCGCGCAGGATCACGACGACCGAAGTTGTTGCGGCGAGCGCGATCACGGCGAACGCGAGCAGGGTGAGCGCGTCCGGGCGCACCACCGACTGACCGCGCAGGGCCTGCCAGGTGAGCACCGCGAGCAGCGCCGCGTAGGCCACGCTGACCACCACCAGCACGCCACGTCGCGCCGCCGCCTCGCGCAGCGCGGGCAGGCGCCGGGCCGCGAGTTCCACCGCGATCAACACCAGCGGAATCACTTGCAGCGCATGCATACCCAGGAAATGCGGGATACGCAGATCGCCGCCCACGGTGCTCCAGCCCAGGATCGGCAAGCCGGGACCGCCGTCGGCGAGACCGACGGTATGCGCGCCGCGGATCGAGCCGCCGCTGTCGAGCTGGGCCCGGGTCGGCTGGGTCATCAGCATGCCGAGCGCCGCGCCGACCACGGAAAGCACTGCGCCGGAACGGATCGCGAAGTCTCGGGCGCGATCACGCGCGGGGCTGCGGAACAGCGCCGCGGCGGCCAGCACCGTGGCCAGCCAGACCACGATGATGGTCGAGCCCATCGCCGACCACAGCGCGCCGTCGAGCGGGGTGGTGAAGTTGAAGTGGCTGGTGGTGCCCCGGACGATCTGGATCACGATGATCACCAGTTCGATGCCGAGGCCGATCGCGGCCACGGTGCCCGCCCACCACGCGGCCCGTCGCCAGGCGGTGAGCTGGTCGATCAGCCAGGCCCAGGTGACGGCGTAGATCAGGGTGGAGAGCGCGAATTTCACCGCCTTGGTCCAGATCGGCAGGCCGGTGAGCACGCGGTCGTCCACGATCATCCCGCCGATCGCGAAGACGGTCAGGACCGCCATCGCGGCAGCGAGCAGGAGTAACGGGCGATGCCAGCGCAGGAAGGCGAGGCGTCCGGCCGGGGGCCGGGATGCGGAGGTCATGGTTCTGCTTTCGACGAGACGGGCAGACAGTGCTGAGTGCTGCTATCGATAGTTGTACTATCGACAGAGATTATGGATAGCTGTACTTCCCACTGTCAATAGCCCCGACCTGAGAGCAGGAGTCGCCCATGCGGATCGCCGAACTCAGTCGCACGAGTGGCGTGCCGCCCGCGACGATCAAGTACTACCTGCGCGAAGGCCTGCTGCCGCCCGGCCTGCGCACCCACCACAACCAGGTGGAGTACGGCGACCAGCACGTCAACCGGCTACGCCTGATACGCGCGCTGGTCGACATCGGCGGCATCTCGATCAGCGCGGCGGGCGAGCTGATCTCCGTCCTCGACACCGGCGACCTGACCGCCCGCCAAGCCCTCGGCGAGGCCATGTACGCGCTGGGCGCCCGGCGCTCCCCGGTCGGCGCGGACCAGCAGGCCGCCGCCGAGGCCGACGTCGCCGACCTGCTCGCCCGCCGCGCATGGTCCGTCGACGACGAGAACCCGGCCCGCCACACCCTGACCGACGTGTGCGCCGCGCTGCGCCAGCTCGGGCACGCCGACGTGATCGCGAAAATGGACGACTACGCCGCGGCCGCCGAAGCCGTCGCCGCGATCGACATCGAACTCGTCCGCGGCGTGCCCACGGTCGAGCGCATGACCGAAACCGCCATCGTCGGAACGATTCTCGGCGACACGATGCTCTCCGCGTTACGCAGGCTCGCGCAGGAGCACGTGTCCGGCCAGGTGCTGCCGGACGAGGACTGACTCACCGGCTCGCGCTCGCCCGCGACAGGTTCCAGCCGTTCCACGGATCGGAATCCATTCGCTCGTGGATACTTTCGCGCACCTGCGTACGCATCGGCTCCGGCAGGCGATCGATGGCGGGCAAGCTGTCCGGCGACAGCACGGTCAAATAGCCGATGTCGAACGGCTTACCCTGCTGCCAGCGATCGATGTTCTGATCGGCGATCAACCGCTCCGGATTCACCACGGCCAGCGCCAGCAGGGTCGCCATCGCGGTACCGAGCACGGTGCGCACCAACCACATTCGGCGCAGGCTGAGCACGGCCGCGAGCACCAGCAGATAGACCAGACCCAGCCACAGCTCGCAGACCTCCACCAGCAGCCGGAGCACGGTGAACCCGTAGGCCTGCTGGTAGGTCCACATCCGGCCCAGCGCCGACGCGACGATGATCAACGAGAGCACGGCCACCGCACTGAGCAAGGCCCGCAACCACATCCGGTCACCCGCCGTCGCCTGGTCGGCCCACCGCAGCACCACCAGAAGCACCGCCAAGGTCAGGATGCTGACCACCGACAGCTGCCAGAATCCGGTCCGCGCGTACTCCGCGTAGGTCAGGCCGGCGGTGCGCTGGACGTAGTCGTCGCCGCCGAACAGCGCCACGAACTGCGCGATGACGAACACCGTGAACAACGCCGTCAGTGCGCCCACCGGCAACACCCACTCGATCCGGCGCAGCTGCCGAACACGCAGTCCCCCAGCGCTTTCCGAGGCCGGCAGCAGCGGCGCGGCCAGCAGATACAGCGCACCGGCCGCGGCGAGACCCAGCACGGTGAACAGGAAGATCCACTGGAACGCGAGACCGCCGTCGACCCGCGGCGTCACCGCGTCGAACAGGGCCGCGAACGTCGCGTCGGCCCCGCCGAGCAGCGGCACGAACACCCCCAGCAACACGAGCGTGACCACTGCCGACAGCGCGACGCCCCACTCCCGGCGCGCCGCCCCCGAGCGCGCCCGCTCGACCCCGGCGAACAGCCACTGCGCACCCGGCAAGACCGCGAGCGGCACCGCGAACACGTCGACCCAAGCGCCGTTCGCCGACCGCCGCCCGACCACAGCCAGCGACGCCGCCACCCCCGCCCCCACCAGACAGCACACGAACAACCACCCGGCCGCCCGAAATATGCCCACCGCCGGCAACACCAAAACCATTGCCACCCAGTAAATCCGCGCCGCCTTGTCGCCAAACCGGAGCCCGGTGCCACCGACGGAGGCCGTCGATTCGGCCCCCGCCACCAATCCGTCGCCCGTTGCCGCGCCACCGATCACAGGGCGGACCCCGGATACCGAAACGTCCTCGGACACCAACCCGTCACCGGCCCCTCGGTCATCACTGGCCCTCAGGTCATCACCGAACCCTCGGTCGCCACCGGCCCCTCGGTCACCGCCGATCGCCCGGTCACCGCGGGCCGCAGGGACGTCGCCCTCCGCGGGATCGTTGCCAGTCACAGTGTCGCCACAGATCTCCGCAACGTCAGTGGTCGCGGGATGACTAGCAGCCGCAGGGTCGTCGCCGGACGCGAGAGCATCGCCGGACGCGGAGCCATCGCCGATCGCCGAGCAGCCACGGATCTCCGCAGCCTCACCGGTCACCGGATGATCCTCAGCCGCGGGCACATCACCGGACGCGCGGTCATCGCCAGACACGAGCGCATCACCAATCGCGGAGTCTTCGGCGGCCGCGACATGATCGCCAGACACAGTGGCGCCACGGATCTCGGCATCGTCACCGCTCACAGGGTGATCCTCAGGCGGGGGCACATCGCGGGACGCGGAATCGTTGCCGATCGCGGAGTCTTTGCCGGTCACGGCGCGAACGCCGGACGCGGGGGCGCCGCCAGGCGCGGGCCTGTCGCGGGACGCGGGGTTGTCGCCGGACGCGAGGGCACGAGCAGACGCGGGGGCATCGTGGGACGAAGCGCGATCGCCGGGCATGGGCGCATCGTGGGACGCGGCGCGATCGCCCGACGCGGGCACATCGCCGGACGCGGGCACATCGTGGTGCGCGGGGGCATCTTGGGATGCGGACACATCGCCGGACGGGGGCCCAGCGGCGGGAGCGGGCGTAGCGCGGGTCGCGGGGTTTCCCCAGATTGTCGCGTCGTTGCTGACCGTTGGCCCAGGGGCGGGTTGCGGCTCCGACGTCGAACCGTCCCCTCCGCGGTTCGATGTCACCGCCGCTCCCGCTGAACCCGGGACCTGCTCTGCGGCAGGCGGCTCGGGGGATCGGGCGAGGGTTTTGCGGGCGTTGCGGTCGACGGCGCAGATCGCGCCGACCGCGATGGCGGCGGCCAGGAACCAGCCGATGCCGGGGCGGTCCAGTGGGATCAGGACGGCGCCGGCGAGGCCGATCAGCAGTGTGACGGCCAGTGCGCCGGGTGGGTGGGTAACCCGTTGCCAGCGCGGGATTTTCGGTGGAATGCGCATCGGCTGCGAGGCAGGCCACGTCGCGGAGCGCTGCAGTTTGTGGTGGACCTGCTGCGTACCGGACAGCGTCGAAGGTATTGGTGTAGTGGCATTTTCGGGCATGACTACCCTCCTGAGGGTGTGCGGGATCGCCCCGGGACCTGATGGCGGTCTGGGGTGCGGTGGGAGAAGAATCAGTCGGGCAGGACCACGCGGATCCGGGAGCCGGGGTCGGTGACGGCGATGGTGCCGCCGTGCAGGTCCACCACCCAGCGGGAGATGGCCAGGCCGAGGCCGGTGCCGCCGCCGTCGGTGCGACCACCGCGGGTGAACCGGTCGAAGACGCGCGCACGGTCGGCGCGCGGTATGCCCGGACCGTCGTCGGCGACCTCGATCACGAGTTCCCCGGGCAGTCGGCGCGCGGTGACGCGCACTTCACCGCCGGCCGGACCGTGCCGGGCGGCGTTGTCGAGCAGATTGAGCAACACCTGATGCAGCCGGGCCCGGTCCGCGAACACCGTTGCGGCACTGGGCTGCACGTGACTGGTGAAGTACACACCGCGGCCCAGCGCGGCCGCCGCGACCTCGGCCTCGGCCACCACTTCGGCGAACAACGGTGCCACATCGAGCTTTTCGCGGTCCAACGGAAAGGCGCCCGCCTCGATGCTGGACAGGTCGAGCAGTTCGGACACCAGCCGGCTCAGTCGCTCGGTCTGGGCGAGCGCGGTGCGCAAGGTCTTCGGATCAGGTTCGGAGACACCGTCGACGAGGTTTTCCAGCACCGCGCTCAATGCGGTGATCGGCGTGCGCAATTCGTGTGAGACGTTCGCGATGAGATCGCGCCGCTGCTGGTCGGCGGCCGCGAGATCGGCGGCCATCTGATTGAACGCCTCGGCCAGCTGCCCGACCTCGTCGCGCGAACTCGCCCGCACCCGGCGGGTGTAATCGCCCTGCGCCATCCGCTTGGCCGCCGCGGTCATCTCCCGCAGCGGCCTGGTGATGCCGTGCGCGAGGAACTGCGAGGTGGCCAGCGCGATCACCATCGCGGCGACCGTCGTCTTCGGCGGCAGCCAGCCGATCTTGAACCGGAAGAACCCGAACGCGATACCACCGGCGCACAGCATGAGGATGGCCAGCTTCAGCTTGATCGAACGCACCGGATCCAACGGGCGCGGCAGCACGTCCGCCACCCAGTCCGAGGTGAGCCGCAGTCGCCGCGCGAGCACACCCCCCGACGCAGGATCGGCGGGGTCCGTGCTCATCGCGCCTCCAGGGCGTAGCCGACGCCGTGCACGGTCCGGATGAGGTCCGCGCCGAGCTTGCGCCGCAACGCCTTGATGTGACTGTCCACCGCGCGAGTTCCCGCGGCATCGGCCCAGTCCCACACTTCCTCGAGCAGCCGTTCGCGGGCCAGCACCACGCGCGGGCGGCGCGCCAGCCGGGCCAGCAGATCGAATTCGAGTGGCGTGAGCTGGGCTTCGACTTCGGCCCGCCAGACTCGGCGCTGGTCGATATCGATACGGAGGTCACCGACGGCGATCACCGTGCCGTCGCGATCGGCGGCCCGTTCCACCCGGCGCAGCAGCGCGTGCACCCGGGCGGTGAGCACCCGCAGCGAGAACGGTTTGGTCAGATAGTCGTCGGCGCCGACGCCGAGGCCGATCAGCTGGTCGGTCTCGTCGGTCCGCGCGGTCAACATCAGCACCGGCACCGGCCGCTCCGCCTGAATCCGGCGGCACACCTCGAGCCCGTCGAATCCGGGCAGCATCACGTCCAGCACGACGAGGTCGGGGGCCAGCGCCGCGGCCGCAGCGACCGCACCCGGGCCGTCGTGCGCCAGATCCACGGTGAATCCTTCGGCGCGCAACCGGGCTGCCACGGACTCCGCGATGGTGACCTCGTCATCGACCACCAGGATCCGCCGCAGCACCTGTCCCCCACCCGGTCCGTTCTGCTCCATGCTCGCAAACCCTAGCCACCGCCTGTGGAGAGCCGCCGCATCAAATGTGGAGATTCCGTGTGCGGCCGGGTGCGTGCCACGCCCGGATCGGATTCGGCACGACGCGCGAAGCCGGGTGGTGTTTTAGGCTGCGGACATGAATCCTCGCCTGCAATACAGGGATTGGCCTGGTGAGGCCGAGGGCCGCCTGGAGTGGTTGCGGGCCGACCTTTCCGACGATATCCCGCTGGACTTCCGCGACGGAACGACGTTGAACGAATTGGAGGCGGAGGTGCTGCGCCGGTTCGGCGAGGTGGCCGCACTGGACGCACCGGAGGTCGGGCCGTTCGTCGCCGGCGTCGCGACCTACCTGGGCGAACTGCTCATCCGGCGCACCGGTGCGCGCTGGAGCTGGCCGGTGCAACCGGCCGCCGGGGACCCGCCGACGCTGATGCTCACCGCCGATTTCGACTTCGAGGTCGTCTCGCCGTGGGACATCATCGCCGCGGCGGTACGGGACCGCACCGGCACCGCGTTCACCGCGTTCGTGCGCCGGTGGGATCCCGTCGAACAGGCCGCTGACTGAATCCGCGTTACTTCTGTGCGACCGGTCGCGGCTCGTGCTCGATGCCCTCGTGCTCCGCGCCGCGACGGAAGCGCAGCAGGCGCAGCGCGTTCGCGACGACCAGCAGGGTCGAGCCTTCGTGGATGAAGACCGCGGGGCCGATGGGCAGCCCGATGAGCGTCGCGGGCACCAGCGCGGCGACGATCAGCAAGGAGAACGCGAGGTTCTGCCGGATGATCCCGGCGGTCCGCCGGCTCAACGCCACCGCGAACGGCAACCTGCCGATATCGTCGACCATCAGTGCCACATCGGCGGTTTCCAGTGCCACCGCCGAGCCGCTCGCCCCCATCGCGATGCCGACCGAGGAGTTCACCATCGCGGGCGCGTCGTTGACGCCGTCGCCGACCATCGCCGTGCCGTTGCGGCCACCCAGCCGCGTGACCATGGTGACCTTGTCCTCGGGCAGCAACCCACCGTGCGCGGCGTCCAGACCCATGTCCGCGGCCACGGCGTCGGCGACGCGCTGGTTGTCCCCGGAGATCAAGACGATGTTGTCGATCCCGAGCTCCCGCAGCCGGGCCACCACGGGTGCCGCCTCCGCGCGCGGGCTGTCCATCACTCCGACGACACCCAGGTAGGCGCCCGCGTGCCGGACGATCATCGTGGTGCGGCCCTGATCGTGCAGGTCGTCCACGATCTCGACGAGCGCCGGGGGCAGACCCTCGGGATCGAGCTCGGTGAACATGGTGCGATTGCCGACCTCGGTGGCGCGACCGTCCACCAGTGCGGTCACACCCCGGCCGGTCACCGAATTCACCTCCGACGCCGTGCGTTCCGCGCCGGCGGGCACCAGCAGCGCGAGGTCGCGGGTGATCGCCCCCGCCAGCGGGTGGTCGCTGTAGGACTCGACGGCGAACAGCGTGGTGATCAGCTCGTCGCGCACCTCGGCACGCACCGGCACGATATCGGTGACCCGGGGTTGGCCCCAGGTGAGCGTGCCGGTCTTGTCGAACGCCATCGAGCGCACCCGGCCCAGCGTCTCGAGCGGGCCGCCGCCCTTGGCCAGCACGCCCGCCTGTGCGGCCCGCGCGATCCCGGCCAGCACCGCGCTCGGAGTCGCGATCGCCAGCGCACACGGGCTCGCCGCGACCAGCACCACCATCGCCCGGTAGAAACTGTCCGCAAACGGCTCCGCGTTCACGAATACGCCGAACGCCAGGACGCCGAGCACACCGGCCAGCACCGCGGGCACATAGAACACCTGGAACCGGTCGATGAACCGCTGGGTCGGCGATTTCTGGGTGTCGGCCTCGCGCACCATCGTGATGACCCGGGCCAGCATGCTGTCGGCGGACCGGCTGGTCACCAGAACGTCCATCGCGCCCGCGCCGTTCATGGTGCCCGCGAATACCCGATGCGTTTCCGGTACGGGAGTACTACTCGACAGCGCGGCCTGCGCGGCGGCGACCGGCGCCTTCTCCACCGGAATGCTCTCGCCGGTGACCGAGGATTCGTCGACACTGCTCACACCCGCGACCACGACACCGTCCGCGGCGAGTCGCGAATTCGGCAGCACCACAACCACATCGCCGATCGCCAGCTCGTCGACCGGCACCTCCCGCACCGCGCCGTCCGGACCGCGAACCAGCGCGGTGCCCGGCGCGAGTTCGGCCAGCGCCTCGATCGACCGCTGCGCCCGGCCCATCGCGTACTCCTCGAGCGCGTGCCCGAGGCTGAACAGGAACAACAGCACCGACCCCTCGGCCCACTTGCCGACCATGGCCGCGCCCACCGCCGCGACCAGCATGAGGAAATCGACCTCGAACCGGCCACGCCGTATCGTCGCGATCGCGGTGCGGATCGTGAAGAAGCCGCCGAAGAAGTACGTGGCGGCGAACAATACGATCGCCACCCACTCGGGTGCGGATACCAGGTATTTCGCGGTCATGCCCGCGGCGTAGGTGATACCGGAGGCGATGGCGAAGATCAGCTCCGATCGTTCCCCCATCCATGCGCTTTTATGGTTGTGCCCAGCTGCTCGTCCGTCGCTGCTCATATCCACATCATATGCATAGATCGCTATATCTGCATAGCTTGATTTCTTTAGGCGGTCGACGGACCCCGGCCGCGACTGTGCACCCGACGAGTCGCGCCCGATCCTGCGGTCAGCCGAGAGCCGCCACTTCCCAGAGGCCGCCGTCGTTCCGGCACCTCCGGTTCTCGGAGGTCATCCGCACCTTGTCATCGCCGAAAACGATGTCCGGGCAGGCATACCTACTGTCCCCGCTGATCAGACGGGTGGCGGTGCCCCTGAGGTGGTAGCGGAACCGCTGGTTCGCGTTGTCGGGGCTGCAGGAGAATCCGTAGACGATTCCGCTCTGCCCGCCGCTGTCCAGGCACAACCCGGTGGCGACGTTCTTCAGCTGAACGAAGCCGTCTGCGACGATCTTCCACTCCCACCGCTGCCGTGGCGCGGCGGCAGCGGGCTGGCACGAGGCCACCGAAGCGGTGGCGTCCGAGTCGAGATTCATGCAGCGCAGGTCCTCGTCCTCGGCATCGGGAGATCGATCGTCGAAGAACAACCGGACCACATCGCCGCTGCCGGGTTCGGCCGCGGAGCTCGGTGCCTGACCGACCAGCACGGTCGTCGCCGTCAGAACAATCACCGCCGGGAAAATCCGGCCGAGACAGGTGGTGCGCATTCGGTCTCCATTTCGTAGTGGGGACTGCAAAGTGGTGAATCGCCGACCAACTCTCGTTCCCCTTCTATACCGGCGCAGCAGCGCTTACCAGCGCATCGGCAGGTTGCTGTCGGGTCACGAAGATCGCCGCCAGACAGGTCCGGCGGCGCGGGACGCCGCTCCGCCGGGCGGGGATGGGCGCGCGTCGCCTAGCATCGCGACATGTGATCACCGTTGCCACCTGGAATGTCCTGCATCGCATTCATGCCGAGAACTGGTACGAGGATGTCTCCAGCCGATGGCCGGACGAGGCGGCGCGCATCGACGCGGTCACCGCGCGGATCGCGGCCCGCACCGAACAGCTGATCGCACTGCAAGAGGTCAGCGGTGACCAGTTGATCAGCCTGCGAGCCGGATTGCCCGACCGCACAGTGCATTCCATGCAGTATCAACGGCTGCCCACGGCGCGCAGGCACGCCAGCCAGCTGCGTGATCCGAGCGAACACCTGGTGCTGATCGTCACGGGGCCCAGCCGGGAGATCGCCGCCGAATCCTTCGCCGACGACCCGGGCAAGGGCGCGCTGGTGATCACCGCCGCGGGCGTGCTCGTCATCGCGACGCACGTGACCGGCGACCGGCGGCGCGCGGGCCAGTTTCACCGCTTGGCCGAATTGGCTTCCAGCACACCGGAATACCCGGCGGTGCTGCTCGGCGACTACAACACCGACCGCGAGACCGTCGCCGCGGAGTTCGGCGCGGGCTTCACCGTCGCCGGCCTCTCCCCCGGCGCGCTGCCGACCCGCCCCCGCTCCTCGGGCGCGAAATCGCAGTACATCGATCACGTCGTGGTGCGTGATGCGACGGTGCACGAGGTGACGGTCGAGGACGTGGACGGGCTGTCCGATCACAACCTCGTGCGCGCGGCCATCACGCTGTGAGCTAGCTGCTCGCCGGGCAGATGACCCGATTCCCCGCCGGGCCGGCCCGGCCCGGCCGAGAATGCTCCTATGGTCGAGATCAGTCGCGGGGTCGCCACCGTGAACGGCATCCACATGCACTACCGGCGCGCGGGATCGGGTTCGGCGCTCGTGCTGTTGCACGGCTGGCCGCAAACCGGTTACTGCTGGCGGCGTGTACTGCCCGCCCTGGCCGAGCGGCACACCGTAATCGCCCCGGATCTAAGGGGTTACGGGCACACCGACAAACCGACGACCGGCTACGACAAACGGACGATGGCCGCCGACGTCGCGGCGCTGCTCGAATCCCTCGGCTTCGACACCACCGCAGTGGTCGGCCACGATCGTGGCGCGCGGGTCGCCCATCGCTGGGCCCTGGATCGGCCCGATCAGATCACGAAACTCGCTGTGCTCGACATTATTCCGACCCGGGAGACCTGGCGGCGGATGGATGCCGCACTGGGACGGCGCTTCTTCCACTGGTTCTTCCACCTGCAACCCGATCTGCCGGAACGCCTTGTCGGGCACGATATTTCCGGGTATCTGCGGTACTTCTTCGAAACCTGGACAGTCAATCGACACGGACTGCCCGGCGAGGCCATCGACGAATACATTCGCGCCTTCAGCACTCCCGGCGCGTTGCGCGCGGGCTTCGACGACTACCGCGCGGCCGAACTGGACACCGAGCACGACAACGCCGACGCGGGTCACCGCCTGCGCATGCCGGTGCTCGCCCTGTGGGGCGCCGCCAGCTTCCTCGAAGAGATTCCGGCCCTGGAGATCTGGCGCGAATATGCCGAAAATGTCACCGGCGCAGCCATTCCCGAATGCGGCCATTTCCTCGCCGAAGAACGGCCGGAGGCCCTGCTCGCACACCTGACCGAATTCCTCGCCGCCTGATTGCGCTTGCACCGAGATCTGGTCACGGAACGGTCATCGACCGCGCCACAGACCGGCTGGTCTGGGAGAATTCCGGGTGGCCCTGACGCGTGTGCGCGAACGAAAGGTGCGACATGGTTGCGCTGGGACGGTTCGGCAGACAGCTCGCGGTCGGCGCGCTCACCCTGATCTGCGCCGCCGGTGCGCACGGTGTCGCGGCGGCGGTCGAGCCGAGCACCAGCCTCGGCGGCGGATCGGGGATCCTGCTCGGGCGCGGCGCCTGCACGCTGACCACCATCGGATACGACCGCGCGGACCGGCTGGTCGGGCTCACCGCGGGGCACTGCGCGGAACTCGGCATGTCCGTGCGGGCCGAGCAGACCCCGGACGCGGGCGTGGTCGGCACGGTCGCCGCCGTCGATCACCAGAACGACTATGCGGTAGTGGAATTCGATCACACCAAGGTGCGGCCCAGCCGACAGGTCGCCGCGACCGTGATCGGCGGCGTCGGCGCACCGCCGCGGCCCGGGGACGTGGTGTGCAAACACGGACGGACCACCGGATTCAACTGCGGTGTCGTCTGGGATACGCACCGCTGGTGGTTCCAGAACCAGTCCTCCTCACAGCCCGGCGACTCCGGCGGGCCGGTCACCCTCGGCGATCGCCTCATCGGCATGAACGTCGGGCACATCGGCATCCCCGCCACCGCCCTCCCCGCCGTCGACCTGATGTGCAAATCCGCCGCCAGCCCCCTGCACGACGTCGCCGTCGCCACCCAGATCGGCATGGTGCTCGCCGACATAGACCGCACCGGCGGTGTAGGTTCCGGATTTCGACCCCTCTGAGCCCACCCGCCGCGCCGCACGTTCGAGTTCGGCGAACAACCACCGCATGGATTCGCCGAGACGTACGCGGCAGGCCGCCGGGCGCTCGAGCCGGGAAGGGATGGGAGGGTGGGCGGGGGTGGGCCGTAGGATGGGTCGGTGCGGAATCCGGTGGTGAGCATGGCGCGGGTGCGCGGTGCGTTCGTCGGCTCCGCGTCGGGGGCGGTGAGCATCGCGGCCCATGCGGTCGGCGGCGGCACCGTGTCGTCCACCCGGTCCCCCATCGTTTTGCTGATCGCCGCGTGCACCGGGGTCGGTGTGCTGGTCGGCGTGCGACCGAACCGTTATGGCGTCGCCGAGATCATGGTGCTACTGGCGATCGGGCAGGCGGTGGGTCATCTCGCCCTGACCGCCGCACCCGGGCACCAGCACAGCGCGGGCATGTCCGCGGTGATGCTCGGCGCACACCTCGCCGCGATCCCCGTGGGTGCCGCACTCATCCGCTGCGCCGAACTCGCCGTCGCCCGAGCAGTTTCCGCCGCGAACCAAGCCGTGCAGGTGCTCTACACCGCCCCGACTCCCCCGTTCGAACCGGCCTATTCGATCCCCCTCGGATCGCTCACCACACCCCGCCGCCTACTCCGCAGCTCCGGCTTCGGCCGCCGCGGACCACCGCGCACCCGCTGACCGCAGCAGTCCCGCAGCCGCCCGAATCGAATGAGTTCCGTTGCCGAGCAACACGACTCGTCATACGACAAGCGACGCCAGCACTGCCTCCGGGCCATCCGGACCGACCGCCCCCGGTGACGCTGCCACCACGGCAACGTAACCGGCTCGGCAAAGCTGTCAGCCCGGCTACACCGCCGGCCAGGCGACGCCCTATCGGGCAACGCACCGGCACAGCCACGCCGACCACTCACCGAGCAATCGGCACCACCGATCCGGCAACACCGCCACCGAATCCGGCAACGTGACCAGCTCGGCAACGCCGCCGACTTGGGAACCCCCGGCCCGGAAAGGCCACGGGCACGGCAAAGCCGCAGCAGCGCGCCACCGGCTCAGCGAGCTATCGGCACAGCCAATGCGGCCAACGCCACCGGCTCAGCGGCACGATCGCTCGGCAGCGCCACCAGCCCGGCAGCACGACCGCTCGGCAGCGCCACCAGCTCAGCGGCACGACCGCTCGGAAGCGCCACCGGCTCAGCGAGCTACGGCACACACCGGAAGGCCCGCGTGCTGGTGAGCCTGGCGACACCGCTGGCTCGTGATGCTGTCGGCGCAGCAACGTCGTGTCGGGTGACACCACCAAGGCCACCGGCTCGGCGACGTGACTGGTTCGGTGACGTCAGCAGCCCGACTAGCTACCGACACAACCGACGCCAACAGGCGGCCAACGCCAACGGCTCGGCGACGTAGGCAGCTCAGCGGACAACGACACAGCCGACAGCCAACGCCAACGGCTCGGCGACGTCACCTGCTCAGCGAGCAACGGCGCGGTCAACGGCGGCAGCCCGGTGGCGGCTCTGCCGACTCGGTCGCGATGCCGGCTGAGTGCGACTGCTGCGGACCGACGTGTGCTCCTCGCCCTGGTTTCCCGCGGCTCGGTCGGCGTTGGCCGGCGCGTTCCGGCGCAGCGGCGCAACCGAATTCGCGGGGCGCGGTCCATCGTGCTGCCTTCGGGCGAAATCGGCTGATTCCTATTCCTTTTCTCGATCGGAGTTCCATATGCGTACCCCCACAACGGTTTCCCGTACCACTGCCCTGCTGCGTGCTGCGGCGGCGGCCGCTGCCGTTCCGCTGCTGCTCGTCGCCTGTTCGTCGAACGAGAAGGCCGAGGCGAAGTCGGCGGAGGCGGTGACGATCACCGATCAGTGGGTGAAGGCCGCGGACGGCGGGATGTCGGCGGCGTTCGGACAGCTCAGCAACGGGAGCGACCAGCCGCGCACGGTGGTGTCGGCGTCGAGTCCGGCGTCGAGCCGGGTCGAACTGCACGAGGTGGTGGCGGACGCGAGCGGAACGAAGACCATGCGGCCGAAGCAGGGCGGTTTCGTGATTCCGGCGCACGGGAAGACCGAGTTGCGGCCGGGCGGCGACCACATCATGTTCATGGGGCTCACCGGCCCGTTGCGCACCGGCGCCGAAACCCCGGTCACCCTCACTTTCGAGGACGGATCGAGCACCACGTTCACCGCGCAGGTGCGCGATTTCTCCGGCAACCAGGAGAACTACGCCCCCGATCACGCGGACGACGCGCAGGCCCCGACGCACGGTGGCTGAGCGGACCAGCGCGCGGCCGAGCCTGAACCGCCGTCGCCTGCTCGGCGGCGGTGCCGCCGCGGCGGGCGCGGCGGGGCTCGGCTGGGGTGCGCTCACCTTGGCCCGCGACGAGCAACCGCCGGCCCCGATCGAACCGTTCTATGGTCCGCATCAGGCCGGGATCGCGACTGCACCGCAGACGCACGCCACGTTCGTCGCCTTCGATTTGAAACCGGGCGTCACCCGCGACGACATCATCGGCATCCTGAAGATCTGGACCGGGGACGCCGCCCGGCTGACCCAGGGCCGCCCGGCCTTGGCCGACACCGAACCCGAACTCGCGCAACGCCCGTCCCGGCTCACCGTCACCATCGGACTGGGTCCGGCGGTGTTCGCGAGCGTGCCGCAGCGCCGGCCGGCCTGGCTGCGTCCGTTGCCGCCGTTCGCCATCGATCGCCTCGATCCGGCCTGGACCGACGGCGACCTGCTGTTGCAGGTGTGCGCGGACGAGTCGACGACCGTGTCGCACGCGGTGCGCGTGCTGTGCCGCAGTGTCGCGTCGCTGGTGCGGGTGCGCTGGGTGCAGCGCGGATTCCGGGACGCTGCCCCGGGCCGGACCCCGCGCAACCTGATGGGTCAGGTGGACGGCACGGTGAACATCGCACCCGATACTCCCGATTTCGATCGGCTGGTCTGGGACGACGGCGCCGGGCAACCCTGGCTGGCGGGCGGCACCTCGCTGGTGCTGCGGCGGATCGCGATGACGCTGGACACCTGGGATGAGATCGACCAGGAGGGCAGGGAACTCACCGTCGGCCGGACCGTCGCGACCGGGGCTCCGCTCACCGGCACGGATGAGTTCGACGAGCCGGATTTCGCCGCGGTCGACGCGAACGGTATCCCGGTGATCCCGCCGTCCTCGCATATCGCCCGCGCGCATCACACCCATGACGGGGAACGTTTCCTGCGCCGCGGCTACAACTACGACGACGCGCCGGCGGCCGGTCAGATCTCGAACTCGGGTCTGTTGTTCGCCGCGTACCAGCGCGACGTGGACGCTCAGTTCCTACCGGTGCAGCAGCGGCTCGCGGAGTTCGACGCGCTCAATGTGTGGACGACGCCGGTGGGTTCGGCGGTCTTCGTCATTCCGCCGGGGGTTGCCGCGCCGGGCGGCTATATCGGGCAGTCGTTGTTCGAATCGTGAAGCGGGGGTCCGCTGCCGACCGTGGCAGGCAGCGGACCGAACCGTTCAGTCGACGAAGACGCTGCCGCCCTTGGGCAGGTAGCCGATCGTCGCCGGCGGCACCTCACCGAAGGACGCGCCCGAGCAGTCGCCGCTCGCGTACGCCTTGATCGCCCGGTCGGTCGCGTTGCCGACGGAGATCTGCAGCGTCGTGTAGAAGTTGTCCTCGGCCTTGATGCAGCCGACCGGGTTGTCGTGCGCGGTGTTGTTGATGGTCACCGTGCCGGTCGCGGCCTGTGCCGTGCCCGGTGCCAGAAAACCGACCGCACCCGCGAGGGCGACCGCACCGACAAACCCAGCAGTACGAAACATTCGTGCCTCCAGTTCATTTCGATGTCGACCAACCCCGATGCCGACCTCGGTGTCTATTGCGCCTGCATTCTGACACGAGCGCGGTCCCGGCGGAAAGAGTGCAGGTGAACGCGGTGCGGCCGCCGTGCCCAGCGGGACACGGCGGCCGCGACGAAGAAAAGAACCGACCGGTTCAGATGCCGGAGTGCTGAAGCCGCTTGGCGTCCTTGCGAACTCCGAACGCCGTGACCATTTCCATCACGCCGAGCACGATCAACCACACGCCGACCACGACGGCCAGCGTGGCCACCGACGACAGCGGCCAGGCGATCAGCACGATGCCCGCGATCACGGTGAGCACGCCGAAGAACACGGTCAGCCAGCGGCCTGGCACGTCCGGCTCGGACAGCGCGATCATCACCGCCGCGACGCCCCGGAACAACCAGCCGATCCCGATCCAGATGGCAAGCAGCAGAATCGAAGTCAGCTCGTCCCGGAAGCAGAACACGCCGATTGCAATGGACAGCACGCCGCTGATGAAGGCCAGCACCCGCATCCCGGTGCCGGTCGGCGCGCCAAAGGCGGCCATCAGCTGCAGGAAGCCGCTGACCACCAGGTAGATGCCGAACAGCACACCCGCGGCAAGCAGGGTGACGCCGGGCCACACGAGAATGATCACGCCGAGGATCACCGAGAGGATGCCGGTGACCAGAATTGTTTGCCACGCACTGCGGGCAAGAGACTGCAGAGGACCCTCGAGCACGCTGTTTGTCGTCATGATCAGATGTTAGGCCCTGTTACGCGGGTTCCCTGGACATTTGCTCACCGAACCCGAGGCGTCGCGCTACCACGTATTGCCCGCCGTTTCCGGGGGCACACCGGCGGCATCCGCGTCGGCGACGATATTGACCATCCAGACGGTGCCGAACCGGTCCTGGCACATGCCGAACTCGTCGCCCCACATCTGCTTCTCCAGCGGCACCGAGACCGTGCCCGCGGCCGAGAGCCGAGCCCAGTAGCCGCGCAACTCCGCGGCATCGGAACCGCTGAGGCTGATCGAAATACTGCTTCCCGGTTTGTATTCCATGCCGGGCGGGGTATCGGCGGCCATCAGGGTGAACCCGCTCGGCGTCTCCAGGATGCCGTGCATGACCAGCTCGGCGCCGGGCGCGTCCTGATCGCTGAATTCGCCGAAGGTGCTGATGGCCAGGGTGCCGCCGAACACGTCGCGGTAGAACTCCAGAGCTGCGCGGGCCGTGTCGCCGAAACTGAGGTACGGGTTGAGCCGGGAGGTCATGTCACGAGGTTAGTTGTCCTCAGCACAGGGTGCGATAAGTAACGCCTGGCGCGCCGGGGTTTATCGCCGATGGGGGTCGGGTAGTTATCTTTCAATGGCTCTCGTCGGGTGCACCCCTGGGGTGGAACGGATGCGGGTCACGTTTTCGTGGGTCCCGGGTGGCTAGGAGAAGAGGGTGGCGGTTGTACTCGTGCTGCAGGCACGTGGGCTCGGTGATCTGCTCACCGCGGTCCCGGCGCTTCGTGCGCTGCGTCGTGCCAGGCCACACGACCGCATCGTGCTCGCCGCGCCGCCCCGCCTCAAGCCCATCGTCGACCTGATCGCCTCCGTCGACGCGATGGTGCCCACCGCCGACGCGGGCGCCCTGCGCTGGGATGCGCCCGGACCGCAACTGGCAGTGAACCTGCACGGGCCGAGCACCGAAAGCATTGTGGCGCTGGAGAAGACCGACCCGGGGCGCATCCTGAGCTATCGCAATCCGGCGTTCCCGGAACTGTCCGGCCCCGAGTGGCAGCCGGACATGCATCACGTGGACCGCTGGTGCCATCTGCTGGAATCCGACGAGATCGTCGCCGACCGGCGCAATCTGGGCCTGGTGCCGCCGGTCTCCACCACCAGCCACCGGGACTGCGTCGTGGTGCACGTCGGCGCGGGGGCGCCCGCCCGGCGCTGGCCGCCCGACCGGTTCGCCGCCGTCGTCCGGCACCTGCTGGTGCTGGGCCGGGAGGTGGTGCTCACCGGCGACGAATACGAGCGGGAGATCGCGCTGAACATCGCCGCGCGCGCCGGACTGCCGATCGGCCGGGTACTCGCCGGGGAACAAAACCTGACCGAACTGGCCGCCACCGTCGCGGAGGCGAGCCTGGTGGTCTGCGGCGACACCGGGGTCGCCCACCTGGCCACCGCGTTCGGCACCCGCACCGTCCTGCTTTTCGGCCCCACGCCGCCGCGCTGGGCCGGGCCGCCGCCGCACCTGCTCAACCGCCACGCCGTGCTCTGGGCCGGGCAACTCGGCGACCCCTACGCCGACACCCCCGACGCCGGACTGCTCCGCATCGGCGTCACCGAGGTGATCGCCGCCGTCGACAAACAACTCAGCAAACGCAACTGGCCCGGCACCGGCACCCAACAGTCCCGCCGCACCCCTTTCCGCCGCGTCGGCTGAACCGCACCCCTTTCCTGCTGCGTCGGCTGAACCACACGCCTTCCGCCGCGCCGATTGAGCCGCCGGGCGGCTAAGCCGCAAGCCTTCCGCCGCAGGGACTGAGCCCCACACCAGGCGACGATCGCGTCGGCTGAGCCCCGCACCCGCGCGACGACCACGCCGACTCAACCCACACCCGCGCGACGACCACGCCCTGTGACGATCCAGCGCGAATACCCCGCGGACGTCCCCTTCCCACCTCCGACCCGGCGTCCCGCTGCGCTATGCCGCAAGGGGTGCGCCCGCGTTGCCGCACCACTTCTGTGTTCACCCACCCGGTGTGCCACGCCACAGGGAGTGCGTCTGCACGGAAGGGGTGCGGCGAACCAGAAAGAGTCCGGCGAGTCAAAAGGGTTGCGGCGGAACGGAAGTGGCGTTCAAGAGGTGGTGCGGGCGGTTTGGAGGGCGGCGGAGTAGGCGGCGAGGGCGCTGGGCCAGAACTGGTCGAGGTAGTCGCGGGCGTCGCTGAGGCCGCGGGGGTCGAGGGAGTAGAGGCGGCGGGTGCCCTCGGGGCGCATCAGCACCAGGCGGGCCGCGCGCAGGATACGCAGGTGCTGGGAGACCGCCGAGCTGGTCACGCCGGTGAGTGCGGCAAGTTCGCCGACCGAGCGCGGGGCCTGCGGCAATGCCTCGAAGATGGCCCGCCGAGTCGGGTCGGATAGCGCTTCGAGCGCACGAACTCCATTAGTCGCCACTTAAACAGTGTGATCAACTGGCGACCGCACGGTCAACTCGGCGCATTACGGAATTCCCCAAGGTGGGCGCGCGAGGCGCGCCGCCTCGTTACCCATTCGTGATCAGCGAACTGGGCTTTCACACCCCTGTGACGGTTGCCACAGGATTGCGGAGTCACTGTTCACCTCCCGTACGTTCGTCTCATGCCCGTGACCGTTCCGTTATCTTCACGTCGGGGCGCGACCCGGACCCGGCGCCACCGCGCCGCCACCCGCGCGGTGGCCGTGTCCGCCGTCGTCAGCGCCTCGCTCGGGGTGCTCGCCGCCGCCGACCAAACCGGCGCCGGCCACCTGACCGCCGGCGCCCGCGCCGCCGCCGACACCGAGGTGGCCCCCCAGGCCGCGTTCACCGCGTTCACCCCGCGCGAAGCCCAGATGCCGCAAACCGTCCCGGAGAGCGTCGTCTGGGAGCAGCATCGCCTGGCCGTGGAGGCCGCGCGACCGAAGACCGTTCGCCCCATCGCGGGCATCCTCACCTCCACCTTCGGCATGCGCTGGGGCGCGTTGCA
The DNA here is from genome assembly GCF_000250675.2 of Nocardia brasiliensis ATCC 700358. NCBI lineage: Bacteria > Bacillati > Actinomycetota > Actinomycetes > Mycobacteriales > Nocardiaceae > Nocardia > Nocardia brasiliensis. Next base: position 6,027,662 of record NC_018681.1, read on the forward strand.
CGCGGGCCTCGACCTGGCCGACGCGATCGGCACGCCGATCGCCGCGGTCACCGACGGCGTGGTGATCGAGGCCGGACCGGCCAGCGGCTTCGGCATGTGGGTGCGGGTGCAGCAGGACGACGGCACCATCGGCATCTACGGCCACGTGAACGACGTCCTGGCCACCGTCGGCCAGCAGGTCCGCGCGGGCGACATCATCGCCACCGTCGGCAACCGCGGCTTCTCCACCGGCCCGCACCTGCACTACGAGATCCACACCGCGGACGGCCAGCCGATCGACCCGCTGCCCTGGCTCGCGGGCCGCGGCATCGACATCCTGCGCAACACCCCGTAGTCCCACCCCCTTCGCGAGTCGATGAGGGGCTGGCGAAACCCGGAGCGGTTCGGCCGCGATCGCGTCAACGGTGACGCGATCGCGGCCGAACCGCCTCCGTGCTCAGTACCCCGGTACTAGACGCGACGCCCCGGGTACTAGACGCGAATAGCGCTGCGGCGGGACGTCTTCCACGGGTTCGGCTTCTTACCGTCGGTGCATGGCTACCACAGATCTGGCCGCCGGGCCCGGCGCACCGACGCCGGCGAACCGGCCGCACCCGAGCGCCGCCGGGCTCGTCCGGACCGCTGCCCGCCTGCATCGTCCGCTCATGGTGTCGGTCGCCTTCATGGCCGCCCTCGCCGTCGTCTCCGCGATCGGCATGCTGATCGACGACCGGCAGTTGCTCGGAGAATCGGTGTGGCTCAAGCCGTTCAAGTTCGGCTTCGCCTTCACCCTCTACAGCGCCACCCTTGCGTTCCTGCTGTCGTTGCCGCACAAGGGAAGTCGCGCGACCTGGTGGCTGGGCACGGTGTTCGCGATCACCGGTGTGCTCGACGTGGGTTTCATCGCGGTACAGGGCGCGCGCGGCACGTTCAGTCACTTCAACAACGTCGACACCGACCCGGTCAACCAGATCGGCCAGCAGATCTTCATGTCCGGTGTGCCCGGCCTGTTCCTGGCCAACCTGCTGATCGCACTGATCCTGTGCTGGCAACGCCTGGTCGACCGGCCGACGGCGAGCGCGATCCGGTTCGGACTGCTCTTCGCGGTAGCGGGCATGGCCATGGGATACCTGATGGGCTTCACCGGCAAGCAGTTGGTGCGCGACGCGGACGGCAAGGTCGTCGAATTGATCGCGGGCCATACCGTCATCGATCCGGCGCTGCGCGACCTGTCCCCGCGCGACGCGGCCCCCGGCATGCCGATCACGCATTGGAGCACGATCGGCGGCGACCTGCGCGTCCCGCACTTCGTCGGGCTGCACGGCATCCAGGTGCTGCTGCTCGCGGTGCTCGTGCTGGCCTGGTTGGCACCGCGCTATCGGTGGCTGCGGGCCGAACGCACCCGCGCCGCGGTGATCGGCGTGCTCGGCCTCGGTTACACCGGGCTGCTCGCCATCGTGTTCGCGCAGGCGATGCGCGCCCAGTCGCTGGTCCACCCGGACGCCACCACGCTGCTGGCGTTCGGCGGCGTAGTCGCGGGCACCGGGGCACTCCTCGGCGGAATCTATCTGCGCCGCCGGCACACCGCGTGAGGCGAGCCGCTCAGCGCCCGGTCAGCGCAGCGGTCTGACTCAGCACCGCAGCCCAACCCAGCGCACCCATCCGACCCAGGGCGGCCGTCCCGCTCAGCGCAGCCGTTCGGCGTCGCGGGCCAGTTCGACCAGGGTTTTGCCGAGGGTGGCCAGTTCCTCCTGCGAGGCGCCCTCTTCGATGGCGATCGCGACGTCCTCGGCCGCGCACCGGGCGGCGAACCAGCGATCGGCCAGGTCGGTGGCCTCCTGCGCGCTGAGCACTACGGAATCGTCCGGGATCCCGGTGCCCTTCAGGCTGTTGCGATGCTCGTAGGCCCGCTGACGACACGACTGCCGGCAGTACCGGCGACGACGGCCGGCCTCCGACTCCACGATCTCTCGCCCACACCACAGGCAGGACAGTTGACGAGAGTGACGACGATCAGAGATTGAACACACCCCCTAGCGAGAAGTCAGGCAGGACAGCAAGCGGCGCGACATGACGCAGAACCTTAACGGTTCGGCGGGCACGGACCGGTCAGCGACCCTCACCGAACCCGCCGACCACGGGCGTGGCGCGGCCCCCACACCGGTGCGACTACAATGGAACGGTTCCGCGGCCGCGACGGGAACTATCGGCGCAGGCCCGTACGTTGTACCTGAGGTCGAGCACGAGAACGTTCGTCCGGACCCGGTCGCAGCAACAAGACTCGAGCACACAGGGAGAGGCACACCATGGCAGATCGCGTACTCCGGGGCAGTCGGCTCGGAGCGGTGAGCTACGAGACCGACCGCGACCACGACCTGGCGCCGCGTCGGATCGCCCGGTACCGCACCGACAACGGGGAAGAGTTCGACGTCCCCTTCGCCGACGACGCCGAGATCCCGCCGACCTGGCTCTGCCGCAACGGTCAGGAGGGCATCCTGATCGAAGGCACCACGGTCGAGACCAAGAAGGTCAAGCCGCCGCGCACCCACTGGGACATGCTGCTGGAACGCCGCAGCAAGGAAGAGCTCGAGGAACTCCTCAAGGAGCGTCTCGACCTGCTCAAGACCCGCCGCCGGGTGTAAGCGACACCGCAGAGGCCGTCCGCATCGCACGATGCGGGCGGCTTTTCGCATTCCGGGCCCGGCCTTGCCTATCGAAGGTGTGTCCTATCGGGCACGCCGGCAGACTCCCGGAGTGCAGAACGAACTCGCGCGGTGGGTCCGCGCGGCGCATCGCTCCGATCGCCCGTTCACCTGGCAGGCATACAACGCGGACGGGGAGGCGCTGTCGGTCAAGGCTTTTCCCGCCGAGGATCACGTCTCGTCCACGGGGAGTGCCGCTTTCACCTGTCTTTCCGCACCGGACGATTGGACGCGCTGTTGCGCGCACCCGACGACCACCGGCCACTCGTGCTGGAGGTCGCCCTCGACGGACCGCCGTCGGAGTCCCACCACTCGCTCGAGTTATCTTCCCGCACAAGGTGCTCCGTAGGGGTATTCCGCTACCCGAATCACTATCGCGGCGCGACGGTTCTGTGCCGCCGACCGGGTGCCCGAACGGCTCGCGGTCGCCGAGTCCGTGGGCGACCCAACCCTCCCCCAGTAGGCCGCCTTGTTGCGCGGAAAGGTCCGCTCCGCTGCGAAAGCCGTAGCTCCGCAGGGAAATACCTGAGCCCGTCGGCTGGTTGACACGAAGATCAATGCCGGATCCGGGGGCGGAGGCGAGAGGATGGGTTATCGGCGGCTCGCCACCCGCGAGGTGCTCGCGTGGTCGATCGTGTCACTCGCCGGAAAGCTGCCGATCGCGATGGCGCCGCTGGGCCTGGTGTTTCTCGTCAGGTCGACCCCCGGCGGATATGCGCTCGGCGCAGTGCTGTCCGCCGGGTACGTCCTCGGTGAGGTCATCGGGGCGGCAGTGCAGGGAATGTGGTTGCGTCAGCAACGGATCCGACCGCAGCTGGCCGCGGGTTTCGCCGTCGGCGCCGCCGCGTTCGCCGGTCTGGCATCGAGCGGTTCGGCTCCCGCGCCGCTATTGATCGGGCTGGCCTTCCTCGCAGGGTTCGGTCCGGCCGGATCGCCCGGTGGGATGCGTTCGATGCTGATCGGATTGGTGGCGTCGCCGGACGTGCCCCGCGCGCTCGGCGTCGAAGCGATGCTCACCCAGGTGATCTGGGCCGCCGCGCCGGTGCTGGTGGTGTCGCTGGCCACGGGTCTGTTCCCCGCGGCTCCCCTGACGCTCGCGGCAGTCGGCGCCGCGGCCGCGGCCGTGCTCATCTTCCTGCTGCCCGGACAAGCCGCGGCCACGGCGGAGCAGACCGAAGGTGGTTGGCGCGCAGTACTCTCCGGCTGGCCGATCTACCTGACCAGTGCCGCGGCGATGTCGCTGCTGGCCACGGCCGAGCTGGTGTTGCCCGCGCTGCTGGAGTTCCGGGGCATCGAAGTGCGCTGGGCCGGGCCGATACTCACCGCGTTCGCCGTCACCGGTGCGGTGGGCGCGTTCTGTTACGGCCTGCGCGAATGGCCGGGGACGGTGCGGGCGCAGGCCTTGATCCTGCTCGTCGTCACCGCGGGTTGCGTTGCGCTGGTGGCGATCACGCCGGGGCTCGGGATCGCGGTCGCGCTCGCCGCGGCGGGACTGTTCCAGGCGGCGGTGATCGTCGCCCGCAATCTGGCGCTGCGCGCCCAGCTGCCCGCGCACCTGCACGCCGCGGCCTATTCGGTGATGTACGCGGTAGGCGGCATCGGTTACGGGCTCGCCGCCACCGTGTCCGCGCTGGTTCTCGCGCACACCGCGCCGAGCAGCGCCATCCTCGGCGGTGTCGTGATCACCCTCGCTTTGACCGCGATAAGCGCTCTCGCGGAGCGCTTCTCGGCTTCGTCGGCGCAGCAGCAGTCGGCACCGGTCCGGACCGGTTCGTGAGCAACGAGACATGGTGGCGGCGAAACCCCCTGTGCCGCCGCCACCATGTCTCGTTGCTCACGCGGGACGGGGTCGCCAGGGGTGCTGGAGCAGAGACTGCCAAGCGCCGGCCCACGGGAACCCGGCGGCCGCCTGCGCGCCCGTGGCCGGTTCGTGCGGCGGATCCTCGGCCAGCACCGTCACACCCCATTCCGACAGCTTGCGGATAGCCTCCGCGATGGGCGGAAAGCTGATCAGCGCGCGGTTGGCGAAGGGCACCGCGACCACGGGCAGGCGCAGGCCGACCGCCTCCACCAATAGGCCGAGCGGCAGCGTGTCCGAGATCCCGGCAGACCACTTGGCCAGCGAGTTCGCGGTGATCGGTGCGACGATCAGCCCGTCGGCCGGCGGCAGCGCATCCGGCGCCTCCGGTTCCTTGTACTGACTGCGCACCACGTGCCCGGTCCGCGCCGCGAGCCCGTCGGCGTCGATGAACCGCAACCCGTCCGGCGACGCGATCACGCAGACCTCCCAGCCGTCCACCTGCGCCAGATCCACCAGCGTCCCCACGTCCCGCGCCACCGACGACCCTGTCACTATCGCGTACAGAACCGGGCGCCCCTGTTCATTCATCCCCCCATCGTGTCAGCAATCATCTCCGTGAGTGCGGCGGCACCGCACCGCAGCGGCGCCGCACCTTTCCCGAGCCAGGCGAAAGATGCGGCGCCGCTGCGGTTTTCGGGTCGCTACTGGGTCAGGAAGTTCGCGATCAGGCTGCTTGCCATCTCGGGCATCCCGTTGTTCTGCTTTTCCGCGGCGGTCATCACGTCGTAGTGCCGATAGCCGGGGATGATCTTGGCGTTGGCGGGCAGGATGCCGCCCCACCCCGCGTTCTGCAACGGCGAATCACCCGAGAGCAGCGTCAGATTGCGCCGCCCCGCCGGTGTGCTCTGCCAACGGTCGCCGTGCAGCAGGAAGTTCAAGACGCCGCCGGTCCGGTTCTGCAATTGGCGCAGTTCGCCGTCGCGTCCGAGACCGAGCGCGAAGATCGTGTCGGTGATGATCCGCAGCGGCGTGTACTCCTCGAAGAAGTCCGTGGGCTGCCTGCCCGGATTCATCGCCCGCGCGAACTCCACGATGTCGGTGACCTCGTGATCCCGATCGGTCGGCTGGCCGCGGACCGGATCGATGCCGTCGATGGTGGATTCGGGCACCTGGTCGTAGTTCTTCCAACCGCACAACTGGTTGTGGTCGGCCGGGGTGTAGTTCTGCCCGTACCCGACCCGCAGCGGAATGACGAACAGATTCGGCCCGAGGATCGGCACCGAGGCGAGGCCGTTGGGCACCGGATACGTCTTGCCGACGGTCGGGCAGTCGTAGTACCCGAGTCCCGCCTGCATGACGTACTCCGCCGAGTTCTGATCGAACAGCATCCCCAGCGCCGCCCGGTTGGTGAGCCGGAAGTCCCGCGGCAGGTTGTTGCCGGTGAACAGATCCAGATAGTCCTTGCCGTACATGAGCCGCATCCACGGTTCGGTGCGCAGATCGCCCGGCACCAGACTCTTCAGATCGCTTTCCTCGTCCGGTTTCTGGTCGGCCGCCATGCCCGCGAGGTAGTAGACGTTCATGATCTCGCTGGCCGCGGTGACCGGCCACTGCGCGGTCCCCAGACCGTTCTTCAGCAGCAGGTCCACTCCGTTCTTGACGGCGCCGCCCACCGCGGAGAAGAACGCGTCCAGAGGCGGCGCCCCGGCGAAGCCCACCGGATCAGTCATCGCGAACCCGTCTTCGGGCACGATGCCGCGACCGCACAGGCTGTAGCCCGCGTCCTCGGTGGTGGCCGGATTCTGGTCGAAATCCCACGCCATCATCGGGCCGGTGAGGAAGGCGCCCAAAGAGTGTCCGCCGCAAGCCATCTTGTGTCGATCCGCGGGATCGGGCAGCAGGTACTCGATGACCGCGCGCCAGTCGTCCATGGTCAGCGCCAGTCCGTATTCGCCGAGATAGTTCAGATCCTGCGACGTCTGGTACCGGTAGGTCTTGCCGTCGATCGGCTTGCCGTGGAAGTAGTAGTCGGCCGCGACGTGGTAGTCCCCGGCCTGCTCGGCCGCGACCCACCCGGTGCGGTCCTCGGCGCAGTTGGCCCGGCGATCCAGCGAAATGTATTCCACCGACTTGCCGTTCGCCGCGGCCTTGCGCACCACCTGCGGGCCTTGCGGATTGTTGTTCGCCGCACCGGAGAACGTGCCGGGCTGCACGCTGAGCAGCGCGTCCGCGTCCGACGACTGCTCCGGCCCCTTCTTGGACCGGTAGCGCACGAACGAGATCCAGTCACAGGCCTCCGGGTGGGCCATCGTGGAGTACGGGCTCGGGTAGTGCAGCCGGACATAGGTGGCCTCGACATCGTCGCCGAAGCTGGGATCGGTGAACGGGGTGACCTCCGCGCTGTCGGCGCCCCGCGAAACCGCCGGGGCGGCAACGGAAGACGGCACCGGCAGGCCTACCACGAGCAGTACCGCCGTGACCGCCAACGGAACCCCTACGGACAACGATACTCTGATACGACTGGTGAGCTTCATGACTCCGCTTTCGGTGAACTGTTGTCAGCCAAGGGTTTTGATGAAATCGGCCAGGGTCTGCGCGCTGGCGTCGGCTTTGCCGTCGTTCTGCACCCGCGCCGCGCCGATCGTGTCGACGTGGCTGTATCCGGGCAGAGTGACCACCTGCGCGGTCGGACCCGGCGGCACGACCATGCCGAAGCCCTGCTGCACGAAACCATCACCGGCATAAGCGATGTAGCTCGGCTTGGTGCGGGCCATGTTGTGGTAGCGCAGGTTCGTCATGTCACCGCTGCGGGCGCCGCCGTAGCCCGCCCCGATGTCGATGAAGAGCCGGGCCGGAAGATAGGTCTCCCAGTACGCGTACGGCGAACCCGTGCCGAGTTGCCTTGCGGCGTCCCGGATATCGGAGGCTTCGTGGTTCGGCGAGGTGTAGGGTACCCCGCGCACGTCGTCGTAGTTCCGCCAGGTGTAGAGCGCATTTCGATCGGTGGGCCGGACTCGCGGCTGCGGACCGGCGATCACCCGCAGGAAGCCGCCGAGCAGCGGCACCTGGGTGACCGAGCCTGGCACCGGGAAGGTCTTCTCCGCCACCGGCCCGCCCGCGATCGCGCCCACTCCCTGCTCCCACAGTGCGAAGTTGGCCGAGTTGTTGTCGATCAACTCGCCGAGCAACGCGGTATTGGTGAAGCGGAAGTCCCGGATGGTGCCCGAGCCGTCCGCGCCGTTGGTGGCGAAGGACACCGGCGATCCGGAGTACAGATAGTCGAGCGTGAGGTCGATATCGAGATCGTGCGGCAGATGCGCCATGAGCTGGCTCTCCGCGTCCGGTTCCAGGTACGCGGCGAGACCGGCCAATCGGAGGATCATGAACGTCCGGCCCCCGACGACGGGCACCGAGACGAGCGAACGGGGCAGCACACCGACATTCGCGACCGCCTTCACCACATCGTTGGTCGGGCCGACGATGGCGTTGGTGATGTCATGCAGGAACGGCGTGTTCTGGATGGCGACCGGATCGGAGGTGATCGCCGTGTCCTGCGAGGCGAACGCGGCGCACTGCTGGTAACCGGCGTCATTGGTGGTGGCCGGATTGCCGTCGAAGTCCCAGTCCGCGAAGAACCCTTCGACCAGCCCGCCGAGGGAGATGCCGGTGCACACGTACTTCTGCTGGCGACTCGCCTGCTCCGGGATCTCCGACAGCATCACCTCGTACTGGTCGCGGACGAACCGTTCCATGCCCATCGTGTCGAGCACCGCCAGCTGGGGCGAATCCTTGAAGCCGGGGAACACCTGGCCGTCGAGCGGCTTGTGGTTGAAGTAGTAGTCGACCGCGTCGAGATAGTTGCCCGAGCGCAGCGCGTAGTCGAACCCGAACGACTCATCGAGGCACTGGCTGCGGCGCGCCAGGGCCCAGAACTCGACGTTCTGGCCGTTCGCCCGCGCGGCGACGACGGTGTTCGCGGCGACGCTGTCGGAGTTCACCGCACCGCCGTTCGCACCCGGCTGCTGGATAACCACCTTGTCGGCGTCGGCGGAACGCTCCGGGCTACCGACGGCCCGGTAGCGCAGGTACCCGGTGCGATCGCAGACCGCGGGATGAGCGGCGGTCCCCGCAGGTAACGGCAGAAAATAGCTGACCTGCGACACGATCACGCCGTCGCGGACCGCGAGGACCTCCTCCTGACGATCGGTCGCACTGCTGACTGGGACAGAGTCGTCCGCGGTCGCGACACCGACCGGCACGACCAGGCTCACCGCGGCCGTTACGACTCCCGCGAGCACCGACCAGCGCAAGGCTGCGCGCACCGGGTATCTCCGGCGGATTAAGGCATCCAAAGCCACTGACCGGCTCCTTTCGTTCCATTCGAAGGACGCGACGGGGACAGCCGGGTATCATCGACCGCTTCGTCGACGATGAGCACATCATCCGTGTGAGACAGTCAGCTATTGGCAAACGCCCAGAACATTCCATTCGGCAGTAGTGCAGATGCACGAAGTCCGTCCACTGCCTGCGGATTCGTTCCCGCCGCCACTCCCTGCGACCGGAAACGCCAGAGGCCCCGCCGCCCAGGTGTGCGAACAACCTGGGACGCGGAGCCTCGGTGGATCTCGAACCGCTTAGTGGCTGGCGACCTTGCGATAGCGCAGCAAAGCCAACGGCATGGCCACCGCGAGGATGGCGAGCGAGCAGGCGATGGCGTACCCGACGCAGTGATCGGCGGCCCAACCGGTGGGGGGTGCGAACGACGGCGGCGCGTCGTTGTCGAAGAGCTTGCGTCCCGCGGCGGAGACCGCGGTGATGGGGTTCCACTCGGCGATGGTCCGCAGCGGACCAGGCAGCGTCTCGGCGGAGATGAAGGCCGAGGAGATGAACGAGAGCGGGAACATCCAGATCAGCCCGGCGCTCTGCGCCACCTCCACGGTGGGTGAGATCAGGCCCGTGAGCGCGCCGACCCAGGACATGGCGAAGGCGAAGAGCAGGATGATGCCGAACGCGAGCGCGGCATCGGCGATGCCGCCGTTGATCCGCCAGCCCACCAGATAGCCGCAGCCCACCATGACCGCGACGCTGAGGATATTGACCACCAGGTCGGACAGCGTGCGTCCCATCAGGACGGCCAGCCGGGACATGGGCAGGGTGCGCATCCGGTCGATGATGCCCTTCTGCAGGTCGCCCGCGAGCCCGACGGTGGTGAACGCCGCGTTGAAAGCGACTGTCTGGGTGAAGATTCCGGCGAGCAGGAACTCCCGATACTGACTGCCGCCCAGCGAGGCGCCGAAGATGTAGGCGAACAGGAACACGAACATCAGCGGCTGGATGGTGGCGGTCACCAGCAGGGTCGGCACCCGCAGAATGGTGAGCAGGTTCCGGTAGGCGACGATCGCGCTGTCCCGGAAGATTCGCAGCCGTGGCCCCGAATCGACCTGCGCCGCCTGCACTTTCGGACTTTCCAGGACCGCCGTCACGACAGGATCTCCTCTTGTACGTCATCGGTTTCGGACTTCCGGTCGGCCGCGGGGCGGGCCGATTTGCCGGTGAGAGAAAGGAATACGTCGTCCAGGCTCGGCCGGTGCACGGTGGCGTCCACCACACAGACACCCGCGTCGTCGAGCCTGCGCAGCGCCTCGACCATGGTGCGCGAGCCGTCGCCGACCACGATCGAGGCCTCGTCGGTGCCCGCCTCGTGGCTCGGTTCGCCGATGCCCACCTGGGCGAGCACCGTCAGCGCGGGCTGCACGTCCTGGCCGGGGGCCAGCGTGACGGTGAGCCGGTCGCCGCCGATGGAGGTCTTCAGCTCGTCGGCCGAGCCGCGCGCGATCACCCGCCCGCGATCGATGACGGTGATCCGATCCGCGAGCAGATCGGCCTCCTCCAGGTACTGCGTGGTGAGCAGCACGGTGGTGCCGTCGTCGACGAGTTCGCCGATGACGCGCCACATGTCGAGCCTGCCGCGCGGGTCGAGCCCCGTGGTCGGCTCGTCGAGCACCACCACCGCGGGCTTGGCCACCAGCGCTCCGGCCAGGTCGAGCCGGCGGGCCATACCGCCGGAATAGGTGCCCGCCCTGCGGTCGGCGGCGTGCTCGAGCCCGAACGCGTCCAGCAGGTCGGTGGCCCGCGTGCTGGCCTGACGCGGCGACATCCCGTACAGCCGGGCCACCATGCGCAGGTTCTCGAACCCGGACAGGTTCGCGTCGACCGCGGCGTACTGCCCGGACAACCCGATCCGCCGTCGCGCCGCACCGGGGTTGCGCAGCACGTCGACACCCGCAACCCGGACCTCGCCGGCGTCCGGGCGCAGCAGGGTGGTCACGATGCGCACCGTCGTGGTCTTGCCCGCGCCGTTGGGGCCGAGCAGTCCCATCACGGTGCCGCTCGGTATCTGCAGATCGATGTTGTCGAGCACCCGGATCCGCCCGTAGTGCTTGACCAGGCCGAGTACTTCCACCGCCAAACTCATTGTGCCGCCTCCCCCGTCGTCGAAGTCGATCGACCGGCCACGGCGGACGCGCACCGCTTGCGCCGCGCTGGTCGGGCGACCGCCCGAAACGGCCGGAGCATGGACAGGTCGAGCCCGTCCACCTCGCAGTCCCCGCCCGCGGCCGGTCCCGGCGCGGGCACGACCGGTCGTTCCGGGCGCATCGACTGGCGCGTGGCCGGGTATTGCCCGTTCACCTCTGCTTCTCCTTTCGTGCGCCGCTCTTGGTTCGCCGCACTCCGTTCTTCGCCGGCTGCGCGCCGGCGGGCAGCAGTACCGCGGCCCCGTCCAGTGCGCCGCGCAGCACCTGTCCGATCGCGGCGAGCGATTCGGGCGCGGTCATCGCCGAATGCCGGCACGGCAGTTCGTGATCGCGGATAGCGCCGGTGACGAACGGCTGCCAGGCCGCCGCGGTGCGTTCCGGATCGGCCCGGTTGATCTCGTCCGCGGCGGCGGTGAAGAACAGCAGGTCGCCGTCGAAGACCCGGGGCCGGAACCCGTGCGCGAGCAGGGTGCCGTTGGTGTATCCGGCGTAGAGCCGTTCGAGGTGCTCGACGGTGAGCGCCGCGAACGGCCCCGGACGCGCACGCAGCAGCTCTGCCGCGTCGCGCAGGTTCATCGCGGGGTCCAGCGGCGCGTCGAGCTGGTCGCTGCCGAACTCCTCGATGATCTCGGCCACGCTCGGGATCGCGTGCTCGAGCCAGGCGTCGGAGAGCCGGTAGCTGTCCATCATCGACAGCAGCGCCACCTCGTCGCCCGCTTCTTGCAATTGCACGGCCACCTCGTGCGCGATCAGGCCGCCGAGCGACCAGCCGAGCAGGTGGTAGGGCCCGGTCGGCTGGATCGACTTGATATGTGCCACATACTGTTGCGCGGCCTCGGCGATCGAGGCGAACCCGTCCTCGCCCGCGACGTGCGGGGCCTGCAACCCGTACACCGGACGGTCCGGCGCGAGGTGCGCGAGCAGGCCCGAGTAGCACCAGGCCAACCCGATCGCGGGGTGGACGCAGAACAGCGGCGCCGCCTTGCCGTTGGGCCGGATGGGCAGCACCGGTCCCAGCGCCGCGACGATGCCCGCGCCCGATCCGTCGAGCCGGGCGGCGATGGCGGCCGGGGTCGCCTCGCCGAACATCGCCTGCACCGGCAGATCGAGGCCGTTGGCCCGCACCTGCGCCACGACCTTCGTGGCGAGCAGCGAGTTGCCGCCGAGCTCGAAGAAGCCGTCGTCGGCACCCACTGTCTCCACGCCGAGCACCGCCGCGAAGGCCGCGCACAGGGCGACCTCGGTCGGCGTCGCGGGCGCGCGATAGCCGTCGGCCGCCGAGAACACGGGTTCCGGCAGGGCTTTTCGATCCAGCTTGCCGACCGGGCTGAGCGGCACCCGGTCGAGCAGCATGATCGATTGCGGCACCATGTAATTCGGCACCAGCCCCGCCACATGCTCGGTGAGTTCCGCCGCGGTGAGCCCGATACCGTTGCGCGCCTTGACATACGACACCAGTGCCGTGCTCCCCGCGGGAGTGCGGTGCCCGATGGTGGTGGCGAATTCCACGCCGCCGTGCTTGGCCAGCGCCGCGTCGATCTCGCCGAGTTCGATGCGGAAGCCGCGGATCTTGACCTGATGGTCGGTGCGGCCGACGTATTCGATCTCCCGGCTGCCGCCGTGGTCGCGGCCCGCCGCCGGCGAACCCTGGCCGGTCCACCAGCGCACGAGGTCGCCGGTGCGGTACATCCGCTCGCCCGGCTTGCCGAACGGGTTCGCCACGAACTTCTGCGCCGTCAGGCCGGGGCGGTTGAGGTAACCGCGCGCCAGCGCCGAACCGGCGAGGTGCAATTCGCCGGTGACCCCGACCGGGGCCGGATGCAGGCGACCGTCCAGGATGGTCGCGCTGACGCCGCGGATCGGACCGCCGATGGTGATCGGGCCGCCCGGCGTCATCGGCTGCGAGATCACCGTGACGATGGTCGTCTCGGTGGGCCCGTACACGTTGTACAGGTTGCGGTTCGGCGCCCATCGGGTCACCAGATCCGGCGGCAGGGCCTCGCCGCCGACCAGCACGTGCCGCAGCGCGGTGACGCCGGTGGGGTCCACCGTGCCGAGCGCCGAGGTGGTGATGAACGCGTGCGTGATCGCCTCGTCGATGAACACCCGCGCCAGATCCTCGCCGCCGACCACCCCGGGCGGCGTGATCACCAGCGTGGCCGCGCCGCCGAGCGCGAGCAGCAGATCGAGCATCGCCGCGTCGAAGCTCGGCGTGGCGAAGTGCAGTACCCGGCAACCGGGCCGGACATCGAAGCGCTGCGCGGTCTCCGCGGCGAAGTTGGACAGCCCACCGTGGGTGACCACGACCCCCTTGGGCGTGCCGGTGGAACCGGAGGTGTAGATCACGTACGCCGGGTTGTCGATCCGCAGCGGCGCGGTGCGCTCCGCGGCGGCGATCGGCCCGTCGGGCGAATCCAGCACCAGCCCACGGAAGATCGGATCGTCCAGCACGATCCACTCCACGTCACCGGGCAACTCGTCGCGGTGCGCGCTGAGCGTGATACCCAGTGCCGCACCGGAATCCGAGAGCATGTGCGCGATCCGCGGCGCCGGATAGTTCGGGTCGACCGGCACGAACGCGGCACCGGCCTTGGCCACCGCGAGCACCGTGGCCACCGACTCCACCGAGCGCGGAATCCCCAGCGCCACCAGCGTTTCCGGGCCCACCCCGCGGCGCATCAGCACCCGGGCGAGCCGGTTGGTCCAGCGGTCCAGCGCGTCGTAGCTGATCTGGGTGCCGTCGGCGCGCAGGGCGATCGCGGCCCGGTCCACCGCGGCGGCCGCCGCGAACACCTCGGGGAAGGTGACCGGACGGTCCGGCTCCGCGCCGCGCACCGGGGCCAGGCCGGACCACTCGGCGGGATCGAGCAGCTCCAGATCGCCCACCGCGGTGGTCGGATTCGCCGCGACCGCGGCGAGCAATCGTGCCAGGCGGTGACCCAACCGCAGCGCGGTCTGCTCGTCGAACAGATCGCTCGCGTAGTTGACCGACAGCGTGATGCCCGCCGGATCCCGTTCCGGCGTCTGCGCTTCGGTGAGCGTGAACTGCAGGTCGAACTTGGCGATACCGGTGTCCACATCGGCCGCCTCGATCCGCAGGCCGGGCAGCTCCAGCCCGCCCACCGGATGGTTCTGCACCGAGAGCATCACCTGGAACATCGGGTGATGCGCCTGGGACCGAGCCGGATTCAGCACCTCGACGAGGCGTTCGAACGGCAGATCGGCGTGCGCGAACGCGTCCAGGTCGACGTCGCGCACGGTGTGCAGCAGGTCGGTGAACCGGGCGTCCGGATCGATCCGGGTGCGCAGCACCAGCGTGTTGACGAACATGCCGATCAACCGGTCCAGCGCGGGATGCCCACGCCCCGCGATCGGCGTGCCGACGGTGATGTCGTCGGTCGCCGACATCCGGTGCAGCAGGACCGCGAGCGCGGCGTGCAGCACCATGAACATGCTGACGTTGTTGCTCGTCGCGACCCGATGCAGGTCCCGATGGGTGAACGCGTCGATCTCGCATTCGACCAGCCCGCCGCGGTAGGACGGCACCGGCGGGCGGCGCCGGTCGGCGGGCAGGGTGAGCAGTTCGGGGACGCCGTCGAGCTGGTGGCGCCAGTAGTCGAGCTGCCTGCGGATCACCGAGTCCGGATCGTCCTCGGTGCCGAGCGTGTCCTGTTGCCACAGCGTGTAATCCACGTACTGCACCGCGAGCTCGTCCCATTCCGGCGACCGGTCCGCGCAGGCGGCCCGGTAGGCGGTGGCCACGTCGAGCGCCAGCGGCGCGAGCGACTGCCCGTCCATCGCGATGTGGTGCACCACCAGCACGAGCACGTGCTCGTCGGACACCTCGGCCGGATTGCGCACGCCGCGGTCGCCGTCCGGCGACACCGAGATCAGCGCGGCCCGCATCGGCACCACGCCCGCGAGATCGAATCCCGGTGCGGCGAAACGCCGTACCGCGTCGTCCACCTCGTCCGGGCGCACCGTGGCGACGAACAGGGTGATCGCCGCGGTGACCAGATCGAGCACCCGCTGCGTCGGTTCGCCGCCGACCTCGGGGAACACCGTCCGCAACGTCTCGTGCCGGTCCTGCACCGCGTGCAGCGCGACGACCAGCGCATCGACGTTCAGCTTGCCGTTCATCCGCAGTACCACCGGCACGTTGTACGCGCCCGCGGACAGGTCGGCGCCGTCGGCCGCCGCCTCGCCGATGCCGTTGAATCGGTTGAGGAACCACAGCCTGCGCTGCGCCGCCGAGAGCGGAATCCGATCCGGGCGGGCCTGTCGCACCAGCGCCGGACGCGAACGCGCGCCGGCCGGTCCGGAATCCAGGTGCGCGGCGAGTTCGGCGACCCGCGGCGCGGCGAAGACGGTACGCACCTCCAGCCTGGTGTTGCTGGCCGCGGCCAGCCGCGCGACGAGTTGCGTTGCCAGCAGCGAGTTTCCGCCGATATCGAAGAAGCTGTCGTCCGCGCGCACCGCGTCGACGCCGACGAGCTCCCCCATCACCCGCGCGACCAGGCGCTCCGACGGGGTCGACGGTTCCCGGGTGGCCGCGGCGACGGCCAGTTGCGGCTCGGGCAGCGCGGCGCTGTCCAGCTTGCCCACCGGGGTGAGCGGAATCCGTTCCAGCACAGTGATGCTGGCGGGCACCATATGCGCAGGCAACTGCGCGCCCAGCCGGTCGCGCACCGCCTCCACGTCCACCCCGGTGTGCTCGTCGGCGGGCTGCACGAACGCCACGATCCGGTCGGCGCCCGCGATCTGCCTGACCTCGGTGTGCGCGAACCGCACAGCGGGGTGCTCGCCGAGCGCGGCGGTGATCTCGCCGAGCTCGATCCGGAAGCCGCGCACCTTCACCTGATGGTCGCTGCGCCCCAGGTAGCACAGTTCACCGGCATCGTTCCAGCGCACCACGTCGCCGGTGCGGTACAGCCGCGCCCCGGCCGGGCCGAACGGGTCGGCCACGAAACGCAATGCGGTGAGCCCGAATCGGTCGAAGTAGCCGCGCGCGACACCGTGCCCGCCGAGGTACAGATCGCCGGGCACGCCCGCCGGCACCGGGCGCAGCCGCTCGTCGAGCACCAGCGCCCGCGCCCCGCGCACCAGCGTGCCGATGGTGACCGGCTGCTCCGCGGTGAGCGTCGCGATGGTGGCGACGATCGTGGTCTCGGTGGGTCCGTACCCGTTGAGCATGGTCCGTCCCGGCGCCCACCGGGCCACCAGATCCGGCGCGCACGCCTCGCCGCCGACCATCAGCGCGCGCAGGTGCGGCAGCGGCCACCGCTCGTGATCGATGGTGGCCAGCGCGGCCGGGGTCATGAAGGTGTGCGTGATCCGCTCCCGCTCCAGCAGCGCGGCCAGCTCGTCACCGCCGTACACGTCGGGCGGGCAGAGCACCATGGCGGCACCGGAGCCGACCGCGAGCAGCAGATCCAGCACGGCCGCGTCGAAACTCGGCGAGGCGAAATGCAGTGTCCGCGACTCGCGGTCGACCCGCATCCGGTCGCGGAGTTCGTCCGCGAAATTGGACAGCCCGGCATGGGTGACCGCGACGCCCTTGGGTTTTCCGGTGGAGCCGGAGGTGTAGATCAGGTAGGCCAGGTCGGCCGCCTCGATGGTGCACATGCGGTCGAGATCGTCGACCAGTGCGTCGTCGTAGGTTTCCAGTTCCGCGCGCACGGCCGGGTCGTCGAGCAGCAACCAGTCCGTCGCCGGGCCGTCCGCAGCGGCCGTGCGCAACCGCTCGGCGTGCGCACCGACGGTGACGCCGACCCAGCAGCCCGCGTCGGCGAGCATGTGCCGCACCCGGTCCGCCGGATAGTTCGGGTCGACCGGCACGAACGCGGCACCGGTCTTCACCACCGCGAGCACCGTGAGCACCGACTCGACCGAGCGGGTGAGACCGAGGGCCACCCGGTCGCCGATACCGATATCCCGCGCGAGCAGCGCACGGGCCAGCCGATTCGAGCGCTTGTCGAGTTCGGCGTAGGTGAGCGTGGTCGCGCCCGAGCGCACCGCGGTGCGATGCGGATGCATATGCGCGGTCGCGGTGAAGTACGCGGCGAGCGTGCACTGCGGCGTGGTCGGCCCGCCGGTCGCCGGGGCGAGCAGGCGGCGTTCCCGCTCGGTGCGGGTGTCGATGTCGCGCACCAGCACTCGCGGATCGGCCGTCACCGCGGCCAGCACCCGGAGGAACCGGTCGGCCAGGGTGTGGATCGTCGCCTCGTCGAAAAGTTCGGCGGCGTAGACGAATTCGAACGCGCGTCCGGGTTCGCCCGGTCCGGCGTCGCACCCGATGTGGGCGACCCGCAATTCCAGGTCGAACTTGGCCAGCGCGATATCGAGTTCCTCGGCCCGCAGCTCGAGGCCCGGCAGCTCCAGCGTCGGCACCGGGCCGTCCTGCACGGTCAGCGCCACCTGGAACAGCGGGTGCCTGCCCCGGGTCGTGCCCGAAGCCAGCTCCTCCACCACCCGCTCGAACGGGATGTCGGCGTGCGCCATCGCGGCCAGCTCGGTATCCCGGTCGGCGCGCAGCAGACCGGCGAATGGGCGGTCCGGGTCCACGTCGGAACGCAGCACCAGGGTGTTGACGAACATGCCGACCAACTCGTCGAGCTTGGTGTCGGTCCGGCCGGCCACCGGGGTGCCGATCACGATGTCGCGCCCGCCGGTCACGCTGCGCAGCAGCACGGCCAGTGCCGAGCGCAGCACCATGAACATGCTGACGCCCTGTTCCTTGGCGAGCTCGGCGAGGGCGCGCTGCACCGGGTCCGGCACGGTGAACGGCACGGCGCCCGCGTACTGGGTCGGCTCCGCGGGCCGCGGCCGGTCGTAGGGCAGCGGCAATTCCGCGGGCAGATCGGCGAGAGCGCTGCGCCAGTAGGCCAATTGCTCGGCCGCGAGGCTGCCGGGCTCGCCCTCGTCGCCGAGGCAGGCGCGCTGCCACAGCCCGAAGTCCGCGTACTGCACCGGAAGTGGGGTCCAGGCCGGGGCCGCGCCCCCGTGCCGCGCCACGTACGCGGCGGCCAGATCGCGGGTCAGCGGGCCGAGCGACCAGCCGTCCGCGGCGATGTGATGCACCACGATGCCGAGCAGGTAGCGCTCGGAACCGGTGCGCAGCAGCGTCATTCGCAGCGGGGTGTCGCGGATCAGGTCGAAGCCGCGATGCGCGAGCGCGCCGAGCGCCGCCGTCGCGCCTGCCTCGTCGGTGTCGATCGCCTCGATCGCGGGCAGCGCCCGCGCGGTCGGCAGCACCACCTGCTGGGCGCCCGCGCTGTCCTCCGGGAACACGGTGCGCAGCACCTCGTGCCGCTCCACCAGATCGGTGAGCGCCGCGCGCAGCGCCGCCACATCGAGATCTCCCGCGATCCGGATAACGAAAGCGATGTTATATGCGCTCGATTCGGGAGAATATCGATTGAGGAACCACAGTCGCTGCTGCGGCAGCGACAATGGAATGCGTCCCGGACGCGTGGTCTGCACAGCCAGCGCCAACCGCTGCGTCCGGGGCGCTTCCGTGAGCCGCTCGGCGACCCCCGCGACGGTGGGCGCCTCGAAGATCACCCGCACCGGCAGGTCCACGCCGAACTCCGCGTGCAACGCGGCGGCGAGCCGGGTGGCCAGCAGCGAGTTACCGCCGACATCGAAGAAGCTGTCCTCGGCCCCGGTGACGGGCCGGCCGAGGATCTCGCCGAACACGCCCGCGACCCGCGACTCCAGTTCGGTGGCCGGTGCGCGCGAGCTGCCGCCGGTCGCGAAGACCGGCTCCGGCAACGCTTTTCGGTCCAGCTTGCCCGCCGGGGTGACCGGGAGTTCGGCCAGCACGGTGACCGAGGCGGGCACCATGTAGCCGGGCAGGCGCTGCCGGGCGGTCTCGGTGAGATCGGCGGCCGCCACCGGGTGGTCCACGGTCACATACGACGCCAGCCGCGGCTGGCCGTGTTCGTCGGTGTGCACCACGGTGAGCGCGAAGTTCACGCCGGGGTGCGCGCGCAGCACGTGGTCGATCTCGCGCAGCTCGATCCGGAAGCCGCGGATCTTGATCTGATCGTCGGCACGCCCGAGGAAGCGCACCTGGCCACCGGTCTCGACCACGACGAGATCACCCGTGCGGTACATCCGCTCGCCCCGGCGGCCGTGCGGGTTGGCCAGGAACCGTTGCGCGGTAAGGCCGTAACGACCGTGGTAGCCGCGCGCCAGACCGGGGCCGGAGAGGTACAGCTCGCCGGGGGTGCCCGGCGGCACCGGATGCAGCCGCCCGTCGAGCACGAACAGGCGCATACCGCGGATCGGCTGGCCGAGCGGCACCGGGCGGCCCGGCACCATCGGCCCGGTCGCGGTGGCGGCGACGGTCGCCTCCGACGGACCGTACATGTTGTGCATGCGGTGCTCGGCCGACCAGGTCTCGACCAGTTCCTCCGAGCAGGCCTCGCCGCCGACGATGACCGCTTCCAGCTCATCCAGCCCGTCGGTCGGCACGGTGGCCAGCGCGGCGGGAGTGACGAACGCGTGCGTGACCCGCTCGGTGCGCAACAGGGTGGCCAGCTCGGCACCGCCGTACATACCGGCGGGCGCCACCACGATGGTCGCGCCCGCGGCGAAGCCGAGCAGCAGCTCCAGCACCGACGCGTCGAAGCTGGGCGACGAGAAGTGCAGCGTCCGAGCCGAATCCGTGACGCCGAACAGGTGCGTCTGCTCGTTCGCGAGCGAGGCGAGGCCGGCGTGGGTGACCACCACCGCCTTCGGCTTGCCGGTCGACCCGGAGGTGTAGATCAGGTAGGCCGGATGCACCGTGCACAGCGAATGATGCCGGTCCGCGTCGGTGATCGGGGCGGTCGAGCAGTGCACCGCTTCCGCGGCCAGTTCGGCAGAGCCCAGTACCAGCCAGTCGACGTAGTTCTTGCGGTGCTTGCCGCGCGGCGCGGGCCACTCCGGCATGGCCGCCAGGCAGGCGGCGTCGGTCAGGCCGAGGATGGCCCCGGAATCGCCGATCATGTGCGCGATCCGCTCGCCCGGATAGCTCGGATCGATCGGCACATACGCCGCACCGGTTTTCGCGACCGCCCACACCGCGGTGATCGCGTCCAGACCGCGCGGCAGCGCGATCGCGACGACCACCTCCGGGCCGGCGCCGTGCTCGATCAGCACGCGCGCCAACCGGTTCGAGGACTCGTCGAGTTCCCGGTAGGTGGTGTCGACGCCGAGGTAGCGCACGGCCACCGCGTCCGGCACCCGCTCGGCGGTGTCGGTGAGTAACCGGGCCAGCGTGGTGAACGGTTCGGCGGGCGCGCCCGCGATCGGCACCAGATTGGCGATCTCGCGCCGATCGAGAATGCTCAAGTCGCCGATCGGCATGCTCGGCGCGGCCACGACGGCGTTCAGCACGGCGACGAAACGACGGGCGAACGATTCCACCGTGGCCCGGTCGAAAATATCGGTGGCGTAGCCGAATTCGGCGGTGAGCGGCCCGTCGGTGACGTCGTCGTGCACCACCAGCTGCAGATCGAACTTCGCGATATCGGAGACGATCGGCAGCACCTCGGCCCGCACGCCGGGCAGCTCGATGCGCAGATCGGGGTCCCGGTCGTAGGACAGCATCACCTGGAACAGCGGATGCCGCGCGGCCGAGCGCTCGGGGTTGACCACCTCGACCAGTCGCTCGAACGGCACGTCGGCGTTGGCGAAGGCGTTGAGATCGGTCTCGCGCACCACGTCGAGCATGCGATCGAAGCCAGCGGCCGGATCGATCTCGGTGCGCAGCACCAGTGTGTTGACGAACATGCCGACCAGCTCGTCCAGCGCGGGATCGGAGCGGCCCGCGATCGGCGTGCCGATCGCGATATCGGTGCTCGCGCACAGCCGCGACAGCAGGGTGGCCAGCGCGGCGTGCAGCACCATGAACATGCTGACGCCGCGGGCGGCAGCCAGTTCGCTTGCGGCGCGGCGGATCTCGGGGGAAATCGTGAAGTCGACCCGGCCGCCGGTGGTCGACCTGCGCAGCGGGCGCGGGCGGTCCAGCGGCAGATCGAGCTGGTCGGGCAGGCCCGCCAGCGCCGAACGCCAGTGTGTCAGCTGGCCGCTCAGCGCGCTCGCCGGATCGGATTCGTTGCCGAGCAGCTCCCGCTGCCACAGCGCGAAGTCGGCGTACTGCACCGGCAGCGGCGCCCACTGCGGCGCGGCGCCGGCGCCGCGCGCCGCGACCGCGGTCATCAGATCGCGGGCCAGCGGCGCGATCGACCAGCCGTCGCCGCAGATGTGGTGCAGCACGACCAGGAACACCCACTGGTCCGGCCCGGTGCGGTAGAGCGCCACCCGGATCGGCGCCTGACTGCGCAGATCGAAGCCGTACCCGGCGAACTCGGTGGCCAGTTCCGCCACGTCGGCGCCCGCGGCATCGATCGGATCCAGGGTGAGCGGGATCTCCGCGGCCGGATGGACCAGCTGCACGGCCCCCTCGGCCGACTCCGGGAACGTGGTGCGCAGGCTCTCGTGGCGTTCGATCACGTCGACCAGACCGGCCCGCAGCGCCTCGACGTCGAGCGCGCCTTCGATGCGGACCGCCAGCGGCATGTTGTAGGCGGCCGCGTGTTCGGCGAAGCGGTTGAGGATCCACAACCGCTGCTGCGCCAGCGACAGCGGGATCCGCTCGGGGCGTTGCGCCGCAACGAGTTTCGGCGACGACACATCGGCCGGATGGGTGGCGAAGCGCTGGGTGAGCGCGGCGATCGTCGAGGCCTCGAACAGGTCGCGGATGGTCAGGCCGGTGCCGAGGGCGGCATTGATCCGGGCCACCGCGCGCGCGGCGACCAGCGAGTTGCCGCCCAGATCGAAGAAACTGTCCTCGACGCCGACCTCGGTGCCGAGCATCTCGGCGAAGACCCGGGCGAGCACCCGCTCCACCTCGGTGCGCGGTTCCGCGGTGGAGCGTCCGGTGGCACGGACGCCGACCGGGGCGGGCAGGGCCTTGCGGTCGATCTTGCCGTTGGCGCTGAGCGGCAGCTCGTCGAGTTCCAGCAGAGCCGAGGGCACCATGTACGCGGGCAG
This sequence comes from Nocardia brasiliensis ATCC 700358, assembly GCF_000250675.2. Classification (NCBI taxonomy): domain Bacteria; kingdom Bacillati; phylum Actinomycetota; class Actinomycetes; order Mycobacteriales; family Nocardiaceae; genus Nocardia; species Nocardia brasiliensis. The sequence goes on from NC_018681.1 coordinate 6,049,723, forward strand.
CGTGCGGCGCAGTTCGGTGAGCAGCGCGGTGGTGTCGAGGCGTCCCGCGGCCGGGGTCGCGACCACGTAGGCGACGAGTTCGTCGCCGTTGCGCCCCGGGTGGGCCACGCAGACCGCCCTGGCGACCCGCGCGTCGTCGAGCAGTGCCGCCTCGATCTCGCCGAGTTCGATCCGCAGGCCGCGGATCTTGACCTGGAAGTCGCTGCGGCCCATGTACTCCAGCACGCCGGGCCGGTCCGTGCCGAGCTGCCAGCGGGCCAGGTCGCCAGTGCGGTACATGCGCACGCCCGCGCCGAACGGGTTGGCCACGAAGCGATCCGCGGTGAGCCGCGGCTGGCCGAGGTAGCCGCGCGCCAATTGCACACCGGCCAGGTACAACTCGCCGACCACGCCGGGCGGCACCGGCCGCAGCCGCGAATCCAGCACGTAGGTCTGGGTGTTCCAGACCGGCGAGCCGATCGGCACGGTCGCCGGGTCGGCCGGGCAGGGCCAGTAGGTGACGTCGACGGCGGCCTCGGTTGGGCCGTACAGATTGTGCAACGCGGGCCGGGGCAGCGCCGCGTGGAAGTCCCGGACGGTGGCCGCCGGCAACGCCTCGCCACTGCAGAACACCTGACGCAACGCGGTGCAGCCGCGCACGTCGGTGTCGGTGACGAACACCGAGAGCATGGACGGCACGAAATGCGCCGTGGTGATGCCCTTTTCGGCGATCAGCCGGGCCAGGTAGGCCGGATCCCGGTGCCCGTCGTGCGCCGCGACGACCAGTCGCGCGCCGATCTGCAAGGGCCAGAAGAACTCCCACACCGAGACGTCGAAGGTGGCGGGCGTCTTCTGCAGCACCACATCGGTCCGGTCGAGCGAGTATTCGTGCTGCATCCAGCGCAACCGGTTCACGATCGCGGCGTGGCTCACGCCGACACCCTTGGGCTTGCCGGTGGAGCCGGAGGTGAAGATCACGTAGGCGAGGTGGTCCGCGCGCAGGGCGGCGGTGCGCTCCGCGTCGGTGATCGGCGCGCCGCGGTAGCCGGACAGCTCGACGGTGTCGATGGCCAGTGCGGCAGCGGATTCGGGCATCGCGAGCTCGTCACGCGCGGCCGTGAGCACACAGACCGGCGACGCCTGCCGCACGATCTGATCGAGCCGATCGGCCGGATGTTCCGGATCGAGCGGCAGGTAGGCCGCGCCGGTCTTGACGATCGCGTACATGCCGACCACGAGATCGATGCTGCGGCGCAGGCACAGGCCGACCACGGTCTCCGGTCCGGCCCCGCGCTCGATGAGCAGGCGGGCCAGGCGATTGGCGCGCTCGTCGAGTTCGCGATAGGTGAGCGTCGTGACGGGATGGACAGGCGACGGGTCTGCGGTGTCGTCGCCGGATTCCAGTGCGATCGCGTCGGGGCAGGCGGCCGCGCGCTCGGCGAACAGCTCGGCAAGAGTACCCGGCTGCCGCGGCGCCTCGGTCGCGTTCCACTCGTGCAGTACGCGTTCGTGCTCGGCGGCGGTGATCGCGGTGAGCGTCTCGGCGTGGGTGTCCGGCGCGGCGCCGAGAAATCGGGTGAGGAAGTCGAGGAAGCGGTCGTGGTGCACCGACACCTCGGCCTCGCCGTAGAGCCGCGGATTGGCCTCGAAGTCGACGTGGATCCGGCCGCCGACACCGTTGTACAGGTTTACCGACAGGTCCTCGACCGGGCCGGTGGCCAGCACGTTCAGCGAGCCGACCAGGCTGCCGAAGGTCAACTCGTCGTGGAACAGCATGATGTTGACCATCGGCCCGAAGAAGCCGCGCGCGTCCCGGGAGTAGCCGCAGTCGCGGCGGATGTCGTCGTGCCGGTAGCGCTGATGCCGCAGCGCGCCGGTGATCTGGAGTTCGGTCGCCTTGACCACCTCGGCGAGGGTGGTTTCCGCGCCGAAGCGCAACCGGATCGGGACCACATTGGACACCACGCCGGCCGAGCGGCGCAGTGAGACGGTGGTACGCGCGGAGACCGGCAGGCTCAGCACCACATCGGGATTTCCGGTCACCGAACGGACATACGCGCCGAGCGCGGCGACGAACAGCGCCGAGTTGGCGGTGCCGAAGGTGGTGACGGCCGCGTCCATCGCGGCCTGCGCGCGGTCGTCGAGCACGCCCGCGGCGATGCGGCGACCCGCGTCCTGGGTGGCCGCGGTGACGGTGCTGCCGCCGAGGCTCATCGGCTCGCCCGCCCCCGCCAGCTGTTCCAGCCAGTAGTCGCGGTCGGCGCGAAACCTGCTGGTCTCGCGGTAGCGGACCTCGTCGGCGTAGATCTCGGCCAGCGGCGCGGCGCGCGACACCACCGGCTCGGTCCGGTTCTCCAGCGCGGTGTAGATCTCGGCGGTGCGGGTGAGCGCGTTCATCGCGCCGTAGCCGTCGATCACGATGTGATGGGCACGCGAGTACCAGATGTAATCCGAATCCCCGGTGCGCAGCACCACATTCGCGGTGAGCGGGTCGCGCTCCAGATCGATCGGCGAGCCGGTGTACTCGTGCATCCAGCGCAGCGCCGCGGCGTGCGGGTCCCGCTCGCCGCGCAGATCGACCCTGGCCCACCCCGGCCGGCGCGCGGGATCGACTATCTGGTGCGGGATTCCGTCGATCTCGGCCAGGCGCAGCTTGCCGACCTCGGACTCCGCGCCGAATCGCTCGATCGCGTAGAGCAGGCGGCCGACGTCCAGATCGCCGTGGATCTCGACATACTGGGCGATCGTCAGCGGCACATCCGGCCGAATCCGCTGCGCGTACCAGAGCGCCGTTTGAGCCGGCGACAAGACGAATGGCTGTGCCGAGGATTCGCCCGATGAACATTGGTCGACGCTGTCCGTGGCCAATGAACTCATCAATCACTCCGTTCTGCCGCTGTTCGACGCAACTTCCAGAACACAGACCACAGCAAGGCGCGCGAGGCCGACCGTGAAAAGTGATCCACGCCCTATGATTCGGAGCGTCTGATCGGCCGGATTGCCAGCGTGGCGGATTTGTTTCACATCGCAGGCTAGTCAGCGTCGTTGATCTTGCATAGCAAACATTTGGCTAACACGACAATTCGCCCAGTTCGCCTCGCCAAAAGCCCAGGAAAAACCCGTCCTGACAAGCGAATACAACATCAACAATGCGTATGTGCGAATAATTCGCTACATCACGGTTCGGCTACAGCAATCACAGAAAATACCGGAGGTCCGGTTAGCCCCCGCAACTACTTTCAGTCGCGAACTGTGACCTGCGGCACGTTTTTCCCGACCGAGTCCACGCGCCGGGTCCGACGTTGACGGATCAACACCACCAGGACGGCGCCGGTGGTCAGCGCGACGAACACCCGTTCCGGCAGCGGCCCAACGGAAGTAGCGAAGGTGTTGCTGCTGCGCAGCGGTAGCTGGGCGACCAGCGCGGCGGGCACGAATTGCGGACTCTCTTGCTGCACAGTGCCATCCGCCGCGATGATCGCGCTGACGCCGGAGGTCGCCGCGACCACCAGTGCCCGGCCGTGTTCGACCGCCCGGACGCGCGACATGGCCAGCTGCTGATAGGTCATCTCGCTGTCGCCGAACGTCGCGTTGTTCGTGGGCACGGTCAGCAGCTGCGCGCCCGCGCGCATCGCATCCTCGAACGCGCGATCGAAGGCGACCTCATAGCAGGTCGCCACGCCGATATCGATACCGGCCGCGCGGACCACACCGTCGCCGTGGCCCGGCACGAAATATCCGGCGCGGTCGGCATATTCGGAGAACAGCCGGAAGAACGACCGCATCGGCAGGTACTCGCCGAAAGGCTGGATGATCTTCTTGTCGTGGCGCTCCCCCGGGCCCGCGGCGCCGTTCCACACGATCACCGAGTTGGTCGTGGTCCGATCGCCGTTCACCAGCACCGCGCCCACCAGGATCGGCGCGCCGATCCGCTCGGACGCCCGGGTGATCAGGGCCGCCGCGTCCGCGTTGCGCAGCGGGTCGATATCGGACGAATTCTCCGGCCAGATCACCACATCCGGCTTCTTCGCCTGACCCGCCGCGACCGCCTGCGCCAACTCCTCGGTGCGCCGCACATGATTGTCCAGCACCGCCCGCCGCTGCGCATTGAAATCCAACCCGAGTCGCGGCACACTCCCCTGAATCGCTGCCACCGTGATCACCCGATCCCCCTGCTCCGGCGCAGGCAGCGTCGCCCCGAGCAGCAACCCCGCCAACGGCAGCACCGCGAGAGTTGCCGCAGCGGTGACACATCCGAGCCACGCGGCCCGGCGACCCCCGGCCATCGGCTCCGGCGCCCGGCCCGCTGGCGGCTCGTCGGCAGCGTGCACCGCGGCGTCTGCTCGGTCCGCCGCAACGGCACCCGTCGACAACTCGGCACCACCACCCGCGGAATCGCGGTCGGCCGCAGCCACACTCGCACCGGCATAGATCACACGCAATTGGAGGATCAAAGCGGCTGCGCCCGCGCCGGTCAGCGCCACCGCGAAGCTCACGAAGGGCGCGCCGCCGAGCGCGGCGAGGGGCAGGAACCAGCCGTCGGCTTGCCCGAAGGCCAAACGGCCCCAAGGGAATCCACCGAACGGGAAACTGGAGCGCGCCCACTCGGCGCTCGCCCACGCCAGCGCCACCCACAGCGGCCAGCCCGGGAGTAGTCCCACCATTCGTGCCAGCAAGCCGAACAGGCCGATGTAGACGGCACACACCGTGGACAGCGCCAACCACGGCACCGGCCCCACGTAGATCCCGGTCCACGGCAGCAGCGGCACGAAAAACGCCAGACCGGCCAGGAATCCGTACCCGAACCCCGCCCGCAGTCGCCCACTGCCGCGCACCACCAGCGTGAGCACCGCGACACCGAGCGGCGCGAGGAACCACCACGGCCGCGGCGGAAAACTCCCGAAGATCAACAGCCCGGCGCAGATCGCGCCCACCGACCGCGACAACACCGGAAACCGGCTCAGCACACCCATCATTCGCTCACGCACCCCGCGTAACCTTCCCGCGCACCCCGGCGCGCCCTCGCTGATCCGCCGCCGACCGCAAGCCGGATAAGTCGTTGCTCGGCCACCCACCGCCCGCACACACTCCGGCGGCACTGAACCCGCCTGCAGGGGTGGCACTCCAGGCGCGCGCTCGATGATCAGCACCCAAGTTCACGTCGCAATCATCGTCGCGCCGCAATGCGCGATGCACAGGCACCTCGACAACACCGAGCCCGGCTGCAGCAGGCAAGCCGGACACGCGCTCGATGACCGACCTCACGCCGTATAGATCGTTTCGCCGCGGTGCACGGTGCGCAGGCACCTCGGCAATGCCGAACCTGGTTGCAGGGGTGGCAGTCCGGGGACGCGGGAGCGCGGGTCGGTGGACCAGCGCTGTACCGAGTCGGCCGCCGCGGCCACCACCAGTTCCTCGGCTTCCCAGACCGCGTAGGAGGCGGGCGCGCCGGGTACCAGGGTGCCCGCGACCCCGTCTCGGACCCCGCCCGCGCGCCACGCGCCCCTGGTCGCGGCAGCGAACGCGGCGCGCGGGGAAAGTCCGTGGCCGGGGGTGCGGTGATGGGCGGCGGCGCGCACGGCCGACCAGGGATCGAGCGGGGTGACCGGCGCGTCCGAACCGACGGCCAGTGCGATCCCGGCCGCGGCCATGGCGGCGAACGGGTTCAGCGCCGCGGCCCGGGTCGCGCCGAGTCGCGCCGCGTACATGCCGTCCTCGCCGCCCCACGCCGCGTCGAATCCCGGTTGCACGCTGGCGATCACGCCCCACGCGGCGAGTTTGCCGATCTGCGCCGCATCCAGCAGCTCGGCGTGCTCCACCCGATGCCCGAGCGCCGCGACCGCCGGACCGCCGAATTCGCCTACGACACGGTCGAATCCGGCGACGACCGCGTCCATGGCGGCGTCGCCGATCACGTGGAAGCCCGCTTGGATGCCCGCCTCGGTGCAGGCGCGGACGTGCGCGGCGATCGCTTCGGCATCGAGATAGGACCGGCCGGTGCCGGGCTGGTCGGCGTAGTCCTCGCGCAACCAGGCGGTGTGCGAACCGAAGGAACCGTCGACGAAGAGGTCGCCGCCGAGCGCGTGCACGCCGAGTTCGGCGACCAAGGCGCGCGCCTGTTCGGCACTGCGCACCGCCTCGCCCCAGTACGCCCGCACCTCGACGCCGTGCCGGAATTCGAGCAGTTCGCGCACGTCGGTGCGGCCGGAGATCTCCGGCCCCGCGCATTCGTGCACGGCGACGATGCCGTGCGCGGCCGCGTGGTCCAGCGCCGCCGCCCGCGCCCGATCCCGTTGCGCGCGATCGAGTTCCGCGAGCACCGTGGTCCGCACCAGGTGGTGCGCCGCCGCCCGGACCGGCTCGCCGCGGGTGAATCCGTCGGCCGCGCGCACCTGCGGCAGCGCGTCGAGCAACGCGGACGACACCACCGCCGAGTGCGCGTCCACCCGGGACAGGTAGACGTGGCGGGCGCCGACGGCCTTGTCGATCTCCTCGACCGTGGGCGGCCGACCTTCCGGCCAGGTGGTCTCGTCCCAGCCGTCACCGAGGATCGCGCCCTCGGGCCGGGCCGCGGCGAAATCGCGCAGCAGGCTCAGGCAGTGCTCCAGCGAACGGGCACTCGACAGGTCGAGTCCGGTGAGCTTCAGTCCCAGCGCGGTGACGTGCACGTGCGGGTCCACGAACGCCGGCGCGACGAACGCACCGTCCAGATCGATGATCTCGGCGTCCGGGTGCAGTGCCCGCCCGGGCTGTTCCGCGCCGAGCCACACCACGGTGCCGTCGGCCACCGCCATCGCCGTCGCGTCCGGAGAACTCGAGCTGTAGATACGCCCGCCGATGAGCAACTGGGTATTCACGAGAACTCAGTCTGCCGTATGCCCGATTCGGGCTTTCGGGTCAGCCGTTCAGTACGGGCTGCCGCACGTCCTCGGCGTGGGCCAGTACCGTCATCACGTCGGCGAAGCGCGGCGGCGCGTCGCCGGGACCGTACGGCGAACCCGGCGGGCAACCCGCCTCGACGGCGATCAGTTCCAGCCGCAACGCGGCGGCCGCAAACCCGGAAATCGATTGTCCCGCAGCCGCCGCCGCGCGTTTCACCGCGGCGGCCAGCTCTTCGCTCACCGTGATGGTGAGTTGCTCGGTGGCCATCGCGTCACCGTAGCCCTTTTTCAGCGGGATCCCTAGCGCGCTGGCGTGTCTTTACTACTCGTTGGTAATGGCGCTACCACCCTTTGACAATTCGGGTGGCTAGGGGTTGGTGATGGCGCGGCGCGCGTTGCCCTGTCCGTCGTCGTAGTACTGGTGCACGACGGTGCCGTCGATGACTTCGCCACCGTCGATCACCACGCCCCGATACGGCATCGCGGCTTGGAACTTGGCGACCCGGCGCGCGGCGAACGCGGCAGCCATCGGCCGCACCAGGAATCGGGTCGGCGGCAGCAACAGGAACAGGCCGATCAGCGAAGTCACGAGGCCGGGCACGAACATCAGGAACCCGCCCGCCGCGACCAGCGCGCCGTCGGCGACCGCGGTCCCCGGCGCGATCTCGCCGCGGCCGACGCGGCGGAACTGCTCGAACACCCGCCGTCCCTGCGAGCCGACCAGCAGCATGCCCGCCGCCGATCCGGCGATGAGCAGCAGAATGGCCGGTATCACGCCGAGCCACTGGCCGACGGCGACCAGGGCGGCGATCTCGGTGATCACATAGAGCACGAATACCAGGGCGGGCATGGCGTTCCTTTCGGACGATCTACCCGGTCCAACGTCCAGGCCCGCAATTTTTCTCCCGGATCCGCCTGAGAGTCCCATGAGACCCGCGCAGCCGATGAGTTCACGGCGTTCAGGCCGTCCGTAGCAGTGGAACAACGCCAACGGCGGGCAACGCCGGACGAAGGAGGACGGGTGGCGAACGAACTGTCGCGTGCCGAGATCTGGGCGATGACGCATGCCGAGCGCGCGGCGCTGGCCGAGGATCTGGCCGAATTGGACCAGACGCAATGGGCGAGCCCGTCACTGTGCGGGGAGTGGACGGTCGAGGAGGTGCTCGCCCACCTGACCGCGGCGGCGAGCGTCGGCCGGATCCGCTGGGTGCGCAGCGCACTGCGTGCCCGGTTCGATTTCGCGCTGCACAACGATCGGCTGCTGGCCGCGCATCGGGGCGCGACACCCGCCGAAACGCTGGACCGGTTCCGGGCGGTCGGCACCAGCACCACCGCGACCTTCGGCGATACCGCGGCCTGGCTCGGCGAGGTGGTGGTGCACGCGCAGGACATCCGGCGCCCGCTCGGGTTGCCGCGCGAGCCCGCGCTCGCGGCCGCGACCGCCGTGGCCCGGTTCTACGCGAGCCGGGATTTCACGGTGTCCGGCCACAGCGCGATCGCGGGACTGCGCATGACGGCGACCGACGGCCCGTTCGAGATCGGCACCGGTCCCGAGGTGCGCGGGACGACCACCGCGCTGGTCATGGCGATGGCAGGCCGGAGCGCGTACTGCGATGATCTGACCGGGCCAGGACTGCCGACGCTGCGCAGCCGTTTGTGAGTCACCGGCCGGGGGTGAACTGTTCGATCGACCGCCTCGGGACCGCTCAGCAGCGCCCGGCTCGCGACCGCGGCTTCCGAAGCGCGCAGCCGATCAGCAGCGGCCGGTCGAACGGCACCGAGTATTCCTCCCGGCCGGAAAGTGTTCCAGCACAGTCACTTTCGCCGCCACGAGGTCGGCGAAGTCGACCCGGTCGGCCGCCACCTCAGAAGCGACGGGTACTAACCGCCCGGGCGGACCAAGCCGGTCTCGTAGGCGAGCACCACGGCTTGTACGCGGTCGCGCAGGCCGAGTTTGGTGAGCACGCGACCGACGTGCGTCTTCACGGTGGCCTCGGAGAGATACAGCTGTTCGGCGATCTCGGCGTTGGACCGGCCCGCCGCGATCTGTTCGAGCACCTCGCGCTCGCGGGCGGTGAGCACCTCGAGCACGCCCGGGTCGCGCATCCGCGCGGGGTCCTCGGCGATGAGCCGATCGAGCAGGCGCTTGGTCACCTTCGGCGAGACGACCGCGTCACCGGCGGCGACGCTGCGGATCGCGGAGATCAGGTCCTCCGGCGGGGTGTCCTTGAGCAGGAAGCCGCTCGCGCCCGCGCGCAACGCGCCCAGCGCGTGCTCGTCGAGATCGAAAGTGGTCATCACGAGCACCCGGCAGCCGTGTCCCGCCTCGACGATCCGCGCGGTCGCGGTGACGCCGTCGACCACGGGCATCCGCACGTCCATCAGCACCACGTCGGGCACCAGCTCCGCGGCGCGGCTCACCGCCGCCGCCCCGTTGGCCGCCTCCCCGATCACCTCGATGTCGGGGTGCGCGCCGAGGACCATCTTCAACCCCATGCGCATGAGTTCCTGGTCGTCGACAACGAGAACGGTGATCGGCACGCACCTAATCTAACGTGCGCGGGCCCGCCGCCGGCCTGCCAACCTATTCCGGCAAGCCGGGCGCGAGCGGGATCGTGGCCTGCACCCGCCACGCGCCGTCCGCGGCCCGCCCGGTCTCCAACGTGCCGCCGAGCACGGCGATACGTTCGCGCATTCCGACCAAACCCATTCCGCCGCCTTTGATCCGGACCGCGGGTTCGTCCAGCGGGACGCCGCCGGTATCGGAGATGTCGATCGTCACGTCGGTGTCGCGGCGGCGCACCCGCACCCACGCCTTGGGATGCGGCCCGGCGTGGCGCAGCGTGTTCGTCAGCGACTCCTGCACGATGCGGTGCACGCCGAGACTGACCTCGGGCGCGACATCATCCAGCTCCCCGGTCAGTTCGAGTTCCACGGCAAGGCCGGCGCCGCGCATCATGTCCACCACCCGGGCGAGTCCGGCGGTGCCGTGCTGGGGTAACTGGTCGGGCGCGTGTTCGGTCCGCAGCAGCGCGACGGTCCGGCGCAGTTCGCGCAGCGCCTCGCGGCCGGTCCCCGCGATGGTGGTGAGCGCCTGCTCGGCGGCGTCGGGGTCGCGTCGAAGGGCGTACTTCGCGCCGTCGGCCTGCACGATGATCACGCTCACCGCGTGCGCGACCACGTCGTGCAGTTCGCGGGCGATGCGGGTGCGTTCGGCCGACACCGCGTCGTGCGCGCGGCGTTCCTTGTCGTAGTCCGCGACCGCGAGCCGGGCCGCGACCTCGGTGTCATAGGCGTGCCGCGCGCCGATGAACTCCGCGAGCGTCCAGCACAGCGCGAAGAACATGACGGTGAAGACGGCCTCGCCGCCCGCGGGCTTGTCCAGCGCCAGATTGGAGAGCACGGAATCGAGCACCACGCCGAGCCCGAACCACAGCCCCTCCCGCCTGCCCACGTAGGCGACGAGCGTGTACAGCATGATCCCGAGACTGAACAGCGTGATGTGATCGGCATCGTCACCCACCACGTAGGCGACCGCCGTCGCGACCAGCGACGACACCAGCGCGATCGCCGCCATGGCGCGCGGGTACACCCGGCGCAGCACGATCGGTAGCGGCAGAAAGACCCCGACCGCGAGAAAGGCGACCTTGTGCGCCGAGTTCCCGACACCGAGGATCTCGAGCAGTAAAAGGACAGCCGCCAGTATCGAATCCGAGACGATGGGCTTCCCGCGAAGCCACAGGCTGAACCGGCGCACCCGTCCACCCTAGGTCGGGGCGGGCGCGCCGGGGCGCACCCGCGCGCCGAGTGGGACGAACTGGACTGCTGACTGGCCCGCATCCGACCACCTGGTTGGCTTGCCCCGTGCAGATCGGTGATTGGGCGGTGTTGATAACCGCGGCGACGGCCGCGGGTTGGGTGGACGCGGTGGTCGGCGGCGGTGGGCTGATCATCCTGCCGACGTTGTTTCTCGTCGCACCGAACATCGCGCCGCAGACCGCGCTCGGCACGAACAAGCTCGCCGCCGTCGCGGGCACCGCCGCGTCGGTGCTGACCTTCGCCAGGAAGGTGCCGATGCAGTGGCGGGTGCTCGTGCCCGCGGCCGGGATCGCGGCGGTGACCGCCGGAACCGGTGCTGCCGCAGTCTCATTGATCGACCGCGACCTGTTCATTCCGATCGTCATGGTGGTGCTGGTCGGCGTCGCGGTGTTCGTCACGCTGCGACCCTCGATCGGGGTCACGCTCGCCACGCACGCGCCCACCCGGCGCAAAGTGATCCTGACCATCGCGCTCGCCGCGGGACTCGTCGGCTTCTACGACGGCCTGCTCGGCCCCGGCACCGGGACCTTCCTCATCATCACGTTCGCGACGCTGCTCGGCACCGAGTTCGTGCGGGCCGCCGCGATGGCGAAGGTGATCAACTGCGGATCCAATGTGGGCGCGCTGATCTTCTTCGGACTCACCGGCCACATCCTGTTCCTGCTCGGTGCGGCGATGGCGGTCGGCAACGTGGCGGGCGCGATCGTCGGCTCGCACATGGCCTTGCGCAACGGCGCGAAATTCGTCCGCGTCGTGCTGCTCGTGGTGGTGATCGCGATGGTGATCCGCTTGGGCTGGCAGCAGTTCGGCTGATCAGCCGATCGGCTCGACCTGCGAGGCGAGCCAGGGCTTCAGCACCCGCGAGGTGGTCTCGTGGATCTGGCGGTGCAGTCGCTCGCCGTCGTCCGCGCCGTTGATCGGCTGCTGGAACAGCACGGTGAGCGCGCCGGACACCGCGCCGACGACCGCACCGACCAGCGCGGCGGCCCCCACCTCGTCCAATTCGGCGGGGAACGCGGCATGCAACTGACGCGCGATCTCGCGCTGCGCCACCAACTGCGCGTGCGCGGCCCGGCCGCTCACCGACGGCACCGTGCGCGACACCTGCGCGCGCAACGCGGCGATCCGGGCACTGAGATCGTCGACGAGATGTTCGCCGGGATTGTCACCGGCCGCGCGTAACGCCCGGAGTAACACCTCGACCGGACGCTCCCCTGGCCGGCGGCTGCCGATCGCGGCCACCGCGGCCCGCACCCGCTCGTCGGTCTCCGGGAAGAGCAGTTCTTCCTTACTGGCGAAGTAGTTGAAGAAGGTGCGCGTGCCCACCTCGGCCGCCGCCGCGATATCGGCCACCGTCGTCTCGTCGTAGCCTCTGGACTCGAAAAGGTCTACGGCTGCCTCGAGCAGAGCACGGCGGGTACGTTCGCGTTTGCGGTCACGGAGGGCGGATGGCGGCACGCGGGCACAGTACGGCATTTCGTGAGACAGGCGTGGTATGCGCGGGTTTCGCGCGTGCCGTTCCGACTCCCCCACCTTTGACATTGCGCCCCTGCACCTTTGACCCCGCCCCGCCCGGGGCTGGAGCTGGGGGCTTACGTTCGGGGATGCGTAAACGGCCGTCGGCGCGCCTGGTGCGGGGACGCGATTGATTTGCCGCGATCCGCAGGGCGTCGGCCCGTGGCGTGTCCATGGCCAGGAGCGGTGGCCGGCTCAGCGCTGTGCCGGCTCGCACGCAACCGCGCGTTGCGGTGGACGGCACGACCACCTCCCGACAGCACAGGGTTCGGACGAACGATGTCGGCCAACAGCTCACCTGACACCACAGCCGGTTCCACGCTGTGCCGGCTCGCACGAAACCACACGTTGCGATGGCAGCGCGGGCAAAAACGCCGCGGGCAGCGCGGGTTTGTGGCGCTGCTGGTATGGATCTTGGGCGGCGCAGGTGACACGGCCGGGGGGTGGGCGTTCGGCTGAGCGGGAGCCGGTCGTGCTGTGCCGGCGGGGGTTTCAGGGGTGCGTGGGGTGCACGTTTGCAGTGAGCGCAGGTTTGCGCGGAGTGGCGACGGTTGTGGTGGGGCGGCAAGGACTAGGTTGAGTCGAGTGAGCATCGCGACTTCCAAGGATGTGGACGCAGAGTTTCTCGAGCTGCCGTTGAGCGCGCTCGCCGACGCCGCGCTGGGGGCAGCGCGCGCAGCCGGCGCCGAGCATGCCGACCTGCGCGCGCACCGGCTGGTGACGCAGACGATCCGACTGCGCGACGGGCGCGTCGAGGCGATCACCGACCACATCGAACTCGGTTTCGCGGTCCGCGTGATCGTCGACGGTACGTGGGGTTTCGCCTCGCATGCCGCACTGACCCCCGCGACCGCCGCCGAGGTGGCGCGCACCGCGGTGACGGTCGCGACGACCCTGCGCGCGCTGAACCGCGAACGAGTCGAACTCGCGGACGAACCGAGCTACGACGACGTGCACTGGGTCTCCGCCTACGACGTGGACCCGTTCACCGTGCCGACCGCCGACAAGGTCGCACTGCTGCAGGACTATTCGGAACGCCTGTCCGGCGCCGACGGCGTCGACCACGTCACGGCGTACGTGTTGCAGGTGAAAGAGCAGACGTTCTACACCGACACCGCGGGCTCGAGGATCACCCAGCAACGCGTCCGGCTGCATCCGCAGTTCGAAGCGACCACGGTCGATTCGGCGGCGGGCGTGTTCGAGACCATGCGCACACTGGCGCCGCCGGTCGGACGCGGCTGGGAGTACGTCACCGGCGCCGACGGAACCTGGGACTGGTCGGACGAACTGGCCCGGATCCCGTCTTGGCTCGCCGAGAAGGTGAAGGCGCCGACCGTCACCCCCGGCCCCACCGACCTGGTGATCGACCCCACCAACCTGTGGCTGACCATCCACGAATCCATCGGCCACGCCACCGAGTACGACCGCGCCATCGGCTACGAATCCGCTTACGCCGGAACCTCGTTCGCCACCCCGGACAAGCTCGGCAGCCTGCGGTACGGCACCCCGATCATGCACGTCACCGGTGATCGCACCGAGCCGCACGGCCTGGCCAGCGTCGGCTACGACGACGAGGGCGTAGCCGGGCAGCGCTGGGACCTGGTGCGCGACGGCGTGCTCGTCGGCTACCAACTGGACCGCGTGTTCGCGCCGCGCCTCGGCCTGGACCGGTCCAACGGCTGCTCCTACGCGGATTCGGCGCATCACGTGCCGATCCAGCGGATGGCGAACGTCTCGCTGCAGCCCGATCCCGAAAACGACACCAGCACCGAGGAACTCATCTCCCGGGTGCGCGACGGCATCTACATCGTCGGCGACAAGTCGTGGTCGATCGACATGCAGCGCTACAACTTCCAGTTCACCGGTCAGCGGTTCTTCCGCATTCGCGACGGCAAGCTGGACGGCCAGCTCCGCGACGTCGCCTACCAGGCCACCACCACCGACTTCTGGGGCGCGATGGAGGCGGTCGGCGGACCGTCCACCTGGCGGCTCGGCGGCGCGTTCAACTGCGGCAAGGCCCAACCCGGGCAGGTCGCCGCGGTCAGCCACGGCTGCCCGTCCGTGCTGGTGCGCGGCATCAACATTCTCAACACCCGGACGGAGGCAGGGCAGTGAGCCAGCAGACCATCATCGCCGCGGGCGAGGTCGTCGAGCGTGTGCTCGCCCTGTCCCGCGCCGACGAGGCCATGGTGATCGTCACCGACGCGCACGACGCGTCGCTGCGCTGGGCCGGTAATTCGATGACCACCAACGGGTCGTCGAATTACCGTGACTGGGCGGTGATTTCGATTTTCCGCGACGGTCCGCGCTCCGCAAGGGTCGGCACCATCGGGTCGACCAGCGTCGATCCGGCAGAGATCGAAGCGGTGGTGCGCCGCAGCGAGGAGGCGGCCCGTGCCGCCGCACCCGCCGAAGACGCGATGCCGCTGCTGGATTCGGACCGGCCGGCCGCGGACTGGGCCGATCCCGCGGGCAGCACCGGCATCGAGGTGTTCACCGACCTGGCCCGCGGTCTCTCGTCCGGTTTCGACGGCAGCGATCGCCTGTACGGCTTCGCGCACCACACCGTGCACACCACCTGGTTGGGCACCTCGACGGGGTTGCGCCGCCGGTTCACGCAGCCGACGGGCTCGGTGGAGATCAACGGAAAGCGTGGTGCGGGAACGGATCTCGCCAGCGCCTGGGCCGGTGTGGGTACCGCGGATTTCACCGATGTCGACGTCCCCGGCCTGCTGGCGGAATTGTCGCGCCGGTTGGACTGGGCCGGACGCAAGGTCGAGCTGCCCGCGGGGCGCTACGAAACGCTGATGCCGCCGTCCACGGTCGCCGACATGATGATCTATCTGCACTGGCAGATGGAGGGGCGCGGCGCACACGAGGGACATACCGCGTTCTCGCGCGCCGGAGGCACGCGAATCGGCGAGCGGCTCACCGATATTCCGCTGACGTTGTACTCCGATCCGCAGGCGGCAGGGCTCGAGTATCGGCCGTTCGTCGCGACTTCCGCATCGTCGCAAGCGATGTCGATGTTCGACAACGGGTTGAGCGCCGAACGCGTGGACTGGATCCGTGACGGTGTCATCGAGTCGCTGGTCTATCCGCGCGCGACGGCCGCCGAATTCGGCACCACCGCAACCGTTCCCGCCGGCAACCTGTTGCTCACCGGCGGTTCCGCGACCACCCTCGACGAGATGATCGCGCGCACCGAACGCGGGCTGCTGCTCACCACCCTGTGGTACATCCGCGAGGTCGATCCCGCGACCCTGCTGCTCACCGGCCTCACCCGGGACGGCGTCTACCTCGTGGAGAACGGCGAGGTCACCGCCGCGGTCAACAACTTCCGCTTCAACGAGAGTCCACTGGACCTGCTCCGCCGCGTCACCGAAGCAGGCACCAGTGAAATCACCCTCCCTCGCGAGTGGAAAGACTGGTTCACCCGAACCGCCATGCCGCCCTTGCGCATCCCCGATTTCCACATGTCCTCGGTGAGCCAGGCGACGTAGGGGCTGCGCCCACGGGGGACAGTCCCAGCCGAGGGCAAGCCGCCACCGTCGCCGCGCCGCCGACAGGGCCACCGTCACCGCACCGCCGGTCGGCGAGTTACCAACAGCCGCACCCCTTTCGTCTCCTCGCACCCCCGACGGCCTGCCACAGCGGGTGCGAGGAGACAGAACCGGTGCGGGAGATCAGAACTGGTGCGCAGCGGACCGGGCTGAACCGCTCCGTGCGCCCGGGATCGTTCAGGGGAACGTGATCTCGATCCCGATGGTGCCCTTCTTTCCGCGGCGCAGGTTGCTGCCGAGGATGGTGATCGGGCCCATCAACCAGTACTTGCGCATCAGGAGTTTGCGGACGCGTTCGGTGCCCGCGGGGTCGAGGATGCGTCCGGTGCCTTCGACGATCTCACCGCGCGTCTTTCCCGCGACGTTGCACGGCTGCACGGTGACCGCCGGATTACGCCGGAGCCGCTTCACTTTCCAGCTGTCGGTCACCGTCCACACATAGAGTTTGTCCCCGTCGGCGACCGCCCACACCGCGGTGCCGACGGGCGTGCCGTCTTTGCGGTACGTGGTCAGCAGTACGTATTCGGCCTTGCCGACCGCCCCCAGCGTGTTCGTCATGAAGGGCAGCGTAATCCGATCCGGTTCAATCGGGCATTCGGTACTCGCCCGCCTCGATCCTTTCCACCAGGCCGTCGGTCCACTGCGCCAGGTTCCCGAACACGCCGCTCCACAGTTCCAGCAGGTCGGTCGAGTGCGGCTGTTCGTAGCGGGTGGGAAAGTCGGGGATCATCGCGAGCAGTCCGGTGCGGACCTCCTCGCTGCGGCGGCGCTGTTCGCGCAGCTTCGCCAGCACGTGCGCCCGCGGCAGCGCGTCCATGAACGCGATGCCCGCGCCGAGTTCCTCCATGTCGATGCTGACCAGCGCCTCGTCCATCAGCTTGCGGAATTCGGCCTCGCCCGCCTCGGTCATCTGGAACAGCGTGCGACCCGGGCCCTCGCTGCTGCCCTCGGTGCCGAACGTGCTCAGCTTGCCTTCCTGCGTCAGCTGTTTCAGCGCGTGATAGATCGAGCCGGGTTTCACGTTCGTCCACGTTTCGGCGCGCCAGGACAGTAATTCGCGGCGCACCGCGTAGCCGTAGGTGGGCTGACGCAACCGCATCACCCCCAGCACCAACAGGCGCACGGCCGACATGGCGAACCTCCTTCAGATAGGAATTTCCCATAGTAGTCAAGTTTGACTTCCGCAGCGAAACGGCCCTAACCTGGGGTAGTCAAAATTGATTACCGAAGCTTGGAGGCCTGATGGGCGACGCGGCTGTGCCAGTGATGTGGGGCGGCAACTCCACCGAGACGCTCGAGTTCTATCGGACGCTCGGCTACCAGGTCACCTGGGAGCAACACACCCCGTATGTCTACTGCTCGGTCCAGCGCAACGACTACGAGCTGCACTTCTACCGCGACAAGAAGGACAAGCGGGAGGTCGGCGAGGCCGAGATGGGCTGCCTGGTCATGGTCGACGAGGTGGCCGAGCTACACGCATCCTTCAGCACCGCGCTGCGCGAACGCTACGGACGGGTCCCCGCGCAGGGGGTGCCCCGGATCAGCCGCTTCCGCCCGGGCCAAACCCGGTTCACCACGATCGATCCCGGCGGCAACAGCGTGACCTACCTGCAACGCGACGAGCCCGAATTCGAGTACGGCGGTTCGCGCGAACTCCAAGGGCTGCAACGGATTCTGGACAACGCCCGGATCCTGCGCTTCTCCAAGGAAGACGACGAGGCGGCGCGCAAGACGCTCGAGGCCGGCCTGCGCCGGTTCGGCGCGACCGCGTCGACCCTGGACAAGGCCCACGCGCTGGCCGAACTCACCGAATTGGCAGTGGCCATGGAAGATCCGGCTCGCGCCGACGTACTACGCAAGGAGATAGCCGCACTCGACCTCTCCCCCGACGAACGCGCGGAAATCGCGACACACCTGAAGATCGCCGACGATCTCGAGGGGTGGCTCGACGCGCCAGAGTAGTCGCTGGCGGGCGAGTGGCTCTGCGCCACTCGCCTTTTCGCGAACTCAGGCGGCGGTGAGCACTTGTGGACCGGACTCGGTGATCGCGACGGTGTGTTCGGAGTGGGCGGTGCGCGAACCGTCGGCCGAGCGCAGGGTCCAACCGTCGGGATCGGTGAAAATGCGGTCGGTGGTGCGGGCGAACCAGGGTTCGATGGCGATGACCAGGCCGGGCCGCAACCGGTAGCCGCGACCCGCACGCCCGTGATTGGCCACGTGCGGATCCTCGTGCATGGTGCGGCCGAGCCCGTGACCACCGAATTCCGTGTTCACGGGATAGCCGTAGTCGCGCGCGACCCCGGAGATGGCGGCGGAGATGTCGCCGATGTGCTTGCCGGGCACCGCGACCGCGATCGCCGCCGCGAGCGCGTCCTCGGTGGCCTGGATCAGCCGCAGGTCCGCCTCGTCGGCGGTGCCGACCACGATCGTCCTCGCCGCGTCGGCCACCCACCCGTCGATGCCGACCGCGAGGTCCATGGTCAGCACATCCCCGTCACGCAGCCGGTAATCGAACGGAAGGCCGTGCAGCACAGCGTCGTTCACCGACAGGCAGACGGTGTTCCGGAAGGGGCCGCGCCCGAACGAGGGCGCGTAGTCCCAGTAGCAGGATTGCGCGCCGCGCCGCCGGATCCGCTCGCGCACGTGCGCCTCCAGCTCGAGTAGGTTCACCCCGACCTCGGCCAGCACGCGCAACTCCGCGAGCACCTCGGCGACGAACTGCCCGGTCACGCGCATCCGGGCGATCTCGTCCGGCGTCTTCAGCTCCACCATGAGCTTCCCTTCGGTATTAAAATACCCAACATGAACGGTATTTTAATACCAAATCACCGGGGACTTGCGGTATTTAAATACCAACACTAGCCTGCTTCCCATGGTCCGTCTCCCATTGACTCCGGCTCAGATCGACGCAGGCCGCCGCCTCGGCGCCGCCCTACGCGCCGCGCGCGCCGAGCGCGACCTCACCGAAGTCGCTCGGACAGCAGGCATTTCACCGGAAACCCTGCGTAAGATCGAGACCGGCCGCCTCCCCTCCCCCGCCTTCGGCACCGTCGTCGCACTGAGCCTGGTCCTAGACCTGCCCCTGCAAGACCTCGCGGACACCTGGCGGGCAGCAGGCCTCGCCGAGTCGGCCTGAGTCCGCAACGGGCGTGCCCATTTCGCCCCAGCCCGGGGCGTGAGCAGCGATGAGCCGGACGCGGGTTGGCGACGATCGTAGGCCATGCGGCGAATCACTCCGCGAATCCGCCACCGTATCGGTGATGGGCTCGACCGAGTATCAGCAGTGAACAGTGCGACCAATCGGCGGTGGCGGGGCGCCGCGGGAAGGACACCTGTGACCGTCCATCACGGGGTCTGCGCGATGGCGAGGCCGACGGAACCGTCCGCGCCGCGAAACAGCTTGTGCAACTTGATGACCAGGGTGCCGATCAGTCCGTACTCGCGCGCGACGAGGTCGCGTACCCGCTGCGTGCCGTCGGCGTCGAGGATCGTGGCGGTGCCGGCGAACACCTCGTCGCCTTTCGGGCGTCCCCGCGCATCCGAAACCTGTAGCGTCACTGCGGGATTGCGCCGAATACGCTTGACCTTCCAGGTTTTCGGGTTCGTCCACACCACGATGCGATCCCCGTCCGAGGCGACCCACACCGGCGTGCCGACGGGCGTCCCGTCCTTCTTGTAAGTGGTCAATAACGCGAACTTGCTCGCGCCCAGCTCATTCCAAGTCATAGGGAAACCGTAGGTCGCCGGGCACACCCGGACATCCGCTCGGCGACTCGCCCGCACGTACGCGCTGCGACGTACGCGGGGCGGGGCGCACCCACGCGCCCCGCCGACCGGTTCAGCCGCGATACTTGCGAAAGAAGGCGCGGACATCGTCGAGGAACAACGTCGGCTGTTCCAAGGCCGCGAAATGCCCGCCCGAGGTGTACTCGGTGAAATGCTCCAGGTAGCCGCCGGGGTTCATCACCCGCCGCATCAGCGGGCTGGTGTTGAAGATCGCCCACCCTTGCGGGACACCCGACGGCGCCGCCCACGCTATGCCCGAATGCGCGGTCTCCCAAAGGAATTGAGCAGCCGAAGCGCCGCTGCGGGTGAACCAGTAGATGCTGATGTTCGTCAGCAGCACATCCCGGTCGATCCGTTCGCCGGCAGGCTGCCCCGGATCGGTCCACGCCTGGAACTTCTCCGCGATCCAGGCCAGCTGCGCGATCGGCGAATCGGTGAGCGCTGCCGCGATCGCGTTCGGCTGCGTGGATTGCAGCACCAGGTACCCCTTCTGTTCGGCCCAACTCGCCCGCGCCTCCTCGATCGCGGCGAGGTCGTCCGCGCTGAGCCCCTCCGGGATCGGCAGCTGCTCGCCGACCAGCCCGAGCGTGCCCTGATCGCTGTTCACATGGGTCGCGATCACCCGTTCCGGATACACGGCGGCCAGCCGCGAGGTCACGCCCGCGCCGATGTCACCGCCCTGCGCCACGAACTTCTCGTACCCGAGCCGGGTCATCAGCTCGGCGAACGCGTCGGTCGTGCGGGCCAGCTCCCACCCGGTCGAGGCCAGCGGCGTGGAGAAGCCGAACCCCGGCAGCGACGGAATCACCACGTGGAACGCGTCCGCCGGGTCACCGCCGTACGCCGCCGGATCGGTCAACGGTCCGATCAGATCAACGAACTCCACCACCGACCCGGGATACCCGTGCGTGATCAACAGCGGCACCGCCCCCGCCACCGCCGACCGCACATGAATGAAATGAATCGTCTGCCCGTCGATCTCCGTAGTGAACTGGTCATACGCATTCAGCTTCGCTTCCTGCGCCCGCCAATCGAATTCGTCACGCCAGTACGCCGCCAACTCCGCGAGATAGCTCGGCGCGA
The DNA here is from genome assembly GCF_000250675.2 of Nocardia brasiliensis ATCC 700358. NCBI lineage: Bacteria > Bacillati > Actinomycetota > Actinomycetes > Mycobacteriales > Nocardiaceae > Nocardia > Nocardia brasiliensis. The sequence continues at coordinate 6,070,349 of NC_018681.1, forward strand.
TCCCCCGCCCCCAATCCCCCTCGGTCCCCGGCACCACCACCGGCACCCGCGCACTGCTCAACCGAGCGTGCAGGTCATCCAACTCGCCCTGCGAGATCTCGATACGGAAGGGATGAATCGCTGTGTTCGTCATGGGCACCAGCCTCCACCCCATTGCGGAAGACCTGCTTCCGCAATACAAACCTTCTTCCAGATTCCTCGGTCGAGCGCGATGCTCAGAACTCACGCACTAGCCGGTGGCACCTCCGGCGGTGGCGTCCTGGGTCCATGCGGTGTCTCCCTCGCGGTCAGGACTGCTCAGGCCTTCTCGGTGGGCAACCCGGCGACAATGCCGGTCATCTGCGGCGTCACGCCGGCCGAAGGACTGCGGCCATCGCCGCATTCGTCTCGTCGATGTTCGCGGTCGGACCGCCGATATCTGCTGCGCTGCCTGAATCCGAGGCCGTGGGGCGAGCACCAGGACTGGTGGGTGGGGGCGCTGCCCCTTCTGCGGTTCCTCATCGGGTCGGCCGCCGCGGATAGAGCGGCGTTGACCTGGGCTTCGCCGTAGGCGCGACGCGACCGCCCGCTGGCATCGGCCGCCGCGTCGATGTGCCGGTAAAGCGCGGTGGGGGCCTATTATTCGGAGGTGACCTCGGATGCGCGGGCTCGGCCGGGGCGGCCTCGGGATGCTGAGAAGGATCTTGCTGTGTTGGGGGCGGCGCGGCGGTTGCTGGCGGAGGTGGGGTATCAGCAGACGACGGTGGTGGCGATTGCGCGGCGGGCCGGGGTGAGTGCGCCGGCGATTTATCGACGCTGGCCCAGCCGGGAGGCGTTGCTGGAGGAAGCGGTGCACGGACCCGGCGGGCATCCGCTGCCGGTGCCCACCGGTGATTTGCGTGCGGACCTGGGGATCTGGGTGCGGATCTTTCTCGCCCGAGCGGCGAGTCCGGCGGCGCGCGCCGGGGTGCCCGGATTGCTGGCGGATTCGCAGACCGAGGAGGCGCGCCGCAGGTTGCTCGCGATCGGCGCGCCGGTGCGCGCGGCCTTCGCTGAACTGCTCGAGCACGCGTTCACCAGCGGCGAACTGACCGAGCGGGCAGACCCGGATGTCCTGTTCGAAATCCTCTCCGGCACGACGACTTTCCACGCGCTCGTGCGCGGCGGTGATGAACAGGACGGATTCGCCGACGCGCTCGCCGCAGCGTTGTACGTCATTGCCGCGCAACGCGAAACCTGACGAGGCGCCGAGCTCACAGACCCCGGCTGACGAGCCGACAGCCAACTAGCAAACGAGCCATCAGCCCCAAGCCGACGGGCCAGCGAGCTGTCCAGCCCACGAGTAAGTCCCACGAACCACCGAGCCACGAGCTGCGAGCTGCGAGCTGCGAGCTGCGAGCCCACGCGACCAGCCGCCAGCCCACGCACCCACGCACCCACGCACCCACGCACCCACGCACCCACGCACCCACGACGAGTATCGCGCGCCACAGCGAGGACCCCCACATCTACTCCCCCGCCGAAAACCGCACCGCCCAACGAGGTTCCCGCCGCTCCAGATACGCCCGCACCCCTTCGACAGCGTCGGGTGAGCCCATCACCCGGTGGTGCAGTTCGGTTTCCAGTTCTGCCACCTGCTCTGGACCGAACCCGTGCCGGGCGGTGTCCCAGAGCAGTTTCTTGCACAGGGCCGCGGAGGTCGGGGAGACGTTGGTGGCGATGTCGTGTGCCAGGGTGAGGGCGGCAGGCAGGACTTCGGCGGCGGGCAGGGAACGGCTCGCGAGGCCGAGGCGTACCAGTTCGGGACCGTCGAGTTTGCGGCCGGTCAGCAGGATTTCGGCGGCGACGGCGGCGCCGGCGATTTGTGGAATCGTCCAGTGCGCCAGGGCATCCGGTACCAGACCGAAACGGACCTGCGGCACGGCGTAGGTCGCGTCGGTGGCGGCGATGCGGATATCGGCCTGCATCGCGAGGGTGCAGCCGATGCCGATGGCGTGGCCGTTCATCGCCGCGATCACCGGCTTGCCGAGATCGAACGCGGGCGGCACCACCGGTGACGCACTGAAACTCGGGTCAGCACTGGCCGCGAACGTGTCCGCGCCGCCGGACAGGTCCGCGCCGGCACAGAAGGCCGGTGGTGTGCCGGTGAGCACGACGGCGCGCACCGCGTCATCGGCGTCGAGGGCACGGTAGTACTCCCCCAACGCGATTCCCATCTGCTTCGTGAACGCGTTGCGGCGCTCGGGTCGATGCAGCGTGAGTATCGCGACGCCGTCTTCGACCCGGAGCAGGACCTCGCTCACGCGGCACCGCCCTGTAAGGCCCGAATCAGGTCCGCGACATGCGAATTCGAGACGGGATAACCGGGAAAGTAGCAGCACACCCGCTCGGCGACCGCCTCGAATCGGTCCAGGATCGACGCGGCGCAGTCCTCAGGCGTGCCGTGCACGGCGAGGGTGGTGAGCATCGTGTCATCGATCAGACTCGCCATGGTGGCCCGAGCACCTTGCTTGGACAGAAGATTCAGCTCGGGTTGCAGATCCGCCCACCCCTCGACCTCCAGCACGGGCCGATAGGCGGGCGTGGAACCGTAGAACGCCAGCAGTTCCCGCACCCCCGTCGCCGCGGCGGCCAACTCCTCGTCGGTGCGGCCGACGCCGACGATGACCTGCGGGTAGATCCGCAGATCCGCGGACGTCCGTCCAGCGCGGGCCAGACCGTCGGCGACGGCGGGCAGTGTCCGTTCCCGAAAGTGCCTGGCGCTGTTGAACGGCATCACCAGCAGACCGTCGGCGACCTCGGCCGCGGCCCGTGTCATCCGCGGGCCGAGCGCACCGAGACAGACTTCGGGCGGGCCGTACGGGTTCGGTCCGGGATCGAACATCGGCGGCATCAGTGTGTGCGTGCTGAACCGTCCCCGAAAGCGCAACGGCGACCGCCCTTCCCAGGCGTCGAAGATCGCTTTGATCGCGAGCACGATCTCGCGCATCCGCGCCACGGGTTCGGACCACTGTGCGCCGTAACGCTTCTCGATATGCGGACGCACCTGCGAGCCGAGACCGAGGCGGAATCGCCCGCCGCTCAGGGTTTGCAGATCGTAGGCGGTGTGCGCGAGATGTAAGGGGCTGCGCGGCAGCGCGATCGCGACATTGGACATCAGGTCGGTCCGCACAGTCGCGGCGGCCAGCGTCAGCGGCACGAAGATGTCGTTGGGACCTTCGAAGGTGAACAGACCGTCCGCCCCGAGGCCTACGAGTTCCCGCGCACGGTCCGCGACCTGCGTCAATCCTGCGTCCAACCTCAGATCGACCTTCATCGCATTCCCTCACCGCCGCACCCTACGCACAATTACGTTAGAGCATGTTACGTAATTGAGCCCGCCCGGACCTGACATCGGGGGCAAATGCGTTGCGCGGCACCCGTCGGGTGATCGACCATGCAGCGATGATCAACACGCGACGCCTCGCCGGCGACGACTGGCAGATCTTCCGGGACGTGCAGCTGGCCGGGTTGCTCGAAGCCCCCTACTCCGCGAACCTGACGCACGCGCAGGCCACCCAGCGCACCGAAACCGATTGGCGGCACAAGCTTTCCGAACGAACGCTGTTCATCACGACGGTCGACGACGAACCGGCCGGCCTCGCGGGCGGTGAACTCGGCGAGCACCCGGAAACGTCCACCCTGGTCTCGATGTGGGTCGCCCCGCAGGCGCGCGGTCTGGGCGTCGGCGACGCGCTGGTGCGCACGGTGCTCGAGTGGGCCCGCGGCCAGGGCCATCGGCGGACCCTGCTCTGGGTGCTGGACGGCAACGAACCTGCCGAGCGTCTCTATCTCCGGCACGGTTTCCAGCGGACCGGGCGGCGTCGAGCGATGCCCCGGGACGAGTCCCTGATCGAGGTCGAGATGGCACTCGACCTGGCGTCCGCCCCATTCGCCGCACGGTAGCCAATCTCACAAAGATCGAGGCAGCGCCGATTGCCGCCATACGGTAATTTACCTTTCCAAATGGCTGCGGGGATCCAAGGAGTCGGTATGCACTTCGGCGGGATGGCGTTGCTGGTAGACGACGTGGATGCGACAGTGGCGTTCTACGAGGCAGCCTTCGGTCTCGGACAGGTGTTCGCCGACAGCGACGGCACCTTCGTGGTGCTCGGCCGCGGCGGCTGGTCGGAGGGGCCCACCGCGCCCTATCTCAGTGTCGAACACCGGCGCAAGATCGAGGACTACACCGAACCCCGGCACGCCGACGGTTTTCGCGTGCTGCTCGAAACCGACGACGTGGACGACGCCTATCGCCGGGCGGTCGAGGCCGGCGCGCGCAGCGCTTTGGTCCCGACGACCCGCCCCTGGGGGCAGCGCGTCGCTGCGGTCATCGACCTGAACGACGCCATCGTGGAGATCAACGGACCCGTCACACCGGACTGACGGGCCGGAATCCGCACCCGCGCCTGCCGTTTCGCGACGCCGTCGGCCCTGCCGTCCTACCCTCGAGACAAGGGTTCCTCGACGCGCACGGGAGGACGCCGATGGTCGAGACCGCAGTGCTCATGATCGACTTGCAGAACACCTACATCGCCGACGACGGCGTCCGTGCCGCACTGGGCTGGCCGCCGATCTGGCGCCTCGACGCGGTCGTCCGCGAATGTGCCGAGTTGGCCGAACAGGCGCGGCGGCAACATTTCCCACTCATCTACTCCCGCATGATCGCCGGGCAGTCCGGCTTGATCGGCACCGGCCCGCGACCGCGCAGACATCTGCAGCACCGCCGCCATCTGGTCCCGAAAGTGTCTGCCGAGCAACGCGAGTGGAAGACCCGCATCATGGACGACGTCGCGCCGCGCCGCGGCGACGTGGTGCTCACCAAGACCAGGCACAGTTTCTTCGCCTACACCGAACTCGAGCCGCTGCTCCGCACTCTCGGCGCGCACCGCCTCGTCGTCGCGGGCTTGCAGACCAATGTCTGCGTCGAGGCCACCGTGCGGGCCGCGCTGGAACGCAATTTCGACGTCGCGGTGCCCGACGACGCGGTCAGCACGGACGGCCCCGCCCTGCACTACGCCTCCCTGGACGCCATGCGGGTGCTGTACGTCGAGGTGGCGCCGTGGCGGGAACTGCTCGCGCCGGACGCGCCGTGGGATCGCGCGTACACCACGCCCGACTACGGCCGCGATCCCGAATACTGGCGCAGCCCAACGGCTTAACGCACCGGGCCCACAACGAGGGCCGCAGCCGACGGCTGAGGCCCCTCGTGGTTGTACCGACCGGTGTCCGAGCCACTTTTCTCTGGGCCCCGGCCTCGATACAAAACACTCTCACATTTCCGGGCGTTCGGCGCACCGAGCGCGAGTGCAACTGTGACCAGCGGCGCATGTGCATCTGTACAGTCGGCCCACACGGCTCTGACCTGGGGAAATAGATGAGAGCTATCCGAGTGAATATAACGGAAAGATAACGGCTCGGCATGATCGTTTTCATATCGTGCCCTTTGAAACACGAGATCCGTTCTCCCGCAAACGCACTCGCGAAACGATCGAGAACCCGGCGGCGGTGGCAGCGGTCCGCCCGCACTCGGCTAACCTGGCCCGATGTTCTTGGCCCAGATTGTCGCTGCCCGCGTGCCGAGCCGAATGCTGTCGGCGTTCGTGCGCAACGCGGAGCTGCTGAAGTTTCTGACCGTCGGAGCGATCGCCTTCGTCACCACCTCGGTGCTGTTCTTCGGACTGAAATGGACCGTCCTGCACGGTAAGCCGGTCACCGCCAACATGGTCGCCGTGCTGATCGCGACGGTCGTGTCCTACGTCCTGAACCGCGAGTGGGCGTTCACCGCACGCGGCGGACACGAGCGGCGGCACGAGGCGGCACTGTTCTTCGTGGTGGCGGGCATCGGCATGGTGATCAACCAGCTGCCGCTCGCGGTGTCGAGCTACATCTTCCAGCTCCGCGCGCCGCACGTGTCGGTGGTCACCGAGAACATCGCCGATTTCGTCAGCGCGACGATCATCGGCACCCTGCTCGCCACGGTGTTCCGCTGGTGGGCCATGCGCAAATTCGTGTTCCCGCATCAGGTCGAGCCCGAGCTGGAACGCGACGGGGCGATTCCCGAGCTGCGTGCCTGACCTGCGCGTGGACCCGCACACGCTGATCACTGTGCCCGCGGGCACGGTGCGGCTGGCGGATCGGCGCACCCAACGCCAGTGGACCGTCGATATCGCGACCTTCCGGATCGGCGCGGTCCCGATCACTCAGGAACGCTATGCCCAGGTCACCGGGGAACGGCCGAGCAGTGCGCCGGGCGAGCGCAGGCCCGTCGACGGCGTCTCCTGGTGGGACGCGGTGCGCTGCTGCAATGCCCTGTCCGAACAGGAGGGCTTGCGTCCCGTGTATCGCATAGCCGACGAGGACATCGAGTGGGACACCACCGCCGACGGCTACCGGCTGCCGAGCGAGGCCGAATGGGAGTACGCGTGCCGCGCGGGCAGCACCGGCCCGCGCTACGGCCCGCTCGACGACATCGCCTGGTACCGAGGCAATTCCGGCGACCGGATGCACGAGGTCGGCGGTAAGCGGCCCAACGCGTTCGGCCTGTTCGACATGCTGGGCAACACCTGGGACTGGTGCTGGGACATCTACGACGCCGAGGTCTACGGCTCCTACCGGGTGCTGCGCGGCGGCGGCTGGTTCGACGAACACTGGAGCTGCCGGGCGGGGGTGCGCCGGCGCAGTCACCCGAGTTTGCGCCTCGACGATGTCGGCTTCCGGGTCGCGCGCACCATAACGCCCTGATCGGACATTCCCGACAGGTTCCGCCGTACGCTCCACGAAATCGTCAGGGCCGCACATACTGTCCGGGACAAGCATGGCTATCTCCCAGACAACGCGCCCGTGACATCGCATCCGGTGTCACATCGACCCTAAGCGAGCGTATTCATGGTCATCATCGCTGTGCACGACGCCCTCCTCGCCCAAATCGGTAACCCGACACCGGAAGCGCCGCCGGTTTCGGACAAGATCCTGCAGATGGTCCGCTACCTCACCTGGCTGGTGCTGCTGTCCGGGGTCTGCGGAATCACCTTCGCCGGTGGACGATTCGCCTGGGAGAAGTGGCAGGGCGGCGCGTTGGAGTCGCCGAAGATGATCGCGGACGCGATGATCGGCGGGGTGGTCGCCACGAGCGCGGGCACGATCATGAACGCGGTGGTCGGCAGTTGATCGCGGAAGGAAGTTTTCCGCGATTGCTGCGATGATCGACCGATGTTGGAGACCTCCGCACGATTGCTCCGGCTGTTGTCGCTGCTACAGCTGCATCGGGACTGGACCGGTCCCGCGCTCGCCGCACGACTCGAGGTGTCCACCCGTACCATCCGCACCGATATCGAGCGACTGCGGACCCTGGGCTATCCGGTGCACGCGACGCCCGGTGTCGCGGGTGGCTACCGGCTCGGCGCGGGCTCCGCGCTGCCGCCGCTGCTGCTCGACGACGACGAGGCCGTCGCGGTCGCGGTCGGGCTGGCCACCGCGGCGAACGGCGCGGTCACCGGGATCGAGGAAACCTCCGTCCGCGCGCTGGTGAAGTTGCAACAGGTGCTGCCCGCACGGCTGCGGCACCGGGTCGCCACGCTCACCTCGGCTACCGTGCACGCACCGGAATTCCAGCGCACCACCGTCGACGCCGCGGTGCTCACCGCCGTGGCGGGCGCGATCCGGGCGAGCGAGCAGTTGCGGTTCGACTACGAGACGCACGCCGGGACGCCGTCGCGGCGCGCGGTCGAGCCGCACCGGATGGTGCATTTCCGCGGGCGGTGGTATCTGGTCGCCTGGGATCCGGGACGCGCCGACTGGCGCACCTTCCGGGTGGACCGGATCGTGCCCAAGACGCCCAACGGTCCGCGGTTCGCGCCGCGCGAGATGTCCGAAGCCGAGATCGCTGACCGGGTGCAGCGCGGCGTCGGGGCCGCGACCTGGCGCTATCGTGCGACGGTGCGCATGGCCGCGCCCGCGCCGGAGATCCGGGCGAAGCTGCCGCCCGCGGTGTCGGTCACCGCGGACGGGCCGGATCACTGTGTGGTGCAAGCGGGTTCGGACAACCCGCGGATGCTCGCGCATTATCTCGGATTGGCCGACGTCGATTTCGAGGTGCTCGACGGTCCGGAACTCGTCGAGCAGTTGCTGGCGACCGCCGAGCGATTCCGGCGCGCGGCCGGTGCCGAGTGAAACGTCGACGCAGCACAATTCGATGAAATAGCGAAACCCGACCGGATCGGCACATTGGACCGATCGCGACCGGGTTTCGCTAGTCCGGCGATTACCTACTAGGGCTGGTTGGCGCCCGCGATACCGCCGATGATGCCACCGATGATGCAGCCGGGGATGGCCCCGATAATCGCGAAGATCAGCCCGATCAGGAAGCCGATCGCGCATCCTATCAATACGCCCGCGACGGTGGTGCCGGCGTCACCGATGAATTGCGGCGCGCCCAGTTCCGGGACCGCGGCCCCGACCGGCTGCAGCGTCAAAGTGGTTGCGGCGGCGTCGACCTGCGGCGCCACCCGAACCTGCTGCCCCGACACCGACTGCATCGTGGTCGGCACGGTGGCGACCAGCGAACCGTCCGGCGCCACGACGGAGATGCCCTGATCGGGCGTGAGCACGAACTTGCCGGAGGCGAGCGTGACGGTCGCGCTCGAGTGATCCGGTGCGACGGAGGCGGTGTAGGCCACCCCCTGATCGACGCCGCTGATCGCGTCGGCCACCTGTACCTCACCGTGCGCGGTGGCGGCGGCGACACCGGTCGCGGCGATGGTGAGGGCGGCGGTCGCGACGAATTTCCTGATATTCATAAGGCTTTCCAATCATCTAGCCGATTCGATTGGCGTTTCCTCGGCAAACGGCCGTGGAAACACCATCGATCATGCGCTCTCGGCAATGATGTTGTCGAGAGCGTTCGGTAGATCGAATTGCCCTGGAAGATCAGTGATTTCGAAATTCCCCCGATAATTGGGGGGTTGCTTTTCCGGACTACTCCAATTCGCCCTCGGTCTCCAAATAGACCTGCCGCAACCGATCCAGTGTCGCCTGCTCCGGCCGCTCCCACAAGTCCCGCTCGGCCGCCTCCAGCAGCCGTTCGGCAATGCCGTGCAGGGCCCACGGGTTGGACTGCTCCATGAACTTGCGGTTCACGTCGTCGAAAACGTAACTCTCCGCGAGCTTCTCGTACATCCAGTCGGCGACCACATTGGTGGTGGCGTCGTAGCCGAACAGGTAGTCGACGGTGGCGGCCATCTCGAACGCGCCCTTGTAGCCGTGCCTGCGCATCGCCTCCAACCAGCGCGGATTGACCACCCGGGCACGGAACACCCGTGAGGTCTCCTCGGACAGCGTCCGGGTGCGCACCGCGTCGGGGCGGGTGCTGTCGCCGATATAGGCCTCGGGGTTCTTCCCGGTCAGCGCACGGACCGTGGCGACCATGCCGCCGTGGAACTGGAAATAGTCGTCGGAGTCGGCGATATCGTGCTCGCGGGTGTCGGTGTTCTTGGCGGCCACCGCGATTCGGCGATACGCGGTGCGCATGTCGTCGGCCGCGGGCGCGCCGTCGAGATCGCGGCCGTAGGCGTAGCCGCCCCAGGTGGTGTAGACCTGCGCGAGATCGTCGTCGGTGCGCCAGCTCTTGGCATCGATCAGCTGCAGCAGGCCCGCGCCGTAGGTGCCCGGCTTGGAACCGAAGATGCGGGTGGTGGCGCGGCGGGCGTCACCGTGCTCGGCCAGATCCGCGGCGGCATGGGCGCGCACGTAATTGGACTCGGCGGGCTCGTCGAGCTCGGCGACGAGCCGGACCGCGTCGTCCAGCAGCGCCAGCACGTGCGGGAAGGCGTCGCGGAAGAAGCCGCTGATGCGCACCGTGACATCGACACGCGGACGGGCCAATTCGTCCAGCGAGATCACCTCGAGCGTGGTGACCCGGCGGCTCGCCTCGTCCCAGACCGGCCGGACACCCAGCAGGGCAAGGACTTCGGCGATATCGTCGCCGGAGGTGCGCATCGCCGAGGTGCCCCACACCGACAAGCCCACCGAGCGCGGGTACTCGCCGTGATCGGCCAGGTAGCGGGCCAGCAGCGAATCCGCCATGGCCTGACCGGTTTCCCAGGCCAGCCGCGAGGGGACGGCCTTCGGGTCGACCGAGTAGAAATTGCGACCCGTGGGCAGCACGTTGATCAGGCCGCGCAGCGGCGACCCGCTGGGACCCGCGGGAATGAACCCGCCGTTCAACGCGTGCAGGACGCGCTCCACCTCGACCCCGGTCTGCCGCAGGCGCGGCACGACTTCGGCTGCGGCGAAACGCAATACCGCGCGCACCGCCGTCAGCTCGCGGTCTGCGGTCGCGCCCGCCGCCGCGAACTCGTCGACGATCCGGTCGACCGCGGCCACGGACCAGTCGGCGGCCTGCAACGCGGCGACCAGACCGCGCGCCTGCTCCTCCACCACATCGACCCGGCCACGGGCCTCGGTGCCGGACTCGTCCAGCCCCAACGCCTCCCGCAGGCCGGGCACGTTGCGTTCACCACCCCACAGCTGGCGGGCGCGCAGCATGGCCAGCACCAGGTCCAGCTCGCTCTCCCCCGCCGGCGCCTGGCCGAGGATGTGCAGGCCGTCGCGGATCTGCACGTCCTTGATCTCGCACAGCCAACCGTCGACGTGCAGCAGCATGTCGTCGAAGACGTCCTCGTCCGGGCGTTCGGCCAGGCCCAGATCGTGGTCCATCTTCGCCGCGCGCATCAACGTCCAGATCTGCTGCCGGATGGCGGGCAGCTTGGCCGGGTCGAGGGTGGAGATGTTGGCGTGCTCGTCGAGCAGTTGCTCCAAACGCGAGATATCGCCGTAGCTTTCGGCCCGTGCCATCGGCGGGATCAGGTGGTCGACCAACGTCGCGTGCGCCCGGCGCTTGGCCTGGGTGCCCTCGCCGGGATCGTTCACCAGGAACGGGTAGATCAGCGGCAGATCGCCGAGCGCGGCGTCGGTGCCGCAGGACGCGGACATGCCGAGCGTCTTACCCGGCAGCCACTCCAGGTTGCCGTGCTTGCCGAGATGCACCATCGCGTCGGCGCCGAAACCCTCCGCCGCGCGCAGCCATTGGTAGGCGGCGAGATAGTGGTGGCTCGGCGGCAGGTCGGGATCGTGATAGATGGCGACGGGGTTCTCGCCGAAACCGCGCGGCGGCTGCACCATCAGCGCCACGTTGCCGAAGCGCAATGCGGCGATGACGATCTCACCGTTCGGGTCGGCCGAGCGGTCCACGTACAGCTCGCCGGGCGGCGGGCCCCACGCCTCGATCACGGCCGCGCGCAAGTCGTCCGGCAGGGTGTCGAACCAGGCCGCGTAGGTGGCGGCGCCGATCCGGATCGGGTTGCCCTCGAGCTGTTCTGCGGTCAGCCAGTCCGGGTCCTGGCCGCCCGCCGCGATCAACGCGTGGATCAGGGCGTCGCCGTCCTGTTCGTCGAGACCGGGGATCTCGCCGGGCGCGCCGAGATCGTAACCGGTCTCACGCATTTCGGTGAGCAGACGGATGGCGCTGGCCGGCGTGTCCAGGCCGACCGCGTTGCCGATGCGGGCATGTTTGGTCGGGTACGCGGACAGCATCAGGGCGATGCGCTTACGGGCGGCCGGGATGTGGCGCAACCGCGCGTAACGCACCGCGATACCGGCGACGCGCGCCGCGCGCTCGGCATCGGGGACGTAGGTCGACAGGCCGTCGGCGTCGAACTCCTTGAACGAGAACGGAACCGTGATGATCCGTCCGTCGAACTCGGGCACCGCGACCTGGGTGGCCACATCCAGCGGGGACAGCCCGTCGTCATTGGCCGCCCACTGCTCGCGTCCGCTGGTGAGGCACAAGCCTTGCAGGATGGGCACATCCAGGTCGGCGAGCGCACCCACGTCCCACGCTTCGTCCTCGCCGCCGGCCGAGGCGGTGGCGGGCTTGGTACCGCCCGCCGCCAGCACCGTCACCACCAGCGCGTCGGCCTGCCGCAGGGTCGCGAGCAGTTCCGGTTCAGCGGTGCGCAGCGACGCGCAGTACAGCGGGAGCGGGCGGGCGCCGGTGTTCTCGATCGCCTGGCAGAGGGCGTCGATGTAGCCGGTGTTACCGGCCAGATGCTGTGCGCGGTAATAGATCACCGCGACCGTCGGAGCGTCCGCCGGAACCGCCACCCCCGGAGTCCGTTCCAGCACACCCCAACTCGGCAACTGCACCGGCGGCTCGAAGCCGTGGCCGGTCAGCAGCACCGTATCGGACAGGAAGTTGTGCAGCTGGCGCAGATTCGCCGCGCCGCCCGCCGCGAGATAGTTGTGCGCGTCCGCGGCGACACCGCCGGGCACCGTCGAACATTCCATCAGTTCCGCGTCCGGCGCGATCTCGCCGCCGAGCGCGACCATCGGCACCCCGCTGTCGCGCAGCGCCGCGAGCCCGTCCTCCCAGGCGCGCTTGCCGCCGAGGATGCGCACGATCACCAGATCGGCGCCGTCGAGCAGCGCGGGCAGATCGTCCACCAGCAGCCGGGCGGGGTTACCCCACCGGTAGTCGGCGCCGCTGGCACGAGCACTGAGCAAATCGGTATCGGACGTGGACAGCAGCAGGATCACAGGTGGCAGCCTTCCTCGGGTGACGCGCCCATCGGGTGTTCGCTGCTCGCTGCCGAGGGTCGGCAGCCAGCGGAGCCGGCGGAGTGGGCAAGCCCAGAGGGTCTGGCTTTCACAGTGGCGCGACCGCACCGGATTTGCACCGGTTTCCTCGTCACCCGCCGAGCCTTGGGATGCTACCCCGCGCGTCGCGGCGCAACGCACCGAGGTTGGCCGTGTTCGCCGGGATCGGCGGGGCTGCGAAACGTGCGGGGTCTGCGCGTTTCCCGTCACTGGCCTCGTCGCGCAGTCCGGCCGGATGCCTCCGCGGTCAGCTCGTCGCCTCGCAAGGCGGAGGAGGAGCCGATACCGGGTTGTCTCGGCGACGCGGCCAGGCGCCGAGCTGGACCGTGGCGGCACCGGATGGGACTTCGAGGCAGGGCCTAAGCGAGGTCGGCGTTGCCGTCGATCACCTTGAGGCGGTAATGAAAGCGGCTGACCCGCCAGCCGTCCGGTGTGCGCACCGTCCCGATGTCGTAGCTGCCGACAAAGGTGCGTGTCTTGCCTTGTGTCGCCGACTCTTTCACGTGCACCGCGATCGCGTCCGCGTGCACGTCCGCGACGTCGCCGCGCACATCGACCAGATGATTTCCCGACTGATGGTGCACCGCGTCCAATTCGCCGAGACCCACCCGCCAGTCTTCGACGATCTCGACCGCCGCCCGCTCCGCGACCCCGCCGCCGAATCCCCCGTCGAAATCCACCTTCGCCGTGAACACCCGGTCCACCAGCTCCGACCATTTCCCCTGATCCGTGAAAACGAACATCCGCGTCACCACATCGATGATCGCGGCCCGATCGGCCACCGTCGCACTCTCAGACATACCCCCACCTAACCACCGCCCCGCCCACTGCGCCGATCGAACCAATCCGAAGCCGCGCCCGCCAGCACCCGATTTCGAATCGGAGGATTTGTGAGCTGTAACACAGCAATGTGCAACCGCTATGAATCAGCTACGCGTCGACCGTAGCCAGATTCAGCTGTCGCAGGGGGACATCTCTGCGGCAATTTCGGAAGGACCCGCTTTGACTGCTCCACAAACACCCCAGCCGTGGCAAGGGCCGGCTACACCGCCGCCGTACGGACAGCCGGGCTATGCGCCGCCGCGGCGGCGACGCATCTGGCCGTGGGTATTGCTCGGTGTATTCGTGCTGATCGCAGCGCTTTTCGTGGGCTGTATCGCACTGGTTTCCAACGAAGTATCGAAGGTCGACGACAAGCGCACCACCACCGAACCGGCAGGCACCGAAGTTCGGGACGGCAAGTTCGCGTTCTTGGTCACGGGGGTCGATCCGCCGGTCACCACCGTCGGTGACAACGAATTCCTGAAAGAGGACGCGCAGGGTGAATTCATCCTGGTGCGTGTCGACGTCAGCAATATCGGCAGCGAACCACAGACCTACTTCGCCGACAACCAGAAACTGATCGACGACCAGGGACGCTCGTTCACCAACGACACCGCTGCGGAACTGGCGGTGAATCCACAGCTCATCGGTGAGATCAATCCCGGCAACAAGGTGGCGGTCACGATCGTGTTCGATGTGCCGAAAGGCACCGCTCCGGCGGCGATCGAGTTCCACGATTCGATGTTCTCCGGCGGGGTCCGGGTGGCGTTGAAATAGTGCCACGGCGGCACCGGGCGGCGTACGCGCCGGCCGGTGCCGCCGCGCTGTGCCGGGCGGTTTCGTAGGCTGGGGAGACTATGACGCGACGGGTTCCGGATTCCTGCCCTGGGGTGCTGCGGCTGCACGAGGCGGCGGACGGGCCGCTGGCCCGCATCCGGGTGCCCGGCGGGCGGATCGAACCGGCGCAATTGCAAGTGCTGGCGGAAGCGGCACGCGACCTCGCGGACGGGAATCTCGAACTCACCTCGCGCGGGAATCTGCAGTTGCGGCAGGTCCGGGACGCGGCGGCGCTGACCGAACGGCTCGACGCGGCCGGGCTGTTGCCGAGCCGGACGCACGAGAGGGTGCGCAATATCGTCGCCTCCCCGCTGTCGGGTCGCATCGGCGGAACCTCCGACGTGCACCGGTTCGTGCCGGTGCTCGACGCGGGGCTGCTCGCGGCACCCCGGCTCGCCGATCTGCCCGGGCGAGTGCTGTTCACGCTCGACGACGGGCGCGGCGACGTCAGCGCGTTGAGCGGCGACATCGGCGTACATGCCACGGGCACAGACGAATTCGCGCTGGTGCTGGCCGGCGCGGACGCCGGCATCCGGATCTCCGCGGCCGACGCGGTGGACGTCGTACTCGCCGCGGCACACGCCTTCCTGGACCTGCGCGGCGACGAGGCCGGGCAGTGGCGGCTGCACGACATCGCCGACGGCGCCGAGCGGGTGGCCGAGCACCTCGGCCTCGACCGCAGCGCCGAGCGCCTGGAATTCGGTGCCGCCCAAGATATTCCGATCGGCTGGCTGGATCAGGACAACGGATCGGTCAGCCTCGGCGCCGGAGTGCGGCTGGGTTCGCTGCCCGCCCGCACCGCCGAATTCATCGCCGCGATAGAACGTCCCGTCTTCCTCACCCCGTGGCGCAGCCTCGTCATCGCCGACCTCGACGAATGGGCGGCCGAACAGGTCGTCCGAGTACTCGCCCCCATGGGCCTCATCTTCGACGCCAACTCCCCCTGGCTACAGGTCAGCGCCTGCGCCGGCCGCCCCGGTTGCGCCAAAGCACTGACCGACGTCCGCGCCGACGTCACCGACGCGATCGAGTCCGGCCGAGTACTAGCGCCTGCGAGCGACCCAGCGGTCCAGGCCGATTCGCCCGCCGCCGATCCGCCCGCCGCCGACGCGTCTGCCGCCGCGGTGCCCGCGCACGCCGATCCGCCTGCCCACGCCGATGCTCCCGCGCCCGGCACCGCAACCGATTCTCCCGCGCACCAACCCCTCTCGCTGAACGCCGCCGACGTGACCGTCGCAGGCCGCCAACACTGGTCCGGCTGCGAACGCCGCTGCGGCCGTCCCCGCGGCGAAGTCACCGACATCATCGCCACGGAATCCGGCTACCGCATCGACTGAACCACCGCTCTCGAAGCGCCCCGGCATTTTCGGTCGCGACGCGTAGAGCATCGTTGCCACCGTTCAGTCCTCCTTCGCCGAGCCGATACAGGAGCTGGCACTTGCCGAGAGCACGGTGCTCAGCACCCTATCCAGCCTCCGGCCTATCGCCGCGCGCCACCCCGACAACCTGGTTATATACGAAGATTTCGACCGCGTTGATGCTGACAGCGAAGCGGGCCACCGGCAGCTACTCCTGCGGTGCGTCAAACAGTCCGATGCCTGTGCAGCACTTCTTTCACTGCATCGGTGACTGGAGGCTCGTCGGCCAGGCTCGTCCAGGTGTAGGCGTCGTGTTCGGTCAACTCGACCGGTTCGGGATCGATCACGTCGACGGTGAAGTTGAATTGCCGGCTTTTCTTGCCGCTTCCGGACTGATAGTCGAACGTGCCCAGGTACTTTCGGATATTGGTGATGTCGAGGCCGGTTTCCTCTTTGACCTCCCTGATCAGGGCGTCGTCGAGGGCTTCACCTGGATCGACCTTGCCGCTGGGCAATTCCCAAATTCCGCCCATGAAGTCGTTGGCTGGTCGTTGCAGCAGCAGGATCTTGCCGTCGTGTGCGACGACCGCGCCGACGACAAGTTGTTGCACCTTGTCGCGCTCGGCTTCGCTGGTCAGCGTCTCCAGCAGTGTGGACTCGATCATCAAACTTCATCCCTTCAACTCGGTGTGGTGTTCGGTGACTTTGCGGATGGCTTCGATGTAGCTGTCGACCAGCGGCAAGTCTTCTTCGCTATGCCAGACCGGCAGTTTCAGCGTGGTGTTGTGGATCTGCTCAGCGCGCGGATAGTCGCCGGGCGCGTAGGCCAGTTTGCCGCTAAGTGCCGGAAACAGCGGCCCCGGCTCCTGGAACAGCGGCAGCAGATTCAGTGGACAGGTCGAGCCAGGACGATCGATCTCGGCGCAGCCTTCGGCCAGCAGCGCCGAATGGAAGCGTTCCACGGGCACCTCGTCGAAGGAGTCGGCGTCGTACTGCAAAGCGAGTCCGTACCAGGACGATCGAACATCTGGTTCGTCCCGCGGCATCGTCAAGCCGGGCAATTCATCGAGCCCTTCGGCGATGTAGTCAGCTATCCGCTGACGGCCATCGAGATAGTCGTCGAGATGCGAAAGTTGTTCCAGTGCAATTGCAGCGGCCAGCGGATGGATGCGATGTTTGAGGCCCATGCCGGTGACTGCGAAGCGGTGAAGCTCCCTGTCGGAGGGGATCTCGCTGCGGCAGCGCTTGTTGTATTGCCCGTGCAGCAGCACTCGATGGTAGACGTCGTCATCATCGGTCAGCACGAATCCACCTTCACCAGCGGACAGCGGCTTCGGTCCATTCATGCTGAACGCCGCTGCGTGCCCGAAGGTGCCGACCTTCTTGCCGCCGACACTTGCCCCATGCGCATGAGCGGCGTCTTCGAGCAGGTGCAGCCCATACATTTCGGCGAGCCCTTTCAGGGCCTCGATTTGGGCAGGCATTCCCCACATGTGGTTCACCGTAATGGCTTTGGTGCGGTCGGTGATCCGCCGCGGCACCTCGTGCGGATCGAGATTGCCGCTGGCATCGCAGTCGGCCAACACCGGCGTCGCACCGAGATGCAGCAGCGGGGTTGCAGTGGCGAAGAAGGTATACGCAGGCACGATGACTTCATCATCTAGCCCGATCCCGCACGCGGCATACATCGAGTACAGCGCTGCGGTACCCGAGCTGGCGAGAATTGCATGCCGAACGCCGAAGTAGTTCTGTAAGGCATCCTCCAACTCGGCGACCACGCCGGAACGGTTGTAGATGGAGATGCCATCATGCAATTGATCGAGCACCGCGCGTACGGTGGCATCAGTAACCGGTGGCCACGAAAAATGCTGTACTGCAGTGTCGATGACTGGATTGCCGCCGAGAAGAGCCAGTTGAGAGGTCACAACAACTCCTGAGGGTTGACGGAGGTACGGGTACGAGCAGCCTCGTAGCAGGCGGCAACGAAGGCCATGTGCGCCAGGTTGTCTTCCGGCCCACTGAGATTCGGTCGAGTGCCTTCGATTACGTGATGGAAGTAGTCGATTTGGCAGGCCGCAGCGGTAGGCCAGGCTTGCTCGCGTCGCAGTGATTCGATTACTTCACCGCCGTTGGTCAGCCGCCGGATGCAGCCACGCTCCAAATGCACGATGCCCTGCGAGCCAACCAACCGGATCTCCTCGGCTTTTGGACCGACGAAGCGCGACAGCAGCAGCGAGCCGTACAGACCGCTCTCGTACGAGAAATGCACGAGTGCAGTGTCTTCAGCGTCATAGTGGCGGTCGGGCCGGGCGCGGACGGATAGATCGGCCGTGATGCTGTCCGGCAGGCCGAAGTACCACAGAATCAGGTCGATCAGGTGGTAGCCCATGTCGATGACACAGCCGCCTCCGGCCTTGGCCGTGACGCCACGCCATCCGTCGGATGGGTCTTCCACATGGACTGTGTAGCGGGCGTCCACCAGGAACTGTGTTCCGATCTGATCGGCGAGTTGGGTGAAGCTCTTGTAGATCGGGTTGAAGCGACGCTGGAGAGTGACCATCAGCTGGATGCCGGCCTGTTGACATAGTCTGGTCAGCTCGAGGGCCTCGACCAAGCTGGTGGCGAATGGCTTCTCTTTCAGCACGTGCACTCGATGTTCCGCCGCCGCTTCGATCACCTTTCGCCCGACATCGTGCGGCACGCAGACGATGACGAAGTCGAGTTGCTCGGCGGCGAGCATCTCCCGGAAGTCGGTGTAGCCAGACACCTGATACTGCTGTGCCTGTTTGGCCACGACCGCCGCATTCTCATCACAGACCGCAGCAAGCTCAGCAGAGTTCGATGCGAGCACCCCCGGCAGATGGTCCTCCACCGCCTGGTGCCCGAGGCCGATGACGCCGGCTCGTAGCACTTCTCCGCACTCCGCGGCGAGCCCGGTTGTGCGCCAGGACGGTTCGATTTCAGATCTCGTGACGCCGAGCACTGGCCCAGTGCCCGTTGTGCCTCGGATCGATTCGCACGATCTCATTGAATCCCCCAGATGGTGAGGCGGTGCCCGTAATGGTCGATTTCCAGAATTGACGCCGACGAGACGAAAGAAGAGGGCAAGTTACGGGGCAGAGGGCGGTCCGACCGTGTCCGTTCAGCGCGGCTGGATACACTGAGCCGACCGGTAACCGGCAAGGGGGCAAATGCCACCAAACGTGCATCTCCAGCAGCGGCGCGAGGCAACACCATCATGGATTGAGCCAGGGCGCGCGATGGGCCGCGCCGAGCTTGCCGAAGCCGTCAACACCTACCTGTGGTACACACACAAGCAGCGCTGCGACCTCGACGCCCGCACTGTTGCCCGCTACGAGCGCGGCGCTGTGCGGTGGCCGAACGAGCGGTACCGCGAAGCGTTCCGCGCAGTCCTGCGCGCAACCGATAGCGAACTCGGCTTCATTCCGACCCGTCAGCGACGACAAGACGCTCAATGCCCAGACAGTACGCTGTCGGTGAATCTGTTCAGCCCGTTCGATCCAGGCATCGTCCCGACCGCCTATCTCGGGCTGAGCGCAACGGACAGAAAGCCGGTCAGCCGCGTCGGCTGGACCGATGTCGACCAGGTGCGGACTGCCACGAAGGAGGCCGCCTCGGCCGAGAACCTGCACGGCGGCGGCTCGGCCAGCCTGATCGCAGGCCCTCAACTCACTCACTTCGTTCGACTGCTCGATGGCCACTCCGCACCGACCACCCGGCGTGCGCTTCTCGAGGCAATCGGGAACCTCAGCAGCGTCGCCGGATATGCCGCCTTCGACATCGGCGACTACTCGGCGGCCGAACGCCGATTCCGGCTGGCGCTGTGGTGCGCCGACAACGCCGGGTCCTGGGAGCTGCGCGCCAGCACACTCGCGGATATGGCCAGGAAAACGGCCTACGTCGGTAACAGCGATGGTGCGCTGTCGTTGATCGAGCTAGCTCAGGTCAGATCCGACCGATTGTCTGCGACTGCCCGCGCGATGCTCAGCGCATTACGCGCTCAATTCCTCGCCACAACAGGACGGATTCAAGAGGCCCTCACCGAAATCGGCAGGTCTGACGACCATTTCGCCGACCGCATGCCCGCAACCGACGCACCCTGGCTGTGCTACTACGACATCGCCGAACATCTCGGCAGCACGGGCAAAGCGTTGATACCTGTCGCCAAGGCGCGGCAACGTATCGACTTGGCAGCACCAAGGATTCGTGAAGCCGTAGCCTTGCAAGGAACACAATACCCGCGCTCGCGGACCTTCTCGCTTACTCGGTTGGCCATCTTGACGATGCAGCTCGACGACCCGAGAGAAGCAGCCGCAATCGGCCTGCAAGCTACCCGGCAAGCCACTGCCTTTCGATCTCAGCGCATTCAGAACGAACTCCGCACCCTGGCGGCCGCCGCCGCGCCTCAGCGCCGTATGACCGAAGTCGCGGAACTGCGGCACGCGATCGCCAGCGCCGCTCCCACCGGGTCGGTCCAATGAGTTCACCCCACTCGTGCACTCCGGCCGATGAGGTGCTGGCCAAGGCCGCGGAAGTCAGTGGTGTCGAGTTGTGTGGGGCCGAAGTGATTCGTGACGGCTCACACGCCATTTACCGGTTAGCCGACGACATCGTCGCCAGGATAGGCCAACCGGGCAGCATCGATGACGCCGTGCGCGAACTCCGAATCTCCCAGTGGCTAAACAATTCCGGTATACCGACAGTCGAGTCCGTCCCCTCGCTGCCGCACCCAATCGTCGTTGCCGATCGTCCCGTCACCTGGTGGCGTTTGATCCCTGACCATCGCCCCTCCACGCCAGGCGAGCTGGGCGCAATGCTGCGCGCACTTCACGCACTACCACCCCCAACTGAATTCGAACTTCCTAACTACGACCCCTTCACCGGGCTCGAGGAGCGCATCAACAACGCAGAAATGCTTGTCCAGGACGACCGAACATGGCTGCTCCAGCACTGCGCACGACTACGCACCGACTACGAGGTACTACCAAATGCCCTCTCCCCCTGCGTTATCCATGGCGACGCGTGGCAAGGCAACCTTGTGGTGCCGCCCTCCGGCATCCCGACAGTGCTGGACCTCGACAAGGTGTCGATCGGCCGACGCCAGTGGGATCTCACCCAACTAGGTGTCGACTACACCGATTTCAGCCGGGTGCCCCCAGACGACTATCGGTCGTTCGTCGTGGCTTACGGTGGCGATGACGTCACGAAGTGGCCAGGATTCCGGGTCCTCGCCGATATCCAAGAACTGCGATGGGTCGCGTTCGCGGTAGCCCAGTCGGCAGGCAACGGCAACGCGGCTCGTCAAGCGAAGCACCGGATAGCGTGCCTACGTGGGGAGGTGCCGAGGCCGTGGCAATGGGAGGCGCTGTGAACGACGCTGCGCCTCCCCGAGTTCAGCACTCGTGTCCAGTGACGGACACATCGCAGACTCCAGCCACACTCGCGCCCCGCGGCCCCGCCAGTCGCCACCGGCGCAGTCGGCCCACGCAAGCCACGACAACCCAGACAGGCGCGTCGCCACTTCCACTGCCCGCCGCCACGCACCCGGCACGGCAACGGCCCGAGGGCTGCGGTGGCGGCCGCAGCCCTCGGGCCGTGCTATTCCGGTGGTGTCAGTGGATTTCGAGGGTGCAGCATTTGACGCTGCCGCCGGCTTTGAGCAGTTCGGACATGTCGATGCCGATCGGGTTGAAGCCACGCTCGCGCAGGGATTCGCCGAGGGTGACGGCCTTGTCGCTCAGGAAGACGTTGAAACCGTCGGAGACGCCGTTCAATCCGAGCACTTCGGCGTCGGCGTCGATGGCGACGATGGCGTCGGGGAAGAGCTCGGCGAGCACCGCCTGGCTCGCGGCGCTGAAGGCGGGCGGGAAGTAGGCGATGGTGGTGGCGTCGAGCGGCAGCAGCACGGTGTCGAGGTGGTAGAAGCGCGGGTCGACCAGTTCGAGCGAGACCACCTCGCGGGAAAAGTGCTGTGCCACTTCCTGATGCGCCGCCGGCGAGCTACGGAAGCCCATCCCGGCGAGCAACCGCTCGCCGACCAGGAGGAAATCACCCTCGCCTTCGTTGACCTCTTGGGCGTCGACCAGTCCGGCCAGACCGTGCTGGGCGAACCAGCGGTGATAGGCGGGCCCTTCGGCGGCCCGCTCGGTGTGGGTGAACTTGGCCGACATCGCGCGGTCGCCGATCACCAGACCACCGTTGGCGGCGAAGACCATGTCGGGCAGGCCGGGCACGCCGGGCACGACGTCGACCTTGTGCCCGTGCTCCTGGTAGGTGGCGCGCAGCCGCTCCCATTGGTCCAGGGCGAGCGCACGGTCGACGGGCGCGTCCGGATCCATCCACGGATTGATGCAGTAGGTGACCTCGAAGTGGTCCGGCCGGCACATGACGAACCGTTTCGGCAACGGCTGACGTGCGGTGGACTCGGCGCGGAGGGTGGCTACAGAAGTCAACGTGTCTCCCGGTAAGTCGGCGCGATCTTGCGGCTTACACGACAGTAATTCGCCTACTATTGCGCCAGAAACAGCGATTCGTTGCGCATATCTGCCCTGGAACATCGAATTATTGTGCGGCGAGGAAAGGGTTGTGACGTGGACGACATCGACCGGCGGATCCTCGAGCACCTGCTCAGACAGGCCCGCGCCTCGTTCCAGGAGATCGGTAGCGCGGTGGGGCTGACCGCGCCCGCGGTGAAGCGCCGCGTCGACAAGATGGTGGCGACCAAGCAGATCATCGGCTTCACTGCGCTGGTCAATCCCGCCGCGCTCGGCTGGAAAACCGAGGCCTACGTCGAGGTCTACTACCGCGACAACATCTCCCCGGCCGAACTGCGCCGCAGTCTGGAACCGATTCCGCAGGTGGTCGGCGTGTGGACGATCGCGGGCGAGGCCGACGCGCTGGTGCACGTGATGGCCACGGACATGGCCGAAATCGAGGTCACCGTCGAACGCATCCGGGAGAACGCGCGGGTCGGGCGGACCCGCAGTTCCATCGTCATGTCCCGCATCCTCGAACGTCCCCGCACCTGAGCTCCGGCTACCCGCGCCGAACTGGGCGGGCGCGCACGTCCTAGGGTGATGCGCATGTCCGAAGTGCGTGCCAGCTACCTCACCGACGGGGCCGAGATCTATCGGCGCTCGTTCGCGATGATCCGCGACGAGGCGGACCTCAGCGGGTTCCCGCCGGACGTGGCGCAGGTGGTGGTGCGGATGATCCACGGCTGCGGACAGGTGGATCTGGCCGCGGACGTGGCGTTTTCGCCGGGCGTGGTGGCTGCGGCGCGTGCGGCGCTGCGGGCCGGTGCGCCGATTCTGTGCGACGCGAACATGGTCGCCTCGGGCGTCACGCGCAAGCGACTGCCCGCGAACAACGAAGTGATCTGCACGCTGACCGACCCGCGGGTGCCGGAACTCGCTGCCGCCATGGGCAATACGCGTTCCGCGGCCGCCCTGGAGCTGTGGCGGGATCGACTCGACGGCGCCGTGGTCGCCATCGGGAACGCGCCGACCGCGCTGTTCCATCTACTGGACATGCTGGACGCGGGTGCGCAGCGGCCCGCCGCCGTCCTCGGCATCCCGGTCGGCTTCATCGGCGCCGCCGAATCCAAGCACGCCCTGGCCGCCTTCGGCGAGGTCGAGTTCCTCACCGTCCGGGGCAGGCGCGGCGGCAGCGCCATCACCGCTTCGGCGTTGAATGCGATTGCGAGCGAACAGGAATGACCGATACGACGAGCACACCCGGCAAACTGTGGGGTGTCGGGCTCGGTCCCGGCGATCCGGAACTGGTCACGGTGAAGGCGGCGCGGGTGATCGCCGCCGCCGACGTGATCGCGTTCCACAGCGCGCGGCACGGGCGCAGCATCTCGCGCGGCATCGCCGCACCGTACATGCGCGCGGACCAGCTCGAGGAGCATCTCGTCTACCCGGTGACGACCGAGACCACCGACCACCCCGGCGGCTATCAGGGCGCCATCGACGAGTTCTACGAGCAGGCCGCGCAACGGCTGTCCACCCATCTGGCGGCGGGCCGGTCGGTGGCGTTGCTCGCCGCGGGCGACCCGCTCTTCTACAGCTCCTACATGCATATGCACCGGCGGCTGGCCGATCGCTTCGAGACCGAGATCATTCCGGGCATCACCTCGGTGAGCGCCGCGTCGGCCGCGCTCGGCACCCCGCTGGTCGAGGGCGAGCAGGTGCTGACCGTGCTGCCCGGCACCATGCCGGTGGACGAACTCACCCGGCGGCTGCGCGATACCGAGGCCGCCGCCATCATGAAACTCGGCCGCACCTATCCCGGTGTACGCCAGGCACTTTCCGACTCGGGGCGGCTCGACGACGCGTACTACGTCGAACGGGCGAGCAGCACCCGGCAGCGGGTACTGCGGGCTGCCGACGTAGCCGACGCGGACGTACCGTACTTCGCCATCACCGTGGTCCCCGGCCCCAGCCCGACCACAATCCCCACCTTGTCCGCGAATTCCACTGCCGTGCAACAGGTCTCCGGGTCGAGCCGCAATCGCTCCGCCGACCCGGGCCATATGGAGAACAGCTCCCCGACAACGCCATCCGACGGGCCAGAGCCCAAACCTGTTGCCGCACAACTCGAGGAGCAGGACACCGCCCAGAAGGTCCTTGCGGCGCGGGTCACCCACCCAGCATCCAGCGACCGCGAGCAGTACCCCCTGGCCGGTGCCACGACGGAACCTGCCCTCGACACCACGGGTGCGGCCGATAGCGACCATGTCACAGTCGTCCGGCACGAGCCGAGCGCCAAAACGAGTGCCGCAGACGAGCCCGCCATCGGCACCGCGGGTGCCATCGGCGGCGGACACCTCACCGTCGTCGGCCTCGGCCCCGGGGCGGCGGCGTGGACGACCAGCGAGGTACTCGAAGCACTCTCGGACGCCACGGATCTCGTCGGCTACACCACCTACCTGAACCGGGTGCCCGTCCGCCCGGGACAGCGACGGCACGCCAGCGACAACCGGGTCGAATCGGAACGCGCCGCGATGGCACTGGATCTGGCGCGGCGCGGCGCGCGGGTCGTGGTGGTGTCGTCGGGTGATCCGGGGGTGTTCGCGATGGCGGCGGCCGTGCTGGAGGAGGCGGGCGATCCCCAGTGGGCCGGCGTGCCGGTGCGTGTGCTGCCCGGCCTCACCGCGGCGAACGCGGTCGCCAGCCGGGTCGGCGCACCGCTCGGCCACGACTACGCGATGATCTCGCTCTCCGACCGGCTCAAACCGTGGGAGGTTGTCGCGCAACGACTTTCCGCGGTGGCCGCCGCCGATATGGCGATCGCCGTCTACAACCCCGCCTCGTCGCAGCGCACCTGGCAGGTCGGCGCCATGCGTGAGCTGCTGCTGGAGCATCGCAAGCCGGATACGCCGGTGGTGCTCGGCCGCGATGTCGGCGGCCCGGCCGAGTCGGTGCGGGTGGTCGCACTCGGCGAGCTCGACCCGGCCGACGTCGACATGCGCACCCTGTTGATCATCGGCGCGTCGACCACCGTGGCCACCGAAACCGACCACGGGGTCCGCGTCTACACCTCGCGCCGGTACGCCGGGGCAGGCGACGCGCGGTCGTCGAACGCGTAGGATCTCCTGACGCACCGACGATTGGAGGGATCTTGGCCGCGACACTGTCGGAGCTGACGCTGCGCGCCCGAGCCCTGGAGGCCCGAGCCACCGCGAGCGAACAGGCACTCGACGAACAGGGGGACGTTCTCAACGAACTCGCGGCACTCACCAGGAAGGCGCTCGACGGCATCCACCGCATCGACGAGCGTGCCGAACGGATCGAGGAAGATCTCGTCGAATTGCGCCGCAGCCAGATCCGTTTGGAGGCGGGCATGGCCCAGGTGCTGGCCCGGCTCGAGCTGCTGACCGGCGACAACTAGTGCACTGCCGAAGAACCTGACACGCGTTTCGTATAACATTCCACTATGGAATGTTGAGAGCGAAGGGAGCAGTCGGTTGACGAACACCGCGACCAGCCGCAAGCCGTTGAACTCCACGGCGGCGTCGCTGCTCGGATTTCTGCACGAGGGCCCGATGTCGGGCTGGGATCTGGTGGCCAAGGCCCAGGACCGGATCGGTGACTTCTGGACGATCACCCAGAGCCAGGTCTACCGCGAACTCGCCACGATGGACGCGGCGGGACTGGTGGAGAAAGGCATCCCCGGGGCGCGCGAGCGCACCCCCTATCTGATCACCGACGCGGGCCGAGAAGCGTTCCTGGAGTGGATCGCCCGTGATCCGGGCGGCGAGAACATCCGCTTCCCGCTCTTGCTCACGCTCTCCTTCGGGGACCACCTCGATCGCGCGCACCTCGATCGCATCATCGCCGCCAACCGGGAGATCCATCAGGGCCGGCTGAGCAGGTATCTGGATGAGGACCCCACCGATCTACCGCCCTACGCCCGCGCCACACTGGATTTCGGCATCGGCTACGAACGCGCCGTGCTCGACTGGTTCGATCGCCTACCCGAGCTGCTCGGCCGCTGATCGCCGCGCCCGCAGCCATTCCCACACCTGCGCAACAGTTTCCATCGGCACCGCCCCGTCCGGCAGGGGCGGGCGCTCGATCACGACCACCGGCACCCCCGCCGCCCGGGCCGCGGCCAGCTTGGCCTCGGTCCGGTCGCCGCCGCTGTCCTTGGTGACCAGCAGATCGATGCGCCGGTCCGCGAGCAATCGGGATTCCTCAGCAAGTGTGAAAGGCCCACGCGCCAGCAACAATTCGTGCCGTGGCGGTAGCGCATCGGTCGGCGGGTCGATGGCGCGGATCAGAAACCATGGCAGGCTCAGGCCGGCGAACGCGGCGACACCCTGTCGGCCGATGGTCAGGAAAACGCGTTCACCTTGCTCGGCAACGGTTTTCGCGGCCGCGGTCAGATCGGGCACGCGAATCCACCGATCGCCGGGCCCGGCGGTCCAGCCCGGCCGCCGCAGTTGCACCAGGGGCAGGCCGAGCGATGCCGCGGCGGCGGCCGCATTGGCGCTGATCGCCCCCGCGAACGGGTGGGTGGCGTCGACCACGGTCTCGATTCCGTTGGCCGCCAACCATTCCGACAAACCCGCGACCCCGCCGAAGCCGCCGACGCGCACCGCGCCGACCGGCAGCACCGGGTCGCGAACGCGACCGGCGAGCGAGGAGACGATGTCGAATCCCGGCTCGCCGGTCGCGATGCGGGCGAGTTCCCGGGCTTCCCCGGTACCGCCCAGAATCAGGGTTTTCAGGGCTGGCCGCTGAAGTAGGCGATACCCGCGTTCAGCAGCGACGGACCGCCCGCGACCGCGAGGCCGATGAGCGCGCCGAGCACGGCGCCGGGCACGATGCCGACCGCGAAGAACAGGAACCCGATGGCAGCCCCGATCAAGCCGCCTACCAGCGCACCCAGCGAAGCCCGCTGCAACTCCGCGAAGAACCACTCCTGCGCGCCGATGAACTCGGCGGCCACCGGCGCGTTCGCGGACGGCTGCACCTTCGGGGTGAGCGTCAGCTGCTTGGCGTCGTCGGCGATGGCCGCGGCGATTTCCACCTGCTGACCCTTGGCGGTCGCGGTGAGCGGAATGCTGGTGACGGTCTCCCCCGCCGCGTTCTGCAGCGTGACCGACTGCTTGTCGGCAGCCAGGGTGAACGCGCCGCCGGTGACGCTGGTGACGAGGGACTTGCCCGCGTCGGCCAAGGTCAGCGCATAGTCGATGCCCTGGTCCGTACCGGTGACGGTGGGCGTGGTGGTTGCTTGCTCCTGCGTCGCAGGCGGAACGGGCGAGGGTGCGGCGTACACGGTACCCGCGCTGACGCCGGTGGCGGCGATGGCCAGCAATGCGGTTGCGGCGAACTTTTTATATTTCATCTATCTCCCCATCAGGAACCGGATTTCCGATCATGATCGGATCTCGGCCACCGACCCTACCCGCCGCAGGTGCACGATTTTTATTCGCGGACCGCATTGCGCGGCTCCGCATTGTGCACTTTCACTACCGACCATTGCGTGACCGGCAACTGCGGCCGCCAGGTCGTGAACGATCCCAACGGCTCCGCGCGATAGATCTGGAACTTACGCAACGCACCGCCGTGCGCGGCCGCCCAGCTGAGCAGCAACGATTCGGATTCGGCCGTCACCGCGTTCGCGACGAGCCGGCCGCCCTGGCGCAGCTGCGCCCAGCATGTCTCGAACAGGCCAGGCTGAGTGAGCCCGCCGCCGAGGAAAACCGCATCGGGCGCGCCGGATTCGTGCATCAGCTCCGCGGGGGCGGCACCGCGCACCAGCACCTGTGGCACGCCGAGCGCCGCCGCGTTGTCGGCGATCTGCTGCCTGCGCCCGGCCGAGCGTTCGAAAGTGACTGCGCGACAGCCGGGGTGCGTGCGGCACCATTCGATCGCGATACTGCCCGAACCGCCGCCGATATCCCACAGCAGTTCGCCGGGCGCCGGGGCGAGCGCGGCGAGGGTGAGGGCGCGCACCTCATGTTTGGTGAGCTGACCGTCACCGCCGAACAACTCGTCCGGCAGGCCCGGCACCCGCGTCGCCCGCGGCCGGGCCGGATCGGCTACGCAGTCGATCGCCACGATGTTCAGCGGATCGCCCGGCGGGTACGGCCAGTGCTTCGCCGTCCCCGTCACCAGCCGTTCGCCCGGGCCGCCGAGCTGTTCGAGCAGGGTCAGCCCAGAATCACCGAAACCGTTGCGGGCCAGGAGTTCCGCGAGCGCGGCCGGGGTGTCCTGGTCGGCGCTCAATACCAGGATGCGCCTGCCGTGCACCAGGTCCGGGAGTACGCCCGCCAGCGCCCGCCCGACCACGCTCACCACGGGCGTCTCGGCCAGCGGCCAGCCCAGGCGCGCGCACGCCAGCGAGGCCGAGGACGGCTGCGGCAGCACCCGCAACGCCGCCGGGCCCAGCAGCCGCGCCAAGGTCACGCCGATCCCGTAGAACATCGGATCCCCGCTGGCGAGCACGCACACCCGCGCCCCGTTGTGGCGCTCGAACAACTCCGGCAAGGCCGGCACCAAGGGCGACGGCCACGCCACCCGCTGCGAATCCCCTTCCGGCACAAGCGAAAGCTGCCGCGCCGACCCGAAGAGTACCGCCGCACCCAGTACCGCGTCCCGTGCCGCGGCAGTCAACCCGGCCCATCCGTCGGCCCCGATGCCGACGACCGCCACCGGCGGCCCCGCCCACGCCTGAGTCATCGTGCCCATCCCGGCACCGGATCGAAGACCCCCGGCCGCACGGCATCGCACAGCGCCACTGCTCCTGTCGGCGGCGCACCGATCCGCGGGGTCGTCATGCGAACCCGCGACGACTCCTTCGGAAAGCCGAAGCGTCGTACCGCATTCGACCCGTCGCGGCGGCCGCGCCGGAAAGCGGCCGCAGCCCTGTGGCGGTCGGCGATCTCCGGTCGATTCACCGGGGCATCCGACGCCAGATCGATTGGGGCAGCAGGCGCATGGCGAAGAATATCGGTTGCAGGATGCGGGGGTACCAGACCAGCCTGGTGCGCTTGTGCAGGCCCTTCACCACGGCGTCGGCCACCCGGGACGGCGTGCTGGCGAAGGGCGCGGGCTCCATACCCTCGGTCATCCGGCCGATCACGAAGCCGGTGCGCACCAGGAGCAGGTGAACTCCCGTGTCGTGCAACGCATCCGAGAGGCCGCTGGCGAAACCGTCCAGCCCCGCCTTCGCCGAACCGTACACATAGTTGGCCCGGCGGACCCGCATGCCCGCCACCGAACTGAACACGACGAGCTGCCCATCCCCTTGTGCGCGCAGCATATTCGCGAGCGTGGTGAGCGCGCCGACCTGGGCGACATAATCGGTGTGCACCACGGCGAGCGCGTGCGCCGGATCCTGTTCGGCCCTGGCCTGATCGCCGAGCACGCCGAACGCGAGGATGGCGACGCCGATCTGGCCGTGCTCGGCCGCCAGCTTCTCGAAAAGCGCGGGGTGCGCGGCCGTGTCGTCCGCGTCGAATTCCACGCAGTGCACGACTTCCGCACCGGCAGCCATGATCTCGGCGACCTGTTCGGACAGCTCACCGCTGCGGCGCGCCGCGAGGATCACCGTCTGTCCCGGTGCCAGCCGCCGCGCCACCTCCAGTCCGATCTCACTGCGCCCACCGAGCAACAACACCGTCCCGTCCGCAATCCCACGCGATCCCATGCGCCCAGTCTTACAGCAACATCGCACGCGACCCGACATCGCCGAGCCGTTTGGCGCGTACTGCACAGCGCGTCCCGTGCTCGACGCGTGTCCGCACGTCCCGCCGGGTGTCGGCAGGCGGAAATCGAGCCGGTTCGCAGCGCCCGTGCGCCTGGGACATGAGCGCGACCGCTACCGTCATGGGATGCCGACCCCCAGCACCGAGCTGTCCCCCGCCGCGCTCGAGTTCGTCACCGAACGGCACCTCGCGACCCTCACCACGGTGCGCGCCAACGGGACACCGCACGTCACCGCGGTGGGCTTCACCTGGGATGCCGAGGCCGGACTCGTCCGGGTGATCACCGACGGCGGATCGGCCAAGGTGCGCAACGTCCGGCGCGGCGGTTAC
This sequence comes from Nocardia brasiliensis ATCC 700358, assembly GCF_000250675.2. NCBI lineage: Bacteria > Bacillati > Actinomycetota > Actinomycetes > Mycobacteriales > Nocardiaceae > Nocardia > Nocardia brasiliensis. The sequence goes on from NC_018681.1 coordinate 6,100,610, forward strand.
GCGGCCGTGAGCCAGGTCGAAGGGCGGCGGTGGCTCACGCTGGAGGGCCCGGCGACGGTCCTCGACGCCCCCGAGGACGTCGCCGAAGCCGAACGGCGCTACGCCGGGCGCTACCGCGTCCCCCGCGAGAACCCCACCCGCGTCGTCATCGCCATCGACGTCCGCCGCGTCCTCTCCAGCCGCACCCTGCTCGCCCCGGCCCTGGAACCGTAGCAGCGGGATTTATCGCAGACAGCGGCCGTTGGCCATCGAATGTGCTTGCCGCCGAGCAACTTCGGCGTGCACCCGCCCGCCGACGAGGCGGGTGCGCAGCCGTCGGCTACAGGATGGTCAGGCCGTGCGGGCGCTGGTTCATCGACTCGCAGCCGTCCTCGGTGACCACGACGATGTCTTCGATGCGAGCGCCCCACGCGCCGCGGAAGTAGATACCGGGCTCGATGCTGAAGGCCATGCCGGTCTGCAGGGTGAGGTCGTTGCCCTCGATGATGTAGGGCTCCTCGTGCACCGAGAGCCCGATCCCGTGCCCGGTGCGGTGCACGAAGTTCGGGCCGAAACCGGCTTCCACCAACAGGTCTCGGCCCGCGGCGTCGACCGAGGCGGCAGTGACGCCGGGCCGGACGGCGGCGACGGACGCGGCTTGGGCACGTTCGAGCACGGCGATGCGGGCGGCGATCTCGGGATCGGGTGCACCCATCGCGTAAGTACGGGTGGAGTCGGAGTAGTAGCCGGGCTCGACGGGGCCGCCGATATCGATGACCACCACGTCGCCCGCTTCGATGCGACGCTCGGAGACGCCGTGGTGCGGGTCGGCGCCGTGCGGTCCGCTGCCGACGATGACGAACGCGGCGGCCGTGTGGCCCTCCTCGAGGACGGCGGCCGAGATATCGGCGCCCACCTCGGCTTCGGTGCGGCCGACCTGGAGGAACTCGCCCATGCGCGCGTGCACCCGGTCGATCGCGGCGCCGGCCCGGCGCAACGCCTCGATTTCCGCGGCGTCCTTGATCATGCGCATCTCCCGCAGCACCGGCGTGGCCGAGGAGGGCAGGCCGGTGAACGACTGGGCCAGCGGGATGAGATGCAGCGCGGGCATCGCCTCGGCGACCGCGACCCGGGAGCCGACGTGCAGCGCGGACTTCACCAGTCCGTACGGATCGACGCCGTCGACCCAATCGAGCACCTGCAGATTGAGCTCGGCCGCCGCGGAACCTTCCAGCGCGGCCAGTTCCATCTTCGGGATCACGACCGACGGCGTCGCCCCGTCGGCAGGGATGACCAGGCAGGTCAACCGCTCGAACGAATCGGCCGCCGAGCCGATCAGGTACCGCAGATCCGGCCCCGGGGTGATCAACAAAGCGTCCAGGTGAGCGGCGCGCATCAGCGCCACCGCCCGCTCCAACCGTTCACCGTAGACATCCGCCGCGAACCTGGCATCCGTATGCGAGCTCATTCGTCCGACGTTACCCGCCCGGCCCGTCCCGGCGAACCCGAACTCCCGCCCCCGGCGATCAGTTTGCGGGCGGTGAATCGGACCGTTTCGTCCCAGTCGTGCGGGTGCAGGTAGCGCCGCACGCTGGTGAAGTGGTCGGCCAGTCCGGTGATGACCGACCACAGGACCGTCACGGTCATGCCGGGGTCGTCTCCGAGGTCCAGCCGTTCGACGGTGTGCAGGATCAGGTCGTAGGCGCGCGCCGCCGCGGTGATCAACTGCGCGCCGGACTCGTCGCTCAGATCGACCTCGCCGGCCAGCACGGCCCAGATATTGAGTTCGCGCCCGTACACCCGGTACATCTCCAGGTACTCGGTCGCGACGAGGACGAACAGCTCCTCTAGGTCCTCGGCGGCCACGCAGTTCGGCTCGACCTTGCCGACGAATTCCTCGAGCCGTTCGGCGTACAGGGTCGCGTAGAGCGCTTCCTTGGTGGCGAAGTACGTGTAGACCGTGCCCGGGCTGATGCCCGCGCCCCGGGCGACATCGCGCATCTGCAATGCCGCGTAACCCTTTTCGGTCAGCAGTCGCCGCCCCGCGACGAGGATGTCTCGTCGCCGGGTCGCGCGGTCGCCCCACTTGGTGGCCATGCACCTGCCGTTCCGAACCGGGTTCAATTTGCCTGACCCGAGGGTGGTGCACCGTGGCCGCGGGTGTCAAGCAGGGCCGACCGCTTCGGCGAGCCGGGTTCAGGCGATGCGTTGCGTGATCGGGTTCGCGGGCCGCGCGAGGTGGTGATCGAGAAACCGGAAGGCTCTGGGCGCCAGGCAAAGTGCGCCGGTGAGATGCTCGCGATAGGGCATGGTGTGCAGGGTGACGGGCACGCCGAGCGACGCCCAGTCGGCGGCCAACCGGATCATCTGACTGTGCGGGGTGATCTGTTCCCACGTGCTCGAGCCGAGGAGGACCGGGGCGGCGGGGGCGAGGTCGCCGAGCCGGTTCTCCCGCAGCCGGGCCCGGATCGCGGGGACATCCTGCGGCCGCCGGGTGACGTAGCGGTCGATGCGTTTGCTGGGCGCGAGCCAGCCGAGCGGGACGGCGGGCACGATATGCGTGCGGCGCAACACCGTGGCGGCGGCACGGCCGTACCCGGTGAGATAGGACAACGCGTCGAGTTCCGGATAGGCGGCGTGCAGGCCGAGGAGGCCGTACACGAGCAGGAAGGCGAACATACCGCCCTCGTGCCGGTCGATCATCGCCTCCAGATCGGCGGGCGCGGCGCCGACAACGCCTGCGGCCAAAGGGATGTCGGGCGCGTACGTCGGTTGCAGTTGCAGTGCCCAGCCGGCGGCGCAGCCACCCTCGGAGTAGCCGTGGATCGCCGCCGGACCCTGCGGATCGAGCCCGGCCTCGGGGAGCGCGCGGGCAGCCCGCATGCAGTCGAGCACCGCCGGGCCGAGGGCGTGGCCGATGACGTACGGGTGCTCGCCGGGGGTGCCGAGGCCCGGATAGTCCGTGACGGCCAACGTCCAGCCGCGCCGCAAAGCCATGGCCAGGAAGGGCGCTTCGTACTCCACGCCGCGCGCGAGTTGCCAGGACGCCGCGCACCGATCGGCGAGTCCTTGGGTACCGACCGCGTATCCGATCAGCGGGTTGTCCGGCCGGCCGCGTCGGTGCGGCACCAGGACGGTGCCCGTGACTTCGGTGCGGCCGCCGGTAGCGGTGGTGGAGGTATAGCGAATCCGCCAGGCGCGCCCGGGCATTCGCACGCCGGGCACCAGGTAGGCGGTCATCGGTTCGGCGGACAGCAACTGTCCCGGGCGATCGGCGGGCACCGGTGGGCGCATGGGTTCTTCTTTCTGCCGCGACAGGGTGCTCAGCCGGGTGGCCGGAGCAGCAACGAGCGCAATGCGGGACGGTCGACCTTGCCGGACGGATTGCGCGGTATCTCGGCGACGAGCCGGATATCGCGCGGTTGCTGGAACCGGGACACGTTGTGCCGGAGGTATTCCCGGACGTCTTCGACGCTCGGCGCACTGCCGGGCTCGGGCACCGCGAACGCCGCGAGCCGCTGGCCGAATTCGTCGTCGTCCACCCCGATCACCGCGACGTCACACAGCTCTGGATGCGCGGCGACGACATCCTCCACCTCCTGCGGATAGACGTTCTCGCCGCCGGACACGATCATGTCGTCCTCGCGGCCCGCGAGGAACAGGCGTCCGTGCGCGTCGAGCGAACCGAGGTCACCGCTGTTGATCAGGCCGTCGACCCGGCCCTTGTCTCCGCCGCCGGTGTAACCGGTGAAACCCAGTGCGCTGCCGACGAACACATGCCCGACCACACCCGCCGGCACGCGGCGGCCCGCGTCGTCGAGGATGCGCACCTCAGTGCCGAGCACCGGTCGGCCGACGGTACCCGGGGCGGCGCGCAGATCCGCCGGAGTGGCCAGCGAACCGATCCCCACCTCGGACGAGCCGTACCCGTTGTACAGCACCTCGTCGAACGCCTCGATGAATTCCGTTGCCAGCGCGGGACGCAACGGCGCGGCCCCGCAAAGTACGACGGTCAGCGACGACCGATCGAAACGTTCGCGATCCGCCGCAGGGACCGCGAGGATCCGCTGCAACATGACCGGGACCACCGCCAGCATCCGCACCCGATGCTCGGGCACCGCGGCCAAGGTGGCGGCCGCGTCGAAGTGGCGCCGCAGGATCAGCTTGCCGCCCAGCGCGATGCCCAGCAGCAGCACACCGAGACCGAACCCGTGGAACAGCGGGATCTCCACGGCGATACCCGCCCCGGTGCGCAACCCGGTGCGGCGCAACAGACTCGTGGCCGTGCCGACGACCGCCGACGCCGCCGGGTCGCGGGGCACTCCCTTGGGCGTGCCGGTGGTGCCGGAGGTCAGAATCACCAAGCGCCCGGCCGGAACTCGCACCGGTGCGCGCAGACCACGACGCATCAGGGAGTCGACCGAATCCCCTGCTGCCTCCTGCTCCGCGTAGCAGATCACCACGGGGCCTTCGTATCCCGCGGCGCGCACGACCGGCACGAACTCCGCGTCGCACAGCACCGCGGCGACGGCTTGCCCGGTCAGCGAGCGGGCCAGCGTCTCCGCGGCGAAACCGGTGTTGAGCAGCACGACATCCGCGCCGGTCGCCAGCACACCGAACAGTCCCGCCGCGTAATAGCGGCTGTTGCGGCACAGCACGGCCACCGCGGCGCCCGGGCCGATACCGTGGTCGGCCCGCAACCCGCCCGCGATCGCGTCGGCCAGCTCGGACAACTCGGCGTAGGTGAGCATGCCCCGCTCGTCGACGACCGCGGTGCGGTCCGGCCAGCGAGCGGCCGAGATCGCGAGCAACACAGCGGGATTCAATCCGTTGCGCAGGACCGCGGCACCCATCCGGGCAGCGGACGCGGGACCGACCGGCCACACCACCCGCGACCGCACGAACGCGGCGGCTACCGCCGAACCGGACCGCAGCAGACTCATGACTGCCCACCTCCGAGCGCGGCGTCGGTGTCGCGGGTGACGCGCGCCCACGCCCGCATGAACAGTGCCGTCGATCCGGGTAGCACCGCGGAGCCGACCTCGGCGGGGCGCACCCACCACGGCTGGATCGCCCGCGGCCGCCGCACGATCGCCCGGGCCACGATGCCCGCCGCCTCGGCCGGATACAGGCCGGGCAGCATGCGCATGATCGGCGTGGGCGCGCTCATCCGCGTGTAGATCAGCGCCATGTACACGGTGCTCACGGTCACCCCGTCGGCCGCCAATTCCGGTGCGACACTGCGTAACCAGACATCGAAGGCGCCCTTCGATGCCTGATACGCGCCCCAGCGCGGACCCGGCGCGATCCGCACGCCGATCGTCGAGATGTTGACGATCTGACCGGTGCCCCGCTCGCGCATCAACGGCAGCAGGCCGAGCAGCAGCCGCACCGGACCCAGGTAGTTCACCCCGATGGTGCGCTCGAAATCGTGGAACCTGTCGTATTGCAGGTGCAGCGACCGCCGCATCGACTTACCCGCGTTGCTGACGATCACATCCGGCGCCCCGTGCCGTTCGACGATGGTCTTGATCAACGCCGCGACCGCCGCCTCGTCCGACAGGTCCGCCGCGAACGCGAACGCCTGGCCGCCCGCCGCCTCGATCTCCGCGACCACCTCGTCCAGTCGCTCGGCCGTCCGCGCCACCAGCAGTACGCGGGCGCCCGCCTCGGCCAAGCCGCGCGCGGTCGCGGCCCCCAACCCGAACGAGGCGCCGGTGACGAGCACCGTCTTGCCGGCGACCGCAGCGCGCAGTTGCCGCTGATCGGACAGGCGGGACGGATTCACCACGCGGTCGAGGGCCACCCGGGTGACCCGGGCCACCGGATGCAGATCGCTCACCGGCCCGCCTCCCCCACCTGCCCGCCGGTCCGAACTCTCTGTCGCCATCGACTCACCTATTCTGAACACGGTTCGAATTGAACTGCGTTCAGAATGGGTGTCACAGATAGATGTTGTCAACCCCTCGGCACGATCTGTCTGAGCCAGCTAAGTGCCCCGATCTACCCGTGCGGCAAGCGCACCCGAGCGTGACACACACCCCGGCGCGAACCTGTCTGAGTCGGTGTTTCGCGCTGAATTGTCGGCATGGGCAGGTAGCGTGACCCGCGTGACTTCTGCTGCGCACTCCGGTGGACCGCTGCTGCTCCTGGACGGAGCGAGCCTGTGGTTCCGTGCTTTTCACGCGATCCCCGAGAAGATCACGGCGGCCGACGGCCGATCCGTGAACGCCCTGCGCGGCTTCACCGACATGGTCGCCTCGCTGATCACCAAGCACGCGCCGAGCCGGCTGGTCGTGTGCCTGGACCTGAACTGGCGGCCCACCTTCCGGGTGGAACTGGTGCCCTCGTACAAGGCGCATCGGCTCGACACCTCCGCCGACGCGGGGCCCGGCGCGGAACAGGTCCCCGACACGCTCACGCCGCAGGTCGAGATGATCCTCGAGGTCCTCGCCGCGGCGGGCATCGCGACCGGCGGCGCGGACGGACTGGAAGCCGACGACGTGCTCGGCACGCTGGCCACCCGGGAACACACCGACCCGGTGGTCGTCGTCAGCGGCGACCGCGACCTGCTCCAACTCGTCCGCGACACCCCGCAGCCACCCGTGCGCGTGCTCTACGCCGGACGCGGGCTGGCCAAGGCGGAACTGTTCGGCCCCGCCGAAGTCGCCGCGAAATACGGTGTGCCACTGGAGAATGCGGGCCGTGCCTACGCCGACCTCGCGACCCTGCGCGGTGACGCCTCCGACGGCCTGCCCGGCGTGGCGGGCATCGGCGAGAAATCCGCGTCCATGCTGATCTCCCGCTTCGGCTCCCTCGAGGCCCTGGTCGCCGCGGTCGAAGACCCCGAAGCCGACCTCGCCCAGGGTGTGCGCGCCAAACTCCGTGCCGCGGAAGACTATTTGAAAGCGGCCGCCCCGGTCGTCCGCGTCGTCTGCGATGCCGACGTGGAACTCTCCCGCCCCGACACCCTCCCCAGCGCTCCCGTCGACCCCGACCGCCTGCACGAACTCGCCAAGACCTACAACGCGGAAAGCCCCATCACCCGCCTCATCACCGCCCTCACCCACCCCGCCTGAGCGCCCGCGACGGCACAGATGTCAAGGCTCGGCACCGACGGCTCGAGATAGGTTGGGGCGCATGCGAATTGTGTGGAGCTTCGTCATGGCCTCGGCGATGACGGTCGCGGCGGTGCTCGCGGTGGGACTGCTCGCGTTCCTCGCCAAGATCCTCAGCCCGCACCCCGAGTGCGCCACGATTCCCGAAGACGTCGGGCCATGCGGCCTGTGGGGCCGGATCAGCTTCCTCGGCCCCGTGATGATGACGATCGCCGTCTGCCTCGCCGCGCTGGCCGCGTCGATGCTTGCCGTCGTCGGAGCCGGCATCGCCGCCCTGGCCCGCAAGCGCCACCCCACCAGCCCCTAGGCCCAGACCACACCCGCAGGCGTCACACCACCACCAGCCCCTAGCGCCGGACCCCGCACACGACTCGGCCGCACGCTCGGCGGAGAGAGCGTGCGGCCGGGCGGGGGGACTAGTTGGGGCGGCCGACCTCGTAGGTGCCGTCCTCCTTGGTGATCTTGATGGTCACCTTCTTGGCTTCGCCGCTGACCTTGACGTCGCAGGTGAAGGTGGCGTCGACCTTGACGGCCTCGCCGGAGGGGCAGGTGACGTCGCTGACGTCCTGGATGCCGTAGGAGTCGGAGAGCACCTTCTTGACGCCGTCCTGCACCGCGGCCTGGTCCAGTTTGTCCTGGGCGGTGAGCACCAGGATGAGGGCGACGACGGCTCCGATGACGACCACACCGAGCACGACCAGGCCGATGATCAGGCCCTTGCCCTTACCGCCCTGCGGCGGCTGCTGTCCGGGCTGCTGACCCCACTGCGGCTGACCGGGCTGCTGCTGCCCCCACTGCGGTTGCTGTCCCTGCTGCCAATCCTGCTGCGGCTGCTGACCCCACTGCTGCTGCGGCTGCGGCTGACCGGGCTGGCTCCACTGCTGCGCGGGCTGCTGACCCCACTGCGGCTGGCCGGGCTGCTGGCCCCACTGCTGTTGCGGCTGCTGGTCACCCCAGTGCTGGGTCGGCTGCGCCGACGCGGGCGTCTGCGGCTGACCACCCCACTGTTGTCCGGGTGGCTGCTGGCCGCCCCACTGCTGGGTGGGATCGTTGCGCCCCTCCCCGGGTTCGCTGGGTCCAAACGGGCCGCTCATCTGGTTGCCTCCACTCGCATCGTTGTACACACGGTAGCCCCCCGCGTGGGAACCGTCGTATAACTCGACTCCTCCGCCACGGTCGGTACGCGAAAGAAATCAAATCACAATCGAATCCGGTACGCGTAGCTCCCGCCGCCGCCTCGGCTGCGCGCGTGCTGTCGCTTCGCTCTGCGCAGTCTAGGGACCGACATGCCCGTTATGCGGCATCCACCGCGACGACACCCCGCCGGATCGCCCGCACCGCCTTCGCGGCGGTCGCGGCGACCTCCGGATCGTCGGCGGTGCCGTGGATCTGGTCCAGCAGATCGATGACCTGCCTGCACCAGCGCACGAAATCGCCCGCGGACAACGGCGCGGCCTGGTCGCCGCTGGCGAGCAACGACTCGGCCAACCCGTCGCCGCGCGCCCACTTGTGCACGCCGGTGACGAAGCCCAGATCGGGCTCCCTGGTGGGCGGCAGCTTGTGCCGGGCCTCGTCGGACCGCAGCTCGCTCCAGACCCGGATGGTCTCGCCGACGGCCCGGCGGATCGGCGCCGTGGGCCCGCTCACGCCGAGATAGCCACCGTCCTGGCGCGATTCGAACACCAGAATGGATACGACACCGGCCAGTTCGGCGGGACCGAGGCCACGCCACAGCCCTTGCCGCAGGCATTCGGCGACCAGCAGATCGCTCTCGGAGTAGATGCGGGCGAGCCTGCGCCCGTCCGCGGTGACCTCCGAGTCGTGCACGAACCCGCGCTCCTGCAGCAGGCCGAGGATCCGGTCGAAGGTGCGGGCCAGCGAGTTCGTCGTCGCGGCAACCTTCTGGCGCATGGTCTCGGTTTCCCGGAGCAGCCGGTTGTAGCGCTCGCCGATCCGGGCCATCTGCTCCCGGTCCGGGCGCGTGTGCGCGGGATGGGAGCGCAGGCTGCGGCGCAGCGTCGCCAGTTCCCGGTCGTCGGCGGCCCCGGACCGCTTGCCGCGGCGCGGCCGGCCCGGCGCGGAGATGCCGGTGCTGCGCAGGGCCGAGGCGAGATCGCGGCGGGCCTGCGCGGTCCGGTGATCGACCCGTCGCGGCAGGCGCATATGGCCCAGCGGTTCGGCCGGCACCGGGAAATCGGCCACCGAGATCCGGCCCGCCCACTTGTCCGCGGTGAGCACCAGCGGTCGCGGATCGCCCGGCGTCGCATCGGGTTCCAGGATCACCGCGAGTCCGGCGCGCCGCCCGGACGGGATCGCGACCACGTCGCCGCGGCGCAACGAGACCAGCGCCTCCACGGCGGCGCCGCGCCGGTCGGACCGGCCCTGCTGCTCCAGCTGGCGTTCCCGCTGCTTGATCCGCTCGCGCAACGAAATGTATTCCAGGAAGCCGCCTTCCGTGCCGCCGAGCTGATCGCGCAGCTTGCGCAGCGCGGCCTCGTTGCGTTCGATACCACGCACCAGCCCGACCACCGACCGGTCGGCCTGGAACTGGGCGAAGGAACGCTCCAGCAGCGCCCGCGATTCGGCGGCGCCCATCCGGTCGATCAGATTGATGGACATGTTGTAGCCGGGACGGAACGAACTGCGCAGCGGATAGGTCCGGGTGGAGGCCAGGCCGGCGACCGCGCTGGTGTCCACCTCGGGCTGCCACAGCACCACCGCGTGGCCCTCGACGTCGATGCCGCGCCGGCCGGCGCGACCGGTCAGCTGGGTATATTCCCCAGGCGTGAGTTCGGCGTGCGACTCGCCGTTGAACTTGACGAGTCGCTCCAGCACCACCGTGCGGGCGGGCATGTTGATGCCGAGAGCCAGTGTCTCCGTGGCGAATACCGCCCGCACCAGCCCGTTGACGAACAGTTCCTCGACGGTGTGCCGGAACGCGGGCAGCATGCCGGCGTGGTGCGCGGCCAGTCCGCGATGCAGCGCCTCGCGCCACTCCCAGTAGCCGAGCACCTCGAGATCGGCCTTGGGCAGATCGCCGGTGTGCTTGTCGACGATGGCGTCGACCTCGGCGCGGTCCTCGTCCCGGCCCAGGTCCAACCGCGACCGCAGGCACTGGGCCAGCGCGCCGTCGCACCCCGCGCGGCTGAAGATGAAGGTGATCGCGGGCAGCAGGCCCTCTTCGTCCAGCTTGGCCAGCACCTCGGGGCGCGGCAGCGGCCGGAAGTCGCGCCGCGGCCCGCCGCGACCGTTGCGCGGACCGCCCCAGCTGTTCGCCCGGTCGGCGAGTTCGCGCTGTTTGATGAACCGCACCAGGTCCTCGTCGACGAGCACCTTCTGATCCGTGGAATCGGTGTCGAACAGGTCGAACATCCGCCGCCCGACCATGACGTGCTGCCACAGCGGCACCGGCCGGGTCTCGTCCACCACCACGGCGGTGTCGCCGCGTACGGTCTCCATCCACGCGCCGAATTCCTCGGCGTTGCTGACCGTCGCGGACAGGCTGACCAGCCGCACGTCCGGCGGCAGGTGCAGGATCACTTCCTCCCACACCGCGCCGCGGAAGCGGTCGGCCAGGTAGTGCACCTCGTCCATCACCACGTACGACAGACCGCGCAGCGCGTCCGAGGACGCGTACAGCATGTTGCGCAGCACCTCGGTGGTCATCACGACCACCGGTGCGTCGGAGTTGATCGACTGGTCACCAGTGAGCAGGCCGACGCTCTCGCGGCCGTAGCGCTCGGTGAGGTCGGCGAACTTCTGGTTCGACAGTGCCTTGATCGGCGTGGTGTAGAAGCATTTGCCGCCCGCCGCGAGCGCCAGGTGTACCGCGAATTCGCCGACTACCGTCTTGCCGGCGCCGGTGGGCGCGCAGACCAGGACGCTGTGGCCTTCTTCGAGTGCCGCACAGGCGGTGCGCTGGAAGGGATCGAGACTGAATTTCAGCTCGGTGGAGAACTTCGCTAGCTCGCCCGTGTGCGACCGGTGATGTGTCACCGTCAGAGGGTATCGGAGTAGTCCGACATCGAGCGCGCAGTTTTATCCGGGGGTGTCACGATCGATTCGGCCGGTGCGATCGGCTCCGGGCCGCTCACCGCGGACGCCTCCTCGTCGGCGAGCGCGGCCAGATTCTCGGCTTCCTTGCGCGCCTTGCGGATGTCGTTGATCCGGGAGAACTGGATCGCGAACTCGAACAGCACCGTCAGCGCGAACGCCAGCGCGAGCATGGAGAACGGGTCCTGGGGCGTCACGATGGCCGCGAACACGAAGAGCCCGAACGTGATTCCGCGCCGCCAGGCCTTCAGCCGCTGATAGGTGAGCACCCCGATGAGGTTCAATCCGATGATCAGCAGCGGAGTTTCGAAGCTCACGCCGAAGATCACCAGCAGCTGGATGATGAAGCTGAAGTACTGCGAACCGCTGAGCGCGGTGATCTGGACGTTGTTGCCGATCGAGAGCAGGAAGCTCAACGCGTGCGCCACGACCACGTAGGCCAGCACGGCGCCGGTGAGGAACAGCACCGTGCCGGTCGAGACGAAGCCGACCGCGTACTTGCGTTCCTTGGCGTACAGGCCGGGCGTGATGAACGCCCACAGCTGATACAGCCAGATCGGCGCGGCGAGCACGATGCCCGCGGTCATGCCGACCTTCAACCGCAGGGTGAACTGCTCGAACGGCGCGGTGGCCAGCAGCTTGCAGGAACCGTCGGGACTGAGCGCGGCACGCGCCGAGTCCGGCAGCGAGCAGTAGGGCCCGCGCAGAATATCGCCCAGGCTGGACACCCCGAGGAAGCCGTATTCGTACCAGATGAATCCCAGCACCGTGGTGACGATGACCGCGGCGATCGAGACCAGCAGCCGGTACCGCAGTTCCTGTAAATGCTCGACCAACGACATGGTGCCGTCGGGGTTGGTCCTGCGCTTGCTGCGCCGGGGATCGAACGGGATTCGCATGGTTGGTGATTGCCCCTGGGTTGGAGTGCCCCGCTCGACGACGGCGCACTAGGCCCGGAGTGAGTTTCCGCACTCCGCCATGAGCAGGCCGCGCGACCCGGGCCCGCTCCGCATAACTCTCGGTCTAGCTCAGAGCGACTTCGGCTCGGCGTGGGGCTGCTGCGTGGCCGTTGGCGTCACCGGCTGCGCGGGCGGCAGCTGCTGCGGCTGCGCGGGCTGCGCCGGAGCGGGCGCGTCGGCGTCCTTGGCGTCCTTGCCCTCGTGCTGCATCTGGCTGACCTCGCTCTTGAAGATGCGCAGCGACCGACCCAGGCTGCGGGCCGCGTCGGGCATCCGCTTAGCACCGAAGAACATCACGAAAACGACCGCAATGATCAGCCAGTGCCAGATGCTCAGACTGCCCATGATTAATACCTCCCAAGACTGGTGATGGTTCTGATGCTACCGGAGGGTGACGTGCGCGAACGCCACCGTCCGCCTCGTTTGTCCGGTGTTCAGCCGGGCCCGCCGGTCCGGGTCACCGGATCGCCGCGCGCGCCGCGCGCAGCTGCGCGAGCAGTTCCGGCCCGGTCCACGTGCGCCGATCCCCCTGTTCCGCCGCGACGACCAGTTCGATCAGCCGCTGATTGACCGGTGTCGGAAGATCGACCATGGCCCCCAGTCCCACGATTTCCCCACACAGCCAAGAGATTTCGGTTCTGCGCCCCAGAGCCAGATCGTCCGACATGGACGAGCGCGCCATCGGGTCCACGGCGAGCACCTGGCCGAACACCCGCCGGAAAATCCCGTCGGGCACGGTCAGCAGCGTGGCCATGACGCGCGGCGGCACCGGGGTCAGCCGCGCGGGCGCAATTCGCGCTTTGTTCATCACCGTGAGCGCCTCCCGCTGGGTGAGCGCCAGGCAGCGGCGATAGTCCCGATCGGCGAGCTGTTCGCGCAGCGGACGCCCGGACAGCGCGTTGATCGGATTGTTCAGATTCAGCAGCAGCTTGGCCCACTGCACCGGGCGCAGGTCGGGGTAGCGGCGCAGCGGCAGGCCGGCCTGCTCGAAAACGCCCAGGAACGGCGCGAGCTCCGGATCGTCCTGCACTGCGAGGCCGCCCTCGGTGCCGCGATGGAACCGGCCGCCCGGGTGATGCACCACGTTGAACATGACCATGCCCGCCAGCACCACGCAGTGCGGCAGGATCTCCCGGATCACGGTGTCGTTGCCGATCCCGTTCTGCAGACTCAACACCACGGTGCCCGGGCGGATCTTGCCCGCGAGCTCGCGCACGGCGTCGGCGGTCGCCGCCGATTTCACCGTGACCAGCACCAGCTCGGCCGAGCCGATATCGTCCGGTTCGGTGGCCACCCGGAACCGGTCGGCCGCCAGCGCGTCGTCCCCGCCGTCCAGGTCGGTGAGCCGGATACCGGACGCGACGATCTCGTCGAGCAGCCGCGGCCGGCCGACGAAGGTGACGTCCGCGCCCGCGACGGCCAGTTTGCCGCCGACGAAGATGCCGATGCTGCCCGCACCGATCACCATGACCCGGCTGCTCACGTCGGCTCGAATCCCGCTGCGGCATAGGCGGCCAGGGCGGCGTTGGAGCGTTCGCGCACCGCGGCGACCAGTTCCGGCGGCCCGAGTGCGGTCACGCCGGAGCCGAACCCGAGCAGCAGCCGCGCCATCCAGTCCAGGGTGGCGAACCGCATCGTCGCCTCCAGGCTGCCGTCGGCCTGCACCGCGATCCGGTTCATCGGATACTGATCGAGCACCCAGGCGTAGTCGGGGTGAATACGCAAGCGCGCCAAGGGAACCGCGGGATCGTCCTGGAAGAGGTCGAGCGCCGCGGACTCCTCGGTGGCGTGACTCGGCGGACGCGCCGGCTCGTCTAGTTCGGTGGCGTCCTCGATCCGGTCGAACCGGAACAGGCGCACGCCCTCGGCCTGCCTGCACCACGCTTGCAGATAGCTGTTGTTGTCCACCAGCACAATTCGGATCGGGTCGACCACCCGCTCGGACACCACATCCCGGCTGGCGGAGTAGTAGACCAGGCGCAACGCGTGCTGCCGGGCCAGTGCCGAACGCACCGTGGCGACGGCGGGCGCCTCCAGCGGCGGCGTGCGGATCTGCTCCGGTTCGGCGCCCGAGCCGCCCGCGATCGCCGACTCGATCTTCGCGATGGCGGCGTGCGCCGCGGTCGGATCGACCATGCCCGGCATCTCCACGATCGAACGCAGCGCCACCAGCAGCGCGGTCGCCTCGGTCGAGGTCAGCCGCAGCGGCCGGTCGATGCCCGCGGAGAAGGTGACCTCGATGCTCTCCTCGGAGAACGAGAGGTCGATCAGGTCGCCGGGACCGTAGCCGGGCAACCCGCACATCCACAGCTGGTTGAGATCGCTCATCAGCTGTTTGGACGTGACGCCCAGGTCGGCGGCGGCCTCCGCGGCGCTGATGCCGGGATGCGCGATGAAGTACGGGATCATGTTGAGCAGCCGCGAAAGCCGCACGGAAAGCCGGGAATTCACGCCGTGACCTCCGTGCGATCGAACACCGAGCGCAGCCGGTTGACCACGTCGGTGCGCAACTCCTCGGGCGCGAGCACCACCGCGTCCGGGCCCAGGCCGGTGATCAGGCGGGCGATCCAGTCGCGCGAGCGCACCGGCAGCTCGACCACCGCGCCGGCCCGGCCGCCGATCGTGCGTTCACCGGTGACCTGGCCGATCCGGCGCAGTTCGCGGCCCCGGCCGTCGGCCACCCACACCGTCGCGGTGCCGCTGACCGGCGCCGAACTGGTCACCTGCGAGACGATCGCGCGCAAGTCGATGCCGTCCGGTTTGCGCACCGTGTTCGCCGGGCCGTAGGGCGTGACGTCGTCCCCGATCCGGGACAGGCGGAAGCTGCGCACCGCGTCCCGGTCACGGTCGTGCCCGACCAGATACCAGCGGCCGTGATGGGTGACCACACCCCACGGCTCCACGTCGCGCATCAGATAGGGGGCGTTGATCGCGCCGCGATGCTCGAACCGCACCGCCTGGCCCGCGTCGATGGCGGCGAGAAGTTTGCCCAGCACCGGTTCGGAGCCGCGGGTGCGGGCCGGGACCGCGGGCACGGCGGCCACCGTGGCGTCGGTCTCCACGTGCACGCCCGCGGCGCGGAGTTTGAGCAGCGCGCCGTCCGCGGCGGCCGCCAGTTCCGGCGACTCCCACATCTGCACGGCCACCGCGACCGCGGCCGCCTCCTCGTCGGACAGATCGATCTCGGGCAGCTCGTAGGCGTCGCGGTTGATCCGGTAGCCCTCCACCGACGAGTACCGGCTCACCGGTCCGATCTCGAGAGGTATGCCCAGGTCACGCAGTTCGTTCTTGTCCCGCTCGAACATTCGGCTGAACGCCTCGTCGCTGACGGAATCCTCGTACCCCGCGACGCTGTCCCGAATCCGCTCCGCGGTCAGGAACTGCCGGGTCGACAGCAGCGCGATGACCAGATTCATCAGCCGCTCGACCTTGGATATCGCCACCCGATAGAGGGTAATGGGCGGCGCGCCCACCGTGCGCGGCGGCGCGCGATTCCGCGCGCACCGAAACCCTTGGGCACTATGGAGTACATGATCATCGCGTTTTCTGTGACGCCGCTCGGGACCGGCGTCGACGTGGGCCGGGCTGTGGCCGAGGCGGTCCGCGTGGTGCGGGCCAGTGGCCTGCCCAACCGCACCGATGCCATGTTCACCACCGTCGAGGGCGAATGGGACGAGGTGATGGCCGTCGTCAAAGCCGCCACCGACGCCGTGATCGCCGTCGCCCCCCGCTGCAGCCTGGTCCTCAAAGCCGATATCCGCCCCGGCGTCACCGACACCATGACCGCCAAGATCGCAACCGTGGAACGCTATCTCGCCGAAGACGAACTCAGTCGGTGAGCTGGGTTTGCTGGTAGAGGGCCAGTTTCCATTCGCCGCCGGCGCGGAGGTAGACGCTGGACATGAGGCCGGTGAAGGCTGGGGCGGGAGCTTCGCGGTAGGCGACGCCGGTGTAGACGAGGATTTTGCTGTGCACGCCTACGTCGACCAGGCGCGGGTCGCGGATCTCGTAGGTGCGCCAGGGCGGTGAATCCTTCAGGGCGGCAACGACTCCGGGGCGGTCCAGGACCATGCCGTTGGCGAGCACCATGACGGCGTCGCCGGTCATCAGGGCACCGTAGAAGTCGGCGCCGGTGCTGTCGCAGAGCGAGTCCCAGCCCTGCCGCTCGACGGCGAGCAGCTCGTTCAAGAGTTCGGTATCTGCCATGCCTCCACGGTAGGCACGATCGGCGCGCGTGACATCACCGCACGTCAGCGCCGATATCCGACGGCGACCGAGACCCGACGGATCGGGTTCGGTCGCCCCGTTCTACATGGAGGCGATCAGCCGATCCACGCGTTCGTCGACCGAGCGGAACGGGTCCTTGCACAGGACCGTGCGCTGCGCCTGATCGTTCAACTTGAGGTGCACCCAGTCGACGGTGAAGTCGCGGCCCGCCTCCTGCGCCGCGGTGATGAAATCGCCGCGCAGTTTGGCCCGGGTGGTCTGCGGCGGGGTGTCGACCGCGGCGTCCACGGCCTCGTCCTCGGTGATCCGCTTGGCCAGCCCCTTGCGCTGCAGCAGGTCGAACACGCCGCGGCCGCGCTTGATGTCGTGGTAGGCCAGGTCCAGCTGGGCGATCTTCGGATCGGACAGCTCCATGCTGTAGCGGTCCTGGTAGCGCTGGAACAGCTTGCGCTTGATCACCCAGTCGATCTCGGTGTCCACCTTCGCGAAGTCCTGCGCCTCGACCGCGTCGAGGGTGCGGCCCCACAGGTCGACGACCTGGTCGATCTGCGGATCCCGGTCCCGGTTGCGCAGATGTTCGACCGCGCGGGCGTAGTACTCGCGCTGGATGTCGAGGGCGCTGGCCTGCCGGCCGCCCGCCAGCCGCACCGGACGGCGACCGGTCAGGTCGTGGCTGACCTCCCGGATCGCGCGAATCGGGTTGTCCAGGGCGAAGTCACGGAACGAGACGCCCGCCTCGATCATCTCCAGCACCAGGGCGGCGGTGCCGACCTTGAGCATGGTGGTGGTCTCGGCCATGTTCGAATCGCCCACGATGACGTGCAGGCGGCGGTACTTCTCCGCGTCCGCGTGCGGCTCGTCGCGGGTGTTGATGATCGGCCGCGAACGGGTGGTCGCCGAGGAGACGCCCTCCCAGATGTGCTCGGCCCGCTGCGACAGGCAGAACGTGGCCGCCTTCGGCGTCTGCAGGATCTTGCCCGCGCCGCAGATCAACTGGCGGGTGACCAGGAACGGCAGCAGCACATCGGAGATCCTGGAGAACTCGCCGGCCCGCACCACGAGGAAGTTCTCGTGGCAGCCGTAGGAGTTGCCCGCGGAATCGGTGTTGTTCTTGAACAAGTAGATGTCGCCGCCGATGCCTTCTTCGGCGAGCCGCTGCTCGGCGTCGATCAACAACTCTTCGAGGACCCGCTCGCCTGCTCGGTCGTGGGTCACCAATTGGTGCAGGCTGTCGCATTCGGCAGTCGCGTACTCCGGATGGGACCCGACATCCAAGTAGAGCCGAGCACCGTTGCGGAGGAACACGTTCGAGCTACGGCCCCAGGACACCACCCGGCGGAAAAGATACCGGGCCACCTCGTCGGGGGACAGCCGACGGTGACCGTGGAAGGTGCATGTCACACCGAACTCGGTCTCGATCCCCATGATTCGTCGCTGCACACCATCGACATTACAGCCATGTCATGCACTCGCGTGGGGCTGCGGACAACACGAACGCATACGGGTTCACAACGATTCAGCCCGTTATGCCCGGTTCGCTCGACCCTCGGACCCGGCTCGGGCCCGTAGCGGCGTTTGTCCGCTACGGGCCCGATACCGGCTTTCCGGCTACTCCGCGGCCGGGGTCTCCGCGGCCGGCGGCTCCTCCGCCTTCTTGGTCTTCTTCGGCGGCTCGAGCAGCTGCTCCAGCGCGGAGTTGGTGACCCGGCGGAACGCCCGCCGCGGCCGCGCCTGCTCCAGCGTGGCGACCTCGAGGGAGCTCACGCCGAGCACCCGCTTCTCCTTCTCCGCGCCCTCGGGCACCCCCGCCTGCAGGGCCTGCACCGCGACCTTGATCGCGGCGGCCAGGTCCAGGCCGGGCTGGTAGGACGCCTTCAGCGCCGTGACGATGGGCTCGGTCGTGCCGCCCATCACCACGTATTCGCGCTCGTCCACGATCGACCCGTCGAAGGTGATCCGATACAGCACCGAGGTCGGCTGCTGCTCGGGATACCCCACCTCCGCGACACAGATCTCCACCTCGTACGGCTTGAGCTGGTCGGTGAAGATGGTGCCGAGCAGCTGTGCGTACCCGTTGGCCAACGCCCGCCCGGTCACATCCCGGCGGTCGTAGGAGTATCCGCGCAGGTCGGCCCGGAGAATGCCGTCCCGGCGCAGGTTCTCGAACTCGTTGTACTTGCCGACCGCGGCGAACCCGACCCGATCGTAGAGCTCACTCACCTTGTGCAGCGTCGCGGACGGGTTCTCCGCGACGAACACGACACCCTTGTCGTACACCAGGACCACGACGCTGCGACCCCGAGCGATGCCCTTGCGGGCGAGCTCGGTCTTGTCGCGCATGATCTGCTCGGCCGACGCGTAGTACGGCAGTGTCATGCGCGAGCGCTCCCTTCTTCCGCAGCCTCACGGTCGGTGACGATCGCCCGCGCGATCTCGGCCAGACGATCCTCGGTCACCTCGACCGCGCCGTCGTCGTCGATCACGATCGCCGTCGGGTAGATCCCGCGCAACAGATCGGGGCCACCGGTCGCGGTGTCGTCGTCGGCCGCGTCGAACAGCGCCTCGACAGCGATGCGCAACGCCCGCTCCTGATCAATTCCCTTGGTGTACAGCTTCTTCAGCGATCCCTTGGCGAAGACCGAACCCGATCCCACCGCCGCGTAACCGAACCGCTCTTCACTGCGTCCACCCACCACATCGAAGGACACGATGCGGCCCGACCGGTCCGGATCGGTGGCGTTGTGGTCGTAGCCGACCAGCATCGGTACCACCGCCAGACCCTGCAGGGCCGCGGGCAGATTCTCACGCACCATCTTCGACAGCTTGTTCGCCTTGCCGTCGAAAGTCAGTGGCACGCCCTCGAGCTTCTCGTAGTGCTCCAGCTCCACCGCGAAGATCCGCACCATCTCGACGGCCATGCCCGCGGTACCCGCGATACCGGCCGCGGAGAAGCTGTCGGTGATGTAGACCTTCTCGATGTCCCTGCTGGCCAACAGGTTTCCCTGGGTGGCCCGCCGGTCACCCGCGATGAGCACGCCACCGCGGTAGCTGATCGCGACGATGGTGGTCCCATGCGGCGCGAGATCCTTCGCAGCGGCGGCGCCGAGCCCGGCGCCGTCCAGCGCGGCGAACTTGTTGGCGGGCAACAGGTCCGGCGCGTGCATACGAAGGTATTCGGAGAAGGACGAGAGGGCGTACCCCAGGTGGAGACGCGAGGGGTCACCTACTGTCACTGGCCGCCTTTCTGAACGTACGCGCGGACGAAGTCTTCGGCGTTCTCCTCGAGCACATCATCGATCTCGTCGAGTAGGTCGTCGGTCTCCTCCGCAAGCTTTTCGCGGCGCTCCTGACCGGCGGCGTCCACACCGTCCGGGCCCTCATCCTCGTCGCCGCCCCCGGCGCGCTTGGTCTGCTCTTGTGCCATGGCAGCCGACCTCCTCTGTCCTCATCATGACCGGAGCTCACTTGCGAGCACGGCCCCGATCATGAGCAATGTCCGTGCCCGTTCTTCAACACTACCCAGCAGAACCGACGCGATGTCGTATTCCGTACCGATGTGGAACTGTGTTGATACCTAGGTTGTGAGCTGTTCCACAAGGTCGGCGGCCGAGGTCACGCCGTCGAGCAGCTTGCCGACATGCGCTTTCGTGCCACGGCGCGGTTCGAGGGTGGGGATGCGGACCAGCGAGTCGCCGCCCAGGTCGAAGATCACCGAATCCCAGCTCGCCGCGGCGATGTCGGCGCCGAAGCGGCGCAGGCATTCACCGCGGAAGTAGGCCCGGGTGTCGGTGGGCGGATTGGTCATCGCGTCGAGCACCTGCTGCTCGGTGACGAGCCGTTTCATCGAGCCACGCGCCACCAGGCGGTTGTAGAGGCCCTTGTCCAGGCGGACGTCGGAGTACTGCAGGTCCATCAGGTGCAGCTTGGGCGCGGCCCAGCTGAGGCCCTCGCGCTGGCGCATGCCCTCGAGCAGGCGCAGCTTGGCCGGCCAGTCGAGCAGGCTCGCGCATTCCATCGGGTCGCGTTCGAGCAGGTCGAGCACCATCGCCCAGTTCTCGATGATGTCCTGGACGCGCTTGTCGTCGTTGCCGGTGCGATCCACGAACTTGATCACCCGATCCAGGTACATCCGCTGCAGTGCGAGGCCGGTGAGCTCGCGGCCGTCGGTGAGCGCGACGGTGGCGCGCAGGGTCGGGTCGTGGCTGATCGTGTGCACGGCGGTGACCGGGCGGGCCAGTTGCAGATCGGACAGGTCCTCGCCCGCCTCGATCAGGTCCAGCACCAGCGCGGTCGTGCCGACCTTGAGGTAGGTCGACATCTCGGCCAGGTTGGCGTCGCCGATGATGACGTGCAGCCTGCGGTATTTGTCCGCGTCGGCGTGCGGCTCGTCGCGGGTGTTGATGATGCCGCGCTTGAGCGTGGTCTCCAGGCCGACCTCGACCTCGATGTAGTCGGCGCGCTGGGACAGCTGGAAGCCGGCGTGATCGCCGGACTGGCCGATACCGACCCGCCCGGAACCGGTGACCACCTGGCGGGACACGAAGAACGGGGTCAGGCCGAGGATGATCTGGTTGAACGGGGTGTCGCGGCTCATCAGGTAGTTCTCATGGGTGCCGTAGGAGGCGCCCTTGCCGTCGACGTTGTTCTTGTACAGCTGCAGGCGCGGCGCGCCGGGCACGCTCGAGGCGTGCCGCGCGGCGGCCTCCATCACCCGCTCCCCCGCCTTGTCCCAGATCACCGCGTCCAGCGGGTCGGTGACCTCGGGCGCGGAGTATTCGGGGTGGGCGTGGTCGACGTAGAGCCGCGCGCCGTTGGTGAGGATCATGTTGGCCGCGCCGACCTCGTCGGCGTCGATCACCGGGGCGGGACCGTTCATCCGGCTCAGATCGAAGCCGCGCGCGTCGCGCAGCGGCGACTCCACCTCGTAGTCCCACCGGGTGCGTTTCGCCCGCGGCACACCCTCGGCGGCGGCGTAGGCGAGGACGGCCTGGGTGGAGGTGAGGATCGGGTTGGCCGACGGCTCGGTTGGGGTCGAAATCCCGTACTCGACCTCGATTCCGATGATGCGCTGCATGGGTCGAGCCTAGTAGGCGTCGCCGGATGCGGTCCGTGCACGGCCCTCCCCGGACGCTCCGCGGCGCGCCGCAGCGCCCGCTGATCGGCCGAGCTCCGGTGCCGGGTTACGCCGAAGGAGGGGCCGGACGACCCGCGAATTCATCCTGCGCGTGGTACTTCCGAAGGATCTCGCGCGCGGCCCGAGGGCCGATTCTCGATACATGACCGATTCTCTCGCCCATCCGCGCGCCGCCGCCTCGGGCGCGCAAGGCCCCGTCGTGCCCGCACGCCCGCGGCTGATCGCGCTGGATGTGTTGCGCGGCATCGCGATCCTCGGCACCCTCGGGACCAATATCTGGATCATGACCAACAGCCGGGGCCTTCTCGGCTATCTCACCGAGCTCAATGGCCAGGCCGAAGGCTGGCTCTGGACCGAGCGGGTGCTCCAGCAGCTGGCGCAAGGCAAGTTCCTCGGCCTGCTCACCATCATGTTCGGCATCGGCCTGGCGATCCAGCAGGCATCCGCGCAGCGCGGCGGCCGCAAGTGGCCGGGCACCTACCCGGTGCGCGCGGGCCTGCTGCTGCTCGACGGTGTGCTGAACTATCTGTTCGTCGCGGAATTCGACGTGCTGATGGGTTACGCCGTCACCGGTTTGGTCGTCGCCTATCTGCTCGCGACAAGTGAACGCGCGCAACGCCGTTGGCTGATCGGCGCGGCGAGCGTCCATATCGCGATGCTCACGCTCATCGCGCTCGCGACGATCTTCGCACCGCAGGACAGCGGGCCCGAGGTACCGCAGCAGCGCGCGAATCCCTATGCGGACGGGTCGTTCTGGGATCTCGTGGTTTTCCGCGTGCAGGAGGTGGGCCCGTTCCGGGTGGAGACGCTGTTCGTCTTCCCGATGTCGATCGCGCTGTTCCTGCTCGGCGCCCGCTTGTTCCGGGCCGGGGTCTTCCGACCGGAGGGCGCCGTGCTGCGCAAACGGTTGATGATCATCGGTTTCGGCGTCGCCGCGCCACTCGATCTGCTCGCGGGCATCTTCGGCGGCGGGCACCTGTTCCTCTACACCCGTTACGGCACCGCGCCTTTCGTCGCGCTGGGCATTCTCGCGCTGGTCGCGCAGTTCTACCTGCGCCGCACGCAGGCCGGGTTCGCCGGCCGTCGCCTCACCGAGGTCGGGCGGACCGCGCTCAGCTGCTACATCCTGCAGAATCTGGTCGCGTCGATCCTGTGCTACGGCTGGGGTTTCGGTCTTGCCGCGCGGGTCTCGCCGGACCTGTACGTCCCGTTCACGGTCGGTATGTATCTGCTGGTGTCGGCGATCATCGTGACGAGCGCGCACCTGTGGCTGCGCCGCTTCGAGCGCGGGCCGGTGGAATGGGCCTGGCACCGCGGCTACCAGCTGCTGACGGGCACGAAAGGCTGACCGCCCGGACCCGCCTGCGGCTCAGCACATCTCGATGTTCGCCGCCCTCGTGACGGGTGCGGGCGGTAGCTCGATACGGTCGATCGCCACGCCGACCTCGAGGTTCACCACGTGCCCGCCCGCATCGAATTCGATGGTGCCCGTGACGCCGGAACCGCTGAATTCGAGCAGGCGCCGACGGTCCACGAACTCGGTGACCATGCCCCGCCTGCTGAGGTAGCTCTGCATGGCACGGCGGTAGTCGACCAGCGGCAGGGCGTTCACCCCGTGCGCGAGCACCCGGGCCAGCCCGGCCGCGGTGGGCGGCGGCAGCCGGAAGTCCGGATGCTCGACCAGAAACGCGACGCACGTGCCGTCGGTGACACCGCAGTAGGAACTCCAGTGCCCCGACACCACTTTCGCGGCATCGGCCAGCAGATTCGCGACCTGGTGCGGTTCCGGATGCGCCCGGCCGAGCGCGACCGGCATCTCCGCGGCACACAATTCGGCGACGCCGTAGCGAATCCCGAACTCGCGCACCATCCGCGCCACCGCGATCAGCGGTTTGCCGAAACCCCACGGGTTCGCCCAAGCCCACAGCCATGATTCGGTGTCCGCGGTCCCGAGTAGATGGAACTTCGTGCAGACCACCGTGCGTTCGGCACCGAGGAATTCGAGCCGCCCCGCCTCCATATCGGCCTGCCACCGATGCGAACCCAGCACCTCCTCGACGTGCAGGCGATGTTCGAGCGACAGCAATCCCGCGTCGTCGAGCAGCCTCGTCAATGGCACAGGTTCGGACACCGGCCTCAGCGTAGTCAACGTGGTCCCCCTCCTCCGTACCGTCTCGCCCGCTGGTTTGTGTCGTGACCTTCGCCGATCGATATCCGTTGCGGCACACCCCGACCCAAAGGGCATGGGGCGACGCTTACCGCCGCCGCGAACTTCGGGAGGAGGCGGGCGCCTACCTTACCGGTCCGGCGCGGTGGCTCGGCGCACACTACGCCACCAGCAATCGCGCTGCGCCGTTTCGGGATCGGCAACCGCAGCCGCACAAGGGCCTGGCCGTGGTCTCGCGGTCGAACTACCTCGGCCGTGCACCGTCGCGCACGCTGATCACCTGGCGCTCAGCGCTTCCGGAGCCACCAGCAGGTCCCGCACGATCAGATCGCGCTCCAGCGGCACGCCGAGACTGCGCGCGTTGCCCTCGAAGAGGGCCAGCACCGATTCGGTGAGAATGCCTTCCACCTGATCGGAGGTGAGCGTCGTGCCGGCATCGGCGCGCCAGCTGTTCACCACCCCGTCGACGAAACCGATGATGCCGAAGGCCATCGGCCGCGCGCGGGCCTGGTCGATGCCGAAGCCGGACAGCCAGAGCGCGAACATGTCGGCCAGCCGGCCGCCGATCCGGTCCCTGGCCCCGGCCAGCGAGGTTTCGCCCTGCGGCGCGGCACCGCCGATGAAGCGGTGCAGGTTCGGGTGCCGCTCGACCCAGCGGACGTAGGTGCCGATCGCGCCGCGCACGGCGTCGCGCACGGTGCCGTCGGGGTGCAGTGTCGGCATGATCTGTGCCAGTAGGGATTCCAGGATCTGGCGGCGGATCTGCTCGTCCAGGTCGGTGCGGCCGTCGAAGTGGCGGTAGACGACCGGGCGGGGCAGCTTCAACCGGTCGGCGATCTGCTGGACGGACACCTCGACGCCGTTTTCCTCGATGACGGTGATCGCCGCGTCGATCACGTCGGCCCGCCGCCGGGCCTTGTGCCCGTTCCAGCGAGTCGCGCGGCCGTCCGCGGCGGGCGGCTCGGACTGGGCACTCGTCGTGGTCACCTCATCACGATACCCGCAGCACGATTGACTGCGACATGTTGTCTCACTAACCTGTATGTAACAGTTTGTATCGGTTAAATCGACAATGTTGGAGCAGTCATGGGCAACGACGCCGCACTGATCCCCCAGGAGTCCTTCGCGCAGCGCTTGCTGACCGGATCGGTCAAGAAGTCCTACGACCCGGTGATCGACCTGGACTGGGACGCGCCCCTGGATCCGGACAAACTCTTCCTGCCCGCCGAGGTGGTCTCGCTGTACGGCACCGCGCTGTGGGAATCGATGACCCCGCAACAGCGCCGCGAGCTGTCCCGCCAGGAACTCGCGAACGTGCTCTCCGTCGGGATCTGGTTCGAGAACCTGCTCAACCGGCTGCTGTTGCGCGAGTTGATGGCCGACGACCCGACCACCAGGCACTCGCACTACACGCTCGTCGAAATGGGCGACGAGTGCCGGCACATGATGATGTTCGGCAAGCTGATCGATCGCATCGAGGCCCGGCCGTACTGGCCGCGCCGGGCGGGCCGGATGGCCATCGGGGTGCTGCCGCTCTTCTTGCGCGGCTCCATGACCTGGGTGGGCGCGCTGGTCGGCGAGGAGATCTTCGATGCCATCCAGCGCCGCACGCTCGACGATCCGGAGTTGCAGCCCTTGGTGTCTCGCGCGATGCGCATCCACGTCACCGAGGAGGCGCGCCATATCGGTTTCGCCAGGGACGCGCTGGCCAGGCGGGTGCCGACCATGTCGCGGGCCGAACTCGCCTACACCCGGCTGTGTGTCGCGGTCGCGGCCCCGCTGTTCGTCTACCTGCTGACCAACCGGCACATGTACGACCGCGCCGGCCTCGACGGCCGGACAGCCCGCCGGATCGCGGCGAGCAACCCCGACGCCAAGCGGGCCCTCGGCATCGGTGCCGCGAATCTCGGTGCGTTCCTGCAGAAACAAGGACTCATCGGCCCGGTCGGCGAGTGGATCTGGCGGCAGCGGGGGTTGCTCGGATGAACCCCGAACCCGATATCGTCATCGTCGGTGCGGGTTTCGGCGGCCTCGGCATGGCCATCGAGTTGCGCCGGGCGGGCATCGACGATTTCGTCGTGCTGGAGAAGGCCGGTGATATCGGCGGAACCTGGCGGGAGAACACGTATCCGGGTGCGGGCTGCGATGTCATGTCGCTGATGTACTCGTACTCCTTCGAGCAGAATCAGCGCTGGACGCGCATGTTCGCGCGCCAGCCCGAGATCCTCGACTATCTGCGCGACACCGTGGACAAGTACGACCTGCGCCCCCATCTGCGGTTCCACGCGGAGGTGGTGACACTCGATTTCGACGATGCCGAGGACCGCTGGACCGTCGGGCTCGCGGACGGACGCCGATTCCGTCCACGCTTGGTCGTGATGGCGCCCGGTCCGCTGCACGAGCCCTCGATTCCGGCCTTTCCCGGTCGGGAAGAGTTCCGCGGCAAGAGCTTTCACTCCGCGCAGTGGGATCACGACTTCGACGTCCGCGGTAAGCGGATCGCGGTGATCGGCACCGGGGCGAGTGCCGTGCAGTTCGTGCCGCAGATCGCGAAGGACGCCGCGCAGGTGACGGTCTTCCAGCGCACCCCGCACTGGATCGTGCCGAAGCCCGACCGGCCGCTGTCCGCGCTGGAGCACGGCGCGTTCCGGTATCTACCGGGCGCGCAACGGCTCTACCGATGGGCGATCTACTGGGGCTACGAGTCGATGATCCCCGCGTTCATGAATCCGGAGCTGATGCGCCGGGTGGAGTCGGTCGCGCGCGGCCACCTGCGCAGACAGGTGCGCGACCCCGAACTGCGCCTCCGGCTCACCCCGGACTATCGTCTCGGCTGCAAACGAATCCTGGTGTCCAACAACTACTATCCCGCGTTGCAGCGGGAGAACGTCACGTTGCAGACCACGCCGATCGCCCGGCTCACCGAGTCCGGCATCGCCACCGTCGACGGGGCCGAGGAACCGTTCGACGCCATCGTCTACGGCACCGGTTTCAAGATCTCCGACCGGTTCGCCGACCAGCACATCGTCGGCACGAACGGACTCACATTGCCGCACGCGTGGCGCAACGGTATGGAAGGCTTCCTCGGCGTCGCGGTGCACGGATTCCCGAACCTGTTCCTCATCGTCGGCCCCAATTCCGGTGGCGGGCACCAGTCGATCATCTTCATGATCGAGGCGCAGGCACGCTACATCCGCCAGTGCGTCGAACTGCTGCGCAAGACCGCCGGCACCCGGATCGAGGTGCGTTCGGCGACCCAGCACGAGTTCAATCGCCGCACCCAAGCGAAACTCGCCGGGACAGTGTGGAATTCGGGCGGCTGCCAGAGCTGGTATCTGGACGAGCACGGGATCAACCGTGCCGCGTGGCCCGGCTCCAGCGTGTCCTACTGGCGGGCCATGCGACATCCGGATCCCGGCCACTACGACCTCACCGTGGCCGCGGATCGGGAACCGGCCTACGAGTATTCGGGTCCGGCGATGCTGGACGCGCCCGGCGCGCTGCTACCGGTGACGGTCGCGCTCAGCGGGCACGCCGACCCGATCGACGGCCGGTATCACTGGTACGGCCGGATCACCGCGACGGCGGGCGACGAACTCCCCGATCCCGGGCGCGCCGAGGTGTTCCTCGCACTCCCCGGCCGCTACCCGACCGCGGGCCGATTGCAGGAGCGCGACCCCTGGGGCAACCTGCGCATCGTCGGCATCGGCGATCCGCCGTATCCGCTGGAGGCCGCGGCGGCACATTGACCGGACCGGGCAAAGGCACAAAGAAGCGCCGTCAGGTTCGGCATTCTGCCGATACCCCGCGCGCCGGACATCGGGTGGGCTGGATCGACCAGATCGATCCGGAAGGTCCCATGAAACTCACCTCGCCGCAGCTCGCCGCGATCGGCACCTGCTGCTGCCTGCTCACCTTCGCCGCGGTGCCCACGCGGGCGGCCGCCGACCAAGACCGGACCTGGTACGTGAGCGCGACCGCCGCGGCCGGCGGAAGCGGCACCGAGGCAGCGCCTTTCAACAGTTTGGCGGCCGTGCAGCAAGCCTCCGGCGAGGGCGACTCCATCGTCGTGCTGCCCGCACCGCTCGGGACGGCGCCGCTCGACGGCGGTCTCGCGCTCAAACGCGGCCAGCACCTGATCGGCGGCCGGGCACCGGGAAGCATTGCCGCGGTGGCCAATACGACCGGCGCGCTGGACGGGGACGCGATCCGGCTGGCCCCGGACACCGAGGTCCGCGATCTCACGGTCACCGCGGCCCAGCGCGGCGGGATCTACGGTCGCAACGTCGGAAACGCCACCCTGAGTGGCAACACTGTCACCGCGACCAACCGGGCCTGTCACGACGGTTTCATAGTGCAGCCGTTCCCGCCGATGCTGGGCGTGCCGTTCGGCACGTCGCTGCCGGTCGCACCGAATGTGGTGGCGCTCAACAACGGCTGGGCCGCCATCATGGTCGACCCCGACGCGGGCCCGAGCACGCTCACCATCGAGGGCAACACCGTGCACGACACTCCGTGCGGTGACGGCATCGACGTCCGCACCACCGGCACGGCGCAGGTGTCGGCCACCCTCACCGGCAATCTGACCGAACGGATCAATCAGGGCCTGGCGAAGCTCTCGGTGCTGGCCGTCGGCCTGCAGAGCACCGGAACCTCCTCGCTCACCGCCGCTTTGCGCGGCAACACCCAGCGCGATATCGCGGTGCCCGAGCACGACCCGCTCAACGCCGCCGCCGACAGCGAGGGGCTGTTCGTCAATGCCGCCGACCGCGCCCGCATGCGAATCAACATCGACCGCAACAGCTATCGGCACGGCGGCGGCCACTTCTCGGCCAACGGCATCGAATTCGTCACCAGCAACGGCACCCCGGACAGCGAAGTGAGCTTGACCAACAGCGAATTCATCGACGTGCCAGGCGATATCGTCGAGAATCTCAATCTGAGCGCCGAAGGCGCGCGCCACGTGATGACCATCGACGGGCTCACCGCCGCCCGCTCCAGCTTCCTGGCCGCGGCGCTGAATCCGGTGGTGCCGGGCAACCTCGGCAGCTGTCTGTTCTCGGCCAGTTTCGGCCGGGACAACACCACCGCGCTCACGCTGCGCAACGCGCGGCTCAGCCAGTGCAGCGCCGACGGCATCGGCGTGTACGCCTACTCGCCCAGCGGTCCCGCGCCGGCCGAGGCGACCATGAAGTTCGAGATCGCCGACACCACGGTGACCGACGCGGCCGTCGCCGATCTGCACGTGCACACCGTCGGTGACCTGGCCGAACTCACCGGCAAGGTCGAGCGCTCGCGCTTCAGCGGAGATGTGGTCCTGACCCAGAGCACCGGGACCCTCGGCCCCGGATCGGTCATCGATTTCGGCGGCGGACGGCTCGGCAGCGCCGGAGCGAACTGCTTCTCCCCCGCCACCGAGACCGCCCTGGCGGCGCCGAGCCTGCCGGTCGACCATCCCGGCTCGTGGCCGCTCTGCCAGTGAGGAAGAAATTTGGTCAAGTGCACAAGGCTGCGCGTCACACTCTGCGCGTTTGCCGCTAGCGAAGACGCTCACTCATGCGTTGTGCTTAATAGTGACGATGAGGTCATCTCCGTCTCCCCGAACGAGCGGCGCGGGCCTCAGCCCTTCGGTAGCAGAGGTTAGGTCTTGGTTTCAACGACAGTCCCGGCGGTCACCGGCCGCCCGGACACGCTGTGTGCGGCATTCCAGGCGAATGTCGCCAAATACTCCGACGCGGTCGCGCTGCGCACCTTCGGCGGTGCCGTCTCGATCACGTGGCGTGAATACGGCGAGCGGGTCCGCGCCATCGCCACCGGGCTCGCCGCGCTGGGCGTCGCGCCCGGCGACACGGTCGCGATCATGCTGACCAACCGCCCGGAGTTCCACCTCTGCGACACGGCCGTGCTGCACACCGGCGCGACCCCGTTCTCGGTCTACAACACCAACCCGATCGACCTGCTGACCTACCAGTTCGACAACTCGGGCGCCAAGGTCGTCATCTGCGAGCAGCAGTTCGCCCCGAAGATCCTGGAGGCGGTGGCCAAGGCTGCCGAGAAGGGCATCCACGTCCAGCACGTGATCAGCGTGGACGAGGCGCCCGAGGGCGCCCTCTCGCTCGCCGAGGTCGAGCAGCGCACGGCCGACGGCTTCGATTTCGACGACACCTGGCGCAAGGTGCGGCCCGAGGATCTGCTCACCATCGTCTACACCTCCGGCACCACGGGGCCACCGAAGGGCGTGGAGCTCACGCACACCAACTTCATCGAGAACGCCAGGGTGCTCGACCAATTCGGCGGCGGCACCGCCGAGGACCGGGTGATCTCCTACCTGCCCGACGCGCATGCCGCGAACCGCTGGTTCGCGCACTACCTCACCATGCTCACCGGCGCGCAGATCACCACGGTGCCCGATTTCAAGCAGGTCGCCGCCGCGCTCGGCGAGGTGCATCCGAGCGTGTTCCTCGGCGTGCCCCGGGTCTGGGTGAAAGTCAAAGGCGCACTGGAGGAAAGGTTCGCCGCGGAACCTCCGGTCAAGCGCAGGCTGGTGCGCTGGGCGATCGACATCGGCCGCAAGCAGGCCCGCGCCGTGTCCGACGGCCGCACCCTGGGCGCGCTCGACCGGGTGCAGCTCGGTCTCGCGGATCGCCTTGTGCTCGCGCCGATTCGGGCCCGGCTCGGCCTGGACAAGGTGCGCGTCGCGGTCACCGGATCGGTCGCGATCCCGCCGGAGGTGCACGAGTTCTTCCTCGGCCTGGGCCTGCCGCTGTGCGAGGGCTACGGCATGAGCGAGTGCACGGCCGGCGCCACGCTGAACCCGCCGGAGCGGATCAAGATCGGCACCGTGGGCACCGTGCTGCCCGGCGCGGAGATCATGCTCGCCGCGGACGGCGAGGTACTGATCCGCGGGAAGATGGTGATGCGCGGCTACCGCAACGACCCGGCCAAGACCGCGGAGACGATCGACGCCGACGGCTGGCTGCACACCGGCGATATCGGCACCATCGACAGCGACGGCTACCTGTCGATCATCGACCGCAAGAAAGAACTCATCATCAACGCGGCGGGCAAGAACATGTCCCCGGCCAACATCGAGAACACCGTCACCGACAACTGTTCGCTGGTGTCCACGGTCGTCGTGATCGGCGAGCAGCGTCCGTTCAACACCGCGCTGCTGCTGCTCGACCCCGACCTGGCCGCCGCCTACGCCCAGCGGCACAACCTGACTGGGACCACGGTCGCGGAGCTGGCGAAGGACCCGGTGATCCTCACCGCGATCGAGGAGGGCATCGCGGCGGCGAACAGCAAACTCTCCCGGGTGGAACAGATCAAGAAGTACATCGTGCTCCCCGAGGTGTGGGAGAACGGCAGTGACTATCTGACGGCCACCGGCAAACTCAAGCGCAAGCCGATTTCCAGCGGTTACACAGATACGATCGAGGCCCTGTACTCGACCTAGTCCGGGAAGAAGACCAGCATGATGCCATCGCGGACACGGGTGTTCGACGACCTCCATCGACGCACCGCGTCGATGCTCGACGGGTTCTACGCGTCGATCCCGCCCTACGAGCGGTTGCCCCAGTCGCTGGTCGAGACGGACTTCGCCCGGGGCACCAAGCTCAACGTCGACCTGTTCTTCGAATACCTGCGCCGCGGCGAAGAACCCACCGACGAGGACACCCGGGAACTCGTCGAACTCGCGATGGACCGGTTGCGCGACGGCACCCCACTGCCCGAGGTGCTGGAGCGCTACCGGCTCGGCGCGGCGTTCATCTGGGAACGGTTGCGCGCCTCGGCGAGTCCGCCGGAGCGCGAACTGCTGCTGGACGCGTCGCTGGTGCTGTTGAAGTACGTCACGCTGGTCACCTCGCGGATCGCCGGCGCGGCCACCCAGCGGGTGCACGACCCCCGCTGGGAACTGATGGAACGCCGGCGCGGCATCGCCGACGCGCTGCTCACCGGCCGCGATCCGGTGGAATGGGCCAACGATCCGGTGATCCCGGTGGCCGACGCGTTCCTCGTCGCGGTGTTCCGCCTGTGCGGCACCCGCGGCGGCCCCGCGTCGGCGCTGCGGCACCGGGTCGAGGCGATCCCAGGCGTGTTCCTGCGCCTGGACGCCGGCGGCTGGACCGCGCTGATCCCTCTGCAACCGGGTGACGACGGTTCGGCGACCCTCGGCGGGCTCACCGCACGACTGCCAGTGCAGGAGCCCACCGAGCCGCCGCCGTACTGGGTCGGCGTCGGCGCCGCCCGCAGCAAGGACGCCATCCCCGCGATGTACGCCGAGGCCAGGGTGCTCGCGGAACTGGGCCGGTGCCTGACGAAGCGCGAAATCCTGTGCCGCAGACAGAATCTGCAGTTCGAATACACCGTCGCGGTGAGCGATGCCGCGCGTCCCGGCCTGGCCGCGGTACTGGCGCCGCTGGACGCGCAGCCGATGCTGGCCGAGACGCTGGAGGTGTTCGTCGACAGCGGCTTCAACCAGCTGGCGACGGCCCGTCAGCTCAACGTGCACCGGAATACGGTGACCTACCGGCTTTCCCGGGTGCACGAGCTGACCGGCCTCGACCCGCACCGTCCCGCCGACGCGATGACGCTGTCCGCCGCGCGGCTGGCCCGGCGGCTGGAGTCCGCCGCGTTCGCTCCGTAACCCGCTCGCACCCGACCTTTTAGGCACTTTTCCAAAGACTGTTCGCCCGCTCTTGCGAATTGCCAGTGTTGCGGTACCCCGCCTATGCGTTGTGCTGGGTACCGACGATGAGGTCAGGCGTGGCGCCGACTCGCCTGGACACAATCCGGGACGCGGCCGCCGCTGTTCTCCGCACTCGATCCGCGCACCAGCCGATGGACGGGTAGCAGGCCGTTTGACCTCGACCACCGCCCAGCAAAGGTTCAGGTAGTTGAGAATTGCTTCCCGGACGCGGGTCTCCCGCCGCACCGTGACGGTCGCCGCCGCGTGCACCGCCGTCGGACTGATCATCCAGTTCACCCCCGCCGCGCACGCGGTCCCCGCCTCGGGCCCGGTCCCGAACGCACCCGCCGATTTCGGCCTGCCCGCCGGCTACCAGCCGACGCCCGAACGCTACGGCGTCGCTTATGAATTGGGACATATCGTGCCGCTCGCCGACGGCACCCGATTGCAGACCGAGGTGCGCTACCCGACCGACCCCGCGACGGGGCAGCGCGCCGCGGGCGAATTCCCGGTCGTCGTCAACTTCACCACCTACGGCGCGGTGACGAGCGCGCTCACCGCCGCGGTCACCAGCGTGATCGACACCTTCCACATTCCGCTGCCCGATCAGCTGAAGGACGCCCGGCGCATCATCAACCAGGGCACCAGCGCCCAGGACATGCTGGTGCGCCGCGGGTACATCGAGGTCATCGCGGACGTGCGCGGCACCGGCGGGTCGACCGGCGCGTGGAATCCGGCCTCGCAGCAGGACGGTGTGGACGGCGCGCAGCTGGTCGACTGGGCCGCGAAACTGCCGGGCTCCAACGGCAAGGTCGGCATGTACGGGTACTCGTTCCCCGCCCTCTCGGCGCTGCGGACCGCCGAATCCGTTTCGCCCGGTTCGCCGTTGAAGGCGATCGTGCCGATGGCCATGCCCAACAACATCTTCAACGAGGTGCTCGGCCACGACGGCATGATGAGCCCGATCCTGCTGACCGCGATCTCGGTGCTGGTGCCCTATCTCAGCTTGATCGGCCCGTTCATGACCGCCGTGGTGTCGCCGCAGCAGTTCATCCAGTCGCTGGTGGATCATCTGCAAGCCGTGGTCTCTTCCGACAGCACCATCAAACTGCTGCTCGAGGCGTATGCGGGCGGCCCGCTCGCCTATGACGGCCAGTGGTGGCAGGATCGGCGCTTCGAAACCGAGCTGCGCCGGGTGGTGGACAATGACATCGCGATGTACCAGGTCGGCGGCCTCTGGGATCTGTACCAGGAAGGGCCGTGGCGCAACTACTCCCAGCTGCAGAACATCGCCGCGGGCAAGGATCAGTTCGCGCCGATGGCGCCGGGCCAGGCCACCGACGGCCGGTTTCAGCTCTTGATGGGCCCCTGGTATCACGTCGGTCTGGGCTTCGGCCCCGGCTCCCGGCTGGATACCGACATGATCACCGTCGCGTGGTTCGACCGGTGGCTCAAGGACATTCCGAACGGAATAGACAAAACCGACACGCCATTACATGTGATCGACCCGAACAATATGGCGGTGGCCACCGCGCGTTATCCGTTCGAACAGGCCGCGATCGAGCGGCGCTATTTCGACGGCAACCGCCTGGTGGCGCAGCCGCCCGCGGCCGCCGACGCCTCGGATCGGCTGGACTACACCGGCATCGACACGATCTGCAACCGGCAGAGCCTCGGCCAGTACAGCGCCGGCCTGTTCGATTTCCTGTTCCGGCTGTTCAACGCCTACAACCCCTGCACAGAGTGGGTACAGGAGCCGACCGCGGGCCTGCGCTACACGATGGATCCGGTGACCGAACCGACGGTGCTCGCCGGACCGAGCAGCGTCGAGCTGTACGCGTCCTCGACGAGCAACGACGCCGCCTTCCAGGTCTGGCTCGACGACGTCGCCCCCGACGGCACGGCGGTGAACATCACCGGCGGCTCCCAGCTGGCCAGCCAGCGCACCCTGAACGATGAAAAGACTTGGCGCGCAACGGATGGCACCATCTACGCCCCGGAACACGTGGTGCGTAAGGATGCCGAGCAATTGCTCACGCCGGGCGAGGTGACCGAGTTGGCGATCAAGATCCGCCCGACCTTCTATCGCCTGGAACCCGGTCACGCGCTGCGTGTGCGCATCACGAGCGGCACGTTCCCGTCCACCATGCCGATCCCGACCGACCTGCCCCGGCTGCTCGGCTCGTCCCAGCAGATCCACCGGGACGCCGTACGACCGTCCAGCCTCATAGTTCCGCTGGCACCGGCGTCGGCGTTCACCGGCTGACCACCCGGCATACCTGGGGCGGCCAAGACCGGCCCAGGTATGCCGCAGGTCACGTTTAGCCCACCTTCAGACCCTCCACCTGTAAAAATCGCGAAAACCTAGGATGAATTCCAGGTGGTTTGAGACACATTGTCACGCTATCTCTCAGCTATCTGAACATTAAGTATTTCATATATCCGCAGGCTGCGGCGCTGCCGCTCGCGGTTGCGTGGCCCGCAACACCGTTGTCCGGCAACCTCCGGCAAATACCGGTGACTCACCTCACCGACACATTCGCCGGGAATTTCTTCTACAGTTTGTCTCGTCCCGGTCCGACGATGACGTCCCGGGACCGTTCGGACAAAGTTCTCGGATGCAGGCCGAAATTCTTGTCACTATTCGGATCGGTAATTCCCTACCGCGCACGGGGATTGCCGATGGGCAGCTGAAGGTGTGTCATGGAATTCATCGAACTGGCCGACTATCCGTTGCCGAGCGGCCGGGTGATCGAGTGGCTCCCGACGGCCACTTCGCACTGGGCCGACTGGCCACGAGATACGCGGGCCGTCTCCTATAACCACGAGCACCACCTCCGGGACGCGGTGGAGCACAGTCGAATACGAGATCGCCGACATTACTGGCTCGGGCACGCGTTCCGGATCGACGGACCGCTCGACCCGCAGGCCTGGCGCACGGCCTTCGACGCCTGGATCGACCGGCACGAAGGGCTGCGTTCGCACGTCACCATCGAGGGCGGCCGGCCTGCCCGATACACGCTGCCGCCCGGCGGAATCCGGGTGCAGCCGGTCGACGCGGGCGCGCCCGCCTCGACGATGGCCACCTATCGGCTGGTCAACGGGCTGCTCGACGACGGAACCTCACCGCTGCGCTGGCCCGCCTACGTCTGCGTGACGATCGCGAACCGCGACGGCTTCACCGTCGTGTTCGCGGCCGATCACTCGATCATGGACGGCTACTCCACCGTCTCCACCGGCGGCGAGCTGCACGCGCTCTATCAGGCCGTGCGCGCGGGGAAACCGGCCCGCCTGCCGGACACCGGCAGCTATGTCGACTTCTGCCAGGACGAACGCGTCCGCGCGGCCGACGCCACCGCCGACACCCCGGCGGTGGCGACCTGGCGGACATTCTTCCCCGATCACACCGAGAACTCGCTGCCCTGCGGCACTCTCAGCAAGGTCGCGGCCGCGCCGATCCAGCTCACCGGCCCCGCCGAGGCGCCGCCGCGGCGGGTGCCGCAGCGCAATCTCTCGGTCGAGGTGCTCGACGCCGACGCGGCCGACGCCGCCTCGGCCGTCGCCAGACAGCAGGGCCAGGGTTTGTTCGCCGCGCTGCTCGCCGCGTTCGCGGTGACGACCACCGAACTCGGCGCGGGCCGTGACTTCCGCACGGTGATCCCGCTGCACACCCGCTCCGAACCGCAGTGGGCCGACACCCTCGGCTGGTTCGTCGGACTCGCGCCGTTCCAACTGGATTGCGGCCCCGCCCGCAATCTCGCCGAGCTGATCACCCCGGCCGGGGAGGAACTGCGGCGCACCCGCAGCGCGGCGACGGTCCCGTTCGCCCGGGTCTGCGAACTGCTCGGCGAGCGGCCGCGCATCTCTTTCATGGTGTCCTACATGGACGTTCGTTCGGCGCACGCCGCGGACACCTGGGTCGACACCGGCACCCGCTGGCTGCGCAGCCGCAACGTGTCCCCGGAGGAGTTCTTCTTCTGGTTCGTCCGCACGCCCACCGGCGTGACGCTGAACATGCGTTACCCCGGCACCAGCAAGGCCACCCGCGACATCCACCGGCACGTGCTGCGCATGCGCGATCTGCTGGCCGAATTCACCCGCTACGGAGATGCTCGAATCCGCCCGATCGAAGGAGCGCCGCTGTCATGGAGATGACCCTCACCGAAGACTGGTTGCCGAAACCGGGGGTCCTGCTGGAGTTCACCACCACCGCGGCGAGCAAGGCCGCCACCGCGGCGACCGCGCCCTCCGACGCACCGCCGACCTACGTGCAGGAGTCGCACATCCGCCGCTGGGCCGCGCGCCGGCATACCGACGATCCGCTGGCCTCGGAACTGTCGCTGTGCTTCACCGTCGCCACCCCGTTGGACGCGGACGCGCTGCGCCGTGCGTTCACCACCTTCCTGCAGCGCCACGAGAGCCTGCGCTCGTGGTTCGCCCTGGACGAGACCGAGGGCCGGTTCGAACTCACCCGGTACCTGCTCGATCCCGCCGCGGTCGAGCTCGAGACCACGACGGTCGGCACGTTCGACTCGGGTGAGGAACTGCGCGACCTGCTGGTCGAGAAGTTCCACGAGAGCGCGGAACCGACCAAATGGCCCGCGTTCCTCTGCGGCGCCATCGACCACGGCGCCGACGGTTTCACCCTGGTCTACAACACCGATCACGCGTTCAGCGACGGTCTCTCGCTGGTTACCGCGATCTTCGAACTGAACGCGCTGTACACGGCGTACGCGACCGGTCAGGATCCGGTGCTGCTGCCGGTCGGCAGTTATGTCGAATTCGCCAGGGCCGAGCGGGCCGCGGTGGCCGCGCGCCCGCCGGAACTCGACCGGCTCGCCACGGTGCTGGCCGAGAACGCCGACAACGTGCGGCCGCTGCCCATCGACCTGGGCTTGGCGCCGGGCGAGCTGGCCGACAGCCGCGGCACCAAGGTCGATCTGCTCGATGCCGCGCAGTGCGAGGCGTTCTCGGACGCGTGCAAGGCGGCGGGCGGCT
Source organism: Nocardia brasiliensis ATCC 700358 (assembly GCF_000250675.2). Classification (NCBI taxonomy): domain Bacteria; kingdom Bacillati; phylum Actinomycetota; class Actinomycetes; order Mycobacteriales; family Nocardiaceae; genus Nocardia; species Nocardia brasiliensis. The sequence continues at coordinate 6,137,934 of NC_018681.1, forward strand.
CGTTCTCCGCGGGCCTGTTCGCCGCGATCGCGCTGGCCGAACTCCAATTCGCCGGGCGCACGCACTATCTCGGGCTCAACGTGGTCGGCACCCGGCAGGAACCGCAGTATCAGCTCGCCCAGGGCTGGTTCATCAACCTGCTGCCGATCTCGTTCGACCTCGATCCGACCGACAGCTTCACCGATCTCGTCGGCCGCGCGGGGGTCGCGCTGGACTGGGTGAAACCCCTGGCGAACGTGCCGATCCACGCCGCCTTGCAGCGGGCCGCCGAACTCACCGGCGCGCCGCTGCCGGTGACCACCGAATGGCCGTGGGTGTCCTACATGGACGTCCGCGCGATTTCCGGTGCGGCACTGGAGAACGCGCTGCCCAACGTGTCCGGGATCAACGGGCTCGGCTCGCGCGCCCGGATGGGTCAGACCTCGCCGATGTGGTTCAGCCGGGAACTGGACCGCCTGCACGTCAGCATGATGTTCCCCGACACCCCGACCGCCGCGGCCGCCGCGGCGGCCTATCTCGACTCGATTCGCACCGCTTTGCGCGCCATCGCCACCACCGGCGAATACGTGGCGGCCGCCCCGGATTTCGCGAGGTCCTGATGCAGTTGCTCTTTCTCGAACACCTGAGCGCACCACCGGGCACCCTGCTCGAGTGGACCGCGCTCGCCGAACCCGGCCCCACGCCGGACGCGACACCCGCTTCGTCCAACCAGACCATCCACCTGTCCTCGGGCGGACCGACGACCTGGCTGGCCGCCACCTTCGACGTGGCGGGCCCGATCGACGAATCCGCCCTGCAGACCGCGTTCTCGGTGTGGCTGCCCCGCCACGACGCGCTGCACTGCAGCTTCGAACCACCCGCCGAGGGCAACCCGCCCACGGTGCATGTGGTGGTGGACACCGATATCCGGCTCGTCCCCCGGCCTGCCGTCGAAACCTCGAGCACCGACGACCTGCGCACCGTCCTCGGCACTCGACTCGACCAGGCCTGCGCGCCGTTCAGTTTCGCGCCGTACTTCCTCGGCGCCATCAGCAGGCCCGAAACCTCCACCGTGGTCTGCGGTTTCGATCACGCGGTCTGCGACGCCTGGTCGATCACCATCGCGGTGACCGAACTGGACGTGCTGTATCGGGCCGCGCTCGAGGACGGACCCGACGGCGCCGCCGTGGCCGCCGACCGGCTCCCCGAGCCGGGCAGCTTCCTGTCCTACGCCACCAGGGAGGCCGCGGTCCCCGCCGCGGGCACGGGCCCGCTCATCCGGGCCTGGCGCGATTTCCTGCATGCCGCGGGCAACGATCTGCCGCACTTCCCGCTCGATCTGGGCGTGCCCGCGGGCACGCTGGCGCCGTTCGGCAGCGACAGCCGGCTGCTGCTCGGCGCGATGGCCACCGATGCGCTGCACCGCAAGTCGCGCGCGGACGGCTATTCGATGTTCGCGGCCCTGCTCGCGGCGGTGGCGCTGGCCGCCGCCGAACTCGGCGGGCGCGCGGGCACCGATCTGGTGTTCCCGGTGCACACCCGGCGAGAACCGCGCCACCACAACACCTTCGGCTGGCTGGTGTCCAACGCGCCGGCGCATGTGCCGGTGGCGCACGACTTCTGCGCCACCGCGCAGGGCGCCGACCAGGCGATCCGCACCGGTCAGCGGCTCGCCCAGGTGCCCGCCACCCAGTTCCTCGCGGCCATGGGCACCGACCTGCGACGGACCAGGAAGGACCTGTTCAGCGTCTCCTACACCGACTATCGGCGGCTGCCCGGCGGCTCGCGCAGCGACACCACCCGCACGGTGCCGCGCAATCCGGCCCAGTTCAGCCGCAGCGCGCCGCTGGACGACGTGCAGATGTGGTTCACCCGCACCGACGACGGGCTCGCGCTGCGCACCCGTTTCCCGGTGACGCCCACCGCGGGACCGCTGCTCGGCGAGTTCCTCGATCGGGTCGCCGCCACGTTGTCCGCGGCGATCTCGGTCCGGGTATGACCGGGCGGTACCCGACCTGCGCGCACCCGTCGCACGCCGCAGAAACGGCGGCCGCGGCGATGGGCCGGGCGCAGATCGGAACCATGGCATGGTCCGGCCCCCTGCGATCGACAAAGCACGACGGCCGGGGAGCCGAACCCGTTAGTCTCAGCACAGGATCCACCGAGGAACTGTTCGTGTCAGCCGGGAGCATCCGACGATGAAGGCTCTGGTCACCAACGACTTCTCGACGTCAGCGGACGCCGAAACCACCGACGAGCACCCCTGGACGGGCACCGCACTACTGCGGCCGGGAATCCTGGCCTTCGAAGGCGAGATCTGGCCCACCGAACTGCACGCCCATCACGCCGTGCAGATCGTCGCCGCCTGCACCCCGATCGTCGTCGTCGACGGCAGCGGGGTGCGCAGGCAGGGCACGCACATCATCGTGCCCACCGACGCACCGCACCGGGTCGCGGAGGGCGCGGTGCACGGCATCGCGGTCTATCTCGATCCAGAAACCACCGCGGGCGCCGCGGCCGACCGGCGGGCGCATCTGCACGGCTGGGTGCACGCGCTCGGGGTCGATCCGGCGCACGGCCTGCTCGCGGGTCACGTCCGCGACGTGCTCGCGGATCTCTTGCCGGACAACGGGACCTGTTCGGACGGTCCGCAGGGCGTGGTCACCGCGGCGCTGCAACTGCTGCCCGAACTGGTTCGTGACGGTTCGGTGCGCGGCTCGGATGTGGCGCGCCAGCTGGGCATTTCGGCGACTCGGCTGACCCACCTGTTCACCGAGCAGGTCGGGATTCCGTTGCGCCGCTACATCCTCTGGCTGCGGCTCTACATCTCGATGACCCGGGTGATGGCCGGTGACGATGTGGCGGCCGCCGCCGATGCCGCGGGCTTCGCCGACTGCGCCCAGCTCACCCGCACCTGCCGGCGGACCTTCGGGCTGCCGCCGTCGATGCTGAGCCGCGACGTGGAGTGGGATATCGCGCTCTGAGCAGTGGTGACCGTCGTCTCGGCGCGCACGCCGCGCCGAGACGGCGGCACACCACGTATTCTCTAGGCATGATCACGCGGGTGCGGGTATTGACGTGTGCGGTTGTCGCACTCGTGCTGCCCGTGCTCACGTTGCTGGCGATTCCGGCGGGTGAGCCCGGATCGGTCGCCGTGGTCGGTGTCGTCGCGGCCTCGCTGATCGTCGCCTTCGCCACGCTGCATCCGGCGGTCGTGCTGCCGGTCGCGGTTCTCGACTCCGGCCCGCCCCCGTCCGCGCAACGCCGCCGACGTGGTTCTTTCCTGCGCCAGAGCAATCCTGATACACCCGGGCGTCCGCGCCCACGAGCACCAGGCTGCGCGCTCGCCTGACGCCGGTCCCCCCTGTGGTGGACGGGCGTCGGCGTTGTCGCCGCATCCCTTCCGTTCTCGTGCGCGCTCGCACGCCCACAGTCAGGTGCTCTCATGCTCGACTTCATCTACTACCCGGTGTCGGCCATTCTCTGGTTCTGGCACAGCGCCTTCGGCTTCGTATTCGGACCCGCCAGCGGCCTGTCCTGGGTTCTCGCCGTGATATTTCTCGTCCTCACATTGCGTGCTGCCCTTTTCATCCCTTTTCTCGAGCAAGCACGCAACCAAGCCATTGTGAAAAAATTGCAACCCAAGGTCGCGAGCTTGAAACAAAAATACGCATCCGATCGGACGCGGCAGGCCACCGAACTCCAGAAACTCTATAAAGACAACGGCGTCAAAACCTTCGCCACCTTGATTCCGATCATCGTGCAGCTATTCGTTTTTCTCGGCCTGTTCCATGTCCTACGATCCTTCGATCGCACGGCCAACCTCGGCCATCTCCCGTTCCAGGCCATCAAGACGCCGATGAGCCCGGAGCAGAACGCCACCACCCCCAACTACGTCTTCAGCGCGGCCGACGTGCGGTCCTTCCTGCACGCCGATCTGTTCGGCGCCCCCCTTTCCCGGACCGTCATCGGTGCCGGCGACCCGCTGGCAACGGTGGCCGCGGTCGCCATCCCGCTCATGCTGATCGCGGCGGTCGCCACCCACTTCACCGCGCGCGCCTCCCTCGGGCGGCAGGAGACCCCCGCCCAGTTCGCGTTCATGCGCCCGCTGTCGCTGTGGGCGTTCCCCGCCGCGGCGCTCGTCGGCGGCGCGCTGCTGCCGGTCGCGATCCTGCTCTACTTCGTCACCAACAACGCGTGGACCCTCGCCCAGCAGCACCTCGTCTACCGCAAGCTCGACGCCGAAGCGGCCGCCGAGGCGAAACTCGTCGCGGCGACCCGCGCGGCGACCGCCCCGAAACCGGGCGCCAAGCCCGTCCGCCGCCGAAAGTGAGCTGAAAACCACTGGGGCGGAATCTATTTCGCAGATTCCGCCCCAGCTGGTCACTAGCGGTAGGTGATCACTGCCTTCTGCTTGTCGCCCTTGTCCGGGAAGCAGATGGCGCTGGTCGCGCCGGCGCGGCGCGCGTCGTCGGTGAGCTTCCGGCATTCACTCGACGTCAGCCCCGGATAGACCTGACTCTGCGGCGCGGCCTGTGCCGTGCCGGATCCGAGCGCGATGCCCGTGGCCGCCAGCACGACGAAACCCAGTGCGACAGAGATGTTCTTCATGATTCCCTCCCATTTCCCAAACGTGCGTATCCCCGTACGGACGGGGCGGCGAATCACTTTCAAGATCATCGCCGACGCCTGTTCAGTGTATCGGGAGGCACCGACAAGTTTTGCGGCGCAAGCCTTTCGGCGGCAGCGAGCGGCTCAGCGGGCTATGGCGCGAGCCTCGACGTAGTACTCGGCCGACAGCACCCGCAGCCACGGCCGCACTACCACGGGGGCCCACGCGGCGGTGGGATCGCGGTGCACCACCGGGTCGGTCAGGTCGAGCACGTGACCACGCGTCTCGACGCTGAACTCGCCTGCGGCACAGATGTTCTTGGCCCAGTCGACCTCGCGCCCATAGGTCATGGCGATGCGATACACGTCGTCGGTGTGGAAGATCGAGATCGGGGTCCGGTAGAGCCGCCCCGACTTTCGGCCGCGGTGCTGCAGGATGGCGAACCCGGGCGCCCGGCCCGCGAACAGCCCGGCGACGCGATTGGTGACGGATCGGTTGAATTTCGCCAGCGTGCGGGGAAGCACCATGTGCGCGATCCTCTCTGCGGATAGCCTGCTGCGCTCACGTTACCCTCGAGCGGTGGCAGCCGAACGGGTCCAGCAGAAGTCCGAGATGATCGCCGTCTACGACGCGGCGGGTCACCCGGTCGGCGCCGCCGACCGGGCCGAGGTGTACCGGGACGGGCTCTGGCACGCCAGCGCGGGCGTACTGGTCCGCTCCGGCGACGGCACCCGGATCTACGTGCATCGGCGCACCGACACCAAGATGGTTTTCGCGAGCATGCACGACTGCCTCGCGGGCGGCGTGGTGGCACCGGCGGAAAGGCCGCGCGACACGGCGGTACGCGAACTCGCCGAAGAACTCGGCATCACGGGCGTGGCGTTGCCCGCCGAGCCGGTCGGCAAGGTGTCCTGGGACGGCGAGTGGCAGGGACGCCCGATGCGCTGCCACCTGTTCGCCTACGAGATCCGCTCCGACGGACCGATCCGGCACCAGCCGGAGGAGATCGCCGACGGGTGGTGGTGGACCGATGCGCAACTGCGCGCCCACCTGGCCGATCCGGACTGGCCCTTCGTGCCGGACACCCGGATCCTCGTCGACGACCTGCTCACCTGAGTGCGCGGTCGCGCACCCCTACTCCGACTGCGCGATCAGGCCGCGCTGCCGCTGCCGAGCGACAGGATGTTGGTGAAGATGTTGGCGACGACCTCGAGCAATTCCATGATTCTCCGAACGTTGGCGCTATCAATTGGGGCACCGGAGCATTGACGACCGACATGTCCAGCACCTGAAGATCGCGTGAACGCAGGCCGTCGCCGCCCGGTTATCCGGAGGAGGCTACCGAACTGGCCCACGCGGCGAACGCGCCGGGGTTGCGGGTCTGCAGCAGCACCCGGCCCGGACCGACGAAGTCGAACACGAAGCCCTCGCCGGACTTCATCGACTGGATCGACCGCCCGACCACCGCGCGCCGGATGGTGAAGTTCATCGACAGGTCGTAGGCCACCACGTGCCCGGTGTCGATGGTGATCGGCTCGCCCGGCTGCAGATCGATGACATCGATCGCGCCGAACACGCCGACCACGATCTCACCGTCGCCGTGCGCACGCAGACCGAAGCCGCCCTCGCCGCCGAACAGGTTCGCGAAACCGCCCCACTTGCTTTCCACCTGCACGCCATGGGAATTCGCGATCCAGCCGCCGCGGCTGATGAAGAACGGCCGGTCCTGGGTGATCTGCAGGTTCAGCATGTCGCCGGGCAGCGCGGGCGCGACGTCCACCCAGCCGCCCTGCTGCGGCGCGGTGAACGTGGAGACGAAGAACGATTCACCCGCCAGCACCGACCGCTTCAGCCCCGCCAAGATGCCGCCTTCGGCCTTGGCCTGCAACGTGACTCCCGCCGAGTGGGCGACCATGGCGCCGCTCTCGACCCGCATCGGCTCGCCACCCGCGAGGAAGCACCGCGCGATGGTCGAGGCCGGGTTGTGGCGCAACTGTACCTTCATGAATGGCGACCCTACCGCCTGATTCGCCCCGGTAGGGCCCCGGAATTCGGTGGGGCCGGGTCAGATCAGCCCAGCGAGCGCAACGTGTCTTCGTCGCGGGCCACGACCGCGCCGCCGTCGGCGGTCAGCACGATGGGTCGCTGGATCAGTTTCGGGTGTTCGGCCAGCGCCGCGATCCACCGGTCCCGGTCGGCGGCGGTGCGGCCCCACTGCGCCATGCCGAGGTCCTTGGCCACCTGCTCGCCGGTGCGGGTGATCTCCCACGGTTCGGCGCCGAGCCGGGCCAGCACCGCGCGCAGTTCCTCGGCGGTGGGCGGCTCGTCGAGGTAGCGCCGCACCTTGTATTCGATGCCCGCCTCGTCCAGGTGCGCGGTGGCGTTGCGGCTCTTGGTGCACCGCGGGTTGTGCCAGATCTCGGTCTGCCCGGAAGTCATACCGGCAGGCTACCGAGCCGGTGCGGTGGACGGTGCGCGGCGACACCGTTTGAGCGCCGCGTCGCTGGATACACTCGCCTCGATGCCGCACAGACGTATTTCGATCAACGCACTGGACCGCAGGCTCGTCGAGCACGCCGCCCAGATTCCGCCGAGCCCAGCTGACGATTTGCTGCGCGATCTCAGCTCGAGCGCCAACCACAGCAAGCTCTGGATGGCCGTCGCCGCAGGGCTTTTCGTCGCGGGCGGCCGCGCGCAGCGGCGCGGCGCGGTACGCGGGCTGGTGGCGGTCGGCCTGGCCAGCGCACTGGCCAACGGCGTCGCCAAACCGCTGTTCCCGCGCCGGCGGCCGCCGGTCGACGCGGTGCCCGAGTTGCGCCGGTTGGTCAAGCCGCCGCGGTCCTCGTCCTTCCCGTCGGGTCACTCCGCTTCCGCGGCGGCCTTCACCACCGCGGTCGCACTGGAGTCGCCCGCGACCGCCGCGGTGCTCGCGCCGGTCGCCGCGGCGGTGGCGTACTCGCGCGTGCACATCGGCGTGCACTGGCCCTCCGACGTGGTGGTCGGGGCGGCGCTCGGTTCCGGTGTCGCGCTGGCCACTCGCCGCTGGTGGGCGGTGCGCGCGGACGAACCGGCCTCGCTGGGCCCGGCGAAACGGCTCGAGCCGCTGCCCGCCGGGCGGGGGCTGCTGCTGGTGGTGAACCCGGCCTCGGGCAGCGGCACCGGCACCGAATCGCTGGATCAGCTACGCGAACGGCTGCCCGAGGCGCAGGTGCTCGAGGTCGGCGACGGCGATCTGGACGCGGCGATCGAGGACCGGGTACGGCGGCACGGCGTCACCGCGCTCGGCGTGCTCGGTGGTGACGGCACCGTCTCGGCGCTCGCGGAAACCGCTGTGCAGCACGGCCTTCCGCTGGCGGTGTTCGCGGGCGGCACGCTCAACCACTTCGCTCGCGATATCGGCGTGGAGAATCCGGAGACCACGTTCACGGCACTCGACTCCGGCCAGGTCGTGCTCGTCGACACCGCGCGCGTCCAGCTGGACGACGAGCAGGACCGGATGTTCGTCAACACTGCCAGCCTCGGCGGCTACCCGGACTTCGTGCGCCTGCGGGAACGGTGGGAACGCCGGATCGGCAAATGGCCCGCGGCCGGTTTCGCGATGCTGCGCGTGCTGTTCCGCGCCGCCCCGCTGCATGCCGAGATCGATGGCAAGCGCAGCGCGCTGTGGATGCTGTTCGTCGGCAACGGCGCCTACCATCCGGCCGATCAGATCCCGATGTCGCGGCCGCGGCTGCACGACGGCACCATGGACATCCGGTATCTGCGTGCGGACCTTCGCTTTTCGCGCGCGCGCCTGATCTGGGCCACGTTCACCGGCACCCTGGACCGTTCGACCACCTACGTGCACCGCCGCGTCGCGCGGCTCGACGTGCAGGTCGACGGCGCACCGGTCTCGCTGGCCACCGACGGCGAAGTGAACCATCGGGCAAAGCATTTGGCCTTCGCCAGCCGTCCCGCCGCACTGGCGGTGTTCCGGGAACCGGACGAGCAGCGCTGATCCCGTCCGCTACAGGTGCATCAGCGTCGGCCACACCTGCGACCACGGATGGCGCAGCCCGGCGCACTTCCAGACGACGACGTTCTGGGTGTTGCCGGGGTAGCCGATCCGCGAGTCGACCTTGGCGACCGGCTCGACGTGCTCGAAGTCCCAGCGCAGGAAGGCCTCGTTGAGCGCGACGGCGATCACCACCGTCGCGTCGTCCGGCGGCGTGCCGAAGTAGCCGTAGCCCCGGCTGGGACTGTAGACAGGCGGCAGTTCGTCTCGGGCGAATTGATCCAATGCGCTTGCCTGCCAATAGGTGTCGGTGACGATCACCGCGCCGGCGCGCTCCGCGGGCGGTAGCGACCGAGCCACCCCGGTGACGGCGTCGGTCAGCTCGGTCCAGCCGAATTCGCCGTAGACGCCGATGTTGATCGCGGCCTCGGCGTCGTCGGCGGGCGGGCGGATCGCCGATGCGTCGCGCCATGGCGTCGACCACAGCACGAATATCGTCGCCGCGAGCGCGAGCGCGGCCCCCGCCGCGACGGCGGCCCGTCGCCCGGTCGCGCCGACACTCCGCGCCAGCTCGACCAACCCGACCGCGCCCGCGGCCAGCACCACGCCGTACATTCCGGCCACGTAGTAGATCCGGCCGCCGATCACCAGGAAGATCGCGACCAGCAGCACCAGGGTCCAGCCGAGAAATCGGTACGGACGCAACCCGGGATTGCGCAGCAGCGCCCACACGCCGTAGAGCAGCACCACCGCGCCCAGATAACCCGCGGTCAGCACGGCGAGCGGCACGAACATCAGCCTGCCGCCGAGAATCCCCTGCTCGCCGCTGATCACCTCGCCCATCGCCAGCTGCGGCCAGTCGTGGCGAGCCTGCCAGATCAGGGTCGGCACCGTCGCCAGCACCACGATCGCGCCGCCGAGCCACAGCAGCGGCCTGCGCACCAGCTCGCGCGGCCCGCAGACCAGCGAGGTCACCGCGACCGCGAGCCAGAAGAACGGGATCAACCACTTCACCTGCATGTCGACCGCCGTCACCAGGGCCGCGCACAGCAGCAGGCCGTCGCGCCGGGTGCGCACCCAGCGCACCACCAGCCAGGTGATGATCACCCACAGCGCCGTGTCCACGGCGTTGGTCGTCAGCATCTTGCCCTGCAGCAGCAGGAACGGCGAGGTCGCGTACGCGATCGCGGCACCGAGCTGCGCGGTTCGCCCGCCACCGAATTCGCGCGCGATCGCCGCGGTGAGCACGATCGCCAGCACGGTGAGCACGACGGCAGGCAGCCGCAGTACGAAGAACGAGCCCGGCGCGAGGGTGTCCATCGCCCGGGCCAGCAGCGGCAGCACCGGCCCCTGATCGGCATAGCCGAAGGAGAAGTGCCGACCCGCCGCCAGGAAATACAGCTCGTCGCCGAAGTAGTCGTAGCGGCTCGTGGCGAACAGCAGCACGGCCGTCGAGAGCGCGCCGAGGACGGTGAGCCACGCCGTCGCGAGCGGCGGGCGGTGGTCGGCGGCCGGTTCGAGCTCGGGCCGTGCTGCGGTATCAGTCATGCCGGCTCCTGGAAGACTTCCGGGACGGGACTGCTCGAATGTAGCGGGAAACGGTCGCGCGGCGGGGACGCCGCGCGGACCACTCACCGCACGTAGGCGTCGGCGACCTCCAGGACCTCGTCGACGATCTCCAGGCCGAGGCGCAGTTCGTCCGCCGAGGTGGTGAGCGGCGGCGCGATCTGAAAACGGTTGCCCGCGTTGAACGGCCACAGCCCCCGCGCCTTCGCGGCGGCGGTCACCTTCGCCATCGGCTCCGCGGCCGCCCCCGCGGCAGCGAACGGAACCAGCGGCTCCCGGGTCTGCGGGTCGCGGACCAGATCCAGCGCCCAGAAGAAGCCGAGCCCGCGCACCTCGCCGACGCTGGGATGCCGGGAAGCCAACTCGTGCAAGCCTTTTCCGAGCACGTCCGCGCCGACCGAGCGCACGTGCTCGAGGATGCCGTCCCGTTCGAAGACGCCGATCGAAGCGACCCCGGCCGCGCAAGCCAGCGGATGTCCCGCATACGTGAGCCCACCGGGATAGACGGTGTGGTCGTAGCGCTGCGCGATCCGTTCGGCGATGAGCACGCCGCCGAGCGGAACATAGCCCGAGTTCACGCCTTTGGCGAAGGTGATGAGGTCGGGCGCGACGTCGAAGGCGCGCACGGCGAACCACTCCCCGATCCGGCCGAAGCCGACCATCACCTCGTCGGCGATGTAGACGATGCCGAACTCGTCGCACAGCGCGCGCACGCCCGCCAGGTAGCCCGGCGGCGGGATCAGCACACCGTTGGTGCCGACCACCGTCTCCAGGATCAGGCCCGCGATGTTCTGCGGGCCTTCCAGTTCGATCACCTGTCGCAGATGGTTCAGCGCGGCGGCCGTCTCCTCCTCGGGAGAGCTTGTGCCCCAAGGGGATCGGTAGGGATACGGCCCGAAGAACCGGACCACGTCGACGTTCGTCGGCTCCGCGCCCCAGCGCCGCGGCTCCCCGGTCAGACCGATCGCGGTGCCGGTGCCGCCGTGATAGGAGCGGTACGCGGACAGCATCTTGGTGCGGCCGGTGAAGCTGCGCGCCAGCCGCACCGCGTGCTCGATGGCCTCCGCGCCGCCGGTGGTGAACAGGATGCGGTTCAGGTCACCCGGCGCCCGCTCGACGATGAGCCGGGCCAGCTCGCTGCGCACCTCGTTGCCCATGGTCGGCGAGATGGTGGTGAGCACCTGCGCCTGCGCGACGATCGCCGCGACGATATCCGGATGCTGGTGCCCGATATTGACATTGACCATCTGCGAGCAGAAGTCGAGGTAGCGGTTGCCCTGGTCGTCCCAGAAATACGCGCCGGAGGCACCCGTGATCGGCACCGGATTCAGCTCGGCCTGCGCGCTCCACGGATAGAAGACGTGATCTACCAAGTTATTTGCCTCCTTCGTTCAGCGTGACCGGGCTCGGCGCGTAGCCCGCACCGGTCACGTCGGTGCCACCGGACTTCAGCAATTCCAGTGCCTTGGTGACGTATTCGTTCGTGTACGCGCTCGCGTCCGGGTCCTTCTTCAGGACCGTGACGCCCTCCTGGTTCTTGGTGTCCTTGGCGATCTGCACCGTGCGATCCCACGCGGCCTTGTCCACCATGCCGATGCCCGCGGGCGAGGGCCAGATCAGCTTGTTCACCTCGTTGATCTGCCACTGCTGATGGGACGCGCCCAGGGTGGCGCCCGCGGCGACGGTGATGTCACGGCACTTGTCGACGTTGTCGCGGCAGAAGGCCCAGCCCTTCAGCGACGCCGCGACGAATTTCGTGGTCTGCTCCTGATATTTCGGGTCCTGCAACTTCTCGGTGTTGGCCCAGATCGCGTCCTGCAGCATCGCGACGCCCTGGTCGTTCCAGTCGATGGTGGTGAAATCGTCTGCGGTGTAGAGCTTTCCGGTCGCCGGGTTCTTCGTCTCCAGCAGCTGGGCGTACTCGTTGTACGACATGGCCTGGGCGGCGGCGATGTCCTTGGCAAGGAACGCGTTCATATCGAACTGCTGCTGTACCAGCTTGACGTCCTTCGCCGGATCGATGCCCGCCTTGGTCATGCCCGCGAACAGCTCGAACTCGTTGCCGTAGCCCCAGTTCCCGACCGTCTTGCCGCGCAGCGCGGCGGGGCCCGCGATGTTCTCCGACTTGAACGACACCTGCTTGGTGCCCGAGCGCTGGAAGATCTGCGCGACCTCGGTGATGCCCGCCCCTGCCTCGCGGGACGCGAGCGCCTTGGGCACCCAGGCGATCGCGTAGTCGGCCTGTCCCTGCGCCAGCACGGTCTGCGGGACGATATCCGTTCCGCCGTCCAGGATTTCGACCGACAGTCCCTGCTCCTTATAGAAGCCCTGATCGACCGCGGCCAGATAACCGGCGAACTGGCCCTGTTTGAACCACTGCAACTGCAGCCGGACCTTGGTGAGGCCGTCGGCCGTGGTGGTCGAGCCGCCGTCGGTGGTGCCGCAGCCGGTCAGCGCGGCCGCGGCCAGCGTGACCAGCGCGAGACAGGCACGGAATCGCTTGGTGGATCGGGTCATCGGGTGCTCCAGAGGGTGCTGCGGGGTCTACGGGTGAGTTGTTCGAGGATGAGTACGGCGGCGAGGAACAGCAGGCCGACGAGCATGGCGCCGACCACGTAGGCCCACGCGCGCGGATAGGCGGTATTGGCGGCGGCCGAGGTGATCCGGCTGCCGAGCCCGTTCTGCAGGCCGCCGAAATACTCGGCGATGACGGCCGCGATCACCGCGCCGGGCGCGGCGATGCGCAGGCCGGTGAACAGGTGCGGCAGCGCCGCGGGCAGCCGGACCGTCCGGGTGACCTGCCAGCCGCCCGCCGCGTACGAGGTCATCAGGTCGGTGTGCACCTGCGGCACCTGACGCAGGCCGCGCGCCGTGCTGACGAACATCGGGAAGAACACGACGATGGTGACGACCATCCGGCGCGGGGTGTCGGTCGTCGTCGAATACATCGAATTCAGCAGCGGCGCAAGGGCGACGATCGGCACCGCGGCCGCCGCGGCGGCGAGCGGTGTGAGCAGGCCGTCCACCAACTGGAACCGCACCGCGACGATCGCGGCGACGATGCCGAGCACGCCGCCGGCCAGCAGGCCGAGCAGCGCGTTGGTGCCGGTCGCGGTCGACGCGTCGAAGATGCGGTCGAAATTCGCGGTGAACTCGCTCGCGATCGCGCTCGGCGCGGGCAGCAGGAACGAGGGCACCCCGGCCACGGTGGTGAGCAGCTGCCACAGCAGGAGTCCGCCGACACCGAATAGCAACGGCGGCAGCACTATTCGCCACGGCAGCAGCGTCTTCCAGGATGTCATCGCACGTCCCGACCCGCGACCGCGCCGGTATCGCCCGGCCCGCCGCGCAGCGCCTCCCGTACCGCGGCCACCGCCTCGAAAAATGCCGCGCTGGAACGCACATCGTCGGCGGCCGCGGCGGCATCGCGACGGCCCCAGCCGCCGGTCGGCACGATCTCGGTGATCCGGCCCGGCCGCGGCGACATCACCACCACCCGATCGGACAGGAACACCGCCTCCGGGATGGAGTGCGTCACGAACACCACCGCTGCCTCGGTCTCCCCCGCGATCCGCAACAGTTCGGTCTGCATCCGCTCGCGCGTCATCTCGTCGAGCGCGCCGAACGGTTCGTCCATCAGCAGCAGCGACGGCTTGGTCGCCAGCGCCCGCACGATCGCGACCCGCTGCTGCATGCCACCGGACAGCTCGGCGGGATAGCGCTTGGCGAACTCGCTCAGCCCGGCCAGCTCCAGCAGTTCCGCACTGCGCGAACGGCGTTCGCCGCGCGGTACCTTGTGCAATTCGAGCGGCAGTTCGACATTGGCCTGCACGGTGCGCCAGTCGAGCAGGCCGGACTGCTGGAACGCGATGCCGTAGTCCTGATCGAGCCGGGCCTGCCGCGCGCTCTTGCCGTGCACGGTCACGGTTCCGCTGGTCGGCTGCTCCAAGTCGGCGACGATCCGCAGCAGGGTCGACTTACCGCAGCCGGAAGGGCCGATCAGCGACACGAATTCGCCCGCGGCCACGGTGAGCGAGACGTCCGACAGCGCGGTGACCGAGCCCGCGGCGAAGATCTTGCCCACATGCCCGAGTTCGACCGCGGCGAGCCGCTGGGTGGCCGGTTCGGCGAGATCGGCGGCACCCACCTGCTCGTCCGCCGGGTCCGGCGCCGCGGTGGCGACGGCCGGTCTTGCTTTGGCGGTCAATGGATACCTCCTGAAAAGCTGCCTGCCCATCCGTGCAGGCGGTCGTTGCGGTGCACCGGCTCCGGTTCGAATGCCTTCGCGCCCAAGGGCATCGGACGGCGCTCGCCGGGCGCGGGCTCGATCGCGCCGGTCGGTCGGCTACGGCTCTGCGCGTGCCCCGCGCAGCGGACCGCCGGTGCTGTCGTCGCCCGCGACACCGCCCTGGTTGCAGATGAGTGTCGAGCAGGCGGGGCGGTCATCGGCCGGCCTTCGCGGCGTCGACCGAACCGGGCGGCCGGCTGTAACGCCGCAGCGACCGTTCGGCGAGGCCGACGACGGCGGTGATCACGACGCCGAGCAGGGCCGCGGCGAGCACGGCCGCGTACAGCCGCGACGCGTCGCCGGTGGCCTGCTGGGCGAACACGATGATCTGGCGGCCGATGCCGCCCGCGGTGCCGGTGGAGATCTCGGCGACGACCGCACCGATCACCGACGCCGCCGCGGCCAACCGCAGCGCGGGCAGCAGATGCGGCACGGCGGCGGGAAAACGTAAGCGCACCAACGTTTCCCACCAACTAGCCGAATAGCTGTGCAGCAGCTCCACCGATGCCTTCGACGGGGCCTGCAAACCGCGCAGCATGCCGACCGCCACCGGGAAGAACGCCAGATAGGACGCGATCACCGCGATACTCATCCACGGCCGCCACGGCTCGCCCGCGATCACGATCTTGCCGCCCCAGCCCGCCACCAGCGGCGCCAGGGCAATCAGTGGAACCGTCTGCGACACAATGATATAGGGCAGCAGCCCGCGCTCCACCCAGGCGAAGCGCTGCATCAGCACGGCGAGCAGCACCCCGACCACCGCCCCGATCGCCAGCGCGAGCAAGGCGAGTCCCAAGGTGAATCCCGCTGTGCGCAACAATGTTCCGCCCACCGTGCCGGCGCCGTCGCGCTCGCCGAGCACCGTCACCACCGACCACACGTGCGGCAACGCGCCGTCACCCGTGCGCGGCAGGATCCGCTGCTCGCCGATGCTTACCCCTTGTTCGGGCACCGCGAACTTGACCAGCTCCCACACCCCGACGACCAGAACGAACACGGCTACCGCATAGCCGGTCCGCACCCAACTACCCCTCATCGAACCTCGCTCACGTACTCGCACGGCCAGATTCGGCCCCGCCGGTCACCGCTCCAGCGCAGCGACCCCCACATTCCCGTCGGCACAGCGCGCCCTCGTACCGCCGTTCCCACGCAACGGCCGCCCGGCCGGCGGGGACGAAGACCGACGCCGGCCGGCGCCGATCCCCGGCCGAACCGGCGGCCGCGCCGGTGTGCGATACCGTCGACGCCGGTCACCCGCACCGCAGATGTACTCGAACCGGCGCGCACCGGGTAGCCCGCGGACCGCTCAGCGGACCACGGCGGCATCAAGCGCCCTCCGTGGCGGTCACCGGGTGCGCCAGCCGGGGCAGCACCGATTCGCCGTAGGCCTCGAGCGTGGCCGTCTTCGCGTCGTGCTGCAGGTACACCGCGAACTGATCGACGCCGAGTTTCTCCAGCTCGCGTAGCCGGGCCAGCTGATCGTCGGGCGTGCCGAGCAGGCAGAAGCGGTCCACGATGGCGTCGGGGACGAACTCCGCGTGCGTGTTGCCCGCGCGGCCGTGCTGGTTGTAGTCGTAACCCTGCCTGCCCGCGATGTATTCGGTGAGCGCGGCCGGAACATCGCTGCCCGTCCCGTATTTCGCGACGATATCGGCCACGTGGTTGCCGACCATGCCGCCGAACCACCGGCACTGCTCGCGGGCGTGCGCCAGCGCGGCCGCCGACCCGTCGGTGACGTAAGCCGGTGCGGCGACACAGATCCGCACCGCGCCCGGATCGCGACCGGCCCGTTCGGCGGCGGCCCGCACCCGGGCGATGGTCCACGCGGTGATATCCGGGTCGGCCAGCTGCAGAATGAATCCGTCGGCTACCTCGCCGGTGAGATCCAGTGCGCGCGGACCATATCCGGCCACCCACACCTCGAGCCGGGAACTCGCGGCCCAGGGAAAGCGCACGATGGTGTCGTCCACCCGGGCGCTGCGCCCGTTGCCGAGTTCCCGGATCACCTCGATGGATTCGCGCAACGTCGCCAGGTTGCTCGGTTTGCCGCCGAGCGTGCGGACCGCCGAATCGCCGCGGCCGATCCCGCAGACGGTGCGGTTGCCGAACATGTCGTTCAGCGTCGCGAAGGTGGACGCGGTCACGGTCCAGTCCCTGGTGGCCGGGTTGGTCACCATCGGGCCGACGACGACCTTCCTGGTGGCCGCCAGGATCTGGCTGTAGATGACGTAGGGCTCCTGCCACAGCAGATGGGAGTCGAAGGTCCAGACGTGGGAGAAGCCGTGTGTTTCGGCTTGCCGGGCCAGTTCGACCACCCGGGAGGCGGGCGGCGTGCATTGCAGCACCACACCGATGTCCATGCGGCACGCTCCGTTTCGAAGTCGGATGCGGCTGGGCGCGCCAGCCGCGGGATCAGATCAGGTTCTGCGACAGCGCGCGTTTGACGAACCGGCCGTGCCCGGCGCTGCCCCGATACTCGCCGGCGTCGACGATCACCCGGCCGCGCGACAGCACGGTATCGACGTGACCGTCGATCTCGAAACCCTCGTACGCCGAATAATCCATGTTCATGTGATGGGTCTTGCCGAGCCCGATGCTGGTGTGCCCGTTGGGGTCATAGACCACGATGTCGGCGTCCGCGCCCGGACTGATCACGCCCTTGCGCGGATACATGCCGAACATGCGCGCGGGCGTGGTGCAGCAGACCTCGACCCAGCGTTCCAGCGAGATCCGGCCGCTCTTGACGCCCTGGAACATCAGATCCATCCGGTGCTCGACGCCGCCGATCCCGTTCGGGATCTTGCTGAAGTCGCCGACGCCCATTTCCTTCTGGTCCTTCATGCAGAACGGGCAGTGATCGGTGCTGACCGTGGTCACATCGCCGGTGCGCAGGTAGCGCCACAGCTCGTCCTGATGACCCTCCGCCCTGGCCCGCAGCGGCGTCGAGCACACCCATTTGGCGCCCTCGAAACCCGGTGCGCCCAACTGCTCTTCGAGCGACAGGTACAGGTACTGCGGACACGTCTCGCCGAACACGTTCTGGCCGTTGCCACGTGCGGTCGCGATCTGCTCCAGCGCCTGCTTCGCCGACACGTGCACCACGTACAGCGGCGCACCGGTCAACTGCGCCAACATGATCGCGCGATGGGTCGCCTCCTCCTCCATCTGCCACGGCCTGCTGGTCCCGTGGAAGTACGGGGCGGTGTCGCCGCGGGCGATGGCCTGCTCGACCAGCACGTCGATGGCGATCCCGTTCTCCGCGTGCATCATCAGCAGCGCGCCGAGATCGCCCGCCGCCTGCATGGCGCGCAGGATCTGGCCGTCGGTGGAATAGAAGACGCCCGGATAGGCCATGAACAGCTTGAAACTGGTGACACCCTCCGACACCAGTTCGCTCATCCCCTTGAGGGATTCGTCGTTCACCTCGCCGATGATCTGGTGGAAGCCGTAGTCGACCGCACACTTGCCGTCCGCCTTCCGATGCCAGGCGCCGAGCGTGTCCTGCAACCGCTCCCCCGGCGTCTGCACCACGAAATCGACGATCGTGGTGGTGCCGCCCCAGGCGGCCGCACGGGTGCCGGTCTCGAACGTGTCCGAGGCCTCGGTGCCGCCGAACGGCATCTGCATGTGCGTATGCCCGTCCACACCACCGGGAATCACGTACTTGCCGGTCGCGTCGAGCACGACATCGGCGGTCGCGGCGAGGTCCGCACCGAGCGTCGTGGTGCCGGGTTGCAGTACGGCAGCGATGGTTTCACCGTCCACCAGCACATCGAGCAGTTGCGAACCGGTGGCCGAGACCACCGTGCCGCCGTGGATGAATGTCAGCGTCATGGGAGTGTCACCGGCCTCAGGGCGCCACCAGCGGGCCATAGGCGTCGGGCCTGCGGTCGCGATAGAACGCCCACCGGTCGCGCACCGTCTTGATCAGGTCCAGGTCGAGGTCGCGGATGACCAGCTCCGGGTCGGTATCGGAGGCGACCTCCCCGACGAACTTGCCCTCCGGATCGACGAAATAGCTGGTGCCGTAGAAGTCGTCGTCGCCGTACTCCTCGATACCGACCCGGTTGATCGCGCCGATGTAGTACTCGTTCGCCACCGCCGACGCGGGCTGCTCCAGCTTCCACAGGTAAGCCGACAAGCCGCGCGACGTCGCCGAAGGATTGAAGACGATCTCGGCGCCCGCCAGGCCCAGCGCGCGCCAGCCCTCCGGGAAATGCCGGTCGTAACAGATATAGACGCCGACCTTGCCGACCGCGGTATCGAACACCGGCCAGCCCACATTGCCCGGCCGGAAGTAGAACTTCTCCCAGAACCCGTTGACATGCGGAATATGATGTTTGCGGTACTTGCCGAGATAGGTGCCGTCGGCGTCGATCACCGCCGCGGTGTTGTACAGCAGGCCCGGCTGTTCCTGCTCGTACACCGGCAGGACCATCACCATGCCCAATTCCCTTGCCAGCGCGGCGAATCGGTCCGTGGTCAGGCCCGGCACCGACTCCGCGTACTCGTAGAACTTCGCATCCTGCAACTGGCAGAAGTACGGGCCGTAGAACAACTCCTGGAAGCAGATCACCTTCGCGCCCTGCGCGGCCGCCTGCCGTGCGTAATCCTCGTGCGCTTTGATCATGGACTCTTTGTCGCCGGTCCAGTTGGTCTGGACGAGCGCCGCTCGAACGATTCCCATGCTTTGTTATACTTCACTCCCGACCAATTCGGTTGTGTTACAGAATTGCGGAAACAATTTCGTTGCCGTAAACCTTGCCCCTCGGCCCCCGCCCCCAACGCAGAATGACCATGTGAGCAAGCCGAACCCACCCTCCACCCACCCCCGGGTCCGTGTGCGGGGTTGGGGAGGTGCGGTGGGGTTGTTGGCGGGTTGGGGAGGTGTGGTGGGGTTGTTCACGGGTTCGCGAGGCGTGGTGGGGTTGTTCACCGGTCCGCGAGGCGAGGCGGGGTTGTTCACCGGTCCGCGAAGCGCGGCGGGGTTGTTCACGGTCCGCGAGGCGAGGCGGGGTTGTTCACAGGTCCGCGAAGCGCGGCGGGGCTGTTCACGGTCCGCGAAGCGAGGCGGGGCTGTTCACGGGTCCGCGAAGCGAGGCGGGGCTGTTCGCGGATCCGCGAAGCACGGCGGGCCCGTTCACGGGTTGGCAAGGCGCGGTGGGCATGTTCGCGGATGGCGGACGCGAAGCCGTTCGAAGGAGGACGCACCCTTTCTGCGGCTTCGCACCCCCTGTGGCATGCCGCAGGGGGTGCGGGAAGACAGAAGAGGTGCGTCGGTCTTGCATTGCACGCTGTCCAGCGGCGGACAACTGTCGCGCCAGGCTCACGAATCACTCAGCCCGGCACCAGCGTGCCCAAATCCCCTGCAGCAACGCGCCTGCCGGACCTGCCGACCCGGTGCAACCATTGCCGCGCACCTTCTGCTCCGCCGCGCACCTTTTGGTGCGCCGCGCACCTTTTGGCACGCCGCGCACCTTTTGGTGCGCCGCGCGCGTGTCATTCAACCGACACGCGCGCGGGACGACAAAACGTGCGCGGGACCGCGGGGCAGCGCGGTTGCACGCGGCAGGGGAAGCGAAGCCGTTCCAGGGAGGACGCACCCTTTCTGCGGCTTCGCACCCACTGTGGCATGCCGCAGGGGGTACCGGAGGACAGAAGGAGTGCGTCTGTCCTGCTGTGCGCCCTGGCCGGCGACGGACAACTGGCCGCACCAGGCTCACGAAGCACTCAGCCCGGCGCCAGCGTGCCCAAATCCCCTGCAGCAACGCGCCTGCCGGACCTGCCGACCCAGTGCAACCACTGCCGCGCACCTTTTGCTCCGCCGCGCACTTCCGGGCGCGCCGCGCACTTCTCGGTACACCGCGCACTTCTCGGTACACCGCGCACTTCTCGGTCAGCAGCGCACTTCCTGGCACGCCGCGCACTTCCTGGCACGCCGCGCACCTTTTGGCACGCCGCGCGCGTGTCATTCAACCGACACGCGCGCGGGACGACAAAATGTGCGCGGGACCGCGGGGCAGGGCGGTTGCACGCGGCAGGGGTGCGAAGCCGTTCCAGGGAGGACGCACCCCCGCTGGGGCTTCGCACCCACTGTGGCATGCCGCAGGAGGTGCGGGAAGACAGAAGGGGTGCGTCCGTCCTGCTGTGCACGTCGGGCGGCAGCGGACAACTGGCCGCACCAGGCTTACGAGGAACTCAGCCCGGCACCAGCGTGCCCAAATCCCCTGCAGCATGCCAGCGAGGGTGCGGGAAGGCGGAAGGGGTGCGGCTGTGGGGCAGGGTGCGGCTGGCGTGCATGTTTTGGGGTGCCGGGTGGGTGTGCGGCTGGCGTGCATGTTTTGGGGTGCCGGGTGGGTGTGCGGCTGGCGTGCGTGTTTGGGGGTGCCGGATGGGTGTTGTGTGGATGACGTGGGCGTGGGGGGACGGGATGTGTGGGGGGTTGGGAGGGGGTGGGTGTGAGCGTTGAGCCGGTGGGGGGTGCGGGGGTGTTCATTGCGGAATTGACGGATCGGTCGGCGGCGGGGATCGCGGCGGCGGTGAGCCGGTTGATCCGGTCCGGGGAGTTGGGGCCGGGGGCGCGGCTGCCTACGGTGCGGGAGGTGGCGCGGGAGTGGAAGGTTTCGCCTGCGACGGTGAATCAGGCTTGGCGGGCGCTGGCCGCAGCGGGGGTGATCGTCGCGCGGGGACGGGCGGGGACGTTCGTGAGCACGGCAGGCAGTGGGCCTGCCGCGATGACGGGTGGGCGTTATCAGCGCTTACATCCGCCGTCTTACAGCGCTTTTCGGGTCGATCTGTCGCGGGGCACGCCGGATCCCGAACTGCTGCCGGACCTCGGCGCGGCGTTGCGGCGGCTCACCCGGGACGGGGCGAGCGACCTCGGGGCCGACTATCTCGGCGAAGCGGTATTGCCCGAGTTGGCGGCGAAGGTGCGGGCGGACTGGCCGTTTCGGGCCGAGCGGTTCGCGATCCTCGACGGTGCGCTGGACGCGGTCGACCGGATACTGACGGCGCATGTGCGGCTCGGCGATGCGGTCGCGGTCGAAGACCCTTGTTTCCCACCGTTTCTCGATCTGCTGGCCGGGCTCGGGGCGCGACCGATACCGGTGCGGATGGACGAATCCGGGCTGCTGCCCGGTGAACTCGATCGAGCGGTCAGCACGCTCGGGGCGACGACGCTGATCCTGCAACCGCGGGCGCAGAACCCCACGAGTGTCTCGATCACCGCGCGGCGCATTCGCGAACTCGCCGACGTGCTGCGGGGCACCGGCACCCTGGTGCTCGAGGACGACCACTCCGCCGGAATCGCCGCCGCCCCACTGCGTTCGCTGGGCAGCAGGCTCCCCGGCCACACCGTGCATATCCGCTCGTATTCGAAATCGCATGGCGCCGACCTGCGTCTGGCCGCCGTGGGCGGGCCCGCCGAACTGCTCGATCCGGTGATCGAACGCCGCATGCTGGGTGCGGGCTGGACGAGCAGGCTGCTACAGCGGGTGCTGCTCAGCATGCTCGACGACGAGCACGCGGTCCACGCCGTCACTGCCGCCCGCACCGAATATCGCAGGCGCTCGACCGAATTGCGCCGCGCGCTGGGCAGGCGCGGCGTCACCGTCGCCCGCGCCGACGGCATCAACCTGTGGCTGCCGGTCGCCGACGAGAACGCCGCCATGATCTCGCTGGCCGCCGCCGGCATCAAAGCCGCCCCCGGCGGCCCGTTCATCGTCGGTCCCCTCCCGCCCACCGACCACCTCCGCATCACCACCGCCGCGCTCACCGACGCCGACATGGACTGGCTGGCCACCGAACTCGCGGCCGCCACCACCGCCGCCCCCACCTACCGCCGCATCCGCCGCCCCTGAACCCTGCCAACCTCGCAGGAAACCCATTGCAGGCAACCACGACCTGGGAAAAGACACGCTGCCCGCGAACGCGACACGAGTGGTTGGCCGACCGGCGCGATCACCGATCCTCGTGGCGGGCGTGGGTCGACTTCATCGGACGGCACCAGCCGGCCCGGGCCGGCACAGCGCGAGCACTGTTGGGGTGGGTGTCGTCGGATGTTTTCCGGCCGATCACCACCGTCCAGGCCCGTTCTGGGCGGGGAGATGGAATGATTCGGCACGGCATCGTCCGGTGCGCAACCCGATCGAAGGAGATTTCTAGCGGTGAGCAGCGAAGTCCAGGGGCGGCAGAGCGACAGCGGAAAGCACGGTTGGCGGTTCGGGGTACCGCGTGGGGTCCTACGGATGGTCGGTGTGGCAGCGGTCGCTGCCGCGTTGGCGGCGTTCGCCAGCGGTGGTGTTTCCGCGCAGACCTGGAGTGTCCGGACGCAGCAACCCGCGCAGTGCGCGGATGCGGCCGTGGCGCCGAACGGCAAGCAGTGGCCCGCCGAACCCGGCATGGCCATCGACACCGGCGCGACCTACACGACGACGCTCGACACGACCTGTGGCAACGTGCAACTCACGCTGGACGCGGCGCGCGCACCGCGCACGGTCAACTCGTTCGCGTTCCTGTCCAACGAGCAGTATTTCGACAACACCAAGTGCCATCGGCTCACCACGGCAGGCATCTACGTGCTGCAATGCGGTGACCCGCAGGGCACCGGCATGGGCGGTCCCGGCTACAAGTTCCCGGACGAGAACCTCGCCGGCGCAACCTATCCCGCCGGTACGGTCGCGATGGCGAACGCGGGCCCGAACACGAACGGCAGCCAGTTCTTCCTCGTCTACCAGGACAGCCAGTTGCCGCCGAACTACACCCCGTTCGGCCACGTCACCGCGGGCATGGACGTCTTGGCGGCGGTGGCCGCCGCGGGTGCGCAGGGCGGTTCGGACGGTGCGCCGGTCAGCAACGTCGTGCTGAAATCCGTAGCCACAACTCGTAACTAGATCGCACGGCAGCGGTGGCGGCGGCCCCTGGGACGCCGCCACTGTCATGTCCCGGCACGCCTCTTTATGTGGCGTGAGGTCGAATTCGAGGATGTCGCGCGACAGTGATGATCTCCGGGCAGTCCTGCGTCAGTGACCGCCGATCCCAGTCACCGAACTGTTCGGCGACGATCAGTCCCGCCCCGCGCAGCAGCTCCGCCAACCCGGCCTGGTCGAGGAACCGCAACGTGGAACGGCTGACCTCCGGTCGCGCCCACCTCGCGCTGCTGAAGATGTGGGTGAACGAGACGAGATCGCCCCCCACCGGCTCGCGCACCTCGCACACGCACCGCACGACCGCACCGGTGTGGTCGGTGACCTCCCCCGAGTATCGGCGATCCCACGTTTCCCATTCCCGCACAGCGGGATTGCGGGTTTCGAAGACAAAACTGCCGGTCTCCGGCAGCACCGCGGCGACGGTAGCGACGGTGGACCGCAGTTCTTCGTCGTCCACCAGGGCTTGGAACGCGTGCCCGGTCATCACCACGAGGTCGAACCGCCGGTCCCGCACGGCCCCGATATCACCGAGCACCCACTCGATATCGCCGCGCGACCGTGCCACCTCGAGCATCCCCGGGGCCGGATCCACGCCGCAGAGCCGTCCGGTGTGCCCGGCCGCCCGTGCCCGGTGCAGCAGTGTGCCCGTGCCGCAGCCGAGGTCCAGCACGGACGGCGCGCGCATGAGCAACGGCAGGTAGAACTCGAGATCGGCGCGCTCGTCGGCCGGACTGAACAGGTCGTACAGCGCGGCCAGCCGTGCGTCGGTGAAGACCTTGTCGACCATGGACGAAGCGTGGCAGCACACCGGCATGCGCCGCCACCGATTTTCGCCGACTCCGGCTCCGGCGCGAGATCAGTTCAGCCGCAACATGTCCGGCCACTGTTCCGACCACGGACGACGCGGCTGCTCGCACCGCCAAATCGTCACGTCCCGGGTGACGCCCGGGATGCCGAGGCGGGCGTCCGCGCGGCCGATCGGCGTCACCGTACCGAACAGGGCCTGCAGATCGGCTTCGTCGCCGCCCACCCAGACGACCGTGGTCGCCGTGTCGGGCGGCGTGCCGAAGTAGCCGAACCCGCGGTTGGGGCTGTAGACCGCGGGCAGACCGTCGGCTTCGCCGAAGACGTCGAGAGCGCTTGCCTGCCAATAGGAGTCGGCGATGAGGACGGTGTCCGCCCGGACCGGCTCGGGCAGCGACCGGAACGCGGTCGCGACGTCGGCGGCGAGTTCGGGCCAGCCGACCCGGCCGTAGATCGAGAGGTTCAGGCCGACGTCCGCGTCGCTCTTCGCCGGTTCGATTTCGGACTCGGCCGTGAACGGCAGTGAGAAGAACACGATCACCGCGGAGATCACGACCAGGGGGATCGTGACGACGGTGCGCCAGCGCGCCCGGTGCTCGGTCCAGTGCACCGCACCCGCGGCCATGATCGCGGCGTAGCACCCGACCGCGTAGTACGGCCTGCCGTCGGTGACGATGAACACCACGGCCAGCACGATCGGCATCAACGCCAGAAAACGATACGGCCGCAACGGTTCCCAGCGGAACAGGACCACGATGCCGTAGATCAGCAGCAGCGCGCCGAGCAGTCCGGCCATGACGAGCGCCAGCGGCAACCAGGTGTAGCGACCACCGATGGTGGCCTGCTCCTCGGCGATCACCGCACCGAGCCGCAGCTGCGGCCAGTCGTGGCTCGCCTGCCAGAGCAGGCTCGGCACGCTGACCAGCAGGACCAGCGCCGCACCCAGCCACAGCGCGGGCCGCCGGAGCAGCTCGCGCGGCCCGTAGCACAGCACGCCGATCGCGACGGCGATCCAGAAGAACGGGATCAACCACTTCACCTGCATGTCCACCACGGTGGCCAGCGCCGCACCCAGCAGCAGCGCGTCCTGCCTGGTGCGCACCCAGCGGATGAGCAGCCAGCTGATCAGCACCCACAGCGCGGTGTCGATCGTGTTGGTGGCCAGCTGGGTACCCTGCACCAGCAGGAACGGCGACGTCGCGTAGGCGGCGGCGGTCAGCGTCTGCGCCGTGCGGGAGCCGCCGAACTCCCTGGCGATCTGCGCACTTAGCACGATCGCGGCGATGGTGACGAGCAGTGCCGGAATACGCTGCGCTATCACCGATCCCGGCGCCAGCAGATCCATCGTCCGGGCGATCGCGGGCAGCAGCGGCCCCTGGTCGGCGTAACCGAAGGCGAGCCTGCGCCCGGCGGACACGAAATACAGCTCGTCACCGAAGAATCCGTACCGGTTCAGTGCGGCGATCAGCCCGATCGTCGAGGCGAGCGCGATCACCCCGACGCCGGCGAACGCGAACGGCGGCACCGGATCTCGCGTGTCCACGCGCGACATTCGTTCTTGCGCAACATCAGTCATGGTCGCTCACCTTCCGGGTAGCCAGGTCGAACAGCCGGCACGTGTGCGCGGCATACGCGGTCATATCGAAGCCGGACTCCCGAATCGTCCGTCCGGCCGCGCCGTCGATGGCGTCGCGAATGGACTTCGCCATCGCCACGGCATCGAACTCGCCGAATTCGCCGGACTGCTGCCCCTCGGTCATGAGGTCGATCAGCGGCGTGATGATCTCGCGTTCCCCGTCGGCCGAGGCGAATTTCGGGCTGCCGTGCGCGTCACGCAGATTCCAGACGACATCGGTCAGCGCCGCGACGTAGGTCCGGTTGGCGTCGATGAATGCCAGATTGGATTCGATGTAGGCCAGCAATTTGTTCCGCCGCCCGGCCGCCGCCTCGACCCGCGGGCCGATGTGCTCGGCACCGGACACGTACAGCTGCACCACCAGCTGCGTCATCAGTTCGTCTTTGCCCGCGAAGTGGTAGGAGATGACCCCCTTCGAGATCCCGGCATGCTCGGCGATCCGTGCGAGCGACGCGCTGCCGTACCCGACCTCGGAGATCACCTCCACCGCCGACGCGATGATCTGCCGGCGCCGCGCCTCCTCGATGAACGACTTCCGCTGGCCGTCCGTACTATTTTCTGACCGCACGGCCAGATATTAACACGGTCAGCCAGTGAAGTGCCTGGTCTCGCCGCGCGCCCAGCCCGGATCCCCCTTTGTGACGAAAGCGAGCCAACTGTCCCGCATCTCGTCCACCAGCCGCTGCGGCCGCTCGCCGCGCAGCATGGGCGCGGCCCGCCAAGCCGCCGCGTCGCCGAGCAGGAACGGCAACTCGAGGCAGTGGCAGGCGCCGAACGGGCTGCCTGCCGGGTGCCAGTCGAACCGGAACAGCCACGGCGGCACCGCCCGCGCGGCGAGCGTCGCAGCCAGTTGCCTGGCCGGACCGGCGAAGACGTGTTCCGTCGCCGCCGCCATGGCCTCACGATCGTCGGCGAGGAACGCCGCCCCCTCATCCCGCGTTGTGCCCATCAGGATCGGGATGTCCGCCTCGCGACCAACGGCGGCCACGGGGTCGGCGGCGACCAGCGTCCCGTCGCCCGTCAGTTGGAACGGCGGCAGGATCCCCGACGAGGCTCGGCTCGCGACCGCGAACTGCGCGGCGAGCAGGTCGGCCACCGGGACCGCGTCGAGTTGTGCGGCCTCGATGCCCAACTCCTGCAACAGTTTCGCGCCCGTCTGCTCGGCTTCCTCCGGCGTCGCCGGTACCATGCCGAGCGGCGTGCTCTGCAAAATGGCCTGCTGGAACAGCCCACGCCCCTGCTCGCCCGAGAGCAACGCCACCAGCGAGATCGCGCCGGCCGACTGACCCGCGGCCGTGACCCGATCCGGGTCGCCGCCGAACGCCGCGATGTTCTCGCGCACCCAGGTAAGAGCGGCGATCTGATCGAGCAGCCCGAGGTTGCCGTCGCTGATACCGGGCAGGCGCAGATAGCCGAGGACACCGAGGCGATAGTTCACCGTCACCACGACGACCTCGCCGCGCGCCGCGAACTCCGCGCCGCCGTACCAGTCGAGACTGCCTGCGCCGCTGGAGAATCCGCCGCCGTGCAGGAATACCAGCACGGGATGACCGTCACCGGGCGGCGCCCACACGTTGAGCGACAGGCAATCCTCGGCCTGCGGTACTTCGAACGAACCCATCACCCGTTCCAGCCGGGAGGTGAGTTGCGGTGCGGCCGGGCCGAATTCGTTCGCCGCCAGCACACCTGTCCAGTCGGCTCGTTCCGGCACGCCGAACCGTTTCGCCTGGGCATAGGACACACCCCGGTAAACCGTCACCCCACCCTCGGCGAGGCCCCGCACCGGGCCCGAGGTGGTCTCGACGATCGCCGACAGATTCATCTCCTTGGTCATGCGCCCAAGTCTGCCCCGATCCCCTGACCCGGTGGTCGCATCACCGACCCCGCGCCGAAATCTGCCGCTCGACAGCACCGAACCGGCGGTTTCGGTCATCCGATCTACACCCCGCGGTCGTCCGTTCGGAGGACTCCACCGCCGCGACCACCGGCCATGATCAGGTCATTCCGACCAAGGAGGACATATGAACAAGCGCCAGCGCGGCTTGGCCGCCGCCTTCGGCGTCGCCCTCGGTGCCGCGGCCGTCACCGTCGCCACCGGATCCGGCACCGCGAACGCCCAGGGCTGCGCATTCGATCGGCAACTGACCGGCGCCACCGTCACCTGCCCCGGCGACCCCGCCCGCTGGGGCGTGGTCGACCTGGACTGCAACGGTTTCCACCTCACCTACGGCTTCCAGCCCGTGATCGGCCCCTACACCCAATACTCCTTCGGCAACCTTGCCGAAGGAGTTTCCGTCTCCTGCCTCGGCAAAGGCAGCCCCAACATCGGCCTCTTCGGCATCGTCACCAACGTCCGCCTCCGCTGACGGCCTGAAGGTCCGCACCACTTCTCGGGATCCGCCCCCTTCCAGCGGCCCGCAAGGAATGCGGATCCCGAGAACGGGTGCAGACGCTTGCCAGGTTCCGGCTCGACACCGACGGACCGACAGCCTGGCGCACGAAGCCGTTGTCGCTGGGTGGGAGTATGTTTTCTGCATGGGCGGACGGCTGGCGCTGGTCATCGGATCGGAATGCGCGGCACTGCCAGAACTGGGGTTCGTGCACGGGCTGGCCGAGGAACTGTACGCGCGCCTCACCGGGACCGGCGGGTGGACAGCGGCCGTCCAGCGCGACGGACCCGTAATCGATCCCAGCGCAGGCGGACTCGCCGATGCCATCGGCGCCGCGTTCGACAACGCGGGCGAACGACAAGCGAGTCTGCTGGTCGCGTTCATCGGGCACGGGATCAGCACCGGCGCCGAAGACTTCTACCTTCTCGCCCATGATTCGCCGGCCCAGCCCGACTCACGCACCGCCGTGCACCTCACGCAAGCGATTCGCGAACGCTTGAACCGGTCGGCCCTCGACGGCCTCGTCGTGCTGATCGACGCCTGCGAGGCGGACCAAGGCGTGCAAGGAGCGGCTCGCCGATGGACCGACCTGCTGGCCAGATCCGCGGGGCGCGTGGAACTTCTGGTTGCCTCCGACGACGCCCCGGCCTACAACGGCTGCTTCACCAAGACCATGCTCGCCACCTTCGACGAAGGACTCGCGCTGCGCGGCGAGAACCTGCTGCCGTCGGACCTCGTCGACCCGATCGCCGCCAACTGTGTTCGGCAACGCCCACAACACCTTTCGTACACGATGGGCAACCAATCCGCCGAATCCGGCGGAGATCCCGGCCTCTGGCTCGTGCCGAACACGGCCCGGCGCCGGGATGCCCTCACCGGCCGCCCAGCCGCCGGCTTCGTCGACCACCTCACCCGGAACCTGCAGCTGACCGGCGTCATCCGCGAGCGACTCACCGCGATCATCGAAAGTGGCGGCCACCGCCTACGTGCCGTAGTCGGCCCACCTGCCGCGGGCAAGTCCACCCTGATGGCGCTGCTGATCCGTCCGACCATCGTCGACAGCCTGCCGATCGCGCCCGAATACGTTACCGCGGCAATATTTTTGACAATGAACAGCTCGGTGGACAGCGTCGCGGACGAACTGTCGGCCCAATTGCGTACCAGGCTGGCCGGTTTCGCGGCCGCCGCGCACGAAGCGTCGAAGCTCGCCATGCGGCAGGGCCCCAAGCCGGACGTCTTCGATCTCCTGGTCAGCAGGCCGTTGGCGCACACCGCAGCACCCGGTAGACGAGTCGTGATCGTCTTCGACGGGCTCGACCAGCCCGAGGAGGGGCACCGCGAACCCCTGATCGATGCGATCGCGAACCTCACCGGCGACCAGCAATTCGCGCACGTGCGCGTGGTGGTCAGCATCCGTGCGGGTACCGGTGTCGAGGACGTACCCGCACTGGCGCATATGCATCGAATCACCTTGCCGGAGCCTTCCGCGCGAGACATCGCCGATATCCTGCGCAGGGAGACGAGGGCGAAGCCGGACCGATACCACAACGAGGTGTGGATCCGATGGATCGATGCACTGCTCGCCGAGACACCGTCCGAGGTGCTCAGCAGTGCGCACGCTGTCGCGGGTGGCTGGCTGCTGGCACGACTGCTCATCGAGGTCGACGCCACCATCACCCCGGCGGCGGTGGACGCGGGCATCGGACTGGAAACCTTGGTCGTCCAGCGCGTCGCCGACGCGATCGCCGCGGCGGACCCGGCGCTGCGCGACGCGGTCGGACCGCTGCTCGGCCTGCTGGTCGCGGCCGAGACCGGCCCGGTGCTGCCCATCGAACTGCTGGCCGCGGCGATGACCTGTCTCGGTGCCACGCTGACGATCGCGCAGATCCGTGACCTCGTCGCCGGTCTCGGCGTCCTGGTCAGCCGCAGCCGGCCAGGCACCGCCGCCGAAGAACTGGGGGTCACCCACGGCGTACTCCTGCCCGTCCTGAGCAGGGAAATGCGCAGTCTGGGAACCGAACTCGACGCAGCACACCGTGCGATTCTCACCGCGATCACCGCGAATTCCACACCCCGGACCGTTCAGTACGCACACGCGGCCGCGGTCCGCCACTTCCTGGCCACCGGCGACGCGAGCGGTGCGGTGTCCTATCTCGAATCCACGTCGGGTAGCAACGCATTGCTGTCCAGGAACACCTGGGCCACCTGGCTGCCGTCGTGGCGCACCGCGGTCGGCGACGAGCATCCCGCCACCCTGGCCGCACGATATAACCTGGCCTTCTGGCAAGCCGAAAACCACGGCATCGCAAAGCAACTGGCCCAACGCCGGCGCAGGCGGCCGGACTACGACCAGCCACTGCGCCCCCTCCCCAGAGCAATCGAAGAAGACAGCGATCTGTCGGCGATCGCCGCGGAAGTCGAGCAACTGCTACACGACCAGATCCGCGTTTCGGGCGCGGATCACCCTCTCACGCTGGCCACACGGCGGCTGCACGCCGAATGCCGGGGCAGGCTAGGGCATCGGGCCGACGCCGCCACCGACCTCGAACAGGTGCTCGCCGATCAACTGCGCATACTCGGTGCCGACCACCTCGACACGCTGGAAACGCGCAGAGCACTGTCGCGCTGCTGGGGCGTGGCGGGCTTTCCCGCGCGAGCCACGCGGGAACTCGCAGAATTGCTCGATGACCGCCGTCGCGTACTGGGCGATGACGACGACGAAGCCCGCAGAATCCGCTGCGAGATGCTGGTCTGGCTGTACAGGAGCGGCGACGTCGACGGTGTCATCGAGGTCTTGGCCCAGTTGCGCACCGATCCGTCCGTGCCGATAAATCCGGCCCGTGCGCGCGACACACCTCAGCTGACGTGGCTCGATCACCTCATGGGCGGGTCGAGCGAACCCGCAGATGCGTTCCAGCAGATCGAGAACATCCTCGCGAACAATTCGCGCCTGCTCGGCAGCGAGACGATCTCGGGCATCTTCGCCGCGCGGTACCTGCTGTTGCCACCACCCGATATCGAAGATCGCTGACGGCACGAAAAAGCCGCGCTCCCAACGGGAACGCGGCTATTCGTGGTGTGTCCTACAGGTACTGGCCGGTGTTGGACTCGGTGTCGATCGCGCGGCTGGCGCTGGCGTTCTTGCCGGTCACCAGGGTGCGGATGTAGACGATGCGTTCGCCCTTCTTGCCCGAGATGCGGGCCCAGTCATCGGGATTCGTGGTGTTGGGCAGGTCCTCGTTCTCGGAGAACTCGTCCACGATCGAATCGTAGAGATGCTGGATGCGCAGGCCCGGGTTGCCGGTGTCGAGGACGGACTTGATGGCGTACTTCTTGGACCGGTCCACGATGTTCTGGATCATGGCGCCGGAGTTGAAGTCCTTGAAGTACAGGACCTCCTTGTCACCGTTGGCGTAGGTGACCTCCAGGAAGCGGTTGTCCTCGCTCTCGGCGTACATCCGCTCGACCACCCGATCGATCATCGCGCGGATGCACATCGCCTTGTCGCCACCGAACTCGGCGACGTCGTCGGCGTGCAGCGGCAGATCCTCGACCAGGTACTTCGAGAAGATGTCCTGGGCCGATTCGGCGTCCGGACGCTCGATCTTGATCTTCACGTCGAGCCGGCCGGGCCGCAGGATCGCGGGGTCGATCATGTCCTCGCGGTTGGAGGCGCCGATCACGATGACGTTCTCGAGGCCCTCGACACCGTCGATCTCCGAGAGCAGCTGCGGCACGACCGTGGTCTCCACATCGGAGGACACGCCCGAACCACGGGTGCGGAAGATGGAATCCATCTCGTCGAAGAACACGATCACCGGCGTGCCCTCGGACGCCTTCTCGCGCGCCCGCTGGAAGATGATCCGGATGTGGCGCTCGGTCTCGCCGACGAACTTGTTCAGCAGCTCGGGGCCCTTGATGTTCAGGAAGAACGACTTGGCTTCCTTGGCATCCTCACCGCGCGCCTCGGCGATCTTCTTGGCCAGCGAATTGGCCACCGCCTTGGCGATGAGCGTCTTACCGCAGCCGGGCGGACCGTAGAGCAGCACGCCCTTGGGCGGGCGCAACGCGTACTCACGGAACAGATCCTTGTGCAGGAAGGGCAGTTCGACCGCATCGCGGATCTGCTCGATCTGCCGGCCGAGGCCACCGATGTCGCCGTAGTCGACATCCGGAACCTCTTCCAGCACAAGGTCTTCGACCTCGGCCTTGGGGATGCGCTCGAACGCGAAGCCTGCCTTGGTGTCCACCAGCAGCGAATCACCGGGGCGCAGTTTGCGAATCGGGGAGTCGGGGTCTTCCAGGTCGTCCATCTCGGCGACCTTGGCCAGCGGACCCGCCAGCCAGACCACGCGCTCCTCGTCGGCGTGGCCGACCACCAGGGCGCGGCGACCATCGTCGAGGATCTCGCGCAGGGTGCCGATCTCGCCGACCGCGTCGTAGACGCCGGCCTCGACCACCGTGAGCGCCTCGTTGAGGCGTACGGTCTGACCGTATTCGAGGGTCGAGGTCTCGATGTTCGGCGAACACGTCAACCGCATCTTGCGACCCGAAGTGAACACGTCGACCGTTTGATCGTCGTACACGCCGATCAGGATGCCGTAGCCGCTCGGCGGCTGACCCAGCCGATCGACTTCCTCACGCAACGCGACCAGCTGCTGGCGCGCCTCCTTGAGGGTGTCCATCAGCTTCGTGTTGCGAATGGTCAGCGAATCGATGCGGGCTTCCAATTCCCGTGCGCGATCCGGCGAATCGGCGAGTTGCCTTCGGAGCGCAGCGGCCTCGGCGCGTACTGCCTCGAGCTCTCTCCAGGCCGCCGAATCCGAATTCTCGATGGGGCTCATGTGCTGCTCCTCCCAGTCCCGGTCTATCAACGCTACCGGGCGCGAACCGTTCTCGCTTTCCGACATGGTTTCGTCGTGATCACATCTGGGCTGCGATCGACCGCCGGATGACCATGTTAGCCTGCCCTAACCCGAACTCGGTGAGCCCGCTCGCCGACCGAGCCGAAAGGTTGCTGAAATTGCTCCCTTCCACCAGAATTCTGCGCGTTTCTGTTGCTACCGCTGCGGCCGCGCTCGCCGTTACCGTCGGGCTGTCGGGCTGCGGCTCCGATGACGGCAAATCCGATACCAAGTCCTCTTCCTCCAGCGTGGTGGCCTCGAGCAGTGCCGCGCCGAGCGCCGCGGCGGGCGCGCCGACCGCCGACTCGCTGCAGGCCGTGCTCGTCACATTGTCCGATCCCGCGGTACCCACCGCGGACAAGGCCAAGCTCATCGTCGATGGCGAAAAGCGTACGGCGAACATCGATCAGATGAACAAGGCTTTGGCCGGATACGGCACCCTGACCTACGCAGTGGCCGATGTCACAACCCAGGGCAGCACCGCGACCGCGCAGGTGACCATCACCTCGCCGCACGGCGCCGCGCCCGCGATGCCACTCACGTGGGAGAACGTCGGCGGCACCTGGAAGCTCTCCGACGCCAGCGGCTGCCTGCTGCTGGGCTTCGCCCAGGCGCCCTGCGTCCCGGCCTGATCGCCGCGACCGCTTTCGCCGCGCGGAGCGACCTTCGATCGGTCGGCTCACCGGGTAGGGATACCGATCGAAGGGGGATCTTCCGGTCGCGGCGAAAGCGGTCTCAGCGCGCGTGTCAGCCCTTGGACGGGCGGCGCTGCGGCTTGGGGGTCACCGTGCCCTCCGCGAGGCGGCGTGCGCTCACCAGGAAGGCGGTATGGCCCTGCATGCGATGCTCCGGGCGCACCGCGAGGCCGACCACGTGCCAGCCTCGCACCATCGACTCCCAGGAGCGCGGCTCGGTCCAGCACTCCTGTTCGCGCAGCGCCTCGACCACCTTGGACAATTGCGTCACGGTGGCCACGTAGACGATCAGCACGCCGCCGGGGACCAGGGCCTTCGACACCGCAGGCAGCGCGTCCCACGGCGCGAGCATGTCGAGCACCGCGCGATCGACGGGCGCGCCGTCGTAATCGGCCACATCGCCGACGGTCAGCGACCAGTTAGCCGGGCGTTCGCCGTAGAAAGTCTCGACATTGCGGATGGCGTGCTCGGCGTGATCCTCGCGAATTTCGTAGGAAACGACCTCGCCCTGCGGGCCGACCGCACGCAACAACGAGCAGGTGAGCGCGCCGGAACCGGCGCCGGCCTCCAATACCCGCGCGCCGGGGAACATATCGCCCTCGTGCACGATCTGCGCCGCGTCCTTCGGGTAGATCACGGCCGCACCGCGCGGCATCGACAGCACGTAATCGATCAGCAGTGGGCGCAAGGCCAAATACGGAGTGCCGTTGGTCGAATTGACCACAGAGCCTTCGTCGGCGCCGATCAAGCTGTCGTGCTTGATACCGCCGCGGTGGGTGTGGAATTCCTTGCCCGGCTCCAAGACCACCGTGTACAGGCGGCCTTTGGCATCGGTCAGCTGTACCCGGTCACCGGTGGTGAATGGCCCGGTCCGTCTGGCCGTCATGTATCTCCGTTCGCTGAAGAGCAACGCTCTGCTGGTCGCGCACCGGCTTGTCGGTGCCGCCGGATAGCCTGCCAGGTATGAGCTCGCCCGTGTCCAGGCCCCCTGTCGACGGCACACCGCCGCACACCCCTGGCGCACCGGCGAGTCGTTCCCGTCCCGCGCTGTCGCCTTCGCGGGCAATGGATTTCAAGCAGTGCCCGCTGAAGTACCGATACCGCGCGATCGACCGTATCCCCGAGGCGCCGACTCGGCACGCGGTGCGCGGCACCATGGTGCACGCGGTGCTGGAGGATCTGTACGGGTTACCCGCGCCCGAGCGGCGACCGGAGCGCGCGGACACACTCGTGGTCCCCGCCTGGGCCCGGATCGCAGCGGAGCACCCCGAGGTGGCCACGCTGATCAGCGATGCCGAGCTGGACGGATTTCTCGGTGAGGTGCGCACGCTGGTGCAGACCTACTACCGGCTGGAGGATCCGACGCGCTTCGACCCGGAGTCGCGGGAAGCCCGCGTCGAGGTGGAGCTCGACGACGGAGTTCTGTTGCGCGGCTTCGTCGATCGCATCGATGTGGCCCCGGCCGGACAGCTGCGCGTGGTCGACTACAAGACCGGCCGCTCCCCCGGGCCGACCCAGGAGACCAGGGCGCTGTTCCAGCTCAAGTTCTACGCGCTGGTGGTGCTGCGCACCCGCGGCATCGTGCCCGCCCAGTTGCGCCTGATCTACCTGGCCGACGAGCAGATCCTCACCTACGCGCCGGACGAGGCGGAGCTGTTGCGCTTCGAACGCACCCTGTCCGCGCTGTGGCAGGCCATCCGCGAGGCGGGCCGCACCGGGGAGTTCCAGCCGAACCCCGGCTGGCTGTGCGCGTACTGCGACTACAAACCGCTGTGCCCCGAATTCGGCGGCACCCCACCGCCCTACCCGGGCTGGCCGGACGGCGGGGCGAACGAGTCCCCCGCCGAGACCCTCGCCGACGCGGTCGCCGACTGACCGTTCAGCGGTCGCTGAAGACCGTCATGAAATCCAGTGCGGTGCCGTGTGATCCGATCAGCGCCACCGCGACGATCAGGACGACGACGCCCGCCACGTCACCGGCCAGGATCAGGATGTTGCGCAGCCGCGGCCAGACCGGTGCGCCGACGACGGATTCCGGCCTGCCGTACTCGATGCCGACGGCCCGCTCGGTCTCCGTTTCCATCGACGCCTTCCCGTAGCTCATCGCCGGGGTCCGCCACCGCGCTCCGACGTTCTCTCCGTGTATTTCGCCCGACACACCGCACAGTGTTGCCGACACATCGTGAACGTTTCGTGAAGTCGAGGGGAATAGGCCGGACGCGGTGACCGCGATCCCCCACACCCGGGTGCGCTCGAGGTGGAATCGGCGGGTTCACACCGATACGCACCCGACCGCCTCAGATCGTGAAGTCGTGGAACAGCAGGACCGACAGGCCCAGGCCGACCGCGAGGTTGACGACGACGGCCGAACCGAACACGACGATCGGCCGCCAGCCCGCCTCGCGCAGACCGCGCAGCGAGAACTCGAGTCCGATGGAGACGAACGCGAAGATCAGGAACCAGGTGCGCAGGTCGTTGACGATCGCGATATGCGCGGCACCGGACTTCTTGCCGGCCGCTTGGAGATACAGCGTGCCGATGACCGAAGCGGCGACGAAACCGAGGACGAACTTGGGGAACCGCTCCCAGAGCCCGCGCGCCGAGGGCCGGGCCGCGCCCGCGACCCGCTCGACCCGCAAGGTGAAGTAGGCGGTCAACGCGATGGCGACGAGGCCGATCAGCGCGTTCTGCGTGGTCTTCACGATGGTGGCGATCTGCAGCGCCTGCTCCCCCGCGATGGCGCCGGAGGCCGCGACCGCCGCCGTGGTGTCGATGTTGCCGCCGATCCAGGCGCCCGCCACCGCGTCGGAGAGCCCGAGCACGTCCGCGAGCCAGGGCAGCAGGAAGATCGACGGCAGCGCGAAGATGATCACCAGGGAGGCCGCGTAGGCGATCTGCTCGCGCCGCGCCTGCACCGCGCCCGCCGCCGCGATGGCCGCGCTCACGCCGCAGATCGACACCGCGGAGGACAGCAGCGCCCGCAGCTTGTCGTCGAGCCCGAGCCGCCCGCCCAGCCACCAGGTGAACCCGAAGACGACGGTGATCAGCAAGAGCGCCTGCAGGATCGACGGACCCGCCGCGGTCACCAGGATCTTCAGGTTGATCGAGGCGCCGAGCAGCACCACACCGGTCTTGATGAAGAATTCGGTGCGGAACCCGGCCGAAAGCCGGTCGCGCAGTGCGAGTTTGCTGAGCACGACGTTGCCGAGCAGGCCGATCGCGATGGCGTATACCGGGAACTCGATCGACTTCGCCACTCGCTGCAGCGGCGTGCCCACCGCCCACCGCGGGACATGGGTGTCGAAGTAGCGGGTCAGCGCGCCGAGCACGAGGACCACCGCGATACCCGCCACGATCGCCGTGCCGGTGGGCCGCGAAACCGCCTGTAATGCCACCGTTTCCGAGCGCACCGGGGCCGAAGATGCGGCGTCCGTTCCGCTCTCACCCGGCTCGACCGTAATGCCCGCCCGCGCTGCGGTATCCGACATCACGGCACCAGCCAATCAGGGATGGCGCCGAGCAGGACCAGCGTGATCAGGACCAGACCGACGATGGCCGCCAGCCAATCCTCGTTCCAGGCGAAACGGCTGCCCGCACGTTGCTCGGGCGATGTCTGCGACACGGCGGTACTCCTTGCGATTCCTCATCCAGAGGCCGCAAAGTACCAACGCCGCACCGGTGCCCACACCGGTTGCGTTCACCGTGAATTATTCACGCATACAAGACAAACCAGACGCCGATAATCCGTACCCGTCCCCGCCGGGACGGGTACGGCCGGGGCTCAGAAGGCGCGGCAGGAGCGAATGTCGAAGGCGAGGATGGCTTTCGCGCCAAGATCGGCGAGCTGGTCCATCACCTCGTTGCCCTGTTTGCGCGGCACCATGGCGCGGATCGCGACCCAGTTCTCGTCCGCCAGCGGCGACACCGTCGGCGATTCCAGTCCGGGGGTGATCGCGACGGCCGCGTCGAGCAGCTCCTTCGGGCAGTCGTAGTCCAGCATGATGTACTGCTGGCCGAAGACAACGCCCTGGATGCGCGCGATGAGCTGATTGCGCGCCTTCTCCTTCTGATCCGAGCCGGTGCGCTCGATCAGCACGCCCTCGGAATCGCAGAGCGATTCGCCGAACGCGATCAGGTTGTGCTGGCGCAGGGTACGACCCGAGCCGACCACATCGGCGATGGCGTCGGCGACGCCGAGCTGGATCGAGATCTCCACCGCGCCGTCGAGACGGATCACCTCGGCCTCGATACCGCGTCGCCGCAGATCGCCGAGCACGAGATTCGGGTACGAGGTGGCGATGCGCTTGTCGTAGAGGTCCTCGACCTTCCAGTCCTGTCCGGCGGGCGCGGCGTACCGGAAGGTGGAGCGGCCGAAGCCGAGGCCGAGCCGCTCGCTGACCGGCGCGCCGGAGTCGAGGGCGAGGTCGCGGCCGGTGATGCCCAGATCCAGTTCGCCGGAACCGACGTAGATGGCGATGTCCTTGGGCCGCAGGAAGAAGAATTCCACCTGATTGGCCGGGTCGAGCACGGTCAGGTCGCGGGCATCGGTGCGTTTGCGGTAACCGGCCTCGGCCAGGATGGAGGTGGCGGCTTCGGACAGGGCGCCCTTGTTGGGGACTGCGACGCGCAGCATGGTTGAGGTCCTTTCACGGAGAGAGACTGCGGAACAAGACGGCCGTCACAGATGTCGGTACACGTCTTCGAGCTTCAGCCCACGACCCACCATCAGCACCTGAACCCAGTACAGCAGCTGCGAGATCTCCTCGGCGAGCGACTCGTCGCTCTCGTGCTCGGCGGCCAGCCAGACCTCACCGGCCTCCTCGAGCACCTTCTTACCCTGGCTGTGCACGCCGGCGTCCAACGCGGCCACGGTGCCGGACCCCTCGGGGCGGTTGACCGCACGATCCTGCAGCTCGGCGAACAGGGATTCGAAGTTCTTCACGATAAGCCATTCTTTCAGACCGGTGTGCGGGGCCGTTGCCAGCCCCGCTCCGGCGAGGGGGAACTGGTGGCGCGGCGCACTCGGACGTTGCCGCCACCAGTTCCCCCTCGACGGCACGGACCCGCGTGCGTGGGCATGATGGGAGCCATGGGGTTGCGGACTGCGTTGACGGAAATGTTCGATCTGCGGCATCCGATTGTGTTGGCGCCCATGGGTGGGGTGGCCGGTGGGGCGCTGGCCGCCGCGGTATCCAATGCCGGTGGCCTGGGGCTGGTCGGCAGCGGGGATCGGGCGTGGCTCGAGCGCGAATTGTTCATCGTGGCCGAGTCCGCGCGCTCGGCGTGGGGTATCGGGTTCCTCAGCTGGGCGGTCGACGACGCGACGCTCCGGTGGGCGCTGGCCGAGTACCGGCCGCGGGCGGTGATGCTCTCGTTCGGCGACCCGACGCCGTTCGTCGAGACGGTGCGCGCCGCGGGCGCGGCGTTGCTGGTGCAGGTCACCGACCACGACGAGGCGCGGCGAGCCGCGGACGTCGGCGCGGACGTGATCGTCGCGCAGGGCGGCGAGGCCGGTGGGCACGGCGCGGGACGTTCCACCTTGACCATGGTGCCGACCGTCGCCGACCTGGTGCATCCCATTCCGGTGCTGGCCGCGGGCGGGATCGCGGACGGTCGCGGCCTGGCCGCGGCGGTGACGCTGGGCGCGGCCGGGGCCATGATCGGCACCCGCTTCGAGGCCACCCACGAGGCGGTCCTGTCGCCCGAGGAAGCGAAGGCGATCGTGGCCGCGCGCGGCGACGAGACCTCCCGCAACCGGGTGTTCGATATCGCCCGCCGCTCCCCCTGGCCCGCGAAGTACACCGCGCGCATGCTGCGCAACCCGTTCTTCGACCGCTGGCAGGACCGCGAGGACGACCTGCGCGCCGACACCGCCGCCCAAGACGTCTACCTCGACGCCGTACGCCGCGCCGACCCGGCCGCGATCCCCGTCTGGGCAGGCGAAGGCGTAGACCTGATCACCTCGATCGACCCCGCCGCCGAGGTACTGACCAGGATCGCCGACGAAGCCGCCACCGCCCTAGCCCGCGCGGCCCGCCGACTCGTCGACGACGTCTGACGTTCCGCGTTCCCGCACCCCTTTCGTCGCAAAACACGGCGTGTCGTACGGCGAGTCAGGGTGCGGGAGGTCAGAAAGGGTGCGTGGACCCGCGGCCAGCAGAACCGGCCGCCGCAGCGCCGCGATGACGTCGGCTTTCGAGTGACCGACACGGTGCCGGACGACGAACGCGGGAACCGAACTGGGCGCGCCTTGCTCGATTCCGGCGTTCCCGGACGACGCGAGATCAGCTCGGGCTGAGCAGTGCCTCCAGATCGGCGACGGCGGTGCGGAGGTGGTCGGCGAAGGCGTGCATCTGGTCGGCGACCGCGGTGGGGGTGGCGAGGTAGAGGTTCCAGCGGTCGGGCAGCAGGACGTAGGCGACACCGATACAGCGCGGGCTGGTCGAGCCGAAACCGAAGTAGCGGATGTTGACCGACGGGGCCGAGCTGGTGCTCAGGTAGTCGTCGCGCATGATCGTCCAGCCGGGGCTGTCGAAAAGCGGAATCGGCTCGGTGACACCGAGTTCCGCGCCGCGCCGGCGCTGGATCCACTGCAGCTCCCACAGGTGCTGTTCGGGCGCGTCACCGGCCTGGCACTGCTTGGCCCTGGTCACGTGCGCGGTGGCGGCGGTCCGCGCCGCCGCGAGCCGCGCGTCCCGGTCGGCGGACTCGTCCTGCATCGCGTCCACGAACGCCACCATCTCCGGCGTGATCACCCGCATCGCCTCGGTGCGACCGTTGCGATACTGCCGGGTGGCGATGGATTCGTAGGTGGCACCGGTGATTCCCTTGCTGCGCCGGTGCGCGAGCTGATAGCTCAACTGCGCGAACGCGTCCGGCGAGATGCCGAGCTGCTTGGCCCGCGTGGTACCGAAATCGGTGAAAGAGACGGTCTGCGTGGCATTGTCGGCGGCGTACCGCGCGAAATCGGCGCCCGCGGCGGCGATGTCGTTGCGCTGCGCGGCGTCCAGCACGAACTCGATCGGCTCGACGGCAGGTAAACCCTGGGCCTGCGCGCCGGATCGAGTGGCGTGCTCCTGCGCCGAGGTCTCCAGCATCGCGTCCACGAAGGACAGGATGGTGGTGCCGTCCAGCCCGCAGTGCTCGATGTTGATACCCGCCTGGCCGTCGCCGAAGACGATGAACGACACCGACTTGTCGAACCAGCGGTTCGCGCTGTCACCGTGCAGCAGTTGGTCGCACGCGTGCAGCTCGTCGCGCGGCGCGAAATCCTCCAGGCAGACGCAGAACAGCGCGGTCTCGACGGTGTCGAGGGCCGCCGCGTTGGCCGGTTCGGCGAGCAGCGACTGCCTGCTCGCCGCCCATTCGCCGCGGGCCTTGGTGGTGAGATGCCCTACCGCGGAATCGGTCCGGGTCGAGCGGGCGCCGGCTTTGAGCACCTCGCGCAGGCCGTCGGCGAGATCGTCGAGCGAGTAGGGCACGCCGTCGGCGCCGAGCACGTCCATCCGGAACATGCTGCCGCGGAAGAAGACCACCACATGCTTGGCGGTCGAGGGCCCCGGCCATTCGGCGCTGTAGGGGACGCGCACGCTGTCCTGTTCGGCGCCGGGAATCCGGGTCTCGGAGAACAGGTACTTGTTCTGCCACATGGACAGCGCCTGCCCGCGTTGCAGCACCGGCGGGATCGCTTCCTGATCCAGCGCGAGCTTGTAATCGACTGCGGCGCTGATGATCCCCGCCGCCCGCTCCACCTGGTTCGCGCCGGTCGAGGTGGCCAGGGTGGTCTCCTCCCGGAACAGGAAGAAGAAGTTCGCGTTCAGCGCGATCCGGTCGCGCCGGCCCAGGTAGCGCGACGGCCAGAACAGGTCCAGCCAGCTGCCGACGCCGGGCGTGGCGTCGTATTCGGCCAGCGCCGCGTGCAGCGTGCGCGCGGGGCTGCCGGGGCGCAGCAGGTCGGCGACCGCGGCCTCGGTGGTGGCCAGTTCATCGGCGGTGAGCAGCGGTGCGCACCACTCCAGAAAGCGGTGGCAGCTGGCCTCCAGCGTCGGCAGGGGCACCCGGGGCAGGGTGTCGTCGGCGGCGAAGGTGCGTTCGGTCAATGCTGGTCCTCGGTGTCGGCGTGGTGCTTCGGCAACGGTCGCGATAGATACAGGCCGGCGTAGAGCCAGCCTTCGGTTTCCCGGTCGGTAGTGTCGATCCCTTTGGCGGACAAGGTGTTCAGCACCTGGGTCTGTTCGGCGACGGAGGCGAACCTGCGCTGCTCGAACAGCCCGGGCGCCTGCTCGGTCCGGTAGCCGAGCGCCGTGAGTTCGGCGGCGATCGGCGCGAAGTCGAACATGCGCAGCACGAAGTGTGCCATCCAGGGCCGGCGGCGCGGATGGGCGGTGGCGACTCGGGCCAGAGTTTTCTCGGTGACGTAGCCGATACAGCCGGTGGAGATGATGAGGTCGGCGCTCGCCAGCAGCTCGCGCTGCTCGTCGGTGGGCTCACCGGATTCCAGATCGGCGTGCACCGTGCCGTGCAACAGTCCCGCCGCCTCGGCATAGCCGAGCGCGGGCGCGGAGGCGTCCATGCCGAGGAAGCGGACATCGGGCAGACCTTCGGCCGCGCCGAGTTCCGCGCGATCACGGGCGATCAGCGCCGCGCGGTCACCGTCGGCGGTGCGGTAGTGCTCGGTGAGGTCGTGCATGGTGGTGTCGAAGCGCAGCAGCGCGGCGTTGACGCCGTAGGAGCAGCCGATGTCGAGCACTGTCGGCGTGGCCACCCGCGCGGACGCGCGATACTCCCGGATCTGTTGCTGGAAGATCGGTTTCGCCAGTTCGGGAATGCGATAGTCGAGGTCGGACATGCGGGCGTAGTAGTCGCGGGGATCGGGACGTTCGTAGATATCGTCGAAGGAGGCTTTCCCGGTCGTGTGTAACGGCACTGCCACAGTCGTTCCTCTCGGGTCGAGCGGTGTTCCCGATCGACGTGACGATCGGGCCGTTCGGCTCAGTCGAGCAATCGGTCACCGCGGACGACGTCGGCCGCGGCGGCCAGATGGTCGGGAAGTACTCGACCCGCCGGCATCCAGCCCGCCGGCATCCAGCCCACCAGCATCCAGCCCACCAGCATCCAGCCCACCGGCAACGACCTCGACCGCGCCGACCTCGGCGCCAGAAAGCGGATGCGCTACCGGAGCGAAGACCAAGCCGGGATCTTGGGCTCCGACACGCAACCCCCGCGCCACGATCGAGCCGGGGCGGATGCGTTCGGACTGCGAAGCCATTCCCGACGGATTCAGCAAGGCCCAAGCGGACAAGGCAGAGACCATGGAGGCCGCTGCGGCGGTGCGACCGGACCGCCGGTCGACGCTCGAAACGCCTGGCTGCCAAGTGTATTGGCCGGCACCGTACGAAGTGTGTGGCGCGATTCGCGACAAGTACAACGAGCTCGGCGGGCCCAACAGTTTCCTACTGTTCCCCACCAGCAACGAGTTGACCAACCCGGACGGGGTCGGCAAACGCTCCACGTTCCAGAACGGCCCCATTTACTGGTCCCCGGCCGGCGGTGCGCATCCCGTGGTCAATCACTTCTTCGCCGCCTGGCAGCGCAACGGCTGGGAAGGCGGACCGCTCGGATACCCGACGTCGGACGAGGCCGTCAATCCCGACGGAGTGGGCCGTCGCCAGTACTTCCAAGGCGGCACGATCTACTGGAAACTCAACGAGGCCTACTACGTGGCGGGCGCGATCCGGGATAAGTGGGGCGAAACCGGTTGGGAGGGTGGGTGGCTCGGCTACCCGAGCACCGATGAGACCGTGCTGCCCGATGGGCAGGGGCGAATGAATCGCTTTCAGAACGGTGTCATCTACTGGTCTCCCGGCACCGGTGCGCACCCCGTGGGTGGGTCGATCCTCGACAAATGGGCAAAGGCCGGTTACGAACGCAGCACGTTCGGTTACCCCACCGGGGACCAGACCAGCCGCGACAACAACGTGACCGTCGAACAACAGTTCCAGGGCGGCCTGTTGACGGCTCCCGGCCCGGCCGCGACGGAACTGGCCTACCTCAATCCCGGCACGACCGGCGAACAGCAGATAGCGGCCGCGCAGAAGTGGGCGCAGCAGATCGCCGCTCCGGTCATCGATGTGCTCGTCGAGGCACTGCGCAAGGCGCGGGAGTATACCCAGGTCAAAAGCCCGGACAGTCCTTCCGAAGACGACTACGAG
The DNA here is from genome assembly GCF_000250675.2 of Nocardia brasiliensis ATCC 700358. Classification (NCBI taxonomy): domain Bacteria; kingdom Bacillati; phylum Actinomycetota; class Actinomycetes; order Mycobacteriales; family Nocardiaceae; genus Nocardia; species Nocardia brasiliensis. Next base: position 6,181,940 of record NC_018681.1, read on the forward strand.
AATCTTCCGGACGCCAGGGGTAAGGGCGATATCTTCTATGCTGATTCGAGCCCGGACCTCGTGGTGATCAATAAGCTGGTGAACCATGGGCACAACGGGATCTACGTGTCGACGACGAACACCGTCGAAGCGGCGCAGGGCAAGGGCGTGCACGAGATCGACAATCGCACCGCGACAAACGGGGGACGCCGACAGGTGCGCAAACCACAGCTGGGCTGGATCGAGACCTCCGATGCCATCCGCACCTCGGCGGTGACCTTCGCCCGCGCCAAACTCGGGAAGTCCTACAACAACAACTTCGCCTGGAACCGCAATGTCGAGGACGAGCAGTACAACTGCTCGCAGATCGTCTGGGCCGCATACATGCACGCGTCCAACGGCGACATCGACATGAAGGACAGCTTCCCGAATCCGACGCCTTCGGTATATCCCAAGGAGCTCTTCAAATCCGGGTGGGTACGCAAGTATTACCCGTAACACTGCTACGAGAAGGTGGGACTTCGATCGCATGGTGCGGATCAGGGGCCGGTGGGCGGCCGGATCGGTGGCTTTGCTGCTGGCGCTGACGGTTTCGTGCGCGGACCGGCCGGAGTATCCCGGCAGCGAGTTGGGTGGAGTGCCGGGTGGGGCGGTGGGGGCCGTGGTGGTCGGGCCGCTCGCGCTGGAATCCGTTGGGCGCGATGATCGGACGATGCTCTTCGTGTTCGATCATCGGGGGCAGGTGGTCGGGAAGTCGCTCGGGCCCGCGATCAGTAACAATCGGGTGCTCGCCGACGCCGGACGGATCGTCACCTCGTTCGCCGATTCGGTGTCGGCGCTGGCCGGCACCGGCCGCGAGCAGTTCGGGATCGAACGGGAATCCATCGTGCAAGCCGCTGCCGGGCAACCCGGTAGCGGCGCGGCCACCCTCTGGTACAACACCGGAGTTGTCAACGGCGAGTACGTCAATCGCTTCGTGTCGATCGGATCGGGCAAGTCGGTACGGACCGGGCAGGTGGCCGGGATCGTCGGAACCACCTCGTACTGCGGAGAATCCAACTTCGCGGTGGTGCGGCAATCGTTCGTCGGCACCGAGCAGAACCCGACGAAGAACTGGCTCTACGCACTCGGTGACGACAACGCACCGGTGGTGCGCGGCCAGTGGGATTACGACCCGGAATTCCGGCCGGTGACAACGACTTCCGCGTGCACCGCGGACGGCGGCGAGCTGGTCGCGCTCTACGCGTCCGAGCAGACCGCGACCGGCGGAGGTACCGGCCTGACGTTGGTGAGAATCCGCACGGCCGACGGTGCACGCACCGAAACCGCCTTGCAGATGCCCGAATTCGGCTGGGAAACCCATCGCGGTTCGTTGACGGTGGCGCACGGCAAGCTGTACTGGATCACCAGGAACGGTGAGGTGCTGTCGGTGCCGTTGGACGGGACGAACACCGTGACGAAGGAGTGGACCGTGCACGGCCCGCGCGACAAGGTCGCGTTGTCGGTGCACGGCCCCACCGTGTCGGCGATCAGCTATCGCGGCAAGGCCGAATACTCCCGATACGAGCTCGCGACCGGTCGCCGCACCACCGGACCGGTCGCGCTCCCCTGGCTCGACGACATCGAGGGGAGCGAGACCGAAAGCGGCGGCAGCATCTACTCCGTCGCCGATATGGCCGGACTCGACTGAGGCGGGCTCAGTCGCAGAGTTCGCGCAACTGCTCGATCAGCTTGACCCGCTCGGCCGGGGTGGCCGCCATCGGGACCACGTTCAGCACGGTCGCCCCCGCCTCGGCGAACGCGGCGATCCGCTCCTTGACGTAGCCCGCCGGGCCGACGAGCGAGACGTCGCGCGCCAGCGCGTCGGGGACGGCCTTGGCCGCCTCCTCCTTCTTGCCCGCCAGGTAGAGCTCCTGGATGCGGTCGGCTTCGGCGCCGTAGCCGTACTTGGTGGCCAGCGTGTGATAGAAGTTCTTGCCCTTCGCGCCCATGCCGCCGATGTAGAGGGCCAGGTACGGTTTGACGAACGCCAGCAGCGGTTCGACGTTGTCGCCGATGGCCAGCGCCGGGCCCGCGTAGACCTGCAGGTCGCCGAGTTGCGGATCGCGCTTGGCCAGACCGGCGGCGAGCGAATCGCCCCACACGTCCTTCGCCTTCTCCGGCAGGAAGAAGACCGGCTGCCAGCCTTCGGCGATCTCCGCGGTCAGCTCGACGTTCTTCGGACCGAGCGAGGCGAGCAGCACCGGAATGCGTTCGCGCACCGGGTGATTGATGAGCTTGAGCGCCTTGCCGAGGCCGGTGCCCTGCCCTTCGGGCAGCGGGATCTGGTAGTACTTGCCGTGGTATTCGAGTCGCTCGCGCCGCCACACCTTGCGGCAGATCTCGACCAGTTCCCGGGTGCGGCCGATCGGCGCGTCGTAGGGCACGCCGTGGAAGCCCTCGATCACCTGCGGGCCCGAGGCGCCGAGGCCGAGGATGTAGCGGCCGTCGGAGACGAAGTCGAGACCGGCCGCGGTCATCGCGGTCAGGCTGGGCGTGCGGGTGTAGATCTGCAGGATGCCGGAGGCCAGCTCCAGCCGTGACGTCTTGGCCGCGAGGTAGCCGAGCGCGCTCACCGCGTCGTAGGAGTAGGCCTCGGGCACGAACACGATGTCCAGACCGGCCCGTTCGAGGTCCACGACCTCGGCGGCCGCCTCTTTGAAACCGCCCGAGTAGTTGATGCTCAATCCGATCCGCATGGCACTCAACATAACGCCGTTTACGGGCGACCGGTGCAGTGGGCCGGGTGCGACGGCCAACCGGTAGCGTTGACCGCGCACCGCTCCCCCCTCGCCGGATATCGAAAGGCCACCCACCCGTGTCGCAGCCGAGCACGTCGTCCCAGGAAACAGCCTCGTCCTTCGGCGCGGCCACGCTCGCGCAGTACCTGTCCGACCTGGCCGCCAAGATCCCCGCGCCCGGCGGCGGCGCGGTCGCCGCGCTGCACGCCGCGCAGGCCGCCGCCCTGGTCGCGATGGTCGCGCGCTACACCACCCGGGCCAAGGACGCCGACAACCGGCCCGTGGTCGACCGCGTCATCGAGGCCGCCGACGCCGCCCGGGGCCGGGCGCTCGCCCTCGCCGACGCCGACGCCGCCGCATTCACCGCGGTGGGTGCGGCCTACAAGCTGCCCAAGGGCACGCCCGAAGAAGAGTCCGCCCGCACGGCGGCCATCAATGCCGCGTTGCTCGAGGCGGCGCGCGTGCCCGCCGCCGTCGTCGACGAGGCCGACGAGGTGCTCTCGCTGGCCGGCGAGCTGTTCCCGATCGGCAACCCGAACGTGGTCACCGATATCGGTGCCGCGGCCGACGCGTGCCGCGCCGCCGCCGCGAGTTCGCAGCTCAACATCGAGATCAACGTGGCCTCGCTGCCCGCCGCCGAGGGCGACCGTTTCGCCCCGGTACTGCTCCGGATCGAGGAGCTGGTGGCCCGCGCCGACGCGCTGCACGCCGACGTGGTGCACGCGCTGCGGAAGTAGCCGCGGGTTTCCGGTCCGCCCGGCCGGGTATGTCGGCGCTGAACGCGAGGTGAGCACGGTCGAACGGCCGTGCCCGACAGTGCCGAGGAGGTAGCCGTGCAGCTCGGATACAAGTTGGCCGCGGAGGCATTCGGGCCGAAAGAACTGATGCGCCAAGCGATTCGGGCGGAGTCGGCGGGATTCGACTTCGTCGAGATCAGCGATCACTACCATCCGTGGCTGGACGAGCAGGGCCATTCCCCGTTCGCCTGGACCGTGCTCGGCGCGATCGCGGCGCAGACCGAACGGATCGGCCTGGCCACCGGTGTGACCTGCCCGACGGTGCGCTACCACCCGGCGATCATCGCGCAGGCGGCGGCAACGCTGGCGCTGGTCTCCGACGGCCGGTTCACGCTCGGTGTCGGGTCCGGTGAGCGGTTGAACGAGCACGTGGTCGCGCGCGAATTCCCGGATGCCAGGATCCGGCAGGAGATGTTGCGCGAGGCGCTGGAGATCATCCGGTTGCTGTGGCGTGGCGGCTATCAGTCCTATGACGGGCGCTACCTGTCGCTCTCGGACGCGCGGGTCTTCGACCTGCCCGAGCAACTGCCCGTGATCGCGGTCGCGGCCAGCGGGCCGCCCTCGGCCCGGATCGCCGCCGAACTCGGCGACGGACTGTTCGCCACCGAGCCGAAGCCGGAGATCATCGGGCACTATCGCGACAGCGGCGGGGACGGTCCCCGCTACGCCGAGGTGCCCATGGCGTGGGCCCTCGACGAGTCGACCGCGGCGAAGGCAGTGCTGGCGACCAGCCGCTGGGCGCTCACCGGCTGGAAGGTGATGAGCGAACTGCCCAACCCGGTGAATTTCGACGCCGCGTCCCGCACCGTGCGCGAGGAGGACGTGCTGACGCAATTCGCCTGTGGCCCAGACCCTTCCCGCTACGTCGAGGTCGCTCAGCAGTACGTCGACGCGGGCTTCGACCATCTGGTCATGCAGAACGCGGGACCGGACCCGGACGGCTTCATCGATTTCTTCCAGCAGGAACTCGAGCCCCGGCTACGCACGATGGAGCCGTCCTGATCAGTTCGGCGCGTTCCACGGGGTGAGCACGATCTTGCCCCGCACGCCGCCGGATTCGCTGAGGCGGTGCGCTTGCGCGATTTCCGCCAGCGGCAGCACCTGGTCGACCGTGACGTTCAGGTGACCGCGGTCGACCATCGTCGCGATCTCGCGCAGCGACAGTGCCGACGGTGTCACATAAAAGCGTTCGTACCGCGGGTCGTCCACCGCATCCGAGCCGAGGCAGTCGATATAACGACCATCCGGGCGCAGCACCCGCAGTGAGCGGGATCCGTAGTCACCGCCCACGAGGTCGAGCACGACATCGATATCGCCGGTCACCTCGGTGAAATCGACTGCGGTGTAATCGATCAGCTCCGCCGCACCCAGCTCGCGCAGAAATTCGTGCCGGGTCGCGCGGGCGGTACCGAGCACGTGCGCGCCCCGATGCGCGGCGATCTGTACCGCGAGATGCCCGACGCCGCCGGCGGCCGCGTGCACCAGAACCCGTTGTCCCGCACCGACGGCGGCCAACGCCTGCCACGCCGTCGAGGCCACCGAAGGCAGGGCGGCCGCCCGCACGTGGTCGACGCGCACCGGTTTCAGCGCCGTGCTCTGTTCCGGCGCGACAACGTATTCGGCGTTCGCCCCACCCATCACCATGCCGAACACGGCATCCCCCACCTGGAATCGCTCGACGCCCGAACCGATTTCCTCGACCACGCCGGAAACATCGAATCCCAGTGTGAGCGGCGGATTTCCGAGTCCCTGCACCACCCCGGAGCGCACCTTCCAGTCCGCCGGATTCACCGACGTGGCCGCGACCCGGATCAACACCTCCCCCGGTCCGGGTCGCGGCTGATCCACCTCGACCGTCTCCAGCACTTCGACTCCACCGAACCTGCTCTGCGTGATCGCCAACATGCCATCGATTCTCCACCGTTGTTTCTGTTGGGAAGAATTCCACCGAATGGCCCTGATGGACCCCGCCTTCGAGCATTGCGCTCCCACAACCGCCCAGGGCGGTGTCGTCCTGCGAGATCCGCACCGCCGGACCGTCGAAATGACACTCCTGGAACTCGACGTATTCGCCGATCACTACCGCCCACATGCTGCGCGCAGGCCGCTGATCTGCACGAACGATCGTTTGGTGCGACTTTCGGCGGGTTTGGCGGCCGATAAGGCGGGTAGGCAACATAGAGAGGGGCATGGTCCGATTACGACTGGACTACGGCCGGGATCGATTCGTGGACCGAGTTGATCATGAGGCCTAAAATTGCATTCTTGCCTACCCATATCTCGTAAGGGGTGGAGCCATGAGAAATGTGCTCCGGTATCTGTTCTTGATGATCTTGGTCGCGGCAATGGCCATCTGGTGGTCCGGCACCGCGACGGCCGGCATGGCCGGTACGGCGACGGCGAATCCGATCGAACTGATCGGGCCGTCCGACGGACAGGTGGTGGGCGTCGCCCACCCGGTCACCATCCGGTTCGCGCAACCGGTCACCGACCGGGCGGCCACGGAACGCACCGTCGATATCCGGGCCACCGATCCGCTGCCCGGCACGTTCGCGTGGACGACCGACCGGGAGGTCGTCTGGACGCCGACGGGGTACCTGCCCGCCAGCGCCCGCATCAGCGTCGGCGTCGGCCAGGCCCGCACCGAATTCCGTACCAACGTAGGCGTTTACGGTGACGCCGACATGTCCGCCCACACCTTCACGCTGACCGTCGGCGGCGAGTCCAGGACAATGCCCGCCTCGATGGGCAAGCCCGGGTTCGAGACGCCGTCCGGCCGGTTCCCGGTGCTGGAGAAGGCGCGCTCGGTCGTGTTCGATTCCAGGACCATCGGCATCCCGCTGAGTTCGCCCGAGGGCTACGTGATCAACGGCGAATTCGCCGAGCGTCTGACCTGGGGCGGGGTGTACATCCACTCAGCGCCGTGGTCGGTGGAGCAGCAGGGCAACTCGAACGTGAGCCACGGCTGCATCAACCTGGCCCCCGACGACGCCGCGTGGGTCTACTACACCATCAATATCGGCGATCCCGTCACCACGCACTGGTGAGCAGTCACTGCCGTCACCGCACGCGAGCGCGGTGACGGCGGCCGAACGGCTGTGACGGGCGCCACCCGGTACTACAGCTCCGATTCGTGCCATGATCGAGCAAATGGGACACACGGTCTCTTTCGATGGCATCAGGAGCTGACGGATGGCACCACGTTCGGACATCGAATTCCGTTCGCACGGAACGACACTGCGCGGCTGGCTGTATCGCCCCGAAGCCGCGGACGGTGACGTCCCCCTGGTCGTGCTGGCCCACGGACTCGGCGCGGTGAAGGAGATGCGCCTCGACGCCTTCGCCGCACACTTCGCTGCCGCGGGCATCGCCGCCCTGGTCTTCGACTATCGGCATTTCGGCGCTAGTGACGGCACACCGCGCCAACTGCTGAGCATCGGCCGCCAGTTGGCGGACTGGTCGGCGGCGATCGACTACGCGAGCACCCTCGACGGGATCGATCCGTCCCGAATCGCTTTGTTCGGAACGTCTTTCAGCGGCGGCCACGTGCTGCGAGTGGCGGCGCGGGACCGTCGCGTCGCGGCGGTCGTCGCGCAGTGCCCGTTCACCGACGGACCGGCCTCGGCGACGACCGTCGGGTTGCGGCCGCTGCTGGGCATCGCGGTCCGGGCCGGTCTGGACGTCGGCGCGGCCGCGCTGCGCCGCGCGCCGGTCACCGTCCCGTTGACCGGCGCGCCGGGCACGACGGCCCTGATGAACGCGCCGGACGCCGCCCCCGGCTACACCGGCCTGGTGCCCGACGAGTACACCCACCACGATGCGATCGCCGCGCGGATCGGACTCACCCTCCCCCTGTACCGGCCCGGCCGCAGCCTGCGCAAGATCGGCTGCCCGGTCTTTCTCGGCGTCTGCCTGACCGACAGCGTCGCACCGCCCGGCCGCACCCTGCGCTACGCCGCGGCCGCCGGCCCGAACGTCGAGGTGCACGAGTACCGGGCGGGCCACTTCGACATCTACGTGTCGCCCGATTTCGAGCAGGTCGTGGCCGACGAAACCGCCTTCCTGGTCGAGCATCTCCGGGTGTGCCCGACCTCGTCCTGACCGCGCTCACGCCGCGGCAGGTAGCGCCTCGTTGCGGGAAACCAAAGCCGCGTACCGGTTTTCGCGCGCCATGAGTTCGTCGTGCGTGCCGCTCTCCACGACGCGCCCGTGGTCGAGCACGACGATCTGGTCGGCGTCGCGGATGGTGGACAGGCGGTGCGCGATGGTGATCGTGGTGCGGCCGGCCGAGAGCGCGTCGATGGCCTGCTGCACCTGCTGCTCGGTGCGGGTGTCCAAGGCGCTGGTCGCCTCGTCGAGCACCAGGATCGGCGGATCGCGCAGGATCGCACGGGCCACCGCCAGCCGCTGCTTCTCGCCGCCGGAGAAGCGGTAACCGCGTTCGCCCACCATGGTGGCGTAGCCCTCGGGCAGGCTCATGATGTGGTCGTGGATCTGTGCGGCGCGCGCGGCGGCGTGCAGTTCCTGGTCTGTCGCATCGGGTTTCGCGAAACGCAGGTTGTCCGCGACCGAGGCGTGGAACAGGTAGGTCTCCTGGGAGACCACGCCGACCGCACCGGCGAGATCGGCGAAGGACAACTCGCGCACATCTTTTCCGTCGATCGTGATCCGTCCGGAACTCACGTCGTAGAGCCGGGCCACGAGGTAGCCGAGTGTGGTCTTACCGGAACCGGTTTCGCCGACGACGGCCAGACTCGTCCCAGCCGGCACGCTGATGTCGATATCGCGCAACACCTCTCGATCGCCCGCCCCATAGGCGAACCCGACGTGTTCGAAGCGCACCGCGCCGGACACCGGACCGAGCGGGACCGGCCGCGCGGGTTCCTCGATATCCGGTTTCAGATCGAGGTATTCGAAGATCCGGCCGAACAGCGCGAGCGAACTCTGCACCTCGACGCCGGTGGAGAGCAACTGCACCATCGGGCGCAGCAGCGTGGTCTGCAAGGTGGTGAACGCGACCAGCGTGCCGATCGACACCAGCGGCTTGCCCGCCGTGACGGTCAGTCCCGCCGCCCAGTAGATCACCGCGGGCATCGCCGACATGACGATCGTGATGGTCGACTGCCGCCACCGCCCCGCCATGCTCGCGCGGATCTCCAGATCGACCAGCCCGCGTGATTCGCGCGCGAAACCGTCTACCAGCGCGGGCGAGCGGCCCATCGTGCGGCCGAGCAGGATGCCGCTCACCGAGAGCGACTCCTCCACGATCGCCGACATGCCCGCCAGCTTCTGCTGGCGCTGGGCGGTGATCTTGCGGCGCTCGTTGCCGACCCGGCGGCTCACCCAGACGAAGAACGGCAGCATGATCAGCGAGACCAGCGTGAGCCGCCAGTCCAGCACGATCATGGCGACGATCGCGGCGAGCACCGTGGTGAAGTTCGAGACGAGCGAGGTCGCGGTGGAGGTGACGGTGGACTGCATGCCGCCGATATCGTTGGCGATGCGCGACTGCACCTCACCGGTGCGCGTTCTGGCGAAGAAGGACAACGGCATTCGCTGCAACTGCGCGTACACCGCCGAACGCAGATCGTGCATCACGTCCTGGCCGACGGTGGTCGAGATGTAGGTCTGCAAGACGCCGAACACACTGGTCAGCGCCGCGACCGCGACCATGCCCGCGGCGAGCAGGGTGAGCAGGCCGGTGCGCCCGTGCGGCAGCGCGTCGTCGAGCACCGCGCGCAACATGAACGGCGAGGCCAGCGCGACCACCGAGGACAGGCCGACCAGCGCGGCAACGGCGGCCAGACGGGCCCGATAGGGGTGGAACAGCCGGACGATCCGGCGAAGCTGAGCTGGGGGCTGCATAGGCGGCTCCTTCCGAGGAACTACGTCATGAAACTGAGCATGACTCATAATTGTTCCCGAAACAATGAGTTATGCTCAGAATCATGGAGACCGCCGAGACCGACCTCCCCGAACTGTTCCTGCGCGCGGCCAAACGTATCCGCCGCAATCAGTCGTCCCGGCTCGCCCCGCTCGGCCTCACCCCTGCTCAGGCCCGCGCCTTGCGGATCATCGGCCACCAGCAAGAACCGCTGCGAATGACCGCGCTGGCCGACCGGCTCGGGATCGTGCCCCGCTCGGCGACCACCGTCGTCGACGCGCTCAGCGCCGCAGGTCTGGTGCACCGCACGACCGATCCGGCCAGCCGCCGCGCCACCCTCGTCACGCTCACCGACGCCGGTCGCGCCACCCTCGGCCGCATGGCCGAAGCACGTCGCGAAGCCGCCGAGGAACTCTTCGCGACCCTCACCCCGGAGCAGCGCGAAACCCTGCGCACTCTGCTGGCTGCCCTGGACACCGCAACCTGCTAGCACTGTCGACTTGCCCGATCCCCGGGACTCGATTCAGTCAATTCGCCCATTTCGCGAGACTTACCGACCGGTACCTCCCCGATCAGCGGGTACGCCCGCAAATGAGCAGTATTCTGCCCGGGGCGACGGCGTCGCCGGCGGGACTTGCGGGTCCGAGCGTTGCTGCATTCCGGGAACGCTGCGGATAACCTGGCGGTATGACCTGAAGAAGGTGGGGCGATGGATCGACCGGAGATGGGCTCACGGCCCGACAACGATTACGGGCGGGGGCCACAGATGATGCGACGCGGCGAGCCGGACCAGCAGTCCGGACCCGACGACCGATATCAGGGGGCGTACTCGGATTGGATGGACCGGCTGCCGGAACCGGAGCCCGGGCCGGCCTACGAACCCGGTTACGAGTCCGGCTATTTCGAAGACGAGTTCAGCGGGCTGATCGACCGGTCCCGCGGCAGGCGTTCGGCGAGGCGGTGGCTGATCCCCGCGCTGGGCGTGGTCGTGGTCGGCGCGCTGGCGGCCGTCGCGTTCGTGGTGTTCGGCGGCAACTCCGCACCGGACACCTCGGCCGCGCCGACGCAGACCCTGGTGCCCGCCGCCGCGCCGGGCGCACCGTGCGAGGCCGAGCGGGTCGGTAACCGGATCAAGGGCAACGATCCGGGTGGATTCGATTCCGGCCCGGCCGCGATCTTCGCTTTCCAGCACGCGTACTACGTCGCGCGTTCCGGCGAAGAAGTCCGTGCGGCCACGACCCCCGATGCCGCGGTGGAGTCGGCCGAGGCCATCCAGCGCGGTATCGACAGCATCCCGGCGGGCACCACCTACTGCGTCGCGATCACGCCGGGCGCGTTCGCCGGGCAGTACATGGTGGTGGTGACCGAGAACCGGCCCGGCCGCACCCCGGTCACCTACAACCCGCAGCTGGTCACCACCACCAAAGACGGCGCGCGCACACTGATCAGTGCCATCAGTCCCGGCCAATGAGCCGGAGCGTCAGGCGAATTCGTACTCGGCGACGGCCCGCTCGTCGAATTCGATGCCGAGCCCGGGACGCGACGGGATGTGCACCTGGTTGGCCCCGTAGCGCAGCCGGGTCTCGGGCGTGAGCAACCGTTCGAAGTTGTAGATGCCCTTCTCCAGCGCGAAGTACTCGACCACGAGCGTGTTGCTCACCGCGCCGCACAGGTGCACGTGCAGGTTGTGGTGCCAGTGCGGCGCCATCTGCAAGCCGAAGGCGTCCGCGGCGTGCGCCACCCGCAGCCATTCGGTGACGCCGCCGACCACACCGGCGTCGGCCTGCAGGATCGCAGCCGCATTCGATTCGATGAGCTGACGGAATTCCCAACGCGTCTGGTGGATTTCGCCGGTGGCGACGGGGGTGCGGATCTGCGCGGCCAGTTCGCCGTGCCCGGCGATCGCGTCCGGGGCGAGCGGTTCCTCGAACCACCACAGCCCGTGCTCGCCGGCCGCGCGCTCGAAAGCCTCGATGGCGGTGCGGGCTTCGTGCACGGAGCGGTAGGCGTTGTTGGCGTCGAGCGCGAGCCGGCCGGTGTCGCCGATGGCCTCGATCGCGGCGGCCACCCGGCGCGCGTCCTCGGCCACGCTCAGGCCGCCGACCTTGATCTTGTGATCGGTAAAGCCTTGGCCCGCATTGAATTCGATCTCCTTGCGCACCGCCTGCGTCCACTCGCCCTCGTCGGGCCGGTAGTAGCCGCCCGACGCGTAGGCGGGCAGCGGCGCCGTCGCGCCGCCGAGCAGGCTCACCAGCGGCAGGCTCGCCCGTTTCGCGCGCAGATCCCACAGCGCGATGTCGATCGCCGAGAGCGCCCGCAGCACCGCGCCGCGCCGGCCGGCCAGCAGCGCCTCCTGATAGGCCAGACTCCACAGGCCGGACACGTCGTTGTGGTCCGCGCCGAGGTACACCGGGGCCAGCACGTCATCGATCGCACACTTGGTGAGCATCCCGCCGCTGGTCCCGGCGTAGGTGTAACCGATCCCGGTGGCACCGCTGTCGTCGGTGATCTCGACCAGCACGTAATGCCGATCGGTCAAGTCGCGGTTGGACATTCGGGTCGGCTTGTCGACCGGGATACCGACGACGCGGGCTCGGACACGGGTGATGGTCATCGACTGCTCCTCGCGGAAGAGGCGGTGCGTACCGCCTGGATGTTGGCGAATTCGGTGGCGCCGTAGCTGCTCAGCTCCCGGCCGTGCCCGCTGGCCTTGACCCCGCCGACGGGCAGGCGCGGGTCGGATTCGGAGATGCGGTTGACGAAGACGGAACCCGCCGCGACCCGGTCCGCGAGTTGCTGTACCCGCCCGAGGTCTTCGCCCCAGATCGAACAGCTCAGGCCGTAGGCGGACGCATTGGCGGCCGTGAGGGCCGCGGCCGCCGAAGCGACCGGCAGCACCGCGCCGAGCGGGCCGAAGGTTTCCTCTTGGAAGGCAACGGCATACGTGTCCGGCACGGTCACGATCGTCGGCGGGAACCAGGCGCCCGGCCCGGAATCGGCAGCGCCGCCGGTCAATACCGTGCCGCCCGCGGCCAGCGTCGCGGTCAGCTGCCTGCGCAGCTCGTCGCGCAGGTCGGCTCGCGCCATCGGCCCGATATCGATGCCGGGCAGCATCGGGTCGCCGACGACGAGCTGGTCCAGCTCGGCCACCATGGCGTCGGTGAAATCGGGAAAAACACGCTGTTCGACGATGATTCGTTTCGCGGCGATGCAGCTCTGCCCGACGTTGAGGAACCGGGAGCGCACCGCCGCGGCCGCGGCGGCCGCGATATCGGCGTCGGACAGCACGATGAACGGATCGGAGCCGCCGAGTTCCAGCACGACCTTCTTCACCGCCGCGCCCGCGCGCGCACCGACGATCGCGCCGACCCGGTTGCTGCCGGTGAACGCGACGGCGGCGATGCGGGCGTCGTCGATGAGCGGGCCGATCCGGTCCGGCGGCAGCATCACACTGGTCAGCACGCCGGTGCCGCACACCTCGTCGAACAGCCGCTGCACGGCGACGGCGCAGCCGGTGACATTGTCGGCGTGCTTGAGCAGCACCGTGTTCCCGATCGCGAGGGCGGGCAGCATCGACCGGAACACCTGCCAGAACGGGTAGTTCCACGGCATGATCGCGAGCAGCACGCCCAGCGGCCGGACGCGGATCTGCCCACTCTCCGGGAACACGTCGACCGCTTGCGGCCGCAGCAGGTCGGCGACCCGGTCGGCATAGTAATCGCAAGTGGCGGCGCACTTCTCGAGTTCCGCCGCGGCCTGGGTGATGGGTTTGCCCATCTCGGTGGTGATCAACGCCGCCAGCATCGGCGCGTCGGCGCGCAGGCGGGCGGCCAGCAGGCGCAGCCGGTCGGCCCGGTCCGCGACCGGCTCGTCGGCGGCCCGGCGCGCGGCCGTGACGGCCCGGTTCAGCAGGGTGGACAGCTGATGGTCGGGGGTGAAAGCGTAAGCCTCGAGCGGGTTTCCGGTGGCCGGGTCGATCGTGGTGATCATCGGGCCGCCTCGGTCACCCGGGCCGCCAGCCAGTCCTGGAACCGGCGGCCGAGCACCACCGGATTCTCCAGCAGCTTCGGCACACCGGTCGCGTTGCCCACCGCGATGCGCACATGCAGGAACACCGGGCCGTCCAGGGTCAGCGATTCGGCGAGCCGGGCCGACAGCTGTTCGGGATCGGCGGCCCGCAGCACGGTCCAGCCCGCCGCGGTCGCCAACTCCCCCAGGTCGATGCGCGAACCGTAGGTCGGCAGGTTCGCGGTCGCGCCGTAGACGCCGTTGTCCAGCAGCACCAGCACCAGCTTCGAGGGGCGCAGGAACCCGCCCGTGGCAAGCACATTCGGGTTCATCAGCAGGGAACCGTCACCCTCGACGGTCACTACCTTCGGCACCCCGGTATCGGCGAGACCCAGGGCGATCCCGGTGGCCACCGAACCGGCCAGGCCCATCGCATCGAGCAGATACAGGTGGTTCGGACGGTCGGCGACCGCGGCCAGTTCCCGGCTGGAGGCGGCGCAGGTCACGACGACGGGCAGGTCGGCGGTTTGCGCGGCGAGCAGTCGCAGGGCGTCGATGCGTTGCATGTCACGCGGCCTTTCCGTCGGTCGCCCAGAAGTGGGCGAGCACCACCACCGGCCGAAATGTCATGCGCGCGTGTACGCCCGCCTCGGTTACCACCTGTTCCCAATCCGAAGCCGTACTGCGCCGGTCCACTTCGAAGAACGGGAGCCCGAAACGCGCGAGCACGCCGGGAACGTGCTGGCTGAAGGTGTGGATCATCGAGTTGTATTCGCCGAGGCCGCCGCGCGTGTTCGCGACGATCAGCAGCGGCAGGTGGTAGGCCAGGTTGAAGGTGGTCAGCGCGGTCAGCGCGTTACCGAAGCCGTTGTCCTGCATGACGATCGCGCCGAGCTTGCCGGTGAGCGGCAGTGCGCCGAGCACGCCCGCCGCCTCCTCCTCCCTGGACAGCGGAAAGACCCGCTCGGACCGGCCCGCCGCACCCCCGCTGGTCTCCACCAGCGCATTGATGACGGGCGCCACGCTCACCGACGGCACGTACCCGACCAGATCCACCTCCGCCGCCCAGATACCTCTGGCGACCGACGCCGCATAAGAGTTGGAATTCACGAATGTCCCTTCGCCGGACCAGCTGCCGAGTAGCAGCCCACTTGATATGAGAAACATACTACTCGCCATTAGTAGCATGCAACTCTCATTTAGAGGTCGGCCACGGGACGGCAAAGAGGCCGGTCAGTAGGTGACTTGGTCGCCTTCGGGGACCGAGACCGAGACCCAGCGGCGCCATTCGCCGACCAGGCCGCGATTGTCGGCGCTGCTGTGCGCGACGAGCAGGTCGCCGGAGCGGACCAGATGCTTGCGCATCGCGCGTTCGGCCGCGACGCCGTCGCGTTTGCGCAGGGCGTCGATGATGTCCCAGTGGTCCTTCAGGGCCGTGTCCACGGTCTGATACCGCGGCACGCTGTGCCTGCCGTCCAGGGCGAGCGTCTGGCGCAGTTCGGCGACGAACTTGGCCAGCCGGCGATTGCCGCTGGCCTCCAGGATCAGTTCGTGCAGGCGTTCGTCGGCGGCGAAGTATTCGGCGCCGCCGTCGGCGGTGCGTTCCATGATCCGGTATTCGGCCAGCATCGCCTCGTCGTCGCGGCTGGTCATCACCGCCGCGGCGCTGCGACAGGCCGGCGGCTCCAGCAGCACGCGCAGGCTGCACAGGTCGACGATGCCGCGCCCGTCCTGGCCGAGTATGCGCGCGCCCCGATTGCGTTCGATCTTGACCAGACCCAGATCGGCCAGCTTCAACAGCGCCTCGCGCACCGGCGTCCGCGACGCCCCGAACCGTTCGCCCAGTTCACGCGACGAATACAGCACGCCACGCTCGAGCCGCCCCTGCCGGATCGCGTCCCGGATCTCGGCCGCGATCTGCTCGGACTTGCTGTCTACCGCATCCTCCGACAAGGCACCTCTTCAATGGACCGACGCAACGGGAAAACGCCCGTGGCACAGCGGCCCCGGGCGATTCACCAGCATAGTCGCTCAGGCGCTCGGCACCTTCGAGGCGCGACGCGCCTTCGACCGCACCGCGATCGCGCCGACCACGCCCAGCGCGCCCACGTTGGCCAGGATCATCACCGCGATCGCGAAACTGGTGTGCCCGCCGGACGCGTCCTTGATCCAGCCGAACGCGTACGGACTGACGAACCCGGCCGCGTTGCCGAGCGAATTGATCAGCGCGATACCGCTGGCCGCGCCGACCCCGGCCAGATACGCCGTCGGCACCGCCCAGAACAGCGGCTTCGCCGTCTGCGCCGCCATGGTGGCCACGGTGATCGCGGTGAACGCGAGCAGCGGCGAGCCGAGCGCGAACGCCGTCACGGTGAACGCGACCACCGAGATCGCCAGGGCGACCAGCACCGGTTTCGAGGACCGTTCGTCGCGCACCAACCGCCCGGTCACATACATCCCGATCGCGGCGAGCAGGAACGGCACCGCCGACAGCCAGCCGATCTGCGTGCTGCTCAGGCCGTGCCCGACCTCCTTGACCACCGTCGGCATCCAGTACGCCAGCGGGTACGCACCGCACAGCAGCAGGAAGTAGGCCAGACACAGCGCGAGGACGCGCTTGTTCCGCAGTGCGGCGAGATGCCCGGCGGGAGCGGTCTGCGCGCGTTCGGCGTTCTCGGCCGCCAATGTCTCGGTGAGCCAAGCCCGTTCGGCGTCGCTGAGCCATTTCGCCTGCGCGGGCGTCTCGGTGAGCCCGAAGAAGAACACGACGCCGAGCAGCACCGCCGGGATGCCGCCGACGATGAACACCCAGCGCCAGCCGTCCAATCCCAGTGCGCCGTCGAAGGTGTCGAGAATCCAGCCGTTGAGCGGGCTGCCGAGCACGCTGGCCACCGGGATCGCCACCATGACGGTCGAAATCACTTTGGTGCGTTCGGCATTCGGATACCAGCGGGTGAGATACACGATGATGCCGGGGAAGAAGCCCGCCTCGGCCACGCCGAGCAGGAAGCGCAGCAGGTAGACCATCTCCACGTTGACCGCGAACGCGGTCAGGGTCGCGATGATGCCCCAGGTCACCAGGATCCGGCTGAGCCAGATCCGCGCGCCGACCTTGGTCATGATGATGTTGCTCGGTACCTCGGCGAGCACGTAGCCGACGAAGAAGATGCCCGCGACGAACCCGTACTGGGTCGCGCTCATCCCGAACGTCTCTTCCATCCCGAACTTCGCGAAGCTGACATTGATCCGGTCGATGTAGCTCACGATGTAGCCGATCACCAGCAGCGGCACGATCCGGCGGGTGATCTTCCGGATCGTATTCGCCTGCAGCACATCCATTTTTCTTTCCTCCACAGCACAGAGCCAAGCTGCGATGGCATGCCACTTGCTTAAGTAACATGTCTCACTTGATGAGTAGCATGCTACTCATGCTGTGACCTGACGCACAAGAGTTTCACGACAGCCACGATCGGAGGGCGGAAATACGCCGACGGCCGGACCCGGGCCTTGCGGGCCGGGTCCGGCCGTCGGAAGTGCCGAGGGAGCTGCGCCTCGGAAAGGTCAGCGGCGGGCGCGCTCCGCCGCGACGACGACGTGCCGCATCAGCAGGGCGGTGGTCACCGGGCCGATGCCACCGGGGACCGGGGTGAGGGCGGCAGCCTTGCCGCGCACCGATTCCGCGTCGACATCGCCGACGATGCCGCCGTCGGCGGCCTCGTTGGTGCCGACGTCGACCACCACCGCACCCTCGCGGATGTGCTTGCCGGTGACCAGGCCGATCCGGCCCGCGGCGGCGACGACGATATCGGCGGTCGAGGTGACGGCGGGCAGATCGGTGGTCTTCGAATGGCAGACGGTGACCGTGGCGTTCTCCGCGAGCAGCAGCTGGGCCAGCGGCTTGCCGACGATATTGGAGCGGCCGACGACCGCGACATGCTTACCGGCGAGCGGGACCTGATGGTGCTTCAGCAATTCGACGACCGACTCGGAGGTCGCGGCGACGAAACCCTCGAGCCCGGAGGCGAGCAGGCCGAGCGAGAGCGGGCTCACCCCGTCGACATCCTTCGGCGCGGCGATCGCGGAACTCACGTCCTCCAGCGCGATGCCCGCGGGCAGCGGCGTCTGCAGCATGATCCCGTCGGTCGCAGGATCCGCGCTGCGCGCCGCGAGTTCCGCGCGGATCGTCTCCGCACTCGCATCGGCACCGAGATCGACAGTATCGCAAGCGATTCCGAGCCGCTCGGCGGCCTTGCGCAGCGAGTTGACGTACCAGGCGCTGGCCGGGTCGTCGTTCGCCACGATCAGCGCCAGGCGCGGTGCGGCACCGGACTCGGCGTGCGCGGCGGCGCGCTGCTTGGTGTCGGCGTTGAGGGCGGCGGCGAGTTCCTTGCCGGTCAGCGAAACGGTATCCACGTTGTGACACCTTATCGGGCGCGCGCGGCGGGACCGCCCAACGGCTCCGGCCCGCGCCGAAGGCGCATCGGACATCTGCGGCAAGTCGCCCGCCGACGGCGCCCGGTTTGTCCGCGTGCCCAAAAATCAAACTCAGAATCCCCCCGGTTAATACGTGATTTCCAGATCAACCCGCCGTATGGTGGGCACTGCTTGCCCCCGGCTAACTGCCAGCACGTGCCCAACCCGGTTTGATTCGCGGAAAGGTGTCGACTGTAGTGAAGATCTCGAGGCACTGGACACATCTCGCCGCGACGGTGCTCGCGGCGCTCACCCTCACCGCGCTGTCCGCGGTTCCGGCCGCGGCCGGACCGGAGACGGACGCCCTCTACAACTCCGCCCAGCGCAACTTCACCGACGGTGACGACGTCGCGGGCCGCGCCGACCTGCGCAACCTGATCGGCGCGGACCCCAACGACGCCGAAGCCCTTGCCCTGCAAGCGATCTGGTCGCACTACGCGAACGACCTGCCCGCGCTGGCCGACGCGATGGCGCGGTTGAACCTCCTCGATCCGCAATTGGCGGCGGGTACCAACAATGTGCTCGGCGCCATCGGCGCGGCGGTCGGCACGCTGCCCAACCCGATGCCCGCGCTGATCGGCCCGGAGACCGGGATCGTCGTGCTCGGCTACGGGCTGCTACCGGACGGCGCGCTGCGCCCCGAACTGGTGAATCGCTTGATCGCGGCCTGGCTGCAGTCGATCGCGGCACCGTTGTCGCCGATCGTGGTGACCGGCGGCAACCCGCAGAACGGGATCGCCGAGGCCGATGCCATGGCCGGTTGGCTGATCGGGCACGGGGTACCGCCGACTCGCATCCACGTGGAGAACCGGGCCGGCTCGACCGTGCAGAACGCGTTGTTCGCCACCAGGATGTTGCGCGATGTCGGCGCGACCAGCGCGGTGGTGGTCACCTCCCCCAACCACATCCGGCGCGCGGTCGCCGATTTCATCGTCGCGGGCACCCGGGTGGTCGGCGCGACCACGTCGCTGGATCAACTGGTCTCGCAGCTGCCGCCGCCCTCGCGCCAATCGCAGCGCGGCATCTACCTCGACGCCACCCGCACCTTCCAACTGGATACCGCACGCTGACCCCGCTGGGCGGCTCCGTGCGCGAGGTCACCGAATAACCGCTGGCCAGACCTGATCCGGGCACGGCAGTATGGCCGGGTGATGGCAGGCAGAACCGAGGTGGTCGCGACGCTGCGGGCGGCGGGATGCGTTTTCGCCGAGGACGAGGCCCGCCTGCTCACCGCCGCCGCGGCCGACACCGGCGCCGATCTGGACGACCTGGTGGCCCGGCGGGTGGCGGGCACGCCGCTGGAGCACCTGCTCGGCTGGGCCGAGTTCCACGGCTTACGCGTCGTGGTCGCGCCGGGCGTCTTCGTGCCGCGGCAACGCACCGCGTTCCTGGTCGAGGAAGCGGCCGCGCTGGCTCGCACCCGGACCCGGCATCAGATGGTGGTCGATCTGTGTTGCGGCTCAGGCGCTTTGGGCTTGGCCCTGGCCACCATCCTCGCGGCCGAGCAGCGGCCCGCGACGCTGGCCGCCGCCGATATCGATCCGGTCGCGGTGGACTGCGCGCGCCGCAACCTGACCGCGCTCGGCGCCCCGGTCTATCAGGGCGACCTCTTCGATCCGCTCCCCGAGGAACTGCTCGGCTGCATCGATATCCTGCTCGCCAACACCCCGTACGTTCCGTCCGACATGATCGCGCGGATGCCCCCGGAGGCCAGGGACCACGAACCGCGCGCCGCGCTGGACGGCGGGCCCGACGGTCTCGACATCTTCCGCCGCGTCGCCGCGGGCGCGCGGTCATGGCTCGCCCCCGGCGGCCACCTGCTGGTGGAAGCCGATGCGGCACAGACAGAATCCGCGCTCGCGGTGCTGGCCGAGCACGGTCTCGCCGGCCGGATCGCCACCTCGCCGGAGCAGTACGCCACCGTCGTGATCGGCACCAAACCGACCGGGTGAGGCGCTACTTCTTGCGGCCGGTGAACTGGTCCATGGAGTGGTAGACGCCGACCGAGTTGAGGAACAGGTCGCGCAGCTTGATCGGGAGCAGCCCGGAGATCGCCTTGTTGAGCCGTGAGGTCCAGGGCAGGATCACCAGCGGCGTCCCGTTCTTCATCTCGCGCCACGAGGTGTCCACCACCTCGTCCTGCTCCAGGATCGGCGTGAACAGGAAGCCCTTCGCGCCGTCGAACATGCCGGTGTTGATGTAGGTCGGGCAGACGGTGGTCACCTTGACGTGCTGGTGACCCGCCTGCTCGAGTTCGATGCGCACCGAATCGGACCAGCCGAGCGCCGCCCACTTGGACGCCGCGTAGACGCTCATCCGCGGATTGGACACCAGACCCGCCGACGACGCGATGGTCAGCACGCGCGCCTCGGTCGAGCCGGCCACCATGGCGGGCAGGAATTCCAGCGTGACGTACATGGGGGCGTGCGCGTTGATGGCCATCGTCTGCGCGATATCGGCCCGGTTCTCGGTGTCCCAGAAGTAACTGTTGCCGCGCACGATGCCGGCGTTGTTGACCAGGATGTCGATGCCGCCGACCTCGGCGCGGACCGACTCCGCCGCCTCGGCGATGGCCTGCGGCGCCGACACGTCGACCACGAAGTGGTGGATGTCGCCGCCCTGCGCGGTCAGCTCGGCGGCGGTCTCCTTCAGCGCCACCTCGTTGATGTCCCACAGCACTACGGCGGCCGCGCCCTCGCGCACCGCGCGTTCGGCGAACAGCTTGCCCAGGCCCATGGCGGCACCCGTGACGAGCACCCTCTTACCCGCAACCGTGTCGAGTTTCATCCGTCCCCTGTCTTTGCTCGGTATCGCCGGAGTCATTTCTGGCGCAGTGTTTTCATGACGCCGAAGTAGAGCGTCATGGTTTTGGCCCACAGCTGTTCGGACATGCCGGGCAACGGCGCGATCGGCAGCACCCGCTGCACCGCGATGGTCTGGGTGTCGATGTATTTCAGCAGGCCCTCGGGGCCGTGCCGGCGACCGGTGCCGGAGATGCCGAGTCCGCCCGACGGCGCGTCGGCACTGCCCCAGGCCGCGATGAAGCCCTCGTTGACGTTCACCGATCCGGCGTTGATCCGGGCCGCGACCGCGCGGCCCCGCTCGGTGTCCTTCGTCCACACGCTGGCGTTGAGGCCGTAGGCGGTGTCGTTGGCCTGTTCGACCGCCTCGTCGTCACTGGCGACCCGATAGATCGAGACGACCGGGCCGAAGGTTTCCTCGCGATACACCGTCATACCGGGACGCACCCCGCTCAGCACGGTCGGCTCATAGAAGTACGGCCCCAGCTCGGGGCGCGCCCGGCCGCCCGCGAGCACCGTCGCGCCCTTGGCCACCGCGTCCTCGACATGCGTTCGGACCGTGTCCAATTGGCGTGGGAAGGTGAGCGAGCCCATGTCGCTGTCGAAGTTCAGGTCCGCGCCGAGCGTAATTTTCTCGACGTGCCCGACGAATTCGCGGACGAACTGGTCATATACCTTCTCGTGCACATAGATTCGCTCCATCGATTCGCAGAGCTGCCCGGCCGACGCGAAGCAGGCGCGAATGGCGATCTTGGCCGCCCGCGCCACGTCGGCGTCGGCCAGCACCACCAGCGGGTTCTTCCCGCCGAGTTCGAGCGAGTAGCCGATGAGCCGCTCGCCCGCCTGTCGCGCGATGGTGCGGCCGGTGGCGCTGGAACCGGTGTAGTCGACATAGTCTGCGCGGCCGATCACCTCGCCGCCGATCACCGAACCGCGGCCGAGTACCGCCTGCCACAACCCTTTCGGCAGCCCGGCCCGTTCGGCGGCGTCGATCGCCCACAGCGCGATGAGCGCGGTCTGGTTGTCCGGTCGCGCCACCACCGCGTTGCCCGCGACCAGGGCGGGCAGCGCGTCGGAGACGGCGAGGGCGAGCGGGTAGTTCCACGGTGAGATGACCGCGACCACGCCCTTCGGGCGGTGCCGCACGTCGACCCGGGTCAGCACCGGCAGCACACCGCGTGGCTTGCGGGTGGCGAGCAGTTTCGGGGCGACCTGCGCGTAGTACCTGGCATTGACCGCGACATCGCCGACCTCGTCGAAGGCGTGCGCCCGGGACTTGCCGGTCTCGGTCTGCACGATGTCGAGCACGACATCCTGCTCGGCCAGCACGATGTCGTGGAAGCGACGCAGCACGGCGGCCCGCTCCCGGACCGGGCGGCGCGCCCATTCCTGCTGCACCGCCCGCGCGGTCGCGAAGGCGCGGTCGATATCGGCGACCGAGGACTGGGGCAGATCGGCGATCTTGCGTCCGGTGGCGGGGGCGAACACCTCGACGGCGGGCGCGCCGCCCGCGACGGCACGCTCGAGCAGGGGCTGGACCAGCGCCGACGGCAGGGCGTCGGCGGCAGCCAGCGGGGAGGCGGTGGTCATCGTCGGCCCTCTCGATCTGCGTGCCATTAACTGAACACTAGTGTTAGATTAATGGACATGCCGCGCTTCGTGTCAAGCTGTTCGTCATGGAACACAGACATGGCAGGCTGCCGACTGTGAGGCAGCACCATGGGGGTGGCGCCGCGTCGTGACCGAGGCGACCACGCGGCGGGGCCGCCCGCCGCAGACCCGGGAGCAGGCCGAGGAGGTGCGCGCCCGCATCGTGCTGGCCACCGCGGAAGTGTTCACCCGCAACGGTTCTCGCGGACTGAGCGTCGCGCAGATCATCGAGCAGGCCGGGCTGGCCAGGCCGACCTTCTACCGTTACTTCGGCAACGCGACCGAGCCGCTGCACGTCCTGCTGGAAACCTCGAACGCCGGGCTGGTCGACGGTATCGCCGCGGCCCTCGCCGGCACCGACGAACCCGTCGAGCTGGGCATCCGGCTGATCGACGCCTATCTGGCCTGGGCCGGCGGGCACGGCGCGATGCTGCGGCCGCTGTTCGCCGAACTACACGACCCCGCCTCGCCGGTGTCCGCCTACCGGGAACGCGCGCTCGACGACATCCGAAACCTGGTCCGCGCGACCTTCACCGAGCTGGGCCGGCCGGTCCCGAGCCCGATCGACCTCGACGCGGCCCTGCACGTCTGCGAGTACGTCGTCTATCGGATCTCGTCCGGCACCGCACCCGGCGCGGAGCCCGATCCGGCGACCGTCGCCGAGGCCCGGCTCACCATGATCCGGGTGCTGCTGACCACCCTCGGCACCCGCGCCGATCTCGCGTATGCGCTGGATCTGCCCGGTATCTTCCCGCACTGACCCGAGCGCACTCGTACGTTTCAGCCCCGCGAACCCGGCGAGCGTCGTTGATCGCCGAGTCCACAGGTTCATTGGGATGCGTTGTCCCGCATCGGCGCCGGGGCGAAACGTTCGGTATGCACGGTGGCGGTCGGGTCGTGCAGGGCGAGCAGTTCCCGGCCGGCCTCGGCGAGCACCGGCGGGCCGCAGACGTACACCGCGGCGCCCGTGGGTGTCTGCGCGAAGATCATGCGCGGATCGGGCAGGCCGAATTCGTCGTCTGGGCGTACCACCACATCCCCGCCGGTGAGCCGGGCCAGCTCGCACAGGAACGGCATCCTGGCCCGCGATCGGCCGAAATACATGAGCCGCCAGGGTGTTCCGGCGCGCTCGGCGGCAACGACCATCGGCAGGATCGGCGTGATTCCGATCCCACCGGCGACGAATAGATAACGCGCAGCGGCCAGCAGCGCAAAGGCGTTGCGCGGCCCACGGATCGGCAGCCGGTCGCCGACGCGCAACCGCTCGTGCACCTCACGCGAGCCGCCGTCGCCGTGCTCGAGATAGCGCACCGCGATGCGGTAGTACTCCCGGTCGGCCGGGTCGTTCGTCAGCGAATACTGCCGCAGCCGACCGGACGGCAGACACAGCTCGATATGCGCCCCTGGCGTCCAAGCGGGCAAGGCATCCCCATCCGGATCGCGCAGCCGCAGGCTGACGACGCCGTCGGCCTCGGGCTCGATCCGGTCGACGACGACCTCGAAACCGTTGCGGCGCAGTGACTGCGGTAATGTCTCGGCGAGCATCGCGGGACGTTGCCCGGCCGGCTGCACCGGCCGCCGCAGCGCGACGCGCGGCGTGATCGTCGGCTCGCCGGAGCGGAAAGCGGCTGGGCCCGTACCGAACTCGAAGGTCACGGCGCATGTGCGACGCACCTGCGGCTGATCGACGTAGCCAGTAGAGCCCATCTCGCATCCTCATCTCTGATCGGCGAAGCACAAGCGTTCTCGCAATCTATTGATGACATCAAGTGCTGTCAACATCACCCGATGTCGACATCGGAGCTGTGAGAAGATGGCGCCATGGCCGCCGAAGACGACGGAGCGATCCCCGGGATGCGCCGCTGGCGTGGCCGGTCCCCCGCCGCTCGGGTCGCCATGCGCCGCGACCAGCTGATCGAGGCGTGCACCGAACTGATGGCGACGATCGGCGCGGCGGACACCTCGATGCGCGGAGTATGCAGGCAGGCCGGGCTCACCGAACGCTATTTCTACGAGAGTTTTCCCAATCTCGACGCATTGCTCACCACCGTGCTCGACACCGTGGTGCTCGGCGCCCGGGACCGACTACTCGCGGCGTTACCCTCGGCCCCGATCCAGCGCGCCGCCATGTTCCGGCACCTGGTCACCGTGTTCACCGACTACCTCACCGAGGATCGGCGCCGCGGCCGGATCATGTTCGTCGAATCGCAGGCCACCCCGGTGCTCATGCCCCGCGCCAACCAGCTCATCGGATTATTCACGGCGCCGATCGCCTTGACGATCGGCGCCGGCGACTACACCGACCCCGGACCCGACGAGCACGACAGCGCACTCAACGCCAGCGCCATCTTCGGCGCGCTGGCCTATCTCTACCGGCCCTGGCTGGACGGCGAGATCCCGGTCTCCCGAGAACGATTCGACGAGCACGCCGCGACCGTGCTGGAAAACGTTGCCCGAGTGCGCTCTTCGGCCAATTCAGCCACCTAGGGCAAGAATTCATCCGATGTATCCGGCGGTCGCCGATCGCCCCCTCCCCAGCCGCGAACACGGGTTCCCTTCAGCCTCAACACAGTTGATGACGCGGCAAGCATCACCCGGTGCAGGCGGTCGGCCGACGATCGCGTGTGACTCGCAGTGAAGTCACTCACATCCGAGATCCGGAGGTACCGCAGGCCGAGCCGCCGCGGCGCAGTTAGCTAAAAGTTAGCCATATCCGCCAGCGCGCCCAACCGGGACGATCGGCCCAACTCCGGCGCCGGACCGTCAAACCTGTTGCAGACGACGGAAATTTACCCGCGCGCGCCGCTGTCATCGCACCATAGCCAGCCGGTCACCAGTTAGTGATACCTCACGGCACACATACTCGAAAATGCATGCGCGACTGGACATGTGGGCCGAGGCGGTTGTTGTTACCGTCGGGTAGTGTCCGACGCACCGAAGATCAGAGACGATCGCGGAACCGTATTTTCTCCACGATTTCAGGAGCGCGCGTGTCGCATTCTCGATTCGAATCCATCGGCGCCTATCTGCCTTCGAATGTCGTCACCACCCAGGAGCTGCTCTCCCGGCTGCAGGAACCTCCCTCTTTCGATCTCGAGAAGATCACCGGCGTCAAGGAACGTCGCGTGCACGACACCAGGCCGGAGTCGTACGAGGACTCGTTCGCGATCGCGATGAAGGCGGCGCAGGACTGTCTGTCCAGGTCACGATACGACGCCGCGGAACTCGACGTGATCATCTCCACCTCGATCACGCGGAGCAACCACGCCACCCGCATGTACATGGAGCCGTCCTTCGCGGGGTCGATAAGCCGCCTTATCGGAGCGCAGAAGGCCATTACTTTCGACGTTTCCAACGCGTGCGCCGGAATGCTCACCGGCACCTACATTCTCGATCGGATGATCCGTTCCGGGGCCGTGCGCAACGGCATGGTGGTCAGCGGCGAGGCCATTACTCCGATCGCCGACACCGCGGTCGCGGAGATTTCCGAGAAATACGATCTGCAGTTCGCCTCGCTCTCGGTGGGCGACTCGGGCGCGGCGGTCGTGCTCGACCAGGCGGTGGACGACGACGACAAGATCCACTACATCGAGTTGATGACCGCCTCGGAGTACTCGCACCTGTGTCTCGGCATGCCGAGCGACAAGAGCCAGGGTGTTGCGCTGTATACCGACAACCGCAAAATGCACAACGAAGACCGCTTCCTTTTGGGCACCAACAGCCAGATCAACTATCTGGAAGCCCAGGGCCGCACCTTCGCCGACGAGAAGTTCGACTACGTCATCCACCACCAGTTCGGCGCGGCCGCGATTCCGTGGATGAACGCCATCTGCGAGCGCGAGTTCGGCACCCCGATGCCGCCTGATCTGCGGGTCATCGAGAAGTACGGAAACACCTCCACCACTTCGCATTTCATCGTTCTGCACGATCAGCTCAGCGAGCAGAACATTCCGGCGGGCTCGAAGCTGCTGATGATCCCGGCCGCCTCCGGCATCGTGACCGGCTTCCTGTCCACCACCATCTCGTCTCTGAAGGTCTGAGGTCAGCCATGGGCGTTCGCATCAAATCCACCGGCGTCAGCCGCGCCGAAGACACCAACAGCAGCGTGGAGAACAGCGGCCGCGCCGCGAAGCAGAGCCTGGAGCGGGCCGGTGTCCGGCCCGATCAGGTCGGCGTGTTGATCAACGCCGGGGTGTTCCGGGACTCCAACACGGTGGAACCGGCCGTGTCCGCGCTGATCCAGAAGGCGGCGGGCATCGGCCTCGAATACGCCAAGGACGATCCGCGGACCTTCTCGTTCGACCTGATGAACGGCGCGACCGGCGTGCTCGACGCGGTCGGTGTGGCCACCTCGATCCTGGAGACCGGCAGCGCCGAGCACGTGCTGATCGTCTCCGGTGACGCGCATCCGTCGATGACCCGCAAGGCCGCCACCGACGACTTCCCTTATGCCGCTTCGGGTGCCGCGCTGCTGCTGGAGCGCACCGACGAGCCCGAAGGCTTCGGCCGGGTGCACACGGTGAACGGCGAGGGCACGCCCGCCGTCGAGGCCTACGTCGACACCGCGACGATGGGCAGCGTCGGGCGCGGCCTGATGACGGTCGAGCGGGAGCCGGACTTCGCCGCGCGACTGCTGAACGTGGCCGTCGAGGCCGCGCTGGCCGCGCTCAACGAGGCCGGCCACGGCGACCTGTCGGGTACCGCCCTGATCGCCTCGACGCCGACCGCCGAGTTCCCGCTGCAACTCGCGGACGCGCTCGGGATCGACGAGGACGCGGTGCGCACCCCCGACCTGACCGACGGCGACCCGCACACCGCGGCGCTGCCGCAGGCCTACCACCGGGCCGTCGTGGACGAGACGCTGCGCGAGTTCGGCCACGTGCTGTTCGTCGCCGCGGGCGCAGGCCCGTCGGCCGCGGCGGTGCTGTACCGGCTGCCCGCGCTCGCCGGGGCGACTGCGTGAGTTCGGCGACCTACTGGCAGGCCATCGACCGGTTCCGCGCGTTCGCGCGCGCGGAACCGGATCGAGAAGCCGTCATCTACCCGGTCGGCACGGATGCCGCGGGCCTGCCTGCCTACCGCCATGTCAGCTATCGCGAGCTCGACGACTGGTCCGAGACCATCGCCGAACGGCTCACCGCGTCCGGCGTCGGGTCCGGTACCCGCACCATCGTGCTCGTGCTGCCCAGCCCGGAGTTGTACGCGATCCTGTTCGCGCTGTTGAAGATCGGCGCCGTGCCGGTGGTGATCGATCCGGGCATGGGGCTGCGCAAGATGGTGCACTGCCTGCGTGCGGTCGAGGCGGAGGCGTTCATCGGCATCCCGCCCGCGCACGCGGTGCGCGTGCTGTTCCGCCGCAGCTTCCGCAAGGTTCGCACCACGGTGACGGTGGGCAAGCGGTGGTTCTGGCGGGGCGCGAAGCTCTCGGCGTGGGGCACCACACCCAGCGGCGCCGCGGTGGACCGAGTGCCCGCCGACCCCGGCGACGTGCTCGTCATCGGATTCACCACGGGCAGTACCGGACCCGCCAAAGCGGTGGAGCTGACCCACGGCAATCTGGCGTCGATGATCGACCAGGTGCACACCGCGCGCGGTGAGATCGCGCCGGAGACCTCGTTGATCACCTTGCCGCTGGTCGGCATTCTCGATCTGCTGCTCGGATCCCGCTGTGTGCTACCGCCGTTGATCCCGAGCAAGGTCGGCTCGACCGACCCCGCCCATGTCGCGCACGCCATCGAAACCTTCGGTGTGCGAACGATGTTCGCCTCACCCGCGCTGCTGATTCCGCTGCTGCGCCACCTGGAGCAGCAGCCGAACGAGCTGAAGACGCTGGCCAGCATCTATTCCGGTGGCGCGCCGGTGCCGGACTGGTGCATCGCGGGCCTGCGCGCGGCGCTGACCGAGGACGTGCGGATCTTCGCCGGATACGGGTCCACCGAGGCACTGCCCATGTCGCTCATCGAATCTCGCGAGCTGTTCGACGGCCTGGTCGAGCGGACGCACCGCGGCGAGGGCACCTGCATCGGGCGACCGGCCGACCGGATCGACGCCAGGATCGTCGCCATCACCGATGACGCGATCCCGACCTGGGCACAGGCCGAGGAACTGGCCGGTGACCTCGAGCAGTCGCGCGGCATCGGCGAACTCGTCGTCGCCGGGCCCAATGTCAGCACGCACTACTACTGGCCGGACGCGGCGAACCGGCAGGGCAAGATCGTGGACGGGGACCGGATCTGGCACCGCACCGGCGATCTCGCGTGGATCGACGACTCGGGCCGCATCTGGTTCTGCGGGCGCAAGAGTCAGCGGGTGGTCACCGCCGACGGGCCGATGTTCACGGTTCAGGTGGAACAGATCTTCAATACCGTTGCGGGCGTGGCGCGCACGGCACTGGTCGGCGTGGGCGCGCCGGGCGCGCAGCGGCCGGTGCTGTGCATCGAACTGAAGCCCGATGCCGAGGGCGCCGCGGTCGGGGCGGCGCTGCGGGCCCGCGGCGCCGAGTTCGACCTCAGCCGGCCGATCGCCGATTTCCTGATCCACCCCGGCTTCCCGGTCGATATCCGGCACAACGCCAAGATCGGGCGCGAGCAGCTCGCGCAATGGGCGGGCGAGCAGCTGGGAGTGCGCGCATGAGCGTGAAAACGACGGCACTGCGGGCGATTCCGGTGCTCGGCTGGGTCTACCTGGCGGGCGGGCTCGTCGCGGCGGCGACGGACCGGGTGCCCGCGAACCGAGTGCTGCGCGCCGCGTGGTGGATCGACGCGTTCCTGAGCATCGTGGTGCACGCGGCGCAGATCCGGCCCGCGCTGCGCGCGGCCGAGGGGTCGGGCCGCTCCCCGCTCGAAACGGCCGTACTGACGCAGATCTTCGGAATGACTTGGTGGCGAACGCAATGAGCAAAGTACTGGTCACCGGCGCGTCCGGTTTCCTCGGCGGCGCACTGGTGCGCAGGCTGGTCCGCGACGGCGCGCACGATGTGTCGATTCTGGTGCGGCGCACCAGCAATCTGGCCGATCTCGGCCCCGACGTGGACAAGGTCGAGCTGGTCTACGGCGATCTGACCGATGCCGCGTCGCTGGTGCAGGCCACCAGCGGGGTCGACATCGTGTTCCACAGCGCCGCCCGGGTCGACGAGCGGGGCACTCGCGAGCAGTTCTGGCAGGAGAACGTCCGAGCCACCGAGTTGCTGCTGGACGCCGCGCGTCGCGGCGGCGCGTCGGCGTTCGTGTTCATCTCCAGCCCCAGCGCGCTGATGGACTACGACGGCGGCGACCAGCTCGACATCGACGAGTCGGTGCCGTATCCGCGCCGCTACCTGAACCTGTATTCCGAGACCAAGGCCGCCGCCGAACGTGCGGTATTGGCCGCGGACACCACGGGTTTCCGGACCTGCGCGCTGCGCCCGCGGGCGATCTGGGGCGCGGGCGACCGGTCCGGCCCGATCGTGCGGCTGCTCGGTCGCACCGGCACCGGCAAGCTGCCCGATATCTCGTTCGGGCGCGACGTATACGCCTCGCTGTGCCACGTCGACAACATCGTCGACGCGTGCGTCAAAGCCGCGGCGAGCCCGGCGACGGTGGGCGGCAAGGCCTATTTCATCGCCGACGCCGAAAAGACCAACGTGTGGGAGTTTCTCGGCGCGGTGGCCGGCCGGCTGGGGTATGAACCGCCGAGCCGCAAGCCCAACCCGAAGGTGATCAACGCGGTGGTCGGCGTCACCGAGACCATCTGGCGAATCCCGGCCGTGGCGACCCGCTGGTCGCCCCCGCTGTCGCGCTATGCCGTCGCGCTGATGACGCGCAGCGCGACCTACGACACCGGCGCCGCCGCACGCGATTTCGGCTATCGGCCGGTCGTGGACCGCGAGACCGGACTCGCCGGCTTCCTCACCTGGCTCGAAAAACAGGGTGGGGCCGTGGAACTCACCCGCACGCTGCGCTGACCCTCGGCGAAAGCCGCGATCGGAGGCCCTCATGACCAACGACACCGTCTTCCGCAGGAAGATCTCGCCCACCGAGCGGCTGTACTTCTTCACCCGCGAGGTGACGCCGCCGTTCCTGATGCATCTCGCGGTGCACGGCGACGGGGCGATCGACCCCGCCGCCCTGCAGCGCGCCGTCGACGTGGCCTCGGCCGCGAACCCCGGCGCCCGGCTGGTCCGGGACGGAAAGTATTGGGTGGACAGCGGTGTCGCGGCCGCGGTCCGGGTGGTGCCGGACTGGACGCTCGACTACGCCGCGCTGGAGAACGACGCGGTGCTCAACAGCCCGATCGGCCCGTCCCCCGAGCGGACCACCGAGGTGCTGTTGCTGACCGGGGCCGAGACGACCATCGTGTTCCGCGTCTTCCACGGCGTGATGGACGGCATGGGCATGCGCATGTGGGCCGACGACGTGCTGCGCGCGCTGCGCGGCGCCGAGCCGGTGGGCGCCCCCGACGCGATCGCGGACACCGAACTGGTCGCGCAGGTCGGCGCGCCGGGCAGGCAGACGCTGGTGCTGCCGACCTACCGGGCCGCCATCGGCACCGGCCGCCAGGATCCGACCGCGGTGCGCTGGTTGCTGCGGCACCGCACCATCGACGGCACCGGCAAGGGCATCGTCGCGCGGGTCGCGGCGATCCTCGCCGCGGAGGCGGGGGTGAAGTCCCGCTTCATGATTCCGGTCGACCTGCGCCGCCACGATCCCGCGTTGCGCTCCACCGGCAACCTCGCGCTGCCGCTGTTCCTCGACGTCCGTCCCGGCGAAGGCTGGGAGTCGGTGAGCGCTCAGATGCGTACCGGCCTGCAGGAGCGGCGCGAGCTGAACCAGCTCGACAACGGTGGCCTGTCGAAGTTCCCGCCCGCCGTCATCCGCGCGGTGCTGCGGGCGAGCAACTGGCTCGGCGCCCGGCACAACCGGAACATGGTCTCCGCCACGGTGTCCCATATGGGCAAGGTCGATCTGGACGAGCTGGCCGTGCCCGGCTGGACCCCGACCACCATGCGGGTGCTGCCCCAGCACACCGGCTCGATGCCGCTGCTGTTCGGCATGGTGGAGGTGCGCGGACGGATCGAGCTGATGGTCTCGGCGCGCAACGGCGCGGGCATCGAAGCGCGGCTGGAGGCGCTGCTCGACAAGATCGCGCACACCCTGGAAGCCGAACTCGCACCGCAAGATTCGCCGGTCCGATGACCGCCTGGGCACGATTCGTCAGCGCCCGGCCACGGACGGTGCTGGCCGTCGTGGCCGGGGCGATGCTGCTGTTCGGGCTGCTCGGCATGAACACCGCCGACAAGGTGAGCGCCGCCGGATTCATTGATCCGCACAGCGAATCCGCCGCGGTGGACCGGCTGGTGCGCGCGCACTTCGGCCCGCAGACCCCGGACGCGGTCGCGCTCTACACCGCACCGGCCGGGCAGACGCTCGACGATATCGGCCCCGCGGTGCAGCGGTCGCTCGCTCGGATCGACCCCGCGCTGCTGCAACGACCGGTCGAAACCTATTGGAACAGTGTGCCGCCGCGCAAACAGTTCCTGCGCTCCGCCGACAACCGGCAGGCCCTGGCCGCAGTGTATCTCGCCGGCGACGACAACCGCCGGGTCGCCGCCTACCCGGATATCGAAGCGGCACTGCGGGTTCCCGGCATCGACACGAAGCTTTCCGGCTACAGCGCACTGGCCACCCAGATCAACAAGCAGTCCCAGCACGACCTGGTGCGGGCCGAATCCCTTTCGCTGCCGCTGACACTGCTGATCCTGGTGCTGGTGTTCGGCGGGGTGGTCGCGGCCTCGTTCCCGGTGGCGGTCGGCGTGCTCGCGGTGCTCGGCGCGATGGGCACCATCCGGGTGCTCACCGAGTTCACCGAGGTCAGCACGTTTGCGGTGAATATCGCCTCGCTGCTCGGCCTGGGCATGGCGATCGACTACGGCCTGTTTCTGGTGACCAGATTCCGCGAAGAACGCGCGAACGGGCGCGAGCTGACGGCGGCGATCGAACGCACCTGCGCCACCGCGGGCCGCACCGTCGCGTTCTCGGCCCTGCTGCTGATCTGTGCGTTCGCGGGCACTTTCGTCTTCCCGCAGGCCGTGCTGCGCTCGCTCGGCTTCGGCGCGATCGCGGCGGTCGCACTGGCGGCCGGACTTTCGCTGACCGTGCTGCCCGCCATGCTCGCCCTGTTCGGCCATCGCATCGGCAAGGCCGCGGAAAAGGATCAGACCGAACGCTTCTGGGGTCGCATGGTGGACGCCGTGCTGCGCAGGCCGGGTCTGGTCACGGTGGCGGTGGGAGTTGTGCTGGTACTGCTCGCGCTGCCGCTGACGGGTGCGAAACTCGGCGATATCGACCATCGCGCGCTGCCCGTCGGCAACGAGATGCGTACCACCGTCGAGGAACTCACCGCCGGCTTCCCCGCCGCGAGCAGCGGTGTCACCGCCGTCCTGCAGGGGGAGAACGGACCACCGCAGTCGGCGGCCGTGGACGCGGCGAACACCGCCCTCGCCCGGGTCGAGGGCGTCGGTCAGGTGCTCCAGGTCGGCCGCGCCGACGATTTCGTGGTCTTCCACCTCTTCCTCGATGCCACCGACCGCAGCGAAAGGGCCACGGCGACGGTCGAAGACCTGCGCGCGCTGACCCCACCGGACGGCACGGCGCTGCGCCTCGGCGGCGACACCGCCGCCACCCTGGACAGCGTGCACTCCATCGTGCGCGGCATGCCGTGGATGATCCTGGTGATGGTGGCCGCCACGGTTCTGCTGCTCGCGGCCGCGTTCCGCTCGATCGTGTTGCCGCTCAAGGCGGTCGCGATGGCCTTCCTCAGCCTCGCCGCCACCTTCGGCGTACTCACCTGGATCTTCGGCGACGGCCACCTCGCGGGCGTGCTCGGCATCAGCCCCGGTCCGCTGGCCGCCGGCATGCTCGTGCTGATCATCGCCGTCGTGTTCGGACTGTCCACCGACTACGAGGTATTCCTGCTGTCCCGCATGGTCGAAGCGCACGCCGCGGGCGCCGACACCGCCACCGCGGTACGTGTCGGCACGCTCAAGACCGCCCGCGTCATCACCGCCGCGGCCACCCTGCTGGTCATCGTCACCGGCGCTTTCACGCTCTCGCCGTTGACGCCCATGCGTTTTCTCGGCCTGGGCATGATCGTCGCGCTGCTGATCGACGCCACGCTCGTGCGCATGCTGCTGGTGCCCGCGCTGGTGAAACTGATGGGCCCGGCCAACTGGTGGCACCCGTCGCGTCGCCCGCGGCGGGTCGCCGCCACGGTCGACCGGGTGCAGGAGTCCACCTCGATCGGCTGAATCGCGGGTATTTCCAGAAAGATCGCGCGCCACGCCGCAGCGAAGATTGCAATACATCCGATCACTCCGCAGGCTTGGCACCCATGTCCGCCGCCTGCCCCGCCTGCTCCTGGCCATCGCCGATGCTCGTCTCCCGGCATGGGGCGGTGCGCTATCTGCGCTGCGTGTGCGGGAGATTCCTGGTGGCGCACGGGGACGGGGTGAACCTGCTGAGCGGCCGAAGCGCTTGCGCCGCACCGAAGGTCGCCGAGCATCTGGAGTTGATTCCGCTGCCCGACGCCTGACGGACCTCCGAGGGGTTCACAGTCCGTGCCGGTGCTCGCCGGACACCAGCTCGGCGACGCGCGCTTCGTTGCGCGCCGAGAACGGATCCTCGACCGAGCGCCGGTAGGCCGCGACGGCGACGCGGGTGTCCGCGCCGACCAGATCGGCGTTGAGCTGCGCCGCGGCGAATGCTCCTGCGGCCGCGGCATTTCCGACCTGCGCCCCTGGATCAGTGACATTGCCCGCGGCCCAGACCCCGGCCACCTCGGTCCGTCCGGTGGCATCGACCGGAAGGTGCACGCCGAGGCCGGACGGATGCGCCACCGCGCGCAGGCCGATCCCGTCCAGGAAACCGGCGCGCGCGACCATCCTCGGCTGCACGGTCAGCACGGCGCGCTCGAACACCGTGCCGTCGCTCAGGCGTACACCGGTCAGCCGATCGCCGGTGACGACCAGTCCCGCCACCTCGCCCGGCACCACCTTGATTCCGCGCGCCGCGAGCTGTTCGGCCGCCTCGCCGACCGGCGGCGCCGTGGTGTGCGCGAAGAACACGACATCGCTGCTCAACTGCCGGAACAGCAACGCCTGGTGCACCGCCATCGGCCCGGTCGCCAGCACGCCGATGGCCTGGTCCCGGACCTCCCAGCCATGGCAGTACGGGCAGTGCACGAGGTCGCGGCCCCACCGCTCGGACAGGCCCGGGATCTGCGGTAACTCGTCCACCAGCCCGGTGGTCACGAGCAGTCGCCGGGCGCGGAACGTGCGGCCATCGGTCAGCGTCACCACGAATCCGTCGACGGCGCCGGTCACCGCTTCGACCTCGCCCGCCAGCACCTCGCCGCCGTAGCCGCGCACCTCCGCCCGGCCCAGCCCGAGCAATTCGCCGGGCGGCATCCCGTCGCGCGCGAGCAACCCGTGCACGCCTTCGGCCGGTGCGTTGCGCGGGTCGCCCGCGTCGATCACCAGCACCGACCGCCTGGCCCGCGCCAGCATCAGCGCACCGTTCAATCCGGCGGCACCGCCGCCGATCACCACCACGTCGTAGCCGTCTTGCTGTTCAGTCACCGTGACCACCTCCGCCGACCACCATGCGAGCAACCGCACCGATCCCGCAACATTTGTTGCCATATCGGCAATATCTGTCCGGGCTGAAATCCGGTCGACCGCGGGACGGTGGCTCGGTACCCTCCGATGCCATGGAGTGATGCCGAGTGCGCCCCCGGACAGCGCTGCCGCCGTGGCGGATTCAGCGCGCGGACGGCGCTGCCCGCATCCCGCACTCCGATCGAGGGACACCCATGACCGATCAAGAATTTCTTTCCCGCGTCGCCGCGCGCCTGGCCGCCCTGCCCGGTACCCAGGCGGTGACGCTCGGCGGCTCCCGCGCCCAGGGCACCCACACGCCCGAGAGCGACTGGGATCTGGCCATCTATTACCGAGGCACCTTCGACCCTGCCGCACTCCGTGAAATCGGTTGGGACGGTGAAGTATCCGAGCTGGGCGGCTGGGGCGGCGGCGTCTTCAACGGCGGCGGCTGGTTCACCATCGAGGGCCGCAAGGTCGACGTGCACTATCGCGACCTGGACGTGGTCGAACACGAACTCGCCGAGGCCGAGCAGGGCCGATTCCATTGGGAGCCACTGATGTTCCATCTGGCGGGCATTCCGAGCTATCTGCTGGTGGCCGAACTCGCCGTCAACGAGGTGTTGCACGGCACCCTCCCCCGGCCGGGCTACCCACCGGCACTGCGCACCGCCGCACCGCCGGTCTGGCGCAACCGGGCCGAGCTGACCCTGCGCTACGCCACGGACGCCTACGCCCGCCGGGGGCAGGTCACCGAGGTCGCCGGAGCCATCGCCATCGCCGCGATGGCCACGGCGCACGCGATCCTGGCGGCGCGCGGGGAATGGGTCGTCAACGAGAAGCGGTTGCTGGCGCGCGCGGGCCTGCGCGATATCGACGCGATCGTAGGGCGGTTGACACCCGACCCGGAGGCGTTGGCGCGGCAGCTCGCAGCGGTGCGGCACGTGCTTGCCACCGCGAGCTGACCCGCTACCTGCGACGACATGGTTTCGTCGCCGTCGCGTCACGGAGATGTTCCGCCAAGCGGCCTACCCGTTTGCCTGATCGTGGTTCGGCACGTGCATCCTGTACTCGAACAGATTGAATCCTTTGGATTGCCCGACTGCCGACGAGACCAGTGTCACCGGATGCGGTTCGGCGGACCGTCCCGACGACAGTGAGAGCAGGACCGATGCGGCCTGTGGTGATGGAAGGCGTCGCGGCACGGCGCGGCAGCGAATACGCGGTGTTGCTGCGCCGGGTGCGACAGGCCGGGCTGCTCGACCGGCGGCCGCGGTACTACGCGTGGAAAAGCGCGGTGACCGCCGCCGCCTTCGTGGGTGGCTGGCTGGTGTTCGTGCTGCTCGGCGATTCGTGGTGGCAGCTGGGCGTCGCGGCGTTCCTCGGAATGGTGTTCGCCCAGTTCGCTTTTCTCGGTCACGACGCCGGGCACAAGCAGATCTTCGCGAGCAGGCGCGCCAACTATCTGTACGGGTTGATCTTCGGCAACCTCGGGATCGGGGTGAGCATCGGCTGGTGGACCAGCAACCACAACCGCCATCACGCGCACCCGAACACCGAGGACGCCGACCCCGACATCATGGGGGTGCTGGCGCACTCCGGTGCGCGCGCCCGCGCCGAACGAAGTTGGCGGCGGCTGATTTTCCGATACCAGGCCTGGTTGTTCTTTCCGATGCTGCTGCTGGAGGGCGGCAGCCTGCATTTCGCGAGTGCCCGCGCGGCACTGCGCTGGCCGATCCCGAACCGACGCGCCGAAGGGGCACTGCTGGCGTTGCACGCCGTGGCCTATCTGGGCACGGTGTTCCTGATTCTCTCGCCGATCAAGGCGCTGGTGTTCATCGCCGTGCACCAGGGACTGTTCGGGCTCTACATGGGCTGCACCTTCGCGCCGAATCACAAAGGCATGGCGGTACTTTCGGCCGGAGACCGTACCGACTTCCTGCGCAAGCAGGTGCTCACCTCCCGTAACGTCCGCGGTGGCGTCGTCATCGATGCGGCACTGGGCGGCTTGAACTATCAGATCGAACACCAC
Organism: Nocardia brasiliensis ATCC 700358; assembly: GCF_000250675.2. Taxonomy (NCBI): domain Bacteria; kingdom Bacillati; phylum Actinomycetota; class Actinomycetes; order Mycobacteriales; family Nocardiaceae; genus Nocardia; species Nocardia brasiliensis. The sequence continues at coordinate 6,218,975 of NC_018681.1, forward strand.
CTGTTCCCCTCGATGCCGCGAGCCAACCTGCGCCGCGCCCAGCCCATGGTCGCCGAGTTCTGCGCCGAGATCGGCGTACCGTACTGCGAGACCAGCCTGCTCCGCTCCTATGCCGAGGCGCTGCGCCACCTCGACGCCGTCGGCAAGCACACCAGGACGCGCACGGAATCCGCTGCCTGACACCGGCTGTCGGGCGATCGACGGACATACACGGCACCCCGGGCGCTGCGAAACTCATCGAGAGAGCTGTGGCGCCGCGCAACCCCGGCCGCCACGGCAACACTGCGGTAGGTGAGGTTCCGATGGGATTCTTCGGTCGAAAGTCCGAGCTGCGCACTGGTTTCGAGCACGAGTACGTCCCGCTGCCCGACCCCGGCCTGCCCGACGGAGAGACCCGGCAGGTGCTGTATCGGGCGCTGCGCGAGATCGGCTTGGCCAACATCGTCTTCGGACCCGGCGACGTGCGGGATTGCTTTCACGCGTTGACGTCCGTCGCACCGGTCTTCCGGACCACCGTCTCCGACAACCGGATGCTCGGCCGCTTCCCCGGCGAGCCGGACGTCTTCTGGTACGCGCTGCAGGGGTCGGCGGGCGCCGCGATCGTGATGTCCTTCGGGCCGGAAAGCGAGGACAGCTTCCGGCAGGTGCAGATCGACGGCCCGCTGAGCCGAACCGCGCTGCAAGCCCCGTTCGAATGGGGCACCGTGATGGGTCTCGGTGCCTCGGTGCCGGTCGGCTTCGCGCGGATCTTCGCCGACGCCACCCTGCAACCATTGTCGGCGCTGCCGGGTCTGGAGCGCTTCCGCCAATCGGACGAAAACGGTTCCGGCGCAGGGTCTCCCGCCGACGAACCGACCATCACGCTGCCGCCACCGCCACCCGAGCTGCCGATCCAGATCGGGTATCGCCTGCTCGCCACCGCGCCGCAGAGCGTCCTGGTGTACTCCGCGGCCGCACTGAGCGAGACCTTCACCGGGGTGTACTCGGCCGCACCGGTTTTCGGCGCGACGTCGCTCGCGTTCGAGGACGGCTGGGTCGGCGCGTTGCCCGCGCCGTCGGTGCAGTGGTTCGGCGTGGACGGACCCGCCGGGTCCGCCGTCGTGGTAACCGCTGCCACGAGTGCCGATTTCGCCTTCCTGAGCACCGAGGTCATGCCGCAGGTCGGCAGTCTGCCGTCGGCGTTCACCTGCGGTATCGCCGACCGGGCCGTCGTGCCGCAGTCCTTCGCCCGGCTGTTCACCAGGTCGGACCAGCGCCCGATCTGGGAGCTGCCGGGGATGGGGCATCTGCGTCAGTCCTGAGCGGATCTCCTTGGCCCGGTGCGTTTCCAGTACCCATATCGGGCGACTTCGGCGAACCACCGGCGTAGCGCGACCGGCGGCTGATGCGCGTCCAGTAGGGTCTGCGCGGTCAACGTACCGGACAGTGGAGGACGACATGAGTGAGCTCGTTCTGGTTACCGGCGGAACCGGCTATATCGCGGGGTGGTGCATCGTGTCGCTGCTCGAACGCGGCTACGACGTACGCACCACCGTGCGCAGCCCCGACCGGGAACCGGCGGTGGTCCAAGCCGTCTCCACGGCCGTCGATCCCGCGGGCCGATTGAGTTTCGCCACCGCCGACCTGATGTCCGACGACGGCTGGGCGGACGCGGTCCGCGACGTCGACTATGTGCTGCATGTCGCCTCCCCGCTCGGCGTCAATGCCGCCGAGGATCCCGAAGCGCTGATCGCCACCGCCCGCGACGGCGCACTGCGCGTCCTGCGCGCCGCGACCGCGGCCGGGGTGCGGCGCGTGGTCATGACGTCGGCGGCGAACGCGGCGAGCCCGTCGTCCTACGCCAGTGAAGGCATCACCGACGAGACGCTGTGGACCGATCCCGACGATCCGACGCTCATCCCCTACCGGCGCTCGAAAACCCTTGCCGAGCGGGCAGCCTGGGATTTCATGGCGACCTACGACGGACCCACCGAGCTCACCACGGTGCTGCCGGGCGCGGTCTTCGGCCCGATCCTGAGCACCGGCACCACGGGTTCGGTCGATATCGTCGCGCGCATGGTGTCCGGCAAAATGCCCGGCGTGCCGCGCATCGGACTCGAGATCGTGGACGTGCGCGATCTCGCCGACATCCACCTCAAGGCGATGACCGCGCCCGCCGCCGCGGGCGAACGTTTCCTCGCCACCGGCGAATTCACCTGGATGCGCGATATGGCCCGCACCCTGCAGAACGGTCTCGGCGCGCGCGGCAAACAGGTATCCACCCGCCAGCTCCCGGATTTCGCGGTCAAGCTCGCCGCCCGCTTCAGCGACGCACCGCTCGGCGAGATCACCCCGGCCCTCGGCCGGCGCAACCGGCACAGCACCGACAAGGCCAAACGCCTGCTCGACTGGCAACCCCGGCCCGCCGAGCAAACCGTCCTGGACTGCGCCAACAGCCTGATCGCGCACCGCGTCGGCTGAGTGCCGTCGGCCCACACCAGCGCGACGGTGTGGGCCGAATACAGCTCGGGCGCAGCCGGACTCACGGCCCGAGCGGTCCGGAACTCAGGACTGCGAAGACCCCGAACCGAGCAGGTTCGGTGCGCCGAGCACCGTGTTCAGCAACTGCCCGAGCCGCTCCCCCGCGAGCCGCAACCGGTTCTCGGCCACCGGCAGGAACTGCTGGGTGTACTCGTCACCGATGGTGGACGAGGCCGGATAGAAACCGGGCGTGTCCACCACCCGGCAGCTGTCCTCGGCCCACTGCACCGGATCGCTGTCCGGCTGCGCGGGCGGCAAGGCGGGCGCGGGCAGCGCGAGCAGCCGCCGCAGTTCCTCGGCGTCGCTCGCGTGCCGGGTGTCGAGCAACCGGCCGTCCCACACCGAATGCAGGTTGGTGGCCTTGCCGAGGTAGGTGACCCGGAACTCGTTGCCGCCGCGGTCGCGGGCGTACCCGGCGTGCAGCGGCTGGTGGATGTCGCCGACGAAATGCACGACGAACTTCAGCGCCTGCGCGCGCTCGGCGTCCGCGCGCGAGCGGTCGGCCAGGATCTTCGTCTGCGCGCGCAACGCGTCGACCACGTTGTCGCCGTTGTTCCCGTTCACCGCCGCGTCGTAGACGCAGCCGTTCTCCCCGATGTTCACGTAATGCCACGGCGCGGAACGCTTCCCGAGGTCCGGATCGTCCCGGCGCACCTCGTCGGCCCAGTTCGCCACTCCCGCCAGCGTCGGATTCGCCTCGCCGGCCAGCAGCCGCGAGACCTGATCCCGGGCGGCCGGGTCGAGCCGGAGGTCGGCGATCGCGCCGACCGTGTTGTGCCCCTGCACGCCCCACGCATTCGCGGGCGGCGCCACGGCGAACAGGATGGCACCGAGCGCACACACGCCCGCTAGAGCTGTTCTACCTCGCATCGAGAAGAATCCTTTCGACCAGCGTCCGATGGCCCCGACCGTGCACGATCCCTACCGCTCAGAGTCTCCGCGACAATTTCCATCCAGAACTGAACACCGGATAAACAGTGTGCGACAACCCCGCCGCCCACCATGCCCGAATTGTCGGTGCCCACTGGCACACTCGGCGTTCATGGGCGAAACGATTCGGCTGCGCGAGGTCACCCCGGCAGATCTCGACTTGTTCTTCGAATACGAGCAGGACCCCGAGGCTCTGCTCCGCTCGCACTTCACCCCGCGCGACCGTGCCGCGTTCATGACGCACTGGGCGACCACCGTGCTCGGCGACCCCACCGTTTTCGTCCGCACCGTCACCGTCGACGGCGAAACCGCAGGCAACATCGTGTCCTGGTGGCGCGAAGACCGTCGCTTCCTCGGCTACTGGCTGGCCCGGAAATACTGGGGCCGCGGCGTCGCCACCCAGGCCCTCACCTTGTTCCTCACCCGCGAAACCACCCGCCCCGTCTGGGCCGACCCGCACACCGCCAACACCGCCTCGATCCGCCTCCTGGAAAACCACGGCTTCCGCCGCACCGGATCGGACTGGAACGGCCCAGACGAATACGCCGTCCTGGTCCTCGCCTCACCCGAACCCCGACAACTCCCGTGACACCCGCCGAACGATCCACCGGGCGGAGTGCTCACCGCGCGTCGGACCGCGGGTGCGCGCGTCGGGACAGCAGCGACTCCAGGACGACGAGCGCGCCGAGGACGAGGACGGACACGCCGATTGTTCGTAAGCCGAGGTCGGCGCTCGAGACGAAGGCCGCTACGACGTCGCCGGATCGCTCAGGTGGGGTGACGGACAGCGCCTGGGCTACGGTGTGCGGGTTGTGCCCGGCGCGGATGTCCGGCGGGAGCGCGGCGGCGAATCGGGCGGTGAGCACGGTGCCGATCACGGCGACGCCGAGCGCACTGCCGAATTCGCGGGTGGTGGCCTGCAATCCGGCGCCCACTCCCGCCTGGGCGTGCGGTAGCGAACCCGAGATCGCGCCGGACAGCGTGGGCAGGGCAAGCGTCAATCCGACGCCCATCACCACCAGCCACGCGGCGTAGCCGAAGTACGGCGTCTGCGCGCCGCTGGTGGACAATCCGAGCAGACCGCCGCCGACGAGCACGAACGCGAGCGCGACGGTGGCGTCGAGGCCGATGCGCGACACGACCCGGCCGGCGTAGCGCGCCCCGAAGAGCATCGGGATGGTGAGCGGCAGGATTCCCAGTCCGGTGAGCAGCACGCTGAATCCCTTGCCGTACTGCAGGAACGAGGCGTTGACGTAGAACAGCGCGAACATGCCGAAGAAGACGGTGGTCATGCCGAGGCAGGCGCTGCGCAGGCGCGGCAGGCGGAACAACCGCGGATCGAGCAGGGGGTGTTCGACTTTCAGCTCTACCACCGTCCACACCGCGAAAAGAACTGCCGCGCAGACGAACCCCGCGATGACACGGCCACTCCCCCAGCCCGCCTCGGGCCCTTCGACGATGCCGAGCAACAGCGCGACCGACGCGCCGACCAGCAAAAGCGTGCCGAGCGGGTCGATCCGGCGGTCGTGCCGCGGCGAAACGGGCGCCACCTTGGCCGCGAGCCCGAGCAGCAGCAGGGTGACGGGCACGGCCGCGAGGAACAGCCAGCGCCACGATCCGCCCGAAAGGATCGCTCCGCCACCGACATTGCCGATGACACCGCCCAGTCCCGACATCGACGCCCAGGTCGCGATCGTCGCGGGTTTGCGGTCGGCGGGGACGGCGTGTAACAGGATGGCGAGGGTGTTGGGCAGCACGGCGGCGGCGCCGACGCCGGTGATCGCCCGCCCGACGAGCAGGATCACCACACTGGGCGCGACGGCCGAGAGCAGCGCGCCCGCCGCGAACAACCCGAGGCCGGCGAGCAGTACGCCCTTGCGCCCGAACCGATCTCCGGCGGCCCCGCCGGGAATGACCAAGCAGGCGAAGAAGATCACGTACATGTCGACGATCCAGATGAGCGCCGAGGCGGACGGGTGCAGCTCGCCCGCGGCGAGCATCGGGACGGCGAGATTGGTCGCGGCGATCATCCCGACGACGAGCGCCACACAGGCGCACATGACGGCGAGCAAGCCGCGCCGCGCGTTGGGTTGCGCGCGGGCAGCCGGGGCACGATCACGGAGCACAACATTCGATGACATAGCCAGAACGCTAGATACGCAGGCAGTATGCGTGCCACGCAACCTCGGCAACAACTACTTGCCTACGATGCAACTATGCCTCAGCAGCTCGACCTCAATCTCCTGCGCGTGTTCGACGCGCTGCTGCAGGACGGCAGCGTCACCGCCGCCGCCGAACGCCTGCACCTGTCCATTCCGGCGACCAGCCGGGCGCTGGGCCGGCTGCGCCGGGCAATGCAGGACCCCATCCTGGTGCGGGCCGGGCGCGGACTGGCGCCGACCCCGTTCGCGCTGCGCACCGCGCCGCGGGTGCGTTCGCTGCTCGACGAGGCGGCCGCGTTGATCAGCGCCGACCGCGAGATCACGATCGCGGAACTGGAGCGCACCTTCACGATTCGGATCAACGACGGCGTGGCCGCGACGCTGGCGACGGCAGCCGTCGAGGCCACCTCGGCGGTGGCGCCCGGCGTGGTGCTGCGTTTCGTCGCGGAGGGTAGCGAGAGCGCCGAGGCGCTGCGCGACGGCTCGGTCGATCTGGACATCGGCGCGAGCGAGGTCGCGGCGCCCGATATCCGGTCCGCCGTGCTGTATCGCGAACGGGTGGTCGGCATCGTCCGCGCCGACAGCCCGCTCGGCCGGGACGGCGCGCCGACTTTGCCACAGCTCTGCGACTATCCGCACGTTTCCGCGTCGCGCCGAGGCCGTCAGCGCGGCCCGCTCGACGACGCGCTCGCCGCGGCCGGCCTGCAACGCCATGTGGCCGCCGTCGTGCCGACCTCCGCGGTGGCCGCGTTGCTGGTCTCGACGAGTCACTACGTCGGCCTGGTCCCCCAGCGCCTCGCCGAGGAGCACGGTTCCGCCCTCGGCCTGCGCTGGTTCCCGATCCCCGCCGACCTCCCGGACGTCGAGGTGCGCCTGCTGTGGCATGCCCGCCTCGACGCCGACCCGGCCCAGCGCTGGTTGCGCGACACGATCCGCGCCGCCCTCCGCGACGACGCGGGATAATCACCTGCGCGCCTTACCTTCCCGGCGGTGCGGTCCGACGCCGCACCACCGCAGCCGCGACCGGGACTCGAAACCCGCACTGCCCCAGGCTGTGCAGGCCCCCGCCGCCGCGTTCGGCGATCGTCACAGTATCTGTCCACAGTCCTGCGCCCGCCTGCTGAAACAACCTGCTCAGCAACACTTTCACAGAAACGTGTGGTCGTCGACGACCTGTCTCACGGTAGTGAGCGCGGCGCGCAGGGTCGCCGGGTCGGTCGAGCCGAGGGCGAGGCGCAAGGCGTGCGGGACGTGCCGCGTGGTGGCGAACGGCTCGGCGGCCGACACCGAGATACGTTTGCGGGCAAGGGCTGTCACGATCCGATCGGCTCGGACCTGCTCGGGCAGCGGCAGCCACAGGAAATAGGCGGACGGGTGGCCGAGCAGCGGCAGCCCCGCGAGCACGTCGCGCGCGATCGCCTGCCGGGCTCGCGCGTCGGCGCGCTTGCGCGTCTCGAGCCGGGTGACGGTGCCGTCATCGAGCCAGCGGCACGCGATCGCCGTCATGACCGCGGGCGCGTTCCAGGTGGTCGCGCGGATGGTGCGTTCGAGCGCGGACACGGACGCGGGCGGGGCTACGACGAACCCGACGCGCAGCCCCGTCGCGACGCTCTTGGAGAGCCCGGAAACGTACACGGTGCGGTCGGGCGCGAGCGCCGCCACCGGAGGCGGCGGCCGCACCGCGGAGAACGCGTAGGCCGCGTCCTCGATGACGAGAAGACCGTGCCGACGGGCGATTTCGGCGAGCCGCTCGCGCTGCTCCAGCGACAGCACCCAGCCCAGCGGGTTGTGCACCGTCGGCATCGTATAGACAGCGCGCACCCGTCGTGCCGCGCACAGCCGCGCCAGCGCGTCCAGATCGGTGCCGTCTTCGGTCGCCGGGATCGGCACCGATTCCAGATGGAGCGTCCGGGCAAGGACTTTGAAGCCCGGATAGGTCAGGGCGTCGACCGCGACCACGTCGCCGGGGCGCAGCAGCGCCATGGCGGTGACCGCCAAACCCTGCTGTGCGCCATTGACGATCAGCACCTGCTCGGCGGTCACCGGCACACCGCGCCGCTTCAGGTGCCGCGCCACCGCCGCCCGCTCGTGCGGCCGCCCGGCATGCGGCTGGTATCGCAGCAATGCTTCGATATCGCCGGATGACGCCAACTGCCGCAACGCGTTTCGCAGCAGATCCGCTTGGCCGGGCAGAGCCGGATAATTGAAGTTGAGGTCCACCACGTCGGTTGCGACGGCGCGCTGATCGATGCCGTGGCCGGGCGGCAGCGCGAGTTCGCGGACGAACGTGCCGCGCCCTCGCTCACCGCTCACCAAGCCCATCGCTTCCAGCTCGGCATAAACCTTCGTCGCCGTCACCAAGGCCAGCCTTTCCCGGGCCGCGAGTTCCCGGTGCGTCGGCAACCGGGTACCCGGCGATATCCGGCCCGCGCGGATATCGGCCGCCAATCGGTCCACCAGAGCCTTGTATCGCGAGACCGCCACGCTCGAATTGTATGCAGGACAATTCTTTGATTGTCCTGCAACCGGCGACATACGGTGCCCAGATGCACATCGCCATTCTCACTTTCGAGGGCTACAACGAACTCGATTCGCTCATCGCGCTCGGCGTACTGAACCGAATCAAGAAGCCCGGTCGACGCATATCGATCGCCTGCCCTACTGACCGGGTCCGTTCGATGAACGGCGTGGTGATCGAATCCATGGCCACGCTCGAAGAGGCGGCTGCGGCGGACGCGGTGATCGTCGGCAGCGGGTCCCGCACCCGCGAGGTCGTCGAGGACGGGGCGCTCATGGCACGGCTGCGGCTCGATCCGACCCGGCAGTTGCTGGCCGGACAGTGTTCGGGGACATTGATTCTGGCGAAACTCGGGCTGCTCGACGATATTCCCGCCTGCACCGACCTGACCACCAGACCGTGGGTGCAGGCGGCCGGGGTGGACGTGCTCGAACAACCGCTGTTCGCGAAAGGCGATATCGCGACGGCGGGCGGCTGCCTCGCCGCGCACTATCTCGCGGCCTGGCTGATCGCCCGGCTGGACGGCATCGACGCGGCCGAAAGCGCCTTGCATTACGTAGCGCCTGTCGGCGAGAAGGAGGAATACGTGCGCCGCGCGATACGAAACATCGCTCCGTATCTACCGGTGGAACCGGCCACCCTCGAGGCGACTGCGCGCGCCCACTAATCTCTGGGGCATGGCACGGGACGAGCGCGGGGTAACCGCCCAGAGTGAGGATTTCGCTTCCTGGTACAACGAGGTCGTTTTCAAGGCCGGCCTCGTCGATCGGGGTCCAGCCAAAGGCACCATGGTCATCCGACCGTATGGGTACCGGGTATGGGAGCACCTGCAGGCCGAACTCGACCGCCGCATCAAAGCCACCGGACACGAGAACGCCTACTTCCCGCTCCTGATCCCGGAAAGCTACCTCAGCCGCGAAGCCGAACACGTCGAGGGATTTTCGCCGGAGCTGGCCGTGGTCACCCACGCCGGCGGTAAAGAACTCGAAGAACCGCTGGTGGTACGGCCGACGTCGGAAACCATCATCGGCGAGATGATGTCGAAGTGGATCAGCTCGCACCGCGATCTGCCGCTGCTGCTCAATCAGTGGGCCAATGTGGTGCGCTGGGAGCTGCGGCCGCGAATGTTCCTGCGCACCACCGAATTCCTGTGGCAGGAGGGGCACACCGCGCACGCCGGCGCCGAGGACGCCCGGCGCGAAACCATGCTCGCCCTCGACATCTACGACGAGGTGGCCCGGGATCTGGCCGCGATACCGGTGATTCCGGGTGAGAAGACCCCCGGCGAACGTTTCGCGGGCGCGGTCACCACGTACACCATCGAGGGCATGATGCGCGACGGCCGTGCACTCCAGTGCGGCACTTCGCATTACATGGGCACCAACTTCGCGACGGCCTTCGACATCCGCTACACCGGCGAAGCGGGCCGGGAGGAGTTGTGCCACACCACCTCCTGGGGCATGACCACACGCATGCTCGGCGCCGTCGTGATGACGCACGGCGACGACAAGGGGCTGGTCTTCCCGCCGCGGCTCGCGCCGCACCAGGTGGTGATCGTCCCGATCACGCGCGGCGGCAACACCGCCGTCGAGGCGGCCGCCGAGGACCTGGCGGGCCGGCTGCGGGCGGCGGGCGTGCGCACCCACGTCGACGCGCGAGCGCAGCTCACCCCGGGGTTCAAGTACAACGAGTGGGAACTGCGCGGCGTGCCGATCCGGCTCGAACTCGGGCCGCGCGACCTCGAGGCGGGCACCGCCATGATGGTGAAACGCCTCGGCGACGCGGGCAAGCAGGCGGTTCCGCTGGACTCGCTGCCCGAGACCATGCCGCGAATCCTGGACGAGTTCCAAGCGTTCCTGCTCGCCAGGGCCACCGAGTTCCGGGAAAGCCACACCCGCACCGTCGACACCTGGGCGGATTTCGCCGACGCGGTCGCGACCGGCTGGGCGCTGGCGCTGCACTGCGGCAGCACCGCCTGCGAGGAGGACATCAAGGCCCGCACCGCCGCCACGCCGAGATGCATTCCCTTGCACGCGGACTCGGCGTCCGGAAACTGCGTACGCTGCGCCGCCCCCGCGACGTACGGCAAGCGCGTGATCTTCGGTCGCGCCTACTGAGCGGAGCGAATCAGCTGCTCTGCAACGCGATTCGGAGGCCGAAGGCGACCAGCAGGGTGCCCATCACGGTGTCGATGGCGCGGCGCACACTCTGCCGCGCCAATACCCCGCGCAGCGCGTCGACCACGTTCGCCAGCACGGTGAACCAGGTCAGCGATACCAGTGCGGCGATGACGCCGAGCGAAATGCTGTCGGCGGCAGTCGGTTCGGCGGGCAAGAACTGGGGCAGCAGCGCGATGAAGAACACCGCGACCTTCGGATTGAGCAGGTTGGTCAGCAGCCCCTGCCGGAACGCCGCAGCCGTACCCGGCCGGTTCGCCAGCGCCTCGGCGGTCACGTCGTAGCCGCCGCGCCGGGCGGCCAGCAGGGCGCGCACGCCGAGCACCATCAGATACGCCGCCCCGATGAGCTTGACCACGGTGAACGCCACCGCCGACGCGGCGAGCAGCCCGGCCACACCGAGCGCGCTCACCACCGACCAGCCGAAGACGCCCGCGGCGATCCCGGCCGCACAGGCCATCCCGGCCCGGCGTCCCGACAGCACCGAACTCCGGGTGACGATCACGAAATCCGGACCCGGCGACATCGCCGCCACCAATACCACGCCACCCAGAGCGAGCGCCTGCGCTGTAGACATCACCTCGTCACCCTAACGATCACGCGAGCCGCCAGGTAGCGGGTTTCTAACCCTCCGGATAGAAGACGAACAGGGTGCACCCGGTCGTCGTCTGCGGGATGTGCGAGGAACCCGCGGGCGCGTGGATGAACGAGCCCGCGGGATAGTCCCGATCCCCGTCGTTGAAGACCCCGGCGACCACGTAGACCTCCTCGTGCCCGGGGTCGTGCACGTCGATGCCCTCCCAGCAGCTGCCGGGGTCCATCTCGAGGACGTTCGCGCTCGCACCCTGCGCACCACGCCACAGCGGACGGACCCGAATGCCGGGGAAGAGTTCGCGCACCGGAGCCTGCTGCACGCTGGACCATTCGTAGCCGGAAATGTTCTGCTCTGTCGTCATATCGCCAGCCTCGCGCACCGCGCCGGTCCCGCCGAGTGTCAGCAATGACACGCTGGGGTACTTTTCTGCCATGCACCGCGTCGTCGCCCTCGTGCACGCCCCGCAGTCGACCTTCGAACTCAGTTGCGCGGCAGAGGTCTTCGGGCTCGAACGCGGCGGCCTCGCCACGCGGTACACCTTCGACGTGTGCGCCGAGCGGCCCGGCCCCGTGGCCACCTACGCCGGATACGACATGGTGGTGACCGCGGGACTCGACGAACTCGAACGCGCGGACACCGTGCTCGTCCCGGGCTGGCTGCCCACCGAAGAGACGCCGTCACCAAGGGTCGTCCAGGCCTTGCGCGACGCGCACAGTCGCGGCGCGCGCCTGGTCAGCATCTGCAGTGGCGCGTTCGCGCTGGCGGCCACCGGTCTGCTGGACGGACGGCGCGCGACCACACACTGGGCGCGCGTGGACGAATTGGCCGCCCGCTTCCCGTCCATCGAGGTCGACCGGGACGTCCTCTATGTCGACCACGGTGATGTGGCCACCAGTGCGGGCGCCGGCGCGGGTATCGACCTCTGCCTGCACCTGGTTCGCACCGATCAAGGGGCGGGATACGCGGCACAGCTCGCCCGGAGCATGGTCATGCCGCCGCACCGGGAGGGCGGGCAGCTGCAATACACGGCGCCACCGCATCCCACCCAGATCGACGGTTCACTGGCACCGCTGCTGGACTGGATCTCCGAGCGGCTCGGCGAACCGCTCACGGTCGAGGATTTGGCCGCGCGGGCCGGCGTCTCCCCTCGCACGCTCGCTCGCCGATTCACCGATCAGCTCGGCATCGGCCCAGGCCAGTGGCTGCTCGCCCAGCGCCTCACCCAGGCCCGCGCCCTGCTCGAAACCACCGACCTCCCAGTCGATTCCGTCGCGCGCCGAGTCGGCCTGTCCTCCGCCACCAACCTCCGCCGACGCTTCCTCCGCGCCCTCGGCACGACCCCCGGCGCCTACCGCCGCGCGTTTCGCACCGCCGATTGACCTCAACCATAGTTGAGATCGAACAATGGGCGCATGACCGATATCGAAGAGGCCAGACAGCTCCTGGACCACGCCACCGAACTCTGGATTCGGCACGAGATGCGAGAGTGGGGACGGCTTTTCACCGAGGACTGCGACTTCATCACACACCGCGGCGTGTGGTGGCGCTCGCGCGCGGACAACGTCCTCGGACACGAGGACGTACCGGAAACCGTTCTGGCACAGAAGAAGAACTACACCCAGACGGTGCTCGACATCCGGCTCATCGCCCCGGACGTGGTGCTGGCGCACACCGAGTGGTCGTGGCCCGATCACGTTCTGCCGGGTGCGGCCGCGGGCGAGGACCGGCGCGGCCTGGTCACCATGGTGCTGGTCCGGCGGGGCGGACGCTGGCTGATCCGGGCCGCGCACAACACACGGTTGAACGGACTCGACGATTTCGCCTCGACCGGATAGTCCGCGCCGGATCGCCGTAGCCTGCGACGCGCGGCGGGAGGTTTCGGGACCGTGGACGGGTTCGTGCCGGACAATGTGCTGAGCCAGCCGGGTGTCGGGCCTCGACACCCCAGCGAGGAGGTTCTGTGGTGGGGTCGATGACGAGGTACGGGGTGGCGCTGGGGGCGACGCTGATCGTGGCGCTCGGCGCGTGTGGCACCGGCGACGCGAGCGACGGCGCTTCGAGCAGTTCGCCGCAGGCCCAGCAACAGGCGACGAGCGCGTCCGCGCCGCCGACCACCGGTACCGCACCGCCGACCCGTGATGCCGATCCGGCCGAGGTCACCTCCGGCGGAGCGACGTACACGGTCCGGCGGGTCGAGGTGCCCAACGGCGTCGGAACCACCGATCAGGCGGCTTCGCTGGAGCTGTCCGGCGGCGATGCGCGGGTGACCGAGGTGTTCAACCGCGGGGTGCGTACCTATGTCAAGGAACAGGTCGACCTGGTGAACGGCGGTGACGACCAACGCCAACGCGCCGTCTCGACCACCGGCGAGATCTTCAGCACCGACAGCACGGTCAGCGAAGTGGTTTCAGGCCTCATCGTTTTCAAGGACGCGGCGCATCCCACCAAGATCCTGGGCACCATCACCACAGACAGCCGCACCGCCCGGCCGGTTCTGATCGGCGACCTGTTCACCGACCCGTCCGCCGGTCTCGCCGAATTGGCCAGGGCCACCACGGAAGCGACCCGGGCGGTGTATCCGCAACTGGCGGACAGCAAGACCGTCACCGACGCGCTGCAACCGACGGAACGCAACTACGCGAACTGGGTGCCCACCCCCACGGGCATGCAGATCCATATCGACACCGGCGTCTACGTCTACGGTTACCCGTGCGTGCAGGTGCCCTGGTCACGGTTGCGTCCGGTCCTCGGCCCGGTGCTGCGAGCAGTGGCCGAGCAGGCACCCGACACGGCACCGGCGACCTGCGGTTTGCATTGAACAACCACCCCGATGGGCACCAGATGTATGCCGAACGAGTGAGAGCGGGCGGGCCGAATTCGGCCGTCGGGTAGACGCCGACCGTGGGCACGAATATCTAGCGTTCAGCAGAGCGCCTGCCACTCCGGCGGGCTGTCGCGTCGCCGAGGTGCGATGGAAGCTCTACTGTCTGTGAGGTTTCGATGCGCGCACACGGCCGTGCCGGTACGGCGGCACTGGCGTTTTCGGCGATGATCGCCTCGACGATGCTGACGGCTTGTGGCGGGGCCGACGACCCCCGCCCGGCCGCGAGCGCATTGCCGAATACGTTGCGGGAACAGGTGATCCACTGGCACGACTGCCGTACCGGACCCGACGATGAGGTGGGCCGGCGCCTGGCGGCGGTAGGCGCGGTATGCGGAGAGTTCCAGGCGCCGTTGGACTACGCCGATCCGAGCGGTCCAGCACTGTCCATCGCCGTCGCGCGACGTACCGCCACCGATACCGCGCACCGCCTGGGCACCCTGCTGGTGCAGACCGGCGGGCCCGGACCGTCCCGGGACGGCGTCGCGATCCTGGTGGACGGACCCGAAGGCGGCCATCCGGCGACGGCGGCACTCGCCGAACGCTACGACCTGGTCGGCATGGACCCCCGGTTCTTCGGTGCCGGCTCGCCGCTGGACTGCGGCTGGCCCACCGGCGCCTACCTCGGGATCGCCCAGGCCGCGCCGCGCGACCGGGCCGATTTCGACCGCACCGTGCAGGCGGCCCGCGACCTGGCCGCTCGCTGCGCACCACAGCGTGCCCTGCTCCCGCACGCGTCGACGCGGGCCGTCGCCCGCGACACCGATCTGCTGCGCACGCTGCTGGGCGAGCCGAAGATCTCCTACCTCGGCTGGTCCTGGGGAACCTATCTGGGCGCGGTGTACATGCAGCTGTTCGGCGCGCACGTCGATCGGGTGGTGCTCGACAGCGCGCTGGACCCGGCCGCACCGGGCCCGGACCTGACCAGGTCCGCGGCCCCCGCCACCGCGGCCGCCCTCGCGGACTGGGCGCGCTGGGTGTCCGCGCACGATGACGAATTCGATTTGGGCACAACCGAAGAAGCTGTGCTACGGGCGGTCGATGAGCTGGTCCGCGCGATCGCCGCGCAGCCGATCGCACTCGGCGGGCTGACGATCACCGCCGATATGGTGCCGGGCCTGCTGCTGACCGTCGACGATTCCGCCGAGTACTACGCCGAGTTCAGCAGGCAGGTGGGCACCTTGCGCGACGCCGCCCGCGGTCGCGCCACCGACCTCGGGCCGGGCCTCGCGCAGAAGCTCGCGCTGTACGCCGAGACCTCCTCGACACCCGAATTCGGTTTCAGCGCAACGGTGGCCAACCAGTGCGCCGACCGCCCCGCCCGCGACCCCGAGGCCTACTTCACCGATATTCAGCGGCATCGCGACGCGGAACCGATGTTCGGGGCGCTGGCCCGGCACCTCACGCCGTGCGCGGTATGGCCGACGGCACCCGCCGAATCCGCCGTCGAGATCGGTAACCCGCGTCCGGCGCTGCTCATCGGCGCGGCCGGTGATCCGGTGGCACCGGCGGCCGGACAGCAGGCGATGCGCCGGGCCCTGTCCGGTGCCCGATCGCTCACGCTGGCGAACGCGTTCCGCCACGGCGTGTATCTGTTCGATCCGGCACCGTGCCTGGACGCCGCGGTCGACGACTATCTGCTGAACGGCACGCTCCCCGTGGCCGACGCGGTGTGCGAACGCGACTGAGTCAGCGCGAGCCGGGCTGCCGCAGCCCGGCTTCGTGAGCGACGATCACCGCCTGCACCCGGTCGCGCACTCCTAGCTTGGTAAGGATATGGCGCACATGAGTTTTCACGGTTCCCTCGCCGACCGCGAGCACGGTCGCGATCTCGGCGTTGGACAGCCCCCGCGCCAGCACCCGCAGTACGGCGGTCTCCCGCTCGGTCAGCGTCGCCACCAGCCGGCGGGCCGCGGGATCGATCGGCGGCGCGAGCCGGTCGAGCAGGCGTCTGGTCGTCGAGGCGGCCAGCACCGCGTCGCCGGCGTGCACCGACCGCACGGCGGACAGGAACTGCTCCGGCGGAGCGTCTTTGAGCAGGAACCCGCTGGCGCCCGCGCGCACGGCGGCCACCGCGTAGTCGTCGAGATCGTAGGTGGTCAGCATCAGCACCTTCGGCGGGTGCGCGCTCGCCAGCAGTCGCCGGGTGGCCGCGATGCCGTCCAGCCGCGGCATGCGCACATCCATCACCACGACGTCGGGGCCGAGCCGCGCGGCCGCGGCGACACCGCTCTCCCCGTCGCCCGCCTCACCGATCACGCACAGATCCGGTTGGGAGTCCACCACCATCCGGAACCCGGCCCGCACCAGCGCCTGGTCCTCGACCAGCAACACCGTGATCATCCGGTGCGCCCGGCCCGCACCGGGATTCGCGCCGTCAGCACATGCCCCGCCGTCCCCGTGCGCGGCCGGAGTTCGATTTCGCCGCCGTAGGCTTCGACCCGTTCGCGCATGCCGATCAAGCCGTAGCCCGCACTGCCGGAACGCTGCCCGGCCGACCCGTCGTCCCCGACGCTGACCCGCAACCAATTCCGTTCCTGCCGCACCGAAACCTCGGCGCGCGCACCGGGTCCGGCGTGCTTGACGACGTTGGTCAACCCCTCCTGGACGATCCGGTAGACCACCAGCCCGACCCCCGAATCGGTCAGGCCGCACGGCAGCTCGAGCTCCAGGTCCACCGGCACACCCGCGTCGCGGACCTCCTCGACCAGTGTGCTGATGTCCGAAACACCCACGCGCGGAGCCGGATCCGGTTCGGTGTCGGTGTCCTCACGCAGCACGCCGATGGCACGGCGGGTCTCGGCCAGTGCCCGCCTGCCCTGGTCACCGATGGCTTGCAAGGCGTCGATCGCGGACTGCGGGGTGGCCCGCGCGGCGTAGCGACCACCGTCGGCTTGCGCGACGATCACCGCCAGCGAGTGCGCGAGGATGTCGTGCATGTCGCGCGCGATCCTGGTGCGCTCGGACAGCACCGCGAGCCGGGCCCGCTCGTCCCGGGTGCGCTCGAGCAGGGCGGCGTGTTCGGCCAGCGCGCGGAATTCGCCGCGCCGGGCGCGCTGCCACGCGCCGCCCAGCCAGGCCGCGAGCACCGTGCTCGCCAGAAAGCCGCCGACGAGCACGTGCGCCAGGGCCGACATCGGCAGCTGCGGCCAGCTCCAGCCGCCGAGCACCGCCCCGGCCAGTCCCCCTGCCAAACCCGTTCGGCTCCACCGTCGCCGGCTGTGCGCGGCGAGGGTGTACACCGCGATCGGCACGGCGATATCGGCGGGCAACGCGCCCGTGGTGTCGCGCACCGCGCACCACTGCGCGAACGCCACGGCCGCCACGGCGAGCGCCGCCGCTTCGGGCCACCGCCGCCGCACCGCCAACGGGGCGAGCACCAGCACCGACAGCGTGAAGTAGGCGGTATCGGCACCGATCAGCAACCCGAACAGCACACAGACGAGGACGAGGAGCCCGGCCGTCCCGGCATCCACCAGCGCCGTGCGCCGGCGCAGCCACCCCACCACCCGCTCGTCGACCACCCGACCACCCTAGATCTCGCGGCGTCGCACCACCTCTGCCCGCAGGATGACCCTGCCGCCACAGTCCGTACGCCGCAGGGCATATCCGCCTCGCCCACCGCTACGGTGCACACCGATAGCCGATCGATCGCGCGCCACGCGGGGCGACGCACCGGACAACCGAATTCGCCGCGGAAGTCCAGCGAAAGTTACGGTAAAACTGGAACCTAGGGGTCTACGATCGAAAATAGCCACGGTTTGCGTAGCGGTGTTCAGGCGCGTGCATCATACTGTCGGCTTTTTTCGAGCAGCGGAGTAGGAGTTCATGATCACGGAACCGGGACGGTTCGGCGGTGTCGACCCACGGGTCGCCGACCGCGGACCGACGGCGCTGCGGATCGCGGTCGGCGGTCAGTTGCGCGCACTGCGCGAGGAGTGCGGCATCACGCGCGAAGCCGCGGGCGACTACATTCGCGGATCACACGCCAAGATCAGCCGCCTCGAACTCGGCCGCACCGGTTTCAAGGAACGCGACATCCTCGATCTGCTGACCCTCTACGGCGTCACGGATCCGGACCAGCGCGCGGTGCTGGTCGACTTGGCGCGCGGGGCGAATCAGCCCGGCTGGTGGCACAGCTACAACGATCTGCTCCCGTCCTGGTTCGAGACCTATCTCGGCCTCGAAGGCGCCGCGCAGACGATCAGGACCTTCGAAGGTCAACTCGTTCCCGGTCTGCTGCAAACCGACGAGTACACGCACGCGGTGATCGCGGTCAGCCACCACAACGCCGAGGCGACCCGGCGGGTGGAACTCCGCCGCAGGCGCCGGGAGATCCTGGACATCGAGAACGGACCGGCGCTGTGGGCGGTGCTCGACGAGGCCGTGCTGCATCGTCCGATCGGCGGCCGCGACGTGCTGCGCAACCAGATCCGGCATCTGGTGACGATGTCGGCCAAGCGCAACGTGACCATCCAGGTGCTGCCCTATCGGGCGGGCGGTCACCCGGCCGCGGGCAGCTCGTTCACCATGCTCCGCTTCACCGAACGCGAACTGCCCGACATCGTCTATCTGGAACAGCTGACCAGCGCGCTCTACCTGGACCGCCGGGAAGACCTGCAGCTCTACCGTGAGGTGATGGACCGGCTCGCGGTGCAGGCCGAGCAGCCGGATCGGTCCCGTGAGCTGCTGATCGCCGCCGCTGAGGCGCTGTAGTCCGTCACGGGGTGTACGAGCGGATCTCCGGGAACGCGGGGGCTGCCCGGTCGAGCAGCGGCTGCGGCAGCGCGCGGAGATGCTGATCGAAGAAGGCGGCGACGTAGGCGCGGGTGATCTCGACGGCACGGTGGCCCGGGAGTGCGGGGGTGGCCGCGGCGTCCGCGCCGAGCAGCGCCGGGGTGTCGAGGAAGGAATTGTGGTCGGCGCCGACGACGGTCAGCCAGCGCTTCCAGCCGCGCAGCGCGGGCCAGGCGCGGTCCCAGCTCGAATCATGGCCGCCGGGGCGGGTTTCGGCGTCGGTGCCGAACAGCAGGAACGGCCGATCGCCGACACCCGGTGCGGAAGTGTCGTCGAAGAAGCTCCCATCCATGTTCGCCCCGGCTCGTACCCGTGGATCGGCGGCCATGACCGCGGCCGCGGCCGCACCGCCGAGGGAGTGACCGGCCATCCCGATCCGGTCGGTGTCGATCATCCGTGCGTGCGCCCAACTCGGCTGCGCGCCGGTGAGCCGATCCAGCAGGAACGTCACGTCGCGGACCCTGGTCTCGACCACCGCCGACAGCGGTAGGCCTGCCTCGATGCGTTGGCACACAACGCAAGTCGACAGGCGGCCGTCCGGGAACTCGGTGCCGAACGATTCGCCCGCGTGGTCTACCGCCGCGACGACATAGCCACGACTGGTGAGTTCCTCCGCCAACGCGGTGAGCGTGTAGCGCGGCGCGGTGAGGCCCGGCGACAACACGACGAGGGGGTACGTACCGTCCACGGGCCGCGCGCCCGCGACACTGTGTGTGCGTACAGCAGAAAGGGTTTCGGCAGGGATCTCTTGGTCGAGCGCCGAACCCGTGAGCAGCGCCGGGATTTCGGCGGCGCTCGCGTACGGCTCGAACGCGCCCGCACCGGCCCGTGCCGGGTAGTACATGCTGACCATGAGTTCGCGTGGGGTGCCGGGTGTCCACGGGTCGTCCCGGGCGGGATCGACCAGATGCAGCACGTCCCGTCCGATCGCGAATTGTCCGGTGGGCGTGGGCAACCGGCCGGGCTGCGTGGCGGTGACCGAGGGGGTGGCAGGCGCGCCGGCCTGCTGGTCCGAGCCACCGGACGAACAGGCCGACACCGCGAGGGTCGCGGTCAAGGCGAGCACGAGGGCAACGGCACTGCGCATGGTGAACTCCGCATCGATCGGCCCGGCGCGGATCGCCGGTGCTGCGTTCGATATTCACCGCCGCCGCGCAAACCTCCGGCAGGGCGGCGGCAAAATCAGGTAAGAACTCACGCGCCGTCCGCCGGCTTGCGCAGCTGCGCGTAAAGCTCGTCGAAGCGATTGCCGAGCACCGTGTAGAGGTCGAGCCAGCCGCTGCTCGCGGCGATCTCGCAGAGCGAACCGGTGGGCGCGAACTCGAATCGGAGCTCGTCCAGGCGGCTCAGGTCGTGCAGCCGGAGCCGCCCGGCGTAGTCGCTCAGGTCATCGATGAGTTCTTGTTCGTCCGAGTAGCGCGCCTGCCAGCTCAGGTCCTGCGGCGCCGCACGCACGACGGCGAGCACGCGGTCGAGGATGCGCAGTATCTCGGCCTCGGGCGACTCCATGCCGCCAGCATGGCATGCCGCTGCGCGGCTCAGTACCGGTGCAGGATCAGGTCGGTCTTCAGCACGTCGGTCGGGGCCAGCCAGCCTTTGGACCGCAACGTACTGATCGCCTGGTCGCGCAACGCGCTCGCCCGCGCCGAAGTGTCTGTCTTGAAGGACAGTTCGATGATCGTCTCGGTGCCGTCACCCGCGGCGTTGCGCACCGGCACCACCTCCACGTCGAGGTCGGCCCCCTGCCAGCTGCCGGACCAGCTCTTCGCCTGGACCGGACCGTGCGGCCGGGAGTCCGCGAGCTTGTTCTTACCCCAGTTCGAGCCGGACCAGTTCTGCAACTTCCCGGGAATCTGATCGACCAGGATCTTGCGCGCCTCGGCCGCGGCGGGCAACGCGGTGCCCTGATAGCCCTTCGCCGACGCGGACTTCTTGTTCGCGAAACTCAACGTCATCTTGTCGTAGGTCCAGTCGACCTGCGCGTCGTAGTTGGTGTCGGAGGAGTCGAAACCCTGCTGGTTGGCCTTGGTCAGCGCGGCGTCGAGATCACCGTCGGCGACCGGGAAACGCTTCTTGTAGTTGAGGTCGAACGAGCTGCCGTCCTTGTGCCGCAACCGCACGCTCCAGCCCGCGTCGTTCAGGTCCAGCGGCGCGGTGTCGAAGTATTCATAGGCGAGCGCCTTGGCGCTGCCGCCGAGCCCGAAGGTGGTGCGCACGTCCGCGTTCGGCGCGCCGGAGGCGTCCAGCGCCCCGGCGACCAGATTGAGCTTCACCTCGAAACTCGGCTCCGCGTTCGAGGCCGCCGCCGCTACCGGAACCGGTCCCGTCGCGGTGCTGCCGATGGTCACGGCCAGTGCCGCGACAGCGATGAGGAGACCGCGGCTGATCTTCATTCTCGACATCATCGAAGCGTGCGAGCGCAAGGTGGCCGACAGGCAAGTGGCAGGCGGCCGCCGCGTGAAGTCTCCCAGGCAAACACACCGCTACCCTAGCGAGCCGGGCAGCTGTCAGCGGCGAGCGGGACGTCGATAGGCGAGCCATCGACCGGTCGCGGGAGCGAGCGCGCACCACAGCGGAATCAGGAACAGGACCAGCCCGCCGCCACAGAACGTCCGGCCGATCGGGTAGTGGTTCGCCACACTGACCGCCAAGCCGAGCAACGCGGCCAGCACGGCGAGGCCGCACCCACCGACCACCACCGTGCGGCCGATCCGCTTGCGCGCCAGCAAAGCCACGGCACCGAAGATCAGTACGACCGACAGCAACGCGCCGACGAAACCGAGCGCGAGGTATTCGAAGGTGAAGTCGAAGCCGGGCCCCCGCTGCCTGCCCGACCGCAGTTCGGTCGCGGCGGCGAACGTAGGAAGCAACGAGATCAAGCCGTACAACCCGGCGAGCACGGCGGCGGTCCGCGCGGTCGCGCCCGAGGGCGGCGGCGGATCGCCCACCGGCGACATGTTCCAGGGGTAGACCGAAGCACCACCGGGCCCGGCCGCACTCGGCGAGTGGGCGACCATCGTCGGGACGACCCGACGCTGCGGATCGCCGTCCACGACCGTCGCCCGGCGGGTCTCGGGACGCTGCGGCTCGGCGCGCTGGGATTCAGATCGCTGAGGTTCCGAACGCTGGAGTTCCGAACGTTGCGGGTGCGGTCGCTGCGGTTCTGCCCGCACGGGTTCGGATCGCGCGGACTCGGGCCGTGCGTTGTGCATCGTCGGCGACAGCCGAGCGGCGGGTGCCACGGGCCGATGCAGCGCGGCGGCCGCCGCCTGCGCGAATTCGCTACAGGTGGCGAATCTTTCGTGCCGCTGCTTGGCCATGGCGCGGCCGATCACCTCGTCCAGCGCCCGGGGTAGGTCGCGGCGGCTGTCGCTGAGTCGCGGCACCGGTTTGGCGAGGTGGCCCGCGATGATCTGGCCAGGGTTGGTCGCGGGGAACGGCGCCTGTCCGGCCAGCAGTGTGAAAAGCGTGCAGGCGAGCGAATATTGGTCGGCGCGATGATCGATCGTCTCGCCGGAGAGCTGCTCGGGTGAGGCGTAGGCGAGGGTGGCGGTGAACGTGCCGGTGGCGGTCAGCTTGGTGTCGGAGTCGAGCTGGCGGGCGATGCCGAAATCGGTGAGGATCGCCCGCGGCCCGCGCCCGGAGTCCGGTTCGGCCAGCAGGATATTCGCGGGTTTGATGTCGCGGTGCAGCACGCCGCGGCTGTGCGCGTAGTCGAGCGCGTCGGCGGTCTCGGCGACGAGCCGCACGACCTGCGCTGGCGCGGTGGCGCGCGGATTCATCCGCGCCGCATCGGTACCGGCGACGTACTGCATGGAGATCCACAGGTGCCCGTCCTGCGTACCGCGATCATAGATACCGACGATGCCCGGATGTTCCAGGCGGGCAACGACATTGGCTTCCTGCTCGAACCGGCGGCGCAGTTCCGGATCCTCCGAGATCGCCCGATGCAGCAGTTTCAGCGCGACCAGCCGGGGCAGCCGCGGATGCCGGGCCCGGTACACGGTGCCCATCCCACCCTGTCCGAGCACACCGTCGACGAGGTAGTCGGCGAATGTGTCACCCACCCCTAACACTACGATCCTTCCCGTCGAACGCACGCTGATCGACGGCGAGCATAACGCGCGCGGGCCGGGCACCACCCGCCGACGGCGACTGACCGGCCGCCGCCGAGTCTCCGGCGCCGTGACGCATTCCATCCTTGCTTGGAGTGCACTCCAGCTGGCTACCGTGCATTCATGAGCAAAATTTGGTTCATCACCGGCGTCTCCCGTGGTTTCGGCCGAGAATGGGCGCTTGCCGCACTGGGCCGCGGTGACCGCGTGGCAGGCACCGCCCGCGACCTGAGCACGCTCGACGATCTCACCGCCCGCTACCCCGAGACGTTCCTGCCGATCCGGCTGGACGTCACCGATCGGGCGGGCGACTTCGCCGCGGTACAGCAGGCCGCACAGCACTTCGGCCGGCTCGACGTGGTCGTCAACAACGCGGGCTACGGGCAGTTCGGCATGATCGAGGAGCTGACCGAGGACGAGTTCCGCGCCCAGTTCGAGACCAACGTGTTCGGCGCGCTGTGGGTCACCCAGGCGGCGCTGCCGATCCTGCGCGCCCAGGGCGGCGGCCACATTCTGCAGGTCTCCAGCATCGGCGGCATCGCGGCGTTCATCAACCTCGGCGCGTACCACGCGTCCAAGTGGGCGCTGGAGGCGTTCTCGCAGTCGCTGGCCCAGGAGGTCGCGGAGTTCGGCATCCACGTGACGCTGATCGAACCCGGCGGGTTCGGTACCGACTGGGCCGGTCCGTCGTCCAAGCACGCCACCCCCAACCCGGCCTACGACGCGGCGCGGGAGCGCCGGGCGGCACAGCGGGCCGTGCAGCGCTCCGGTGATCCCGAAGCGACCGGCGCCGCGATCCTGGCGGTCGTCGACGCGGACCAGCCGCCGCTGCGCATGTTCCTCGGCGAGATCCCGCTGTCCATCGCGACCGCGGAATACGAGTCCCGGCTCGCGCTCTGGCAGCAGTGGCAGCCGGTTTCCGCTGCCGCCCAAGGCAACTGAGCCTCAACCCCGGTACAGCATCTCCGGATGCCACCGCAGGTCCGCCATGGCGCGCCGGTCCGGGACGCGCCATGGCCGGGCCGAGTTCGGTTCGTTCTGCTCGGCGAGTACCACGGCGTTGCCGCCGAGCCGCTTGGCCCGGTACATCGCCGAGTCGGAGCCGCGCAGCAGTTCGCGGTAGAGCGCCGGGGTGTAGACGGCCTTGGGATGACACGGATCGAGCACCGCGACGCCGACGGAGGCCGTGATCCGCACCGGCAGGCCCGGCATGGTCGCGAGCGCGTCCCGCAACCGCTCGCCGACCGTCGCCGGGTCCTCGCGGAGATAGCCGACGACCACGAACTCCTCGCCGCCGGTGCGCGCGATCAGCGCGTCGGCGTCGGCGGCCGCGCGTAAGCGTTCGCCGGTGCGCGCCAGGACCTCGTCACCGAACGGATGCCCGAAGGTGTCGTTGACGACCTTGAAACGGTCCAGGTCCAGCGTGGCGACGTAGGCGGCGCCGCGGCGGCCGTGGCCGAGATACGACGGCAGCCGGTTGTCGAGCCCGCGCCGGTTCAGCAGCCCGGTCAGCGGATCCGAGAGCGCGTCCTTGCGCAGCAGCCAGTGACTGAACTGGATGAACGGCAGCATCACGCCGACCACGACCATCATCACCAGCACCACGGCGAGACCGAGGGCGAGATCGGCCGTGCGCGTGGTCGGCCCGTTGTCCGCCAGCGCGCCCTGGACCATCAACGTCGCGAGCACCACGCTCGTCAGCAGCGTCCAGCCGATATGCAGCGCGAGCACCCGCGGACCGTGGAAGACGGTCACGTACGCGCCGATCGCGGCCAGCAGCACCACCCCGAGCACGCCGACGACCCGGTCGTGCACCAGCACGTCGTTGGCGGCGGTGTCGAGATCGAAGAAGACGATCCAGAGCAGCGACTCCTTCTCCCGCGGCCACGGCAGGAACCACCAGCGCACCGTCCAGGCGCCCGCGACGAGGGCTTCCACGATGCCCTGCACCTCGCCGACCGGACCGGCCACGTCCCCCTGCGCGATCGAAGCGAGCACCGCGATGGTCAGCATGACGATCCCACCGGCGCCGAGCATGAATTTGAATCGGCCCAGCGCCGAATGGGACCCGAAGGTCTCGACCAGTCGGCGATAGTCGACCGGGTCCTGCCACCACGTTCGAAACATCGATCGCCCGTCGGCCATCGGGTCACCGCCTCAGGTCGGACTTCTCCTGGTCATCCAACTCGGCACGCGGATCGACAGTAAGACGGGACCGACCGTCGGCGCAACGTGAGATTCACCCTATCGCCGCAGGTAATCGCGGTCAGGGACCGGGTGCGATGACCTCGCCCGTGTCGGCGGCCAGCACCCGGATCGCCTCGATCGGGCACGATTCGGCGGCGTCGACGACGAATTCGTCCGGAGCGACGGTGTCGGCGATCGGGCTGGAGCGTCCGTCGACCAGGGTGAAGTGTTCGGGCGCCATTCCGACGCACATCCCGGAACCGAGGCATTGCTCTCGGTCGACTGTGATCTGCCATTTCTGCTCGGTCATGAGTCTCACCAGCTCACCGGTAGCGACTTCGGCCCCCGCACCAGGAGGCCGGTTTTCCACGGCACGTCCTCGATCGGCACCGCGAGGCGCAAGGTCGGGAACCGCCGCAGCAACGAGCCTAGCGCCACCTGGAGCTCGACCCGGGCCAGTTGCGCGCCGAGGCAGTGGTGCACGCCGTGCCCGAAAGCCAAGTGCGGGTTGTGCTGCCGGGCCAGATCGAGGGTCTCCGGGTCGGCGAACACGGCCTCGTCGCGATTGGCGGCCTGGGTGTTCACGAAGACGGCCTCCCCCGCGCGCACGGTGACGCCACAGAGTTCGATGTCCTCGGTGGCGATCCTGGGAGACGAACCGCCGGAACCCAATTGGACGTAGCGCAGCAGTTCCTCGATCGCCGCGGGTACCGAATCCGGCCGGGCGCAGAGCATTTCCCACTGACCGGGGTTGGTGAGCAGCACATAGGTGAAGTTCGCCAGCTGGTTGGCCGTCGTCTCGTGGCCCGCGATCAACAGTCCGATACCGAGATTGACCAATTCGTCCTCGGTCAGCCGGTCCTCGTCGTCCCGGGCGGCGACCAGCGCGCCGAGCAGGTCGTCGGTCGGCTCGGCCCGGCGTTGCGCGACCAACTCCGCGAGGTAGGCCTCCAGATTCACCCGCGCCGCGGCGATCTGCTCGCGCGTGTACGCGGTGGTGGACAGCACGGTGTCGGAGAAGTCGCGGAACCGATGCTGGTCGCGCGGTGGGACACCGAGCATTTCGCAGATCACCGTGACCGGCAGCGGCAGGGCGAGCTGTTCGACCAGATCGGCGGGCGGGCCGAGCCGTTCGATCGCGGCCAGGCGCTCGTCCACGATCTCCTGCGCGCGCGGGCGCAACAGCTCGACGCGGCGTCCGGTGAACGCTTTGGCCACCAGTTTGCGCAGCCTGCTGTGCTCCGGCGGGTCCATGCTGAGCAGCGAATTGCGGCGCGCGGGTTCGGGTGTGGCCCGCGGGATGTCCTCGCGCTCCACCGCCGCGCTGCGGCTGAAGCGTTGGTCGGCGAGTACGAGTTTGACGTCCTCGTAGCGGGTCACCAGCCAGCCCGCACCACCGTAGGGCAGCTGGACGCGGGTGATCGGCTCCTCGCGGCGCAACTTCGCGTAGAGCGGGTCGATATCGAGACGGAACGGCTCACCGAAGGGGTATCGGCGAACCTCGGCACTCGCGGTCATGAGCTCTCCCTTTCCCGACGCCGGCACTGGGCGATGTAAGCACGCGCTTACATTCATCCCATGTTAGGCAGCTCACAGTGCCCAGTCAACGGACGGATTCCGTTACGGCGGAGGGAAATTCACGTCGACTCCGGCGAGCAGCACCTGCGCCGCGCGCAGCACATGCCGGGCAACCACCGCGGGATCGGCACTCGCCAGCGGTTCGCGCCGGTGCACCGACCGCATCAGCCCGATCCCGAGCACCCAGGCCAGCACGAGATCGGCCAGCAATTCCGCGTCCGGGTCGTCGCTCAGCGAAGAGAGCGCGCGCACGTAGTCGTCGCCCAGTTCCCGCCGGATCGCCGAGGCCCCCTCGTCGTGGCCGCTCGAGCGCAAGGCGGCCTGCAGCCAGTTGCCGCGGGCCGGTTCGCCCTCGGACTGCAACGCCCGTGCGAGCACCCGGCCGAGCAGAGTTTCGGCCGGCCCCTGCTCGAGCACCCGCCGCTCCCGATCGGCGAGCGCCGCCCGGAACAGCTCGTCCTTGTTACCGAAGTACCGGAACAGCAACGCCTGATTCACCTCGGCGCGCGCCGCGATATCGCGCACCGTGGCGCGCTCGTAGCCGCGCTCGGCGAACAGCTCCTGGGCCGCCGCCAGAATCGCGGCCCTGGTGCCCGCCGCGTCCTTCTTGCGCCCGGCCGGCTGCTGGTCACTGGTCATAGGTCCTCCGGTCGCCCGATCTCGGAAGAGCAGCGTATTGCAGGACGGACCGGACCGGCGGACGCCGAGCCCGACCCGGATTGTGGTGCCCCTCTTTCTCAGGGCCACCGCGTCGCCGCCCCGGCTCGTAGCCTGGAAGCCGGACGGTAACTGCGGCGCGGAGGTACGGCACGGTGTACGTGGATGATTCGTCCCGTGGCCGAGCAGCGGCGGCCGGGCAGCTCTGGATCGGGTCGCGGCACAGGGGGTTTCATCATGATCATCCGGCGGTATAGCGAAACCATGCCGGTTTCAAAGTCTTTGATCTCCGCGGCCGGGGTGCTGGCCGCCTGCCTGGTGCTGACCGTGCTGGCCGTGCGGCCCGCCGCGGCGCAGGCGCGCCTGGTGGACGAGGTGCCGCTGGCCGACACCATCTCGCGGATCGACGTGTACTCGCCCGCGATGGATCGCGTGATCAGCAACCGGGTGATCCGGGCCGCCGGCGGGCCCGCGCCGACGCTGTACCTGCTCACCGGCATCGGCGGCGGCGAAGACGGCATCTCCTGGTGGGACGACACCGATGTACGAGAGTTCTTCGCGGACAAGCACGTCAACGTGGTGATGCCGGTGGGCGGCAAGTTCAGCCTGTACACCGACTGGGTGGCCGACGATCCGGTGATCGGCCGCAACAAGTGGCAGACCTACCTCACCCAGGAACTGCCCGGCGTGCTCGACGCCCGGCTCGGCAGCACCGGGCGCAACGCGATCGCGGGGGTGTCGATGAGCGCGGGCTCGGCGGTGGATCTCGCGATCCAGTCCGGCCCCCTCTACAGCGCGGTCGCGGCGTACAGCGGCTGCCCGTGGACCGCCGACGCGCTCGGCACCGCGATGATCAACGCGCAGGTGGGACGGGGCGGCGCGAACACGGCCAATATGTGGGGCGCGCCCGGCGACGCGATCTGGCGGGTGCACGACGCCTTCGCCAACGCGGCCGCGCTCGCCGGTAAAACGATCTACCTGTCCGCCGCGACCGGCACGCCGGGCGCGATCGACGAGGGCGGCCTGCCGTTCCCGCCGGTCGAAGCGATCGCGAGCTCGTGCACGGCGGCCTTCGCGGCCCGGCTGACCCAGCTCGGACTGCCGGTGATCCACGTCAACCGGCCCGAAGGCGCGCACACCTGGGGACAGTTCGAGACCGACCTGCACGACTCGTGGCCGCACCTGGCGCGCGCGATCGGCGCCTAGGGCCTTCGCCAAAGTTTGCTTCGGCTGCGAACGTGGTGCGCCCGCAGGACTTCGACACCGGGTGCCGCCGCAACCGTCTCCGTTCGGAAGTAGCTCGGCGCTCGCCACCGCCGGGTCAGACCGCCAAGGGCAAACGGAGATCTGCGGATTCGAGGTCGAGCAGCGCGCGTTTCGCGGGCAACCCGCCCGCGTAACCGGTGAGCGCACCGCCCGCGCCGAGTACCCGATGGCACGGGATGAACAGCAGCATCGGATTCCGGGCGAGCGCACCGCCGACCTTGCGGGCGTCGGCGGGACCACGTCCGAGCGCGCGGGCCAGTGCGCCGTAGGTGGTGGTGTGCCCGTACGGGGTGCCGGTCTCGAGCGCGGACAGCACGTCACGATCGAAGGCGCTCCATGCGGAACGGTCCAGGGGCACGGTGAATTCGCGACGGGTGCCCGCCAGATAGGCGTCGATCTGACGGACCGCGGCGAGCAGATACTCCAGGGCACAGGAGTTCTCGGCCGTCGGCGCGACGGCCGGTGCGCTCGTGAACGCGACGCGGGTGAGACCCGCGGGCCCCGCGGCCAGACGCAGGTTCCCCAGGACCGAGGCGTGCACGGTGCGGGCGGCGGTATTCATACCTGACTCCTTTGTTCGATCTCGTCGCCAGGTAGACGCGCGGCCGGGCCGGAACGTGAGATCACTCGGAGCCGTTCTGCTGCAACGCCTTCCATACCGCGTACCGCTCAGGGAGACAGACCGCGCACGGGCGGTAGCCCGCGCTGATCGCGGTGGCCTCGTCGGCGAAGAACACCCGGTGCGCACGGTAGGCGCCACGCGCCAGCGCGCGCAGCGCGGACGGGCAGTCGAGTCGCCCGTAGAGCTTGCCGCGCCGATGGCCGCCGTACCGGCCCGGGACCGGGCTCCGGTACGGGCGGCCCGCGCCGTCCAGCAGCGTGTACATCCGAGCGCTATTGCGCGTCGTGCAGGACCAGGCCCAGCGTGTGCCGGACCCCGCCGCGAATCCGGCTGACGCCGTGCCGGACCGGCGCGCGGGACCAGCCGCGACTGGACGGCGTCGGACGGTCGCGGGTGGTGAAGATCAGACCGTGGCCCTGTTCGAGCACCGTGACGGTGGCCTTCGACTGGGCGCGCGGGCGCTGCTCGACGAGCAGGAACTCGCCGCCGGTGTGGTCGACGCCCGGCCGGTCCAAGCCGAGCACGATCTGCAACGGGAAAACCAGGTCACCGTAGAGGTCGCGGTGCAGCGCGTTCCAATCACCCGCGGTGTAGCGCAACAGGATCGGCGTCGGCTTGGTCTGCCCCGCGGCATGGCAGGCGGCGAGCCAGTCCGCGAAATCGTCGGGCCACGGCGCGGGATCGCCGAGCCGTTCGGCCCAGGAACGCGCGACGGGCAACAGCTTCCGGTAGAACGCCGCGCGCAGTGCCATGATCGGCTCGGGTACCGGATCGGCGAAATAGCGGTAGGTGCCCTGGCCGAAGCGGTAGCGGGCCATATCGATGGTGGAGCGAAACCGCCCCGGGTCCTCCCACATTCCGGTGAACTCGGCGCATTCGTCCGGAGTCAGCAGGGGGCCGGTCTGGGCGCAGCCGTACGCGTCGATTTCCTCGAGGAGGGCGGGCCAGGATTGTGCGGCCACACGATCAGCCGGTGCAGCAGTGGTTTTCGTGTCGGTCATACCGCCTCCAGAGTTCAGCGGGTTGTCGGCGCGCGGCACTCGGCCTGCGCGGCAGGGGAATTCATGCGGCTTCGAGGGTGAGCAGCGTGGACTTCGCGGCGCTGCCGCCCACGTACTGCCCGATCGAGCCGTCGCTGCGGACCACCCGGTGGCACGGGATCACCACGGGCAATGGGTTGTGCGCGCACGCCGAACCGACGGCGCGCACCGCGCGGGGATTGCCGACCGCGGCCGCGACCGCGGCATAACTTTCCCGGCGGCCGTAGCCGATCGCGCTCAGCTGCTCGATCACCTGCCGCCGGAAACCGGCCGTCAACCGCAGATCCAGCGGCAGATCGAAATGTGTTCGCGCACCGGCGAAATACTCGTCGAGCTCGCGGGCCGCGGCCTCGAGCCGCGCGGGTGCCGCGAGCACCCTGGGGCTGACCCGCTCGGCCAGCGAATGCAGCACCGCGTCGTGGTCCTCGTTGGGGTAGGCGACGCGCACCAACCCGGCGGGGGTGGCCGCGAGCAGCAGCGTGCCGACGGGGGTATCCACGGTCCGGTAGGCGACGTCGAGCAGGTCCGCGTCCTGCGCCTGTTCGGCCAGCCGGCGCCGCAGCACCGCGAGCAGCTCGGCGTCGCCGGACGCGAGGCCGTCGAACAGGCCGTCCGGGTCGCCACGGTCGATGGTGGCCATCATGTCTCATCCTTCGGGTAGAGCTTGCGCAGCGTTTTGAGGCCGTCGGCGGCGGCGCGGCGGGCGGCGTCGGTGGAATTGCCGAGCAACCGGGCGATCTCGGCATGCGGCAGGCCTGCCAAGTAGTGGTAGGCGACCGCCTGACGTTGCTTGGGCGGCAACGCTTTCAAGGCGGCCCAGAGGTCGGGGTCGTAATCCGCCGGGTCGGGGCTCGCCGCGGGTCGCTCGGGCAGCGTCTCGGCGGGGACGGGCGCGCGGGTCAGTGCGCGCCCGACATCGATCGCGCGCCGATGCACGATGGTGACCAGCCAGGCCTCGATGTTCGCGTCGGCGTCCAGGTCGGGGTAGGCGCGCAGCGCGGAGAGGAACGTCTCCGACCATGCGTCGGCCGCGTCCGTCGGGCCGAGCACCGCCCGGCAGACACGCAGCACCATCGGGCCGTACTCGGCCACCACTTCCTCGAACGGAGGCAATCTCACACCGGGTAGACGCGCGGGCCGCCGGAAACGTGAGATCCGCCGGTCACCGCCCGTCCGCCCCGGCGGTCCGGGACAACCCGCTGGCGCGCAGCACGCGGCGCGCGATGCCGGCCCGGATCGACTCGTCGGTGCCGATGATGCGGACGTGGCGGCGGGCGCGGGTGATCGCGGTGTAGAGCAGCTCCCTGGTCAGCAGGGTCGACTCCGGTTCGGGCAGCACCACCGAGACAGTGTCGTACTGGCTGCCCTGACTGCGGTGGATGGTCATGGCGAACACGGTGACCACGGCCGGGAACTGGGTGGGGTGCACCAGATACGGCTCGCTGCCGCGTTGCAGCGCGGCACGCAGCGACCCGTCGGCCATGCGCACCACGACGCCGGTGTCACCGTTGTAGATGCGCGCCTCGTGATCGTTCGCGGTGACGAGCAGCGGCTGCCCCGGATACCAAGGCGCATGGTGGGATTCGGGCCCTGCTCCCCCGGCGGCCGCCCATTCGGCCGCCATCCGATCCCAGCGCTCGACACCGAACGGACCCTGCCGGTGCGCGCAGAGCAGCCGGTGCGATTCCAGCGCGGTCAACGCGCCCGCCGCGTCCCCGTCGAGCGCCGCGGCCGTGACCGCACGCGCGGCGTGCACGACATCGGCACGCACGGCGGCCATTTCGTCGGGTGCGCTGAGCGACAGCTCGTCCCCACCCGCACGCAGCAGCTCGAGCGCGGTGTCGGCGTCGCCCGCACGGACCGCCACCGCGAGGTCCGCGATCCGGCCGCCGAAGCGGCGGCCCCGGGTCAGCCGGACGATGCCGCCGCGCAGCCGGGTGCGCTCCAGCACGCTCAGGGCGGCCGGATGCTGTTCCGGCGCGGCCGATTCCGGCGAATCCGCGCCGAGGACCTGATCCAGCACCGGATTCGGCGTGCCCGCGACCGGTCCCGCGACGAGGTCGGCGAGCACCGCGCCCGCGTCCACCGAGGCGAGCTGGTCGGGGTCGCCGACGAGCACCAGCCTGGTATCCGGGCGCAGCGCGGCGAACAGCCTGCTCATCATGGTCAGCGACACCATCGAGGTCTCGTCGACGACGATCACGTCGTAGGGCAGGCGGTTGAATTCGTGATACTTGAACCGGGTGGTGCGGCCGCGCTGCCAGCCGAGCAGCCGGTGCAGCGTGGCGGCCGTCAGATCGGGCAGCCCGAGCGCCGCCGCCTGTTCGCGCACCGCCTCCTGCAACCGGGCCGCCGCCTTGCCCGTCGGCGCGGCCAGCGCGATCCGCAGCGCGGGGAGTTTGGGATTGGCTTTGCGGTGCGCGTCGAGCAGGCCGATGATGCGCGCGATGGTGTGCGTCTTGCCGGTGCCCGGACCGCCCGCCACCACGGTGGTCCAGTGCGTCGCGGCGAGCGCGGCGGCCAGCCGCTGCCGGTCCGGCGTCCCGTCGGCCGGCGCGTCGAACAGCCGATCCAGTTCGCGCCGAACGATATTCGGGTCCACCACGGGGTGGTCGCCGGAGCGCTCGGTGAGAACCCGGCGCACGGTCTGCTCCTGCTGGTAATACCGATCGAGGTAGAGCAGCGGGCCGGAATCGTCGCGGCCCTGCGATTCGACCAGCCGCAACGGCCGCAACGGGCCCGCCGGACCGCCGGTCACCAGCGGACTCACCCGCAGCGCGGCCACGACCGCCGCGATATCGGGCCACGGCAGGGTCGCCGGGTCGATCCGCTCGCCGGTGTCCCAGGTCTCGTCGGCGTCGATGCCGATCTCGCGCATCCGGTACAGCTCGAGACAGACCGAGCCGGAACGCACCGCGCGCACGGCCAGGGCGGCCGCGAACAGCACCTCGCCGGTCTCCTCCCGCCCCAAACGGCCGAGCCGCACCGCGACGTGCACGTCGGCGGCCGAGAGCACGCCCGCCTCGTTGAAGGTGCGCAACAGCCCGGTTCCGCGCTGCGCCAACTGGATCGAGGTCACCGCGGCCTCCGCTCGCCGGATACACATCGCCGCCGCGCGGCCGCGGCCCGGGTGGTGCTGTCTGCGCTCACCGCACATCCCCGGCCAGCAGCTCGGACAACGCGACGATCAGCGGCGCGGGCGGATCCCAGTCGAATACGCCGTGACCCGGCGGGGTTTCGGCGCCGACCATGCCGCGAACGAACAGGTAGCGGGCGCCACCGAGGTGCCGGGCCGGGTCGTAGCCGGGCAACCGCCACCGCAGATAGCGGTGCAGGGCAACCGAATACAGCAACGCCTGCAGCGGGTAGTGCGAGCGGAGCATCTCGGCGGCCATCCGCTCGCGGGTGTAGTGCTCGACGGTGAGATCGCCGGTGCCCAGTCGGTTGGTCTTGTAGTCGACGATCACGTAACGGGTGCCGGCGCCGTCGGCGACCCGCAGCACGGCATCGATGCTGCCGGTGAGATAGCCGCGCAGCGGAAGATCGTCGAGCGTGGCCAACTGGTCGGCGTACCCGGCGAGGTCGTCGTCAGCAGGTAGCTGCGCGCGCAGCAGATCGGCGATCCGGCGCAGCGTCGCCGCGGCGGCGCGCGGCGCGTCACCGCCGGCCAGCGGCAACTCGAATTCCAGTTCGTTCAACCGGTCCCGGCTGGAGATGCCGGCGAGCGCGCCGATATCCATCGGCGTGCGCAGCACGGCGAGCAGCGCCGCGGCGAGCAGGTCGGGGTCCACCTCGGCCATGAGTTCGCCGATCACGGCCCGGCACCGCTCGCTCACCTCGGCGGCCAGATCCGGTGCGTCCGTATCGATCAGCTCCAGCACGCCGTGCACCAGGGTGCCGAACTCCGCGCCGTAGGGCAGCGCGTTCATCAGCGAGGGCACGCCACCGAACACCTCCTCGAGCGCGGCGACCGGCGCGTCCTCCGGCTCGTCCCCGGGCTCCCGGCCGTCCTCGGGTTCGAGTTCCGGCGCGACCGCGGCGGGTCCGTGCGCGGCGGCGGTCAACGCCGAATACGAAGTCCGGCGCCAGTTCTGGTCGAGGGTGCGGTCGAAGCGCGCGACGGCGAGTTCGCCGCTCTCCCGCTCGTTGCGCACCCGCTGGATCGTCACGTCCT
This sequence comes from Nocardia brasiliensis ATCC 700358, assembly GCF_000250675.2. Classification (NCBI taxonomy): domain Bacteria; kingdom Bacillati; phylum Actinomycetota; class Actinomycetes; order Mycobacteriales; family Nocardiaceae; genus Nocardia; species Nocardia brasiliensis. The sequence goes on from NC_018681.1 coordinate 6,253,194, forward strand.
CGGTACCCGCCACCGCGGTCACCGAGACGGCCGCCCCCGCTCCCCCGGCCCAGGCCGAAAGCAGCCCTGGCGCAGCGGTATCCGCGGGAACGGACGCGCGCGGCGGCACCATGTCGCCCCCGTCGGGCCTGCCGAGCACCATCCGGTGCAGCGGCGAGGCGGCGGTGGTGATCGCGGGCGCCCACCAGGCGACGACCTGGCACATGGCGCGGGTCAGCGCGACATAGAGCAGGCGCAGTTCCTCGCCCGCCTCCTCGGCTTCGCTGCGCAGCTTGCGTTCCGCGTAGCCGGACGCGTCGGGACCGCCGACGTCGAGCACCCGCGCACCGTTGTCGTCGTGGAAGAGCAGCGTCGCCGGATACGGGTTCTTCGCGTTGTCCCAGGCGAAAGGCAAGTAGACGATCGGGAATTCGAGGCCCTTGCTGGCGTGCACGGTGGCGATCTGCACGGCCGCGGCGTCGCGGTCGAGCCGGCGACTGCGGTCGGCGACCGTGCCCGAGGCGGGATCACGCACCCGGTCGGCCAGCCAGCGGGTCAGCGCGGTGAGCCCGAGCGATTCGGTGAGCGCCACCTGATCGAGCAGCTGCGCCACGTGGCGCAGGTCGGTGAGCTGACGCTCGCCGTTCTCGACCGCGAGCAGCCGATGCGCGAGATCGGCTTCGGCCGAGATCTTCTCGAAGACGGCGGCGAAACCCGCGCGCGCGAACAACCGGGCCGCGTCGCGCAATTGCGCGCTCACCCGTCCGACCAGATCCGCTCCGCCGCTGTCGATCTCGGCGGCGGTGACACCGAGCAGCGGGGTGCAGGCGGCGAGGCGCACCCGGTCGGCGCGGTGCGGCTGTTCGAGTGCGCGCAACACCCAGAGCCAATCGGTGGCGCTACTCGTCGCGAACACACTGGTGCCACCGGCGAGCACCGAGGCCACGCCCACCCGGTCCAGTGCCGCTCGCACGACGTCGATCTGCGAGCGCGTCCGGACCAGCACGGCGATATCGCCGGGACCGATCGGCCGATACTCCGGCGGCAGTGCGTCACCGTCCGCGTCTGCCGTATTCCGTTGCTGCTCAGCGTCGTTCGACGAGTTACGGGGCCGGTGCGGGGTGGTGTCCAGCGTCGTCCCGGACTCGAGCAGCCGGACGATATCGGCGGCCAGGTCGTCGGCGACCTTCGCGCGCATCCGGCCGACGGCCGGGAACCCCGACTTGTTCAGCGGGCCCGCGCCGGTGCGGGTGAGGCACCGCACCCGCAGCGGAGTGCACAGTTCGCCGGGTCCGTTCAGCCGCGACCACGGGCGGGTGGCGGCGACCGGGTAGACGCTGATCTCCTTGTGCCCCAACGCCGCACCGCCGTGCAGGTGGTCCAGCGCGGCGATCAGCCCCGCGTCGCTGCGCCAGTTGGTGGTGAGCTCCTTGCGGGTGTCGGCGTGCGCGACCGCGTCCAGGTAGCTGAGCACCTCCGCGCCGCGGAAGGCGTAGATCGCCTGCTTCGGGTCGCCGACGAGCACCATCGTGGTGTGGCCGTGGAAGGCGAGGCGCAGGATGTCCCACTGCAGCGGGTCGGTGTCCTGGAACTCGTCGACCAGCGCGACCCGGTAGCGCGCGCGGATGCGCCGGCAGGCCCGGGGACCGTGGTCGGGATCGGCGAGCACCTCGTGCAGCAGCACCAGCAGGTCGTCGAAGTCGCGCAGCCCCGCCAGCCGTTTGCGGCGTTCGGTTTCGGCCCGGACGGCGGTCGCGAACGCCACCCGCTCCCCCGCCGCGGATTCCCCGGCGGGCACCAGCATGGCGTGCCGATCCTGTACGGCGGCCAGTGCCAGGGTGTGTGACTCCTTCACCGTGAAGGGCGGTTCGGCACGGGCGTACCGATTCAGGTAGAGGTCGTCGGCGACCGTGCCGACCAATTCGTCGACCGACTCCACCAGCCGCGCGCCCGGGTCGTGCTCGCCGGCGAGACCGAGTTCGTCGAGCATCCGCTGGCAGAAGCTGTGTGTGGTCGCGATGGTGCCCGCGTCGAAATCCGACAGCGCGGCGAGCAGGCGGGCGCGCCGGCGCCGCACCTCCGCCGGGTCCGCCTGTGCCAGATAGCGGACCAGGTCGTCGGCGTGCGCGCGGGCCAGCTCGGGATCCGCCAGACCGGCCGCGACCAGCACGAACCGATCCCGGGTTCGCTCACGCAGCTCCTGCGTCGCGGCCCGGCTGAACGTCACGAGCAGCAGTTCGGCGACATCGATTACCGCCTCGGCGACATACCGCACCGCGAGCCCGACGATCGCGTGCGTCTTGCCCGTTCCGGCGCTCGCCTCCAGCACGGTCGTCCCCGTGGGCAGCGGGCCGTAGGGTTCGAAGGCGTCGGGCCCGTCGACCTCGGGCACCACGAACGAGGTGTCTTGCACGGTCACGCGAACACCCGCCTCTCGACCCGCCGAAAGGGCCATTCTGCCCGGTCGGTGCGCACATCCGGCCCACCGACACGCATGACGCGTCGCACAGCCGCACCGCTCACGGCTGACCCTGGCTTTCCGCGGTCAGCAAGGGGGCCCACAGGCGCCGGGCGAGCGCGCCGAAGCGGGTGGTCTCGCCGGGCTCCCCGGCCTGGGCCGGGATTTCCATCAGGTGTTCCAGGCGCGGCGCGGGGCCCCACACGTAGCGCAGGTGGCGGTCGGTGTGGTCGCCGAACGGGCCGGGTCCGTTCGGGCCGCCGTTGAACTCGCGCTCCGCGGCGACGACGGCCTCCTCGACGGTGGCGCCGCGGAAACGGCGTTCGGCATACGCGGCGGTGGCGCCCGGCGCGATCGGCAACGGCTCGGTGAGCCCGGCGTCGCGCAGCGCGACGAGCTCACGCAGGATCGTGCGCGCGGCAGGCATTTCGGGCGCGGTGATCTCCGAACGCCAGGCGGGACGGCCGAATTGGCCGCGTCCGGTGGTGACGGCCCGCCAGGACCGATCCTCGGTGACCGCGAGGGCGAGCAGCGAAACCCACGCCGCGATCCGGTGTTTCGGGGCGAGCCGGGAAAAGGTGGTGCGGACCAGGGTTTCCCCGCGCACCTCGGGCACGGTCCCGGTGAGCCTGCGGCCGTTGCCGAGATCGACCGCGACGTCGACCGCCCGCACCGGGCCCGCGTAGTCGGCCTGCGACGCGCGGACCAGCTTGTCCACCGTGTGCTCGACCTCGTCCAGCACCGCGGCGCCGAAACCGAAGGGCGGCAAGGTGCCCCGGCGCCATTCGGCGGCGCGCAGGGCCGCCGGGTCGGCGCCGGTCAGGCGTGCGGCGAGCAGCCGCTCACCGAGTTCCCATTTGGCCAGCCCGTCGAGTTCGATGGGCAACCGGTCGGCGATGTCCTCGTCGTGTTCCGGCACGCGCAGGCCGAGCCGCTGCCACAGGAACGCGCGCACCGGATGCTCGACGAACGAGATCAGGTCGGCCAGTGCGACATCGGCGAGTTCCGGTGTCGACAGCGGCTCGGGCAGGAACGCGGGACGTGGTTGCGCGGGCTGTCCCGCGGACACCGCGCCGGCCAGCGCCACCGTGTCGAAACTGAACGGCGCGTCGGCCCGGAAATTGCGACGGTCGAAGCCCTGCAACGGATGCCGCGTCACCACCGTGTCCATGCCCGGCCCGCCGACGTGCGCCCGCAGCACGTCGAGCAGCTCAGCGACCGGGATGGCGGGCGGGCGATGTGCGCCGCTCACCGGGTCGGCCCCGGTGTGGAACACCAACAGCTTTTCCTCGGCCGCGAGGACGGCATCGAGCAGCAGCTGACGATCCTCGCTGCGCGGATCCCGTTCGCCGAGTAGTGGATCGCGCTCCAGCACGTCGTCGCCGTCCACGCCGCCGGCCCGCGGGAACACGTCGTCGTCCAGGCCGAGCAGCACCACCACCCGGTGCGGCACCGAACGCATCGGAACCAGCGTGCACACGGTCAGCTCGCCGGTGCGGAAGTTGGCCCTGGTAGGGCGGGCGGCCAACCGCGCGTGCAACAGCACCCCGACGTCGGCGAGGCGCAGATCGATCTCGCCCGCGCGCTCGATCGCGGCGGCGAGTTCGGTGCGCGCCTCGGTGCGCACCCAGGACTGCGAATTCGGTACGTCCGTCAGCAGCTCCAGCGCGCGGCTCAGCACCGCCGCCCACTCGTGCGCGGGCCGCGGGCCGCGCAGATCGCGCAGGCACACCGCGAGCCGATCGATGAATTCCGCGAACCGGCCGGCCAGGTCGACATCGTTGCTGTCCACGTCGTCCAGCGGCAACGCGAGATCGAGCCAGTCCTCGGAGGTTTCGCCCGCGGTCACGCCGAGCAGGATCCGGTCCACCGCGCTGTTCAAGGTGTTCTGCGCGAAGTCGGCGAGGCCGAAGGCCTGCCGCTGCCGCTGACCGATCCCCCAGCGCGCACCCGATTCGGCGGCCCACTCGCGCAGCCGCTCGATATCGTCGTCGTCGAAACCACAACGCCGCCGAACGGTTTCGGCCGCCGCCAGATCCAGCACCTGGGTGACGGTGACCCGCCCGTCGGCCAGCTCGAGCAGTACCCCGATCACCGCCAGCAGCGGGTTGGTGATGCCGCGGCCGCGGTCGGCGAGCCGCACCCGCAGCCCGTGCGCCGGATGGGCCGAATCCGGTACGGGCCCGGCCGATCCCGCGCTCTGCTGCCCGAACGCCGCCCGGACCAGCGGGGCGTAGGTCTCCACCTCGGGGCACATGACCAGCACGTCCCGCGCCTCCAGCGTGGCGTCCGCGGCGAACAGGCCGAGCAGGCATTCGCGCAGCACCTCGACCTGGCGCCCGGGACCGTGGCAGGCGTGCACCTGCACCGTGCCGTCACCCGCGCGGACCGCGGCGGGCGGCCACCGATCGTCGCGGATGCCCCCCTGGATCGCGCGAAGCAACGTCGTATCCGCTGAATCAGACAGTGACTCAGCGGCATTCGCGACCGGATGGTGCGTATCGGTGTCGACCGCGCCGCCCAGGCGCTGCTGCAACTCCCGCACGTCGCGGGCGAGCCCCGCGAGCAACGGGTGCTGCACCGCCCCGGCGCTGCGATCGGCCGCGCGGGTGCTCGCCGCGGGCGTCTCGCTCAGCGCGCGCCACATCACCGGGCTCGGATGCGGGAGCCACACATGGATGTCCCGGGTCTGCGCGAGGGCGCTGAGCACGGCGAGTTGATCGGTCGCCAGCCGGGTCGCGCCGAACAGCGAGAAGCGCGCGGGCAGCGGTACGAGTTCCGGTTCGGCGCGCAGCCGTGCGCAGGCGGCGTCGAGCCGCTCCGCCGGGCTCGGCGTACCGACCTCGGCCCGCAGGCGCCGCCACAGTTCCGGCTGCCACCGCAGATCCTCGGGCACCGGATTGCCCGCAGCGTCGGTGTCCGACGCCGCGGCCCACGCCACGATCAAGGCGGGCCGCTGGCTCGCGTAACTGTCGAACAGCGCGGCCAGGTGCGCGGCGGTGGCGTAGCGGCGCCCGATCCGATGATCGCGTCCGGTGCCGTCCTGCGCGCCCAGATGCCGGGTCAGCACCGCGCACCACGGCTGGCCGAGCGAGGCGTCGATCACCCGCAGCAAGGTCCACACCAGATTGTCCGGCGCCCACGGATCGTCTTCGGGCCGGACCCCGCTCGCCGCGGCCAGCGCCGCGGTGACCAGCGCGGCCGGCGACGGGAACTGGATGTTCGCGGCCACGCCGTCGGTCGACGCGGCGCCGGTGGACGGGGCGAACGCCATCGCACCCGACGCACCGGAGCCGCCGAGCACCCCGGACAGGCGCTGGGTCAGCCACCGCTCCACGCCTTTCGCGGGCACCGCCACCACCTCCGCCGCGAACGGGTCCGGCAGCGGCGTGGCCAGCAGCCCGGCCAACTCGTCCGCCAGCACGTCGGCGCGCTCGGCACGGTGGATGTGCAACGGCATCTGCGCCCTCTCGATCGGTGCGGTGACGGACTGCGGGGGTGGAATTCGCGCGGCTCCTCGGTCGCGCCGGGACCACGCGACATCCCGCACGTTTATACGCCCAACCCCCGCGCGGCAAGCGCACTACCCGCCGAAGCGCCGTGCCGGTCGACCCATCCGCTGCCGGAGCACCAGCCCGGCGGGGCGGCCCACCCCCGGATCACCCGCACAGCACGGCAGTCCACCGCCGGACACCAGCTCAGCACGGCAGTCCACCGCCGCATCACCCGCACAGCACGGCAGTCCACCGCCGCATCACCCGCACAGCACGGCAGCCCACCGCCGCATCACCCGCACAGCACGGCAGCCACCGCCGGACACCAGCTCAGCACGGCAGCCCACCGCCGCATCACCCGCACAGCACGGCAGTCCACTGCCGCATCACCGGCGCGGCACAGCGATCCATTGCGTCACCCGCGCGGCGCGGCGGCCCACCGCCGGACACCGGCTCAGCACTGCGGTCTGCCGCCGGATCACCCGCACAGCACAGCGATCCACTGGTTCACCGCGTGGCACGGCACGCGGCCGCCGGGTTCCTGCTCAATCCAGCACCATCTGCGCGGCTCCGTCGGGACGGCCGGCGATGACGGTGTTGCCGCCCAGCTGTTTCGCGCGGTACATGGCGGAATCGGCGCGCCGGAACAGGTCTCGCACAGTCGATCCCGCGAGGTGATCCGAGACCGCGGTGCCGATGCTCGCGGTGATCGGGATCGGCAGCGTGTCCGTCGCGGCGATCGCGTGCCGGATCCGTTCGGCCAGCACGTCGAGCGCTTCCACGCGCAGCGTGCCGACCACCACGAACTCGTCGCCGCCGGTGCGCGCGATGACGGCGTCCGGCGGCACCGCGGCGCGCAGGCAGTCCGCGGTCCGGACCAGTACCTCGTCGCCGAGCGAGTGCCCGGCGGTGTCGTTGACGGCCTTGAAACGATCCAGATCGATGATCACGACGTAGATCGGACCACTTCGTCCCCGATGCGCGTATTGCGCGAGGCGGGAATCGAGTCCGCGCCGGTTCAGCAGGCGGGTCAGCGGATCGGACAGCGCGTCCAGTCGCAGCAGCCAGTGACAGAACTGCACGACCGGCAGCACCACACCGGTCACCGCGAGATTGGCCAGCACCACGCCGACGGCCAGCGCCGGATCGCCGGTGGCGTGCGCGTTGTCCCCCGGCTTCCCGATCACCAGCAGCACGGCCAGCAGCACGATCGACAGCAGCGACCAGCCGAGATGCCAGGCCAGGATCCGCGGCCCGTGGAAGATCGTCACGTACCCGCCGGTGGTGGCCAGCAGGACGATGCCCAAGGCGCCGAGCAGCCGGTCCTGGACCAGGATGTTGTTCGCGGTGATGCCGATATCGATGGCCGCGACCCACACCAGGGACTCGCGCTCGGACGGCCACGGCAGCAGCCACCAGCGCAGCGTCCACAGCCCGGCCAGCACGCTCACCGCGATCGCCTGGGTGACGCCGACCGGCCCGGCCTGACCGGCGTGCGAGACCAGCGCCAGCAGGGTGATCGCCATCATCACCAGGCCCGCGGTACCGACCATCAGCTTGAGCGCCGCGAGCGCGGAGTGCGAGGCGAAAGTCTCGACCAGCCAGCGGTAGTCGACCCGCTCACGCCACCAGGCCCGGAAGATCCGTCGGATATCGGTCATGGTCACCGCCTCGCGTCGTCATCGAGCGTTCGGCCGGTTGTGCATGCTGCCCACAACGGCGCCGCGTGATTGCGGCATGTTAACTGTAACGGAACGTCACAGCATGAATCGCTTCCGACCTGCGTCGAACACGTTCACTCACCTCGCGCCACGCCCGGCCACCTGCGCCTATCGCCCGCCGCACGCCCTCCGGGCGGCAAAGCGACCAAATGGTCTACCCAGCAAGGGGAGTGAGTTAAACCACACCAGAACACGTTCCTTCGCCGTGTCCGCTCGGATCCGCGCCGCCGATGTGCGACAGTGCTCATCCGGGGAGGAACGAGAGAGCACCGAAAGGCTGGTTCGCGTTCATGGATGCGATGGTGATTCCCCTGGTCCCGAGGGGCGGGTTCACAGTCCGCCGCGTGGGAGACCGCTGGGAGCTCGTCAACTCGCGAGGCTACGGCCGCACCGTCGTCCTACATTCCTGGCCGCGCGATCAGCACTCCGAGGCGTTCGCGCACTGCTACCGGCTGAACGGCCGCACAGTAGAGGAACTGCAGGCCGCGTTCCGCTGAACGACCCGCGGATGGCTGAAACCCGCTGGGGCACAAGCGCGCAACGGATGCGATAGCACAAGCCGGACTTCAGCTCAAGACGTGCGTCTCGGGCTCCGATGTGCGATCGTGTTCCACCGTGCGTTACCCGTCGCCCGCCACCCGCGCCGTTCCCCGTGTGGCCGCCTCCGCCTGTGTCCTCGCCGCCGCGGCGATCCTCATCCCGAGCGCGCCCGCCCTGCTCCCGCACGCGGCCGCCGTGCCGGTGCCGCTGGCGCATACCGATGCCTGCCTATCCGGGTTCGACTGCGATATGAGCAATCGGATCAGCAAGGTCGACAACTACCTGAAGGGGCGCCCCGGCGTCACCGGTTACGTTGTGCGCGACCGGGTTTCCGGTGGCGTGTACGCGAACGCGAACGCGGAGAACGCGGTCTGGACCGCCTCCACCATCAAGCTCGCCATCGCCGAGGATCTGCTGAACCGGGCCCGGGTCGGTGCGATCAACCTGACGCCGGAAGATCGCGGCCTGATGGAATCCATGCTGGCCACCTCCAACGACCGCGCCACCGACGTGCTCTGGGCCAAGTACGCGGGCCTGGACCGGATGGCGTTCAACAACGCCTTCCGCGCCAACGGCATGGCCACCCTGGTCCCGCAGCCGACCAACACCGCGCTGTTCCCGGACTGGTCGTTCCAGAAGTGCACCGCCGCCGACCTGGACCGGCTGATGGACAACATCCTCAACCAGATGCACCCCGACGACCGCGCCTACCTGCTGGACCGGATGCGCTCGGTGGACAGCAACCAGCACTGGGGCGTGTGGGGCGCGGGCGCGCCGATGCGGCCGGGCCTGAAGAACGGCTGGTCCGAGGAGCAGGGCGGCTGGGTGGTGAACTCGGTCGGCTTCGCGGGTCCCGGCGAGCGGTACACCCTGGCCATCATGACCGCGATGGGTAACGCGGGCGGCTACGAAGACGGCGCGGCCACCGACACCAAGGTCGCGGAGATGCTGTTCGCCGGACGCTGATACCTGTTGTCCCGCACCCGTTCCGGGTGCGGGACGGGGAGTTCAGCGGCGCCGCAGGGTAATCGGCGCCCCGTCCCTGGGGAACGGAATGGTGGTGAAACCCCAGGGCATCCGATAGTCGTCGGGGATCTGCCAGGTGTACGCACGCACCAGCGCGGCGATCACCGTCTTCACCTCGAACGTGCCGAAGTGCATGCCGATGCACTTGTGCGCGCCCGCACCGAACGGCAGGAACGCCAGCCGATGCGATTTGTCCTCGCGCCGTTCCTCGTTGAACCGTTCGGGGTCGAACAGCTCTGGCTCGGTCCACAATTCGGCGAGCAGATGGTTGACCTGATAGGCGAGGTCGATCTGGGTGCCCGCCGGAATGTAGTGGCCCAGGACCTCGGTATCGCGCACCGCACGCCGGCACAGACCGGGCACCGGCGGCATCAAGCGCAGACTCTCCTTGAGCACCAGATCCAGATCGCGCAGGCCCTCGAGGTCGGCGATAGTCGGTGCGGCACCGTCGGTTTCGGCATCGAGCGCGAGCACTTCGGCCCGCACCCGCTGCTGCCAGTCCGGATGCTTGCCCAGGTAGTAGGTGACCGCGGTGGCCGCGGTCGTGGTGGTGTCGTGCGCGGCCATGATCAGGAAGATCATGTGGTTCACCACATCCGCGTCGCCGAACACGCCGCCGTCCTCGCTGCGGGCGTGACACAGGCCGGAGAACAGATCCGACGTCTCGGTCCGCCGCTTGTCCGGCAGCATCGCCCGGAAGTAGTCCTCCAGCACGCGACGGCCGCGTAGGCCCGCCCGCCAGTTGCCGCCGGGTACCGGATGCCGGATCAGCGCGAGCGCCGCGTGCGTGCAGTCGAGGAACGCGTCCACCAGCTCACGGCGCTGCGGTCCGACGTCGGCGGCCATGAACATCTCCCCCGCGATATCGAGGGTCAGTTCCTTGAACGTCGGATACAGGCGCACGGTCCGTTCGGCGTCGCCCTGCGGCACCCAGCGCTCGATACTGGTGCGCACCACCGGGGTCAGCGCCGCCAGATGGGCCGCCAGCCGGTCCCTGGTGAAAGCCTGCTGCATGATCCGGCGATGGAATTTGTGCTCGTCGAACTCGAGCAACAGCAGACCGCGCCGGAAGAACGGGCCGATGAAATAGTCCCAGCCCTGGCCGAAATCGCGGCGGCGGCGGCCGAGCACTTCCTCGAGCGCTTCGGGCCCCGCGACGAGCACCCGGTCGACCCCGAGTGAGGTATTCATCGAGACCGGACCGTATTTCCGATACCGGCCCATCATTTCGGCGGGCCCCCACCGCATGTATTGCAGCATCCGGCCCAGGTACGGCAGGCCGGCGTCGCCGTGCACCGCGGTGGTTTCGCTGCCGCTGGGCGGCCTGGCGAGAATATGGTGCCGTTCCGGAATCAGATCGAGTGCGCGATCGAGGAGATGGTCGTGCGGTATTTCGATCAATCCGATGTTCTCGGAATCGGGCGGTCTGCCGGATTTCCCGCGCGCGCTGGTTTTTCTGCCAACGACCCGGTCCCCGGCGACCATGGCAAACCTCCCTGAACGACCGTATTCATCCTATTCTTTTTCGCCCGTGCCCAAGGTCGGTTCGCCGCAACGCACTCCGGCGTCGGCGCGCCGCGACACACCCGGAACAGGGACGTCGCCGCGACGGTCACGATCGACCCCGCTACGGTTGACACCTGTCAGCAACCGTTCGCGGGGGAAGAGTATCCCCGGTCTGTCGAGGAGCAGGACGATGAACAATGACCACAGCATCGCGTAGCGATTCGGCGGGGCGCGGTGGCCGGGCGACGGGTGCGCACGAGAATCGGCGCCACCAGGTCGTGGTGATCGGTTCGGGCTTCGGCGGCCTGTTCGGCACCAAGCACCTCAAGCGCGCCGACGTCGACGTCACACTGATCTCCAAAACCACCTCCCACCTGTTCCAGCCGCTGCTCTACCAGGTCGCGACCGGCATCCTCTCGGTCGGCGAGATCGCGCCCGCGACCCGGCTGGTACTGCGCAAGCAGAAGAACGCGCAGGTGCTGCTCGGTGACGTGATCGACATCGACCTGGAAGCCAAGACCGTCACCTCCCGGCTGCTCAACTCGAACACGGTCACCCCGTTCGACAGCCTGATCGTGGCCACCGGCGCGCAGCAGTCCTATTTCGGTAACGACCAGTTCGCGACCTTCGCGCCCGGCATGAAGACCATCGATGACGCGCTGGAATTGCGCGGCCGGATTCTCGGCTCGTTCGAGGGCGCGGAGCTGGCCACCAGCCAGGAGATGCGCGACCGGCTGCTCACCTTCGTGGTCGTCGGCGCCGGGCCGACCGGTGTCGAATTGGCCGGGCAGATCGCCGAACTCGCCGACCGCACGCTCGAGGGCACGTTCCACAACATCGATCCGCGCGACGCGCGGGTGGTGCTGCTGGAGGGCGCGGGCGCGGTGCTCGGTCCGATGGGGCCGAAGCTCGGCAGCAAGGCCGAGAAGCGGCTGGCGAAGATGGGCGTCGAGATCCAGCTCAACGCCATGGTCACCGATATCGACGCGCTGGGCGTCACGGTGAAGGACGCCGACGGCACGATCCGCCGGATCGAATCCTCGTGCAAGGTGTGGTCGGCGGGTGTGCAGGCCAGCCCGCTGGGCAAGATGCTGGCCGAGCGATCCGACGGCACCGAGGTGGACCGGGCCGGGCGCGTCGTCGTCGAACCGGATCTGACGATCAAGGGCCATCCGAACGTCTTCGTGGTCGGCGACCTGATGTCGGTGCCGAACGTGCCGGGCCAGGCACAGGGCGCCATCCAGGGCGCGACTTACGCCGCCAAGCAGATCAAGGCCGGCCTGCACGGCCAGGCGCCGCAGGATCGCAAGCCGTTCAAGTACTTCAACAAGGGCAGCATGGCGACGGTGTCGCGGTTCAACGCCGTGTGCCAGGTCGGCAAGCTGGAGTTCAGCGGGTTCTTCGCCTGGCTGGCCTGGCTCGCGCTGCACCTGTACTACCTGATCGGCTACCGCAGCCGGATCGTCACCGTCATCCAGTGGTTCGTCACGTTCCTCGGCCGCAGCCGGGGGCAGATGGCCGCCACCGAGCAGTGGGTGGTCGCCCGGCTCGCGCTCGAACAGGTCAACGCCGACGAGGAAGACGCCGACGAGCTCGCGGCCGCGCTCGGCGCGCCGCCCGCGGAAAACGGCAAGCTGCTGGAGAAGGCCAAGGCCGCGGTGGAGGGCCGCGTCAGCTGACGTACCCGCATCTGCTCCTTCGGCGAGGCCCGGTCCACCAGACCGGCCTCGCCGAAGCCGTTTCCGGGCAGCTGCCGGGGCGCACCCGACCCACGGGTAGCTATTTCCAAGCAATGTCAAAGCCGTTGTGTCGCCCGAATTTCGACCCATCCAGGTGTCCGGTGGATCCGAATGTGGGGCGTCGAACCTGACAGCTATTCCCGACCTGACGAAAGGCGATCTACCTATGGGCACAGGCAAGCACAGAGCCCCCAACCCGCAGCGGCAGAAGGTGGGCTCGATGGTCGCGGCAGGTGCGGTTCCGCTGGTCCTCGCACTGGTCGGCACCGGCACCGCCAACGCCGAGCCTGCACAACCCAATCCCGCGACGCAGCCCGACCAGCCGGCCCAGTGGCCGGCCGCCGAGCCGCCGAACGCGATGCCCTACGAGGGCCTGAACATCCCGGACAGCACCTACAGCTCGCTGCAGTGGTCGCGCCCGCTGCCGGAGAAGAAGTACCTGGCCCCGGTCGGCGTGCTGCACGCGCCCGTCCCGGTCGCGCCGGTGCCGCCGATCGCGCCGCCCTCGGGCAAGTTCCGCTTCGGTGACGTGCAGGTGGACGCGCCGACCTGGATGGACCAGGAACAGGCGATCCAGATCAACGACAACGCGGCCATGGCCGAGGCCAATCTGGCGACGTTCCTCGACTCGATCGGCATGGAGCGCAGCCGGTCCGACCGGATCGCGGGCCAGACCGTCGGCACCGCCGCCATGGGCGCCGTGGCCGGCGCCGCGGCGGCCGTGCCGGTGGCCGCGACCTCTGCGCTCGTCGGCGGCGTGGTGGGACTGGCGCTCGGGCTGCCGCTGCTGCCCGTCGGCGTGGTCGCGGGCCCGATGCTCGGCGCGAGCGTCGGCGCGGCCGTGATCACCGTGCCCGCCGCGGCGATCGGCGCGGCGGCCGGTGCGGCCGTCGGCGCGGTCAACGCGTTCAACGCGCCGTCGCGGGTCATCGGCGACTGATCACCACCTAGTGCGCCACCCACCGAGGGTGGGAACCCGACCACGTTGTCGAGTTCCCACCCTTCCCTTTTGTCCCGATCCGGGTGCGCTAACCCTCGAGGTGACGTGCGCCACTGTGCGCATCGGCGCGCCGCGCGCGCCGCCTTCCGGCGAGTCGCACTACCCGCCGATGGCTCGCAACACAACAGCAAACGCCGCGCGGAGACCGAACGGAAACCGAACTCGCGCACCAGTTCCAGCGTCCCCGCCCCCGCGTTCGCGCACCCTTTCCGTCTTCCCGCACCCACTGTGGCAGGCCGTAGCGGGTGCGGGAAGACGGAAAGGGTGCGGGGAGTCAGAGCGCGCCGCCGGTGCGGGTGCGGAGGGTGCCGCCCGCGGCGAGGGGGAGGCGGGAGTCGGTGAGGCCCACGGTTTCCTCGGGGCGCTCGTCCGGGTAGCGCAGCTCGCTTTCGAGCGCGCGGGGGGCGTCCAGGGCGTCGTCGGCGGCGGCGCCTAGACCCAGTTTCAGGCGGTGGCGCAGCAGCGGCGTCTTGCCGATATCGGCGATCAGGTCGCCGCGCCAGCCGCCGTGCGCCTCACCGGACCGGCCGATCTGCACCCGCTCGCGCAGCCGCAAACGGGCATCGGCGGCGAGCCGGACCGTGCTGACGGTGTGGTGGTGCGCCCCGCCCGCCACGATCGTCGGCTCGGGATCGAAGTCGAGCTCGCCGCCGCTGCCCACCTCGAACCGCCAGTGCGCCAACGACATCGGCGTCGCGGCGCTCGGCAGCGCGATGGTGGCCGCGACCGAGCGCACGACCAGCCGCGCCCCGGGCCCGACCACCAGCGCGATATCGAGTTCGTCACCGCCGAGCGGCGTCGCGGCGGTACCGATCAGGTGCACGGTGTCGGGCCCGGTGCGGCGGGCCGAGAGCCCGCCGCTCGCGTGGATCTCGGGCAGCGTCGCCGCCCGTGCGATGATCCGGAGTTCAGTGCGCAACAGGGGCTTCGGCGGCGGCGCGGTCCTGTTCGGCGAGCAGCCGCAGCTGGGTACGCACCCAGGCGAGCACCGGGGTGGCCGCCGGGTCGTCGGTCAGCGAGATCAGCGCCGTCGGGCGGCCCTCGCGCACCTTCGCCGCGTCGCGCTCCATCACGCCGAGATCCGCGCCCACCAGCGGCGCCAGGTCGGTCTTGTTGACCACCAGCAGATCCGAGAACGTCACGCCCGGACCGCCTTTGCGCGGCACCTTGTCCCCACCGGCCACGTCGACCACGAAGATCTGCACGTCGATCAGGCCGGAGGAGAAGGTCGCGGTGAGGTTGTCGCCGCCGGATTCCACCAGGATCAGGTCCAGCGGCGGGTTCGCGGCGACCAGGTCGTCGATCGCGTCCAGGTTGGCCGTGATGTCGTCGCGGATGGCCGTGTGCGGGCAGCCGCCGGTCTGCACCGCGGTGATCCGCTCGTCCGGCAGCACCGCGTGCCTGCGCAGGAAGTCGGCGTCCTCGGTGGTGTAGATGTCGTTGGTCAGCACGGCCAGCGACAGCTCGTCGCGCAGCTGCCTGCACAGCGCGGCGACCAGCGCGGTCTTGCCCGAGCCGACCGGACCGCCGATGCCGATGCGCAGCGCCTCCCCCGCGGTGCGCTCGCGCTTCGGGCGATCGTGCGAATGGTCGTGCGGTTCACCGTCGATCAGATGCGGTGGCATGGTGGCGATCTCCTTCTTCCGGGATTCAACTGGCGAACAGCGGCATGTCGCGGTGCAGGTGGCGTTGCGCGAGCACGTCTTGTAGCGGATCGGACAGGCAGGCGAGGCCGTCGACCGCGTCGGCGGCCGTGCGGTCGCACAGGTCGGCGAGACGGACCGTGCAGGCCGCGATGGCGGCGGGGTCGAGCGCGAGCAGCCGTTGCGCGGCGGTCGCCGCGCCGGTCAGCGTGGTGTAGACGACCACGCCCGCGATCTCCTGCGGCGTCACCAGGCAGGCGGCGCCGACCATGCCGAACACGGTGGACAGGTGCGGGCGCGGGCCGACCGCGGCCCAATCATGGTGCGGCCACAGTTGTTTGGACAGCCGCAGCAGGCCGCGCCCCTGTGCCCGGGCCGCCGTGCGCGCAGCGGGCGACGGCGTGCGCGCGTCGGCCTCGGCCTCGGCCCGCTCCGGCGTCAGCGCGCCCGCGCAGACCGCGGCCGCCAGCGAGGCCGCGACCAGTCCCGAGGTCCGGATCCGCCGGCGCAGATACAGCTCGACCGTCAGCACGTCCCGCACCACACCGGAGGCGATCGCCTCCTCCACCCCGCCCGAGTGCACGTGCCCGCCGATCGGCAACCGCGAATCCGCCAACGCGAACAGCGTCGCCAAGCTCGCCGAACCGATTTCACCCACCGACGGATCTTATGCCCGGCGTGTCGCGCAAGCGTGTCCCGGCCACCTCGAACGCTGCGGGGCGCGGACGATATCGCACGTCGCGGGCAGCACCGGGACGGATCGCGATCGCGATACCGAGCGCCGAATTGACGCTGTGCTAATAAAGTCGGAGGGGTGACTGAGACTCCGGCCCAGAGCAACGGACGCCCGCTCGCCGAGCGAGTGGCGAGCCGGCTGTTGTATCCGACCTCACGGCCGCGCGAGCAGACGTTGCGCGAGGCGGTCGCGGGCAAGGTGGTGCTGGTGACCGGGGCGTCGCACGGCATCGGCAAGGCCAGCGCGCGCAAGCTCGGCGCCGCGGGCGCGATCGTGCTGCTCGTCGCGCGCTCCGCCGACGATCTGCGCGAGGTCGCCGCCGGCATCACGGCCGAGGGCGGCACCGCGCACGTCTACCCCACCGACCTCACCGACATGGACGCCGTCGAGCTGCTGGCGCGCGGGCTGCTCGCCGAACACGGCCACCTGGACGTCGTGATCAACAACGCGGGCAAGTCGATTCGCCGGTCGATCGACGAGTCCTACGACCGCTTCCACGATTTCACCCGCACCATCGACATCAACTATCTCGGCCCGGTGCGGCTGCTGCTCGCGCTGCTGCCGGACATGCGCGAACGCAGGCAGGGCCATATCGTCAACATCTCCACCTGGGGTGTGTTGATGCCGCCCGCGCCGCAGTGGGCGGCGTACGGCGCGTCGAAATCCGCGTTCGATGTCTGGCTGCGCAGCGTCGCCGCCGAGGTGTCCGGCGACGGCGTCACCACCACGTCGATCTACATGCCGCTCGTGCACACCAGGATGAGTGCCCCCACCGACTTCAGCCGGGTGCCGGGCCTCACCGTCGACGAAGCCGCCGACCTGGTCTGCCACGCCGTCACCGCCAAGCCACGCGAGATCGCGCCCTGGTGGTCCAGCCCCGTCCAGGCCTGGACCAACCTGACCCGCAACCAGGTTCAGCGCTTTTTCGAACGCGCCTTCCGCCGGTGAACGCTCAGTGCGCCGCGCCCGCGCCCGGCGCCAGACGCCGGGGCGAGGCGAAGTAGGCGATCATCGCCATGGCGACGAGGATGGTCGCGCCCACCGCGGTCGCGATGTGCATGCCGGAGACGAAGGATTGGCGCGCGGACTCGATGAGCGCCGCGTCGCCGTCCGCCTTCTGGATGGTCTCGCCGATGGTGGCCGCGTAGTCGCCGCCGGACCGGAAGATCAGCGCCGCAAGCGATCCCAGCAGCGCCAGGCCCAGCGAGTTGCCGAGTTCGAAGCTGGTCTCGGAGATGCCGACCGCCGAACCGGCCCGCTCCGGCGGCACCGAGGACACCGCGACATCGGACACCAGGGTGAAGGCGATGCCGTAACCGATGCCCGCGATGGTGGAGCCGGCCAGGTACCACCAGAGCCCGCCGTGCACGCCGACGCCGAGCAGCATCAGGTTGCCCACCGCCGCGGCGGCCAGCGCGAAGGTGAAGCTGTTGCGGACGCCGAAGCGCTGGCCGACCCGCGCGCCGCTCATCGAGAAGACGAACACCGCCACCGCCATCGGGATGCCGAGCAGCGCCGCGGCGAGCGGATCGCGGCCGGTGACCGACTGCAGGTAGATGCTGGTGAGGTAGCTGAGCGCGGCCAGCGACATCATGCCGACGAGGCTGGAGCCGATCGCCACCGAGAATCCGGCACGGGTGAACAGCCGCAGATCCAGCAGCGGGTCGGTGAGTTTGCGCTGCCTGCGCACGAAGATGACCAGCACCACGATGCCGATCAGCGCGATGATGATCGATTCCGCGTCGATCCCTTCGGCCGCGGCGTGTTTGATGCCGTACACCAGGGGCAGGATGCCGCCGATGGACAGCGCGACGCTGGGCAGGTCCAGCGGTCCGCGCACGCCCGCGCGGTGTTCGGGCAGCACGAAGGGGCCCAGCGCCAGCAGGATCAGCAACACCGGGATGTTGATGAGAAACACCGAGCCCCACCAGAATTGGTGCAACAGCACGCCGCCGATGATCGGCCCGACCGCCGAGCCGCCCGCGAAGAACGCGGTCCACACGCCGATCGCCGCGGCACGCTCCTTGGCGTCGGGGAACAGGCTCGAGATCAGCGCCAGGCTGGACGGCAGCAGGGTCGCGCCACCGATGCCCATCAGCGCCCTGGCCACGATCAGCACCGCCGAGCTGGGCGCCAGCGCGGCGAGCACCGACGCGATGCCGAAGATGGCGGCGCCGGCCAGCAGGATGTTGCGCCGCCCGATCCGGTCGCCGAGGTTGCCCATGGTGATCAGCAGGCCCGCGATGAGGAAGCCGTAGATGTCGAGGATCCACAGCTGCTGCGCGGCGGACGGGTCGAGATCCTCGGTGAGCGTCGGCATGGCCAGGAACAGCACCGAGATGTCCATCGACACCAGCAGCACCGGGAGCAGCAATACCGTCAAGCCCAGCCAGGCACGGCGCGAGCCGGCGGCCGGCGCCTGCGCGGCGCGTGCGGCCTCGACGTCTGTCATCCTGAAATTTCCTCTCCGTCTCGCGTACGCCGTACGCACAAGGTCGGGTACAGTGTACGCAACCTCCCCTGGAAGTGAAAGTGAGTCATGGGATGACTGAGCTCAAGCTCAATCGGGCCGCCATCATCGACACCGCCATCACGCTCGCCGACGAGGAGGGACTCGACGCCCTGTCGATGCGCCGGATCGCCGACGCCATGGGCGTCGGCGCCATGTCGCTGTACCGGCACGTCGCGAACAAGGACGAGTTGCTCGCGGCCATGACCGACGAGGTCGCCCGCCGCAATCCGTATCCGTCGCCCGAGGGACAGCAGTGGTCCTGGCGGGACCGGGTGCGGATCGCCGCCGAGGTCGATTGGGCGCTCTACCTGCAACATCCGTGGGTTCTGCTCACCTTCGCCACGCCGCGCTACAGCTTCGGCCCGCAGAGTCTGGCGTGCCTGGCGTGGATGGTCGAGGGTCTTTCCGAACTGAATGTTTCCACGCGCGAGGCCACCACGATGGCGTTCACGATCTGGAACTACATCTCGGGGGCGACGCTGCCGCACATCAGCGCCACCCTGATGGCACGCAAAGGCATGAACCCCGAGGGCGACAACGGGCTGCGCACCATGCTGAAAGGAGAATCACAGTATCCGGTGCCGCCCGCCCTGGCCGACCTGGAAGGTACCGGGGTCAGCGACCTCACCCAGGAGGAACTGCTGTACGTCGGGCTGTCGGCGCTCTGTGACGGTTTCGAGGTCAGAGCGCGGCAGCACGCCGGGTCGGCGTGAACCGCCGCGACGACACGCCGAGTTGACCTGAACCTGACTTGATGTTGCACGGTGGGTGGCGTCTGCCCCACGAACAGGAGCCACCGTGCACGCGATTCGCCTCCATGCCTTCGGCCCGGCCGAGAACCTGCGCTACGAAACCGTCTCCGACCCGCAACCCACAGCGGGTCAGGTGCGGATCGCCGTGGCCGCGGCGGGCGTTCACCTGATCGACACCACGCTGCGCAAAGGAGCGGCCGGGCCGTACCCGGCGCCCGAACTGCCGACGGTGCCCGGGCGCGAGGTGGCCGGAACCGTCGATCTGGTCGGCGCCGACGTCGACCCGAGCTGGCTCGGCAAGCGGGTGGTGGCTCATCTCGGCATGGTGCCCGGCGGGTACGCGGAACTAGCCGTCACCGAAGTCGCTCGGCTGCACGAGATTCCGGATGCACTGGACCCCGCCGAAGCGGTCGCGATGATCGGCACCGGCCGCACCACTCTCGGCGTCCTGCTGTTCGCCGATCTCGTCCCGGACAGTATCGCCCTTGTCACGGCCGCCGCGGGCGGCCTCGGCACGCTACTGGTGCAAGCCGCGAAGAACGTGGGCGCGACCGTCCTGGGACTGGCCGGCGGCCCCGCGAAAGTCGAACTGGTGCAACGCAATGGGGCCGACCTCGCGGTCGACTATCTGCGAGCCGACTGGCCGGACGAGGTGCGCGCCTTCCTCGGTGACCGCACCGCGACGATCCTGTTCGACTCGGTCGGCGGCGAGATCGCCCGCCGGGCATTGGATCTCGTAGGGAAGGGCGGGCGGCACCTGGTCTACGGCGCCTCCGGATCCAGCCCGAAAGATGCTGCCACACCGCCCTTTTCCGCGGACGAGCTGGCGGCCCGGGGCATCACCTCACAGCTGGTCGTCGGTCCCGCCATGCTGCAGCGGGTCGGCGGCGACCTGCGCCCGCTCGAAGAGCAGGCCATCGCCGCGGCCGCCGCGGGCCGCCTGCACCCCGCCGTGCAACGCTTTCCGCTCGCCGAGGCCGCCGCCGCCCACCACGCGTTGGAGCAGCGCGGCACCACCGGCAAGGTCGTTCTCGTCCCCTGACCCGAAAAGCGATTGAGCGCGACCCGGCGTCTCCCTACCCTCGACGAGCATGGGCGGAAATACGGGGTTACTCAATGTCGTCGACGTCGAGGCGACGTGCTGGGCGGGCACGCCGCCGCCCGGCGCGGTCAGCGAGATCATCGAAATCGGTCTGACCGTAGTCGATCTGGGCTCCGGTGCGCGGACCGCGAAACATCGGATCCTGGTGCGGCCCGCCCGCTCCACGGTCAGCGAATTCTGCACCGAACTCACCGGGCTCACCCAGGACGAGGTGGACACGGGTGTCGAATTCGCCGAAGCCTGCCGCCTGCTCGCGGCCGACCATGCGGCGGGGACGCGCCCGTGGGCCAGTTGGGGCGACTACGACCGCAAACAGTTCCGCAACCAGTGCGCCGCCACCGGCACCGCCTATCCGTTCGGCAGCAGGCACACCAACGCCAAGCTGGTGTTCAGCGAGGCCTACGGATTGCCGAAGCGGCAAGGGATGGCGGGCGCGTTGCAGATCGCGGGGCTGCCCCTGGAAGGGCGGCATCACAGCGGCGCGGACGACGCGTGGAACATCGCCGCGCTGGTTCTCGACATCACCGGCCGCGGGGCCTGGCGGGTGACGAACACCGGCTGACGTCGCCGGCCGCCGCGGACGCAGATGATCCGCAGCGGCACAACGAATTCAGTCGTCCGCGTCGCCGTTCACCACGGCGTAGGCGAAGCCGTCCCAGCCCTTGCCGCCGACGGTCTGCACCACGGTGGCGTCGAGGGTCGGTTCGGCCGCGAGCAGTGCGAGGACCTCGCGGCTGGCCTTGATCATCGGGTCGGCGGAGTCCGCGTCGGCCACGCCGCCCTCGCGCACGACATTGTCGACGATGATCACCGAGCCGGGGCGGGTCAACCGCAGCGCCCACTGCACGTAGTTCGAGTTGTTCACCTTGTCGGCGTCGATGAACACCACATCGAACGGCTCGGGGTTCTCCTCGGCCAGCACCGGCAGATTGTCCAGGGCCGCGCCGACCCGGATCTCGACGCGGTCGCCGACACCGGCGCGGTCCAGGTTCTGCCGGGCCACCTCGGCATGCTTCGACTGGTATTCGAAGGTGATCACCTGACCCTTCGCGCCGACCGCGCGGGCCAGCCAGATCGTGCTGTACCCGCCCAGCGTGCCGATCTCCAGCACGCGCCGCGCCCGCGCGGTCTTCGCCAGCAGATAAAGGAACTTGCCCTGCGGCGGGGACACGTCGATCGCGGGCAGTTCCGCCGCGGCGTTCGCGGTCAAGGCCGCCGCCGTCTCCACGTCCTGCACGAGGGTGTCCACCAGGTAGCGGTCCACATCGGCCCAATCAGGTGTCGTCATACCGAAAAGTCTGCCACCGTGACCGGATCGGCGTGTCCGGCCCGCGCGTGCCGTGGCGCACATTCCGTACCCGCACATCAGATCGAGTGCGGCACTCCACCAGATCAACCCGACCACCAACTGGTGTCCGTGACGCCGGCCGCTGCGCGCACAGCCCGCTCCGGACGGAACAGGTGCAGCTGATGCGGGTCGTCGACGACCGGCAGCGGTCGACCCGGTCCAGCGCAGTAGGTGCGGAGTGCGGTCGCTCCGGCGGATCCGGCCCCGGCCGCCTGGCGATCTATGGGCCGCCGACCAGCCGCGCGCAGCCTGCGCCAAGGCCGAAGGGGTGCGGCCAGCGCGGTTAGTTGCGGAGTGCGGGCACTCCGGCGGATGCAGGTCCGACTGCCTGGCGGTATTCGTGACATCGACCAGCGGCGCGGGCAGGTGCCGAAGGCGGAAGGGTATGGCTAGCCTGGGTCGTCTGCTACCGGGAGGGGCCAGCGGTCGATGCGGTCCAGCGCGGTCAAGGGTGGGGTGCGGTCGAGGAGGGCGCGCAGGCCGCGGCGGCGGGCGGCTGTGAGCCGCGAATCGGCTTGGGCCGCATAGTGTCCGGCGTAGCGCAGACCGTCGTGCAGGCGGCGGGCTGCGGCGAGCCAGCCGGTGACCTGGCGCGTCACCTCGGGTGCCGACAGGCCGGGACCGAGCAGCGTCTCGGCGTGACCGGGGTCCTCCAGCAGGGCCGAGCCGAGATGTTGCAGGCAGCGGGCGATGCCGTGTTCGTCCACCATGACGCGATATTCGCCGAGCGCCTGCTGCCAGCGGTGCAACGCCTTGGCGGAGTCACCGCGCACCCACCAGACGATGCCCATGGTCTCGTGCACGTGCGCGCGACCGTCCGGGTCCCGACCGGTGCGGGTGAGCGATTCGGCCAGGTCGAGCCGGTCCTGGGCGGCATCGAGCCGCCCCTGCCACAGGTGTGCGATGGCCAGGTTGATCAGCGCGCACACCTCGCCCGCCACGTCTTCGCGCGGCAGCAACCACCACGACGCCTCCAATTGCGCGACCACCCCGGGCAGTTCGTGTGGCAGGGCCCGGTCCAGCCGGCGCAGCGCGGCCCGATGTTCCCAGCGCGCAGCCAAACTGGTGGACAGGTTGCGCGGCCGGTAGCGACCGGGCCGGTCCTGCAGCCGGCCCGCCCGCATCTGCACCAGATCCCGGTGCAGCACATGGCCGTTCAGCCCTGGTATGTCGCACATCTTGGCCGCGAGCTCGCCATGGTTCTCCCCCAAGCCGATTCGCGCGTACCAGGTGTCCAGCGCGTCTCCGATCCGCACCAGCTCCGGCACCACCGCCGCGGGCAGTTCCGCGCCGAGTTCCGCGCATGCCTTGACAAGCGTGCGCAGATACCTTTCCTCGGCCTCGAACCAGCAACGCGCCCCGGCCGCGAAACGCGCCGTCTCCAAAGCGATCGCCCAGCGCCCCGCGCGATCGGCGTAATGGTGTACCAGCGCCGTCAGCGCCGCGGGCCAGCGCGCGCCCTCGCGCACCTCCGCCCGCTCCGGCAGCACCGGTACCTTGCGCAGGCAATAGCGTTGCGCGCCCGCGGTTGTCACGATGTTGTCCCGGCGCAGGGTGTCCAGCAGCACCGCGGCGGTCGGGCGCGACGCCAGCCGCTCCAGTGGTAGCCGGGCGGGCGCGTCGAGCGCCGCGCCCAAGACCGCGAGCAGCGCGGCGGCCTCGAAGTCGCGCACCGGCAGCTCGCGCAACACCGCCGCGATGATCCGGCCGTTCAGCGCCGGGGTGCGGCGCGGCGGACCCGGACACCGGTGCGTCGTCGCCGGCTGCGGCGCGGGCTCGACCAGATCCGCGAGCAACGCGAGTTCCGCCGTGACGCGCACTCTTTCGCGGTACCACCGGACGAAACGGTAGCCCACGTACGCGGCCGCCGCGACGATGACGAGCACCGACAGCCAGCGCAGGGTGCCCGCGAGCACCTTGACCGCCGTGCTGTCGCCCAGCGAGTTGATCACCAGACTGCGCGCCAGCTCGAACAGCAGCGCGTACGCCACCACCGAGGCGGTACCCAGAAACCCTTGCCAGACGGTCGATCTCGGCGTGCTCGGCGCCGCCGCCGGGTCGTCGGGACGCGCCTGCTCGTCCGGGCGGCTCATGGCCGCACCACGCGGACGCTCGGACTCCCCTGCGGCACGATGCTGCGCCCGTCGCTCATCGCAGCGCGCCCCCGGTCAGTCCGGGCACCAGCCAGCGCCGCCAGGTGGCCAGCAGCAAAGCGACCGGCAGGATCGCCGAGATCAACGCACCGGCCGCCAATTGCGCCGAGTTCTCACCGAATTGGCGAGCCTGGCCCCACAGCAGCAGCGACCACGGCGTCGCGCCCGCACCGCTGATCAGCAACCCGATCACGAAATCGTTCCACACCTGGATGAATTCGAGCGCGGCCACCGCGCCCAGCGCCGGACCCGCGGAGGCCAGCACGCGCCGCGCGATGGTGCCGGGACCGGCCAGGCCGTGCAGCGCGTCGGCGGCGGGACTGTCCGGCGGCGCGAGCAACGCGCCGCGCAGCACCAGGATCGCGATCGGCAGACCGGCGGCGGCGTGTAGCAGGATCAACGGGATCCGGGTGCCGGACAGCCCGTAGGCGTCGATGAACGTGTTCACCGGTCCCAGATAGCTCTGCACCGGCAGGACCGAGAGCACGACCAGCGCCACCACCGCGATCGTCGCGGCGGAGCGGTTCGGCCGCAGCGCGGCGAGCCGGTACGCCACCGGCACCGCTGCGGCGACCACGACCAGGGTGGCCAAACCGGCCACCCACACGGTTGTTTCGAGCGAGCGCAGCAGGGCCGGGTCACGCCACACACGTTCGATCGCACCGGTCCCGAACCCGTCGCGGTCCTGGAAACTGGCATAGATCAGCCAGCCGATCGGGACCAGGGCGAGCAGCGAGACCGCGACGATCCCCAGCAGTCGCAACGGTTTCCGGCGCGGACGCGCCGCGACGGCGGGCGGCGCGGGCGACGCCGACAAGCTCGTCCGGTGCCTGCGCACGTTGGTCTGCAAGAGCCAGGCCAGGAAGCCGACCAACACCGCGAGCGGCAGACCGTAGGCCGCCGCCACGCCCGCGTCGATCTCCGAGTCGGTGGCCAGCCGCCACCAGTACACGCTCGCGCTGTCCAGTTCGTACTGCATCGAACCGGGCACGCCGATCAGCACCACGTCGAACACCCGCGCGGCGGCGACCCCGACGGCGAGCCCGACGATGAGCACCACCGGACGCAGTAGTTCGAAGAGCCGCAACGGAAATCGGCCCTCGCCGAGATAGAGGAAGCCCGCGCGGACCGAATCGTGCTCGATAGCCCGGATCCCCGCCCGGAACAGACCGGTGACGAAGCCGAACCAGGTCCACACGAAGGCCGAGCACAACATCAGCCCGTACCAGAGCCAGTACCCCACAACACTTTCGATGCCGAGCAGGTCACCGAAGAACTCGAAGATCAGCCGGAAGGCGACGCCGGACACCACCGCCGAGATGCCGAACGAGACGATGAGCGGCCGCCACAGCCACTGCGAATCGCGCGCCCACCACGCCACGCCCAACGCCGCCGCCAGCATGAGCACCACGACCAGCAACCACCCGAGGGTGCGCAGGTAAGACCACCTGCCGTCGTGGCCGAGCGCGGTCGCGAGCAACCACAGCCCACCGGCTGCGAGCACCAGCGCACCTGACCACAGCACCAGCCGGAACGTGTACCACACAGCCCGAATCATCGACCGCGGCACCGGTATCCGGTGCCGCAGCAGCCATCGCCGCCACCGTTCGAGCAGCCGGAACCCGGTGACCCGTGGCTGCCGGGTCAACTGGGTGAGCCCGACCGCGCCGAGCGCGGCGCCCAGACAGGAGACCACCAGCAGCGGCCGCGCCCGGGCCGCGCTCACCACCGTCCACACCACCGGTGCCACGATCAGCGCCATGGTCAGCACCGTGGCGGGCAGCACCGCCGCCACACCCGTCCATCGCCGCGGGTGACTGCCCGCGACCAGCGGTCCGCGCATCCGGCGTCCGCTGAGTTCGAGCAGCAGCCCGTGCGCCTGGAAGTCCTGCTGTCCGGTCACCGCCGCCGCCGATCCACCGCGTCGAGGGCGGCGATCGCGCGATCGGTCGCCTCGTCCAGCCGTTCCGTCGCCCCGTTGCCGACCGTGGTGAAGAAGTCGGTGAGGATGCGCCACAACCCGTTTCGGCCACCGACGGCGCCGATCCGGTCGGACAGATCGAACGCGCCGCGCGTCCGCAGGGTGCGCGCCACGGGTTCGAGCAGTGCCGAATACCGGGCCTCGGTACGGAGATTCGGCGCGATGAAGCCGCCGTAGCCCTCGATCCACGGCACCGGCGCCGTCGGCGCGGCAAGTGCCGCAACGAGATCCATGGCCCGGTCGGTGGCCGACTCGGTCACCACCATCACGTCGCCGCCGACGATCCGCGGGGCGGCCACCTCCGGCGTGACGGCCGGGAACGCGGCGACCCCGACCGTCTCGGGCACCTGACGTCCCGACCGGCGCACCGCGGCCCGCACGATCGGCTCGGCGAAATCCGGCGCGACCACCATCACCGCGCGCCGGTGCTCGAACACCTCGCGCACCGCGTCCGGGAACTGCTTGGTCAGGGCCACCGCGATACCGCCGGGAAAGGCGTGCCGGTGCCCCCACAGCGAGCCCAGATGCCGGAACGCGGCCCGCACCGCGGGACTTTCCCAGGTGCGATCGGCGCGGCCCGCGGCGACCTCGTCGTAGATGCGCGGGGATTCGGCGAGCAGCGCGTTCTCGAACACGTCGGTGAGCACCCAGCCGTCGGCCGCGCCGAGCGCGAGCAACCGCACGGGCGAGTCGGCGAGGAACTCCATCCGGTCCAGCCAGTCCGCGAGGGTCCAGCCCTCAGGGTCACCGAGCCGGTACCGCTCGACCAGCTGCCGGTCGTACCAGACCACCGACTTGTCGGCGGCTTTGAACGGTACGCCATAGGGTTTCCCGTTGTGCTGCAACAGCTGTCGCCAGATATCGGGATAGGACGGGTCCGAGCCGTCGGACCACAGCCGCTCGGACACCGGCCGCAACTTGCGCCGCTCCGCGAGCGGGCGCACCCGGCCCGCCTGCGGCAGCATCACGAGATCGGGCGCCGAGCGCCCGCCCGCGGTGAACGCGGTCTCGATCTCGTCGCCGAGCGGCACCACATCCACCGGATGGGGAAAGCCGAGCCGGGCCAGCACCGCACGGAACGCCGTCAGCTCGGTCCCGCTCCACGACACCCCGACGCGCACCGCGCCGGGGTTGCCGAGCAGCAGATCGGGCGCGCAGGCGGCAGCGAGCGGCGCGACGAGCGCCACCTGCAAGAGTTCTCGCCTGGTTCGCATCAACCCCCCGGAGCCGCCGCGCCGCCGCGAATCGACCTACTTCGAAAAGTTCTCCGGCGGTTGCCACGGCCTGCCGTGCGGGTCCTCGGGCCGGTAGGCCGGTTGCTGTTGCGGCGGTTGCTGCTGTTGCGGCGGTTGCTGCTGCTGCAACGCCTGCTGTTCCTCCTGCGGTGGCAACACCGACTGGTGCGGCGCCGGCTGATGCGGCGCGGTGGGCGGCGGCGCCATCAAACCCTCCACCGGCGTGCGCGCGGTGGCCTCGGCCGCGCGGACCGCGCGTTCGATCGTCGGGTCCGACGCGGTATCGAACCAGTCGGCGACGTCGGAGTCGTCCTCCACCTTGACCTGCTCGCCGTCGGAAGACGGTGGCTCGTAACGGAACACGCCGTCCTCGCCCTTGGTGGCGAAGCTGGTCGCGAAGCCTTCGAGCGCCTTGCCGAAATCGCTGGGCACCAGCCATACCTTGTTGGCATCGCCGCGCGCGACCATCGGCAGGGTCTGCATGTACTGGTAGGCAAGCAGTTCCGGCGTCGGCTTGCCGTTCTTGATTGCGGCGAAGACCTTCTCGATGGCCTTGGCCTGACCCTGCGCCTGGAGATAGGACGCCGCCCGCTCGCCCTGGGCGCGCAGGATGCGGCTCTGCCGTTCGCCTTCGGCCGCGAGGATGGCCGACTGCTTGGCGCCCTCGGCGGACAGGATCTGGGCCTGCTTGGAACCCTCCGCGGTCTTGATCTGTGATTCGCGGGTGCCCTCCGCGGTGAGGATCATGGCGCGCTTCTCACGGTCGGCCTTCATCTGCTTTTCCATCGACTCCTGGATCGATGGCGGCGGATCGATGCTCTTCAGCTCGACCCGCGCCACCCGCAGCCCCCATCGGCCGGTGGCCTCGTCCAGCACGCCGCGCAGCTGGCCGTTGATCTGATCGCGGGAGGTCAGGGTCTGTTCCAGGGTCATGCCGCCGACCACGTTGCGCAGCGTGGTGACGGTGAGCTGCTCGACCGCGGCGATGTAGTTGCTGATCTCGTAGACCGCCGCCTGCGGGCTGGTGACCTGGAAGTACACCACCGTGTCGATGTGCAGGGTCAGGTTGTCCTCGGTGATCACCGGCTGCGGCGGGAAGGACACCACCCGCTCGCGCAGGTCCACCTTGGCGCGGATGCGGTCGGCGAACGGCACGAGGAACGTCAGCTGGCCGGACACGGTGCGCGAGTACCGGCCGAGCCGCTCGATCACCGCCGCCTCCGCCTGCGGCACCAGCGCGATCGACTTGAAGACCACCACCACGACCAGCAGGACGAGTACGGCGGCAACGATCAGTACAGCCATCACGGCCCCTTCCACACGACGGCGGTCGCGCCGTCGATCTTCATCACGAACACCTTCGTACCCGGTTCGTACACCTCGGTCTCGTCCATCGGCCGCGCGGTCCACACTTCCCCGCTCAGCTTCACCTGACCGGAATGCGCGTCCACCTGCTCCAGCACCAACGCCGACTTGCCTTGCAGGGCTTCGACGTTCGTCGGAATCGGCGGCGGATTGCCGAACCGGCGGCGCAGCACCGGCCGCACCCCGAGAAACAACACCAGCGTCAGCACGCCGAAGACGATCGCGTCCACCACCACCGACGTGCCGGCGACGGAACTCACACCCGCGGTGCCCAGCGCGGCGACGCCGAGCATGAGCAAGGTCAGGTCCCCGGTGAGCATTTCCGCGGCCGCGAGCAAGATCCCCGCGACCAGCCAAACTATTGCGGCCACGCTGACCACTCTAGTGCGCGTCGGCAACCGGATGCGCTGGATGTCGATCATGTGTGCCTGGAATGTTGTAGACCGGCGTGTCGAGCGCGGGCCCCGCGATTCGCAGAACCGAATACGAATGTCCGCCTGCTAAGTTCGGGCGGATGAGCGGGCATGACAGGTACGGCGGCGATATCTTCTCCGGGCATTCCCGGGCGAAAAAGCGGGCGGTACCGCAGGTCAGCGCCGAACGCGACCTCGTCGTCGAGGACGCGGCCAGCGGATTCTGCGGCGCCGTGGTGGGTTTCGACCGCAGCTACGACGGCGAGTTCGTCAAACTGGAGGACGCGCGCGGCGCGGTGCGGCTGTTCGCGCTGCGTGAGGCCGCGTTCCTGATCGACGGTCAGCCGGTCACACTGGTCCGGCCGACGGCCGCGGCACCGAAGCAGCAGACGCGGTCGGCTTCCGGCTCCACCCGGGTCGAGGGGCTACGCGCAAGGGTGGCCAGGACCAGCCGGATCTGGGTGGAGGGCGTGCACGACGCCGCACTGGTCGAGCGGGTCTGGGGCCACGATCTGCGGGTCGAAGGCATGGTCGTGGAACATCTGGAGGGGCTGGACAACCTGGCCGAGCGGCTCGTGGAGTTCGAGCCCGGTCCCGGCCGGCGGGTGGGCGTGCTGGTCGACCACCTGGTCACCGGCTCGAAGGAGACCCAGCTCACCACCGGGCTCGGCCCGCACGTGCTGGTCACCGGCCACCCGTTCATCGACGTGTGGCAGGCGGTGCGGCCCGCCACGGTCGGCATCGACGCGTGGCCGCAGGTGCCGCGCGGCGAGGACTGGAAAACCGGCATCTGCGACCGGCTGGGCTGGGGCACCCCGCAGGACGGCTGGCGCCGGATCTACGGCGCGGTCGAGTCCTTCCGGGACCTCGAGGCACCGCTCATCGGGGCGGTGGAACGGCTCATCGACTTCGTCACCGAGCCGGAATAGGCGCGTCCGCCGAGGTACTCGCGGCGCTGCTCAGGAATGCCCCTCGCGGGAATGCCCGTGAATAACCATCACCCTTTATGCTCGATAATTATGTGCTCTCCTAGTGCCACGCTGACGGTGTGGGCCGGCTCCTGGCTGGCCGGCTGCAGCGCGCCCGACGACGTATTGGAGGCCCTGCACGCCTGGGCGGGCCGGCACACCATCGCGGCCGGCGACCCGGTCACCGGTGGCCGCTCCGATCTGCCGTGGTCGTCGCGCGGCAATCTGCCGGGCACCGGGATGATGGCGCTGCTCAAGGTGATTCGCGAGGCGATGGCCGAGCCGGGCGCGAAGATCCGGCTGGTGCTGCCGGTGCCGGGCGACGTGCGCGGCCTGCCGGTCGGCACCGCCTTCGCCGCCGACGCGATCGAGGCGCAGGAGGGTCTGCTCCTCGGCGCGCCGGGCACGGAGGGCACCGGCCTGATCCCGCAGTGGACCGACGACGACACCTTGCAATGGTCGGTCTACAGCACGCCGATTCCGGCGGAACCCGGCCCCGGCATGTCGCTCGGCGAGGCGGAATACGCTATGCGCGAAGCGGTCCGCGACGCCGCCGACGCGCTGATGCAGTTGCACACCACCTCCGTCGGGTCGGCCGATTCGGATCCGCGCGAACTCATCGAGGCCGAGCTCGCGGACTACTCCCGGCACGACTACCCCGACTCGATTCCGCTGCGGGCCAGGAAGATTCTGGACACCGCCGACCATGTCGCCGCGATTCTCACTGTGGCGCAACGGGAACCGGCTTCCTCGCCGACCTCGGCGACCGCGATCGGCGCCCAGGAGTCGCTGCTGCGCCCGCTGTGGGACGCGATCCGCGCGGCCAGGCTGGTCGCGGTGCACGCGGCGGCGCGCAGCGCCTGAGTGCCCGCTTCGGGGCGTTTGTCCCGTTGTGCCGCAATCGAATCCGCTTCCGGTCGCGCTCGGGGCGGTCTCGCAATAGTGTGCTTCGAGGAGTCGAGCGAAGGAGGTTCGCGATGCGCTGCACCGCGATACTCGCGGCGGTGGTCACCGCGGCGACGATCGGAATCGGCCTGCCCGCCGTGCCGCAGGCGGCCGCGGTGGTCGGCGGACAACCGGCCGACGCGTCCGCGTACCCGTGGCTGGTCGCGATCGGCACCCCGCTGCTGCCGCTGCGCCCCGGCGGGCAGTTCTGCGCGGGTGCGTTGATCGCCCCCGACCAGGTGGTCACCGCGGCGCACTGCGCCGTGTTCACCGGGCGGGTACCCGCCGCGCTGCGCGTCACCTTCGACCGATCGGACCTGCGCACCGACGCGGGCACCTCGGTCCGCGTCACCGACGTCCGGGTGCATCCGGATTTCCGGGTCACCGTGTTCGGCACCGACCTGGCCTATCACAACGACCTGGCCATCCTCACGCTCGACCATCCGGTCCAGCGCCCGACGGTGCGCATCGCCGCGGCCCACGGCACTTCGGGCACCATCCTGGGCTGGGGTGCGACTTCGGACGACGACTGGACGAACCCGCTGCTGCACGCCGCCACCGTCCCGCTCGACGCCGACTGCGCCGCCTACG
Organism: Nocardia brasiliensis ATCC 700358; assembly: GCF_000250675.2. Taxonomy (NCBI): domain Bacteria; kingdom Bacillati; phylum Actinomycetota; class Actinomycetes; order Mycobacteriales; family Nocardiaceae; genus Nocardia; species Nocardia brasiliensis. The sequence continues at coordinate 6,284,401 of NC_018681.1, forward strand.
GCGACGCCTTCGACCCCCGAGAAGCGTTGTGCGCCGGTTCGACCACCGCCGACGCCAACCAATTCGACAGCGGCGGCCCACTTCTCGTCGACGGCGAGCTGGTCGCCCTCACCTCCTGGGGCAAGGGCGCCGCCGAACCCGGCTACCCCGGCATCTACACCCGCCTGTCCACCGTCATGTTCTGAGCGAATCCGCATTCCCGCACCCTTTCCTGCACGAGACACGGTGTGTCGCACGGCAGGTCGGGGTGCGGGAGGTCAGAGGGGGTGCGCGGACCCCGGATCAGTGCTGCTGGTGCGGCGGATACGAGGACTGCTGCGGGTACTGCTGACCCTGCGGCTGGTAGGGCTGCTGGTACTGCTGGCCGTACGGCTGACCTTGATACGGCTGCTGGCCCTGGTAAGGCTGCTGGCCCTGATACGGCTGCTGCCCTTGATAGGGCTGCTGGTATCCCGGCTGCTGGTAGCCCGGCTGCTGGGCCGGATACGCCTGCTGCTGCGGGTACTGCTGCCCGGGGTACTGCTGCCCGGCTACCTGCTGCTGGTACGGCTGCGCGCCGTTACCGTGCTGCGGCAGCTGGTTCTGGTTCTGCCCTCTGTTTCTCCGGGAGAGCCAGATGATGACGACCATGCCGACGACGACCAGACCGAGGCAGATCAGCCCCACGACCCACGAGCCACCCTTGCCGCCCCGGCTCCCCCGCCGGCGTGCTTCCGTGGTCTCCAGTGCTGCCGTCCACACGGTGTCGTCGGACCATGCCCCCAGGTCCAACAGTCCGGTAGTGGTCATCATGTCGATATATGTCATCAATTCTCACCTTGCGCCCCGCTTCGGCTTCGTCCGAAGGCGAGAGCGATGCTATCGCAGACCTATTCGCGAGTCATCGATGAACGGTGCCCCGACTTGGGAGGGCACAGCACCCGATGAAGCAGGGCTCGCCGTTCGGCGTGCAGCCGTAACCGGGGACCTCGCCGAGCCGTCGCGGCTGTGCGCCCGCCAGCTGCTCGCCGATCAATTCGACGACCATGCGCGCGAAACGGGGGTCGGTGCCGGGGGTGCCCGCCCGCACGAAAGCCATGTCGAGTTCGGCGGCCTTCTCCCGCGCCTCGTTGTCGAGATCCCAGATCACCTCGAGGTGATCGGACACGAAGCCCACCGGGCAGACGATGACCGCTTCGACGTTCTTCGCGCCGAGATCGTCCAGGTGATCCACGATATCGGGATCCAGCCACGGCACCTGCGGCGGACCCGAGCGGGACTGCCAGACGACGTCGTAGTCGGTGAACCCCGTTGCGGCGGCGGCCAATCGGGCGGCCTCGGCGACCTGACGGCTGTACAGGTGCCCGCCGTCGGCCGCCGGGCCCGCGGCGGTGTCGGCGACGATCGGAATGGAATGCGCGGTGAAGACCAGCCGGGCCGCGTCGCGGCGCTCGGCCGGAAGTTCTTGCCGTGCCGCGCGAATCGCGTCGGCGAAGGCCGCGATCAGCAGCGGGTGATCGAAGTACTGGCGCAGCTTCACCAGCTCCGGCGCACCGGCACCGAAAGCCGTTCGGGCCCTGGCGATATCCTCGTGGTACTGCAGACAGCCCGAGTAACCGCCCCAGGCCGAAGTCGGGAACACCAGCGCGGAACGCACACCGTCGGCGGCCATCCGCGCGACGGTGTCCTCCACCATCGGCGTCCAGTTCCGGTTGCCGAAGTACACCGGCAGATCGATTCCGGCCGCGGCCAATTCGGCCTCGACCGCCGTGATGATGTCCCGGTTGAGCGCGTTGATCGGCGACACCCCGCCGAAGTGCAGATAGTGCTGCGCGACCTCGTCGAGCCGCGCGCGCGGCACGCCCCGGCCCCGGGTGACGTTCTCCAGGAACGGCATCACGTCTTCGGGGCGCTCCGGGCCGCCGAAGGACAGCAACAGCAGTGCGTCGGCGGCCCGTGCCACGTTCCCTCCTCCGGGATGACTCAGTTGATCGACATGTCCTCGGGGAACCAGGTGTTGTGGCTGGCCCCGCCGTCGACGTAGATGATCGAGGCGGTGGTGCCCGGCAGCCAGTCCGAGAGCATCGCGACGATCGACTTGGCGACCACCGTCGGGTCGTCGACGTCCCAGCCGATCGGCGACGCGCCGTCCCAGTACTCGTTGAGCTGGTTGAGCTTGGCGGCGTCGTCGGTCGCGGTGCCCGCGATCGCCTTCGCCGCGAGTGTCTTGATCGGACCGGCGGCGATCAGGTTGGAGCGAATCTTCTTGGCCGCGCCCACCTCTCGCGCGACGTACCGGTTCACCGACTCGAGCGCGGCCTTGGCCACACCCATCCAGTTGTAGAACGGCATCGCGGTGCGCGGATCGAAATCCATGCCCACGATCGAGCCGCGCTCGTTCATCACCGGCAGCACCGCGCGGGCCAGCGAGGCGTAGCTCCACGCCGAGATCTCGAAGGCCTTCGCCGCGTCGGGGCCGGGGCCGTCGAGGAACGGCAGCGCCTCGGGGCCCATCAGGGTGCGCGGCGCGAACGCGATGGAGTGCAGCACGCCGTCGATGCCCTCGGGCGCCAGCTCACGCAGCTTGTCCGGCAGCTCGGCGAGGTTCTCCTCGCTGGTGACGTCGAGCGGGATGGCCGGGGGGACCTCCTGCGGCAGCCGCTTGGCGATGCGGTCGATCAACCGCAGCCGCTCCGGAATGCCGGTGATGATCACCTTCGCGCCCTGCTCCTGCGCGACCGCGGCCGCGTGGAACGCGATCGACGAGTCGGTGATGATGCCGGTCACCAGAATGGTCTTGCCTTCGAGCAGTCCGCCCATGGGTTCTCGGTTCTCCTGATTTCGGGTTGTGTGGTGAAAAGACTAGTGGCCCATGCCGAAGCCGCCGTCGACCGGGATGACCGCGCCGGTGATGTAGCCCGCGTCGTCGGAGGCCAGGAAGCTGATCGCGCCGGCGACCTCCTCCGGCTGGCCCATCCGCTTGGCCGGAATGCCGTACTTCAGCACCAGGTCCCGCATTTCGTCGGTCATCTCTTCGCGGGTCATATCGGTTTCGATCAGACCGGGCGCCACCACGTTGGCGGTGATGTTGCGCGAACCGATCTCCATGGTGATCGCGCGCGCCATGCCGACCAGGCCCGCCTTGGCCGCGGCGTAGTTGACCTGGCCCGGCGCGCCCTTGAGGCCGACCACGGAGCCGAGGAAGATGATCCGGCCGAACTTCGCGCGCAGCATGGCGCGGTTGGCGCGCTTGGCGCAGCGGAAGGCGCCGGTGAGGTTGGCATCGATCACGCGGGTGAACTGCTCCTCGTTCATCCGCATCAGCAGCGTGTTGTCGACGATGCCGGCGTTGGCCACCAGCACCTCGACCGGACCCTGCTTCTCCTCGACCTCGGTGAACGCGCGGTCGATCGATTCCGCGTCCGTCACATCGCATTTCACGCCGAGCATCCCGTCCGGCACGCCGGAACCGCGGTGGGTGACGGCGACCTTGTGACCGTCGGCCACCAAGCGCTGCGCGACTGCGAGACCGATGCCACGGTTACCACCGGTGACCAGGACAGACCGGGATGTGATGTTCGACATGGGGAACAACCTACCTGGTGGCGGCCGCCGTCCGGAAACCCGCCCGGCGCTGGTCCGGACGGGTCCGCGGCGAGGGCGGCGCGGTTCGGACAGAACGGTCACCAGCCCTGCGGCGTGACCCGATCGGGGAGACAGCGGCGGCTCGGCACCCCGGCGTCGACGCCTCCGGCGCAGGCCGAAACGTGCGTGGCGCCAGGGTGACTCGATTACGGCAGGCGCTGGCGGTAGAGCAGTCCGGTGATCACACCGGCGGAGGTGATCAACAGGCCGAGCAGCAACCACGGACGACTCGCATCGCCCCTGGTCAGCTCGAATCCGATCTGCTGTTCCAGAGTGTCGTACACCTTGCTCAGTTCCTGCAGGGTGGACGCGGTGTAGAACTCGCCGCCGGACAGCCGGGCGAGTTCGCGCATGGCGTCGTCGTCGACCGGCACCGGCACGTCGTCGCGCGAACCGTCCTCGCGCGGGATGCTGACCTTGCCCCACCTGGTGCCGTAGGAGATCGTCGAGATCGGCACGTTCTTGTTCTTCGCCAGTCGTGCGGCGACGAATTCGTGGCGCGGGTTGTCCACGTCCTCGAACGCGGGCACGGTCTGCTTGCCGTCCGACATCAGCACGATCCGCGCGGGCGGCGGCTCCTGCGCGCCGCCGAGCACCGACGCGAGCGTGTCGATCGCGTTGAGCGCGGTGAGGATGCCTTCGCCGGTCGCGGTCCGCTCGGCGAGCTTGGCGTTGTCGATAGCGGCCTTGACCGATTCGTGGTTGGTCGTCGGCGACACCATCACCGACGCGGTGCCCGCGAAGGTGATGAAGCCGATGTTCAACCCGTTCGGCAGACCGTCGACGAATTCCTTACCGGCCTTCTTCGCGACCTCGATCCGGCTCGGCGGCACGTCGGTCGCCTCCATCGACAGCGACACGTCCATCACCAGCATGACCGTGGCGCGGTTGCGGGCCACCTTCTTGACCGCGGTCGGCCCGGCCGCCGCGATGGTCAGGAACACCAGGCCGACCAGCATCAGCGCGATCGGCACGTGCCGCAACGGGCTCGGCCGCGCAGGCGCGACCTTCTCCAGCAGCTCCATGTTGCTGAACTGCAGCATGTGCTTGTACTTGCCGCGCTGCACCAGGACGTAGCCCAGCGCGATCAACGCGAGGACGGCCAGGAAGCCGAGCCAGAGCGCGGCGGTGAAATGCGAAATACTCACTGACGTGGGACCCGCCCGCTCGGGGCGCCGAGGCTGTGGCGCCGGGTGGACACGAACCGGACCACGTCGGCGATCCAGTCCCTATCGGTGTGCAGGGTGAGGACCGGCGCGCCGCAGCTGCGCAGGGCCTGTTCGACTTGCTCCCGGTGCCGCTGCGCCGCCGCCGCGAAATCCGCGCGCAGCGTGGGCGTCACGCTGAACTCGCGGGTGCGCCCGGTCTCCGGATCGTGCAGCACGACATCGCCGATATCGGGCAGCGCCAGATCGCGCGGGTCGATGATCTCGACCGCGAGCAGGTCGTGCCGCGCCGAGATGGCGCGCAGCGAACGCTGCCAATCGATATCGCCGAGGAAGTCGCTGATGATCACCGCGAGACCGCGTTTGCGTTGCGGACGGCGCAGCGATTCGATGCCGCCACGCAGATCGCCGCGCACCCCGTCGCGCGCGTGCGGCGTGGTCGCGATGCTGCGCAGCAGCGACTGCGCGTGCACCCGGCCGCTGCGCGCGGGCACCCGGACCAACCGCTCGCCGGTGGCCACGACCGCGCCGATCCGGTTGCCGCCGCCGCTGGTGAGGTGGGTGATGGCGGCCGCGGCGGCGATCGCCAGATCCCGCTTCTGGCACAGCGCGGTACCGAAGTCCAGGCTCGCCGAGAGGTCGACGACCATCCAGGTTTCCAGCTCGCGGTCGGCGATCATCTGCCGCACGTGCGGGTGGGTGGTGCGGGCGGTGACCGACCAATCCATCTGCCGCACATCGTCACCCGGCTGATAGGTGCGCGCCTCCCCCGGTTCCGAACCGGGACCGGGGATGAGGCCGAGATGGTCGCCGTGCAGCACGCCGTCGAGCCTGCGGCGCACCGTCAGCTCCAGCGTCTTCAGCGCCGCGGTCAGCCGCGGGTCGGTCAGTTCGCCGGCCTGGAACGACGGCGGCGCATGCGGAGACGTGGCCACGCGGTACGGCGGTTCCGGCGCTGCGGTCACTTGTTCTGGACGTTGCCGGCGGGCTGGGACTGCTGCCCGTTCGGCGGCTGCGGCACCGGCTGCGGAGCGCCCTGCTGCTGTTGCGGCGGCTGCGGGATGCCCTGCGGCGAACCCGGCTGCTGCTGCGGAAGCTGTTGCGGCGCAGGGGAACCTGCGGCGGAGGCGCCCGGCGCGACGGCCTGCGGCGCGACCTGGGGCAGACCGACGGTCTGCAGCACCCGCTTGATCACGTCCTCCGGGCTGATCTCGTCGGCGAGCGCGTCGTAGGACAGCACCAGGCGGTGGCGCAGCACGTCCGGGATCACCTCGACCACGTCTTGGGGCACCACATAGTCGCGACCGCGGATCAGCGCGACGGCGCGAGCTGCGGCGATGATGCCGAGGCTGGCGCGCGGCGAGGCGCCGTAGGAGATCCAGCTCGCCACGTCCTGCATGCCGAAGTCGGCGGGCCTGCGGGTCGCCGCGATCACCCGGACCACGTAGTCGACCAGCGCGTGGTGCACGAAGACATTGGCCGCCACCTTCTGCAGCCGCACGATCTCCTCGGGCTCCAGGATGCGCGTCGCCTCCGGCGGGGTGACACCCATCCGGTAGATGATCTCGCGCTCCTCCTCCACCGAGGGGTAGTCGACGACGACCTTGAACAGGAAGCGGTCGCGCTGCGCCTCGGGCAGCGGGTACACGCCCTCGCTCTCGATCGGGTTCTGCGTCGCCATCACCAGGAACGGATTCGGCATCGGGTAGGTCTTGCCGCCGATCGACACGTGCCGCTCGGCCATCACCTCGAGCAGCGCGGACTGCACCTTGGCCGGCGCGCGGTTGATCTCGTCGGCGAGCACGAAGTTCGCCACGACCGGGCCCAGCTCGGTGTCGAATTCCTCGCGGCCCTGCCGGAAGATGCGGGTACCGATGAGGTCGGTGGGCACCAGGTCGGGGGTGAACTGCACGCGGGAGAACGAGCCGCCGACCACCTTGGCGAAGGTCTCCACGGCCAGGGTTTTCGCGATGCCGGGCACGCCTTCGAGCAGGACGTGACCTCGCGCGAGCACGCCGACGAGCAACCGCTCGACCAGCCGATCCTGACCGACGATCACCCGCTTGACCTCGTAGATCGCCTTCTCCAGGGTCTGGACGTCTCGCTCCAGGGTGTTCGACGTGGACGCAGGCGCATCTTTCGCCAATTTCGCCCCGCTGACACCGTCTGTCGAAGTCACCAACATCCCCGCTTTCGCCTTGGTCCTGTGCGTGCTGCCACAACTATTCCAGGTAATGGCCGTATGTGCCGCAACCGGACCCGACATGAAGAGAATTCGAAGCTTCGACTCCTCCGATGCGGCGAATCCGTCGCTGCCGCGCGTTCGCAGTCATCGAACCAGTTCAGCTGACGATCCGCACCGCGTACGGCATGATGCCGCCCTCGCGCACCGGCGAAACCCGGACCACCTCGCCCGATTGGGGCGCCTCGACCATCTGCCCGTCACCCAGGTACAGCGCGACGTGCTCGCTGCCGTTCGGTCCCCAGAACAGCATGTCGCCGCGAGCGCGCTCGGCCACCGGCACTCGGGTACCGGCGTTGTACTGGTACCCGCTGTAGTGCGGCAGCGAAACCCCGATCCCCGCAAAGGCATAGATCATCAGGCCGGAACAATCGAAGCCGACCTTGTTGTAATCGCCGAAGCTGTCCGCGACACCGCCGTCGCGGATGCCGAGCGTCGGGCCGTTCGCGTCGCCGCCGCCCCAGGAATAGATGACCCCCAATTGCGACATGGCGCGGTCGACGACCGTCTCCACCGCGGCCGAGCCGGTGACCGACGGATACGACGGGCGCGGCGTGGACCGTTTCGGCGGCGGCGCGTCCCCCAACTGCGTGTGCGGGCGCTGCTCGGTGTTGAGCTGACCGGCGCGGGCCTGCGCGTCCTTGTCGGCGGCGGCCCGGGCCGCCGCCGCGGCGGCCGCGGCGCGCACGGCGGCCTCCTCGGCCTTGCGTTGTTGATCCCAAGCCAGATACGCGTCCCGCTGGCCCTGCAGGCCGGCGACATTCTGTCGCGCGAAGTCCAAGCGGCCCTGCGCATCCTGGCGTTGCCGGAGCAGGTCGTCGCGCCGGACGGTCTGCTGATCGAGTTCGTTCTTGGCGGCGGCGACGGCGTGCTCGGCGTCGATCTTCTTCTGCTCGGCGACCGCGGCCGCGGCGTCGGCCGCCGATTTCGCCTGGCGCGCACTGGAGTTCTTGTTGCCCTGATCGATCTGGGCGCGGCGTAGTCGATCCAGCACCTGCTGCTGGTTCTTCGACACCAGCGATAACAGCTGGGCCTGGTCGAGCGCGGTGGCCGGGGTGGACGCGGCCAGGTAGACGACCATCGAGTCCGCGGCCGGGCGGGTGTACGCCTGGGACGCGAACTGGTCGAAATTGCGCCGGGCCTGCCCGACCTGCGTTCCGGCGTCGGCCAATTGGCGTTGCGTGTCGGCCACGACGGCGGCGGCCGCGTCCGCGGCGTCGCGCGCGTCCTGCAGGTCGACCAGCGCCTTGTTCACCTCTTCGCGTTTGCGCGCGACCTCGCCGTCGAGCTGCTGCAACTGCTGGTCGACCGTGGCGACCTGATTGATCAGCGCGCCGACCTCGGTGACGCTCGCGTCGACTTGCGCTCCGGCGTCGGCGATCTGGCCGTCGCTCGGATTGGGCGGCGCGGGCGGCACGGCGACGGCGGGTCCGGCCAGCAGCACGGCGACGGACACCAGCAACCCCAGAGCGATCACCAGCGGCCGCCGATAGGCGACCTCGCCGTTGTTGCGCATCGCACCTCCCAAGGACCCGACTCCGGCAAACACCCCATGGGCATCACCGGAACCATCAAGCCCAGTGGTCGGCAGACACCCCTGACAACACTCTTTTCCCGCAAGCAAGCACTCGAACCGTACGACACTTCTGTCCCCAAAGGAACTTCAGCAACAGAATGACAAGCGCGTAATTTGTCCGTTGCCGGTTATTAGCCGGATGTGCACAAGGTTTCCGGCCGGAAAAACGTACCGGTCGTCAGGAAAAGTAGCTGGATAGAAACCAGCCATGTAGGGACAGGCCGAGGCCTACGCGGAGGGTGTCTTATCGCTGTCCACGGCGGCGGCGACCACCGGCGTTTCGGGCTCGGCACGCCGACGAGACTTCACGAAGTAGAGGCCGACGACGACCACGGCGGTACCGGCCAGCAACACACTGGAAATCGCGGTCCAGGAGATCGGTTCCGGCTGCTGCAGCTGATCGACGAACGCCCGGGCGGCCTCGGTGGAATGGGCACTGCCCTTGAACTTGGCCTTGTCCTCGGCCCACTCCAACCGGACCCGGCTGATCGAATCGCTGTAGGTGCCGGCGAAGTCGTCGCTCAGCACCACGACGGTGCCGTGCTGGGTCTTACCGAGTTCGGTGGCCAGGTCGCGCAGGCTCGAATCGCGGCCGGGGTTACCCGGCACCACCACGATGCTGAGCGGGATGCCGTTCGCTCTCGCCTCGGCGGCGACGGCCGCCAACCCCGACTGATCCTTGCCATCCACGGTGGCGACGTGATTGTCGGCCAGGTCGGCGTTGATGGTGGTGACGGTGTCCTCGGTGACGTTGGGCGGCAGTTCGGCGGCCATGGGCGAAAAAACCGAGGTGTGCGAGACGGTCATCTTCCATCCGGTCTGTCGAGCCGCATCGGCATCCGAGGCGACATGCATCCAACACTGCGGGGTGAGCGCAACACCCCCGGGCTGGCTCCGAAAGCACAGTACGCGACCGAGTGTCGCAGCACCCGCAGACGCCACGCGACGCGCCCCGCGCGTGTAGCGGCGGCCCGCGCGCGCTCCGGGTCACCCGACCCTGGCATGGTTCGCAGGCGGGTGGGCACACCTCCCTATAGGCAGGCCCGCGCGAACCGGACCCGTGCGCTTCACAGGACAAGCGTACTGTTAAGGTCATAGCGCAGAGGAACCCGGCGCTGCGGCGCTGGAATACCTGCAATGACACCGGAGCGACTGCTTGCAGGTCGCTCGAAAGGCCAGCCGCCGACACAGCCCCGTCGGCGGCCAACCCTCACAGATGAGTGGAGCTGACGTGACGACAAGTATCGATACTTTCGGCGCCAAGGGCACCCTCGAGGTCGGAAGCAACTCCTACGAGATCTTCCGTCTCTCGGCCGTGCCGGGCACCGAGAAACTCCCCTACGCACTCAAGGTCCTCGCGGAGAACCTGCTCCGTACCGAGGACGGCGCCAACATCACCGCCGATCACATTCGCGCCATTGCGAATTGGGATCCCGACGCCCAGCCCGACACCGAGATCCAGTTCACGCCCGCCCGCGTGATCATGCAGGACTTCACCGGTGTGCCCTGCATCGTCGACCTCGCCACCATGCGTGAGGCCGTCACCGCCCTCGGCGGCGATCCGAGCAAGGTCAACCCGCTCTCGCCCGCCGACATGGTCATCGACCACTCGGTCATCCTCGACGTGTTCGGCCGCGCCGACGCCCTCGAGCGCAACGTCGACCTGGAGTACCAGCGCAACGGCGAGCGCTACCAGTTCCTGCGCTGGGGCCAGGGCGCCTTCGACGACTTCAAGGTCGTCCCGCCCGGCGTCGGAATCGTGCACCAGGTGAACATCGAATACCTGGCGCCCACGGTCATGGTCCGCAACGGCCAGGCCTACCCCGACACCTGCGTCGGCACCGACTCGCACACCACCATGGTCAACGGCCTCGGCGTATTGGGCTGGGGCGTGGGCGGTATCGAGGCCGAGGCGGCCATGCTCGGCCAGCCGGTCTCCATGCTGATCCCGCGCGTCGTCGGCTTCAAGCTGACCGGTGAGATCCAGCCCGGCGTCACCGCCACCGACGTGGTGCTCACCGTCACCGACATGCTGCGCAAGCACGGTGTCGTCGGCAAGTTCGTCGAGTTCTACGGCAAGGGCGTCGCGGAGGTTCCGCTCGCGAACCGCGCCACCCTGGGCAACATGAGCCCCGAATTCGGTTCCACCGCAGCGATCTTCCCGATCGACGAGGAGACCATCAACTACCTGCGCCTCACCGGCCGCACCGACGAGCAGCTCGCGCTCGTCGAGGCGTACGCCAAGGAGCAGGGCCTGTGGCACGACGCGGACAACGAGCCCGGCTACTCGGAGTACCTGGAGCTGGACCTGAGCACCGTGGTGCCCTCGATCGCCGGCCCGAAGCGTCCCCAGGACCGAATCCTGCTGTCGGACTCCAAGACCGCGTTCCGCAAGGACATCCACAACTACACCAACGACGCGGAGTCCGGCCCGGCCGCGACCACCCCGCACACCCACCTGGACGAGGCCATCGAGGAGTCGTTCCCGGCGTCCGACCCGGCCGTGCTGTCCTTCGCCGACGACGACGCGGTGCTGATCCCGTCCGCCGCCAACGGCAACATCGGCCGCCCGTCCAAGCCGGTCAAGGTGTCCGACCCCGAGCGCGGCGACTTCGTGCTCGATCACGGCGCGGTCGTGGTCGCGGGTATCACCTCCTGCACCAACACCTCCAACCCGTCGGTCATGATCGGCGCGGCCCTGCTGGCCCGCAACGCGGTCGAGAAGGGCCTCGCGTCCAAGCCGTGGGTCAAGACCAACATGGCGCCGGGCTCGCAGGTCGTCTCCGACTACTATGAGAAGGCGGGCCTGTGGCCCTACCTGGAGAAGCTCGGCTTCTTCGTGGGCGGTTACGGCTGCACCACCTGCATCGGCAACACCGGCCCGCTGCCGGACGAGATCTCCAAGGCGATCAACGACAACGACCTCTCGGTCACCGCGGTGCTCTCCGGCAACCGTAACTTCGAGGGTCGCATCTCCCCCGACGTGAAGATGAACTACCTGGCCTCGCCGCCGCTGGTCATCGCCTACGCGCTCGCGGGAACGATGGACTTCGACTTCGAGTCCGACCCGCTCGGCCAGGACACCGACGGCAACGACGTGTTCCTGAAGGACATCTGGCCGTCCCCGCAGGAGATCGACGACACCATCAAGTCGGCGATCAGCCGGGACATGTTCACCAAGTCCTACGCCACCGTCTTCGAGGGCGACGAGCGCTGGAAGGGGCTGAGCACCCCCGAGGGCGACACCTTCGCGTGGGACGAGAGCTCGACCTACGTCCGCAAGGCGCCGTACTTCGACGGCATGCAGATGGAGCCGAGCCCGGTCGAGGACATCAAGGGCGCCCGCGTGCTCGCGCTGCTGGGCGACTCGGTCACCACCGACCACATCTCCCCGGCCGGCCCGATCAAGCCGGGCACCCCGGCGGCGCAGTACCTCGACTCGCACGGCGTGCAGCGCAAGGACTACAACTCGCTGGGCTCGCGGCGCGGTAACCACGAGGTGATGATCCGCGGCACGTTCGCCAACATCCGGCTGCGCAACCAACTGCTCGACGACGTCTCGGGTGGTTACACCCGCGACTTCACCCAGGACGGTGGCCCGCAGGCGTTCATCTACGACGCCTCGCAGAACTACCAGGCCGCGGGCATCCCGCTGGTCGTGCTGGGCGGCAAGGAGTACGGCTCGGGTTCCTCGCGCGACTGGGCCGCCAAGGGCACCTCGCTGCTCGGCGTGAAGGCCGTGATCACCGAGTCCTTCGAGCGCATCCACCGCTCCAACCTGATCGGCATGGGCGTCATCCCGCTGCAGTTCCCGGCCGGCGAGTCCGCCGCGTCGCTGAAGCTGGACGGCACCGAGACCTTCGACATCGAGGGCATCACCAAGCTGAACGAGGGTGCGACTCCGAAGACCTTGAAGGTGACCGCCACCAAGGAGAACGGCGAGAAGGTGAGCTTCGACGCGGTGGTCCGGATCGACACCCCCGGTGAGGCCGACTACTACCGCAACGGCGGCATCCTGCAGTACGTGTTGCGCAACATGATTCGCGGCTGATCTCGCATCTGCCGTACGTCGAGGATCCGCGCACCGCGTTTTCGCGGTGCGCGGACTTCTCACACCTCCTGGAGGAGCACGCCCGACATGCCCAAAGTCAGTGAAGATCATCTCGCCGCCCGGCGGAGCCAGATTCTCGACGGGGCGCGGCGCTGCTTTGCCGAATACGGGTACGAGGGCGCCACGGTGCGCCGCCTCGAGGAAGAGATCGGGCTGTCCCGGGGTGCCATCTTCCACCACTTCCGGGACAAGGACGCGCTGTTCCTCGCGCTCGCGCAGGAGGATGCCGAACGGATGGCCGACGTCGCGGCCAACCAGGGCATCGTCCAGGTCATGCGCGACATGCTCACCCACCCAGAGCAATTCAACTGGCTCGGCACCCGGCTGGAGATCGCCCGGCGGCTGCGCACCGACCCGGAGTTCCGCGCGGGCTGGACCCAGCGCTCGGCCGAACTCACCGCCGCCACCCTGGCTCGCCTGGAACGCCGCAAGGCGGCGGGCGCGCTGCGCGACGACGTCCCCACCGACGTGCTGCTCGGCTACCTCGACCTGGTGCTCGACGGCCTGATCGCGCGCATCGCCTCCGGCCACACCAACGAAAACCTCACCGCCGTACTGGATCTCGTCGAAGCCTCGGTGCGCCGCCGGGACTGAGGCCGTTCAGAAGTTGTCGTTGAGGTACTCGGCGGCGTGCGTCGTCCACAGCACATCGGTGCCCGGCATCTCGTGGCTCGAGTACAGCACGTGCTGCCCCTCCGGCCACGGCGTCAGATAGCCGATCACGCCGTGCACGGCCGTGGCGTAGCGGTTCAGGTTCGTCACCGGATCGTTCATCAACCAGGCCAGCAGTTCCGCGAAGATCAGCGGCCCGAAGTTGCCGATCCGCGCGCCCTCCAGGAACGAGAACGGCGAGATGCCGACGTCGATGATGCGCAGCGGCGAATCCGCGGGCGCGGCCGTGATGATGTCGCCGGGATTGGCGTACTCCCGGATCGCCACGCCCGCCGGCCAGAGGCCACGCTGACCGTGCAGGCCGAAGGTGTTCGCCGGGCACAGGTTCCCCACCGATTCGCCCGCCTTGCGCAGCGGGTTGGAGATGTTCACCGCGAACGCGATCTCCAGCGGCGAGCCGTTGGTGTTCTTGTACTTACCCGAGCGCACCCCTTCCAGGATGCGGCTGGCACAGATCCCGCCGAGCGAATAACTGAGCAGCCCACACACATTCGGCGAATCCTGGATCGCCTTGACGCCCGCCGCGGTGCCGAGTCGCACCGAGGTGTCCAGCGACGGGCCCCACAGATCCGGCGACGGACCGACCGAAGCGGGCCAGTCCGGTTCGAAGGCCGAGAACCGTGCCGTGTCCAGCAGTGCGGTGACGGCGTACAGCATGCCCGCGGGCGTTCCGTCCGGATTGCGCGGCTCACCGGTACCGCGCAGGGTGATGATGTCGATCATCAGTGATCTCCTTGCACACGCGCCGCGTCATCCGGCGCATAACCCCACGGTATGCCCGTTACGGAGCCGAAGGGCGAGTACCGGACTACCCGATTTCACCGAGCGAACCGGGCGCCCCGTACGCGGCCGCCGCCGGCCGATTCCCGGTATGGCGGCTCGCGTACGAGGCGGTACGCATCAGGCGGCGGGGCCGAGCGCGGCGGTCCACGCCGCAAGGCGCGCACGGGCGCGCGAGTTGCGCACCAGCGCAGCGGGTTTCGATTCATCGATACCGTCGTAGTAGCCGCCGTTGACGACCGTGGTGTGCGGATCGCTCAGGGTGGCGAGCAAGTCGGCCGCGGCGTCCAGCGGCGCGCTCGCGTGGCTCCGCAACTGCGGCATATCGATCTCGAAATCGGCCGGGCTCACACCGACAGCGGTCAGCCCGGCCGGACCGGTCTCGGCGAGCGAGCGGGTGAACATCGTCAGCGCCAGTTTGGACTGGGCGTACACCGCCAGCGGCGTGTAAATAGCGCGATTGCGATCGAGGTCCGAATAGTCGATATTGCCCGCCGAGTGCAGCCGCGACGACACGTTCACGATCCGGCCGTTCGCCGCCGCGACCGCCGCGGCCAGCGCCATGGTGAGCCGCTGCGGCGCGAGGTAGTTGACCTGCAAGGTCGACTCGTGTCCGGCGCGCGTGCGTCCGCGTCGTTGCGGGCCGGGCACGGCGGCGGCATTGACCACCGCGTCGAGCCTGCGCACCGTCGCGGCCAGCGTCCCGCCGAGTTCGTCGACCTCGGCCAGCTCGGTGAAATCCGCGTGCACCGCGCGCAGGCGGCCGGCGTCCGCGCCGGCGGCCACCAACCGCTGCACGGCGTCGTCGGCGAGTTCTTTGTCCTGCGCGTGCACAATCACGGCGGCACCATCGGCGGCCAGGCGCTTCGCCGTCGCATAACCGAGGCGTTCATCGACGCCGGTCACCAGCACGGTCCGGTCGCCGGACGAGAATTCGGGCACAGCTCTCCCATCGGGTGGTCGCGCGCGTCACGGTGCGACCGGCGACGCACGCGGGAACGACTCCGCGATCCGCGATCACGGAGAGAAACGCACGGCCAACCGTGCGCGGAACGCGACGCGGCCGAGGACGGCCGGCGCGCGGAAATCAGACCGCGGCCACCGAACTCGGCGGCTCGTCCTCACTGCCGAACCCGACCCGTTCCAAGGCGGACGGGAGCACCGGGTCGGCACACCAGGCAACCCCGAGGGGCAGCGCGCGCAGTGCGTGCGCACGGCCGGGAGTTGCGGTCATCGCTCGATCCAACCGACCCGCGCCGTTGCCGCACAAGGCATCCGGCGCCGATTTGACGATTCCCTAGCGATCCGCCGGGCAGCCGTGCGATCCAGCCGAGTTCGAGGTGGATCCGCGGGGCACGGGTGCCACGCCCGGCGTTCGGCGCACCTGATCACCTTTCGCCGACTCCGCGCCATCGACCGCAGAGACCGAGGTCAGCAGCGGCGCCGGTGTGACGAAGGCATCGGCCCGGTTCGGGAACAAGACCAACAGGTACGGTGCTGGTCCAGACATGACCTTCAGCATCCCGATCGTTGTGCGCGGCTACGAGCTCGATACGCAAGGCCACCTGAACCAGGCGGTCTATCTGCAGTACACCGAGCACGCGCGGTGGGAGATGCTGCGGGCCGCGGGCTTGCCGCAGGACAAGCTGATCGCGACGGGGGTGGGTCCGGTCGTGCTGGAGTCCACCATCAAGTACCTGCGGGAGCTGCGCGGCGGCGACGAAGTCACGGTCGATACCGATATCGAATACTCCGGCGGCAAGACCTTCACCTTCCGGCACGAGATCCGCAAACTCGACGGCACCGTCGCGGCCGAGGCGCGGGTGGTCGGCGGCCTGCTCGATTTGCGCGAACGCAAGCTGGTGGCCGGACCCGCCGAACGTTTCCGGGACCTCGCCGAGCGGCCCGACCTGCTCGGTCTGTGAAATCGCACGTGCGAATGCACAGCCGCCAATCCGGGGCTATGCGAGAGACACATTGCCATTCGGAAATAGCTCGTTGATTGCGCCGGAACTATTGGTGCCCTGCCGAAAAACTTTCGGCGCTAGTGCATCCGGGATCGTAATCCGGTTTGCCACCGGGGGTTAAATCTGCCGATCCGGACCGGTACCGGCCCTTCGCACGTTATGATCGGGCTCACGCTCGGGGGTCGTGGCAAATCGCGAGCAGATCGGAGAAATGGCTATGACCGACGCACTCCGCCTCCACGGAACCGCGCCGAAGAGTGATCGTGTGCCTCCGCTGCACGGGCTGTTGGTAGCGGAGTCGGAACGAGATATCAGCGTGCGCGTCGCCGAGGGAACGTGGACCTTCCGTCGGTCCGACGTGCTGCGCGTGCTCGATTCGGCAGTGCCCGAGGGGGTACGCGCCGAGCGCGGCGCCCGGCCGGTGCTGGTCGACATCCGGGTCGGCGCCACCGCGGATTTCACCCGTCGCCTGCGCATCGACGTGGTCGACCGCCCGATGACCATGCAGCAGGCCCCGTCCGCGGCGCTCGGCGACGAGCAGCTGCGCGAGCTCACCGAATCCTGGGCCGATCGGCTGAATCTGGTGGACCTGCCCGGCACCAACGGCGCCACCTTCACCTACTGCCAGACCAAGTCGCTCGCCACCAGTGACGACGGTATCAACTGCGACAGTCTCGACTGAGCGGCGCATTCATGGCGGGACGCCGGACGGGTTCAGTCCTCATCGTGTCCGAATCCGACGATCTGCACGCTACCGCCATGGCGGCGACGCTGCGAGAATTCCACGGGCTCAGCGCGATTCAGCTCGACCTGCGCGACTTTCCGCGTGAGTCGGGCAGTTTCCGGCTGGATCGCTACGGTACCGCCCGTTCGGTCTCCCACCTGATCGGCCTGGACGACGTCCGCTCGGTCTGGTGGCGCCGGCCGCATCCGACTCAGCCGCCCGCCGGAGTCCGCGTCTCCGACAACGACTTCCGGCAGGCCGAATGCGACGGATTCATCCAGGGTCTGCTCTGGTCCATACCGGCGCACTGGGTCAACGACCCGGGGGCGGACCGCACCGCCGCCCGCAAGATCGTCCAATTGGAGACAGCGCTGCGGGCCGGTTTCGCGGTGCCGGAGACGCTGATCACCAACGACCCGGACGAGGCCCGCAGCTTCGCCGAATCCCGGCCCGGCCCAGTCGTTTACAAGCGCACCGGGACCAGCCGCGCCGAGTTCGCGGAAACCAGGATCATCACCGAGCACGACTACGACAGACTGGCCGGCATCCGCGCGGCGCCGACCACCTTCCAGGACTACGTCGACGCCGAATGCGATCTGCGGGTGGTCTGGGTGGACGGCGTCGAGTGGACGGTGCGCATCGACTCCCAGGCGGGCGTCGGCCGGGTCGACTCCCGCCTGGACACCTCGGTCGATTTCGTGCCGGAGCATCTGCCCGCCTCGGTCAGCAAATCGCTCGCCACCCTGATGGGCGCGCTGGGATTGTCGTTCGGCGTCTTGGACATTCGGCTCGGCCTCGACGGCGAGTACTACTTCCTCGAGGTCAACCCGCAGGGACAGTTCGCATACCTGGAGATCAAGACCGGCCTGCCGATCTTCCGCAGCCTGGCCAATCTGCTCGTCGACGGGGACGGCGCCGTCGAGGGCTACTGACGCCGATACGTGTGCAGCACCACACCGGATTTCGGGAACGGTTCCGCGTCGACCAGGTGCAGTCGCTGTGCGGGGACCCCGTCGAACAGCCGCCGCCCCTCCCCGAGCAACACCGGAAACACCAGCAGCCGAAGCTCATCCACCGCGTCCTGGCGCAGGAACTCCTGCGCGGTGCGCACGCCGGCGAACACGATGATCGGCCGACCGTCCTCGCTCTTCAGCTCATCGATCTCCCCGGCGAGATTCCCGCCGATCCGGCGCGCGGGCTGCCAGGGCAGTGCGACCTGCGGGTCCGACGACAGCACGAGTTTCGGCAGACCGTTCACCAGCGGAGCCAGCATCGCGTCACCCGGTGTCGCCGGATTCTGTTGCGCGCCCGGCCAATACTGGGCCAGCAGCTCGTAGGACGCGCGCCCGTAGACCTGGGCGGCCACCCCGCGCAGCAGTCCGGCCAGATAGTCGTCCAGTGCCGAATCGTCGGCCTCGATCCAGTCGAGCGCCCCGTCCGGACCCGCCGCGTAGCCGTCCAGCGTCACCATTGTCTGCAGCATGATCGTCCGCACTGTCGAGGCTCCTGGTCGTGAGAGTTGTGCTTCGACAATGCAGACGGCGAGCCGCGCGGAAACTCACCGGTTCAGGCGAAATCCGTTCCGCCGAAACCGGTTCGAGCCGGCTGCGGTGCTACTGACTCTTGCGGCGGTTCGCGCCGCCACGGCTGCGGAGTTGCACGTGCGACTCCACCAGTACGTTGTGGATGAAGCCGTAGGAGCGACCGGTTGCTCGCGCCAGCGAGCGAATGCTCGCACCTGCCTCGTACTGCTTCTTCAACTGGGTCTGTAGGCGGTCACGGGACTTCCCCGTGACGCGGGTTCCCTTACCCAGGGTGGCTTTGACTTGTGCGGGCCTGTCGCTCATGGCTTCCTCCGAGTCGCCGAGCAGCGTCTTTCCAGGCTAAGCACTCGAGGGGCCGTGATCAACGGGTTCTTGTGATGAAACTCACGCGAGCTGAATCAATTCCAGATAATCCGCGGACCAGTGGTCCTCCGTACCGTCCGGTAGCAAGATCACCCGCTCCGGCGAGAGCGCCTCAGCGGCCCCCGGATCGTGTGTGACGAGCACGACCGCGCCGGCGTAAGTGCGCAGCGCATCCAGCACTTGTTCGCGCGAGACCGGGTCGAGGTTGTTGGTCGGCTCGTCCAGCAGCAACACGTTGGCAGCCGAGGACACCAGTCCGGCGAGTGCCAACCGCGTCTTCTCACCACCGGACAGGGTGCCCGCGGGCTGGTCCAACTGGGGACCGGTGAACATGAACGCGCCGAGCAGACCGCGCAGGTCCTGCTCCCCCGCGTCCGGCGCGGCATGCCGGATGTTCTCCCAGACCGTCGCGTTGTCGTCGAGGGTGTCGTGCTCCTGCGCGAAATACCCGACCTTCATGCCGTGGCCCGGCACCAGACTGCCCGCGGTGGGCTGTTCCACCCCGGCGAGCAGCCGCAGCAGCGTGGTCTTGCCCGCGCCGTTGAGCCCGAGCACCACCACCCGGCTGCCGCGATCGATCGCGAGATCCACCCCCGCGAAGATCTCCAGCGAGCCGTACATCTTGGTCAGGTTCTCCGCCATCAGCGGCGTTTTGCCGCAGGGCGCGGGCTCGGGGAACTTGATCCTGGCCACCTTGTCGGCGACGCGCACGTCGTCGAGTTCGGCCATCAACCGGTCGGCCCGCTTGGCCATGTTCTGTGCCGCAGTGGCTTTCGTGGCCTTGGCACCGAGCTTGGCGGCCTGCACCCGCAGCGCGCTCGCCTTCTTCTCGGCATTGGCGCGTTCGCGCCGGCGGCGCTGTTCGTCGGTGGCGCGCGCGTCCAGGTACTTCTGCCAGCCCATGTTGTAGACGTCGGCCTCGCCGCGCACCGCGTCGAGGAACCACACCTTGTTCACCACATCGCCGAGCAGTTCCACGTCGTGGCTGATCACGATGAGGCCACCGTCGTGGTTCTGCAGGAAACCGCGCAGCCAGGTGATCGAGTCGGCGTCGAGATGGTTGGTCGGCTCGTCCAGCAGCAGGATGGTGTCGGAGCGGCCGCCGCTGCCGTCGGACGCGGCGAAAAGGATGCGCGCCAACTCGATTCGGCGACGCTGACCACCCGAGAGGGTGCGCAGGGCCTGGCCGAGCACTCGGTCCGGCAGGCCGAGGCTGTGGCAGATGCGGGCCGCGTCGCTCTCGGCGACGTAGCCGCCCAGCGCCGAGAAGCGATCCTCGAGCCTGCCGTACTTGCGCACCGCCTTCTCGCGCTCGTTCTCGTCGGCCACCTCGGCCATCAGCGCCTGCTGCTTCTCCATATCGCGGATCAGCGTGTCCAGTCCGCGCGCGGACAGCACGCGATCACGCGCGAGGATGTCCAGGTTGCCTTCCCGCGGATCCTGCGGCAGATAGCCGATATCGCTGGAGCGCAAGATCTTTCCGGCATACGGTTCACCCTCGCCGGCCAGGATCCGCAGCGTGGTGGTCTTACCCGCACCGTTGCGCCCGACCAGTCCGATCCGGTCGCCGGACTGCACCCGCAATGCCGGTCCAGGGGCCGACAGCAGCGTGCGGACTCCGGCCCGGACCTCCAGGTCGGTCGCGGTGATCACAGGTTTCTCCTCCGGATCGGTCAGTGCTGGGCGGTTGCTACTCGATTGTGCGACGCGTTACACACAAGAACCACCGATTTTACCCGTGATCGGAGCAGCCCTTCACACCACGCGATCGGTATGTGACGGCCGTAACTGAACGGCGAGTAACCTGCGGTTGCATGAGTGAGCGAAACAACGGCACCGCGACCGATCTAGTGGGCAAGAGCGCTTTGGTCACCGGGGCCAGCCGGGGCATCGGCAAGGCGGTGGCGGCGGAGCTGCTCAGCCGGGGCGCGAACGTGTTGATCAGCGCCCGCAAAAAAGATCCGCTGGAAGAGGCCGCCGCGGAGCTGCGCGCGCTCGGCCATCAGGGCGAGGTCGTGGCGCTGGCCGGGAACTCCGGTCACGCCGAGGATCGTGCCGCCTCGATCGACCGGATGATGGCCGAGTTCGGGTCGGTGGACATCCTGATCAACAACACCGGCATCAATCCCGTGTTCGGCTCGCTGATGGAGGCCGATCTCGACGCGGTCCGCAAGATCTTCGACGTGAACGTCGTCGCCGCGCTCGGCTTCGTGCAGCTGGCATACAAGGCGTGGATGGGCGCGCACGGCGGTGCGGTGGTGAACGTGGCCAGCGTCGCGGGCCTGCGCTCCTCCGGGGTGATCGCCGCGTACGGCGCGTCCAAGGCCGCGCTCATCCGGCTCACCGACGAACTGGCCTGGCAGCTCGGCCCGAAGATCCGGGTGAACGCCGTCGCGCCCGGCGTGATCAAGACGAAGTTCGCCGACGCGCTGTACTCCGCCGACGAAGAACGCGCGGCGAGCGTCTATCCGCTGAAACGCCTCGGCACCCCCGAAGACGTCGCCCGCCTGATCGGCTTCCTGGTCTCCGACGAAGCCGCCTGGATCACCGGCGAAACCGTCCGCGTAGACGGCGGCCTACTCTCCACCGGCGGCCTCTGATTCCGTGGATGTCGTGGTCTGCGGGCTCGGGCCGGCAGGACGTGCGTTGGCGCATCGATGTCTGGTCCGCGGTTTGACGGTGACCGTGGTGGACCCCGCGCCCGAACGGGGCTGGCACGCCACCTATGCGGCGTGGGCCGACGAACTGCCGGACTGGCTCGCGGCGGACGCGGTGGCCGCGACAGTCGCGCAGCCGAAGGCCTGGGGTACCCGCGGGCACCGGATCGATCGGCCCTACACCGTGCTCGACACGGCACGGCTACGAGATTCGCTGGACGTGACAGGGGCGCGGATCATCGCCGATCGCGCGGTCGAATGCGGGCCCGGCGCCGCGGTGCTGGCCTCCGGCACCGTGCTGCGCGGTTGCCGGGTCATCGATGCCCGCGGTATCGGCCGCTCCCCCGCTCTGGCCGAGCAGACGGCATACGGGCTGATGCTCGACCGGGACCGCTGCCCCGACATCGAGCCGATGTTCATGGACTGGCGGCCGGACAACGGCGCGTCCGCCGACGCGCCGCGCTCGTTTCTCTATGCGGTCCCGCTCGGCGGCGACACGATGCTGCTCGAGGAGACCTGCCTGGTCGGCCGGCCCGCCCTCGACGGCCGCGAGCTGCGCGACCGGCTGCTGCACCGATTGCGTTCGCGCGGAATCGAAGTCACCGGCGACGAACGGGTCGAGCGAGTCCGCTTCCCGGTCGAAGGCGGCAGGCCGGGGCGTAACACCTTCGGCGCGGCGGGCGGTTTCGCGCATCCGGCGACCGGCTACAGCGTCGCCGCCGCACTCGCCGCCGCCGACACCGTCGCGCTCGGTGCTGCGGCATGGCCGGTTTCGGCGCGCGCGGTGTACCGCCTGCGCGCCGCCGGATTGCGGGCACTGCTCCACTTACCCACAACCGACCTCCCGGTTTTTTTCGACGCGTTTTTCACGCTGCCGCCGGCCGCGCAGCGCGCCTACCTGTCGGGCCGTACCGACTTGAATGGCACCGTCAGAGCCATGCTCGGCCTGTTCGGCACCTTGCCGCGCCCGGTCCGTCGGCGCGTCGCCGCCGCGACACTCGGGACGCCCATTCGCTCGCGTATTCGAATACCGTCCGCCATCATGGAGGAATGAGTGGGTCTTACCGTCCAGCACTCATCCGTCCCGAACCGGTGGAGCACCGGGTTCGCGGACGCGGTACCCGCGTCGAGGGGATGCAGCAGTGAGGTCGATCTGGAAAGGCTCGATCGCATTCGGGCTGGTGAACGTCCCGGTCAAGGTGTACACCGCCACCGAGGACCACGATATCCGCTTCCACCAGGTGCACGCCAAGGACGGCGGCCGGATCAAATACGACCGGGTCTGCACCGTCTGCGGTAAATCCGTGCAGTACGCCGACATCGACAAGGCCTACGAATCCCCTGACGGCGACAAGGTCATCCTGACCGACGAGGATTTCGCCAAACTGCCCGCCGCCGAGAAGCACGAGATCCCGGTGTTGCAGTTCGTGCCGTCCGAGCAGATCGATCCGATCCTGTACGAGAAGAGCTACTACCTCGAGCCCGACTCGAGCACGCCCAAGGCCTACGTGCTGCTGGCCACCACGCTGGAACGGATCGACCGCACGGCGCTGGTGCATTTCACGCTGCGCCAGAAGACCAGGCTCGCCGCGCTGCGCGTGCACGAGGGCGTGCTGGTGCTGCAGACCCTGCTGTGGCCCGACGAGGTCCGCGAGGTCGAATTCGAATCCCTCGACGGCGTCGCCGAACCGAAGCCGCAAGAGATCAAGATGGCCGAGACGCTGGTCGAGACCATGTCCGACGATTTCGATCCGGACCAGTTCACCGACGAGTACCAGATCGAGCTGAAGCGGCTGCTGGACGAGGCGATCGCCAGCGGCACCGGTAAGGTGCCCGAGCAGCCCGAGTCCGCGCCCGCGGAGATGGACGCCGAGGTGGTCGATCTGGTCGCGGCCCTGCAGCGCAGCCTGGAAGCCAGCGGGCGGCGCAGCACCGCCGAGGACAACGGCAAGGATGCGCCCGCGAAGAAGACCGCCAAGAAAGCCGCCGCGAAGAAAACTCCGGCCAAGAAAGCCGCGAAGAAGACCGCAGACAAGCCCGCGAAGAAGACCGCCGCCCGCAAGGGTGCGTGAGGGCCGAGGCGCGTCCTGCTGGCAAACTGTCGGCATGGATTCTGCCGTAGTGATCGTCCCGATGGGTCTCGGCCACCTGCGCCAGGTCCTCGATCTCGGTCACGAAGTCTTCGACATCACCACCAAGCCGTACACCTCGTGGTCGCTCACCTCGGTCGCCGAGCACCTCGACAGCCCCGACAACGCCTGCTGGGTCGCCCTCGATTCCGACCGTGTGGTCGGTTTCGTGCTCGGGTCGATGGAGTTCGAGAACCGCGACGACTGGGCCTACCTGGAATGGATCGCCGTCGCACCGGACATGCAGGGGCACGGCATCGCCCGGCGCCTGGTCGACGTCTGTTCCGAGGCGTTGTTCGCCCGCGGCGCGCGGCGCATCGTCACCGACGTCGAAGACCGCAACGCGGCCTCCACCGCCCTGATGACCCGCAGCGGCTTCACCCCCGCCGCCACGGTCACCCTGTTCGTCCGCCCGAATCCCGATGACCCCGACCCGGATTCGCAACTCGACGCGGCCGCCATCGCCCCCGGCACCAAGCGCGCGCTGATCCGCCGCGGCCGCCTGGCCGGCGACAACCACCGCGCCGCCCGCTAGCGCTCGGCCTCCGTTCGGAAACTGCCCGGCCTCCCGCACGCCGCGCCCCGCCCGTCGGCGCTCGACGATCACGTCGGCCTTCGCGCACCGGCTGCCCCGCATGCCAGTGCGCGGTTCAGACCGTCGCCGCACCCCTTCTGTCTTCCCGCACCCGCTCTGCCAGGCCACAGCGGGTGCGAGAAGTCAGAAGGGGTGCGGCAGGGCAGAAAGGGGGCGACTAACCGGCCGCCTGGGCGCGCCCTTCCTCGAAGAACGCCAAGAGGCTTGCCGCCGAGTCGAATTCGGTGCTGGGGCGCAACGCACCGAAGGGGGCGTTCCAGAAAACACCCGTGCGCGGTGTCCACGGGCCTACGTACGCATAAGGTCCGGGATGGGCCGAATCACCCGGCGAAACACCGTAATTCACCTCACCTATCGCGCTGGAAAGGTCGAAGTGCTCGGGCCAGAGCACCGGCGTGCTGTCCGGGGCCAAACATCGTAAAGCCTTGTCCCCCAGGGCGAACCAGTCGCTGATCTGCTGCGCGGCGACCGGATCGATGTCCATCGCGCTGTCCGGCTCCACGCCGGTGGTGTCCTTGTACAACCCGTCCGGCGCCCCCGGTTCGATATTCGCGAGCTTCCCGAGTTCGCGATACGTCCCCGCCAGCGCCGCGCGCCCCTCCGGCCAGACCAGTTCGGCGCCGACCACCGACACCGGCCACCGCACCCCGCCGAACCCCTGATGCACCACCCGCAGCCGGATGGTCTCGTACTGCCGATACTGCGGCCCCGCGATCAACAATTCCGCCACCGCATGCAACCCGCGCCGCGATCGCTCGTACATCTGTTCGTCCACACCGGCATCATTGCCGGTGCGGACCCGGCCCGCAGCCATTTCAGCTCACGGCTGAGCTTCCTCCGCCGGCAGTGCGATCCCGAAGTGCGACACGATCGCATCGACACTGCGCGTCAACCCGGACATGCTCTGCTTCAGCCCCGACACGTCCCGCTTGAGCCCCGACACATCCTGTTTGAGCCCCGACACGTCGCCCTTGAGGAAAGCCACATCCTGCTTGAGCCCAGCCACGTCCTCCTCGACCGCACCCAGGCGGATCTGCGTGTGCCCAGCCATGACCTTCAGGGTGCTCATACTGTGCTCGAGGCGCACGACGCGATCGCGCGTATCGATGATGGCCTCCTGATAGGCGATACCGTCGCCCTCCGTCCGATGCCATTTCCCTTCCAGCACCGCCACCCGCTCTTCCAACGATGGAACTTTGACTGACATGTAGATCCCCCTGTCGCGTCGATTGGAGCCCTCAGCTTAAGGCCGGACACCGGCGACGCCACCCTCCCGATCTCGGTCCATTCTGCACCCTGATCCGGGTCTATTTCGGAACCCTCGAACAGGTCTCGGATGGAACCGGGAGCGACGGATTTACCCGAATGTGACCCGAACGTGGGCCCGGCGCATCGGGTACGGACCATGCTGGGGAGCGGTGCATCGGAGACGGAAGGACGGCGCGTCGTGGAGTTCCACGTTCCTATCATCGATATCTCGCCCTACGTCGAGGGCGGGGACGCCGCGGCGCGGGCCGCGGTCGCCCGCCAGGTGGACGAGGCGGCGAGCACGGTCGGGTTCATGCAGATCCGCGGGCACGGGATCGCCCGGCCGGTGCTCGACGAGTTCGCGGCCGCGCTGGACGACTTCTTCGCGCTCGCGCCCGCCACCAAGGAGAGCTACCGAACCGCGGTCGAATTCAATCGGGGCTATTCGCCGCCCAAAAGCGAGAGTCTGAGTTTGAGCCTCGGAGTGGCGTCGGCGACCCGGATGAACGACTTCTTCGAGGCGTTCAATATCGGCACGACCACCGCCGACTATCCGGGACTCGACCTGCCTGCGCAGGCGGGCTACGCCGACAATGTCTGGCCCGCAGAACTTCCCGACTTCCGGCCGCGGGTGCAGCGGTACTACGCCGAGGCCGCGCGGGTCGCGGGCACGCTCACCACCGTCTTCGCCGACGCGCTCGACCTACCGGCCGGCTATTTCGAAAGTTTCACCGACCACTCGCTGAATGTGTTGCGCATGAACAACTATGCGCTGCCACCGGGCAGCGTGGACCTCGACGGCGACCTCAAGGGGATGGGCGAGCACACCGATTACGGCATCGTCACCGTCCTGTGGGCCGACCAGGTACCCGGCTTACAGGTGCTGGGCGCGGACGGCCGCTGGCACGACGTGCAACCCGCCGACGAGGCGCTGCTGGTGAATCTCGGTGACGTGATGGCCCGCTGGACCAACGAGCGGTGGCTCTCGACGCTGCACCGGGTGATGCCGCCGATCGTCGACGGCACCATCGAACGCCGGCGCAGCGCCGCGTTCTTCCACGACGGCAATTTCGACGCGGTGATCGAGACGCTGCCCTCCTGCGTCGGCGCGGGCAGCAAGTATCCGCCGATCACCGTGTCCGAGCATGTGCAGGCGAAGCTGGCCGGTTCTCGTGCGCTGCAACCGAATACGAACGCGCACCGGGAAGCGGCCAGGGTGCTCTCGGCCCGTGACTGACCCGGACTACTTGCGGAACTTCGCTTCCAGTTCGGTCGCCGTGGCTTGCAGGTCGGCCGGGGTGTTCGTCTTGAAGATGCCCTCGTAACCGGTCTCGGCCCGCACCGCGGCCTCCACCTCCGGATCGTGGTACAGCTCAGCCAGTTTCAGTAGCGTCGGGTTGTCCTTGTCGGCGGCCCGCGCGGCGAAGATGTTGATGTATTGCTTCAGTTCCGGGCGCTCCGGGTCGTCGGTGTAGATGGTGTCGTTCTTGGTCAGGCCCGCGGGACGCGCGAAGGTGTCGTCGACGAACGCGGCGTCGACACTGGACAGTGACTGCGCGGTGAGGGTCGGATCGATGGGCGTCAGCTTCACCTTGGAAGCCGCGGTGTCCACATCTTCGAGCTTGGAGTCCCAGCTCGCACCGCCTTTCAGCACGACCAGGCCCGCCGCGGCGAGGCTGAGCAGCGGCCTTACCTGGTTGGCGGGGTTGTTGCTCAACGTGATCTGGCCGCCCTGCGGGATCTCGGCGACGGACTTGTGCTTGCGCGAGTACAGGGTCAGCGGGAAGATCTCGGTCGCGCCGACCGGCACCAGGGTGTCGTTGTTGCGGGCGTTGTAGTTGGCCAGGTATCGCACGTGCTGGAACTTGTTGAGATCGATACGCCTTTGCGCCAGTGCGGGATTGGGCTGATTGTAATCGGTGAAGTTGATGAACTCCACCCGGATGCCTTGGTCGGCCGCCTTCTTCTTGTACACGTCCCAGTGCGGCTCTGCGAGATCGTTCACACCGATACGGATCACGCCGTCGTCGTGCTTCGCGCCACACGACATCGTGGTCACGGCCAGGGCGGAAAGGATCGGAATCACCAGCAGACGGTGCATCAAGCGCATTGCGAGCAAACTAGACGGTCGTCCAAGAATTGGGAAGGGTTTCGCTCACCACAATCCCAACCGTTGTCCCGCCCGCCCGTGGATCGCTTGGATTACCGGGTTCATATTGCGACGAGCTTTTCGGGAGCAACGAAGTGAAATTCCATCGGGTACTGGCGATCCCGGTCCTGGTAGCAACCGCGGCCCTCACCGTCACGGCGTGCGGTTCCGACGACAAGTCCGCCTCCGACACGGTAGTGCGAATCGGCACCACCGACAAGGACAAGGCCTGGGACGTCTTCGAACAGCGGGCCAAGGACAAGGGCATCACGCTGAAGATCACCAACTTCTCCGACTACAAGCAGCCGAATCTCGCGTTGTCGCAAAAGCAGATCGATGTGAATCTCTTTCAGCACCTGCAGTTCCTGGGCGCCTACAACGTCGCCAACAAGGACACGCTGACTCCGATCGGCTCCACCTACATCGTGCCGCTCGGCCTGTACTCGAAGAAGCACAAGGCGCTCGCGGGCCTGCCCCAGGGCGCGGAGATCGCGATCCCGAACGACCCGACCAACCAGGCGCGGGCGCTGTTCGTCCTGCAGGCGGCCGGCCTGCTGAAACTGTCCGGCAGTTCGAGCGCGCCCACCGCCGCCGATGTCGACAAGGGCGCGTCCAAGGTGAAGGTGACCACGGTCGACGCCGCCCAGACCGCGCTCTCGCTCGCATCCGTGGACGGCGCGGTGATCAACAACACCTTCCTCGACCGCTCCGGCATCGACCCCGATTCGGCGCTGTACAAGGATGATCCGAAGAACCCGTCGGCCGAGCCGTACATCAACGCGCTGGTGACCAGGGCCGAGGACAAGAACAACCCGAAGCTGCTGCAGCTGGTCGAACTCTGGCACGACCCCGAGGTGCAGCGTGCACACGCCGAGGTCACGAAGAACACGGCCGTCGAGGTGCGCCGCACCGGCCCCGAACTGGAGCAGATTCTCCAGCGGGTGCAGCAGACCATCCGTGACGGCAAGTGAGCGATAACCCGCCCGCCGTCGAATTCCGCTCGGTCACCAAGGTTTTCGGCAAGGGCGCGGATGCCCATATCGCGCTGGACGATATCGATCTGCGGATCGAACAGGGCGAGATCTTCGGCGTGATCGGGTATTCCGGCGCGGGCAAGAGCACCCTGGTCCGCCTGATCAACGCCTTGGAGCGGCCGACCAGCGGCACGATCGAAGTCGCGGGCAACCCCATCACCGGGGTGCGTGAGGCCGAGGTGCGTCGCCTGCGCCGCGATATCGGGATGGTGTTCCAGCAGTTCAACCTGTTCCGATCCCGTACCGCCGCAGGCAATGTCGAATACCCGCTCAAGGTGGCGGGCTGGAAGCGGGCCGCGCGCAAGGCGCGGGTCGCGGAGTTGCTCGAGTTCGTCGGGCTCTCCGACAAGGCGCGCAGCTACCCCGACCAGCTGTCCGGCGGTCAGAAGCAGCGGGTCGGCATCGCCCGCGCGCTGGCGACCTCACCGTCGCTGCTGCTCGCGGACGAATCGACCTCGGCGCTGGACCCGGAGACCACCGCGGAGGTGCTGCGCCTGCTGAAGAAGGTCAATCGGGAACTCGGCGTCACCATCGTGGTGATCACCCACGAGATGGATGTCATCCGTGCCGTCGCCGACCGGGTCGCCGTGCTCGCCGAGGGCCGGATCGTCGAACTCGCCAGCACCTTCGAGGTTTTCGCGACACCGCAGGCCGCGCCGACGCAGTCGTTCGTGGCGACGGTGCTGCACAACCGGCCGTCCGAGGACGAAGTACGCAGGCTCGGCGAGCTGCACGGCGGCCGGCTCGTCACGGTGGACGTCGACGACGAACACGGCATCGGGGCCGCGCTGACCGTCGCGGCGCACGCCGATGTCCGCTTCGAGGTGGTCTACGGCGGGGTCGGCACGTTGCAGAACAAGACGTTCGGCAGCGTCACCCTGGCGTTGCACGGAGCCGACGACGCCGTCGACAAGGTGATCGCCGAACTCGGCCCGCGCACGGCCTGAAAGGAGTACCGATGCAAGCGGATTGGGACAAACTCCGGCCGTTGCTGACCGAGGCGATCGGCACCACCATCTATCTGGTGCTGATCACCTTCGTGATCGGCGGCCTGATCGGACTGTTCCTGGGCACCGTGCTCTACACCACCCGCAAGGGCGGGCTGCTCGCGAACGCCCCGATCAACCTGCTGCTCAACGTGATCGTGAACGTGGTGCGCCCGATCCCGTTCATCATCCTGCTCGCGGCGCTGGGGCCGGTGACGCTGGAGGTGGTCGGCACCACCATCGGCCGCGACGCCGCGGCGTTCGTCATGATCGTGGCGGCGTCGTTCGGCATCGCCCGGATCGTGGAGCAGAATCTGGTGACGGTCGACCCCGGCGTGATCGAGGCGGCGCGCGCGGTCGGCGCGGGACCGCTGCGAATCATCGTGACGCTGTTGATTCCCGAGGCGCTCGGCCCGCTGATCCTCGGCTACACGTTCGTGGTGATCTCGATCGTCGACATCTCCGCGATGGCGGGCACCGTCGGCGGCGGCGGACTGGGCGATTTCGCGCTGGTCCACGGATATCAGCAGTTCAACTGGCAGGTCACCTTCGTGGCCACGCTGATCATCGTGGCGGGCGTGCAGGGCATCCAGTTCTTCGGCAACTGGCTGGCCCGAAAAGTATTGCGCCGCTGAGTCACCTGGTGCCCGGGACAACTCCCGGGCACCAGGCGACGGCGTCATTCCACGTTGCTGGTGCAGAGCGTGGTGCCGACGATGCGCGCCGCGCTCGGCGCCGAGCTGCCGAAATTCACCGGCGGCGGCCCGAATGCGGCGAGCGCCGCGCGCTCGGCTTCGGCGCGGTTGGGACCGGTGCCACCGACGTAGCGACCGTCGCGCTCGGCGATGGCGCCGCAACCGTCGACGAAGCGGACGATGATAGTGCAGTTCCGCCCGCCCTTCGCCCGGCAGTCGTCGAGCGCCGCGGCGTCGGATTCCGCCCAGTTCGGGTAGTTCCAGGCCGTCGAGACGCTGGCCCCGTTCGCGTCGACCGTGATCGCCCGCGACCCGTAATAGGAGCCGTCCGGCCCGGGCTCGGCATGGGCCTGCCCCGCGCCGGCCGCCACGAAGGCGACCGTCGTCGAGGCGAACAGGCCCAGGACAGCCTTGCCCGCTGTGTATTTCATGATTCTCCCCACGAAAGAAAACAAACCTCGGTCAGATCATCCGGCATCCGAATCGATGAGTCCAAGCCTTTGCGGACGGCTGTTCACCTCGAAATAGGCTGTCATACAGGGCCTTTCGAAATGCAAGGTTCGATTCCGCGGGGCGGACCGTTCAGCTCGCGTTCTTGGTGCACGAGGACAGCACTACGCGCGCGGGTTGCGGCACGGCACTGCCGAGATCCGGGAATGGTGGCGCGGTCTCGCCGAGCTTGGCGATCGCCAATCGCTCCGCTTCCTCCCGCGTCGCCGCCCAATCGGCCGCGAACGCACCGTCGGCGCCGCGCACGGCCGCCGCACAGCCGTTGGAAAAGCGCACGAGAATCTTGCAGTCGTACACGCCGCAGTCCCGAATCGCCACCGCATCCGCGGTCACCCAGGACGGTTGATCGACCGAGCCGACCACTTTGCCGGTGCTGGGCGAAAAGGCCAGCGTCCCATGATAATCAGGCGCCGCGCCGGCGGAGCCCGCGCCGACGATGGTCAACGCCGCAGTGGATGCCAGGACCGCACCGAACGCGGCCCTCCCCAGATTGGACAACAGAAACTCCCGTTCAAAGAAGATGAAGCGAGCTGATCATCACCCACACCACCTACCCTGTCCAGCACCAGGAAATCTGCCGCTGATACTCGGGGCTGCCGCGCAATCCAGCGGCACGGCTTGGGATTCGGGTCAGGCCCTAGCGACGCGTGCGCAGATACTCGTCGTGCTCGCGATCCTCGCGGTAGTACCGCTGCGTGAGCACGGTCAGCCTGCGGATCTCGGCGGCCATCGCGGCCGAGTCCATCGGCTTGGCGACGACGGGATCACCGGTCTGCACGTAGTAGCGGCCATCCGGATAGTCCATCCACCAGAAGCCGCGGCCGAACGTGGGGCGCGCGTCGACGGCCGGGCCGGGCAGCACCGTGATCTCGCCGAGCGCACGGCGCTCCCGTTTGAACAGCCGGTCGAACCGCTGCGCGAGGCCTACCGCGTACGCTTCGCGCACCGGACGCTCCCGATCGGCGGTGATCTCCGCGCGCCGCGCCTCCAACGGTGGATGGGTGCCCGGCGGCGTATCCGGCAGCGCGCCAACCGCATCGGCAGCCACCTGGGCGGCGGGGCCGTACCGCAGGGTCACCGCACCGCCGGTGTCCGCGGCGACGCCCGGAAGCTGCACCAATGTCGCGGCCGCCGCGTCGCGCACTGCACCGTGGAAACGGAAGATCCGGGTCAGCTCCGGCGCGCCGAACCCCTTGAGTTCGATCCGGACCTCCGGTTCCAGCAGGATCTGCAACGCGCGTTCCAACTCGATCGAATGCCGATCGAGCAGTGCGGCAGCCGCCGCTTCCCGCTGCGCCACCAGATCGGCGAAATCGACGGCCTGCGGCCGGAATTGCAGCGGATACGGCAGCCGGTCCCGGCCGTAGGCGTGCCAGAGCAGCTGGAACTCCAGTCCGGTGAAACGCAGCTCAACCATGGTCACCGATCACCGGTGGCACCGTCTTCGGCAGCGCCCCCAAACCGGTGAGTTCCTCGCCGTTCTCCTGCGTGATCAGGTAATCCTTTGTACCGGTGGTCTTTTCGTCGTCGCCGCCCCGGCCGGCCGCACCCGGCGCCATGCCGGGCATGCCACTCATGCCCGCCCGGCCGGTGGCCGTGCCCGGCGCGGTCCGCGCGGCAGCGGCCGGAACAACGCCCGGCTGCTGCGGATTTCCGGGCACGCTGCGGCCGGGGACGGGCTGCTTGCCGGGTTCGCCCGTGGTAGTGCCCGGGCCTGGACGAGAAAGGGGCGACACAGGATTCGCCCGCGATGGCGTGCCCGAACTGGGCCTGCCCGCCGGTGCCGGCGTCGTGGCGACCGGGGTCGTACCGGCCGGCGTACCCGTGTTCGTGGAAGTGGCAGGCGCGGCGGTCGATTGGTTCGTGGTTGCCGAAGCCGGCGACGGGGAGCCGGTGCTCGCCGTCTGCGTATTCGCCGCCGGATCCCCCTCGGGCGCTGCGCTGTTCGGCTGATCAGCTGAATTCTTCTCGGGTTCCGCCTTGCCGTCGGTTCCGGATGCCGTGGTGGAACTCGGATTCGACGTGCCCGGACCGGACGACGGCGCCACCGGCGTCGACGGATCGCGCACCACCGTCGGCGCCGGCGGGATGATCGGCACCCCGGTGTCGGTCTGGTTCGCCACCTGCCAATACACCGTCTGGAGAACGCGTTTCGCTTCCTCCCGCGCCTCGTCCGCGGTGTAGTCGCCGGACTTCATGGCACCGTCGGCAGGCAGGGTTTTGCCCTTCAGATCCACCGGAGCGGTGAGACCGGGCATCAACGCCTGAGTCTGGTTCAAGCCCGTGTACATCTCCGTGAGCTTGGCGTACAGGAGGTGCGCCGACGTCGTCAACTGCCCCGCACCGTCACTGTAGGTCCGCACCGCCTCCGCAGCCTTGCCCGCCGCCTGACCGGACCACCCGTTCGCGATCGTGCGCTGCACACTCGCATTGAACGTCTCCGTCGTCTCCCGGAACGCGGTGCCGATCTTGAACCACGCCTCCGCCGCCTGCAGCACCGTGCCCGGCTGCATCGCGGCCACGCGCTGCACCAGATCCGCCAGCGGCAAAGTCTCGAACAGCGCCAGATCCTCGTTCGTGATCCGCGGCGGTTCGTAACCGCCCTGGAACTGATCGGTGCCGACGCTCGTGACGGCGTAGATGTTCGCGCGATCCCTGTTCCACTGCTCCTGCGCCGCGATGATGCGGGCCCGGTACTCGTCGTAGGTCATGCGGGCGCGTCGATTCCGGTGAGCTGGTCGGCCCGGGACTGGTCGACGGAACGGTAGTTGGCCATGGCCTTGGCGAAGACTTCCTTCATGAGCATGATCTCGTCGATGTGCTCTTCGATCCGGTTCCGGATCGAGTCCGTGCCGGTGGAACCTTTCGCGGTGAACTTGTCTTCGAGGACCTTTCCCGAAGGGAACCCTCCGAAGCCCGTCACGAACTGGACGTCCAAAGTCTGGCGCAGGATGTCGCGCAGGTTCTCGATGTTCCGATCGCAGTCCTGCGCCAAACCCGTTGCGACACCTTCGTCCAGCGACAATTCACCGGCGTTCGCGGAATCCAACAGCTCGCGCCAGGTCGACGTACTCTCGTCCGACATAGCCACTCCCCCTAGTTCTGCGGTAGGTACTTCACCAGATCAACTGCGCGTGCACCTGCGACCGCGCAGGGCTCGCCCTCTTTGGTCATCCCGTATCGGGTGAGCAGGTCGAAGGCGACCGTTCCGCCGGGAACTTCGACCGCGACTGTGCATCCCTGGTCCTTGTCATCGTTCACCCGGGTGAACTGCAACGCTCGATGGCTGCCGATCGTCAATGGCTGGAACCCCGTGAAGTCCCGTCGCTCCTGCATGGCCACCAACGTCGGAGTACCTGCCAAAACGCTCATGTCGTACCAACGTGCCTGGGCACGCCAGTTGCATACCTTCCACCCGTCGAATTCCACCCCGGCGATGCCTTGCTTCTTGGTCTCAGGATCCAAACCTGCCGTCCGCAACGCGTCCACGGAAAGCCCGCACGGGTCCCACGGCGCCTGATCCTTCACCGGCGTCCTCGACGCCGACGTCGTCGCGCTCGGCGCACTGCTGGTCGTCGGCGTACCGGACGGGTCGTTGCAACCGGCGAGCAGCAGCACGGCACCGATGGTGATCGCGAGGGTGCGGACGGTGTTCCCCCTGCTCGGCATGACGCCCCCTTCTGCTGGTCAGTTTCCCGGCTGCTGCCGCAGATCCTCTTCACGGTACCGGCAGCCGGTGAGGCCGGTGAGGAGGGCGGCTTTGTTGGTGCCGAGGGTGATCTCGTTGCCGTGGTCGGGGGCGTGCAGGGTGATGTCGTGGCGGCCGGGGGTGTCGGCGCGCACGGTCAGGGCGGTGATGCCGTTTTCGGCGGCGAGATCGCGGGTGGCCTGGAGTACGCGGGGCCATTCGTCGTCGGTGATCGGTACCGCCGAGGTGAGCGAGTCGGTTGTCATGGAGACGCCGATGGTTTCGAGGTAGGGCGAGGGGCAGCCGAGTTTGCCTTGGCCACGATCGCGGAGTACTCGCCATTCCAGTTCGGGCGCAACGGTTTTCGCGGCGTCAGCGATCCGCTGGAGCAGGGCTGCCAGTTGCCGTTCGGTGTCTTCGGCCGACGGTAGCTGTCGCATCTTGGCCTCGGCGTGCGCGATGTCTTCCTTGGACGCCGGGCGGTCGGGATCGTTCATCCTGTCTCCACATCCGGTCAGGACCGTCACGCAGACGATCGCCGCGAGTATTCGGGTCACGGCCGTCATGTCAGCGCACCACCAGTTCCGGCAGTCCGGCGATGACGACGGCCATGTTGTATCCGGCGGTGCGCAGTTCGCCGTTGCCGCTCGGCCGTGGGTATTCGCTGTGTCCGTTCGAGTCTTCGCGGCGCACGTGGTCGGTGGTGGTGGCCTCGCCGACGGAGAGCTGCTCCAGTTTCGTGGTGACGGGGTCGGGACCGAACCGGCCGAAGCCGTCGACCAGCGAGATCGGGTCGTCGGGCGCGCGCATCACGTAGCCGTGGCCCTGTGCCAGTCCCAGGTCGGGTTCGTCGTTCGCGTTGATCCCGGGTGAGCCGTAGAAGACCGCGTCGTCGATAGGCTGGGTGCGGCCGTGATCCTGCAGCGCGAGCGCAGTCGTGTAGGACCCGTAGGAGTGGCCGAGCGCCGTGAGGTGCGGGTCCGGCCGGTTCGACGCCACGTCCAAGCCCTCGAAGAACTGCGCCAATTCGGGCGCACCGTCCTCGGCCCGCGCCGAACGTGCCGCCTCCAGCCCGAGATCCGGCGGCGGTTCGTAGCCGAGCCAGGCGATCGAGGCCACCCGCTCGTCCGGGCGTCCGGCCAGCCGCAACTGTTTCTCGGCTTCCCGCTGCACGGCTTCCGCCTCGCGGGTCATCCCGTCCAGTGATTGCACGGTGGTCGAGACGCCGGGCACCGTGACCGAGACGTGGTCTGCGTTGTCGGGGTCGCCGACGGCCACCGCCGCCATCCCCTTCTCCCCCGACTGCAGGTCGAGCAGCAGCAGCCGCGCCCCCTTGTCGGGATTGGCGGGGTCGAGCGGATGCTCTTTCAGGATCTTCTCGATCGAGTCGAGGTCGGTCAGCTTCGCCTCCACCTCGGCCAGTTTCGTCTTCTCGGCGGCGTAGGGATCGGGAGCGTTCGGATACCGCGCGCCGTCCGGTGCGTCCTTCAACTGGTCTTTCAGCGCGTCTCGGTCCTGGGTCAGCCGCACGCGTTCGTCGTCGATCCGGTTGACGTTCGCTTCGTGGCGGGCCATGGACGGGATGCCGTCCCGGTTTCCGATCCATTCGGGATGCTGGTCGATGACTTCGCGGCGCTGCCGCTCGTCCATCGCGTCCCAGTACTCCCGGTTCTGTTGCGGCGTCCCGTTTTCCGGCGGCGCGGGGGCGGTCAGTCCACCTTGCGCCGCGCCCGCGGCGGAGGCCGCCGCGACGTCGGTGGCGCCTCGGTCATCGATCTTGCCGTCGGCGGCCTTGTTCAGCACCGCGGCCGCGTCCGCGTCGATGTCGTCGGCCTGTTTCATCACCGCCTGCACGGCGTCCTGCAGTTCCAGCCGCAGCGACTCCACCTTCGCGGGGTCCGGCGCGCCGGGCAGATCGGCGATGGTCACGTGGCCGGCGTCCCAGATCTCGAGCCCGTTCGCCGTCGCGGTCTGTTCGATGGCGGCCAGGGTTTCCTTGAGGTGGGTGACCGCTTCCCTGGTCTGCTTCGTCAACTCGCGGACGGCGCCGAGGGTGGCGGCCTCGTCGATCAGCTGATCGGTGGTGACGGTGAATCTGCGGCGCGCGGCCGCCGCGGCATCACCCTGCCAACCGGGCAGCATGCCGATATCGGCGAGTTGGCCGCTCACGTCCTGCACGGTGGTGATGCGCCGAGACAGCGACGTCTCGAGCATTTCCAGTGCGAGCACATTCCACCAGCGAATGTCCGGTAGCAACATCGTCCAGGATCCCCCCACGGAAGTCGGATTGCTTGCGACGATAGGTATCGTATCCAGGAATTACCGTGAATTTTGGATCAGGGGGCGTAAATGGGTGATTCCGTTTCGGTCGATCCGGAACTGCTGCGTGGTGCGGCCGCTCGGCTGGACACGCTGTACGACAACGCGGGTACCACGTTGCGCGACACCGATCAGGCGATCGCCGACAGCCGCGAGGGCTGGAAAGACACCGCGGCCACGGCGTTCACCAGGTTCAACACCTACCTGGACGGCCGCCGCACGCTGCTCCAGCAGCACGTGGCCGAACTCTCCGAATCGCTGAACACGACGGCGGGCACCCTGCACGCGCAGGATCAATCGCGGGCCGCCGAAACGGGCCGGCTGCAATCCAGCCTTGACCTCTGACCTACGGGAACAACTGCCGCCGCGCTTTCCGCGCCGTCAGAAATCAACAGCGGCGCGCACTTTCGACGACAGACAAGCCGAAATCACGCTGCAGGAAAGAAATTCACGCCGACGAGTTTCTCGCACACCCGATGGCATTCCGGCCGAAATCATTGCGCGTCGAGCAGACCCGCCAGACGATGGTGCAAACCGGGCCAGCCGCCGCCCATTCTGGTGCGGGACAACTGGGAAATCGGATTGTCCGGATCGAAACCGCTGTGCGTGAACAACATCCGCGTTCCCTTACCCTCCGGATGCAACTGCCAGCTGAGCACCCAACCACTGTCCGCCGCGACCGCGGCGTCGTTCCAGGTGATACGCAACAACTTCGGCTCGACCACCTCGAGCACCTCGCCACGGATCTGCCCGGAGAAGTTGACCTCCGGGATCGGCCGCGCCTGCATCCGGAAGCGGTTGCCCGAAACCGGTTCGAAGCCAGTGGGTTCCATCAACCATCGAGCCAGCAGATCGGGGGTGGTGAGCGCGCGCCAGACCTTGGCCGGCGGGTGCGGGTAGAACTGGTCCACCTCGATGGTGGTCAGGTCATCGGTCATCGGGTCACGCCCTTCTCTCGTCGTCGGGGTCGTCGGGCATCGCGTCGAGCACGTCACCCAGGTCGCGCATCCGGGCACGCCAGTACCGCTCGAACGGCGCCAGCCAGGATTGCAGGTCGTGCAGAGGTTGCGGTTCCACCCGGTAGTAGCGGAACCGGCCGCGCTTCTCCTCCCCCACCAGCCCGACCTCGCGCAGCACCTTCAGATGCTCGGACACGCTGGGACGGGCCATGTCGAACCGTTCGGCAATGGACTGCACCGACTGTTCGCCGTTCAGGAGCAGGTCGAGGATGTCGCGGCGGGTGGGATTGGCCAGCGCGCCGAACAGGAGGTCGGCGTCACTGGATTTCGTGCGGTACGGCATCGCGGCCTTCGTTCGGAAGCTAGGGGTCTCGCTCTATGGGCGTCGTCCGACGAAACACAGGAACTCGGTCTGCGGGTCCGCGTCCGCCGGTGCAGTCACCTTAGGTCCGAACGCCCACGGCTGCCGCAACGCCTCGTCCATCGGCAGCAGGTGCTCGTGCACGAACGCGACCACGTCGGGGGCGAGCCGCTCGTCGCCGCCGATGCCGCGGGCCACATCCCAGGTATGGATCAGCACGTCCTCGGGCAGGATGTCGACGATCTCCCGAAAAGGCCTGGGCCCCTGGAACGTCGGGATCTCGGCGGCCAGGCACGCGGGATCGTCGATGGCCGCGGCCAGCCCGTCCCCGACGTGTTTCCAGGCCGCGGCCGGATCGGCATCCGCCGCCAGCTCGGGCAGCGCGCCCATCTCGGCGACCCCGATCCCGTGCAGCGGCCGGGGCTCGGTTCCGCGCACCTGCGCCAATGTCCGGCGCTGTTCGTTGATCACGTGCCCGACGACATCCCGCACGGTCCACCGCGGGCATGGTGTCGCGCTGTCCCACTGGTCCGCGCGCACCGCCATGATCCGGGCCAGAAATCCCGCACTGGTCACCCGGAACCGCTCAGCAGCTTCCGACATCTCCGCTCCATTCGTATCGTGTAGGAAGTTTCCTACCTTTATATGTAGAAGATAACCTACCTATTGCTGCCGGGCCAACCCCTCGTGACGAGTGGCACACGTTGTCGCTTCCGGTGCGGAAACGGCGACGGCCGCTGCCTGGTAGGCAGCGGCCGTCGATCGTGCGATGCGAGAGATCAGACAGTGAAGCCGAGAGCGCGCAGCTGTTCGCGGCCGTCCTCGGTGATCTTGTCCGGGCCCCACGGCGGCATCCAGACCCAATTGATCTTGAGGTCCTCGACCAGGCCGCTACGGACGAGGGCGTTACGCGACTGGTCCTCGATGACATCGGTCAGCGGGCAGGCCGCGGACGTCAGCGTCATGTCGAGGATCGCGACCTCGTCCTGCACGGCCAAGCCGTAGACCAGGCCGAGATCGACGACGTTGATGCCGAGTTCGGGGTCGACGACGTCACGCATCGCCTCCTCGAGATCCTCGAGCCGCTTGATGTCCTCGTCGGACAGCTGCTCGGCGGCGGTTTCCGATGCGGGTGTTTCAGTCATTGCCGGCCCCATTCGTGGACGTGGTTTGCTCGGGCGCGATCCGGATCACCGCGTCCTTGAACGCCATCCAGCCGAGCAGCGCGCACTTCACCCGGGCCGGGTACTTCGACACACCGACCAGTGCGACGCCGTCGCCGATGACATCCTCGTCACCCTCGATGGTGCCACGGCTGGAGATCATCTCGCTGTA
Source organism: Nocardia brasiliensis ATCC 700358 (assembly GCF_000250675.2). Classification (NCBI taxonomy): domain Bacteria; kingdom Bacillati; phylum Actinomycetota; class Actinomycetes; order Mycobacteriales; family Nocardiaceae; genus Nocardia; species Nocardia brasiliensis. The sequence goes on from NC_018681.1 coordinate 6,323,835, forward strand.
GGAGTCGACGACCTTCAACGCCTGCTGCACGGGCAGGCCGATGACCTGATCGGTGAGGATCGAGGTGGCGGCCTGACTGATCGAGCAGCCCTGCCCGTCGTAGGAGACGTCGGCGACGTCCCCGTTGTCGTCGAGCTGGACGCGCAGGGTCACCTCGTCACCGCAGGTCGGGTTCACGTGGTGCACCTCGGCACCGTACGGCTCCCGCAGCCCGCGGTGATGCGGGTGCTTGTAGTGGTCCAGGATCACTTCCTGGTACATCTGCTCCATGCGCATGTTCTATGCAACCCCAAAGAACTGCTGAGCCTTCCGCACGGCGGCAACCAGTGCGTCGACCTCATCGAGTGTGTTGTACGCGGCGAACGAGGCCCGCGCCGTGGCGGGAACCCCGAGGCGGCGCATCAACGGCCACGCGCAGTGATGGCCGACCCGCACCGCGACACCTTCGTCGTCGAGGATCTGGCCCACGTCGTGCGCGTGGATGCCGTCCACCACGAACGAGACCGCACCGCCGCGAGCGACCGTGTCGGTGGGGCCGATGATGCGCACACCCTCGATCGCACCGAGCCCGGCCAGCGCTGCCTCGACCAGCGAATGCTCATGCGCCGCAACGGCTTCCATGCCGAGCGCTTCGAGATACCGCACGGCGGCGCCCAATCCGACGACCTGCGAGGTCATCGGCACACCGGCCTCGAACCGCTGCGGCGGCGCCGCGTAGGTGGTGGCCTCCATGGTGACGGTCTCGATCATCGAACCGCCGGTGATGAACGGCGGTGTCTCCGCGAGGATCGCGCGACGGCCGTACAGCACGCCGACACCGGACGGACCGAACATCTTGTGCCCGGAGAACGCGGCGAAATCGACGTCGAGCGCACGGAAGTCGACCGGCATGTGCGGCACCGACTGGCACGCGTCGAGCACGGTCAGCGCGCCGACCGCCTTTGCGCGCCGGACGATTTCGGCGACATCGGTGATCGCACCGGTCACGTTGGACTGGTGCGTGAACGCGACCACCTTGGTGGCGGGCGACAATTCGAGCGAATCGAGGTCGATCCGGCCGTCGTCGGTCACGCCGTACCACTTCAGCGTCGCACCGGTGCGGCGCGCGAGCTCTTGCCACGGAACGAGATTCGCGTGGTGCTCGAGCTCGGTGATGACGATCTCGTCGCCGGGGCCGACACGGTACGGGAACCGGTCGTCGGCGAACGAGTAGGTCACCAGGTTGAGCGATTCGGTCGCGTTCTTGGTGAACACGATCTCGTCGGCGTCCACGCCGACGAACCGGCCGATGGCGGCGCGCGCGTCCTCGTAGGCGTCGGTCGCCTCCTCGGCGAGCTGATGCGCGCCGCGGTGCACCGCCGCGTTGTGCGTGGTGAGGAACTCGCGTTCCGCGTCGAGCACGGCGAGCGGCCGCTGCGAGGTCGCGCCGGAGTCCAAGTACACCAACGGTTTCCCGTCCCGGACCGTACGGCTCAGGATCGGGAAGTCGGCCCGGATGCGGGCCACGTCGAGTGCGGGGACCGTGGCGGTCATATCAGGCTCCTGCGGTAGCGCTCTGCGTGAAACGGACGTAGCCGTTGGCGTCGAGTTCGTCGGCCAGCTCCGAACCGCCCTCGGCGACGATGCGGCCGCCGACGAAGACGTGCACGAATTCCGGCTGGATGTAGCGCAGGATGCGGGTGTAGTGGGTGATCAGCAGCACGCCACCGTTCTCCCGCTCCTTGTAGCGGTTGACCCCTTCGGAGACGATGCGCAGCGCGTCGACGTCGAGGCCGGAGTCGGTCTCGTCCAGGATGGCGATCTTCGGCTTGAGCAGGCTGAGCTGCAGGATCTCGTGGCGCTTCTTCTCGCCGCCGGAGAACCCCTCGTTCACGTTGCGCTCGGCGAAGGCCGGATCGATCTCCAGCTCGGCCATCGACTCCTTGACTTCCTTGACCCAGTGCCGCAGCTTGGGCGCCTCGCCGCGCACGGCGGTGGCGGCGGTACGCAGGAAGTTCGACGTGGAGACACCGGGCACCTCGACCGGGTACTGCATGGCCAGGAACAGGCCGGCCCGGGCGCGCTCGTCGACCGACATGGCCAGCACGTCTTCCCCGTCGAGGGTGATCGAGCCGGAGGTCACCGTGTACTTGGGGTGACCGGCGATCGCGTACGACAGCGTCGACTTGCCGGAGCCGTTGGGGCCCATGATGGCGTGCGTCTCACCGGATTTGATGGTGAGGTCGACGCCCTTCAGGATCTTGATGGGCTCGCCGGACTCGTCCGGGTTGGCGACCTCGACGTGCAGGTCCTTGATTTCCAGGGTGGTCATCGAATTCGAGTTCCTTTGTGGGAGTGAGGGGTTCAGGCGCCGATCGCGGCGAGCTCGGCCTCGATGGCCGACTCGAGCCGCTCCCGGATCTCGGGGACCGCGATCTTCTGGATGATCTCCTGGAAGAAGCCGCGCACCACCAGGCGCCGCGCCGCGTCCTCCGGGATGCCACGAGCGCGCAGGTAGAACAGCTGCTCGTCGTCGAAACGGCCGGTCGCCGAGGCGTGTCCGGCACCGGCGATCTCGCCGGTCTCGATCTCCAGGTTCGGCACCGAGTCGGCGCGCGCGCCGTCGGTGAGCACCAGGTTGCGGTTCACCTCGAAGGTGTCGGTGCCCTCGGCGGCCGCGCGGATCAGCACGTCGCCGACCCACACCGTGCGGGCGTCACCCTTGGGCGAGTTCGGGTCGCCTTGCAGCGCACCTTTGTACAGCACGTTGGACTTGCAGTTCGGCTGCGAGTGATCGACCAGCAGCCGCTGTTCGAAATGCTGGCCTGCGTCGGCGAAGTAGAGGCCGAGCAGTTCGGCGTCGCCGCCGGGACCCTCGTAGCGCACGGTGCCGGTCAGCCGGACCAGGTCGCCGCCGAGCGTCACCGCGATATGCCGCAGCGTCGCGTCGCGGCCGAGCTTCGCGTGGTGCGCGGTCGCGTGCACCGCGTCGTCGGCCCAGTCCTGCACCGCGACGACGGTCAGCTTCGCGCTGTCGCCGAGCACGAATTCCACGTTCTCCGCGTAGGTTCCGCTGCCGCGCTGGTCGACCACCACGGTGGCGACGGCGAAGTTGCCGAGCCGGATCTGCAGGTGGCCGTAGGCGGTCTTGCCCTCGCCGGGGCCGGTGACCGTGACGACGACCGGTGCGGCCACCTCGGTCTCCGCGCCGACGGATACCACGGTGGCCTGCTCGAAGCCCGAGTATGCCTGGGCCGCAACGCGATCCGCGGGCGTGCCGGCGGTGCCGAGCCGGGCGTCGTCGCGCCCGACGGTCTCCACCCGGACACCCTCGACCGGACCGACCTCGATCGTGGCCTGCCCGTCGCGTACCGCGGTGCCGTCGTGCAGCCCGCGCAGGCGGCGCATCGGGGTGAACCGCCACTCCTCGTCGCGGCCGGACGGGACCTCGAACGCGTTCACGTCGAACGAGGTGAACACCTCGCCCTTGTTGATCGCGGCTGTCGCGCCTGGGTTCTGGACCGGCTTCGAGGGGTTCTCGCCCTCGACCGCTCCGATGACACCTGTCGCCATCAGCCGACGGCTCCTTCCATCTGCAGCTCGATGAGCCGGTTCAGTTCCAACGCGTATTCCATCGGCAGTTCCTTGGCGATGGGCTCGACGAAGCCGCGCACCACCATCGCCATCGCCTCGTCCTCGGTCATGCCGCGGCTCATCAGGTAGAACAGCTGGTCCTCGGAGACCTTCGAGACGGTGGCCTCGTGCCCCATCGTCACGTCGTCCTCGCGGATGTCGACGTACGGGTAGGTGTCCGAGCGGCTGATCGTATCGACCAGCAGCGCATCACATTTCACGGTCGACTTGGACCCGTGCGCGCCCTTGTTGACCTGCACCAGACCCCGGTAGGAGGCCCGGCCGCCGCCGCGCGCCACCGACTTGCTGATGATGTTGGACGACGTGTGCGGTGCCAGGTGCAGCATCTTCGCGCCGGTGTCCTGGTGCTGTCCCTCGCCGGCGAACGCCACCGAGAGCACCTCGCCGCGGGCGTACTCGCCGGTCATCCAGACCGCCGGGTACTTCATGGTGACCTTGGAGCCGATGTTGCCGTCGACCCACTCCATCACCGCGCCCGCCTCCGCCTTGGCCCGCTTGGTGACCAGGTTGTAGACGTTGTTCGACCAGTTCTGGATGGTGGTGTAGCGGCAGCGGCCGCCCTTCTTCACGATGATCTCGACCACCGCGGAGTGCAGCGAGTCGGACTTGTAGATCGGCGCGGTGCAGCCCTCGACGTAGTGCACGTAGGCGCCCTCGTCGACGATGATCAGCGTGCGCTCGAACTGGCCCATGTTCTCGGTGTTGATCCGGAAGTAGGCCTGCAGCGGGATGTCGACGTGCACGCCCGGCGGCACGTAGATGAACGAACCGCCCGACCACACCGCGGTGTTCAGCGCGGAGAACTTGTTGTCGCCCGCGGGGATCACCGAGCCGAAGTACTCCTGGAAGATCTCCGGGTGCTCCTTGAGCGCGGTGTCGGTGTCGAGGAAGATGACGCCCTGCTGCTCCAGGTCCTCGCGGATCTGGTGGTAGACGACCTCGCTCTCGTACTGCGCGGCGACACCGGACACCAGGCGCTGCTTCTCCGCCTCGGGGATGCCCAGCTTGTCGTAGGTGTTCTTGATGTCCTCCGGCAGGTCGTCCCAGGTGGCGGCCTGCTTCTCGGTGGAGCGCACGAAGTATTTGATGTTGTCGAAGTCGATGCCGTCGAGGTTGGAACCCCAGTTCGGCATGGGCTTGCGATCGAAGATGCGCAGCGCCTTCAGCCGGATGTCGAGCATCCAGTCCGGCTCGCTCTTCTTGGCCGAGATGTCGCGAACAACCGCCTCGGACAGGCCTCGTTGCGCACTCGCTCCGGCCACATCCGAATCGGCCCAGCCGTAACCGTATTTGCCCAGGGAAGCGATGGTCTCTTCCTGGGTGAGCGGTTGCACCTGGTCGGTGGTCGTCGTCATTCGGCACTCCTTCCGGAGTCGTTCGTTCGTACCGTTGCGGGCTGTGCAGCGGTTTCTGATGAAGTCTTGCTGATCGGCAGCACGAGCAGGGGCACGTGCGTGGTGCACGCGCAGTCGCCGTTGGCGATCGTGGCCAGCCGCTGCACGTGGGTGCCGAGCAGGTCACGGAACGCCTCGAGTTCCGCCGCGCACAACTGCGGGAACTCCTCCGCGACGTGCGCGACCGGGCAGTGGTGCTGGCAGATCTGCACGCCGGTGCCCACCTTGCGGGTGGAGGCGGCGAATCCGGCCTCGGTGAACGCCTCGGCGATCTCCTCGGCCTTGGCCTCGGTGCGTTCCGGGGTGTGCTCCTCGACGGGTGCGATCCCGGCCACGATAGTCCTGGCTCGTTTGCGGGCGAACTCGGTGATGGCCTGGGCGCCGCCGATCTCGCCGAGCTGGCGGATCGCGGCACCGGCCAGATCGTCGTACGCGTGGCCCAGCTGTCCGCGTCCGGCGGCGGTGAGCTGGTACTGCTTGGCGGGACGGCCGCGGCCCTTCTGCTGCCACGGCGCGGACCGGCTCGCCCTGGCCTGACCGGAGTCGATCAGGGCGTCGAGGTGCCGGCGCACCCCGGCCGGCGCGAGCCCGAGCGTGGTGCCGATGGCGGTCGCGGTGATCGGCCCCTCCTCCAGCAGTAGCTGGACGATGGCCGCGCGAGTGTGCCCTTCGGCGACCGTGGCGGGCGCAGCGGACGACGCGGTACCGGCCCGGCGACCAGCCCCTTCATCGTTTTTCCGCAAACCCACGGTTTTCACAACATCAGTGTGGCGGAATTCGTTCCCGAAATCTAATAAGGGTGCCCTGACTTCCAGACCCCTGTGACCTGCGTCGACCGCCGCCGTCGCGGCGTACCGGTCGGTATCGGTCGCGCCGTGCGGTTGCGGACGGGACCGCCATCCGCCCGTAAATTCTGCGGAATCCGCACCTACTCGATTTACCAGGCTCTGACCTGCGAATTCCGTTCCAGGCCCGGGCCGACGGCGAGCTGCGCACGGTTCGCCACCCGTCCGGCAAGCACCCGGACAACACACGCGGGATTGATTAGTCCGGACTGCAATTGCTTCAGTGCGATGCGTCACAACCGCCCGGACACCCCGTCGCCGGGCGGACTCGCCCCGCCGCGACAAGCTTCCGCGGCGTCGCCGGCAGGGCTGCCATCAGATCCCGGTTAGCTGTGCGGATCCACTTCCGGAAGTTTGTCGGCTGACTCCGCCGCTGCCGCGGCCACCACGCGGGCATCGACATCCGGCAGTACCCCGTCGCCGTCGACCGAGGGCACCGCCATCGGCGGATCCCCGAAATCGGCGTCCGGCATCTCCGCATCGATATCCGAGGAGCCGGTGCCGGTCGACCCGGCCGCCGATTCGGCGTCGTACAGCCCGGCTTCGGTGAAGGTGATCCGGACCAACCGCGCCATCGCGGCCGCCACCGTGCGCAGCGGGTCGTCCGAGCGGCGCACCCGGGCCAGCACGGTCGCGCCCTCGTACGCGGCGACCACCGTCGTGGCCAGCTCCCCCGCGGCCTGCCCGGACAGGCCCAGCTCGGCAAGCAGCCCGGCGAAGGCCTGCTCCATCGCGTCGAAGGCGGTGCCGCAGGCTTCCCGGACCGCCTCGACATCGCTGCCGCCGTCGAGCGCGGGCGTGCCGATCGCGCAACCGTCCACCCAGTCGGACTGCGCCAGCTTGCGGGTCATGAAATCGAAAAGCGTTGCCGTGGTGGCGAAGACGTCGGTCGGCGCCTGCCGGATCATCCGGCCCGCCATGGTGCCGGTGCCGGTGATCGCGGCCACCGCGATCTCCTCCTTGCCGCCTGGAAAGTGATGATAGATCGACCCGTAGGGCAGGCCGGCCGCCTCGCTCAACGCCTTCAAGCCGAATCCGTGATACCCGTGCCGTGCGAGCAATTCGCACGCGGCGACCTCGATCCGTCGCCTGGACTCCGAAACCATATGTCCGATTGTCCCTTGCCCGGCCCCGCTGCCGATCGGAACGAGCGGTGCCCGTACGCGGTATCGGCGGACCGCGCGAACTAGGCTGCGTCTCGTGGCGGTACTGGAGGGCGCGCGGCGCAGAACACTGGCATTCGGGCGCCGGGCACTCGGGTTGGACGTGCCCGCCGCCGATCATTCGATCGCGGTCCTGCACCAGGACGAATCCGAAGTGCCCGGCCTCAATCGCCGGGAACTGGTCCAGTTGGACCGGATCCGGCTGATGGGCGCCACGGGCACGGTACTGATGGCGATCAGCGCGCTCGGCATCGGCGCGCAGCCGGTGCACCAGAATCCGACCTCCGGCGTCCGGGTGCTCGGCATCTTCGCCCGCGCGCACACCGGATCGCTGGCCATGTGCATGACCGGCACGGTGATCGTGGTGCTGGCCTGGCTGCTGCTCGGCCGCTTCGCGATCGGCGGCATCGGCGGTTCGCCGATCCACCGGCTCACCCGCTCGCAGCTGGACCGCACGCTGCTGCTGTGGATCATCCCGCTCAGCGTCGCGCCGCCGATGTTCAGCAACGACGTGTATTCCTATCTGGCCCAGAGCGAAATCGCGGCCCGCGGTATCGACCCCTATCAAGAAGGGCCGGTCGCGGGGCTCGGCATCGACAACGTGCTGACCAACAATGTGCCGACCATCTGGCGCGACACCCCCGCACCGTACGGACCGCTGTTCCTGTGGATCGGCCGCGGCATCGCCGAACTCACCGGTGACAACATCATCGCGGGCGTCTGGGTGCATCGCATGCTGGCGCTGGCCGGTGTCGCGTTGATCGTGTGGGCGCTGCCCCGGCTGTCCCAGCGCTGCGGCGTGGCGCCGGTGAGCGCGCTGTGGCTGGGCGCCGCGAATCCGCTGGTGCTGTTCCATCTGGTCGGCGGCGTGCACAACGACGCGCTGATGCTCGGCCTGATGCTGGCCGGCATGGAGTTCTGCCTGCGCGCCATCGAGGACATCCACCCGTTCGACGGCCGGGCCTATACCTGGCTGATCGCCGGCGCCATCGTCATCACGATGTCGTCGTCGGTGAAGTTCACCTCGATCATCGCGCTCGGTTTCGTCGGCATGGCGCTGGCCCGGCGGTGGGGTTTCTCGGTGCGTTCGGTCGCCGTCGCGGCCGCGCTGCTCGGCGCGATCGCCATCGGGACCACGCTGTTGATCGGTTCGATGAGCGGGCTCGGCTTCGGCTGGATCCACACCCTCAACGTGGCCAACGCGGTGCGCAGCTGGATGTCGTTACCGACCGTGCTCGGCATCATCACCGGCTTCGGCGGGGTGCTGCTGGGGCTCGGCGACCACACCACCGCGATGATCAGCATCACCCGCCCGATCGCCGCGGCGGTCGCGGGGTTCATCGCGGTGCGCATGCTGGTCGCGACCGGCATCGGACGGTTGCACGCGGTCGGCGCGCTCGGTGTCGCGCTCGGTGCGATCGTGCTGCTGTTCCCCGTGGTGCAACCCTGGTACCTGCTGTGGGCGATCGTGCCGCTGGCCGCCTGGGCCACCCAACCGGTGTTCCGCGTTCCGGCCGTGACGTTCTCGGCGATCGTGAGCCTCATCCTGATGCCGCGCGGCGCCGAATTCGAGGTGTTCCAGATCGTCGGCGCCGCGATCGCCACGGTCATCGTCGCCGTGCTGTTCATCGTCCTCACCCGGCACGCCCTGCCCTGGCGCGGTCAGACGGGGGTGTCGGCTCCGTCACAGACGCCCAAGTCCTACGGTGTGACATCGTGACTCAGCGCAGCGAACCCGCCGTTCGGGTCGAGGGTGTCGTCAAGCGGTACGGCGAGACCACCGCGGTCGACGGTCTCAGCTTCGATGTCGAACGGGCGCAAGTACTTGCGCTGCTCGGACCCAACGGCGCGGGCAAGACCACCACGGTGGAGATGTGCGAGGGCTTCGTCGCACCGGACGCGGGCACGGTGCGGGTGCTCGGGTTGGACCCGATCGCCGATTCGGAGCGGCTGCGCGCGCGCATCGGCGTGATGCTGCAGGGCGGCGGCGCGTACCCGGGCGCGAAGGCGGGCGAGATGCTCGACCTGGTCGCCGCGTATTCGGCCGATCCGCTCGACCCGCAGTGGCTGCTGCGCACGCTCGGCTTGCAGGACAATCGCGCGACGCCCTATCGCCGGCTCTCGGGCGGGCAGCAGCAGCGGCTCGCGCTGGCGTGCGCGCTGGTCGGCAAGCCGGAGATCGTCTTCCTGGACGAGCCGACCGCGGGTCTGGACGCGCAGGCGCGACTCATCGTGTGGGAGTTGATCGATGCGCTGCGCCGCGACGGCGTGACGGTGGTGCTCACCACCCATGTGATGGACGAGGCCGAGCAGCTCGCCGACCAGCTGGTGATCATCGACCACGGGCAGATCGTCGCCTCCGGCACGCCCGCCGAGGTGACCGCGCACGGGGCGGCGGGGCAGCTACGGTTCTGCGCTCCACCGAAACTCGATCTGGAGTTGCTGAAATCGGCACTGCCGGAAGGGTTCTCGCCCCGCGAGACCACGCCGGGCACGTATCTGGTGGAGGGCGAGATCACCCCGCAGGTGCTCGCCACGGTGACCGCCTGGTGTGCCAGGGTGAACGTGCTCGCCACCGACATCCGGATCGATCAGCGCAGACTCGAAGACGTTTTCCTGGAACTGACCGGACGGGAGCTGCGCGGATGACCCAGCCAGATCTGAGCGCCAACCGCTTCGCGCCGGGTACCTTCGCGCCCGACCCGCGGCCCAGCTCCCGGCTCGCGATGATGAGCGCGCAGACCCGGCTGGAGCTGATCCTGTTGCTGCGCAACGGCGAACAGCTGCTGCTCACCATGTTCATCCCGATCACCCTGCTGGTCGGGCTCAGCCTGTTGCCGTTCGGCGACCTCGGCGACGACCGGGTGGACAAGATCGTGCCCGCGGTGATGATGGTGGCGGTCATGTCCACCGCGTTCACCGGCCAGGCCATCGCCGTCGGCTTCGATCGCCGCTACGGCGCGCTCAAGCGGCTGGGCGCGACCGCGCTGCCGCGCTGGGGCATCATCGCGGGCAAGTGCGCCGCGGTGCTCATCGTCGTTGTGCTGCAAGCGATTCTGCTCGGCGTGATCGGTTTCGCGCTGGGCTGGCGGCCGGAGCCCGCCGGACTCCTGCTCGGCGCGTTCGTGATCGGGCTCGGCACCGCGACATTCGCGGCGATGGGGCTGCTGCTCGGCGGCACGCTGAAGGCGGAGATCGTGCTCGCGCTGGCGAACATCCTGTGGTTCGTCATGCTCGGCATCGCCAGCGTGGTGTTCGCCTCCGACGACCTGCCCACCGCGGTGAATGTGCTTGCCCGCCTGATTCCTTCGGGCGCGCTGACGGTCGCCCTGGAGGACGCGATGCGCAGCAGTGTGGACTGGTTCGGCATCGCGGTGCTGGCGGTGTGGGGTTTGGTGTCGGGCGGGCTCGCGGCCCGCTGGTTCCGCTTCCAGTAACCCGCGGAGCTGGGCCGACGACCAGCGGAGCTGGTGCCGACAACCCGTAGACCTGCGCCTCTCGCCCTGGTGACCGTCGTCGGCAGCCACCGTGCGCGGTACCAACGACAGCGTGTAGTTGACCGTGCTCTACCATCGTGACGTGCTGTATCGCGCGTTCCTGCGACTCGTCGACAAGCTGCCGCTGCCCTCGCTGCGGGTGCAGCGGATCCTCGCGATCGCGGTCATCCTCACCCAGGCGGGTATCTCGGTCACCGGTGCGGTCGTCCGGGTCACCGCGTCCGGTCTCGGCTGCCCGACCTGGCCGCAGTGCTTCCCCGGCAGCTTCACCCCCGTGGGTGTCTCCGAGGTGCCGGTACTGCATCAGGCCGTCGAATTCGGCAACCGGCTGCTGACCTTCGTGGTGTCGCTGTGCGCGGCGCTGATCGTGCTCGCGGTCGTCCGCGCCCGCCGCCGGCGCGATGTGCTGGTCTACGCCTGGCTGATGCCCGGCGGCACGCTGCTGCAGGGCATCATCGGCGGCATCACGGTGCGCACCGGGCTGCTCTGGTGGACCGTCGCGATCCACCTGCTCGCGTCGATGCTGATGGTCTGGCTCTCGGTCGTGCTGTACGCCAAGATCTGCGAACCCGACGACGGCATCGCCACCGTGCAGGCGCCCGCGCCGCTGCGCTGGCTCACCGGGCTCAGCGCGGTCGCGATGAGCGGGGTGCTGATCGCGGGCACGCTGGTCACCGGCGCGGGACCGCACGCGGGCGACAAGAGCATCGAGCGGCAGGTCGAACGGTTGCAGGTGGAGATCGTCACGCTGGTGCACCTGCACTCGCAGCTGCTCGTCGGCTATCTCGCACTGCTGATCGGACTCGCCTTCGGCCTTTTCGCGGTCGGCATCACCCCGGCCGTGCGCAAGCGGCTGTTCGTGGTGCTCGCCATCGTGTGCGCCCAGGCTCTCATCGGCGTCGTCCAGTACTTCACCGATGTTCCGGCCGTGCTGGTCGTCTTCCACGTCGGCGGCGCCGCCGCCTGTGTCGCCGCCACCGCCGCCCTCTGGGCCGCCCTGCACACCCGCGAACCGGTTCCGGCCGCGGTCACCGTCGAACAATCCGTCTGAGGTCGGGCCGGTAGAGTACCGGCGATGGGGACCACCGAGCCGGGAGCGCCGGTGCCGCAGCCGTTTCCGCTGCCGGAGCCGTACGCGCACGGCCTTCTGGACGTCGGTGACGGCAATCGGATCTACTGGGAGACAAGCGGAAACCCGGCCGGGAAGCCCGTGCTCGTGGTGCACGGCGGGCCCGGCTCGGGCGGCAAGCGCGGCGCGCGCCGGAACTTCGATCCCAGCGCTTATCGGATCGTGCTGTTCGATCAACGCGGTTGCGGCGAAAGCCTGCCGCACGCCGCCGATCCCGCGGTCGACCTGTCCGTCAATACCACCGACCACCTGATCGCCGACATGGAGCGCCTGCGCGAACATCTGGGCATCGAACAGTGGCTGCTGTACGGCGGCTCCTGGGGTTCCACCCTCATCCTCGCCTATGCCGAACGCTATCCCGCGCGGGTCTCCGAGATCATCCTGGTCGGCGTCACGATGACCAGACCGGAAGAGACGGAATGGCTGTACCGCGGTGTCGGCCGCTTCCTGCCGGGCCCGTGGGCGGCGTTCCGGGACGCTCTACCCGCCGCCGAGCGCAACGGAGACCTGGTCGCCGCGTACAACCGTCTGCTGAACCACCCCGATCCCGAGGTACGCGCGCAAGCCGCGCGCGACTGGTGCGCCTGGGAAGACGCCGTCATCGCACACGAAAACCTGGGCCGCCCAGGCCAATACAGCGACAAGGCGGATGCCGATCTGCTGGCCTTCGTGCGGATCTGCACGCACTACTTCGCCAACGACGCCTGGCTCCCGGACGGGCAACTCCTGCGTGACGCGCACGCACTCGCGGGCATCCCCGGCGTATTGATCCACGGACGGCTCGACCTCGGCTCACCCCTGTACACCGCATGGCAATTGGCGCAGGCGTGGCCGGAAGCCGAGCTGCACGTCATCGACGATTCGGGCCACACCGGCAGCCCGGAGATGCTGCGCGCGATCCTGGCTGCGGCTGCCCGGTTCGCTCCGTCAGGGCGCTAGAGTCGCGTATACGAACGCGACGAGTTGTGCCCGGACCCGCGTCCGGTCCAGCCCGTCGGCGCCGTCCCGGATCGCGGACAGCAGAGCGGCCAGCAGTGCGGAGAGCAAGGCCTCCCCGGTCAGGCGCGGATCCAGCGCGGGATCGATGTAGCCGAGTTCCATGCCGCGCTGGATCCGGGTGGTGGCTTCGTCGCCGTAGACGCGCAGGTTCCGGATCGACCGTTCGGCCACCCGCTCGTCGATCGTGGCGGCCTCCAGCAGAATGAAATTCACCAAACCCGGTTCGTCCGCGACCAATTCGTAGCAGTGGTCCACGATGGTGGCGATCACGTCGCAGAACTCGTCGAGGGTCTTCGGGCGCCGGCCCGCGATGGCCCGTCCGAACACCCGTTCCCGGATCAGGGCGAAATAGTGGTCGATGACCGCGTCGAGGATGTCGCGTTTGTTGTCGAAATAGTTGTAGAACGTGCCGTGACCGGCTCCCGCCCTGGCCGCGATATCGGCGACGACGACCGAGCGGTATCCCTTGTCCACGAACAGTTCGTGTGCCGCGAGCACCAGCTCGGCGCGGCGCTTGGCGCCCCGGTCCGCGGCGTTCATCGCCCCGGTCCGGCGGGATCGCGTGGCCGCAAAGCCTTTTCGAGCAGGGTCAGCACGCCGTTGGTAGCGCGTTCCCGCTCGGCCGCGCTGTTCTCACCCCGCATCTCCTGTAACACGCCGGGCACCCCCAAGGTCAGCACGATGTGCGCCGTCACCTCCGGGTCGAGGTCCGCGCGAATCCAGCCCGCCGCCATCCCGAGCCGCAGTTCGTGTGCCACGAACGTGCTGACCAGCAGCTCCAGGCCGAGGAGCCGATCGCTGAGTTCCTTGTCGATCGCACTGGCCTCGACCAGGAACAGCCGCACGAAATCCGGTTCCTGATCCAGCATCTCGTACCAGCGGCCGATCGCGGACCGGAGCTCGGCGAGCAATTCCGGCGCCGAGGCCGGACGCTTCAGGAGGGTGCGCGGCTGCACCCGGTCGACGAATTTCGCGATGCCGAAATCGACTACGTGGTCGAGTATTTCGCGTTTGCTCTCGAAATACCGGTACACCGTGCCCTGGCCGATGCCCGCATGCGCGGCGACATCGGAAATCGTGGTGGCCTCATAACCACGCGCGACGAACACGGCATAGGCCGATTCGATGATCTGCTGCCTGCGCCGCTGCGCCAGGCCCGGTTCCGGTGGCCGACCGCGGCGCGGCGCGCTGGGCTGGTCCGGCACAGCACTCCCTCTCGACGCCAACCAGGACCCGTGAGTTTATCAACGCCCCAGCGCCTCGCCCTTCGGGCCGTAGTCGACGACCTGCCAGTCGCCGCCGTGCTCGGCCACCGTCACCACCAAGATGTTCGGTACCGTCACCGGGTTCGGCTGCTGGATGTTCTGGGTCTTCTGGGTCGCGAACACGGTCACCGAGTACTGGTTGTTGCCTTGGGCGTCCACCGCGGTGCCCAGCACCTGCCCGGAGGCGACCACCTGAGCCTCGGTCATGATCTTCGCCAGCGTGTCGTGCACCTCGTCGTAGCGCTTACGCAGCGCGTCCGAGGTGCCCCGCTGCACGCTGTCGAAGAAGGCGGGCAGGTTCTTGTGGTCGTAGGTCAGCGAGCGCAGCGTGTAGTCCCTGGCGACCTCTGCGGCCTTGTCCCGATCGGCGTTGGTCTGCCGCAGCGCGGCGAGTTCGTCGGAACTGGACTGCCAGGACAACCCCAGCGCGACGCTGAGCGCCGTCAGCAGCACGGCGAGGCCGCCGAGCAGATAGCCGATTCCTTTGCGGGGCTGCGCCTTCGGCTCCTCGGTGGGCGTCTCGGTCGCGGTGTCGGTGGTGCTCATGACGTCCTCAACTCTCTACTTCGGCAGATCGAGCGTGATACGGGCGGTTCCGTGTTCCGGGAAGGTGGCCGACAGCAGGTCGATGATCGAACCCGCGTCCACCCGAATGGGTTTCAGGACGCTGGTGGCCGGTTTCAGCGCGGTCGCGATGTGCGCGAGATCCGGTCCCAGCGTCGAGAGGTACTGATCGATCTTTTGCACCAGCGGACCGAGCGGCTCGTCCCAGACGTGTTCGCCCGCATAGGAATAACCCTTGAACGCGTCGATCAGGTGCACCACCTCGGGCAGCACGTCGGTCAGATCGCCTGCCCAGCCGCCGATCACCGGCCCGTAGCCGTCGAAATTCTCGGTGAGCTGCTGGCCGTGCACGTACAGCCTGGTGATCGCGTCCCGCTTGTCGTGCAGCAGCTGCGCCGTCATCGTCAAGGTCCGGGTGAGCAGGGCGATCTCCTTCTCGCGCCCCGCGTACCCCTGCGACACGATGGCGGCCAGCCGCTCGACCTTCGCCGGATCTATCTGGGAATTCAGCACATCCAGTTTCGCGAGCGCCTCACTGACCGTCGTCGCGACGCGCACCTGGCTGGTCGGCACGACGCTGCCGTCGGTGAGATACGGACCCGCCGTGGTGGTGGGACGGAAGTCCATGAACTGCTCGCCCGCCGCGGACAGGTTGCTGACGTGCACCGCGCTACCCAGCGGCACCCGGTATTTCGCGTCCAGCTCGATCCGCACCGCGAGCCCGGTCCCGGTCGCGGTGATGGCGCGTACCTTGCCGATACGCATCCCGCGCAGATCGACCTGTGAGGTCGGCATCAGACCGCCGGACGAATCCATCAGCACGGTCACGGTATTCGTGCTGCGTCGCGGATCGATGTCGAGCACGCCGACGGCCATGTAGGCCGCGCACACCACGGTCATCACCAGCAGCAGCACCAGGGAGACGGGACCGGAGAGTTTCATCGCACCATGCCGATCGATCGCAGTACCTGGATCATCTGATCCGAGCGGTGCGCGGCATCGGCCGCGACCGCATCCGCCGTCACCCGCTGCACCCGGATATTGGGCGGCGCGCTGAAGAACGGGATCAACTTCTCGCGCAACAGGCGGTTCATCGTGTCGACGTTCATCGGGACCGTGGTGTCCGCGCTGCCGATGGTGCGCGCGGCCGGGGCCAGAATGCTGATGATGTCGTGCAGATCGCCGCGCAGCGGCAGCGCGAGATCGCCGACGTACCTGGCCAGTTCGCCGCCGTCGATGATCAACTGGACCAGGCCGAACAGCACGTCGGACAGGCCCGCGGCCCGGCCGGGACCGAGCGTCAGGGTTCGGTCGACGTTGTCCTTGTTCGCCTCCAGCGTCGTGGTGACACTGGCCGCGGCGGCGAGGATCCGATCCAGCTCGGCGGAATGCGTGGCGAGGTCGTGCAACGCGTTGCGACCGCCCGCCAGGATGCGGGCGAGGTCGGCCTCGTCGGTGGGGAACGCGGCGTTGACGCTGACGATCAGGTCCTGCATTTCGCCGAATCGTCCGCCGGTGACGATATTCGACATCGCACGCAGGATGTCTTCCACGTTGGCGGCGGGCACAGTCCGTATCCGCGGGATGATGTCACCATCGACCAGGAACGGTGGCCCGGCATTCGGCGGCGCGGCCAGCGCGATGTGGATATCGCCGAGGATGGTGCTCTGCCGCAGCTCGGCCGTGGCCGTCTTGGGCAGTCGCACATCGGATTTCAAGTCGACGGTGGCCACGGCGGTGTCGCCGATCAGCTCGATCCGATCGAGCATGCCGACCTCGACGCCCTCCGAGATGACCTTCGCACGGTCGGGCAGGTTGAGCACCGAACCGAATTCGATCCGGATGGCGAAGGTGTCCCCGGCCAGATAGGTGCCGGGGATCGGCACATCGGTCGCGCGGACGCCACAGCCGGTGAGCAGCAGCGCGAGCGCGGCGAGCAGCAGGCGTTTCACGGCGCACCCACAGTTCCGAGAATGACCTGGAGCAGCCCGACCTGGCTGCCGTCGGCCGATTCATAGTGCGGCGGGCGGTAATTCACCCGGGGCGCACCGGTCGCCGGGTCGACGATCGAGGCCAGGCCGGAAACCACGGGCGGCAGTTGCATCAGCAGATCCACGATGCTGCCCGCGAGCACGGCGTAGCGGTGCACCTCGGGCACGATCCGGTCGAGGAACTCGAAGGACTGCTGGTCGTATTTGCCGACGTTGCGGGCGATCACCGGCAGGAACTGCAGCGCCAGATCGACCGCACGCGACAGCTCCGCCGAGAACCCGTCGACCAGCGCGATGCCGTTCTTCAGGTTGTCCATCAGCGCCTGCATGTCGGGCCAGTTGGTGATGAACATGGTGGTGAGCTGGTCCAGGTTGTCGACCAGCCTGCGCAGCACCGCATCCCGGTCGGCCGGGTCCCCGATCACCTGGGACAGCCGCTGCAACAGCGCGTTCCACTGCGGCGCGGTGCCGTCCAGCGCGTTGACCGCGCCGGTGAGCGTTTGATCGAGCAGCCGGTCCGACGGTGCGCCGGGCGTCGGCGCGGACTGTACTCCGACCAGGTCACCGGACAAGGTCGCCAACGCGTCGAGGGCCTCGCTGATCCCGACCGGCGTGCGCGTGCGCTCGAGCGGAAGGCACTGCGCGGTATCGAATTTCGGGCCGCCGGTGTAGGTCTTGGACAGTTCGACGTGCCGGTCGGTCACGATCGAACTGGACATGGTCGCCGCCGTGACGTCGGCGGGCAACTCGATCTTGCCGTCGATCGTCATCGTCACCCGCATGCGGTCACCGCGCGCCTCGATCCCGGATACGGTGCCGATCTCCACGCCGAGCAGCGTGACGCTGTTGCCGTCGTAAAGACCCACCGTGTCGGCGAATTCGGCACACATCGTCTGCTTGGCGGGCCGCACCCGGTCCACCCAGGTCGCGCCGCTCACGCCCACCACGACGGCCACGGTGACCAGCGCCACCACCACGACGACAACCATTCGCGCCCAGCGCTTCATCAGCACGCCCTCCCCTCGAACGGAATGCACAGCGCCGGACCGCGCACCACACTGGCCGATTGGTCGACCGTGATCCCGTCGGCGCCGAGCATCGCCGAGATCTTCGCGATGAAATCCTTGATGCCGGCGATGACCGTGTCGATCCGGCCCGGGTCCTGCACGAGTTTGTTGAACAGCTGCTCGAATTCGGCGACCGACGGTTCGATCGAGTCGCCGTAGGCCATGACCGGACGGTGGATGATCAGGAACAACCGCCGCAGCAGTTCGAAGACCTGCACGACCTCGCCCCGGCGCTGCCCGAGCACGACCGCGACGGTGCCGAGTTCGCGCACGAAGTCGGCGAGCACCGCCCGATCGGTCGCGATCGCGCCGACATATTCGTCGGAAACCCGCAGGGCCGAGTTCAATTGGTCCGAGCGCTGGGCCAGCACGCCCGACAGATCGTTGAAATTGCCCACGATCGAGCGCACCGCGTCGGGCTGTCCGGCCAGCGCCGCGTTCACCTCGGCGATGGTGCCGCGCAGGGTGTTGCCGTCCACCTTGCTCAGCACGGGGGTGGCGACGTCGATGATGTCGGTCAGCTCGAACGGCGTGGTGGTGCGCTCCGGCGGAATGTGCTTGCCGCCCAAGGCGCGCTCACCCTTCGGCTCGAGCGAGAGGTAGTGCCCGCCGATCGGGGTCAGCATCTTCACCGCGACCGCCGAGCCGTCCCCGACGTGCACACCGCTGTCCACCCCGAAGCGCACCTCGACGTGATCGCCCACCAGCGCGACCGAACGGACCTGTCCCACTTTGATGCCCGCGATCCGCACCTCGTCGCCCGAGCGCGCCCCGCCCGAGGTGCGGAAGTCGGCGGTGTAGGACTGCTCGCCGAACGGCACCACGTACAGCACCCCGGCGGCGAGCAGGGCGAGCACGGTGACCAGCACACCGGCGACCCCCCAGCGCAATTGCGTCCAGGACTCGGCCTTTTCGGTGCGCAGCGTCTTCAGCTCGGCCAGCAGCCGAGCCGGTATCGCGAGGAGTTGTCCGGTGCCACCGGTCATTTGCACACCACCAGCTTCTGGTTCCCGAGCACAACGGTGCCGATTCCGGGCAGCCCCAGCTCCCCGTTCGCGCACGAGTACGTCTTCGCCTCGCCGCCCGCGGGGAGTTGCTGGTTCAGGCCGGTGAGCAGCGACGGTACGAGCGAGAGGAGCTCGACCAGCTGATCGGTCTGCGGCAGTAGCCGGCGCAGCAGTCCGTCCAGCGGCAGATAGCTGTCGTCGTAGGCCCCGCGCAGCTCCTCCAGCAGCGGAATCAGCGGCGCCATGGTGCGATTGGCCTGTTCGATGGCGGTGAGGATCATCGAGGTGCGGCTGCCGAACTGGTTGAGCACCCCGTTGAGCTGTTTCACCAGATCGCCGACCGCCGCCGACTTCCCGCTGATCGAACCCGAGATCTCCCCGAGGTTGTGGATGAGCAGCACCACCACCGCCTCGCTGCTCTTGGCGTGCTTGGTCAGCCGGTCCAGGTCGGCCAGCGCGGGGCCGATGCCGCTGCCATCGCCCTGCAGTACCCGCAGCAGATTCATGCCGAACTGGTTGAGCTGCGCGGTATCCAACGTTTCGAACAACGGTTTGAAGCCGTTGAACAGCTTGGAGACGTCGAAGCTGGGAATCGTGCGTTCTACCGGAATGGTGCCCTGCGCCGCCAGTCGCGTGCCGCCGGGTTTCGCGGTCAGCAACTCGATGTAGCGCTGCCCGATCAGATCCTGGTAGCGCACGGCGGCCTCGGTGTTGTCGTAGAGCGGCCGCTGCCGGTCCACGGTGAACCGGACCCGCGCCTGGGTGCCCGCCAGCTCGACCGCGTCCACCTTGCCGACCGCGACACCCGACATCCGCACGACGTCCCCCGCGTACAACCCCGAAACATCGGTGAAGACCGCGTGATACGTGACTTTGTCCTCGGGCACCGGCGTATTGAGCGCGGCCACGATGAACGCCGAGCAGGCCGCGACGATCACGACGAAGACGCCGAGCTTGACGCCCGCGGCGGTGACATTTTTCATCGCGGCACTCCGATGATCGAATCCGCGAGGTACGGCATGTTTTTCACGATGACCTCCAGCTGGAGCCGGACCCGCCCGTCCACCACCGGAAACGCGCTGTCGATCCGCTCCAGCAGTGCGGGCAGGCGGTGGTAGGCGGGGGCGACGGTGCCGATCGACGCGCTGATCGGCACCACCAGATCCAGCACGCCGCCGATGATGGCGGCCAGGTCCGGGTTGTCGCGGCGCAGCAGATCGGCGACCGGCAGCAGCAGCGCCGTATCCAGCGTCGCCAGTGCGTGTTTGGTCCGCTCCCGGTTCTCCTGATGGCCGAAATACTCGCTGTTGTCCAGCACGCCGAGGATCACGTCGACCACCGGCGGGGTGGTCTGCGCGATGCCGGTGCTCACGTCCGCGCCGATGTCCAGGTAATGCCCCAGTGGCGCACGCTGATTCGTGGCGAGCACCCGGGCGGTGGCGAAGAACGACTGCACCGCGGGCCCGAGCGAGGCGGTGTTGTCGAGCAGCAGATCGAACAGGGCGCGCACAGTCTCGGAATCGAGCACCTGGGTCAGCCGCGCGGCCCGCCGGAACACACTCGACACCGTCGCGTTCGTCGCGTTGGCGCCGATGAACAGGGTGGTGTTCTCCGGAAGCTTGCCGCCCTTGCCGGTGTTCACCAATTCGATTGCGCTGGAACCGAAGATGTTCGATGAGGTGAACCGGGCCGACACATCGTCGGTGAGGGCGGCCGCCTGCCCGCGATCCAATTCCAGTTCGATGCGCTGATGGCCGTAGCCGACGGTGTCGACCTTGCGCACGGTCCCGATCGCGAGACCGCGGAACTTCACCTCCGCGCCGGGCGCCAATCCCTCGCCGAGGGTGGCCGCGTCGATGGTGAGCGCGAAGCGGTCCGCGAACTCGCCCTGCGCGTACTGGGTGGTGAACACCGCGACGACCACGAGCACGGCGGCCACCGCCAGCCCGCGCAACCGCAGCATCCAGCGCCCGGCGGCGCGCCCCGAATGATCAACGAAGACCGGCATGTGTCACCCCGAGATCCTGATTCCGACATCGAGACCCCAGAAGACGATCGTCAAGATCATGTCCGCGACCACCACCAGCACCAGGCTGGCGCGGATCGCCCGTCCCGAGGCCCGGCCGACGCCCTCGGGCCCGCCGGTCGCGTAGAACCCTTGGTAGCCGTGGATCAGGATGATCATCACCACGAACACCGTCGCCTTGATCAGCGACGCGAGCACGTCGCCGGGTTGCAGGAAGGCGTCGAAGTAGTGGTAGTAGGTGCCCGAGGATTGACCGTGCAGCACATTCACCACGACCGCGCAGGACAGATAGCTGAGGATCAGCGTCAGCAGGTAGAGCGGGACGATGGTGATCATGCCCGCGATCACCCTGGTGGTCACCACGAACGGAATGGGCCGGATGCCGATGGCCTCCAGCGCGTCGATCTCCTCCGAGATCCGCATCGCCCCGATCTCGGCGGTCATCCGGCAGCCCGCCTGCGCCGCGAAGCCGATGGCGGCGACCATCGGCGCCATCTCCCTGGTGTTCGCATAGGCCGAGACGAAACCGGTGAGCGGGCCCATGCCGACCATGTTCAGCGCCGTGAAACCCTCGACGCCGATCGAGCCGCCGACCGCGACGCCGAGGAAGATCAGCACCGCGACGGTGCCGCCGCCGACGATGAGATTGCCGCTGCCCCAGGTGATGTCGGTCAGGGTGAGCATGGTCTGCCTGCGATAGCTGCGCAGCGTGTGCGGTACCGCGGCGAGCACCTGGGCGACGAAGGTCAGCTGATGCCCGAGCGATTCGAGCAGCGTCATCGGCGGCCGGGTGCCGCGCTCGACGAGCCGCACGGCCCGGCCGAACGGCCGATAGGGGGCGGGAATCTCGGTCATCAACCCACCTTCTGCGGCAGGAACATCGAAACGAGCTGGGTGATCACCAGATTCACGCCGAACGCCGCGATCACCCCGATCACCACCGCGGCGTTCACCGCATTCGCCACGCCCTTGGGACCGTGCGTCGCCTCCAAACCCCGCTGGCACGCGACGATCAGCACGATCACGCCGAAGACGATCGATTTCGCGATGGCCACGCCGAGATCGGCCATGGTCGCGAAGGCCGCGAACGAGGACAGGTAGCTGCCCGGCGTCACCCCTTGAAAACCAACGGCCACAACGTAACCCGTGAACACGCCCATGAAGATGACGAGCAGGCAGAGCAGCGGGGTGAGCACGATCATGGCCGCGAGCCGCGGCGCGACCAGCCGCCGGACCGGGTCGATGCCCATGGTGCGCAGCGCGTCCACCTCTTCGCGGATGGTGCGCGCACCGAGGTCCGACGCGATCGCCGAGCCCGCCGCGCCGCCGAGCAGCAGCGCGGTTACCATCGGCGCGCCCTGCCGGATCACGCCGAGCCCGCCCGCCGCGCCCGCCACCGAGGTGGCGCCGACCTGCTGGGTGAGACTGCCGACCTGGACCGAGACGATCACGCCGAACGGAATCGCCACCAGCACAGCGGGTATCGCGGTGACGCTGACGATGAACCACCCCTGCTGCAGCGTGTCCCGCCACGGATGCCGGAGCTTGAGCACGTCGGTCACCAGGTAGCCGAAGGCCGCGACGGCGAGCTGCAGGGTGCGGCCGAAGGTGCGGAGACTGTTGAGGACGAGATCGAAACCCCAGCGCGCCAACGGCTCCGATACCCGGGCGACTTTGTCGACGACCACCGCAACCTCTATTCCGCCGGCTCCACCCCCGACCACGGATAATTTAGCCGACTGATATGTCACTCTGCGGTGGAATCAAGCCAATCCGTAAAATTGACTGAGACAGTTATACCTGCCCGGACGGTCCCGCACACCGACCAGACGGTCTGTCGGAAAATGTCCGGCGAACGGCCGCTACCGCCGGTTCCGGACCCTGCGCATCAGACAGCCGACCGGAGATGTCCCAGCCGACGCACCGCGCTACACCGCCTAATCTGTGGGCATGGCGGTCATCGTTCTGGTGCCGGACGACCAAGGCGTCACGGCACTCTCCGGCATCGACGGCGTGCGGCCGATGCGATACGAACTCGGCTCCCCCCTGCCCGAGGGCGCGGAGCACGCGGAAGTGCTTGTACCCAAGTTTCTTTCCCGCCCCGACGCGATGAACCTCACCGGCCTGCCGAAACTGCGTCTGGTCCAGTTGCTCACCGCGGGTGCGGAAGGATGGATCGGCACATTGCCCGAAGGGGTCCTGCTGTCCAACGCCCGCGGCGCGCACGGCGGCAGCTCGGCCGAATGGGCGCTGGCCGCCCTGCTGTATCTCTATCGCGACCTCGGCAGCTTCGCGGACGCCAAACGGGCGCGGCAGTGGACCTACCATCAGACCGAAACCCTCGCGGGCAAGCGGGTAATCGTCGTCGGCGCGGGCGATCTCGCCGCCGAACTAGACCGCAGGCTCACCGGATTCGACACGGTGGTGACACTGGTCGGCACCCGGGCCCGCGACGGCGTGCGCGGCATCGAGGAATTGCCCGGCCTGCTCGGCGACCAGGACGTCGTCATCCTCACCGTCCCGGTCACCACGCGCACCCGCGGCATGGTGGACGCGGAGTTCCTCGCCGCCATGGCCGACAACGCCATCCTGGTGAACGTCGCCCGCGGGCCCGTCGTCGACACCGACGCATTGCTCGCGGAACTACGATCGGGTCGCCTGCGCGCCGCCCTCGACGTCACCGATCCCGAGCCGCTGCCGCCCGAGCATCCGCTCTGGGACGTCCCGAACCTCGTACTGACCCCGCATGTCGCGGGCAGCAGCACCGGCAGTTTCGACCGCGCGTGGGCCGTGGTCCGCGCCGAGATCCTGCGCTTCACCGCGGGTACCGAGCCGAAGAACCTGGTCCGCGGCGAGTACTGACCAGCCGCGCCGGAACTCCTTGCCCGCGAGCACTTTTCCCCTGCCCACCGGAATCACGATCAGTCGTTGACGACACCGCCCCGCAGGCGTACGGTCGCTTTTGACAACTTCTCAAAATATGTCAAGGTGACAAAACTATGAGTGTCGACGAACTGGCGCGCGAGCAGGCGATCCTCGACGCGGCCGCGGAGCTGCTGTGCCGGATCGGCTACAACAAGCTGACGATGGGCGATGTCGCCGAGGCCGTCGCGCTGCACCGCGGGCTGGTCTATCTGCAGTTCAAATCGAAAGACGAACTCGTCGAGGCCACCGTGCGCCGCGAACTCGGCCGCTACGCGCGGGCCTGGCGGGCGCATCTGCTGGCCGACCCGCACGCGGGCAGCGTGGCCAGCGTCTATCGGGCCATGGTGCACACGCTCAGCCAGCTGCCCCTGGCCGCCGCGATAGTCGCCCGCGACGCGGACATTCTCGGAAAGTATCCGGCCAAGCCGGGCAACGTCTTCGAGCGACTGACGAACACCGGCACCCGCGATTTCCTGCGCGCCATGCAGGAGGCAGGCACCCTTCGTCCCGAAGTCGACGTCCGCACCACCGCTTACATCCTCGACGCGTTGACCCCGGCCATCCGGCGCACGCTGCCGATCGGGGACGCCGCACCCGCCGATCCCGAGCAACCGTCGGCCGACCAGCTCCTCGGGACGCTGGCCGACCTCCTCGAACGGGCCCTCACCCCGGACGGCGCCGATCTCGCCCGCGGCAAGGCGCTGCTGCTCGACGAACTCGCGCAGGCCCACGCCGAGTTCGACGCCACCCCGAACCGCCAGGAAGGAAACCTTTCATGACCACCTCCGGCAGCGATCCGCTCGTCCTCGAGCTGGACGACGCGCGCGCCACGCTGGCCCACGCCGGCGGCAAAGGCGCCTCGCTGGCCCGCCTGGCCGCGGCGAAACTCCCGGTGCCGCCGGGATTTCACGTGACGACGGCCGCGTACCGCCGCTTCGTCGACACGACCGGGCTGACGGCCCGCATTCTGGATGCGGTGGCCGCGGCCGACCCGGATCGTGCGGACACGGTCTCGGCGGCCGCCGCCGAGATCGCCGCGATGTTCGCCGAACAGACTGTGCCCGAGGAGATCTCGCAGGCGGTGCAGTCGGCCTACGCGCTGCTCGGCGACGACGTCGCGGTCGCCGTGCGCTCCTCGGCCACCGCCGAGGACCTACCGGAGCTGTCCTTCGCGGGACAGCAGGAGACCTATCTCAACATCCGCGGCGCCGACGAGGTCATGGCGGCGGTGCAACGCTGCTGGGCGTCGCTGTGGACCGCGCGTGCCATCGATTACCGCGCCCGTCAGGGCATCGAGTCGGACGAGGTGGACCTGGCCGTCGTGGTGCAGCGACTCGTGCCCGCCGACGCGGCGGGCGTGCTGTTCACCGCGGATCCGGTGACGGGCGCGCGGGACCGGGTGATGATCAATGCCGCGTGGGGGCTCGGCGAGGCGATCGTCAGCGGAAACGTCACGCCGGACACGCTGCTCGTGGCGAAGGCCGACCGCAGCATGCTCCGCCAGGACATCAGCGACAAAGACCTGATGACCGTGCGTACCGACACCGGCACCGCCGAGGTTCCGGTGCCTGCCGCGCAGCGGCGCACCCCGGTGCTCGACGCGGCGAAAGCCGGGGAACTCACCGAGATCGCGCTGCGGATCGAGCAGTTGTACGGCCAGCCGATGGACATCGAGTGGGCGCTGCACGGCGCGGAGCTGTTCATCGTGCAGGCGCGGCCGATCACCGTACTGCCCGATGCGGCGGCTCGACAGCAACCAGCCCAGTGGCGGCTGCCCGATCCCAAGGGCAAGTACATGCGGGCCAGCGTGCTCGAATTGCTGCCGAATCCCCTGTCCCCCTTGTTCGCCACGCTGGGCCTGCCCGCCGTCGCACAGGCCACCAAGGACCGCTACCGCTCCCTCGGCCTGCCCGCCCTCGACAACCCGCTGGTGGTGATCAACGGCTACGGCTACTACGACATCACCTACCCACCGGGCATGCTCGCCCGAATGGCGTTGGCGCAGCCGCGTTTCCTGGCCAGAACCCTGCCCCGGGCGTTGCGCACCGCACCGCAGCGCTGGCGCGCGGCCCACGCCCGGTACGCCGACATCACCGCGGCCGAGCGCGCAACAGACCCCGACGCACGGACCGCCACGGAGCTGCTCGCCGCGGCACGCGCGCTCGTCGAGGAGGCCGGCCGCTACTACCTGACACTGCAGGGCGGCATTCTGCCCGCGACCTATATCAGCGAGGGACTGTTCACCGCCGCCTACAAGACGATGCGCCGGCGCACCGATCCACCGGCGCTGACCTTCCTGCTCGGCTTCGACAGCAAGCCGTTGCGCGCCGAGAAGTCGCTCTACCGTCTCGCGCAGTGGGTGACGACGCAGCCAGGACTGGCCGAACGGATCGAAAAGCTCTCCGGCACAGAGATTCTCCACGATAGCGCGGGCGACGACCCCGCGCTGGCCGAGTTCACCGATCGATTCGCCGACCATCTGGCGACCTACGGCGACACGGTGTACGACTTCGATTTCGCCGCCCCGCTCCCGGTCGACGATCCGGCGCCGGTGCTGCACACGCTCGAATTCTTCGGCAGCCCAGCGGCGCAGGATCCGAGCGCACGCCAGCGCGACGCACAGGAGCGCCGCGAACAGGCCGTGCGCGGCCTCGAAGCACGCCGCTTCGGGCTGCGCCGCCGGCTCACGCTGCGACTGCTCCGCTGGGCGCAGACGATGAGCCCGCTGCGCGAGGACGGCCTCGCCGACGTGGGACTCGGCTGGCCGACGGTGCGCCGGTTGTTGCGGACGATCGGCGCGCGCCTCGTCGCCGCCGAAGCCCTCGACGCCCCGGACGACGTGTTCTGGCTGCGGCTGGACGAGTTGACCGACGCGGCGGCCGCGCTGGATGCCGCACGCGGACCGCAGGATTCGCGCGCCGTCGTCGCCGAGCGCCGTGCCACCTGGACGGCGCAGCGGACCGTCACGCCACCGCACGCGCTCCCGGCCGGCGGCGGCACCAAGCTGCTCGGCCTCGATTTCGCCAAGCTGCTGCCCGCCGGCTCGGACGAGACGTCGGACGCGGTGGTCAAGGGCGTGCCGGGCAGCCCGGGGCGGGTCACCGCACCGGCGCGAATCATCGACGGCCCGAGCGACTTCGGGCGGCTGCGCCCGGGCGACGTCCTGGTCGCCAAGATCACGACACCGGCCTGGACACCGCTGTTCGCGGTGGCCTCGGCGATCGTGACCGATGTCGGGGGCCCGTTGAGCCACAGCTCGATCGTGGCCCGCGAGTACCACATTCCCGCGGTGCTCGGCACCGGCGTCGCGACCGAACGTCTCACCGACGGCGCACCGGTCACCGTCGACGGGGACGCCGGAACGGTCACCCGCGCCACCGCCTGAACCGAGGAATGCGATGCACACCAAGACATCCGACGAGATCATCCCGCTCCGGCCCGACTCGGCCAGCCCGCCTTCCTATGGTCAGGAGACCGTCGTCCCCGAACTGTTCGGGGACAAGGAGGTCGGACTTATCCGCAACGTGACCGCGCCCGCCTTGACGGTGCACCGGCCCGACCCGGCGCGAGCCACCGGGACGGCCGTGATCGTATGCCCGGGCGGAAGTTTCGTCACGCTGACCCACGGCACCGGCCGTGATATCGCGAAGGCCATTGCCGCCCAGGGGCATACCGCGTTCGTCCTGCGTTACCGGCTACTGCCGACGCCGCCGCGGGACACGGATTTCCTCGAGCACTGGGCAACCCGCTATTCGATGGACGACATCAAGGCGCAGTCCTGGACCGCGACGGCCGACGGCGGCAGCGCGGTCGGGTTCGTCCGGACCCGGGCGGCGGACTGGGACCTCGACCCGCACCGCGTCGGCATCCTCGGTTCCTCGGCGGGTGGTCTGGTAACCGTCGGCGCCGCAACGACATACGACCGAGCCCACCGCCCTGACTTCGCGACCGTCTTGTATCCGCCCACCTGGCACGAGTACACCGTCCCCGCCGACGCTCCCCCACTGTTCGTCACGTTCGCCGCCGACGATCCGGACGCAGGCGTCGTCGACGGCAACCTGGGCCTCTATCGCGCCTGGCGCGCTGCGGATCGCCCGGTGGAACTGCACGCCTATGCCGAGGGCGGCCACGGTTTCGCCATGGCCGCGCGCGGCCTGCCCTGCGACTCCTGGCTGGACCGGTGGCACGATTGGCTCGGCTCGCTGCGCCTGCCCTGATCGCTCACGCGGTGGCGTCCGGCCCGATCCACTGGGCGAAGAGGCGATCCGTTGCGCCCGTGGCGATCTGGGCGCCCAGCCAGGCGTTCAACGCGAAGCCCAGGCACGGATCGTCCTTGCGTACCAGCATGATCTTGCCGAACGAGTCGAACGGCTGGTCCGGGTGCAGGACCTGCAGGCCTGGATGCTGCCGGACCCGATAGCGGCCCTCCACGGCGTCGGTGACGAAGACGTCGGCGCGGCCCTGCTCGATCTCGTCGAAGATGGTGAGATTCTCCGGCCAGAGGGTGAGCTGGGCGTCCGGGAAGTTCCTGCGGGCGAATTCCTCGTTGGTGCCACCGCGATTGGCGATCACCCGGACGCCGGGGCGATTGATCTGCTCGATGGTCGCGTACTCGGTCTCGTTGCCGCGCCGGGTGATCGGCGTCTTCCCGTCGGTGCCGTAGGTGATCGAGAAATCGGCGAACGCCCGGCGCGCGGGCGCGTCGGAGATGCCGCCGACGGCGATATCGCAGTGCAGCGCGGCGAAATCCGTCCGCAAGCTCGCCCAGGTCAGCGGGACGAACTCGATCGTACGGCGCATCGCGTCGGCGAAACCGCGGGCCAGATCGATGTCGACGCCGCGATAGCCGCCCTCGGTGGTCGCGTACGGCGGGTAGTCACCGGGGGTGCACACCCGCAACTCGGGCGCTTGGGCGAGGGCCGGAACCGCCGGGGCGACAAGCAGACCCGCCGCGAGCATCGCACCGGCGCGAGCCACGAACCGAAGCAGCCGGCCCCGGTCCGTGGTCCGTGTGCGCCTGCGCATCCGGCTCACTTCTCGTTGCGCGCCTTGGGGAATCGGGTCTGGCGCGCCACCCAGCCCGCCATCTGCGCCCAGTGGCTGCGCCGCGGGGTGACGATCGAGGTCAGCTCGCGCTCCCATTCGTCGGCCTCGGTGAGACCGTCGACGGTGGCGACGAGTTCCTTCGCGGTGGCCATATCGTCGACGACGCGGTCGCCGAGGATGCCGTCGGCGCCGACCAGCGTCACGCGCACGCCGATCCGGCCGATCGGCTGCAGAACCGCGGTGGCCGAACCGTCGTGATCGGCGACGAAACCCTTGACGGACTCCACGAGGGCGCCCGACAACTTCACTGGAGCCGTGGCGGCATGAGCACTCATGCCCCGGAGTTTACCGGCCAGTAGGAAACGGTCCAGCCCTTCGGGTGTAGAACGGATCTCATGCGCGCCATTCAGGTATCCGAGCACGGTGGTCCCGAAGTCCTGCACCACGTCGAGCTGCCCGATCCGACGATCGACGCCGACCAGCTACTCGTGGACGTGCAGGCGACCGGCATCAACTTCATCGACACCTACATCCGGACCGGGCGCTACCCCCAGGATGTGCCGTACGTGCCGGGCTCGGAAGCCACCGGCGTGGTCGCCGAGGTCGGCGCGAACGTCACCGAGTTCGCGGTCGGCGATCGAGTGGCGTGGGCAAGCGCGCCGGGCAGCTATGCCGAACGCGTCGCGGTACGCGCCGATGTCGCGGTCGAGGTGCCCGACGGCGTCGAACCGCCGGTCGCCGCGTCGGCGCTGCTGCAAGGCATGACCGCGCACTATCTGCTCGAATCCATCTACACCCCGGAGCCCGGTGAAACGGTGCTCGTCCACGCGGGCGCGGGTGGTGTCGGGCTGATCCTGACCCAGCTCGCGGTCGCCCGTGGCGCACGCGTCATCACGACCGTGTCCTCGGACGTCAAAGAGAAGCTGTCCCGCGAGGCGGGCGCCACCGAGGTGCTGCGTTACGGCGACGATCTCGCCGACGAGGTCCGCACGCTGACCGACGGCGTCGGTGTCGCCGCGGTCTACGACGGTGTCGGCGCGTCCACCTTCGAGGCCAGTCTGCGCTCGCTGCGCGTGCGCGGCATGCTCGCCCTGTTCGGCGCGGCCAGCGGCCCGGTGCCCCCGTTCGACCTGCAGCGCCTCAACGGCGCGGGCTCACTCTTCGTCACCCGCCCCAGCCTCGCCTTCTACACCCGCGACCGCGCCGAACTGCTCTGGCGCGCCACCGATATCTTCACCGCGATCGCCGAGGGCACCCTGCAGATCCGGATCGGCGCCACCTACCCGCTCGCCGAGGCCGAACAGGCGCATCGCGATCTGGAATCCCGCAAGACCACCGGGTCGATCGTCCTGCTCCCCTGACCGGGTTCAATAGTCGCGGCCGGTGAGGCCGCGGTAGATGAAGCGGGTCAACCCGTCGACGGCCTGCCGGTCGGTGAGTTCGACGGTGCCCTCCTCCACCGCCTGGAGCAGGCCCGTGGTGAGCAGGAACATCATCGCCAGGCTGGCGTCCGGGGTACTGGGCAGGGTCGGTCCGTCGGGCCCGAAGCCGGCCAGGTGGTCGGCGATGTCACGACGCTGCTGGATCGCGAATTGCCCTGCCTGCCTGGCGAATTCCTCGTTCACCAGGGCTGCCTGCTGAATCGAGCGGAAGACCGCCCAGTGCTGCCTGGCCGCGGCCCAGTACTGCTCCACGTGGAAGTGGATCGCCGCCGGATCGGTGAAGTCCGGGTTGTGGTCCGGGCCTTCCGCCGTCACGTCGCCTTGCGTCGCCACGTCGTTCAACAGCGCCTGGAGTAGCTCCTCCTTGCCCGCGAAGTGGTTGTAGAACGAGCCGGCCGCGCGATTGGCGGCCGTCGTGATGTCGGCGATCTTGGTGTTCAGGTAGCCGCGCTCGGCGAACAGCCGCAATGCGGCAGCCTTCAGCGCGTGTTCGGTTTCGGCCGACTTCTCTTTGCGACTCATCGACACCCGCACCCACCTCCTCTTGACAGGCAACCTACCAACTCCAATACTGAATTCGCATTCATTGAATCTCAATTCATCTTTGGAGGAATCGTGCCCGACCAGGTGCTCATCGCAGGCAGCGGCCCGACCGGACTCACCCTCGCCATAGATTTGGCCCGGCGCGACATCCCGGTACGGATCGTCGACCAGGCCGCCGAGTTCTTCGCCGGTTCGCGCGGCGACGGCATCCAGCCGCGCACGCTCGAGGTATTCGACGACCTCGGTGTGCTCGACGCGGTGCTCGCGGCCGGACGGTCGGCACCGATCATGCGGGTCCATCTCGGCGGCGAATTCATCGGCGAGCGGATCATGCGCGAGCCGGTCGACCCGACACCGGCCGTCCCCTACCCCAACGCCTGGATGCTCGGCCAGTCCAGGACCGAGGCGATCCTGCGCGATCGGCTCGCCGAACTGGGCGTACAGGTCGAACTCGGCACCGCGCTGGACATTTTCACCCAGGACGCGACCGGCGTCACCGCGACCCTGCACCGCGACGGCGTCGCGGAGACCGTGCGCGCGGCCTACCTGGTCGGCGCCGACGGCGGTCGCAGCACCGTACGCAAGACGCTCGGCGTCGCATTCGAGGGCTCGACCGACGAGTCGATCCGGATGCTGCTGGGCGACGTCCGCGCCGACGCGCTCGATCACGAATATGGCTACTGGTTCGCGGCGGCCGATCGGCCGATGGCCGGAATCGCACTGTCCCCCTTGCCCGGCGGGCGGCAATTCCAGTTCGCCGCCCCGCTGGACGACGACGCCGAACCGACCCTCGCGGTGCTGCAGGAGTACCTCCACCGCTATTCCGGACGCACCGACGTCACGCTCACCGACCTCACCTGGGTCACCGTGTGGCGGCCGAATGTCCGGTTGGCCGCACGCTTCCGGGACGGCCGGGTGTTCCTGGCCGGGGACGCGGCACATGTGCACCCGCCGACCGGCGGGCAAGGGTTGAACACCGGCATCCAGGACGCGTACAACCTCGGCTGGAAGCTGGCCGCCGCGCTACACGGGGACGAATCACTGCTGGACAGCTACGAATCCGAACGCCGCACGGTCGCGGCGCGGGTGCTCGGCGTCAGCTCCGCACTGCTCGACAAGCTGAAAGACGGCGACGAGGACGCGATGGAACGCGGCCCGGAGACACAGCAATTGGATATCAGCTACCGGGATCCGGCCGCGCACGGGCCGCTCGTCCCCGGCGATCGCGCGCCCGACGCACCGCTGAAAGACCTGGCGGGCAAGCCGATTCGCCTGTTCGACCTCTTCCGTGGTCCGCACGCGACCGTGCTGTGCTTCGGCGAAACCGGTGCACTGCCCGCGATTGCGGACGCTGAGGTGTACGCGGTGGTGCGGCCCGGGACCGCAACGCAGAACCGGCACGTCATCGATGTCGAGGGCCACGCGTTCGCCGCTTATCACGCGGTCGACGGCACCCGGATCACGGTCCGGCCGGACGGTTACCTCGGTACCCGTGCCTGAATCGGCCTCAGCCGAAGAAGCTGCCGATCGTATCCCAGCCGAGTACCGAATCGACCGCGAGACCGCAGAACACCACGGCCAGATAGTTGTTCGACTGCAGGAACAGCCGCAGCGGCTTCACCGACTCGCCGCGCCGCACGCCCGCGTACAACTGGTGCGCCATGAGCAGGAACCACGCGCCGGCCACCAGCGCGACGGCGGCGTAGACCACGCCGGTGGCGGGCACCAGCGCCAGCGTGGTGAGCACGGTGAGCCAGGTGTAGATGACGATCTGCTTGGTCACCGCCTGCTCGGTGGCCACGACCGGCAGCATCGGCACGCCCGCCGCGCGGTAGTCCTCCTTGTAGCGCATGGCCAGCGCCCAGGTGTGCGGCGGCGTCCAGAAGAAGATGACACCGAACAGGGCGATCGCGGGCCAGCCGATGCCGCCCGTCGCCGCGGACCAGCCGACCAGGGCGGGCATGCACCCGGCCGCGCCGCCCCACACCACGTTCTGCGAGGTGCGGCGCTTCAGGCCGAGGGTGTAGACGAAGACGTAGAACAGGATCGTCGCGACCACGAGCGCGCCCGAAAGCAGGTTCGCCTGCCACCACAGCCAGGCGAACGAGGCCACGCCGAGCACGACGCCGAACACGAAGGCGTGCGAGGTGGGCACCGCCTCCCGGGCCAGCGGGCGCTTCGCGGTGCGCTTCATCACCTTGTCGATATCGGCGTCGGCGACACAGTTCAGCGTGTTCGCGCTCGCCGCGCCCATCCAGCCGCCGAACAGGGTGACCAGGATGAGCCGGATGTCGATGGTGCCGCGGTCGGCGAGCAGCATCGTCGGGATCGTCGCGACGAGCAGCAATTCGATGACGCGCGGCTTGGTGAGCGCGATGTAGGCGAGCACTCGTCGCATCACTCGGGACGGCAGGCCCGGTCCGGTGAACCGTTCGGTCAGCACCGTCGGAGCGGAGCCGTGCGCGCCATTGCCACCCGGCTGTTGCCCAATCCGCACTGTTTCTCCTCGCACGCTGTGCATCGCCTCCGGCATGGACCAAGCAGCGCGCGCGTTCCCGCTGTGCTGGATGCGCGAGACCTGGACATACGTCCGCCTCGGCGCCCCTTCAGCCGATGCGGCGCGGCTACTACTACAGAGGATGGTAGACCCCCACCGACCCCGCCCTTTCCAGAGCCCCAAGCAACCGGACCCGAATTGTGGTCCACCACACCACCGCTTGCACACCCGACACCAACCAGCCCACCCAACGCCCCCACCACAGAGCAAGCCCGACGAGCGACCCGTTCGCGGCCGTCTCGCATGCGCGAAACCACCCATCTGCTCGCACACACCGCGCCCCCACCGCTTGCACACCCGACACCAACCAGCCCACCCAACGCCCCCACCACGGAGCGAGTCTTACGAGCGACCGTTCGCGGCCGTCTCGTTTCTCAGCTGTCGAAGCGCATGCGCCGCAGGCGCGAGTCTCGACAGCTGAGAAACGAGACAAAGGGGCCGCGAACCCCGCCGCGCCCGCGCGGCATTAAACACAGGGTTACTCTCATGCCGCTCATGGGGCACATCTAGGGTGGTTGGGGTACACACCCGGTATGCACACCGTCGCTGCCGCGCGTTCATCGCCGCCAGCAAGCCGCCGTCGACGAAACCAATGTCAGGAGAACCTCGGTCGTGTCAGTCACAGACGACATCCGCGCCCTCACTCAGCCGAACCACCCGGACGACTGGACGGATCTGGACACCAAGGCCGTCGACACTGTCCGAGTGCTTGCCGCCGACGCGGTGCAGAACGCCGGGAACGGGCATCCCGGTACCGCGATGAGTTTGGCGCCGTTGGCCTATTCGCTCTATCAGCGCACCATGCGGATCGATCCGAGTGATCCGTCGTGGGTCGGCCGGGACCGTTTCGTGCTGTCCTGCGGGCATTCCAGCATCACCCAGTACATCCAGCTCTACCTGGCTGGTTTCGGCTTGGAGTTGGATGATCTGAAGAACCTGCGCAAGTGGGGTTCGCTCACGCCGGGTCACCCCGAGTTCCGGCACACCGACGGCGTCGAGATCACCACGGGCCCGCTGGGTCAGGGTCTGGCTTCCGCGGTCGGTATGGCGATGGCCGCACGCCGCGAGCGTGGGTTGTTCGATCCGAGCGCCGCGCCGGGCACCAGCCCGTTCGATCATTTCATCTATGTCGTCGCGTCCGACGGTGACATGGAGGAGGGCGTCACCTCCGAGGCGTCGTCGCTGGCGGGCACCCAGCAGCTCGGCAATCTCGTGCTGATCTACGACGACAACAAGATTTCCATCGAGGACGACACCACCATCGCGTTCACCGAGGATGTCGCCAAGCGCTACGAGGCGTACGGCTGGCACGTGCAGGTGGTCGAGGGCGGCGAGGACGTCGTCGCCATCGAGGGTGCGCTGGCGGCCGCGAAGGCCGAACTCGATCGCCCATCGATCATCGTCCTGCGCACCATCATCGGCTACCCGGCCCCGAACAAGATGAACACCGGCGCCGCGCACGGCGCCGCGCTGGGCGCCGACGAGGTGGCCGCCACCAAGAAGGTGCTCGGTTTCGATCCGGAGCAGACCTTCGAGGTCGCGCCCGAGGTCATCGCGCACACCCGCAAGGTGGTCGAGCGCGGCCAGGCGGCGCACGCGCAGTGGCAGCAGCAGTTCGACAAGTGGGCGCAGGCCAACCCGGCCGGCAAGGAGCTGTTCGACCGGCTCGCCAAGCGCGACCTGCCGACCGGCTGGGCCGCGAATCTGCCGACGTACGAGGCGGATCCGAAGGGCATGGCCACCCGGAAGGCGTCCGGCAAGGTGCTCGCCGCGCTCGCGCCGGTGCTGCCGGAGCTGTGGGGCGGCTCGGCCGACCTGGCCGAGTCCAACAACACCACGATGCCCGACACCCCGAGCTTCGGCCCGGAGTCGATCTCGACCGGCATGTGGAAGGCCGATCCGTACGGCCGCACACTGCACTTCGGTGTGCGCGAGCACGCGATGGGCGCGATCCTGAACGGCATCGCGCTGCACGGTCCGACCCGTCCGTACGGCGGCACCTTCCTGGTGTTCAGCGACTACATGCGCCCCGCGGTCCGGCTGGCCGCGCTGATGCGCGTGCCCGCCATCTACGTGTGGACGCACGATTCGATCGGCCTCGGCGAGGACGGTCCGACGCATCAGCCGATCGAGCACCTCGCCGCGCTGCGCGCGATCCCCGGCCTGAACGTGGTGCGCCCCGGTGACGCCAACGAGACCACCTACGCGTGGCGCACCATTCTCGAGCGGGACAGCAGCGAGCACACCTCGCACTTCTCCGTCTCCGAGCCCGCGCACCAGGACGGCCCGTCGGCGCTCGCGCTGACCCGCCAGGACCTGCCGATCCAGGAGGGCACCAGCTTCGAGGGCGTGGCCAAGGGCGGCTATGTGCTCGCCGAGGCGTCCACCGGCACACCGCAGGTGATCCTGATCGCCACCGGTTCGGAGCTGCAGCTCGCCGTCGCGGCCCGCACTACGCTGGAGGAGCAGGGCATCGGCACCCGCGTGGTCTCGATGCCGTGTGTGGAGTGGTTCGACGCGCAGGACAAGGCGTACCGGGACGAGGTGCTCCCGCCGTCGGTGGGTGCGCGAGTCGCGGTCGAGGCCGGTATCGCGATGCCGTGGCACCGGTTCGTCGGTGACGCGGGCGAGATCGTCTCGATCGAGCATTTCGGTGCGTCCGCCGATTTCAAGACCCTGTTCCGCGAGTTCGGGATCACCGCCGAAAACGTCGTTGCCGCCGCGCAGCGCACACTCGAGAACGTGAAGGGATAAGCGCTCATGGCACAGAACGAGAATCTCGCCGCCCTCTCCGCGGCAGGTGTGTCCGTATGGCTCGACGACCTGTCCAGGGACCGGATCCAGTCCGGCAATCTCGCCGAGCTGATCGCCACCCGCAGCGTGGTCGGCGTGACCACCAACCCGACCATCTTTCAGGGCGCGCTGAGCCAGGGGCACGCCTACGACGGACAGCTGAAAGAGCTTGCCGCCCAAGGCGCCGACGCCGACGCCGCGATCCGCATCATCACCACCGACGACGTGCGTTCGGCCTGTGACGTGTTCACCGAGGTGTTCGAGGCGTCCAACGGCGTGGACGGCCGGGTCTCGATCGAGGTCGACCCCCGCTTCGCCTTCGACGCGGACAAGACCGTCGCACAGGCCATCGACCTGTGGAAGACCGTCGACCGGCCGAACCTGTTCATCAAGATCCCGGCCACCGAGGCGGGCCTGCCCGCGATCAGCAAGGTGATCGCCGAGGGCATCAGCGTGAACGTCACGCTGATCTTCTCGGTCGCGCGTTACCGCGCGGTGATGGGCGCCTACCTCGACGGTCTGCGCAGCGCCAAGATCGCGGGTCACGATCTCGGCAAGATCCATTCGGTGGCTTCGTTCTTCGTGTCCCGGGTGGACACCGAGATCGACAAGCGGCTCGAGGCGATCGGCACCGAGGAGGCGCTGGCCCTGCGCGGGCAGGCCGGTATCGCCAACGCCCGCTTGGCTTATGCCGAATACCAGGACGTGTTCGACGGCGGCAAGCACACCTCGACCTACAACCACCTGGGCGCGGCGGGCGCGAACCGGCAGCGGCCGCTGTGGGCCTCGACCGGCGTGAAGAACCCGGAGTACTCCGACGTCATGTACGTCACCGAGCTGGTGGGCAAGAACACGGTGAACACCCTGCCGGAGAAGACGCTCGAGGCCGTCGCCGATCACGGCGAGGTCCGTGGCGACACGGTCAGCGGCACCGCGGCGCAGGCCCAGGAGGTCTTCGACAAGCTGTCCGCAGCCGGGATCGACCTCGACGACGTGTTCCAGGTGCTCGAGACCGAAGGCGTGGACAAGTTCGAGAAGTCGTGGGGCGAACTGCTTTCCGCCACGACCGAAGAGCTCACCGCGGCCGGGAACAACTGACCCGATGGCCGGCCCGAAAACCCAAACCTGGCAGAACCCGCTGCGCGACGAGCGGGACAAGCGGGTGCCGCGCATCGCGGGCCCGTGCAGCATGGTGATCTTCGGTGTCACCGGTGACCTGTCCCGGAAAAAGTTGATGCCGGCCATCTACGACCTCGCGAACCGGGGGCTGCTGCCCCCGGGTTTCGCGCTGGTCGGCTTCGCCCGGCGCGACTACGCGGACGAGGACTTCGCCGAGGTCGTGCTCGACGCGGTGAAGGCGCACGCGCGCACGCCATTCCGTCAGGAGGTCTGGGACCACCTGGCCGAGGGCATCCGCTTCGTGCAGGGCTCCTTCGACGACGACACCGCGTTCGCCACGCTGTCCGACACCTTGGCCAAGTTGGACAAGGATCGCGGCACCGGCGGGAATCACGCCTTCTACCTGTCGATTCCGCCGAACATGTTCCCCGTGGTGCTCGACCAGCTCTCCGAACACGGTCTCGCACAACCGACCACGACCGACGCGGCCGGTCGCAAGCCGTGGCGGCGGGTGGTGATCGAGAAGCCGTTCGGGCACGACCTGGAAAGCGCCCAGGAGCTCAACGAGCTGGTCAACCGGGTGTTCCCGGAGGAGACGGTGTTCCGCATCGACCACTATCTCGGTAAGGAGACGGTGCAGAACATCCTGGCGCTGCGCTTCGCCAACCAGCTCTACGATCCGATCTGGAACGCCAACTACGTCGACCATGTGCAGATCACCATGGCCGAGGACATCGGATTGGGCGGGCGCGCAGGCTATTACGACGGCATCGGCGCGGCCCGCGACGTGATCCAGAACCACCTGCTGCAACTGCTCGCGCTCACCGCGATGGAAGAGCCGATCAGCTTCCAGCCCAAGCAGTTACAGGCCGAGAAGATCAAGGTGCTCTCCGCCACCAAACTCGTCGAGCCGCTCGACGAGACGACGGCGCGCGGGCAGTACGCCGAAGGCTGGCAGGGCGGCGAGCACGTGGTGGGCTTGCTCGACGAGGAGGGTTTCGACCCGCAGTCGCGCACGGAGACCTACGCCGCGATCACCCTGGAGGTCGACACGCGCCGCTGGGCGGGCGTGCCGTTCTATCTCCGTACCGGAAAACGCTTGGGCCGCCGGGTCACCGAGATCGCGGTGATGTTCAAGCGCGCCCCGCACCTGCCGTTCGACCAGACCATGACCGAGGATCTCGGGCAGAACGCGCTGGTCATCCGGGTGCAGCCGGACGAGGGCATCACCACCCGGTTCGGGTCGAAGGTGCCGGGGTCGAGCATGGAAGTGCGCGACGTCAACATGGATTTCAGCTACGGCGAGGCGTTCACCGAATCCTCCCCCGAGGCCTACGAGCGTCTGATCCTCGATGTGCTGCTCGGGGTGCCGTCGCTGTTCCCGGTGAACGCGGAGGTCGAATTGTCCTGGAGCATCCTGGATCCGGTGCTCGAGCACTGGTCCACCGAAGGCAAGCCCGAGCCCTACGAGGCGGGCACCTGGGGTCCGGCCTCGGCCGACGAGATGCTCGCCCGCACCGGGCGGGAATGGCGGCGGCCATGATCATCGATATGCCGGACACCACCACCGGCGAGGTCACCAAGCGGATCGTGCAGCTGCGCGAGAGCAACGGCGTGATCACCATGATGCGGGTGCTCACCCTGGTGGTGTGCACGCTGGACAGCTCCGAGGCCGAGGACGCGATCGACGCCGCCAACGACGCCAGCCGCGAACACCCTTGCCGGGTCGTCGTTCTCGCGCGCGGTGACCGGGAGGCCGAAACCCGGCTGGACGCCCAGATCCGGGTCGGCGGCGACGCGGGCGCGGCCGAGGTGATCGTGCTGCGGTTGCAGGGCGAGCTGATCAATCACGAGAGCAGCGTCGTCATCCCGTTCCTGCTGCCGGACACCCCCGTGGTGGCCTGGTGGCCGCGCGGGGCCCCGGAGTTCCCGTCCAAGGACTCGGTGGGGCGCTTGGCGACTCGGCGCATCACCGACGCCACCTTCGCGGCCGATCCGCAGGCGACGATCAAGAAGCGGCTGGAATCCTATTCCACCGGCGATACCGATCTGGCGTGGAGCCGGATCACCTACTGGCGCGCGCTGCTCGCCGCCGCGCTGGACGAACCGCCGTACGAGCCGGTCGAATCGGTGCTCGTATCCGGGCTGCGCAACGAACCGGCCCTGGACATCCTCGCGGGCTGGCTCGCCATCCGCCTGGACTGCCCGGTGCGCCGCCGCTCCGGCGCGCTGAAGGTGGAGATCCACCGGCCGTCGGTGTCCGTCGCGATCGAACGCCCGCAGACCGGGCGCACCGCGACACTGACCCGCACCGGCGACCCTGACCAGCGAATTGCCTTGGCCCGCCGGGAAACTCGGGACTGCCTGGCGGAGGAGCTGCGTAGACTCGACGCCGATGAGATCTATGCAGAAGCTCTCGCCGGAATCGAGAAGGTGACCTATGAGTGAAACCGGAACGCAGGACAACGACACCTCCGCCAGCGACACCGTCGAGGTCCACGTGGACACCGACTCGCTGGTCGCCGCCGCGGCCGCCAAATTCGTCGACGTCGTGGTCGCGGCCCAGGCCGCCCGCGGGTCCGCCTCCGTGGTGCTGACCGGTGGCGGCACCGGCATCGGCCTGCTCGAGGTGGTTCGCAAGGCCCCCGGCGCCATCGACTGGTCCCAGCTCGACGTGTTCTGGGGCGACGAACGATTCGTGCCCGCCGCCGACGGGGAACGCAACGACCTGCAAGCCCGCCAGGCCCTGCTCGACCATGTCCCGGTCGATCCGGCCCGCGTGCACCCGGTCGCGGCCTCCGACGGCGAATACCCCGACCCGATCGAGGCCGCCGCCGAATACTCCGCCGCGGTCCACGCCTACCTCGCCGAACACGGCGCCTTCGACCTGCACCTGCTCGGCATGGGCGGCGAAGGGCACGTCAACTCGCTGTTCCCCGACACCGACGCGGTCCGCGAAGACCACGAACTCGTTGTCGCCGTGACGAATTCGCCCAAGCCGCCGCCGGTCCGGGTCACCCTCACGGTGCCCGCCATCCGCCGCACCCGCCACGTCGTCCTGGTCGTCGGCGGTGCCGCCAAGGCCGAGGCCGTCGCCGCCGCCATCGCCGGCGCCGACCCCGTCGACATCCCCGCCGCGGGTGCCGTGGGCCTCGAATCCACCACCTGGTTGCTCGACCAGCCCGCCGCCTCCGCGCTCCAACTCCCGGACTGAGTAGCGCACACCCCGCCGTCTTCCCGACTGAGGTAGCGCACCCCGCCGTCCCCCGGACGGCGGGGTTCCCTCACGAACGTTCCGTCGGCGCGCGGCCGCTGCCGCGCGCGTTTTGGTGTCGCGCGCGCGTGTCAGTCAAAGGACACGCGCGCGGGACGACAAAAGGTGCGCGGCGCGTCGAACACGATTCGCTACGGGGCTGTACGGTCCCAGAGCCGAGCGGCCGCCGGCAGTCCGGCTGCATATCCGGCGTTATGGTGTGGTGACAGGAAAAAGTTCGGCGGGATCTAGGAGGGCGCGCATAATCGTCGGCGGTGGGGATACAGTGGGGCCGTGAGCGAGCGGGAAGCTGTTTCCGGGGCGAGTCCGGGCAAGGTTCTTGACGAACGGTTTCGGGCGGCGGTCGGCGCATTGCCCGCGGGGGTGCGCCGCGCGGCGGGCCTCGAGGTCGCGCCGGGGGTCAGCGGGGTGACCCTGCTGGAACTGTTCGAGTCCCAGGCGACGAGCAGACAGCTGGATTTGGCCGCGCGGCAATTGGGGGCGAGCAAGCGGGGGTATTACAGCATCGGCTCGTCGGGGCACGAGGGGAACGCGGCGCTCGGATCGGTGCTGCGCGTGGACGATCCGGCGCTGCTGCACTATCGGTCCGGCGGGTTCTTCGTGCAGCGCGCCCGGCGCGTGCCCGGCCTCGACCCGATCCGGGACGTGCTGCTCGGCGTCGTCGCGGCGGCGGCCGACCCGATTTCCGGTGGGCGGCACAAGGTTTTCGGCAGCAAGGCCGCGAGCGTCATCCCGCAGACCTCCACCATCGCCTCGCATCTGCCGCGCGCGGTAGGTCTCGCGTTCGCCATCGATCGTGCGGCGCGGCTGGGCATTTCGAGCGAATGGCCGTCGGATGCGGTGGTGCTGTGCAGTTTCGGGGACGCCTCGGCCAACCATTCGACCGCGACCGGCGCGATCAATTCGGCGATCCACACCGCGCGGCAAGGGGTGGCGCTGCCGCTGCTGTTCCTGTGTGAAGACAACGGCATCGGCATCAGCGTGCCCACACCCCCGGACTGGATCCCGCAGGCGTACGGATCACGGCCCGGCCTGGCGTATTTCGATGCCGACGGCTGCGACGCCGTCGACGCGCTGACCACCGCGAGCGCCGCCGCCGACTGGGTCCGGGAGCAGCGTAAGCCCGCGTTCCTGCGGCTGCGCACCGTGCGCCTGATGGGTCACGCCGGCTCCGACGTCGAAGCCGCCTACCGCAAACCCGCCGACATCACCGCCGACCTGCTCCGCGATCCGCTCGTGGCCACCGCCCGCCGCCTCGTCGCCGCGGGCGTCGCCACCCCCAACGAACTCCTCGACCGCTACGACGCCATCGCCCACCGCGTCACCACCACCGCCGAAGAGGTCTGGCGCGAACCGAAGCTGGACTCCGCCCCCGCCGTGATCGCTTCCCTCGCCCCCACTCGTCCCGACCGGATCCGCACCGACGCCCTGCGCGCCACCACGGTGACGCCGAGCACGAAAGCCATTGTCGGCGGGGATGATTCGGTGACGCTCGGGCAGGCGGTCAATCGCACGCTGGCGCGATTGCTGACGCGGGATCGGGATGTGCTGGTGTTCGGCGAGGATGTCGGGCGCAAGGGTGGCGTGTACGGGGTGACCAAGGGGTTGCAGAAGCAGTTCGGGCGGCGCCGGGTCTTCGACACGTTGCTCGACGAGCAGAGCGTCCTCGGCACCGCGCTCGGTGCCGCGCTGGCCGGATTCGTGCCGATTCCGGAGATCCAGTATCTGGCGTATGTGCACAACGCGGCAGATCAGTTGCGCGGCGAAGCGGCCACCCTGTCGTTCTTTTCCGCTGGGCAGTATCACAATCCGATGGTGGTGCGGATCGCGGGCTACGCCTACCAGAAGGGTTTCGGCGGGCATTTCCACAACGACAACTCGATCGCCGCACTGCGCGATATCCCCGGCGTCGTTGTCGCGTCCCCGGCCCGCGCCGACGACGCCGCAGCCCTGCTGCGCACCTGCGTTTCGGCGGCCCGCGTCGACGGCCGCGTGTGCGTCTACCTCGAGCCGATCGCCCTGTACCACACCCGCGATCTGTATGAGACGGGCGACAACGGTTGGCTCGCACCGGTTTCCGACACCGAGCACGTCGATATCGGCCGCGCCCGCGTATACGGCGACGGCACTGATCTCACCATCGTCAGCTTCGCCAACGGCGTCCCGATGAGCTTGCGCGTCGCCCGTCGCCTCGCCGCGCGCGGCGTCCACGCCCGCGTCCTGGACCTGCGCTGGCTCTCCCCCCTCCCCGTCGACGATCTGCTCCACCATGCCCGCGCCACCGGCCGTGTCCTCATCGCCGACGAAACCCGCCGCAGCGGCGGCGTTTCCGAATCCGTCTACGCCGCCCTCCTCGACGCCTCCTTCGACGGCCGCCTGGCCCGAGTAACCAGCGAAGACACCTTCATCCCCCTCGGCCCCGCCGCCGACACCGTCCTGCTCGACGAAACCAAAATCGAAACCGCCGCAGGCAAACTCCTCGCCGAATAACCACGACAGCCACACCCTTTCTCGGGACTTACACCCCCTCTGAACGCTCAGAACGGGTGTAGATCCCGAGAAGGGGTGCGGATTCGCGCGGCTTGCTCGACGTGGCCGTCGGCAGGCGCGCGGCGGGCACGGGCCAGGGCCGCGCGGACGCGGCCGGCGACCTGGTCGGAGTCCAGGTCCGACCAGGTCCATCGGACGAGTTGGAACCCGCAGGCCCGCATGGCATCTTCGCGGACCTTCTCCGCGAAGACCACGTCACCGGCATCTTGCCCGGGACGGAGCAGACGACCGTATTTCACGCGGCCGTCGAATTCGCACAGCACGCCGGTGCCTTCGAAGTAGAAGTCGACGCGCCCGAGGAACTTGCCGTCGCCATCGAAAACGTTTCCCTGTGAGGTCGGTTCGGGCAGACCCGAGCGAGCCAGCAGTACCCTACTGCGGGATTCCCCCGCGCTCTCGGTGCGCCCATCCAGGAACGCGATCACTCGTTTGGCCGCCGCGATACCGGAACGCGACTTCGCCTGTTCGAGCTCGACGGCAAGCTCGT
This sequence comes from Nocardia brasiliensis ATCC 700358, assembly GCF_000250675.2. Classification (NCBI taxonomy): domain Bacteria; kingdom Bacillati; phylum Actinomycetota; class Actinomycetes; order Mycobacteriales; family Nocardiaceae; genus Nocardia; species Nocardia brasiliensis. Next base: position 6,367,151 of record NC_018681.1, read on the forward strand.
CGTCGGATAGACCGAAGTCGCGCAAGAGCACATCGCCGGTGACAACCGCGGATTCGAACGGCAGCGTACGAGCGAGATCGACCACCGTTCGAGCGGGCGTTGTGACCAGCAGCCCGTCGACCTCGGCGACGGCATCGAGCGGCACACAATGGATCTTGACGTCCGACTTGACACGGCCACCGGTCCGCCGATCCCGAGTAACGTGAACTTTGTCGAGCGGCACGCGCCACAGCGGCGCGCCGTACACGACGGCGGCGGATTGGTGGCTGATCGCAGTTCCCAGCGCCGCAACGGATGCGACAGCATCGATCAGGGTGCGATGCCTGCCGACCGGATCCAATTCCCGATAAGTCGCGCGATCGACATAGGCACCGCGCCGAAGACGGCACCAGTCACCGCCGGAATAGCGCTGCCGGATTTCTTCGTCGCTCAACCCGCGCCGCAGTTCGACACTTCGCCGATGCACACCCACCCGGTCCATGCCTCATACTCACCCCGCGCCACACCCCCACCCCACCTGGACCCCACCCGATGTGCACAACCCGCGCCTGTGGATAACCACGAGATCTACACCCTTTCTCGGGACTTACACCCCCTCTGAGCGCTCAGAACGGGTGTAGATCCCGAGAAGGGGTGCGGATTTCGGAGTTCACACGTGTACGGGGAAGGCGGCGAGGTCGTTTTGGGTGAGGACGGGGAGGTTGCGGATTTCTTCGAGGGGGACGGCCAGGCGCAGGTTCGGGAAGCGGGCGAAGAGGGCGGGGAGGGCGACGCCTGCTTCGAGGCGGGACAGGGCAGCACCGGGGCAGATGTGCGGGCCGTGCCCGAAAGTCATGTGGCGGTGCGCAGTCGGGCGGGTGAGGTCGAAATCGTCGGAGTCGACGCCGTGTACGGCGGTGTCGCGGCCGATGGCGCGGTAGGACATGACGACTCCGTCGCCCTTTTCGATCACCGTGTCGCCGATGGTGATGTCTTCGGTGGCGAAACGCATCAGCAGGTGGGTGACCGGGCTGTCCCAGCGCAGCGTTTCCTCCACTGCCGCTTTCCATTCGAAGTCGCCGCCGCGGACCTTGGCGAGCTGTTCGGGCCGGGTCAGCAGGGCGCGCACGGCGTTGAGGATGAGGCCGACGGTGGTTTCGTGCCCGGCCGCGACTAGGGCTTTGAGATTGCCGACGACTTCTTCTTCGGTGAGCGGTTCGCCGCCGTCGTCGGCGAAGATCAGCGCGGTGGTGAGGTCGTCGGTGGGGTCGGCGGTCTTCTTGCGCACCAGATCCGTGTAGTAGGAGTCCATTTCGTCGATCACCCGTAGTCGCTCGTCCTGCGGGGTGAGCAGCGAGAAGAACGCCTTGTACCAGTCCAGCAGCATGGGATGATCGGCGCGGTCCACGCCCATCAGCTCGCTGACGACGCGCATCGGCAGCGGGTAGGCGAACACCTGCTTGAGGTCGACGACCGCGCCGTCGGCGCCGGCCGCCTCGAGATCGTCGAGCAGTTCGGCGGTCAGCCGCTCGACCACCGGCCGGATGTCTTCGAGCCGCCGCGGCGAGAGCGCCTGGGTGGTCTTGATCCGCAACCGTCGATGCTCGGCGCCGTCCACGGTGAACATGGAACGCCCGGCATCGATCATCCCGATCAGCGGCCACTGCCGGGTCACCACCCCGGAGTTCCACAGCGACCAGCCGTTGATGTCCTTGATCAGTCGCGGATCGACGAGCAGTTGCCGGGCGACGGCGTGTTCGGTGACGGTCCAGGCGGGCACGCCGAGCAGTTCGATGCGGGTGATCGGGCCCGCGGCACGCAGGTGTGCGGTCTCCCCGTCCAGGTCACCGACCATGGGGTCGATGGCGAATGGGCATGTTTCCGTCACGGGGTACCTCCGACTGCACGAACTGGTGTGAATCGAACCGGCAAGGACGTCATGCCGCGCAGGAAGGCCGACGGCCGCCGGACGAGGTTCTGCGCGGGCACCATGAGATCGATGTCGGGCAGCCGGTCGAGCAGCACCTCGATGCTGGTCCGCGCGATGATCTCGGCCAGTTGCTGGGCGGGGAACGGGCAGCGGTATTCGCCGTAACTGAACGCGAAATGCGCGCTGTTTCCCGCGTGTGCCGTCGCCGCGCCGTCGGCGAGGTGCTGGCGCACGTGCGGGTCGGCGTTGGCCGCGGCGAGCCCGAGCAGCAGCATGTCGCCGGATCGAATCACCTTGTCCGCCAACCGGGTATCGCGAGCGGCCCAGCGCCCGGCGAGGATCTGTGTCGGGGTGTCCTCCCACAGCACCTCGTTCATCGCCTCGCCGATGCTGCGGCGTCCCCCGCCCAGCGCGGCGGCGAACCGGTCGTCGGTGAGCATCAGACGTACCGAGTTCCCGATCCAGTCGGCGGTCGGCAGGTGGCCCGCGGCGGTGACGGCCATCAGGTCCTGCACGTATTCCTCGTCGGTGAACTGCCCGGGGTGCGCGAGCATGCGCGACACGAGATCGTTTCCGGGCCTGGCCTTTTTGGCGGCGAGCACCTGCATCATCTGCTCGTAGTAGCGGCCGTACGCGGCTTGCGCGTCGGCGCCGCCGTCGGCGAGCGCCTTCATGCTCCACGCGAGCCGCGGCCCGTCCTCGTCCGGGAAGCCGAGCGCCCAGGCCAGCGCGAGCACGGGCATCAGGACCGCGAACTCGGCGACCAGATCGGCTTCGCCGCGCCCGCAGAATCCGTCGATCAGCCGGTCCGCCAATTCCTCACAGGTGCGGCGCAATTCGAACGGATCGACCGAATCCAGCGCCGGCTCGACCATCGCCAGATGCCTGCGGTGTTCGGCGCCCGCGGTGAAATAGATCGACGGCCGCGGCTGGCCGACCATCGGCAGCAGCGGCCAGTCCTCCGGGATGTTCGGCCACTGGTTCCACAGGCTGACGTCGCGCGGGAACAGCTCCGGATCGCTGGTCACCTGATGCAGTTCACGGTAGCCGATGACCAGCCACGCGGGCACGTCGCCGGGCAACTCGACGGCGACGACCGGCCCGTGTTCGCGGCGCATCTCGCGGTACAGATGCTGCGGATCGGTGTGGAAGCGCGGACCGCTGAGCGGGACGGCGGACTGCGGCTGCACGGGGCAGCCGCCGAAACCGGCGGCCGCGGCGCTCGGACTGGTCATGAGGCGGTCTCCGCTCGCGGTGCGTCGGCGTAGATGTGCTCGACCAGGGTGATCAGCACCTGTTTGCTGGATTCGCGGGAACGCGCGTCGCATTCGACCAGTGGCACGTGCGGGTCGAGGTCCAGCGCGTCGCGCACCTCGTCGGGCCGCGAGGACCCGCCGAAGTTGTTGCAGGCCACGATGAAACGGGTCCGCTGTGCTTCCAGCCGATCGATGGCGTACCAGGAGTCGGCGATGCGGCGCTGGTCGACCAGCACGATCGCGCCGAGCGCGCCGGTGAACAGCCGGTCCCACAGGAACCAGAACCGTTCCTGTCCGGGTGCGCCGAACAGATACAGCACGTTCTCGGTGTCAATGGTGATCCGGCCGAAGTCGAAAGCGACCGTCGTGGTGGACTTGCCGGGCGCGCCGCTCGGGTCGTCGATCCCGACGCCGGCGTTGGTCATCGTCGCCTCGGTGTCGAGCGGGCGGATCTCGCTGACCGCGCGGACCATGGTGGTCTTGCCGACGCCGAAGCCGCCGACGATGACGATCTTGAGTCCCTGGCGGGTCGCGCTGTGCAACGGTGCGTCGGCGCGGGCGGGTCGGGGGTCAGAGATTGCGGAGTCCAACGAGCACCTTCTCGAGGGTGGTGGAGTCTGGCACGGCATTCCACGGCGCGTCCGGCAGGCCGGGGCCGATGTTCGGATGCCGGACGGTGATCTTGCCCGCGTACAGCAGGTCCGAGAGCAGAATGGTCGCGATGCCGACCGGCAGCCGCAGTTCAGCGGCGATCTCGACCACCGCGGTCGGGGCCCGGCACATGTCGAGGATCGCCACGTGCTCGGACTGCATGCCCGGCGTCGGATCGCATTCGCTGACCACGAGCGTGACCAGGTCGAAGCTGTCGGAGTCGGGCTTGCTGCGTCCCCCGGTGAGCGTGTAGAGCCGGTCGGGGTCGTCGTCGCGGCCGGGCCTGTTCACGACACGCTCGCCCCTGTGCTTGCCCACCCCTGGTCGGCTTCGCCGCCCTGCCGTCCCCCTGTGCTTGCCCACCCCTGGTCGGCTTCGCCGCTCGGCCGTCCCGCTGGATTCCGCGGCGCCGACGCGAGGTGGTGGCCCAGCTGCTCGACCAGTTCGCGCATGTTGTGCCCGACCAGGCCAGCGTCGGCGTCCTCGGCGGCGACGACCGCGATATGCGCGGCCAATCCCGCCTCGACGATGAACAGGATGCCGCCGTAGAACTCGGTCATCGACTGCCGGACGCCGCCGCGGCCGTCACCGAACTCGACCGACGCGCCGTGCGAAAGACTTTGGATGCCCGCGGCGATCGCGGCGAGCTGATCGGCCTTGTCCATCCCGAGTTCGGGGGTGTGGCAGATCTTGAGTCCGTCGCCGGACAGTAGTAGCGCGTGCCTGGTACGCGGGGTGCGAGCGAGTAGCTGCTCCAACAGCCAGCTGAGTTGGGACGGCACAGACGTGGTCATCGATCGTTCTCCACGGCAACGGTAGGGGACGGGGAAGGTGGTGCGGCGGCGGCGCTTTCGCCGTCACGCCCGGCGATCGCGCGCTGGAAGGCGCCGAACGCGGCCGGGCTGGCCGCGGGCGCGGGCGCCGCCGCAGGCGCGCCGGGCTCGGGTAGCGAGAGCCCGGCCGGATGCACCGCGGCCAGGGTGCTGCCGCGTCGCCGCTTCGGCAGGCCCATGCTGGTGACCTCAGCGGTCGGCGCGGGTGCGGTCGCGACGGCGGCCGGTTCGCGATCGGCGGCCGGTTCCGCGAGCGCCACCGCCTGCGGGGCGGTCCGGGGCGCCGGCGGCGGCACCGCAGGCAGCGACGGATTGGTGGCGGGCGCCGACGGCTGCGAACGGTCCACGCGCGCAGTGAGATCCCGCGGCACCACCACGACCACGGCCGTGCCGCCGATCGCGGAGGGCCGGTAGGAGACGGTGAGCCCGTGCTTGCGCGCGAGGTGGCCGACCACCGCCAGGCCGAGTCGGGTACCGCTGAGCGAGGACAGGTCCGCCGAACGTTGGCCGCGCCCGTCGGGGCCGGTGACCGACACGGTCTGTTCAGCGCGCCGCAGCGCCGATTCGCTCATCACCAGGCCGCTGTCCTCGATGGTGAGCACCACGCCCGCGGGCACCTCGGCGGCGTATACGTGCACCTCGGTGGTGGGCGGCGAGAAGTTGCACGCGTTGTCGAGCAGTTCGGCCAGGGTGTGCATGATGCCCTCGGCGGCGTGGCCGGCGATGGCGATTTCGGCGATGGCGCGCAACCGCACCCGCTGATAGCCCGCGACCCGGCCCATGGCGCCGCGCAGAATGGATTCCATCGCAATGGGTTTGGCCCAGCGCCGGCCGGACCGCGCGCCGCTGAGCACGGCGATGCTGTCGGCGAGGCGCCCGGCCTGGGCGGTGCGATGGTCGAGTTCCAGCAGGTCGGCGAGGACCTTCGGGTCGGCGTGCCGGTGTTCCATCTCGCGCAGTTCGGCGAGCATGCTGGTGGTCATCGCCTGCATCCGGCCCGCGGCGCCGGCGAACGCGGCCATGGCGGCGGAGCGGCGGTTCTCGTTGTTCTTCGACTCCCAGGCGTGCGCCTCGGCCGCGTTCTCGGCGGCCTGGACGCGTGCCGTCGCCGCCGCGGTGCTCGCGGCCGCCTCGCGGGTCGCCCGCCGGGCGACGCCGTGATAGTGCACGGCCGCCGTGCACGCGCCGCACAGCAGGAGGGCGGCGACGACCGCGCCGATGGTCAGCGGGACGCGAAAGTCGCTCGGCGCGTAGTACACCGCGACCACCACCGCGACCGACGTGACGGCGGCGCTGCCGAACAGGGCTAGCAGCGGCATACGCTGACGTCGAACGACAGGTTCCCGACGCTCGCCTTCCGGCGCGTTCAATGACTGTGACAAGTTCCGTACTTCCGCACTCACGTTCACCAAAAAGGCATGTCGCTGAACGCCCGACCCCCTCCTGCCAGTTCGGGCTGAACCAAATGTACAGATTGCCAAGCACTTCCGCATCTCGACCGTAGTCACCCGGCACACGGCGCATCCGACGGCGCTCGATAGTTGTATTCTATTGCGCTACTTTATTTTTCAATCAGCGGCCGACCGCTGCACGAACGTTGTTGTTCGCCGCGCGATCTCGTCGCGCAGTGCACTTTTGTGCGCGCGACGTCCGCACGCCCGGCCGCTCGAGTCCCCTGCACAAAGCCTCACCGGCGCGCCCCGCACCGCGCAGGAAGGCCCGACGGCACGATGACTCGATGCCCGGATTCCGCTGATTCCGGATTGGACCGGGGAATACTGGAAAGACAGTGCCAGTGACGCCTGACCAGCAGCGGAGGAGTGCGGTGATGACGATGTCCATGCTCGGCGAGGTTCGACCGGAGCACGATCGCGCCGACGACGGCGATCTGGTGCTCCTGCACTATCTGCGTTCATTCCACCGGCCGGTGCTGGAGGTGTGGACGGCGGCGACCGAGCGAGCGCACCTGGCGCAGTGGCTCGGCGCGGTGACGGGCGACGCGGACACCGTGACGATCGAACCGCTGGACGGGCCGGTCGCCGGACCGATCGCCGTCCGGATCGAGCACTGCCGGGCCCCGCACGAACTCGCCGTGCGGATCGACGGCTGCCTGGTGGAGGTGCGCATGACCCAGGTCGGTGTGGTCACCAATGTCGAACTGATCCGCCGCCACGTCTGCCAGCGCGACGCCGCCGCGATCGGCCCGCGCTGGCAGTACCTGCTCGATCGGCTGACCGCCCACCTGGACCAGCAGCCACTGCCACGCTGGGACGGCTATCCGAATCTGGCCGGCGAATACCGTTGAGCGCCTCAGAAGAAGAAACCGGCGATCCCCCAGCCGGGCCGGGCCTGCGCCTCACGGATCCACTCCATGCAGGATTCGATGGCGGCGAGCACCTCGTGATCGACGGACTCGCGCGACTCCGGAGTGGTCGACTCCCACTGCACCAACGCTTCGGCGCATTGCTCCGGCGTCCACTCTCCGTAGCCGGGTAGCTCGTCCGGCTGCGGCAGGGCGGGCGGAAAGGCATGGTAGAGAAAGCCGGTCAGACTGATCGCCTTGATGCCGAGTTCGGCCAGGCCCTCGTCCACCTGTTCCAGCCAGCTGCCGCGAAACGGCGAGAAGTAGCGGTTGTCCAGGAACCTGCCGTAGAACTGGCAGATCGTTTGGTACGCATAGGCGTATTGGAATCCGTAGGCGGGATCGAACGGACCGCCGTCGATCACGGCGCGCACCGCGTCGTACCGGGCCGGCGCACCGTTCGCGATCTCCTCGGCGAACCAGTCGTCGGCGTGCGCGAGCTGGGCTTTGAAGCGACCTCCGATCATGCGCCGGAGCTTGTCGTCCCGCGACGCGATGGCGCCCCTGACCCTGTCCAGTTCGACGACGTAAACGCTCAGGCTGTAACTCATGAGCGAACATTAGCGGTGCCCACCGACACCGAACGTGCCTCCGGCCGAAGGCGTTCGGCCTACGCGGGCACCCCGGACGGATTCGGCACGAGTTCGCGCAGGTGGGATGTCAGCAGCGCGTCGACCTCCGCGGACCGTTCCAATTGGACCAGGTGCCCCGCATCCGCGATCTTGGTCACCGCGCGTAGCTGCGGGACATGGCGGCGCAGCGTGGTCAGCGGATCGCGCCCGCTGAAACCCTCCATATCCGGGTCGCGGTCGCCGTACAGAAAGTAGGCGGGCACGGTGACCGACGCGTCGGCGTAGTCGGCGGTCAGCTCCCAGTTCCGGTCGAGGGCGCGGTACCAGTTGAGTCCGCCGGTGAACCCGGTGCGTTCGAAATCCTTTGCCAGGGTGTCGAATTCGTCCTGCGCGAGCCAGCGCCACGGCAGCGGCGGCGCCTCGGGCAGCACGTCCAGGTAGCCGGTGCCCTCGGCCGGGAACTGCCAGGTGTCGAGGTAGTGGTAGTCGGCGCTGAGCGAGAAGTACACCCTGGCCAGGAATTCCCTTGGCCGAGCGCCCAATTCCGCGTCGGCCACGCCGGGTTCTTGAAAGTAGTGCAGGTGCAGGAAGTGTCGCGCGGCGGCCTTCGCCCACAGCTGCGAGGGAGCGCGCGGCGGCCGCGGCGCGAACGGATTGTTCAGCACGATCACGCCGCGCACCCGCTCCGGCGCGCGCAACGCCAGCTCCCACACCAGCGCCGCACCGAAATCCAGGCCGACGAAAACCGCCTGTTCGGCGTCGATGTCGTCGAGCAGGCCGAGCAGATCGCCGATCACCGCCTCGTTCGTATAATCCGCCACGTCGGCGGGCCGGTCGGTCTGCCCGTAGCCGCGCAGATCCGGCGCGATGGCACGGTATCCCGCACCGGCCACCGCCGCCAGCTGGCGCCGCCAGATGAACCAGGTGTGCGGAAATCCGTGGCAGAAGATCACCGGATAACCCGCGCCCTGCTCGGCGACGTGCATCCGGACGCCGTTGGTCGTCACGAACCGATGCGTCAACTCCACTGCCGGACCTCCAAAATCTAGAACGTGTTCCTATTTCACGGTAATGTCCCTGTCTCATGAACGGAATAGCCAAACCGCTGGACGGCCGGATCGCGGTGGTGACCGGGGCGAGCCGCGGCATCGGCAAGGGCATCGCGGTCGAACTCGGCGCCGCGGGCGCGACCGTGTACGTGACCGGGCGATCGGACACCCCGGGCCGGCTGCCGGGCACGGTGGGCGAAACCGCCGCCGCGGTCGACGCGGCCGGCGGCGTCGGCGTCCCGTTCATCTGCGACCATCGCGACGACGACGCGGTGCGCGGGCTGTTCGAGCAGATCCGCACGGCCCACGGCCGGCTCGATGTACTGGTGAACAACGTCTACAACTCCCCCGCCGCGGCGCGCTGGCTCGGCAAACCGTTCTGGGAGGTACCGCCGAAGGCGTGGGACGAGACGTTCGATATCGGCGTCCGATCGCACTACGTGGCAAGCGTTTACGCGGCTCCGCTGCTGATCCCGGCGGCGGGGTTGATCGTCAACATCTCCTCGCCCGGTGCCGAAAGATACATGCACAACGCGGTTTACGGCGTCGCGAAGGCCGCACTCGACCGGCTGACCGCCGACTTGGCGCACAATCTGGCCGATACCGGCGTCACCGCGGTCTCGCTGTGGCCGGGCATCGTGGACACCGAACTGTTGCAACTGGTTCCGGCCGATGCCGACGGACGTCGAGTGGTCACGCTGCCCGGCGAAGGCAGCTTCGACCTCGCCGAGGCCGAAACCCCGCGCTTCCCCGGGCGCGCGGTGGTCGCCCTGGCCACCGATGCCGAGCGCCGTACGCGCACCGGGTCCGCTTGGCGGGTAGCCGATCTCGCGAAGGCTTACGGTTTCACCGACGTCGACGGACGGGTGCCGCGCACGGACTGATCCGTCAGGCGACGCCGAGGAAGCGTTGCACCGCCCGCGATTCGGGCTTCGTATGCCAGGCGAGATGGACGTGCGAGGGCGGCGCGTCGGCCACATCCAGGTAGACGACTCCGGGATGCGGGGCACGAGTGCGGGCCAGCGCGGGCACCCCGCCGATCCCCCGGTTCGCCGCGACGAGTTCGATCCACTCGTCGAAATTCCGGCAGGTGATGATCGGCCGCTCCGGGTCGCCGTCTGCCCACGAATCGGCATGTGTCGTACCGGATACCGTGTTCACCACCAGCGGATAGCCCGCGAGATCGGCCCAGCGCAGATCGGTCGCCGTCGCCAGGGGCGAATGCGCGGCGACCGCGAGCATGCGCCGTTCCGTCGCGATCACCCGGGACGCGAGATGGCTCGGCAGTTCGGTTTCCCTGCGGTAGATGGCGATATCGATGGACCTGGCGTCGAGCGCGGCCAGCGGATCGTCGACGCGGCGCAGCGCGATCCGGCCGCCGAGCGCCTCGTAGCGGCGACGCGTCGCCGCCAGCCAGTTCGTGGGCAGCAGCCAGGCGAAACCGATTTCGACGGCGGTACGCGAGCGCAGTTGCGCGGCAACAGTATCGACGTCGGCAAGGATGCGCCTGCTGTGCGTCAGCAGTTCGGCGCCCTCCTCGGTCAGCTCGAAGCGCCGCGAGCTGCGCTCGATCAACCGGCATTCGACGAGCCGTTCCAGCTGCTGGATGGTTCTGGTCAACGCCGGTTGGCTCAGATGCAGCCGGGCCGCGGTCCGCGTGTAGTTCCCTTCCTCGCACAGCGCGACGTACGCCCGCAGATGCCGCAGCTCCACCTGCGAACTGCCGAGGTCACCGGCCGCACGGGCGTGCTCTCTCGGCGACGCGTCGTCCTTATCCATGCGTTCAGCGTATACATGGTGCATAGAAAGCATTTCACAGGCGTCGGCACGGACCGTACGGTCGCAGGGTGACCGCTGTTATCGCACCCGCACCGCGCCACAGTCTCGTCCCCGCGTTCGCGGCCGCCGCCGGACTGGCGGCCGCGATGGGCGTCGGCCGGTTCGTCTACACACCCCTGCTCCCCATCATGGTGGACGCGCACCGGATCGACGCGCACGACGGCGCCGTCATCGCGACCGCGAACTACGCGGGCTATCTGCTCGGCGCTCTGCTGCTCACCCGCTGGCCGGAGCTGAACAGCCGCACCACCTTTCGCGTCGCCGCGGCGCTGCTGATCGCGAGCGAACTGCTGATGGCAGTGCCCGCGCCGACGCTCTTCCCCGCCGCGTTACGCCTGATCGCGGGCGTCACCAGCGCCGTCATCTTCGTCGCGTGCGCGGGTGTGGCGGCGCGGCCGGGCAGTGCCAGGGAGGCGGCCGGGATCACCTTCGGCGGCGTCGGCTTCGGCATCGCGCTCACCGGCGTGCTGGTGCTGGCGGTGCGGCCGTTCCTCGGCTGGCAGGCGATGTGGCTGGTGTCGGCGGCGCTCACCGCGCTGTTGCTGCTGCCCGCCCTGCGGCTCGACATCCGGCCCGGCCATCGGGCGGGCAAGGCCGTCATCCGGTCGGTCGGCGCGTGGCGGGCGCTGCTGGTCTCGTACTTCCTGGAGGGTCTCGGCTACATCGTGATCGGGACGTTCCTGGTCGCGGCCGTCAGCAGCGAGCGGGGGCAGGTGGTCGGCTCCACGATCTGGGTGGTGGTCGGCGCGGCCGCCGTCCCCGCGACCGTGCTGTGGGGTGTGGCGGGGCGCCGCTGGTCGCCTGCCGTCGCTATGCCGATCGCACTGCTCGCGCAATGCTTTTCGGCGGTGCTACCGGCCTGGACGAGCGCGGTGTGGGCCGCGGTGCTCGCAGCGGCGCTGTTCGGGGCGACGTTCCTCGGCATCGTGATGCTGGCCATGCGGATCGGCAGCGAACTGTCCGACAGCGGCGCGGCGGCTCCGCTCACGGCCGTCTACGGCGCGGGGCAGATGCTGGGTCCGCTGGTGGTGGCGCCGGTGATCGGCGACAGCTATCCGGCCGCGTTCGTCATCGCCGCCCTCGTGCTGGCGGCTGCGACGATCGCGGCCGGTGTAGTGACTCGCCTGATCAGGCGAACTTGATCTCCAGACCGATGCCGATGATGGCGATGAACCAGACCACGCCGGTGAAGATGGTGATGCGGTCGAGGTTCTTCTCGACGACGGTCGAGCCGGACAGGCTCGACTGCACACCGCCACCGAAAAGGCTGGACAGACCTCCACCCTTGGCGCGGTGCAGCAGCACCAGCAGCACCAGCAGCACGCTGGCGACGATCAGGAGGATATCCAGGAACATCCGCATGACCGACAGTGTATGCGGTCGGCCGGATCCCACCGAATCAGGCACTCGGCAACGCTCCCCAGCGCCGCGTGCTCACCGGGCGGGCATCACCGCGACCAAGTGGGTGACCCGATCGTCACCGACGGTGTACTTCGAGGCTTCCTGTTCACGGATCTGATCCTGGGCGGTGAGCCGGACCTGATGCTGATGCATGTGCTCGGCCCACGAACGGACGACGAAAGCCTCCACATAGCGGTCGAGCACGCCGACATCGCGATACAGCCGCCACTCCATCGCGCCGGTGCGCTGCCGGGATCGGCCCACGAACGCCATCGCGGTCATGAACTCCGCCACGTTCTCCGCCGGGACGTCGTAGGTGCGCAACACCATGACCGGGCCGTCGGCCGGGTCAGGTTCCACCACCAGTTGCGGTTCCGGCCAGAACGCGGACGGTGTCTGGTCCAGGTTCTCCGCGTTGTGACTGATCGGCAGCCACGCCGTGCTCACCGCACACACCGCGAGCAGCGCCGCCGCGCTCAGCAGGGCGAACACCGGCCCCATCGCACCGGCGATCAAACCCCAGACCAGCGAACCAAGCGCCTGACCGCCCATGAACACCAGCAGATAGACGGAGAGGCCGCGCGCCCGCACCCACGCGGGCAGCAGCAACTGCATCGTCGAATTCATCGTCGACATCGCGAGCAGCCAGGCGAAGCCGGCGAAAACCAGCAGGATCAACACCACCGGCACCACATGCAGCACGGCGGTGGCCGCGGTCGCGAGACCGAACAGCACGGCCGCGGTGGTCAACCGTTGGGTGGGCGTCAGCAGGGCACGCAACCGGGACAGGCCGACGGCGCCGAGGACCGCGCCTACGCCGAGCGCCGCCAGCATCAGGCCGTAGCCCGACGAGGTGAGCCCGAGTTCGTCGCGCGCGATCACCGGCAGCAGCGCCCACAGCGCGCTCGCCGGGGCGATGAACAGGATCGAACGCAGCAGCACCCGGCGGATCGCGGGCGCGGCCCGGATGAACCGGGTGCCCGCCTGCAACGCGGCGAGCGGGCGCTCCGACGGCAGGCCGCGATCGGTGCGCGGCCTGCGCCACACGGTCAGCACGGCCACGATCCCCGCGAACGACACCGCGTTCAACGCGAACACCAGCGTCGGCCCGGACACCGAGACCAGCACCCCCGCCAGTGCCGGGCCCACCGCGCGCCCGATGTTGATGTTCATGCTGCCGAGCGCGGCCGCCGACGGAATCTGTTCCCGCGGAACCAGTTCCGGCTGGATCGCCTGCCACGCGGGACCGGTCAGCGCCTGCCCGCAGCCCAGCAGGAACAACAAGGTCAGCAGCACCGCCGGGGTGGTGTGCCCGGTCGCCGTGGAGATCGCGAGCACCGTCGCCAGCAGCGCCATCGTCGATTGCGCGCCCACCAGCAGCCTGCGCCGATCTACCAGATCCGCGATCACCCCGGACGGGATGGCCAGCATCATCACCGGCAGCGTGATCGCGGTCTGCACGAACGAAACCAGCGCGGCCGCGTTCGGCTCGTCGACCAGAATCCACTGTGCGCCGACCGTCTGCATCCAGGTCCCCAAATTGGACACCAACTGCGCGATCCACAGCGCGCGATACACCTTCGACCGCATCGGCGCCCAGGTAGAGACGGTAGTAGCCACAGTGGTCACTCCCCGGAGCTTAGCGTCCCAGCGGACCGCCCTGCTCGAGCCGCGGTCGTGCCCGACCCGCCCGGTCCTGTCCGGTCAGGTGAGGTCGCGGGCGGCTCCTGTCTGTTCGGTTGCGGTGCGGACGAGGGCGAAGGTCAGGACCGCGGCGCCGGCGAGGGCGCTGGGAGTGAGGCGTTCGCCGAGGAGGAGGGCGGCGAGGACGGCGCCCGTGAGCGGTTCGAGCAGGGCGAGGACGGCGGCGGTGCCGGAGCCCGCGGCGGGGAGGCCGCGGAAATAGAGCGTGTAGGCGATCGCGGTCGGGACGAGGCCGAGGGTGAGGACCAGGGCGAAACTCGCGACGGACGGATGGAACGTGAGGCCGGTCGTCGCCGCCACCGGCGCGAGCAGCAGTGCGCCCGCGGTGAAGCCGAGACCCGTCGTCGTCATCGCGTCGAGGCCAGGGACGGGGCGCGTGTTGATCACGGTGACCGTCGAGAACGCCGTCGCGGCCGCGACGGCGAGCGCCGCACCGGCGAGCAGGCCAGTGGCGTCGACATCATCGGACGGCACGCCGATCAGCAGCGCCAGACCGGTCAGTGCGAGACAGATCGTGCCCGCGCGACGGCGATCCAAGCGGCGGCGGCCGGTGAGTTGTTCGAGCAGTGCGACCACCACCGGCGACGTGCCGATGGTGAGCAACGTCGCGACACTCACCGAGGACGCGGCGACCGCACCGAAATAGCACGCCTGGAAGGTCGCGGCCAGCACGGCGACCGCACCGATCCTGCGCCACGCCTGCGGATTTCGCGGCCAAGGCCGCCGGGTCGCCGCCAGCAGCGCGACGAGCAGCAGACCGCCGACGGCGAGCCGGCAAGTGGCGACCGCGACCGGGGACAGACCGGTAGCCCGTCCGAGCAGCGTGCCGAGCAGACCACCGGTGCCCCAGAGCATTCCGGCGCCGACGAGATAGACCAGCCCCGAACGGCCGGCCGTGGACAGAGTTGTGGACATGAAAGTTTGCGCTCCTGCGACAGAAGGATTGGAGGTCGCTGAAGCGAGGTGCACAACGAATACCGCAGCGCTACAAGCACCCTGAGGAAGCTCTGCCCTCGAGCCACGCCCACGCACCGCCTGGAACGCAGCAGGCCCACCGCCCAGCCTTACCGAACGGAACCCACTACACCGCCAACAGCCGCAGCCACGCCGCCCCGAATCCGCAACAGATTCGCGCCGCCCCAGCCAGAGCCTCACCGCAACCCGTCATCAAACGCATCTCGCCGAACCAGATACGAAGACACGAACTGCCCACGGCCAGACGGAATCGACGCACGGCGGGAGCGACTGCGGAGGTACGCAGGACAGGCGCAGCCGGACGAAGTCCGTCCTTAGATGCGCATGGCCGGAGCGGAGGCGGAGGTACGCCTACACCTCGCTAGGAGGCGGGCGGCGGGGATATCGGGAAGCATCGATGCACGAGGCCGATCCTAATGCCCGCCACGGCGCGGTGTCGCCCCGGCACTTCCCACGGCAACTGCCACGACCCGCGCACGACGAACCCGCACACGTGCACAGCGAGCAACACGGCCTGATCCGACCGTTCCGCGCCGGCAAGAGCACCGCAGCGCAAGTGCGAACTCCCTCCGCCCCTCTCGGGGCTCGGAGGTCTAGCGCGGGAACGTCGCGCAACCCGCGCCGAAGGCACCGGCGTTGCAGCGGCTGCGCGGGAACCCGCACGTATGCACGCAACCCGCGCGCCGATGCGCAACTCGTTCACGTCTCGCGAATCCGGAGGTCTGGGTCGGCGGCGATGCGGGCGGCGGTTTCGGGGTCGGGTGGGTAGGGGGTGGCTCGGGTGATCCATTCGCGGCGCAGTTCGGGGATGGTGACCTGGAGTTGGTCGCGGGCCCAGGTGGGGCGGCCGGTCCAGTCCATGCGGTCGGGTCCGTCGGCGAAGCCCATGGTGTGGGCGAGGTAGTCGTTCCAGGCGCCGTACGAGGTGACGAGCGTGAACTGTTCGGGCACAGCCAGTTTCAGCAGCCAGCGGCCGTGGGCCCATTCATGGTCGCCGAGCAGGAGATTCGCGGTGGTCCGCACCGTGGCGGCACGCAACGCACGGCCGGGCCAGCACCACACCGGCGGGGCCGCGGCGCAATCGATACCGCGCCTTGTCATCTCGGCTGTCATCGCCCGGAACGCGGTGTGCCAGTTCGGCGTGACGAGGTCCCAGCGCGCCCGATACCCACCGCTCGCGTGCACGGCCGCAACAACTTCGGGCGCTTGCAGCGTCCACAGTCGCATGGCTCTAGGACTCGCCGGGTTCGACCGAGTCGGCGTACATCTGCAGCATGTCCTCCAGCAGCGCGAGCACCGCGTCGTCGACCTCGGGTTTGGGATACACGCCGCGCACCACGGCCTGACCCGAGAACACATGCAGCGCAAGGTAGAACAGCGGCTCACGTACTCGTTTCGGATAGCGGCGCAGCACGCCGGTGTGCTCGACGGCGGCCACGATTTCGTCGTAATAGTTCTCCACGGTCGGCGCGATCCGCGTCCGCAGTTCGGCGTCCGAGCGCGCCGCGAGGTAGATCTCGCGCAGGGCGTGCGTGATTTCGGCGGACTGGGCCGCCCGCAGGAACCGCAGTGCGCTGTCGAGCGGATTCGCTTGTTCTTCCAGATGTTCCATCATCAGGAGGAAGGCGATCCGCTGCCGGTCGACGATCGCTTCGGCGGTGCGCACGATCAGGTCCAGCCTGCCGTCGAACTGACGGAACATCGCGCCGACGGAAAGTCCTGCGCGCCCGCAGATCTCCTGCACGGTGGTGCGCTGGTAACCGACCTCGCTGATCGCGGCGATGGTCGCGTCGACGAGTTTGGCGACGGTCGCGGCCCGGCGTTCCTGCTGGGTCCTGCGCGGACGCGAGATTTCGGCGCTACCGGTCATGACTGTCCATCCTGCCCGGCGTCCAGAACGCTACCGATCGGCGGGTCAGCGTGACCGTTGACACATCGCCGTACGCACTCTACAGTCGACGCGCCAGTTAGGAAACGATTGCTCTCTTTCTGCCCGAGAGCCGCGTCTCGCAACGTTGCGTTGAGGTCTAGGAGTTCAAATGAAGATGGGCACCGTCGGGCGCACCAAGAAAGTGGTCGCTCACACTTGCCTCGCTCTGACCGCGGGGCTGACCCTCGCGGTGTGCCCGGCGCTGGGCGCCGCCGCGCACGCGGATCCGGTGCCGGTCGCACCCCCGCTCCCGTTCCCGCTCCCCCCGGCCCCGCCGTACTTGGATCCGGGCTTCTACAACCCGGATCCGGCCAGAGTGGCCGCGGCCCAGCCCGGTGAGATTCTCGGTGCCCGGCAGGTCAACCTCGCCAACTTCTTCCTGATCCCGCTGAATGTGCGGGCGTGGCAGCTGTCGTACCGCAGCACCAACACGCGCGGTGAGGCGATTCCCGCGGTCGCCACCGTGATCGTGCCGCATCGCCCGTCGCCGACACCCGACCGCAGCCTGGTCTCGTTCCAGTTCGCCGAGGACTCCCTGTCGGTGAACTGCGCGCCCTCCTACGTGCTGCAGATGGGTTCGCTGCCCAATCCGACCAATACCGTGATCGGGTTGGAATTCATCGAGGTCCAGGCCATGCTGCAACTCGGGCACGCCGTCGTGGTGCCCGATCACCAGGGCCCGAACGCGGCGTACGCGACCGGCCCGCTCGGCGCGCGGATCACGCTGGACGCGATCCGGGCCGCACAGAACTTCGAGCCCGCCGGGCTACCCGGCACAGCCACCCGCACCGCGTTGTGGGGCTACTCCGGCGGCGCGATTCCGACCGCGCACGCGGCCGAACTGCAACGCGAGTACGCGCCGGAGCTGAACCTGGTCGGCACCGCGGCGGGCGGCGTGATGGCCGATATCCGCACGGCCATCGATTACAACAACGGCACCTCCACCTTCGGCGGCGCGGTCCTCGGCGGATTGTTCGGTGTGGCAAGGGAGTACCCGGAGCTCAACCAGTTCATCGACAGGTACATGAACCCGCTCGGCAAAGCGGTGCGCGTGGTGCACGAAGGACAGTGCGTCGCACTGCAATTCGCGGGCTTCCCGTTCGTGAACATCAAGGGCTTGTTCGACTACCCCGGCGGCGATCCGTTGAGCGCACCCGAATTACAGCCCATGCTCGAAGAGATCAGCCTCGGCCGCCGTGGCACACCCGCGTCGCCGATGTACTTCTATCAGGCGCCGCTCGATGAAGTCATGCCGGTGAACGCGCTCAACAAGGTCTACGACACCTACTGCAAGGACCCGGACGCCAAGGTCGCCTACACCCGCGAGATCATCAGCGAGCACGGCATCGCCGCCGCCTCGGGTGCCGGTTCGGCCGTGATGTGGTTGCACGATCGGCTCAACGGCGTCCCGGCGCCGCAGGGTTGCACCAACCGGGACGTGCCGTTGCAGATCCTCGATCCGGGCGCGGCGGGCATGGTGGTCAACGCCCTCGGCCAGACCCTCGCCTCCGCGCTCGGCATGCCGGTCTGACCGGCCGAAACCCGGGCCGAACCGCACGACATCGGTAGCATCGCCGTCATGGCGGCTAATCTCGTGCGGTTCGGCCCGATCGTCCTGCTCGCGCTTCTCGCGATCAACGCCTGCTCGAGCGGGGATTCGAACTCTCCCGCGAACCCGCCGGACCAAACTTTGATGGGCCGCACCTTCGTCTCCACCGGGGTCGAGGGCGCGCCGATACCCGGCGGCGGTCCACTCCGGTTGACCTTCAAGGACAACCGCGTGTCCGCGGACGCGGGCTGCAACACCCATTCGGGCGCGGTGGCATCGGAGGAGCAGAAGCTGGTCGTGTCCAGCCTCGCGAGCACGTTGATGGCCTGCGGCGGCGACCGGCAGGGCGCCGATGAGTGGCTCAGCGGTCTGCTGAACTCCCAGCCCGCCTGGCAGCTGGACGGCCCGAAACTGACGTTGAAGAGCGACAACCTGACCGTCACCATGCTGGACAAGAAGGTCGCCGAACCCGATAAACCCTTGCGCGGCACCACCTGGATCGTCACGGCCCTGCTCACCCCGGAGGCCCAGATCCGTTCGCAGGCCATCGATGACGTGAAACCGACCCTCACCATCGCCGCCGACGGCAAGGTCTCGGGCACCGCGGGCTGCAACACCATGAACGGCAGCGCCACCGGCACCGATCCCGAGCTCACCTTCCGGATCGCCACCACCAGGATGGCGTGCGCCCCCGAGGTGATGGAGGTCGAGCAGGCGGTTCTGAAAGCCTTGGACGGCAAGGCGACCGCGACCGTCGACGCGAGCGCCCTGACCATCAAGAACGAGAACGGCAACGGTCTGGTACTGCACGCGCAGTGAGGCCCCCGGAATTCGGGCCGCCCCCTGCCGTGCCGGACGCCGGTACCATCAGCTACATGTCAGCAATCCATACCGAGGTCGGCGAGATCGAGCTCCACACCACCATCGATGACAGTCTGGTGGCGGAGTTACACGCCGGTCAACCGTCGATAGCCGGTGCCTCGGACGCCGAAAGCGAGCTGCTAGAGCTACGCGAGCAACTGATCGGCCCGCATACCCGCGGGGTGCTGACGGTCCGCAGGCAAGGCGCGGTGGTGGGCTGGACGTTGTTGATCGACCCGGACGATCCGGAACGGTACCTGCTCGCCGTCCCGGTGGTGGAGGAGGGCGACACCGACACCTATCGAGCCATGCTGAGCGCGGCCGTCGACGCGGCTCGCTCCTCGAAACACGCTGCGGTGCAATGGATCGTCCAGGACTCCGACGGTGCCGCGGTCGCGGCGGCGCTCGGACTGCGTCCGCATCGGGAACTCGACTGCGAGTGGCGCGCCGAAGGCGGCGACTGGCCCGAGACCCCGGCGGCGTACGTCGAGGAACTCCCGGCCCCGCCGACCCGGGAAACGCTGGCCCGCTACGCCCGCCTGTACACCGACGCGGGCTTGAGCCGCTGCGACGACACCGGCTGCACCGACCGCTGGACCGCCGACACCGTGGGCGAATTGCTCGCCGACCGGGACGAATACCTGGACACCACCTTCACCCTCGGCTACCTCGACGTGGACGGCACCCTGCGCGCCGAATCCTCGGCCGGCGTCCGCGGCGGCACCGCGGTGCTGAACATCGTGCACGCGGAGGCCCTCGTGCCGGAATTGAGCGCACTGCTGGCGAGCACGCTGCACCGCCTGCGCCGCGACCATCCCGAGGTAGTGACCGCCGACCTGTCCGCCGACCCGGCCGACCAGGCGCTGCGCACCGCCCTCGCCGGCGCGGGATTCACCTTGCGCGGCAGCATCTGCGAGTACCGCATCCCCGTGGAGTGATACGCGAAAAGGGCCGAGCACCAGGTGCTCGGCCCTTTCTCGGTTCGAAAACCCTTACGGCAGTGGGCCGCCCGCGGCGATCGCGGACAGGGTGGCGAACTCGTCACCCTTCAGCGAAGCGCCGCCGACCAGCGCGCCGTCGATATCGGTCTGCTTGATCAGCTCGCCGATGTTCTTGGCGTTGACCGAACCGCCGTAGAGCACCCGCAGGTCCGCCGCCACCTCCGCGGAGGCGAGTTCGACCAGCTCGCCGCGGATGGCCCCGCACACTTCCTGCGCGTCGGCCGGGGTGGCGACCTTGCCGGTGCCGATCGCCCAGACCGGCTCGTAGGCGATGACGATCTTCGAGATCTCCTCCGCCGTCAGGCCTTTCAGCGAACCCCGCAGCTGCTCGAGGTTGTACTCGACATGTGTCTTCGCCTCGCGCACATCCAGACCCTCGCCGATGCAGACGATCGGGGTGATTCCGTGCTTGAGCGCCTGCTTGGCCTTGGCGAGCACAGTGGCGTCGTCCTCGCCGTGGTACTGCCGCCGCTCCGAATGCCCGACCACCACATAGGTGCAACCCAGCTTCGCCAGCATGGCGCCGCTGATCTCACCGGTGTAGGCGCCGGCATCGTGGCGCGAAAGATCCTGCGCCCCATAGGTGAGCAGGAGCTTGTCGCCCTCCACCAGGGTCTGCACACTGCGCAGATCGGTGAACGGCGGCACGACGGTGACGTCGACCTTGGCGAAGTACTTCTCCGGCAGGGCGAACGCGATCTTCTGCACCAGAGCGATGGCCTCGAGGTGATTGAGGTTCATCTTCCAGTTGCCCGCGATGAGCGGCTTGCGTGCCATTGCTCAGCCCTCCAGCACTGCGATGCCCGGAAGTTCTTTGCCCTCCAGGTATTCCAGCGACGCGCCGCCGCCGGTCGAGATGTGCGAGAAGCCGTCCTCGGGCAGGCCGAGCGCGCGCACGGCCGCGGCCGAATCACCGCCGCCCACCACGGTGAACGCGCCCTTGCCGGTCGCCGTCACGATGGCCTCGGCCACGCCGCGGGTGCCCGCCGCGAAGTTCTCGAACTCGAACACGCCCATCGGGCCGTTCCAGAACACCGTCTTCGCCTCGGTGAGCAGCGCCGCGAACCGATCGGTCGACTCGGGGCCGATGTCCAGACCCATCCAGCCGTCCGGAATCTCGTGCGCCGGAACCACCTTCGAGTCGGCGTCGGCCGCGAATTTCTCCGCCGCGACGATATCGCGCGGCAGGTGGATCACGTCGGCATACCGTTCGAGCAGGCCCTTGCAGGTGTCGATCATCTCCTCCTGCAACAGCGAGGAACCCACCGAAAGACCCTGGGCGGCAAGGAAGGTGAAGCACATGCCGCCACCGATGACGAGCGTGTCGACCTTCGGCGCGAGCGCCTCGATCACCGCGAGCTTGTCGGAGACCTTCGAGCCACCGAGCACCACCGCGTACGGCCGCTCGGTGTCCGCGGTCAGCTTCGCGAGCACGTCCACCTCGGCGGCGACCAGCTTGCCCGCGTAATGCGGCAGCAGCTTCGCCACGTCGTAGACCGACGCCTGCTTGCGGTGCACCACACCGAAGCCGTCGGAGACGAACGCACCGTCGTCGCCGACCAGCTCGACCAGCGCGGCGGCGAGCTTGGCCCGGTCCGCGTCGTCCTTGCTGGTCTCGCGCGGATCGAAGCGGATGTTCTCCAGCAGCAGCACGTCGCCGTCGGTCAGGCCCTCGGAGCGCGCGAGCGCGTCCTGGCCGACCACGTCACCGGCGAGCTGGACGTTACGACCCAGCTCCTCGGCGAGCTTCGCGGCCACCGGGGCCAGCGACAGCTTGGCGTCCGGCGCGCCCTTCGGCCGGCCGAGATGCGCGGTGAGCACCACCTTCGCGCCGGCCTCGACCAGCGCCTTGATCGTGGGCACGGACGCGAGGATGCGACCGGGATCGGTGATCTGACCGTTGTCGTCGAGGGGGACGTTCAGGTCGGAGCGCACCAGCACGCCCCGGCCTTCGACACCCTCGCTCAGCAGATCGTCGAGAGTTTTGACTGCCATGGCCTCAGAGCGACTTGCCGACGAGGCCGATGAGGTCGGCGAGACGGTTCGAGTAACCCCACTCGTTGTCGTACCAGGACACGACCTTGACCTGGTCGTCGATCACCTTGGTGAGCGGCGCGTCGTAGATCGAGGAGTGCGGATCGGTGACGATGTCGCTCGACACGATCGGGTCGACGTTGTACTTGAGGATGCCCTTCAGCGGGCCCTCGGCGGCGGCCTTGTAGGCGGCGTTGATCTCGTCGATCGATGCGGCGGTGCGCAGGGTGACGGTGAGGTCGGTGACCGAACCCGTCGGGACCGGCACGCGCAGCGCGTAACCGTCGAGCTTGCCCTGCAGCTCCGGCAGCACCAGGCCGATGGCCTTGGCGGCGCCGGTGCCGGTCGGCACGATGTTCAGCGCGGCGGCGCGGGCGCGACGCAGGTCGCTGTGCGGGCCGTCCTGCAGGTTCTGGTCCTGCGTGTAGGCGTGGATGGTGGTCATCAGACCACGCTCGATGCCGAAGCTGTCGTTCAGCACCTTCGCCAGCGGGCCGAGGCAGTTGGTGGTGCACGAGGCGTTGGAGATGATGTTCTGGCTGCCGTCGTACTTCTCGTCGTTGACGCCCATGACGACGGTCAGGTCCTCGCCCTTGGCGGGCGCGGAGATGATGACCTTCTTGGCACCGGCCGCGAGGTGACCCTTGGCCTTGGTCGCGTCGGTGAAGATGCCCGTGGACTCGACCACCACGTCGACACCCAGGTCGCCCCACGGCAGCGCCGCCGGGCCCTCCTTGATGGCCAGCGCCTTGATCCGCTGGTCACCGACCACGATGGTGTCATCGCCGTCGAGCGAGACGTCCTGCGGCAAGCGGCCCAGGATCGAGTCGTACTTGAGCAGGGTCGCGAGCGTCGCGTTGTCGGTGAGGTCGTTGACCGCGACGATCTCGATGTCGGTGGTGCCCAGCGCCTTCTGCGCCTCCACCGCCCGGAAGAAGTTACGTCCGATACGACCGAAGCCGTTGATGCCTACCCGGACAGTCACGTTATCGCTCCTCAGCTTTCAAGCGGATCATTCCGATGTCTAGTAACAGTAGTGCCCGCCCTGCACCGCACCGACATGCACCTGTCCGTTGTGAACTGGACATCTGTCGGCGAGCTGCCGGGCCGCCGGATGATCGACCTTTCCGGCGCCGTCCAGGAGTCGGCTGAAGGACCACCCCCCTACGGTAACCAGGGACCTCCATCACCGACCGGTCTGTTTCCTCACACCTCACCCCACCGACCAGCCCCAACCCGCCGTCAACCCCACTGCCACCCCACCTGAGTAGGGGTACCCGCCACATCCCCACCACTTCTAGGGTCGGCTGCGCCTTCGCACCCCGCACGCGCCGCACCCTCCCGGGCGCGGCCCGGGAGGGTGCGAACGCGACTCAGGCCTCGTCGAGCAGTTCGGCCGTGACGGCGGATTCGGTGTCGGGGACGCCGAGTTCCTTGGCGCGCCGGTCCGCCATCGACAGCAGGCGCCGAATGCGGCCTGCCACAGCGTCTTTGGTCATCGGCGGGTCGGCGAGCTGGCCGAGTTCCTCCAGCGACGCCTGACGGTGCTGCACGCGCAATTTGCCCGCGGCGGCCAGATGGTCGGGCACCTCGTCGCTGAGGATCTCCAGCGCGCGCTCCACCCTGGCGGCCGCGGCGACCGCGGCCCGGGCGGAACGGCGCAGGTTGGCGTCGTCGAAGTTGGCCAGCCGGTTCGCGGTGGCCCGCACCTCGCGGCGCAGCCTGCGCTCCTCCCAGACGATCCGGGTGCCGTGCGCGCCCATCCGGGTGAGCAGCGCGCCGATGGCCTCGCCGTCACGCACCACCACCCGGTCGGTGCCGCGCACCTCGCGCGCCTTCGCTGTGATGCCGAGCCGCCGGGCCGCGCCGACGAGCGCGAGCGCCGCCTCGGGACCGGGGCAGCTGACTTCCAGCGCCGAGGAGCGGCCCGGCTCGGTGAGCGAGCCGTGCGCGAGAAACGCTCCGCGCCAAGCGGCTTCGGCGTCGGCGATGCTGCCGCCGACCACCTGCGCAGGCAGCCCGCGCACCGGACGGCCACGCACATCGAGCAGACCCGTCTGCCGGGCCAGCGCCTCGCCCTCCTTCGACACCCGCACCACATAGCGCGAGGTCTTGCGCAGGCCGCCCGCCCCGAGCACATGCACATCGGAACCGTAGCCGTACAACTCGAAGATCTCCCTGCGGAGTCTGCGAGCGATGGAACCCATGTCCACCTCGGCCTCGACGATCACCCGCCCGCCGACGATGTGTAGACCGCCCGCGAACCGCAGCAACGCCGACAGTTCCGCCTTCCGGGAACTGACCTGCGACACCGTGAGCCTGCTCAGCTCGTCCTTCACATCGGCTGTCATCGCCACGAGACGCGCTCCTTTCCACCCAACCCGGAACGCACATCCTGACCCATGTGCCGTCCCTCGACTCGAAGCCCTGCCATTTGCGGCCGAGGTTGCCGGATCAGTTGATCCAGTGCGGCGGCAAGCTTTCCGGGGTGATGCCGGTCTGTTCCCGCTTCGGCGACATCGGAGAAGGTTACTCGCGCTCGCAACTGTTCGGCAGCTCTGGCCACATGTTCTCTTTCGCGACCTTCCGGAACCGACCCTGAATCGACCACCACCTCGTCGACCACGAATTCCGGTGCGTGCTGGGACAATACATGCAGGTGCCGTTCGGCGGAGAAACCCGCCGTTTCGCCGGGCTCGGCGGCGAGGTTCAGCACGAGAACTTTTCTGGCTCGGGTGTACACGAGCGCCTCTCGTAGTTCGGGGACGAGCACATGGGGGATGACACTGGTGAACCATGATCCCGGCCCGAGCACGACCACGTCGGCGTGTTCGATGGCCGAGGTCGCTTCCGGACTGGCCGGCGGATCGGACGGAATCAACCGGACGCGGCGCACCTTGCCCGGGGTGGTCGCGATCGCGACCTGACCGCGGATACAGCGGCTGACCCGCGGATCCGCTTCCAGCCCAGCGACATCGGCTTCGATGTCGAGGGCGATGGGCGACATCGGCAATACCCGCCCGGTGATCCGCAGCAGCTTCGCGACCTCGTCCAGCGCGGCGACCGGGTCGCCGAGCACCTCGGTGAGACCGGCCAGGATCAGGTTGCCGACCGAATGACCGGCCAGCGCTCCGGTACCGCCGAAGCGGTGCTGCACGGTGCGGGTCAAGACATCGTCGGCGTCGGCGGCCAACGCGGCCAACGCCATCCGTAGGTCGCCGGGCGGCAGCACCCCTAGCTCGCTGCGTAGGCGCCCGGACGAACCGCCGTCGTCGGCGACCGTCACCACGGCGCAGATCTTTCTGGTCAACCGCCGGACCGCGGTCAGCGTCGCGTACAGGCCGTGCCCGCCGCCCAGCGCGACGATGCTGGGATCGGATTCCCAACCACTCATTCGCGCCCCAGATCCCGATGCACGACCCGCACCACGTCGGCGGATCCCTCGGCCACGTCGGTGACCGCGCTCATCAGTTCACCGAGGGCCTCGGCTATCGCCACGCTGCGGTGCTTTCCTCCGGTGCAGCCCACTGCCACCGTCATGTATCGCTTCCCCTCTTGGCGGTAACCGTTCATGGTCAGATCCACCAGGTGGTGACAGGTACGCAGGTAATCCGCCGCGCCGGGGCGCGACAGCACGTACTCACTCACCACCGGTTCCTGACCAGTGTGTTCCCGCAATTCTGGAATCCAATGTGGATTAGGTAGAAAACGCACATCCAACACCATGTCGGCGTCCAGTGGAACCCCGTGCTTGAAGCCGAAAGATTGCACGGTGAGCTGCAACGCGCTCGGCGCACCGCCGCCGTAGGCCTCCTCCAGCTTGCGATGCAGCTGGTGGATGGACAGCTCGGTGGTGTCGATGACCAGGTCGGCGGCGGTTTTCACGGCGGAGAGCCGAACCCGTTCGGCGGCGATGCCCGCGGAGAGGGTGCCGTCTTTGCTTTCGCTTTGCAGCGGATGCCGGCGACGGGCGAACCCGTAGCGCCGGATCAGCACGTCATCGGACGCTTCCAGGAACAGCACCCGGGTCTCGATGCCGAGCTTGCGCAACTGTTCGGTGACCACCGAGAGATCGCCGGTGAAGAAGCGGCTGCGCACGTCCATCACCAGGGCGAGGCGCCGGATCGGCGGCTCGGTGGCCGCGCCGAGTTCGATCATCCGGCCGATCAGTTCGGGCGGCAGGTTATCGGTGACGTACCAGCCGAGATCCTCGAGCACGCGGGCGGCGGTACCGCGGCCCGCGCCCGATAGTCCGGTCACGATCACGACCTCGACCTGCGGGTTCGCCGCGGCGACAGCGCTCGCGAAGCTGTCCTGCCCCGCGGTCTGTCGCGGATCGCCCGCGGTGTTGTTCGATTCGACGCGTGTCATGTCCTACCGGATCCGTCTCGTGGTTACCTCTCGAATCATCCCGCACCGGTTCCGGTAGCGGGCGCAGACATGCGCGGTCACCCTCCGTGGTGCCCGAGGCCGGTGATCGAACATGTGCTGGAACGGTAACGAGGATATAGGTGCATCGGTGAAAAGCTGGTGATTCCGAACTTCCTCACCCCTCCTGTAATGCAGCGAGCACCGCTTTGGCAGTCGCCAGGCCGATGCCGGGGACCTCGGTGATCTGCTCGACGGTGGCCTCCTTGAGTTTTGCGACCGAACCGAAGTGGGTGACCAGCGCGGTGCGGCGCGCCGCGCCGAGGCCGGGCACCGAGTCCAATGCGGACGCGGTCATCCGGCGCGACCGCTTGCTGCGATGGAACGTGATCGCGAAACGGTGCGCCTCGTCCCGGACGCGTTGCAGCAGGAACAGCGCCTCGCTGTTGCGCGGCATGATCACCGGGTCGCTCTCCCCCGGCACCCACACCTCTTCCAATCGTTTGGCCAGGCCGATCACCGCGACATCGGTGATGCCCAATTCGTCGAGCACCTCGGCGGCGGCCGCGACCTGGGGGGCGCCGCCGTCGACGACGTACAGGTTCGGCGGGTAGGCGAACTTGCGCGGACGCCCGGTCTGCGGATCGATGCCCGGCCGGGCGTCGAGTTCGGCTGCGGCGTCCTCGGTGTCGGCCAGATCCTCGCTCGCCAGCAGTTCCCGTTCCTTCTGCAACTTGTAGAACCGTCGGCGAGTCACCTCCCGGATGCTGCCCACGTCGTCGGAGCGGCCCTCCCCCGCGGCCTCCTTGATGGTGTAGTGGCGGTACTCGGATTTGCGCGCCAGACCGTCCTCGAACACCACCAGCGAGGCCACCACGTCGGTGCCCTGCACATGGCTGATGTCGACGCATTCGATCCGCAGCGGGGCGCTGTCCAGCTCCAAGGCGTCCTGAATGGCTTGCAGCGCAGCCGATCTCGACGTCAGGTCGCCCGCGCGCTTGAGCTTGTGCTGCTGCAGCGCTTCCATCGCGTTGCGCTGCACGGTCTCCGCGAGCGCCTTCTTGTCGCCGCGCTGCGGCACCCGCAACTGCACGGCCGAGCCGCGCAGGTCGGACAGCCACTCCTGGACCTGCTCGGCATCCCCGGGCAGCTCGGGGACAAGCACCTCCCGCGGCACCACGGTCGCAGGCTGCTCCCCCGCACCGAACTCGGCGACCGCCACCTGCTCGCCATAGAACTGGGTGAGGAACTGCTCGACCAGCACTGCCATCTCACTGCCGGTTTCCGGCGCGTCGATGGCATCGCCGGATTTGTCGACCACCCAGCCGCGCTGGCCGCGCACCCGGCCGTCCCGGACATGGAAGATCTGCACCGCGGCTTCCAATTCGTCGGTGGCGAAGGCGATCACGTCGGCGTCGGTGCCGGTGCCCAGCACCACCGCCTGCTTCTCCAGCGCCCGGCGCAGCGCCTGCACGTCGTCACGCAGCCGCGCGGCGTTCTCGAAATCGAGGTCCTCGGCCGCGTCCTGCATGCGCCGTTCCAGTTGACGCACCATGCGGTCGGTACGGCCGGCCAGGAAGTCGCAGAAGTCCTCCACGATCCGGCGATGCTCGTCGGCACTGACCCGGCCGATACACGGCGCCGAGCACTTGTCGATATACCCGAGCAGGCAGGGCCGGCCGATCTGGCTGTGCCGTTTGAACACCCCGTTGGAGCAGGTCCGCGCGGGAAAGACGCGCAGCAGCAGGTCCAGCGTTTCCCGGATCGCCCAGGCATGCGCGTACGGGCCGAAGTAGCGCACCCCCTTCTTTCGCGCGCCGCGATAGACGAACAGCCGGGGGAACTCCTCGTTCAACGTGACCGCGAGCACCGGATACGACTTGTCGTCCCGGTAGCGGACGTTGAACCGCGGATCGAACTCCTTGATCCAGTTGTATTCGAGTTGCAGCGCCTCCACCTCGGTGGAGACGACCGTCCATTCGACGCCCGCCGCGGTGGTGACCATCTGCTTCGTGCGCGGGTGCAGCGACGCCACATCGGCGAAGTACGAGTTCAACCGGCTGCGCAGGCTCTTCGCCTTACCGACGTAGATGACCTGTCGATGCGCGTCCCGGAACTTGTACACCCCTGGTTCGACGGGAATCGTGCCCGGCTTGGGCCGGTACGTCGCTGGATCTGCCACCAGTCAAGCCTAGAGGGAGGCTACGACAGGTTCGCCGGGGTGCTCGGGTCCGTGGTGTGGCGCCGGACCGGAGCGCTCCGGTCGGTGTCGGTCACTCGAAACATCTTGCACCGCAGCGTGTATCGCAAACTACGGCCGGTAGACCACCGGTGCACGGTGGTGCGACTCCCGCCGCGGGGTTCACTGCCGACGGGCGACACCGTGCTGTGCGACCGCGTCGAGCAGACCGGAGCGGCGTTCGCTGGTGGGACTCGGCTCGACCAGCGCGAAGCGACAGCCGATGGCGGTGGCGCCACCGTCGGCTTCGGCGCTGTCGCCGACCATCAGGGCGGCCTTCGGGTCGACGCCGAGTTTGTCGAGCGTGGCGGCGAAGATGCGGGGTTGCGGCTTGATCGCGCCGATCTCGAAGGAAAGGGCGAACGCGTCGATGTAGCGATCCCAGCCGCGGGCGGTGAACGCCGGACGGATATCGAACGCGATGTTGCTCACCACCGCCACCTGAATACCTTGGGCGGCAAGGGAAGTCAGCACCGCCTCGACGTCCGGGTACGGCGTCCACTCCAGCGGGTCGATCATCCGGGCGTAGAGTTTGGCGGCTTGATCGTCGAACGGGACGCCCGACTTACGGAGCACCTCCAGGTAGGCCTTCCGATGCAGCTCCGGGTCGAGGTCACGGTTGTCCCAGGCGTACTGGCCCTCCGCGTCGAACTCGACGATCTGGTGCACCGGCGCGGTCATCCGGCGCAGGATCTCGGTCTTCTCGTGGACATCGAAGGCCCGGCCGTCGGCAGCGACCAGATCATCACCCCATGATTGCTTCTCCTCCAGTCGAAACAAGGTCCCGGAATAGTCGAACAGCACCGCCTCGAGAGTCACGAAAACAGCCTACCGACGGGTTGGTGCGGGCTGCGGTCGTCGCAGGCCGCGGGCACCGGGCCGGACGCCGCGAATGTCCGTTGCGTCCGGGTGATCAAACACTCCCGAGGTGCCGGTGCCGACGGTTAGAGTCCCTGCATGAGTCGCACGCGAGGAACCTGGACCAGCGTGGTGGCGGCAATACTGCTCGTCGCCGGAATGGCCACCGCTTGTTCGTCCGATGACACGGACAAGGCCGCCGACGTCTGCGCGACGACGCCGAACGGGACGCTGGTCGCGGCGTCGCCGACCGGGCCGACGGGCAGCAAGGACATCAGCACCAATCCGGAGTTGTCCACCGGCTACCGGTCCGGGATGGTGGCCGCCCGCACCAAAACCTTCGCCGTGGCGACCGCGAACACCTTGGCCAGCAAGGCCGCATGCGAGGTCCTGCGCGACGGCGGCACCGCAGCGGACGCGCTGATCACCGCGCAGACCATGCTCGGCCTGGTGGAACCCCAGTCGTCCGGCATCGGCGGCGGCGCGTTCCTGATGTACTACGACGCGGCGAGCAAGTCCGTGGAGGCCTACGACGGACGCGAGGTCGCGCCCGCCGCCGCCACCGAGAACTATCTGCGCTGGGTCAGCGACACCGACCGCACCGAACCCAAGCCGAACACGCGCGCCAGCGGCCGCTCCATCGGCGTACCCGGCGTACTCCGGATGCTGGAGATGGTGCATCGCGAGCACGGCAAAACCGGGTGGCGCGAATTGTTCGATCCGGCAATCGGACTCGCGGATCGCGGCTTCTCGATCAGCCCCAGGCTCGCCGCCCAGGTCGCCGAACAGTCGAAGAACCTCGCCCTGGACGAGGCCGCGAAGGCCTACTTCCTCAACCCCGACGGCACCCCCAAACCGGCCGACACGCTGCTCACCAACCCCGCGATGGCGAAGACACTGGGCGCCATCGCGTCCGAAGGCGCGCAGGCCTTCTATACCGGCGCCATCGCGCAGGACATCGCCGCCGCCGCCACCTCGACCAGCGGCGGCCGCACGCCCAGCCTGATCACCACCGCCGACCTGGCCGGGTACCAGGCGAAGAAGCGCACGGCCCTGTGCACCGACTACCGCAACCATCAGATCTGCGGCATGCCGAACCCGTCGTCCGGCGGCAGCACCGTCGCCGCCACCCTCGGCATCCTGGAGAACTTCGACCTCGCCGCCCTGCCCCCGGACAACCTCGGCTCGGGCTCCGACACCGCCCGCAACGGCGGCAAGCCGAAGGCCGAAGCGGTGCACCTCATCGCCGAAGCCGAGCGGCTCGCCTACGCCGACCGCAACAAGTACGTCGCGGACACCGATTTCGTTCCGCTGCCCGGCAATTCGCTGCAGACCCTGCTCAACAAGGACTACCTGAAGCAGCGCTCCGCCCTGATCGACCGCAACCGCAGCATGGGCACCGCCCAGCCCGGCGACTTCGGGCCCGTCCCGCTCGGCGTCGGCCCGCAACCGCCGGAACACGGCACCAGCCATATCTCCGTCGTCGACCAGTACGGCAACGCGGCCGCCATGACCACCACGGTGGAATCCGAATTCGGCTCCTTCCACCTCGTCGACGGATTCGTGCTGAACAACCAGCTCACCGACTTCTCGGCGGACCCGCTGGGCACCGACGGCGCCCCGGTCGCCAACCGGCTGCAGCCCAACAAGCGCCCGCGCAGCTCGATGAGCCCCACCCTGGTCTTCGACAAGGCGCCCGACGGCGCCCGCGGCAACCTCACCCATGTCGCCGGCTCCCCCGGCGGCTCGGTGATCATCCAGTTCGTCGTGAAAACCCTTGTCGGCATGCTCGATTGGGGCCTCGACCCGCAACAGGCCGTCTCCGCCCTGTCCTTCGGCGCAGGCAACTCCCCCGCCACCGGCGTCGGCGGCGAACACCCGAGCATCAACACCGCCGACAACGGCGACCACGACGCCCTCGTCCTGCGCCTACGCGAACTAGGCCACCAGGTCTCCGTCGCCCCCCAATCCAGCGGCCTCAGCGCCCTCACCCGCGACGGCACCGCCTGGGTCGGCGGCGCCGACCCCCGACGCGAAGGAGCCGTACTCGGCGACAACCGCTGAGCGATAGGCGCCCGCTGAACTATGTGCGACAAGCCCTGGAAGTGATGCGTATTTCGGGGGTTCAGCGCGCCAAGCGCATGGGGTAGAGGACGGGGCCGTGGTCGAGGGGGAGTTCGGGCTCGGGGTGGAAGCCGAAGCGGTCGTAGAAGGGCATGGTGGTCTTGGCGTTCGCGATCAGGAAGCAGGGTTGGGTCGAGGTCGCCAAGCGCTGTTCCAGGAGAGAGGTCGCGAAACCTTTGCGTTGCGCATCGGGCCGGGTGCCGACGGCAGCCAGGTAGAGATGCGGGGTCGCGGGCCGCGCCTCCTCCATCCGATGCGAAACCACGAGCGCGCGCGGCAGACTGCTCCGCAACGCCCGAACCAGCGTGAAATGCTTGGCAATCGGGGAGATCACCCCGACGGGCTCCCACAGCGCGACACTCACGACGTTCCGCTCCTCGTCGAGCGCGAGATCGACCATGCCGGTCTCCGCCCGAGCCGCAATACGCGCTTCCCAGAACAGCGGCAAAGCCTTCCGCCGCCGCTCCGCATTCGGCCAGAAGTACGTCATCAGCGGATCGTCGGCGTACGCCTCGGCCAGCACAACCGCACCCAACTCCATAGCGTGAGGCTATCGAATGCGTCGTCATGTGAGATGGATGTGGTTCTGTCCCAGCGTGGTCAACCTGGCTGTGGTGCCGCGCTCGAGCGGTCCCTCGACGAGGTTCTCGAGCGGGGTGCCGCTGCGCCTCGGCGTGACCGCCGCAAACGCTGTGAGGCAGGGGCTCACAGGGGGCGACCTTGTCGATGAGAGAGCGGCAACGGATCGAGTTGCCTTCCACATTGCAGGCGCGTTCCACGGGCATGCGCTACATGCCGGACGAGCCACTCACAGACCTTCCACACGGTTCACAGCAGCTATAGCCCCTGTGAACCGAACGAAACCTCTGTGACCCCCAACCTATCTGTCGCTTGGTCCAGACCCGCCCGAACTGATCGAAGCCCTCGGCGCAGCGCGCGGATGGTCGCGCTGTACAGCGGGACTACCAGCCGACCAACATCGACGACTCCGTCACGAAGGGTCGAGCCCGACCCATTCCTCGGGCGGCCCCTGAGCGGGCAGTTCGCCGACGGCGTCCTTGGCACCACGTCGCGACGAGGACTAACGGCGGGGCTACTTTTCAGCGGTGTACTTTGCGCCGAGTTCGCGGAGTTTGTCCATGGCGGTGGCGGCGTGGGCTTTGTCGTTGGAGCGGATGGCCAGGAGGGGGACGTAGTCGTCGTTGACGAGTTCGAGGCGGGCCCAGGATTTGCGGTCGGGGAAGGCGACGCCGCGGACGGTGTCCCAGGGGAATTCGTTGTCGCCCAGCACATTTCGAACGACGACGCCGCGCGGGCCGACACGGACCCGGGGCCTGGTGAGCATGAGGACGCCGCCGGCGATGAGCAGGCCGATACCGATCATGGCGATCTGGTCGGCCACCCGGAAGTTCACGCCGGTCGAGCCGGAGCGCAGCCAAATGCCGCCGACGAGGAAGGCCGCGGCGATCAGGGTGGCGACGATCCACGCGGTACGCACCGCACGCCGCGGTCGCACCTCGAAGTCCCACTCGGGCGACTCGGCTTGCGCCGCTTCGGCGTTCCTCCGGAAAATGCGCACCACCGGCATCGCTATCTACACCCCTGCACTGGAGCCGACCGCCCAAGGTCGACAAAGGACGAGTGAATCGCCGTGGCGGACATCGGATTACACTGCCCCAGCCGCGACGACCTAGCTCGACGACGGCTAACAGAATCCCGCCGCACCGAGGGCACCGAGCCCACCGAGCCCACCGAGCCCACCGAGCCCACCGAGCGCATTATGCCGACTGGCGCAGGGCGCGCAGGGTGAGGGCGGCGTCGAGGGCCGCGGCACAAGCCTGTTCGCCTTTGTTCTCGGCGGAACCGGGGAGCCCGGCGCGGTCGAGCGCCTGCTCCTCGTTGTTGGTGGTGAGCACACCGTTCGCGACGGGGGTGCCCGCGTCCAGCGACACCCGGGTGAGCCCGGCCGTCACCGCATCACACACATACTCGAAATGGGGTGTCCCACCCCGGATCACGACGCCGAGTGCGACCACCGCGTCATGCGTGCGGGCCAGTTCCTGCGCCACCACCGGCAGCTCCATCGCGCCCGCGCAGCGCACCACCGTCACGTGCACCACGCCGGCTTCCTTGGCGACCTGTTCGGCATTCGCCACCAGGGTGTCGCAGATCGTGGTGTGCCAGCGCGACGCGACGATGCCCAGCTTGAGATCCTTGGCATCCGCGAGCGCGAAAGTCGGTACGCCGGTACCGCTCATCGATAGTGGCCTTTCCGTGGGTCAGCGGGCGGTTTCGCCCAGATCGATGTCGTCCAGCCCGATCAGGTCGTGGCCCATGCGGTCTCGTTTGGTCCGCAGGTAGCGCAGGTTTTCGGCGTTGGCGCGCAACGGCATCGGTACGCGCTCGGTGATCCGCAGACCGTATCCGTCCAACCCGACGCGTTTGGCCGGGTTGTTGGTGAGTAGTCGCATGGAGCGAATCCCCAGGTCGACCAGGATCTGCGCGCCGGTGCCGTAGTCGCGGGCGTCGGCGGGCAGTCCGAGTTCCAGGTTCGCGTCGACCGTGTCGTGACCGGAGTCCTGCAGCTGGTAGGCCTGCAGCTTGTGCATCAGCCCGATGCCGCGACCTTCGTGACCGCGCATGTACAGCACCACGCCGCGGCCTTCCTGGGCCACCATGTCCAGGGCGGCGTCCAGCTGCGGACCGCAGTCGCAGCGCAGCGAGCCGAACACGTCGCCGGTCAGGCATTCGGAGTGCACCCGGACCAGCACGTCGTCGCCGTCGGCGAGATCGCCGCGCACCAGCGCGACATGCTCGACCTCGTCGTAGATGCTCTGGTACCCGACGGCCATGAACTCACCGTGCGCGGTCGGGATGCGCGCTTCGGCGACCCGCACCACATGCTTTTCGTGCTTGCGCCGCCAGGCGATCATGTCGGCAATGGAGATCAGCGCGAGGTTGTGCTCGTCGGCGAAGACGCGCAACTCTTCGGTGCGGGCCATGTGGCCCTCGTCCTTCTGGCTGACGATCTCGCAGATCACGCCCGCGGGCCGCAGTCCGGCCATCCGGGACAGGTCGACCGCGGCTTCGGTGTGACCGGGGCGGCGCAGCACGCCACCGTCTTTCGCGCGCAGCGGCACCACGTGCCCCGGGCGGGTGAAGTCGTCGGCCTTGGTGTCGGCGGCGGCGAGCAGGCGCATGGTGTGCGCGCGGTCGGCGCCCGAGATACCGGTGGTGATGCCCTCCCGCGCATCGACCGCCACCGTGTAGGCGGTGCCGTGCTTGTCCTGGTTCATCGCGTACATCGGCGGCAGCCCGAGCCGATCGCAGTCGTCACCCGTCAACGGCACACAGATGTAACCGGAGGTGTAGCGAATCATGAAGGCCACCAACTCCGGGGTGGCCTTCTCCGCCGCGAAGATGAGGTCGCCCTCGTTCTCACGGTCCTCGTCGTCGACGACGACGACCGCCTTACCGGCGGCGATGTCGGCGACTGCGCGCTCGATGGTGTCGAACCTGGTCACGTCTGTTGTGCTCCATCTCGAATTAGGTCCGCCCCCACACTACTGTGTCCGGCTCGCAGCGCCTGCGGCGCTGCGCCTTCGCCTGCCTCGCGCGTGGTGGTCGTCTGCGGTGCGTGCGCCGCCGCACTGTTGTTTTCGCGTTCAGCCTCGCTGTTGCAACCGCTCCACATACTTGGCGATCACATCCACCTCCAGATTGACCGTCGTGCCGACGGTGGCGAAGCCCAGATTCGTCAGGGCCAGGGTGGTGGGGATGAGCGAGACCTCGAACCAGTCCTTGCTGTCGGTGTCGGCGGGCTCATCGGCGACGCCGAGCCCGGAGACGGTGAGCGAGATGCCGTCGACGGTGATCGAGCCCTTCTGCACCACGTAGCGGGCGATCGAGTCGGGCAGCGAGATGCGCACGACATCCCAGTTGTCCGAGGGCGTACGCGAGAGCACGGTGCCGGTGCCGTCGACGTGCCCCTGCACCAGGTGCCCGCCGAGCCTGCTGTTCAGCGCGGCGGCGCGTTCCAGGTTGACCTTCGATCCGGTGTCCAGCTTGCCGATGCTCGAGCGGTTCAGCGTCTCCTGCAT
Organism: Nocardia brasiliensis ATCC 700358; assembly: GCF_000250675.2. Lineage (NCBI taxonomy): Bacteria > Bacillati > Actinomycetota > Actinomycetes > Mycobacteriales > Nocardiaceae > Nocardia > Nocardia brasiliensis. The sequence goes on from NC_018681.1 coordinate 6,402,766, forward strand.
CACGTCGACGGTGAACGAGTCGCCGCCGACCACCTCGACCACGGTCAGGCACACGCCGTTGACCGCGATCGAATCACCGTGCCCGGCATCGGAGGTCACCAGCTCGCCGCGGATGGTCAGCCGCGCGGCGTCGGCCAACCGCTCGGTGGCGACGATCTCGCCCAGCTCCTCGACGATGCCTGTGAACATGCCCTGACTCCCTGTCGCGTTGTGGTCCCCGGTTGCGGAACAGTCCGGCCGCGGCAGGAATTCCCGCCGGTCGCTGCCGGTTGTCTCAGCTTAGTTCGCACGGTCGACGACGGTTCGCCCGCGGACCGCCAGGCTCGTGCCCACTGTCTGCCAACTCGAACCCGTTCCCGGCAACCGCCGAGAGAATCAGACCGACTGCCGGACAAGCCGCAGTCGACCAAGGGTTTGATAATGAATTCTCGGGGAAATATGTTCATGCGTGCGGAAAAGTCGCATTCTTCTTCCCGACGCGAATTTGCGAACGCATTTTTGATACCGCAAGAAGGCGATCCAGCTACCCGTTCGGCGCCTATTCGGGTTCATACCCACGGGCAACACACTTTTAACGTTTCCTTGCGCCGTGATCGAAATAGACGCAATATTGTTATGTAGCTGATTCCTACCGTTCAACTTCAAATCCGAGCAGTTCAGCGCGGAACGGTTCGACCCGGGGACGCCGGTCAGGCCCCTCGGGAAGTTCGGCCCAGGGATGTCCACCACTCGAGGAAGTCAGAAACCACAGTGGGTCCAATCAAGTTCGACACAGTTGGGGGCGCGGCGTGACCACATTTCTCGACTCGACGCTGGAGGTTCGCTGCGTGCAGTATCGCCGCGAATTCCACCTCCCCGCATCGATCGATCCCACCTCGCGCCGCATTCTCCTGCACATAGGCACCCACTACGGTGCCATCACCATGCCCGCCGATCTCGGCGCGCGGGTGCAGCAGCGGCTCGAACAGGCCGATATCGCCGGACCGGTCGTCGATCACCCGCGCGCCAAGCGCTGGACCTTCCTCACCGGCCCATACCGCCCCGACACCCTTTCCGCGGCCGTCTCCGCCGAACTGTTCCGGATGTACGCGACCGTCGCGTGCACCGGCAGCCAAGTCGTCCTGCCATCCCCCGACGACGAACGCACCGGCTACCGCACCTGGATCCGCCCACCCGAACCAGCCACCACCCGCCCACCCCTCAGCGCAGTGATCGAAGCGACCCGCGAGATGGGTACGCAGAAGAACAGCGCCCTCTGAGGGGGGTGGACGCAAGTTCCGGGCGGCGCGATGCGGGTTCGGGGCGGTCTGACGCCAGTTCAGCGAGGCGGGCGCGAGATCGGCGAGGCGGGCGCGAGATCGGCGAGGCGGGCGCGAGATCGGCGAAGGCGGGCGCGAGATCGGCAGGCTGACGAGAGATGGACAGGCGATCACCAGGTAATGGTGGCGGCATCGGCCGAGAGGGGCCGCCAGGGTTACCTGGTGATCGGCTGTCCAGGTGTTCAGCGGACGGCGACGACCTATTTGCGGTGGCGACAGGCTGTGACAGCGGTGCGCCGCGCCGGTTCGAAGGGGTAAGCGGCACCCGGTTCCAGGTGTATGCGACTTCCCGCTCGAGCAGTGACCGGCACCCAGGTCCAACAGCGTCCAGCAGCCAACTCAACAGCGCGCAGCGGCCAACCCCACAACGCACGACAGCCGACTCAGCGATGCGCGACAGCCGACTCGACAGCGCACGACAGCCGGTTCAGCGGTGCACGGCAGCCGACTCAACGATGCGCGGCAGCCGACTCAGCGGTGGGCGGCAGCTTGTTTACGGAGGGCTTGGACGGTGGCTGCGGGGTCGGCGGTGTTGTAGACCGCGGATCCGGCGACGAAGCAGTCGATGCCTGCTTCCGCTGCGGCTTCGATGGTGTTGGCGTTGATGCCGCCGTCGATTTCGACCAGCAGGCGCAGTTCGCCGGCGTCGACCAGGCGGCGGACGGTGCGCGCCTTGTCGAGCACGTCGGCGATGAACGACTGACCGCCGAAGCCGGGCTCGACGCTCATCACCAGCAGTGTGTCGAACTCGCGCAGGATCTCCAGGTACGGCTCGATCGGCGTGTTCGGCTTCACCGAGAGCCCGGCCTTGGCGCCGGCCGCACGGATGTCCCGGGCCACCGCGATGGGGTCGTCGGTCGCTTCGGCGTGGAAGGTCACGTTGTAGGCGCCCGCCTCGGCGTACGGCGGTGCCCAACGGCCAGGGTCCTCGATCATCAGGTGGCAGTCGAGCGGAATGTCGGTGGCCTTCAACAGGCTTTCCACCACCGGTAGGCCCAGGGTCAGGTTCGGGACGAAGTGCGCGTCCATCACGTCGACGTGCAGCCAGTCGGCGCCCTCGACGGCTCGGGCCTCATCCGCGAGATGCGCGAAATCGGCGGACAGGATGGACGGGGCGATCATCGGGACGGCCGGGCGCGCGTAAGTCGGGGTGGACACAACGCCGCAGTCTATCGGTACTGGGGGTTGCCCAGCGCGGGAGTGGGTAGCCTGCATAGGGTGATCAACATTTCGGCGGAACAGGGGCTCTACAGCACCCCGGTGGAGATTCGGGTGGCCGCATCGGTCACGCAGCTGCCCATCGTTCGTGGGCTCGCCGAAACTCTGGTCCTACTAAGCGATTTCACATTGGACGAGGTGGCCGATATCCGGCTCGCGGTCGACGAGGTCTGCTCTACTCTCATCGCGGTCGCGGGTCCGGGGACGAGCCTGCACTGCCGTTTCACCGTCGGCGAGACCGAATTGCTGGTCCGGGTGAGCGGCATCGCCGACAAGGAGGGCTTACCCGATCAGCGCAGTTTCGGCTGGCATGTGCTGCGCACCCTGACCGATGAGGTCCAGGCCACTCAGGATTCATTCGACTCGGCAGTATCCGGATATCCGACGACGGTCGAGTTCCGTCGGGTCCGGGGGAAAGCGTAGTGCCGGACGAGGACACCGTGTTCGACTCGGAACGGGATAACGCCGAAACCGCCGCCGACGATTCCGAAACCACCTCGGCCGAGGCTGAAAAGATCAGCGAGGAAGACGCCGCCGAGGACAGCGAAACCCTCGAAACCGCAAGCACAGTCGCGGGTTACGACGATGTCGGCCTGCTGTTCCAGCAGTTGGGCGCGAGCACGGCGGGCACGGCGCGGCATGCGGCGATCCGCGCCGAGCTGATCAGCCGGTGCATTCCGCTCGCCGACCACATCGCGCGCAAATTCAGCGGGCGCGGTGAACCGTTCGACGATCTGACCCAGGTGGCGCGGGTCGGGTTGGTGCACGCGGTGGACCGCTTCGATATCGAACGCGGCTCCAATTTCCTGTCCTTCGCGGTGCCGACCATCATGGGCGAGGTGCGCCGCTACTTCCGGGACAACACCTGGGCGATGCGAGTCCCGCGGCGGGTCAAGGAAACTCACCTGCGCATCGGTGCCGCGATCGACGCGCTGTCGCAGCGGCTCGGCCGCTCACCGACGGCGAAGGAGATCGCGGCCGAACTCGACGTGGACCCGGACGAGGTGACCCAGGCCGTCATCGCGGGCAACGCCTATCAGCCGAGTTCCATCGACGCGGCCACCCTCGGCCGCGACACCGACGCTTCGCTGCTCGACACCCTCGGTGAGGAAGAAACCCAGTTCGACCGGGTCGAAGAGTACGTTGCGATCCGGCCGCTGCTGGCCGGGCTGCCCGAACGGGAACGCCGTATTCTCACCATGCGGTTCTTCGAGTCGATGACGCAGACGCAGATCGCGCAGCAGATGGGGATCTCACAGATGCACGTCTCCCGCATCCTCGCGAAAACCCTTGCCCGGCTGCGGGAACAGACCAGCCGGGAGTAATTCATTCCGGTTGGCGTTGTTTGCGGAGCTTCGGTGGAGCGGTGCGCCACCAGGCGTCGTCCAGCAGTTCGCACAGGTGGTCCCGATCGATGTGTTCGAGGTCGATCAGGATGTAGGGGTGGCCGTCATAGTGCGGTGTGGTGAAGAACGCCGGGTCGCCTGACGCGAGCAGTGCCTCCTTCTCGGCGAGATCACAGGCGAGCACCAACCCGCCCTCCGCCTCCACCCGCAACCTGCCGAACCCTTTCCCGCCGACCTTCAACGCCGGGCTGCGCCACCACGTCGATTCCTCGACACCGGGCAGCTCGGTCGCCACCGCCACCACATCCTGCCAGGTCAGAGCCATACCCCGAGTATGCCGCACCCCTGCGCCAGCACGATTGGACGAATGGAACGCCGGCCGTGCGAGCGGACGCGGCCGAGTCCGGCGCGCCCGCCCTACGGGTCGGCTTCCGCTGCCGAGCCCCGGTCGAGGTGGTCATGCGACGCAACGACTCCCATGGGCTGGCCTTGATTGGCGATGGCCGCCCCTCGTCAGGGCAGAGGTGCAGCCCGCGACGGCTCGGGAGGCCTCCCGAGCCGTCGCAGACAACTCGTTCCCGGCCACTGGCCGCACGACCGCGTGGCCGATTCGCATGCGCCGGTCCAGGTACGGATCTCCGCACGCGCCTGGTCCACTCGCGACGGTCCAAATGCGACAGTCCGCGCACCGAGTCCACACGCAACGGTCGATATGTGACCAGTCCCCGCGCGGCGAGTCCACACGCAACGGTCCGCATGTGACCAGTCCGCGCGCGGCTGAACCTCCATGCGCCGACCCACCTTGACTGGTGGGCCGAGCGACTGGCCGGGGGACCACCCGCAGGGGTCAGAGGGTAGTGGGTTTGCGGAGGGCAGCCATGAACATGGCGTCGGTGCCGTGGCGGTGCGGCCACAGTTGTGCGGTGGGGCCTTCACCTACGTCGGAGACGCCGGGGAGCAGGTCGCGGGTGTCGAGTTGTTCGGCGCCGGTGCGGCGGACCGCGTCGGCGACGACCGCCACCGTTTCAGGGAGGTGGGGCGAGCAGGTCGAGTACAGCAGGACGCCGCCGGGGCGGAGGAGATCCCATGCGGCGGTGAGCAATTCGCGCTGCAGCTGAACCAGGTCGGCGACGTCGGCGGGGGTGCGGCGCCAGCGTGCCTCCGGGCGGCGGCGCAGTGCGCCGAGACCGGTGCACGGGGCGTCGACCAGGATGCGGTCGTAGCCGGGCGTCAGGCCGCTGTTGCGACCGTCGGTGACGTGCACGTCGACGGGCAGGCCGTGCACCGCCTTGCGGACGAGTTCGGCGCGATGCTCGGCGGGTTCCACCGCGTCGACGTGAAAGCCGTCGATACCGGCGAGCGCCCCGAGCAGCGCGGCCTTTCCGCCGGGTCCGGCGCAGAGGTCGAGCCAGCGGCCGCCGTCCGGTCCGTCGAGTGGTGCCCTGGTCAGTGCCAGTGCGACCAGCTGACTCCCTTCGTCCTGAACGGCTGCCATGCCGTCGCGGACCGGCTCGAGCTTTCCGGGATCACCGCCGTCGAGATAGACCGCGTACGGCGACCAGCGCCCTTCCTCGCCGCCGGTCACCAGCGCCAATTCCTCGGCGGTGATATCGCCGGGCCGGGCGACCAGATGGACGGCCGGCCGCGCGTCGTCGGCGGCCAGCGCGTCGCGCAGTTCGCCCGCTCGGGCGCCGAGCGCGTCCGCGAAGGCCTGCGCGATCCACACCGGGTGCGCGAATTCGAAAGCCAAGTGGCCCACCGGATCTCGCGGTGCGAGGGTGTCGACCCACTCGTCGGCGGTCTTCTCTCCCGCGCGCCGCAATACCGCATTCACGAATCCGGCTTTACCCGCACCGGCTTCGGTGCGCGCGAGCGCGACCGAGGTGTCCACGGCGGCGTGCGCGCCGATCCGGGTCCGCAACAGTTGATAGACGCCGAGCCGCAACACATCCAGCAGTGGACCGTCGATCTCGGCGATCGGGCGTCCCGCACCGGCCTCGATCACCGCGTCCAGCAGGCCCTGCGACCGGCACGCACCGTAGGCGAGTTCGGTCGCCAACGCCGCGTCCCGCCCCGTCAGCTTCCGGTCCCGGAGCAGGCCCGGCAGTACGAGATTCGCATACGCGTCCCGCTCCCGCACCGCCCGCAACACATCCCGCGCCACGAGCCGAGCCGCATCCACCCCTTCCGGAAGCCGATCCCTCCCACCCCGTTTCGCCGTACCGTCGGACTTGCCGCCAGACCCCCGCTTGGCCCCCTGTGCCGGCCCACCTGAACGACCACCGGGCCGCGAAGCACCCCCGCCACCACCGTCGCCCGCCCCACCGGACCGACCCGCGCGCGCACCACCGTTGGCCCCACCAGAGCGCGAAGCGCCTTCTTCACCACGACCGCCTCCGACAGGACGACCGCGACCCGCATCGAAGCCACCAGCAACCCGGGCCGACCGATCGCCGTCCCGATCGCCCGCGCGCGCACCACCTTTCGTCGCGCCGCGGTTCGGTTGATCTCCGGACCGCGAACGACGCTCCGTCCCGGCCGCGCCATTCTGGTCGGGTCGTGCGCTTGCCGAGCTGTCGGCACGCTTCCACTTCGCCTGGGAAGCAGACTGTTTCGCACCGGTGCGCTCGTCGTTCCGCGCAGTCGAGCGGTTCGGACCGGCGGATCGTCCGGCATCGCGGCGACCACGGGATCCCTCGCGTCCCGAGGCCGCACCGGTGTACCCCCCGCTTCGCGACCCGCGAGACTCGTTGCCGTCCTTACCTTCCGACGGTGTCACGCGACCACTCCGCCGAGCCGGGAACCGGTGCCGACAGTCCGGCCGGGTACCGAGATACTGCGCCGTGCTGTCATATTCCACCGCTCTGGTCGCGGTCGCGGCGCGACGCCGCGAACCTGGTCTGGATACTGCGACGAGGCCACGCCGGACTCGCCCCACTCCTGAGCCCGATCGAGGATCGTCACTCGAACTCCGCGCCGGGTTGCAGGCGGGCGCCGCGGGCCCAGTCGAGGGCCGCCATCATGCGTTTGCCTTGGGGCTGGACTTGGTCGAGGCGGACCGCGGTGGTCGCGGTGCCGACGAAGACCCCGGATTTGCGGACCTCGATGGTGCGCGGCGGCAGTTGTTCTTCGACGAGTTCGACGGGGCCGAGTTTCAGTCGGGCACCGCCGATTTCGGTCCAGGCGCCGGGCGCCGGGGTGACCGCGCGGATGCGGCGGCCGATGGCGAGGGCGGGCAGGTCCCAGCGGATGTGCGCCGCTTCGGCGGTCACCTTGGCGGCGTGCGAGATGCCTTCGGCGGGTTGCGGAACCGAGTGCAGCGTCCCGTCTTCCACGCCGTCGAGGGTGGCTTCCAGCAGCCGGGCACCGCTGCCGGCGAGCCGGTCGAGCAGGACGCCCGCGGTGTCGGTGACGTCGATCTTCTCGGTGACGGTGCCGAACACCGGTCCGGTGTCGAGGCCGGCTTCGATCTGGAAGGTGGACGCGCCGGTGATCTCGTCGCCCGCGTTGATCGCGGCCTGCACGGGCGCCGCGCCGCGCCAAGCCGGCAGCAGCGAGAAGTGCAGGTTGATCCAGCCGAAGCGCGGGATGTCGAGCACTCGCTGCGGCAGCAACGCGCCGTAGGCCACGACCGGACAGCAGTCCGGCGCCAATTCGGTGAGCTGCTCGATGAATTCGGGTTCGGATGGGCGCCGGGGGGTCAGCACCGGTATTCCGTGCTCGTCGGCGAGCAGGCCGACCGGCGACCGGGTCACCTTGCGGCCGCGTCCCGCGACGGCGTCTGGCCGGGTCACCACGGCGATCACGTCGTGCCTGCTGGATTCGAGGAAGCGACGCAGCGACGGCACGGCCGGTTCCGGCGTGCCCGCGAAGACGATGCGCATCAGCGGCCCCGTCCGAACGGACCGGCCTGGCCCGCTCCGCTCACCGACCGCGACGGCCGGGCGGTGACACCCGCACTGAACCAGTCGGATTCGCGAATGGTCCGCATCGCGTCCTTGCGGTCGGCCGGGTCGAGCCGATCGATGAACAGCACGCCGTCGAGATGATCGGTCTCGTGCTGCACGCACCGCGCCAAGAGTCCTTCGGCGGTGAATTCGACTGGCGCGCCATGCATGTCGACGCCGCTGGCGCGTACCCGCAGTGCTCGCCGGGTGTCGTGGCGCACCCCGGGGATGGACAGGCAGCCTTCCGGCCCGACCTGCTCTTCGTCACCGATGACTTCCCACTGCGGGTTCACCAGATGCCCCGCCGCGTCATGAGTGTCGTACACGAACACACGCAACCCCACTCCGATCTGCGGTGCCGCCATTCCGACGCCACCGTCGTCGTGCATGGTGTCGGTCAGGTCGGTCACCAGCTGCTGAAGTTCCCGGTCGAATGCGGTGACCTCCGCCGCGCGAGCGCGCAGAATGGGATCGCCGAACAGGCGAACAGGCTGAATGGTCACGGCAAACTCCCGGAAGCGGACGAACACGGTCGTCTCATTCTAGTGAGACGACCGAATGTCCCCGATTCACCAGTCGGAAGCTGGTAGAACTCGAGTGCGGTCGGGCGGGGTGACGGTTCCTCCGCCCGGCCGCCCGCCGCGCGCGACCCTCAGGAGTGCCCGGCGACGATCACCTCGGGGATCCCGGTGCCGAGCGCGACCGGCCGGCAGACCGGCGCGGGCGCGCCCGGGTCGAGCACGGTCAGCAGCAACTGCTGCACGAACGGGTCGTAGACCATGTGGAAGTGTCCGGTCAGGTTCGTCGGGCAGCGATCCTGCAGCACGATGTTGGTCGCGTTCGCACCGCGCAGCGCGATATTGCTGAACGGCTGGATCATCTCGTCGACCCGGCTGCCGATCGTGGTGTAGCGCGGACCGGGCACGGTGTCGCCGCCCGCGTTCAACTCGACCATGATCGTCGAGCCCTGCGCCTGCTGCACCGCGGCCAGCGAGGTCACCCGCGCGAAGGCCGCCATTCCACCGGGCACCGCCTGCACGATCGGCACCAGGCCGTACATCACGCCGCCGTAGCTCGGCGACGCGAGCCCGACCCACTGCCCGACCTTGGCCGCTCCCCCGAGCTTGTTCATGTAGTACCGCGTGACGGTCGCGCCTTGCGAGAAGCCGACCAGGTCGACCTTTTCGGCGCCGGTCCCGGCGAGCACCTGATCGACGAACGCGCCGATCTGATAGGAGCTGAGTACCAAGTCTTCGGTGCCGTAGGTCTCGGCGCCCGGCTTACCGCCGTAGTTGAGCGCGAAGACACAGAATCCTGCCGCGGTGAGTTGCGGTGCGATCCCGGACCAGTCCGAGTAGGCGCTGGAGTCAGTGCCGTGTGCGAGGACCACCGGGCGCGGGCGTCCGGCGGTCGGCTTGCAGTCGAAATTGTTGGTGCCGATCGGCACCGCGTTCGGATGTGCTTTCTTGTACCACGCCGCGGCCAGATGATCGGTCTGCGACGGGCCGGGTTCGGAAGGCACCTCCGGCGGCAGGTAACCGAGGGGCGCGGCCTGCGCCGGCCCGGAGCCGAGAACTACGGCTCCGACCAGCGCCACGGCCACCCCGGCCCTGCACAAGAGTGACTTTCCCCAACCCCACGAACCCCTAGACTGTTGCATTTCACAATGATCTACCGGATTCGGTTCAAATGTGCACTCCGGCGCGGTGTTTCACACCCCGTTACTTTTCGGGGGTCTCGTCTTCGGCGAGGATCCGGTAGAGCGATTTGCGGGTCTCGGTGAGCAGTTCCGCCGCCCGCGCCGCCTGTTCGGGTGTGCCGACGGCCGCCACCTGTGCGACCGCGCCCATCACCTGACCGACCAGACCGCGCAGATCGATCGCCTGCGCGCCGACGTCTTCCTTGACGTCCGCCCACGGGTCGCCCAGTTCGTCCTTGTGCTCGGCGACGTACGCGGTGCCCGCCTCGGTCAGCTGCGCGGTCTTGCGACCGGCGATCTTGTCGATGAGGACGAGTCCCTCGTCTTCCAGCTGGGCCAGCGCGGGATAGATCGACCCCGGGCTCGGGCGCCAGACGTCGTCGCTGCGCTCGCGGATCTGCTGGATGAGTTCGTAGCCGTGCATCGGCCGCTCGGTGAGCAGCAGTAGCACCGCGGCCCGCACGTCACCGCGCCTGCCCCGGCCACCGCGGCCACGCCCGCGCCCGAAACCCGGGCCGAAGCCGGGTCCGAATCCTGGGCCGAAGCCAGGACCGAAGTCGGGTCCGTGGCCATGCCCGTGCCTGCCGCGGCGGAACCGCTGCCGGGGGTCGAAGTCCTCGCCGCCCGGTCGCGACCAGGGGCCGCGGCGTCCGAAATCTCGATGTCCTTGGTTTTCCATGTAAGCCTCCTCGGGCTCTCGTGTTCGTTTCATAGTATCGACGATATATCGGCAATGCATCGAACGCAAGGGCCTTTCACGAACAAGGCGGCTCAGCTCACGAGCGAGTCGATCCAGCGCGCCAGTCGATCCCCCTCGGTCGCCATCAACGCTGGATCACGAAATGTGTTGGTGAGCAACGAGATTCCCTGATAGGCCGCGATCAGCGCGATGGCCAGCTCGGCCGCGTCGGCGCGACCCATGGCAGCGAACTGCTCCTCGACCCAGTCGACCAATCGCCGCATGACCTCGGCGAGTTCGCGGTCCAAACCGTCGGATCGCTTGTCCAGTTCGGTCGCGAGCGTCCCCGACGGACACCCGATCCGTGCGGCGGTTTCCCGCTGATCGACCCACCCGCGAATCAGCGCTTTCAGCCGATCTCGGGGCGCGGGCAACTGCTCGAGCAGGGCAATCAGCTCGGTCAGGGTGTGGTCGTGCGCACCGATCGCGGCGCGGACCAGTTGATCCTTGGTCTTGAAGTAGTAGTAGACGTTGCCGACCGGCACGTCGGCGGCGTGCGCGATATCGGCGATGGTCGTCTTCTCCACCCCTTGTTCGTGGAACACCCGGGCCGCCGCCGCGCCGAGCCGTTCCCGCTTGCCGCCCTTCGGCCGCTCCCCGGTCACTGAGTTAGTCACCCAACTAACTATAGACAGCCTGGGCGAACGCGGCTATGTTCGATTTAGTCAGTCAACTAACTCAGAAGGATTCGACACGATGATCGTGGTCACCGGAGCAACCGGAAACATCGGCGCACACCTCGTGCAGGCCCTGGCCGACGCCGGCGAGAACGTCACGGCGATATCGCGGGGCAACCGGCCGATCGAGTGGCCGAGCAACGTGCGGGCGATACGGGCCGACCTCGCCGATCCCGGCAGCCTCGCCCCCGCGGTCGCGGGCGCCGACGCGCTGTTCCTGCTCATCACCGGTGAGCAACTGGTCGACGGTCCGGCGCCGGAGCGTGTGCTCGCGGTCGCCGCGGCGGGCGGGGTCCGGCGGGTGGTGTTCGTGTCGTCACAGGGTGTGGCGACCCGGCCGGGCGCCGCGGGCTATGCCCGGTTGGTCGCGTTCGAAGACGCCATTCGACAGTCCGAGCTGGAGTGGACCATCCTGCGCCCCGCGGGCTTCTACACCAACACCTTCGCGTGGGCCGAATCCGTGCGCGCGGACCGCACGGTCGCCGCACCCTTCGGCACCATCGGCCTGCCGTCGATCGACCCGGCCGATATCGCCGCGGTGGCGGCCGCCGCACTCCGCGAAGACGGGCACGCCGGACAGACCTACACGCTGACCGGCCCCGCTCTGAGCACGCCGCAGGAACAGGCGGCGGCCATCGGGGCGGCGCTCGACGAACCCGTGCGATTCGTGGAATTGACTCGGGCGCAGGCGTTTACCGGTATGGCACGGTTCATGCCGGAAGCGGTGGTCGAGCACACGCTGGCGATCCTCGGCACGCCGACCGCCGCGGAACTCGAACTCAGCGCCGATGTGCAGCGCGTGCTCGGCCGCAAGCCGACTAGCTACGCGCAGTGGGCACAACGCAATCGCGCGGCGTTCGCCTGAGCCGCGGCTTCACACCTGATCGAAGAAGCGAATGTGCTGCTCGCCCTGGCGGTCTCGGACGTCGACGCCGAGGGCGAGCAGTTCCTCGTCGAGTTCTTCGACCGCGAGCGGCTTTTCGTCGGCCAGCGCCCGCCGCCGCGCGCGCAGCACGGCGTCGACGGCGGGTCCGGCCTCCGGGCGGCCGTCGACCCAGCGCAGGAAGTCGGCACCGAACGGATCGTCCTGGTCGAGCCAGGGATAACCGTGGTCCCGGAATGCCTGCTCGATATCGTTGCGGGACAGGTCTTTTGCGCCGAAGCGGGCCAGCGGGCGTTGCGACCGGTCGGTGAGCACCAGGTCCGTGCCTTCACGGAACACGGCGGCGACGCTCTTGCGCGGCACATGCCGTGCCCGGCCGTTCTGCGACAGCTCGACGTGATCGTCGGCGACGGTCAGGGTGAGCGCCTCGTGCCGGGCCACCTCGAACAGCACGATCCCGGCGACCACGCCGACGACAGAGGTGACCGGTACCAGCCACACCGGCGGCACGGTCATCGCGATGCGCAGCGGGCCGGGCATCGAATCAAAGGTATCGATAATCCAGTGCCCCATCGGGCGGACGACGAACCCGAGCCCGACACCGAGCAACAACCCGCCGATCGAGAACGCCCAGGCCCACAACACGGAAAAGCGCAGGACAGTGGGCGCGGAGGTAGTGGTCATGGGTGCTCCGTTTCGGTCGGTCGCAGCAGCCGCGACACGGTCGCACGCACCAGCGGGCGCGGATCGTGCGGGTGCGCGGGATCGGCGTTGAGGAAAGCCGCGTCGACGACCGCGAGGATCCAGCGGGCGGTTTCCGCGGGCGGGAAACCGGAGTCCAGCTGCCCCGCGCGCACGCCGCGCTCCAGCAGCGTGGTGAGCGCTTCGGCGCTGAGCCGCGCGTCCTCCAGCACCACCCGGGTCAGCTCCTCGTCCTGATCGAGGCGCCGCAGCAACTCGACCATCAGGCCGGGCGCCACCGGGTCGAGCGCCTCGGCGGCCAGGGCGTCCACGATGTCGAGTACCGCCGCCAGGCAGTCGGTCCGATCGATGTGGCGCGCAATGACTTCCGCGTGTTCGGGAATCGACGCCTCGAAGATCGAGCGAAAGACGGCGGCCTTGTCCTTGAAGTAATAGAAGACGCTGCCGGAACTCATCCCGGCGATCCGCGCGATCTGTGTGGCGGTGGTGTTCTCGTAGCCGTGCGAGCCGAAAAGTTCGGCGGCCGCGGCCGTGATGGCACGCCGTCGCTCGGCGACTCGATCGGGATCTACGGTGCGTGCCATGCGGCGATCATATCATTAACTGATCGGCCAGTTAAACAATTATTCGAGGGCAGGGTTGTTACCGTTGCTCCGTGGTGGACATCAGCATCGAAACCGAAGATCAAACCGCCCAACGTCTTCGGCGGGTACTCGCGTCCGCGGAGCTCGAGGTGCAGCCGGGCGTGTGGTGTTTCCGGGAGAGCCCGCTGGCCGAACCGCCGCAACTTTCCGACCGCACGCTGGCCGTGGTCCGCGACGCGGAGAGCTGGAGCGCGCTCGTCCCGTTCGCGGCGGCCGAGGGGCCCGACGTGGAAAAGTTCGGCCTGTTCTCGTTCCACTTCCCCACCGGCATGGACAACAGCGGGTTCGTGGGCTGGCTCGCGGGTCACCTCAAACGAGCGCTGGGCACCGGGGTGTTCGTGGTGTGCGGGAGCAACCGGGAACGTGGTGGTATCTACGACTATTGGGGCTGCCCCGTCGAGTTGCTGGCCGCCGTCGAGCGCGAGATCGAGACGCTGCGCTCCCCCGCGGACTAGAACACGGGGGTGGTCTTGGCGCGCAGTTCGCAACTGTTGCTGAACTGCTTCTCCCACTTCACCGCTTTGCCCTGCCAGGTCCCGGTCGCCGTCGCGGTGACCGGATCGTAGACCTGCGCGCACATCGTGCCTGGATCGCCGGCAAGCTTGTCGAAATCGCCGCCCGCACCGATCAGCGCGGCGCACGCCCCGTCGGGATTCGAGTGATCGCCACCGGCCGGCTCACAGGTGAGCGAGACACGAGTGGGCTGCACGCCCAGCGTCTGGCCCGCGCTCACCGCGAGATCGAGGGTAGTCCGGGCCGGAGCGGAATCGGACTTCCCGCAGGCGACGGGCAAGGTCAGGGTGGCGAACGCAAGGCACACGGTCGCGAGGATGCGGCGGAGCGGAGTCGTCGGCACGTGGAGAGTTAAGCACGGGCGATCCGCGCGCGGGACCAACGCGCCGAGGGGTGGACGAGCCGGTTTCGCGGGGCGTGCATCGACGGACGTGGGCGTCCGAAGCGGTGCGCAGGCGTGGATGAACGTGCCGACGTTCGCAGCGGATTCGTCGCGTACGGGTCGCGGGCGATCTGGGCGGAGGCGTCGATGTATGCCCGCCGCCCGGTTCCGGTTCTTCGGTGCGGCAGCGCTCAGCCGATCTCGACCGGATCGATCTGGACGCGCAGGGGCGCATCGGAACGGTGCGTACTGCGGACCGCCTGGGCGGCGGTGAGGGAACGGGCGAGCGCCGCGCCGGACCTGCGGTCCACCCGCAACAGGATCCGTTCGACCTCAGCCGGGGAATCGCCGGAGGAGAACGGTTTGCGGGCCGCGGGTGGCAGCGGGACCGGGCCCAGCACGACGACATCGTCGGGAAGGGTTGCAGTGGAGAGCAATTCGGCGATCGAATCGGAGGTGCCGTCGATCGCCGCCATCCGCACCGCGGGCGGGAAACCGACCTCGGCGCGGCTCGCCAGCTCGGCCCGGGCATGGCCGACGGGATCCCAGCGCAGCAGCGTCTGCACCGTGGGAATCGAGGGCTCCGCGACGACGAACACCTGCCCGTGCGCACGCACCAGCGTCGCCGCCGCCATCCAGCGGCGCAACGCGTCCTCGGCCGCACGCAGATCGGCACGGCCGAGCAGGGCCCAGCTGTCCAGCAGCAGCGCCACCCCGTAACCACCGGGCAGCACCGGTTCCGCGCCGACCGTGGCGACCACCACCTGCGGGCCGGGCTCCACGGTGTCGAGCATCGCGCCGCCGCTCGAACCACGGATCGGAACACCGGGAAAGGCCCGGCCGAGTTCCTCCGCTGTCCGGATCGCGCCGATCACGACCGCGCGCAACGCCCGCGAACCACAGGCCTGGCAGCGGAACGCCGCCTCCGTGATACCGCACCAGCGACAGCTCGGGCTGTGCGCGGGTTCAGGTGAATGTCGTTGCCCCGCACGGCCGTCCGGCAACGCGAGCGGCCCGTTGCAATGGCGGCAGCGCGCCGGGGTCCGGCATTTCGCACAGGCCAGCGCCGGGACATAGCCGCGGCGCGGCACCTGCACCAGCACGCCAGCGCCCTCCTTCAGCGCGGATCGGGCGGCGGCGAAAGCGACCGCGGGAATACGGACCGCCCGGGCGACCGGATCCCGCTCCAGCGCGGCATCGGAATCGCCGGGCACACTGATGCGCGGGGACGCTTTGCGCACGACCGCCCGGTCGGCCACCAGGTCGTGCGCCCATCCGGTTTCCACAACCGCCTGGATCTCCGCCGTCCGCGCGAAACCCGCTGCGACGAACGCGGCGCCGGTCTCGTGCGAGCGCAGCATGGCCACCTCGCGCGCATGCGGATACGGTGCGCGCGGCTCGGCGTAGGTGTCGTCCCCGTCGTCCCAGATCGCGATGAGCCCCAAATTGCCGGCGGGCGCGAAAACCGCGCTGCGCGTACCGACCACCACCCGCGCCGTCCCGCGCAACACCGAAAGCCAGCGCCGATACCGCGCGGCCGGACCCAACCCCGCCGACAACCCGACCGCCGAATCCCCCAGCAGCCGCTCACATTCCGCCAGCACCCGGTCCAGGTCCCGCTGATCCGGCACCATCAGAATCGCGCTACGTCCCGCACCCGCCACCGTCGCCGCCAACTCCGCGAGCCGACGCGGCCAATCCTCCCCCGGCAACGCCTGCCACGCCGCCCGCGGACCTTTCCCCTGCGCCAGCGCCGTCACGAACGCCGGACCGTGCACATACCGATACCAAGCCTCCGGAACCTGCACGTGCGGCGTTTCCTCGGACCCGTTGGCGGTCGAATCCTCTTGCGCCACAACGCCGACGCCGTCTCCGCTCGAAGCGGAAGGGCCGTCGGTCAACGCCCTGGCATCGGACTCCGCCTGCCCATCCTCGCCCGGTGATCGAGGCGAAGAATCCGCATCCGTCCGCAACCCGTCAGTCGAATCCGACTGCTCGGCAGCATGCTCCGGCACACCGGGCGACCCTGCGTCTGCATGCGAGAACGTGCGCGGCGAAACCCGCTGCGGTGCTGCACCGTGCCGTGCCGCGGGCGAAACCTGTTGCGTCGCCTCGCCAGCGGCTCCCATCTCTGACGAAGCGGGATCAGCCGCGGAGTCGATCGCGGGAGTCGGCTCGGCGGTATCGGCCGCGGGTCGATACGGCGGCACAACCCAATCCGGTTGGATGCCTTCCGTATTATCGGATGCCTCTTCGGTCCCACCTTCGTCAGCTGAGCCAGCCGCAGCACCTTCCGAGGTCGCGAACGAAACCTGCTGTGGAGCTTGCGAATCGGTGGGGGCGATAGAACCTGCCGTGCCGCTCTCCGCAGCAACACCGGGACCACCGAGCGTCTTTGCGTCGGCATGAGAGAACACGGGCGGCGGAACCTGGTCCGGCACTACGCCTGACGGCATAGCCGGGTCCGTCGACGACTTGGGCTCGAGGCGCGGTTGCGCCGCAGCGGATGCCCGCTGCGGTAGACGAGGAGACGGGGTGGACTCAGCATCGGCCGATGGCGCCGAATCCGTCTGTCGCGGATCGGGTTCCGGGCCAGCCGATGAGCCGAACGCGGAATGTGGCCGTGCGGCAGTGGAAACGCCCCGCGCGGATCCGGGAGACGACGCGGTAGAGATCCGCTGCGGAGAAGTCGCAGCACCGTCTTGCTCGTCGCCTGTGCCGAGGTGGTGAGTGGAGTCGTCCGTGGAGGCGGCTTCTGCGGAAAGTTCTTGTGCGGTATCGGACTGCTTCTGAGATCCACCGGCTCCCAGGTCAGCAAGTGATGCGGCCGCGGCGGGTGGCACTGCGGCGACCGGGACGCGCTGCGGGGGTGCCGGAGGGGATGTGCGCGCGGTCCCGCCGTTTTCCTCGCGGTTGGGATCGTCGGTGGTCTCGTCACCGTCGTCTTGCACGGAAAGTTCTTGTGCGGTCGCGGACTTCTTTTTGCCGCCGGTTTCGGTGCGGGCGTGGCGGGGTGGGATGGCGAGGCGGAGGACGTCGGCTCGGGTGCCGGCGTAGCGGGCGGCTACGGCGGTGGTCAGTTGGCGGATTTCCGGAGTCAGGACGCGTTCGGCGGAGACGACGCGTTCGAGTTTCACCAGTTTGCCGCTGTGGTCGCTGCGCGCGCGGCGCTCCAGGAGGTAGCCGTCGACCAGTCGTCCGGCGAAGCGGACGCGCACGCGCACACCCGGTTGCGCGATTTCGTCCAGTTCGGGCGGGACCAGGTAGTCGAAGTCACGGTCGAGGTGCGCGGGAGACAACAGCGGAAGCACCCGAGCGATCGGGTACTCCATGCTCGCAGGCCCCCCCGGCAGAACCCCTTGCGAGGCAGGGGTATCCGCCGCCGGCTCGCTCACGCAGCCCTGGCCGGCTCAGCCGCCGACCGTGGCACGCAAAACATCCGCTCCACCGACAGGTGAGCGCGCACCCTGCTCGACAGCGACTTCTGAGCCGGCTGCCCGACCTTCCTTCGCAGCCCCCGGCCAGCGCAACGCCGATCCGACACCACGGCAGGCACCTCGCAGCGAATCCGCGACGCATCCGCCCGGTGCCACGGCGGCACGTAGCCCTTCGCAACGCGCTGGCAACCTTCGTCCAAGCCGGGCTGACCTGCCTCGATGACGACCGCTACGCAACCCGTCGGCGAGTCACCACCGCTCGGCCGGTAACAAGAATTTCCCCACGGATCCGGCCGAAGTGAACGGCCAGAGTGCGCTCGAAACACCCAACCAGGGATAGCCCCCCTTGACATCACGTGACGACTCGAGGACCACCGAAAACCCGCCGCCGGGCGCTGAACGCCACGCCCCAACAGCGCGTCAGCCCCCCGACGCACACCGCGATTCCCGCACCCATTCTGCGTTCCCGCACCCACTCCACCACGCCACAGCGGGTGCGAAAACACAGAACCCGTGCGCGAACGGGCAGCGGGTGCGACGAACAGCGGGCTCACTCGCGCCGACGGCACCAGCGAGCCCGCTCGACGAACGGGAGGGTCGGTCCGCGCGAAGTCCAACCGCGGGAGGCGGGACGGCGCCCGGACCGACGTCGTCATCTACAGGCCGACGGCTGCGCGCAGTTTGTCGGCGCGGTCGGTGTGCTCCCAGGGCAGGTCGACGTCGGTGCGGCCGAAGTGGCCGTACGCGGCGGTCGGTGCGTAGATGGGGCGCAGCAGGTCGAGGTCGCGGATGATGGCGCCGGGGCGCAGGTCGAAGACCTCTTTGATCGCGGTGGCGATGCGTTCCGGGTCGACCTTTTCGGTGCCGAAGGTTTCCACGAACAGGCCGACGGGCGCGGACTTGCCGATGGCGTAGGCCACCTGGACCTCGACGCGCTCGGACAGGCCGGCCGCGACGACGTTCTTGGCGACCCAGCGCATGGCGTACGCGGCGGAACGGTCCACCTTCGACGGGTCCTTGCCGGAGAAGGCGCCGCCGCCGTGGCGGGCCATGCCGCCGTAGGTGTCGACGATGATCTTGCGGCCGGTCAGGCCCGCGTCGCCCATCGGGCCGCCGAGCACGAACTTGCCGGTCGGGTTGACCAGCAGGCGGATGTCGGAGGTGTCCAGGCTGGGTAGTTCGAGGTCCGCCAGCACGGCGTCGACGACCTTTTCCCGGATGTCGGGGGCGAGCAGGTTGTCCAGGTCGATATCGGCGGCGTGCTGGGTGGAGATGACCACGGTGTCCAGCCGGACCGGACGATCGCCGTCGTATTCGATGGTGACCTGGGTCTTGCCGTCGGGCCGCAGATAGGGCAGCACGCCGGACTTGCGCACCTCGGTCAGCTTGCGCGACAGGCGATGCGCGAGCGCGATGGGCAGCGGCATGAGTTCGGGGGTGTCGCTGGTCGCGTAGCCGAACATCAGGCCCTGGTCGCCCGCGCCCTGCTTCTCGATCTCGTCGTCGGAGCCGCCGACCCGCGCCTCGTGCGAAGTGTCCACGCCCTGCGCGATATCCGGCGATTGCGCGCCGATCGCGATATTGACACCGCAGGAATTGCCGTCGAATCCCTTTGCGGAGGAGTCGTATCCGATTTCGAGCACCTTTTCCCGGACGATGCGGGGAATGTCGGCGTAGGCGGAGGTGGTGACCTCACCCGCGACGTGGACCTGGCCGGTCGTCACGAGGGTTTCCACCGCGACCCGACTGCGCGGGTCCGCCCCGATCAACGCGTCGAGGATGGAATCGCTGATAGCGTCACAGATCTTGTCCGGGTGACCTTCGGTCACGGACTCACTGGTGAATAGCCGGCTGCCGGACGTGCGCACAGTTCTTCCCTCTCCCTCACGGGTCATTCGTACGATTTGCGACAGTAACGCGATGCCGTCGCCGCGCAAACCCTTCGTTCCAGACTATGGCAAACCACTGACGCGCTGGACTCGGCGAGAGCTGGCTCTCCCCCAGCGGGTTCGATTGTTCACCCTGACGTCACTCGGTTGATGATAGTTCCTGGGGCATTATCCCAGTCGCGCAATGAGTTTCAGCGCAACAGCGGCCCGAGCGCGTCGAGCACCCGGCTGGCGAGCAGCGCTTTCGACCCGTGGTCGAGCGACTGTTCGGTACCGTCCGCACCGAGCAGCCAGCCGTTGTTGGTGTCGACCTCGAACGCCTTGCCTTCGCCGACCGCGTTGACCACCAGCAAATCGCACCCCTTGCGGGCCAGCTTGGCCCGCGCGTAGGTGAGCACGTCGCCGTGCTCGTCACCGGTCTCGGCGGCGAATCCGACGATCGCGGTGCCGGGCAGCTGCCCGTCCCGCCGGGCCTGCACCAGGCCGGCGAGGATATCGGTGGTCTTGGTCAACGCGATGACGTCGGGTTCGCCCGCGCCCTTCTTGATCTTGGCCGCGGCCACGTCGGTGGGCCGGAAATCGGCCACCGCCGCCGCCATGATCACCGCGTCGGCGCCGACCGCGTGCTTGTCCACCGCGGTCTTCAACTGCTCGGCGGTGGTGATGTGCACCAGGTCGACGGCCGCGGGTGCGGCCATCTCGATCGTGTTGCCCGCGATCAGCGTGACGTGCGCGCCGCGCTGTGCCGCGACCCGGGCGAGGGCGTAGCCCTGCTTGCCCGAGCTGCGGTTGCCGAGGAAGCGCACCGGATCCAGCGGTTCCCTGGTGCCGCCCGCGGTGATCACCACGCGGCGGCCCTCGAGGTCACGCGGGATGGCGTCGGCGCGCTCCAGCAGCAGGGTGGCCAGTCCGAAGATCTCCTCGGGCTCGGGCAGCCGTCCCGGTCCGGTGTCGGTGCCGGTGAGCCGGCCCGACGCGGGCTCCATCACGATCGCACCGTGGGCGCGCAGCGTCGCGACGTTGGCGACGGTCGCCGGATGCTCCCACATCTCGGTGTGCATCGCGGGCGCGAACACGATCGGACATCGGGCCGTCAGCAGGGTCGCGGTGAGCAGGTCGTCGGCGCGGCCCTGGGCCGCGCGTGCCATCAGGTCGGCGGTCGCCGGGGCGATGACCACGAGGTCCGCCTCCTGGCCCAGCCGGACATGCGGCACCTCGGGCACGTCGGTGAACACATCGGTGTGCACCGGGCTCCCGGACAACGCCTCGAAGGTCGCCTTGCCGACGAACTGCAACGCCGACTCGGTGGGGATCACCCGAACCCGGTGCCCGGTCTCGGTGAACCGCCGGACCAGCGAGCAGGCTTTGTAGGCGGCGATGCCGCCGCCGACGCCGACGACGATCCGTGTGGTGCTCACTGTGCCTCCGGCTGCTGGTTCATCCCCGCGCCGCGGGGAATTCGGTACCGCGGCGTCCATCGGACGACGCGCACACTCGGGCCTACTCGCCTTCGGAGTGCTCGAGCAGGTCGGAGTGGATCTCGCGCATGGCAACCGAGAGCGGCTTCTCCTGCAGGCCGGGCTCGACCAGCGGGCCGACGTATTCGAGGATCCCGTCGCCGAGCTGGTTGTAGTAGTCGTTGATCTGGCGGGCCCGCTTGGCCGCGTAGATGACCAGGGCGTACTTGGACGAAGTGCGCTCCAGCAGCTCATCGATCGGGGGGTTGGTCAGGCCGATCGGGGTGTCGTATGCGGGAACGGTCTTGAGGTCCGTACTGCTCACTAGGAGGGCTCCTGCGCGTTGGAGGTGGTGGCCGGGCGAGGCCCGGCCGGGCTGGTGAACCCGAGCGTGCCGGACCGGCCGCAGCCGGCCGGGGTCACGAACTCGAATTTGTGCTAACGAACAACGATACCAACTGCTCACAGGCGCTGGTCACCTCGTCGTTCACTATGACGATGTCGAACTCGTCACAGGCCGCCAGTTCGGTCCTGGCGGTTTCCAACCTGCGGGCGATCACCTCGGGCGATTCGGTCCCGCGCGAGGTGAGCCGGGAGACCAGCTCGTCCCAGCTCGGCGGCGCGAGAAACGCCAGGGTCGCCTCCGGTATCGCTTTGCGTACCGACCGCGCGCCCTCGAGGTCCACTTCGACCAACACCGGGAGGCCGTCCGCTAGAGCGGCCCGTACCGGCGCTGCCGGGGTGCCCGAACGCTGCAAGCCACCGTGAATATCCGCCCACTCGAGCAGTTCGCCCGCCTCGATCATGGCGTCGAACTCTTCCCGGGACACGAACCGATAGTCGAGACCGTCGACCTCCCCGGGCCGCGGAGCCCGGGTCGTTGCCGACACACTGAAGATCAGGTGCGGCAGTCGCTCGCGGACGCAGCGGACCACGGTGGACTTGCCAACGGCCGAGGGGCCGACCAGTACAACCAGCCGACCCTTCCGCGTGTGTTCGACCACCCTCGTTATCAGGCGTCGAAGTCGAACCGGGCCAGCAGCGCCTTGCGCTGCCGATCGCCCAGTCCGCGCAGACGCCGGGTGGGGGCGATCTCCAGTTCACTCATGATTTCCGCCGCCTTGACCTTGCCCACCTTCGGCAGGGCCTCGAGCAGCGCCGACACCTTCATCTTGCCGAGAATCTCATCGGACTCGGCATCGGTGAGGACCTGCTTCAGGTTGGTGCCGCCTCGCTTCAGGCGCTCCTTGAGCTCCGCCCGAGCGCGGCGAGCGGCAGCCGCCTTCTCCAAAGCAGCGGCGCGCTGCTCGTCAGTCAGCTGGGGAAGGGCCACGGTTCCTCCGTCTCATCGTTCATTGCATCAACTCCTGCCGGTAACCCGGCAGTCTCAGCGACCGTACCCACGGCATCCGCAGATTGCGAACCCACCCCCCAGGTCAGCGCATGATTCCGGATGCCGTAGACGCGAGAGCGATGCGAATCGCAAGGGCCCTCTGTCGCTGCGCAGATCGTACCGCCGAAATCGCGAAATGCCCCTTCAGCAGGGAGTTTTCACATCCGACACACGTTAGCCAGCAGGTTGCGGTGACGCGGCGGGCGACGCTGGCAAACCTGGACGAGTCCGACCAGGAACTTTCTCGGAATTTTCCGCGTGTCGTGCTGTCTTTCAGCGTGTCGCGCGCCACAGTCCAGTCAAATGACCGGTTGGGCGCCGCCGCGGCAGTGCGCCGGACCAAGCCGCGCACCGCGCGCTGACGCCATTCTGCGCGGTTGAAGGCTTGATCGGGCCGGATAGACCGATCCTGGGGAAAATCGGCCTGGCGGGGCGTACAGGCCCCGCTACGGGCCACATGCACGCGTGCACATGACCGCACCCGAGCAGCGCAGCACGGCCGCAAACGCACCGAGACCGGCGCTGGTGCGCCGGTCTCGGAGTTCGTTTCATTTATTTCTGGAGAAACGCGAACGCTTCCTGGAATCGGGCCAGTCCGGCCCGTAGCGCGGGCACGTTCGGTCCGTCGCGCAGCACCTCACGCGACACCGCGGGCACGGCCGCCCGGAACATCGGCTCCGGGACCAGCGCACGGATGGTTTCCGGGCCGCCGCCCTGGGCGCCGACGCCCGGCATCAGGATCGGTCCGTTGAGCGCCGACAGGTCCGGGGCATCGGTCAGCGTCGCGCCGATCACGACGCCGATCGAGCCGAAGCCCGCACCCGCGTTGCGCGCGGCGGCCTCGTCGACCATCAGCTGCGCGACGGTGCGGCCCTCCCCCGTGTCGACCCGTTGCACCTGTGCCCCTTCGGGATTCGAGGTGGCGGCCAGCACGAACACCCCGCGGTGCGCGGCCGCGGCGAGGTCCAGAGCCGGTGCCAGCGAACCGAATCCGAGGTATGGCGACACCGTCACCGCGTCCGAGCCCAACGGGCCCGCACCCAGCCAGGCCTGCGCGTACGCGTCCATGGTCGAGCCGATGTCGCCGCGCTTGGCGTCGGCGAGCACCAGCGTGCCGGAGGCCCGCAACACCTCGATGGTGCGCTCCAGCACCGCGATTCCGGCCGAACCGTAGGTTTCGAAGAACGCCACCTGCGGCTTGACCATCGCGACCCGGCCGTCGAAGGCCTCGACGCAGATCTCCGCGAACTGCTCCAGTCCGTCCGCGTCGACGCTCAGCCCCCAGGACGCCAAGAGTCCCGGATGCGGATCGATGCCGACGCACACCGGCCCGAAATGCGCCATGGCGTGCTGCAATCGGTCACCGAAGGTCTTCATCGCGCCGCCTCCTTCCGTGTCCTGCGGCTCGTCCACCGTCGCGATCAGCCACGCAGCACCGAGTGCAGTTCCTGCAGCGACCGCACCCCGATCCCGCCGTTGATGCTGGCCTCGATGCCCTGCACCGCGGCCGCCGCACCCTGCACGGTGGTGATGCACGGGATGTTCACACCCACCGCGGCACTACGGATCTCGTAGCCGTCGACGCGCGGACCGGAATTGCCGTAGGGGGTGTTGAACACCATGTCGATCTCGCCGTCGCGGATCTGCTCGACGATCGTGGGCTGCGGCGCGCCCGACTCGCCGGTCGCCGTCTCGGGTTCGGAGTGCTTGCGCACCCGCTCGCACGGAATGCCGTTGCGGCGCAGCATCTCCGCGGTGCCCTCGGTGGCCAGGATGCGGAATCCCAGGTCGTGCAGGCGTTTCACCGGGAACACCATGGCGCGCTTGTCCCGGTTGGCGATCGAGACGAACACGGTGCCCTCGGTGGGCAGCGAACCGTAGGCGGCGGTCTGGCTCTTGGCGAAGGCGGTGCCGAAATCGGCGTCGATGCCCATCACCTCGCCGGTGGACTTCATCTCCGGCGAGAGCAGCGAATCCACGCCGGTGCCATCGGCCTTGCGGAACCGGTGGAACGGCAGCACGGCCTCCTTCACGGCCACCGGCGCGTCCAGCGGGACGTGCCCGCCGTCGCCTTCACCCGGCAGCATCCCTTCCTTGCGCAGCTGAGCGATGGTGGCGCCGAGCATGATCCGCGCGGCCGCCTTGGCCAGCGGCACCGCGGTGGCCTTGGACACGAACGGAACCGTCCGGCTGGCCCGCGGATTCGCCTCGAGCACGTAGAGCACGTCGTCCTTGAGCGCGTACTGCACGTTGAGCAGGCCCTTGACCCCGATGCCCTTGGCCAGCGCGACGGTCGAGCGGCGCACCGCCTCGATATCGCTGCGGCCCAGGGTGATCGGCGGCAGCGCGCACGCGGAGTCACCGGAGTGGATACCGGCCTCCTCGATGTGTTCCATCACGCCGCCGAGGTAGACCTCCTCGCCGTCGCACAGCGCGTCGACGTCGATCTCGATCGCGTCCTCCAGGAAACGGTCCACCAGCACCGGATGTTCGGGGCTGAGCTCGGTGGCCCGGGAGATGTAGCCCTCCAGGGACTGCTCGTCGTAGACGATCTCCATGCCGCGCCCGCCGAGCACGTAGGACGGCCGGACCAGCACCGGGTAGCCGATGCTCGCGGCGATCTTCTTGGCCTGCGCGAAGGTGGTCGCGGTGCCGTACTTGGGCGCGGGCAGTCCCGCCGCGACGAGCACATCGCCGAATTCGCCACGGTCCTCGGCCAGGTCGATGGCGGCGGCACTGGTGCCGACCACCGGCACGCCCGCCTCGGTGAGCCGCTGCGCGAGGCCCAGCGGGGTCTGCCCGCCGAGCTGCACGATCACACCGGTGACCCGGCCGGACTCGCTTTCGGCGTGGTAGACCTCGAGCACGTCCTCGAAGGTGAGCGGCTCGAAGTAGAGCCGGTCGGCGGTGTCGTAGTCGGTGGAGACGGTTTCCGGGTTGCAGTTGACCATCACGGTCTCGTAGCCGGCCTGCGAAAGGGTCTGCGCCGCATGGACACACGAGTAGTCGAACTCGATGCCCTGGCCGATCCGGTTCGGGCCGGAACCGAGAATGATCACCTTGTCCCGCTCGCGCTGCGGCGCGACCTCGGACTCGGCGGCGGGATCGAGCTCGTAGGCCGAGTAGTGGTACGGGGTCTTGGCCTCGAATTCGGCGGCGCAGGTGTCGACCGTCTTGAACACGGGACGCACCCCGAGCCGGTGCCGCAGCGCGCGAACTCCGGTCTCCCCGGCCAGTTCCGGGCGCAGTGCGGCCAGCTGACCGTCGGACAGGCCGTAGTGCTTGGCCCGCCGCAGCAGCGGCTCGTCCAGCACGGGCGCGTCGATGATCTCGGTGCGCAGCTCGACCAGTCCGGCGACCTCGGCGACGAACCAGGGGTCGATACCCGATGCGGCGGCGACGGTTTCGATGCTCGCGCCCAGGCGCAGCGCGCGCTCTACCTGATAGATGCGACCCTCGGTCGGGGTGCGCAGGTCTTCCAGGATCGCTTCCACGTCGGTCCACTTGCCGTCGGCCTGGGTCCAGAAGCCCGCGGCCTTGGTCTCCAGCGAACGCAGCACCTTGCCGAGCGCCTCGGTGAAGTTGCGGCCCAGCGACATCGCCTCGCCGACCGACTTCATCGTGGTGGTCAGCGTCGGGTCGGCGCCGGGGAACTTCTCGAACGCGAACCGCGGCGCCTTGACCACCACGTAGTCCAGCGTCGGCTCGAAGCAGGCCGGCGTCTCCTTGGTGATGTCGTTGACGATCTCGTCCAGGGTGTAGCCGATGGCCAGCTTCGCGGCGATCTTGGCGATCGGGAAACCCGTTGCCTTGGAAGCCAATGCGGACGAACGCGAGACGCGCGGGTTCATCTCGATGACGATCAGGCGGCCGTCGGCGGGGTTCACCGCGAACTGGATGTTGCAGCCGCCGGTGTCCACGCCGACCTCGCGCAGGATCGCGATGCCCAGGTCACGCAGCTTCTGGTACTCGCGGTCGGTGAGCGTCATGGCCGGGGCGACGGTCATCGAGTCGCCGGTGTGCACGCCCATCGGGTCCACGTTCTCGATCGAGCAGACCACCACGACGTTGTCGCGGCCGTCGCGCATCAGCTCGAGCTCGTATTCCTTCCAGCCCAGGATGGATTCCTCGATGAGCACGTTCGCGGTCGGCGAGGCGGCCAGGCCGCCGCCGGCGATCCGGTCGAGATCGTCGTGGTTGTAGGCCATGCCCGAGCCGAGCCCGCCCATGGTGAACGAGGGCCGCACGACCACCGGGAAGCCGAGCTCGCCGACCGTCTCGCGCACCTCGTCCATCGTGAAACAGACGCGCGAGCGGGCACTTTCGCCGCCGACCTTCGCCACGATGTCCTTGAACTTCTGCCGGTCCTCGCCGCGCTGGATGGCCTCGAAGTCGGCGCCGATCAGCTCGACGTTGTACTTCTCCAGCACCCCGTTCTCGTGCAGCGCGACCGCGGTGTTCAGCGCGGTCTGCCCGCCCAGGGTGGCCAGGATGGCGTCCGGGCGCTCCTTGGCGATGACCTTCTCGACGAACTCCGCGGTGATCGGCTCCACGTAGGTGGAGTCGGCGAACTCGGGGTCGGTCATGATGGTCGCCGGGTTGGAGTTCACCAGCGAGACGCGCAGGCCCTCGGCCCGCAGCACCCGGCAGGCCTGCGTGCCGGAGTAGTCGAATTCGCAGGCCTGGCCGATCACGATCGGGCCGGAGCCGATGACCAGGATGTGTTCGAGGTCGGTACGACGTGGCATCAGATTCCCTTCCGCTGCGCGGCCGGGCCGCCTGCCATGAGACCGGCGAACCGGTCGAAGAGGTACGCGGCGTCGTGCGGGCCCGCGGCGGCCTCCGGGTGGTACTGCACCGAGAACGCGCGGCCGTCGACCAGCCGGACGCCCTCGACGGTGCCGTCGTTGGCGCACACGTGGCTCACCTCGGCCTTGCCGAACGGGGTGTCGAACTGTTCGCCCTGCTCGCCCTCCAGCGCGAACCCGTGGTTCTGCGCGGTGATCGAGATGCGCCCGGTCTCGTACTCGACGACCGGGATGTTGATGCCGCGGTGGCCGAACTTCATCTTGTAGGTGTCGCGGCCCAGTGCGCGGCCCAGGATCTGGTTGCCGAAGCAGATGCCGAACAGCGGCAGCCCGCGCTCCAGCACGCCCTTGGTCAGCGCGACCGCGCCGTCCTGGGTGGCCGGGTCGCCGGGACCGTTGGACAGGAACACCCCGTCCGGGTTCAGGTCCAGGATCTGCTCGAGCGGCGCGTTCGACGGCACCACGTGCACCCGCATGCCGCGCTCGGCGAACATGCGCGGGGTGTTGGTCTTGATGCCGAGATCGACCGCGACCACGGTGAAGCGCCGTTCGCCGGTCGGCTCGATGGTGTACACCGCGTCGGTGCTCACCTCCTCGGCTAGATCGGCACCGAGCATCGACGGCTGGCCGGTGACCCGGGCCAGCAGCTCGTCGGTGTCCGCGAGCGCCGGTCCGGAGAAGATGCCCGCCTTCATCGAGCCGCGGGTGCGCAGGTGCCGCACGAGCGCGCGGGTGTCGACCCCGGCGATGCCGACGATGTCCTGACGCTGCATCGCCTCGGGCAGCGTGGTGGTGGCGCGCCAGTTGGACGCGCGCCGCGCGGGATCACGCACCACATAGCCGGCGACCCAGATCTTGCCGGACTCGTCGTCCTCGTCGTTCCAGCCGGTGTTGCCGATCTGCGGCGCCGCGGCGACCACGATCTGGCGGTGATAGCTGGGGTCGGTGAGGGTCTCCTGGTAGCCGGTCATCGCGGTGCAGAACACCGCCTCGCCGAGCGTCTCGCCCACGGCGCCGTAGGCCGCGCCGCGGAACACCCGGCCGTCCTCCAGCACCAGAGCAGCTGCTTGCTGTGTCATCCCTCGTCGTCTCCCGTCGTCGTGCTGGTCTGTTCGCTCGGCAGGCCCCGCGTCCAAGCCGGGTACACCGACTTGTCGTCACCCCGGAAACCGGTATCGATCTCGGTCCCGGTGGGCAGCTGCCAGCGAATCACCAGCACACCATCCTGTGTCATTACTTTCCCCGCATGCCCGCGCTCGGTGCGCACCGCGGTGACGGACTCCTGCGGAATCCAGATCACCGTCGCGCCGTCACGCTCGAGCAGAATCCCCCGTTCGAACCGGGTCAGCTCCGCGGTGGCGCGGAAACCCAGGTCGCCCACCGTGATCCGGTCCTGCCAGCTCGGCGCGATGGTGCTGCCGAGGTAGAGGCCGGTGGTCGGCTCCAGCACCTGCGCGCCGAGATCGGCGGGCACGGTGGGCAGTTCGCCGATCCGGTCCGTCTGCCGCGCCGCCCGGTTCTGCCAGCCTCGATACATCAACCAGACGCACAAAGCGAACAGCGCGAGCAGGCCGATCACCCACAGCGTTCTTTCCACTTACGGACCTCCTGTGCCCTGCGGTGCCGCTTTGCCCTCGCGGGCGGTTACTCGTCCCCTGAGCAACGTCGTCGTCACTCGGGCCGGAAACGTCATGTCCTCGAACGGGGTGTTGTTCGAGATGCTGGCGAGTTCCTTCGCGCGCACCGTCCAGGTGGCGTCCGGGTCGACCAGCGTCAGGTTCGCGGGCTCGCCGACCTCGATCGGCCTGCCGTGCTCGTCGAGCCCGACGATCGCGGCGGGCTGCTCGCTCATCACGCGGGCCACGCCGCGCCAGTCCAGCAGGCCGGGCTGCACCATGGTCTGCACGATGATCGACAGCGCGGTCTCCAGGCCGAGCATGCCGGGGCGTGCGGCAGCGAACTCGCAGCACTTGTCCTGTTCGGCGTGCGGGGCGTGATCGGTGGCGACGCAGTCGATCACGCCGTCGGCCAGGGCCTGGCGCAGCGCGGCCGCGTCGGAGGCCTCGCGCAGCGGCGGGTTGACCTTGTTGACCGCGTCGTAGGTCTCCAGGCGCGAGTCGTCCAGCAGCAGATGATGCGGGGTGACCTCGGCGGTGATCGAGATACCTTGTGCCTTGGCCCATTTCACCAGCTCGACGGTGCCCGCGGTGGAGGCGTGGCAGATGTGCACGCGCGCACCGGCATCGCGGGCGAGCAGCGCGTCGCGCGCCACGATCGACTCCTCGGCCGCCCGCGGCCAGCCGGCCAGGCCGAGCCGGGCCGCGGTCGGGCCCTCGTGCGCGATCGCGCCGACGGTGAGCCGCGGCTCCTCCGCGTGCTGGGCGATCAGCACACCGAGCGTGTTCGCGTATTCCAGCGCGCGCCGCATCAGCAGCGGATCGTAGACACAGTGGCCGTCGTCGGAGAACATCCGCACCGCGCCGGCACCCGCTGCCATGGTGCCCATTTCGGCGAGCTGCTTGCCCGCGAGCCCGACCGTGACCGCACCCACCGGGTACACGTCGACCAGGCCGACCTCCTGCCCGCGCCGCCACACGTGATCGGTGACCACCACCGAGTCGGCGACCGGGTTGGTGTTGGCCATCGCGAACACCGCGGTGTAACCGCCCAACGCGGCTGCGGCGGAACCGGATTCGATCGTCTCGGTATCCTCGCGGCCGGGTTCGCGCAGATGCGTGTGCAGGTCGACGAAACCGGGCAGCAGGATCTGACCCGCGGCGTCGATGATCTCGGCGTCCGCACCCGCGGCCACGCCGGCGCCGATCGCGGCGATCACGCCGTCGCGCACCAGCACATCCACCGGCTCGCCCTCGCCGTAGACCCGCGTTCCCCTGATCAGCAATTCACTCATGACGCCTTCGCTGTCCGTCCTCACGCGATCGCCTCCTGGGTACCGACCAGCAGCCGGAACAGGACGGCCATCCGCATGTGCACTCCGTTGGTCACCTGCTGCAGGATCGCGGACTTCGGCGAATCCGCCACCGGCGACGCGATTTCCATGCCGCGCAACATCGGGCCCGGATGCAGCACCACCGCGTGCTCGTCCAGCAGCGCCATCCGGCGCTCGGACAAGCCGTAGTTGATCGAGTACTCGCGGGCCGACGGGAAGAACCCGCCGTTCATCCGCTCCGCCTGCACCCGCAGCATGAGCACCGCGTCCGCGCCCGGCAATTCGGCGTCGAGCGAGTGCGCGACCCGCGCGGGCCAGCTGTCCGCGCCCACCGGGAGCAGCGTGCGCGGCGCGACCAGCACCACCTCCGCACCAAGGGTATTGAGCAGGAAGACATTCGAGCGTGCCACCCGGCTGTGCAGGATGTCGCCGACGATCACGACCCGCTTGCCCTCGATATCGCCGAGCCGCTGGCGCAGCGTGAGCGCGTCCAGCAGCGCCTGCGTCGGATGCTGATGCGTGCCGTCACCCGCGTTGATGATCGCCGGGCCCGACGTGCGGCCGGACTGCACCGCCCAGGCATCCATCCAGCGCGCGATCTGGTGTGCCGCACCGGAAGCCGGATGCCGGACGATCAACGCGTCCGCGCCCGCCGCGTGCAAGGTGAGCGCGGTGTCCCGCAGCGACTCACCCTTGGACACCGACGAACTACTGGCGCTCACATTGATCACGTCGGCGCTCATCCACTTGCCCGCCACCTCGAACGACACCCGGGTGCGCGTGGAGTTCTCGTAGAACACCGTCATCACCGTGCGACCGCGCAAGGTCGGCAGCTTGTGCACCTCACGGCCGAGCAGCGCCTGCTCGAAACGTTCGGCCTCGTCGAGCAGGGCCGTCGCGCCGGCGCGATCCAGATCAGTGACCGTCAAAAGATGTCTCACGACTCCACCTCCTGCCGCAGATAAACCCCGTCCCGCCCGTCGTGTTCGGTGAGCAGGACCGAGATGTCCTCGGCGCGGGAGGTGGGCACGTTCTTGCCGACGTAGTCGGCGCGAATCGGGAGTTCGCGGTGGCCGCGGTCGATGAGCACCGCGAGTTGCACGGCGCGGGGGCGGCCGAGGTCGCGCAGCCCGTCGAGGGCGGAGCGCACGGTGCGGCCGGAGAACAGCACGTCGTCGACGAGCACGACCAGCGCGTCCTCGATCCCGCCCTCGGGCACCGAGGTGCGCTCCAGCGGCCGGTGTGGCCGGGTGCGCAGGTCGTCGCGGTAGAGGGTGATGTCGAGCGAGCCGAGCGCGGGCCGGACACCGGAGAATTCCTCGATCTTGTCCGTCAGCCGCGCGGCCAGCGAGGTGCCGCGGGTGGGAATGCCGATCAGCACCACGCGCGGGGCGTCGGTGGCGCCCGCGTCCAACGCGGTCTTCTCGATGATCTGGTGCGCGATCCGCGCGATGGTCCGACTGACATCGGAAGCCGACAACAGCTCCCGTCCTGCCCCCACCCATTCCGGGGTGTGTCGCTGCGATGTCTCGGCAGCGCCGGACTCGGCGGCCCGATCTTCGGGCACAGCCATGCCGACCTCCTTCCCCGCCTCACGGGACGGTCCGTTAAAGGATGTCTTACGGCAAGCAGCGTAACAGCGGCCGCAGCGGGGCTTTCACCTGGTATAGGCGGTGTGAGCGGTGCCACGGACCGGTTGTGAGCGGTGCCACGCGGCCGATCCGATATGCCGGTTTCACCGGGAAGATATATGCGTAACCGACAGTAGCGCTAAATAGGGCGATGTGACACGCTACATAGGAAGCCGCGAACCACGGGAGGGTCAATGGCGACCGACATCTCAGCCGACGAGTCCAGCCGGATCACCACGTTCCAGCGCGCTGGTCTGGTGTTCCCGGTGCGTGATACCGGTCCGCGCACCGGCGAACCAGTACTGCTACTGCACGGCTGGCCGCAGGATTCGCGCAGCTGGACGCCGGTGGCGCAATTGCTGAACAAGGCCGGCTACCGGACCTTCGCGCCGGATCTGCGTGGCGCCAGCCCGACCGCGGCACCCCGCAGCCGCCGGGCGTACCGCATGGACGAACTGGCCGCCGACGTCGAGGCGATGATCGAGCAGATCGGGCGCCCCACGCACGTGGTCGGTCACGACTGGGGTGCCGTGGCCGCGTGGGCGGCCGGGATCACGATGCAGGATCGCCTGCTCTCGCTGTCGGCGCTGTCCGTACCGCATCCCGGCGCGTTCGCCCGCGCGATGGTGACCAGCAAGCAGGGGCTGGCGTCCTGGTACATGTACCTCTTCCAGCTGCCGCTGCTCCCCGAGCTACTGCTGCGTTCCGGCTTGTTCCCCCAATTGCTCCGGCGGACAGGGCAATCCGCAGAGGTCGCCGCCCGCGACAGCGCACGCGTGCGAGACCGGGCGATCGCCCGCGGCGGGCTGAACTGGTATCGCGGAATGCCTTTCGGCTCACCCCGGATGCTGCGTGGACATGTCACCGCGCCGGTGTTGCAGATCTGGAGCGACGGCGACACCGCAGTGCTCGACACCGGGAACAAACTGTGCGCGCGCTACGCGGACGGCCCTTTCCGGCTCGAGGTCCTACCCGGCGTTTCGCACTGGATTCCCGAGGAGGCACCGGAACCGACGAGCCGGTTGCTCGTCGAACATTTCGCGACGAGCAGCGCGCGCTGATCCACTGGGGCGCAACACCATCACTCGGCGACACTCTCCGCGTCGGCGTCGAACAGACACTGCACCAGCTTGTCCGCGACGTCTCGCTCGCTCGCTTCGGCGACACCCCCGGCGCCGACCGCGTCGACGCACGCCCGCGCCCGGTCCGCGTCCTGCTTGAATCGGCGGTTCTCGGTGCCGTCCTCGATCCGCTGGTCGATCTCGTTCTGCACGCAACGCACGAATAAGTCTGTGCCCCAACCGGCGTCGCGTATTTGATGGACGCATAAACGCACGGCGGGTTTGAAGACTTTGCCCGGCTCCACGGTTCCGGCTTCGGCGACCGCCGCCGCGGCCAGCAGCATTCCGGTCAGTGCCGTGGCGACGGCGAACGGCACGACGGAAAGTTTGCGACCTGCAGCGGACATCCCGGCTCCTTCATCGACGAGCATTTCGGCGCAGCACCTACGGCCGCACCACAATTCGGGGACTGATATCGCGTATTCGACGCCGCGACACTTCCGGATGGGCGCAACCACAGCTTCGCCACAGGCGATGTAGGACCTGTCCGCATCGGGGATACCCCTGCCTACATCTCTGGTATGGCCCGGCATACGCCGCTGAGACGATGCCCCGAGCCTGCGCCGTGCACAACACTGAGAGCGCCCCGCGGATGGCGCGGCAAAGGTGCGCAGTCGAACGAGGAGCCGGACAAATGGCACAGCAAGAATGGCAAGGGACCGTGGTCGAGAAGTCGCGCGGACTGCTGGACGGGGCGAATCTCTATCGCCGCCTGGTCGTGCGGCTGGACGACGGCAGCACCATCAAAGTGCGGGTGAATCGCGCATTGTGGAATTCGCTCGAACCGGGCGATTCGGTATCCAAACAGGCCGGAGCCGACCCCACGAAGGACTGAGCCACAGCGACGTTCTCAGCCCGTTCAACAGTCGAGGCGAGAAACCGCTAGCACATATGTTCGATCGACGGTACTGTCGGCAGCATGTCGACACCGTTGCAGGGATCACTGCTCGACGGGTTCGGTGACACCGAATTCGGGTCGCTGCGGCATGCGCGCCGCACGACTTTGGACCACGGCGCCTGGGTGGACGTGCTGCCCGGCTGGCTGTCCGGCGCCGACGCACTGTTCGAGCGGCTGGTCGACGACGTGCCATGGAAGGCCGAACGCCGGCCGATGTACGACCGCGTCGTCGACGTCCCCCGCCTGCTCAAGTTCTACGAGGAACACGAACCACTCCCCGATCCGGCGCTGGCCGATGCGCGCCAAGCCCTCACCGAGCACTATCACCGGGAACTCGGCGAGCCGTTCCGCACGGCCGGGCTCTGCTACTACCGCGACGGCCAGGACAGCGTCGCCTGGCACGGCGATACTTTCGGCCGCGGCGCCACCCACGACACCATGGTCGCGATCGTCTCCGTCGGCGCGCCCCGCGCGCTACTGCTGCGTCCCCGCGGCGGCGGCGAAAGCCTGCGCTTCCAAGTGGGTCACGGCGATCTGCTCGTGATGGGCGGCTCCTGCCAGCGCACCTGGGAACACGCGGTGCCCAAAACCCGGCGCTCCGCCGGCCCGCGGATCAGCATCCAGTTCCGTCCCCGCGGCGTGCGCTGACGTGTGAGCCCGGTGACACGCGGTTGACCTGAACCTCCGTTCAGGTTGGAAGCTGATTCCCATGAACGCGAAGACTTTTGAGCCGCCGGTCCTCGGTGACACGAGCACCGACCACAGCGCCGATATCGCTGATATCGAGCAGATCGTCACGAACGTGCAGACCGCCTACAACACCAACGACGCCGAGTTGATGACCGCCGACTTCGCGGCGAATGCCATGGTGGTCAACGCAATGGGCGCGTTGCTGACCGGTCGCGCCGACCTACTGGCCGCGAATCGCGCGGGCTTGGCCGGTTTTCTGCAGGACCAGTACGTCCGCTACGAGGTCACCGACATCACTTTCCTGCGCCCCGATGTCGCCATCGCCCATAAGGTCGCCCGCGCGACCACCTCCGACGGCGAACTGATCGACGCGGACCCCGCGATGATCGCGCTCTATGTGCTGGTCAAGGAGAACGGCCGCTGGTGGACCGCCGCCCGGCAGAACACGCTCATCCCGCAACCCGATTGACCACGGCGGCCGGGCGCGCTGCTCGCCACGCAACGATCGCGACCGCCACAGTCCACAGCCAGGTGAGGATCGTGAACGGCACGACGACGGCGAATTCGACGAGCAGCGCACCGACCAGCCACCCGAGGCCCGCGATGACGCCCACCCAACCGAGCCAGCGCGGCATGCGCACCGAGCGGGTGCAGACGTAACCCGCCAGCAGGACGGCCGCACCGAGCAGCGCCTGCGCGGTGAACGCGATGCTGCCGAGCACGATCAGGATCGTTTCGGTTCGTTCCAGAATGGCCGCGCGATCCGCGCCTGCCGCAAAGTACTGCTCGGCCGCGGTGGGCAGCCCGAACGCGTGCAGGCTGAAATACACCGCGAATGTCGCTGCGGCCGTGGTGAATACGATGCCGAGCAGCTGCCGAGCCCAGGCGGGTACGGCTGCCACCTCGGCCAGCGCGGCGAAGCCGAACGCCCAGAGGATCACCGCGGCGATGTTGACCAGGTGCCCGAGCCGCCAGGACGGCCGCGCTCGCACATATTCGAGGGTCGCGGACGCGGACTCGATCGGCGGATTGCCGTGCAGCGCACTCGGAAGTATGTAGAGCAACGTACCGACGAGCAGGACACCGGCCGCCCATCGCCACGTCGTCTCGCTGTACCGGATTTCAGTCATGGTTCCTCCCGGCACCATATTAGTCATAATATGACTAATCGGTAAAGTCATCCCGTGCCGACCTCCCCGCCCCCGCGCTCCCCCCTGAACCTGACGGTGCTGGCGTTGCTGTTCGAAGGACCGATGCACCAGTACCGGATGCGGAAGTTGATCACCGACCGGGGCAAAGGCGCGGTGGTGAACATCCGCAGCAGCAACAGCATTCAGCAGACCGTGCAACGCCTGGAGCGCGACGGACGTATCGAGGCCGTGCAGACCGAACAGGTCGGCGGTCGCCCGGCTCGCACGGTCTACCGCCTCACGAGCGCGGGACGAGCAGATCTGTTCGACGCCATGCACAACGCGCTCACCACCCCGGCGCGCGAGTACCCGCTGTTCCCCGCGGCCTTGTCGTTCATGGCGATCCACAGCCCCGCCGAGGTCGCGCGCATGCTTCAACAGCGGCGCACCGAACTGCATCGGATCGTCGAAGAGCACAAACGCGGCGTACAGGACGCCCCCGCGACCTTGCCGCCGGTGTTCCTCATCGAGAACGACTACACGATCTGCATGACACAAGCCGAAATCGACTGGGTCGATCGGACTCTGGCCGCGTTGGACAGCGGCGAACTCACCTGGAACACCCGGGAGCTGATCGAGCGCGCCGTTCGATACGAACACGACACCGGTGACGGCCCCCGATAACAGGGCGCGCGAAACACCACGAGCCGAGGAGCGCGGCAACGGATTTTCGGGCGGGCGCGAAGCACGCGACCCCGTTAGATTGACAGGATGAGCAATCCTGGGGCGGGGGTTTTGGCCGTGATGCCGCTGCACACGATCAGCGAGGTCTACGGCGAATCCGGACTGCGCGAACGATTCTTGTTGGAAATCACCGATCTACCGGATACCGATCGGCTCGTTGCGGCGCTGGAATTGGCCGCCGAATTACACCGCGACGACCGCTACGGCCGCGAGCCGTATCTGAATCATCTACTGCGCGTATCTATTCGGATCATCAGCCACTACAAGGTGCGCGACAGCGAGCTGGCGATCGCGGGCCTGCTGCACGATGCGGTCGAGGACCATCCCGCTGAACTCGCCGGCGACCGGCCGGGCCCGCCGGCCGCCGCGGCGCTCGCCGTCCTGGCCGAGCGATTCGGCGACCGGGTCGCCGACATCGTCGCCGCCGTCACCAATCCCGCCCCGGACCCGTCGATCGACCGGCACGTGCAATACCGCGAGCACGTTGCGGCGAACCTGGCGGACGCACCATGGGCGCGCATCGTCAAACT
Source organism: Nocardia brasiliensis ATCC 700358 (assembly GCF_000250675.2). Lineage (NCBI taxonomy): Bacteria > Bacillati > Actinomycetota > Actinomycetes > Mycobacteriales > Nocardiaceae > Nocardia > Nocardia brasiliensis. The sequence continues at coordinate 6,439,513 of NC_018681.1, forward strand.
CTCCGATTTCACCGACAACGGTGTCGGCATTCTCTACGCGACGGGTTCGGCGATGCACAAGCTCGCCGTCAAATACCGCCCGCTCACCGCGGTATATCGCGATCTCGTCACCCGCGCCGACACCCCGCTGTCCGACGACGTCAAGCAGTACATCCTCGATCAGCTCGACAGCGCCGACGAACGTTTCGACGCGATCCTCGCGCGGGACTGACCGGCCGCGTCCTCCGTTCGGCGGAGGCCGCGACCGGCCCGTCGATGGCAGGGTTGCCAGTCATGGGCACGCGGCGCATCGACAAGGTACTGCTGGTGGCGGGTGTGGCGGCGTTCCTCGCCGCGCTGCTGACGCTGATCGCGACCGGCCACACCGCCCTGCGCTATTCCGCCGACAGCGACGACACGGTGCCGTTGTGGACGGTCTGGGTGACGGTCGGCGCCGCGCTCGCCGTGGCCCGGTTGGTACCGCCGAAACAACCCGCGGCGGGTCCGGCCGTGGATTCGCGGGTGCTCGCTCGCCAAGGCTGGTGGCTGTATGCGCTCGGCGTACTCTTCGCGATCGGCTTCTACCTCTCGGGCGGTAACGACCTGTGGTTCCTCGGGCTGAAATGCACACTGCTGCTTGCTGTTCCCTTGCTGCTGCGGCTGGTTTCCTGGCGCGAGTGGTATCGCCTCGACACCCGGGGCCGCTGGCTGCGGCCGGCCCCTGCCGTGCTGACCTTCCTCGTGCTGGTCACCGTGTTCCATCCGAGCTTCACCGGCACGCCGCCGCCGATCGCGCTCGTCGTCTTCCTCTTCTTGCTGAACGCGGTGCTGGAGGAGATCTTCTACCGGATCTGGTTGCAGACACGACTGGAAGCCCGTTACGGACGCTGGCCGGCCATCCTGTCGACGTCGCTGCTGTGGGCCGGTTGGCATGTGGCGATCCAGGGCAACAACGGTTTCGGCGTCGACCTCGCCACCGTGGTCGCACGACTCGGCGCCGAGGGGTTGTTCTTCGGCTACCTGTGGTCGCGTTATCGGAACCCGTGGTTGCTCTTCGTGGTGCACGGCGTGACCAATGCGTCGGTGGGCATGCTCGCCGCAATGTTCTGACGCACAGTATGTTTCGGAAATCAGGAGGAGCGCAGCACCGATTCTACGAGTTCGCGCACCGCGTCCAGCAGCCGCTCGGTCTCGCCCGCCCGGATCATCGCCTGCACCAGTTCGCCGCCGATCGCCGCCAGCAGTAGCCGCCCGACCGTCTCGGCGTCGATATCAGGCCGGGCCGCCCGCAGCAGCGCGGTGATGTGGTTGTCCCAGAACGCGTGGAACTCGCCGGTGCGCGGATGCGGCGGCACCGTGCGGTAGGCCACCATGAGTTCCGAGTTCGCGATCACCAGCCGGGTCATCGCGTCGAAGTACGCGAGCAGCCGGTCTGCGGCGGGCGCGCCCGGGCCGAGCGGTGGCGGGCCGGTGGCGATGGCGTCCATCAGGGTGAGCGCGCTTTCGGCGACCATCTCGTGCAGCAGGCCGGCGCGGTTGCCGAAGCGATGGAAAATGGTGCCCTTACCCACCCCGGCCGCGGCGGCGACCCGGTCCATGGTGATCGCCTCGGCACCGCGCTCGGCGAGCAACGCGCTGGTCGCGTCGAGAATCGCCCGCCGATTGCGCGCCGCGTCGGCTCGTTCCTTCGGACGCCCGTCGGTCATCGCACCCACTTTCGTTGACAACTTGACCGTCGGTCCATATCGTTGCCGACAGAACTGGACCGATAGTCAACTTGTGGAGTTCATGATGCAGGCAATCGTAATGACGGCGACCGGCGGACCCGAGGTCTTGGTCGCCACCCAGGCGCCGGTGCCGACCGCGGACGCAGGCGAGGTGGTCGTCCGCGCCGAAGCCATCCCGGTCCTGTTCCCCGAGACGAAACTGCGTTCCGGCGCGTTCCCGCTCGCCGTCGAGCCGCCGCTGGTCTTCGGTTTCCAGGCGGCCGGCGTGGTGACCGAGGTGGGCGACGGCGTCGACCCGGCACTGCTCGGCCGCCGAGTTGCCTTGAACACCAAGGGATTCGGCTCCTACGCCGAATTCGTCGGCGCGCCTGCGAGTTCGGCGGTACCCATCCCGGACGGACTGTCGTCGGTGGACGCGGCGGCAGTGCTCATGAGCGGTTCGGTGGCCATCCCCCTGCTGGAAACGGCTCGGCTCACAGGCACTGAAACGGTGCTGATCGAAGCCGCCGCAACAGGAATCGGCAGCTACCTCACCCAGCTCGCCAAGGAATACGGCGCGGCCCGCGTCGTCGCCACCGCGGGCGGTGCCGCCAAAGCCGAGCGGGCGCGGGCGCTCGGCGCCGACGACGTCATAGACCACAACGATCCCGTATGGCCGGACCGGCTGCGCGAAACCCTGGACGGCACAACCCTCGACGTCGTCTTCGACTCGATCGGCGGCGAAACCGCCCGCGACGTGCTCGCACTGACGACACCGCTGCACGGTCGAATGCTCAGCTACGGCTGGCTCTCCGGTGCCCCCGCCCAATTCGGCGCCACCGACCTGATCACCACCGGCCGCACGCTCATCGGCTGTGCGGGCCCCGATTGGCTCGCCCGAGTAGCCGACTCCCGCAACGCGATCCTCACCCGCGCGGCAGCAGGCGGCATCGACCCCTCGGTCGACTCGATTCTCCCCTTGGACCAGGCAAGCAAAGCGCACCAGCTGCTGGAAGACCGCACGCCGCTGGGCCGAATCATTCTGTGTCCCTGAGGGAGCGCACCCGGCCGCCGCGCGGCCCGGCCCCAGTCCAGAGCGATAGGCTGATGCCGTGCAGACTGGGGTGGCGAAGCAGTGCCGATCCGGACCGATCTGCCGGTGGATACGGTCGGACCGGGACTCGACGTGCGCACCGAAATGCTCACTTCGACCACGGATCTGCTCCGGATCACCTTGCCGCCCTTCGACCTACGCACGAAGCACGGCCTGCTCGAGCAGGCCGAGGTGTTTGGGACTGATCGCCGCGGCCGACGGTTTTCTGGCCGTCCACCGGCCGACCGGCCTCGCGGTTGCGGCGGGCTGGGTCGCCACGCCCACCAGCGAAGGCGGCACGCTCGGCTGATATCGCGAACCGGCCGGACTCCAGGCTTCGACTACGCCCGCCGCCGAACGGCCAAGGCGTGCGGCCTCATTCAGGGGCGGCGGGCGAAGGCGGGGGCGTGTTCGGGGCGAATACCGCGGGCGACCAGGAACGGCGGGATGCTGCGCACGATGGGGATACGGCGGAAAATACGCACGGGCAGCGGGGCGACGGGCGTGCCGGCGATATCGATGCTGCCGGACAAGGCGGGCCGGATGGCGCGGGCGTGCAGGAAGCGTTGGATGCCCTGGGTCACGGCGGTCGGCAGGGTGCGGCGGCGTTGCACCCTGGCCAGCTCGCGCACGCCCACGCTGCCCGAAAGCAAGGGCGCGGCAAGGATTCTCGCGGCGGCGACCGCGTCCTGGACGGCGAGGTTGATGCCGACGCCCGCCACCGGGGACATGGCGTGCGCCGCATCGCCGATGCACAGCAGCCCCTCGGTGTACCAGGTGGTGAGCCGGTCCAGCTGCACGTCGAGCAGCTTCACCTCGTCCCAGCCGGTGAGCACGTCCACGCGATCGCGCAACCACGGCACTGCATCCGCCATCTGCCGCATGATCTCGTCGACCGGCCCGCGCCGTGCGGCGGCGTCGGTCCCCTTGGCGATGAGCGTGGCGCACTGCCAGTAGTCGCCGCGATCCAGCAGCACGGCGGCCCGGCGCGCGGTGACGATCGGGATGGCGCCCGCAGGGTCGGTGTCGTTGCGCGGCAACCGGAACCACCACACATCCATCGGGGTGGGCCAGCTGCGCGAGGGCAGATCGACGGCGGCGCGCAGCACCGAGGAGCGCCCGTCACAGGCGACAGTGAGGTCGGCGCGGATCTCCCCGGTGGCGCCGTCGGTGGTCCGATAGCCGGCACCGACGACCTTGCCGTCCGACCACACCGGCGCTGTCGCTTCGGTATTCATCCGCAGCGTGAAAGTCGGCTCCTGAGCGGCGGCACGGGCCAGCAGGTCGAGCAGATCCCACTGCGGCACCATGGCGATGTACTTGTGTTTGCCGGGCAGGTTTTTCAACGAGGCAAGCGTCTGCAAACCGCTCGCGGTCGGCAGCGCGACCTGTTCGAGCTTGCGCGCGGGCAGTTTCGCGAATTCGTCGCCGAGACCCAGCTCGTCCAGCAGGTCGAGGGTTGTGGGATGCACGGTGTCGCCGCGGAAGTCGCGCAGGAAGTCCTTGTGCTTCTCCAGCACGGTCACTTCGACACCGGCCCGGGCCAGCAGCAATCCCAGCACCATTCCGGCGGGTCCACCGCCGACCACCAGACAGGTCGTGCGTTCCATCGACTGCCTCCCCCTCGGTCGCCCGCGCGGATACCCCCATGCTAGTCCGTGCACGAACCGGACTGCCGCGGAACGGTTCCGGGTGTCGCCCAGCCGACTACCGGTACAGGACGAAGAAGTACGGCTCGGCCAGCCCGCGCATGTCCATCACGCCGAGCAGCGTGCGCTCGTCGACCCGCCGGAAGTGGTCGATGATCGGCAGGTGGTCGTAGATCATGGCGGCACTGGCCACACCGCGGTAGTCGATATCGCGCAGCCGCGCGGTCGGCTTGCTCGTGCGCAACGCCGGTCGCAGCAGTGGGAGCGCGCGCTTTCCCGCCTGCACCACGCCGACCGGTATCCGCCCGGCCAGTCCGAGCGGCACCCGGCGCGGGTCGACGGGAAAGACGGTGCCGTCGGCGGTGGCGAACAGCAGCGGATGCACTGTGTCCGCGTCGTCGAACTGCTTGCCGTACCAGCCCGACGCGACGAGCACCCCGGCGAACGGATGTCCGGTGTCGACCTCGTCGCCTTGCCAGCGTCCGACGGTGACCTCCGCGACGGGCGCGGCGGGCAGCCGGTCGAACAGCTCCCACGCCTGTGCCGGGGTGGCGCGGCGGGCCCGTAGCGCTGCCAGATCGACCGCCGGTCCATTCTTCGCAGCCATCGGGTTTCTCCTCAGCACGGCAACATTGCAAGAATTACTGTATCTATCTCTCACAACGGCTCGCCAGCCGGGCGGCGCTCAGAACGGCGCGTCCGACGGCAGCCGCCCGACCTCCGGCAGATACTGGTCCAACTCCCCTGACTCGAACCGCGACATCCCGATCACCTGCCAGAACTGTCCCGCCGTATTGCCCTCGGACTTGTAGCGGCCGTCGGGCGCGAGCGCGGCCCACCCCTCCGGCAGCCCCAGCAGTTCCGCCCGGACAGCGGGCGCGGCGTCGCCGCCCGGCACCGTCCACAGCATCGCGTTGCCGTCGTCGCCGCCGCTGGCCAGCAGTTGCCCGGACGGGTGGAACGCCAACGCCCAGACCCGGCGCTTGTGCCCCTCCATGGTGTGCAGATGTCGCCCGGTCGCCATGTCCCACAACCGGATCACGAGATCGTCGCCCGCGGTCGCCAGCAGACCGGTGCGCGGATCGACCGCCGCCGACCACAGCCGTCCCGTGTGCCGGGTCAGCTCGTGCAGGCTCAGTCCGGCCTCGACATCCCAGATCCGCGCCGTGGTGTCCCAGGAGACGCTCGCGAGCCGATCCCCTTGGAAGGCAACGGCATACACCCGATCACCATGGCCGTGCAGCTCGCGCAACAGCCTGCCCGAGTCGACGTCCCACAGCCGCACCACGGAGTCGTCGCACCCGGTGGCCATCAGCGAGCCGTCGGCGTTGAAGGCGATCGACCGCACCCGCCCGCGATGTTCGCCGCACACCATGTGCAGCGCGCCGGTGGTCCGCGTCCAGATGATTACCGTGTCATCGTCGTTCGCGGTGGCCACGTACTGGTCGGTGGGATCGAACGCGATCGCCCACACCGGCGCGGCCTCGATATTGATGTGCCGCTGGAAATCTCCGGTGTCCAGATTCAGCAGGCTCAGCCTGCCGTCGTTGCCGACCACGCCGAGCTGCTGCGGTTGCTTCCCGCTGAACAGCGCGGTCTCGAAGGTGAGCAGCCGGTCCTCGCTGCCGACCAGCCGCCGGATGAGCCTGCCGGTCACCGGATCCCACAGCCGGACCACCCCGTCGTTACCACCCGCCGCCAGGATCGTGCCGTCCGCGTTGAAGGTGACCGATTTGACCTGCCTGCCGTGGCCGGTGAGCACATGCCGGCACGCACCGGTCGCGGGATCCCAGAGCCGGGTGGTGAATTGGTCGTCGGTGACGGCGAGTTGCGCGCCGTCCGGCCGGAACGCGAACGGCCAGATCGATCCGGCGTGCGCGGTGATCCGATGCCGCAGCTCGCCGGTCACGCTGTCGCGCAGGCAGAGCAAGCCCGCGCTGTCGCCGGACGCGAGCACCTCGCCCGCCGGATCGAAGGCGAGCCAGTAGATGGCCGCATTGTGCTCGGTAGGTACGTATTTCGCCACACCCGCGTCCACGTCCCAGACGCGTAGCCCACCGTCGGTATCGCCGCTGGCCAGCAGCGGCAGGCGCGGATGGAAAGCCAGCGTGTAGACGCGGCCGCCGTGACCGGGCAGCGCACGAATCAACGTGCACCGCACCGGATCCCACAGCGCGACGGTGCCGTTCGCCCCACCGACCGCGAGCACGTCACCGGCGGGGTTGAATGCGATCCGGAAGACCGAGCCCGTCTCGCCGACGAATTCGCCGCGCTGCGTACCGGTCTCGACATCCCAGAGCCGGACCACCCCGTCGCGATACGCGGCGGCGAGCACGCCGTCGTGAAAAGCCAAGCTGTAGATCAGCTCCCGGCGGCCCTCGGGCGCGCACTCGTGCAGCAGGTCGCCGCTGGGCAGCGCCCAGAGCCGCAGCATGCCCTGTGCGTCGCCGGTGGCGAGCAGGGTGCCCGCGCGGTTCAGCTCGACCGGCCACGGCCATTCGCTGTGCCCGTGCAGGATCCGGCGCGACTCGCCGGTGACCGCGTCCCAGATGCCGACCGCGCCGTCGGCGGCGCCGCTGATCAGCACCGTGCCGGTGAACGCCACCGCGAACGAACGATTCCGATGGCCCTGCAGCGTGCGCAACGGCAGGCCGGTCTCGGTGTCGCAGATCAGTACGCCGCCGTCGTCGCTGCCGATGGCGAGCATGCCGCCGTCAGGGCTGTAGGCCAACGGTTTCGGCAATCGCCCGTGCCGGGCGTGAAAGCCGTGCCGCACGCCGATCGAGGCGGGGGCGAATTCGGTCCGCGCGACCGACCCGGGCATCCAGGCCGCGCCGTGCAGATCGGTCCCCGCGGGCGTACCGATCACATCCAGCAGGGCGGCGCGATTCCAGCGGCTGTCCGGCGCGCGAGTTCCGGTCAGATCGGTGCGAGCCAATCGCGCCCTGGTGAAGTCGGCACCGGTCAGGTCCGCGCCGACCAGGCTCGCCTCGTCCAGCCGCGCGCCGACCAGCCGGGCGCCGCGCAGCACGGCCCGGTCCAGATTCACCCCGACCAACCGGGCTCCGGTCAGGTCGGCGTCGGTCAGATCGACCTGCTGCATATCGCGATACGACAGATCCTCACCGGCCAGCACCGCGCCGCGCAGATCCGCCGAGGGCGCGGTGCGCAGCCGGGTGGTGAGCCGGACCGCGTTGGTCTTGGCCACCTCGTCGGCGGCCGGGTCGTCGAGTACACCGCCTGCCCAGCCACGCGCGGCCCGGACGTCGGCGAGGTCGCAGAGGAAGTCGATGGACAGCTGCGAGAGCGGCACATGCGAAAGCTGGGGCGGCGCGGTCACACCCGCGGCGAACTGCTCGGCGATGTGGTTCGCGACCAGCCACTCGGTGACCGAGGAGTGGATGAACCCGAACAGGTTGTCCTCGGTGCGCACCAGCAGGCTGCCGGAACCGATGGCGTGCGCGGACTGCTGCACCGACATCCGATTCGAGCCGGTCATCTCCACCAGACTCTGTGCGACCTCGGTCAATTCGGAGAGACGCAGATACGGCTCGCCGGTCTCCCAGATGCGCAGCGCGAATGCCGTGACGGCCAGCCACAATTCGTGCAGCCGCAGCCCGGGTAGCGAACCCGCGGCGCTCGCCGTGCGATCGGTCTCGTAAGCCAACCAGGATTCGAGGATCTCCCGATACAGCCCGGCCGCGCCCACGGTCTGCTGGGCGCCCGCGGCCGCCCGCAGGCGGCGCTCGTCCAGATCGGCGATGAAGCTGAGCATGCGCGGGTTCTGCGCCAAACCGAGCAGGTCCTGAATACCGGTGATCAACCGCATCCTGGCATCGGCCCGGGTCACGTCCCCGCCGTAACGGTTGGCCAGGAAGGCGTGCACCTGCGCGGGCGCGAAATCCTCGACGGACAGGATGTGACGATCCTGCAGCAGCCCCACCCGCTCCCCCAGCGCGGTCAGCACCTGAGCGCGCGAGGCGAAGTGCTGAGTACGGCTCGCCACAATGATTTTCGCCTTGCCGACCGCGGCTTGCAGCAGCGTTTCCAGATGGTCGGTGGCGAATTCGTAGCTGATCCGGGTGACGAGTTCGTCGAAGCCGTCGAACAGCAGCACCACCCGGCCCTCACGCAGCATGTAGCGCAAGGCTTTCAGATCGATCCGCTCTTCGCCGTGGTTGGCCAGGTGTGCGGCGACCAGCCCGTCCACCGAGTGTGTCTTGTCCAGATGCCGCAGTTCGATCAGGATCGGGATCAGCGCGGGCATCGTCTCGGTGATCCGGCGCGCCACCTCGTGCAGCGCGAAGGTCTTGCCGCGCCCGAAATCGCCGAGCACCAGCACGAATCGGCCGTGATCGGCGGCGACCAGGCGCAGCAGCTCGGCCACCAGGTCGTCCTGTACCACCTGGTCGCCGTGCTCGAGCATCCGGAACCGCTGCGGCACATAGAGATCCGGCGGATAGCGGCGGTCCGTGCGCAACCGCTCCACCTGTTTGGCCAGGTAGTCGTCCAGATCGAGCAGACCCTGGAATTCGGTGAAGCTGCGCACCCGCAGGCCGTGACTGGCGGCCTCGTCGCGCAGCGAACGTGGCGGTGGCGCACCGCGATACACCAGCTCGGAGCCGTATTCCGGGTCATGGCCGAGGAAGTCCTCGATCACCTGCCTGGTCATGTCGCCGACGTGCGCGCCGATCCGCCACTGGGCGGTCACCTCGTCGCGCTGATGCGTGATGATCAGATGCGGCGGTTCGGATTCGACGCGCCGGATCCGCGCGTCCGGATACCGGGTTTCGCACACCTCGGCCAGCCGCTCGAGCAACCGGCCGTGCGGGTCGAGCACGGCGGGGGCTTCCGGCGCGGTGTCCACCGGCTCGTCGGGACCGGTCAGTTCGGGCAGCGTGTGCGAGGACAGCGCCGCGACGGCGTTCGGCCAGGGCAGTTCCAGGCGAGCGGTCGGCGCGCCCGCGTCCCCCGAGGTCGCGCTGTAGCGGGCCAGCCCTTCGGCGGTCAGGTGGATGATCTCGTCCCGGCCCGGCGCGGTGGCGGGAATGACCGGCAGCCTGCCGTCCAGCCGATCCAGATGCGGCCCACCGGGTCCCGGGCCGTGCAGCAGTAGGTTCAGCCGCCCACCGAGCAGCCGCGACAGCGTGTCGACGTCGCGCAGCAACGCCGGATCGCGCGGCGAGGCCGCCGTGCCCGGCAACGGATCGTGCCGGACCACCCCGAGCCGTAGCCAGCCGTTCTCCTCGAACGGCCGTAGCCGCTCGGCGAACCACGCGGCCTGCGGCTCCCCGATCCGGCCGTAATCGTCGTCCGGCAGATGGGTCGCGGCCATGGTGGAGTTCAAACCCGCCACCACCACCCGCAATTCGGGGATCGGGAACAGCGTCCACGGCTGTCCGACATCGAACACCAGATGATCCAGGCCCTGGTACAGCTCGCTGAACAGGCGCGCGTACTGCTCCAGCTTCGGGAAGTACGGCGGCTGCGGTTTCCGGTCGCGCGCTTCACAATTCAGGAAGTAGGCATGACATGCGATCTTGGACACGTCGTGGTTGCCCGGCACCACGACCAACCGGTCCGGCTCGAGGCCGAGCAGCACGCGCAGGCCGGTCAGGAAGGTCAGCGCCTCGTCGACCTCACGCGGCTTGCCGGATTCGGTGAGATCGCCGGTCACCACGATCAGATCCGGCTTCGGCACCCCGCGATCGATCGACTGGGTGACATTCGACCAGATCCGAGCCTGCAGTTCGCGCGCCGTGCTCGGCTCGTCCGGCGCGAGCAGGCCCCGGCCGAAGCGCGGGCCGGCGACATGCAGCACGCTGACTCCGGTTCGTGGTTCGGCATGCGGCGTGCCGCCCGGAAAGGCCGGGGCCGCAACGGGTGTGCGCCGGCTCATCGGCGACGCGACCGGGCCCGACTCCTCCTCGTCGGCGTAGCGGTCCGGTTGCGCCGCCCCCAGTTCGTTCGGAAAGCCCGGTGCGGTCGGCGGTTTCGCCCGGCCCGCGAGCAGATGCCGCACCCGCTCCAGCAGAATGCGGCGCGCCTCGTCAGCGGCCGAAACAGGCACCAGATCGATGTAGGTGAGGGTGGCCAGCAGCCCCTCCAGCTGGCAGTCCGCGATCCGGACTGGCATCAACTTGCCCGGATCGGTGCGGAACGCGGCCTGCCACTCCATTGTCCCGTAACGGGATTGGAGATAGTTGTCGGAGAGCACGAGCAGCACGACCGCCGAATCGCGCACGCCGCGGTCCATGAAGTCGATGAAGTTGGTGCCCGGCACGAAGTCCCAGGCCTGGATCAGGGTGCGATAACCGGCACTCTCCAACTGCCAGGCCAGCCAGGTGGCCCACCGCTCGTCCGCCGGGGAATAGCTGATGAATACGTCCCGCGCTCGCCCACCCTGCTGTGTCACGCACCCAGTATGGCCCAGGCCAATAGCATGGCAGTCGTGCCCGAACAGGTCGACTCCCCCGAGCGCAACATCCCGCCGCACCCGCCGGCGGCCGCCCAGCGGCCCCGCTGGGGCCTCAGCGTGCTGGATTGGGTCCGGATCGCGCTGCTCGTCGCCGGTGTGCTCTGCGTGCTGACCGGACTGCTGCCCAGGGCCGAAGCCGCGGACAACATGCGCCGGATCGGTCCGCTGCTGTTGTTTCTCGGCAGCGTGATCGTGCTGGCCGAGCTCACCCGGCAGGCCAAGGTGTTCGATGTGATCGCGCACCGGCTCGCCATTCTCGGGCGCGGTTATTATCCGGCGCTGTTCGGGCTGTGCGTCCTGTTCGCCTCGGCCACCACGATCCTGCTCAATCTCGACACGACCGCCGTGCTGATCACTCCGGTGATGCTCGCGCTGGCCGCGCCCGCCCGCATCCCGCCGCTCCCGCTGGCCATGACCACGCTCTGGCTCGCCAACACGGCCAGCCTGCTGCTGCCGGTCTCCAATCTCACCAACCTGCTCGCCGCCGATCGAGTCGCGCTGACCGCGACCGAGTTCGCCACGAAAATGTGGGCGCCCCAGCTGGTTTCGATCGCGGCGACGATGCTCTGCCTGTGGCTGTGGTACTGGCGGCGGGGCAGGCGCGACACCGACCGGTACCTGCCGCCCGAACCGGTGCGCCCCGCGAACGCGAAAGAGCGTGCGCTGCTGTACACCACGGCGGGCGCCTGCTTGCTCTTCATCTTCGCGATCCCGTTCGTCGGCGATCGCATCGGGATCGCCGCGACCATCGCCGCCGCCATCGCGGTGCTGGCGTTCGCGGTGTTCGACCGCCGATCCCTGCGCTGGTCGCTGATTCCTTGGCAGCTGCTGGTTTTCGTCGTCGGCCTGTTCCTGGTGGTGCCCACCCTCGGCAGGCTCGGGCTCTCGGATCTGATGCACACCTTGATCGGTGACGACTCGGGCGCGGCAGGCGCGTTCCGCGCGGCAGGCGCGGGCGCGGCGCTATCGAATATCGCCAACAACCTGCCCGCCTACACCGCGGGCGAGGCGGTGGTGCCGGCCGCGAATCACGATCAACTGCTGGCCCTGCTCATCGGCACCAACATCGGGCCGGTGGTGACGCCGTGGGCGTCCCTGGCCACCCTGCTCTGCCTGGAGTTCTGCCGCACGCACAACGTGCGCGTCCCGATGCTGCGCTTCGTGCTCACCGGATTCGGGCTCGCGCTGCTCGGTACCGTCGGCGCGGTCGCGGCACTGCTCGTCACCGGATGAGGTCGGGCGCGAGCCTATCCCGGCCCGGGCAGGCCCGTCACCCGTACCGCACTCGCCGATTTCACCAGCAGGGTCAGCTCGGGCAGCACCGCAGGCTTGCCTGCGATGAAATCCACCTCGCCCGTCGGCAGGTCCAGGCGCTCGTCGAGCGCCGCACCCTCGAAATCGGTGATGTGCATCCCTGATTCGCGGGCGAGCAGCGCACCGGCGGGGAGATCGACCAGTCCGGCCCGATAGCCGACGAAACCGTCGATATCGCCGCTGCTCAACATGACCCAGCACAGCAGCGGTGACCAGAGTTGGATCAGTCGGCGCGAGGACGATTCCAACGTCAGCCGCAGCGCGCGAGCGGTCGAATCGGTGCGGGTGACGGGATAACCCTGGAGCCACGCGAGCACCGGAGCCGCGCTGGGCTGGGCCGCCGTCGGCACGAGCGGCCCGTTCGGTCCGGTGGCGCCGCGCCCGCGCACCGCCGTCCAGGTGCGGTCGGCGATCGGCTCGTGCACCACCCCGACGACCGGAGTCCCGTTGTGGCACAGCGCGATACCGACCGTGCATACGGGCAGCCCGATCGCGATGTTGTTGGTCCCGTCCAGCGGATCGACCACCCAGCACCAGGCATCGTCGCCGCTGTCGAGCACCCCGGATTCCTCGGCGAGGATGCGATGCTGCGGGAACACGCGCCGGATGTGGCCGAGGATGATCCGCTCGGCTCGCAGGTCCAGGTCGGTCACCACGTCACCGCTGGCGTCCTTGGTGCTGACGGTCAGCGCCCCGAGCAGACCGTCCCGGATCGCCCGGCCCGCTTCGACCGCGGCAGTGACCGCGACATCCGCGGCCACGTCCAGCAGCGTGCCGGGCAGCACCTGATGCATCACGTCGCCTGTTCGCATCGGTTCTCCAGTTGGTTCGGTCGGGCGTGCAGATGATCGAGCACGGTTTGCGCGGCACTGCGGGATTCGGCTGGGGTGCAGGGGGTTCGGTGCACCCAGTGGTCGGTGGTGACCAGCGTGCCGAGCGACAGGTCGGGGTGGCCGCGGTTGTCCTCGCCGAGTACCACGGTCGCCGCCGCACCGCGCACATCGGACACGTGGAACGCGCCGTGCGGCAGGGTGTAGACCTCGCCCGCGCGGAACTCCTCCCGGGACCTGGTGCGATAGGCGACCAGACGCTGGGTCGCCCGCACCAGGTCACCGTCCGCGGCACTCTGGATCTCGAACAGGCGATGCGTGGGACGTGCGGGGGCACTGTCGATTTCGAGGATCTCGTTGCCGACCGTGCCGTACAGCACCGTGCTGAGCAGATCCCAGCTGTGCGCGTGCATCGGCGAGGTGGTCGGCTCGGCGTACCCGCCCTCGGTCCAGACGTGTACACAGACGCCGAGGCCCTCCCCGCGCCACACCGGAAAACACAAGAACCCCAACGGATGTCGCACGGCGGTCAGGTCGGAACTACCGTCGACGACGCCCGCCAGCACGTCACGAGCCCAGCGACGCACCGCAGTCGCGGCGTCCTCCGCGGCGAGCAGCGTGCGTAGTCGGGCGTATTCGTTCATCAGTACGGATTCCTGGGCTGCAGCGCGCGACGCACGATATCGGCGACGTCTCGATCGGTGAAAGCGGCCGGTAACTCCAGGCCCAACGTCTGGAACACACCGCGAACCTGGTCCACGGTCGGCTCGTCGGACAGCGGCAGTTCCTCCGTGCGACTCAGCGGAACCTGCTTGGTCTGCTTGAAACTGGCGACCAGCTCGCGATTGAAATCGCGGTAGTAGGGCTTGTCCCGCTCGAACATCATGGCCGGGGTGTTCGGATTGTCCTGCGTGACAATGACGCAACTGGAGGACAGATCCCAGCGGAAGGTCGTCATCACCGCCGACAACCCGATATCGATGGTGAGGAAGGTGAACCGCTGCCGATACCAGCAGCCCGCGAGCACCGTCGCGTACGCCTCCTTGCGGGTGCGCTCGGTGGTCCACAGCTCGCCGGTGCGATCGGCCTCGGGTTGCAGCGAGGAACGGAACTGCGCGTAGGTCTTGCACAGCTGCTCGTCGGTGGGGTCCAGGATCTCCAATTGCACGCGCAGCGGGCGTTGTTCGCGCCGGGCATTCTCCACGCATTCGCGCAAGGTGACCGCGCGGATGTAGGTTCCGGTGCCGCCCTTGAACATCCACTGCTCGGTGCCGCGCCGGGCGAGAGTATGCGCGTGGCCGATCTCGGGCCCATACAGCAGATGCACCGAAGTCGCGTCGCGCACCGCCTTCGCCGACAGGTGCCGATCACGCAGCAGGGTGATCGCGACCAGGCCGAGCACCAGCAGCATCGCGGCATTCACCTGGTCGGTGCCGATGACGTCGAGGAACTGCAGCAACCCCACGGTGATCGCAAGGAGCACCGCGAAAGAACCGTCGACGTTGTTGCGGAACCAGATCAGAAACCGTGCCATGCGCTCCCCTGCGTTTCCACCAGAATAGGCGGCCCGAATCGCTCCGGACGAGGGAAACGAGAAGTCGTGCGCGCCAACGGACGTCCCTGGCATGGTCGCACGGCCGCGGTTCTCCGGCACGGGTGGCCCACGGCACACCCCCGCCGGCTTGACCTCGAGTGCGGTTGAGCTACCAGGATGACAACCGGCCGCAGAGAACACTCGGCGGTCGGATGCCCGGCGATCCGGGCGGCCCGCTCCCGCCGGTTCCCGTACACCCCCGGCGGGAGCGTACGGGCCCGAACGCAAACGCACCCCTGCTGTTTCACGCACGACCGGAACGGGTGCGGAGAATCGGCAGGGGTGCGTGCGGAACGCGTTACACGGGCGTCGTGGGTTCCCACTCGTAGACGGTGACGTCCGAGGACCCGGTGGTGTGCACCGGATCGGCGAACGCGAGGGCCTTTGCCGCGTCGAGGTTTTCGGCGTGCACGAAGTACGCGCCGCCGGTCCCGTCACCGAACTTGGCGCTCTCCACCAGCTGCGCGCCCAGATCTTTCAGGAACTGCTTGTGCGGCGCGATCACGGCCGGGTCGAAGCGCGGTGTGCGCATCGCCAGCACGAGGAACTTCTTCACGCCTCGGGCTCCGGCCGCGGCGCGCGGGTCGCCGCCGCGGCGGCGCGCACCTGCGGCGCGACCAGCACCACCTGGCCGAGCACGCCGTTGACGAACGACGGGGAGTCGTCGGTGGACAGCTCCTTGGCCAGCTCCACCGCCTCGTCCACCGCGACGACCGGCGGAACATCGTTGGCGTGGAACAACTCCCACACCGCGATACGCAGGATGGCGCGATCCACGGCGGGCAGCCGGGACAGCTCCCAATCCTTCAGATAGGACTCGATGGTGCCGTCCACCCGGTCGAGGTCGTCGGCGACGCCCTCGACCAGCGTGTGGGTGTAGGCGTGCACCGGCGCGACCGCCTGGTCGCGCGTCGCCAGCTCGGTCCGCTCGTCGAGCAGGTCGGCCGGGTCCACGTCGCGCGCCTCTGCCTCGAAGAGCAGGTCGACGGCCCGGCGCCGCGCCTTGTGCCGCGTGCCGAGCTTCTTGAACGTGGACTTCTTGTCCAACGGCTGTTCAGCCACAGTCACCATTATCCTGCTCGCGCGCGGCGATCAGGCGTTGACTCGGCCGAGGTAGCTGCCGTCGCGCGAGTCGATGCGCAGCTTGTCGCCGGTGTTGATGAACAGCGGGACCTGCACCTCGGCGCCGGTCTCCAGGGTGGCCGGCTTGGTGCCGCCGGTGGAGCGGTCGCCCTGCAGGCCGATATCGGTGTGCTGCACCTCGAGCTCGACCGTCACCGGGAGCTCGACGTAGAGCGGGGCGCCCTCGTGCGTGGCAACCTGCACGGTCATGTTCTCCAGCAGGAACCGGGCGCCGGGGCCGATGGTCTGCTCGGAGATGGAGATCTGGTCGAAGGTGTCGCCGTCCATGAAGACGTAGTCCGAACCGTCGTGGTACAGGTAGGTCATGTCCCGCCGGTCGACCGTGGCGGTCTCCACCTTGACGCCGGCGTTGAAGGTCTTGTCGACGACCTTGCCGGACAGCACGTTCTTCAGCTTGGTCCGCACGAAGGCGGGGCCCTTGCCCGGCTTGACGTGCTGGAATTCGACGATCTGCTGAAGCTGACCGTCGATCTTCAGCACAAGGCCGTTCTTGAAGTCGCTGGTGTCCGCCACTGTCCTCGGATCTCCTAGTTCGTAAACAACATGGGGGTCGAACCGGCGTCAGTCGACGACGGTCAGGTCTTTGCCGGTGTTGGTGAGCAGCTCCGGGCCCCCTTCGCGCACCACGAGCGTGTCCTCGATCCGGACCCCGCCGCGGCCGGGAAAGTACACACCAGGTTCGACGGTCACCGCCACGCCAGACAGAAGTGTACCGGTTCCGTTTTTCGCGAGTCCGGGCGCTTCATGGATCTGCAACCCGACCCCGTGCCCGAGGCCGTGCACGAACAGCGCCCCGTGCCCCGCGGCCTCGATCACGGTGCGCGACGCCGCGTCCACGTCGGCGGTCTTCGCGCCCGGCCGCAACGCCTCGCATCCGGCCTTCTGCGCGGCCCGCACCAGCTCGTACACCTCACGCTGCCAGTCGCTGGGCGCGCCGAGGACGAAGGTGCGGGTCATATCCGAGTGGTAGCCGCCGACCGTCGCGCCGAAGTCGAGCTTGACGAAGTCACCGGCGGCCAGCAGCGCCTCGGTGGGCCGATGGTGCGGGACAGCCGAATTCGCGCCCGCCGCGACGATGGTCTCGAACGACACCGCCTCCGCGCCGTGCTCGAACATCGCCCATTCCAGATCCCGGGCGACCTGCCGTTCGGTACGGCCCGGCCGCAGACCGCCGCGCTCGAGCAGCGTCGCCAGCCCCGCGTCACCCGCCGCGCAGGCCGCCCGCAGCTGCTCCACCTCGTGGGCGTCCTTGACCATCCGCAGCTGCTCGACCAGGCCGGGGGTGGCGACGAAGTCGAGCCCGGTGCGCTGCTCGACGAAACCGCGATGCTGATCGACCGTGACGATGTGGCTCTCGTAGCCGATCCGGCCCAGCTGCCACTCCCCGGCCAGCTCGATGATCCGGCGGGCGGTGGCCTTCGCGATCTCGGCGCGCAGATCCGGCACCTGCTCGGCGACCTGGGTCCGATACCGGCCGTCGGTGCCGATCACCGTGCGATCCTCGGCGTTGCGCATGTCCCAGGAGTGCACCAGTAGCGCCGCGTTCGAGCCGGTGAAGCCGGTGAGATACCTGAGGTTCACCAGATCGGTGACCAGCAGACCGTCCACTCCGTTCTCCACCAGCAGACTCCGCAGCGCGCCACGCCGCGCGGCGTAGTCGGGTGCATGGCCCACGTGATCAGCACACATGTGTCAAAGCTACCGCCGACACGCCGAATGGCCACATACAACACGTGTACCGAGCACTGCCCGGACGCTGACCCGTCGCCGTTTCGTGGCCGCGCGGTGCCGGAATTCCGTTGCGGCTCATCGATTTCCACATACCGGTCGGCATGCGACGTACTGGATGTTCACATCCGGAAAAGTTGTCCCCATTCCGTGCCCGAGGGGTGGTTCCGGGGCGCGATCGGACGAGGCTGGACGACATGACTTTCCTCGCGTTCGCCGCCCTCCTCGCGTGGTGCGCGGTGCTGAGCGTCAGCGATCTCCGGCATCGGCGGCTACCGAACGAACTGACCGGTTCGGGAGCCGTCGCGGTCCTCGGATATGCCCTGTCCACAACACAATTCACAGCCGCCCTGCTGGGCGCCGGACTACTCGCGCTCCCGTATCTCGTGATCCACCTGCTCGCCCCCACGGCGTTCGGCGCGGGAGACGTGAAGCTCGCGGTCCCACTCGGCGCGGCCGCCGCGCTCGGCGGTGGTCAAGCCTGGGTGCTCGCCGCCTTGGGCGCACCTGTACTCACCGCCGTTGCCGGCCTGGTCCTGCTCCTCACCCGCCACCTCCGAACACCCGCCAACCCACCCCCTCCCCTACCGCACGGCCCCGCAATGTGCCTGACCACGGTCACCGCCCTGGCAGTCGCCCACGTCACCTGAGCTGCCCCGCACCCCCTCGCCTGCCTCGAGCCGAGGTGTTCGCGACAACGGCATGAGCGGATCACGACACCACAACCAGCAGTGCGCGCCGGACCGAGCGGCGGGGCGGGCGGGGCGGATCGCAGCATCGCACCGGGCAGCTCGCAGCAACGGGCAAGGCGGATCGCCACAGCACGACTGCTTCGGGGCAGCGGTTTGGATCGGCCGAAGGTCGCCGCGCGACTGTTTGCGAGTCGGAGCTGATCTTCGCCATCGCTTCCGGTGTCACCTATGCCGCGGGCATGACCGCGAAATACCTGGTACCCGCACCCGAGTGGGTGGCGATCGGGGACTGCCGGAGCTTTACGAACCCGGTTTCGTGCACCTGCCGCGGGAGTTACATGGATAGTGCTGAGCGCGTCGTGTGCCGTACCCGGCTGCAGTCGCACGTCAGGCGCGCGGAGTGGGGTTCCGGCGTGGTCATCTGGCTGTGGTTGCGTCTCGAGCGGCTTCGGAAAAGGGGCGCGGGGAGGTTGGTCTGGACCAAGCGACAGATAGGTGGGGGTCACAGAGGGTTCGTACGGTTCACAGGGGTTGTAGCTGCTGTGAACCGCGTGGAAAGTCTGTGGGTCCGCGACTCGCGCGGTGAAACACGCCGAGGCGTAACGTCGCCCGCTGGAACACGGCACCGCGCCCTGACGCGCGCCTACAGACGGGTGCGGCACCTGATGCGCCCAGCGCCGTCCCTGCCAATCGCGGGGGCTCAACTGCGGGTCGGCGGGGAAACAGGCGAACGTGCCTGCCATCACGGCGGGCCGCGCGACGGTCCTGGGGCGTCCGCATGGGAAGATGGAGCACGTGTTGCGCTGGATAACTGCCGGAGAATCCCATGGTCCCGCTCTCGTCGCCCTCCTCGAAGGAATGGTGGCCGGAGTCGAGGTGACGTCCGACGAGATTTCCGCGCAGTTGGCGCGCCGCCGGCTGGGCTATGGGCGTGGCGCCCGGATGAAGTTCGAGGCCGACAAGGTGACGATCATCGGCGGCGTCCGGCACGGGCGCACCATGGGCGGCCCGGTCGCCATCGAGGTGGCCAACTCGGAATGGCCGAAGTGGACGACGGTCATGTCCGCCGACCCGGTCGACCTGGCCGAACTTGCCGACCTGGCCCGCAACGCCCCGCTCACCCGTCCCCGCCCCGGGCACGCCGACTACTCCGGCATGCTCAAGTACGGCTTCGACGACGCTCGCAACGTGCTCGAACGCGCGAGCGCCCGGGAGACCGCGGCCCGGGTGGCCGCGGGCACCGTGGCACGCAACTTCCTACGCCAGGCGTTCGGCGTCGAGGTCGTCTCGCACGTCGTCTCGATCGGCACCGCGCAGAACAGCACCGGCGTGGTCCCGACCGCGGCCGACCTCGCGGCCATCGATGAGAGCCCGGTGCGCGCGTTCGACAAGGACGCCGAAGCCGCGATGATCGCCGAGATCGAAGCCGCGAAGAAGGACGGCGACACCCTCGGTGGCGTCGTCGAGGTGGTCGTCGACGGCCTGCCGGTGGGTCTCGGCTCGTTCATCAGCGGCGCGGACCGCCTCGACTCGCGACTCGCCGCGGCGCTCATGGGCATTCAAGCCATCAAGGGCGTCGAGGTCGGCGATGGTTTCGAGACCGCGCGCAGGCGGGGCAGCCAAGCGCACGACGAGATGCGGCCCGGCCCGGATGGCGTACTGCGGTCCACCAACCGCGCCGGCGGCCTCGAGGGCGGCATGACCAACGGTGAAGCGCTGCGCGTGCGTGCCGCGATGAAGCCGATCTCGACCGTGCCGAAGGCGCTGGCCACCGTCGACATGACCACCGGTGAAGAAGCCGTCGCGATCCATCAGCGGTCCGACGTGTGCGCGGTGCCCGCCGCGGGTGTGGTCGCCGAATCCATGGTCGCGCTCGTGGTCGCGCAGGCCGCGCTGGAGAAGTTCGGCGGCGACTCGATCAGCGAGACCCTGGAGAACATCACCAGCTACGTCAAGCGGATCGGCTCCCGCCCGCATCTCACCCCCGCCGACACCAGCCCACAATGATCGTGCAGACCGATCCGCGCGCGCCGCGCGTGGTGCTGGTCGGACCGCCCGGCGCGGGGAAATCGACGATCGGCCGCAAGCTCGCGAAGGAACTCGGCGTCGAACTCTACGACACCGACGCGGGCATCGAGCGCGAGACCGGACGCACCATCCCCGAGATCTTCGCGACCGACGGCGAGCCCGAATTCCGCCGCATCGAGGAGCGGGTGGTGCGGCGCGCCATCCTCGCCGAACGCGGGGTCGTCTCGCTCGGCGGCGGTGCCGTGCTGTCCAAGGACACCAGGGCGCTGCTGCGCAACCGGACCGTCGTCTACCTGGAAATCAGTGTGGGCGAAGGACTTCGGCGAACCGGCGCGAGCACGAGCAGGCCGCTGCTCAACGGCGCCGATCCCGCCGCCAAATACCGCGAGCTGATGCGCAAGCGCCGCCCCCTCTACCGCGAGGTGGCCACCGTCCGGGTACGCACCGACGGTCGCAGCCCCGGGCGAGTGGTCAAAATGGTGCTGGCCAAGCTCGGCCTCGAACCGGTACATCCCGCTACCGGAACCGAATGCGACCTCACCACACCGCCCCTGACCCAGAACACGCCAGAGACCGCGAAGCCACAGGGCAGCAGCCGCTCCCGCGCCCGCCGCCGAGCCCGCGCCCGAGCCGCCGCCCGCCGCGCAGCCGGCCTGCCCCAACCCGAAACCACCGACACCCCGTCGCTACCCACCGGAAAGTCCGGCACGACCTCGACCGGCCGCAGCTGGCGATCCCGTCGCGCCGCATCGTCGAAAAAGACCACCCCGGAACAGAACTCATCCCCCGACCACCCCACCGACACCTCACCCCTGAAACCCGAAGGCCCACTGGCCCGCCGCTGGCGCGCACGCCGCCCCGCCGGCCCCCCAACCGCGTCAACGAGCACCGACGAACGGGTCGGCGCGAGCGGCGCAAGTAGCGCAGGCAGTGCGAGTAGCGCAGGCAGCCTGAGCAACGCGAGCAACCCCGATAGCACGGGCGGAATGAATGCGCCGACTGGCACGAATAGCGCGGCCGGTAGTGGCAACGCTACCGGCGCGACCAGTTCGGGCAGCGCGAGCAATACGACCGACGCGGGCAGTGCAGCCGGTGCCAGAGGCACCGCAGACGCGGTCAGTCCGAGGGGCGCGGGCGACGTGAATGGGTCGACTCGCTCGAACAGCCCGAACGGCGGGAGCAACGCTACCGATGCGGGCAACGCAAGCGGATCGGTGAACTCGACCGGCGCGAGCGATGCGGGCCGATCGATCGACGCGGGCGGTGCGAACTCTGCGACCGACGCCGGCGAATCTAACGAACAGTCCGGCTCGGAGGATTCCGGTGCCGGTGGGTCGAGTGGGCGGGCGCGGCGGGCGCGGGCTCGTCGGGCGCGGGTTCGGGCACGGAAACAGCAAGAAGCAACTACAGAATCGGAGCAGTAGTCGTGAATGAGCCGAGTCGTATCGAAGTTCGTACCGCCGACCCGTATCCGGTGATCATCGGCCGCGGGTTGCTCGGTGAACTCGTCGAGTCGGTCCGCGGCGCGACGAAGGGCGTACGGACGGTGGCGATCTTCCACCAGCCGCCGCTCGCCGAAACCGCCGAGGCGGTGCGTAAGTCGTTGGCCGACACCGGTCTCGACGCGCACCGCATCGAGATCCCGGACGCGGAGGCGGGTAAGGAACTGGCGGTCGCCGGATTCTGCTGGGAGGTGCTCGGCCGGATCGGCTTGACCCGCAACGATGTCGTGGTGAGTCTCGGTGGCGGCGCGGCCACCGACCTCGCCGGTTTCGTCGCCGCCACCTGGATGCGCGGCGTCCAGATCGTGCACGTGCCGACCACGCTGCTGGCGATGGTGGACGCGGCGGTCGGCGGCAAGACCGGAATCAACACCGAGGCGGGCAAGAACCTCGTGGGCTGCTTCCACGAGCCGGCCGCGGTGCTCGTCGATCTGGCGACGCTGGAGACGGTGCCGCGCAACGAGATCGTCGCGGGCATGGCCGAGATCATCAAGGCCGGTTTCATCGCCGACCCGGTGATCCTCGAACTGGTGGAACGCGATCCCGAGGCGGCGCTCGACCCGAAGGGCGACGTACTGCCCGAGCTGATCCGGCGCGCGATCCAGGTCAAGGCCGATGTGGTCGCCGCCGATCTGAAGGAGTCCAGCCTCCGCGAGATCCTCAACTACGGCCACACGCTCGCGCACGCGATCGAGCGTCGCGAGCGCTACCGGTGGCGCCACGGCGCCGCCGTGTCCGTCGGCCTGGTTTTCGCCGCCGAACTCGGCCGGCTCGCGGGCCGCCTCGACGACGCCACCGCAGACCGGCATCGCGCGGTCCTGGAAAGTGTCGGCCTGCCGGTCAGCTACGACGCCGACGCCCTCCCGCAACTGCTGGACTCGATGCAGACCGACAAGAAAACCCGCTCAGGTGTGCTGCGCTTCGTCGTCCTCGACGGACTCGCCAAACCCGGCAGGCTCGAAGGCCCCGACCCGACGCTGCTCGCCGCCGCCTACTCCGCGATCGCCCGCGAAGGCACCCCGAACACCGGCGGCATCCTGCTCTAGGCCGCGCGCGAATCCGCCTCCCACGCAACAGATTCGCGTCCCGCGCAGGAAATCATCGACGAATTCATGCGCGGGACGCCAGTCTGTACGCACCAGCCACGACCGTCCCGTACCTATACGACCCCGGATGCCCCGCTCGATACCTGCGCCGCAGCATCGCCCACGAGTTGTGGTCGGCCTCTGCGGCAAAATCATGATCAAGCCGTCGCATTTGATCGGCGGGTATGCCCAGCAGTCGTTTGCGTTTAATAGCCCGCGCCGGCGAAGGGCCGCCGGTCGCGAGGCGGTGCGTCCAGGGCTCACGATCGACGAGCCGGTCACTCGGATCTCGCGCAGCGTCGCCCATGTCGGCGTGTCGACCTTTCGTCGGCTTCAGCGGCGCAAAGCGAGTCATGCTCTCGGTGCACCGGTTCGGCGTCGCGCCACGCGCCGGCAGTCAGCAGAATGACCGGTCAGCCGGTGAGGATTCGCTTCACTCCCTCCCGATACGTGGTGACCTGGAATTCGGGGAAGCGGGCAGCGAACTTCGAACTGTCGAAGATGTTGTCGTCGCGGTAGCGGCCGAGCAGCTCGTACATCTCGTCGAGTGGCTTGACGAAGTGGCGCCCGAAACGGAAAGCGAGCATCGGCAGCACCGTGTAGCCGAGCGTGCGACCGGTGACCTCGCCGGCGATCTCGATGAGCTGGGCGTAGGACTGCCGGTTCGGGTCGACCGGTAGGTGCCATGTCTGGCCGTAGGCATCCGGGGTGTTGCCGAGCAGGGCCAGTGCCCGGCTCGCGTCGGGGGTCCAGATCAGGGAACGCTCGGTGTGCGCGTCGACCGGGACGAACGGCCGCTTGCCCGCCCTGATCCGGTCGAACAGCAACGAATTCGTGTAGCTCTTGGTCGAGCCGGGTCCGTAGAACTCGGGGGCGCGGCCGATGAGGCCCTGAACCCGCCCCGCTCGCATGGCCTCGAGCAGCGTGGTGGCGAGCTCGCCGCGGACACGTCCCTTGCGGCCGCTCGGTGCGAATGCCGTCGATTCGTTTTGCGGCGCCGACGTTCCGGGATACATGTAGGTGTTGTCGAAGAAGACGAGCTTCGTTCCGTGTTCGGCGCAGGCATCGATGACGTTGCGCATGATGACGGGGAACTGACGCTCCCACAGCTCCGAGTCCAGGGGCAGGCCGACGGTGAGGTAGGCGATCTGGCTGCCCGCGACCGCACGGCGGGTGGCCTCGGCATCGGTGAGGTCTGCGGCCACGAGTTCATCGGTGTCGTTGACCTGCGAAGGCTTGCGGCTGACGAGACGAATGTCCTTGGTGTGGTTGCGGTGGAGCTCGTTCACGAGCTCGTCGGCAATCGGCCCGCCGGCGCCGAGGACGGTCTGCATTCATTCTCCTCGAGGTGCTGGGGCGGTCGACGTCAGCGCAGATGCGAGCAGTGCCGTGCCACCCAAATGACCACCTTGGCCGGTGGCGTTGGTCGAATCTGGGACAGCTGGTCGCTGGTGTGGTGCCAGCGTGTCATCGGGGTCGATGCGGAGGTGCGTTTTGGTGAGGTCGTCGACGCTCCCGGCCAGCGACGTCACCCAGGGGGATGACCTGGGCCGACCGGTTCGTCCCCGGCGTAGCGCTATGTTTACAGTGCTAACTCAGCGTAGGAGGGCGAAGTAAGCGATGTCAACATTCGAGAAGGGTGGCTACCATCACGGCGACCTGCGGGCGGCGCTGCTGTCGGCCGCGATGGAGATGCTCGAGGCCGGTGAACCCTTCTCACTCCGCGCGATTACACGCAGGGCCGGCGTGTCGCAGACGGCGCCCTATCGCCACTTCAAGGACCGTGACGCGTTGGAGTCCGCGCTGGCAGTCGAAGGCTTCCGGGCCTTACTGGCGGACCTGAGCGAGGGGCGCAATCCGCCCGCCTCGCTCGCGGACCTGGCCGAGTTCGCAGTCACCTACGTCGCCTTCGCGCTGCGGCGCCCGGCTCTGTTCCGTGTCATGTTCGGCAAACCATGTGACGATGCGGACGATGAACGAGTCAGGGCCGCCGACGCCCTGCACGAGCTGCTGGCCGCCGCGCTCGACCAGGTCTCCCCCCAGGCGGATGCCTCGGCCCTGGCATCGGCGGGCTGGGGACTCGCGCACGGGCTGGCCTGCCTGTACCTCGACGGCAAACTGCATGCGACGTCGACCGAGGAGGTCGCCGAGCGGGTGCGCGGCGCCTTCCTCGCGATCGCATCGGTCGGCCCCTGACGCTTGCCTCGTACACGCCGACATCAACCATCAGCCGATGACCAAGCGCGTTCTCCACGTCGTCACCAACGTCGGCTACTACGACGACCCCCTGAGCCGCGTTGGCACGACCGAACCCACACTCGAGCTCGCTGACCAAGGGATCGAACTCGACGGCAGCATCGTCAAAGCCCTCGGCATCAACAAGATCTCGCATCAGTCACGATGTCGGCCGCAGGATCTGCGTTACTTCATTCGGTCGGGGTCGAAGTGCGCCGTGAGTTCCTGGCCGTAGTAATCGATGATGCGGATCGTGCCGTCTCCCGTAAAGGACACGCGCTTCGGGCATGGCTGACTTTCGGGTGCCTCCCACACATCGGTCTGCCTGCTGAACAGGCCGAGACGCTCCCGCACCCGGACACCACAGATCGTGTCGATCATGGCGCTTGCGCGATATGTGACGGCCTCGTGGCGACCGTCGGGGCTCACCGCGACGACTGGGGGCGTGCGGTCGCTCGGACTCATATACGGCCGCAACAGCAACGACAACATCATCAGCGGCAGGAGGGGCAGCACCGACAGCGCCAGGACGATGGCGGGCACGAGCCTGTCCCAGGTGCGCCGCCAACCCATCCTCGATGCAAAGAAGACCAGCACCGCCGTCGCGATCCAGCACACAGGCACAGCCCACGCGGGGAACTCCTGAAACCGATAGAAGCGATCCGACAGGTAGGCCACAGGCACTGCCGCGACGTCGACAATCAACAGCGCAGCGACCGATAGCAGCCAAATGATCCGTCGTCGGCGCGGCACCCTATCCCGTGCCTGCCCTTGCCCATTCGGCGTAGGAATCGTCTCGTCGGTCGCCTGCTCTGCCAACGGTCAGCCTAACTCGTTCAATCGGTGTTCGGCTCCGGCGACCGAAATCACTGCCAGTCTATCGACGTCGTCCGCCGAGCCCGATCTCGTTGAGACGTCACCTATTTCGCAATATCGACGGGGCGGGAGGTTTGGATGTTGCGGTTCGGGCAATGCCCGAATCGTCCGATGTCGGCCCGCAGTTGCGGTTTTGCCATGGTGTGGTGGTGATGAGGAACTCGAATCAGGTCCATCACGCGGTGGCCGGGAGTGCGCCGTTCCGGTTGGCGGTGCGGGTGGGATTGGTGGCGTATGGCGTAGTCCATCTCCTTGTGGCCTGGGTCTGCGTTCAGGTCGCGCTCGGTGACCTCGACGGCGGCGGCGTCGGGAAAGCGGACAAGACCGGCGCGTTGCAGCACTTCGCGGAGTACCGAGGCGGCGGGTTCGTGCTCTGGCTCATCGCCGGCGGGATCGGCTTCGCCGTGCTGTGGCAGTTGCTGGAGACCTTCGCAGGCGCACGGGACAGCCCGAAGGAGACGCTGCTTCGCGTGATGAACTTCGGCGAGGCAGTCCTTTTCGGTTACCTCGCCTACAGCGCGGCCAAGCTGGCGAACGGGTCGCCGGCCTCGTCGATGGACGAGGCGCAACTCGGTCTCATCGGCAGCCTGCTCAGCCGCGAGTGGGGCAAGCCGGTCGTGATCGTCATCGGGCTCGCCATCGTTGTCGCGGGCCTGTTCGTCGCCCGCCACGGTTGGGCGAAGCGGTTCCATGCGGAGCAGGACTTCGGCAAGGTGAGCCGGTCGATGGAACGGATCGTGATCCGGCTCGGGCAAGTCGGCTACGCGGCGCTCGGTGGGGTGTACGCCGGCGCCGGCGTACTCGTCGTCGTGGCCGCCGTGCAGAGCCAGCCGCAGAAGGCGACCGGGCTGGACGTGGCGCTCAAGACCCTGGCGGCCCAGCCGTACGGCACCGTGCTGCTGCTCATCGTCGCGGTCGGCCTGGCCACGTTCGCGATCTTCACCTTTTTCGACGCCCGGTTCCACGAGATCCAGTAGTTTCGCCTGCCACCCTGATGTCGGCTGGTGCTCGGCGTTGGCGGTGTCGGCGCGCACGCCGAACTGCGACGGTGCGGTCTCCCGGCCGCCGCTATCGCCCGGCGGCGTGCCGTGGCGGTGCAAGCATACGAAAACGCCGCGGGGCCGCATGTTTCGTCACCGATGGTGGTTACCTGGAACCCAGCGGCCAGCGTTGGCCGGAGTCGGCGGAGGCCACACGCAGCAGGCCGAACTGCGCGCGGCAACCAGGGCCGGCTGAGCCGGATTCGCCTGCCGCACAGAGCATTGCCTTCCGCGCACCTATTCGCCGATGACGCAGCGCGCCGATACGTGCGCAGCAACGATGCATCGGGGTCAGATCGCACGAACGGCGCACCTTGATCGAACGGGATGCGCCGTTCGTTGCGCGGACTCAGTAGTTGGAGATCCAGAGGTCGTACCGTCCGTTGCCGTCGTTGCGCGCGACGCACTCGCCCGGCTTCCCCCACTCGTCCTTGTTCTTGAGGCAGTACGACAGGTTGACGTTCGACCCGGAGGGCACGCACACCCAGTTCCAGTGCGGCGCGTTCGACGCGCAACCGTTCTGCGCACTCGCCTGTCCGCCCAGCACGACCGCAGACGCAGCGATCGCCATCGCGGCGGCGGCCCCGATTCGAGTGATCATGAATGTCCTCCCCAGGTGAAATCCGTTGGATGACAACACGTTATCGTCTGCATCACGGTGAAACACGGGGGCTCATCAATGAGGGCACGAAGTTGGCAGCACGTCACCGCTGCCAGAGCGCGCCCCGCGAGCAGAACGTCACGAAGTTGGCAGCACGGCCCGGCAACGCAGCACCCACGCGCAGTACGTCATCGCCGAACGGCACATCGCGCCGGACCCATCAGGGTCGACCAGGCGACTCACGCCTTGGTCAACCGATCACCAGGTACTGGTGGCGGCATCGGCCAAGCGAGAGACCCCCGCCACCATTACCTGGTGATCAACCGTCCAGCTGGAGCTGAGCACACGAGAGCACGACCGCCGGCTTCGGCCGAGCCGCGGCGGCGGTCGCATCTGCCGGGACCGAGGTCGCGTCGGTTCCGCGCGGGGAATGGGTGACACTTTCGAGCGATCACCGCGGACAACCCATCACTCCACGAAGCAGATCACCCCGAGCAGCACACGTACCTTGCACAGTGCACCCGACCACTACGACTCGCGCGGCGCGACGGCGGCGCGGCCGCCGCCGTGCTGGTCGCGCGCTCGCGCTCAGCCACGCCCGCGCTGGTGCTGCGGCATCTGCTCGCCGGCCGCGGTGGTGCTCGCGGTCGGCGCCGCGACATTGTGGCTGCTGCGCAAGCCGCGTGCCGGACGCTTGCGTCGGCCGATTACCGCGAATCAGATCGCCTTCTCGATGCCGACCGCGAAACCTCAGACGCCGGTACTCACCGGCGTCGGCTCGGCGGACGCTTTCGCCGATCGCCGATCGGTCAGTGCGCGCCCGATCCCGACGCCGATCAGGGCGGGGATGAAGACCAGGAGGACGATGAATGCCGCGCCCGCGGTGAGTTCGAAGAGCAGACCGTTGTCGCCGAGGTCGAACTTCGGCAGCCAGTCGAGGATCCAGGCGCCCAGGCCGCTGCCGAGGCCGGCCGCGACCGCGGCCTTCAACCACAGCAGGGTCAGGTCGGTGCCGGTCTCGGGGTTGGGGTTGGCCGTGCGGTCTTTGCGTCCGTCCAGGAAACCCCAGTACACGATGACCGCCAGCAGAACGATCAGGCAGAGCGCCCGCATCCAGACCCCGTGGGTCGGCCAGTACACCATCGCGAACCCGAGCACCGCGCGCAGGAAGACGACCAGCGCGCCGAGCACGATCGCCCGCAACACCCAAGCATTCATGCGCACCACCATAACCCCGCGCCCCACCGAACCAAACTAGAACCGGTATCAGTTTTCTGGCCGGTCGGTCCCGCCTTCCGCACCGAGGCGGCGCATCCGGTCGTTGAGGTAGCGCTGTTCGGGCACGCTGACGGTCAGTCGTGCCGCCTGCCGATAGCTCTCGAGAGCCGCGAGCTCGTCGCCGCTCATTTCGAGCAGGTGCGCGCGCACGGCGTGGGTCCGATGGTGACGGCGCATGGCCGGATCGTCGAGCAACGGCGCGATCAGCGCCAGGCCCCGGTCCGGGCCGAAAGCCATGCCGACGGCCACCGCGCGGTTCAGCGTGACGATCGAACTCGGCGCGACCTGGTCGAGCATGGCGTAAAGGATGCTGATCTGCCGCCAGTCGGTGCTCGCCCAGGTCGGCGCCTCCGCGTGCACCGCGGCGATCGCGGCCTGCAACTGGAACCGCCCGACGTGACCGCGCGGCAGCACCCGCTCCAAAATGCCGACCCCTTCCGCGATCAAGGCCCGGTCCCAGCGGGAACGGTCCTGCTCGGCGAGCGGCACCAGATTGCCGTGGTCGGTCCGGGCCGCTACCCGCGCATGCGTGAGCAGCATCAACGCGAGCGCCCCCGCGACCTCGTCGTGTTCCGGAATGGCGGCGTGCAGTTGCCGGGTGAGGCGAATCGCCTCGTCGGTCAGGCTCGAATCCACCAGTGCGCCACCGGCCGAACGCGTATGCCCCTCGGTGAACAGCAGGTGGCACACGTCCAGCACGGATGCGATGCGCGCGGGCAGCTCCGCCGTGCCGGGCAGTTCGAACACCGCGCCGGCTCCCCGCAGGGTGGACCGTGCTCGCGAGAGCCGTTGCGCCATGGTGCGTTCCGGCACCAGGTAGGCGGCCGCGAGCTGACCGGTGCCGAGGCCGCACACGGCGTGCAAGGTCAACGCGACCTGCGAGGGTCTGCTCAGGCTCGGATGGCAGCAGAGCAGCAACAACCGCATCGTGTCGTCCTCGTCGCCGATCCGCCCCTGATCGGCCGACGGCACGACGTGCGCGTCGCCCGGCTGCGCGACGGCCACCGCCGTTTCCCGCCCCGCCCGCGCCTGGTCCGCCCGCACCCGATCGATCAACCGCCGGGACGCGACCCGGATCAGCCAGCCGCGCGGATGGTCCGGCACACCGTCGCGTTCCCACTGCACCGCGGCCGCCTCGGCCGCCTCCTGGGCGGCGTCTTCGCAGTCGCCGAGATCACCGTGCCTGCGCAGCAGAGCGGCGAGGACGTACGGCGACTCGCGCCGCCACACGTCCGCCACCCGCACGCTCATTCGGTGTCGCTGCCCGGCCACATCATGGGTCGCAATTCGATCGTTTCACCCGGACCGGCGAACTGCGCGGCGATCTCCTCCGCGCGCGCCTGACTCTCCACGTCGATCAGGAAGAACCCGGCGAGGTGCTCTTTGGCTTCCGAGTACGGTCCGTCGGTGGCCAGCGGCGCCCCGTCACCCCACCGGTACAACCGCGACGACTCGGGCGCACCCAGCGCCTCCCCGCCGATCAGTTCCCCCTTCTCCTGCATCTCGCCGAGCAACTTCTCGAAGTCCGAACCCCACCGGTCCCGCTCCTGTTGCGTCATCGACTGATACTCGGGCAGGTAGTCACTCGTCGGATGCCCCCACGGCTGCGGGTTGGAGTGAATCATCACCACGTACTTCATCACGACTCCTTCGACATCACGGATGCGTCCCGCTGACCCATCCTCACTCCGAACGTCGGAGCCGAGAGCGTGCTGTCTACATGGTGCCGCTAGGCCAATGCCGCGGCCATCTCCGCGCGCGGCGCCGGACGGCCGGTGAACTGCTCGACCTGCCCATAGGCCTGGTTCAGCAGCATCTGCAATCCGCTGACCACCGTGTGCCCGGCCCGGGTCACCGCCTCGGCGAGGGGCGTCGGCCACGGGTTGTAGATCGCGTCGAGCACCACGGGCGCGGTCGCGACCGCTTCGGCCACCTGGGCGGCGGCTTCGGCCGGAATCGTGCTCACCACGACGCCCGCGCGCTCGCACAGGCCGGCGAGGGCCGCGGGATCGAACGCGGTCACCGCCGCGTTCATGCCGAGCCGTTCCGCGAGATCCAGTGCGCTGCTTGCCCGTCCGGCGTCGCGAGCGATCACCGTGACGGTCTTCGCGCCGAGTTCGGACAACGCGAGCAGCGCGGGCCGCGCGGTGCCACCGGCCCCGAGCACCACCGCCTCGTCCAGGTCGACCACCCCGCCCCCGCGCAACGCGCCGAGCACGCCGTCCACATCGGTGCAGTCGGCCAGCCAACCGCCGTCCCGCCGGACGAGCGTGTTGGCCGATCCGACCAGCACCGCCCGCTCGGTGCGCTCGTCGGCCCGCGCGAGCGCGGCCTCCTTGCCCGGCATGGTCACCGACAGCCCGACCCATTCGGGGCCGAGCCCGTCGACCAGTCCGGGCAGCTGCTCGGCCGTGCACTCGATGCGCTCGTAACTCCAGTCGAGTCCGAGCGCGCGGTACGCGGCCAGGTGCAGTTGCGGCGAGCGGGAATGCGCGATGGGCTTGCCGAGCACCGCCGCTTTGCGTTCAGCGGCCACTGTCGAGGATTCCGCTCGCCTGGGCCTGCTGGATGTAGCGCTGGTGCTGCTTGTAGTCGTCGGTGAACAGGGTGGTGCCCTGCTTGTCGACGGTCACGAAGTACAGCCACGGACCCACTTCCGGATTCTCCATGGCGCGCAACGCGTTCAGCGAGGGCGCCGAGATCGGCGTCGCGGGCAGACCGGTCTTAGCGTAGGTGTTCCACGGGGTTTCCGCGGCCCGGTCGGCGTCGGTGGTCTGCACCTCGGTGCGGTCCAGCGCGTAGTTCACCGTCGAGTCGAACTGCAGCATCTGCGGCACCCGGAGCCGGTTCACGATCACCCGCGCGACCTTGCCCATGTCCTGCGGCTTGGCCTCGCGTTCGACGAGCGACGCGGCGATCAGCGTCTGGTACGGCGTCAGCTTGGTCTCCCCGCCGGACTGCAGCAGGCCGGTGGATTCGTAGCTCTTGGCGCTCGCGGTGACGACCTGGCGGATCATCTGCTCCGGTGTGCCACTCGGATCGAAATCCAGTGTGCCCGCGGCGATCAAACCCTCCAGCTGCCTGGTGCGATCCGGGCAGTCCT
Organism: Nocardia brasiliensis ATCC 700358; assembly: GCF_000250675.2. NCBI lineage: Bacteria > Bacillati > Actinomycetota > Actinomycetes > Mycobacteriales > Nocardiaceae > Nocardia > Nocardia brasiliensis. The sequence goes on from NC_018681.1 coordinate 6,471,467, forward strand.
TGACGCCCTGCGCGGCCCAGGACGGCACACCGAGCGCGGCCAGGTCGACGCCCGAGCCCGCGGCCTCGAGTTGTTCGTAGGTCGCGCACTTCTGGTTCGGACCGATGCCGATGCAGCTGGCCTCGGCCATCATCCGGTAGATGCCGTCGGTGCGCCGGTTGGTGCCGACCTCGAACTGGTCGTGTAGCAGCCGTCCCTCGGGGATGACCAGGTTCCCGACCCGGGCCTGCTTACCGACCAGCGCCGCGACCGCCTGCACGGCCGGGCTGCGCGTCGGGATCGCGTAGTAGCCCGGCTGCACCGACTGCATGTTCGAATTGCGCACGGCCGCTTCGATGAACGCGCCGGTGCTCGCGACGATGCCTTTCTCTTTCATGCTCGCCGCGATCTGCTGTGAGGTGTCGCCGTCGTGCACCTGCACCACGGCGATCGGACCCACCGGCCCGGCGAAATCCTCGGGCGGGCCGAGCTTTTCGATCAGTTTCATGCCCGCGAACACCGCGGCGCCCGCGAACAGCACCACGAAGACGCCGGCCACCAGCCACATCGTCCGCCTGCGCCGCTTGCGCTCCTGCGCTTTACGCGAGGCCGCGCGGGAGCGCTTGCCGCGCTGCGCGCCGCGCGAGCGGCGGGGGCTCTCTTCCGCCTCGTCGTCGTCCTCGTGCCGGGCCGCTTCCCGGCGACCGGCGCGCGTACGCTGGCCGGCCCGGCGCTCCGCGTCGGCACGAGGCCGCGCGCGGGGGCGCGGGGCGGGCTCGGGCGGGTCCATGTCGTCGGTGTAGCGCGGGATGACGGTGGTGTCGTCCTCGTAGTCGTCCCAGTCGTCCTGCTCTCGACCGACCACCCGGTTCGTTCTGGCGTGCGTGTCTCTGCTGTTCTGCCCACCCCAGGCTCGGTCGTCCCGCCGGTAACGCCGATCAGCTTCGCGCTGTCGGTACCGTTCCTCGGCCCGCGCCCATCGATCCGTCATGCATCGTCCTCCGACGACGCAGGAGCGGACCCTGCGGCGCGCCCGACAGCCTCAGGACGCACCGCTTCACCCGACCTCAACACCGCACTCCGTTCGTCCAACCATCCTTGCAGGATCGAGACGGCCGCCGCCTGATCGATCACCTGCCGCTGGCCACGCGCGCGAACTCCACTGTCCCGCAATGCACGTGCAGCTGACACCGTAGTCAAACGTTCGTCGGAAAGCCGTATAGGCACCGGCGACACGGCGGCCCGCAATTGCTCCGCGAATGCGGTGGCAATGGTAGCGGCACTGCCTTTCTCCCCGCGCAATGTTCGCGGGAGCCCGACGATCACCTCGACGGCCTCGTACTCCCGCACAATTTCAGCAATTCTGGAAATATCGCTTCCGGGCCCGCCGTGTTTGCCACCGCGCGCGTTCGGCTTGGCGCGCGGCACGGTCTCCACCGGCGTGGCGAGGATGCCGTCCGGGTCGCTGGAGGCGACACCGATGCGGACGCTGCCGACATCGATGGCGATTCGCCGGCCGCGCCCGGGATCGGTGTCCGGATGGGGCCGGTCGGCGTCGGTGCCCGCCGCCCGGCCTTCTCCTGCGGAATCGCTCGGCGATGCCATCACTGGGTGAGTTCGGCCACCCGGGCGCGGACCGCGGCCAAGCCGGTCGGGATGCCCGACGGATCCGACCCGGCACCTTGGGCCATCTCGGGCTTGCCGCCGCCACGTCCGGCGATGCTCGGCCCGAAGGCGGCCACCAGATCGCCGGCCTTGAACCCGAGATCCTGCGCACCCTGGTTGACGGTCACCACGAACGGCACCTTGCCGTCGGCATTACCGAGCAGCACCACCACGGCGGGCACAGTACCGAACCTGCCGCGAATGTCGGTGGCCAGCGTGCGCAGATCACCGGCGGGCACACCCTCGGGCGCGGCGACCGCGACGAGCAGCACGGCACCGATCCGCTCGGCCTCCTCCACGAACTTCCCGGCCGACGACAGCACGGCGGCCGTCTTGGTGCGCTCGAGTTCCTTCTCGGCCACCTTGAGCCGCTCCACCAGCTGCTCGACCCGGGCGGGCACCTCATCCGACGGCACCTTCAGCGACGCGGCCACACCGGCCAGCAGCGCCCGCTCCTTGGCCAGATACTGATAGGAATCCAGGCCGACGAAAGCTTCCACGCGCCGGATACCGGAACCGACCGACGACTCACCGAGCACCGTGATCGGGCCGATCTGCGAGGAATGCTGCACGTGCGTACCACCACACAACTCCATCGAGAACGGGCCGCCGATCTCCACGACACGCACCTCGTCGCCGTAGTTCTCGCCGAAGAGCGCCATCGCGCCCATCTCCTTGGCCTTGGTCAGGTCGGTGACGAAGGTGTTCACCGGGAAGTCCGCGCCGACCGCGTCGTTGGACACGGCCTCGATCTCGGACTTCTGCTGCTCGGAAAGCTGCCCCTGCCAGTTGAAGTCGAAACGCAGATAGCCGGGCTTGTTCAGCGAACCGGCCTGCACCGCGTTCGGGCCGAGGATCTGCCGCAACGCGGCATGCACCATGTGCGTACCGGAGTGGCCCTGGGTGGCACCGCGTCGCCACGCCGGATCCGCTTGCGCGAGAACGACATCGCCCTCGGTGATCTGGCCCTGCTCGACCGTGGCCTTGTGCACCCAGACCTTCTTGGCGATCTTCTGCACATCGTTGACGGTCAGCTTCAGGCCCGCAGCGGTGATGGAGCCGCGGTCGGCGATCTGGCCGCCGGACTCGGCGTAGAGCGGGCTGCGATCGAGGATCACCTCGACGTCCTGACCGGCCTGCGCGACCGGCACCCGGACGCCGTCGGCGATCAGGGCCAGCACGTGCGCCTCGGAGGTCAGCTCGTCGAAACCGGTGAACTCGGTGGCACCGCGATCGACCAGCTCCTTGTAGACCGACAGATCGGCGTGCGCGTGCTTACGGGCCTGCGCGTCGTCCTTGGCACGCTTGCGCTGCTCGGCCATCAGCGACCGGAAGCCGTCCTCGTCCACCGACAGACCCGCCTCGGCGGCCATCTCCAAGGTGAGGTCGATCGGGAAGCCGTAGGTGTCGTGCAGGGTGAACGCGTCCGAACCCGCGATCGTGCTGCTGCCCTTGGCTTTCACCGCGGCGGCCGTGTTGTCGAACAGCGTCGAGCCGGTGTTCAGCGTCTTGAGGAAGGCGGTCTCCTCGCCCACCGCGACCGTCTCGATGCGCCGGAAATCGGTGGCGAGCTCCGGGTAGGACGGCGACATCAGATCGCTCACGACCTTCATGAACTCGCCCATCACCGGCTTCTCCGCGCCCAGCAGCCGGGCCGAACGCACGATCCTGCGCAGCAGGCGGCGCAGCACGTAGCCGCGGCCGTCATTGCCGGGATTGACGCCGTCGGCGATCAGCATCGCGCCGGTGCGGGCGTGATCGGCGATCACCCGGAAGCGCACGTCGTCCTCGTGCGTCACGCCGTAGGACCGGCCGGTCAGCTCCTCGGCCTTGTCGATGATCGGGCGCAGCAGGTCGGTCTCGTAGACGTTGTCCACGCCCTGCAGCAGGAACGCCACGCGCTCGACGCCCATGCCGGTGTCGATGTTCTTGCGCGGCAGCGGGCCGAGGATCTCGTAGTCGTCCTTGCTGGTGCCCGCGCCACGCTCGTTCTGCATGAAGACGAGGTTCCAGATTTCGATGTAGCGGTCCTCGTCGGCCTCAGGGCCGCCCTCGACGCCGTACTCCGGGCCGCGGTCGAAATAGATCTCCGAGCACGGGCCGCACGGGCCGGGGATACCCATCGACCAGTAGTTGTCGGCCATGCCGCGCCGCTGGATGCGGTCGGCGGGCACGCCGATCTCCAGCCAGATCTGCTCGGCCTCGTCGTCATCGAGGTAGACGGTGGCCCACAGCCGCTGCGGGTCGAACCCGAAACCGCCGTCCTCGACGCTGTTGGTCAGCAACGACCAGGCGAAGGTGATGGCCTCGCGCTTGAAGTAGTCGCCGAAGCTGAAGTTGCCCGCCATCTGGAAGAAGGTGTTGTGCCGCGTCGTCACGCCGACGTTCTCGATATCGCCGGTGCGCACACACTTCTGCACGCTGGTCGCGGTCGCATACGGCGGAGTCTGCTGACCGAGGAAAAAGGGGACGAACTGGACCATGCCTGCGTTGACGAACAGCAGGTTCGGGTCGGCCAGGATCAGCGAGGCACTGGGCACCTCGGTGTGTCCGGCACGGACGAAATGGTCCAGGAAGCGCCGTCGAATCTCGTGGGTCTGCACAGATATCCAGCCTACCGGTGCGGTGCACGCGGTTTTTCATCGACTGGGGTGCTGCGCGCCACCCGGGAAGTCGGTCGAATGATCGGGTGCGCCCGGGTCTGGTCGGCGAGCGCCGAGACCTACTCGGTGGCGGCCGTGTCTCGACCGACGGCGGCACTCCCGTGCGGGGACGGCAACGCCTTCGCTACGGCCGGTTCGCCGCCCTACCGACCGCGGATGATGCGGCGCAGTTTGTCCACGCGCGGGCCGACCTCGCGTTCGTGGCCGTGGTCGGTGGCCTGGTAGTAGTCGACGCCGACCAGTTCGTCCGGCGGGTACTGCTGGGCGAGCACGCCGTCCTTGTTGTCGTGCGGGTACCGGTAGCCCTGGGCGTTGCCGAGTTTCGCCGCGCCTGCGTAGTGCCCGTCGCGCAGGTGCGGCGGGACCGCTCCCGCCTTACCCGCCGCGACATCGGCCATCGCGGCGCCGATCGCGGCGACCACCGCACCCGACTTCGGCGCGCTCGCCAGATGAATAGTGGCCTGCGCCAAGGCAAGCCGCCCCTCGGGCAGACCGACCAGCTGGACCACCTGTGCGGCCGCGGTAGCGGTCTGCAATGCCATCGGATCGGCCATGCCGATGTCTTCGCTGGCGTGGATCATCAGCCGGCGCGCGATGAAGCGCGGGTCCTCCCCCGCCGTGAGCATCCGCGCCAGATAGTGCAGCGCGGCATCGACATCGGACCCGCGGATGGACTTGATGAAGGCGCTGATCACGTCATAGTGCTGGTCGCCCGCGCGGTCGTAACGGACGGCGGCCTTGTCCACGCTGGCCTCGACCAGTTCGACGCCGACCGTGCCGTCGAGCGAGGATTCCGCCGAGGCCTCCAGCGCGGTGAGCGCGCGCCGGGCGTCACCACCCGCGATGCGGACGATGTGGTCCAGCGCCTCGTCGGAGACCGTGTACTGATCGTCGAGGCCACGCGGATCCTGGATGGCCCGCCGCAACACCTGCCGGATGTCGTCCTCGGTGAGCGACTGCAGCTGCAACACCAGCGAGCGGGACAGCAGGGGCGACACCACGGAAAACGAGGGGTTTTCGGTGGTCGCGCCGACCAGCAGCACGATCCGGTTCTCCACCGCGGCGAGCAGTGCGTCCTGCTGAGTCTTCGAGAAGCGGTGGACCTCATCGATGAACAGCACGGTCTGCTCGCCCACCGACAGCCTGCGCCGCGCCACATCGATCACCGCGCGCACTTCTTTGACACCCGCCGACAACGCCGACAGCGCCTCGAACCGCCGCCCGGTGGAATGCGAGATCAGCGACGCGAGCGTCGTCTTACCCGTGCCGGGCGGACCGTACAGCAGCACCGAAGCCGCCCCCGATCCCTCGACCAGCCTGCGCAGCGGCGAGCCCGGTCCGAGCAGGTGCTGCTGCCCGACCACCTCGTCCAACGAGGCAGGCCGCATCCGTACCGCCAGCGGGGCCCCGGCGTCCCGGCGCACCACGGTATCGATGCTGTGCTCGGCAGGCACGTCACCTCCGGGCACGTCGAACAAGCCATCGCTCACGACTGTGCCTCGCTGACACGCGGCCCCGTCGCGAGCGATACACCGCCGCGTCCCCGGTTCGCTCGCAGAAGCTCACTCACATTTCCCAACGTTACCCAGCCACACCGACAACCCCGCACACCAGCCGAACGCACCACCGCGCCCGACCGCCCGTCAGCGCAGTACCACCCATCAGCCGGACGCCCGTCAGTGTCCGACCGCCCATCAGCGCGTCGGACCGCCCATCAGCGTCGGACCGCCCGCAGCCGGACCGTCGGCCAGCCCCCGGATCAGCGGCCTGCCGGACGCGCACGACAGCGCGTGCACAACCTGGGCAACAGATCAGGAGGAACTGTTGGCGGACACCTCTCGACCGATGCCGCCACCATTTCCCCCTGATCACACGACCTATTCCGGCCGCCGCCAGGTGGCGACGCCGCAACGGCGGTGCGCGCGATCCAGCGCCCGAATTCCCAGTGGCGGCCCGCTATCCGTCGCCACGAAGACGGACAACCACCAGCACCGCTGCTGGTCAGATGATCACCAGGTAATGGTGGCGGACACCTCGACCGATGCCACCCACCATTACCTGGTGATCATGCGACCAGGTGGCGGACCCGCGTCGCGGATGAGCTCCACGGACTCTCCGCACGGCACGGCGGTTCTGGGCGCGTTTCGGCGAGCCGATTTGCGCGGGGCTCGTGGATCGGATGTGATCAATACTCGTGGCTGAAAACGTGACTGTTTCAGATTCTGTGCAGCTCGGACCCATTGCGCGCCGCACCCTGCTCAAGGGTGGTGCGGCGGTGGCGGCCACCGCGACGGCGGTCTTCGCCGCCGGTCCCGCTGCGGCCGCCGCGCCGGTGTTCCGGCACGGCGTTGCCTCGGGTGATCCGCTGCCGGACGGCGTCATCCTGTGGACCAGGGTCACCGTGTCCGAGGACGCCGCGCCCGGGTCGGGCGTGGGCGAACCGACGAATGTGCGCTGGGAGATTTCCACCGACGAGGGGTTCTCCACTATCACCGCCTCCGGAACCGTCACTGCCGCAGCGTCTTCCGATCACACCGTCAAGGTCGACGTCTCCGGCCTCGCCCCGGGCACCGACTACTTCTACCGGTTCAGCGCGCTCGCCGAGACCTCGCCGGTGGGCCTGACCAGGACCGCACCGGCCACGTCGGCCACCGTGGAGCGCCTGCGGTTCGGCGTCGTGTCGTGCGCCAACTGGGAGGCGGGCTACTTCGGCGCGTACCGGCACCTGGCCGCGCGCGCCGACCTCGACGCCATCGTTCACCTGGGCGACTACATCTACGAATACGGTCGCGGAAAGTACGGCGGCCGCAACGGGACCGTGCGCCCGCACGACCCGGCGAACGAGACGGTCACGCTGGCCGACTACCGAATTCGGCACGCGCAGTACAAGACCGACCCGGATCTGCTGGCGTTGCACGCATTGCTCCCTTTCATCTGCACCTGGGACGATCACGAATCCGCCGACAACTCGTGGTCCGGCGGCGCGGGCAACCACGATCCGGTCACCGAGGGCAATTGGGCCGACCGCAAGGCCGCCTCCGCGCAGGCCTACCTGGAGTGGATGCCGGTGCGCGCCAAGGGCTCCGGCGCCGAGGTGCAGATCTATCGCCGACTGCGCTTCGGCACCCTGGCCGAGTTGTCCATGCTCGATCTGCGCAGCTATCGCGATCAAGAGGCGAAGCCGGGCGCGGGCTGGCGCGAGGCGGACAACCCGGCGCGCACGATCACCGGCAAGGCCCAAATGGATTGGCTCACCGCCGGTTTGGCGTCCGCACCGGTGCAGTGGAAGCTCGTCGGCAATTCGGTGATGATCGCGCCGCTGGTCTTCCCGCCGCTGGAACCGGCCACCACCGCGGCCATCACCGGCACCCTCGGCGTGCCGCAGTCCGGCGTCATCGTGAACGGCGACCAGTGGGACGGGTACACCGCGGACCGGCAGCGGCTGTTCCGCGCGATCACCGAACAGCAGGTCGGCGACGTGGTGTTCCTGACCGGCGACATCCATTCCTCCTGGGCCGCAGACCTTCCCGTCGATGCCGCCAACTATCCCGGCGGTCCCACCGTCGGCGCGGAGTTCGTCGTCCCCTCGGTCACCTCGACCAGTGTCGGCGATCTACTGAAGGTGAATTCCGCTCCGATCGCCGAGTCGATCAAGGGCGTGAACCACCACATGCGCTACGTGGAACTGGATTCGCACGGCTACGGAGTACTGGAAATCACCCCCGCCCAATCCCAAATGGACTGGTTCTACCTCCTCGACGTAGCGGACCCGAATTCCGCAGTCCGCCACGCCACCTCACTCGCCGTCCCCACCGGCGGCCGCCTGGAACCCCGCCCCTCCCCTATCACCTGAGGGTCGACCATCCGCCCTCCGAGCGCGACCGCTGCGAACCACCATGCACCCGAACGACGCGGGATGCGGGCTAGCCGCCAGAGCCAGACCGCCACGAGCCACAACCTATGGAGGCGAACGCCGCGGAGATATGGGCTAGTCGCTGGAACCAGACCCGTCCACCCGTCCGAGAGCGACCGCCGCGAAACACCATGGATGTGAACGACGGGGAATGCGGGCTGGCCGCTGGAACCGGACCAGACAACCGCCGCAAGCCACCAACTGCGGAGGCGAACGCCGCGGAGATACGGGCTAGCCGGGGGAGCCAGGCTCGGCAACCGCCGCGAACCGCGGCGGACGACGCTGCCGACTCGCGACTCACTTGACGGTGCGGCTACGCGGCGCGTGTCCGACGGCCGTGTGCCTGTGTGATCGAGCAGAGTTGCGCGTCGACGGTGCTATTCGCCGCCTCCGCCGCCTCCGCCTCCGCCGCAACCACCACCTCCACCTCCGCAGCTGCCGCCGTCCCCTCCGCTGCACCCGCCGCCGATGCCGATTCCTGCGCTGCCGAGGGCCCACCAGCGGGCGTCTTTCTTGCGGAGACGGCGGTTTCGCCGGCCTCGCCGGTAGTCGCCGCTCAGGGCGCTGCCTGCGGCGCGGGCGCGGGTCATGGAGTCGCCGGAGTCGATTCGGTGGGCGCTGCGTCGGCGCAGCACCAGCACGATCGCTACTGAAATCAGCGCTAGGACGACGATTCCCACCACTACATAGATCATCGGGCTGTTCCTCTCACAAACACGTTCACAGTCCCCCGCCCCCGCAACCCCCGCCGCCGGATCCACCGAGATCGGTGCCCGCACCGCCCATGGTTTTGTCGGCGAAGTCTTTCTTCTTGCGGCGGCGGCGATTTCGGCTGCTCATGTAGCCCCCGCTCAGCGCGCTACCACTGCGCCGGGCGCGGGTGAGGGCATCTTCGGCAGCCGCTCGGCGCCGCGCCCGTCCGCGCGCTACCAGCGCCGCCGCGGCCGCACCGACCGCGAGCACGACAGCAACAACGATGACAATCAGCAGGACATCGCTCATCGGGCTACCTCTTTCCCCACCCTGGTGAACAGCTCAGGATACGGTGAGACAGCAGCTCTCGGAAACCCTCAATTATGTGGTGGCCGTTGGGTTTACTCGGACCAGCGCTCTTCCAGCATGGCCGACACGTCCTCGGCGAAGTCGCCGATGATGTCGTCGCCGGTGCACCGTGCGTCTTCGGCGAGCGCGGCCCAGCGGTTGATCAGCGCTTCCGAGCGCGGCACGGACAGTCCGTGTTCGCGGGCGGCGGCGATGCGCGCGTGGTCAGCAGGCAGGAACCAATAGGTCGACAGCCAGACCCAGATGAGCCGAGCCTCGAGGATGCGTTCCGACAGCAACTCGTCGTCGGCCAGCGCCGGCCACACGCCGACGACCTCGGACCGCCACGCCTCGACCATCTGACTGGCCCGTTCCCGGGACAGCTCGAAATCGCAGAGGCAGCCGGGGAACGAGACCAGCGCGTAGGCGATGTCGAGTGTGGCGTCGCGGAAACCGCCCCACTCGTAGTCCAGGAAGCGAGCGCCCTCTTCGTTGAGGATGACGTTGTCGGGGCACAGGTCCGACGGGCTGAACGCGCGGAACCGCCCCGCAGAGAACAACCGGTTACCGCGCACGATGCGCTCGGCGATCTCGCCGGGCACCTCGATGCCGAGTTCGCGCTGTAATAGGCCGGGCACCTCGGCGATCGCCGATTCGGCCTGCTGCGCGATGCCGTCGACCCGGTGCACCACGTCGACCCGGCGCAGCAGCGCGACGAAATCGGCCTCGCGGCCGACCGTGGCGGCGTGCATCCGGCCGAGCGCCTGCGCGAACGCCATCAGCGCGTTCCTGGTCGCGGGTTCGGCGCCGGACTGCAGCACCTGCGTGAGTAGCGAATTCTCGCCGAGGTCGCTGAGGATGAGCAACCGTTCCGGCAAGCTGTGCGCGATCAGGTAGGCACCGGGCCGGTGTTCCCGGCTCAAGGCGGTGGTGAACTGATACGACACGGCTTCACGGAGGAACGCGGAGTCGATGCTGGCGACTCCGGGGGCAAGACCACCCGTGGTGCGGTCCTGAGCGTGTCCGCGAACCTGTTTGACGATGAGGGTGCGCGGCAACGAGAAGGCGTTTTCCGCAACACGCACACGGAGAACCGTCGTTCTACCACTACCGCTGAGTTCGATCGGATCGCTCAGCTTTACCGGAGCACCCATTCGCTTTGTGAGCAACTGTTGCGCTGCGGACACGACTTCGGCGGCGCGTTCGGCCAATAGTGCGGTCATCGCCATTCAAGTTACTCGCATCGGGTCACTTCTAGCGAGCGGTTACACAACCTTTCCGCGTCGTTCGGCGTGTCTCGCTCGAGGTTACCGAACGCGGGCTCGTTGCTTGACACCATTGCACCCGTCAGGTTTTCTCATCGTCAACTGCTCTGCGCCACACCGCAAACCAGTTGAGTGGAAAGGTCTATGGCATGACCGGCACACCGCCTCCCCCGCCCCGCGAATCCACTGGCGACGCTCCCGATCACGGAGACGACGAGCGCCGCGCAGCGCGGTCCGGCCAACACGAAAGTCCCATTCCGCCGCCCGCGGAACCGAGCGCCGGACATGGCAGGCACGAGATGGCAGGGCCCGCCGGGTACCCGCAGTTCGAGGGCCCGGGCGCGGCGCAGTACGGCAGCGAACCGGTCGAATCCGCGCCGCCGATGCCGCCTCGGCAACAGCCCAGCTACGAGTCGGGCGGTGCGTCGCCGCAGCAGTCGAGCCACGATCCGGCGGAACCGTCCGCGCAGCCGAGTTACGCGCCGCCACCTGGTACGCCGGCACAGCAATCCGCACAGTCGAGTTATGCGCCAACCGGAATGCCCCCGCAGCAATCCGAGCAGTCGGGTTACGCGCCGTCCGGAACGCCCTCGCAGCAATCCGGGCAACCGGGCTACGCGCCCTCCGGAACACCCCCGAAGCAGTCCGCGCAACCGGGCTACGCACCACCTGGAACGCCCTCGCAGCAATCCGGGCAACCGGGCTACGCGCCCTCCGGAACACCCCCGCAGCAGTCCGCGCAACCGGGATACGCACCACCTGGAACGCCCCCGCAGGAGCCGGGTTACGGTCCGTCGGGACCGCCGCCGCAACAGACCCCGCAACCGAGCTACGGCCCACCCGGAACGCCCTCACCGCAGCCTGTGGAACCCAGTTACGGCCCGCCTGGAACCGGTACGCCGTACGGGCCGCCGGATCAGTACGCGGCCCAGCCCGGTATGGCGCCGCCGCCCGGCGCACTGCCGCCCGACCAGCCGGTCTACGGATATCAGCAGGCTGCGACCGCACCCGGTACGCTCGATGTCGGCCAGGCGCTCAGCTACGGCTGGGAGCGGTTCCGCTCGAATTTCGGCCCGTGGCTGGCCGTCGTAGCCTGTGGCCTGGTCATCTATCTGGCATTCGTGGTGATCGTGCAGCTGACGAACCCGACGTCGATGCTGCCGCTGCTGCTCGTCTTCCTCGCGGTACTCGCGGGCGTGTGGCTGCTCCAGGCGGCGATGGTGCGCGGCGCACTGTACGAAACCGACGGCACCAAGCCATCTTTCGGCTCGTACTTCCGTTTCGTGAATGCGGGCAACGTGCTGCTCACCGCATTGCTCGCGTTCGCGTTGACCTGCATCGCGTCCGCCGCCTGCCTGCTGCCGGGTCTGGTCGTCGGCATCCTGTGCATGTTCTCGCTGCATTTCGTCGTCGACCAGAACGAGGGACCGTTCGAGGCGATCAAGTCCAGTGCGATGCTGGTGATCGCGAACATCTGGCCGGTGCTGCTGCTCACCCTGTCGGTGCTGCTGGTGACGTTCGTCGGCGCGCTGCTCTGCGGTCTCGGATTGCTGATCGCGGGTCCGGTTTCAGTCATCGCCGTCACCTACGCCTACCGCACCCTCACCGGCGGTGTCGTCGCCGCGCTCTGATCCCGCAGTGTCCCCGCGTTTTTCACCGCACGCACTACCGCTGTGAAAGACGCGGGGGCTCAGTGGATCCCACCGCTCGCATGCCGAGCCAGTGCTTGAAACGCTCGACCGGGCCCGCCGCTTTGCCTGCGTGCGGGCGCAGTTGCAGCACGATCACACCCGCGATCACGATGCCCGCGAGGTTCACCGCCAACTGACCCGCGGACATGAACGCGACGTGCCATTCCCCCAAAGTCGCTGCGACAACGGCGAATCCGGCCGCGGGCACGGTTGTCACCGAGATGAACACCCCGATCAGCGCGGCCGATTTCGCAGTCACCAGGGAAAGCATGCCCGCCGCGCCCGCCAGCAGCGCGACCACCAGCGAGAACGGCCCGACCTCATAGATGAAGTCGACGTTCTTGATGCTTTCCACTCCGTGCAGCGTGATCCATCCGAACTGCTCCCACAGCAGGGTCGCCACCAGCGTGACCAGCATCGCCACCGGGAATCCGATGGCGAGCGCCAGCGCCGAACGTCGCGCGAGCCGGAAATCCCGCAGCACCAAGCCGACCGCGAACGCGGCCAGCGGACCGAACTCCGGACCCACCACCATCGCGCCGACGATCGTCACCGGCGAATCGGTGGCCACACCCACCGCGGCGAGCAGGCAGGCGATGGTGAGGAACGCGAGGAAGCTCGAGTTGAGCGTCGACTCCTCGTGTACCTGCGCCAGCAGTTCCTCCCACACCACCGCGTCCGTCGGATCCCCCGGCGCCTCCTCGACCGCCCGATCCCCCGCCTCGGACAGCACGGTCTCGACCGGGCCCAAGGTGATTCCGCCGGTTTTGCAGATGCCGAGCGCGGTCAGCTCCTCGAGTACGTCGTTGGCCGCTTCCCGAGCCACGTCGGCTTGAATCAGGTCGCCGGCCGGTTCCAGCGCGACCCCGCGCGCCAACGTCACATGCGTGGCGCCCGGGTTCGCGGCGAGCACCGACAACACGTCGTCGGTCGACTCCGGCGGGCTGATCATGCGCAAGTGCAACAACGGATTTCCTCTGGTCGGTGCCCACCTGAGGAAGGCAACGGATCGAACTGACCAGAAGGTACCGTTCGCGCGCGCGACACAGCGCACTCTGCGCACCGACCGACCTCGTGTCGGGCGCACCAGTCCCGCTCCGGCGACGCGGCACACGCCGCACGCCAGCGGGTCTGGTGTCGAGCAGCACGGTCCGCACGGGCGAGGCGACGCACCTTGCCCGCCGACCAGACTCGTTTCGAGCGACACGGATCCCGTGCGAGCAGGTGTGGTGCACCCGCTCCCCCGACCGCCCTTATGTCAGGCCACACCGGCATTGCTCCGGCGACGCGGCACACCGCACGCTAGGCCGCCCTCCTGTCGAGCGACACGGGTCCGCGCGAATAGACGCAGCGCCCCGATCCGCCCTCGTGTAGGGCGGCACCCGTCTCGCTCGGGCGGCGCGATCACCGAGCCGGATCACGCACCGCCCGCAGCGATCTACTCCGCTTTGGCCGCGGCCTGCTCGGGCTTCGGCGCGGGCTTGGCGTCCAGTCCTGCTTCCTTGCGCTGTTGCGCGGTGATGGGCGCGGGGGCGTCGGTCAGCGGGTCGACGCCGCCGCCGGTCTTCGGGAACGCGATCACTTCGCGGATCGAGTCCAGTCCGGCGAGCAGTGCGACGATCCGGTCCCAGCCGAAGGCGATGCCGCCGTGCGGCGGTGCGCCGAACGCGAAGGCGTCCAACAGGAAGCCGAACTTCTCCTGCGCCTCCTCGTTGCTGATGCCCATCACCTTGAACACGCGTTCCTGCACGTCGCGCCGGTGGATGCGGATGCTGCCGCCACCGATCTCGTTGCCGTTGCAGACGATGTCGTAGGCGTAGGCGAGGGCGGACCCCGGGTCGGTGTCGAAGCTGTCGACCGACTCCGGCTTCGGCGAGGTGAACGCGTGATGCACCGCGGTCCAGGCCGAATGACCGAGCGCCACATCGCCGCTCGCGGTCGCCTCGGCGGCCGGCTCGAACATCGGCGCGTCCACGATCCACACGAACGACCACGCGCTCTCGTCGATCAGGCCGACCTTGCGAGCGATCTCGCCGCGCGCCGCACCCAGCAACGCGCGCTGCGCCTTCGCCGGACCCGCCGCGAAGAACACGCAGTCACCCGGTACCGCGCCGACATGCTTGGCCAGTCCGTCGCGTTCGGCGTCGCTCAGGTTCTTGGCGACCGGCCCGCCGAGCGTGCCGTCCTCGTTGACCAGCACATACGCCAGGCCCTTCGCGCCACGCTGCTTCGCCCACTCCTGCCAGGCGTCGAGCTGGCGGCGCGGCTGGCTCGCGCCACCCGGCATGACCACCGCGCCGACGTATTCGGCCTGGAACACCCGGAACGGGGTGTCTTTGAAGTACTCCGCGCACTCGGTGATCTCGATGCCGAAACGCAGGTCCGGCTTGTCGGAACCGAAGCGGCGCATGGCTTCCGCGTAGGTCATATGCGGGATCGGCGTCGGGATCTCGTAGCCGACCAGCTTCCACAGCGCCGCCAGGATCTGCTCGGCAAGCAGGATCACGTCGTCCTGGCGCACGAAGCTCATCTCGATGTCGAGCTGAGTGAATTCCGGCTGCCGGTCGGCCCGGAAGTCCTCGTCGCGGTAGCAGCGCGCGATCTGGTAGTAGCGTTCGATGCCGCCGACCATCAACAGCTGCTTGAACAGCTGCGGGCTCTGCGGCAGTGCGTAGAAGCTGCCCGGCTGCAACCGCGCGGGGACCAGGAAGTCGCGGGCGCCCTCCGGAGTCGAGCGGGTCAGCGTCGGCGTCTCCACCTCGACGAACTCGTGGTCCGCCAGCACGGCGCGGGCGGCGGCATTGGCCTTGGAGCGCAACCGGATCGCGTGCGCGGGGGTTTCCCGACGCAGGTCGAGGTAGCGGTACTTGAGCCGGGCTTCCTCGCCGGGCTGCTCGTCCAGCTGGAACGGCAGCGGCGCGCTCTCGTTCAGCACCTCGAGCTCGGTGACGTTCACCTCGATCGTGCCCGTCGGCAGCTCCGGGTTCTCGTTGCCGTCCGGCCGCAGCTCCACCACGCCCGTCACCCGGACGCAGTACTCCGCGCGCAACCGGTGCGCCTGCTCCGCCGGCGCGCCCTCCCGGAACACCGCCTGCGCCACACCCGACGCATCGCGCAGATCAATGAAGATCACGCCACCGTGGTCGCGCCGCCTGGCCACCCATCCGGTGAGGGTCACGGTCTGACCGGCGTGCTCGCTTCGCAGCGAACCAGCCAAGTGGGTGCGCAGCACAGGGTTCCTTTCGACGACTCCGGCACCGGCACGATACGACCAGGTGCGCTCCCATCGTAGTGAGACACATCCGCCGAGCGGAAACCGATCCGACCAGACCCGTGCCAAGCTGTATTCGCCTAGACTCCCGCCCCCGATTCCAGCCCCCGAATCCGGGCATAACCGAACCGACAGCCCTACCCCGACCACCCGCGAGCGGGCCCCGCCGCGGCCGACACCACACCCGAAACGCTCGACACCAACCACCCCAGCCCCGACAATCACCACCCGAACACCCTCGACCTCACCGGCGCCACCCAACAGATCACGACCCGAACCGTCACCGTTGCGACCTGCCCCATCACCACCTGAACACCGCGACCGTGCAGCCGAGACCCGACCGATCAACACCTGAACACCGACCGCAATGCACGACCCGAACCCTCGGCTCACCGCCACGCCCCAACCGACCACTTCCCGCACACCTGGTCTCACCGGCACAACCCAACCGGCCACCACCCGCCTGACCGCACAACCCAACCCGCACACCTGGTCTCACGGGCACGACCTGACCGACCCACCACCCGAACACCTTGACCGTGTAGCCCCGACCCGACCGATCAGCATGTACACCGCGCGACCCAAATAGCGCCGTTTCAACCCACGCAACCACTCACAAACCTTCGACCACAACCACAACCACAACTCAACGAGATCACCCCACCCCGCCTACAGCGCAGCGAATAGGCGCGACATAACCCCCGAACCCAACCGCCACGGAGCGAGCCCGACGAGCGACCCGTTCGCGGCCGTCTCGCTTCTCAGCTGTCGAAGCGCATGCGCCGAAGGCGCGAGTCTCGACAGCTGAGAAGCGAGGCCCACCCGCCACCCGACCGCCACCCCTCACTGAATCGCTCCGCGATGCTGAAGCAGAGGGCCGCGAACAACGCCGCGCCCGCGCGGCCAACAACACAGAAAGCGACGACGATGACCTTCAACGAGGGCATGCAGATCGATCCGGATCGGGCGTCTTCCGGTGGTCCGGGTATGGGTGGCAAGATCGCGCTCGGCGGTGGCGCCGGCGGGTTGATCGTGCTGGTGCTCACTTTGTTGCTAGGTGGTGATCCCGGTTCGATTCTGGGGCAGTTCACGGGGTCGGAGGAGCAGCAGCAGACTCAGCCGGGTACCGCGGGTACGCCCGCGCATTGCAAGACCGGCGCGGATGCCAACAAGTATGTCGACTGCCGGGTGGTGTTGACCGCGCAGAGTTTGGATGCGGTGTGGTCGTCGGAGTTGCCCAAGCAGACCAACACGCGCTACGCGCAGCCGAAGCTGACGTTGTTCTCCGGTGCGACCGCGACCGGCTGCGGTAACGCGACGAGCGATGTCGGCCCGTTCTACTGCCCGGCCGACCGCACCGCCTATTTCGATGTCACCTTCTTCCAGGAGTTGGTGGACCGTTTCGGTTCCAGCGGTGGGCCGCTCGCCCAGGAGTACGTGGTGGCGCATGAGATCGGCCATCACATCCAGAATCAGCTCGGCGATATCGGTCGCGCGCAACAGGATCCGCGGGGCGCGAATTCGGGTGCGGTGCGCACCGAGTTGCAGGCCGACTGCTATGCCGGGATCTGGGCACATTTCGCCGACAAGACGCCTGCGCCCGGCGGCGGTCAGCCGTTCTTGAAGCCGTTGTCGGAGAACGACATCAAGGACGCGTTGTCCGCTGCCGCCTCGGTCGGCGACGATCGCATCCAGCGTGCGTCCAACCGCCGCGTGAACCGGGACATGTTCACCCACGGTGATTCCGAGCAGCGCCAGAAGTGGTTCCTCACCGGTTACCGCACCGGCCAGGTCAAAGCCTGCGACACCTACGCCGCCCCCGACCTCTCGAATCCCCCTGCCCTGCGTTGAGCCAGTTCCCCAGCCCAGCAACAGTTCTGAACCGTGCTGGGCCACGCGCACCCTGCGATGTTCCCGCGGAGGTGGCCTGCTGGAGCAGGCTCGTGGGCACACTGGACCGGCCCGGATCCGGGGCGCACACACCTCACTCTCGTCGCGTAGCCGACAGGTCCGCGCTGGTTGTCCGGGTGTAGCCGGTGTGCCAAGAGTGGTGCGGCTGAAGCTGGTTCAGATCGGGTGGGAAAAGGGCTGCTGGGGTGCGGGGGTGGGTGTCCGCATTGGATAATCGGTGTACGGCATTCATCGATGGTGTCGGGTGCCGGGATCGGTTGCGTGGTGGGCCGATCGGATCACCGGTGCGCAGCAGCGGCAGAGAGTGAATTGATGCGTGGTCTGAAAGCAGCACTGCTGGTCGTCCTGGTGGGCCTTGCCGGGAGCATGGGCACCGCGGGTGCGGATCCGAGCGTCGACTCCCCCGCGCTTCCGAGTTCGCACCCGCCGGTTTCGGCACCGATGGCGCTGCTAACCCTCACCACCATCCCGAACGCCTGGCAGCCGCGCATCGATCTGCGTCCGCAGCTTCAGGTCTTCGGTGACGGCCGCGCCGTACGGATCCCCGATGCCGTTGCGCCGCAACGCGGTCCGGACACGCCCGCAACCCAGGTCAACGGCCACATCCCCGCCGACGTGCTCACCGCCGCGCTCGCCGAGACCAAAGCGCTCGGCACCGTCGATCTCGGTGTCCCCAACGTCACCGACCAAGGCAGTCAGATCATCGACTTCATGCCCGCGCCCCCGGAGGAAGACCTCCACCTCGTCGTCTACGCCCCCGAATTCGACAACGGCCTCAACCCCGAACAACAAGCCGCCCGCAAACGCTTCGCCATCCTCTACCGCACCCTCCTGGACGCCTTCGTCCAAGACTGACGCCCAGGCCCCGAACGGAACGCGCACGATCCCGCGCCACACCCCCGACCAGCCGCACCCCTTCTGCCTTCCGCACCCGCTAAGCCATGCCATACCGGGTGCGACAACCCAGAACGAGTGCGAAGTCACTGAACACGCACACCAACGCCGAGCACGCCTGGGCCGCAGGCTCACCAACCTGTCGCCCCCTGCCGAATCGCCCTGTCTACTGGAACTCCGGGGGCTCCAAACCGCTCAGGAAGGCGCGAAGCAGGCCGACTGGTCTGTACCAAGCGACAGATAGGCAGACACCCACAGACCTTTCGCACCCTTCACAAGGACTACAGCCCCTGTGAACCGTACAAACGCTCTGTGACGCCCGGGTCCTAGCGCTCCCGCAACCTACGCGCCGCACCTGGCCCGACCTACCAATCGAGGGATAGGCAGGCACACAGACCGTTCGCACGTTTCACAGAGGTCGCAGCCCCTGTGAACCGCACAAACGGTCTGTGAGGCCGACTCCTAGAGTGCCCAACCACACGCCTAGCCCGGGCCGCGCCTTCTTACGCCCAGCCAGCCGGGCCCCGCGGCGCACTCGCGTCACGCGCGGCGCACTCGCGTCACGCCACCCGGTGCACAGGCATCGAAGTGGCCAGCGATTAGCCTGGCGAAACCCAGCCGCCAGGGGGGCACTCCCGGCGACACCCAGACGCCGAAGTACCCGCGAACCTTGGTGGAGCCCACCCTCACTGGTGCCCTGGCGGCGCACAAACCGTTCGCGCGGTTCACAAGGACTACAGCCCCTGTGAACCGCACAAATGGTCTGTGAGGCCTGGTCCTGGAGTGCCCAACCACACCCCCAGCCCAGTCCGCGCCTTCCTTCACGCCCAGCCCGACCGCGCCCGCGACGCACTCGCTTCACAACACCCGGTGCACAAGCATCGGAGTGACCACTGGCGGCATCGGAGTGACCAGCACTGGCTCGGCGTCACCCAGCCTGCAACAGCTGCCCCTAGAACTGATCCTGTTCGTACTCCGAGCTGATGATCTCGTCGGAGTGCGTCGCACCGATGACGTCGGGCGTGGATTCGCCGAGCGGTCCGGTGAGATCGTCGTTTCCGGCGGCACTTTGGTACGGCTGGACGGTGCGGGCGTGTTCGTCGTCGTCGCCGCGCTGGGCGCCTGCGGCGGCGGGGCCGCCCATGAAGCTGTTGCCTGCGCCGGCGGTGGTGGTGCTCGGCGCGCCGGTGGTGGCGGGGCCGAAGGTGGTGCCGGGTATGCCGCTGATGGGGCGGCCGCCGGGCAGGCTGGTGCCGGGCACGGCGGTGAGCTTCGGGCTCGACGGGATGCCGGTGGTGCCGGGGCGTGCGCTGGTGCCGGGGCTGCCCGAGCGGCTCAGGCTGCTGGGCACGCCGGTGCCGAGTCCACTGTTCGTGGAACTGGGGGTGCCCGAGTTGTGCACGGACGACGGTGTGGTGGAACTCGGTGCGCCGGTGAGGGAGGAGTCGACGCCCGCCGCTTTGGTCATGGTGTCGGAGGCGGTGGACTGGGCCTGCTCCAGGATCGGCTGCCCGACGTTCTGCGCCAGTGCCTGCGCGACTTCTTGCGGCGCGGGCCCGCCGCCGGGCGCGACCAACTGCTGCACCATGCCGCTGAGTTCGCCGGTTTTGCCGGCGAGGTCACCGCGGGTGGCGTTGACGACGCCCACAGCCTGACCCAGGTGTTCGGTCGCCGAAGCCATCAGCGTGGCCTGCGCGGGCGGGGTGAGGATCACCGGCGCCATCGCGGTGGCCTGCGTCGCGAACGACGAGGCGATGCCGAGCAATTGCGCGTTGCCCTGCTGCACCACCGCGGCGGCCCGCTGGGTGAGCTCGGAGATGTCGATGCCGCGCTGACTGGTTTCCTGGCCTTCGACGTTCGCCTTCGCGCTGGCCGCCTGCGCGTTGCGCGCGGCCTGGCTCTGCCACAGCTGTTCGACGGTGGTCATGCTGCCCTTGCCGACCGACATCGCCATGTCGATGACCTTGGACGACTGGCTCAGGATCGCGGTCGGATCGAGCGCACCGATGACGCCGCTGCCGAAGCTGTTGAGCAGCGACAGGATCGGCTGCATCAGCAGATCGACGCCGGGCAGCGCGGGCACCGCGACGCCCTGCATGAGGGCGCCGACCGGATCGGCGGGCAGCGCGGGCAGCGAGGTCGGGATCGCGGCTTGCGCCTGGCTCACCGCGGCGGCCACGGAGCTGGGCGAGCTGCCGAGCGCGCCGTTCAGCACACCTTGGGCCTGATCGAGCACGCCCTGGGCGAGCGGGGCGGCGGCCTGCTGAATCGCCGTGCCGGTATCGCCGAGCAGTGCCGAGACATCGGACGGGACACCGGCGATGCCGTTGGCATCGGCCGTCGGCGCACCGGACAGACCGGGCATGCCCGGCAGACCCGTGCCCATCGCGTTGTGCTGGTCTTCACTGATCTTCTTGGCCAGCACGAATTCCGGCGGCTCGATGGGCGGCAGATCCTCGGGCAGCTGCGGCAGCGACACGTCGAGCACCGCCTGCGGCGCGTTCTGCACGGAGTCGAGCACGGCCTGCTGGCCGATGGCGACGTTCTGGTCGGCGGCGTGCGCCATCGCGTGCTCTTCGGGCGCGATCACGCCGGTGTCGAGTGGCTTCACACCGCACCTCCGATCTGGTTGCCGATGGCCCCGAGGGCGCCCGCGCTGGACCAGTCGGTGGCGTCGTAGGCCGCGGCGGCGCTGAACGCCGATTCCGAGAGTTTGGCGTACTTGGCGGACAGGTCGTTGATGTCCTTGGCCTGGAGCACTTGCGCCGCGGCGAACATCGCCAGATAGTCGGCGCCGATCAAACCGAACACGGGTACGAGCGCCGCGACGTTTTTCACCGCGTCGAAATTGCCCGCCCCCGCCAGATCACCGGAGATTCCTGCGTTCGTGGCGGCGAACGCCCGGACCGCTTCGGTCTCTACCGAGAGATCACTCATCGAGTTGCCCCCCAAATCGTCGTGCACATCAGTGTCGTGAACTTCTTCGTCGTCACCGCTTGCCCTGCCGAACGGCAAGGCCGCCACGGTTGGGCTCAATATAGCCGACGGTACCGGCAACTTTCGAGCCCAACGGCACGTTCACAGAGGGAATAGGAAAGGAACTGGAACGTGTTGCAAATTAGAACAAGTTCTATATTCTCGATCGCATGAAGGTCGCAGTGACCGGCGCAGCCGGCTACCTTGGCACGAATCTGCTCCGCCTGCTCGCCGCGCGCGGCGACGAGATCACCGCGATCGACCGGGTGGTTCCACCCGCGACGACGCTGCCGAACGTCACCTGGGTCAGCGGCGATGTGCTCGATCCGGCCTCGATGCGGGACGCGCTGCAGGGCGCCGAGATCGTCTACCACCTGGTCGCGGTGATCACGCTCGCGGAGAAGAACGACCTGGCCTGGAAGGTGAACACCGAGGGTGTCCGGGTGGTCGCCGAGGCCGCGCTCGCGGTCGGCGCGCGCCGGATGGTGCACGCCAGCTCGATCCACGCGTTCGACCAGTACCGCTGCGGCGGCCGGATCGACGAGCAGGCCGCCCGCTCGACCGACGACGCCCTGCCCGTCTACGACCGCTCGAAATGGGCAGGTGAAGTGGCACTGCGCAAGGTGATCGACAACGGCCTCGACGCGGTGTTGTGCAACCCCACCGGCGTGTTCGGCCCGCTCGACTACAGCAGGCCGCTTTCCCGGATCAATCGCACGCTGCGCGACGCGGCCCAGGGCCGCATCCCTGCCATGATCGGCGGCGGTTTCGACCTGGTCGACGTCAGAGATGTGGCAGCCGGCCTGATCCTGGCAGCCGAGAAGGGTCGCACCGGCGAGAACTACCTGCTCGGCGGCGAGATGATCTCGATGCTCGAGCTGTGCCGGCTCGCCGCGAACCACGGCGGCAAGCGCGGCCCGAAATTCGCCATCTCCCCCAAGCTGGTTTCGGGTGTCATCCCGGTCTTGGCGCCGATCGGCAAGCTGTTCAAGTCCGACATCGTCTCGAAAGCCGCACTGGGCGCGCTCATTTCAGCCCCGCTGGTCGATCACGGCAAGGCGGAGCGTGAGCTCGGCTACCAGCCCCGATCCACCGACGACACCGTCCGCGACCTGGTCGCCTTCTTCGCCGACCCAACCCCGCTCACCCCGCCGGACACCCGGCAGATCGCTTGACACCTACTAGAACACATGTTCGACTGATGGGGTGCGGTGGCAGAACCAGACCCTGGACGCCGAGGACGGCGCACTGCCCGGGCTCACCCGGGCAGGTCTGACCCGCACGGTGCAGACGCCCGAATTCGAGGGCATCACTTTTCACGAAGTGCTGTGCAAGAGCGCGCTGAACAAGCTGCCGGAAAGTTCGTCCATGCCGTTCCATTGGACGATCAATCCGATGCGCGGCTGCTCGCATGCCTGCCGCTATTGCTTCGCCCGCCCGACGCACGAATACCTGGATCTGGACGCGGGCCGCGATTTCGATTCCCAGATCGTGGTGAAGACGAATATCGCCGCGGTGTTGCGCAAAGAACTGCGCAGGCGGTCCTGGCATCAGGAACCGGTGGCGCTCGGCACCAATACCGATCCGTACCAGCGGGCCGAGGGCCGATACCGGTTGATGCCGGGCATCATTCGCGCGCTCGCCGAATCGGGCACGCCGTTCTCCATCCTCACCAAGGGCACCCTGCTGCGCCGGGATCTGCCACTCCTCACGATGGCAGCTCGCCAAGTTCCGGTGAGTTTGGCAGTCTCGATCGCGATCCACGATCTGGACCTGCATCGCAGTCTGGAGACGGGGACGCCGTCGCCGAAGGCGCGCCTGGAACTCGTGCGCTCGCTCGCCGACGCGGGGTTCTCGGTGAATGTCCTGGTCGCGCCGGTCATTCCGTATCTCACCGACAGCAGGGCGCACCTCGACGGACTGTTCGGCGAGATCGCCGCGGCGGGCGCGCATTCGGCCGTCGCCTTCCCGATGCACCTGCGTGGCAGCACCCGCGGCTGGTTTCTCGGCTGGCTCGCCGAACACCATCCGGCCCTGGTGCGCCGCTACCGCCAGCTCTACGGCCGGGGCGCCTACGTGACGCCGGAGTACTCGGCCTGGCTGCGCGAGCGCCTCGATCCACTGCTCGAGCGACACGCCCTGAAGCCGGGAAAACCGGCCGAACCGGAGACACAACCGGAAAGTCCGCACGCCGTCGACCCGCAGCTGGCATTGTTCGCCTGACGCCCCGACCACCGGTTCCGTACCGAGCCACACGAGATTCCGTGGTGAACCACACATATCGGGCGCACGCACCGCGCGGTGCGGAGTAGTTTGGCGAATGGCACCCCTCTCATCGACGAGGAAGTGAAGCAGGCACATGGTTTCGCACCAGAATGATGTCGGCACCAGCCACAGCGCTGCCGGCACAGCCCAAAGCGGCACGGGCGCAGCGAAATTGGAAAAGGTCGTGATTCGGTTCGCCGGCGACTCCGGCGACGGTATGCAGCTGACCGGAGATCGCTTCACGCACGAAGCGGCCGCGTTCGGCAACGACCTCGCCACCCAACCCAACTTCCCCGCCGAGATCAGAGCGCCACAGGGCACGCTGCCCGGCGTCTCGTCGTTCCAGATCCAGATCGCCGACTACGACATCCTGACCGCGGGCGATCAGCCGGACGTGCTCGTCGCGATGAATCCGGCCGCGCTCAAGGCGAATCTGGAAGATCTGCCGCGCGGCGCCACCCTCATCGTCAACACCGACGAGTTCACCAAACGCACCCTCGCCAAGGTCGGCTACGCCGCCGACCCGCTCGACGACGACACGCTGTCGGATTTCGTGGTGCACCGCGTCCCGATGACCTCGCTCACCATGGGCGCCACCGAATCCGCCGGCGTCGGCAAGAAAGACGGGCAGCGCGCGAAGAACATGTTCGCGCTCGGGCTGCTGTCCTGGATGTACGGGCGCCCGATCGGCGGCACCGAACAGTTCATGCGGGAGAAGTTCGCGGCCAAACCGGAGATCGCCGAGGCGAACGTGCTGGCGTTCCGGGCAGGCTGGAATTACGGCGAGACCACCGAAAGCTTCGCCACCACTTACGAAATCGCGCCCGCGAAGCTGCCGCCCGGCACCTACCGGCAGATCACCGGCAACACCGCGCTCGCCTACGGGCTGGTCACGGCAGGTCAGCTGGCCGGACTGCCGGTGTTCCTCGGCACCTACCCGATCACCCCGGCCTCGGACATCCTGCACGAGCTGAGCAAACACAAGAACTTCGGCGTCACCACCTTCCAGGCCGAGGACGAGATCGCGGGAATCGGTGCGGCGCTCGGCGCTTCGCTCGGCGGCTCGCTCGGTGTCACCAGTACGTCGGGACCGGGCCTGGCGCTCAAGAGCGAAACCATCGGCCTCGCGGTGATGACCGAGCTGCCGCTGCTGGTCGTCGACGTGCAGCGCGGCGGTCCCTCCACCGGCCTGCCGACCAAGACCGAGCAGGCGGATCTGTTGCAGGCGCTATACGGCCGCAACGGCGAATCACCGGTCGCGGTCCTCGCGCCACGCTCGCCCGCCGACTGCTTCGCCACCGCGGTCGAGGCGGCCAGGATCGCGCTCACCTATCGCACGCCGGTGCTGCTGCTGTCGGACGGGTCCATCGCGAATGGGTCTGAGCCATGGTCGATTCCGAATGTCGCCGACCTGCCGCCGATCGTCCCGGGCTTCGAGCCCGCCGGCGCGGAAACGGACCCGTTCCAGCCCTACGCACGCGACCCGGAGACACTCGCCCGGCCCCTTGCCGTCCCGGGCACCAAGGGGCGCGCGCACCGGATCGGTGGCCTGGAGAAAGCCGACGGCAGCGGCAACATCTCCTACGACCCGGCCAATCACGAACTGATGGTGCGGTTGCGGCAGGCCAAGATCGACGGGATCAGCGTGCCCGATCTCGAGGTCGACGATCCGGACGGCCACGCCGAACTGCTGATCATCGGCTGGGGCAGTTCGTACGGACCGATCGGCGAAGCCTGCCGGCGCGCCCGCCGCCGCGGTGTGCCTGTCGCGCAGGCACACCTGCGGCATCTGAATCCGTTGCCCGCCAACCTCGGTGACGTGCTGCGCCGCTACCGCACCGTGGTCGCGCCGGAGATGAACGGCGGCCAGCTCGCGCTGCTTTTGCGCGGGAAATATCTGGTCGACGTGCGGCCGTGGACGAAGGTCGCGGGCACCGCGTTCTCCGCGCAGGAACTCGTCGGGGTGATCGACGCCGCGTTGGACGGCTCGATCGAGGAGATGGAACACGACAAGGCCTTCGCCGCACGGGCGCGGGCCACGTACACGACGCAGCCGGACAGCTCCGCGGATCGGGCACAGCCGGGCGACGTCCGACCTACTGGGGGCAACGAATGACCATCATGGAAACCTCGCTCGTCGGTACCGATCTGGGCCTGACGGGACTGTCCGGTGTGCCCGCCGCCGACGGCCCGCAGAAGGTCAAAGACTTCACCTCCGATCAGGAGGTGCGCTGGTGCCCCGGCTGCGGTGACTACGTGATCCTGGCGACCGTGCGCGGCTTCCTCGCCGAGCTCGGATTGCGCAGGGAGAACCTGATGTTCGTGTCCGGGATCGGCTGCTCCAGCCGCTTCCCGTACTACCTCGAGGCGTACGGCATCCACTCCATCCACGGGCGCGCGCCCGCCATCGCGACCGGACTCGCGGTGACCAGGCCAGATCTGTCGGTGTGGGTGGTGACCGGGGATGGCGACGCGCTGTCCATCGGCGGCAACCATCTCATCCACGCGTTGCGCCGCAACGTGAACATGACGATCCTGCTGTTCAACAACCGGATCTACGGGCTCACCAAGGGGCAGTACTCGCCGACCTCAGAGGAAGGCAAGATCACCAAGTCCACCCCGATGGGCTCGGTGGACCACCCGTTCAACACGCTGTCCGTCGCGCTCGGCGCCGAGGCCACCTTCGCCGCCCGTGCCCTCGACTCCGACCGGGCCGGGCTGACCGAGGTGCTACGCGCCGCCGCCGAACATCGCGGCACGTCGTTCGTCGAAATCCTGCAGGACTGCCCGATTTTCAACGACGGCTCGTTCGACGCGCTGCGCCGCGACAACGCCGCGAACCACCTGGTCCCGCTGCACCACGGACAGCCCATCCGGTTCGGCGCCGACAACGAATTCGCCGTGATACAAAACGGTTTCGGGCTGGAAGTCACCCGGGCCGACGCGGTCCCCGAGTCCGACATCGTCATCCACGACGCCTACACCGACAACCCGGAATACGCCTACGCCCTCTCCCGCCTGTCCGACCAGTCCCTGGACCACGTCGTCACCGGCATCTTCCGCAGCGTCAGCCGACCCACCTACGACGACGGAGTCCGCGCGCAAACCGCCGCCGCGCGCGAACGCAAACCCCTGGACCAGAACTCCCTCCAGTCCTTGCTGACCGGCCCCGAAACCTGGACCGTCAGCTAGGAGTCCAGCCTCCGTTCCCGCACCCCTTCTGTCTTCCCGCACCCGCTATGGACGGCCGCAGCAGGTGCGGGAAGACAGAACGGGTGCGTGCGTCGGTCCCCATCGAACGCGCGGCGAACCGGGCCGGAACGGCTCTCGGGGTCGCCCCGCCGAAGCAAAGGCTCACTGCCGCACCCCTTCTGCGCTCCCGCACCCGCTATGGACGGCTGTAGCGGGTGCGGGAAGACAGAAAGGGTGCGGGAAGACCGAATTGCGTTGCTCGCGTCCTGGTTCCGGGCGGCGGGTGCGCACAGCGGCGGCTGCGGGCACGGGCGGCGGATCTAGGGGCGTTTGGCGAAGCCGAGGTCGATGACGGCGTCGCGTTCTTGGGTGAGTTCGGCGACGGTGGCGTCGATGCGGGGGCGGGCGAAGTCATCGATGTCCAGGTCGGGGACGATCGTGTATTTGCCGTCGGCGCAGGTCACGGGGAACGAGCTGATCAGGCCCTCGGGGACGCCGTAGGAGCCGTCGGACGGGACTGCCATCGAAACCCAGTCGCCGGCGGCGGTGCCGCGCACCCAATCGTGGATGTGGTCCAGGGCGGCGCTGGCCGCGCTGGCCGCCGACGACGCGCCGCGCGCCTGGATGATCGCGGTGCCGCGCTGCTGCACGGTGGGGATGAAGTCGTCGGTCAGCCAGGCGCGGTCATCGATGCGGTCGAGGGCAGGCTTGCCGCCGATGGTCGCGTGCGCGATATCCGGGTACTGGGTCGCGGAGTGGTTGCCCCAGATGGCAACTCGCGCGATCTCGGCCGCCGGTGCGCCGGTCTTCTTGGCCAGTTGCGCGATGGCGCGATTGTGGTCGAGGCGGGTCATTGCGGTGAAGCGTTCGGCGGGCACGTCGGGGGCGTTGCTCATGGCGATGAAGGCGTTGGTGTTGGCGGGATTGCCGACCACGAGCACCTTCACGTCGTCGGCGGCGCTGGCGTTGATCGCGGCGCCCTGCTCGGTGAAGATCGTGCCGTTGGCGGCGAGCAGATCCGACCGCTCCATGCCTGCCGTGCGCGGCCGCGCACCCACCAGCAGTGCGACATTCGCACCCGAGAACCCCACCCACGGGTCGTCACTGATATCGATGGACTCCAGCAGCGGAAACGCCCCGTCCTCCAATTCCATCGCGACACCCTCCAGCGAGGAGACCGCCGCCGGAATCTCCAGCAACCGCAGCCGCACCGGCGTGTCCGCGCCGAGCATCGCCCCGGAGGCGATCCGGAACAACAACCCGTACGCGATCTGTCCCGCCCCGCCGGTCACGGCAACGGTCACGGGCGCATTCCGAACCACGCTGGTCACGACTATCTCCTTGCACTAGGCCGACTCTCGCTTTCACCCTATCGACCCTCACTCCGCCCGAAACCACACGGTGAGCAACCCAACAGTCACCCCCCAACAGGCCACCGAGTCGGTCCGGCTGATCGCGGAACGGCCGTGACAAGGAGAAGGGGCTGTTCAGATCAGGGCGGCTACTTCGCGGTCGGTGAGGACTATCGGGGAGACGTAGTCTTTGGTGCGGGCCATTTGGACGGCGCGGTAGAGGGGGCGTTCGGCGAGGTGGGCGTCGCGGGCTTCGGCGCGCAGCTGGTGGACGAGCATGGTGGACACCGAGACGGCGGCGGCGAGCTGGCTGGTGGCGAGGGCGTCGGCGAGGCGGCGCAGGCCGAGCAGATGCATTTCGCGACCGCTGCCCGCGTCGGTGTACATGGCGAGCGGAATGATCTGGGAGAACTCCCCCGCGGTCACGCGCAGCACGATCCGGCTGAGCCTGGCCGGAAAAATCAGCACCTCGACACCGGTCGCCGCGGACACCTCGACCCGCCGCTCCCCGAACACCCGGCGGGCATGGATCGTGTTCCCCGCCAACCACATTCGCCGACGCCGCAGCGCCACCGCATAGGCGACGGTCGGCGCGCCGACGACCACTCCGATGAGCACCGCGACCGGCCAGGTGACGACGGTCGCCGCCAGCAGCGCGGTCCCGATCCCGATCCCCGCCGCGGCCAAGGCCAGCCTGCGCAGCATCGGCGCATACATCTCGGGTGCGACGAGATCCAGCCCCACCGGCGGATCCGTCTGCTGCTCACCAGAATTCGCCTGCACTCGCCCAACCCTCTCCGTGACACCGGCGCCACGTCACGCGCGCTGTCACGTTACTCCAGCCCCTTGGTCGGCTTAGCCCGTTCGAACAGGCCAAGCGCCCGGCAGCCGGTCACACCCCGCCGCACCTCCGCAAACCTGCACCACTTCCAGCAACACCGCGCGCACGGAGTGCTGTCCTGCGAGTGGCACCACAACGCCGCGTCACCCACCTTGTCCGCCCGGCCTCACCCGTGCACAAATCGGCCCCCTGCTTCGCGCACCCGCCTCGCGCAGACGCACCACTTCTAGGGCCTTACACCCCTTGCAGCAACCCAGAACCGTTGCGAATCCCTAGAAGTGGCGCGAATGCCGCTCCGGACGGCCTGCCGGTCGGATACCGGCTCGGCGAGCAGCACCGAACACCAGCTGCGGCGACCGACCGTCTTACCCCTCGCTGAGCGCTGCCTGCACCGTGGTGACCGCGTCGTCGAGCGGGATCTGCCGCTGGTCGCCGGTGGACATGTCTTTCACCCCGATGGTGCCTTCCGCGAGGTCGCGGTCGCCGAGGACGAGGGTGAGGCGGGCGCCGGAGCGGTCTGCCGCCTTCATCGCGCCTTTGACGCCGCGGCCGCCGTAGGCGAGGTCGACGCTGATGCCGGCCGCGCGCAGCTGGGCGGCGAGGACGACGAGGCGCTGTTGGGCGGCGTCGCCGAGCGGAACCCCGAACACCTGGCAGCGGGCGGGGTCGCCGGCCGTCTTGCCTTCGGCGTGCAGGGCGAGCACCGTGCGATCGACGCCGAGCCCGAATCCGATGCCGGACAACGGTTGTCCGCCGAGCTGCGCCATCAGTCCGTCGTAGCGTCCGCCGCCGCCGATGCCCGATTGCGCGCCCAGTCCGTCGTGCACGAACTCGAAGGTGGTCTTGGTGTAGTAGTCGAGACCGCGCACCATCCGCGGGTTCACCACGTACGGCACGCCGAGCGCGTCCAGGTGGCCGAGGACCTGTTCGAAGTGGGTCTTGGCCGATTCGGAGAGGTGATCGATCATCAGCGGCGCGTCGGCGGTCATCGCGCGCACCTCGGGCCGCTTGTCGTCGAGCACCCGCAGCGGGTTGAGCTGCGCCCGGCGCTTGGTCTCTTCGTCGAGCGGCAGTCCGAACAGGAACTCCTGCAACAGTTCCCGGTACTGCGGGCGGCAGGTGTCGTCGCCGAGCGAGGTGAGTTCCAGCCGGAAACCGTCCAGTCCGAGCCCGCGGAAGCCCGCGTCGGCGATCGCGATCACCTCGGCGTCCAGCGCGGGATCGTCGACGCCGATCGCCTCGATGCCGACCTGCTGCAACTGCCGGTACCGACCGGCCTGGGGCCGCTCGTACCGGAAGAAGGGGCCGTTGTAGACCAGTTTCACCGGCAGCTGGCCGCGGTCGAGCCCGTGCTCGATGACCGCGCGCATCACGCCGGCGGTTCCTTCGGGACGCAACGTCACGCTGCGGTCGCCGCGGTCCGGGAAGGTGTACATCTCCTTGCTGACCACGTCGGTCGATTCGCCGACCCCGCGGGCGAACAGTCCGGTGTCTTCGAAAACCGGCAGCTCGATATGTCCGTATCCGGCCAGTCGGGCGGCGCGGATCAGCCCGTCGCGCACCGCGACGAATTCGGCCGAGCCGGGCGGGACATAGTCCGGAACCCCCTTCGGGGCGGAGAAGCTGCTGGTCTTGGTCACGATGGTCCAGTTTCCACCACCACGCCCCCTCGCGTCCAACCGGTTACCGGCAGCGAGCCGTGCCCGATCTGCGGATATCCCCAGACATCCCCGGCGAGCACGGATTTTGGCCGGTCGCGGGTGTGAGGCGCACCGCTCTCAGGAAGTGTCGGGCAGTCTCAGGAATAAATGGCAGACTCTAGGGCCGTAACAACCGGACACGGGAGGAACGTGGTAGTGCCGAGCAACGAACAGCGGCGAGCGGCGGCGAAACGCAAGTTGGAGCGCCAGCTCGCCAACCGGGCCGAGCGCGCACGCAGGCGTAAGCAACTCACGATCGCCGGGTCGGTGCTCGGTGTCGTCGTGGTGGTCGCGGCGGTCACCGGGGTGTACTTCCTGACCAAGAGCGACGACAACAGCTCCGAAGCCAAGGACGCGACGCAGTCCAGCGAGCCCGCCGCCGCGGCGCCGCCCGCCGCGGTCGCCAAGCCGGCGTTGGTGAACTGCGTCTACAAGGACGGTCAGAAGCCCGCCGACAAGCCCGCGACCAAGCCGGCGAAGAGTGAGGGCATCCCGACCACCGGCAACGACGCGAAGGTCAGTGTCAGCATGGAGACCAACCAGGGTCCGATCGGCTTGACCCTGAACAACGCCGAATCGCCTTGCACGGTGAACAGTTTCGTCAGCCTGGCGTCGCAGAACTTCTTCGACGGCACCAACTGCCATCGGATGACCACCGGTGAGGGCCTCAAGGTGCTGCAGTGCGGCGACCCGACCGGTAGCGGCATGGGCGGCCCGGGCTACGAGTTCGACAACGAGTACCCGACCGATCAGCTCGACCCGAACAACCCGATGGCCGCACAGCAGCCGGTCGCGTACAAGCGCGGCACGCTGGCCATGGCGAACGCGGGCCCCGGCACCAACGGCAGCCAGTTCTTCATCGTCTACGGCGACTCCCAGTTGCCGCCGAACTACACCATCTTCGGCACCGTGGACGAGAACACGATGGGCACCCTGGACAAGATCGCCAAGGCGGGCCAGGACGATTCCAACGGCCCCGGCGATGGCAAGCCGACCCAACCGGTCACCATCCAGTCGGTCCGCATCGACTGAGATCTTCGACACACGTTCGGGCCCGGGCCGTTCATCGGCGCCGGGCCCGAAACGCGTCTACCTGTTTCTTAGGTGTACCTAAACGTACGGTAAGGGTGGCCTTACGCCGGTAAACGTCCGGCGAGTTCCCGGGCCTGTCGGAATTGTGCGATATATGCTGATAAGCGGCACAGCCGTACGGTTGCGTCGCGGCTTTCTCGGGTAATCTCGAAACACGGAGTTCCCGTAGCGTAGTAGTCCCTCAACTGGGTAACCCCCGCCCCAGGGAATGCCACGACACGAGCCCTCCCGGTGTCGAAGTTTGCAGCCGGGGCGTCGTCCGACGGACTACAGTTCGCGTGGCGGTGTCCGAGACGAAGCACCACAACATCCATAGTGATCACTGCAGCATCGGGGAGCAGCCATGTCCGAGGAACTGGACGACATCGGCCGCGAGACAGCGGCCATGATGAGGACAATGTTGCAGCTTGCGACCCTGGTCGCGCTGCGGACCCGCGAGCGTGGTCAAAAAGAAGCCGAAGCGCGCGTGAAGGTCACCGAGGCCCGCATGAAAGAGGCCCGGGAGATGCAGGTCCGCGAGGCCCGGGATTCCAAGTCGAAGGATCCGCGCAACACCGAGCTCGCTCGGATGATCGAGCGCCCGATCCCGGAACGTGGCGTGTCACTGGAGAAGGATCGTTTCTCCGCACAGGCCGAAGCCACCCGAATGGCTGCCACCGCCGCCGCGCACGCGAAGCCGGTGCTGCAGTACGACTCCCCCGAACGCCGCATGGCGATCGCCGCGCACCTCGCCAAGATGGGTGTCGCGCCGGAGCTGGCCGCGGTTCGGATGTTGATCGAAGTAGGCCAGGCGCAACCACCGATCGAGGCGGTCCGCACCCGCCCCGAGGAAGCGCCCGCCGTCACCCGGGCCAGGGAACAGGAATCCCGCGGCCTGGAACGCACCCGCTGAAACCAAAGCAAACGCCCGCTTATCAAGCGGGCGTTTGCTTTTGGTGCACGAACAGCTCGGCTACATCCGGAAGTCGCCGATGGTGGGATCACCGAACATCCCGTGCTGCGGCGACTTCAACGGCAGCGGGCTGAGCATGTCCTTGTGCCCGTTGCGCACGCTGCAGTACTTGAACGGTCCCTTGGGATCGAACAGTTTGGCCATGTGCGGGTCGGCGTGGTCGAGGAACCAGACACTCAAACCCGTTGCGCCGTCGAGCCGGAAGTGCTCCCAGGCGCGCCACATCGCGTCCAGACGAGCCACCGCCTCCGCGTGCTGCCACCACTCCGGGCACCACACGGTGTCGCTGAGATCGGTCACCTGTCGCCGGTACACCAGGCTCAGATAGTTCTCCACGAACTCGACGACGCTCGCATAGATCATGGGTTGCTGCTGCTGTTCCGTCACGACTGCGCCTCGCTGACGCTCGGCTCCGTCGCGACGGCGCGTGCTGTGCCCATGGTTCGCTCGCTCCGCTCCCTCACGCCTGCGCCTCGCTGACACTCGGCTCCGTCGCGACGGCGCGTGCTGTGCCCATGGTTCGCTCGCTCCGCTCCCTCACGCCTGCGCCTCGCTGACACTCAGCTCCCATGCTGTGCCCAAGGCTCGCTCGCTGCGCTGCCTCACAGTGGCCTGACCTCCTCGACCTGTCCGTATTCCGGCGGCGTGCTGCTCTTGCTCAATGAAGGCTTGCCCGGCATCAGGTCACCGATCTCCGTCTTGCGCTGCGGATCATGGTGCGAGATGGACTCCTTCACTTCGGCAGCGTACTCGCCCTCCCACCACGGAACCGTGCGAACCAGTACCGGCGGCGCGCCGGACGGGAACACGATCACGCGACCGCGCGGCAACTGCGCCAAACCTTGCACGCTGAACGTCTTCGACGAGCCGAGCGAACGCGAATAGCTTTTGCCGCCTTTGGATTCCGAGACCGACGAGGACACGACCTCGTAGTCGCCGATCGCCTCGGATCGCTCCCGCAGGAATGCGGTGTCGTCTACCCCGCTACCGAGCACTTTGATGTTCGCGGCGGCCCAGAGCGCGTTCATGCCTGGCTCGCCCCAGCAGCGCACGCCCTGCGCCCAGGATTGCAGCACGGTCATCACGACGATGCCGCGGGAACCGAAGTGGCTGTACTGCTTGGGCAGATCCTTCCAGCGCACCACGTTCGCGGCCTCGTCCAGCACGGCCAGCAGCGGGATCGGCAGCCGCCCGCCGCGCGACTGCGAGGCGGTCCGCATCGCCACGTCGATGACGGCCTCGGTGAGCGCGCTGACCAGCGGGGCGGCCGAGCCGCGACCCTCCAGCGAGAGGCTGTAGAGCGTGCCGTTGTCGCGGATGAACGCGAGCTCGTCGAACTGGATCCGGTCGCCGCCGCGGGTGATCCAGGGGTGCACGTTCGACAGCTTCAGGCAGCGGATCATCTTCTTCGCAGTGCCGAAAATGCCACTGCGCGTACGGGCGTCGGCGTTGTACTGCGACGACAGACCGGAGGCCGTGTAGTGGTGCCTGGCGGCGCGCAGCAGCTCGATCGGCTCGGTGTCCTGCGGGTTGGTCACCCATTCCCAGACCTGCACGATCGGCCTGCTGCCGTTGCGGTCACCGACCGCCGCGGCCAGGAACAGACCGGCCAGTAGATCTTCGGCTTCGGGATCGAAGAAGGCGTCGGTCTTGGCGTCGGAACCGTCGTCACCGTCGGCGAAGTGCCCGGCCAGCCGCGCCGCGCGCATCTCGCAGCCTTCGCGCCGCGCGTCCACCCAGGACAGCGGATCCCAGAACCAGCTCGGCTCCTCGCCCGCGACACCCTGCGGGTCGAAGACGAAGGTGGGACTTCCCTTGGCTTCCCGCACATCCCGGGTCGCGTCCACCACGTCGCGCTTGTTCGAGGTGGCCAGCACGGGGCCGATCGCGGTGAGGATGGCCGGGATCACCCGCGAGGTCGACTTGCCCTGGCGCGGACCCCAGATGTCCAGGTGCAGATCCTCGTAGGAGCCGTAGAGCATCTGGTTGTCGGCGATGCCGATGCCGATCGGCACACCGGGGATGTCCTGCGAACCCAGTCGCACCTCGAGCTGCTTGGCCTTCTCGCGTACGCCCGCCTCGGTGAGATGCGCGATGGCGCCGCCCTGCCCCATGTGGTCGGCCTTGTCGTCGACCGGGAGCTTGCCGATCGTCTTGCGCTTCTTCATCCGCTTCTTGATCAGCACGTAGGCCAGCGCCGACGCCGCGACCAGCAGCACGATCACGGTGGACGCGCGCGGCCAGACCAGCTTGCCGCGCACCAGGTCCGCGACGATGGCGATCGGGTTGATCGGAATCGACTGCGGCGTCACCGCCATCGCGTTGCCGAGATGCAGCGCCACCCACAAGGTGCCGAGGACCGCGAACCCGGCGTACAGCGCGATCATGGTGGTGTCCGGCCCGACCGCGGCCGGATCCTTCACCGGCTTCTTCGCCATGTCTGCCTCCTGTTGTCCTCTACCGGCTCTGTGGGTGGATCTGTGCGAAAGGTCGTGCTGCTCAGCGGAACGCGTCGAGCCGCCAGCCGTCCGGGGTCTGCACGACGGTCGCGATGACCGTCGCGGGCGGCAGCTGCTCCTTGCGCCCGTTCGGGTAGACGACCGTCTGCTCGATCCCGATCTTGAACTGCTGGACGTTCGGATCGCCGCCGGCCGGCGGCTTCTCCCCGGAGGCGAAGGTGAACGCGTCGACGCGCGCCTTCGCCGTGGCCCAGTCCGACCACTGCAACGTCGTCTTCGGCGTCTCCAGCCCGGTCGGCGAGCTGTCCAGCATGCGGATCAGGCTGGGGCCCAGCCATTTCCGCGCACGGGTGAGCGAGGCGCCCTGTGCCTCGGTGGCGGGCTGCCAGGTGTAGATCTCGCGCAGCGCGGCCACCGCGACCCCGTCGGGCGTGACCGGATCGGGGGCGGGCACCCCCTCCAGCAACCGGGTCGTGGACGTGGCCGGGTGCGCCCCACCGGATCCCGCGTCGTCCCGGTCCCCCGTGCCGCAGGCGGCACTCAGCATCGCGACGCTCACCACCAGCATCACCACCAGTTTCGTGCGTACCGCTGTATCTTTCCAGGCTAACCGCAAGGACCGACACTGCGTCAGTGCATCACCGGCGTG
The DNA here is from genome assembly GCF_000250675.2 of Nocardia brasiliensis ATCC 700358. NCBI lineage: Bacteria > Bacillati > Actinomycetota > Actinomycetes > Mycobacteriales > Nocardiaceae > Nocardia > Nocardia brasiliensis. Next base: position 6,507,238 of record NC_018681.1, read on the forward strand.
TTTCACAGGACCCTCCTCGCCCTGCTGTCACCGGGCACCGGCACCTCCGTGACGCCGCCGCCCGCACCGGGCACGGACTGGATCATCCGGCCGTTGCCGGAGTAGATGCCGACCTGGGCAGGGCCGCGCGGACCGAACGAGCTGAACACCAGATCGCCCTCCTGAATCTTGCTCATCGACACCTCCGCACCTGCCTCCCATTGCTGTTCGGCGGTGCGCGGCAGGGTGACGGAGCCGGACGAGGCCGCGAACACCGCGGCCGCGGTCAGGCCGGGACCGTCGAGGCCGCCGCCGCTCGGACCCTGCGGGCCGCCGCCGCCCCACACGTACGGCGTGCCGAGCCAGTCGTGCGCGGCCTCGACGATCTGACTGCCGCCGCCGCCCTGTTGCGGGTCGAACCGGCCGAGCGCGCCGGGGGCGCGGTACTGCGCCTCCATCGCGAGGATGTTCGCCACGTACGGCTGGGTCTCGGAGTAGTGCGCCGCCACTTGATTCGGCATGCCGCCGGAGGCGAGCACCGCGCCCTCACCCGCGTTGTAGGCGGCCAGGGTCAGCGCGGTGACATCGCCCTGCACCCGGCCCTCCGACTGCCACTGCGTGATCTTGTGCGCGATGGCGCACATATAGCGGCCCTGGCCGATGATCGCGTCTCCGTCGTCCCACACGCTGGCCGTGCCGTTGCCGTCGGCGTCGATCACATACGGTTGGCCGTCATCGGGATTCACGCTCGCCGCGGTACTCGGCAGGAACTGGGCCAGGCCCTGCGCGCCCGCCGGGGACGTCGCCCCGCGGCGGAAACCGGACTCCTGCCTACCCTGCGCGGCGAGCAGCGACGGCGTGATCTGCGGGCAGATCGAACCCGCACGGCGATACCAGATCTCGAGTTCCGGCGGCACCTTGCCCGCGGCGAGCGCGCCGCCCGCGGTGCCGAATCCGCGGTTGCAGCGCGGATCGCTGGAATAGGCCAGCGCCCCACCGACATCCGGCGTCGGTGCGCCGTCCAGCCAAGGCAGCGGGTCGATCTGGCGACCGCCGGTGAAACGTCCGCCCGGGACGATCTCGAAATGCAGGTGCGGGCCGCTGGATTCCCCCGCGGAACCGACCTGGGCGATCGGCTGACCCGCGGTCACGGTGTCGCCCACCCGCACGTGCACCCCGGAATCCCACATGTGGCCGTACACCGCCGAGTACGCGCGGCCGTTGGTGTCCACCGAGTCGACGACCACCCAGTTGCCGAAACCCGAAGCGGGACCGGCGGCGACGACCCGGCCGTCGGCGACCGAGTAGATCGTGGTGCCGTCGGAGGCGGCGAGGTCGATGCCCTTGTGCGTGCCGCCGCGCGCGCCGAAGGTGTCCGAGACCGTGAAGGTGCCCGCGGCCAGCGGCAGCGTGCGCCGGATCGGACCGGCGCCCGCGGCCAGCGACGGCGTCGCCGTGACGGTCGGGTTCGCCGAGGTCCCCGACGCCGCGCCCGCGGCCGGATTCGCCTGCGTCGCAGACGGTCTGCCGCTCGCCCTGGCATCACCCGGCGCGTAGCCGCCCAGCGGTGGCAGCGACGATTGCGAGCCGAGCACCGAGGCGCCCTCGCACGGATCGTCGACCGCGGGCATCACGATGACGAGCACGATCACCATGAGGCCGAGGACCGCGCCGAGCGCGCCCCACAGGAGCCCCCGTCCGCTCACCGCGGCCTCGCCGCACCCGGCTCCGCGGCCGGGGATACCCGCACACGCCGATATGACCGGAGGTGCCCTTGCGCCCGGCACGCGGGGGGAAAGGCAGCTTCGGTCGCATCGGCGGGTACGGGGCTCACTGGCCGCGCCGGGATTCGTTGAGGGTGTCGGCGAGTGTGCGGTTCATCTCGGCCGCTGCCGCCAATTGTTGTTGCAGCAGCGCCACTTTCCGGCGCAGCGCGGACGCGTCCAGGCGCTCCAGGCCCGGCCCCTCGGCCGCGCGTACCCAGTTGCGCACCGAATTGGTGTGCACGCCGATCTGTTCGGCGACCACGCGGCAGGCCTCGGACTCGCTGCGCAGCTTGCCGGTGAGCGCGACGACCTGCTGGACAGCGGCCTGGCGCACCTCCGGCGAGACCCGGCGGTAGGAGCGGTGCGGCATCATCCGGCACACCTCCCCGCGCGGTGGACGATCGGTAAGTCGCGTCTGGCATCTCTCATGCGGCACTCCCGCCCTGTGAATCCGTGCCTCGGGCAGTCGATTCGGTGAACTCGCTGAAACGCTGGTTGGTGTCGTGGATTCCGCTCTCCTTCTCCGAGAGCGTGAACTCCATGTGGAACGGGATGCCCGGCCGGCGATCTTCACCGATCTTCAGCAGGAACTTGCCCGTACCCGGCGGCGAGGGCCGCTGCTGGCCCGGCTTGAGCGCCTCGCCGGTCAACGCCTGCGGCGCGGACCAGCCGGTCACCATCTGCTCCTCGGCGGAGGTGAACGGCACGATGCTGTCCAGGCGCTTGACCTCTTCGGCGGGTAGCGCGCCGAAGATCTTGGCGCGCGCGCGTTCCAGGAAGCCGAGCGCCTTGGCGATGGCCGATTCCGAGCCGAGCGCCTGCAGGTCCTTGATGGTGTGGCTGATCATGATCAGCGAGGTGGCGATGCCACGCTGCAGACGGGTCAGCTCGTCGACGCGGTCGACCATGAAGTCGCCCAGGCCGAGCACCTGCCACAGCTCGTCCATCACCACCTGGAAGTAGCGTTGCGGCCCGAGATCGGCGTCGGAGAGCACGTGCGCCGCCTCCACCGAGGCGAACCCGTCGGCCCAACACGCCAGCATCACAGCCGCTTTGAGCTTCTTGTCGCCGGTCGGGATGTGCGAGACGTCGATGCAGACCGCGACGGCGCTGGTGTCGATCGGCACCGAGGTCTGCCCGTTGAAGACCGCGCCGAACGGGCCCTGGGTGAGCGCGCGCAGCGAGCGGCGCAGGTTCTTGATCGCGTTCGAGTACTCCTCGGCGTCGTCGGCGCCCGCGTCGAGCATCAGCTCCTCACCGCCCGCGACGATCACCTCCAGCAGGTTCTCCATGATCGGCGGCTGGTCCGGCGTGTAACCGCTGCCCGGCTGGTAGAGGATGCGCAGCGCGGTGGCGATCAGCGTTTCCTCGTAGTCGCGCACCCTGGCCCCGCGCACCAGTTCGACCAAACCGGCGATGAGCGTCACCTGACGAGCCCGCATGTCCTGCAATACCTGCAGTTGCAGGGCGGGGTGGTCGTCCAGGCGCGGCACCACGGCGCCGAGCACACCGGCGGCCAGCGGATTCAACTTGCCGTGGCCGTAGCCGAGGTCGATCACCTGACCGCCGACCAGTTCCACCATCTTGCGGTAGTCCGGTTTGACGTCGGCCAGGATGAGCGGCGTGATGCCCTGGGCGATGCCGCCCAGCACGATCCGGCGCACCAGCGACGACTTGCCGAAACCGTTGAGCCCCAGCACGAACAGGCTCGGCGCGGTGATGAAGCTGCCGCGCATGAACCAGTTCATCGGGTCGAAGCAGACCGGCGCGCCGGTGTGCAGGTGCGAACCGAGCGGGGTGCCGATCAGCGGCGCACCGGCGCCGACCGACCACGGCCACAATCCCGCGACCTGCGCTGTGGTGGCCCGGTATTCGACCGGGCGGCCGACCACGTTCATCCGGCCGCCGCCCTCGCCGGCGTAGCCGCGATCGGTGAGTTGCGCGGTGCTGCGGTCGAATCCGTCCTCGAACACCTGCTCCGCGCGGGCGGCGTAGTTGCGCCTGCGGATGTCGTCGGTGCGAATCCGGAACTGCGCGAAGGCCGCCCGCAGGCCGGTCTGCTCGCGCACGATCATCTCGAGCCGGGTCCGGGTCGCCTCGTCGAGCAGCGGTGGGCCGGAGTTCTTGCGGCGGTCCGCCTTGGCCTTGGCGCGCAGCGCGGCCTTGTCCATCACCGGCGTGCCCATGGCCCGGTCGGCGGTGTAGTCGGTCTTGTTGGCCCGCTGCGCGTTTCGCGCGGCCCGGGAGCCGTTGCGGTCCTGCACGGTGCGTTCCGGGCGCGGGGTGCGCCCCGTCCGCTGCCCGCGCGGTTCGGACTGGCGTTCGCCGCGCGGTTCCGGCCGGACCGGTCGCTCGCCCCGGGACGCGCCCTCGCGGGCGCGCGCCGCCCGGGCCGCGTCGCCGCGCGCCCGATCCGAACTGCGCTCGCCGCGGCCGTTCTCGGCCCGGGACCGTTCTGCGCGGGCGCCGTCCGCCCGAGCGTCGGCCGCCCGGGCGTCGGCCCGCGCCCGACGCTCGGCCGCCTCCCGCGCGCGCTCCCGCTCGGACATCTCGTCGAGCCCGGTCCGGTCGTCGCTCACGCGCGCCGCGCCCCGGCCGAATCGCCGTGTCCGCTCCGGCATCTCCTCGATCCCGGAGCGTTCCCGCACGCGGGCGCCGTCGCGCCGGGCCGCGGCCGGGCGTTCGCCCCACTGGTCGTACTCGGTGTCGTCGCGCCGCCTGCCGCGCCGCGGCGCGGGCTCGTCCCGTTCCCGTACGGGTGGCTCGTAGTCCCGTGCCATGAATAACTCACCCCGCCAGTGCCTTCGGAATAGTCGCGTGTTCCGGCAGGATCACCCCGCAACCGAGCGAGGCCGCGAAGGCCGCCGCCTGGTAGCGGTAACACCGCCGAATCTTCAAGCGCGCCTGCGTCGACAGGTCGCGCGTGATGGCTTCGATCCGCGGCAGGTCGCCGCGCAGGGGCTCGGTGATGGTCACCAGCGCCCCGAAGCGGGTCACACCGTGACCCCGGGCTTGTTCCTCGCGGGCCTGCTGGGTGGCGCCCACCCGCAGGGTCGCCGCCGCGGACACGACACCGCGCTCGCTCTGCTGGGCCACCAGCGCGTTCTTGAAGTCGTCGTCGACGATCTCGGCGGCGTCGGCGGCCGAGTGCGGGCGGTAGACGATCGCGATGCGCTTGCGCGGCACTTCGGGATTCGGGGCGAGCAGCCGCTGCAGCACCCGCTCGTCCACCGCGCCCTCCGGGGCGGCGTCCATCTCCCAGGTCACCGACCGGCCGCCGTCGTGCACCAGGTGGTCCCACTTCTCGTCGTGCGACACCGGGCCCGCGTCGGCCCAGTCCAGGCCGTGACCGTGCGGCTCACTGGCGGCGACCTCGAGGTCGGCCTGCGAGGCCGGGTCGTAGCTGCGCCGGATGAACGAGATCACCTCGTCCGCCGACATCGGCTGCGCGCGCACCCCGGCCTCGGCCAGCGCCGCGCAGATACCGGGCAGGCGGCGGCCGATCTCGACCGCCTCCTCGGCGGGATTCTTCCGGCGCTCGGCGGTGGTGGCCTTGAACGTGATCGCCACACGCGGCAGCAACTGCACCCGCTCCTGCGGCAGCTCGGTGGCCAGCTCGTACATCACCTGCTGGGCCAGCTCCGGCGCCTCCGGCCGGGTGATCGTGGAAACCTCGGTGAGCAAACGGTTTCCGGTCTCCGGCACGGTGTCGATGACCGGCACCACCGCGACGATGTCGCTGGTCTGGCCGACCGAGGCGAGGAAGGTACCCCAGGCCGAGACCCAGCGATCGATCACCGGCTGGTCGACCGCCTCGTGCCCCTGCGGCCAGGCCCGCAGCACCACCGTGTACTGCGCGAACTGCGGCAGGTGGATCATGCCGAAGCTGTACCCGCCCGCGTCGATGCCCTCGTAGAGCTTCGACGGCGCGAGCAGGCCCGGCAGCCGGGTGACACCGCCGGGGATGCGGGAGAACCGGCCGCCGCGGTACACGTGCTCGCCACGCTTACGCGAGCGCATCCAGTTGAACATCATCAATCCCGTCTCGTAGCCCGAGCGGCCCCCCGTCCGCCACACCAGTGGAAGCATGATCACGACGCCCGAGCCGCCGACGATCAGACCCCATTTGAAACCGCCGACCATCGCGGTGATCAACGCCGTGATGACCACCGCGAAGCCGAGCACGGTCTCCTCCCAGCGCAGGCCGAAAAGGCCTGCGCTGCGGGGCTTCTGCCACAGCCCGTAGGAGCGACGCTCGTAGGTGTCGTTCGTCGTCATCGTCATCGCGGAATGGTGCTCCTCCCGAGGTCGGGCGAGCGATTCGCCCAACGATCACCGGTCATGTCGCCCATCGCCTGATCGGCTCGGTTCAGGCTGCTGGTCGCGGCGCGTGCCGCGCCGATCCGGCCCGCCGCCCGCGCCGCACCGGACGGTACTCCCGCCGAGCCCTGCGGCCCGGAGGCGCGCGGTGCGCCGCCGCCACCGGCGGGACCGCCACCGCGTGGCGGAGTCGGGCGTGGCGCGCCGCCCCCGCGGCCGCCCGCGCCACCGGGCGGACGCGGACCCGCGCCGCTGCCGCTGACGTACCCGGCATTGCCCGGCGCCGCGGTGCCCTTGACGCCAACGGCCTTGGTGCCCATGGCTCCCAGGCCCGCGACGGCCAGCAAGGTGCCGCCGGTCGCGGTGAGACCGGAACCACCGCTACCGACGATCGCGACCGCGGGCGTGACCAGTCGCATCAGCGCGGGCAGCACGAACGCGACGCTGCACAGCAGCACGATCGCGACCAGCATGCGTTGCGCCTGTTCACCATCCGGCAGGCCGTTGGTCGAGGTCAGCGAATCCACATGGCCCGCAGTGGTGAACGCGATCATGTAGACGATCGCGGCCACCGGTTTCCACAGCATGAATGCGATGATCCAGCCGATCAGCTTCTGGTACGACTGTTTTCCGACATTCATCCCGGAGGCGGCCGCGGCGAGTGGCAGCACACCGGCGGCAATGATCAGCAGACCCTGACGCACGATGGCCAGCACGATCTGCGCGAGCGCGCCGAGCAGGCCGACGATCGCGATGATCAACACCAGGCCCGGCGAAAACGCCTGCAACTTACTGGTTTTCACCATCAGCTCGGCCAGGTCCTTGGCGTTGCCGTTGGTCGAGTCGTTGATGATCCACTCGGAGAAGCGATCCGAGGCCTGGGTGCCCGCGACGATCACCGCGCCGAGCATCCAGGAACTGAACACCACCCGGGCGAACATCCGGAACGACTCGGCCGCCTCGTTCATCGTGGCCCCGCGTCTGGCCTCGGCGAGCCGGGCGCCGGACAGGATCACCGAGGCTATCAAGAGCAATATCTGAGCTTGATAGGTGTAATCGTTGATCTTGGTGAACAGCGAGCCGGAGTCGCTGGCCGCCTCGTTGGGCACCTTCATCCAGAAGGTCAACGCCAGGATGATGGCCTCGCCGAGGCCGTTCATCAGCGAGTCGACCACCTTGCCGAAGGTCGAATCCCAGGCCTTGTCCTTCACGGCGGTGGCGGCCTGGCCGGGATGCGAGGCGGCGTTGCCCGCCTTGCACGCGGCCGAGGCGGCATCACCGAGCGAGATGCCCGGCAGACCGACATTGTCGAGCGTGTCGTGGATTTCGTTGCACGTCTCGTCGAAGCCGTAGGTCTGTCCGTACGCGACCGTCGGCGTCGCGACCATCACCGTGAAGATGACCGCGAAAATCGTGAGTATTCGCCTCACCATTGTGTGCACCCCTCGCTGCTGCGCTGGTCGGCCGTCAAGTGTTTCCCGCGCCTTTCTCACCGTGCTCACCATTTCGTCCACCCGCCGAGCGATTCGACGTACTCGGTCTGCGGGGTGTTGGACGTCGAGGGCTTGAGCCGCCAGTCGCCGGCGTCCCAGACCATGACCAGGCGGACCGCCGCCCACAGTTGTTTGCCGTCCACCACCGGCCCGCGCGTGGCGAGCCGGACGATGGCCAGATCGTCGGCGTAGTCGTCCACCTTGAACGCATCCGAGGCGACGAAGTACTTGGTCACCTTCTCCGGCTGCTGCTCGGGCAGCTTGTCCGCCGCGAGCGCCCGGTCGTAGGCCGCGATCTGGGCCGCCGAGACCCGCACCTGCCGCACGTACAGGTCCCGGAAGGCCGGTCTCGCGTTGAGCCGGTAGGTGATCTGCGCCGCCGCCAGCACCGCGCCCTGCGGCGTGTGCGAATAGCCCACGGCCAGATTGTCTTCGATGCGCGTCGGCCCGTCGGAGGTGGAGAACGGCACCGACGCGCCGTAGACCCGCTGCCAGCCGTGCGGGGCGGTGGTGCCCTCGGGCGCCGCGGTCAGCCAGTCGCCGTCGTCCGGCTTGCGCTGGCGGGTCGGATCCTGCGGAAGTATCTGGCCCGCAGCGTTGTTCGGCACATCGACGCGCCTGCCGAGGATGTCGACCTCGGGGTTGCCGAAGCCCGAGCCGCCGGCCGATTCCGCGGCCGCGGGGCCGGTCGCCGCCGCGCCGCCGTCGTCGCGGCTGACATACACGATGATTCCCACGATCACGATGAGCGCCAGCACGGCGGCGGACGCGACGGCACCGAAGGAGACGCGATCGCGCGCGTACGACTCCTTCTCACTCATGACTGCGGTGCCTCCAATTTCACGGTGTCGGTGGGTAATACGTCGATCGGATCGATCGGTCTAGCCATGGTGCCCGGATCGGGCAGGCGTAAGCGCCAGTCCTGGCCGAACCATTCGACGGTGGTGTGGTTCACCGCCTTGGAACTGTCGGAGTATTCGGTGTGCACATCGACGGTGCTGCGTTCGTCGGTGTAACCGGTGATCTTGTAGCCCAGCACTCTCGGCGCGTATTCGGGTGCGGCCGGGCCGGTGATCGAGAGCTGGAACCGGTTGATCGCCCACTCGTCCTTGGCCGGGCCCGGAACGAGTTCGCGCGCCGCGACTTTCGCCCATTGGCTGTCGGCGGCCACCGCGAGCCGCACCGCGTGGGTGATCGCGGCGACGCCCGCACCGCGCGGCGAATGCTCGAAACCCGTTGCGGCGCCGTCGGCGACCGACTCGGGCCCCTGATCGGTATGCGGCAACGCCACGCCCTGGAACGGCTGCCAGCGCACGCCGGTGGGCGGCGCGGACAGGTCGGGTCCGGTCTGCTCGTCACCGCCACCGCAGCCCACCGTGGCGAGCAGCAGCGCGGCGCCGAAGGCCCCCGCCGTGGTCCCCCTGCGCTCGCTCACGTCGGCAGGAACGCCAAGGCGATCCCCGACGCTGTGCTGGCCACCGTCGCTCCGAGCAGACTCATCAGCACCCCGTGCGAGGCGTCGTTCATCGCCAGATCGCTGCGAAACGCGATCCACAGCCGACCCGCCGAGACGATCATCCACGCCAGGCACACCAGCAGGACGAACCAGAGCAGCCAGTTCAGCAGCTGCATCAGCGGTTGCAGCACCTCGGAGGGCATCTGCTTGTAGGCCAGCAGCTCGACTGCCGACGCGCGCACGGTTCCCATCGCGGACATCAGGTTCCGATGACGGCGTTCATGATGGTGCCCGCGCTGGTCGCGACGACGCCGCCGATCATGGCTCCCGCCACCATCTTCGGCGACTCCAGCCCGCCACCGGTCCACTTCTCCCACGCGAATTTGCCACCCGCGTAGGTGATTCCGCAGATGCCGGAGAGCAACACGAACCAGGTCAGGTAGCGCACCAGCTGCAGGATCTTCTCCGAGCCCGGAGGCGCCTCGGGGGTCGGATTACCGACCTGCGCAAGGACGGTGCCGTACGTCTCCTGCACGGCGAGGAGAATCGTGCTCATCGGGTGCCTTTCTCGAAAGTAGTTGGGTCGTCGCCGATTCCATGCGTGAGGTCACTGATCGGGCGGCTTGCGGCCGCCCCGGTTCCGCGCCGGATCGTCGAGTTCCGCCTCCTCCAGTGCCGTGCGTGCCGCCGCGACGATGTCGGCGCCGAGCTCTCGGACATCGAGCGGTACCTCCTCCAGCGGGTCGATCTTGCGCTTCTTCGGTGGCATCGGGTCGCCCGGCGTCCACACCGGCAACTTCTCCGGTTCTACCAGCGTCCACTCCTCATACCACGGGACCTGCCACAACTGGCCGGCCAGCGAACCGACCACGTCGCGGTAGCGGCGGATCTCGGCGGGCAGCCGGCCGGGCCGGGCCGCGACGGTGATCAGCCCGAGTACCTCGCAGGAACCCGCGAAACCCGAATGATGTTGGCGCAGTAGGTCGTGCGCGCGGGTGAGCCCGGAGATGGTCTCCCTGGCCACCAGCACGACGAAGGGGGACTCGCGATCGAAGACGCCGGGCCAGCGCCGGCTCGAATCCGCCGCGGGCGCGAGCACATGCGCGAGGCTGCTGGCGCCCGCACCGCCGTGCACACCGAGCAGCCAGACCAGCGGTGCGCGCCCGATCCCGGGCACCGGACGGTCCCAGATCGGGGCGCGCCGCGACTCCGGCGGGGCGACGACACCCACGGGCGCGGATTCTGGTTGTTGACGTCGAAAACTCATGGCGGCGGTCATGATGCCACCCCGGCGAGCAGGCGCCCATAAGCCCGGCGCGTCTCGATGGCCAACGAGGCGTGGCGGACCAGCTCGCCTCTGGCCAGGTGCGGATCATAGGGAATCTCGCGGATATCGCGCACCCAGCCGGACAGATGCTCACGCAAATGCTCGGCAACGCGTGATTCAGTGCCGGGATGCTGATGCGAGATGACGATGGTGGTGTCGCCGACGATGCCGCCGCCCTGCCCCTCCGAAGAGTCCCCGAACTGGTCGTCCAACCATTCCAGGGTGACCCGGAGCCGGTTCGCGGCGTCGGCGCGCGCCGGAATGGCAAGTACCAGAGCGACATCCGCGTCATCGAGCAGTGGTCGCAGCTGTCGTCCGGCAATCGGGCTGCCGCCGTCGTACACCGCGGTGTGCCCCGAGTCGTACACCGCGCGCGCCACCGTGAGGTAGGTCGCACGCCGGCGCAGCGGCGCCGAGTCCCGCCACAGCAGGCCGATGCCCGAGGTGGCCCGGGACAGGCATTCCTTCAGTGGGGCGGGTTCGTCGTCGCCGCGGCCGTATAGCCAGGACTGCAGGCTGATCGGGTGCAGGTGCTCGTCCGCGCCGCGCAGCGCGAGGTCGCTGCCCGCCTGCGTCGCGTCCACCGCGACCGTGGGGGTGCCCGCCATACCGAGCTCACCGGCGATGCCGAGCGCCGTCGTCGTGGTGCCCGCGCCGCCGCAGCCGCCGACCACCAGGATCGGCCGTTGTAACGGTTGTTCCGCGCCGGAACCACCGCCCTTGCCGCGTCGCAATCGCACCACCGGAGCCTTGGAGCGCCCAGGCTTGCCCGACGATTCACCCGCTTCGGGTGTCTCGTCGAGCCAGCGGCTCCAGTCCTCTCCCATCGCTTCCTGCTCTCCTCTACCCGGCCGCGATACCCGTGATCAGGGTGCGGCCGTCGATCACCGCGGTGGTGACCGTCTGCTTGTTGTACGTGGCGGGCACGCCGCCGGGGCGGTACTCGGTGACCTCCACCGAGTACCGGTTGTCCGCGATGGTCACGATCCGCACGCAGTGGGTGGTTCCGGCGGGGATCGTATCGATGCCGCGTTGGATGGTCGCGGCGGGTGACACGGTCGCGTCGTCGGCGACCGCCTGCCTGGCCCGTTCGCCGGACCGCTCGACGTAATAGGCGTACTGGAACGCCATGATGGCGTCGGGACCCGTTGCGGTGCTGCCCTTTTCGGCGCCGCGCACGATGGTTGCCGCGTGTTCGGTGGGGCAGGCGCCGTTCGGGCGGTGGGTGGACACGCCCGCCTGCGACCGGCTGAGCAAGCTGTCGGTGCTCACGCCCGCCTGCACACTGCCCGCGGTGAACTGCACCGAGGCGGCCGGCGTCGGCGTCCTGGGCGCGGCCCGATGGCTCGCCGAATTGAGCAGGAACAGCACGCCCGCGGCCGCCGCGCCGAGCAGCAGCACCGCGATGACCAGCACCACGAACACCCGGGTTCGGCGCGACCCACGTGCCCGCGCCTGCGCGCGCAACGCACCGGAAGGGCGCCGGCGCGGCTCGTCGAAGTGGCCGTAGTCGTCCTCGTCGGGCCACGGGAAGCGCACCAGGTCGGCGTCGCGCGGGGTGTAGTCGTCGTCCGGGCCGGGCGCACGCCCCACCCAATCCGACCAGCCGCCGGTGAATTCGCTGCGCTGGGCGGCGAGTTCGGCGGGCACCTCGGGCGCGGGCTCGTCGCGGATGTAGTGCGGGTACCGGGCCGGGCCGTCGTCGTCGAGCTGTACCGCGTCCGTCTCGTCCCGGTGCACCGGGGCGGTTTCCGGCTCCAGTGCGCCGTACCACCGCGACAGATCTTTGTACGACTTCAACATTCCCCCATTCCCGCTGAGCGAGACGCATGATGCAGCATCGTCGGACCCTCTCGGCGATCAGTTCGTGGAGAACGGGTAGGTGTTGGCGGTGCCGGGTCGATCGGTGGGCGGAATCGACGTCGCGCCGCCGGATGAGGCGCCATCGGCTCCTGTCCCGAACGGAAATTGTCCCGTACCGGACGAATTCGGCGTAGTCGACGCGCCGGATTGCTCGCCGAAGAATCCCGTCGGTGGCTTATCTGCGCCACCGCGTGGACTGCCGTTCGCGCCGAATGCACCAGCGATATCGCGGGCGATCGCGGCCAACCAATCGGCCACGAATGTCGTGGGTGTGTCACCGTTCGCGGCGACCGTCGCGGTGTTGTACGCGTGATGGCGCTGCACAGTGTCCCAATATCGCACCCAGGTGGTGGTATTGAGTAATTCGCTGTTGTCGGTGATGTTCTGCACGACCGCGTCGAAGGCCTGGTTCACCAATCGAACACCCGTGGTCGGCGGCACGAGCTGAGTCAGCGCACCGGCGAGTTTGGTACCGAGCGAAAGCAGCGCGGCCGGTGGATTGGCCAGTCCGGCGGTGGCCAGCTCGCTGATGGCGGCCGGGTTGAGCACCGACTTCACCACCGTGACGACCGCGTTCAACCCGATCGTGCCGACCTTCAGCAGCGCCTGCAGCGCCGCGGGCAGGTCCAGCGGGGTCCGCGGGTCGGCGGCGTCGGCGAGCCGCTCGGAGATCGACTTCTTGGGCGAGAGCGACAGCGTGGCGAGCGAATTGCCCTGCACGTCCTCGTTGACCACCTTGGTCGCGGTCTTGATCGAGGTGTACGCCAGCGCCTGGGCGATAGAGACCAGCGAGGTGATCGGGTCGCCGCCGCTGAGCTTGGACTGCCCCACGACGTTGGTGACCGCCTTCAAGATCGGCGCGCCCTGCGGTGCGTCACACGCCAGGTCGCCCGCAGCGCAGAAACTCGCCACGCGGCCCGTGAGCGCCCCGAAATTGGCCGCCCGGTCCCGGTCCGGGCCGATGCCGCCGCCGGTGGCCGGCGTCAGCGGCAGCGCGGCGAGTTCAGCCAACTGGTCGCCCGCGGTGCCCGGCGCGGGATCGGGCGTCGCCTTGCCCGGCGAACCGGGGAACAGCGGAGCGCCCGCGTTGCGGGTCGGGTCGCCGAACAGAGCCACCGCGGCGACCTTGTCGGCGGGCAGCACCCCGTTCCCCTGCCCGATTTCCTGGGCGAAGACCGAAGCGACGTGCGCGCCCTGCGAATAGCCGACCACCGCGAATCGAGTGTCGGCACACCGGTCGGCGACGTTCTTGGCCATCGTCCGCAGCCGGACCAAGCCGCCGGTGACCGATTCCGAGTACGGCACCGCGGCACCGGCGGTCGCGCCGCCGAAACTGGATTCGTAGGGCACATAGGCGCGGTCCACCAGACCCGCGTCCGCCGCCTTGGCCAGCATCGGCCGGAAGACGGTGGACAGCATTCCGGTATCGGTGGACGGCGCGGCGTCCGGCGAGGATTCGCCGGTACCTTGAATTCCCAAGGCGTACAGTGCCGGACAAGCGCTGAGCGCGATGTTCGTCGACGGGCCCGCGGGTTTCGGCGGATCGGCTACGGCGATTCCCGCGGTAGCCACAGTCACGGCGAGTGCTGTCAGCACCCCCGTGACACCTGCCGAATAGTTAGTCATAGCGATCCGCAATCAATCCGTGTTGCCGCAGCTATCATCAACGCCATGAAACGCAATAGACCGTAACAGATTCCGGCTATTGCTGTGGCATCGCCGAAAAGTTTGCATGAACTGCCGAAAGTGCTCTGACACATTCCGGCGTGCCGTCAATAACCTTCCGGCAACTTTCCGATGGTCCGAAAACGAGAGCAACTGGTCGGCGACCCACCCGCGACGCGAAATGCCCACCGCGACGCCAACTTCCGGCCGAGCGAGGGCGCCGGCATTCGGACAGAAACCACCGGGGCGGCAAATGGATTGCCCAAATGTTGCCGATGCCAAAGCGAATGACACGTCAAGGGGAGCTGACCAGCAACCCGGATATCAGGCGGCGGAGGTAACGCGGTAGACGTCGTAGACACCCTCGACATTGCGGACCACGTTCAGCAGATGGCCCAGATGCTTCGGATCGCCCATCTCGAAGGTGAACTTGCTGATCGCCACCCGGTCGCCGTGCGTAGCCACCGACGCGGACAGGATGTTCACCTTCTCGTCGGCGAGCACCTTCGTCACGTCGGAGAGCAACCGGGTGCGATCCAGCGCCTCGATCTGGATGGCCACCAGGAACACCGAGGACGGCGACGGCGCCCAGGCCACCTCGATGATGCGTTCGGCCTGATCCTGCAGCGATCCGGCGTTGGTGCAGTCGGTGCGGTGCACGCTGACCGCGCCACCGCGCGTCACGAAGCCCATGATCTCGTCGCCCGGCACCGGTGTACAGCATTTGGCCAGCTTGGCCACCGTGCCCGGCGCACCGGGAATCAGCACGCCCGCGTCGCCGGTGGTCCGCTGCCGCGCCGGGGTGGTCGACGGTGTCGACCGCTCGGCCAGCTCGTTCTCCACGTCACCGATGCCGCCCAGCTGCGCCATCAGGCGCTGCACCACGTGATGCGCGGAGACCTGGTGCTCACCGACCGCGGTGTACAACGTGGAGATATCGGTGTAGTGCAGTTCGTGCGCGACCGCGGTCATCGCGTCGACGCTCATCAGCCGCTGCAGCGGCAGACCGACCCGGCGGACCTCCTTGGAGATCTGCTCCTTGCCGTTCTCCAGGGCCTCCTCGCGGCGCTCCTTGGCGAACCACTGCCGGATCTTGGCCTTGGCGCGCGGGGAGACCACGAAGTTCTGCCAGTCCCGGCTCGGCCCGGCGTTCTGTGCCTTCGAGGTGAACACCTCGACGACCTCGCCGTTCTCCAGCTGCCGTTCCAGCGCGACCAGCCTGCCGTTCACCCGGGCGCCGATGCACTTGTGCCCGACCTCGGTGTGCACCGCGTACGCGAAATCGACCGGGGTCGACTTCTGCGGCAGCGTGATGACGTCGCCCTTCGGGGTGAACACGAAGATCTCCGGCGACTTCAGGTCGAAACGCAGCGACTCCAGGAACTCGGCCGGGTCGGCCGCCTCCCGCTGCCAGTCCAGCAGCTGACGCATCCACGCCATGTCGTCGACTTCGGTGCTGTCGTTGGAGTGCTTGCCGCGGGTCTCCTTGTAGCGCCAGTGCGCGGCGATGCCGAACTCCGCGGTGCGGTGCATGTCCTGGGTGCGGATCTGCACCTCCAACGGCTTGCCGTCCGGGCCGACGACGGTGGTGTGCAGCGACTGGTAGACGCCGTAGCGTGGCTGGGCGATGTAGTCCTTGAACCGGCCCGCCATCGGCTGCCACAGCGAGTGCACCACGCCGACCGCGGCGTAGCAGTCACGCACCTCGTCGCAGAGGATGCGGATGCCGACCAGGTCGTGGATGTCGTCGAAGTCCTTACCCTTGACGATCATCTTCTGATAGATCGACCAGTAGTGCTTCGGGCGGCCCTCGACGATCGCGTTGATCCGGGAGGCCGCGAGGGTGTTGACGATCTCGGCGCGCACCTTGGCCAGGTAGGTGTCGCGCGAGGGCGCCCGGTCGGCGACCAGACGCACGATCTCGTCGTACTTCTTCGGGTGCAGGATGGCAAACGCGAGGTCCTCCAGCTCCCACTTGACCGTCGCCATACCGAGGCGATGGGCAAGCGGGGCAATGACTTCGAGCGTTTCCTTGGCCTTCTTCGCCTGCTTCTCCGGCGGCAGGAAGCGCATGGTGCGCATGTTGTGCAGCCGGTCGGCCACCTTGATCACCAGCACGCGCGGATCGCGCGCCATCGCGATGATCATCTTGCGGATCGTCTCGGCCTCGGCGGCCGCGCCGAGATTGACCTTGTCCAGCTTGGTGACGCCGTCCACCAGGTGCGCGACCTCGGGACCGAAGTCCAGGGTCAACTGCTCGAGCGAGTAGCCGGTGTCCTCGACGGTGTCGTGTAGCAGCGCGGCCACCAACGTGGTGGTGTCCATGCCCAGCTCGGCCAGGATGTTGGCCACCGCGAGCGGATGCGTGATGTAAGGGTCGCCGGATTTGCGGAACTGATGCTTGTGCCGCTCGTCGGCCACGTCGAAGGCGCGCTGCAACAGCGTCAGGTTGGCCTTCGGGTACAGCTCACGATGCACGCTGGCCAGCGGCTCCAGCACCGGCTTCACCGCGGCGATACCGCGCTGACCGGTCATCCGGCGGGCGAGCCTGGCGCGCACCCGGCGCGAGGCCGAGGTCGGCACCGCCGCGGTCGCGCCGGCCTGCCGGGCAGGGGTACCCGGTTTAGGCGGTTCTCCCCCGGTGGCGGCACCGTTCGACTGCGGGGCTCCTGCCGATTGCTCGACATTCGCCTCGCCCAAGTGCTGAGTCATGCCACCACCTCTCAGTGCCCACCGGCGGCGCGCACGGACCCTCCGTAGTTACGCAGGCTGCCGCCTCCGGGCCTGTCGTTCGCGCCGCGTGCCTCGATCGGACCACCCTATCCGACCGCTGCAACCGCCCAGACCACCAACTTTAGTCCCGACGGCGCAGTGCTGTCCGGCGCGCGACGACGGGGGTGCGGTATGGGGTCTCGGGCCGGGGGGACACGAGATTCGCCGAGGACTCCGAGGCGTACGGGAAAGCGTGACATATCAGGCGTCGCGCGGCGGCGTTTGTCGCCGGAATGATCGCTAACGGATCGTGGCCACGTCGGTGGGCGCGCGGGTGATCATCGACCGGCCGTCGAAATCCGGACTCGCCGCGACGCCCAGCAGATCGACCACCGTGGGGGTGATGTCGACCAGGGTGAACCGCGAGGTGGTGCTGCCCGCGGCGAAGTCCGGGCCCCGGGCGATGACGAAATTCGTTGTCTCGTCCGCGGATTGACCGCCGTGCCCGCCCTTCGGGGTGTGCCCGTGATCCGCGGTGACCAGGATGGTCCAGCGCTCCCCCGGATTGGCCAGCGCCCGCGCGTCCACCGCGGCGGCGATCCGGCCCACCTGCGCGTCGATGCGCCGGACGGCGTCGAGATACTCGTCGGACGCGCCGCCGTCCTGGTGACCGGCGTGATCGACCTGGTCCAGGTGCGTGAAAAGGAAGTCGGGCGCGAACTTGGTGACGGCGGTGACCACGGCCGTGGCGGTGGCCGCGTCGGTCTTCGCCTCGTCCGGGTCGTCCGGGACCGGCGGGGTGGAGACGACCACGTCGGCGCGCGGATCGCCGCTGCCCGTCATGGTCGCGATCTGATCCCAGGTGGCGATGGACTGGGTCTTGCGCGCCGGATCGGCCCGTTCGAGCTGCGTGAACACCGTCGGGTAGGCCGCGAACGGCGCGGCGGTGAAGTTGTTGTCCTCGATACCGTGCTTGCGGTCCCACACCCCCGTCAGCACCGACGCCCAGGACGGGCCGGAGATGGTGATGTGCGGGGCGATCGAGGAACGGCTGAGCAGCCCTTCGGCGCTGAGCCGCAACAGATTCGGAGCCTTTACCTGCTGTACTTTGTCGAACATCAGGCCGTCCAGCCCGATCACGACGACCTTGTCCACGCGGGTGTCCGCCTGCGCCGCACCGGCGACCACGGTCAGTGGCAGCACGGTCGCGGCGGCGACGGCGAGGGCCTTGGCAACGAGGCGCATACCCCGAACCATGCGGGGCGCACCGGCCGCGCGGATAGCCTCCGCGAGCAGTGTTCATTGATGCTTCATCGCTCGCGGCAGTGCCCGTTGCCTCGCTGAACACGGGCTGAACTTTTCATAGCCGAAAGCTATTCGACAAGCTCACGTGCGGGTAGCGGGTGGGTGAACGCCGGATTTCGGTTGACACCCCGGCACCGGTGTGGCTGGCTGACGCCATGCCAGCCGATTCCGCGCGGCCCGGGGTGCGGGTCGCGGCCGTCGCGGACACCCATCTGCGTCCCGCCGTCGCCGGACGTTTTCGTCCCGCGTTCCGCCGCTTGGCCGAGCAGGCCGACGTCCTGCTGCTCGCGGGCGATCTCACCGACGGCGGCACGCTCGCCGAGACCGACCTGCTCTGCGCCGAAATCGCCGACCTGCCGGTGCCGGTCGTCGCGGTGCTCGGCAACCACGATCACGACCGGCGGCTCGGCTATCGCATCGCCGCCCAGCTCACCGCGGCCGGCGTGCATATGCTCGACGGGACCGCGATCACCCTCGAGCTGAACGGTTTTCGGCTCGGCATCGCGGGCGTCATGGGCGGCAGCGGCGGCTTCCCCGATCACCCCGGCAGCCCGGACACCGGCACCGTGGAGCACCGCGAACGGATGCGCCGCGGCCCGCTGGACGCGCTGCGGCTACAGCAGGCCCTCGACACCCTGGACACCGAAATCCGCGTCGCCCTCATGCATTTCGCGCCGACCCTCGACACCCTGGCCGGCGAGCCGCCCAAGATCTACCCCGGCCTCGGCTGCGCCGACCTCGGCCGGGCCGTCGACGCAGGCAGAGCCACCCTGGCGGTGCACGGCCACGCCCACGCGGGCACCGAAATCGGTTGCACCCCAGGCGGTATCCCGGTCCGCAACGTCTCCTACCCCGTCCTGGGCCGCCCCTACGCCGTTTACACCCTCACCCCACACCTCGCCCTGGAAAGCTGACACCCCGGCGCGCCCCCGAACCCCGCGCGCCAGCCACGACCAAGCGCACCGCTTCCAGGGATCAGCCCCCTCTGGGCGGCCAGACCGGGTGCGAACCCACAGAAGTGGTGCAAATGCTGCCCGGGCCCGCCCCTACGGCGGCGACCTGCCGCAGCCAACCGCCTATGCGGGTCGGATCGCGAGCCACACGCCCGCGATGGCATCCCTACCCACACGCAGCTCAGTCCCCGCTGAACGCGCGGACGGCGGCGGACAATCGGGCAACCCTGCGCCAGCAGGCAACTGGCCCCGCGAACCGCACGCCAGTGGCGAACACGGCGCACCGGCCGCTCGGTCTCCGGCCACGCCTCCCGGACGGACAATCGAGCGGCCCTGCGCCACCAGGCAACCGGTCCTGCGCACCGCACACCAGTGGCGAACACGGCGCACCGGCCGCTCGGTCTCCAGCCACGCCTCCGGACGTGGGCGAACACTCGGGCGGCCCTGCGCCACTATGCAACTTGCCCTGAGCGGGGGCTGATGTGGCTTACTCCGCAGGCGGTTTGGGGTCGAAGGCCCAGATGGCGGCGGGGCGGCCGGTGGCTTTGACGCGGCGGCGTTCGGTGGTGCGGGCCAGGCCGGGGAGGGTGGCGAGGGTGCGGTTGAGGTTGGCGGGGTCGGGGCGGGTGCCGGCCAGGGCGGTGGTGGCTTCGACGGCGCGGGTGGCCGGGAACTCGTCGCCGATCAGGGCGCGGGTGAAGGGCAGGTCCTTCCACAGGAGGCCGGCGAGCAGTCCGCGGGCGGCCTCGACGATCCGGTTGTGGTCGAAGGCCAGTTCGGGCACTCCGTCGAACTCGACCCAGTGCGCGGGGCCCTCGTGCGGCCCGACCACGGCCCACATGGCGATCGAGAGGGTCGGCCCGCGGGGATCACGATTCGGTTCGTCGAAGGTCACCAACTGACCGACCGCACCGACCGCCGCCTGCGGTACACCGAGTTTCGTGTGCACGGCCCGGCGCGCGGCCGCCGCCAACCGCTCCCCCCGGCCGAGCAGCACGCCCGGCAACGCCAGCTCACCGGCGAACGGATCCAGCGCCCGCGACGCCACCCCCAAGCGCACCGCGGCGTCGTCACCCCAGAACCGCAACGTCACCACGTCCACCGAAACCACAGACTGCTCCACGCCACCCAATCCTGCCCCACCCCAGCCCCTCCACCCCACGCGGCACATCATGTCGGCGTCACCGGGGCCGCTTCCGCCCCTCTGAGCAGACGCACCACTTCCGTGTTCGCGCACCCGCTACGGCATGGCACAGCGGGTGCGCGAACACGAAAGGAGTGCGGGAACCGCTCCGGGGCACCTATCTGTCGCTTGGTATGGAGCGGCCTGCTCAGCGCTCCTGGCACCCGGCTGTGGGCGCACGCCGGATGGTCTCGCCTCAGCGTGGCCCTCCGGTTGTGTTCGGCCTCCGGGGGCTGTTTGCCCCGGACATCGGCGCGCATCGAGCGGGCGCTGGTGTACCTCAACGGGTTTCACAGAACGTTCGCACGGTTCACAGGGGCTGTAGTCCCTGTGACCGTACGAGCGCCTTGTGAGTCCACGCCCTATCACGCCGCAGCGGCGAGAGCCGCGGTGCGGTGGGCGCGGGTGGGGCCGTCGGAGGTGAGGGCTACCGGGGTGCCCAGCTGTCGTTCCAACCAGGGCACTACGTCGGCGGGGAGCTCGGTGAGCACTGGATCGGCGGTGGTCAGGAGGTCGGTCAACCGTTGCTGGTGGTCGAGGTCTTGCCAGTCGCCGGGCGGCAGTTCGGTGCGGATGCCGCGGTCGGTGCGGTATCCCGTTGCCGCATAACGGGTTCCCGGAGCGTCCAGGTGGGTCACGGCCAGGGCATCGATGCCCCCGCATACCGCGATGGCGTAGCGCAGCAGGATCGGGTCCAGGTGTCCGCGCCGGAACTCCCCCTGGTAGCGGCCGGTGGTGTTGTGCCGTTCCGGCAGGTCTAGCGCGGCATCCTCGGTGGGAAACGGACCCGCACCGTGTCTGGTCAGGTACGTGCGGGTGACCCCGAGTACGTCGCAGGTCGCGCCGATCTCGGCGAGCAGCGCGCGGGCGTTGCGGGGTTCTACGGTGGACCAGGTGGTGTGCGGGTGAAAGCCGCGCCATTCGTCGAGCAGCACCCCCTGGGCCCCTTCGAAGACGAGCCGGCCGCGGCGCGCGAACCCGGCCAGTTGCTCGCCGCCGACGATGCGGACGGCCGCGGCGAACTCCCGATACATCTCGACCAGATCATCGATCGGCTCGTACCGGTGTTCGCTGCTCGCGATCAACGCACCGTAGTGCGCGGCGAGACTCGCGAGCTTCTCCCGAAGCACCTTGGGGCGCAGGCAATCCGCTACGGTCGGCGCCGCGTACGCGAGCGCGTACGCCGCCGTCTCGCCGATACCCCGCCCGCAGGAACCGTGCCGCGAGGAACCCCTCGCGTCCTCGCGCGCACGGTTCGCGGCGATATGGATCGGTGTGGTGAGCCGGGCTCGCCCGTCGATGCGCAACAGCGACAACGGGTCTCGCACGCCCAGCACGGCGAGCTGTTCGGCCTCGCCGGCCAGCGCGATCGGTTCGACGAGCATGTGCCGGGACAGCAAGGTCGGCACACCGGAGAACGTGCCGGATCCGAACTGGGCGAAGGTGTGGTGCCGCCCTTCGGCGATCACGTTGTGCGCCGCCTGCGCTCCCCCGTTGAACCGCACCACGGCCGCCACGTCGAGCCCCGCCTCGGCCGAGCACAACCAGTCGACCGTCGCGCCCTTCCCCGCGTCCCCGAACCCCAGGTCGACAACAACGATGTGTGACCGAAACATGCTCGGCTCCTGTCTATTCCACGCCGGAGCGCCCGGCTTCAGCGACGTCCACTGGGCAGCGCCCGCATCCGCGGTCCGGTGGCCGCCAGCGCCTTGCCGACCGAGGCTGCCTCGGCCGCCGAGCCGACGTCCCGCAGATCCGCCAGACCGGCGTCCACGTCGACGCGGTTCTCCGCCACTCCGATGGTCAGCGCGATGAGTTCGCAGACCGCGGCGGGCTCGTCCAGCTTCATGAAGTGCTGGCCGAGCAGTCCGCGCCAGTGTTCGGCGATTTCCGGATCGTCGTAGTAGTTCGACTGATTCGGCAGGATGTAGTAGACGTGCCAGCGCTCGGCGAGCTCGCGGTAGATGGATTCCACCGAGATGTCGCGGCGCACGCTGTCGCCGATCACGCTGCGGATGTGCCGCGACGCCAGCTTCGGCTTGTTCAGCTCGTCGCCGATCAGGAACAGATAGCCCTTCTTGCCCCGCTTCTCCCAGGCGTCGGTCACGATGTGGGTGGCCATGAAATAGGCCGCCAGTTCGTAACTTTCGGACTTCTGTCCACCGCCGCCGCCTTCGAGCAGGATGGCGCGCAGTTGCTCGTCCATCCGGTTGTCCGACTCGAACTGCCCCACCTGCAACGGCACTCGGTCGGTGTCGGCATCGCCGATGGCGCCGAACAGGATCTGCGGATCGTCCGCGTAGCCCTTGCGCTGCAGCAGGCCGTGCAGCGTCCCGAGCTTCTGCTGCATGATCCGCGGCACCCGGCCCATCGAGCCGGTGACATCGAACAGCACCGCGATGGGCAGCGAGTTGTCGTGGTCGGCGGAGTCGCGGCATTCCCGCACCGTGACCCCGAGCGGGTCGAGGGTCGGGTGCGCCTGCCAGCTGTCGTAGGGCACGCCCTGCATCTCGGCGGTATATCCGAAGTCGTCGAGCCCCCGGCTGGCACGGAAGGTCTTGGCCGCCCGGTAGGCGGTGTCGTCCCAGTTTCCGTATCCCATGTGATCACTTCCTCTCGTGAACTAGTTTTAGTGTAGGCGACCAAAACTATCTCGGTCAAGCGATCCCCATGAATCCCGTTGCCTGGCAAGATCGGCGGGGTGGAGCTCGAACCGCGCAATCCGACCGACGGCGTCTACGCCGCGACCGACGACTACGTGCACGCGATGGAGGTGCGGGGCGCCGAACGCCTGCTGTTCATCTCGGGCACGATGGGCTTGGACCCCGAGGGGAAACCCGGCGCGACCCTCGCCGAGCAACTCGACCTGATCTGGTCGAATCTGCGTGCCATCCTCGCCTCGGCGGGCATGACCGTCGACAACATCGTCCGGCTCACCAGCTACCTGCGCGACCCGGCCTACGCCGACGCGAACGCCGCGGCCCGGGTCGCGGCGCTGGGCGGCCGCACGGTGCCGACCACCGCGATCGTGGTGCAGACGCTGGTCAGCGAGTGGCTCGTCGAGATCGAGGTCGTCGCCGCGGGCTGAGCGGCGGCCGGACACTCGCGGAATTCCGCCGGGCGGGAATCCGCGGCACCCGGGACGAGGTTGAATCCACTCGACACCATCACATTTCGAGGGGATCCGACATGTCTTCGTCCGTGGCCGTTTTCGGCGCCTACGGCCACACCGGCCGCTTCCTCGTCGCCGAACTGGTGCGGCGCGGCTGGACGCCGATCCTGTCCGGTCGCGACGAAGTTCGGCTGCGCGAACTCGCCGGCGCACACGCAGGGCTCGAGGTTCGGCCCGCGACCATCGACGACCCCGCGGCGCTCGATCGCGCCCTCGCGGGCACGGTGGCCGTGATCAACGCGGCCGGACCGTTCGGCGACACGGTCCCGGCGGTGGTCGAGGCCGCCCTGCGCGCGGGCGTGCACTATGTCGACGTGGCCGCCGAGGTCGAGGTGGTCGCCAAAACCGTTGCGACCTACCAGGATCGCGCCACCGCGGCGAATATCGTGGTCGCGCCCGCGATTGCTTTCTACGGCGGGCTCGGCGATCTCCTCGCCAGTGCCGCCATGGCCGACCTGCCCGCGGCCGACGAGATCGAACTCGCCTTCGCCCTCGACAGCTGGGTGCCCACGAAAGGCACCAGGGCGGCCGGGGTCGCCTCACGCGGGCGCCGCAACGGACAGCGACTCGTCTACCGCGACGGGGCATTCGGCCTCCGCGACGACGCGGCCCCCGTGTCGGAGCGGGCCTTTCCCGCGCCGTTCGGAAAGCAAACCGTCGTCGGCGATTTCACCACCGCCGACAGCGTCACTATCCCGTATCACCTGAAAACAGCTGCCCTGCACACCTATATGACCGCCGCTCCCCTGCGCGATCTCGCCTCCCCCGATCGCACACCGCCCCAACCCGCCGACGAATCCGGCCGATCCGCTCAGCAGTTCCTGGTCGAGGTCGTGGTCCGATCCGGTTCGCTGCGCCGCCACGCGGTCGCCGCCGGGCGCGATATCTACGCGGTCACGGCACCGATCGCGGTAGAAGCGTTGTCGCACATCACTTCCGGCGGACGCTCCGGTGTGCGCACCGCAGGCCAGCTCGGTGACTCCGGCGCGATCCTGCGCGCCCTGCTACCCGCCCACCTGGACCGTCTGGAATTCGACGCCGACTGACCCGGCGGTGGCGCGAAAGTCAGCGGCCGGCCGCGGTTAGTATCCCGGCATGGACGAGATCGCCACGAAACCGACCGTGCTCGCCGTCGAGGCCGCGCTGCGCGCCGCCGGGATCACCCCGCAGATCCGGGTACTGCCGGAGACCGCCCCGACCGCGGTCGCCGCCGCCGAGCAGCTCGGCTGCCCGGTCGCGGCCATCGCGAACAGCCTGATCTTCGACGCGGCGGGGGCGCCGCTGCTGGTCCTCACCAGTGGCGCGCACCGGGTCGACACCGGCAAGGTGGCCGCCCACCTCGGTCTCGCGAAACTCACCCGCGCCACCGCCGAATTCGTCCGCGCCCACACCGGCCAGGCCATCGGCGGTGTCGCGCCCCTCGGCCATCCGGCCCCGATCCGGACGTTGATCGACGAGACCTTGGCGGCCCACGACGAGATCTGGGCCGCGGCGGGACACCCGCACACCGTGTTCTGCACGACCTTCCCGGAATTGCTCGAAGCCACTGGCGCAGAGGCGATCTCGGTGAACTGAGGACGTCACGGCGACATGTGATCGCCGATGAGCATCGTCCCCGGCCCGCGGTGCGCGCCGGGGCCGTGCGCGAATCGGACGTTGTCCGCGGTCAATTCCGCGCCGCATTCCCGGCACACCACCACGCCCGCGGTCACCTTGCCGCAGTCCTCGTGCACGACCAGCGCGGGCGGACCTTCCGGACCGGCCAGCCAGGCGTCCCCCCATGCCACGAGCATGGTCAGCGCCGGGTACAGCTCGCGCCCCTTGGGTGTGAGCACGTACTCGTGCCGGACCGGATTCGACTGATACTCAACGGCTTCCACGATGCCGTGCGCTTGCAGCGTGGCCAGGCGGGCGGCGAGCACATTGGACGCGATGCCGAGGTCGCGCCGGAGGTCCTCGAATCGGGACAACCCGACGAACAGGTCGCGCAACACCAGCGGCGTCCACCGCTCGCCGATCACGTCGAGGGTGCGCGCGATCGAGCACACCATGTCGGAGAGATCAGCTTTGGGCACCCCGTCAGTCTAGTCCATTGCTTTTTGCAAGTGACTGGGTTTAGGTTGGCGGCATGGACACAGCGCAAGATCAGGCAGCCGCGACAGACGTCGTGGCCGCGTTCCGCACGGCGACCACCACCGCCGATTTCGACACCCTGATGGACCTGCTCACCGAGGACGCGGCGTTGACCTCGCCGCTGTCCGGACGCATGGTCTTCCGCGGCAAAGACGACCTGCGCGTGCTGCTTACCGCGGCGTACGGCGGCCTCTCCGGATTGCGCTGGACCGACGAGATCGGCGACGGGAATCGACGGGTGCTGCTCGCGGAAGCGTCCGTCGGCCCGTTCCGGCTCACCGAGGCGTTGGTGCTCGACCTCGCCGACGACGGCCGCATTCGCGGCCTCAGCCCGCACCTGCGCCCCTGGCTCACCCTCACCGCCGTCGCCGTTCGGCTCGCGCCCGGCCTGTTCAAGCATCCCGGCGTGCTGCGTCGTGCGATGCGCGGAGCCGCGACGCCGTAGACTCCGGCTATGGACCCGTTGCCACGGATCCGCGCGATCTGTCTGGACCTACCGGAGTGCAGCGAACGGCTGAGCCACGGCTGCCCCACCTTCTTCGTGCGCACCAAGAAGTCGTTCGTGAAATACATCCCCAGCGGGTACGACGAACCCGGCCCGACCATCTGGTGCCCCGCACCCGAGGGCGTGCAAGGCGAGCTGGTGGACGCCGAGCCCACCCGATTCTTCGTGCCGCCATACGTCGGCCACAGCGGCTGGATCGGCGTCCGCCTCGACATCGACCCCGACTGGAACGAATTCACGGAGATCATCCGCGACGCCTACCGCAGGGTCGCCCCGAAAAAGCTGGTGGCGGAACTCGATTGACGCCGATCGCCCCAGCGATGCCCACATTCGTACCGTGTCGTGAGAGGGGCGACGTCAACCCATTGGCGGACCGCCCTGGTCGAGCACTACGCCGAGCCGCGGCAGCACGCCACGTTTCCAGCTGCGTTCGACCGCGTTGCGCACCATGCGCTGCCGACGATCTCCGACGTCGAATCCCGTCTGCCTCAGTAATAGCCGGGTGCCGCACCCCCTGGGGTCGCAACGTCCGGCCGACTATCCAGCCGGCGGGATACGCCGCCTGCGAATACACACCCAGTTGTAGGTCAACTGCTCGTACGGGCTGGCCACCAGCACCTCGCTCAGGCCAGCGGCAGCAAAGGAGAACACGCACAATGACACTGTGCGCGAGCAAGATCCGACACCAGACGAACAGCGATTCTTCGACGCCCTGAGAGCACAAGTGCCCGAGATCGACGATTGGTACCACGAGGACAAAGACGGCACGCTCTGGGTGATCGCTTCGCTGGACTTCGGCGACAATACCGGCCATATCTACGACACTCTGCGCGTCGACTACGACGGAATCTCCCTCCGAGGCGGCTGGAGTCCGGCGTCCCTCAACTGGGACGACGGCGTCCGAGCGAACAAAGCAGGCATCGACACTGCACCACCGGACGGCCTACGCCGCGACAACATCGCCCCCCTCAGAGCAGCACACGCGGCAGCGGAATGGTTCCTCGCGCATCGAGAAAGGCGGCGCCGGTAGCCGGTTATGCCGGTGGGTCAACACTTTCCGAACCGGCCCACCAGCGGCTGCGCAACCGGGCTGCCGCTCGGTATATCGGCAACCGCCGACGGTGATGGAGCTGCTCCAGGATCAGCGGCCGGTTCCCGGGTTCATCGACGGGGAAGGCCACTCGATCTGAACACGGTTCGCCGGGTTCTGATCGGCGTTCAGCCGATGCCAGGCCGAGAGTTCGAGCTCGGTCGGATACCGGTGCCGCATCCGTAGATATCCGTCGTCCGGCTCCGAGTTCTCGATCTTCCAGTTCGCGCTCGCCAGGTCTGGGAACTCCCGGATCAGCCGCCGATAGGTTTCGCTGACCGCGTCGAAACCGTTCCCGTCGACCAACTTCAGCGCGATGTCGCCGACCCCCGTGGTACCCATCGAGATCACGTCGTCCAGCCCGAGCCAAGAACATGAAAGGGCTGACCACTTATAGGTCCACCTCATCTCGTGCTGGGGAAACGCTCGACTCAGAGCAACCCATCGGACCACCAGCGCCGAGGCCGTGCCGAGCCCCTTGGTCCCTGCCGTGAAGGAGCTGCGCTCGCCACTGCGGCGAAATTCGATATCTGACCGCGACCGTCGGTATTCCTGTGTGGCCGCGACCCTTTCGCGAAACATTTCGAGCACCGCCGTGGCCTGCTCGGCCGACGCCTCTTCGGCCAGCACGACGATCGTCCGGAAATTCTCATCGACCTCGCTCGATATCCGATGGACTCCCGCCATCCCGCCGAGCGCGCCCTCGATCTCTCTCGATACCGGGTCCTCGTAGGGATGGCTTCGCAGATACAACCCGATCGCCGTGACGAGCACAACGATCACGGCGGCAACGACAGAGGCCCGCCACCGCGCACGGAATCGGCTCGGCTGGGGACGCACCGCTGGGCATTGGATAAAGATAGCGGAACCTGGTGGACTGCAAAGGATCCCAGTTATAGGGGCAGGTCAGCTTGGCAACGCGGCCGCGACCTGGCGTGGTTGCATTGAGAGACAGACGATTCAGTCTGACGGAAAGGCGGAATCGCCTTCGCCACCTCGGAACCGGGCGTAGGCGTTCTGGATTGACGAGAGCTTGTAACTGTAACTACTGTGGTTGCAGTTATTGGTAAGGAGGGTGTGGTGGGGGTCAGTAGTCGGACGGCGGTTGCGATTCATGCGCTGACGATGTTGGCGTGTTGGGGGGATCGATCGTTGACCTCCGGGGAGATCGCGAACAGTTTGGCGAGCAACGCTGTTCTGGTGCGGCGCATACTCGGTGGGCTGCGCGCGGCGGGGCTGGTGTCGTCCACGGAGGGACGTGGCGGCGGCTGGTCCCTCGCGCGCGCTCCGCACGAGATCACGCTCTATGACGCGTACACGGCCGTCGAGGAAGGCCCGATTCTGTCGCGGCATCCACACCCGCCCAATGACGAGTGCGAAGTGGGTCGCCATATGCGGGGACTACTCGAAACCGAGTTCTGCGCCGCCGAACAGGCCATGGCAGAACGGCTCAGTCGCACCTCCATCGCCGACCTTGCCGGGCACGTGGCGACGATCGAACGCGAAGTCGCGCAACGGGATCGTTGAGTTCATTCGACAGCGGTCCCGGAGAGGAACCGAGATGACAACGGAGATCGAGATGACAGCGCGTACCCCCGAAGACCTCCTGCCGTTGATCACCGAAGCGATCAACGCCGGCGATCCGAGTACGGTCGTGCGGTATTTCGACGAGGAGGCGTGTTTCGTCCAATCGGATGGCGTGCGCGTGCGCGGGCATGCCGCGTTGCTGGCGATGTATGAACAGCGCCTCGCCCTACGGCCCGAGATATCGACGCACGCCGCGAAGATCATCCGAGCCGGCGATCTGGCGCTGGTGACGAATGTGTGGACCACTCGCCTGCGGAACGGCGAGATCGGCGGCCAGGATCTGTTCAATGGGGTCGCGACCATGGTGTTGCGCCGCCAGGACGATGACAGCTGGCGCATCCTGGTGGACGACTCCGACAGCTGACGCGTCGCTCGCAGACCGCTAGCCTTGGCATCGGGACAGGTGATAGGCGGGGGAAGCTGATGGGTGCGGTCATTACGCGGGCATGGACGGGGTGGGTTCAGTTCCAGGAGATGCGTTTTCGGGTCGCGGCGTGGCTGGCGATACCGGGCGCACTCCTGTGGGCCGTGCAAGCTTTCGGCGCGTGGATCCAGTCGCAGGAAGGCAAGTGGCAGGACAACGACTATCTATCGGTCGGTGGCTCGACGATCACTGCGGACAACCTGCTGACGATGCTGGCACTGGCGTTTCTGCTCATCGCGGGCCTCCTCACCGCCGGCGCGGTATATCTCCTGCGCGGCAACATGTCCGGACGCTATCTGCTGTTGGCCGGGGCGTGGTTGGTGGTCCTGGGCCAGTTGTTCGCGGGGGTGCTCGCGGCGATCCCGATCGATGCCTTCTACTACTCCGCCCCCGCCAACGTCGTCTTCGCGACACCGCTGGCAATCTTCCCGCTGCTGACGATCGTGTGCCTGACACCGGGTAGACAGGCCGCTGCCACGCTCGAGACCGGTAGCTGAATCAGACTTCGATCTGCGCGGGGTCGGGTAGCGACGTCGGACGCGCGTCCGTGTACCAGGCGTATTCGATCGCGCTCAGCCTGCCGTGCTCGACCCACAGCATGACCTCACCGATCGGCGCGCCGGCCCGGTCGGTGACGCCGCCACTGGCGAAGATTCCGTCCGTCACACCGGAAGCGGTCGCCGATGCGGCGGACACCACCACATCGACGCTCGGGGAACCGGCGCCCCAGGTGGCGATGATCCGTGCCGAAGGGATCTGCGCCAGATAGTCGGCCGACCCGGCCGCACCGGCGGACAGCAGTCTCGTCACGACGCCGATTTCGCGCTCGGTCAGAGCCCGCGGCTCGATCGGTGTGGTACCCATCGCCTCTTCTCCGAACTGACGGCCGCGGGAACATTTGTCCAAGCCGACGGCACCATCCGACGGGGACAGTGCAGGCATGACTGTTTCCGAGGACAAATCGTATGCCGAGTCGCTGACGCCGGACGACGGTGGGATACACGTATATCAGGACGGCCCGCGCGAAGCCCCCGCCCTCCTGCTCATCCACGGCACCGCCGCGTCGGCCGCGTCGTGGGAGCCGATTCTTCCGCTGCTGACCGGATCACATCGCGTCATCCGGATCGACCTGCCCGGCTGTGGTCGCTCGGCTCACCCGGCCGACGCGAGCTATGCCGTGCCCGACCAGGCTCGCCGAGCGGCGGCCGTGCTGGACCGACTCGGTATCGAAAGCGCCTGTGTGATCGGACATTCGAGCGGCGGTGTCGTCGCCACCGCCTTGACCGAGCAGCGACCCGACCTGGTGCGCGCCGTTGTGCTGATCGGCACCGGCCCCGACATGTCCGCCTACCTCGGCCAAGAAGCGGCCATCGACCTGCGGCAATGGCCGGATTTCACCGACGAGCAGTTGCGGGCGGCGGCTGCCGGTGCCTTCGCGCCGGGGTATCGGATCCCGCAAACCTTGCTGGATCAGTTGCGCGACATGGACTTACAGGTGTTCGCCGCGACCTCGCAGGCCGTCCCGGCGTACCTGAACGAGCGGGGACTTCCCGAACGTCTCGCACACCTGGGTAAGCCGCTGCTGGTTCTTTTCGGCGAGCAGGACCAGCGGTGGCGACCCTCCTCCGCACCCGAATACCGTGTCGTACCCGGTGCGCTGGTCGTGATCATGCCGGAGGTCGGCCATTCGCCGCCGATCGAGGATCCCGCCCGAACCGCGAGAATCCTGCTGTCGTTCACCGACGTGCACACGCGCTGAACCGCGGCGTCGAGCGGCCGCGACGTACCGATCACGCGAGCGCCCCTCGATCAGGAATCGAGGGGCGCCCGGACGCTCTCTAACGAACCAGCGTTTCGCTCAGCCCGTCGGCGGTCAACTCGAGCTTGCGCGTCACGCCGATCTCGTCGAGGAAGCGCGGATCGTGACTGACCACGATCAGCGCGCCCTCGAATCCGGCCAGCGCCTGGGTGAGATGTTCCAGGCTGGGCAGGTCGAGATTGTTGGTCGGCTCGTCGAGCAGCAGCAGCTTCGGCGCGGGATCGGCAAGCAGCAGCATGGCCAGCGCCGCCCGGAGGCGTTCACCACCGGACAACGCCGCGGCGGCGACGTCGGCGTCCGCACCGCGGAACAGGAACCGGGCCAACCGGGTTCGGATCTGTTCCGGCAGCGCGTGTGGCGCGGCCGCCGCCACGTTCTCGAACACCGTCCGTTGCTCGTCGAAGATGTCGAGACGTTGCGGCAGCAGCCGCCACGGCACCTTCGGACCGATCGCCGAGATCTGTTGCAGCAGCGTGGTTTTACCCACACCGTTGCGCCCGGTCAAGGCGATCCGCTCCGGGCCGTTCACCCGCAGCGAGACCGTCGGCCCGCACGCCAAGCGCACCCGGTCCAACTCGATCACGTCCTGTCCCGGATACAGCCGCGTGCCAGGCAGATCCACCCGGATCTCGCGGTCGTCCCGCAGCAGATCCTGGGCGTGCTGCAGCTGGTCCTTGGCCGTCTCCAGCTTGTCGATGTGGTTGTTGCGCAGTTTGCCCGCCGACACCTGCGCTTGCCGTTTGCGTTCCGCCATGATGATTTTCGGCTCCCGCTTCTGATCCCACATCTTCTGCCCGTACCGCAGCCTGCGATCCAGTTTGATGTGCGCTTCGACGAGTTCGCGCGCCTGTTTGCGCACATCGCTGCGCGCATCCCGGATCGCAGCCCGCGCCGCTTTCTGCTCGGCCTCGATGACCCGCTCGTAGGCGCTGAAATTGCCGCCGAACAAACGGATCTCACCTTGCCGAAGTTCTGCGATGGTGGTCATCCGCTCCAGCAGTTCACGGTCGTGACTGACCGTGAGCACAGCGCCGGAGAACTGGGCGACCACATCGTAGAGCCGTTCGCGGGCAACCTGATCCAGGTTGTTCGTCGGCTCGTCCAGCAGCAGGATCTGCGGCTCGGCCAGCAGTTCCGCGATCAGCCCGAGCAGCGTCGTCTCACCACCGGACAGGGTTGCCAACCGGCGATCCAGCTGTGCGGCCGAATCGGCGACATAGTGCAGACCGAGCCGGCCGAGCAACGCGATAGCTCGCTCCTCGACATCCCAGCGATTACCGACGAGGTCGAAGTCGGACTCGTCGCCGTCACCGGATTCGATGCGGTGCAACGCTTTCCGGATATCGGCGATACCGAGCACGGCATCCACCCGCTGTCCCGCCGCGAGACCGAGGTCCTGCCGGAGATAGCCGAGGTGGCCGGTACGGGTGATCGATCCGCGGGCCGGGGTGAGCTCGCCGACGATCAGCCGCAGCAGGGTCGATTTACCCGCCCCGTTGCTGCCGACCAGGCCGATATGGCCAGGGCCGAGCACGCCGTCGAGTCCCTCGAACACAGGTGTGCCATCAGGCCACGAGAAAGTGAGATCGGAAAATGAAATATTGGTCATGGCGACTCCATGAGGTTGCTCCGGAAGACGCGGCACGCGAATGCGGACCGCCCGAGTGGCTACCTCAGAAGATCAACGGCATGACTCCGATCAACGGGAACAAGACTCGCCCAGGATAACCACACCCCCGCTGATCCCGCCAGTGCAATTTCGATCACACGCACCTGCCGTTCGCGGGCGCACCCTCGGTCGGCGATGGTGTGTGTCGGTGGCCGGAGCTACCGTGAACGGATGATCGAGCGACGCCAATTCGTGTGGGCGGTAACGGAAACCGCAGGGTTCGAGTCGTGCTGGCTCACCGCGAACGGGCTTGCCCTGCATGCCGAAGGCCACGCCGTCGCCCAAACCCCCGTGCCCTACTGGCTGTCCTACACGCTCGGCACCGACGACCGCGCCGCCACCACGCGCATGACGGTCACCGCGGTCACCGCCTCCGCCCGCCGCGAGCTGGACCTCCGTCGCACCGGGTCACACTGGACGGTCGACGGCGCCGCGCGCCCGGATCTCAGCGACGCCCGCGACTGCGACCTGGCCTTCTCACCGCTCACCAACACCATGCCCATCCTGCGCACCGACCTGCACCGCAGCCCGGGCCACGCGGACTTCCACATGGCGTTCATCGAGGTCCCCAGCCTCGAAGTCACGCTGTCCCGGCAGAGCTACACGCACCTGGCCACCACATCCGACGGCGCCTCCGTTCGCTTCACGTCCGGCACCTACACCCAGGATCTGCTCGTCGACCGCGACGCTGTGGTCGTCACGTATCCGACCATGGCGCAGCGCATTACACCCACGCCGTGACGTCGGTTCGGGCTCGTTGGCCGGGTTCCTTGCGTTTAGTCCTGTTGGCTGGCTTCCGAAGTAGGACGAGCCCAGTGTGGTGTACCTGCCGCGGGAGTTACATGGATAGTGCTGGGCGCGTCGTCTGCCGTACCCGGCTGTAGGCGCACGTCAGGTGCGCGGTGTCGTGTTCCGGCGTGGTCATCTGGCTGTGGTGGCGTCTCGAGCGGCTTGGGAAAGAGGGCGGTTCGGAAGCGGGCCGGGTGGTCTGGACCAAGCGACAGATAGGTTAGGGGTCACAGACTTTCCGTACGGTTCACAGCAGCTATAGCTGCTGTGAACCGTACGGAAAGTCTGTGAGCCTCCTCCTCACAGCGCGTCGGCACCGGTCAGACACGCCGAGGCACAACGACACCCGCTCGAAACCGCGGATACCTCGTCAAGGGAACGCTCGAGAACGGCACCACAGCCAGATGACCACGCTGGAACAGGACACCACCCGCCTGACACGCGCCTACAGCCGGGTACGGCAGACGACGCGCCCAGCACTATCCAGGTAACTCCCGCGGCAGGTACACCAAACAGGCCCGGCAACACTTCGGAAGCCAGCCAACAGGACCAAACGCAAGAAACCACAACCAAACCCGACCACACCGAAGCCGTAGCGCCAGGTAATCGAACTCGGGGCAGTCCCCTCGGCCGGGTCAAGACATCGTGTGCCCAACTAACAAGCCAAACGCAACAACAGCAACCGTCGACGACCACCATTGCCGACCCGTCGACCCCGATCAGCTGTAGATCGAGCTGCCGAGGAACGCAACATCCGGACGCCCGGAGCCGTAACCCACTACCCGGCGCGAACCGTTCACGCCCCCGAATTGATGAAGGTTCGGACTCGGTCGACCAAGCCGGTGTTGTCGCGGATCCAGGCGTAGTGCGGGTTGCGGTGTGTTGTATCGCCGAAGCCCAGGTTTATGCGGGTGATCGTCGCGTGGGTGAGTTTTTCGCTCAGGGCGCGGACGCCGTGGGCGGTTGCCATGGTGTCGCCTTCGATGGTGACCACCAGTGTCGGCAGGGTTATTCGGGAGAGGTCGGATTCGAAGTCGAGGGGTGAGGAGGGCACGCGGTAACGGCCGGAACGGATTTGGGCGGCGAAATCGCGCATGAGGCGGGTCGAGTCGTTGCCGAGGATGCCCAGGCGGCGGCCGGGGAAGTAGCCGACTACCGACCCGATGCCGACGGCAAGGTGGGCGGCGGCGAAGATTCCGAGGTTTCGCGGGAACGGCCAGCCGCGGTAGTGGCAGGACGGTGCGCCGATCAGGATCGCACCGGCGGCCTGCTGCGGCTGCTGCCCCAGGTAGAGCGCGCCGAGTTGCCCACCCAGGCTGTGCCCGAGCAGATATCGCGGTGCGTCGGGGAAGGCCGTTGCGACCGCCTCGAACAGGGCGGGGTAGTCGAGGGTCACGATCTCGTGGTAGCCGTAGCGCACGCCGCGCCGCAGCCGCACGGAACTTGTTCCCTGCCCGCGCAATTCGCCGAGCACCACGTGAAAACCAGCCTGGAACAACGCCTCCGCCAGCGGCACATAACCGGCGGCGGGAGTTGCCATGGCGGGCATGCAGATCACGACCGGCGCGGACGGATCCGCGGCCTGCCGGTACATCCGGACCTCGGTGGTCGCACCGTCTGCGGCACGCACGGTCTCGATGGTGGCCTCGGCAGCTGGGATCAACGGTCCTCCTCGTTCATGATCATCCTCGACACGCGGTGTGCCCGATGTCAACGAGGAGCGGCCGCGGTCAGCGCCGCTTCGGCGTGCAGGTCGCGATCACCACCCCGAGGCCCACGATCCCCGCCCCCACGAAGCGCAGCGCCGAGCTTTCCGAAACCCCGAGCAGGATCCCGGTGAGCAGCGCGCATACCGGCACCACTCCGGCGAACGCGCCCGCCGTCTCGACCGGGATCCGATCCAGCGCGGCGTACCACATGAGGAAGGCGCCGGCCGAGGCCACCACGGCCAGGTAGCCGATCGCCGCCGACTCCCCCGCCGTGGGCCAGCGCAGCGCGGGCAGATCGATCGGCACCGCGACGATCCCGCAGAGGATCGCCCCGGCGGCGGCCGCGTACGCCGCCGTGGCCTGCGCCCCGATCTCGCGCACCAGCGGGATCGCCACCAGCGAGAAGGCGCATTCCCCCGCGAGCGCGCCGGTCGCCAGCAAGAGTCCGACCGGATCGCCCGCACTGCCGGTCCACTGCACGACGACCGCGCCGGTCGTCACGACCCCGGCGGCCAGCACCGCCTTCGCCGACGGCGAGCGTCCGGCCATGAGCGGCCCCGCGATCGCCAGCACCACCGGAACCGCACCGACCACCGCGCCGACGACGCCCGCGTCCACGCGCTGCAGCGCGGTCACGAGACAGATGTTGAAACCGGCCAGGCCGGTCGCCCCGAGCAGCCCGATCCGGACCAGTTGCGGCGTGCTGACCCGCGGCAACCGTCCCCGGAAGCAGACCATCATGAGCACGGCGGCGATACCGTATCTGACCGCCTGTCCCGTCAGGATCGGGAAGTCCGTCAGTGCCGTCGTCGCCGCGATCGCGGACCCGACCGCAACGCTGGACCCGAGTGCCAGCAGCGCACCGAGCCAGACACCGGACCCGCGCTGAGTCGCGACTTCGAGACTCATCCGTGCTCGACCGGACGCAGGGCCGACATCGGACAGGTCCGCGCACATCCCGGCACCAAGGCGCCACGCCGGCCGTCCGCCAGATGACGAGATCGCAACTCCGTCAACCGTTCCGGCGCGAGCACATCCTGCACGACGGACGGATGACAACCGCGGCGCGCAAACACGAAACCGTCGCAGTGATGTGCCTTCTGGTACGAGGGCACCGCTTGCAGGGTCCGGTGCAACCGGCGAATCCGATAGTGCGGCACGGCCGGGTAGAGGTGATGCGCCAGATGCCAGTTGGAATTGTGCGGAGCCAGGAATTGCCGGACCAGCCATGACGCGTCCCAGCTGCGCGTCGACTGCCAAGGGTCGTCGGAGCGCAATCCGGCGTGATCGGCGATATCGCTCCAATAGCGCAGAATTTGGTAGACCGTCGCGTACGGCACCACCCACAGCAGCAGAAAGTCGAGACCGAATCCGGCCACGAAGAATCCGGCGGAAACGACTATCAGGAAAACAAATCGAAGTCGCGTTTCCCGACGATCCTCGTCCCGCCCGATGAGGTCCGCGACGACTTGAAACGGCGCGTGCACCAGGAGCAGTGGTTTCAAGAGGTGTTTACCGGCGAATTGCTTCATGTCCCGCGGGTTCACCAACCCGAGGCGCAGGTAGCCGAGCAGTTTCGGATCGCGGCGATCGTCCCACAGGTGGCGGTGATGTTCGCAATGCGCGCAGGTATACGCGGATAATCCGGAGAACAGCGGCCAAGCGATGAACGCCCGGCCCAGCCAGCGGTTGAGCGGGCCGTGCCGGGTGAGTTTCGCGTGACTGGCCTCGTGCATGAGGCTGCGCAGCGCACGCTGCCTACCTCCCACGATGAGTACGCCGGCCAGGTAGACGAGGGGTTGATAGTCACACAGCACGACGACGACGGCAACGCCGGCGATGACCAGCCAGTCGATGCAGAGACCCAACGGTCCGTGCCAGTTGTCTCTGCTGTTGTGGATATCTTTGACTGCTTCTTTGGTCTCCGGTGAAAGCTCCCGTTTGAATCCACCGACCTTCGGCTTCGAGGTCCGGCAACGTTGCCGAACCCGGTCTTCGTGTTGAATCAATTCACTGTTTTGCGACATGGCTGTACCCCAACGGTCCGGACTCCGCAAATTCCGAGCAGCAAGAAAAAGGCTTCCGATGAATTACTCGCGTATCCCCCTGCACCACCCGACAGAATTATCGAGCTCAGCCTACGTCAACACCGGAGGACTGGGGAAGCCATGACAACTGGGGGTAACTCCGATAAACCGCCCGGTCGGAACTGGCCACGTCAACTCGACGACCGCCGGAATATACCGGTAGGGCCGGATATTCACACCGGCCCCACCAAAATTCGTTTCGGCTTTGTCACTCCACCGCTGCCACTACCGCGACCTCCGCCGGTGGCTGCGCCCGCACCGCCTTCGGCAGGACCAGCGCGCTGATGACGGCCCCGGCGGCGAGCAGACCGGCGGCCAGACACAGCGACGTGGTGTAGCCGTCCGCCAATGACGCTC
This sequence comes from Nocardia brasiliensis ATCC 700358, assembly GCF_000250675.2. NCBI lineage: Bacteria > Bacillati > Actinomycetota > Actinomycetes > Mycobacteriales > Nocardiaceae > Nocardia > Nocardia brasiliensis. Next base: position 6,544,601 of record NC_018681.1, read on the forward strand.
TGCTGCTGTCGTTTCCGATGACTTGTGCGGAGATCGTTACCAGCACGGCCAGGCCGAGCGAACCGCCGAGTTGCCGGACGCTGTTGAGCACACCCGATGCGAGCCCGGACTGTTCGGCGGGCACGCCCGCGACCGCTGCGGTGCCCATCGCGACCACCGACGCACCGATCCCGATGCTGCCCACCAGCGAAGGGCCGAGCAGGCCGGTGAGGAACGTGGTCGACGGATCCGCGAAACCGAACCACAGCAGCCCGAGCGCACCGACGAGCCCGCCGACCAGCAGCACCGGACGCGGACCCCACTTCGGCGTCACCGCCATCGCGATCCGCAGGCCGATGACGACGCCCACACAGAACGGCAGGAACGCGACGCCGGTGAGCGTCGGGCTGTACCCGAGCACCCGCTGCAGGAATTGAGCGACGAAGTAGAAGCTGGCGATCTGCCCGGACGTGAGCATGAACCCGAACAGCGTGGCGCCGAGCAGTGAGCGCCGCCGCAGGAATTCGAGCGGCACCAGCGGATCCGCGGCTCTTGTTTCGGCCCAGGCGAATCCGGCAAGCAGTACCGCACCCGCGGCGAACCAGCCGAGCACCCGCACCGAACCCCACGAATGGCTTTCGGTGGCGATCACCCCGAGCACCAGGGCCGTCGTGCCGAAGGTGACCAGTGCCGCGCCGAGCACGTCGGGGCGGCCGCGCCGCGCCACCACCCGGTTGTCGGTGCCGCGCTGCACCGCCACCGCGGCCGCGACGACGAACACCAGGTTCACCCACATCACCCAGCGCCAGCCGAGATGATCGGTCAGCACGCCGCTGAGCACCACGCCGACCGCGCCGCCCGCGGCTCCGGCCCCGCCCCACACCGACATGGATTTCGTGCGCTCGGGCCCCTCCGGGAACTCCGAGGTCGCCAGCGCCAGCGTCATCGGCGCCAGCACCGCGGCGCCGACACCTTGCAACGCACGCGCCGCGAGCAACTCCCACCCGTGCTGCGCCGCCCCACCCCACGCGCTGGCCAGCGCGAACAGACCGAGGCTCGCCAGCAGCAGCGTGCGCTTGCCGGTGAGGTCGGCCAGCCGGCCGCCGAGCAGCATGAGCCCGGCGAAGGTGAGCAGGTAGGCGTTGATCACCCAACTGAGCCCCGACGGACCGAAGCCCAGCGTCTCGTCGATCGCGGGCAGTGCCACGTTCACGATCGAAAGATCCAGGGAGACAAGGAACATCACGAGGAATACGACGCCGAGCGCCCACCCCTTGCGTGCGCCGGTTCGCTCTGTCACGACAACCTCCATAATTAAGTAACGCGTGTGTTTAATATAGTTAGCACAGCCTTACCTGAGTGTCGAGAGCTTCGATCCGCAGAATGAAGGGGTGAGCAGCAACGTGACCCGCAGGCGCGGCCGCCCGATCCGGGTGCCCCGCGACGACGTCGTGACCGTCACCACGCGGCTGCTCACCGCGGGCGGCGCGCAAGCCTTCAGCATGCGCAAGCTCGCCGACGAACTCGGCGTCAGCACCGCCGCCGTCTATCACCACTTCCCCACCAAGGCGGCGCTGATGATCGCCGTCCTCAGCGCCCGCGCGGACGAGCTGGACCGCCCGGACCTGCCCGCCGATCCACGGGACCGCCTCGTTGCGATCGTCGCCTACCTGATCGACGTCCTACACCAAATGCCTTGGGTCGCTGACATTCTCGTCAGCGGCGAATCCTTCGGCCGCGCGGCGATGTGGATCCTCGACGAATTCGTCGACACCGCGACCCGGCTCGGCGCCACCGATGACTACGCCGGATACATGTACGCCGCCATCTGGCGTTTCGTGCTCGGCGAACTCATGATGCGCCGCGCCGAAGACGAACGCGCCGAAGCCGCGCGCCGCGGCGACCCCCGCCCCCGCTGGACCGATCAGGCCGACGACGAGATCCTGGCCGAATTCCCCACCACCGTACGAATGCTCCCGAAATGGGCAACCATCCGCGACGAATACCGCACCAGCACCGCGGTCGGCCACCTCATCGACGGATTGATCGCTGGAATCCCTTCCTGAGCAACCGCTTCCGCCCGGAACCTCAGGTGTTCGCGGCGCGCCGGGCGCGGAAGGCCGCGGTTTTGGCGCGGTTCTGACATGCCGTGCTGCAGAAGCGTTTGGTGCCGTTGCGGGAGGTGTCGAGGTAGGCGCGGTCGCAGTTGCCGGCCGAGCACAGGCCGATGCGGTCGGCGTGCTCGCTGCCGAGGACGTAGGCGAGACCGACGGCGCAGGCGGCGGCGATGCCGGGCACGAGGGGGGCGTCGGGGGCGTGGAAGTGCAGGTGCCACGGCTGGGTGCCGTGCCGGATCAGGGTCGGCCGGGCACCGTACTCGGTGATCATCGAATTGATCTGAGCGGCAGCGGAATCCATGTCGTCGACAGAGACCGCGTCGAAAACCTGCCGCAACTGCCCGGCCGCGCGGGCCAGGCCGCGAGCATCCTCGGGTTGCGCGTGCACGCCGAACAGGGTCGAGACCACGCCGTCCATCCGTTCGTGCAGCTCCGCGTCGTCGGCGGCAGGCGGGTAGGGCTTGCCGCGGCGCTCACCGGGCACCGCGGCGTTGATCAACGCGACACCGTCCTCGACCACACCCAACGTGTGACTGTCTAAACGCACTTGATCAGTCACCTCACTCTCGCTACATTCGTCACTGTCGTTGATAGTTATGACAGTAACGGAGTCACTCATGTCGTTGACACCCACCCTCGCCCACGCCTGGATCGATCGATGGGATCGCCAGCAGGAGGGTTACCTGCCCGACCGCGAACTCATGTTCGCCGTGATCGCCGACGCGGTGGCCGCCAACGCGGACCGCCCCGACCCGGTGGTGCTCGACGTGGCGTGCGGCCCCGGCTCACTCGGCGCCCGCATCCGGGAACGGCTGCCGCAGGCCCGCGTCATCGGCATCGACGCCGATCCGGTGCTGCTCGAATTGGCGCGCACGGCATACGGATTCGAGCTCGTCGACCACAATCTGGCGGATCCGGCCTGGGCGGCCGGATTGCCCGCCGGTCAGATCGACGCGATCGTCAGCACCACCGCCCTGCACTGGCTCTACTCCGATCAGCTCGCCGCGCTCTACCGCCAAGCGGCGCAACTGCTCCGCCCCGGTGGCATCCTGCTCAACGGCGACGATATGGCCACGCACGCAACGGATATCGACCAGCTGCACGAGGCGATCGGCACCCGTCAACTGGAACGCGAAGGCGTCACGGATCGGGAGAACTGGGCCGAGTGGTGGAGCGCCATCACCGCCGAACCGGAACTGGCCACGGCGGTCGCCGAGCGCGAGATCCGCCGCTGGGAGCATCCGTCCGACAGTGGCACCACCTACGAGGAGCACCTGAACCTGTTGCGGGCGGCGGGTTTCCGGACGGCCGGATCGATCTGGCAGTACGGCCGCCGCCACATCGTCGCCGCGGTCAACTGACCCGATATCCGAACGCGGGCGCTCCGGACAGCGTCAGACCTGAACGATGGAGGTCACGGGGTAATCCCCCTGGCGCTCCCGGCCGTTGAGGAAGGTGAGTTCCAGAACCACCGCGGCCGCGACGATCTCGGCGCCGGCCTGCCGGAACAGGTCGGCCGCAGCGGCCAAGGTGCCACCGGTGGCGAGCACGTCGTCGAGCAGCAGGACGCGGCGGCCCGCGAGCGGGACGCCGTCGGCGGGGATCTCGAGCGCGGCGGTGCCGTATTCGAGTTCGTATTCGCGCTCGAGGACCGGCGGCGGCAGCTTGCCCGCCTTGCGGACGGCGATCACGCCGGTGCCGAGGCTGGCGGCCACGCCGGCGCCGATCAGGAAGCCGCGGGCGTCGACGCCGGCCACCAGGTCGGCGTCGGGCGCGATGTGCGCGAGGCAATCGATGACGGTGCGGAAGCCCTCGGCATCCGCGAACACCGGGGTCAGGTCGGCGAAACGGACTCCCGGGGTGGGGAAGTCGTCGCGCCAGCGGGTCAAGCGCTCGACCGCGTCCGCGGCCAGGCTGGTCCGCTGGGCGGCTAGCTCGTCGGACTCGATCGCCGCGTGCTTACTCATCGACACCTCTCCATCATCACATCACCCGAACACCTGTCACCGCTTCAACACCCAGCGGTCCATGTTCCACCCGGTTCCGGCCTGGCTGGGCGCGGGTATCCCGTTCTGCAGGCCGCCGCCGAACGCGATGGTGCGCGGGGTGACAAACAGGGGGATGCTCGGCAACTCCGCCCACAGCAGGTTCTCGGCTTCGGTGAGCAGATTCAGCTGTGTGGTCGAGTTGTCGTCGACCGCAAGCTGATCGGTGATCGCATCGTAACGGCCGTTGCCGAATCGCCCGAAATTGAGCCCGCTACCGGTGCGCAACGAACTGGCCGCGACGACGCCGCTCAGCGACCCGGACGGCCCGGGCGCGGCCGCGGTACCGGCCAGGATCGCGTCGACTTTACCCTCGCTGAGCTGGGTGGGAACGAAATCGGGGGCACCCGCGTCGACGATCGTGAGGCCCGCCGGTTTGCACGCCTCCGTGATCATCGCCACGGTCTGCGCGCGCCGGTCGTCCGGGCGCAGATAACCGATCCGGATGGTCGGGTTCTGCGTCTTGGACGCCGCGACCGCCTGCGTGGCGCCGCCCACGTCACCGCCGCCGAACTTGCTCCCCGCGCCCGCCACCGGGCCGTAGTACAGCGAATCCTGTTGCACGATATGGGTGTTCAGCGGCCCGGAGCCGAGACCGGTTTTCGGCGCGTCCTTGACCTGCCCCAGCTTCTCGAACAGCGCCTGGCGCGGCACGCACAGGGCCAGCGCACGGCGCAGTTCCGCGGAGCCCAGCACGCCCCCGGTGGCGAGCACCAGCTGCTCGGCGCCGCGCCCGGGCAGGTTCTCCACCCGGAATCCGTCCAGGTTCAGGTCTTTCACCGATCCCGCGCCGATATCGATGACGCCCATCGCGCTGTCGCCGACCTTGGATTTCAGGTCGACGTTTTTGGGCCACACCAGGATCCGGCCGGTCGCGGGCGTACGACCCCACCACCGCTCGTTCGACACCAGCACCAAACCGTCCTTCTCACTGAAGGATTCGATCCGGTACGGCCCGGACGAAGGGAACCGCGTCAGGTCCAGCTTGCCCGGCTTCAGATTCCAGCCGGTGTTCCAGAACTCGGCGATCCGCCCGATGGCGTTCCCATCGCCGGATTGCACCGCCGACACAACGTTCGGCACGTTCGCCGCCTGCGCCGCGATATGCGCGGGCAGCACCTCCCCGGCCGCGAACAGCGTGCGCCAGGCGGCGTAGCGCCGATCCGGCCGGAACACCACGAGCGCGTCGCGGGAACCGGGCTGGCAGTCCACCCGCTCGATATCGGCGTAGCCCGCGGTGCTCGCCGCGTCGAACGCCGGAATCGGGCCCCGGTCACCGGGTTTGGTGAACCGGCCGCTGCGCGCCGCCCAGGTGAGCACCAGGTCGTCGCAGGAGGTCGGCACGCCGTCGGAGTACACCCCGTCCGGGTTGAGCCGGTACTGGATGGTCTGCTGCTCGGCGGGCGTCTCCTTGGCGGTGCCGAAATCGGTGTCGGCGACCTGCTGACCGTCCGGCCCGGTGTAGTAGAACCCGGTGAGCACCCGGCCGAACACGGCGGCAGCACCGGAACTCACGCCGAGCGTGCTGCCGCCGTTGTAGGTGGCGATGGTGGCGTCCACGGCATAGCCGATGGAGGGCACCTGGTTCTTGCTCGAGCACCCGGCCGCCAGTCCGGCGGCGGTGACGCCCGCGGCCAGTACCGCGAGCAGGCGGACCGTGCGGCTGCGTGGCTTTCGCATGAACTCCCCTGCCTGTGTCAGTGCCGCCGCTTCTGTCGTTTGCCGCTCGGGCGCGCGCCCGGTCGGGGAGCCTGGCCGGGATCGCGGGGCCTGCGCGGCTCGTCGTCGCCGAAGGACCGGCCGGTCGCGGCGGTGACCCGGCGATCGGCCTCGTAGGACGCCCGCGCGCTGGCCACACCGGCCCGCTTGTTGAGCACCTTCTTGGTGTGCGCGGCGACCGGACCCCAGCGTTCTTTGATCGACACCAGCAGCGGAACTGCGAGGAAGATCGACGAATACGCGCCGACGACCATGCCGACCAGCTGCACCAGCGCCAGGTCTTTCAGGGTGCCGACACCCAGCAGCCAGACCGCGATCACCAGCATGCCGATGATCGGCAGGATGCCGATGACGGTGGTGTTGATCGAGCGCATCAGGGTCTGGTTGGCCGCCAGGTTCGCTTGCTCGGCGTAGGTGCGTTTGCTCAGATGCAGCACACCGCGGGTGTTCTCCTCGACCTTGTCGAACACCACGACGTTGTCGTAGAGCACATAGCCGAGAATCGTGAGCAGACCGATCACCGCGGCGGGCGTCACCTCGAAGCCGACCAGCGAATAGATGCCGCCGGTGACGACCATGTTGAAGAACAGGGATCCGATGGCCGCGATGGACATGTCCCGTTCGAACCGGATCGCGATGTAGAGCATCGTCAGCAACACGAAGACGATGAGCGCGATCACCGCCTTCTTGGTGATCTCACCGCCCCAGGTCTCGCTGATCTCGGCGACGCTGATCGCGTTGCGCGATTCCGCGCCGCTGCGGTCCTTCGGATGGAAGGCGTTGAACAGCGCGGTCTGCAACTCGTCGGCCTGGCTGGTGCTCAGTGTGTCGGAGCGGACCTGAATGGTCGCCGCCGCACCGGAACCCACCTTCTGCACCGACACCGGCTTGTGCCCGAAGGTCGCCGCGTAGACGTCCTCGACCTTCGAGGTGGTGACGTTGTCCGCGGCCGGGATGCCGATTCGCGACCCGCCTGCGAAGTCGATGCCGAGGGTGAACCCGCGAACGCCGATGCTCAGCAACGAGATCAGCAGGAACACCGCGGTCAGCCCGTAGTAGAAACGACGCCGGCTGACGATCTTGAAACCGCCGGTGCCGGTGTAGAGCCGCTCGAAGACGCTGTGCTTGGGGGCATTCGCGTCGTCGGCCTCGTCCACGAAACTCGGTTCCAGGGTAGGGCTCGAATTGCTCATCGTGACGCCTCCCGCACCAGTGCGCCGGTGCTCGCCTTACGTTCCCTGGCTATTTCCTGTACCGCTCCGAGGCCGTTGACCGACGGTTTCGCCCAGTACGCCGAGCGCGAGGCCATCATCATCAGCGGCGCGGTGACCAGGTACAGCACGATCACGTCGAGGACGGTGGTGATGCCGAGGGTGAACGCGAAGCCCTTCACCTGTCCGGCCGCGAGGATGTAGAGCACGGCGGAGGCGATGAGGCTCACCGTCTTACCGGAGAGGTTGGTGCGCTGGGCGCGGGCCCAGCCGCGCGGCACGGCCGAACGGAAGCTGCGGCCCTCGCGCATCTCGTCCTTGATGCGTTCGAAGAACACCACGAACGAGTCGGCGGTCAGGCCGATACCGATGATCAGACCGGCGATACCGGCGAGGTCCAGGGTGAAGTTGATCCACCGGCCCAGCAGGATGATCAGGCCGTACACCGCGACGCCGGAGGCGAGCAGCGAGAACCCGGCGAGGAAGCCGAGCATCCGGTAGTAGAGCAGGCAGTACACGAGCACCACCGCCAGGCCGATCGCGCCCGCGAGCAGGCCGGCCCGCAGCGACGAGAGGCCGAGCGTCGCCGACACGGTCTCGGCTTCGGAGGTCTCGAACGACAGCGGCAGCGAGCCGTACTTCAGGGTGTTCGCCAGTTCCTTGGCCGAGGCCGCGGTGAAGCTACCGCTGATCTCGCTGGTGCCGTCGGTCTGCACGCCCTGCACGGTCGGGGCGGTGATGACCTTCGTGTCGAGGGTGATCGCGACCTGCTTGTACAGCATGTCCTTGGTGAGCTGGGCCCACTGCTCGGCGCCGGTCGACTTGAACTTCAGCTGCACCACGTTCATCGCGCGCCGCGAGTCGAAAGCCGAAGTGGCGTCGGAGATTTCCTGGCCGTCGAGCCTGCTCTTGTCCAACAGGTAGACGTTGCCGTCCGAACCACAGGTCACCAGCGGCAGATTCGGGTCGTCGTTGCCCGCAAGCGGATCCGGCTTGCCGCAGTCGATGGCGGCCATCGCGGCCTGCTGCACGGTGGGATCGGTGCTCTGCCTGGTCGCCTTAGCCTGCTGGATGTCCTTCTGCGTCTGCTCGCGCGAGGTGAGCGACGGGTCCGGCGCGGGGTTCGGCGTGGTGGGCGCCTGGGCCGGGAACACGCGGTTCTGCGGGGCGGGCGCCTGCGGCTCCTCCGCGGGCGGCGCGGGCTCGGCCGGCGGCGGCACCGCACCCGGCTCACCGGCCGGCGGCGGCACGGCACCCGGTTCGGCGCCGGGCACCGGCGGGATCGCACCCGGCGGCAGCTGCGGCGTGCCGGCCTGCGCGCGGCCCGCCTGCAGCACCGGACGGATGAGCAGCTTGGCCGTGGTCGCCATCGTGCGCGCCTGCGCGCCGTCGTCACCCGGCACGGTGATCACCAGGTTGTCTCCGTCGATGACGACTTCGGAACCCAGCACACCGAGACCGTTGACCCGGTTCTCGATGATGGTCTGTGCCTTACGCAGACTGTCCTGGCTCGGCTTGTTGCCGTCCGGCGTTCGCGCGGTCAGCGTGACCCGGGTACCGCCCTGGAGGTCGATGCCGAGCTTCGGTTGCGGGGAGTCACCGGTGAAGAACACCAGCGCATAGATCACGGCCAGCAGCGCGGCGTAGACGCCGAGCAGCCGGAGCGGATGCGCCGATCCCTGGGAAGGTGGCACAGTACGTCATCTCCTAGGCGGGAAGTCGAGAGTGGAACAGGTGGGCACACCGGTGCCGCCGGGCACCACCGTAGCGGTGCCCGGCGCGCGAGCCGACGATCAATCCTTGGTCAGCCGGGTTTCGGTCTGCTCGGCGGATTCCTCGATGGCCTCGGCCGCAGGCGCGTCGACCGGGCTCTCGTCGGTGCTCGTCGCGTCGTCGGTGCGTACCTCGCGGATGGCCGCGCGCAGCCAGGTGGTCACGACCTCCTCGGCGATCTCGAGATCGACCGTGGCGTCGTCGAGATCGACGACGGTGCCGTACAGCCCCGACGTGGTGATGACCTGGTCGCCGACCTTGAGGCTGTCCTGCATCTCCGTGACCTTGGCGGCTTCCCGCTTCTGACGGCGGACACCGAGGAACATCGGCACGAGCAGGGCTACCAGCAGCAGCGGAAACAGAAGTTCCATCGTCGAAGTCAGTCCCTAGTCTTGTGGGTGGGATGGGTAAGTACCCACAGTCTGCCAGTTCGTGTCGCCGCCGCCACACCGGCACACCCGCTGGGGAGCGGCGACATCGGTCTGGGGACCGCGGAACTCGTGGCGAACGGTGGCGGGCCCCGCCGGACGAGGTCCGGCGGGGCCCGCGTCGTCGACCCGTTTCAGGCGCTCTTGCCGTAGACGTAGTCGTCGAGCGGGAAGCTGACGGCCTCCCGGTGCGCGTTGAGGGTGCTGGTGGGGCGCAGCAAGGCCGCTTCACCGTGCTGGTTGAAGTAGTAACTGCGCGCGGTGGAGCAGTCCCCGCCATAGAACACCGAGGAGCCGAGCTTGTCGGTGACCCGGTCCAGGAAGCCCGCGTTGGCCCGCTCGGTCACCTCGAAGGTCTGCTCGCCGCGGCGGCGCAGCTCGCCGAAGAGCCTGCCCATGTGCTTCATCTGCGCCTCGATGGTGGTGAAGTACGAGAGGCCGCTGTAGGAGTACGGGCTGTTGAGGCTGAGGAAGTTCGGGAACTTCGGCACGGTGATGCCCTCGTAGGCCTGGAAGCGGTTGTCCCGCCAGAACTTTCCGAGGTTGACGCCGTCGCGGCCGATGATCTCGATGGCCGGGAAGTTCACGTCCCACAGGTTGAAGCCGGTCGCCAGGATCAGCGTGTCGATCTCGGTCTTGTGCCCGTCGGCGGTGACGATGCCGTCCGGCTCGATTCGCTCGATCGAGTTGGTCTCCAAGCGCACGTTCGGCTGGTTGAACGCGCGGAAGTAGCTGTTGGAGAAGGTGGGGCGCTTGCAGCCGAAGTCGTAGTGCGGGGTGAGCTGCTTGCGGGTTTCCTTGTCCCGCACCGAAGCCCGCAGGTGTGCCTTGGCGAGCACGCCCGCGCCCTTGTTCAGCAGCTTGGCCTGCTTGTAGTGCAGCACGCCGACCACCATGAGCGCCTCGAGCAGGCTGGTGTTGAACAGCCGCGCCGCCTTCTGGGTGGCGGGCACCTTCTCGAAGAGCTTCTGCACCGGGCCCGGAATCGCGGCGTCGATCTTCGGCACCACCCAGATCGGCGTGCGCTGGAAGACCGTGAGCGCCTGCGCTTTCTTGGCCACCTCGGGCACCAGCTGCACGGCGGTCGCGCCGGTGCCGATGATCGCGGCCTTGCGGCCGGTGAGGTCGAAATCGTCCTCCCACGCGGTGGTGTGGATGATCTTCCCGGCGAAGGAGTCGATGCCGGGGAACGGCGGGGTGTACGGCTGGGAGAGGAAGCCGGTCGCGGTGAGCAGATAACGGCCCGTGAGGGTTTCGCCACCGGCGATGGACACCACCCACTGCTGGTGCTCTTCGTCCCAGCGGGCGCCGTCGACCACGGTGCCGAAGCGCATACGCCGGCGCAGGCCGTACTTCTCGGCGATGTGACCCGCGTACTTCTTCAGCTCGGCGCCCGGCGCGAACAGCCGCGTCCAGTACGGGTTCGGTTCGAACGAGTACGAGTAGGTGACCGACGCGATGTCGACCGCGAGCCCCGGGTAGTGGTTCACATGCCAGGTCCCGCCGAGATCGTCCTCGCGTTCGAGGATCACGTAATTGCTCAGGCCGAGCCGATCGAGCTCGATGCCCGCGCCCATGCCACCGAAACCCGCACCGACCACGACCGCGTCGTACTGAGGCGCCACTCCGAACCTCCAGATTTGTGAACCGCTTCTCACGGAATGACACATCATTCCGTTTGTGACGACTGTATCATCGGCGTGGTGACGAAGCCATTGACGCGTGCTGAACGCCGTAAAGCCGAGCTGCGGCAGGACATCATCGACACCGCATTCGTCTGCTTCTCCGAGAAGGGCTATCACGCCACGGGCATCGCCGATATCGCCGGCCAGCTCGGCATCGGGCACGGCACCTTCTACCGCTACTTCAGCAACAAGCGCGACATCATCGACCACGTCATCGACGACCTCTCGGCGAAGATCATCGACACGCTCGGCACCGACAACGCGCCGGACGCCGCGACCACGCTCGACGAATACCGCGCGCAGACCGACCGGATCGGCCAGGCGCTGACGCACATCCTGATGGGCGACCGCCGGGTGGCCCAGCTGCTGCTCGTACACGCCCCCGGCATCGATGACGAACTCACCGCCCGCCTCTACGGCCTGCTCGACATGGCCGACGCGCTGACCGCCGGCTACCTCGAGCACGGCGTCGAACTCGGTTATCTGCGAGCGGATCTGGACACCGTCAACACGGCCCGCGCCGTCACCGGCATGCTGCTCGCCGGCATCGTGCACGGCCTGCGCGATACCGACGAAGCCACGCTGCGCGGATTGAACGAAGCGATCCGGCGGCTGCTGATCGATGGGGTCCGCAAAGATTGAGCACACGACAAGCCCCCTGACGCGCTCCCCCACGTTATGGTGAGGACAAAGTTCCGTCGCGTCGCCCAGGGGGCCGCTCGTGGTCACAAGAGACCAGGGAGTACGAAAACCGCACATTCCGTCGGCCGGGCGCATCGAGCCTGACAGAATGTCGCCCGTGACCCCCGAGGATGTGAGCCGGATCAGTTTCGCGACACCACCATTCGGCCAGCGTGGCTACCACGCCGACGAGGTGGACGCCTTCCTCGATCTGGTGGCCGCGACCATGGCGGGCCGCGGCGCGCTGGCCGCCGACGATCTGCGCCACGTCACATTCGACGCACCACGCCCCGGCGGGCGCGGCTATCGCGCGGATCAGGTCGACGAATACCTGGACCAGGTGCGCGTCGAACTGGAAATGCGCCAGCGCGGAGTGCGCCCGGCGCCCTCGGGCAACGGACCGGCGATGCTCACGCCGGATGATGTGCAGCGCATGCGTTTCACGCAAGCACCGGTCGGGCGGCGCGGGTACAACGAAGAAGAGGTCGACGCGTTCCTCGATCTGGTCGCCGCGACGCTCGCCCACGGCGGGCCGGGCAGCCTGACCGTCGCGGACGTACGCGCGGTGCGGTTCACCGAAGCGCGCCTGGGCACCCGCGGCTATCAGCGCGACGAGGTGGACGCCTTCGCCGACCTGGTGGTCACCGCCCTCGAGCACGCCGAGCACCAGCATCACCGCTGGACCTTGCACCGCGACGCCGACTAGTCCGAATCCGACTTCCCGCGTACCCGGCTCGGTGCCGGACGGTGCTCGGCCGAACCCTGCTCGATGTCCTCGTAGCCCTCCTTGCGCAGCCCCGACCGGTAGGCGCGGTCGATGACGAACCGCACCAGCCGATCGATGCCCGGCACCGCGCCGAGGATCTTCAGCAAGAAACCGGGCGGACCACCGGCGGCGGTCGTCGAATTGGCCGCGAGATGCCTGCCGCCCACTCCCATCAGATCCGGGACCGAACCGCGCTCGATGAACGTCGCCGAATCCCACAATCGCGAGCGCGTCACGGCGTCGCTGCCGAGCACCTCGGCGTCCTCGACCTCGATGAGCAGCGCCGCATGCGGGGCGGTCCCGCGCAGGGCCAGCATGTCCAGCAGTGCGCTGTCGTCGGTGATCGCGCCGCGGCCGCGCACATGCAGGACATCGGTGCGCCCCGGGACGAGTGCCGCGAACGAAAGTCGCTCGTCCTGGATCAGGTTGTGCAAGGAGTCGGTCCGCTTGTTGCCCCGGCGATCCGGGATGATCAGCGTGCGGTCGTCCAGGATCCGGGCCACCGTCTGCCGGTCCCCGCGCGGGCTGGTATCGCTGCCGCCGACGGTATCCCAGGTGGACAACGCGAGAAACGGTGCGGCGGCGAGGAATTCCGCGACACCGGGCCGGGCCAGCGCGCCCGCGCCCGTGACTTCGGCGGCCGGCTCGGCCGGAATCGGCGTGCGCCACAGGCGCGACCGAAGGATGGCCTGCGCGCAGTGCACGAACGCCTGCTCGACGTCGACGATCGTCTGCGCACCCTTGCGTCCGGCCGCAATCCCGTTGACGCGCAGTAACTCTCCGACTCCAGGCAAGAGAAAGAACAACGAGACCGGGCCGCGCGGGTCGCCGGGCTCGCTCAGCGCGAACGAGATCCGAGTCGCCGAGCGCACCCGCGCGAATCCCGGTGCACCACCGACGAAAGTCGTATGGCTGACGCCGTCGGCGTCCCGGTAGCCGAAGGCCGCGATAGGGCAGTGCGCGAGCACCGCCCGGCAGCCCTCGTCCAGTGCGCTGACCTGCTTCAGCATGATCATCGGCGCAGGGTGGCCGATGATCGACTCGAGTTCCTGGGCGGTCGTGAGCCGATGGCGCACCCGGCCATTGCCGTCGGTGACTCCCACTGCGGGGACGGACTCGTTGTCGCAGGTCATGACCCTATTGTGAATAATTGCTCAGGTTTTCGGTACTCGCTTTTCCAGGGGCCGGGCGCCCGCGTCGGGTTGCCGACCGGACGCACGTCGTGGGCCTCGGCAGGTGCGCGGCGAGTTGGGTCCGCATGGCTACTGCTCACATTTCGCGAGCGCCGACATACTGCGGACGCTCATGATCGCCGCACCGAATAATTCGGTTGCGGGGTCACGGGGGCAGTCCATAACGTGACCCGCATGCATTGCTATGCCGCCCCGTACTTCATCCGTCTCCGCAGCGCTCGGGCTCTGGCCCGCTAGCGGACACGGAGAGAACTACTTCGGCGTCCGCGAGCGCGCCCAGGGCCCTTCGAGACTCATCCGACTCGAAGACCCGAAAGGGGCAAGCGCTGTGGCGCAAGATTTTGCATACCGGAATTACTCGCATACCCAGGGCAAGGTCAAGAACGGCGGCGGCGGTCGCCCGTCGAAAGACCGTGCCAGGCAGGCACATTCCCAGAATTCACTGGTGAGCCAGGAAGCCGTGGAGTCCCTCCTGGCGGTGGCCGACCCGAGCGGAGCAGTGCTCGAACCCTACCCAGGAGACGGACTGCTCACCCAAGCGCTGGCTCGGCGCGGTGCACAGGTCACCGCGTACGAACCGGATCCGCTGTCGGCCGCGAAACTCTCGGCCCGCACCCGCGCAGTCAGCGGAATACGTGTGATCCGAGCCGATTTCACCAAAGCCAAGCCGCTTCGTGAACCGTTCGCCGTCGTCGGAAGCCTTCCGCTCGCGGCAACCGCGCGAATCATCGACTGGTGCCTGGCCGCGCGCACGCTCACCTCGGCGACCCTGGTGGTCCCCCAGGAATACGCGCACGTCGGTCAGAACGGACACTGGGATCCCGTCACATCCACGAACTGGCCATGGTTCGACTGGCAACTACACGGCCCACTGGCCCGCACCGACTTCCGGCCCCCACGCACCACCGACACCGCAATCCTGCACCTCCACCGCCGCACGAAACCCTTGGTACACGACCAAGATTCGTACACCACCCTGGTACATACAGGTTTCGCCAACGCAAATGTGCCACTACCCACCGCACTGCGCCCACGTTATCCAGACGTGGACGAAGCACTACACGTCACAGGCATCACCCCCGACACCCCCGCCGCTGCCGTGCACCCTACGGACTGGGTGCGGCTACACAAGCACCTGAACACATAACCGATGGGCCGCTCTGCTCCGGTGGAGCGGCCTCGACGGGTGCGAGAAGTCTTGAGGCGGCGGCTATTCGAACAGGTCGAGGGTGGGTTGGGGGTCGCGGCCGCGGACTTCGATGGAGCCGAAGACGAGGTCGGGGGGTGGGACGAGGCCGAGGTGTTCCCAGGCGGCGGCGGTGGCTACGCGGCCGCGCGGGGTGCGCGCGACCATGCCCGCGCGGACGAGGAACGGCTCGCAGACCTCCTCGACGGTCGCGGCTTCTTCGCCTACCGCGACAGCGAGCGTCGAGACACCGACCGGGCCGCCGCCGAAACTGCGGACCAGCGCCGAAAGGACCGCGCGGTCCAGGCGGTCCAGGCCGAGCACGTCGACGTCGTACACCTCGAGCGCCGCCTGCGCGATCGGCTGGGTGATCACGCCGTCGGCGCGGACCTCCGCGTAGTCGCGGACGCGACGCAGCAGGCGGTTCGCGATGCGTGGCGTGCCCCGCGAGCGACCCGCGATCTCGGCGGCCGCATCGTGGTCGATCTCGACGCCGAGGATCTGCGCCGACCGCAGCAGAATGCGCAGCAGTTCGGCGGGCTCGTAGAAGTCCATGTGCCCGGTGAAACCGAAACGGTCCCGCAGCGGGCCGGTCAGCGCACCGGACCGAGTCGTCGCGCCCACCAGCGTGAACGGGGCGATGTCCAGCGGAATCGAGGTCGCGCCGGGACCTTTGCCGACCACGACGTCGACGCGGAAATCCTCCATCGCGAGGTACAGCATTTCTTCGGCGGGCCGGGCGATCCGGTGGATCTCGTCGATGAACAGCACATCGCCGTCGACCAGGTTGCTGAGCATCGCGGCCAGATCACCCGCCCGTTCCAGCGCGGGCCCGGAGGTGATGCGCAGCGCGGTACCGAGCTCCCCCGCGATGATCATCGCCATGCTGGTCTTGCCGAGCCCGGGCGGACCGGACAGCAGCACGTGATCCGGCGTGCCACCACGCTGTTTCGCGCCGCGCAGCACCAGCGCCAGTTGCTCGCGCACCCGGGGCTGACCGATGAAGTCGTCCAGCGATTTCGGGCGCAGGCTGGCTTCGATCTCGCCGTCGGATTTCAAATAGCTGGACGTGACCTGGGATTCGGGCGCTTCGTCTTCGTCGTGATCCATGAGCGATTACCGATTCTTGCCGAGCAGGTTGAGCGCGGCCCGCAGCGCCGAGGACGTGCCGGCGGCAGGCTGTTCGGCCAGGACGGAGTCGATCGCCTGCTCGGCCTGTTTGACGGGAAACCCGAGACCGGTGAGCGCCTCGACCACCTGGTCGCGCACGGGTGTGACGACCGCGGCCGGGGTCGCGCCGGGCGGACCCGATTGCACCGGAACAAGATTCACCTTGTCCCGCAGCTCGACCACCATGCGTTCGGCGCCGCGCTTACCGATACCGGGCACGCGGGTGAGCGCCGCGACGTTGCTTTCCGCGAGCGCCTTGCGCAGCGCTTCGGGTTCCAGCACCGCGAGCACCGCCATCGCCAGCCGCGGACCGACCCCGGACACGGTCTGCAGCAGACCGAACAGGTCGCGGGCCTCGGTGTCGGCGAAGCCGTACAGCGTCATCGAGTCCTCGCGCACGATCATCGCGGTGTACAGCCGGGTCTCCTCGCCGCGGGTCAGCGTGGACAGCGTCGCGGGCGTGACGTTGAGGCGGTAACCGATGCCCGCCGCCTCGATCACCGTGTGGTCGAGGGCGATCTCCAGCACCTCGCCGCGAACCGACGCGATCACCTCTGTACCGCCTTCCGTTGTTCGGCAAGCCGTTCCGCGTACTTGCGCTGTGCCTCTGCCGCGCGGGCCTCGGCCTTGGCCAT
This sequence comes from Nocardia brasiliensis ATCC 700358, assembly GCF_000250675.2. Taxonomy (NCBI): domain Bacteria; kingdom Bacillati; phylum Actinomycetota; class Actinomycetes; order Mycobacteriales; family Nocardiaceae; genus Nocardia; species Nocardia brasiliensis. The sequence goes on from NC_018681.1 coordinate 6,561,189, forward strand.
GCGTTCCAGCAGCGGCGCCCGCCAACAATGGCAGATGGCCAGCGCCAGCGCATCCGCCGCGTCGGCGGGTTTCGGCGCGACCTGCAAGCCGAGGATGCGGGTGACCATGGCCGTGACCTGCGCCTTGTCCGCGGTGCCGTTGCCGGTGACCGCGGCCTTCACCTCGCTGGGCGTGTGGAACATGACCGGGATGCCGCGGCGCGCGGCCGCCAGCGCGATCACGCCGCCCGCCTGCGCGGTACCCATCGCGGTACGCACATTGTGCTGGGCGAAGACGCGTTCGATCGCGACGGCCCCCGGTTTGTGCGTGTCCATCCAGTGTTCGGCGGCGTCGGCGACCTGCAGTAGTCGCTGGGCGAGGTCCATGTCGGCGGGGGTGCGGACCACGTCGACGTCGATCGCGGTCACCTTCCGCCCCAGCCCGCCCTCGACGATGCTGAGGCCGCACCGGGTGAGCCCGGGATCGACACCCATCACCCGCACGAATTCCCCTCTCGCAGACACGAACAACTGTTCGAGAGTGTAGCGGAGGCAAGGGGTTCGGTGCCCCAGCGACACGGGCACCAGCCGAGCTGGCGGGCCTCGACCACGACGCTCAGCATGAGCACGAAGCATGAGCGGATGACATTGGCTGTGCGAGCGGACGGCCTCGGGGTCGTGCGAAACGAGGCGCGGCCGGATTCGGCACGACCGCCGTTTCGGCCGCTCGGCTAGGCGACTGTGTTCGGTAAGCCGAGTAGTTCCGGGGTGCGGGCGCGGGCGGACCATTCGCGGGCCGGGTCGGTGACGAGTTTGCGGGCGGCGAGGTCGAGGAGGCCGCTCACGTGGGTGACCGTGGCGGCGTGGACGCCGTCGGCGCGGGTCAGCATGTGTTCGACGCGGTAGGTCTTGCCGGTCCCCCACAACCACACGCACGACACGTCGACCGTGTCACCGCCGCGCAGTTCCCGATGGAACTTGATGGTCGTCTCGAGGTTCACCGGCCCGAAGCCCGCGGCGATCAACTCTGCCACCGAAACACCCGCCGCCTGCACGCATGCGAACCGCGCGTGGTCGGCGTACTGGTGATAGGCGGCACCCGTCACATGCAACTGCGGATCCAGATCAGACACCCGCACTTCGATTCGCGCACTGAACGACACGCTCGGCACTATGCCACCCCCTACCGACACGTTTCCCCCACCACGCCTCTCGCGCACAGGGGGCTGGAAGTCGATTCACAGGGTGTCTCGAGGAACGGTGTCGACAATGCCGTACGTGTCTGCCTTTGGTGTGCTGCTCGCCGCGCCCGCGAACCCGGCGCCGCCGCCGGCTCCGCAGTTGCCGTCGGCGAAGCTGAATCCGAACTATCAGAACACTTTTCACCACGGGATCTCGCTGCTGCACGGCTGGCTGCCGCTGACGATCGAGGTCGTCGCGGCGGTGTTTCTGCTGGTCGCGGTGGCGCGGTGGACTCGGCGCTGGTGGCTGGTCCAGGTGCCGGTCTGTCTGCTGCTGGGGGTGGCGGGCGCACTGGTCGCGCGGTGGTACGTGACCAATCAGGGGCTGGCGTCCGACCCGGCGCCCGCATTGCTGTGGGCGTGCGTCGGCGGGACGGTCGCGGCGCTGGGCGTCCTGGTGCTCGGCTGGCGCGGTGCGAACTGGTGGCGGCGTGGCGTTGCGGCGCTTGCGATTCCGCTGGCGCTGCTGAGTACCGGGGTCGTGCTGAACCAATGGGTCGGCTACTACCCGACGGTGCAGTCGGCGTGGGGTGCGCTCACCGCCGGACCGCTACCGCAGCAGACCGATCTCGACGCGCTGGACGGATTGCGCGAAACCGGCGTCACCACCGGCAAGATCGTGCCGGTCCGAATTCCCGACGCGGGCAGCGATTTTCCACATCGCACCGAATACGTCTACCTGCCGCCCGCCTGGTTCGCGGGTCCGACGCCGCCGACCCTGCCGGTGGTGATGATGATCGGCGGCGAATTCAATACGCCTGCCGACTGGATTCGCAGCGGCCAGATCATGCCCGCCGTCGACGCGTTCACCACGGCCGACGGGGGTCGCGCGCCGATTCTCGTCTTCGTCGATTCCAGTGGGAGTTTCAACAACGACACCGAATGCGTGAACGGTCCGCGCGGCGACGCCGCCGACCATCTGACCCGAGATGTGCCGAGCTACCTGGAATCCCGGTTCGGTGCGTCGGCCGATCCGGCGCAGTGGGCGGTGGTCGGCTGGTCGATGGGCGGCACCTGCGCGGTCGACCTGGCGGTGATGCATCCGGAACTGGTACACACCTTCGTCGATATCGCAGGCGATCTCGGGCCTACCTCGGGCACCAAGGACCAGACCGTCGCGCGATTGTTCGGCGGCAACGCCGAGCAGTGGGCGGCTTTCGACCCGCTCACGGTGATGGCCGCGCACGGCCGATACACCGGTGTCGCAGGGCTTTTCGACGATCTGACGCCGCCCGACCGGAATCCCGCACGCGGCAACCACGGTGCGGCGGGCGCAGCTCCGCGTCCCCCGGCCGAGGACGACACCGCCGGGATCGGCGGCCACGACGGCATCCAGGACACCGGCGAGGTCGGCGCGGCCGAAAAGCTGTGCGCGCAAGGACGAGCGGTCGGGATCGACTGCACCATCCACACCACTCAGGGCGGGCACACCTGGCAATTCGCCGCCGCCGCGTTCACCTCGTCGTTCCCCTGGATAGTCGCCCGCCTCGGACTGCCCGTCCCCACGCCCTGAACATGGATTTCCAGGCCGGCCCTGGCAAAAGCGCGGCAGCACAAGCTCGTTCGCGCTGCCATTTGCCGCAGAACCAACGCCTGAACGCAGTGCCGGTACTGAACGCGGAACCGGGCGCGAGAAGTTCAGCTCACCGCCCCGGCCCGGAACGTCCTCCGGTAAGCGTTGGGCGAGACGCCGATCGCGTCGTTCAGGTGCTGGCGCAGTGACGTTCCGGTCGCGAACCCGACCTCACCCGCGATCCGATCGATCGTCAGGTCGGTCGACTCCAGGAGGTGCCGCGCACGAAAGAGGCGTTGCTGGATGAGCCAGCGTCCCGGGCTCATCCCCACCTCGTCGCTGAAGCGACGGGCGAAGGTGCGCTTGCTCATTCGCGCACGGCCGGCGAGTTCGTCGATGGTCAGCGGTAGGTGCAGGTTCGCCAGCGCCCACTCCCGGGCGGCCGCCGTTCCCGCCGAGGTCGACGGCGGCACCGGCTGTTCGATGTACTGCGCCTGACCACCCTCCCGGAACGGCGGCACCACGCACCGGCGCGCCACCGCGTTGGCGACCGCGCTGCCGTGATCGCGCCGCACCACGTGCAGGCACACGTCGAGTCCCGCTGCGGCACCGGCGGAGGTGAGCACGTCGTCATCGTCGACGTAGAGCACATCGGGATCGAGCAGGACCTTCGGGAAGGTGCGCCGGAACCGCTCGGCCTCGCGCCAATGTGTGGTCGCGGGTCGCCCGTCGAGTAGTCCGGCCGCCGCGAGGACGAAGGAGCCGGTGCAGATCGCCACGATTCTGGCACCAGGCCGGATCCGGGCGAACGCGGCACGCACCGGCGGCGGCAGTGCACCGTCGAGGGTCATCCGGATATCGCAGGCGGGCACCACCACCGTGTCCGCGGTCGCGAGCAGCCCGCTGTCGTGCTCGACCGCGATCGCATAGTCCGCGCTGGTGCGCACCGGTCGCCCGTCGATCGAGCAGGTGCGAATCTCATAGCGCCCGCTCGCGCTGCCGAACACCCGATTCGGGATGCCGAGTTCGAACGGATAGACCCCATCCAGGGCAAGCGCGACCACTCGATGAACTGCGGCAGACCTCATGGCACGATCATATCGAGGGAGAGCAATCATGCCATTCGCCGTCGCGCCAGACCGTTCGGCAGGCGCTACCGACCCCGAGTACTTCAAGGTCGGCACGCCCCGACACTTACGGCCGCAGCGGTCTGAAACCGAATATTTTTCCGCGCGGCGCTTGCCTGAATCCGCCAAATCGGGGCCTGCACGCTTCTACCATCCGATGATGAGCACTGTTGTGAAGGCTGTCCTCGAGGGCGGGCCGAAAGACATGCCCGCGCGCATCGTTCCCATCACCCCGCCGGGGATCGAGTTGAAGGTCAAGCACCAAGGCGCGTACGAACACTTCAAGGTCACCGCGCGGGAGCAGGACACCCCCGAGGGGCGGTTGCGCGTCTACGAATGGTGCGACAGCACCCCGATCCCGGAGTGATGCGGGCGTAATCGACCAGCGTGGCCGGTCGTCGTCGAGCGACCGGCCCGCCTTCCCGGAACTCCGCCGGTTCTGCACCCTGGACAAACGCGTAACCAAGTAGTTACGCTTTCGCCGTGGAAGAAGCAGTCCCGTGGACGACATAGCAGGCGCGATCGCCGATCCGGTGCGCAGGCAGATCCTCGAGCTGTTGCGCGACACCCGGCTCACCGCCGGGGATATCGCCCAGCAGTTCGAGATCAGCAGACCCGCGGTGAGCAGGCACCTGCGCGTCCTGCGCGAAAGTGGCCTGGTCCATGCCGAACTCGTCGGCAGGCAGCGGTTCTACCTGCTCGACCCGGCCCCGCTCGGCGACCTCGCCACGTGGATCGCTCGCTTCGACACCGCTTCCGCGTGGGAGCGCAGGCTCGACGCACTCGACACCGAGGTCTACCGCACGCGCCGCGAACGCCGTGCCGATCAGACCGAACCGAAGGAGAACACCGCATGACCCCCACCCCCACCGGCAGCGTCGATCGCACCGGCGGCCGTCGCGACCTCATCCTCACCCGGACCTATCGCGCGCCCATCGCCGACGTCTGGGCCAGCGTCACCGAATCCGACCGCACCGCACGCTGGTTCGGCCCGTGGGAGGGCACGCCGGGCGCGGGCAGCCGGATCAAGGTGCAGATGCTGTTCGAAGAGGGCGCTGGCTGGTGCGACGCGCAGATCGACGCGTGCGAACCGCCGCGCCGCCTCGCCCTCACCACCGAGGACGACTTCGGTACCTGGCATCTGGAAATCGTGCTCACCGAGACCGGCGGCGTCACGGAACTGGTCTTCACCCACCACCTCGAGCCCGAAGCGCCGATCGGTCAGGTCGGCCCCGGCTGGGAGTACTATCTGGACGCGCTCGGGGCGGCCCGCGACAACACGGACCGCCCCGATTTCGAGGAGTACTACCCCTCGATGCAGCAGTATTACGACGAGCTCTAGTCGTCTAGTTCGGCCAGCACCTCGTCGGAGATGTCGACGTTCGTGTACACGTTCTGCACGTCGTCACTGTCTTCGAGCGCGTCGACCAGTTTGAACACTTTGCGGGCGCCGTCGGCGTCGACCGCGACCGACACCGACGGCTGGAAGCCGGATTCGGCGGAGTCGTAATCGATTTCGGCGGCCTGCAGTGCTTTGCGCACCGGGATCAGGTCGCTCGGCTCGCTGATGATCTCGAACGATTCACCGAGGTCGTTGACCTCCTCGGCGCCCGCGTCGAGCACGGCCATCAGGACGTCGTCCTCGGACAGGCCGTTCTTCTCGAGCGTCACCACGCCCTTGCGGTGGAACAGGTAGGACACCGAGCCCGGATCGGCCATGTTGCCGCCGTTGCGGGTCATCGCGACGCGCACCTCGCCCGCGGCGCGGTTGCGGTTGTCGGTGAGGCACTCGATCAGCACGGCGACACCGTTGGGGCCGTAGCCCTCGTACATGATGGTCTGCCAGTCGGCGCCGCCGGCTTCTTCACCACCACCGCGCTTGCGGGCGCGTTCGATGTTGTCGTTGGGCACCGACGACTTCTTCGCCTTCTGGATGGCGTCGTAGAGCGTCGGGTTGCCTGCGGGGTCACTACCACCCGTGCGGGCCGCCACCTCGATGTTCTTGATCAACTTGGCGAAGAGCTTGCCGCGCTTCGCGTCGATCCCCGCCTTCTTGTGCTTGGTGGTGGCCCATTTGGAGTGGCCGCTCATTCCCTACTTCCTTCAGGTCGATGGCACGTTTTGTGGTTGTACCGTACCGGCCGAGCCGGAAGGACAACTTCACCAGCTTAGTGGACGCCACCGGACCGAGTCCGACCGCAGCCCTGCGGCGGAGTTCGGCGAGCGTGCGGACTACGCGGCCCGCACCAGGTCGACGAACAGGCGGTGCACCCGCAGATCGCCGGTGACCTCGGGATGGAACGAGGTCGCCAGCACGTTCCCTTGGCGCACAGCCACGATGCGCCCGGCGAACGGCCCGTCCGGCACGGTCGCGAGCACCTCGACGCCGTCACCCGCGCGTTCCACCCACGGCGCGCGGATGAACACCGCCCGCACCGGGCCGTCGTCCAGGCCGGTGAACTCCAGGTCGACCTCGAAAGAGTCGACCTGTCGCCCGAACGCGTTGCGGCGCACCGTCATATCGATACCCGACAGATGCTTCGCGTCCGGCCTGGTGTCGAGCACCTCGTCGGCGAGCAGGATCATGCCCGCGCAGGAACCGAAGGCGGGCATGCCGTCCCGCAGTCGTGCCCGCACCGGCTCCAGCAGTTCGAAGGCTTCCAGCAGCTTGCTGATCGCGGTCGATTCGCCACCCGGCAGCACCAGCGCCTCCACCGCGGCCAACTCCGACGCGCGACGCACCAGGACCGCCTCCGCGCCGCAGTGTTCGAGCGCCGCGATGTGCTCACGGACATCGCCCTGCAAGGCCAGCACGCCCACGGTCGGACGCGACGGCACGGGGTCCGCGACGGTGGGTGCGGCGACCGGGGAAGCGTTCACCCGGAAAAGTTTACGGTCCGCCGCGGTGTGGGCCTGCTCACGGTGTCCGTCAGGGTTCCGTCAACGGCGGGGTCGAGCGGCCCTGGGCGGGATGACACTCGAACGTGTGATTGCTGTGTTGCCGCGCAAAGTGCCCGCACCGCGCGGAGATGCGAGTCCCGCCCCGGCCCGCCGCGGACTCACCGTGCCTACTGGCCTGGCCGGGCTGTCCCTGGACGCGATGGCGTCGGTGTCCTACGGGCCGGAGGCGATCGTGCTGGTCCTGGCCGCCGCGGGCGGCGCGGGGCTCGGCCTGACCCTGCCGGTGACACTGGCGATCGCGGCGTTGCTCGCGGTCCTCGTCGCGTCGTATCGGCAGGTCATCGCGGCGTTCCCGAACGGTGGCGGGGCGTACGCGGTGGCGAAAGCGCACCTCGGGCATCGCACCAGCCTCACCGCCGCGGCCTCGTTGATCATCGACTACGTCTTGAACGTCGCCGTCTCGATCGCCGCCGGTGTCGCGGCGCTGACCTCGGCCTTTCCGGCGCTCCTGCCGTACACGCTGTGGATCTGCCTGGTCGTGCTGGCCGGGATCACCGCGCTGAACCTGCTCGGCATCACCGAGAGCGCGCGGGCCTTCATGGTGCCGACCGTGATCTTCGTGGCCGGCATCCTGACCGTGATCGTCGCCGGGTTGCTGCGCACCGAACCCGCGAGCGTCAGCCAGGGCACCGCCACCGTGCTCGACGCGCACACCGTCGGAGTTCTGTTGCTGCTCAAGGCGTTCTCCAGCGGGTGCGCCGCACTGACCGGCGTCGAGGCGATCGCGAACGCGGTACCCAGCTTCGAAGCGCCGAAAGTGGTTCGCGCGCAACGGGTCGAGGTCGCGCTCGGCGCGCTGCTCGGCGTCATGCTGATCGGGCTCGCGGTGCTGATCGAGAAGTTCGAGGTGCGTCCGATCGACGGGACCACGGTGCTGTCCCAGCTCACCGAGGCCGCGCTCGGGCACGGAATCGGCTACTACGTGGTGCAATTCGCGACCGTGGTGCTGCTGGCGCTGGCCGCGAACACCTCCTACGGCGGGCTGCCCACCCTCACCAAGATCCTCGCCGACGACAACTGCCTGCCGCACCGGTTCGCGGTCCGCTCGCCGCGGCAGGTGTACCGGTACGGCGTGCTCACCCTCGCCGTCGCCGCCGGTGTGCTGCTGGCCGGCGCCAACGGCAATATGAACGCGCTGGTTCCGCTGTTCGCAATCGGGGTGTTCGTCGGCTTCACCATCGCGCAGGTCGGCATGGTGCGGCACTGGTGGATCGCCCGGACGGCGAACTGGCGGGCACGGCTGGCGCTCAACGGGTTCGGCGCGGCGCTCACCTTCGTCGCCGCGATCGTCACCACCGCAATGAAATTCACCGCGGGGGCCTGGCTGATCGTGCTGATCCTGCCCGCACTGGTGGTCGGCATGGAACGCATTCGCGGCGCCTACCGCAAGATCGGCGAATGCCGCCGCTCCGACGAGGTGCCGCCGCCACCGCGCGCCCGCGAAGCCGTCATCGTGGTGCCGGTCTCCGAAGTCTCCGACCTCAGTTGCGAGGCCCTGTCCGCGGCCATGTCGATCGGCAAAGACGTTGTCGCGGTGCACGTCTGCCTGCCCGGGGAGTCCGCGAAAGCCTTCACCAAGGCGTGGGAGGCGTGGCATCCGGAGGTCCGGCTCGTGCTGCTCGAAGACAGCGACGCCACCGTCGGCGGGCCGGTCGCGCGCTACGTGCGGGAAAACTTCGCGGGCAGACGCAAGGTCGTCGTCATCGCCGAAGTCGACCCACCCGTCGGCTGGAACCGCGTCCTGCCCAGTCACCGCAGCGATGAACTCGAACGCGTGCTCCGCCGTATGTCCGACACAGTGGTCTGCCACCTGCGCGTCCAGGTGGGCTGAAAGCCTGAGTGAATTCAGGCGGCCGCGGTGGTGTGGGTCGGCCACACCCACACCCCGCGGTCGACAAACGTCCGCGGGGGTCTAATCGCGCAGGGTGCGGATCAGTCCTTCTTGGACGACGGCGGCGACCATTTCGCCGCGGAGGTTGAAGATCTTGCCGCCGGTGAGGGCGCGGCCGAAGCCCGCGGACGGGGAGGACTGGTCGTAGAGCAGCCATTCGTCGGCGCGGAAGGGGCGCAGGAACCACATCGCGTGATCGAGTGACGCGTTCTGCGTCTGCTCGTCCGGGTGGGTCACCTTCGACGAGCCCAGCAACGTCATATCGCTCATATACGCCAGCGTGCAGACGTGGAACAGCGGATCGTCGGGCAGCGGATGCCGGTACCGGAACCACACCTGCTGCTGCGACACCGCACCGTCGCGGCGCGCCACCTGCTCGTGCGGAACGGTCCGAATGTCCCAGTGCTCCCACTCCCGCATCGCCCACAGGCGTTCCGGGCTCATCGTGATGCTCGCGTCGGGCAGATCGTCCGGCGCCTGCACCGCCGGCATCTCGTCCTGATGCTCCGGGCCCTCGTCGCCGATGTGGAACGAGGCCGACATGGTGAAGATCGCGGCACCGTCCTGCACGCCCGTCACCCGCCGGGTGCAGAACGACCGGCCGTCCCTGATCCGCTCCACCAGATAGACCGTCGGCTGATCCGGGTTGCCCGGACGCAGAAAGTACCCGTGCAGCGAATGCACCTGGAACCGTTCCTCCACCGTGCGCACCGCCGACACCAGCGCCTGGCCGGCAACCTGCCCGCCGAAGGTGCGCGGGAGCTGAGTCTTCGTGGACGCGCCACGGAAGATGTCGCGCTCGAGCCGCTCGATCTCCAGCGCCTCTTCGATTGTCGCCATGGGCTGAGATTAACTCCCCCCGCCGCCCAGCCCACCCCCGGCTACCAGGTCCCCCACACCCCATCCCGCCGCGCCCCCGCCATCCGCGCCTGTCGCATATGCCCCGAATCCTGCCGAGCCGATCCGCACCCCAGCACTGCCCGGACACGTCGTACGGCACACCCGATGGGGGCACCCACACCGTCGGTGCCGCACTGCGGCTTCCGCCTGATTCGCCGCGTGCGCGGCTCAGGCACAACTCCCGCACCCCATTCAACGCTGAACACGGCGCGCCCCGCGGCGAGTCACGGTGCGGGAACACGCAAAGGGTGCGGGAACCCTGGACACCCCCGCGGCGCCGCGCCCGACCTCGATCGGCGGGCGATTCCCGAGCCCGCTTCGGGTTCCTGTTGGATGGGGTGGTGCCGCAGTTCGTTCCGATCACGCAGGAAGTGCTCGTCGCGCAGGTTGTCGATCGTCTGCGAGAGCTCGACGGGCATCGGGTGGTCGCCGTGGATGGGGCGGATGCCGCGGCGCCCGTCGACTTCGCGCGGCGGATCGCCGACGCGCTGCGCGACACGGGCAGGCCCGCGGAAGTGGTTTCGCTGCACGACTACGTACGTCCGGCTTCCCTGCGCATGGAGTTCGGCAGCGACGAATTGTCCTACCGCACCGCCTGGTTCGACTATGACGCGCTGCGCCGCGAGGTGATCGACGCGCTGCACACCGACGGCCGTTGGCTGCCCGCCCTCTGGGACGAGACCACCGATCGTTCCGCCCGCGCCACCATCCGAACCGCCCTCCCCGCCACCGTCTTACTGATCGCGGGCCCCATGCTGCTCGGCCGCTCCCTCCCCTTCGACCTCACCATCTGCCTGGACATGTCCGACCCGGCCCTGCGCCGAACCACCCCACCCGACCTCCACTGGACCATCCCCGCCCTCCGCCACCACAACGAAACCCCCACCACCCCAACCTTCTTCACCCGCTGGGATCACCCCACCCGCCCAGCCCTCCGCCTCCCCGACTGACCTCCCTGCGTCTTTTCCGCCTTTCACCTGAGCACACTTCGCTTTTCACCTGGTCACACCATGCACGCGTAGCATGGTTAGATGCGAATATCTAGGTAGCAACATGTTTATCCTCGAAGCTCTCCCCCGCACATCGAGCCTCGGTACCGTGACGACGTGGGGAGCGAGTGCCAGGTCTGCACGAAACACCGAGGACTCAGCCTTTTGCTGCGTCCGGTGATCTACGCGGACAACCTGGTGATCGTCACGCATAGATCGCTCGGCAAACGGCAACCCGTCCCCGGCTACCTGCTGATAGAAACCCGTAGGCACACGCCGAACCTCGCGTCGCTCACCGATCAGGAAGCGGCTGCGGTCGGCCGCGCGACAACTCGTGCCGCCCGAGCGCTACAAGAAGAACTAGCACCAGAATTCGTGTTCTCAACGGTCACCGGACGAACGGTCCCGCACTTCCACCAACGCGTATTCGCCCGTCCCCCAGGCACTCCGGCGGCCATCCCTTGGCACGACGTCGACTCGTGGCCCGACGGGCCGCGCATCACTGCAACAGACCTGATCTCCTTGTGCACACGCCTGTCCACGCACTTTCGCTGACGGACAACGCGAAAGCTCCCGGGCCGTATCCCCAGCTGCGCGCTGGTCAATTGATCACCAGGTAATGGTGGCGGCCAAGCCAGTAGCCTCCGCCACCATTACCTGGTGATCGTTTGTCCAGCTATAGGTCAGGCTGCGCAGGCTGGGGATTGCTGGCCGAGGGTGGTGAGGGCTTGGCAGGCCCAGGCTTTCTGGACCTTCCATTTGCCGCCGTCGGCGACGAAGGGGACGTCGACCATGTTGGTCTGGTCGCCGATGGTGAATTTCGCTTGGGCGCTGACGGATTCGCCGAAGACGGTGACGCCGACAACCTCAGCTTTGGCGTTGGCGTCCTTGTAGGCCTGGGCGAGCCGGTTGGGCAGGTCGGGGTCGGCTTCGATGCCTTGGACGAGTTCCAGCTTCTCCGCGCTCGGCACCGCGGGGTCCAGCGCGCGCTGCAGCAGGGCGTTGAGCTCGTCGGCGGTGGGCGCGGCGGGCAGGTTCGGGGCGGCGGTCGCGCTGGTGGTGGTGCGCGAGGGCTTGGGCGGATCCTTCGGATCGTCGCTGCCACAGGCCGCGAGCCCCAGGGCGGCCACCACGGCCAGGCCCGCGATCGCCATACGTCCGGTCTTACGAAGCTTCAACTACTCGTCCTTTGCGCTCGGCTGGTACAGGTCACCTGACAGTGATGCGGCACCAACCACCCCACGGCGTCGACGGGCATCGAAACGCGAAGGTAGTCAACACAATTGTGGAAACAGTAAGGCCCGTATGTGGCCGGGGACAGAGTCGCCGCCGAAACGCAGAACGAGCAGGGACCGCGAAGGTCCCTGCTCGTGCGCATGTCATGCCCGCGTCGGGCGAGCACTCACCAGCCGCGTTCGGCCAGCCGGTGGTCGACGGGCAGCTCTTCGACATTGATGCCGACCATCGCCTCGCCGAGTCCGCGCGAGACCTTGGCCAGCACGTCGGGGTCGTCGTGGAAGGTGGTGGCCTTGACGATGGCGGCGGCCCGCTCGGCCGGGTTGCCGGACTTGAAGATGCCGGAGCCGACGAACACGCCTTCGGCGCCGAGCTGCATCATCATCGCGGCGTCGGCCGGGGTGGCGATGCCGCCCGCGGTGAACAGCACGACGGGCAGCTTGCCGGTCTCGGCGACCTCACGAACCAGCTCGTACGGCGCCTGCAGTTCCTTGGCGGCGACGAACAGCTCGTCGGCGGGCAGCGAGGACAGCCTGCGGATCTCCTGCCGGATCTTGCGCATGTGCGTGGTCGCGTTGGAGACGTCGCCGGTGCCGGCCTCGCCCTTGGAGCGAATCATGGCCGCGCCCTCGGTGATTCGGCGCAGCGCCTCACCGAGGTTGGTGGCGCCGCAGACGAACGGCACGGTGAAGTTCCACTTGTCGATGTGGTTGGCGTAGTCGGCGGGGGTGAGCACCTCCGACTCGTCGATGTAGTCGACGCCGAGGCTCTGCAGGATCTGCGCCTCCACGAAGTGGCCGATGCGCGCCTTCGCCATGACCGGGATGGAGACGGCGGCGATGATGCCGTCGATCATGTCGGGGTCGCTCATCCGGGACACGCCGCCCTGCGCGCGGATGTCGGCGGGTACCCGCTCCAGCGCCATCACTGCGACCGCGCCCGCGTCTTCGGCGATCTTGGCCTGGTCGGGGGTGACGACGTCCATGATCACCCCGCCCTTGAGCATCTCGGCCATCCCGCGCTTCACACGGGCGGTACCGACGGTCTGGGTGGTCTCGGGCGTCGTCACGGCAAACTCCTGGGTCATCTGCGCCAATCGGGTCGCAAGGGATCGAATCGACCCAATTCTATGCGGGCCACCCAGGCCACTTGATAGCCAGTCGGAGATGACTGGCCTTGTCGATTACCAGCGAGGATGTCCGCCGAGGCCCGCACTGGACCGGTCCGATCGCGCCGTCCGCGGGTCGCTCGGCCGCTTCGCTAACTTCCAGCGCGCCAGCCGTCCGAGGCACACACGCCGAGTCCCGGCCTTTCACCACCAGCGGGGGTGAAGAGCCGGGACTCGCGATGCGTACTACCGGAAACCGCTCAGAGCGGGCCGACCACGAAAATCGACGCCCAATACTCGGCGGCGGAAGGGCCGATGATCGGCAGCAGGAAATCGAACAACAGGTAGGACATGTATCTGGTTACCTCCGCGAGCCCAACGTTCTCCCCGCGGTGACACGGGGACCGCAGCACCGAGCGTGCCGTTCCAGTAGCACTACCCATGCCGCGCCGATCCAGTCGCGACCGTAGCACGATCGTGAACCACATCACACCCGGCGACCCGAAAACTAGCGAATGGAGCGGACTTCCGGATCGATGGTGCCGGAGGCGGCCGCAGCCGCTTCGGCGAGCAGCTCATCGAGGTTGTAGGGGTAGACGGTTTCGCCGGAGCGGTCCAGCGCGACGATGTCGGCGACCGTGCACCACTTGTTGCCGGTGATCGAACGACGTTCTATCGCAGTGAGATTCGTGGCCTGCGGTTCGTAGCCGGGGACGCGCAAGGCGAAGAAGAGTTCTTCGGAGCGGATGAGGTCGCCGTCGAAGGGGAACACCGCGACCCGGCGCCAGATGGGTCCGCGCAGGCTTTCCGGGTCTGCCCTGTGCCCCGTCTCCTCGTACAGCTCGCGCACAGCCGCATCGCGCAGGCTCTCCCCCGGCTCGACGCCGCCGCCGACGGTGAACCAGAACGAGGTATCGGGCGTCTTGGGATCGTTGCCGCGCATCAGCAGGGTGCGGTCGTTCTCGTCGAACAGCACGATCCGGGCGGTGGTGCGGGTCGTGTCGACGTCGAGCCCGGTCGAGGCGGCCGGGGTGGCCCGCTCGGTGATCTCGAAATACGTGGGCAGCGGGGCGGTGCCGCCGAGATGCAGGATGCGGACTGGCCTGCGGGTGCGCAGCGCGAGCGTGTCCCGGACCGCGTCGTTGTGGAACCGCCGGGCGATGAGCACGCGGGCTTCGGCATCGGCGAGCTCGGCCACCATCTGCGGCCGTAGCGCTGCGCTGTCGACCGCCGAAAGTGCCGCGGAGAGCTGGTTTTCCACCGCTTCCCGGTCGAGGCGCCCGGCGCGCTCGGCCCGGTCGGCGAGCATCGCCAAGAGCTTGGCCCGGTCGAGCGCCGCCGGATCGGCACCGGGATCGGCGAGCGCGGAGGCCACCGCCCTGGCCACCACCGCCCGCCGCGACAGCGCGGCATCGAGCGCCTGCCAGGATTGGTCGGAGCGCACGTGCAGCCGGTCGAGCCGGTTCGCGGTCGAGTACGCCCAGAGACCGATCGCGATGACGACCGCGGCGATCAGCGCGAGAACGAGGACCGTGGTCGCGGAGAAGGTGATCATCCGGCGGCCCGCACCCGGGTGTCGCCGACCGTCACCGTCTCGTAGACCCGCAGGATCTGCTCGGCCACCACCGGCCAGTCGTATTCGCCGACCACCTGGGTGGCGGTGTGCACCAGCGCCTCGCGTCGTGCGTCGTCGGTGAGCATGTCGTCGATGGCGGTCGCCAGCGCGGCCGAATCACCCACGGGCACCAGCACTCCCGCCGCGCCGTCGCGCAGCACCCGGCGGAAGGCGTCCAATTCGCTTGCCACCACCGCGGTTCCGGCCGCCATCGCCTCGATCAGGATGATGCCGAAGCTTTCCCCGCCGAGGTTGGGCGCCACGTAGACGTCGGCGCTGCGCATCGCCGATGCCTTCTCCGCGTCCGACACCTGCCCGAGGAAGCGCAGATGTCCGGCATCGGTTCCGGCCTGGCGGCGCAGCCGCTCCTCGTCCCCACGCCCGACGATGAGAATCTCCAGGTCGGGATGCTTGCGCACCAGCGCGGGCAGCGCGCCGAGCAGCACGTCCATGCCCTTGCGTGGCTCGTCGTAGCGGCCGAGGAACAGCACGCTGCGTCCCGGGCGCGGATAACCGGGCAGCATCGGCGCCCGGGCGAAGGCGGGCACGTCGACGCCGTTGGGAATCTCCACGGCATCGGAGCCGAGCGCCTCCACCTGCCAGCGGCGCGCCAGTTCCGAGACGGCGATGCGCCCGCTGATCTTCTCGTGGTAGGGCCGCAGCACGCCCTGAAACGTGCTGAGCACCAACGATTTCGTGGTCGAGGTGTGGAAGGTCGCGACGATCGGCCCCTCGGCGATCTTCAACGCGAGCATCGACAGGCTCGGCGCGTTCGGCTCGTGGATGTGCAGCACATCGAAATCGTTGCCGTCGATCCAGCGCCGAATCCTGGTGTAGGCCATGGGCCCGAAGGACAGTCGCGCCACCGATCCGTTGTACGGGATCGCCACCGCGCGACCGGCGGACACCACGAAATCCGGCAGCGGTGTGTCCTCGGCGGCGGGCGCGAGCACGCTCACCCGATGGCCACGCTCGATGAACACCCTGGCCAGCTCGACCACGTGGGCTTGCACGCCACCGGGGACGTCGAACGAATACGGGCAGACCATGCCGATTTTCATGCGGAACCATCCGTCGGCGCCGTCGTGTCCGTGGGCGCCGCCGGGTCCGCGCTGTCGGCAGCCGTCACGGCAGGCACGCCGTGCTCGCGCTGCGCCGCCGCGATCCGGGCCAGCCGCTCTTCGGACAGATCGCCCTCCCACATCGGTTGCAGCATATGCCAATCCGCCGGATGCGCAGCGATGTTCGCGGCGAACCGGTCGGCCAGCGTCTGGGTGGCGGCCGCGACCCCCTGTGAAACATCCACGGGCGCCTCGACTTTCATCCCCCACGCTTCGGCGCCATCGGCGGTGAACCAGGTGTGCACGGGCAGCATGGCGGCGCCGGTCTGTGCGGCCAGTTTGGCGGCGCCGGCCGGCAGCCAGGTGCGCTCGCCGAAGAAGGTCACGGGCACACCGCGCCCGGTCAGGTCGCGCTCCCCCATCAGGCAGACGACCTTGTTCTCGGCCAGCCGCGCGGCCAGCTGCACGAACGGCGGCTGCTCACCGCCGGTCAACGGGAACACCTCGAACCCGAGGCTTTCCCGGTAGGCGACGAAACGCTCGAACAGCGACTCCGGCTTCAACCGCTCGGCGACCGTGGCGAATTTGCCGTGGTTCTGCACCAGCCAGACCCCGGCCATGTCCCAGTTGCCGGAGTGCGGCAGCACCAGGATCACCCCGCGTCCGGCGGCCAGCCCCGCCTCGAGGTGTTCGGTCCCGGCGACCGGCAGTGCACCGATCGCTGCGTGGTCCATAGACGGCAGCCGGAAGGCTTCACGCCAGTATCGGGCGTAGGACCGCATGCTCGCCTGGATCAGCTCGTCCGGCACGTCGGACGGGGTGCCGCCGAGCACGCGAGCAAGGTTGCGGCGCAGCTGGTTCGGCGCTCCGCCCGCGCGGAAGGCTCGATTGGCCTTGCGCGACACCCGATCCGCGCCCCAGTCGAACAGGCGCCGCGCCGTCGACTCGGGCAACGCCCGCACCAGCCGCCAGCCCGCCGCGTACCCGGCGTCGCCGGCCCACTCGCCGAATGTCATGCCCCTGCCTCCCACACCACGCCACCAGCACACGGCGGCGGTCTCACGACGGCAGCTCCGTCGCGTTCGCCGTTCCCGCCGTGGGGTTTTCCGGCCGCGCGGGCGTGATCACGTCCCGCGCGCCCGGGGATCTACGGACCGCGAGCACCCGCTGGAACACCGTGACGATGCTGAGCACCGCCAGGATCCACATCGCGACGTGTACCGCGTAGGTGAGCCAGTCCAGTCCCCAGTATCCGCCGATTCCGGTGAATCCGGCACCGACCAGCACGATGATCAGCCGATCCGGGCGCTCGATGATGCCGCCGTCGGCGGACAGCCCGCTGGCTTCGGCGCGCGCCTTCGCGTACGAGATCACCTGGGAGGTCACCAGTACCACGAGCGTCGCGGCGAACAGCGGCTTGTGCTGCTCGTGATACACCGCCCACCAGGCCAGGCCGCCGAAGATGGCGCCGTCGGCGACCCGGTCGCAGGTGGCATCGAGCACCGCACCGTACTTCGTGCCGCCGCCGCGCGCTCTGGCCATGGCGCCGTCGAGCATGTCGAACATGACGAAGAACCAGATCACCATGGTTCCCCAGAACAGATGCCCGGTGGGGAACAGGGTGACCGCGGCGAGGATCGAGGCGGTGGTGCCGATGACGGTTACCGCGTCCGGGGTGAGTCCGGTGCTCACCAGCGCTTTGCCCAGCGGCGCAGTCGCTTTGGCGAACGTGTCGCGGCCGAAGAAGCTCAGCACTTCTAGTCGACTTCCTTCCAGGCCGCCGACAGCAGCGCGCGCGTCTCGCGCAGCAGCTGCGGCATCACCTTCGCGCCGCCGACCACGGTGATGAAGTTGGCGTCACCACCCCAGCGCGGCACGATGTGCTGGTGCAGGTGGTCGGCCAGCGAACCACCGGCCACGCCACCGAGATTCAGGCCGACGTTGAACCCGTGCGGTCGCGACACCCGCTTCATCACCCGGATCGCCTGCTGGGTGAACGCCATCAGCTCGGCGCTCTCGGGATCGGTGAGATCCTCGAGGTTGGCGACCTTGCGGTACGGCACCACCATCATGTGGCCGGGGTTGTACGGGTAGAGGTTGAGCACCGCGTACACCAGCTCGCCGCGCGCGATGACCAGGCCGTCCTCGTCGGACATCTTCGGGATGTCGGTGAACGGGTGCCCGGTCGAGCTGGGATCGGTGGTCGCGGCCTCCGCGATGTAGGACATCCGGTACGGCGTCCACAGCCGCTGCAACCGATCCGGTTCGCCCGCACCGCGATCCACGATGCTGCCCTGTTCGCCGGCGTCGTTCAGTTCGTCGAGGCCATCCGGCACCGTACGTTCGGTCATCCTGCGCCCTTGATCTCGAAGCCCTCAGCGGTCGGTGACGCGTTCTCCCGGTGCTCGAGCCACGCCACGATGGTGGCCACCGCGTCCGCCACCGGCACCCCGTTGACCTGGGTGCCGTCGCGGAACCGGAAGCTCACCGCGCCGGCCGCGACGTCACGCTCGCCCGCGAGCAGCATGAACGGCACCTTCTGCGCGGTGTTGTTGAAGATCTTCTTCTGCATCCGGTCGTCGCTGCGGTCGACCTGCGCCCGCACGCCCGCGTCCTGCAGCCGCTCGATCACCTGATCCAGGTGCGGCGCAAAGGCTTCCGCGACCGGGATGCCGACCACCTGCACCGGCGACAACCAGGCCGGGAACGCGCCCGCGTAGTGCTCGGTGAGCACGCCGAAGAAGCGTTCGATGGAACCGAAGAGCGCGCGGTGGATCATCACCGGCCGCTGCTTGGTGCCGTCGGACGCGGTGTACTCCAGGTTGAACCGTTCCGGCAGGTTGAAGTCCAGCTGGATGGTCGACATCTGCCAGGTGCGGCCCAGCGCGTCCTTGGCCTGCACGGAGATCTTCGGGCCGTAGAACGCGGCGCCGCCCGGATCGGGCACCAGCTCCAGGCCGGAGGCCGAGGCCACCTTGGACAGCGTCTCGGTGGCCTCCTCCCAGATCTCGTCGGAACCGACGAACTTCTTCGGGTCCTTGGTGGACAGCTCGAGGTAGAAGTCGTCGAGACCGTAGTCCTTCAGCAGACCGAGCACGAACTCCAGTGTGCTGGTCAGTTCGGCGTGCATCTGCTCTTTGGTGCAGTAGATGTGCGCGTCGTCCTGGGTCATGCCGCGCACCCGGGTGAGGCCGTGGATGACGCCGGACTTCTCGTAGCGGTACACCGAGCCGAATTCGAAGAGCCGCAACGGAAGTTCCCGATACGACCGGCCGCGCGCCCGGAAGATCAGGTTGTGCATCGGGCAGTTCATCGGCTTGACGTAGTAGTCCTGGCCGGGCTTGCGGACGGTGCCGTCCTCGTTCAGCTCCGCGTCCAGGTGCATGGCCGGGAACATGCCGTCGCGGTACCAGTCCAGGTGACCGGAGACCTCGAACAGGTGACCCTTGGTGATGTGCGGGGTGTTGACGAATTCGTAGCCCGCCGCGACATGCCTGCGCCGCGAGTACTCCTCCATCTCCTTGCGGATGATGCCGCCCTTGGGGTGGAACACCGGCAGGCCGGAGCCGAGCTCGTCGGGGAAGCTGAACAGGTCGAGTTCCAGGCCGAGCTTGCGATGGTCGCGGCGCTCGGCCTCGGCCAGCAGGTGCAGGTACTCGTCGAGCGCCTCCTGCGACTCCCAGGCGGTGCCGTAGATGCGCTGCAGGCCTTCCCGGTCCTGATCGCCGCGCCAGTAGGCGGCCGAGCTGCGGGTGAGCTTGAAGGCCGGGATGAACTTGGTGGTCGGGATGTGCGGGCCGCGGCACAGATCGCCCCACACGCGTTCCCCGGTGCGCGGGTCCAGGTTGTCGTAGATGGTCAGCTCTTTACCGCCGACCTCCATCACCTCGGGATCGTCGATCCCGGACTTGTCGCTGATCAGCTCCAGCTTGAACGGCTCCTTGGCCAGTTCGACGCGGGCGTCCTCGACCTCGACGACGCGGCGCGAAAACCGCTGCGCGCCTTTGACGATCTTTTTCATCCGGGATTCCAGCTTGGCCAGATCCTCGGGGGTGAACGGCTTGTCGACCTGGAAGTCGTAGTAGAAGCCGTCCTTGATGGGCGGGCCGATACCGAGCTTGGCCTCGGGGAACTCCTGCTGCACCGCTTGGGCGAGCACGTGGGCGGCGGAATGCCGGATGACACTGCGGCCGTCCTCGGTGTCGGCGGCGATGGCCTGCACCTCGACGTCGGTGTCCGGGGTCCAGGACAGGTCCTTGAGGCCCTCCGCGTCGCGCACGACGACGATGGTGTCCGGTCCCTTGGTCGCCAGCCCGGCCTCGCGTACCGCGGCGCCCGCCGTCGTCCCGGCCTGTACAACGACAGTCACCGGGCTGTTGCGGGCTGAGGTGGTCACGGCAGTGCTCTCCTTGGCTTTTCTCGGGTGCGGGAAGTTCCCGCGGATCATGGCCGGGACAGCAGTTGTCCCGGCGCGACCATGCTAGCTAGCCCGGCTTCCCACGTCTTGCGCCGGTTACTGGGCGCGTCCAATCTTTGCATTGCGGACCGACAGTCGTGCAATTGATCAGGCGGGCACGTCAATTCTCCCCGGCCAGGCGCTCCAGCATGGCGGTGCGCTCGGCGGCGGGCCGCTTGGGGCAGCTGGTGCACATCTCACAACTGGGGACCTCGTAGACGAGGCAGCAGGAGATCCGTTTGACGAATGTGCGGCCGCCGATCTCGACGAACCGGGGCGCCGGCAGCTTGCCGCCGATCGCGGCCGCCAGCCGGCCGCCCGCCGCGCCGTCGCCGGCGTCCAGTGCCCGGTTCCCGACCGCGTCGGCGACGATCGCCCACAGGGCAGGCACGCCGGCGCCCGATACCTCGGCGACCGGACCGATCACGGCCGCAAGGGTTTCCCGCAGCGCCGCACCGGGCTCGGTCGCGGCGTCCGGCTCGGCGAGCACGTGAATGCGCTCCACCCCGCCGTCGGGCCGGACCTCGCAGTCGAACCGGTCCAGCACCGGTTCCACCGCGGGCCGCCCCTGCGCGTAGGCGCGGGCGACCTGCTCGACGAGCGCGGACGAGACCATGCACCACCACAGCGTGCCCGCGATCCGCGGCGAGGTGGTCCCCCAGGAATGCCCCATCTCCGCGATCCGCGCCGCCAGCCACTGCGGCTCGGTCAACGTGCGCCCGGGGACGGTGTTCACCACTTCAGGGGACTGCGTAACCATTGCCACTCGACTCCGATCCAGCTGCCGACCATCCCGAACGTGCCCAATATCCAGAGCGTCACGACGACCAGCGCGAAGGTGGCGGCCGCCGCGAACACCCGCATGGCGAGACCCCGTTCGGAATACCACGCCATACCCTGCCGGTACTTGTCGCGTAGCCAGCCGAGGGCCCGGCGCGCCCAGGCGAATTCGGTGGCGAGGATGCCAAGTCCGGCGAAGACGATCGCCCAGCCGGGTCCGGGGTACGGAATCGCCAGGATCCCGAGCGCGAGCACCGCGGCACCGGCCAGCGCGACCCCGATCCGGTAGACCAGGTTCAGCGTAGGGCGCTCGGCGACGCGGGCACGGAAGGCGCGCCAGCCTGTTGGTCGGGTTTCCAGCTCCGCGGTCATCTTTCTCAGCTTACGAGTCGGCGGGCCGCGCCAGGGCGGCCCGAACGCGTCGAACCCGCCCGGTGCCGCCGGGCGGGTTCGATGCTCCTGCGATCAGACCAGTTCGGGCATGACCCGCTGGCCCGCTTCGTCATCGATGTGCGCCAGGCCGTGCTCGGTCACCTCGATGACCCGCCCGCTGGCGATATCGAAGAACAGGCCGGACACGGTGACCCCGCGCTCCTCGACCGCCCTGCGCACGGCCGGGTGCCGCTGCAGGTTCTCCAACTGCACCGCGACGTTCACCATGCTGAGCTGATCGACCTCGTTGAAGCCGGCCCGCGCCGCGGCCACCGCCACCGGATGACCCCGGTGCATCCGGTCCAGGCTGGGCCGGGCATGGGCGAGCCACTTGTCGATCTCCGGACCCGCCTGCGCGCCCGAATGCAGTGCCTTCATGGCGCCGCACGACGAGTGACCGCAGACCACGATCGAGCGCACGTTCAGCTCCTCCAGCGCGAAGACGAGCGCCGCGTCGACCGACGGATCACCCACGGCCGGAACGAGATTGCCCACATTGCGGACGGTGAACAGGTCACCGGGCCCGCTGTTGGTGATCATGTTCGGCACGATGCGCGAGTCGGCGCAGGTGAGGAAGAACGAATCCGGATCCTGGCTGTGCACCAGCTCGTCCAGATGCGGCCGCACCACGTGCGCATGGCTGCGGTGGTAGGCCGCGACGCCGGCCGCGATCGGGTCGTCGTGCTCGTCGCGCCGCCATGGACCGAGGATGTCGCTCAACACCGCGCGGCCGAAACTGCGCGACGGCGGACCCGAGGTGGCGTGCTCCATCCGGGCACTGCCGATCTCCACGAAATCGACACTGCCGCCGTTGCTTTCCTGCTGGCGCACCCAGTCCTCGATGGCCTCGAACGCGGCGTGATCGAGGAAGTCGACGGTCATCTCGACGGTGACGTCGGCGTCCGAGGGCACCTTCATGAACTCCGCGGACAGCTTCGGCAGCGCGAGGAACGTGCAGGAACCGTCGATGGTGATCATCCAGCGTTGCGAGCCCGGGATCTGCCGGGCGTTGATGGCGACCCGCACCACGCGCCACAGCAGCAGCCCGAACGCCAGCGCGAGGCCGATCAGCACGCCCTCGAGCAGGTTCAGGAACACCACGCCGGCGATGGTGGCGGAGTAGACGAGCAGATCACCGGTCCGCCGGGCAAGCCGGATATGGGCGAGTTTGACCAGCTGCGTACCGATGACGATCAGCAGGCCGGCCAGTGCCGCCTTCGGGATCTGCTGCACCACGGCGGCCAGGGCCACCGAGAACACCAGGATCCAGACGCCGTGCAGCACCGCGGAGGCGCGACTGCGCGCACCCGCCTGCACGTTGGTGGCGGAGCGCACGATCACGCCGGTCACCGGGAGGCCGCCGAGCAGGCCCGAGAGCACGTTGGACGAACCCTGACCGATCAGCTCGCGGTCGAAGTTGGTACGCCGACCGGAGTGCATCTTGTCCACCGCGACGGCGGAGAGCAGGCTCTCCACGCTGGCGATCAGAGCGATGGTGATGATCATCAGCACCACGGCCGACCAGTCGCCGCGCGGCAGTTCCGGCAGGCCGATCGCGTCGAACAGCGAGCCGTTCAACACGATTCGCTCGGCGCCGGTCGGCAGCACCATGGCGAGCAGGGTGGCCGCGACCACCGCGACCAGCGGTCCGGGCACGGCGCGCACCTTGGCGGGCATGTACTTCCAGCCCAGCATGATCGCGATGACCACCACGCCGATGAACGCGTCGCCACCGTGCAGCGACATCAGCTGCCCGGGCAGCTGGGTGATGTTCTTCCACGCGGAGCTGTGCGACGAACCGCCCAGCAGCACGTGAATCTGTTGCAGCGCAATGGTGATACCGATACCGGCGAGCATCGCGTGCACCACCACCGGCGCGACGGCCAGTGCGGCGCGCGCGATCCGGCTGAGGCCGAACAGGATTTGCAGCACACCGGCCGCGACGACGATGAAACCGGTTACCTTCCAGCCGAATTGGCTGATGGACTCGGCAACCACGACGGTGAGGCCGGCCGCGGGGCCGCTCACCTGGAGCACGGAGCCGCCGAACAGGCCGGCGACGATGCCGCCGATGACGGCGGCGATGAGACCCGCCATGACCGGCGCACCGGAGGCGAGGGCGATGCCGAGGGACAGCGGCAGCGCGACCAGGAAGACCACAATCGAGGCGGGCACGTCATGGCGCAGAATCGATTGGACACGTTCGGACATCTGTCCGGAACTTCGACCCGAGCCCGCGGGGACTGGCGGTGACATCGGTGGGGCTAAATCGTTATCGACAGCCATGACTTCTCCTTCGCCGAACCCGGTCCGGAGACCGAGGTCGGTTGACGATCAAATGTCCAGCAGGGCAAGCGACCGCGAACCGGCATTCTCGCGGTGAAGCAGCTCTCCCGACACGGCAACGGGTCGGGATGTAAACCGAATCAAGATTATTAGTAAAGACTTAGCAAAGCCTGAGAACCACGCAAACTATGCGTAAATTCGCAGCTCCCAGGGCTATGGCCTGCCTCACAAGCTTGCGAAGGCGGTATCGAGGCCCGTCTCGGGGGTTACACCGGCTGTGCGGCGACACGGCGCCCCTCATCGTCGAACTCCGCGATGCCGTCCACGGTCACCTCGATCACCCGGGCGGTGGCCAGGTCGAAGAACAAGCCCGAGACCGCGACGCCGCGCTCCTCGATCCCCTGCCGGACTGCGGGATGGGCGTGCAACGTCTCCAGCTGCACCGCGACGTTCACCATGCCGAGCTGGTCCACCTCCCCGAAGCCGGCGAAGGCCGCCGCCTCGGCCACCGGATGCCCGAGCCGGAACCGGTCGAGGCTGGGCCGCGCGTGCGCCAGCCAGTCCCCCAGGCCGGGGCCGGTCCGCACGTCACGGTACAGCGCCTCCATCGCGCCGCAGCCGGAGTGCCCGCACACCACGACGGCCCGCACGTCCAGCTTCTCCAACGCGTAGATGAGCGCGGCCTCCACCGAGACGTCACTGCCCGCGGTCGGCACCAGATTGCCCACGTTGCGGACGGTGAACAGGTCGCCGGGGCCGCTGTTGGTGATGACGTTCGGGACCACGCGCGCATCGGCGCAGGTCAGGAAGAACGAGTCGGCGTCGGGCCGATGCTGCAGGCCCGCCAGGTGCGGCCGCAGCAGGTGCGCGTGCCCGCGGTGATAGGCGGCGATGCCGGCCGTGATCGGATCCTCCCGGTTGCCGCTGCGCCGCCACGGCCCGATCGCCTGATCGAGCACCTTCCTGGAGTGGCCGCGCTCGGGCGGCCCGGCGGTCGCCGTTGCCATCCGCGCGCTACCGATCTCGACGAATTCGACTGCGCCGCCCTCGGCTTCGCGGCGCGCGGCCCACTCGGTGATCCGCTCGTAGGAGGCATGATCGAGGAAGTCCACGGTCATCTCGACGGTCACGTCCGCGCCCGCGGGCACCTTCGCCAGCTCGGCGCTCAGCTTCGGCAGCGCGAGGAAGGTGCAGGTGCCGTCGATGGTGACCACCCAGCGGCGGGTACCGGCCACCGGCGCGGCGGCGATCGTCACCCGGACCACCCGCCACAGCAGCAGTGCGAACGAGAGCACGAGCCCGATCACCATGCCCACCAACAGATTCAGGAACACCACGCTGAGCACCGTCGCGACGTAGACGTAGAGATCACCGGTGCGCCGGGCCAGCCGGATGTGCGCCAGCTTGACCAGCTGCACGCCGATCAGGATCAGCAGGCCGGCCAGCGCCGCCTTCGGGATCTGCTGGACCAGACCGGCGAACGCGACCGCGAACAGCAGGATCCAGATCCCGTGCAGCACGGTCGCCGCCCTGGTCTGCGCGCCCGCGTTCGCGTTGGTGATGCTGCGGACGATCACCGCGGCGATCGGCAGGCCGCCGAGCATGCCGGACACCGCGTTCGCCGTGCCCTGCCCGATCAGTTCCCGGTCGAGGTTGGTCGCGCTGCCGGGGCGCAGTTTGTCCACGGCGACGGCCGAGAGCAGGGTTTCCACGCTGGCGATGAGCGCGATCGTCACCATGGTCAGCGCGATCGCCGTCCACGTGCCCGAGGGCACCGCGGGCAGACCGATCGCGTCCAGCAGCGAACCGTTGAGCACCAGCCGCTCCACCTGGGCGGGCAAGACCAGCGACAGCACGGTCGCGACCACCACCGCGACCAGCGGCCCGGGGACCGACCGGACCTGACGCGGCAGGAACTTCCAGCCGACCAGGATCACGATCACCACCAGGCCGATCACCAGGTCGCCGCTGTGCACCGACATCAGCTGGTGCGGCAGCTGCACGAGGCTGTCGAACGAGGAGCTGAGCGAGGCGCCACCCAGCAGCACATGTACCTGCTGCAGCGCGATGATCACGCCGATGCCGGCCAGCAGCGCGTGCACCACCACCGGCGCGATCGCCAGCGCGGCACGCGCTATCCGGCTGAGCCCGAACAGGATCTGCAGGAGGCCGGCGCCGACGGTGATGAAACACGTGGCAGCCCAGCCGAATTGGTGCACACTCTCGGCGACGATCACGGTGAGACTGGCGGTGGGCCCGCTCACCTGCACCGCCGAGCCGCCGAGCAGACCGGCGACCACGCCGCCGACCACGGCGGCGATCAGCCCGGCGGCGACCGGCGCACCGGAGGCGACCGCGACACCGAGGGAAAGGGGCAGTGCGACAAGGAAAACCACGATCGAAGCGGGCAGATCGTGGCGGCCGAGAACGGCCAGGCGTGCAGGTAAAGAGGTCGTGCGCGGCAACGTCCGTGGTGCAGGATCGGTGTCGGTGGACATATTTCTCCTTCGCCGGGCGAACGCACGCCGTCCCGGTTCATCGGTGGAACATGTACTGGCATCGAAAGCGAGCAGCGGGCGAAGCTCAACCGCCCCAGAGCGGCAAACCCGAGTGACGCGAAGGTCTGGACAATAGTAAAGACTTCGCAAAGCATATGAAAAGGTTTCCAACGGAATCTTTCCCGCCGTCATCAAATTGTGACTGTGGTCACATGCTGTTCTCAGGGTTCGGTCCGACGCGCCCCGGTCCCAGAGATTCGCCCAGTCGACGCGACCGGATGGGTCAGAATTGGCCGGTGGCCGAGGAGAAGCTCTCGCTGGGACGGTTGGGTTCAGTACAGGTCGAGGCGGTGGCACGGACGATCATGCGGCGCTGCCTGGTGGACGACGATTCGCTGTTCACACCGGGGCGCGCGATCTGGACACCGGAACATCTAGCCGAGTTGCATCGTGCGTACGTGGACGCACCGGATGCCTCCGGCGCCTCCTTCGTCGCCAAACTCGAGCACCAGCTCGCCGAGATCGGTCCGCCCGCACGGCAACTGTTCGCCGAGAT
This sequence comes from Nocardia brasiliensis ATCC 700358, assembly GCF_000250675.2. Lineage (NCBI taxonomy): Bacteria > Bacillati > Actinomycetota > Actinomycetes > Mycobacteriales > Nocardiaceae > Nocardia > Nocardia brasiliensis. Next base: position 6,587,818 of record NC_018681.1, read on the forward strand.
CTACACCCTGAACGTGCTACCGCTGGTTAACCTGTTGCCCACCACCAAGATTCGGGCCGTCGAGCGGATACTGGAGCCGCTCGACGAGCCGGTGGGCATACCCGACGAAGTCCTCGAGGCCTTCCAGGACGGCGTCTTCAACGGTGGCCGCGCGTTCAACAGCAGACGCTGGGCACAGCTGGCGTACCTGGTGGAGTTCGCCGAGTACTTCAAGAGCCACGACCTCGCACAGCGACAGGCCGCCCGAGCCGATCCGTTCGCCTGCCGTGCCATCGTCCGCGGCGCGCCCGGCCCGCGCGAACCCGCGCAACGACAAGCACTGCTGTACCTCTTCCACCCCGAATACTTTCTGCCGATCGTGTCCGGCGCCCACCGGACCGCGTTGCGCGACGGCCTGGCCTCGGCCTATCTCCCGTCCGGCGGCACCGACGATCTCGATCGCGACCTGCGAGCCATCGACGACGCGGTGCTCGCGGCGACCGGTGCGCCGGTGGACTACTACCTGTCACCGTGGCGGGAGATGTGGCAGACCGACACCGCTGGCGACCCGGTGGTCACGGCGGAGGTCGCCGCCGAAAGCGACGACGACGCAGTCGAAGCCACGCCGTACACCGTGGCCGAGATCGTCGCGGACGGCTGCTTCCATTCCGCCGAGGCATTGCGGCAGATGCTGGCGCGGTGGTCGAGCAAGAAGAACCTCGTGCTGCAAGGTGCGCCGGGCACCGGAAAGACCTGGCTCGCACGGCGATTGGCCTACGCGCTGATCGGATCGCAGTCCCCCGAGGCGATTCGGTCGGTGCAGTTCCATCCGAATACGTCCTACGAGGACTTCGTGCGGGGTTGGCGACCGGTGACGACCGAGGACGGCTCGGGCCGGCTGGATCTCGTCGACGGCCCGTTGCTCACCCACGCGGAACGCGCACGGCGGCAACCCGATATCCCGCACGTGCTGGTGATCGAGGAGATCAACCGCGGCAACCCCGCGCAGGCCTTCGGCGAGATGCTGACCCTCATCGAGGCGACCAAACGGAGCGAGCACGACGCACTCGAACTCTCGTATTCGTCCGTCCCCGGCGAGCGCTACCACCTGCCCGACAACCTGTATCTGATCGGCACGATGAACCTCGCGGACCGGTCGTTGGCCCTGGTCGATTTCGCGCTGCGCCGCCGGTTCGCCTTCGAAACGCTGGCTCCCGCGTTCACCGAGGCGTGGGCGGCGGAGTTGCGCTCGAAGCTGCCGATGTCCGGCGACCTCGTCGGCCGGATCCACGACCGGGTGGCCGCGTTGAACACCACCATCGCCGAGCATCGGATGCTCGGCCCCTCGTTCCGGATCGGCCACAGCTTCTTCACCCCGAACGAACCCCAATCCGACGGATGGCGGTGGTTCCTCGGCGTGGTGGAGAGTGAGATCGAGCCGCTGTTGCGCGAATACTGGTTCGACGAACCGGCCACCGCGGACGACGCGGTCGCCCGGTTGAAGGCCTGACGTGCTCGTCGTAGGCGAGAAGAAGACGCGCATTCCGGTGCGCAGCCTCTGGTTCCTGCTCATCTACGAGTCGGGTTTGCTCGACCAACTGTCCACCGGCCGACGCGCGGCGGTGCTCGGCGGCGACCGCGACGACCACCTCTCCGACGTCATCGTCGAGCTCTTCGCCGGCGATGTCGAAGCGCGGCTGCGCAGGCAGCTCACTCCCCAATACCGGGATCGCGCAGCCGATCTCACCCGTGTGCGCGGACGCATCGACCACCTGCGCACCGAGGGTCGTCGCCTGCTCGACCGGGGCACGGTCGCCTGCCGCTTCACCGAGTTGATCGTCGACACCCCGCGCAACCGGTATATCGCTGCGGTCCTGCGCAAGTCGGCGACGCTCGTGCAGAGCGAGGAACTCGCGCACCGCTGCACCGCCGCCGCGTTCGCCCTGTCCCGGCTCGGTGTGGGCACCCGGGCACCCACCCGCGCGGAACTGTCCCGCGACCGGGTCGGCACCCATGATCGGGCCGACCAGCATCTGCTGTCCTTGGCCAGACTGGTCGAGGACATGGCCCTGCCGGTGCACGAGCCCGGCCACATCCACCTGCCGGAAATCGACACCGGCGCGCATGGTCGCCTGCGCACGCTTTTCGAGAAGGCGATCCGCAATTACTACCGCCGGCATTTGAATTCGGCGGACTGGACCGTCACCGCACCGAAACTTCGCTGGGACCATCGCTCGAACGATGCCGGTGCCGCCCTACTGCCGGAAATGCGCACGGACACTGTGCTGGCGCATCGGAAAACCGCTCGCCGCATCATCATCGAGACGAAGTTCACCGACGGGTTGACCGAGCACTACGGCAAGATCCGCGTCAAGAGCGAATACCTCTACCAGCTCTACGCGTATCTGATGTCCCAGCCTCAGCCCGACGCCGAGGGTGTGCTGCTTTTCGTCACCACCGCGGGACGAACACCTATCGCCGAGTCGGTGACCATTCAGGGCCACCGACTCCGCTTCATATCCTTGGACCTCGCCCAACCCCTCGCGGGCATCCGGCAGACGCTCGACGGTGTGCTGTCCACCGAGTGATCCCCCGGTAAGCGCTACCGGGGGATCTGTCTCGGCAGACCTACGCTTCGAGCCCGTCGAGGGGATTGCTCGTGTCGCGACCGCAGGTGCTGCACACGCAGTAGCCACAGGTGCAACAGGCGGAGCAGTCGCAGGGCGGGATCAGGCCGGTAGGAACCGAGCGGTCGTCGGTCATGGTCAGATTTTCGGGTTCGAGATTCAGTAATTCGAGGGCGAGATTCGCCGAGGTGATGGGCATGTGCCGGTCCTCTCCTGGTTGGATTCGTGCAGGAACTTCGAATATGCCTGCCGCGCTTTCCCTTCCGACAGGGCAGCACTCCCGGCGGGGCCGGGAAGAATTCCCGGGTCACCGGTCGAGTGCGGCCGGGAACATTTCCCGTCTGTTCGGGAATTCGTGCTCTGTCGGTGTCACCGGCGTACGTGTGATCGTGCTTCAGGAGGCGAAAGGAGTCCGGTATGCGTCCACGCTTGCACCCGGCCGTGCGCTATGTGGCCTGTCCCGACGGGGTGTATCTGTTCGGCGATCGCGGCGCACGCACGTTACGCGGCGCTCGGGCCTTCGACTGGCTCAGCCGCCTCGAACCGTATCTGAACGGCTCGTTCGAACTGGAGGAGCTGACCGCCGCGTTACCCGCCGAACAGCGCTCGACGGTCGAGGGCATGGTGTCGGCGCTGCACGAGCACGGATTCGTGACCGACGCGCAAGGCGATCTACCGCACCATCTTTCCGAGGCGGACCTGCGTATCTACGCGCGCGAGATCGCCTTTCTCGCCTGCGCGATCGATGCACCGGAACACCGGTTCCAACGTCACCGGGAGGCGCGGGTGACCGTGCTCGGTTCGGCGGGCACCGAGCGCGTCGTCACCGCGGTCGTCGCGGCCGGGGTGCGGTCGGGCTGGGCGAATGTCTGCGTCGGCACGGCCGGGCGGGCGGAGGACGAGGTGCTGCGCGCCGTCGACACCGCACGACGGGACGAGCACCAGCGAGTCGCCCTGACCCCGGATCCGGAATTGCGGGATACCGATGTTGTACTGCAAATCGCAGACACCACAGCGGAATTGACGTCGTTCGCGCAGCAGTGCCCGGATGACGTGGCGCTCGCACAGCTGCTGATCGGCAGCGAAGAAGCCTGGATCACCGAGGCCGGTACGCCCGCCGACATCTCCTGCTGGAAACGTCTGCGGGCCAATCGTCGAGGCCCGACCGCGCCGGGCCCGAACCGCTGGCTGACCGGACCGGTGCCCGCGATACTGGCGGCGCACCTGGTGCTGGGCGTCTTCCGCCACCGCACCGGGTTGTCCGCGCTGCCCGCGCCTACGCCCGGCGGACCGCGAGTGACCCGGGTAGATTTGCGCACCCTGGACATGACGGTGCACCGCGTCACACCGATTCACGCTGTCGCCGAACATGATTCACCCCCGCCCGGGCGATACGACAACCTCGCAGCAACTCCTGACGAACTGCTCACCAGGGCAGCACTGCTCGTCGACGAGTACACGGGCGCGCTCTCCGCTTTCGGCGAGGGTGACCTGCCGCAGTTCCCGCTCTCGCACTGCCGGGCGACGGTCTCCGATCCGGCCGAGGTGATCCCGTTCCCGGCTTCCCTTCCTTCGGTGACCGGGTGGGGTCCCGATCAACACACGTCCCGCACCCGTACGGTGCTGCGCGCACTGGCCGTGCACGCCTGGCTCACCGCACCTGCGATCTCGGCCGTGGATCTCGTGACCGGCCGGACGCTCGCCCGGCCGGCGCGATCAGCACGCGACAGAGCGAATCCGCTGGCCATCGGCGTCGCGGCCGGACTCACCCGCTCGGCCGCCGTCGAGTGGGGCCTGCGCCAGCAGTGCGAGGCACTGCTGCTCGAGCGCCGAGCGGAATGGACAGCGCGGTCGCCGCTCGCGGACGATCGAATACCGCTCGACGACAACGGGGTTCGACTCCTTCACCAGCTCGACGTAGTCGGCAGCAAGACGACGGTGCTGGACCTGGGCGACATACTGGGCGTCCCGGCCTACGCGGTCCGAACGGCCCACGGTCACGAAGTGGTGAGCTGCGCGACCACCGCGCAGGACGCTCTCCGCGGCGGAATGGAGCGCGCTCTCCTGGCCTGGCAAGGACATCCGGACGTCTGCGCCGCGGCGACGCTGGGGACGTCCGAGCACCCTGATCTCCTCGCCAAATCCCTGCGCGAGGCCGGATTCTCCACTGTCGCAGTGGAACTCGCCGATGAACTCGCGCTTGTGCACTGCGTCCGGGTGGTGCTCGATGCCGCTTGACATCGCGGTGCTCGGCGCGGGGCTGCTCGCCACCGAGGTACGCGCCGCGGTGACCGCCACCGGCCACCGCGTCCGCGCCGCCGACGAAACACCGTACGACGCACTGGTCGTCGCCGACGACACCTCGGCGCCGACCGCCGCACCGGGGACGGTGCCATGGTTTCCGGTGCGGCTGAACCACACTCACGTCCTTGTCGGACCCGGTAGCCTCCCGGGCCGTCCAGGGTGCCCGGCCTGCGCCGACAGGCGACGCGAGCACAATCGCGTCGACGCACGGCAACGCGCGGCACTGACCGAGCGATTCGGCGCGGACCTGCTCCGGCGACCCTCCCCCCTGCTCCTGGAGACCACCGCGGCGGCCGCGGCGACGTTGGCCGTCGCCGAGGTGGAAAAGCTCCTGGCAGGTGCGCCGACTTCCGTTCAGTGGAGCCTGGATCTGGAAACCGCGGTCACGACAACCCACCCCGTCATGGCCGATCCGCTGTGCCCGGTCTGCTCGGACCTACCCGGCGACGATCCCGGAATCGCGCGAAAACTGTTCGCGCCGAAGGCCGGACGGCGTGGCCTGCGCACCCGCGACCTCACCGCGGCACTGCCCGAACTGCAGCGGATCTACGTCGACGCGGACACCGGGATGATCCGCGAACTCACCACCTGGACCACCGCGACCTCCCCGATGTCCAGGGCCGCCATCGAATCCGAACAGTCCCCCGCGAGCAGCCACGGGTACGGTCGCGGCTTCGGCGTCGACGCGACCAGGGCCGCCGCGGTAGCCGAGGCGCTCGAACGGCTCGGCGGACAACGTCCACGCGGCCGGCGCACCACCGTCCGCGCCGCGTATACCGAGGTCGCGGATCGAGCCATCGATCCCCGCGCCTTCGGTCTGTACTCCGACGCGCACTACGACGCCCCCGGATTCTGGTTCCATCGCTACCGCCCAGACCTGGAAATCCCTTGGGTGTGGGCCCATTCGTTCGCGCGTGCCGAGCCCGTGCTGGTGCCGGAGTGCCTGGCGTACTACGGCGTGCACGACCGCCGTTTCGCCTACGAGACGTCCAATGGCTGCGCCGTCGGCAGCTCGCTCGCCGAGGCGGCTCTGCACGGGCTGCTGGAGGTCACCGAGCGGGACGCGTTCCTGCTCACCTGGTACGCCCGGCTGCCGGTACCGCGCGTGGACCTGGATTCCGCGACCGATCGGCGGATTCCGTTGCTCGCTGATCTGGTCGCGCACGAATTCGGCTACGAGGTCGCGGCATTCGACTGCACGACCGAGACACGCATCCCCGCGTACTGGCTGATGGCCGTCGACCAGAAGCCCGGTGAGAACAGGCCGGTGGCCCTCTGCGGGGCCGCCGCGCACGTGTTCCCGGAACACGCGTTGCTGAACGGAATACAGGAAATGCTCACCATGTTGGAGGGCTTCGTCGACCGCTACGATCCGGAATCTGCTCGGCAGATGGTGGCCGACGACAACCGGGTCGGCGACATGGACGATCACAGCACCCTGTACGGCCATCCAGACGCCTTCCCGCGCTTGGGTTTCCTCCCCCTCGACGGACCCCGACAGCCGATACCGCCCGCCGCCTGGCCCGAATTCGGCGATCTCACCCAGGATCTCGTGCACCTGGCCGAGCGGTATCGCGCGTGCGAGCTCGATGTCCTGATCGTCGATCAGACCTCGGCGGAGCACCGGGCGGGCGGATTCGCCTGCGCCAAGGTTCTCGTGCCCGGCACGGTGCCGATGACATTCGGGCACCGGAACCGGCGCGATCATGGCCTGCCGCGCATCCGTACGGCACCAAGGATTCTCGGCTACGCCGAGCACGACCTCGGCGCGGACGAGATCAATCCGTATCCGCACCCCTTCCCGTGAGGGAGCAGCTCATGGACGCCGACACCGGTACCGCGCTGACCACGTTCCTGGACCACAGCCGCGGCCCCGCCCGTGGGCCGATCGACTGGAACGCAGCCCCCGCACGGTACAAACGCTATCCCGACGCCGCACGGGTCGAACTGCCGTGGGGTGCCGAAACGACCGCTACCTCGCTGATCGGTGCCCTGCTGCTCGACATGTGCGGTATCACGCGCTTGGTGTGGACTCCCATAGTCGATCACGACGGCGTACCCACCCCCGGCGCGTTCAAGATCCAGCACGGCAGGTCCGCGCCGTCGGGTGGCGCGCTGTATCCGCTGGAAGCCTACGTCGCCGTGCGAACACCCGAACCCGGCCTCTACCACTACGATCCGGCACATCACTGCCTCGAACTGGTGCGGCCCGGCGATCACCGAGCCGCCTTGGCCGCACTGGTTTCCGAGGCCCCAGGCCCTCTTCCGGCCGCAGTGCTCGTGCTCACGGCGCGGTTCTGGCGCAACGGGTTCAAGTACGGCGAGTTCGGATACCGATTGCAGACACAGGAGATCGGCGTGCTCGCCGCTCAAGCAGCAGCGGTGGCCGCCCGCCTCGGCAGCACGGTCGGCACACGGTTACATTTCGCCGACGGCCAGGTGCACGAACTGCTCGATCTCGATCCGCGTGCGGAAGCCGCCCTGGCGATGATGTTCGTAGACCAGGACACCACGGCTGCGAACGCCCCGACATACCGCGAGCTGATCGCCGTGGTCCCCGCGGTCGCCGCGGAGCGATCCCCCGCTATCACCGACAAACTTCCCGCCATGGCCGCCTTGCACAGCAATTCGGGTGTGCTGCCCGAGGACTCGGCTCCATATCCCATGGAGGACGGGCCCGAACTGCCGCTGCCCCAGGTGCGAGTGGCTGTCGGCGCGGGCATAGCGGGCCGGTCCTCCCCTGCCGACGGGTTCCGTCCACGTGTCATCGAATCGACGCGACTCGCCGGACTGATCGGCGCGGTCGCCGACGGCTGGGCCGGATTCGGCCGCGGTGCCGCGCTGTACTGTCTTGTCGCACGAGTCGACGGGATCGCGCCGGGCCTGTACCGTTTTCACCCGGCGCACCATGCCCTCGTCGAAATCACCTCCGGCATAGCCGATTCGATCCGATGTCAGCCGATCGTGGGCGAGGCAGCCGCGGTCCTGCTGCCGGTCGGTGACTTGCACGCGGGCACCGGAGCACACTGGTATCGAACAGTGCAGGCCGATGCCGGCGTGGTCCTGCAACGCGGGGCGCTCGCCGCTGCCGCACTCGGTCTGGCCGCACGCATCTACTCCGGCGAAACCCCGGATTTCACAGCAGCTCTCGCGGGCACGCGCACCGCGCTCGCCGCACTGCTGATCGGCGTCCCACGCGCGGTCTCGACACTCGAGCACCGAGTCCACCCGGCCGGGTGAAACACCGGGGAAAGAGCCGCGACAACGCGAAAGCCCCTGGCGGACAATCTGTCCGCCAGGGGCTTCGGGCCGGATACTATTTCTCGCCGTGCGCGCCGGGGGCCGCGCTACCGCTGTATTCGCCGAGATCGGAGACCAGCTTGGTCAGCTCCGGGTCGCTGTCGTAGCGGCGCTGGTGCAGTTCGGCGATCTTCTTTCCCATCTCCGGATCCGCGTCGTCGGTGATGTCGAAGGAGGCGAACTTGTCGACCAGCGGCAGGCCGACGCGGTCGGTGTTGCGGTGGGCGGGGTGGATCAGGTACTCCCAGTAGCCTTCCAGGTCCTCGATGACGAACACCGCGCCCCACTGGTATTCGCCACCGAAGTCGGGGCCGACGACGAAGGACTTCACCGAGGGGATGACCCGGCCCTGGTTGCGCAGGCTCTCGAGGGCTTCCTCGATCGCCTCGGGGGTGGCGTCGGCGCGGAGGGTGAAGCGGTTACCGTGGTAGATCATTTCTTTCAGCTTTCTCTGTGGTGGGAAAATCGGTTGTCTTACTTGGCTTTACGGAGCAGGGGCAGCGTCAGGGCGGCACCCGCGAGCATGGCGAAGCCGGTCCAGAGGAACGCGCCGCCGATGCTGGTGGCTCGGATGAGCGGTTGGAGGATCAATGGGGAGACGAACTGGCCCAGGAAGATTCCGGTGACCAACCCGCTGAGGATGCGGCCGCGGTTGGCAGCGGGAGCGAGATCGCTCAGGCGCAGATTCAGATTGGGCACCGCGAGACCGACGCCGAAGCCGCCCACCAGCAGGCCCGCCACCACCTGCGCCACCGAATGCGCGGTGCCGACCAGCACCCACCCCGCACCGAGCAGGGCGACGCTGGCGGCGGTGACGGCACTGGGCGTCCACCGCACCCGCAGCGGCGAGAAGGCCAGTGCGCCGGCGACGCTGCTCACGGTGGTCGCGGCGATCACCGCGCCGACCACGGCCGGTCCCGTGCCCAATTCCGCCAGCAGGAACGGCAACTGGGTGGGCGCCATGTAAAAGGCGAGCGTCACCAGGAAGGCGAGCAGGTACAGCCCGGCGATCGGCCGGAAGATGCCCGCCCGCGGCAGACCCGCCTCGACCACACCGACCGGCCCGGAAGCCTTGTCGCGCCGCTGCTCTCGCAGGGCGAGCAGCGCGAACGGCAGGATGGCGACCGAGGCGGCATAGATCCAGAACGGCGACTTCCAGTTCGCGGCCGCGAGCAGCCCGGCCAGCGGCAGGAACACCACGCCGCCGATACTGGCGAAAGCCTGTTGCAGCCCTAGGAAAGACGCTCGCTTCGGGCCCTCGAACCAGTCGGTGATGGTGGCGCTGACGGCCGTCATGATGCCGCCGACCGCGACGCCGACCAGGGCTCGGGTCACCAGCAGCACGCCGAGTGTGTCGACGAAGAAACCGGCCACACCCGCCACCGCAAACAGCGCCAGACTGGCGACCAGCAGCGGTTTACGCCCGATGCGGTCGGCGGTCATCCCCGCGAGCGGCGCCGTGATGCCGATGGCCAGTGACGTGATGGTCAGCACCAGCCGCACCAGCACGTCCGCACCGGCCACTCCCGCGAAGACCTCGCGCATGGCGGGCAGGCTCGGCGCGATGACGGCCGGCGCCATCACGGTCAGCATCGCGGCGGCCAGTATGGTGGCCCGGGCGGTGCGCCCCGGTGCGGCAGCTTCCCTCTGCACCCCCTCGTCGATTGCCGCGCTCATGGTGTTCCTCCTCGATGTCCCGCAGGTCGTGCTCCCTTGCTGACATCGACTTTTCCACCGCCGCCCCACCCCTCGCGTCGGTGATTTTCACCTAGATCCGCCTAGGCGACGGTGTAGGTAGCGCGGCTGATCCGCCCGCGGCTGATCGGGTCGCCTGAGGAATCTCCTCAGTCGGCCGCGGTGCCCGGCACGGCGACCACACCCTTCCGGTGGCGCCGCGCGAGGTCCGCGTAGTACCCGGGATTGATCTTGATCCACGCCTCGAAATCGGTGCCCTCGATCGGCCGCCGGACCCGCATCGGCGCACCCGAGGCGAGCACACCGGGCGGGACGTCGAATCCCGCGGGTACCAGGGAGTGCGCCGCGATCAGCGAACCGGCGCCGATCTTGGCACCGTCGAGGACCGAACTCATATTGCCGAGAATGCATTCCGCACCGAGTATCGCGCCGTGCACCAGACAGCCGTGCGCCACGGTCGCGCCGGGGCCGATCTCGGTGAGCATGTCGGGCACACCGTGCAGAATCGAATTGTCTTGAATATTGGCGTCTTCGCGAACGATTATCGGTGAGATATCACCGCGCAGCACCGCCCCGTACCATACGGACGCACCCGCTGCCACCCGGACATCACCGATGAGCGTCGCGGTCGGCGCAATGAATGCCGTGGGATGGACGACCGGGCATTTGCCCTCGAACTCAAAGAGATTCATGCGGAAACAATAGGCGGCAGTGCAGCGCGAACACCATGCGTGCGGGCGTCCGCGACCGGGCGGAAACCGCCCCCCGCCCCGTTGACACCCGGGATCGAGACGGCCTAACGTGCAAATATCACGGTGGGAATCGAAGTCGAATAGAAATATCGCCGTATCCGGCAAAGGCCTATAGCTCGTCGCATAGCGCAGGAGGGGGTTTCTCGTGTCGAATCCACCTGGTCGCCGGCTATTACTCATCGGCTGGTCGGCCTATATGACGGGCTTCGCCCTGCATTCCGTCGCGCATATCTACCTCTGGCACCAGACACCGATTGCCGTTCGAATCTGCGGCATATTCGCCGATGTGGTCGGATTCGTCGTGCTGGCACTCATCGTGCGCAGACATCCGTGGGCCGCCGTCCTGCTCGCGCATTTCGGTTTCTCGGTGGCGCTGAGCCTGATCGTGATCCATATTCCTTTCTATTGGGGGCCGTTCAGTCAACCGTGGTATCTCGGCGAAATCGCGCTGCCCTACTGGCTGTCGCTCATCGCGGGCGTCGCGGGCGGGCTGATCGCCACCGCGATCGGAATATCCGCGCACCTCCGATCACGCGACCGCAAGGATGCCGTCCTTTCGCAATGAACGACCACGCCGTGCCCAGACACCCGAACCGCAGCCAACGAAAAGGTCACTCATGGATCTCACGATGAAACGTTTTCGGACCGGATTACTCGACGCCGGCCTGCATCCCCGATTCACGCCCGACATGCTGCTGCGCAGCAGCCAGATGCTGGCGGCGGCGGGCGGCGCCGATTCGCTGTGGGTTCCCGATCACCTGATCTCCTTGCAACCACAATCGGTGTGGACGCCCAAATACGTCGGCGCCGCCCATCTGGTGCCGCGTATCCACGCCTGCTACGACCCGTGGCTCGCGCTCGGCTATCTCGCCGCGAAGAACGGCCTGGCCCGCAAGCGGCTCGGTATCGGGGTGACCGACACCGGGCGCCGCAATCCCGCGGTGACCGCGCAGGCTGCCGCGACATTGCATCTGCTGACCGGCGGGCGTTCGATCCTCGGCATCGGCCCGGGCGAGCGCTTGAACAACGAGCCGTTCGGCGTCGACTGGCGCACACCCGTGGGCCGATTCGAGGAGGCGATGGCCACCATCCGCCTGCTCTGGGATTCCGACGGTGCGCCGGTCAGCCGCGAATCACCCTATTTCCCTTTGCACAACGCGGTTTTCGACATACCGCCCTACCGCGGGACCCGGCCGGAGGTATGGATCGCCGCGCACGGGCCGCGCATGCTCCGCATCGCGGGCCGCTACGCCGACGCCTGGTTGCCGGGCCTTTCCATTCAGCCGGAGGACTATTCGGCGGGCCTGGACCAGATCCGCACGGCGGCCTCGGACGCCGGACGCGATCCGATGGCCATCCTGCCCGCGGTGACCTTCACCATTCTCACCGCACCGACTCGGGACGCGGTGGACGAGCTGTGCGAGAGCGTCGTCGCGCGGACGCTCACCATCAACGCGTCCGCCAAGATGTGGGCCCGGCACGGCGTGGCGCATCCCCTGGGATCGACCTTCTCCGGTGCGCAGGATCTGCTGCCGCAGAAGCTCGACGAAGCGACCATGCTGTCCTACGCCGAGAAGGCGCCGAGCTCACTGGTGCGCGACCTGAACATGGTCGGCACACCGAGCGAGATCGTCGAACAGATCGCCGAATGGCGCGACCACGGTGTCCGCTACGCCGTCCTGTTGAACGTCAGCTACTTCCAGCACAGTCTGAGCAAGGGCATGGCGGCGAACGCGCTGCTGGTCCAGATCATGCGGCGGCTGCGCCGACTCTGAACGGATAACCCACGTGGCCGAATCACTGATCTCCGACATATCCGATACCGCGCGCTGGGTCGCCACCTACCGCGCGGCCGAATCCGCCCGGCCCGATGCGCTTTTCGATGATTTCCTCGCCGCCGAGCTCGCGGGCCGGCGCGGCGCGGCGATTGCCGCGGCCGCCAAACGCACGTTGCTCGGCGCGTGGTTCTTCGTGGCCCGCACGAAACTGATCGACGACATGATCGCGACATGCGTTGCGCGCGGATGTGATCGCGTCATCAATCTGGCGGCCGGGCTCGACACACGGCCCTACCGGCTCGATCTGCCGGCCGATCTGGAATGGCACGAGGCCGACCTGCCCGCGATGATCGACGAGAAGCAACAGCGTCTCGCGCTGCGCACGCCGCGCTGCCGGATCAGCAGGCACCGCGTCGATCTGGCCGACCCGCGGGCGCGCCGCGACTTCTTGGACGGTGCCGTCGAGCACGCGGACAAAACCGTGGTGATCACCGAGGGATTGCTGCTCTATCTTGCCGAAGCAGAGGTCCGATCGCTGTCCGCGGACCTGACGCGTCCCGAAATAGCCTGGTGGATAACGGATATCATTTCACCGGCGTTCGTCGCGCTGTCCAAACCCGCCCTGCGCGGCAAGATGAACAACCTTGTCGTCAAATTCGGCCCGGCCACGGGCGTCGGCTATTTCGAGCCGCTCGGCTGGACCGTCGAGGACTGCTCGTCCCATCTCGTCGCCGCGGATCGGTGGCATCGGCTACCGCCGCTGTTACGCCCGTTCGCGCGCCTCCCGCAGCCCGATCCACGACGGCCGGGCTGGTTGCCCACCTCCGCGGTCGCCCTGCTCGGCCGGCATCCGGACTGATCCTCGAATTTCCCTGTTCCAGTTGTGGAGGAAGCCAACTCATGTCTGTCAGCCGCACCAGACGCCTGCTCGCCGTCGTGTCCCAAAGCGCTGCCCTCGGCCCCTCGGCCGCCCGCGTACTCGCAGACCTCGCCGGGCCGCGGGACGTGGATATCGCCACGACGCCTGCTCCAGCCCCGGCGCAACCGGAATACGACCAGGTGCTGACCAGGGCCCGCCGTTTTCTCGACGCGGTCGCACCCGAAGACCCGCTCTCGCTCGTGCTCGCGGACTCGCTCGAAGCGCTTCCGGATGCGCTCGCCGCCGCGGCGGCGGGCCACGCCGCTGTGCTCACCTTGCTGCTCATCGACCACGACGACTGCCGGTATCGGTCCGCCGAGCCCGACACCGTGAACAGGATGCTGGCCAAGGTCGCGATCTCCTTGCCCGCCACCGTCGATTTCGATCCCGGCCCGCACACCGTGCACGTGTACACCGCCCCGGACCTCGACACCTTTTACGCCGAAGAACACTTCACGCCGCGGTGGCAACCAGAGCACGATTGGGTCGTCGCGGCCGATATCGCCTGTGCCTTCGTCGATTCGCTCCAGGTACACCTGCACCAGCGCCTGCGCCCCGACTTCTCCGGAAGCGCGGTGGCGCGGGAACTTTCCGCATTCCTGACTCGGCGGGCCGGTCAGGACTGGGGCCTGCACTACTACACCGGATCCGGCGTCGCCACCTTCATCGATGACATGGAATCCCATGCCATGGCGAACGGCAACCCGATCGTCCGAGCGCCGAGCGAGCACAGTCACGGGTGCTCCGCGCTGGCCCGCTGGACGCTGGACGGCGCACCGTTCGTCATCGTGACGACCAGCGGGATGCACGACGAGTTCCGCGGCACGCTGGCCAACCACGTCGCCACGCGCAGTAAGGGATTCATCGTCTGCTGCGATTCGCGGCCGAACCAATGGCATCCCTTCCAGGGCACCATCCACCGCACCGGCGACGCGCGGCCGTCACTGCAGGCGCGCGGGTTTCCGGTGGTCTACATCGAGCGCACCGAGCACATCGGCGAGGGCCTGCGGCAAGCTTTCGCCGCCTACGACGCCGACCGCGGGCCGGTGATGATCCTCGCGACACGCGAAGTACTACAGGCGAATCCGGAAATGGCCGCCCCTGTCGAACCCGCGGCTTCCGATCGTCGCGCGGCGATCGAGCCGCCCGAACTCGACCGGCTGTCCGAGCTGCTCAACTCGGCGCGAGTCCGGCTGCTGTGCCAGGTGGGCCCGTTGTCCGGGCACGCGCAGCAGCTCATGTACGAACTGTCGCACCGCGCGGGCATCGCACTGGCCGATTCGGTCGCACAGCCGGGCACGGTGACTCGTTACCGCGACGGGGCCGTGGTCCCGGAATACCTCGGCACCCTCAGCATGTACGGCTACTCCGCGCGAGTGCACCAATATCTTTACGACAAGGGTGAATTGCGGCCTGCCGACGAGCAGCAGGTGATCTTCCTGAACAGCGCGATACCGCAGATCGACACCCCGTTCGCCGATTCGTCGCTGCGCAGACTGGCCCCGATCCAGATCGTCGAGCACGCCGTGGACCAGGCTCCCTTCGCGGGCCTGACGGTGACCGGGAACATCGAGAAGGTCTTACGCGCCCTGCTGGATCGACTCGACGTCGACCCCGAGGTGCTGGCGCACCGGCGCGCCGCCATCGCGGCGAGCATCGACTCCTACGGTGACGTGGTCGGCCTGCTGCCGCTACGACCGATGACGACGAACTACTTCTTCCGCCGTCTCGGGTCGGTGCTGGAAGACCTGATCCAGCACCGTGATTACCGCTACGTCGGCGTCTACGATATCGGCCGGGTCGGCCTCACCGCGGTGAACAACCTGCCCAGGACCAACCGGGGCTTCTCCGGTTGGTATGGACGCGGGCTGATGGGCGACGGCCTGATGGCACTGCCGGGCGTCGTCACCCGGCGCGACGAGCACGTGCTGTGCTTCACCGGTGACGGCTCGGCCGCGATGACGCCGGACATCCTGCCCGCGCTGGTCCATCAGATCGCGGTGGACCGCGCACCGATGCCGAAGAGCCTGAACATCTTCCGGTTCGTCAACGGCAGCCACTCGGTCATCCGCACCTATCGCGAGGGCCTGCGGCCCGGCGCGGTGAGCGGACAGACCGGGGTGCTGACCTTCACCCCGGATGACTGGGACCGGCAGGTCGGGCCGCTCACCATCCGCCATCGGCGCGTAATCGCCTTCGATGATGTGCCTTTCGCCGATCAGCTCGACCAGAGCAACACGATCAACCTCTATTCGATCTTTCTCGGCCACAACAACGAAGGTGATGGTTTGAGCCGGTTTTCTGTGTTGGGATGGCAGCGGGACGAACTCGCGCCCGCCGCGCTGGCGGCAGCGGGGACTGCATTGCCATCTTGACGAGACACCGACGCCGAGTGGACCAGGAGGGGACGTTATGAACAGGGTCGAGATCGAGGAACGCGTCATCGCGTTGATCAGCGAGACGATGGCTTTGCCGGTCGAGGAAATGTCGGATCCGGCGACCAACCTGCGCGAAGACCTCGGCATGGATTCGATGGATTTCGTCGACCTGCTCGTCGATCTGGAGCGCCACCTCGGACACCGGGTCGATCGAGAACTCCTGGTCGACATCCGCACGGTGGGTCAGGTGGTCGACCTCGTCGACGACCTGGCCGCGCGGCGGGCGCAGGCGGATGCGGCCGAGGCCATTCGTTGACCCGGCAGGCGCCCCCGGCGGCGGAGCGCGACGACGCCGGCCGGGACCCGGCCGGCTCCGGTGACGGAACCCGTTCGGGCTGGCCGGATCTGGTCGCGCGATTCACCGCCGGACGGGTCCGGTCGCTCACCGTGGTCTGGATCGTACTGCTCCTGCTCGGCGCGCTCGGCGGTGCCACCCTGGCCGATTCGCTGAACAGCCAGGGCTGGGACGTGCCCGGGTCGGGCACCGTCGCGGTCCGCGACGAGCTCGCCGCGGGCTTGGCGGGCCGCGGCGCGACCGACGTGCTGCTGGTGATCCACGACAAGCAACAGACCGTCGACAGCCCCGCCTTCGAACAGCGAGCGCGCGAGGTGTTCGAGACCACCGTCGCCGACGCGCGGCTCCAGGTGAGCGGCAGCTTCGGCTGGAACACGCTGTCGCCGTTGAACCGAGGGAAATTCGTCGGCGCGGACCGCCGCACCGTCACCACCGCGATCGGGATCGGCCTCGGCAACGACGAGGCCACCAAAAAGGTCCCGGTGGTGCAGGAGGATCTCGGCGCGCGATTCGAGGAGCAGGGCCTCGATGTCGCCATCCTCAGCGTGCAGGGCATGCAGGGCGAGGCGAACAAACTCGCCGCCGAGGGCCTGATCCGCAGCGAGCTCCTGGCTTTCCCGTTGATCGTCATCGTGCTGCTGCTGTTGTTCCGCAGCGTGCTGGCGATGATCGCGGCGATGGCGGTCACGATCACCGGGATCGCGGTGACGCTCGGCATCATCGCCCTCATCGCGGCCCGTACCGAGCTGTCGATCTTCGTCGAGAACATCGTCCTGATGCTCGGTTTGGGTGTCGGCGTGGACTATTCGCTCGTCATGATCAAACGGTTCAAGGAGGAACTCGCCGCGGGCAACGATGTGCACGCCTCGGTGCTCCGTACCCTGCGCACGGGCGGCCGTACCGTCGCCACCTCGGGCCTGACCATCATCGTGGCGGCACTGCCGCTGTTCATCGTCCGGATGAACACGATCGTCTCGCTGGCCGTCGGCGCGGTGGTCGTCGTCGCGGTGACCACCTTGACGTCGTTGCTCCTGCTGCCGGTGCTGCTGCAGGTACTCGGTCCGCGGATCAACGCGGGAAAGATCCCTATTCCAGCGCGATTCCGCACCGACGAGTCCGCCGACGAGACCCGCTTGGCGTCGCATCGGTGGTATCGCCTGGCGGTGACGGTGATGCGACACCGGTTCGCCTTCCTGGGCGCGGGTATCGCGGTGCTGGTCCTGCTCGCGATACCGGCGGCGGACATGAAACTGTCGTTGCCCGGCCCGGAGATCCTGCCGTCGTCCTCGGCGATCGGACGCGGATTCGACCGCGTCGCAACACAATACGGTCCGGGGGTGGCCGCGCCCATCCAGGTCGTGGTCCGCACGGACGCCGCGGTCACCGACCCGTCGATCGGCGCCGAGCTGAGCGAGTTGGTCGCCGATCTGTCGGCACTCCCGGATGTCGCCGCGGTCAACTCCGCACTGACTGTCACGCAACAGATCTCACCCGGGTTGCAGTGGCAGGCACTCGACTCGGCGGCATTCGACCGGCTCCCGGCCGACGCGCAACAGGGCCTGCGGTACTACGTTTCCGACGATCGACGGAAATCCGTGGTCGAAGTCATCTCGACCCGCCCCTTCGCGGACGAAGCCACGATCACCCTGCTGGACCGGGTTCGCGATCGCACCGAAGCCCTTCCGGCCACGATGCACGCCGATGTCGGCGGCAATACCGCACGAGCGGTGGACCCCAACCACGAGATCGAGCGAAAGCTGCCCTGGGTCATCGTGCTGATGCTGATCGCGCTCTACGTCGTACTGCTGATCTCGTTCCGCTCGATCTTCCTGCCGCTCAAAGCGATTCTCATGAACGGGCTCGCGGTGGGCGCGACCTTCGGCGTCCTCGTCGCGATCTTCCAGAAGGGCTGGCTGCCACAGGTACCCGGGCTGGACCAGCCCGGCTATCTGCTGTCGTTCGCCCCGATCCTGGTGCTCGCGTTGATGGTCGGGCTGAGCACCGACTACGAGGTGTTCCTGCTCAACCGAGTCCGGGAGCGCTACCTGCAGACCCTGGACAACCACGAAGCGGTCGCCGTCGGCATCGCCCGCACCGCGCCGCTGATCACGGGCGCGGCGGTGCTGATGATCGCGGTGTTCGGCGCGTTCGGCTTCGGCGGGTTCCTGCCGATCGAACAGATCGGCATCGGGCTGGCCATCGCGGTCGCCCTGGACGTCACCGTCATCCGCAGCATGATCGTGCCCGCGGCGATGAGCCTCATGGGCCGCTGGAACTGGTGGCCCGGCGACAAGACCTGAATCCGTTGCAAGGGAGTGATTTCCGATGGAAACGTTGACACTGAGCCAGACCGGGCGGGTGGTCACCGCCCGCTACGCCGATCCGCCGTCGAACTTCGTCACCGCCGCCCTCATCCGCGATCTCGATCTGCTGACGAGGGCTGTGGAGGCCGATCCCTCGGTCGGAGCCGTCGTGTTGACCGGCGGAGTGGACGGCCGGTTCCTCGGGCACGCCGAACCGAGCGCACTGCGCGACACTTCCGCCATGGCGCCGCGGCTGCCCGCGCCCCTGCTGCAGATCGGCGTGCGCGCGCTGGATCTCGTCCTGCGGTTGCCCGGCGCCGACACCGCGGCCGAACGTTTCGGTGGCGCCGCGGGTGTCGGCGCGGTCTGGGCACACCGCTGGCGGCAGACCGTCCTGCGGATGAATCGCTCTGGTGCGGTGTATCTTTCGGCGATCAACGGCCCGGCGCTCGGCGGCGGCTTCGAGCTCGCGCTCGCCTGCGATCTGCGGTGCGCCGCCGACGACGCACGCATCGTCCTGGGCAATATCGAGATCCTGGCCGGGTTGTCCACCGGCGGTGGCGCGAGCCAGCGACTCGCTCGCATGCTCGGCACGGCGCGCACGCTGGATCTGCTGCTCGACGGCGCCACCCTGACTGTGCGGCAGGCACTGCAGGCAGGCCTCGTCGAGGCCGTGGTACCGCCGGCCGAACTGCTCGAATACACCTGCGCCACGGCGGCTCGGCTGGCGACCCGTCCCAGGACCGCGGTGCGCGCCGTCAAGCACAGCGTCTACTTCGGTGCGAGCCAACCACTTTCGCAGGGACTGCGCACCGAGGCCGCCGAATTCCTCGGCGCGGCATCGTCGGCCACCGCACACCGCCGCCTGACCGCACTCGTGGACGACGTCGCCGCGCTCGGCGACACACCGTTCCTGGCCCGGCCGCAGAACTGGCGCGACGGTACGCGGGTCGGTCGTAAATACGCTGTGCCCGATCACGGGTCTGCTTCGTTGCCCGCGCCGTCCTGACCGGCTCACTTCGACGAATGGGTAGACCTATGAGTTCATCCACCGAGCAGCTGTCGAGTAAACCTCGGATCGGTGAGTTGTATCTGCGCGCCTTCGTCGGCGCACTGCCGATCCCGGTCCTCAATGCGCGGCCGCGGGCCCTGCCGAGCACGAAACTGACGCTGGCCGGCGCACGCATTCGTCGAACCGAACTCGACACGTATCGCGCAGCCTGCGGCCTCACCGACAGCGGCGCACTGCCGCTCACCTATCTGTCCGTCCTGGCCAATCCGGTCGCGATGCGACTGATGGTGGCCCGGGACTTCCCGTTCGCGCTGCCCGGTCTCGTCCACCTGCGCAACGTCATCGAGCAACGACGACCGCTGCGCGGCGACGAACTGCTGGACATCACCGTGCACGCGGCGGATCTGCGCGACCACCGGCGGGGCAAGGTCTTCGATCTGATCAGCGAGGTGTCCATCGCCGGAGAGCCGGTGTGGAAACAGACAGCGACGCTGTTGAAACCGCAGAAGCGTCCCGCTGGTCCCCGCCCGGACGGCAGGGGCGACGACGCGCAGGCACCGTCCGGCGCGCCGTTGCGCGTCGATCAGCGCACTGTCAACCGATACGCCGCCGCCTCCGGCGACTACAACCCGATACATGTCTCGGGAATCGGCGCCCGCATCCTCGGGTTCCCCGGTCCGATCGCGCACGGAATGTGGCAGGCAGCAGCCGTTCTCGGCTCGATACCGGGCGAGATCCCCGCCGCGTGCGCCTACGACGTCACCTTCGGCAAGCCGATGATCGTTCCGGGCGAAGCCCGCCTGGCCGTCGAACGCACGAACGACGGGTCCGGTTGGTACCTGTCACTGCGGCACGCGGGCAAGGGATTCGCGCATCTCACCGCGTCCCTCACCCCGCGATAGTCCGCAACCACGGCTCGATGGCGCGCGCGGCCTCGGCGGCGTGCGCGTCCAGGATGGAGAAGTGATCGGCGGCCACCTGCACGTGCGTCCCGCCGATCTGCCACTGTGGCGCGGCAGCAGCGGTGCCGGTCGCCGACAACGCCAAGACCGGAACAGTGATCTGCGCGGGGTGCCATTCGTCGAACAACCGCAGATAGTTCGCCATCGCCAGCAGATTGTCGTCACCGAGTACGACGCCGCCCGGATCGAGGCTCATGATGTGCCGCATCGCCCAGCGGAAGGTCTCCTGCCGATGCGCGGGAGAGGGGTCGAAGGTGTCGATCAGCACGAGCCCGGCCGGCGGGCGGCCCGCGCGGTCGAGGTGGTCGGTCAACGAGTGCGCGAGAACCCCGCCGATCGAATGACCGAGCAGCACGAAAGGCAGGTCGCCGCAGGCCGTCATGATGGTGTCGGCGAGGGATTCGAGTGCCGCCTGCCAGGAGTCCGGCTGCGGGCAGGCACCGCCGAACCCCGGCAGCCGCACCGCGAAAGCGCGCGGCCGAGTGGTGAACTCGGTGGTCAGACGGATGAATTGGTGCGGACCCGAGCCCGCCAGGAAGGACGGGACACAGACCACGACGGGCGTAGCTCCCTCGGACAGCAGCATGGCCGATCCCGGATGCGCGCCGCGCGTCGCCGAATCGAAAGTGTGCCGATAGCGGGAAGCCGAGACGAGCATCTCGACTCCGCCGAGGAGATCGCCCGCCGCGTCGGCCCGGCGCAGGAGAGCCGTGAGCGTATGACCACCCCCGGCGGGGGCCTGCGGGGGCGGCGGGGGTTCGGCGACCGGTTCCAGCCAGAACCGGCTGCGTTGAAAGGGATAGGTAGGCAAATCGATCCGGCGACCGGGCGGGATCAGGCGCGACCAGTCCACAGCAGCACCGCAGGCGTAGGCCGAAGCAACGGCACCGGCGATATCGTAGGTGCCGGTGCGGTCGAACGGCGCCAAACCCGCCAGCACGGTCGCCCTTCTCGCACTGTCGATTTCGGCGACCTGCTCGGCAACGCCGCTCGGTCCGTCCGCTCGGGGACCGAGTTCGACGAGGGTGCGATAACCGGCCGCCACCAATTCGGCGAGTCGTCGGCCCGGCGGCTGCACCGTGTTCGAGACAGCCTCCCGCGCAGCCTGTTCCAGCGTGGTATCGCCCGCCAGCAACCGGCCGGCCGCGGGACAGACGTTGTCGTCTATCACGGGTACCGACGCCGGCAGATACTGCTGCCACACCGCCGCGGATGCCACCGCGAGCGCGAACAATCCCTGCCGTGCGACATCGTCCCGGTCGGCCGGTGGCGCACCTGCCGCCCCGGTCACCACCGCGAGCAGGTCTGCGCCGCCGTTGCGGAGCAGCGCATCGGCACAGGCCCGGAACCGCTCAGCGAAAACCGGTGCGGCACCGAGAAGGTCCGCTACGGCGCGAGACCACCCGGCACGGTCGGACCCGACGACGTAGGCGACCCGATGTCCCCCCTTCGTCCCGGCACCGCGGGCGATGCCATCGCTGTACGTCATCCGTTTCGGTGCGGCCTGTTCCGCGAGTACGCGCAGGGCCGAGCGCAATTCGGCCATGCCGGTACCGACGATGGCGGCGCGGTACTCGAGATGTGCCCGGGTGGTGGCCAGACTGTGAGCGAGGTCGACGGGCCGTTGCGCGATATGGGCGTCGAGCCACGAACTCAGCTGCGCTGCCCGCGCCGTGAGCGCGCCCGCGGTCCGCGCCGACAACAACCATACGGTCGGCGACGCGGGATCCGGCTGCGCGGCAGCGGTTTCCACTGCCTGCGTGGCGGGCGGTTCCTCCACTATGACGTGGGCGTTGGTACCACTGGCGCCGAACGCGGAGACCCCGGCGCGGCGCGGCGCATCGGCACGGTCTCGACGCCACGGCCGATGACTGCGCAGCAGCGAGACGGCCCCGTCGGCCCAATCCACCCGGCTGGACGGCACCTCCGCGTGCAACGTCCGCGGCAGCGTGTCGTGCCGCAGGGCCATGATCATCTTGAGCAGTCCGCCCACCCCCGCCGCCGCCTGAGTGTGACCGATGTTCGACTTCAGCGAACCGAGCCACAGCGGATGATCCGCGCGGTGATCGCGCCCGTAGGTCGCGAGCAGCGCGTTCGCTTCGATCGGGTCACCGAGCGTGGTGCCGGTGCCGTGCGCCTCCACCGCGTCGACATCGGCCGGGCCGAGATCCGCGTCGGCGAGTGCGGCGCGGATGACGCGCTCCTGGGCGGGACCGCTCGGCGCGGTCAGGCCGTTGCTGGCGCCGTCGGAATTCACCGCCGACCCGCGGAGCACGGCATGAATGTGATGGCCGTTGCGCTGCGCGTCCCCGAGCCGTTCCAACAGCAGCAGACCCATACCCTCCGACCAGCCGGTGCCATCGGCGTTGTCCGCGAAGGATTTACACCGGCCATCCGGTGCGAGTGCGCGCTGCCTGCTGAACTCGAGGATGACCGACGGGGTGGCCATCACGGTCGCACCACCCGCGACCGCGAGATCGCTCTCGCCCCGCCGCAGCGACTGCATCGCCAAATGCGTCGCCACCAATGACGAGGAACAAGCCGTATCCACCGTGAGCGCGGGCCCGTGGAAACCGAAGGTGTACGCCACTCGGCCCGACAGCACGCTGCCCATCATGCCGAGTCCCCAACGGCCGTTGAGGGCATCCGCGTGCTGGGCGGACAGCCACGTGTAGTCCTGATACATCGTGGCGGCGAACACACCGGTCCGGCTGCCGCGCAGGGCAGCGGGGTCGAGGCCCGCGTGTTCCAGCAACTCCCAGGTCCCCTCCAGCAGCAACCGCTGCTGTGGATCCAGCGCGATCGCTTCCCGTGGGCTCAACGCGAAGAACCTCGGGTCGAAATCGGCCGCACCCGAAATGAATCCGCCGGAACGGACATAAGAGGTGCCCTTGTGGTCGGGGTCCGGGTCATAGAGCCGGGCCAGGTCCCAGCCGCGATCGTCGGGAAAGTCGCCGATCGCGTCGCGGCCCGCCGCGACCAACTCCCACAACTGCTCCGGCGAACGAACACCACCCGGATACCGACATGCCATGCCGACGACCGCGATCGGCTCGCGGCGCTGTGCCGCCTCCGCGCGCAACCGCACGTTTTCCTTCATCGTCGTGCGCAACGCACGCACCAGCTGATCGGCGTCAACGGCCATGGTGGACAACCCCTGTCGAGTCAGTCTTCGGACAGCGCCAGCCGGATGAGCGACTCGGCGTCCAGCACATCCAGTTCTGTCCCGGCCGACTCGTGTTCGGCCGCGAATTCCGTTGGTGTGCCTGCCGAGCCGAACATCGCCTCGTGCAAGTAGTCCGCGATCGCGGCGGGCGAGGGGTGATCGAAGATCACGGTGGTCGGTATCACCAGGCCGGTTTCGAAGCTCAGCCGGTTGCGCAGTTCCACCGCGCCCAGCGAGTCGAAGCCGAGATCGGTGAAGGCCCGTTCCGGATCGACCGCGTCGCCGGACGGATAGCGCAGGACACTGGCGACCTCCACACAGACCAGCCGCAGCAACTCCGATTCCCGTTCGCTGCCCCGCAATTGCGCCAACTGCCTGCCGAACGTCCCGGACGCCGCAGTGGCGGCGGGGGCGGGAACGAGATCCGCGAGTACCGGCGAAAGCGGGATTCCCGACGCGCGCAGCGCGACCGGATCCAGCGCCAGCGGGATGACGGACGGCTCGGCGCAAACGGCTGTCGCGTCGAACAATCTCAGTCCCGCTCGCCGCTCCAGCGGCAAGAACCCGGCGCCCGCCAGGCGCGCCCGGTCGGCCGCGGTCAGCTCGCCGGTCATCGCACTCGGCTGCGCCCACATGCCCCAGGCCATCGACACCGCGGCGAGGCCATGTGCCCGCCGCCAGCCGGCCAGCCCGTCCAGAAAGGCGTTGGCGGCAGCGTAGTTCGCTTGACCCGGTGCACCGAGCACGCCCGCTGCCGACGAGAACAGGACGAACGCGACGAGGTCGAGCTCCGCCGTCAATTCGTGCAGATGCCAGGCCGCCGCCACCTTCGGGCGCAGCACGCGATCCAAGCGCTCGGCGGTCAACGCCTCGAGCACGCCGTCGTCGAGGACGCCGGCCGCGTGCACGATCGCGCGCAGCCGATGCCCGGCGCGGACCCGGGCGAGCAGCGACGCGAGCTGGGCACGATCGGCGACATCGCACGCGGCCAGCTCCACCTCGGCACCCGATTCCCGCAGCCGGGCAACGAGTTCCGGCGCACCTGGGGCCTGCACACCGCGCCGGCCGACCAGAATCAGCCGCCGCACACCGTGTTCGGCCACCAGGTGTTCGGCGACGAGGGCGCCGAGTCCGCCGGTACCGCCGGTGATCAACACCGAGCCGTCGAGCTCCGACCAGGGCGCGCCACCGTCCGGCGCGCGCATCGGCCGCAACCGCGGCACGAGCACCTGCCCGTCCCGCACCGCCAGCTGGGGAATACCTGCGCGCAGCGCGGAGCCGAGAGTGCCGGCGTCGACCGAGGGCTCGATATCGGCGAGCAGGAACCGATCCGGATGCTCGGTCTGGGCGCTGCGGACCAATCCCCACACGGAGGCCACCCGGGGATCCAGCACATCCGCGGGCCGCGCGGATACCGCGTCACGGGTGCAGAACATCAATCGGCTTCCGGCACATCGACTCTCCGACAACCACTCTTGTGCCAGGCGCAATGCTCGAGCAGCGATCGTCGCGGTCGCGGCCGGCACGTCGTCCGTGTCGGCGATCGATGCCGAGACGTGCTCGGTGGGGTCGACGACGACCAGGTCCGGCACGGCGGCGCCGGACTCGATATCCGAGATCAGCGCGGGCAGGTCGGCGTACCGACGCGCACCGGCGACCTGCGCCGTGCCCACCGCCGCGACCGCCACCGGATCCGACGCCTGCGCGGTCAGGTCGATGCCGTGCCATTCACAACGGAACAACGAATCCGCCGCAGCGGTCCGCGCCGCGTCGAGCTGCGACAGCGAAACCTTGCGTGCGAGAACAGAGTCCACTGAGATGACCACGGCACCGGACTCGTCGACCGCGGTCATCCGCACCGAATCCGGCCCCGCCGCGGTCAACCGGACCAGCAATCCGGACCCGGATCGCTGCGTCGGGTGGATCGTGACCCCCGACCAGAGGAACGGCAGCCACACCGTGCCGTCCTCGTCAGGACGTTCCAGTAACGCGGCGTGCAAAGCGGCGTCGAGAGTTCCCGGGTGCACGAGGAATTCGCCGGCGTCCACTCCGGTAGGCGCGGGGTCGATCCTGGCGTAGAGGCTGTCCCCGTGCCGCCATGCCGCGCGCAGGCGCTGGAATTCCGGCCCGTATCCGAGGCCATGCCGGGCGAGTTCCGGATACAGCCCATCGATGTCCAGTGCGACGGCACCCGGCGGTGGCGCGGCCGACAGTGGTTGCGCGACAGTGCCATCGGCACTCAGGGTGGCCGTGGCATGCCGGGTCCATCCCGCACCCAGGTCGGCATGCAGCGTGAACGACTGTCTGCCGGCACCGAGCGGCTCGAGCCGGGCTTGCACCGCTACCGCCCGATCAGGCGGCACCACGAGCGGCGCGTACAAGGTCAGCTCGGTCAGCGCCGGTGTGCCCGAACGGCGACCGAGATGCGTCGCGATCTCGACGATCGCGGCGCCGGCGACCACGATGGCGCCGAAGACCGTGTGATCACGCAGCCAGGGCTGGGTGCTCGCCGACCAGCTGCCGACGAACAGCGAGCCGCTCCCCTCGGCCAGCTCCAGCGTCGCGGCGAACAGCGGATGCCGATCGGGGACGAGGCCGCAGTCATCGCCCACCGGCGCCGCCGGTGCCCGCTCGACCCAGTAACGCTGCCGTTCGAACGGATAGGTGGGCAGTTCGAGCCGCCGTGCGCTCGCCGGTGGGCCTGCGGACCAGGTCACCGGCGCGCCGCCGACGTAGGCCGTGGCCAACGCCGTGAGCAGGGTGCGGCCCTCGGACCGGCGCGGTCGCATCGTCGGGACCACCACCGCGTCCTGCTCGGAGTGGGCGAGATGTCCTTTGGCGAGCACCGAGAGCTGGCCGCCGGGACCGGCTTCCAGGAAGGTGTCGACCCCCGCGGCGGTGAGCCAGGCGAGCCCGGCACCGAATCGCACGGTATCCCGGACATGCCGCACCCAGTACTCGGCGGTGCCGAAATCGTCGGCGGGCGCGCCGGTCAGGTTCGAGACGACAGGTATCCGTGGCCTGCCGACGGTGATCCGCTCGGCGATGTCGGCGAACTCGGCCAGCATCGGGGCCATGAGCGGCGAGTGGAAGGCGTGACTGACGGTGAGGCGTTTGATCCGCCGCCCGGCCGCCGACCACCGCTCGGCGATCGCGGCGGTCTCTTCGTGCGGGCCGGAAAGCACCACCGCCGCAGGCCCGTTCACCGCCGCGACGGCCACGTCGGTCCCCGAAGTGCGCAGATCGGCGCGGATCTCGGCCTCCGTGGCCTCCACGGCGATCATCGCCCCGCCCGCGGGCAGCGCCTGCATGAGCCGGGCGCGCGATGCCACCAGCAGGCAGGCGTCCGGCAGGTCCAGCACGCCGCTCACGTGTGCGGCCGCGAACTCACCGACGGAATGCCCGATCAGGTAAGCCGGTCGCACGCCGAAGGATTCGAGGAGCCGGTACAGGGCGACCTCGACAGCGAACAGCGCCGCCTGGGTGTAACCGGTCTGGTCGAGCAGGCCCGGTTCATCCGTGCCCGCGATGATCCGGTCGAGCGGCCGATCCAGGTGCCGATCGAGTTCGGCGTGCACGTCGCGATACGCCGTCGCGAAAACCGGGTACAGCGCAGCCAATTCGGTGCCCATGCCGAGGTACTGGGCGCCCTGCCCGGGAAACATCACCGCCAGGGTGGATCTGCGATCGAGCCGGATACGTCCCGTGAGCACCGCACCGCTCGCCGCCCCGGTGGCCAAGGAGCCCAGGGCGCTGCGCAATTCGGCGCTATCGGTCCCGATGAGGGCCGCGCGGTGCTCCAGATGTGCTCGGGTCTCGGCGAGCGCGCTCGCGAGTTCGGCAGGGTCCTGACCCGGATGCGCGTCGAGCCAGGCACCCAGCCGATCAGCCTGCAGCGCGAGCGCCCGTGGGGTGCGCGCGGAGAGTACCCACACCGCAGGCGTCTCGGACACGGGTTGCGGCGGGACGGAAACCGATTGCGCCGGTGGCTCTTCGACGATGACATGCGCGTTCGTGCCGCTGATGCCGAAGGCCGACACCGCGGCGCGGCGACGCCTGCCGGACTGGTCCGATGGCCACGGCACGGCGTCGGTCAGCAGCGAGACCGCGCCGCTTGCCCAGTCCACTTTCCCAGAGGGCGCATCGACGTGCAGAGTGCGCGGAAGTGTGTTGTGCCGCAACGCCATGACGGTCTTGATCAGCCCGCCGACGCCCGCGGCGGCCGAGGTGTGACCGATATTGGACTTGAGGGAGCCGAGCCACAGCGGGCGGTCCGTCGATCGCGATCGACCGTAGGTGGCGAGCAATGCGTTCACCTCGATCGGGTCGCCGAGGACGGTGCCGGTGCCGTGCCCTTCGACGGCGTCGACGTCGGCGGGAGCGAGTCCGCCGTCGGCCAGCGCGGCACGGATCACTCGTTCTTGCGACGGGCCGTTGGGCGCGGTCAGGCCGTTGCTCGCGCCGTCGGAATTCACCGCCGAGCCGCGCAGGATCGCATGCACGTGATGGCCGTTGCGTCGTGCGTCGCCGAGCCGTTCCAACAGCACCAGACCCATGCCCTCGGAGAATCCGGTGCCGTCTGCCCCCTCGGCGAAGGATTTGCACCGGCCGTCCGGCGCGAGCGCGCGCTGCCTGCTGAACTCCACATGCACTGCGGGAGTGGACATCACCGTGACCCCGCCGACGACGGCGAGGGTGCTCTCGCCACGACGCAGCGACTGCGCGGCCAGATGCACCGCCACCAGCGAGGACGAGCAGGCGGTATCGATGCTCAGGGCAGGCCCGAGGAACCCGAACGCATAGGCCACCCGGCCCGACGCGAGGCTGTCCATCATCCCGAGGCCCCATCTGCCTTCGAGGCCGGCCGCCGGTTCCCGAGTCAAATAGCAGTAGTCGCCGCTGCAGACCCCGAGGAACACGCCCGTCGCGCTACCGCGCAGGCTCGTCGGATCGATGCCCGCATGCTCGAAGAGTTCCCAGGCGCCCTCGAGCGGCAGCCGGTGCTGCGGATCCATCGCCACCGCGTCGTGCGGGCTGATCCCGAAGAATTGCGGATCGAATTCCGCTGCTCCGGAGAGGAACCCGCCGTGTCTGGTGTAGCTGGTGCCGAGATTGGCCGGATCCGGGTGGTACAGCCGCGACAGATCCCAGCCGCGGTCGTCCGGGAAATCGCCGATGGCATCGCGCCCCTCGGCGACGAGCGCCCACAACTGCTCCGGCGAGGACACTCCACCCGGATAGCGGCAGGCCATGCCGACCACCGCGATATCCTCGTCAGAGTTGCCCGTTTGTTCCGGAAGCCGTTCTGCCACAACCGCTTCAGAGAGTCCTGCCACGCTCGGCGCTATCCGGTCGAGCAGGTATTCGGCCACCGCCGCAGGATTCGGCCGGTCGAACAGCATCGTGAGCGGCAGCTCCAGGCCAACCGCTCTGGACAGCTGTTCGGTCAAGGCCAGACCGGCCAGCGAGTTGTATCCGTAGTCCAGGTAGGCCCGGTCCGGCACCACCTCGTTCGGCGCGCAGCCGAGCAGTGCCGCGGTCTCGGTGAGCACCAGATCGAGGCAGAGCCCGTATCGCTGATCGGGCTCGGAGCGCGAAACACGGTGCGCGAAAGCCGAACCCGAGTCGTCCGTCGTGTCGGTCATGCGGATCTTCTTTCGGTGACGTCTGGTTGCCCGGATTCAGACGAACTGGCCACGAATGAGCTTCGGATGGCGGTCCTGTGCGGCGAGCACCGCGGACACGGCCTTGGCGCCGAGGAACGACAGCGGTTCCGGCGGAAACAACTTCTCTTTGCCGCGTACGAAAAGCAGATTGCTGTACGAGGTGTCACGGTCGAGGATGAGGTCGCGCAACGCTTTGCCCGCGGTGTGGGTGAGCGCGATGCCGTTGCCACAGTAGCCGTGCGCGTAGAACCGGCCGTCGCCGAAAGCGCCGACGTGCGGTACGACCTCCCGGGTGATCGCCACGCAGCCGCCGTAGGTGTGACTGAACGGAATGTCGCGCCACATCGGGAAATACCGTGCGAGCACCGCCCGCAGCGCCGCGGTCGCCCGCGGGCTGTCGATGTGGCGAGCTTCGTCCATATCGCGCCGGAAATGGTAGTCGGCGCGGCCCCCACCGAACAGCAACCGGTTCTGCGCCGTGAGCCTGCCGAACACGATGAAATTGCCCGCCTCGACGAACCCTTCGCGGTCCGGCCAGCGCACCTGCCGCAACTGTGCGTCGGTCAGCGGCTGCGTCACCGCCGCATAGCTCCACACCGGCACCACTCTGCGCCGGAACTCGGCGAACTGATGCTGATAGGCGTTGGTGGCGTACAACACCCGGCTCGCCGCCACCCGCCCCTGCGCGGTGGTCACGTGAAATCCCCCCGGCGTGGCCGCCACCCGCAGTGCCCGGGTCCGTTCGTGCACCTGGACCCCGGCCGCGGTGACGACTCGGCACAGGCCACGCGCGAGCCGGTGCGGATTGATCAGCGCCCCACCGACTTTGAAGGCGGCCCGGATGGCCGGGGAATCGATCTTCGCGCGCGCCGCATCGCGGTCGAGCAGGTCGAGCCCGGATTTCGCGCCGAGCAGCGCGGCCAGTTCGATATCGCGTTCCAGCAGGCGGATCTGGTCGTCGTCGGCCGCGACCTGGTAGTAACCCGCGGGCTCCAGTTCGGCGTCCACCCCGTATCGGGTGCAGAAGCGGCCCAGCTCGAGCATCGATTTACCCACCGCGGCATAGGCCAGTTTCGAGCGTTCCGCGCCGAACCGATGGATCAGCGCGCCGAGGCTGTGCCCGATGGTCGGCGTGACGAAGCCATCGTTGTGTCCCGACGCGCCCGCGCCCGCGTAGTCGGCTTCGAGGATGTGGATGGAGATGCCGGGATCGGCTTGTTTGAGAAAGTGCGCGGTCCACAATCCGGTGTATCCGCCGCCGATGATGCACACATCGCAGGAGACGTCGCCCCGCAGCGGCGGACCTGGAACAACCGGTTCTGTTTCACGCCAATATATTTCGTGTTTCACCGGGGCCGAGCCGGATAGTGCGGCCGGGGCCGGGGCGATGTCGGTCATCGGAACCTCTCGCGGTCGGGGCAAGACGTGTCCTGCACGGCAGGCGGTTTCGGGGTCATCCGTGCCATCGGGCCGCCACCGCGGACGCCATGTCCCCGGCGTGCGCGAAACCGGCGAAGACGACGAGATCGCCGTCGGCGACCGCGCCGGCCCGCAGGGCACGTTCGAACGTCACCGGCACACCGGCGGTGTACAGGTTCCCGAATTCGTCATAGGAGTCGAAGTGGCGCTCCGCAGGCACGCCGAGCGCTTGCCGCCAGGTCTGCAAAAAGAGTTTGTTCGGTTGGTTGGTCACCAGCACGTCGATGTCCTCGGTCGAGACACCCAGCTGCTTACAGACATCGGTGACGGCTTCCGGCACCAACGTGTTGCCGCGCTGGATGATGTCGCCGAGCTTCTCGTGCGGGAAGCTCACCATCAGCTCCTCGGTACCCGGCTCCCAATACTTCCGCCCGCCCGACAGGCCGAGGTCGGTGGCGTACTCGGGCGAATGGATCACGCTGGTGCCCAACAGCGGCGCGGCGCCGTGCGCGCTGACATAGGTGACCCCGCAGCCGTCGCCTGCCACCGCCGCGAACGGGCTCTTGCGCACGCCCGGCTGCGAAAAGAACTGTCCCGCACCGTTCTGCACGTTGCACAGCAGGGCGGTGCGGGCCACGCCGCTCGTGATCATCGCGTCCGCGAGCCGCATCATGTAGCCGAACGACGCACAGCCGCCGTTGTGCAGATCGATGACCCAGCGCGGTGTGCACCCGAGCAGTGCGGCCGCTTCCGCGCCGGATCCGGTGATCGGATGGTCCGGCAGCATCACATTCGTGAGGAGAATATCGATATTGCCGGACGGTTCGAGCCCGAGGCGCTCGAACATCGGCCGTGCCGCGGCGACGATCATCTCCGCGGCACGCTCGTCGCCGACGTGGTGCCGGGTGGCCGGCGCCTTGAACATGGGGTTGTTCGCCAGCGGTGCGGCCAGCTCCTCCTCGGTGAAGAAGAACGTCGCGGGAACCGGCGGCCCGGGCAGGTAGCTGCCGAAATCAACAATTCCAGTAGGCATGTGTCGCAATCCTTCTCGAGCTACCAGCGTTCGAAGACGATTCGGGCCAGTCCGGCATGCTTGCGCCGGAAGACCTCGATGGATACCCGCAGATAGCGTTCGTATCGTTCGGTGGTCGCCGGGCCGACCAATTCGACGGCCCGGGCACGGTCGGCCAGTAGCCGGTCCAGCCAGACCTGGCAGGTACGGGCGTAGTCGGCGGCGTCATTGCGCACCGAGACCACCTCCAGCAAACCCTCGCTCGCTGCGCACACCTCCGCGAGCCAGGGCACCTCCGATTCCGGGAAGATCCAGCGGTTGACCCTGATCATCTCCCGCTGGATCGCCCAGTCGGCAGCCGAATCATGGCCGCGCACAATGGTTTGCAACCCGAGCCTGCCGCCCGGCACCAGCCATTCACGGCAGCTGGTGAAGAACTGCCGGTAGGCCGCGATCTTGCGCTCCCGGCTCATGCCCAGATTCGCGAAATGCTCCATCGCGCCGATGGAGACGATGGCGTCGTAGGGCTGCGCAGGCCGGTGGTCGGTCCAATTCTCCAGCCGGAGATCACACCTCTCGTCCGCCCACGCCGTCGTGGCGGCCAACTGGGCCGCGCTCAAGGTCAGACCGGTGACGTGCCCGACCCCGTGGGTGTCGAGCAGCCGCCGCACCATGGCACCCCAGCCGAACCCGACGTCGAGGACGCGTCCGGTGCCGGCGGCGCGGGTCCGGGTGGCGAGATAGTCGTGCTTGCGTTGCTGAGCGCGTTCGAGCGTGTCGTCCCCCTCGGCCCAGAGGGCACACGAATAGGTCATGCTCGGGTCGAGCCACAGCCGGTAGAAGTCGTTGCCCGCGTCGTAGTGATGCTGGATCGCGGTCGGTGACGCGCCGAGATAGTCGGTGTCCGTGGCCATTTCATCCCTCCCGGTGATTCGTCGGCACGGTGCGAGCGATCCGGCCGAGGCGTTCCATGCGGGCCGCCAGCGTGATGGTTCCCTCGAGCCGGAACGGCGGCGGCCGGCGACCGTCGACGTCGCGGAATCCGTACTTGGCCGCCAGCTCGCCGACGGCGACGCGGGCGCCGGCATAGTTCGCCAACTCGGCGTCGGCGCTGAGCTCGGCCACGGCGCGGCCGACGTATTCCGGCGAATGCGCGACCTCGGCCGGACCCGCGCCGACGAGAGCCCATGCGCCCGAGACCCGTTCGGTACGCACGAAACCCGGATGCAAGGCAACCGGCACCACGGACGTCTTGCGCAAGTCGTAGGCCATGCCGACCACCATGCGGTCCGAGGCGTACTTGCTGATGTCGTAGGGCACCTGGCCGAGGTAGACCGCGCCGTCGGTGAACGAGACATTCACGATGAGTCCCGCCGGAGCCCGCGTCAGCAACGGCGCCGCCAGAGCGCTGACCGCGTACTGGGCGCGCAACGAACCGGCGAACAGGTCGTAGCGCCACATCGGCTGCTGCCAGAACGGCGCATGGAAAGGCGCTTCCTCGCTGAACCTTTCGTAGCCCGCCCAGGCGTTGTTCACCAAAAGATCCAAGCGGCCATCGGATTCGGCGATGCGCGCGATCAGCGCGGCGTTGTCCGAGTCGTCGGTGTGGTCGCACGCCACCGGGATCCCCTGCCCGCCCCGCGCCGTCACCTGCTCCGCGGTGTCCTCGACCGTGCCGGGCACGCCCTCGGTGGTGCCACCGCGCCGAGTGCTGCGGCCGGTGACGTAAACCGTTGCCCCGCAATCGCCGAGCGCCAGCGCGACGCCGAGACCGACGCCGCGGCTGGCGCCGGTCACCAGCGCGATCCGGCCCGACAGGTCGGGCTGGTCCCAGTCACTGGTCCTCGTCATAGCGGCTCACCTCTCTGCCGTCCGCGCCACGGCGGTCTCGTTCGCCCAGAACTTCAGGCTGCTGCGGTAGGCATCACGGTCGGACGGAAAGTCCACGCCGAGCCGTTCGCGCAGTTCGGTTTTCGAGCTGGGCAGCACCCCGCCCGCCGCATGGGTCATCTCGCTGACATCGATCAGCACCTTCAGAAACGACCTCGTCAACGGCGGCAGTTCCGACAGGGGAACCGGCAGCCGCCGACGGGGGTCGACGATGCGCAGTTCGCCGAGCGGTCGGCCGAGCGAGGCGGCGTGCTCGGTCAGAATGTCTCTGGCCTGCGCAACCGTCATCGCGTCGGCGCCGTAGGTGAGCCATTCGATCTGCCCGCGCAGATCATCGGCCTCCAGGGTGCGCACCACCGCGTCGACGGTGACATCGAGCGGCACGAAGTCGAGCAGGTTACCCGGGTGGGCGGGCAGGTACGGCGCTTTCCCGCGGCAGATGAACTCCGACATCACCTGCACGATCTGACGCCGGCTGCTCGCCCCGGTCCGGGAATCGCCGACCAGGTTGGTCGGCCGGTAGACGGCGTACGGGACACCGCTCGCGGCGATCAGCCGCTCCGCCTCGAGTTTCGACCAGACATAGGGCCGGACAACGTTGTCCTGCGCGACATCCGCCAGGCCGGTGCGTTCGATCCCGTGCACGAAACAGGTGCTCAGATAGTGCACCGGCGCCCCGGCCCGGCGCGCGAACGCCAGCACCCGTTC
This sequence comes from Nocardia brasiliensis ATCC 700358, assembly GCF_000250675.2. NCBI lineage: Bacteria > Bacillati > Actinomycetota > Actinomycetes > Mycobacteriales > Nocardiaceae > Nocardia > Nocardia brasiliensis. The sequence continues at coordinate 6,622,043 of NC_018681.1, forward strand.
GGTGCCGTCGATGTTGATCTCCTGGTAGCGGCTGCGGCTCTTGCCCCACGTCGTCAGCGCGCCCGAGTGCACCACGACATCGACCCGCTCGGCCAGTTCGTGCCACCGCGACGCGGTCAAGCCGAGCAGTGGCTTGGACAGGTCGCCGTGGACGACCTCGGTGACGTCCGGCAGTTCGGTGTCAGCGTGCACCAAGCCGGTGACGTGGTGCCGCGACAGCGCCTCGACCAAGGCCCGGCCGATCACACCGGACGGACCGGTGACCAGGATGCGTCGCTTTCTGAAGGGGATGGTTTCGTTCACGCCGGCTCCGTCTGTTCCGCGAGTTGCACGGTCGCCACCCGCGCGAAGCCACCCGCGGCGAGGCGCTCTCGGCAGCGATGCCGCTGGATCTTGCCGCTGGGGGTCCTCGGCAACGCGTTGCGGCGCAGGAACACACATTCGTCGAGTTCCAGTGCACCCGTTGCCATCGCGGCGGCCGCGGCCCCGCGAGCCACCTCGCCGTAGTCGGTGCGGGCACCGCCCGATTCGACCAGCAGCGTCAGCCAGGGTCGACCGACACGATCGGCGTCGACCAGCGTGGAACACCCCCACCGCAGACCGCCGGACACCTCGATGGCCTTCTCGACCTCGCGCAGATACACATTGCGGCCGCCCACCGAGATCATGTCGTCGCTTCGTCCGACCGGGTACAGGTGACCGTCCACGACGAAGCCGAGGTCGCCCGGATCGAGCACCCCGTCGTCGAAGTGCTGACCCGTGCGCACCGGATCGCCGTAGTAGCCGCTGGCCAACGACACCGAACGGAATCGGATCGGCGCGAGCCGTTCCTGATCCGGGAGGGGTTCGACCAGCTCCGCGCCCCGGCAGACCGGACCCGCGCTGACCACCTTCGTCGCACCGGGATCGGCCGGATCGACGCGGCGCAATCGGCCCGCCGCGAGCGCCATCGCGTCCATCGCGAGGAAACGCGGCTCCTCGGTCAGCGGCGTCGCGGTCACCGCGAGTGTGCCCTCGGCGAGGCCGTACGCGGGCATCAGCGCCTGCCGGCGCAACCCGAATCGGCCCAGGTCGGCGACCGCGTTCTCGAGCACCTCCCAATAGACCCGCTCTGCCCCGATGATGGCCGCCTTCAGCTGGGCCAACGAACCGGGAAGGTGTTTCGCGCGCAGCCTGGTGACCCGGGCCGCCACCTGCAAAGCGGTCGGGCTGCCCGCCGTGTAGTGCGCCCCGTAGCGCGCGATGTCTTCGAACCAGGTCTTCGGCGACATCAAAAACCGCTGCGGCGTCGAGTAATACGTGGTGACGTCGTTCCACCAGCCGCTGAGCAAGCCGCCGAACAACCCCATGTCGTGCGACCACGGCAACCAGCAGACCCCGACCTCGCCCGGCGCGGCCTCGGTCAGGTTCGCCAGCAGGTCCAGCTGTGCCGCGATCGCCCGCGGTGTCAGCATGCAGCCCTTGGGCGACCCGGTGCTGCCCGAGGAGTACTGGATGAACGCCACCTCGTCCGCATCGGGCGGCGCCGGCGCGACACTGTCCCGTCCGCGGTCGAGAGATTCGAACGCGATACCGGGCACCCCGCCGTCGCGCGGGCCCGGCAAGCTCGCCAGTAAGGCGGCATCCGCCAGCAGCACAACGGGTTCCAGTTGATCGAGAATGACGCGCAATTGGTCCGCGTAACCGGCGGCGTCGGTACCCGCCACCCGCACGGGCAGCGAAGCCACCACCGCGCCGCACATCCAGCTCGCCACCAGCGCGCGGGCCGCGTGCGGGCCGTTCGTGAGCACGATCGCGACCCGGGTGCCCGGCCCGACCCCGTGCCTACGCAACGCGCGGGTCGTATCCTGCGCCCCGGCAACCAGTTCCGCCCAACTCGTCGCGACATATTCGCCATCGACCCAGAAGGCGGCGCTGGATTCGAACGATCGCGAATCCTCGAAAAGCCGCTGCCACAGAGTCATTCCACATCCGCAACGTCGACGGGACCCAGGTCCTTGGCGCTCGCCTGCCCGCGCTCGGCCAGCGGGCGGGCGGGCTCGTGCGGTGCGGTGCGGCCGCTGCCGACCCGGCTCAGCCCGGCGGCCCGTTGCCGCTGTCTGGCCGGGTCGATGCGGATGATGTCCCAGGCCAGATGCAGCTTCTCCAGCGTGTAGATGGTGAGGGCACTGAGATCCAGCTCCCACCAACGGAATCCGTGCCGCGCCGACCGTGGGAACGCGTGGTGGTTGTTGTGCCAGGATTCCCCGAAGGACGGGATCGACAGCCAGAACACGTTGCGGGATTCGTCGGCGGTGTCGAAGCGGCGTCGGCCGAAGTAGTGTCCGATCGAATTCACCGCGTAGGTCACGTGGTTACCGATGAACATCCGCACCAGCCCGCCCCACAGGATGCCGGTCAGAAAACCGGCCAAGGTGCCGGTGAAAGCCAGCCCGAGCAGACCCGGCAGCAGCAGGCCCGCGAGCACGACCGGCACGAATCTGATCGACAGGAATCGGATGTCGGCGTCCCGGCAGAGATCCGGGCAGTAGCGCACCGGATCGGAGGACAGATTCTTGTCGAAGAGCCAGCCCAGGTGCGAGTGCCACAGACCTTTCACGACGCCGCGGAAGTCCACTCGGTCTTCGAAGTAGGGCGAGTGCGGGTCACCGGGCTTGTCCGCCACCCGGTGGTGGCGGCGATGGTGCGCGACCCAGATGAGCGGCGGCCCCTGACCTGCCATTGCCCCCGCGGTCACGAAGAAGAGTTTGATCGGCCGGGTGGTCTTGAACGACCGGTGCGCGAGCAGTCGGTGATAGCCGATGGAAACCCCCAGTCCGCCGATCACGCTCATGATGACGAAAACGGCGAGGTCCGCGGGGCCGACCAGGGAGTTCCACAGCAGCACCATGGCCGCGATGACGCCGACGAAAGGCAGGATGGACGCCGCGAGGATATATATGTAGTGCTCGCGGCCGTTCATCGTGGAATTTCCTCGCCGGACGGGTATTTCTCGGCGAGGATCTCGTTCGCCAATGCGACGAGGTGGCCCAGCGTCTGGATATCGGCCGCCTTCGCGGGATCGAATTCGATCTCGTTGTCCTCCTCCAGCTCGAAGACGATCTCGGCGGTCTGCAGACTCGACAGCCCGATATCCTCCAATGCGGTGTCGCCGGAGAGCACGAGATCGGCCGGATAATTGCCCTTGAGCTTATGCCTGATCTTGGCCTCGACCTGGTCCAGGGTAATCATCGATAAGCCCCCTTCTACCGGCGTGACAAATACCGGTGGAGATATCACGGAAAGGTTTGCAGAAATCAGGATTCAGCTGCGGAAAATCCTGCTGTGCACGTCGCCGACGTTACTTTCACGGTCCGCAAGGTGTCAATATTCGATACCGGTCGCGCCGATTACCCGGTTTCCGAGCGTTGATCGAGCAGCAGTGCGAGTTGTTGCCAATCCTGTGAGCGCTGCCGGGCGAGTTTCGCGATATTCGGTGCACAGTGGCTCGGAATGTTGTGCACGACGGAGCCCCAATCGTCGCCGTTGTCGAAAGGGGTCTCCAAACAGCGCAGCAGTTTGCGCCCGGCATCAGTGAAACGGAGCGACGGATCCCGGCGCAACTGCTGCAGCACCGCCGCGGTGAGCGCCCACCGCGCACCGAAATCCGCGTCTGCCCTGGCCTCCGGCTCATCGCCGGAGGCTCGGCCCGCCGCGGGATCCGCGCCTGCCCAGCGGGCCGGCCGCGGATCCGAACCGCCGCGCAGTTCTTTGCGGACCTCCTTGGCCGTGGTGAGCGAAATCCCGGCCGCCACCGCCACCGCACGCGCCGACCGATTCGGGTCGGCGGTGAACAACTCCGCGGCACGTCGTCTGCCTGCCGAGATATCGGTCCGGTGCAGCACGCCGTTGCGCGCGATCCGACCGGTCGGCTGAGGAATCTCCTCAGCCGACCGGCTACGGATCACCCCGACCGTCTTGGGCGAGATCCCGGCGACGGCGGCGATCGCGCGGTCCGACCATTGCGGATACGCCATCAGGATGCGCAGCGCGGCGGCTTTGCGATCGGACAGCGACAGCGGCAGACCATGTGCCGCATTGAGTTTCACCGCGAGTACGAACGCCTCGGTGATGCTGCCGTCGAACAGCACGGCCGAGATCGTGCTGTCGCCACGCAACTGAGCGGCGCGCAACCGGTGCACGCCATCGATCACCTGCGTCGTGCGCCGATGCACGACGATCGGCGGAAAAGCGGTCGACGATTCGGCGAGCATCCGTATGTGCGCCGCATTTTCGCCGGCCGTTCTGGGCGACGATTCCGGCGGCAGCAGTTCCGAAAGGGGAAACTCGACGATCGCGGAACACAATTGTTGTTCACCGGCCGAGCTTTCGACGAGGTTGTTCGCTACCATGGGCAACCCGACATGCATGGGAAACCTTCCTTTACTGTATCGCCGCATCGAATAGAGACTCTGCGCCGTGAATAAGGGCGCGGTCGCCGAACGCGACCGAGTCCAGCGATAATCGCCATGGCACAAACCCCAGTTCAGCATTCAGCACCGTTGCGACCGATGACCTCTCCCCCGGCCGCGACACGGAAACAATTACGACAATGTCAGATCGGCCAACGCGCTCGATATCGAGGCGAATAACAGTGCAGCCAGATCATTCTTTGTCAACTCGCTCGTCACCCCCTTCTCGCCACCAGAGATTGCATCACACTTCGTCGGCCGAGGCAACGCGCTATCACAGGTTCCGGCAGTCGAAATGGCAGCGGAGACAGGGTGTTTCAGCGAAACGCAATAGCGATGTCACATCACCGCACGATACCGGCGAAGGCGAAGTCGACAGCACCTGGAACCGACAATCGATGGCGAAATCGCGATTCAATGGGTATTCTTGCGCCGTTCCCTTTTCCACCGCGAATCGAGTTACACACGCCGTCGATGAGACGTGGCGCGGCGGCGATCGATTCTGCAGTTCCCCGGACAGGCACCCGTCCTAGCGGGCAGACTTACTACGATAGGTCGTAGTAAGTCGTCTCGCGCAGGGATGGGTGGAGGATGAAGACGACCGCGCAGCGGGTTCAGCGAGTTGCGGCCCCGCCGCAGCTGCCGATCAGCGAGGACATGGCCGCGGCCGACCACGTGTCGGCCTTCGAGTTGCGTACCGCCGGGTCGCGCGATACGCCGGAGCTGTGGTCCCGGCTGGTGTTCGAGCACGCACCCGCGCTCATGCGCGCTCTGCTGCGGGCCGGGTGGCGGGTCGTGCTGGGGCTGCGATTGGGACCTCGGTCGGCCGAACACGTGCTCGGCTGGCATATCGCGGACCGGGGTCCGAACCACGTTGTGCTCGAAGCACAGTCACGGATACTGGCCGCGCAGAACATCGTGGTGACCACCGGATCGGCGGTAACCTGGACCACGCTGGTCCGTTATGACCGCCGAGTGGCGCGGTTCGTGTGGGCGCTCATGCAACCCGGCCACAACCTGGTCATTCCCTATCTGCTGCGGCGGGCGGGCAAGTCGGAACCCGTCAGCCGGTAGGTCTTCGGCACCGGCGATGCGGGCGACTCCGCCAATTCGGCGTGTCGGACGGATATGCGCCGCATGATGTTCGGTAGGGACGCTGAGGAGGGTGGGATCATGCCGAAGAACCGCACGACACCGCAGCAAGGGACCTTCCTGTGTGACAACGCGGGCGACTCGGCCAGCCGATTCGGGCTCGGGTCGAGCGATCTGGGCATCCCGTATCGACGATACGACGGCACCTGGGGCTACGTCTTCGGCGACTCCTTCCGCGGGCAGGAGGCGACCGGCGAATTCATCGGTAGCCCAGTCGTGTTGTACCAGGCCACTTTCGACGCGAGCGGGCATACGCCGATCACGTTCACCGCGTCCGAGCCGATGCCTACGTGCGCGCAACTGTTCGACTATCAGCACAACGCGGACAACGGTTTCGGCTTCGAGGTCAGCCGGATCCCGAACGACGCGATCACCCTCACCGTCGACGGGCGGAACCGGATCTTCATCCAATACACCTCGGTGCACCGCTGGGTCGGGCCCGGCAGCGCGGTGGACGGTTCGCTCATGGCCGGCATCGCCTATTCCGACGACAACGGCGCGACCTGGCGGGATTTCGACCGCCATTGGCCCGGCGACGGGCAGGGCAACCCCGGCAGCCTGGACATGATGTGGTCGTTCGCCGGCGTCGACCCGGACGGGCTGCTGTACGTCTTCAGCAAAGCCTGGAACGGCAGCCATTTCTATACCGGCGACCGGGGCCAGATCCAGCTGTTCCGTTACCGGCCCGCCGATTTCTTCCACGGCGATCTCGACACGCGCGAGCACTGGGTCTACCTGGACGAGACGTGGCAGTGGGTGCCCGCCGCGCAGGCCGCGCCCTCGTCGCTGTTCGGGTGGGAGAACGGCATCGCCGAGTTCTCGGTGAAACGCATCGGCGAGCTGTACGTCATGAGCTATTTCGACGTGACGGACTTCAGCATCCGCACCCGCACCGCCCCGCGCCCCGACCGCATCTGGACCGCGCCGAAAACGCAGGTCGTCGGGAGCACGATGTGGCCGCCCACGCACTGGTTCCGGCGGACCCAGCCGTTCCCGTACGGCGGCTACCTGCATCCCGGCAGTGCGAGCCCCGCGAATCTGACCTTGCTCATCAGCTCGTGGAACGGACGACTGGGCGAGCGGCCCTACACCGTCACCCAGTGGTCCGGTTTAGCCGCCTGATCTGTTGCAGTGCAACGGTTTCAGCGTCCGGCGAGTCCCGCGGTCGCGATACCGTGCACGAAAGCACGCTGAGTGAGCGCGTAGACGACGAGCATCGGCGCCAGCATCATCATCGACGCAGCCATGAACACCGGCCAGTTGGCGGTGTACTGGCCCTGCATCCAGACCAGGCCCAGGTTGAGCGTGGAGATGCTGTCGCGCTGGATCATGATCAGTGGCCAGAGGAAGTCGTTCCACACCGTGACCCAGGTGAGCACGGCAAGCACCAGCACCGCGGGCGTGGTGTGCGGCAACAACACTCGCCAATAGGTCTGCCAGAGCGAACAGCCGTCGAGGATGGCGGCTTCCTCGAGTTCGGCGGGCAGCGTGAGGAAGAACTGCCGCATCAGATAGGTGCCGAAGGCGCTGCCGAACAGGCCGGGCACGATCATCGCGAGCGGGCTGTCCACCCAGCCGAACGTGCGCATGAGAATGAACTGGGGAATCACGGTGACCGTCAACGGCACCATGAGCGTGCCCAGGTAAGCCAGGAAAATCACGTCGCGCCCCTTGAACGGCAAGCGGGCGAAGGCGTACCCGGCCAGCGAGCAGAAGAACACCTGCCCGGCGGTGACCAGTCCCGCGTAGAGGACCGTGTTGAGGAACATGCGCTCGAACGGCACGAACTCGAAGACGAGCCGGTAGTTCGACCACTGCGGATCGTCCGGGACGAGGTCGGTCCCCGTGATCCGGCCCGGCGGCTTCAGCGAGCCCGCGAGCGCCCACAGGATCGGCAGCAGCGCGCACCACGCCATCACCACCAGCGCGAGGTAGACCAGCACGCCGCGCACGGTGCGCCGGGCGATGACACGCTGATATCTCGCGGTGACGGCCACGTCAGGTCTCCTCGGCGCCGGTGCGCGAAAGTCGCAGCTGGAAGTAGGTGAGCGCGAGCAGGATCGCGAAGATGACCCAGGCCAGCGCGCACGCGTAGCCGAGATCGTTGAAGACGAACGCGTTCTGGAACAGCATGATGCCGAACAGATAGGTCCCGGTTTCCGGACCGCCCGCGCTGCCGGTCAGCACATAGGCCTGATCGAAGGCCTGCACCGTGTTGATGATGGTGATGACGAAGACGAAGCCCAGCGCGGGGCGGATCAGCGGCAGCGTGATCGACCGGAACCGCTGCCACCCGCCCGCGCCGTCGATACGCCCGGCCTCGTACAGCTCCGTCGGCACGCCCTGCATCGCCGCGAGCAGCACGGCCGCGGCGAACGGCACGCTCTTCCAGATGCTGACCAGGCACAGCGACACCAGCGCCCAGTTCGGGTCGGCCAGCCACTGCACCGGATCGATGCCGAACCACCCCAGCATCGCGTTGAACAGCCCGCCTTCGGTGGCGAACATGAACTTCCAGACGACGGTGATCGCCGCGGTGGACGCGACCAGCGGCATGAACATCACACTGCGGAAAAGTGCTATGCCCCTGACCTTTTCGTTGAGCGCGGCGGCGACGGCGAGGCTGATCACGACGGTGGGGATCAGGGTGACGACGGTGAACAGAACGGTATTGCGCAGCGCGATGTAGAACAGCGGGTCCTCGGCGAACAGCCGGCGATAGTTCGCCGCGCCGACGAACTCCGGGGCGCTGAACATATTCCAGTGGTGGAAGCTCAGATACAGCGACAATCCGAGCGGGAACACCAGGAACACCAGCACCGCAAGCAGATTCGGCGCGATGAAAGTACGGCCCGCAGCCGCTTTGCGACGGGTCAGGCCGGACGGACGCCTACCGGCGCCGCGCTGGCCGACGGCAGTCACACCGACCCCTGGAGCAACCGGTTGAGTTCCGCGGCCGGGCCGTCCTTGAACCAGGACGCGGGGGCGGCGCCGCGCAGCACCCGATCGGAGAAGCGGGTGAAGGCGGCGTCGACCTGTGGCCAATGCGGGCTCACCGGAAGGTGATTGGAGTTGTCGGGCCCGTCGATCAGCACCTCGAGGTTGCGGATCCTGGTGTGCGACCGGACGAATTCGGGGGAACGCCGGGCTGATTGCAGTGCCGGAACGAACAGGCCCGACTCCGCGACGGCACGCTGCCCGGCCGGACCGGTCGCGAACTTCACGAACTCCCAGGCCAGGTCCTTCTTCGCGCTGGACGCGGCGATAGCCAAACCGGTCGTGCCCACATCGGATTTGGCGCTCTGTCCCTGCGGACCGACCGGCAGCACGGTGACATCGAAATCCAGGTCGGGCGCGGCGAGGAAACCGCTGTACTGCCAGTGCCCGGTCAGCACCATCGCCGCCTTGCCCTGCATGAACAGATCCAGCGCCGACTGCGCCTGCAGGTCGGCGGCCTGCGGCGCGACCCGGTGCCGCACCGAGAGATCGGTGTAGAACTGGAAGCCCTCGATGAAACGATCGTCATCGATGTTGGTCCGGGTGGGATCGATCGCGGGCGTGAACCAGGCTGCGCCGTTGTTCATCCCGAAAATCGCCGCCGACCAGCGCGGCACCGGCCAGGCATCGACGAAACCCCACCTGGTGGTCCGGCCCGACGCGTCGCGCTCGGTCAACGCTTGTGCGGTGGCGAGGAATTCCGCGAAGGTCCAGGCGTCGCGCCAGCGTGCCGGTGGCGGTTTCAACCCGGCCTCGTCGAACAGTTTTCTGTTGTAGTACAGGAAGATTCCCGCCCACTGTTCAGGCAAGACGTACTGCCCGCCTTGAAAAGTGAACGTCTCGTACAGATTCGGGGTGCTGTCACCTCGCAATTGCGCGGCGTAGGCAGGGTCCTTGTCCAGCATGACATTCAAGTCCTGCAGCACGCCCAGGGCGGCGAACCGGGAGTACGACTCCCACTGCATCAGGATGTCCGGACATTTCCCGCCCGCGCAGTAGGTGAGGATCTGCTGCTGCGGGTCGGGGCCCGAAAGTTGCACGCGGATCTCGATTTCCGGGTGCAGCCGCCCGAACGCCTCGATGATCTGCCTGCGCACCCGCGCCTCGGCCGGGGCGGCCTGGAAGAAGAAGGTCAACGCGTTCGAGTCGCCGCTGCAGCCGGACAGTCCGGGCGCGGTCAGGGAGGCGCCGAGCACGGCGGCGCCGGACAGCAACGCTCGCCGTGTCACCATCAGATCCCTCCGATTCGATTACCCGCCGTACTCCGCCAATTTCGCGTTCAAGTAGTCCCACGGAAAGTTCGGTCCGACATCGGTGTGCGTGCCGTCCCGCTTGCCGATCGTGTACGCGTTGTGATCGGCCACGCCGCGCTCGTCGGCGCCCAATTCCTCGGGCGAGATCGTCCGGATCGGCAACCCGTACTTGCGGCAGTCCTGCACGGCGAGCCAGGCCGCGCAGTCGATACCGCGCTGCATCCGCGCGAACCATTCGTCACGCGACCAGGCCGCGCGCGACCCCGCGAAGCACAGGTTGATCGACCGCGAATTGCCGCTGAGCACCGACCACGAGGCCAGATCGGTGTCCACCACGTCGATCACCGTGCCGGTGTTGTCGTCGGTGTAGTGGTAGGAGACACCCGAATTCGGGTTCTGCAGATAGTTGGCCAGGGATTGGGCGTCGCCGTTGCCCTCCTGGGTGTGCAGCAGAAACCACAGCACCGGCGCACCGCCGCGGGACGACGTGTTGGGGCTGATGCCGGTCTGGTCGTCCTCCCGGCTGATCGGCGAAACCGGTCCTGGTGTGCGCGCGGCCGACCATTGACCGTAGTCCGGCCGCAATACCTCGTTGACGTCGATGCCGACACCGGAGATCTCCCGCTGATCGATCTCGATCTGGTGCATGTGGGCGGCCGGATGGTGCTCGTTGATGGACGGGTCACCGGACCAGTTGTGCTGCCAGAACCATTGCCCGACACCGTCTTCCAACGCCCAATCGATGCATCGGGCATTGCAGTAGACGCCGGTCCATTCCGGGCCGACCACCGACGCCCAGCCGCGCAGGAACGGCGCGATCAGGCTGTTCCACTCGTCCAGCGTCGGATTGTCGTCGACCGGCGCGTACAGCGGCCGGTAGCCGGGACCGCCCGCCTCGAAATGGAAGCGCAGCGCCGTCTCCGCGTGCCGCGCGCCGCCGTCGTAGCCGCCGCGCCAGTCCGCCGTCGGCCCCTTGCCGTATTGGTAGTTGGTGACGATCTCCAGGCCTTCGGCGCGCAGTCGATCGCAATAGTCCCGGCGCAAGGGTTTCGCCCCGAAGTTCGTGCCGGGGCGCGATTCCGAGAAATACCCGACCACGCCGGCGAATCCGGCCGCCCGAATATCGGCCGGCTCGATGAGCGCGGCAGAGAAGTCGATCAACTGGGTCACGGCTCTGCCCTTCCTGTGGTCGCGGTGTAGCGGTTTCAGTGCCGAGCGCCGGTGACGGCGAAATGCTCGACCTCGGCGATATGGCCGCCCGTCGACACCGCGATCGTGAGCACGCTGCCCGGTGCCGCGGTGAACGGCACGATCGCCGACCACGGCTCATCGGTCCCGCCCGCGGCGATACCGGAGACCACGCCCACCGGTTCCGCGCTGCCGTGCACCCGGATCTGCACCGTCAGGCTCTCGTCGACCCCCGTGATCCGGCCGCTCACCGTCAGCGGTGAGGTCACCGTCGCCCCGTACCCCGGCTCGTCCACCGACAGCGTGCCGCCGTCGGATCCGACCACCTCCCACGGCGCATCGTCACCGGCTCCGATCCGCGCCAGATGTAGCACCGCCGCCGTGATCTGGGCCCCGTTGGGCGCGGCGAACCCGACGCCGACGAAACGCTCGCTCCCGCCGGTATCGCTGCGGCCGACGCCGACCACCACCTGGTCCACCGTCCGCAGGCCGAGATACTCCTGCGTGAACGTGAGCGCGGTCAGTTCCGCGTCGAGATGCCACGCATCGGCCCCGTCCGTCCGATACGCCGCCTGCCACTCCACCGCCTCGGCCTCACTCCGAAAAGGCCACAACGGCACGAACCCGAACTCCCCCTGCTGCGCCACGGTTCCTCCCCTCTCGGGTGGATTGCCCACTGCGACAATGCGATGAACGACACCGCACCACCCACTTTAACGCCGGGGCTTGCGCGGCGAACCGGCGTTCGCGCATCTCGATCCGTGTCGCTGGAATAGCCGGCACCGCACCATTGCGGGCGGCACGGCGGCGCTGTCGTAAATATGCGGCGGATCGGACCTGCTTCGACCCATATTCAGGTAAGACTGATATGGGGTTTGTTCGGTGGCTGCCCGGTAGCTCGCGAATTCCCGTTGTATCCGCGTGTTTCTGCCGGGTTCGCGTTACACCGTTGTATCGCGAGGATTCTGGAGGTGCCCGATGGCGGTGATGGCCAAAGCGGCGAGCTTGCGTGGGTATGCGGCGCTGGTCGACGAACTCGGCGGCGACGGGTGTCGCATGCTCGAGCGTTTCGGGATCGCCCCGACGACGATGGACAGCGAGGACGCGGTCGTCACGGCCGAATCGCTGGGCTGGGCGTTGGAGGTCGCCGCCGTGGAGTTCGGCTGTCCCGATTTCGGACTGCGGCTGGCCGCCCGCCAGGACGGGTCGGAGTTCGGATTCCTGATGGTAGCGGCCATGAACTCGGCCACGGTCGGCGAAGCCCTGCAGCAAATCTGCCGATACCTGCACATCCAGCACGCCGGCCTCGTGCTGGAACTGGTGCCCGATCCGGAACGGCACGCCGGGGTAGTCGGCATCCATCTCGCCGATCCGGCCGAAGCGGCCGGTCTCACGCAGGGTATCGACTTCGCTGTCGGCGTCCTGCACACGACGCTGCAGCGCACCAGGGGCGGCGACTACGGACTCCGCGGCCTGCGCCTGCCACACCCGGCACCGCTCGATACCGGTCGCTATCTCGACTTCTTCGGCCTCGCCCCGTCGTTCGGACACGACACCACCATTCTTCGGATCGCCGCCGACGTGCTGCAAGAGCCCGTTGTCGGCAGCAATCCCGCGGTGCGGACGCTGGCGGTCGACTATCTGAGCCGAAACTTTCCCGGGCCGGGACGGACCATGAGCGCGCGCGTGCGCACCGCGATCGAAGCTCTGGCCATGACCGCGACCATCGGCGCCGTCGCGGAACGACTGACGGTGCACGAACGCACGTTGCAAAGAACTCTCGCCGCGGAGGGCACCACCTTCTCCCGGCTGCTGGATGAAACCCGTCGCGATGCGACGTATCGACTGCTGAGCGAAACAGATTTCTCCATGGCACGCATTACCGCTCTGATCGGTTTGCAAGAGCAGTCGGCGCTGACCCGGGCCACCCGACGGTGGTTCGGCGCGCCGCCCCAGCACATTCGGAGCACGGTCCGGGCGACGCGCGGCCACCCGGCGGAACCACCAGGTGTCATACGCGGATAAATCTCCGTCACTCGCCGGCAAAGCTTTTCCGACGATTTGCCGAAACAATCGTTGTGCTACTGGCGAGTAATCGAGAGGTTGGTCAGACGATGAGAATTGCCCTCCGCGTCGGCGTGGCAGTGGTGACCGCGGCAGCGCTGGTCCCCTTCCTGATACCGGCGGCCTCGGCCGATCCCGACACCTGGTACACCGGATTCGACGGCGGCGATCTGGCCGCGCAATGGACCGCGACAACCGATGGCCCGCAACAGTATTCGGACATCGTCGCGGACCTGTCGGTGCCCATCGAAATGAGCGACGGGGTCACGCTGAAGGCCGACATCACGCACCCCGCGGTGCACGGGCAGATGGCTCCGGGGCAGCGTCCGACGATTCTGCAGATCCAGGGTTACGGCAAACAGGCCATCACTCTCGCTCAGGGGCTGCTGGATCTGCCCGGCATCGAGGAAGTGCTGTTTCCATTCATCGCGCAATTCAACTTCGACGGCACGGCGTTCGCCGGGATCACCAATATCACCAGGCAATTGAGTACCGGCATAGTGCAGTCCATCGCGCAATCACGCCAACTGGCCCGCGGTGGTTACACCCTGGTGCAGGTCGACCTGCGCGGCACCGGCGCCTCCGAGGGCGCCTGGCAGCTCTTCGCGGAGCGGGAGCGGCAGGACTCGCAAGAGGTCATCGACTGGATCGCCGCGCAACCCTGGAGCAACGGCAATGTCGGCACCATGGGCGCGTCGATGACCGCGATCACCGCGCTGCAGGCCACCGACCGCGGTAATCCGCATCTGAAGGCGAACTTCGGCGTGGTACCCAGCAGCGACATCATGAGTGACATCGCGGCCCCCGGCGGCGGCATCGGCTTCGCCTTCCTGCCGATCTGGCTGCTCGCGGTGAACCTGTCGAAGATGCTGCCCGACGTCGCCTCGATCGTCTCCGGAAGATGGGACACCGCACAGCAATTGCAATGGCTGCGCGACCGGATCGCCGATCCGGCAACCTATTTGGACGTGGTGGCGAACGGCTACGGCTCGACCTCGATCGGCCAGCTCACCCAGAAGGCGCGCGATATGTTCACACCGGGCTCGCCGTTCCGGCGGGCGATGGTGACCGACCTCGCCAACGTCAGCACACCGGTCATGATGGTGGCGGGCTGGTTCGACATCTTCGGTTCGACACCGGCCGAGACCTTCAACGGGCTGAGCAAGCTGTCGCCGGACCAGAAGAAGATCATCATCGGCGACGGCTACCACGCCGCTCCCGGTGTCCTCGGCTTCGGCGACCCCGGTATGCCGCCGCGCCTGGACGTACTGCAACGGGCCTGGTTCGACAAGTGGCTCAAGGGAATCGACAACGGAATCGAGCACTTCAGCCCGCTCACATTGCGCCAGCAGGGCGGCGGCTGGCGCGCCGACTTCGAGTTCCCGAACCGGGAAGTCACCTATCGGCGCATGTATCTGAACGACATCAACTCCGCAACCGCGCCCCATGCCGTAATCGACGGCGGGCTGTCCGCCGAACCACGGCAGACGACAGTGCGCGATCTGACCGTCGCGCCGAGCCTGCTCAGCCTGTGTTCCCGGGATATGGCACGTATTTCGGGCGGCGCCACCTCGATCGTGCTGGCCTGCACCGAGGATTCCCGGATCTGGGAGCACAGCGGCCTGACTTTCACCAGCGCACCGGTGGCGACTCCGACCGCCATATCCGGGCCGATCGCCGTGCACCTCAACGTGGTCCACGACGCCGCCGACGGCTTCTGGGTAGCCACGGTGAACGACGTCGCCCCCGACGGGAACTCGCGCGAGATCAGCACCGGACAGCTCACTGCTTCACTGCGCCAAGTGGATCCGGTCGCGAGCACCACCTCGGCCAACGGCGACTACACCGCACCCAAGTACTACATCGACCTGGCACAGCGGGAGCCGACGCTGCCCGGTCAACCGGTCACCTTGGATATCGCGCTCACCCCGATCGAGGCGGTGCTACAGCCCGGCCACCGCCTGCGCGTCGACGTCTACGCGGGCAACTTCCCCAAAGGGCTGCCGCCGACTCCGCTCATGGTCGACACCGCGTTGAAACCGGAGCACGTCCGCTTGGACCCGAACGCCCCCAGCTGGGTGAACATCGCCGTCGACACGGACATCCCCGGCTGACCGCTACCGCGGACCGCGCGCTCCCGGCCAAGGCGTGCGCGGTCCGCCCCTGGGTTTCGAGCAGCGTCCGCTGATTCAGTGCCGCTCGGCCGCGGCGAAGGCGATGTGTTTGTACTCGACGAAATCCTCCAGTGCCGCAAGCCCGTTGAGTCTGCCGAGGCCGCTCTGCTTGTAGCCGCCCTCCTCGAATTCGTCGTAGACCGCCGCCCAGTCGTTGATCCAGACGGTGCCCGCCTCGATGCGGCGGGCCACGCGCAGGGGCTGGTCCACGTCGCGGGTCCAGATGCTGGCGGCCAACCCGTATTCGGTCGAATTGGCCAGGGCGATCGCCTCGTCCTCGGTGCGGAAGGTCTGCACCGTCAGCACCGGGCCGAAGGTTTCCCGTTGCACGATCGGCAGCGAGTTGTCCCGGACCGCCAGCACCGTCGGATCGTAGAAGGCACCGCCCCGCAAGCGCGGATCGGACGACGGCCCGCCCCGGACGATGACCTCGGCGCCCATCGAAATGGCCTCCCGCACAACGGTGTCGACCCGTTCGACGTTCTGTCGCGAAATAAGCGGTCCCATATCGCTCGCGGGATCGCTTGCCGGACCGGGCCGGACCGCCTCGAACGACGTGCGCAACCGCTTGCCGAGGTCCTCGGCCAGCGATTCGTGCACCAGCAGACGGGATCCGGCCATGCAGAACTGGCCCGCGAAGACCGTCACCGCGTCGGTCAGGACCGGAACGGCGGCGTCGAGGTCGGCGCTGTCGAACACGATCATCGGCGATTTGCCGCCCAGCTCGAGACCGAAGCGCTTGAGCCGGTCGGCGCCGGCCGCGGCGATCGCGCGTCCCGTGGTGGTACTGCCCGTGAAACTGATGACCGGCACATCGGGCGACTCGACGAGCACCGCACCACCGCTGCCGTCGGTGACGACCGTGTTCAGCACGCCATCGGGTAAATCGTTGACCTCAGCGATGATTCGGGTGAACAGCGCGCAGATCTGCGCGGTCTCCTCCGGGTATTTGACCACCGCCGTGGTCCCCGCCGCCAAGGCCGGTGCCAGCGAGCGCACCGCCAGGATCACCGGCGCGTTGAACGGCACGATGACCCCGGCCACGCCCACCGGCTCCCGCAGCACGATCGATGTCCGCCCCTGACCCATGTCCGACGCGCGCCCGGCCGAATCCGCCAGCGCCATGGCCGCCCACCAGCGCAGCTTCGGCGCCACCATGTCGATCTCGAAAGTGGCTTCCCGCTTGATCTTTCCGTTGTCGAGCGACAGCAGGTCGATCAGCGCCGCCCGATTCGCTTCGACCGCATCGGCCATCGCGCCGAGCACCCTGGCCCGCAGCCGGCGATCGGTGGCCCACTCCGTCGTGCGGAACGCCGCTCGAGCGGCCTGTATCGCCTCCTCGATGTGTGCGCGGGTGGCGAAGGCATACTCCCCGATGACATCTCCGGTGGCGGGGTCGTAGCTGAGCCGGTGCTCGTCGGCGTCGCGCCAGGTGCCGTCGATGAGATTCAGAGCGGGGGTGAAATGTGCCGATGCCATCATCGTTCCTCCGGATACTCGCTGGAGTAATCGTATACGATTTCGGCACCACGGCGGATGGCTAATCGAGTACGCGGGTCATCCAAATAGAGTCGCCGCGAACAGGATCCGGGGTGACCCGCCCGCTGTCGTAGAAGTCGAGCTTCGCCAGCACCCGGAACGAGGCGGTGTTCCATTCGCGCACGGTCGCCCACAATCGCCGCCGGCCGGTGCGCGCCGCCGCCTCGACCACAACCCGGCCCGCCTCGGTGGCATACCCGTGACCGTGCGCGCGTTGCGCCAGTTCGTACGCTATCTCCGGTTCGTCGAAGGACCCCTGCCCGACAATCAGGCCGCAGTAGCCGACGAACTCACCGGTGTCGCGTCTTTCGATCGGACGCAACCCCAACCCCGGATCGGGACCGAGCGGGTTGGCCGCCAGCCAGACACGCATGTCCTCGACCGTCGGCCGCCCGTCCGCACCGATCCGATGCCGGGCCCGCGGATCCCGCTCAGCCCACAGCGCGCGATAGTCCGCCGCGTCCGAGGGCAGCCAGGGCCGCAGCCGGAGCCGTTCGGTCGCAAGGTTTTCCGGGAAGTCCGTATAGGTCGCCACGAATCGAGCCTAGGGAAATCGGATTCCCTGACCGCGGTGTTCTCCGCGTTTCCCTACACTGCCGACGGACCCCGAGCAGACCGATACCGTCGACCGGATCGGCGTGCGGGACCTCGACGGCGATCATGTTCTGCTTCGGGCCCGCCGCGAGCGCGGCCACCCAAACATGGATCAAGGTGATCATCGCGGGACCGTGCCATGCTTCCCGCCGCCGAATCATGCTGGCCACTTGCGAACGCCCGTCGTACACGAGTCGCTCGCACAATTCGTCCTTCGAACCGAAGTGGTAGAAGAACGACTTCTCGCTCACGTCGGCCTGTTCGATGATCGTCAGGAGATCGACGTTCGGCACCGTGCTCGGCGAAGAGTTCGAACGCCGTGGCGAGCACACGATTGATGGTCGGCTGGACTTGGTCGACAACATGCCCACTCCCTTTGACGGTCGTGACACCTTTCCCTCGCCAGCGTCTCTGGACCTCGACGTGCGTGCACCGTGCACCCAGCCGAGACCACGGTGGACGCGGTAGGCGACCTGACCGTGTTACGGGCACCGCAGACGGCGGGTTCGTCGAACACCGCGCCTGATCGGCTGCGCGAGTCAGCGCGACCAGGGGTTACCTGGCGCGGGGCGCAGCCCGTGGCGGCGAGCTGCGCCCCTGGGTGTCAGCATTTTTCGCGTAACAGCACCACGGCGAGTGCGGCGCCGGCCAGCAGGAGCACGGCACTGCAGCCGAATGCGACTGCGTAGCCCTGTGTTTCGGCCGTGGCCGCCGGCGCATCGCTGTGCCGGGTTGCGGCGGCGGCGATCGTGGACAGCAGGGCCGCACCGAAGGCGGTGCCCAGCTCGTTCGCCACGTTGTAACTCGCACCGGCAATTCCGGAGTCCGACGCCGGGATCCGGCTCAGCACCGCGGCCGAAGCGGACACCAGCGTCGGACCGACACCGACCCCGATCAAGAGCAGCGCGGGTAGCACGCTCAGCCAATAATTGCTGCTCACGCCGATCTGGGTCAGGAGAAGCATTGCGGCGGCGCTGATCGTCAACCCCGTCGTGATCATCGCCCGCGCGCCGAAGCGCGGTAACAACCGTCCTGTCGCAATCGAACTGAGGGTCGCGACCGCCGCACATGGCACGAAGGCACCCGCCGACGCGATGGCCGAGTAGCCGAGCACGCGCTGCAGGTAGAAGCTCAGCAGCAGGAACACCGCCGTCAACGCCATCGCGCTGAGCAGCACCGACAGCAGACTGACACCGCGCATCCGATCGAACACGATGCGAAGCGGCAGCAACGGGTGCGGGTTTCGCCGCTGCCACACGACGAATATCGTCAATGCGACGACGGCGAGCGCACCCATCGAAAGGACCTGGGCGACACTGCCGTTCTCGAAGGCCCCGATGCAGTAGATCAACGACACGACGCCGAGGGAGGCGGCCAGGGCACCGAACAGGTCGAAATGATGGTCACCGTCGGTCCGGGACTCCGGCAGCGAGAACACAGCGCCCACGGCACCGAGTAGCGCGATCGGCGTCGCGATCACCATGCACCATCGCCAGGACGCCAGGCTCGTGAGCAGCCCACCGGCGAGCAATCCGAGGATGCCGCCCATACTGGTGGCCGCTCCGTAGATGCCGAGCGCTTTCGCGCGTGCGGCGGGTTCGGTGAAGATCGACGCGAGTAGTGCCAGCGCCGCCGGCGTCAACAATGCAGCCGAGACCCCTTGTGCCGCACGGGAAAAGAAGAACACCAGCTGGTGCTGAGCCAGACCGGCGACCAGCGAGGCGGCAGCGAAGCCGATGAGCCCGATGACGAAAGCTCTACGACGCCCGAGGAAGTCGGCCACCCGGCCGCCGAGCAGTAGCAGCGCCCCGACGGCCAGTACATAGCTCGAGACACCCCACTGCCGATTCACGTCCGAGATATGCAGCGCCTGCTGCGCTGCGGGCAGGGCGATATTGATGATCGACGCGTCCGCGATGATCAGCAGTTGTGCCGTGGTTATCACCGCGAGTCCCAGCCACGCACGGCGCGTGGCGGGCGCTTGATCCCGTTGGGCACGGGCAATTCCAGAATTGAACATGATCATTCCTTGCGACGGAGAGGGCCCGAAGCGGCGCACGACCGAATAGGCCGCACACTGCTCGGTAAAAGGGCAAGAAATGCCGACAGGCCCCGTCGAAGACAGCAAAACCAGCCTGCACTGCAGGCGTCTTGCTGATGTGCGGGGCCGGGCCGTCGGCGAGACGGCCTAGGGTCTGGTGATCCAGAGCCTTCCGGTGGGCAGGCGATCCACCCCGCGGCACGGTCGCCGACCCGCACGCACGCGAGCAGGTACCACCAGTGCTCGCGCGGGTCGACGGATGATCATGCGCAGATCCTATCCGACGCGCAGCGCAGTCGAAGACAACAATTAGGCCAGGTGACCAGTTCAGTGGCGGGATGCCCGTGCGGTACGAGCCGCAGCGCGGGCACAAAAAATGCCAGTTCATCACTATTACTGCGATGACCTGGCATTCTGCGGTGGTCCCAGCTGGTTTCGAACCAGCGACCTCTCGCGTGTGAGGCGAGCGCTCTCCCGCTGAGCTATGGGACCGGGAGGAGTGTTCTGGGCGCTTGGAGTGCGCTTCGAACGAGATGGAACATTAGCACGGGGCACCGGCGGTTCACCAAATCGCCACCCTGATGAGGGGCAAGCGGGTGGGGGTGGATCGGCTCGGCGAGTGCGCTGCGGACGGACGGCGTTCGGGCAGTGCGGGTTTCGACAGCGACCGGAGACGCGGCCTGGCGCGACCGGTCGCCGGATTGGATCCCGAGGTCAGTCGGATAGCTCGGCCATATCCCCGGGCTGGGCCACATCTGTGGACCGGACCGCACCTCGAGCCAGCCCCGGCGTTGAGCCAGACTGCACGCCGAGCTAGGCCGGATCATCGGCCTGGCCCACACCGGTGGGCCGGGCCACACAACCGAGCCGGGTCGCATCTCGCACCGCAGGGCTGGGCTGGTCGCGGGCCGAGCCCAAACCACATCGCCGAGCCAGATCGCGGGGGCGGGGCACGATCGCCGGGTGCACCGCGGTGCCGGGTCGCAGGACCGGCCGGACCGAGTCGTCGGGTCAGATCGGGCCTGGGTCGCCGTACGCAGTGAGACTCTCGGGCTAGGGCGAGATGCGGAGTGGTCGGGGCGGCGGTGCCTCTCGGACCACTAGGTCCTCCTCAACCACATCGGCCACCTCCGCCACAGTGGCAACCTGCTGGATTTCAGGCGTTCTACCAGCCGATTTGTAGCTTTCACCGGGCGTCGGCTAATGTTCTGTCTCGCACCACGGAGGCCGGAACAGCCACCGAGATGCACGCGGATGTAGCGCAGCTGGTAGCGCATCACCTTGCCAAGGTGAGGGTCGCGGGTTCGAATCCCGTCATCCGCTCGAGAGGTAGGGCCAGGCAAACTAGTTTCGCCGTCCCCCTTCGCACGGTGGAGTGGCCGAGTGGTGAGGCAACGGCCTGCAAAGCCGTGCACACGGGTTCGATTCCCGTCTCCACCTCGCGCGATTAGCTCAGCGGGAGAGCGCTTCCCTGACACGGAAGAGGTCACTGGTTCAATCCCAGTATCGCGCACCATCGTAGTACCAGGTCAGGCTCCCTTTCGAGGGGGCCTTTCTTGTTGGGGGGGTTTGGGGTTCTCGGTGACGTGGTTTATGCGTGATGCGGCGGTTGACGATGAGCTGCAGGCGCGGTGAGCGGTGGGGCGGCGTAGTCAGGGCGGTAGGCGGCGGAGTGACCTCACAGACTTGGGCGACAGAGGGACGGCGTGTCGTACGGCGAGTCGGGCTGTGGGGTGCCGGGAAGGTCTGTGAGCTCGGTGAACTGCGGGCGCAGCGGGCAGCGGGCAGCGGGCAGCGGGCAGCGGAGTGACCTCACAGACTTTGTTGACGGCGAGACGGCGTGGCGTGCGGCGAGTCGGGCTGTGGGGTGTCGGGAAGGTCTGTGGGTGCTGCGGCGGCTCGGACACATCGGCGGAATTGCACTGACGCCGAGGTTGATACGCTCCGCGCGGCGTGACCCGGCCGCCTCTCGCAACTTGGACGCTTGGGTCTTCACCGATTCCATGAATCTAGTCCGCTACACGAGCAACGGTGAAGTGCGGCACGAGTTTCCGTTATCCAGCGAGGCGATCTACGGGAGACGGTCCCAGTCGCAGTGAGAAGGACGATCGAGTAGATCGAATCCCTTCGGGGCGGATCCCGGTCAACGTAAACGGGTTGTGGGGCTCGCGATGCACGAACCCCACGTCGAGACTCCGAACAACCCTCAACGCCGAACCACCGGACGGAAACGCCGAACCACCGGACGGACGCGCAACAGCTTCACGGACGGATCGCGAGTTTCCCTGTCGTGTAGCGTGATTCGAGCGCTACGAGAGCTTTCGCCCCGTCGACGAGGTCGTAGATGGTGGGGCTGCCGGGTGGGTAGACGCCGGATTCGATGAGGGTGGCGAGTTCGGTCATCAGGTCGGTGAAGAGGGTGGGGGCGGATTGGATGAGGATGCCCAGGTGTAGGCCGATGACGTGGATGGGGTGCTCGAAGTTCAACTCCCAGTTGGTGACCGCGGATTCGCCGGCGGCGACACCGTAGACGATGACGCGGCCGGTGACGCGGCGGGCGGCGGCGAGGCTGGCGCGGAAGTTTTCGCCGCCAACGGATTCCAGGACGATATCGGCGCCGTGG
Source organism: Nocardia brasiliensis ATCC 700358 (assembly GCF_000250675.2). Lineage (NCBI taxonomy): Bacteria > Bacillati > Actinomycetota > Actinomycetes > Mycobacteriales > Nocardiaceae > Nocardia > Nocardia brasiliensis. The sequence continues at coordinate 6,644,119 of NC_018681.1, forward strand.
CCGTCGGTGAGGCGCAGGACTTCGGCGGCGACGTCGGCGGTGCGGTAATCGATGACATGGTCGGCGCCTGCTGCGCGGACGGTGTCGTGCTTGTCGGGGGACGCGGTAGCGATGACGGTGGCGCCGTAATGTTTGGCGAGACGGACGGCGGCTTGACCGACCGCGCCGGCGGCGGCGTGGATGAGGACGGTTTCGCCGGGGGTGATGCGGCCCAAGGGTTTCAGCGCGGCGAGGGCGGTGGCCCAGTTGAGGATGAGGCCGAGGGCTTGTTCGTCGGACCAGCCGGGCGGGATCGGCGCGACGGCGGCGGCGTCCTGCACCATGTATTCGGCGAAAGCGCCGTAACCGGTGCCGATCACGTGTGCGCCGAGCGCGGGCTCGGTGACGCCGGGACCGAGGGCGACGACTTCGCCCGCGGCCTCGAAACCGGCGAGGTAGGGCGCTCGAGGTCCGCCGTGATAGGTGCCGTGGGTCTGCATGACGTCGGCGAAGTTCACCCCGGCGGCAGTGACCCGGAGCAGGACCTCCCCCAGCCCCGGCGCCGGCACCGGCGCGTCGGCGATCAACCGCATGTCCTGCGGACCGGTCAGGGACGGCTGCTGCAACGCGCGCATGGTGCGGGTCATGGTATTTCGAACTCCGTTCTCCGGGACCGACTCGGCACAGCACCACCGGCCGACCTCATTACTACGACAGCTGTAAGCCCGCGCGGCCCCGAAGTGTTCCCGAGACCGACAAACGACGAAGGTCGAATAGTGCCGTCCAGTTCCCTTCACGGATTCATGCGGCAACCGCATGTGTCGATGCCGAACCCTGGCACATACTTTGTCAGATCTGTCGACGAAGCGCTGGCCGATCCACGCGAGTCACGAACAGGCACAGTCCATTTGACGATCATGGACAGTGTTATTCCCCTAAACTGCAAAATGTGAGCATCCCCACGGAGCCAATCGGAAGCATTCCCCGTCCCCGCGAATTGCAGGCCGCCATGGCGGCCCATGGTGCAGGCGAAATCGATGACGCTGCGCTCGCTGAGATCCAGCAGCGGGCTGTCAGTGACACCCTCGAACGCATGGCACAGGTAGGTTCCCCGATCGTCACTGACGGCGAACAGTCGAAACCCAGTTTTGTCACCTATCCGATCGCCGGTTTGACCACCCTCGCCGCGGAGGGCGCGGTGATTCCCTTCGCCGACGGGCATCAGCGGCAACTGCCGGTGCTGACCGGTGGACCGTTCCGCTACCAGGCGCACGCGGCGGACTATCTGCGTTCGGCACAGGCGGCGACGAACCTGCCGGTGAAGCAGGCCGTCATCGCGCCGTCGGCGTTGAGCCTGCTGTATCCGGCGGACGGCATCGCCGACTATCCCCGCGAGACGTTCCTGGCGGACCTGATCGCCGAGGCCGAAGCCGATATTCGCGGATGCCTGGACGCGGGCGCGCCGGCGGTGCAGCTCGATTTCACGGAGGGACGGCTTTCGCTCAAGCTCGACCCGAGCGGCGGGGTGCTCGATCAGTTCATCGAGCTGAACAATCTGGTGCTGGAACGCTTCTCGGCCGAGGAGCGGGCGCGGATCGGGGTGCACACCTGCCCCGGCGGCGACCAGGATTCCACGCACAGCCTCGACGTCGACTACATCCAGCTGCTGCCGAAACTGTTGCAGCTGAAGGCGGGCAACTTCTACATCCAGCTCGCCAGCGAACCGGATCCGGAGAAGGTGCTCGCGGTGATCGCCGAGCATCTGCCCGCGGACGCCCGGATCTTCGTCGGCGTCACCGATCCGATCGATCCGCGGGTGGAGACCGCGGAGGAGGTCCGCGATCGGGTGCTGGCCGCGGCCCGCCACATCCCGGTGGACCGGCTCGGCACCTGTGACGACTGCGGGTTCTCCCCCTTCGCCGACGACACCTCGACCTCCCGCGATACCGCGTTCGCCAAGATCAAGGCGCGGATCGATGGCACCGCGCTGGCGGCCGCCGAGTTGGGGGTCTGAGCTACCGACCGCTGTGACCCCTTCGGTGCGGCCGAATTGTCGGTACCCGGCATTAGGCTGAGCCGACAGTGCAACCGAGCCGAGGGGGTCGCAGCGTGACGGCAAGCCGGGAGCTCGAGGCGTCGGACGGCACCGACCCCGAGCTACTCGATCTGCAGGACGACATCTCGTTCGAACTCGAGGAGATCAACGAGCTGCTGGCCGAACTGATCGTGTTGCAGGCCGACCGCAAAGCCAAGACCGGTGAGATCCTGTCCGCCCGGCTGGGTGTCAGCGGCGAGCAGCCGGAAACCCTGGCCAAAATCGGGGCGCGCTACGACCTTTCGCGGGACCGGATCCGCCAGTTGCACACCAAGGCGGTGGGCCAGCTGATCCGCGACGCGCAACTGAGCGGGCACCGTGCGTTGGGCGTGTTCGCTCAGCGCTACCCCGTCGGCGCCCGTGACCAGCAACTGGTCCGGGCCCTGCTGGTCGAGACCTATGCCACCGACACCGATATCGCGGCCCACGAGCTGTCGTATCTGAAGCTGCGGCTGGCCGGGCATGCGGCCGAGGACGCGAAACGGGTCTCCGGATTCGTGTCCCAGCGCATCGCGGCCTGGCAGAAGAAGACGAACCGGCGGCTGGCCAAGCTCCGCGACGCCGAACCGCGCGCGACGAGTCAGCTGAATCCGTGGCTGGGTCAGGTGGATTGGCCGGGCACGACGACCCCTGACGCCTTACCGCTGTCCTCGGCACGCACCGTCGACAGCGACGACGACGGCCGCGGCCGGTTCTACCTGGACAAGGTGGGCCGCGATGTGCCGTTCGATTCGGGGTTGGCGGCGCGGCTGCTCTGGATCCTCAACGCGAGCGACCTGGTCGACTCGTTCCAGGAACAACCCGTGGCGGTCGGCTACACCATCGACGGCGTCGAACGGCTCGGCTACCCGAGCATCGCGGCGCGGCTCACCGACGGGCGCGTGGTGCTGATCGACGTGCAACCGCTCGGACACGTTGCCTTCCACGTCAATCGAGCGAAGTCGGCCGCGGCGCGCGCCTACGCGCACCAGAAGGGCTGGGGCTGGCTGATCTGGACCGGCAGCCTGCTCGGCGTCCCCGACCTGCTGGCCCGGAAGGTCGACGCGGGCGCGTTACGCGAGCTGGTCGAGCAGGGCCCGGTGCCGTGGCCGGCGATCCGGCACCTGCAGCACGAGACCGGCCTGCCGCTGCTCGACTTCATCGCGCTGGTGTTGCGGCACGAATGGCGCTGGGACCGTGCGCCGTTCCGGCTCAGCGCACCACCAGCGCACCCGCCACGAACGTGACGATCAGCATCATCGCGCAGCAGGTCACCAGCTGCCAGTGACTGATGGTCTGTTGCAGACTCTTGATCGTGTTGCGCAGCATCGTGTCCACGCGGTGGTGGTCGTCGATTTTGCGCCGCGCCTGCGCCAGCGCGTCGGCCCGCTCCTGCGCCTCCAGCTCCGCCCGCTCCAACCGGGTGGTCAGCTTCATGACGTTCTTCTGCTTGTCACGCACGGTTTTCCGGGACAGGGCCAGCGCGGTGCGCTGATTGACCAGCTCCTGACGCTGCCGGGCGATGATGGTCGCCTGTGTCCTGGTGTGATGCTCCCAGTCGGCCACGGTCGCCCACCCTCCTGTCGTCACGTCACGATAGCCCCACACGATGTCGCCGGTGACCCAGCCGTGGATGAAGTCGCGCAACTCGAACGGGTCGCGGCGGGGTGCGGCGACCGCGCTGTGCACGGTGTCGAGGATGCCGTGCACCGTCAGGTAATCGCATGCGGGCGGGGCGAAGTCGGCGATGCCGAGGGCGTGCAGATGGTCGACCCAGTACCCGGGCGGGCACAGCCACAGCACCTCGGCGACGCCGGCGGCGCGCATCCGTTGCGTATGTTCCTGTGCCAGCGTCCGTTCCAGCGGACCGCTGCGCACCTCGATGACGAACTCCCGTTCGCCCTTGCGCCAGTAGATGTCCACCGGCACGCCGTCCACCCGCCGGTCCACCTCGGCCACATCGGCGCCGAACGCGAGCAACCGGCCGCACAGCCAATACTTCAACCGCCGCATATCCCATTGCGCGGCGTCACATTCCGGACACTTACAGCCGTATCCGGCGGACTGTCGACGGGCTTTGCCCGGACCGTCCGCAATACCCAACTCGGCGAGCATCGCCCGGCGACCGCAGGCGATCTCCGCCCACTGCTTCGTTCTCACGCGACCACTCCCCTGCACACCTCCGCAGGCCTGGCGACCTACGCCATAGATCAAGAGTGCGCCACGCGCGCAAACCTCGCCAGTCCCCTTTACCCCGCGCCCGGGTGCGCCACGATGGCAGATTTCCGGTCCAGCACCTGGTGTAGGCTGCGGCACAAGGAATTTCGGGTACCGGGCGGCCAGAACACCTCGCTTATACCCGTGGATTGACAGTAGCCGCCATCCTGCGACAACACCGCGCCGCGCGCCGAGTGGGGTCTGGGCCCCGGCGATCGCGGCTGCCATCCGATGGCTTCGGGCTGCCATCCGAGCGGGAAACCGCATAGGCTACGACCGGGGTGCGCCTCGGCTGGTCGCTGATTCGCCTCGGCGGCGCCGATCGCCGAGCAGATCTGTTCCGGACAAACCGGATCACGCCGACCACCGCCTGCAATGGCGCGGGACGGTCCGCCTACGCTGCTTCGATCAGATCCCGAGAAGCCGGTACCGAGCCGGTGTTCGTGAGCTCGAGCGAGGCAACAGCAGCAACCGCGTATTTCCAAGTGGGCGGATAGAATCGTCCGGCCCGGCGTGAGCTGAGCCGATACGGGGAAGTGGGTACTGGATGGAGCACGGTCAGCAGGCCGACGAGTCGATCGGCGCGATGTTGTCGAGCATCGCGGCGGTCCTGCGCGAGGTCAGCGACAAACTGGACGCCGTGGCGGCCCGGGTGGACGGTGCGGTCCCGATCCCACCGGCCGAGCACGGCATCGAGGCCAGGCTCGCCAAGCTGGAGGCCTGGGCTTTCCGTGCTGGACAGGACATTTCAGGCATCGACGGGCGGCTGGAGAAGGTCGAGGCCGGCGCGGAACACGCCGCCCCGGCGGCCGCCCGCCCGCCGCTACCCCGCGCGACCCGCAGGAATGCCGCGGCAAGCGAGCCGGCCACCCACGAGTCCGAGGCCGCGGCGCAAGCCCCGGCAGCGCGCGAGGGCGGGTCCCGGCGCTACGAGGGCGGTGCGGGCAGCGAGAACGGCACGGCCCGCGATTCCGCCGCGCACGAGTTGAACGCGGTGCCGCAACGCGGTTTCAGCGCCCCCCGCGAACCCGTGACCCACGAGCAGGGCTCCCCCTCCGGCTTCACCGCACCCACGCCCCGCGAACCGGTCACGGCGGCACGCGAGCCGATCCAGGCGGCGCGGGAGCAGGTCACCACACCGCGCGAACCGGTCGCCGTGCCGCGCGAACCGACGCCCGCCGCGCAGGAATTCACGGCCCCGACCCCGCGCGAGCCGCTGCCCTCGCGGCAGTCGAGCTTCACCGCCCCGCGCGAATCGGTCGGGTCGCCCTATCAGAACTTCACCAGTCCGCAGGAAAAGCCGTACGAGAGCATGGTTCCCGCGGCCCACGACAGCGGTGACTACGGCACGGGCCGCACGAACGGCGCCACGCCGGAGGAGAACGGCGTCGCGCTCACCGGCGCGCACCGCGCCTCCGACGAAAGCCTGATCCCCGTGGACAACACGCACGTGGACAAGTTGCAGGCGATGCTCGACGAACTGAAGAAGACCGCGGCGGCCCCGCTCGGCCGCAACGATATCTTCGGTCCGCCCGCCACCGATCTGAGTTCGACCGGCTATCAGCCCGAGCGCAGCACGGACACGCCGCGCGACTACCGCTTGTCCAGCCCGCCCTCGTCCTGAGCGCCCGCGTCGTCGGCCGTCCGCGCGAGGACGGCGGCGATCAGTTCGCGCAACCAGCGGTGCCCGGCGTCGGCGGTATTGCGCGGATGCCAGGCCATGCCGATCGGCACCTCGGGCAGCGGCAACGGAATCTCGAACGCGCACAACCCCAATGCGGGCAGCGCCGACCTGCTGAGCAGCGCGGGCGCGGGACAGACCAGATCGCTGGCCTGCACCGCGAACAGCGCGGCGGTCAGCGTCGGCACGGTGGCCAGCACGCGCCGGGTGCGTCCGTGCAGCGCCAGCCGGTCGTCGATCGGGCCGCGCGCCTGCCCGGTACGCGAGATGCTCAAATGCGCGGCCGTCGCGAACCTGGCGACGGTGACCCTGCCGGTGACCAGGGGGTGATCGGCGGCGGCGATGCCGAGCATCCGGTCCCCGAGCACTCGGCGCACCGTCGTCGCCGGATCGGCGTGCTCGATGACGCCGACCTCGATGTCCACCCGTCCGTCGCGCAGGGCTGCGGTGCCCTCCCGGGTCTCGGGCAGGAAGCGCAATGTCACGCCCGGCGCCTGTGCGCGCACCGCGGTCAGGAGCGGCGCGGTCAAGTCGGCGAGCACGGCGTCCTCGGCCTGAATCGCGAAGCTGCGCTTCAACCCGCTCGGATCGATGGCGGCCCGCGGTGTGAGCAGCGCGCGCCCCTGGGTGACCAACGTGGCTACCTCGTACCGCAGTTCGAGGGCGCGCGGGGTCGGCACCAGCGTGCGGCCCGCCCGGACCAGCAGCGGGTCGCCGAGCACCCGGCGTAGTCGAGCCAATGTCCGGCTCATCGCGGGCGGGGAGGTGTGCAACCGCTCGGCGGCCCGCGTGACGCTGTTCGTCTCCAGTAGCGCGTCGAGGGCCACGAGCAGATTCATGTCCAGCGCCTCCATTCCTGGATTATCACCAGTGGAACGGTCTGCACCCAACATTGTGGCGCCGACAACCCCCGGCGAGTCCTGGCCGCGCCGAAGTGGATTCGTCAGCCGGAGGACCTAGCCCTGTCTCGAAGTCCGGCGAGCCGGCCCGCGGAGGCGACGGAGGGGACTAGCGCCCACCCGCACGCTGATCCGCGGGCCCGCGGGCCTGGACGGGCAGGAATTCGGTGGGCGCGTCGGCGAGCGGATCCGGAGTCCTCAGTTCGGTCGACTGCGGCCCGGCCTCGGGACGCGGGACCTGCGGCGGGCCCTGGGGTCCGAATTCGGGATGACCCGAGGTCGGCCCGAACTCGGGATGACCGGTGGTCTGCTCGGCCATCGCGGCGGGCGGCGCCGGTTCGGGCTCGGTGTGCTGCTTGGCGGTCAGTCCGCGGTAGGACTCCGGCCGCACCGGCCGCAACCATTGCACCGCACGGGTGCCGAGCGGCAGCTTGAACTTCAGATCGCGCAGCAACTCGTCGATGTCGCGGATGGAGAAGGGCGTCACCACGGTGCCGTGCGCGTGGTGGCCGTTGGTCTGCTCGGCCAGCCAGTTCAGGCGCGCGTCGATCTGTTCGCTCAACACGTCACGGTCGGGCAGGTGCAGTTCACCCGCGAGCAGCGCGGCGGTCCAGTGCGCGGTGGCCTCCGCGCTGACCGTGCTGATGGACGACGAGTTGTAGCCCGCGAAGCTGAGATTCGGCACGTCCAGCGGCAGGATCTGCCGGTGCAGCCGGAAGTTGCCCTGCTCGTCGGTGAGCCTGCGCTGCACGTACGGCGTCAGGAACGGCACCCGCTGCTGGAAGCCCGTGGCGCTGACCACGATATCGGCGGGCACGATCGCACCGTCGGACAGCTGCACGGCGGGAGCCTCACGGCCACCGCGCATCTCGGTGATGGTGGTGTCGCGGTGCACCACGATGCGGCCGTTGCCGACCTGCTCGTAGAAGCCTTCGGCGGCGATGCCGAGGGTGCTCTCCGCGATCTGCTCGAAGCCGCCCTCGGGCAGCAGGCCGAGTTCGCGCAACCGCAGGCGCTTGGTCGCGAGTTCCTGCATCAGGTCGAAATTGCTGACCCGGAACGAGTTTCCCGATCCGGTCAGGAAACGATCCATCCGGCCGGGTTCGCGATGATGGAAATGCGCTTGGCCGAACCGGGTCAGCAGCATCCGCTCGTAGTCGAAGGCCCGGCCTAGCTTGCGCGGTAGCTTCCACAGCAGCCGTCGCGCCACCACGGTGGTCGAGGCGGCGACCTCGCTCACCGCCGTCGCGATCTCGCAGGCCGAGGTGCCGTAGCCGACCACGACGACCGACTTGCCGCGCACCGCCTCGACATCGCCGAGTTCGGTCGAGTGACCCAGCTGGCCACCGGCCGCCCGGAACAGATCGGCACCACGGTAATCCGGGACCGCGGGCTCGCTGAACACACCGTTGGCGATGATGAGGTGATCGCAGGAGCTCCGATGTATGCCGCTCGCGTCGCGGATCTCCAGCAGCCAGCCGCTGTCCACCGGATCGGCCGCGACCACCTCGGTGCCGAGGCGCAGGTGCGCCCGCAGGCCGAAGTGGTCGGCGTAGGCGTCGAGATAGGCCTGCATCTGCTGACCGTCGAGGATCTTCGGATAATCCGAAGGCATCGGGAAATCCGAGAAGTGATAGGTGTTCTTGGAATTCTGCGTTCGCAGCCCGGGGTACCTGCGGGTCGCACTCCACACGCCACCGACATCGGGTGCACGGTCGAATATCTCGACCGGAAAACCCTTCTGGATCAGCACTTTCGCGCAGGCAAGACCTGCGATACCCGCGCCGACGATCGCGATGCGGTTTCCGCTCGTCATGGGCGAGAGATTACGTCGCTCACGGCGCACAGCAAAGTCGGTTGCCCGAAACGATGTGTCAATGCACAACCCGCATAGCGGCCGGGGTGCCCGCCGGATCCACCGGCAGATCGATCAGGCCACGGATCAGAATGCTCTCCCGCCAGCGCAGCTCGTCCGCCGCGACCGCGAGGCGCAAGGCGGGAAAGCGCCGCGCCAGGTGGGTGAGCGCGATCCGCGCCTCCAACCGGGCCAGACCCGCGCCGAGGCAGTAGTGGATGCCGTGACCGAACGCGAGATGGCCGCTCGTGCGGCCGGGTTCGAACGCGGCGGGATTCGGGAAATGACGTTCGTCACGGTTGGCGGAGGCCAGCGCGACGAGCACCAGCTCACCCGCCGGGATCACGGTGGCGCCGAGCGCGACCGGCGCGGTCGTGTAGCGCAGCGTCGCGGCGTTCACCGGGCCGTTGTAGCGCAACATCTCCTCGACCAGCGCCGGCACGCCGGCGGGGTCACGGTGCACCGCGCGGTAGCGCGCCGGGTCGTCCAGGAGGGCGAGCACGGTGTTGCCGATCAGATTGACCGTGGTCTCATGCCCGGCGACCAGGATCAGGAACGCCATCGAGATCAGCTCGTCGTGGCTGAGCCGGTCACCGTCGTCACTGACGGCGAGCAGCTGCGAGATCAGGTCCGGGCCGAGCCCCCGGGTGCGTCGCAGCGCCACCAGACGATCGAAGAAGTCGACGATGCTGTCGGTAGCGCGGCGCATCCCCTCCGGCGTCGACATCGGCGTATCGACCACCGCGGCGGACCAGGCGCGGAACTGCTCCCGGTCCTCGGCGGGCACGCCGAGCAGTTCGCAGATCACCGTGATCGGCAGCGGAAACGCGTACTCCGCCAACAGGTCGACAGGGTTGCCCGCCTGCGCGGTCCGCTCGATGCGGTCGAGCAGCTCCGCCGCGATCGCCTCGACTCGTGGTTCGAGCGCCGCCATCCGCGCGGGCGCGAACGCCGGCGTGACCAGCCTGCGCAGCCGGGCGTGCCGGGGCGGGTCGGCATTGAGCAGATGGTGACTCAGGCGCATGTTCGCGGCCGTGACGCCGCTCTCGCCCGCCGCGGCCTGCCGCGCCGCGGCGCCTTGCGCGGTGTGCGGGTCCTTGCGGATGTCGGGATGGTGCAGCACTTCTCTGGCGGCGTCGTAGTCGACGACCAGCCAGGCGCGCACGCCGTTGCGCAACCGGATTCGATGGACCGGACCCTCGGCCCGCAGCGCGCGATAGAAGTCGAACGGTGCACGGAAGAAGTCCGCTGGCAGCTGTCTCATCCCGGCCGGCCTCCGATGGTCACGAGTGTCGTTGCGGCCCATCGAGCGTGGCAGGCGGCGGGCCGGCGAACGGGGTGGCACCGGCGTCATCATCCGGTCGATCGCCGTTGCCGATCGCCGCGGCCGATTCCGCCCGCGCAGTCCCCGGCACCCCGCTACCCTGCGCAGATGAGTTCGATCGCACCCGAGCTGCGGGGCGCCCGGATCGCGAACTCGGTCGCATTCGGGTTGCAGGGCTTCTTCTTCGCCGTGGTGCTGACCGAATTACCGCAGCAGAAGGACAAGTTCGGGCTGTCCGACGGGTTGATCGTCGGATCGGTGGTGCTGGTCTCGCTGCTCGCGGGCGGTGGCAGCGTGGCCGCCGAACGGCTGGCGCTGCGCTGGTCGAGCCGGGTCGCGGTGCGCACCGGCCTGCTGCTGATCTCGATCACCGGCACCGCGGTGGCGTTCGCGCCGAACACGGCGATACTGCTGCTCGCGCTCGGCTGCTACGGGATCGCGGTCGGCATCGTGGACGCGAGCACGAATATGCAGGCGGTCTTCATCCAGCACGGGTACGGGACGTTCATTCTGTCCTCGTTCTATGCCGCGTGGAGCGCGGGTTCGATCGCGGGCGCGCTGTTCGTCTCGGGGTGCGAGGCGCTGGGGGTGACACTGCGGGAGACGCTGCTCGGCGCGGCGGGGATCGTGCTCGTCGCGGGCGCGGTGCTCGGGCCGCGACTGCTCGGGCCGCAGCAGGCCGAAGCGGGTCCGGCCGAACAGCCGGAGGTGTCATCTGCCGAAAAGGTCGCGTTGCGCGCCTATCTCGTGTTCGGCCTCGCGATGGCGCTGGTTTTCGCGATCGACCTGGCCGTCGGCAACTGGTCGGCGCTGTATCTGACCGACGATCTGCTGGCCGGTTCGGCGACCGCGGCGCTCGCATTGGCCGCGTATCAGGGCACCTCGCTGGTGGCTCGGCTCACCGGCGACCCACTGGTCCGGCGCTTCGGCCCGCGACGCGTGGTACGGACCGCGGCGTTGATCGGGGCGAGCGGCCTGCTGATCGTGATCGTGGCGCCCGGCCCGCTGGTCGCGATCATCGGGTTCTCGATCGCGGGCGCGGGCATGCCGGTGATCGCGCCGCTGTGTTTCAGCGAGGCGGGGCAATTGACCAGTGGGCGTGGGCTGGACGCGCTCATCGCCCGGCTGAATCTGTTCAACTACGCGGGCACGTTGATCGGCGGCGGCGTGGTCGGCGCGGTCGCGGCGGGTTTCGGGCACCGCATCGGCTTCGTGATCCCGCTGCTGTTCGCGGTGCTGCTGATCGGGCTCGCCCGGGTGTTCCACGCCCGGCCGGAAGCCGATAAACATCCCACCTCTGCGGACGACCGTGCTCTACTTGATTGATGAGCAACATCCCAGTCATCGTCGACCGGGCCGGTCTGTGGGACGCCGAGGAACTCAGTGACGTTGCCGCGGCGACCTTTCCGTTGGCCTGCCCGCCGGATGCCACGCCCGACGACATCGACCTCTTCGTCACCGAGGCGCTCTCCGGCGACCGCTTCGGTGAGTACCTGAGCGATCCGGCCCGGACCGTGCTGAAGGCGGTCGCGGGCGAGGACATCGTCGGTTACGCGATGCTCATCGCGGGCGAGCCGGCCGATCCGGAGGTCGCGCGGGTACTCGACGTGCGCCCGATGGTGGAGATCAGCAAGATGTACGTGCTACCCGGCCATCACGGCACCGGCGTGTCGACGGCACTGATGCACGCGGCGCTGGAACGGGCGCGCGAGGGCGGTTTCGCCGCGGTGTGGCTCGGTGTCAACGAGTCGAACCCGCGCGCGCAGCGGTTCTACGCCAAACACGGGTTCGTCCAGGTCGGCACCAAGTCCTTCACCGTCGGCAATCAGACGCACCACGATTTCGTGCTGCGGCTGACCTTCTAACTCACACGAATTCGACCAGCGCGGTGTGGAAGTCGGGCGCCACGACCGCCATCAGGTGATCGCCCGGCACCACGACGAGCTTGCCGTCGGGTAGCGCCGCGGCAAGACGTTCGGGCTCGGCGGCGAACGGATCGTTGTCCCCGGCCAGCACCAGCGTCGGCACGGTGATGCCGGACAGCCCTTCGATCGGGCGGGAATCCAGTCCGGTCGCGAGCGCTGTGATCGCCGCCCGGTCGGCCTGCACCGCGTCGGCGAGGATGCGGAACATCATGGCGAGCTGCGGCACGTCGGCCGTGTCCGCGCCCATCGCGGCTTGCAGTGCAGGCAGTTCGACGACCCGGCGGTCGACACCACCGCAGTCGAGTACGCCCGACCCGACGCCACCGATGGCGAGGCGCTCGACTCGTTCGTCGGCGGCCGTGACGAGCAGCGAGATGATCGCGCCCATCGAATAGCCCACCTGCACAACGCGATCGAAGCCCAGTTCGTCGTATAGCGCGCTGAGGTCCTTGGCCATGAATTCCCAGGTGTACTGCGCGGCGTCGTGCGGTTTCTCGGAGCGGCCGTGCCCGCGCGCGTCCAGCGACACCACGGTGCGCCCGGCGGCCTGCAGCGCGCGCACGACACCGGTGCTCATCCAGTTCGCGTTGGTATCCGCGACCACTCCGTGCTGCAACACGACGGGAACACCCTCGCCCTCCCAGACCCGATAGTTGAGTTCCAGGCCGTCCCACGTCTTGAACTTCGTCATGACCCCGGATCGTAACCGGCGGTACCGGGTTGACAAGTTTTGTAAGTTCAGTCTTTACTGAACACATCGTTCCTTACAGAACATCCAGTACTCAGGAGTACTCCATGACAGCCGCGATTCGCACCGAGGGTCTGACCAAGCACTACGGCAAGCACGTCGCCCTCACCGGCCTCGACCTGGACGTGCGGGCGGGCGAGGTGTTCGGTTTCCTCGGACCCAACGGCGCGGGCAAATCCACCACCATCCGCATCCTGCTCGACCTGATCCGGCCCACCTCGGGGCGCGTCGAGGTGTTCGGCGTCGATCCCCGCAAGGGCGGCGCGGAACTACGCAGGCGGATCGGCTACCTGCCGGGCGAGCTGGCGCTGGAGGGGCGCAACACCGCCCGCGATCTGCTCGGCTTCCTGGCCGACCAGCGCGACGGCGCGGTGCCCGCCCGCCGGATCACCGAACTCGCCGAGCTGCTCGATCTCGATCTGTCCAAGAAGGTCGGCGCCATGTCCAAGGGCAACAAGCAAAAGGTCGGCATCGTCGCGGCTTTCATGCACCGGCCCGATCTGCTGATCCTCGACGAACCGACCTCTGGCCTGGATCCGCTGCTGCAGCAACGGTTTCTCGATCTGGTCCTCGCGGCGAAGGCGGACGGGCAGACCGTGTTCATGTCCTCGCACGTGCTCAGCGAGGTGCAGCAGACCGCCGACCACGCCGTGATCATGCGCGCGGGAAAACTGCTCGGCACCGAGAACGTGGACGAATTGCGGCGTCGCTCACCACGTTCGGTCGAGCTGGTGTTCGGCGCCGACGTCTTCGCCGACGATTTCGCGCGGCTGCCCGGCGTCCGGGACCTGGCCATCGACGGACGGACGCTGCACTGCACGACCGAGGGCGAGGTGGACGGGCTGTTCAAGATGGCCGCCAAATACCCACTGGTGAGCGTGCTCTCGACCGAGCCGGACCTGGAGCAGATCTTCTTCAGCCTCTACGGCCGCTGACTCGAACCACTTATCGCACAGGAGAATTCGTCATGACACGCTCGGTCTTCACCCAGACGTTGAAGGAACAGCGCCGCGGCCTCATCGGCTGGTCGATCGGCATCGCGCTGGTGCCGCTGCTGTATCTGCCCTCGTTCAACTCGCTGAAAGAACAAGGCTCGCTGAACAACATCAAGCAGAACCGGGTCTACGACGCGCTCGGCGCGGGCGATTTCGCCAGTGCCACCGGCTTTCTGCACTCGATGATCTATTCGATGATCGGCCTGCTGCTCATGCTGATCTTCGCGGTGACCTTCGCCGCGCGCTCGGTCACCCAGGAGGAGAACGGCACGCTGGATCTGCTGCTCGCCCAGCCGGTCAGCCGGATCCACCTGCTGAGCCAGCGCTTCGGCGCGCTCGCGGTGCAGATCACGGTGATCACCACGGTGCTTGCGCTGAGCGTGATCGCGGGCGCGCGCGCCGGAAAGATGGTGGTGCCCACCGGGCAGATCCTCGCGGCCAGCGTGGCGCTCGGCCTGCTCGCGCTGGCCGTCGGCGCGATCGCGCTGCTGGCCGGAGCGATCACCGGAAAGCGTTCGCTGGCACTGGGTTCGGCGTCGGTACTCGCGCTCGGCGGCTACTTCGCCAACACCCTCGGCGCGGACTGGCTGCGGCGGATATCGCCGTTCTACTACGCGGTCGGCGACAAGCCGGTGGTCAACGGCTGGAACGCCCTGCACCTGAGCGTCCTGATCGCGGTGGCGGCCCTCGCCATGGCCCTCGCACTGGCCGCGTTCGACCGGCGCGACCTCGCGGTCTGACCGCGCGACGCGGGGCGGCGGGCAACCGCCGCCCCGTGCACCTGTCCGCGTTTACCGAAGGGATACTCGAACCATGTACCAGCCAGCCATGCACACAGCGGAGCCGAGCGCGCGCGAGGCGCAGCTGTGAGCAGTGCCGAAACCGCCCCCACCCCGGAACAATTGGCCTTCGTCGAAGATTTCGCGCTGGTACTCGAACGCATGGGCCTGGTCCGGATGACCGGACGCGCCGCGGGGTGGCTGCTCGTCTCGAATCCGCCGGAACAGACCTTCGGCCAGATCGCCGACGCACTGCAAGCGTCCAAAGGTTCGATCTCCGGCGCGTTGAAGATCCTGGTCACCATGCGCTGGGTGGACAAGATCTCCAAGCCGGGCGATCGCAAGGACTACTACGCGATCCGCCCCGGCATCCTGCCCGAACTCACCCGCCAGCAGAGCAGCATGTACAGCGACCTGACCATGATGACCTCACGCGGCCTCGCGCTGTTCGACGACCCGAACGGCGAGCAGGCCGCCCGGGTGCGCGATATGCACGAGTTCTTCGTCTGGATGGGCAAGGAGCTGCCCGCGCTGATCGACCGCTGGTACGCCGAGCAGCGGTCCTGACCTCAGGCGAGCAGCTTCGCCCGCAGCGCGGCGATGTCCGCAGTGGACAGGCCCAGCCCGTCGCGCACGTAGTTGCCGAAGCTGCCGTAGGTCTGGTTCGCCTGATCGAAAGCCGCGTCCAGCCAAGGCTGTTGGACGCCGTTGAGCGCATCGTCCGGGCGCGCGTTGCGGTATTCGTTGGACAGCAGGTAGTCCTGGTTCACCGTGGCGCGGTCGACACCGAGCAGGGTGAGCAGCACGGCGGCGGTCCAGCCCGTGCGATCCTTGCCCGCGGTGCAGTGGAACAGCACCGCGCCGTCTTCGGCGCCGAGGATGTCGCGCAGCACCGCGGCGAACGCCGCGTTCGCGCCGGGCGCGGTGATGAAGGCGCGATAGAGGCTGTCGCCGCCGGTGAGCGTGCTCGCCAGCACCTCCGGCGGCGCCTGGCCGATGACGTCGTCCCAATTCGCGACCGCGCCCGCGGGCACCCGGTCCGGTCCGACCGCGCGCTCGTAGACGGTGCGCAGGTCGTCGACGAAGCGGACCTTGCGGTCGGCCAACGCGGCGAGATCGTCCGGCGTGGCGTTGTTGAGCTGGCCGGTGCGGTAGACCAGTCCGGTGCGGACCGTCTTGCCGTCGACCGTGCGGTAACCGCCGAGGTCGCGGGCATTCTGGACGCCCTGCAGGTGCAGCGACCGGTCGAACGCGACCGCCGACGCGGCAGGCGGGTCGGCAAGCGCGACCCCGGCCACCGGGCCGAAGGCGACGGCCAGGCCGGCGGCGAGGGCGATCGGGCCGCGCATCGAGCGCTGGGTCATGTGCTGGCTCCCATACAGTGGTTCGAACTCCCCGCCGGGGCGGGGTCTGTTTACGCGGACACTTCGAACCGCGACAGCGCCAGCAGCCGGGAAATCGCCCGCAGGTACTTCTTGCGGTAACCGCCGTCGAGCATCTCCTGGGAGAAGATCTCGTCGAGCTTGGCCCCCGACACCGTGACCGGCACGCTCGCGTCGTACAACCGGTCGGCCAGCACCACGATGCGCAGCGCGACGGCCTGATCGGTCACCGGGTGCACGTTCGAGATGAACACTGCCGAGACCCCGGCGATCAACGCGCCGTACTTCGACGGATGCAGCGTGCTCAGGTGCTTCAGCAGCGCATCGAACTCGTCGAGCGTGGCGTGCTTCGTCGCGGCGGCCCGTTCGGTGAGCGCCCCGGGCGAGGTCGGGTCGGGCGCGGGCGGCAGATCCCGATGGCGGTAGTCCGGGCCGTCGACCCGCACCGGTTCGAAGATCGAGCCGAGCTTCTTGATCTCGCGCAGGAAATCCTGTGCGGCGAAACGCCCTTCGCCCAGCTGACCCGGCAGCGTGTTGGAGGTCGCGGCGATCGAGACGCCCTTCGCGGACAGCTCGGTCAGCAGACGCGAGACCAGCATGGTGTCGCCGGGATCGTCGAGCTCGAACTCGTCGATGCACAGCACGCTGTTCGCCGACAGTCGTTCCACCGCGTTGGTGAAGCCGAGGGCGCCGACCAGATTGGTGAGCTCGCCGAAGGTGCCGAACGACTTCGGCGCGGGCGCGCTGTGGAAGATGGAGGCCAGCAGGTGGGTCTTGCCGACGCCGAACCCGCCGTCGAGATACAGGCCCGCACCGGAGACCGGCTTCTTCTTGCCGAACAAGCTCTTCTTGTTCGTGGCCTTGTGGATCTTGGCCACCTCCCCCGCGAACTCCTCGGCCTTGCGCACCGCGGCCGCCTGGCTGGGCTCTTTGGAGTCGGGAATGTAGGAGGCGAAACTGACCTCATCGAACATGGGCGGCGGCACCATCTGGGCGACGAGCTGGTCGGCCGGAACCTCCGGGTGGCGGTCGACGAGGCGTTCTTGCATATGCGGAGCCTAGTGACGTGGTGTGATCTACCTTCATGCAGCGTATCCACAATGCGACCCAGCTCACAGACCTCACTCCGGGCGATCTCGCGCAGGTGTACGCCTACCCCGAGCAGCTGTCCGCACCATGGGTGCGCGCCAATTTCGTGTCGAGCATCGATGGCGCCGCCACCAGCGACGGTCAATCGGAGGGCCTCGGCACGCCGGCGGACAAGGCCGTGTTCCTGATGCTGCGCGACCTGGCCGATGTGGTGCTGGTCGGCGCGGGCACGGTCCGTTCGGAGAACTACGGCGGCGCGCGCACCGACGCACAGCTGCGGCGCGCGTTGCATCAGCGCGGCGCGGGCGGCCATCCGGACGGTGCGGCGCCACCGATCGCGGTGGTCACCGCGAGCGCGGCGATCGACCTCGGGGCCCGGCTGCTCACCGACACGACGGTCCCGCCGTTGATCATCACCACGACCACCGCGCCCGCCGATCGCAAACAGCAACTCGCCGACGCGGGCGCGGAGGTGATCGAGGCGGGCGATCTCGCGGTCACGCCCAAGGGGTTGCTGCGCGTGCTGGCCGAGCGCGGCCTCTACCGCGTGCTCTGCGAGGGCGGGCCGCACCTGTTCGGCGAACTGCTGGCCGCCGACCTGGTCGACGAGCTGTGCCTGACCATCGCGCCGATCCTGATCGGCGGCACCGCCCGGCGGATCTCGTTGTCCGCGCACGAGTTCCAGCTCCGCATGCGTCGCGCGCACTTGCTGCTCGACGACGACGGCACCATGCTGACCCGCTGGGTTCGCCGATAGCCACGTCATCGCGGCTCGTCGACCCCTGCTGTGTGAAAGACCGGGCCGAACCTGGCAGGCTGTAGCGCATGCGCTGGACTCGGGCCGTCGTGCTGGCCGCGACACTCTCGATCGTTATCGCCGGATGCGGGGCGGGGCCCTCCGACCGTCCCGGTGTGGCCGTCGAGCGCCAGCGGGTCGGCGGCGACGTCGCCACCACCTCCCCGGCCCCGCCCCCGGCGCCCAGCGCCGAACTGCCGAAAACCGATCTGGCGTGGCGCGAATGCACCAAGCCGACCCTGGACCTGCTCGGGTTCGGACCGGCCCCGGCCGGTCTGGTGCTCGACTGCGCCGAATACTCCACCCCGATCGACGCGGCCGGCTCGGTGCTCGGCAATTTCCGGGCCGCCGCCATCCGGGCCAAGCTGCCGCAGACCCCCGCGGACGCGGCGCCGCTGGTGCTCACCTCCGGCTCGGATCGGTCCTCTACGGCCACCCTCGCCGGACTGGCCACCGGACCGGCGAGCGCGCTGCTGGCCGCCCGCCCGGTCGTCGCGGTGGACCGCCGCGGCATCGGCAGCTCGCAGCCGATCGACTGCCTGCCGCCGGAGATCCGCAAGGGCATGGCCGACAACGCACAATTCGGGCCCGGCGCAGCCGATCCGGTCGAGGCGGTGACCGGGTTCAGCCAGGACGGCACCATCGCCTGCCGCGACTTCCTGCAACCGTACGAGGGCACCTTCGACGCGCCGCACGCCGCGGACGACATCGAACAGCTGCGCAGGCAGTGGCAGGTCGAGCACATCGCGCTGCTCGGTACCGGCAACGGCGCGAAGGTCGCCCTGAGTTACGCCCGCAAGTACGGCGATCACCTGGCCCGGCTCGTCCTCGACTCCCCCGAGGCCGTCGCCGTCGACGCCACCACCCGCGCCGAACAGCAGTTGGAAGGCGCGGAAGCGGCGTTGACCGCGTTCGCGCAGCGCTGCACCGGGCTCGGCTGTTCGCTCGGCCCCGACCCGCGGGCCGCGATCACCGATCTGGTGAACCGCGCCGGTTCCGGCCAGCTCGGCGACATCTCGGCCAACGCGCTGCTCACCGCGGTGTCCGGCTTCCTCGGCGGCCCGCGCGCGGACCAGGCCGACCGGGTGCGCGAACTCGCCGACGCGCTGTCGGCCGCCGGGCGCGGTGACCGCGGTGCACTCGCCACCATGATCGAACGCGAATCCGCGGCGATCAGCGGCGACGGCCAATTCGTGAACCGCTGCACCGATATTCAGCAGCCGCCGACCCCGAGCAGGGCCAAAGAGCTGATGAACACCTGGGGCACCAAATACCCGGTGTTCGGCCGCGCGATGGCCATCTCGCTGATGGACTGCTCGGCCTGGCCGGTGTCCACGGCACCGCAACTGCCCGAGAAGCTCGACCTCCCGGTGCTGGTACTCGGCAGCATCGCCGACCCCGTGGTCGGCAACGCGGGCCAAGCCTCGGTGGCCGGTGCGCTAGGCAAAGCGGGCGCCAGGCAGGCCGGTGTCACCTGGCAGGGCTGGGGCCATCCGGTGACCAATCATTCGACCTGTGCCCAACGCCTCTTGGTCGACTATCTGAAAGAGGCGAAGCTGCCCGCCGACGGCACCGCCTGCCCGGCCTGATCCGACACCACGAATAGCGCTTCTAGCGGCGCGTCGAAGAGGTCCGGGCAACCGGATCAAGGGGATTCGGTGTACCGTGCCCCAGTGTTCCTTCGACAGCTCGAGCCCCGCACCGCTCGCACCACCGCCGAGGTGATCAAGTTCGCACTCTGGCCCATCGCGGTCATGACCGTGCTGAACCGGGTTTTCATCAAGGCTGTCAACGGGTACATCACCGACGACTTCCGGCCGGTCTACCAGGCGTCGCTGGACTTCCTGAACCGGCGGCCGGTGTACTGGGCGAACTTCGACTCGGTCGATCCGCACTACCTGTACTACCCGAGCGGCACGCTGCTGATCGCGCCCGTGGCCTGGGTGCACGACTACGAGAAAGCGCGCTGGCTGTTCATCCTGGTGAACGTCATCGCGATCATCCTCGCCTGGTATCTGCTGCTCCGGTTGTTCCGGTTCACGGTGAGTTCGGTGGTCGCGCCGGTACTGCTGTTCGCGATGTTCCTGTCGGAGACCGTCACCAACACACTGGTCTTCACCAACGTCAACGGCTGCATCCTCGCCGCCGAGCTGATCTTCTTGCACCTGTTGCTCAAACGTCGCGATCTGTGGGCCGGTGCGGCACTCGGGTTGAGTCTCGCGGTGAAACCCACGCTGGCACCGCTGTTGCTCGTCGCGCTGGTTCGCGGTCAGTGGAAGGTCTTCATCACCGCCATCGGCGTGCCGGTCGCCTTGATGGCGATCGCCTGGCCACTGTCGAAGGACCCGGAAAAGTTCTTCAGTCACACCGCGCCTTACCTTTTCGAGACGCGCGACTACTTCAACAGCGCGATCGCGGGCAACGGCGAGTACTACGGCCTGCCGCCGTGGCTGATCTGGGGCATGCGCCTGGGCATGGGCGTGCTCGTCGCCATCTCGCTGTGGCTGCTGTACCGGTACTACCGCGAGGACGAACTGTTCTTCGTGTGCACGTCCTCCGGTGTGCTGCTCACCGCGTCGTTCCTGCTGCCCTCGCTGGGCCAGATGTACTACTCGATGATGCTGTTCCCGTTCCTGATGACCGTGGTGCTGCGCAATTCGGTGCTGCGCAACTGGCCCGCCTGGCTCGCGGTGTTCGGGTTCATGAGCTACGACAAGTGGCTCTCGGATCGTCCGGGCTGGCAGCACTGGGGTCGCGACGTCGAATACCTGCGCATCACCTTCGGCTGGGGACTGCTGCTGCTGGTCGTGTTCTGTGTGCTGGGTGAGCGGTACCTGTCCGCGCGACGCGAAGGCCGGCTGCAGTTCGGCATCGACCCGACCTGGTTCAAGCCGGTGCCCGCCACGGCCCCCGCCGCCCCGACGGCTGAGAAGCCCAGGTCGGCCAACGGTTCAGCGACAGTTGTCGCCAAACCTATTAGCGTGGAGTGATGAGCTCCGAAGCCGACACCTCCCTGCCCGCACCGCGGATCCAGCTCACGCCCCAGGAGTGGCGGCTGAAGCTGAACCCCGAGGAATACGCGGTGCTGCGCGAGGCCGCGACCGAACGCCCCTTCGTCGGTGAATACACCGACACCAAAACCGACGGCGTCTACGAGTGCCGGGCCTGCGGAGCCGAATTGTTCCGCAGCACCGAGAAATTCGACTCGCACTGCGGCTGGCCGTCGTTCTTCGACCCGGCGCAATCCGACGCGGTGATCCTGAAAGCCGACGACACCCTCGGCATGCACCGCGTCGAAGTGCTGTGCGCGAACTGCCACAGCCACCTCGGCCACGTTTTCGAGGGCGAGGGCTACAACACCCCCACCGACAAGCGCTACTGCATCAACTCGATCTCGCTGCGGTTGGTGCCGGCGGAGGGGTCTACCAGCTGATACACGGGCACACAGTCGCTCGACTACGGGCCTTCCCAGATTCACTTACGCCTGCGCGGTGAAAGCGGAGTTCTCTTCGCGGCAGGATCTTGCCTACCGTGGCGTGCTTCGGCCCAATCCGGAATCGCGGGCCGCGCACACCCGCAGACGGTAGCCGAAGTCCTGCAACGCTGGTGCGGCGATCGGCTATGACGGCCCCGCCGGTCCGCAGCCGTGGCGCATGAACAGGATGCAGTCGGGGCTGCCGAAGGAGACGGCGTCAGCGGCCGTGGTGCGCTACGGCGCCTGCGTGTGGCTCCGTTCGCTGATCCTGACAGCGGTTGTTCCCGAATCCCGGCGGCCGGCATCGGTATTCGGGTACGTGCTCGTGGCACACCGTCGTCGACTACGCCACCGTCGCCTCGGCACAGAACTCGCTCGACCGGCTCCGCCAACGCTGCCACCGTCCGGATTCGGCTCGATCTGGACGTCGAGTGGGACCTGCTCGACACCATCGACCGGCACGGCAAGCTCCGCGGCGGTCAACCGCGCGGGCTCGCCCGGCATCCGGATGCCGGTGTGCGCGAACTGGATACAGCAGCCGAGCTGATCAGGTTCACGGTGGAGACGAACACGCCCGAACTCGTGGCCGATCGACGCGCCATCGCGATCGAGCGGCCGGAGAACGAGTTTGGTGGACGTGGTGACCCCGGTATCCACGGGGAGATCAGTAGACGCGGAAGTAGGTGATTCTCGCCGACGCGAGTGCGGGCCGGTTCACGAGAAGGTCGTGGTGTTCCGCGACAACGGAACCGGAAGATCGGCCGCCAGCTTCACCCAGAAGGACGAAACGATGAGCGATGCCCCCGTACCCACGCCAGTGCCCGCCCGCCGCCGGATACCGCGCGCGATGGCGATGACAGGCTTGGCCAGCGCCATGTTCCTGGTCATTCTCGACGCCTCGATGGTGAACCTCGCCGGATCCACGATCCGCGAAGGCCTCGAGCTCACCGCGGCCGAACTCACGGTCGTCGTGGACAGCTACCTGGTGGCGTTCGCCGGGCTGCTGCTGCTCGGTGGCCGCCTCGCCGACGTGCTCGGCGGCCGGAAAGTGTTCCTGACCGGAATGGCCATCTACCTTGCGGCGACGGCGTTCTGCGCGCTGGCCACCGGCGTCGGGATGTTGACCGCGGGACGAATCGGGCAGGGTGCCGGGGCGGCGATCGTCATGCCCGCCGCGCTCTCGCTCGTCCTCACGCTCTACACCTCTCCCGCGGAACGCACCCGCGCACTGGGCATCTGGGGCGCGGTAGCGGGCGCCGGCAGTCTGCTCGGCGTCTTTCTCGGCGGCACGCTCACCCAAATCCTGGGCTGGCCCGCGGTGTTCATCACCCCGGTGCCGTTCGGCATCGCCGGGGCGATCATCGTGTGGCGCTCGGTCCCCGCGGTCCCCGGCAAGCCCGGCCGGTTCGATGTGCTCGGCGCGATCACCATCACCCTCGGGATCTCCGGTCTCGCGCTGGGCATGGTCGCTGCCTCTGATGCCGGATTCGGCGCACCCAGCACTCTTCTCGGCCTCGCGATCGGCGGCGCGTCCCTGGCGGCGTTCGTGTTCGCCGAGCGGCACTCCACGCACCCGCTGGTGCCGCTCGGCGTGTTCGGCCGCAAGCCGGTGATCACGGCCAATGTCGTGATGTTGCTGACCGGCGGCACACTGACGAGCCTGTTCTTCTTTCTGCCCCAGTATCAGCAGGACGTACTCGGGATGAGTTCGCTGGCGGCCGGAATGACACAGGTACCCCTCGCCATCATGATCATCGTCGGTAGCGTTCTCGCGCCACTGCTGGCCAAGCGAATCGGGCTCACACGCGCGCTGCCCGTCGGACTCGCGGTGCTGCTCGCCGGCTTCCTCTGGCTGGCGATGGATCCGACGACCAGCGGTTTCTCGGTGAGTCTGCTCGGTGCGTTCCTGGTCATCGGTGCCGGACTCGGGCTCGGCCTCGTCAACGCCACCGCGATGGGCGTGCGCGACAGCGCCGACGGCGAAGCAGGCCTGCTCAGCGGGCTGGTAAACGCCGCACAGCAGTTGGGCGGCGCGCTCGGGCTCGCCGCACTGGCCGGGATCGCCATCGGTGCGGCAGGCACCCACGGCGACATCTCGTTCCAGACCGCGTTCTTCGGCGAAGCCGCACTCGTCGTCATCGCCCTCGCACTGTCGTTGCGCTCCGCTACCCGGAAATCGCAGGCCCTGACCGCCGCTGCGCACTGACCTCTCCGAAGGGACACACGACGATGAACACCCCTATCGTGCTGGTGACCGCCGCGACCGGAACTGTCGGTTCCGCACTGGTGCCCGCCCTGCGAGCCCGCGGCGTCACCGTCCGCGCCATGACCCGTCACCGCGACCGGGTCGTCCCGGGCGCCGAGACCGTTGTCGCCGATCTGCGGGATCCGGCCTCGGTTGCCGCGGCGTTGGACGGCGTCGACGCCGCCTTCCTCAACAGCCCCTCGGCACCCGAGGCCGCCGCCCTCCAGACCCGCTTCGCCGACCTGGCCCGCGACGCGGGCGTGCCCCGCCTCGTGCTGCTGTCCCAGTACGCGGCACATGCCGAGGCCCCGGTGCGGTTCCTGCGCTGGCACGCCGAAGTCGAAGCCCACGTGCAGACACTCGGGCTCGACCACACCGTGCTACGCCCCAACCTCTACCTGCAGGCCCTACTCGCCTTCGCCGGCTCCATCGCGCAGGGCTGGTTCGCCGCGCCCATCGGCGACGCCGCCATCAGCGCGATCGACACCAGAGACATCGCCGACGCGGCCGCAGCCGTGCTGACCGGCACCGGGCACACCGGCCGCACCTACACGCTGACCGGACCTCGCGCCGTGACCCACGACGAGATCGCCACAGCGCTCACCGCGGCGACCGGGCGCAGCGTCAGTTTCCGCACCGCCTCCGCCGACCAGTTCACCGCCGCCCTGACCGGCCGGCTCCCGCCCTGGCACCTCGACGGCCTCGTCGAGGACTACGCGCACTACGCCCGAGGCGAAGCCGCCCAGGTGCACCAGTCCGTCCCCGAACTGACCGGACACCCCGCACGCGATATCACCGACTTCGCCCGCGACTACGCAACGACATTCACCCCCCAGCCACCAACTGAAAGGAAGGCCCGATGATCTACCACTGCATACGCTTCACCCTCAAACCCGGCATCGCCGAACAGGACAAAGCGGCCGGTCTCGCGCAGATGAGCGAGCACATCAACGCCATACCATCCATCACAGCGCGCATCGTCGGCCCCGACTTCGGCGG
Source organism: Nocardia brasiliensis ATCC 700358 (assembly GCF_000250675.2). NCBI lineage: Bacteria > Bacillati > Actinomycetota > Actinomycetes > Mycobacteriales > Nocardiaceae > Nocardia > Nocardia brasiliensis. The sequence continues at coordinate 6,668,581 of NC_018681.1, forward strand.
GGAATTCGACTACGGCGCGGTCACTTTGGTCGCGGACCTCGCAGCCTACGAGGAATACATGAACCACCCGGCGCACCTGGCGATGGACCGGGTCGGGCTACCGCTCGTCGACAAGTTCGTGTCGTTCGACATCACCGACGACCCGGACCCGGAAGTCGGCGCGAGGATCGCCGAAATCCACCGGCACCGGTTCGAGAACCTACCCGATATCGCCGAACTGGTCTCCGACCTCGACGACTACTCCGGCAGCGCCGCACCCGGAAAGCACCGACATCGACCCGGCATATGAGTGCGCACCACCATCGCAAGCAGGCCACGCCAAGGACCAACCTTCGCCGCAATTCGACAGCGTGAGAACAGCTTTCACGATCCGTTCGAGCCAGGCACGTCGGACCGGATTCAGCCGAGGGCGCGCAGCACGGCCGTCTTTGGCGGCTCACGCAGTACTTTGATCGCCTCGTTCATCCCGTTCTCGGCGGCGTCCTTCATGTGGGCGTGAAAAGCGTCCTCGCTCTCCCATACCTGAACGGCGTAGAACGCGCCTGAGTCATCGAGATCCTCGTACTCCGTCGAGCTGACGAGGCCCGGCTTGTCAGAGGTTTGGATGGCGTGCAGCAGCGCATCGCGGGCTTGGCGCTCTTGGCCGGCGTTCGCATGAATCTCGATGAGGACGGCCACGGTGTCCTTGCTGGTCATAGCTCTCTCCCGCGGAGATGTGGGTGAGTCGGCGGCATACCGGACCCAATAAGAAGCACATACACTTCTTATTGGGATGGTACGCGCCGATATAAGATGCATCAACACATCTTGTGGGAGGTCGACGGATGCGGCGCAGGCGAGGCAAGGACCTGGAAGAGGCTCTGCTCGGGGCCGCGTGGGCCGAGCTGACCGAGCGCGGATACGCGGCCTTCACGCTGGAAGCAGTCGCCGAGCGTGCCGGTACGAGCACACCGGTGATCTATCGCCGCTGGGCCAACAAGGCACTGATGGTCGAGGCCGCCCTTGCGCACGAATCCTCCACCCGCGTCGTCGACGTCCCGGACACCGGAACGTTGCGCGGGGACCTGATCGCGCTGATGCACGCGGCCAACCGTTCGCGAGTCGATCTTCTCGTCGTCACCGCGGTACTTCTGGACGGGTACTTCACCGAACGAAGATCGAACCCTGAACAGCTCCGTGCGCGCATGCTGGCCGACCGTCGCCCGGCCATCGAAGCCATCATCGAACGTGCCCTCGACCGAGGCGAGATCGACGCCTCCACCCTGAAACCGCACCTCATCTCACTGCCGCTCGACCTGTTCCGTCACGAAGTTCTCATGACGCTGAAACCCGTCTCCGGCAAGACCATCGAGCAGATCGTCGACGACATCACGATGCCCCTCCTGACACAACGGGCCCGGCGAACCGCACAGGAGGCGTGACCGCACCCGCAGCACATGTTCCGAACCGATCAGTAGCTCGTCCGGTAACCCTGCTGGTCCCGACCCGAAACGGCCGCAAGGGGTTTCACGCGGCGTCGACTCCTCGGAGGTGCCGCGTTGGCGGCGGCGTTCGCGGCCATGCCGCCGAATGTGCAGCGAGTGCTGGCCGACCCGGTGACACCCCGGCCGATCGAGCATGTGGTGCTGCTGATGCAGGAGAATCGCTCGTTCGACCACTACTTCGGGACGATGCCCGGAGTGCGCGGTTTCTCCGATCCCGAGGCGCTGCGTTTTCCGGACGGCACCTCGGTATTCAAGCAACCCGATCCGCAGAATCCCGACGGCTACACGCTGCCGTTCCATCTGGACACCTACCGCAACAGTGTGCAGAAGATTCCGTCCACCTCGCACGCATGGAGCGTGCAACACGAGGCGTTGAACGGCGGCAAAATGGACAAATGGCTGCCCGCGCATCGTAAAGCCGACGGCAAGAACGGCCCGTATGTGATGGGTTATTACGAGCGCGCCGATATCCCGTTCCACTTCGCGCTGGCCGACGCGTTCACCGTGCGCGACGCCTACCATTGCTCGGCGCTCGGTCCCACCTGGCCCCACCGCATGATGTGGATGACGGGGACCATCGACCCCGCCGGTCGACACGGTGGCCCGCTCATTCGCAACAAGACGCCCGCGGGCGGCTTCACCTGGACCACGTATCCGGAGCGGCTCGAGCAGGCCGGGGTGAGCTGGAAAGTCTACAACGAAATAGATGACTACGGGCTGAACATGTTCGAGCAGTTCGCCCAATTCCGCGGACTGCCCACGGATTCGCCGCTCTACACCAAGGGGATCGCCACCGCGCCGATCGGGCAGTTCGAGCGCGACGCCCGCGAGGAGGTCAACGAATCGACGGAAACGTGTCCGAATTTACTATCGCTTTACAAATAGCTGGAAGTTTCAGCTGGAAGTACTATGCGCAGAAATATGCCATACGATATTCGTTCGGCGCACCGGACTGTGGAAGACAGTGATACCGCGCCCGCAGTGTTCGTCGGCGGCACGGGGTGACGTGACAGCAAAAGCGATCAGCTGCGGCAGCACTCGTTCGGTGACTCGTGGCCAACTCCGCGCAACATCGGCAAAAGGTCGACGAACGCAGCCACGCGACGCCGCATCGGCACGACCGGGCAGCGGTTCGCGCAGTGGTAGCGAAGCCGGACCCGCACGTCCCCGGTTCGAAGTCGGTGGATGTGGGAGCGCGACGGCATCGACTCGATCTCTCGCTGCGACTGCACCCCTCGGGCAGCGCAGCGAACGGCGCTTGGGCGAACTCTACGGACTCGGCTCGCGCCGGGCATGCCCCGAAAACTCAGGGCATGCCGGGCGATTGCTCCGCGGCGCTACTTCGGCAGGCACGCACCACCGACCAGGCTGATCCTGATCAGGCAGGCGATGTATTCGATTTGCTTGGTGAGTTCGGCGGAGCCGGAAAAGATGCTCGTCTCGGCGCCGACCGGCGCCGGTGCCGCGGTGGCGAGCGGTGCGGCGCCGGTCAGCACCGCGGCCGCCACCACTACTGCGGCGGCACAACGCTTGGTACGCAACATTGTTCGTCCCTCCAGGTCGTGAACCCCCGACCTGGAGGAAGCGTAGCGAGGACGAAGCCCGCGGGCATGCCCGGAATTCCACCGGGGCCGGCCGCCGTCAGGGCAGTGCCGTGATGAGCTTTTCGAGTTCGACTCGCGGACCGGTGAAGAACGGAATCTCTTCACGGACGTGCAGGCGTGCCTCGGTGGCGCGCAGGTCGCGCATCAGGTCGACGATGCGGTGCAGTTCCGGGGCCTCGAACGCCAGAATCCACTCGTAATCGCCGAGCGCGAACGAGCTGACCGTGTTGGCGCGCACGTCCGGGTAGCCGCGGGCGGCCTTGCCGTGGTCGGCGAGCATCTTGCGGCGCTCTTCGTCGGGCAGCAGGTACCACTCGTAGGAGCGGACGAACGGATACACGCAGATGTAGTTGCCCGGATCCTCACCGGCCAGGAAGGCGGGGACGTGGCTCTTGTTGAACTCGGCCGGGCGGTGCAGCGCCACGTTGCTCCACACCGGCGCGCTCGCGCGGCCCAGTTCGGTGGTGCGCCGGAAGTCCGCGTAGGCGGCCTGCAGATCCTCGACCCGTTCGGCGTGCGTCCAGATCATGAAGTCCGCGTCGGCGCGCATGCCCGCCACGTCGTACACGCCGCGGACCACGACCTCGCGGTCGGCCAAGCCCTCGAAGAACGCCCGCGCCTCTTTGATCGCCGCGGCCCGGTCCTCGCCGAGCACGCCCGGCTGCACTTGGAACACCGAGAACATCAGGTACCGGATCGTCGAATTGAGTGCTTGATAGTCCAGTCGCGCCATACCCCCCATCGTGCCACTCCCCCCACCCACCACCGCCGTGCGGTAGCTCACCTTCCCGCACCCCGCCCGTCTTCCCGCACCCGCTGTGGGCGGCCGGAGCAGGTGCGGGAAGACAGAACCCGTGCGAGAGTCCCCGCGCGTCGCCGTCGACGCGATCGGTCAGCGACCGGCGCGGCCGCTGGACAACCCACGCAGCCAAGGCGAAACGTGCTGCGCCGGTCCAGCTCCCCGGAAGGCCGGCACCACCACCGCGCAATGGGTAACGGCAGGCCTCCGAAAACCCTGGCCGGCGCTCAGTTCAGCGCGGCGGCGATGCGGTGGGCGGCGGTGGTGCCGGAGGCTACGCAGGCGGGGACGCCGACGCCGTGCAGGTAGGCGCCGGCCAGGGCGAGGCCGTCGAGGGGGGCGACGGCGGATTCGGCGGCGGCGATGCGATCGGTGTGGCCGGGGGCGTACTGGGGCAGGCCGCCGCGCCAGCGCTGGACGGCGGCGTCGGTGTGCGCGATGACGGTGCCGGTGACGGTGGCCAGGTCCGCCGCGGCGGTGGTGATCAGGTCGGTATCGGACCAGGACAGGGTGCTGTCGTCGCCGAATTTCCCGAAGGAGACGCGCACCAGCGCGGTGTCCCGCTGGGCGAGGTGCGTCCATTTGCGGCTGGACAGGGTGAAAGCCTTGGCACGCAACGGCTCTCCGGTGGCGACCAGAATCCCGGAGTGCTGCGGCAGCTCGGCTTCCAGCGGAAGCGCAAGGGCGACAACGACGGACGAGGACAACTCGATGCCCGCCAACGCGGTCGCGGCGTCGGGTGCGACGGCGCCGAGCAGCCGGGCGGTCACCGGCGCGGGGGTGGCGAGCACGACGGCGTCGACCGCGCCGACCGGATCGATGATCCAGCCGCGCAACCCGCGCGCGAGGCGGGTCGCGGGCGTCGCGGTCACGAACTTCGCGCCGGATCGCGCCGCCAAGGCTTCCAGCAGCACCTGGTACCCGTCTCTGATACCGCCGAATACGGGCGCGTTGGACGGCGGCGGCAGCGCGACGGACACCGCGTGGGTGAGGCTGGGCGCGCCGTCGTCGAGGGCCGCGGCCAGCGTCGGCAGCGCCGCGCGCACGCCGATCGATCGGGAACTGCCCGCGTACACGCCGCCGAGCAGCGGGTCGACGCTGCGGTCGGCGACCTGCGCACCGAAGCGGTCGGCGATCAGTTGGTAGACGTCGATGTCCGCGCCCGGCTCCCAGATCAGCGGCCGCTGCGGCTCCGCGGCGATCTTGGCCAGGGTCTCCGCGTCGACCAGACCACGCATCGACTCCGCGTCCGACGGGATACCCATCAGCGTCCGTTCGGGCAGCCGATGCGCCACGCCGCCGGACCACAGCAGCGGGCGCAGCCCCGCGGGGGTCACGAGCTGGGGTTCCAGTCCGAGTTCGCGAAGCAGTTGGGGGACTTCGGGTCTGCGGCCGACGAACGCCTCGGCTCCGAGATCCAACGGTCCCCCGGCGAGCTCACCGGTGTAGAGGATGCCGCCCACCCGCTCGGCCCGGTCGAGCACCACGATGTCGGCCTCGGTGCCTAGCAACGTCCGCATCCGATACGCCGCGACCAATCCACTGATCCCGCCGCCCACCACCGCGATCCTCATGCCTTCGACGCTATCCCCCATCCCGGCCGCGCGACCCACCGGTCCACCGGAGACCGGGCGGCACCCTTCCCGTGCCGTACGACAGCGCGCCTTAATCACCCTCGAATCTGACCGATTCGTCGTATTTGACCGATTTTGAATAAAGGCCGCCCAGCGTCGCCATAGAACGATCTAAGTGTCGTCCACATAGGGGGGATTGGAAACATCAATTTTGAAGGACTCCAGACGTGTCTAGGTACGTCTAACCAGCTTTCAAATTCGCGTGAGCCTAGTTCGAAGTGATGCCAACGGTATGATGGGAGGCGACAAGTTTTCTGGGCGCTTCCGGTGGGGCCGCGGCGTTCAGCGCGCAGACAGGTCTCTGATTCCCCGATCAACTCGTTGTGCCGCGTCGGCATACCGGGGGAACTGCTGCGCGCTGAACCCGGCCCCGCCGGATACGGCATGTGAGGAGAGTTACCGACTCGTGGCTACCAACCACTCCACCCCGTCGCGATCCGCCGAGGCGGCATCGGACAAGCAGGGCTACAACGCGTCCAACGTCACCGTGCTCGAGGGGCTCGACGCGGTGCGCCTGCGGCCGGGTATGTACGTCGGGTCCACCGGCGAGTCCGGTCTGCACCACCTGATCAAGGAGATCGTGGACAACTCCGTCGACGAGGCGATGGCAGGCTACGGCGACCGAATAGATGTCGCGCTGCTGGCCGACGGCGGCGTCCAGGTGGTCGACAGCGGCCGCGCGATCCCGGTCGAATTGCACGCGCTCGGCATCCCCACCGTCGAGGTGGTGATGACGCGACTGCACGCGGGCGGCAAGTTCGACTCCGATACCTACGAGTTCTCCGGCGGCCTGCACGGTGTCGGCCTCTCGGTGGTCAATGCCCTGTGCGCCAGGGTCGAATTGGAGATCGACCGCGACGGATACCACTGGACGCAGACCTACATCGACGCCAAGCCCGACGAGCTGGTCCGCGGCGCCCCGACCGACCGCACGGGCACTACCACGCGGTTCTGGGCCGATCCGAACATCTTCGAGACCACCACCTACACCTTCGAGACGGTCGCGCGGCGCCTGCAGGAAACGGCGTTCCTGAACAAGGGCCTCACCATCACCCTCACCGACGAGCGCGGGGCCGACGCGACGGAGGCGAGTACGCGCTCGTTCTGCTACCCGGGCGGTCTCGAGGATTTCGTCCGCCACATCAACCGCACCAAGCAGCCGATCCACCACTCCATCATCGGGTTCTCCAGCACCGGTCCCGGCACCAGCGTCGAAGTGGCGATGCAGTGGAACTCCGGCTATTCGGAGTCGGTGCACACGTTCGTCAACACGATCAACACCAAGGACGGCGGCACCCACGAGGAGGGGTTCCGTTCGGCGCTGACCACGGTGGTCAACAAATACGCCAAAGACAAGAAGCTGCTGAAAGACAAGGACGGCAGCCTCACCGGTGACGACATCCGCGAGGGTCTGGCCGCGATCGTCAGCGTGAAGGTCTCCGAGCCGCAGTTCGAGGGGCAGACCAAGACCAAGCTGGGCAACACCGAAATCCGCTCGCTGGTGCAGAAATCGTGCAACGAGCACCTCACGCACTGGTTCGAGGCCAACCCCGCCGACGCGAAAACCGTGGTGACCAAGGCGATATCCTCGGCCCAGGCGCGGACCGCCGCGCGCAAGGCGCGAGAGTTGGTGCGCCGCAAGTCCGCCTCCGATCTCGGTGGCCTGCCGGGCAAGCTGGCCGACTGCCGATCCAAGGACCCGGGCCGTTCCGAGATCTACATCGTGGAGGGCGATTCGGCCGGCGGCTCGGCCAAATCCGGCCGTGACTCGATGTATCAGGCGATCCTGCCGCTGCGCGGAAAGATCATCAACGTCGAACGGACCCGCATCGACCGGGTATTGAAGAACAACGAGGTGCAGGCGATCATCACCGCCTTCGGCACCGGCATCCACGACGAGTTCGACCTCGCCAAGCTGCGGTATCACAAGATCGTGCTGATGGCCGACGCCGACGTCGACGGCCAGCACATCACCACACTGCTGCTCACACTGCTGTTCCGGTTCATGCGCCCCCTCATCGAGGAGGGGCACGTGTATCTGGCGCAGCCGCCGCTGTACAAGCTCAAGTGGCAGCGCGGCGAAGCCGAGTTCGCCTACTCCGACCGGGAACGCGACACGCTCCTCGAGGACGGGCTCGCGGGCGGCAAGAAGATCAACAAAGATGACGGTGTGCAGCGCTACAAGGGGCTGGGCGAGATGAACGCCAAGGAGCTGTGGGAGACCACCATGGACCCGCAGACCCGCATCCTGCGCCGCGTCACGCTCGCCGACGCGGCGGCCGCCGACGAGCTGTTCTCCATCCTGATGGGTGAAGACGTGGAGGCCCGCCGCACTTTCATCACCCGCAACGCGAAAGACGTTCGTTTCCTGGATCTTTGAGCACCGACGAGGAGAACCCATGCCGACCCAGCTGTACTCGACCACCGGCCTGCTCGAAGCGCCACTGGTACCGGCCGACGGCGGCGTGCTGTTCTCGAATGTCACCGGTGGCGGAGTATTCCGCCACCGGGACGGGGTGACCGACACCGTCGTCGCGCGCAGGCGCGGGATCGGCGGACTGGCGCGGCACGAGAACGGCGGTCTGATCGTCACGGGCCGCGACGTGGCGTATGCCGCCGACGACATCCACACCGTGCTCACCGTCGACGGCGCGACCGGATTCAACGATGTGACAGTGGGATCCGACGGATCACTGTATGTGGGCGTCCTGCGCCACCGTCCGCAGCAGGGCGAATCCGCCGGGCCCAGTGAGGTACTGCGCATCGATCCGGCGGGCGCCGTCAGCACGGTCGCCGCGGACATCCGCTGGCCCAACGGCATCGGCTTCGCCCCCGGCGAACAGACCCTCTACGTCTGCGAATACGCCGAGAGCCGGGTGCTGGCGATAACGGACGGCCGCACCCGGGTGTTCGCCGAAGCACCGGCGGGCGAATGCGACGGTCTCGCCGTGGATGTCGACGGCGGCGTGTGGGTCGCTCTGGGCAGCGGCAGTGCCGTGGCCCGCTTCACCGCCGACGGCGCACTCGATCGAACCCTCGATCTCCCCGATGGTTTCGTGTCCTCGGTGGCACTGCACGACACCACGCTGTACGTCACCACGAGCGGACGGCTCTTGCAGGAGACCGTGGCGGTGCCGGGAATCCCGGTGCCCGCCGCCCGTATTCCGGTGCGGTGAGCGGCCGCTCTACAGCTCGTGGATCAATTCGACCAGCGCGGTCAGCACGCCGGGATCGGTGTCGGGAAGAACGCCGTGCCCGAGATTGAAGATATGGCCCTTGGCGCCCAAGGTGATCGCCTCGTCCGCCTCGGCCGCGATCCGGCGGGCCTCGGCTTCGACCGCCGCCGCACCCGCGAACAGCACGGCCGGATCGAGATTGCCCTGCAACGCTTTTCCGGGTCCGACCCGGCGGACGGCCTCGGTGAGCGGCACCCGCCAGTCCACGCCGACCACGTCGGCGCCGGCCTCGCCCATCGCGCCGAGCAGCTCGCCCGTGCCCACGCCGAAGTGGATGCGCGGCACGCCGGCGGCAGCGACCTCGGCGAACACCCGCTCCGAATGCGGCAGCACGAACCGGCGGTAGTCGGCCAGCGACAGCGCGCCCGCCCACGAATCGAACAGCTGGATCGCGTCGACCCCCGCCGCCAGCTGCGCCTGCAGGAACGCGATGGTGATATCGGTGAGCGCGCCGAGCAACGCGTGCCAGGTCTGCGGGTCGGCGTACATCATCGACTTGGTGCGCTCGTGGTTCTTGCTCGGCCCGCCCTCCACCAGATAGGACGCGAGGGTGAACGGTGCGCCCGCGAACCCGATCAACGGCGTCTCGCCGAGCGCGTCGACCAGCAGCCGCACCCCGTCGGTCACCGCCCCCACTTCCTCCGGGCGCAAGCGCGGCAGGGCGCGCACATCGTCGACGGTGCGCACCGGCGACGCGATCACCGGACCGACGCCGGGCACGATATCCAGATCGACCCCCGCGGCCTTCAACGGAACCACGATGTCGGAGAACAGGATCGCCGCGTCCACCCGGTGCCTGCGGATCGGCTGCAGCGTGATCTCACACACCAGCTCCGGATCGAAACAGGACTCGAGCATGCCGACGCCCTTGCGCAGTTCGCGGTACTCGGGCAGCGACCGTCCGGCTTGACGCATGAACCACACCGGGCGCCTGCTCGGCGTCGCGCCGGTGGCGGCGGCCAGGAACGGGGCATCGGTCAGGCGGCGGCGGGTGTATGTGCTCATCACGGCTATCGTATGCGGCCCGCGAACTGGGCCGAGCCGGAGACCGGTGGCGGAGCGCACACGAGCCTGCCGACCGGTCGGACGCGCCCGTCGCGTGGACCGATCCGCCGGCACGGCCTGTGCTACCACGCAACTTCCGGCGCAGCCCGCGCCGACTCCAGCGGCGCGCCTCCGCCTGTGCGGGGTGCACAAGGTCTACCGTCCCCTTCGTGACACCGCTCGACTTCCGCGACGGCGCCGCACCGACCGAGGGACCTCATGGCGAGCCAGCTCAATTTCGCGCCGCGGTCGATGCGATGGGGACCGCTACAGTGCACCCTCGGATCGAGCTTGCGCCCATTCGGCCGCCGCAACGTCTGGCTCCCTACTCGTACGCACTCGGTGCCGAGGTAAAGCATCCGGAATCCGGTGTCGTGCCGGTCGATTCGGAAGGCGACGCGTTCGGCAGACTGATCCTGCTGCACGACCCCGACGGTGACGACGCCTGGCACGGCACGCTGCGACTGGTCGCCTACATCCAGGCCGATATCGACGCCGCACTGGCCACCGACCCGCTGCTGCCCGAGGTGGCGTGGAGCTGGCTGGTGGACGCGCTCGAATCGCGGTCCGAGCCGTTCACCGCGCTCGGCGGCACGGTGACCTCGACGAGTTCGGTGCGCTACGGCGATATCGCGGGCCCGCCCCGGGCGCATCAACTGGAACTACGCGCCTCCTGGACCGCCGTCACCACTGATATCCGGCCGCACGTGGAAGGTTTCTGCGAAGTGCTCGCCTACGCCGCCGGACTACCGCCCGCCGGGATCACCCAGCTGGAGATGCGTCCCGGCGGTTCCGCCGACAAGCGATAGCGGTTTTTCCCGGCCGGGCGGAAGACATACCGGCGCCGCGGCGTTGAGATGAACGAAAGCCGACAACGAATGCGCTGCCGTTCGTCATTCCGACACACGGAAGTCCGATAGGACGACGACGGCCGCACCCCTGCACGTAAAGTTCAACAACATGTCCGTACCCGAAGAATCCGAAACCACCGGCGCGCCTCCCCTGCTCGCGCCGGTGGATGGCGTGCCTCCGGTACTGGACACCGCCGCCGAAATCGCCGCGGCCGCTGCTCGTCTCGCCGCGGGCACCGGCCCACTCGCCGTCGACGCCGAACGTGCCTCAGGATTCCGGTATTCGGCGCGCGCCTATCTGATCCAGCTCCGCCGCAAAGGCGCAGGCACTTTTCTCATCGATCCGATCCCCGTGACCGACGCCCTGGCCCCGCTGGCCGCCGCGATCAACGACCTGGAATGGGTATTGCATTCGGCCGACCAGGATCTGCCCGGCCTCGCCGAACTCGGCCTACGCCCGCAACGGCTGTTCGACACCGAATTGGGCGGGCGGCTCGCCGGATTCGAGCGCGTCGGCCTGGCCGCCATGGTGGAAAACCTGCTGGGACACGCGCTACGCAAGGGACACGGCGCGGCCGACTGGTCCACCCGGCCGCTGCCCGACGAATGGCTCAACTACGCGGCACTCGACGTCGAACTACTCCTCGAACTGCGTGACGCGGTCGCGGCCGAGCTCGACGCACAAGGCAAGAGCGATTGGGCGGCACAGGAATTCGAGCACGTCAGAACCACCGAACCGCCCGCACCGAAGGCGGACCGCTGGCGGCGCACCTCGGGCATCCACACCCTGCGCCGGGCCAGGCAGTTGGCCGTCGTCCGCGAACTATGGACCACCCGCGACGGGCTCGCCCGCGCCCGCGACGTCGCGCCCGCGCGGATCCTGCCCGACGCCGCCATCATCGCCGCCGTGACCGCCGACCCGAAAACCATCGCTCAACTGCGCGGACTACCCGTGTTCGGCGGGCCGCGGCAGCGGCGGTACTCGCGCGAATGGCTGGCCGCCGTCGACCGCGGCCGCACCATGCCCGACACCGAACTACCGCCGCTCACCCAGCCGTTCGACGGCCCGCCCCCGGTGAACCGGTGGGAGCGCCGCGATCCCGCCGCCGCCGCCCGGTTGACCCGCGCGCGCACCGCCATGGGCGAACTCTCCACGAAACATTCGATTCCGGTCGAAAACCTGCTGTCCCCGGACCTGGTTCGCCGCCTCTGCTGGGACGGACTCCCCGACTACGACCGCGCCCCCGACTCCCCCGAAGAACTCGCCGCCGCCATCGACGGCTTCCTCAAATCCGGCGGAGCCAGGCAGTGGCAGCGTGAACTCGCCGTCCCCCCACTGACGGTCGCCCTGACACCCGCCTGAACTGCGGGCAGCGGGTCTACCGCCGAGGGCGAACGCAGCGCTTCTCCGCAAGTTGAACTTGCCATGTCAGCGGCGACCGTGGTCGACGGCGCCGACGCGGAAAGGGCTCTTCGGCGAGTCGCCGCCGGCCCGATCGGGATGGTGCGCACCGTGCATGTGGTGGAGACCGGGCCGACCCGGCTGCCCCGCATCCGGCGCACTGAGCGCGGTGTCATCCTGCGTCGTCCGCGGAATCGCGAACGCCTCAACGCGAAGGCGTGCGTTTACCCTGCCTCGTCGCCACGAAGTGTTTGCGGTGCAGCGGCGGGATCAGGGTGCGGTTGTGCTTGCTACGGCTCGAGCGAAGACGGCGAGCCCGTTGTCCATTGCGGCGGCGAAGGGTTCGGCCAGGGCGTCCGGCAGGACGTCGTGGGTCCAGACGAAGCGGGTCTGCCCGGCCCCGTGCGGAAAGACCTGCATGCAGGCGTTGTTGTGTTCGGGCGTGACACTGCCGCCCACGATCGAATAGACGAAGCGGCGCTCGTCCTCGTCGATGACGACGAGCCGTTCCCGGAGCACCGAGCCGTCGGCGAAATCGACCACGCGATAGCCCGCCGCGTCGAGCGCGCTGCGCACGGCGAACCCCGGTGCCATGCGCGTCGGCCCGTCGGCGAAGTCTCGGATGATGTCCCAGATCTCCGCCGGGTCCGCGTCCACGACCAGTTCTTTGCGTACCGATGCCATGACCAGATCTCCTTGTTCGACTCAGGACGGCAGGATAACTTGCGTTCGCCGAACGATAGTTAGGTAACCATCTACCGTCAATCGGTAGTTACGATGGTTGGATGCCGAGCCCGGTCCACCCCGCCGACCACGCACCCCCCGCCCTGCACCGCATCGTGGAATTCGTGAACACCCGCCGCGCCGACGGCGACCACCTCACCACCCCCGCCCAGCTACTCACGTGGCTGAACAACCACGACCTCCTCGCGGATCCGACCAACACCTTCGGTGCGCCCGCCACGCTGAACGCAGCCGATGCGGCGTCCGGCTCGGCGGTGCACGAGGAGCCGCGAGCCGACACGATTGCCCGCTCCGGTGCGCGCGGAGTGCCGCAATCCGGCGGGACCGCCGGGTCGAGGGACGGGTTGGTCGATGCGGGCGGACTACAGCGGGCGCTGTATCTGCGCGAGGGGTTGCGAGCGTTGCTGGCCGAGAACAATGCCGCGCCCGTGCAGAGCCCGCGGCCGGACGGTCTCGATCCGCAGGCATTCCAGAAGTGCCGGACGCTCACCGACATGCTGCCGCTCGTGCTCGACATCACCGGACCACAACCGCGTCTGGTGCCGCACACCGACGACCCGGTCGACTTCGCCCTCGCCACCATGCTCGCCGACGTTTTCGCCGCCGTCAGCGCGGGCACCTGGACCCGGATGAAAGCCTGCCGCGAACCGAGCTGCCGCTGGGCCTTCTACGACCACTCGCGCAACCGCGGCCGCACCTGGTGCTCGATGAACGTCTGCGGCAACCGCGTGAAAGTCCGTGCCTCCCACCGCCGCCGAACCACCCCCTGAGCACCGAACATCGAATGACTCGGCGGTCGATGCGTACAGTTGACCGCTCGGTGCGCCAGTGATGTTCCAGAGCAAGAGGATTCGGCTCAGCGAGTGCGGCTGCGCCGAGAGTGCCGGAGGGGTCAGCGGGACCACGGCGTGGCGAGCATGCGACGACCCGGCACTTCGCTATCCACAGGTGGCAACCCGCCGATAGCGGAACCTCGGCTCACCTGCGATCACGCTGGAAATCAGGCTATCGGATGCTCTGCGCGGCAGCCGATCTCGCCGACGGAGCACACGCACAGCCGCATGAGTGCGTTCGGGTGAGCGGGGCGATGAGCTTCGGACCAGGTAGCCGGTCCTGGTGCCTCGACAGGCCCTCCGGCTCAGGCGAGTCGTCCGAGAAGCTTACGCAGGGTGCGGATCTCGTTGGCGCGGAGGTCGGACACACCGGGAGCCGTTCTGTCAGTGGGCTTCTCTACGCTTCCGCCCATGACCCGTTCTCGAACCAGACCGCACCGCGCGGCGAGCCCCTTCGCGCCGGTCGATACTGGACCCCGTGAGATCAACGCCCCTGGGATCTCGCTACCCCTGGCGCTGCCACGCGACGGTGGGCTCACGCCGGTCGGGATGGTGTGAGAAATGTTCCGACTCGATGGCGAAGTGGGTGTCTCCTACAGCCAGATCTACGTCGTGAGTGACCCCTCGGGACTCAGCCCGCGCATGCACGAGGCGTTCGCCGGACAGAACTCGGGACTGTGCGGCGCCGCGGTACCCGGCGCACTGTTCCTCAGGACCGGTTTGCACACCGGCAGCGTCGGCTTCACCGTCGAAGTGCGCGGCCGGGCTCCAGCGCTGGATCCGGCATGGGAAGAGGTCGTGGAGGTCTCCTTCTACCCGCTCTCGGAGCAAAGTTTCCTGATGCAGTGGGCTGGGGAGGACTCCTGGGAACTGGACTTGAAAGAAGGGCTCGACTACCGGGTGCGGTACTGCGCGCACGGCATGGACCCAGCACGAGAGAAGGACGTCAGACTCCACGACGAGCCACTACTGGACCGCTACCTCCTGCAGTTCTGGCCCGCCCCGCCCGAACCGGACCGCATAGTGCGCCAGAGCTCGCAGAGCGCGGCCTACGCCCACGACTGGGCCCGCCGGCAACCCGATGCCGAGTTCCGCGTGCGGGCCATCATGGCCCAACGACGGGCATACCTCGCCCCTGATGCCGCCGAACCGATGCGCGAAATCGCATCTCCGGATCCGAGCGCGGACCTGGCGACTATCTCCCGCGACGCCGATCCCCGGTTCGTCCGCGAGCAGTTGACCTCGCTGAGCTCCTGTCCCGCGGCCCTGCCCTGGGATCGGGTCGCCGCCTTCGACGCCGATCATGCCCAGGACGATCCCGTCGGTTACCTCGAAGCGTTCCTCGAAGAGATCGGTGAGCACGCCTTCGCTCTCGGTACCGTCCTGGCGTCGCTGGATTCCGGGCCGGACTACTACCTGGCCTTCTTGACACCGACCGAGTTCGAACAGCTCTCGCAGCTTCTCACCGCACACCGGATGAGCGCCGAAAGCGTGCGGTACGGCCGCTGGACGCCGCGCGCGAGCCCGGAAGACCTCGCCATCAGAGCCTGGGCCAGAGCAAACGCCCACCAGCTCAGGGCCGGTCCGGGGACGGCGGCGCCGATCGCGCGCCTCGAGGAGCCGGAGCGGCGCGCCTGACTCGTTCGACACCCGGACATCCGCACCCTTTCCGGGGCGAACCACGGCGTGTCCCACGGCAAGTCGGGGTGCGGATCCGCAGAAAGGGTGCGGGTTCCACGTGCTACGGCGCGCGGGGTCAGGACCCGAGGCCGAAGTCGTAGGCGGCGTCGAGCCAGCCGGCGTCGAGCACGTGCTCGATCACCGACTCG
Source organism: Nocardia brasiliensis ATCC 700358 (assembly GCF_000250675.2). NCBI lineage: Bacteria > Bacillati > Actinomycetota > Actinomycetes > Mycobacteriales > Nocardiaceae > Nocardia > Nocardia brasiliensis. Next base: position 6,684,041 of record NC_018681.1, read on the forward strand.
TCGGTGATGCGGACTTGGAGAGTCCAGGTGCCGGGGCGGTTCTGCTCCGCGCTGCGGATCAGTGGGTCGGTGAACCGGGAACGGGTGACCAGGGTGAGCATGAGGACGTCCGGTGGTGTCCCCCGGCTGACCGGCAGCGGCCACAGCCAGGCGAACTTGCGGTCCGCGCCGAAGGAGACCTGCGTCTTCATCACCTCGGCGCCGATCCCACCCAACTCCACGATCCGCGGCACGAAAGCACGGAACAGGCGCAAGGCATCGGGCCGATCCGCGAACAACCGCTCGACGGCACGTTCGTCCACCCCAGCATTATCCCCGTTCCCGCCCACTGCCGCCCACGCGCTCCCGATGTCCCGGTTATCGATCCGCCAGCCACCCACCGACCCGCCGGCGCCACCGAGCCGAATCCGACGTAAACCTCACAGCCGAACCGCCAGCCACCCACCAGCACTGCCAAATCGAGTCCGGCGTAAACCTCACAGCCGATCCGCCGGCCACCCCCCGATCTGCCAGCGACATCCGACGCCGCCGAACCGATTCGTGACGCACCATTGCTGAAAGCGCGCGATACGGCCGCTGGACACCCCGCGCGCGAGCCCGCAAGACCTCGCCATCAGAGCCTGGCCAGAGCAAACGCCCACAAACTCAGTTCAGGGGTGGCGCCGACGGCGATCGCCCACCTCGAAGAGCCCGACCCCGACCCTGCGCGCCTGACTCGTTCGGCACCCGGACAACCCGCACCCTTTCTAGGGCGAACCACGGCGTGTCCCACGGCAAGTCGGGGTGCGGCTCCACAAAAAGGGTGCGGGATCCACGCGTCCGCCCGCGCGCACGCTCCCGGACGCCAGCGACATCCGACGCCGCCGAGCAGAGTCCGGCGTACACCGCACAGCCGGACCCGCGATCCAGGCACTGCTTCAGGTCGCGAGCACACTCACCGAGCCGCGAGCCACCCGCCGATCCGCCGGGCGATATCCGGTGCCGTCAAACCGAGTTCGGCGTGTACCTCGCCGCGGGAGGCGTGGTCGAGGAACTGCTGGGGGACGCCGAGGTCGCGGGTGGGGATGTCGAGGCCGGAGTTGCGCAGGCGGGCCGAGACGGTGGAGCCGATGCCGCCGTGCAGCCCGCCGTCCTCCAAGGTCACGACCAGCCGGTAGTTTTCGGCGAGTTTGACCAGGGTGTCGGAGATGGGCAGGACCCAGCGCGGGTCGATGACGGTGACCGAAACCCCTTCGTTCTCCAGCAGATCCGCCGCCTGCAGGGCGAGCTCGGCGAACGAGCCGACCGCGACGAGCAGCACGTCGCCGCGCACCGCCTGCACCGAACCACCGCCGTCGAGCGCGGTGTCGTCGCCGCGGTCGACCGAGGCCAGCCGCAGCACGTCGACGCCGTCGAGCCGTTCGACCGCCGAGATATCGTCGGCGACACTGCCTTTGGGGAACCGGATCGCGGTGGGCCCGTCGTTGACGGCGAGCGCCTCGGCGAGTTCTTCGCGCAGGGTGGCGGCATCGCGCGGCGCGGCCACGCGGATGCCGGGGACGATGCCGAGCACCGAGAGGTCCCACATGCCGTTGTGGCTGGCGCCGTCGGGTCCGGTGATACCGGAACGGTCCAGCACGATGGTCACCGGCTGCTGCAGCAGCGCGACGTCCATCAGCAACTGGTCGAAGGCGCGGTTGAGGAAGGTCGAGTAGATCGCGACGACCGGGTGCATGCCGCCGAGCGCAAGCCCGGCCGCGGAGGCCATGGCGTGCTGTTCGGCGATGCCGACGTCGAACATCCGCTCCGGGAAGCGCTCACCGAACGCCGCGAGCCCGGTGGGGCCCGGCATGGCGGCGGTGATGGCGACGATGTCGTCGCGCTTCTCGGCGTGTGCGATGAGCTCCTGCGAGAACACCGCGGTCCAGCCCAGCGCCTTCGGCCCGCCGACGGGCCTGCCGGTGAGCGGATCGATCGGATCGCAGGCGTGCATCTGATCGGCGATGTGGTTCTCGGCGGGCGCGTAACCGCGGCCCTTCTGCGTCACCGCGTGCACCACGACGGGGCCACCGAAGTCCTTGGCGCGGCGCAGCGCGGCTTCCATCGCGACGATGTCGTGTCCGTCGACGGGGCCGACGTATTTCATGCCGAGGTCGCTGAACAGCTCCTGCGGGCTCACCGCGTCTTTTATCCCGGCTTTCACCGCGTGCATCATCGAGTACGCGGACTCCCCGACCCGCGGGATGCTCTTGATGATCCGCTTCCCGGCGTCGAGCGCGTGCTCGTAGGCGGGTTGGGTGCGCAGGGCAGTCAACCGGTCGGCGAGTCCGCCGATGGTGGGCGCGTAGGAGCGGCCGTTGTCGTTGACCACGATGACGACGGGACGGTCCGGCGCGCCCGCGATGTTGTTGAGCGCCTCCCAGCACATGCCGCCGGTGAGCGCGCCGTCGCCGACGACCGCGACCACGTGCCGGTTCTGCCCGCTCAGCTGGAACGCCTTCGCCAGCCCGTCCGCGTAGGACAGCGACGCGGATGCGTGCGAGGACTCGACCCAGTCGTGCGCGCTCTCGGACCGGCTCGGGTAGCCGGACAGGCCGCCCTTCTTGCGCAGATCGTCGAACTGGTCCTTGCGGCCGGTCAGGATCTTGTGCACGTAGGCCTGGTGGCCGGTGTCGAAGATCAGCGGGTCGGCAGGCGAGTCGAAGATCCGGTGCAGGGCGATGGTCAACTCGACCACGCCGAGGTTCGGGCCGAGGTGCCCACCGGTCGCGGCGACCTTCTGCACCAGGAACTCGCGGATTTCGTCCGCCAGCTCACGCAACTGCGGCGCGGTCAGCGGACGCAGATCTTCGGGCGTGTCGACCCGGGAAAGCACTCCCACCTGAACTCGCTCCCTCCGGATAGCGCTTCTGATCCGATCAGTCTACGGAGCGGTGGGCAGTGCCCTCGTACGAGAACCCAACTGTCCCACCCTGCCACGACGATCACCAGCCGACATCGAACCGAAATGTGAGCCTCGGCATACGGTACTCGGCCTAGAGTGATCGTGTGGCCCAGGTCGAAGAGGCGATCGACAGGACAATCGAACCGGGCGTCGTGTCCAGGATCGTCAGCGACGTCTTCCAGCTGTGCCGCTCCGACGAATCCGGCGCGCTGGCCGACTACATTCCCGAACTGGCTGCGGTGCAGCCGGATTCATTCGCGCTGTGCCTGGCCACCGCGGACGGGCGGATATACGGCACCGGAGAGATGGAGACTTCGTTCACCATCCAGTCGATCTCCAAACCGTTCACCTACGCACTCGCGCTGGCCGATCGCGGCACCGGCGCGGTGGACGAGCGCATCGACGTGGAGCCCTCCGGCGAGGCGTTCAACGAGATCAGTCTGGATCCGGTGACCGAGCGGCCGCGCAATCCGATGATCAACGCGGGCGCCATCACCGCCGCGTCACTGATCACCGGTCACGACGCCGCTGAGCGTTTCGAGCGCATCCGCGCCTGCTATTCGCGTTTCGCGGGCCGTGAACTGCGCATGAACGAGGCGGTGTACGCGTCCGAGGCGCGCACCGGATTCCGCAATCGCGCGATCGGCTACATGCTGCGCTCGTTCGGCATCATCGATTCCGACCCGGACGAGGCGGTAGACCGCTACTTCCGGCAGTGCTCGATCGACGTGACCTGCCGCGATCTCGCGCTGATGGCGGCGACGCTGGCGAACAACGGGCGCAATCCCGTGACCGGGGAGCGAGCACTGACCACGGCGTTGACCGAGCGGGTGCTCAGCGTGATGACCACGTGCGGCATGTACAACGCGGCAGGCGACTGGGTGAGCACCGTCGGACTGCCCGCGAAGAGCGGGGTCGGCGGCGGCATCGTCGCGGTGCTGCCCGGTCAGATCGGCATCGCGGTGTACTCGCCGCGCCTGGACCCGCACGGCAACAGTGTGCGCGGCGTCGCGGCGTGTCGTGAGCTGTCGCAGCGGTTGGAACTGCACTTCCTGCACGTCACGCGGGCGGCGCGGACCGCGATCCGGGCCGGCTACTCGGTCGCCGAAGTGCCGTCGCGCCTGCGCCGGACCACCGAGGAGATCGCGGTGCTCGCCGAGCACGGGCATCGCGCCCGCGTCTACGAATTGCACGGCGACCTGCTGTTCGCGGGCGCGGAGAGTGCGGTGCGCAGCATCGAGGAGCAGGCCGGCGACCTCGAGGCGCTCGTAGTCGACCTGCGCCGGGTCGGTGAGGTGAGCACGATCGCGGTGCGGATGCTCGACGATCTGCAGACCGAACTGGCCGCCGTCGGCGTGCGCGTCGCGCTGGTGGATCCCGACGCCAAACTCGGGCACATGGTGTCGAGCCTGGACCCGGACGACCCGCGCGGCCGGGTGTTCATCGACCGGGACACGGCCACCGAATGGTGCGAGGACATCGTGCTCGAGCGACATCGGCCCGCCGACGAACCGGTGTGCACATCGATCGCGATCGAGGAGCATCCGGCGCTCATGTCGCTCGAGCAGGATGATCGGACGCGCCTGGCCAAAGAGTTCGAAGTGCGCACGTTCGCGCGTGGCGAGGTGATCGCCGCCCGCGGGAGCGCCCGCTCCGGCCTGTATCTGATCCTGGAGGGCCGGGTCCGGATCACGTTCCTGGGCAGCGACTCCCGCACCCATCGGCTCGTCAGCCTGTCCGCGGGCATGTCCTTCGGCGAGATTCCGATGCTGGTCGGCGCGGCGTTCGCGAACGAGGCCAGGGCCGAGGCGGGCGTGCGGGTGGCGGTGCTCAGTCCTGCGCGCTTCGATCAGCTCACCTCGCAGGCGCCGCAATTGAAGCTCGCGCTGCTCGAGCGACTCGCCGCGGGCGCGTACGCGCAGATGGACGCGGCGGTGCGGGCGATCGCGGTGCGCGGCGGCGACTATTGAGTGGTGCCCGTCGCGGGTGGTGACATCCTGCGACGAGGAGACAAACAGTTTCGCGCGGCGGGGACGAATACGCGCCGCCGACCGTTGAGCAGACCGGGGCCCGAACCATCGACCGACCGAGGAGCGTGCAGTGAGCAAGAAGTCCGATTCCCGCAAGGCGGGCACCGTCACCCTGTTCGGTCAGGGCACCGCCCGCGCGACGCCCGACCTGATGCGCGTCACGATCTCCATCGAATGCCGGGCGAACAAGGTCGCGCTGGCCTACAGCCGGGCCGGTGAACGGATCGCCGCGGTCAGCGCCTCGCTGCGCTCCGACGGGGTCGCCGGCACCGATATCGCGACCAGCGGCCTGTCGGTCCACACCGAGACGGTGTGGACCGAGGGCGAGGGCAACCGGATCACCGGTTACCTCGCCAGCACGTCGCTGACCGTGGCGCTGCGCGAGATCGGGGACGACGCCGATCCCGGCCCGGCGGTGATCATCGCCAACGCCGTCGACGCCGGCGGTGACGACGTTCGCCTCGGCGGGCTCAACCTCACCTTCGCCGACCAGGAGTCGCTGCTCGTGCAGGCGCGCGACGCCGCGTGGGAGAACGCGGTGGCCAAGGCGCAGCAGTATGCCGAACGGGCCGGACGGGCACTCGGCGCGGTCCTCGAGATCACCGAGAACACCTCTGCCGCACCGCCTTCGGCCCCCCGCCTGAAAGCGATGTCGGTGGCGATGGACGCCTACGGCGCGGCACCGGTGCCGGTGGAACTCGGGGAGAGCGAGATCTCCGCGGGAATCCGCGTCACCTGGCAGCTGGACTAGCTCGTCGCTTACCGATTGTGGCGCAATGACTTACCCGGCCGGCCGGCCGAAACCTTGAACCAGGAAGATCACCGAATCGGTACCCGCCCGCCGATCCTCGGCGATCTCCAGGTACTCCGGTGATTCCGACCAGGCGCGGAAGGCCGGCTCGTCCGGGAACGACAACAGCACCACTTTCTCCCGGTCCGACGTGCCTTCGACCACCTGCGGCGCCTCATCGGCCGCGAGCAACGTGCCGGAATGGCGGGCGAAGACCTCGAGGAAGCGCGCCTGGTAGCGGTCGTAGGCGGCGCGGTCGGTGAATTTCATCTGTGCGATCACATAAACGGTCATGTCCGCGACTCTAGGGCCCGCGCACCGAGGTGGGTATCGACTCGATCTTGCGACGCCCTGCGCCCGAGGGGATTTCAACCGCGGTGGAACCGAGCCGATGGACCGTGCGTCGAAGTAGGTAAGACAGCACGACTCTGGCGAGGATGTCGGATGATCGCTCGGCGCAATGATTTCGTTCTGTTCCTCACGGTGGCCTACGGAGCCGCATGGTTGGTTGCCGCCGGTCCATGGATCGACGGTGCGGGTTTGCGGTCCGGACTGTGGTTGCACACCGGTGCCGCAGTGATGATGCTGACCCCTGCGCTCGGCGTGCTCGCGGTGTGGCGGTACCGGCGACTCGGCTGGCCGGAGTTGATGACCCAGAACGGGTTACGGCTCGGCAAACGGCCGCGGCATACGGTGCGGGTCACGGTGCTCGCCTGGTTCGCGGCACCGCTGTTCTTGTGGGTGGCGTTCGGGTTGAGTGCGCTGTCCGGGCTGTACGTGTTCGAATTCGGTTCGGCGCCCACCGTCGTCGCGGTACTCGCCGAAACCCTCACCGTAACCACGCTCAGCACACTGCCTTTCGCGCTCGGCGAGGAAATCGGCTGGCGCGGCTGGCTGCTACCGCAACTCACGCGGCGGCTCGGTATCGCCGCCGGCCTCGTCGCCACCGGCGTCATCTGGGCGCTCTGGCACGCGCCGTTGACCCTGCTCGGCTACAACTATCCGAACCTCGGCGCGTGGGCGGCCCTCGCCTTCATCGGCTTCTGCGTACCGTTCGGCGCGATCCTGGGCTGGCTACGGCTACACACCGGCAGCATCTGGCCCTGCGCCGTCGCACACGCCGCACTCAACGCAGGCGCAGTCCTGTTCAGCCTGGTCAGTTCCCCTGAGCACGAACCGAACCCGCTACTGGCCGGATACGGCTTCGTCGGCTGGGGCGTCCTCACCGTCACCGCCCTCACCCTCTTCGCCTGGTTCCCGATCCGACCGCGAGCGCCGCGCCCGCACCCTCTCCCACCCCACCCCCAACCCGCTCTCGGCTGATCGGAGGGCGCGGGGAGCGGCCGCTACAGTAGAACCTGTTTCAGTTTGCCGCCGGGGTCAAGGAGACCGTATGTCGTTCGTGCTCATCGATACGCCGCGGCCGCAGGTCGCCGTCGTCACGCTCAACCGGCCGGATCGGATGAACGCGATGGCGTTCGATGTGATGATTCCGTTGCGCGAGGCGCTGGAAAAGGTCAGCGCCGACAACGACATTCGGGTCGTGGTGCTGACCGGTGCGGGGCAAGGGTTTTGCTCCGGTGCCGACCTGCAGAGCGCGGGCACAGTGCCGAATGTGGCGGGGCTCACCGTCACCAGCGTCGCCCGCCGTTCGATGGATCTGCTCAACGATGTGATGATCACCCTGCGCCGTATGCACCAGCCGGTGATCGGCGCGATCAACGGTGCCGCGATCGGCGGCGGATTCTGCCTCAGCGTCGCCACCGACATCCGAATCGCCGCGCCGGAAGCCTACTTTCGCGCGGCGGGCATCAACAACGGCCTGACCTCGACCGAACTCGGCATCAGTTACCTGCTGCCGCGCGCCATCGGCGCCTCCCGCGCCTTCGAGATCATGCTGTCCGGCCGCGACGTCGACGCCGCCGAAGCCGAACGCATCGGCCTCGTCTCCCGCACCGTCCCGGCCGCCGAATTGCTCGACACCTGCTACGACCTCGCCGAGCGCATCATCGGTTTCAGCCGCGTCGGCACCGAACTCACCAAACGCATGCTGTGGAGCGGCATGGAAGCGGGCAGTTTCGAATCCCATATGCAACACGAAGGTTTGGCCCAGCTTTACGTCCGCCTGACCACCGGCAACTTCGACGAAGCGATCCGCGCCCGCCGCGACCGCCGCCCACCCACCTACACCGACTGAATCGGCCGGGCGCCTGCCGAACCCACAGGAGCTCGGCGCTGCGTCGGGCGGCACCGCCTCCCGCCGCAGCGACCGACACTCGGCCCACACTCTCCCCAGCCGACGCACCCGTCCGCAGCGACGCGACCCACTCTGCGTGCGAAAGCCCGCGCAGGAGCACAGGACCCGGCGACCTCGCCATCGGACGCGCAGCGTACTCACGGTGTCGACCACCTGATCACCAGATGAAGGTGGCGGGCCCTCGGCCGCTGCCGCCTGCGCACGAATCCCCCGACAGCACATACTCACTGAGCGTCGGCGCGCCGACGGAGCCGGCGCACCACCGGCGTTTCAGCCGCCCTGATGATGCGCAAGCAGGGTGGCGAGCAGGCGGGTCAGGTCTTGGCGGTCGGCGGCGGACAGCGGCGCGAGCAAATCGTCCTGCACCTCGGCCAATGCTCGATCGAGGCGGCGTAGTTGCCGGTCGCCCGCTTCGGTGAGCGTCACGATGTTGCGGCGGCGGTCGTCGGGGTCGGGGGTGCGCTCGACGAAATCCTGTGCCGACAGCTCGTTGATCGCCGCGACCACATCGGAACGGTCCATGTGGCAGCGGCGGCCGAGGTCAGCCTGACTGGCCGCACCGAACTCGTTGAGCGCGGCCAGGATTCGGTAGTGGTACCCGCGCGCCCCCACGGTTTCGAAACCCTGGGACGCCAGTCGGTGCGCGTGCACGGCCAGCTGGGTCAGTAGCCAGCTCGGTTTCACGGCCAGGCGGGCGGGCGTGTCCTCCACATGGGCAACTCTACATCGTTGGCTCATCCAACCAATTCGTGTACCGTTGGACTCGCCAACATTGGCGTCGCCAACGAAAGAGATACCATGTCCACGAACACCCTGCTCGCCGACCGCGTCGAGATCGCCGACCTGTTCGCCCGCTGGTCCCGGTTGCTCGACGAGCATCGCTGGGCCGATGCCGGCACCGTCTTCACCGACGACGTAGAGGTCCACTCGCCGCGGATCCAGGTGCGCGGCATCGGCAAGGTCGCCCACTTCCTCCGCGAGTCCGAGGTCGACGGCGAACACACCCAGCACATCACTACCGATCTTCTGGTGGACCTCGACGGAGACGAGGCCACAGCCTCGGCGAACTCCCTAGTGCACTTCTATCGCGACGACACACCACCCCACCAGACCAGCGGCCTGCACCTGAACTGCATCCTCACCCGCACCCCCGCAGGCTGGCGCCTCCGACGCACCCAGATCACCCTCGCCTGGATCCGTGAAGGCTGACCACACCCCCCATCCCACCTCCCGCCGAAGCGACCATTCCCCGGCCTACGCTCCTCCGCGTCGACGCAACCCGCTCTAGCGGACCAACAGCACGGACCCCTGCGGAAAGGTCAGAATCGTGGATGCCGTTCCATCCCGATCAGCTCGGCGGCGATCTCGACCACGGGCTCCACCAGGACGCTACCGAGCCCCTTGCCGGAGAACGCACCGTCGATCACGGTGTGGGTGAATCCATCTCGTCGCCGCGCTCCTCGCACAAGACGAACCCGGCGACCGCGCCGCTAGGCGCACAGTGCGCTGGTGGCGTTGGTCGACTGATCACCAGGTAATGGTGGCGGCGGACTCGGCCGTTGCCGCCACCATTACCTGGTGATCACCTGTCCAGGATCCTGGCGCCCACGATTCACTCGACGCCACCGTTGACACGGTCGTCCGGCATCAGGGGCGGTCGAGCAGGGCGACGCATTCGACGTGATGGGTGCCGGGGAAGGCGTCGAAGGCGCGGAGGTCGGCGAGGCGATAGCCGGCGGCTTGGTAGAGGCCGAGGTCGCGCGCGAAAGAGGCAGGGTCGCACCCGATGTGGACGATGCGGGTGGGACCGGTGGTGGTCAAGGCACGGATGACCTCCTTGCCCGCGCCCGCGCGCGGCGGGTCCAGGACAACGACGTCGGGGGCTGCGGCGTCGATGCGGTCGGCGACCCAGCGTTCCACCCGCTGGGCATGCTGCTCCAGCCAGGTCAGGTCGCGGAGCGCGGCTTTACCGGCGGCGACGGCCGGTCGCGCCGATTCGACGGCGAACACCGCGCCGGTCAAACCGGTCTGGTCGGCCAGCCGGGCCGCGAAAACGCCTGCGCCGCTGTACAAGTCCCAGGCCAGACCGCCCGGCAGCAGTCCGGACCACTCCCCCACCAGATCCGAATAGCATTGCGCCGCACCGTGGTGCGCCTGCCAGAAGCCGGTCGCGGCGACCTCCCAGCGACGCCCGGCCACGTATTCGACCGCCCGCCCACTTCCGGCGACCACCCATTCGTCCCGCGCCGCGTGCGTGGCCGCGCGCCGCGCCGACGCGCTGCGCCGCTCCCGCGCCTGCGGACCCTCCAACCGCCCGTCGGCCGCATGCCGCACCTCGTCGCGAAAATCCCCCGCATCCGCCCGCAACGACTCCGGACGCCGACTCCCGCCCGCATCGCCCCCATGCCGCACCCCGCCGATCGCCCCGGGCCGCCGCCGCGCGCCACCCGGACCGGCCCCTGCCCCACCCGCACCGGATCGCCTGTGGCCGGCCACATTTCGACCATCGGACGCGTCAGTACCGCGGCGACCGTCGGCGTCGTCCCGTTCGGCGCTCGTCTCGCGGGCGTCGGGGGCGGTGGAGCGGCGGCCGCGACGGTCACGCCCGCGGCGGTCGGCAGGTTCGGTTCGGCGGCGATCGGAGACCTCGGACGGAGCCAGTTCGACGATGTGGCGCACGCCGTCGCCGTCGACGGCGATCACCAGGTCGGCGCCGGGGGTCCACAGTCGGTCGGCGACACCGTCGAGGGCGCCGGGAACCGGTTGCGGGCAGCGGAGATCGGGGATGACCTCGGTGCTGCGGTAGCGGTGCACGCCGGCGCGGCCGGACGCGTCGACCGCGAGGCGGATGCGGGTGCGCCAGCCGCTGGTGACCTCGCCCGCACCGGTGATCGGTTCGACGACGACGTCCCGTTCGATCCCCGCGAGCCTGCGCAGCTGTTCGGCGACCACCGAAGCTTTCAGCGCGCGTTGCGCTTTCGGTGTCGCAAACGAGAAATCGCAGCAACCTGCGCCACCGGGTCCGGATACCGGGCAGGTGGCGGGCACGCGATCCGGTGACGGCTCCAGGATCTCGATCGCGTCGGCGCGGCAGAACGATCCGCCGCGGTCCTCGGTGACGCGCACCCGCACCAGTTCCCCGGGCAGCCCGTGCCGGACGAACACCACCCGCCCCTCGTGCCGCGCCACACAGAATCCACCGTGCCCGGGCGGCCCGAGCCGCACCTCGAATGTGCTGCCCTGCCAATCACTCATCCCGGCATCCCCTCCGCGCGACCGCATCGCCTGTGTCTCCTGCCGCTGTGTGCCGTCGGACCCGCGCGCATTCGGCAGCCGCGTTGCACGCACCCGAGTCTCCGATCGCTACCTTCCGGTGCCGCTTCGCCCCGATCCATTGCCACACTCGCGGGCTAGTACCGCGCCGACTTCCCGTCACGATCGATCGTCGTAACCGCGGCGGACCGCACCCGGCGCGTTCACCACGCCAGGGGTGCGGGCACGGGTGGAGGAGCTCAATTGCCAAGGGACACTGGTGACCATGACGCCGGGCTCGAAGAGCAGCCTGCCTTTGAGCCGCAACGCGCTCTGGTTGTGCAGCACCTGTTCCCACCAGTGTCCGACGACGTATTCGGGGATGAACACGGTAACCACGTCGCGCGGGGCGTCTTTGCGGACCCGTTTCACGTAATCCAGGACAGGCTTGGTGATTTCGCGGTAAGGCGATTCGATCACCTTGAGCGGCACGGTGATATCGCTTTTCTCCCATTCGCGGACCAGCGACCTGGTGTCGGCGTCGTCGACGTTCACGGTGATCGCCTCGAGCGTATCGGGCCGGGTGGCGCGAGCATACGAGAGCGCGCGCCGGGTCGGCAGGTGCAGCTTGGACACCAGCACGATCGAGTGCGAACGGCTCGGCAGCACACCGTCCCACTCCTGGGACTCCAGCTCGCGCGACACCGAATCGTAGTGCTTGCGAATCATTTTCATCACGATGAAGATCGCGACCATGGTCGCGATGGCGATGTAGGCGCCGGCGAAGAACTTGGTGATGAGCACGATGATCAGCACCGTGCCGGTGGCGGTGAGGCCGACCGCGTTGATCACGCGGGACCGCTTCATCCGCGCCCGCTGCGCCGGATCGGTTTCGGTGCGCAGCAACCGGGTCCAGTGCCGCAGCATGCCGGTCTGGCTGAGCACGAACGACACGAACACGCCGACGATGTAGAGCTGGATGAGCTTGGTCACCTCGGCGCCGAACAGCACGACGAACGCGATCGCCGCGCCGGAGAGGAACAGGATGCCGTTGCTGAACGCCAGCCGGTCACCGCGGGTGTGCAGCTGCCGGGGCAGGTAACGGTCTTGCGCCAGAATAGATCCGAGCACCGGGAACCCGTTGAACGCGGTGTTCGCGGCGAGCACGAGGATCAGCGCGGTCACCGTGGTGATGAAGAAGAACCCGATCGGGAACCCGTGGAACACGGTCTCGGCGAGCTGCGCGATCAGCGTCTTCTGGTGGTATCCGGCCGGCGCACCGATCAGGTCGGACTCGTTGTGCGCGTATACGACCTTGATCTTCTGCGCCAGGATGATGATGCCCATCAGCAGCACGACCGCGATCGTGCCGAGCATTAGCAGCGTGGTGGCGGCGTTGCGCGACTTGGGCTTCCGGAACGCGGGCACACCGTTGCTGATCGCCTCGACACCGGTGAGCGCCGCACACCCGGAGGAGAACGAGCGGGCGATCAAAAAGGCGAAGGCGAGTCCGTACAGGTGCTCGTCCTCCGCCTTCAAGCCGAATCCCGCCGATTCGGCCTGTAGATCGTCGCCGAGCACGAAGATGCGGAACAGTCCCCAGCCGAGCATGACGAACATGCCGAGGATGAAGGCGTAGGTCGGGATCGCGAACGCGGTGCCCGATTCCCGCACGCCGCGCAGGTTGATCGCGGTGAGCACGGCGATGGCGACCACGGCGAACAACACCTTGTGCGTGGCCACGAACGGGATGGCGGAGCCGATGTTGGAGGCGGCCGAGGAGATCGACACGGCCACGGTGAGCACGTAGTCCACGAGGAGCGCGCTGCCGACGGTCAATCCGGCCGTCGGGCCGAGGTTGGTGGTCGCGACCTCGTAGTCGCCGCCCCCGGACGGGTAGGCGTGCACGTTCTGCCGGTAGCTGGCCACCACCACGGCCATCACGAACGCGACGGCCAAACCGACCCAGGGAGCGTAGATGTAAGCGGAGATGCCCGCGGCGGAGAGCACCAGGAAGATTTCCTCCGGCGCGTAGGCCACCGAGGACATCGCATCGGAGGCGAACACCGGGAGCGCGATGCGCTTCGGCAGCAGGGTATGGCCAAGCGAATCACTACGGAAAGGCCTGCCCAGCAGCACTCGTTTCGCTGCCGTCGTCAACTTGGACACTGGAGCGAGCATAGCGGCACCATCGCCGTATCCGGACTCGCCAGGCGCTGTGTAACCACGCAGCAACCCTGACGCGCGGCGTTTCGGCGCACGCGGCGGCACAGTTGTGTTGCGCACGCGACTGTCAGGTTTGGCGCGGGGGTGGAGGGGGAACGTGGCCGATGGAATCATTCGACAGGTACCGTTCGACCGGATAATGAGCAGACCGAACACCACGGTTCCAGGAACGAGGGTTGCACGGTGTACGTAGTGGTCATGGGGTGTGGGCGCGTCGGTTCGGCGCTGGCTCGCGCCCTGGTGCGGGTGGGCCACGAGGTCACGGTGATCGACCGGGACTCCGCCGCCTTCCTGCGGCTCGGCTCGGATTTCCCGGGCGAGCGAATCACCGGCGTCGGCTTCGACCGAGATGTGCTGGTGCGGGCGGGAATCGAACGGGCGGACGCGTTCGCCGCGGTCTCCTCCGGGGACAACTCCAACATCATCTCCGCCCGGGTGGCGCGGGAGATGTTCGGCGTCGAGCGGGTGGTCGCCCGCATCTACGACGCGAAACGCGCCGCGGTGTACGAGCGGCTCGGCATCCCGACCATCGCGACGGTGCCGTGGACCACCGACCGCTTCCTGCGCACGCTCATCAGCGACAGCAGCACCACCACCTGGCGCGATCCCACCGGCACGGTCGCAGTTACCCCGCTGCCCCTGCACGAGGACTGGTACGGACGCACCGTCCGGGATCTGGAGCAGGCGGTCGGGATCCGGGTCGCGTTCATCATCCGGTTCGGCCAGGGCCTGCTGCCCGACAGCAAGACCATCGTGCAGGCCGACGATCTCGTCTACGTCGCCGCGACATCCGGTTCGGTGGGCGAGGCCATCGCGCTGGCAGGCAAGCCCCCCGTGAGCGAGGACTGAACATGAAGGTGGCCATCGCAGGCGCAGGCGCCGTCGGCCGATCCATCGCCAGGGAACTCCTGCGCGGCGGGCACAGCGTCATGCTGCTGGAGCGCCAGCTCGACCATATCGACCCGGAGGCGATCCCGGACGCCGTCTGGGTGCACGCCGACGCCTGCGAGCTGGCGCTGCTCGAGGACGCGGGCCTGGAAACCTACGAGGTGGTCATCGCCGCCACCGGCGACGACAAGACGAACGTGGTGCACAGCCTGCTCGCCAAGACCGAGTTCGGTGTGCGCCGGGTGGTGGCCCGGGTGAACGATCCGCGCAACGAGTGGCTGTTCGACAGTTCCTGGGGTGTCGACGTCGCGGTGTCCACGCCACGGCTGCTGGCCTCGCTGGTCGAAGAAGCGGTGACGGTGGGCGATCTGGTGCGGCTGATGACGCTGCGCCAGGGTCAGGCGAATCTGGTCGAGATCACGCTGCCCGGCGATACCGCCCTCGCCGGAAAGCCGGTGCGCACGCTCACCCTGCCGCGCGACGCCGCCCTGGTGACGATCCTGCGCGGCGGCCGGGTGATCGTGCCGCAGCCCGACGATCCGTTCGAGGGCGACGACGAGCTGTTGTTCGTGACCTCGGTGGAGGCGGAGGAGGACCTGCGGGTCGAACTCGCCAACCACGGCATCAAGCCTTGACTCCCCGACAGGGCTGATGCGCGACGGTCGCGAACGAACTACGCGGCCAGCTTCAGTTCCGCGCGCAGCTTGTTCAGCGCGCGATGCTGCATCACCCGGACGACGCCCGGGCTGGTGCCGATCGCCTCGGCGGTCTGCGCGGCCGACCAGCCGAGCACGATCCGCATGACCAGCACCTCACGATGCGCGGGGGCGAGGATCTTCATGAGTTCCCGGGTGGCCGCGCGCCGTTCGGACGCCAGCGCCCACTCCTCCGGACCGGCGGCGGTCGACGGCGCGTCCGGCATTTCCGCCATCGGATAGGTGGGGTGCTGCTGCGAGCGCCGGAACGCGTCGGACACCTTGTTCGCCGCGATGCCGTAGACGAAAGCGAGGAAGGACTTGCCCTGGTCCCGATAGCGCGGGATGGCGTTCACGGTGGCGATCAGGATCTCCTGCACCACATCGTCGGCGGTGACTTGCAGATGAGCCGTATTACCAAGGCGCGCACCGCAATACCGGCGAACCAGCGGATGGACGATGCGGACGATCTCGCTGACCGCGCCGCGATCGCCCGCCGCCGCGGGACCGATCAGTTTGTCCAGTTCGGCGCCGACCCGGCGGCTCTCCGACAGGGCCGGATGGTGGTTCTTCGACGGTGCTGCGGTCTTGTGCTCGGGGGCCACGGTCCGAGTCCTTTCGTGCGATCGTGCGTGTTTTTCTCGACGCACTGATCGTCTGCCGAACTCGGGTCGCCTTCCAGGCACCCCAGGGTGGGTAACCACCCACCTCTGCGGTGGAATACACCCCACCCCCTGTGTTTTCGCAGGACGCGCCCACAGGGTTAACGCGCCCGCACAGAACGCGCCCGCAGGGTTGACGCGCAACGCAGGCTCGCCCACGGGGTTGAGGCGCTACGCGGGGTTGACGCGCTACGCGGGTTCGGCCGCGGCGGCGCCCCGGCGCACGGGCAGATGACCTGCGCGGCGCACCGCCCACACGGTGACCACCAGCGCGACCGCGGTGAGCGGCCAGCCCATCCCGATCCGGGCGACGGCGAGCCATCCGGTCCGGTCGGTGTCGTAGAGCTGGGACTGCACCAGGTAGCGCGCGCCGAACACGACCACCCACGTGGTGGTCGCGAGGTAGTAGAGGCGCTGCACGCGACGATCCGAGCGCCACTCGGTGCCGTGTCCGTTGAGCACCCCCCAGATCACGCCTACGAGCGGCCAGCGCACCAGCATCGACACCAGGAACACGCCCGCGTACACCAGGCTGGTGTAGATGCCGAACAGGAAGAAGCCCTTCGCCTCCCCCATCCGATAGGCGATGAACGCGCAGATGCCGACACCGAGGAAGCCGGAGATGGCGGGCTGGATGGGGCTGCGCCGGACGAGCCGCCAGATCAGGATCAGCGCAGCGACACCGAGCGCGGCCCAGATGGCGGCGGTGAGGCCCGCGAACCCGTTCACGGGGACGAAGACGACAACGGGGACTGTCGAAGAGATCAGGCCGCTGAACCCGCCGAGCTGCTCGAGCAGCGTCTGCTCGGCGACTGCTTCGTCAGGGTCGACCTGGTCCGGGTCGAGAGCCGTTGCGGGCTCGGTCTGTTCGCCTGGGGCGGCGTTGTCGTTGCTCGATGGCATACGTCAGCTGTTCCCGCGCAATTCGTAGTAGGGGTTGTAGATCACTTTGCGGCCGTCTCGATCGCCGACCCGGCCGCGCACCAAGATACGTCGCCCCGGTTCGATACCGGGAATGCGCCGGCGGCCGATCCACACCAGGGTGATGGCATCGGTGCCGTCGAAGAACTCCGCCTGCACACTGGCGCCCGCGGACTTCGGACACGCTTCGACGCTGCGTAGCCTACCGAGCATGGTGGCCTCGTCGCCGCGGCGACACTCCGAGGCCCGGCACGCGCCGGAGGCCTCGGATTTCTCGGCGAGTTCTTCTGCGTCCAACTGGTCGATATCTTCGGTCAGTCTGCGGCCCAGACGTCGAAAATACCCTGAGGCTGCGGATGACATTTCGCACGCTCTCCTGCATAGAGCAGACAGTGTGGGTCGCACACCATCGTGGTTTCCACATACGACCGGCTGTGGCCGTACCCCCGCCACTGTAGATGCACCAGAGCACCCCCGCTACGCTCGGACCGGTGTTCGACTCCCCACACTCCGTGTCGCCCGCTCAGGTCGTCGTGGCCTTGCCCGGCAGCGGATCCGACGCGGATTTCGCCCGGCGCGCCTTCGAACCGGCGGGCAGAGCGCGCCGTCTCGACGTGGTCGCGGTACAGCCGGACCCCGCCGCCGTCGTCGCGAGTTATCGGGCTGCGCTCGAGGCCGCGGCCGCGACGGGTCCCGTTGTTGTGGCGGGAATCTCGCTGGGCGCGGCGGTCGCGATCGAGTGGGCCGCCGAACATCCCGAGCTGACCGCAGGCGTGGTCGCGGCGCTGCCCGCGTGGACCGGTCCCGACACCGCCGCCTGCCCCGCCACCGTGAGCGCCGGGGTGACCGCGGCCCAATTGCGTGCCGACGGGCTCGACGCCGTGGTCGAGCGGATGCGGGCGAGCAGCCCCGCCTGGCTCGCCGACGCGCTCACCCAATCCTGGCGCGCGCAGTGGCCGGGCCTGCCCGACGCACTCGACGAGGCCGCCGAATACAAATGGCCGGATACCGAACGCCTCAGCGCGCTGGAGGTACCGGTGGCCGTGGTGACCGCGGTCGACGACCCGGTGCACCCGTTCGCCATCGCCGAAGAATGGGCCGCACTGATCCCCCGCTCCGCGATCCACCGCATCACCCTCGCCGAACTGGGCGCCGAACCGGCCGTCCTCGGCCACACCGGCTTCGCCGCCCTCACCCGCACCGGCGCCTTCTGAGCGTCGCCTGCCGAATCAGGCAGGCGTGCAACGAATCTGGGGCGCGAACCTGGCGCACGCAGGGATGGGCGCGTTCCCCAGTTGGTCGGCCGATCGCCAGGTAATGGTTGCGGTATCGGCCGAGAGGCTTCCGCCACCATTACCTGGTGATCAACTGACCAGTAGCGACCGCGCGCGATATCGCCGGGGGAAGCGCACCAGCTCGGCGGCCGAGGTGCCGCGGTCGACCGGACTGCGTCCATCCGCGCGAATCGGACTGTGCGGGTTCGGGTTTCGGCGCGCTAGTTCAGGCCCAGCTGCTGCATGGCGGAACCGTCGGCGCCGCGGCGCGGACCCTCCGGCAGCCGCGGCGGCAGCTGGGGGGTGGCTTGCGCTTGCGCCTGGGCCGCCAGCTGCTGCTGTTGCGCGTCGACCTGGGCCTGATGGGCCGCGGCCAGCTGTTCGGCGAGTTCCTGCGGCAGTACCACGGGCAGCGGCTCGCGCACCGGCAGCGGGTCGTCGCCGCGGCGGATCACGGTCTCGCGCAGGATCGCCCGGGCCGCAGCGACCAGCGGGCTGCCGTCGTTCGCCGCACCGGACGGGCCGGCCGCGACCAAACGCACCATCCAGCGCGGTCCGTCGACACCGATGAACCGCAGATCGGCGCCCTCGGTGACGGCCAGCAGTTCGCGACCCCACGGACCGGTCTCCACCGCGACCCGCGAACCGTCCTTGCGCAGCGAATCCGCGAGATCCGCGGCCACCGTGCGCCACTGGCCCGCCGACTTGGGGGCCGCGTACGCCGCGACGGTGATCCGGCCGTGTTCGGTCGCGAGGTGCACCGCCTGCGGTGCGCCGTCGGGCGTCATCTCGACCTGCAGCTGACCGCCCTGCGGCACGGGCAGGATCACCGAGCCCAGATCGAGCCGTTGCTCGGCGACCCGGTCCAGCAGGTCGGCCACATCGTCGTAGTCGTGCGGGCCGGACGGATGCTCGTCGGCGGCGGCGACATGGCGGCCGGCGGGCACGATCGGGTGCTCGTCGGTGTCGTAGTCGTCCTCGTCGTATTCCTCGACCTCGTCGTACTCGTCGGCCGGATACCGGTCGTCGTCGTAGTCCGCAGACCGCTTCTTCTTTCCGAACAGTCCCATTACGCCTCCTTGCCGGCTGCCCGGCCCGCCCCGGTCAGACTCGCGTGACCGCCGCTGGACCCGTAACCGCCCGCGCCCCGGCTGGTTTCGTCGAGCGAGTCGACCTCGACGAAATCCACCAACTCGACCCGCTGCACCAGCAGCTGGGCGATCCGGTCGCCACGACGCAGCTCGATCGGCGTGCGCGGGTCATGGTTGATCAGGCACACCTTGATCTCGCCGCGGTAGCCGGCGTCGACGGTGCCCGGGGTGTTCACCACCGACAGACCGGCCTTCGCGGCCAGCCCCGACCGGGGGTGGATGAGACCGACCGTGCCGACCGGCAGCGCGATCGCGAGGCCGGTGCCGACCAACGCCCGCTCCCCCGGTTCCAGGATCACGTCGGCGGTGGTGCACAGGTCGACGCCCGCGTCGCCGTGGTGGGCGCGCGTCGGCAAGGGAATGCCGGGATCGAGCCGCAGCACCGCTATCGGCGGCAGTTCATTACTCACGATTCCGCCTCCGGGTACTCGGCTCCATCGTGAGCGGGACTCGGTGTGTCCATGGTTCGCTCGCTTCGCTCCCTCACGTTGGTCGAGCCTACGCGTACAGCTCGGACAGACGTGACTTAGTGTTGACTCGTGTCGGACCAGCCCAACCCAGTGACTATGGACGAGAAACAGCCGAGCCCGCAGCCGTACCGCGAGCGCCTCTGGGTGCCGCTGTGGTGGTGGCCGGTGGCCTTCGCCGTAACCGGCTTGCTGGCTGCCGAAATCCATATGGGCGCACCGGGTCTGCGCGCCTGGCTGCCTTACGTGCTGCTGTTCCCGGTACCGGTGTGGGTGCTGCTCTGGCTGAGCAGGCACCGGGTGGAGGTCGCGCCGGATTCCGCGGGCACGCTCGAACTGCGCGCCGACCGCGCCCACCTGCCGGTGAATTTCGTTGCCCGTGCGGCCGTCGTTGCCCACACGGCGAAAAGTGCGGCGCTGGGTCGCCAGCTCGACCCCGCCGCCTACGTACAGCACCGGCCGTGGATCGGGCCGATGGTGTTGCTCGTGCTCGACGATCCCGATGACCCGACGCCGTACTGGCTGGTCAGTACACGCAGGCCGGAACGGGTCCTGGCCGCGCTCGGAGTGCCGAGCGCGGGCTGATGGCCTGAACCCTCATCGAGATCGTGGGCCGAGCGGGTGTGCTCGTGCTCAGGCCGCGCAGTCCATGCAAATCATCTGACCGCCCTTCTCGCTGGCCAGCCTGCTGCGGTGGTGCACGAGGAAACAGCTGGAGCAGGTGAACTCGTCGGCCTGCTTCGGGATCACCCGAACCGTCAGCACTTCCTCGGACAGGTCCGCGCCGGGAAGCTCGAACGACTCCGCGGTATCGGATTCGTCGATATCCACGACGGCGGACTGTGCCTCGTTACGACGAGCCTTCAGCTCCTCCAGCGAATCTTCCGACACGTCGTCGGTTTCGGTGCGCCTCGGTGCGTCATAGTCGGTTGCCATGTCGTCTTCCCCTCGTCCTTACTTCGTATATCCCGGACCGGTCCACTCACACCGATTCCCTGCGGAATCGCCGTGACTCGTACCGCCCCGCCGGTGGTGCACGTCACACGCACACCGGTCACTCATCAGGGCGGATCGGGCTGATCCACTCCGGATAGCGCTCGGTAAACGCAGGACATGCCCTACTTGTTCCCGCGACCGACCACCAATTTCGCCACCGGCGATTCGATCTGGGCCGCCAGACAATAGCGGACCCCGCGACAAAAGTCGCAATCAAAACACAGACGATTCGAAACCGACGGGTAATCGACACCTCCCGTCGAACTCACCGAGACCTGAGGCGCGGTTGCCGGGCACCGCGGCCCGGTTCGCGGCCCGCCCGCGCGCACCACGCCCGGGCCGGGCAGCGTCGGCCCAGCTCGCACCGCGGCCCCGAACTCCGTCGGCCTGCCTGCGCCCGGACCCGAATCCTTTTCGTAGAGTGTGCTGGTGGTTTCACTGATCACCGAAGGCCGCCCCGTGGATTCCCAGGGCAGGCCCTTCCTCCGCCGACGACCGCAGCCCTGGCTCATCATGCTCGGCGTCCTGCTGCTGATCTGCACGATCGTGTGGGTCAAGGCACTGACGACGACCGAACGCGACACCAGCGCGATGGCCTGCAACTCGCCGAGCCCGGCCACCGATCCCGGCGCCGGGCAGCCCGTCGCGCTCGGCCAGCGGGTCGGCAACGGGCGGTTACAGGACGTGGAACCGGCGCCGCTGGCCGCCGCCAAGGTCCGCGTGCTGAACGCGAACAACCAGCGCGGCCAGGCCGCCCATGTCGCGGCCCAGTTCGGCGATCTCGGGTTCGCCAGCGCGCCCGGGACGCAGTTCGGCAACGATTCGGTGTACGTCAACGGTGACCTCGAGTGCACCGGCCAGATCCGGTTCGGCGTGAACGGCCGTCCGGCCGCCGCCTCGGTGCAGCTGGTGGTGCCGTGCGCCGAGCTGATCGAGGACCAGCGCAGCGACGACACCGTGGACATGGTGCTCGGCTCGCTGTTCCGGGACATCCGGCCCAGCAACGACGCCGAAGAGGTGTTGCGGTCGCTGAAGAACCCCGCGCCGGGTGGACCGCCGCAGATCGATATCAAGCTGCTCGACGCCGCCCGCCAGGCGCGCTGCTAGCTCGCGGCGCCCCGCCGTCGCTCCTGTGCCCCTCGAGACCGCCCGGTTTCGAGGGGCACAGTCGTCTCTACCGGTCGGGAATCGGCTCGGTCGCGCCGATCCGCTCGAGCAGCTCGGCCAGTTCGTCGGCGATGCCCGGCGCGGCGGCGAGCACGAGGTCGCCCGCCGCGCTGGTCGCGGTGGCGGGCGGCAGGGTGAGCCGCGCGCCCGCTTCCGCCGCGATGAGCGCACCGGCGCCCCAGTCCCACGCGTTGAGGCCGTGCTCGAAATAGGCGTCCACCCGGCCCGCCGCGACGTGGCACAGGTCCAGGGCGGCCGCGCCGAGCCTGCGGATGTCGCGCACCTGCGGCAGCACCTCGCCGATCAGTTGCGCCTGTCGCGTGCGCCGGTGCTTGCCGTAGGCGAAACCGGTGGCCACCAACGACATCGAGACGGTCTCGACCGGCGTGCAGCTCAGGTGCTCGACCGCGCCGTCGGCGTCGACGCGGATCGCACCGAGGCCGAGGCCGGCGCTGTAGGTGGCCCGGCGCGCCACGTCGACCACCGCGCCCGCGACCGGCCTGCCACCCCGCAGCGCCGCCACCGACACCGCGTAGCCCGGAATGCCGTACAGGAAGTTGACCGTGCCGTCGATCGGGTCGACCACCCAGTGCACGACGTCGGCGGCCGAGTCGGCGAGCGTGCCACCGCCCTCCTCGCCGAGGATCGGATCACCCGGTCTCTGCTCGGCGAGCAGGCCGCGGATCAGGTCTTCGGTCTCGGTGTCCACGATGGTCACCGGATCGGTCGGGTGGGCCTTGACCTGCACCGCGCCGTCCGCGGGGCCACCGGCCTGCCCGAAGACCTCGGGGCGGCGGGCACGGACGTGGGCGGCGGCGGTTTCGGCGAGGTCGACCGCGACTCTGCGCAGTTCGGCCTCGTCGCCGCGGGCGACGATGATCTCGGAGGTGTAGTCGGACACTGGTGATGAGGTTTCCGGCACGCTCTCCATCGCATCACAGATCCTCGGGAACGCGCAGCATCGATCGCGCATTACTCTTGTCGTGCACGACACAACGCCGTCGTCGGGCACCTCACCGCAAATGCGTGCGCCGACGCGGTAGGAGCCTGTGCCCCGGCGTTGTGCTCCACACCCGCCAGACACAGGAACGAGGGGTTGGTCATGTCCGCTCGGGGGCACGCATTCGGCATCGATATCGGCGGCAGCGGCGTCAAAGGTGGCGCGGTGGATCTGGCCACCGGCGAGCTGGTCCACGAACGGATCAAGATCGCGACACCGCAGCCGTCCACCCCGCAGGCGGTCGCCGACGCGGTGGCAAAGCTGGTCGCGCAAGCCGATTGGGACGGTCCGGTCGGCATCACGCTGCCGTCGGTGGTGCTCGACGGCGTCGCCCGCACCGCCGCCAACATCGACAAGGCGTGGGTGGGCACCGACGCGCGCGCGTTGTTCTCGACCGCGCTGGACGGCCGTCCCGTCACCGTGCTCAACGACGCGGACGCGGCCGGCCTGGCCGAGGACCGCTACGGCGCGGCAAAGGATTTCGACGGGCTCGTGCTGCTGCTGACCTTCGGCACCGGCATCGGCTCGGCCCTGCTGTACCAGGGCACGCTGGTGGCCAACAGCGAACTCGGCCACCTCGAGGTCGGCGGCATGGAGACCGAACATCGCGCCGCCGCGTCGATCAAGGATCGCGACGGTCTCAGCTACGAACAGTGGGCCGCCGAGGTCAGCACCATCCTGATCGGCCTGGAAAATCTCTTCTGGCCGAAAGTATTCGTCGCGGGCGGCGGGATCAGCCGCGATGCCGACCTGTGGATTCCGTTGCTCACCAATCGAACTCAGGTCATCCCCGCGCATCTGAAGAACACCGCGGGCATCGTCGGCGCGGCGATGGCCATCGATGCCGGTATCGCGCCATAACATGGGCGCGGCATGCGAGAATCCGTAAACGCTCCCGCACCGTAGGCGACATCGCGGGCGAAGGTACCCTGGTTAGATCGTTACAATGGAACGTGCCCGGCCTGTTCACGACCGCAAGCGAGTGAATCACAGGCACAGCGCCCTCGGCCCACGACGCAGTCGTGAGCCGGTGCAACCCGACCGGCCCTCCGCCGGTGAAACCCGACAGACCGCTCCGCCGGAAGACCACTCTGGCGTGACGCCGCACGAGACCGTCACGAAAGGGCGTACGTGGTAGCCACGAATACCCGTCAGACCGCCGATTCGGCCGAGGCCGATTCCGCAGATGTAACCGAAGCACGGCCGGTCCGTAAGGCGGCTGCCGCGAAGAAGGCCCCCGCGAAGAAGGCCGCGGCCAAGAAGGCACCCGCGAAGAAGGCCGCCGCCAAGGCGGCCAAGGCGCCGGCCAAGAAAGCCGGCACCAAGAAGGTGGGCGGCGACGGCGAGCCCGGTGCCGACGAGGCCATCGACGACGAGTCGCTCGACATCGAGGATCTCGGCGATCTCGAGGTCTCCGAGGACGACCTGACCGAGGAGGCCGAAGACCTCGTCGTCGAGGAAGTGGCCGAGGCCGCCGAGGAAGAGGTGGAGCCTTCCGCCGCCGACAAGGCCTCCGGCGATTTCGTCTGGGACGAAGAGGAATCCGAGGCCCTGCGCCAGGCCCGCAAGGACGCCGAGCTCACCGCCTCGGCCGACTCGGTGCGCGCCTACCTCAAGCAGATCGGCAAGGTCGCGCTGCTCAACGCCGAAGAGGAGGTCGAACTCGCCAAGCGGATCGAGGCGGGCCTCTATGCGGCGGAGAAGGTGCGCGAGTTCACCGAGCAGGGCGAGAAGCTGCCGGTCGCGATGCGCCGCGACTACAACTGGATCGTCCGCGACGGCAACCGGGCCAAGAACCATCTGCTGGAAGCCAACCTGCGCCTGGTCGTCTCGCTGGCCAAGCGCTACACCGGCCGCGGCATGGCGTTCCTGGACCTGATCCAGGAGGGCAACCTGGGTCTGATCCGTGCCGTCGAGAAGTTCGACTACACCAAGGGCTACAAGTTCTCCACGTACGCCACCTGGTGGATCCGGCAGGCCATCACCCGCGCCATGGCCGACCAGGCCCGCACCATCCGCATCCCGGTGCACATGGTGGAGGTCATCAACAAGCTCGGCCGCATCCAGCGCGAGCTGCTCCAGGACCTGGGCCGTGAGCCCACCCCGGAGGAGCTGGCCAAGGAAATGGACATCACGCCGGAGAAGGTGCTGGAGATCCAGCAGTACGCGCGTGAGCCCATCTCGCTGGACCAGACCATCGGCGACGAGGGCGACAGCCAGCTCGGTGACTTCATCGAGGACTCCGAGGCCGTGGTCGCCGTCGACGCGGTGAGCTTCACGCTGCTGCAGGATCAGCTGCAGTCGGTGCTGGAGACGCTGTCCGAGCGCGAGGCGGGCGTGGTCCGGCTGCGCTTCGGCCTCACCGACGGTCAGCCGCGCACCCTGGACGAGATCGGCCAGGTCTACGGGGTCACCCGGGAACGCATCCGCCAGATCGAGTCCAAGACCATGAGCAAGCTGCGCCACCCCAGCCGCTCCCAGGTCCTGCGCGACTACCTGGACTAGGAACAGTACGAGAACGCCCCGCATGCGCGCACCGCATGCGGGGTTTTTTCGTTCGAATGCGCAGTGGCGCAAGGGTTTCGGTTACGAGGCGGGAGCGCAGGTGCCTTCGGCGACGAGTTCGGCGGCGACCTTGGCCGCGATGCGGGCGAACGCGGAGACCAGGGGGCGGGTGTCGCCTTCGCGAACGGCGAGGGCCAGCACCGAGGGGGCGACATCGCGCAGCGGTCGGGCGACGACGCCCGACCACGGAAAGAAGTGCGCGACCGAGGCCACCGACACGGCGACCGCCTGGCCGCTGCCGACCGCGGCGAGCAGATCCTCGAGGGTGGTGACGTAGGCGCCGATGGTCGGCGGGCCGTCGCGGTAGTCGCCCAGCGTCATGAAATGCTGGGCCGCCAGGTGCCGGTTGTCGGTCCACCAGGCGAACGGCTGGACGGCCAGGTCCGCGGGCGCGACCGCCGGACTCGCGGCCAGCGGATCGTCGGCGGAGAGCAGTGCGATGCGCTCCTCGGCGAGCAAGGGCGTGATCTCGAGACCGTCGGGCGCGGGCAACCAGATGAGCCCCAAGTCGGCGGTGCCCGCCAGCACGCCCGCGCTCGGGTCGTCGAATTCGACCTTGCCGACGGTCAATGCGACATGCGGGTATTCGGCGGCGAAGGCCCGCAGCATCCGCGGCGTGACGTCCAATCCGGTAACGCCGCGGATGCCGATCCGCAATTCGGTGCGCTCCCCCGATTCGGTCTCACGGGTATCGGCGATCGCCGCGCCGACCGTGTCGAGGATGTCGGGCACCCTGGCCAGCAGCGTGCGGCCCGCGTCGGTGAGCGTCACCTGCCGGGTGCTGCGTTGGAAAAGCGTTGCGCCGATCCGGGTTTCGAGCTGTTTGATCTGGTTGCTCAACGCCTGCTGGGTCAGGTGCAGGCGCGCGGCCGCCTTGGTGAAGTTCAGCTCGGTCGCAAGTACGTGGAAAGCGCGCAGGTGCCGGAGTTCCACATCCACAAGCCAGGATTGTAGATCCGACAGCCGATCGGTGTTTCCGTTCTCGGCTCGGCGCATCGAGCATGGTTCTCAGCGGATCACGAATCGAGGAGCGCCTTGCCGGAACAACGACGTCACGAGCTCGGGCCGTACGAGCCGATCGCCGAGTGGGCGTTCGGGTGCCTGATCGTCTGGCATCAGCTCGGCGAGACCACCGGCGGGGTGCTCTCGGTCGCGGAGATGGTGGTGCCGCGTGGCAGCGAACCGCCGATCCATCTGCATTCACGAGAAGACGAACTGTGTTTCGTCCTGGAGGGTGAGGTGACGATGCATCGCGGACTCGATCGGATAGCGGCAGGTCCCGGCACCTCGGTCTGGCTGCCGCGCGGTATCCAGCACGGATTCCGGGTGCACACCGACACGGCCCGCGTGCTGCACCAGTACACGCCCGCCGGAATCGAGAAGGCGCACCGGGCATTCGGCACCGCGGCCACCGGCCGAGTCCTGCCGCCCGCCGCCACGCGACGTCGCGAGCGGGCGGAGATCGAGGCCGAGTTCGCCCGCTACGGGGTGACCCTCGTCGGCCCGGCCGCGAGCACGCAGTGGCAGACATGACCGCGCCGGCCACCTGTCCGCTGCCGGATGCCGCACCGGCGTCGGCGCAGCTGCGGATCCTCGGCCCGGTGCAGGTCACCGCCGGTGACACGGTGATCGGGGTGGATCGGCCGCTCGAGCGTGCGGCCCTGGTGCGGCTGGCGCTCGCCGGTGGTGTGCCGGTTCCGGATCGACGGCTCGCCGCCGATCTGTGGGGCGAGGGTGAACTCTCGCGACCGATCGAACGGTTACGCGTCGTGGTGTCGCGGCTGCGTTCGGCGTTGGGCCCGCACGGCGGCGCCGTGCTGCGCACCCCCGCGGGCTACCGGACCACGATCGTCGCGGGTGACCTGCTCGCCGCCGAATCGATCGCGGACCGCCTGCACGCCGCACGCCGCGCCGGGCAGCACGTCACCGCCCATGCGGCCGCCGACGAAGCGTTGCGCCTGTGGCGCGGACCTGCGCTCGCCGACCTGCGCTGGACGCCGTACGCGGAGGTCGAGGCCGCCCGGTTGGACGAGTGGCGGCTCGAATTGACCATCGCCGGACTGGATTCCGCGCTGCGGGTCGGTTCCGGCGCGGAACATCTGCGAACCATGGCCGTGCTCGCGGGCGAATACCCGCTGCACGAGCCACTGACCAGGCTGCACGCGCTCGCCCTGTATCGCGCGGGCAGGCAGGTCGACGCCCTGGACCAGCTGCGCGGGCTACGGCACGCGCTCGCCGAACAATTCGGCGCCGCACTCGCACCCGATACCGTCGACCTGGAAGTGCGCATCCTGCGCCACGATCCGACGCTGATCGTCGGAAAGCCCAGCAGGCCAACGGCTGCCACGCTGCGCCTGGTGCGGCACCGGGACGTCACGCTGCGGGCGCACCGGTTCCGGCGACCCGAACTCAGCTCCTGAGCGCCGCTCGTGGCTTCTCGCGCAGCATCATTCACCGCACGCAAGTCTGCTGGTTGTAGTCGACGATGCGCTGCGCCACCGCACCGATATCGGCCTGCGCGGCCGAAGGGTCCGGCGTGGTCGCCGCCATGAGCTTTTCCTGCGAGTCCGCGAGTTCGTTCCAGTCGGCCTTGATCTCGTCCGGTGCCAGCCCGGCGAGCTTGCGCATCTTGGGCACGGTCTCCGAATTCGCGGTATCGGGCACATAACTCCCACTACCCAGATCCTTCAAGGCGTCACAATAGCCCTGATCCGCACTCTCACTATCCCCACATCCCGCGAGAATTCCTGCACCCAAAGCGAATACGATCGAAAAAGCTTTCATTCGGCGCATTTCCAAGCCTCCAACGTTTCCCTGCCCCGCACTGTAGTGCGTCCCCACCCGACGACCGAGTTCCACCTTCCCGCACTATTTCTGCGGCTTCGCACCCGCTGTGGCGTGCCCTAGCGGGTGCGAAGCCGCAGAAAGGGTGCGCAGGGTCAGGAAGGGACGGACAACAGGTGGGCGAGCAGGTGGGCGGAAGTTGCGACCGCGGCGTGTTCGGGGATGTTGTGGCCCGCGTCGGCGAGGACTTCGAGGCGGTACGGGCCGGTGACCCAGTCTCTCGTGGCCTGAATGCCCGACATCGCGACCATGCGATCGTCGGGGGCGGCGAGGAACAGCGTCGGCACCGTGACGAGCTTGCGGTATCCCTCGAAGTCGTTGGCGCGGTACCAGTTCAGCGCCGCGGTGAGCGCGCCCGGCTCGGCTAGGCGGCGAAAATACTCGGCGCTCTTCCACTCCGGAACGCCCGTCAGCTTCGGCGGGCCACCGGCGAGGATCGCGTCCTCGGGGATCGGCGACGGCTGCCGGAATCTGTTCATGTAGGCCGAAGCCTGTTGCTGCGCAGGGTCGTTCCGCAGCGCGTCGGCGAATGCGGCTGGGTGCGGCACGGAAACCGCTGTCAGCGAACGGATTCGATCCGGACGATCAGCCGCCGCGACCCACGCGACGACCGCACCCCAGTCGTGCCCGACCAGATCGAACCGTCGCCAACCCAGGGCATCCGCGATCGCCCACACATCGGACACGAGCAGGTCGAGCCGATAGTCCTCGATCCGGCCGGGCCGCACCCCCGGCGAATACCCCCGCTGATCGGGCGCGACCGCCCGGCACCCTGCGGCGGCGAGCGCCCCCAGCTGCTGATCCCATTCGATACCCAGCTCCGGAAAACCATGCAGCAACAACACTTCCCGTCCCTGCGCCGGTCCGGCGGCCACCGCCTCGAACACGCCCACGCCGGTCGGAATCCTGACCGCGTCCAGCCCGGCAGGGGCCGCACCCGCGGACGCGGCCCCTGCCGAAGCCAGCATCACCCCGCCCAGCTGAGCGAACCGCCTTCTACTGAACCGTGTCCCGCGCGCCATGCGGTCGACGTTAACCCCGGCGGCATCGTCACGCGTCATACCGCAGACCGATCCGCCCGTGCCTCCACGGGGTCACGTTGCTGAGCAGCCGAACTCGCGGCCGAGGAGCCGGGTCAGTGTCGGCTCAGCGGACGCGACAGGACATAGATCCGCAAGCCCTGGCTCCCGCGCGCGAATTGTCGCGCCACACGCGGATTCGTCGGCAATTACGTGCGCGGCAGGCAAATACGTGCGCGGCAAGCAAAGCCCTGCGCGGCAGGCAATTACGTGCGCGGCGGGAAATAACGTGCGCAGCATGCAAAGCCCTGCGCGGCAGGCAATTACGTGCGCGGCAAGCGAAGATCTGCGTGGCGCGCAACGACTCGCGGCGCGCACTCAACTCGCATAGGCGGGCGGCGTCCGTGCAGCGCCGACCGAGGCAGCACTCCGGACGGGCCCGTCGAACCGCCTCAGTGGGCGTGGCTACTGAGCGGACCTCGCCACAGAGCCGAGCCCGATCGACCCCCACTCATCGCAGCGTGTACTCGGTTCGCGACACATTGAACCCGTACTCGGCATTCACGCACTGGATACCCGATTCCCGCGGCAACCCGGTACAGGTGATCGCAGCACTGGCGATGATCTTGCGGAACGGCAACCGCTCCCCGAGCATCACGATCTGTGTACAGCTGTAGCTCGCCTCCGCGGGCCCCTGATTACGCAACGTGAACTTCGGATACGGCCCATAACCCCCACAGTCCGGTTTCGGCCCGGGCAGCGTGATCGCCCACCCGTGCACCACACAGAACACCTCCTGATCATCGAGAATGCAGCCCACCTGCCCCGGACTGGTATCCACCTCGGAAAACACCTGCCGGGTCGCCTGCGCCGGCCCCGCCCCCGCCCCCGCCCCCGCCCCCGCCCCAAACATCATCGCGCCCAGCGCAATCCCCAACGCAACCCTGAAAATTCGCAACTTGTACATGCCCCCACCCTCACCGCCCGGAGTTTCACCGCCACTTCACCCGAATCTCGAGCACCTACCGCGAATCAGCCCGCGGCCCTGGCACTTCCATCCGTGACGTCCCGATCAAGCCCCGTAGCGCTATTCGAGTGCACCGAATCTCTGCGTGATCCAGAACTCTGTCAACGGTGCCAACGAGTGATCGACGTCGTAGACCCGCAGCGCCGACAAGTAGGCCTCGAACTGGTCGGAGTCCCGATCGACATAAAGCGGCACGACCGGAAGATCGAGGCGCTGCATCATCTCGGCCAGCATCATCCGCACTGCGCGCCCGTTGAAGTCCTTGAAGGGATGAATGTGCAGGAACTCGGCTTCGATGTACGCCAGCAGCTCGATCTGGAGATCCAACGCACCGTGGGCGTATTCGAGCCGGGCATCAACGTTGTCCGGCATCTCCCATACGAGACGCTGTACGTGATAGTGCTCCGGCGGATAGTGGCTGCCGACCCGAACAGAGCACGTTCGCCACTCGCCCGCGATATCAGGAAGCACATCTTGCAGGATCCGCTAGTGGAACCCGCGAATGAGTTCCGTGTCGAAGGGGAGCCGCGTGAACTCGCCCCGAGAAATCTCGTCCAGTGCAACCCGCAGCGGCTCGGCGATCATGTCGGAGATCTCGGTGTACGTCTTGGTGCCGAACGGGGTGTCGAAACAACGCGTCAGGCTGCTGACGTCCTCTACAGACTCCGACAATGCGTCCTCCCCCTAGTAGCAGATCAACCGCCTGCCAGTTGCCGCATCCGAGCCTGACGAATCCATTCCGCGGAAACCGGTTCGCCTTCCATCGCCATGCTCCCGACGACGTGCTCGATCACAGATTCACGACGGCGACGTATCTTCTCCGCGAGCGGAAGTGCACGCCACGCGGCGACCTTCGTCGTAAGTTCTTTATTCATCGCCATCACACCTCCTGCACCACAATACGGCTTCCGAATCGCGGGGGCGAACGACATTTTCGCAGTTCAGCGGCATGCTCGGCATCGCTCGGATCAGGACGGCCCAAGGCCAGGGATGTCGGCGGAGTCGAGGGCGGTACGGGAGGTGTCTTCGAGGTCTACGCCGGAACGGCCCAGGCGGTAGGCGCCAGTTCTTCGGAGCGAATGTTGCCCGGGTGTGAAACGAGGTTATGGACGCCGCCTCGCCGCCGGTGACTCAGCGCACACGCCGGGCGGGTCGCGTGCCTGCGTCATGGCGACACGGCACACTTGGCTGGTGGTTGCCTCTCCGGTCCAGTTCCGGTCGCCCTGGACTCAGACCATCGACCTCAGGACCGAGCTGCGCACCGCGTGGGACTGGCTACGCCGTCCTGCGCTGGTGCGCCGGATCCTTCCCGCGATCCGCACCCATTTGGGCGCGGCCCCGGCCAGCACCGCGTACGCGTTCACCCTGTTCGTCACGTGGTGGACGTTGCGGGGTGTGGGTGACTCGGTGGAGCGCAGGCTGATCTTTTCCGCTTCGACCAATCTCTACAACATGCGGCACAACCCGGTGCAGGTG
The DNA here is from genome assembly GCF_000250675.2 of Nocardia brasiliensis ATCC 700358. Taxonomy (NCBI): domain Bacteria; kingdom Bacillati; phylum Actinomycetota; class Actinomycetes; order Mycobacteriales; family Nocardiaceae; genus Nocardia; species Nocardia brasiliensis. Next base: position 6,715,671 of record NC_018681.1, read on the forward strand.
CTGGTCGCCTCGGCGTTCTGGACCGACGGCGGGTTCCCGTGGACGACCATCGTCAGCTTCCTGGTGGTGATGGCCTATGCCGAACGCTGGCTCGGCACCGGCCGCTGGATCGTGCTGTTCGCCACCGGGCACATCGGCGCGACGCTGCTCACCGTCACCGGTATCTCGCACGCCATCGACCGCGGCGTCATCCCGTTGAAGGTGGCCGTCGCTGCGGATGTCGGTACCAGCTACGGCTTTTCGGCGGTGCTGGCCGCGATGGCGTTCCGGTTCCGCGGACCGGTCCGGCTGCTGTGGGCGGGCACGCTCACCGTGGTGCTGGTCGCGGCCTTGTGGATCGGGCCGACCTTCACCGATTACGGCCACCTGTGCGGGGCCGCCATCGGCTTCGTCGTCGGCGCGCTGGCGACGCTGCTCGGCCGCTGGGTGCAGCGGCGCACGGCGGCGAAAGAGCCGGTTGCGCTCAACCGGTGAGCACAGCGGGCTTGGTGCGCCGCTGCACCAAGCCGACGGCCGGTTCCACCACCCGCGCCACGATCGGCCCGAGAATCGCCATCAACAGCACGTACGCCGAGGCGAGCGCGGCCAGCTGGCCGTCGACCCCGCCGACGGTCACCGCCAGTCCCGCGATGACGATCGAGAACTCACCACGCGCGACCAGCGCCGCGCCGGCCCGCGCGCGACCCATCCGCCGGATGCCCTGCCTGCTCGCGGCCCACCAGCCGGTCGCGACCTTGGTCAGCACGGTGACCACGGCCAGCCCGACCGCCCAGCCGAGCACCGGCGGGATCGCCGTCGGATCGGTGGTGAGGCCGAACGCCACGAAGAAGATCGCCGCGAACAGATCACGCAGCGGCTCCAGCAGTTTCGCGGCCTCGTGCGCGGTCGAGCCGGAGATCGCGATACCGAGCAGGAACGCCCCGACCGCCGCGGACACGTTCAGCGCGGAGGCCACCCCGGCCACCAGCAGCGCCGCGCCGAGCAGCTTGAGCAGGAACACTTCGCGGTCGTTGCTGTCCACGACGGCCGAGACGTAGCGTCCGTAGCGCAGCGCCACCACGAGCACCACCGTGATCGCGGTCAGCGCGACGGCGAGCGATTTCAGTCCGCCGACGAAGCTCACGCCGGCCAGGATGGTGGTGAGGATCGGCAGATACACCGCCATCGCCAGATCCTCGAACACCAGGATCGACAGGATCACCGGCGTCTCCCGGTTACCCAGCCGCCCGAGGTCGTCGAGCACCTTCGCCACGATGCCCGACGACGAGATATAGGTGACCCCGCCCATGGTGACGGCGCCGATCAATCCCCAGCCGAGGATCAACGCGACCACCACGCCGGGCGTCGCGTTCGCGACGATGTCCACCAGGCCCGCCGCCCACGAGCGGCGCAGGCCGGTCACCAGTTCCGGCGCGGTGTATTCCAGGCCGAGCAGCAGCAACAACAGCACGACGCCGATTTCGCCTGCCACATGGCCGAATTCGTTGGCGGCGGTGAGTTTGATGAAGCCGCCCTGACCGAACGCGAGACCGCCGAGCAGATACAGCGGGATCGGCGACATCCCGAAGCGCCCCGCCAGCCGCCCGAACATGCCGAGGGCAAAGAGAATCGCTCCGAGCTCGATCAGGGCGAGCGCGGTTTCGGTCACGGGCTCAGCCGTGGGTCAAGATCTTCGCGGCCGCGTCGAGGCCTTCCGGGGTACCGACCACCACGAGCAGGTCGCCCGTGGTGAAGGTGAAATCCGGTCCGGGCGAGGGATGCAACTGCCCCGCGCGCATCACCGCGACGATCGACACCTTGGTCCGGGTGCGCATCGCGGTCTCGCCGAGGGTGCGGCCCGCGTAGGGGGACTCCTCCGCGATCGCCATCTGCCGGGTGGTGATGCCGGGCAGATCGCTGTGCTCGTCGTTGAGTTTGGCCACGAGCTGGGGCGCACCGAGCAGGTTGGCCAGCACGGCGGCCTCGTCGGTACTCAGCGGAATCTGCGCCGCGCAGGCGTCCGGATCGTCGAGTTTGGAGACGATCAGGTCGATGTCGCCGTCGCGGTGTGCGACCACGCCGATCCGGCGGCCCGACCGCACCTCGAAGTCTTTTCGGACTCCAATCCCGGGTAGCGCAGTGACGTCGACATTCACACACTCCAGGGTAGACCGAGGTCTCGTCCGTCCGCCGGTGCGGTCATCACTTCGGCGGATGGCGCCTGGTCAGGGCTGTGCTGAGATGGAAGCGTGCGGCAATGGTCGGAGATTCCGGGAACAGCGCGGGATGCGCTGGGCGCGCTGCTGGTGTTCGCCGGCGGCACGGCGCTGTACGTGTCGAACCTGTTCGCGCTGATCGACCTCGGCCACAGTGTGCCGGTGCCGGTCCGGCTCGCGATCCTCGCTCCCTTGTGCCTGCTGACGATGGCGCGGCGCCGAATGCCGGTGCCCGCCATGCTCGTCGGGCTGATCCCGCTGAGTGCCGATATCTGGATCGGCCCCTCGGTGCCGGTGTGGTTGATCTACGGCGACCTGATGTACGCGGCGGTGCTGTATTCCGCGAAACGCACGTCGCGCTGGGTGATCATCGGCTGGGCCACGTTCTCGGTGCTGCTGGTGCTCGTCACCGCCGTCGTCGCGCACGACCTGCGGGCCATCTCACTGGCGCTGCTGGTGGTGCTCGCGTTCATCGCCACGCCGCTGTGGTGGGCCAATTCGGTGCGCACGCACAAGGACATCGCCGCGGCCGAACGGGCCCGGGCGCAGGCGCTGACCCTGGTGGCCGAACTCGACCGTCGCGCGGCCATCGCCGACGAGCGCACCACCATGGCCCGTGACCTGCACGACGTGATCGCCGGCCATCTCTCGGCCATCGCGATCCAGTCCGAGGCCGCGCTCGGAGTGCTGACCCGCAAGCAGCCCGACGCCGCGGTCACCGGGATCATGCAGTCCATCCGCACCAACAGCGTCAGCGCCCTGCAGGAGATGCGGACGATGATCGGCCTGCTGCGCAGCGACGGGGAGGGCGAGGACGAGGTGGCCGCGCCGCGCCGGCTCGCGCAGTTGTCCATTCTGGTCGACGCCGCCCGCGCGGCCGGAATCGCGGTGCGGGTGCACGAAGCCCTCGACGACACCGAACTGCCGAGCGCGGTCGACCAGACCGCGTACCGCATCATCCAGGAGGCTTTGACCAACGCCATGAAACACGCACCGGGACAAGGGGTCGACATCGACGTGAGTGCGCGGGACGGAGAACTGCGGGTGGCGGTCAGCAATCCGGTACCGGCGATCACGGTGCGCCGCAGCGAGAACGGCGACCCGCACCGTGGCTTGATCAACATGCGCGAGCGGGCCGCGGCGCTGGGCGGCAGCTTCACGGCCGGAGCGAACGCCGGCACCTGGGAAGTGCAAGCGACCCTGCCGGTTTCGATCGCGAGCAGGTCATGACGATCCGGGTGCTGATCGCCGACGACCACGCCGCCATCCGCGCGGGACTGCGGATGATCCTGGACGCCGAGGACGATATCGAGGTGGTCGGCGAGGCCGCCGACGGTGACGTCGCGGTGTCACAGGCCAAGGCGCTGCGCCCGCACGTCGTGCTGATGGACGTGCGCATGCCCGGGGTCGACGGCATCACCGCGACCGAGCGGGTGACCGCCGACGGGCTCGCCAAGGTACTGATCCTGACCACGTTCGACCTGGACGAGTACGTCTTCCGGACGCTGCGGGCCGGCGCGTCGGGATTCGTGCTCAAGTCGTCGTCGGGGCAGGCGCTGATCGACGCCGTCCGCACCGTGGCCGCGGGCGACGGCGTGCTCGCCCCCGAGGTGACCCGGGCGGTGATCTCGGCGTTCGCCGCGGTGAATCCCGATGCGGCGCAACCGGAGCCGGACGGGCTCGCCGACCTCACCGAACGCGAACGCGAGGTGCTCGACTGTCTCGGCGACGGACTGTCCAACGCGCAGATCGCGGGCAAGCTGTTCATCGGCGAGACGACCGTGAAGACCCACGTCTCCCGGGTACTGACGAAACTCGGTGTGCGGTCACGGGTTCAGGCCGCCATCGTGGCGCGCGAGGTGCGCGACCGCTAGCCTCATTTCGCCAGTGGCGCGAACGAGCCGTCCGGGCCGGGCTGGAACTCCTCGACCGCGATGACCGCACCGGTCGGCAAGGGACCGTAGAGGTGCGGGAAGAGCATCGACTCCGGGTCGGTCGGCACGCCGGGTTCCCACTTCACCGGTGCACCCAGGCGGGCCGGATCGAGCCGTAAAAGCACCAGGTCGCGGCGGCCCGCGAAGAGCCGGTTGGCCGGCAGATGCGCCTGCTCCGGCGCGGACAGATGGATGAACCCGACCTCATCGAGCGACGGAGCCCGGTACTCACCGGTTTGCCGGGCGGAAAGCCACTCGCTCAAAGTACATATGTGAACGAGCGTGTGAGTGTCATGGGTCACGGGTAATCTCCCGGTAGACAACTGGATCGGCCTGTTCGAGGTGGTGACCACACTGAGTTCGAAGCGTGACCTGGAATGTTCGCCAGTAGCGAAATCCCTGGTCGTGTTATCGAAAACACACCGAATCACTCACGGGAACAAAGCCCCCGTCCCGAACGTCTGACAGAGTAGTCATACCACTGCTGGGAAGTAGCGGTAGCGAGCCCGCGGAGTGACCACGGGCCCCACACCAGGCGAACGGTCTGTGAACCGGGAGCCAGGACGGAGGAGTCATGCCAGGAACCCTGACTAGCACCCCACTGACCGCGGTCGATCGTTGCGACCGCTGCGGGGCGGCAGCTCGAGTGCGCGCCGTTCTGCCCGCAGGTGGCGAGTTGCTCTTCTGCCAGCACCACGCGAACGAACACATGGATCGACTGCGTGAGTTGGAAGCCGTGATCGACACGGAGTCCGCTCCCGCGCTCTGATCAACTCCTCGCGTCCTGAGATAACAACATCCGACAACAGAACACCGTTCGACCCGAGCGGGCGATCCACGGATCGCCCGCTCTCGGTCTGTTCAGGGGCCGATCGAGGCGGACAGGATCCCGTCCAGCAGGCGGTGCAGGCCGTATTCGAAGGCCCCGTCCGGGTCGCCGGGCGCTTCGTACAGTTCCCCGACCACCTTGCCCACCCGCGACGCCAGCGGGAACGCCTCGGGCGACATCGCGCCCGAGAGCAGCGGGCCGTGCACGTCCCACCACTGGGCGTCGGTCATCACCTGGGTTTCTCGCCGCGCGGCGACGGCCATCCTGGCATTACCCGTCGCGAACTCGGTGAGCACGGCGATCACCCGATCCAGTTCCACCTCGGACCGGCCGATGTCGTCGATCGCGGCCAGCTGCCGCTCGAACCGCCGCATCCGGCCGGGGCCGAGCACGAGCCGCCACGGCGGCACCTCCAGCAGCCAGGGATGCGCGATCAGCTCGGCGCGGGCCTGCCGGGCGAGCGCGGCCATCCGGTCGCGCAGCGGCAGCTCCCGGGCGATCGGTGCGTCCTCGTCGGCCACCGCGTCGGCCATCAGCACCGCGAGCGCATCCTTGCTCGGCACGTAGGTGTAGAGACTCATCGGCCGTAGCCCCAGCTCCGCGGCGACCGCGCGAATGGATACCTTGGCGTACCCGTCCCGGTCGGCCAGTGCGATCGCTGCCCGGACCACGCCGTCGACGCTGACCGTCTGTTTCGGCCCGCGGCCGCCGGGGCGCGGCGGGACCTCATGGCGCCACAGCAGTCCGATCAGCTGTTTCGCCTGTTCGACGGTGGTTTCGTCGGCCACGGGACTCCTCGGAACAAACTCGGTACCCTGTACGTTGTTCAGATACTTCGTACACCATACGCCGAATAAGGGGTTCGTTCTGCGCAGCACACAGGCCACGTATCTACCCGACCGGCACATGTTCGCCCTGTGGACATGGACCGGCCAGGACACCGGGCCCGCACCCGATATCGGCGACCGGGAATCCGTCACGCTAGCGATCCCGACGGGACCAGACGGCACCATCGAAATCAACGAGGTCGACTGCGCCTTACGCGATCCCCAGACCTTCGCTGGATCGGCCATCGACGACGCGGGCGAATCGGTGCACGCCTGGCAAGCGGCTTTGCGCGAGGAGGGGGCGGGGGTCGCTGCGGCGCAGGAGGATTCAGTTCCGTCCGAGGGGGAGTCGCAGCCCGATGCGGCGGACATGATCCGTCTGCGCGCGGCGACCTTGCCGATTGCGGCGCATGCCGTGCCGGATGCGGCGGGGACGTCGGTTGTCGCTGCGGAGCGCGCGTTGCGCGTGCTGTACGAAACGCAAGGGGTGGCGGCCGAATTGGCGGTCGCGCTGAAAGCGGAGCTGCGGCCCTATCAGGTGCGCGGGGTGAGCTGGTTGCGGGAAACCGTCGCGGCGCACGGCGGGGCCGTGCTGGCCGACGAGATGGGGCTCGGAAAGACCGTGCAGACCATCGGTTTTCTGCACGGGCGGGCCGCGAGCGGCCCGCAGCTCGTGGTGTGCCCCACCTCCCTGGTGGGCAACTGGGCGCACGAGATCGACCGGTTCGCGCCTGGACTGCGCGTAACCGTGTGGCGCGGCGGCACTATCGCGGTAGCGGCCGGCACGGTCGTCGTCGCGGGATATCCCACCCTGCGGCTGCACGGGCACCTGCTCGACGAGCACCGCTGGGCGACCACGGTTTTCGACGAAGCGCAGGCGCTGAAGAATCCGCGCACCCAACTCGCCAAAGCCGCACGCACACTCGACGCCGAGGTACGCGTCGCGCTGACCGGCACACCGGTGGAGAACCACCTGGAAGAGCTGTGGGCGCTGCTGAACCTGGTGGCGCCCAGGCTGTTCGGGCATCGCACCCAGTTCCGGCGCCGGTTCGTCCGGCCGATCCAGGAGGGCTCGGCGAGCGCGGCGGCCCGGCTGCGCGACGCCATCGAGCCCGTCGTGCTCGCACGGAAGAAGGCACAGGTGGCCGCCTCGCTACCGGCCAAGATCCACACCGACCTGTTGTGCGACCTCACCGGCGAACAGGAGAGCCTGTACGACAAGCTGCTCGATCGCGCCATCGATGACGGCTTCGGCTCCGGCGCCCAGCGGCAGAGCCGGGTGCTCGCGGCACTCACGGCGCTCAAACAGGTCTGCAACCATCCGGGGCTGGTCACCGGCGAGCTGACCGAGTTGGCGGGCCGCTCCGGCAAGCTCGACCTGTGCGCCGATATCGTCGCCAACAACCTCGAATTGGGCGCTCCCACCCTGATTTTCACCCAGTATCGGCAGACCGGCGAACTGCTCGTGCGCCACCTCGCCGAACAGTTCGAGGTGGCCGCTCCGTTCTTCCACGGCGGACTGGACCAGGCCGAGCGGGCCGCGATCGTCAACGGTTTCCAGGCCGCGGACGGACCGCCCGTGCTCGTGCTGAGCCTGCGCGCGGCGGGCACCGGCCTCACCCTGACCCGCGCCGCCGACGTCATCCACTTCGACCGCTGGTGGAATCCGGCCGTCGAGGCACAGGCCTCGGATCGCGCCCATCGCATCGGCCAGACCCGCACGGTCACCGTCACCACCCTGACCTCGACCACCACCGTCGAAGAACACATCGCCCGGATGCACGACCGCAAGTCCGCGCTCTCGGACCTCGGCGACTCCGCAGGCATCGCCGCGCTGGCCCGGCTCGACGACGACCAGCTGATCGAAATCCTGCGCCGGAAACGGGGGAACTGATGGCGGACAACGAATTCGGCTACACCCTGTGGGGCATGGACTGGGTCCGGCTCGCCGAGCCGCTGCGGCAGACCCGGCCCGACCCACTGCTCCCCCGCGCCCGCAGCATCGCCCGCAACCACGGCATCCAGGCCACCATCGAGGGCCGCGTCGTCCGCGCGACCCTGCATCGAGGCAGCGAGGCCTCGGTACTCCATCTGGAGGTCGCGCCGCTGCCGCGTACGGCGGTCACCGCCATCAACACAGCCATCCCCGACACCACCGTCCTCACCGACGACATGCACCGCGCCGCCAAAGCCGCGGGCATCGCCGTAGCGCCCGTGCTCGCCGGCACGGACTGCTCCTGCAAGGCACGCTCCCCCGCTGCCTGCACATCCTCGCCCTGTACTACGACATGGCGCGCCGGGTGGACGAGAATCCGCGCCTGGCACTGGAACTCCAGGGCTATTTCCAAACGGCACACGAGGACGACACACCCGCCCCTGTCGAGGCGCCCCGCTGGGTACCGATCAACACCCTCGACCCCGCCGACTACTTCGTCGCGCCGACCGCGCCCTGACCAACCCGATTCTGCGTTCTCGCACTACTTTCGCGTTCTCGCACCCGCTGCGGCTGGCTGTAGCCGGTGCGGGAACCCAGAAGTAGTGCGAGAAGCTGCGCCAGCGTGGTGCGTGTGCAGAGTGCGCGGGCGGCGACCGGCGTGAGCAGATGGTGGCGCATTCTGCGGCCGGTGGCGGTCCGGTCCGACCGAGGTGCGCACGCCGGCACCCTCCTCCGCGGCGTGCGCACCTCTCCTGAGCGCCCGATCTCACTGTCCTGGTGGCGGATTCGGCTCGGATCGGATCCACCGGTGGCGTCCGGACAGCGTCGGGGCGCTCAGGCGGGGCGGCGGGCACGGAAGCGGAAGCTCCCCTGCCCGATTTCGATTTCCACGTCGGTGAAGCCGATGCGGGTGAGTCGGTCGGCGGCATGCTCGGGCGGCACTGGCACGCAGGTGTCGCCCAGGTGGATGAGCCGGAACAGCCAGCCGTCCAAGCCGTCACTGCCCGCGAACACCCCGCCGGGACGCAGCACCCGCAGCGCGTCGGCGAACACCAGGTCCTGCTGCCGCGCGGTCGGCACGTGGTGCAGCATGGTGAAGCACACGACCGAATCGAATTGCTCTGCGGCGAAGGGCATCTCGGCACCGTCACCCTGCACCACGGTCATCGCCGAGCCGTGCCGGGTGCGCAACCGCGCGGCCAGTTCCGGGTCGAGCTCGACCCCGGTGAGCGTCCCCGTACGAGCGCGCAGCGTCCCCACGTTCGCGCCGTAGCCAGGCCCGATCTCGAGCGCACTGTCACCGAGGTCGAGCCCGTGCAGCGCCCACGGCACGATCTTGGTCGCGCTGGTCCGTTCCCACCGCGCGGAGCGGCACAGCGCCCGATGGAGCAGGTTCATCGCCATAGCCACGAGGTTAGGAGCGGACAGCGATGACCACTACCGGCTACGGTGACATTTTGTGTCGCTGAACGGCCATCCCCGCTTCCAGCCGGTGCCACCCGGCCCGACGGCGATGGTGTTCGGCGTCGGGCTGCTGCCCGCCGGCTTCTGGTTCGCGACGCACGAGCATCCGCAACACCAGATCGCCTGGGCCGCACGCGGAGTCATCGCCGTCGAGGTGGGCGACGCCCGCTGGGTGCTGCCACCCACCCGGGCGCTGTGGATCCCCGGCGGCATCCGGCATCGGACCGGCACCGCGGACGGCGCCGAAATGCGCGGCATCTACCTCGAACCCGGCCGCTGCCCCGTCACTTTCACGACGCCGACCATGCTCCGCGTGACCCGGCTGCTGCACGAGCTGTTCGACCATCTCGCCGCACCCGGCACCGCGGCCGCCCAACGCGAACGAGCGGAGGCGGTGGTCTTCGATCTGCTGAGCCCGGTCGACGTCGTCCCGATCACGCTCCAACCCCCGACCGATCCGCGTGCCAAACAGGTGGCCGACGCGCTGACCCGCGATCCCGCCGACGACCGGACCTTGGCGGCGTTCGCCGCGGCCGTCGCCACCAGTCCCCGTACGCTGGCCCGGTTGTTCGTCGCGGAAACCGGAATCACCTTCGGCCACTGGCGAACTCAAGTCCGCCTCGCCGCTTCGCTGCCACTGCTGGCGGCAGGCCTACCGATCGCGCGCATCGCGGGCCGCGTCGGCTACGGCACCCCCAGTGCCTACGTCGCGGCTTTCCGCCGTGCCGTCGGCGTCTCCCCCGGACGTTATTTCACCGGTTGATCACGCGTTGGTGCCACCGTCGACGGTGAAGGTCGCGCCGGTGACGCTGCGACCGGTGTCCCCCGCAAGGAACGCGACCATCGCCGCCATATCCTCCGGCGCCGCGAAGTGACCCAGCGCGGACAGCTGGACTTGCAGGTCGTAGTGCCCACCGTCGACCGGATTCATATCCGTCACCGTCGATCCCGGCTGCAACAGGTTGACGGTGATCCCCCGCGGACCGAGTTCACGCGCGAGCGCCTTGGTGAAACCGTTCAGCGCCGACTTGCTCAGGTTGTACAGCGAGAGACCGGCGAACGGCGCGTGCTCGGACAGATTGCTGCCGACGCTGACGATCCGGCCACCGTCACTCATGTGCGCCACCGCGGCCTGCGCACCGACGAACGCGGCGCGGGCGTGGATATTCAGCGCCCGGTCGACCTCGTCGACGGTGAACTCCTCGAACGGTTTCGCGGGGAAGATGCCCGCGTTGTTCACCAGGATGTCCAACCGGCCGAGATCGCTCGCGGTCTGGTGCACGGCATGCACCACATCAGCGGCGTCGGCGCTGTCCGCGCGGTAGGCGACCGCCCGGCCGCCTGCTGATTCGATCTCCGCGACAACGGCTTTCGCCTGCACGTCGCGGTTCTGATAGGTGATGGCCACGGCCGCCCCGTCGGCGGCCAGCTTGCGCGCGATCGCCGCCCCGATTCCCCGGCTGCCGCCCGTCACCAGCGCCACCTTGCCCGTGAGACCCGACATCGCTCCTCCTATTTCTGTGTCGATCACTACATAAATAGCTAAGCGCACGGGCCCGCTCCGCGTCAAGCGGTATATTTAGTGATCGACACAGAAAGGATCGGGATGGCCGAACGGGGACGACCGCGCGCTTTCGACCGCACGGACGCGCTGCGCCGCGCCATGGAGGTGTTCTGGGAGCACGGCTACGAAGGCGCGTCGATGAACGATCTCACCACGGCGATGGGCATCAACTCACCGAGCCTGTACGCCGCGTTCGGCTGCAAGGAGGCGCTGTTCCGGGAGGCCATCGACCTCTACGGGCAAACCGAAGGCGGATACACCGAGCGGGCACTGCGCGAAGAGCCGACCGCGCGCGCCGCCATCGAAGCGATGTTGCGGGACAACGCGATCGCCTACACCGTCGAGGACAAACCACACGGCTGCATGATCGTGCTGGCCGGCTCCACCTACACCACCCGCAACGAGTCCATCCGCGACTTCCTGGTCGAAAAACGCAGCGGGACAACCGAAGACATCCGCAAGCGACTGGATCGCGGTGTGACGGAAGGTGATCTGCCCGCGGATACCGACACCGCCGCCCTCGCGAACTTCTACACCACGGTGTTGTACGGCCTGTCGATCCAGGCGCGCGACGGGGTCCCGCTGAAAAGCCTGACCCTGGCCATCGATTGCGCGATGGCCGCATGGCCGGCGCAGGACACCTCCCCCGCTACCGCAGGCAGCGGCGACCAGCAGTAGGCGCACGCCGTGCGCCCGACGGCAACCCCTCAGCGGCAGACTCTGCGCCCGCCACCAGATTGTGCGCCCGGCAGCAGATGGCGTCCGGCAGCACGCCGATGTCCCTCACCAGATCGCGCCCGGCGACACCCGCCCTCCGCCAGCACCCGGATGCCGGGCGACAGATTGTGCACCACTGTCGTCCCGCACCCCTTCTGATGCGTCGCACCTCCTGTGGCCTGCCCCAGCGGGTGCGACACGTCAAAACCGGTGCGACACGCTGGCTTAGGGGGCGCCAGGCAGCGCGCCCGTGGGTCAACGATGGCCACACAGTGGCCTGCCCAACCACTGCAGCCTGCCTAAGGCGAAACACGCCCAGCGGCACCACGCCTCCGGAGACGCCCCGAGCCGGGCCGCACCTCACGCCCGGCTACACCCCACGCCCAGCGGCACCCGGGCTCCTGCGGTACCCCGATCCGGGCGCACCCCCAGGCCCGGCAGCACCCCGGCGCCCGGCAGCACCTACATCCGGCGCAGTGCGGCGATACGTTCTTCCAGCTGATCCGCGGAGGCCAAAGCCGTTGGCGGGCCGCCACATTCGCGGCGCAGCTCGCCGTGGATCACGCCGTGCGGCTTGTTGGTGCGGTGGTGGTGCATGGCGACCAGGCTATTGAGTTCCCGGCGCAATTCGCCCAACCGGTCTGCGGTGGCGACCCGTTCGGACGCACTCGCCACCTGCGGGCCAGGCGCGGGCGTGAAGGGCGTCTCGGCGCGGTCGGCGATCTGCTTGGACTGCCGGTCGCGCAGCAGCGCGCGCATCTGATCGGCGTCGAGCAGACCGGGGATGCCCAAATAGTCGGCCTCCTCGTCGCTGCCCGCGAAAGTCGCTGTGCCGAAAGAGGATCCGTCGTAGATCACCTGATCGAGCTCGGCGTCGGCGGCCAGCGCGACGAAGGACTTCTCTTCCTCGCCCGGCTCGTCCTGCTGCTTGTTCGCCTCGATCAGCAGTTCGTCTTCGAGGCCGTCCTTCTCCCGGTGCGGTTTGCCGATCACATGGTCGCGCTGCAATTCCAGCTGCGCGGCCAGATCGAGCAGCACCGGCACCGAGGGCAGGAACACGCTCGCGGTCTCGCCGGGCCGCCGGGCGCGCACGAACCGGCCGATCGCCTGCGCGAAATACAGCGGGGTCGAGGCGCTCGTCGCGTACACGCCGACGGCCAGCCGCGGCACGTCGACGCCCTCGGACACCATGCGCACCGCGACCATCCACGGATCCTTGCTGGCGGCGAACTCGCCGATCCGGTCGGACGAGGACGGATCGTCGGACAGCACCAGCGCGGGCTTGCTGCCCGAAATGTGTTCCAGCAGTTCGGCGTAGTCGCGCGCCCGCTCCTGGTCGGTGGCGATCACCAGGCCGCCCGCGTCCGGCATGCCGGTATTGCGCAGCTGGCGCAGGCGCATATCGGCGGCGCGCAGCACGGCCGAGATCCAGTCGCCCGCCGGGTCGAGCGCGGTGCGCCAGGCCCGCGCGGTCTGCTCGGCGTTCAGCGGCTCACCGAGGCGGGCGGTGTGCTCCTCGCCCGCGCTGTCGCGCCAGTGCGCGTCACCGGAGTAGGCGAGGAACACCACGGGCCGCACGACGCCGTCGGCGAGCGCCTCGGAGTAGCCGTAGGCGTGATCGGCGCGCGAACGCGGGAACCCGGACTCGTCGGGCTCGTAGGTGATGAACGGGATCTGGCTGTCGTCGCTGCGGAACGGGGTGCCGGTCAGCGCGAGCCGGCGGGTGGCGTCACCGAACGCCTCGGCGGTCGCCTCACCCCAGCTCTTCGCGTCGCCCGCGTGGTGGATCTCGTCGAGAATGACCAGGGTCCTGCGGTTTTCGGTGCGCACCCGGTGCCGCGACGGATGCGAGGCGACCTGCGCGTAGGTGACCACGACACCGTGGTAGTCGCCGGACGTACCGCCCGCCGCATTCGAGAACCGCGAATCCAGTGCGATGCCCGCGCGGGCGGCGGACTGTGCCCACTGATGCTTGAGATGCTCGGTCGGGGCGACCACGGTGATCTGATCGACGGTGCGGTCGGCCAGCAGTTCGGCCGCGACCCGCAGCGCGAAGGTCGTCTTACCCGCGCCCGGCGTCGCCACCGCAAGGAAATCGCGCGGCTTGGACGCCAGATACTTCGTCAAAGCCCGCCGCTGCCAGGCACGCAGCGACCCGCCACTCGATGTACCGGAGCTGTTCGGTCTGCCCGAAGCCTCGGGTGTTCCCGAATCGCCCGGTGTCTCCGCTTGTCCCGCCACAGCGGCGCCACCCGACCCAGTCACGCACTCGACCCTACTGGCCCGGCACGGCGTGTTGCCAAACCGACGCGGCATGCGCGATCGGCATCACATGTTCACCAGCAGACACGCCCGAATTCACGTGTTGCCCGACGACACGTCGCCCCCGGACTGCGGTACGGATCGGAGATGTAGGCGATGCTGTAGGCACGATGTCCGAGAAGAAGGCCCTGCCGAGCGACCCGCTGCGCACCGACCTACCGTCGCTCAGTGGTGGATTTGCTGCGCGAAAGCTGACCTGGTCGCAGCGCGTGGTCCTCGGCGGTCGGCGGGCGCGCAGGCGGACCACCCGGCTCATCGTGCGAGTCGCGGTGAAGGCGTGGGACGACTCGATCTTCGCCAAATCCGCGGCCGCGGCGTTCTGGCAGACGCTCTCGCTGGCGCCGCTGCTGCTCGGCGTGCTCGGCAGCCTCGGCTACGTCGGCGGATGGTTCGGGCCCGACACCGTGCAGATCGTCGAATCGAAGATCATCTCGTTCAGCCGCGACCTGTTCAGTTCCACCGTCGTCTCCGACCTCATCGAGCCCACCGTGCAGGACGTGCTCGGGCGCGGACGCGGCGCGGTGGTGTCGGTCGGTTTCGTGCTGTCGCTGTGGGCGGGGTCGTCCGCCATGGCGACCTTCGTCGACTCGATCGTCGAGGCGCACGATCAGCAGGATGCGCGACACCCGGTGTGGCAGCGCATCTTCGCGCTGCTGCTGTACGTGTTGTTCCTGGTGGCGTCGGTGTTCATTCTGCCGCTGGTCGCGCTGGGGCCGACCCTGATCGGACGGGTGCTGCCCACGGCGTGGCGAGCGACCGGGCTGCGACTGCTCGACTTCTTCTACTATCCCGGCGTCGGGCTGCTGCTGATCGTCGGCCTGACCACGCTGTACAAGCTGGCGTTGCACACCTCGCTGCCGTGGCATCGACTGTTCAACGGGGCGCTGGTGGCCGGCGTGTTCTTCATGGCCGCGAGCGAAGGACTGCGGCGCTACCTGTCCTGGGTCACCGACACCGGCGTCACCTACGGCGCGCTCGCCACCCCCATCGCCTTCCTCCTGTTCACCTACTTCCTCGGCTTCGCCGTGATCCTCGGCGCCGAATTCAACGCCGCCGTCCAAGAATTCTGGCCCGCCCGCGCCACCCGCATGGAACAGGTCAAGGAATGGATCGCGAACCAGTTGAACAGCGACACCGAAGAAGAACCGTCCGCCCCCGACACCCCGAATCCCTCCGACCCGAAGTCGAACGCCACGCCCCCACCCAAAGACCCCCTCGACACCGAACCGAGAACCGCCTAGGCGCAGGGTCAGGCTGCGCTCCGGTCACGTCGGCACACTCGTCACGGTGCAGCCGGATCACTCGTCGGAGGGGAGTCAGGGCCAAAGTTGCGGTGCGTCCGGGCCCAACCAGCTGGACGCGCGTTCACCAGGTAATGGTGGCGGAGGGCTCTCGGGCGACGCCGCAAGGATTACCTGG
The DNA here is from genome assembly GCF_000250675.2 of Nocardia brasiliensis ATCC 700358. NCBI lineage: Bacteria > Bacillati > Actinomycetota > Actinomycetes > Mycobacteriales > Nocardiaceae > Nocardia > Nocardia brasiliensis. Next base: position 6,730,878 of record NC_018681.1, read on the forward strand.
TGATCACCTGACCAGGGCGTCGCGGGCGCGTTCGACGGCCGACGGAGTGCGTCGGCCGAGGCGGGGGACGACAGGGGGGTCAGTCGCCCTTTTTCAGGCCGTCGTAGACCTTCTTGCAGTCCGGGCAGACCGGGGAGCCGGGCTTGGGCGAGCGCGTCACCGGGAAGACCTCGCCGCACAGGGCGACGACATGGGTGCCCATGACGGCGCTCTCCGCGATCTTGTCCTTCTTCACGTAGTGGAAGAACTTCGGGGTGTCGTCGCTCGTCGACTCGTCGGTGGTCGAATCCGGGCGAACCATCGTGTCACTACTCACGCACTCCATGATGCCGCATGACAACTTCGCTGCCCAAGAGGACATGACCGTCGGCGACACCCGACCGATCCGGCGGCGTGTCCCTTTCGTTCCGCATTCGCCGTGCTGACCACTGTGTGTGCGGTCGAGCCCGGACAGTGGAAGACTCGACGGCATGCAGCAGCACGGCGACTCCTCCGACGCCGACGACTTCGACGGCTCCGGCCCCGAGGTCACGATGCCCTCCGTTTCTCCGCGCAAAGCCGGATACTTTCCCGGCAGCGACGACAAACATCCCGTCCTGATCACCGAGGCGCAGCCGTCGCTCGAGGATCAGCACCGCGCCCGGGTGCGCCGCTACACGATCATCATGGCGTTCCGCATCCCGTGCCTGGTGATCGCCGCGATCGTCTACAGCTCGTTCCACAGCGCGCTGCTCGCGATCCTGGTCATCGCGGTGTCCATCCCACTGCCCTGGATCGCCGTCCTCATCGCCAACGATCGCCCGCCGCGCCGCAAAGACGAACCGAGCCGCTGGGACCGCCCCCGCACCGCCATCGAATCGCGCCCGCACAACGCCATCGACGGCTGACCCCGGGGCACCCCGCCCGTTCTCGCCCGCGGAAACCCGTGACGAAACCGGAGCCCACCTGCGTCGACCCGGCCCTGTCCGCGCTCCGCCGGCACCGAGTGCCGACATCATCGGAACAGCCGCCTCCGCCACCGCACCATCAACGGACCACGTCGGAATCACCGCCGCATCTCTCGCATCACCAGCACCGAACGCCGACCACACGGATCGCTGCCGCATACCTCGCGCCGTAACATCGAAGGCCGCCGACATCGGAATCGCGGCGCATCCATCGCACCGGCCAGCACCGATCCCGGCAATAGGATCGCGACCACGTTCACTGCGCCGCAAGGCCGCTCGCCGGCATCGTAGGAATCACGCTGCACCCGTCGCACTGCAGCCCGATCGCCGACACCATCGGATCGCGGCACCCGCACCCCTCCCGCAGCGAGATCGGGACCGCATCTGCGCCTTTCTCACGCTCGGCCCAGCCGCACGCTCACACGGGGACGGCGACCGGTTCACTCGGCCGACGGGTGACGAAGGCGGACATCACCGCGGCGGCGGCGCAGAGGGCACCAGCCAGGTACCAGGCGAGGTCGTAGTTTCCTTGTAGGTCGCGGATCACGCCCGCGCCGGTGGCGGCGATCGCGGAGCCGATCTGGTGGGAGGCGAAGACCCAGCCGAAGGCTACGGGTCCGTCGGCGCCGAACAGTTCGCGGCAGAGCAGCACTGTCGGCGGAACCGTTGCGACCCAATCCAATCCGTAGAAGATGATGAACACCCACAGGCTGGGCTGGGTGTGCGGACCGAGCAATGACGGCAGGATCAACAGCGACGCGCCCCGCAGCACGTAGTAGCCGACCAACAGGTAGCGCGGGTCGACCCGGTCGGTCAGCCAGCCGGAGAAGATGGTGCCCGCCACGTCGAACACGCCGACCACGGCGAGCAGGCTCGCGGCGGCCGTCGGCGGCATGCCGTGGTCGTGGGCCGCGCTGACGAAGTGGGTGCCGACGAGCCCGTTGGTCGACGCACCGCACACCGCGAATCCCCCGGCCAGCAACCAGAATCCGGGCCGCCGCGCGATCGTGCCGAGCACGGTGAGCGCCCGCCACGCTCCAGCACTCGCGGGCGTGCGCAACCCGACGACACTGCCTTCTTCCGCGCCGTACGCGGTGACCCCGACATCGCTGGGGAAGTCTCGGATGAACAGCAGCACCAGCGGCACCACGGCCAGCGCCGCACCGGCGACGATCAGCGACGGCACCCGCCAGCCGTGCGCGTGCGCCACAGCCGACACCAACGGCAAGAACACCAGCTGACCGGTCGCGCCCGCCGCGGTGAGCACCCCGGTGACCAGGCCGCGCTGCCGCACGAACCAGCGCCCGGTGATGGTGGCGACGAACGGCATCGACATCGAACCGACCCCGATGCCCACGAGCAGCCCCCAGGTGAGCATCAGATGCCACGCTTCGGTCATGAACACGGTGAGCCCGCTGCCCGCGGCGACCAGCACCAGCGCGCACGCCACCACCTTGCGGATGCCGAATCGGTCCATCAGCGCCGCCGCGAACGGCGAAATCAGCCCGTAGAGGAGCAGATTCAGCGACACCGCCGCACCGATGGTGCCGTGCGACCAGCCGAACTCCGCGTGCAGCGGATCCAGCAGCACGCTGGGCACGGAGCGGAACGCCGCCGCACCGATCAACGTCACGAACCCGACCCCCGCGACCACCCATGCCGGGTGCAGCCGCCGGTGCTGAATCGAAACGGTCGGCGGCGTCTGGAGTTCGGTCATCCGCTGAGCGTGCCGGAATTCCGCCCGGGCAACGAGTGGCCGGAAAGCCACAAAACACCAATATCGTGCCACTTCCGACGACACGCCAATGTCCTCGACAGTGGGTGCCGCTTTCCCTAATGTGTCCCGGGGAACAAGACAGGAGAGAACATGATTCGGTGGGTCTGGGCCTTCCTCGACCGCCCCGCACAGCGTTTCGACGACTGCGCCAAGTTCTGGTCCACAGTCACCGGTACCGAACTCTCCGCCCGCCGCGGCGAGCACGACGAATTCCTCACGCTGCTACCCGATCCCGCGCTCTTCGCCGCCGCGGGCGTGAAGATGCAGGCGGTGACCGGGCTCGGCGGAGTACACCTCGACTTCGATGTCGACCACATCCCCACCGCGGTGCGCACCGCGCTCGATCTCGGCGCGGACCTGGTCGCGAACCACCCCGACTACGCGGTGCTGCGCTCCCCCGGCGGCCAGACCTTCTGCCTGACCCCGAGCGGTCGCGCCACCAGCACCCCCGCGCCCGCGGTGGCCGCCCCGGACGGCACCCTCAGCCGTCTCGATCAGGTGTGCCTCGATATCGGTCCCGCCGACCACGCGGTCGAGACCGAATTCTGGAAGTCGTTGACCGGCTGGACCTTTCAGCAAGGCAGGATGGCGGAGTTCGCTCGCTTGCGGGCCGAGCAGCAACTGCCGGTGCAGTTGCTGCTGCAGCGCCTCGGCGAAGACCGCGCCACCAGCGCACACATCGACCTCGCGTCCAACGACATCGAGGCCACGGCCACCTGGCACGAATCCCTCGGCGCCACCATCGTGCAGCGCTACGACCATTGGATCGTGATGACGGACCCGGCAGACGCCACCTACTGCGTCACCGCCCGCAACCCGAACACCGGCCTCCTCTGAACCACCACTGCACCTCGCGCCCCGGCACCCGCTCGCTGCGCGGTCCCCGCACCCCTCGAGACTTCTCGCACCCGTTCTGACGCCTCGCACGCTCTATGGCAAGCCACAACGAGTGCGCGAACGCAGAACTGGTGCGGAAACCCATCTCGCACGCTTTCCGGCAAGCCGTCCCCCGCGCGCCTCCCGCACCCAACGTCTCCTCGCAGCCCCGCACGCCTCCCCGCGACCCCGCGCGCCTTTCGCACCCCGCGCTTCCCGCACCCCGCGCTTCCCGCACCCCGCGCTCCCGCACCCCGCACCCCGCACCCCGCAGCCCCGTGCTCCCGCACCCCGCAGACCCGCGCGCCTCCCCGCAGGCCCGCTCCTCGCCGCACCCAACGCCTCGCCACACCCCGCGCCTTCCCGCGGCCCCGCATGCCTTTCGCACCCCGCGCCTCCCCACGGCCCCGCGCGCCTCCCCACCCCCGCGTTCCTCCCCGCGCCCCGCACGTCCCCACCCCCGCAGGCGCGCGTATCAGCACCGGAAGCACGCGCGCGACTCGGACATCGCGACCACCTCACCGGTTCGGCGCAGCTGCGATGGCAGAGTACCGAGGTGCCCACGAACCGATCGACCACCACCGAATCCCTGCTCACCGCGTTGTGCCCGGACTTGCGGACGGCGCTGACCCGCGTGCGCTACGACGCGGACACGCTGCTCGAGGTGCTGGGTGAGGACGCGCACGCGGCGCTGGGCCGCTCCGAACCGGTACCGGTGCGCCGCGCGGCCCGCGACGCGGGTGAGCTCGGCACGCTGATCCGGCTGCTGCTGCTCGGCGACCCGATGCCGGAACGCGATGTGGCCGCGGCCTTGGCGCCCGTGGATATCGATCGCGCGATCGCGGCGGGCCTGCTGCGCCGGGCCGGGGACACCGTGCTGGCGGTGCTGGATCTACGGCCGCTCGACGCGGGCGCGGGCACCCGGTGGATCCTGTCCGATCTCGACGACTCGATGCGCAAGCGCACGCTGAGCGAGGATCACGTGCTCGGCGTCGGCCACGCCTCCCTGTCACTGTTGCGCGCCACCCCGACCCGGCCTGTCGGTTCCGTGCTCGACCTGGGCACCGGCTGCGGTGTGCAGGCCGTCCACGCGGCGTCCTACGCCGACCGGGTGACCGCGACGGACGTGAACCCGCGCGCGCTCTGGCTTGCCGCAGCCACTGCCGCGCTCAACGACCTGGATCTGGAACTCGTCGAGGGCTCCTGGTTCGAGCCGGTCGCGGGACGCCGCTTCGATCAGGTGGTGGCGAATCCGCCGTTCGTCGTCGGCCCGGCCAGGATCGAGCACACCTATCGGGATTCCGGATTGGCGCTCGACGGCGCGAGCGAACTGGTCATCGGTCAGGCCGCCGATCTGCTGAACCCGGGCGGCACGGCAGCGATGCTCGCGGCGTGGGTGCATGTCGAGGGTGCGGATTGGCGCCACCGCGTGTCGTCCTGGCTGCCCGCGCACGGTATCGACGCCTGGGTCGTGCAGCGCGACGTCGCCGATCCCGCCCTCTATGTCGGCACCTGGTTGCGCGACGCGGGACTCGACCCGCGCGACACCGCCGCCCAGGCCCGCGCCGATCAGTGGCTCGACGCCTTCACCGCGGCGCAGGTAGAGGGCGTTGGGTTCGGCTTCGTCTATCTGCGCGCCATCGACGGACCGACCGAACTGCTCGCCGAAGACCTCACGCACGGTTTCGAGGATCCGCTCGGCGACGAGGCGACGAAGTATTTCGAGCGATCGGCGTGGCTGCGGGCCGTCGCGCGTGACGAAAACCTGGCCTGGACTTCACGATTCGTGGTGGACCCGGCGACGGCGCTGGAGCGCGTCGCGCTACCCGGCCCCGACGGCTGGACGCCGCGGGTGGCGCGGGTGCATCGCGGCGACGGCCCGCGCTGGCAGCACGAGGTGGATGAGACAACCATCTCCCTGCTCGCGGGAATGCGCGCCGACGGCCTGCCGTTGTACGAGCTGATCGAACTGCTGGCGGTTGCCCACGGAGCCGACGACGTGACCTCGGAGTTCGCGGCCGAGGCACTGTCCGTGGTGGCCGGACTGGTTCGCCACGGACTGGTACGGCCGGTGTAAAGACAGCAATCGCGGGTAGGTCGGTGCAGGCATCGGACAGCGGCAGTTCCACAACGGCGTGCTTCTCAGGAACTTCTCAGACGAGAGTGATGAAAACCGCACGTCAGAGCGGTTTATCTCAGCCGAGACGGGGAACTTTCTCCCTGTCGGGTCCGTTGTTCGGAGTGAGACACCACCGACAGGAGGCAAGTCATGACAAGCCCCGCCACCACTCGTGTGCGCACCAGCGATCAGGACCTCGACGCCCAGAGCCCCGCAGCCGACCTGGTACGCGTGTACCTGAACGGGATCGGCCGCACCGCACTGCTCACGGCTGCCGACGAGGTCGAGCTGGCCAAGCGTATCGAGGCGGGCCTCTATGCCCAGCACCTGCTGGAGACCGGCAAACGACTGTCGGCCACCCGCAAGCGCGATCTGGCCCTCATCGTCCGCGAAGGCCAGGCCGCCCGGTCGCATCTGCTGGAAGCCAACCTCCGCCTCGTGGTCTCGCTCGCCAAGCGCTACACCGGCCGCGGCATGCCGTTGCTCGACCTGATCCAGGAAGGCAACCTGGGCCTGATCCGCGCCATGGAGAAGTTCGACTACGCCAAGGGCTTCAAGTTCTCCACCTACGCCACCTGGTGGATCCGCCAGGCCATCACCCGCGGTATGGCCGATCAGAGCCGCACCATCCGGCTGCCCGTCCACCTGGTCGAACAGGTGAACAAGCTGGCCAGGATCAAGCGTGAACTGCACCAGCAGCTCGGTCGCGAAGCCACCGACGCGGAACTGGCCAACGAGTCCGGTATTCCGGTCGACAAGATCTCCGATCTGCTCGACCACAGCCGCGACCCGGTAAGCCTGGACATGCCGGTCGGCAACGACGAAGAGGCCCCGCTCGGTGATTTCATCGAAGACTCCGAGGCCACCTCGGCCGAGTCCGCGGTGATCGCCGGCTTGCTGCACCACGACGTGCGCAGCGTCCTGGCCACCCTCGACGAGCGCGAACAGCAGGTCATCCGCCTGCGCTTCGGACTCGACGACGGCCAGCCGCGCACCCTCGACCAGATCGGCAAGCTGTTCGGGTTGTCCCGCGAGCGGGTCCGCCAGATCGAGCGTGAGGTCATGTCCAAGCTGCGCAAGGGCGAGCGGGCCGACCGCCTCCGTGCCTACGCCAGCTGACCCGATATGCCTGGTGCCGAACAGGTTTCGGCACCCGACGACGGCGCGTACCGTTGTCCGACCAGGTGACCCTCGGGGTCACCTTCCAGCGCCGGCCGGTGCCGCGCATCCCCGCCCCCTCCGGGAGTTCGCGCGAGCCGGTCGGCGCGAACTCCACTCCGCACGAGCCCGCCGATCCGCTCAGGATGCAGCGTAAAACGTTGCGAGCGTGGCGAATGCGGCTTTCGGCTCCCACGGCAGATCCGGATAGGTGTGTCCACCACCGGATTCGAAGGTCTTGACGATGCCGTAACTGGCCAAATCCAGGTCGTCGCGGGGGTCGCCGCCGGGGCGATGCACATGGTCATAGAGGGCGAAGACGAAGACGAACGTGGCGGCAACGCCCTCGGCGTCGAAAATCTCCAGTAGTTCGTTGACGTACGCGGCTTGACCCGCTTCGTCGCGTTCGTAGTCGCCCTTCAAGCGGACCGGGCCGCGTGAGTCGTATTCGACGATGTCCAGGCCCTGCGCACCGCGATCGCCCGCGCCACGATAGGTGGCGGAGCCGAATTCGGTGATGGCGACCGGTTTTCCGCACCCCACCAGCGCACGCACACCGTCCTGGAACCGATCCGCGACCTCCGCCGAGCGGTAGAGATCCACCGAGACGATGTCGAACAGCGACCAGTCGACGCGCTCGAATTGGATCGACGCATAGGTGACCGGGCCCTCGAACCGCTCCCGAACCACGGCGACCGCCTTGCCGAGCACCTCGTTGACGGCCTCGCCCGCCGCGCGCAGCCGCTCGGCCCGCCCCTCCGGTCGCAGCAACGCGGCCAGACGTTCCTCCACCGTGCCGCCGGGCAGGAAACCCGGTGCCATCAGGCTCAATTCGGCACCGGTGACGAACACCACCTCGGCACCGCCCCGCCTGATCCGCTCCGCACGGTCGGCGCAATCGGCGAACAACGCCAGCATCTCGTCCACGGACAATTCCAGCGGATACGGGGAGAACCACACGATCAAGCCGAGTTCGGCCGCGACCGTCGCGGCGAGTTCGAGACGTCCGGCATCGCCGCCGATCAGGCGTACCGCGTTGCAGTGCAAGTCGTCCCGGATGATGCGCAGCTCCCGCTCGACGATCACCGGATCGAATCGCGTGCGCGAGAACTTTCCGTCACGCAGAAACCCGGTGTCGTAACTGATGCCTTTGACCCGCATGGGAACCACCCTTTCGATATTTAAGGTACATCAAGTACCCTAATCATCGATTCGCCTGTCAGGCAAGTGAGTTATTTAAGGTACGATTATGCGGATCGAGGCACGAAGGTCAGCGGCGAGGGAGGACAGGGATGCGGCAGCCACAGGAGCAGCCGACGCGGCGCCGGGGCGCGGCCCTGGAGGAAGCGCTGTTGCGCGCGGCCGCGGACGAACTGCTCGAATCCGGATACGCCGGACTCACCATGGACAAGGTCGCGGTCCGCGCGGGCACCAACAAGAACGCCCTGTACCGGCGCTGGCCGAATCGGCTAGCGCTCGGCATCGCCGCCTACCGGCAGCTGACCACGGCGGTGCAGGCGCCCGACACCGGCTCACTCCGGGAAGACGCGCTGAGCCTGCTACGTGGCGCCAACCGCCACTGGAGTTCCCCGCTCGGCGGCATCCTCCGCGACCTCATGGCCGCGGCCGGTGGTGCCGCCGAACTCCTGTCCCAGTTGCCCGATCAGTCCGGCGACGCCACCACCGCGCTCTGGCTCACCGTCCTGGGCCGCGCCGTCGCCCGCGGCGAAGCGGCCCCCGAGGCCCTGCACCCCCGCGTCGCCACCGTCGCAATCGTCCTGCTGCGCAACGAGTTCGTCACCCGCGGCGTCCCCACCGCCCCCGACGACATCCTCGTCGAAATCGTCGACGAGGTCTTCCTCCCCCTCATCCGGCACCGCAGTCCGTCGCAGACCTGACCCCGGCCGCGGCTCGACGCGACGACCGGGTGTCGCAGCGTGGCTCGACGGGTCAGCCGAGGCGGCGGGGGCCGGTGTCGAAGCGGCTGGGTTCGGGGCCGATGCGGCCTCGGGCGTACAGGATTTCGGCGGAGTTGGTGGAGGCCAGGACCGGGTCGAAGGCCAGTTCGCGCATTTCGGGGAGGTCGTCGAAGAGGGCCGAGATGCGTTGGGCCAGTTCGGCCAGCGCGGCCTTGTCGACTCGCGGGCTGGCCGGGGTGCCGGAGAGCAGCGGTGCCGCGCGCGGGGCGTCGATGAGCGCGGTCGCCTCGTCGGCGGTCAGCGGTAGCGCACGGTAGGCCCGGTCCCCGAGAAGTTCGATGATCAAGCCGGAGAGGCCGAATTCGATGACCGAGCCGAATGACGGATCGTCCTGCACTCGCAACACACAGCCGACACCTTTGGTCGCCATCTTCTGAATGTGCTGCACCGGATCGCCGCACAGTTCGGCGAGATCGGCGTAACCCTGCCGCACTGCCTCCGGCGTCCACAGATCCAGCCGCACACCGGTGAGGTCCGGCCGCCGCCGCCACATTTCGCCGGTCGCTTTGGCCGCCACCGGATAGCCGAGTTCCTGAGCGGCCGCGACGGCCTCCTCGGCACTGCGCACCTCCCGGAACTCCACGACGGAAATGCCGTAGCAGTCGAGCAGTTCGACGGTTTCCAGGTCCGTGAGCCTGCGACCGCCGGAATCGGCCATCCACTGTGCCACCAGCCCGCGCGCCCGCTCGGTATCGATCCGATCCGGACGCTGCACCGGCGACACCGGCCGGTTACGCCATTGCGCGTAACGCCGGACCCGGGCCAGAGCGCGCGCGGCCCGCTCCGGGTCGGGATAGCTCGGAATCGAGCCACGGACCGCGGCGGCGCCCTGCCCGCGCACGGCGAGCAGGTTCGGAATGCCTTGTTCGGCAATGAAGGTCGTCAGGATCGGCTTGCCCGCGTCGGGCACGGCGGCGGCCGCCGCCCGGATCGCGTCGGCGAACCCGGCCATCGGGACCGGCACCGGCGGCGCGAAAACCACCAGCACGGAATCGATCTCGTCGGACCGCAAGGCCGCGACGGTGGCGTCGAGGTAAGACCCCGGCGTCGCCTGCGGGCCCAGGTTCACCGGATCCCCGACGGCCAGCCCTTCGGACTGCGCGGCATCGACCGCCAGCCAGTTCAACGCCGCGCTGTTGCCGACCACCGCCAAGCGGGAACCGCCGGGCAGTGGCTGATAACCCAGCAGCGCGGCGCAGTCGAACAGCTCCGAAATGGAGTCGACCTGCACGATGCCCGCCTGCGCGAACAGGTCTCGCACGATCGAGCGATCCATGTCCCCGCCCGGCTGCGCGGCGTGCCTGCCGCTGCTCACCGCGACGATCGGCTTGGTCCTGGCCACCCGGCGGGCGATGCGGGAGAACTTGCGCGGGTTACCGAACGACTCCAGGTAGAGCAGGACCACGTCGGTATCCGGGTCGGTGTCCCAGTACTGCAGCAGGTCGTTGCCGGAGACATCGGCGCGGTCGCCCGCCGACACGAATGTCGACAGGCCCAGATTCCGAGCCGCGGCCTCACCGAGGATGGCCGCGCCCAGCGGACCCGACTGACAGAAGAAGCCGATCCGTCCCCGGCCGGGCAGCACCGGCGCCAGGGTCGCGTTCAGCGCCACCGCGGCATCGGTGTTGGCGATGCCGAGCGCGCTCGGCCCGACCACCCGCATGCCGTGTCCCCTTGCCGCGGCGACCAATTCGCGTTCGGCGGTGCCGCCGCCCACACCGGTCTCGTCGAAGCCGGCGGTGAGCACGACGAGTCCCTTGACCCGCTTGGCCATGCAGTCGTCGAGTACCGCGGCGATCTCGCCGGGCGGCACCGCGACCACCGCGAGATCCACCTCGTCCGGGATCTCCCGCACCGTCGCGTAGGCGCGCACGCCGCGCACCGAGCGGCGATTCGGATTCACCGGGAACACCGGCCCCTGGAACACCCCGGACAGCAGGTTGTGCAACACCGCGCCGCCGACCCGGCCCGCACTCGGCGTCGCGCCGATCACCGCGACCGAACGCGGCGTGAGCAGATTGCCGACACTGCGGGCCTCCGAGGCGCGCTCGCGCGAATCCCGCACGGACAGCAGCGCTTCGGTGGGATCGATGGCGAACTCCAGGTGCAGCACCGAACCGTCCCTGCTGCGCTCCACCTGATAGCCCGCATCGCGGAACACCGTCACCATGGTGGTGTTCTCGGCGAGCACCTCGGCGACGAACGTCTCGATCTTGTTCTCGGCGGCGGCACCGGCCAAGTGCTCCAACAGGATCGAACCGAGCCCGCGTCCCTGATGCTCGTCGGCCACCACGAACGCGACCTCGGCGGCGCGCCGCCCCACCCGATCGAGCAGTTCGTAGCGGCCGACCGCGACGATCGCCGTGCCGAGCACCAGCACCAGGCCGACCCGGTCGTGATAATCGACGTGGGTGGTGCGATAGAGGTCCTTCGGTGAAATCCGCGGGTACGGACCGAAGTACCGCAGATACCGGGTGCGATCGGAGAGCGCGCCGTGGAATTCCTGCAACCGTTCCGCGTCGTCGGGCGTGATCGGCCGCAGCCGCACCACCCCGCCGTCGGAGGCGAGGACGTCGGCGAACCAGTGCTGCGGTGGCGGAGGCGGGACCGCCGGGGTGTCCGGTGTGTCGGCGGGGTCAGTCACGAGGGTCCTCCGGATCCAGGCCGAGCAGTCCGAAACTCGCTCGGCGGGTGGCAAGCACGGCCGTGTCGACGGCGCGTTGGGCGCGGTCGAGGCGCGCGTCCCCAGTCTCCCCCGTGCCGCCGGGGCCATCCCACGGGTGGTAGTCGATGTCGCCGCCGTCACCCATGGTGCGCGGCGGATCCGCCTGGGGCGCCGCGGCTCGGACCAGATCGATCCAGTCCTGCGGAATCGCGGTGTCCGGCGCTATGGTCCGGTCCAGCGCGGTGGCCAGCAGATGTGTCCACGCGCGCGGCACCACCCGGACCAGTCCGTAGCCGCCACCCCCGACCGCGAGCCAGCGCCCCTCGGCATAGTGGTCGGCCAGGTCACGCATCGCACGGAAGGCGGCGCGCTGACCGTCCACCGTGAGCTCGAGATCGGCCAGCGGATCCTCGCGATGGGTGTCCACACCACACTGGCTCACCACGATCTGCGGCCGGAACGCCGCCACCGCGCCGGGCACCACCGCGTGGAAACCGCGCAGCCACTGGGCATCTCGGGTGCCCGGCAGCAACGGGAGATTGATCGAGGAGCCTTCCCCGGCACCGGCCCCGGTCTCCTCCGGCCACCCGGTGTTCGGCCACAGCGTCGCCGGATGCTGGTGCACCGAGATGGTGAGCACCCTGGGGTCGCCGTAGAACGCGCGCTGCACGCCGTCGCCGTGGTGCACGTCGACGTCGAGATAGGCGATGCGATCGAAGCCGTGGTCGAGCAGCCAGGAGATGGCCACGGCCGCATCGTTGTAAACGCAGAACCCCGCCGCCGAGTCGGCCATCGCGTGATGCATGCCACCGCCGATGCTCACCGCCCGGTTGCTGCGCCCCTCCGCGATCGCCCGTGCCGCGGCCAGGGTGCCACCCACGATCACCGACGCCGCCTGATGCATGCCGGGGAACACCGGATTGTCCGGCGACCCCAGGCCGTACGGCGGCGCGAGCGGGGCGCCTTCGGGTGCCACAGCGTGCTCCACCGCGTCGATATAGGCCGGGGTGTGGATGCGCAGCAGGTCGGCGCGCTCGGCCGCGGCCGGCGCCAATAGTTCGACACCGTCGAGTAATCCGAGACTTTCGGCGAGCGCCATGGTGAACTTCAGACGCGCCGGTTTCATCGGATGCTCCGGAGTCCAGGTGTAGTCGAGGAACCGGTCGGTCCAGACGACGGTTCCGGTGCTGCGCTCTGCGCCGGGTGGCGCCGGGTGTTCGCTGCGCGGTGCAGTGGCCATGGTCGCCACGCTACGCGGGAAGGTACCGACCCCGTTGAACGTTGCTATGCAGTAGAAATACAAGCAAGTGCGATAACGGCGGCTCGCCGTGCGCCGACCGGAATTCCGCAGTGCCGCGTCCGATGCGGCGCGACACCATCCGGCGCACGGTCGTGTCGCTGTGCGTAGGTAGAATTCGTGCCGACGAAGGGGTAACAGGTGAAGGATCTTGTCGACACCACGGAGATGTATCTCCGTACCATCTACGACCTCGAGGAGGAGGGCGTGGTGCCCCTGCGCGCCCGGATCGCCGAGCGCCTCAAGCAGAGTGGACCGACGGTGAGCCAGACCGTCGCGCGGATGGAGCGCGACGGCCTGCTGCTTGTCGCCGGAGACCGCCACCTGGAGCCCACCGAGAAGGGCCGCAGCATGGCGATCGCCGTGATGCGCAAGCACCGCCTCGCCGAGCGCCTGCTCGTCGACATCATCGGCCTGGACTGGCAGAACGTGCACGCCGAGGCCTGCCGCTGGGAACACGTGATGAGCGAGGACGTCGAGCGCCGCCTGGTCGAGGTGCTCAACCACCCCACCACTTCCCCCTACGGCAACCCGATTCCCGGCCTGGACGAGCTCGGCATCGTGCCGCCGACCTCCGCCGAGGAGACCCTGGTCCGGCTGACCGACCTGCCGCACGGCCAGGTGCACGCCGTCGTCGTGCGCCGGCTCGCCGAGCACATCCAGACCGATCCCGAGGTCATCGGCCAGCTGCGCGAGGCGGGCGTGGTGCCCGATGCCCGCGTCACGGTGGAGAACAAGCCGGGCACCGTCGTCATCACGGTGCCGGGTCACGCGGGTTTCGAACTGTCCGACGAGATGGCGCACGCCGTCCAGGTGAAGCTGGTCTGATCCGTGAAACTTCTGGTCACTGGTGGTGCCGGGTATGTCGGCGGCGTGTGCGCGCAAGTGCTGCTCGAGGCGGGGCACGAGGTCGTCGTCGTCGATGACCTGTCCACCGGCAACGCCGACGGTGTCCCCACCGCGGCCCGCTTCGTCGAGGGTGATGTGGCGCAGGCCGCGCCCGCGCTGCTCGCCGCCGAAACCTTCGACGGTGTGCTGCATTTCGCCGCGCAGTCGCTGGTCGGCGAGTCGGTGCAGCAACCGGAGAAGTACTGGCACGGCAATGTGGTGAAGACCTTCGAGTTGCTCGAGGCGATGCGCCACACGGGCACACCACGATTGGTGTTCTCCTCCACCGCCGCGGTGTACGGCGAACCGGAGCAGGTGCCGATCACCGAGGACGCCCCGACCCGGCCGACCAACCCGTACGGCGCGTCGAAGCTCGCCATAGATCACGCCATCACCTCCTATGCGATCGCGCACGGGCTGGCGGCGACCAGCCTGCGCTATTTCAATGTCGCCGGCGCCTACGGTGGCCTCGGCGAGAACCGGGTGGTGGAAACACATCTCATTCCGCTGGTGTTGCAGGTCGCGCTCGGGCACCGCAAGGCCATCTCGGTATTCGGCACCGACTGGCCGACGCCCGACGGCACCGCCGTGCGCGATTACATCCACATCCGTGACCTCGCCCAGGCCCATCTGCTGGCGTTGACCAGCTCCGAGGCGGGCACGCACCGCGTATACAACCTCGGTAGCGGCACCGGTTTCTCGGTCCGCGAGGTGATTTCGGCCTGCGAACGCGTCACCGGCCTGCCGATCGCCGCCCAGGACGCGCCGCGCCGCCCCGGCGACCCGGCCACCCTCATCGCCTCCAGTGCCCGCGCCGTCGCCGAACTCGGCTGGCAGCCCGAGCACAACGATCTGGACGAAATCGTTTCCGACGCTTGGACATTCCTCCAGTCACTCGGCTCCCGCGCGCACAGCGCCGAGTAGCCCGCGGGACCGAGCCCCCGCCGGCACGACTGGCCCGAGTGCCGGATCACGGCACCGGTCACGATCGCCCCACACGCCGTGCTGCCCCGGCGGCAGCACGGCGCACTCCCCGACCGCCCCGGCACCGGATCCGCCGGCATCCCGCACCTCGACCCCGGACCGCGAATCATGAACCGCGGCAGGGCTTCACATCGGGGGTTCGCCGAGGTCTATGCCGAGGTCCGCGGCGGCGTGGTAGCCGCTGCGCGCCAGGCGGCGCATCTGTTCCGGACGCATACCGAGCGACAGCGACGTCTCCAGCAGCAACGCCATGGGGTGGTCGGGATCCGCGGTCAGTGCCGCCTCCAGCGCGATCCCAGCCAGTGGACCGTCGCCCCTGGCGTAGGCGCTGTAACCGAGCAGGGCGGCGGCCTCCGCGCGGTCTCGTCCCCGCAACGCCCTGGTCAGGACGGCCCACAGTGCTTCGGCAGCGGCGGCGTGGTCGCCGACCGCGAGCGCGAACAT
Organism: Nocardia brasiliensis ATCC 700358; assembly: GCF_000250675.2. NCBI lineage: Bacteria > Bacillati > Actinomycetota > Actinomycetes > Mycobacteriales > Nocardiaceae > Nocardia > Nocardia brasiliensis. The sequence continues at coordinate 6,746,012 of NC_018681.1, forward strand.
AGCGTCCCGCACGGACCGATCACGCAGTGCGGCAGCGAGTTCGGCCAGTTCCCGGGCCATCGGCTCGTTGTCGGATTCGAGGTTGGCGACCTGCCACAGCACGTATTCCAGGGCTTGCCTGCTGTAGGCGTCCGGCTCGCCGCGGCGCACCGCCCGGGCGTACCGATCGCGGGCGATGGCGAGCGCGGTGTCCAGCAGCGCGGCGACCTCCTCCTGGAGGGCAACGTCCTCGGTCACCAGCGCGACCAGCTCCGCACGGGAGCCGAGAACCGGCCGCCCGTCGAGCACCTGCGACAGCGCCACCGCGGAGGTGGCCGGATCCGCCAGCAGCCCACTGCGTTGCATGCCGAACAGGCTCCACCACCGCTCACCCGGCCGGATCGCCCGCACGGCCCAGGCGCCAGCGAGCGCGATGTCCTGAGCGGCGAGGCGCCGGGCGAGTGCAGCGACCAGCATGTCGAATCGCCCTATGCCGCAACGCTCGACGATGTCGGAGCCGCATTGATCCGGTTCGACGGATCGATCGTCGACCACCACCGCGAGCACCTCGGCGACATCGTCGTGCGCGGACACCTGCGCTACGCATCGCGCCACCTGTTCGGCGCGCAGCCGCCCGCGCCCACCCTCCTGGTCCAGGTCGAACCGCATGACCGCGTCGATGATCGCGCCGTCGTCGCGATCCGGCACCGCCCGCAGCACGAGCACGACGAGCGAGCGCTCCGGCGCGAACCCGATCATGGCGGGCACCCCCGCGATCAGATCCCCCGGCTCGTCCACGTGCACGACACACTCCGGCGTCTCGACACCGAAAGGTGGTGCGGGCTCGGCACAGACCAGGGCGAGATCGGCCTCGATATCCGCCGCCCAGTCCGCTCCCTCCGAGTCCGCGGCCCGGTCGCACCCCACCACGGCCTCGCGGCCCACCACGGCCTCGCGCCCCGCCAAGTCCTCGCCCACCGCCGGCACTCGCGCCGGCGGCACACTTTCGTGCTGCTCGACGTCGGCCAGGCCGTCGCCCACCTCGGCCGCTACCGTGCCGATCCCGGCAGCATGCACATCGGACTCGGCACCGCTACTTCGAGACCAACTGGCCGCCAACCGGTTTCGCTCAACGGCCGCGTCGGCGCACTGATCCCCGCCCAGGACCGCCTCATCCACGTGGGACCGCCGTTCCTCACCACCTGCCGCGCGCACGCCTGCCTCCACGGCGCACTGATCACCACCCGGCACCAACTCGTCCGCACGGGACCGAGGGTTCCCGTCACCTGACATGCTCACGTCTGCCTCGACAGCGCACTGATCCGCGCCCAGCACCAACTCGTCCGAGCGGGACCGAGAGTCCTCACCACCCGCCACAGACGCGCTTTCGTCCCGCGCGCCCGCCACCGCGCAATCGTCCGGCTGCACACACGTCCCAGCTCGCGCACAGTCGTCCGGGCGCACGCATTCGGCCGAGCGCACGGCGGCGTCCGGCACCGGCCGCCGCTGCAGGAAACTGCACGAGCGCAGCGCGACAGCGAGACTCACCGGCGCACGAGAGGTACTGCTGCGCAACGTGGGACGGGAGCAAGGCCCACCGGGGACGCCGCCGGACGACGAATCGGACGCCAGGACGGTGAGGTACGGGTTCACGGGAGTGGTCATGGCAGCGAGCCTGCCCGCGAGCCCCACCGAATGACCCACGCCGACCAGGCGATTCACCGCGCCTGTGGATTCCGCCGAATTGTGGACAACCGCACGCACCGCTGCCGCGCGGGCGGTCCCGCTTGTCACCGGACCGTGCTACGACCCCTGTTCGACCCGGTGGGCGGTCGTCACGAACAGCTCGTTCACCGCCGCCGTATCCGGCTCGGACGCGGAAAAGGACAGATACGTCACGGTGATTCGCACATCACCGATCTGCCCGGTCACCGCCCGCATCGTCTGCGTCAAACCGGCACCCGCGACGTCCGGCAGGACCGTCCGCCGCAATCCCAGCGCATCCTCGGCCTCGGACGCCGGCGCCGCGACGAGTTCGGTCGTCACCGTCGTCCCGGCCCCGCTCTGGTTCACCCGCATCGACCGGCACTGCATCAGTTGACTGCGCAACGCCGCCAGCGGCTGGCGCGTGCGTGCCAGCTCGACCGTGACGGTGGCCCGGGTGGCGTCGTCGGTGCCGACCGCGACGGCCCGCTGGTCGGCGCCGAATTTCGGTTCCGGCGGTGCGCATTCCGGTGGCTGCACCGCGGCGCCGCGCCCGACGCCGGTGAGGTCCCCCGCGGCCTGCGCTGCGGCTTCCGGCGGCAGCACCACGGCCGGGTAGCGCTGCGGGAACTGCGCCGGTTCGGGCAGCAGCGCGGCCAGCGGGCCGCTGATCTGGCGGGTCACCGACGTCTGCTCGGCCGATACCGGATGTCCGGTCACGCTCGACCCGCAGCCGGCGAGTAGCACCGCACACGCCGCGGGCATGGCGAAGCGCACCCGCTTGCGCGTCGAATCCGCCACAGTCACCCGATCCACTGTGCCAAACTCCCGGTGCCCACCCGGTGTGCCACGCCGCGCGCCGGGAATGCGCGGCACACCGGAGCTGTTGGCTCGTCGTATGGGTCGGTGTCCGACCGTGCACGGTGGCGGTCACCGGCATGGGGGACAATGGACATGGTCCCGTCCCGGTCGGCCGCTCTCGAACGACCTCCGTGTCGAGCGCCGAGTGTCACCGGTGCAGGAACCGCGCAGGAAGGAGTACGCGATGGAGCACGAGTCGCGAATGTACGAACTGGAGTTCCCCGCTCCGCAGCTGTCGTCCGACGATGGCGCCGGTCCCGTCCTGGTGCACGGGCTGGAAGGCTTCACCGATGCCGGGCACGCGGTGCGGCTGGCCACCACGCACCTGCGCGAGAGTCTCGAAAGCGAACTGGTTGCCTCGTTCGATGTGGACGAGCTGCTGGACTACCGCTCCCGCCGCCCGCTCATGACCTTCAAGACCGACCACTTCTCCGAGTACGCCGAGCCGGAGCTGAACCTCTGGGCCCTGCGCGATACGGCCGGCACACCGTTCCTACTGCTGGCGGGCATCGAACCGGATCTGCGCTGGGAGAAGTTCACCACCGCGGTGCGCCTGCTCGCCGAACAGCTCGGCGTGCGCCGCAGCATCGGCCTCAGCGCCATCCCGATGGCGATCCCGCACACCCGTCCGCTCGGCGTGACCGCGCACTCCTCGGACCGCGATCTGATCCCCGAGCATCAGCGCTGGCCGGGCGAGTTGCAGGTGCCGGGCAGCGCATCCTCGCTGCTGGAGTACCGGATGGCCCAGCACGGTCACGAGTCGGTGGGCTTCTCGGTGCACGTGCCGCACTATCTGGCCCAGACCGCGTACCCGGAAGCGGCCCAGACGCTGCTGGAGAACGTCGCCGACAACGCGGGTCTCGACATCCCGCTCGCCGCGCTCGGCGAGGCCGCCGCGCGCGTGCGCGAACAGGTCAACGAGCACATCGCGGGCAACTCCGAGGTGGAGACCGTGGTGCACGCGCTGGAACGCCAGTACGACAGCTTCGTCAGCGCGCAGGAGCGGCAGTCGAGCCTGCTCGTCGGCGACGGCGAGCTGCCCAGCGGTGACGAGTTGGGCGCCGAGTTCGAACGGTTCCTCGCCGAACAGGGCGGCTACGAGGGCGGCCCCGAAACAGACGAGCAGCGGTAACAAGGTTCCGCACACCGGCACGTAGGGTGTGCGGAGTGGATTTGACCGAGCTGCTGGAGATACCGGGAACCGACGCCGACGCGTTGTACGAGTCCTTCGGGGCTTGGGCCGCCGAGCAGGGCACCCCGCTGTATCCGGCGCAGGACGAGGCGCTGCTCGAATTGGCGTCGGGTTCCAACGTCATTCTCGCGACGCCGACCGGTTCCGGTAAGTCGCTGGTCGCCGTCGGTGCTCACCTCATCGCGCTCACGCAGGGCAAACGCACGTATTACACCGCCCCGATCAAGGCGCTGGTCAGCGAGAAGTTCTTCGCGCTCTGCGACGTGTTCGGCGCCGAGCGGGTCGGCATGGTCACCGGTGACGCCGCGGTCAACGCCGACGCCCCCATCATCTGCGCCACCGCCGAGATCCTCGCGAACCTCGCCTTGCGCGAGGGCGCGGCCGCCGATGTCGGCCAGGTCGTGATGGACGAGTTCCACTTCTACGCCGACCCGGATCGCGGCTGGGCCTGGCAGGTCCCGCTGCTCGAACTGCCCCGCGCGCAGTTCCTGCTGATGTCGGCGACCCTGGGCGAGGTCGATTTCTTCGCGAAAGACCTCGAGCGCCGCACGGGCCGGTCGACGGCGGTCGTCGCGGGCACGGAACGTCCGGTACCCCTGACCTTCTCGTACGCGCGCACGCCCATCACCGAGACCCTGGAAGAGCTCGTCACCACCCACCAGGCGCCGGTGTACGTGGTGCACTTCACCCAGGCCGCCGCGCTCGAACGGGCACAGGCACTCACCAGTGTGAACTTCGCCACCCGGGCCGAAAAAGACGCCATCGCCACGGCGTTGGGCGAGTTCCGGTTCGCGTCCGGTTTCGGCAAGACGCTTTCGCGGTTGATCCGGCACGGCATCGGCGTGCATCACGCGGGCATGCTGCCGAAGTACCGCAGGCTGGTCGAACGACTCGCGCAGGAGGGACTGCTGAAGGTCGTCTGCGGTACCGATACCTTGGGCGTCGGCATCAATGTGCCGATCCGCACGGTGCTGCTGACGGGGCTCACCAAGTACGACGGTGTGCGCACGCGCAGGCTGAAAGCCCGTGAGTTCCATCAGATCGCGGGCCGCGCCGGGCGCGCGGGCTACGACACCATGGGCACCGTCGTGGTCCAGGCACCCGAGCACGAGGTGGAGAACACCCGGCTGCTCGCCAAGGCGGGCGACGATCCCAAGAAACAGCGAAAAGTGGTGCGCCGCAAGCCGCCCGAGGGTTTCGTCTCGTGGAGCGAGGAGACCTTCGACCGGCTGATCGCGGCCCAGCCCGAGCCGATGGTCTCGCGCTTCACCGTGACGAACTCGTTGCTGCTCAACGTGATCGCGCGCCCGGGCAACTGTTTCGACGCCATGCGGCACCTGCTCGAGGACAACCACGAACCGCGTCCCGCGCAGCGCAAACACATCCTGCGCGCCATCCGGCTCTACCGCGCGCTGCGCGACGCCGGGGTGGTGCAGCAGCTCGACGAGCCGGACGCGCAGGGCCGGCGCGCCCGGCTCACCGTCGACCTGCAACGCGACTTCGCGCTGGACCAGCCGCTGTCACCGTTCGCCCTGGCCGCCTTCGACCTGCTGGACAAAGACGCGCCCGGCTATACCCTCGATGTGGTGTCCCTCATCGAATCCACGCTCGAGGATCCGCGCCAGCTGCTGATGGCTCAGCAGCACAAGGCGCGCGGTGTGGCGATCAACGAGATGAAGGCCGACGGCATCGAGTACGACGAGCGGATGGAACTGCTCGAAGAGGTCACCTGGCCCAAGCCGCTGGCCGAGCTGATCGAGCCCGCCTTCGAAACCTATCGCGCCGGGCATCCCTGGGTGTCGGAGTTCGCTCCGTCGCCCAAATCGGTGGTGCGGGACATGATCGAACGATCGATGACCTTCGCCGAGTTGATCTCGTTCTACGAGCTGGCGCGCTCGGAGGGTGTGGTGCTGCGCTATCTCGCCGACGCCTACCGCGCGCTGCGCCGCACCGTGCCGGATGCCGCGCGGACCGAGGAACTCGAGGACATCACCGAGTGGCTGGGCGAACTCGTCCGGCAGGTCGATTCGAGCCTGCTCGACGAATGGGAGCAGCTCACCAACCCCGGCGCCGAGACCGATGCCGAGCAGCTCGCCTTCGGCGCGGAGACGGTCCGGCCGATCTCGGCGAACGAGCGCGCCTTCCGCGTGATGATCCGCAACGCCATGTTCCGCCGTGTCGAACTGGCGGCGTTGCGCCGCTGGGATCTGCTCGACGAGCTCGGCACCGGCCCGGACTGGGCCGCCGAATTGGCACCGTATTTCGCCGAATACGAGCGCATCGGCACCGGCCCGGATGCGCGCGGACCGCAACTGTTCCAGATCGAACGAAGACCCGGATTCTGGCAGGTGCGTCAGGTTCTCGACGACCCGGCGGGCGACCACGGCTGGTCGATCGTCGCGTTGGTGGACCTGGCCGAGTCCGATGCCGCCGGTGAGATCGTCTTCGATGAACTCACGGTGTCCGCGGGCTGATCCGCACTGCCGCTCGGCTCCGAACTCTACAGAATCCATACAGGTCATCGACTACTTCGCGCCGCTTTTCGAGGGCAGAGTCGACCTGTGGTCACCATGAGGTTTGACGGATTCGTTTCTGGGTAGGGGCCGCTGCTACTCTTCCCGCTGCCGCCGAAGCGAAAGATCAACTATGCCCGAATCACCGTTCCTTGTCATCTACCCCGAGCGAGTGCGCGAGAACTACCGCGCGCTCCGCGCCGCCATGCCCGCGGCACGAATTCGCTTCGCGGTCAAGGCAAGCCCGGTGCCGGAGTTGATCCACGTGCTCGACGAGGAAGGCGCCGAGTTCGATGTCGCCAGCATCGGCGAGATCGAGCTGTGCCTCGCGCTGGGCGTCGAGCCGCAGACGCTCTGCTACGGCAACCCGATCAAGAAGGCCGCCGACATCGCCCGCGCCTACGCGCTGGGCGTGCGCCGCTACGCCTTCGACACCGAGGACGACCTGCTGCGCATCGGGCAGCACGCGCCGGGCGCGGAGGTCGAATGCCGTTTCCTCGCTTCGGCTCCCGAGTCGCGCACCCCGTTCGGCACCAAGTTCGGCTGCGCGCCCGGCGAGGCGCTGCGGCTGCTGGTCCGGGCGCGTGATCTCGGGTTGACGGTGGCGGGCCCCTACTTCCACGTCGGCTCCCAGCAGCTCGACCCGAACGCCTGGCGGATCGGCGTCGAACAGGCGGGCCACATCGTGCAAGCCTTGGCCGACAAGGATATTCACGTCTCCTCGGTGAATATCGGCGGCGGCCTGCCGATCGCGTACGCCGACCCGGCGCCCGCGCTCGACGAGATCGCCTCGGTGGTCGGCGCCGCCGTGGCCGAATACCTGCCCGCCACCGCCGGTTTGGTGGTCGAGCCCGGCCGCGCGCTGGTCGGGTCGGCGGGTGTCATCCACGCCGAGGTCGTCGGCGTGCGCATCGCGCCGGACGGCCGGCGCTGGGTGTATCTCGACATCGGCCGCTACAACGGCATGGCCGAGACCGAGAACGAGTACATCGCCTATCGATTCGTCACGGATCGGGATGGCGACCCTGTCGACGAGGCAGTGGTGGCTGGTCCGACCTGCGACGGAGACGATGTACTGTATCAACGCACGCGGGTCCTGTTACCGACCACGTTGCGAGCCGGTGATCGCATCCAGATCCTCGACACCGGCGCCTATACCGCGAGTTATTCGTCGGTGTCCTTCAATGGTTTTCCGCCCTTGACCGTGCACGTCTCGGGCGCTGAGCCAACCCGCCCCGCCGGCTGACGCCGGCTGCCAACCCCTAGGCGAGAGTGAGTATGCCCATGACGGCAGATTTCACCGGCTGGCATGTGCTGGCCGAGTTCGGTGGTGTCGACGCGGCCCTTTGCGACGACCTCGAACAACTCGAATCGGCGTTGCGCGAGTCTTTGATCGCCGCGGGCGTCACCATCTGCGATGTCGTACACAAGAAGTTCGATCCGCAGGGGGTGACTGTCCTCGCGCTGTTGTCGGAGTCTCACGCCTCGATTCACACCTATCCCGAGTCCGGCGACATCTTCGTCGACGTCTTCACCTGCGGCAGTATCGGCGCCGGCGCGTCGAAGGCCGTCGAACTCCTGCGAGACAAGCTCTCTCCCAAGGACGTTCGCATGCAGGTGATCCGCCGCGGGCACGGTTCGCAGCGGATCGAGGAGCCGGTCGGCGCGGGCCTGACCCGCATCTGGGACCTGCACGAGGTGATCGTCGACACCCGTACTCCGTTCCAGCACATGGTGATCGCGCGGACCGAGCAGGGCATCAGCCTGTTCTCCGACGACGATCGTCAGTCCACCGAGTTCTCCCAGCTGACCTATCACGAGGCCATGATGGTGCCCGCCTTCGTGCTCGCCGAGAAGCTGGACAAGGTGCTGATCATCGGCTCCGGTGAGGGCGTGGCCAGTCAGATGTCGGTCGCCGCGGGCGCGACCCTGGTCGATCACGTCGACATCGACCAGCTCGAGGTCGAGCTGTGCGCCGAGCACCTGCCCTACGGCTACACCGGCGACGAGCTGGCCGCCGCGGTCAAGGGCGAAGGCCCGGTCAAGGTGCACTACGCCGACGGCTGGGACTTCCTCGCCGACGCGGCGCAGGCGGGCACCCGCTACGACGTCATCGTGATCGACCTGCCCGACGAGCGGGTGGAGGACGCGCAGCACAACCGCCTGTACGAGTCGGAGTTCCTGTCCCGATGTCGGGCGCTGCTCGCGCCCGGTGGCGTACTCACCGCGCAGGCGGGCTGCGCGACCATGTGGCGCAACGAGACGCTGAAGCGCTCCTGGGCTCGGTTCCACGAGCAGTTCGGCACCGTCGTCCAGTACGGCAGCGACGAACACGAGTGGACCTTCCTGTTCGGCCTGAACGAGCGTATCGACGATCCGGTCCAGGGCATGACCGATCGTCTGGTCACCCTCCCCTACCGCCCCGAGACCATCGACGCTCGCGCGTTGGTCCGCGGCGCGATCGAACCGCACGCGCTGCGCGTGTAGCTCGTCGCGAATGCCCCACCGGCCGGGAAATCCGTTGGCCGGTGGGGCATTCGGCTGTTCAGAACCGGCTGCGCCGGTACTCCTCGACGTCGACGCCGCCCACACCCCAGTTGGCGAGTGCGACTTCGTCGATCACCACGAACGTGGTGGCCGGGTCCTTGCCGAGAACATCGCGCAGCAGTTCGGTCACCCCGGCGATCAGCCGGGACTTCTGCTCCCGGGTGACGCCCTCGTCGGTGACCTTGATGTTGACGTAGGGCATCAGGCGGCCCGCCCCGAGAGGTAGCCGCCGTCGACGGGGAAGATGTGCCCCGTGGTGAACTCGGCGTCGGCGAGATACAGCACGGCGGCGGTGGTTTCGGCGACCTCGCCGATCCGGTTCAGCAAAGCCAGCCGGGCAGAAGCGGATTCGTCGCCGTCACCGAAGAGCGGGGTGCGGATGACGCCCGGGGCGACAGCGTTGACGCGGATGCGGTCGGCGGCGAGTTCGGCGGCCAGGCTGGTGGTGAGCGCGTGCACACCGCCCTTGCTGACCAGGGCGGCGGAGGCGGGCAAGCCGGCCAGCGCGTGCTCGACCAGCACGGTCCCGATGTTCACGATGCTGCCGCCCGTCTGCTGCTCGCGCAGCCGGCGGACCACCGCCTGGGTCGTGAAGTAGGTGCCCTTGAGGTTGCCGTCGAGATAGCTGTCGAGTTCCGCCTCGGTGACGTCCACGAACGGCGTCGCACCGAAGATGCCCGCGTTGTTCACCAGCACGTCCACCCCGCCGAACCGGTCGACGGCCGTGCGCACCAGCGCCGAACCTGTTGCGGGGGAACCGATATTGCCCGCGACGGTCGCCACGTTGGCTGGGGCGCCGAGGCTCGCGGCAACCTCGGCGAGCTTGTCCGCGTCGCGGCCGTTGAGTACGACATTGTCGCCGCGCGCGACGAAAGCGCGCGCGATGTCCTGTCCGATCCCGCTGGAGGATCCCGTCACGATCACCGTCTTGGTCATGTTCTTCCTCATCTCTCGATACGACCGGTCGTCTTGGAATGGATGCGCCGAAACCACCGGGGTTTTTCGCGGCCCGTCAGGGTCGGAAGTAGTCGTCCAGCAGCCGGTTCAGGCATTTGTGCAGCGGATCGAGCGTCCGGTCGATCTTCATCCGGATCACCGCGCCCTCCCACGATTCGAGCAGCAGATCGGCCAGCTCGGTCGCGTCGATATCGGCGCGGATCTGCCCCGCCGCCTGTGCCGCGCGCAGCTGCTCGGCGACCCGATCCCGCCACGCGCCCCACGCGTTCGACAGCGACTCCCGCAGCAGCTCACTGCCTTCCAGCTCGCCGCCGAGATTCGCGATCAAGCAGCCGCCGGTGAAATCCGCCGCGACGAACTCGTCCATCAGACGGCCGAAGAACGCGCGCAACCCGCTGATCGGATCCGGCGCCGCACCGAACGCCTCGGTCAGGTTGCGCTGCACGCACAGCGAGTGATGCTCGATCACCGCCCGCCCGAAACTCTCCTTGCTGTCGAAATAGTTGTAGAACGACCCCTTGGGCACCCCGACCTTGTCCAGCACCTGCTTGATCCCGGTCCCGTGGTACCCACTGCTCAAGAACCCCGCAGCCCCCTCCTCCACCAGCAGCTGCCGAGTATCTCCACTCCGTCGAGGTCGCGCCATGCGCCCAATATACGACCGGTCGTCTACAAACGCCAATTCGACTGGACACACGATCACGAGGAACTGGTGGCGGCATCGCCCGAGAAGGCTCCGCCACCAGTTCCCCTCACCGAAACTGTCGGCCCCCAGGGGCATAGTGCAGGCCCATGGGGGCACTCGACGAACCGTTTCCAGGATCTTGGGCCTTGGCCGCAGGGCTGATTTCACGATGGGAACTCCGGCACAACTTCGTGCGGGTGTTCCCGGATGTCTACATACCCAAGGGATGCACGCTCGACGCGGCGGGGCGTGCCCGCGCGGCGGCACACTGGGCAAAGGGTTCCGGCACCCTGATCGGACTCTCCGCCGCGGCGCTGCACGGCGCTCTGTGGCTCGACCCACATGAGCCCGCGGAAATCGCACGGCCTACACACTGCAAGCCACCCACGGGGATTCGCGCCGTCCGCACGGTGCTCGACCCCGCCGAGTGCTGCGAAATCGATGGCTTCCAACTGACTACGCCGGCAAGAACAGCGTTCGACATCGGTCGCGGATCGAGTCGCGACCATGCTGTACCGCTCCTCGATTCACTCTGCCGGGCAACAGGGGTGACGCCCTCGGAGGTCGAGTCCATGGTTCGCGCGCACCCCGGTGTACGCGGTGCCGCTCGCTTGCCGCAGATACTGGGACTACTCGACGGTGGCGCGGAATCTCCACCGGAATCGCATACGCGAATGCTGCTGATCGATGCTGGGCTACCGCGCCCCACAACACAACTGGTTGTCCGTGATCCCTATGGGTCTTTCGTCGCTCGGGTCGATATGGGATGGGAACCTTGGCACGTCGCCGTGGAATACGACGGCACCCAACACTGGACCGACCCCGCGCAACGAACTAAAGACATAGACCGCATAGCGACACTGGAGTCGCTGGGATGGCGTGTCGTACGGGTCAACGCGACGCTCTTACGCCACCGCCCACACGTGATCTCCGATCGAGTCTGTGCCGCGCTTCGCTCTCATGGTTGGACGAATGATCAGGGGGAACTGGTGGCGGCATCGCCCGAGAGCTCCCCGCCACCAGTTCCTCCTGATCGTTCGTCCAGCATCGCGCGGCACCAGGCGCGGGTGTGCACGACGAAGGAGGCCAGGTGGGTGCGGGCGAAGGTGGGGGCGTCCCAATTGTCTTGTGCGACAGGGCCGGTCCATAGGTAGGTCCAGGGGGTGGCGGGTGGGTGCGGTAGGGGGATGGGGCAGAGGTCGTATTCGTCGTCTTCGAAGGTGTCGAGGATGTGCCACTCCGCCGCGGTGAGACCGGTGACGAGGACTCCGGGGGCCACGGCGTCGGGGTGTGGCACCAAACCGGGGTAGAGCAGGCCGGGCAGTGCGGCGGCCCGCCAGCCGACCGCGACGGCCGGTGTGAGTGTCGGTATGCGACCGAGCAGCACCTCGAGCATCTCCGGGAACTGCAATGTCCCGTACGCGAACAGCGCATGCCCAGCACCGTTCACCGCAGACAGTCGACCAGCTCCGGCAGCACGCAACCCCATGCAGGGATCGTCACCCGCGTCCGCCCTCCGCGCCAATCGAATCAGTCCACATGCGGCAGCAGTGCAGCTCCGGCATTCCACGAATCCCATGGAGAGATCGCCTCCCCCATCCACGCTCCGCGCCAATCGAATCGGTCCACATGCGGCAACAACGCGGTTCGCGCGGCGAGGCGGCACACGCTGATCGCCGCCGACATCAGAAGCCCGATCGATGTCGGACGCCGCATCGGTGTCGACCGGTGTTCCTGGCCAGCCCCTCGGGCAATGCAGCGACGGGAGCCCTGAACACAAGCATTCGGCGGCTGGGCACAGCATTCGTCGGGACCGCAGGCCTTGCATCGACCAGTCACCAGGATCGTCGGCTGCGCGCACTCGACGGAAGCTCGGTTTGCGCCCCTCGCCGATCGAGGAGGCAAAAACGCTGGACCGCAGAGGCTTTCAGGGGATCGATGCGGACTAGGCCGGACGCTGGGTGCGGATGATGGCGGCCAGGTATTCGTAGTCGTCAGCTCGGGCGGTCGAGGTGCGGTAGGCGAGGCCGATGGTGCGGCCCGGGGCGGGGGTGGCGAAGTGGGCGGTATCCAGTGTGCCGCGGGCGGTTTCGGCGGCGACGGCCATCTCCGGGATGAGGGTGACGCCGAGACCGCCGGCGACGCATTGCACCACCGTCGCCAAGGACGCGGCGCGGGTATCGCCGACCGCCGCCGGATGGATCTCCGCGGACCGGCACACATCCAGGGTCTGGTCGCGCAGGCAGTGCCCTTCGTCGAGCAGCAGCAGCGGCAGCGAGTCCAGCACCGAAGGCACGAGATCCGTCCGCCCGGCGAGTTCGTGACCGCGCGGGGTCACCAGCACGAATTCTTCGGTGTACAGGGGTATTTCGACCAGACCGGGCAGATCGGCCGGTAACGCGAGCAGCGCGACGTCGAGCACGCCGGTGCGCAACCCGTCCAACAGCCGTGCGGTCTGATCCTCGATCACCTGCGGGTGGAGCGCGGGTAACTTCTTGCGCAACTCCGGAAGAAGGCCGGGTAGCACATACGGGGCAACCGTCGGGATGATGCCCATCCGCAGCGACCCGCCGAGCCCGCCTCCGGTCGCCGAGGCGACGAACCGGTCCGCCGCCTCGAGGGTCGCCATCGCCTTGGGCAGCAAGCGCATCCCCGCCGCGGTGACGAGCACACGCCGCGTGCTGCGCTCGATCAACTGCAGCCCCAACCCGTGTTCGAGGGCCGCGAGCGCCTGCGATAGCGTGGGCTGGCTCACACGGAGCCGCGCTGCGGCAGTGCCGAAGTGGCGGTATTCCGCGACCGCTACGAACGCACGCAGCTGTGACAGGGTCGGCTGATAAGTCTGATCGGTCACGGCTATCAGTGTAGTGCGACTGATCACCTTTACCTTTCACCAGCCCTTCGGCAAGATCGAACGGGAGCTTTTCTGCTTTTCTGCACAGTGCTAGCAAACCCACCCAGAACTGAGGAGATTAGGCATGGCCTTGCTGACCATCGGCGACCAATTCCCGGCATACAACCTCACCGCCGTCATCGGCGGTGACCTGTCCAAGGTCGACGCTCAGCAGCCTGACGATTACTTCACCACCATCACCAGCGACGATCACGCGGGCAAGTGGCGCATCGTGTTCTTCTGGCCGAAGGACTTCACCTTCGTGTGCCCGACCGAGATCGCCGCGTTCGGCAAGCTCAACGAGGAATTCGCAGACCGCGACGCGCAGGTGCTCGGCGCCTCCGTGGACAACGAGTTCGTGCACTTCCAGTGGCGGGCCCAGCACGAGGATCTGAAGACCCTGCCGTTCCCGATCCTGTCGGACCTCAAGCGCGAATTGGCCACCGCCACCGGCGTTCTCAACGCCGACGGCGTCGCGGACCGGGCCACCTTCATCGTCGACCCGAACAACGAGGTCCAGTTCGTCTCGGTGACCGCGGGTTCGGTCGGCCGCAACGTCGACGAGGTGCTGCGGGTGCTCGACGCGCTGCAGTCCGACGAGCTGTGCGCCTGCAACTGGAAGAAGGGCGATCCGACCATCAACGCGGGCGAACTGCTCGCCGCGAGCGTCTGACGCAACGCTGCGCAGAACTACGAAACTCAGTGAACCAGAGAAGGATTAAGGCATATGAGCATTGAGAACCTGAAGAACTCCCTCCCCGAGTACGCCAAGGACCTCAAGCTCAATCTGTCATCGCTCGCGCGCACCACCGTGCTGAACGAACAGCAGCTGTGGGGCACCCTGCTGGCGTCGGCGGCCGCGACCCGGTCGGCGACCACGCTGCGCGAGATCGCCGAGGAAGCCGCCGATGTGCTGTCCGAGCAGGCGTACAACGCCGCGCTCGGCGCCGCGTCGATCATGGGCATGAACAATGTCTTCTATCGCGGCAAGGCGTTCCTCGACGGACGCTACGACGACCTGCGGGCCGGTCTGCGGATGCAGATCATCGGCACGCCCGGGGTCGACAAGGCCGATTTCGAGCTGTGGTCCTTCGCGGTCTCCTCGATCAACGGCTGCCAGCACTGCCTGGAAGCGCACGAGCACACGCTGCGCGAGGCGGGCGTGTCCCGTGAGGTGATCTTCGAGTCGCTGCGTGCGGCCGCGATCGTCGCCGGAGTCGCCCAGGCTGTGCAGTCGACCGAAGCGCTGGCCGGCGCCACGGTCTGATCTCTCGGCTACCGGAGGCCGCCGTTTCGCTCACCGAAACGGCGGCCTTCTTGTCCGCAGACCATTGACCAGCATCTATTCGCGACAGAACGCGTGGTGTGCATCACGCGACCGGTCCCTGTCGCCGGTGCCGAGTAGGCTCGGCGCTCATGGGGACACAGGTAGATGTTGTGCGAGTGTTCACCGACAGCGCGGGGCGTTTCGGTAACGAGCTGGGTATCGCGCGAGCCGCCGATATGGCCGCCACCGAGCACCAGGCGCTCGCCGCCAAGGCCGGATACAGCGAGACCGTGGTGGTCGAGGACGCGGTGAACGGCGTCGCCAGGATGCGGATCTACACGCCGACCGTCGAATTGCCTTTCGCCGGGCACCCCAGTGTGGGCACCGCCTGGTGGTTCGCCGAGCACCACACCCCGATCGAGCGACTCGAGGTCCCGGCCGGGCCCGTCGCGGTGGAGCTCGCCGAGGGGCTCACCTGGATCACCGCCCGCGCGGCGTGGACACCGAACTTCACCTTCCACGAACTGCCCGACGCCGAGGAACTCGCCGCGCTGCGACCGGACGACTTCACCGGCGGCCCGCACTATCTGTGGACCTGGACCGACCAGAACCGCGGGACGTTGCGGTCGCGCATGTTCGCGCCCACCCTCGGGATCGCAGAGGACGAGGCGACCGGTGCCGCCGCCGTCGCCATCACCGCCCAGCTGCGCCGCAGCCTGATCATCACCCAGGGCCAGGGTTCACAGCTCTTCACCGGCTGGGACTCCGACGGCTGGGTCCGCCTCGGCGGCCGCGTAGTCGCCGACCAGGCCGTGGAGATCTGAACCGCAACCCCTCGGCACGAACGCGCTGGCCGCGAGCCCGCTGTGAGCACGGATGCAGTAGCCGATATCGTTGCCGCAAAAGGCAATTCGGCGCGCACATCGGCAGGGCCGCGACGTCGCGACAGACACCCTGCGCGACTCAGGGCAGTACCACCCCCGCGATGGGGCTGGTTGTCGGGGCGGGCGATCCACCCAAGGGTTCCACGCTGATCGCGAGTTGCTCGCCTGGGGCGAATGCCGTGACGAATGGTTTTGTGGCGGAGGGCAATTCGGCAAGCACGCCGGCTGAGCGGGGTTGGGTTCCGGCCAGCAACCAGACCTGGTACACGTGGTCGGCGGGGGGTTGCGCTACCCCGTCGAAAGCTACGCGGGCTACCCGCTGCTGGGGCGAGATCTCTACGACGAGCGAGCCACCGCCGGTGACCGGTCCGGCCAAGGTGCGTGTCGTCTGCTCCGCACTCGGCACTTGCGAGGGCGTGTCGTTGATCCGGTCGGCGACCACCACACCACCGATCACCAGGCACGCCGCGGCGGCGACCGGGACCGCCCAGCGCAGGCGCCGCGACCATCGCGCGGGCGGACCAGACCGCTCGTCGGGCGGTAGCGCGGCCAGAATCCGGGCCTCCAGTTCCGGCGGTGGTTCCTGCGCGTCGAGGGCGGCCACCCGCGCCATCACCTCGCGCATCCGCCACACGGTGTCCAGAAAGGCTTGCCGCACAGCCGGATCGGCCGCTTCGAGCCGCTCCTCGATATGTCTGCGCTCGATCTCGGCGACGGCGTCGAGCGCGCACGGATAGGCGAGGTCGAGCAGTTCCGCGTCCGAGCGCGGCGGGACCTCAGCCATCGGCGCCTTCTCCGGACAAGCATTTCTCCAGTCTCTTCAGCCCGTCACGGATACGGGTTTTCACGGTGGGCAACGGTACCGAGAGATGATCGGCCACTTCACGGTACGTCCGCCCGGAGTAGTAGGCGAGGGCGATCGCTTCCCGCTGGGTCGGGGTGAGCGTATCGAGGCAGTCGGCGACCGTCTGCTCTTCCATCCGCTGTGTCACCGATTCGGCGACCACATCGTGATCGCGGCCCGCGTGCGCGTGCGCGAACGCCAGGTCGCGCCCGGCCGCGGCGGCTTCGGCGCGCACCCGGTCGACCGCGCGGCGATGCGCGAGCATCATCAGCCAGCCGATCGGGCTCGACAGTTTCGGGTCGTAGCGTGCGGCGTGCGACCAGACCTGTAGGTACACCTCCTGCGCGACTTCTTCCGCGGTGGCGTGGCTGCGCAGGATCCGCACGGCGAGCCCGAACACCCGGGCGCTGGTGCGCCGGTAGAACTCGGTGAACGCGGCCCGATCCCCGCTGCCGATCGCGGCCAGCAGGGCGGTCAGTTCGCGGCTGACGAGCGCGGATCGCTGTCGAGCAGCGGCACTCGGCCGCGGGCACGCGACGATCGCCGCATCCTCGCCGATTCCGTCCGGCACCGGGTCTCCGAATCGGTACCAGGGCGCAGAACCGGGCTTGCCGATGGCCGAATCACCTGCCTGCATAGACAGGGGTTCGGTTTGCGATGGCGCGCGGATTGGTCTGCGGCGCCGGTCAACTCGAAACCGCGGCGATCAACATGTACGCGGTGCCGAGGTCCATCACCACGTGCGGGACCATCGCCCAGCGTCGGCGCGGACCGGCGAGCACCGCGACACACCCACCCGACCTGAGCACAATGCCCAGGTAGCCAGGCGTGTCGACACCCGGACGGCCGAACGTGCCCAGCACTGTGACGACCAGTGCGTCCGCGGCGAACAGTCCGGCGAGCACCAGCGCGGGCACCGGGGCGGGTCCGTCGGCATGTCCGGCGGGGATATGTCCGGACATGGCGTAGAGCATCGCCGCGGCGGTCACCGTGTGATATCCGAGCGGGACCAGCCGGTCGGTGGCCGGTGACCGCTGTTCCCCGGTGCGCGGTTCCGCGAGGCGCGCCAGCAGCAACGCCGCGAAGACCACCGTCAGCGCGGTCAGCACACTGCGCAGGGCGATCGGGTTCGCGTCAGCCGGGAACATCAGCATCGCGAGCATGACCAGGCACATGATCAGGTGCGCGGCGTCGGATTCGGCGTACCCGCCGCGCGGCACCGGTCCCGACGCACCGTGCTCGCGACCGTGTTCCGGCACCGCGACCGGTGCGACCATCCGCCCCACCACGATTCCCGCCGTGATCAGGAAGGCCGCGACCACCGCCCACCGCAACGCGGCGTACTGCTGCACGAACTGCGCCACACCCCACCACCTTTCGCCACGGCGACCGGGGATCTACTCCCCCCTATGCTCGCATTGATCGGAACTGGGGAACCGCGAACGAGGTCAGTGGGTCACCGACGTCCGGTACCGATCGGCGGCGGTCCGCGCGAAACGCCCGGGCGACACACCCCGCCACTGTTTGAACGCGTTCGAAAAGCTCGGTGCGCCCGAATATCCCATCCGGTAGGCGACGTCCTCGACGGTCAGTCCCGTCGCGAGCAACTCTTCGGCGAGGGTGCCGAAGGTTTCCGCGCAGAGCCTGCGATAGGAGGTGCCTTCATCGGCCAACCGGCGGCGCATGGTGCGCAGGCTCATGTGCAGCCCGGCGGCGACCTCCTCCTGGCTCAGCCTGCCGTTCATCCGGTGCATCAGCACCGAACGCACCGAACCGGCCACCCCTTGGCGCAGGCCGCGACGCTGTAGCAGCTCGTCGCACTGCTCCTCGAAGAGCTGTGCGGTGAGCGGACTCGCCTGCGGCATCGGCGCGTCCACGTCGGCGGCGTCGAACACGGCCAGTTGCAGTTCGGCGGATTCGGTGCTCGGGATCTCGAACTGTTCCAGGATCGGTGCCAGCCGCGGACCCAGTCCCCCCGCGATCTCGGCGCGCAACACCGGCGGCGGCACACCGAACACGAGGAACCAATTCGTCAGCAGCGCTGAGACATCCCGTTCGGCGAGGAACGCGCGCAGATCGGCGGGCAGGTCACGGTCGTCGCCGTAGAGCCAGATCTCGTCGTCGCGGTACACGTGCCAGGCGCGCGCGAAGGAGGTCATCAGGCTGAAGTAGCGCATGGCGACGTCGATGGCCTGACCCATGGTCGGGCTGCTGAGCACCGCGAGCGCGAACACCCCGAGGGTGGTGATGTGGGTGCGGGAGCCGGCTTCGAGGCCGAGGCCCGGCGGATCGCCGAGCTGCGTGACGATATTGCGGACGATGCCCAGCTCTTGTGCCGCGGTGATTTCCGCACCGGGCGTCTTCAGCAGGCGGGGATCGACTTCCGTGCCGTGCAGGCACTGCGACTGGGTCAGACCGTGATCTTCTCCGAGCTCGACGAGGATCACCGCGTGTGTCACCGACCGCCGCCACTCCCATGAGGCCACGTATCCATCGTTGCTTGCTATGGCCGATATGCGCAAGGTTTTTGGCCGGAGATCGTATGTTCCACTGCCCCAAGGGCATTGGTTACCGGCAACAAAACCGGCCGACCGGTTCTGTATTCGAACCACCAGTGGCCGCATCTCGCAACCAGGTCGGCCGGTGTCGGCATGGACAGCGGCAGCCCGGCCTGCGCTGGCCGGATTGCGCAAACTCATGACCCGATATCGCATGGAACGCCACCCAGCGACACCCTAGCGTTGAACAGAGACAAAGGTGGGCAGAACGAAATGTCTCGAAAAACACTCGCTGGCAAACGGATCGCGATCACCGGGGGCGCGCACGGCATCGGGCGCGAGACCGCACTGGCTTTCCTGGCGGAAGGCGCCGACGTCGTGATCGGGGACATGGATGTCGGCTCGGTGCGCGCGGTGGCCGACCAACTCGCCAGGACGCACGGCGGCACCGTGGTGGGGCTGGCCCTCGATGTCACCGACAGCGCTCGGTTCGCGAGCTTTCTCGGCTCCGCCGAACGCAAGCTCGGCGGGCTAGACGTCGTGGTGAACGCCGCCGACGTGATGCCGTCGGGTCCGTTCCTCGCCGAGACCGAGGCCGAATCCGACCACCAGATCGATATCAACCTGCGCGCGGTGATCACCGGAACCCGTTTGGCCGCTGAACGATTCGCCGCTCGCGGGCACGGCCAGATCGTGAACATCGGGACCGCGGCCGGGGTGACCGGAGCCTTGGGTGTCGCGGTGTACTGCGCGACCAAGCACGGCGTGGTCGGGCTCGGCGCGGCACTCGATCACGAACTCGCCGAGCGGGGTGTCACCGTCAGCACGGTGGCGGCCGGGTCGATCACCGATCCGGTGGCGGTCGCCGACGCGGTCGTCGAGGCGGTGGTCCGGCAGCGGGGCGGGCTGATCAGTGTGGCCGCGCCCAGGGGCCTGCGAGCTTTGCGACCGCCGAGCGAGCTACTGCGCCGCCTCTTCGCGCGCGACGGGCAAGCGCACTGAGGTCCGTCACAGCTCGCGCAGCACGCGTTTGAGCACCTTCCCGGTGGGATTGCGCGGGAGTTCGTCGACGAACAGCACGTCACGCGGCACCTTGAACCGGGCCAGATGCGCTTTGACGTGCTCACGCACCTCGTCCTCGGCCAGCGAATGTCCTTCCCGGACCACCAGCACCGCGCGCAGCCGCTGCCCGTGCCGCTCGTCCGGCACGCCGAACGCACTCACCTCCGCGACCGCCGGGTGCGCGGCGAGCAGCTCCTCCACCTCGCCGGGGAAGACGTTCTCCCCACCGGACACGATCATGTCGTCGTCGCGGCCATCGATGAAAAGCCTGCCCGCACTGTCGAAGTGGCCGACATCCCCGCTGGACATCAGCTTGCCGACGCGCGCCTTGTCCCCGCCGCCGGTATAGCCCTCGAACTGGAAGTTGTTGCCGACGAAGATCCGTCCGGTGTGTCCCGGCGGCAGTTCGTTGCCGTCGTCGTCGAGGATTTTCACGGTGGCGCTGGAGACCGGGCTACCCACACATCCGGGTTCGACGGCCAGGTCGGCGGGCGTGGCGATGGTCGCGTAGGCCACCTCGGTGGAGCCGTACAGGTTGTAGATCACCGGGCCGAACGCGTCGGTCACCCGGGTGCAGAGGTCGGCGCCCAGCTGCGAGCCGGCGACGAAGATGATCCGCAGCGCGGAGAAGTCATGTCCCGCACGGGCTTGCGGCCCCAGATCGACCAGGCGTTGCAGCATCACCGGGACGGCGATCAGCGAGGTGGCGCGATGCCGGTGCATGCTGTCCAGCACCGCCTGCGGGTCGAATCGGCGGCGCAGCACCAGCGTGGAACCGAAACCGAGCGCGAGGGCCACGTGCGCGAAGCCGAGCGTATGGAACAGCGGCGCCGGGCATTCGGTGATCTCCTTGGCCCGGAACGGCACCTTGTCCAGCAGCGCGCCCAGCGGCGCGAGCGAGGTCGGGTCACGCCGCGGCGCGCCTTTCGGCGTTCCGGTCGTGCCGCTGGTCAGGAGGATGACCTTCGCGGTGGTGGTGGCGCGGCGCAGCGGGGTCCGCGGCGCGCCCGCGATCAGATTCTCCAGCGTGCCGACGCCGGCTTCCTCGGCCCAGGCCCGGAAGCGCCCGCGCGGCGCGGTGAGATCGCCGAGGATCTCGGTGTACTCCTCGTCGAAGACCAGCAGGTCGGCGCCCTCGCGCGCGACCACCTCGCGCAGCTGCGGGCCCGCGAAATCGGTGTTGAGCAACACGATTCGAGCGCCGCACTTGGCCGCGGCGAAGACCGCGTAGTGGAAGCCGCGATGGTTGCGGGCCAGGATCGCCACGGTCTCGCCGTCGCGCAGGCCGCGCACCCGCCAGGCGTTGGCCAGCGCGGTGGTGCGCTCGTCGAGTTCCCGGAAGGTGAGCGTGCCCAGCTCATCGATCAGCGCGGCGCGATCCCGGTAGCGCACCGCGGCCACCCCGGTGAGCCCGCCGAGCAGGCCGGAGCGATAGACCGCCGCGCCCATCCTGGCGAGCCGGTCCGGCCATTCCGGCGTCACCAGGCCGGCCCGCACCGCCAAGGTGGCGTAATAGGTTTCGTCGACGGCCCGGCGCGCCACCGCCGCGGCCTGGGTGGCGACCTCGGCGAGCTTCATCATCTGACCCCCTGGACGGACAACCGCGTCCATCGAAAAGTGCGGGCGAGTGCCTTCACAGTAAAGCGCGTCCGGCGGGGTCCCGTCGAGCACTCATTTTCCGGATGCGAGCGGCCATCCCGCGCGGCATGATCGACGGATGTCCAGCAATACCGACCAGTCCGATATCGAGTCCGCGCAGACCTCCAGCCTCGCCTTGCGCATCGTCGTCGACGATCTCACCGGACCGGAGATCGCCGCGCTGCTCACCGAACACCTCGAGGACATGGCCGCGAACTCCCCCGCCGAGAGCATGCATGCCCTCGACCTGGATGCGCTGCGCCGCCCGGAGATCACCTTCTGGACTGGTTGGGACGGCACGGTTCTCGCGGGCTGCGCGGCGCTGAAGGAACTGGACGCCGAGCACGCCGAGATCAAATCCATGCGCACCGCCGCGACGCACAAACGCCGCGGCGTCGCCTCGATCCTGCTGCGGCACTTGCTCGCCGAGGCCGCCGCGCGGGGCTATCGCCGGGTCAGCCTGGAAACCGGCACGCCGGCGTTCTTCGCGCCCGCGCAGCAGCTCTATGCCGCACACGGTTTCGTGTCGTGCCCGCCGTTCGGCGAGTACCGGGTGGACCCGTACAGCACGTTCATGACGCGCTCGCTCTGAAAATCGCCGCGCCCCTTCCACTTTCACCCACCCCAGGGCGCGAGGGCTCAGCCGAGTGCGGCGGTGAAGCCGGCGACCAGCTCGTCGACCTGTTCGTCGGTCATCACGAACGACGGCGAGATCTGCATCGCGCCCTGGCCCGCCGCGCGGCTGGAAACACCGTGGGCGCGCAGGGTTTTCACCATCGGCAGCCCTTCGGCGGGGTCCACCAGCTGCACCGCGGCCACGGCGCCCAGTCCACTGCGCACCTCCGCGACCCGGGGGTGCTCGGCCAGCGGGGCCAGCTTCGTGTGCAAGGTGGACTCCAGGCGCGCGGCCTCGGCCAGGAGGTTCTCCCGCTCGACGATATCGAGGTTGGCCAGCGCGGCGGCGGCCGAACCCGCGTGCCCGCCGTAGGTGTAGCCGTGCCGCCACCAGACACCGCCGCTGAAGAACGGCTCGGCGACACGCGGGGCGATGAACACCGCGCCCATCGGGAGGTAGCCGGAGGTCAGGCCCTTCGCGGTGGTCATCAGGTCGGGCTCGAGGTCGAAGCGCGACGAGGCGAACCACGAGCCGCCGATCCGGCCGAAACCGGTGACCACCTCGTCGGCGACGAACAGGATGTCGTGATCCCGGCAGATCCGCCGCACCTCGGCGAGATAGCCCTGCGGCGGCAGGTAGATGCCGCCCGCGCCGATGATGGGTTCGCAGAAGAACGCGGCGATGCGTTCGGCGCCGATCTCCTCGATCAGCGCGAGCAGCGCCTTGGCGTCGTCCCAGTCGACGGTGCGCGCGTCGGCCATCAGCTCGCCGTAGCCTTCGCGGTTGACCGGGATGCCCGCCAGCGCGGTGCCCGCGACGTGCATGCCGTGGTAGGCCTTGCTGCGCCCGACCACGATCGTCTTGTCCGGGCGGCCGAGCTCGTGCCAGTACCGGCGGGCCAGCTTGGCGGCGGTGTCCACCGAGTCCGAGCCGCCGGAGGTGAAGAAGATCTTGCTGCCCGGCACCGGTGCCAGCGCGGAAAGCCGCTCGGCCAGTTCCTGGGTGGCGGGCTCGGCGAAGTCGCCGAAGTTGGAGTAGTGCGCGATCTGGCGCAGCTGCGCGGCGACCGCGTCCGCGATCTCGCCACGCCCGTGCCCGACATTGGTGAACCACAGCCCGGCCGTGGCGTCCAGATAGCGCTTGCCCGCGGCATCGTAGATATAGGCGCCCTCGCCCCGGGCGACGACGAACGCGCCGTCCCGCTCGACCGCACCCATATCGGCAAAACCGTGCCATAGCGAGTTCATGTGTCCACCTTTACCTTAGGAAGGTGTCGCCCAACGAATCCCGTCGCCCGGGTATGGCCAGTACCACGTTCGCCCGGACCGCTCATGACACGCGGTGGCGAGCCCGGCCGCCGACCGCGGCGATGGCGACGGCCAGCAACGTGAAGACGCCGGTCAACACGATCAGGCCGATGGTCAGGGAGATATAGCCCTGACCACGCGGATCGATGAACGGATACGGGTACCAGTCCACCAGCGGGCCGCGGATCAGGGTGTACGCGCCGTAGATCAGCGGATAGACGAGCCAGAGCACGATCAAGCGCGGCGACAGCGCCACCCGCGCGCTGGCCGGGACCAGCACCCAATCGGCCACCAGCACGATCGGCAGCACCCGGTGCATGACGTCGTTGATCCAGCGATCGGTCAGCATCACGTCGATATTCGCCAGCAGGACCGCATAGATCACACCGGTGATGAGCAGATACAGCGTCGTCGCGCCGCGCACCACCTGCCAGCGGTGACTTTGCGGGTCCACCAGGCCGCCGATCAGCAACACCAGCACGCCGAGCACGTTCGACTGAATCGTGAAGAAGCTGAAGTAGTTTCCGAGGGAGAACGCGTCCTCGTGCAGGTCACGCAGCGGGATCCAGGCCAGCGCGACGGCACCGAGCACACCGAAGGCGACCCGCAGAATCCGATAGAACAAAGCCGTGCCCGTATCGGCGCTCATCGCCCGATCCTCGCATATCAACCGGTATTCACCCGGCAGATCCGGACGAACGGCACATCTGTGGCAACCCTGGCGCACCGCCTGCCGGAAATACCGGTTGCCTTCCTTCGCTACGCTTATCGATGCAATGACCAGGACAGCTGATACCGGACCCCGCGAGCTCCGCACCCGCCTGGCGAATCTCTCCCTCCGCGACGAATACCGGCTGCGCCGCCGGCTCGACCGGGCGCGCGGCGGCGACCTCGGCGCGGTCGAGGCGGAGATCGCCGCCGCGGAACTCCGCATCGACGCGCGCCGCGCGGCCGTGCCGCAGATCCGCTACCCGGAGCAGCTGCCCGTCACCCAGCGCCGCGACGACATCGCCGCCGCCATCGCCGCGCACCAGGTGGTGATCGTCGCGGGCGAAACCGGCTCCGGCAAGACCACCCAGATCCCGAAGATCTGCCTGGAACTCGGCCGCGGCATCCGCGGCACCATCGGCCACACCCAGCCGCGCAGGCTGGCCGCGCGCACCGTCGCCGAACGCATCGCCGAGGAGCTCGGCACCGAACTCGGCGACGTCGTCGGCTACACGGTCCGCTTCACCGACCACGCCTCCGACCGCACCCTGATCAAGCTGATGACCGACGGCATCCTGCTCGCCGAGATCCAGCGGGACCGGCTGCTGCGCCGCTACGACACGATCATCATCGACGAGGCGCACGAACGCAGCCTCAACATCGACTTCCTGCTCGGCTACCTGAAACAGCTGCTGCCGCGCAGACCCGATCTGAAGGTGATCATCACCTCCGCGACCATCGACCCCGAACTGTTCGCCCGGCATTTCGCCGACGAAAACGGCACGCCCGCACCGATCGTCGAGGTCTCCGGCCGGTCCTATCCGGTCGAGTTGCGCTACCGGCCGCTCTCGCTCGAACTGCCCGGTGCCGACGAAGACGACGAAGACACCACGGTGGTCGACCGCGACCCGGTGGACGCCATTGGCGACGCGGTCACCGAACTGTTCGCCGAAGGCGACGGCGACGTGCTGGTCTTCCTGTCCGGCGAACGCGAGATCCGCGACGCCGCAGACGCATTGCGCGACCTGAAACTGCCGCGCACCGAGATCCTGCCGCTCTACGCGCGCCTGTCCACCGCCGAGCAGCACCGGGTGTTCGCGCCGCATCCGGGCCGTCGCGTGGTACTGGCGACCAATGTCGCCGAGACCTCGCTGACCGTGCCGGGCATCCGGTACGTCATCGACCCCGGGACCGCACGCATCTCGCGGTATTCGATGCGCACCAAGGTGCAACGCCTGCCGATCGAGAAGGTCTCCCAGGCCTCGGCCCGCCAGCGCGCCGGGCGCTGTGGTCGCGTCGCCGACGGCATCTGCATCCGGCTCTATGCCGAGGACGACTTCGAGGCCAGGCCCGCGTTCACCGAACCGGAGATCCTGCGCACCAACCTCGCCGCCGTCATCCTGCAGATGACCGCGCTCGGACTCGGCGATATCGAGAACTTCCCGTTCGTGGAGGCCCCGGACCGGCGGGCCATCCGGGACGGCATCGCGCTGCTGGAAGAGCTCGGCGCGCTGGGCAAGCGGACCGACGGCAAGTCCGGACCCGAAACCCGTACCGACGACTACGGATTGACGCTCACTCCGATCGGCCGGGACATGGCGCAGCTGCCGGTCGACCCGCGCATGGCCCGCATGCTGGTCGAAGCGCACGGCACCGGTTGCCTGGCCGAGGTGCTGATCATCGTCGCGGCACTGTCCATCCAGGACGTCCGCGAACGTCCGGCCGACCATCAGCAGGCCGCCGACACCAAGCACGCCCGGTTCGTCGTCGAGGGTTCGGATTTCCTGGCCTACCTGCGCCTCTGGGACTACCTGACCGAGCAGCGGAAATCGTTGTCGTCCAACCAGTTCCGGCGGATGTGCCGCGAGGAGTTCCTGCATTATCTGCGCATCAGGGAATGGCAGGACCTGCACGGGCAGCTGCGCACGATCACCAGGGGGCTGGGGTGGTCTGGTGAAGGGGGCGAGGATGCGGGACGGGCTCGCGGTGGTGCGGCCGAAGGTGGGCGGTCGGGGGACGGCGGGGGCGGCCGTGGTCGGGGCGACGGTGGTCGAGGCGGGGCTGCGGGTAGCCGAGGCGAAGGTCGTGGCCGGAACGAGGGCAGCTTGGACGACGCCGGGAGCGGGCGAGGCGGGGGCGGCTCGGCCGAGGACGCGAGTGACCGAGGCGGGGCCGACGGTCGCCGAAGCGGGGCCGACGGTGACCGAGGCGGTTCTACGGGTGGCCGAGGCGACAGTCGTTACCGGGGCGAGGGCGGTCGGGGCGACGGTGGCCGAGGCGGGGCGGCAAGTGGCCGCGGCGAAGGTCGTAGCCGGAACGAGAGCGGGCGAGGCGAGGCCGGTGGTGGCCGAGGCGGGGTTGACGGTGGCCGAGGCGGGGTTGACGGTGGCCGCGGCGAGGGCGCTGGCGGCAGCCGTGACCGGGGCGAGGGCGGTCGAGGCGAGGCCGACGGCGGCCGAGGCTACAGCCGCGACCAGGCCGAGGGCGGCCGGGGCGGAGTCGAGGACGGCGTCGGAAACGATGGGGGCCGTGGGCAATCCGGGGGCGGGCCGGGCGAGATACGTGGTCGCCGGTCGCGACGCGGCGGTTCCGTTGCGGACCGGCGCGACGGCGACGCGGCGGCGGACGCTGCGGGCGGCTCGCGTGGGCAGAGGCGGGGGCGGCGCGGTGATCGCCCGCAGGCCGTGAACCGCGCGTCGCTCGAATCCGATGACATGCCTTGGGATTCCGCCAGTATCCATCAGGCGCTGCTGGCGGGCATGCTCTCGCACATCGGTGTGCGCGAGGCGGAGTCACGGGAGTTCCTGGGCGCGCGCAACGCGAAATTCATGATCTTCCCCGGTTCGTCGCTGGCGAAGAAGCCGCCGCGCTGGGTGATGGCGGCCGAACTCGTCGAGACCTCGCGCCTGTGGGGCCGGATGGCGGCCAAGGTGGAGCCGGAGTGGGCCGAGCGGCTCGCCGGAGATCTGGTGAAACGCACCTATTCCGAACCACATTGGTCAGCCAAGCGCGGCGCGGCCAGCGCCTACGAGCGGGTCACCCTCTACGGCATCCCCCTGGTCACCGGCAGGCAGGTGGACTACGGCCGCATCGACCCCGAACTGTCGCGCGAGCTGTTCATCCGGCACGCGCTGGTGCAGGGCGAATGGCAGACCCGCCACGAGTTCTTCCACCGCAACCGCGAATTGATCGACGACGTCGCCGATCTGGAGCACCGCGCGCGCCGCCGCGACATCCTGGTCGACGACGAAGTGCTGTTCGAGTTCTACGACAAGCGGCTGCCCGCCGACATCGTCTCGGTGCGGCATTTCGACAAATGGTGGAAGGGCGCGTCCCGCAAAGATCCGGCACTGCTCGACTTCTCGACCGCCACCGTCGTCAACGAGAACGCCGCGGCGCTCGACCCTGCCGCTTTCCCCGACGCCTGGCGGCAGGGCGAACTCAGCTTCCCCCTGACCTATCAGTTCGAGCCCGGTCAGGAGGAAGACGGCGTCACGGTGCGCATCCCGGTGGAACAGCTCGCGCATGTGCGCGCGGTCGGCTTCGACTGGCTGGTGCCCGGCATGCGGGACGAACTGGCCGCGGCGCTGATCAAGACCCTGCCGAAAGCGTTGCGGCGCAGCGTCGTTCCCGCCCCCGATTTCGCCGCCGCCGCGCTGGCCGCGCTCACGCCACGCGCGGAACCGTTACGCACCG
Source organism: Nocardia brasiliensis ATCC 700358 (assembly GCF_000250675.2). NCBI lineage: Bacteria > Bacillati > Actinomycetota > Actinomycetes > Mycobacteriales > Nocardiaceae > Nocardia > Nocardia brasiliensis. The sequence goes on from NC_018681.1 coordinate 6,773,863, forward strand.
GGCTGGCGCGGGAACTGTCGCGCCTCGGCTCGATCACCATCGACCCGGGCGACCTCGATCCGAGCGCCCTGCCCGATCATCTGCGGATGACCTTCGCCGCAGTCGATGCCGACGGCCGGGTGCTGGCTGGCGGTAAGAGTCTGCAAGCACTGAAAACCCGTTTGGCCGAACAGGTCTCCGCTTCGGTGGCGCGGGCGACCGCGGGCGCCGAACGCGCGCCCGCCGCGGTGTGGACCTCGGAATCGCTCGGCACGGTCGAGGAGACGGTGCGGCGCGAGGTCGCGGGACAGACCGTCACCGGCTACCCCGCGCTGGTGCCCGAGGGCGCCGGCGTGGCCGTGCGCGTGCTCAGTTCGCCTGCCGCGCAAGCCAGTGCGATGCGGGCGGGCACCCGCGCGCTCGTGCTCAACGCCATCCCGACCTCGGTGCGCACCGTCACCGCGAGCCTGCCGCCCACGGATCGCCTTGCGCTGAGCCAGAATCCGTACGGGTCGATCGACGCGCTCGTCGAGGATTGCCGCGCGGCGGCGGCCGACGAACTCATCGCCGCGGCGGGCGGCCCGGTGCGCAGCCCGGACGATTTCGCCGCACTGGTCGCGAAGATCCGCCCGGACCTGACCACCGCGGTCGCCCGGCTGGTGCGCCTGCTCGTCCCGATTCTCGCTGAGGCGCACCGGGTTTCGGCCGCGCTCGCCGACACCACCGAACGCGATATCGCCGACGATGTGCGCGATCAGCTCGACAACCTGGTGTTCCCCGGTTTCGTCTCCGAATGGGGTAGCACCCGATTGCGGGAACTCCCCCGCTATCTCCAGGGCGCCGTCGCCCGCCTGGAGGCCCTGCCCGGCTCCGCGGTCCGCGACCGGCAGAGCATGGCCGAACTGGATCGCGCGATCGCCGCCTACGACCGCCTCGTGAACTCCCTACCGGAGAACCGGCGCGGCGCCCCGGCCGTCACCGAGATCTGGTGGATGCTGGAGGAATTCCGGGTCAGCCTGTTCGCCCAAAAACTCGGCACCCCATACCCGGTGTCCGCCAAGCGGATCGAGCGCGCCATCGCCGCCGTCCGCCGCTAGGCGCGTTGTGAAGGTTGACCGCAAGGCGCGTTCTCGCGAGTTTCCACCCGCCGACGCGACAGGCAGTTCACGAGGTTGCCTTGCTGGCGGCGACGCACTTTCGCCTACGGCTCAGCTGGCCGATTTCGCGCTCGAACGCCGTCTGCCGTCCCAGCATCACCCAGAAGTCGACCGCGGCCTCGGCGGTCGCACGATGACCGCCGCAGGGTGACGTCGGCGCGGAGCGGGAAGCGGTTGGCGTGGACATACGCCTCGTACCCGGCTCGCAGCATCGTCGTATTCCGCTGTGTCACACCGATGATCCGCGCGCTGTGGCGGAGTTCGATGCCAAGGCGTGCGGGCGCGGTGTGCTGAGGGATCGGCTATTCGGCGGGCACCATGGCGGCGTCGGCGCGTGCTTTACGCATCTCCTGGATCTCGCGTTCGAAGTCTTCCGCGGAGGTGAAGGAGCGGTACACCGAGGCGAAGCGGAGGTAGGCGACCTCGTCCAGGTCGCGCAGCGGACCGAGGATGGCGAGGCCGACCTCGTGGCTGGGCACCTCAGGAGAACCCTTGGCGCGCACCGCGTCTTCCACTTTCTGGGCGAGCAGGTTCAGGGCGTCGTCGTCGACCTCACGGCCTTGGCAGGCGCGGCGCACGCCGCGAATGACCTTCTCCCGGCTGAACGGCTCGGTGACGCCGCTGCGCTTGACCACGGACAGGATCGCGGTTTCCACGGTGCTGAACCGCCGCCCACAGTGCGGGCACGCGCGGCGGCGGCGGATGGCCGCGCCTTCGTCGGCCTCACGCGAGTCCACCACCCGGGAGTCTGGGTGTCGGCAGTACGGGCAATGCATCCGAGAGATCCTTCGTCGATGCGAGTGCTCGCGGCCGGCCCGGCAACCGATCGGGGTGACCGTCCCGGCGAGCACGTGTACAGGGGCCTAGACCCCGGCACCAGGTAAACCTCAGACGATACGCGGAATACCTGCATAGCACTTCGAGGATACCTGTCCGGGTACCCGGGTTGTCCCACTCACCCGGTAGCGGGACCGTCGCCGCCCCGTTTGCCGCCCGCGCGGGCGGGCCTATCCGGCCACCTGCCACTGCGAGGTCAGGTCGGCGATCAACTCGGGCAAGCGCGGCACGAGCCGCCCGCGGGCGAGTTTGTTCCAGAACGGTTCCCCGAGCACGGCGGGCCCGAGCACCGGATTCTGTTCCAGGTCGATATGGCGCGGCACGAGATCACCGGTGATATAGGTCCACCGCGTGTCGCGGTCGGCCCAGTTGAAGTCGGGCAGCGGAGTCCGCAGCGCGAGCGTGCGGCCGCCGAGGTCGGCCCGGACCGTCGCCGGCGCGAACACCCCGGGCGCACGCACGCCGGGCACCGCCGGTTTGCCGGCGATCGTGCTCACATAGGTGAGGACCCGCCCGATCGGGGCGCGTCCCGCCGCGGTCTCGTCCCACTGGTCGGCGATCACCCGGTTCTGCTCCCGGTCGGTCATCCGGATCAGGGCGTCGACGTAGCCGTCCTGGGTGCCGCGGGCGATGGACTGCCACGCGGTGTGGATGTCGGCGTCGAGGATGCCGGCCTCGGTCATCTCGTCGATCCCGCGCATTCCCAGCGCCACATACGCCTCGTGCATCGGAACCAGGTCGGTGAAAATGTGCTTCTGCATGATCATCAGCCGGGTCTGGTACCAGGCGACGTCCTGCGGAGTGAGCCGCGGGCCTTCGGCGGCGAGCAGGCGGATGTCGGCCGGCAGGTCGCGCACCAGCTCCGGCGGTGTGCCGCGCAACAGGTCGGCGACCGTGTTGCCGAGCTGCTGGATGCCGGGCACGTCGAGCACCACACCCACATCGCTCATGTCGAAGAAGCCCGAGGCGAACGAGCCGCCCGCGATGCCGGCCAGCCCCGCCCAGTAGAACTCCGGATGCTGCGTGGTCAGCCGCAGATAGTTGACATACACCTGGTTGAACGTGCGCTCGTTGGCTCGCACCCCGCGTGCCGGATCCCACCCCGCGAGGTCGATATCGGCGTTGCGCGTCGCAACGACCAACCAGTACTGATGCAACAGCGTCGCGTACCGACGCGGCGGCACACCGTCGGCCCGCGCCGCTTCGACCGCCGCGACCAGCGTCGGTTCATCCAGGGGCAGTGCCGGATTCAGCCCGCCCCCGCCCGTACCGTCCCCGTTCACCGCGGGCAGATCCAGGAACGTCGCGTAAGCGGGCGCGGCCTGCGCGACCGGAGTCACACCGATCCCGAACACGAGACTCGCAGCGAGCCCGGCGATTCCGGCAAGAAGCCGGACCGAGCGTCCGGTAGTGGCGAAGTGCGTCATTGCTGTCCCGACTCGCTCGTCCGACGAAAAGAACGTCTGGCAAGAGCCCCTGCCAGATCGCGTTTCAGCACACTAGCAACATGTCCCAGACAGCAATCGACAATTCCGGCCACTTTGCAGGCCGATAACCCGAATCCCCCTGCCCCTCCCACCCCGACCGCAGCACCCCCCACTCACCCCGAGGCCTCACAGACCTCCCCGACCGAACAAAGGCGTGTCCCACGGCAAGTCGCTATGCGAACCGTCGAAACCCTCAGTGAACCACAGCATCACGCCCGCCGAGCAGCCTCGACCTCAGGGGCACCCCACCACCGAACTCGATCCCAGCCCTGGCAAACCTCCGAGGCCAAGGGTCTCCCCCGCCAGGCAACTCCAACCCGATCACCTCCGACCCCGACCCCCAGACCGCGACGGCGACGGCTACGGCGACGGCGACGGCGACGGCGACGGCTACGGCGACGGCGACGGCGACGGCGACGGCGACGGCGACGGCGACGGCGACGGCGACGGCGACGGCGACGGCAGCAAACCCCACTCACCCCCGACACATCACAGACCTCCCTCACCGAGCAACGGCGTGTCGCCCGGCAAGTCGGGGTGCGCGAACACAGAAGAGGTGCGAGAAGACACCCACGCACAGCCCGGCCCGCCCCAACGCGACCCGCCGCTCACTGCGCGACCGACATCGCAGCCACAGCCCGATCGGCTCCACCCCCACCCCTCCCGCACCCCTTCCGATCCCAAACACGGCGTGTCGCACGGCAAGTCGAGGTGCGCGAACACAGAAGAGGTGCGGGAACGTCGCGCACGCCATCGTTTACGAGCCCGGGCAGCTTTCACGCACGCGCAGCCTTCAGGATTGCGCCCTTGGAACGCTCCACCCCACACCGCATCGAGCGGATGCACCGGCAAGATCGGCCGCTCGCCACCCCACGGCACCTACGCCACAAAGCCGGCCACCCGCAGCAGCTGCGCTGCAAGGTGAATCGCCCGACCTCAACCCAGCAAACCCTCGCGAAGCCAAGACTCACGCCGCCGGGCCGCACCAAACCCCGAGCGACCCGAAGCCAACCCCAACGGAACTTCGATCGCCCGAACCCGCCCCAACCCTAACAACACCCGCGCGAAGCCAAGGTTCACACTCCCCGGCCATTCCAGCCCCGAGCACCCCACTCCAACCCCCAGCAGAACCCTCGCTCATCGAACCGACCGGCCCACACCACCCTCCACGACCCGCCGCCCCCGTCAAACACGCAGCCCGCAGAGCCGCACCACAACCTAAGCCCGGACGACCCGCCGCAACCACTCCCGCCCACACCAACTCTCCACGAACCGCCGCCCCCGTCAAACACGCAGCCCCGCAGGGCTGCACCACGACCAAAACCCGGACGACCCGCCGCAACCACTCCCGTCCACCCCCACCCCTGCACGAACCCCCGCCACCCCGTCAAACACGCAGCCCGCAGGGCTGCACCACAACCAAACCTGCACACCCCCGCCCTCAACCACTCCCGTTCGTCCGCCCCCACCCTCACCCCCGCGACCGCGGAATCAACCCACCGCCGGAACACCTTGGGACAGCCCCACTCCCACCTCTCCATCAACGGACAGCGAATGTTCCGCCGGGGCCGGGGGCATCTCCCCACCCCAATCGCCCGCGCGCAGGTGGGCGAGGGTGATCAACACCGCCACCACCAATGCGCTGAGCAATGCCGCGACGGCCAGGACCGCGAACCCGACCTGCGCCTGCTCGACCAGCTCGCCGGGGTGCACTCCACGTGCGCGGCGAACTGCGGAAGTCCTTGTGCCCCGGTCGTACACGACGACCCCGCCGCGGGGGCGCGCGCTGGGCGGGCGGCGATCCACGACGGAGCGTGTCGAGTCCAGCGCTCGGGTGCGCAGGGTGCCGCGGTGCACCCGGGGCACCGTGGCGAAGGCCAGGTCGATCTCGTCCGCACCGGCCTCGCGGCGATCGAGGTCGTCGGCGACACGCAGCGCGACGCTCTTGCGTGTCGCGCCGATCTCCGTCTTGATATCGCTGATCGCAGTGCTCATCGGACAAACCTCCGTGGTGGGTGCTCCGTCTGTGTTCGAGCTGGGTCGGTCGAGCTGGACGCTTCGGTGGGGCTGTTTTTCGGTGCCGCTGGTGGGTGCCATGTTCGATGCTGTTCGCTCAGGTGTTCGAAGAACTGATGTTCGATTTCTACCACGAGCCACCGACAAAGTCAGCAGAAACGCCCGACACTCCTCGAACAGATGTTTGAAACATGGGCCCGACCGGTCTAGATTCAAAAAGACGAAATTCTCGACAAGCCGAGCACGAGATTTGCCGGGCAACGGATCCGCCCGGACACAGCACGGAAGGGCGGTTGCGGTGAGGCAGACAGACGACACGGGCGACGAGAGCGAAGGCGGCGCCGACTCGGCGATTTCCGGGGCGGATCTCACCGTGCGTCAGCGCAAAGTGCTGGAGGTGATCCGCTCCTCGGTGAGCGAGCGGGGTTACCCGCCGAGCATCCGGGAGATCGGTGACGCCGTGGGGCTCACCTCCACCTCCTCGGTCGCCCACCAGCTTCGGGCCTTGGAGCGCAAGGGATTCCTGCGGCGTGACCCGAATCGTCCACGCGCGGTCGATGTTCGCGGCCTGGACGAGGTGGGGCGCGCGGTCACCAGCCTGCACGTCGCCCCCGTCGACGAAACCGACGGCGCCACCGCCGATTCCGGCAGGCCGACGCCGACCTTCGTGCCGGTGCTCGGCCGGATCGCCGCCGGTGGCCCGATCCTGGCCGAGCAGGCGGTGGAGGACGTGTTCCCGCTGCCCCGCGAATTGGTCGGCGAGGGTTCGCTGTTCTTGTTGAAGGTCGTCGGCCAGTCGATGATCGACGCCGCGATCTGCGACGGCGACTGGGTGGTGGTGCGCCAGCAGAACGTCGCCGACAACGGCGATATCGTCGCCGCCATGATCGACGGCGAGGCCACGGTGAAGACGTTCAAGCGCACCGGCAAGGACGTGTGGCTGATGCCGCACAACCCGGTGTTCGAACCGATCCCCGGCAACGACGCGCAGGTGCTCGGCAAGGTCGTCACGGTCATCCGCAAGATCTGAGCACGCCCGACAGCTGAACGGCCGCACGGTGATCCGTGCGGCCGTTCGCATGTCCGGCGCGTTCACAGCACATTGCCAGGATGCGCCCAGGGTCCTCACCGCTGTGCCGGTCATGCTCCTGCGGTGACCGCGATCAGCGCCGCCCAGCCCCCTGCGATCGACTCCGCGACCCTCGCCGCACCGGACACGTTGCCACCGGCGCGCCGCTGGGAGCGAGCCGGTCTGGCCGCGCTGCTGATCGGCACGGCGGCCGCCTACCTCTGGCACATCACCGTCAACGGCATGGGCAACAACTTCTACGCCGCCGCCACCTGGGCGGGTTCCCGGGACTGGGAAGCACTGCTGTTCGGCTCGCTGGACCCCGGCAACTTCATCACCGTCGACAAACCGCCGGTGTCCCAATGGGTCATGGGACTGTCGGGTCAGCTGTTCGGCTTCAGCAGCGCGAGCATGCTCGTCCCCCAGGCGCTGATGGCCGTCGCCGCTGTGGCCCTGCTGTACGCCGCGGTCACGCGCGCCACCGCCAGCCGGGGCGCGGGGCTGCTCGCGGGCGCCGTACTCGCGGCAACGCCGGTGGTGGCGTTGATGTTCCGGTTCAACAACCCGGACGCGGTGATGGTGCTGCTGATGACCGCGGGCGCCTACTGCACGATCCGGGCATTGCGCCACGCGAGCGTGCGCTGGCTGATCCTGGCGGGCGTCGCGCTGGGGTTCGCGTTCCTGGCGAAAATGCTCGAGGGGCTGATGGTGCTGCCCGCGCTCGGGCTCACCTACCTGATCGTCGCGCCGACCACACTGCGAAATCGGTGGTGGCACCTGGTCGACGCGACGGCGGCGCTGGTCGTGTCGTCCGGCTGGTATGTGGTGCTGACGCTGCTGTGGCCCGCCGCGGCGCGCCCGTATCTGGCGGGGTCGACGAACAACACGTTCATGGATCTGGTGCTCGGCTACAACGGGTTCGCGCGGTTCCTCGGTCACAATCACCGGGGCGCCAACCCTTTCGAGCTGCCGCCCGGTTACGAGATGCCGCGGTCGGTGGGCACCGGTTTCGGCTTCGGTGGCGGTTCGGGCCCGGCCAGACTGTTCACCGGCGAGATCGGGTTCGAGATCTCCTGGCTGCTGCCCGCCGCACTGCTGGCGTTCGGGCTCGTGCTGGTGTCGCGCCGGCGCACCCCGCGGACCGACCCGGTGCGGGGCGCCGCACTGGTTTTCGGGTTGTGGTTGCTCATCGACGGCATCGCGTTCAGCACCATGCAGGGCGGTATGCACGCGTACTACACGCTCGCGATCGGGCCCGCCGTGGCCGGCATGTTCGCCCTCGGCGTGCACGAGGTGTGGCGGCAGCGCGCCGCGGCGTTCGGCCGGATCGGTGCGGCGGCGCTGATTTTCGCCACCGGCGGTTGGGCTTTCGTGCTGCTCGGCCGTAATGCCGAGTGGCTGCCGTGGCTGCGCTGGACGGTGCTCGCGATATCGACGCTCGCCGCGCTCGGACTGCTCGCGAGCGTGTCCCCCGCGGTGTCGCGGCGATTGCGCGACCGGGCGATTTCGGTGCTGGTGATCGCGGGGGTGCTCGCCGGGCTGGGTGGCACCACCGCGTACGCCGCGGCCACCCTGCCGCGGGAGCATGTCGGCGGTAGCCCGTCCGTCGGTCCGGCCGAGCCCGAAAAGCCCGGCCCGGCCAACCAGATCCGGCGAACGGTCACCGCCTTCGTGGACGGCACCACCGAGCCGCCGGTCGCCGCGCTGCTGCGGGACACCACGACGCCTTGGTCGGCGGCCGTGGACCGGTCCTCGGTAGCAGCGAGTCTCGAGCTGGCCAGTCACACCCCTGTCATCGCGATCGGCGGTTTCACCTCGGCCGACCCGGTGCCGAGCCTCGCCGATTTCGAGAACCTCGTCCGCACCCACCAGGTGACCTATTACCTCGCGCAGGAGGTGAAGCTGCCCGATGCCTGGAAGGTCCCCGACCAACCGGGCGTCATCCCGAACGAGCCGCCCGCGACCAACGGCCTGTGGCGGCCCACCGGCCACAAGGACATCGCCGACTGGGTAGCCGCCCACTACACCGCTGTGCATTACGGCAATGTCGCCGTCTACGACCTCACCCGCCCGAAGTCCTGACGGATACCGCGGCCGATGGCATCGTGGGGCCATGGCGACGTGGCGTGAATTCGAGGACGAGGCACCGGAGTTGGCGGCCGAGGTCAAACGGCGGTTCCAACTGCACGAGAGCCACGTGCTGGCAACGCTGCGCCGGGACGGTGCACCCCGCGTCAGCGGCTCGGAAGTGGCGTTCCACGACCCCGACCTCGTCTTCGGGTCGATGCCGGACGCACGCAAAGCCGACGACCTGCGGCGCGACGGTCGCTGCGCGATCCACGCCCACCCGGCCGACGGTGATGCCAAGGTCGCGGGCGTCGCCAGGGAACTCACCGACCCGGCGGCCCGCGCGGCGGCGGGCGCCGAACCCGCGGGCGAGGACTACGCCTTTCGCCTCGACCTCACCGACGCCGTCCTGACCACGGTCGACCAGGAGCGGCAACTCCTGATCGTGCAGCTGTGGCAGCCCGGTCGCGGAGTCCGGATCACCGAACGCCACTGATATCCGCAGCGACAGGAACCTCAATGCCTCGCGCGGGTTTCGGCTGGCGCCGGCGGCGGCGCGGCATATGCTTGGTGGGTTATGACGACGAATCATGACGATGCCGCGGCGGTGCACGCCGAACTCACCCGACACGTCGACCGCTGGGTCGAACTGTTCAACGCCCGTGATATCGAGGCTCTCACCGACCTGTACGAGCCGGCCGCGATCGTGGTCCCCCGCCCGGGCCAGCCGGTCTCCGGAGCCGGAATGTCCACGGCTCTGGCACATTTCGCGGGAATGGCGACTTCAATGAAAGCCACACTGCGCCAAGCCTATACGGCCGGCGACATCGCCCTGCTCCTGATCGACTGGGCCATGGACGGTCCTCCGCTGGAGGGTCAACCGGTCGCAATGCAAGGCACCGCCACCGATGTCATGCGACGTGGTGCCGACGGCCGTTGGCGCTACCTCATCGACAACCCCTCCGGCACCGAGGACCAGTAGCGGGTCAGGTGGGCTGATCCGTTCGGGTAGCGAGGATTCCGGCGACGATCACGCGCAGGCCGTGGGTGAACTCGTCGTCGGAGTCCGCGTCGGCGAATCGCGTCACCATGTGCGTGGTCAACGGATAGCGGTCGGCGTTCATCGCCTGCCCGAGCTGGTCCATTCCGTAGGGGTTGCGGTCGTAATCCGTGCCGAGGCGCGCCTGCTCTTCGATGACGAATCCCGTTGTGTAATGCAGTAGTACCGGAAAGACCCGGCCGGCGTCCAGGGTCGAGAAACCTGCATCTTCCAGCGTGCGCAACGTCAATTCCACTGTGCGCCACATTGCTTCGTCGTTGATGTAGGTGCCCGCGAGCACCTTCGCACCGTCCCGGTAGCGCAGCATCGACCGGCGCAGCCGACCGGCGAGCCGCATCACCCACTCGTCCCATTCCTCACCCCGCCGCGGCGCTTCCACTCCATCGATAGCGGCGACGAAGACGTTGCGCGCCATGGCATCGAGCAGCTCACGCTTGTTCGCGACATGCCAGTACAGCGCCGGAGCTTGCACGTCCAGCGCGGCCGCCACTTTCCGCATGGTCAGACCATCCAGGCCGACTTCGTCCAGGAGATCGAGCGCGGCCTGCGCGATGACCTGCGTATCCAACTTCACGCTTGACAGTTTAACAACGTTCAGGTCTCCTTAACAGCGTTAAATAGCTTAACGTTGTTAAGGAGAGGGTCATGGAAACGACCGAGGTGGTCATCGCGGGCGCCGGACCGACCGGCTTGATGCTGGCCTGCGAACTACGGCTGGCGGGCATCGACGTGCTGCTGCTCGACGGCCTGCCCACGCGCACCGGCGAGGCACGGGCCGGCGGCGTCCACGCCCGCACGATGGAGCTACTGGATCAGCGAGGGCTGCTCGAGTCGCTGCTCGCCCAAGGCCGCCCGATGAACGCGGGCCATTTCGGCGCCCTCCCGTTGGACTTCCACGATTTCGACACCCGCTATCCGTACATGCTCGCCGTGCTGCAATCGGTGGTCGAACGCGAACTCGACCGGCGCGCAACGGACTCGGGCACGCCGGTGCACTGGTCGTCACCGGTCGTCGGGTTCACCCAGGACGCCCACGGCATCGAGGTCGAAGTCGGCGGACCCCGGCCACGCCGAATCCGCGCCGCCTATCTGGTCGGCTGCGACGGCGGGCGTAGCGCGGTCCGCAAGCTGGCGGGCATCGGCTTCCCGGGCACCGAGGCCACCATGACCGGCATGCTGGCCGATGTGGAACTCGCCGATCCGCCGCCGGAGCCGTTCTTCGGGCGCCGCGGCGACGCGGGCGATTTCTCGGCGGTGCAGTTTCAGCCCGGCTGGTACCGGCTGGTCGTGCAGCGTCACGATCTGGTGCTGAATCGGGGCGCGACAGTGACTTTCGAGCAGTTCCGCGACCACTACCGGGAGATCGCGGGCACCGACTTCGGGATGCACAGCCCCCGCTGGGTGACGCACTACGGCGATGCCGCGCGACAGGCGCAGCGCTACCGCGAGGGCCGGGTGTTCCTCGCAGGCGATGCCGCCCACATCCACTACCCCGCCGGGGGCCAGGGCTTGAACCTCGGCGTGCAGGACGCGGTGAACCTCGGCTGGAAGCTGGCGATCACTTTGCGCGGCAACGCTTCCGGTGCGGTATTGGACAGTTATGAAACCGAACGACTGCCGGTCGGTGCGCGAGTCCTGCACAACACCAGGGCCCAGACCGCCCTGCAGCGGTCCGGTCCGCACGTCGAGGCCTTACGCGACATCCTCGGCGATCTGATCGACGCTGACGTCGTACGGCACCGACTCGGGCTGATGATCACCGCGCTCGATATCCGCTACGACACCAAGGGAACTCACCCACTGACCGGACGTCGGATGCCCGATCTCGACCTGGACGGCGGGGCCCGCGTCAACCAACTGCTGCGATCGGGTCGCCCGATGCTGCTGTGCCGCAACGACAACGGAACGCGCCGGGTGCCCGGCGGTGTCGACGTCGTGCACGCCACGACACCGGCCGCCTGGCGAGTGCCCGGCGTCGGCGAGATCCCGGCTCCCGACGCCGTGCTCCTGCGCCCCGACGGCTACGTCGCCTGGGTCGGCGAAGGAGGCGGCGACGACGCCCTCACCGAAGTCCTGACCACTTGGTTCGGCTCGGCATCGTGACCGCCGCATCCATCGTGCGAACGCCGGTGCCGCGGACGCGTCTCGGCTAGGTCTGATCGTCGACGGCCGCGCCGGGCGCGTTCTTCTGCACCGACTCGATGCCGTTGCGTGCCGCGGCCTTGCTCTCGTAGGCCTGGCTCGCGGCGATGACCTCACCGTTGGCGGCTTTGAGCCGCCAACGGGTCTTCGCGGCCTTGTCCGTGAACAGTTCGAATTTCGCGGCCATGACTACCTCTTCCTTCCGCTGGACTACAGGTGTCCCTTAGGGAGTAACCGCTCGGTATCAATTCAATCGCAGGCCGCTGATCAGGCATGATGCGCATCTTTCGCAATTCCCCAGTTGTCGCCAGTCGAGATTGCGGTGGGGGTTGTGGTTCTACTTGCAGGACACACCCGATGCTCATTCGTGCGTGAAAGGTCCACTTGATGCGCAGAATCGCACATCTCACCCTGGGTCTACTGGTCGCCGCGGGCAGCCTGGTCGCCATGCCGGACGCCCTGGCGGACGCGGACTCCGGGCAGTTGGCGGATATCAGCGGCGTCACCGACGACGGCCCCACCACCACTGTGAAATCCGGCGCCGCCGCGGTGCGGGTGAGTTTCCCGCAGGCCGGCGCCGTGCGCGTGCAACTGGCGCCCGACGGGAAATTCACCGATCCGGCCGGCGACAAGATCGTCCTGCCGAGCAAGACCGCACCCGCGGTCCCGAAACGCGAAGACAAGGGCGACTATTGGGCCCTGTCCACCGGCGAGCTCACGCTGCGCGCGTACAAGCGCCCGCTGCGCTTCGCGTTGTACGACGGCGCCGACACCGCGCAGATCTGGGCCGAGAAGTCGCCGCTGTCCTGGAAGGGCGACACCACCACGCAGAGCCTCGGCCGCGGCCGGCAGGAACAATTCTTCGGCGGCGGTGAGCAGAACGGGCGATTCAGCCACCGGGATCAGACGATCAAGATCTTCGCCGACGACAACTGGAACGACGGCGGCGCGCCGAATTCGCAGCCGTTCTACCTGTCCAGCAACGGATACGGCGTGCTGCGCAACACTTTCGCACCGGGCAGCTACACCTTCGGCGACACCGTGCGCACCACCCACGACGAGCGGCGATTCGACGCGATCTACGTCGTCGGCAAGGGCCCGAAAGCGGTGATCTCCGCCTACACCGGACTGGTCGGGCGGCCCTTCTTGCCGCCGATCTACGGACTGGAGATGGGCGACTCGGACTGCTACCTGCACAACGCGAACCGGGGCGAGCGGCACACCCTCGATGCCGTCGCCATCGCCGAGGGCTACACCGAGAACGAGATGCCCAACGGCTGGATGCTGGTCAACGACGGCTACGGCTGCGGCTACGAGAATCTGCCGCAGGTCGGCGAAGGGCTGCGCAAGAACAACATGCAGCTCGGACTGTGGACCGAGGACGGCCTGCCGCATCAGGCCGAGGAGGTCAAAGCCGGTGTGCGGGTGCGCAAGCTGGACGTGGCCTGGGTCGGGCCCGGCTACCAGTTCGCCCTCGACGGTTGCAACAAGGCGCACAAGGGTATCGAGGAGAACAGCGACGCCCGCGGTTTCGTGTGGACGCCGGTGAGCTGGGCGGGCGCGCAGCGCTGCGCGGTGCTGTGGAGCGGGGACCAAGCCGGTTCCTACGACTACATCCGCTGGCAGATACCGACTTACGCGGGCGCGACGATGTCGGGTATCGCGTACAACACCGGCGACGTCGACGGCATCTTCGGCGGCAGCCCGCAGACCTACACCCGGGACCTGCAGTGGAAAGCGTTCCTGCCCACCATCATGTCGATGGACGGATGGGCGCCCAAGGACAAGCAGCCGTGGCGCTACGGCGAGCCGTACACCGCGATCAACCGGAAGTACTTGCAGCTCAAGGAAAGATTGCTGCCCTACACCTATTCCTATGCGGTCGAGGCGAATCGCACCGGCGTCGGCCAGGTGCGCGCGCTCGCGCTGGAGTACCCGAACGATCCGAACACGTGGGGCGACAAGGCGCGTTACGAGTTCCTCTCCGGCAAGGACTTTCTCGTCGCGCCGATGTATCGCGACGGCGAGGTGCGCGACGGAATCTATCTGCCGGAAGGCACCTGGGTCGACTACTGGACCGGGCGCACCTGGCAGGGGCCGACCACGGTGGACGGGTATCGCGCGCCGCTGGACACCTTGCCGCTGTTCGTCCGGGCGGGCGCGGTGGTGCCGATGTGGGCGCAGGGCACCAAGTCCTGGCAGACCCGTGACCGCGGGGTGCTGGATCTCGACATCTACCCGAAGGGCGCGGGCAGCTTCACGCTGACCGAAGACGACGGAGTGACAAGGGATTACCGGTCCGGCGCGCAGGCCACCCAGCAGTTCGGCGTGCGCGCACCCGATTCCGGGACCGGCACCGTCGAGGTGACGATCGGCGCGTCGACCGGGTCCTACCGGGACCAGCCCGCGCAACGCCGCTACCAGCTCGCGGTGCACACCGCCGCCGCACCGGCCGCGGTGCAGACCTCCACCGGCGCTCTGCACCGCTGCGCCGATCGCGCAGAGCTGGACCGCGCGGACAGCGGCTGGTGGTTCGACCCGAACGATCGCGGTGGCGTAGTGCACGTGAAGACCGTGCCGATCGCCGCGCAGCACAGCCGGACCGTGACTTTGACCGGCACCAAGGCGGTGGGCGGATAGCCCGTTGCCGCATCAGGAAAGGAAACACGATGAGAAAGTTCTGCCATGGCGCCGCGGGCGCCCGCCGCTCCGGCGTAGCCGGCTGTGGCGCGCACTCCGCGGCGGAGCCACCCGCAGACCGGCGGTGCGGCGCTTGCCGATCGCGAATTTGCTTGCGGCCAAGCATCTTCCGCAGCTCCCCAGTCTCGCTGGGGAGCTCGGGCAGAGCACTACCGTGTCATGCTGCAACGGGACGTCCGGACACCGACGGAAGATCGTCGGGCTGTCACTGAGATACCCACCCGCACAACTGTTCTCGGCTCCAGCTCAGCTCCGACCCGACGGGCCGCCGCGCGGCAAGTGAACGGGAATGCCGATGTCGCGTCCGCCGCCGCATCGGTGACATCAGAGCTGACACCCCGCAGGTTCTCCCCGTCGGTGCGTGTCTGTGCCTCGCCGCTCGACCGCTGCGCGAGGTAGCCCCATCCAGCCTCACCTCAGAGAGGAACCCCATGCGGTTGGCAAAATTCCCCTGGCTCGCGGCCTCCGTCGCGGCCATTCTGATCGGCGTCTCGACGATCCTGGTGACCCTCACCAACGCGACGCCGGCCCTCACGGCCAGCACCGGCCCGTCCACCGGTGGCGCCAAGATCGCCTACTTCAACCAGTGGTCGATCTACCAGAATGCCTTCTACCCCAAGCACGTCGACACCTCGGGGATGGCAGGCAAGCTCGACTACATCATGTACGCGTTCGCCAACATCCACCCCACCGACCTGACCTGCTTCGAGGCCAACAAGGCCGCGGACCAGAACGAGAACAACCCGAATGCCGGTGACGGGGCGGGCGATTCGTACGCCGACTACGGCAAGACGTTCGACGCGGCCAGCAGCGTCGACGGCACCGCCGACAAGTGGGACGACCCGATCGTCGGCAACTTCAAGCAGTTGAAGCAGCTCAAGGCCAAGCACCCGAATCTCAAGGTGCTGCTGTCCATCGGCGGCTGGACCTACTCGAAATTCTTCTCCGATGTGGCCGCGACCGATGCGGCGCGCAAGAAGTTCGCCGCGTCCTGCATCGACATGTTCATCAAGGGAAACCTGCCGAAACAGAACGGCTACGGCGGGCCCGGCACAGGTAAGGGTATCTTCGACGGCCTCGACCTGGACTGGGAGTATCCGGGCGGCGGTGGCCATCTCGGCAATCACGCGTCCCCGAACGACCGCGAGAACCTCACGTTGCTGACGGCGGAACTGCGTAAGCAACTGGACGCGCAGGGCACGGCCGACGGCAAGCGGTACGCGCTGACCGCCGCCGTAGCGGCCGGGCAGGACAAGATCCGTCACTACGACACCGCCAACCTCGGCAAGTATCTCGACCTGGTCAACCTCATGACCTACGACATGCACGGGGCATGGGATGCGAAGGGGCCGACCAACTTCCAGGATCCCATCTACAGCAGGCCGGACGATCCGATGAATCCGGTCCCGCCGGGCAACGGGAAGTACAACATCGACGCGGCGGTCACCGCGTGGACCACGGGTGACAGTTCCTACGACATCCCGGGCGGCTTTCCGGCGAACAAGCTGACCGTCGGATTCCCGTTCTACTACCGCGGTTGGACGGGCGTGCCGGCCGGCAGCGAACACGGCCTGTTCCAGCCCGCGACGGGGCCCGCGCCCGGCGCACCGATGTCGGGCAACGTGCCGGGCATCCGGATGTACAAGGAACTGAACGGGGTCGTCGACAACCCGTCGCGCACGTTCTACGACACCACCGCACAGGCCGCCTACTTCTACGACGGCACGAACTGGTGGGGCGGTGACTCACCGCAATCCATCAAGGCCAAAGTGGATTACATGCACTGCAAGGGCCTCGGCGGCGCGATGATGTACTCGCTGGAGAACCTGGGTCCGACGCCGACCCTGTTCAACCATGTCATCGACGGGGTCAACAGTACGCCCGCGAACTGCAACCCGCCGACCACCACACCGCCCACCACCACACCGCCGACGACCACACCACCGTCGACCACACCACCGACCACGACACCGCCCTCGACCACTCCGCCGACCACGACGCCGCCCGCGGGCACCGGTGTGGTCAACGGGGATTTCGAGAGCGGCGCGTTGTCCCCGTGGTCGTGTGCGGGCACGCTCGGTTCGATCGTGAACACCCCGGTGCACGGCGGCAAGAACGCGTTGGGCGGCACGCCGACCGACAGCGACAACGCCCGGTGCTCGCAGACGGTCGCCGTCGAACCGGGCCGCACCTACACGCTGTCGGCGTGGGTGAACGGCAACTACGTCTACCTCGGCGCCTCCGGCACGGGCACGAGCGACGCGTCCACCTGGGCACCCAGCACCGGCGGTAACTACCAGCAGTTGTCCACCCAGTTCACCACGGGCGCCTCGACCAAGAGCGTCACGATCTGGCTGCACGGCTGGTACGGGCAAGGCAAGTACAGCGCGGACGATGTCACGCTGAAGTAGCAAGTGCGGCAACGAAAGTGGGCCTCGCCGGTGGCGAGGCCCGCTTTTCGTGCGTCAGGGTGCGGCCAGTGCCCGGTCGACGAGCGCGGCGAGCACCGGGGTGAGTGCCTTCGCGTAGGTGACGGTCAGGTGGTTGTCGTCGCGATAGATCAGCGCGTTGCCGGTGATGAGCGGGCAGCGCCGCACGGTACAGAACAGCTCGGTCAGGTCGGCATACTGCGCCGCACCCGCCACGGTCGCCGTGCGCTCGGCCGCGATGCCCGCGTCGTTCACCGCGACCGGCCGCGCCGGGGCGCAAGCCACGGCGTCGTCGAGATGGCCGGATAGGCAGGCCGGGGCGGTGCTGTGCGGATCCGGAACCGGGCCCAGCACAAGGACGCTCGCTCCGGTCGCGCGCAGCTGGGCGGTCAAGCGGGTCAGGCTGTCGAGCCAGGCCTGGTCGTAGGCGGTGAAGCCGAAGTCGCCGCCGTAGCGGCGCGACATGCTCACCACGATCAAGCGCGGCCGCTCGGCGCGCAGCCTGGCCATGATCTGGCCGCGCCACCGCACGCATTCGGTGTACTCCCGGCCCAGGTACGGGCTGGTGATGGGCAGTTCGAGCAGCGGGCAGGTGACTTTGCTCATCGTCTCCAGCCGCCACTGTCGCTGTTCGGCAACCTGTTCGAAGGCCGGACTCCACATGGCGGCGTGCGAATCACCGACCAGCGCCACCGTCGTCGCCGAACCGGATTCGCCCGCAACGCATTCGGGTTGACCGACGTCGAGCCAGGAACGGACGCAACCGTTGCCGAACACCGCCGCCTTGTCGCCGGGTGCCTCGGCGAGCGACGGATCGAGATTCGCTGGGACGGAACGTAACTCGGCCGACTCCGCGATAGCCGCCTGCACCTGCGCGGTCAGCTGCCGCACGGTCACCTCGTGCGGGTCGATCGCGCCGGTCGGCGGGGCGGGCGCCGTGGTCACCGCGAGGGCCTGCGCGGCCGCGCCACGACCGACCGGCGCGGGCACGGCCGCCAGCAACGCCACCACCACACAGACCACCGCCGCGGTGACGACACCGCCGCAGACCAGACTGAACCCGCCCGAACGCCGCAACGGCGCCGCGAACCGCACAGGATCCTCGACCAGCCACAGCGTCAGCATGGCCAGGCCCGCGGACACCGCGACCGCACCCAGCACGCCGACCGTACCGAGACCGTGTCCGAGCAGCCGGGGCGCCAGCTGCAAGACCGGCCAGTGCCAGAGATACCACGAGTAGGACAGCCTGCCGATCGCCCGCAACGGCACGGTGGACAGGGCGCGGCCGACGCCTCGGCCCGGTGCGGCGCAGCCCGCGGCGATGATCGCCGCGGTGCCGAGAACCGGTAGGAGCGCGGCAGTTCCGGGATACGGGGTGTGCTCGTCGAGGCGGAGGAAAGCGAGGACGATCGCGCCGAGACCGACCCAGCCCGCGGCGGCGGCAACCAGCGGCGGCAATCGTCGCCACACCGGGACCGAGAGCGCCACCAGACCACCGACGGCCAGTTCCCACGCGCGAGCGGGCAGGGTGAAGAAGGCCCAGGGCGGGAGCGTGCGGGTCCAGTGCAGCGCGGTCGCGAACGACACCGCGGCGAGCAAGGCGAGCGCGATCGAGTAGGGCATCGGCGAACCACCGGCCGCGCGCCGGCGCGACACGCACCAGGCAAGACCGACGAGCAGCACGGGCCACAGCAGATAGAACTGTTCCTCCACACCCAGCGACCAGTAGTGCTGGAACGGCGACGGCGGTGTGTCGGCGGCCAGGTAGTCGGTGCCGTGCACGGCCAGTCGCACGTTGCCCACGTACAACGCGCTCGCGATCGCGTCGCCGAGCACCGCGCGAGACTGCAAGGGCGGCAGCGACGAGACCGCGGCGATCGCGGTAGCGACCAGCACGACGCCCGCGGCGGGCAACAGCCGGCGAGCCCGGCCGCCGTAGAACCGGGCCAGGCCGATGGTGCCGGTGCTCGACACCTCCCGCCACAGCATGCCGGTGATGAGAAAACCGGAAATGACGAAAAAGACGTCCACACCCGCGAATCCGCCGGCGATACCGCCCAGACCCGCGTGGAACGCGACCACGGCGAGCACCGCGACCGCCCGCAATCCCTCGACATCGGGCCGGAATTGCGCAAGCGATATCCGCGGCGCCGAATCGTCCTGCCGAATAACCGATTCTCGCGTGGCAGTCCGTGTCATGGACAGCATTCTTACCAACGCTCGCCGGTAATGTCCCGACAACTTCCGGCACTTCGAGCCGATCTGAAAACCGCTGTTAGAACTACTTAAAGCATTCTTCCAAGCAGGTCAGGGGCGGAAGGATTTCGAAAGGAGTTGACGCGCCACGCGGGCGGCCATGAGGGTGGAAATACCTGCGGGGTCCTGCGGGTCGTAGCCGGTGAGGTCGGCTATCCGGGACAGGCGGTAGGTGACGGTGTTGCGGTGGATATAGAGTGCCCGGGCCATCGCATTGTGGTTGAACTGATTGGCGATGTATTCGTCGAGTGTGCGAATGAGCAGCGGGTGCTCGTCGAGCGGTTCGAGGGCGGCGGCCAGATTCGGCAGCGCGGCCCCGGTGGTGGAGATCGCGTACTCGAACATCATGTCCTGGCGGCGGCAGGCCACGTCGGGCCGGTCGAGACAGCGTGCGGTATCCGCGACGATCCTGGCCTCGGCGTACGCGGCCGGAATGTCGGCATGCGTGGCGGCGGGGGCGACGCCGATCCAGAAACCGGGATGCGGCTGGTCGGCGCGCAAGCCGAGCCGGCTCGTGAGCGCACCGACCGGGTCGGCGTGATCGTCGAGCGGGATCAGCGCGGTCCAGCCGCCGCTGTCACGGTGCAGGAACGCGCCGGGCACCTTACCGATGCGATAGCGCAGATCGGTCAGCCGTCCCGGGGTGATCTCGCCCTGCCGGACGGCAGCGACCAGGAACGCGTCGGCGAGCGGTTCCGCGAGTTCGCGCGCCCACTCCCCCGGGTCCCGCCCGGCGAGCAGCGCGGCAGCGATCTCGTTCTGCTCCAACAGATCCCACCGCGGCTGACGCGCGTCCTCCACCAGCGCGATCGCGATCCGGGACATCACCAGGCCCGCATAGGTGGTCAGCCGCAAGCCGAGTTCCGGGACGAACGGGTGGTCGTCGGGGCCCAGCGCGGGCATCAGCTGCGCCCAGAAGAAGGAGACGCCGACGCGATAGTTGGTGAGCACCTCGTCGAGCGGCATCCCGTCGCGCACGAGCCGGACGGCCCGTTCGACGAGCGGGCCGGTGTCCTGCTCCGACGGTTCGACGCCCGCGGCGGCGTAGCGGAAGAACAGTTCGACATTGAGTTCGGCGCTCGGCACGAAATCGGCGTCGAACATCGACTGCGGCAGCTCCGCGTAGGGCGCGGCAGCAACCCGGAAGTCGCTGGCCAGTGTCGCGGCCCGCATGCGCAACTGCGCGATCATCGCCGGCCAGTGGTCACCGTCGCCGGTCACGGCGGCGGCCAGGGAGAAGTGCGTCATCGAACTTCCTAGCTACTCGTCACAACTCCCTCGGACGATACGCGGTCGGACCGCCCGGCAGCACCTGCCGGTGCCGCCGGGCGATATTTCAGCTACCGGGGAAACCTGGAGGCAGCGGCTGGAAGTCCGCCTTGAACTTGGGGCCCGGCGGCAGGCCGCGCAGCAGCGCGCTGGTCCACGCCACCGCCGGCGGCCAACCGGTCACCGCGTTGGTGATGTGCTCGGGCACCGGCACCGTGTAGAAGCGCAGATCGGCGCCGCGCTCCCAGTACGAGTTCACCGTCGGGATCACCACCGAGGGCGGAATCAGCTCGTCCCACAGCCCGTGCCACCAGAGGACGGGCGTGTCGGGAATGTATTTGCCGAGGCTGTTGTCCTGGAGCACCTTGATGATCTCGGGTTGGGTCTCCAACGACTTGCCGGGCTGGTAGTAGGCGCTGATCGGCCGGTAGACACCGGACAGCGCGATGGTCGCGTAGCAGCGGCTCTGGAAATCCCGCAGCAGCTGCTGACCTTCGGTGGTGAGCAGTTCGTCGACTTTGAAAACGTCCGGGTACTCGCGCGCCAGGCTGGCCAGGCCGAGCCACATCGTGAAGTTGCTGGTACCCGTCAGCCCGGGCTGTTCGCGCGTCGCATAGGCCGCCTCGGCGACCAGGTCACCGGGCGTACCGCCGATGGTGGTGCCGAGGATTCGCACGTCGGGCGCGTAGGTGGCCCGCAGTTCGGCGGCCCGGATCGAACCGGAACCGCCGCCGGAGTAGCCGTACAGCGCGATCCCCGAATCGGCGAGGCCCAACCCGCTGTCGTTCTTCATCGCCCGCAGGCTGTCCAGCACCATCTTGCCCTCGGCGTAGGTGTTGAACGTGTTGAACTTGCCGTCGAAATCGGGCACGTTGATCGCGAAACCCTGCAGCAACCAGTACACCGCGAGCGCGGATTCCTTCATGGTTCCGGTCTGCAGCGTGTAGGACGGATTGCAGGTGGAGCTGGTGGAGTCGATCGCCTCCTGGAACGACAGCACCGGACGGGCGCTGCCCTGCCACGGAATGCCCGGCACGATGACCGTCGTCGCGGTCACGATCGGGTTGTCGTGCACATCGTTCGACCGATACAGCAGCTGCTTGGTGTACACCGGGAACGGGAGGCCGAGCAGGCGGGTCTGCACCTCGCGCGAACGGACGATCGCACCGGGTGCGTACGACTCCAGGTTCGGCGGGTCGTCGTACCAGGGATCCTCGCTCGGCGTCGGGATCGGCAGCAGGTCGTAGAGCTGCGGCTCGGTCGGCAGCTGCGGCAACTGGTTCTGATCCGGCGGGAATGCGGGGAAACCGGGCTCCGCCGACGCCATACCCGCGCCGCTCATCGCCATGAACGCCGACACCGCCACTACGACGAGCCGCCGCCACCGAGACCTGTCCACTTGTCCTCCAGCACCATTGCCGACCTATCGCCGACGTCACACTCACGCGTCGACAGGATCATGCTCACAGCTGAGCACAGCAATGCGCTATCGGCATAACGCCGACGGTCCGGGGCAGTCGTTGTGCATTTGCACGGTTCGCCGCCGACAGCGGCGCGGCTCACCCGGCGTGTTGGGTCTCCAGGCTGGCGGCGTAGGCGAGGACCATATCGTGCACGACGCCGAGCACGGCCGCGTCGAGGCCGGGCGGCGAGTAGACCGGGCGGATGACCGCCTGGCCCGAGAAAGTGTGCAGCATCGCGAAGAACAGTGGCTCACGCAACGCTACCGGGAAGCGCCGCAGTGCGCCGGATTGCTCTGCGGCAGCGAAGATCTGGGCGTAGAAGTCCGCGAGGGCGGGCGCGATCCGGGCGTGCAGCTCCGGATCGGAGCGAGCGGCGACGATCACCTCGCGCAGCGCGTGCGTGAGGTTCGAGGATTGGGCCTGCTGGAGATAGCGCAGTGCCAGCCCGAGCGCTTCGTCGTCGTCCTCGACGCCGGCGAGCAGCGTCTGGAACGTGGCGAGCTGGCGGCCGACGATCTCGCGCGCAGCTGCGACGATCAGGTCGAAGCGCCCGTCGAACTGCCGGAACATCGCACCGACGGACAGGCCCGCGGCCTTGCACACGTCCTGCACCTTGGTGCGGTGGTAGCCGAATTCGGCCAGCGACTCGATCGTGGCGTCTATCAGTTTCGCCACGGTCGCCGCCCGCCGCTGCTCCTGTGTCCGCCGCCGCGGCTTGGTCGAATTCGTTGCCACCTCATCCATCCTGCCTGGTTCGCGACGGCGACGGCACGAACGGCGCGTGCCCATACACCGCCGTTGACAGTGTGACCCCAGTCACCGTAACTTTAGGAAATCAAGATTCTCTTTCTGCGGGGGCTCGGTGACGACGGCCCGGCAGAAGCCGGCTACGCGGAAGGACCCTGCTGTGCGCACCAGCATCTCGAACGCGACCCCTCCGGTCGCGGCCAAGCAGTCCGGACCGCGATCGCGCGGTGCCGTGTTCGGCGTGATCGTCGCATTGATCTTCGGATTGATGACCTGCGCCGGGGTAGTGGCCCCGGCCGCGAGCGCGGGCCCGCCGCTACCCGAGAACGATCCGTTCTACGCCGCACCGCCCGGCTTCGAACAGACCGAGCCGGGAACAATATTGCGGTCCCGTCCGGTGACGGTCGCCGCGCTCAACCTGTTCCCAGTCCGGGTCCGCGCGTGGCAATTGCTCTATCGCACAACAGACTTCAATGACCAGCCGTATACCTCGGTGACCACGGTGATGGTTCCGGAAGGTCCGGCGAAGCCGCGACCGCTGCTGTCGTACCAGACCGCGGTGGACGCGATCGCGGGCATGTGCAGTGCCTCGTATTCGCTGCAACAGGGCTCACCGATCGATTTCGGCAATCCCGCGGGTCCGCTCACGGCAGGAGCCGGGGCCGCCGAAATCCTTTTGGCTGCCAGCGGTCTCGCCCGCGGCTGGGCGGTGGCGATCCCGGATCAGGGCGGCACCCAGCATCGCTTCGCCACCCCCCGCGAACCGGGTTACGTTGTGCTCGACGGCATCCGGGCCGCCGAACGGTTCGACCCGCTCGGTCTCGACGGACCACGCACCCCGGTGACCCTCTGGGGTTATTCCGGCGGCGGCATCGCCACCGCGTGGACCGCGGAGATGCAGCCCGAGTACGCACCGGAATTGAACATCGCCGGGGCCGCCGTCGGCGCTCCGGTCGCCGACCTGTTCGGCGGACTGAAGGCCGTGAACGGCGGACTGCTCGGTGGGCTCATCCCGATCGCGGTGGCGGCGATCGCCAAGGACTCCCCCGAGTTCGCCGCCGCCATCGACCGCTACATGTCCCCCGAAGGGCAGGCGCTCGTCGCCGACGTGCACGGCCGGTGCACCTCACAGACCGCGCTCAACACGACACTGCACGAACTGCTTCGGCACTTCTCGCTGCCGGATGTCACCCGATACCTGAGCGTCAGCCTCGACGAACTGCTCCAGGACCCGGTCATCCGCACCGCCATCGAGGAACGCACCCTGGGCCGCCGCGCCCCGAGTGCGCCCGTGTACCTCTACAACAGCGTCAACGACGAGGTGAGTACCGCCGCCGGAGCCGACGGTCTCGCCCAGTCCTACTGCGCCGCAGGCACTTCGGTCACCTATCGGCGTGATCAGTTCCCGCCGCTGGTGAGCCCGCACGTCAACTTCGCGGTAATGGGCGCGCCCGACGCGTTCAACTGGCTCGTCCGCCGCGCCGAAGGGCAACCCGCACAGCCCGGTTGCGATATCCGGACCATGCCGTCGACCTTGCTCGACCCGGCCGCGATCGGCACCCTCGGCAGCAGTGTCGGCGCCGCCCTGTCCGCGATGCTCGGGCTACCGCTCGGCGCTGGACGGTAACCGAGGTTCAGCAGCGCGCTCGTTCCCGGGCGAGTGAACGATCGCGCTGCTCCTCGAATCTGGGGATCTTCACCTGTTCCAGATCGTCGAGGTAGGCCCCGAGGCGGTCCCGGATCTCGTCACCGCGCGCGGTGAAATCGGTGCGGCCGAAGATGTTCCACTGTCGCAGCACCGGGGTCAGCACCTCCTCGAAATGTTGGCGCAGATCGTAGACGCCGTGCTTGGCCATCAGCACACCGTTGCGCCGGAAGTTCGGCATGCCGGCGCCGGGCATCTGAAAGTTCCGCACGATCGCATCGATGGCCTCGATCGCCTGATCCGGAATGAGATCGAGCGCGTTGCCGCAGATCGTCCGATAGAAGATCATGTGCAGGTTCTCGTCGGCGGCGATGCGCTGCAACATCTTGTCCGCGATCGGATCCCCGCACACCCGGCTGGTGTTACGGTGCGTCACCCGGGTGGCCAGTTCCTGGAAACTCACGTACGCGACCGAATGCAGAAAGCCCGCACCGCTTTCGACGTCGGCGGCGGTGGCGCCGGACGCGAAGCCGTTGGTCATGTGGATCATCCGGGCGTGTTCCAGCGCGACCGGATCCACACCGCGGGTCACCACGAGGTAGTCCCGGATGACCGTGCTGTGGCGCATCTCCTCCGCGGTCCAGCGGCCGACCCAGGTGCCCCACGCGCCGTCGCGGGAGAAGTTCTCGGCGATCTCGCGATGGTAGGAGGGCAGGTTGTCCTCGGTGAGCAGGTTGGTGATCATCGCCGCCTTGGCGACCTCGCTGAGCTTCGATTGTTCGGCGTGCCAATCGGTTCCGCCCAGCATGGCGAAGTTGCGGCCCTCGTCCCAGGGTATGTAGTCGTGCGGGTGCCAGTCCTTGGTCATCGAAAGATGCCGGTGCACACAGTCTTCGGCGATCGGTTCGAGCTCGGTCAGTATCTCGCGTTGGGTCAGCTCACGCGGCACGCTCAATGCCTACCTTTCGATATCGGATGATGTGACCGAGGTGAGGTCGCCGTCGTAGCGGCGATAGAGCAGCCGTCCTCGGCCACTGGCTGGATCGGTGCTGAACACGAACGGCAAGCCGTAGCGGCACAACCGCTCGGCAGCCTCTTGTTCGCTGAGATGCAGGGTCGGATAGGGATTCACGGTGAGCGTGGACGGTGCCGCACCGGCCGGCAGGCCGAGCCGGTGCTGCCTGGCCAGCCGCACACCGCGCGGTCCGGCGCGGTACACCACCGCGTCCATCCCGGTCTCCGCGTCGACGAACAGGTGGGCGTCGTAGTCCATGGTGGCCAGCACCGTGGTGGCCTCGGTCGCCGTCGCGCGCCACAACGCGCAGCGTTTGCGGCGGACCACCGGCGCGAGCGCGGTGCTGCGCGCCAGCAGCGGTCGCCGCGGATCGGGCCAGCGCGGGCGTAGCGCCCCCGCGCGCACCCCGTCGAGTATCCGATCCAGCCGTTCGGCCACGAACATCGCAGCGAAGCCACCGGGCCCGATCGCCTGCGCGCGCACCGGCAGCTCCCCGACCTCGAGATTGACCTGGATCACCAACGGGCCCTGCGGGTTCGGACTCGCGCCGATCCGGACCCGCGCGACATCCTCGGCCCGGTGCCGTCGCAGCACCCAGCCGATCGTCCGCCGCGCCTGCGCGAGCTGCCCCTCGGTCACCGCACCGCGGGTCGTCACCAGCAGTGGCGTCGTGCCAGGTCCCGCGTACCCGAGCTCGGAAACTGTCATGACATGGCCCCGCTTCCCTCTTGTCCGGCACTCTCAGCCGCCCCATGCCACCACCGCGGCCCCACCACCGGCCAGAGCCCAAAGTCACGGCCCCCGAGGACCGACGACCCGAACAAGACCCTCCGACACGGCGGGAGAGTGCGTCGCGGCGCCCGGTTCGATGGACGGACCGATTGCTGTACAGCCACGTTCGCCCGCCACCACGATGTGATCCGACAATGCGCGGCCGAGAGCGGGGACAGCAATGGCGGATTTCAGCCTTACCGTCGATTGGGGTGCGCGCAGTGAGCAGGTGCGCAGGCAGCATTCGGATCTGCGCGCACAGCGCAGCTTCCTGCTCGCCGAGGCGCCGTTACCCGTCGCGGTGAGCGTCGTCGATGCCGCGCAGGCCGCGCAATGGGATACGGCCACGCTGACACCACTGCCGGTGACTTCGGTGGCGGGGGCATCGAAAGCCACCGTGACAATTCCCGGCACCGCCAAGCAGATTCGTCTCGATTTCGACTTGCGGGTGACGATCGGCGGCGCCACCTCGACCTGTCTGGCCTTTCGTCAACTGTTCACCGTCGCGACCGGTGGCGCGCTGTCACCGCACCAATATTCTTTCGCGCAGATCGAGGTGCAGCCGAGTTCCGGCGGATTCCCGCACACACCGACGGTGGTGCCGACGGCACGACGGTCGTTTCTCGGAGCAAGTCCCCTGGTGGCGGTGGCTCCCGGGACAGTGACGATCAATTGCGAATTCCTCGATGTCACCGAGCTGTGGTGGGCGACGTGGGCGGACAAGGACGTCTTCGGGTGGTACCTGAATCCCTCGTTCGGCGGGCGTCCCGGCCGACTGCGGGTATTGGCATGGACGAGCGGCACGGCGCCGATGTTGTGGTTCGTCTCGGTCTCCGACAAGGCCGCCGACGGCAACGCGTCCGGCACCATCGGTTCGAAAGCGGCGGGCAAAACTCCGCGGCCGGGAGCCGATATCGTTTTCTTCCGAGCGCCCGCCGGATTCAATTCGTTCTTCTACGCCGCGGACAAGAGCGGGTTCCTCAACCCGAAACACGGAGATCCGAATCAAAACCGTGGCGGGTCGACGATGTTCCATCTCGCGCGCTGGCTGTTGACACCGCAACCGCCGGCGGTGGTCGCCGCCGAAATGGCCCGCTCGAAAACCAGCGGGCGTCCGCTATGGCCGGAACTGACAGGTATGCGCTTCATGCCACGCGCGACCACGCCGAAGATCGACCCGGCCGACCCGATGGACTTGATGACATCGGATATCCGGTGGGCTTTCCGGCCGGTCGGTGTGGAGTCAGCACTGCAGCACGCACCGGCGGAGGACATCGCGGTGCTGCCGTTGTCGTTCGACGGATTCGACGGCTTCCCGCAGGGCGGCTACTCGGCGTTACAGAAGCGCGACACGCTCGATCCGATCCTGCGCAGCGTGTGGCAGCTGCTGTGGATGCGCGGCGCCGTGCACACGAAAGACACGACGACCCCGGCACGCAATCGGCAGACCTGGCTACTGGCCAACAGCGGTGCGAACATCCCGATGTCCGGCTGCCTGCGCGCGAACGCCGCGACGATCGACCGGGTGATCAGTTGCGATGCCACACCGCCGGACGGTCCCCAGGGAAATCTTGTGCCGCATGTCATCCCGGCGCTCAAGGCCGCGAACGAGCTGCGTGGGCGGCAGTCGAAGCCGTTCAAGGTCTTCATGCTCACCACACCGAACATGTGGGCGAACAAGGCCGCGTATCTGCAACGGAAGAGTCAGATCGACGCCACCGGAGCCGATGTCAGCTACCTGCCCGGTGATGCCGAATGGGACGACTACTGGACCTATCCACCGACCGCGGCCGGCAATCCGCTGCTGTTCGACCTGCTGTCGAGCTGGCATGGCAAGGGTCTGGAAAAGAGCAAACGCTTCGGCACGGTGGCCGGGGGACGCCAATTCCTGTTCTGGCACGAATGGTCTGTCGACGGCGGGCATTTGGAGATCGTGACCAACCCGGCGCCCGCACCACCGACACCGCGGGTGCGCAGTTGGCTGGAGGACATTCTCGGCACGTGACCGAGCCGGCGGTGAAACACCTTATGACACAAAGATATCTACTCGGGAGGGTCAAATGAAGGTCGACTTCAAACAATTCGAAGGAACGTTGCCGTACAACTCGCAGCTGTACGGCGTGTATCAGCCACTGCTCGGGTGGAAGTCGAAGCGACTGCAACGCCGATTCCAGGCCGCGCTGAGTTCGGTGGGTGAGGGCGCACTGATCCAAGCGTCCGCGGGCATCGTGCCGATGGTCCGGCCGGATCCCGGACCCCACGTGAGCGGCGACGGTCCGGATGGCCCCGCCGCACTGGCGAACCCGCTCATAGTGAGCTTGGGCGCGGCCGCACCGGCCACCGCGACCAATGCCGCCGACGCCCTGGACAGTGTCTTCGCGAGCGTCCTGCGCGAACAGCTGAAGCCGTACGGCCGCAACGAGATCGCCAAATGGCGTCCGCTGTTCACGCCCGAACAGCTGCAGAAGACCCTCGACATCGCGACGAAGCGGGTGACCACCGCGCATCTGACCGCGGTGCGCGCACTCGACCAGGTGACACCCGCCGATGCGGCTGTCGACGATGCGCTGCTGCTCAGCAAGCTCAATCGCGAGTCGGTGGTCGCGGGCTCGGTGCACGCGCTGAACCAGCAGGATCAGGTGGGCACGCTGAGCCAGTTGTTCTTCGCCGACCCCGATCAGAAAGTCGCGCCGGCCGACGTCGGCGGCCTGCTCGATCCGCTGAACACCCTCGACCCGACACACGGTGGGCTGAGCCAGGTCTCGCTGTCGCCGATCGGCACCGTCCATCTTTTCCGGCAGTACTTCTTCGAATTCGCGTCGTTCCTGGGTACCCCGGTTCAGCACGTTTGGCTCAGTCCCGGCGGCACCGTCGAGTTGATCGAGGTGTCCACGCGAAAGACCACGGTGGACAAGCTCACCGAAATCGCCCTGGAGCAGATCCAGAAGACCGACACCTCGACCATGACGCAGGAGGAACTGTCCGATGCGGTGCGCGAGGAGAACCAGCAGAACTCCAAACTGGGTTACGGCGCGACCGCGTCGGCGAGCGGCGGCGTCGGTTCGGTGTTCACCGCACAGGGCAGCACCAGCCTGAACTTCGAGCTCGACACGTCGCTGAAGCAGGCAAAAGAGCAGACGCACAAGCAGACCCGGCAACAGACGCAGTCCGCGTCCAGCCAGATCAAGAGCAACTTCAAGTCGACGCTGCGGGTGGTCACCGAGAACACGGACACCAGCAGCAAGCGGTACGTGCTGCAGAACACGACCGACCGGCTGGTGAACTACGAGCTGCGCCGGAAGATGCGCCAAGTCGGCGTCCAGCTACAGGATCTGGGCACGCAGCTGTGCTGGCAGACCTATGTCGACGACCCCGGCGCCGAACTCGGCGTCGCGAAACTCGTCCACATCGCCGAACCGCCGGACCTCGGCCGGGTGCAACCGCCACAACTGATTCCGGTACCCGAACCCGAGGTGAAGGATGCGCCGGTGTCGCTGAACATCGAGTGGTTCTTCGAAGATCGCAAGTACGGTTTCGTGGGCATCGGCGGCAAACTCCAGCTGGTACCGCCGCGGTCCGGCTACCTGTTCGACCGGGCGGAGGTGGTGGTGACCTCGGGCGAGCACTGGGCGTGGGGCTACCAGATCGGCGATTCCCAAGAGGTCGACGACGGCGCGAGTGGCAAAGAGAAGAGTGTCACGTCGATCGTCGTCGGGGTGACCACGGCGCCAGGCGGTTTGGAGACCGACGAGCATCCGAAATTCACCCTGCAGGTGACGCCGATCTGGCGACCGTCGAAGAAGCTGATCAAAGACATCGCGACGAAGAACGAGGCGAAGATCGCCGAGGTGGACGCGGAGAAAACCCGTCTGGCCCAGGAGGCCTACATCACCGCGGCGCGGGATCGGGTGAAGGCCGCCAGCAGCATCGCGCCCCGCGCGTATGCCGAACTGCGTGAAGAAGAACGAATCGTGGTGTTCCGCAACCTCATTCGTCAGCTCACCAAGGAGGTGGGCCTCGACGGGGAGAAGCCGCAGGTGCGCCACGTGGTGGCGGAACTGATCCAGGCGATGTTCGACACCGACTCGATGCTGTACTTCGTCGCCCCCGAGTGGTGGATTCCACGGGTGCGCCAGCGCAAGATCTTCAATTGGACCGTCGCCGAGCAGTCGCCGCAGAACATCGGATTGGACGGGGCCTTCCCCGATTTCGACAAGAAGCAGACGGTGTCCTGGGGCGGTGCCAACGCCAATCGCCCCGACAACTACTACATCACCGAGGATTCCACGCCCGCGCGACTCGGCAGCTCGCTGGGCTGGGTGCTGCAGCTCGACGGCGACAACTCCCGCAACGCCTTCCTCAACGCGCCGTGGGTGAAGGCCGTGGTGCCGGTGCGCCCCGGCAAGGAACTCGCCGCGGTGAACTGGTTGCAGCGCAACGCGGTCGAAGGCACCGACGGGCTCGACGATCTGTACCAGGCGGGCAGTGCGGCCGCGGCGAAGCAGGTGCTCGACAGCCTGAAGGCGTATCCGTGGCCGGCCGGCAGTCCGCAGCGCCAGCGCTACGACACCATCACCGCCGCGGAACTCACCATCCGCGACGCGATCGCCTATCTGGCGATCCGGATCAACGCGAAGTATCAGACCTCGCTGCAGAAGGTGAAGGACCCGGGGGACCCGACGGTCAGCTATCTGCCGACCGACAAGGTCTACGAAACCGGATTCGACCATCTGCAGGGCGGTTTCGAGGCCGCAGGCAGCAAACCCTTCGCAGTGTTCGACGAGTGGATCGAAGTGATGCCGACGGACCAGATCGTCGCGGTCGAGGTCAAGTACGACCCTCGGACCGGGCAGCAGCTACCGCCCGGCCCGTTCCCAGCGGCCTGAAAGAGCCTGGGGTCAGGACAGTTTCAGGGAACGACCGATGATTTCCTTCATGATCTCGGTGGTGCCGCCGTAGATGGTCTGGACGCGAGCGTCCATGTACGCCTTGGCGATCGGGTATTCCTTCATGTAGCCGTAGCCGCCGTGCAGCTGCAGGCAGCGGTCGATGAGCGCGACCTGCTCCTCGGTGCTCCACCACTTGGCCATCGCGGCGTCCTCGACGGAAAGCCTTCCGGCATTGAGGTCTTCGATGAAACGGTCGACCAGCACGCGCACGGCGGTGGTCTTGGTGGCCAGCTCGGCGAGCACGAAGCGGGTGTTCTGGAAGGTGCCGATCGGCTTGCCGAACGCCTTGCGGTCGCGGACGTACTGACAGGTCATGTCCAGGCAGGATTCCATCGCGGCAGCCGCCATGACGGCGATGGACAACCGCTCCTGCGGGAGGTTCTGCATCAGGTGGATGAAGCCCGCGCCCTCCTGCCCGAGCAGGTTCGCGGCGGGCACCCGGACGTCGGTGAAGCTGAGTTCGGCGGTGTCCTGCGCTTTGAGGCCGAGCTTGTCCAGGTTGCGGCCGCGCTCGAAGCCGGGCATGTCGCGCTCCACCACCAGCAGGCTGAACCCCATCGCGCCCTTGTCGGGGTCGGTCTGCGCGACCACGATGACGATATCGGAGTTGATGCCGTTGGTGATGAACGTCTTGGCGCCGTTGAGCACCCAGTCGTCACCGTCTCGGACCGCCCGGGTCTTGATGCCCTGCAGGTCCGAGCCGGTGCCCGGTTCGGTCATCGCGATCGCGGTGATGATCTCGCCCGCGCAGAACCCGGGCAGCCAGCGCTGCTTCTGCTCGTCGTTGGCCAGTTCCAGCAGGTAGGGCGCGATCACGTCGTTGTGCAGGGCGAAACCGAGCCCGGAGTACTGACCGCGCACCGACTCCTCGGCGACGATGGCGTTGTAGCGGAAGTCCTTGACCCCGCCGCCGCCGTACTCCTCGGGCATCGCCATGCCGAGGAAGCCCTGTTTGCCGGCCTCGAGCCAGACCGAACGGTCGACGATCCCCTGCTCTTCCCACTGCGCGTGGTTCGGTGCGACGTGCTGATCGAGAAACTTGCGGAACGACTCCCGGAACAGCTCGTGCTCGGGTTCGAACAGTGTGCGCTCCACACCAACCTCCTAGTGACCACAGCGGCCGGACCACACCGACCCGTCGTTCTGACCTACGGTACCCGGAACCAGAATCGCTGTTCACTTCTGGGGCAGAATTGTTGCCCGACCAGGCATGGCGCGCCAGCTGCCGGAAGAAGACCGAGATTCGCCGCAAACCGCGGTGTCCTGGCCCACACAATTGCGACGCGGTGTTAACCCGCAGTCCAACTCCCGGTGAACACCGCCGTGCGACCGTTGGGCAATGGCGGCGACCCTCATCGCGACGGCACCGACCGGTTCCGTTGCCTCCCCTCCCGATCCGGTGGACCAGCCTCCGGCGCGTCCGATCGAACGAGTCGGACTGGCCGTACTGCTGCTCGGCACCGCGATCGCCTACCTGTGGCACATCACGGTCAACGGTATGGCGAACAACTTCTACGCCGGCGCCACCTGGGCGGGCTCCCGGAATTGGCAGTCGCTGCTGTTCGGGTCGCTGGACCCGGGCAACTTCATCACGGTCGACAAACCACCGGTGTCACAGTGGATCATGGGCCTGTCCGGCCAGCTCTTCGGCTTCAGCAGCGCGAGCATGCTGGTGCCGCAGGCGCTGATGGCGGTGGGCGCGGTCGCACTGCTCTACGGCGCGGTCACCCGGGCCACCGGCAGCCGCGGCGCGGGACTGCTCGCCGGTGCGATCCTGGCGGCAACTCCGGTGGCGGCCATGATGTTTCGGTTCAACCACCCCGACGCGGTGATGGTGCTGCTGATGACGGCGGCCGCCTACTGCACGATCCGGGCCGCCGCGCACGCGCACGGCCGCTGGCTCGTACTCGCCGGTGTCGCACTGGGATTCGCGTTCCTGTCGAAGATGCTCGAAGGGCTCATGGTGTCGCCCGCACTCGCGGTGAGCTATCTGATCGTCGCGCCGACCTCGCTACGGAACCGGTTGTGGCACTTGGCCGGTGGTGCTGTCGCACTGGTCGTCTCGTCGGGGTGGTACGTGCTGCTCACCGTGCTGTGGCCCGCATCGTCGCGGCCCTATCTGGCGGGCTCGACGGACAACACGTTCATGAACACGGTGCTCGGTTACAACGGCTTCGGCCGGTTCCTCGGCGACACCGCGCCGAGCGGCAGCATCGCCCTGCCCGACGGATATCAGGCACCCCCGGGGCTGCTGCAAAGCTTCAACGATTTCGGCGCGCCCAGCGCGGGCAGGCTGTTCGCGGGCGAGAGCGGATTCGAGATCTCCTGGCTGATTCCGGCCGCGCTGCTGGCGTTCGCGCTGGTCATCGCGTCCCGGTGGGGTAGCCCGCGCACCGATCCGGTGCGTGGCGCAGCACTCACGTTCGGGCTGTGGCTGGTCACGATGGGCGGGGCGTTCAGCGTGATGGGCGCGATCGAGCACTCGTACTACACGCTGGCCCTCGCGCCCGCCACGGCCGGAATCGTCGCCGTCGGCGTGCACGAGCTGTGGCGACGGCGCGACGAGGCGTTCGGCCGGCTCGGCACGGCGGCGCTCGTCGCCACCATGGGTGGCTGGGCTTTCGTTGTGCTGCAACGTAATTCCGACTGGCTGCCGTGGGTGCGGTGGACCGTCGCCGGGGCGAGCGCACTGGCCGTGCTCGGCCTGCTCGGCACCGCGATACCGGCGACCGCTGGATGGCAGACCGCCCGCCGGCGCGCCACCGCGGTACTCGTGATCGCCGGAGTGCTTGCCGGACTGGGTGGTTCGACCGCTTACGCGGCGGCGACCCTGCCGCAGGCGCATACGGGTCGCAGTCCCGTCGTCGGTCCCGCCAAACCCGTGGAGACCGGGATCGCGGCGCTCATCCGGCGCCAGACCCAGAACTTCGCCGACGGTGGCGCGTTCACCAACCCGCAGATCGTCGCGCTGCTGACGAGTTCCTCCACTACATGGTCGGCCGCGGTGGATCGTGGATCCGTCGCCGCCGCACTCGAATTGGCCAGTCGCACACCGGTGATCGCCATCGGCGGCTTCGCCGAGGCAGATCCGGTCCCCACCCTCGAAGAGTTCCAGGGCTACGTGCGCGACCACCGACTCAGCTACTACCTGGTCCAGGAAATGCAACTACCCGCATCGTGGCGCACCGGCGGCCAAGCCCCCACCACCCCCACACCCCCCTGGCAGGTAACCGGCAAACCCGAAATCGCCGACTGGGTCTCCCACCACTTCCCCGCCACCCATGTAGGCAACATCGCCGTCTACGACCTGACCGCCCACCCCAACTGACCCAGCACCACACCCTGCGAAGCCCGCAACCGCGCGCCCGCACAGCGGCAAAACCGCCCAGGCAGACACCTTCTCCACCAAAGACGTCGTCGCAGCGACGCACCACTCGAAGCAACCGCAGAGCGCTCGCGGACGCGAAAGGTCAACGGCCGCCCAGCCCAATGGCGACACCGACTACGCCGCAGCTCAACTGCGGGCGCAGTCGCAGCGGCGAATCAGCGGCAGAACCAACCACCGCCACGGCTTGTCGGGCCAGCTACAACCGCCCCGGCTCAATGGCAGAAGCGGTCGCGGCGACGGAGCGGCTAGGCCCCATCACGCACCGACTCAACGGCGGAGCGAGCACGACCGCGGCTCAGTAGGACCGGTCGCGGGTGTGGGTCAGGGGCGGAGCCAGTCGCGGAGGCGGCCGGTCAGGTGGCGGCCGGAGTCTCGGGCGCGTTCGGCGAAGAGGAACTCGAGTTCTCCCTCGAGGGCTTTGCGGGTGACGTCGCGCAATTCCTTTGCGGCCGTTGTGTGGTCGGGGGCGTCACGCCAAGGGGCCGGGTCGATGGGGGTGCCTGCGGAGAAGTAGAAGCGTTCGGGGCGGGGCAGGACGGTGGGGCCGAGGCCGCGCAGCAGGGGCGGAGTCAGGGCGGGGTGCAGGCCGAGGGCTTGCACGGTCCAGCGCAGTGGGCGCAGTACCGGATGGTCGCCGTCGACCACGATGTCGTAGGCGTCGTCCACCCCGATCATCGCGACCGGCACGATCGGCGCGCCCGCCTCGATCGCCATGCGGGCGAAGCCGCTGCGTCCCTCCCATTTGAGGACGTACTTCTCGTTCTTGCGGCGCACCGCTTCTCGCCCGCCGCCGGGGAACACGATGACGGCGTCCCCGCGACGCAGCAGGGCGAGGCAGTTGCCGCGGGTGCCGCGGACCGCACCATAGCGGTGCAGGAAATGCCGCAGGCCGGGGACGGAGATCAGCACGTTCTCGGCGAGACCGCGGATCAGCCTGCCGCGGCGGCGCAACACCTCGGGCAGCAGCAGCGGAGCGTCGATCCCGCCCATCAGGTTGTGGTTGCCGACCAACAGCACGGGGCCTTCGGCCGGAATGTTGTCCAGGCCGTAGAACCGCGGGCTGGTCCACGCACGCAGCGGGGCGAGCAGCGCCTCGATCACGCGCACGTCGGTGTCGGACAGCGACACGTGCAACGGCGCGCCGTCGCTGAGCGTCTGCTGCTCGAGTACGTCCGAATGCCGATCTCCGTGACCGGCCGACCCCGCGCGGTCGTGCGACATAGCACCCTCCTGATGTCGTTGCGACCGACGATATCGTAACGAAAACCACTGTGTCGCATCACATGTGAGCCCCGACACAGTCTGGACGGTCTGTCGAGCACCTCGACGGCCCGTCGCCCGAGCGACCCTGTGCCACGCGGATACGCGCGCAACGCCGTGACGTCGCACTGGGCGAACAGGTTTCAGTGAGCGACCGAGGCAGGACCACGTCCGCCTACTGGGAACGATGTGAGCGAGTTAACGCTCGCCGAGATCGGACCAGGATGGGCGATCCGAAGCTGAACGCGCGTCCGCGACACGCTCGGCATCCCGACATCTACCGCGCTACCTCCGCTGCCCCATATTCGAGTCCTCGTCCAGTCGACCCAGCCCTCCACACCGGCTTCGGATGGGGCGCAAACCGATGAACCGTGTTGGTCAGCCGATCACCAGGTAATGGTGGCGGCAGCCTCTCGACCGATACCGCCACCATTACCTGGTGATCACCCGACCAGTTCAAACCCCGCGAGTCGACGTGCGTGTCGCGAGCGTCCGTCGGCGAACTCCCGCGCAAGGCACGTCGCGCGCGGAAGTCCACCTTCGGCCCGCTGCCGAATGCGGTCCACGCTGCGCGGTGGCGGTGTCGGTCACTCGATCAGGAGGAACTGGCGGCGGAGGCCTCTCGACCGATACCGCCACCAGTTCCTCGTGATCACCCGACCAGTTCAAACCCCGCGAGTCGACGTGCGTGTCGCGAGCGTCCGTCGGCGAACTCCCGCGCAGGGCGCGTTCGCGGACTCCCGCGCAAAGCGCGCTCGCGGACTCCCGCCGCAAGGCACGCTCGCACACTCCCCCGCAAGCACGTTCGCGGTGCGGACCTCAGATTTCGACGTGCCCGTTCGTCTCTGCCTTGTCCGCTCCACCGGCGTGCGCGTATTCCGCGAGCGCCGCGGCCAGCGAATGCGGGACGCGGGCGCGGACCCGGGTGCCGCCCTCCTCGTGGGTGGAGGTGATGATGCGGCCGTCCGCGTGGATGCGGGCGAGCAGGTCGCCGCGGGTGTAGGGCAGCAGGACGCCGACTTCGACGTCGAGACCGCCGAGCACCTCGGCGAGCCGATCGCGCAGGGTGTCGATGCCGATATCGGCGTGCACCGAGACGAATTCGGCGTCGGGGAGCTGGCCGCGCAGGCGGGTCAGTGCCAGCTGATCCAGTGCGTCGATCTTGTTGACCACCAGCAGTTCCGGCGGCGCCACCGTGCCCTGCTCCTTGATCACGTCGGTGATCACCTCGCGGACCGCCTTGATCTGTTCGGCGGGCAGCGGGTCGGAGCCGTCGACCACGTGCAGCAGCAGATCGGCGCCGGTCACCTCTTCCAAGGTGGACCGGAACGCCTCGACCAGCTGGGTCGGCAGGTGCCGGACGAAACCGACGGTGTCGGTGAAGACGACCTCGCGGCCGTCGTCCAGATCGGCGCGCCGGGTGGTCGGATCGAGGGTGGCGAACAACGCGTCCTGGACCAGCAGCCCGGCGCCGGTGAGCGCGTTCATCAGGCTGGACTTGCCCGCGTTGGTGTAGCCGACGATCGCGACCGACGGGATGCCGCTGGAATTGCGGCGCGCCCGCATGGTGTCGCGCGCGGTTTTCATCTCGCGGATCTCGCGGCGCAGCTTGGCCATTCGCTCGCGGATGCGGCGGCGGTCGGTCTCGATCTTCGTCTCACCGGGACCACGCAGACCCACACCGCCGTTGCTGCCCGCGCGACCACCGGCCTGGCGGGACATGGACTCACCCCAGCCGCGCAGTCGCGGCAGCATGTATTCCATCTGCGCGAGGGCGACCTGGGCTTTGCCTTCCCGCGAGGTGGCGTGCTGGGCGAAGATGTCCAGGATCAGCGCGGTCCGGTCGATCACCTTGACCTTGACGACCTTCTCCAGCGCGGTCAGCTGCGCGGGTGTCAGTTCACCGTCGCAGATCACGGTGTCCGCGCCGGTTTCCAGCACGACGGCGCGCAACTCGTCGGCCTTGCCGGAGCCGATGTAGGTGGCCGGGTCCGGCTTGTCGCGGCGCTGGATCAATCCTTCCAGCACCTCCGAGCCCGCGGTTTCTGCGAGCGCGGCCAGTTCGGTCATGCTCGCGTCGGCCTGGGCGGCGCTGCCCGCGGTCCACACACCGACCAGCACGACCCGCTCCAGGCGCAGCTGCCGGTATTCGACCTCGGTGATGTCGGTGAGTTCGGTGGACAGCCCGGCGACGCGACGCAGCGAGCTGCGTTCGTCGAGCTGCATTTCGCCGACCGTCGGTTCGGCCGGAGTCCATCCCCCGGAACGCTTCATCCGTGCCGCGTGCTGGGCCACGACATCACCGGCATCCTCGAACTCGCTGCCGGTCATATCGTTGTCGAAATCAGAGGTACTGATGTCCTCGGCCCCCTCGGTGAAATCTTCGGCACGTGTGAATTCAAAAGTGTTTTGTTTCGTCATACAGGTTCCATGGTCCCACGAGATACCGACATGGCGCATTCGGATATTCGGCACCGCCGTGCCACGCGTGTCCCGATCCGAAATCGCGTCAGAGGTGCTGCCACCAGCTCTCGGCGATGCGACCGGAGGCGAGCAGCACCGAGGGTCCGCGCAGCGTCGCGACGCCCTCGACCAGTCCGACGGTCACTTCGCCGCCCGGAATGCGCACCCGCACCTCGCCGCTGTCGGTGCCGACGCGGAAGCCCTCGCGCAGCAGCGCCGCGGTCGCCGCGGCGACGGTTCCGGTTCCGCAGGAACGGGTTTCGCCGACGCCGCGTTCGTAGACCCGCATGTCCACGGCGCGGTCGGCGTCCAGCGCGGTCAGGATCTCCACGTTGACACCGTGCGGGAACAGGTCCGGGTCGTAGCCCGGCGGCACGCTCAGGTCGAGCTTGCCCAGGGCGTCCACGGTCAGCTCCGGGTCGACGCAGGCCAGATGCGGGTTACCGACGTCGATGCCGACGCCGTGATAACCCCAGCCCGCGATGGTGGCGGTGGATTCGCCGAGTTCCCGGACGCGGCCCATGTCGACGGTGACGTCGCCGTCGACCGCGGTCGCGGAGTGGACCACCACCGGCCGTCCCCCGGCCCGGCTGCCCACCACGAACGTGTCGCTCGTTTCCAGTCCGGAGGCCACCAGATAGTGCGCGAACACGCGCGTGCCGTTGCCGCACATCTCGGCGATCGAGCCGTCGGCATTGCGATAGTCCATGAACCAGTCGGTGTCGCGCACGCCCGCGGGCAGGTCGGCGAGCACGCCCGCGTCGCGTAGCGCTTCGGCCCGCGCGACCCGCAGCACGCCGTCGGCGCCGAGCCCGCGCTGCCGATCGCACAGCGCACTCACCCGCTCCGGGGTCAGGTCCAGCCGAACCTCGGGATCCGGCAGCACCACGAAATCGTTCTGGGTGCCGTGCCCTTTGGCGAACTCGAAATCCGACACGTAGGTGTTCTCCCTAATTCGTCGTCATTTGGCAAACGTCCGGCGCTGCCGGGAAATTTCGTAGAGCGCCACGGCCGCCGCGGAGGGCGCGCCGAGCGAGCTCGCGGTGCCGCCCATCGGAATGTGCACCAGGTCGTCGCAGGCTTGCTGCCAGGCCGCGCTCATTCCGCCGGTCTCGTTCCCGACCACGAGGATGGTCGCCTCGGTGAAATCGTGATCGTAGGCGGCCCGGGGTCCATGTTCGTCGGTGCCGACGATCCGGGTCGGAATGCCGCGCTGGACCTGCCGATCCCGGAATTCGAGCACCTGCGCGGGACCCGCGGCCCGCAGCACCGGCATCGCGAACAGCGAGCCGGTCGAGGCGCGGACCGCCTGCGGGTCGTACTGGTCGGCGCCGTGCCCGGTGACCACGACACCGCTGGCGCCGAACGCGTCCGCGGACCGGATCAGCGTGCCGAGATTGCCCGGCGAGTTCGGCCGGTCGAACACCACGACCACGGGCGCGTCCTCACCCGGCTCCCCCGGTTCGAACGTGGCCAGCTCGTCCTGGCGCGAGATCGCCACCGCAACCACTTCCGGTATGCCGCCGGCCTTTTCGCCGAGCTCGGCCATCAGTTCCGGGACCAGCCCGACCTGCGGGACGTCGCTGGTGTCCAGCAGCTGCCTGGCCCAGCTGGACAGGTCGGGCGTGCCGAGACGGTAGAGCAGCGTCTCCAGCGGCCAGTCGTTGGCCAGGGCCTGGGTGATCGGCCGGACGCCCTGCACCAGGAAGCGACCGTCACGGTGGCGTTTGGTGCGGTTGTTCAGGTAGGCCTGCCACACCTGGACGGAGGCGTTTCGGGTGCTCACACGTCGGGTCACTGCGGAGTCCGTTCTTTCTCGTCGAGCAGGGCGAGCGTCGTCGCCACCAGGTCGGGCGCGGCGCCGTCCACCCAGTGCACCCGCGGGTCGCGGCGGAACCACGAGCGCTGCCGCCGAACGTAGCGCCGGGTGCCGATCAGGGTGCGTTCTTGCGCGTGTTCCAGGTCGTATTCGTTGTCGAGGTACGACAGGACTTGTGCGTAGCCGATGGCGCGCCGAGCCGTGACGCCCGAGCGCAGGCCACGATCGAGCAGGGCGCGCACTTCGTCGACGAGCCCGCCGTCGAACATTCGCGCGGTGCGCAGTTCGATCCGCTCGTCCAGTTCAGCGGTGTCGCGGTCGACGCCGATGATCACGGTGCCCCAGCGTGGGGTGCCGATCTCGGGCGCGGACGCGGCGAACGGCTGGCCGGTGAGTTCGACGACCTCGAGCGCGCGCACCATCCGCCGCCCGTCGGTGGGCAGGATGGTGGCGGCCGCGGCCGGATCGGCGGCTTGCAACGCGGCGTGCACCGCCGCGACACCGCCCTCGGCGAGCAACGCCTCCCAGCGGGCGCGCACCTGCGGGTCGGTGGCCGGGAACGCCCATTCGTCCAGCAGCGCTTGCACATACATCATCGACCCGCCGACGATCACCGGGACGCGACCGCGCGCCATGATCGCCGCCACGTCGGCACTGGCCGAGCTCTGGTAGGCGGCGACCGTCGCAGTCTCGGTCACCTCCAGCACGTCCAGTTGGTGGTGCGGGATGCCGCGGCGTTCGGCGGGGGTCAGTTTGGCGGTGCCGACGTCCATGCCGCGATAGAGCTGCATCGCGTCGATGTTGACGATCTCACCGCCGAGCCGTTCGGCCAGCCCGAGCCCGAGGTCGGATTTGCCGGTGGCGGTCGGGCCGACCACCGCGATCGGGGTGATCCGGTCGCTCACCACGCCGCCTCGCTCGGCCGTGCGCGGCGACGCTGTCGTGCGGCGGTGACGGGTGTGCTCACGCCGCCTCCGCTCCGGACGGCTGCCACCGGCTCACGTGATAGCCGACGCCGAAAGGCGCCGCGCAGTACCGCGTCTCGACCACCGGATCGCTGCTGAACAGCCCGGCGAGCACCTGATAGGCGGCCCGGCCGGACAGGACCAGCTCGGCGCACAGCGCGGGATCCAGCGCACGCAGCGCGGTTAGATCACCGGCCGACAGGGCGCGGTCGAGTTCGTCCTGCACCGGGGCGGCCCGCTCATCGAGGTATCCGGGCGCCTTCAACGACAACGTGGCCGCGCCGTCGGCGACCACGAGCACACCGTGACGCACCATTGAATTGTCCGTTTCCGCGCGCAGTTTCGCGCCGAACTCGACACAGCTGTCCACGGGGGTATCCGCGGCGACGAGGCGAACCTCGGCGCTCACCGCCGGCGCGACCTGTCCCCGCAACCACCCGGCGATCAGTACCGGCAGGGGAAGCCAGGGGTCCGGCTCGGCCGCGGCGGAGCCGGACAACGCGACGCGCACGTCGGCGCCGAACCCCCGAAACGTGCCCACCACTTCGGGACCGAACACCTGGTCGGCCGCGCCCACACCGACCACGGTCCACCGGTCCGTCGCTGCCGCCAGCTCGTGCGCGACACCTAGAACCGCAGCGCGCAGCTCCGCGCGCGGGTCACCGTCGTGACCGGGGATCGCGCTCGTCCCGGCACCGCAGAGCTCGGGCACCAGGATCGGTGGCGACGGGATCAGGGCGGCAATCGAGAACACGTCGTAACCGTAACCGTTGCCTCGGGCACCGCCACGCACCGCGGGTACCGCCCCGGTTCGAGTGTCTCTGCCGCAAAGTGCGCCGAGATTGATACTGTTCGAGAAGCTACAACCCAGGTCATCAGGGGTTGCAATCCCCGAGATTCCTCCGAGTGAAGGCGTGGGTCGATGGTCACAAGAGCTCGGACCGGGTTCAATGGGATGAGCTAGGGCGTAACCAGGCAGCCGTGACGCGCGGCAGGGACGAGGAGCAATGACCGACAGCAACGGAACCGCGAAAGCCAGCCCCGGCAAGATGCCGCGCTCTTCCGGTGCCCCGAAACCCGGCGGTTCGATCCAGCCCCCCAAACCGCACGCGACGCCGGGCCCGGCACAGCAGCACCCGCACCCGGTCGTCGTGCCGACCGTCACCGACCCCAGCGTCTGGGGCCGCGTCGACGACGACGGCACCGCCTGGGTGAAGACCGCCGACGGCGAGCGCCAGGTCGGCTCCTGGCAGGCCGGTGACGCGGCCGAGGGGCTCGCCCACTTCGGCCGCCGGTTCGACGACCTGGCCACCGAGGTCGCGCTGCTCGAAGCCCGCTTGGCCGCGGGCGCGGACGCGCGCAAGACCAAAGCCGCGGCGCTCGCCATCGCCGAATCGCTGCCCACCGCGGCGGTGATCGGCGATATCGACGGACTCGCGAAACGGCTCGACGCCATCGCCGAACACTCCGAAGAAGCGGCCGCGCACGCCAAGGAGGAGAAAGACCGGGCCCGCCACGAGCACACCGAGCGCAAGGAAGCGCTCTGCGCCGAGGCCGAGAAGATCGCCGCCGAATCCACCCAGTGGAAGGCCGCCGGCGACCGGTTACGCGAGATCCTCGACGAATGGAAGTCGATCCGCGGCGTGGACCGCAAGGTCGACGACGCGCTCTGGAAGCGGTACTCGAAGGCCCGTGAGGCGTTCAACCGCCGACGGGGCGCGCACTTCGCCGAACTCGATCGGGAACGCGCCGCGGCCAAGACCCGCAAAGAAGAGCTGTGCGTGCGCGCCGAGGAGCTGTCCGGCTCCACCGACTGGGTCGGCACCGCGGGCATCTTCCGCGATCTGCTCGCCGAATGGAAAGCGGCGGGCCGTGCGCCTCGCGAGGCCGACGAGGCGCTGTGGCGGCGTTTCAAGAGCGCACAGGACGTGTTCTTCGCCGCGCGCAACGCCGCGGTCACCGAACGTGACGCGGAATTCGAGCAGAACGCGACCGCCAAGGAAGAGCTGCTCGCCGCCTACGAGCACATCGACCCGGCCAACGGCCTCGAGGCGGCCCGCGCCGGCCTGCGCGAACTACAGGACAAGTGGGACGCCCTGGGCAAGGTGCCGCGCGAACGCATGCAGGAACTCGAAGGCAAGCTGCGCGCCATCGAGAAGCGGGTCCGCGACGCCGCCGACGCGCAATGGCGGCGCACCGACCCCGAAGCCATGGCGCGCGCCGCCCAATTCCGCGAGCGCGTAGCGCAATTCGAGGAACAGGCCGCCAAAGCCCAAGCCGCCGGTAAGGCGCGCGACGCGGAGAAGGCGCTCGAGCAGGCCAAGCAGTGGCGAGAGTGGGCCGAGGCCGCGGAAGGCGCCGTCACCAACCGCTGAGCGTCACCAACCGCTGAGCGCTAGGCGTTCGGCGGAGGGCTATTCGCCGGTGAGACGGCGGCGGTCCTGTTCCTCTTGGGCGGCGGTGGCGTTGCGGCGCTGCTCTTCGGCGGCCAGCTGCAGTGCGGTGCGGCTCCAGACGACGCGAATCCAGTGGAAGGTCAACACGATCGCGGCGATGACGCCGAGGATGAGGCCGATGCCGGGGCCCGCGCCGTGGTAGTTGCCGATGCCCGGGGTCTGCCGGTGCCAGATCGAGAAGACGCCGAACACGCTGGTGATGGCGGTGCCCGCGACGGCGATCCAGGCGAGGATCCAGCGGCGGGTCATCAGGGCGAGCGTCGAGA
The DNA here is from genome assembly GCF_000250675.2 of Nocardia brasiliensis ATCC 700358. Classification (NCBI taxonomy): domain Bacteria; kingdom Bacillati; phylum Actinomycetota; class Actinomycetes; order Mycobacteriales; family Nocardiaceae; genus Nocardia; species Nocardia brasiliensis. Next base: position 6,817,538 of record NC_018681.1, read on the forward strand.
AACCCACCGCGAAGATCACCGCGAACCACACGAAGATCCGCGACGGCAGGCCGATGTGCTCGGTGCGGGCGATCTCGGTGCCGAGCAGCACGTCGAAGCCGCGCGCACCGCCCGCGTGCGGCAGCACCAGCGAGAACAGCAGGACGAACACCGCGCCCGCGACCACCATGGCGCGGACGCCCGGGTCGATCTCCCCCGCGATGCGGCGTTCCACCGCATCCAGGTCGTCACGGAACTGCTCGAAATTATTGGTCTCGACCGAGTTCACGGGTCCCTCGTTTCGTTCGGCTTCGTGGTTCGCCGCGCCGGATTGCACCGCCGCCGCACCGGGTTCCTCTGTCGCTGCGCTGGGTTGGTCTGTCGCTGCGCTGGGTTGGTCTGTCGCTGCGCTGGGTTGGTCTGTTGCTGCGCTGTTTTCGTTTGCTGTACTGGGTCGATCTGCTGCGCTGGGCCGACCTGCTGCGCTGGGTTGGCCTGTCGCTGTTGTGGGTTCGTTCTTCGCCGCATTGCGGTCGGCCTTCGCCGCGCCGGATCCGGTGGCAGCTGCACCGTGTCCATGCTCGACTCCGCCGGACCGGCCGCCCGCGTCCACTGTGCCAGCATCGGATCCAGGCGCCGCACCCGACCCACTACTGCCGGTAGTAGGTTCCGGCGTTTCGGACCGTCCACCGCCTCGAGCCGAGTCGTCGCCCGCGCTTCCGCCTGCCTCCGTCATGACCGAACTCCATTCCCGTTGTCCCGCACGCACCTCGTCCCAGCGCCCGCGACAACGCACGTCACGGACGAGCCGGCTCGGTACAGCACGCCCCGGCACCAGACGCCCGCACTCGCCGAAGCCATGGTGCGCCACTTGCTCCGCCCGCGCCAGCACCCCGGCGTCCCGCACCCCTTCTGACGCCGCGCACCCCGACTTGCCGCGCAACACGCCGCGTTTCGGCACAGAAGGGGTGCGGGAAGCGCCCGAACTTACGTCCCGCAGCCGGTGGCGCAGCCGACGGTGGCCGCGGGCTCGACGGCGGGGGCGCCGATACGGGGCAGGCCGAGGCCTACACCGATGGGGGCGGTCTTGGGGGTGATGCCGCGTTCGTGGGCGTCGCCTGCCGCGGTGCGACGGTGCGACTTGATCGGGGCGTCGGCGATCAGATGGTGCGGTGCGGCCTCCGTGATGTCGACGGTGATGAGGTCGCCGGGCCGGATCGCCTCGGGGGTGCCGCCCGGCCGGAAGTGCACGAGCCGGCCGTCGCGGGCGCGACCGCTCATCCGCGCGGTGGCCGCGTTCTTCTTGCCCGCGCCCTCGGCGACCAACAGCTCGACCTCGGTGCCGACGAGCGCGCGGTTCGCGTCGAGCGACACCTCTTCCTGCAGCGCGATCAGCCGCTCATAGCGTTCCTGCACAACGGCTTTCGGCAGCTGGTCGGGCATGTCGGCGGCGGGGGTGCCCGGCCGCTTCGAGTACTGGAAGGTGAAGGCGCTGGTGAAACGCGCTTGGCGGACCACGTCCAGGGTCTCCTGGAAGTCCTCTTCGGTCTCGCCGGGGAACCCGACGATGATGTCGGTGGTGATCGCGGCGTGCGGCATCGCGGCCCGCACCTTCTCGATGATGCCGAGGTAGCGCGCCTTGCGGTAGGAGCGCCGCATCGCCTTGAGCACCTTGTCCGAGCCGGACTGCAGCGGCATGTGCAACTGCGGGCAGATGTTCGGGGTCTCGGCCATCGCCTCGATCACGTCGTCGGTGAATTCGGCCGGGTGCGGCGAGGTGAAGCGCACCCGCTCCAGCCCGTCGATGCTGCCGCACGCGCGCAGCAGCTTGGCGAAGGCGCCGCGATCCCGCGCTTCGTCGGGGTCGGCGAACGAGGCGCCGTAGGCGTTGACGTTCTGCCCGAGCAGCGTCACCTCGAGCACGCCTTGGTCCACCAGGGCCTGCACCTCGGCGAGCACGTCACCGGGACGACGGTCGACCTCTTTGCCGCGCAGCGACGGAACGATGCAGAAGGTGCAGGTGTTGTTGCAGCCCACCGAGATCGACACCCAACCGGCGTAGGCGGACTCGCGCTTGGCGGGCAGGCTCGACGGAAAAGCCTCGAGCGCCTCGAGGATCTCGACCTGCGCCTCGGCGTTGTGCCGCGCCCGTTCCAGCAGCACCGGCAGCGAACCGATGTTGTGCGTGCCGAACACCACGTCCACCCAGGGCGCCTTGCGCACCACGGTGCCGCGGTCCTTCTGCGCCAGGCAGCCGCCGACGGCGATCTGCATGCCCGGCTGGTCGGCTTTGATCGACGCCAGGTGCCCGAGGGTGCCGTAGAGCTTGTTGTCGGCGTTCTCGCGCACCGCGCAGGTGTTGAGCACGACGAGGTCGGCCGTCGCGCCCGGCGCGGCCTTCACGTACCCCGCGTCCTCGAGCAACCCGGACAAGCGTTCGGAGTCGTGCACGTTCATCTGGCAGCCGAAGGTGCGGACCTCATAGCTGCGGGCGCCCTCGGCGGGGTCGAGGGTGGGAGTCAACACTGCCTGTCCGATCGAATCCACCCGTCCAGGGTACGGGCAGGGCCAACCCCAATTTTAGGGGCATGCGGACGACGAACGCGCCACTAAATGACGGCACGTTGGACGTCGGCCCGCTTCAGTACGGCCCTCGGGTCGGGAACCAAAGTGGCCTCTGATCAGGCACGCTGTCGCGTCGACGGCGGCGCGGGTCGGTGCGAAATACGATCTTTGGGACGAACCAGTCGGCCAGGTTAACGTGACGTGTCATCTCGGCGCGGCAAAAAAGGGTGGCACGGAAACTCTGGCAAATCCCCGATTTGCCCTTAAGGTCTTGGACCATGACCGACGACGCCGCCGCGCCCGATACAACGGGGGACGCTTCTACAGGGGACGCCAGCGCCGCCAACAGCGCGCCGATGATCTCGATGCGCAATGTGCAGAAGCATTTCGGCGAACTGCATGTACTGCGCGATATCAACCTCGAAGTCCCCAAGGGACAGGTCGTCATCGTTCTCGGGCCCTCGGGCTCCGGGAAGTCGACGCTCTGCCGCACCATCAACCGCCTGGAACCCATCGACTCCGGCGATATCGCCATCGACGGCGTCCCGCTGCCCGCCGAGGGCCGCGGACTGGCCGCGCTGCGGGCCGACGTCGGCATGGTGTTCCAGTCCTTCAACCTGTTCGCGCACAAGACGATCGTCGAGAACGTCATGCTCGCGCCGCTCAAGGTTCGCAAGATCAAGAAGGATGACGCGCGCAAGCACGCCATGGAACTGCTCAACCGCGTCGGCATCGCGAACCAGGCCGACAAGTACCCCGCCCAGCTGTCCGGTGGTCAGCAGCAGCGGGTCGCCATCGCCAGGGCGCTGGCGATGAATCCGAAGGTGATGTTGTTCGACGAGCCCACCTCGGCCCTGGACCCGGAAATGGTCCAGGAGGTGCTCGACGTGATGGTGTCGCTCGCCAAGGAAGGGATGACCATGCTGGTCGTCACGCACGAAATGGGCTTCGCCCGGCGTGCGGGCAACCGGGTTCTGTTCATGGCCGACGGTCAGGTCGTCGAGGACGCCGAGCCGGAGGTCTTCTTCACCGCACCCAAGTCCGACCGTGCCAAGGACTTCCTCGGCAAGATCCTGAGCCACTGAGCCACACGGCGACGAGCTCACCACAGACCAACAACCCACCAGAGAAGTAAGGAAATTCGATGAGGTTCAACCGTGCCCTGCGACTCGGTGTCGGAGCGATCGCTCTGACGCTCACCGCCATGACCGCCACCGCGTGTGGCGGCGGCGAGACCAAGTCGGCCCTGGACAACGCCAAGGGCGGCAAGATCACGATCGGCATCAAGTTCGACCAGCCGGGCCTCGGTCTGCGGGACAAGGACGGGTCCTACAGCGGATTCGACGTCGAGGTCGCCAAGTACGTGGCGGACAAGCTCGGCGTGAAGCCCGACGGCATCACCTGGAAGGAAGCCCCGTCCGGCCAGCGCGAGACGCTGATCGAGAACGGCCAGGTCGATTACATCGTCGGCACCTATTCGATCACCGACGCCCGCAAGCAGAAGATCGACTTCGCCGGCCCGTACTACGTTGCCGGACAGTCGTTCCTGGTGCGTGCCGACAACAACGACATCTCCAGCCCGGAAAGCCTCAAGGGCAAGAAGGTCTGCTCGGTGAAGGGCTCCACCCCGGCCCAGAACATCGAGAAGAACTTCAAGGACACCCAGCTGCAGACCAACGACACCTACTCGCTGTGCCTCGAGGGCCTGCGCGCCGGTTCGTGGGACGCGGTGACCACCGACGACATCATCCTGGCCGGCTACGCCGCGCAGAGCACCGGCGCGTTCAAGGTCGTCGGCAAGCCGTTCACCACGGAGAACTACGGCATCGGCCTGAAGAAGGGCGACAAGGAGTTCCGCGACAAGGTGAACGACGCGATCGAGGCGATGTTCGCCGACGGCTCCTGGAAGAAGGCGTTCGACGCCACCGTCGGCAAGTCCGGCTACCAGGCGCCGGAGCCGCCGAAGGTCAACCGGTACTGAGCATTTCCTCCTGCACGGGTGGCCCGGTCCTACCGGTCCGGGCCACCCGCCGCATTTCCCTTGCACATCGAGACCCGATCGGAGGGACGCGTACGCCGTGTTCGACCTGATCTCGAGGTATGACGACCAAATCCTCGACGCCTTCTGGGTGACCATCAAACTGACCGTCGCGTCGGCGGTCGGCGCGCTGATCCTGGGCACATTCGTCGCCGCGTTGCGCGTGTCCCCGGTGCCCATCGCTCGCGCGGTCGGCACAGCCTACGTCACCATTTTCCGTAACACCCCACTCACGCTGATCATCGTGTTCATGTCGCTCGGCCTGTACACCACGATGGGCTGGAAGCTCGCAGGCGAAGGACCGAATTCGGTCGCCGAGAACAACTTCCGCTTCGCCGTGCTCGGACTCAGCATCTACACCGGCGCATTCGTGTGTGAATCGCTGCGCTCGGGCATCAACACCGTGGCCATGGGCCAGTCCGAGGCCGGTCGTTCGCTCGGCCTGACCTTCACCCAGAATCTGCGGCTCATCGTGCTGCCGCAGGCTTTCCGGTCGGTCATCGCGCCGCTGGGCAGCGTGCTCATCGCGCTGACCAAGAACACCACGATCGCCTCGGCGATCGGCGTGGTCGAGGCCGCGACCCTGATGGCGAACATCAACGAGAACGAGGCCGCGGTGGTCGCCGTCGGCGCCATCTTCGCGCTCGGTTTCGTCATCCTGACCCTGCCCACCGGCCTGTTCTTCGGCTGGCTGGCCAAACGATACGAGGTGGCTCGATGAGCGCTGCGTCTTCGGTGCTGTTCGACGCACCGGGCCCCCGCGGACGTATCCGGCACTACATCTACTCGGTCGTGGTCATCGCCGCCGTAGCGGCGTTCCTGTGGGTGCTCTACAGCGGCTTCGCCGACAAGGGACAGTTCACCGCCGAGAAGTGGAAGCCGTTCCTCGAGGCGGACGTCTGGACGACCTACCTGCTGCCGGGTTTGCAGGGCACGATCGTCGCGGCCTTGCTGTCGATCGTCTTCGCGCTGATCATCGGCATGGTCTTCGGCATCCTGCGGATGTCGGATCACCGCTGGGTGCGCTGGATCGCCGGCGCGGTCGTGGAGGTCTCCCGGGCCATCCCGGTGCTGATCCTGATGATCTTCCTGTTCGCCCTGTTCTCCAAGAACAAGGTGTTCAAGGTCGACGATCTGGCGCTGGCGGCCGTGGTGATCGCGCTGACCGTCTACAACGGCTCGGTCATCGCCGAGATCGTCCGCGCGGGCATCAAGTCGCTGCCGCGCGGGCAGACCGAGGCCGCCGTGGCGCTCGGCATGCGCAAGAACCAGCTGATGCGGCTGATCCTGCTGCCGCAGGCGATCACCGCGATGCTGCCCGCGCTGGTCTCGCAAATGGTTGTCGCGCTGAAGGACTCGGCGCTCGGCTACCAGATCACCTACACCGAGATCGTGCGCTCCGGGCAGCAGCTCGGTGCGGCCGAACAGAACACGATCCCCTCGCTGATCATCATCGCGATCGTGATGATCGTGCTGAACAGCGCGTTGACCTTCGTGGCGACGAAGCTGGAGCAGCGGTTGCGGGCCCGTAAAAAGGCCAAGGGTGGCGGCGGCGTCGTCGCGGCCGACTCGATTCTCACCGACGCGGCACCCGGAGTGGACCTCGCCGGTAAGAAGTAATTCGACAAGTCGAATGCGCTGGAACGGATTACCGTTCCAGCGCATTCGTCGTTTTCCGGGCACGACCCGGGTGGGCCTGCGGCGGGTCGTCATTTCGGGTGACGCCGTGCGATCGACACCGTCGATACGATCAGACGTGTGCACATAGGACCGCGGGTCTCCGGTTTACTGGCGTTTATCGTGCTGCTCCTGGTCGCCGGCGCGACCGCGTGGGAGCAACAGCCACACGGGCATCGCCCCGAGTCCGCGCCGGCCGAGGCGTTCAGTGCCGCACGGGCGATGCGGATCGTCGAGGAGATCGCGCAGCGGCCGCATCCGGTCGGCACACCCGAGCACGACCGGGTCCGCGACCATCTCGCCGGCGAGCTGCGCACGCTCGGATTGGACACCGAGATCCAGGAGGGCGTCGGCCGCTACCCCGCCGGCGTCGTGCGCGACGTGCTGGGCATGGGCCGGGTCGCGAACATCATCGCCCGGCTGCCCGGCACGAACTCGACGGGCACGGTTTTCCTTACCGCGCACTATGATTCGGTCGCGTCCGGGCCCGGCGCGAACGACGACGGCGTAGGCGTCGCGGCGATCCTGGAGACCGTTCGCGCCCTGCGCGCCGCGGGCACCACGGTGCGCAACGACGTGGTCGTGCTGCTCACCGACGGCGAGGAACCGGGACTGCTCGGCGCGGAAGCCTTCGTCGCCGCGGGCATGGACGGCAGGAAAACCGGCGTGGTCGTCAACCACGAGGCGCGCGGCGCCGGCGGTCCGGTCCTGATGTGGCGGGTCACCCATCCCGACGGTGCGCTGGTGCGGGCCGTCGCGAACGCCGCCCCGCACCCCAACACCGACTCGCTGACCACCACCCTGGCCGGCGCGCAGACGAGCAGCAACACCGACTACGCGTCCTTCGAGCCGGGCGGGCTGCGGGTGCTCGACTGGGCCTACGCCGGGCGAAGTGCTTACTACCACAACCGATTCGACGATCCCGCCCATGTCGATCCGGCGACGGTGCAGCAGATGGGCGACAACAGCCTGGCCCTGGTCCGCGAACTCGGCGACGACGATCTCACCGCGGCCGATGACGTCGATCGCTCCTACTTTCAACTGCCGTTCGGGGTGCTGATCGTCCTGCCGATCTGGGTGATGTTCGTCCTCGCCGTCGCGACCATCGTGGTGGTGGCACTGGTGGTGTGGCAGTACCTGCGCGCGGGCGAGACCAGCCTGCGCCGCGTGCTCGGTTCCGGTGCGACGGCCTTGCTCACCGCGCCGATTGCCACCGGTGCGGTGTACGGGATGTGGGAGCTGCTGAAGGTCATCCGGCCGGAGTATCGCCCGCTGTTCGTCGACCCGTATCGACCCGAATTCTTTTATGTCGCAATCCTTGCCGTCTCGGCCGCGGTGCTGTTCGCCTGGTTCGCGCTCGCCCGGCGACTGTTCGGCGCCGACGCCACGGCGGCCGGATTGCTGAGCTGCCTTGCCCTGTTGGGCGGTGTGCTCACCGTCCTCGCCCCCACCACCGGCCATCTACTGGTGGTGCCCGCTTTCGCGGCCGCGGTCGGTGTGGGGATCACGTTCGCGGTGCCCGAGCGGTGGCGACTCCCCGTGCTCACCGTGTTCCTGATTCCGGCGGCGATCTTCCTCGGCAGCGCGACCTGGCCCGCACTGCAGACCGGCATCACCACCGCGCCGTTCCTGGTGGCACCGGCGGTCGCACTCGTCGGCGGTCTGCTGCTGCTCACGCTCACGAAAACCTGGCCCGCACAGCGTGGTTGGGCCATTCCCGGGGTAGCGCTACTGCTCGCCGTCGCGCTCGCGGCCACCGGATTGATGGTCGATCGTTTCGATGAGCGGCATCCGCTGACCTCGCAGCTCGTTTACGCCTTCGACGCCGATCGCAACGAGGCGCAATGGATTTCCAGGGAATCACCCGACCGTTGGACGCGCGAGCTGGTCGGCGCGGCGACGCCCGGCCCCCGGTTCACCCAACTCTGGCCGAATATCGGCGCCAGTGGCCCGGCGCCTGTTGCGGCACTGTTGCCACCGGTCGCCGAAATCCTTTCCGACACCACGGCTTCCGATCAACGAACCGTTAAGCTGCGGATCCGGTCGCAGCGCGACGCCACGATCATCGATCTGCGCTACGAGACCGCCCCACGGTCCCTGCGCGTCGCGGGCCGCGAGGTGACCGAGCCGCCTGCGAAAGGTATTCACTTCAACGCACCGCCGCGCGAAGGGATCGAAATCGAACTCACCGTTCCCGCGGGTGCCCTCGCGCTCGACGTCGTCGACTACACCTACCTTCCCGAATCCCAGCTGACGGTGCTCCCGCCGGTTCCCGGCGACATCTACTTCCGGCAGGACAGCTCGGCGGCCGTGTTCACCGCGGTCCGCGGGTTGTGATGCTGGGCGGGGCAGCGCCAGTCCTCCCGGTCCGCACCAGCTCCTATGGCTCGCAACAGCTCCCGCAGCCCGCGGCGAGTTCCCGCAGCCCGCACCGGTTCGGCCCCTGAGTAGAGCACCCGGAACCGGTCCGATCACCGGCATCGCGACCATCGTCGCGGTCTCGCCGCGGTCGCGATCGGCCTCGTCGTCATGGCGATCGGTAAGCCGCCTCGGGCGCAGCGCTGTGGCAGTTCCGCACGTTGTCAGGACCTCACCAGTTCCCCGGACCCGCACCGGTTCTCGGACTTCGCGCCTCTCTGCAGGTACTGAGCGGGGCGAAACCATAGAACGGGTGCAGATTTCGCGTCTTCGGTGGGCGGCTACCAGGGCAGCGCGACGCCGTCGCGGAAGAAGCCGCCGGTCGGTCCGTCCGGTCCGAGGGTTGCGGCCCAGACAACACCTTTCGCGCTTTCCTGGGGGCTGCGAGCGTTGTCTTCGTCGCCGGTCTCGGGGTGGGTGGCCGTCTCGCCGGGGCACACGGCATTGACCAGCACACCGGTACGTGCGAAAGCACTGGCGAGCTTGACGGTCAGTGCGTTGAGCGCGCTCTTCGACAGCGAGTAGCCCGGCAACAAACCACCGATCCAGGGATCGGACAGTCCGTCCGCGAACGATCCCGCCGCGCTCGATACGTTGACGATGCGACCATGGCCGGACTCACACAGCAAGGGCGCGAAAGCAGCGCAGGTGTGCCAAGGACCGAAGAAGTTCACCTCTAACGCGTCTCGAGCCCGCGCCATATCGGCCGTCAACAACAACTGGTCGATATCGAACCCGCCCGCGGCATTGTTGATCAGCACATCGAGGGTGCCGAACTTGTCGCGGACGAACTCGACACTTTTCGCGATACCGACCGGGTCGGTCACATCGAGTTGCGTGGCACACACCGAAAGCCCCTCCGCGGTAAGCAGTTCGGCGAGCGGTTCGGTCCGGCTCAGATCACGGCCGGTGACGATGACCTGGTGACCCCGGACAGCGAGTTCGCGAGCAACGGCGATGCCGAGACCCTGCGCGCGGCCGACGCCGGTGACGAGCGCGACCTTAGACTTCAGCACGTCCTGAGCACTGTCGGTTGGGTTGTTCATGCGACGAGTATCGACACGGGCACTGGCGTCGTTCTTGCAGTGCGCTGGCGTGCCGGACGAACCAGGGTCTCGCGGCGCGAACCTACCTGCCCGCGCTGGTGAGCGAGGTCCGCGCACTGCGTGCACGCCTGGACCGCGAGCCGTCGTGAGTGGCCGCTGCCATTGGCCCGGATCAGTTCAGCTACACGTTGTTCGGACGAAATTGGGCAGCCGGGTGGATATCAAGCCGTGCAGGTCAAGACATCTTCGATCGAGGTCACCGATTCGAGCTGTTCGTCGCTCAACCGATTGATCTTCGCCTTCAACGCTTGCGCTTCCGGCGTGGTCGGCAGACCACCGGACCACACCCACGGCAGGCACAATTCGTAGCCGCAGCGGGCGCGAGCACTGTAGCGGTGCCGATTGCGCGCCACCACCGACGCCACCCGCACCGCATGCTCGTTCCGCGGCGGCACGCCGGGCCGATCGATCTCCCGCGCCGAAAACCGGAACCCATCCATCAATGCGCAACGCGCACAGCCACTCGGCCCCGACCCCAGCATCTCCCCGCATTCCGCGCAGTCGAGCAGGTCCAGCGCCGCATCCACCACCCGCCACTCGAACGCCCCCGGATCGTCCACCACCAGCCGAGCCAACTCCACCTCCTCCCCGCTCCCCGCCCGCACCCCCTGCTCCCCCAACAACTCCCCCCACACCCGATCAATACTCTCCTCCACCTCCCGCAACGCCGCCGCCGACGCACCCCCACGCGGCAACACCCCATAACGCCTCATCCCCCGACCGTACCCACCCCACCCTCACCCCCGCCCACGATTTTCCGCCACCCCTGAACAGCCATGAGTGACAGGGCCACCACCTGTTCCTCGCACCGAATTCTGCCGATAACCAGGTGGTTCATGCCGCGTGGGGCAATCATCACACCCTGCCCGTGCGCTATTGTGAACGCGTGAGCGCCGAACGTGACGAGCTGCTGCGCCTGGTCCGTGAGATCCCGGATGAACAGGTGCCGGAGGTTCTCGCCGATGTGCGTAAACATCTCTATGCTGTGCCGTCCCCCACGTGGCCGCCGGACTGGTTCGGCAGCGCCGAAGGTGACGGCACCGCGTACGGCGCCAGAAGCGAGGAACTGCTGGGTGACGGCTTCGGCCAGTCCGCATGATCGTTTGCGATACCGGGCCACTCGTCGCGGCTGCTTTCAGAAGTGATCCCGACTATCACGCCTGTACTGAACTGTTCACGTCACTCTTCCTCGCCAACCGACCTATCCTCATCCCGACACCGATCCTCGGTGAAGTCGGCTACCTCCTGGGTCGCCTGGCCGGTGCTAAAACCGAGGCCGGGTTTCTCCGATCCTTGGCTTCAGGGGTTTTCGCTCCGATCGCACCGGAGAGCGAGGACTATCAGCGGGCAGCAGAATTAGTCGAGCAGTATGCAGACTTCCCGCTGGGAACGTGTGACGCGACGGTGATCGCTGTCGCCGAACGTCTCGGCATCACCGAGGTCGCCACTCTGGACAAACGACATTTCAGCGTCGTACGGCCACGGCACACGGCGGCGTTGACATTGCTGCCGTGAAATCCTCAACACAGTGGCCGGTCAGAGAGAGCGTGGCCGTAGCGCACTTCGCATGCGAACTGTTGCGGTAGCAACCTGGTCGAGGTGGGGAAGCCGACGCTCTCACGAGGGGTCGGCGACTACTCCGCGCACCGTGTGCAGGTACTCGGCGATCGAGTCCCGATTGCGGGTAAGGCAATTGATGCGCTGGGTCAGGTTTTTGTGCTCGCGTTCCAGGACGGCGAGCATTTCAGGAGTCGGATGGTCGAAGTAGATGCTGCGGGGTTTGTCCAGGCAGGGCAGGATCTGACCGATGATCCGGGTGGGCAGCCCAGCGTCTAGCAGTCCCTTGATCTGCAGGACCCGGTCGACATGACCTTCCTCGTACTCACGGTAGCCGTTGAAGGAACGCCCGGGCGTGATCAGCTGCTGTTCCTCGTAGTAGCGAAGTCTGCAAGCGAAGGTGCGGACCACCGCGACCCGATTCCGAGTCAGGCGTCGAAACGCGTGTCGAGGTCGGTGGTGTCGAAGGAGGCTTCGGCGAGTTCGGATTTGACTACGGCGAAGGCGGTGGATTGGTTGTAGCCGCGGCGGGCGAGCATGCCGACGAGGCGGCGCAGGGCTTTTTCCCGGTCGAGGGTGGTGGGGAGGGTGCGGAGTTTGCGGCGGACCAGGTCGCGGGCGCGGGATTCTTCGTCGTCGTCGGTGATGGCGTCCAGGGCGGGAGCCGCGTCGGCCTGGTCGACGCCTTTGCGGCGAAGTTCTTGGGCGAGTGCCTGTTTACCCTTGCCGGAGAAGGTGTGCCGGGAATGGACCCACTGTTCGGCGAAGGCGGCGTCGTCGATGAGGCCGACCTCGGTGAGCCGGTCCAGTGCGCGATCGGTGACGTCGGCGGTGTAGCCCTTGGCTGCCAGACGCTGAGCGAGTTCGGCACGGCTGCGGGCGCGGACGGCGAGCAGGCGCAGACACGCCTCTTTGGCCTGCTCGACCGTCCCGCCTGGCGGAGTCTGCTCCGTGGAGCGCGCACCCCGCTCGGATCCGGCCGCCACCGGATCCGCCCATCGGCTTTCACTACGTTCGATATCAGCCGAGTGGGAATCTGTGTGCGGGAACGCCTTCCGGCGTCCGCGACGGGACGAGTCCGCGCGGGACCCGGTCGAACGCGCCCGCTGCGGATCGGGCGCGCTCGACCGAGTTCCCATGGTGTCCTGTTCGGCCGAACCACCTTCGGCCGACGGGACTCGTCCGGGTTCCTGTCCGCCGAGCCGAGATCCAACCGGATCGGTGGCGGCACCAGAGGCAGACAGGAGTTCTTGGAGCCGGCGCCGCATCTCCTGCACCGGTTCGGACCGCGACTCATCGGGCGCAGTCCGGCGCGGTTGGGGCGAGCGCCGGCCGTTCATCGGATCAGAAATCGGCGGGAACCTCGGCGGCCGGGGCGCTCACATCGGCGCCGATGCCGAGCTTCTCCTTGATCTTCTTCTCGATCTCGTCCCGCACATCGGTGTTCTCCAGCAGGAACTTCCGGGCGTTCTCCTTGCCCTGGCCGAGCTGGTCGCCCTCGTAGGTGTACCAGGAGCCGGACTTGCGCACGAAGCCGTGCTCGACGCCCATGTCGATGAGCGAGCCCTCCTTGGAGATGCCGTGGCCATAGAGGATATCGAACTCGGCCTGCTTGAACGGCGGGCTGACCTTGTTCTTCACGACCTTGACGCGGGTACGGTTGCCGACCGCGTCGGTGCCGTCCTTGAGCGTCTCGATGCGGCGCACGTCGAGGCGGACCGAGGCGTAGAACTTCAACGCCTTACCACCCGTGGTGGTTTCGGGCGAGCCGAACATGACGCCGATCTTCTCGCGCAGCTGGTTGATGAAGATCGCGGTGGTGTTGGAGTTGCTGAGCGCACCGGTCATCTTGCGCAGCGCCTGGCTCATCAGGCGGGCCTGCAGGCCGACGTGGCTGTCACCCATCTCGCCCTCGATCTCGGCGCGCGGCACCAGCGCGGCCACCGAGTCGATGACGATGATGTCGATGGCGCCGGACCGCACCAGCATGTCGGCGATCTCCAGCGCCTGCTCACCGGTGTCCGGCTGCGAGACGAGCAGCGCGTCGGTGTCGACACCCAGCTTCTTTGCGTATTCCGGGTCGAGCGCGTGCTCGGCGTCGATGAAGGCCGCGATGCCGCCCTGCGCCTGCGCGTTGGCCACCGCGTGCAGCGCCACCGTGGTCTTACCCGAGGATTCCGGGCCGTAGACCTCGATGATGCGGCCGCGCGGCAGGCCGCCGATGCCGAGCGCGACATCCAGCGAGATGGAACCGGTGGGGATCACCGCGAGCGGCTGACGTACTTCTTCGCCGAGGCGCATGACCGCACCCTTGCCGAAGCTCTTCTCGACCTGAGCCAGTGCGAGTTCGAGAGCCTTGTCGCGGTCGTACGCCTGTGGTGCCATGTCCTGATCCCCTTTTCGACGGGTAAGTCTCTGCTGTGGTTGGCGCCAACATTAGAGGGCGGCACCGACAAGTTCTGGCGCCAAGGTTAGACGAACAGATGTTCGAGTCAAGCGACGCGCCCGGCAACACGCGATCCGAGTTCTGTGTCCTCGGCAAACGCGGCGCGATCACCGCCCCGGCGCGACCCGCTGGCTGTCGAGCAGCGTCTGCGCCTGTTTCAGGACCCGCAGCGAGGGCGTGACCTCCAGGTCGGTGATGCCGTCCAGCGCGCCGAGCCGCTCGGTGATGTAGCGGTAGAGATGGGGCGTGTCGCGGCACAGGACGGAGGCGAACAGGTTGGTCGGCCCGGTGGTCGCGGCCACGAAAACGATCTCCGGGTGCGTCGCCATCGCCCGCCCCACCGCGTCCAGCTCGGCCGGGCGCACCCGCAGCCACAGGCCGCCGCGCACGGTGAACCCCATCCGTTCCACCGCGAAGTCGAGATCGAAGTACAGCACGCCCGCCCGTTCCAGCTCGGCCATCCGGCGCGCGACTCGTGGTGCGGTCCAACCGGTTTCGGCCGCGATCTGGGCGTAGGGCGCGCGTCCGTCCCGGCCGAGCAACGCGAGCATGGCCTCGTCCTCGGCGGACAGGTCCACCGGCAGGTCCGGCCCGAACTCCTCGCCCACCGAACGCGCCGAACCCGACGCGCAACCCGACCGCTGCCCCAGCGCGCACAGCTGCTGCTCGGTGAACAGGTGACCGAAGCGCGGCCATTCCTCGTCGGCCGGGAACCGGTGCATCACCTCGTGCGCGGTCACCCCCAGCACCTGGCTCGCCTTCGGCAGCGTGTGCAGCAGCAGCGCGTCGCGCCGTTCGATCGAGCGCGGCCGGCTCACACACGTCACCTCGGAGCCGGTGGACAGCAGCGTCACCCAGCTCAGATCCGGGAATCTGGCCAGGGATTCGGCCAGTCGCAGCGCTTTGTCGGGCGTCGAGCGGATCCGCAGCACCCAGCGCGCGTGCCCGAGCGGCACCGCGTTCACCTGCCCCGAGACGTGCAGGATCCCACGCTGGCGCAGCGCGCGATAGCGGCGTGCGACCGTCTGCTCGGAGACGTCGAGGAGGGCGCCGAGCTTGGCGAACGGAATTCTGGCGTCGCACACCAGCGCGTGCACGATCTGCTTGTCGAGCACGTCGAGCGCGGAGGATTCCACGGACCCATCGGACTGCATGGGAGGAATCTAACGCAAGGCCCCGCCTGGCTAGGTGGATGCGTTCGATTGTCGCACGCTTGGCGACGATATCGTTCGATTCCGCCATGGAGGCTCCCGTGAGGAAATGGCTCCCCCTGTTCGCCGCGTGTCTCGGCACGTTCATGTTGCTCATCGACGTCACGATCGTGAACGTCGCACTGCCCGACATCGCCGTCGATCTGCGCGCCGGGCTGTCCAGCCTGCAGTGGGTGGTGGACGGGTACGCGCTGGCGCTGGCCGCGCTGCTGCTCGTGCTCGGCTCGCTCGCCGACCGGGTCGGCGCGAAACGCGCCTACCTCGCCGGTCTCGTCTTGTTCGCCGTGGCCTCCCTCGGCTGCGGTGTCGCCGGTACCGCGACGAATCTCATTGCGGGCCGGGTACTTCAGGGCGTCGGCGGCGCGGCCATGTTCGCGACCACGCTGTCGCTGCTGCACGCCACCTACACCGGGCGCGACCGCGGTATCGCGTTCAGCATCTGGGGCGCGGTGACCGGCGCCGCGGCCGGGATCGGCGTGGTGCTCGGCGGCGTGCTGACCGACCTGTTGTCGTGGCGCTGGATCTTCTTCGTCAACCTGCCGATCGCCGTGCTCGCTATCGCGTTGACCGCCACGGTGTTTCCGGCCTCGGCCCGCCGCGGTGATCGCGCGGTGGACGTACCGGGCATACTCGCGTTCGCCACCGCCGCGACGGCGCTCACCTACGGGGTGATCCGCGGCGGCGAGCACGGCTGGTCGGACGGTCTCGCCGTGCTCGCGCTGGTACTGGGCGTCGCGGCGCTCGGGGGGTTCGCGCTCGTCGAATCCCGCAGCGACGCACCGATGTTCCCCTTGGGCCTGCTACGCAACCGCGTCTTCGGGGCGACGCTGCTCGGTGCGAGCGGCCAGACCTTCGCGGCCTTCGCGTGCACGCCCCTGGTGTCGCTCTGGCTGCAGCAGCAGTTGCGGATGACGCCGTTGCACGCGGGACTGGCCCTGTTACCGATGGCTGCGACTGCCTTTCTGGTCGCCGCGGTGTTCGGCCGCTTCCTGCACGATGTCGAACCGAAGTGGACGATCGGCGCCGGACTGGTCGTGATCGGCGCGGGGACCGGGCTGCTCACCTTGATCGGGCCCGGATCATCCTGGACCGCACTGGTTCCCGGCTTCGTGGTGCTCGGCGCCGGCGTCGGCATCAACGCGCCCGCGCTCGTCTCCGTGGGCATGGCCGCGGTGCCGCCGCAGCAGGGTGGCACCGCGGCGGGCGCGGTGAACACCGCGCGCCAGCTCGGCCTCGCCCTCGGAGTCGCCGTGCTGGGCACGGTGTTCCGCGGCGTCGCGGGGCCGGCGCAGCCGCTGTCGTTGTCCCGGTTCGTCGCGGGCCTGGACGCCGCGTTCATGGTGGCCGCGGGCGTCGGCCTGGTCTTCGGGTCGGCCGCCTTCGTCCTCTTCCATCGGGCGCGGACCGCCGCCACCTCCGGCGCACCGGATCGAGAAGCGGTCGCCGCCTGACGGTTTCGCACGGGTGGTGCCGTCCCGGCCGGGACGGCACCACCCGTCGTCACTGTTGCGGGAGCACCGAAGTGTCGCCCTCGGGACGAGGCCCGTGGATGCGGCGATCGGATTCGGCGATGGCGACATCGTTGATGCTGGCCTCCCGGCGCGACATCAGCCCCTCCGGGGTGAACTCCCACTGTTCGTTGCCGTAACTGCGCCACCATCGGCCGGATTCGTCGTGCCATTCGTATTGGAAGCGCACCGCGATGCGGTTGCCTTCGAACGCCCAGAGATCTTTGCGCAGGGCGTAGCCGTTCTCCACCGACCATTTGCGGGTGAGGAATTCGACGATGGCGGCGCGGCCGGTGAAGAACTCGTCGCGATTACGCCACACCGAATCCGCGGTGTAGGCCGCGGCCACCCGCTCCGGATCGCGGGTGTTCCAGGCGTTCTCGGCGGCCAGCACCTTCGCCTTGGCGGATTCGAGATCGAAGGGAGGCAGTGGGGGTCGCATGGACGTTTCCTTTCTCAGGGGTTGGCCGGGGACAGTTCCGGTGCGGTCCACCGGAGCGGGCCGGTGGGGTGGTCGAGCACCTCGGTGATGGTGAATTCGATCGAGCATTGCGCGCCGGGCGCGGAAGTCGGCGGCGCCCAAACCAATTCGGCGGTGCCGGTGAGCTGGAGCGCACCGCCGGTGGCCCAGTTCGGGACGAGCAGCCCACAGTGCGGATTGACCTCGATATTGCCGAGCGTCATGAACATCGAGTTGCCGCGATAGTCGGGCCAGCGCAGCCGGGTCGGGGAAAGCACCTCCAGGAAGCCGGGATTGCCGCCGCGGTGCGAGGCGTCGGCGTTTCCGTCGGCGTCGGCGGTGGCGGTGAAGAACGTGTCGGCCGCCGCGATCGCCGCCCGCTGTCCCGCATCGAGTGCCGTGCTGTGGCGCGGCGACTGCGTCGCCCCCGGCTGGTAGGACTCGATCTCTCTGCGGGATATGTACTTCGGGCAATTGGAGTAGACCTGGTCGGTCACGATCCGCAGGCCCGCGCCGTCAGGGGCGACCGTGCCGTTGACGCGCATCCGCCTGCGCCGCTGCGGTTGCAGGGCAATCATGCCGATGCGTGCGGTGCCGGTCAACGTGTCCCGCAACGGATCTCCGACCACGGGCCGCGCCGCGACGGCAATCGTTCCCGCGTCCACGGCGTGGATGAAGCCGGGCGGGCCGACCAGCTCGCTCGCCCACAGTCTGCCCGCCGCGTCCGCGGCGGCGATCACCAGCATCGGCTGCTCGGCGAGGAAGGCCGCGGCGACGGCCGGGATGTCGGCGCGGATCATCCGGCCGACCCGCCCGGCGATCTCCGCCTGGCCCATCCGCTGCTGGACGGCCAGCTCACCGGAGTGGAAGGGGGCCATCGCATTACTCCTGTCCGAGAGGTGCTGCGATAGGCGGAACTGCCCACCGCAGCGTGCAACGGTCCTGCGGCTCAGAAGAATCCACAGGTGGGCGCGGAACCGGCGGGCGCGGGCGCGCATTCGGCGCCGGCGGGCGCGTAGACCTCGAGCCGGATGCCGTCGGGGTCGGTGAAGAAGATGCCGCCTGAGCTCGCGCCCTCGCTGTGCGCGACGACGCCGTCGTGCGCGAACGACACCGACCGCTCGCGCAGCACCGCCTCGACCGCCCGCACCTGGTCCATGGTGTCCACCTGGAACGAAAGATGATGCAGTCCGGGCGTTTCGGTGCCGAACTCACCGGTGCTCTGTTCCCACAGGGTCACCATCACCTTGCCGTCGATACCCAGGAACGCCCACTTGCGGTCGTCGCCGGTGCTCGCGGCCACCTGCTCGAAACCCAGTGCACTGCGGTAGAAGTCGACCGAACGCGCCAGATCGGCGACGTTGAGCCCGATGTGCCCGGTGACGAGCGTGGGCGCGGCGACTGCGGTCATGTGTTCCTCCTCAAACCGGCCAAACCGTCTTAATCGGTTTGACTGGTTAGAACATAACCAGGGCGCGACGCGGCGTCAACCAGTAAAATTAATATAGACAGTTAGAATGACACTGATGCCCAAGCCCGCCGCAGGAGGTCGATACCCTCAGTCATGCACGATCCCCGTCCCCACCTCGGCGAACCGCTGGCCCTCGACCTGCTGGACACGCGGTGGAACAAGCACGGACAGCTGCAGGACCTGCTCACCGACGTAACCGGTCTGGCCATCTGGCTGTCCTCGGCGGGGCTGACCGACCGGGCGCAGGCCGACGCGGCGACCCTGGCCGCGACCCTGGCGGCGCGCGCCGCCATCTACGACGTCGTCCAGCACGCCACGCACGACGCGCTGAACGAGGTACTCGACCACGGCCGCATCCGGCGCACCCTCACCGACGCCGGTCCCGCGGAGGTCGTCGAAGTGCCCGATCCGGCCTGGCTACCCGCCTGGCTCGCGGCCGACAATCTGCTGCGGCTGCTCGCCGACGCGCCGGACCGTATCCGGCAGTGCGCCCACGCCGACTGCGTGCTGTTCTTCTTCGACACCTCGAAGAACGGCACCCGCCGCTGGCACTCGATGGCGACCTGCGGCAACCGCACCAAAGCGGCCCGGCACTACGCGAAAAAGACCTGACCTCAGAACAATTCGTCGAGCAGGCGGTAGTACTCCAGCCGCACGGGATCGGGCTCGGCCAGGCCGTAGGCGGCGAAGAAGGCCGTCACTTCCGCCGCACCGAAATCGTCACGCAGATCCCGCACGGCCAGCGCGAGATCGCGATAGCGGTCGGCGACGCCGAGCGCGCCGACATCGAGCAGGATCGCGCCTTCGAGCACGTTGGCGGGCGTGAAATCGCCGTGCGCCACCACGAGATCCGGCTCGGCCGGGCGCTCGGCGAGCAGCCGCTCGAGCACCTGCTCGGGCGAGGAGTCCTGGTTGTCGTCGTCGAAATCGTCGGCGTCGACCAAACCTTCGATCACCTGCCGCCGGGCCTGCGCCAAGACGAGATCGAGCCGTCCGTCGAACGGGCACTCGGCGATCGGGATGCCGTGCAGGGTACGCAGCAGCGTGCCCATGATCGTGCCGACCGAGTCCGCGCCGGTCCCGGATTCGCCACGCACGGCCAGGCTCGGCACGCCCGCGTCGGCGAGCACCAGCACGTCCTCGGCGTAGACGGTGATCTCAGGTAGTCGAATCCCGCGCTCGCCCAACCAGTTCAGCCGCTGTTGTTCGGCTACCGCGCGTGGGCCCCGCTTCACCCAGTAGGTCCCGTTGACGAACGAGACGCCCCCGCTCATCCCTTCGTGCTCGTCGGACCAGGTCGGCGCCTCGCCGAGCACCGCGGCGACCGCGGGCGGCAGCGAAATCGGCAGCGCGGACAGGGTTTCCAGCGCCACTCTGGTGGACTCGATCTCCTCCGGATCTCCTTCGGCGATCCGCAAGTCGAGCGCTTCCCGCAACAGGGTGTGCGCCTCGTCGAGCCGATTCTGTTCGGCCAGCGCCTTGCCGAGATGCTGCACGGCGAACGACAGCACGTCGGGCGCGGCGGCCCGCGCATGCGCCACGGCCCGCGCGTACAGCGTCTCCGCGGTGACCGCGTCGCCCTGGTAGCGGTACACGTCGCCCAGATTGATCCACACGGTGATCCGGCGCTGTTCGGTGTCCACGAGTTCCAGCGCGCGATCCAGGTGGTCGAGGGCCTCGGCGTAGCGGCCGAGCAGCATCGCCTCGATCCCGGTCTGCCGGAACCCCGCGAAATCGGCAGGCGCGGCCGCGGCCAGGCGCGCGGCCAGCCGCTCCGAATCCACCGGGATCATCCGCTGCCGCTCGTCGAACCGATAGAGCGGCTCGTCGTGGCCCACCACCCGACCGGACACCGTCACCACCGTCCCCGCGGCACATCGAACTCCGCGCACAGGGCCCGCCACACGTCCCGCGGGTCCACGCCCGCTTCGATGGCATCGGCTCCCGTGCGCCCCAGCGCAGGGATCACGTGATCGGCCAGCAGGGCGTCGCCCCTGGCCGACCCGAACTCGGTATGCAACAGTTCCTGGAACTCCGTCAACCGCACTGTGCCCAAGATACCCGCGCCCACGCGGCCGTCCCACGGCCCCCGTTCGCGGCGGCGCGGCACCGCGCTATCCGGCCCGCACCCCGTCGAGCACTCGGTGACACAGTGCGACCGGGTCGGCCACCTCGTTCGCCGAGTCGGCCGCGGCCCGCGCGGCGACGGCGAAACTCTCGGTGGACAGAATCTCCAGGACTGCCGCGCGGACCGCTTCCGCCGTCAGCGGCCGCACCAGCAGCGAACTGCCTTGGCGAGCCGCCCGGTTGGCGAGTTCCCATTGGTCGCCGCCGCCGGGAACGGTCACCAGCGGAACCGCCGCCGAGAGGGATTTCGCGAGCAAACCGTGCCCGCCGCCGCCCACCACCACCGAAGCGTGCGTGAGCAGTTCGTCCTGACGGCCCAAACCGGCGGTGGCCCAGGCGGGCAGCTCGGCGGGCGGGGTATCGAGCATCGAGATCGCCACGCGGACACCGGCATCGGCGAGCGCGGCCAGGACGGTCTCGACCATGCCGGTCACCCCGGTGTGCGCGGTCGAAGGTGCGACCATCACCAAAGGGCCGTCCCCCGTTGGTGGTTGGAGGATTTCCGCCGTGGGCTCCCAGAACAGCGGCCCGATGACGTGCGCGTTGTCCGGCCAGTCCGGGCGTGGCACCTCCAGCGCGGGCAACGTCGCGATCAACCGCGCGGCCGGACCCGGATCGGCGGCGGGCAGCCCGACGCTTTCCCGCGCCTGTTCGCGCTGCCGCAGGCCGTGCCGGATGTCGCGGGCGGTCATCGTGCGCAGCATGCCGTCGCGCATCCGGCCGCGCAGACCGGTACCGGGCGCGAGACCACTTCCGATGGGCGGCAAAGCTTTCGACGGGAGATACAGCGGGTGCGGCGACAACTCGACCCAGGGCACGCCGAGCCGTTCCGCGGCCAGGCCACCGCCCGCGGTGAGCACGTCGGAGACCACCAGCTCCGGGAGCATCGCGCTCAGGTCGGGCAGGATCTCGGTGGAGATGTGCGCGGCGCGCTCGTGGATCCGCTGGCCGGCGTCGGTGTCGTCGTCGGCCGGACGCGGGGCCAGGCCCTTCAACCGGCGCACGCCGATACCGGCGTCGCGGGCCGCCTCGAACCAGCGCGGACCCGTGAACAGCACCGGTTCGTCGCCGGCGGCCAGGAAACGCAAGCACAACGCGATGGCGGGAAACGCATGCCCGGGATCGGGCCCCGCGACTACGGCTACTCGCATCGGCCCAGCCTGCCACACCACATAACGGCCGGGTCACACCCAGCCCCCACTTGGTCACCTGCTCGACAGCAGATCTTCACGTGACCTCGCGCCGTACCGGCGATATGGTCTAGACCAATCGAGTGCGGAGGTGGGAACGATCGTGCAGGTGTCCACGGTGGACGAACTGATGGTGCTGCTGGCGAACGGCGCGGACGTCTGGGATATGCCGGACCGCAGCGGCGATCCGGTCGACATCCTCGATCACGACCGGCAATGCGCGGAACTACTGCGTATGCAGTGCCCGGACGACGAGGAACTCCAGGTGGCCGGACTGGTGCACGACATCGGCCACCAGCTCGTCCCCGGCGACGACGCGGGCCATGGACGCCACGGCGCCGCAGCGATCCGCGGGCTGCTCGGCGCGCGGGTGGCGCGGCTGGTCGAGCTGCACGTCGTCGCGAAACGCTATCTCGCGGCGACAGATTCGGCGCATGCCGCGGGACTGTCGCCGTCCAGCCGCCGCACCCTGGTGGCGCAGGGCGGCCCGATGGACGACGCGGAGATCGCGGCGTTCCGCGCCGACCCGGACTTCGAGTCCGCCCTCACCCTGCGCCGCGCGGACGACGCCGGGAAGGTCGTCGGTCTCGCGGTCGCGCCGCTGGCGTCCTGGCGTCCGGTGCTCGATCGAGTCGCTGCCCGGCCCGGCTAGCTCCTATTCGCGCATCACTTCTGTTTTCCCGCACCCGATTTCGCAGGCCAGAGCGGGTGTGGGAAGGCAGAACGGGTGCGTCAGTGGCCCGCGCCGAAGTAGTACAGCTCGAAGCCGACCGCGTGCGGGGCCGGAAATCCGTCGATCGGGCCGGTGGCGCGCTCCACGATCGCGCGCACCTGCTCCTCGATCGGTTCGGCGCTGAGCACTTCCAGGTAGCGGCGGTGCTCGGACAGCGAAGCCTTCGCCTGGTCGACGTGGGCCGTGACGTCCACGGCGTGCGTGGCTTTCGGGCCGGCCACCGCGCCCCAGCGCGCCGACCACGGCGGCTCGGTGAGGTCGGGAAAGATCCACTCGTTGCCCGCGTCGGCGATGGCGTCCAGTGCGGCCCGGCCGACGGCCCGATGGTCGGCGCTGTTGGCGAAGCCGGGCGCCCAGGTGTCACCGAAGTTGAACAGCACCACCAGTTCCGGTCGATGGCGGCGGATCGCTGCCGCCAGGTCGCGGCGCAGCTGCAGGGTTTCCTCCACCCGGCCGTCCGGGTAGCCGAGGAATTCGACCTGACCCACGCCGACCGCCGCGGCGGAGGCGATCTCCTCGCCCTCGCGCAACGGGCCCGACTCCGCGGGCGGCAATCCGGCGATACCGGCCTCGCCGCTGGTGACCAGGACGTAGCGAATGTCCTTGCCCTGTCCCGTCCACCGGGCCACGGCGGCGGCCGCGCCGTACTCGATGTCGTCGGGATGCGCCACGATCACCAGCCCGCGCTGCCAATCCTCGGGTACTTGCTCCACGGAACCCCTCTTTCGGATGAGTCAGGCCAGCGTACGCAAGTGGGCCGTGCGCTCCCCCCATCTGGGGAGCGCACGGCCCATCGGTCGGTCGGCGCGCGACTTCGCTCGCGCTACCCGGTGGCATCCCGGCCACACCTGGTTCCGCCGACCTCCGCCCGCACCGTGACTCCGCAGCGCCCGACGCGCGCTGAAGCCACTGCGCGGCCGGAAACTACAACTTGCTCACGGTGGACTTGTCCGAGCCCGCCACCGCCTTGTAGAGCAGGTACAGCCCGAACACGATGGCGCTGATCACCAGGATCGGGAACAGCCCCTTGATCAGCGCACCGATGATGGCCAGCGCGATCCAGACGACCGCGACGATACCGATGATTTTCCAAAGCATTGCCAGCCTCCGAGGTCTCGTGAACCGCCCCTCCGACGATCCGACATGTTCCATGCTGGCACCTCGGTACTGAGAAATCACCAGGTCAACGCCGATATCCGGGGAAAATCAGGGTTCACCCTGAGCCCGGATCACCCGTTGGTCGCGCGCCGCCGCCGCGGCGACCGTGGCCGCCGCGAGCGCCACCGTCATCACCGCCGCCATCGGAGCCGCGCCGCGTGTGCCGAAAAGGCCCACGAGCGGCGAAGCCACCGCACCGAACAGGAACTGCCCGCCACCCAGCAACGCCGACGTAGCGCCGGGCGCCGCCCGACCACGCTGCTGTGCGAGGGTGACCACGGCGGGGAAGAAGACACCGAACGCGGTGAGGGAGAAGAACAGGCAGAGCCACGTGACGGCGAGTGCACTGCCGACGGTGATAGAAACGGCGAACAGCACGGCGGACCCGGCCAGTGCGAACGCCGAGCTCGCCACCAGAAGCGTTGCCGCGGACCAGCGTTTCACCAGTCGGCCGTACCCGAGGCTGCCCGCCATGTTGCCCACGGCGTTGACCCCGTAGACGAGGCTCGCCGCGGCGGGCGTGAGCCGGTGGACTTCCTGGAAGACGAAGGTGGTGCCCGCGATATAGGCGAAAACCGCTGCCCCGCCGAAGGATATGGCCAGCACCGGACCCAGGATGTCGCGCCGGGCGAGGAGTTCGGCCATGGCCCGCAGCCCCGCGGCGACGCCGCCCGCCGAACGCGCCTGCGGTGGCCGCGATTCCGGGATCCAGCGCCACACCCCCACGGCCAGCACCGCGCCGAGCGCGGCGAGCACCACGAACACGGCCCGCCACGGAAACACCAGTAGCAACGCGCCTCCGGCCAGCGGCGCGAGAATCGGTGCGGCGGCGGTGATCGCGCCGAGCCTGGCATACACGCCGGCGAGATCGCGATCGGCGAAGAGGTCGGCGACGACGGCACGGGCGAGCACGATGCCCGCCGCACCGCTCACGCCCTGCCCGAACCGGGCGGCATCGAGGACCGCCATCGTCGGCGCCGCCGCGCAGACCACCGAGAACACGACGAAACAGGTTGTACCGCACAGCAATACGGGGCGACGGCCGACCGCATCGCTCAGCGGCCCCAGCATCAGTTGACCGGCAATGATTCCCGCCAGGAAGCCGGTCAACGACAGTTGCGCGGCGGCCGCATCGGCGCCCAGCGACGTGGCCAGCTCCGGCAGTCCCGGCACGTACATATCGGTGGCCAGCGGTGCCGCACCGCTCAAACCGGCCAGCACCGCCAAAAGCCGAATCCGCTGCCCGGCACGCAGATTCGTCGAGTCCGAAACATCGGTCCGCACGTACCGCATCACAGCGCGGGCGCCGCCCCGGCGGTCCGGGCGGCCGGTGGCCTGGCGCCGCCGGTCTCGGCGGCGGCCAGCTCTCGCAACAGATCCGCGGCGATGCCGAGCACCGCACGTTCGGCATCGGTCCGCGTATGGCGCAGCGCGGCGGCCAGCCACGCGTTGCCGTCGCGCACGTGCTCCCGCAACGCTTCCCGGCCGCGGTCGGTGATCACGATGTTCTGCTGTCGCGCGTCGGTGTCGCTGCGCGAACGGCGAATCCGGCCGTGCTCGTCGAGTTCGTTCAGCACCCGGGTGAGCGACTGTGGTTGCAGCCCTTCGATGGCCGCCAATTCGGACGCGGAGAGCGGGCCGCTGTGTGCGAGGTTCGCGAGTACCGACGCGGCCAGGCGCGGGAGCGGCCGTGCGCTGCCGGGTTGTTCGGCGCGCAGCCGCGAGGCCAATCGCGACACCGCCCACCGCAGCGACTCGGCGACGCGCAGATCGTCCTCGGTGTATTCACCCACATCGACCATAGTTCCAAGCTAAAGCTTGGTATCTGTCGCGTCAAATGGTGGTTCATACGAGAATATACTAAGTTGATGCTTTCCTTATGATGAGATCAGTCCGCACAGGACAGCGGATGGAGCCCGGTTATCCGGACTCCACCCGTGCCGATGCGGCGGTTACCGGTCGCGCCTGCGCTGGCGATCCTTGTCGATGCCCTCGGCCTCGATCCGCTCCTTGCGGACCGTGCCGGAGACCGTCTCGGAGTCCTCGACCTGATCGACGGCCAAGCGGACGCGTTCGACCGGGACGGTTTCCTTGTTGACAGTCACCCGCTCCTCGTGCAGGGTCACCTCGCGTTCCTGCTCGCCGATGTCGGCCCGGCCCACGGCCGACGGGTCGGTGATCGGCTCGCGCTCGATCCGGACCTCCTCGTGCATGGTCGGCACGGTGACGGACTGCTCCTCGGTGACCACGTACTTGTGCAGCCGCGCGGTGCCGGCTTCCTCGGTCTCCTTGCCGACGGCCAGTCGCTCCTCCGAGCGCACCAGGCCCGCGGCCTCGTCGGGGCGCATGCCGCCGCGCATCTGCTGCTTGCCGCCCATGTCCCAGCCGGCCCGATTCGGGTCGATGTGGTAGTGCGCGAACAGTTCCCGTTCGGACTCGGCGCTGATCAGCCCGTCGTGATCGAGATGCGGCGCGCTCTTCACCTCCGCCTTCTCCACCCGGACCTGCAACGCCTCCGGGTCGTGCCGCAACTCCGCACCGGCCAGCGGGACCAGTGAGTCGTCGCTGAACATGCCGGTGGAGACGGCCACCCAGGTCGGCGAGCCGGAGGTGTTGTCGACATAGACCCGCTTGACCTTGCCGATCTTGTCACCGCCCTGATCGAGGACGGCACTTCCGATGAGTTCTTCCAGCATTCCGGTCATGGTTTCGATTCCTCCGCGTGCATTCGGTGCGGACGCAGGCCGACACAACACGACCCGGCTGCCGCATTCGATGAAAAATATTCAGGCACTTGTCTTGTGCTCGGACTGGTCGAGATCATCGGCGAGGCGCCTGGACCGCCGCGTGCGGCGGACCGGATCTGCGACGTTGCCCCAGGCCAGATATCGGCTGATATCGAGCCGCTGCGTGTCCTGGTCGATCGCGGACTTTCGGTAGGCAATATCAAGCATTGTCTGCTCCTGCCCTTGTAGTGAAGATTCCCGATCTCGTGTCCGAGGTCAGGCCGATCAGCTACACGATGGCAACTACCCGGGTCCGCGGGCCCCAAACACCTCGGCGCAGAATCGGCGATCGACCGGGGGAACAGCGGCGACGCCGCCGGACGCGCCCGGCGACAGGACCCGCGCGCATCGCGCGCCGAAGCCCGGGCATACTGCGGGGAATGTCCGCGAACGGCGTCGCTCGGGACCGTCGGATTCCGCTCTCCCGGCCGTGACCTGGTTCAGTGTACGGTTGTACTCTGATCTTGCGGTAGCGCTCGATGGAGCGGAAGTCGAAGGGATGGTCGGCCGCCTGATGGAAAACGAACTCGCACAAGAACTCGCCGCCGCGGCGCGCAGGCACGGCGGCGCCATCGCAGGCATCGTGGGCGGTGCCGCTCGCAAAGCATCCTGGGAAGTACTCGATCTGATGGCCGAGGGCCGCGAGCTGGTGGGGGCCGCACTGCGGGCCCGCGCCGAGGAGCTGCGCCGGCGGGACCGGCTGCGCTGAGGCGCGGGAAACCGGCCGGTTCGAAACCGGTAAAAGAAGATGCCATCCGGTACAAAATGACGAATACCCTTGGCAGCCAGGCTGCTTGATGATTCAATCCGACGCATGGGGATTCGCCGGCTACTCGCCATGGCAGGCGTGGCCGTCACGGATCTGCCGGGCGCGTACGCGATTCCGGGACAGATCCGCCGCATCGGCTGTGTCGAAGACCATCAGGCCGTCGCCGTCGGGCTGGCCGCCATCCTGTCCGAACAACCCGACCTGACCGTCGTCGCCATGGCCCCGACGGTCCCCGAACTCCTCGCGCAGACAACGCAATTGGATCTCGCCATCTTGGATCTGCGGCTCTCGGACGGCTCCAGCCCTCGCGCGAACGTCGAGCTGCTGCGCGAACACGGCATCGACTGTCTCGTCTACACCACCGGCGACTGGCGCGACCTGATCCGCTCGGCCGCCCAGGCCGGCGTGCTGGGGGTGGCTCTGAAGAGCGACCCGGCCGAGAAGACCACGGCCATGGTGCGGGCCGCGGCCTCCGGGCGGCATGTGGCCACGTCGGTGTGGGCCTCCGCGATCGACAGCGATCCGGCCCTGACCAATATCGATCTGCCGCCCCGGCAGCGGCAGGTGCTCGAGCTCTACGCCAACGGTGAGACCGCGGCGTCGGTGGCGCGCAAGCTGGAGCTGTCCGAGCACACGGTGAACGACTATCTCGCGCGCATCCGCCGCCGCTACGCCGAGGCGGGACGCCCGGTGCGCACCCGCGTGGACCTCTACCGCGAAGCCACCCGGGACGGATTCATCGGCAGGGAACCACGGGAGCGATGATCGGCGCGCACCGGCCCGCCGACTCCGAGGCGCAGCGCGGCGCCGAGGCGAAGCTGGTGCGCGGTGCGAGCCTGTTCGTCGGCTTCGGCGGCGTGTTCTACGCCGCGCTCACGGTGACGACCGCGCTCGCGCAGACCTCGCTGGCCGCGCCGTGGTGGACACCCGTCGCCTTGATCGCGGTCTATCTGCCGACCGTGGTGATCGCCGTGGCGGCCGCACGCTGGCGGATGACCCTCGTGCGGCGGGCCGTGCTCGTGTTCGCGGCGGGCTACGCGCTCGCCGCGCTGAGCTGGCCGCTGCTGCGCACCGGCGAGATCGTCGCGCCCGAGCAGTATCTGTGGTTGGGCTGGATCCCCGGTTTGCCCGCCGTCGCCATGTGCCTGTTCTGGCGGCTGGCGCCGTTCGGGTATCTGGCCGGCGCGGCGGTCGTCGCGCAAGTCGACGTGATGCTCGCCCGCGGGCCCGCGGTGCACAATCCGCTGCTGCCCGAAATGCTGTTCGCCTTCACGTATTCGGCGTTCCCGTGCGCCGCCTGCGTGGTGCTGGTGCGGATCGGCCGGGTGCTCGACCAGACCAGCAACTCGGCGCTGGCCACCGCCACCGCGACGGCCGCGGCGGCGGCCCGGCGCTTCGAGCGGCGGCGGTTCGACGCGCTCACCCACGACGGCGTGATCGCGACCCTGCTCGAGGCCTCACGCACGGCGAACTCCCCGATCCTGGCCCACTACGCGCAATCCACGCTGCGCAATCTGGCGCGGCTGCGCTCCGGCCTGCCCGCCCAGGACGACCTCGACGTCGATCTCGTCGTCGCCGGAATCCGGGCGGCCGCCGCCGAGGTGGACGATCGGATCCCGCTGCGCGTCGCCCCGCACGACGGCGCCGACCTCACCGTGCCGCCCGAGGTGGCGACCGCACTGGCCGCGGCCACCGGCGAGGCGCTGCGCAACTGGAAGAAGCACGCGTGCTCGCCGGTGCGCGAAGCCGCGTGCGAGGTGACGGTGACCGCGACCCCCGCCGACATCCGGGTCGACGTGGTGGACGACGGCGTCGGCTTCGACCCGGACACGGTGCCGCCCGACCGGCTCGGCCTGCGCGCGAGCATCATCGATCGGATCGCGCAGTTGCCCGGCGGCTGGTCGGCCATCGAGTCCACACCGGGGCGCGGCAGCCGGGTGAGCGTCGGGTGGGCGGCATGACGACGCTGCGACGACTGGCGCACCGGTGGCGCGGCACGACGATCCGGCGCGACAGCGATCCCGCGGACGTGCGCGACATCCTCGGTATGCGCACGCCCGCGGCCTACCTGCTCTGTGGCCTGTTCGCGGTGTCGATCTATTCGATGGCATTCGCCGCCGACGACGGCATCCGGCACCTCTGGATCACCGGAGTGGCGGCCACGATCATCCTGGGCGCGGGCGTCGGCATGCTTCTCGCCCCCGGCGACCCGCTCCCCCGCCGCCTCGCGATCCCACTGGCCGCCGCCGCGCCGGTGGGCACGACGCTCGCGCTCTGGCAGCTGCCGGTGCCGATGGTCAACTCGACCCAGATCTGGTTCCTCGGGGCCGCTTCGGCGTATCTCAACTTCCTGTGCGTGCGCGGCGCGGCGAGCTGGGCCTGGGTGGCGATGGTTTGCCAGATCGCGACCTGCGTCGCTTGGACGACGGCCACCGGTCAGGGGCCGCTGCTCGGCGCCGGGTTCTCCTTCATCAACATCACCCCGTTGCTCATGGCCACCTTCTTCGCCAAAGTCGTCCGGCCCATCGCTCATTCGATCTTGAGCCTGCGCCGGCAGGAAACCGAACGGGCCGCGGCGGAGGCGGCCGCACTGGCCGCGCAAAGCGAGCGTGACGCGCGCATCGCGCGACTGGACAGTGCCGCCCGCCCGCTGCTGGAGATCATCGCGCGCGGGCGCCCGCTCACCCCCGAACAACAGCAGGAGTGCCGGCTGGTCGAGGCGCAGCTGCGGGACGAGATCGTGGGCGGGCTGATGGTGAATCCGGCGGTCGCCGCGGCGGCGCGCAGCGCGCGAGCGCGCGGTGTGCGAGTGGTGCTCGATGATGGCGGGGGCCTCGACGAGGCCTGCGACACGGTCCGCGACACGGTGCGCACCGTGCTGCGGGACGCGCTCGACTATGCGGACGGCGGCGAGATGAACGCGCGCGTTCTACCACCCGGCCGCACGAATGTGGTCTCGATTCTGTTGCGGGACAAGGACGAATTGCGCATCGACGTGAGTGCGGCCGGGGTGGTGCGCTCCGACCTGGATGTCCCGCACGTGGTTAGCGGAGGCAATCAAGCCCCCTGAACTGCGGGCTGATTTGTGGGGAATTTCCTGATTGTTTGCCGCGGCATAGAGTCGGAAGACGATGTCCGGCGCAGGATTCCGAGTCGTTCACCCCCGCGGAGACCAGCCGGAATCATTGCATAAAGGAAGTATCAATGATAGCCGCAACTTCGCATTCCCTCCCTCTCTCGATCGTCCGGCCGCATCCACTTTTCCCGGCCGCCCCAGCTGTACCGGCGCACCACTGGCCCGACGCCGCCCTCTCTGCCCGCGAGCGTGAAGTGCTCGTCACCTGGGTGCTCTGTGATTCCAAAACCGATGTGGCACAGCGCCTGTACCTCTCACTGGGCACCGTCAACACGCACATCACACGGATCCGCGCCAAGTACGCCGCCGTCGGCCGCACCGCCAACACCAAAGCGGCCCTGGTGGTCCGCGCCCTCCAGGACGGCCTGATCGACCTGGACGAACTGTAGATCCGATCCGATGAGCTGCCGGGAGCAGGCGGGGCTGCCCCGGTCCGGACCCGCTGCACGGCGATGAGGGCCGTGCGGCGGTCGACCGCGCACGGTGCGCAACGGCGCGCACCGCACGTGGCCACTAATCCGACGATCGAATGACTCAGCGACCCGTCACCCGCGTGCCCTGACGAGCAATGGCGCTCGCCGACCGAGTCCGGCGCCGAACAACGAAGCTCGGCGCTGTAGGTTTCGCGGCGCCGCGGCGAGCCAGGTTCCGCAGTCGCGCTTGGTTCCGCAGTCAGGCTGGTTCCGCACCCTGAGCCGAGCCAGAGGTTTCACGGCCGGCGCCGAGCCAGAAATTTTCCCAGCCGAGGCGGAGCCAGGTTTCGCACCCGAGGAGGGCTAGGTTTCTGTCTCGAAGTCCCATCCTGCACCTGCCTAGTTCGGTATACCTGCCGCGGGAGTTACCGGGATAGTGCTGAGCACGTCGTGTGCCGTACCCGGCTTTAGGCGCACGTCAGGCGCATGAGGCGGGTTCCAGCGTGGTCGTCTGGCTGTGGTTGCGTCTCGAGCGGCTTGGGAAAAGAGAGGGGCGGTTGAGTAGCGGACCGGTTGGTGTGGACCAAGCGACAGATAGGTTGGGGTCACAGAGGTTTCGTACTGTTCACAGGGGCTGTAGCTGCTGTGAACCGTACGGAAGGTCTGTGACCCCGCGACTCACCCAGCAAACACGCCGAGCCACAACCCCACCCACCCGAAACCGCTGACACCTCGTCAAGGAACTCTCGAAAACAGCACCACAGCCAGACGACCACACCGGAACCCCACCCCCGCGCACCTGACATGCGCCTAAAGCCGGGAACCCCACCCGACGCGCCCAGCACCATCCACGTAACTCCCGCGGCAGGCACACCAAACTGGGAAAGTCACACTTCGGCAGCCAGCCAACAAGCCCGAACGCAAGCAAACCAAGCGACAGTTACCCCCGTGTCGACACGCGAAAGCCGCACACCTGCACCACTTCTCGGGATCCACACCCCTTCTGGCCGCCCAGAAAAGGTGTAAATCCCGAGAAATGGTGCAGATGCCACGAAGCGGGCGGCGCCGGTGCTGCCCTGTTGGAAGAAGGCGGGACGCCCGTCGAAGTGGACGGAAACATGAGCTCAACGATGGAACCCGGTGCCGAACGACGATGCTCGGCACTGTAGGTTTTCGCGGCCGGGGGCCGAGCCAGTTTTCGCGGCCAGTCTAGGCACCGCAGCCAGACCGGGCCAGGCTTCGCGGCCAAGCCAGATTCCACGGCCAGGCCAAGCCAGGTTTCGCGGCCACGGCAGGTTCACGGTTGGGCTAAGCCATGTTCACGGCCGAGCCGAGTCGAATCTTCTGGCCTGCGCCCCGTTTTCGCACCCGAAGCAGTGCCGCACGCTACGGCCGAGCCGGCTGCCCGCAGCAGCCGGGATGATTCAGTTCTGGCCGGGGTGGGTGAGGGGGGACTGCTGATCGGCGACCTCGGTGAGGGCTTGGGCCCAGCCGTCGAGACGGTCGGCGGCGTGGCGCAGGTCGGCGACGATGGCGTCGAAATTATGCCGTAGCACAGCACTTTCGGGGACCGCGAGGATGCGGCCCGCGGCGGCTACCACCTGCTCGTACTCGGCGACGCCGGTATCGAGGCGGGCGAGGGCGAACTGGAGATTGTCGGTGAGGCCGACGGCGGCGGGGGAATCCGAGCGGCCCATGGCGCCGAGTGCCTGCTCCATGGCGGTCACGTCGGCGGCGAGCGCGTGCAGGGCGGCGGACCCGGAACCGGCGGTCTCCAGCATGTCGCCGAGTTCGTCGTCCGGCAGCCGGTTGCCGCGCGCGATCTGCGCGCCGAGGCCGTGCAGCGCGCGTTCGGCGCGCACCAGCCGGGTGATCGGACCACGCGCGCGCGACCACAGCGGTGGCTGCTTACGCGGAATGAAGGCGGCCTGCGGCAGCGGCGCGCCGCGCAGGCGCAGATAGCGACGGGCGCTGAGTGCGGTGCCGGTGACCAGCGCGACCGCGCCGCCACCGATCACCACGACGATCCAGGCGGGCGCCGAGATGACGGCCAGACCGACGGCGCCGGCGGTGGTGAGCCCACCGGCGGTACCGAGCTGGAAGCTGCGGCGGCGCGCCCGGCGCCTGCGGCGCAGCTCCCGTTCCCGCGGGTCGGCCCAGCGGCGCACCGCGACCAGCGCGTGCTCACCGACCTCGCGCAGGCTGTCGGGCAGGCTGCCCGGTTGCGGTGCCAGCGCGGCCTGGGCCCGCACGATCGCGGCGTCCCGCTTGCGGCCCGGTCGCGCTTTTCCGGACTGACTCATGCCTGTTCTTCTCCCACTGGTAGCGAGGATCGGACCGGCACGGTCCCGGCCTGGCCGACGGCCGGCCGACCGGGATTCCGTGTGCCCCACAGTGAACCAGCTGCCACCGACACAATCCTCGCCGTGCGTCCGAACCGCTACTGCTGTGCGGCCTGACCCTTGTTCATCTGCGGCTGTGCCGGATTGGCCTGGGCAGGCGCGGGATTGACGGCGGGCTGGGCCGCGCCACCCGCGGGCAGCTGATCGCCGCGCATCGACGCGCGGATCTGCTCGAGCTTGCTGTGCCCGGCCATCTGGATGCTGGCCTGCTGCACCTCCAGCATGCGACCCTGCACCGTGTTCTGCGCGAGCTCCGCGGAACCGAGCGCGTTGGCGTAGCGCCGCTCGATCTTCTCCCGCACCGCGTCCAGGCTGGGCGTGGTGCCCGGCGCCGACAGGGTCGAGTCCATCTGCTGCAGCGACGCGGAGACCTGCTCCTGCATCTTGGCCTGCTCCAGCTGGCTCAGCAGCTTGGTGCGCTCGGCGACCTTCTGCTGCAACAGCATCGCGTTCTGCTCGACCGCCTTCTTGGCCTGGGTGGCCGCCTGCAGCGACTGGTCGTGCAGCACCTTGAGGTCCTCGACCGACTGCTCGGCGGTGACCAGCTGCGCGGCGAACGCCTCGGCCGCGTTGGTGTACTGGATACCCTTTTCGGTGTCGCCCGCGGCGGTCGCCTGGTCGGCGAGCATGACCGCCTGGCGCGCGTTGGCGTTGAGCTTCTCGACCTCGTCGAGCTGCCGGTTCAGTTTCATTTCCAGCTGACGCTGGTTGCCGATGACCGACGCGGCCTGCTGCGAGAGGGCCTGATGCTGGCGCTGGGCTTCCTCGATAGCCTGCTGAATCTGGACCTTCGGATCCGCGTGCTCCTCGATCTTCGAATCGAAGAGGGCCATCAGGTATTTCCAGGCCTTGACGAACGGATTAGCCATCGATTGATCCCGCCTCCATCTGACGTGCCGCGCTCGGCGCGACTCCAGTGCGCGACCGTCACGCACTCGATATGTGCCTATCCTCCACCATGCGGCAGGTGGGCCGGGATACCCAGCCCAACCAGACGCCTTATAGAGAATCTATCCGCTTTCGGCGCCGGTCCGCAGCGTTGCCACGGCTGCCGCTTACGTCGGTTGTCACATGCCCTTCACCAGGACCAGCATGTCGGCCTTCGGTGCGGGTATGACGATTCGGGTGTCGACCGCCAGCGGCAGCGGGCGTCCGGCGGCCCCGGCCACCGACAGCGCGGCGCTCGCCGGTGCCAGCGCGGGCTCCGGAGCAGGCGTGTCCTGCGCCGGCGCGGCCGCGGCGGGCGCGGCTTCGGCGCCCTCGGCGGCGGACTGCTCGACCTCCGCGGGTGCCGCGGCGGCCCCCGCCGGGGTCTGGGTCGGCAGGCCGTCGGCACCCGCCATGATCGTGCTCACATCCCAGAGCACCCGCGACAGCGGCACGTCGAGGGCCGCGCAGATGGCGGCGAGCAACTCACTGGATGCTTCTTTACGGCCTCGTTCGACCTCGGACAGGTAGCCCAGACTCACCCGTGCGGAGGTCGAGACCTCGCGCAGCGTCCGGTTCTGGGCGAGACGAGCACGCCGCAGACTGTCCCCGATGGCCTCTCGCAGCAGCGTCATCTCGTTCTCCTTCGCTCCCTGTCAGGGGACCTGCGCGGTACTCACGAGTGCCACGCACGCCGTTCTTTCTCGCACAACGTCGGACCGGTCCCGGTTGGTTCCCGCCCGGCGCAAATCACTCACCTTGCCCATCTTGCCCGCCCGGACCGCGGTCCGGGCGCGCTACGCAGCGCAGGAGTTCACGTAAGGCGATGTGGGTCGCCTCGAGCCGGATCGTCCACCGCTCGCCGCGCAGCTTCCACCGCATCACCTCGGTGTGCTTCGGCCCGGCCAGGCCGAGGAACACCGTGCCGACCGCGTGCCCGTCCTGCGGGTCGGGTCCGGCGACGCCGGTCAGCGCGACACCCCAGTCCGCGCCACAGCGGGTGCGGGCGCCGACCGCCAACTGCTCGGCGGTGCTCGCGGCAACCGGACCCTCTGTCTCCAGTACTTCGTCGCTGACGCCGCCCAGGCTGTGTTTGAGATCTGTGGCGTACACCACCAAGCCGCCGCGCAGCACCGCGCTGGCGCCGGGCACGCCGGCGATGGTCGCCGCCACCAGGCCCGCGGTCAGCGATTCGGCGGTGGCCACGGTCTGGCCCGCCGCGGTCAACGTGCGCACGAGGTCGGCGGCCGGTGCACCGGCGATCAACGGATCGGCCGCGGGGGCGTTCATGCGCCGCGCGATCGACCGGGCCCGCCCGCGAACCACACGCGCGCCGCCTGCCCGACGTAATCGAGTCCGGTGAGCACCGTCAGCGCGACGGCCACGTACATCAGGGCCATGCCCAGGCCGGCGAGCCAACCGGTGAACGGCAGCAGCAGGAAGGCGATCGCGATCGACTGCACCAGGGTCTTCAGCTTGCCGCCGCGGCCGGCCGGGATCACGCCGCGGCGCACCACGATCAACCGGAGCAGGGTCACGCCGATCTCGCGGCCGCAGATGACCAGGGTGATCCACCAGGCCAGATCGCCCAGCACGGACAGACCGATCACCGCCGAACCGATCAGCGCCTTGTCCGCGATCGGGTCGGCGAGCTTGCCGAAATCGGTGACCAAACCGTATTTGCGCGCAAGTTGCCCGTCGAAGCGATCGGTGATCGCCGCGATCCCGAACAGCGCGGCCGCGGTGATCCGCCAGCCGGTCTGGTGCCCGCCGTCGACGAACAGCGCGACCACGAACAACGGCACCAGTGCGATCCGCAACATGGTCAAGATGTTCGCGATGTTCATCAGCGGGACCGCGGGTTCGGCCTGCGCGGGCACGAAGCCGGAACGGATCTGGCTCGGCGCCGCCCAGCGCCGGTCGATTTCCTCCGGTTGCGCACTCACGTCCGCACCCCGCTCACCGGCGCGCGACGCGCGTCATGCCGAACCCACTGCCCGCCGCGATGCGGTGGACGGGACGACTGGATGTGTGGCACACGATCAGCCTATCGGTAACCGGCCCGACTACTGTGCACCCCATGAACTCTCGGGGACCACTAGGTGGTTCGACCAGCGACGCGCATCCGGGCGGGCCAGTGAGCACGCAGCACCCCACACCGGTTGTCCGACGCGCGCGAACCTCCGATGTGCCCGAGATCAAACGCCTCGTCGATGTCTACGCCGGCCGGATACTGCTGGAAAAGAACCTGGTCACGCTCTACGAGGCGGTGCAGGAATTCTGGGTGGCCGTGCTGGACGGCCGGATCGTGGGCTGTGGGGCGCTGCACGTGCTGTGGGCCGACCTGGGCGAGGTGCGCACGGTCGCGGTGCATCCCGACGTCAAGGGCAGCGGCGTCGGCAGGCTCGTGGTGGAACAGCTGGTCGCGGTGGCCCGCGAGCTGGAGCTGCGGCGGGTGTTCGTGCTGACCTTCGAGGTGGACTTCTTCGCCCGGCACGGTTTCGTCGAGATCGACGGGACACCGGTGACGGCCGAGGTGTACGCGGAGATGTGCCGGTCCTACGACACCGGTGTGGCCGAGTTCCTGGACCTGAGCTACGTGAAGCCGAACACCCTCGGCAATACTCGGATGCTGCTCACCCTCTGACTCTCGACCTTTTAGGAAGCGACCGTGCCGATCTTCGCCGTGCACTACACCTACTCCGCGGCCACGGTCCCGGGGCGGGACACCCACCGTCCCGAGCATCGGGCCTGGCTCGCCGACCAGCTCGCCGCGGGCGCACTGCTGAGCAGCGGACCGTACCCCGACGGGTCGGGCGCGCTGCTGGTGTTCCAGACCGCCGACGCGGACGCGCTGCACGCGCTGCTCGCGGTGGACCCGTTCGCGCGCGAGCAGCTGATCGACGACGTGCGCGTGGTCGAATGGCTGCCGGTACTCGGCGCGTTCGCCTCCTGAACTCCGGCTCCCGCCCGCGCCACGCCGGGCGGGAATTCCGGTGAGCGCCGCGATTTTACCCGTGATCAGCTAACTTGCGGCGACACACCGGGCGTGCTACAGAGCTGTGGCGTCTCCCACACGGCAGACTCGCGCCATGCGCACATACGTAGCGGTTTTCGCGTCGACGGCTGCCACCGCCGGGCTGTTGTACGCGTACCTGGGTCCACCGGACAAATCGGACCCAGCAACATCCTCGTCGGCTCGTCCGCTGACCCGGCCCGGTGTCGCCGACCCGGTCGTCTACCGGAACGCGGACGGCTACTACTTCCAGACCGGCGACCGGCTGATCACCTGCGGCATCCTCGACCAGGCGGTCGGCAGGCAACGGCACACCGCGGGCTGCCAGGGCGCGACCGAACCCGCCCCGCCGCAGGTGCAGTACTGCTGGAGCACCGACCCGGCCGCCGCTGCCGTGGCGGTGGGCGATGAGGCCGGGTACCTGTGTGTGAACCAGGGGTTCTACACCGGCCCGAAGACCGCGCCGGACGACTCCGGCGCCGGGCCGGTGTTGCCCGCCGGTTCCAGCCTCACCGCGCACGGGTTCACCTGCAAGGCCGAGCCGGACAGCGTCACCTGCCGCAACGACGAGGACGGGCACGGGTTCGAGATCGCACCGGATTACAACCGGGTGTTCTGAGCCTCCGCCTCGCGCGCGGCGCCGCGGGTGCGCAGCAGGCTGGCGACCGTCGCGACGACCAGGATGCCGAGGATGACGCTCAGTGAAATCCCCGTCGAGATCTCCGGCACGCTGACGTGCTCGCCGCCGTTGATGAACGGGAGCGTGTTCTCGTGCAGCGCGTGCAGCACCAGCTTGACGCCGATGAACGCGAGGATCGCCGACAGACCGTAGGACAGATAGACCAGCCGATCGAGGAGTCCACCGATCAAGAAGTACAACTGCCGTAAACCCATGAGCGCGAACGCGTTTGCGGTGAACACCAGGTACGGCTCGCTCGTCAGGCCGTAGATCGCCGGGATCGAGTCCAGGGCGAAGAGCAGGTCGGCGAAGCCGATCGCCAGCAGCGCCAGCAGCAGCGGGGTCACCACGCGCCGTCCGTCGACGCGGGTGACCAGCTTGTCGCCGTCGTAGCTGTCGGTGGTCGGCAGTATCCGCTTGGCCAGCGCGACGATCCGGCTGTCGCGCTTCTCCTCGTGTTCCACCTCGTGGCCGCTCTCCCGGATCAGCTTGACCGCGGTGTAGATGAGGAACAGGCCGAACAGATAGAAGACCCAGCTGAACGCGCTGATCGCGGCCGCGCCGACGGCGATGAACGCGCCGCGCATCACCAGCGCGATGACGATGCCGATCAGCAGCGCCTTCTGCTGGTAGATCCGCGGCACCGCGAAGGTGGACATGATGATCAGGAAGACGAACAGGTTGTCCACCGAGAGCGCCTTCTCGGTGACGAAGCCTGCGTAGTACTCCCCCGCGAACGTGCCGCCCCACTGCCAGGCGACGTAGCCGCCGAAGGCGAGCGCGAGCCCGATGTAGACGGCGGACCAGAACCCGGATTCCCGGAAGGTCGGTTCGTGCGGGGTGCGCACGTGGGCATAGAAGTCGAAGACGAACAGGGCGAGGATCACCACGACGGTGATCACCCACTCGAGTGCGGTTACCTGCATGCGGTGCGCCGATCGGCAGCGAGAGTCATGACATCCATAATGCCCGATTTGTCCGTTCTTCTCGGCTAGCGGGTGGGTTGCTGACCATAATTTCACATGCGCGCAACCGCGCGCCCATGCCAGAGTGGCCTCCGTGACCGACGACTACCTCCTGCTGAACAAGGCGAACTGGGACGAACGTGCACCCGCGCACGCCGCCTCGCGCGACTACGCGGTGGACCGGTTCCGCACCGAGCCCGGCTTCCTCAGCGATGTGGTGCGGTTCGACCTGCCGCTGCTCGGCGACATCACCGGCTGCCGCGGCGTGCATCTGCAATGTCATATCGGCACCGACACGATCTCGCTGGCCCGGCTCGGCGCGACGATGACCGGACTCGACTTCTCCCCCGCCTCGCTCGCCGAGGCGCGGGTGCTCAGCGAAACAACAGGCGCTGGAGTCGATTTCGTCGAATCGAACGTCTACGACGCGGTAACCGCCCTGGGCGCAGCACAATTCGACCTCGTCTACACCGGCATCGGTGCGCTGTGCTGGCTGCCGAGCGTGGGTCGCTGGGCGGAAACCGTCGCGGGACTGCTGCGTCCCGGCGGGCGGCTGTTCCTGCGCGAAGGCCATCCGGTGCTGTGGTCGTTGGACGAAAACCACACGGACCGGCTGGTTGTCGGCTACCCGTACTTCGAAACACCGGAGCCGATGGTGTTTTCCGACGGCGGCACCTACGTCGACACAACGGCGGAATTCGAGCAGATCACCACGCACGAGTGGAACCACGGCCTGGGCGACATCGTGACCGCGCTGCTGGCCGCGGGCCTGACCATCACCGGCTTGGTCGAGCATCGCAGTGTGCCGTGGCAGGCGTTGCCCGGGCTGATGACGCTCGGGGACGGCGGCGAGTGGCGGCTCACCGAACATCAGGAGCGAGTGCCGCTGAGCTACACGTTGCAGGCGCGCAAGAACTGATCGGGCGCAGCCGATCTGGGCCGACGACCAGGCGTGATCGCACGCAGAGCGACGGCGCGTCCCGGCGGCATGCGTGGCGGCACAGGCCACAATGCCGTCATGCAAATCCGAGGAGCTCGTATCGCAGTGGTGCCCTGCACTATCGCGCTGGCGCTGCTGGCCGGGTGTGGCGACGACGACAAGAGTTCGGGCGCGCCGTCCAGCACGGCCACCCCGCAGTCCGCGGTGACCAGTTCCGCCGCACCGAGTTCGACCGCGGCCCCGTCCGCCGCACCGACCACCGAGGCCCCACCGACCGCGACCCGCCCGCCCGCCCCGGGCCAGGTCGACCCGGCACAGTATCGGCAGCAGGCGGGGTACTACTTCCAGACACCGAGCGGGTCGTTCCTCTGCGCGATCCTGGATCAGCCCATCTCGGACAACGCCCAGGCCGGCTGCCAAGGACCGACGAATCCGGCCCCGGCGCAATACCGGGACTGCTGGGCCAAGGACAAGTACGCGGGCGCACTGGCGGTCGGGGCGAAAGCCGAGCCGCTGTGCCTGAATCAGGGCGTGTTCGTCGGCGAGCCCCTCGATGGCGGCACCCGGGGCGGCGGCCGGGTACTTCCATATGGTGCAATGCTTACCGTCGGCTCGTTCACCTGTGACTCCACCGAAGCGGGAGTGACCTGCACGAACGACACCGCGGGCACCGGGTTCCAGATTTCTCGCGAGTCCAACCGCACCTTCTGACCACGAAAACCGGTTCCCAACACGAAATCCGGATGTTAGCGTCAACACGAGACACAGTGACCCGACCGGAAGGCGAACGACCGTGACCAGGATGCCGCAGCGACGCCCGTCGCTAAGCGCAACCTGGCTGCCGAGTGCCTTCGCCGCGCTATCGGCCGTCGCCCGCACCACCCGGTGCACGCGGAGTCGCCCCTGACCGTGTCTACCCAGACCCGTCGAAGGGGTCACTCCGCGGCAATCGCCAAGGAGTGACCCCTTTTTCGTCGTCCGAAACCATCCCTCGTAGCCCAATCGGTAGAGGCACCGGACCTAGATTCCGGGAAGGTGCGAGTTCGAATCTCGTCGAGGGAACGACGCCGAGGTGACCCGACAACCCGGCCGCGATGAGGGCCACGCACGCGGCCCAGATCAGCACGTAACAGACCGCGAGCGCGACAACGAGCCGAAGCGACCATTTCATCGGAGGCGTGCGCCGCCCCGATCGCCGGATGGGTGCGCCGTGCGGTGCCGGATATCCGCGCGACCGAACGTTCGACACGAAACCGGACGCCGGCCGACCGGGCCGTGGCCGGAGCACCGGCGGCGAGTCCCCGCCGGGACGTCCCCGATATTCGAGCATCTGTGATCCCTTCCCTCAGTGGATGAATCGGCCCGGGCGGCACCTTGTCGTCGGCTAGCCCGTCACCCGGGTGGGCGGGGGTGTCGTGGTGGGATCGACGGTCGCGGCGGCGAAGAAGGCCGAACAGGCGAGCGAGAGTCGCTGCACCGCGGCATCGAACGCCTGGATCGCGCCTTGCAGTTGCGGCGACCGGTCTTCCTCGCCGCGTCCCGCGGTCACCGCGTCGTACAGGCCGCCGACCGTGTCACGAAGCCGCACAGCGGAATCGGCGGCGCCGCGAAATTCGGGTCCGATCAGTGCCGCCCCGTTCATGGCACCCGCGGCCGTACCCAATCCGATGCCGAGTCGGTCCGCGGCGTCTCTGGCGGCAGCGAGACTTTGTAGCACGGCGGCCCGGTCGTTGCGTTGCGCGGCGGGACCGAGCGCGGTCAGGTTGTCGCCGAGTTGCCGCAGCGCGGGTTGCAGCCCCGAGGTGGCACGGGCACCGTTCTGACAGTCCACGGTGTCACTGCTGGTCGACACCGCGCGGGGTGCACCGGCCGCGGAATCGCTGTTCGCACACGCCGTCAGCAGCGCGACACCGGCCAGGGCCGCCGCGAGGGCGATCCTGGCCGGTCCAGCCGTGTCAGAGAACATTCCCGAGCACGGTCAGCATCGCGTTCTGTGCCATCGGCAGCAGCGCCAGGTTCAGCGTCACCGCGAAACTCAACCCGGCGGTCAGCACCGGGTGCCGATTCCACCACCCGATCGGCCCCCGGCGTACAGCCCGGTTGTGTTCGACAGCCGCCCGCGCCTCGGCGACATTCTGCTGGTAGTAGCCGAAAGTCACTGGGGCAGAACTCGAATCGGCCAGTGCGGCGAACGACGGGGTACCACTGACCGGGAACTGCCCCTGGCTGGTGATGCTCATGCCACTGAGCCCTGCAGGCTCTCGTGCCACGGCCGCAGCAGCTCGTCGTAGACGCTCTGGGTGAACTGCCCCTGACCGACGAGATCACCGAGCACGGCGGCCGTCACCGCCTGCGCGACCGTGGTCACCGCGCCCAGCGACCCCAGCGACTGCAGCAGACTGCCCAGGTCACCGGCCCCGACGCCCGGCGAAAGCGCCTGGCCCGCAACCGCTGTCGCGATCTGGGTGTTGCGGGTACGGCCGAACTCCTTGGCCACCTTCGCCGCGACCTGCAATGGTTGCTCCGACTGCTGCTGTCCGAGCCCGGAGAGCAGACCGGCCAGACCGCCTGCGCCCGTTGCCGAGTTCTGCAGCCCTTTCAGGTGCGATTCCATGGACCGGCCCGCGGCCGCGTTGAGTCGTTCGCGTTCCTCGGCGCTCAATTGGGCCGCCCGCTCGATGATTGCGACGACGTCGGCCCAGCGGGGGCCGTAGATGTATTCCAGATGCAGCGTTGCCTGATCGTTCATTTCTTCCTTCTTTCAACGAGATTCGAGAGGGTCAGAGTGCGAGGGAGACGGTCTGGCGCGCCTCATCCGCTCGGGCCAGGCCCTGTGCGGCGTCGACGCTGACGGCGGGAATGGCCGGAATCGGCTGGGTGGCAGGCGGCCCGACGGTCTCCGGGACGGCGGGCACCGGAGCGGTCTCGGGCGCGGCGGCCTGGTTCCGGGACGGCCGGGGTGCCAGCATCTGCTGCAAGCCCCAGATCACCTCGGCGGTGTACGGGTCGTCCGGAATGTTGTCCAGGAACTGCGATCCGGCCG
This sequence comes from Nocardia brasiliensis ATCC 700358, assembly GCF_000250675.2. Lineage (NCBI taxonomy): Bacteria > Bacillati > Actinomycetota > Actinomycetes > Mycobacteriales > Nocardiaceae > Nocardia > Nocardia brasiliensis. The sequence continues at coordinate 6,860,258 of NC_018681.1, forward strand.
GAGCCAGGCCACCGCCGTTGTCCCGCGGGGTGTTTCGATCGAGGAACGCGCGCACCGCCGCGATCCAGTGCGAGTGCGTCCCCCGTCCACCGTTGGGCAGGCCCGCGATGATCAGCACCGGCAGCAGCAGCACCACCAGCGGAACGCCCAGCGCGAGGAACGGCAGCGACAGCGCAGCCGCCAGCGGCAGGCCCAGTAAGGCGCCTAGTGCCAACAGCGGCAACGCCAACGCGGCAAGGCCGAGCAACGGCAGTGCCAGTAGAGCGGCCAGTGCGAGCAAGGGCAGGGCCAATGCCGCCAGAGCCAGCAACGGCAACGCGGCGAGTGCCAACACCGGCAACGCCAACGCGCCGAGCGCGAGCAGCGGCAACGCGACCAGCGCCAACACCGGCAGCGCCAGCAATGTCAGCGCGCCCAAGATCGCCAGCGGAATGCCGACCAGGGCCGCGAGCGCGAGCAGAGGCAGCGCCAGCGCGCCCAGGGCGAGCAAGGCCGGCACCGACGCGAGCAGCCCGAGCCCGAAGCCGATCGCCCCACCCAGTGCGAGTGCGGCGAGTCCGCCGAGGATCGCCAGCGGAATGCCGAGCAGCGCAGCGAGACCCAGGCCGAGCAGACCACCGAGCAGCAGACCACCGAGCGCGCCCAGGGCCAAACCGGCGAGACCGCCGAGCACCAGTCCGGCGAGACCGCCGAGCACGAGACCGAGCGGCCCGCCCAGTAGCGAGCCGAGCAGTCCGCCCAGCACCAGACCGGCCAGCCCGGCCAGCGCGGCGAGCGGCAGCGCCAGCAACGCACCGAGCCCCAGACCCAGCAAGCCGCCCAGCAGCAAGCCGCCCACGGCACCCAGGGCGAGCCCGGCCAGACCCGCCAGTGCGGCCAGCGGCAGCGCCAGCAGCGCACCGAACGCCGCGCCGAGCAACCCACCGATAGCCAAACCGATCGCCAACCCGATCAAACCGCCGATCGCCAGTAATGCCAAGGCGCCCAAGGCAAGTAGCGGCAATGCGAGCAGCGCAGCCAGCGCCAGCAACGGCAATGCCAGCAGCGTCAACGCACCCAAGGCCGCCAACGGAATACCGACCAACGCCGCCAGCGCCAGCAACGGCAGCGCCAGCAAGGCCAGTGCACCCAAGGCCGCCAACGGAATACCGACCAACGCCGCCAACGCCAGCAACGGCAGCGCCAGCAAGGCCAGCAGGCCGATCGCCGCCAAGGCCAGCACCGGCAGGGCGAGCAGCAGCAGGGCCAGCGGTGTCGCGAAACTCAGGGCCAGTCCGATGAGGGTGAGGGTCAACAGGATTCCCTTGCCCAGCAGGATCAGGCCGGCCGCGAGTACCGCCGCGATGATCGGCACCAGCACGACGGCCGCGCCGAGCAGCACCACGGCGAGCGCGGCGACCGCGAGCAGGACCGCGAGGAACGGCGCGGCGAGCGCGAGCACGGCAACCGCGAGGAACGGCATCAGCGCGGTCGACAGGATCGGCGCGAACGGCCCGACGATCAGGAACGGGATCGACAGCACGGCCGCCAGCACCACACCGGCGAGCGCGACGATGCCGGTCGCCACCACGGCGACGACGGCGAGCGCGGCGGCGAGCACGTTGCCCGCGAGGAAGACCGCGCCGAGCAGCAACAGTCCCAGCCCCACCGACGCGGTGATCGCCACGGCCATGAACGCCAGCGCGACGATCGCGAGCGGCACGGTGATCAGCCACAGCGGCGGGAACAGTGCCGACACGATCAGCATGGTGGCGACCATGCCGATCGTCATGGCGGCCCAGACCGCGCCGATCGCGATCATCGCCGCGGCGATCAAGCCGACCACCACGCTGCCCGCCAAGGCCGTGGTGCCGATCATGGCCAGGAGGCCGAGCAACATCACGCCGAAAATGACGGGTGCGCCGAGCAGGGCCAGCGGTGGGTTGATGACGATCAGGAACAGCGCCCCGAGCACGAAGCCGGCGAACGCCACGATCGTCAGCAGGAATCCGCTGAGGAAGATGCCCGCGGCCCCGAGGACCGCGGCCGCAAAGGCGACCAGCATGATCTCGCCGAGGCCGGGGACCAGCCCGAAGCCGATCAGCGTGAAGAAGATGCCCGCGGCGGCCAGGGCGGCCAGGCCGGTGCCGACGATCGCGGCGAACACGATGTCCGCCAACAGGATCAGCGGAATCGCGTACGGCATCGCCACCATCAGGATCACCGAGGCGAGCAGCGTCGCGACCGCGAAACCCGCGATGCCGAGCAGCACGACGCTGAAACAGAACGCGGTGATCATGGTGCCGAGCAGCAGCCCGCCGAGCATCATCCCGAGGCCGAGCACCGTCGGCGCCACTACCAGCGCCAGGAAGAACAACGGTGCCAGCAGCGGACCGATGATCGGCAGTCCGAGCGTCAGCGCGGCCGCCGCGATGGTGCCGAAGACCAACCCTCCCGCCGCGGCGATCAGTCCGCCGATGCCGAGCACGACCGCGGCCACGGCGAGCGCGACCCACATGATGACCGCGCCCGCGGCCATCAACGTGGCCGCGACCAGGCTCAGGAACATCAGCCACGTCACGGTGAGGCCCGCGGCCACGCCGAGAATCACCAGGCCGGCGAGGAACAGCATGCCGATCACGCCGACCCCGATGACCGCGGCCGCGACGAGCAGGCCGCCGCCCACGATCGCGAGCGCGAACAGGATCGGCAGCGCGATCAGGCCGAACGGCGTCACCAACGACAGCAGGCCGGTGAGCAGCAGCAGCCCACCCGCGATCAGGCCGCCGACGATCAGCGCGCCGAATACCAGCGCGGCGGTGAAAAGCGTTGCCAGCACCAGGAACACGAGCGCGCCGCCGAATAGCAGCGGCCCGGCGAGCAGGCCGAGCACCGGCACCAGACCGGTGAACAGCACCGCCGCGGCGGTCAGCACCAGGAAGCCGATGGCGGTGAACAGCCCGCCCACGATCAGCGCGCCCGCCGCTACGGCGATGGTGGTGAGCACCACCGCCGCGATGGTGACCAGCAGTCCGGCCAGGATGACCGGGGCCAGCAGCTGGAACGCGAGGAACCCGAGCGGCACAATCACCAGCAGCACCGGGATCGCAATTACCGCGAGCACGATCAGCACCGGAATCGCCAGGGCCGCAACCACTACCGCGCCGAGGGCCAGCGCGCCGAGCAGCAGCGCCGCACCGATGACACCGGCCACGACAACCGCACCGAGGACGGCGACGGCCGCGGCACCGAGCACCACCGCCGCAATGACCGGCACGGCGAGCACCGCGATCAGTATCGGTGCAGCCAGGGCCGCCAACGGCAGCGACAGCGGCAGGAACACCTGCCGGGTCGCCGAGGGCAGCAGTGCGCGGACCGCTTGCAGTACGGAGTCGCGCAAGGGCGCGAAAGCCGAACCAGGATCGGCGATCGCGCTGAGCACCGGGGTGATCACCCCGGCGAACGGCGCGAGGGATTCGGCGAGGGTGCCGGAGCGCACGACCTGCTCCAGCGCACCGATCAGCGCGGTCGCCGGCAGCGACCCGTCGGAGACAGCCATGAGGGTGGGAGCGACTTCGCGCAAGGCAGGCGCGAATTGCAGGATGACCGGTCGCACGGCATCGGCCAAGGGGCCCGACCGCAACAGCGGCGTCAGTCGCTCGGTGAGCACGGCCTGGATATCCTTGCCCGCCGCGACATCCTGGAGAGCAGGGGCGATTTGCCCGAGGACCGGTGCCCAGTCGGCGCCGTCGGCGGCCACCGGCTCGATCAGCTCACGCAGCGCCTTGGCCGGGTCGCCGCCGTCGCGCGGGAAGTCGAAGATTTCGCGCGCTTGATTGAGCAGGGTGTCGATCGCGTTCGCGCCGGGGTCCGTGCGGCGGGCGCCTGCCATCTCGGTGGCGTCCTGCACGAACGCGAGCAGGTCCTGTACCGGCTGCTGCAGCGGACCGCCGGAAGTCTTTGCCGCCCAATCCCCGATCTCGCGCAGATCGAGGCCGGAGCCGGCGATCTTCGTGACGGTTTCGGCCAGTTCCTCGACGCCCGAGGGCGCGCGACCAGTGTTGCCGCCGGTGGCGATGCCCGCGGCCGGTGTCGCGGCGGGCAGCACCGCGCCGGGGTCCGGCTGCACGGCGCCCGTCGGCGGCAGGGTCGCGCGCACGCCGCTTTCGAACGACTTGATCGGATCCGCCCACGGTGCGTTCGGCACCGCGGCGGTCACCGTGTCGATGACCGCACCGAGACCGGTTCTGGCACCGGGGTCGAGCAGTGATCCGACAACCGAACCCAGTTGTGCCGGTGCGTTTCCGGCGTCGATCGGGGCCGCGTCGGGCGCCGGGGCCGCGCCGGCGGGACCGGCCGCGAGCGTCGCGGTCGCGACACCGGCGAAGGCGGCGACCGCATAGAGTCCGCGCCGGTTCTGTTTTACTTTCCGGCGGTGCCGGCCGGACGCTTTCGTTGCCCGGCCGCGTGCGCCGGGTAGGGAGCCTTCGATGTGTTGCACGACGGTTGAGCCTCTCGCTTCGTTAACGCACTGCTCTGACTGAATGCACGCTCGACCACCCGGATCTCAGGTGTTGCCGACCTCGTCGGGTCCGCAGACGGCGGTGGATCGACCGCCTTGTTCGCCGATGGGCGTGCCGATATGGGTGTGCTTGATGCCGAAGATGTCGGTGCAGCGGATGTAAGCGTGCTGCCCGTTCCCGGCACCCGGTTCGCAATCGACCGTCAGCTGCCGCGCGATCGAGTCGTCCGCGCGGCAGCCCGCCGGGACCGGCTCGGCCGTAGCCGATCCGGCGCCGATGCCGAAGGTGGCGGCAAGGACGAGCAGCAGCCCGCCGAGCACAGCGCCGATGCGGCGGACCGAGGGCGGCGACTGCATCGCACTGCCCGCCGACTGGAAATTAACTGGAGATTTGCCCATATCTAGAGGTTCATTGGGCAAAAGGGGTGCGTCAACAGAGAGTGTCACCGTATGGAATCAATGTCCGCCGAAACCCCCACTATGACAGCAAATCCCCGGAGCGCGTCACTGAATACACACGCGTAGAACGGAATTCATGGGACCATTTGGTACATTAGCGTTACTGTTGCTAGTTTGCAGAAATCGTCACAATGACACAGTTCGCGGCCTGCTTGGCCGAAAATTCTGGAGCTATCGATGCGCAGGTCACGCACACTCGTTTCCTTCCGGCCGGAGCACATGGACAAAGTCGGCCCCGCGGGCCGAATCTCGGCGTGCGCGTTGGTGTTGCTGTTGATCGCGCTGGTCGTCGTCGGCTTGGTCACCCAGGTCCGGGCGCGCGACAGGGACGCGGCCGTCGCGGCGGCGGCGGTCGCCGGTCCGCCGGTGCTCACACCGGACGGGATGGTGCGGATCGGCAGTCCGAACGCCGCGATCGTCATCACGGTGACCGAGGATGCGCAGTGCGCGCTGTGCCGGACGCTCGAGTCGGTCTCGGGCCCCGTCCTCACCGCGCTGACCGATCGGGACGAGATCGCCGTCGATTACCGCCTGATCGCGATCCGCGATCGCAGCTCCACCACGGCCTACTCGAGCCGCGCGGCCAACGCGAGCGCCTGCGTCGCGGCCGCCGACAAAACCAGATGGCCCGCTTGGCGCCGGGCCGTGCTGAATCGAGTACCGGCCGAGAACTCCGCGGGTCTCGGTGACCAGGAATTGATCGACCTCGCCATCGGGGCAGGTATCCCGGCGACGCCCGCACTGAGCGAGTGCGTCACGACCCGCCGCTACGGCGCGTTCGTGGCGGACCAGACCCGGAAGGCGATCGCGGACAACGTGACTCACGCACCGACCGTGCGCATCGGCGCCACCGAGGTCGGCAATCTGACCCCGGCGGGCATCGACGCCGCCGTCGCCGCGGCGCGCTGACTATGCGGCACCGGCCGACCGGCGCGTCCGGCTCGGCGGCTCACCGTTCCACCGCACATACGCCCGGCGGAATTCGCGGGCATCGCTGTAGCCCGTCTCGGTCGCGATCTGGGCGATGGTCATCCCGGTCTCCTCGATCAGATAGTGCGCGCGCCGCTGCCGGACGCGGTCGCGGATATCGCTGAACTTCTCGCCGGCGTCGTGCAGACGCCTGCGCAGGGTGCGCTCGGTGACCAGCAGTCGCGCGGCCACCTCCGCCATAGACATCGCGCGGCGCAGGTTTCGGCCCAGGATGGTCTCGACCGAGGCGACGATGTCGTGCCGCACCAGCTCGATGCCTTCCGCGCGTCGGCACGCGTCGATCGCGAAGGCCAGGTTGGCTTCGCTGTAGGTCGGGATGGGGCGCGCGAACAGCTCCGCCGGAAACACGATCTCGCTGACGGCGCAGTCGAATTCGACCGGGCAGCGGAAGAACCGCGGGTAGTCCGCGGCGTACCGGGGTTCGGGATAGGCCAACCGGATCATGCTGCTCTCGAAGTCCTGGTTCAGCAGCGACCGGCCGAACGCGCACGCCGCGGCCATCGCCTGCTCGGTGAGAAAGCGCCGCGCCTCCGGGTCGGGCACGCGTTGCACGACGCGGACGGCCGCCGCCGCGCCGCGGCGCTCGACCTCGAAATCGGTCAGGCAGCCCGCCAGCCGGGGCATGTCGTTCGCCAGCTGCGCCGCGTCGGCGACGGTCCGGCAGGACCGCATCGCGAAGCCGAGGATGCCGAAACCCACGATCGGATTGCGGGCGCCGATGGCGAGCCCGTGCGGACCGTCCGGCATGGCCCGCACCGCGCGGCGGATGATCGTGATCGCCTGCCGGTAGGACACGCGCATCTCCGGGGCGTCCAGCCGACTCGGCAGCACCCCCGTGCCCAGGAACCACGGTTCGGCGTCGACTTGCCGCTCGGCGGCGTACGCGCACAGTCGGACGAGCACGTTCGGCGCGATATCGGCCGCGCTGAACTGGGGATCGAACCTGTCCATTCCGGACGACTCCTTCGGTATGGCCGACGCTTCGCCAGACGGCGGAACCGATCCTGTCCGCAAGCGCGACCAACCTCAAGCAAACATTCAGCTATTTTCAAGAAGGCGCAGGTCAACTACCCTCGCCGATTATCCCGAGCGGATTAACTTGATCCGGTTGTTACCTGGTACCGGTTGACATTCCGGCGGCACTTCCGCTTGGCGGCGATCTGTGGCGTGCCGCTCTCGCCGGACCGGCTCGGGCCGCACCGGGGTGTGCGCGGACAAAGGGGGATCCGTGCCGGACAGGTGCGCGAAATTCGCGCTGCCACGCGAAACGGCTGCTACGTTCGGGCTCGTCCGGTCGCCGGAAGGTCTGACGCGGTGCCGCCGATTCATTCAGGAGGGTGCGTGGAGGCAGCGAGTGCGCGCCGGCATTTCGCCGAACGACTGGCCGCGCTGTTCGAACTCGCCGGTGCGCCACCGGTCAAGTCGGTGGTGCGCCGCGCGAACCTGCGAACCGCGCCCGGCAGTAGCCCGGTCACCGTCCAGCGAATCAGCGATTGGCGACGCGGCGCCCGGCTGCCCGCCACCTTCGAGACGGTACTGCCGACCCTCGCCGTGCTGATCGGCGACGCGAAAAAGCGCACGCAGTCAGCCGATCTGGACCGCACCCTGCTCGATCCGGCGCACTGGCGTGCTGCCTGGCAGGCGGCGAAAGCCGACCAGAACCGAACCGCGCTAGTGGTTCGCGAACCCGATCACCCGCCGTATCGCGGACTCTCGCCCTATCGCACCGAGGACGCGGACCTGTATTTCGGTCGCGACAGTGTTCGTGAATCCGTCGTGGATGCGATCACCGCGGTCACGGACGACGGCGAACTGCCGAGGCTGGTCCTGCTGATCGGTGTCTCGGGCGCGGGCAAATCATCCCTGCTGGCCGCGGGCCTCCAGGCCGACGCGGGGGCGCGGGCGCCGGTCTTGATCGCCCCGGGCACTCGTCCGGCCGAAGCGCTGCGGGCCGCGCTCGACGCGACCGGACCGGACGACGAGGTGCTGTTGCTCATCGACCAGGGCGAGGAGCTGTTCACCCGGTGCACCGAGGACGCCCGCCGTGCATTCCTCGACGAACTCGGCCGGATCAGCGCACCGGACGCGCGGCGCAAGGTCACCACCGTCATGGCGATCCGCTCCGACTTCTTCAACGACGTCATCCAGTACCCGCTACTGGCCGCGGCGATGAAGGACGCCTCGGTCATCGTCGGCGCGATGACCGAGGCGGAATTGCGGGACGTGATCGTGCGGCCCGCGCTCGCCTGCGGCGTCAAGGTCGAGCCCGCGCTCGTCGACGTCGTGCTGCACGATCTGGACACCGCGACGTCCGGCGACGGCAAAGCCGCACTACTGCCCCTGCTTTCGCACGTGCTCGACGCGACGTGGGCGCGCCGCCGCGGTCGCACGCTCACACTCGAGGCGTACCGCGAGGCGGGGGAAATGGCGGGCTCGGTGGCCGCCACCGCCGAACGGGCCTGGTCCCAGCTGAGCGCCGAGGAGGAGGTCGCCGCACGCGCAGTGCTGCTGACGCTGATCATCATCGGCCCACGCTCGGTGACCCGCGATCGCCTTCCCCTGCGCCGCGTGGTCGAGGAGGCCGTCGATCCCCGGTTGGCCGAACGGGTGATCGCGCACCTGGTCGATGCCCGGATCGTGCTCGTGCACGACGGCGAGATCGAACTGCTGCACGACGCGGTCCCCCGGGTATGGCCGCGGATGGCCGAATGGGTCGACGCGGAAAAGGAATTCGGCCCGGCACGCCACCGGATCGAGGACGACGCGCGGACCTGGCTCGACCAGGGCACCCCGGACACGCTGCTGTACGACGCCGAGCGGCTGGAAACCGTCGACGTGGTGACCGGCAACGGCGGTTCGATCAACCGGACCGCCCGGGAGTTCGTCGCGCGATCACGACGTCAGGTCGCGGCCGCCTCGGCCCGGCGCAGATTCTTGCGCACGGCGGCCGTCCTGCTCGTGGTCGTCGCGCTGCTCGCGGCGACGGTGGCGATCTCGCAGTATCGCGTGGTCACCCACGAACGCACCGACGCCGCGGTCGCCGCGCTGATCCACGAATCGCAGCGCATCGCGAGTTTCGATCCGACGGAATCCGCGCGAATGGCCTTGGCCGCCTATCGAATCCGCCCGGGCAACCCGGACACGCAGGCCCGTCTGCTGTCCACCCAGGCCTATCCCGTGATCCGCGCGTCCGCCCAGCGGCACGCGGGAAAGATCAACGGGCTCGCGTATTTCGCCGAGCGGCGGTTGATCGCCAGCGCCGGCGACGACACCCAGGTCCGCCTGTGGACGGTGGGCGACGACGACCAGGCGGTGGCGCTCGGTGACGGGCTCGGCGGACATGAGCGCGCGGTCGCCGCGGTGGCGTTCGGGCCGGACGGTGGCCTGCTCGTCAGTGTCGGCTACGACCAGGCGGTTCGGCTGTGGGATGTCCGGGATCCGGCCCGGGTGCGCGTCCTCGGCACGCTCGATATCGGAACACCTGCCCTGTCGGTGGTTTTCGCGGCGCAGGGGCGTGCGATCGTCGTCGCCGGTGAGAACGGCGAGCTGTCGCTGGTGGACGTCACCGACCCCGCCGAGCCGATCCTGCGGGAGCGGCTGCCCGCGCACACCGACGCGATCCGGAATCTGGCCACCGACGCGGGCGGGTCGCTGCTCGCGAGCGGTGGCGACGACGGCACCGTTCGACTCTGGGATATCGCCGATCCCACCCGTCTCGGTCCACTCGGTGCGCCCTTGCCCCCGGCGAACAGCGCCGTGCATGCCTTGGCGATCGGGCCGGGCGATCTGCTCGCGGTCGGGGCCGCGAACGGTGCCGTGCGGCTGTGGTCGCTCGCCGACCGCACGGCGCCACGCGAATTCGGCGTCCCGCAGACCATGCACACCGCGTCCGTCGACGCACTCCTGTTCGGCCCGCTCGGCCTGCTGGCCTCCGGGGCCGCCGACGGCACCGTCCTGCTGTGGCAGCTGACCGCCGGCGGTTTCGTGCCGATCGGCCGCCCGATCGGCGGTAATCGCGGCGCCATCTCCGGTCTCGGGGTGACCGCGAGCGTGCACCTCATCTCCGCCGGCGGCGATGGCCGGATCCACCTGTGGACGCGCCCGCCCGCGGACATCCCGGTGACCACCGAAGCGCCGTTCACCTCGGTGGAACTCGATGCGGCAGGTTCGCGGCTGGTCACCGCCGGGGAGGACGGGCGGTTCCAGGTGTGGCTGGTCGGGCCCGATCAGGTCGTGCTTGCCGCCGATGTACCGGCCGCGCCCGGCCTCGGTCACGGCGTCCGGGTCGATATCAGAGCCGACGGCGCGGGCTTGGCCGTCGCGGATGCCGACGGCGGTGCCGTGCAGCTGTGGAGTTCGGCCGACCCGGCCCGGCCGATCCCGGTCGGCGCACCGTTGCGCACCCGCACCCGGTACTTCACCGGCGCCCAGTACACGCCGGACGGGCAGGTCCTCGTCACCGGTGACGACGACTACTCGATCCGCCTCTGGGCGGTCGGCGATCCGGCGGCCCCGCGGCCGCTGGGCACCGCGACGTCGCAGAGCCGCCGCTCGTTCCGATCCCTCGCGGTGTCCCGAGACGGCACGCTGGTCGCCACCGGGTCCGGCGATGCCGCGATCTATCTGTGGGACATCCGCGATCGAGACCGGCCGGTGCTGCGCACCACCTTGACCGGACACGAAGGCCCGGTCACCACACTGGCTTTCGGGAACGACGCGCGGCACCTGTTCAGCGCCGCCGACGACGGCACCATCCGATCGTGGGATCTGAGCCGCCCGAGCGAGTCGGCGCAGATCGCCGCCGTGCACACTGCCGCGGTCGCGGATCTGTCACTCGACCACACCGGCCGCCGCCTCGCGACCGCGGGTGCGGACCAATCCGTCCGGCTGTGGGATGTCAGCGATCCCGCACGACCGCGGGCGCTGGGCCGCTCGATCTCCTCGGATATCGGCGCGCGCTGGTTCGTGCGCTTCGACCGGGCCGACGACAAACGACTGTTCGGCGTCGCCAACCTGGCCTCCGAACGCTGGGTCACCGATCCCGCGGTGGTGGCGGATGAACTGTGCCGCACGATCCCGGTCGCGCCGGAACCCCTCGATTCCGGCGGTTCGACGGTGTCCTACTCCGGTATCGACCTGTGCCGCTGAGGAATCCGCAGTCCTCGGCGCAGCACACTCAGTGGTCTTCGTTGCGTGCGGCGCGCTCGATCACCTCGGCGACCACATCGGGGTGGGAGACGGCGACCGAGTGCGACGCGGCTACCTCGGTGACGTGGGCGCGCGCCCGTTCGGCCATGAACCGTTGCGCCGCAACGGGAATGTTCAGGTCCTGTGTGGTGACCACATCCCAGCTGGGCTTGTTGGTCCAGGCGGCGACGGTGGCCGGTTCGCCGAGCGCGGACTCGACGATCGGGCGTTGCGCCGCGGCGGCCAGCGCCGCGCGGTCGGCGGGCACATCGGCGGCGAACTGGTCGCGGAACCGGTCCTGCCGAATGTAGAGATCGGTGGCCGTGCGGCCGTCGAGGTCGGTGAACGGGACCGGGTCCAGCGCGCCGGCGAGGGTGGAGCCGGGGAACTTGCCGGTGAGCCCGAGCGCGGTCTCCCCCGGCGCGGGCAGGAACGCCGCCACGTACACCAGCGCCCGCACCTGATCGTTCCCGGCCGCGGCGGTACTGATCACCGAGCCGCCGTAGGAGTGCCCGACCAGGACCACGGGCCCGGCGATATGGCTGATCAAGCCGCGCAGCGACGTGGCGTCGGCGGCGGGCCCGCGCAGCGGATTCGCCGCCGCGACAACGGGATAGCCGTCCTTGCGCAGCCGGTCGACGACGTCGTTCCAGCTCGAGCCGTCCGCGAACGCGCCGTGCACCAGCACGACGGTCGGCTTCGGCGCGTCCTCGGTGGGTCCGGCGTGGTGGTGCTCGCGGTGCACGCGACGGCGAGTGCGCAGGCGGCGAGCCCGGCCGTGAGCGCCGCGATCGCCCGGGCGGCGCGGTGGGGACGTCGGAGGTCGGCCATGTCGGTATCCCTTCGAGAGACGGTGCGGTGGTGCGGGTTCCACTGTCCGTCGGCCACCCGCACCGCCACATCCGTCACCTGACGCCCCGCATGACGTAATCGCCTGGACCCGCTCCGCCGGTCACTGACGCCGGGCTCGCACCAGGGTCAGGGCCTCGCCCGCGGTGACCACCGAGACGCCGAGCAGCACCAGGTCCTTCAGTAGAAAGCCGCCGCCCGCACCGAGGAACGGGAAACCGTAACCCGGCTGCCAGACACCGGGGCTGGTGAGCATGAAGCTCAGCGTGGTCAGGAACAGGAGCACCGCCCCCAGGCTGCCGAGCAAGGCCGCGCGTGGCGCGAACCGCCAGGCGACGATCAGGAGTCCGATCACCACCTCGACCACGCCGATCACCGCGGAGAGCGCGTCGACGCTCAGGAAATCGTAGAGCCAGGACATCAGCGGCGAACTCGCGATCAGCGGCTGAATGCCTTGTGCCTCAAAAGAAAAGAACTTCATCGCACCGATCCAGAGGATGACCAGTGCGAGGCCGTAGCGACTGATCGCCGCGCCCAGCTGCGGTAGTGCGGTCACTCGATCGAACGTCGGGGTCCGGGTGATGGTGGACATGTCATGCTCCCTGCTTTCGGTAATACGGTTGTTCCGCCATCCGGAAGTGACCGGCTAAATCGGAACACTGGTCATTGTGGCCCGGCTCACCGTGACCAGTCAAGTGGGTACACTGGTCTCATGACGAGGGAAGGTCCGCCCGAGACGGCGGAACGGCTGGTGGCGTTCATCAATACGCGGCACTGCCCCGACGGGGACGATGTGCTGACCGACGAGCGCGCACCCGGCTGGCTCGCCGGCTGGCTGGGCAGCGACGGCACGGAACTGTCCGTCACGCCGGATGAGCTGCTGGCATTGCGGGAGCTGCGCGAAGGGCTGCGCGAGCTGGCGGCGGCGAACAACGCGCAGGATCCCGATGCCGAGGTATTACGCGGTGCGGCAACGATATTGGCGTCCGTGCCGATGGTGGTCACGCTCGGTGACGACCACCGGGGACCGCAGCTGTCCGCTACCGACACGGCCCCGGCCCGCGATGTCATCGCCGACATCGCGCACACCTATTTCACCGCGCGCGCTGCGGGCGACTGGACCCGGCTCAAATCCTGCGCGGCCCGGGACTGCCGCTGGGCGTATTTCGACACCTCACGCAACCGCTCGCGCCGCTGGTGCGACATGACCAACTGCGGCAACCGCGCGAAGAACCGGACCTGGCGCGAGCGGGTACGCACCGCCGAACGCGCGGACTAGCCGGATCACGCTGGGAAGCAAGCGGTTTCGTACCCGCGACGGGTTCAGCGAGCGTGCAGGTAGGCGCTGCCGCGCGGGGAAATCCGGTAACCGACTTCGAGACTCAGAGTCAGTCCGAGCGCCTTGAGCTTGCGCACATCGACTTTGAATCGATCCGCTTCCCGGCCCAACCGCGCGGCGAGATCGGGGGCACGGGTGGCGGGCAGCTCCTCGATGAGCCGCAGCGTCGCGAGGGTCCACGGGCCGACCGGGCTGGACGCGTCCAGGCGAGCCAGCCGCGTGGTGATCGCGGCGACGTCCGCTTCGGACAGTTCGGCGGTGTTCGCCAGCTCCGTGCGCGGGTCCGGGTCTTCGACCAGCCGGATGCGCAGCAGGTAGATCGGATCTTCCGGCGCACCACGCAGATCCGCGAGCACCTGCGCGATCGTCGGGTAGCCGGCGGCGCGCGCGTCCCCGGCCCGGATGCGCGACGGGGCCACGATCTCGGCTTGCTCCACCATGATTCGGCCCGCGGCGGTGCGGTAGATCTTCCCCGCCGTGGCCTGCCGGTGCCGCCACCGCCGGAACAGCACGGTGACCGAACCGTCCTGGATACCGGCCCAGCGTTGTTTCTCGATCAGCATGTCACTGTCCGATCCATCGCTATTCCACCGTCTCCGGCGCTTGGTAGGCCTGCGCCTGCAAAGAGTAGAACTCATGGTAGAGGCCGCCGCGGGCCATGAGTTCGTCGTGATTGCCGTGCTCGGCCACCCGGCCGTGTTCGAGGACATAGATCCGATCGGCGTAGCGCACGCTGGCCAGCCGATGCGTGATGAGCACGACCGTGCGCTGCGCGGCGTGCGTGCGGATCGTCTCGAAGACGGCGTGCTCGGTGCGCGCGTCCAAGGCCGCGGTCGGTTCGTCGCAGATCAGCAGCGGGGCGTCCCGGTACAGGCCGCGCGCCACCGCGATCCGCTGCCACTGCCCGCCGGACAGCTCGACCCCGCCCTGATAGGTGGGGTCGAGCAAGGTGTCCGGCCCGCTGGACAGACCGGCCAGCACCGCATCGGCCCCCGCGGCCCGCGCCGCCGCGTCGAACGCGGCCGCCGATTCCGGGTGATCGTGGCGGCCGATGGTGATGTTCTGCCGAGCCGAGAAGGGCCAGTGCGTGAAGTTCTGCGCCACCACCGCGATTCGGTCCCGCAGCAGCCGCAAGTCGATGTCCTGCAGCCGCACGCCGCCGTAAGTGACTGTGCCGGAGTCGGGTTGGTACAGGCCGCTGAGAATCTTGGCGAGTGTCGTTTTGCCGGAACCGTTCTCGCCCACGATGGCGATGATCTCGCCGGGTTCGATTCGCATGCTGAGCCCGCGCAAGGCAGGCCACTCGGCATTCGGGTAGGTGAAGGTGAGATCCCGGGCAACGATGCGGTCCACGTCCGTACCCACCGCCGTCCCACCGCAACGTTCCTGTCGCCGTTGCGCTTCGGCACAGAAGTCGAGGTAGTCCCGGTAGAACAGCGCGTTCTCGTAACTCCAGTTCATGCTTTCGACCAGCTCGCGCAGTGCCGTCGTCGCGGTGCGCAGGGCGACCACCGCGGTGCCCGCCACGGCCAGCGGCAGGACGGCCGCGAAGAGCAGCAGGCCGAGCGCCAGATACACCACGCCCATCGCGAGCCCGGCGAGAGTCGCCCCGAGCGCGCGAACGCCCGCCTGTTCGCGCTCGAGCCGCAAGGCCTTGCCCTGCACGAAATGGGCCAGGCGGTCGAATTCCGCGAGCAGGAACGTCCGCATGGTGTAGGCGCGGATCTCGGCGGCGGGGAGACGATCCGCCATCAGATCGGTCAGGGTCTCCATCCGGCGTTCGGCGCCGCTGGTCGCGGCATACATCTCGTAGCCCATCCGGGCCCCGCGGACGGCCGCCCACCACGTCGGGACGAGCGCGATCACCAACAGCGGCACCAGGATCGGGTGCAGCACGCCCAGCACGCCCGTCACCATGACGACACCGATCACCCCGGAGATCAGGCGCAGCACACCGTCGACCAAGCCCGAGACCGCGTGCGGGGCGCGCTCCCGGATGCGGTGCAGCGTGTTCTGGAAGACGTCGTCGTCGAAGGCCACCAATTCGACGTCGGTCGTCAACCGCAGCAGCCGGGTGCGCAAGCTGCGGCGCAACTGCGGGTCGATCCGGGACTTCACCCAGGTCGCGGCCTCGCGCAGGGCGCCACGGAGCAGGAGCGTCGCGGCGATCAGCAGCAGCGCGGGCGCCGCGGCGCGGACCCGGTCGGGCGTCGGGCCCGCCGCGAGCAAGCGTTCGAGCACCGCGGTGGTGGCCAAAAGCCCGACCGCCGTACCGATCTCGGCGAGCAGGCTGCTCACCACCAGCGCGGCGGTGTCGAGCCGGCTCACCTGCCAGCACTCGCGCAGCACCTGCGCGAAGGTCGTGGGCAGCTGCCGGGCCATCGCCCAGAAACCGGTGGCGGCCACGGTCGCGTCGTGCGCGCTCCAGGGATCCGCGGACGGGTCCACGGCCACGTCATCGGACACCATGCTGCTCGACGGTACCGACGTGGCCGCAAACCTCAACCGAATTTCAGCCGGCGTCCTCGTCCGGCGGCGGCTCGTCGCCACCCCCGCGAATGGTCCACAGCAGGCCGTCCAACTCGTCCGGCTTGATCAGCACGTCGCGCGCCTTGGAACCTTCGCTCGGCCCGACGACGCCTCGGGTTTCCATCAGGTCCATCAGGCGCCCCGCCTTGGCGAAGCCGACGCGCAGCTTGCGCTGCAACATCGAGGTGGAGCCGAACTGCGAGGTGACGACCAGTTCCACCGCCTGGATGAAGACCTCCAGGTCGTCGCCGATATCGGGATCGACGTCCTTCTTCTCGCCCGCCTTCGCGGCGGTGACGCCGTCCTGGTATTCGGGTTCGGCCTGGTTCTTGGCGAAATCGACGACGGCGTGGATCTCCTCGTCGCTGATGAACGCGCCCTGCAGGCGGGTGGGCTTGTTCGCGCCCATCGGCAGGAACAGGCCGTCGCCCATGCCGATCAGTTTCTCCGCGCCCGGCTGGTCCAGGATGACCCGCGAATCCGTCAGAGACGAAGTGGCGAAGGCCAACCGGGACGGCACGTTGGTCTTGATCAAGCCGGTGACCACGTCGACCGAGGGCCGCTGGGTGGCCAGCACCAGGTGTATGCCTGCGGCACGGGCCTTTTGGGTGATCCGCACGATCGCGTCCTCGACGTCGCGCGGCGCGGTCATCATCAGGTCGGCGAGTTCGTCGACGATGGCGAGGATGTACGGGTAGGGCCGGTACACCCGTTCGCTGCCGAGCGGTGCGGTGATCGCGCCCGACTTCACCTTCTTGTTGAAGTCGTCGATGTGGCGAACCTTGTTGGCCTGCATGTCCTGATAGCGCTGTTCCATCTCCTCCACCAGCCAGGCCAGCGCGGCGGCGGCCTTCTTCGGCTGGGTGATGATGGGCGTGATCAGGTGCGGAATGCCCTCGTACGGGGTGAGTTCCACCATCTTCGGGTCGATCAGGATCATCCTGACCTCCTCCGGCGTGGCCCGGTGCAGCAGCGAGACCAGCATCGAGTTCACGAAGCTGGACTTACCCGAGCCGGTGGAACCGGCCACCAGCAGGTGCGGCATCTTGGCCAGGTTCGCCGCGAGATAGTCGCCCTCGATGTTCTTGCCGAGGCCGATCACCAAGGGGTGGTGGTCGTTTCGGGTCGACGGCGCCTTGAGCACGTCGGCGAGGCGGACCAGTTCCCGGTCGGCGTTGGGCACCTCGATGCCGACCGCGGACTTGCCGGGGATCGGCGCGAGCAGCCGGACGTTCTCCGTGGCAACGGCATACGCGATGTTGCGGGCCAGCGCGGTGATCTTCTCGACCTTGACGCCCGGGCCGAGCTCGACCTCGTAGCGGGTGACCGTCGGGCCACGCACGAAGCCGGTGACCGCCGCGTCGATCTTGAACTGCACCAGCACCTCGGTGATCGCCTCGATCATCGATTCGTTGGCGGCACTGCGCTTCTTGGGCGGATCGCCATCGGTCAGCAGACTGAGCGGCGGCAGCGTGTAGTCGCCCTCGACCTCGCGGTCGGTGACGAACTCCAGTTGTTTCGGCGGCGGCGGGGTCTGGTCCTCGACCTCGACCTCGACCACCTTGGCCGGGCGTTGCTTCTTCGGCTTCGGCGGCGCGGGCGGCTCCTCGGTGACGATCGGCTTCGCGTCGCGCAGCGGAGGTTCGCCGAGCACCTCGGTCACCGCGTCGCCGTCACCGAACTCGTCGGCGGGATAGTTCTCGGCCGGTGTGCGGCCCCGCCGCTTCGACCGGGTCGTGTGCAGCGGGAAGCCGTCCGCGTCGTACTTCGCGGGGTCGTATTCGCCGTCGTAGTCCCCGTATTCGTCGCCGCCGCTGCCGGTGCCGAAGTACTCGCGCAGTTTGGCGGGGACCTCGCGGACCGTGGTCCCGGTGAGCAGCAGCACACCGAACACGATGGCCAGCAACAGGATCGGAACCGAGAGCCAGGCGGTGAGCCCGTCGGTGAGCGGGCCGCCGACCACGAAGCCGACGAAACCCGCGGCGTGCGCACGCCCGTGCGGATCGGTCGGGGCGCCGGCGATGACGTGCCACAGTCCGAGTACCGGCAGGCCGACCAGCAGCCCGCCGAGCACCAGTCGCGGCCGGATCTCCGGCCGGGCCTCGGTGCGCATGAGCACGACGGCGATCGCGGTCGCCACGAACGGCAGCCCCGCCGACGCGGACCCGGAGACCGCGCGGATGGCCTCGCCGACCCAGTGCCCCACCGGGCCGCCGGCGGACAACCACACCGCGGCGGCGATCACCGCGCTCAACGCGATCAGTGCCAGCGCGACACCGTCGCGACGGTGCCCGTGCTCGATCTCGCCCGCCCGGCTGACCGCCCTGGTGGTGGCGCCGAGGCCGCGCGCGAGCATGTTCCACCCGCTGCTGATCCCCCGGCTGAACACCGCGAGCGGCGCCGTGTTCGACGCGCGCCGGGCCGGTCGGCGGGCGGGTTGCCTGCGCCCGCGCGGCGCGGCCGTGCCGCGGGGTGTCGCCGAACGGGTCCGTGCCGTGGTGGTCCTGCCCCGCGCCGATCCCGCCCGCGCCCGAGTAGTCGTGGTGCTGCGGGACTTACCTGCCATGGGTCAAGGCTAGCCGCAAACGCACCATCCAGACCATCCGCAACACTGGTACCCCGCGCCACAACGGCACGTAACTGTGCGGATGCCCAGGTCGGCGGCGATGGCGGACGGCCGGACACAACCCCCGCTCAGCGCCTGCTTGCGCGTGTCGGACGAGTGGGTCCGATCAGATCGAGCGGTCCGTGCCCAGCACGGCGCGGACCGCCTCCGGCTCGCCGGTCGTCGCCAATCGCACCTGGTCGCGACCGAACGCGTGCAGCAGCAGTTCCGACGGTTTGCCGGTCAACGTCACCTCGCCGCCCGATTTCGCACCGGCCGTCGCCCGCTCGCCGTCCGGCGTGGCGAGCACGACCCGCACCGGCGCCTTGCGATAGGAGCGGACGGCCATGCGGCGCACCAGCGCCCACAGCGCGGCCTCGTCGGCGGCGGGCAGCTCGCGCGGCGTCCAGCCGGGCGCGCCGCGGCGCACGTCCTCGTGGTGCACGAACATCTCGGACAGATTCACGATCGCGTCCACCGGACGCAGCGGCGACCACCACGGCGGCCCGGTGCGCACCTCGTCGAGCAGTTCTGGGAACGGTTTGCGGGCCGCTTTCGCCTGTACCCCTTCGAGATACCCGGCCAACGGCTTCAGCAGGATGCCCGGCGCCGCGTCCGGTCTGCGCTCGCGCACCACCAGATGGGCGGCGAGGTCGCGCACCGTCCACGAGCCGCACAGCGTCGGCGCCTCCGGCCCGGCAGCCGCCATCGCCTGCACCAACTGCTGCCGTTCGCGCTGCGCCATGCTCATCCGCTGAACATACCGACCATTCCCCGCAGCCGAGACCCCACCCATTTCGAATCGGACCTATTTCTGATTTGGGACACGCCGAACCCCCGAATTCCTGGGTAGCGCAATGAGTGTTCGCTATGTACCTTGTCACTCGGTCCATCGGGTCGTGGACTCTTGAAACGAAGAAGGGCAAATTCCCTGTGAAGAAGTTTCTTACTGGTGCGGCCGTGATCGCGGCGACAGGTTGCGCGCTGGCTATCAGCGCGCCCGCCGCGCAAGCCAAGCCGTACAACTACGGTGCGATCGCGTTGTCGACGTCTACCGGGTTGATCGGGTACTCCTACGATTACCCGGATTCCTCGTCCGCGCAGGCGCGGGCGGTACGCAGCTGCGGAGCGAGCGACTGCGAGACCGTGGTGTGGTTCGCCAACGGGTGTGGGGCCGTGGCGTACTCGAACCGGACCGGCAACTACAGCTGGGCGTACGCTGCCTCGCGCCGGTCCGCGCAGAGCAAGGCTTTGTCCTACAACAACTCCGACGCCTATATCGTGCACTGGAACTGCACGTCCAACCACGGCTGATTCAGGGGAAACATCGTGAAGCATCGCACTTTCCGCACCGCCGTGGCCGTCGTGCTGACCGCCGCCGCGTGCACACTCACCGCCTGTGCCTCGGGTAACGACGACAAGAAGGACGCGTCGCCGAGCACCAGCGCCAACGCCGACACGCAGCCGGGGGAACTGCAGGGCGGCAGTGACAAGGGCGAGAAGGAGACCGGCTCCGCGCCGACCACGCCGTCCTCGCCCGCCCTGGCCAAGCCGTCGGTGCAGCAGCTCAACGACCGTCTCACCAAGGCGTTCGATCCCGCTGTGCCGAACAAGGAGAAGATCAGCTGGATCCAGGCCGCCGAGCAGGATCCGTACCTGGTCGCCAACCTGGTCGACGCCGCCAAGAAGCAGGACGTCAAGGTCGAGGTCACCAACGTTCAGGAACCGCAGGACGGCAAGGTGAAGGCCGACGCCAAGGTCACCATCGGCGGCTCGCCGGTCGACAACGCGTTCATCTCCTTCGTCTCCGAAGGCGGCGAATGGAAGGTCGATCACACCTTCGCGTGCAACATCGTGAAGAGCGCGAAGATCGAATCCGCGGCCTGCCAGGAATGAGCTGGTCCCGGGAATGAACTGAGCCACGACGAAAAGCGCCGGTTGCCAAGGCAACCGGCGCTTTTCGGTGTTCGGGGTCAGACGCCGATAACGGTCGGCACGATCATCGGGCGGCGGCGGTAGGTGTCGGCCACCCAGCGCCCGACCACGCGCCGCACGCTCTGCGCGATCCGATGCGTATCGGTGACGCCCTCGGTCGCCAGGCGCAGCAGCTCGGCCTCGACGAGTTGAGCCGCGTCCGACAGCGCCGTCGGATCGTCGGAGAAGCCGCGACCGCTGAGTTCGGGCGGGCTGACCGCTTTGCCGGTGGTCTCGTCGATCGCGACGGTGATCGAGATGAAACCGCCCTCGCCGAGCACCAGGCGATCCGACAGCGTCGACTCGCCGACATCGCCGACCGACAGACCGTCGACGTACACGTGCCCGACCGGTACCCGCCCGACGATGCTCGCGATGCCGTCGACCAGATCCACGACCACGCCGTCCTCGGCGAGCATGACCCGGTCCTCCGGCACGCCGGTCGCGATGGCGAGCGCGGCGTTGGCGCGCAGATGCCGCCATTCGCCGTGCACCGGCATGGCGTTCGTCGGCCGCACCGCGTTGTACAGGTACAGCAGCTCACCGGCGGAGGCGTGTCCGGAGACGTGCACCTTGGCGTTCTGCTGCGTGATCACCGTGGCGCCGAGCCTGGCCAGGCCGTTGACCACGGCGAACACCGAGTTCTCGTTACCCGGGATGAGCGAGGAGGCCAGCACCACCAGGTCGTCCTGGCGGATGTTGATCTGCCGGTGGTCGCCGCGCGCCATCCGGGACAGTGCCGAGAGCGGCTCACCCTGCGAACCGGTGGAGATCAGCACCAGCCGATCGCCGGGCAGTGTCGCGGCCTGGTCGAGTTCCACGACGATGTTGTCCGGCACGGTCAGATAGCCCAGATCCTGCGCGATCTGCATGTTGCGGACCATCGAGCGGCCGACGAAACACACCCGCCTGCCGTACTTCTGCGCGACATCGACCACTTGCTGGATGCGGTGCACGTGGCTGGCGAAGGACGCGACGATCACCCGGTTGCGCGCCTTGCCGATCACCGTGTCGAGCACGCCGCCGATCTCCCGCTCCGGCGTGACGAAGCCGGGCACCTCGGCATTGGTGGAGTCCACCAGGAACAGGTCGACGCCCTCGTCGCCGAGCCGGGAGAAGCCGGCCAGGTCGGTGAGCCTGCCGTCGAGCGGCAGCTGGTCGAGCTTGATATCGCCGGTGTGCAGCGCCACACCGGCCGGGGTGCGGATGGCGACGGCCAGCGCGTCCGGGATGGAGTGGTTCACGGCGAAGAACTCGCAGGCGAACGGTCCGTGATCGGTGTGCTGACCCTCGACGACCTCGACCAGCTTCGGCTGCTGCCGGTGCTCCCGGCACTTCGCCGCGACCAGCGCGAGGGTGAACTTGGAGCCGACCACCGGAATATCGGAGCGCAGCCGCAGCAGGAACGGCACCGCGCCGATGTGATCCTCATGGCCGTGCGTGAGCACCACGGCCACCACATCGGCCATCCGATGCTCGATGGGCCGGAAATCGGGCAGGATCAGGTCGACACCCGGCTGCTGGTCCTCGGGGAACAGCACACCGCAGTCGACGATGAGCAGCTTGCCGCCGTACTCGAAAACGGTCATGTTCCGGCCGATTTCGCCGATCCCGCCGAGCGCGAAGACGCGCAGGCCGTTCTTCGGCAGCTTCGGCGGCGTGCCGAGCCGGTCGTGCGCGGGCGTGACGGCCCGCGGGTCCTGCTGCGGCGCCGACTGTTCGCCGCGCCCGCGACCGGACTGCTGACGACCGCGACCGGACTTCTTGGCCTGCTGATTGTTCTGCGGCGCCTCGGCGCGGGCCGCCTTCTTCGCCGGGGCGGACTTCTTCGCCTGCGTCGCCTGCACAGCGGCCGAACGCTCGGTCCGTTCGGCGTCGCCGGTACGCACCGACTTCTCGGCGACCACCTCGGTCACCTCGACCACCTCGGTGACTTCCGGTGCCGCGGCGGGCTTTTCGACCGGCGCGGGCGGCGGCACCGGCGCGGGGGCACCGGCGGCCCGGCTGGCAGTACGACGCGGACGACGAGCTAGCGGGTCACTCATGCCTGCACCTCGCTGACGCTCGGTTCCGACATGCGCGATGCACGCTGTGACATGATTCGCTCGCTTCGCTCGTTCATGCGAGCACCCCCGCCACCCGCAGATCAGCGGCCAGGACCTCGAGTTGTTCCGGTGACGGCATCAATTGCGGTAACCGCGGCTCACCCACCTCGATGCCGAGCAGGTGCAGACCCGCCTTGCTCATCGCGACACCGCCCAGGCGGAACATCGCGGCGTTCAACGGCACCAGGCTCGCGTTGATATCGCGGGCGCGCACCACGTCACCGGCGGTGTAGGCGGTCAGCAGCTCGCGCAGCCGCTCGGGCACCAGATGCCCGATGACGCTGATGAATCCGGTCGCGCCGACCGAGAGCCAGGGCAGGTTCAGCGTGTCGTCGCCGGAATAGAAGGCCAGACCGGTGTTCGCGATCAGGTCGGCGCCCGCGTTGATATCGCCCTTGGCGTCCTTCACCGCGACGATCCGCGGATGCTCGGCCAGGCGGCGCAGGGTGTCCGTGGCGATCGGCACCACCGAGCGCGGCGGAATGTCGTACAGGGTGACCGGCAGGTCGGTGGCATCGGCGACCGCGGTGAAGTGCGCGAGCAGACCCTCCTGCGAGGGACGCGAGTAATAGGGCGTGACCACGAGCAGGCCGTGGGCGCCGGCGCGTTGCGCGTTGCGCGCCAATTCGATCGAGTGGGCGGTGTCGTAGGTGCCCGCGCCCGCGATCACGGTGGCGCGGGTGCCGACCGCGTCGACGACGGCGCGCAGCAGATCCGCCTTCTCCGATTCGGTGGTGGTCGGTGATTCGCCCGTGGTCCCGGAGATCGCGAGCAGATCGACACCGCGATCGATCAAGTGGGACGCGAGGGCGACTCCGGCATCGACGTCGAGCTTGCCGTCGGCACTGAAGGGAGTCACCATCGCGACACCAACTGTGCCGGACGCACTCAGCTCGCTTTGCGTCGAATTACCGTTCGTCATGGTCAGAAAGGCTACCCGGTCGGGATAACGCCCTCGACACCGTCGTCTCCGAACGGACCGGCCAGCCGGGTGATCCCGCTCCCATTCCGTCAGAGTGATGTCAATCCCGTCCTTGCCGGACATCACATATGGCGTCACACTGATGTCATGGATCTGAACAAGTACACCGCTCGCCTGCGCACGGACCTGATCGCCGCCGCCGCCCTCGGTGACGAGAAAACCCAGGCCACCGCGGCGGCGTTGGCCGCGGCTACGGAGAGTTCGGCGCGATTGGTGTTGCTTGCCGCGCTGTCCGACCTCGCCGCCGAGATCAGTACCGAACTGGGCGATCGCAGCGTGCACCTGTCCTTCGACGGCACCGACGCCAAGGTCGACCTGCGCAAGACGTCGTCCGCCGACGACCATCCGAGCTTCGAGGAGATGACCGGCGACATCAGCCGCGTCACGCTGCGCCTCGTCGAACAGATGAAGTCCCGTGCAGAGGAGGCGGCCGCGCAGAGCGGTCAGTCGCTCAATTCCTGGCTGTCCAGCGCGGTTTCCGGCGCGCTGCGCGACCAAATGCGCGGCTACGGCCCCAAGCGCGACTCCTGAGCCTGTTCGCTAGAGCAGCGGCGCAAGATTGCCTCGATCGCCGATGACCACCTTGTCGAGCTCGAGCCAGTCGGCCATCTCGCGCAACGCCTCGGTGAGCGCGAACGCGGTCGCCGGGGTGTCGTGCCCGGGCTCGGCGAAGGCGGCCGGGACGGACAGCCGGCCGGCCGCGCGTTCGGCGCGCAGGTCGACCCGGCCGACCAGCTCACCGTTCAACAGGAACGGGAAGACGTAATAACCGTGTACCCGTTTGGGTTCCGGGGTGTAGATCTCGATCCGATAGTGGAAATCGAAGAGCCGCTCGGTGCGCGGGCGGAAGAAGATCAGCGGGTCGAACGGGCACAGCAGCGCCGACCCTTCGATCCGGCGCGGCATCGGGGTGCCGGCCCGCAGGTAGCCGGGCTTGTCCCAGCCGTCCACCGCGACCTCGGCCAGTTCGCCCGCGTCGATCAGGTCGGCAATGGCCGGCTCGGTCTGCTTGCGGTGCAGCCGGTAGTAATCGCGGAGGTCGGTCTCGGTGCCGATGCCGTGCGCGGTGGCCGCGCGCAGTACCAGCTCGCGGATCGCGTCTTCCTCGGCGACGGTGCGCGCCAGCACATCCGGCGGGATCACCCGCTCGGTCAGGTCGTAGTGCCGGGCGAAGGCGACGCGCTTGCCCACCGACAACTCCCCCGCCGCGAACAACTGCTCACAGATCATCTTGGTGTCGCTGAGATTCCACCAGGAACCCTTGGCACGGGGCTTGTCGAGTTCGAGGTGCCGCTCGACCTCACCCGCGGTACACGCGCCGACCTCGCGGATCACATCCAGGATGTCGCGCCCGAGCGTGGGGTTGCGGTCGACCACCTTGCGCACGCCCGCCCAGCGGCCGCGCGCGAATTGCGCCATCCGCCAGCGCATCAGGGGCCAGTCCTCGACCGGGATCAGGGCCGCCTCGTGCGCCCAGTACTCCACCAGGCGCCGCGGACGGCGCGCGCTGTCGCGCCAGGCCGCCTCGTCGAGCAGCGACCGGTCGTAGGCGCCGATCCGGCTGAACACCGGCGCATAGTGCGCGCGGACCACCGCCGACACCGAATCCAGTTGCAGCACTTGCGTTCTGTCCAGCACCCCGAGCACCGCGCGGCGGGTGGCCCGGGCGGGCTTGCGCGCCGCGAAACCCTGCGCGCCCAGCGCTATCCGCCGAGCCGCCCCCGCACTGATCTTCCGCATACCCGAACAATGCCATGCCCCACCGACAACTTCGCCAGGCCCAGCCCGGTCTCGAGGTCCTAGGTGGAGACCTTGATGCTGCCCGCGGCGTCGATCTCGGTGCGGCGGTCCTGTTCGGGGGCGTTGGCGAGGATGGTGGCGAGAATGCGGCGGCCCATCGGCAGCACGCGCACGGTGACCGACCCCGCGTTGGCGGCGTCCAATTCCTTTGTCGCGGCCTCGATCACCTGTTGCCGGACCCAGCGCGGCACCCCGGCGAAGCCGCCGTCGTCGAGCAGCACCACCTCGACCCCGCGCGAACGCGCGCCGCGCGCGGCACTGCTGAGCTCGTCGGTGACCAGTTGCGGGGCCCGCAGTCCGTCCCGCAGTTCGGCTTCCAGCAGCCTGCACTGTTCGCGTTCGGCGGCGGTGAGTTCGACGCCGTCGGCGATGCGCTCCAGGATCGGCCGGGCTACCTTGTCGAGCCGGGCCAGCTGGCGGTCGCGTTCGCCGTTCTCGGCGGCCATCGTCGCCTCGGCGGCGGCGCGCATCGTCGATTCCTCCCGCAACAGCCGCAGCGAGCGCTGGGTGGGCCGCATGATCAGCGCGAACAGCGATACCCCCGCCACCGTCGAGATGGGCACGATCGCCCCGGCGATCACCCCGCCGCGCACCCCGTTGAGCACGCCGACGGTCGCGATCACGACCGCGACACCGCCGACTCCGAGCCAGGCCGCGCCGAGCCTGCCGCGCAGCACCAGCACCGCCAGCACATAGGACGACGCGAACGCCGTCCACACCTGCTTGGACCAGTTCTGCTCCACCTCGAACGAGGTGAGCAAGGTCGCCAGCGGGCCGGACGCCGCCACGAACACGGTCGCCGGCCACGGCAGCGGATCCACCGGAATCACCAGCACCAGCACGCCTGCGGCGGCCAGCAGCGCCAGCGCCGCGGCCGCCGGAATCAGCGGCGACTCGCTGAAATTGCGCACCATGTACAGCACGATGGTGGCCTGCAGGATCAGCAGGAACAGTCCCGCCGCCGGATCCCGCAGCCCGAGCAGATCGCGCAGGCCGAATTCGGCGTCGGTGTCAGCCATCGCTGCCCCACACCAGGGTCACCGTGGTGCCCTCCCCCGGCTGCGATTCCACGAAGCCCGCGCCACCGGCGAGCTGACGCATCCGGCCCAGGATGCTCACCGAGATGCCGAGCCGATCGGCGGGCACCTGGCTCATGTCGAAACCCGCTCCGTCGTCCCGGAATACGACCCGGATGCCGCCCGCGCTGATGGTCACCGTCACCGTGCGCTGCACCTCGCGGCCCGGCACGGTGGCGTGCCGCAGGCTGTTGCGCACCGCCTCGGTGAGCGCGGCGGCGATGGTGCCCGCGGCGTCCACGGGCAGCCGCAGGTCGTCGAAGCCGGACCAGCGCCGCGCGGTGAAGCGGATGCCCGCGTTCACCTCGTGCACGGCCGAGCGCAGGAAGCCGGTGGCCGACTGCGCGTCCAAACGATTCGGTTCCACCTCGCCGACCCGGCATTCGTCGAGCTGTTCGAGGGTCTGCTCGGCCTGCCTGCGCAGCACCGGCGAATCGGTGCCCGCGCGGGACGCGTCGAGCAGCGTGGACAGCACGGCATCGTGGATCAGCGCGGCGAAGCGGGCCCGTTCCCGATCGCGCGCCGCGGCGCCGGCGACGGCGGCCGCGCGCCTGCTCTCGATCGCCGACTCCCGATCCACCCGGTCGGCCGCCGCCTTGGCGTAGATCGCGCACCACAGGAACAGCGCGCACAGTCCCGCCGCACGAACGAAGTCACCCGCCCACACCAGCGGCGTGGTGTGCGGCACCACCAGTCCGTTCGACAGCGACGCCACCGCGGAGCCGACCACCAGATACGTGACGGCGGGCAGCGGCCGCCAGGCGAGCACGGCCGCGAGCACGCCGAGCGCGAGCACCCGGTACAACCAGACCGAACTCACGTCCGGCGCGGGATGTGGATACGAGAGCGGGATCACCACGAGCGCCGCGAGGAAGCTCACCGCGGCCGCACCGGCGACGAGCTGAATCATCTGTCTGCTCAGGCTGATCGACACCACGGCGAGCACCGGGAACAGCCCGAAGGCGAGCACCATCGTGACGATGGTCCAGCCGGCATCGAGAAACCGGCTCTGCCCCGCGATCTCCGGCAGCTCCACCACCGCGACGATCACGCCCGCGATGCCGATCGCCAAGCCGAAGCGCCGCAGGATGCGGTCGGACGCGCCCTCGTACGCACTCTGTTTGGACGCCGCCACGATGCCACGGCGCCAACGGCTCGGGCCGGAACGGCCGAGCGAGACAGAGCGGGAATTCGTCGAGGTGTCCAGCATGCTGGACACCGTCATGTGCGCGAGTTCCGCTCGGGCACCGGTAGCCACCCGTCCTCCACCGCCCGCTTGTACAGGTCGGTCTTGGTCGGCGCCGGGCGTCCCGCGTCGGCGTACTTCTGCCGGATGCGACCGAGGTAGTCGTTGACCGTCTGCTCGGACAGGCCGGTCAGCCGCGCGACGCGGGAGGCTTTCTCACCCGACGCGTAAAGCGTGAGCACCTCTTGCTGTCGCGGGCTCAGGCGGAGATCGGACAGTTGCGGGTCACCGTCGATAGCGGCGGCCCAGTCGGTGGTCACCACCTGCTCGCCGGAGGCCGCGCGGCGCACAGCAGCGACCACGGTCTGCACGTCCTCGGACTTGCGCACCACGCCGAGCACGCCGGCCCGGGCCGCGGAACGCACCAGGAACGCGTTGTCGGCGCCGGTGAAGATCAGCACCTCGATCCCGAGGCGGTCGCGCAGGGTGCGCACGTTGTCCTCGGGGTTCGACCCGTCGGCCAGTCGCAGATCGAGCATGACCAGGTCGAGTTGCGGCAGATTCTGCGCGGCGGCCAGCAGTTCCGGCACCGTACCGGCGGTCAGCACCAAATCGAGATCGGGTTCCGGCGCCAGCATGGCGGCCAGCCCGATCGCGACTGATTCATGGTCTTCGACCACTCCGATCCGGCGCGACACGTTTTCGCCCCCTTCGGCCAACGTCACCTGAAATTCTCCATTCCCGAGCAAACTCGTTCACATCCCCACCGCGACAACGTTCTGTCAGTATGCAGGTCGCGCGCTCGGAATGGTCAGACACTAGAAATCGGGGCCGCATTCGCGCCGACTACCGGCAGGTATTGTCATCGCCAGCTACTTCGGAGAAAAAATCTGTCATACGTCCATAAGCTGGGCGGCAATGGTCGCACCCAGTTCCCAGCACCGCTGGAGGTCGTCCTTTCCCGGTGGCCCGGAGACGATTACGGGCGCGGCAGCAAGCGTCCAGCCGAGTCCGGTGGTGATACTCGTCACGCCGCGTTCGGCGCCCTCGGTGCCTTCGTTGCCGTGCAGATAGAAACCGAACGGCCTGCCCCCGGTGGAATCCAGGCACGGATAATAGAACGTATCGAAGGCGTGTTTCAGTGCGCCCGACATATATCCGAGGTTCGCCGGACTGCCGAGCAGATAGCCGTCCGCCGCGAGCACGTCCGAAGCGGTCACCCCCAATGCGGCGCGGCGCACCACGTCGACCCCTTCGATCTCCGGGTCGGTCGCGCCCGACACCACCGCCTCGAACATCGCCTGCATGTGCGGGGACGGCGTGTGATGAACGATCAGCAACTGCGGCACTCGACGAGCCTATCCGCGTCCGGGGGCTAGGCCCGCTGTTCGCGTTCGAGTCGTTCCAGCGCGACGGCGCGGCGCATGGTGTCGCGGGCCCGCCCGCGGTCTCCCGCGTAGTCATAGGCGCGGGCCAGCCGATACGACACGCGCCAGTTGTCGGGATCGGCTTCCCATTCCGTTTTGACCTGGTTGAACAGCTCGTCGGCGGCGGCGCGTTCGATCCGGCCGGAGGGGCGGCGCGGCAGCTCGCTGATGTCGAGTTCACGCCCCTCGTCGTGCATGCGCCGGGCCAGGTGCTGGTGGGCCAGCGCGGCCCGCACGGTCGCCGTGACGATCCAGACGCCGACCAGCGGCAGGATCAACACGCCGACCCCGATCAGGATCGCGGCGATCTCGCCGGAGGCGATGAGGCTGAACGCGATTCGGCCGAGCAGCACGAAATAGAAGACGAGGACGACGACCAGGACCGCGAGGAACGCGACCACCTTGACCACATCGCGGTTCTGTTTGTCCCCGTCGGCAGCCGCGGCGTTCACCGGGACACCCTGACGCCGTGCACGTGCATGTTCACAGGTCGAGGAAGGGGTCGAGGCCGACG
This sequence comes from Nocardia brasiliensis ATCC 700358, assembly GCF_000250675.2. NCBI lineage: Bacteria > Bacillati > Actinomycetota > Actinomycetes > Mycobacteriales > Nocardiaceae > Nocardia > Nocardia brasiliensis. Next base: position 6,889,781 of record NC_018681.1, read on the forward strand.
GTCAGTCCCGGACGGCCGGCGATCTCCCGGACCCCGAGCAGCACGCCCGGCGCGAAGGACGAGCGGTCGATGGAGTCGTGCCGGATGGTGAGGGTCTCGCCCTGGGTGCCGAACAGCACCTCCTGGTGGGCGACGAGTCCGGCCAGGCGCACCGAGTGCACCCGCACGCCGTCGACGTCGGCGCCGCGCGCCCCGTCGAGCTCGGTGCTGGTGGCGTCGGGACTACGACCCACGCCCGCCTGCTCCCGGGCCGCGGCGATCAGCCCGGCGGTGCGGTAGGCGGTGCCGGAGGGCGCGTCGGCCTTGTTCGGGTGATGCAACTCGATCACCTCGACGGATTCGAAGAACCGTGCGGCCTGTTCGGCGAAGCGCATGGACAGCACGGCGCCGATGGCGAAGTTCGGGGCGATCAGCACACCGGTCTCGGGCCGGTCGGCGAGCCAGCCGCGCACCTCGTCGAGGCGGGCCGCGTCGAAGCCGGTGGTGCCGACCACCGCGTGGATGCCGTTGCCCACCAGGAACTTCAGATTGTCCATCACCACGTCGGGGTGCGTGAAGTCGACGACCACCTGTGTGTTCGCCGCGGTGAAGGTGTCGAGCGCGTCGTCTTTGTCGACGGCCGCGACCAGCTCCAGGTCGTCGGCCGCTTCCACGGCCGCACAGATGGCCTGTCCGACTTTGCCGCGCGCTCCCAGCACTCCGACCCGAATGGTCACCACATCTCCTCAGTCCTAGTCGTCGGTGTCAGCCTATCGACCTGGTCGCCGCGCCGATCCGCTGACCTCTGTGATTTACATTGCTACATGCGCATAATTGCGCCTGTCCGTTTTCTGCCCTACGGTCACCAGGGTGACTTCGATTCAGGCACGGGCCGCAGCATTTCTCGACGCACACGACAGCCGGAAGTCGACTGCCGGACAACATGATTGGCACTATTACGCGGGCGGTGCGGGCGATCCGGTACTGCTGCTCACCGGCGGCGCCGGGATCGGTATCGGCTGGCTGGATGTGGCGCTCGCGCTGACGCCACGGTTCCGGACGATCGCGCCCGACTATCCGGCGAGTATCACCTCGTGCGCCGAGCTGATCGACGGATTGGTGGCGGTGCTCGACGCGGAGGGTATCGAGCGGGCGCATGTGGTGGGCCAGTCCGCGGGTGGCATGTACGCGGAGTTGCTGTCGCGCCGGATTCCGGAGCGCGTCCGATCGCTGACGTTCTCGAGCACGGGGTTGTACGGCCCCGAGGATGTCGACCGGCTGCGGGCGCGGATCGAGGTCACGTTGGCGACGCCGTGGCCGGAGACCCGCGAGGCGATCCAGACCGCGTTGCGCGCCACCTGGAAGGATTCCGACGAGGCCGAGTTCTGGATCGATCAGGTATTGCGCGCGTCCGATGTGCACGGCAGTGTCGGCTCCGCCAATTCGTATGGGCTGCTCTTGGAACTCGCCGAGCAGGTCGATGATCTTCTACGCGGCCCCGCCTGGTCGGGGCCGACGCTGATCTTCCGCGCGGACGACGATCCGCTGATCACCACCACCCACACCGATCGCCTACGCGAACTACATCCAGGATCCGAGTACCGCACGTTCGCCGAGGGCGGTCACTCCCTGGCGATCAGCCGCACCACCGACTACGTCGCCTTGGTGACCGAGTTCCTCAGCCGCACTTGACTATTCACCCCATGGGCAGACCAGCGAAACGCCGGTCGGCTCGAAATGCTTCACATTACGAGTGACAACCGTGAAGCCGTGCGACTCCGCAGTTGCCGCGATCAACACATCCGCCGATTCAACGGACGTCCCACCTTGCTCGAGCCTGGCCGCCAGGCGTCCCCAGGCTTGGGCCACAACCGCATCGACCGGCAAGATGCGCCGCCCGAAGCGGGTGAGCAACGACTCCGTCAACCACTCCACCAGCCGCTGCCGCTTGGGCGAATCCGGTAGCTTCTCGATGCCCTTCCGAATCTCCCCCAGGGTGATGACGCTGAGGTGGAGCCGGTCCTCATCCGCCGTGTGCAACCAACGGATGAGGCCCGGATCCGGTTGCGGCTTCATCCATTCCGACACGGCACAGGTGTCGAGAACGTAGTTTTTCACAGGTCGATGTCGCGCAGTTCCGACCGGATACGTTCGATCTCTAGACCGGAATTACGCAGCGGCGAATCGGCGAAGAACTCCGCGAGACTGCCCTTCCGGCTTGTCTTCTGGTCCCATTCGTCGATGGGCACGACTACCGCGACTTCACGTCCGTGCTTGCTGATCACTTGAGGCCCCTCCCGCTCTACGGTGTCGATCAACTCGGACAGTCGAGCCTTCGCGTCGGCGAGCGGCCACACGATGTCCGGGCGCTGCGGCCGCTTCCGAGTCATCCGATCCCCGTTTCGACTATTCTGACTACTCTGGTCAATGCAAGGCTACGCGCCGCTCCGGCGCAGCGCCAGACATATTGGCCGCCATCTTCTGCAGCACCCACAGCGTGTCGGCGAACTGCTCGTCGCTGACCCCGTCGGTCATCGCGCGGCGGCGCGCCCGGATCCGAATCCAGGCCTGCGCGTGGATGTTTCGTCCGACGTCGTTCAGCGCGAGCGTGCCCGCCTCGGCGACGACCGAGCCGTCCGCCACCAGGGCCGCGACCTCCTCGTCCCACGCCGCGCCGCCGTCCAGGAACGCGTCGAGCGCTGCCCGCACCTCCGCCGCCGGCTGCGGCCCGTCGGCCAGCGAATGCAGAATCTGCCAGTGCCTGCGACTCAACCCGCCCGCGGCGAGGTCCTCGTCGAAGCGCTCGTTGATCAGGCGATCGAGTTCGACGAGCCAGTACCCGATCCGGCGCTGTACAGCCATGACTCCTCCAAGTATGTATAGGTGCAACTACATGTAAGACTACATGCAAATCGAGCGGCGACAGAGCGGACGAGGAGCAGCGATGGCAGAGCAGGACGAGGTCACTGCGGCCGTGGCGGCGGCGATGGTCCGGATCCGGCGCAGGCAGACCCGGGGCGCGCTCGGTCGCGATTCCCCCATCCCCGTCGCCGTGTTCCGGGCGCTGGACGCGGTCGCCGCCGACCCGTGCCCCACGGTGACTACGCTGGCCGCCGCGTTGGGCGTCGATCAACCGCGCGCGAGCCGCCTTGTCGCACAGGCGGTTTCCCTCGGGTTATTGGAACGGACCGCCGATCAGCGCGACGGTCGCCGCTCCGTCCTGCGGCTCACCACCGACGGCGACCGAGCAATCGCCGTCGCCGATGCAGGCCGACGGTCGGCCATGGCCGCGGCAATGGCCGACTGGACCGCCGCCGAGCGCGCCGAATTCGCCCGCCTGCTACGCCGTTTCGTGGATGCACTGGAGGGCTGACGGCGCCGCAACGCTGGGCGCACCGGAACTCAGGGACCGGCGCGGTGCCGGGTTCAGTCGAAGACGATCACCTGGCGCAGGGCGTGGCCCGCGGCCAATTCGTCCATGGCGCGGTTGATCTCGTCGAGCCCGATATGCGCGGAGACCAGCCGCTCGACCGGCAACCTGCCCGCCCGCCACATGTCGACGTAGGCGGGTATGTCGCGGGCGGGCACGGCGGAGCCGAGGTAGCTGCCGACGATCGAACGGCCCTGCGCGACCAGGGCGAGCGGTGAGATGGTGGCGCGCGCGTCGGGCGCGGGCAGCCCGACGGTGACCGTGGTACCGCCGGGAGCCGTTGCGGCGACCGCCGTTTCGAAGGCGCGGATATTGCCCGCGGCTTCCACCACGATCTCCGCCTGCACGCCGAGTTCGGCCACCTGCGCCGGGGTGTACGCCGCGGTGGCACCCAATTCCGTGGCCAGGCGCAGTTTTTCCGGCACCGTGTCGACCGCGATCACCTCGTGCCCGGCGGCCGCGAGCGATACCGCGACGAGCACCGCGGCCATGCCGACACCGCCGAGCCCGACCACCATGATCCGGTCGCCCGGCCCCGGCTTCGCCGAATTGAGCAGCGCGCCACCACCGGTCAGCACGGCACAGCCGAGCACGGCGGCCACCTCGGGCGGTACGTCGTCGTCCACGGGCACCACCGATCGCCGATCCACCACGGCGTGCGTGGCGAACGCGGACACGCCCAGATGGTGGTGTACCTCCGCACCGTCGCGATGCAGCCGCCGGCCGCCGCCGAGCAGTTCGCCCGCGTTGTTGGCGACGCTGCCCGGCACGCACGGCGTACGCCCGTCGGTCGCGCAGCCCGCGCACTCGCCGCACCGCGGCAGGAAGGTCATCACCACGCGCTGTCCGAGCGCGAGGTCGCTCTCCCCCGGCCCGATCGCCTCGACCCGGCCCGCCGCCTCGTGTCCGAGCAGCATGGGCACCGGACGCACCCGGTTGCCGTCCACCACGGACAGATCCGAATGGCACAGCCCGGCCGCTTCGATCCGAACCAGCAGCTCACCCGGGCCGGGCGCACCGAGTTCCAGCTCACCCACCCGGATGGGCACCGATTCGGCGAACGGCACGGGCGCCGCGATCTGCTCCAGGACCGCCCCACGAATCTTCATTCCGCCGACGCTACCGCCCGCACCGTCCCCGGCACAGACCCCGTCGGACGATCACCGAACCCGCCCGGCCACCGCGGTGGCCCGGTGCAGCAACCATTCGAGCGGGCCGCGGGCGAAGAAGCGGGTCCAGCAGTAGGCGAACATCAGGACGATCGCGCTGAGCCCGAGCAGTACCGGGAGGCTGTCGGCGGGGAGCGTGTCGATGCCGAGGATCGCCACGGCGACGATGTGGAACACGTACGCGGTCAACGACATGGTGCCGACCGCGATCAGCGGCGCACTCACCCTGCGGAACCGGCCGGAGCGAGCACAGGCCAGCACGCAGGCGATCAGGACCGCGATCGCCACACCGGTGTTCGCGACGATCGACAGCGTCGTCTCGCTGTGCGGCACCGCGACCAATTGCTCGCGCCAGCCGGGCTGTTCCTCGGCCAGATCGGACCACCACGGCGCGTCCATCAGCCCGGCCGACGGCACCGTACCGGGCACCACCCGCAACGCCACCGCGGAGCCGCCGTAACCCAGCACCGCGAGCGCGATCCCGACCGCCAGCACCCGGAGCCGAATCACCCTGTCGGACAAGTCGAGTCGCGCCACCGCCATGCCCGCGAGCACGAACGGCAGCCAGGTCAGCGCGGGATAGCTGCCGGTGAACAGCAGGCCGATCAGCCCGCCCGGACTGCCGACCGCGTCGCCACGACCGCTGGCCCACGCGAGCGGATCGTGGCCGTCGACGGCGTCGAACCAGCCGGGCGCCGCGTCGGTCACCAGGAACCAGATCTGCGGCAGCACGAGCGCGCTCAGGGCCGCGATCACCGCCAGTGTCGTGGCGCGCAGCCGCGACAGCGGCAACGCCAGCACGAAATACAACCCGTAGTAGGCCAGGATCACCTCGACCGGCGTGCCGAGCGCGGTCAGCCCGGTGCCGACCACCAGCAGGATGCCCGCCCGGATCAGGACCTTCACCACCGCCTGGCGGCCGTCGCGCCCGGTCTTGGCCGCCCGCCGCCCGGTGATCAGCACGATCGAGAACCCGGCGAGGAACGCGAACAGCGCGGAGGACCGCCCGTGCGCCAGTTCCATGACGAACCCGACGACCCCGCCGTGGTCCGGTGTCGGCCCGAGGTGCGCCGCGAACATGCCGAGCACCGCGATGCCGCGAGCGAGATCGACGCCGACCAGCCGTCCGGCGGCACGGGCCGCCTTGCCGTCCGCGGGTTCGACCCGCGTCACCTCAGCCGGCGTCATCCCGGTCCGCCCCCGCTGCACCAACCCCGCGACCCCGTCCCGCCGACCACCTGCCGCACGCTCCGGTCCGGCCGCGACCGACGCGGCCGGAACACCATGATGTGCCATGTTCCTCAGCCTCGGCGACGAACCGCGCCGCGGGTATCCGGCGCAGGTCCGGAACCGGTCTGCCCGGCGGCCGCACCGCTCCGCCGATCGGCTGGTCCACCCCCGCCGTCCGGCTGTGCGCCGGGGTCGTGCGCAGCCCGGTGAACAGGGCAGATCTAGGCTCGACAGGGAGCGGGCAACGACGGCGAAAAGGGTACGAGCGAATGATTCGGGTGGTGGTCGTCGACGACGAGGCGCTGGTTCGTTCCGGATTCGAGCTGATCCTGAACGCCGCGGCCGATATCGAGGTGGTGGCCACCGCGACCGGTTCGGAAGCGGTGGCGGCGGTCGAGCGGGCACGGCCGGACGTGGTGCTGCTCGATATCAGGATGCCCGACGTCGACGGGCTCGCGGTGCTGCGCCTGCTGCGCGCACTGCCCGAGCCTCCCGTGGTGGCGATGCTGACCACCTTCGACACCGACGAATACATCCTTTCCGCATTGCGTTCGGGCGCAGCAGGTTTCGTGCTCAAGGATACCGAGCCGGAGCAACTCGCCCAGCTGACGCGCACGCTCGCCGCGGGCGGTGTCGTGCTGTCACCCAAGGCATCCGCGGCGCTGTTGCGCAATGCCGAACCGGCCACCACCGCCGATATCGACGCCGAGGCGGCGCGCGTCGAGCGGCTGACCGAACGCGAGCGCGCGGTGCTCGTCGAGCTGGCCGCGGGACTGTCCAACGCCGAGATCGGGCAGCAGATCCATCTGAGCGTCGGCACGGTGAAAGACCACGTCAGCGCGATCTTCACCAAACTGCGCGTGAGCAGCCGGGTACAGGCGGCCCTGCTCGCCCAGCGCGCCGGTCTACTGCCGTGAACCGGATCAACCCGTGGTTGGTCGACCTCGCGCTGGTCGTCGTCGCCGCGGCCGATGTGTATGTCGACGGTGACGACGGCACCGTGGGCGCGCGGATCGCCGGCGGTATCGCGTGCGCGGGCCTGCTGCTGCGCAGACGCTTTCCACTGGTGGCCTTCCTGCTGACCTTGCCCGCGAGCCTGCTGCTCGCCGTGCTGGCCGCGCCCGCGATCGCCCTGTACACGCTGGCCGACCGCACCAGGAACCGCGCGCTGCTGACGGCCGCCGCGCTCGCCACCGCCGTCGCCGCGGCGTTTCCCTGGCCGCACTCGGACGACTACCGCACGCCGGACACCCTCGTCTCGCTCGTCTACTCCCTGGCCTGGGCCGGCGCCCCGGTGCTGCTCGGCCAGCTGATGCGGACCCGCCGCGAGTTGTCCACCCGGCTCTCCGAGATCGAGGCAGCCCGCGACCACGAACGACTGCTGCACGCGCAAGCCGTGCTGGCCCGCGAACGCGCGCAGATCGGCCGGGAAATGCACGATGTCGTCGCACACCAGGTGAGCCTGATCGCCGTGAGCGCGGGCGCATTACAGGTCGCGACGACCGATGCGGCCGCGGCCGAGACCGCGCGCACCATTCGCAGGCTCAGCGTGGACACCCTCGACGAGCTGCGCCACATGGTCACCCTGCTGCGCGCCGCGGGCGGCCAGGGCACCGAGCTGACCCCGCAGCCGACCCTGGCCGATCTGCGAAAGCTGCTCGACTCCAGCGGTATTCAGGTCGAGTTCAGCGGTGACCTGCCGGCCGACCTCGGCGCGCCCGCCCAGCGCACGATCTATCGGACGGTACAGGAGGCGCTGACCAACGTCCGCAAGCACGCGCCCGGCGCGACCGCCGAGGTGCAGCTGTGGCACGACGCCGATCATCTCGGCGTCACCGTCACCAACACCCGGCCCACCCGGCCCGCGATGCGACTGCCCAGCTCACGACACGGATTGGTCGGACTCGGCGAACGCGCGGAACTGCTCGGCGGCAGCTTCACCGCCGGGCCGTGCGCCGACGGCGGCTATCGCGCCGAATTGCGGCTGCCGCGCTGAGCCGCGTCCGGCGAGCCGCGTTCGCCGGGGCCGAGCCTGCCGGGCCGCTGTCCCGGGCCGAAACATGGTCCGCGTCACGGGATGCTGGCGAAATCCGTCGGATGTTTGCTAGCGTCGTCGACCGTGACGGTGCTCCCGTTGGCCGCCTTGTACCGAGCCCGGGGTCGGGACCGTCACGACACAAGGAGAAATCCCCTGTCAGTACAGTTCAATCACACCATTGTCGGTTGCCGCGATAGCCGGGTGACCGCCGAATTCTGGGCAGACATCCTGGGTACCGAACTCGGCGCCGAATGGGGCCCGTTCATCCCGCTGCCGCTGGACAACGGAGTCACGTTCGATTTCGCGAATGTGCCACCGCACGTCACCGAGATATCACCCCAGCACTATGCCTTCTTGATCAGCGAGGCCGAATTCGATGCGGCGTACGCCAAGATCCAGCGTTACAAACTGGAGCACTGGGCCGATCCCCGGCAACAGGGGGTCAACGAGATCAACCACAACGACGGTGGTCGCGGCGTCTACTTCCTGGACCCGAACGGCCACTTCATGGAGTTGATCACGGTGCCCTACGGCGGCTGGCCGAGTTAGCGGCGCGGGGCGGCGTCCGCACGGGCGCCGCCTCTGCCCCACGCACTATCCATTTTTATTCTTTTCTATCACTCCACTCGAATTCGGCTGTCCCGGTTTGTTTTTCGAGTTCGGCATGCCGTGTCCGGGGACTGCGTATTCTCGTCTTGTCCGGAAGGCCTTGCGCCTTTTTGTATTTGCGATATGCGAGTTTGCCATGCCTACTGCGGTGCAGAATTTAATCGTGCTCGGCGACAGTTTGTCGGACGTCGGTAACAAACGCGAAGCGCCGACCGGTCTGTTCGCCCGTGCGCTGAAAGCGATGCGGACCAACGAGATCGGGCGCTTCAGCGACGGAAAGAACTGGACCGACTTCCTGGTCGAGTGGACCGGCGCGGACCCTCTGGTCCGCGGCGACAAGGACGCCACCGAGAGCGCGACCCTGCCGCACCGCAGCCTGACCACCCGCTCGATGCTGCTGAAGACCGACACGAACACGAATCCGCCACTGTTCTACGCCAATTACGCCGAGGGCGGGGCGATCGCGGCCTCCGACTGGAAACCCAAAGCCGGTGCGCTGGGCTATCTGAAGACCGAGATCGAGGCGTACCTGGCGGCGCGCCGGGCGATGGGCGCGAACTATCGCGGCCACACCCTGCACATCATCTGGATCGGCTTGAACGACATCGTCACCGCCGAACGCGGCGCGGGCCTGGTGATGGGCGAGCGGGAGGTCTACCGGGTCGGCTACTTCGAGTCGAACAAGGACGGCACCGGCATCACGCCCATCATCGAAGAGATCAAGGGGCTGGTCGACAGCATCGCCAACGCCTCGGGCAACCGCGACCAGGAGCATTTCCTGCTGATCGATCTGCCGAGCCCGACCATCTCGATCCGCTTCCTCGACCAGATCGCCGACGGCAAGCGCAAGCAGGTGGACAAGTTCGAGGCGAACACGGTCCGCTTCAACGATCAGCTGGACTACCTCGCCACGCACTGGCCCTCGACGGCCGAGGATCCCGGTCCCGGCGCGAAGAAGGACAACATCACGCTGGTCCGGATGAACGCGTGGATGAAGTTCGTCGCCGAGCACCAGGACGCGTTCGACCTCAAGGGTTTCGCCCAAGAGCACGGCGTTCCGGTGCACTATCTGGGGCAGCGCGACCCGGTCGAGCCGGTGTTCCGCCGCTTCCTCACCACCAGCGACCTGGCCCACCCCACCGAGGCGGTGTACCAGCTCATCGCGCGAAAGATCGCCGAAGACCTGCTCACCAAATACACCCTGGGCAAGCTGACCGCGCAGACGTGGCCCGCGCTGCGGCCCTACCCTGCGGTCGTCCCCGAATAGGGCTCACTCGTCGGGTGGCTCCGGCGGCCACGGATTCGGTTTCACGTTCTGCGGTTTGCGGGTCGGGATGTCGTCCCAGTCGAAATGGATCCCGACCCAGGCCTTGGGCCGATCGAAGCGCACCTCGCCCGCGCTGAACCGCGCACCCACGAAGGAGATGTCACCGAAGAAGTCGCCCTCGGTGAAGTCCACCGAACGGCCCGCGAACGTGGTGCCCGCGAAGGTGGTCGTGCCGTGGAATTCCGCGCCGCGGAAATCGGTTTCCCGGGTCCCCCGGTTGCGCATGCGCGCCGGGGCCCCGATCCGGGTCTCGTCGAAGGCGACCGTGCTCGCCTCGAAGTTGGTGCCCGCGAAGGTGATCCGGGCGCTCGACAGTTCCGCTCCGGTGAACGCGAGGTGCTGACCATCGAGCGTGGCGCGGTCGAACGCGGTGACCTCCGTCTGGAACTTCGTGTCCTGGAACGAGGTTCGTGCCCCGGTGCAGCGCATGCCGGTGAAACTGGTGCGCGGGCCGAGGAAGACCGCGCGCTCGAACGACACCGAACAGTCGAAGTCCGCGCCGTCGAACGTGGTGCCGTAGCTCGCGCGCTCGCCCTTCTCGCCGCGGGTCGAGCCGAACTGCGCCCGCTCGAACAGCACCGGCCCGTCCTGGAACCGCGCATCCCGGAACGTGACGTGCGGACCGGCGAAGACCGCGTTCTCGAACGTGGTGCGCCCGGTGAACAGCGCCCCGGCGAAGGAGGTGTGCCGCCCCGCGAACACGGTGTCGCGGAAGTCGCCTTGTTCGAGCACGGCGCGATTGAACGTGAACTCGCAGTGCGACCAGGAGATCTCGGCCGACCGGCGCAGGTGATCGGCGATCACCTTGACGATGGTGCGGCGGACTTCCCGATCGTTCTGCCGGAACTGGTAGACCCGCTCGACCTTCAGCCCGGATTCGTCCACCGTTTCCGCCTGCGACACAAGGTGGTTCGCGCCGGCGACCGGGTCGTAGGGCAGCCGCAGGTAACCGCACAGCACATCGACGCACTGCTGGCGCCGGCTCGGCGCGCGGAAGTCGTCGGCGACGCCGGCCATCGCGTAGACCCCGGCGATGCGGACCGCCACGTCGGCGTCTCCGAGCTGCCGCGCGGCGGCGCCGAACAGGTCGGCGAAACGGCCGCGCTCCAGGTCGCGCTGACGCCGGTAGGCCACCGCCAGCGCGACGGCGCCGCCGGCACCCGCCGCGACCGCCAGCGCGATCTTGGTGAGGTCCAGCCGGTTCGGCTGCTCGGCGGTCGCGCCGAAGCCCAGCCACAGCAACCACCAGGTGAGTGCCGCGATGGCGAGCCCGCCGACGACCGCCATCGACACCGCAAGCAGTAACGCCGCGCGGTGCAGTCGGTCGCCCAACCTCCCCCATCGCATTAGCGCATGGTAGCCGGATTGCCGCCTGCCGACTACCGGACAAGATCGGCTACCACAGTGCCCCAACTCATTCCAGCATGTCCTCTTGCCACCGGGTCCGCGTGCCGGGGCATTGCGGCGTGGTTGCTCGAGTAGGGTGCCGTTATGTCTGCTTCCGATTCCCTCGACCCGGTCGCCGAGGTCGAGCACGTACACGCGCTGTTGTCGGCCTGGCTGGGCACCGATGCGGACCAGCAGGTGCTGGAACAGTTCGCGGCCACCCAGCACGACTCGTTCTCGATGGTGACCCTGGACGGGGCTCGAGTGAGCCAATCGGAATTGCTGTCCGGATTGCGCCGCGCCAAGAACTCCAGGCCCGGTCTCGACATCGAGATCGACGACGTGGAACTGCTGCTCGTCGAGGGCAGCGTGACCGTTGTCCGGTTCTTGGAGCGCCACCACTTCGACGGCAAGCACACCGACCGCCGCAGCACCGCGGTCCTCACCACCGACGGCGCACCCCCGCGCTACCGCTGGCGGATCATCCAGGAGACCGCGGTACCGACCGACTGAGCGGTTGTCCGCCGCGCCCGCCCCGGCCTTGCGAATCTTGATCCCGCACAGAGTCATTGACGTTGCCATTCCGTTCTTTTCAAGTCCGCGAGGGGTATTCGTAGGTACCGTCACGAGATGGCTGATGATGTTTTGGTGCTCGGGGCGGGCGTGATCGGGTTGACCACGGCGGTGTGCCTGGCGGAGGCAGGCCATCGGGTTCGGGTGTGGGCCGAACTGCCGCCCCGGCAGACCACCTCCGCCGTCGCGAGCGGTCTGTGGGGGCCGGGGCATACGCCGCGGGATCTGGCGTGGAGCCGAGTCTCCTTCGCCGAACTCTCCCGGCTCGCCAAGGAACCCGCGTCCGGCGTGCATTTCGAACGCGGACTCCAGGTGTCGAATCTCTCGGCCGAACCACCGCACTGGATGGACGATCTCGGCGAGGCCGAGTTCTGCCGGGCCGACGAGCTACCGGAGGGCATGCTGGTCGGATTGTGGTGCACCGCACCGCTCATCGACCTGCCGCGCTACCTGGACTACCTGACCGATCGGCTCGCCGCGGCGGGCATCGAGATCGAACAACGCCGGGTGCGCGATCTCGGCGAGGCCACCGCCGCCGCGCCCGTCGTGGTGAACTGCACCGGCGTGGCCGCGGGCAAGCTCGTCGGCGATGCCGAGGTCCAGCCGGTGCGCGGTCAGCACGTCATCCTGCGCAATCCCGGTCTCACCGATTTCTACGTCGAGTTCGTGCAGGAACCGGAGTGGACCGGCATCTTCCCGCACGGTGAGCGCTTGATCCTCGGCGGAGCCCGGCATCCGGGCCGCTGGAGTCTGGACCCCGATCCCGAACTGGCCGAACGCATCCTGCGCCGCGCCATCGAGGTCGAGCCGCGGCTGGCCGACGCCGAAGTGGTCGGCCACGAAGTGGGCCTGCGCCCGGGCCGCACCGCCGCCCGGCTCGACGAGGAGCAGCTCGGCGGCGCCCGCGTGGTGCACAACTACGGCCACGACGGCATGGGCGTCAGCCTCTCCTGGGGCAGCGCCCGCGAAGTGGTCCGGTTGCTCGCCTGAGGTGCACCTGCCCCGCCCGGACACGCTCGATCCGCCGGTCGTTCCGATCACCGCCCGAACGCCTATTCTGTGTTCGGGTATGCAGGCAGTCGCGCGTGCCGTGAGCGAGCGGCCGGGCGCGCGCACCGACGACGGAGGATCGATGGCCCCAGCGGGCGCCACCACGCCACTTCGGTTGCAGCCGGTGTCGATCGGCACCGAGACCGCGCGGGTCGGCGCGACCCTGTGGCAGGCCACCCGCGGCGGCGCGCGCCTGCTGTTCACCCGCCGCGACGGCCGGCCGCTGGCGAACCGGGCGGCACACGAGGCGCGCAACCGGTTCGCCGCGCTGGGGCCCACCTATGTCAAGCTCGGCCAGCTCATCGCGTCGAGCCCCGGGGTCTTTCCCGAGACGCTGTCGAACGAGTTCCGCACCCTGCTGGATCGGGTACCGCCGGCCGATCCGGCGGCGATCCGGACGCTGCTCACCGAGCAATTGGGCGCGCCACCCGCGCAGCTGTTCGCCCACTTCGATCCCGCACCGATCGCGTCGGCCTCGATCGCGCAGGTGCATCGGGCGACCCTGCACTCGGGCACCGACGTGGTGGTGAAGATCCAGCGACCGGGCATCAAGGCCCGGCTCGCCGCGGACCTGCAGATCCTGGAACGCGCGGCGCAGCTGCTCGAACTGTCCGAGTACGGCCGCATGCTCGGCGCGCGCGATATCGTGGCCGATTTCGCGGCCAACCTCAACGACGAGATCGATTTCCACACCGAGGCCACGGCCATGACCGAGTGGCCGCGATTCATCACGAACACCCCGTTCGCGGCTCAGGTGCGGGTGCCGCGGGTGTACCCGGAATTCAGCACCACCAAGGTGCTGACGATGGAGTACATCGACGCCGTCCGCATCGACGATGTCGCCGCCGTGCGCGCCGCGGGGTTCGAGGGCGCCGCGTTGCTGAAGACGATCCTGCTCTCACTGCTGGAGTCGGCGTTCCGGGCCGGGCTGTTCCACGGCGATCTGCACGCGGGCAACGTCCTGGTCGACGCGGCGGGCAAGGTCGTGTTCCTGGATTGGGGCATCGTCGGCCGTTTCGACGACCGGACCCGGCTGCTGTTGCGCCGGCTCGTGGTGGAACTGATGGTGCACAACGACTTCGAGGCGGCGGGCCACACCATTTTCGATATGGGCGCGGTTCGGCGTCCCGGCAATGTCAAGCGCGCGGCCCGCGATATCCGGTCGGTCACCGCCCCGTTGCAGAAGTCCGATCTCGGCGCGCTGTCCTATACCCAGCTCGGTCGGCGTCTGGCCGAGGTCGCCAGGATCTACGAGGCCAAGCTGCCGCGCGAATTGGTGCTGGTCGGCAAGCAACTGCTGTACGTCGAGCGCTATATGAAACTTCTTGCGCCGCAGTGGAAACCACTCGAAGACCCGGACGTGCTCGGTTTCATGGCCGGACTGTTGACGAAGGGCGAGACCGCGTCCGCGGTGCCGCGGCGCAAACAGCGGCTCGCCGAATGAATTGAGCGGATGACGGGATTCGAACCCGCGACCCTCACCTTGGCAAGGTGATGCGCTACCAGCTGCGCTACATCCGCGTTCGCATCCCGGATCGCTCCGTGACGCGAGATGGAACTCTAGCCGATCGACGGCGGAAAATGCCAATCCGCCTTATGCGGGCTGCTGGGCCGTCGCGCGATTGCGCCGCACGCCCAGGCCGGCCGCGGCCAGGCAGGCCAGCGCGACGACCCCGACGAACCACGGGAACACGGTGCTCAGTCCCCACGTGGTGGCCGCCCAGCCGGCGAGAATGGTCGGCAACGCCATCGCCGTATAGGCGAGCAGGTAGTACGCCGACATGGTTTCGCCCCGCTTGTGTTGCGGCACAACCTCGGACAGGTGCCGCAGCGAGCCGCCGAAGCCCAGGCCGAACGTCGCCCCGAGCAGCACGCCGGCCAGCAGCACCACGATCCAGTTGCCGGTGTGCAGCGCCGGCACGGTGAGCACGAGCGCGATCGCCATGCCGGTGTCGCCGAGAATCGCCGCGCGCCGCGCGGGAATCGCGGTCGCGAACAACTGCGAGGTGGCTCCGGCCACCGCGGTCGAGGCGACCACCGCGCCGCCGAAAACCAGGTTGTGGATGCCGGTTTCGGCCGAGGCCAGCGACGGATACAGCGAGAGCAGCACGCCCAGCACCGACCAGGCCGCCATCACGCCGAGCGCGGAGAACCAGAAGTCACCGCGGATTTCTTGCGGCACAGCCGGTTTCGCGATCCGGATCCGTCCGGCGATGCGGGCGGTGTGCGGCTCCTCCAGCGCGATGATGCCGATGCCGATGAGCAGGCACACGAAGGTGATGGCCACGTACGGCGTGCGCAGCGGGTGCGGGGCGTACTGGGCGAGCAGGGCCGAGCCCAGAATCGCCACGGCCATCCCGACATTGAAGGCCACGCCGCTCAGCTGACCCGAGCGCGCACCGTGCTTGGGCCGCAGATCGAGCAGCGCCGCCGCACCGGCGACCACGGTCGCGCCGACCGCGAACCCGTGCAGCGCCCGCGCGAGCAGCAGCATCGCCACGTTGTCGGCGAGCAGGAACACCGCGAGTCCCGCGATCATCGTCACGAACGCGCCGAGCAGAACGGGCTTGCGGCCCACCACGTCGGAGATCTTGCCGGACACCAGCACCGCGACCAGCGCCGCGAACGCGTAGACCGCGAAGACGAAGGTCGTCGTCAGGGGCGAGAAGTGCCACTCCTGCTGATACATGCCGTACAGCGGGGCGGGCACCCCGGACACCCCGAGCGCCACCCCGCTCGCGGCCAGGACCAGTGCGTATGCCCAGCGCTGCGAGGTCCGCTCGCCCGTCTCGGGTGTCGCTACCGTCACTGCCATCGAAACTCCGATCGGGTAGGTTTGATGATGATCGAACCGAGCTCGACCATACATCCGGTACGACGATCATCAAACCCCAAAGTGAGGTGGATCATGACCGATGCTAAAGATACGGTGGTCGATGTCCCACCGGTGGCCCCGCTGCCGACCGTGCTCGCCGCACTCCAGGACCCCGTGCGGCTCGAGATGGTGCGCCGCCTGAGCAACGCGGGCGCGGGCATGCCGGTGCGTTGCAACTCGCTCTACGACGCGATCAACAAATCGACCGCGACCCACCATTTCAAGATCCTGCGCGAGGCAGGCGTGATCGAGCGCGTGATCGTCGACGGCCAGATCTGGCAGCGCCTGCGCGCCACCGACGTCGAAGCCGCCCTCCCCGGCCTGCTCCCCTCGATCGTCGACGCCGCGAACCGCGCCGACGCCTGACCCGTCGGCCCTAGCCCTCGACCAACCGCCGGACGGCGGCGGGGATTTCCCGAGTTCGCTTGTAGGGACCGGCGATCGAGGCCGCGAAGGGGCGGGCCAGGAGGGTGCGGGCGATCGCCGAGACCTCGTCGGTGGTGACCGCATCGATCCGGGCCAGGGTTTCCGACACGCTGCGATGGTTGCCGTAGCTGAGCTCGCTGCGGCCGATGCGGTTCATCCTGGACGCCGAATCCTCCAGGCCCAGCACCAGTCCGCCGCGCAGCGACCCCTTGGCGCGGGCGCACTCGGCATCGGAGATACCGTCGGCCGCAACCTCTTCGAGCACACCGCGGGCCAACGCGGCCACCTTGCCGAGGTTTTCCGGCTGGCAGCCGATGTACACCGAGAACGCCCCGGTGTCGGCGAAGGTGTCCACACTCGAATACACCGAGTAGGCGAGCCCGCGTTCCTCCCGGATGCGTTGGAACAAGCGGGAACTCAACCCGCCGCCGACCACGGTGTTGAGCACCGAGAGCGGCCAGCGCCGCTCCCCCTCGTGCCGGCCGAAGGCGCGCACCCCGAACGCCAGATGCGCCTGCTCGCTGTCGCGGTGACTCCACTGCAACTCGGGATCGCTGTGCGGCCGGAACCGGCCCTCCCGGCGTTTGGCGGGTTGCGCCGCCGGATCGAGCCGATTCTGGAACGCCCGATGCACGAGTTCCACCGTGTGGTCGTGTTCGACGTTGCCCGCGACCGCGACGACCATCCGGTCCGGCCGGTAGCGCCGCAGGTGGAAGCCGCGCAGCTGCGCCGCATGCATCGATTCGATGGACTCGATGGAGCCGATCACCGGCCGCCCGATCGGATGATCGCCGAACAGCGCGGACAGGAACGAGTCGCCGACCACGTCCTCCGGGTCGTCGTCGCGCATGGCGATCTCCTCGAGCACCACCTGCCGTTCCACGTCGACGTCGGCGGCGCGGCACAGCCCGTTGAGCACCACATCGGAGACCATGTCGACGGCCAGCGGCAGGTCCTCGTCGAGCACGTGCGCGTAGTAGCAGGTCTGCTCTTTCGCGGTGAACGCGTTGAGCTCGCCGCCGACCGCGTCCATCGCCTGCGCGATGTCGAGCGCGGTGCGCGTCGGTGTCGCCTTGAACAGCAGGTGCTCGAGGAAGTGGGCCGCACCGGCGACGGTCGGACCTTCGTCGCGCGAACCGACGCCCACCCAGACGCCGATCGATGCCGAACGCACGCCGGGCACGTGCTCGGTGACCACGCGCAGCCCGCCGGGTAGCACGGTGCGCTGTACGCCGGGATCAATCATGTTCGCCCGCAGCTCCACAGACGAACCCCCCTGCTCGCGGCGGAGCAGAGGGGCTGTCGTCTTCTTCTTCGTCACAGAGACAAGTACTACTCTGCCCCTGCCGCGCCCGCATCAACGGTCTCGGCATCGGCAGGCGCGGCGGCCGCTTCGGCAGCCTCCTCTTCGACCGGCACCAGCGAGATCTTGCCGCGGTTGTCGATATCGGCGATCTCCACGCGCAGCTTGTCGCCGACGTTCACCACGTCTTCGACCTTCGCCACGCGCTTGCCGTTGCCCAGCTTGGAGATGTGCACCAGGCCGTCGCGGCCCGGCAGCAGCGAGACGAACGCGCCGAAGGCGGTGGTCTTGACGACCGTGCCGAGGAAGCGCTCGCCGACCTTCGGCAGCTGCGGGTTCGCGATGGCGTTGATCTGGTCGATCGCCGCCTGCGCCGCGGGGCCGTTGGTCGCACCGACGTAGACCGTGCCGTCGTCCTCGATCGAGATGTTGGCGCCGGTCTCCTCGGTGATCTGGTTGATCACCTTGCCCTTGGGCCCGATCACCTCGCCGATCTTGTCGACCGGGATCTTGATCGCGGTGACCCGCGGCGCGTACTGGCTCATCTCATCGGGGGTATCGATGGCCTCGGCCATGACCTCGAGGATGGTGTTGCGCGCGTCGTGCGCCTGGCTCAGCGCACCGGCCAGCACCTGCGACGGGATGCCGTCCAGCTTGGTGTCGAGCTGCAGCGCGGTGACGAACTCCTTGGTGCCCGCGACCTTGAAGTCCATGTCGCCGAAGGCGTCCTCGGCGCCGAGGATGTCGGTCAGCGCGACGTAGCGCACCTCGTCCTCGCCCTTGTCGTTGGTGATCGTGTCCGACACCAGGCCCATCGCGATGCCGGCGACCGGCGCCTTCAGCGGCACACCGGCGTTCAGCAGCGACAGGGTCGAGGCGCAGACGGAGCCCATCGAGGTGGAACCGTTGGAGCTCAACGCTTCCGAGACCTGACGGATGGCGTAGGGGAACTCTTCCTGGCTCGGCAGCACCGGCATCAGGGCCCGCTCGGCGAGCGCGCCGTGGCCGATCTCGCGGCGCTTCGGCGAACCGACGCGACCGGTCTCGCCGGTGGAGAACGGCGGGAAGTTGTAGTGGTGCATGTAGCGCTTGCTGGTCTCCGGGCCGAGCGAGTCGACCTGCTGGGCCATCTTCACCATGTCGAGGGTGGTGACGCCCATGATCTGGGTCTCGCCCCGCTCGAACAGCGCCGAACCGTGCGCGCGCGGCACCACGGCGACCTCGGCGGAGAGCGCGCGGATGTCCGCGAGCCCGCGGCCGTCGATGCGGAAGCCGTCGGTCAGGATGCGCTGACGCACCAGCTTCTTGGTGACCGAGCGGAACGCGGCGCCCAGCTCCTTCTCGCGGCCGGCGAAGTCGTCGCCGAGCCGGGACAGCACGTCGAGCTTGATCTCGTCGATCTTCGCCTCGCGCTCCTGCTTGTCCGCGATCGAGAGCGCCTCGCCCAGCTCGCGCTTGGCGGTGCCTTCGACGGCCTCGTAGACATCGGCCTCGTAGGGCGGGAACAGCGGGAATTCACCGGTCGGCTTGGCGGCCAGCTCGGCGAGGTCGGCCTGCGCCTTGCAGAGGCGGGCGATGAACGGCTTGGCGGCCTCGAGGCCCTCGGCCACCACGGCCTCGGTCGGCGCCTGCGCGCCGCCCTCGATCAGCGCGATGACCTTGTCGGTGGCCTCGGCCTCGACCATCATGATCGCGACGTCGCCGGACTCGACCACGCGACCCGCGACGACCATGTCGAACACGGCGTCCTCGAGCTGCTCGACGGTCGGGAACGCGACCCACTGGCCGTCGATCAGCGCGACGCGCACGCCGCCGACCGGGCCGGAGAACGGCAGGCCGGCGATCTGGGTGGAGGCGGACGCGGCGTTGATCGCGACGACGTCGTACAGGTCGTTCGGGTCCAGGCTCAGCACCGTGACGACGACCTGGATCTCGTTGCGCAGGCCGTCGACGAACGACGGGCGCAGCGGGCGGTCGATCAGGCGGCAGGTCAGGATCGCGTCGGTGGACGGGCGGCCCTCGCGACGGAAGAACGAGCCCGGGATGCGGCCCGCGGCGTACATGCGCTCTTCGACGTCGACCGTCAGCGGGAAGAAGTCGAACTGGTCCTTCGGCGACTTGCCCGCGGTGGTGGCCGACAGCAGCATGGTCTCGTCGTCCAGGTAGGCGACGACCGCGCCGGCGGCCTGCCGGGCGAGCCGGCCGGTCTCGAAGCGGACGGTGCGGGTACCGAGCGTGCCGTTGTCGATCAGCGCGACGGATTCGAACACACCGGGCTCGACCTCTACGGCCGAGGACTTGCGTTCAGTTGTTTCGGTCATTCTCTTCTCTCAACCTCTCGTCTTTCGCCGGCTCGAGCGCTTGGGCGGCGCGATCCGGCGCTTCGTCAGCCGTACCTGGGTACGGACGCGCGGCAGCCCTCCTGGCTGCGACGCGCAGACCCGGCCGAATCCCCTTGGATCACGGCGACGCGGAGGCGGTCATCGATCGAAGCCCGCCGGCGGTCTATCCCCTGCCGGGAGGCCACTACCGAAGACCGACGCCACGCGGGCGGGTACTCACGGCTGTCCAAATGTCGTCGTGTATCGGGCGCGCAAATCCGTTGTCGCCCCCATACACGAATAGCCAACGGGGAGATTGTACGTCTCCCCGTTGGCCGGGTTCCGGCTACCTCCGGTAACCGGTACTACGCGAACTCAGCGACGCAGGCCCAGACGCTCGATGAGCGAGCGGTAGCGCTGGATGTCGTTGGCGGCCAGGTACTTCGAGAGCCGACGACGACGACCGATCAGCGCGAGCAGGCCGTGCCGGGTGTGGTGGTCGTGCTTGTGCACCTTCAGGTGCTCGGTGAGATCGGAGATCCGCTTGGACAGCAGCGCGATCTGGGCCTCCGGCGAACCGGTGTCCTTCTCGTGCAGGCCGTATTCCTTCAGAATCGCCGACTTCTGCTCAGTGGTCAGAGCCATGAGGCATCCACTCCCTATTTCAGTGCCGCGCTCGAATTTCCGGTTACCCGGGTGTGGGTGCCGCCGCGGACCGCAGCAAACCCGAGGATCTACCTTACCGGACCGGGCGCGGTAGACCGAATCGCGGTCCGTTCACCCGGTCGGGACGCCATTCACCGCCCGATTCACTTGCCCTCGGCGGCGAGCACCTTTCGCGCGTTCTCGACATCGCGGCCCATGGTCTCGACGAGTTCATCGATCGAATCGAATTTGCGCTGCCCGCGCACGTGGTCGACGAAATCGACCGCGACGTGCTGGCCGTAGAGGTCGGCCTCACCGTCGAGCACATACGCCTCGACCGTGCGGGCGCGCCCGGAGAAGGTGGGATTGGTGCCGACCGAGATCGCGGCCATCGCGCGTTCACCCGGGGTGACGGTGCCGATGGTCGGTCCGGGGCCGAGCACGGTGAACCAGCCCGCGTACACGCCGTCGGCCGGGATCGCGGCGTGCATCGGCGGCGCGACGTTCGCGGTCGGGAAGCCGAGCTGGCGCCCGCGCCCGTCACCGTGCACGACCACGCCCTCGACCCGGTGCGGCCGCCCGAGCGCCTCGGCCGCGGCGGCCATATCGCCCGCGTCGACGCAGGCGCGAATGTAGGTGGAGGAGAAGGTGACCGCGTGTTCGCTGAGCAGCTTGACCCCGTCGACCTCGAAGCCCCAGCGCTTGCCGAGCTCACGCATGGTGTCGACGGTGCCTGCCGCCTTCTTGCCGAAGGTGAAGTTGTCGCCGATCACCACTTCGCTCACGTGCAGCCGCTCGACCAGCAGGTCGTGCACGTAGCGCACGGGTGTGAGCTTCATGAAGGCCTGGGTGAACGGCATCACGCAGAACACGTCGACGCCCAATTCCTCGGCCAGTTCGGCGCGGCGGGTCAGAGTGGTCAGCTGCGCCGGATGCGAGCCGGGGCGGACCACCTCCATCGGATGCGGATCGAAGGTCATCAACACCGCGGGCACCCCGCGCGCGGCCGCCTTCTTCACCGCTCTGCTGATCAACTGCGCGTGTCCGCGGTGCACACCGTCGAACACACCGATCGTCAGTACACATCGGCCCCAGTCCGCGGGCACGTCCTCGAGACCTCGCCATCTCTGCACACGCGCAGCTTATATCGCGCATGGAAACACGGTCCGACCGAAGTCGCTCGCCGCGACGGCGGTGCCAGGGCCGACGCCGGTGCGAGGGTGGCTGATGTCACGCGCAGCTTCCGGAGTTGTGTACGGGTGATGAAACCCTGGTTCCACTGTGCGGCGAGCTGTGTCAATCGGGTCTCCTGTGCTTAAGCTCGAGTATGTGCCCGGTAAACGAGACATCGCCACAAGACGCGAGCTGACCGACGCCCCCGTGCCGGGCGAGGCCCGCGGCACCACCGCGACCATCGCGCCGGTGCTCTCCTCGGTGGCGCAGGACTATTTGAAAGTGATCTGGACCGCGCAGGAATGGTCGCAGGAGAAGGTGTCGACCAAACTGCTCGCGGAGCGGATCGGGGTCTCCGCGTCCACGGTGTCCGAGGCGGTGCGCAAACTCGCCGACCAAGGCTTGGTCGAGCACGCCCGCTACGGGTCGATCACGCTCACCGAGGGCGGCCGCCGCGCCGCCATCGCGATGGTGCGCAGGCACCGGCTGATCGAGACCTTCCTGGTCAACGAGCTGGGCTACGGCTGGGACGAGGTGCACGACGAGGCCGAGGTGCTCGAGCACGCGGTCTCCGAACTGCTGGTGGCCCGCATCGACGCGAAACTCGGCTATCCCGACCGGGATCCGCACGGCGACCCCATCCCGTCCGTGGACGGCGCGGTCCCCACGCCGCCGGCCCGTCAGCTCAGCGACTTCCACGCGGGCGAGGCGGGCCGGGTCGCGCGCATCTCCGATTCGGATCCGGAGATGCTGCGCTATTTCGACTCCGTGGGCATCGCCTTGGACACCGCGATCACCGTCATCGAACGCCGGGACTTCGCGGGCACCATCGCGATTCGCATCGGCAGCGGGGAAACGCCCACCGACCTCGGCCGTCCCGCGGCCGAGGCCATCTGGCTGACCACCTGAGCAAGGGAAAACTGTTGCGGGCCAACTGAACCCGCACCGTCCGGGCTCAGCGGGGTGGGTCGGCGACCAGTTCGGCAGCACGGTCCGCGATGGCGGCGGCGAGTTCCGTCGTGGTCGCGTCGCCGCCCAGATCCGGCGTGCGCACTTCGCCTTTGCCGAGTACGTCGCACACCGCCCGGTCCACCGCGGCCGCCGCGGCGGTTTCGCCGAGGTGGTCGAGCAGCATGGCGCCCGCGAGGATCTGGGCGATCGGATCGGCGATGCCCTGGCCCGCGATATCGGGCGCGCTGCCGTGCACCGCCTCGAACATCGACGGCGCGGTGCGCTCGGGGTTGATATTGCCCGAGGGGGCGAGCCCGAGGCCGCCGGTCACGGCCGCGGCGAGGTCGGACAGGATGTCGCCGAACAGGTTCGAACCCACGATCACGTCCAACCGGTCCGGGTGCAGCACGATCTCCGCCGCGAGCGCGTCCACGTGCATCTGCCTGGTCTGCACATCGGGGTAGTCGGCGGCGATCCGTTCGAACACGCTGTCCCAGTACGGCATCGAGTGGATCAGGCCGTTCGATTTGGTGGCCGAGCACAACCGGCCGCCGCGTTCCCGGGCCCGCTCGAACGCGTACCGGATGATCCGTTCACACCCGACCCGGGTGAACACCGACTCCTGGAGCACGAATTCGTCCGCGCGGCCCGGATTGTGCGTGCCGCCGATCTCGGAGTACTCGCCCTCGGAGTTCTCCCGCACGATGAGGATGTCCAGCTCCTCGGCGCTGCGTCCGCGCAGGGCCGACTCGGTGCCGGGCAGCAACCGGACCGGCCGCAGATTGACGTACTGACCGAACGCACGGCGCAACGGAATCAGCAGGCCCCACAGCGAAACATGGTCGGGCACACCGGGAAAGCCGACGGCGCCGAGCAGGATCGCGTCGAAGCCGGCGAGCAGTTCGGGACCGTCGGGCGGCATCATCCGGCCGGTGGTCAGATAATTCGCGCAGGACCAGTCGAATTCGGTCCACTCGAGACCGGGCAGCACGGTGTCGAGCACCGAGACGGCAGCGGCGGTGACGTCCACCCCGATGCCGTCGCCGGGGATGGTCGCGATGCGGTACCTGGGCGCTGTCACAGTCGCACTCCGATGTATTTGGTCTCGAGGAATTCGTCGATGCCGATCATCCCGCCTTCGCGGCCGAGCCCGGATTCCTTGACCCCGCCGAACGGTGCGGCCGGGTTGGACACCACGCCCTGGTTGAGCCCGACCATGCCGGTTTCCAAGGCCTCGCACACCCGCAGGCCGCGGCGCAGGTGCTCGGTGAAGACGTAGCCGACCAGACCGTAGGGCGTGTTGTTGGCGCGGGCGACCACCTCGTCCTCGGTGTCGAAGGTCGTGATCGAGGCGACCGGACCGAAGATCTCGGTGTGGCACATCGCCGCATCGTCGGGCACGCCGATCAGCACCGTCGCCGGATAGAAGTTGCCGGGCCCGTCGAGCACGGTGCCGCCGGTGAGCACCCGCGCGCCGCGGCGGCGCGCGTCGGCGACGAGTTCGGTGACCTTCGTGACCGCGTCGGCGTCGATCAGCGGCCCGACGACGACTCCGGGCTCGGTGCCACGCCCCATCGGCAAGGCCGCCATCCGCTCGGCGAGCCGGGCGGCGAACTCGTCGACGACGCCGCGCTGCACGAAGATTCGGTTCGCCGCGGTGCAGGCCTGCCCGATATTGCGCATCTTGGCGGCGAGCGCGCCCTCGACGGCCTCGTCCAGGTCCGCATCGTCGAACACGATGAACGCCGCGTTGCCGCCGAGCTCCATCGAGGTGCGCATGACCGTGCGCGCACACTGTTCGAGCAGGCGTTTGCCGACGGCGGTGGACCCGGTGAAGGACAGTTTGCGCGAGCGCTCATCCAAGATCAGCGGCGTCATCAGCGCGCCGGGGTCGGCGGTGGTCAGCACGTTGACGACGCCGCGCGGCAGCCCGGCGCGATGAAGCAGGTCGGCGAGCGCGAGCATCGACAACGGCGTCTGCTCAGCGGGTTTCACCACACAGGTGCAGCCGGCGGCGAGGGCGGGCGCGATCTTGCGCGCGCCCATGGCCATCGGGAAGTTCCAGGGTGTGATCAGCAGGCTCGGTCCCACCGGCTGCTTGGTCACCAGGAAGCGGGAACCGCCCGCGGGCGCGGGCAGATAGCCACCGTCCGAACGGACGGCTTCCTCGGCGAACCAGCGGAAGAACTCTGCGGCATAAGCGATTTCGCCGCGGGCCTCGGCGAGCGGCTTGCCCATCTCCAGCGTCATGATCAGCGCGAGCCGGTCGGTGTCGTCGAGCAGCGCGTGGTGCGCGCGCATGAGCAGATCGGCGCGGGCTCGCGGCGGTGTCGCCGCCCAGTCCGCCTGGGCCTGGTGCGCCGCGGTCAACGCGTCGAGCCCGTCCTGCGGGCTCGCGTCGGCGACCGCGCACAACACGGCGCCGGTGGCCGGATCCAGTACGGGCAGTTCGGCATTCGTCGCGCACCACTGCCCGTCGATATACAAACCCGTTGGCACGGTGTCGATTACGGCCCGCTCCGCGGCGGACAAGGTCTCGGTGAGCATCGGCGCCGGACTCCTTTCGCTGCCAGGAGGCAGCCGCAGGCTATTGCTGCGACCTCCCCCGCCATGTTATGCATATTGTCAACAATCCGACAATAGACAATCTCCGGATGCTGCGCTCGCACCACTGCCCGGGAGGCGGATCACCATGACCGAACTTTCGCCCGTTCTGCGCCAGGCCACCCCGGTGACCGTCGATCACGGCGCCGGCTGCTACCTGTACGGCACCGACGGACGCCGCTACCTCGACTTCACCGCCGGCATCGGCGTCACCAGCACGGGCCACTGCCACCCGCACGTGGTCGCGGCGGCCCAGGCCCAGGTGGGCAGCCTGATCCACGGCCAATACACCACCGTCATGCACCGGCCGATGCTGCAGCTCATCGAGCGCCTCGGCACGGTCCTGCCCGCGGAACTGGACGCGCTGTTCTTCGCCAACTCCGGCAGCGAGGCGATCGAAGCCGCGCTGCGGCTCGCGCGCCAGGCGACCGGACGGCCGAATGTCGTGGTCTTCCACGGCGGTTTCCACGGTCGCACGGTCGCGGCGGCCACCATGACCACGTCCGGCACCCGGTTCTCCGCCGGATTCAGCCCGCTCATGTCCGGCGTGCACGTGGCGCCCTTCCCGACCGCCTTCCGCTACGGCTGGACCGAACAGGAGGCGACCGAGTTCGCGCTGCGCGAGCTCGACTATCTGTTCGCCACGCTCACCTCGCCCGCGGAGACCGCCGCGTTCGTGGTCGAGCCGATGCTCGGCGAAGGCGGCTACATCCCCGGCAACACCGCCTTCTTCCGCGGCCTGCGCGAACGCGCCGACCGGCACGGCATCCTGCTCGTGCTCGACGAGATCCAGACCGGGTTCGGCCGCACCGGAAAGTTCTTCGGGCACCAGCATTTCGACGTGCGACCCGACATCATCACCATCGCGAAGGGGCTCGCCAGCGGCTTCCCGCTCTCGGGTATCGCGGCCGCGCGCGAGCTGATGGCCAAGGCCTGGCCCGGCTCGCAGGGCGGCACCTACGGCGGCAACGCCGTGGCCTGCGCCGCGGCGGTGGCGACCCTGGAGGTCATCGAATCCGAGCAGCTGGTGGACAACGCCGCCGCCCGTGGCACGCAACTGCTCGACGGGCTGCGCGCGAGCGCCACCAAGGCGATCGGTGACGTGCGCGGCCTCGGCCTGCTCGCCGGAGCCGAATTCACCACCGCGACCGGCGAACCCGATACCGAGACGGCGAGCGCGGCGCAGCGGCTCGCGGTCGAGAAGGGACTGCTGCTGCTCACCTGCGGCGCGCACATGAACGTGGTGCGCATGATCCCCCCGCTGATCGTCACCGCGAGCCAGATCGATGACGCGCTCGCGATCTGGACCGAGGTGCTGGCCGAACTCTGACCCGGCCGCCACAGGGCGTGCGCCCGGCCTACCGCGGCGATAACCTCGGATCAGCCGAACAGACGCCCTGTGAGTCCGCACATCGATCCGCGCGACAACAGAAAGCAGACAGCAATGGCTCGCTTCATCACCATCACCCTGACCAAGGCCGCCGTCACCTGCCGCGCCCGGCTGCTCGACGCCGAGGCGCCGCACACCTGCGCCGCCGTATGGGACGCCCTCCCGCAGGAGGGGGACGCCTTCCACGCCAAGTACGCCCGCAACGAGGTCTACACCCTGGTCCCCCGGATCAGCGCGGCCCCGCATCGGGAGAACCCGACGGTCACGCCGATCCCCGGCGATGTCTGCCTGTTCGATTTCGAAGCCTGGGAGATCGGCAACCCGGCCTACGGCTACGAGCCGGGCTCCACCGCACACCACGACCAGGGCGCGACCGATCTGGCGATCTTCTACGGCCGCAACAACTTGCTCATCAACGGCGACATGGGCTGGGTGCCCGGCAACGTCTTCGCCACGATCGAAGAGGGCCTGGCCGATATCGCCGCCGCCTGCAACGACCTGTGGCTGCACGGCGTCTCCGGCGAGACGCTGGCCTTCGCCCGCGCCTGACCGCGGGCGAATTCGCTTCCCGCGCACGAACTCACCGACGAATTCGTGCGCGGCAGCATGAGAGTTGCGCGCCGACCGCCCCGGCGGTCGGCGCGCATTTCACTGTGCCAGAACGTGTTCGGCGTAGCGGGCGACGGCGAGGACCAGGTCGTCGGAGTGGCGCGGGCCGACGATCTGGAGCCCGACCGGCAGGCCGGCCGCGGTGACGCCGACCGGGATGCTGATCGCGGGCTGCTGAGTCATGTTGAACGGGTAGGTGAACGGCGTCCACTGCGGCCAGCTCGTCAGGCCACTGCCCGGCGGCACATCGTGGCCCGCCGCGAACGCGGTGATCGGCATCGTCGGGGTGATCAGCACATCGTGGGCGGTGTGGAAAGCGCCCATCGTGATGCCGAGCTGGGCCGCCTCGTTGCGCGCGTCGAGGTAATCGACGGCGCGCACCGCTTTCCCCTGGTCCCAGACCTCGCCCAACGCCGGATCGACCCGCTCGCGCGACCCCGCGGGGAATTTCGACAGCATGGTGGCGGCACCCGCCGCCCACAGCAGCTCGAACGCCTCGCGCGGATCGGCGAAGCCGGGATCGGCTGTGGCCACCCGCAATTCGGCCTCACCGAGCTTGCGCACCGCGGCGTCGACGAGGGCGGCCACCTCGGGATCGACCTTCGCGTAGCCCAGGGTCGGCGAATAGGCGACGGTGAGTCCGCGCACATCGCGCACCACCTGGCCACGGAAGGTCGTCAGGGGCGGCGCGAGGCTCGTCGGGTCGCGTGGATCGGGCAGCGAGAGGATATCCATCAGCAGCGCCGCATCCTCGACCGTGCGGGTCATCGGGCCCGCGTGCGCCAGCGGACCGAACGGGCTCGCCGGATACAGCGGAATCCGCCCGTGCGTCGGCTTGAAACCGACGATGCCGCAGAACGCCGCCGGGATGCGAATGCTGCCGCCGCCGTCGGTGCCGACCGAGACCGGCCCCATGCCGCCCGCGACCGCCGCCGCGCTGCCGCCGGACGAGCCGCCCGCCGTCGTCGCCGGATCGACCGGGTTGCGAGTGATCCCGGTCAGCGGGCTGTCCGTGACCGCCTTCCAAGCGATTTCGGGCGTCGTGGTCTTGCCGAGGAAAACCATGCCGTCCTCGCGCAGCCGCGCCGCCACCGGGCTGTCCACCGTCCACGGACCGGCCGGATCGATCGATGTGGAGCCGCGACGCGTCGGCCAGCCCTCGGTGAGGAAGATGTCCTTGATCGAGATCGGCACGCCGTCGAGCAGTCCACGCGCGTGCCCGGAATGCCAGCGCGCCTCGGAGTCCTTGGCCTGCACGAGCGCCCGATCGGGATCGACCAGGCAGTACGCGTTCACCGCCGGATCGTTGGCGGCGATGGCGGCCAGCACGGCCTCGGTCGCCTCGACCGGTGAGAGCGCGCCCGCGGCATAAGCCGAGACCAACTGGACGGCGGTCATCGCCGCGGGCTCGGTCGGAATATTGATATCGGGGTAGCTCATCCTCATGGCTCCTTCAGCCGGGCACGTACCCCAGCTCTTTGTCGACCACGTTGCGCAGTGGCCGGCCGGCGATCCAGTTGTCGAAGTTCTCGGCGAACACGGAGACGATCTCGGTCCGCCAGCCGATGAAATCGCCCGAATTGTGCGGTGTGATCGACACGTTCGGCAGATCCCACAGCGGGTGGTCGGGGGGCAGCGGCTCGGGCGCGACCACATCGAGCGCCGCCCCGGCGATCGACCCGGCGCCGAGGGCGGCGACCAGATCGTCGGTAACTACGAGTTCCCCGCGGCCCACGTTGACAAACCTCGCATGCGGTTTCATCGCGGCGAATTCCCTCGCGCCGAACATGTTCCGGGTCTGCGGGGTCAGCGGGGCGATCGCCACCACATAGTCGGCCGCGGGTAACTCGGCGTGCAGGTCCGTGCCCACCGCGCCGAAATCCGGGTCGTCCGAGCGCATACGCCTGCCCACCGCCCGGATGTTCATCCCGGCCGCGCGCAGCAGTCGTGCGATGGCGCGACCGATCGAGCCGGTGCCGACGATCAGCACGGTGGCGCCCGCTATTCGTTCGTTCTCGCGATGGTCCCAGTCGTGGCGCAACTGCCTGCGCAGCGATCCGGGCAGGTCCTTGGCGAAGCCGAGGACCTGCCCGAGCACGTATTCCGCGATGGCCGTGTCGAACAGGCCGCGCGTATTGGTCACCACGACGTCGCTGGCCCGCAGTTCCGGGAACATCGCCGGATCCACCCCGGTCGAGCCCATGTGCAACCATTGCAGCCGGTCGGCCGCGGGCCACGCGCCGGGCAGGGCGCGGGTCAGGAAGTCGTAGACGAACAGCACGTCGGCACCGCGCAGGGCGGTCGCGAGACCGGCTGCCTCGGTATAGCGCACAGTGGCGCGAGCCGCTACGGCGGCCATCAGATCCGCCTCGGGCACGCGGTCACTGTGCAGGACGGTGACGATGGGGCCCGTTTCCACATTGACACACTAAGATCGCATCGTATGATTGTCAACAATCCGATCGCGTTCGGAGGTCTAACCAGCTGAGTGCGAGAGGGGCCGTATGGAACTCAGCTTCCCGGATATCGAGGGCCCGGTCGCACAGCGGGGCATCGGTATCATCGCGCCGTTCGACCTCGCGCTCGAGCGCGAACTCTGGCGCTGGGCGCCGATGGAGGTGAGCCTGCATCTGGCCCGCACCCCCTATGAACCGGTCCCCGTCTCCTTGGCGATGGCCGAACTCGTCTCGAACCCGGCGCATTTGACCACCGCGACCCGCGACGTGCTGCACGTCGAGCCGGAAGTGGTGGCGTACCTGTGCACCTCGGGCAGTTTCATCAAGGGACTCGAATACGAACGATCCCTACGGGAAACCATTTGCGCCGCAGGCGCATTGGACGCGGTGACCACCTCGGGTGCGTTGCTCGAGGCGATCCGGCACCTCGACATCACCCGGCTCTCGGTGCTCACGCCGTACGACGAGGTGCTGACCGGCAAGCTGCACGAGTTCCTCGGCGAGGCCGGGTGCAGCGTCATCCGCTCCGACCATCTCGGCCTGGGCGGCGGCATCTGGAAAGTCAACTACCGCACCATCGCCGAGCGCATCGTCGGCGCGAACGACCCGCAGGCTCAGGCGATCTTCGTCAGCTGCACCAACCTGCCCACCTACGACGTGATCGAACCGCTGGAACAGGCCCTCGGCAAACCCGTCCTCACCGCCAACCAGCTCACCATGTGGGCCTGCCTCGGCCGGATGAAGCTGCCGATGATGGGCCCGGGCAAATGGCTACTGAACGTCTTCTGATCGGGAGCACAGCACATGCACACCACCACAGTCGGTTTCATCTACCCCGATCACGCGGCCGAGGACGACTACCCGCGGGCCGCCGCGGTCCTCGGCGCGGACCTGCCGGTGGCCCATATCTACGGCACCGACCTGCACGCCGTCCCCGAACTGCTGGATCTGGGTAGCCCGGACAAGCTGCGCCACGGCGCCGAACTGCTCGCCCCGCACCGGCCGCAAGCCGTGGTCTGGGCTTGTACCTCAGGCAGTTTCGTCTACGGTCCACGCGGGGCGCGCGAGCAGGTCGACGCGCTGGCCGCCGCCGCGGGCGTGCCCGCGACCAGCACCAGCCTCGCCTTCGTCGACGCGGTGCACGCGCTCGGCCTGGACTCCGTCGCCATCGCCGCCAGCTATCCGGGCGAGGTCGCGCGGTTGTTCGTCGAATTCCTCGCCGACGCGGGCATCCGCGTCGTCGCCATGCGCAGCGCGGGCATCGACACCGCCGCCGAGGTCGGCACGCTGGACGCCGCACAGGTCCGGCAACTGGCCGTCGCCAACGATCACCCCGAGGCCCAGGCGCTGCTCATCCCGGACACGGCCATGCATACGCTGGCCGTGCTGCCGGAACTGGAAGCCGCCCTCGGCAAGCCGGTGCTGACCGCCAACCAGGTCACCATCTGGGCCGGGCTGCGACTGGCAGGCCGCACCGCGACCTGTCCAGCCCTCGGCACCCTGTTCACAGAAAGGCACGCCCATGCCGCTCGTTGAGATCGAGCCGGTCAGCAGGCAGTCGACGGCCGAGGTGATCGCCGACCGGCTGCGCGAGGCGATCATGCGCGGCAGCTTCGCGCCCGGCGACCAGCTCGGCGAGGCCGACCTCGCCGCCCGCTTCGACGTGTCCCGCGGGCCGGTCCGCGAGGCCATGCAGCGACTCGTGTCCGAGGGTCTGCTGCACAGCATCCGGCACCGCGGCATCTTCGTCATCGACCTCACCCTCGACGACGTCGCCGACATCTACCACGCCAGGACCGCCATCGAGGGCGGCGCGCTCGAGCTGATCCTGGACGGCCGCCGCGAGATCGCCTACGCGGCGCTGGGCGAGAGCGTCGACCAGATGTGCGCGGCCGCCGAAAACGGTGACGCCGCCGGCCTTTCCGACGCCGATCAGGCCTTCCACGTCGCGCTGGTCGACAGCGCGGGCAGCCCGCGACTGGCCCGCGCCGCCCGCACCCTGCTGATCGAGACCCGAATGTGCCTGGGCGCCTTGCAAACCACCAATCCGGATCTGCACGAGCAAGCCCGCGAACACGTCGAACTCCGGGACGCGATCGGCGCCGGACCCGCCGCCCGCGCACGCAAGCTGCTGGTCGAACACATGCGCTGCGCCGTCCAGGCGATCGCCGCCGACCGGAGTCAGCAGCTGAAGTAGTGCCGCAGGCTCTCGGGGACGCCGTCCGCGGCGGCCTTCGACCAGCACCGGTCGTGCGGAAAGACCAGATAGGTGGCCCAGCCGCCGTTGCCGCGCCGGACTATTCGCTGACTGTCTCCGGGCGCATCCCAGGCGATGACACCCCAGGCGCCGTCGCAATAGTGCACCTTGGCCTGGTATTCGGTCAGCCCGCCGATATCGTCCAGGTCGTGCGCGATCGCCCCCGGGGAGCACTGCGGCTGCCCGGTGTCGTCGAACCGCAGCAGGCCTTCGACCACTTCGGCATCGCGGACCAGGAAAAGTTGGTGCATCCCCTCCGGAACCGGCTTCGTGCCCGGTGGCGGGGTGCCCATGCCGAACCGATAGCAGCCGAGCGGCACCGCGAAGGTGGCCGAACCGGAGCCGTCGGTGACCGCCTGCCGGTTCAGCACCTCCCTGGTCGCACCGAGCGGAATGTCATGCGACGCAGGGTCACACGGCTGCACCAAGGTGACATAGACCGGCACATTCGGCACCGGCACCTGCGAAAGAGTCCGGGTCTTGATGATCGCCGTGCCCATACCGGGCGGCGGATTGCCCGGCGGTGGGTTGCCGGGCGGCGGCGCACCCGGTGGCGGCGTGACCCGCGGCGGTTGACCGGGCGAGGGAATCAGCTTCGGTGGTTGACCGGGTGACGGATCTATCGATGGCACAACGGTTGTCGACCGCTGCGTCGCGGAACTCGTCGTCGCTTTTCCCGCCGACGGCTCCGCATCCCCACCGCACCCGGCCCCGGCCAGCAGCACCGCGACGAGCACCCCCACCACACGTACCGTCCTGCGCGCGACCATCGCCGCCACCTCCCCGTCAGAGCAACCGGATACTCCGCGTATCGCCACCTTGCACTCGACGGTTACCACTGGTCAATCCCCATGGATCAGGGGCGGCAGCACAATTCAGCGGGACAGGAAGTCCAGCAGGGTGCGGAATTCGGGGAGCGAGAGGTAGCCGTCGTTGTCCTGGTCCGCGGCGGCCAGGAGATCGGCGGCCGGTTCGTCGATCCGGCCGCCGCCGACGTGCCGGATGAGGGATTCGAGTTCCTCGACGGAGATGCGGCCGTCCTGGTTGGCGTCGAAAACCCGGAAAGCGGCATCGGCATCGGTGACCTCGATGCGGCCGCCGGCCAGCGCCGCATCGAATTCGGCTCGGGAGACCAGGAAGTCGCCGTTGGTGTCGGCGGCCGCGACCAGGCGTTCGACCGCCGCGTCATCG
Organism: Nocardia brasiliensis ATCC 700358; assembly: GCF_000250675.2. Classification (NCBI taxonomy): domain Bacteria; kingdom Bacillati; phylum Actinomycetota; class Actinomycetes; order Mycobacteriales; family Nocardiaceae; genus Nocardia; species Nocardia brasiliensis. The sequence goes on from NC_018681.1 coordinate 6,922,773, forward strand.
ACTTCCACACCCTGCGCACGGATTCCGGCGGTGATGTCCTCGACCGAGACGAAACCGTCACCGTCACGGTCCCATAGCGCGAACGTATCGACCGGATGCTCACTCATGTGCCCACTGCCTCCCACTGTCGCCGCTCCACGCGACACCGCACACCCTACGGATGCTGTTGCCGCCGAGCAGCTCCGAGGTGCCGACAGTCGGGCCTGCCGACCGTGGCTCAGCCGAAAGCGGGGGTGTTGCGCACCGGAGAGGTTGTGCCGAGGCGCTTTTCGTCCGCGCTCGCCAGCCAGAAGTACAGCGGGGGCAAGGCGACCTCGAGCGCGGTGAGGACGATCTGGAACCAGTGCGGCCAGCCGTAGACGGCGACGGAGATGAGCCGGCCGACCGCGCCCAGCAGGAAGATCCCCGCGAGCCAGCGGATCACGGTCGCGGGGATCGGCCGCTGCCGTGCGGCCCAGATCCAGACGACGCCGTAGCCGAGGAAGATCGCGCCGAAGAACCGGGTCTGGCTGTCGGCCGTGACGCCGGACGAGCCCATATCGGGTATTCCGTCGATGCCTGCCGCCAGGTGGAACACGCCGATCGCGACGCAGGCGACACCCATCACGAGAGAAAGCCATTTCAGTGCGGCAGCCATACCGTTCCTCCCCGGGAATCCGGTTGCCGGACAGGAGCGCAGCGCCCGGACACCATAGTTGACGTCTGTCTACTAAGCACCCTACGAACCTTAGTAGACAGACGTCAACTAGAGTTCGGTGGATGAGCACCCGCCGTCGCCTGTCCCCGGACGCACGCCGCCAGGTGCTGCTGGACGCGGGCGCGCGCTTGTTCGCCGAGCGCGCCTACGACGCGGTGCTGATGGAAGACGTCGCGGCGGCGGCAGGAGTCTCCAGGGCGCTGCTCTATCGCCACTTCCCGAGCAAGCGCGAACTCTTCGCGGGCGTCTACGAGCAGGCCGCGAACCAACTCCTGATCGACACGCCCCTCGACCGCGACGCACCGCTGGCCGACCAACTCGCCGCAGGCCTGACGACCCATTTCGACTACTTCGAGGCGAACGCCAACAGTGTGCTCGCGGCGAACCGGGTACTCGCCGAGGATCCGACGATCCAGGCGATCATCGCGGGCGAACTCGGCGAACTGCGCCGCAGGCTCCTCGAGGCGCTCGGTGTCGAGGAGCCGGTGCGCACCCAGGTGTCCTCGGCGCTGCTGAGCTGGCTCACCTTCGTCCGGGTACTCACCGTCGAATGGCTGGAGAACCAGCACTATTCACGCGACGAGTTGCTCGAGATCAGCATGGGCGCGCTGCTCGGCGCACTACAGCCGATCCTCGGGCCCGATATCGCAACCGCCGAAACCGCTGCGCCGCAGTAGCTTCCGATCCGCCACTACAGGTTGGACGGCCGCACGACCATGACCGACGCGGCCCGCTTGCCGCTCTCCTGGAGCAGCGCGATCGCCCGGCCCGCCGGATCGATCGCCGCGTAGACGCCGCGCAGGCCGACCGGCTCGAGCCAGCGGCCGTTGCGCAGATCTTCCGCCTGGCTCTCGTCGATCTCGCGGTGCGGGAAGGCGGTTCGCACGGCCTCGTCCATGTCGAGGCTGAGCAACGAACCGTCCGATTCGGCGGCCACCGCCAATTCGTCCAGGGTGCGCGCATGTTCGAGGGTGAACGGGCCGACCCTGGTGCGGCGCAACGCGGTCAGATGCCCGCCGACGCCGAGCGCCGCGCCCAGGTCGCGCGCCAGCGCCCGAATGTAGGTGCCGGACGAACATTCGACGACCACGTCGAGATCGACGAACTCGCCTACGGCCACGTCGCGGCGGCCGAGAATGTCGAACCGGGACACCGTGACCGGCCGGGCGGCCAACTGCACGTCCTCGCCCGCGCGGTGCCGGGCGTAGGCGCGTTCGCCGTCCACCTTGATCGCGCTCACAGTGGCGGGCACCTGATCGATGTCACCGGTGAGTTTCGCGGTGTGCGCGTCGATTTCGGCATCGGCGAGATGCAGCGCCGAGGTGGTGGTGAGCACCTCGCCCTCGGCGTCGTCGGTGCTGGTGGCCTGACCGAGCCGGATCGTCGCGGTGTACGCCTTGGTGGTGAGGGTGAGCAGACCGAGCAGCTTGGTCGCGCGGTCCACGCCGAGCACGAGCACGCCGGTGGCCATCGGATCGAGCGTGCCCGCATGCCCGACCTTCTTGGTGTGCAGCAGTTTCCGGCATTTCGCGACGACGTCGTGACTGGTCCAGCCACCGTCCTTGTCGACGATCAGCAACCCGCCGAGACCGGCCATCAGGCGTGCACGATCGCGGTGAGGATGAACCCGTCGACGATCTGCCACTTGCCGTCGAACGACAACAGCGGCACGCCACCGTCATTCGTCTGACCGGGTACCAGGATCTGGCTGTGGAACGTGCCGCGGCCGGCGCCGACGGCATTGTCCTCGAGCTCGAAGGTGATGTGCGCGTCCTCGAAGCCCAGCCAGCGCAGGGTGAGCGGCCACCACGCCTTGAACGTCGCCTCCTTCGCGCAGAAGATCAGGCGGTCCAGGTGCAGCGGGGAATCCGTCGCGCGCAACCATTCGCGCTCCGGCGGCAGCGAAACCGAATCCAGTACGCCCTCCGGCAGTTCCGCGTGCGGCTCGGCGTCGATCCCGATCGAACGGAAGCGCAGCTTGTGCCCGAGCGCCGCGGCCCGGTACCCGTCGCAGTGGGTGAGGCTGCCGACGATCCCGCGCGGCCAGATCGGCGCGCCGCGCTCGCCCTTGCCGATCGCCACCGGCGGCTCGCCCAGCTCGGCCAGCGCCAGGCGCGCACAGTGCCGGGCGCCGATGAAGTCCCGCCGCCGCTTCTCCACGGCCTTCGCGATGAGATGCTCTTCCGCCGGATACGCCGTCAGGTCCGCCGGGTACTTCAGCAGCTCGGCCGACGCAACCCCCGCGGGCAATATGTTCTCGATCATCGGAGACGAGCCTAGTCGAGCGCCCCGCCCCGTTCACGCACCCCTTCTGCGTTCCCGCACCCGCTGCGGCCTGCCGGAACGGGTGCGCGAACGCAGAAGGGGTGCGAGGAGGTCAGAGGCCGCGGCGGCGGCGGGCCTTCAGGCGCATTTCTTCGGCGGCGGCCTTCATCTCGGGGGTGACCTGGAAGTGGCCGCCCCACTCGTTGAGGGTGCCCGGCGGGTACTCCGGGGCGGGCAGGATCTGGCGGAGCAGGCGGTCCGGGAGGCCGCGGCGCTGCCATTCGCGCGGATAGCCGAGCGATACCTCTTCGAAGCGGACGCCGTCGTAGTGCGAGGTGCGCGGGATGTGCAGGTGACCGTAGACCGAGCAGACCACGTTGTAGCGGGTGTGCCAGTCGGCGGTCTGGTCGGTGCCGCACCAGAGCGCGAACTCGGGATAGAACAGCACGTCCGTCGGCTGGCGGACCAGCGGGAAGTGGTTGATCAGCACCAGCGGCGTGCCCTCGGGCAGCGCATCCAGCTTGCGCTTGGTGACCTGCACGCGGGCGTTGCACCAGGCGTCGCGGGTCAGATACGGGTCCGGGGAGAGCAGGTACTCGTCGGTGGCGACCACATTGCGGTCCCGCGCGATCGCGAGGCCCTCGGCCTTGGTGGTCGCGCCCTCGGGCAGCCAGGTGTAGTCGTAGAGCACGAACATCGGCGCCAGCGTCACCGAGCCGCCGTGCTGCTCCGCGCCCGCGCCCTCCCACGCCGGGAAGGGGTCCTCCGGGGTCAGCACGTCGAGATCGCGGCAGATCGACACCAGGTAGTCGTAGCGGGCGGCGCCGGTCATCTGCACCGGGTCCTTCGCCGTGGTCCACAGTTCGTGGTTGCCCGGCACCCAGATCACCTTGGCGAACCGGCCACGCAGCAGCTCCAGCGCCCACCGGATGTCGTCGGTCTTCTCCCCCACGTCCCCGGCCACGATCAGCCAGTCCTCCGGCGAGTCGGCCTTGATCTGCTCGACGACCGGCCGATTCCCCTGGTGCCCGACATGAATGTCGCTCACCGCCATCAACTTGGGTATCACCACACCCACCTTAAGCACACCCACCCCCTCCGCGCCGCCCACCCCCGGGCGCGCCCAGATCACCGACCGCGGCACGCGGCGACCTGACAAACGGAATCCCGAAACTTCCGAATCGAAGCAAGCAGCACGGTAGGTTGCGGGTCATGATCGCACGCAACACAATTCAAGGGTTTGTCGTGGCATCATCGGCCGCGGCAGCCATCATCGCCGCTCCTGGCCCGGCTTCGGCGGCCGTCACCATCCCGCCGAGCAGCGCGACCTTACAAGTCGCGGGCAGCACCGTCACCGCCACGCTGACCACGATCAGTTCCGATTTACCCGCCGCTCAGGTGCAGTGCACGCTGCTGATCGACGGCGACCCGCAGCAGAACGAGCTGTCCGACCGGGCGGCCGCACCGGCGAACTTCACGCTGAGCCGCGAGGTGGCCGCGGGCGACCATCTCGCCGTCACCTACTGCGCCGACTACGAGGGCGACTCGCAGACGCCCGGCACGTATCCGACCCTGGCCTGCGCCAAGGTGTCGGTGCCCGCGGGCACGGTCGAGTCGTTACCGGCCGACCGCTGCTTCCTGCCCAACTGACGCACCGTACGGAGCGCGAAACCCCGGGCCGGGCCCGGGGTTTCGTTCGTCAACCGACGGACTGCCCGCGGCCGGGAACCTCCGCGCCCACCTGTGCCCAGCGCCCGGACGCCGCCCGCCAGGACACCGCGGCCAGCCGCAGCACCATGAAAGCCACCAGCCCGGCCCAGATTCCGGCGATTCCCCAGTCGAACGCCAGCGAGAGCCAGATGGCGGGTAGGAAGCCGAGCAACGCCGAGCCGAGCGTGCTGGTCCGCAGATAGGCCGCGTCGCCCGCACCGAGCAAGACTCCGTCGAGGGCGAACACGATGCCCGCGACCGGGATGATGCCGACGAAGAACCACCACGCGACATGAGTCCGGTCGAGCACCGCGGGATCGTCGGTGAACAGCTGCGGGATCAGCACGGCGCCCGCGGCGAAACACGCGGCGAGCCCCAGGGAGAAGATCTCCGACCACTGGGTGACGCGCCGAGCCAGCGTCCGCGCGCCGGCCGCGTCGTTCGCGCCGAGCGCGGCACCGACCAGGGTCTGCGCGGCGATGGCGAGCGAATCCAGGGTCAGCGCAAGGAAATTCCAGAGTTGCAGCACCAGCTGGTGCGCCGCGACCGAGGCCGCGCCGAAGCGCGACGCCACCGCAGCGGCCGACACGAAGCAGGCTTGGAAGGCGAGGCTGCGCACGATCAGGTCGCGACCGAGCACCAGCTGCGCCCGCATCACCGACCAGTGCGGCGCGAGCGGAACCCGCTGACGAACAAGAGTATTCAGAAACAACGCCGCCATCACCAGCTGGCCGATCACGTTCGCGACCGCCGAACCGGGCAACTCCATCCGGGGCGCGCCGAGCAGCCCGTGCACCAGTACCGGGCACAACACTCCCGAAATCGCAAGCCCGGCAACGACGTAAATCAGCGGGCGGCGCGTTTCCTGTATGCCGCGCAACCATCCGTTGCCCGCCATGGAGATCAAGATGAGCGGCACCCCGAACAGCGCCACCCGTACCCACAGCAGGGCCTCGCCGGCGATATCCCCGCCGCCCGAGATCGCGGTGGTCAGCGGAACCGCGCACAACTGGACCAGCACCAGAATCGCCAGTCCCACACCGATCGCCAACCACGTCGCCTGCACACCTTCGGCCACCGCGCCGCGCTCGTCCCCCGCGCCGTGCCTGCGCGCCGCCCGCGCCGTCGTCCCATAGGACAGAAACGTCAGCTGCGAACTCACCTGCGCCAGAATCAATCCACCGACCGCGAGCCCCGCCAGCGCGAGCGCCCCCAACCGCCCGACCACCGCCAGATCGAACAGCAGATACAGCGGTTCGGCGACGAGCACACCGAGCGTCGGAATCGCCAACCCGAGAATCCGCCCCGGACCCGCCTGCACCGCAGGCTCGGCGACCACCTCACCGGTCGCCACGGTCGACGGCGCGGCACCCGCGGCCGGATCGTCCTCGATCGGCCGCGCACCCTCGCCACTCACGCATCCACCTCGTCACTCGACACCGTAGTAGGGGCTACTTCACTCCAGCGCGGCCAGGAGGGTGGCGACGAGGTCGTCGGCGGTGCCGTAGGCGGTGTACCCCGCGGCGAACCGGTGTCCCCCGCCGCCGAGTCCGCTCGCGATCTCGGCGACGTCCACGCCGTCGTTCGCGCCCGGTCTGCTGTCGCGGGACCGCAGCGACACCGTCCAACGGTCGGCGACGGTGCGAGATTGCTTGAATACCGCGGCGATTCCCGCTTCCGAGGTGGTGCGGACGATGTCGATGACGCTTTCGGCCTCTTCGGAGCTCACCTCGGCGATATCGTCGCGCCGCACGAACGCGTACACCAGCCCGATGCCGCCGCGCACCTGCGGCACGAGCTGGGTGGTGCCCAGCACCTTCGACAGCATGGTCAGCCAGCCGAAAGGGTGGGTGTCCAACAGGGTTCGGGCGATCTCGGCGCCGTCGATGCCGGTGGCGAGCAGCCGCTCGGCCAGCACGTGGGTACCGGGACGCACCCAGCGGAACGATCCGGTATCGGTCACCAGTCCCGCGTAAAGGCAGTGCGCCACTTCGGGATCGATCGGAATGCCCCAGGTGTCGAGCACTCGCACGATCAGGCTGGTGGTCGATTCCGCACCGGGGTCGATCACGTTGATCGTGCCGAACCGGGTATTGGATCGATGATGGTCGAGCACCAGAACCGTTGCGGCCCCGGCCATTCGGTCGGCGAGCGCGCCGAGGCGCCCGGCGCTGCCGCAGTCGACCGCGATCAGCAGATCGACCTCGGCGGGCACTTCGGCCGGCGGCACCAGGTGCTGCACACCGGGCAGCGACCGCATCGATTCCGGCAGCTCGGCGGGCTCGGCGAACGACACCCACACCGGGATCCCGCGCCGGTGCAGAACCAGCGCCAGCGCGAGACCACTGCCGACCGTGTCGGCATCCGGTTGCACATGACAGAGGACGGTGACCGAGCGGGCGGCTTTCATTGCCTCGACAGCCGGTTCGAGGTCGACTGTTTCCCGCATCGTCGTCATCGTCTACCGCATGTCACTCGTCGTCGCGTTCGACCTTGTAGGGGTCGGCGTCACCGGCGTGCCGAGCCGTCGCGGCCACCTTGGCCACCGCCTCGTCCGCCGCCCTGGCCTTGGCCAGCAGCGCTTCCATATCCGCCGCGACCTCGGGCACCTTGTCGAGCACGAACGCCAGGGTCGGCGTGAACTTCACGCCGGTGCCCGCGCCGACCTTCGAGCGCAGCACGCCCTTGGCCTTCTCCAGTCCCTGCGCCGCGCCCTCGTAGTCCGGTTCGGCGTCCAAGGTTTCGCCCAGCACCGTGTAGTACACCGTCGCCTCGCGTAGATCGCCGGTGACCTTGGCGTCGGTGATGGTCACGAAACCCAGCCGCGGATCCTTGATCTCGTATTCGATCGCGGTCGCCACGATCGAGGAAATCCGCTTCGCGAGTCGGCGTGCCCTGGCTTGATCCACCATGGCTGAACCCTCCTCTTTTCACTGGTGACGGGAGTGAACGGACCTCCCGCCACGGTCAATCTTCGGGTCCGAAGATCCTGCGGCGCACTGCCAGCAACTGTAACTCCGGACGTGCCGCGACGTGTCGCTCGCAGCGATCGAGTACCTCGGTCAGGTGATCCATACCGGAACTGACCAAGGCGACCCCGAGCAGTGAGCGACGATGGCGGTCATGCTCCCCACCCTCGGCCGCACTCACCCCGAAACGCTGCAGTTCGGCCAGGATCGGCCGGATCACCGAGCGTTTCTCCTTGAGCGAATGCACATCCCCCAGGAGGAGGTCGAACTCCAGTGCACCCAGGTACACCCATCCACCTCGCAAAGTTCGAAAAGGCCGGACCGTGCGTCACGCCGGGCGTGACGCACGGTCCAGAGCTCAGTCGCGCGGCTTTTCGCGCAGCTCGTAGGCCTCGATGATGTCGCCTTCCTTGATGTCGTTGTAGGTCAGCGTCAAACCGCATTCGAAGCCCTCGCGGACCTCGGTGACGTCGTCCTTTTCCCGCTTCAAGGAGGAGATCGTGACGGTTTCGGCGATCACCACGTTGTCGCGGAGCAGGCGCGCCTTGGCGTTGCGCTTGACCGAACCCGAGGTGACCATACAACCGGCGATGTTGCCGACCTTCGACGAACGGAAGATCGCGCGGATCTCCGCCCGGCCCAGCTCGACCTCTTCGTAGATCGGCTTGAGCATGCCCTTGAGGGCCTTCTCGATCTCGTCGATGGCCTGGTAGATCACCGAGTAGTACCGGATGTCCACGCCTTCGCGGTTGGCCAGCTCGGTCGCCTTGCCCTCGGCCCGGACGTTGAACCCGATGATGATCGCGTTCGACGCCGACGCCAGGTTGACGTTGGTCTCGGTGACACCACCGACACCGCGGTCGATGACCCGCAGCCGCACCTCGTCGTCGATCTGGATGCCGAGCAGCGCCTCTTCGAGGGCCTCGACCGTACCGGAGTTGTCGCCCTTGAGGATCAGGTTGAGCTCCGAAGTCTCCTTCAGGGCGGCATCCAGATCTTCCAGGCTGATCCGCTTGCGGCTGCGCGCGGCCAGTGCGTTGCGCTTGCGCGCGTTGCGCCGGTCGGCGATCTGGCGAGCGATCCGGTCCTCGTCGACCACGAGCAGGTTGTCACCGGCGCCCGGCACCGACGTGAAGCCGATGACCTGGACCGGCCGCGACGGCAGCGCCTCGGTGACGTCGTCACCGTGCTCGTCGACCATGCGCCGGACGCGACCGTAGGCGTCGCCCGCCACGATCGAATCGCCGACGCGCAGCGTGCCGCGCTGGATCAGCACGGTCGCCACCGGGCCGCGGCCACGGTCGAGGTGCGCCTCGATGGCGACACCCTGCGCGTCCATGTCCGGGTTGGCCCGCAGGTCGAGCGCCGCGTCCGCGGTGAGCAGGACGGCCTCGAGCAACTGGTCGATGTTGGTGCCCTGCCGCGCCGAGATGTTGACGAACATGGTGTCGCCACCGTATTCCTCGGCCACCAGGTTGTACTCGGTCAGCTGCTGACGGACCTTGTCCGGGTTCGCGCCTTCCTTGTCGATCTTGTTGACCGCCACCACGATCGGCACGTCGGCCGCCTGCGCGTGGTTGATCGCCTCCACCGTCTGCGGCATGACGCCGTCGTCGGCGGCGACCACCAGGATCGCGATATCGGTGGCCTTCGCACCGCGGGCACGCATGGCGGTGAACGCCTCGTGACCCGGGGTGTCGATGAAGGTGATGAGGCGGTCCTGCTCGCCGAGGTGGGTGAGCACCTGGTAGGCGCCGATGTGCTGGGTGATGCCGCCCGCCTCGCCCTCGCGGACGTTGGCCTTACGGATCGTGTCCAGCAGTCGGGTCTTACCGTGGTCGACGTGACCCATCACGGTCACCACCGGCGGACGCTGCTCGAGGTCCTCTTCGCCGCCCTCGTCCTCGCCGTAGGTCAGGTCGAACGATTCCAGCAGCTCGCGGTCCTCGTCCTCGGGGCTGACCACGTGCACGACGTAGTTCATCTCGCTGCCGAGCAGCTCGAGCGTCTCGTCGTTCACCGACTGGGTCGCGGTGACCATCTCACCGAGGTTGAACAGGGCCTGCACCAGGGCAGCCGGGTTCGCGTCGATCTTCTCCGCGAAGTCCGACAGCGAGGCGCCGCGGGCGAGCCGGATGATCTCGCCGTTGCCACGGGGCAGCCGCACGCCGCCGACGGCGGGCGCCTGCATGCTCTCGTACTCGGCGCGCTTCGCCCGCTTCGACTTACGGCCACGACGCGGGGCACCACCGGGGCGACCGAACGCACCGGCCGCACCGCCACGGCCACCGGGACCACCCGGACGACCACCGCCGCCGCCGGGACGACCACGGAAACCACCCGCGGCGCCACCGGCACCGGGCGCACCCGTGCCGGCACCGGCGCCACCACCGGGCGCGCCGCCACCGCGGTAGCCACCGCCACCGCCGCCGGGACGACCCGCGCCACCGCCGGGACCGCCACCGGGACGACCCGGACGACCGGCGCCGGGTCCACCGGCACCGCCCGGCCGTGCCGCACGAGACGGCATGGCACCCGGGTTGGGCCGCGGCGGCATCGAGCCGGGGCTCGGCCGCGGTCCACCGGGACGCGGGCCACCCTGACCGGGAGCCGGACGCGCGCCGCCACCCTGGGCGGGCGCGCCGGGACGCGGGGCGCCCTGGGCCGGACCGGGACGCGGACCGCCCTGAGCCGGACCCGGACGCGGGCCACCCTGGCCCGGAGCCGGACGCGGCGCGGGACGCTCAGGCGCCGAAGAGTACGGATTGTTGCCGACCCGAGGAGTTTTCGGGCCGGGACGCGGGCCGGAACCACCCGGACGCGGGGCGCCCGGGGTCGGGGCGCCGGGACGCTGCTGCTGACCCGGACGCGCGGCATTCGGCGTCGGGCGCGGGGCAGCCGGAGCCGAGCTGGTCTCGGCGGCGGCCGACGCGGCGGGTGCCGGTGCGGATTCGCGCGCCGCGGCCGGCTTCGGCGCGGGCGCCGGGGTCGGACGGACGGCGGGGCCCGGCTTCACAGCCGGTCCCTCGGTCCGCGCCGGGCTGGCCTCGCGGACGGTTTCCTGAGCGGCCGGGGCGGGCGCGGGGGCCGACGGGCGCGGCCCCGGACGGGGACCGTTTCCTGCGGGCTTCGCGGCCGGACGGGCCGACGAGGACGGGCCGGGGCGTGAACCCGACTTGGTGCCGTTCGACGGGGCTGATTTCGATGCGAACGACTCACGCAGCCGGCGCGCGACGGGAGCTTCCACCGTCGACGACGCAGACTTCACGAACTCGCCCTGCTCCTTGAGCGTTGCGAGTAGTTCCTTGCTGGTGACACCGAGTTCTTTGGCCAACTCGTGCACGCGGGCCTTGCCTGCCACTGCTCTCCTCACTGAGAGGTCGAGCAGTGCACCCGTTGTTCAGGGACGGGGCCCGCACGACCTCGGGTTATCTCCGATGGACGTTCATCGTTGGTGCTTCACGGTGTGCTCATGAGTGCTCGTGCCTGTTCTCGAGGTACTGCTCCAGGGCTGAGATATCCAGATTTCCGGACACTCTTAGTGCTCTGCCGAATGCTCGGCGCCGTTCTGCCGCGTTCAGACAAGCCGAGACGGGGTGCAACCAGGCACCCCGTCCGGGAAGTCTGCGCCGCGGATCGGGAACGATCATGACAGCGGGGGCACCGTTTCCGGTATCCGATTTCCGTGCCACGATCCGTAACAGACCGGCGGCCAACTCGCGCTTCCGGCATCCGATACAGGTCCGAATCGGTTGCGCGTGCTGAACCTCTGTCCACTCTACCGCTGCACCGGTCGGATCACCGAACCGCTCCCCCGCGGAAGTTACCAACATGTCATCCCGATGGCCCGAATCGCGCTGTGTGCTGTTCAACGCACGGTGCGTCGCGCCGGTTCCGGTCAACTGCGGTGCGCCTCCGTCCGCACCGTGCCGCCGCCCATGTCAGGGGCCGCGTCGCTGCGGATATCGATCCGCCAGCCGGTCAGCCGGGCGGCCAGCCGAGCGTTCTGACCCTCCTTGCCGATGGCCAGCGAGAGCTGGAAGTCCGGCACCACGACGCGCGCGGCCCTGGCTTCGGGATCGACGATGGTGACCGACACCACTTTCGACGGCGAGAGCGCATTGCCGACGAAGGTCGCCGGATCCTCGGCGAAATCGATGATGTCGATCTTCTCGCCGGCCAGTTCGCTCATCACGTTGCGCACCCGCTGCCCCATCGGGCCGATGCACGCGCCCTTGGCGTTCACGCCGGACACCGTGCTGCGCACCGCGATCTTGGAGCGGTGCCCGGCCTCGCGGGCCACCGCGACGATCTCGACCGAGCCGTCCGCGATTTCGGGTACCTCGAGCGCGAACAGTCGCCGCACCAGATTCGGGTGCGTGCGCGACAGGGTGATCTGCGGGCCGCGCGGACCACGCGAGACACCGACGACGTAGCACTTGATCCGGTCGCCGTGCTCGTAGGTCTCGCCGGGCACCTGCTCGGCGGGCGGGATCAGACCCTCCGCGCCGTGCAGTTCGCTGCCGATGCGCACGACGATGGTGCCGCGGGCGTTGGCGCGCGCGTCGCGCTGCACCACACCGCCGACGATATCGCCCTCGTGCGTGGAGAACTCGCCGAAGGACTTCTCGTTCTCGGCGTCGCGCAGCCGCTGCAACACCACCTGGCGCGCCGTGGTCGCCGCGATCCGGCCGAAACCCTCAGGGGTGTCGTCCCATTCGGAGATCACGTTGCCGTCGGCGTCCAGCTCGCGCGCCATCACCCGGACCGTTCCGGTCTTCTGGTTGATGTCGATGCGCGCGTTGGGCTGATGGCCCTCGGTGTGCCGGTACGCGGTGAGCAGCGCCGACTCGATCGCGGAGATCACGGTCTCGATCGAGATCCCCTTGTCGGCGACGATCGCGCGCAGGGCTTCGATTTCGATGTTCATTCCACGATCCCTTCGGTCGGCGAATCGGACGCTGTTACTGATCCGGGTAGTGCATTCGTTGTTCCTGAAACATCCGCGGCGTCGACCGCCGGCACATCATCTTCCTGGCCGGGCACCGGGCGCCCGGGCGCCACGCCGCCGGCCAGTTCCATTTCCCGCGGCCCCGGCTTGCCGAACTCGACCTGCACCACCGCTTCCGCGATATCGGCTAGCGGCACGCGCACCCGATGCGGCTTGTGTTTGCCGCCCAGTACCAACGCAACTGTATCGCCGTCGAGCACACCCACCCTGGCCTCGAATTTCCGGGCGCCACCCGAGTCGGGGACGGGTGCGCCCTCGCGTAGCTGCACGAGCACTTTGCGGCCGCGGGCGCGACGCCAGTGCCGGTCCTCGGTGAGCGGGCGATCGATGCCCGGGGTGGTGACCTCGAGCAGGTACGGGGTCTCGCCGAAATCGCCTGCCTCGTCCAGCAACTCCGAGACTTCGGCGCTGAGTACGGCGATCGAGTCGAGATCGGACGGTCCGTCGCTGTCGACGGTCACCTTCACACGAGCCTGCGCATCCGCATGCTTGCCGGCGGTCGAGATCTCGACCCCTTCGAGGTCGAACCCTCGGCGTTCGACGAGTCCAGCTATGAGCTGGCTCAGCCTTTCCTCGGTCGGCATCGGCATCTGGGGCGGCTCCTGGTTCAGTTGTGACGGCGGTAGGGAAATTACTTCAACCGAAGGTCTAGCGTAACGCGCTCAGAGAGTGTAAAGGACCATCGGGCAAGGAGTACGCGCGCCACTCGCGGCCGATCGACGGCTCGGCGGCGGCAGCGAAGCGTACCCAGGCGAGGGCCGCCGCGTCGAACTCCGAGGACCGGCGGTGCCTGGTCCGAGGCACCCCGGCGAATCTGGCACGATGGTGCCGTGCCCATCCGCCCTCCCGTGCAGCCGAACGCCGCACGCTCTTCCGGCTCCCCGTCCGACCGGCACGATTCCCGGTTCCCGCTGGACCGCCGCACCGTGTTACGGCTCACCGGTGGCGGCGCGGTCGGCGTGCTCGCGCTCGGCGCGGCCGTCGGCTGCACCACCGAGGACACCGTGCACGAGCCGGATCCGCTTGCCGCCCAAGAGGTTCTGGCACGCGCCGACGCTGCGGCGGCCACCGCCGCGATCGCGCTGGCGCCGGCGAAGCACAGCGCGCTCACCGCGATCGCGACCGAAAGGACCGCGCACGCAGACGCTTTGCGCACCGAGATCGAGCGGGTGATCGGCGTCTACGGCGACGGCACCAAGCCGGTGCACCGCACCAGGACGAACGCACCGGGGCAGGCGTCGGGTCCGTCCGCGGTGGCCTCCGGTTCGGCGGTGCCGCCCGTCGCACCGCCCAGCCTCGACACCTTGCGCGCACAGCTCACCGAGTCCCGGCAGGCGGCGGCCGCTCTCGCGAGTACCCAGTCGGGTTACCGGGCCGGGTTGCTCGCCTCGATCAGCGCGGCCTGCGCCGCCCAGGCGGGGGTGCTGCTGGCATGACCGATGCCGAACGTCAGGCGCTGCTGGACGCGCTGCGCGCCGAATACAGCGCGGTGTACGCCTACGGTGTGGTCGCCGCGTATGCCTCGCGCGAGCGCTACCGTCTCGTCGCCGAGCACACCGCGAGCCATCGCGCCCGCCGGGACGCCACGATCGACGCGCTCACCGCGGCGGGCGTCACCGCCCCGCCGCCGGATGCCGCCTACACGATGCCGTTTCCGGCGAACGATCCGATTCCCGCGGCGCATCTGGCCGCGACCGTGGAATCCGACACCGCGGTCGCGTGGCGAGCCGTGGTCGAGCACGGCACGTCCGAAGCGCTGCGCCGGATGGGCATCGACGGGCTCACCGAATGCGCGGTCCGCCTTGCCACTTGGCAGTCCATCCTGGGCACCGACCCGCCGACCACACCGTTCCCCGGCAAGGTCTGAGCCGAAACACCCTGTGCGCCAGCACACCTCCGGAAACCCCGGAGAAGGAGTTTCACCTGTGCCGGGCCGGGTACCCAGCACCCATATTGGGTGTGCGGTTCGTCCGGCAGCAGGGCCAGGGTGAACTCGCACGAAAAGGCCGACCTCACAGGGCTTGCGGGGTCGGCCTTTTCGATGCTCGCAGCTACGGACGCATCTCGTACGCGCCGTCGTAGGCCGCCACCTCGGCCCAGATCCGGTCGAAGCGCGGGCGATCCGCCACCGGCGGGCGCAGCGCCGACGCGGCCCAGGCCTGCTGGTCGGGGCTGGCCGACGGCTTGCCGTAGAGCGTGGTCGCATAGGTGTTGAAATCGCGGACCTGGAAATCGAAGATCTGGTCGAGCAGATCGCGATCCAGTCCGGTGATCGCCGCCTGCTCGAGGATCAGCTGACCGTAGACCACCAGGGCGAACAGGTGGCCGATGGTCAGCATGAAGTCGAGGTCCTGCTGCTGGCCGGCATCGGGCGCCGCGGTGCTCAGCAGCGTGCGCAGCGCCTGCGCCTGCTCGTAGAAGCGGCCGACATTCGGGATGTCGGCGTGCTTCTCGTACACGGGGGTCCAGTCGGCGAACTGCACCTTGCCCGCGCCGCGGGCGGGGCCCTGCCGCCAGAAGAACTCGTCGTCGGCCGCGTCGAGGCGGGTGCCGATCTCCGGGTACTCCTTGGGGTTGAACAGATAGTTCGGCATGAACTTCAGGATCTGCCCGACATTGACGTGCACCGTGCCCTCGAGCCGGGGCAGCGTGTTGATCAGCCGCTGCACCTCGGCGAAGTAGGTGTTCTTCTCGAATCCCTTGGCCGCCAGCACATCCAGCAGCAAGGTCATCACCGTCTCGCCCTCCGAGGTCACCTTCGACTTCGTCATCGGGTTGAACAGCAGATAGCGCCGGTCGTCGAGGCTCGCGCTGCGGAAGTAGTCCACGGCACGATCGCTGAACAGCTTCATCGCGACGATGCGCGCGTAGGCGTCGACGAAATTGGTCCGCACGTGCGGAAAGTCGGTGACCGGGTTGCCGTACAGGATGCGGTTGTTCGCGTGGGTGATCGCCTCGTAGAAGGAGTGCTCGACCATGCCGATGCCGCCGTGGCACAGGTTGAACTTACCGACGTTGACGGTGTTCAGCGCGGCCGAGAAGGCTTCGGGTCCGGTGTGCAGGATGTCCTCGGCCCGCACCGGGTAGTTCTCCAGGCGGAACGTGCTGACATACATCTGCTGGTGCACGACATTGCCCAGCAGGTGGTAGTTCTCGTGCCTGCTGTCCGCGGCGAACCAGACGTAGCCGTCGGCGCCCTCGACATCGGACCGGCGGGAGAACACCGAAACCATGCTCGCCACATTGCCGTTGCCGATGTAGTACTTCTCGCCGTTGGCGCGGAACAGGATTCCGGCCTCGGCATCGGCACTGCCCGGCTCGCTGGGAGTGAGCACCAGGTCGGTGTTGTAGATGTCGGCGCCGTGCTCGCGCTCGGACAAACCGAACGCCATCACCTGGCCGGCGGCCAGGTCGGCGGCCGCGCGCTGCTTGGCGTCTTTGTTCTCGCTCTGCCAGATCGGCCCGAGCCCGAGGATGGTCACCTGCTCGGCGTACCAGTAGGCCAGCCCGTAGAAGCCGAAGATCTCCGACAGTGCCGCGTTGCGCGCCGCGTCCCAGCGCCGGTTCTCGTCGCCGTCGGCGAACTCGGCGGGGGTCAGGAAGGTGGCGAACAGCTTCTCCTTCGCGACGAACTCGAGGAAGTCGGCCGTCCAGACCGCGTCCGCGTCGTCGGCCAGCAGCTGCTGCTTGCCCCGCGACTCGAACCACTCGATGGTGGCACGCAGCAGCCGCCGGGTCTCGGCGTCGAAATGCTGCGGGTCGTAGGTGGCAGGGTTGAACAACAACGGATCGGTGCTCGTCATGCCGTTAACTTACCAGCGGGTAACAGCAGCCCATAGCCCCTCCACCCCACTTCACACCGCAAATCCCGCCTACGGTTCCGTAGGTCGCGCGTTCATGATCAGGAGGAACTGACGGCGGCATCGTGCGAGAGCGCGGCGCCCCCAGTTCCCCCTGATCTTGAAACCCTCCCGCCTACGCGAACGGCCCCGGGGGAATCCACCGGGGCCGTCGCTCGTGTGCCGGACTAGCCGCGTATCCGGGTGACGACGGCGTCGACGGCCGAATCCGCGGGGAGTTCGGCAGCTTCGCCGGTGAAGCGGTCGCGCAGCTCCACCTTGCCCTCGGCCCAGCCCCGGCCGATGACGAGAACCAAAGGCATGCCGAGCAATTCGGCGTCCTTGAACTTGACGCCGGGTGAGGCGGTGCGGTCGTCGAAGAGCACGTCCAAACCCTTGGCGTGCAGGCCGGCGACGACCTGCTCGGCGCCCGCGCGGGCCGCCTCGTCCTTGTTCGCGATGACGACGTGCACGTCGTACGGCGCGACCTCGGCCGGCCAGCGCAGCCCCTTGTCGTCGTGCTGCTGTTCGGCGATCACCGCGACCATGCGGGAGACGCCGACACCGTAGGAGCCCATGGTGAGCCGGACCGGCTTGCCGTTCTCGCCGAGCACATCCACCTCGAAGGCGTTGGTGTACTTCTGGCCGAGCTGGAAGATGTGCCCGATCTCGATACCGCGCGAGGCCACCAGCGCGCCCCGGCCGTCCGGCGAGGGATCGCCGTCGCGCACCTCGGCGGCCTCGATGGTGCCGTCCGGGGTGAAGTCCCGGCCCGCCACCAGGCCGACCACATGCTTACCGGGCGCGTCCGCGCCGGTGATCCATGCCGTGCCGGTGCCGACCCGCGGGTCGACGAGGTAGCGAACACCGTTGGCCTGCAACGCCTTCGGGCCGATGTAGCCCTTCACCAGGAACGGGTTCGCCGCGAAATCCGCCTCCGTGAGCAACTCCACCTCGGCCGGTTCGACCGACGCGCCGAGCCGCTTGTCGTCGACCTCACGGTCGCCCGGCACGCCGATGCCGACGATCTCGGACTTGCCGTCGGGATGCCGCAGCTTCACCATCACGTTCTTGAGCGTGTCCGCCGCGGTGACCGGACGGCCGAACTGCTCGGCGATGCCCGCGCTGTTCGCCCAGTCGACGAGCGTCGCGATGGTCGGCGCGTCCGGGGTGTCGTGCACGACCGCCTCGGCCAGGCCCTCGATCGGCAGCGGCGCGGGCGCGGGCGTGACCACGGCCTCCACGTTCGCCGCGTAACTCGACTCGACACAGCGCACGTAGGTGTCCTCGCCGACCGGGCTGTCGGCCAGGAACTCCTCGGACGCGCTGCCGCCCATCGCACCGGAGGTGGCCGCGACGATGACGTACTTCACCTGCAGCCGGTCGAAGATCCGCTGGTAGGCCTCGCGGTGTGCCGCGTAGCTGGCCTTCAGGCCGTCCTCGTCGAGATCGAACGAGTACGAGTCCTTCATGACGAATTCGCGGCCGCGCAGGATGCCCGCGCGCGGACGCTCCTCGTCGCGGTACTTGGTCTGGATCTGGTACAGGGTGACCGGCAGGTCCTTGTACGAGTTGTATTCGCCCTTCACGGTGAGCGCGAACAGTTCCTCGTGCGTCGGGCCGAGCAGGTAGTCCGCGCCCTTGCGGTCCTTCAGCCGGAACAGGCCGTCGCCGTATTCGGTCCACCGGTTGGTGGTCTCGTACGGGTCGCGCGGCAGCAGCGCGGGCAGCGAGATCTCCTGTGCGCCGATCGCGTCCATCTCCTCGCGCACCACATCCTCGACCTTGCGCAGCACTCGCAGGCCCAGCGGCAGCCACGAGTAGACGCCCGGCGCGATGCGTCGCACGTATCCGGCGCGCACGAGAAGTTTGTGGCTGGGCACCTCCGCGTCGGCGGGATCGTCGCGCAGGGTACGCAGGAAAAGGCGGGAGAGGCGGGTGATCACGGATGCACAGGGTAGTCGCTGCTCGCGCGATGCTCGCAACGCATTACCGTATTCGTTCGTGCTGGTGCTGCTGCCTCCCTCCGAAACCAAGTCCGACGGCGGTACCGACGTGCCGCTGGCACTGGACGCGTTGTCGATGCCGCAGCTCACCGCGGTACGCGACCAGTTGATCGATGAGCTGACCAAGCTCGCCACCGACCCGGACGCGAGCCGCACGGTGCTCGGTCTCGGCAAAGGCGCCGACGCCGAGATCGCCCGCAACGCGTCCCTGCGCAGCTCCCCCACCCGCCCCGCGCTGGAGCGCTACACCGGCGTGCTCTACGACGCGCTCGACGCGCGCTCGTTCAGCAAGGCGCAGCGCGCCAAGGCCTACGCGCGCCTCGGCATCGGGTCCGCGCTGTTCGGCGCGGTCCGCGCGAGCGACCCGATTCCCGCCTACCGGCTCTCCGGCGGTTCGAAACTGCCCGGCTTGCCCACACTTTCGGCCGTCTGGCGCGATTCGCTGTCCGACGCGCTGCTCGCCGAAGCGGCCGGCGATCTGGTGGTCGACCTGCGATCGGGCACCTATCAGCAACTCGGCCGGGTGCCCGGCGCGGTCACCGCCAACGTGCTCACCGAACACCCCGACGGCTCCCGCACCGTGGTCAGCCACTTCAACAAACATCACAAAGGCCTACTGGCCCGCGCGCTCGTGCTCACCCGCGCCGAACCCACCGACGTGCGCGGCCTGGCGAAGGTGGCGGGCAAAGCCGGCCTGAAAACCGAAATCGCCTCGCCGACCGAGTTATTGATTCTCACCTGAGCCGGTAAGCGCGGCCAGCTCGCACACGCCGCCACCTGAGTCACCAGCAGCAATCAACAACGCCAGCTCCCCGGACAAGTCAACGCGCCGCCACCGAGTCATCGGCAGCAATCAGCAACGCCTGTTCGCCGGCTGAGTCAGCGCGTCGCCACTCGAGTCACCAGCAGCGGTCAACGTCGCCAGCTCCCGAGACAGGTTCGTCCGCGCCGCCGCCTCGTAACGCGTTCGCGCAGTATGGGTTCGGAACAGGTACGGCTGCTGGGCGAGCCCTTGCAACACCGCGGCACGACCGGCGCGGAACAGCTCGTCCGGCACATGGCCGTACTCCGCCCGCACCGCGGCTGTATACGCGGCATACCCCGCCTCGTCGGCCGCGAGCACCGCCAGGTCCGCGTCACAGAGCACCGCCCCGTTCCGATCCCCATCCACCACACGATGCGTCGCCGTGAGCCGCACCAGCCGCCCCACCTCGGCAATCAATTCCGTTGCCACCCCCAGTTCTCCGAGCGACTCCTCAGCCAACCGAGCACTCAGCTCCTCATTGTCGTCACGCTCCACCGCATAAACAGCGTCATGAAAGAACGCCGAATACCGCACCGCATCGATATCCTCCGCCTCCCCCGCCAGATCATCGATCACCCCCAGCATCGCCTGCAGATGCTCCACCGTGTGATACCGCCGATGCGGTTCCCGATAACACCGAATCACGAACTCCCCCATAGTGATCGCACCAGCCCCCGCCAACCCGGCCCACCGCTCGAGCAGCTCCGCATCAAGAGATATCCCCATCGACACAGTCTGGCGACCCCACCACCCCACCACAATCCCGCCACCCTGTGGCATCGGGCACCCCAAGGTGTGTACCAAGCGACAGATAGGTGACCCGGGCCAGTTCACGCACCCCTTCCATTTTCCCGCACCCGCTGTGGACGGCCATAGCCCGTGCGCGAACACGAAAGGGGTGCGCGACGCCAGGAAGGGCGCGGGGAGTGGGAGGCGGGGAGGACCAAGCGACAGATAGGTGGGGCCTCACAGAGCGCCCATACGCTTCACAGGGGCTGGAGGGCCGGTGAACCGTATAGATGGTCTGTGAAAACCGCCGAGGCACAACGCTATCCGCACACCAACCGGTGGTTCCTGGTCGAGGTGATCACGAGAACGGCACCACAGCCAGACGACCACGCCGGAACGAGACCCCTGGCACCTACGTGCGCCTACAGCCGGGAACGGCACTCACCGCGCTCAGCACTATCCATGTAACTCCCGCGGCAGGTCGACGACACCAGGGTTGTCCCGCTTCGGCAGCCAGCCGACAAGCCCAAACGCGACAGCACAAACCCAACGACGAGGCACACCATCACTTCGGCGGCCCAGCCACGCTCCAGCACAACCCAACGGCGAACCCCTGCCGTCGGCGGCCGCACGTGCAGACGCCGTCGGCGACCGGAGGCGCGCCCGACGCAGAGCGCGCTGAGCCCCGCGATCGGGGCCTTGGCCGGCCAGCAGCCGGTCCACCACTTCGAAAGTAAGGACCGAAGACCAACCCCGGCTTCCTCGACGCCGACAGAAAATAGGATGCGGACTTCAGACTCCGCCCGTAACGTCGTGCGGGTGCTCGGGGATCCGGAACGGGAGGATTCGGATTCTCGGGCCGAATGTTGTTGCGCCACGTGTGGATACGTGACGGGGAGGTAGAGATGACGAAGCTGAATCAGATCATTGCGGTCGAGAAGGGCGTGAAGAGCGCTGCGGTGCGGGAGCTGGCGCAACGCCACGGCGCGTTGCAGAAGGCGGCTTTGCTCGCCGGTATCGCGCGCACCTACCAGCCGAAAGACGAAGAGGGCGAGCAGCTTCCGCCGGAGTCCACCCGCGTGCAGGTGAAGTCCGAGGAGGTGCTGCGGCAGACCGCGGCGACCCTGACCCGCCTGTTCGACGCCACCGCGACGAAGGACTGGACGAACACCGAGGCGAAGGCCGACGTATCCGTCGACGGCGAGGTACTGCTGCGCGACGTGCCGGTCTCCTACCTGCTGTTCCTGGAGAAGCAGCTGGCCGAGCTGCACGCCTTCGTGCAGCGGCTGCCGGTGCTCGACGCGGCCGAGGCGTGGTCGTTCGACGACTCCACCGACACCTGGCGGACCGACGCCGTGCGCACCATCCGGACCAAGAAGGTGCCGCGCAACCACGTGAAGGCCGAGGCCACCGAGAAGCACCCGGCCCAGGTGGAGGTGTACTACGAGGACATCGCCATCGGCTACTGGAACACGGTGCGTTTCTCCGGCGCCCTGCCCGCCCGCCGGGTGAACGAGCTGGCCGAGCGCGTCGACAAGCTCGCTCGCGCAGTGAAGTTCGCGCGCGAGGAGGCCAACGGGACCGAGGTCACCGACCGCAAGACCGGTGACGTGATCTTCGGCTACCTGTTCCGCTGAAACCGCCCGGGGTCGATCGGCCCCGGGCCCACAGACTCCCCCGCCGCGTGCGGGGGAAGCGCAAGGAGCGCACACTCAAACTGAAGTTGAACCTGAAATCCACGGCGTCAGTGGGGGTTCGAGTCCCCCTCCGGGCATCCATGTCCGGGTAGCCCAACAGGCAGAGGCAACCGTGCCAATCTCAGACTCTCGCTCCAGCACGAGTATTCGCCGCCGAACACCGACGGTACGAGGAAGGGACACGCACGCGACGAGATGCCGGTTCGACTCCGGCCTTCCCCGCCATGGGGAAGTGGTCCAAAGGCACGACACGCCGTGAATCTCAGCCTCATCTCTTCCCCCACCGGGGTGGGCGAATTGGGCGGCAGAACCGGAACCCGGGAGCAGGCTAAGCTCCCGGGTTCTCCCATGTCAGCGCTGTGCGGCGGCGAGCAGTTCGCGAATCCTGGTGCCGTCCGCGGGGGTTGCGGCGTTCTCCCAGAACGGAAGTGCCGCCGCGTAGGCGTCGGCGTAGACCGGCGTGCTCACCTGGAAGCGCCAGCTCTCGCTCAGCGGGCCGGCATCGACGGTGTCGTAGCCGAGCGCGTCGATCAGTTGTGCCGCAGCGACTTTCGCGCCGGTGTCGTTGCCCGCGATCGGCAGCGCCGACCGGTCGACGGCGCCCGCAGGACGGGCCAGTTCGCCGAGGTGCACGAAGTAGATGTTGTTGAACGCCTTGACCACCTTCGAGGTCGGCAGATGTTTTTGCAGCAGTTCACTGCTCGTCACGGTACCGTCCGCGAGTTCGGCGAAGGTGCCGTCCCGATCCGGGTAGTAGTTGTTGGTGTCGATGACGACCTTGCCCGCCAGGGGCGCGACCGGCACCTGCTGGTAATTGCGTAGCGGCACGGTCACCACCACGATGTCCCCCGCCGCGGCCGCCTCGTCGGCGGTCGCCGCCCGCGCCCGTGGGCCGAGCTCCGCGACCAGATCGGACAGGGTTTCGGGACCACGGGAGTTGCTGAGCACCACGTCGAGTCCCGCGGCGATGGCGAGTCGCGCCACCGTACCGCCGATGTTCCCGCTGCCGATCAATCCAAGGGTTGTCATACGCCGCACAACCGCCACCGGACCTGCGATGTTCCCGGGATGCGGCGCTGACCGGGGCAGATGTGAGCTACACCATGCGCGACACCGATCGCGACATATCGGACGGCCGCGGATTCAGCGCGCGTTCGCCGTGAGATCGCGGATCAGCAGCGCCGCGTGCAACGAGGTGCGCGACTCCCCGTCCTCGAGATCGACGGCGAGAATGCGTTCGATTCGCGCCAGCCGCTCGTACAGGGTCGGCCTGCTGATGTTGAGCCGCCGCGCGAGTTCGGTCTTGTTGCCCGCCAGGTCGAGGAACTGGCGCAGCGTGCCGGTCAGGTCGGCGCCTTGCCGAATGTCGTAGCGCAGCAACGCACTCAGTTCCGTTTCCGCGAATCGTTGCACGCCGGGCTCGTTGCGGATCAGCGAGAGCAGCCCGCGCAGCCGCACATCACCACTGCGATAGAACGGCCGCGGCGCCGAACTCCGTAGCGACAGCGCCACTTCCGCGATGTGCGCCGCGTGCGGCAGCTCGTGCGCGGTGTCGAGCAGCGAATTTGCTTCGGCGCCGACGCCGATCACGACCCGTTCGACGCCGTCGACCCGGCGAACCTCGCCGGCGATCGCGACGCAAGCCGCGGTCAGGCTCTCGTCGAGCGCACCGGTGCGCGGCAGCGCCAGGATCATGCCGACCCGGTCGCCCTGATCGGCGGCGGCGAGTGCGGTGAATTTCGCCAAGCCGAGTCCGTGCGTGATCGCGTCCAGGATGCCCGCGGCACGGCGTTGCCGGGCGACCGGATCGGCCTCGGCGACGGCCGCGACATCGACGGCCAACGGCACGTAGGCGGCGCGCCGGGCGAGGCCGAGCGCGGCGGCCCGGGCCACCGCGTCGCGTTCGTCCACCACCCGGCCGTTGACCATGTCGTCGATGAGCCCGGTCTGCGCCTGGCGATGCAGGCCGAAGCGGTCCTTCTCGATCATCCGATGCAGCGTGAGCGTCTGTGCCGCGCGTTCGAGCACCATCGTGGCGCGGGCGGTCGGCACCTCGCTCGAGCGCAGGATCAACCGCCCCCAGCGCTGGGTGTGCGGGCCCACGGCCACCGCGTCCCAGCCATCGGGCAGCAGCCGCGAGATGTTCTCCCAGTCGTCGAGCAGCGCCGACGTGCTCGCGTGCTTGGCGGTGAACGCCAGCACCCGGTGCGCCAGATCTTCCAGCACCACCGACGAATCGAGCATGCCCGCAGCGGTTTTCACGATCTCGGCGAGCGAGGCCCGGCGCACGCTGAGGTCGGTGAAGGTCTCGTGCACGGTGCGCGCGAACTCCACTTCCGCGTATTGGTCGGCCACGATCACCCGGTGCACCGCCTCGGTGATCTCCACGAATCGGGTCACCCGGTGCAGCGCGATCACGGGCAGCCCGAGCGCGTCGGCGGTCTGCGCGACGATCGGCGGCAGCCGCGGCACGTACGCGCCCAACTCGACGACCAGCCCGGACACCCCGGCCGCGGCGAGTGCGGTCAGGTAAGCGGCGGTCGCACTGTCGCCGTGGCTCATCGGCTGGCCGGTGGTCAGGATCAGTTCCCCGCCCGCGAGCAGCTGCGCCACCTCCGCGACCTCGCTGACGTGCACCCAGCGCACCGGCCGGTCCAGCGATCCGCCGGCGACGACCTCGGGCGCACCGGCCCGCACCACCGGCATCGCCAGCACATCGGACACGGAGGGCAGCACCGACGAATCGTAATATGAATCGCTGAATCGCGTACAGATCGTCGGGCGATATCGCAGGGTTGATGCCGGAGAGTAGTAGCAAGGAGGCGTCCACCCGCCGCCGCACCGCGACGCTCACGGATCGAAACGAGGAGATATGCAGACAATCGCGCACTGGCTCGACGGCAAGGCTTTCGCTGGGACCAGCGAGGCGACGGCGGCGGTGACCAATCCGGCGACGGGCGTGGTGACCGGTCAGGTCGCGCTGGCGAACGTGGCCGACACCCGCGCGGCGATCGATGCGGCCGCGGACGCGTTCCCGGCCTGGCGTGACACCTCGCTGGCGCGGCGCACCCAGATCCTGTTCCGATTCCGTGAGCTGCTCAACGACCGCAAAGCCGAACTGGCGCAACTGATCACGGCCGAGCACGGCAAGGTGATCGCCGACGCCATGGGCGAGGTGAGCCGCGGCCTGGAGGTCGTCGAATTCGCCTGCGGCGTACCGCATCTGCTCAAGGGCGGCTACACCGAGAACGCGTCGACCAAGGTGGACATCTTCTCCATCCGCCAGCCGCTCGGCCCGGTCGCGGTGATTTCGCCGTTCAACTTCCCGGCGATGGTGCCGATGTGGTTCTTCCCGCTGGCCATCGCCGCGGGCAACACCGTGGTGCTCAAGCCGAGCGAGAAGGACCCCTCGGCCTCGCTGTGGCTTGCCGAGTTGTGGGCCGAAGCCGGTTTGCCCGCAGGCGTTTTCAATGTCGTGCAGGGCGACAAGGTCGCGGTGGACGAACTGCTCGACAACCCGAAGATCAAGGCCGTCTCGTTCGTCGGCTCGACCCCGATCGCGCAGTACGTCTATCAGCGCGGCACCGCGGCGGGCAAGCGGGTGCAAGCGTTGGGCGGGGCGAAGAACCACATGGTGGTGCTGCCGGACGCCGACCTCGACCTGGCCGCCGACGCCGCGGTGAACGCCGGATTCGGTTCCGCCGGTGAGCGTTGCATGGCGATCAGTGTGGTGGTCGCGGTGGGCGGCACCGCCGACGAGCTGGTCGCGAAGATCACCGAGCGCGCCACCACCATCAAGACCGGCGACGGCACCCGCGAGACCGATATGGGCCCGCTGGTCACCGAGGCGCATCGCGATCGCGTCGCGGACTACATCGCGGCGGGCGAATCCGCCGGTGCCCGTGTGGTGCTCGACGGACGCGGCATCGCGGCCGATGGCGAAGCGGACGGATTCTGGCTCGGCCCCACGATTCTCGACCACGTCGGCACCGCGATGAGTGTCTACACCGACGAGATCTTCGGCCCGGTCCTCTCGGTGGTGCGGGTGGACAGCTACGACGACGCGCTCGCCCTGATCAACGCCAACCCGTACGGCAACGGCACGGCCATCTTCACCAACGACGGCGGCGCGGCCCGGCGTTTCCACAACGAGGTCGAGGTGGGCATGGTCGGCATCAACGTGCCGATCCCGGTGCCCATGTCCTATTACAGCTTCGGCGGCTGGAAGAACTCGCTGTTCGGTGACTCGCACGCGCACGGCGCCGACGGCGTGCACTTCTTCACCCGGGCCAAGGCGGTCACCACCCGTTGGCTCGATCCGAGTCACGGCGGGATCAACCTCGGCTTCCCCGAGAACAAGTAGCCCCGTCCACCACTGAGCACAGGTAGCCGACAGCACAAGTGACGCAGGAGAACTCGACGATGACCCTCCCGAACGGATTGACCCCGGAGGCCGCCCGCGAGGCGGCAGCGCGCGCGTACGAGCTCGATCGTCGCCACGTCTTCCACTCCTGGTCCGCCCAGGCGCAGCTGGATCCGATGACCATCAGCGCCACCCAGGGCTGTTATGTGTGGGACGGCGAGGGCACCAGGCTGCTCGATTTCTCCTCTCAGCTGGTGAATACCAACATCGGGCATCAACATCCGAAAGTCGTTGCGGCGGTGCAACAGCAGGCGGCCAAGCTGTGCACCGTCGCACCGCAGCACGTCAACGACGCGCGCTCGGAGGCGGCCCGCCTGATCGCCGAGCGCACGCCGGGCGAGCTGAACAAGATCTTCTTCACCAACGGCGGGGCCGAGGCCGTCGAGCACGCGGTGCGGATGGCCCGGCTGCACACCGGCCGCTACAAGGTGCTCGCCCGGTACCGCTCGTATCACGGCGGGACGGAGACCGCGATCAACCTGACCGGTGATCCGCGGCGCTGGCCCAACGATCACGGCAACAGCGGTGTCGTGCACTTCTTCGGGCCATTCCTGTATCGCACGCAATTCCATTCGAGCGATGAAACCCAGGAGACCGAGCGGGCGCTGGCGCATCTGGAACAGACCATCGCCTTCGAGGGGCCGAACACCATCGCGGCGATCGTGCTCGAATCCATCCCCGGCACAGCGGGAATCATGATCCCGCCACCCGGATACCTGGCGGGCGTGCGCGCACTGTGCGACAAGTACGGCATCGTGTTCATCGCCGACGAGGTGATGTCCGGGTTCGGCCGGACCGGAAAGTGGTTCGCGATAGAGCATTTCGACGGCGTGGTGCCCGATCTGCTGACCTTCGCGAAGGGCGTCAACTCCGGCTACGTGCCGCTGGGCGGTGTCGCGATCAGCCCGGCGATCGCCGCGACCTTCGACGACCGCCCCTATCCGGGCGGCCTGACCTATTCGGGTCATCCCCTCGCGACCGCGGCCGCCGTCGCGACCATCACGGCGATGACCGACGAGGGCATCGTCGAACACGCCGCCGACATCGGTGCGCGCGTGCTCGGCCCCGGTCTGCGCGAGCTCGCCGAGCGGCATCCCAGCATCGGGGACGTCCGCGGTGCCGGGGTCTTCTGGGCACTCGAACTCGTCCGCGACCGGACGACGCGGGAGCCGCTCGCCCCGTACGGCGGAACGAGCGCGGCGATGACCGAGGTGGTCGCCGCCTGCCGCGCGGCCGGGCTGCTGATGTTCGTGAACTTCAATCGCCTGCATGTGGTCCCGCCGTGCATCGTCAGCGAGGCCGAAGCGAAGGAGGGTCTGGCCATCCTCGACCACACCCTGACCGTCGCCGACCGCCACGCCGTCGGCTGACCCGGACGGGTACTCGCGCCGCACAGCACGTAGTAGCTGTGCGGCGCATCCGTGCTCGGCGGAATGCCGCGGGGGCGCGGCGTGTTTCAGAAAAGCATGACCGATACCGGTGTGCTTTCCGCGGAATTGAAGAAGTATCTGGACGAGTCGAAGGTGTTCGCCACCGTGGCGACGAGCGGGCCCAACGGCCAGCCGCACCTCACCGTCATCTGGCTCGAACGCGACGGCGACGACCTGCTCTTCTCCACCACCACCGATCGCCAGCAGGGCAAGAACATCGCTCGCGACCCGCGCGTCACCATCATGATCAACCCGCCGGAGAACCCCTACACCTACGCCGAGATCCGCGGGACCGCCACGCTCACCCCGGACCCGGACAAGACCCTGCCGGACAAGCTGTCCACCAAGTACACCGGGCAGAAGTACCTGGATTTCAACCCGGCCTCGGTCAACGACGGCCCGCGCGTCATCGTGCGGGTGACGCCCCGCAAGGTCGCAGGACGCCTCTGATCCGCGAAGCCCGGCGGGCCTAGGACTGCTGGGCTTCTTCCTGCGCGTGCTGCGCCTGCGCGACCTGCGCCGCCGTGTAGCGGATGGCGAGCGCGATCAGCAGGGTGAGCAGCACGCCGACACCGCATAGGAACAGCGCGAGGGTGTAGCCGCTGCTGAGCGCGTCGAGCTGGGCGGTGTTCATGGCGCTGGGTTTGACGGTGTTGCTGCCGCCCAGCGCCAGGGAGCGTGAGACCACCACGGGGCCGAGGAAGCCCAGGGCCAGGGCCGGGCCGAACGCGAGCAGCATCTGACCGACCGCGCTCAGCGGACCGATCTCGGTCACCTCGACGCCGACGATCAGGCACAGCGGCACGATGACCAGCACGATGCCGACGCCGGTGCCGATCACCAGGAACAGCACGAGCAGGGTGGGCAGGTTCGCGGTGCGGTCCAGGGTCGAGCCGAACAGCAGGGCGACGGCCGCCAGACCGCCGCCTGCGCCGATCAGGATCCGCGGCGCAATCCGCATCACCAGTTTCGAGGTCAACGCGCCGCCGATACCCATGCCGATGGTGAACGGAATGAAGATCAGGCCGGCCTGTAAAGCGCTGTAGCCCAGCACGTTCTGCACGTACTGCGCGCCGAAGACGGAGATGCCGCCCATCACCCCGCTGGCCAGCAGCACCGCGAGGAAGGTCGCGACCCGGTCCTGGCTGCTGAACAGCGACCACGGCAGCAGCGGGTTGTCCACGTTGCGCTCGGCGATGATGAAGGTGATCAGCAGGACGCCGCCGGCCACCAGCGAACCGATGATCACGGGGTGGCCCCAGCCCAGCGCGGGACCTTCCATGCCACCGAACACCAGGGTGGCGACGCCGATCGTGGCCAGCACGGCACCGCGCACGTCGAGCGAGAGGCGATGGTGCTCGGTGTCGCGCAGACAGCGCATCGCGCCCACGAAAACCAGCAGGCCGATCGGCACATTGATCAAGAAGATGCCGCGCCACCAGACATCGGCCAGCGCGCCACCGACCACCAAGCCGCCGACCGAACCGACGCCGACCATCGCGCCGAAGATCGCGATCGCCTGATTGCGCGCCTTACCCGGCGCGAAGGTGGTCGCGACGAGCGCCAAGGCGGTGGGCGAGGCGAAGGCCGCGCCGATCCCCTGCACGGCGCGCATGCCGATCAGCATGCCGCCGTTGATCGCCAAACCGCACAGCAGCGAGGACACGGTGAACAGGGCGACGCCGAGCAGGAACATCTTCTTGCGCCCGAACGCGTCACCGACCCGCCCGCCGAGCAGCATGAGCCCGGCGTAGGTGAGGGCGTAGGACGTGATCACCCAGTTCGCGCTGGACGCGGACATCCCGAAATCCGCCTGCAGCCGCGGGACCACCAGGATCATGACCGTGCCGTCCAGCACGCTCATCAGCTGCATTCCGCTGAGGACGAGAATCGCGAGCCCGAACGCCCGCTCTTTCACTGGATACTGCGTCGGCGCAGCGGGATTCTCGAGCACAGAGAGCCACTGTAGACGACCTGTGCCACCGCGGTGCCCGGCCGATCAGTCGGCGATCGGCACCGAGAAGCCCGCCGTAGGACCGATCACCACGATCGCGGGCGGGCGGATGCCTTCGGCGCGCACCCGCTCGGCGACCGTGCCGAGGTCGGCGCGCAGCACCCGCTGCGTGCGCAGCGTGCCCTCTTGAATGACCGTGGCGGGACTGTCCGCGGGACGTCCGCCTTCGATCAGCGCGTTCGCGAACTGCTCGATCCGCTCCACCGCCATCATCAGCACCAGGGTGCCGCGCAGCCGGGCCAGCGCGGGCCAATCCACCAGCGAATCCGGGTGATCCGGCGCGACATGGCCACTCACCACGACGAACTCGTGGGTCACGCCCCGATGGGTCACCGGGATGCCCGCCGCCGCGGGCACCGAGATGGGGCTGGTGATACCGGGCACCACGGTCACCGGGATCCCCGCCTCGACACAGGCCTCGAGTTCCTCGAACCCGCGACCGAACACGTACGGGTCGCCGCCCTTGAGCCGCACCACGAACTTGCCCGCCTTGGCGCCTTCGATCAGCGCGGCGTTGATCGCGTCCTGCGCCATCGCCCGCCCGTAGGGGATCTTCGCCGCGTCGATCACCTCGACATCGGGTCCGAGTTCGGCCAGCAGTTCCGGCGGCGCGAGCCGGTCGGCGACCACCAGATCAGCGCGGCCGAGCAGCCGCCGGCCGCGCACGGTGATCAGATCGGGGTCGCCGGGGCCGCCGCCGACCAGCGCGACGCCGGGGGTGATCGGCGTCGAATCATCGGTCACCACACCGGATTGCAGCGCCTCCAGCAGCGCGTTGCGCACCGCGGCCGAGCGCCGATGCTGGCCACCGGCCAGCACGCCGAGGGTCATGCCGTCATAGCGTGCGGTCGCGGGCGTGACCGCGGTGCCGAGCCGGGCGTGATCGGCGCGCACGCAGAAGATCCGCCGCCGGGTCGCCTCGGCGACGACCGCCGCGTTGGTCTCCGGTTCATCGGTGCAGGCGATCGCGTACCAGGCGCCGTCCAGGTCGCCGTCGGTGTAGGCGCGCAGCGTCACGGTGAGTTGCCCGGAGGTCGCCATCCCCTCGACCGCCGGAGTGACCTCACGGCTCACCACGTGCACGTCCGCGCCCGAGGCGATCAGCAGCCCGAGCCTGCGCTGCGCGACCGTACCGCCGCCGACCACGACGACGCGGCGGCCGACGAGATCGAGCCCGACCAGATAGTTCGGATCGCCCTCGTGTGGCGCGGCTGGGGATACCGGCTGGTCATCGGTGTGGTCTTGCGTGTTCGGCACAGTTTTCGAGCCTACGGCCTGCCCGCGAACCAACGGCAATCGCCTCGCCCGGTCGTCGCGACGCCTGTCCTGGCCCGCCGCACCGGTCCTACCCCGCCGCACCGCGCCCTGCCCCGCCGCACCGCGCCCTGCCCCGCCGCACCGCGCCCTGCCCCGCCGCACATCCCGCGCCCGCCGCGCCGCATGTCCCGCGCCGCCGCGCCGCCGGACCCCGCCGCACCCGGAGCACCTGCCGCACCCGGAACGTCAGCCACGCCAGCCACACCCACCGCCCTGCCACACCAGCAGCACCCGCCGAGTTCAGCGATCGCGAGTCCCGCGACCGGGCATCGAGCCGGGCGTTCGGGCATTCCTATACTCGGGCGCATGACTCGCTGGCGTCGGACGGTGCGGATGATCGCGGTAGGGCTGCTCGCCTGCGGACCGGCGGTGACCGGGGTGGCGGCGGCCGAGCCCGCACCCTACGTGCCGAATCCGGGGATCGAGTCGAAGTACATTCAGCCCGGTCCCGCGGCCGTGATCGAACAGCTCGGATTCGGGTGCTGCGACAGCGGCGGTGCGACGTTCGATCTCTGGTATCCGGCGGAGCTGGGCGCTGAGCGGCATCCGATCATTGTGTGGGGCAACGGTTCCGACGCAGTACCCAGCCAATACCGTTACCTGCTGCGGCATTTCGCGTCCTGGGGCTTCGTCGTGGTGGCCACCGAGAACCGGAACACCGGGTCCGGGGCCGATATCCGGAAGTCGCTGGAGTTCCTGCTCGCGCAGGGTGACGATCCCGCGAGCGTGTTCTTCGGCAAGCTGGACCGGGACGCGGTCGGCGCCGTCGGGCATTCGCAGGGCGCGTCGGGGGTGCTGAACGCCCTGCGTGACGCCGCGGGTGCGATCAAGACCGCTGTGCCGCTGGAACTTCCGGCGCAGCACTGGTGTTCTACCGCGGCGTCGTGTGCCGACACCCGCGCGCTCACCACGGGTTCGGTGTTCTTCGTGAACGGGACCGCCGACGGCATCATCTCGCCGTCGCATCAGGCGCTGCCCTGGCAAGTGGAAGGCTTGCAGTCGAATCGGGCCTACTACGAGGCGACGCCGGCCGGTGTGCGCAAAGCCTGGGGCACCCTCGACGGTCCGAACCACAACGATGTGCAGGGGCAGCCGGATTGCGCGGCCGCGTCCACCCCGTGCACGACCGGGGTGTTCGGCTACCTCGGCTACCCGACGGCATGGCTGCTGGCGCAGTTACGCGGCGACGCCGACGCACTCGCGGCCTTCCGCGCGGACGGCGGCGAACTGTTCACGCCGTCACCCAACTGGCGCAACCAGGCCAGCTCGATCAGCGGATGACCCCCGCGAGGCGGGCGAATTGTCCGTCGACCGACGGTGACATACGTACGAACCGTCCGTTGCCTGCCGCGCCGCCGCGGACGAGTGTGCAGAGATGGCTTTGACCGAGGACCCGCCCCCGGCCGTCGACTATGCCGATCGCGTCATCGCGGTGGAGCCGGGCGGCAACGAGTACATCCCCGACGACGCCAGGCACGGCCGCCCGCGCGGGCTGTTCTGGACCTGGATGTCGCCGAACCTGGAATTCGCCACCATCTTCATCGGCGTGCTCTCGGTCACCGCCTTCGGGATGAATTTCTGGCAGGCCGGACTGGCCCTGACCGTCGGCATCGGGCTCGCCGCCGCCGCGCACCACGTGCTGTCGGCCCGCGGCCCGGTGCACGGCGTGCCGCAAATGGTGTTGGGGCGCTTGGCCTTCGGCTATCGGGGCAATGCGTTGCCCGCCGCGTTCATGTCCCTCATGTGCGGGGTCGGCTGGTTCGCCACCAACAGCGTCAGCGGCGCCTTCGCGTTGAGCAGCCTCACCGGCATGCCGAAACTCACCGCCCTGGCGCTGATCGTGGTGGTGCAGACCGTTTTCGGCGCGTTCGGCCACAACCTGGTGCACGCCTTCGAGCGCATCGTCTTTCCGGTGCTCGCCGTGGTTTTCGTCGTGGTGACGATCGTGATCCTCGGCAAAGCCGATCTCGGCGCGGCCGCGCCGGCGGGCGGGGTCGGCGGGATCGGCGGTTTCCTGCTGACCGTCGGCACCGCCTTCGGTTACGCGGGCGGCTGGAATCCCTACGCGGCGGACTACTCTCGCTACCTGCCGCGCACTGTTTCGCGCGCCGCCACCGGCGGTTTCGCGGCCGCCGGATTGTTCGTGTCCTGTCTGTGGCTGTCCCTGCTCGGCGCGGCCTCGGTCACCATCGCGGGCGCGGCGACGGGTAGTCCCACCGATGTCTTCACCGCGAATCTGCCCGGCGTGCTGGCGGATCTGGCGTTGCTCGCCATCGCGCTCGGCGCCGTCGCGGCGAACGCGCTGAACGTGTACTC
Organism: Nocardia brasiliensis ATCC 700358; assembly: GCF_000250675.2. Lineage (NCBI taxonomy): Bacteria > Bacillati > Actinomycetota > Actinomycetes > Mycobacteriales > Nocardiaceae > Nocardia > Nocardia brasiliensis. Next base: position 6,956,001 of record NC_018681.1, read on the forward strand.
CGGCGCGATGGCCTTCGTGACGATCGGCATCACCTTGCCGGTGCGCACGCAGCGAGCGGTCGTCTCGATCGGTTTCGGCGCCCTCGGTTTTCTCGTCGCCTGGTGGGCTTTGGCCGACGCCGCCGCGAGCTACGAAGCGTTCCTGCTGATCGTCGCGTATTGGATCGGGCCCTGGCTGGGCGTGATGTTCGTAGACCAGTACCTGCACCGAGGCAAGCCGGTCGATGCTTTGCTGTACAACCGCGCGTACACGAATCGCCCTGGGGTGGCGGCGTTTCTGACCGGCTTGGCGGTGTCGGTACTGCTGTTCTCCAACCAGGCGAAGTTCACCGGCTACCTGGTACGCGAGTTCCCCGCCCTCGGTGACATCACCTTCTTCGTCGGCTTCCTGGTCGCCGCCGCCACCTACGCGGTGCTCGCGCGACGCCCCTGACACTTTCCGCCTTCCAGCACCCACTGCAGCAGGCCACAACGGGTGCGGGAGAACAGAAGTGGTGCGGCTAGTCGGGCAGCCGGTGCGCACACAACGCGAGCAGCAGTGTGCCAGCCAGGGCGGGAGCGGCCGGGTCATAGCCGAGCAGCTCGCGGATGCGTTCCAGCCGCTGGTACAGCGACTGCCTGCCGATGTGCAGTGCCGCCGCGCAGCGGGTCGCGCTGCCGCCGTGGCGCAGGTAGACCTCCAGCGTGCGCGCCAGTTTGCTGTGATGCGCTGTGTCCCAGTCGATCAGCGGGGCGATGGTGGTGCTGATCAAACGGCTGCGCTCGGCGGCCGGCAATGATTCGACGACGAGTTCGGTAGCCAGTTCGCGCACCGTCACGAGCGGACTGCCCGCCGGCCGATCCCGCCGGTGCCGGGTGGCCAGCCGCAACGCCGACCGCGCCGCCTCGAGCGAGCCGGTCAGCGCCGCCGCGGTGAACTCACACGGATCGCCCACCACCACCGTCACGCCGTCGACGGTGTTCGTGGCGAAGGCATTGCGTAGCAGGCGGGCCACCGCACCGACCGGATCGGGCACCGCCTGGTCCATGGCGAGTACGCCGTAGCCGGTAGCGTGCACCTCCGCCACCAGTGCGGGCCTGCCGAGTTCCTTTGCCGCGGTATCGATCAGGCGGGTCGCGATACGCGTATCGGGCGCGTCGGCCGCCACCGGCACCAGCGTGCGTCCGGACAGCGTTGACATACCGGCCGCCGTCGCCCGCACCTTCAGATCCGCCTGCCGAATCGTCTTGCCGTCCAGCAGATCCGCGAGCAGGGTGCGCGCCGCGAGCTGCGGCCGCCCGGTCGGTGAACCGGAATTGGCGAGCGCGAGACCGAGAATCGGCGCGGACTGCGCCAGCACCGCGGCGAGCGTGGCGTCGTCCAGCACCGAACCGGGACCTGCGGTGAGCGTCCCCCAGGTGTTCTCCTTGGCTCGGATCGCCGTGGCCGCGGTACCGGATTCCACTGCGGCCCACGCCGATCGGTCGTCGTCCACACCGTGCGCCGCGATCAACGCGCCGTTGCCGCTCGTCACGATCAGCGTGCACCCGGTGGCCGCGCCGATGCGAGTCAGCAACTGCGCGAGCCCATTTCCGGCCGCGAGTTCGCCGGTCAGTTCCCTCGCGAGCGCGTTGAGCAGGCGCAACGATCGCACCTCGCGCGACACGATCTCGGTGTTCGCGGCCCGGCACAGGTCGATGAACGGCACCACGGCTCGCAGGGCGATCAGCGGCAGTGTGTGGCGCGACGCCTCCTCGACCATGTCGGGCGGGACCGCGTCGAAGGTGCGGCCGAGTTCGACGGCCACCCCGGCCACCCCGCGCCCGGCGATCTCGCGCAGGTAGTGCCGTCGCGTGCCCGCGTCCACCCCGGACAGGCCCAGCCCGGTGGTGAGCAAGAGCTCCCCACCGGAGAGCAGGGGTCCGATCTCGTAGATCTCGCTCGAATGCACCCAGCGCACCGTCCGCCGCAGGGCACCGTGACCTGCCAAGACGAGCGGATCGGCCGGGGCGAACTGGTCGTCGAGCACGTCGCGCACGGTCGGCAGCATGCGGTCATCCTGTCATCTGAACGCCGGTCCCGGATGGACGATCTGTACGTTGCGGCCCGGCCGGTCGCCTTGGAGGCTGGAACCATGACGCACGCGACACCGGCACGACAACTGCTCGAGGTGGCCTATCAGGAGGCGCTGCTCGGCCGCGCCGAGGGCGGTGTCCCGATCGGGGCGGCGCTGTTCGACGCGGACGGCACCCTGCTGGGCCGCGGGCACAATCGGCGCGTGCAGTCCGGCGACCCCAGCATCCACGCCGAAACCGACGCGTTCCGGGCCGCGGGCCGCAGGCGTGACTACGGCCCGACGATCATGGTCACCACGTTGTCGCCGTGCTGGTATTGCAGTGGTCTGGTCCGTCAGTTCGGCATCGGCACGGTGATCATCGGCGAATCGCAGACCTTCCACGGCGGCCACGACTGGCTGGCCGAGCACGGCGTCGCGGTGACCGTGCTCGACGACGCACGATGCGTCGAGATGATGACCACGTTCATTGCCGAGTATCCGGCGCTCTGGCACGAGGACATCGGCGTCGCCGACGAGGCAGCGGCGACATGAACGCCATCGCGGCGATCGACCTGGCGCGCTGGCGGGCCGGCGGCGCGGCCGCCGCCGAAGTGGAGCGCGAAGTGGACGAGGGGTTGCGTCGCGCCGGATTCCTGCTGGTCTACGGGCACGGCGTGCCCGAAGGCCTGGCCGGGGCGGTGCGTGCCGCCGCGCGGTGCTTCTTCGCACTGCCGGACGCGGTGAAGCAGCGCTACGCCGTGACGGTCGGCGGTCGCGGCTGGATCGGACCGGGCAGAGAGGCCAACGGCTACGCGGAAGGCACGGCGACGCCACCCGATCTCAAGGAAACCTTCGCGGTCGGCGCGGATACCGCGACCGGCGATCCGCGCGTCGACGACGTCTGGTTCCTGCCCAATGTCTGGCCGGACGAGGTGGTCGAACTGCGGGAACTGCTGACGGCCTACACCGCGGCGGTGCGCATCCTGTCCGACGAGTTGCTCGCCTTGTTCGCGGCGGCATTGCGCTTGCCCGCCAACCCGTTTCGAGATCTGGCCGCGCGACCCACCTGGACCTGCAACATCAATCACTATCCGCCGCTGACGGCGGTCGGCCCGCCCGAACCCGGTCAGTTCCGCATCGGCCCGCACACCGACTTCGGCACCGTCACCGTGCTGGACCGCGAGCCCGGCGCGGGCGGACTTCAGGTCTACACCGCGGCGGCAGGCTGGGCCGACGCACCGTACGACCCCGCCGCCCTCACTGTGAACATCGGTGACCTGCTTGCCTATTGGAGTGCGGACCGCTGGCCGTCGGGCCGGCATCGAGTGCTGCCGCCGCAGGCGCACGCGCCGGAGGAAGACCTGGTGTCGCTCATCTACTTCTACGAACTCGACCATGATGCGGTCGTCACGCCCCTGCCCCCGCCGATCGGGCGCACCACCGGCTTGCCGCCGGTGGTGTCGGCCGAATTCCTGCGCACCCGCCTGGATGCCATCACCCTCGGCTGAGCCCGGCGTTATCAACTGAAGCGCGGCTGGTCCTGGACCCATTTGAACGGTGTGCTGCGCAGTTTGAAGGAGTTCAGGTCCACCTGCTCAAGGGCGACCGTTACCCGGTGACCGTTGAACTCACCCTCCAGCCGTAAGCGATCCGGCGTGGGCTGGGTGAAGGTGAACGTGCCGATCTGAGTCGGTTGCGCCTCCGCGATATGTCCCGGCAGCGTCTGGGAAGCCGTGTCCGACACGGTGATCGTGTGTGCCGCCGGGTCGACCGCGCCGACCACGGGCACCAGACTGCCGTCCATCTTCTGGTACGCCATGCCGGACAGATCGAAAACCACGCGCTGCCACCGATTCTGGTCCGTGGTCAACGGCGGGAGCGGCTGGCCGTCCTGGGTGAACTCCGACACCGACCAGATGCCGTACAGCGCAGGCTCGGCCGCACCACCGCCGCCCTCGTTCCAGAAGAACCACGTTTCGTGCACGGTCCCTGCCAGCACCCACAGGCCCAACGCGATCTGGACCACCACCGCGATCGCCCGAGCACGCCTGCCGCGGAACGGCTCCGGCTGCACGGCCGGCTGCGACGGCCGTTGCAGGACAAGCACATCGGCGAGCCGACGCGCCTGCGGCGCGAGCAGCACCAGCGAGATCAGCAGCAGGTGCCCCGACAGGATCTTCACCGGCACATCGAAGGTCATGTTCAGGATGAACACCTGCGCCATGCTGATCAGACTGATCATCGCGCCGATCGTCGCGGTCCGCGGCCAGAACAGCAGCAGGCCGCCGAGCACTTCCGCGCTGCCCAGCAGGATTTGGTAGACCGGCGCGGAACCGACCTGCATCCACAGCACCGCGGCGGGCGTGAAATCACCGTACTGCGAGAGCAACGCCACCAGCGGCGGCTCCGGCATCTGCGTGGGAATGACCTTCGCCATTCCGTAGAAAAGCATCTGGCCGCCCAGGCACAGCCGCAGGAACAGCAGGAACCAGGCGTTCAGACGCCGATAGTCCGGCCGATGCCGATCCAGCACGGTCCACACCGTTGTGGCCACCAGCGCCACAATCAGGATGCAGAACACAAAGATCCAGATGATCGCCTGATCGCCGCTGCCCGAATACAAGTCCAGTTCGGCGTCCACCCCGAAGACGGTCCGGCCGGCCCAATTCCACACCGGGCTCAGCGGATACAGCAGTCCGTTGATCGCGTTCTGCGGGAACTTGTCCCAGAAGATCCCGGTGTAGACGAACAGGAACTGCGGGAAGATCACGCAGAACAGGCCGAAGTAGGTGAAGCAGAACCGGAATGCGATGCGCGTCAGCGAATTCCACCTCGCCGACGCGGGATCCTCGACACCGGGACCCTCGGTGATCTCTCGTTCGATCGACTGCGTACTCGCCGCGCTCACAGCTGCCCCTCCTCCGAAACATGCACAGTGAGCGAACGGTATCGAGCCACCCGGTACGCGGACCTCCAGGAAATCCCCCGTCTTTTCCTCGGTAGGAAGTCGTACGTGGTAGCCGTCGAAGTCGTACGTGCTGGCTACACCATTACCGTCTCTCGGCCGGTACGGCACCCCACGGTCTGTGCCCCGGCCCCGCCGCGAGCGGGTGCGGCGGCGCCACCCGACGGCCGGAGTACTCGCATGTCAAGGGCCGGTTCCGGCCAGTGAGCGGGTTCACCGACCTCGATCGTTTTCCGCCCGCGAGCCGACTGGAACGCGTTACTGTCGCGTATCGCGGCGCACCCGCCGTCGATGTGGGCTGCGTTCAGACACGCGGCCCCGCTTCATGGTGTCAGGAGGACAACGATGGCCGATGATCCGGATCCCGCCCAGCGGCAGCAACTGACCGTCAGCGAACGCGACCTGGAGGTGCTCGCCGAGGATCTCGCGCGCTGGCTGGATTCGAAAGTCTCCGCCGATCATCCGCCGCGGGTCTCCGGTCTCTCCCGCCCGCAGGCCGGTGGCATGTCCAGTACGACCATTCTGTTCGACGCCGAATGGAGTGTCGACGGCAGGCACGAGCGCGGCTCGTTCGTCGCGCGCATGGCGCCGGAAGCCGGGTCCTTTCCGGTGTTCGAGACCTACGATCTGGCCACCCAGTACCGGGTGATGTCCGGCGTCGCCGAGCACACCACCGTGCCCGTACCCGGCCTGTGCTGGCTCGAAGAAGACGAAGAGCCGCTCGGCGCACCGTTTTTCGTGATGAAGCGAGTAGACGGGCGGGTGCCGACGGACAATCCGCCGTATGTGTTCGTCGGCTGGCTGTTCGACGCCACCCCCGAGCAGCGGGCCCAGCTCACCGCGAACACCGTCGAGGTGATCGCGAAAGTCCACGAGATCCCGGACCCGGCCCTGCGTTTCCCCGCCCTGCGCGGCGCGGGACAGTCCCTGCGCCGGCACGTCGAGGCGCAGAAGGCGTGGTATCGCTGGGCGTTGGCGGACGACGGATTCGAGATCCCTTTGCTCGAGCGCACTTTCGACTGGCTCGAAGCGAACTGGCCGAGCGATCCCGGACTCGACGTACTCAGCTGGGGCGACGCGCGGCCCGGCAACATCATCTTCGACGAATTCCGGCCCGCGGCGGTACTGGACTGGGAGATGGCCGCATTGGGGCCGCGCGAACTCGACGTCGCGTGGGTGATCTTCATCCACCGGTTCTTCCAGGACATCGCCACCCGCTTCGAACAGCCGGGACTGCCCGACTTTTTGCGCCGGGCCGACGTGGTCGCGAAATACGAAGAGCTGACCGGACATACGGTGCGCGACCTGGATTGGCACATCGTCTACGCGGCGCTGCGCCACGGCATCGTGATGGCCCGGGTCAAGCGCCGGATGATCCACTTCGGCGAGGACACCGACACTCCCGACCGGGACGACTATGTGATGCATCGAGCGAGCCTGGAACGCCTGCTCGATGGAACCTACGAATGGGATTGAGATAAACCATGCCAGTTCCCTTGGACGAGTACCCGATTCACCAGACCGCGCTGTCGCTGGCCCGGGTGGCGAGTTCCGACCGAAACTTCTACGACCGCAGCTACCTCAACGGACACAACCGTGACGGCGGCACCTTCTTCATCACCGGGTTCGGCGTGTACCCGAACCTCGGGGTGACCGACGCCTACGCCTGCGTCCGCCGCGGCGACATCCAGCGCACCGTGCGCTTCTCCGACGCGCTCGAGGAACGCAGCCTGGAACAACGCGTCGGCGGCTACCGGATCGAGGTGGTCGAACCACTGCAACGGATCCGGGTGGTGTGCGAGCACGACGAACTGTCCTTCGACCTCACCTGGGAAGGCGCCTTCCCCACCGTGCAGGAGCAGCCGCACCTGATCCTGAACGGCAACCGGCCGATCATCCAGGCCAGCCGGTTCGCGCAGGTCGGTTCCTGGGCGGGAACCCTGCACGTCGACGGGGAAGACATCGCCGTCGATCCGGCGGTGTGGACCGGCACCAGGGACCGGTCGTGGGGCATCCGGCCGGTCGGCGAATCCGAGCCGCCGGGACGGGCGGCGAGCGAACCGTCCGGCGGTTTCTGGTGGATGTACGTCCCGCTGCGCTTCGACGACTTCGCCGTCGTGGTGATCGTGCAGGAAGAGCCGGACGGCACCCGCACGCTCAACGACGCGGTCCGGGTCTGGCCGGAGGGGCGCGTCGAGCAGCTCGGCTGGCCCCGCATCTCCATCGACTACCGTTCCGGCACAAGGCATCCCGTGGGCGCCCGGCTCGAACTGACCACCCCCGACGGCAAGCCGCTGGAGATCGAGGTGACCACCGGCACCAACGTGCCCCTGCACGTCGGCTGCGGTTACGGCGGCGACCCGGACTGGCTGCACGGTCAGTGGAAAGGCCGCGACTGGTCCCTGTCCAGCCGCTACGACCTCACCGACCCCGCCATCGTCGCCCGCGCCCCCTACGGCGTCATCGACCACGTCGCCCACGCCCGCTGCAACGGCGCCGAAGGCTGGGGCCTGTTCGAACACGCCAGCATGGGCCGCCACGACCCCACCGGCTTCGCCGACTGGAGCTCCGTCGCCCCGTAGGTCGACGCTGCACCTTGCGCGATCGTGCCGGTCCGCACACGACGCACCTCGTGTCACGCCAAAACCGTTGTCGCCGTGCCGTCGTGCCGCAGTCGTAACGGCGCGGCGGCGACCTCGCCCATGGGGCCGCGGTCCGGCGGGGCCACGGCGACCGGCACGGCAGGCGCGATGGGCACAACCCGACCGGCAGGACAGGCACAACCTGACCAGGACAGCCAGCGCGGTGGGCCACTACCCGACCAGCACGACTAGCGCGGGTGGATAGAACCCGGCGGCCACGGCACGACACGCGTGGCAGGCACGACCCGACCAGCATGACAAGCGCGGTGGGCACTACCCGACGGCGCAGGAAGTGCGGTGGGGCTCAGGGCGTGGGGCGGGCCAGGTCGGGGCGTTTGACGTAGTCGGTCAGGCCGATCACGTTGCCCCAGGGGTCGGCTAGTTCCACACTCCAGCCAGTCGCGACTTCGAAGGGCGCGGTGCGTATTTCGACACCGTGTCCTTCGAGTTCCGCCGCGGCGGCGCGCGCGTCCGGCACCTCCAACCACACCCGCATTGCCGGTGCGGTCCCCTGCCCCGCGGCCGGGTCCAGCTGCGCCATGATGCCGGGCGTCTGAGCCGCGACGCCGAACAGGGCGATCCCGCGCTCCGGCACCGTGAACCTCACGGACAGCCCTAACCTGCTGCCGTAGAACTCGACCGCGGCGGCCAGGTCCCCCACCGGAACCAGCACATTATCGATCCCTCGCACATCCACCCCGCCATCGTGCCGCACCCGCTCCGACTTCCCGCACCTTTTCCGTCCTCCCGCACCCCCTGTGCCACGCCACAGCGAGTGCGAGAACGCAGAACCAGTGCGGGAACCAGGCAACGGGGGCCGCCTCCAGGCTCGAGGCACGGGGCGCCGCTCCGCTACAACCCCGGATCTCCAACGCACTCGGCGACCGCAACGACTACGCCGTCGACTACGCACTTCGGGACTACGAGGGGGCCGCCCGCGGAGGCGAGGAGGGCTGCCGCTTCGGCGACGCTCGGGGTGCCAACTGCCGCGGCTGTTCGCGAATCAGGTTTCGGCACAGTCACTTCGGCCAGTTCACCAGCGGTGTACGCCTGCACCGGCACCGCCAACTCCACCGCCGCCCCCTGCATCCCGGACTCCATCGCCCGCCGATCGATCGTCGCCAAACACTTGATCGCACTCTCCCCCACCACTTCCCGCACCACCCGCACGATGCGCTCAGCAGAGGTACCCGGCCGCACCCCGAGCCCGACGACAAGCTCACCCATCCGCCGCGCGCCTTCCGGCCTGCGCCCCACCAAGCCCGAGCCCGCGACCGACAGCGTGACCGCGGACGACCACACTCCGCGTCACAGCGCGGACCTCCATCCCGGCCGCTCCCTGGCCATCCAGAGCAGTCGCCCCACACCGCGCCTGCAGTACGTCAGCGACCGACACGAGAACTCGCGAATTCGACTGCGGCCGCGACGAAACCGGTTGTAGCTTCAGGGTTTCCGGCGAGATGGATGTGTAGAGAGGAGCCGACGACATTGTGGACGAGAGCCCCTTCCATGACGCGGACGCCGTCACTACCGCTCCCCGCCGAGCACGTACAGGCGGCCCACACTGCTGCGACTGCGGATGAACACACTCGGCCCAGCGACCGGCACGAGAACTTGCGAATTCCGCTGCGACTGCGTCGAAACGGGTTGTCGCTGAGGGGCTTCCATTGCGGCAGGTGTGGAGGTAGGAGCCGTCGACGTGGTGGACGAGAACGCCTTCCATGACGCGGACGCCGTCACGGCCGCTCCCCGCCGAGCAAGTACGGCGGCGCACATCGTGGCCGCGGAAGTGCGCTCCCGCCGTCAGCGACCGACACGAGAACTCGCGAATTCCGCTGCGGCGGCGACGAAACGTGCTGTCGCTTCAGGGTTTCCGGCGGGGTGGGTGTGCAGGTAGGAGGCGTGGACTCGGTGGACGAGGGCGCCTTCCATGGCGCGGGCTCCGTCGCTGCCGCGCCAACCCCAGGCCGGGGCGGTGGTGTTCGAGGTGGTCAGGCGGGTGCGGTGGAATTCGTGGCCGCGTACTCGTTCGCCTGCCCGCCACAGCGCGGAGTCGGTGAGTGCCACGGCGTCTCGGTAGCCGAGGGTCAGGCGTGGTCCGAATTCGGCGTCGGCGGCGACCACGCCCGCCATGGGGTGACCGTCCAGGGAGCGCGTGAGGTACAGCAGGCCCGCGCATTCCGCATGTACCGGCAGACCTTGTGCGGCGAGCGACCGCACCGCCGCGAGCAGGCTCGTATTCGCGGCCAGCTCGGCCGCATGCTCCTCGGGGAACCCACCGGGCAGCACCAATCCGGCCGTCCCGGTGGGCAGTTCGTCCCGCAACGGATCGAACACCCGCACCTGCGCCCCCGCCGCACTCAACAACTCACGATGCTCCGCATACCCGAACGTGAACGCCGCACCCCCCGCCATCGCGATCACCGGCCCCGCCCCCGCACCAACAGCACCACCCCTGTTCACCGGCCCGCCACTGCCCCGACGGTCACCGTCGCCTACCGCGCCTCCTGCACGACCACCACCGCGCCCGGCTTCGCTCCCGTTTCGAACAGCGCTGCCGCCCCCGCGAACATCCTCGCGCCCAGCGCCGCCACCCAGCGCAACGCCGTCTCCCCCACGACCACCGTCATCTCCTACTCCGCCACCACAGGCAACCTCGCCGCCCAGTCGAACACCGTCGCCACCGACACCATCACCACCGGATACGGCCGAACCTTCACCACGACCGCCGCCCTCGGTGGCACTGCCGTTTGGGACTGCGCCGTCCTCTCCACGACCACCGTCATCTCCTACCCCACGACTCCCGACCACAGCACCGCAGGCAACCTCGCCGCCCAGTCGAACACCGTCGCCACCGGCACCATGATGCGTGCTGACGTGGACAGGCCGCCCGCCCTCACCGACGACGAAGGCGCCACGTGCCTCCTCCACGACTGTCTCGGGATCCCAGGTCGCGCCCGCGACGGTCGAGCGGGCCAGCGCCGCTATGGCGCGCAGGTCTAGGTGGGCGGCAACGAGATCCGTCATGGCCGCTACCGCGGCGGTGGCGGCGGAGCCGTGTTCGACGGCGGGGATCAGGCCGAGATGCCTCGAGGGCACCTCCAATTCGGCCATTCGTGGGAGCGAGCCGAGCACCGGGAGGCCGACGCGATCGCAGGCGGCGCGCAGCACCTGGTCGTGGCGTTCGCTGCCGACGCGGTTCAAAATCACGCCGCCGAGCCGGATTCCGCTGTCGAAGGTCGCGAAGCCGTGCAGCAGGGCGGCCAGGCTTTGACTGTGCCCGCGCGCGTCGACGACCAATACCACCGGCGCACCGAGCAATCCGGCGACCTGCGCGGTGGATCCTTCGGCGACCGGGGCCGCGTGGTGTTCATCGATGCGGCCGTCGAACAGCCCCATCACCCCTTCGACCACCGCGAGGTCACATCCGAGGGAGCCGTGCCGATACAGCGGCACCACGCGTTCCGCGCCGACCAGCACCGGATCGAGGTTGCGTCCGGGACGTCCTGCCGCCAACCCGTGGTATCCGGGATCGATGTAATCGGGCCCCACCTTGAACGGCGCGACCCGATGCCCGGCCCGCCCCAGCGCACCGATCAACCCGGTCGCGACCGTCGTCTTCCCGCTTCCCGAGGCAGGAGCGGCGATCACCACCGCGGGCACGCCGGCCATCAGCGCCCCCACCCCAAGCCGGCGACAGCAGGTGGCCCGAGTCGAGTCCCCAGACCGTCGCACACGACGCCCGCAGCGCCGAAGAACCGCAGACTCTCGGCATCCGAAACGGAACCCCTTCGCGCACAACGCATCCCGCGCACCGATACCACGAGCGCCCCCGCTCCGGCAGCGCCCCCACGGGCCGCCCGCTCACCGAGGGGGAACTGACGGCGGCACCCACTCGGGCTTTGCCGCCACCAGTTCCCCCTCGACGAACTCACCATTCGATGCCGCGCTGACCCTTGCGGCCCGCGTCCATCGGATGCTTGACCTTGGTCATCTCGGTGACCAGGTCGGCGGCGTCGAGCAGGGCCGGGGGTGCGTCGCGCCCGGTGATGACGACGTGCTGGTTGCCCGGGCGGGTGCGCAGGGTTTCGACGACCTCATCGAGGTCGACCCAGCCCCATTTGAGTGGGTAGGTGAATTCGTCGAGCACGTAGAAGCGGTGCTGTTCGGCTTGCAGCCGACGGGCGATCTCGTGCCAGCCGGCCAGCGCGGCCGCGGCGTGATCTTCGTCGGTGCCCTGTTTGCGGGTCCACGACCAGCCTTCACCCATCTTGTGCCATTCGACGGGACCGCCGGCGCCGGTCTGCTCGTGCAGGGTGCCGAGGGTACGAAAGGCGGCCTCCTCCCCCACTTTCCATTTGGCGCTTTTCACGAACTGGAACACGGCGACGTCGAAACCCTGGTTCCAGGCGCGCAGGGCCATGCCGAACGCCGCGGTCGACTTGCCCTTGCCCGGCCCGGTGTGCACGGCCAGCACGGGCTGGTTGCGCCGCTGCCGCGTGGTGAGCCCGTCTTCGGGCACGGTCTCCGGAACACCTTTGGGCATCGAATCTCCTTGTCAGTCACGGCTCGTCGTTGAGCCGCCGGTTCAGCACAGGTACCCGGTGCCCCGGCCGGGGACCGGGAACGCGGTCGCGGCCAGAACCACTCGTCTCGTTGCGGCAGACACGTCCGCACCGCCGGTCAAGCGGCACGCGCCCCCGCGGACCCGGCACGCACGATGTCGGCGACCGAATCCCCGGTCAGCTCAGCCAGTCTCAGGTATCCGCCGCGCAGTTCGCGGGCGAGTTCCGCGGCCAGCCCGAGCCGGATCATGCCGCGTTCGCAGTCGACGACGATCGAGGTGACGCCGTCCTGCGCGAGCAGCGCGGCCGCGGTCCGGGCACGCGGCAGCGGATCGGCCCCGCCGGTGGCGCGACCGTCGGTGAGCAGCACCAGCATCGGGCGGCGGCGCGGGTCGCGGACCCGTTCGCGCTGAACGATCTCGCGTGCTTTGAGCAAGCCGGCGGCCAGCGGCGTCTTGCCGCCGGTGCGCATCCCGGACAACCGCCGGACCGCGATATCGACGGACGAGGTCGGCGGCAGCACCAGTTCGGCGTCCTGGCCGCGCACGGTGATCACGGCGACCTTGTCGCGCCGCTGATACGCGTCCCGGAGCAATGTCACGACCGCGCCGGTGACGGCGGACAACCGGTCCCTGGCCGCCATCGACCCGGACGCGTCGACCACGAAAACGACCAGATTCCCTTCGCGCCCTTCGCGATACGCGCCCCGCAGATCCTCGGCGACCAGTTTCAGCGGCCCGTCGCCGCGCCCGCGGGCGTGCTGATGCGGCGCGGCGGCGAAGACGGTGCCGAGCAGGTGCAGACCGGTGCCGGTGTCCGAGCTGGGCCGCACGACCCGGCCGTGCCGGGATTCCGCGCGCGAGCGGCGACCGGGCGCGCCTTCACCGATACCGGGCACCTCCCAGCGCGGCGGCGACGCTGCGGCGGAAACCGGTGCGCCGGTACGGCCTTCGCGGGCCGGCCGCCCACCACCGGGACCGTCCGGCGGCGAGCCGGGATCATCGTCGGGGTCCGTCGACTCGTCGCTCGCCGTGGTTTCCGTTGCCTCCGTGCCGGATTCGTCGCGGGGCGGATCACCCGCATCAGGCAGAGCGTCACCGGACTCGAACTCGTCACCAGCACTGGATGTTTCGTCTTCGGTGACCGATTGTTCCGCGTCGTCGCGCGCCACCTCGTCGGCGGCGTCGCGCATCGCGTCGTCGAGCTGCTCTTCGCTGATTCCCGGTTCGTCGAACGGATCGCGCCGGCGACGGTGCGGCAGCGCGAGTTCCGCGGCGACCCGCACGTCTTCTTCGGTCACGACGTCGGCCCCGCGCCACGCGGCGTGGGCGGTCGCGGTACGCGCCACCACCAGGTCGGCCCGCATCCCGTCGACGTCGAAAGCGGCGCACAGCGCGGCGATCCGGCGCAGCTCGGTGTCGTCGAGGCGCACACCGGCCACCCGGTCGCGCGCGCCCAGGATGCGTTCGGCGACAGCGCGATCCGCGGCGGCGTAGCTCGCGGCAAAACCGGCCGGGTCGGCTTCGTAGTCCAGTCGCCGGCGCACCACGGCCATCCGCACGTCCACGTTCCGGGAGGCGGCCACGTCGACGGTGAGCCCGAACCGGTCGAGCAGCTGCGGACGCAGCTCGCCCTCCTCCGGGTTCATCGTGCCGACGAGCACGAATCGGGCCGGATGCGAATGCGAGACGCCGTCGCGCTCGATGTGTACCCGGCCCATGGCCGCGGCGTCGAGCAGCACGTCGACCAGGTGGTCGTGCAGCAGGTTGACCTCGTCCACGTAGAGCACGCCGTGGTGCGCGGCCGCCAGCAGGCCGGGCCGGAAGGCCTGTTCGCCGTCGCGCAGCACCCGCTCCAGATCCAGCGAACCCACCACGCGGTCCTCGGTGGCGCCGACCGGCAGCTCCACCAGCCGCGCGGGCCGTGCGCCGGTCTCGTCCACCACCGGCGGCAGCAGCTGCGCGAGCGCCCGGACGACGGTCGATTTCGCGGTGCCCTTCTCGCCGCGCACCAGCACACCGCCGATGCCGGGGTGCACCGCGCACAGGATCAACGCGAGCTGTAACCGCTCTTGACCGACCACGGCCGAAAACGGGAACCCGGCCTCCCCGTCGGTGGACGACCCGGTCAGCGACCCGGGCGACGACAGTCTTTCGGCATGGGACAACGACACGCCCCAACTCTAGGCCCGCCACCCCGCGCCGCCGACGCTGGCCCACGCCGCGGCGGCCGGAAAGAGATCGAGGCGAGTCGAACGACTCGCCTCGATGGGGTCTAGCCCTTGCGCATCGGCAGGTGCGGGATGCCGTCCTCTTCGAATTCCTCGCCGTCCGGCTTGAATCCGTGCTTGGCGTACATGTCGACCAGGTAGGTCTGCGCGCTCAAGCGCACCGTCGCCGAGCCGACCTCGGCCAGCGCCGCCTGCAGCAGGCGAGTGGTGTAGCCGTGGCCGCGAGCCGGCACCGCGGTGCAGAGGCGGCCGATGCGGAACGTCTTCACACCGTCGACGTGTTCCTCCAGCAAACGCAGGGTCGCGATGACCTCGCCCTCGTCATCGAGCCAGAAGTGCCTGGTCTCCGGCAGCAGGTCGAGGCCGTCCAACTCCGGGTACGCGCACTTCTGTTCGACGACGAAGACTTCTACCCGGAGTTTCAACAGCTGATAGAGGATGGCGGTGTCGAGATCCAACGCCCAGGACCGTTTGAGAGCAACCGTTGACATCATCGCCTGTTGCTATCACAACTAGACGTTTGCCGCGACCCCCGCGTGCTTCGGCGTGTTACCCGAATCACCCGTGAGGTTCAGCGTCTTGGACGTCCAGTCCCACACTTCGCGGAACAACGCCTGGTCCTCGGAGAGCTTGGCGCCCAACGACGGAATCATTTCCTTCAGGCGCGGCGTCCAGCCCGCGTACTCCGCGGGGAAGCAGCGCTGCATGACGTCGAGCATCGCGGTGACACCCGTCGACGCACCCGGCGACGCGCCGAGCAGGCCGGCGATGGACCCGTCCGCGGCGGCGACCACGGCGGTGCCGAATTCGAGCACACCGCCGGCGCCCTTGCGCCGGATCACCTGGACGCGCTGGCCCGCGGTGATCAGCTCCCAGTCCCGGCCGACGGCGCGCGGGATGAACTCCTTGAGCGTGTCCACCTTGCCCGCCTCGGACTTGAGCAGCTCACTGACCAGGTACTTGGTCAGTCCCAGCTCGGTGACGCCCACGCCGAGCAGCGAGAACAGGTTGTTCGGCTTCACCGACTTGAACAGGTCGGTGAGCTTGCCCTCCTTGAGGAACTTCGGTGTCCAGCCGGCGTAGGGGCCGAACAGCAGGCCCGGCGTGCCCTTGATGACGCGAGTGTCCAAGTGCGGCACCGACATCGGCGGCGCGCCGACCGCGGCCTTGCCGTACACCTTGGCCTCGTGCTGCCGGATCAGGTCCGGGTTGGTGCAGCGGAAGAACTGACCGCTCACCGGGAAGCCGCCGAAGCCGTCGATCTCCTTGATGCCGGACTTCTGCAGCAGCGGCAACGCGCCGCCGCCCGCGCCGACGAACACGAATTTGCTGTTGAGCGTGCGGGTTTCGCGGGTGCGCAGGTTGCGCACCTTGACCAGCCAGGACCCGTCGGACTGCTTGGCCAGGTCGCGCACCTCGTGCCCGAACGCCAGATCCGCGCCGGTGCGGCCGAGGTAGGCGAGCAGTTCCTGGGTGAGCGAACCGAAGTCGATATCGGTGCCGCCCTCGGTCCAGTTCAGCGCGACCGGATCGGAGAAGTCGCGCCCGCGCGCCATCAGCGGCAGCCGCCGGGCGAACTCGTCAGGGCTGTCGATGTACTCCATGCCTTCGAACAGCGGGTGCCGCGACAGCGCGTCGTAGCGCTTGCGCAGGTAGTCGACGTTGTCCGCGCCGTGCACGAAGCTCACGTGCGGGATCGGGTTGATGAACGTCGAGGGCTCGCCGAGGATGCCGTTCTCGACCGCGTAGGACCAGAACTGGCGCGACACCTGGAACCGCTCGTTGATGTCGACGGCCTTGGTGATGTCCACCGAGCCGTCGGCGTTCTGCGGGCTGTAGTTCAGCTCGCACAGCGCCGAGTGTCCGGTGCCCGCGTTGTTCCACGGGTCGCTGCTCTCCGCCGACGCGGCGTCGAGCCGCTCGAACAGGGAGATCGACCAGTCGGGCTGCAGCTGCCGCAGCAGCGCGCCGAGGGTGGCACTCATGATGCCGGCACCGATGAGTACTACATCGGTCTTTTCAGTCATCGCAGCGTTCGGCACGGGTAGATCGACTTCCTTGTCCTTCTGCGCGGGCCCACCGGGCGGGTGGACCTGCCTGGGCACGGTACTTACGTGTGATGCCTCGGTTCGGAAACCATGGCGGGGGTTAGGTTACCCGCCGTTCACCTACGTCCAATTGTGCACCTCACCACGCCGATCCCCCGCGCCGAACCCGCCGAATGTGACATAGATTGTGTGTGTGACAAAGGAAACTTCACTTGCCGTTCCCGAGACGCGCACGCAGGCCGACGGGCAGTGGAAAGCCGATGTCCTCGGCGCGAACTACCAGCAGCGCACGCTCTCTTTCGGCGCCGATCCCGACGGTGAGGGCGAGGCCGTGGCCACGCTGGTCCGATACGCCCCGGGCGGCGAGATCGCGGCCACCGCGGGCGCGGTGCTGTACGTGCACGGGTTCACCGACTACTTCTTCCAGGAGCACATCGCCGAGCATTTCGCGGCGCGCGGCTACCAGTTCTACGCACTGGACCTGCGCAAGTGCGGACGCTCGCTGCGGGACGGCCAGACACCGCACTATGTGACCGATCTCGCACTGTATGACGAGGAGTTGAACGAGGCCTTACGCATCGTGCGCGCGGAGACCGGCGCCCCGGTGGTACTCAACGCGCATTCGACCGGCGGACTGATCCTGGCGCTGTGGCTCAACCGGCTCAACAAGGCCCAGGGCACCGCGCAGGCGGGCATCACGGGCTTGGTGCTCAACAGCCCCTGGTTCGATCTGCACGGGCCGTCCTACTACCGGACCGTCGGCACGCCGATCATCAAGGCGGTCGGGCGGTTTCGCAAGATGCTCGAGCTGCCCGCGAGCAAGGCCAGCAGCTACGGCGACAGCCTGCATCACAGCGTCGCGGGCGAGTGGGACTACAACCTGGACTGGAAACCGTTGCAGGGCTTCCCCATCCGGTTCGGCTGGCTGCGCGCGATCCGCAACGGCCACGCCGAATTGCACGGCGGTCTCGACATCGGTGTGCCGTCGCTGATCCTGCGCTCCCGGATGACGAAGTTCGCCCGCAAGTACGGTCCCGCCGTCGACGTGGCCGACGCGGTGCTGGACGTCAAGCAGATTCAGCGCTGGTCCGGCTGCCTCGGCGACCGCACCAACATCGTGCCGATCGACGGTGCGCGCCACGACGTGTTCCTGTCCTCGGCCGAGCCGCGCGCGCACGCCTTCGCCGAACTCGACAGCTGGCTGGATTGGCTTACCGGGTACCTGGCCCAGGCACCCGCCTCGAACGGCTCACCAGGTGCTGGTGCGTAGCACGATCTCGGTGGCCAGCTCGTGGTCGGCCTCGGTCGCCACGTTGCTGACGTCGACGTCGACCACCCGGAATTCGCCGTAGACGAAGCGGCCGGAGGCGTCGGCGACCGACCGGGGCAGGTTCTTGGTCACAAGCACGGTGGTCGGCAGTTCCACCGGTCGCACCGTGGCGTCGGAAACGGTGCCGTCCGCGCCCGGGGCCGCGGGATGCCCGCGATCGGCCACCACCAGGCTGATGAACCGGCCGAATCCGGCCGCACAGGCCCGCCAGGCCAGGTCCGCGCCCGCGCCGCGGGCGGCGACGTTCGCCCAGGGCACCCCGATCTCGTCCAGGATCGCGGTGACGCCCGCCGCGTCGAGCCCCTCGATCGTCTCCGGCACGACGGTGCGCAGATCGGAGTTGTGCAATCGGGCACACACCTGGTCGTAGACGTCCGCCGGGTCACCGAGGTCGGGCAGCAGCAACACGCTGTGCCGGGATTCCGGCCCGTCGACCCGCACGGTCCATGCCCGGTCACCGACCGTGATCTGCCGAGATTTCATGCCGAATCACGCTACACGGCTCAGCTGAACGAAGTCCGGTCTTCGTCGGCCGGGACAGAACCTACGCCAGTAATCGCATCCCGGCCTGCTCGCCCGCGTTGTGGTCGAAGGTGACGGTGAGATCGCAACCCGCCTCCTGGCCCAGCTGCTGGATGAGCGCGTCGGCGAAGTCCGCGCCGTCGGCGGCCCGGCGCAACGCCTGGCGCACGGTGTCGGCCCGCTCGATGACGATCTCGGTGGAGTCCAGCAGGCCGAGCAGCACGTCGGTGACGGCCTCGGGATCCTGCTTGTAGCCGCGGCGCAGCACCCAGTGGATCTCGGCGAGCACGATCATCGTCACGTAGCCGGGCCGGGTCTCGCTGAGCCCGTCGATCACCTGGTTGGCCCGCGCGGACTGCTCCGGGTCGTCCTGGGTGAGGTAGCGGATCAGCACGTTGGCGTCCAGACCGATCATTTCTGCTTGCCTTCCACGATGTTGCCCGTGATGGCCTCGTTCATCTGCACGAGCCCGATCGGCGAGCCGGACCAGCCGACGATTCCCTTGAGCGACTTGATGGTCCGGGTTTCCGGCACCAGTTCGTAGGTGCCGTTCGCGGTCGGCACGAAGGCGACCCGGACCCCCGCCCGCAGCCCCATCGCGACCCGGACGTCGATCGGGATGGTGATCTGCCCCTTGCTGGTCACGGTCGCGGACACCACATTGCCCGATCTGCCGCTGGGTCTCTTGTCTGCTGCCATTTCGCTCACCGACCAAACTTCCGCGCCGAGGACCCGCGCCTTACCCGGGGTCGAATTCCTTACTGAAAGGTAAGGGGCGGGGTTCGCCGCGTCAACAGTTCAGGTCGACGTCGGTGCCGGCGTGCGTGCGCAAGATCGGCAGCCCGGCGGGCGCGCCCGCGGCGATGAGCCGTTCGAGCTGGGCGATATCCAGGTGCTGTTCGATCAGATCGGCCAGCAGATCCAGCTGGCTCGCGCGGACACCGTCGACCGAAGTGTCTTCGGCGGCAACGAAACCCGTTCGGCCCGCGGCGGTGGCGACCGAACGCAGCCAAGCCCGGCGGAACTCGTCCGATTCGAGCAGCCCGTGCAGGTGCGTGCCCCAGAGCGCCCCGCGGACCGAACCTTCCGGCGCACCGTCGAGCCGCAACCAGGCCGGGTCGTCGCTGCGCACCACCTGTCCGTGGTGGATCTCGTAGCCGTGCAGCGGAATTCCCGCGACCTCGGCCGCGTGACCGTGTCCGCTACTGCGGCGCAACACCTTCGGATCAGCGAAGGCGATCTCCAGATCGAACAGGCCGAGTCCCGCCACCGCACCCACACCCGACTCGACCTGGTCCACGATCCGAGTGCCCAGCATCTGGTAGCCGCCACAGATACCGAGGATCGGCCGACCGGCGCGCGCCCGCGCTACGAGCGCATCGGCAAGTCCGTTGCGCCGCAACCATTCCAGATCCGACACGGTTGCCTTGCTGCCCGGCAGCACCACCAGGTCGGCCTCCCCGAGCCGGGAGGGTTCACTCACCCAGCGTACGGAAACCCCGGGCTCGCACGCCAACGCCTCGACGTCGGTGGAGTTGGAGATGCGCGGCAGCCGGATGGCGGCGACCGTCAGCCATTCGGTGCCCACCGGTGGGCGCGGACGGCCGACCGGCGCGTCCGCGACGGTGCTCAGCGAATCCTCGGCGTCGATCCACAGGTCCTCGGCGAACGGCAGCACCCCGAGGGTGGGGCGGCCGGTGAGTTCGGCCAGCCGGTCCAGGCCGGGGCGCAGCAGCTCGACATCGCCACGAAACTTGTTCACCACGAAGCCCGAGATCAATTGCTGGTCTTCGGGTTCCAGGATGGCCACGGTGCCGAACAGGTGCGCGAGCACGCCGCCGCGGTCGATGTCACCGACCAGCAGCACCGGAAGCGACGCGGCCTGCGCGAGCCCCATGTTCGCGAGATCCGTTGCCCGGAGGTTGATTTCGGCGGGCGATCCGGCGCCCTCGGCAATCACTACATCGAATTCCGCTCGCAGCGCGGCGAGTTCGGTCGCGACCACGGCGCGCAGTTCCTGGCGATGCCGGAAGTAGTCGCGCGCACCGACCGTACCGACCGCCTTGCCACGCACCACCAACTGCGAGCGCCGGTCACTGCCCGGCTTCAACAGCACCGGATTGAACCGCACACTCGGCTCCAGGCCGCAGGCCCGGGCCTGCAACGCCTGCGCCCGGCCGATCTCCCCGCCGTCGAGGGTGACCACCGAGTTGTTGGACATGTTCTGCGCCTTGAACGGCGCGACCCGCACCCCGTGCCGCGCCAGCATCCGGCAGATCCCGGCCACCACGACGCTCTTACCCGCGTCCGAGGTCGTGCCCGCGACGAGCAGCGCACCCTTCACCGCGGCCGCGCCCCGAACTCAAGATCTCCGCACCGGATACCAGCACCACCCGACGGTGCGAGCTTCGGACCGGTCCGTCCACTCACGGCAAAGTCAGGATTTCCGCGCCGGTTTCCGTGACCACCAGCGTGTGCTCGAACTGTGCCGTCCACTTGCGGTCCTTGGTGACCACGGTCCAGCCGTCGTTCCAGATCTCGTAGTCGATCCCGCCGAGGTTGATCATCGGCTCGATGGTGAACGTCATGCCCGGCTCGATGATCGACTCGATGGCGGGCTGGTCGTAGTGCAGGATCACCAGGCCGCTGTGGAAGGTGGGGCCGACACCGTGCCCGGTGAAGTCGCGCACCACGCCGTAGCCGAAGCGGTTCGCGTAGGACTCGATCACCCGGCCGATAACGTTCAGCGCCCGCCCGGGCCGGACCGCCTTGATGGCCCGCAGCGTGGCTTCCTCGGTCCGCTCGACGAGCAGGCGCACCTCCTCGTCCACCTCGCCGGCCAGGTAGGTCTTGTTGGTGTCACCGTGCACGCCGTGGATGTAGGCGGTGACGTCGATATTGACGATGTCACCGTCCTCGATCACGGTCGAGTCCGGAATGCCGTGGCAGATCACCTCGTTCAGCGAGGTGCAGCAGGACTTCGGAAAGCCCTTGTAGCCCAGGGTCGACGGGTAGGCGCCGTGGTCGCACATGTACTCGTGTGCGATCCGGTCCAGTTCGTCGGTGGTGACGCCGGGCGCGACGGCCTTGCCCGCTTCTTCCAGAGCCTGCGCCGCGATCTTGCTCGCGATCCGCATCTTCTCGATCGTCTCCGCGGTCTGCACCCAGGGCTCGCGACCCTCGTTGACGGTCTTCTTCCACGCGTATTCGGGGCGCTCGATCGTGCGCGGGACCTCGCGGGTGGGCGAGAGGGTCCCGGGGGTGAGCGGCTTACGAGTGCGGACAGACATGTGAACAGGGTAATCGGCGCGCGGCGGCCGCGCCGACGGCCCTACTGGTCGTGGAACTCCCGCGCGGTCCGTTCGACGACTTCGGCGACCGAGCACACGGCGTGCACGCCGCTGACGGAGTGACCACCGCTGTAGAGATCGCGCCAGGCCTTGGCTCCGTTCGCTTGCGCGAGCAACGTGCCGATGTCGGCAGCGCCGGTGTGGCGGTCGAACTCGAGGCCGGCCGCGTCGAGCGACGGTCGCAGCATGCTGGTGGGCAGGCCGGTCAGGGCCGAGGTGCATACGACGTCGTCCAGCGTGGTCGCGGCGACCATCTGTTTGTGTGCAGCGGGCGCGAGGCTTTCGGTGGTAGCAAGGAATTTCGTGCCCAGATAGGCCAGGTCGGCCCCGAGTGTCAGCGCCGCGCGCAGCGCGACGCCGTCGGCGATGCCGCCCGCGAGCACCACCGGCCCGGCGTAGAACTCGCGGACCGCGCGGACGAAAGCGAACGGGTTGGCCCAGCCGGTCTGGCCGCCCGCACCCGCGGTGAGCAGGATGAGTCCGTCTGCGCCGGCCTCGACAGCCCGCCGGGCATGCCGCAGCGACGCGACATCGGCGAATACCAGGGTCCGGGTCAGCCGCAGCGCATCGATCACCGGTGCGGGCGAGCCGACCGAGGTGATCGCCAGATCGGTGGGCAGTTCCTGAAGCACCGCCAGATCGTCCGCCAGTCGCGGATTGCTTTTGTGCACAATGAGGTTCGCCGCAACCGGCGCGTCGGTCGGCCCGAGCCCGGCCCGGATTTGCCCGAGCCATTCGCCGAGTTGTGCGCTGGTCCGGGCATTCGCGGTGGGGAACGCGCCGATCACGCCCGCCCGGCACGCCGCCAGCACCAGTTCCGGGCCGGACACCAGGAACATCGGCGCGGCGATGATCGGCAGCCGGAGTCTGCGCCGGATTCGATCGAAAGTGCTCATGCACCGAGCCCGTTGCGCTCGGCGGCGCTCTCGGTGCCCGCCAGGATGGTGCGGGCCACCAGCACGGGCTTGTCCCACATCGGCATGTGCCCGCAATCGGGCAGAGACACGATCCGGACGTCGGCGGGCAGCTGATCCAGAAACCGGCTGTCCCCTGCGCGCACCATGCGGTCGTGCGAGCCGAACGCCAGCGTGATGGGCGCGGTGATGTCCTGTCCCCCTTCGAATCTGGAGGTACGGGCGACGTGCAGGGCGCGCCGCAGCGTCGGCGCCGAGGTGCGGAGGTCGTCGAAGAAGTCGACCGCCTCGGCGTAGGTGAAGTTGCGGGGGTGCTTGACCGGGGTCGAGAGCGCGAGCGCACGGAACAGCGACGATCGCAGCAGCACGCGGGCGCGGGTGTGGAACAGCCATGCGCCGAAGGATCCCGCGGCGAACTGCACGCGAGTGCGCAACGGCATGCTCTCGGCCCAGAGACCGGCGGGCCCGATCGCGACGACGCTGCGAGCCAGCCCGTGCTTGGCGGCTTCCAGGGCGATCCATCCGCCCATCGAGTTCCCCGCGATGTCGACCGGCGTGCGCACGCCGAGTCGCGCGAGTTCGGCACCGAGTTCGCGTACCGCCATCGCCAAGTCGAACTCCGCGCCAGCGAGCGGGGGCGTCCGGCCGAAGCCCGGGAAATCGAGCGCGAGCACCCGCCGTTCGGTGGCGAGCAGCTCGATCACCGGCAGCCAGCTGCGCACCGACGAGCCGCCGCCGTGCAACAGCACGAGCGGCCTGCCGGTGCCGGCGTCGACGCGATGCCAACCGGTCATGATGGTCCTCCTTCGTTGTCGGACAAGGGAATCGGTCAAGCGCCGGACACCCGGCTCGAGTGACCGGCCCAGTGCGGTTCTCGCAACTGCTTGCGCAGTAGCTTGCCGACCACGCTCTTGGGCAGCGGCTCGGTGGTCAGCTCGACGCGGCTCGGCTTCTTGTAGGAACCGAGCCGTTCCCGGCACAGTTCGACGAGTTCACTCGCGGTGACCGCGGCCGGATCGGTGACGGTGACCACCGCCATCGGGGTTTCACCCCAGCGCTCGTCCGGTATCCCGAAGACCGCGGCCTCGACCACGGCCGGGTGGTCGGCCAGCACCGTTTCCAGCTCGGCAGGCCAGATGTTGAAGCCGCCGGAGACGATCATGTCCTCGGCGCGGTCCAGCACGTAGAGGAATCCGTTGCGGTCCAGCCGCCCGATATCCCTGGTCCGCACCCAGCCGTCGACCAGCCTGGTCTCGGTCAGCTCCGCGTCGCGCCAGTAGCCGCGCATCTGGCCCTCGACCTTCGCGACGATCTCCCCCGGCTCGCCGACCGGCACGACGTTGCCGTCCTCGTCCCGGATCTGCACCTGGGCGTAGGGCGCCACCCGGCCCGCCGACCGCATCGGCTCGGACCCGTCGACCGTGCCGAACCATTCCTCGGGCGCCATGAACGAGATCGGTACCGCCTCGGTCTGTCCGAAGCCTTGACACAGGGTGTCGCCGAACACTTTTCGACCGAGCAGGGCCGTGGCGTCGGTGATCGGCGCGCCACCGACCAGGATGGTGCGCAGATGCGGCCACTCCCGTTCAGCCGCGGCGGGCTGCCGGGCCAAGGCGGCGAGCAGACTGGGCGAGGCGAACATATGGCTCACCCGCTGCTCGGCCATCATCGCCAGCACCTTGCCCGGCTCGAACGCGCCGAACATCAGGTTGGCCGCCCCCGCCAGCCAGCCAGGAAGGAACAGGTACCCGGACGCGTGCGAGATGGGGCCCGCGTGGCCGACCACGCTGCCCCGGCCCATCCGCTCGACTCCGTACGCCCAGTTCCGGCAGTTCAGCACCCAGTCGTGCTGGCTGTAGGCCACACCCTTCGGCTTGCCGGTGGTGCCGCCGGAGAACCGGATGACGTACCAGGCGTCGGGGTCGATCGGCAAGCGCGGGTCGGTATCGTCCTGCTCGGCCAGCCACTGTTCATAAGTGTTGTCCCGCACAATGATCCGCTCCAAGCAGTCCAGCTGCTCAGGTAGCCCGTGCACCGAGTCGGCGAAGGTCTCGTCGGTCAGCAGGACCTTGGCGTCGGTATTGCCGATCATGTGCGCGTGCGCCGCAGCGGAATTCCGCGGATACAGCGGCACCCGCACCGCGCCGGCGATCGCGCAACCGAGCACGGTGTCCACACAGCCCAGGTTGTTGTCCTCCAAACCGGCGACCCGATCTCCTGGGCGAACACCCAACGCGCGCAAAGCATTCGCCAGTCGCACACCGCGCGTCCACGCTTGCACGAACGTCAACGTGCCCTGCTCGGTGATGATCGCCGTGCGGTCGGCGTTGAGCTCGGCGGCTTGCCGCATGAGCGTGGTCACATCCATCGGTGCCCGGGTCCTTCCGTCGGCTGGAACACCTTCGAGCATCGTCCGAATAGTCCCGTTGCCACCATGGAGCCGTTTCCCGACTTGTCAGCGGCGTCCTTGTAGCCGATTACAAACGGCTCGTCTTACACTGGCCGCATGTCGGGCGTCAGAACCGCGACGGCGAAACGCCGCCTGGTCACCGAGCTGGCCGCACGCGAATCGAAGCTGCTGGACCGTATCGTCGGCACCGCCCGCAGCGAGATCCCGGCGTACGCACGCCTCGGCCCGGACATGTTGCGCCCGCTGACAGCACGGATGATCGAGTCCATGCTGCTGGCCATGGTCGAGGAACGCGGCCCGTCCGGCACCGAGTTACGCGCCTTCCACGAATTCGGCGTCATCCGCGCGGGCCAGGGCATCGCGCTCGCGGAGATGCTCGGCGCGTGGCGGCTGGCGGTGCGAGTGATCCTCGACGAGATGGGCGAGATCGGACGGTCCCATCAGGTCTCGGGCCTCGTGCAACTCGAACTCACCAGGCAGTTGCTCGACATCGTCGACGTGGCCATTCTCGAACTCACCGGCGGCCACCGCGAGGTGGAACTCGCGAACGCGGGCCGCGACCACCAGGCCCGCGCCGACTTCACCCGCGCCGCGCTCACCGGCACCCTCACCCGCGCCGAAATCGGTTTGCGCGCCCAGCAATACAGCCTCGACCTGGAGCACGCGGCCATCCCTTTCCGCGCCCGCCCCACCGCGGAGCACGGCCCGGCCGAGCTACCGCAACTGTTCACCAGGTCCGGCCGGATCGGTTTCGTGACGACCATCGACGGCGACCTCGCCGGATTCATCGATCGGCTCCCGGACGCGCTCCCCGTCCCCACCGGATTCGGTCCGGCCACCCCGATCGACCAACTTCCGACCGGCTTCATCCAGGCCACCCGCGCACTCAACACCGCGGCCGCGTTCGCCCTCTCCGGCGCGCACAGCGTCGCCGATCTCGGCCTGCTGCCGGCCGTCCTCGCCGACACCGAGGTCGGCGACCACCTCGTCCATCGCTACCTCGACCCCCTGCACCGCACCGACAGCCCCGACCTCTACCGCCAGACCCTGCACACCTACCTGGAATCCGGCCTGCACATCGAGACCACCGCCCGCGAACTGGTCGTCCACCCCAACACCGTCCGCTACCGCATCGACCGCTACCAGACCCTCACCGGCCACGACCTCCGCAAACCCACCACCACCCTGGAACTGTGGTGGGCCCTACGCCGCCACCACCTCCGAACCACCACTTTGTAAATCCTCACAAGGACCTGGGGCAGACACACAGACCAGGACGACAGCGCGGAGCCGCTGCGGAATACCTGCGGACCGTGGTCCGTTTAGGGTGGTAGTTGACATCGACACTACCTAGGAAAGAGGGTCCATCGTGGAATTGGGACTCACGACGTTTGCGGAGCTGTACCCCGTCGGCGATCGGCCCGCGCCGAGTGCGGCCGAGCGGTTGCGCCAGGTGGTGGACGAGGCCGTCGCGACCGAGCGGGCCGGGCTCGAGGTGTACGGCGTCGGGGAACACCATCGCAAGGATTTCGCCGCCTCCGCACCCGCGGTGGTGCTGGCGGCGATCGCGGCGCGCACCGAGCAGATCCAGTTGACCAGCGCGGTGACGGTGCTGAGCTCCGACGACCCGGTCCGGGTGTATCAGGATTTCGCGACCCTGGACGGGCTGTCCAACGGTCGCGCCGAGCTGATGGCCGGGCGCGGGTCCTTCACGGAGAGTTTCCCGTTGTTCGGCTACGACCTGAGCGACTACGACGAGCTTTTCGAGGAGAAGCTGGCGCTGCTGCTGCACCTGCGCGAGGACGGTCCGGTGAACTGGAACGGCAAGTTCCGGGCACCGCTGCGCGACGCAATTGTCTACCCGCGCACCGACAATCGGCCACTGCCGGTATGGATCGCGGTCGGCGGTAGCCCGGAGTCGGTGGTCCGCGCCGGCCTGCTCGGCCTGCCGTTGGCCATCGCCATCATCGGCGGCCAGCCCGCCCGGTTCAAGCCGCTGGTCGACCTGTACCACCGCGCACTCGCCGAAGGCGGCCACGACAAGCAGCCCGTCGCGGTGCACGCGCATGGTTATATCGCCGACAGCGACGAGCAGGCCGTCGCCGACTTCTACGAGCCCTACGCGCTCGCGATGAGCACGATCGGCCGCGAACGCGGCTGGGGAGCGATGACCCGCCCCCAGTTCGAGGCCCTGCGCTCGAAGGAAGGCTCACTGTTCGTCGGCACCCCCGACTACGTCGCCGAAAAGATCGCCGATATCCGCGACACCCTCGGCCTGGACCGCTTCATGCTGCACACCAGCGTCGGCACCCTCCCGCACGAAAAGGTCCTGCACAACATCGAATTGCTCGGCGAGAAGGTGGCACCCCAGGTTCGCTGATCCGGAACCAGCACCGAGCCCTTGACTTAAGGGCTCGGTGAAACTGGTTAAGGGGCAACGATTTCGTTTACCCATCGTTTGCCAGAACAATGATTGACATAGTCGCGGGACGTTTGTTTGCCTTACAGCACCCAAACATCGGACCGTACTACTGAGACGGCATGGACAAGATCCGGCGAGTTCTTTGCTCGCGGATCGAGATAGGAACCGATGCCGAGCTCGAGACTGCAGTCACGGCCGCTGACCAGGATGGACAATCCTTATGCGATAAACATCGATGAATTGTCTTGCCGACAGGTGGCGCGCCGCGATCCGCTCGCCGCCGACGCGGTGCTGGCGAATCTTCCGGTAATGAATGCGGCGGCCGATCTACGCCAGCTCGCGACCATGTTCCGCGAGTTGCTGTCCCGGGCGCGCGAGGTCGAGTTACCGGAAATAGCCGATCGGCTGGCGGCGATGCGGGACGTCGGCATGCTCATGTCTTCTTTGCGCAGACACGGTGTCGAGCCGCTCGATGCCGTGCCCGAAGCAGCCGGCGTCTTGCTCGCATGGGGCCATTCGGCGGGCATGGTGCCCCGGGACACCGTGCTGCACTACGGCGCGTGGAATCCGCGGGGGAAGCGCCAGCGGATGTTCCTCGGCGAGCAGCAGGAAAACGTCGTGCTCGATGCCGTCCGCGTGAGCACCCTGTTGATCAGCGAGATCGCGCCGCAGCTGGCGGGTTTGGCCGAACTGCACCCGGACGACACGGCTTTCGGCGAGATCTGCCATGCGGCAGCCGATCAGTTGGAGACCCTGCCGCAGTTGATGAGCGGTCTCTACCGCACCGTCGATCCGATCGAGTTCTACGCCGCTCGATTGCGGCCGTTCATGGCGGATGTGGTGGTGGCCGACCGCTCGTACTACGGACCCGCCGCCGTCCACGTGCCGCTGTATCTGATCGACCGGCTCGTCTGGTCGTCCGATCACGGCGGCGTCGGCATGACGTATTTCCAAGACGATCTGCTGAACTAC
Organism: Nocardia brasiliensis ATCC 700358; assembly: GCF_000250675.2. Lineage (NCBI taxonomy): Bacteria > Bacillati > Actinomycetota > Actinomycetes > Mycobacteriales > Nocardiaceae > Nocardia > Nocardia brasiliensis. The sequence continues at coordinate 6,984,407 of NC_018681.1, forward strand.
GGACTCCCCCGGTGGCGGCGGATGTTCGAGCACACCGCGGACGCTGAATCATTGGTGACCCGGCTCGTCCGGGAATTCGACCGCCCCGACGGTCCCCCGTCGACCAAGGCGGCCTACGCCATGGACGGCGTCATCCGAATCCTGGACGGCCTGGTCACTTTTCGCACCAAACACGGCATGCTCGCCCGAGCCGCCTACACCGACGGCACGCGCTACGCCATGGGCATCGCGGGCGTCAGTCCCGCCGTCCTCGACCACGTCCTCGCCCTCACCCGCCGCTGCGCGAACTGGGCCCGCACCCGCCGCAGAGGCGCCCGCACCTGATCAGCCCAAGCACGTTGTCAACGATTCAAATGGCGGGCAGAACGAACAAACCGCACGATATTCCGAGGGTGCCAAGGTCGCAGGTTGGCTAGAAACGCCTCGAACTCTGGTTCCAGACCTTTCGTCCCCATAGCCCGAAGGTCAGCGAGCGCTTCCGACGTCAATCGAGACGCGCGTCGCGGACGCCCTGCATTCCTGGCGAGATGCGCACAGCCGAACCCAGAGTAAGCGCGTCCCTCCAGAGTTTGCCGCGGGTGGTTCCTCGACCGTGCGAGAATCGGCCGCGCTTCGTCGAGTTGTCCCGCCAGCGCCAGCATCAACCCATAGAGTGCCAGTTGAGTTGGTGGATCGTAGCCATCGCTCGCACGGCGCAGATCCACCACATCCCGGTACATCTCAGCCGCATCGCGCCAATCTCGTTTCGCGACAGCGACGTACGCCTGCACTGCCCGAACACGCGCGCGTACCGGCGGCAGGGTCGCCAGCGCCTGCGCCCGACCCAGGTCCGAGGAATAGTCCGAGTCGACGTCACGTCCAATGGCAAGTTGCACAAGGTATGCGATCGCCAAAGCTTCGCCGTCCGCCAACCCGTTCGATACGGCGAGGGCATGGCCCCTGGTCAGCAGTTCCAACGCGCGCTCGTCATCGCGGCGCGTCAGCAGTATGTATCCGACGCCGTCGATCAGTAGCCAGGTTTCCCATTCGACCAACCCGAGCTCATGCGCGGCGGCAATGCACCACTCCGACACCGTCTTCCGCTCATCAATCATCCCGATCCGCCACAAGTGGTGTACAAGCACACCACCCAGCCGCAACACAACGTCGTGTCTTCTATCGCCGACCGCCCATCGGACACACTGGAGGATCGCCTTGATATCACGCTCTATCTGCACGTTTGTCAGCCATCGCGTTATCGGTGCCCAGTAGTCTGTCCCGAGACCCGTTGCCACGAAGTCGAGAAGAAGATCAGTCATACGACTCTTCAGCTCGGCGGACAGCGAAGGATCCGTCGACACCTCGCCTGCCATGAACTGGTGAGCCAACGGGAGCATGCTGAAACGATCGTCCGAAACACGCACCAGCGAGAGTTTCAACAAATCACGCGCGGCAGCGCTACCTGCCGCGTCGTCGAGACCAGCGACGCGGAATGCGGTAGAGCGCGCAACATCCGTGGGGAACAGCGAAATCGCCATGATGAGCCGATAGCCATCGGTACCCCGTATCCTGACTATCGCGTTTGAAAATATGTACTCCACGACATCTCCATCCGGATTGGATACTGCCTCTCGTAGCGCTTCCAGGTCGAATCCGTACGCGATCTGTCCAGCACTCCATACCGCGGCCAACGCGACCCCGCCGCTGCAGTCGTACACCTGAGCTTCGAGCTCGGCCGAGGAGTCCAGCCCCTTCGCCGCTAGTTCATGCGCGACCAGTGTCGCTGTATCGGTTGGGCCGAACTCGGCAAGACGGATCTCGTAAGCCCAGCCGAGTTCAGGTCTAGTGGTCACCAAGGCTCGGGTCGGGCTGGGCATAGTACGCAGGAACGAGAGGATCGTGTCTGCTTCGATCGTCTCTATATTGTCGACGATCAACAGGACTCGCCGCTGGCTCAGCAGAGTCCGAACGAGATGTTCTCGTTCCGCCAGCGGTGCCTGGAGTATCTCCCGCCGTTCCAAAGTAATGGCGATCGCACGAAAGACATCCGCGATGGATTGCACCGCGGAACGTCGCTGAACGATCCCGCTTGGCAACAGTTCATACTGCTGCGCGGAGCACCATATGAACGTGTCGTACTGATTAGGCCTGCTGTGGCCGGCGCGTGAGAACAATTGATGAGCTGCTTCCAGGGCCAGGGTGGTTTTACCAACACCACCAAAGCCGACTACCGCAACGACCGCATGGGCAGAAGCGGTGGTCAACTGCTCGACCAGGCATCGCAGTTCCTGCACGCGGTCGACCAATCCGTGATGCAACGGCTGCGGGAGATTATGGATGATCCGTTGTGCCGGTGGAACGTTCCGCCGCGACCTCAGCCATTGCACCAGCGGAACCTGGCCAACGACCGCCACATAGAGGACCGCCACAATGCCCGCGAAACTACCACCAGCCGAGAGCAGTGTAGACCAATTCATACCTTGTCCTTGCTCGAGCGCCGCACTACGGACTCATAGATCTCCTCGAGCGAATAGATGTAGGTAGTCGGCCCGAAGTTCCTGCGAATGTGGTCTGCTCGCCCCAGACGACCCTCGGACCTGAGTCGGCCACCAGCCGACACAGCTTGCCGAATCGCAAACTCAGCCGATATGAGATCCCCGGCCTCGTAACCCAGGATGAACGGGTCGTGTTCCAACTCCCCGAGACCACCGGAGCGCGGTACTACCACGGGTGTGCCGCAGGCGGCCGCCTCGACAGCAGTGAGCCCGAACGGCTCGGTCTCCGCACAGGTAACCAGAACAGCCAAACTGCGGTAGATATCCGGCATGTCTTCGTGCGGCACACTTCCGCGAAATTTCAGAAAATCTGAGAGTCCGAGACGGTCTGCCATTGCCCGCAATTCCATGAGGCAAGGTCCGTCACCGACTACTACGAATTCATCGGCGAATCTCGAGGCCAGAAGAATGCTCGCCAGTCTGAGGAAGAAGTCTGCTCGCTTGTACGGGACGAGCCGACCGACGAATCCAACTCGGACAGGGCCGAGCACACATTCGTCGGATGGCGAAAATAATGTGGCGTTGTACGGATTTCGCAGAAGTATCCCATTACCGGCGGGCACCGCTATCTCCGACGTCAATTGCTCCCGAACGAACCTAGAAACACATATAATAGGTGGGAGTTCGATATCGGATAGATATCGACGACCGTGCAAGAAACGATGACGACGCAACATGGCAATTTCGGAACCATGACAAGTCACAACTGCCGCGCACCCTCGCCGTCGGGTCGCCTCGAACGGAATCCAAAAATGCTGGACGTGCACAATATCCGGATCGAACTCATGGACAACGTCTCCGATCACATCAGTCCACGTATCAACCAACTTCGACAACTCGCAAGGTTGCAGCGCATCGTAGGTTACCGAACTCGCGGGATGACCTGTGAATGACGGGAATCCACCAAAGGGAACATCGAACGTGTAATCTGCGCCGGAACTCTCGTCTGCCGAATTCGGAACAAGAGCGGCGGCTGCGTGTCCGCGCGCACGCAACGAACTGCGAAGGCCGGCTGTGTATGTACCGCTGCCGGACCCTTCCAGTGGAGTGTGGTTGATCAGCAGTACGCGCATTTACAGTCGAGTACCGCCATCGAGCCATTGCAGCTGTCGAGTCGGGTTGCGGAGAATGAACGAGTTGTCCGAATGACATCCGGACGGACAGTGCGCACACACTGACCCGGAGGTGGGAAACTCCCCATACCGCTGTCGTCCCAGTTCGACCAGATCCTCAACTTCCGAATCGAGCAGCGATCCGACCTTTTGATCAGCGTACTCATCGCACGGATACAAGAAGTTTCCCTCGAAGTCCAGGTAGAATTGATTGCCCTTTACCAAACAATTGGCCTGCGTAAACTCGTTACTGAGCCTCTCCGAGTGCTTACGATCGTTGGTTACGAACTCGGGACCAGCGTATTCGATTGCACGAAGCGAAACCTCCCGCTCCTTGGCCCAGTCCGAATGTTGATCCTGTTTCAAGGGAAGAAATTTCATGATGAATCGGTTCTCGATACAGAAATCAAGAATCGGGACGACGTCGCGATCGAAATTGTCCGTCGATGCTGTTGTCCACGAAGGAACAATAGTTGGCAGATCGTCGCCGAACTCCTGCCGCAGATCAGCCAGATCACCGAGTAGCCGAGTCATTTGCCCCGGGTACTGCCGAGTCCGCATTGCGTCGATACTCACCGTCAGCGTATCGATCAGGGGCAGAAGCTGTTTGTTCCGCCTGAGCAGGAGCCCATTCGTACTCACCCGTATGGACGGAATATCTTGGTGACGGATATGGTGCAGTAACTCACCGAAGTCCCGGCGACTGAACGGTTCACCACCGAGGATCACGAGGCAATAGGTTTTACCCGAAAGTTTTTCGGCCAACCGACGAAGTGTCTCGGTAGCTACATTCTCCTTGGCGTGGTGTGACGCCTCCGAAAAATAGTCCTCATAGTAAAAGTAGCAGTAGCTGCAACGCAAATTACATGTGTTGGTGACATAAATATCCGTTTCGAATGCGCGATGCGCATCAAGACCGAGCTGCAACCGCAGCAAGTCCTGCTCAAATTCGGCTCGGATAGCGGATCGCGTGGCTGAATTCCGGATAGTGATGAGCATTTTCCACTACTCTCGCCCGCTCTGGTCACCATCTACGAGGACCTTGTCTGCCGGAATGCTCGGCGCACGAACCACAATTAGCTCGGTATCCGATTCGGTGCTGATATCGGATACCACGGAATGTGGCCAGATAACATAGAACTGCCCTTGCCGAAGGTCGTGTTCCACGCCATCGATCGTCAGCCGCATCCGCCCTCGGATAAGGATGTTGATCTCGACCGTCTTCTCGTGAAAGTGTGCCTGGTCACGACTCGGACGCACGTCGGAAAGTTGCTGCCAGGCAACCTCGACCAGGTCGCTGTTCAGGAGCGGCTCGTCAACAAACGATCCGAAGAACCAACCCTTACGCTTACGAAAATCATCCACGGTTCCGACGAACGATGCCGGGTTGTCGCTGTCCATAACTCAACCTTTCGCTAGAAGCGCATCGACTATTCTCCCAGAGAAGATACTTCACCTAAGTAAAATCTGCGGCGTCGCGCATATAGGCCATCAGCGAGCTTCTTACCCGCGATCCCGAAGCATCCAATACCAAGGCGATCATCGAACGCAAATCATCGAACGTACTGAACCTCCACTACGTCTCCGTCGCGACAGTCCACAACAGCGTCCGACACCGCCTGACCTTCCCGGTTTTGCCGACGCCTTCCGCATACCGCACTCATCCGGGAGTAAACGGCGACGCATACCCGTATGCAGATCAGATCCTGCATCAAACTCCGGCATCATCATCGCGACCCCCGTCTCGATTCAAGAAGCAAAGTATCAACGTCGATCAGCTACCGACGAGCTGCATAGTTTGAAACTCGCCCCTGCACTGCCGCCCGATTGACATTAAATCGTCCTCTGCGCAGATCCATTTGTCAACTGTCGCAACATATTTCGACAGTGGGACTATAATATCGCTCGTCGAACGAACCCGACGCCCCGTTTAACACCGACGCTACTCATCGAGATGGGCTTCGAAGGCGATGCGGTCGCCGCGGTAGAGACCGCGGACCCGTTCGATGGGTGCGCCGGCGGTGTCGACGCTGCGGCGGTGCAGGAGCAGCAGCGGCAGGGCCGTGGTGCATTCGAGCAGGGCCGCCTCGCGGGGTGAGGCGAGGACGGTTTCGATGCGTTCGGTGGCGCGGCCGAAGGCGACGCCCGCGGCGCGCACCGCCGCGTACAGCGAGGTGGTGGGGTCGTAGCTGGTGCGCAGGTCGGCGAACCGATGCAGCGGCAGGAAGGTGCTCTCCAGCCCGATGCGTTCGCCGTCGGCGAGCAGCACCCGCTCCAGGTGCATGACCGAGGTACCCACGGGCACAGCGAGATCACGGGCCACATCGGCATCGGCGGGCACGTCGTCCCAGCTGACGAGCAGTCGGCCGGGCACGCGGCCGTAACTGATCGCGCCCTCGGTGTAGGAGCGCAGCGACAACGGCTGCACCATTTTCGGGCGAGAAACGACGGTGCCCCGGCCTTGCCTGCGAATCCGCCCCTCCACCAGCAGATCTCGCAGTGCTTGCCGCACCGTTTCCCGCGCCACCTCGAATCGAACGGCCAGATCCCGTTCGGACGGAACCGGATCCCCCTCGTGCAGTTCCCCGAGGATCGCCTCGATCTCGGTGCGCACCCGATAGGACTTCGGCAGCCGGTCCGGCAGCGCGAACTCCGCGCGCCCGCCCCCACTGCCCGCCGCGGCACCGACCCTGCCCACCTCCGTCGCGTCCATGTCCCACAGCGTACCGCAATTGGTCTATACCAATTGTTAACCTGCCGTTCGCGCCACTAACACCCGTTGGTCTAGACCAATGTGCACCATGGTCGCATGCGATTGGTCATCATCGGCGGTGGGATCCTCGGCACCGCGCACGCCCTGGCCGCCGTCCGCCGCGGTCATGAGGTCGTGCAGATCGAGCGGGAGACCGAGGCGCGCGGCGCCACGGTCCGCAACTTCGGCCTGGTCTGGGTCTCCGGCCGGGCCGCGGGCGAACTCGAGCTGACCCTGCGATCCCGGCAGCTGTGGGAGGAACTGGGCGGCAAGGTCCCCGGCGTCGGATTCCGTCCCGCCGGATCGATCACGCTGGTGCGCACGCCCGCCGAGCTGGCGGTCGCCGAACAAGCCGTCGCGGACCCGTCGGCCGAGGCCCGTGGTTTCGCGTTGCTCGAGCCCGCCGAGGTACGCGCGATCAACCCTGCGCTGCGCGGCAAATTCCTTGCGGGGCTGCATTGTTCGGCCGACGCCGCAGTCGAGTCCCGACAGGCGCTGCCCGCGATCCGCGCCTACCTCGCGGCCACCGGCCGCTACACCTTCCACGCGGGTACCGAAGCCAGGTCGGTCACCGACACCGCCGCGGGCGCGACCGTGCGCGACGACCAGGGCCGCCGATTCGACGCGGACCTGGTGCTGGTCTGCCCCGGCGCGGCGCACACCGGGCTGGCCCGCGAGCTGGCCGGCGTGCTGCCGGTGCGCCGGGTCCGGTTGCAGATGATGCAGACCGCGCCGCTCGGCGAGCCGCTCACCACCGCCATCGCCGACGGCGACAGCTTCCGCTACTACCCCGGTTTCGCGGGTGCGGCGGTGGACACGCTGAATCGCGAGCAGTCCCAATCGGCGACCGCCGCGGAACACAAGATGCAGTTGCTCTGCGTGCAGCGCTTGCACGGCGGCCTGACCATCGGCGACACCCATGAATACGACGAGCCGTTCGCCTTCGACGTGGACGAGGCGCCCTATGAACATCTCACCGCGGTGACCGAGGAACTGCTCGGACGCGCACTGCCGCAGGTGGTTCGGCGCTGGGCGGGTGTGTACAGCCAGAGCACCGATCCCACCGCGCTCGTCACCCGCGCCGCCGCCGGAGCACACACCTGGGTCGTCACCGGCCCGGGCGGCCGCGGCATGACCCTCGGACCCGCACTCGGCGAGGAAACCGCCGAACTCCTGAATCTGTGAGGATTACCTTGTCGGACAACACTATTCAATTGGTCGTGCTGGACATGGCGGGCACCACCGTGGCCGACGGCGGCCTGGTGCTGCGCGCGTTCGAGGCCGCTGCCACGGCGGCGGGCATCGCGGCCGAGGGGCCGGAGCGCGAGGCGGCCCGCACTTACGTGCTCGACACCATGGGCCAGTCCAAGATCGCCGTGTTCCGCGCACTGCTCGGTGACGAGGACCGCGCCCAGCAGGCCAACCTGGCCTTCGAGGCCGCGTACGAGGCGCTCATCGACGAGGTCGAGATCACCCCGATTCCCGGTGCCGCCGCGGCGATCGGCAAGCTGCGCGGCGCCGGCATCAAGGTCGCGCTCACCACCGGTTTCAGCCGCTCGACCCGGGACCGCCTGCTGCACGCGCTCGGCTGGCAGGACCTCGCCGACCTGACGCTGGCGCCCGCCGACGCCGGACGCGGACGCCCCTACCCCGACCTGGTGCTTACCGCTCTGCTGCGCCTACAGGCCGATGCGGTGGATCGGGTTGCGGTACTGGGCGATACGACCAGCGATATCGCCACCGGCCTGGCCGCGGGCGCACAGATCGTCGCGGGCACGCTCACCGGCGCGCACGACGAGGCGCAACTGCGCGCGGCGGGCGCCACCCACGTGGTGGCATCGGTCGTCGAATTCGCCGAACTGATCCTGGCCGAACGCTCCTGACCAACCCGGCCACGCCCCATTCCTTCGACTCCGACCCTCTCACGAACCGAAAGTTGTAGTCACGTGCGTACTTCCAACACGCAGACCCGCCTCGCACGCCGCCTGTCCCGGGCCGCGCTGCTCGTCGCCGCCGTCACCACCGTCGCGGCCACCGCGGCCTGCGGCGGCACCGGCACGGACAGCGCGAGCGGCAAGACCGTCACGGTCTATTCCGCCGACGGCGTGGGCAGCTGGTACCAGAACCAGTTCGCCGAGTTCAAGAAGCAGACCGGTATCGCGGTCAATCTGGTCGAGGCCGGTTCCGGCGAGGTCGTCAACCGGGTCGACAAAGAGCAGGCCAACCCGCAGGCCGACGTCGTCGTCACCTTGCCGCCGTTCATCCAGAAGGCGAAAGCCGCTGGGCTGCTCCAGGACAGCGGCGTGGACACCAGCGCCGTCCCGGCCGCGGACAAGGACGCCGAGGGCAAGTACGTCACGCTGGCGAACAACTACCTGTGCTTCATCGCCAACCCCGCGGTCGACGCGAAGGCACTCACCTGGGACGACCTGCTGAAGCCGGAATTCAAAGGCAAGCTGCAGTATTCGACGCCCGGCCAGGCCGGTGACGGCACCGCGGTCCTGATCCTGTTGCAGAAGCTGCTCGGCAAGCAGGGCGCACTCGACTATCTGGCCAAGTTGCAGGCCAACAATGTCGGGCCGTCCTCGTCCACCGGCAAGCTGCAGGCCAAGGTCGACAAGGGCGAGCTGAGCATCGCCAACGGCGACGTACAGATGAACCTGACCACCATCAAGGAGAAGAGCTCGAAGTTCAGCGTGTTCTTCCCGGCCACGGCCGACGGCAAGAAGTCGACCGTCGCGGTGCCGTATGTGATGGGTCTGGCCAAGGGCGCGCCGCATCAGGCCGACGCCAAGAAGCTGATGGAGTTCCTGCTCTCGGCGCAGGCGCAGAAGTCGCTCGGCACAGACGCTTTCGCGGTACCCGCGCGGGCCGAACTGCGCGAGACCCCGGCCGCCGGTTCGGGCCCCTCGCCGAGTTCGGTGCTGCAGGGCGTCGAGCTGCTGCCGGTCGACTGGAACAAGGTGCTGACGGATCTGGACGCCGACCTCGCCGCGTACCAGAAGGCCACCGGTAGCTGAAACGCGTTAGCGCACAAGGGAGTCGATCATGTCCACCGGTGACGCGCGGACCAAGTCATCTACCTCTGCCCCGACCGGGACGCGGGACGTCGCCGAGCCGGCGATCGTGTTCGATCGGGTCGGCGTCAGCTATCGCAGCGGCCGCAAGACCACGGTCGCGCTGGCCGATTTCACCCTGCGTGTCGCCGCGGGGGAAACCGTCGCCCTGCTGGGACCGAGCGGTTCCGGTAAGTCGACGGCGCTCAAAGCCCTGGCCGGATTCGTCCGGCCGAGCTCGGGCGCGGTCCGGCTGGCCGGTCGCGACGTCACCGAACTCTCCCCGGCCAAGCGCGGGATCGGCGTCGTCGTGCAGTCGTACGCGCTGTTCCCGCATATGACCGTGCACGGCAATGTGGCCTTCGGGCTGAAGGCACAGCGCGTGCCGCGCAAGGAGATCGGCGCGCGGGTGACCGAGGCGCTGGACATGGTCGGCATGGGGGCCTACGCGAAGCGACTGCCCCGCGAACTGTCCGGCGGGCAGCAGCAGCGGGTGGCGATCGCCAGGGCGCTGGCCATCCGGCCCAAGGTGTTGCTGCTCGACGAACCGCTCGCCGCGCTCGACGCCCAGCTGCGCCAATCCATGCTCGGCGAATTACAGCAGTTGCGGGCCGCGCTGCCGGACACGGCCATGCTGTATGTGACCCACGACCAGACCGAGGCGCTCGCCTTGGCCGATCGCATCGCCGTCATGCGCGATGCCCGCCTGGTCGACATCGACACCGCCGAAAACCTCTGGCGTCGCCCGCCTTCCGATTTCACCGCCGCCTTCCTCGGTGGGGCGAACCTGCTGTCCTGCACCGTGAACCGGGTGTCCGGCGGCGCGGCCCTGGTCACCGTCGGTACCCGGACGCTGCGGGCGGAAGCGCCCACACCGGTTGTCGGTCAAGAGAATTGGGCCCCGGACTCGCCCGCGCTGCTGTGTGTGCGCCCGCACACCATCCGGATCGGCGCCACCGCCGACCGAGACGCGCTGCGTGGCACGGTGACCACCGCGGTGTGGCGTGGTGCCTCGACCCGCTTGCAGCTCAGCATCGACGGGCTGGCCGACGAGGTCACCGCCGATGTTCCCGGCCACGTAGAGACGGCGGTCGGCGCGGTCGTCGGGGTCCGCTTCCCTGACCCTGCCGGTGTCCTCATCCCCCGTACGGTCGGGGCGAGCGGGTGAGCACGCCGGTCCTGCTCGAGCCGATCGCCGAGCCGAGCCCGCAACGCCCTGCGCGGCAAGGTAACTGGAAACCGGTGCTGTGGAGCCTGCCGCCGCTGCTGGTGGTGCTGGGCATCGCGGTGTACCCGATCGTCCGGGTGCTCGCCGAATCGACCGTGACGCCGTCCGGCCGGGGCACCGCGGTGTGGTCGGACGTGCTCGGCTCCGAATCGTTCCGGAACGCGTTGTGGCGCACGGTGTCCATCGCGGCCCTGTCCACCGCCGGGTGCCTGGTGCTCGGCACCTTCCTGGCCATCGTGCTCGCCTTCGTGCCGTTCCCCGGTGCACAGGTGGTGGGCCGGCTCATCGATACGGTGCTGACGCTGCCGTCGTTCCTGATCACGCTGGCGTTCACGTTCCTCTACGGTACCGCGGGCGCGGTGAACGCGCTGATCGCCGAGCTGACCGGCGGTACCGAGCCGGCACTGGATTTCCTCACCACCCCGCTCGGCGTAATCCTCGCCGAGATCACGTTTTTCACGCCGTTCGTGGTGCGGCCGCTGCTGGCCGCGTTCGCGCAGTTGCCGCGGGAACAACTCGATGTCGCGGCGAGCCTGGGCGCTTCGCCGTGGCGCGTCCTGCGTCAGGTGGTGCTCCCGGAGGCCTGGCCCGCGCTGGCGGCAGGCGGCAGCCTGGTTCTGCTGTTGACGCTCAACGAGTTCGGCATCGTGCTGTTCACCGGCGCGAAGGGCGTGCTGACGCTGCCCGCGCTGATCTACACCCGCGGCATCGTCACGTTCGACCTGCCCGGCGCCGCGGTCCTCGCCTCGGTGCAGGTGCTGTTGTCGCTCACGCTCTACATCGGCTACCGGCTCGTGTTCGCCCGGTTCACCGGTGCCGCCGCGAAGAAGGACTGAATCATGCTGGTGTGGACGAAAAAGGGCAGAGCCGTCGTGCTCGCGGCGTTCGCGCTCGTCGTGCTCGTGGTGTTCCTCGCCCCGATCGCGACGGTGGCGGCGGCCGCGCTGGCGGGCAGCTGGACCGGCCCGCTGCCGTCGGATCTCGGCTTCGCCAACTTCGGGCGGGCGCTGTCCGGCGAGCAGGCGGCCAGTCTCTCGGTGAGTTTGCAGACGGCGCTGCTGGCCGGCGCCGTCTCGCTGGTGCTCGGCACGTGGGCGGCGCTGGCGGCGCGCGAGGCGCCCGGCTGGTGGCGGCGCTGCACCGATGCCGTATTCCACCTGCCGGTCGCGGTCCCGTCGGTCGCCATCGGCCTCGGCGTGCTGATCGCGTTCAACAAGCGGCCCGTCCTGCTCGGCGGCACGAAATGGATTGTCATCCTGGCGCATTCGGTGCTGGTGCTGGCGTACGCGTTCAGTGCCGTGTCGGCCGCGCTGGACCGGATCGACCCCGGCTACCGGCAAGCCGCCGAATCGCTGGGCGCGGGACCGGCCAGGGTCCTGTTCCAGGTGACGTTGCCCTTGCTGCTGCCCGCCCTCGGCGCGGCCGCGGGTCTGGCCGTCGCACTGTCGATGGGCGAGCTCGGCGCCACCATCATGGTGTATCCGGCCACCTGGAAGACGCTGCCGGTCAGCATCTTCGCGCAGACCGATCGCGGCGAGGTCTTCGACGCCGCGGCGAGCACCACCCTGCTCGTGCTGACCACCCTGGTGGCGCTGATCCTGCTCGGACGGATCCGCAGCCGCGCCACCCTGCGCTGACCCAGCCCGCGTTGGTCCCGGCCGGTGCGCGCCGGCCGACCTAATATGGCGAGGTGACCGCTTTTCCGTTGATCTTCACCGCGGGCTGGGCGAGCGGGGTGAACGCGTACGCCGTCGTCCTGCTGCTCGGTCTCTTCGGGCGCACCGGCCTCGCCGATTCGGTGCCCGCGGCGCTGCAGCGGACCGATGTGCTGATCGCCGCCGCGGTGCTGTTCCTGATCGAAGCGGTGGCGGACAAGATCCCATACCTGGACTCGTTCTGGGACGCGTTGCACACCGTGGTGCGGCCGCTCTCGGGCGCGGTGGTGGCGGCTTTGATTGCGGGACAGGACGGTTCGCTGCCGGAGCTGGCGGCCGGCGCGGTCGGTGGCTTCAGCGCGCTGGCCAGTCATCTGGTCAAGGCGGGCACGCGGATGGCGATCAACACTTCGCCGGAGCCGGTCAGCAATGTCGTGGCGAGCACGGCGGAGGACACCGCGGTCGCCGGGATCGTGACGCTGGCGATCTTCCATCCGATCCCGGCGGCCATCATCGCGGGCGTGCTGCTCGTGCTCGGTGTGGTCCTGGTGGCCTTCCTCGCCACCCGCATCCGCCGCTATCTGCGGCGCCGCCGGGAGCGCAGAGCGGCGCGGCACGCGCCCGCGGTCTGATTCCCCGCGCACCTCGTCAGCTCCCACCCAGCGGTATCCGAAAGGCGGGCCGTCGAACCATGGCAGCACCGGCGACAAAACTCCTGAAGGACCTCGAACCGCTGGCCGCGCCGCAGCGCAGGCGCGCGGTCGCCGGCACGGCTCTGCGCCTGACCGGGACACCCGAACTCGGCGCGCTGCTCGACGACCTCGGGGCGCGTGGCCACTACGAGCGCGTCATCGCCATCCAACTGGCCACGATCGCCGCCGACCGCGCCCACCTGCTCGCTCAACTCGATTCCGCGGAAGCGGAATTCGGGTGCCGCGCGCTCGCCGGGCTGGTGCGCATCGCCGTCGCCCCGGCGGAACTGGTCGCGCGCGTACCGCGGTTGCCGCAACGCGTCCGGCGCACGCTGTATCGCGCGATCGGGCGTCGTTCGGCAGGCCCGGAACTGGCCGATGCGTTACTGCCCGAGATCAGAACGCATTTCGGCGATGCGGAGGCGGCGCACCTCCTGCCGTACTGCTCCCCGGCGGTGGTCGCCGAGCACCTGCCACGACTCGACTACGCCACGCCGAATTGGCGCACGCTGCACCGCAATCACTCCGATCTCGTGCTCGGCCATTTGGAGGGCCTCGCCGCGCTGGCCGGTGAAGCGGAGTGGCCACACCTGTGGCCGTGGATCGCCGCGGGCGCCGACACCTGCGCACTGCGCCACCCGGACCGGCTGATCGCCCTCGCCGCCCGCGCGGTCCGGTATGTGCCGCTCTCCGGACTCGGCGGCACCGTCGGCGCACTGGCCAGGCACGACGTGGACACGGTCGCCGCCTTGATCCTGCATCCGAGTGGGCGCGGCACCGGCCTGGCCGGACGGGCACTGTTCACCGCGTTACGCGAACTACCGGACGACCGGCTGATCGCCTTGTGCACCGCCTACCCCGACCATCAGCGCCGGGCTTTCCTGCGCACGCTGGCACCGGCGCGGCGGGCCGCGGTGATCCAGGTGTTCATCCCGCCCGGCACCGATCCCGCGCGGGTCGATCTCGACGCGCTGGACCAGGTGCCCCGAGACGAGCGGACGGGACTCGCCCGGCTGCTGCTCGCCAAGCACGGCGGCACCGAGGTTCGAGCCGTCCGCGAGCGCTTGATCGCCCGCCTGCCGTGGGACGAGGCCGAACCCGCACTACGCGAGAGCATTCGCCGACCGGCGGCCGAGGAGCGCGCGCAGGCCTATCCGCTGCTGGTGACCGCCGCGATCGGCAGCCGCGATCCCGAAGCGGTCGGCGCGCTGCTCGACCTGCTGCGCCGGCTGCGCAACGAACAGGACCCGGTGCGGCGCAGCGCGTTACAGGCGATCGGCCGGATCCCGCCCACACTGCTGCGCAGCGCCCACCTGCCCGCACTGGAAATGCTGACCTTCGATGCCGTGCAGGCGCGGGACCGGTCGTCCGCGACCATCGACGCAGTCGGCCGGATCGCCCGTACGCTGCTGGTGCACGGGGCCCGCACTGGTGAAGCCGCCTTCACGGATGCGGCCTTGCGCATCATTGAAATCCTTGCTGCGCAAGAGAGTTCGGTGCCGCTATGGCAGCTGCACCGGGACCTGCCGCACGGCGCGGAGCACCGCCTGTTCGACACCCTGCGCCCCCGGCTCGACAGCGCCGCCGCCCGCGACGAGTGGGATCTGACGCTGCGCCTCGCCCAGGGCCTCGACCGGCGCGCCTGGCAGGTCCCGGCGTTGCAGCAGTTGCTCTTACGCGCCTGCGGAGCGCGCGACGACCACGTCATCCGAACCGCCGTCGATCTGGTGCTGGCGAACCCGGCCACCCGCGACGAGCACCTGGCCGTTCTGCTGCATCGAGACCGGTCCCTCATCGCGCTGCCCCGGGTGCGGCAGTTGATCGCGACGCGCCGCACCGATCTGCTCGGCCTGGTCCTCGCCGGAGCGAACCCGGGTCGCTTCAGTTCGCCCAAAGTGCGGATGGTGCCGGACTTCTCGACCGGATTCGGCGGATGGACGCCGCGACAGGTCGAGCTGTATGCCCGAGCGCTCACCGCGCTGGTGCGGTCGAAGCAGACCGCACCGTGGGAGAAAGCCTGGGCGATACAGCGTCTGGGCCGCCTGCCCGAGAGCGTCGCCCGCCTGCGCGGCTATTCGGAAGACCCGGAACTCACGGTGGCCGAGGCCGCGCTCACCGCCCTCGGCCGCAGCGAAGAGGCGGCGGCCGCCGTCGACGTACTCGGCCGCTACGTGTCCGGCGACCGCGCCCGGGTCGCGGTGAGCGGCATGGCTTCCCGCGCCAGGAGCATCGCCCCCGACCAGCTCGCGGGCGCATTGCGACCGCTGCTGGACGCCCCCAAGATCACCTCCGTGAAAGAGGGGGTGCGCCTGCTGGCGGCGTTGCACGCGCCGGAAGCAATGGCCACGCTTCGAGCGCTCTGGGATCGCCCGGACCAGCACCGAGATGTGCGGCGTGCCATCGTCTTCGGCTGCCGTTGGCTGCTGCGGCACGACGAGGCCTGGCAGATCCTCGACGCGGCCGTCCGCCTGCCCGAGGTGGCGAGCGAGGTGCTGACACTCGCCCCTGGCGAGCTTCCGGTCGCGCAGCGGCATCGCATGGCCGAACTCGTCCACACGGTGGCCGCCGACCCGGATACCGCGCTCGCCGGCACGGCGTTGCGGGTGCTGGGTACCTGGCACCGCTGGGCGCCCGCCGAAACCGGCGACCTCTTGGTGCGCAGGCTGACCGACCTCGGCGAGGTCGGGTTGTGGCGGCAGGTGGTGCCCGTGCTCGTGCACGGCGGTTTCCACGCACGCGTCCCGGCGGCCGTCGATCGGCTGCTCGCCTCGGCGGACCTCGTGCTGGTCGATCGTGATCTGCCTGCCCGCCAGCGACTCTCGACCTTGCTCGACGCGCTGGCCGTCGCTGCCGAAAGCTCCGAGCAGGCGCGTACGATCGCCGCGACGGTCGCCGCACGGCTCGCGCACGAACCCGGCTGGCACCGTGCGGCCATCGATCTGCGGCTCACCCGGATCCAGTGGGCCGAAGCGGATGCCGGAGTGCTGGCCATCCGGCAGGCATGTGCGCACGCGCACGGCGCACTGCTGACCTACCCGGCACAACGGCTGCGGTCCCGGCTGGCGGCCACTCCGAATGTCGTTGACGCGGACACTATGGCAGCGGTGGTACGGACAGTGGCCGCCGACTCCACGGCCGCGGCCCTGTGTGCGCTGACGTTGATCTCGCAGTGCGGCAAGCACTTCGGGTGGAGCGCGGACTGGACCGAACTACTCGCCCGAATGCGGACGCACGAGCAGGAGGATGTGCGGTTCGCGGCACACGAGGTCTTCACCGTTGCGGAGTGATTGCGGAAGAGGGGTTTTCAGCGGGCGTGCCGCGCCAGTCGACCACGCGGCACGCCGGGCGAGGCGCCCCGTTGCGCCCGCCGTCACTGTGCGACAACGTGAATGCCCGGGCGAAATCACTGGTCGGATGATTGCGCCCGGCACGTCGCCTATGAGGCCGTGACGCCGTCGGGTCCGAGCGTCACTTTCACGAAGGCAATCGACGGCGGCCACCGGCCACGTCGGTTACCAAATCAGTGTACCCGTCAACGAGTTCGGCCAAGTGGTACCAATGTTTATGGGTATTGTCGCTGCGCGCGCCCTCGGCGTCGATCGCTTGATTGGCGTCCACCCAACTGCGGGCCATTCGGTCCACCACCGCGCCGAGACTTTCGGTGTGCAGCGACGCGCCATTGCGATGCTGGGGTATCTCCTTGCCGATCCAATCATTGATATCGTCGACCAGTTCGCTTCTGCGGCAGTCGATTTCAATGATCAGGGCGGAGTCTCCGACCTGTCGCCGCCGGGCATGCAGCTCGGCGAGCGCATGCGCCGAACGGAGCATTTCCCGGTCCTGGAAACGGCGCCCCTGAAAGGCACACAACAATTGCGGAGCAGTCGGCAGTACCCCCACCGTTGGCGCACTCATGCCTCCACCCCGACTTCACCCGACACCAACGCGCTTTGTACCAACATAATTGGCTCTCGATTCGGTTATCCCGGTCATCGGATCGGTTGTTCACAACTAGGCTAGCTGGATCATGCTCTTACAGATGCAAGAACGCAAGAGTGCGTCCGCATTGCTGCACCAACTGTGTCCTACCGCCGTTTCACCGCCCATCCCCGCACTGCCCCAACAACTTAGAACCCGCAGTGGCAGCACCGGGACCAGCAATTTCACCTAATAGACCGATCGGCCTGGCTACGATCGCGCAATCACGAGCTACCAACCGGTCCGTCTCTGAATGGACACAAAACGGGCTCGGAAGCCGAAGCTTTCGAGCCCGTTGGGGAATCGGTGCGGGGAACCGGCGTTCAGCGCATTTTGGTGAAGGTCGCGTAGTGGTCGCCGGTGTACCAGGCGGAGTGGTCGCTGCCGGTGACTATGCGCTCGGCATCGCGGTTGTGGCCCGGCTGTTTGATATTGACGTCCCACTCGCGGTACGCGATCGTCCTGCCTGCCGCATCGGTGCGGGGTAGGGTGCCGTCGCGGTTCTGCCAGGTCCCACCGCCCTTGGTGCCGGAGCCGTCGTTCGGCGGCCAGGTGCCCGCGTCGATGCGCGCGAGCGTGTCCCAGGCTCGCTGCGGCACGCTGGCGCCGACCAGCGTGATCGTATCGGCCGGCACCGGCCGTGCCGCTTGTTGCGCACCCGTCGACAACCCGAGTACCAAGGTCAGGCCCGCCACCAGCGCGGCAACGGTGAACCCGACACGCTTCGCTATCGATGCCACCCCAGTCATAGGCGCAGAACCTACTGCCCCGAGCCGAACACCAGGTTTCCGCAGGTTTCCGTGCGGTGAAGATTGGGGTGCCTGCGGCGGGCATGAAATGTCATGTGTGCCCGCAAACCTCGATTCCGCGCAGCATGGAACGGGGTACGCTCTGATTTTCGCTGGCGCACATCGGAGGGATGTTGTCATGGCAGGCAAGCGCACCGTCCTGACCGTGCGATTGCGCAGGTTGGCCGCGATGCTGCACGAGATGCGCGAACACGCCGGGCTCAGCAAGGAAGAGGTCAGCGCGAAGACCGGCATCAACGTCACCACGCTGTATCGCATCGAGACCGCGCAGGCGCGGCCGCAACGACGCACCCTGCAGGCGATGCTCGATCTGTACGGCGTGAGCGAGGAGCAGCGCGAGGACGCCAGCGAACTACTGTCGGACGCGCTCAAGCCCGGTATGTCACGGGCTTACGAGGGCAGCGTCTCCGAGGTCTACGCGGCCTACATCAATTTCGAGGCCGAGGCGCTGTCCGCGCGGCACTACCAGACCTCCACCATTCCTGGACTGCTGCAGACCATGGAGTACGCGACCGCGGTGATCGACACCTCGATGCCGAAGGTAGAGGCGTCGGTGATGGAGGACCGGGCCCGCGCCAGGATGGACCGCGCGGCCAACCTCACCAAAGACGAACCGCTGGAGCTGTGGGTGGTGATGGACGAGGCGGCGATCCGGCGCACCGTCGGCGGGCCCGCGGTGATGCGCGGCCAGCTGGACCGGCTACTCCAGGAAACCAAGCGCAAGAACGTGATTCTGCAGATCCTGCCGTTCGACGCGGGCGCCCACCCCGGGATGGCGGGCTCGTTCACGCTGCTCGACTTCCACGACCCGGCCGATCCGGAACTGGTCTACGTGGAGGGCATCGCGGGCGACGAGCTGATCGAGGGCCATCCCGAGATCCGGCGCTTCGGCGTGATCTTCGACCAGCTGCGTGCCATGGCCCTGAGCCCACGCGATTCCGCGGCGATGATCATCGACGCCGCGGGCAAGATGGGCTAACTCCTCGAACCACTAGCCGCGGCTGGCCCGACGGTAGCCGACTACGGCGGGCACCGCGAACAACACGATCGCCCCCACCGACCACGCCACCGTGGCGAGCAGCGGCCCCCGGACCGCGCCACCGAGGGACAACCCGCGCATCGCGTCGATCGCATGGGTCATCGGCTGATGCGCGACGATCGGCTGCGCCCAGCGCGGATACGCGCTCAGCGGCGCGAAACCGGTGCTGAAGAACATCATCAGCGATGACCCGAGCGAAACCGCCTCCACCAGAGCTGCTTTCGCGGTGAACACGGCGACGGCGGTGACGAGCGTCGCGAAGCCCAGCCCGTACAGCAGCGGCACGCCGAACAGCGCGAGCCCGGCCAGGACGCCCTGTTCGAAGCGAAACCCGAGCAGTATCCCTACGGCGAACAGCACCGTGGTGCACAACAGGATTCGCACCGCTTCGGCGAGGATCCGGGACGCCAGACCGGACGCCCGGTGCACCGGCAGCACCCACAGCCGGGCCAGCAGTCCCTGGTCGCGCTCCCGGCCGAGCGTGATCGCACCGGCCAGCGAACCGGACATCACCCCGACCAGGGCCACCATCGGCACCGAACCGTACAACGCACTGGCACCGGCGAAGACCGAGATCTGCTTGCCGAGCACGGTATTCAGCACAATCAACAGCAGCGCCGGGAACACCAGCGACTGCACCGTCGTCAACGGATCACGCCCCCAGCGCAGCAGCAGCCGCCGCGTTTGGATGACGGTCTGCGGCATTAGCAGTCGCCAGGTCTCGGTCCGGCCGTGCACCACCGGCAAGTCCGCGGCGACGCGAGTTCCGGTCATCCCGACCTCCGCATGGCGACCATCGCGCCGAGCCCACCGAACACCAGGAGGAGGCCAA
Source organism: Nocardia brasiliensis ATCC 700358 (assembly GCF_000250675.2). NCBI lineage: Bacteria > Bacillati > Actinomycetota > Actinomycetes > Mycobacteriales > Nocardiaceae > Nocardia > Nocardia brasiliensis. The sequence goes on from NC_018681.1 coordinate 7,004,094, forward strand.
CCGCCCAAGCCAATCCGGGCCCGAGCACCGGCCAGCTCACGACACCGGCGTTGCCGCTCGGATCACCGGCCAGCGCGCGCATCGCATAGACGAACTGGGACACGGGTTGATTGCGCGCGAATCCTTGCAGCCAGGAGGGGAATTGGTGAGCCGGTGCCAAACCCGTCGACACCAGGCCGAGCACGAGTTGCGGGAAGATCAGCGCCTGCGAGATCGCCTCGGGCTTGGCGACGATACTGCCGATCAGGTCGGCGCCGAGGGTCAGCGCCAACGCCACCAGCAACGCGAAAACGACGAAACCTGCTGTCTCCAGCAGACTTCCGTAGAAGCGCACGCCGATCACCCAGCCGCAGACGAGAGCAACGGCCAATGAGACGACGGCACGATACAGCGCCGCGGTGGTCCGTGCGGCCAACGGCACCGCGGCCGGCATCGGCAGCGACCCGAACCGCACGGTGAGCCCGTCTCGAGCGTCGGACGCGGCCCGGAACGCGGCCGAGGTCGCGCAGAACGCCAACGCCTGCATCACGATCATCGGCAGCAGGAACTGCGCGTAACTGCTCAGCCCGTGTCCGTATCCGCTCATCACCAGGTTCAGCGGCACATAGAACCCGAGGGTGAACACCGTAGGCGCGACGACCGCGGTGACCAGCTCGCCATTGCGCCACGACGGCCGCACCAGTCGGCAGGTCAGCACCCACCACTGCGCCACCGCGCCGAACCGCGGCCGCGACGCCACCGTGGGCAGGCTCATCCGCACGCTCTCATCCTGCGACCGCACCCTCTCATCCTGCGGAAAACCGCGCCGGTTCCCGGGGAACCCGCCCCCGGTCCGCATGTCGCGGCCGGTTGTCTATGGGATACCGAGACAGCGCGCGATCCGGTTCACCCCGTGGACTACTTTCAACGGGTTCTGGGTACTTCATCCATCTGTCACAGAGATCGGGAGGGGAACCATGGCCGACACAACCGCCGAGCGGGCAGCCGAACCGGAGCTGAAACGGGTGATGGGTCCGGGCTTGCTGCTGCTGTTCGTGGTGGGCGACATTCTCGGTTCGTCGATCTACGCGCTCACCGGCAAAGTCGCGAACGAGGTGGGCGGCGCGGTCTGGGTGCCGTTCGTGGTCTCGTTCCTGGTCGCCCTGGTCACGGCGATGAGCTATCTGGAACTGGTCACCAAATATCCGCATGCGGCAGGTGCGGCCCTCTATACGCACAAGGCTTTCGGCATCCAGTTCTTCACCTTCATGGTGGCGTTCGCGGTGATGTGCTCCGGTATCACCTCGGCGGCGACGGCCTCCCGGGCCTTCGGCGCCAACTTCTCCGCGGCCTTCGATCTCGACCTCGGCCCGGGCGCGGCGATCACGCTGATCGCGCTCGGCTTCATGCTCGTCGTCGCCGCGATCAACCTGCGCGGCGTCAGCGAGGGCGTGAAGCTGAACGTGGTGCTCACCTGCATCGAGCTGACCGGCCTGCTGCTCGTCATCGGAATCGGCTGCTGGGCGCTCGGCGTCGGGGACGGCGATTTCAGCCGGATCACCGAGTTCGAGACCGGCGACCGGACCGCCGTCGGCGGCGTCATCGCGGCCACCACCCTGGCGTTCTACGCCATGGTCGGTTTCGAGGACTCGGTCAACATGGCCGAGGAGTGCAAGCAGCCCAGCCGGATCTTCCCGAAGGTGCTGCTGGCCGGTCTCGCCATCACCGCCCTCATCTATGTGCTGGTGTCCATTACCGCGGTGGCCCTGGTGCCGATCGCCCAGCTCGGCCAGGGCGACACCCCGCTGTTGCAGGTGGTGAAGGTCGGCGCACCGGCGTTCCCGACTCATGTCTTCGCCTACATCAGCATGATCGCTGTGGCCAACACCGCGCTGATCAACATGCTGATGGCCAGCCGCCTGCTCTACGGCATGGCTCGGCAGGGCGTGCTGCCCCGGCAGCTCGGCCGCGTCCATTCGGGCCGGCGCACGCCGTTCGTGGCAATCCTGTTCACCACGCTGCTCGCGCTCGGCCTGATCGCGTTCGTCGGCGAGGTGCCCGAACTCGGCGGAACCACGGCGCTGCTGCTGCTCGCGGTGTTCACCGTGGTGAATGTCGCCGTTCTGGTGCTGCGGCGAGATCCGGTCTCGCACGAGCATTTCCGGACGCCGACCGCGCTGCCCGTCCTCGGCGCGCTGACGTGCGGCTTCCTGGTGACCCCGTTCACCGATCGCAATCCGCAGCAGTACGTGATCGCCGGCATCCTGCTCGGTATCGGCGTCGTGCTGTGGGGTGTGAACCACTTCGCGATCAAATATCTGCACGCCGAACCATCCGCCGCGGAACCGTCCACGTAGTGGTCGATCCGCCGGGCCGGATCAGCGGGTGACGCGAAGCGAACCGGTGGGTAATGTGTGCCGAGATGACCAGCATGGACGCTCGTTTCGGTGATGCCACCCGAACCGTGCCCCTCCCCAACCCGTGGGATCTGTCCGCGTACCTCGCCGCCGTCGCCGCGCACCGGGGACGCTCCATCACCCTGCACACCGCGCCGAAGGCGTTGCTGCACGAGATCGGTTGCGGCGCCGGGGGTCTGTGGGTCGCGCGCACGCACGACGACATCATCGTCCGCGACAGCGAAGCGACCGGACGCAACGCCGACCACATCGTCCTGCACGAGGTGGGGCACATGCTGCTCGGCCACGGCGAGCAGGAGTCGGCGGACACCGATCCACTGCCGCCCTCGCTGGCGGTGTTGCTGCCGGCGATGTCGCCGCGATCGATCAAACATGTGCTGGGCCGCAGCGAATTCGGCGAGGACCGCGAGCGGGAGGCGGAGGTGTTCGCCGATATGACGATGGTCTACGCGACGCTGCCGCGGCGGCGGGCCCGCTCGTTCCGGCTGTTCGGCCGCGGCCGGTAGTCACCGGTCGTCGTAGGGATCGTCCGGTAAGCGGCGGATGCCGTGGCGCAGGTCCTCGACCAGCTGCTGGTAGCCGGCGGCCAGCGCTTCGATGCGCACCCACGCGTCGTAGAAGACGGCTTCCGGGGCATAGGTCAGCGCGGTGGTCGCCTGCGCGGTCATCTCCGCGAGTCGATCCACCAGCCTGCCGACCGTTTCGGGATGTTCGACCGCGGCGAGTTCCGGGACGGGCGTGGCCAGGGTGACCCAGCGATCGATGGTGCGTACCAGCTGGATCCGCCGCCGCTCGATCTTGATCGACTCGGCGGCCGGGGTGCGTTCCCGCGCCAGATGCAGCTGCGCCAGCTCACCGGCGGCCTCCAGCATCGGGTGGTCCGCGTGCGGAAACCCCCGCAGCGCCGCCAGCAGCAGGTACTTGCCGGGGATGACCCGGTCGTTACCCGAACGGTTCACGTCAGCGGCGCCTGACACACATCGATAGCGTGAACGAGAGTGCCCCCCTCCACGTCGTTTTCACCCACTTCCGTCGGTCCGACACGCAGCATTCGCCCAGCTCCCCACCAGTCGGCCAACACGCGCATCGAGCTTCGGCTAACTCTGAGTGACCACACCTTAATCTGCCACTCGGAAGTAATTTCCTGGGGCTATGCCCAACCGACGCGCCGTTGCAGCCAATCCCGGGCAAGTCCGGCGAAGCGCCGTTGATGCGTGCGCAGCTTCGGCGAACTCGGTATCGCGGGCTTGCGTGAGTTGGTGGCCCAGTATCCACCCATCGCACAGACCACCGCATCGATGGCCCCCGGATCGACGTCGGCGGTGACCGGATGGGTCGCGAGGATCGAGTCGGGATCGACCCCGGCGGCGGCGAACGACGGAGCCAGCAGGGCCAGGTCGACCCAAGCCGCGCCGCGGCAGGCCCACGCCCAGTCGACCACGAGCACCGCCGCGTCCGCCCGCCGGAGCATATTGCTCGGACTCAGATCGGTGTGCAGCAGCGTTTCCCCGGAAGCGGCTGCGAGCCAGTGCTTTTCGAGTTCGGCGAGCTGGTCCAGGTGCCGCAGCGACCAGTCGTCCAGGTCGGCGGGCGGGCCTTGCTCGGCAAAGGTGCGCCACCCGACGAACGCCGAGCCCAGCGCGTCCGCGATGGTCGGCGCGTGCGGCACCGGGTTGGGCGTCAGCACCTGCGCCATGCCCCCGATGGTGCGCAGCACATCGGCGGCCTCCCCCGGGTCGGCCAACCGCGGATGCACGCCCTCGACCTCGTCGAACGCCGTGACGAACCAGCCGGCGATCTCTTCGCCGAACCGGCATCGCGGCGTCGGCACCCGCTCCGGCAGGCACAGCGCGGTCCGCGCCTCCGAGCGGTACGCGGTCGCGAGCTCGTCCGCGACGTCGATCGCCTTCACGAAGACCCGTGCGCCGTGTGCCAACCGCACCCGGGCCGCGAGCCCGTGACTGAATCCGCCGCGCTGGCAGACGGCGCGCAGCACCGTGCCGCCGAGCCGTTCCTCGATACCCGCGCGGACCTCGTGCGGCAGTTGCTCCCAGTCGATCCGGAAGGCGGTGTCCTCCTCGATGCCGGTCATGCCGACATCCTGCGGGGTGACCGCGCCGATCTCCACCGATTAAGCGGTAGCCCGGTCAGCCGGCGTCGGCGAGGTAGTCGGGGCCGCCGACGTAGCTGGTGTGACCGGACTCGGCGGTCGAGGTGGTGGCTTCGGCTACGGCCGTGGCGAATTCGGAAACGGTGGGCAGCGGGGCCTGCTCGCGCCGGGCCGAAACCGCGTCCGGATTCCGGCGTTCCAGCAGCTGCACGATGATCGTGCCGTCGATCATGTCGCCGGAAACGATGTGCAGCGGGATGTTTCGCGCGGCGAGCGCGGGAATCATCGCCCGCAGCGCGTCCTCACCCGCGCGCTTGCTCGCGGCGATGGGCTCGTAGTCGGCGGGCACCGGCTTACGTCCGTGGAAGTGCGCCTGATGGCTCGTGACGAAAACGATCCTGGCGCCGGAGGGCATGTGCGGCAAGGCGAATCGCACGAGCCGGGTCTGCGCGTCCCGGTTGATCGCCATGGCGTAGCCGGGCGCGGCCTGGCGCTCGAGACCGCCCGAGGCGTTGAGGACGAGCACGTCGATCCGGCCGAACTGCGCGACGATGCCCTCGATCAAGGCGCGGGCCGAATCCTCGTCGGAGATGTCCGCGCCCGCCGTGGACGCGCTGCCTCCGGCGGCCACGATCTCGTCGGCGATCACCTTGGCGCGCTTGAGCTTTTCGCGATAGTTGATGATCACGTGATCGCCGCCGGCCGCCAGGATCCGGGCCGTTTCCGCACCGATGCCCCGGGACGCGCCCGTGATCAGAACGACCCTCTGTCCGTCTGCTTCGCCCACCGTCACCCTCTCGATCGCGGGCCCGGCGGCCCGGCGAATTGCTTCTAATTCAGAACCACTATGGTAGTTCTAAATGAGAAGTGCAAACGGGGCGACGCCACCGAACGGCGGGCGAGATCCGGCGAACGCGCCGATCCTCGCCGCAATGGAGCTGCTGGGCCAGCGCTGGATGCTGCGCATCCTGTGGGAATTGGAACCGGGCCGCCTCGGCTTTCTCGAACTGCGCCGGCGCATGGACAACTGCTCGTCGAGCATGCTCTCCGTCCGCCTCCAGCACCTGCAATCCGCGGGCCTGATCGTCAAGAACGCGGACAAGTCCTACGAGTTGACCACCGCCGGAACCGGACTCACCGCCGCGCTGCACCCGCTCTGGGACTGGTCCCGGCACTGGCCACCCGCCGAGGGCGAACCGGCGGTTTGACCTTCGGCCTACCTGAGACTTCATGATGACCGGGTGGCAGAGTCCGGCAGATTGATCACGATCGGCGTGCTCGCGCGAGCCAGCGGGCTCACGGCGAGCGCGCTGCGCTTCTACGACGACTGCGGGCTCTTGGTGCCCGCCCGCGTCGATCCGCTCACCGGGTACCGGTACTACACCGCGAACCAGCGGGAGCGCGCGACGCTGATCCGCAGGCTGCGGGCCATCGAGGTGCCGCTCGAGTCGATCGCCGACATCCTGACCGGTGATGCCCGGCGCGCCGAGCAACTCCTGGATCGGCACGTGGCCGAACTGCACCGGCGGGCCCGCGCGGCCGAACAGGCCGCGGTGGCGATCAAACAGGCGCTGGCCGGCGACCGGGTCACCGTGCCCGCGGCGCTGCTCGCCACGGCGTTCGAGCAGGTGCGCTCCGCGACCGCGGTCGATCCCGAGATCCCGGTCCTGGCAGGCATTTCGGTCGAAGTGGACGCCACCTCGCTGACGCTGACCGCCACCGATCGATACCGGCTCTCGACCAGGAGCGTGGTACCGCGGGAGCGCCAGGGCGCGGACTGGTCCCTGGTCGTCGACGCGCGCGAACTCGGCCCGATCCTCGAGTGGCTCAGCGAACTCGACGAAATCGTCGCGGCGCCAACGGATCAGGGGCTGCGACTAGTCGGCGCCGGCGAACAGCGGTACTGCCCCGTGATCGATGAGCGATTCCCTGACTACCGCGCCATGCTGGACGCGCTCGCGCCCCCGCGGCTGCGCGTGGTCACGGCTCGCGAACCGTTGCTCGCCGCCCTCGAAAGCGACTCGGCCACCGTTCGATTCGCGACCGAACGCGCCGGGCTCACGATTTCGGACGCCCACGGCGCACGTCGATGGTTGCCCGCCGAGCGCACCGGCCCCGATCTCGCTTTGACTTTCACCACCGCGACGCTGCGCCCGGCGATCCACAGCGCGCTCGGCCCGGATCTCATGATCGACATCGCCGCCGCCGACCGGCCGGTCGTCGTCCGTTCCGCCATCGACGGCGATCTCACCACCCTTGTCATGCCGACCCATCCCGCCACACCCGAGGAGAACCGATGACCACGACCGACACCACCATGACCGCCATCACCCATGCGGTGGAACTCGGCCGGGCCGGACAGCCCGACCCCGCTCGCACCGCACTGCTGGAGATCTGGGATTCCCTTGGCCCCCAGGGGGATCCACTGCACCGCTGCGCACTCGCGCACTACCTGGCCGACCTGCACGACGACCCGGCCGAGGCGCTCACCTGGGATATCCGCGCCCTCGACGCCGCCGACAGCCTGACCGACGGCCGGGCCCAGCAGTACCATCCGTCGCTGCAGGTCCGCGGCTTCTATCCGTCGCTGCACCTGAATCTCGCGGACAATTACCGCAGGCTCGGCTCGTTCGCCGCCGCCCGCCGCGAAATCGCTGCCACCCGTAGGACATTGCCGAACCTGCCGGACAACCCGTACCGCACGGTCATCCACACCGCGCTCGCCGAAGTGGAAACAGCCGTGCGGGCCGGCGACACCAGCCCACGCGCGTCCGCCCCAACCGGTCGACCGGACGCCGGTGCATAGTGCGACGCCCGCCGTTCTCGGAGCGAATCGGTTTTCCGTTCAGGTAAAGCTAACCTTATTGTCGACTGGATTCGACGGTATGTGAAACCCCCGAGAACCAACAGGTTTAGGCTGTGCGCCGTGGTCGAATCCCAACCGCCAATCGCACCCCATCCCGATATCGCCCCCTTGGCTGCGCTGCTCGGCACCTGGCGCGGCAACGGACACGGCGAATACCCGACCATCCAACCGTTCGATTATCTGGAAGAAGTCCGGTTCGGTCATCTCGGCCGCCCGTTCCTCACCTACCGGCAGCGCACCCGCGCGGCCGACGACGGCCGCCCGATGCACGCCGAAACCGGATATCTGCGCTGCCCGCGCCCGGATCGGGTGGAATTGATCTTGGCCCACCCCACCGGGATCACCGAAATATGCGAGGGCGCACTGACGGTCGACGACGGCGCGCTGCACCTGGAATTCGACTCGACCAGTATCGGCCGTTCCAGTACCGCGAAACTCGTTACCGCACTCGGCCGGACCTTTCAGGTCAAGGGCGACACGATCGACTACACGGTGCGCATGGCCGCGGTCGGCGAGCCGCTGCAACACCACCTCGCCGCCACGCTGATCCGCGCCGAGTAGCCGGAAAAATCTCTCCCGATTCGATGGAACCGAACGCCGTCGTGTCGCGTCGAACCAGTATCGGACCCGGACGGCCGCCGACGTCGTCGTCCTCCGGAGCAGCCGATCCGGTACCGGACGACGACAACGGGAGGACCCGATGGCCGAAGAGCTCCGAGTGCGACCCGATCAGCTGGACGAGTTCGCCGCCGCACTAGGCGATCTGGCGGGCCAGGTCGGCTCCGCGAAGGACTACGCGGCCACCTGGTTCGCCTTCGGCGACCACGACGGCCGGATCTATGCGCAGGTCAAAGGCATGCTCGAGGAAGTACGCCGGAATCTCGAGTCCAACTACGTCCACCTGCGGGAGCTGAGCGAGACAGCGTCGACGGAACTCGCCCAGAGTGCCGAGATGTACCGGACCACCGATCTGGCCACGGCGATCCGCCTGGACCGCACCTACGTCGGGGTGCCGAAGTGACCGGCCCGGCGGCGGCCCTGCAGGTTCCCGAGGCCACCGATCCGCTGCCCGGCTGGATTCCCTTCTTCCTCGGCGGGAACTACGTCTCCCCGGCCTACTACATCGGCCAGGCCATCCAAAGCATCACCGGCACCGACGTATTCGGCCTGGCCTCGGAGTTCGTCGCGGGTGACTGGGCAGGAGTGAAACAGGCCGCGGACGCCGCGGGGAACCTGGCCGGATTCAACGCCGCCTTCCACGATTCGCTCGAAACCGAGTGGCAGCGCCTGCTGTCCGAGTCGTGGCGCGGCAACGCCGCCGACCAGGCCCGAGGCTACTTCCACCACCTCGCGGGCGGCGTCGAATTCCAGGTCACGGCACTTCGGGAGATCGAACGCACCCTGAACAACATCGGCAACTCCATGCTCAATCTGGCCCGGCTGCTCGGCGACCTGCTGCAGGACATCGTCGATTGGACGATCATGTGGCTGGCCGAAATGGCCGCGGCCGCGGTGCTGTCCTCGACACTGGTCGGTGCTCCCGGTGCGGCCGCGGCCGCCGCGGTGGCTGCCGCACACGCCGTGATGATCTTCGCCAGGTTCGAGCAGATCCTGACCGTGACGACCGGCGCGTTCAAAACCGTCGTCGGCCTCGGCGCCACCGCGCTGGAACTGTCCAGCAGACCGCCGAGCGAGCTGCCGCCGCTGGGCACTTCGACCTACAACCACCCTGGAGCGTGACCGGATGCCACAGCAACCCGAGGTCGTCTTCGATGTGGCGCAGGGCGATCTCGGCGCCGCACGCCACCTGCGTCGCTCGCTCGAGGTGCTCGCGTCCTCGACCGCGGATCCGGAATTGCGCCGCACCCTCGGCGAGGTACTCGCCGGCCGGGCGAGCATGCGCGAATTCGGCAAATCCGACGGGTTCGCACGACTGCTCGACGGCATCGCCCAGGGCATATTCCATCGAGCGGGCGCGATGTCGGCCGCCGAGCGCGAACGGCTGGCCGCGCTCGGGCAAGCGGAACTGGATCAACTGCGCGAATCCGGCGCGCCGCACGATCAACCCGAACCCCCGGCTGCGGTGCGACCCGACACCCGCACACCGCACCGCGACCCGATCGTCGACCCGGGCGAGCCGGACGCGGACGACCGATACTTCGAGGAACATCGGCGCCGTGGCTGGCTCGAATAACCGCTATCGGGTCTTTTCCTGGCGCGCCACACTTTTCGGCCGCACGTGACGCGGGCGAATACCGGAATACTGCTCACCCCGCGGCAATTGCGGACCGACCACGGCGCCGGTCCGATCGTGCTCGACTGGACCGATATTTCCGGCATTCACGCCGCCCATGTCCGCAACAGTCCGGCCGCGCTCGCTACCGCCGCGGCGACAAACATGATCGTCGTCCTGGTCGATGATCCCGCGGTGCTCGGTCCCGACGATCCGACGACCACACCGGATGGACGTTTCCCCGATGCGGGCTACCTCGCTTATGAAATACCTCATCAGCAAATCGACACCGACCCCACCCTCGTGTTCCTCACACTGCGTTATTACCTGCACCACGGAGAGCGCCGCCGCGAACTCGGCACCGAGGCTGCGTTGCGCCGATTCCGAAAGGGACATTTCGCCGCCCCGTGCGATTCCGGCGCCGCAGCAGAACAGACCGATCCGGCGAAATCCGGATAGCATCCGCCCAACCACAACGGGCGCGCGATTTTCTCTGTCCGAATAGCCCGTTCCCTGTACTTGTTCCAGCATCGTTGGATTTCGCGACAATGCCGCATGCCCGCTGGGTAGTCTCACCGCAGACCATTCGAGAATGTGACCCACACCACTATGGCCCGCGCTGTGCCATCGGCCACATGTCCTTGTTCACCGAATCGCCCAGAGATTACGGTTCGATCAACCAGCAAACTTTCAGTCAACTTCGCGTGGCGAACCCACCCGAAGCAAGAACCCCGTCGACACCCCTGACCTGAGGGAGCCGAACAATGAAGCGTTCCACCACCATTCTGGCCAGCGTCGCGATCATTCTCGGCGGCGCGGCAACCGTCGAGATCCTGGACGGCGGTGATGCCGGCGCCATAATTCTGGAGCACGGCGCGTCCTCCAGCAACCAGCAGGCCGGACCCGGCAGCACCCAGCGCTAGCAGCCGTCAGTAACCCCCGGGCAACGCGGCGAACATATCGCGGGTGACCGCGACCGCGTTGTCCGAACTGCCGCCCTTGACCAGCAGGGTCGCGAACGCCATATCCCCGCGGTAGCCGACGAACCACGAGTGCGAGCCGCCCTCCACCTCCGCCTCACCGGTCTTCCCGTACACCTCGCCCTGATCGGCGATCCGCTCGGCCGTGCCGCCGGTGACCACCCGGCGCATCATCGCGCGCAGGCCGGCGATCACCGCCGGGTCGGGCGCGTCGCCGGGATCATCGATGGTCGTGGTGCGACCCGCGATCAGGTACGGCACCGGCAGCGAGCCGTGCGCGATCGTCGCCGCCATCAACGCCATGCCGAACGCGCTGACCACCACCTTGCCCTGGCCGATGCCGTCCTCGGTGCGCTGCACCAGTTCGTCGGCGGGCGGCACCGACCCGGTGAACGTCGGCAGTCCTGCGATCGTGTAGCCGGTGCCGAGGCCGAATTTCATCGCGGCGTTGTGCAGGGCGGTGCCCGGCAACCTGCTGGCTATGGTCGCGAACGAGGTATTGCACGACCGCTCGTACGCCGTGATCATCGGTACATCCCCGACGGTGAAGAGATTGTAGTTGGGAATCATGCGCTCGCCGATGGTGATTCGGCTCGGGCAGGGCAGCACCGTGTCCGGGGTCGCGATACCGGTGGACATCGCCGCGGCCGCGGTCACCGTCTTGAACACCGAACCGGGCGGATACTGACCGATAGTGGCCACCGGCCCGTCCCGATCGGCCGCCTTGTTCTGCGCGATCGCCAGGATCGCGCCGGTGGAGGGCCGCAGCACCACCATCATGGTCTGGTCGGGGCGCAGGTCGACCGCGCGTTGCGCGGCGTTCTGCACGTTGCGGTCCACGCTGAGCGAGAACGACGGCGCGGGTTGCGACGGCACCTCGGTGAGCACGTCGGTATCGGCGCCGTTGGCGTTCATGGTGACCACGCTCCAGCCCGCCTTGCCGTCGACCTCCGCGATCACCGTCTTGCGCACCTGCGCGAGCAGGTCCGGCGCGAAAGTGCGATCGGTGGGCACCAGATCCCATTCAGAGGTGAGTTGCACGCCGGGCAATCCGATGAGATCGGCACTCACCTGGTCGAATTCGTTCTCGTTGAGCACCATGACGGTGTACGCGCCCGTGGTGGCGGTGGCCGCGTCCCGGATCGCTTCGGGGGTGAGCTTCGGATCGAAGCGGTTCAGCGCGGCCGCGAGGGCCGTGGCCACCGCGCCGGGATCGGGCGCGCTCGCGGCGGTGAACGCGACCCGGGACACCTTGCCGGGCACCAGCACATCGCTGCCCGCCTGCTCGTTCACCCGGGCCCGCGGCGCGGGCGTGGCGCGCAGCGCGAGCGTCTGGGTGTTGCCGAGATTCGGGTGGATGTTCGACGAGGTCCAGCGCACCACCCAGCGGCCTTCGCTGCGGCCCATCTGCAATTGGCCGGTGTAGCGCCAGGTCCGGTTCTTGGGCAGCCGCCACTCGTAGGTGTAGTCGACGGTCGCGGTGTCACCGCTGACCCGGGCCGAGCCGGTGCGCGCGTCCAGCCCCTCCGCCTGCAACTGGTCCCACGCGGAATTCAGTGCGGCGGTGGCCTTTTCGGGCTGGTTGGTGAGCCGGGCCGCGGCCGCCGGGTCGTGCCCGGCGAAGGCCTCGACGAAATCGTCGGCGACCGGCGTCGGCCCCTGCGGACCGCCGCCACAGCCGACGGCGGACAGCGTGAGCACCGCCACGCTCAGCGCGCCGAGCAGCGATTTTCGCAACGGTACCGTCCTGGTCTGCATCGGCACCGATGGTAGTGGCCACCTCCGGGCAAACCCCGGCGGCACACCGTGTTTCAGTCGAGCAGGATGGTGGAGAAGGTCGCGATCTGCCGGAATCCGACACGGCTGTAGGCGCGGCGGGCGATCGCGTTGTAGTCGTTGACGTACAGGCTCGCCGTCCGTCCGGAGGCCACCACAGCGTTCGCGATGGCCGCGGTGCCTGCGGTGCCGCGCCCGCTGCCTCGATGTTCCGGATGCACCCAGACGCCTTGGATCTGACCGGTGCGCCGCGACAGCGCCCCCACCTCCGCCTTGAACACGACCTCGCCGTCCTCGAAACGCGCCCAGGCCCGGCCGGATTCGATCAAGCTCTGAATGCGCCGCCGATATCCGCGACCGCCGTCGCCCGCGCGCGGATCGACGCCGACCTCCTCGATGAACATGGCGATCGCGGCGCCGAGATAGCGATCTATTTCGTCCGGGCGCACCCGCCGCACATTCGGATCAGGAGTCGCCAGTGGCGGTTGTGCGAGCGCGAGCAATGGTTGCTCGCCGCGTAATTCGCGCTCCGGACCCCAATGACCGACCAGCATTTCCCACAGCGGCAACGCCAATTCGCGCCGCCCGACCACCGAGGACGCTATTCGCGGCCAGCGCACGGCACGGTCGGCGAAGGCGCGCAACGCGTCGTGGTCGCCGCGCAGCGGAACCAGATTCGCGCCGGAGAAACACAGCGATTCCGACGGCCCGCCGCGACTCCACAATTCACCCTGTCCGCAGCGCGCGGCATCGAGACCGAATTCCTGGAGCCGGGCCGCGACCATACACGAGGCCACCGGATCGGCGTCCAGAACTCGAAGGACCTGCGCCAGGTCCCGATTCGCGAGCTGCCGCGCGGGGACGTATTTCGCCCTTCGCGTCGGCTCCAGCAGACTCCGCACGTTGACAGCCTGCCACGAATATCCGCGATGTGGTACGGCTATGCCGAACGCAACAGTCCCGCTGTTAGCCGACCGTGACCACCGGCTCGCCCGAGCCGACGTCCTCGCCCATTTCCTCGGCGATCCGCATGGCCTCTTCGATCAGGGTTTCCACGATCTGCGCCTCCGGCACGGTCTTGATGACCTCGCCCTTCACGAAGATCTGGCCCTTGCCGTTGCCCGAGGCCACGCCGAGATCGGCCTCGCGGGCCTCGCCCGGTCCGTTGACGACGCAACCCATCACGGCCACCCGCAGCGGCACCTCCATGCCCTCCAGCCCGGCGGACACCTCGTTGGCCAAGGTGTACACGTCGACCTGCGCCCGCCCACAGGACGGGCAGGACACGATCTCGAGCTTGCGCGGCCGCAGATTCAGCGACTGCAGGATCTGACCGCCGACCTTGATCTCCTCGGCGGGCGGCGCGGACAGCGACACCCGGATGGTGTCGCCGATGCCCTCCGAGAGCAGCGCACCGAACGCCACGGCGGACTTGATGGTGCCCTGGAACGCCGGACCCGCCTCGGTCACACCGAGATGCAGCGGGTAGTCGCTCTGCGCGGCCAGCTGCCGGTACGCCTCCACCATGATCACCGGGTCGTTGTGCTTGACCGAGATCTTGATATCGCCGAAACCGTGCTCCTCGAACAGGCTCGCCTCCCACAGCGCGGACTCGACCAGCGCCTCCGGGGTGGCCTTGCCGTACTTCTCCAGCATCCGCTTGTCCAGCGAACCGGCGTTGACACCGATCCGGATCGGGATACCCGCGGCGCCGGCCGCCTTGGCGACCTCGCCGACTCGGCCGTCGAATTCCTTGATGTTGCCGGGGTTCACGCGCACCGCGGCACAGCCCGCGTCGATCGCGGCGAAGATGTAGCGGGGCTGGAAGTGGATATCGGCGATCACCGGGATCTGGCTCTTACGCGCGATCGTCGCCAGCGCGTCCGCGTCTTCCTGACGCGGACAGGCCACCCGCACGATGTCGCAGCCCGAAGCGGTGAGCTCCGCGATCTGCTGCAGGGTGGCGTTGATGTCGTGGGTCTTGGTGGTGGTCATCGACTGCACGGAGATCGGGTGATCGCTGCCCACTCCGACATTGCCCACCATCAGCTGGCGGGTCTTGCGTCGAGGAGCGAGAACGGCCGCGGGCGCGGCGGGCATCCCCAATCCGATTGTGCTGGTCACCTTCGGCTGCCTACTTTCCGTCCGTACATTCCGGGCCGTTCGCCTACGAGCTTAGTCGCGCCCGCCGAACGGCCACCCTGTGACGCCCGCGACAACGTGCTGTCCCCCAAGTGCCGGCGACAGGTTACCGCGCCGACGGACACTCAGAACAGTTTGATCGGATTCACGATGTCGGCCACCAGGGTGAGCACCATGTACGCGCCGCCGATCACCACCGCGACGTAGGTGACCGGCAACAACTTCAGATAGTCCACCGGCCCGCCGGGCGCGAGTCCCTTCCAGCCGCGGATGGTGTTGCGGACCTTCTCGTAGAGGACCACCGCCATGTGGCCGCCGTCGAGCGGCAGCAACGGCAGGATGTTGAACGCGCCGAGGAAGAAGTTCAGGCTGGCCAGCACCAGGATGAAGACGTTCCACAGGCCGCGTTCGGCGGTCTCGCCGCCGATCTTGCTGGCGCCGTACACGCTGACCGGGGTCTCCGCGTCGCGCTCACCGCCGGTCACCGCGGTCCACAGTGCGGTCACCTTCTGCGGCATCTGGGCCAGCGACTGGAAAGTACGCACGAACATGTCGCCGGTGAACGCGCCCGCGGCGGGGATCGCGGCCAGGACGTTGTACTGGACCGGCTCATAGAAATCCATGCCGACGCCGACGGCGCTGACCTCACGTCCCGCGCCGCCGCCCTCGGGGTAGCGCACGACTCGCTCCGGGGTCACCGGAACGGTGAGGCTCTGGCCCTCGCGGTCGACGGTGTAGGTGAACGGGCCGTTCTGCTTCTGGGTCTCGGACTGGAATTCCTTCCAGGTCTTCACGCTCACCCCGTTGACCGCGGTCACCACGTCACCGCGCTGCAATCCCGCCCGCTGCGCCGGACCGGTACCGGTGCACGGTTGCATACTGCCGTCCGGATTCTGTTGCGCCACACAGTCCATCACCCCGAGCGCGGTAGCCGGCGGCTGATCGAACCGGGGCAGGCCCCACCCGACGGCGAGGAACACCACCAGGATGTAGCCGAGCAGGAAGTTCATCGCGATACCGCCCGACATCACCACCATCCGCTTCCAAGTGGCCTGGCGGTACATCGCGCGTTCGACTTCTTCGGGCTGCAATTCGTCCAGCGCGGTCATGCCCGCGATATCGCAGAAGCCGCCGAGCGGGAGTGCTTTGACTCCGTACTCGGTCTCGCCCCGCCGGAACGAGAAGATCTTCGGCCCGAATCCGATGAAGTACCGCCGCACCTTCATACCGGTGGCTTGCGCGGTCCACATGTGCCCGCATTCGTGCAGCGCAATCGAAATCGTGATGCCTAGAGCGAACAGCACGAAACCCAACGCGAACACCATGTGATTTACAGCCCTCCTGCTGTGCGCAGCTCGCCTGATGACATGCGGCCGCCCGGTCCGGCCGCCCGCAAACCCGGGTGCGCGAGTCCGTCGCGGCCGCGAGCCCACGACCACAGTAACCGGACACCCACCAGCCCCGGGTGCTCAGTCTGCCAGCCGAGGCTCACCTCGCGAATCGGAAACCTCCGGACGCAGGTCCCGGCCGCACACCTAGGCCGGGTCGACCCGGCCGCGGGTGAAATCGCGAGCCCACGTGTCGGCGGCCAGGACCTCGGCGAGCGACGTGGGTTCGGGCCGCCACTGGTCGGCGGCCTCGACCGCCGCCGCGACGGTGCGCACGATCTCGGGGAAGCGGATCTTGCCGTCGAGAAACGCCTGCACCGCGACCTCGTTGGCGGCGTTGTACACGGCGGTGACGCTGCCGCCCGCCTCGCCGGCCCGCCGGGCCAGATCGATGGCCGGGAAGACCGCGCTGTCGACCGGCTCGAAGGTCCAGGTGGCGGCGGTGCCCCAATCACAGGAGGCGGCCGCGCCGGGCACCCGGTCCGGCCAGCCGAGGGCCAGCGCGATCGGCAGCTTCATATCCGGCGGGCTCGCCTGCGCCAGCGTGGAACCGTCGGTGAAGGTGACCATCGAATGCACGATCGACTGCGGGTGCACGGTGACGTCGATGCGGTCGTACGGAATGCCGAACAGCAGGTGCGTCTCGATCAACTCGAGGCCCTTGTTCACCAGCGAGGCCGAATTGAGCGTGTTCATCGGGCCCATCGACCACGTCGGATGTGTCTTGGCCTCAGCCGGATTCACCGATTCCAGCATCTCGGTGGTCCAGCCGCGGAACGGACCGCCCGACGCGGTGAGCACGAGGCGGTCCACCTCGTCGGCACGCCCGCCGCGCAGGCACTGGGCCAGCGCGGAATGTTCCGAATCGACCGGCACGATCTGGCCGGGTGCGGCCGCGCGGGTGACGAGTGAACCACCGGCGACCAACGACTCCTTGTTGGCCAGCGCCAGCCTGGTCCCCGATTGCAGGGTGGCCAAGGTGGGCTCGAGCCCGAGCGAACCGACCAACGCGTTGAGCACGACGTCGGCCTCGGTGCGGCGGACCAGTTCGGTCACCGCCGCGGGACCGGCGAGTTCCAGGTCCAAGTGCGCGGCGGCGGCCGGGTCGGCGACCGCGACATTGCGCGTCCCGGTGGCCGCCATCTGCTGCGCCAGCAGCGCCGTATTACCGCCGCGAGCAGCCAGGCCGACCACCTCGAACCGGTCGGGATTGGCGGCGATCACCTCGAGCGCTTGGGTACCAATGGATCCGGTGCTGCCGAGGAGCAGGACTTTCACGATGTCGGACACCCGTTCATTGTGGCGCACAGAAAAGTTCGCCCGACGGGCGTGGCCCGACTGTCAACGACGCCCCGTCGTATGTCACGATATCGAGCAGCAGTCCCTTCGAGGGCGTACCGGAACCCGCGGTACCCGAACCAGCTAAGGAGCGATCGTGGCCGCCACGGAACTCGAACCCGCCAGCACCGAGCGCGGCATCGTCACTCACGTGGACACTGCCGAGGTTCCCTCCGCCGCCTGGGGTTGGAGCGGCGAATCGCCCAAGACCTTCCGCGTCGCGGGCTGGATCACCGCGCTCATCCTGATCGCGATGGTGATCGGCAACCACAAGGGACATGTCGAGGACATCTTCCTGATCGGCTTCGCCGCCGCCATCGTCGCCATCCTGGTCCGCGACTCGATCCTCAAGCGCAAGCCGAGGTAGGGAAGTTCGTCCCGCCCGCGCATGCCCGGCCGCAGGCGTGTGGCGCCGCGATCGACCCGGCCGGCCGGCTCGCGTGCTTGACCACGCCACCGCTCAGGCACCACACGGTCATTCGAAGACGACGCATCGTGGCCCTATGCGCATGCGCTGGTCGGCGGCAGCGTGACCGCGGCGGTCACCGGCGAGTTCCGCTGCAACGCGCGAAGTGACGCGTGGGGCGGGCCGGTGTCGCGTCCCGCCCACTCAGCGTCCGCGTCGCTTCGCCGGCTTCTTAGCCTGCGTTTTCCCGGCAGCCGACCGTTTGGCCGATGTCTTCTTTTGCGGCGTAGGGCTTTTCGCGCGCGTGGCCGGTGAGCGGGAGCTGCGTTCGGAGCGGCCCCGCACGACGCCGACGAACTCCTCGACCAGGTCCGTGGTGCGCGCGGCGGGCCACGCCAGGGCGATCTCGGTGTCCGCGCGATCCATGACGGTGCGGTAGACGACATCCTTGCGGGCGTGCAGGCGCGCGATCGAATGCGGCACCACGGTCACCCCGACGCCCGCGGCAACCAGTTCGATGGCGTCCGCCGCCGCGTCGATATCTGTGGCATCCTGCATCCATTCGCCGGACAGGTCCGCCATCCCGACCTGTTCGAACGCCGAGATCGGGTGGTCCTTCGGCACCACGACGACCGGCACCTCACGGTAGAGCGGAATCGCGCTCATCCCGTCCCGATCGATCGGCAGCCGGACGAAGCACAGATCCACCTGCTCGTCGCGCAACGCCGACTCCTGTGCCGCCATCGGCAGCGCCACCACCTCTAGCGGGATGTCCGGAAACCGCTCGCCCCAGATCCGCGTCCACTTCGACACCGTGACGCCGGGCACGAACCCCACCCGCAGCGCGGGCGCCGCCACCGGAGTCTCGGCCACCGCCTCGGCCCGCGCGATCATCTCCCGCGCCGCCGCCAGCAGTTCCGCCCCGTCCGCCGTCAACTGCGTCGGTTGCGCGCCCGGCACGAACAATTTCGTGCCGAGTTCCGCTTCCAGATCGATCACCGTCTGGCTCAACCGCTGCCGCGAAATGTTCAGCCCCTTCGCCGCCCGCGCGAAATGCAATTCCTCGGCAACCGCGACAAACCACCGCAGGCGCGCGACATCGATCGACTCGAACCGGCTCATGCAGGGAAGCGTATCCGTACCGGATAGGCTGGTAGCAATGAGCGAGCGACAGCGAGTGAATCAGAGACACAGCCCCCTCAGGCTTACGACGGAGCCGAGCGTCAGCGAGGCGCAGTCAATGAGCGAGCGACAGCGAGTGAATCGAAGGCACCGCGCCCTCAGGCTTACGACGGAGCCGAGCGTCAGCGAGGCGCAGTCGTGAGCCTGGACCCGCAGCAGATGAAGCCGTTGACCGCAGCCAACAAGCTGGGCATCTATCTTCCCGCTGCTCCCGAATCTTTCCGGACCACTCCCCTGTCCCGCGCCGACCTCGAGGCCTTGCGCACCGATCCCCCGGAGTGGCTCACCGAACTCCGCCGCACCGGCCCCTTCCCACGCGACATCACCGCCCGCAAACTCGGCATCTCCAACTCCGGCCTCTCCCGCGCCGGCGTCGCCGACGCCCTCACCGCCGACGAGATCGCCGCCCTCCTCGCCGACCCGCCGGAATGGCTGACCCGCGAACGCGAGACCTACGCCGAAGTCCGCAAGGAAAACGAGCGCATCGCCACCAAGGAAGCCGAGCGCCGCGCCGCCACCAACCGCCCAGCCAAGAACCGCTTCTGACTTCGGGTCCAGCAGGTGCCGCAGCGGCTACGGTACGGCCGGGGAGCCGCCCTCGACTACCGGCAGTCCGGCGGCTTTCCACGCGCGGAAGCCACCCACTAAGTCGGTGGCGTCACGAATGCCTAGTTCGCGGGCGTCGCGGGCGGCGAAGCTGGAGGCGTAGCCCTCGTTGCAGAAGATCACGACCGGCGTGTCCGGGGTGAGGCCGGGGAGCCGATGGTCGCCGTGCGGGTCGAGGCGCCATTCCAGGACGATGCGTTCGACCACGACCGCGCCGGGAATCTCGCCCTCTTCCGACCGGTTCGCGTAAGGCCGGATGTCGACCAGCAGGGCACCCGTGGTGCGCAGCGATTCGGCCTGTTCGGGACTGACGCGCACCAGGTTCGCCCGTGCCCGCGCGAGCAACTCCTCGGCGCTCATGCGCCGGAAACATCTGCGAGAGTGCGGTATTCACGCATCGGCCGCAGCGGCGGCGAGTAGGCGTGCACCGTCGCGGCGTCGTGGGCGCCGGTGTTGCGCAGCCGGTGCGCCCGCTCCGGACCGAACGCCACCGTGCTCCCCGCGCGACGCTGAGCGGCACGGACCGGACTGTGCGGAAACGCGAATTCCTCGTCGAGTTCGCCGTGCAGGACCGTGAACGAACCCGAGGCGCCGCCGTGATCGTGCGGTTCGGTCCCCTGCCCCGGCATCCAGGACAGCAGCCACAACTCGACGCCCATCGTCAGCGCCAGCCGCACCCACCAGCGTTGCGCCGGATCGAAACGCACCATGTCGAGCAGCGGCACGGTCAGCTCGCGCGTCACCACGCTGGTGAGTTCGTGCAGTTCATCGGGGGTCCACAGGGTGCGATCCGCTCGAACGAGATCGTCGAGCAGCGGCAGATCGAGATCAGGGTGCAGGTCTTTGGCGTGCTTCAATTTCACCGGCAGTGACGTGGTCACAGTGCGCTCCTGGCAGAGGTGTGGCGTGCGAGGTCGGGTTACGTCACCGACGACACGCACAGGCCGCGACACGAACCAGGTCGACGACCCGGTCGCTGGTCAGCAGAAGCCTTTGCACGAGTGCAGCTTACACAGCCCGCCGCCGTCATGGGGACGCTCCGTCCTGACAACAACCAGCCAGTCCACTAGCCCGCCCGCATCTCCCGGACGAACTCGCGGTACAGAAACTTCTGATGCAACCCCTCGAGATTCCCCGCATGCCGCCGAAACGGCACCATCGCCAGCCGCAACGGCCGGGTAACCGGCACCCCGGTCCCCCACTCCGCCACCGAAGCCACCGTTTCGATCAACCCGTCTTCGGTCGCGTTCCGCTCGGCGGAATCCAGTCCGAGATGCCGCAGCAACTGGTCCCGCACTCCTTCCACATCGAGCTCCAGCCGCCGCGCTTCCTCCTCGGTATCACAGCGAGACAGCGCCCGGCGGAAATCGACCGCACGAGAACGGTATTCATCGATTCGACCGCACACCATCTCCAGCCAGCGGTCCGCGCTGGACCGCCCGCGATCCTGCAACGACCACAGCCGCCCACCCAGCAGTGGAAGCTGGTATTCGAGCAGTTGCAGGCGTCGTCCCTCCCGCGGTCCGGCGACCTTGCGGATATCGCTGGGAATCCCGCGCACCGCGGAAATAACCTCCTCGATCGTGTTCTCCGGAACACCGTCGTCGAACAGATCGAACATGACCGAGAAGTCACGCCGCAACGGATGCGGTGTATACGCAACACCATTCACCTTGGCTCGCGCCGAGTAACGCAGTGAACGCACCAGCGTGGCAATGAGCCACAGTTGCTGGTGCGTGTCCGCGATCAGGTTGCGGAATTGTCCCTCCATCGCGAACGACGAGGCCCGCGCCCATTGACCGAACGCGTCGAGTTCGACACCGTCCGCGCCGCCGATCCGGGCGCGGTGATGGTCGTCGATCCGGACGTTCTCCCACTGGTAGTCCGCCCACGCCGCGATGTTCGCCAGCATGCGCTGCCCACCGCCGCGCTCCTGCACCTCTCGATCCGCTCTACGGGTCTTGTCGATGAACCGCAGCATGGTCTCGACACCGGTCGTCTTCAGCGTCTCCATCGCCGCGGCTTCGGCGGCGTCGAGCGCGGGCCGATCCTGCGGCCCGATCGCCATCGGCACCGCGATTCGAAGGTCGAACAGATGACGCAGAATTCGCGGATACGTACCGTAATCGACGGCCACCGGGTTCAGTTTTGTCGGATGCGGCACCAGCACTTCGTCGAAGTAGATCAGGGACTGCACGAGTTCCGCATAACACTGCTGTGCAAAAGGATCGCGCGGTCTCGCCGGTTGCCGGGAATTCTGCGAAAGAATGAATTCCTCCGCGCTGATGAACGTCGTGACGTCCACCATGACACGATTCGACATCAACCGCTCCGCGACTCCGCCAGTATCTGGACGAACCACCGAACCGAATCCGTTTCGCCCGCAATGGTTTCGGCGAACGTCGGTTCGCGCTGCGCGAGAAACTGCGGTTGCAGCGGTAGTGGGCTCCGCCCGTCGCCATCGGTCGCCGTGCGGCCCATGGCCGTGGCCAGCCCGATGCCCGCCGCCCCGTCCCAGACCTTCTGGTTCGGGCGGTAGAACAGATCGAATTGCTGGTCCGGCGCCTGTGTCCACGCGGTCAGGTCGATGCAGGTGCGAACCATGTCGAGCGTCTGCGAGGTGGTGCGAAGCTTCATCGCGCACCCGGTATCCGCGAGCGCGGCCTCGAACTTCCGAGGCGTCGAACCCTTACTGCGTGTGACGGACGCTCGTCGCGGTTTCGCCGCCGCAGTCAACTGCGGGGCCTGTTGCCCGTTCACGAGGACCTCCCCGGACCAGTGGATCGCGATCGGCGTCCGGCCTGCGCCTAATTCGGGTGCGAGCACATAGGCGGCCGCAGGCACACCCGCGTCGAGAAGACACACGACACTGCAGAATTCACGCCCGTCCGGCGACACGAACTCGCTCGTGCCGTCGATCGGATCGATGATCCAGGTCGGCTCGCCCGAACTCGGTAGCTCGGCCTCGTCCTCCTCCGCGACGAACCGAGACCCCGGATAGTGCCGTTGAATGGTCTCGATGATCGCCGTCTGCGTCGCGAGATCCGCCTCCGACAGCAACGTGTCGTCGGCCTTCCGATCTACTTGCAACGATGCGAGATTCTTCCGATACCCGCCGAGCAACGGCAGCAACTGCTCGTCCAATGCCTTCCACAACGATCCGACATCGCTCAAGGGAGCCCTCCGCACGAGTTGGTCCTCTGAGGGTAGCGAAATCGCCGGCCTCTTTGAGCCGATGCTCACGAATCCGGAGGGAACGCCGACTCGCGCACTTCGGCTCCTCCTCGACGTGGTCAGCGCCGAAAAGACTCCCATGCAACAGGTTTCAGGTTGGTTGCCCACCGGTTCGCCTGATGTGTAGTGTCCGGACAACGTCCCTGCGCAACGCCCTGCCGGCTGGCGCGACCATCGGCGTCGTCACCCCGTTCGCCCGGCAGGCCGCACTGATTCGCCGCAAGCTACGAGGGGTGGAATCCGTTCGCGTCGGCACCGCCCACACCTTCCAAGGCGGCGAGTGCGACGCGATCATCTTCAGCCTGGTGGCTGCCGACGGGATCGGTTCCGGCGCACTGGCTTTCCTGGATGAGCAGGCGAACCTGTGGAACGTCGCGATCACCCGGGCGCGAGCGCACCTGTTCATCGTCGGCAGTAGCGATTTCTGGGTGCGCCGGGGCGGCCTCGGCCGTCGACTGCACGATGAAATCGCCGTTGCGCGTGGCGATGTCGCGTGGCAGCACGGCGACGAGTTGCGTGACCTGCTCCATCAACGGTTGAAACAGGACGGGTGCCAGGTCGACTTGGCGGTGCGCCGGTCCGGGTACGTCATGGACGCACTGGTCACGACCGGCACCGGGGCGGAAACCGCGGTCGTCCTCGACACCGGGGCCGCGTCGGCGGCGGAGTTCGCCCGCCATCTCCGGCTCCAACAGCGGCGTGCGGCGCTGCTGACAGCACCCGATACGCAGCGGGAAGGGTATCGCCTGCCCGCCTGGCAACTGTTCGCGAATCGGCCGACTCCGCAGGTCGAGGCTTAGCTCCGAGAAACTGGACGATGGTCCAATAATGTGCTGCGGTTAACACTCAGCAAGTCTTGCTTATGACGACTCGCCGACTACCGTTGAAGTCATACATTCATGCGGAATCGCTATCGTCAGCGGGGCTGCGCGACGCCCACGACGTCGCGGGACAAGTCCGCAATCTCGAACCGATCCGCGATACCGCCGTGCCGACAGGCCGAAACCGAGGATGAGTACGCATGAACCGATCGACGAAACTCGTTGCCGTGGTGGCATGTACGGCCGCCATCGTGGCCGCCTCGGTCACGTCGGCACAAGCCGACCCGGAACCCGCGGGCATCCAGTACACCGCGCAAGCCGTCGGCAGCTCGATGACCCTCACCACGGACGCCGGCTCCCTCGACACCGCCGACGACCGCCTCGAGATCCGCGACAACGACGGCAACCTGATGGCCGCGTTCCCGCTCGGCTACTACCGAGACAACCAGCGCTATCCGATCGCCGCCGTCATCGACGGCAACACCGCGACCCTGACCCCGAGCGTCGACCCCGCGACCGCGACACCCGCCCCCGGCACCACCGACCAATTGCACGACGTCGCCCTGGACCCCACCTCTCCCGCCTTCGGCGCCGCCCTGTCGACCTTCTCCACCGTCGTCGGCATCGGCACCGCCCTGGGCACCATCATCGGCACCCTCGTCGGCGCATCCCTCGGCTGCCTCCTCGGCGGTCTGCTCGTCGGCGGCGCCGCCACCCTCCCCACCTTCGGCGCCCTCACCATCCCCGGCTTCCTCGGCGGCTGCATCGTCACCGCCATCCCCGGCGCCGCCCTTGGCGCCATAGTCGGCACCATCGCCTTCGGCGTCCCCGCCATCATCATCGGCGGCATCCTCCTGGCCGGCACCCTCGGCGCGATGTGAGTCGACGGGGCATGCACCTCCACCAACCGATTCACCCGAAGCAGAGCATCACCTAGACCGGCCGGCTCAACGTCGGCCGGTCTAGGCCACCGCGGTGGAAGATCCCGCATATGCGTTCCGCTGAGCGACGTGCATCGACCGGCACGAGTGCAGTTAACAGTGCTATCACAATGATTAGATGACCAATTGCCGCAAGCAGACAACTATAACCTGCTATCGTTGCCATGAAAACGTTAAGCGATCCGAAACCCTCCCGATCGCAAAGAACGCAACAATCGACGCCGTTAACGCTTCGATAGCAACGATAGGAGCGAGTGGTGACAAGGCCGAAACCTCGACGCCGCCCCAAAGAGCAAACGGGGCCGCTCGCCTCCTTCGGAGCGCTCACTGCAGAGCGGCGGCGCAGTCTCGGCCTCACTCAGCTCGACCTAGCAGATCTGGCCGACGTCGGTGTTTCGTCGGTGCGCACGCTGGAAGCGGGACAAACGTCCCCGACGCTGACGATCACGCTACGCATTCTCGATGCGCTCGGACTCACGCTCGTCTGCATGCCCCACGCAGACGCCCCGAAGGGGACTACTGGCACCGTCATCGAATTGAGCAGTGCCGAGGCGCTGCGGTGAGCGACCTTACCCAGCTTCGCCACGTCGAAGCAGCCGACGTCTACAAAGCTGACAGACTCGCCGGCCACCTCCGTCGAGAACGCGACGATGTCGTATTCACATACGCCGAACCCTATCTCGCTGACTCAGCGACGCCGTCAGTAGCGTTCACCTTGCCGAAGTGGGCGGGGGTGTACCGCTCGACCGGCGGATCCGTGCCAGCCTTCTTCGCTGGGCTACTGCCGGAAGGTCTACGACTGACAGCGATCACCACCGCTGCCCGGACAAGCGAGGACGATCATCTCAGCATCCTGCTCGCCGTCGGTGCCGACACGATAGGCGATGTTCGGGTGTTGCCCGCTGGAGCGGATCCCACCGATCCAGCTCCGCTGTTCGACCAGACCGACACGGCGAGAGCAGATTTCAAGGCGTTGTTCTCCCGCGCCACCTCCGCCGACACTGACGCGCTCGACCGGACCGCGTTACCTGGAGTCCAAATCAAGGTATCCGCCCAAATGATCTCGACGCCGGTTTCCACTACCCGAGGCCCGGCCATCCTCAAATTGAATCCGCCTGAATATCCCTTCCTGGTCGAGAACGAGAACTTCTTTCTCGACATGGCAGGCGCGTGCGGACTCCGAGTTCCGAACCACCATCTGGCCACCGATGGCAACGGGCGCACCGCGTTGTTCATCAGTCGATTCGACCGCGTCGACGAACACGGCGAGATTCGCCGTCTCGCGCAAGAAGACGCTTGCCAAGTACTCGGCCGCTACCCTGCCGCAAAGTACCGAATCACGTTGCAAGAAGCCATCAAAGCCCTCGCTGACGCAGTCACCGCCGGCCGTGGCTCCGCCCCCTTCGCCGTTCTGACTATGCTCGAAATCGCAGCCTTCAGCTACCTCATCGGCAATGGCGATCTTCACGGCAAAAACCTTTCCGTACGCCAAAGCCCTGACGGCATATGGGAAGTCACCCCAGCCTACGACCTACTCAGTAGCCAGCCCTACCTGAACTGGGCCGACCCCATGGCACTGTCACTGTACGGGCGCGACGCCAAGCTGACCTACCGCTGGTGGAAAGAAGCCGCAACCCGCATGGGTGTTACCGAGCGCGCCATCAAACGCAGCATGACGCGCATCGTCGACGCATCCGAACCATGGATCGACCGGATCGCAGACATCGGCTTCGACGACAAGACGACCAGCCACCTCACAACACTGATCACCGATCGCCGCCGCGAACTCCGGCCTTAAGGAACTCGAGACCGACAAGGTGGTCACCACGACCAGTTCGACTAACCTTCAGCCGCCAGCTGCCCACAAGCGGCAGCGATCTCCTGCCCACGCGTATCACGCACCGTGCAAGGCACACCCTGGGCGTTCACGCGCCGAACGAACTCCGCTTCAACAGGTTTCGGCGAAGCATCCCATTTGCTTCCCGGGGTGGGGTTGAGCGGGATGACATTCACGTGCACGCGGGAGCCGAGCGCCTTGTGCAACTTGGAGCCCAACATGTCGGCGCGCCAGGGCTGGTCGTTGATATCGCGGATCAACGCGTATTCGATCGAGACGCGACGACCCGACTTGTCGGCGTAGTAGCGAGCGGCATCGAGAACCTCCGCGACCGGCCAACGGTTGTTGACCGGGACGAGGGTGTCACGGAGTTCGTCGTCGGGGGTGTGCAAAGAAACGGCGAGGGTGACGGAGAGATCTTCGTCGGCGAGTTTGCGGATGGCAGGAGCCAGGCCGACGGTGGAGACGACGACGTTGCGTTGGGAGATGCCGAAACCGTCCGGCGCGGGCGAGGTGATCCGGCGGACCGCGGCGACGACGCGCTTGTAGTTGGCCAGCGGCTCACCCATGCCCATGAAGACGATGTTGGAGAGTCGGCCGGGGCCGCCGGTGACTTCGCCGTCGCGCATGGCGGCCGCCGCGGCGCGGACCTGGTCGACGATTTCGGCGGTGGACAGGTTGCGGTTCAGGCCGCCCTGGCCGGTCGCGCAGAACGGGCACGCCATGCCGCAGCCGGCTTGGCTGGAGATGCACAGCGTCGCCCGGTCGGGGTAGCGCATGAGCACGCTTTCGAGCAGTGTGCCATCGCCCGCGCGCCACAACGTCTTTCGGGTTTCACCCGCATCGCAGGCGACGTGTTTGACGACCGACATCAGCGGCGGGAACAGTGCCTCGCCGATTTTCTCGCGCACCTGTGCGGGCAGGTCGGTCATCTGTTCCGGGTCGGCTTGCAGCCTGCCGTAGTACTGGCGGGCGATCTGGTCGGCGCGGAACTTCGGCAGTCCCAGCTCCTCGACGGCCGCCCGCCTGCCCTCGGCGTCGAGGTCGGCGAGGTGCCGCGGCGGCATGCCACGGCGCGGGGCATCGAAAACGAGGGGCAGGGAGACGGTCATAGTTCTCCCATTCTCCCATCTGGGCGAATGGGCCGCACACTCGCCTGCTCGAGCCGGACGACATGCCCAGTTCGTTGCCGGGAAATACGTGTGGTTGTAATAGCAGTGGGTAATGATCGACCCATGTCGACCAATCCTGACCACCTGCCGGAGCCCGATCCCGATCTGACGGACGAGCGCACCGCCCCCACCCCCGACCCGGTCGCCCCACCTGCGACAACCGGGCCGACGACCACGGTTCCGACCAAGCATCGCCAGTCGCTGTCTTCCCGCACGGGCAACACCTGGGTGGCCTTGATCGCGGGCGCATTGATCCTGATCGTCCTGCTGGTTTTCATCCTGCAGAACCTCGATCAGGTGAACGTGGGCCTGTTCTTCTGGCACTTCTCGCTGCCGCTCGGTGTCGCGGTTCTGCTGTCGGTGATCGGCGGCGCACTCGTCATGGCCCTCGTCGGCGGTGTCCGCATCCTCCAATTGCGCCGCGCCGCCAAGAAGTAGGTCACCGGGCCAGCGCCCGCACCAGCGCCCGTATTCGAGCAGGGTTCCCGGTCCACTTCCGCAAGGCCTGCCCAGGCCGATCGAAGTGCTCCTGCAACAGACCGAGCGCCTCGGTGAACGTGGCCCCTTCGGGCCACCCACCGCCGTCGGCGTACCCGCACTCCAGCAGCCGGCCGATGTCCTCGGCATCGCGCGGTACTCGGCGCTGCAGATAGCCGAACACCTTGATACAGAGCGCGGTCGGCACGTCGGGGATCGCGATCCGCGCCGAGAGGCGACTGCCGTCGGTCAGGGCGGCAGTGAGCGCGATCCAGATCGGCTCCCGCGCCAAAGCGACGTGGACCGCCGGGATCCCGTCCACCGCAATGGGACCCGCGTCGAGATCGGGTATGTGCCGATAGGTGAACGAGGGAGCAAGCAGGTCGATGGTCGCGAACGTCCCGCCGACCGATCGCTCGAATCTGTTGCCGGAACGAGGATTGTCGTAACCCAGCCGACGCAGGCGGTCCAGGAGCACACCGCCGCGAATGCTGACCAATTCGACCGCGAGGTCGGCGTCCCTGGTCGCCCGCAACGGCACCGACACGCCTGTGCGCAGGACGTGCAGATTGACCATGTGCCCGCCGATCACCGCCCAGGATCCCAACGCCACCGCGGCGGCATCGGCCAGCGCCAGGTACGCACCGTCTTCCGCGCGAGATCCGCTGACGACAGTCAGCTCGTACACGACTCGACCTCGAGGTCGGCGCGCGCGCTGAGAAATCGCTGTTCCAATTCGGCGACCGCATCGACGGCGTCGGGACCGCCGACGGTCAGGATGTGCCTGGCTACCTCGATGACCGGCGCGAGCGGCCATGCCAGATCCCGCGGGCCGCCCATTGCGGCCGCGAGCCGCGAATCCAGATGCCAGCCCGGCGAAATCGCACCGACACTGACCACCAGGGTCGCATCGGACGGATCGGTCTCGACCCGGACGAACCCGGCACTTTCCAGTTCGAGGCGGCTGTCGGCATGAATCAGCACGATGTCGGGGATCCGCCACGGCGCGACGAGGTCGGCTGCCCAATCACCGCAGACCCGGACCGAGACCCGCTGCGCCGAAGCTTGTTCCAGCACCAGCTCGATCTGCCGTTGCGCGCTGTCGAGGCTGTACCAGGCTTCGACGGCTTCCTGCCGCGGCGCACGGGCCGCAACCAAACGATCGAACAATTCGCGAGGTCGCCGGACCTGCCAGCCGTCAGCGGACCGTTCGGTCCAGCCGTTCGCGTCTGCCGCGGTCAGAATCTGCGAGATACGCGCCTGGGTGACTCCGGTGGCCGCGGCGATGTGGACTTGGCGTTGCGGCGTGGGGTTGCCGAGGAGGTAGGCCAGCACCGCGACCTCCGCGTGCGCCAAACGTTTCGCCGACATGAGCCGAGTATATAAATTTTTGCGGGTGCGCGGAAGAAAATTTATATATGCAGGTCAGAGCTTCCGAAGCTCGTTCAGAGCAGGGTGCTCAGGACCAACCAGGAGACGAAAGCGGAGGGGAGCATCGAGTCGAGGCGGTCCATGATGCCGCCGTGCCCGGGCAGCAGGGTGCCCATGTCCTTGATGCCGAGTTCGCGTTTGATCTGGGATTCGATCAGGTCACCGCAGGTGGCGACGAGCACGAGGCCGACGCCGAGCACGACGCCGATCATCGAGTTGGCGTCGAGCAGCAGCGTGACGGTGAGCAGGCCGCCGATGACGCTGAAGACGAGCGACCCGCCGAAACCTTCCCAGGACTTCTTCGGGCTGATCGACGGCACCATCGGATGCCTGCCGAACAGAACGCCCGCGACGTAGCCGCCGACGTCGGAGCAGACGACCAGGATCATGAAGGTCAGCACCCGCAGGTTGCCGTCGTCTTCGAGCAGCAGCAGAGTGGCGAAGGAGGCGAGCAGGGGGATCCAGGCCAGCGTGAAGATCGTGATGGCGGTGTCGCGCAGGAAGTTTCGTGGCGCGGTCTGCAAGCCGTGATCGAACAGGCGCCACACCATGCAGGTCAGCGTGGTCGCCGCGAACGCACCGGCGACACCGCTGGCCCCGTACGGCCAGCCCAGCCAGAACACCGCCTGCCCGCCCACGATGAGCGGGATGCGCGGGACCAGCACGTCGGCCTCGCGCAGCCGTTTGGCGACCTCCCAGGTGGCGACGCCGACCGCGACGCCGACGACACCGATGAACACCTTCGGCACGAACAACAGGATCGCGATGAGCGAGAGGCCGAGCCCGAACCCGACCGCCAGCGCCGCGGGCAGGTTCCGGCCGGCCCGCGAACCGGACGCCGGCGCGCCGGCGACCACGGCCTGCGGGCCGTGCGCCTCGGGATCGTGCTCATCGGCAGCGACCACGGCGGCTTCACCCCCGGTCGCGGACCATTCGGCCCCCGAGACCCCCGAGCCGACCGTCGCGCCGGCTAGAGCCTCGTGACCAGATGCTTCCGCATCGCGCACGTGCTCCTGCCTCGCTTCAGCTGTACCGTCCACCGGCATCGGCTCCTCTGCCGCACCGGTCGCGGCGGCGTTCTCGGCCACGATTGTCCCGTCGCTCAACTCGTCGTTCCGTTCGTCCTCCGCCCGAGCGGGCCTTCGGCTGCGTTCGAACCCGCGGCGACTGCCCCGGTGCGCACGCCGTGGCGTCAGACCTCGAGCAGTTCCGCTTCCTTGTGCTTGACCAGTTCGTCGATCTGGCCGACATACTTGGCGGTGGTCTTGTCGAGGTCTTTCTCGGCGCGCCCGACCTCGTCCTCCCCCGCCTCGCCATCCTTCTGGATGCGCGACAGTTCGTCCATGGCTTTGCGGCGGACATTGCGGATCGACACCTTCGCGTCCTCACCCTTGCCCTTGGCCTGCTTGGCCAGTTCGCGGCGGCGCTCCTCGGTCAGCTGCGGCACCGAAATCCGAATGATGTCACCGTTGTTCGTGGGGTTCACGCCGAGATCCGAGTTGCGGATGGCGGTTTCGATCGCGCCGAGCTGAGCTTGCTCATAGGGCTTGATCACGACCATGCGCGGCTCAGGCACGGTGATGCTGGATATCTGGGTGATGGGCGTCGGCGAACCGTAGTAGTCGACCACGATCCGGGAGAACATGCCCGGATTGGCCCGCCCGGTGCGAATGGATCCGAGATCGTCCTTCGCCACCGAGACAGCCTTTTCCATCTTCTCCTCGGCGTCGAAGAGCGCTTCTTCAATCACGACCATGTCCTTCCTTAGACACCGGCTCCACAGCGTCGTCATCGTCATCGTCCGCGCGGGTCGCGGGGTCAGGACCGAACCAATGTGCCGATCTTCTCACCGGCGACCGCCCGGGCGATATTGCCCTTGGTCAACAAATTGAACACCAGCATCGGCATCTGGTTGTCCATACAGAGACTGAAGGCCGTCGCGTCGGCCACCTTGAGACCTTGTTCGATGACCTCTTTGTGGGTGATCTCGGAGAACATCGTGGCGTTCTCGTCCACCTTCGGGTCGGCGGTGAACACCCCGTCGACCGCCTTCGCCATCAGCACCACCTCGGCGCCGATCTCCAGCGCACGTTGCGCGGCGGTCGTATCGGTGGAGAAGTACGGCATGCCCATGCCCGCACCGAAGATCACCACGCGCCCCTTCTCCAGATGCCGCTTGGCGCGCAACGGGAGGTAGGGCTCGGCGACCTGACCCATGGTGATCGCGGTCTGCACCCGGGTCTCGATCCCCTGCTTTTGCAGAAAGTCTTGCAGCGCAAGGCTGTTCATCACGGTACCGAGCATGCCCATGTAGTCCGAACGGGCCCGCTCCATGCCGCGCTCCTCGAGCTCGGCGCCGCGGAAGAAGTTGCCGCCGCCGATCACCACGGCCACCTGCACGCCGGTCGCGACGACCTCGGCGATCTGCTCGGCGACCGCTTCCACGACGTCCGGGTCGAGCCCCACCCTGCCGCCGCCGAACATCTCGCCACCCAATTTGAGAAGTACCCGGCGATATCCTGGGCGGTCGTTCCCCGGGTCCGTCATGGGTGTTCTTCTCCTTCGGCGGTCAACGTTGTTCTCGGCAGGCAAGTGCGTCAAAGAATTCGGCAGCTCGGAAAGGCTCCTCAACACGGAGCGGCTCCTATCCTGCCTCATGCGGGTTCGGCGGCATGAGAAGACCCCCCGTCAACCGGCGAAACGGTCGACGAGGGGTCTGCTCGATATAGCCATACGGCGGTTGTCAGACCAGGTCGGGCTGACCGTGCGGGGCACGATCAGTTGGAGCCGACCTCGAAGCGGGCGAAGCGGGTCACGGTGACACCGGCCTCGTCCAGCAGGGCCTTGACGGTCTTCTTCGAATCGGTGACCGACGACTGCTCCAGCAGCACGACGTCCTTGAAGAAGCCGTTGACGCGGCCTTCGGTGATCTTCGGGAGGGCGGCCTCGGGCTTGCCCTCCTCGCGCGCGGTCTGCTCGGCGATGCGACGCTCGTTCTCCACGACATCGGCCGGAACCTCGTCGCGGGTCACGTACTTCGCCTTGAGCGCGGCGACCTGCATGGCGGCGGCACGGGCGGCCTCGGCGGCCGCGTCACCCTCGCCCTGGTACTCGATCAGCACGCCGACGGCCGGCGGCAGATCCGAGGCCCGCTTGTGCAGGTAGGTGGCGACCGGGCCGTCGAGCGCGATCACGCGACGCAGCTCGAGCTTCTCGCCGATCTTCGCGGCGAGCGCCTGCACGGCCTCGTCGGCGGTCTTGCCACCGAGGTCGAGGGCCTTCAGCGCGTCCAGGTCGGCGGGCTTGGCGGTCGCGGCGGCGGTCACGATCTGGTCGGCCAGCTCCTGGAACTCCGCGTTCTTGGCGACGAAGTCGGTCTCGGAGTTGAGCTCGACCATCACGCCGCCCTTGGCGGCGACCAGGCCTTCGGCAGTGGTCCGCTCGGCACGCTTGCCGACGTCCTTCGCGCCCTTGATGCGCAGGATCTCGACGGCCTTGTCGAAGTCGCCGTCGGTCTCGGCCAGCGCGTTCTTACAATCCATCATTCCGGAGCCGGTGAGCTCCCGGAGCCGCTTCACATCGGCAGCGGTGTAGTTCGCCATCGGTGGCGAGCCTCCTTCGGAGAAAGTTCTTCGAGTACTGGGCAGCGGTGATCACCATCGCACGCGTT
Organism: Nocardia brasiliensis ATCC 700358; assembly: GCF_000250675.2. Classification (NCBI taxonomy): domain Bacteria; kingdom Bacillati; phylum Actinomycetota; class Actinomycetes; order Mycobacteriales; family Nocardiaceae; genus Nocardia; species Nocardia brasiliensis. Next base: position 7,037,100 of record NC_018681.1, read on the forward strand.
GGTGATCACCGCTGGAACAGCGAGTTACGAGACTCAGGCCTCGGCCGGGGTCTCCACGGCAGCAGCCTCGGCCGGAGCTTCGGCAGGCGCCTCGGCGGCCGGTGCGGCCGACGCGAGGAGCTCCTGCTCCCACTCGGCGAGCGGCTCGCCCGCGCCGGCTTCCGGCTTGTCGTCACCGGAGGACAGGCCGGCCCGCGCCTGCACGCCCTCGGCCACCGCGGAGGCGACGACCTTGGTCAGCAGCGCGGCGGAACGGATCGCGTCGTCGTTGCCCGGGATCGGGTAGTCGACCAGGTCGGGGTCGCAGTTGGTGTCCAGGATCGCGATGACCGGGATGTTCAGCTTGCGCGCCTCGCCGACGGCGATGTGCTCCTTGTTGGTGTCGACGACCCAGATGGCCGAAGGCACCTTGGCCATGTCGCGGATACCGCCGAGGGTGCGCTCCAGCTTGTTCATCTCACGCGTGAGCATGAGGATTTCCTTCTTGGTGCGACCCTCGAAACCACCGGTCTGCTCCATCGCCTCGAGCTCCTTGAGGCGCTGCAGACGCTTGTGCACGGTGGAGAAGTTGGTGAGCATGCCACCCAGCCAACGCTGGTTGACGTAGGGCATCCCGACGCGAGTCGCCTCGGCCGCGATCGACTCCTGGGCCTGCTTCTTGGTACCGACGAAGAGGACGGTGCCACCGTGGGCGACGGTCTCCTTGACGAACTCGTAGGCCTTGTCGATGTAGGTCAGCGTCTGCTGCAGGTCGATGATGTAGATGCCGTTGCGGTCGGTGAAGATGAACCGCTTCATCTTCGGGTTCCAGCGCCGAGTCTGGTGCCCGAAGTGTGCGCCGCTGTCGAGCAGCTGCTTCATTGTTACGACAGCCATGGCTCTCGTATCTCTCTTTCGTTGCCGGTTGACGCAGCGAATCGGTGATTCGTTGCCCTGGCGCCTCCGAATCGTCGGACCCGACCGCGAGGGTGGGGACCAGCCGACGACTCCCTGCTCCGCACAGGAGCTGCCGCGAACCCGAGGATGTGACTGGTTCGAACAGCGCCGTTGCGAACAAGCACGGGGTGGCGCGCGAAGTCGGTCCATGCAGGCACAGACCGCTCGACCAGTCTATCGGGTCCGCCGCCAGCTGCTAAATCGGCCTGTCAACGGGGTGAATCGCGGGTGCACACGAGGTGGAACGAGCGATGTCCACAAGTCGGAAAGTTGTGCACATTCGGGGTGGTGGGGGTACCGGGATCGCGTCCGGGCGATGAGGCTTTTCGGTATGCCTCCACATCCGATCTCCACACTGACGACACTGGTCATCCCCCTTTTCTTCGTGCTGGGCGTGGTGAGCGCGCCGACCGGCGCGGCGGGGCCGTTGGGCACGAACGCCATGAATGCTCCCGCCGGCTCGGTCGGTTTTGCCGGGCCGCCAGGTGCGGATGCCGTGGTCGGCGACCGGGCGGGAACGTCCGATACACCGGGACCGCAGGTCGGCCGGGAGTGTTCGGGTTCGGCTTGTGCGTTGCGGCGGCTCGCGCCGCGGGCGGTGGGCGAGGGGTTCGGCGGAAGCTCGCCCGCCGGTCCGGCGGTCGCACCTGCCTGGTGTGCGGCGCTGGGGCCGATCACGCTGATTCCCACGCCCACGGCCGACTGTGCGGCGGGTGGTACGGATCCGTTCGGGCACACTCCGCTCGATCCCGAGTATTGCGAATATGTCAGTCCCGCACCTTTTTTCATGTCGCCGAGTGATTCCGAGTTCTGTGGGCTCGTGTCCCCTGCACCGCTGTCGTTGCCGTCGGCGGGCGCGGGACAACCGGCGGGATGAAATGGGCTGGTGCGCTTCGGTTCACGCCGGTGGCAGGGATGGTGCTGGCGCTTGTCGTCGGCACCGAATCGCTCGCGGTCGCCGAACCCGTGGGACCGTTCGGCTGGCCGCTGCAACCGCGGCCCGCCGTGGTCCGGCACTTCGACAAACCTGCCCAGGACTGGCTGCCCGGACATCGCGGTGTCGACCTCGCGGGCACGGCGGGCCAAGTGGTGCTGGCCGCGGGTGACGGGATCGTGGTGTTCGCGGGAACCGTCGCCGACAAACCCGTGGTCTCGATCGACCATCCCGGCGGCATGCGGACCACTTACGAGCCGGTGCGAGCCGAGGTGCCGGTCGGCCGCCGGGTCACCCGCGGCACACCGATCGGCACGCTCGAACCCGGACACGAAGGCTGTGGAACCTGCCTCCACTGGGGTCTGCGCAGCGAAGGATCCAGCAGACGCAAACGCGAATACCTCGACCCCCTAGGCCTACTCCACCTCACTCCCCTACGCCTGAAACCCGCGTCTTCCTAGCTCCCACCACCCGTATCGGACGGTGACGACCCCGCAGCGAAGGATGGCGACCGGACTACCAAGACCAGCGCAGACGGAGTGGCGCGCGACACGGTCCAGCCGCGGCGATCTAGGACAGGTTGTGGCCTAGTCGGTCTCTAGGTTGCTGAGCATGGACGCTGACATCATTCCCTTCCGGATCCAGATTCCGCAGGTCGAGCTCGATGATCTGCGTAACCGCCTGGCCCGGACCCGATCGCCGTACCCCGTGCCCGGTGCCGACGCACAGTGGGACCGTGGCATCCCTCCGCGCTACCTGCACGAACTGGCCGCTCACTGGGCGGAGGAGTTCGATTGGCGAGCCCACGAGGCCCAGTTGAACACCTACGCCCAGTTCCGCACCGAAATCGACGGCCAGACAATCCATTTCCTGCACCTGCGATCACCGGAGCCGAACGCGGTCCCGCTCCTGCTCAATCACAGTTACCCCACCTCGTTCGTGGAGTTCCTCGCGGCCAGCGGACCGCTGACCGACCCGCGCGCACACGGCGGCGACCCGGCCGACGCCTTCCACCTCGTGATCCCCTCGCTGCCCGGCTTCGTCTTCTCCAGCCCGCTCTCCGCGCGCGGTTGGCACCTCGAACGGACCGCGCTCGCGTTCGGGGAGCTGATGACCCGACTCGGTTACGAACGCTTCGGTGCCGAAGGCGGCGATCTCGGCGCCGGTGTGACCGGCCGGCTGGCCGCACTGCTGCCTGATCGTGTGATCGGCGCACTCACCCACGGCGATCGGCTGCAGCTCGGTATGGCGGGCGAGGATTTCCCGGTACCGGACGGCCTGAGTCCGCAGCAACGCACCGAACTCGAATCAGCGCAACGAAGCTGGTCGCAGGGCAAAGGCTATCGCGTGTTGCAGTCCACCCAGCCCAATGCCCTCGCGGCGGGCTTGGCCGACTCCCCCATCCTGCAACTGGCCTGGATCGCCGAGAAGCTCGCCGCGTGGGCCAATCCGGCCACGCCCATCAGCCGCGAGCATGTGCTGATCACCGCCAGCCTCTACTGGTTCACCCGAACTGGACCGGCGGCAGCCGACTTCTACTGGGAGATGGCGCACGCCGAGAACGCGGGCTGGGGCGCGCAGTCAGATGTGCCGCACGGGGCGTCGGTGTTCTACACCGATCCGCTCGTCCGCAAAGTTCTCGACCCCGGCGACCAGGTCGCTTTCTTCCGGGAGCACGAAGCAGGCGGCCACTTCCCCGCGATCGAAGTTCCGGACCTGTTCGTCGACGACATCCGCGATTTCTTCCGGCAGCTCCGCGGGTGACACTCGCCGCCAGCGGCCGGACCACTGGGAACGCTGTGGGTTTGGGTTCGTCCGCGAGGCGGGCGGTGTGTCGGAGGAGACGGGACGGAATTGTTCCGCGATTGAGTGTGGGGAGTGAAGATCAGGAGATGGAGTATGCGCCGGGCGAGCCCTCGTTCACCTATCCGGAAGTCGGTGCCACCAGCGGTGAACCGCCGCAGGGGTATCACCATTTCCGGTTACGGCGGCGGATCGGGCAGGGGCGGGCGCTGTTCGAGCATGCGGCGGTGGAGATTCTCGGGTATCGAATGCAGAAGGGAACCCACATCTTTCATGCCGCGTCCACGCCGACAGCCGAGCCGGGTACCCGGCTCACGGTACGACTCGGCGTCGGACCGCTGAGCATCATCGCGCCATGCCAGGTGGTGTATGTGCTGGCCGCACCGAATCAACGCGGCTTCGCCTACGGCACTTTGCCCGGGCACCCGGAGATCGGCGAGGAACTGTTCGCCGTCGAATACGACCCGGCCGACGACAGCGTCTACGGCGTGGTCACCGCGTTCTCCCGCCCAGGCACCTGGTACACCCGCCTCGGTGGCCCAGTGGTGCGCGGAATCCAGCGGTTCTTCGCGGGTCGATACATCCGCACCCTGTCCACCAGCGTGTAGCGCACGTGCAGAGCGCACGCCCGACTCGCCAGGAGTGCGGGCGTGCGCCCACAGGGGCGCATTCATCGGAAGTAGATGTAGTCCTGGACCCAGTGGAACCCACGGCTACGGAGGGTGAAGGTGTTCAGGTCGACGCGTTCGAGGGTGATCACTACTGGGCGATCGCGGAGGGTACCGCGGAGAAGCAGTTGGTTCGGGGTGGGTTGTTCGTGCGCCAACGTCGCCAAGGGTGTTGTGGTACCGGTGGTTTCAACGGTGCCGAGTTCCACGGTCCCGTTGGGCAGGAAGGTGGCGCCGACGGGGATGAGGTCGCCGTCCATCTCCTGGTAGGTCGCCTGCTGCGGATCATCGAAAACCAGCCGTTGCCAACGGGTCTCGTCGGTGGTCAAAGGTGGGAGGGTTCGACTGTCGAGCGTGAACTCGCGGACGTCCCAGATGCCGTACAGCTCGGATTTGGGGCTGGCGGGACCGTACTGTTCCTGCCAGACCCGCCAGCGGTCGGTGCCGCTGATCAGCGCGATCCAGATACCCAGACACACGGTGAGCCATAGTGCGACGCGGTTCTTCCGGTCGTCGGCGAACAGCGCGGGTTGCGTCAACGGCTCGCACGCACGTTGGCGCACGAAGACATCGACCAGCCGGCGCAGATACGGCGCGAGCAGGATCAGGCAGATCATCAACAGGTGCGAGGCGAGCAGCTTCTCCGGTATGTCGAAGGCCATGTTCATCAGCAGAATCTGCGCGCAGCTCGCCAGACTCAACGCGGTACCGAGCACCGTGGTCCGAGACACGAAGACCAGTGCCCCGGCCACGACTTCCACTGCGCCGAGCGTCATCTCGTACGGATAAGAGCTGCCGACCTGCAACCACAGCACCGACGCCGGGCTCATATCGCCGTACGGTTGCAACAGCTGAGCCAACCCGGGGCCGGGCATCTGTGTGGGGATCAGTTTGGCGAACCCGAACCCCAGCATCGTCGCGCCCAAGGACATCCGGAGGAACAGCGTGAACCACGCCATCAGCCGGGGGTGCGAGGCGCGAGAGTCGAAGACCGTCCACACCGCGGCGGCGACCACGGCGACGACGAGGACGCAGAACATCAGCACCCAGGCGGCCGTCTGATCGCCCGCGCCGGAGTCCTGGTGCAGCGCGGTATCGACCCCGAAAACCATCCGGCCCACCCAACCGGTGATCGGATCCGTGTGGGACGGGATCCACCACCCGCTGTATCCGCGGAACCACGGTCCGAATAGTCCGATCACCGTGAAGGGAACGAAATTCAGGAGCAGGTTGTACAGGCCGAAATAAACGACGCAGAACCGGAACGCGATCTGTGTGGCCGGATGCCAATCATTCTGCGTGGCAACGGTTTCGGCGGTGTGCGTATCCTCGGCGAGCCGCTGACCCGTCACCGCGGTACCCCGCAGAGGTAGGCGCTCCGAACCTGGTGCTCACGATCTCCGACTGCACAGCGCCGCTCGAAGGGTTCGATCTGGCGCGCTTCGCATTCGAGGGAACGCGCCCCGACCCCCACGCGAACGGCCGACCCGAACCGGTCGAACCCGGCCGGTTGACTCTGATTCATGCCTCCAGTGAAGGCAGTGCGGTGTTGCGGGCGCATATGCGATTTTCGATACGCCCGCGATATGTCCCGTTCGGCAGGATCTCGAAGTACCTGTGCCGTCGTCCAGACTGAGGCGGGTTCGCCTCGGGCACAAACTGAGCCGAACCCGGCCGAGTTCCGGACAACCGGTACGTCCCTTAGAGCTGCGCCTCCAGCGCTTCTGCTTGCGCACGCAGCTCCGCCGCTTGTTCAGTGCGTTCGTGCGTCTCGTACTGAGCTGCGACAGTGCGACGTTCGGCGATCTCCGCGCGCACGATCTGCTCGACGTCGGATTCGGTGAGCTCACGACGCGCCACCTCCGCCACACCGAGTCCGACCGCGGAGCCTTCCACCGAACCGGCGCGGTGCTCGCCGACATCGACGGCCTCCGCGTTGTCGATGGCGCCGAGGGTGGATCGCAGTGCGGAGATCGCTTGGCGATCGCGGGCCTTCATCGCGACGGACAGTGCGTCGCGCAGCCGCGTCCGCAATGGGGGTCGTTCGATTGACATGATCACCACCGTAAGGAGAAGGGCTACCGGCGTCGAACGGGTTTCGACCGGCGGATTACCCGATCGTCCCGCGCGGCGTGACGATCGTGAAGTCCGGGTCGGGTGCGTCGAACACGCCGACCAGCTCGGCCAGCTTGGTGACGTCGCCTTCGATCTGGATATCGCCCGCGGCGGCCGCGACCCCGAAATCCTCGCCGAGCAAAAGGACCCGGACGAGCGTCGATTTCGTCAACGTGAAGGTCGCGTCGGGTTCCGGCAGTGCCACCCCGTCCGGCCGCTCGTAGTGGGTCAATCGTCCGTTGCGTAGTTCCAGGCGGTGAGTGCGCTTCTCGTCGCTGAGTTCCCATTCGGTGACGACCCGCTGATTCCACGCCTTCGGCCCGTCGACCCGCAACGCCATCGCGTCGAAGATCTGCTCCACGGTCAGCGCGGCGAGCATGGTCGGCGAGTTGGCCTTGGTGGGCGTGCCGAACGAACCGTAGCGCAGCTCGTAGGCACCGCTCAGGTAGAAGTTGCGCCAGGTGGCATTCTCCGCACCGTAGCCGAGCTGTTCGAAAGTGCTGGCCTGCAACGCTTTGGCGGCATCGTTGGCGGGGTCGGCGAAGATCACGTAGTTGACCACCTCGGCGACCCATCGGTAGTCACCCGCCTCGTAGGACTCACGTGCTTTGCGCAGCACCTCCTCGGCACCGCCCATGAATTCCACGTGCCGCCTTGCGGATTCGACCGGCGGATGTTCCCAGAGATGGGCCGGATTGCCGTCGAACCACCCCATGTACCGCTGATAGATCGCTTTGACATTGTGGTTGACCGACCCGTAGTAACCCCGGGTGTGCCAGACGCCGTCGACCGCCGGTGGCAGGGTGAGCATTTCGGCGATCTCGGCGCCGACGTAGCCCTGGTTCAGCAGCCGTAAGGTCTGGTCGTTCAGGTATCCGTATAGATCACGTTGCAGTGCAAGAAATTCCACCAGCCGATCGGTCCCCCAGGTGGGCCAGTGGTGCGACGCGAACACCACCTCCGATTCGCGCGCGAACAGATTGATCGCCTCGGTCAGGTATTTCGCCCAGACGTACGGATCACGCACCAGCGCGCCGCGCAGTGTCAGGAGGTTGTGCAAAGTGTGCGTGGCGTTTTCGGCCATACACAGTGCCCGCTGGTCCGGGAAGTAGAAGTTCATCTCGGCGGGAGCTTCGGTGCCGGGCGTGATCTGGAAGACGATGCGGACGCCGTCGACCGTCTCCTCCTGACCGGTCGTCGTGATATCGACAGTCGGCGGGATCAAGGTGACAGTGCCGACCGAGGTGGTCTGCCCGAGGCCGGCGCCCACCGCGCCGAGCGGCCCACGCGGCAACACCGCGCCGTACATGTATCCGGCTCGACGCGCCATGGCGGTGCCCGCGTAAATGTTCTCGGCCACCGCGTGTTCCATGAAGCCCGCCGGCGCGAGGACGGGGCAACGACCTGCCGCCACATCCTCGGTCGTGGTCACTCCCAGCGCACCGCCGAAATGGTCCACGTGCGAATGGGTGTAGATCAGACCGGTCACCGGCCGGTCCCCGCGGTGCGCCCGATACAGCGCGAGGCCGGCCGCCGCGGTCTCCTGCGAGATCAGCGGATCGATCACGACAACACCGGTCCGGCCCTCGACCAGGGTCATGTTCGACAGGTCGAGGCCGCGAATCTGATAGATCCCCTCGGTGACCTCGAACAACCCCTGTTTGATCGCCAAGCCGGACTGCCGCCAGAGACTGGGATTCACCGAGGCAGGACAGGACGCACGCAGGAAGTCGTAGGAGTCGTTGTCCCACACCACGGTTCCGTCGGGCGCGGTCACCACCCCGGGTTCCAGCGCGGCAATGAACCCGCGGTCGGCGTCGGCGAGGTCGGCGGTATCGCCGAACGGCATCGCTGCGGCCGCACGCTGTTGCTCCGCGACGATGAAGTCGCTCGGCTCGGTCGCTGTGCTCATGTCATCCTCCTGGAAGTCGAGTGCCGAAAGATGCTGTGCCGTGGATGTACTAAGGCCATGGATCGGTCACCGTGATGACCGCGGCGAGCACGGCCACCGCGACGACGACCGTGGTCGCCACGGCGACAACGGTTCTGCCGTGGCCGTAGTGGCCCGAATGCAAACTGCGGTTGCGGGCGAAACTGGCGCCGGCCAACGCCGCCATGGTGAGCGCGGCACCGATCGGTGCGAGCATCGCGGGACGCCACCCGCTGGTCACCGCGTGATTCAAGAACAGCGCGCCGGTGAGCATGGCGGCGACCGCCGTGCGCCGCCAAGCGAGCGCGGTGCGTTCGGCGGCGAGTCCGGCGCGGCTCATCGGAGCAACACCGCGACCGTCGCGAGGATCGAGACCACCGCGATCCCGGCCGAAAGGATCGGCACCAACACGGTTTCGGGCAGCGGCTGCCCCTGCCGCATCGCCACGCCGACCCGTCGCCAATGCGCGTACGCACCGACCGCAACGACCACCGCCAACACCAGGCAGCTGAGCGCGAGCGCCCGCCGCACGCCACCCATCCGGAACGGTTGCACCAGCGTGTGCACCGCGACGCCACCGGCGAGCAAGCCGAGCGCCGTGCGCATCCAGGCCAGGAAGGTGCGTTCGTTGGCGAGGGTGAACCGGTAGTCGAGGTCCTCTTCCCCGTCCTCGGATTCGGCGTCCGGGCTCGGCAGCGTCATGCCGCGCCGAACAGCACCGTCATCGATGCACCACGCCGGTCATCGGAATCCACTGGGCACCTTCCCACACAGGCAAACGCTCGGCTAAGCCACCCTAACCGGGCGCGCGTGGGGAATCCATGCACCGCGCGACGCCGTGACCATGCGGTTATCGCGCGACTCAGACGGGGACCGCGTCCTCGAACGTCATGGCCAGCCCGGCGATGGTCGAGGTCATGATCGCGCGATGCGGCAAACGCAGCGAGCGCAGTTCGGCGGCGATGGGATGATCGCCGAGGGTCAGGGTGGCGCCGCCGGGCCGGCCGCGCACGCCGGACGGTTCCATTCGCCAAGGTGTGCAGCGGGTTACCCCGTCGATGTGCGAGTAGGCCTCGAAGGAAGCGGTCGTCCGCGTGCGGCGCGGCGTGGCGACACCCTGTCGAACGGTCAGATCGACGATGAGATCGCCATCCTGATGGAGCGTGCCGTGCCGGAGCGGGCCGCCGTGGTGCACGTCGAAGTCGGCGAGTTGCTTGGGAAATCCCCAGATGCCGCGCCCGGCCGCCAGCGTGAAGTCGCCGTCGACCGGCAGTTGATGGATGAACACCCCGGCCTTGTTCGTCGCGAGCGCACGGAGATCGCCGCGGCCACGATCGGCCCGGTGGTGGCGGACCATGAACGAGACACCGAACTCGTTGTAGGGACCGAGATCACCGTCCACGTATTCGACGAAGACGAGTGAGCACATCGCTCGCCCGGCGGGCAGCCGCAGCACCCGCAGACCGGAGTAGTCGATCAGTCGTTGCGCGGCGTCGGCGGGCACCAGATAGCTCGCCATGAACGCGTGGGCCAGCCGGATCCGCACGGGCATGCGAACTTCCTGGCCGAGGACCGTGTGGGTGCTCACTCGAACGCCTTCCCGTGCACCGCGCGGCGTGTGGCGGTACCGCTCATCAGAATCTAGAACGCGTTCTAGTTTATCAACTCGCCTTCCACCGAGACGGCTCAATCAGAAAAAGGAACACGTATCAGCACTCCCTACGACGCCCCGATTGCGGCAATAGTGGAGCAAACAGAATCCGCGGTGCGCCCGACCACCGCCGAGGCCGAAGGATTGCCCGAACCATGACAGTGCGCTCGCTGCCCGCCTTCCTTGCCATCGCCACCGCGCTGCTCACCGGCACGAGCGCGACGGCGCACGCCGCCGCCGAGCCGAGCCGCATCGTTGTGATCGTGCCCGGCCAGTACATCGGCGCGCTGCCCTACGGACCGATGGCCGACGCGCTGCGCACCGACGGAACCGAGGTGCGGGTGCTGGATCTGAACGGCTTCGATCTCACCGCCGACGCCGCCGCCATCGATCGCGTCGTCACCGAAACCCGCGCTCAGCACCGGAATGCCGAGATCGATCTGGTGACCCACAGCATCGGCGCGATCAGCTCCCGCCTTTATCTGAAGTCCCGTGACGGCGCTCGCCACATCGGCACCTACGTCTCGATCGGCGCGCCGCAATACGGTTCACCGGGTGCGTGCGGCCAACCCGCCGCGCCGGAAGCCTGCCCCGGGACCGAGTTCATGACCGCGCTCAACGCGGGCGACGACACCCCGGGACCGACCAGGTACTACTCGATTCGCAGCGCCCGCGAGTGGGCCGACGGCAGGCTCGACGGCGGCCAATGCCGGATGACACCGTTCCCCTCGCTCGGCAACGGCGGCCTCGACCACACCCTCGAACCGGCCAACCCGGCTGTCTGGCAACAGGTTCGGCAGGCCCTCGCGGGCGACTGCGCCGGCGACTACGTCGACGAGCCGGACGGCGCGATCACCCCGGAGGCCACCCTCTACCCGGGCGGCGTGTAGCTCTGCTGGAATTCCACGTCGTCGCCCAGCCGCGCTTCGAGTCCGTCCAGCACACAGAGCAGACCGAAGTCGAAGGCCATGGCCCGGGCGAACTCAGGATTGGTGGGTGTCGTGGCCCGGAAGTCCGCTTGTAGTTCGGGGTAATCCCGGGCCGCGTGGTCCATCATCTCCACCACGGACTCGCGATCGAATTCGAGTTGGCCGTAGGAGTTTCGCCAGGCGATCTCCGGTAGCACCACGCCGAGCACGTAGGACATCACCGTGCCGCTGGCGAGATAGATGTCCGTGCCGCGGAACCCGGCACCGACGTAAGCGCGGCGCAGGCGATCGGTGACGCGCAGCGCATTCGGCCCCATGCTCGGCAGTTGGCCGATCAGCATCGCGCCCCACGGATGCGCCCGCAGCACCGCACGGAAGTTGTAGGCGAAGTCCGACAGCAGCTCTCGCCACGGCACGTCGTCGGGCTCCGGCGTATCCGCCATCCCCCAGAACTCGTCGAGGGCCAGTTCCAGCAGTTCGTTCTTGTTGGCGACGTACCAGTAGAGGCTGGTCGCGCCGGCGCCGAGCTTGGCTCCGAGCTTGCGCATGCTCAACGCCTCGAGCCCCTCGGCGTCGAGAAGCTCCACCGCGGCGGCGATGATCTGCTCGCGATGCAGGCCCGACGCCTTGGGCCGGCGTGGTTCGCGGAGCCATACCGAATCGAACTGCTTGGTCACGAGCCCAATCCTATATTGACTCGCACACTGTTCCAGTTCATCGTACGCTGTGCGAGTGGAATCGAACGTTGTACGAGATCCTCGCCGTTGGTGGATTCTGGGGGTCCTCTGTCTGTCCTTGCTGGTGCTGATGCTCGACGGCACCGTGCTCAATCTCGCTATCCCGTCCCTGATCCGGGAACTGAACGCCACGCCGTCGGACATCCAGTGGATCCTGGACGCCTACGTCCTGGTCTTCGCGGGACTACTGCTGACCGCGGGCAGCCTGTCCGACCGGTTCGGCCGTCGCCGGATGCTGATCCTCGGCCTGGCCGTGTTCGGTGTGGCCTCGCTGGCCGCCGTGCTCGCGACCGAACCGTGGCAGGTGGTCGGCGCGCGCGTGGCGATGGGCGTCGGCGGCTCGCTGCTGATGCCGTCCACGCTGTCCATCTTGATGACCACGTTCGCCGAGGACGAACGACGCAAGGCGATGGCGGCCTGGTCGACGGTGTCGATGGTCGGCATCGTGGCCGGACCCACCCTGGGCGGCTTTCTGCTGCAGCACTATTGGTGGGGCTCGGTGTTCCTGCTCAACATCCCGGTCGCGATCCTCGCGATCGTCGCCGCGGTGGTGCTGATGCCCGAAACCACCGGTGAGCAGCGGCCGGTCGACCTCATCGGCGTGCTGCTGTCCATCGTCGCGCTCGTCTCGACCGTCTACGTGATCATCGAGCGGGAGTGGAACATCGGGATGATCGCGCTCGCCGCACTCGCCGCGGTCGGATTCGTGGTGTGGGAGAGCCGATCCGAACATCCGATGCTGCCGCTGGCGGTATTCCGCAACCGCGACTTCACCGGCACCTGCCTGACCCTGCTGCTGATGGTGTTCGGGATGGGCGCGGTCATGCTGATGCTCACCCAGTACCTGCAGTTCGTGCTCGGGTACGGACCGATGAAAGCCGGTCTGGCCCTCCTGCCCTACGCGGTGGCGGCCGCCGTGTGCAACGGACTCGGCGCCACCTTGGGCAAGACGCTCAGCAACAAGACGCTGATCGTCTCCGGCCTGCTGGTGATGAGCGGCGCCTTCGCGATCCTCGCGGTCGGCGAGGGCTACCTGTGGGTGCTGGTCAGCATGCTGGTCATGGGTATCGGCGGCGGCCTGGCCGGGCCGGCCGCGTACGCGGCGATCATGAGCGCCATCCCGCTCGAACACGCGGGCGTCGGCTCGGCGATGAACGACACGCTGCAGCAGGTCGGCATGGCGATCAGCATCGCGATGCTGGGTAGCGTGCTGGCGGGCGTGTTCACCGAGCACATGCCCGCGGACGCACCCGAGGCGGCTCGCGAATCCATCGGCGCCGCTTTCCAACTCGGCTTCGCCGAACCCGCGAAGGAGGCGTTCACCGCGGCGATGTCCACCGGCTCCTGGATCAGCGCGGGCTTCAGCCTCGCGGCCGCGCTGCTCGGCCTGACGCTGCTGCGGACGCCACGGAAACCGGCCGAACAGCCGCAAACGGATCCGGTCGACGTCGGATAGTCAACCGCCCGGACCCACCCCGAGGTGGGTCCGGGCGCGAGTCGTCTCACCAGTCGTACTGCCACCAGTCCCAGGTCCAGCCGTCGTCCGGCCAGTCGTCACCCGGCGATTCCGGCTCCGGCCACTCGCTGTCCGGCCATTCGTCCTCGGTCTGGTTCTCCTCGCCGTCGGTGCCGGTCCCCGGCGTGGGGCGATTCGGCGGCGCGGGCTCGCCGCAGTCGGGGGCGACCGGGCCGTTGCTGCCGGTGTAGAGGAAGCCATCGCTGATCCACTTGCCGGTGTCGAGCTTGTTCCACAGATCGGTGGGGCCCCACTTGCCGTCGAGCCGGTCACCGCGGGCGGTGCAGACGATCGTCACGGAATCCCCGTCACGGACCGTGCCGACGATCGCGTTCCGAGTACCAGGACCCGAGCGCAAGTTGACCTTTCGATGCCGGTCCGGATATGGGCGCACGATGCCGTTGGCCAGTGTGGGATCGGGTTCGGGCGTCGGGGGTTTGGGAGTCGTGGGCGGTTTGGGAGTCGTGGGCGGTTTGGGAGTCGTGGGCGGCTTGGGAGTCGGTGGCGCCGGTGTGGGTTTCGGGGTGGTCGGCGGTTTCGATGTCGGCGGTGTGGGCGTCACGGTCGGCGGGGCCGGATTCGCATCGTCTCCGCCGCCGTAATTCATCAACCGGCCGCCGGCCCGGACCTGTTTGCCCTCGCGCTCGGCGAAGCCGCCGTAGGCTTCCGGGCCTTCCCGGAAAGTCCAGCCGCCCATGGTCGTACCGTTCAAACTGATCGGCTCGTTGCCTCGGTAGAGCGACATGTGCACGTGCGGACCGCTGGCGAAACCACCACATGGCAACTGGGTTCCGATATGCCCCAGATACGTCCCCGCCGCGATCTCGGATCCGTTCGCGGCGTCGATCACATTGGTCATGTGGTAGTAGGTGGTGCTGAGGCCGTTGTTGTGCACGATTTTCACCTCGGCACTGCCATTGCGGACGCACGTCTTGTAGACCCGGCCGGACGCGGGAGCCACCACTCGGCCGTCGCCGCCGTTGAAATCCAAAGAATTGTAGGGGCGACTCGAACCGGAGATGCCGTGCGGACCGCCACCCATGTACCACGCTTGCCCCTGCGGCCAAGGTAGGGAAAGCGCCGTATTCGCCGAACGCGGTTGCGGCGCGGTCAAAGCCGCCTTCTCACCGTGACTCACCACCGATTCCGGTGCCGCACTCACCAGATGGCCGAACTCCGGCGTTCCTTCCAGCGCGACGGTCCAATCGTCGTCATCGTCGAGTTTCGCGACATATAACGTCGATTTCGGTGCGTCTTCGCTGTCGCCGTCCTGCGGGACGGTCGCCGCGCCGAACACCCATTCGCCGTCGCTGCGCATGCGATCGATCACCGGATCTTTCTCGGTGGCCTCCGGGATCTGTTCCCGCACAAGGGTATCGCTGATCGCGTCGTCCAGGCCGTCGGGGGTGGGCTCGGCGCCGACCGGCCCGGCAGCCACCGCTAACGCGATGATGGTGATGCTGACCAATATCGTGATGGCACTCGAAATTATCCAGCCGCTGGATCGGCGTGGATCGGTCGATCTCAAGATAAGACAACTTCCTACGTCGGTCGGTGATTATCGCCGCGCAATAATGTTGCGCGAGTTCCCATTTCCCGAGAGCGAGCGTAGGGCGGCGGACCGCATAAGCCCAGCAAAGCTGGTGCTTCTATAGGAAGGATTAAGTCTGTCTAATCACGATTGAATCACGTTCGGCGAATGCCGGACCTGGACCGTTGCCGAGTCAGGCGCGGGGGTGTGCTTGGTCGTGCACCTTTTTGAGGCGCTCGATCGAGACGTGCGTGTAGAGCTGCGTGGTGGCCATGCTGGCGTGACCGAGGAGTTCCTGGACCACGCGCAGGTCGGCGCCGCCCTCCAGCAGGTGGGTGGCGGCGGTGTGCCGCAGACCGTGCGGACCCATGTCGGGCGCGCCGGGGATGGACGAAACCACCTCGTGCACAACGGTTCTTGCCTGTCGCTGATCCAGTCGCTTACCCCGGCGGCCGAGCAGGAGCGCGCGGCCGGACTCCGTGGTCGCGAACGCGGGGCGACCATGCCGGAGCCAGGCGCCGATCGCCTCGTCCGCCGGAACACCGAACGGCACCGACCGCTCCTTGTTGCCTTTGCCGAGCACGCGCACCACACGGCGTTCCCGATCCACGTCCTCGATGTCCAGGCCGCACAGCTCGCTCACTCGAATTCCGGTGGAGTACAGGAGTTCTACGATCAACCGGTCGCGTAGCGCCATCGGATCGTGCTGGGCGGCACCCGATTCCGCCGCGTCCATGGCACCCACGGCCTGCTGACGACCGAGTACCGCAGGCAGCACTCGATGTGCCTTGGGCGAGCCGAGGCGCAGGCCCGGGTCGACGGTCAGGCGGCCGGTCTGGGTGAGCCATGCGGTGAACGTCCGGGCCGATGAGGCGCGCCGGGCCATCGTCGTGCGAGCCACCCCCGCCGCGGATTGCTGCGCGAGCCAGGAGCGCAAGAGCAGCAGATCCAGTTCCCGCACCGCGGAATCCGCGGATCGGGCGTACAGGTGGCCCAGCAGTGCGCGCGCATCACCGAGGTAGGCACGCACGGTATGCGCCGAACGATTCCGCCCGAGACGCAGATGCCTGCCGTACTCCGTCAGCAGTGCTTCCAGGTCTTCAGGTAGTTCGTCCATCACACAACCGTCCCCACCGCCCTCCCGATTGGCAAGCCACCGCGCCGGTTCGGACCATGACACAGCGCCGCGGCCGTCACAGGTCCTCCGGCAGGATGCGGAAGCCCTCGGAGCCCGTCAGCGGGCGGATCGCCCGGAAATCCCGATGATCGAGGGTCAGGATCACATCGGTCTCGAATTCGGCGGCCAGCACCACGTTCACCGCGTCGGTGAGATCGAGCCGTAGGTCGGCGTATTTGTTTTGCACCGCACGCGCTTTACGCAGGTAGTCACTGGGCAAGGCGGGCACGGCAACCCGGCCCGCCGGCTCGTGTTCGAGCAGCCAGTCGTTGATCACACCAGCCGTCGACCAGTCGAAGTCTCGTTTCGCGAGGTGCTCCAGCTCGAGAAAAACCAGCGGGCAGACCACCACCAGCGCGGCAGCGGCCAACGCGGACCGCGCCCGGTCGTGCTCGGGTGCGCTGGCATCGAAGGCGGCAAAGAGCCCCGACGTATCCGCGACGACGATCACGTATTCCGCCGGATGATCTCCTCGTGCACTATTTGTTTGAGTTCGTCGTGCGTCCATTCGCGGCCGGAACGGAACGTCGGGATGTCCCAGTCCTCGCTCCACCGTTTCGTACGCAGTGCGGCGATGTGGAACGCCTCGCGGAAAATCTCCGATTCCGGGCGGCCCTCCCGCGCGGCAGCGGCTTTGATCAGGGCCAGGTCCTCCTCGTCGACCATGACCGTCGTCTTTTTCAACATGGTGGTTATGGTACCAGTGCCATACATTGTGACCTGCCTCTTTTATCGGGGTTGTGTACATGCGGTCAGGCTTTCTCGGTAGTTGAGCGATCGATCGGCGTGCGGAACCAACCGCCCGCGCCGGTTCCGACCGATCCGGCGAGTTCCAGGGCCGGTAATGCGGCTCGCACCACCGCCAACGACAGGCCCGATTCCTCGGCGAGTTCACGCGGAGTCCGGGAACCGGTCTGCGGTAGTGCGGCGAAGACGACGGCTTCGTCGCCGGACAGGTTTTCGGCGGTGGCGGCGGGTGGGTCCGTTGCACCGGATAGCGGCAGGCGCAGCGGACCCGCCTCCTCGATCACCTCGTCGGCACAGGTGACCAGTCGTGCTTCGCCGTCACGAATCATGCGGTGACAGCCCACAGAGGCGGCCGAGGTGACCGGGCCCGGCAGCGCCAACGCCGGACGACCCAGGCGCCGCGCCCATTTCACCGTGTTGCGGGCACCGCTGCGCGCACCCGCCTCCATCACCAGGACGCCGTCCGCCAAGGCGGCGATCAAACGGTTCCTGGACAGGAACTGATGTTTCAGCGCCGCGGTCCCCGGTGCGTATTCACTGACCACTACACCGGTTTCGGCGATCTCCGCCAGCAGACGATCGTGCTGTGCGGGGTACGGACGGTCGATACCGCAGGCGAGGACCGCGATGGTGCCGCCGCCGGCCGCCAGTGCCGCACGGTGCGCCATCCCGTCGATGCCGAAGGCCGCACCGGACACGATCGTCCACCCCTGCGCCGCGAGTTCACCCACGATCTCCGCGGTGGCGTGGTTGCCGTACCCGGTACTGCATCGAGCGCCCACTACCGCGAGCGCACGCTCGCTCGCCTGCCGCAACGAGCGATGGCCACGCACCCACAGCACGAGCGGCACCGCGCTGTCGCGATCACGAGCGGCCTCGAGTTGCGCGAGGCCGAGCAGCCGCCAGGACGGCCACTCCGGATCGTCGGGGGTCACGACCCGGCCGCCGATGCGCGTCATCCACTCCAGATCCCGTGCCGCCGAATCTGTGCCACGCCGCTGCTCGGTCGGCCCACGCAACGATTCCGGCAGCACGCACTCGCGCACCGCACGCGCCGCCTCCACCACCCCCACCGCCTCGATCAGTGCCGACAGCGCCGCACAGGGGCCGCCGACCACCCGCGACAAGTACACCCACGCCAGCCGCCGCTCCTCGTCCTCGGCCACCGACCCCGCCGGGTGCGCACCCGGCCCCGCTGCGCCGCTCACCGCACACCACCCGGCGGAAAACCCAGCGCCTCACGACCCGTCGACCGTGCTGGACCGTGCCGTTCAGCGCGACCCCGCACAAGTCCGGACACTTCTGTCTGTACCGCGCAAGCACCGCCACACCGCGGCACGATCGTGCACGCCGCCCGTTCGCTGCGTGGCGACGAAGCGGTGCTGCGCATCCAGTAGCTCGGTTTCACAGCGCACCTCGCTGACGGAAGTTCAGGGCGGCCAACACATCTCGGTCGGTGGGGAGGGCCGCGGCGCGAAGGTCGGCGATGGTCCAAGCCACGCGGATGGCCCTGTCGGCGCCGCGGGCAGACATTCGGCCCAGGCGCAGGGCGGTTTCGACGGGCGCGATCGCCGCGGGTGGTAGGCGGAAGCGTTGCCGCAGAATGTGGCCGGGGACTTCGGCATTCGTGAGCCAGCCGTATTCGCGCCAGCGGTGTACAGCCGCCTGGCGGGCCACTGCCACCCGCTCCCGCACCACCGCGCTGCTCTCGGACTGGTCCGTGCTGAACGCGGCCCCGGATCGGCCGCGCATCTGTACCCAGATATCGATTCGGTCCATCAGCGGGCCCGAGAGCTTGCCGAGATAGCGACGGCGGGCCAGCGGCGCGCAGATGCAGTCGATATCGCGGGCGGGGGCGCACGGGCAGGGGTTCGCCGCCAGCACCAGTTGGAAACGCGCCGGATAGCGCGCGACGCCGTCGCGGCGCGCGATCCGAACTTCGCCCTCCTCCAACGGAGTTCGCATCGCCTCCAGCACCTTGGTACCGATCTCGGCACACTCGTCGAGAAAGAGCACGCCGCGATGCGCCCGGCTCACCGCGCCGGGACGCGCGGTGCCCGAGCCGCCGCCGATCATCGCGGTCACCGAGGTCGAATGATGTGGCGCGACGAACGGCGGCATGGTGATCAGCGGATGGTCGCCGGACAGCATGCCCGCCATCGAATGGATGGCCGTCACCTCCAGCGACTCGGCTTCCGACAGTGGCGGCAGCAAGCCCGGAAGGCGTTGCGCAAGCATCGTTTTGCCGATGCCGGGCGGCCCGGTGAACAACAGGTGGTGACCGCCCGCGGCCGCCACCTCCAGCGCCCATCGTGCCTCGTCCTGTCCGACGACTTCGTTGAGATCGCCGCCCTGGTGTACCGGGGCGGGCAGGTCGCCGTCGGGTTCGGGCAGCGAACCTTCGCCGCGCAGCCAGGCGATCACCGTGCGCAGGCTCGCCGCGCCGAAAACCGTTATCCCGTCGACGAGTCCGGCCTCCGCCAACGCCGCTTCCGGCACCACGACCGCGGGCCAGCCGGCATTACGCGCGGCGATCACCGCGGGCAGGATGCCGCGGACCCGGCGCACCCGGCCGTCCAGCGCCAGCTCGCCGAGCAGCACCGTCTTCGCGAGCGGCTCCGACGGCACCGCCCCGGCCGCGTCCAGCACCGAGACGGCCAGGGCCAGGTCGTAGACGCTGCCGATCTTCGGCAGGGTCGCGGGTGAGAGCGCCAGGATGACCCGGCCGTCCGGCCACTTCTCCCCCGAGTTCGCCACGGCGGACCGCACCCGGTTGCGTGACTCCTGCAGCGCGGTGTCGGGCAGCCCGACCAGATGCACCGAGGGCAGGCCCTGCCCGATATCGGCCTCGATCTCGACGAGCAGCCCGTCGACACCGGTGACCGCGACCGAGTGGGCCCGGCCGAGGGCCATCAGAACACCGCCTCGAGATGGTCGATCACCGGTTTGTGGCCGCGGGTCAGCAGCACCGAGACGACGTCGAAGCGGATGCGCCGCCAGGGCCCTTCCTGTTCGGCCAGCCACAACAGCGCGAGGCGCCGGATGCGCTGCCGCTTGGCGAAGGTGACCGATTCGGCGGGTATCCCGAAGCCGAGCCCGGACCGGGTCTTCACCTCGACGAAGGCGGTGACCTCGGCGTCCTGGGCGATCAGGTCCAGTTCGCCGTAGCGGCAGCGCCAATTCCTGGCGACGATCTCCATGCCCGCCGTGCGCAGGAATTGCGCGGCCAGTTCTTCTCCGTGCGCACCGAGTGCCTGTTTATCTGTCACCCGGTCAGCGTGCCCGGCGCCGCGCTGCGAGCCTGGGCGCTGACCTGGGGAAATACAAAGGCTGTGGAAAGCGGACGCCCTGTGCACAACTCGCCGTGCACAGGCCGCCGGTTACTCGGGCAGCCGCAGGTCCGGCTTCTCGAGCTCTTCGATGTTCACGTCCTTGAACGTGATCACGCGGACGTGCTTGACGAAGCGGGCGGGACGATACATGTCCCACACCCAGGCATCGCTCATCCGCACCTCGAAATACACCTCACCGTCGGCGTTCTGCGGGCGCAACTCGACGGAGTTGGCCAGGTAGAAGCGGCGTTCGGTCTCCACCACGTACGAGAACTGACCGACGATGTCCTTGTACTCGCGATACAGCGAGAGTTCCATCTCGGTTTCGTACTTCTCGAGGTCCTCGGCACTCATCGGGTGGGACGTCCTCCTTCTCGCCGCGTTGCGTCAGTTGCTGACATCATCGCGCATGGGTCGCGCCGGTAGCCACTCGGCTATCCGGACGCATGGCTTCTGACTCATCGGACAGCATCGGGTCGACCTCGCCCGCGAGCACCGCGTCGGCGGCATCGGCCCCGGCGTCGACCGGCCGGAGACCGGCCATCTCCCGCACATTCCGCCATGAGCGCCGATGCTCATCGCTGGGGCCGAGCCGGTGCAGGGCGGCGATATGGTCGGGCGTGTTGTAGCCCTTGTGCGACGCGAAACCGTAGCCGGGAAATTGCTCGTCCAGCTCGACCATCATCCGATCCCTGGTCACCTTGGCCAGGATGCTGGCGGCAGCGATGCAGGCCGCGGCGGCGTCACCGCCGATCACCGGCAGCGACGGCACCGGGATACCGGGCACCCGGAAGCCGTCGGTGAGCACATACCCCGGGCGCTCCCCGAGCCCGGCCACCGCGCGCCGCATGCCTTCGATATTGGCGACGTGGATGCCGATCGAATCGATCTCCCAGGCCGGGATGACCACCACGTTCCAGGCCAGCGACAGGCGCAGGATCACCGGGTACAGCTCTTCGCGGACGGATTCGGTGAGCTTCTTGGAGTCGTCCAGCCCGGCCAGCTTGTCGTAGGCCTTCGGCGCGAGCAGGCAGGCCGCCACGACCAGCGGCCCCGCGCACGGCCCGCGGCCGGCCTCGTCGACACCCGCGACGGGACCCAGTCCGCTCCGGATCAGCGCTGCTTCGAGCGTGCGCAAGCCACCGGCCTTGCGCATCACTACGCGCGGCGGCCACCCATTGCTGTGTACCACTCGGCTTTGCCCCACCGTCCAATTATGCTGCGGCCGCTGATGATCAGTTCGCTTGGGCGTTCTCAGAACGCACCGGACCGATCCGGTTCGGCGGCCAGATCTTGAACACGGCCTTGCCCCGGACGTTGTCCACCGGGACCGTGCCCTGCAGTTCGTCGCTGATGTGCGCGCGCGAATCGGCGGACTCGTTGCGGTTGTCGCCCATCACCCACAGGTGCCCCTCCGGCACCTTGACCGGCTTGAATTCCCGCCCGCCGCCCGGGCCGTACGGCTGGCCGGGGACGTAGGGGAAGATGTAGCGCGCGTACGACTCGTCGAGCGGCTTGCCGTCCACCTTGACCCGGCCCTGCGCGTCACAGCACTCGACAGTCTGACCACCGACCGCGATGACCCGCTTCACCAGATCGTTCTCATCCGGCGGCACCAGGCCGAAGAACGAGAAGAAGTTCTGCACGCCGCGCACCGCGGCGTTGTCCGAGCGGATCGACTGGTAGTGCGTGTTCCATGACGGCGGGCCGACGAAGACGACCACGTCGCCCGGCTGCGGATCGCCCCAGTAGTAGCTCAGCTTCTGCACGTAGATCCGGTCGCCCGTGCACCCGGCGCAGCCGTGCAGCGTGGTCTCCATCGATTGCGACGGAATCACGTACGGCCGCCCGACAAAAGTCACCATCAGCGCGGCGATCACCGCGGCGATCACGATGAGGATGGGCAGCTCCTGCCAGAACGGCCGCTGCTTCTTCTCCCGCCGCCGCTTCCCGCGACGCCGCGATACCCCTTCGTCGCCCGAATCGGACACCGACACCGACCCACTTTCGTCTGCCACGCCGAACAGATTAGCCCGGCATCCTGTGACGCGTCCGACGCCGGGCTACGACGTCCCGTCAGTTGTCTGGGGATTCTGCGCGCGCACCGGACCGATCCGGCTCGGCGGCCAGATCTTGAACACCGCCTTGCCCCGGACATTGTCCATCGGGACGGTGCCGTGCAACGCGTCTCGGGTGTGCGCGCGGGAGTCCCGCGAGTTGTCGCGGTTGTCGCCCATCACCCACAGATTTCCCTCGGGCACCGTGACCGGCGCGAACTCCCGGCCGCCCCCGGCGCCGAACGGCCGACCTGCGACATAAGGGAAGAGGTAGCGCGCGTACGGCTCGTCGAGCGGCTTGCCGTCCACCTTGACCCGGCCCTGCGCGTCACAGCACTCGACAGTCTGACCGCCGACCGCGATGACCCGCTTCACCACATCGTTCTCGTCCGGCGGCACCAGGCCGAAGAACGAGAAGAAGTTCTGCACGCCGCGCACCGCGGCGTTGTCCGAGCGGTGCGAGGCGTAGGTGTCGTTCCAGGATTCCGGACCGACGAAGACGACTACATCCCCAGGTCTCGGCTCACCCCAGTAGTAGCCCAGCTTCTGCACGTAGATTCGATCGCCGGTGCAGCCCGCACAACCGTGCAGGGTCGGCTCCATGGATTCGGACGGGATCATGTACGGCCGACCCACGAAGTTGACCATCAGCGCGGCGATCACCGCCGCGATCACGATCAAGACCGGCAGTTCCTGCCAGAACGGTCGCTGTTTGCGCTTACCCCGTCGCTCGGCGCGACGTACCCCCTCGTCAGCCGATGCTGACGCTCCCTCGTCGGTCACACCGAAAACAGTAGCCCGGCACCGGAACTGGGGTCCGGGGCCGGGCTACGAAAAAGCTTTGGTGCTGGACCGCTGGGTCAGCGCTTTTCCTTGATCTTGGCGGCCTTGCCGCGCAGATCACGCAGGTAGTAGAGCTTGGCACGGCGGACGTCACCGCGGGTGACGACCTCGATGTGGTCGATGTTGGGGGTGTGCACCGGGAAGGTGCGCTCCACGCCGACACCGAACGACACCTTGCGGACCGTGAAGGTCTCGCGGATGCCACCGCCCTGGCGCCGGATGACGACGCCCTTGAAGACCTGGACGCGCTCCTTCGAGCCTTCGATGACCTTCACGTGCACATTGAGGGTGTCGCCCGGCCGGAAGTCGGGGACGTCGCTGCGCAGCGACTTCTCGTCGACGAAGTCAAGGGTGTTCATTTCCATCCTTCTGGGTTCGCGCGAACAGAGGACCCTGGCGGCACTAGACGTGCTCGACCGGTTCATGCTCCGATTAAGGGGGTGCGCCGGGCCGATACGCACCCAGGGCAACCTGAGCATTGTGCCAGATCGGCAGGTCGCGAGAAAAATCGCCCCCCGCTCACCGGCCCAGGTCCCGTACCGCACGGTGCAACGCTGCGGCCAATCTCTCATTTTCGCCCGCCTGGAAACCGAAGGCGGCGCGTCTGCGGGTGTAGCCGTAGGTCAGGCCCGTGTGCTGGTCGGCGAAGCCGTCCGAGCCTGCCGCACCGGTGTGACCGAACGCGTGCGCGCCGAGAAAAGGATAGATCAGACCTTTCGCCTCGAAACCGACCGAGTAGGGGGTGTGATCGCCGCGGACGAGATCCTGGCCAGTCGTCTGGATGGTGGTGAACTCGGCGAGGATGTCGGGTTTCAGCAGCGGCGCGCGGCCGTCGACCGCCGAGATCACCGCCGCGTACATGGCAGCCAAGGCGCGGGCGCTGCCGACGCCACCCATCGAGGCGGGACCGTTGGCGCGCAGGTGTGGGTCGTTCGGCAGGGCGAGCACGTCGTGCGGGGTGAAGCCGGTGGCGTTCAGGTTGTAGGCGATGCCCGGAATGCTGTGCGGTACAGGAGCATTCGATTCGAACGCGGCCTCGAGCGCCGGCGTGGCCGGCCACGGCAGCACCGGTAGGTACCGATCGTCTTGCGCGGCAGGCAAACCCAGGTAGAGATCGAATCCGTACGGTGCTCGAATGCGCTCCTCGAACAGTTCCTGGATCGAACGGCCGACAACCTGCCGGATCACCGCATCGAGGATGGCGAAGGTGACGAATCCGCCATAGCCCTGCACCTCGCCCGGCCGGAAGTACGGGCGCTGACCGGCCACACGACGCGCGATCAGTTGATCGTCGGCGAGTTCGGCGCGGTCGAACCCGCCGTCGACCCCGATCACCCCGGATCTGTTGGTGAGCACCTGCCGCAGGGTGATCCCCTCCTTGCCACCCTCGGCGAACTCCGGCCAGTAGGCGGCGACCGGCTGATCCAGCTCCAGCCTGCCGTCCTGCACCAGCAACGCGACCACTACCGTCGCCGGGCCTTTGGTGGAAGAGAGGAGACCCGTCAGCGTGTCCCCGGTCACCGCCGGCCCCGCCCACAGGTCGACCACCGGTGTGCCGTGCACGAAAGCGGCCAGCTGCGCGCCGGATTCGCCGTTCTCCGCGGCGACGACCGCCGCGAACTCGGTGCGGACGCTCTCGAATCCCGGTGCGACGCTGCCCTGTACGTCGCTGCTCATGCGGATCGCCCCGGGCGACGCAACAGCGCCAAAGGATTTCGTTGCCCGGCGGGCGGACGCAGCCGCCAGGACACGAGGGTGAGCCCCGCGAAGACCAGCGGGCCGACCCACGCTTTCGGTTTGTCGCCGACCGCGAGATGCGAAGCCGCCGCGCCCGCGAAGACGAAAGTCAGCCCGGCATACGCCCATTCCTCGGCCCGCGGCTGACCTGGCAGCACAATCGCGGCCACGGCCGCCGTTTTCGCGGCGCCGAGGATGCTCGCGAAATACATCGGATAGCCGAGATGCTCGAAAGCTGTACGGACATGGGAGATTCGAGCGAGATCCCAGTAGGCGCCGACCACCGATTCGGTGAGCAGCAGACCTGAGGCACTCAAATAAGCGAGGTCCTTCGCGCGGGTGTGCATGATTCGTCCTTCCGTCGAGTGTGCTGCCCCTCTGACGGATGGCGGAACGAAAAGGTAACGAGCCTTGTCACACTCCGCCCGCGCGCACCGTCATAAGTATGGGACGAGGCGGAGGAGAACCCGTGGACGAACACCTGGCCGACCGGTTCGAAGCGCACCGCGCGCATCTGACGGCGGTGGCCTACCGGATGCTCGGCTCACTGACCGAGGCGGACGACGCGGTGCAGGAAGCGTGGCTGCGGCTGGCCCGTGTGGACCCGGCCGAGATCAGCAATCTGGGCGGCTGGCTGACCACTGCCGTGAGCCGGGTGTGCCTGGACATGCTGCGCTCGCGGCGGATTCGGCGCGAGGACTCGTTCGAGGAGCAGCTGCCGGACCCGGTGGTCCGCCTCGACGATGGCGCCGACCCGGAACAGCAAGCGGTGCTGTCGGATTCGGTCGGGCTGGCGTTGCTGGTGGTTCTCGACTCGTTGAATCCGGCGGAGCGGCTGGCGTTCGTGCTGCACGATATGTTCGCGCTGCCGTTCGATCAGATCGGGCCGATCCTGGGCAAGTCGTCGGCCGCTGCCAAAACCATCGCCAGCCGCGCCCGGCGGCGCGTGCAGGCCGGCGCGCCGCGGCTCGACCCGGATCTGCCCCGCCAGCGCCGCGCGGTCGCGGCGTTCCTCTCCGCCGCGCGCGAGGGCAGCTTCGACGCGCTTCTCTCCCTACTCGACCCCGATGTGGTGCTGCGCGCGGACAGTGGCACCGGCGGCCTCCAGATCATCCGTGGCGCGTCCACGGTGGCCGGGCTGCTGGACACCTTCCGCACCTTCGCCAACCGGTACGAAGTCGCGCCCGCGATCGTCAACGGTGTCGCGGGCCTGCTGAGTACCGTCGACGGCGCACCGAAGTCGGTCCTCGCCTTCACCGTCGCCAACGATCGAATCACCGCCATCGACCTCATCGCCGACCCCGAACGCCTCGCCACCCTCCCCCTCCCCACAACCCACTAGCCGAAGCACCGGCCCCGCGCACCAATTCGCGTCCCGCGCACCAATTCGTCGGCGAATACGCGCGCGGCACGCGAAACTGCGCGCGGCAGGCAAACCCCTATGCACGGCGAGCAGTCCGGCCCCATCATGCGGACCGTTGCACACGAGGCGACCGTCCGCTGTCCGCGAACATCTGCACGCCAGGCGAACCCGTACGCGCCGCGCAAGCACACGTCCCGCGCACCAATTCGCGTCCCGCGCACCAATTCGTCGGCGAAAACGCGCGCGGCACGCGAACAGGTGCGCGGCAAGCGTCTGGAGGCATGACAACGAACTTGTGCACATCAGGCGAAGTCGTGCGTGGCATGCAAGCCCGCGCCCGTGTCGCAATGGTCCCGCGCACCAATTCGCGTCCCGCGCACCAATTCGTCGGCGAAAACGCGCGCGGCACGCGAAACTGCGCGCGGCAGAGGAACCCCTGTGCGCGGCGGGCAATCTGGCCACATCATGCGAACCGCTGCACGCCGAGCGAACCCGTTCGTAGCGCGCAAAGCACACGTCCCGCGCACCAATTCGTCGGCGAATACGCGCGCGGCACGCGAATCCGTGCGCGGCAAGGCGACTTCGGGACGGCGGGTGGGCTCGTTCGGCGCGGCTGTGTGCCGTGCGCTGCGGGTGGGTCGGGCCGGGCGGCGAGCGGGTCGGCCGCCGCTGGGGCGGCGAGCGAGCGGGCCGGGCGGGGCGGTGGGTGGGCGGGTCAGGGGGTGGGGTGGTCGGGGGCGGCCGGTTCGAGTTCTGATTCGGGGAGGGGGTCGGGTTCGTGGTCGTGGGAGAA
The DNA here is from genome assembly GCF_000250675.2 of Nocardia brasiliensis ATCC 700358. NCBI lineage: Bacteria > Bacillati > Actinomycetota > Actinomycetes > Mycobacteriales > Nocardiaceae > Nocardia > Nocardia brasiliensis. Next base: position 7,063,899 of record NC_018681.1, read on the forward strand.
GAGAGAGAGGTGGTGGCGGTGGGGGGCGGGTGGGGCGGGGACGACCGTTCTGGTGAGTTCGGCTTCGGCGGCGGTCCGGACGTGTTCGACATCCGGTTTGCCGGCGACCAGGTCCTGCACGAAGATCTTGGCGCGGATCACCGGACGCCGGTATCGCCGTTCGCGCACGATCGCGCGGTACATCAGGCGGCGGCGGTCGGCGTAGCGCCAGCGCGCCCACGGCGCACCCGGCCTGCTCAACCGCAGCGCGCCGACCACGAGCAACGGCAGGAAGAACATGCCGAACAAACCGGTCCAGATCTTGCCCTTCGCGATCACGGTGGCGGCGAGCGCGAGGTTCACCAGGGAGAACGCGACGACGAAGATCCGGACCTCCGTGTTGGGGTCGCTGCGGAAATCGTTGATGTCCAGCATCCACAGCGGATGGAAGCCGAGCAGCAGCAGACCGGTGACGGCGAGCGCGACGAACACCGCGTCCACCGAGGTCCGCCCCTGCTCCTCCCAGTACACGTCACGCAGGTAGAAGATCAGCGCGAACTCGTCGAGCACCAGCGCCGCCCCGACGCCGAAGGCGGCCGCCAGCGCGGAAGCCGTTGCGGTGTCGGCACTCTGGTACAGGGTGACCATCCCGATGCCGGAGGCCAGCACCAGGATCACCCCGAACACCATGTGGTGGATGTGCACCCCGCCGGAGCGCAGGTTGCCCGGCCACCACCGCACCTGTTTGCGGATCAGCCGGACGCTGAGCCGGATCAGCAGGAAGCCGACGATGAACCCGAGCAGGAAGCACAGCAGCGGAAGCCTGCCCTGCGCGATCACATCTTCGTCGAGCCACCGTCGCATGGCTGCCCGCATCCTCCGTCCGCGATAGGGGTCCTACTGGCCGAAACCGGCGCGGCGCAACGCGTCGGCCATCGAACCGCTCGGCGCGGGCGCGTTGCGGCGCTGGTTGCCGCCGCCACGCGACTGCCCCTGGCCTTGGTTGCGACCCTGGCCCTGGTTGCGGCCCTGCTGGTTCCTGCCCTGCCCATTCTGCCGCTCGGGACCGCCTTTGCGGTCACCTCCCTGACCACGCTGCCGGTTCTCGCCCTTGGCGGGGGCGCCCGGCTCGTCGTCCAAGCGCAGCGACAGGCCGATGCGCTGCCGGGCGACGTCGACCTCGAGCACCTTCACCTTGACCACGTCGCCGGACTTCACCACCTCGCGCGGGTCCTTGACGAAGTTGTGCGACATCGCCGAAACGTGCACGAGGCCGTCCTGGTGCACGCCGATATCGACGAACGCGCCGAACGCGGCGACGTTCGTGACGACTCCCTCGAGCACCATGCCGGGCTCCAGGTCGGCCACTTTCTCTACGCCCGCGGCGAATTCGGCGGTCTTGAACTCGGGGCGCGGGTCGCGGCCGGGCTTCTCGAGTTCGGTGATGATGTCGGTCACGGTGGGCACACCGAAGCGTTCGTCGGTGAAGTCGTCGGCGCGCAGCCCGCGCAGCACGGTGGTGTTGCCGATGACCTCGGTGATGTCGCGACCGGTCGATTCCATGATGCGGCGCACCACCGGGTAGGCCTCGGGGTGCACGGAGGAGGTGTCCAGCGGGTCGTCGCCGCCGCGGATGCGCAGGAAGCCCGCGCACTGCTCGAACGCCTTCGGACCGAGACGCGGCACGTCGAGCAGCGCGGTCCGGCTGCGGAACGGTCCGTTCTGATCACGGTGCGCCACAATGCTTTCCGCGACCGAACCGGCGATACCCGACACCCGGGACAGCAGCGGCACCGAGGCGGTGTTCACATCGACGCCGACCGCGTTCACCGCGTCCTCGACCACCGCGCCCAGCGAGCGCGCCAGCAGCGTCTCGGACACGTCGTGCTGGTACTGGCCGACACCGATCGACTTCGGGTCGATCTTCACCAGCTCGGCGAGCGGGTCCTGCAACCGGCGCGCGATCGACACCGCACCGCGCAGCGACACGTCCATGTCCGGCAGTTCCTGGGTGGCGTACGCCGAGGCGGAGTACACCGAGGCGCCCGCCTCGGACACCACGATCTTGGTCGGCTTGTTCTCCGGGATACGCGAGATCAGCTCGGCGGCAAGGGCATCGGTCTCGCGCGAGGCGGTGCCGTTGCCGATGGCGATGAGCTCGACGCCGAACCGGGCGACCAGCGCGCCGAGCACGGCGAGCGACTTCTCGGTCTGTCCCTGCGGCTTGTGCGGGTAGATCACCTCGGTGGCGACGGCCTTGCCGGTCGCGTCGACGACGGCCACCTTCACGCCGGTCCGGTAGCCCGGGTCCAGGCCCATGGTGGTGCGGGTGCCCGCCGGCGCGGCCAGCAGCAGATCGCGCAGGTTCGCCGCGAACACGTCGACCGCGTCCTTCTCGGCCGCCTGCCGTAGCCGCATGCGGGTATCGATGCCGAGGCTCACCTGGAGTTTGGTCCGCCAGGCCCAGCGCACCGTGTCCAGCAGCCAGGTGTCGGCGGCGCGGCCCTTGTCCGCGATGCCGAACTTCACCGCGATACGGCCCTCGTAGATGGTTCGTTCGCCCGGCTGCGGTTCTTCGGTGTCGGGCTCGAGGTGCAGCGTCAGCACCTCTTCCTTCTCGCCGCGCAGCAGCGCGAGAATGCGATGCGAGGGCAGCTTGGTGAACGGCTCGCTGAACTCGAAGTAATCGGCGAACTTCGCGCCGGCCTCTTCTTTGCCCGCGCGCACCGTCGAGGTGACCTGGCCGCGGTTCCACATCAGTTCGCGCAGCTCACCGACCAGGTCGGCGTCCTCGGCGAACCGCTCGACCAGGATCGAGCGCGCGCCGTCCAACTGCTCGGCGTTGTACTGCGCGGGATCGGTGGCCGGATCGGAGATGAGCGCGTCGGCGACCGGCTCGTGCCCCGCCTCACGGGCGATCTGCGCCTTGGTGCGCCGCTTCGGCTTGTAGGGCAGGTAGATGTCCTCGAGCCGGGCCTTGGTTTCGGCGAGCATGATCTGCTGGTGCAGGGCGTCGTCCAGTTTGCCCTGGCCACGGATGGATTCGAGGATCGCGCCGCGGCGCTCGTCGAGTTCGCGCAGGTAGTGCAGGCGCTCGTCCAGCTGCCGCAGTTGCGCGTCGTCGAGACCGCCGGTGACCTCCTTGCGGTACCGCGCGATGAACGGCACGGTCGAGCCGGCGTCGAGCAGCTCGACGGCGGCACGCACCTGGGTCTCGCGCACCGCGAGCTCGTCGGCGATGCGGCGATTCACGCTGGCCTGGCTCACGATCGTCGCGGGGGCGGACACGGGCTGGGACTCTGCACTGGTGGTCTCGGGCGCTGTCGTCACGCCGGAGACACTACCTCCGTCGCCCGACACGGGGCCCACACCCAGCTGAACCGGCCTGCCAGAGCCGCCCCGCCGCAGGCGTCCGGCCTGCGTTCGAAGACGCCGCACCAGGCCGGATATGCCCGGCCCGGTTCGGCGTTTTCCCGTCGGCTCCGCGAATCATCTACTACAGGACCAATTCCGGGCTGTAGATACGAGCGATCCCCTGACCGTTCAACGTGACCTCGGTGAAGCTGACGTACCGATGCCCGGGCTTGGACAGCGCCGCGTCCACGGTCAGCGGCGGCGAGGGGTACCGGCCGTCCAGGCAGGGGAACGGGCCGCTCGTCGCGACCTGCTCGTTGGTGCCATCGAGGTATGCGTCCTTGTCGACGACGGTGACGACCATGGTGCAGTTGTCGCGAGTGATGGGGCCGCCCTTGACGATCTCCAGCCCGCCGAAGGCCCGCGGCACCCCGTTCTCCGCGTATATGCACGATTCGACGTTCGCGGAACCGTCGCTCGACAGGTACGGGCCCAGGCAGAGGTACGGGCTTCCCGGGTCGGCCGTGGCCGCCGGGGCGAACAGGAGCAGGGACGCCGCGGTGGCGAAAACACAAGACAGGACACGGGACAACGAACCGATGGACATGCAAGACCTCTCGATATCAGATGTGTCAGAAACCCCCCGACGGCCGAACTCATCCCACCTTATGGTCGCTACCGCCGGGTCACATGACCGTAGTAATCGGGGCACCTCTATTCAGGTCTGGTCCGGCAAAGCGAGTAGCGCACGGGACAATTCACGCATTTCGGCCTTGCGAATCTTGCCGGTGACGGTCATCGGGAATTCGTCCACCACGTGCACATAACGCGGAATCTTGAAGTGCGCCAGCTTGCCGGTACAGAACTCTCGAACGCTCGTCGCGTCCAACGGCGCCGCACCCTCGCGCATCCGGACCCAGGCCATCAACTCCTCGCCGTACTTGGGGTCGGGCACGCCGATGACCTGGGCATCCAGGATGTCGGGATGGGTGTAGAGGAACTCCTCGATCTCGCGCGGATAGATGTTCTCGCCGCCGCGGATCACCATGTCCTTGATCCGGCCGGTGATGGCCAGATAGCCGTCGTCGTCCATCACGCCGATATCGCCGGTGTGCATCCAGCGCGCGGCGTCGATGGCCTCGGCGGTCTTGCCGGGGTCGCTCCAGTAGCCGAGCATCACCGAGTAACCGCGGGTGCACAATTCACCCGGCTCGCCGCGGGGCACGGTGAGACCCGTTGCGGGATCGACGATTTTGACCTCGAGATGCGGGCCGACCCGGCCGACGGTGGCGGTGCGCCGATCGATGCCGTCGTCGCGGCGGGTCTGGGTGGAGACCGGCGAGGTCTCGGTCATGCCGTAGCAGATGCACACCTCGTGCATGCCCATCCGATCGATCACCCGCTTCATCACCTCCACCGGGCACGGCGAGCCCGCCATGATGCCGGTGCGCAGGCTGGACAGATCCGGTGTGGCGGAATCGAGTTCGGTGAGCAGGGCGATGAACATGGTCGGCACGCCGTAGAGCGAGGTGCAACGCTCGGCTTCGACCGCGGCCAGTGTCGCCACCGGATCGAATGCCGGCGCCGGAATCACCACCGTCGCAGCGTGACTGGTGGCGGCCAGGTTTCCCATCACCATGCCGAAACAGTGGTAGAACGGCACCGGCACGCAGATTCGGTCCTGCTCGGTGTAGCCGCACAGCTCCCCGACGAAGAAGCCGTTGTTCAGGATGTTGTGATGGCTCAGTGTCGCCCCTTTGGGGAAACCTGTTGTGCCCGAGGTGTACTGGATGTTGATCGGGTCGTCGATGGATAGTTCCGCGGCGAGCGTCGCCAGCCGATCCGGATCGATCGCGGTCCCCGCCAGCTCGTCCCACTCCGGCGTGCCGAGGATCAGCACCTGTTCCAGCGCAGGGCAGTTCGGGCGGACCTCGTCGATCATCGCGACATAGTTCGAGGTCTTGAACTCCGCGGCCGCGATCAGCACGCGCACGCCCGCCTGTCGCAGGACGTATTCCAGCTCACTGGTCCGATAGGCGGGGTTGATGTTCACCAGGATCGCGCCGATCTTCGCCGTCGCGTACTGCGCGAAGAACCATTCCGCACAGTTCGGTGCCCAGATGCCGACCCGGTCGCCCTTGGCGATGCCGCGCGCGGCCAAGCCGGTGGCCAGCGCGTCGATCGCCGCGGCCAGCTCCCGGTAGGTCCAGCGCCGATCGGAGGTCTTGTCCACCAACGCTTCCCGATCCGGATGCGCCGCCACCGCGCGGTCGAGATTGCCGCCGATGGTGTCGCCGAGCAGCGGGGTCTGCGACGTCCCCGAAGCGTAGCTGGGCTGCGCCATCACTTGTTTCCCTTCTGCCGCAGGACGAATCGCTGCACCTTGCCGCTGGGCGTCTTCGGCAGCTCCGGCACGAAATGCACGGTGCGCGGATAGGCGTGCGCGGCGAACTTCCGCTTCACCAGCTCCTGCAACTCCGCCGCGAGTTCGTCGCTGCCCCCGGAACCGTTGCGCAACACCACGAACGCCTCCAGTACTTCGCCGCGCAGTTCGTCGGGCATGCCGACCACGGCGGCCTCGGCGACCTGATCGTGCAGCACCAGCACGCTTTCCACCTCGAAGGGGCCGATCCGGTACCCGGCCATGATGATCACGTCGTCGTCCCGGGCGGAGAAGCGGAAGCAGCCGTTCTCGTCCTGCGAGCCCGCGTCACCGGTGATGTACCAGCGGCCGTCCGGCGTGAAGCGCTGCGCGGTGCGTTCGGGCGCGTCCAGATAGCCGAGGAACCACAGCAGCGGACTGTTGGCCGTGTCGATCGCGACACGGCCCAGTTCGCCGACGGGCGCGACAGTGTCCGCGTCGTCGGCCAGCACCGCACAGGTCCAGCCCGGCAGTGTGCGTCCCATCGACCCCGCGGGCACCTCCGCGTCGAGCGCCTCGTGCCAGGCGTTGCAGATGAGCATCCCGTGCTCGGTCTGACCGTAGTGATCGCGCACCGCGACGCCGAGGTGCTCCAGCGACCAGGCCACGACCTCCGGCGTGAGCGGCTCACCCGCCGACGACGCACGGCGCAACCTGATCCGCGGCGGCGTGCCGCCCGCCGCGCGCAGCGCGCGGTACACGGTCGGGGCGGCGGTGAAATTCGTGACGCCGAAGTGTTCGAGCACCTGCCAGGTGAGCGGCGCGGAGAAGCCCGCGTGCAGCAGCAGGCTGCGGATACCGCTGGACAGCGGCGACAGAATCGCCCAGTAGAGGCCGTAGGCCCAGCCCGGATCGGCGGCGTTCCAGTACACGTCGTCCGTGCGGACGTCGAGCGCGAACTCTTGGTACGCCTGGAAGGAAGCCAAGGCGCGCAACGGAATCGGCACCCCCTTCGGTGTGCCGGTGGTGCCGCTGGTGAAGAGCTGGATCAGCAGTCCGTCTCCGCCGACCGCGACCGCGGCGGCGTTCGGATCGTCCGCGGATTTGCCGGCCAGCAGCTCCGACATGCTCAACGAGCCGCTGGGCGCCGCGCCGCTGACGATGACCTGCCACGGCGCGTCCGCGGGCATGTCCGGCCCCGGCGCCAGCTTGCCCGCCTGGTCTGCGTCGGCGATGACGACCGTGGTCCGGCTCGCCTCGAGCCGGAACGCGATGGCGGGCGGCGCGAACGCGGTGAACAGCGGGACGTGCACCGCCCCGCGGCGCCAGATGGCCAGCAGCGCGACCACCAGGTCAGCGGACTTCGCCATCAATGTAGCGACCCGATCGCCGGGCCCGATCCCGAGGTCGGCCAGCGCCGCGGCGAACCGGGACGAGCGCTCCCGCAGTTCGCCATAGGTGAGATCGGTCGACGACAGGTCGCTCTCGACGATGGTGAACGCGATCCCGTTCGCGGGATGCCGGTCGCACAGTACGTCGGCGGCCGAGGCCGCCGGCCGGTCGTACATGTCCAGCAACTCCCGCACACGTGGATTCAAGTCGATACCCATCTCGTCACTCCTCAGTGTTCCGGTCACGCACTGGCGCGTCCCCGCCGCGCGCCAGGCGTGACCGAACACGCACTACGTCCCGTTGGTCCTAATAGGATGTGGGTCACACCCAGTTCGCCACTACCCCCGAAAAGGGGTGAGTCCCATGACCCACACCGCGCTGCTCCGCCCGCGCGACTCAGACGCGCTGCGCGCCGAAATCCGCTGGGTAGCGGGCACGGCCGGGGTACCGGTGGCGTTCGGCGGCGAGGTGCACGGCGATGCGCTGCTGCTATCGGAATTCGTCGGCACCCTGACCAATGGGCTGCGCGGTCTGTCCGTGCTGCGCACCTCGGGGCTGGGCGGGCGGGTGATGGACTCCGGCCGCCCGGCGTCGGTCGCCGACTACGTCAACACGTCCACGATCACCCACCACTACGACGGGCCGGTGTCCGGCGAAGGGTTGCGGTCGATCGTCGCCGTGCCGGTGGTGGTCGGCCAGTGTTCGCGGGCCGTGCTCTACGCCGCCACCCGCGGCGCCAGTCCGATCGGTGATCGCACCGCCGATCTGGTCGTGCAGGCGGGTCGCAGGCTGGCCACCGAGATCGCCATCCGGGACGAGGTGGACCGCAGGCTGCGGCTGCTGGAGATGACCGCGCCCGCCTCCGACACCGCGCCCGCGGTCGCCGAGGAACTCCGCGACATCCACGCCGAGCTGCGCGGCATGGCCCGCTCGGCCGACGACGACAACCTGCGCGGCAGGCTGCACACGGTGTGCGAACGCCTCACCCGCGTCATGGTCGGCGCCCCCGCCGCCGACGCGCCGCAACTGTCCCGGCGGGAGCTGGACGTGCTCTCGCAGGTCGCCCTCGGATGCACGAATCAGGAGGCGGCGCAACGGCTCTCGCTCGCCGCGGAAACGGTCAAGAGCTACCTGCGCAACGCGATGACGAAACTGGACGCGCACTCACGCCACGAGGCGGTGGTCGCGGCGCGGCGGCACGGGCTGTTGCCCTAGACAGGGCCTAGTAGCTCAGGGCAGGAGATCGGGGCGGCGCTCGCGGGTGCGCGCGAGGGACTGCTCGCGGCGCCAGGCGGCCACCTTGGCGTGGTCGCCGGAGAGCAGGACGGGCGGGACCTCGAGGTCGCGCCAGGTGACCGGACGGGTGTAACTGGGGCCCTCGAGCAGGCCGTCGGAGAACGAATCCTCTTGGTGGGACTGCTGATTGCCGAGCACACCGGGGATCAGCCGGACCACGGCCTCGGCCAGCACGAGCACGGCCGCCTCCCCGCCGATCAGCACGTAATCGCCGATGCTCACCTCTTCGACGCGCACCCGACGGGCGGCATCGTCGAAGACACGTTGATCGATACCCTCGTACCGGCCGCAGGCGAAGACGAGATGGTCCTCGGTGGCCCAGCGCTGCGCGGTCGCCTGGGTGAACGGGACGCCCGCGGGCGTCGGGACGACGAGCAGCGCGTCGTCGGGGCAGACCGCGTCCAGGGCGTCACCCCACACCGTCGGCTTCATGACCATGCCGGGGCCGCCGCCGTACGGGGAATCGTCGACGGATTTGTGCACGTCATGCGTCCAGTCGCGCAGATCGTGCACGTCGACCGAGATCAGGCCCTTCTCGATGGCCTTGCCGAGCAGCGCGGTCCGCAGCGGCTCGAGGTACTCGGGGAAGATCGTGACGACGTCGAGTTTCATACGCTCATCCCCTATTCCGGATCGAGCAGTCCCTCGGGCGGATCGATCACGATCAGCCGGTCCGCCAGCGAGACGGTGGGCACGATCGCGGTGACGAACGGGATCAGGATCTCCCGGCCGTCCGCGGCGGCCCGCACCGAAAGCAGTTCTCCCGCAGCCGAATGCAGGACCTCACGCACGGTGCCGACCACGGTCTCGTCGGTGAGCTGAACGGTCAGCCCCTCGAGTTCGTGGTCGTAGTATTCGTCCGGATCCGCCGAGGGCGGCAGGTCGGCGCTGTCCACCACGAACAGCATGCCGCGCAACGCGTCGGCCGCCTCGCGACCACTGACGCCGTCGAGAAACACCAGAAGCCGGCCCGAGTGCTCTCGGGCCGACTCCACGGTGAACTCACGAACTTCCTTGGACCGCGCCAGCCGTCCGCGCAGCGTGCTGCCCGGCGCGAACCGGGCCTGCGGCTCGTCGGTGCGTATCTCGACGACCAACTCGCCACGCACGCCGTGCGACTTGGCGACCCGTCCTACGACAAGTTCCATCTACTGGTCGGTGTCGACCACGTCGACCCGGATGCCCCGGCCGCCGATGCCGGCGACCAGGGTGCGCAGCGCGGTCGCGGTACGACCGCCGCGACCGATCACCTTGCCCAGGTCATCAGGGTGAACGTGCACCTCGACGGTGCGTCCGCGGCGGCCGGTGATCAGCTCGACGCGGACGTCATCCGGATTCGCGACGATGCCGCGAACCAAATGTTCCACAGCATCGGCGACGACTGCGCTCATTACTCAGCAGCCTCGGTCTCGGCCACGGCGGCCTCGTCCTTCTTGGCGGCCTTCTTCTTCGGGGTGACGGCCTCGGTGGTCGGGGCGTTGTCGGCGGCGGCCAGCGCGGCGTTGAACAGGTCCAGCTTGGACGCCTTGGCGGCCTTGACCTTCAGCGTGCCCTCGGCGCCCGGCAGGCCCTTGAACTTCTGCCAGTCACCGGTGATCTCCAGCAGGCGCTGGACGGGCTCGGTCGGCTGCGCGCCGACACCCAGCCAGTACTGAGCGCGCTCGGAATCGATCTCGATGAGCGACGGCTCTTCCTTCGGGTGGTACTTGCCGATGGACTCGATGGCCCGGCCGTCCCGGCGGGTGCGCGCGTCGGCGACGACGATGCGGTACTGCGGGTTGCGGATCTTGCCCATACGGGTGAGCTTGATGCGAACAGCCATGCTTGTCCTGCCTCTTTCATTGGTTGGTCACGGCGCAATTCAGCGACCCGCATGGTCTGCGAGCCCGGTTTAGCGCTTGGAGTGTGTGACCGCCGCGCGGTACGTAACCGGAGACGGGCTGACACTTCGTCCGGAAGGACGGTGGTTCATTGTGCCAGATGGACCGCGAGCACCTGAAATCGCCTGGACTTGTTGCGCCGGGGCGGTCCGCCGGTATAACAGGTCATGGGGATCTTCCGCCGCCGCCGACGCAGGCGCAGCACCGCGCGCGACACAGCCCGCGAGACAGCCACCGACATCGGCCAGGACGTCGCCGTCGAATACGCCGCAGCGGGTGGTTTCCGCCTGCTGCGCGGCATCGCGTCCGGGATCGCGAACCTCTTCAACTGAGGCTACGCGGGCCGGTATCGCAGCAGCAGCACCCCCGATTCGAAGGGGCGCGTCTCGATGAGCCGCAGCGCCGGGATCGCCGCACCCTCGGTGAACAGGCGCCGACCGGTGCCTCGCACGACCGGGTACACGAACATCCGGTACTCGTCGACCAGGTCGGCGGCGATCAGGGCATGCACCAGCCGGATGCTGCCGGTGGCCACGATGGCCTTGCCCGGCGCCGCCTTGACCGCACGGATCTCCTCGACCAGCGGGCCGCGCAGCACCACGGTGTTCGCCCAGTCCGGGTGGTCGAGGGTGCCGGAGACGACGTACTTGGTCGCCCGGTTCAGGTGGTCGGTGACGCCGGTGGTGTCGTCGGACTGCGCCGGCCAGTAGCCCCGCATGTCCTCGAAGGTGGACCGGCCGAACAGGACCGCGTCGGAGTCGGCCATCTGCGACCGCAACGTCTCTACCAGGTCGGACTGATCCACGCCGGCCGCATTGGCCACGTCGAACCACTCCGCCGCCTCGATCACCCCGTCCAGCGTGATGTTCTCGGTCACGATCAATTCCCGCATCGCTGTTCCTCCCGTTCGGAATTCGCCTGTTACTGAAGACGTTCCGTACCGGGAGAATTCATCGGCGGGTCAGGCGGCGGCGGGTGGTGCGGTGGCGCTCAGGGTGCGGGTCGGCATCCACGGGCCGCCCCACCAGACCTGCCAGCCGAGGGTCCGGGCGCGCAGGGCCTGCGCGCCGTTGGCGACGAGGGTGGTCTCGTATTCGCCGGTCCGGCCGATATCGACGAGGACGAGGTGACCGCCGGGCCGCAGCACGCGCAGCGCCTCCCGCACGGCGGCGGCGCGCCCCGCCGAGGATTTGATGTTGTGAATGACCAGGCTGGAGACGACGACATCGAACTCGCCGGTGCGGAACGGCAACGAGGTGATGTCGCCGGTGTGCAGTTCGACCCGGTCCGCGACCTGCTCGGCGACCGCGTTCTGCTCGGTGGTCGCGGAATTGTTGCCGGATTGGTCGACCGAACGCCACAGATCGATGCCGACGGCCTTGCCCTCGGGCAGTCGCTTGGCCGCGGCGAGCAGTACCGCACCGCGCCCGCAGCCGAGATCGAGCAGACGCTCGTCGCCGCGCAACCGCAGGTCGTCCAGCAGTCCGTCCCAGGCGCGGAACTTGCCGCGCCGGGTGGCATGCAGGAACAGGCTGAACTGCGCGGCCATCGCGAGCCCGATGAGCACCAGCACCGCCGCCGACGCGAACTCGCCGATCAGCACGTCGACCACCGCACCGATCAGGAATCCGAGCGCGAGCACGCCTAGCAGGACCATGATCGGTGGCGCGTCGAATCCGTAAGAACCCCGCCGCTCCGGTGTGGACGCTGTCACGTTGCCGATTCTATCGACCGGAAAAGTTTCCGTACTCCCAACAGTTTTCAGGGCGCGTTCGATCAACGCACCAGCGGCGCAAGGGCATGTCCCGCGAGCTCGACCGCACCCGGCTGATGGCCGTTGGTGATCATGTTGACGACGAGGCCTTGCACGCCGTGATCGAGGACGCGGCGCTGCAATTGCTCGGCGACCTCGGCGGCGTCGCCGGCGAACTGGCGGTCCGCGACGGACTGCGCCCGCTCCGCCTCGGACATCTCGGACAGCTCGATGCCATTGCCGCGCAGGAAGTCTCGCTGCTGCTTGCGCGCCTGGTCCCCATCCTCGTCGAGGAACAGCATGCAGAGGTAGCTGACCTCCAGGGTCGCCGGGTCGCGGCCGATCTCGGCGCAGCGCTGGTGCAGGGCCGCCATCTTGCGCGGCAATTCCGAAGCGTTGCACACGATATTGAGGTGATCGGCGTACCGCGCGGCCAGGGCGAAGGTCTTCTTCTCCCCGGAACCGCCGAGCATGATCGGCAGATCGTCGCGCAGCCGCGGCTCGTTCATGGCGTGATCGGCCCGGTACCACTCGCCGTCGAGGGTGGCGTGCTCGCCGCGCAGCATCGGCCGGATGATCTGCAGCGCCTCGTCGAGCCGCTCGAAACGCTCGGTGAACGTGCCGAACTCGAAACCGTAGGAGGTGTGCTCGAGTTCGTACCAGCCCGCGCCGATGCCGAGCACCGCGCGAGCGCCGCTGACCAGGTCCAGCGTGGTGACGGTCTTGGCGAGCAGGGCCGGGTTGCGATAGGTGTTGCCGGTCACCAACGCCGACAACTGGATTCGCTCGGTCGAGGCGGCCAGCGCGGACAGCGCGGTGTAGGACTCCAGCATCGGATCGCCCGGCGCGCCCAGCCCCGGCAGTTGATAGAAGTGGTCCATCACGAACACGGTGTCGAAACCGGCGGCCTCGGCCGCCCTGGCCTGCGCGACCACGGTCGGAAACAGCTCACGCACCGGTTGTCCGTAGGTGAAGTTGGGCATTTGATAGCCGAGGCGAATGCTCATGGGTGCCGACCCTACGCGCGCCGCTCGGGGGTGACCGGCGGCGGTTCACCGCCGGCCGCAGGACGCTCAGCCGGCCGGACGGGCGAAACGCACCGCGACCGCGGAACCGCCTTCGGCGTCGGGCCGTTCGATCTGGCGCTGCGCGATATCGACCGCCCAGGCATAGCGCGGGTCCGGGCGCAGAGCGTGTTCGCGCAGGCAGGCCTCGGTGAACTTGATGACGTGCTCGTCGCCGTGGTCGACGGCTCGGCCGACCAGTTCGTCCCAGGCAGGCACCTCGGCCCGTTGTGCCCGGGCCAAAGCGGTTTCCTCGCCGTCACGGCCGTTGGTGACCATCATCAGCAGCGTCACCTGGGCCTGCCACAGCGCGGCCACGGTCGGCCCGTGCAGTTCCCGCGGCAACTGCGGCAGCACGAGCCGGGCCGCGGCGGGTGCGGTGACGCCGTGCAGCAGCGGGATCGGGAATCCGGCGCCCGAGTGCGCGACGCACACCCCGGCGTAGGTCGCGGTCATCTCCGAGATCAGCCGGTCGGTGTGGTCGGCGGCGAGCGTGGTGAGCGCGTCGGTGTAGCCCGGCATCGCCTGCGGATTCCGCATCCGCGCCAACCCCTCCTGCGGGCTGCGTGGCCGTTCGGGCAGGCGCGGCACCGCGGCCAGCGCGGCGGGTACCGGCAGCTGCCCGGTCAACCTGCCCGCCCACGTGGCGTCGACGAACCGGGCGGCCCAGTAACCCAGCCCGCGGGACAGTTCGCGCAGCTGCACCGGAGTCGGTTGCGCGGCGGTAAGCCCGCGCACCGCGTGCGCTGTCCGGATCAGTCCGTGCGTCAGTCCGGTCATCGGGCCCGGCAGCAACCGCGGCCACCAGCGGACCAGCACGGCCTGCCAGCCTTCCTCGGCGATCTCGCGCTGGAACAGTTCCTCGAAATCGCCCGCGCGACCGATATCGCCGAGCGCGGCCCGCCAATCCGCCTCGTCGGTGCCGTCGATCCGCTGGTACGGCACGGGCGGTTCGTGGTGCGGCGCCGCCTTGCGGTAGGTCGCGACCCACGCCGGAACCGCGTCGCCGTGCCCGAGCACCGCCAGCGCCTCGGCGCCCATCGGCCCGTGGTTGGCGAGATCGCCGCCCCCGAGATTGCGTTCGTAACCGAGGTCGTCGAGGCGCTCGAGTGCGTCGACGACCGCGTCCTGATAGCTGGACACCCCAACCCCCAATGGTTTGGATATACGAATAGTTCGTGTATCCGAATATATATGCTGTACCCATGCCCGACAAGCCCAGCGCACCCCGGCTGCCGAACCGCGCGGAGATCACCGAGGTGATCGGCTACGTACCGTTGATCGCCAACTTCTTCGACAAGGCGCGCTCCGATATGCCTGTCGCACATCAGGATTCGTTCGCCGCCCACGGCCTCACCGCCCGGCACGGCGCGGTGTGCGTGCAGTTGGTGCCCGACGCGGCGCTCAGCGTCAGCGAGCTGGCCGGACGAATGGGGCTGGCCCTGTCCACGGTCAGCGAATTGGTCGGCGACCTCGATCGCGCGGGGTGGGTGAGCCGACAACCCGACCCGGCCAACCGCCGCCGGACCCTGGTCGCGCTCCTGCCGCAGTGGCGCGAGCACATGGAGACCTTCCTCGCCCGCCGCGCCGAACCACTACTCGCCGCGATGGCCACCCTCACGCCGGAGCAGCGCGCGGGTTTCGCGGCGGGACTTCAGGCCTGGGCGCACGAAATCCGCCACTGGCGCACCTGATTCGAGCGCAATCGAGATCAGGGGGAACTGGTGGCGGCGTTTCGCGAGAGGCCGCCGCCACCGGTTCCCCCTGATCTTGGTCAGCGGTGGCCCGTGACCGGGTCGCGCTGGGCGTACACGCGGCCACGCAGGATCACCGCGTACGGCGCGGTGAGAGTCTCGGGGTGGGCGCGGGGATCCTCCTGGTAGACAACGAAATCCGCGGGAGCACCGGGTTCGATCCCGGGACGGCCGAGCCACGCGCGGGCGTCCCACGAGGCCGCACCCAGTGCGTCGTGCGGCGACAGGCCCGCACCGCCGAGCGCGGCGATCTCGTCCGCGATGCGGCCGTGCCGGATCGAACCGCCCGCGTCGGTGCCCGCGAAGATCGGCACGCCCGCGTCGTGCGCGTTCGCGACGGTGGTGCGCACGCGGCGGTGCAGGTCCCGCATGTGCGCGGCATAGACGGGGAATTTGCCCGCGCTGTCGGCGATGTCGGGAAAGGTGTCGATATTGACCAGGGTCGGCACCAGCGCGGTGCCGTGCGCCGCCATCAGCTCGATGGTGTCGTCGGTGAGGCCGGTGCCGTGCTCCAGGCAGTCGATGCCCGCGCCGATCAGGCCGGGCAGCGCGTCCTCGCCGAATACGTGCGCGGTGACCCTGGCGCCGTTGGCGTGGGCCGCGTCGATCGCCTCCTTCAGGATCGCGTCACTCCACAGCGGACGCAGATCCCCCACCGAGCGGTCGATCCAGTCGCCGACGATCTTCACCCAGCCGTCGCCGAAGCGCGCCTGTTCGCCCACGATCTCCGGCAGGTCGCGCTCGTCGTCCAGCTCGATGCCGAGTTCCCGGATGTAGCGGCGCGGGCGCGCGATATGGCGGCCGGCGCGGATGATCTTCGGCAGTTCCGGATGGTCGTCGATGAACCGTGTGTCGATTGGCGACCCGGCGTCGCGCAGGAGCAGCGCGCCCGCGTCCCGCTCGGTCTCCGCCTGCGCGATCGCCCCCGCGGCGTCCTCGTCGCCACCGCCGTAGCGGATCCCGACGTGGCAGTGCGCGTCCACCAGTCCCGGCACGATCCACCCTGTGCGGCACAGCGTTTCGGCTCCGGGCACGGGCTCGAACGACACGGTTCCGTCCCGCACCCACAGGTCGCGGACCTCGTCACCGGGGAGAAGCACGCCACGCAGATGCACAGAGACCTCCTTTGCCCCCAACCTACTGGGTGCGGGTGCGGGCCGCGCCTCGTCCGACGCGCGCGTAATAGCGCGCCGCGCACGAATTCGTCAGCGAATTCGTGCGCGGCGTGCGGAAACGTGCGCGGCGACGGTCAGTTCTTCGGGAACTTCAGCTTCGAAATGTCGAAACCTTCCAGGCCGGGCGGGAGCTGGTCCAGGCCAGGCGGCAGGTTGGACAGGTCGGGCATGCCTGCGGGCATGCCCGGCATCCCGGCGGGCATCCCCGGGAAACCGCCGCGCGCCTTGGGCTGGGTCGGTCCGCGACCGCCCTTCTTCCCCTTCTTGCCCTTCTTGTTGTTGCCGCGGCGGGCACCGGGCATGCCCATCTGGCGGCCCATGGCGGCCATCATCTTCTTGGCCTCGAAGAAGCGGTCGACGAGCTGGTTCACGTCGGACACCTGGACACCCGAACCGTTGGCGATGCGCAGCCTGCGGGAGGCGTTGATGATCTTCGGGTTGTCCCGTTCGGCGGGGGTCATGCCGCGGATGATCGCCTGTACCCGGTCGAGCTGCTTGTCGTCGACAGCGGCGAGCGCGTCCTTCATCTGGCCCGCGCCGGGCAGCATGCCGAGCAGGTTGCCGATCGGCCCCATCTTGCGGATCGCGAGCATCTGCTCGAGGAAGTCCTCCAGCGTGAGTTCGCCGCTGCCGATCTTGCGCGCGGCCTCCTCGGCCTGCTGCGCGTCGTAGATCTGCTCGGCCTGCTCGATCAGGCTGAGCACATCGCCCATGCCGAGGATGCGGCTGGCCATCCGGTCCGGGTGGAAGACGTCGAAGTCCTCGAGCTTCTCACCGGTGGAGGCGAACATGATCGGCGCGCCGGTCACGTTGCGCACCGAGAGCGCCGCACCACCGCGGGCGTCACCGTCGAGCTTGGTCAGCACCACGCCGGTGAAGCCGACGCCGTCGCGGAACGCCTCGGCGGTGTTGACCGCGTCCTGACCGATCATGGCGTCGAGCACGAACAGGGTCTCGTCGGGCTGCACGGCGTCGCGGATGCCCGCGGCCTGACGCATCAGTTCCTCGTCGATGCCGAGGCGACCGGCGGTGTCGACGATGACCACGTCGTACTGCTTGGACTTGGCCTCGGCGATACCGCCGCGGGCCACCTCGACCGGGTCGGCGGCCGTGACGCCCAGCGCGTTCGCGCCGCCGCCGGTGGAGGTGCCGGGATGCGGCGCGAAGACCGGCACGCCCGCGCGCTCACCGACCACCTGCAGCTGGGTGACGGCACCGGGCCGCTGCAGGTCGCAGGCCACCAACAAGGGCTGATGCCCCTGGCCCTTCAGCCATTTCGCGAGCTTGCCGGCGAGCGTGGTCTTACCGGCGCCCTGCAGACCGGCCAGCATGACCACGGTCGGCGGGTTCTTCGCCAGGGTGAGCCGCCTGGTCTCGCCGCCGAGGATCGCGACGAGTTCCTCGTTGACGATCTTGACGACCTGCTGCGCCGGATTCAGCGCGGCGGAGACCTCGGCGCCCTTGGCGCGCTCCTTGATTCGGGCAATGAAACCGCGCACCACCGGCAACGCGACGTCGGCTTCGAGCAGCGCCAGCCGGATCTCGCGACAGGTGGCGTCGATGTCGGCCGGTGACAGACGCCCCTTACCGCGCAGATCCTTGAGGGCACCGGTAAGCCGGTCGGACAGGGATTCGAACACCGATCGCGCTCCTGATCTCGGGGGACGTCAATTGCCTCCCAGGGTAATGGGATAGCCGACCCACCCGCGCAGGCGGTGCGTCCTTCGAGGTCGGAACGGGTCGATCAGTCGAGCGAACGGCGACGCGGTTTGGCTGTCTTGCGGTAGTCGTGGTTCTCCTTGGCGACCATGTAGACCGCCTCGCGCGCGGTCAATCCCAGCTCGAGGGCCAGGTCGTCGAGGATGGCCCATTCCGTCGTGGTGGGGATCCGTGAGCTGGCCACCGTCGAGGCGATGGTCATCGCGGTCACGGCCTGTTGTCCGGTCAATGTGCGACCGGGAAGCCAGGAAACAACCCAGCGGTCCCCGCCGACGCACCGCGCCATGTGCGTGGTCTCGTCGCTCGTCATCATCGACGCCGAAACAACTTCAATTGCCAACGACGTGCTCCCCTCATGCAGCGATAGCCGAATGCTCTGATCCTAAGACGACCGGAGGCGCCGACATATGGGTTACAGCAAATCGTGTGCAACAGATTGGTTACTTCATGGCGTGTCAGGTCCCGACGATCTCCGGACCGGGCATACCGGCCTCCGGTTTCTTCGGCGCCGGACGCGGCACGACCGCCAGGATCGCCTGCTCGATCTCGATCCGGCGGGCGGGGCCGTCCGCGGTGCCGAGGTCGAGACAGAAGGTGTCGACCACCGCCGAACCCATGGTCACCACCTTGGCCCAGCGCACGTCGACGCCGCAGTGCTCCAGCGCGGCGGCGAGCCTGCTGAGCACCCCGATCCGGTCCTCGGCCCGCAGTTCGAGCAGCACCTGACCCGGTGCCGAGGTGCTCGACCACAGCACCCGCGGCTGTGCCTGCGCGTACTCGCTCGGCTTGACGCCGCCCGCCTCCCGTTCCCGTTTGGCGAGCGCGGCGGCGACATCGAGATCACCGCCGATGGCCCGGATGAGCTCTTGGCGCAACAGTCCGGCATCCGGCGGATCACCGAACTTGGGTGACACCACGAAGGTGTCGATGGCGGACTCGCCCTCGCTGCCGAGCGCGGCCGAGAGCACCCGCAACGAGTGCAGTGCGAGCACGCCGGCGGCGTCGGACAGCAGTCCGGCACCGTCCGGCGCGATCACCGTCACCGCGTAGGTGTACTTGCTTTCCCCCGGCTTCAACTCGACGTGCACGCCGCCCGCTTTGGCCTTCGCGATGAGTTCCGGTGCGATCGGTTCCGGTTGCGGCAGTTCGCCGCCCGCCAGCACCAACCGGCACCGGCGCACGAGGTCACCGATGAGCGAGGCCTTCCAGTCGCCCCACACGCCGGGCCCGGTGGCCAGCGAGTCCGCTTCGGCGAGGGTGTGCAGCAGTTCGAGCAGTTCCGGATCGCCGTCGAGGGTGTCGACGACGTGCTGCACGGTGGCGGGGTCGGCCAGGTCACGCCGGGTGGCGGTGTCCGGGAGCAGCAGATGGTGGCGGACCATCGCGCTGAGCGTGCGCACGTCCGACGGCCACAGCCCGAGCCGGCGGCCGATATGGGTGGCCAGTTCCGCGCCGACCACGCTGTGATCGCCCGTGCGGCCCTTGCCGATATCGTGCAGCAGCGCGCCGAGCGCCAGCAGATCCGGCCGGGCCACCCGGGTGCTCATTCCGCTCGCGTAGGCCACGGTCTCCATCAGGTGCCGGTCCACGGTCCAGGTGTGCAGGGCGTCGCGCGGCGGCAGGTCACGCACGGCGCCCCATTCCGGAAGCAGCCTGCCCCACAGGCCCGTTCGGTCCAGCGCCTCGATCGCGTCGATGACGCCGCGACCCGCGCCGAGTAGCACGAGCAGATCGTTGAGCGCGTCCTTGGGCCAGGGCTCGCGCAGTTCGGGCGCGTCCTCGGAGAGGCGGTTGAGCGTGGTGGCCGACATCGGCAGCCCGGTCTGCGCCGAGGCCGCGGCCACCCGCAGGATCAGGCCCGGATCGCGTTGCGGCCGTGCGTCTCTGGCCAGCACCACCTCGCCGCCGTGCTCGACCACCCCCTCATCGAGTGGTCGGCGCACCGGCATCCGGCGCAGCCGGGCCAGTCCGCGCCGGGGCAAAGCGTTTGCCGCGGTACGCAATCCGACGTCGACCGAATAGCTGACCGTGCGCGCGGAATCGCTGAGCGTGCGCGCGAGGTCGAATCGGTCGCCGATGCGCAACGCCGCGCCGATCTCGTCGGCGTCCTGGGCCCGCAACTGGTCGCGGGCCCGGCCCGCGACCCGATGCAGTTCGGTCCGCACATCGAGCAGTCGCCGATGCGCGTGTTTCAGGCCACCGCCCGGTACCTCGGGACCGAGGCCGGGCATGGCATCGGTCAGCTGGGCGATGGCGAGCGCGTCGAGCAGCTGGATATCCCGCAGGCCGCCGCGGCCGTTCTTCAGATCCGGTTCGGCGCGGTGCGCGATCTCGCCGCTGCGCTCCCACCGGGCCTGCGCCTGGGTGATCAATTCGTCGAACCGGGAACGGATTCCGTTGCGCCATTCCCGGCGCACCCCGCCGATCAGCAAGTTGCTCAGCTCTTGATCGCCGACGATATGCCTGGCCTCCAGCATGCCGAGCGCGGCGATCAGATCGTCCGAGGCGACCCGCAGCGCCTGCGGAACGGTCCGCACGCTGTGATCGAGCTTGATATGGGCGTCCCACAGCGGATACCAGAGCTGATCGGCGACCTCGGCGACCCGGGCGGGGTCGACGTCGTCGTGCAGCAGGACCAGGTCGAGATCGGAGTACGGCAGCATCTCCCCGCGGCCGAGACCGCCGACCGCGACCACGGCGAGTCCGCTGTCGCGGGTGATACCGAGTTCGGCGCCCTTACTGGTGAGCCACAGTTCGAACAGGTCGACCAGCGCGTGCCGCAGGGACTCGGCGTCGAGCCGGGGATTGCGCGGCACCCCGCCGTCGAGCAGTTGGCCGCGCGCGCGGACCAGATCCGCCGCCCCGTTGGACACCTTGCCGTCGTGCTCGTGCTGACCTGCCACAACCCACCGCCCATCCCTAACAGTCGCGGCCCCGCCCCGACCGGAGCTCCGGTGGGAGCGGGGCCGCCGCTCAGCTCAGATATTCGAGATCTACAGCGCGTCGGTACCGCGTTCGCCGGTACGGACGCGAATGATCGTCTCCACCGGCGTCACCCAGACCTTGCCGTCGCCGATCTTGCCGGTGCGCGAGGCCTCGACGATCACCTCGACGACCTTGTCCACGGACGCGTCGTCGACGACCACCTCGACCCGGACCTTCGGCACGAAATCCACGGAGTACTCGGCACCTCGATAGACCTCGGTGTGCCCCTTCTGGCGGCCATATCCCTGCACTTCGCTGACAGTCATGCCGAGCACACCCGCCTGCTCGAGACCGGTCTTGACGTCCTCGAGGGTGAACGGTTTGACGATTGCGGTGATCAGTTTCATGTTCGTCATGCCTCCTTGACGGCCGAACGTGCCGTGCTGCCCACGGCGGCGAAGTCATACGCGGATTCGGCGTGCTCGGACTCGTCCAAGCCCACCGACTCCGCTTCTTCGCTCGCGCGCAGCCCAATGGTGAACTTCACGATATAGGCAATGATCAGGCTGGCGACGAAGGAGAAGGCAAGTACCACACCGGCACCCACCGCCTGACGCCACAGCTGATCGATGCCGCCGCCGTAGAACAGGCCGGTCTTCGCGGCACCCATCTCGGGCGCGGCGACGAAACCGACCATCAGGGTGCCGACGATGCCGCCGACCAGGTGCACGCCCACCACGTCGAGCGAGTCGTCGAACCCGAACTTGAACTTCAGGCCGACCGCGAGGGCGCACAGCGCACCCGCGACCACGCCGACCGCGAGCGCGCCGAGCACGTTCACCGACGAACAGGACGGGGTGATCGCGACCAGACCGGCCACAATGCCCGAGGCCGCGCCCAGCGAGGTGGCGTGCCCGTCACGCAGCTTCTCCACCAGCAGCCAGGCCAGCATGGCCGCGGCCGTCGCCACCGCGGTGGTCACGAAGGTGGTGCCCGCGAGACCACCGGAGGTCAGCGCGGAACCGGCGTTGAACCCGAACCAGCCGAACCACAGCAGGCCGGCGCCGAGCATGACGAAGGGCAGGTTGTGCGGGCGGAACGCGGTGGTCGGCCAGCCCTTGCGCTTGCCGAGCACCAGCACCAGGGCGAGCGCGGCCGCACCGGCGTTGATGTGCACCGCGGTACCACCGGCGAAGTCGACCGCGAGCAGTTTGTTGGCGATCCAGCCGCCCTCATGCACGACGTTGCCGTCGGCGTCCTTGGCGTCGAAGTCGAAGACCCAGTGCGCGACCGGGAAGTAGACGACCGTGACCCAGATACCCGCGAAGAGCAGCCAGGCACCGAACTTCATGCGGTCGGCGACCGCGCCCGAGATGAGGGCAACCGTGATGATGGCGAACATCAGCTGGAACGCGACGAACACGCTCATCGGGATCGTGCCCGCGAGCGGAATGCCGGAGGCGGCGGTGGTGACGGCGCCGGTGGCGTCCTTCACCTCGGCCACCGCGTTACCGCCGAGCAGGCCCTTCAGTCCGAAGAACTGCGCCGGGTCGCCGATCAGGCCGAAAGTGTTGTCACCGAAGGCGGTCGAGAAACCGTACAGCGACCAGAGCACGCCGACGAGGCCCATGGCGCTGACGCTCATCATGATCATGTTCAGCACGTTCTTCGAGCGGACCATGCCGCCGTAGAAGAACGCCAGACCGGGCGTCATCAACAACACGAGCGCTGAGCTCGCCAGCATCCATGCGGTGTCACCGGTGTCCGGTGCACCGGTAAGGGGAAATGCCACCTTAATGTCCTCCTCATCTCGGGCCCTGCCGACTCCGGCAAATGGACCTGACCAGAAGGGTGGTCACTCGGTGTTTCATCTACAGAGCTGCGGTGTTTCACCTGCGTGAACGGATGAGCCAGTTGTGTTGCGGCCACGTTTCGGGGTTTACACCGGGAGTTTCCGGGCGGCGGTGAGGTGCGGGCCGGGGTCGGCGCAACGCCGGTTACCGGCCCGCTAGAAGTAGCAAACATTCGGTTTTCGGCGTGTTTCGTCGCAAACACTGCCGTGTCAGCGGCGATGGCGCGTCATCTCGTCAGGCCGAGCCGGACAATTCGGTCAGAGGTCCGGTTTGCCGAGACGATGCTGTCGAGCGGGGCAGCTTTCGGTCCGTGTGCGCGCGGCTCAGCCGAGCAGCGCGTCCACGAAGGCGCCCGGCTCGAACGGCGCCAGATCGTCGGCTCCCTCGCCGAGACCGACCAGCTTCACCGGCACCCCCAGCTCGTGCTGCACCTGGAAGACGATGCCGCCCTTGGCGGTCCCGTCCAGCTTGGTGAGCACCACGCCGCTGATATCGACCACGTCGGCGAACACGCGCGCCTGCATCAGGCCGTTCTGGCCGACGGTGGCGTCGAGCACCAGCAGCACCTCGTCGACCGCGGCCTTCTTCTCCACGACGCGCTTGACCTTACCCAGCTCGTCCATCAGGCCGGTCTTGGTGTGCAGGCGACCCGCGGTATCGATGAGGACGACGTCGACGCCGCGGTCGATGCCCGCGCTCACCGCGTCGAAGGCGACGGCGGCCGGATCGGCGGCCTCCTTGCCGCGCACGGTTTCCGCGCCGACCCGCTCGCCCCAGGTCTGCAGCTGGTCGGCGGCGGCGGCCCGGAAGGTATCGGCCGCGCCGAGCAGCACGCGGCGACCGTCCGCGACGAGCACGCGCGCGAGTTTGCCGGTGGTGGTGGTCTTTCCGGTGCCGTTGACGCCGACGACCAGCAGGATCGACGGGTGATCGGCGTGCGGCAGCGCCCGGATCGAGCGGTCCAGTTCGGGGCGCAACGCCTCGATCAGCACGTCCCGCAGCACGGCCCGGGCCGCGTCGGTGGTCCGGACGCTGCGCGAGGCCATCTCCTCGCGCAGGCGGGCCACCACCGCGGCGGTGCTCGCGGTGCCCAGGTCGGCCAGCACCAGGGTGTCCTCGACCTCTTCCCACGAGTCGTCGTCCAGGTCGCCGCCGCCGAGCAGGCCGAGCAGGCTCTTGCCGACCGCGTTCTGCGAGCGGGACAGGCGGCCGCGCAGGCGGACCAGGCGGCCCGCGGTGGGTTCGATCTCCTCGAGCGGAGCGGGGGCCTCGGCGCCTGCGGCGGTGTCGGGGAAGGCGGCTGGGGCGGACTCTGCTTCGGCAGGCGCGGCGGTCGATGCGCCGGCGGATGCGGTGGTCGGCGCGTCCGCAGGAGCGGTGGTCGATGCGTCCGCGGGAGCGGTGGTCGGCGCACCAGCGGGAGCGGTGGTCGGTGCGTCGGTGGTCTCCGGTGCGTTCGTGGCGCCACCGGTCGACTCAGCCTCGGGCGCGGCGGTTTCGCCAGCGGGCGCCTCGGCGACATCACCCTCGGGCAGTTGCACGTTGGTGATGCCGCGCTTGGGTGCGTCCCGGGGAATGGCCGCGTCGTCGCCGATGTGCGGCTGCCCGTCCGTGTCGGTCCGCTCGACCAGCTGCGGTTCGGGTGCGGTCGCCGTGCCGCCTTGACTGAAACTGAATCCGCCCGAGGCGGCGTAACCGCCGGACCGGTCGGTCAGCTGCTGCTCCGCGGGCTGCGTCAATGACACCCGAGAGCGCTTGTACCGGACAAAACCGACAACAAGCACCACCAGCAGCAGAGCAGCGGCAACGGCGACAATGATCCAGGCTTCGGAACTCACGCGCCCCATCCTTGCAGAACGAACCGGCCCGCTTTACCACGCCGCCCCGGTGCCGACACACAACCCCCGAGATTTCTTGTCCTGCGGAACTTCTCGCGACGTGCCAATAGGATCGGCGACGTGACCGATCGAAACGTGCTTGGGGGGCCGCTGGAAGAGTGCGGCGCCGATCCTCTCACCGGCTTCTACCGGGACGGCTGCTGCAGCACCGGGCCGGAGGATCTCGGTAGCCACACCGTGTGCACCGTCGTCACGGCCGAATTCCTGGAGCATCAGGCGTCCATCGGCAACGATCTGAGTACGCCGCGGCCGGAGAACAACTTCCCGGGCTTACAGCCGGGAGACCGGTGGTGTGTGGTGGCCGTGCGGTGGCTACACGCGCACGAGGACGGTGTCGCCGCACCCGTCGTGCTGGCCGCCACGCACGAGAACGCCCTGGAAGTGATCTCGATGGACATCCTGCGCAAATACGCCGTCGACGTGCCCGACGACGTCAGCGACCTGCTGTAATCCGCATGCCGCGCACGGCAGCCCGAGCCGAATCCGGCTGCCGTCGGGCCTGGCCGTACCGTTCGACCGTGACCGGGTCTCGACACGTGTCGCTTATGCGCCACGTGCTCGCGTCGTCGCCGCGCGGCGGCGGTGCGCCTTCTGCCGGCAGGCGGGCGAGCAATATCGCGGACGACGGCCGGTGCCCGAATGCCGGACGGCACGGGCGCAGACCGGGCACCGCGTTTCGTTACTATCCGCTGTTTCGTTACGAGTTTCGCCCACCGCGACGGGGCGATTCGTTACGCCCGAGGCGCGCATCGCGTCGATGACCAACGCGGCCGCGCGGCCCAGTGCGCCGTCGGTCGGTCGAAGTCGTTGGATGGCAACGCAACCGGTGAAAATCGCCAGCACATCCGGCACCTCGAGATCCGGGCGGACCGCGCCCTGCCGCTGCGCGGCGGCCAGCAGCTCCCCGAGCGCCTGATGGAATCGGGCACCCGCACTCATCAACAGGGCGCGCGGCCAACCGTCGTCGGATTGCACGAGATCGCACAGCGCCTGATTGCCCGGCGTCGAAACGACCACCTGCGTGCAGAAATCGAAGAAGGCGGCCCCGGGATCCGGCGCGCCCAGATGGTCGGTGGCCAGTTGGGCGAGCCGATCCACGCGCTGCTGCACAACCGCTTCCAGCAGCTCGACTTTCGTCGGGAAGTGGCGGTAGACGGTGCCCGCGCCGACCCCGGCACGCCGGGCCACCTCGGCCAGCGAAACCGTCGGCCCCTGCTCGGCGAACGCGCGTTGCGCGGCGGACAGCACCGCCGCGCGATTGCGGGTGGCGTCGCTGCGGGCGGTGGCTGCGGCAGTCAATTCGTTACGGCCTTCCGTTTTCCGACCTGGTCGAGCGGGCCAGGCCACCCGTACGGTCTCGAAATACGGGTTGTCCGACCCGATTCTATCGACAGACAAGGCGAGCATGTCTTCTTCGCAGCACCTCATCCTGGTCACCGGCGCCACCGGCAAGCAGGGCGGCGCGACCGCCCGCACACTGCTCGCGGGCGGCCGGGCGGTCCGCGCCCTGGTGCGCGACCCGCACGCCCCGGCCGCACGAGCGCTCGCCGCCGCGGGCGCCGAACTCGCGGTCGGCGATTTCGACGACCCCACCACCCTGCCCGCCGCACTAGCCGGTGCCACAGCCCTTTTCGCGGTCCCGCCCGCCGCCTACGACCCGGACGGCTGGGATGTCGAGCGGGAAGCGCGACGCGGCGAAGCGCTCGTCGACGCGGCCCGCCGAGCCGGGGTGGCGCAGATCGTGTTCACCGGTATCGCCT
This sequence comes from Nocardia brasiliensis ATCC 700358, assembly GCF_000250675.2. Taxonomy (NCBI): domain Bacteria; kingdom Bacillati; phylum Actinomycetota; class Actinomycetes; order Mycobacteriales; family Nocardiaceae; genus Nocardia; species Nocardia brasiliensis. The sequence continues at coordinate 7,090,063 of NC_018681.1, forward strand.
CGTTCAACGAGGACACGTCGTGGGGTGCGAGCGGCAAAGAGCGCATCGAAACCGCGGTCGCGACCAGCGGGGCGCGCTACACCCTGCTGCGCCCGGTCCGGTTCATGGAGAACTATCTGCTGCGCGGCCTGCCGATCGACGGCATCGTCGACGGCGTGCACCGGCACATGTTCCCGGCCGACCGACCGATGAAGGTCATCGCGGTCGCCGATGTCGCCGAGATCGCCGCCCTGGTCTTCGCCGACCCCGACCGCTTCCACGGCCGGACCCTGGAGCTGGCCGGCGACGCCCTCACCCCACCGGATGCCGCCGCCGCGATCGCCGCCGCCACCGGCCACCCCGTCCGCTACCAGGAACTGGACGAGGCCTACGCCGCCTCCCTCGGCGCATCGATCGCCTACACCTGGCGGCTGATGCGCGAAACCGGCGGCTGGCGCGCCGACATCGACACCGTCCGCCGGATCCACCCCGGCCTCCGCACCTTCGACACCTGGCTGGCCGAAACCGGTGGCGCCCAAATCAAATCCCTGCTCGACAGCGACCGGACCACCGCCCCGCGGTGAACAATCGGCCACCGCGGGACAACGGTGTCCCACGATGGACCGGGACTATCGGACTCGGGCGCGTGCTCGAGGTGGACGAGAACTACGCCGCGCCCGCGGGGGTGAGGTTTTCGCCGCGGAGACGTTGGGAGATGACCTGGGTGATGCCGTCGCCGCGCATGCTGACGCCGTAGAGGGCGTCGGCGATCTCCATGGTGGGTTTCTGGTGGGTGATGACGATGAGCTGGCTCTTTTCGCGGAGCTGCTCGAAGAGGCCGATGAGGCGGCGCAGGTTGGTGTCGTCCAAGGCGGCCTCGACCTCGTCCATCACGTAGAACGGTGAGGGACGGGCGCGGAAGATGGCGACCAGCAGGGCCACGGCGGTGAGGGACTTCTCGCCGCCGGACAGCAGCGACAGCCGCTTCACCTTCTTGCCGGGCGGGCGCGCCTCCACCTCGATACCGGTGGTGAGCATGTCGGACGGGTCGGTGAGCAGCAGCCTGCCCTCGCCGCCGGGGAACAGCTTCGCGAACACGCCGACGAATTCGCGTTCCACGTCCTCCCACGCCTCGGTGAACACCTGCAGGATGCGAGCGTCCACCTCGGCGACCACGTCGAGCAGGTCCTTGCGCGCGCTCTTCACATCCTCGAGCTGGGTGGCGAGGAAGTTGTAGCGCTCTTCGAGCGCGGCGAACTCTTCCAGCGCAAGGGGATTCACCTTGCCGAGCGTGGTGAGGTCCTTCTCGGCGCGTTTGGCACGCCGCTCCTGGGTCTGGCGGTCGTAGGGCATCGGGGCGGGCGCGGTGACCTGTTCGCCGCGTTCCTTGGCCTGCTCGTACTCCTGCCATTCCAGGTCGGTCGGCGGCAACGGCACGTCGGGGCCGTACTCGGCGATCAAATCGCTGAGCGCGATACCGAACTGTTCGGAGATCGTCGCCTCGAGCTGCTCGATGCGCAGGGCCGCCTGAGCTTTCGCGACTTCGTCGCGGTGCACCGCATCGGTGAGCTGGGCGAGCTGGGCGGACAGCGCGCGCACCCGCTCCTTGACCTGCTCGACCTGGGCGGCGGCTTCGCCGCGGCGGCGGACCAGATCGTCGCGGCGGGCACCCGCCTCCGCCACCACCTTTTCCAGTTCGGCGGCGACCTTGGCACCGGATTCGGCGACCGCGGCGGCGACTTCGGCGGCCTTCTTACGCGAGGCCTGGGCCCGTTCGGCCCTGGCCCGCGTCTCCCGTTCGGCGCGGGCCGCGCGGCGCAGCGAATCCGCCTTGCCGCGTACCGATTCCGCGCGTTCCTCGGCGGTGCGCACCGACAGGCGCGCCTCGACCTCCATCGACCTGGCCTCGGCGAGCGCGGCCGCGGCTTCTTCGCGTTCCCGGCCCGCGGTCTCGGTGCCCGCCGCGGTGCCGTCGGAGTCGATCTCGGTCTGTTCCAGTTCGGCGTTGCGCAACCGGTCTTCGAGTTCGGCGAGCGAGGTAAGCGATTCTTCCCGGCTCGCTTCGGTTTCCGCGCGCTGGGCGAGCAGCCGGTCGTTGTCGGCCTGCGCGGTGCGGGCCGCGTGCCCGAGCCGGCCGAGCCGGTCATAGATGGCGACCAGGGACTGATCGGATTCGTGCAACGCGAGCAACGCCTGATCGACGGCGTCCTTGCGGTCCGCCTGTTCGGCCAGTGCGCCGGACAGGGCGGCTTCCAGTTCTTCGGCCCGGCGTTGCGCCGCGACCAGATCAGCCTTGGCGGTGTCGATATCGGCCTGGATCTCCAGTTGGCTGGGCGCGCGGTCGGAGCCGCCGAGCAGCCACCCGGTTCCGGTGAGGTCGCCGTCGCGGGTGACCACCCGCACGTCCGGGCGGGCCGCGAGTACCGCACGGGCCGCGGCCAGATCGTCGGCGACGGCGATACCGGCGGTGAGCGCCATGATCGCCGCGCGCACGCTGTCCGGGCACTCGACCACGTCGGACAGCCAGCGGGCCGCGCCGGGCAGCGGGCCGGGATGCGGGCGGTGGCCGCCGTCGGCGCCGAATACCAGTGCGGCGCGGCCGCCGTCGGCTTCCTTCAGTGCGCGGATCGCGGCGTGCGCGGACTCACCGGTGTCGGCGGCGACCGCGTCGGCGAGCGGGCCGAGCGCGGTAGCGACCGCGGCTTCGAAACCGCCGTGCACCCGCAGCAGACCGGACAGCGGGCCCAGCAGCCCCTGGGACCGGTGCTCGACCAGCCAGGCGGCGCCGTCACGGCGGGCGAGGTTCATGCCGAGCGCCTCGATCCGCGCCGAGAGCGACGCGACCCGCTTGCTCGCCTCGCGATCCTGTTCGCGTAGTTCGGTCACCCGCTGGTCGGCCAGGGCGAGCGCCTGCACCGCGTGCTCGTGCTGGGCGTCCAGGCCGGCCTCGCCGGCGTCCAACTCGGTGAGTTCGGCCTGCACCGTGTCGAATTCGGCCTGCGCGGCCTCGCCGCGCTGCCGGGCGTCGGCGATCGCGGTGGTGAGCCGGGAGATCTCGGCGTCCACCGATTGCGTCCGGGTGCGCAGCGTGTCGACCTTGCCCGCGAGCCGCGCCACGCCTTCCCGCCGGTCCGCGATCGCCCGCACGGCGGCGAGGTGCGCCTGCTCGGCGGCCTTGGCGGAGTGTTCGCGTTCGGCCAGTGCGTCGCGGGCCGCCTCAAGCGTCTCGGTCGCGATCTCGACGGCTTCGCGCAGTTCGGCTTCCTCGGCTTCGACCCGTTCGGCTTCGGCTTCCAACTGTTCCGGGTCGCGTCCCGTGCCGACCGGCGCTTCGGTGTCGAGATGACGGGCCCGATCCTGCGCGATCCGAATGGTCGCGTTGACCCGCTCGGCCAGCGCCGACAGCTGGAACCAGATCTGCGCGGCGGCTTCCGCACTCGGCGTCAACCGGGACAGCTGAAATTCCTGCTGGGCGAGCGCGGCATTGGCGGCGTCGAGTTCGCTCTGCACGGTGATGTGCTGCTCGCGGGCGTAGGCTTCCTTGCTCTGCTGGCTCTCCAGCTCGCCGCGGCGGGTCACCAGATCGTCCGCGGCCAGGCGCATCCGGGCGTCGCGCAGGTCGGCCTGCACGGTCTGCGCGCGGCGCGCCACCTCGGCCTGCCGGCCGAGCGGTTTGAGCTGACGGCGCAACTCGGTGGTGAGGTCGGTGAGCCGGGCCAGGTTGGCCTGCATCGCCTCGAGCTTGCGGACCGCCTTCTCTTTCCGTTTGCGGTGCTTGAGCACGCCCGCGGCCTCTTCGATGAACGCGCGCCGGTCCTCCGGGCGCGATTCCAGAATCGCCGAGAGCTGCCCCTGGCCCACGATGACGTGCATCTCGCGGCCGATGCCGGAGTCACTGAGCAGTTCCTGCACGTCCATCAGCCGGCAGGTGCTCCCGTTGATCTCGTATTCGCCCGCGCCGTCGCGGAACATGCGCCGGGTGATGGACACCTCGGCGTAGTCGATCGGCAGTGCGCCGTCGGAGTTGTCGATGGTGAGGGTCACCTCGGCACGCCCCAGCGGGGCCCGGCCCGCGGTGCCCGCGAAGATCACGTCCTGCATCTTGCCGCCGCGCAGCGCCTTGGCCCCCTGCTCACCCATCACCCAGGTGAGCGCGTCGACCACGTTGGACTTGCCGGATCCGTTCGGACCGACCACACACGTGATGCCGGGTTCCAGGCGCAGCGTCGTCGCGGACGCGAAGGACTTGAAGCCCTTCAGCGTCAGGCTCTTCAGATGCAAGTCCGACGACCTTTCGTTATTCGTTGCCGGTGTGCACGCCGCCATATTCCGCCTGCTCATCGATGCAGGCGACCAGTCATGGTATCCGTCGCGGACCGAGTGCCCCCGACGCGGGACAGGCCGCGTCGCCGCATGGCGGTTCGGCGGTACCCGTAGGTTATCGAGTCGGCCCACGATATCCCGTATTTCGATGCGCTCGGAGTTAGCCGGATGTCGCGTTTCGGCCGTCGGCGCGCCCGGCCGATGTGCTCGCGGCACGACCCGCCGGCCTCGACGCGAGGTATCGACGAAAGGTGACGACTACGGGGCTGTTGATCGACCTCGACACGACCTTTACACCAAAAGACGGACCGACTTGCCGGACGCTCTGCCGCGCGGCGACGACGCCGCATACGATCCAGTCGATCCGCCAGCGGGAATATTTGGAGCGCCACGCCGATGCCAGCTCGAACCGGGACCAGAACGGCGTTCCGGCTTGCCCGAATCGCGGCTCTGGTGCTCGGCAGCCTGCTGTTTCTCTATGCGTGCGAGTACAGCAAGAGCGCGCTGCTCGCCGATCGGTGGCTCGAGGTCGCGGGCGCGGGACTGTTTCTGGCCGTCGGGATCGGGCTGGCATGGTTCGAGATCAAGGTGACGGATTTCCGCGAGTACATCGGCGACGAGGCGGACATTCCGGCTGAACCGGTCGCGGCGCGGAGCACGCATGCCTCGGTTCGCCGGGGCGCCAGCGGAATTCGCTCGGAGTATGCCGAGGACCGGGCGGAGCGAGCGGCAACTCGTATGGGGCACCGGGTAACTCGGCGCGACGATCGGGCGCCCACCGGCGAATCCGTCGCCGCCCGGATTCGCGCCGCGGGACGCAAAGCGTCCGGCCTCGGGCCCGAGAGTTGGTGGAAACCGGGCAGATCCGGTGCCGGCCGGGACGAAGCGCGGAGCGGGCGCAGCGAAACCCACGAGTTCCTGGTCGAATCCGAGGGCTGGTCGATGCGCGCCAAGCTCGGGCGTTCCGGCGATCTCCTCTTCCACGGACACGACCGTGGTGGCACCTATCCGGCGTACGAGTGGATGTGGATCTTCCACCCCGACACCTTTCCCGCGATCCGCGACGCCCTCGGCGATCCCGAGGGGGAGATCCTCGACCTGCTCGAAGATGTTGTGCCCCAGCTGGATCGGCACGGAAGACACGATCCCGGCGCCTGGTTGCGCGCCCACGACATCCCGGCGACCTACCGAGAGAAAGGCGTCAGCGCCACCCAGGACACCAGGGAGATCCCCCTGCTCGTCCCCGGTCTCCCCCGCCTCGTCCCCGAACGGCGTCACGACCCCGCCCCGCACTGGCCGCAACGCGCCCCCGAACCACCGTCGCGCAGGTCGCGCAGTCGCGCGGACGAGGTCGAGGAACCGTACCCGCAGGAGGCCGAACCTCCTGCGCGGCGGTCACGCCGAAGCGCTGCGGCATCCGCCGCCACCCAGGCCGCATGGACGGCGCGCGACCGCGCCGACGAACCCGCCCAGCCGACGTGGGACGCCGAGCCACGTACACCGCAGTCGCACAACCGAACCCACGACGCCATGCCGGGCCGATCTCGAGAACCCGAGGCACCGGCGCGCCAGTCACGCAATCGCGCCGAGCATTCAGCCGCAGCACCCTCGGCGTGGGGAGCCGAACCGCCGTCGTGGCCGACGCGCGACCGAGGCTACGAACCCGCGTCAGCCCAATCGGCATGGACGTCCGAGGCTTCGGCGCGCCGGGCGCACAGCCGCGCCGACGAATCGGCATGGGAGGATTCAGCACGACGGCCACACCACCACGCTGACGAACCGGCATCGACCGAGGAGAGCGAACCGGCCGCGTGGACGGCGCGGGACGGCAGGTACGAACCTGCGTCCGCCCAATCGGCTCGGGGGCCAGAGGCTTCGGCGCCGCGGTCGCGGGGTCGCGCGGACGAGCCTGCTTCGACGCGGTCGGTGTGGGAAGTGGAGCCGGAAAGCGTTGTGTACGAGGAGCCGCGGTGGCGGGCGCGTGGTCGGTCGCAGGCAGAGTCCGGTCCCGCTTGGGCTCGGCGGGACGAGCACGGGTATGGACAGGATGGCGGTGAATCGTACGAGGATCCGCGGGGGCACGTGCAGCCCGCCGGTGCTCGGCCTTCGTACGCGGAGCCGGACTATCAGCAGGACGCCGCCGACCGTTACGAGGAACCGCGGCGCGCGCCCCGCCCCGAAGTTCCACGGCGTGCACCGCTTTCGGCGCGACGACCACCTCCGGGCGCGGAAGCACTGGGTCGGGGGCCCGCGCCGGTGTGGAGCGAACGCCCCGGCAGGCAGCGCAACGAGGACTCTGAGCCGTGGCCCGAGCAGCAGGCGGAAGAATACCGGGCCCCCTCCCGTCGACGCCGCTACGTCGCGCCGCCGAATTCCACCGAAGCACCGCGCCGCACCACCTCCTACGGTGCGAGACCCCGTCAGCCCTAAGCCATTTCACCTGCACCGCACCCTGCCGAATCGCACCGGCACCCCGCCCATCGCCACGCTGCATCGCCGGACCGAACGGCTCTGGCCGACACCTTGTTGCCCTCCGCACCGTGGGCCCCGTGACAGCCCACGGAAGGACCGCCTGCTGCCCTGAACACCGCGGTACATCACGTCGGTGACCTCGCGGCGCATCATGTCGCCTTCCTCACCACTACGTCGTGGTGTGTGGGCCTTACCCCTCGCACACGCGGAACGCAGTCCGGCGCTGACCGCGCATAAAGCACGGGCAGCGCCGGGTCGGCCGACTTTGTTCCGTCAGTGGGTGCGGCGGGAGTATTTTCCGGATTCGAGGCCGGTGAGCATGCGGAAGACGAGGACCGCGCCCCACGGGACGATCACCCAGATCGGCCAGGGGTAGGTGAATTCGCCGACGCTGAGCGAGATCGCGGCCCAGATGAACAGGACGAGCACGCTCACGCCGAGCCAGCTGGTGCCCTCGATCTTCTGCCAGATCGGAATGCGTGAGCCCGCTTGCCCGGCAGTCTCTTTCGTGAGCTTGGGCAGGTCCGACAGCACGAGTTGCAGGTCGTCGGTGGTGGTCGTGGCGTACACCTGGGCGGTGCGCTGGTCGTATTCGGCGAGGTCGATTCGCCCGTCTTCGAGGTGCCTGGCGAGCAGCCGGACCACCTTGTCGCGTTCGGCGTTCGAGGCGCGCGTTCCGGTCGAGATGTCCATGTGAAGTCCTTGTCGGCGATTCCACCCTCCATAGTGGAATATGGCTAGATCATGCTCCTTCCATAGTGGAATGTCAACCCCGCTCGGTCCGCCGCTGGTGTCCGAATCGCGGGCGCGGCAGTATGGACGAAAGGTCAGCTCGCGGCCGGACGGTCCGCGTCCACGAAAACTCCCAGGAGGCATAGGTGTCGGAAACCGTGCGCGGTGTCATCGCCCGTAGCAAAGGCGCGCCGGTCGAGGTCGTGGACGTGGTGATTCCGGATCCCGGACCGCACGATGTGGTCGTGCGCGTCCAGGCCTGCGGCGTCTGCCACACCGACCTGCACTACCGCGAGGGCGGCATCAACGACGAGTTCCCCTTCCTGCTCGGCCACGAGGCCGCGGGCCTCGTGGAGACGGTCGGCGACGCGGTCACCCACGTGCAGCCCGGCGACTTCGTGGTCCTCAACTGGCGTGCCGTCTGCGGCGAATGCCGGGCCTGTCGCCGCGGCCGCCCCTGGTACTGCTTCGCCAGCAACAACGCCAGCAAGAAGATGACGCTCACCGACGGCACCGAGCTGAGCCCGGCCCTGGGCATCGGCGCCTTCGTCGACAAGACGCTCGTGCACGAAGGACAGTGCACCAAGGTCGATCCCGCCGCCGACCCGGCGGTGGCCGGACTGCTCGGCTGCGGCGTGATGGCGGGCATCGGCGCGGCGATGAACACCGGCAACGTCTCGCGCGGCGATACCGTCGCGGTGCTCGGCTGCGGCGGTGTCGGCGACGCGGCCATCGCGGGCGCCCGGCTGGCCGGCGCGAAGACCATCATCGCGGTTGACCGCGACCCGCGAAAGCTCACCTGGGCCAAGGACTTCGGCGCCACCCACACCATCGATGCGAGCAGCGAGGACGTGGTCGCGAAGATCCAGGAGTACACCGACGAGTTCGGTGCCGACGTCGTCATCGAGGCGGTGGGCCGGCCGGAAACCTGGAAGCAGGCGTTCTACGCGCGCGACCTGGCGGGCACCGTGGTCCTTGTCGGCGTCCCCACCCCCGATATGACCATCGAGATGCCGTTGATCGATCTGTTCTCCCGCGGCGGCGCGCTGAAATCCTCCTGGTACGGCGACTGCCTGCCCGAGCGCGACTTCCCGACCCTGATCGACCTGCACCTGCAGGGCCGGCTGCCGCTGGAACGCTTTGTCACCGAACGGATCTCCCTCGATCAGGTGGAGGAGGCGTTCACCGCGATGCACGCGGGCGACGTGCTGCGTTCGGTGGTGGTCCGGTGATCGAGCGCGTCGTCACCTCCGGCACCTTCTCCCTCGACGGGGGCACCTGGGACGTCGACAACAATGTCTGGCTCATCGGCGACGACCGGGACGTGCTGGTCGTCGATGCCGCGCACGACGCGGACGCGATCGCCGCGGCCGTCGGCGCACGCAACGTCGTCGCCATCCTCTGCACCCACGGGCACAACGACCACGTCACTGTCGCACCGGAATTGAGCGCCCGCCTGGACGCGCCGATCCTGTTGCATCCCGGTGACGACCCGCTGTGGCGGATGACCCACCCCGATGTCGACTACCGTTCCCTGGCCGATACCCCGCGAATCACGGTGGCCGACATCGACATCGACATCCTGCACACCCCCGGCCACTCCCCCGGCTCGGTCTCCCTGCACATTCCGGCAGCGACCGCCCTCTTCACCGGCGACACCCTCTTCTCCGGCGGCCCCGGCGCCACCGGCCGCTCCTACTCCGACTTCGACACCATCATCGATTCCATCCGCGACCGCCTACTCACCCTCCCCGAAGAAACCACCGTGCACACCGGCCACGGCGACTCCACCACCATCGGCACCGAAAAACCCGCCCTCGCCGACTGGATAGCCCGCGGCCACTGACCCTCAACCCACCCGCAGTTGCTCGTCGCCGAAATCGGCGACGAGCTTCAGCACGCCGCCCAACGCGGATACGTAGCGGTCCAACACCTCCCGCGTGGCGACCTCACCCTTTTCGATCTGCGAGACGCGCGCCACGGACACACCCATCTGCTCCGCCACTTGTTTTTGGCTGAGTCCTCGGTGCTTGCGCAGTTCGGCCAGTCGCCAGCCGCGCGCCCGGTCCTGCAACTGCTCGACACCCGCCTCGAATTCCTCGGGCCCGCCGGCCGTCTCGACCGCACGGTCGAGGTGGCCGGTGTCGCGCCAACGTCGATGAGTGGTCATCGGTGCAACTCCTCGCGTCGCTCGATCAAGTAAGCGTCGTAAAGCTTTTCGGCGCGCAGTATCGCGTCCCGATACCACCGCTGCCATGCTCCCGCCTTGTCTCCGGCGACCAGCAGGATGGCCGACCGCCACGGATCGAAGACGAACAGTATTCGGATCTCGACGCGCTTGAAGATTAGGCCACGGGTCCGACAACCAACCGGCGGCACTTATGGTGGAACCATGGCCACCCCCGCCCTCCACGGGTCCTCCGCGCCGGCTGCGGAACCGAAGGCGCTGCGGGCCGCCCTCACCCCCGACCTACGGGCCGAGTTCGATCGCGAATGGGATCTGGTCCTCGAGCAGGCCAAGAAGTCGCACACGCTCGAAGAGATTCATGCGCTGCTCAACAAATGGCAGCACACAGTCGTCATGGAGAAGCGTGATCCCGGCTCCTACCAGCGAATGGTGGAGAAGGCAGCACGCATCGAAGCCGGCGGCGGTCGAACCACGGGGGTATCGATAGAGGCTGTCCGGTCCCTGATCACCCGCCGATTGCAGGCTGGCTGAGCCGATCTGACCCCGCAATAGTCCGCAGGTACAAAACCGTTGGCGGGCGCGGTGGGGCCATTGTTAGGGTGCGCGTGTGACTTCTCCGGAGGCGTCCAGACGTTAGCCACCTGTCGTGTGATCGGGTGGCGTTGATCGGGACCTGGTTGTGCGGCGTTGAGTGCTGCCCGTTTATGGGTGAGATCTGCTCTGCCGCCTGAACTTTCAGTGGTGGGCGGCTCGGTGTCGGACGAGTCCTGGAGTTTTGTAGTGCCAATTCTAGTGTGGGTTATGGGTGTCGCCGTGTTCGCGCAGGGGACATCGGAGTTCATGTTGTCGGGCTTGCTGGAGCCCATATCGCGGGATGTCGGGGTATCGCTCGGTGCGGCGGGCGCGCTGACGTCGCTGTTCGCGGTCGGGATGATCGTGGGGGCACCGCTGATGGCGATGACGGCGGGACGGTGGCCGGTGCGCTCCGCACTGACCGGGTTTCTGGCGTTGTTCATCGGTGCGCATGCGGTCGGCGCGCTGACCGCGAATTTCGTTGTGCTGCTTGCTACTCGACTGGTAGCGGCGGTGGCTTACGCGGGGTTTCTGTCCGTGGCGCTGGCGTCGTTGCCCGCCCTGGTCGGCGCGGCCCGGGTCGGCCGGGCGACGGCGATCATCCTGTCCGGTGTGACGCTGGCGTGCATCGTCGGCGTCCCGGCGGGTGCGCTCCTCGGCCAGACGTGGGGCTGGCGGTCAGCGTTCTGGGCCGTCGTGGCGGCCAGTGTTCCTGCGCTGGTGGCGCTTTGGGGGCTCGTTCGCGTGCGGATCGAGCCGGCCACGACCGCCGAAGGCGGGGTGATCCGGCGGGAATGGCGAGCGATCACCGAACGGCCGGTACGGATGGTGCTGGTCGCGGGGGCTCTGGTCAACGCCGCGACGTTCGCCTCGTTCACCTACCTCGCCGTGCTGACCACGGAGGTCGGCGGTGCCGGAAAAGGGTGGGTACCGGTGATTTTGGCTCTGTTCGGCCTCGGCTCCTTCCTCGGCGTCAGCCTCGGCGGACACTACGCCGATCGCTACGCCACTCCCCTCGTCACGATCGGCTCGGGGGCGCTGATATTCGCTTGGTCCACAACCGCTTTGACGGCGAAGTACCTGCCCGTCCTGCTGATCATGACCACTGTCTGTGGCGCGGCATCCTTCGCGGTCGGCTCCACCCTGATCGGCCGCATCGTCAGTGCCGCGACGCCGACGGCTCCCCGGCTGAGCGGCGCTTTCGCCACCGCCACCCTCAACATCGGTGCGGCTACCGGCCCCGCGGTCGCGGGCATCGCGATCACCTGGGCCGGCACACCGAGCGCCGCGGTCTGGACCAGCGCGGTGATCTGTTGCGCCGCAACGGCTGTCGCACTGATCGGCACCCGCCCGCAGCGCGGGATCAGCGAACCGCTTTCCGCCACACCGCCGCAGTCGCACCGGCCAAGGCGGTGAGCAGGATCAGCGCCAGGAAAATCTGCCCGTGCATACCGAGCACGAAAACCGTTCGCCCGGCGAACTCGGGATCATAGGTAGCGGTACCGGGAAACAGCAGCGCCCCGGCCATCCCGAGCCACGGGATGGCCACAACCGCTGCGGCACACAGTGTCCCGCGTCGCGCATCGCGACCCGGTGGCAGGGCGAGTGCCAACCCGACGAGGCCGAGCAGCACCGTCATCACCATGTATTGAGCGTCGTGGAACTTCGCGTGCGGCGGCCAGTTCGGGTTGAACGCGTGCTGCGCGGACAAGTCCGGTATGACCAGATCGGCGAGTACGGCACTGAGCATCGTGATCACCGCTACGCCGGCAATGACGATTCGAGGAAGGGGCATCGCGCCAGCCTTTCGAGTGAAACTGTTCCAGCGGATCAGGGCGTCCAGGAATAGGTGGGCGTGATCGATCGGCCCAGCAGCGAGCTGGGCAGGAGGGGAAGCGCGGTGTCCCGCAACGCGGTCGCCAGCGAAGAGTTCCAGTGCGCGGGCGCCCCGACCCGGCGCGAGAGCTGAGCGATCATCTGGGTACGGGGCCTGCGGCGGCGGTCGTATTCCGCCAGCCCCGCCTCGACCCCGTGGGCGTCCACCGCCGCCGCGAGGGTGACAGCGTCCTCCAGCGCCTGACAGGCACCCTGCCCGAGGTTGGGCGCCATGGCGTGCGCGGCGTCCCCGAGCACCGCGACTTTCCCGCTGACGTAGCTGCGCAGCTTCGGCAGCTCATAGGTGTCGTGTTGCAGGACGGCGTCCGGGTGTGCCGCCGCGAGCAGGCCCGGGACCGGGTCCGGCCAGTCCGCGAACCGCGCACGCAGTTCATCGAGCCCCGCGCGGGAGCCGGCGGGGGCATTTCCCATCAGATAGCAGTAGACCCGGCCGTCGGGCATCGGCAGGTAACCGAATCGCTCACCCTTGCCCCATATTTCGACGCTGCCCTCGACGGAACCTCCTGCCGTGAGCAGCCGCCAGGTGGTGTAGCCGACGTAGCGCGGTCCCGCGGCACGCGGCCAGACCGATCTTCGGGTCACGCTGTGCACGCCATCGCCGCCGATCACGAGATCAGCGGTGGTGGTGCCTCCGTCGTAATGGACTGTGCCGTCGGGGATCACTTGCCGCGCGGTGCTGCCGGGGCGCAGCGCCGCCGCGGGGACGGCCGCACGCAGGATGTCCACCAGCGCGGCGCGGTGCACGATCGCCCACGCTCCGAAGCGTCGTTCGAGTTCTTCGATGTCATTGCGAATCAGCCAGTCGCCATGGATGTTTCGAATACCCCGCGGCGGGCCGGCCGGACCGCCGGTACGCAACAGATCCCCGAGGCCGAGCGCGTCCAGGGCGCGCAACCCGTTCGGCTGAATCGACAGTCCCGCACCGATTTCGGTGATCTGCGGTGCACGTTCGAGCACCTCCACCTGCCAGCCGCGTCGATGGAACGCCACCGCGGCCGCCAGCCCGCCGATCCCGCCACCCACGATGAGGGCCTTCATCGCCGCCCCGCACGAACGCGGACCGACCCGTCGCGCAACCGCGCCGCCCTGGACTGCCGCCACCACACCGCCGTCACGATCAGTGCGACCACCGGTGCCCACCGCCAACGTCCCATGCTCACTCCCTAGAGGCTCTAAATTATTTAGAGCCTCTAAGACACCATAGATGCCCTAAGCTGTCAACGGGCACGACAGATCAGCAGAAGGGTGAGGATGTCGACACAGAGCGGCGGCAGGCGCGAGCGGCAACGCAAGGCCACCTTGCGGGAAGTGCACGAGGCGGCACGCACACTGCTGGTCGAGCAGGGATCGGCCGCGGTCACGGTCAACGCGGTGGCTCGGCAGGTCGGCATGAGCGGACCTGCGCTCTACCACTACTACGCCGGCCACGACGCCCTGGTCGGCGCGGTGACCGCGGATTTCTTCGACGAACTGGCCGCCACGATGGAAGAAGCGCGCGACGCTCGTGCGCACGCGCCGGTCGGCGAGCGCATCCTTGCGGTCTGCCGCGCCATGCGCACCTGGGCGATCACGCACCCGGCCGAGTTCGGCTGGATCTTCACCGCGCCGATCGCGCCCCCGAACCGGCACCCGGATTCCGAACGCCATCGAGCCGGGCAGCGCTTCGAACGCGTGCTGCGCGACCTGACGATCGAACTCTGGCAGACCCGCCCGTTCCCGGTGCCGGACCTGGCCGAGCTGCCCGCGTCTTTACGCGCGCAGTTGATCGACTACTCGGCGAGCATCGGCGAACAGCTGCCGCCCGCGGCCGCACACGTCTTCCTGTCCTGTTGGATTCGCTTGTATGGCCTGCTCTGCATGGAGGTCCTGCACCAGCTCGACTTCGCGTACTCGGACCTCGAGCCGGTCTACGAAGAATGCCTGCGCGACCTCAGCCGCATCCTCGGCCTGGCACCCGCCGACCGGCCGGCCGCGTGAGGACCGCGCCGCCGAATCAGAGGATGGCGAAGGCGACGACCAGGCCCAACGCGAAGTGCGCCGCGGCCACGACGAGGACCTCGGTGGTGTAGGTCTCGGAGTGCAGGGCGGCGCCGATATCGATACCGAGCGCCTTCTCGATCACCCGCACCGAAATGACCTGCGCGACAATGCCGACCAGGCCGAACACCAGGGCGGCGATGAGCCCCTCGGACAGCTTGCCGCCGCTGCCGACGGCCAGGATGGCGAGCACCACGATGAACGCCATGCTGATCATGCCCGCGGCGGTGACGATGATCGCGTTGGGCTTGCCCTCGACGACCAGCGCGCGCAGCTTGCCCGGCGTGGTCAGGTCGATGGCGTAGAAGCCGACGAGCATCAGCACCAGACCGATGAGGGCGTAGAGGATGATCGCTCCGACACCCTCGCCGAGCGAGCTCCAGTACCCCGATTCGAGGGCGACTGCGGTCATCATGATCCTTCCGAGGTGTGTTGACTACCAGGTGAATTGGCTACGAGCTGACGATGCGGTGCGGGACGAAGGCGGAGCCGTCGTCGGTGATCAATCCGGCGGTCTCCCGGATGCCGAGGCCCGCCGCGGTGTCGCCGACGATCCAGGCACCCAGCACGGGGCGCATGTCGTCGAATTCCGGTAGCGGATCGAGTAATTGGTAGACGTAGCCTTCTTCGCCGTAGACACCGCCGGTGGCGGTCTCCAGTCCGGCGCCGACGATGGTCATGTTGGCGCCCTCGCGGCCGAGCTTCGGTTTGCGGATGTACTCGGTGAGCTCGTTGGGCTGATCGAGGTAGGCGGGCAACAGGTTCGGGTGACCGGGGTACATCTCCCACAGCACCGCGAGGATCGCCTTGTTGCTCAGCAATGTCTTCCAGAGCGGCTCGATCCACATCGTCTGCGGCAGGCTCGTGACCACGCGCTTGCCGAAATCGTCGTCGAGCGCCCACTCCCACGGGTACAGCTTGAAGATCGCTTCGATCGGCGCCTCGGCCAGATCCACGAAACGCTCCAGCTCCGTGTCGAATCCGACCTCTTCGATGGGTAGCGCGATGGTGTCGAACCCGGCCTCGGCCGCCGTCTCTTGCATGTAGGCCGTGGTGACGTTGTCCTCGCCGGTGGCGTCGGCGCCGGACCAGCTGAAGTGCAGCTGCGCGGTCGGCAGCGTGTCCCGCAGCTCGGTCCAGCGTTCGACCAGCTTCTCGTGCAACGAATTCCACTGATCGCCGTCGGGGTACAGCGCGGTCAGCCAGTGCCACTGCACGATCGCCGCCTCCAGCAGCGAGGTCGGCGTGTCCGCGTTGTATTCGAGCAGTTTCGCGGGACGACGCGCGTCATAGCGCAGATCGAAGCGGCCGTAGACGTGCGGGTCGCTGCGCCGCCAGGATTCGGCGATCGGTCCCCAGGTCCATTCGGGCAGGCCGAAATCCTTGAACCGTTCGGTGAGCACGATGTGCTCCACCGCGTTCAGGCACATCGAGTGCAGCAGTTCGACATCGGCTTCCAGCGCGAGGATTTCCGGCATCTCGAACTCGTAGTGCACCGATTCGTCCCAGTACGGCCGCGGCTGACCGCTGGCGTCGCGGCCCGGCGAACCGTAGACCAGCCCTTGGCTTTCGGTGATCTGCTGCCACCCCGGGCGGGGTGTACTGCGCACGCGCCGCATCAGGACCCGCTGCCCGTGCTCTTGCTGCCGAGCCCGCCGCGCTGAACGGTGGTGCCGCTCTTGGTCTTTATCTCGGCGCTCTTGGGTTTCACCGTGGTGCCGCCGGTCGGCGGCTTGCCGATCGTCGGGGTGCCGCCGTAGTAGTAGCGGTACTGCGGACCGCCACCGAGGATGATCAGGCCGGGGCTGACGTGCGGTCCACCGTCACCGACGAAGCCGGGACGTCCGTCGCCGCAGTAGCTGTCCTCGACCACGATTTCCTGGCCGTTCTCGGTCTTCACGCACGACGCGGTGACTTTGTCCGGCGCGGTGATCGCCCGGTAGGCGAGATAGCCGCCGCCGACCAGCGCGGCGACGCCGACGATCGCGGCACCGCCGATCATCACCCGTTTGCGGCCGCGCTTCTTGGCTTCTTCGGCGGCGGCCGCGGCACGCTGCGCCGCTTCGGCCCGCTTGCGCGCCTTGTCCCTGGCGCGAGCCTCGGCGACGGTCGGTGGTCGCGGCTGCGTGACGCCGGCTTCTTGCCGCTGCATACTGCCTTGCCGTGCAGGTTGCGCCGGATCTCCGGCGCCGGGCTCGCTCGGCGGCGTTGCGCCGAACTGCCCGGGGATCGGCCCCAAGGGCGGCTCGGCGCTCCACTGTTGCCCGGCACTCGGCGGGCCGGCCTCGGCCGGCGGCTCGGAGTGCCACGACTGGCCTGGATTCGACGGCGGCTGAACGGGATTCGACGGCGGCTGCGGGGTGCCCTCGTTCGGCCCGGCGCCGGAACGGTCCTCACCCGGATTCTGTGTGCTCACTGTCGAGTCCCCGTCCTAGCCCGAGCCACCACTAACGCTCCTCGAATCCGGTCAAATCACCCCGCGCGGGCTCCCAGCTTTCCACAACCAACGTCACCCGACCAGGAGTATCGCCGGACCGTAACAGTTCGAGCAACCGCGCGCAGTCCGCGCGCGGGCCCTCCGCCACGACGTGCACCCGCCCGTCGCGCGCGTTGGTCGCGTGCCCGCTCAGCCCGAGTTCCAGCGCCCGCGACCGCGTCCACCAGCGAAATCCCACGCCTTGGACGCGGCCGTGCACCCACGCGCTCAGCCGGACGGTTTCGAGCGCCTCCCCCATCAGGCCTCGATGTCGAAGGACAAGGTCACCTTCGTCCCGGCTTGCAGGGTGCGGCCCACCGTGCAGGCCTTGTCGATGGCGCGCTGCACCGTCACCAGCAACCGCTCGCGCGCCTGCTCGTCCAGTTCGCTGAGATCGAGTTCGAACGACTCGTCCAGCTGCGGGTACACCTCGTTCTCCCGGTCGGCGTCGCCCGAGACGCGAATGGTCGCGTCGAAGGAATCGCCGAGCTTGCGCGCGAGGGAGAAGTCGGCGCTCAGCCCGGAGCAGCCGGCCAGCGCGATCTTCAGCAGCTCGCCGGGGGTGAAGGCGCCGGGCACGCCCTGCGAGGCGATCAGCACTTCGGCGCCGCGCGAGCTGCGGCCGGTGTACGCCCGCGTCCCCGTGCGCTCGACCCAGAGTTCGGTCGGTTGTGCTGCGGTGCTCGCGGAGGTAGCGGTTGGTTCAGCCATGGGTCCGATCCTGCCATTCTTTGTCGGAATCAACTCACGCCTGGCAACGCCGACTGGTCGGTCGCCCATTCCGCGCCGTGCGCAAGCTCTCCGCCGCACCCGAATTCGTGCGCCGAACCGCCGGCGAAGCCCCGCGCGGCGGATCAGGAGGCGCGCGACACCGTCACTCCTGGAAGCGGTAGCCCATGCCCGCTTCGGTGAGCAGGTGTTTGGGGTGTGAGGGGTCGTCCTCGAGCTTGCGTCGCAGCTGGGCCAGATACACCCGCAGGTAGTGGGTTTCCGTCGCGTACGACGGACCCCACACCTCGCGCAGCAGCTCTTTGCGGCCGACCAGCTTGCCGCGGTTACGGACCAGCATCTCGAGCATGCCCCATTCGGTCGGGGTCAGATGCACCGTCTCGTCGTTCTTGGTGACCTTCTTGGCCGCGAGGTCGACGGTGAACGACGAGGTCACCACCACCGGATCGGACGCGTCGGTATCGGTGGCACCGCGCCGGACCGCGGCGCGCAGCCGGGCGAGCAGCTCGTCCATCCCGAACGGCTTGGTGACGTAGTCGTCGGCGCCCGCGTCGAGCGCCTCGACCTTGTCCGCCGAGTCGGTGCGCGCCGAGAGCACGATCACCGGCGCCGAGGTCCAGCCACGCAGCCCGGCGAGCACCTCGATGCCGTCGATATCGGGCAACCCGAGGTCGAGGATCACCACATCGGGATGTTTGTCGGCGGCCGCGCGCAACGCGGCGCCGCCGGTGCCCGCGGTGATCACCTCGTAGCCGCGGACCGACAGGTTGATCCGCAACGCGCGCACGATCTGCGGTTCGTCGTCGACCACCAGCACCTTGACCGCCGGGGCGTCCTGCTTCTTCTCGGTCATCGCGACTTCCTGTGTGGTCGTGGACTCCACTGTCGTCATGAGCTGCTCGCTCCGTTCGCTGCGGCGGGCAGATCGACGATCATGGTCAATCCTCCGCCCGGTGTCGGTTCGGCGTGTACGGTGCCGCCCATCGCCTCGACGAAACCGCGCACCACCGACAGGCCGAGGCCGACCCCGGTGGTGTTGTCCCGGTCGCCGAGCCGCTGGAACGGTTCGAACAGTTGCTCTTCGGCACCCGGCGGGACGCCGGGGCCGGTGTCCACCACCGCGATGGACACCCGATCGCCCTCGCGTTCGGCGGTGACGCGTACCGGCGGAGGATGGTAGTCGCCGGAACCGGCGGGTTGGGTGAAGGCCATGTCGCGGGTGGCGTGGCGCAGCGCGTTGTCGATCAGGTTGGCCACCACGCGTTCGAGCAATCCGCTGTCGGCACGCACGGACACGTCGCCGACCTCCACCTTCACCCGGTCCATCGCCGCGCGCCGCAAGCCGCGCGCGCCCATCCCGACGCTCACCAGCGCCCGGTGCACCACCTCGTCCATGTACACCTGCCGCAGTTGCGGTTTCACCACGCCCACGGCGAGCCGGGAGGAGTCGAGCAGATTGCCGACCAGCGCGGTCAGCTGGTCCACCGATTCCTCGATGGTCTCCAGCAATTCGCTGGTGTCTTCCGCGGAGAACTCGATATCGTCGCTGCGCAAGCTGGACACGGCGGCTTTCGCCCCGGCCAGCGGCGTGCGCAGATCGTGGCTCACCGCGGACAGCAGCGCGCGGCGCAGGCGGTCCGCCTCGAGCAGGGCCGCCGCGGCGCTCGCCTCCTCTGCGAGCCGGGACTGGCGCACCAGCCCGGCCGCCTGATTGGCCACGGCATTGAGCACCGGGCGATCACCCGCGGCCAGCGGCCGTCCGGCGAGCAACAGCAGGCTCGTCGCGTCGCCCGCCTGGATGGTGGTGTCGGCGTCCGTCGCGCGCTGCGGCGGATCGGCCCCGACTTCGGCGACCACCTGTTCGCCGCACAGCATGCTCACCGCCCGCTGCCCGTAGGTCTCGCGCACCTGTTCCAGCAGGTTGGGCAGATCCGCGCCGTGCAGCACGGCGCCGGCGAACATCGTCAGCAACTCGGCTTCCTGCGAGGCGCGCCGCGCCTGCAAGGTCTGTTTGGCGGCCACGTCGACCAGCGCCGCCACCGCCACCGCGACGAACAGCAGCACCACCACGGTGACGAAGTTGTCCGGCTCGGAGATGGTCAGGCTGTAGCGCGGGTCGGCGAAGAACCAGTTCAACAGCAGGCCGGACAGCAGCGCCGAAAACGCCGCGGGCACAACGCCACCCAGCAGCGCGACCGCGACGACGCCGATGAAGAACACCGCGCTGAGTCCGCCGAGTTGCAGGTATCCGTCCAGGAAAACGATGCCGATCCCGCACACCGCCATCGGCACGAGCACCGCCGCCAGCCAGGCCCGGATCGGTTGGCGCGGCATGAACGAGGACCGGCGCAGGCCGCGGTGCGCCTCCTCGTGGGTCACCATGTGCACGTCGATCTTGCCCGACTGCTGCACCACCGTGGAGCCGATGCCCTCGTCGAGCATCCGCGCCCACCGGGAACGGCGCGAGGTGCCGAGCACCAGCTGCGTCGCGTTCACCTCGCGCGCGAACTCCAGCAGTGCGGTCGGCACGTCGTCACCGGTGACGGTGTGCAGCGAGGCGTCCAGACTCGCGGCCAGTTCCCGCAGCCGCGCCAGCCGCGCGGTGGATACCCCGGCCAGCCCGTCGCCCCGAACCACGTGCACCAGCACGAGTTCCGCGCTCGCCTTGCTCGCTATGCGGCTCGCCCGACGCACCACGGTCTCCGATTCGGGGCCCCCGGTCACCGCGACGACCACCCGCTCGCGCGCCTCCCAGAGCTCGGTGATCTTGTGGTCCGCCCGATATTTGGCCAGTGCGGCGTCGACCTGATCGGCCAGCCACAGCAGCGCCAATTCCCGCAGCGCGGTGAGGTTTCCGGGGCGGAAGTAGTTGCGCAGCGCGGCGTCCACCTTGTCGGCGGCGTACACGTTGCCGTGGGAGAGCCTGCGCCGCAACGCTTCCGGTGTGAGATCGACCAGTTCGACCTGATCGGCGCCGCGTACCACCGCGTCCGGCACGGTCTCCTTCTGCTGGATCCCGGTGATCTGCTCGACCACGTCGTTGAGACTCTCCAGGTGCTGCACGTTCACCGTCGAGATCACGTCGATGCCCGCGTCCAGCAGTTCTTCGACGTCCTGCCACCGCTTTTCGTGTTTGCTGCCCGGCGCGTTGGTGTGCGCGAGCTCGTCGACCAGCGCCACCGTGGGACGCCGCCGCAGCACCGCCTCGACATCGAGTTCCGGCAGCTCGGCGCCGCGATAGCGCACCGTTCGCGCCGGGATCCGTTCGATGCCCTCCAGCAACGCCGCGGTCTTGGCCCGGCCGTGCGTCTCCACCACCGCCGCCACCACGTCACGGCCGCGCTCGAGGCGCCGGTGGGCCTCGCCGAGCATGGCGTAGGTCTTACCGACTCCCGGCGCGGCGCCGAGGTAGATGCGCAGTTGGCCGCGTTTCACCTGTCCATCATCGCGTGCCGCGATCCCGGACCCGCGTACCCCTCGGACGGGTCGGCGTGCTGCGCCCGATCCTCACGCATCCAGCGGCCCCGGCTCCGCGCCGTGCAGGCGCTTGACCCGCTCGCCGTCCCCGGCGATGCCGGATACGTCCATTTCGTCGTCCTGGCTCCGGAGCGCGCGAATGAGCAGCGCGCAGCACACGAACCCGACGAGCAGGGCCACGGTGACAGCCGACATGACGATCCTTTCTCCGACCGATCGAAACAACCGGTTGCGCTGGAGAGATCCGCCTGGCCGGGCTTTCCATTACTACCCGCACCCGCGCGGATGAGCTGGATCTTTACGGTGTGTTGACGGTATCGCCGCGGCTTTTGACGGCATCCTTTCAATAATCCCGGGCCGAGGTGTAAACGAAGCGCAAAGGCAATGGTTCCACCCGCAAAGGAGTCGTAAGGAACCTCGGCAGGACCCGGAACGAAGACTTGACTCGCCCTGGTGCGCTCGAAAACACGAGCGCTGATGGAGGTTGGTTAGACATGTCTGTCGTGGTGTTCACGGTGCTGACCGTGGCGATCTTCGCGCTGCTGGGCCTGATCCAGCGGGGGGTGGAAAAGCTGTGATCGCGAACCTGATCGGTTTGGTTCTCGCCATCGCGGTGGCGATCTACATGATCGCCGCGTTGCTTTTCCCCGAGAGGTTCTAGGTGAACACGACAACAGCGGGGATCGCGTTCGTCGCGTCCCTGATCATCGCGCTCGCCCTGGTGCATGTGCCGCTCGGCGACTACATGTTCCGGGTCTACAACGGCCGCAAACACTCCCGTGCGGAACGGGTGATCTACAAGGCCATCGGCGTGCAACCCGAGGTGGAGCAGACCTGGGGCGTCTACGCCCGCAGCGTGCTGGCCTTCTCCGCGGTGGGCATCCTCTTCCTTTTCTTCTTCCAGTTGGTGCAGGGCAAGCTGCCGCTGCACCTGAACGACCCGGCCACCGAGATGACGCCGGCGCTGGCCTGGAACACCGCGGTCAGCTTCGTGACGAACACGAACTGGCAGAACTACTCCGGTGAGTCGACCCAGGGGCACCTGGTGCAGATGGCCGGGCTCGCGGTGCAGAACTTCGTCTCCGCCGCGGTCGGCATGGCCGTCGCGGTCGCGCTGGTGCGCGGCTTCGCCCGCAGGCACACCGGCGACCTCGGCAACTTCTGGGTCGATCTCGTGCGCGGCACGCTGCGCATCCTGCTGCCGATCGCGTTCGTGTTCGCAATCGTGCTGGTCGCCGGCGGCGCGATCCAGAACTTCCACCTGCACGATCAGGTCGCGCAGAACCTGAACGGCACCGCGCAGACCATTCCCGGCGGCCCGGTGGCCAGCCAGGAGGTGATCAAGGAACTCGGCACCAACGGCGGCGGTTTCTACAACGCCAACTCCTCGCACCCGTTCGAGAACCCGACCACCTGGACCAACTGGGTGGAGATCTTCCTGATCCTGATGATCAGCTTCTCGCTGCCGCGCACCTTCGGGCGCATGGTCGGCAGCAAGAAGCAGGGCTACGCCATCGTCGCCGTGATGGGCACCATCGCGCTGGTCAGCACGGTGTTGCAGAACGTCTTCCAGCTCGCCCACCACGGCACGGTACCGACCGCGATCGGCGCCTCCCTGGAGGGCGTCGAAACCCGTTTCGGCGTAGCCGATTCCGCGACCTTCGCCTCCGCGACGACGCTCACCTCGACCGGCGCGGTCGACTCGTTCCACGATTCCTACACCAGCCTCGGCGGCATGATGACGATGTTCAACATGCAGCTCGGCGAAGTAGCGCCGGGCGGAACGGGTTCCGGGCTCTACGGCATGCTCATCCTGGCGGTGATCACCGTTTTCGTCGCGGGTCTGATGGTCGGGCGGACACCGGAGTACCTCGGCAAGAAGATCACGCCGCGCGAGATCAAGCTCGCCGCTTCGTATTTCCTGGTGAGCCCGTTGATCGTCCTGGTGGGTACCGCCCTTGCGATGGCCATGCCCGGACAACGCGCGAGCATGCTGAACACCGGACCGCACGGACTCTCGGAAGTGTTGTACGCCTTCACTTCCGCGGCCAACAACAATGGTTCGGCCTTCGCCGGGCTGTCCGGCAACACCGAGTGGTACAACACCGCGCTCGGCTTGGCGATGGTCTTCGGCCGGTTCCTGCCCATCATCTTCGTGCTCGCGCTGGCCGGTTCGCTGGCCCAGCAGGGCAGCACACCCGAGTCGATCGGCACGCTGCCGACGCACCGGCCGCAGTTCGTCGGCATGGTCGTCGGCGTGACCGTGATCCTGGTCGCGCTCACCTTCCTGCCCGCACTCGCGCTCGGGCCGCTCGCTGAAGGAATCCACTGAAATGACAACGCCTACTACTGAAGTCGCCGAAGTTCCGGACGAGTTCAACGAGTCGAAGAAGCAACTCGAGCACAACGCCGGCCGGGTGCCGCGCGGCGCGCTCGATCCGAAGATGCTGCTGACCTCGCTGCCGGACGCGGTGCGCAAGCTCGATCCGCGCATTATGTGGCGCAATCCGGTGATGTTCATCGTCGAACTGGGCGCCGTCTGGTCCACCGTGCTGGCGATCACCGACCCCAGCTTCTTCGCCTGGACGATCGTCGTATGGCTCTGGCTCACCGTGATTTTCGCGAATCTGGCCGAAGCGGTCGCCGAGGGGCGCGGCAAGGCCCAGGCCGACACGCTGCGAAAAGCCAAGACCGACACCGTGGCCCGGCGACTGGTCGACTGGACCCCGGGTGGCCCGATCGTCGAGGAAGGCGTCGCGGCGCCGGAGTTGCAGCGCGGCGACCACGTCGTGGTCGAGGCCGGTCAGGTCGTCCCCGGCGACGGCGATGTCGTGGAAGGCATCGCCTCGGTGGACGAATCGGCGATCACCGGCGAATCCGCGCCGGTCATCCGGGAATCCGGCGGCGACCGCTCTGCGGTCACCGGCGGCACGACGGTGCTGTCCGACCGGATCGTCGTCAAGATCACCCAGGAGCCCGGCAAGAGCTTCATCGACAAGATGATCGCCTTGGTCGAGGGCGCGAGCAGGCAGAAGACGCCGAACGAGATCGCGCTGAACATCCTGCTCGCCTCGCTCACCGTCATCTTCGTGTTCGCGGTGGTCACGTTGCAGCCGCTGGCGATCTTCTCGAAGGCGAACAACCCCGGCGTGCCGGACACGGCGGCACTGGACAGCAACGGGATCACCGGCATCGTGCTGGTCTCGCTGCTGGTGTGCCTCATTCCGACCACCATCGGCGCGCTGCTGTCCGCCATCGGCATCGCGGGCATGGACCGGCTCGTCCAGCGCAACGTGCTGGCCATGTCCGGCCGCGCGGTGGAGGCCGCGGGCGATGTGAACACGCTGCTGCTGGACAAGACCGGCACCATCACCCTCGGCAATCGCCAAGCCTCGGATTTCGTTCCGATGCCAGGTATTTCGGCCGACGAACTGGCCGACGCGGCGCAACTGTCCAGCCTCGCCGACGAAACTCCCGAGGGTCGTTCCATCGTCGTGTACGCGAAGCAGGCCTTCGGCAAGCGGGAGCGCACACCGGGTGAGCTGAAAGGCGCTACCTGGGTGGAATTCACCGCGCAGACCCGGATGTCGGGTGTCGACCTCACCGACGGGCACCAGTTGCGCAAGGGCGCCGCGAGCGCGGTGATCGAATGGGTGCGCGCCCAGGGCGGGGTCGTGCCCACCGACGTCGGCGTGACGGTGGACGGCGTCTCCGCCTCCGGCGGCACCCCGCTGGTGGTCGGCGAGCTGAAGGACGGCACCGCCCGGCTGCTCGGCGTGATCCATCTCAAGGACGTCGTCAAGCAGGGCATGCGCGAGCGGTTCGACGAGATGCGCCGGATGGGCATTCGCACCGTCATGATCACCGGCGACAATCCGTTGACCGCCAAGGCGATCGCCGACGAAGCGGGGGTCGACGACTTCCTCGCCGAGGCGACGCCGGAGGACAAGCTGGCGTTGATCAAGAAGGAACAGGACGGCGGCCGGCTGGTCGCGATGACCGGCGACGGCACCAACGACGCGCCCGCGCTCGCGCAGGCCGACGTCGGCGTCGCGATGAACACCGGCACCTCGGCTGCCAAAGAAGCGGGCAACATGGTCGATCTGGACTCGGACCCGACCAAGCTCATCGAGATCGTCGAGATCGGCAAGCAGCTGCTCATCACCCGCGGGGCGCTGACCACCTTCTCGATCGCCAACGACATCGCCAAGTACTTCGCGATCCTGCCCGCGCTGTTCATCGCGCTGTTCCCGGGCCTGGACAAGCTCAACATCATGCGGCTGGCCAGCCCGCAGTCGGCGATCCTGTCCGCGGTGATCTTCAACGCGATCGTCATCGTCGCGCTGATCCCGCTCTCGCTGCGCGGCGTGAACTACACGCCGAGCAACGCGTCGAAGTTGTTGAGCCGCAACCTGACGATCTACGGCCTCGGCGGCATAATCGCGCCGTTCATCGGCATCAAACTCATCGACCTCGTCGTCCAACTCCTCCCCGGGATGTCCTGACATGCGTACTTCGACTTGGATCCGGCAGCACGTAGCGGCGCTGCGCGCGCTGCTGGTGCTCACCGCGATCACCGGAATCGCCTATCCCCTGGTGGTTTTCGCCGTAGCTCAACTACCGGGCCTGCACGACAAGGCGGACGGGTCGCTGGTGAAATCCGGCGACACCGTCGTCGGCTCCAGCCTGATCGGCCAGTCGTTCACCGACACCGACGGCAACGCGCTGGTGCAGTACTTCCAGAGCAGGCCGTCCGCGGCCGGGGCCAACGGGTACGACCCGATGGCCACCGCCGCGTCCAACCTCGGCCCGGAAAGCATCGTGGACACGCTCGCCGCCGATCCGGCCGAGACCAAGCTGAGCCTGCTGTCCACCGTCTGCGCCCGCAGCAAGGCGATCGCCGACCGTGAGGGGGTCGACGGCGCCCGGCCGTTCTGCACGAGTACCGGTGTGGGCGCGGTGCTCTCGGTGATCGGGCCGCGCGACGGCCGCGGCGAGGTGACCCATCCCACCCGGGTGGTGAGCGTCAACGAGGCGTGCCCGGCGACGCCGTTCCTGTCCGCGTACCAGGGTGTTCAGGTCGAGTGCGCCCAGCCCGGTGCGGACTATTCGGCGGGCCGGATCGTGCCGATCTTCGGCGACGCCTCGGTCGACACCCCGGTGCCCTCCGACGCGGTGACCGCCGGCGGCAGCGGGCTCGACCCGCATATCTCGCCGAGATACGCCGATATCCAGATCGCCCGAGTCGCCAAGGCGCGCAACATCTCCGAGGATCAGGTCCGTCAGGTGGTGGACGCGCACACCGATGGTCGCACGCTGGGCTTCCTCGGCGAGCCACGGGTCAACGTGGTCGAGTTGAACCTCGACCTCGACCAGCGGTACCCGTTCCGCGGCTAGCGGCACGAAAGAGCAAGGGCCGGTGGCGTCTACGTCACCGGCCCTTGTCGTGTCCGGCCGCGTCCCGCTCGTCGCCTCAGGCGTGTTCGGCACCGAGCGGCAGCAGCGGGGCGCGAGCGGTCAGGCAGAACGGGTGACCGGCCGGATCGAGCAGGACCCGCCACAGATCCGGGCCCGGCTGCACCTCGGCGAGCCGCGCACCCAACCGGATCGCCCCCTCCTGCGCGTCGTCCAGATCGTCCACCCGCAGATCGAGGTGGATGTGCATGGGCGTGTCCCCGTCCGGCCAGGTCGGCGGCCGGTAGCCGGGCACCCGCAGCGCGCACAGGGATCCGCGCTCGGTGTGCACCACCGCCAAATCGTCGGCCCGATAAACGATGTCGCCACCGAGCAGCGACGCCCAGAACTCGGCCAGCGCTTCCTTGTCGGCACAGTGCAACGTGATCAAACTCAACTGAGCGATAGGCACCATCCCATCGTAGGCACGGCCGAGCCCGATTCCGGGTGTTCCGGTGGCGATCAGCGGTATTCGGGGTTCTCGAAATCGAAGCGGCAGCCTGCATCCCACTCCGATCGCTGGTTGCCGTGGGCGGGGATGCCGTTGGCGTCCTTGAGCATTCGGGCGAAGTGCAGCAGGTTCCAGGTCATGAAGGTGGTGTTGCGGTTGGTGAAATCGTTGTCGGGGCCGCCGGAGCCGGGGTCGAGATAGGACGGGCCGGGTCCCGCTTCGCCGATCCAGCCCGCGTCGGCCTGCGGCGGGATGGTGTAGCCGAGATGCTGCAGGCTGTAGAGGATGTTCATCGCGCAGTGCTTGACCCCGTCCTCGTTGCCGGTGATGAGGCAGCCGCCCACGCGGCCGTAGTACGCGTACTGGCCGTGCTCGTTGAGGATCGACGAGTTGGCGTAGAGCCGCTCGATGACCTGTTTGGTGACGGAACTGTTGTCGCCCAACCAGATCGGGCCCGCCAGCACCAGGATGTCGGCGTCCATCACCTGTCGTTGCAGTGCGGGCCATTCGTCGGTGGGCCAGCCGTGCTCGGTCATGTCGGGCCAGACGCCGAAGGCGATATCGTGATCGACCGCCCGGATCTGAGAGACCTGTACACCGTTCTTCGCCATGATGCGGGCACTGATATCGATCAGGCCCTGGGTGTTGCTCACCTCCGGCGAGCGTTTCAAAGTGCAGTTGATGAACAGGGCGCGCAGGTCGTCGTAAGTGGTCACGGAGTGCTCCTTTGTGTCGTGGTGTCGCGCCGACGGCGCCGGTCTGCGAGTTGTGCCGCACCGGCGGCGCCCACCAGCACCCAGACCAGTACCACTGCGGCCACCAAGCCGAGGGGATAGTTCCGGTCCAGCACCGTGGGGTTGTCCGGCATGGCGTGACCGCGGTCGAGCACGGGCGCGGCGATCGCCAGCAGCGCCACCGTACAGACCGCACCGCACGCGGCGGGCCCCCACCAGGCGCCCGGCAAGAACCGGCGAGCGCTAGCGCCCACCGCGGCGCACAACGGCGCGAAAACCGCGTCGTGCAGCAGGATTCCACCCGCGAACCACAGGACGATCGAGATCAGGTCCGCCCGTGGAAAATCGAGCAGCAACGCGATCCCGTACCAGCCGAGCCAGCCGCCCACCAGCAGCAGCAACAGCCGCACCGCGGTCATGATCGGGCCTCGATCGTCGAAAGCCATTTCGTCTGTAGCACTCCGGGCCTGCTGGGCGCGATGAGGCGGCACGGATAGCCGTGGTCGAGATCGAGGGTCGCGCCGTTCAACGACAGCGCCACCAGCGTGTCCGCGTCGACGACATGTCGTTGCGGCAGTGTCGAACTCGCATAGATGCCATTGGTCTCCAACGATCGGAAATGCACGTCACCACCCGGATACGTGCCCACCGCGGCGAGCAGCTCACGCAGGCGCACACCGGACCAGTCGGCGGTGGCACTCCAGCCTTCGACACAGGCGATCGGCAGCCGAGCCCGCGTCTGCGGCATGGCCAGCAGCTCGTCCCTGGTGAAGCCGCGCTGCCGGTCACCGACCCGGACGATCAGCCGATAGTCCGCCGCCCGCGCCGACTCGCCCACACCGGCGGCCGCGGCCGTCCGGTTGACCGGAAGCCCTTGCGGCCCTTCGCCACTACGCGGTGCGAGCACAGCAGTCCAGCGCAGGAACGGAACAGTCTGACCGGCCATCACCAAGGTGGCCGCGCCCGCGGAAACCCAGGCCGCGGTCAACACCGTCCGTCGCGAAACATGGCGCGCGCCCACGTCATCGGCAGACCCGCGGACTGTGGGCTCCGTATCGATCGGGCGGCTCAACGCCTCCCGGATCACCGGCAGCTTCACCGCGAGGTGCACCGCCAACGCCCCCAGCGCGACGAAGGCCATCGCGTAATGCGCGGTGGGAAAGAAGAACTTCCACGGGTAGTACTGCGCGATGTTCAACAGTCCGGTCGACAGCTCGAACACGATCGCGCCGACCAGCAGCGCGATCGACCCCCGCTCCAGCATGCGCAGCGGCGAACCGAGCACCGGGCGCTCGAACAGCTTCGGGTACACCGCCCAGAGTTTCACCAGCAGTAGCGGAATCGCGGCGACACCCGAAACGACATGCAGCCCTTGCGTCAACCGGTACAACCACACCGGGTGCGCGGGCCACCAGAACCAGCTCGGCGGATGCTGAATCCAGTGGCTCAGCAGGCCGGTCACGAAGCAGATCAGGATCGCCGATCCGAGCGCGATGCCCACCCGGCTGGCCACCTCCGGGCCCCGGGCGCCGGAGACTCGGTACCACCGATCGTCCGATGCGCCGGTGCGCTCGGCAGATTCATGCACAGTCATCGGACACCGCCTCGGCGGCTCGAACAGCCATGAACAGGACGACGGAGCGTGCCTGCCGCACCGACGCCGCCACGGCGAGCGCGCAGCGTAGAGCAGCAATCGAACGATCCGCGATGTCCGCCCGATCGAATGCGGCAGGCCGATCCGATCTGTACCCAGCCCATCACGCGACCTCCGATGCCCCGGAGCGCACCGGTCGTGATCGCACCGCGGCGCGGGAAGCCCGGCCGCTGCGCAACCATGCGATGTGCCTGCCGCCCACTTCCGCTGTGTCGACCACCCGAAACCCGGTGCCACGCGCGAGATCCGCCGCATGGTCGATGCTCACCGTGGCCCACGGGAACCAGCGGCCCACGTGTGTCCGCGACTCGACGCGGAGCTGCCGAGTGGCCGAACCCGTACCGGGACGGCCGAACTCGACGACTGCGACACCGCCCGGCATGAGCAGGGACGCGGTACGCGTGAGAATGCGCGCCGGGTCGCCGCCGATCCCGATATTGCCGTCGGCGAGCAGCGCGTAGGCCCAGCGCCCCGTGCCGGGCAGCGGATCGAAGAGATCACGCCGCAGCGCGGGTGCACCGCGAAATCTGGTGATGGCCACCGCCGTCGGGGAGATGTCCACCCCCAGCGCGAGCACACCGCGCTGAAGTAGCGCCGCCACCAACCGGCCGGGCCCGCAGCCGAGATCGACCGTCGGCCCGTCACAGCGGCTCGTCAGCGCGAGGTCCGCACGACGGTCTGTGCCGGACAGTCCCAGCCACCGCGCCATCGGCAGGCGATGCCGCACACCGTCCGCATCACGGACCCAACACTTCTCGCCCGCCAAGGCGCGGTCGAACACGTCCAGCTCGAATCCGCTCACGACGTCGCCTCCCGTGCCGGACAGTCGACTGCGTCGTGGAAAGCTCCGATCGCCCCGATCGGTCGCACGCGACGCGCATCGCGGTGCCGCCGGCCGCCGGCCGTGGCAACACTGCCAGTGGAAACGCGGATCGTGCCCGCCCGGCGCACCGCACCGCAGACGCCGCTCATGATCGCACCAGCCCGCGCTCACGCAGCCGATGGATCTCCCCGGCGAAGCGGCCGCCCGAAGCCTCGGCGACCCGTTGTGCGTCGGCGAAGGTATCGACATCGCTGAACTGCGGCAGCGACGTCACCGCATACCCGCACTGCTGCAACGCCTTCCGTGTCAACTCGCCGGTGCGATCGGTGGACATCGGGACATGCTCGAGCACGCGCGCGGGTTGCGGCGTCGGCAATCCGAGACCCCACCAGCCGCCGTCCTCGGCCGGGCCCAGCAACGCACCGTCACCCGCGACGAGTGCACGCGCCGCCGCGGTCAGTGTGTCGGGGCCGATCTGCGGCGTGTCCATCCCGATCTGGAATACCGGCGCACCGAATCGCGCGGCGTCGGCGTGCGCGTTCGCCAGGCGCGCGCCGAAACCCGCGCCGCGTTGCGGGACGACCTCGAATAGCTCGAGCGCCCTTGCCAATTCACCGCCGCATTCGGCCGCCGACAGATCGCCGGTGAACGCGACGACCCGATGCCTGACCTCGCTGCGCAGCACCGCGTCGAGGGTGTCCAGCAGTGCGGCGGCGGCCACTGTGGCCGCTTCGCGCGGGGTCAGCGGCGGCGAGAGCCGGGTCTTGGCGAAGCCCGCGATCGGCGCCTTCGCGATCACCAGCAGCGTCGCCGGACAGCAGCTCATCGCAGCACCGCCAGGAAATCCTTGGTGGCGCGCAGGGTTCCGAGCCACGAGCCCGACACCTTCGACACCCCGCCCGCGCGCGGCCGGTAGGCGATGTCCCGCTCCACCACCCGCCAACCGGCGCTCGCCGCGCCGACCAGCAGTGCGAGCGGATAGCCGGACCGCTGGTGCAAAGGTCCGAGCGACAGCATTCCGGCCCGGCGCGCCACCCGCATCGCGGCGATATCGTGCACGGGCAGACCGTATTTGCGCCGCAACCGGCGCGCGACGAGCAGGTTGCCGAGCCGGGCGTGCCAGGGCCAGACCCCGGCATGCGTCGGCCGCCGGCGGCCGACCGCGAGATCGGCTCCGCCACGCACCAATTCGACTAGGCCGGGCAGTTCGGCCGGATCCATCGATCCGTCGCCGTCGAGTACCGCGACCAGCTCGGTGCGGGCCGCCGCGATGCCCGCCTGTACGGCCGCGCCGTAGCCCGGTCTGGCCTCGTGCACCACCGTGGCGCCGCGGCTGCGCGCGACGGCGCCGGTGCCGTCGGTGGAACCGTTGTCCACCACGAGGGCGTGGTATCCGGCGGGTAGCGCGGCGAGCACGTCGGGCAACGCATCAGCTTCGTCCCGGCACGGAATCACGACGGTCACTCCGGCAGGATCAACCTGGGTTCGAGTCACGCTGCCGACGCTAAGCCGTCGGGGCCGCGAAACGGCCGGAAAACCTGTGACGAAACAGTGACATCATCGAAAAAGTGGCCAGGATCTGCACAGACAGCTCGCTGACCGCCCTATCGTGAGAGCCGTGTCCGAGACCTCCGTCCTCGATCCCCCGCAGCGTGCCCGGTTCCGTGGCGACCTGGTGGGCGCAGGCAGCGCCGCCGTGCTCGTCGCGGCGGCATTCGTCGTCCCGCGAATTGCCAGCGAATCGTGGCGGAGCAATCTGTACGCCGGTGCCGCGCCGATCTTCGGCAACTGGCTGCCGCACGCGGGCTGGGGTACCGTGCCGGCCGTCGCCCTCGCGATTGTCGTTGTCGCACAGGGCCCGACGCTCGCGCGGCGGTTGTCTTGGCGTCCCTTGCTGGCCGTCTCCTGGGCCGGCGCGCTGGGCTGGGCGTTCGCACTCGCCATGGTCGACGGCTGGGAGCGCGGATTCGCCCGTCGGCTCACCGATTCCAACGAGTACCTGCACGAGGTGGGTGGCGTCACCGACATCGGCGCGATGCTGCGCGGATTCGCCGATCGCATCCTCGATTTCGAGCCGGACTCGTGGACCACGCACGTGTCGGGCCATCCACCGGGTGCGTTGCTCTTCTTCGTCCTGCTCGACCGCGTCGGCCTCGGCGGCGGCGCGTGGGCGGGCACGGCCTGTCTGCTGATCGGCACCAGCGCGGTGCTCGCCGTCGCGGTCGCGCTGCGGGCGCTCGGAGCCGAGGATCGAGCGCGGGCGGCGCTGCCGTTCCTGGTGCTCGCCCCCGCCGCGCTGTGGATCGCGGTCTCCGCGGACGCGATGTTCGCCGGTGTCACGGCCTGGGCCGTCGCATTATTGGCGATCGCCGCGCGACCCGGCGGCAAGACCGGCGCCGCGCTCGCCGCGGGCGTGCTGTTCGCGCTCGGCATCTATCTCAGCTACGGCTTGGTACTGATGGCGTTTCCGGCTGTGGCCGTGCTGATCGCGGCCCGGACCGCGCGCCCGCTGCTGCCCGCGCTGGCCGGTGCGCTGGCGGTCGTGGCCGCGTTCACGCTGGCCGGTTTCTGGTGGCTGGACGGCTATCACCTGGTGGTGCAGCGCTATTACCAGGGCATAGCCAGTGAGCGGTCCTACGCCTACTGGTGGTGGGGCAACCTGGCCGCGACGGTGTGCGCGGTGGGCCTCGCGACCGCCGCGGGCCTGTCCCGCGCGCTGTCGCCGCGCACGCTGCGTGCCCTCGATCCGACGGCACTACTGGTTGCCGCGGCCCTGTGCGCGATACTCGCGGCAGACCTCAGTGGACTGAGCAAAGCCGAAACCGAGCGGATCTGGCTACCGTTCGATGTCTGGCTGCTCGCCGCGACCGCTTTCCTGCCGGGCGCCGCCGCCCGGCGCTGGCTCGCGCTGCAAGCCGCCGCAACCCTGCTGCTGGTCCACACGATCCTGACGAACTGGTGAGAGCATGACGATTCTGATCGCCGACGACGATCCCGTCGTCCGGGACGTGGTCCGCCGCTATCTCGAGCGCGACGGCCACGAGGTGCGCGAAACTGCAGACGGCACAACCACTGTGGCGGCGCTGGCGAATCCGGACGAGGTGATCGAGCTGGCCGTGCTCGACGTGATGATGCCCGCGCCGGACGGCATCGAGATCTGCCGCGGCATCCGCTCGGGGCCGCGACCGGACATGCCGGTCATCCTGCTCACCGCCCTCGGCGACGAGGACGACCGGGTACTCGGTCTGGAGGCGGGCGCCGACGACTACGTCACCAAGCCGTTCAGCCCACGGGAACTCGCGCTGCGGGTCGCCTCGGTGCTGCGGCGCTCACAGGTGGTGCGCGACAGCGACCACCCGGTGCTGCGCGACGGCGCCGTGGAGATCCGCCCGGCGGTCCGGCTCGTCCTCGTCGCCGGAGTGCCCGTGGATCTGACGCCGCGCGAGTTCGACCTGCTCGTCTTCCTACTGCAGCATCCGCAGCAGGTGTTCAGCCGGGAAGCCTTGCTCGCCAAGGTCTGGGGCTGGGATTTCGGCGACCTGTCCACAGTCACCGTGCACATCAAGCGGTTGCGCGCCAAACTCGGCGACAGCCATCGCATCGAAACCGTGTGGGGCCGCGGTTACGCGTGGGCGCGCACCGGGAACGGAGCCGTCGATGCCTGAGGACACCACCCAGCTCATCGTCTACTCGCTGGCCTGCTCGCTGCCGGTGGTCCTGATCGGCGCGATCATCCTGCGCACCACCAGGAATCGGTCGGTGACCACGAGCATGGCGGTGCTGGTGCTGATTCCGACGCTGGCCACCCTCGCGGGCGTGATCGGGGTCAGCGGGCTGATGTTCACCCAGGAGTTGCAGCGCACCGCGGTGGTGCTCGGCATCGTCGCGGCGGTCACCGTCCCCGCCGCGATCCTGCTCGGACGCGAACAGGCCCGAAAGATGGTCTGGGAGAAGCAGATCCTGGAGCAGGAGCGCGCGGCGGAGCAGTCCCGGCGCGAGCTGGTCGCGTGGGTGAGCCATGACCTGCGGACCCCGCTGGCGGGTATTCGCGCGATGGCCGAAGCGCTTTCCGACGGTGTCGTCAGCGGGCAAGCCGACGTGGCGACCTACGCCGAGCAGATCGGCGTCGAGACCAACCGGCTCTCCCGCATGGTCGACGACCTGTTCGAGATGTCGAAGATCAACGCGGGCGCCCTGCGCCTCGAGCTGGAGCCGGTGGATCTGCGGGAACTGATCGACGAGGTGCTCGCCGCGAACCGGCCGACCGCGGCCCGCGCCCAGGTCGAACTCCGTGCGGAACAACCGGATTCGCGCATCGTCGTCACCGCGAACGATCAGGCGCTCGGCCGGGTGCTGACCAATCTGGTGTCCAACGCCATCGCGCACACGCCGCCCGGTGGCGAGGTCGCCCTCTCGGCGGGCACCGCGGACGGTCAGGCGTGGGCGCGGGTCGACGACACCGGGCCGGGGATCGCCGAGGCGGACCTGCCGCGCATTTTCGAGGTCGCCTATCGCGGCACCGCCGCGCGCTCCCCCGTCGCCGCCGACGGCGTACCCACCGGCAGCGGTATGGGTTTGGCGATCGCGGCCGGTCTGGTCGAGGCGCACCAGGGGCACATCACCGCCGAGAACCGGCCCGGCGGCAGCCGTTTCGAGGTACGGCTGCCGCTGTCGGGCAACTGACCGCTCACAGGGTCGGCGCGCACATCCCCGCGCTGTCGCGCAGCGGGGCGAACGCGAACTCGGTGAGACCCGCCACCGGATCCACCTGTGCCACGAAACCCAGGACGCGCCTGGCCTGTTCGGGATCGGCGACGATATGCCGCACGTCGCCGGCCCGATAGCGGCCCGTCACCACCGGGTCCGGGCCGCCGCGCGCCGCGGCCAACGTCAGCGCCACCTCGCCGATGGTGATCGGGCGGCCGGAAGAGACATTGAGCGCGACGAAGCCGGACAGCGGCTGCTCGACGGCCGCGAGGTTCGCCGCGGCGATATCGGTGACGTGCACGAAATCCCTTGCCTGCCGACCGTCCTCGAAGACCTGCGGCGACTGCCCGGCCTCGAGCGCCGAACGGAAGATCGCGGCGACCCCGGAATAGGGTGTGTCCCTGGGCATATCGTCGCCGTACACATTGTGATAGCGCAGTGCGGTCACCGTGGACCCGGTCACCGCCGCCCACGCGGCGGCGTAGTTCTCTTGCGCCAGTTTGCTTGCCGCGTACAGGCTGCGCGGCCGCAGCGGAGCGTCCTCGCGTACCGTTTCCCAGTCGAGAACCTCACCGGTCGCCGGGCAGCGATGCTCGAACATCCCGGCCGCGAGATCCGCAGGGCGGCGGACGCCGGCCGGCACCGGCCCGCACCGCTCGCCGCGGTAGTGTCCCTCGCCGTACACCACCATCGACGACGCGAGCACCAGCCTGCGACACCCGGCCCGATCCATCGCCGCCAGCAGCACCGCCGTGCCGAAGTCGTTGTGACTCGCGTAGGCGGGCGCATCCTGAGCACTCACGCCCGCGCCGACCACTGCGGCTTGATGACAGACGACGTCGACGCCGTACAGCAGCGCATCGAGTGCGTCCCCGTCCCGGACGTCCACCTGCCGGACGCCGTCGGGCACCGCGGCGGACGGTCCGTGCGCCGCCGGGATCATCAGGTCGACCGAGCGCACCTCGTGCCCGGCGGCGGCCAGCGCGCGGCGGATATGCGAACCGATGAACCCGGCCGCGCCGGTCAACAACACCCGCATGCCGGTCACGCCGGATCTCCTGGCCGTGCAATTCGTGTCATGCACCGATCGTGCCTGGTGAACGCGCCGCGGCGGGCGCTCCACGCCGCACCGTCAGACTTTCGTCACGCCTCGATCGCCCGGCAGCATGTCGGTGGGTGTTGCTACCGTGCGCCTATCCGAGGAATGCACAACGCACGGGAGGTCGTGATGGCGGAGCAAGCGTCGGCGGCAGAGTTTCCGCACCGGATGGGCAAGGTCGCCAACCGCGAGCTGGCCGCGCACGGGTACACCCGCTACGACCAGCTCACCGAGGTGACGGCGAAGGAACTGCTGCGCATCCACGGCGTCGGCCCGAAGGCGATCCGGATCCTCGAAGAGGAACTGGCCCTGCGCGGCCTGCACTTCGCCGACCAGGCCGCACCTTTGCCCGAGTAGCCCCATCCGGCTCACGCACCCTCGGATCAGCCCTCGATGATGATCTTTCCGTCCTGACCGGAGGCGACGAATCCGAGCAGGCGCTCGGCCTCGGCGCGCAGGGCGGACTCGTCGGCCGCGGACAGGGGATGCCACGGCGTGACCCGAATGGTGCTGTCCTCCAACGCCCATCGGCCGTGCACGAAACCGTCCACCAGGTACATCGGCACCCCGCCCGAGGCCTCCTTGGCGATCCGCTGCCGATCCTCCTCGCTGATGATCCGGCGGCGGTCCTTGTGCCCGAGCAGCGCGTTGTCGAAGGCGGGCAGGAAGCGCACGGGCACCGGCAGGCCCGGATCAGCCAGCGGCGCGTCGGGCAGGTCGAACAGCACGCGATGCTGATCGTCGGTGAAAACCCGCAGGCTCGAACGCATCTCGTCGACCACCTCGGCGAGCTTGGTCACCCCCGCCCACGCCTGCATATCGGCCACGGTGGCGGGGCCGAACGCTGCCAGATACCGCAGGATCAAGGTCTGCGCGTGCGGCTCGGTCTCCATCGGCACACCGATCCATTCGTCGGCGAGCGCGACCGTCACCGACCGGTTGCGCCATTTGCCCCAAGCCCCGGTCACCGGGCTGTGCGCCATCGGCACCAGCAGCTCCGCCGCCTCGGCGAGCCTGCGCGCGTGCCGATCCGGGAAGCGTTCGGCGAGCAAGCGGCCCAGCTCGGTGCGCGACAGGATCTGACCGGACAGCAATTCCCTTCCCGCGACGGCGAGTTCGGCGAGATCGATGCCATCGATCTCGTCGCGGTAGTACGGCGCCTGCAACGCAGCGTGCACGATCGGGCGCACCGTCGGGCGCAGCCAGCGGAAGTCGTCCGCGTCGGCCAGGTGCACGGTGCGGCGGATCATGGTGGACCGCACCAGTTTTCGTTCTCGTAGTAAGGCGGCCAGATCGTCGTGCCGGAAATCGGTGAGCCGGGACCACAGGCCGACATAGGGCCAATTGGGTTCCTGCCCTTGCACCGCGACCAGATGCCGGACGAGCTCCAACGGTGTCATCGCGACCCGCTGTGCCAGCATCTGACGCACCAGCAGGGTTCGGTTCAGCTCACGCAGCGATAGTTCCGTCATGCCTGCCATCTTCGCCGATGGCACCGACACATCGGGCCGATTCCGCCGGGCATACGTATACGTACAATGTGTTCATGTTCGATCCCATCACCTTGGCCGTCGGTGCCGGGATCGCCGGCGTCGGCTGGGCGATCGGGCGCTACGGCCACCGCGCGGCGTTCGGCAAGACGAAGAGCGCCGCGCAGTGCGGCTGCGGTCACGATCTGTCCGTGCACGACCCGAACGGCGAATGCCACACCGAGTTACGCCGTTCCGTCGCGCCCTCGGTGTGGGAGTGGGTGCAGTGCCCGTGCCGCCGCTACACCGGCCCGCTGCCGGTCGAGGACTACTTCTCCCGGCCGTTCCTGCCGCCGAAGGAGTGAACCGCGCGTGGGCACCGGGCCGGTGCCCACGCATGGTGCCTCAGCCGACCTCGGGCTGCATCCGCAGCGGGACCCCGATCCGGTTCCACAGGTTGATCATCGCGGTGACCGCGACCAGTCCGGCCCGCGCGCCCTCGTCGAAATGCTTCTCGACCTCGGCCCAGATCTCGTCGCTCACACCGTGCTCGCCGAGTTTTGTGACCGCCTCCGCGTAGGCGAGGGCGGCCCGCTCGGTGTCGTCGTAGAGCGCGGACTCACGCCAGGCGTCGAGCTGGTAGATCCGCTTCTCGGTCTCCCCCGCCAGGCGCGCGTCGGTGGTGTGCAGGTCGATGCAGTACACGCAGCCGTTGATCTGGGACGCGCGAATCTTCACCAGCTCGCGCACCACCGGATTCAACGGACCGCGCCGGATCGCCTTCTCCGCCTCGAACCACGCCTTGTAGTACTCGGGGGCGACCTCTGCGAGCTTCATCCGTGCCACGGTGACGTCCTTTCCTCGATGTCCTCGTACAACAGAGGGACGAGACAGCGGCCGCGAGTGTGACGCGGTCTCGCGTAATTCACGATTCCGGCAGGCACCGGCCCGGATCGGGCAACTCGGCGCACGGCGCGTTCCCGTGTTCGCGCAACACATCCTTGCCGCTCTGATCGACCAGGTAGTGCAGGAACGCCGCGGCCAGCGAGTCGCCGGGCACTTCCCCGTAGCTGTAAGCGTATTCCACGCCCCAGAACGGATAGGTGCGCGCTATCGCCGCGTCACGGCCGGCCGGGACGCCGTTGATCGCCAGGGTCGGCAACCCCGCCTGGGCGGCTTCCGAGGACTCGGAATAGCCGACAGCGCCGGGAATTTCGCGGACCGCCTTCTGCATGTCCCTGGTCACCTGCACGTCGCAATGCGCCGCGCCGGTCAGCACGGTGCCTTTGAGCGCGGTGCAGCTGACGTGCGCGCGGTCCGGTTGATCGGAACCGAGGAGTCTGCGTTCGAAGGTGTTACGGGTGCCGGAGCCGGGGATCCGGTTCACAAGCACCACCGGGAGGTCTGGTCCGCCGACTTCGCGCCAGTTCCCGATGCGGCCGAGGTACAGATCCCGGATCTGTGTTTCGGTGAGACTGCGCACCCCGACGGTCTCGTTGGCGATGACGCTGAACAGCGACAGCGCCAGCGGCCGCGCCACCAGCGCCGGATACCCGCTGCCCTTCGGCCCGTCGCTGATCGCGAGCAGACCCGGATGATCTTTGCCCTCCTCGGCCAGCCGATCCAGTCCACGCTCGGTTCCTTCGAACCCGAACGCGAATTGCGCTCCGGTACAACGCTTCCCGTACTGATCGGCGGCTTTGCGCAGCACCGGATCGAACGCCGACGAGCCGACGACGGTGAGTTTGCCCGCGGCGCACTCCAGCGGTGTCGGCGGCGGCTGCGACGACGCGACGACGAACTGCACGACGATCACCAGGATCAGAAACGCCGTCAACGCCACCATCATGCGGGGAATGCCGGTGCGGCTTCGGGTTTCGAGGACGCGGCCGCCTTTGATGCCACCGGTGAGCAGGGGCGCCGGATACTCGCCGACGCCCTCGGCCCGTTGCAGGATGGCCAGGATCTTGTAGTGCTCGCCACGATTCAGCGGCACCTTGGGCAGATCGATGACGCCGATATGGCCCGCCATGTCCTCGCGCACCGCGAGGCCGGAATCCCGGTCCAGGCTGTCGGCCAGGCCTGGATCGCTGAGTTCGGTCACCGCCATACCGATCACCAGGCGCTGCGGGAAGCGCAGATGCAAGCCGATCCGGCCCGCGTCGGGCGCCCGGTAGTCGCGCGTGTCGATATCGGTCGCGCCGCTGTTCTCGATGCGCACCAGCACCACGGACAGATCCTTGAGTTCCGGCCCCGCGCCGTCCCCCGCCGGCCGCAGTTGCGGCAGCACGCCGGGGAACACCGAGGCCACCTCGCCGGTGACCGGGGTGTCCATCTGGACTCGGTAGCCGAGCCGCTTGCGCCCGACCAGCACGAACTCGTACAGGAACGCACCGACCGGCACCGCGATACCGACCAGCGCCAGCACGATATCGACCGGAAACTCGCCCAACGATCCCCCCACGCCACATGATCTCTGTGGCAACCATTTTCAGGCGGACGCGGGCGAACACCCCGGAACGACAGAACTATTCGGCAACAGTTAATCCGGCGGCCATCAAGCTTCGGCGGTCTCCGTCCAGGCCAGCAGGTCGGCCAGTGGCCAGGTGTTGATCACGCGTTCGGCCGGAACATCATTGGCCACCGCGCGTTCGCAGCCGTAGCCCTGCCAATCGAGCT
Organism: Nocardia brasiliensis ATCC 700358; assembly: GCF_000250675.2. Taxonomy (NCBI): domain Bacteria; kingdom Bacillati; phylum Actinomycetota; class Actinomycetes; order Mycobacteriales; family Nocardiaceae; genus Nocardia; species Nocardia brasiliensis. Next base: position 7,130,015 of record NC_018681.1, read on the forward strand.
GACCGGGCGCGTGCGCGTCGGTATCGATGGCGAACAGGCAGTCCATCTCGAGCGCCAGTCGCATCAAACGCGAAGGAGGATCCCGTCGTTCGGGCCTGCTGTTGATCTCGACGGCGGTGCCGAACTTGCGGCACGCCTCGAACACCACCTCGGCGTCGAAGCTCGACTCCGGCCGGGTGCCGCGACCACCGGTGACCAGCCTGCCCGTGCAGTGCCCGAGCACGTCCACATTGGGATTGGCGACCGCGTAGACCATCCGCTTGGTCATCGTCGCGCTGTCCGCGCGCAGGTGCGAATGCACGCTGGCCACCACGATATCGAGTTCGGCGAGCAGATCGGCCTGCTGATCCAGGGTGCCGTCGTCGAGGATGTCCACCTCGATGCCGGTCAGGATGCGGAACGGCGCCATCCGCTCGTTCAGTTCGGCGACGACGTCCAACTGCTTGCGCAACCGGCTCTCGGACAGGCCGTTCGCCACGGTCAGCCGGGGCGAATGGTCGGTCAGCGCACAGTATTCGTGCCCGAGCGCGGCGGCGACGCCCATCATCTCCGCGATCGGGCTGCCGCCGTCGGACCAATCCGAGTGGGTGTGCAGATCGCCGCGCAGGCGGGTGCGCAGCGCCTTACCGGACGCGCCGATCGGCTTCGCGGCGTTGCGCTGATCGATCAGGTACTGCGGCAGCACACCCGCCGAGGCCTGCTCGATCACCGCGGCGGTTTTCGGGCCGATCCCGGGGATCTCCCGCCAGCTGTGCGCCGCCTGATGCGCCGCGCGTTCCGCCGCGGACAGTCCGGCGACGATATCGGCGGCCTTACGGTAGGCCTTCACCCGGTAGGTCTCGGCTCGTGCGCGTTCCAGCCAGAAGCCGATTTCGCGCAGCACCTCGACCGGGCCCGGCGTCGCCGCCGGACCGGTCGCGCTCGAATCGTCTTCCGCCACTGCGGTTAACGAATCCTGCTGTACTTCATGAACGCCACTCCGTCCTCGAAGACGCGGCTGGTGATCACCCGGAACCTGGCCGCGTCGGGCAGCCGTGGACCGGTGCCGAACAGCGACCGGCCGTGCCCGAGCAGCACCGGGTACAGCTTGAGGAAGATCTGATCGATCTCCGGCAACAACACCTGGGCGAGTTCACCGCCGCCGCACAACCAGATGCCCAGTCCGGGTTCGCGCTTGAGTTCGCGCACCTTCGCCAGCGGGTCCGCGGCGATCAACTCGACGTCCGGGTCGGGGTCCTCCGGCAGCGTCGTCGACACCACGTACTGCTTCAGATGCGAATACGGGCTCGACGTACCCGTCCGCACGCCGAAATCGTGCGTCTTGCGGCCCATCAGCACGGTGTCGAAATAGCGGTTGCGCTTATCGATGCCGAGCGACTCGCGCACCTTGGTCGGCAGCGTCTCGGGGTACTGCGCGGTGATCGCAGGGCCGTGGTCGCCGCCGACCGGGAAGAAATCGACCGACCCGTCATCGGTGGCGATGAATCCGTCGATGGTCGACGCTACGTAGTACGTGAGCTTGCGCATATGTCCTTCCTCCACGGCCCCGACACCCGGACCGCCTACAAGAAAGGTAGCTCGTGCTCCCTAACGAGGGCGAGGCTTCGCCTGGCACCGCGGGCAAGAATAGGAGGAACGATTCATGAATTTCTCCCGCTGGATCGCGGCACCGCAGCGGCGGCACGGCTCGTCCTCGCGGCCGTACACCGCGAGGGAGCGCTCGAAATAGCCGGACTGGCCGTTGACGTTCACATACAGCGCGTCGAACGAGGTGCCGCCCGCGGCGAGCGCCTCCCCCATCACCGCGCCGACATCGGCGAGCAGGCCGCGCAGCACGGGGCGGGACAGACCGGAGGCGAGGCGCGTGCCGTGCAGCTTTGCCCGCCACAGGGATTCGTCGGCGTAGATGTTGCCGATGCCGGAGATCACGCTCTGATCGAGCAGCACGCGTTTGATCTCGGTCTGCTTGGCGCGGATCGCACGCACCACGGACTCGACGTCGAAGCGCGGGTCCAGCGGGTCACGGGCGATGTGCGCGACCGGTTCCGGTACCAGGGTGCCGTCCACCTCGACCAGCGGCGCGAGCGCCCAGCCGCCGAAGGTGCGCTGATCGACGAAACGCAGTTGAGTGCCGTCGTGCAGGGTGGCGCGGATGTGCGCGTGCTTCTCCAGCGGCGCGTCGGCGGGTTGCACCAGCATCTGACCGCTCATTCCCAGGTGCACGACCAGGGACGTGTCCGGCTCGTCGAAGGTGAGCCAGAGGAATTTGCCCCGCCGCTCGGCGGACTGGACCTTCAGTCCGGCCAGCCGTGCGGCGAGATCGGCGGCGCCTTCGAGATGACGGCGCACCGAGCGGGGATGGGTGATCGCGACCGAGTCGATGACCCGGCCGACCACGTGTTCGGCGATACCGCGCCGGACGACCTCGACCTCGGGAAGTTCGGGCACGATCAGGCTTCGGCGGTCAGCGCCTGGTAGGCGGTGCCCGCGGCCTTCTGCTCGGCTTCCTTCTTCGATCGGCCGACGCCCTGGCCGTAGGCCTGGCCGCCGATCATCGTGGTCGCGGTGAATTCCTTGTCGTGATCGGGACCGGTCGAAGTGATCTCGTAGCTGGGCACGCCGAGGCCGCGTTCCGCGGTGAGCTCCTGCAGGCTCGTCTTCCAGTCGAGCCCGGCCCCCATCCGGGGACCGCGCTCGAGCAGGTCGGCGAACAGGCGCAACACCACCGCGCGCGCGACATCGATGCCGTGCTCCAGGTGCACCGCACCGAGCAGCGACTCCATCCCGTCGGCGAGGATGCTCGGCTTGTCCCGGCCGCCGGTGAGCTCTTCGCCCTTGCCGAGCAGCAGGTGCGCGCCGAGACCGCCCGCGCCGAGCTGACGAGCCACCTCGGCGAGCGCGTGCATGTTCACCACGCTCGCGCGCAGCTTCGCCAGCTCGCCCTCGGACTTGTCCGGGTGCTCGTGATACAGCCGCTCGGTGATGCTCAATCCGAGGACGGAATCGCCGAGGAACTCCAGACGCTCGTTGGTCGGCAGCCCGCCGTTCTCGTATGCGTAGGACCGGTGCGTCAGCGCCAGGCGCAGCAACTCCGGCTGCACCTCGACGCCGAGCGCCGCGAGCAGGCTCGCGTGTGCACCGGACGAGTCTGGTTCATCAGTCACGTCGATACGACAGGTCGAACTGTCAGACAGCAGCGGTGACCTGGCGACCCTTGTAGGTGCCGCAGGACGGGCACGCGATGTGCGGCAGGGTCTTCTCACCGCAGGCGCGGTTCGGGCAGGTGATCAGGGTCGGCGCGGTGGCCTTCCACTGGCTGCGCCGCGACCTGGTGTTGGAACGGGACATCCGGCGCTTGGGAACGGCCACGACTACTTCTCCTCTGTCCTATTGCTTGCCATATCGGCTGAGTGGTCTGTTGCTGTGGCCGCACCCGATTCGGGGCTGCCGTTACCGGGCGATTCGGTGGCGAACTTCGCCAGCCCGGCCCAGCGAGGGTCAAGTATCTCATGCGAGTGCGCAGAACCCGCAATCGCCATCCGTACGCCGCATTCCGCGCACAGTCCGGCGCAGTCCGGGGTGCACAGCGGCTGCAGCGGCAGTTCCAGCCCGATCGCGTCGATGACCACCGGTTCGAGGTCGATGGTGTCGTCCACCATGCGGTAGACCTCGTCATCGTCGGTGGTCTGCTCGGTGGTGCTGTCCGGGTAGGCGAACAGCTCGGTGAGAGGCAGATCGATCCCATCGGTGAACGGTTCGAGGCAGCGCGAGCACTCGCCCTCGATGGGCGCGTGCACGGTTCCGGTGACCAGCACACCCTCGGACACCGCCTGCAACTGCAGGTCGAACTCGACCTGCGCACCCACCGGGACGCCGACCAGGTCGAGGCCGATCCGCGCGGTGGTATCGAAGGTGCGCTGCAGTTCACGCATGGTCCCCGGCCGGCGGCCGAGGCTGCGCACGTCCAGCACGAAAGCCGCGTCCGGCTCCCGGCGCGAGGCCGAGCGCGGACGCGAGGCAGAACCGGAACCGGCGGGCATCACGAACTCACTTCACAATCGGGGGGAATGGGCAACCACTCCACGATACGCGAGCGGGTTCGTCCACCCAAATTGCGCGAGCACCGGTCCCGCGCCGCCGGAGCGCGGGTCAGCGGCGGTATTCGCCGGCGTAGTCGGGGGCGCCCGCGCCGGAGCGCAGCTGATGCCGGCCGCGACCGACCGTGCGCAAGGTATTGGAGAGGGTTTCCTCGAAGTCGGCGAGTTTCGAGTCGACGTAGTGGTCGCATTCCTCGCGCATCGCGTCGGCGTCGGCGTGCGCCGCGTCGATCACCCGCGCGGATTCGGCGTGCGCGGCCCGCACCACCTCGGTCTGCGAGACGAGCCGGTCCCGCTCCGCTTCGCCGTCGGCCACCGAGCGGTCGTAAGAAGCCTTGCCCGCCTCGATCATTCGCTCGGACTCCACCCGGGCCCGGTTGGTGACGGCCTCGAATTCGGCGTTGCCGTCGGCGACCACGCGATCGGCCTCGGCCTGCGCGGTGTTGACCAGATGGTCGGCGTGCGCGCTGGCCTCGGCCACCATCCGGTCGGCGTGCGCCTTGGCGTCGGCGAGGATGCGATCGGCCTCTTCCCGGGCCGAGCCGATGGTGTGCGCGGCCTGCTCGTTGGCGCTGGTCACCGTCACGTCGGCGGCCGAGCGGGCGTCGGACACGATCTTGTCTCGGATGTCCAGCACATCCTGGGCGTCGTCCAGCTCGCCCGGCAACGCGTCGCGCACGTCGTCGAGCAGTTCGAGCACGTCGCCGCGCGGCACGATGCAGCTGCGGGTCGGCGGGATGCCACGCGCCTCCTCGACGATGGCGACCAGCTCGTCGAGTGCTTCGAATACGCGGTACATGCTGACTACCCCACTCTCCTACGACTCACGGCGAACTCTCCGCCGAGCCCCAGTGTGCCCCTCGTCACGGCTTGTGCCGAGTCACCCTCCGGTGTGTCGTGCCAGTGTCTCGCACGCCACATAAATCAAGTGGAGGATAAGCCTCCACTTCGTGGTACCTTCGATAGGAAGATCGACAAGGTCTTCGGCTTAGCGCGCAGTCCCCACCGGGACCTGCGGGATTGAGGAAGCCAGAGAGCAAGGGCCACACCGGTCCGCCCGTTGTCGACAGGTTCTGTGCGAAACCTGCCGAGAGCCCGGCGGGAAGGAAGCGATCACCGTCGCTGTTGTCCCACTCGAAGGCCCTGTTCGATCGGAAAGACCATGACAGTTCTGGATCTGGAGCGACCGGCGGGAGCAAACGCGACCAGCTTGTTCCTGCCGTGGGTCGGCCCGTACCCGGTGCTACCCGCAGCACCCGTCGCGGCGCGATTCGAGCAGCTGATCACCTACCTGCGCGGCGACCGCGCGTTCGCCCAGCTCATCCGCTTCGCGCTGGTCGGCGGTTCCAGCAATATCGCCTACGTCCTGCTGTTCTTCGCGATGCACGGCATCGGCCCGCTGATCGCCAACGTGGTCGGCTCGATCGTCAGCACCGTCATCGCCAACGAACTGCATCGCCAGCTCACCTTCCACGCCCGCGGCCGCGTCGGCTGGTTCACCGCCCAGTGGGAGGGCGGCGGCTTGGCCCTCGTCGGCCTCGCCATCACCACCGCAGGCCTGGCCGCCCTCGACGTCTGGGCCCCCAGCATCGGCGGCCCCGCCGAGGCCACCGCCATCCTCGCCATCACCGCGGCAGTAGGCGGCATGCGCTTCCTCGCCCTACGCGGCCTGGTCTTCTGAACCATCACCGCAGCCCACGAATCAGCCCCGGCGCCGAACCCGGCCCGGGGCTGATTCCTATCCAGAGCCGCGAAGGGCCTCGCGAACCGCCTCCGTCACCGAAGCCAGGGCAGCCGTGATCTCGTCCGCGTCGTAGCCGGTGCGATAACGCGCCTCCTTGCCCCCCAACAGTTCCCAGGTAGCAGCAAGAAGAACCGGCCATAGCTCGAGGACCGGCCGACGAACATACCGCACAACTTCGCCGTCTGCCCTGAGCGCCTGCTCCGGCACTTCGGCCCGATCGGCTTTTCGATCCCCCGCAACGATCCTGACCCGAGCCACCTCTCGCGGAATCGACCTCACAAGCTCGTACAAGAGCGTATCGATCTCCCGAGTCCAACCATGTCCGACCATAGCCGCCCGGTTCACGTCCCCCATTTGACGTGTCAGCTGCCTGATAATCTCGAAATCCGGCCCCACCATGACGAACTCGGTTCCAGCAGAATCCGATCCCATTCGATCTCCGTCCGTATCAGCGCGGTGACTTTGTGCGACGGAGGCAGCGGTTCGATCAGCTTTTGCGGTCGGCGAGGCGGGTTAGGAGGCGTTTGTGGACCGAGGGGGGGAGCATGTCTACGACGTCGCCGCCGAAGGCTGCTACTTCTTTGACGAGGGAGCTGGAGAGGTAGCCGAAGGCGGGGTTGGTGGCTATGAAGAAGGTTTCTACGCCGGAGAGTTTTTTGTTCATCTGCGCCATTTGCAGTTCGTAACCGAAGTCGGTCGCGTCGCGCAGGCCCTTCACGATCGCGGTGACGTTCTGCTCCTTGGCGAAATCGACCAGCAGCCCGTACCAGGACTCCACCCGGACGTTGGGCAGGTGCGCGGTCGACTCGCGCAGCATCTCCATGCGCTCGTCGACGCTGAACATGCCCTGCTTGTTCTTGTTGATCATGACGGTGACAACGACCTCGTCGAACTGGGCCGCGGCCCGGGTGAAGACGTCGATGTGTCCGTTGGTCACGGGGTCGAAGGACCCGGGGCACAATGCTCCAGCCATGGTCAGACGCTATCGTGTCGACCCGCCGCACACCACAGCGGGTGCGCCAGGCCACACCGCGGCTATTCGAACGTCGCCGACTCGATCCGCGTCTCCCCGTATTTGCGCGGCTTCAGCGCGGAATACCCTGCGGGCCAGACGATCTCCGGTGACCGGATGGATCGCTCCACCACCACCAAGGCGTCCGGGCGCAGCCAGCCGCGGGTCAGCGCGCGCAGATCCGCGAGCACCGCGTCGGTCTCGACCGCGTACGGCGGATCGGAGAGCACCAGGTCGAATTCGCCCGCACCACCCAGTGCCAGCACCGACGACACCGTGCCGAGACGCAGTTCCGCACCGGGCAGTCCGAGGTCGGCGATGTTGCCGCGCACGATCGCCGCGGCCTTGCGATCGGATTCGACCAGCAGCGCGTGCGCGGCGCCGCGCGAGAGCGCCTCCAACCCGAGCGCCCCCGACCCCGCGTAGAGGTCGAGCACTCTGGCGCCGTCGAAGTCGATCCGGGCGTCGAGCGCGCTGAACAGCGCCTCGCGCACCCGATCGGAGGTCGGGCGGGTACCAGCGGGCGGCACCCGCAGGCGCCGCCCGCCCGCCGTCCCGGCGACGATCCGCGTCATTCGGCCGCGGACTCGCGCAACGCCAGCTCGATCAGCAGATCGCCGCCTTCGACCTGCTGCACCTGGCCGATCGCGACCCGGCCGACGGTGCCCGCGCGCGGCGCGGTGATCGCGGCCTCCATCTTCATCGCCTCGATGGTGCCGATGGTGTCCCCGACCGCGATCGAATCGCCTTCGGACACAGCCAATGTCACGACTCCGGCGAACGGGGCGGCGATGTGGCTCGCGTTGCCCTTGTCCGCCTTCTCCGCGGCCGGGATCTCGCTGGCGATGGACCGGTCCCGCACCGCGACCGGGCGCAGCTGCCCGTTGAGGATGCACATGACCGTGCGCATGCCGCGCTCGTCGGGTTCGGAGATGGCCTCGAGGCCGATCAGCAGCGTGACACCCTTCTCCAGCTGCACGCGGTGTTCCTCACCGTGGCGCAGGCCGTAGAAGAACTGGTTGGCCGAGAGCCCCATGGTGTCGCCGTACTTCTCCCGGTGCGCGAGGAATTCGGCGGTGGGCGCGGGGAACAGCAGCCGGTTGAGGGTGGCCCGGCGCTCTTCGGAGCTGCCCGCCAGCCCTGTCTCGTCCGCGGCGGTGAGCGGGGTCTCGGGCTTGGCCGGGCCGCGGCCTTCCAGCGCGCGGCTGCGGAACGGCTCCGGCCAGCCACCCGCCGGCGTGCCGAGTTCGCCACGCAGGAAACCGATCACGGAATCGGGGATGTCGAAGCGACCGGGGTCGGCGGCGAAGTCCTCGATGTCCACACCGGTGCCGACCAGGGACAGGGCCAGGTCGCCGACCACCTTCGAGGACGGCGTCACCTTCACCAGCCGGCCCAGCAGCCGGTCGGCCGCAGCGTATTTGGCCTCGACCTCTTCGAACCGGTCACCGAGGCCGAGCGCGATGGCCTGCTGGCGCAGGTTCGACAGCTGACCGCCGGGGATCTCGTGGGTGTACACCCGGCCGGTCGGGGCGGGCAGCCCGGATTCGAACGGCGCGTACACCTTTCGCAGCGCCTCCCAGTACGGCTCGAGATCGCACACGTTCTGCAGGTTCAGTCCGGTGTCGTGCTCGCTGTGCGCCGCGGCCGCGACGATCGCGGAAAGCGCGGGCTGACTGGTGGTTCCGGCCATCGCGGCGCTGGCACCGTCGACCGCGTCGGCGCCGGCCTGCCAGGCGGCGAGGTAGGTGGCCAGCTGACCGCCGGGGGTGTCGTGGGTGTGCACGTGCACCGGCAGATCGAAGTTGCTCCGCAGGGCCTTGACCAGAGTCGCCGCGGCGGGAGCGCGCAGCAGTCCGGCCATGTCCTTGATCGCGAGCACGTGCGCGCCCGCGTCGACGATCTGCTCGGCCAGTTTCAGGTAATAGTCCAGGGTGTACAGGGTTTCGTCCGGGTTGGACAGATCACCGGTGTAGCTGAGCGCGACTTCGGCGATGGCCGTGCCGGTTTCGCGCACCGCGTCGATCGCCGGGCGCATCTGGTCGACGTTGTTGAGCGCGTCGAAGATGCGGAAGATGTCGATGCCGGTCGCGGTCGCCTCGGAGACGAACGAGCGGGTCACCTGCTCCGGGTAGGGCGTGTAGCCGACGGTATTGCGGCCGCGCAGCAGCATCTGCAGGCAGATGTTGGGCACCGCTTCGCGCAGCAGAGCCAGGCGCTCCCACGGGTCCTCGTACAGGAACCGCAGCGCCACATCGTAAGTCGCACCACCCCACGCCTCGATGGACAGCAGTTCCGGCGTCAACCGCGCGACGTGCCCGGCGACGCCGAGCAGGCCGTTGGTGCGCACCCGGGTGGCGAGCAGGGACTGATGCGCGTCCCGGAAGGTCGTGTCGGTGACGCCGACCGCCGCCTGAGCGCGCAGATCCCGCGCGAAACCCTCAGGGCCCAAACGCAACAGCCGCTGCCGCGAGCCGTCCGGGGGCGGCACCGACAGGTCGATGGCGGGCAGTTTGTCGTGCGGGTACACCGTCGTCGGCCGTTCACCGTGCGGCTTGTTCACGGTGATGTCGGCCAGATAGTTCAGAATCTTGGTGCCACGGTCGGCCGAGCCGCGCAGCGTCAGCAGTTGCGGCCGCTCATCGATGAACGAGGTGGTGACCCGGCCCGCCTTGAAGTCCGGATCGTCGAGTACCGCCTGCAGGAACGGAATGTTGGTGGTGACGCCGCGGATGCGGAATTCGGCCAGCGCCCGCCCGGCCCGCGCGACCGCGGCCGGGAAGTCGCGGCCGCGGCAGGTGAGCTTCACCAGCATCGAGTCGAAGTAGGCACCGATCTCCGCGCCGAGGTTGGCGCCGCCGTCGAGCCGGATGCCCGCGCCGCCGGGCGTGCGGTACGCGGTGATCCGCCCGGTGTCCGGGCGGAAGCCGTTGGCCGGGTCCTCGGTGGTGATCCGGCACTGCAGCGCCGCGCCGCGGATGGTGACCTTGTCCTGGCTCAGGCCGAGATCCGCGAGTGTCTCGCCGGCGGCGATGCGCAGCTGCGACTGCACCAGGTCGACGTCGGTGATCTCCTCGGTCACCGTGTGCTCGACCTGGATACGCGGGTTCATCTCGATGAAGACGTGATTGCCTCGCTCATCGAGCAGGAACTCCACCGTGCCCGCGCAGCTGTAGCCGATCTCCTTCGCGAAAGCCACCGCGTCGGCGCAGATGCGGTCGCGCAGTGCGGGATCCAAGTTCGGTGCCGGTGCGAGCTCGATCACCTTCTGGTGCCTGCGCTGCACCGAACAGTCGCGCTCGAACAGGTGCATCACGTTGCCGTGCTGGTCGGCCAGGATCTGCACCTCGATGTGGCGCGGGTTCACCACCGCCTGCTCGAGGAACACCGTCGGATCGCCGAAGGCCGATTCGGCCTCGCGCGAGGCGGCCTCGATCGACTCGCGCAGCTGCGCGGGCTCGGCGACCCGGCGCATGCCGCGCCCGCCACCACCGGCGACCGCCTTGACGAAGATCGGGTACTCCAGCTCCTGCGCGGCCGCGAGCAGTTCGTCCACGTCCGCGCTCGGCGCGCTGGAACGCAGCACCGGCAGGCCCGCGGCCTTGGCGGCGGCGATGGCGCGCGCCTTGTTGCCCGCGAGCTCGAGCACCTCGGCGGAGGGGCCGATGAAGGTGATGCCCTCGCGGGCACAAGCCGCCGCGAGGTCCGGGTTCTCGGACAGGAAGCCGTAGCCGGGGTACACCGCGTCGGCGCCCGCCGACTTCGCCGCGTCGATGATCGCGTCGATCGAGAGATAGGCCCGGACCGGGTGCCCTTGCTCACCGATCTGGTACGACTCGGCCGCCTTCATCCGATGGACCGAGTTGCGGTCCTCGTACGGGAAGACGGCTACCGTCCCCACGCCGAGTTCGTAGGCCGCACGGAAGGCCCTGATGGCGATCTCGCCGCGGTTGGCGACCAAGACTTTCGTGAACATTGGCCTAAGGTACCCGGCTGCGCGCATCTCACAGACACTGATGCAGCCTTCGCAGGGATCTTCACAACAGCACAGGGCAACGCTGCGAAGTTGCGTTCACCGGGCCGTCACAGATCCGGCCCGCCGCCGAGCTATGCCCAGCGCAAGGTCCGGTGCCGCAGCCCACCGCGGAACTGACCGACGGCGAGACCGAACATCAGCCTGCGTTCTTCGGCGACCAGGCCACCGGTGAACGGCACCCGCACGATCTGCGACAACACCGCCCGCAGCCGGATTTCCGGCAGGCAGTTGTCGGTACTCCCTGGTGACGCGCCCGGGCACACCACCGCGAGCGGCCTCGGCCTATGCTGGTACGCGCAGCTGGTTCACCGATGCGCGCGAGATGGAGCCCCGACGACGCGCACGGAGCCGAGTTCGGCCGCCCGGAAACGGGGGGCCGGGCGAGAGGGAACCCGGTGGGAATCCGGGACTGTCCCGCAGCGGTAAACAGGAACGAATGCCGTCACGAGCACTGGGTACCCCAACCCGGAAAGCGACGGTTAGTAGGTCGGCCGACAACGGCCGGTGCCTGTGAGTCCGAAGACCTGCCAGCCGTGCCGGGTACGCCGTATCCGGCGACCACCGCCTCGTGGATTTGGGCGTGCGGTTGCACCAGTGCTGCAGTGTCGGGCTCCCTTCGTGGTCGGCCGGCTCGTCAGCCGGTGACCGCGCCGCCCGTATGGCGATGGTCCACGACTCAGCACTGGAGAGACATCGTGACTGTTGTACATCAGACACCGTTCACCGCAACGGTTCTCGGGCTACCACGGGTGGGGCCGCGACGTGAACTCAAGCGGGCCACCGAATCCTACTGGGCCGGCAAGATCGACGCCGATCAGCTGCACGCCGTCGCGCGCGAGCTGCGGCAGGCCCAGCTTGCCGAACTCCAAGCGGCAGGCCTGGATTCGATTCCCGTCGGCACCTTCTCGTACTACGACCAGGTGCTCGACACGGCCGTACTGCTCGGCGCGCTGCCACCGCGGGTCGCCGGCATCGCCGACCCGCTGGATCGGTACTTCGCGGCCGCGCGCGGCAACGAGACCGTCGAGCCGCTGGAGATGACCAAGTGGTTCGACACCAACTACCACTACCTGGTGCCGGAAATCGGTGCGGACACCGCGTTCTCGCTGCACCCGGAGAAGCTCCTGGCCGAGGTGCGCGAAGCACTGGACCTGGGTGTCGCGGCCCGGCCGGTGGTGATCGGTCCGGTCACCTTCCTGAAGCTGGCCAAGGCCACGGGCGGCGCGGCGCTGGACCGGCTCGCCGAACTGGTGCCGCTCTATCGTGACCTGCTCGCACAGCTCGCCGCAGCCGGCCTCGGCTGGGTCCAACTCGATGAGCCGATCCTGGTCACCGATCTCACTGCGGCCGAAATCGAGCTGGTGCGTAGCACTTACGCCGAACTCACCGCCTCGGCGGAGCGTCCCGCGATCCTGGTGGCGACCTACTTCGGGCACCCCGACGCCGCGCTGACCGCGCTCGCGAGCACCGACGTCGAGGGCATCGCGCTCGACTTCACCTCCGGCACCGATGTTTCCGACGTCGCGGCGGTGCCCGCGCTCTCGAGCAAACTGCTCGTCGCCGGCGTGGTCGACGGACGCAACGTGTGGCGCACGGACCTCGACAAGTCGCTGACCACCCTCGGCACCCTGCTGGGTTCGGCTGGGTCGGTGGCGGTTTCGACGTCGAGCTCGCTGCTGCACGTGCCCTACACCCTGGCCGTCGAGACCGGGCTGGACGACGCGCTGCGGTCGTGGCTGGCGTTCGGCACCGAGAAGGTCGCCGAGGTGCGGCTGCTCGCGACCGGCTTGACCCAGGGCACCGAGGCGATCAGCGCCGAACTGACCGACACCCGTGCGGCACTGGCCTCGCGCCACACCGACCCACGACTGAACGACGCACAGGTCCGTGCCCGGCTGGCCGCGCTCGGCCCGGACGCCGTCACACGCGCACCCGCCGAGGAACGCCGTGTGCTGCAACAGGATCGGCTGCAGTTGCCGCCGCTGCCGACCACCACGATCGGCTCCTACCCGCAGACCTCGGCGATCCGGGTAGCCCGGGCCGAGCTGCGCAAGGGCGAGATCGACCAGGACGAGTACGTCCGCCGGATGCGGGCCGAAGTCGCCGATGTCATCGCGCTGCAAGAACAGCTGGGCCTGGACGTGCTGGTGCACGGCGAGCCGGAGCGCAACGACATGGTGCAGTACTTCGCCGAACAGCTCGACGGCTTCGCGGCCACCGAGCTGGGCTGGGTGCAGTCCTACGGCACCCGCTGCGTGCGGCCGCCGATCCTGTTCGGCGATGTGGCGCGCCGCACGCCGATGACCGTCGACTGGATCAGCTACGCGCAATCGCTCACCGACAAGCCGGTCAAGGGCATGCTCACCGGGCCGGTGACCATCCTGGCCTGGTCGTTCGTCCGCGACGATCAGCCGCTCGGTGATTCGGCGCGTCAGGTGGCACTGGCCATCCGGGACGAGACGGTGGACCTGCAGGGTGCGGGCATCCGGATCATCCAGGTCGACGAACCCGCACTGCGCGAACTGCTTCCGTTGCGCAAGGCGGATCAGCAGGCCTACCTCGACTGGTCGGTGCAGTCGTTCCGGCTGGCGACCGCGGGGGTCTCCGACGCCACCCAGGTGCACACGCACCTGTGCTATTCGGAGTTCGGCGAGGTGATCGACGCGATCGCCGGCCTGGACGCCGACGTGACCTCGATCGAGGCGGCACGCTCCCGGATGGAGGTGCTCGACGATCTCAACGCGGCGGGCTTCGATCTCGGGGTGGGGCCGGGTGTCTACGACATCCACTCGCCGCGGGTGCCCAGTGTCGAGGAGATCACCACCTCGTTGCGGGCCGCGCTGAAAGCCGTTCCCGCCGAACGGCTCTGGGTCAACCCGGATTGCGGACTGAAGACCCGCGGCCAGGCCGAAGTGGCAGCGTCACTGCGCAACATGGTCGCCGCCGCGGCCGCGGTGCGCTGAGCACCGCGATCACGCATTGACAGCGCAGCGCCTCCTCCCGGTTCGGGAGGAGGCGCTGGGCCTCTTTCAGAGGTCGAAAGCCTTGTTGATGGCACCCATGTCGAAGTAGTCGCGCCAGGCGGTGATCGCGCCGTCGGATACTTCGAAGACGCCGGTGACCGGGAGCGGAATCGCACGGTCGGCGGTGCGCAGGGTGTCGGTGCGCTCGTTCATGACCAGGTTGCCGGCCGCGACCTGGTGGTGGATGTCGAAATCGACGCCTCGAAAGGTGGCCAGGAATCCGACGAGGAAATCACGGATCGCGGCCCGGCCGACCACCGGCTCCATCGGAATGTTGTGGTAGACGGCGTCTTCGGCGAAGAAGGACGCGATGCGGTCCGGATCGGGGTCCGACCAGCTCCGGCACATGGCACGGACGAGTTCATCGGGGCTCGGCATCGACTTGGCTCACTTTCGTTCGAGGACGGCACGCGCCGCGCACCCCCGATTCAACCAAGCAAATGCTCGGTTCGGAACCCCCGCGCCCACTGGCCGGACCTCAGTCTCGGTGTCGCACACGGATATCGACTTGTCCGCGGCACCGCCTAGGCTGACCGGATGACCGATCAACCCCTGCGCTACCGATTGATCACCGGCGTCGACGACGCGACGTTCTGCGAGCGGATCAGCGCCCTGCTCGATCAGGGCTATCAGCTGCACGGCTCGCCCGCGGTGACGTTCAACGGCACGGACGTGATCGCCGCACAGGCCTTGATCTGGGGTAGCGACCAGTAGCCTCTTCGCATGCTACGCAGCTGACATCTCGGACAAAACACCTCGCAGTGACATATTTTCGCAACGAACAAGCGTGGATATGCGATGTTTGCGAAGGTGTGGGGCTACCATCTTGCACGTGCGGAAGATGTACGCGGGTGCGCGGCTGCGGCGGTTGCGCGAGGAACGCCGGCTCACCCAGGCGGCGCTGGCGAAATCGCTGGATCTCTCACCCAGCTATCTCAACCAGCTCGAACGTGACCAGCGCCCGCTCACCATCCCGGTGCTACTGAAACTCAACTCCACCTTCGACCTGGACGTGCAGTTCTTCGCGGCGGACTCCGATGCCCGGCTCGTCTCGGATCTGCACGAGGTGCTGATCGATGCCGCGGGCGGGCACACCGCGCCGCTCACCGAAGTGGAGGAGCTGGCGACCAGACAGCCCGACGTCGCGCGGATCGTCGTCGCGATGCACCGGCGACTGCGCGCCGCCACCGACCAGCTGGACCTGCTCTCCGCCCGGGTGGACACGCCCGCCGGCACGCCCGGCGTGCCCATGCCCTACGAGGACGTGCGGGACTTCTTCTACGACCACCACAACCACATCCCGCAGCTGGACATCGCCGCCGAGCAGCTCTTCGAACAGTCCGGGCTGACCATCGGCTCGCTCGATCGCCAGCTCGCCAGGGTCGCGGAGGAACGCGCCGGGGTCACGGTGCTGGTCCGCGGCGACGGCGCCGATCCCACCATCCCGAAACGCCACTACGATCCCGAAACCCGCACGCTGACCCTGGCTCGGCGACTGCGGCCCGGCCAGCGCGCCTTCCAGATCGCGACCACCCTCGCCCTGCTGCTGTACGGCACCGAACTCGACGGCGTGCTCGCCGAAACCCCATCGCTCACCGGCGAATCCCGCACGCTCGCCCGCATCGGACTGGCCAACTACTTCGCGGGCGCATTGGTGCTGCCCTACAGTCGCTTCCTGCGCTCGGCCGAGGAGTTGCACTACGACATCGACCTGCTCGGCCTGCGTTTCGAGGTCGGCTTCGAGACCATCTGCCACCGGCTCAGCACCCTGCAACGGCAGGGCCAGCGCGGCGTGCCGTTCTTCTTCGTCCGCACCGACCGGGCGGGCAATATCTCGAAACGCCAGTCCGCCACCGCTTTTCACTTCTCCAGGGTCGGCGGTAGCTGTCCGCTGTGGGTGGTGCACGAGGCGTTCGCCTATCCGGGCCGCATCCTGACCCAGATCGCCGAGATGCCCGACGGCAGGCGCTATCTGTGGATCGCGCGCACCGCGATGACCGCGCCGCAGGGATTCGGTACCGCGACAAAGAATTTCGCGATCGGGCTGGGCTGCGATATCGAATACGCCGACCGCCTGGTGTATTCCTCCGGACTGCAACTGGACGACCCGGCGACAGCGGTGCCGATCGGCGCGGGCTGCAAGGTGTGCGAACGCCCCGCCTGCCCCCAGCGCGCCTTCCCGCACATCGGCAGCCCCCTGGCCGTCGACGAGAACACCAGCACCGACCTCCCCTACCCCCGCATCGGGCACTGACACGGGACGTTCCATTCGTCCAAGCCACCCACTCGAGCGGGGCCTACCGTTGCACTCATGGCTACCACACCCACGACCGGCGCACTGCACGATCGTCTCGTGCCGTTGCTCGACGCATGGATGGCGGCCATCGTCGCCAACGATGCGGCACGGATCGGCGAATTCATGACCGACGACTGGACGATGGTCTCCGAAAACGGGATCACCAGCGCCCGGGACTTCCTGGGGTTCATCGCGTCCGGCGCGCTCACCCATTCGGCGATGCAGCGGGTGGGCGACCCGGTGATCCAAAGCCACGGCACGGTCGCGGTATTGACGGTCCGAGTCACCAATACCGCGCACTACCAAGGTAAACGGTTCGACGCCGACGAGTGGACCACGGACGTCTATGTCGAAACCCCACAGGGCTGGCGCTGCTCGCTCAGCCACATCACCGCGGTCGCGACGGTTTAGGGCCGAGCTCACGACTTGGCCAGGTACTCCAGGCGTTCGGAGTCGACGGCGGCGTGCATCATGCCGGCCAGGCCCGGGTGCTTCTTCAATCCGGGGTCGGCTTCGACCACCTCGCGCGCGAGTTCCTGTGCGGCGGTGATGACTTCGAGATCGTCGAGCAGCGAGAGCAGTTTCAGGGAGCGGGCCGTTCCGGACTGGGCCGCGCCGAGCACGTCGCCTTCGCGCCGGGTGCGCAGGTCGAGCACCGCGAGCTCGAAGCCGTCCGTGGTGCTCGCGACCGCGTCCAGCCGCGCCATCGCCGAGCCACCCGGCGCGGAATCGGTGATCAGCAGGCACAACCCGGCATGCTTGCCACGACCGATTCGGCCGCGCAGCTGATGTAGCTGACTGACGCCGAAACGGTCCGCGTCGACGATCACCATCACGGTCGCGTTCGGCACGTCGACGCCGACCTCGACGACCGTCGTGCAGACGAGCACGTCGACCGAGCCGTCGTTGAACGCGCGCATCACCTGGTCTTTTTCGTCCGCCGGCAGCCTGCCGTGCAGCAGGCCGACCCGGACCCGGGACAGCGGCCCCGCCCGCAGCTGATCGAACACGTCGAGCGCGGCCGCCGTGGTGGGGCCTTCCTTCTCGGTGTCCTTGGCCTTGGCCTTGCCGTTCTTCGACTTACCGGCGGCCTCTTCGTCGTCGCCGATCCGGGAGCAGACCACGTAGGCCTGCCGACCGGCGTCGACCTCCTCCAGGATGCGTTCCCACGCACGGTCGACCCAGTTCGGATGTTGCCTGCGCGGTACGACTTTGGACGTGATCGGCGAGCGGCCGCGCGGCAACTCGGTCAGCGTCGAGGTCTCCAGGTCGCCGAGGGTGGTCATCGCGATGGTGCGCGGAATCGGCGTCGCGGTCATCACCAGCAGGTGCGGGCTGGCTCCGGCTTTCGCTTTGGCCCGCAACGCATCCCGCTGTTCGACACCGAAGCGGTGCTGCTCGTCTACCACCACCATGCCCAGGTCGAAGAACTCGACATTGTCCTGGATGAGCGCGTGCGTGCCGATCACGATGCCCGCCTCCCCGGTCACCGCCTCCAACAGCGCCGCCTTTTTCGCCGAGGCCGACATCGAACCGGTGACCAGCACCACCTTGGTCGCGTGCTCGGCCGCGCCGAGTTCGCCGCCGCTGCCGAGATCACCGAGCATCCCGCGCATCGACCGATAGTGCTGGGCGGCAAGGACTTCCGTCGGCGCGAGCAACGCGCACTGCTGCCCCGCGTCGACGATCTGCAACATGGCGTTCAGCGCGACGATCGTCTTACCGGAACCCACCTCGCCCTGCAGCAGCCGGTGCATCGGCTGGCTGCGGGACATGTCCGCGGAGATCTCCGCGATCACCTGCTGCTGACCGGCGGTCAACTCGAAGGGCAGCCGGGTCTGGAACTCGGCGGCGATGCCGTCCGGGCGCGGCGGGCACGGGCGCGCGGACCGGCCGGACACCTCATGCCTGCGCTCGGCGAGCACCAGTTGCAGCGCCAGCGCCTCGTCGAACCGCAGCCGCTCTCTGGCCTGGTCGATATCGGTCTTGCGCTCCGGTAGGTGGATCAGGCGCAGGGCGTCGGAGATCTTCATCAGCGAACGATCCGCCCGGATGTCGTCGGGCACCGGATCGTCGATCGGGTCCAACTGGTCGAGCACCTGCCGGATACACGCGAGCACGTCCCAGCTCTGCACCTTCGCGGTGGCCGGATACACCGGGATGAACTCGCGCTCCATGAACGAGGTGTCCACGCCCTCGGCGCCTTTCGCGCTCTGCGCCAGCCCGCGCAAGTTGCCGCCGCCGCGCACGGTGGTGAGCGAGCCGACCTTCTCCTCGTCGTCGGCCTCGGGCAGGATGAGGTAGCCGGGGTGGCTCAGGTTCCACTGGCCGGGCCGCCAGTAGGTGACGGTGCCCGACATCATCGCCCGAAGACCTTCTTTGACAACGTATTTCACCTTGTCACCGTTGAAGAAGGTGACGTCGACACCGCGACCGGTGCCGGAACCGGTGTCCAGCACCACCTTCAGCAGCGAACCGCGCCGGTTGCGCATCGGGCGCAGCTCGGCCTTGGTGATCCGGCCGATCACGGTGATGTGCGCGCCCTCCTCGGGCGCCTCCTCGGTGAGCGGTTGCCCCTGGGTGGCGTAGCGCAGCGGATAGTGCCGGAGCAGGTCCTCCACCGTGTGCATGTCGAAGGCGTCGACCAGGGACCCGGCCGCCTTCACGCCGAGGATATGGTCGAGCCGATCGCTCAGGGTCGCCATCTACTCCACTCCGATCTGCACCAGATCCCCGTGCTGCCCACCGGAATACACGGTGACCTCCACGCCGGGGAACTCGTCGCCGATATGTGCGGCCAGCGCGTCGGCGAGGCCGTCCGGCGCGGCCGCGCCCATGAGCAACGTGACGAGCTCGCCGCCGAAGGCGAGCATCCGGTCGAGCAGCGTCAGTCCGGCCGCCCGCACATCGTGGTCGATCACGACGACATCGTGGCCGACCAGACCGAGTCCGTCGCCCGCCTCGCAGGTGCCGACCATGGTGAGCGCCCGCTCCGGGGCGGCCCGCAGCGCACCCCAGCGGGTGGTCGCGGCCGCCTCCGACATAGCGAAGGCGTCGTCGACGGCGATCCGGCCGCGGTCGTGTACCGCCAGCGCCGCGAGCCCCTGCACCACCGACGCGCTCGGCAGCAGTAGCACGTCGCGGTGCGCGTCCCGGGCGGCGACACCGACCGCGACCAGGTCGTGCGCGGGCAGTGCGCCGTTGGGCAGCACCAGGACCTCACGATTCGGCATCGCACGGATCGCGTCGAGCAAGGCGGCCGCGGTCACCGGGCCGTCGCCGTCCAAAACCACCGCGCCCGCGTCCTCGAACAGGGCGGCCGCGCCGTCGCCCGCGGCCACCGCGAGGATGCCGCGATCGGCGGGGCCCTCGGGGACGGGCAGTTCGTCACCGGTGACGAGCTGTTCGGCGGCGTCGTGCAGCGGCTCATGCCGGGCCAGGGCGAAGCTCTCGATCCGGATACCGCTGAGCCGCCCCGTCGCGAGGCCCGCCTCCACCGCCGCGCCGGCATCGGCGCAGTGCACGTGCGCGGACCAGGAGCCCTGCCCGTCGCCGACCACCACCACCGAATCCCCCAGTTCGGTGAGCCGGGCGCGCAGTGCCGCCAGCCGCGCCTCGTCGGTGTCGCTCAGCAGGTACATCACTTCGTATTGCGGTGTGGGCGAAGCTGTTTCGGCCGGTTCGGGTTCGGGCCGGGGCATGCCGGGTTCCTTCGGGGTGTACTCCGGCCGGGACGGGATCTCACCGAGCGTCACCGACACCAGGCTGTCCAGCAGTACCACCAGGCCGCGGGCGCCCGCGTCGACCACCCCGGCATCGCGCAGCACGCCGAGCTGCGACGGCGTTTCGCCCAGCGCCTTGGCCGCGCCGTCGGCCGCCGCGAGGGCGACCTCGGCGAGCGTGCCGTCGGCGTCCGCGGCGGCGCTGGCCGCGGCACAGTCGAGCACGGTGAGAATGGTGCCCTCGATCGGCACGCTCAGCGCCGCCCGGACCAGCACGGCCGCGCGCCGCAACGCCTCGCGCAGCGTCGCCGCGGTCAGCGGACCCGCGCGGACGGCCTCGGCGATCCCGCGCAGCACCTGGGACAGGATGATGCCGGAATTGCCGCGGGCGCCGATCGTCGCGCCGCGCGCCATGGCGGCGGCGACCTCGTGTGCCGTCACCTCGCGCGCACTCGACGGGGTCGCTATCGCCTCGGCGGCCGCCATCGCCGCGCGCATCGTCGCGAGCAGGTTCGTGCCGGTGTCGGCGTCCGGTATCGGGAAGACATTGAGTGCGTTGATCTCCTCGCGCCGATGGGCCAGGCCGTCGAGGCAGGTTCGACCCCAGCGCAGCAGCGCCGTGCCGTCCATCACATCCCGCACTCCGGGCACCGTCACCCCTCTCCCTCCGCCACTTGTTTCCGGCGCGCGGCACGCCGCCGGGCCCGCGCTCGCGCCGCAGACGCCGCTCGCCAGGTTAGCGGGCGATACCGACACCCGGCCGACGGTGTGGGCCGCGGCGGGCGACCGGTCGTTTCCGGCTACACTCGGGGTACCCCACAGCCGTCACCGGCATCGGCTGCCGACGCCCGGTTTGGTGGATCGGTGCCCGTCCCGCTACCCTTGCAGGGTTGCCTCGCGTGGCCGTCGCCGGTTTGCGCTGGCCGACATCAGTCGGCAGGGGTACGTCGATACATTGTTTCCGGACATGCTGCCCGCGGGCGGCGGTCCCCACCATGACATGAAGGAGTTCGCGACTATGGCTGCCGTCTGCGACGTCTGCGCCAAGGGCCCCGGCTTCGGGAAGTCGGTCTCGCACTCGCACCGGCGCACCAACCGTCGCTGGAACCCGAACATCCAGACCGTTCGCGCCCAGGTTGCGCCGGGTAACACCCGCCGCATGAACGTGTGCACCTCCTGCCTGAAGGCGGGCAAGGTCGTCCGCGGCTGAACCGCCACGGCTGATCGGTACGAGACCGACGCACGCCCCGGCACCCTCACGGGTGGCCGGGGCGTAGTCATCTGCGGGTCCGTTCGGCGACCATGGTGCCCATGACCGAGTCGACGTGGCGCATCCTGCCGCTCGCCGCCGAACACACCTACCGCCTCGCCGAATGTCATATCGCCTGCTGGCGTGAGGCCTACGCAGACCTGGTGCCCGCGCACGTGCTCGCCGCGTTCGACGTGCGCCGCCGAGCCGCCCAATGGGAACGCGACCGCCTCCGCTACCCGGGACGCACGCACGTCGCGGTGCTCGGCGACGCCGTGATCGGGTTCGCCAGCGCGGGCGAGTCCACCGATGAATCACCGGTCACACCACTGGAGTTGACCGCGCTGTATGTCCGCGCGGCCTGGTACGGCACCGGCGTCGCCGACGATCTCCTGCGCACGGTGCTCGACCCGCGAAAGCCCTGCTCGCTGTGGGTGTTCGAGGACAATCCGCGGGCCCGCGCCTTCTACGGCAGGCACGGCTTCCGCCCGGACGGCGCGCGCAAGATCGAACCGTTCACCGCCGTGCTGGAACTGCGCATGGTGCGCCCACCGGACGAAACCGACCTCGGCGCAACGCCGTCCGGCCCCGCCGTGGCCACCCGTTAAAGTGCAGGGCATGACCTCCACCGCGCAGACCGGGTACGTGAGCACCGTCGACGGCGTCCTGCAGATCACCATCGCCACCGCCGCCAACGGCACGTCCATGGACTTCGGTGGCATCGTCGCCGGCACGGCCGCCCTGCGCTCGCTCGGCGCGGACGTCGGGGCCGTGCTGCTGACGAGCAGCGGGGCGAACTTCTGCGCGGGCGGCAACGTGCGCGGCTTCGCGGCCGCCGACGATCGCGCCGCACACATCTACGGTCTGGCCACCGATCTGCACCACTTCGTCCGCGCGCTCGACGCGACCCCGGTGCCGGTCGTCGCGGGCGTGCACGGCTGGGCGGCGGGCGCGGGCATGAGCCTGGTCTGCGCCGCCGATATCGCGCTCGGCGGCCCCGGCACCAAACTGCGCCCCGCCTACCCGGGTATCGGGCTCAGCCCCGACGGCGGCATGTCCTGGACGCTGCCGCGCATCGTCGGACTGGGCCGGGCTCGCGAAATCCTGCTCACCGACGCCGTATTGGACGCCGACGAGGCGGTGCGGCTCGGCATCCTCAGCAGGCTGGTCGCCGACGAGGACGTGCAGAGCGCAGCGCTCGACCTGGCCCGCACGCTCGCCGCCGGACCGCGTTCGACCCATGCCAGCATCAAAACGCTGCTGGCCCAGTCGACTTCGTCGACCCTCAGCGACCAGCTCGACCGCGAGCGCGAGGCGATCGCCGCCGCGGCCGACGGCCCGACCGGGCGCGAGGGTGTGGACGCGTTCGTGGCGAAGCGGAAGCCGGAGTACCGGTAGCTACTGTTCGTTGCGCAGCACGAACTTGGCGACCGCGTCGGTGAACGAATCGTTGTTGTCGCCCGCCGCGGTATGCGCGGCACCGCCGATCTCGACCAACTCCGCGTGCGGCACCAGTTCCTGGAAGGCGGCGGCTCCCTCGGCGCTCACCACATCGGACTGCAAGCCGCGCACCAGCAGCACGGGCATGGTCAGCCGGCGGGCCGCCGACTCCATCTGATCGACCATCTCCGAGGCGTCCTCGACCCGGCCGGCCAGCATGTCCGGATCCCAGTGCCAGTACCAGCGACCGTCGCGCTGTCGCAGATTGCGTCGCAGCCCGTCGGTGTTCTCCGGCCGCGGACGATGCGGCAGATATTCGGCGACGGCGTCGGCGACCTGCTCGAGCGAGTCGAAGCCGTCCCGATGCCGGCCGAGAAAGTCGATCACCCGCGCCACCCCGGCCTGCTCCGGCCTGGTCACGATGTCGACGAGCACCAGCGCCTTGATCGGTGCGCCGGGGACCGCGGTGGCGAGCAGCCCGGTGATCCCGCCCATACTGGCCCCCACCACGACGGCGGGCGCACCGAGCTGCTCCAACACCAGCAAAAGATCTCGAACCATGGTGTCGCGGCGGTAGTCACCGTCCGCGGACCATGCGCTGTCACCGTGCCCGCGCGCATCCAGGGTGACCACCCGCATGCCGGAGGCGGCCAGCTTCACGCCGGTCTGCTTCCACGAGTGCCTGGTCTGCCCGCCGCCGTGCAGGAACACCACGAGCGGGCCGTCGATCGGGCCGAATTGGTCGGCAACTAGCTCGAGACCACCCGAACCACGCAGCCGCAGCGGCGCGGGCTCGAGCAGATTGTTCGCATTACTCACTAACCGAGGATCGCATAGAACTGGTTACAGTTCACTCGCGAGCCTCCAGAACGGGTTTCCGCTCAGCAATTCCACTTGCCGGACGCGCTGAAGGTGTTCTGCAGCAAGCAGGTGACCTTGGCGTTGACCGACGACGAGATGGTAGAGGAGCCGTTGGAGGTGAATTCCTCACCGATCGGCGCCGACGTGGTACCGGCCGGAGCCGAGGTGGTGTCCGTGGCCTGCTCCAGCGGCAGACCCTTGGCACTCGCGGTGGCGGCGCCACCGGCGAGAGCGGCGCAGAGGGCCAGGGTGGCGGTGGTGCCGCGCAGTGCGCCACGAACGGTGGTGTTGGGCATGGGTAGAGCTCCTCACTCGATTCGAACTCGGTAGATCACACACAGACGCCTGCTCACGGCAGGCGCCAGTCAACGGGTTCGGCACCCAGCTCGTCGAGCAGTTCGTTCACTCGGGAGAACGGGCGGGAACCGAAGAAACCGCGCGACGCCGACAGCGGCGACGGATGCGCGGACTCGATATAGGGCACCTCGGCCTCGACCAGGGTCGGCTTCAGCGTCGACGCGTCCCGACCCCAGAGGATCGCGACCAGCGGCTCATCCCGCGCGACCAACGCGCGAATCGCCTGTTCGGTCACCGCTTCCCAGCCCTTGCCGCGATGTGAGGCGGGCTGGCCCGGTGTCACCGTCAACACCCTGTTCAGCATCAGCACACCCTGGTCCGACCACGGGCTCAGGTCGCCGCAGGACGGGGTCGGGTGGCCGAGATCCTTGGTGTATTCGGCGAAGATATTGGACAGGCTGCGCGGCACCGGCGAAACATCCGGAGCGACAGAGAAACTCAAGCCCATCGCATGACCGGGGGTCGGATACGGGTCCTGGCCCACCACCAGCACCCGGACCGCGTCGAACGGGCGCTGGAACGCGCGCAGCACATTCTCACCGGCCGGTAGATAGCCGCGGCCCGCCGCGTTCTCGGCGCGCAGGAACTCGCCCATGGCCGAAATTCGATCCGCCACCGACTCGAGTGCCTTCGCCCATCCCGGATCCATGATTTCCGACAGTGGTTTCGCGCCCATGACCGCACAACTTAGCGTGGTTCGCCGGCCGACGCCGAGTCCGCCCCACCGAACGATTCCCAACCGGCACTGCCGGAGCGCGGCACACCGTCGACTGTGACGCCGTGACCGGCGCACACGCGCCCGATCGGCACCCAGCCCGCGGGCAGCGGCCGACCGGCGGGCCAGCTGCCGGCGAAGGCGTGGTCCTCGCCGCCGGTCAGAATCCATTGCGCCGCATCGGCATCCAGTGCGGCGGCGATCCGCTCGAGTGCCGGGTCGCGCAACGCCGCCGAATCCAGATCGATGGCGACGGCCGAGGACGCGGCGATATGTCCGAGATCGGCGAGCAGGCCGTCGGAGATGTCGGTGAGTGAATTCGGGCTCAGTGTTGCCGAATTCGCGGCGTGGTCGTGCGGGTGGATCGCAGTGTCGTGCGGGTGCGTCGCAGTGTCGTGCGGGTGCGTCGCAGTGTCTTTCGCGGGCAGGACGTCCAGCACCGCGGCGTAGGGCGGTTGCGGGACTCGATGCGCGGCAAGCACTTCGGCGAACTCGGCGGAGTCCACACCGGCGGTCAGCGCCGCGAGGCCAGCCGCGGACCAGCCGAGCCGCCCCGCCACCGCGACCGTGTCGCCCACGCGCGCACCGGATCTCGGCACCGGTGCCCGGCCGCTCAGATCACCGAACGCGGTCACCGAGATCACGATCTCGCGGCTGCACACCAGGTCGCCGCCTGCGATCGAGGCGCCGGCACGGCCCGCCTCCGCCCACATCCCGTCGGCCAGGCCGTCGACCACCTCGAGCGGGGTGTCCGACGGTAAACCGAGCGCGACCACGAACGCGCTGGGCGCGGCACCCATCGCGACCACATCGGCGGCGTTCTGCGCGATCGCCTTACGGCCGATGTCCGCGGGACTGGACCAGTCGAGCCGGAAGTGCCGGTCCTGCACGAGCATGTCGGTGGTCACCACGAATCGGCCGTCCGGCGCGGCGACCAGCGCGGCATCGTCCCCCGGCCCGAGCAGCACGCCGGGTGCCTGCACCCGACGCCGGTTGATCCGCTCGATCAGCGCGAACTCCCCCAGTTCGCGCACCGTCCTCGGCGTAGCGCTCTCGCTGATGACCGGGTCCTTTCCGACACGCTGCTGGCTGGAAACGACCCGAAGGTACCCTTTCCAGGGCAATCGAGTACTACCGGGCCGGTCACGGCACCCGCGGCAGCGATCGCGGCCCCGACCGGTCATCCAGCGCAGGAAGGGTCGGTGAGCATGGCGGCGGAATCGTCGAACCGCGATTCGTCGAAGGGCGAGGACGCCGGAGTGGGCGGTGTGTCCGCGCGTGACACCGAGCAGTCCTCGACTGTGGGAGCAGGCAAGTCGGCAACCGATGCCGCGGACCGGACCGGCACCGACGCCTCCGCCACGGAAAGCACCGGCACCGACGCCGCCACCGGAAGCACGGGAAGCACCAGTACCAAGGCCACGGCTGCCGAAAGCACCGACACCACGGCCCGCGCAGAAGGCGCTGACGCCATCACGGGAAACACTGACGCCGACGCGGCTGCCACCGGAAGCTCCCACACCACCGCCGTCGCCGGAAACACCGAAACCGACGCCACCACGGAACGCACCGGCACCAAGGCCACAGCCACCGGAAGCACCGAACCCGGCGCTGCCACGGAACGCACTGGCGCTGAGGCCGCGGCCACCGGAAGCTTTGACACCGATGCCAGCGCAGGAAACACTGACGCCGACGCGACGGCGACCGGAGGCTCCCACACCACCGCCGTCCCCGGAAGCACGGAGGCCGACGCGACGGCGACGGATAAGCGCGATGCCGATGCGGCGACCACCCGGAGCGATGTGGCCGAGTCCGAGGCGGCGCGCGATGGCGCGTCCGACGCCGAGGAATCCGAAGCCGCTGCGAGCACTGATGGGATCGCGCGGCAGTATCCGCCCGCGCTGATCGCCACGGCGGTCGCGCTGCCGGTGGTGCTCATTGTCGGGTTGCTCGTGGCCGCGGTGCTCGCCCGCCGCGCACCGGTCGAACGTGAACCATTGGTCCTCGGTCCGGTCGCCGCGCCCGCCGCGGACGGTCAGGCGTGCGTCACGTTGCTGCCCGCCTTGCCGACCACCGTCGGCGACTTCACCAAATCCACTCTCGTGGAGCCCTCCCCGCCCGGCACCCGAGCCTGGCAGCGACCCGACGGCGGCGACGCGATCGTCCTGCGCTGCGGCTTGGACCGCCCGCTCGAATTCAACCGCGCCTCGCCCTTGCAACTGGTGAACAACGTCCAGTGGTTCGAGGCCCGTGACCCGGCCGCCAAGGCCAGCACCTGGTTCGCCGTCGACCGCGAGACCTATATCGCGCTCACCGTGCCCGACGGCTCCGGACCCACACCGCTGCAAAGCGTCTCCGACGCGATCACCGCCAACCTCCCGGCCAAGGCACTCGACCCGGGACCGCTGCCCAACTGATCACGGCGGCGTCGACCCTCGGACTCGAACTCACGGTCCCGTCAGAACTCGAGGCCACTACGCCTGGGGACTCGAGGCTGCCGTGCCTGGGGACTCGAAGTCCCTGCGCCCTGGCGACTCGAAGCCGCCCTGCCTGGCGACTCGAAGTCACTGCGCGGCGGGCTCGGAGGCGCCGTACTTGCCACTCGAACTCACTGCACCGACGGACTCAACGTCACCTTCCCGTTGGACAGGTCTACGTCCACGCCGCCCGGCGCGCCGTCCCCCGGGTTCTCCCGATACATCAGCGTCGACTGCACCTGCTCGAACTCGTGCTGCTTCCCCGCCGCGAACACCGCATCGAACTGCTCGAACCCCACGGCGGCCACCGGCCGCCCGCTGTCGCGCATCCACGGCACCAGCGACTTCCCGCTCACCTTCCGCCACATCACCTCGGCAAAAGACAGCGCGATCAGCAACAGCGCCAACCCCGGAATCGTCATCGCCACGAGCATGACTCGACGATACGCAGAATCGGCTAATCGAGCTTGCGTAAGGCGTGCAAGCAGATCTGCTCGCACAGTTCGGCGAAGTCGATGCCCGCGGCCGCCGCGGATTGCGGCAGCAGGCTGGTCGCCGTCATGCCCGGCAGGGTGTTCGCCTCGAGACACCAGACGTCACCGGCGGCGTCGACCCGGAAATCGACGCGACTGTAGGCACCGAGTTTGAGCGCCCGGTGCGCGCGCACCGCCTGGGCGCGCATCTCGTCCGCCAGCTCGGCGGGAATCTCGGCCGGGAAGATCTCGACCGCGCCGCCGACTTGATACTTGCTGCGGTAGTCGAAGATCTCGCTGCCCTGCGGAATGATCTCGCCGACCGCGAGCGGATCGTCCCCGAGCACGCCGACCACGAATTCGCGTCCCGGCACGAACCTTTCGACCATCACCTCGTCGTCGTGCGCGCGGGCCACCCGCACCGCCTCGGCGTATTGCGCGGGATCCTTGACGACCGTCAGACCGACCGTGGAGCCCTGTTTGTTCGGCTTGACGATCACCGGCCAGCCGAGTCGATCGTCGAACTCGTCCGCCGCCATCTCCCAGTCCGGTGTCGGCACCCCGGCGAGCCGGAACAGCCGTTTGGACACGTCTTTGTCCATCGCCATCGCACTGGCCAGCACCCCGCTGCCGGTGTAGGGCACGCCCGCCAGATCGAGCAGGCCCTGCATGGTGCCGTTCTCGCCGGTGCCGCCGTGCAACGCCAGGAAGACGACGTCGACGTCGCGCAATCCGCCCTGCTCGCACAGCAATCGCATGGTCACGTCCGGCACCGCACCGCTGACCTGCGGCGGCTCCGCGGGGACCGTCGCCGCCATGAGCCGATCCTCGCCGTCGGCGTCGAGGCGACCCGCCGTGGTGTCGTAGGCCGAGACCTCGTGCCCGCGCGTACGCAACGCGCGAAACACCTGCCCCGCCGTGGCAATCGAGACATCCCGCTCAGCATTCGTCCCGCCGAACAGCACCGCAACCTGCATCTGACCCGCCTTCGTCCGCGCTCGATGCCGCCGGTATCGACCGCGACTAGCGAAGTCCGGTGCCGCGTGTGACGGCGGTTTCGATCAGGGTGGAGATCAAGGTCCGGTAGTCGATGCCGGTGGCATCCCACATTTTCGGGTACATCGAGATGGGGGTGAAACCGGGCATGGTGTTGATCTCGTTGATCACCGGGCCGTCCGCGGTGATGAAGAAGTCCACCCGGGCCAGGCCCTGGCAGTCCAGCGCGCGGAACGCCCTGACCGCGAGTTCGCGCACGCTGTCGGCGATTTCGTCGTCCAGCTTCGCCGGGATGTCGAATTCGCAGACGTCATCGAGGTATTTGGTCTCGAAGTCGTAGAACTCGGGGTGCGCCGCGGCGTCGTCCTCCGGCATCCGGATCTCGGCCAGCATGCTCGCCTGCACCCGTCCGTCCGGGAACTCCAGCACGCCGCATTCCACCTCGCGGCCGATGATGCCCGCCTCGACAATGACTTTCGGGTCGTGCGCACGCGCCACCGCGATGGCGGCGTCGAGTT
Source organism: Nocardia brasiliensis ATCC 700358 (assembly GCF_000250675.2). NCBI lineage: Bacteria > Bacillati > Actinomycetota > Actinomycetes > Mycobacteriales > Nocardiaceae > Nocardia > Nocardia brasiliensis. Next base: position 7,159,031 of record NC_018681.1, read on the forward strand.
CGGCCCACCTGGTGACCTTGGTGATGCCGATCGAGGAGCCGCCGCGCGCGGGCTTGACGAACACCGGCAGTCCGAGCCGATCCCGGTCGGCCGCATCGAGTGTCGCGGTGCCCGGCCGCAACACCACCTGCTTGCCGATCGGCAGTCCTTCGGCCGCAAGGAGTTTCTTGGTGAACTCCTTGTCCATGCCTGCCGCGCTGGCCAGCACGCCCGGTCCGACGTAGGGCACCCCGACGAGTTCCAACAGACCTTGCAGGGTTCCGTCCTCGCCGAACGGGCCGTGCAGGATGGGGAATACGACGTCGACCGCACCGAACATCGCATTGGGATCGTCCAGGGCGACCAGCGCGCCGGAACCGCCCGGGCCCGCGGCCAGCGTCAGCGCGGTGCCGGTGCCATCCACCGCGGGCAGCGCACGATCGTGGAAGCCGAGCGCGGCGACCTCCGAGTCGGCCAGCACCCAGGTGCCTTCGGTGCTGATCCCGATCGGCACCACATCGTATTTCTCCGGATCCAGATTGCGCAGCACGCTACCGGCCGACACGCACGACACCGCGTGCTCATTGCTCCGCCCGCCGAAAACCACAGCCACCCGGATCCGGTTCGTCATGCCCCGAACCGTACCCGCCACCCCTACCGCCTCCACCGCTACCCATTCCCGCGACGCTCCACGCTATGTAACGGTCCCCGAAAATGGCAGTGCGGTTCAGTTGACAAACCGACCGGTCCCAGCGAGGGTGATCGCGTCCGTCTCGGCGGCTGACTCGAAGTGGGGGTATACGTTGATTGTCCGTTTTACGATGCTGCCTGCATTGCGGGCCCGAGGTCGCGGTGGGGTGATGTGATGGCCGGCGGATTCTACAACCACTACGACGATCCTGATGAATTCTGGGACGAGGAGCCGCTCAGACCGACCACAAAGCCCGCGCCCGAACCTCAGTCGTCGTACGGCAACGCCGCGGGTCGACCGCCTGCATCCGGTGCGCCCTCGCCGCCGTTCACACCCGAAGCGTCGCCCAGCCGTCCTGTGCCTGCCAGCCGCGGAACAGCAGGCTCGGTCAACTCGTCAACCGCCATGACAAGGCTCGGCATAACGCCACCGCCGAAATCATCGCTGATTTCCGTCGACGTCGCCGACGATCGTCTACCCAAGAGCATCAAGCTGGGGCGCGACTGGAAGTACGCATTCACCCCTGCTCAATACGGTCAGTCGATTGTGGAGGCGTATCGCTACGGAATGTACGAGTGGGCCGCGCGCACGGTCGAATCCGGCGAATTGCCACCGTCGACTATACCGTCTCTGCGTACCGCCGCACCTTTACTGCTGCGAACCCGCTCTATCGACGAGTACAGAGTGCTGTACGACCAACTGTTTTTAGAAACTCCGATTCAGGTGCAAGGACCGGGACGCGACGCATTCGGCCAGTCGGCCCTCACGGTCCGGGCCACGTGGTCGAAATTGATATCGATCACAATCGACCCGGACTGGGCAGCAGGCATCGAAGCCGATTTCATCGCGCAGGATATTCTCGATTGCTGTCAGCAGATACGCGCAAAGAAGCCTCGACCGATAATTGATAGCCACTTCACGCACGTCGCGGACGACGAGCTGGCGTCGCAGGTGCTGGAACACGAGCAGTATCTTCTGACATACAGCTAGCTTGAGAAAGAACGGAATTCGGATTCATGGTCGAATTATCGGAAAAGACCCTTACCAAGGTTCGGGATGACTTCTCCCGCGCGGTCGACGAGGTCAAGAAGACACCTGATCAAATAAACGACGCTGTCGACAAGCTGAAGTACATTGCTCCCCTGGTTTATCTGAAGGTGAGCGAAGTCAGGGACGATATACAAGACACCCTGGCCGAACTCTTCGAGAATCTCAAACAGGCTGTCGAGGGCATGTTCGCGCCCTGGTTGTTCCTGGACTACGCGGCAAAATGGCAATGGATCGGCGCCGAAGTCCGAGGTTGCATCGGCATGCAGGGCCGTCGCGAGCTGAATATGGAAGGTCGATGGGACGGAAGCGCCTACAAGTCGTTCAAAACGACCAAGGAAAGCCAGCAGGCGGCGATGACCACTATCGACAACATGTGCACCACCATTCACGATCGGATGATCACTGTCGCCGAAGAAGGACAAAACCTTTACTACAACCTGGCCAATAAACTGGCCACGATAATCGCAAACGTAGCCACATTCGTCGATGAGACGGCAGCTACGGCTGGTGTTGCGTCGATCTGGACCATCAACAATTTGAACTCCGCCATTGTGACGGCCGTCGAACTCGTCGCCCAAGCGCTCACCGACTTCGTCAAGGTCCAAAGCAAAGTCTTCGTCGCAAGCAACGACCTCAAGAATCTTATCCGGGCACCAGCCGGGTTCGATGTCGCCAAATCTGGTTCCGTGACATGGCCCTCCGGCGCGACCGATCTGTTCGACAACAAGGATGACGATTGGCACCAGGATGGTGAGGAGAAAGAGAAATGAGTTCCTATCGGCCCAAGCCCCTGGCCCGTTTCCCGACCCACCTCCGGATGCTTAAGTGTGTCACCGCAGCCAGCGGCATACTTGTTTTGTCCGCGTGCGGATCGGACGACTTCGTTACCCCGACCGCAGCACCGAGTTCTTCATCGACGACAACGGAGCCGAGGCCGTGCCCCAGAGGTCCGATCTCTCCGGCGCAGAACGCTGACGAAAAATATTTGACGGCAGAACTAGAGAAAGTGTCGTTCCCCGCAGGCACCTGCTTTTTCATGGTCGATACCGTGGACCGGAGTGATGAGCCGGGCAAGATAGCAGTCACAGTCGACTTGAATGTGGCGGCATCGACGAGTCCCGATGATCTGCGACCCGCCGCCACCGAAATCGCACACCTGCTGAAGAAATCAGCGGTAGCGACTCGTACATCGGTCGTGGACGTCACCAACGCAGGTGCGGCGAAGCCGACGTACCGAACACTGCTGACCGACGAGAATTTTCAAGGGCATCCGTGGAACGGCACCCCCTCCCGGGAAGCCGAGCTGGCGATTTGGCGGATAGTGAATCCGGGCTGAGCACGATCGGCTTTTGAACGCAATAAGTATCGAACACCCGTGGAGTGATCAATCATGGCCAGAGAACTGAAGGTAGACGTCGACCTGCTCGAGCAGGTCTCCAAAGTGTGGCTGAACGAGGTCGCCCCGGAGCTGGCACAGACCGCCGGGGAGATCGACCCGCTGAAGTACACCGTTGTACAGTTCGGCCCCCTGTTCTTCGGGATGTGGGACTCCTACACCGGCGCAGCGGAATTCATACAGAAGCGGCTCAACGAGGCGAAGCCTGTGGCTGAGCAGATCGGCAACGCGTTGCACACTGCCGCCACCAGCTTCGCGCTCCAGCAGGAACAGCAGGTGCAGGAGACCGAGAAGCTGAAGCACATCATCGAAAACTCCGGGAACTAGTGCCTACTCCGGCTTGATTCGGCGGCCGAGGAGGTTGCCTACGGCGGCGAGGACGGGGACGTTTTCGTGGCAGACCTGGTGGACTGCGGTGGTGAGGGGCATGTCGACGGTGTGCTTTTCGGCGAGGGCGCGGATGGAGGTGCAGGATTTGACGCCCTCGGCGACCTGGCCGTGGGTCGCCTCCTGGGCCGATTCCATGGAACCGCCCGCGCCGAGCGCGTGCCCGAAGGAGCGGTTGCGTGACAGCGGCGAGGTGCAGGTCGCGACGAGGTCGCCGACGCCGGCCAGGCCGGCCAGGGTCGCCGGTTCGGCGCCGAGGGCGACGCCGAGCCGGATGATCTCGGCGAGACCGCGGGTGATGATGCTCGCGACGGTGTTGTCGCCCAGGCCCATGCCGGAGGCGATACCGCAGGCGAGGGCGATCACGTTCTTACAGGCGCCGCCGATCTCGCAGCCGATCACGTCGGTGTTGGTGTACGGGCGGAAATAACCGGTGGCGCAGGCCTGTTGCACCGCGACAGCACGTTCGGCATCGGTGCACGCGATCACCGTTGCCGCGGGCTGGCAGGTGGCGATCTCCCGCGCCAGGTTCGGACCGGACAGCACCCCGATCCGGCTCGGGTCGGCGCCGCTGACGTCGGCGATCACCTGGCTCATCCGGAGCAGGGTGCCGGTCTCGATGCCCTTGGCCAGGCTGAGCAGGGTCGCGTCCGGGCCGATCAGGTCCTTCCAGTGCGCGAGATTCGCGCGCAGGGACTGCGACGGCACGGCGAGGACGACGAGGTCCGCGCCGTCGAGCGCGACCGCCGGGTCGTGCGTGGCGGCGATCGGCGGCAACTGAATATCGGAAAGATAGGACGGATTGCGATGATCGGTGCGCAGTACCTCGGCGACCTCGGGTCGTCGAGCCCAGATGGTGACATCGGTGCCCGCGTCCGCCAAAACCTTCGCGAACGCGGTTCCCCATGATCCCGCGCCCAGTACTGCCGCCCTCGTCATCTGCCCAATATGCCATGGAAGGATTGGTCGCATGCGCCCGCACGCCGTGCATGCCGTGATCGCGGTCAAGAGCCTCGATCAGGCCAAGAGTCGACTGGCCGACCGGCTGCGCCCGGAACACCGGGCCCGGTTGGTCCTGGCCATGCTCGCCGACACCGTGACCGCCGCCGCGACCGTCGAGGAGATCGCCTCGGTCACCGTCGTCACGCCCGATCCGGCGGTGGCCGATCTGGCGCGCACGCTCGGTGCCGCCGTCCATCCCGAGCCGCGCCCCACCGGGCCGGACAGCCTGAACGCCGCATTGGCCGATGCCGCCGCCGCGCTGCGCCACCGGCACGGCGCGGTCGATCTGCTCGCCGTGCAAGCGGATCTGCCCGCGCTGCGGCCGGAGGAACTGGCCGATATGTTGGCGACCGCGCCGCGCGGCGTCCGCTCGATCGTGGTCGATCACGCGGGCACCGGAACGGCCGCGCTACTTGTCCGCGACCCTGTCGTCCCGCTCGACCCGAGGTTCGGGCCGGGCTCGGCGGGCAAGCATGTCGCGGCGGGCGCGGTGGACCTACCCGGCGATTGGCCGGGGTTACGGCTGGATGTGGATACGGCCGACGACCTGGACCTGGCGATCGAGCTCGGGGCGGGCGGGTCGACCCGCGCTGTGCTACACGACATCGGCTGGCAGGGTCGCGTTCACCAGCCCGTTCGCCGAGTGTGCTAGAAGGTCGCCACACCAGCGGCCGATGGTGACGGCAATCGCAGTGTCGGCCTGCACATCGCACCCCGAGTAGGGGATGATCGTTGGCGTGAGTGAGCTAACTATGGACCGGTGCGCATCGCGCATGTCGGCGCCGAGCGCCAGCGAGGTACGGGCATGAGCGATACCGAGACCGTCAAGCAACAGTTGCTGCCCACCCCGCCGCCCGCGGCCTCACCGGTGCCGACGGACGCCACCGTCGAGCAGTTGCCACGCGATCGCTATCTCAATCGCGAGTTGAGTTGGCTCGACTTCAACGCCCGCGTACTCGCCCTGGCCGAAGACGCTTCGCTGCCGCTGCTCGAACGGGCCAAGTTCCTCGCGATCTTCGCGTCGAATCTCGACGAGTTCTACATGGTGCGGGTCGCGGGCCTGAAACGGCGCGCCGAGACCGGTTTACTGGTGCGCTCCGCCGACGGCCGCTCCCCCGGCGAACAGCTGGAGTTGATCACCAAGCGCACCCAGGAGATCGCCGAGCGGCACGCGCGGGTCTTCCTCGACGAGGTGCTGCCCGCGCTGACCGACGAGGGCATCGCGATCATCGACTGGAACGATCTCAACGACGATGAGCGCCAACGTCTCTCGGGACACTTCCAGGATCAGGTGTTCCCGGTGCTCACGCCGCTGGCCGTCGATCCGGCACACCCCTTCCCGTACATCAGCGGCCTGAGCCTCAATCTCGCCGTGACGGTGAAGGATTCGTCGACCGGCGGCGAGCACTTCGCCCGCGTCAAGGTGCCGGACAATGTCGACCGGTTCGTCCGGGTGCGGCGCACCGACTCGAATTCCCCCATCGCGGCGTTCCTTCCGATGGAGGAGTTGATCGCGGCGCACCTCGATCTGCTGTTCCCCGGCATGGAAGTGGTTGAGCAGCACTCGTTCCGGATCACCCGCAACGCCGACTTCGAGGTCGACGAGGATCGCGACGAAGACCTGTTGCAGGCGCTGGAGCGGGAACTCGCCCGGCGGCGGTTCGGATCGCCGGTGCGCCTGGAGGTCTCGGACGACATGACCGAGCACATGCTCGAATTGTTGTTGCGGGAACTGGATGTCGATCCCGGCGACGTCATCCAGGTGCCCGGCCTGCTCGACCTGTCCTGCCTGTGGCAGGTGTACGGCGTGGACCGGCCGAACCTCAAGGACACCCCGTACGTGCCCGCGACGCCCGCCGCGTTCGGCGAGCGGGAGACGCCGCGCAACGTGTTCGCGGCGCTGCGCGAGGGCGATGTGCTGGTGCACCATCCCTACGATTCGTTCTCCACCAGCGTGCAGCGGTTCATCGAACAGGCGGCCGCCGACCCGCAGGTGCTCGCGATCAAGCAGACGCTCTACCGCACCTCCGGTGACTCCCCGATCGTCAACGCGCTCATCGACGCGGCGGAGGCGGGCAAGCAGGTCGTCGCGCTGGTCGAGATCAAGGCGCGCTTCGACGAGCAGGCCAACATCAAATGGGCGCGCGCGCTGGAGCAGGCGGGCGTCCACGTGGTCTACGGACTGATCGGCCTCAAGACGCACTGCAAGACGTGTCTGGTGGTGCGCCGGGAGGGCGCGACCATCCGCCGCTACTGCCATATCGGCACCGGCAATTACAACCCGAAGACCGCGCGGCTCTACGAGGATGTCGGATTGCTCACCGCCGCACCGGAAATCGGCGCGGACCTGACCGACCTGTTCAATTCGCTGACGGGTTACTCACGAAAAGAGAACTACCGCAACCTGCTCGTCGCACCGCACGGCGTGCGCGCCGGGATCATCGAACGGATCCAGCGCGAGACCGAGTTGGCCAGGGCGGGCGCGGATGCCCGAATCCGGCTGAAGGCCAACGCCATCGTCGACGAGGAGATCATCGACGCGCTCTATCGGGCCTCGCTGGCCGGCGTGCCGGTGCAGATCGTGGTGCGCGGGATCTGCGGGCTGCGGCCCGGGGTGCCGGGCATGAGCGAGAACATCGAGGTGCGCTCGATCCTCGGCCGCTTCCTCGAACACTCCCGCGTTCTGCACTTCCAGGCCCAGGATCAGTACTGGATCGGCAGCGCCGACATGATGCACCGCAACCTCGATCGGCGCGTGGAAGTGATGGCGCAGGTGAAGGATCCGCGGCTGACCGAACAACTCGGCCAGGTTTTCGACTCCGCCCTGCATCCCAATACCCGCTGCTGGGTACTCCGCTCGGATGGTAATTGGCTCGCTTGGCCGGAGCACGCCGGAGATGACGACGTGAAAGTACGGGACCACCAGGAATTCCTCATGCGGCTGCGGAGGCCCGATCAGCAGTGAACGGTCGCACCGGGTACGAGATGGAAGGGGGTCCCTTCTGGGACCCCCGGGTAACCGCCAACATTCACGCCGCGGGCGCGGTGGTGTGGCGCAGGACGCCGAGCGGCACGATCGAGATCGCCGTCGTACATCGACCCAAGTATCAGGATTGGTCGCTGCCCAAGGGCAAGCTCGACCCGGGCGAGACGCCGGTGCTCGCCGGGCTACGCGAGGTGCGCGAGGAGACCGGGCTGGACTGCAAGCTCGGTCGCTACCTCGGACACGTCACCTACCCGATTCCGGGGCACCGCAAGCTGAAGCGGGTCGACTACTGGGCCGCGACGGTGGCCGGTGGTGAGTTCAGCGCCAATAGCGAAGTGGACGTGCTGAATTGGCATCCGCTGGATCGGGTGATGGATCAGCTGTCCTACCCGATGGACCGGCAGGTGGTCCGCGCGTTCACCCGGCTGCCACCGGATACCAGCACCCTGCTGCTGGTGCGGCACGCGAAAGCTGGTCGGCGCGACCGCTTCTCCGGTCCGGACCCGCTGCGTCCGCTGGATCGGGAGGGGCAGTCCCAATCCCGGGTGCTGGTGCCGAATCTGCTGGCGTTCGGGGCATCTGAGATTCATTCGGCCGATCCGGTGCGCTGTGTGCAGACGGTGACACCGTTGGCGGAGAAGCTCGGCACCGAGATCGTGCTCGAGCCGCTGCTGTCCGAAACCGGTTATGCCGCAGCGCAGGACGAGGCGCGCGAGCGACTCGTCTCGCTGGTCTCGGAGACCGAGGTTCGCGTTGTGTGCAGTCAGGGCAAGGTGATTCCGGATCTGCTGCAATGGTGGGCCGACCGGGACGGCGTCACACTACCTTCCGCGCGCAACCGCAAGGGCAGCGTCTGGGTACTGTCCTGCCACCGCGGCCGGCTCGTCGCGGCCGACCACATGGACCGCACCTTGTCCGCCGACGTCGTTCGAGCCTGAGCGCACCCGCCCCCCAAAGCCGGACCCCGACAGGGGAAACCGGCCCTTTCGGCCCGCAGCGGGCCGGAAAGGGCCGCTACGGCTGCGTCTGACGGACGAACCGGCCGGGCACCGGCCCTCGGCTGCGACGCCCGCCCACGGTGCGCGGGAGCCAAACTCAGCCCACACGGCCCGAAAGACCGGTCAGGACAGCCGAAACGGCCCCGGAGGCGAACCTCCGGGGCCGTTTTCGCGGTCTTACCGCTTGTTCCTAGCGGCTGCGACGAGCCGGCGCCTTCTTGGCGGCCGACTTCTTCGCGGGCGCCTTCTTGGCGACGGTCTTCTTTGCCGCAGTGGTCTTCTTGGCGGCGGTGACCTTCTTGGCGGGGGCCTTCTTGGCCGCAGCCTTCTTCACCGTGGCCTTGGCCGGAGCCTTCTTGGCTGCGGTCTTGGTCGCAGTCGCCTTGCGAGCGGCGGTCTTTGCGGGTGCCTTCTTGGCAGCCTTCTTCGCCGTCGTCTTGGCGGGGCCCTTGGTCGGGGTCGCCTTCTTGGCGGCGGTCTTCTTGGCTGCCGTCTTCTTGGCGGCCGCTTTCTTCGCTGCCACCGGGGCATTCGCGCCGCGCTTGACGGCCGGGCCGCTCGCGGTCAGCTTCTGCTTGCCGGCGATCACGGCCTTGAACTGAGCGCCCGGACGGAACGCAGGCACCGAAGTGGGCTTCACCTTGACCGTTTCGCCGGTGCGCGGGTTGCGGGCGACTCGGGCCGCACGCTTACGCTGTTCGAACACACCGAATCCGGTGATTGTGACGCTCTGACCCTTGTGCACCGCGCGCACGATGGTGTCGACCACATGCTCGACTGCCGCGGTGGCCGTGCGCCTGTCCGTACCCAACTTTTCGGTCAGAACGTCGATCAGTTCCGCCTTGTTCATTGAATCCTCCGCAGACTAATGGCCCGTCGTCGGACCGACTAGGTACCACGGTAAACCCACAATGGGCAAGAGTCTATGTGCCACGCCAAAATTCATGTGGTTTAGCACACGTCCAGCTATCGGCCCCCTGCCCATCCAGCTAACCGAGCGGGGTGTTTAGGACTGCGAAATACGTGCTGGGAGGGTAGTGGGTTTCCATGCTGGCCTTGCGTTTTCGAACTCGGCGATGGTCTCGCTGCGGCGCAGAGTGAGCCCGATGTCGTCCAATCCTTCGAGCAGACGCCACCGTGTGTAGTCATCAATATCGAACGGCAACACGGCGGTTCCAGCGGTCACCGTGCGCGCCTCGAGGTCCACAACCAATTCGAGCCCGGGCTGTTCCTCGAGCAACTTCCAGAGCATTTCGACATCGTTCTGTGACATCTGAGCGGCCAGCAGACCGCCCTTACCGGCATTGCCGCGGAAGATGTCGGCGAACCGGGACGAGATCACCACCCGAAAGCCGTAGTCCGACAGCGCCCAAACGGCGTGCTCACGTGAGGATCCGGTACCGAAATCCGGGCCGGCCACCAGCACACTTCCCCGCTTGTACGGCTCGGTGTTCAGAATGAAGTCCGGATCCGTTCGCCATGCGGCGAACAGTCCGTCCTCGAATCCGGTGCGGGTCACCCGCTTCAGGTACACGGCCGGGATGATCTGATCGGTATCGACATTGGAACGGCGGAACGGCACGCCGATCCCCTGATGCACGGTGAAGGCTTCCATTGATTCTCCTGAGTCGGTAGAGGTATCGCGCCCGGTCAGTCCAGATCCGCAGGCGAGGACAGGGTTCCGCGGACCGCCGTCGCGGCCGCTACGAGCGGGGAAACCAGGTGTGTGCGGCCGCCTTTGCCCTGGCGGCCCTCGAAGTTCCGGTTCGACGTCGAGGCGCAGCGCTGCCCCGGCGCGAGCTGATCCGGATTCATTCCCAAGCACATTGAGCACCCCGCCTGCCGCCATTCGGCGCCCGCCGCGGCGAAAATGTCGCCCAGTCCTTCTAATTCAGCCTGTGCGCGAACCCGCATCGATCCCGGTACAACCAACATTCGTACTCCGTCGGCGACCCGGCGTCCCTTTAAAATCCCGGCCACCGCACGCAAATCCTCGATGCGCCCGTTGGTGCACGAACCGACGAATACGGTGTCGATCGCCACATCGCGCAACGGGGTTCCCGGCGCCAAATCCATGTATCGCAGCGCTTTCTCCGCGGACTCGCGCGCCGTCTCGTCGGCTATCTGGGCGGGATCGGGCACCGATTCGCCAAGGGGCGCGCCCTGTCCCGGGTTCGTGCCCCAGGTGACGAAGGGGGTCAGCGCGTTCGCGTCGATGTGCACCTCGGCGTCGAAAACCGCGCCCTCGTCGGTCTTCAGCGCCTCCCAGGCGGCCACTGCTGCCGTCCAGTCGTCCCCCTGCGGGGCGTGCGGGCGTCCCGCGAGGAATTCATAGGTTGTTTCGTCAGGGGCGATCATGCCCGCCCTGGCGCCCGCCTCGATGGACATGTTGCAGATGGTCATTCGCGCCTCCATGGACATCGCGCGAATCGCCTCGCCGCGATACTCCAGCACGTAGCCCTGGCCGCCACCGGTGCCGATCTTCGCGATGACGGCGAGAATCAGGTCTTTACTCGTCACCCCGGGGGCCAAGGTGCCGTCGACGGTGATCGCCATCGTCTTGAACGGACGCAGCGAGAGTGTCTGGGTGGCAAGCACATGCTCGACCTCGGAGGTGCCGATGCCCATCGCCAGCGCGCCGAACGCGCCGTGCGTCGAGGTGTGGCTGTCGCCGCAGACCACCGTCATCCCGGGCTGCGTGAGCCCCAATTGCGGGCCGACGACGTGCACGATGCCCTGATCCAGATCGCCCATCGGATGCAGCCGCACACCGAATTCCGCACAGTTGCGGCGCAAGGTGTCCACCTGGGTGCGCGAAACGGGGTCGGCGATCGGTTTGTCGATATCGACCGTCGGGACATTGTGGTCCTCGGTCGCGATGGTGAGATCGGGTCGCCGCACCGGCCGGCCCGCCGCTCGTAGCCCGTCGAAGGCCTGCGGACTCGTCACCTCGTGCACGAGATGCAGGTCGATGTAGATCAGGTCGGGCTCGCGCCCGACGCCCTCGCCCGCACCGCGGGCGACGACATGCTGCTCCCACACCTTTTCGGCCATGGTGCGCGGCTGTGCCATTCTCGATCACCTTTCGACAAGCATCCGGTCCGCGATCGGGGCTGTGAACGCGGCGACGGCTGCACAAGTTTTCGGATATGCGAGATCGGATGTCGCGTGGCGAGCAGCCGCGCCGGGGAGCATCCGCAGTAGTGGATTTCCCAGCATCCGAGACGCTAGTATCGTTCTATGAGACAGCATAGCGGCATCGGCGTCCTCGACAAAGCAGTGGCGGTGTTGTACGCCGTCGCCGAGCATCCCTGCGGTCTCAACGAGCTGTGCGCCCGCACCGGACTCCCCCGCGCCACCGCGCACCGCCTCGCCGTCGGACTAGAGGTCCATCGCCTGCTCGCCCGCGACAACGGCGGCATGTGGCGGCCGGGGCCCGCGCTCGCCGAACTCGCCGCGGGAGCCACCGATCCACTCCTGGAGGCCGCTTCGGCCGTGCTGCCCCGATTGCGCGAGATCACCGGCGAAAGCGTCCAGCTGTACCGGCTGGACGGCAATGCACGCGTCTGTATCGCGGCAATGGAACCGCCGGTCGGCCTACGCGACACCGTGCCCGTCGGCGCGCGGCTGCCGCTGACCGCCGGTTCGGCCGCGAAAGTTCTGCTCGCCTGGGCCGATCCCGAGCTGCAGCGCACCATCCTGGCCGATGCCGTCTTCGGCGAACGCGCCGTCACCGAGGTACGCAAGCGTGGCTGGGCGCAGAGCGCCGCCGAACGCGCATCCGGCGTGGCCAGCGTATCCGCGCCCGTCCGCGACGCCGGCGGCACCGTGATCGCCGCCGTCTCCGTTTCCGGCCCGATCGACCGGATGGGCCGCAGGCCCGGCGCCCGCTGGGCCGCCGACCTCGTCGCCGCCGCCGAGGCCCTGCACAAGCGCCTATAACACGTTCTAGAAATCTGCCTCTAGAGTTGGCCCATGGGAGTCAATCAACGGGCACAGATCGTCATGTCCGAGACCGAGATCACCGAGTTCCTGCAGCGCAGCCGCATCGCGACGCTCGCCACCCTCGGACAGGACGGCAGGCCGCACCTGACCGCCATGTGGTACGCGCTGCTCGACGGCGAGATCTGGTTCGAGACCAAGACCAAATCGCAGAAGGCGGTCAATCTGCGCCGCGACTCGCGCATCACCTGCATGGTCGAGGCCGGCCAGACCTACGACCAGCTGCGCGGCGTCGCCATCGAGGGCCGGGCCGAGATCATCGACGACCCCGACCAGCTGTTCGCCGTCGGGGTCAGCGTCTGGGAGCGCTACACCGCCCCGTACAGCGAGGAGGTGCGTCCCATGGTCGAGGCCATGCTGCACAAACGCTCCGCCATCCGCGTCGTCCCCGAGCGCGTCCGCAGCTGGGACCACCGCAAGCTCGGCCTCCCCCCGATCCCCTTCGGCGGCACCACCGCCCACCCCCTGGACTGACCCGTCCCACCTCTCGAGACACCCCCGCACACCCGTCTCCACCCACCACCCCGAGACGCGCGGCGATATCCACCTGACATCCCTTCCCCCGGCGACTACCGTCGAACCGTTCGACACCGATCGGCCGGGCACCGCCGCCCCCAATGCTGCGGCGCGCGGCCGCGACGACGAGGAGCAGGCGATGGCGGAATCGGATAGTTCCCAGAGTTCAGGCAGTTCCGAGGGCGCAAGCGCCGACGAGGTGAAACGAAAGTTCAAAGAGGCGCTGGACCGCAAGAACAAGAACCACGCCCGAACCGCCGACCACCTCGACGGCCGCTCCAAGGCATCAGCCGCCCACGGCAACGCCAGCCACAAACGCGAATTCCGCCGCAAGAGCGGATAAGCACCAGGCCCTCCGCCTCCGCGGAGGGCCTAACTTTTTCCGCCCCACCCCACCCTGCACCCCACGCAGGCTAGCCGCCGCCCCGCGCACATCCCGCGCACATGTCCGCCACCGAACACCCCCGCGACGCCCAAAACCCGCACGGCAACCTGACCCCGGCGACAAACCCAGCGGGCACCCCAGCAACCCACCCAGCGCAGGCCAGGCCGACCCATCGGACAACGAAGCAACGATCAGCACCCACAGCAACGCAGTACGGCACCCCCCATCCGAACCGAGCGGCACGCGGCAAAGCTATCCCTCAGCGCAATACGGCAGCCCGAGCAGCGAAGCAACCTCGCAACAGACCCCAGGAACGCCACCACACTTGCTGCGAACAACGGCAGCGCGAGCAGCGAAGCGTCCTCGCCAAGGGGGTCCGGGGGCGCCAGCCCGCCGGGTGGGGCGTGGGGGCTTCGCCCCCACAAAATACGCGGAAACCAGAAAAGGCCCACGCTCTGTGTGAGCATGGGCCTTCGATCTGGTTGTAGCCCCGACGGGATTCGAACCCGCGCTACCGCCTTGAGAGGGCGGCGTCCTAGGCCGCTAGACGACGGGGCCTTGGACTGCTTCTCGTTGGTACGAGGAGCACCTTTGTGATCTTTCGATCTGGAGGCTCGGTTAGCTTAGCTTCCCGAGGCCTGGCGACCAAATCGCCAGGTGCTGTTCGATTTTCGGTCGCGTACCGTTGTCGACAGCTACTCTCTCCGCTGGGGTACCAGGACTCGAACCTAGAATGGCTGAACCAGAATCAGCTGTGTTGCCAATTACACCATACCCCAATGACCTGGTAATTCGGCCTCGCAGTCTGGCTGACTGGGAGGCCGTGTTCCGGCCGAGAAGAAGAGTACCAAACGGCTACCCGTTTACTACAAATCGGCTGGTAGAGGCCATGTTTTCGGCTGTTTCGGCGGTGTCAGGCCGTTGCGGACCACTCCTGGGCGGAGCGGAGGCGTTCGAGGCTGACGTCGCGGCCGAGGAGTTCGAGGGACTCGTAGAGCGGCGGGCTGATGTGTGAGCCGGTGACGGCGACGCGGACCGGTGCGAATGCTTTGCGCGGTTTGAGCCCCAGTTCGTCGATCAGGGCGGTTTTCAACGCTGCTTCGATTGCGGGGGTGGTCCACTCGGCCAGTGGCTCCAGCGCGGTAATAGCGGCTTGCAATACCGGGGTGGCTTCGGTGCCGAGATTCTTGGTCCCGGCTGCCGGGTCGATCGCAAATTGTTCGGCGGGCGCCAACAGAAAACGCAACAGTTCCCAAGCGTCGGACAACACAACGATGCGGGTCTGTACGAGTTCGGCCGCGGCGGCGAACAGCTTCTCATCGATTTCGGCGCCGATATGCGAGTGATCGGTCAGATACTCGCGCAGCCGATGGGTGAAATCTCCGGTCTCCAGCAATCGGATGTGCTCGGCGTTGAGCGCGTCCGCCTTCTTCTGATCGAAGCGGGCCGGATTCGAATTCACTTTCGATATGTCGAAGGCGGCAACCATCTCCGTCATGGTGAACACATCGTGGTCGTCGGCGATGCTCCAACCGAGTAATGCCAGGTAATTCAGCAAACCTTCGGGGATGAAGCCGCGGTCGCGGTGCACGAAGAGATTCGACTCGGGGTCGCGCTTGGACAACTTCTTGTTGCCCTGACCCATCACGAACGGCAGGTGACCGAACTGCGGAGTGAAGTCGGCCACGCCGATGCGGCGCAGGGCGGCGTAGAGCGCGATCTGGCGCGGGGTCGAGGAGAGCAGGTCTTCGCCGCGCAGCACGTGGGTGATCTTCATCAGCGCGTCGTCGACCGGGTTGACCAGCGTGTAGAGCGGTTCGCCGGTGCCGCGGGTGAGCGCGAAGTCCGGTACGACACCGGCTTTGAACGTGGTTTCGCCGCGCACCAGGTCGTGCCAGGTGATGTCTTCGTCGGGCATCCGGAGCCGAATCACCGCGGGGCGCCCGGCATCTCGGTAGGCCTCGAGCTGCTGCGCGGTGAGGTCGCGGTCGTAGTTGTCGTACCCGAGTTTCGGGTCGCGTCCGGCGGCGCGATGACGGGCTTCGACTTCCTCAGGCGTGGAGAAGGATTCGTAGGCTTCGCCGGCGGCCAGCAACCGCCGGACCACGTCGAGATGCTGGTCCTTGCGCAGGGATTGGCGGTACGGCTCGTAGGGACCGCCGACCTCTGGGCCCTCGTCCCAGGTGAGGCCGAGCCAGCGCAGCGCGTCCAGCAGCGCGCGATACGATTCCTCGGAATCCCGTGCCGCATCGGTGTCTTCGATCCGGAACACGAACTTTCCACCGTGGTGCCTGGCGTAGGCCCAGTTGAACAGCGCCGTCCGGATCAGGCCGACGTGCGGCGTGCCGGTCGGTGACGGGCAGAAACGGACCCGTACTTCAGTCATGGCTCTCTTTCGATGATCAGCGTTTGGCGGCAACGGGATTGATGAGCGTGCCGATCCCTTCGACGGTCACGGACACTTGCTGTCCGGCCTGCACGGGTCCGACACCTTCGGGTGTTCCGGTGAGGATGACATCGCCGGGCAGCAGCGTCATCACGGTGGTGATCCACTCGATGAGCTTCGGGATGTCGTGCAGCAGCAGTGAAGTACGACTGCGCTGGCGGACCTCACCGTCGAGTTCGGTGACGATCTCCAGATCCGATGGATCCAGGGCGGTTTCGATCCAGGGGCCGAGCGGGCAGAAGGTGTCGTAGCCCTTGCCCCTGGTCCACTGCCCGTCGTGGCGCTGTTGATCTCGCGCGGTCACGTCGTTGGCGACGGTGTAGCCGAGCACTACGTCCAGCGCGCGGGCGGCGGACACGTCCTTGCACGGCCTGCCGATGACGACGGCGAGTTCGCCCTCGTAGTCGACCTGAGAGGAGCTGGGCGGCAGGATGATCGGCACGTTCGGCCCGATGATCGAGGTGTTCGGCTTCATGAAGATCACCGGGTCTTCCGGTGCGGGCCCGCCCATTTCGGCCGCGTGCGCGGCGTAGTTCTTGCCGATACAGATCACTTTGCTCGCCAGGATCGGTGCGAGCAGCCGCACGTCGGCCAGCGGCCAGCTCCGTCCGGTGAACGTCGGCGTACCGAACGGATGTTCCGCGATCTCCTTCGCGGTGCTGTCGCTTCCTTCTCCTTCGATGCTGACGAACGCGACCCCATCGGGACTGGCAACTCGACCTAGACGCATGTCCGGCAGTCTATCGACCGGCTTCCACCTGCCCTAACGCACCCGACCGAGCGGTCACCCGCGGTCTGCGGACCGGGCTGCACCGCCACTGTGCGGAGTCCGACATCCGCGGGCGGACCGTCCGCCCGCGTGCGGTGTGAGAGATCGCTCACCCGCGAAATCCGCTTGCCCCCAAGGTGTAGCGTTGGCGGCGAGTTCATTCAGTGGGAATTGAGTCCCAAATATTGAGATTACGAGGTGAGGCCGATGACCACCGTGACGGCGTTGACGGACATCCGACGGTGGTCCATGCTCGGCCTCGGCGTCTTCGCGCAGGCCGCCAGCGCCGTCTTCGTGCAGGGCGTGCCTTTCCTACTGCCCGCGCTGACCGATCGCGGGATGCACCTGGCCACCGCCGGACTGCTGGTGGCGATGCCCACTGTCGGGCTGGTCTGCACCTTGATCGCGTGGGGCTATGTGGTCGATCGGATCGGCGAGCGCAAGGTGCTGGTCGGCGGGCCGCTGCTGATGGCGGCCGCCGGCGTGGCCGCCGCGTGCACCACGAACGACGTCGCCCTGGGCGCGCTGCTGTTCCTCGGTGGCATCGGGGCGGCGAGCACCAACGGCGCCAGCGGCCGGGTCATCGTCGGCTGGTTCCCACCGCAGCGGCGCGGACTGGCGATGGGCATCCGGCAGGGGGCACAACCGCTCGGCGTCGCCGTCGGCGCGCTGGCCGTGCCGGCGGTCGCGGCGACATACGGTGTGCCCGCGGCGATTCTGGTGCCCGCGACGCTGGCGGGCCTGGCCGCGGTGGCCTGCCTGATCGGCATCATCGATCCCCCACGCCCCGCGGGGGCCGAAACCGACGCAACGTTGCGTGCCAACCCCTATCGGGGTGACACGACACTGTGGCGTATCCACGCGGTGTCCCTGTTACTGGTGATTCCCCAAGGCACGGTATGGACTTTCGCGCTGCTGTGGCTGCACCGGGACGTCGGCTGGTCGCTGGCCGCGGCGGGAGTTCTGGTCACCGCCACCCAAATCCTGGGCGCCGCAGGCCGAATCGGTGCGGGCGCGTGGTCCGACCGGGTCGGCAGCCGGATGGGACCGCTGCGGATCGTCGCGATCGCCGCGGTGCTGTCGATGACGGCCCTGGCCCTGGCCGCCTGGACCCATACGTGGTGGGCGGCAATACCATTGCTGATCGCCGCCTCGGTGATCACGGTCACCGACAACGGCCTCGCCTTCACCGCGGTCGCGGAGATCGCGGGTCCGTACTGGAGCGGCCGCGGCCTCGGCCTGCAGAACACCGGCCAGAATCTGGCGATGGCCGCCGTCCCCCCGGTTTTCGGCGCGCTCATCACCGCGAGCGGTTTCGCGGCGGCCTATCTCGTGGCCGCCGTGCTGGCGGTGGTCGCGATCCCGCTGGTGCCGGCCGATCGTCCCGCCCAATAGTCGTGCCACACTGACGGATTGGTCCACTTCGTACCGATTCTCCCACTTCCGGGCGATGTCGGGTTTAGCGACATGGTGTTGCCAAGTGTAGGATGGACACCCTTCCGTCGCCGTCGTGACCAGGAGTGCAATGCCGAGGATCGACGCACCAACCGTCGCCGAACACCGGGCGAACCAAGAGCGAGCGCTACTCGACGCCGCGCGCGTTGTGTTGTTACAGAAAGGGCCACAGGCGGTTACGCCCGCCGCGGTCGGCGCGGCCGCGGGTTTGGCGCGCAGCAGCGTCTACAAATACTTCCGCTCCGGCGACGAGATCCTGGCCAAGATCGTCTCGGATGCGTTGGCCGAGTGGGGCGAACGCGTCCGGGACACCGTCGAACGGGCCGAGACGCCGGCGGGCCAGCTGGACGCGTACGTCCGAACGACCCTGGCACTGGCGGCATCCGGCGCGCACCGCATCGCAGTACTCGGCGGCACCCTGCCCCGCGACGAGGCCGCGCGCCGCGATCTCGCGCACGCGCATCACGATCTGGCGGCACCGTTACGCGCGGCACTCAACGATATGGGCAACCCCGACCCCGACCTGACCGCGGACCTGATCGACGGCGCGCTCGGCCGCGCCATCGAACGCATCGATTCGGGCCGGCTGCACGACGAGATCGCGCCGGAGACAGTCGCGTTCGTCCGTCGCGCCGTCGGCATCAGCCACCGCCCGCCCCGCACGCGCAGTAAGAGCTGAGCGCGCCATCGGCTATTGCAGCACTGCCGCACAACGCTTTTCGATCATGGGCCGATCGCGCACCAACCGACCAGTATGCACAATCCCGGTCAAACAGCAAGCAGCGCAGCGGGATCGAAGGTGACCCGGAACGGCTGATCAGCCTCCACCACCGCGTCGAACACCGCGCCCGGCCCGACCACCGGATCGGCGCCATAGGTACCGTCGGACAACACCATTCGATGCACCTGTACGTCGGGCTGATGCTCGACGATCCAGTACTGGGAAATTCCGGCCGCCGCGTACTCGTGCACCTTGCGCACCCGATCGGTGCGCTCGGTCCCGCTGCCCGGCGCGATGACCTCCACCGCGAGCCGAACCTCGGTGCCCGGAATGAGTTTGGGCACCTCGGCGACCACCGCGGCCCGCGCGACTTCTCGGGGCACCACGATGATGTCGGGTTTGCGAACCCCGCTGCGCGTGCTGATCTCCCAGCCACTGCCGACGCACAGATGAACGGCCGCGCCCACCGCGCCGGCATCGATGAATCTGCCCAGACGCTGCGCCACGTGATTGTGCCTGGCGCCGGATACGACCTCGACCAGCCAGCCGTCCTCCAACTCGTAACCCTTACCGCCGCCGGGCAATCCACGCAGGTCCGTGGCCGTGTACGGGCCGAGACGGGACCTTCGCTGTCCGCTCACCCGCGCCTCCGTTCGCCAGCCGAGCCGGGTCGCCGACGAACAACCGGCGCCACCACGGCATGAGTACCACGCTGCACCCGATTCACACCCGACCCCCGGGATACACCGGCCACGAAGAATAGCGGCCCTGCACCGACAGATTCGGTGCAGGGCCGCTGTTCCGGCGATTCGTGCTCAGACGACGGCCGCGATGCGGTCCCCGACCTCGACCGTCGACGCACTGCCCGAGCGCGCGGCGAGGTCCTTCGCGACGGCCGATTCGATGCGCGCCGCGCCTTCGGCGTTGCCGAGATGGCTGAGCAGCAACGAGACCGACAGGATCGCGGCGGTCGGGTCGGCCTTGGACTGACCCGCGATATCCGGCGCGCTGCCGTGCACCGGCTCGAACATGCTCGGGTTGGTGCCCGAGGCGTCGATGTTGCCGCTGGCGGCCAGGCCGATGCCACCGCTGACGGCGGCCGCGAGGTCGGTGATGATGTCGCCGAACAGATTGTCGGTGACGATCACGTCGAAGCGGCCGGGATCGTTCACCATGTGGATCGTCGCGGCATCGATGTGCTGGTAAGCCGTTGCGACATCCGGGAATTCGGCGCCGACCTCATCGACGGTGCGCTGCCAGAGCGATCCGGCGAAGGTGAGCACGTTGGTCTTGTGCACCAGCGTCAGATGCTTGCGCCGGGCCTGCGCCTTCGCGAAGGCATAGCGCACCACACGCTCGATGCCGAACCGGGTGTTGGTGCTGACCTCGGTCGCCACCTCGTGCGGGGTCTCGACGCGGATCGCGCCGCCGGTCCCGGTGTACGGCCCCTCGGTACCCTCGCGGACCACCACGAAATCGATATCGGGGGTGCCCGCGAGCGGGCTGGTCACACCGGGGAACAGCTTGGACGGCCGCAGGTTCACGTGGTGGTCCAGCGCGAACCGGGTGCGCAGCAGCAGCCCACGCTCGAGCACCCCGCTGGGCACCGACGGATCGCCGATCGCGCCCAGCAGGATCGCGTCATGCTGCCGCAGTTCCGGCAGCACGGAGTCCGGCAGGATCTCGCCGGTCGCGTGGTACCGCTTGGCGCCGAGGTCGTACTCGGTCTTCTCGACGCCGGGCACCACCGCATCGAGCACCTTGAGCGCTTCGGCGATGACCTCGGGCCCGATCCCGTCGCCCGGGATGACAGCAAGCTTCATGACAACAACGCTCCGTTCGGTCGATCAGAACAGGTCGACGACGACGACCTTGGCGGCGCCGACGGATTCGCCGATCGCGGCCTCGACCTCGGCGGGCACCTCACGGTTGACGCGCAGGATCACCGTCGCGCCTTCCTTGTCCACGTCCTGGCTCAGCTGAGCGGCGAGGATGTCGATGCCGGCCTCGCCGAGCTTGGTGCCGATCTTGCCGAGCGCGCCCGGCTTGTCCTCGTAGTTGAGGACGGCGACGTTAGTGCCTTCGGCGCGCATGTCGTAGTTGCGGCCGTTGATGTTGACGATCTTCTGCACCTGCGACGGCTCGGTGAGCGTGCCCGCCACATTGAGGGTGCGGCCGTCGCCGAACACGGCGCGCAGGTCGACCAGGCTGCGGTGGCTCGGGCTCTCCGAGATCGTGTTCACGGTCGCGGTGATGCCGCGATCCTTGGCCAGCGCGGGCGCGTTGACGAAGGTGACCTGGTCTTCGACGAGCGCGGAGAAGATGCCGCGCAGCGCCGAAAGCTCCAGCACCGCAACGTCTTGCGCGGCGAGTTCGCCACGCACCTGGACCTCGACGCTCACCGGGAGCTCGTTGGACAGGGCACCGAGCAGCGCACCCTGCTTGCGCACGATGTCCAGCCACGGTGCGACGTCCTCGCCGACGCTGCCGCCGGTGACGTTCACCGCGCCCGGCACGAATTCACCGGCGAGCGCGAGCAGCACGGACTTCGCGACGTCGGTACCCGCCCGATCCTGCGCCTCGGCCGTCGACGCGCCGAGGTGCGGGGTCACCACGACCTGCGGCAACTCGAACAGCGGGCTGTCGGTGCACGGCTCGGTCTCGAACACGTCGAGGCCGGCGGCGCGCACGTGGCCGGACTTGATGGCGTCGGCGAGCGCCTGCTCGTCGACCAGACCACCGCGCGCGGCGTTGACGATGATGACGCCCGGCTTGGTCTTGGCGATGGCTTCCTTGCCGATGATGCCCTTGGTCTCGGGCGTCTTGGGCAGGTGCACGGAGATCAGGTCGGCGCGCTCGAGCAGCTCGTCCAGGCTCAGCAGCTCGATGCCGAGCTGCGCGGCGCGGGCCGGCGACACGTAGGGGTCGTACGCGACGATCTTGGTCTCGAAGGCCGCGAGGCGGGCGGCGAACAGCTGGCCGATGCGGCCGAGGCCGACCACGCCGACGGTCTTGTCGAAGATCTCGACACCGTTGAACTTGCTGCGCTGCCAGGTGTGTTCACGCAGCGTGGCGTCGGCGGCCGGAATCTGGCGCGCGGCGGCGAGCAGCAGCGTGACGGCGTGCTCGGCGGCGGTGTGGATATTCGAGGTCGGCGCGTTGACGACCATGACGCCGCGCTCGGTGGCCGCGGGCACATCGACATTGTCGAGGCCGACGCCGGCCCGGGCGACGATCTTCAGGTTCTTGCCTGCCTCCAGGACCTCGGCGTCGACCGTGGTCGCCGAGCGCACGAGTAGCGCGTCGGCTTCGGGCACCGCGGCGAGCAGAGCCGGACGGTCGGGGCCGTCGACCCACCGAACCTCGACTCCGTCACCGAGCGCGTCGACGGTCGACTGGGCAAGCTTGTCGGCGATCAGGACAACAGGACGGCCTGCTTGGCTCACTGTGGAGTACTCCTGGGGAAAGGGGTCGGCAATTACCGCGGATCAGCTTAGTGTGCCCTGTTTCGCCGCTTGCTACCCCCTGGTAGGCGGCCGTCGTCAGTAGGTCCGGTGCGGTAGCCCGGAGACGAGGAGGGCCCCGCACCACTCGGGTGCAGGGCCCTCTCCGGAAACGCGCCCGAATGGCGCGAGACCCGGCCGATCAAACGGCCGTCACGTTGATTCAGCGACCGCCGAAGGATCCCGTCCACAGGGTGTTGACGATTCCGTGCAGAGCGGCACCGAAGGTGTCCAGGAAACCGCCGAGGGCAGCGCTACCGGTGTCGATGATAACGGGGATCATTGAAATACCTCTTCGTTGGAAGACAATCCAGTTGTACTGGCTGACACAGGGCACATCGGGCTTCGAACAAATGCGGTTACGGAATTCGACCGTTTAGTGACGTAGGTAACAGTCACATCACGAAGAACACCTGGTCAGACGTCCAATCCAAGCGAATGCCCTGATCGTCAGGGTCTTGACCACAGAAGATGGCCGACACAGTCCCCGTCCGGGCAAATATAAATTCTCTCTGAGAAATCGCTGACAGCCTAGTGAGAGACCGGCCTCGATAAAGAACTCGACTACGGTGGCGTAGGTTGCCGAATTACGCGCGCACGCAACCGAAACAAATGACTAGCCGAGGTACCGGAACAACGCAGACAGGCTAGTTCGGGATGGCGAGTCACCCAGTCGAATAACGCGTCACATAACGTCCGCGGCGGCCCGCCGGTTCATCAACTGACGGCGGCGACCGCACGCGAGAACGCCCGCACCCGCGCGGTCTCGCGATTGCGGTGCCACACCAGCCCGAGCCGGGAATGCGCCAGCCCGGTCACCGGCACGAAGGCGACCTCGGGCCGGTCGTGGAACACGGCGGTCGGATGACACAGCAGCATCGCGCCGTGCCCCGCGGCCACCGCATCGATCCCCTCCCACAGCGTGCCGACCTCGGGTCCGGCGGCGACCGGTCGCCCGCCCGGGGTCACGTCCAGCGCCTGTGCCCGCCGCCAGTACCGCGGCGCGGGTCCGCGCACGCCGATCAGCGCGAACTCGGCGAGATCCTCCGCGGACAAGCTGCCCCGGCCTGCCATCGGATGGTCCCGTCGCATCGCCAGCATTTGCGGCTGCTCCGAAAAGACCTGTCCCAGTACGAGTTCACTCTCCCCCATGGGCAACAGCACCACCGCGATATCGACCTCGCCGCGCTGCACCGGGCCGAACGGGTCGGCCAGCGGAATCTCGATCACCTCGGTGGCACAGGACGGGAAGCGGCTGCCGAACAACGCGACCGCCGCCGCGAGGTTCTCGCTCGTCGAGCCCTGAAAGCCGATGCGCAGCAGCCCTTCCATGCCGCGGGCCGCCGCGCGGACGCCGTCCACCGTCGCCCGCAACGCGTCGTAGGCGGGCTGCAACTCGGCCAGGAAATCCTTGCCGAGCGGGGTGAGCGCGACCTTGCGGCTCGTCCGTTCGATCAGCCGCGCACCGACCCGCTGCTCCAGCGCCCGCAGCAGCTGACTCACCCGGCTCTGCGAGACGTACAGGCGATCGCCCGCCCGTCCGAAGTGCAGTTCCTCGGCCAACACGAGAAAGGCCTCCAGCTCGCGCACTTCCAAGCCAGTCATGGGCTTCCTCTCCACCGTCGATGAGTCCAGCTCATAGAACGATGAGACCTTCGCCGTTGTTTCCACCTGGTCCGAAGCCGTTGTCTGGAGACATGACACAGGTCCAAGAAGTCACGAGTCCAGCACCGCGGGCGGGTGGTTCGACGCGGCGCGGCTGGCTCGGCGTCGGCGCCGTGACGGGAGCCACGTTCACGGTCGTCACCTCCGAGATGCTGCCGGTCGGCCTGCTCACCCCGATGAGCGACACCCTGCGGGTCAGCGAAGGGGCGGCCGGACTCTCGCTCACCGCGACCGGCTTCGTCGCGGCGGCCGCCTCACCCCTGCTGCCCGCGGCCCTCAGGCGGATCGACCGCAAGCTCGTGCTGTGCGGGCTGCTCGCGGTCCTGGTGCTCGGCAACCTCGGCTCGGCCTGGGCGCCCAGCTTCGGCGTCATGATGGGCGCGCGGGTGCTGGTCGGCGTCGCGATCGGCGGTGTCTGGGCGATCGCGGCGAGCATGGCCGCGCGCCTGGTGCCCGCCCGTTCGGTCGGCACCGCGACCGCACTGGTGTTCAGTGGTGTCGCGGTGGCTTCGGTGATCGGCGTCCCGACCGGCACCTACCTCGGCGCGCTGGCAGGCTGGCGCACGGCGTTCGTCGTCACCGCGGGCCTCGCGCTGGCGGTGCTGCTCACGGTGGCGGCGGTATTGCCGAAACTGTCCGCGACACAGGGCGTTCCACTGCGCGCCGCGCTGCGACTGACCCGGCGGCCGCAGATGAGCACCGGCCTGCTGGTCATCGCGTTCCTGGTGACCGGGCACTTCGCCGCCTACACCTACATCCGTCCGCTGCTGGAGAAGGTGACCGGTATCGGCGCGAGCACCATCGGCACGCTGCTGCTGATCTACGGAATAGCCGGTGTCCTCGGCA
The DNA here is from genome assembly GCF_000250675.2 of Nocardia brasiliensis ATCC 700358. NCBI lineage: Bacteria > Bacillati > Actinomycetota > Actinomycetes > Mycobacteriales > Nocardiaceae > Nocardia > Nocardia brasiliensis. Next base: position 7,183,828 of record NC_018681.1, read on the forward strand.
ATTTCGGCGCGGGCAGCACGGGCGTCCGCAATCCGCGGCGGACCCTGCTGACCATCGGCGTGCCGCTGGCCGCCACCGTGCTGCTGGTGCCGGCCCTCGGCGGATCCCTGATCCTGGCGGTGGTGCTCATGGTGGTGTGGGGCCTGTCCTACGGCGGGGTCTCGGTGACCGCGCAGAACTGGGTCTTCGCCGCCGCACCGGACGCCAACGAGGGCGCGTCCTCGTTGAACGCCGGCGTCTTCAACGGCGCCATCGCGCTCGGCTCGTTGCTCGGCGGCCGGATGGCGGACGCGTTCGGCGTCACCTCGGCGATGTGGCTCGGCGGCGTGCTGGTGTTCATCGCGCTGGCGATCGCTACGGTCAGCCCCACACCGGGCCGGTCCGAGCAGCAGAGATAGCGAAAACGAGGTGCGGCGTAGATCATCGGCCGCATAGCATCGGCCCATGTCCCTGCGCGCCGTTCCCGCCTCGATGGACCCGACCGTGGTCGGGTCCATCGACGACGAGTTGGACCGGGTGGCGCGCGAGTATCGCGTCTCGGTGCGGCTGGCTATCGAAAGCGGCAGTCGTGCTTGGGGTTTCCCGTCACCCGACTCGGACTATGACTGCCGGTTCGTCTACGTGGCGAGCCTGGACACCTACCTATCCCCATGGCGCACCCGCGACGTCATCGAGACACCGCTGGCGGGGCTGCTCGACGTGAACGGCTGGGACCTCGCCAAGGCGCTGCGCCTGCTGGTCGCGGGCAACGCCGTGCTCATCGAATGGCTGATGTCGCCGATCGTGTACCGCGGCGACCCCGCGTTCCGCGACGAACTCCGTGCCTTGGCCGACGAGGTCGCCGACCGCAGCCGGGTGGCCCGGCACTACCTGCATCTGGGTAGCAAGCAGTGGGAGTTGTTCGACCGCAACAGATCACTGAAGAAGGTGTTCTATTCGCTGCGCCCCGCCATGGCGCTGCGGTGGCTGCGTCAGCATCCGGACGCGGCGGTCGCGCCGATGCATCTGCCGACCCTGATGGACCAGTGCGAGCTACCCGCGGATCTGGTCGCCGCGGTGGCGGAGTTGACCGAACTCAAGTCGCGGACCCGCGAAATGGGCAGCGGCACAGTGCCGGTGCCGATCGCATCGTTCATCGCAGCCGAATTCGACCTGGCCGCAGACGCTTTCCCGAAGACGCGAGATCCGGACCTGGCGCACGCGCGTGCTCGCACGGCGGAGTTCTTCCGCCGCGAAGCCACACGCTAGCGGGTTACGCCTCGGCGAGCACGGCGGCGTACGCCTGGGCCAGCCGATCGGTGGCGGTCGGCCGGTCCGGGTCCGGGCGCGGTACGCCCAGGTGGGATTCGCGCAGTTCGTCCATGAAGTCCGCCCAGAGTTCGGGGCCGCCCTGTTCGAGCAGTTCGGCGCGCACCCGCAGTCGCCTGGTCGTCGGGCGGTGCCGTAACCCCCAGGAACCGAGCTGCGCCATGATCGGCACCAGTTGCACGGCCGCCTCGGTCAGCCGGTATTCCGCCTTCTGCCCGGGCCTGCTGTCTTCGCGGCTGAGCAGGCCCGCGGCGACCAATCGCTTGAGCCGGTCCGAGAGGATGTTCGAGGCGATCCCCTCCTCCGATCCAGCCAGCAGTTCCCGGAAGTAGCGCCGGTTCCCGAACATCACGTCACGCAGCACCAGCAAGGTCCACCGGTCCCCGATGACCTCGATCGTCGCGTTGATCGGGCAGCCTGAGCGTCCCTCGTCGCGCATCCACCACTCCTGTCCGCGGAACCATACGAAACTTCTGCTTGCAATATACAACCAGTTACCCCTACGCTGCCCACAAGCGGTTGCGAACTGCAACCAGTAGCGAAAAGGACAGCATCATGCCGAAGCTTCGTGTGCACAATCTGGCGATCTCATTGGACGGTTACGTCGCCGGGCCGAACCAGAGCCGGGAGAATCCGCTGGGCGAAGGCGGCGAGCGCCTGCACGAGTGGGTGTTCCAGACGCGGGCGGGCCGCGAGATGACGGGCAGCGCGGGCGGCGAGAGCGGCATCGACGACGACTTCATCCGCGCGGGCGATGCGGGAATCGGCGCAACGATCATGGGCCGCAACATGTTCGGGCCGTTCCGTGGCCCGTGGGAGAACGAGGACTGGCAGGGCTGGTGGGGCGACAACCCGCCGTACCACCACGACACCTTCGTCATGACGCATCACGCGCGTCCGTCCTTGCCGATGACGGGCGGGACGGTCTTCCACTTCGTGAACGACACGCCGGAAAAGGTGCTCCAGCAAGCTTTTACGGCCGCCGACGGCAAGGACGTCCGGCTGGGCGGCGGTGCCGCCACGGTACGTCAGTTCCTGCGGGCAGGCCTGGTCGACGAACTACACCTGCCGGTGGTGCCGATCCTGCTGGGCGGCGGCGAACGACTCTACGACGATCTCGGCACGCTGCCGGGTTACCAGGTGAGTTCCGTGGTCCGCTCCCCCGCGGTCACCCACGTCGAGTTCACCCGCCAGTCCTGACCACAGGTCCCCCGGAAACGGTGAAAGGCCCCGCACCGCGCCGGTGTGAGGCCTTTCAAAAGCTGGGGAGCGAGATCAGAGGACGCGAACGTCCTGCGCCTGCGGGCCCTTCTGGCCCTGGCCGATTTCGAACTCCACGCGCTGCCCCTCGTCGAGGGACCGGAAACCCGAGCCGCTAACAGCCGAGTAATGCACGAAGACGTCGGGGCCTCCGCCGTCTTGCGCGATGAAGCCGAAGCCCTTCTCGCTGTTGAACCACTTCACAATGCCCTGAGCCATTTCATACTTTCTGTAGACGAGCCAGATTCTGACAATGGAATGTCCTGGTCTCGTAGATCAACGATGCCATGATCCGACGAATTTCTCCACACGTACCCCCACCAACTGTGAGCAATCCAACCCTCACGGTGGGGTGTGGCCCTCACCTCCCATGCTCCGACAGGCCCCGATCCGGGAACACGACGCGAAACAGCCGCGCGGGTACCTGCGATTCCTGCCAGGCGCGTTCGTCGCTGTCCTCCGACGAATCGGCCTGGGCGGCCTTGACGGCATAGTTGGCGGCGTGCACGACATGGCCCGCGGCGTGCGCGGTCGCCGCGGCATGGCCGGCGGAACGGGCCGCGTATTCGCCCGCGCCTTCGAGCCCGTGCGCCGCGTCGTGCGCCGCGAACGCGGCCCGGCGCGCCTCGGGCATGGTCAGCTCGCCGCGCACCCAGCCGCGCGCCGCCTCGATCGCCGCGCGCGGCCGTGCGTCGTCCGGGCGGGCGCGCTCGAACAGCGGTAACACGTGTTCGGCGCAAGCGGCGGCCCAGAGCGCCAACGCGGTGTGGTCGCCCCGGTTGAGGGTCATGTTCCCGCTCCGATCGCCTCGATCCGCACGGGCCTACTCCTCTTCGACGAGTACTCGCCGATCTTTGGTGCACATCCAGTTGCCTTGTGCCGCAATGGCCATCGACACCCGCTGCCGCGGACGCCGATAAGTCATCCTACGACTTTTCCTGGTGTCGCGCAGCACATCCCGGTCAGGAACGGAGGTATCGCACCTGACGCGGCTTGGCCTCGGCGTGCGCCGCGCGACCGGAAAGATGTTCGGGCACACCGACCTCCCACCACGCCCCCGCCTCGGTCCACGACGACGGCTGCGTGCGGACCACCAGCACCGCGGGTTTGGATTCGCGGACCGCGGCCGTCCTGGCCTCGGCATAGGCGGCCCGGAATTCGGCCAGGTCGGTCGCGGTATACACGGCACAACCCAGCGCCCGAGCGTGCGCGGCGAAATCCACCCGGGGCGGGTCGGCGTGGGCGCTACGGCAATCGGCGTAAAAGTTGTTGAATGGCGCGCCGCCCTGGCCTTCCTGTAATCGGGCGATTACCGCGTAGCCGTCGTTGTCGCAGACGACCGCGACGAACGGATGCCCGGCGAAAGCCGCGGAGAATAGTTCGGAATTCAACATGAGATAGGAGCCGTCGCCGAGCAGCGTGGTGACCAAACCGTCGGTATGTGCCATGGCGGCGCCCCACGCACCCGCGAGCTCATAGCCCATACACGAAAACCCGTATTCCACGTCCATCGTCGGCGTGGCGCCGGTGGCCCGCCAGCCGCCGACCAGCTCGCCGGGCATCCCGCCCGATGCCGTCATGACGTAGTCGCTCGGGCCGCTCAGCTCGTTGACAACGCTCACCACCTGGGCATAGCTCGGTGTACCGGGGGTGTGCGCGCGAAGTTTGTCGATATGCGCGTCCCAGGTGTCGCGATGGTGGGCCGCGCGAGACGTCCACTGCGGGTCGACGCGCCAGTGCGTCAGCTGCTCGGCCAGTTCGGTGAGGGTGGCTTCGGCGTCGCCGACCACCGCGAGTGCGCCGTGTTTGACCGCGTCGAAGCGCGCCGCGTTGATCGTGACCAGGCGGACGTCCGGCGCGAACACGGTCCACGACGCAGTCGTGAAGTCCTGCAACCGAGTTCCGACCGCGAGCACCAGATCCGCCGTCGCGGCCATGACATTCGCGGAGGCGGAACCGGTGACCCCGAGCGGACCGGCGTAGAGCGGATGCGCGTGCGGAACCAGCGTGCGGCCCGCCGTCGTCTCCACCACCGGAACGCCGTGGCGTTCGGCGAATTCCAGCGCGGTACGACCCGCGCCCGAATAGCGGACGCCGCCACCGAGCACCAGCAGCGGTCGCGTCGACGCGCGCAGTGCCGCGGCGGCATCGGCGAGTGCGCGACGATCGGCCCTAGTGCGCACGAGACGGTGCACCACCGGCGCGAACAGCGCGTCGGGGAAGTCGTAGGTCTCGGCCTGCACGTCCTGCGGCAGGGCCAGCGTCACCGGGCCCGCGTCGGCCGCGTCGGTGAGCACCCGAACTGCCTGCGGCAGTGTGGAAATCAACTGCTCCGGCCGGGTGATCCGATCGAAGTACCGGCTCACCGCGCGGAACGCGTCGTTGACCGTCGCGGTCGCGTCGCCGAAATGTTCGACCTGCTGGAGCACCGGATCGGGTGCGCGGGTGGTGAAGGTGTCGCCCGGAAGCAGCAGCAGGGGAAGACGATTGGCATGCGCCACGCCGGCCGCGGTCACCATGTTCAACGCCCCGGGGCCGATCGAAGAGGTCGCGACGCCGACCTGGCGCCGGTGCGTCGCCTTCGCGTAGCCGACCGCGGCCAGCGCCATGCCCTGTTCGGTATTGCCGCGCCAGACCGGGATCTCGTCACGCCGCTCGTGCAGCGCGGTACCGAGGCCGAGCACATTGCCGTGCCCGAAGATGCCGAAAACCGCCGGGAACAGCGGGACTTCGCGACCGTCCAGCGTCTCCGAGCGCTGCGCGACGAGCCACGCGACCAAGGCCTGTGCCGCAGTCAGTTTCATCCGTTCCGTCCTTCGTGAGTGGTGACGGGGCAGCGCGGATCGAGCGGTTCGTCGTCCCAGCTGCCGCGTACCCAGCTGTGCGCCGGGTCGTCGCAGAAGGCCATCGAGCGCTGCGGCCCCGGACCCGCGAGCACGTTGAGGTAATACATCGGGTAGCCCGGCGCGGCGATGCACGGTCCGTGATAGCCGTGCGGGACCAGGAATACATCGCCGTCACGCACCGCGACGTTCTCGTCCAGCAGGCCGTCGGCGGTGTAGGTGCGGTGCATGCCGAAACCCGTCCGGGACGGGGTGATGCCGTCGCGTCCGGCGATGCGGAAGTAGTAGATCTCCTCGTTGACGACCTCGCAGTCGCTCGCCTCGTCGTGCTTGTGCGGCGGATAGGACGACCAGTTGCCGTCCGGGGTGATCAACTCACAGGCGTTCAGCTTGTCGGCGTGCTCCCACACCCCCGGCACCCCGAAGTTGGTCACCTGGCGGGTGGCCCGGCCCGCACCGCGGATATCGACCGGCACCTGCTCGGCGGGACCGTATTTCGGGGTCAGCCGGTTCGCGCAGCGGGCCATCGGCAGCGCGACCTCGAGCGCGCGCTCGGCGTGCAGTGTGACTTCGGCGTCACGCGGTACGTACGCGAAATCCGTCACCCGGGTGAAAACCGATTCCCGGCCGGTCAATTCGAAGGTCACGTCGTCGACCTGCACCGTGCACGACCCGGACAGCGGAAGCACGAAGGCCTCGAACTCGCCGGTGCGCAGCATCCGGTTCTGGCCGGGAGCCAAGGTGAGCACGCGCAGTCCGGTGTAGTGCCAACCGGCGTCCTCCGGCGTGAGGACGACCGGATCGTTGCCCGCGCCGACGGTTCCGGCCGGTCGGTGCAGCTTCATCGCGCCTCCCGCAGCATCTTCGCCGCCTGATCGACCGCCGCGGCCACGTCCCCGTCCGGCGGATACAGCAGCGTGCGACCGACCACCAGACCGCGGACCACGTCGTGGCCCAGCGCGCCATCCCAGAAGGCGAGGTCGGCCGCGGGGTCACCCGACGGAGCGCCGCCCAGCACCACGACGGGGAGCGTGGTCGCGTCGAGGACCGAAACATCCTGCGGGGCAGGGATCTTCAACCAGGTGTACGCGGAGGTGACGCCGAGCCCGGAGGCCACCGTGATCGCCCTGGACAGCGACGGCGCGTCCTTGCTCATCACCAGCGACCCGGACTCGTTGCGGTGGTAGGGCAACGGCTCGACCATCGCCATCAAACCGTTCGCGGCCAGTTCCGAGACCGCCTGCGCGCAGGCCTGCAGCGTCGGCACCGTGCCCGCGTCCGAATCGACCAGGCGCAGCAGCATTTTGCCGCCGTCGAGGCGGAACCGGGCCAGCGAGTCCGCGTCGTAGCCGGTGAACCGGTCGTCGATCTCCCACTCCGCACCGGCCAGGCCGCCACGGTTCATCGAACCGATCACCACCTTGTCGTCCAGCGCGTCCAGCAGCAGCAGTTCCTCGACGATGTCCGGGGAACCGAGCACGCCGTCGACATCCGGATGCGCGAGCGCGATCAGCAAGCGCTCCAGCAGCGTGCGCCGGTCGGCCATGGCGGTGCGGTCCGATCCGACGCCGAGGGCGCCGCGGGCCGGGTGATCGGCGGCGACCAGGAACAGGGTCTGCTTGTCCGCGAGCAGGTTCGCGCGACGCATCCGCTTCGCATAGGCCCGTTCGACCGCCGCCGGGTCCGTCGCGCGGACGCGCAGCAGCTCACGCCAGCGTCCGTCGGTCAAATGCACCGTAGTTCCTCCGATTCCGGGTTCATCCGCTGGTTCAGCGGCATAGCAGTTCCTCGATTTCCGCGTCCGTCGGCATGGCGTCCGCGCAGGCCAGGCGCGAGGCCACCAGTGCGCCCGCGGCATTGGCGTAGGTGGCGATGCGGTGTGGATCCCAGTCCGAGAGCAGCCCGTGGATCAGGGCACCGCCGAATCCATCCCCCGCGCCCAGCCCGCACACCACCTCGACACGGCACGGCGGCACCGTCCAGCGTTCGTATTCGGTCGCCACGAGCACGCCCTCGGCACCCCGTTTGATCACCGCGAGCCGCACCCCGCGCGCGAGCAGCCGGTCCGCCGCCGCGTCGGGATCGGCGGTGCCCACGGCGACTTGGACCTCGGTGCGATTGCCGACGACTACGTTGACGTGATCGATCATCCAACCGATCTCCCGCTGCGCGGTCGCGACATCCGGCCAGAACATCGGCCGATAGTCGAGATCGAGCACCGTGTGCCCACGGCGGGCGCGGCGCTCCAGCACCGCGCGCTGCGTGCCGCGGCCGGGTTCCGCGCTGACGCCCGTGCCGGTGACCCACAGCAGCGGCACCGAATCCACCACGTCCCAGGGCACCTCGTCCACGGTGAGCGTGAGATCCGGTGCGATGGGCGCACGATAGAACAGCAGTGGCGGGTCGGCGGGCGGATTCAGCTCGCAGAACACCACCGGCGTCAGCAGATCCGGCTCGGTCGACACGTAGTCGGCGCGAACACCGAATTCGCCCAACGCCTTTCGGACATAGTCCCCGAATCCGTCCGGCCCGACCTTGGTCAGCACCGCGCTGTCCCGGCCGAGCCGGGCGGCGGCCACCGCGACGTTGGTCGCGGTGCCGCCCAGCGATTTCGCGAACGATTCGACCTCGGCGAGGCCGACACCGCTCTGCTGCGGGTAGAGGTCGACGCCGACCCGGCCGAGCGTCAGCACCTCCGGGCCGGTCACGGCACCACCCGCTGCAATTCGTGTTGCAACGCGTCCAATTCGGCGCCACCCGCCATCTGCCGGGTGAGTTCCGAGACATCTATCTCCGACTTCTCGTACGAGCCCAGCATGGCTCCGCGTTTGAGCAGCAGGAAACGATCACCGACCGGGTACGCGTGGTGCGGGTTGTGCGTGATGAGGATTACGCCCAGGCCCCGATCACGCGCCTGCACCACGTATTTCAGCACCACGCCTGCCTGTTTTACGCCGAGCGCGGCGGTCGGTTCGTCGAGGATCAGAACTTTGGCGCCGTAGTGCACGGCCCGCGCGATCGCGACGCACTGCCGTTGCCCGCCGGACAGCGTGCCGACCGGTTGCTCCATGTCCCGCAACTCGATACCCATGTCCGACAGACCTTTTCGGGCAATCGCGCGTCCTTTGGCGCGATCCAGCAGCCGGAACGGGCCGTAGCCGACGGTGGGCTCCGAGCCGAGCACGAAGTTGCGCCAAACGCTCATCAGCGGGACCACCGCCAGATCCTGATAGACGGTGGCGATGCCGTGATCCAATGCCGCACGCGGAGAGGACAACCGGACCGGCTCGCCCTCGATCCGCAGCTCGCCGCGATCGTGCTGGTGCACGCCCGCAAGGATTTTGATCAGCGTCGACTTGCCCGCGCCGTTGTCACCCAGGATGCAGGTGACCTCACCCGCGTTCACCACGGTCGACACGTCCTGCAACGCGACCACGCCGCCGTAGCTCTTGCCGAGGCCGATCGCCTCGATGAGGGGGATGCCCGTCGCATCGCCCCGCGCTGCTGTAGTCATCGGCGTACCCTCTCGGCTCGCTTCTGGAATCTGTTGTTGACCAGCACCGCCGCCAGCAAGAGCACACCCAGGAACAGCATGAACCAGTCGCTGTCCCAGCGTGCGAACACGATGCCCTGGCGGGCCATGCCGAAGATCAGCGCGCCGATCGCGGCGCCGACGGCCGAACCGAAACCACCGGTCAGCAGGCAGCCGCCGACCACCGCGGCGATGATGTAGTGCAGTTCGAGCCCCACGCCCTGATTCGCCTGCACGCTGGCGAAGCGCAGGATGCCGCACGAACCGACCACCCAGCCGGCGAAGGCCGTGGTCATGAAGAGGATGATCTTCGTCCGATCGGCGGGCACGCCCACCGCCCGCGCGTTCGGCAGCGCACCGCCGACCGCGAAGATCCAGTTGCCGAACCTGGTGCGCACCAGCACGATCGCGGCGATCGCGGTCAGCACGATCCACCAGATGACCGAGGCCTGGATCCGCGCGTCGCCGATGTTCAACGTCGAGGCGAACACCCACCCGGCCGAGTTGTAGCCCTCGGCACTCCGAATGCCCGACACCTGAACGGTTCCGGTGACCAGGCGGGTCACGCCGAGGTTGAGGCCTTGCAGCGCAAGGAAAGTGCCGAGGGTGACGATGAAACTCGGTAGTCCGGTGCGCATCACGAGCCAGCCGTTGAACGCGCCGACCAGCAGGGCCAGCACCAGCGAGGCCAGCAGCGCGAACCAGACGTTCCAGCCGGCGTGCACCGCGAGCAAGGCGGTGACCAACGCGGTCGACGCGGTCATCACACCGGCCGACAGATCGAATTCGCCACCGATCATCAACAGCGCCACCGCGACCGCCATGATGCCGAGCGTGGACGAATCGTCCAGCCAGGTCGCGACGCCGAGCGGACTCAGGAAGCGGTCGGTGATGATCGAGAAGAACACGAACACGAGCAGGGCGCCGAGCGCGGCGCCGATCTCGGGGCGGACGGCGAGCCGTTGCAGCAGCGACGGTCCGTCCTGGGCGGCCGGTGCGGCCTCGGTAGCTTTTGTGGCAGTAGTCATCTCATTCACTCCTGACCTCACCGCGTGCCCTGTGCCACGAGCGCGGCGACGGCATCGACGTTGTTCTTGTCGACGAAGGCCGGACCCGTCTGCACCGGTGCGCCGCCACCGACGGTGTTCAGGTTCGTCCGGTAGGCCTGCAACAGCACCACCGGCAGGTAGCCCTGCTCGTACTGCTGCTGGTCGACCGCGAACAGCAGCTTGCCGCCGCGAATCGCCTCCACCACATCGGTATTGAGATCGAAGGTGGCGACCGTGGCCGCCGAGCGGGACTCCTGCACCGCGTCCACCGCGCGGGCGGCGACCTGAGAGTTCAGGGTGAGTACCGCGTCGATCGAGTGGTCCGCCTCCAGCGCGCCCTTGATGCGGGACTGGGCGTCGGTCGGATTGTTGATGTCCACCTGGAGTGTCGCCGCATTCCCGAAGGCTTTGCTCGCGCCCTCACAGCGTTGATTGGCGCCGATATTGCCCGCCTCGTGGATCACGCAGAGCATCTTGGTCTTCTTCGCGTCGGCCAGTCGCTTGCCGGCCGACTGCCCGGCCAGCGACTCGCTCTGTCCCACATGGCCGATGGCGCCGTACCTGACGCTCTCCGCCTCGCCGGAGTTGATGGTTACCAGCGGAATGCCCGCGGCGACCGCCTTTTCGATCGAGGGCCGCAGCGCGTCGGGGTTGGCCATCGAGACGACCAGCCCGTCCACCCCTTGGGCGACCGCGTTGTCGATGAGCTTGGCCTGTTGGCTCGGATCGCCCGAGGAGTTGTATTCGACCCGGACCCCGAGGTCCTTGCCTGCGGCTTCCGCGCCGTTCTTGACCACGTTCCAGAACGCGTCACCCGGGCTGCCGTGCGTGACCACCGCGACCGAGTTCAATTTACCTGCGGCGACCGGGCTTTGGCTCGGTGCGACCACGTCCGCGCCCGGCCCGCTACACGCGGCGAGGACCGCGGCCGCGGCGAGCCACGGCACCAGGCGGCGCGAGCGTTGCCACCCGCGGTGCAGTCGATGAGACATCGTTGTCATCACTTCCCTACTGGATCGGTGCGGCCGTCACAAGGCCCGCGAGGTGACGCAGGCTGCGTTCGGTATGCCGGCTCGGCAACTCCGCCGAGTCGGTGGGCTGCAGAGCGGTGTCCTGCTCCATGACGTACCAGCCGCGGTAGCCCGCGGCCTGCATGCTGTGCACCAGCGCGGCGATATCGACGTCACCGTCGCCGAGCGGAACGTACAGACCTTGCCGCACAGCTTCGCTGTATTCCATTGCCCCGCCGCGCACTTCATCGGCAACGGCGATGCGCACGTCCTTCAGGTGAACATGCCCGATCCGGTCGGCATGACGCTGCGCGAGCCGCACCGGATCGGTTCCGCCGATCAGCAGGTGGCCGGTGTCCAGGCACAGGTCGAGCGCCGAATCGGCAAGGAAGCGTTCGACTTCCGCCTCGGTCTCCACGTGGGTACCGACATGCGGATGCAGCACCGTGCGCAGGCCGTGCTCCGTGGCGATATCGCGGATGGCGGCGGCGGAGCCGATCAGGGTGCGCCATTCGTCATCGTCGAGTTGCGGGCGGGTGTCGTACCCGCCGAGCCCGGTGGCGGCGGCCAGCACGACCACGTCGGCGCCGGTGGCGGCGAACAGGGCGATCGACTCCCGGGACGCTTCGATCGCCCGCTCCGGCGCCTCGTGCAGCACCAACGCCAGGAATCCGCCCACCGACGAGATACCGAAGGTCCCCAGCAGCGACCGCAGTTCGTCCGGGTCGCGGGGTAGATATCCGGGCGGGCCGAGTTCGGTGGCGGTCAGGCCGAGCGCGGCCATTTCCGCGAGGACGGTGCGCGCGTCGAGCACATGCCCCCAGCCGGGAACCTCGCAGACTCCCCAGGAGATTGGTGCGGCCGCGACGCGCAGCGGGTAGAGCGGTTCGGTCATCAGGACTTCTCCGACCTTCGATGTCGAGTTGGAGCGCTCCAACCAATTAGAGCGCTCCAACTATGTAACGTGGGTCATATTGTGTCAAGAGGGTGCCCGTTGGCCAGAATATCGCTACTACCTGGTAATACGTGGTCGATCAGCGAAAATGACGGTAAACCTCTTCGCAAGGAAAGTCCGATTAGAGCGCTCTATTGATTAGCGCGCTCCAACCTTGTAACGTCCGACACTGCACACATCATCGAACGGGGAACGGAGGCGACATGGCACGGCCGACCATGGAGGATGTCGCCGAGCGCGCCGGCGTCTCCCGGGCGCTTGTGTCGCTGGTCATGCGCAACTCCCCCAAGGTGAGCGAGCACCGTCGCCGTGCCGTGCTGGAAGCCGCGAAAGATCTCGGCTACCAACCGCACATCATGGCGCGGTCACTGGCCAGCCGGACCTCGAACATCGTCGGCGTCATGGTTTCTGATCTGCGCAACGCGTTCTTCGCCGATGTCGTCGAGGGAATGGACGCCGCCGCACAGGAATCCGGCCTCGAACTCATCCTCAACACCGGCCGGCGCAGCGCCGCCCGCGAACGCACCGCGCTGGAGAGCCTGCTCGCGTTCCGCCCCGGCGGCATCATCCTGCTCTCGCCGATCCTGCCCGCCGCCGCCATTCGCGATGCGGCACAACAGGCTCCGCTGGTTCTGGTGTCCCGCAGTTCGGCTATTCCCGACGTCGACACCGTCAACGACGACGGTGAGGTCGGCGCCGCCCTGGCCGTGGATCACCTTGTCTCCCTCGGACATCGGCGGATCGTGCACCTAGACGGCGGCGGCGCGTTCACCGCGGCGCCGCGACGCAAGGGCTACCGTGCCGCGATGGAACGGCACGGCCTCGAGCCGATGGTCATCCCCAGCGAACACACCGATGCCGCCGGTATCGCCGCGGTCCGCAAACTGTTGAATCTGTTCTCCCGCGACAGCTTTCCGACAGCGCTCGTGTGCGGCAACGACTTCAACGCCGTCGGCGCCATGTCCGCACTCGAGGAAGCCGGTTTGCGCGTGCCCGACGACGTCTCCGTCGTCGGCTACGACAACACCTCACTCGCCGCGCTGCGCCACGTCTCCCTCACCACCATCGATCAGCCGCGCATCCAAATGGGCCGTCTCGCCGTCGAAGCGCTCGTCGAACGGCTACGCGACGACCGCACCGAACCGGTCCGTCGCCGCCTCCAGCCCTCGCTCGTCGTCCGCGCGACGACCGGCGCCCCCAGCAACTGAATTCTCGCTGCCCACAAGGCAGTTCCGCACGTTCTCAGGAGGAGAGCCGATGTCATCCCATCAAGCCGTCACCCTCGGTCTCGCCGGCACCGGCCGGATCGGCACCGCGCACGCCGAAACCCTCAAGAATCTCCCGAATGTCGCCAACGTCGTCGTAGCCGACGCCGACGCCGACCGTGCCCGCGCCACCGCCACCAAGCTCGGTGTCGAATTCGCTCCCGACCTCGACGCCCTGTTCGCCGCCGACCTCGACGGCATCGTCATCGCCACCGCCACCGACTCCCACCCCGAACTCATCCTGCGCGCCGTAGCCGCCGGCATCCCCGTCTTCTGCGAAAAGCCGGTCGCCGCCGACATCGAAGGCACCCTCGCCGTCCTCAACCACCTCGAATCCTCGACCGTCCCAGTGCAAATCGGCTTCCAACGCCGTTTCGACGCCGGCTACCGCGCCGCCCGCGACGCAGTCGCCGCCGGCTCCCTCGGCTGGCTGCACACCCTGCGCGCCACCACCCTCGACCCCACCCCTCCCCCCGCCGACTACATCCCCCGCTCCGGCGGCATCTTCCGCGACTGCGGCGTCCACGATTTCGACATCATCCGCTGGGTCACCGGCCGCGAAATCGTCTCCGTCTACGCCACCGGCACCAACCAGGGCGAACCCTTCTTCACCGCCGCCGGCGACGTAGACACCGCCGCCATCGTCCTGCACCTCGACAACGACACCCTCGCCACCGTCTCCCTCACCCGCTACAACGGAGCCGGCTACGACGTCCGCCTAGAAGCCCTCGGCTCCAAAGGAAACGCCATCGTCGGCCTGGACGACCGAGCCCCCCTCACCTCCGTAGAACCCGACTACCTCCCCTCCTCCTTCCCCGCCTACCCAGGGTTCATGGAGCGGTTCCGTCGGGCGTATACAGACGAGCTGGTTGCGTTCGTTGGGGTGGCGACAGGAAAGCTCGAAAACCCTTGCAGTCCAGTGGATGCGCTGGAAGCGTTTTATGTGGCCGAGGCCTGCGAACTGTCGCGGCGGGAGGAACGGCCGGTGCAGGTATCCGAAGTTCGTCGCTGATCTCAAATATCGAAGCCGGCTGTAGGCATGGCTACAGCCGGCTCCACCTATGGGCAGGAACCGTAGTAGGTCGATGAGCATCACTAGACGGGAGGCCTGCTGAGCATCCTCCTTCCTATCGCGCCGTCTCCTCAAACAGGGTTGGTGATGCAGAGTTTCAGCATCTCCGCGTTTGCGCCAGGTCGCCGTGAGGACGCGACGGACCGGACCCGTGACGGATGAACCGACACGTTAGCCACCGGAAGGCCTCGTGGCTAACGTGTCGGCACTAGAAGAACAGCGCTATCACCGCGATACCTATCAGTAGCGTTGATCCGAAAGCCGTTCCTCCGCGCAACGCAGCCTTCGCGGGCGATGCGGCATCGATCCGGCTCAGGATCACGGTCAGTAGCCCTGCGATGAGGGCCACCGCGACTGCAAGACAGAGGGACAGCGCCGCTACAGGCACGTCGTCCGACAATTTTGCTTCGATCTCGATCGTCGGCGTTGCCATGGCAATGCCCGGGTCCACCTTGAGCGCATGCTTCTCCCGCAGGGGCGAAGGGGATGGCCAGACAGCTGCCAGCGACGCGGTAGCTGGCTCGCAGACCGACCTGGTTACGCTGTGCATGTGAGCTCCGTTCTGGTTCGTATGTGGAGGTAGATCGGGGTTTCCAAAGCTGTCCCTGCCCCTGACCGGGTGGGGGCAGCGCTTCTAACGCATGGCCCGAAGGCCAGAAAGCGTGATGCTCAATAGTTGCTATCGATAAAGCGGTCGAGTCTGCTGGAGGGTCTATTCGCAGGATCGAGCAGTCGTCGATGGACAGACAATCACTGCTTCCGTGAGTAGCACGACCGACTAGCTGATGAAGCCGGCTGAAACACCCAATCGAGCAACGGATTGCAGGGTGCGCGATGACCACGATCACGCTTCGGCGACAACAGTTTCAGTCATAACTGGCCGCAAGGGGTGTCGACCATGCAGCAAAGTACGCCATAGCTCCCAATCGGGCGCCACAACCATGAGGTCTTACGCCGTCGATCGAGACGTCACTGACGTGTTCATAGAGGACGCTGTTAGCTTGCACGCGCCAGCACGTTATCCAAAAGCGCGTCAGCGTCGGCTCGTCGATCATGCTGTTTAAGTGAATGAAGGATGCGCAGCACGTCGCGTTCCGACCGGTTTCCGGCGTAGGTGATGATGGCCTCGGTCGCCTCAGCCATGCCCAGGTCACGGCAAGAAATGACAGCGTTCGCCGTCTCCGCTGGCGAAGCTTCACTGCCGACATAACGGATGAGACCGTTGGCCCGCTCGAAGTTGCCGACCGAGATGTACACGGCGAGATCCTTGGCAGGCGGCCACGCGACGTCGGGGGTCACGAATTTGCGCCGGTCCCCCTCAGAGTGGGGGACCGGCGCAACGACCGGAGTGATGGCGGCAGCGGAGATGGTCCGTTCAGCCGGCTTTGCGGCCGCACGCTCCCGGAGTCGCTCGAGATCGTCCCACGAGATGACAGCGCCCGGACCTGCCTTAACCAGCGCAAGACTGTGCAGTTCCCGAAGGTGTATCGCCTTCGGACGCTTCCGTTTGCCGTTCGCCAGGTCGGCCAAGACCGACTTGGACAGGTACCTACTCTTGAGCTCGGCCAGCTCCGCCCGCACCTCGTCCGCACGGGCCTCGTCCGCCCGAGCGCCCAGCTCCTTCTTCAACTCCTTCAATCTCTCCGCGACAGCGTCCACGATGGCTCTGCAGGAGAGGCCGGTCAGGCCTATCAAATCGCGTATCGCCTCGGCGAGCTCCAGCCACTCCTGTGACAGCTTGTTGCGGTCGAGGTCAGCAAACTTCCCTAGCTGCGGCAAACGGATCGCCTCCATCCAGTCGTTGGTACGAACCTTGCCATTCTCCTTCGTGGAACGTTCCTTTCCAATAGGTTCCTCCGGTTTCGCCTGACCTACTTTCATGCCGAAATGTCTGCGCCTGTCCCAGATTTCGAACCGTAGACTCCACTGTCCTGATATCCAGGACAGTGGAGTTTCGGGACAGCCGGAGTCGGGACACGGAACCCACACTTTCGGGACACGAGTCTGTAATGTCGATCCGCACCACCTTCACGTGTCCCACTTTCTTTCAGGACACGATCACGCCCCCGATCCACGGGCCGATGCTGTTCAGTAGTTAAGGAAGCCGACACCAGCGATCCACGCCCAACCAGTTGGGCACTTGCAGGAGTCCGGCTCGTACCTTGACCGTGGAAGGTGGGTTTCAATATGGCTGTGCCGTCATGGGAGGATCCTCAGCTCGGTGCTATGAAACGCGTAGCGCTCTGGCTAGTGCAGTCCGTCGGCGTCGGCGAGCTGTTCACCAAGTCACAGCTTCGTGAGGCGTTTCCCGGAACGTCGCAGATCGATCGGCGCATGCGCGACTTGCGTGACTTCGGTTGGCGAATCGACACCAACCGAGAGGACCCCGCGCTCGGGTCACATGAGCAACGGTTCGTAAAGCAAGGCGACCCGGTGTGGGAGCCGGGTAAGGCGACGAGGAAGGCCGGCGCAACCGTTACTGCCGCTGAGCGGCACGCCCTGCTCATGCGCGACGGGCACAAATGTCGTTCATGTGGAATCGGTCCCGGCGAGCAGTACGCCGGAACCTACGTCACGTCGCAGCTCGATGTCGCTCGCCGTCCGGTGCGGATGCCTACGGGTGAAGTTGTCGTGCAGCTGGTGATCGAATGCAACCGTTGCCGCGTCGGAGGACGCGATTTGACAGCGAACCTCGATGATGTCCTCACACGGGTCACCCGTTTGCCCCTCTACGAACGGAAGATGCTCGCCAGCTGGGTTGAGCAAGACTCGCGCAACTTCAGTGATGCGGAAGAATTATGGGCGGCTTACCGAACCCTGCCGGCAGACGCTCGGGAGAAGGTCCGTGCCGCTCTGCAATAACAACACGACGCCGCGGACACACTACCGTTCCTACTGAGGAGAATTTGAGACATGTTCACCGACTTCGGAAGCCCACCGAACGCTGCCAGTACGCGCTCGCTGGTCGACCAGCGGGTGGAGGAGCAGCACAAAAATGCCGGCGTCGCAGAGACCCTGACTGTTGAATGGCGCGGTCGGCCGCGGCACGTCGAGGTCATCGACATGCCGCTAGAGGTACTCTATTACAACCCCGGCACGCATCGGATTCGCGCGCAGCGAAGTCTGGATTCAGATCGCGATGCTGCCCTCATTGCAGATCCGTGGAGTTCCGAAGGGCAAGACTATCTGCGACACTTGCTGACTATTCGCCCAGCGCAGCCTGACCACCGCGACCCTGACTTCGATGCCCTGATCGACAGCCTCAAACAACACAAGCAGATTGAGCCGGGTCTGATCACCCGCGACGGCATACTCGTCAATGGCAATACGCGCTGCGCAGCCCTTCGTGATCCCGATGCCGATATCGGTGCCACCAGCATGCGGGTCGGCGTACTGCCGGAGTCCTGCACCTGGGACGACATAAACGACGTCGAGATTTCACTCCAGTTGCGGCCCGATAAGAGACGCGACTACTCGTATGTCAACCGTCTGCTGGCAATAGACGAGCAAAGAGTTCAGCTTAATCGCGAGCTCTCGGCGATCGCCAAGGCGTTCCACACCACAGTCAAGGCGTGCGAACGCGATATCTGGGTTTTTGCGCAACTACAGGATCTGATCAAACGTAGCGCCACCCCGAGGGGAGCAACTCTACGATTGATGGATTTCGAGCGCGCCCAAGAAAGACTTGCTGAGCTATATCGAACCTATGAGAAGGAATACAGCAAGAGCAAGGAAAAGGCTGACCTCCTCAAGGAAGCCCGTCTTGCCGCGATCGTGCTGGAGTTTTCCAAAACAGACGTCCGAACCATCGGAGGTGATTTCCATCGCCGGTATCTTGATAGGACATTGCCAGAGGAGTTCAAAGCGGCCGAGACTGCCACTCCTTCTACCGTTCAGATCCCAGGCTTGAATCGATCAGTTAAGGCAGCAGGAGCAGAGGTGGCGGCGGCACGTGCATTCACTGACATCGTCCTGCGGGCGAAGACGATCGAGTCCGTGGGCACCGCGGCTTCTTCAACGGAGCATACGGCTGCGCTGAAGACCATCCAATCGGTTCGCGATGCGTTCGACGAGGCCATCGACTTTGCAGGCCGGGACGCCCGGCTGAGGAAGAAACAGCTTGCTGCGCCTGACCGGATCGTCGAAGCCTGCAAGGATCTGGAGCAATCTATAACCGACCTGGTGCTATCTCGGGGCAGCGCTAGTCTCGATGAGGGAGCATTCGACGATGCTCTTGTTCAGCTCCGTGCAGTCCTCGACAAAGTGGCAATTGAGGCACAACGCACTATCGACCTCCCTGGAGAGGGACTCTCATGGCTGATCGCTGCGCTGGATATGAAGCGACCGCAGTCGTGAGTGATGTCAATAGCGCACCCTCACTGCGTCTAGGCTTCGACGTCACGCGCACACGGGTCGAGCTGCGAACCGTGCCTGCCTTTCAGAGCGACTTTGCCCAGCTGACAGCTCGAATCGCGACAAGGGGACAACGCGGTCCACTCTCCGCGGAGGTCGATCTCGATGACTTTTTGGTCAATCTGAACGAGCTGGCAACCTGGATTCACCCTGACGTCGACTGGGCTCCTGATCTCATCGAGCTTGTCAACGGCGTGCTGGATGACGCTGAGACGGTAGAGCACAATCTTGACGACCGGCGTACAGGGGGTCCTGCCGCTGCTGTCCAGCCGACTGACGTCATCGACTTGCTCGGCACCGAATGGACTGCCGACCTGACCTCGTTTCAACAGCGCGACATAGCTCGATTGCTGTCACTGCGCCACGGCGCCAACTTCAGTGTCCCCGGCGCCGGCAAGACACGCGTCGCCCTCGCGGTCTATGCGGCTATGCGTGAGCGCGGGGAGGCCGAACGGCTCTTGGTCGTTGGACCGAAGTCGGCCTACGAGTCCTGGGAGTTCGAAAGCTCCACTTGCTTCAAAGAACCGCTACGCACCGGCGTGGTGGGAAACGTAGACGACCCGCTCGCGGAGCTCCGCATCGTGAACTACGAACGGCTCGACCGTTCACTGGGCAACCTGGCTGATTGGCTGCGGTCACGACCGTCGATGGTGGTGCTCGACGAAGCCCACCGTATGAAGCTCGGCGCCAGCGGCACTTATGGTTCCGCATGCCTCGCTCTCGGTCCGTTGGCGAATAGGAGGCTGATCCTTACCGGTACACCAGCCCCCAATGGGGCAAGGGATCTCGAGAACTTGCTGTCGTTCGTATGGCCAGGGCATGGGAAACGAGTGGTCACCGAGGCTGTCGGCGGTGGAGATCTCGCCTACGCGAGCACAGTTCTGCGCCCTCTGTTCACACGCACCACCAAAGACGAGCTCGGCCTGCCGCCGTTCCAGCCAAAGATCCGCTATATCAGCATGCCTCCAGTGCACGCAGAGATCTACGAGGCTCTGAAGGGCAACTTTTCTGCTCGCGCGGAAGGCTCGCGCGGCAGTATCGAAGCGCTGGGACGGGCGATGCTTCGGCTGCTCATGGCGGCCATCAGTCCTGCTCTGCTGCTGGAGGGAGCAAGCCAATACGAACCGCTCGAGTATCAACTTCCGCCGCTGGAACCTTCCCCCGAAGACTCACTTTTCGAGCTTCTGCAGAAACTTCCGAGCCTGGGGCTGTCGCCGAAGTACCAGGAGACACTGCAGATCGTTGCGGACAATACCTCCAATGGTCGCAAAACCCTGGTGTGGACGACATTCGTTCGAAGTCTTATGACCCTCGAAAAATTGCTTGAAGGCTACAACCCGGCCGTCGTCTATGGCGGTACTGTCGATCGTGACGAACAGCTACGCCGTTTCCGCCAGGATCCAGATTGTCATGTTTTGCTGTCCAATCCTGCCACCCTAGGCGAGGGCATCAATCTCCATCAGGTTTGCCATGATGCCGTGTACGTGGACCGTGATTTCATGGCCGGGCGGTTCCTGCAGAGCTTGGATCGCATCCACCGCCTGGGCCTGGCACCTGGCACCGAGACGCGAGTGACAATTCTGGCTACCCGCCACACAGTGGATGAAATAGTTGCGCTGCGGCTGGACGAGAAACTCGAGTTCATGGGCAGAATCCTCGATGACCCCGGCGTCCAACAGCTCGCTGACCTGCAGGAGGAACCCGCAACCGGTGCCGGTATGGACGCCGCAGATGTACGCGCGCTTCTGCGCCACCTCGACACAGGAAAAGGATAGCCATGACCCTCTGTGATTTGTGCTACCAATCCACCAATGCCTTGGCCAGGTTTCGATAGTCCAGCAATCTCCCCTGCTTGGTTACTTCCTCCCACGCGCCCTGCTGCTCTGAACTACCATACGCAGCAACAGCATTCGACAACTCGTCGTATGCAATATGGTATGTCGCATCTACCTCGCCGGTCCCCCGCGCGATCGAGGCAAGCCGGCTCGGCAGCGGCTCTGCCGTCACGGCTACGAGATGAGGCAATCGCCCGCGGCGGTGCCTGATCATGTTGCCGTTTTCGTGACGGATGTTCTGCACCCGATCGGAGCGAATAGTCCATTTGCATGCGATTGCAGCGTGAAGCCACGGATGCATTGTGCTGGTAGGAGTTCCAAGCAGTCCAACCAGCACGTCGGGCTTGATCAGGTAGTCGGTGCCAAGTGTCACGCGGAGGTTCGGATCGTGGGCGATAGCAGCGTCCACACCAGCTAGATGCTGGTATTGCGCATAGCCGACGATGCTCTGTCCACGAGCGAAGTCCCATTTCCGCCCAGGATCCAGGAGCGGCAACTCGCTGACCAAGTTGGCGAGCACCATAGTCTCGAGCAAGCCACCCGGGTTCGGCGGCGGCACATCAGGCGTTGTATCTGTCGAATTCGGGTTCGGCGCACCAAGTTGCTCGAGCACATGGGCCGCCAGCCGCAAGCTCGTCGGGTTGTCGACGTCCGCGGAGTTGGGAACCCACTTCCAGCCGAGCTTGTTCTTCTTGCTCGGCTTCCAGCCCAGCAACTCCGTCCTGAACGAGGCGCTCACAGCTGGCAAATCTAGCGTGTCCGGAGCGTCCGCTGATCATCTTCGCGCCGATCCCATATGATCGCTCACATGTTCGGGTCCGTCTTCCAAGACGCTGGTGACTGCAGTCACGCTGTCCTCCAGCGTCTCATGCTCCCAAAGGCGGACCACCCTCCAGCCGGCCTCTGCCAGAGCAACATCCGCGGCGCGATCACGGTCCATATTCCGTCGAAGCTTTGGCGCCCAATACCATTCGTTGGTCGTCGGCTGTCGACCGTGCTCCGGACAGACGTGCCAGAAGCAGCCGTCCACAAAGACCGCGACCTTGCGGGCTGTGAAGACGATGTCGGGTCGGACCTTCATCGAGCCGAGGTCGAGCCTGAAGTCCTTGCGATACCGATAGCCGAGACGATGCAACGCGCTTCGCAACGCGATCTCCGGCTTGGTACCTGTTCGCCGGTTGGCTCGCATGTTGCGCGAACGGCCCTCGTTGAGCGGCGCAGGGTAGAGGCCGCGCTCGTGGGCTCTGGTCCTGGCGCTGGCCGATCGTTCCTCAGTCACATCTGTCACAGTTCCGGGCAGGCGGGTGTGGTGCAAGAGGGTGTAGTACTGAAAGATACTCCCGCACACACCACCACTCGACCGAGGCCTCCATACCGAAAGGCACTAGCGTGACCGACCTTCGCACCATAGAGAGTTGCGCAAGCAAACAGATCGTTGGGGGCGTAGTGATGGTGGATCGCGTGATGAGCCTGCTCGTTCGACGTGACGGGACGAGGACATGACTCGAAGTGGATCGAAGGGCGCGACCAAGGCGTCGAAAGAGCCCGAGTTCACCTCGATCGAGATCTGCGCCGGCGCCGGCGGGCAGGCGGTCGGCCTGCATCAGGCAGGCTTCCGCCATCTCGCACTCGTCGAGATCGATCAGTATGCGGCCAAAACTCTGGAACTCAACATCGAAGACCACCGGTTGTGGACGTGGGAGCGGAAGCACTGCGACATCCTCGAAGCCGATGTCAAGGAGTTCGACCCCTTCGACACCACTCTCATGAAAAAGAGCTCCGGGCTACTGCGTCAGCGGGGGCTGGATCTGCTGGCCGGCGGCGTGCCGTGCCCGCCGTTCTCTCATGCGGGAAAACAACTCGGTAAACACGACGAGCGCGACCTCTTCCCTCGGATGCTGGAGCTAGTTGAGATCCTGCAACCACGGGCTGTGATGATCGAGAACGTCCGCGGACTCATGGATCCAAAATTTTCGGACTACCGCAAGTTGATTCAGGACGAGTTGGAACAACTCGACTACGTCGTCTGCAAATGGGGAGTCCTGGAAGCTGCCGACTTCGGTGTACCACAGCTCCGCCCTCGTGCAATCCTCGTCGCGTTTCGCCGTGAGGTGCTCGGAGACCTCGAATACGTATGGCCCACTGCCACACATGAAGACCCGGTCAGTGTCCTGGAGAGCCTCGAGTCCTCCATGCTGGAACGGTTCGAAGCATACTTCGACAGTGAGCACTCGAAGCGAGCTCACGCCGCCTACGCACAGTGGCGCAAGAAGGCGGGCGATCGCGACGCTGAGCTCAAGGGTAAGGGAGGGGGCATCGCGCCCACCCTGGTCGGCGGATCCAAGAAGCACGGCGGCGCAGATCTCGGGCCAAGCCGCGCAAAAACCGCCTGGAAGCAACTGGGCATCTCAGGCATGGGCGTCGCCAACGACATCAAGACCTGCGCGGAGAAGCGGAGCGAGGACCGAGACCTTTTCGGTCCGGACGGTCCCATGCTCACCGTAAAACAGGCCGCTATCATTCAAGGCTTTCCGGATGAGTGGGAATTCTCAGGCGGAAAGACAGCGCAGTACCGCCAAGTGGGAAATGCGTTCCCGCCGCCCGTAGCAAAAGCCGTAGGCAAGTCGATCCTCGAAGTACTGAAAGCAGCCAAGAAGCGCGACCAGCAAAGTACTAAACGCGGCACGAAGAAGACACCTACGCCCGTCAGCCCTACCCAGGAGCAGTTCGACCTGTTGGGTACCGACGATGCGGCAACGCTGGGCTGATCCGCTCGTTCACCTTCAACTCAACGCCTGAAGCCGAGGTCATGCGGGCAAGAGACGTCCGATGACCTCGGCTAACTGTTTGACGTTCCGGCACTCGTGCATCGTCACGTGCTCGGCGTACACCTCAGCGGCGGAGTCGCCCGTGGACCAGGAGCGGGAGGGTTCTGGGTTCAGCCAGTAGGCGTGTTTTGCTCGGTCGCACATCACCTGGAGTGCTTCGAGGTTGGGGTTGGTGCGGTTGGTGCGGGCGTCGCCGAGGATGAGCAGGGAGGTGCGGGGGCCTAGGGCTTCGAGGTACTGATCCACAAACCCTTGGAGGGCTTCGCCGTAGTTGGAGCTGCCGTAGCGAGTTACGTTGGCTTCGCGGATGATTCGGGCGGCGAGGCCGGTGGTGGGTGGGTCGCCGGGGGTGAAGTGGGGGGTGATTTCGTCGCAGGTGTCGATGAAGCCGAAGCTGCGGACCTTGGTGAATTGGTCTTGCAGGGCTTGGACGAGTTGGAGGGTGAACTCGGAGAAGCCGGTGACGGAGCCGGAGAGGTCGGCGAGGACTACGAGGTCGGGGCGGCCGTGTTTGCGGGCGCGCAGGACGGGGTCGATGGGGACGCCGCCGGTGGCCATGGAGCGGCGCAGGGTGCGGCGCATGTCGATGTGGCCGCGGACGGATTTGCGGCGGCGGGCGGCCAGGCGGGTGGCCAGTTTGCGGGCCAAAGGGTTTACGAGGCGGCGCATTTCGGCGAGGTCCTGTTCGCGGGCGCCGAGGAAATCGATTTGGTCGGAGCTGGTGTCGACGCCGCGGCGGGCGATGTATTCGGTGCCGCGGAGTTGGGCGGAGCGCAGGCGGGCCTCGGATTGGACGGCGGTGCGGAATCTGTTGAGGCGGCGGTTGGCTTCGATGGTGTGGACGGTGCTGTCGAGGGGCGACGAGCCGCCCATCTCGGCGGCGACACGGTCCACAAGCTCTTCGGGGCGAAGGGATTTCATGGTCAGGTAGGAGGACCAGCCGGCGCCGGACGCGGTGGTGACGGGTGTGCTGGATTGTCCGGAGCCCGCTCCCCCATAGGTGCCGAGTTCGGTCAGCGCCTGGCGGGCGAGTTCGGCGGTCGCTTGGGGATCGTCGTCAGCCAGCGCAGCCACCAGGCGATCCCGCAGCGAGGCAATGGATTCCGGGGTGGCGGGCATCGACGCCTGCGGCTGCTCGGTGGTCAGGAAATAGAGATCGAAGAGCTGGTCGAAGACGGCGCGCTGGCCGTTGCGGCGCAGCAGGCACGCCGCCATCCCGGAACGCAGCCGGTTGCGGTCGGACAAACCGAGCGCGACCATTGCCGCTGCGGCGTCGAGGGTTTCGCTGGGACCGGCCGTGATGCCGTGATCCCGCAACAACCCCACGAACTCGACCAAACGGTCCGTCATCGTCTCGGGCGGTTGCGGTGCGGTGTCGGCTCGCCGCGCGGAAGAGGTCATGCCGCTATCCTGCGGACGGGCTCGCTCCTGCGGGCTTCGCCGGCACCGCGGAAGGCGGTTGCACCGCCCCCACTTCTCCGGCAACAAAGCCCACCCGAACACCCGAACGTGCACACATCCGGTCCATGCGCGACCAGGCGCACGCCTCGGCCGGTAGTGGTTACGGCACCACGACCGGCGTGACGCATCGCCGCTGCGGCGTGACCGCTTTCGCGACGGACGGCACTCATGCTGGAGTGCACCCGCCCATCCTCCCGCAACTGACGTGCACCGCGGACCGTCATCTCGACGCACCTTCGTCCGACTCCCCCAACCCCAGCTTCTCGCTCGCAATCCGGTGGTCCGCTTGATATTTCAGCAGCACCCCAAGCGTCGAGCGGATCACGTTGCCGGTGACGGCGCGAGCGCCCAGCGCGACGAGAGTCCTTGCCCAGTCGACGGTTTCGGCGACCGACGGCGGCTTGCGCAGCGACAGTTCGCGTAGCGCGCCGACGACCCGCACCAGGGGTTCGCCGAGCGCTTCGTCGAGCTCCGGCACCTTCATCCGGACGATGGCTCGCTCCAATTCGGCTGTGGGGTAGTCGATGTGGAGGTACAGGCAGCGGCGTTTCAGGGCGTCGGAGAGGTCGCGGTTGGCGTTGGAGGTGACGAGGACGAACGGCGCACGGACGGCGGTGATGGTGCCGAGTTCGGGGATGCTGACCTGATAGTCGCCGAGGACCTCGAGCAGCAGCCCTTCGAGTTCCACGTCGGCTTTGTCGAGTTCGTCGATGAGCAGCACGGTGGGGTCGGGGTTGCGGATGGCGGCGAGCAGCGGGCGGGCGAGCAGGAATTCGTCGGTGAAGACGTGGTCGCGGGTGTTGTCCCAGTCCGCGCGTTCGGATGTGATGCGCAGCAGCTGTTTGGCGTGGTTCCACTCGTAGAGGGCGCGGGCCTCGTCGATGCCTTCGTAGCATTGCAGCCGGATGAGGTCGGCGGCCGCCGCGGCGGCGACGGCCTTGGCGAGCTCGGTTTTGCCGACGCCGGCCGGCCCCTCGATCAGGAGGGGCTTGCCGAGGTGTCCGGCGAGGAAGACCGCGGTGGCGATATCGAGGGACGGGATGTACCCGGCCTCGGTGAGCCGCTGCGTGACCGCGTCGACGGAGTCAAAGAACTTACTCATCGGTAGCCAGTCTAGAACGCCCGGCTTCCAGGGCTTCGGTATGTGACTTGAACTGAACCGCACTCGAGGTTCTACGGTCGACGCATGATCTTCACCGACATCGAACGCGCCTATCTCGCGAGTCAGCAGCTTGCCCGCCTCGCCACCGTCTCCGCCAAGGGCGCACCGCAGCTCACCGCTTTGGGGTTCCGGCTCAACGCGGACGACACCATCGATATCGGTGGGCCGAATCATGTTGCGACGCAACGCTACAAGAACATTCTCGGGAACCCGCGGGTCAGCCTGCTGATCGACGACATGACGCCGGACGAGCCGGGCG
This sequence comes from Nocardia brasiliensis ATCC 700358, assembly GCF_000250675.2. Taxonomy (NCBI): domain Bacteria; kingdom Bacillati; phylum Actinomycetota; class Actinomycetes; order Mycobacteriales; family Nocardiaceae; genus Nocardia; species Nocardia brasiliensis. The sequence goes on from NC_018681.1 coordinate 7,210,080, forward strand.
CCGTCAAACCCGGCTGGGGTCGCGGCATCGAGATCCGCGGCGTGGTGGAAACACTGATGGTGGACGTGCCGCCGGTCGCGCCGGACTGGTTCTCGAACGACATCATCCGCATCCACCCCCGCCGGATCAAGAGCTGGCACCTCGACCCCGCCAACCCGGACGGGGAGTCACGCAACGTCGGCTGAGCCAGACGGCGGGCGGGCCAGACGCCCCGTCATGTGCCGTTGATCATGAATACCCGAGTTGGACCACGGGGAACCGCCCCGCCCCGAGTAAGCTCGTCGTTTGCTGTCAACGGGCAGGCGACTGCGCAGCGGTCGGCACCCGCTCATGGGCCGGAATCGGGAGACTCATGTTCATTGCGATCGCCGCGACGATGACGGTCATCCTGATCTGGTCGTGCCTGTCCCGGACGATGGCGCGCTGGAAGGTGACCGCACCGCTGGCGATGGTGGTGGTCGGTGCGGTGGTCAGCTGGAGCAGCGACCACTGGCTGACCGCGGCGATCAACACCGACACGGCGCAGCGGATCGTCGAATTCATCTTGGCGCTGTTTCTTTTCACCGATGCGACCGAGGTGCGCGACGGTCTGTCCGGGCGGCGGCACACCGGGATATTCCGATTGCTCTTCCTCGCCTTCCCGCTGAGCCTCGGTGCCGCGTATCTGCTCGGATTCGTACTGCTGCCCGGTGTTTCGTGGACCGTGCTGCTGTTGATCGCGTGCATCGTGATCCCCATCGACCTGGTGCCCGCGCAGGCGATCGTGCGGGATCTGCGGGTGCCGGAACGGGTTCGGCACGCGCTCAACGTGGAGAGCGGATTCAACGACGGACTCGTCGCCCCGATCTTCCTGTTCGCGCTGGCGGCGGCGGAGGCCAGCGCGGACTCCGACCAGGCGCTGAACGCCCTCGGTCACGCGGTGCCCGCGGTGGTGAAGTCGATCCTCATCGGACTGTCCATCGGGGCGCTGGCCGGATATTGCATGACGTTCGCCGCCCGCAAACGCTGGACGGACGCGCGCGCCGTGCGCATCGGGACGATCGCGATCCCCGTGCTCACCTACAGCGTCGCGGTCTGGCTCGACGGCAACGGATTCGTGGCGGCCTTCCTGGCGGGCATCGCCTACAGCACGACCCGGCACGAACTCCCCGGCGAGCCACTGCAATCGACCGAGGACGTCGCCGAGTTCTCCGGCCTGGCAATGTGGTTCATCGTCGGCAATGTGGCGGCGGCGACGCTGTCCTGGCTCAGCTGGCAGGTCATCGTGTACGGCCTGCTTGCGTTGACGCTGGTCCGCCTGGTGCCGGTCGCGCTCTCGTTGCTCGGTTCACCGTTCACCAGGCGGGAGCGGCTCATGATCGGCCTGCTCGGGCCGCGCGGTGTGGCGTCGATCGTGTTCGCGCTGCTGGCCTTCAACGGTTTGCGCAACGATGACGACGCGTTCCTCGTGATCGGCGTGACCCTGGTGGTGGTCGTCGGCAGCGTGATCCTGCACGGCATCGGGGCGCCGCTGATCGCGGAACGTCTCGGTAAGCGACGGCGCGACAAAGGAATAGCCGGCGGGCATAATTGACTGGGCCCTACGCTGCCGAGTTCGCTTGGGCCCGCAGCCGATCCGTGTATGGGGGTTAACCCCTAATACCAATGGCTGAAATTCTCCGGAATGGGGACAACACCCGTGACGTCGCGCGCCGGATGCGCGAGAGTGAGACCGTGCAGTCGGTGCTGCGCCGGGTATGCCGGGGGCGCCTCGCGAAGTAGCGGCGACACAGTTGATCCCGACCTGTTCGCGGCGCGCATGTCAGCGACCGCTGTGCGACGTGGGCAGACCGCAGCCGGGGGATGGTGAACGCACAGTTCGCCGCAGAGTGAAAGGATCCACGTTGTTCTCCACCACCAAGTCCACGCCGTCGCGGCGTCTGCTGGCCCGGGCCGCCGTCGCCGGTGCGATCGTCGCGGTTCCGTTGACCGCCATGGCCATTCCGGCCTCGGCGGACGCGAACATCGCCGTGCCGGGCGTCACCGAGGTCCGGCACCGGCCGCACCACAACCACAACTGCGACTTCGGCCCGTTCGAGAACTGGCGCTGCAACAACGGCCCGTTCGACCGCGGCAGGCAGGACGATCCGTTCTGGCAGTTCCGTCAGAACCGCCCGCACGGCCTGTTCGGCAGCAGCTAGTCCCCGGAAACGACAGTGGCCCGGCACCATTCGGGTGCCGGGCCACGCAGCCGGAAACTTACGCGGTTTCGGTGATCGGGCGGTCGACCCAGCTCATCAGGCCGCGCAGCTTGGCGCCGGTGACCTCGATCGGGTGCTCGGCGTTCTGCTTGCGCAGACCCTCGAGCTCCTTGTTGCCACCCTCGACGTTCGCGACGAGGCGCTTGACGAAGGTGCCGTCCTGGATGTCCTTGAGGATGTCCTGCATCCGCTTCTTGGTGTCGGCGTCGATGACCCGCGGGCCCGACAGGTAGCCACCGAACTCGGCGGTATCGGAGACCGAGTAGTTCATCCGGGCGATACCGCCCTCGTACATCAGGTCGACGATGAGCTTGAGCTCGTGCAGCACCTCGAAGTACGCCATCTCCGGCGCGTAACCGGCCTCGACCATGACCTCGAAACCTGTCTTGACCAGTTCCTCGGTGCCGCCGCACAGCACGGCCTGCTCGCCGAACAGGTCGGTCTCGGTCTCTTCCTTGAAGGTGGTCTTGATGACGCCGGCGCGCGCGCCACCGATCGCCTTCGCGTAGGACAGGGCCAGCGCCTGACCCTCACCCTTCGGATCCTGGTCGACCGCGATCAGCGCGGGCACGCCCTTGCCGTCGACGAACTGACGACGCACCAGGTGGCCCGGGCCCTTCGGCGCGACCATCGCGACGGTGATGAACTCCGGCGCCTTGATCAGGCCGAAGTGGATGTTGAGGCCGTGGCCGAAGAACAGCGCGTCGCCGTCCTTCAGGTTGGGCTCGATGTCGTTGGTGAAGATCGACGCCTGAGCGGTGTCGGGGGCCAGCACCATGATCACGTCGGCCCACGCCGAAACCTCGGCCGGCGTACCGACGGTCAGGCCCGCCTCCTCGGCCTTGGGCCGCGACTTCGAACCCTCCGCGAGGCCGACGCGGACCTCGACACCGGAGTCGCGCAGGCTCAGCGAGTGCGCGTGGCCCTGGCTGCCGTAGCCGATGACAGCGACCTTGCGGCCCTGGATGATCGACAGGTCGGCGTCGTCGTCGTAGAACATCTCGACTGCCACTGGTTGGTTCCCTTCTGGATTTTTCTGTATAGGTCTGAGATTTGCGAGCGCTAGCGCGTCGCCGTGATCGACTTCGGCCCACGGCCGACGGCGACCACACCGGACTGCACGATCTCCCGGATGCCGTACGGCTCCAGCATGCGCAGCAGCGCGTCGAGCTTGGACCGGGTGCCGGTCGCCTCGACGGTGAGCGCGTCCGGGGAGACGTCGATCACTTTCGCCCGGAAGAGCGTAACCGCCTCGATCACCTGGGTCCGCACGCTGGCATCCGCGCGCACCTTCACCAGGATCAGCTCGCGGGCCACCGAGGTGTCGGAGTCCTGCTCGACGATCTTGATGACGTTCACCAGCTTGTTGAGCTGCTTGGTGACCTGCTCGAGCGGCAGGTCCTCGACGGTGACGACGATGGTCATCCGGGAGATCTCCGGCAGCTCGGTGCCGCCGACGGCCAGCGACTCGATATTGAACCCGCGGCGCGAGAACAGTGCCGCAACCCGAGCCAGCACGCCCGGCTTGTCCTCGACCAGCACACTCAAAGTGTGTGTCGTGCTCACTGCTCACTCCCCTTGTTCTTCTCGTGCGACATCGCCTCGTGGATGACGGCGGGCTCGGCGGCCTGCTCGTCCTCGTCGAACAGCGGGCGGATGCCGCGGGCGGCCATGATCTCGTCGTTGCTGGTGCCCGCGGCGACCATCGGCCACACCTGGGCGTCCTTGCCGACGATGAAGTCGATCACCACGGGGCGGTCGTTGATCGCCTGCGCCTCGCGGATCGCGGCCTCCACCTCCTCCTCGCGCTCGACCCGGATGCCGTGGCAGCCAAGGGCTTCGGCGAGCTTCACGAAGTCGGGGATGCGCAGGGTGTGCGTGCCGAGATCGGTGTTGGAGTAGCGCTCCTCGTAGAACAGCGTCTGCCACTGCCGGACCATGCCGAGGTTGCCGTTGTTGATCAGCGCGACCTTGATCGGCACGCCCTCGACGGCGCAGGTGGCCAGCTCCTGGTTGGTCATCTGGAAGCAGCCGTCGCCGTCGACCGCCCACACCTCTTTCTCGGGCGCGCCCATCTTGGCGCCCATGGCGGCGGGCACGGCGTAGCCCATGGTGCCGAGACCGCCGGAATTCAGCCAGGTGCGCGGCTTTTCGTACTTGATGAACTGCGCGGCCCACATCTGGTGCTGGCCGACGCCGGCACAGTAGACGGCGTCGGGCCCGGCCAGGCGGCCCAGGGCCTCGATGACGAATTCGGGCGAGAGCGAGCCGTCGCTGGGCGTGGTCCAGCCGAGCGGGTAGCTCTTGCGCACGCCGTCCAGGTACTTCCACCACTCGGCCAGGTCTAGCAGCGGTGTCGTGGCGGTGGGCTCGGCCTTCAGCGTCTCGATCAGCTCGATGATCACCTCGCGGCAGTCGCCCACGATCGGGACGTCGGCATGCCGGTTCTTGCCGATCTCGGCCGGGTCGATATCGGCGTGGATCACCCGGGCGTCCGGCGCGAACGAGTCGAGCTGACCGGTGACCCGGTCGTCGAAGCGCGCGCCGAGGGTGATCAGCAGATCCGAGCGTTGCAGTGCCGCAACGGCTCCCACCGTGCCGTGCATGCCGGGCATGCCCATGTTGAGCTGGTGGCTGTCCGGGAACGCGCCGCGCGCCATCAGCGTGGTGACCACGGGGATGCCGGTCAGCTCGGCCAGTTCCAGCAGTTCCGGCGAGGCGTCGGCCTTGATCACGCCGCCGCCGACGTAGAGCACGGGCGACTTGGCTTCCAAGATCATCCGCGCGGCCTCGCGCACCTGCTTGCCGTGCGGCTTGGTCACCGGGCGGTAGCCGGGCAGCCGCATCTCCGGCGGCCAGCTGAAGGTCGTCTGCATCTGCAGCACGTCCTTCGGGATGTCGACGAGCACCGCGCCCGGCCGGCCGCTGGCGGCCAGGTAGAACGCCTCGGCGATGATGCGCGGGATGTCCACGCCCTCGGTGATGAGGAAGTTGTGCTTGGTGATCGGCATGGTGATGCCGGAGATATCGGCCTCTTGGAAGGCGTCCGTGCCGATCAGTCCGCGACCGACCTGCCCGGTGATCGCGACGATCGGCACCGAGTCCATCTGCGCGTCGGCGATCGGGGTGACCAGGTTGGTGGCGCCCGGGCCGGAGGTGGCCATGCAGACCCCGACCTTGCCGGTGGCCTGCGCGTAGCCGGTCGCGGCGTGACCCGCGCCCTGCTCGTGCCGGACCAGCACGTGGCGGACCTTGGTCGAGTCGAACAGCGGATCGTAGACCGGGAGAATCGCGCCGCCGGGAATGCCGAATACCGTGTCGACGCCGAGCTCTTCGAGCGAACGGACGACCGACTGCGCGCCGGTGACCCGCTCGGGCGGGACCTGGCGGCGGTTGGCCTGCGTCGTCGAGCTGCCGGCGCCCGGCTGATGGGCCGCAGGCGCCGGCCTGCGGGCCGAGGGCCCGGGCCGTGCGGTAGGTGCACTCACCGTCTTGTTCCTAACTGCTTGTCGTTCTGACCCCGGATTTGTGTCTGACATGCGGTGTCTTGCGACTCGCCCTGTCGGACAATTCGTCCGAACACAAAAAAGCCCCCGACAGCGCATGGCTGTTCGAGGGTGGCGCGTCGCAACGCGAGCTGACGTATTCGACTCAGGTAGTCAGGCTCAACGCTGGACGCGCCGGCCGATTACGAGCAACTCGTTTCGGTTCACGCGCATGACGGTATGTGTGCGTTGGCCGAAGAGTCAAACAGCTCCCATTATGTGGGATAGTGCGGCTGCTTGGGTCCTTCACCAGGATGCGAGGATGGTGGTGTGTCATCACCGCATCAGTCCGTGCCACCGGCTAAATCGTCCCACACCGCCACCGAGGGATCGGATACGGGTAGCGCCTCGACCGCCACTGTGATCCGCATCCCACGCCTGGCCTTCCTAGGCGTGTTCATCCTTCTGATGTGCATGTTCTTCATGTTCGTCGGCTGGCCCGCCGGGCTGTGGCCGCTGCTGCTGATCCCCGTCGCGGTGGCCGTCTGGGTACAGCGGACGCAGACCACGGTGTCCGACGCCGGGCTCGATCTGCGCACCGTATTCGGCTCGCGGCACCTGGACTGGTCTCAGCTGAAGGGGGTGCGTATCCCGAAGCGTGGATACGTGCGCGCCGATCTGGTGGACGGCACCGAGGTGAAATTGCCCGCGGTGAGTTATGACCGGGTGCGGGATCTGGCGGCGGCCTCGCACGGGTGGATTCCCGATCCGTATGTGGTGCCCAAGGAAGAGCCGGCCGACAATTCGGCGGACGCGGAATCGGCCGACAAGTCGAGTGATGACACCGCGAGCGCCGAAAGCGCGAACACCGATGCCGAGAACACCCCCGGGGACAAGAACGCGCAATAAGGCGCGAGCCGGAACAAAGTGCCGGCGCTACGATGTTGTCGGCTATGCGATGCGGTCACCGCGTCGGGCGGATCCGTCCCGGCGCGCACCCCGCGAGCCCGACGGGCCGGCACCTCCGGCGACACCGTCAGCGCCGACGACCACCACTCGCGGCGACCCACGACACCGCACCACCTGGCACGGACCAGGCCGACGGCCACGAGCCGCGCCCGACCGGCGGTAAGCCCACCTCCACGCGGGAGTACCGTGAAACGGCCGCGGAGCCAAGCTCCGCGCCCGTCGCACCGCAGCCCCCGCGACCAGACCGAGGACCCTCTATGCCACCGCTTCGTTCACGCACCACCACCGTCGGCCGCAATGCCGCAGGCGCCCGCGCGCTCTGGCGCGCCACCGGCATGACCGACACCGATTTCGGCAAGCCGATCATCGCCATCGCGAACTCCTACACCCAGTTCGTGCCCGGCCACGTGCACCTGAAGAACGTCGGCGAGATCGTCGCCGAGGCGGTACGGGCCGCAGGCGGTGTGCCCCGCGAATTCCACACTATCGCCGTCGACGACGGCATCGCGATGGGCCACGGCGGCATGCTCTACTCGCTGCCCTCGCGCGAAATCATCGCCGACTCCGTGGAATACATGGCGAACGCGCACACCGCCGACGCACTGGTGTGCATCTCCAACTGCGACAAGATCACCCCGGGCATGCTGAATGCCGCTATGCGGCTGAACATTCCGGCGGTGTTCGTCTCCGGCGGGCCGATGGAGGCGGGCAAGGCCGTTGTGGTCGGCGGCGTCGCGCAGGCACCGACCGACCTGATCACCGCGATCTCCGCGAGCGCGAATCAGGCTGTGTCCGAAGAAGGTTTGTCCGAGGTCGAACGGTCCGCCTGTCCGACCTGCGGGTCGTGCTCGGGCATGTTCACCGCGAACTCGATGAACTGCCTCACCGAGGCGCTGGGACTCGCGTTGCCGGGCAACGGTTCCACGCTGGCCACCCACGAAGCGCGCCGGGCGCTGTTCGAGCGGGCGGGCACCGTGATCGTCGATATCGCCAACCGCTGGTACCGCGATGACGACGCGTCGGTGCTGCCGCGGAACGTGGCCGATGCCAAGGCTTTCCGCAACGCGATGGCGCTCGATGTCGCGATGGGCGGCTCCACCAACACGGTGCTGCACACGCTGGCCGCCGCGCAGGAAGGTGAGATCGACTTCGATCTGCACACCATCGAGGAGACCAGTCGCCGGGTGCCGACCCTGTCCAAGGTGTCACCCAACTCCGACTACCACATGGAAGACGTGCACCGGGCCGGTGGCATCCCCGCCATCCTCGGCGAACTGCGCCGCGCCGGACTGCTCGAAACCGACGTGCGCACGGTGCACTCGGCCAGCTTCGACGAGTGGCTCGACACCTGGGACATCCGCTCCGGCAAGGCTTCCGACGAGGCGCTCGAGCTGTTCCATGCCGCACCCGGCGGTGTGCGCACGACCGAACCGTTCTCCACCGCGAATCGCTGGTCCTCGCTCGACACCGATGCCGCGGGCGGCTGCATCCGCGATATCGAGCACGCGTACACGAAGGAGGGCGGCCTGGTCGTGTTGCGCGGCAACGTCGCTCCCGACGGCGCCGTGCTCAAGACCGCGGGCATCGATGAGGAACTGTTCACCTTCCAGGGGCCCGCGCTCGTCGTGGAATCCCAGGAGGAGGCGGTCTCGGTGATCCTCGACAAGACGATCAAGCCGGGTGACGTGCTCGTCGTCCGCTACGAAGGTCCCGCGGGCGGGCCCGGCATGCAGGAGATGTTGCACCCCACCGCATTCCTCAAGGGCGCGGGTCTGGGCAAGCAGTGCGCGCTGATCACCGACGGTCGTTTCTCCGGCGGCACCTCGGGCCTGTCCATCGGCCACATCTCCCCCGAGGCGGCCAGCGGCGGCACCATCGGCCTGATCGAGAACGGCGACCAGATCCGCATCGACGTCAGCACCCGGACGCTCGAGGTGCTGGTGGACGACGCCGTGCTGGCCGAGCGCCGCGCCAAAATGGAAGCCGCCGAACGCCCTTGGCAGCCGGTGAACCGCGACCGACAGGTCACCACGGCGCTGCGCGCCTACGCCGCGCTCGCCACCTCGGCCGACAAAGGCGCGGTCCGCTACGTGCCGTAAGCCCTCGAGAACAGCGATGGCGCCCTCCATGGAGGGCGCCATCGTCGTTTCGCGGTGGGATCAGTCGAAGGGACCGATTCCGGTCAGCGGGTTGCCGCCGTGCAGATACCAGTAGGCGAGTACGGCGGCGACGATGGCCAAGACGAGCACCACGAAGGAGCCAGCGAACGGGCGGGTGGCCCAGCCGCGGTTGCGATCGAGCGCCCACCGGCCCGGACCGGTGAGCACGAGAACGGCGGTGGCGCCGACGAGGATGCTCTCCATTTCGACGCCGGTCTGTACGCCGGCCTTGTACTGGAAGCCAGGGATCATGCCCTGCTTCCAGGCCCATGCGTCGAGGATGACGGCGAGCAGGGCGCCCGCGGCGAACGGCGTGGCCAGGCCGAGCACGAGCAGCACACCGCCGCCGAGCTCGCCGACCGTGACCAGGATGGCCGACAGGGTGGGGTGATCCCAGCCGCCGTTGGCCATCATGTCGCGGGTGCCGTCCAGGCCGGGGCCGTGGAACCAGCCGGTCAGCTTCTGCAGGCCGTGATAGATGAACGTGCCGCCGACCACCAGGCGCAGCAGGAACAAGCCGAAATCCAAGGTGCCGCGCTGGGTTTCGCGGTTGCGGCGACGCAATCGGGCGGTGTCGCCCGGCGGGTTCGCGGCGGGCGGGATGCTCGCGTAGGCGTAGGTCGGGGGGTCCGCCGACAGGCCGTCCGCACCGACGGCCGGCACATCGGGACCGGGGTCGAGGCCGAGTTCGTCGTCCGTGCGCGGCACGTCCTTGGTCAGCTTCGGGAACTGCTCGGTCGGCGAATCGAAGGGGCTGCTGACGCCCCGACCGGTGGACGACACCGCCGACTGCTCGGCCGTGGACGGCGTCGCACCCTGGGCCGCCGAGGATTCGGAAGTGTCTTTCGACTTGTCGGTCACGGCCAATACCTTAAGCCGCGCTCCCCCGGAACAGGCCCCGAACACGGCGCGCGAGACGCTGTGTCACGGGCAACAGCCGCGCGTCCGCTGCCGGGCGGTGCGCCCCGGTACGAAATACCCGGGCGCAAAGGTGGGGCGGAGGGGCGCGGGCGAGAAGATTTCCGTAACGTCTGAGCTATGAGGTTGGTTGGCATTGGTCGCGTCGCGGTGACCGTGGCGGTGGGGTCCGCGCTGGTGACCGGATGCGCGCGGTTCGATGATTCGGCGTCGAGCCCGTTCACTCCCGAGCCGACGCTGCACGGCGCGAACATCGACCCGAAGAAGCCGTCGCAGCCGCCCACCTCGACCACCCGCCCCAGCGGTCCGTGCATCGACCCGGATCCGGCCGTGGTGGCCACCTGCCTGGACACCACCGGCGGCCTGGTCGCGCTCGGCGACGGCGCACTGGTCGCCGAGCGCCGCACCGGACGCATCCTCAAGGTCGCCCCCGAGACGCCGACCACCGAATTCGCCCGGGTGGACGTGGACGGTTCCAGCGACGGCGGCCTGAGCGATATCGTGCTCTCCCCCACCTTCCACGAGGACGGGCTGATCTACGCCTACATCACCACGGCGAGCGACAACCGGGTGGTGCGGATCGCCGAGGGCGGCGGACCGCCCAAGGACATCCTGACCGGAATCCCGAAGGGGCCGAGCGGAAATCACGGCGCCATCGAGTTCGCCACGCCCGGCCAGATGCTGGTGCTCACCGGCGACGCGGGCAATCCCGGCGCGGCCAGTTCACCGGCCTCGCTGGCGGGCAAGCTGCTGCGGGTGAACTCGCCCGCGCCCGGCGCCAACGCCGAGGTCGCCCTGTCGGGCATCGGGATCGCGGGCGATATCTGCCGGGACAGCAAGGACAGCGTCTGGATCACCGACCGCACCGCCGTCGAGGACCGGCTGCAACGGCTCGGCGGCGACGGCAGCGTCACCACCGCGTGGACCTGGCCCGACCGTCCCGGCGTCGCGGGCTGCGCCGCCGCCACCGATGGCGTGGCGATCTCGCTGACCAAGGGCAAGGCGCTGGCCATCGCGGCCGCCGACCCGAACACGCACGCCGTCACCGCCGCCCCCACCATGCTCGCGCAGGACAAGTACGGACAGCTCGGTGGCGCGGCGGTCGGGCCCGACGGCACCATCTGGGTCGGCACGGTGAACAAGACCGACGGCCAACCGGGGCCGAATGACGATCGGGTGGTACGCATTCCGCCGCCGCAGGCGGGTGGCGGCGGCCCGGACTAGCCGCAGACACGAATCAGGGGCCGACTCCGCGGAGTCGGCCCCTGATTCGTGTTGTCACTCAGCTGCAAGCGGCGATGACGAGTTCGCGCACCCGCGCGGCATCGGCCTGACCACGGGTGGCCTTCATGACATCGCCGACGATCTTGCCCGCGGCCTGCACCTTGCCGGAGCGGATCTTCTCGGCGATATCGGGGTTCGCGGCAAGCGCCTTCTCCACCTCGGCCTGCAGCGCGCTGTCGTCGCTGACCATGCCCAAGCCCTTGGCCTCGACGATCTGCGCCGGATCGCCCTCGCCCGCCAGCACGAAGTCGACGACCTGCTTGGCCACCTTGTTGTTCACCGTCTTCGCCTCGACCAGATTGATCACCGCGGCGACCTGGGCCGGGGTGATCGGCAGGTCCTCCAGCGAAACCTCACGCTCCTTGGCCTTTTCGGTCAGGTAGGCGACCCACCAGGAGCGGGCCTCATTGGCCGGAGCGCCCGCGTCGACGGTGGCGATGATCAGATCGAGCGCGCCCGCGTTCACGAGATCGCGCATCACCTCGTCCGACAGGCCCCAGTCGGCTTGGATCCGGGCCCGGCGCAACCAGGGGTACTCCGGAATGGTGCCGCGCAGCTGTTCCACCCATTCCGCCGCGGGCGCAACGGGTTCCAGATCCGGTTCGGGGAAGTAGCGGTAGTCCTCGGCGGTCTCCTTGACCCGGCCCGGCGAGGTGGTGCCGTCGGTCTCGTGGAAATGCCTGGTCTCCTGCACGATGCTGCCGCCGCCGGCCAGCACCGCGGCCTGCCTGCGCATCTCGAAGCGCACCGCGACCTCGACACTCTTGAGCGAGTTGACGTTCTTGGTCTCGGTGCGGGTACCGAATTCCGTTGCGCCGACAGCCATCAGCGAGACGTTGGCGTCGCAGCGCAGCGAACCCTGCTCCATCTTGACGTCGGACACGTCCAGCGATTTGAGCACCTCACGCAGCGCGGTCACATAGGCGCGCGCCACCTCCGGCGCCCGCTCCCCCGCACCGGTGATCGGCTTGGTGACGATCTCGATCAGCGGCACACCCGCGCGGTTGTAGTCGAGCAGCGAGTGGCTGGCACCGTGGATGCGGCCCGTGGCACCGCCGACATGGGTCGACTTGCCGGTGTCCTCCTCCATGTGCGCACGCTCGATCTCCACCCGGAACGTGCTGCCGTCATCGAGCACCACGTCGAGGTGACCGTTCGTGGCGATCGGCTCGTCGTACTGGCTGATCTGGTAGTTCTTCGGCTGGTCGGGGTAGAAGTAGTTCTTGCGCGCGAACCGGCCCCACGGCGTGATCGAACAGTTCAGCGCGAGCCCGATGCGGATGGCCGATTCGACGGCCTTCTCGTTCACCACCGGCAGCGAGCCGGGCAGACCGAGGCACACCGGGCACACCTGGGTGTTCGGCTCGGCACCGAATTCGGTCGGGCAACCGCAGAACATCTTGGTCGCGGTGGACAGCTCGACGTGAACCTCCATGCCAAGCACCGGCTCGAACCGGGCGATGACATCCGAATAGTCCATCAAGTCGACTGTGGGTGCACTCATGCCTGCGCCTCGCTGACGCTCAGCTCCGGCATGACCGCACCGGTGGCTGTGCCCATTTTTCGCTCGCTGCGCTCACTCATGGCAGACAGTCTATGTAAACCCTCGAACCCGATCGCACGGGCTCACACCCCGCCTACTTCGGCGGGATGCGCTGGGTCAACCAGGCCGTGACGTAGGTGAGCACCTCGGGTGCGACGCTGGTCTCGATGTCGACGTATTCCTTGGGATTGCCGGTCTGGGTGGGTTGCATCAGGTGGTTCAGGCCGGGGAACACGTGGACCGTCGCGTCCGGGTCATTGGCGAGGTTCGCGCGCATCGGCCCTTCGCTCTGTGCGGGCGGTACCTGGAGATCCTTGCCGCCGTAGAACGCCAGCACCGGCATGCGCAGCGCCTGCAGCGCCGGGGCCGGGTCGTAGGCGATCAAAGCCGCGAAGTACGTGGTCATGCTGGCGTCGATCTGCTCGTCGGTCGCCCGCTGGTCGGGCGGGGACTCGGCGTTCTGCTTGCGCGCCAACGCCTTCGCGCCCGCGATGTCACCGGCCTTCAGCAGCGCCGAGATCTCCGTGGTCTGGCGCACCGACTTGTCCAGCTCGTCGGCGGGCGTGCCGTTCGCGGTGCCGATCAGCTTGGTCTGCTCGATCAGCACGTCCGCGCCGCTCACGGCGGGTCCGGCCATCGCGATGACGAAGGCGACGCCGCTGTCCGGACGGGCGGCGACCAGCGGGGCGAGATAGCCGCCCTCGCTGTGCCCGAACAGGCCGACCCGCGCCGGGTCGATGTCCGGACGGCCGCGCAGGAAGGCGACGCCCGCCGCGGCGTCGTCAGCGAGATCGGTGTAGTTCGCGTCGTCCAGTTTGCCGCTCGTGCCGCCGACGCCACGGTCATCGGTGCGCAGCACCGCGTAGCCCGCCTTGGTCAGGCTGTCCGCGATCACCAGGAAAGGCTTGTGCCCGAACAGTTCTTCGTCACGGTTCTGCGGGCCGCTGCCGGTGATCATGAGGACGGCGGGGAACTTGCCGTTGCCTTCCGGCTTGGTCAGCGTGCCCGCGATGGTGATATCGCCGTTGCGGTAGGTGACGTCCTCGGACTTGTACGGGAACGGCGGCTGCGGGGTCTGCGGCCGGGCCAGCGGGGCGATCTTGCCGCGCTGCAACGACAGCTTGAAAGTCTGTCCGCCCTGGACGAAGTCGCCGTTGATCCGGTCGGCGCCCTTGTCGTAGATGCCCTGGAACTTCGGCTCGCCGGGCACGTCGGGGATCGCCCAGGACACCCCGTTGCGATCGGAGCGCACCTCCTTCAACTCGACCGCCGACATGCCCTGCTTCGGGATGTCGATGGTGGCCGTGCCCTTGTCGGTGAACGTCACCCCGACCTCGACCGGCTGCCCGGGTATCTCGATCGCCCCACGCCAGTCGCCCGTAGTCGGTTCCGGTGGGTTCGAATCCGACCGCGAACACCCCGCGACCAACACGGCAATGACGAACAGAGCCAACGCGACAACTCGCCCGGTGCGCATGAGATCAACAGTACAGAGCGAAATCAGGAGGTCCGCCGGAACGGTTTGGGGATATCAGAAACGGCGAGTGCCCGCAGTACCGACGACTGAATTTTGCGCGCCGGACGCCATACCGTCCACCGCTGCACGCGCGGCGGGCCATACGCGTGCCAGGGTCAACGCCTGACGGAGTTCGGTGTCGAAATCCTGAGCGGCGAGTAGGACCTGCGGCACGGGACCGGTATTCAGCGGTGCGAAACCCAACTGCCGCGAACGGACCGCCATCGCGAGCCGGAGTGCGTAGCCGCTCATCGCACAATCCGACGGCGACCCCTCGTCAGCGGTTTCGACGGGCGGTAGGTAGGGCGAAAGATGCAGCAGCGCATCGCGTATCTCGACCATGGTGCGAAGGAGCCGGGCGGTGCCATCGGAGCCGTCGGCCGGGTCCGGAGCCAGCACGATTTCCGGCACAGCCGCGGTGACGTCTCGCCACAGCGGCCGCAGCCGACGGCAGATGCGCCCGTCTCGATCCCATTCGGCGTATGCGAGCAGGGAATCGATCATCCGGGTCCCCGCGAGTGTCGAGGTGAGCACGGCGGTACAGACGAAGATGATCTCTACTCGAACGATATGGGGATACGGCACATCCCAGCCCAGCGCTATCTCGCCCGCACCGAGCACCAAATCGGCACCGAACGGCACCAGCGCGAAAAGTATGAAGAGGCAGAGGACTTTCGTCGACGGCCGCGTTCGCGCACTGACGAGTTCGTGCCGGCACAGGCGAAACATCAGCAGAGCCGTCCCCAACTGGGGAATGCCGAACGCCGCCCAGACCGCGATTCCGCCCCAGTTGAGCTGCTGATCGGCGAGCCGGCCGACGGCACCGGCCGACGGCCCCGCCACCAGGAACACCGCTGTCGCCGCGGCCGCGACCGTGCAGTAGATCCGTTGCCTGCGCCAGGTCAGCTCCGAATCCGTGTCGGATTCCCACAGCCGACCCAGACCGTAGAGGAACATCCCGAGCAGGACGACACAGCCCAGCGCGAGCTGAGTCATGACCTCGGAGATATCCGGCGTCGGCGCGAATCGATAGAGCAGCAAGCCCACCAGGCCGCACAGCGGCAAGCAGTTGACCAGCCGGTCGACCGTGGAGGCCCGCACGAACAACAGCCGCGCCGCGGCAACGAACCCGACATAACCGATCGCCGACCACAGCACGAAACCTGGAACCGGCGGTGCCAACGGATCCCCTCCTGCTCTCCCCGCGCAGCAGAATAGCCGCAGGCCCTCGTCGAGTCGACAGGATGAACACTCCGGGACGCGCGGTAGCGCCCGCAGGACTTATCAATCAACCGTCCTGCGGGGGCGGGCGGGGGTCGACGCAGGCCAGACGCGGGCGAGGTCGAGTAGGTGGCGGAGTATCGGTGTCGAAGTCTTGGGCGGTCGGGAAGGGTTGCGGGACAGGGCCGGAGGCGGGTGGGGTGCGGCCGGTGCGGCGGGCGTGCGCGGCCTGCTGGAGACGGGTCGCATAGTCGCGTAGCTGCTGATCAGGTGTGTTTCGCAGGGGTGACGCGGGATCGGTGGCGGCGAGGTAGGGGCCGAGATGCAAGAGGGCGTCGCGGATTTCGACGGTCATGCGTACCAGGCGCGCGGTGGAGTCGCCGCTGCGCTGTCCGCTGGTGGCCGGGTCCATGACGATCTCGGGAACGGCGGCGGTGACCGCGTGCCACAGCGGCCGCAAGCGGCGGCAGATGCGGCCGTCGCGATCCCAGCCCACCAGCCCGGGCAACCGGCCGAGCACCGGGACCACGAACAAGGTCGCGACGACGAGCGCGGTATCGAACGTGAACAGGAACTCCACCCGCGCGATATGCGGATACGCCACATCCCACCCGAACGCCGACCGCAGCCACGGGAGCTGCTGCTCGACCCAGAACGGCAGGCACGCGACGACGATCGAACAGCAGACCACCTGCACGAAGGTGCCGAGCGTGCCGCGCCGCAGTTCCCGGACGGACAACCGGACCAGCACCACCGAGGCCGCCGCCTGCGGCAGGGCGAACGCCGTCCACACGACGATGCCGCCCCAGTTGATCGTCTGATCGCTCAGCCGTCCCGCGCGCGCCGCCACCGGACCGGCCAGCACGATCACCACCGTCGACAGCACCGCGACGCTGTTGTAAACGCGCTGGCGCCAACGCGTCTCGGCCGGCCCCGCTTCGGTCTCCCACAACCGGCTCAGCCCGTAGAGATACATGCCGGTCATGACGATGCAGCCCAGCGCGAGCTGATTCGGCAGACTGGCGATATCGGGTGTCGGCGTACATCGGTACAGCAGCAGACCGGCCAGCGTCCACCCGATCAACCAGTTGATCAGCCGATCGCTCATCGTTTCCGCGGCAAAGACCAGCCTGGCCGCGCCGACCGCCGCGACATAGCCGATCACCCACCATGCGACGGACCCGGGTACCGGCGACCCCAACGACCGAACTCCTGACCTGCGCCGCGCAACCGCGTCAGCGAACGACCGTTACTCGCCCCGCGCGTAGCGGACGGAGTCGGCGAGCGCGGCCAAGTCGAAGTCGAGAGCTGGGTTCTCGTCTTGGAGTTCGCGAAATTCGAGTATCGCGTCGTCGACGGTGGCGCGGCGGGCCGAGACGATGAGGGCGCGGCGCACGTAGGCGCCGAGCGGGAGGTCGGCGGCGTGGGCGCGGCGGCCGAAGGTGGCCAGCGTGGCGGCGGGCAGGTCATAGGTGTCCACGAGTGCGACGGCGGCCGCATCGATCTCGGGCGTGAGGTCGCGGCCCTCGGATTCGAGGAACTCGACGACAGTGTCGTCGGAGCTGCGACGCTCGGCGAGCGCGATCAGCTCCGCCCGCAGGTAGATGGTCAGCGGGAGACCGGCGGCGGCGGCGCGGCGGCGCAGGACGGTCCGGGCGGCGTCGGGCAGGTCGTGCACAGCAAGGTCGGCCATGCCAGCCAGGGTAACTCGGCTGTTCACGGTCAGGCGCCGATCCGCTGTAGCCCCGGGACACAGCGGATCGGCAGGGCCGGATCAGCCGAAGAACGCCTCGGCTTCCTGGTAGCGCTCGGACGGAACCCGCTTGAGCTGTTTGGTGGCCTCGGAGAGCGGGACGAGTTCGATGGTGCTGCCGTGCAGGGCGACCATCTGACCGAACTGACCGGCGTGCACCGCCTCCGCGGCGTGCAGGCCGAAGCGGGTGGCGAGGACGCGGTCGTAGGGCGTCGGGCTGCCGCCGCGCTGCACGTGACCGAGCACGGTGGTCCGTACCTCTTTGCCGATGCGGCGTTCGATCTCCGCGCCGAGTTGCTGGGCGACACCGGTGAACCGTTCGTGCCCGAACTCGTCGATCCCGCCCGCGCGCAGCGTGAAGCCGGAATCCTCGGCGGGATGCGAACCTTCGGCGACGACGCAGATGAAATGCTTGTCACCGCGCTGGAAACGGCGCTTGATCATGGTGCACACCTGGTCCACGTCGAACGGCACCTCGGGCACCAGCGTCAGGTGTGCGCCGGCCGCCATGCCCGCGTTCACCGCGATCCAGCCCGCGTGCCGGCCCATCACCTCGACCAGCATCACGCGCTGATGCGATTCCGCGGTGGTATGCAGCCGGTCGATCGCCTCGCTGGCGATGCTCAGCGCGGTGTCGTGGCCGAAAGTCACGTCGGTGCAGTCGATGTCGTTGTCGATGGTCTTGGGCACGCCGACCACCGGCACGCCTTCGTCGGACAGCCAGCTGGCCGCGGTGAGCGTGCCCTCGCCGCCGATCGGGATCAACGCGTCGATGCCGTTGTCGTCGAGGGTGCGCTTGATCCGGCCGAGACCGGCGCGCAGGACGTCGGGATTGGTGCGAGCGGTGCCGAGGATGGTGCCGCCCTTGGCGAGCAACCGATCGGTGCGATCGTCGTTGTGGATCTGAATCTTGCGATCCTCCAATAGACCACGCCAACCGTCCTCGAAGCCGACGATCGCGTCGCCGTAGCGGCCGTTCGCGGTGCGAACGACAGCACGGATGACCGCGTTCAGTCCAGGGCAGTCGCCGCCTCCGGTCAAAACTCCGATGCGCATGGCCGCTATCTTGCCCGGCTCGGCCACGCGCGGCAGGTCGACCCCCATAAACCCTGCGTAACAGCGTGCGCGGACCCGGCCTGACGGCGGCTGCGCGCTTTCAGTAGATGTAGACGATCGCGTTCGCCCCGCCGATACAGGTGACCAGGCCGTCGCGCGTGACGCACTCCATCGTGTAGTCCTGCTGGGTGGCGGGACTGAACGCGGCGACCGGACGGGTGCCGTCGGTGTCCGGGCCGGTGCCGTACGCCTTGCGCACCTCTTCCGCGAAGTCGCAGGTGGTGGCCGAGGTGCCGATGGCGGAGTAGGTGAAGCGACCCATGGGTGGATACTTCGTCGCACACCCTTTGGCGTTGGCGGGCACCGGTGCGAGGGTCGGGGTGACCGGGTCCGGCGTGAACTTTTCCCGCAGCAACCAGCCGCCGACACCGATCAGCGCGAGTGCGACGATCACGAAGGCGGCGATCAATTTCGGCTTGCCTGAACGGGATCGCCCCTCGGCTTCGGCCGGTGTCTCCGGCTTGCTGACCGAATCGGCTTGTCGCTGTTCGATATTCGGCTCGACATCCGCGCGGTAGACCCGGCTGCTGCCGAGGCCTGGGGCCCGCTGGACCCCCGTGCCCTGGCGCTGTTCGTTACGACCGGAGTCGGTCCGCAGCGGCTCCCGCGGCAGACCGGTGCGGCGGGATGGATCGGTGCGGCTGGGCAGATCGGTATGACTGGGCGGGTCGGTGCGATGCGCGGGTGGGCCGACGAAGCTCCGTCCCGGGTCGGGTCGCCTCGGGCCGGTGTCCACCGGTGCGCGCCCGTCCGGCGGCCGCGCGATCGCGTCGGTCGGTAAGGCGTTCGGGTTCGAGTCGTCCGGGGAAACAGCCGGGAACACCACCGTCGGCGGCGCTTTGGGCGAGACCAGGTTCATCCGGTCGGTCGGCAGCTGCGAGATCGCGACCACCGCGCGTCCGGTGAGCGCCGATTTCGCGGCCGACGCCAAGCCGCCCGCAGTCGAGTAGCGGTCGGCGGGTTTCTTCGCCATGCCGCGCACGACCACCTCGTCCAGCGCGGCGGGCACGCCCGCGCGCACCAGGCTCGGTCGCGGCGGCGGCGTCGAAAGATGGGACCGGATCAGCACACTCATCGCGTCGGCTTGGAAAGGCTGTGTGCCGGTGAGGCATTCGTACAGGACGCAGGCCAGCGAGTAGACGTCGGCGGTTCCGGTGACCGGCCCGTTCTCGAAACGTTCCGGCGCGATGTAGCTGTACGAACCGATCGCGGCGGCGCCGGTGCCGGTCATGTCGGGGTCCTGCGCGGACCGGGCGATGCCGAAGTCGGCGAGGTAGGCGAATTCCGAGGCGGTGACCAGAATGTTGGCGGGCTTGACGTCGCGGTGCACCAGTCCTTCGGCGTGCGCGGCATCCAGCGCCGACGCGATCTGCTCGAGGATGCCGATCGCACGGGCCGGCGACAGCGGTCCCTCGCCGCGCAGGACCGATCGCAGGTCGTGCCCGCGCACCAGGCGCATGTCGATGTAGAGCACGCCGTCGATCTCGCCCCAGTCGTGGATCGGGATGACGTGCGGTTCGGCCAGCCGCGCGGCCGCCTGCGATTCCCGCCGGAACCGCTGCTGGAAGACGGGATCCTTCGCAAGGTCGGTGGGCAGCAGTTTGACCGCGACCACTCGGTCCTTCACCGTGTCGTAGGCCTCGTACACCTCGCCCATGCCGCCGCGGCCCAGCAAGGAACGCAACTGGTAAGGACCGAAAACCGTGCCGATCCGCGTCCGCGGTCCGTCCACCCCGTTACCTCCACTCACGCGCGCGACCCGGCGCACCACAACCGTAGGCCCTGCGGGGCCCACATCCGATACGTCGGGATTTTCGGGTGTCGCCGTTACCCGGTCAAGTGCGCCGGATCAGGCCGGACACGTGCCGCCGGACAGCTCGTCGATGTGCTGGGAAATGAGCGTGGCCAGCTTGTCCAGGATCGTCATGCCGTCGGAGAAGGCGCCCGAATCCGCCTGCGCGGCGAACGCGACGGCGATCCGCCCGGACGGCGCCGAGATCACCCCGAACTGCCGGACCAGATACGCACCCTTCGGGTCCGGGCCCCAGCCACCTTTGAACTCCGCGCCGGAGAAGGCGCCGAGGCCCCAGCGCTGGCTCGGCTGCACCTGCTCCATCAGGTCGATGACGTTCGCGGTCGCGGGCAGGCAGGGCAGCCGGGAGGCGAAGCGGACCTGTTCGGTGAGCGACCAATCCGCCTGACCGAATGCCGAATGCTCGGGCCGGGACCGGGTGGCGGGCACGGTGGTCTTGCTGTCCCCACCCTCCCGCAACACCGACTGCACGGCCTGCGCCGCGTCCTGGCCGCTGCCGAGCGACTGCCAGAGCGTGTCGGCGGCGGCGTTGTCGGAGGCCGTGATCGCCGCCGAGGCAGCGTAATTGGAGCTGCTGGAATCGCGGCGCAGCGCGGCGATCGTCAACGGCACCTTCATGGTCGACCAGGCGGGCCCGGTGCTCCAGTCGCCGAAGCTGACCACCTGGTCGCCGCCCACCGGCATGATCGCCAAGCCCAGATGCCCGCGGACCCCGGCCTGCAGCTCGGCGACCCCGGCCGCCAGCGTGCCGGGCACGGTGATCGACAGGCCCTTTTGATCCGCGTGCGAGGCGGCCTCGGTGATGCTGGTCTGCTCGGACGCCGACTGCTCCGCACCGGTGCCGCAGCCGGACACCAAGAGCATGGCTAATACCGCGCCGCCCAACGCTTTTCGCATACGAGCCGCACGGAATCGATCAATATACATACACCACCGCGTTTTCACCGCCGCTGCAGGTGACCAGCTGGCCCTCGCTACGGCAACTCATCGTGTAGGCCCGGCCGGTGACCGGGCTGGTCGCCACGACTGTGCGTGGCGCCTCGCGCGAACCGCCTTGCGCGGTATTCATTTCGGCGTAGGCCCGCCGGACTTCCTCGGCGAACTGGCAGCTCGTCACGGCGGAGCCGGTGGCCGACTGGGTGAACGCGCCCTGCACCGGTGTGCCCTGGTTGCACGGCTTCGCACCGGCGGGCAGCGTGACCGCGCCCGGTTTGGTCGGCGTGGTCGTGACCGGCGGCGTGGACGAGGTCGCCGGCGCCGGGGCCGCCGCACTCGTCGATGGTCCGGGGGCGGCCGCCTGCTGATCGGAGGTCGTCTTCGGTTGTACAGTGCCCGAGCCGAACACCTGCCAGCCCACCACACCGCCGACCGAGATCACCACGATGGTGGCCACCGCGATCAGGATGGGCAGCACGATGGAGCGGCCCTTCGCAGGCGGGGCGTACTGGTCGTCGTCGTACTCGTCGTAGTCGTCGTAGCCCGGATCGCCGTAATCCCGCTGACTCGCGTAATTGCTCTGCGGCGGGTAGTCGGCGCGAGCATGACTGCCCGGCTCGGAATACGCGGCGGGACCACCGTATTCGTCCGGAGTCGCATACGGGTCCGCGGCGGAGTAGGCAGCGGGGGCCGAATAGGCCTGGGTCGGTGCGTGATCGGCCGGGTAGTCCTCGGCCTGGCCCGGCGCGGGATAGCCCGGTGCGTCCGGGAACTTCCGCGTCGCGTAGGACGGGGCGTCCGAATACGCCTGTCCGCCCACGAACGGCTCGTCGGCGGAGTACGCCTGCGCACCCGGATGCTCCGAATACGCCTGCGGCCCAGGTCGATCGGGGTACCCGTGCGCGTCCGGCCGTTCCGGATAACCCTGCGCGGCGCCGCCCAGCAGGCCGTAATCCGCGTCGTACCCCGAACCTGAATGCCCTTGCGCCCCACCCTGGCCCGGATAGTCCGGCGCATCGGACCGCGCCGAATACGCCTGCGGTCCAGGCTGACCGGTGTCCCCCAGCGGACCGTACCCCTCCGTATAACCCTGCGCCCCGGCCTGGTCCGAGTAGGCCTGATGTTCGGCATACCCCGCCGAATCGGGCCGATCCGCGAACCCGGGTGCGCCGGACCGTTCGGAATAGCCCGGCGCGGCAGAGTCGTCGGCGAGCCCCGGTCCACCGGACAGCGCCGAATACCCGTGCGCAGCGGAATCGTCCGCGAACCCCGGTGCGCCGGACGGTCCCGGATAACCCTGCGCAGCAGAATCCTCGGCGGAGCCCGGCCTACCGGACCGTTCCGGGTAGCGCTGCGCGGCAGCGTCGTCCGCGAAGCCCGCCCCGTCGGACCGTTCTGGATAGTCCTGCGCGGCAGCTTCTTCGGCGAACCTCGGGGCACCGGACTGTCCCGGATACCTAGGTGCGGCAGGGTTGTCCGCGAACCCCGGCGAGGCGGACCGCGCCGGATAATCTGGAGTGCCGGGCTGCTCCGGGAACCTGCGCGAACCGGAGTTCTCCCCGTGTCCCGGCACGTTCGACTGTGCCGGATGTTCTTGCGCGCCCGAGGGGTCGAGGTAGCCGGATTGCGCTGAGAATCCCTGGGCACCGGGCTCTTCCGGGTGCCCGGGAGAATCGGGGCGATGCGGGTATCCCGGCGGACCGGACTGTGCGGCGAAACCTTGCGGCGCCGGATACCCCTGCGCGGCAGGCTGGTCGGTGTACAGGTGTGCGTCCGGGAACGGGCGCATCGGCGGGAGCCCCTGGTCCGGGGTCCAGCGCGGCGGCGGGCCGAGCGGCGCCACCGGCTCCTGCTCCGACAGCGTGGTGAACTGGATTTCGGTCGGGCGCACCACCGTCGGCGCGCTCGGCAGGATCACCGCCGAGATCTCCCCGGTCGATTCCGGCGGCACCGCGCCGCGATTCTTTGCGGGCGCGCGGACGACGAGCATCGGCCCGGTCGGCGGCGCGGTGGTGAGCGCGGCGCGCGCGGCCGCGGCCATCTCGGACGCGCTCGGCCAGCGATCGGCCGGATCCTTGGCCATGCCGCGGCTGATCACCGCGTCGAACCCGGCCGGGATGCCGGCCTGCTGCGAGCTCGCGCGCGGCGGCGAATCGGCGAGATGCGACCGGATGAGCACGTTCATGCTGGCGGCGGGAAACGGGCTGGCGCCGGTCAGGCATTCGTGCAGCACGCAGGCCAGCGAATAGATGTCGGCGCGGCCGGTGATCTCGGCGACGTCGAAGCGTTCGGGCGCCATGTAGATGTAGGAGCCGACCGCCATGCCGACGACCGTGACCGCGCTGTCGCCTTGCGTATGTGCGATGCCGAAATCGGCGAGGTAGGCGTGATCGGCCTCGGTGACCAGAATGTTCGCCGGTTTCACGTCGCGGTGCACCAGGCCGCCCGCGTGCGCGGCGTCCAGCGCCGACGCGATCTGCTCGATGATGCCCACCGCGCGCACCGGGGTCAGCGGCCCCTCGCTGCGCAACAGCGTGCGCAGATCGACGCCCGGTATCAGCTGCATGTCGATGAACAGCACACCGTCGATCACGCCCCAGTCGTGAATCGGGACGATGTGCGGTTCGGCCACCCGCGCGGCCGCCTGCGATTCGCGCCGGAAGCGCACCTGGTACACGGGGTCGCCGGCGAGTTCCTCGTGCAGCAGCTTGACCGCCACCACCCGGTCCTTCACCGTGTCGTAGGCCTCGTAGACCTCGCCCATGCCCCCCTTGCCCAGCAGCGATCGCAATTCGTACGGCCCGAACCGTGTGCCGGTTCTCGGTCCAGGTGACTCCACCCCGTCAATCCTCCACATCCCGGGCCAGGAGTGCACGTTTATGATCTCGTGACCTTGCCCGTCAAAGAGTGGATTCTCCGGGTGTCACCACCCCGTGGTCAAACGCAAAGACGATCGCCGCGGCCCGATCGCGCAGCTCCAGCTTGCCGAATATGTGCCCGACATGGCTTTTCACCGTCACTTCCGAGATGCCGAGTTCGCGGGCGATTTCGGCGTTCACCCGGCCGCGGCCGATCAGCTCGAGCACCTCGTACTCGCGCGCGGTCAGCTCGGCGAGCCGAGCGCTGGGCCGCGCCGGGCTCGGCCGGATCCGGCGATAGGTCGAGAGCACCCGCTCGGTGACCGACGGGTCGAGCCAGGCGCCGCCGCCCGCGACGGTTCGCACCGCGCGGATCAGATCCTCGGCCGGCGAGTCCTTGAGGATGAAGCCCGCCGCGCCCGCGCGCAGCGCACCGGAGAGCAGCTGATCGTCGTCGAAGGTGGTCAGCACCAACACCGGTGGCGCACCGTCGCGGGCCCGCAGGATGCGGGTGGCGTCGATGCCGCCGACCCGTTTCATGCGCAGGTCCATCAGCACCACGTCGGGTCGTTCGGCGGCGACCGCCGCGAGCACCTCGTCGCCGTCGGCGCATTCGCTGACCACGAACCCGTCGCGCCTGCGCAGGATCCGGCGCAAGCCGCCGCGGACCAGTTCCTGGTCGTCGACCACCAGAACGGTCACCGCGTCCTCGGCGCCCGTGGGCGATGCCGCTGTCACAGACTCTCCTGGGTTCGGCGGGAGATCGGCTCCCACACCGTGCAGAACATGCCGCCGCGGGTGGGCGCGAGCGGGATGGCGGCCCGCACCGACCAGCCGTCGCCGCACGGACCCGCGATCAGCTCACCACCGAGCAGTTCGGCCCGCTGCCGCATCCCGGACAGGCCCATGCCGGTGCCGAGCTGGGCGGGCAGCCCGACCGGCAGGCTGTTGTCGACCGTCAACGCGACCGCCGTGCCGTCGACCGTCACCCGCACGGTCGCCGTGCTGCCCGGCGCGTGCTTGATGACATTGGCCAGCGATTCCTGACCGATCCGATAGAGCGCGAGACCGACCGCGGGCGAGACCACACGCAGATCGTCGGTGCACCGGTATCCCGCGTCCAGGCCCGCTCGGGCGAAATCGCCGACCAGCGCCTCGATGTCCTGCACGGTCGGCTCGGGCACCAGCTTCGACGGTCGCGCGTCGAGCAGCCCCACCGTGCGCCGGATATCGGCCATGGCCTGACGACCGAGCTGCTCGGCCTCGGCGAGCGCCTCCACCGCCTCGTCGACATCGCGGTCGGTGCGCAGCGCGTGCCGGGCCGCGGTGATGTGCAGCAGGGTGATGCTCAGCGAATGCGCGATCACGTCGTGCACCTCGCGGGCGATCCGGCGGCGTTCTTCGTCGGCGGCCTGGGCCGCGCGAATGTCCTGATATCCGCGCTCCTGGTAGAGCGAGCGGCGTTGATATTGCAGCATCAACCCGGCCATCCAGCCGAACGCGACGGCGACCACATAGGTCGGCAAGCCCTGTGCCATATCCCGATACAGGTCGAACACGACCAGCTCGAGCATCATCGCGAGGGTGATCGGGACGCTGACCCATTTCGGCGCGATCGCCGCCACCTCACCCGCCGCGGCCACCAGCACGAACGGCGCGAGGTCGGGCGAGACCGGCTGGAGCAGGAACAGCGCCTCGGCGACCATGGCGAGCAGGCCCAGCGTCAGCGGCCGCGGCATCACCCCGAGGAAGGCGTACATCGGGCCGAACGCGGCGGTCAGCAGCACCGCGATGATCGGCAGGACGGTCGGGAAGTAGCTGTGCCGCTGGATCGCCGCCGCGACGGCGACGAGGAACAGCGACAGATCCACGGCCACGATGACCGAGGGCGGGTAGTCGAACGGCAGTTCCTCGACCCGGCGCTGGAACGAGGTGACGGGTTCCCGGACGAATTCGGCGATCCGCGCCCTGGACTGCCGCCAGCCCAGCGCGACCCGGCGCCGCGCGCGGGTCGCCCGCCCCGGCTCACCGGCCGGCGCGGCGACGCCGATCACACCCATGCGGTAAGGCTAACCGCCCGATACCGGGCGATACATCGTTCCGCGAGCGGTCCGTTTCTCCTACCGTGGTCGGAGATCGATTCGGGTCCCTGGCACGAAGACAGCCCCGCGTGCGCTCCGTAGCGTGGAATGCGTCGTCGCACGGAAGGCGAGGCTCATGTCCTGGGAAGATCAGCACACCCGTACCGAAATCGTGCACCTCGTGCTGGCCCGGGCCGCGGTGGACCCGGCCGATCCGCACCTGTTCGCCGACATCCCCGGCCTGCGCAGGCTCTTCGGCGACGCGGACGGCCTCCTGCTCGCGCTGCGCTATCGGTGGAACAACCATCTCGACGCGAAGCTGGATCAGGCATTGACGCGCGGGCAGTCCGCGATCGACGCTTACCTCGAGCTGGCCGCCGAGCAGCCGGTGCTACGCGCGGTCCTGGACGCCCAGTACCGGCGGCGCAGGCAGACCTCGCAAGCTTTGGCTCGCTAGCACGACGAGAGACGAACCATTGGTGACCGATAGACCACAGCGGGGGGCAGCGATGCCGAAGGCGGCCATGCTCGAATTGTCCGGCGTCACCAAGGAATACCGGGTGGGCGGACAGTCGGTCCGGGCACTGGACGGCATCGACCTGCGCATCGAGACCGGTGAATTCACCTCCATCATCGGGCCCTCCGGTTCCGGCAAGAGCACGCTGCTGCACCTGCTCGGCGCGCTGGACACCCCGGACACCGGCTCGATCCGGTTCCAGGACAACGAGATCGGCGCACTGGACGACGAACGACAGTCCGAGTTCCGCCGCCATCGCGTCGGTTTCGTCTTCCAGTTCTTCAACCTGCTGCCCACGATGTCCGCCTGGGAGAACGTCGCGATACCGAAGCTGCTGGACGGCACCGGCTTACGGAAGGCCAAGCCGCGGGCGCTGGAGTTGCTCGACCGGGTCGGCCTGCGCGACCGGGCCGAACATCGTCCGGCCGAGCTGTCCGGCGGTCAGATGCAGCGGGTCGCGGTGGCCCGGGCGCTGATCATGGATCCGCCGCTGATCCTGGCCGACGAGCCCACCGGCAACCTCGACTCCAAGACCGGGGCCGCCATCCTCGAATTGCTCGGTGAGCTCGCCGGTTCCGGCAACTCGGTGGTCATGGTGACCCACGACATGGGCGCGGTGGCGTACTGCGATCGGGTGGTCACCCTGCGCGACGGACGGATCGGCTCGAACGAACCCGCAGAGCGATCGGCCATCGCGTGATCGGCGCCGCCTGGGATCGCTTGCGGCTGTTCAATATCGGTGAACTCCTCGCCCACCGCGGACGGACCATGATGTCGCTGGTGGTGATGGGGGTCTCGGCGGGCCTGCTGGTCGCGGTGCTGAGCATCTCCGGTTCGGTCACCGGGTCGGTGCAGCGGCTCACGGAAAGCCTGGGCGGCCGGGCCGCGCTCGAGGTCACCGGGGTCACCGACGCGGGCTTCGATCAGCAACTGCTGCAACGGATCGCGAACACGCCCGGCGTGGACAAGGCGGTGCCGATGCTGCGGGCGCAGATCGGCGCGGGCGCGGACCGGGCACTGCTGATCGGCGCCGATCAGAACATCACCGCGTTGGGCAGTGAGCTGTCCGGTCCGCTGGCCGCGCAGACCGGCAAACTGCTTTCGGTGCCCAACGGCGTCCTGGTCGGGGCGGCGATGGGGCACCGGGAGGGCGAACAGTTCACGCTGGGCTCGGCCACCGTCACTGTCGCGGGCGTGCTCGATCCGCAGACCTCGAAGCGGCTCAACGGCGGTCATCTGGTCGCCGCGCCGCTCGGGCTCGCGCAGAAACTGACCGAGCGGCAAGGTCGGCTCGACTCGATCCAGATCATCCCCGCGCCGGGCACCTCGGTGGCCGCGCTGCGCACCGAACTCACCGCGGCGGTCGAGGGCCGCGCGGTGGTCGCCGAACCGAGCCTGCGCACCGCGCAGGCGGGCGGCGCGATCCAGCTCGTGCGCTATTCGACCACGATGGCTTCGGCTGCGGCGCTGATCGTTTCGGCGTTCCTCATCTACAACGCGATGAGCATGGCGATCGCGCAGCGCAGGCCGATGCTCTCGTTGCTGCGCGCCCTCGGCGGCAAGCGCGGGCCGATGGTGCGGGATCTGCTGGCCGAGGCCGCGTTGCTCGGGCTGTGCGGCGGCGCGGTCGGTGCGGTGATCGGTATCTTCATGGGCCGCATCGCGATCGGCCAGCTCCCCGCCGCGGTGATGTCGTCGGTGGAGGCGCGCACCGAGTACCTGGTGCCGGGTTACGCCGTGCCGTTCGCGATCGCCGCGTGCGTCCTCGCCAGCGTGCTCGCGGCGAGTATCGCCGCGCGGCAGGTCTACAAGGTGGAGCCCATCGAAGCCCTGGTTCCGGTCGGCGTCGGCCGGGCCGATACCGCGAGCGCCGCGTTGCGTTGGGCCGCAGTGGTACTCGGGCTCGCGCTGGCGGCCTGCTCGGTGGCGGTCGCGGAAATCGACCTGGGCCGTTACTCGCTCGGCGCCGTCTCGACCGCGATCATCGCGGCGGTCGTGCTCTGCTTCGCCGCGATCGGCCCGATCGTCCGATGGGCCGCGGCGACCGCGCGCATGTTCGGCGCGGCCGGCGCCCTCGGCGCGACCACACTGGAACGCGCACCGCGGCGGGTCTGGGCCACCGTGATGACCGTCCTGATCGGCGTGGCCGCCACGGTGTCGATGGGTGGCGCGACGACCAACATGGTGGACTCCGCCACCACCACGTTCCAGGATCTGGCCAAGAACGACGTCTACGTCAGTCCCGCGTCCATGGCCCAGTTCCCCACCGGCCCTTTGCTGCCCGCCGGGCTGAAGGATCGGATCGCCGCGGTCCCGGGCGTCCAGTCGGTGAGCCCCGCGCAGATGGCGTTCGCCACCCTCGGCGCCGGACGGGTGATGCTGCAGGGCTTTCCGGCCGATGCGCGCGAGACCCGGATGCACATGCTGGACGCGGCCGCGGCCGCCCGCCTGTCCGCCGGGGACGGGGTCGCGATCTCCCGCGACATCGCCCGGGATCTCGGCGTGGGCGTCGGTTCCCAGCTGACGCTGCCGACGCCGACCGGCGCGCACACCGTGACTGTGCTGCAAGTGATTCCGTACTTCTCGGCAATCGCGGGCGTGGTCATGATGGATCTCGACCTGCTGCGCCGGTGGTACGAACGGCCCGGCGAGACGATCGTGTCCGTGAACATCGCGCCCGGCGCGGACCGCCCGGCCGTGCTGGCGGCGATCCGGCAGGTGGTCCCGCCGCAGATCCACGTGGACACCGGACCGAATACCGTTGTCGCCGCGGCATCCAGCATCCGGCAGGGCTCGGCGATGAGCAACGCGATCCTGTGGATCGTGGTCCTCGTCGCCACGGTGGCGCTGCTGAACACCTTGATGCTGTCCGTGCTCGAGCGCCGCAGAGAATTGGGCGTACTCCGGGCGATGGGCACCAACCGCGGCTTTCTGATGCGCTCGGTGCTCGCCGAGGCCGCCGGGATCGGATTGGTCGGCGCCGCACTCGGTCTCGTCGTCGGCCTGGCCGTGCAGTATCTGGCCACCGTCGCCATCGCGCACGCACTGACCATCGACGTCACCTACCAGCCGCGACCGATCCTGCTGGCCTACGGCGCGGCCGCGCTCGTCCTGGCGATGCTCGGATCGATCCCGCCTGCCTTGCGCGCGGCCCGGCTGCCGATCGTGGCCGCGCTGGCGGTCGACTGAATTCTGCTGCTACAGAGGCAGGCTGGTGAACCAGGCCTTGAACTTCTGCTGGGTCAGACCGAAGCCGGAATCCGGCAGACTGTCGGTGATCGACACCTGCGCGAAGAACAGATAATTGGCCCGGGCCGGATCGTTCTCGAAGCTCACCACCAGGTATCCGTCCGGGAGACCGCTGTCCTTCTTCTGCCACCGGTAGGTCGTGTACTGCTTGCCGTTGGCGGACTCGCTCGCCTTGGTGTTCGACGGCAGCGCGCGGGCCGCGGCTTTCGCGTCCTCGGCGCTCTTGAACGCGATCGCGGTGAAGTCGGGCTGGTCGATCGGCACGCCCCAGCAGTTCCAGGCCGTCTCCCAGTTCGCGAAGTCGGGCACGCCGTCCTCGCTGGACACCTTCTTGCCCGCTTTGCCGGTGCCGAGGAAGCAGGTCTTGTCCTGGTAGCCCTTGCCGCTGCCGACCCCGTATTTGGTGTCGACACCCTGCGGCAGGATCTTCGGGAACGCCTTGGCCAAGGCATCGGCGTCGGTCGAGGCGACGGCCGCGGGCGGCTTGCCCGGATCGCTCGGCGACGACGAATCCGACGAGGTCACCTGTGCGATCACCACACCGGCGACGACCAGCACGACGATGACGATCAGCGCGATCACCACGATGAGGGCGGTGTTCGAGCGACGTTGCGGCGGCATCGGGTAGCCGGCGGCGGGTGCGTAAGCCATCGGCGGCGGTCCCTGCGGCGGGAACGACTGGCCTGCACCGGAATTCGGTGGGCCGTAGCCGCCGCCACCCGGAAAGGACTGTCCGGCACCGGCAGTGGGCGGCGCGTCCTGGTAGCCACCGGGGTATGGCTGGGCGGCAACGGATGCGGCGTCCTGGTATCCGCCGGACGGGTACGGCGTACCGGCGCCGGGCGGCGCGTCCACATAGCCTGTGGCGGAGAACTGCTGTCCCGCAGGTGAACTCGGCCCGTACTGCTTCCACTCCACGGAGCCGGCCGCGGCGGCCTGCGGCACATAGGTCGGCGCCGCCTGATACGCACCCTGGCTCGGCGGCGCCGCCTGATACGCGCCCTGGCTCGGCGGCTGGGCCACCACGGTCGGCGCCGGGGTGTACGGCAGCGGCGGAACCTGGCCGCTGAGCGCTTGTCTCGCGGCGGCGGCGAAATCGGCGCAGGAGGCGAACCGATGATCGGGTCGCTTCGCCATCGCCACCGCGATGACCGCGTCCACCGCCGGGGACAGACCGGCCCGACGGGCCGCGGCAGACGGCGGCGGCAGTTGCAGGTGGCCGCGGATGATGTCGGCGGGCGCGGGCGCGTCGAACGGCGCGATCCCGGTCAGCAGCCAGAACAGCGCGCAGGCCAGCGAGTATTGGTCGGAGCGGTGATCGAGGTGCGCGCCGGTCATCTGCTCCGGCGAGGCGTAGGCCAGCGTCGCGGTGAACATGCCGGTCTGGGTCAAGTGGGTGGAATCCTCACGCAGCCGGGCAATGCCGAAATCGGTGAGGAACACCCGTTCGCGGTTCCCGCCGCCGGACCGGGCCAGCATGATGTTCGCGGGCTTCACGTCGCGGTGCAGCACGCCCATGCCGTGCGCGTAATCCAGTGCGTCGGCGACACCTTCGATGATCTGCACCGCCCGCTCCGGCGGCAGACTCTGCGGATTGACCGTGGCGGCGTCGACGCCGTCGACGTACTGCATGGAGATCCACAGCTGATCGTCCTCGGTGCCGCGGTCGTACACCTGGACGATGTTCGGATGATCGAGCTGCGCGGCCAGGTCGGCCTCCCGCTCGAACCGGGCGCGCACCTCGACGTCGGTGAACAGCTCGCGGTTGAGGAGTTTCAGCGCGGTCTGCCGGGGCAGCCTGGGATGTCGGGCCAGATAGACCGATCCCATACCGCCTTGCCCGAGCATTTTCTCGATGGTGAACCCGGCGAACACCTCCCCGCTGGTCAGCAATACGGTCCCTTCCGATTTCACCGCGGCGTGCCGATGCCGCGTCCCTGCGCTCCCTCAGATCCTGGAGCATAGCGGGTAACGCCGTGGCCACGCGGTTTCGAATTCTTCGCGACGATCGGCAAAACTATGGTGGGGCGTTCATGATGGCCTCACGCCCGGTCATCGACCGGGGCCGACCGATGAGCTAAATTTTGCACCGCCGACGAACAGCGATCACGCAAGGGTGGTGGGGAGGACGCGTGGTGAAGTCGACGGGAACAGGTTTCGGGTATCGCGTCGCCTTGCGCGCGACCGCTTTGCTCACGCTGCTCGTGGTGACCTCGTGCGCGCTGCTGCCCGGTGAGCGCGACCGCGACGAGCGCCCCGCCGTCGTCGTCGACACCGCCGGGTCGTTCCGGCCCGGTCTCTCGGTATCCATCCCCGATTCGCTGGCGGCCGATTTCACTCAGCTGCAACCGAACCTGGGCGGCCAGGTCGGCTTGGCGATCATGCCGGTCGGCGGCGGCCGGATGACCATCTTCGGCGACTGGGTCAGCGGCATCGCCTGGTCGACCATCAAAGTGCCGCTGGCCATCGCGGCGCTGCGGCACGACCCGGACGACAGCGTTTTCGAGAACGCCGAAGCCGCGATCACCGTCTCCGACAACGGCGCCGCCGAAGCGCTGTGGGAATCGCTCGGCGACGGACTGGAGGCGGCGCAGGCGGTACAGGACGTGATCGACGAGGCGGGCGACTCCACCACCGGCCTCGCCGGACCGCGAACCAGGTTGGACTACACCGCTTTCGGGCAGACCGAATGGACACTGGCCAATCAGGTGCGGTTCGCGTCCCGGCTGCCGTGCCTGCCAGAGACGTTCCAGGTGCCCGAACTCATGGCCGAGATCACGCCCGACCAGTCCTGGGGGCTCGGCAATCTCGAAGGGGCCGCGTTCAAGGGCGGCTGGGGGCCCGACGACGAGACCGGCATCTACACCGTCCGCCAGTTCGGCGTGGTGCCGACGCAGAACGGGATGGTGGCCGTCGCCCTTGCGGCGCAAGCGGATTCGGGGACCTACGAGGACTCCACCGCCATCCTGAGCAGGCTGGCGGTGCTGCTCGGCAGGCACCTGGCGGAATTGCGCGGCGGCACCTGCGCGCACTGAGCCGCGC
Organism: Nocardia brasiliensis ATCC 700358; assembly: GCF_000250675.2. NCBI lineage: Bacteria > Bacillati > Actinomycetota > Actinomycetes > Mycobacteriales > Nocardiaceae > Nocardia > Nocardia brasiliensis. The sequence continues at coordinate 7,242,780 of NC_018681.1, forward strand.
CGGTCAGCCCGGAACGACCAGACCGGATTCGTAGGCGAGCACGACGGCCTGCGCCCGGTCGCGCAGGTTCAGCTTCGAGAAGACCTTGGAGACATGGGTTTTCACGGTCTGCTCGGCGACGAACAAGGTTTCCGCGATCTCGGTGTTGGACATGCCCTTCGCGATCAGCTCCAGCACCTCCCGCTCGCGCGGGGTCAGGGTGGCCAGCGCGGGCGCGGGTTTGGCGCGCGCGGCCGAACGGCGGCTGGTGACGTCGGCGATGAGCCTGCGGGTGACCGTCGGCGCGAGCAGCGCTTGACCGTCGGCGACCACCCGGACGGCGCGCACGAGTTCCTCCGCGGGCGCGTCCTTGAGCAGGAACCCGCTCGCGCCGATGCTCAGCGCCTCGTACACGTAGTCGTCGATATCGAAGGTGGTGAGCATCAGCACCCGCACCGGCGGATCGAACCCGGCGGCGAGGATCGCGCGGGCCGCGTCGAGCCCGTTCATCTCCGGCATCCGGACGTCCATCAGCACCACGTCCGGGCGCAGCCGCTTGGCCTCGGCCACCGCGATCTTGCCGTCCGGGGCATCGCCCACCACGCTGATGTCGGTCTGGGCGGCGAGCAGGGCGCCGAAGCCCTGCCGCACCATCGCCTGGTCGTCGGCGATCAACACGGTTATTGCCACCGCACCACCCTATGCGGACCCGGCCCCGACCAGCGAGACGGCTCAGTTACCGGCTTGACCGAGCAGTGTCGAGTCCAGCGACGCGGCCGGATGCAGCGGCAGCCGGGCGTGCACCTCGAAACCGCCGTCCGCACTCGGCCCCGCGGTGACCTCGCCGCCGACCGCCAGGGCACGGGCCTGCATGCCCGCGATGCCGTGCCCGCCGTTGCCGATCGGCTTGCCGGGCGATGCGCTGGGCCCGTTGTGCACGACGAGTTCCAGCACCGGACCGGCCACCCGTAGCCGCACCTGGATCGCCGCCTCCGGTGCGTGCCGAGAAGCATTCGACAGCGACTCCTGTGCGATCCGGTACAGCGCGAGACCCGGCGCGTCAGGGACGGACTCGAGCGCACCGTCGATCGTCCACGCGATCCGCACGCCCGCGCGCAGCGCACCCTCGAACAAGGCCGGCACGTCCGCCGCCTTGGGTTGCGGCGTGTGCTCCGGGGCCTGGCCGTCGCTGCGCAGCACGCCGAGCATGCCGCGGATCTCGTTGAGGGCCTCGCGCGCGGTCGCGCCGATCGACTCGAATTCGGCTCGGGCAGCGGGGGTTACCCCCTCCACCCGGTAGGGCGCGGTCTGCGCCTGCACCACCACCAGGGACATGTGGTGGGCGACCACGTCGTGCAGATCGCGGGCGATGCGCGCCTTCTCCTCGAGGATGGCGCGGCGGGCGCGCTCGACCTCGTTCTCCTCTTCCTGACGCACCAACTGCTTGCGCGAGGCCACCAGCCACCGGACCAGCAGCCCGAACAACACCACCGCGCCGAGCGCGATCGGCCAGCCCCACACCGAACTGCCCAGCTCGCCGCTCTGGTTCGACATCGTCGTGCCGAGCAGCAGCGAGGTCGCGACCCACGCGACACCGATGATCGGCGGCGTCGCCCGCACCGCCACCGCGAGCAGCAGGATGAACAAACTCAGGATGTGCACGACCTGCATCGGCAGCTCGTTGTTCGGCTGGTTCGGAATCGCCAGCGCGATGATCATTCCGGAGCCCGCCGAGATCGCCCAGCCCAGTGGCGGGTTGAGCCGCACGAGCAGCACGGGGAACGCCGCGAGCGCCGCGATGAACGGCTGCACCGGGGGCGCGACGCTGTGCGTGAGATGCAGCGTCGGCCACGCCACCGCGTAGAAGATGAGGGCGACGAGGACGGTCAGCGTGTCGAACCACATCTGCCCCGACATCCGCCTCATCCGGGCACGACTCTTCTGCATCATGTCTACGACAGTAGAAACCGGGTCGTGCTGACACGTCATACCGTCGGGTGATTTCGCACCCCGTACCACGGTGCGAGACATTCGCCCTGCTCACCCACGGGCCGCAGGCCGGAAACCGGTCCCCGGCGTGAGGTCGGCGAGGGGCGCGCGTTCCTAGCGTCTAGCCCATGAGCACACCGACCCCCGCAGGGCCCGCAACGGCGCGGCCCGCGCAGGCCGCAAGCCGCACCGCCCGGCGCAGCGCCGCCCTCACCGCCGCCGCGCTGACCACCATGGCGGCCACCGTGTTCCTCGCGCCCGCCCCGCACGCCGCGGCGGCCTCGTCGGGGCCCGTCGAGAGCGCGCCGGCACGAATCGCGGTCGCGGAGTTGACCTCCGGTGGTCCCGGTTCGCTCACCGCCATCCCGGACGACTTCGCCGCCCGCTTCGGCTACCGGCCCGGCACGCTCGACGGACTGGTGGTGAACCCGCAGGGCGACTGCTCGTCGCCGGTGACACTGCCCGCCGAATTCGATACCGCCTGCAAAGCCCACGATCTCGGCTACGACCTGCTGCGCTACGCCGAGGAGCACGGCGAGCCGCTCGGACCCTGGGCGCGGCAGGCGCTCGACGCCACCCTGGACCGGCACATGCACGAGGCGTGCGGCAGCCGCGCCGACACGTTCTCCCGAGCGCGCTGCGAAACCATGGCGACAATCGCCGCCACCTTCGTCGACCTCAACTCGCGCCGCCAGGACTACGGCGCCCCCGTCACCGAAACGCTCCTCGGCACCGCCGACCCGGGCTCCACCACCAGCTGGCAGCTGCTCGGCATCCTCGGCGCCGGCGTCACCGGCCTCGCCGCTGCCCTCACCCTCCGCTCCCGCACCAATTCGACTGCCGCACAGGGGGTCCAAGGATGACAAGCACACTCCCCCCGCGCGCCGACAACGGCGGATCGACCTCCCCGCGTCCGAGAAGGCAAGGCGCACACCGCACCCGCCCCACCCCACCGACCTCCGCAGTACACGAACCCGTCACCACAACAACGACAGACGCCACCACCACGCCGACATCGGCAGTGCAGCAGAGGGTGCGCACGTCTGACGTGCCGGTGCGCGAAATGCACAGCGGGATCGGCGGCGCGCCCGTCCGCGCGACGCAGGGCACAGGCCGGGGACAGGCCATTGCGACTGTGCCGCCGAGGTTCGGGACGCGCGGCGCGGTTCGTGCGGGCGGTGTTGCGGAGTCGAAGGTGGGTGATCGGGCCGGCGGGGCGGCGTTATGGACGGCGGAGTCGCCGACAGCGGGTCGTGCGCGCGACACCTCTGTGTTGCAGGAGGTTTCGCCTGCGGGGCGCGGCGTCGAGTCCACGAGTGGGGGGATCGCGCCGGGGCGCAACGGGTCGGGCCGGCGGGCGGTTCGGGCCGTGTCGGGCGTTGCCGGGCGGCTGGCGCGTCCGCGCATCGGGACGACACTCGCGGTCGGGGTCGGGGTGCTGGTATCACTCGGCCCCGGACTGTTGCCGCGCACCGCCGGGGCGCAGGCGATTCTTACTGCGTTGCTGGTGGCGATCGGCTTGGGGGTCGCGGGGATCGTTCGATTCGTGGTGCGGCGCTGGGGGTTCGATGTCGATCGGCGGTGGCCCGGGGTGCGAGCGCCGTTGCTTGCGGGTACGGCACTGCTCGTGACGGCGGCGGGGGCGCAGGCGTGGCACTGGCAGAACCAGTTGCGGAGCGCGATGGACGCCGCGCCGATCGGGGCGGGGTATTGGGTGCGGTGGTTGCTCGAAACCGTGCTGATCGTCGGTGTGGTCGCCGGAGGTTCGTGGGGGGTGGGCTGGGCCCTGCGCAAACTCGGTTGGGCGCGCAGTGTTTCGCTGGCGGCGGTGGCCGGGGCGGTGCTGTATTTCGTCGCGACGCCGACGGTGGTCGGGTGGCGGCAGTCTGCGTATGCGAGCGCCAACGCGATGGTGGATCCGACGCTGGTGCAGCCGGTTTCGAATACCAGGTCGGGAAGTGCCGGGTCGGCGGTGAGCTGGTCCTCGCTCGGGGCGGAGGGCCGCAAGTTCGTCAGCGGATCGCCTGCGGGACCCATACGGGTCTATGTCGGCGTGGAGTCCGCGCCGAGCCTGGAATCGCGTGTCGCGCTGGCGGTTCGCGAACTGGAACGTTCGGGGGCGTTCGACCGGTCCCATCTCGTGCTGATGGTGCCGACGGGTTCGGGCTGGATCGACAAGAACGCCGTGCGCGGTTTCGAGGAACGCTTCGGCAGCGATGTCGCACTGGTCGGCCTGCAGTACTCGTTCGCGCCGAGCTGGGTCACCTTCGTGTTCGGCCGCGATCAGGCGGTCACCGCCGCTCGCGCGTTGTTCACCGCCGTCGAGGCACGCATCCGCACCCTGGACCACAAGCCACGGCTCTACCTCTACGGTCAGAGCCTCGGCGCGTTCGGCGGCAGTTCGGTTTTCGCCGACGACGCCGACCAGGATCGCCGGACCTGCGCCGCGCTCTGGGCCGGACCACCGGCCGGACAGGTGCACCGGGCGGGCGCGACCGTACTGGCCAACAGCTCCGACCCGGTGGTGCACTGGTCCCCCGCCCTGCTCTGGCGCGCACCCGACCTCACCGGCACCCGCTCGGACGCACCCCTGCCGCACTGGCTCCCGGTGGTGAGCTTCGTCCAGACCACCGCCGACCTCCTCGCCGCCCTCGACGCACCCGCCGGACACGGCCACCGCTACGGCACCGACCAGGGCACGTCGATGGGCACCTGCTGAGGGCGCGAACACCCGATAGACCCGACCGCGCGGCCCTCATGACCTGAGCCGGGAGGCTCGCACCACCAGCCCCGAACAACCCGCCGAGTCGACGGCCATTACCCCGGGCGAGCATCCTGACGATCGGCAGCCCCAGGACCGGCTCGCCGACCACCGCACGTCGACGGGCACTGCCTGAGGTTGCGAACACACCCGAAAGGCACGACCGCGCAACCCTCGTGACCTCAGCCGGAAACGCTCGCACGACTACCAGCCAAGGTGCGGCAGACAGGTCGGCGGCGGGAGGTCGCTCCGACCTTGGGATTGACGAGCAGGAAACCCCGGACAGCCGCAGAGTGCGACCAGCCACTGCCCCACTCGGCGAGCATCCTGACGATGGGCAGCCGCCATGACCGGCTCGCCGACCACCGCACCGACCAGGGCACGTCGATGGGCAGCGGTAGAGGTTGGCGAACGCACCCGATAGGCCCGACCGCGCGGCCCTCATGACCTCAGCCGGGACGCTCGCACGACCTACGGGTCCGGTGCGGCAGGCAACTCAGCGGCTGGAAGGTCGCGCGGCCCTTGAATCGACGAGCAGGAAGACCCGGACGGCCGCAGAGTGCGACCAGTCACTGCCCCGCTTGACGAGCATCCTGACGATCGGCAGCTCCAAGACCGGCTGGCCGACCACAGCCCACTCGGTAAGCCCTGACCTCCGGCTGCCCAAGCTTCGCTTGCTCGCCGTGGTGCACTTTGCCCACTACGGCACGCTCGGCCACCACACGCCCGGCCACCACACACTCAGCCACCGCACACTCGGGCCGCCGTACCCGCAGCCGCCACACACTCGACCACCGCACACGCGGGCCGCCACACACTCGACCACCGCACACGCGGGCCGCCACACACTCGACCACCGCACACGCGGGCCGCCACACACTCGACCACCGCACACGCGGGCCGCCACACACTCGACCACCGCACACGCGGGCCGCCGACACTCGACCACCGCACACGCGGGCCGCCACACACTCGACCACCGCACACGCGGGCCGCCGACACTCGACCACCGCACACGCAGCCCCGCACGCTCGGGCCACCCCAGGCTCAGGCCGCCCCACGCTCGGGCCGACCTCGCGCGAGGAATGCATCCCAGGTCCGGGATTCGCATGGGCGGGGCTGCGAACCGGGCCACAGGACCGCGGTAGAACGTGTTCTAATCGTCGGCATGGCCTTTGTCATCGACGCTTCCGTGGACATCGACGCGCCCGCCGAGCGGGTCTGGCAGGTGATCACCGACTTTCCGCACTACGGCGAGTGGAATCCTTTTGTCAGCGAGTGCCGCAGCTCGCTGGTGCCGGGCGAACCGATCGATATGGTCGTGCACCTGGGTGGACGTCCGCGCCGCCAGCGCGAATGGATTCGCTCGCATACGCCGGGGCATGAGCTGAGCTATTCGATGAAGCCGACACCGTTCGGTGCGCTGCACAGCCTGCGATCGCACACCCTGACTCCGCTCGGTGATCACCGCACCCGCTACGAGTCGCACTTCGAACTCAACGGCTGGCTGCACCCCTTGGTGGTCGCCCTACTCGGCAAGCATCTGAAGGCCGGCTTCGCCGGCATGACAGCGGGCATCCAGCAGCGAGCCGAAGCGCTGCGCACCCCCTGATTCGCCTGCCGCACCCTTTCTGACGTCCCGCACCCCGACTCGCCGGGTGACACACCGGGGAGAAAATCAGAAAGGGTGCGGCAAAGAAAGCCGGGACGCCAACTGCCCAACAAGCGAGACGATACGGTTCGTCTTGACATCCAAGATCGCGGCTGGCACTATCGGTTCTCAACGAGACGGAGCGTCTCGCGACGAAAGGATCGACATATGACCAGAACCTGGTTCATCACCGGCGCCAATCGCGGACTCGGCCGGGCCTTCACGGTGGCCGCGCTCGCCGAGGGTGACCGGGTCGTCGCGACCGCTCGCGACCCGCGCACCATGGCCGACCTGGCCGAGGAGCGACTCACCGTGCTGCCGTTGGATGTTCGTGATCGCGCGAACGTGATCGCCACGGTGGACCAGGCTTTCGCGCTGATGGGCACGATCGACGTGGTCGTGAACAACGCGGGCTACGGTCTGGTCGGCGCAATCGAGGAACTCACCGAAGCGCAGATCCGCGACCAGATGGACACCAACTTCTATGGCGCGCTCTGGGTTTCGCAGGCCGCGGTGCCGCATCTGCGCGCGCAGGGCGCCGGTCACATCGTGCAGATCTCGACGGTCGGCGCGGTGGGCAGCCTCCCGCTGTTCGGAATGTACAACGCGAGCAAGTGGGCACTGGAAGGTTTCAGCGCTTCGCTGGCCGACGAACTGCGCCCCTTCGGCATCTCGGTCACCCTCGCGCAGATGGGCGGTTTCGACACCGACTGGGCGAAGTCGAGCATGCAGTTCGGCAGCGGACTGCCGGCGTACGAGGGACTGCGCACCGGCATCCTCGGCATGCCGGACTATCCGGACCCGAGCGCCCCGCCGCCGGCCGTCGACAACCCCGAATGGCAGGAGCCCGCACCGGAAGTCGGCGCGGCAGCGTTGATCGCCCTGGTGAACATGCCGAATCCGCCGGTGCGCAAGGTGATCGGCCCGGGTGCGCACCACATGGTCACCATGGCACTGGACCAGCGCCGCCAGGATTACCTGACCGACCCCGAATTCACCTGGCCCGCTTAGCCGCTCCGCGAGTTCGTGCCCGCCTCGGACACCACCGAAGCGGGCACGCCTCGGGTTCGGGACGAAGTACCCACTGCACGAACCCGGTCAGACGCGGATCTCTGCCGACCTAGCACGCCAGCGGGAATCTCCGGTGAGTGACCGAAAAATGTTGCCCGGCCGGCGAACTCATCGCCGCCGGGCAACACCACTCAGGCGATCGGTCCGCGCGCACCTTCGTATGCCGCGCCGACCCGGTAGAGCCGGTCGTCGGCGAGGGCGGGCGCCATGATCTGCAGGCCGACCGGCATGCCGTCGTCCTTGCTCAACCCGGACGGCACCGACATGGCCGGGTGCCCGGCCAGGTTGGTGGGCAGGGTGCACAGGTCGGACAGGTACATGGCCAGCGGGTCGTCGACCTTCTCGCCCAGCTTCCACGGGGTGAACGGGCTGGTCGGCGAGACCAGCACGTCGACCTGCTCGTAGGCCTTGTCGAAGTCGCGGGCGATCAGCGTGCGCACCTTCAGCGCCTGACCGTAGTACTCGTCGTAGTACCCGGACGACAGCGCGTAGGTGCCGATCATGATGCGGCGCTTGACTTCCGGGCCGAAGCCGGCGGCCCGGGTCGCGGCCATCACCTGTTCGGCGCTGTGCTGTCCGTCGTCGGCGACGCGCAGGCCGTAGCGCATCGCGTCGAACCGGGCGAGGTTCGAGGACACCTCGCTGGGCATGACGAGATAGTAGGCGGACAGGGCGTATTCGAAGTGCGGACAGGACACCTCGATCACCTCGGCGCCGAGTTCCTTCAGTACCGCCACCGCGGCGTCGAAGGATTCGAGCACGCCCGGCTGGTAGCTGTCGGAGTGCAGTTCCTTCACCACACCGACTTTCACGCCGCTCAGATCGCCCTTGGCGCCTTCGCGCGCCGCGGCGACCACCGGGGGCACCGGCACGTTCCGCGAGGTGGAGTCGCGCGGGTCGTGCCCGGCGATCACCTCGTGCAGCAGCGCGGTGTCCAGCACGGTCCGGCCGCAGGGCCCGCCCTGGTCCAGCGAGGACGCGCAGGCGACCAGGCCGTAGCGGGAGACGGTGCCATAGGTCGGTTTGGTGCCGACGGTCGCCGTCACCGCGGCGGGCTGGCGGATGGAACCGCCGGTGTCGGTGCCGATGGCCAGCGGCGCCTGGTACGCGGCGAGCGCGGCGGCCGAGCCGCCGCCCGAACCACCGGGAATCCTGGTGGTATCCCAGGGATTACGGGTCGGGCCGTAGGCCGAGTTCTCGGTGGACGAACCCATCGCGAACTCGTCCATGTTGGTCTTGCCGAGGATCGGGATGCCCGCCGCGCGCAGGCGCGTGGTCAGCGTCGCGTCGTAGGGCGCGACCCAGCCCTCGAGGATCTTCGACCCGCAGGTGGTCGGCATGTCGGTGGTGGTGAAAACGTCCTTGAGCGCCAACGGAACTCCGGCCAGCGGCGACGCGGGCGCGGTGCCCGCGGCGAGCGCGGCGTCCACCGCGGCGGCCGACTCGAGCGCCTGCTCCCCCGCCACGTGCAGGAACGCGTGGTACTCGCCGTCGACCTCCGCGATCCGGTCCAGGTGCGCCTGGGTGACCGCGACCGAGGACACCTCGCCGCCGTGGATCTTGCCGGCCAGCTCGGCCGCCGACAGCGAAGTCAGCTCGCTCATTCGGCTTCTCCCAGGATCTGCGGAACCATGAATCGCTGCTCTTCGGCGGCCGGGGCGCCGGACAGCGCCTGCTCGGGCGTCAGGCAGGGGACGACCTCGTCGGGACGGGTCACGTTGGTCGTCGGATTCGGCGACGCGGTGGCCGGGACGTCGGCGGCGGCGACCTCGGAAATGGTCCGCACGTGGCTCAGGATCGAATCCAGCTGCCCGGCGAACTGATCCAGTTCGGCATCGGACAGCGCGAGCCGGGACAGCCGGGCGAGGTGTGCGACCTCGTCACGGGAGATGGCGGGCACCGCGGGACCCCTTTCGGCTTCGGTATCAACAATTTCGTTCGCGCGTATCGCATTCGTGGCAGGGCGCGAACGTCGTTTCGTATCGTGTACACGGGTAGCGTACGGACTACGAGCCTAGCCACCGCACACGCCACCCACACCCGCACCCCGGCGACCGGTCCTCCGTGTCACCGCCGCGCAGTAGGCTGATCGGGCCGCCGAGGGTAACTGAAACTGGTGAAGCGGCGGGACGACACGGTTTCTCGAACTAGCTCGACACGCCGTATTGTCACGAAATCGCCGCGTGGCGTACATCACTGGCCGCACTTCGGGTCGATAACCCGGCCCCAGGGGTGTAAGTATTGCGTGACCCGGGTATCCGTTCAGAGCCTCGGCCACCCAAGGAAAGGAAAGCACGTGTCGTACCTGCTCCGCGTGCAACTTCCGGATCGACCGGGAAGCCTCGGTGCGCTCGCGCTCGCCCTCGGCTCTGTCGGCGCCGACATCCTCTCGCTGGACGTGGTGGAGCGCGGCGCCGGGTTCGCCGTGGACGACCTCGTCGTCGAGGTGCCCCAGGGCGCGCTGCCCGACACGTTGATCACCGCCGCCGAATCGATCGGCGACGTGCGGGTCGACTCCATCCGTCCGTACTCGGGCGTGCTGGACACCCACCGCGAACTCGAACTGATCGACCAGGTGGCCAGCGCCAAGGACGACCGCTTACAGGTGCTCGTCGACGGCGTGCCGCGGGTGTTGCGGGTCGGCTGGAGCACCATCATCGACATGGGTCCGCAGGGCGCCTACCGGGTGGTCGGCAGCCCGAGTGCGCCTGAGACACAAGCGGGTTCGGCGCCGTGGATGCCGTTGGAGAAGCCCGCCATCCTCGATCCGGAATCCGAATGGGTGCCCGAGATCTGGCGGGACATGGATACCAAACTCGCCGCCGCGCCGCTCGGCAACACCGGCAAGGTACTGCTGCTCGGGCGCCCCGGCGGCCCGGACTTCCGCCCTTCGGAGGTCGCCCGCCTCGGCTATCTCGCGGGCATTGTGGCCACCGTACTCGGCTAGCCAGCGCCTGACCCAGCCTCGGCATCGGATTCGGTCGCCGACGTCAGCGCCTCCGCTCACGCGGCCGGTGTGGCGCAGGGATCTACGGCGCGAGCGCCAACCGCAGCACCGTCAGGAGTTCGCCTGCGGGCGTGTGCCAGTCGCGGTCGGGGGTCGGGACGAAGCCGTAGCGATCGTAGATGCGACGCGCGTCGACCATCGCGGGCATGGTCGTGAGCACCACTGCCGCAAAGCCTTCCGCCTTCGCGGTATCGATCACGGTGCGTACCAACGCGGTTCCCGCGCCTAGGCCGCGCGCGGTCTTCGCCACGGCCAGCATCCGGAACTCGAGTTCGCCGGGACGCGCGATCTCGGCATAGGGCGTGCCGGGGCGAGCGACGGTGAGCGAGCCGACGATCCGGCCGGCGTGCACGGCCACCAGCAGTTCCGCGGACGCGCCGCGATGCGCGGTATCGGCCAGCTCGGCCGCGTACGGGGTGCCGGCTCGGACGAATCCCTCGCCGACGTACACCTCGACGGTCAGTTCGCCGACCGCCGCGTACTCGTCCGATCGCGCGGGCCGGATCTCCAACCGCGTGTCCTTGGCATCGTTCGGATCCATACCCGGCATCGTGCCATTCGACGTAACACGGTCTACGTCACACCTGCCCGCGCTCAGGAACCCAGGCTCGGTCGCGCGCCGGGGCAACCGGACCCGGGGCTTTCTCGTGGGACGGTCCGTACCCGCTCAGGCCAGGGTGGGGGCTACTTCGCGTTCGAAGAGCTCGATGCCGGAGGTGTCGTAGGCGGCTTCCGGGAAGTTGAGGATGGCGTAGCCGAGGCCGAGGTCGCGCACGGTGGAGAGGCGCTCGGCGACCTGCTCCGGGGTGCCGACGGCGGCGGAGGTGCGGAACATGCCGTCCACGAAACCCTTGGCCTGATCGTCGCCGATCACCGTGGCCAGCTTGGCTTGCACCGCCGAAAGGCGTTCTTCGACTTCGGTTTCGGTGCTCGCGATGATCGCGTTGAAGTTCGAGGAGCGCACGATGGCAGCGAAATCGGTGCCGACGTCGGCGCAGTGCGCGCGCAGGATGTCCGACTTCGCGGCGAACTCGTCGGGCGCGCCGCTGAAGTTGGTGTACTGGGCGTACTTCGCCGCGATCCGCAGCGTCTTCTTCTCGCCGCCGCCCGCGATCCACAGCGGAATACCGTTCTCCTGCAACGGAAGCGGCTGCACGATCGCCCCGTCGACCTGGTAGTACCGGCCGTCCAGCGTCGCCTTGCCGGTGGTCCACGCCTGCCGGAAGATCTGCACGCCCTCGTCGAGCCGGCCGAGCCGCTCACCCGCCGACGGGAAACCGTAACCGTAGGCCCGCCATTCGTGTTCGTACCAGCCGCCGCCGATGCCCATCTCCGCCCGGCCACCGGAGATCAGGTCGACGGTCGCGGCGACCTTCGCCAGATAGGCCGGGTTCCGGTAGCTCATCGCGGTACACATCTGCCCGAGCCGCACACGCGAGGTGGACGCCGCGAACGCCGACATCAGCGTCCACGCCTCGTGGGTCGCCTCCTCGGTGGGCACCGGGACGGTGTGGAAGTGGTCGTACACCCACAGGGATTCCCAGGTGTCGGCGGCATCCGCGCGTTGCGCGAGGTCCCGCATCACCCGCCACTGGTCGGCGGGGTCGATACCGACGAGGTCGAGCCGCCAACCCTGCGGGATGAAGATGCCGAAGCGCACAGATTTCTCCTTCGTATGTTTGCCCACAACCTAACCAATCATCCCGGGATCGGCCGGTTGGTGCCCGTCAGCGCTCGCGGTGCGGCCGTTCCTGTTGTACCGGAGCGGATTTGGGCGGCAGAACCACCGGATCCGGTTCGCCGGGGACGATCTCCGGGGCCACCTCGTTCGTCGGGTAGTGGTGGGACTCGTAGACCGGCAGGGAGCCGAAGCGGGCCGGGTGCCCGGTCTCGACCCCGGCGAAATGGTGTTCGAGCAGGTTGGCGGCGTGCAGCGTGCCGGTCGCGCCCCGGAACCCGGCGGCCACCCGGGCGGCGCCGTCGCGGCAGGCCAGCGCCCGCTCGATCCCGGCGCGGAGTCTGGCGACGGTGAGCCGTTTCGGCGCGACGCAGCTGCCCGCCTGGTTGCCGACCACCCGGCGCGCGACCTCGAAGTGGTCCCGCCCGGACGGCACGACACACACGGGAACGCCGGTGGCCAACGCCTTTTGGACGAGGCCCATGCCGCCGTGCGAGACCACCACGGCGGCGCGGTCGAGCAGCAGGTGATGCGGCACGAACCGTTCGACTCGCGCATTCGGTGCGGCGACGAGGGTTTCGGGATCGATGGCGCCCGAGGTGACCACGGTGTACATCCCGCTCTCGGCCAGCGCGTCCATCGCCGTCTGGGCGATCCTGCCGTCGTCGTGGAATTCGGTCGAGCAGGTGACCAGCGCCAGCGGACGATTGACCGTGGCCAGCCACGCGGGCGGTTCGGCGTCCGGGGCCCACAGGCCGGGGCCGACCTGCGCGACCGATTCCGGCCAGTCCGAGCGCACGTCGTCGAACGGCGGCGCGGTGAAGTTGAGGGTCAGCGGCGGCATCCGCAGGTAGTCGACGATGCTGTCCAAGACGTCGAGGCCGTAGTACTGGCGCATGTGATTGAGCTCGGGTAGCACCTCGTTCCATCTTCGTTCCAGAAACCAGTGCAGGCCGTTGTCGCGCAGGCGGCCGAACAGGTCGGTCCGCGGCGTCAACCCGGGGCCGAAGGGCGGGGTGTCGACCGAGGGGAGTGGCAGCAGCTTCGGTGCCCAGGACGCCCACGGCAGCCCGCTGGCCGCGGCGAGGATCTGCGCGCCCGGTGCGGTGATGTCGATCAGCAGCGCGTCGGGGCGTTCCGCGATGATCGCGCTGCGCAGGGCCTGGATCTCGTCGGGGATGCGGGCGACGAGCGCGCGGAGCGCGGCGCGCAGTGCGGGGATCTTGGCGGTGGTGGCCCAGTCGTTGAGCGTGTCCATCGCCAGGGCCGGCGGCAGCTCGCGCACCGTGAGGCCGAGTGGGCCGAGCTCCTGCTCGCTACCGGGAATCGTCAGCACGGTGACGGAGTGGCCGCGGGAAACCAGCTCGGACAGTACAGGCGCGACCGGATACAGATGTCCCTTTGCCGGTGAGGTGAAGGCCAGTATCTTGGTCATGCCACACGCTAACTCATAGCAAATGGATGTGCAGAGGGTGTTGGTGAACCGTTATCCGCGCGCGCATCAGGTCGTCCGGGCCGGTTCTCTCGCTTATATCTGCAAGTAGTGGCTGTTTTGCGGGAAAGTATCAGTCATTGGACCTGAAAGGTTCAACCAGGGCAAGCTTCCGGTGTGAAGTGTTGATGTTCCATTCGCAATCATTGAGCAAACGATCGGCTGTGCGGGTGTGCTAAGCAGGGAGCATGACGAGCGCCATCGGCCTGCTGCTGTTCCCCGGTGTCGAAGAACTGGACGCGGTCGGTCCGTGGGAGGTGCTGTCGGTCTGGACGCAATACTTCCCCGACGACGGTTACACCGTCTTCACCTTCGCCGAGCACGAGGGCCCGGTCGAGTGCGCGAAGGGCATGCGGATCGAGGCGCAGTACTCCTACGACACCGCGCCGCGGCGCGATGTCTTGATCATCCCCGGCGGCATGGGCACCCGGCCGATGCTGAAAGACGCCGCCGCCCTCGACTGGGTGCGCGCACAGCGCGCGACGACCCCGCTGATCACCAGCGTCTGCACCGGCTCCCTGGTGCTCGCCGCCGCGGGACTCCTGGCCGGCCGCCCGGCGACCACGCACTGGGCCTCGCTCGATCACCTGCGCGAACTGGACGCCACCATCGCGGTGAGCGCCGACGAACGATTCGTCGACGACGGCGACATCATCACGTCCTCGGGCGTTTCCGCGGGCATCGACATGGCACTGCATCTCGTGCGCCGGCTCGCCGGCGCCGAACGTGCCCGCCAGGTCCGGCACACGATCCAGTACGACCCCGCCCCGCCGGTGTGAGTCGTTGCCCGCGAGCGTAATTCGCTCGACAGCACCAGGGGTGCCGAGTCATCCTGGAACGCACATGAACAACGCAAGACAACCACGACTCGGCGTCGACTTCGGCCGGGTCATCCAGGGGGCGGCCTTACGGCCGGGCGCGCCGGACACGGTCTTCCTCTCTGGCGGACATGCCGAGGCGATGCGAACTCCGCCCAGCCCCAACGCTTTCGAAGTCCTGACCCGCCTGGTCGAGCGTTTCGCCGGGCAGGCGTGGGTCATCTCCAAATGTGGTCCGCGCGTGGAGCAGCGCACCCGGCAATGGCTCGACCACCACGACTTCTTCACGCGCACCGGCATACAGCGCGACCACCTGCGGTTCTGCCGCGAGCGCGCGCACAAGGCGGTGCACTGCGCCGAACTCGGCATCACGCACATGATCGATGACCGGCTCGAGGTGCATCACGCGCTGCGCGGACTGGTCCCGCACCTGTACCTGTTCGGCCCGCACACCGCACCCGTGCCCGACTGGGTCTGCCACGTGCCCACCTGGATCGCGGTGGAGACGGCCGTCACAGCCGCCGTCGCCGAGTAGCGCCCACCCACGGTCGAGGTGAAGAATCTGGACGGATGCCTGTATCCTGCGTGGGGATGCATTCGCGTCCGATCAATGGTGAAGACGGTGTAGACGCCCAGGTCTGCGGCCGCGACGAAGAGGAGGTGGGGTTGCCATGCGCAGCGAACCTCCCAGTCGAAGGCCGCGCGGCGTCGCCCCTTCGCATTCCTGAGTAATCAGCGACGGTGGGGGCCGGCGCCCGCGGTGTGACTCTTCGCGCCCGCTCTTGTTCACTCACGCGTATTTGCTGAGGATCCCCCATGTCGCAGACCGACGTAATCGAAGTTCGTCCGACGCTGTCCGAGTCCCTGCAGGACGTCGTCGACACCCACCGGGTCGACGCCGCGCTGGCGTGGCTCGACGAGCGCCCGCCGCATGTCATCGCCGATCAACTGGCCCGGATGGACGCCGTCCAGGCCGGTATGGCGTTCCGGCTGCTCGACAAGGATTCGGCGCTGGCTGTTTTCGAGGAACTCGAGCCGGTCGACCAGCAGCAGATCCTGCAGGGCCTGCGCGACCAGAGCTTCCGCGACCTGGTCGAGGGCATGGCCCCCGACGACCGCGCCCGCATGCTGCGCGAGGCGCCCGCGAAGGTGGCCAAGAAGGTGCTGGCCGGGTTGAGTCCGCGCGAGCGGCGGATGACCGCCACGCTGCTCGGCTACCCGGAAGGTTCGGCCGGGCAGTACATGACGCCTGCCCTGGTGGCGCTGCCCCGCGATCTCACCGTCGCCGACGCGCTGACCGTGGTGCGGGCCAAGGGCGCCGACGCGGAAACGGTCTACACGCTGCCCGTGGTGGACGGGGGCCGCCGGCTGACCGGCATCGTCGAACTGCGTGAGCTGGTGCTCAGCAAGCCGGACGCGATGATCGCCGAATTGGTCGTCACCGAACCGGCTTTCGCGCGCGCGACCGACTCGGCGGAGAAGGCCGCCCGGCTGATGCGCGAGACCAACGACATCAACCTGCCCGTGGTGGACAGCGAGGATCGGCTCGTCGGACTGCTCACCATCGACGACGCCGTGGAGGTGATCGAGGCCGCCGACAGCGAGGATGTGGCCCGGCAGGCGGGTTCGGCGCCGTGGGAGGGCCACTACATGGCCGCCGGGGTGTTCCAGCTGGCCCGGTATCGCGCCATGTGGCTGGTGCTGTTGCTGCTCGCCGCGACCCTGACGGTCAGCGTCACCGATATGTTCGAGGGCACCCTGCAGCAGGCCGCGCACCTCGCGCTGTTCATCCCGCTGCTGATCGGCGCGGGCGGCAACGCCGGTGCGCAGGCCGCCACCGCCTGCGTGCGCGCGCTCGCCGTCGGCGAGGTGCGGGTCTCGGACCTGTTCAAGGTGATCTGGCGGGAATGCCGGGTCGGGTTGGTGCTCGGCGCCATGCTCGCCGCCGCGGGATTGGTGATCGGCGGGCTGTTCGTCGGCCCGCGCGTCGCGGTGGTCGTCGGCATCACCCTGGTGCTGATCTGCGGCTGGGCCGCGACCATCGGCGGCACCATGCCGCTGCTCGCCAAGAAGCTGCGGATCGATCCGGCGGTGGTGTCCGCTCCGATGGTGACCACCCTGGTGGACGCCACCGGGTTGGTCATCTACTTCACCACCGCCAAGCTGGTGCTCGGCATCTGAGCCCGAACACCGCTCGGCGCGAACGAGGTCGGCGACCGGAGGTCGGCGCGAGCAGCTCCGTTAGTGCTTCGTTGATTTCCGGTTAGGACCCGGCGCGACTCTGTGTGCGATCACCCGGATACCAGCACACGGAGCCACCGATGAACGTCAAATCCACCGCCGCCACCCTCGCGATCGCCGCGGGCGCCTGCCTGTTCGCGCTGCCCGCCGCGTCCGCGACGACCTACACCAACTGCGATGTCGAACCCGCCGCGCTCGCGTTGCGCGGCGAGGAGGGCGTCGTGCTCGACCAGATCAACAAGCTGCGCAAGGACGCGGGCCTGGCCGCGGTCACGCACAGCGAGGTGCTCGCGCGTCCCGCCGAATGGGCGAGCAACGACAGCGCGCGCCGGGGCAGCTCGCCCGCCGACCACGTGGACACCCTCGGCCGCGATATCAAGACCCGTTTCGCGCAGTGCGGCGTGCCCGGCAACGCGCCCAAGATCGCCGAGATCAACTTCTACGGCCGTGAGGTCGAGCCCGCCGACGCCGTGCGGTTCTGGTCGAATTCGCCTGGGCACCGGGCGATCATCCTCGACGGCAAGCTGGACAAGGTCGGCGTCGCGGTGATCTACCAGGGCGACCGGCGGCACTGGACGGTCACCTTCGCCGCCGACAACACCACCCCGCCGCCCACCCTGCCCGTGACCGTCACCCGGGACAACCTGAACGGCGCGCAGCATCAAGCCGAGTTCGACAAACTGGTCGCACAGGGCTACCGGATCAGCGATATCCGGGTCACCGGCGGCAACGATCCGCGCTATTCCAGCAGCTGGGTCCGCAACGACGGCCGCGCGTGGCAGGCCCGGCACGGCCTGGACACCAAGACCTACCAGGCCGAATTCGACAAGCTGCTGGCGCAGGGGTACCGCTTGACGCTGGTTCGCGGCTACGAGGTCGACGGCGCGTCGCGCTTCGCCGGCATCTGGGAGCGCAACGACGGCCGGGCTTGGCAAGCGCGCCACGACATTTCGGTGCAGGCGTACCAGAGCACGGCGGCTCAGCTCGGCGCGCAGGGCTACCGCCTCGTGCACGAGCACCGGTACCAGGTGCGGGGACAGACCTTCGTCGCGGCCATCTGGAACAGGTGATCGGCGCTCGGGGCCGCGGCCGTCCAGCAGGGCGGTCGCGGCCTCGTCGCGTCGGCGCAACCGCTCGTTACCGCACTGCCCCCGCGAGCTTGCTACCGTCGGAGCGTTCGAACAACAACATGAGGGGCGAATGAGACAGATCTTGTTCTCGGCGATGATCGCGCTCGTGGTGTCGATCACGTTGACGCCATTGCTGATCAAGCTTTTCACGAGACGTAACGTCGGCCAGGAGATCCGGGTCGACGGCCCGGCCAGCCACCAGTCCAAACGCGGCACCCCAACCATGGGCGGCATCGCGATCCTGATCGGCATGTGGGCCGGATACCTGGGGGCGCATCTGCTCGACAGCCGGCACGACGAAGCCGAGATCTCGGTCTCCGGTCTGCTGGTGCTCGGCTTGGCCACCGCGCTCGGCTTCGTCGGGTTCCTCGACGATTTCATCAAGATCCGCAAGCAGCGCAATCTCGGCTTGACCGCCACCGGGAAGTACATCGGACAGCTGCTCGCCGCGGTCATTTTCGGCGTGCTCGCGCTGCGGTTCCCCGGCGATATGGGGCTCACCCCCGCCAGCAGGCACATGTCCTACGTCCGCGACGTGACCACCGTGTCGTTCGGCGTGATCGGCTTCCTGCTCGTCGTCTGCTTTCTCGTGGTCGCCTGGTCGAACGCGGTGAACATCACCGACGGCCTCGACGGGCTGGCCGCCGGATCGATGAGCTTCGCGCTGGGCGCCTACGTGATCATCACCTTCTGGCAGTACACCAATTCGTGCGTGAGCACGCCCGTCGCCGGGTGCTACACCGTGCGCGACCCGCTCGACCTGGCCGTGGTCTGCGCGGCGGGCGCGGGCGCGTGCATCGGATTCCTGTGGTGGAACGCGGCGCCCGCGAAGATCTTCATGGGCGACACCGGTTCGCTGGCCCTCGGCGGCCTGCTCGCCGGGCTGTCCATCACCACCCGCACCGAGCTGCTGATGGCGGTCGTGGGCGCGCTGTTCTTCGCCGAGATCCTCTCGGTGCTGTTGCAGATCGTGGTGTTCCGGACCACGCGCAACCGGCTGTTCCGGATGGCGCCGTTCCACCATCATTTCGAACTGGGCAAGTGGGCCGAAACGACTGTCATCATTCGGTTCTGGCTGCTCGCGGGGATCGCCGCCGCGGTCGGGCTGATGCTCTTCTACGGGGAGTATCTGGCCGTCGTCGGCTGAGGTGTCAGGCGTGGCGGGCGTCGCGGTCCAGGTCGCGGTGCGGTGCCGCGGTGCGACGGGTGCGCTTGCCGCGGGCGATCTCGGTGGCAAGCGCGTCCAGCGGTTGCGCGAGGTGGTGCAGCGGGTCGGCGAGCGCGCTCAGCCAGGTCTTCGCGGCCGCCAAACCCGCCTCGTCCAGCGTGTAGAAGCGCCGGGTGCCCGCCGCGCGGACGCGCACCAGCCCGGCGTCGCGCAGCACCTTGAGATGCTGGGAGACGCCGGGCTGGGAGATCTGCGCGTGCTCCTGCACCGCCGCGACGACCGCGCCCGCCGGTTGTTCGGCGGCCGCCACCAGCTCCAGGATGTAGCGGCGGATCGGGTCGCCGAGCGCCTCGAAAATGCTTGCGGTAGAACGGTCCATCAGGACTCGGGGCTCTCCTCGGATTCCGTGGTGTAGAAGGTCACCGTATTCGCCGCGGCCGCGCGGGCCGCGTCCGGCTCGTCGCCGTCACCGATCGCGGCCTCCGCCCAGCCCGCCGCGGCCGTGCGGATGAACTCCTTGCCCTCCGGCGTGGTGTGCAAGGTGAGTGCCTCGGCCTGGTCCACCGGCGCACCGCTCGTCAGGTAGAGCCCGAGGCCCACCAGCGCGAGATCCCAGCCGACCCCGACGGCGCCGGGACCGTACTGTGTCCAGAAGCCCGGATCGACCGGTGCCTCGTGCGCCAGTTCGAGCAGAGTGCCCGCCTCGCTCGGCGTGAGGACGACCCGCACCCAGGACACCTGCGGTCCCATCTCCCAGGTCACCGCGAAACCCTTGGGCTCGTCACACTCTTCGACCACCCCGCCCGCATTCCCCTCCAGCTGGTAGCGCCCGCCGAGCGCCAACTCCCCGCTGATCGGCAGGAACCAGCGCGGAATCCGCTCCGGATCGGTCAGCGCCTCCCACAGGTCGGGCTGATCGGTCGAATAACTCCGCCGCGCCACCGCCACCTTGGTCGGCACGCCATCGCGCACCCCACTGCGAATCTCCCGCGTCACCAGTCCGGCAAGCGTGACAGGGTCGCTCAACAAAGCCATCAGGTCCTCCTTCATAAGTTTCTACTTATATTAGACGCCAGCATACTGCCACGCTCAGAGTGTTCTCGTCTATTGCCCGTAAGAGAACCGCAGGTCGGCGAACAGCAGGGTGCCGAGTCGCCGCCGCAGATGTCCGAGCTTGCTCGGGTCGGGCAGATCGTCCGGGGTGAGCAGGGTGAACCGCAACAACGTCTCGCCGCCGCGCACGGCCTTCAACGCGAAGTGCACCTCGTCGTGCGGCCTGCTCGGCCACAACGACGACCACACCACCCGCTCCGGCTCCACTGCCGCCAACACCACCGGATCGACCTCGTCCGCCAGTAGCCGCAACCATGGCCGCGCTTCCGCCCGGCGCGGTTCCACCAGCGATCCCCACACCACCCGGGGTGGCGCAGGCAGCCGCCGTGCTCGCCCCCCGATCTCGATCACTCCAGCACCTTACGACTCGGGCTCAGGTCTCGGGCGTAGTGTCTGCTGCCGGATTCTTCGCGGTAGCGGCCGAAGCCGGGGATCGGGTGGTAGCCGGCGGAGGTGTAGAGGGCGATGGCTTCCGGTTGGCGGGTGCCGGTTTCCAGCACGATGCGGCGGCGTCCGGCCGCCGCCGCACTGTGCTCGATGGCGGCCAGGAGCTGTCGGGCCAGCCCGCGGCCGCGCACCTCCGGCGCCACATACATCCGTTTGAGTTCGGCGTCCCCGTCCCGGAATTCGGGTTCGTCGCCCTCGTGCGCCCGCCACCCGGCACACGCCACCGGGATCCCCTCGACGTACCCGATCAGGAACGCGCCCAACGGCGGCGCGAACTCGCCCGGATCGGTCGGACTCTCGTCCGGCCCGCCGTAACGCACCACATACTCCTGCTGCACCTCCGCGATCAACTTCCGCGCGTCCGGACTGTCATAAGCACGCGCCACCAGTTCCATACCGGTCAGGCTAGCGAGCGTGGCGTCGTGGCGGCGATCAGCCGGTGATCATCGCGGCGGAATCGGCCGAATCCCCGACACTCATCCGAAATCCGCTCCAGCGGAAAGAATGCGGAGATATTGCTGGCCACTTGATCGTCAGGTAATGGTGGCGGTATCGGAAGAGAGGGACGCCACCATTACCTGGTGATCGATTGCCCAGGAGGAAAGTCGGGTGGTCGCACGGGCCAGGAATTATTCGCTGAGCTCGGCGGCGATGTCGAGGATGTATGCACGGCTGTCGGTTTCGGGCAGGGCCAGGCGTTTGAGGTCGGTGCATACGGCGCGGTAGGTGGCGATCTCTTCGGGGTGCTCGAGGTAGAGGTCGCCGGTGAAGCCTTGGACATAGACGACCGGTGGCTCGGACAGGTATGCGGTGGGGTGCGGTGGAAACTCCAGCAGGACAAAGCTGCCCACCAGCAGACCTTGATACGCGCCGGCCGTGCGCGGCAGGACCTGCACCGAAACATTGGGCAGCCGAGCGAGATCGGCGAGACGGGTCAACTGGTCGGACATGACCCGGATACTGCCCGTGACCCGCCGCAACGCCGCCTCATCGATGAACGCGTCGAAGGCGAGCGGGTTCGCGCTGTCGGTGAGCCGCGACTGCCGCCGCGCCATGACCTCGACGTTCTTCTCGATATCGGCGGTCGGCCAGTTGGGGTGCAGCGCCCACGTCATCGCGCGGCGGTAGTCGGCGGTCTGCACCAGGCTGGGCAACAACATCGGCTGATACGAAATGATGTGCTGCGCAGCGTCTTCCAACCCGACGAACAGCCCGCCGTGCGAAGGCAGCGCGTCGTCGTAGGCGTGCCACCACGCTTTGTTCTGCGTCTCCTCCATGAGCCCGAGCAGCATTCGGGTCAGACTCGGCGGCAACTCGTAGATCTCGCACAACCGCTTGATGTACAGCGGATTCAGGCGGATCTGGACGCCGTTCTCCATCCGCCAGAAGGTCTGTTTGCTGACGCCGATCTCGTTGCGGGCGACTTCCGCGGTCACACATGCTTCGAGGCGTGCGCGGCGGAGCTCGCGGGCCAGTAGCCGGCGGGGCAGGGTCGAGCCAGTCGTCATGGGCAGCATCTCCGAAGGGTCGCTAATGGATTGGGTCCGTTTTGGAACCTGAATATGGCGCCGACTCTGGAACCTTGCCGAAAAAGCGCGACGAACTCGGTGGTGCAAGGTCCCGATCGGGTGGCTGTGCTGTTGCATTGCTGGTGTTCGCGGAAACCCGACCGGCCCGCCATCCCGATTCGGTGTCCGTGCTCATCCAACCAGGCGACTGTATAGGAGGATTGCCAATTTACCGAATTGCTCAGTGCGTCAACTCAATCGACCCCGCAGGGTAGAAAAAAGTCGCGTTCCAACTGGAACATTCCTAAATGGCGATTGCCCTCGCGGTGGGTTATTGCTGCCATTCGACCGTGCGTTGAACGCGCATTTATTCGCATGTCCCTGCCGCACGACTTTTGGGTTGTCGCACCCGCTATGGCCTGCCGAAACGAGTGCAGGAACGCAGAATGGGTGCGAAAGTTCGGGAGTTCCGCGCGCGGGTGCGCTTGCCGGAGTTCGGGTGCCCTGCTCGGTGAATCGGGCTGAGGTGCAGCGGCTTCGGGCGATGGCAGACGCGCCCATTCGTCGCGTACGGCTCGTGGCCTGTGCCCGTAATGACAGCGGTGGCTCGGATAGTCCCGGCCGGGACGTGCACTCGGCTCTGTGAAACCAACTGCGCACCAACCTGTTCGACCCCTGCAACGCATCGACCCCAGCGCCCGCGCGGGACGCTGGGGTCGAAAACGTGCGCACTTACTGCGTGGCGAGTTGCCGGGCCAGCGCCCAGATCACCAGAACATCGATCGCGATGATCACCAGCGCCCAGAAAGGATAGATGGGGGCGAAGAGGAAGTTGTCCAGGATGCTGATCGCCGCCATGACGATGCCGGCGAGGTAACCCCAGGTCTTGCCGGTGACGATGCCGAAGCCCGCGACCAGGACGAGGATCGCGATCACCAGGTGGATCCAGCCCCACGTCGAGACGTCGACCAGGAACACCTGGTCTTCGGTGACGACGAAGATGTCGCGCCCCGCGATCGCGGCGATGGCGGTCATCAGATGCAGCAGGCCGGTGACGAGGATCAGGACACCGGCGAAAATCGTCATGTCGTTGAGCACCGGGCCGGTGCGGACGGGTCCGGGACTGGTCATAACACACACTCCTTCCGAAACGCGTGGTACACCTATCGCCTCAACGTAGCCCCTGATCAGGCGAAAACCGGCGCAGATCGGCGGATCGCAACCGTGGTGGCAAACTTTCCGCGATCTCGCGCGGCGCGCCCGCATCGATGTGGTCGTTCGGGTGCCGGTGGCGCACAATAGGGGCCGCACGCGGTGGCTCCCGGCCGTTCCGTCCAGGTGACACACATCGCTGCGACACAAGGTGTTGTGCTGCACGGACTTGTCACCCCCAAGGAGTAGTGTCCAGGGGAGGGAAATTCCGTGACGGCCGCGGGCTCGGGAAAGGTGTGGAGGCAGCATGAAACTGATCGATCGGGTATCGGCCATCAACTGGAATCGGGTGCCCGACGAGAAGGATGCCGAGGTCTGGGATCGGCTGACCGGCAACTTCTGGCTGCCCGAGAAGGTTCCGGTGTCCAACGACATCCCCTCGTGGGGCACGTTGACCACCGACGAGAAGCAGCTGACCATGCGGGTCTTCACCGGCCTGACGCTGCTGGACACCATTCAGGGCACCGTCGGCGCGGTGAGCCTGATCCCGGATGCGCTGACCCCGCACGAGGAGGCGGTGTACACCAACATCGCGTT
Source organism: Nocardia brasiliensis ATCC 700358 (assembly GCF_000250675.2). NCBI lineage: Bacteria > Bacillati > Actinomycetota > Actinomycetes > Mycobacteriales > Nocardiaceae > Nocardia > Nocardia brasiliensis. The sequence goes on from NC_018681.1 coordinate 7,266,582, forward strand.
CATGGAGTCGGTGCACGCCAAGAGCTACAGCTCGATCTTCTCCACGCTGTGCTCCACCCGCGAGATCGACGACGCGTTCCGCTGGTCGGAGGAGAACCGCAACCTGCAGCGCAAGGCCGAGATCGTGCTGGAGTTCTACAACGGTGACGATCCGCTCAAGCGCAAGGTCGCCTCGACCCTGCTGGAGAGCTTCCTGTTCTACTCCGGCTTCTACCTGCCGATGTACTGGTCCTCGCGGGCCAAGCTCACCAACACCGCCGACCTGATCCGGCTGATCATCCGCGACGAGGCCGTGCACGGCTACTACATCGGCTACAAGTACCAGAAGGGTCTGGAGCTGGTCAGCCAGGCCGAGCGCGACGAGCTGAAGAACTACACGTTCGAGCTGCTCTTCGAGTTGTACGACAACGAGGTCGATTACACCCAGGACCTCTACGACGAGGTCGGCCTCACCGAGGACGTCAAGAAGTTCCTGCGCTACAACGCCAACAAAGCGCTGATGAACCTCGGCTACGAGGGCCTGTTCCCCAAGGACGAGACCGAGGTGAACCCGGCCATCCTGTCGGCACTTTCGCCGAACGCCGACGAGAACCACGACTTCTTCTCCGGCTCCGGCTCCAGCTACGTGATCGGCAAGGCCGTCAACACCGAAGACGAAGACTGGGAGTTCTGAACCACCCCCAACCCGAAACGGCGGCAGAATCCTCTGCCGCCGTTTTCCATGTCCGCTCCGCGCCGCCGCCCCGATCGGCTGTCTCAACCCGCTCTACGCAGACTCACCGCCTGCTGGCTCGGCGGTAGCCGATGGTGGCGGGGATGGCGAAGAGGACGATGGCGCCTAGGGACCAGGCGAAGGTGAGGGTGAGGGGGCGGGCGAGGGGGCCTTCGAGGGCGAGGGCTTTCATGGCGTCGACGGCGACGGACATCGGCTGGTTGCGGACGACGGGTTGGATCCAGGTGGGGTAGGCGGCCAGGGGGACGAAACCGGTGCTGAAGAACATCATCAGCGAGGTGAGGATAGTGATCCCCTCTACCAGTGCGGCTTTGGCGTTGAAGACGGCGACCGAGGTGACCACGGTCGCGAAGGCCAAGCCGAAAAGCACTGGGATGAGCAGGAATACGAGCGTGGGCAGCAACCCTTGGTGGAAGCGGAAGCCGAGCAGGAACCCGACCAGGATGATGGCGAGGGTGCCCGCGAAGATCCGGCAGCCTTCGGCGACGATGCGGGACGCGAGACCGGACGCCCGATGTACTGGTAGCACCCAGAAGCGGGCGAGCAGCCCCGCTTCCCGTTCCCGGCCGAGCAGCACCCCGCATGCGACGGCGCCGGAGACGGCGCCCGCGATGGTGACCATCGGCACCGAACCGTAGAGCGCGCTTTCGCCGGTGAAACGCTGGATCTGGCCGCCCACCACCGTTTCCAGCATGATCAGCAGCAGGCACGGGATGATCAGCGCCTCCAGCAGGGTGACCGGGTTGCGCGCCCAGCGCAGCAACAGCCGCTGGGTCTGGATCAGCGTGTGCCGCAACAGCGCAGCGGACGACACCTCCGAGGCGCGCACGCCTTCGCTTCGATCGGCCAGCAGTGCCATCATGCCCTCCCTGCGCTCAACCGGATGGTCAGCGGTATGCACACGAGCAGAATCGCGGCGGTCCAGGCCAGCGACGGCCCCATCAGCGACCAGGTGACCTGGCCCGCGTTGCCCAGCGAGTCGCCGGCCAGCGCGCGCAGGCCGATGACGAACTGCGATACCGGCTGGTTGCGGACGAACGCCTGTACCCAGGCCGGAAACTGGTGTGCCGGAGCCAATCCCGTCGACAGCATGCCGAAGATCAAGGGCGGCAGCACCAATGCCTGCGTGGTGGCCTCCGGACTGCGGGACAGGGTGCCGATCACGTCCGCGCCTAGCGTCAACGCGGTGCCGATGAGCATCGACAGCAGCAGGAAGCCGAGGGTGTGCGCGGTGTCGAGATAGAACCGGAATCCGATGACGTGCCCGCACGCGACGGCCGCGCACAGCGACAGGGCGAGCCGGAAGATGTTGCCCGACATCCGCGCCGAGACCGGCACGAGCCGGCCGACGGGCATCGACCCGAAGCGCCGGTTGAGTCCGGCGACGGAATCGGTGGCCGCGCGGAAGGCGGCCGAGATGGCGGTGAAGGCGGCGGCCTGCAGCACGACGAGCGGCATCATGAACTGCGCGTAGCTGCTGAATCCGGTGCCCGCGAATGTCATCACCGTCTTCAGCGGAATGTAGAAGCCCGCGGTGAACGTCGCGGGTGCGAGGATCGAGGTCAGCACCTCACCGGTTTTGACCGAGGGCACGATCAGTCGGGACGTGAGTACCCACCATTGCCGGGCGCGGGCCGGTGTCGCGCCGACGTCGGCGAGCCATGCTCCCGTGGTCATGAGACCGCCTCCACGTCAACGGCTTTCGCCTCGTCGGTGGTGGCGAGGTGTCCGGTCAACTGCAGGAACACGTCGTCGAGGGACGGCCTGCGCAACGCGATGTCGACCAGCTCCACCTCGGCCCCGTCCAACCGCCGCAACGCTTCGGCGAGCGTCTTGGCCCCGTCGGGTGCGGGGATGGTGATGCGATCCGAATCCGGGGTCAGCGCGGCTCGATTCTCCGCGGGCAGCAGCGGTCCGAGAGCAGCGGCGATGACGTTCAGGTCGGTCAGGTCCAGCGGCACCACCTCGCAATAGCTGCCGCCGGTCCGGGATTTCAGCTCGTCCGCGGTGCCCTGGGCGATCACCACGCCGTGGTCGATCACGATGATGCGATCGCTCAGCGCGTCGGCCTCCTCGAGGTACTGGGTGGTGAGCAGGGTGGTGATGCCCGCCTTCTTGAAGCTGCGCACCAGATCCCAAACCCCTTGCCTGCTGCGGGGATCCAGACCGGTCGTCGGCTCGTCGAGGAACACCACGTCCGGACGGACGACGAGGCCACACGCGATATCGATGCGTCGTCGCATGCCGCCCGAGTAGGTGCCGACCCGGCGTCCCGCCGCGCCGACGAGATCGAACTCGGTGAGCAGTTCGTCCGCCCGGGCTCGGGCGGCGCGCTTGCGCAGCCCCATCAGCCTGCCGAACATCACGAGATTCTCGTAGCCGCTGAGCATGTCGTCGAGCGCGGCGTACTGCCCGGTCAACATGATGGAGCGGCGCACGGCCGCCGGGTCGGTGACGACGTCGTGCCCGGCGACGAGCGCGCGCCCGCGGTCGGGGGCGATGAGCGTCGAGAGGATGTTCACCGTGGTGGTCTTGCCTGCGCCGTTGGGACCGAGGATGCCGAGGATCTCGCCCGGTGTCGCCACGAAATCGACGCCGCGCAATGCCTGTACGGCACCGAACGACTTCTCGATGCCCTCGACCACCACTCCCTGCTCGGAATTCATTGTTGTCCTTCCAGATGTTCGTCGAGCACGCGCGCGATGATCGGCAGCACGTGTGGTGCGGTCAGCTCGTTGTGCGTGACCTCGATGTCGTGGTTGACGACCGAACCGGTCGCGTACGGCCGCCAGCCGTCCGGTCCGACGATGTCGGAGCTGTCGACCGTCGCGCTGAAATACAGCAGGTCGCCGTCGAATACGGGTCGCTGATACCCCGCGCGGGAGCGGGCGGCCGCGTTGTACGACTCGGTCAGTCGCTCGATCATGGCCGCGTCGACGAGCGTGAGGCCGCCGAGCCGTGCGCGGATGCGCTCGGCCGCTTCGCTCGCGGTGGCTTCGGCGGGCACATCGTGGATCCCGAAGATCGCGCCGAAACTGTTGACGAAGGCCCCCGCCGTGAGCTGTTCGACCTCCGCACCGTCGACGTCGGCGGTATCCGAATCCAGCAGGGCGACAAGGCCGACGCGGTGCCCGTCCGCTTGCAACCGGGCGGCGACGGCGTGCGCGATCACGCCGCCGAAGGACCAGCCGAGCAGGTGGTACGGCCCGGACGGTTGCAGCGCCCGGATCTCGCGGACATACCGCTCGGCGAATTCTTCGATCGAGCGCAGCGACGGTTCGCGGCCGCTGAGGTCCGGTGCCTGCAGGGCGTAGATCGGCCGCCCCGGCCGCAGTACCTGGGCGAATCCCAAGTAGCTCCAGGAGATTCCGGACGAGGGATGGATGCAGAACAGCGCGGGCTCGGTACCGTCCTGCCGGATCGGCAACACGACGTCCAGTCCCAGCGCGAGGTCCAGCGCGGGCCGGGCCGCCGCGATCGCCGCCGCTTCCTCCGCCGCCGCCAGCTCGGCGGCGGGGGTGCGCGCGAATTCGGCTGCGGCACCGAGCGCGTCGAGCCACAGGCCGGCCAGCCCGGCGATCTCGGCGCGGTGCAGCAGGGTCTGCGGGAACGTGAAGTCCGCGCGCAGCTTGCCGTCGACCACTACCGCGTGCACCTCCAGCACCGAAAGCACGGGCAGGTCGGCCTCGGCCGCGGCGGGCAAGGCACCGAACTCGTCGGTCCGTGTCCACCCCAAGCCATCGAGTCCGGCAGGGGCATCGGCCGGGGATCCAACTCCGCGATAACGGAAGCCGATCTGTCCCGGTGCACCTTTGGCGGTGCGCAGCCGGGCACCCGTGTCCGGGTTGAGATAACGCAGCAGACCGAAACCGATCCCGTTGTCCGGCACCGCGTTCAGCTGCTGCTTCACTGCACGGATCGCCGTGCCCAGCACCGGACCGGCCGCGAACGCGGCGTCGACGTCGACCTGCCCGAGTTCGAGTCGCACCGGATAGTGCCCGGCGAGCGAACCGATCGTGCGCGACAAGCGCGCACCGGGGAAGGCGTCGACTTGCCTGCCCCGTCCCGCCAGACGCAGCAGCGTATCCGTGCCCGCTTCCCCGGATCGCTGGACCCGCCAGCGCATCAGTGCCAGCGTGAGCGCGGTCAGCAGGACGTGCTCGGTCTCGGCCGCGAACAGTCTCGGCAGGTCCGCGCATACGGCCGTGGTGACCTCGGCGGACGCCTCGCAGCGCACGGTGCGCAGCCGACGCGTCCGATCGACGGCGGGATCCAGTGCCCGGCTGCCGATCGTCGGGTCCGCGCCGGTGAGCACACCTTGCCAATACCCGAGCTCGAAAACGCGGGTGGCGCTGTGAGCTTCGTCGGTGAGCGCATGTGCCCACCGGCGCATGGACGTGCCGGTCTCGGCGAGCACCGCGGTGTTGCCGACGCGCACCTGCGCCCACGCCGCCATCAGGTCCGGCAGCAGAATCTCCCACGAGGCATCGTCGATCAGCGGCCGGCTCACCAGCACGAGCAGACGACCGGCGCTGGTCCGTGCGCCGGCGTCGCCGACCGGATCGAGCCAGAGGCACCGCAGCACAACGCCGTTCGCCGGGTCCAGCCGGTTGGCCGGCGAGTCCAGTTCGGCCAGCACGTATTCGCGCAGATCGACGGCATCGGCCGCGGCATCGAACTCGACCCGGCGCACCAGTGCGCCGACCTCGACCGAGCCGGGTTCGCCGACCTGCAACCGCCAGTCGCCGCCCGCGTGCCGCAGCCGTGCCCGGAGCATGTCGTGCCGGTCGATCACCGCCGCGAGGGTGGTGATCAGCTGTGCACGCTCGATGCCGATCGGCAGCTCGAGTGTCGCGATGCGCGCGGCGCGCAGGAAACCGCTGTCCTGCTCCAGCAGGTACCGCGTCGTCGGCGGGAGCGGCAGGTCACCGACGCCGCCGCCGGGCAGCTCCGTCAGCGGTGCGACCGCACCGGCCCCGTCCACGGCCGCGGCGAGCGCGGCGACGGTGCGGTGCTCGAACACCTGCAGCGGCGTGCACTCGATGCCCCGCTGCTTCGCCTGGGACACCAGCTGGATCGCGAGAATGCTGTCGCCGCCGAGCTCGAAGAACGACGCGTCGATACCGACCCGGTCGAGTCCGAGCAGACCGGCGACGAGCTGAGCCAAGGCTTCCTCGGTCGCGGTCCGGGGCGCCCGGTATTCGGTCTCCTCGGCGCTGAACTGCGGTGCGGGCAACGCTTTTCGATCCAGTTTGCCGACCGCGGTGAGCGGGATCTCGTCCAGGACGACGAACGCCGATGGCACCATGTAGCCGGGCAGCGCCTCGGCGGCGAACTCGCGGATCTGTGCGAGGTCGAGTTCGACACCGGGCTTCCGGACGAGATACGCGGCCAATACGGTGGTGCCCGCGGGCCCTGTGACGCCCAGTGTCAGTGCGAAATCGACGCCGTCCGCCCGGCCGAGCACCGCATCGATCTCACCGAGTTCGATCCGCTGCCCGCGCACCTTCACCTGGAAGTCGGTGCGGCCGAGGTACTCCAGCACCGGCCCGCCGTCCGCCGTCCGCGTATCGGCAGGCGTCCACCGCACGAGGTCGCCCGTGCGATACATCCGTTCACCCGGCGCGCCATAGGGATTCGTCACGAATCGACTGGCGGTCAGGCTCGGCCTGGCGTGGTAGCCACGCGCCAGCGCGGGCCCGGCGAGGTAGAGCTCGCCCGCGACACCGATGGGGACCGGCCGCAGCCTGGCGTCGAGCACCATGGCCGCCGCGCCGCGAATGGGCGGCCCGAGCGAGACGGGCGCGCCGACGCGCACCGCGGCACCGGTCGCCACGACGGTGAACTCGGTCGGCCCGTACAGATTCACCATTCGCAGCCCGCGGCGGTGGCCGCACCACCGCTCGACGAGTTCGGCGCCGACCGCCTCGCCGCCCACCGCGAGCACCCGCACCTCCGGCACGCCGGCGGGATCGATGGTGGCGAGCGCGGACGGCGTGATCATCACGTGCGTCACGTGCTCGGCGTCGATCAATTCGGCCAGCGCACCGCCGCCGAAGACATCGGCGGGTGAGACGACCGAAGCGCCGCCCCAGCCGAACGCCATCAGCGCCTCGAGAATCGACGCGTCGAAACTCGGTGAGGCGACGTGCAGCACCCGCGACTCCTCGTCCAGGTCGAGCAGATCGCCCTGGGCCGCGACGAAATCGGCGATGCCGCGGTGCGTTACGGACACGCCCTTGGGGGTGCCGGTGGAGCCGGAGGTGTAGATGAGCCAGGCGGGATTGTCCAGCCGGATCGGTCGCGGCAACTCGTGGTCGCGCACCGGACGCGCGTTCGCGGCGGACCACCGCTGCACGACGTCGAGATCATCGAGCACCAGCCAATCGGTGCTGTCCGGCAGCAGGTCCCGATAGGCCCGCAGCGTGAGCCCCACGCGCGCACCGGAATCGGTGAGCATGTGATCGATGCGCTCGATCGGGTGTTTCGGGTCGACCGGTAGGAAGGCCGCGCCGATCTTCGCCGCCGCCCACATGCCGGTGAGCAGGTCGGGCGAGCGCGGCAGGCCCAGGGCCACCACGGTTTCCGGTCCGGCGCCCGCTGCGAGCAGGAGCCGGGCCAGCCGGTTGGCGTGCGCGTCGAGTTCACGATAGGTGGTCGTGTCACCGGCCGCGACCACGGCGGGTCGCTGCGGATACCGAGCCACGGTGGCCGCGAGCAAGGCGGGCAGCGTTGTCGTTGCGACACTGTCGAAGCCGCGCACCGGAACCAGTTGCGCGCGTTCCTGCTCGTCGAGCAGCTCGATATCCGCGAGCCGCACGTCGGGCCGGGCCAGTACCGCGGCCAGGATCCGGCGCCAGCGGGTGACGAACGAGAACACGGTCGCCTCGTCGAACAGGTCCGTCGCGTAGGTCAGGACACCGGCGAGGCCCGCCGGGCCGGACCCGTCGAAGCGTTCGCGCAGATCGAGAGTCAGATCGAATTGCGAAGCGCGCCGGTCGAAGTCCTCCACCTCCAGCCGCAGTCCGGGCAGCTCCAGCACCGGTTCGACGAAGTTCTGCAGCGACAGCGATACCTGGAACAGCGGGTGGTGGGCCGTCGACCGAGCCGGATTCAACGCCTGCACGAGACGTTCGAAGGACACGTCGGCGTGGGCGAACGCGTCGAGATCGGCCGTCCGCACGGCATGCAGGAACTCGGCGAACCCGAGCCTCGGATCGACCGCGGTGCGCAACGCGAGCGTGTTGACGAACATGCCGACCAATTCGTCCAGCGCGGCCTCGCCGCGGCCCGCCACGGGCGTGCCGACGACCACGTCGTCGGTGCCGCCGAGCCGGGCCAGCAGCACGGCCAGGGCCGCGTGCACGACCATGAACAGGCTCACCTGCTGCGCCGCTGCGAACTCGACCAGGGCACTGTGCAGTTCGGCTTCGATCGCGAACTCGACATCGGCGCTGTGCATCGATTGCACGGCCGGGCGCGGACGATCGGCGGGCAGCTCCAGCACCTCGGGGGCGTCGGCCAGGGTCTCGGTCCAGTACCGAATCTGGCGTGCCGCCAGGGATTCCGGATCGTTCTCGCTGCCGAGCACCTCGCGATGCCACAGCGCGAAATCGGCGTACTGCACCGTCAGCGGCACCCGAGTGGTGTCGGCTCCCGCCGCGCGCTCGGAGTAGGCGGCGACGAGATCGGTGGCCAGCGGTGCCATCGACGCGCCGTCCGCGCTGATGTGGTGCACCACCAGGACGACGACGTGCACCGCTGCCTCGGTGACCGGCGACGGCTCGGCGGTGGAGTGACCGGATGCCACCGCGGGCACGCCCGCGAACGCGCCGGACGACACCGCCGGAGCACCGCCGACCGCACCGGACGACACCGGCCCCGCCACGCGCGTGGTGTCGCTCGCCGCGACGGAACCCGCTGTGACACAGAACAAGCCGACTCGCAGCGGCGGTTCGTGGCCGATGTCGAAGCCGGTACCCGCGAGGGCATTGATCCGAGTACGCAGCGCGGCACCGTCTTCGGTGTCGACGACGACCAGCACGGGATCCGCCGCTTCGGCGTTCAAGATCACCTGGCGCGGACCGTCCGCGTCCGCGGGGTAGATCGTGCGCAGGCTCTCGTGCCTGCGCACCACATCGGTCAACGCGTGGCGCATCGCGTCGAGGTCGAGCGCGCCGGTGAGCCGCAGTGCGACAGCGATGTTGTAGGCGGGCGAGCCGGGGTCGAGCCGGTTCAGCACCCACATCCGCTGCTGCGCAGGGGAGAGCGGGATGCGGTCCGGGCGGATGCGCGGCGCGAGCGCGAACCGGCCCGGCGCACCGTCGGTGGCGGGGACGACGCGGGCGGACAACTGCGCGACGGTGGGCGCGTCGAACAGGTCGCGCAACGCGATGGTCGAGCCGAGCGTCGAATTGACCCGTGCGACAACCTTGGTCGCGCTCAATGAGTTGCCGCCGAGTTCGAAGAACGATTGGTCGACGCCGACCCGTTCGGTGCCGAGCACGTCGGCGAACACCGCGGCCACCGCCTGTTCCACCGGCGTGCGGGGAGCCAGGTACGGCCGGTTGGCGTCCGAGAAGTCGGGCACCGGAAGCGCTTTGCGGTCCAGCTTGCCGACCGGTGTGAGCGGAATCGAGTCGAGCACGACGAGGTAGCCGGGCACCATGTATCCCGGCAGCTCACCGGCAACCCGGACGCGTAGCCGTTCGGTGTCCAGCCGCACGCCCGGAGCGGGCAGCACGTAGGACACCAGCACCGTCGCGCCGGCGGGCCCGGCGCGGCCGATCGTCACCGCGTACTCGACCTCTTCGTCGCGCGACAGCACGGCGTCGATCTCTCCGAGTTCGATGCGCAGGCCACGGATCTTGACCTGGAAGTCGCTGCGGCCCAGGTATTCCAGTTCGTAGTCGCCGCTCTGCCCGACGACCCAGCGCACCATGTCCCCGGTCCGGTACATCCGTGCGCCGGGTGCGCCATAGGGATCGGCGACGAAGCGACCGGCGGTCATCTCGAAACGGTTGAAGTAGCCGCGGGCGAGCGCCGGTCCGGCCAGGTACAACTCGCCCGCGACGCCGACCGGGACCGCCCGCAGCCAGGTGTCGAGCACCATGGTGGCGGCGCCCCGGATCGGGCCGCCGATGGTGATCGGCTCGCCCGCGACGAGTTCGGCGGGGCCGGTCGCCCAGATACTGAACTCGGTGGGTCCGTACAGGTTCACCATCCGCCGCCCGACCGACCAGCGTTCGATGAGCTCGGGGGTGGCCGCCTCGCCGGCCACCGCGAGCACGCGCAGGTGGTCGAGCCGCGTGGGTTCCATGGTGGCCAGCGCCGAGGGCGTGATCACCGCGTGCGTCACCCGTTCGGTGCGCAGCAGCTGTTCCAGCTCGGCGCCGCCGTAGACGTCCGGCGGCGACACCACGAGCCTGCCGCCCGCGCCGTGCGCGTTCAGCAGTTCGAAGACCGAGGCGTCGAAGCTGGGCGAGGCCACCTGCAGGGCGCTCGCCGTCGGATCGAGGGCGAGTGTTTCCCGTTGGGCGGACACGAGATTCGCGATGCCGCGGTGGCTGAGCAGCACCGCCTTCGGTTTGCCGGTGGAGCCCGAGGTGTAGATGAGGTAGGCCGTTTGGTCGAGGTCGATCGGGCCGCCGCGTTCGTCGTCGGTGATCGGATCGGCGGACACGGTCATCACCCGGCGGATCGTGTTCAGATCGTCGAGCAGCAGCCAGTCGATGCTGCCGGGCAAAGTCTCGCCGGTCGCGGTCACGGTGACCCCGATGGGCGCCTTCGAGTCGGTGAGCATGTGCTCGATCCGCTCCACCGGATAGTTGGGATCCAGCGGCGCGAAGGCCGCGCCGGATTTGGCCAGTGCCCACACCGCCACCACCGACTCCAGCGAGCGGGTGAGCGCCAGCACCACGAAAACCTCGCGGCCGACACCGCGACTCAGCAGCAGCCGCGCGAAGCGATTGGACCAGGCGTCGAGTTCGCCGTAGGACATGGTGAGTTCGCCCGCGCTGACCGCGATGGCGTCGGGATCGATCGCCGCCCCCGCGGCGAGGATCTCCGGAAGTGTGCTGAGCGCGAGCGATTCGGGCCCGTGCACCGGCAGCAGCGCCGCGCGCTCGGTCGCGTCGCAGTACTGCACCTGCGAGACCAGCGCCCGGGGATTGTCGGCGAGCTGGGTGAGCAGCCGGACGAAGCGGTCGAGCAGCGGTCGCGCCGCGGCGGGCTCGAGCTGGTCGGCCATGAATTTCAAGGTGATCCGCAGGGTGTCGCGACCGTTGTCGCCGCGCAGCGGAATGACCATGAGGTTCAACGGATACGGCGTGGCGTCGGTGCCTTCCACCTCGAGCACCCGCATGCCCGCGATGTCCAGTGCCTGGGACAGGGCCTCGCGGTCGATCGGGTAGGACTCGAAAACCGTGAGTGTGTCGAACAATTCGGCGAGCCCCACCGCCTGATGGATGGCCGCCAGGCCGACGTGCTGATGATCGAGCAACCGAGCCTGCTCGGCTTGCAGCCGGGCGAGCAGATCGACCACCTTCTCGGCCGGATCGAGCTGTACCCGCACGGGCAGCGTGTTGATGAACAGGCCGACCATCTCTTCGACACCGGCCAGCTCCGGCGGACGCCCGGACACGGTGCCGCCGAACACCACATCGGTGCGGCCGGTGCGCATCGCGAGCAGCATCGCCCAGCTCGCCTGCACCAGAGTGTTGACGGTGGCGCCGGATTCGCGCGCGGCGGCTTCCAGACGGGCGACCGTCTCGGCGGACAGATCGGTGGACAGCATCCCGGTCTCGGTCGATTCGATCCCGGCCAGGGTGGGCACCGCGCGGGTGGGGGTGTCGACGCCGGCCAGCGACTGCCGCCACGCGGCGATCGAGGCCTCGTTGTCCTGTTCGCGCAGCCAGCCGAGGAACTCGCGGTAGGAGTGCGCGGGTGCCAGCGCGCTCGCATCACCCGAGGTCACGTAGAGCGTCAGCAGTTCGCGCACCAGCAGCGGCGTCGACCAACCGTCCAGCACCAGATGGTGATTGGTCAGCACGAACCGATACTCCTCGGCGTCGGTCCGGATCAGCGTGCACCGGATGAGCGGCGGCTTGGTGAGTTCGAATCGGGTGTGCGCGTCGAGCGCGATCACCCGGTCGAGCTCGCGCCGCCGCTGCTCGGGATCGGCGAGACCGGTCAGATCCACCTCGTGCCAGCCGATCTCGGCCGCGGCCAGCACGAGCTGGCGGGGGCCGTCGTCGGTCTCCACGAAGGCGACCCGCAGATTCTCGTGCCTGGTCACCAATGCCTGTGCGGCGGTGCGCAATCGGGCCGCGTCGACGGTGCCCGCCAGGGTGAGCAGGGACTGCACGGTGTAGCCGTCGGCGGTGTCCGAGTCGTACAGCGCATGGAAGAGCAGGCCGTATTGCAGGGGCGAGAGCGGCCAGACGTCGGCGAGGTCGCGGTAATCGCGTTCCCAGGTGTCGATCTGGGCCTGGGTGACCGGGACGAGCTCGAAGTCCGAGGGCGTGCGCCCGCCCGCACCCGCGCTCGTCGCGTGCGCGGCGAGCCCGCGCAGCGCCTCGCTCCACCACTCGGCCAGCCGGTCCACCTCGGCGGCGGCGAGCAGCCGGGACGCGTAGGCCCAGGTCACCTCCAGGCCCGCGTCGGTGAGCACGGCGTTGATGTCGACGACCGCGGCCAAGGGCGCCCGATCGTCCTGGGTCGCCGTGAAGCGTTGCGGCAGCCAAGGTCCCGCGTCCGCGCCGGTGGTGGCCCGGCCCAGATAGTTGAAGCTGAGCTGCGGGGTCGGACCGGCGGCGAGCGCCGCGGCGGACTCGGTGTGCAGATAACGCAGCATGCCGAAGCCGATGCCCTTGTCCGGCACCGTGCGCAGCTGTTCCTTCGTCGCCTTGATGGCCGCGCCTGCCGCGGCCCCACCGGCGAACGCCTCGTCCAGGTCGATCCCCGTCAGGTCGATCGCCACGGGATACACGCTGGTGAACCAGCCGACCGTGCGCGCGACATCGGCGCCGGGCAGGATCTCCTCCGCCCGGCCGTGGCCTTCGAGGGTGAACAGCGTCGCGTGCCGGTCCCGCCACCGGCCGACCGCCAGGGCGAGCGCGGCCAGCAGCACATCGTCTGCGCTGCAATGGAATCGGTCCGGCGCGGTGGTCAGCACGGCGGCCGCGATCTCCGGGACGATCACCGTCTGCCGCTGGGCCATGGTGGCGACGACATCGACCTCGGGATCCAAGGTCGCGGCGCCGAAAGCCGGGTCCGGCGTCGCCAGGATGTCCTGCCAGAGCGGCAGTTCGGTGGCGCGTTCGGCGGCCTGCTCGGCTTGGCCGTGCGCCCAGCGCCGGAACGAGGTGCCGACCGGCGCGAGGGTGCCGCCCATCGCGGCGGTCGCGAGGTCCGGCAGCAGGATGCGCCACGAGACGCCGTCGGTCACCAGGTGGTGCAGCACCAGCCAGAGCGCGGGCTCGTCCGCTTCGAGCAGGACGAAACGGGCGACCACGCCCGCCGCCGGATCGAGCAGGTCTGCGGCGCGCTGCAATTCGCGTTCCGCGCTCGCCGCGGGGTCCGCGTCCACCCGCACCGCCTCGACGAGGGACTCGGCATCGATGGCCCCGGGTTCGGCCACCGTCCAGGACCAGCCGTCGTCGGTCCGGCGCAGTGCGGAGCGCAGCAGATCGTGCCGGTCCAGCAGTGCCTGCACCGCCGCGACGACCTGTTTCCGCTCGAAGTTCGCGGGCAGGCCGACGAGTACCGCCTGCGCGAAACGGGGCCAGGTATCGCCCTGCGCCAGCATGGCGTGCACGATCGGGGTCAGCTCGACCGCGCCGACGCCACCGCCCGAGAGTTCGTGCACCACCTGCGACGGCACCTCGGTCGCGATGGCGGCAAGCGCGGCAACGGTCTTGCGCTCGAACACATCTCGCGCGCTGAGGCCGAGGCCCGCGGCCTTCGCCCGCGACACGAGCTGAATGGAGACGATGCTGTCGCCGCCGAGCGCGAAGAAGCTCTCGTCGACGCCGACCTGGTCGAGGCCGAGCACCTCCGCGAAGAGCGCGGCGAGGGTCTGCTCGCGCGGCGTGGACGGCGCCCGGCTGACGAGCGCGCGGGTGCTGAAATCCGGTGCGGGCAGTGCTTTGCGGTCCACCTTGCCGAGCGGGGTGAGCGGAACGTGCTCCAGCACCATCACCACGGAGGGCACCATGTAGGCCGGGAGTGTCTCTCCGGCAGCCGCTTTCAACGCTTCCGGGTGGACCTCGGCGCCGGGCCGCGGCAGGACGTAGGACACCAGCGCGGTCGCGCCCGTGCCGGTCTCGGCGCCGATTGTGATCGCGAAATCTATCTCGGGCAGTCGCTGCAGCGCCGCATCGATCTCGCCCAGCTCGATCCGGAAGCCGCGCACCTTCACCTGGAAGTCGCTGCGGCCCTGGTACTCCAGCTCGAGCCGGTCGTCGTGGCGGTGCCAGCGCACCAGGTCGCCGGTGCGATACATCCGCGCGCCCGCAGCGTACGGGTCGGCGACGAACCGGCCTGCGGTGAGCCCGTTGCGCCGGTGGTATCCGCGCGCCAGACCGGGGCCCGCGAGATAGAGTTCACCCAGCGTGCCGGGCGGTACCGGCCGCAGCCATGGATCGAGCACCACCGCGGTGACGCCGCGGGCCAGGCCACCGATGGTGACCGGCGCGTCGGGCACCATCGGTCCGCTGAGGGTCGCGGTCACCGTGGTCTCGGTGGGGCCGTAGCCGTTGAGCAGGGTGCGGCCCGCCCACTTGGTCACCAGCTCCGGCGGGCAGGCATCGCCGCCGACGATCACCGTGCGCAGCTCGGGCAGGGTCGACGGGTCGAGCGAACCGACCACTGCCGGAGTGACATTCAAGTGCGTGACACGGTGTGCCCGCAGCACCTCGGCCAGTTCCTCGCCCGCGTAGGCCGCGGGCGGCACGATCGCGAGGGTGGCGCCCGTCGCGAGCGTCACCAGGATCTCCTCGACGGAGATGTCGAAGCTCGGCGAAACCGCATGGGCGACGACGGAGTCCGCGGTGACGCCGAATCCGGCGGCGGAGCCGGTCGCGAGGTTCGCCAGTCCGCGATGCGACACCGCCACGCCCTTGGGCAGACCGGTGGAACCCGAGGTGTAGATGAGGTAGGCGATCTGGTCGAGGTGCAGCGCGCCGGTGCGTTCGGCGGCGGTCACGGCGGCTGAGTCCTGTTCGGCCACGGTGCGACTGGTGTCCGCGTCGTCGAGGATCAACCAGTGCACCCGGTCCGGCAGCACGGCCCGCGCCGCGGCGACCGTCAGTCCCGCGACGACGCCGCTGTCGCCGACCATGTGCTCGATCCGGTCGGCCGGATAGGTGGGGTCGATCGGGACGAACGCCGCCCCGGTCTTGGCGACGGCGAGAGTGGCCAGCACCGATTCCAGTGAGCGCGGGATCGAGATCGCCACGGCGCGTTCGGGTCCGGCCCCCACCGCGATCAGCACCCGGGCGAGGCGATTCGTGCGCTCGTCGACCTCCCGGTAGGTGAGCGCGACGTCGCCGGCCCGTATCGCGATCGCGTCCGGATCGAGTCGTGCTCCGGCCGTGAGGATTTCGGGAAGCGTTCGGGCGGCCACAGCCGCGGCCCCGGTGGCGGGCACCAGTTCGGCTCGCTCTGCCTCGGACACCACCGGCACCGTCGAGAGCGCCGCATCCGGCCCGGCCGTGAGGAATTCGTGCAGGAAGCGCAGGAAGCGCCGGTGCTGCGCGGCCAATTCGGTGTCGCTGTAGAGGTTCGCGTTGGCCTGGAAGTCGATGTGGGTGCTCTCGCCGCCCACGCCGGGGTAGAAATTGAGGAACAGGTCATCGATCAGACCCGAGGTCAGCACGTGCAACCGCCCGGTCACCGGGCCGAGCTGAATCCTGGTGTCCACCATCATCAGGTTCACCGAGGGGCCGAACGACGCGGCCTCGTCCATCGACCAGCCCAGGTCGCGGAAGATGTCCTCCTGCCGGTACCGCTGCCTGCGCAGCGCGCTGGTCAGCTCACCCTGCGCGGCTCGGATCACCTCGCCCACCGTGGTGGCCGGGGTCAGCCGCAGCCGCAGCGGCACGACATTGGCGATCATCCCGCCGGAACGGCGCAGGATCGCGGTGGTGCGTGCCGAAACCGGCAGGCTCAGGACGACTTCGGCGGCGCCGGTCATCGCCGCCAGGTACGCGCCGAAGGCGGCGACCACGGTCGGCGCGACGCCCGAATCGGCACCCTTGGCAACGGAATCCAGCAGTACCGCGGTGTCCGGAGGCAGCGCACCGGCCACGCGACTGGGATGCGCGTCGACCTCGGCGGTGCGGCCCGCGAGGCTGACCGGATCGGCCACCCCGTCCAGGTGAGTCAGCCAGTGCTCACGGTCGGCCGCGAACCGCTCGGAGGTGCGGTAGGCGAGATCGGCCTCGACGATCTTGCGCAGATCCTCGGCCTTGGCCGCGGGCGGCTCCTTGCCCGCGAGCGCCGCGTTGTACAGCTCCCCGGTGCGCTGCACCATGGTCAGCGCGCCCATGCCGTCCAGCACGATGTGATGGATGCGGGAGTACCAGTACCAGCGGTCCGCGGCGAGCCGCAGCATCACCACCCGGACCAGCCGGTCGCGGGTGAGATCGAGCGGCGCGTTGTATTCCGTGCGCATCCAGGCGTGTGCGGCAGCCTCGGGATCCGGCTCGCCGCGCAGGTCCAGCGTGATCAGGTTGTCGTCCAGGGTGGGGTCGACGAACTGGAACGGCTGACCGGCTACCTCGACCAACCGCAGATAGCCGGTGCCGAATTCGCGACCCGCCTGCCGGGCCGCCCGGGCGAGCAGGTCGAGCTCGATCGGACCGCGCAACTCGACGTACTGGGCGATCGAGATGGGAGTGTCGCCGGCGATGTGCTGGGCGAACCAGATGCCGCGCTGAGCCGCCGAGAGCGGGAAGGCGCCTTCGGGCAGACCGGTAGCGGTCTCGACGGGGGCGAGGGAAGGCTGTTGCATGAATAGTCCTACGTTCTTACCGCTCACAGCTGCGCGGCTGTGACCGCCGCTGGCTTTCGCGGTAGTGGTAGTACCTGCCGCACAGCTTCGCGACAGGTTCATTCTGAACCGATGACGTGTGCACCGATGGGTGTTTGCCGACATGCGGTACCCGGACACGCGACAGGCGCGCCCGAACGACGTCGGACGCGCCTGTCGCAGCTCAGGCCGCGAGCGGGTGGTCGGCGGGGGTGAGCGGGGCGTCGGAGCCCGCGAGGTAGCGCTGCAAAGTCGAGCGGTCGTCGAGCACCAGCCAGTCGATCGCGTCGGTGAGCTCGCCGCGGCGGGCTTTGGTGGTGACCCCGACCGTGGTGCCGAGGGCGAACGAGGCGTCGCCGGTGGCCGGGACGGGGATGCCGCCGATCTTCACCGTGGCGCGCTCGGCGACCACCGACTCGATCTCGTCGTCGATCGCGATCGCGACGCGGGTGTCGAGACCCGCGCCGAGCCCGAGCAGCAGCCGGCCCAGGCGGTTGGACCAGCGGTCCAGCTCGGCGTAGGTGAGGGCGCAATCGGAGGTGGACGCCACGACCGCGTTCGGATCGACCACGGCGACGGGCCGCGTGAGCGGCAGCAGGCGGAGGTTGTCGGTCTGCGATGCGGTCAGCGTGTACATGATGTCCGTCCCTCGAAGTCTCGGAGAAGAGGTTTCTTGCTTGCCTCTAAATCTCGGCCACGAGGGCGAACTTCGACAGCAACCCAAGCGCTGGACGCTGTCCCTCCCAGGGTGTGCGTTTTTCACCCCAGGGGGTACCGCGGTATCTGGTACCGCGCCGCGGTCAGTCGGTGACGAACCCGTTGAGGGTGCCGGTCAGATCGGTGAGCAGCGCCCGTGCGGCGGTGAGACCGTTGCCGTGCCAGACGGTGTCCTCGACCGCGAAGACCCGCTTGTCGGTCGACGCGCCGAGGTCCTTGAAGGCATCCGAGCGCATCACCTGCTCGCCGTGCTTCTTCCCGTCCGCGCCGGCCAGCAGCACATAGATCAGATCGCCCTCGAGCTTGCCGGCGAACTCGTCGGGCCGCACGTCGAAGGTGGTGCCGCGCTGGGCCTGCGGCCGCTGCACACCCGCGTCCGCGAGGATCTGGCCCGCGAAACTGTTGCTGCCCTGAATCTGGTTGGTATCGCCGGTGAAGCGGAGCACCGACGCCTGCGTCTGGCCGGAGCTGAGCACGTTGCCGGTGTCGGTCGCGGCGGTGCGATAGTCCTCCAGCGCGGCGTCGGCGGCCGCCTTGCGGCCCAAACCGGCTGCGAGCGCGGTGAATTCGGCCTGCCAGCTGTTGTTCGCGCCGACCAGCACGGTGGGCGCGATCGCCTGCAACGCGTCGAAACTCGCGGTGGCCGTGGGGATGTCGCCGATGATGAGGTCCGGACGCAGCTCGGCGATCAGGGCCGGGTTCGGCTGAGCCGCGGTGCCGACACCGGGAATCTTCAGCACGCCGGTGCCGAGATAGGCCGGCTGCGGGCTCGGTCCGTCGATGGTCACCGCGCCGACCACGCGTTCCCACAGCCCGACCGCGCAGGTCGCGTCGAGCGCGGAGGTGGTCAGCACGACGATGCGCTTCGGGTCGGCGGGCACCTCGGAGACGCCCGCGGCGTGGGTCACCGTGCGGGTGCTGCCGTTGGCCGGGTCGGGTGCGCTCGGCAGCGGGCACGCGCGCGTGGTGTCGCGTTCCAGCCCCACGACGCCCGCGCCCGCGATATTGGTCGTGGTGCGCACGATGGTGCTCGCGTCGTCGGTCTTGCTGCACCCCGCCGCGACGACGGTGGCGGCGAGCGCGACGACGGCGGCCAGCCGGCGCCGCGCCACGCGGGCGCTGCCGGATCCGGGAGTAGCTGTGCGGTTTCGGGTACGAACGAAGGCGCTCAGCGGCATGCGGGTGAGGGTACATGCGCCGACCGTTCCGGCGGGGGAGAGGTCACTGCGGCCGCGCGCCGCCCGCCGGAACGGTCGATCCTGCGTTCGCGCCGGTATCGGCATTTCGCGGCCCACCGGATGCCGCCCGCGCTGCCCGGAATCACACTGCGCGGCAGGGGATTCCGGGCCGCTGTACGGCTACCCGGCCTTGTTGCCGCCGAGGTTGAACCGGGCTCCGGTGGCGTCGGTGACCGTCGCCATCCGGCCGAACTCGGCGTCCTGGGCCGGGGACAGTACCGATCCGCCGAGCTCGACCACCTTGGCGACCGACTCGTCCACGTCCGTGGCGCCGAAGTACACGGTCCAGCTCGCGGGCGCGCCCTCGGGCAGGAAAGCCGCAGCGTCCAGCACGCCGCCGAGCATCGGGCTCTGCGCGTGAATGGTGGTGTAGCGGTACCCGGGCCCGTCCGCGACGGCGAACGGGTCCCGCCAGTCGAAGGCCGTGCGATAGAAGTCCAGCGCGGCGTCATAGTCGCGGGTGTGCAGTTCGAACCAGGCGGGCACGCCGTGGTGGTCGCTCCACTGCCCGCCGGTGACCAGCGCGGCGGTCTCGATACCGCCGAAAGTGCCTGCCTGCCAGATGCCGACGCCCGCGCCGCCGATATCGCCGAGCACCGCCATATGACCGATATCGCCGATCGCCATCGTCGGCACGACGACCGTGGCGCCCTGCGCGACCGCCTTCTTCTCCGTCGCCGCGGCGTCCGGGCTGGCCAGGTAGACGGTCCACTGTTCCGGGCTGTCGTCGCCGGCCATCCGGCCCATCCCGCCCGCGACGGCCAGGCCGTTTTTGCGGAAGGTGAGGTAGCCGCCGAACTCGGCGGGCGCGCGATCCACGGTCCAGCCGAAGAGTTCGCGGTAGAACGCGATGCTGCGCTCGGGATCGGAGGTGTAGAGCTCGACCCAACAGGGATCGCCGGGTGCGGGCTGGTTCGGAACGGTCATGGCTGGTCTCCTGGCCTGGGGCGGAACAGTGTCTGCCATAGAGACGGTCGCCGCGCGGCTGACTCATCGGTAGCGTGTTGTGCGGAGTGGTCGGTCCGCCGGACCAGCGCTGTGCTCATCAACGAAATACGACACAGAGTAGGACCCGTGCGGATTGCTGCGGCAGCACGGTTTACGATTCCAGAAGCGCAAGCGAACTGTCGTCTGTTCCGACCCGGGGATGGACGCAAGCAGCGGAGCCTGCGGAGCGACCTAAAGGCACCTTCAGGAGGATCAGTGACTGCGGTAGAGCCCCAGCCAGTCCAGCAGTTGGAAGCGACTCGGCCGTATCCGGCACGGACCGGGCCGAAGGGTTCTTTTCTCTACAAGATGGTCACCACCACCGACCCCAAGGTGCTCGGTGTCATGTACCTGGTGACCGCGATGAGCTTCTTCCTCATCGGTGGTCTGATGGCGCTGATGATGCGCGCCGAACTGGCCCGCCCCGGCCTGCAGTTCCTCTCGCCCGAGCAGTTCAACCAGCTGTTCACCATGCACGGCACGATCATGCTGCTGTTCTACGCGACCGCGATCGTGTTCGGCTTCGCGAACATCGTGCTGCCGCTGCAGATCGGCGCCCCTGACGTCGCCTTCCCGCGCCTGAACGCGTTCAGCTACTGGCTGTACCTGTTCGGCGGCACGATGGCGACCGCGGGCTTCATCACCCCGGGCGGCGCCGCCGACTTCGGCTGGACCGCCTACACCCCGCTCACCGACATCCTGCATTCGCCGGGCGTCGGCGCGGACCTGTGGATCCTCGGTCTGGCCGTCTCGGGTCTGGGCACCATCCTCGGTGGCGTCAACATGCTGACCACCGTCGTCTGCCTGCGTGCCCCCGGCATGACCATGTTCCGGTTGCCGATCTTCACCTGGAACATCGCCGTCACCAGCGTGCTTGTCCTGCTTGCCTTCCCGCTGCTCACCGCCGCCCTGTTCGGCCTGGCCTACGACCGGCACCTCGGCGGCCACATCTACGACCCGGCCACCGGCGGCGTGCTGCTCTACCAGCACCTGTTCTGGTTCTTCGGCCACCCCGAGGTGTACATCATCGCGCTGCCGTTCTTCGGCATCGTGTCCGAGATCTTCCCGGTCTTCTCGCGTAAGCCGATCTTCGGTTACACCACCCTGGTCTACGCGACGCTCGGCATCGCCGCGCTCTCGATCGCGGTGTGGGCGCACCACATGTACGCCACCGGCGCCGTGCTGCTGCCGTACTTCTCGTTCATGACCTTCCTGATCGCCGTCCCGACCGGTGTGAAGTTCTTCAACTGGATCGGCACCATGTGGCGCGGCCAGCTGACCTTCGAGACGCCGATGCTGTGGTCGATCGGCTTCCTGGTGACCTTCCTCTTCGGCGGCCTGTCCGGCGTCATCCTCGCCTCGCCGCCGCTGGACTTCCACGTCACCGACTCGTATTTCGTTGTGGCGCACTTCCATTACGTGCTCTTCGGCACCATCGTGTTCGCCACCTTCGCCGGCATCTACTTCTGGTTCCCGAAGATCACCGGCCGGATGATGGACGAGCGCCTCGGCAAGTGGCACTTCTGGACCACCTTCGTCGGCTTCCACACCACCTTCCTCGTCCAGCACTGGCTGGGTGCCGAGGGCATGCCGCGCCGCTACGCCGACTACCTGCCCAGCGACGGATTCACCACGCTGAACACGATCTCCACCATCGGCGCTTTCATCCTCGGCGCCTCGATGCTGCCGTTCGTGTGGAACGTCTTCAAGAGCTTCCGCTACGGCGAGGTCGTCACCGTGGACGATCCGTGGGGCTACGGCAACTCGCTGGAGTGGGCCACCACCTGCCCGCCGCCGCGGCACAACTTCTACGAGCTGCCGCGGATCCGGTCCGAGCGTCCCGCCTTCGAGCTGCACTACCCGCACATGGTCGAGCGGATGCGGGCCGAGGCGCACGTGGGCTGGGGTTCGGGCAAGCACGCCCACGATGTGCACGAGGGCGCGGTCGCGACCAAGTAGGCACAAGGATTACGACGACGAGTGTGCACCTGCTGGTGACAGCAGGTGCACACTCGTTTCTGCGGGAGCTTGCGCTCACCGCAGGGCATCATCGCCCGGAGCGAAGTGACAACGAGGTCAAGCACAGCGACGGCGCACCACGACCCTGGAGCACATCAGTTGACCGACACCACCGTTCTCGTCACCGTTACCGGACCCGACCGTCCCGGTGTGACGTCCGTGCTGCTCGCCGCGATGTCGCGGCACCACGTGGACCTGCTCGACGTCGAGCAGGTGGTGATCCGCGGCCGGCTGACGCTCGGCGTGCTGGTCACCTGCCCGGGTGACGCCGAGTCACTGCAGGACGAGCTCGAAGAAGCGATGAACACCGTCGGCATGCACGTCGATGTCGAGGTGGACGCGGAGATCGGCAGGCAGCCGATGTCCACCCACGCGGTGGTGGTCCTGGGCGCCCCGGTCACCGCGCACGCGTTCAGCGCGGTGTCGCGGCAGCTCGCCGCGCTCGGCGCGAACATCGACACCATTCGCGGCATCGCCGACTATCCGGTCACCGGAATGGAATTGCTGGTCACCGCGACCGATACCGGGGTCGGCACCGACTCGCGACTGCGTACCGCGCTGGCCGAGATCGCGGTGGCCGAGCAGGTCGACGTCGCGGTCGAGCGGGCCGGCCTGGCCCGGCGGGCCAAGCGCCTCATCGTCTTCGACGTCGACTCGACGCTGATCCAGGGCGAGGTGATCGAGATGCTCGCCGCGCACGCGGGCGTCGAGGAGGAGGTCCGCAAGGTCACCGAATCCGCGATGGCGGGCGAGATCGATTTCGCCGAATCGCTGCGTCAACGCGTCGCGACCCTGGCCGGCCTGGACGAGTCGGTGATCGACGAGGTGGCCGACCGGATCGAGCTGACACCCGGCGCCCGGACCACCATCCGCACGCTGCGCCGGCTCGGCTTCCGCTGCGGTGTGGTGTCGGGCGGGTTCCGTCAGGTGATCGAGCCGCTCGCGCACGAGCTGGAACTGGATTTCGTGCAGGCCAACACGTTGGAGATCATCGGCGGCAAGCTGACCGGCCGCGTGGTCGGCGAGATCGTCGACCGGGCCGCCAAGGCGACCGCGCTGCGCAAGTTCGCCGCCGAGGCGGGCGTGCCGATGGAACAGACCGTCGCGGTCGGGGACGGCGCCAACGACATCGACATGCTCAACGCCGCCGGACTGGGCGTCGCGTTCAACGCCAAGCCCGCGCTGCGCGAGGTCGCAGACGCGGCGCTGTCGCATCCCTACCTGGACGCGGTGCTCTACGTCCTCGGCGTCACCCGGCACGAGGTGGAGGCCGCCGACGCCCGGGACGGTTTGCTCCGGCGCGTGCCGCTGGGCTGAGCGCCGGGTAGCCGGTGTCGATGTCCCGCTCGGGTCGGCATCGTCGGTAGGCTGACGCCGACCATGATCATCAGGCGATCGGAGCTTTCGGTGCGCAAGACTCTGCTGGTGCTGTTAGTCGGGCTGTCGGTCGTCGGATGCGGCAAGGACGACTCTGCCGACGCGAAACCGACGTCCGCGGCGGCGCCGACGTCCGGCTCCGCGTTCTCGGTGCTGAACGCGACGCAGGAGGCCAACGGGCAGGAGCGCCGGCTCACCATCGGGCAGTCGCTGGTGCTGACCCTGCCCGCGAATCCGTCCACCGGCTTCTCCTGGCAGATCTCCGGCCTGGACCCGAATGTGGCTCGGGTGCAAGGCGAACCGACGTTCAAGCAGGATTCGTCGGTGCCGGTGGCGCCCGGTGCGGGCGGCACTTCGGAGTGGACCTTCGTCGGCGAGGGCGCGGGCGTCACGCAACTCACGATGGATTACATGCGCCCGTGGGAGCAGGGAATCGCACCCGCGCAGACGTTTTCGCTGACGATCAAGGTGGAGTGATGTCGAGCATCCCGGAATGCGCGGCCGGAATCCGGGACGAACACGAAAGTCCGGGGCGGACAGTCGAATTCGATGAGGCAGGCTTCCGCGTCCGGCACGCGGAGCTGGCGGCCGGCTACGGCGGCGCGGGCGACCCGGACGATCCGGCCATGGTGCAGGCCATGCAGATCGTGCTGCACCTGCCCAAACAGGACCCGCCACCGCGCAGCGCGTTGCTCGCCGCGGCCGCCGCCGCGACGGTGGCGTTGTGCCTCGACGAACGGGTCGGCCCCGGCGGCGAGTGGGCCGAGCGCTACCTGGCTTGGAAGCGCTCGCGTATCCGCAAGGTGAGCAGGCGAGCCCGCGGCGCCCAGTGGCTCGCCGCGAACGAGGTCGAGGGCGTCACCGTCGAGGTCGACGGGGCGCAGGCCCGCGCGTTCGTCCCCGGACCGGTCGGCGCGGTCGATCCGCGGATCAAGCGGTTGCAGATCGGGGGTACCGACCTCGAGCACGACGATCCCGGTCCCGCCCCGGCGGAACTGCCGGTGCTGTGGGTGAATTCGGCGCTCGGCATGACCCTGGGCAAGGCCGCCGCGCAGGTCGGTCACGCCGGCATGTTGCTGGCGGGTGCGCTGACCGTGGCGCAGGCGCGGTGCTGGGCCGAGCGAGAATTTCGTTGTGCCGTCCGGGAAGCCGACGCGCGACAATGGAAAGTGTTGGCGGATGCGGTCGCACACGGATCGGCAGTGGCCGTGCGCGACGCCGGGTTCACGGAAGTGGCGCCCGGCTCGATGACAGTGATAGCGGTCCCCGCGCAAGCCGGGTGACCGTCCGAAACAGTCGCGAGGGCCGAAGAGGCTTCGGGCGGGCCGAATCGGGGTATCACTCGAGGACGTTGTGCTCTATCTCGCCGGGGCTGCCGAGCGGAGGCTCGAAGACCCAAGGCAACGCGGCTTTGTCGACCGAAGGGATGGACCAGCTATGACGACGCTGCTGGTGATTCTCGCCGTCTGGGTGCTGCTGTCGGTTCCACTGGCCTTCCTCGTGGCGCGACTGCTACACAAGTCGCCCGAGCGGGACGAGCGGCATCCCGGGGCCGAGCACGACGACGACCAGCGGCTACGCGGTCTCTTCGCGCTCGGCCGCAAACGCTGACCCGGCGACACGCGCCACGCACCCCCGCCCGCGTTGGCCAGTGATCCCATGGGTGGGCCAAGATGGACCGCGTGCCACAACCGGATCCGGATCTGCTCATCGATTTCACCGACGTCACTGTTCGCCGTTCGGGCCACACGCTCGTCGGCCCGGTGACCTGGCAGGTCGAGCTCGACGAACGCTGGGTCGTGCTCGGCCCCAACGGCGCGGGCAAGACCTCGCTGCTGCGCATGGCGGCCGCCGAGCTGCATCCCACCTCCGGCGTGGCGCATCTGCTCGGCGAAGTGCTCGGCAAGGTCGACATCAGCGAACTGCGCCCGCGGATCGGCTTGTCCTCCGCGGCCGTGGCCGGCCGGGTGCCGCGCGAGGAGAAGGTCAGCGATCTGGTGGTGTCGGCGGGCTACGCTGTGCTCGGCCGCTGGCGGGAACGCTACGACGACGTCGACACCGACCGCGCCGTCGACATGCTGGAAAGCCTGGGCGCCGAACATCTTTCCGATCGCACCTACGGCACCCTGTCCGAGGGGGAGCGCAAGCGGGTGCTCATCGCCCGCGCGCTCATGACCGATCCGGAACTGCTGCTGCTCGACGAGCCCGCCGCGGGCCTGGACCTGGGGGGTCGCGAAGAACTGGTGGAACGGCTCGGCGATCTGGCCGCCGACCCGGACGCGCCCGCCATCGTGCTGGTCACCCACCACGTCGAGGAGATCCCGCCCGGCTTCACGCACGGCCTGCTGCTCAACGAGGGCGAGGTGATCGCGCAGGGTTTGCTCACCGACGTGCTCACCTCGGAGAACCTCAGCGACGCGTTCCGTCAGTCGATCGCGCTCGATCAGGTGGACGGCCGCTACTTCGCCCGGCGCGCCCGCCGGGCCGGAAAACACCGCACCCGCTGACCGCACCTACCCGTGACAGCGCGTACCGCACGCGGGTTACTGTGCAGGGGTGAGTGAGACAAACACCGCGGCCGGCTCTCAGGTTGCCCCGCCGGTCAAGGATGCGTCGACGGTGCTGCTGGTGCGCGACAGCGCCGAGGGGCCCGAGATCTTCCTGCAGCGCCGGGTCGGCGCGATGGCGTTCGCGGCCGGGATGACCGTGTTCCCCGGCGGCGGCGTCGATCCCACCGACGGCACCGCCGATATCGCCTGGGCCGGACCCGAACCCGCCTGGTGGGCCGAGCGATTCGCGACCACCGAGTCGCGCGCCAAGGCGCTGGTCTGCGCCGCGGTGCGGGAGACCTTCGAGGAATGCGGGGTGCTGCTCGCCGGTCCGACCGCGGACACGGTGGTCTCCGACACCACCGGCTACCGCGCCGCGCGCGGCCGGCTGGAACGTCGCGAACTGTCGCTGGCCGGTTTCCTCGCCGCGGAGAACCTGGTGCTGCGCGCGGATCTGCTTCGGCCGTGGGCGAATTGGATCACCCCGGTGGTCGAGCCGCGCCGCTACGACACCCGGTTCTTCGTCGCGGTGCTGCCCGCCGGGCAGCTGGCCGACGGTGCCACCTCCGAAGCGGCGGAGGTGAATTGGCGTACCGCGGCCGAGGCGCTGCGGCGGTGGCGGGCGGGCACCGACATCCTGCTGCCGCCTACCTGGTCGCAATTGCAGGGACTCAGCGAATTCGGCTCCACCGCAGAGATTCTCGCCGCCGAGCCGGTGATCGAGCCGATCATGCCGGAGCTGGTGGAACAGGACGGGCGGCGGGTGCTGATGTTCCCGGACAACGGGCGCTACCTGACCGACCTGCCGGATCCGAGCAAGCTCAAGGGATCCGTCCGCAAGTGAGGCCACGACCCGGCACCCGGTAGCGTCTGCTCCCATGGCCGAATTCGTGACCCTGGAGCTGCCGGAGGGTGATGCCGCGCGCCGCGTGGCCGTCCTCCGGATCGACCGCCCGCCGTTGAACCTGCTGAATCTGCAGCTGGCGCGCGAACTGGCCGAGGCGGCCGCGGCGGTCGCGACCGACCCGACGGTGGCCGCGGTCATGGTCTACGGCGACGAGCGGGTGTTCTCCGCGGGCGACGATCTGGCCGAACTGGCCGCACTCGGCGAAGGCCAGGCGCGGGCACTGGCCGCGGATCTGCAGGGTCACCTCGGCTGCCTGGCCCGGCTGCCGCAGCCGACGGTCGCGGCGATCAGCGGCTACGGTCTCGGCGCCGGACTCGAGCTCGCGCTGGGCGCGGATCGGCGGATCATCGGCGACAACGTCAAACTCGGCCTGCCGCAGATCAAGGCGGGGCTGATCCCGCTCGCCGGCATCCGGCGGCTCGCGCTGCTGATCGGGCCCGGCCCGGCCAAGGACCTCGTCTATAGCGGCCGGTTCGTCGAGCCGGCCGAGGCGCTGGCGCTCGGTCTGGTCGACGAGGTGGTGCCGCCCGACGACGTGTACACCGCCGGGTTGCGCTGGGCCCAGCAGTTCACCGCGGCCCCGGCCCGGGCGCTCGCCGCGGCCAAGGCGGTGTTCGAGGCGGGCCCGCACGGACTGGATCGCGCACAGACCGAATGGTCTGATCTGTTCGCGACCGAGGACCGCCGGATCGGCACCGAGTCCTACCTGGCGGACGGTCCCGGATCTGCCGCGTTCGTCGGGCACTGAGGCGTGCAGCGGCTCGTCGTCGCGAGCGTTCTGAACAGGGGTTTCCGGAAGATCGCCTGATCGGAACAGGTTGCTGTCCGGCCGCCGGTCCGGCGGGCGTCCGGTTGGGTGGGCCGACGGCAAGATCATCGGTTGACCTTGGGTAGGCTTGGCTGCCATGACGGTACGCCCTGACGACCCCGCGCCGAACCCGCACGCCACCGAGGCCGAGGTCGAAGCAGCGCGCAAGGATACGAAGCTCGCCCAGGTCCTCTACCACGACTGGGAAGCCGAGACCTACGACGACAAATGGTCGATCTCCTATGACGAGCGCTGCATCGAATATGCCCGCGGCCGGTTCGACGCGGCCGTCGGTCCCGCCCCGCTGCCGTACGAGCGCGCCCTCGAACTGGGCTGCGGTACCGGCTTCTTCCTGCTGAACCTGATGCAGGGCGGCGTGGCCAAATCCGGTTCGGTCACCGACCTGTCGCCGGGCATGGTCAAGGTCGCGCTGCGCAACGCGCAGAACCTGGGCCTCGACGTGGACGGCCGGGTCGCCGACGCCGAAACCATCCCGTACGAGGACGACACCTTCGACCTGGTGTGCGGGCACGCGGTGCTGCACCACATCCCGGATGTCGAACTGGCACTGAAGGAATGCCTGCGCGTGCTCAAGCCGGGCGGGCGCTTCGTGTTCGCCGGCGAGCCGACCACCGCGGGCAACTTCTACGCGCGCTGGCTCGGCCGGATCACCTGGAAGGCCACCACCACCGTCACCAAGCTGCCGCAGCTGGCCGGGTGGCGGCGTCCGCAGACCGAGCTCGACGAGTCCTCGCGGGCCGCGGCGCTCGAGGCGGTCGTCGACCTGCACACGTTCGATCCCAGCGACCTGGAGGGCATGGCGCGCTCGGCCGGTGCGATCGAGGTCAAAGCGACCACCGAGGAGTTCGCGGCGGCGCTGTGGGGCTGGCCGGTGCGCACCTTCGAGGCGGCCGTGCCGGACGAGAAGCTCACCATGGGCTACCGGATGGCCATGTACAAGGCGTGGCTGCGGCTGAGCTGGCTGGACGAGAACGTGATGCGCCGCGTGGTGCCCCGCCAGTTCTTCTACAACGCGATGATCACCGGCGTGAAGCCGCACTCCGCCGCCAAGTAGTGGGTTACGGCTTCGGTCGTCCGGATGTCGCCTTCCTCGGCAGCTCGGCGGGTAGCGCCGCGCTGTCCGAGGTGGACCGGCTGGAGCTGACCCCGGCCGCGCTGCTGCGCGATCTGGAACGGGTGCGGCGCGAGCACGGCCCGTGGGCGGCCGCGCTGGTGGAAACGGTGCGGCTGCGGCGCAAGGCGGCCGTCAAGCTCGCCGCCGCGGGGGCGTGGTTGTTCACCGACGACGCTCTGCAGCAGGCGACCCCGACGCTGGTCGCCCGGCATCGCGCCGTCCGCCTGGCCGGGCGTGCCGTGCACGACGTGACCTGTTCGATCGGGGCCGAGCTGGCCGAGCTGGCGCGCGTCTGTCCCGCGGTACTCGGCAGCGACCTCGACGAGGTGCGGCTGGCGATGGCCGCGCACAATCTCGCCGAATCCCGAAATGTGTTGCTGGCCAAGGCGGATGCGCTGGTGCCGGTGAGCAGGGACACCGTGGTGGTCGCGGACCCGGCGCGGCGGGCCGACGGCAAACGGACCCACGATCCCGCGAAGCTGCAACCGCCGCTGCCCGACCTGCTCGCCGCCTACCCCGGGCGCGACCTGGTCGTGAAATGCGCTCCCGGACTGGATTTCGACCGGCTCGACTGGTCCGGTGAGATCGAGGTCGCCTCGCTCGACGGCGCGGTCCGCGAGGCGTGCCTGTGGTCGCGTGGCCTCACCGATCCCGCGATCTGTCGTCGCGCGACCGTACTGTTCTCGGCCGGACCATCTTTCACTCTCACCGACGCGGACCCCGACGATATCCCCGAGCAGGCGCCCGGCGCGTGGCTCATCGATCCCGACGGTGCGGTGGTCCGGGCCGGCCTGGTGCGGCACTACGCCGCGAAACACGGCCTCTGGCAACTGGATCCGCGCATCGCCTATCTCACCGGCGACACCGTCCCGCCGGGCACCCGCGGCTTCCGCATCGTCGACCGCCTCGACTACCGGGAGAAAACCCTGCGCGCCGCACTCCGCGGCCACGACTGCGGCCCACTGGAGATCCTGGTCCGCGGCGTAGACGTCGACCCCGACAAACTCCGCCGCACCCTCAAACCCCAAGGAAGCCAGCCCTTCACGCTGGTCATCACCCGAATCGGCCGCACCCCCACCGCCTTCCTGTGCACGGCCGTCGCGGCTACGCCTCCATCTTCTTGACCACACGCTGCACCGTCAGCCAGGTGCGCGTGGTGATGTCCTTGCCGTACGTCTTGTCCAGCCAGCTCATGAAGTCCGGCGTCTTGCCCGGTTCGCTGTTGTCGACGACGGCGAGAAAGGTGCGGCACGGCTTGTCGTAGCCGACGATGCGGGTCAGCGGATCGGGCTGATCCGGCAGCTTGCCCGGCGCCTTCGCCCCGTCCTTGAGGAAGGTCGCCACCAGATAGGTGCCACGTCCGTGGGTCAGTCCGGGGAACGGGTCGCTGTCGAGCAGCGCGCGCAGTTCGGTGTGGCTGCGGATGATGGTGCCGCCCGGAATCCCGAGTTCCCGATTCAACGCCTGCTGGATCCGGTCTTCCAGCTCGACGATATCGGTGTCGGTGCTGCGGAACACGATGTTGCCGCTGGCCAGCACCGAAGCGACCTTGTCGAACCCGAGTCTTTCGAACACGCCGCGCAACTTGTCGTTGCTCATGTTCTTCCCGCTCGGCGCGATCCCCCGCAACAGCGCGGCGTAGGTGTGCATACCGCAGACGCTACCGAGTGCGGCGGGCCGCAGCGACTAAGCCGTCGTGGTGGCGCCGTTCTTCTTGCGTTCGATGTCCTCGAGCGCGGCGAGATACTTGGCGCGCTCCTCGGCGCCGGCCTCCCAGGCCGCCTTGCGGTTCTTGACCACCTTCGCGGGGGCGCCGACGGCGATGCTGTAGTCGGGGATCTCGCCCTTCACCACCGCGTGCGCGCCGAGCACACAGCCGCGGCCGACCCGGGTTTCGCGCAGCACGGTGACCTTCGCGGCGATCCAGGTGTCGGGGCCGATGCGCACCGGGCTCTTCACGATGCCCTGGTCCTTGATCGGGAGCGTGATGTCGTCCATCTTGTGGTCGAAGTCGCAGATGTAGCACCAGTCGGCGACCAGGGTGGATTCGCCGATCTCGATATCGAGGTAGGTGTTGACGACGTTGTCCTTGCCGAACACCACCTTGTCGCCGATGCGCAGCGAACCCTCGTGGCAGCGGATGGCGTTGCCGTCGCCGATGTGCACCCAGCGGCCGATCTCCATCCGGCCCAGTTCGGGAGTCGCGTGCACCTCCACCCGCTTGCCGAGGAAGACCATGCCGCGCAGCACGATATGCGGGTTGGCCAGCCGGAACTTGAGCAGCCGGTAGTAGCGCACCAGATACCAGGGCGTGTACGCCCGGTTGGCAAGCACCCAGCGCAGCGAGGCCACCGTCAGAAAACGGGCCTGCTGCGGATCCCGGCGGCGCGATCCACGCCAGCGCGAGCGCAACGGCGCGCCCCACATGCTCGTCACGTACGGCTCTCCTGTCCTGGTCCAACGACTGGTCGCGCGCCCCGGCGGCGACGGGGTAGAGCCTAGTTGGCGTGGTCGGACGCAGTCCATCCGCAGGCCACCCGCCCCGGAACCGCACCACTTGACGGACGCGCGGGTGCGGCTCCCGTACAGTGGCTCCGACGCCGGGGGCGGCGTCCCGGAATCCACACGCGTACACCCGAAACCGGGTTGCTGCGCCGACGGTGGGTCGACACCCTTTAGTCTCGTCCGAGCGGAAACGACGACAGGAGTGCAGCAGGTGCGTAGCGGCGGCATACTGGCCAGTTCCCGGTGGCGACCGTCGCGGGTGCGGCTGGCCGCGTCGCTGGCCGCGATCAGCGCGCTGGCCTTGACCGGCTGTGGCACCGACGTCGACGACATCACGGTCGGGCCCGGCAAGGGCTGGCCCGCCGCCTTCCACGACGGTCGCAACGCGGGCACCAGTCCGGTCACCGGTGCCAAGAAGATCGCGCTGAGCTGGTCGCGTCCGATCGGCGGGCCGATCGCCGAGCCGGTCACCATCGGTCCCGACGGGCAGTTCTTCCTGACCACGCTCTCGCGCGACTGCATGCTCTTCTCGGGCCAGATGGCCACCGGCCGCAAGCGCTTCTGCAGCAAGCTCGGTCCGAGCGCGATCTCGGCGCCGAGCGTGGTCGACGGCGCGACCAACGTCTACGTCGGCGACGACGACGCGGTCAACTCCTACAACTATCTCGGGCAGCCTCGCTGGCGGACGCCGATCGGCGGCACCCCGGTGTCGACGCAATTCACCGGTGACGGAAGGCTGTTGGTCGTCACGCAGTCCGGCCAGGTCGATGTGCTGTCCCGGCAGACCGGCGAGCGGACCGTCCCGACCACGCAATTGCTCGGTGAGCCGGACTTCCTGGAGTACCCGAATCTGACCCGTCCGGCGGCCGGGCAGGGGCTCGACGACTGCCGCACCGGCGGACCGCAGTGCCCGGTCGCGAACATCTCCGCCGTCGACGCCGCGAGCGGCCGCTTCTTCGTGACGGTCTGGAAGCCGGGGCATCCCGCCGCGGCGCTCGTCGCACTGCGCTACGCGGACAACAAGATTCAGCAGGAGTGGAGCGCCGAGCTGCTTTCCGGGGGCAGCGGCACCAGCCCGGTGCTGTCCAGCGACGGCAAAACGCTCTACGTCGGCGACAACAGCAAGCGGCTCATCGCGGTGGACACCGCCGACGGCCGCACCAAGTGGGTGCATCAGCTGGAATGGGCTCCACAGGGCGGCTTTTCGGTGTCCGACGCCGGCCTGATCATCCCCGCCGGCGACGACGGCTACCTGCTCGCCCTCCGTGACACCGGTGATGCCGCGGAAACCGTCTGGGAGCGTAAGGATCTCGCCCTGCGTGGCACCCCGGTGCAAACCGCGGGCGGCACCGGTTACACCACCGCCGCGATCGGCGACGGCCTCAACCTGATCACCTTCGACACCAAAACCGGTGCCACCATCGACTCCGATGTCCTGCCCGGCGCCCAGGGCAGCACCACCGGCACCTCCATCGGCCCGAAGGGTGAAGTCCTGGTAGCCACCCGCATCGGCGAACTCTTCACCTTCGAACCCGAGCGCTGACGCTCCGCCGCGCACCTTTTCGCGTGCCGCGCACCTTTTCGTCGGCGAATTGGTGCGCGCGGCGCTAAAAGGTGCGCGGCATTCGCACGATGCGCCCTGTGGGACGCGGACGGTGCGCGGCCCGTGCGACGGCGCGGCGGAAGCGGTCCGCCAAGTTCGTTGTGGTGTCGAGGTCCGGCCAGGTCCAGCGGACGACCTCCCAGCCGAGGTCGCGTAGGTTGTCCTCGCGGAGTTTCTCCTCGTAGACCGTGGTCGCGGGTTCTGTCAGGCTCCCGTCGTACTTCAGTTTGCCGTCGAATTCGCCGATGATGCCCAGTTGCTCGAAGCAGAAGTCGACGCGGGCGACGAATCGACCGGCCGTGTCCAGGATCGTGCTCTGCAATTCCGGGGTCGGCAGATCGAGGTCGGCGAGGACGACACGGCTGCGGGATTCGCCGACGCTTTCGCTGCGTCCGTCGAGTAGTCTGATTGCGCGTGCGGCGGCGCGGAAGCCAGGCCTGCCTTCTGCGTAAGACAGTGCCTGACAGAGGGTTTCGTGCGACAACTGGAAACGGCGTACTGCCGCGTCGCCGACGGCCACGACAGCTTGAAACGCGGCGGTACGTGCGATATCGGCGACGGTGCGTGCCGGTGTGAATGCGCGCAACGGGCCGACCGAAACAACATCCGCCTCTTCGAACGGCGCACAGTGCACATGGAGATGTTTGCGGCGTCGACCACCGCCCGCTCGGTGCCGAGTGACGTGCACGCGATCGAGCGCCAATCCCCACAACGGCAGATCCTGGACCACCGCTGCGGACTGATGGCTGAGGACCGCAGGTGCGGACAGGTGTGCTGCCGCTGCGTGGACGAAGGCGCTGTACCGCTGCTGCCGGTCCAACGTCTCGTACACCTGCGGTGGCAGATAGGAGCCGGGTCGTATCCGGTGCCAGCCGCAACGAGCGGTCAATCTCCGCAACTCGTGGTCGCTGAATCCTTCTGCCAGCGCCTCACTGCGCTGGATCGGTCCGGTGCCCATTCGCCCATCGTGCCTGCCACGCCCCCCGGATCAGCCCCGAAACCGGGTACCTGTGGACAGCCTCGCGCTGTGGATAACGCTCCCGCGTACAAATTGACGTGCCGCGCGCGTGTCAGCCGACGAACTCGCGGGCGTGACGCTGAAAAGCGCGCGGCATTGCTGCGGACCGAACTCGTTGCCCACGGGGCGATTCAGGACGAGGTGCGCTCCGGTGCGCTGTCGTTCGTGGAAAGGATGCCTCGCAGCAGCCGGAGCACAGGGCGGAGTTCGTTTTCGGGTAGCTCATCGATGAGACGGTGAAGCTCTTGACGAATCGAGTGCATGAGCAATCGTAGTGCCGTCTCACGCTGTCTACCGCCGCCCTGAGCATCAGCAACTTCTAGGCGGGTCGGTCCGCATTCCAGCGGCAGCGGGGTCCTGTTCTTGCTGACCCACCGCGAAGAGTCGCGCCTACTTCGGGTCTCGTTCGGGGAGGGGGCGTTCGATGATGGTGGGGCGGCCGAGGGGGTTGCGGACGCGGCGTTTGGCGGCGTGGTAGACCTGGGCGGTTTCGGCGGCGACCACGTCCCAGGCGAAGTCGGCGGTGAGGCGTTCGCGGGCGGCGTAGGCGCGGTCCTGGGCGGCGGCCGGGTCGTCGAGGGTGGCGCGGGCCGCCTCGACCAGGCCGTCGACGTCGGCCGGTTCGAACGAGGCGCCGGTGACGCCGTCGATCACGGCTTCGCCGAGCCCGCCCGCGGTGGAGGTGATCAGCGGGGTGCCCGCGGCGGCGGCTTCGAGCGCGACGATGCCGAAGGGCTCGTACCGGCTCGGCAGCACGATGGCGTCGGCGCCGTGCAGCCAGCCGAGGAGTTCGGTGTGGTCGAGCTGTCCGGCGAAGGTGACCGCGCGGGCCACCCGATGTACCCGGGCGCGTTCGCGCAGCCACTCGAACTGGGTGCCGATCCCGGCGACGGTGAGCGTGGTGCCGGGGTGGGCGCGCCGGATCCGCGGCAGCGCGGCGATCGCGTCCTGCACGCCCTTCTCGTATTCGAGGCGACCGACGTAGAGCAGCCGCGGCGGCCCGGTGCGCGGTGAGCGCGGCCGAAATGTCCAGGCGCCCACGTCGATTCCGTTGCGGATCACCGTCATCGGCACCCGCTCGGGCCCGTAGAGCCGTTCCACCTCGTCCTGCATGGAGGTCGAGCAGGTGATCAGCGCGTCGGATTCGTTGGCCAGCCACCATTCGACCGAATGCACCTGCCGGTTGACCTTGCCCGCGACCCAGCCGCTGTGCCTGCCCGCCTCGGTGGCGTGGATGGTCGAGACCAGCGGCACGTCGTAATACTCGGCCAGCGCGATACCCGGGTGCGCGACCAGCCAGTCGTGCGCGTGCACCACGTCGGGCACCCAGCCGTCACCGATGCCCGGTTTGCCGAGCGCGATCCCCGCACGCACCATGGCGTGCCCCATCGCCAGCGTCCAGGCCAGCATGTCCTCGCCGAAGTCGAACACCGGCGGATCCTCCGCGACGGCCACGACCAGCACCCCCTCGGCGATGAAGGAGTGGGTCGGATGGGTCGAGGAGTCGGTGCCGGACGGCCTGCGCGCGAGCACGACCACTTCGTGGCCCGCCTTGGCCAGTTCGGTCGCCAAGTGGTGCACATGCCTGCCCAACCCGCCGACCACGACCGGCGGGTACTCCCACGACACCATCAAAATCTTCATGCATGTCCTTCTGCGGTGGACCGTTCAACGGGGCCCGATCCTGCGGCGGCGGCGTGCTGGGCAGGCACTGCGACATGTGCTCCGGTTCCGGCGCTCGCGAGCCGCCGGGCGTCCACACCCGGGAACAGTCCGTCAGCCGCCCCCCATCCTGCCGCCAATTGCCGTGCTTTGGCGACTTGGCCCGCGCCGACGGCGGCCGCGATCTCCCGCACGGCGTGCGCGTGCCGGTGTGCGCGGTCGCGCGCGTAGCCCGCGGCGGAGTCCTTGCTGACCATGAAGGCCCAGTCGCTGGACACGGTGAGGATCGCCTCGCGAAGCAACTGGTCGGCAACGTTGTCGCGGAGTCCGCGGCCACCGTCGGCGGCCCGCATCTTGTCGATGGTGTCGAGGGCGAGCCGCACGATGTCGTCGTTGAGTTCCACCAGGTCGCGCACCTGGTCACCGGCCCAGACCCGCCAGTCTTTGCCGGAACCCCACGACGAATCCGCCAAAGGCACAGGCGCACCGACGAATCCGCGTTCCCTGGCGTCGGCGAGCGTGCCGACGGTGACGCCCGCTTCGGGCAGGGCCCGCAACACCTGGGCCAACCACTGCGGACCCTCGTGCCACCAGTGGCCGAACAATTCGGTGTCGAACGCGGCCACCACCAACGCGGGCCGGCCGATCCGCTCGGATTCGCCGATCAGTCGCTCGCGGACCGTCTGGACGAAATCATCCACATCGCGCACCACCGCCGCGGCGGCGAGTTCGGGGTCGTAGGGCGCCTTGTCCGGACCGGCCACCGTCTTGCCGGTGACCCGCGCGGGCTTGAGGCCCGTCGCGTGGTCGTAGTGATGAAAGTCACGGTAGGCGCTCTGCCCGGGATAGCCGGACTTCGGCGACCACACCCGATAGCTGACGTGCAGATCGCGGCCGAACGCGACCACGTCCGACTCGCGAACCGGCCGCCCGAGGGTGGTGTCGCCGCGCAGGGCGGGCCCGTCGACCATGAAATGCGTCACACCCGCGGCGGCGTAGCCCGTCTCCATGCCGGGGGTGTAACCGCATTCGGGCGCCCAGATGCCGGTGGGGGTGTGGCCCCAGCGATGCCGTGCGTCGCCGAGGCCCTCGCTGAGCTGGAACTGACGCAGCCGCGGGTCGAGCAGCGGCTGGAACGGGTGCGCGAGCGGTCCGCCGAGCAGTTCGATGGCGTCGGCGTCGATGAGTTCGCGCCAGACCGGTGCCGCGCCGTGCCGCCAGCGTGTTTCGAAATCCGCGAGCGCCGCTGTGGCCAAACGATGTTCGTGCCGGCCGAGCGCGCGATTGCCCGCCATCGCGGCCTCGTCGGCGCGCAGCTGCCAGTTGCCGAGCCAGTGGTGCATGCCTGCGAGGCAGTGCGGGTCGTCCAGCTGTGCGGCGAGCACCGGCGTGATGCCCAGGCTGAGCAGGTGCGAACGTCCTTCGGCGGCAAGCGTTCTCAGTACTTCCGCGACGGGAAGATAAGAGGCGGCCCAGGATTGGTAGAGCCATTCCTCGCCGACCGGCCAGCGGCCGTGGTGCGCGAGCCAGGGCAGGTGCGAGTGCAGCACCAGGGTGAACTGGCCGGGTACCGCCCCGGTCAAGGCTTCACCGCGATGGCGACCAGGTCGAGGCTCGCGTCGATGTCCTCGGCGAGCAGCACGAAATCGTCGATGGTGACGGCGGCGACGTCGGCGGTCAGCTCGGCCGGCCACGGCTCACCGGCCAGCGCGCGCTCGATCTGGGCGTCGATGAACGAGCCACCGTGCTTGGCGTCCAGCGCTTTCAGGCTCGGGCCGTGGTGCACACCGGTCAGCTCGGCTACCTCGAACCCGGCCTCGACCAGCAGTTCGGTGAGTTCGGCGGCGTTCAGTTCGCGGGTGTGGAACGGGTTGAGCGGGGTATCGCGTCCGGGCGAGAAGGTGATCCGGTTGGGCGTGCTGATCAGCAGTTCGCCGCCGGGTCGCAGCACCCGCAGGCATTCCCGGAG
Source organism: Nocardia brasiliensis ATCC 700358 (assembly GCF_000250675.2). Classification (NCBI taxonomy): domain Bacteria; kingdom Bacillati; phylum Actinomycetota; class Actinomycetes; order Mycobacteriales; family Nocardiaceae; genus Nocardia; species Nocardia brasiliensis. The sequence continues at coordinate 7,303,842 of NC_018681.1, forward strand.
GAATTGGGCTTGATCCCAGAGATGTTCGATCACTTGGAAATTCACGACCACGTCGACCGAGGCGTCGGCGAGCGGCAGTGCGGCGAGATTGCCCTGGATCATCTCGACGCGCGGGTAACGCGCGCGCACGTGTTCGACCGCGCCCGTGTCGTAGTCGACACCGGTGACCTTGGCGGCGACGCCGGCGATCATGTCGGCCCCGTAGCCTTCGCCGGATCCGGCCTCCAGCACGGTTTTTCCGGCGCAGCGGGGCAGCAGTTCGGCGTAGGCGATCTCGTGCCTGCGGAACCAGTAGTTCTCCTCGGCAATGCCGGGCACGGTCCGCTCGCCGGTCAACGGCAGCGGTTCGGCGTTGTTCGTGCCGGAAGTTTGGTCCACTGCGGCAGGGATCACAGCCTCGCTCATCATTCGCACGTTACTGGTACGTCTAGTTGCGAGACACTCGCACCCGCCTCCCGGACCGGCGCACCATATCGCCGGGGCTGGCATTGTGAGAGAGAAGAGGCTAAGTTACCCATGGGTAACTTAGCGTAGGGTAATGTCACGCCCGAGCTACTCACACGGACGTACGGCTCCCGCTCGTGCGACCACCCACACGTGTAACCAGAACAGGAGGTCGACGAAGACCGATGCCGAACATCGTCGTACTCATCAAGCAGGTTCCCGACACCTGGTCCGAGCGCAAGCTGACCGATGGTGACTTCACCCTCGATCGCGAAGCCGCCGACGCCGTCCTCGACGAGATCAACGAGCGCGCCGTCGAAGAAGCGCTGCTGATCAAGGAAGCTCAGGGCGGTGAGGTCACCGTGCTGGCCGCCGGTCCCGACCGTGCCACCGAGGCCATCCGCAAGGCGCTGTCCATGGGCGCCGACAAGGCCATCCACATCAACGACCCGGCGATCCACGGCTCCGACGCCGTGCAGACCGCGTGGGTGCTGGCGAGCGCGCTCGGCCAGGTCGAGGGTGTCGAGCTGGTCATCGCGGGCAACGAGGCGACCGACGGTCGCGCGGGCGCCGTACCGGCCATCATCGCCGAGTACCTGGGCCTGCCGCAGCTGACGCACCTGCGCAAGCTCACCGTCGACGGTGACAAGATCACCGGCGAGCGCGAGACCGACGACGGCGTGTTCAAGCTGGAGGCCACCCTCCCGGCGATCGTCAGCGTCACCGAGAAGATCAACGAGCCGCGCTTCCCGTCCTTCAAGGGCATCATGGCCGCGAAGAAGAAGGAAGTGCAGACCTTCACGCTGGCCGACCTGGGCGTCGACCCGTCGACCGTGGGCGTCGCGAACGCCGGCAGCGCGGTCAGCGCGGCCACCCCGAAGCCGCCGCGCACCGCGGGCGAGAAGATCGCGGACGAGGGCGACGGCGGCACCAAGATCGCCCAGTACCTCGTCGGTCAGAAGATCATCTGATTTCGCGCCGAGACTGCTTAGGAGAGAACACAAATGGCTGAAGTACTTGTGCTCATCGAGCACGCGGACGGTGCGATCAAGAAGGTCAGCACCGAGCTCCTGACCGCCGCCCGCAACCTGGGCACCCCGGCCGCCGTGGTGCTGGGCACCGCGGGCACCGGCGAGAAGCTGGCCGACGCGCTGGCCGCGGCGGGCGCCGAGAAGATCTACATCGCCGAGTCCGACGACGTGGACAACTTCCTGGTCACCCCGAAGGTCGACGTGCTCGCCGGCCTGACCGAGCAGGCCTCGCCTGCCGCCGTCATCGTCGCCGCCTCGGCCGAGGGCAAGGAGGTGTCGGGCCGCCTTGCCGCGCGCATCGGCTCCGGCCTGCTGGTCGACGTGATCGACGTGAAGTCCGACGGCACCGCTGTGCACTCCATCTTCGGTGGCGCGTTCACCGTCGACGCCAAGGCCACCGGCGACGTGCCGGTGATCTCGGTGCGCCCGGGTGCCATCGAGGCGTCCGCGCAGGCCGGCGCCGGTGAGAAGGTCACCGTCGACGTGCCCGCGCAGGAAGACGGCGTGACCAAGGTGACCTCGCGGGAGCCGGTCGTCGCCGGTGACCGTCCGGAACTCACCGAGGCGACCATCGTCGTCTCCGGTGGCCGTGGTGTCGGTTCCGCCGACAACTTCTCGGTCGTCGAGGCGCTGGCCGACTCGCTGGGTGCCGCTGTCGGCGCCTCGCGTGCCGCGGTCGACTCCGGCTACTACCCGGGCCAGTTCCAGGTGGGTCAGACCGGTAAGACGGTCTCGCCGCAGCTCTACATCGCGCTCGGCATCTCCGGTGCCATCCAGCACCGGGCCGGCATGCAGACCTCGAAGACCATCGTCGCGGTCAACAAGGACGAAGAGGCCCCGATCTTCGAGATCGCGGACTACGGCATCGTCGGCGACCTGTTCAACGTGGCGCCGCAGCTGACCGAGGCGGTCAAGACCCACAAGGGCTGATCCCTTTATTCGGCCGAAAGGGCCCCGGGTGCGCACCCGGGGCCCTTTCGCGTTCTCGGCGCCGGGATCAGTTGCGGTGCAACCCGGCGAGCAAGGTGGTGAGGATCGGTGAGCGGCGCACGTCGCTGCGCAGCACCGCCGAGACCGGGATGCGCAGTTTCTGTTCGGCCAGCTTCAGGACGACCAGGCCCTCGGTGGAACTTTCCGCGTAGAGGACGGTCCATGCGTCGGGCCGGTTGATCAATTCGAGCGTCGCGGTGTGGTCGGGCGGGATCGGCGGGCCGAAGGTGGGGCCGGTGGGCAGCTCGGCGAACGCGGACCGAATCACGGTGTGCAACAGCACTTGTTCCTGTTCCGGCGGCAGCAACAGGGGATAGCGGCTCAGGTCGGACAGCGTCACCGTCTCTCGGGTGGCGAGCGGATGCGCGCTGGAGGTCGCGATCACCAGATCCTCTACCCACAACTTCTCCACCTCCAGTCCCGGCTGATCGACGCTGCCGCGGATGAGCGCGAGATCGCAGTCGCCGTCCGCGACCGCGGTGATCCGCTGCCGGAACGGTTTGATCACGAACTCGATCTCGGCCTCCGGGTGTGTCGCTCGCGCGCCGGCGATGGCCGACAGCGATCTGGTCGCGAAGGACATGTTCGCGGCGAGCCGGATGCGCGGGCCCACCGTGCGCACCGCCGCCCGGATCGCCGATTCCAGGCTCAGCATCTGTTTCGCAAGGGGAAGTAGCCGTGCGGTGGCGTCGGTGGGTACCACTGATCTTGTCGAGCGTTCGAACAGTTGCACGCCGAGGTCGCGCTCGAGCCGGGAGATCTGATGGCTGATCGCGGACTGTGAGATAAAGCACCGTGCGGCCGCTCCGCTGAAGCTGAGCTCCTCGCAGACGGCGACGAAGTAGGTGAGCTGCCGTAGTTCCACAGCGCCTCCGATTAATGACGGATCGAGATAAGAGTCATCTGCATTATGCGCCCTGACACCTGAAATATCTCGCTTCCGGATGACGGTTGGTAATGAGAGAAGGAGGCTGTCATGCAGTACGTGGATGCGGGAATCGAGACCGCGGGTGTTGTCATCGTCGGATCGGGATTCGGCGGGCTGTCCGCCGCCAAGCAACTTGCCAAGTCGGGTATCGATTACGTGCTGATCTCCAGCACGCCGGAGCACCTGTTCCAACCGCTGTTGTACCAGGTAGCGACCGGTGTGCTGGCATCGGATGAGATCGCCCCGCCGATCGCGGGCATTCTGCGCCGGCACCGCGAGGCCGACGTGCGCCTCGGCAAGGTGGTCGCCATCGACCCGGACAAGGCGATCGTCACTTATGAGCAGGACGGCACGCAGCACCGGATCCGCTACGGTTCGCTGATCGCCGCCACCGGTGCCAGCCAGTCCTATTTCGGCCGCGACGATTTCGCCGAGAAGACCTTCTCGCTCAAGACCATCGATGACGCGAAACTGCTGCGCGCGCAGATCCAGCGGGTGTTCGCGGAGGCCGCGGGCGCCGACGAGGAGACCAGGCGCAGGCTGCTGAGCTTCGTCGTGGTCGGCGCGGGCGCCACCGGTGTCGAGGTCGCGGGTCAGCTCAAAGAGCTGGCGAAACGGTATTACCACCAAGAGGTTTCGGTGACCCTGGTCGAGGGCGCGGGCGAGGTGCTGCCCCCGTTCGGCGGTGGGCTCTCGGAGTACGCGAAGAAGTCGTTGACCCGCTCGGGCGTCGAGGTGCTGCTCGGCACCTTCGTCACCGATATCGAGCACGGCAAGGTCACCGTCAAGGACAAGAGCGGGGTCGAGCACGGCATCGCGGCCGAGACGGTCGTCTGGTCGGCGGGCGTGCAGGCGGGCGGTTTCGCGAAGATCCTGGCCGAGGCCACCGGCGTGGCGACCGACCGCGCGGGCCGGCTGCTGATCAATCCGGACCTCACCGTCGGCGGCTACGCCGATATCTACGCGATCGGCGACATGACCTCGCTCAACGGCTACCCGGGACAGTCGCCGGTGGCCATGCAGGAGGGCAGGCACGCCGCCGACATCATCCGGCGCAAGAAGCCCGCCGGTACCGCGTTCAAGTACTGGGACAAGGGCAGCATGGCGGTGATCAGCCGGTTCAGCGCGGTCACCAAGCTCACCGACAAGATCACCTTCCGGGGCGTGCTCGCCTGGTTCGTGTGGCTCGCGGTGCACCTGTTCTATCTCGTCGGCTTCCGCAACCGGTTCGCCGCCGTCGCCTCCTGGCTGGTCGCCTTCATCGGCACCGGTCGTCCCGGTTTCGCCGAGGTGGACAAGGCGCAGCGACCGGTCGGCGCCGAGCAACGCTCCGCCGCTTGACAGTTCGCGGCGCACACCGCCGGAACACGACGTGAAGTCGCATCGCGCCCCTCGCGGTGCGACTTCTTGTTGTTCGCGTCGCGTTCGAATGGTGTTCACGGACAACGCTTCCGACGGCTGAAAGTCGCGTTTCCAGCGCGTGGGCGCGAACGCGGTGCGACGCCGGGATGAACGCGCGGTGTGATCCGCATCTCGTTCACCGAACCTGCATCGCGGGGACACTTCGAGGTTGCTCCAGCGCAGCTTCAGCCTGGCTTCATCACGGATATGACAGCATCGCTCAGCGATTCGATCAGGGGTGGCGACGGGGCGAAGGGCGCGATCACGTCGGTGTTGACCGCCCCGGCCCGCTCGACGGACGCCGGAGAGCAACGAGCACGGTACTCGTTGGTCGTGTCCTCCGACACCGAGCACCGCATCGCGGCGCAGCGGCTACGTTACGGCGTGTTCGCGAACGAGCCCGGTTTCCGGATTCCCGACAACGGCACCGGCCTGGACGCCGACCGGTTCGACGACCACTGCGACCACATGCTGGTGCGCGACGATCTGACCGAGGAGTTCGTCGGCTGCTACCGCATGCTGCCGCCGGACAAGGTCGCCGCCGCGGGCGGGTACTACACGGCCACGGAATTCGAACTGTCCCAACTGGATCCGACGGGCCGGCGGATCGTGGAGATGGGCCGGGCCTGTGTGGTGCCGGAGCATCGCAACGGTTCGGTGCTCACCCTGATGTGGGCGGGCATCCTGCACTACATCCAGCTCACCGGGTACGACTGGGTGATGGGCTGCGCGTCCGTGCCGATGCAGGACACGCCTGCCGACGCGCCCGGCGTGAACGTCCGTGGCGTGCGCGACCTGCTGCTCGGCCGGCACGCCTCCGATCCCGAGCATCGGGTGCGGCCCTATCGTCCGGTCGTGGTGGACGGCAAGACCTTGGACGAGATGACCCCGCCCGCGCGACCCAAGCTGCCGCCACTGCTGCGCGGCTATTTGCGCCTGGGCGCGGAGATCTGCGGCGAGCCCGCGCACGATCCGGACTTCGCGGTCGCCGACTTCGTCGTGCTGCTCGGGCTGGACACTATCAACACCCGCTACCTCGAGCGGTTGCAGGGCGCAGCCGCCAATTTCGACGGAGGACGGTGAGCGACATGGTGTTCGACGCACCACCTGCCGAAGTGAAGGCGCACTCGTGGATGCCGTCGAGCCCGTGCGGGCCCGGCTGCATCGAGCCGATCGATGCGGTCGGCACCGGGCGCGTGCTCGGCAGGTTACTCGGCGTGGCCGGGCTGCTGATCAGCTTCCCGATGGTGAATCTGGTTACCCCGCAAGGGAAACGAGAACATCTGCAGCGCGGCTACGCGCGGACCCTGTTGAGTTGTCTCGGAATGGAATTGCGAATAGTCGACCGGCGGGTCGACACGAACGGGCGCGGCGCTGTCGATGAGGGCAGCACCGCGCCCGTCGCGTATGGCGAGCGGGGCGCCGGGGTCATGGTCGTGGCCGGGCATATCGGCTGGACCGATATCGTCGCGCTGGCCGCGGTGCAGCCGCTGGGCTTCGTCGCCCGCGCCGATATGGTCGACTGGCCGGTGCTCGGCAAACTCGCCACGCTGATGCGGGTCATCCCGATCGAGCGGGAGAAGCTGCGTGCGCTGCCCGGAGTGGTCGCGCAGATCGGCGCCCGGCTCGCGGCGGGTGAGCGGATCGCGGTGTTCCCCGAGGGCACCACCTGGTGCGGCCGCGCGTACGGCAGCATGCGGCCCGCGCTGTTCCAGGCCGCGGTCGACACCGGGACCGCGGTGCAGCCGGTCCGGTTGCGTTACCTGGACCGGCACGGAAAGCAGTGCACGGTCCCGGGATTCGTGGGTGAGGACACCTTCGCGTCGTCGGCCAAGCGGGTGCTCCGCTCGCGCGGCATGGTCGCCGAGGTGGTGCTCGAGCCGCTGCAGCAGCCGGGCACCGACCGGCGGGATCTGGCGCGGCGGTGCGCGGCCGCGGTGCGCGGCACGGAGCTGTCGCGGCACGGCGCGCTCGACGCCACGGTCTGGATCGAGGCCGGATCGACCCGGGTCCAGGACCCGTCCGTCGCCTCGGACGCACCCGAGGTACGCAGGCCGGTCCGCAGGCTCCCGCTGCTGCGCGGGCGCGCGCGCCGGGCGGAAGCGGTCGCCGGATAGCTCGATCGATCGACGGGAGCGGCAGGGAAAACCCTTGCCGCTCTTTGTCGTTCCCGGTGGGGGAGCGACTACGGCGTGCCGAGTGATTCGGCGATGCGTGCGGCCATGAGCGTCGCGATGCCCGACGGGCGTTGCGGATCGAGTCCGGTGAGTTCGGCGACCCGGTTCAGCCGGTAGGTGATCGTGTTGCGGTGCACGAACATCTCGCGGGCCACCGCGTTCTGGTTGAAGTCGCGGTCGATGAACAGGCCGAGGGTTTCGCGCAGCACCGGCTGATCCGCGAGCGGTTCGAGCAGGCCGACCAGCGCGGTCCTGGCCGGTCTCGCCGTCGCGACCAGGTATTCGAACATCATCGCCTGCCGACGGCAGACCAACTCGGGCCAGTGGGTGCTCCGCGCGACCTCCGCCACGGCCTGTGCTTCCGCGTAGGCGGCGGGGATGTCGGCATGGCGCACCGCCGCCGCGACACCGATCCACAGCTGCGGCCGCCCGGCCGAGATCGCGGTGAGCTGTGCCGCCAGCGCGGAGACCGCGGCGTCTTCCTCGACGGCGGTGTCGTACGGGATGAGCGCGGTCCAGCCGCCGCCGTCGCGGCGCAGAAAAGCGCCAGGCATGGCGTGAAAGGTGTTGCGCAGCAATGTGACCGAGCCGGGGCTCGGGTCGCCTAGACGCACCACGGCGATCAGGAACGCGGCGGCGATCGCGATGTCCTGGCCGGTCGCCCACTCGACCGGATCGCGCCCGTTGAGCAGGGCGTCGGCGATCTCCCGATGGCGTTCGATGATGTCCCAGCGAGGTTGGCGGATGTCCTCGACCACCGCGGCGGCGATCCGGGTGGTGATCAGGCCCAGATAGTCGTTGAGCTGAAAGGGCAACGCCGCGGGCAGCGGTGACTCCTGCTCGGCCGACCACTTCTGCATCAGCTGCGACCACAGGAACGACACACCCAGGCGATAGTTGGTCATCGCTTCGGTGAGTTCCATGCCTTGCCGGACGAGGCCCACCGCCCGGTCCACCAGCGGTTGCGTCTCGGCCTCGGTCGGCTCGACGCCGGTGCGCGCGAACTCGAAGAACAGGTCGACATTCAGTTCCGCGCCGGGCCGGAAGTCCGCGTCCATCAGGGTGGGCGACAACTGGTCGTATGGCGCGGCTCCGACGGTGAATTCGCTGATCAAGGCGGCAGCGAAGGCGTGCAGGCGGTCGAGCACCGCGTCGGGCGCGGCCGCGTTCTCGGCGTCCTCACGGTGCGGCACCGGCATTCACCCCTACTTCGGCAGAGTCGGAAAACGTGCTGCTCGAATCATCACATTCAGGTGCGCGCGGCGGCCGCTTCGCCTCGTCGGCGGCGTCGGCCACGAAAGATCCGGACGATCGCACCTGGACGGATTGTGCACAGTGGCGAGTGCCGGTGGCCCTTTTTCGGCGGGGTGCCGATTGACGATGCAAACCGGGTGGTTTGGAATTGATGGAGTACGACACAAGCGCATAGCGAATGTGGGGCTACTCATAGTGATACATTGCACCGCATCGCAGGCGTCGAGGTGAGTGACTCGCTGTTTTCGTGGAGATCCGGGTTCGGTGCGTGATCGAACGAAAACAGCATCGAGTCGGCAATCTCGGCGGATGTTTCGCCCTAACACTGATCGTTTCGTCGTGTGATCTCTTGTCGAGGAGTGCGCCATGCGTGTCGTCGGATTGCGGTATCTGTTGCGCCGGTGGTCGACCGTGCCGTTCGCGGTGTTGTGCGCGGTCAGCCTGGTCGCCACCGCCGGTACCGTGGCGGCCGAACCGGTTCCGGTGCAGCCGGTACTGCCCTTTCCCATCCCGCCGACGCCGCCGGAATTCGATCCGGCGTTCTACGAACCGGACCCGGCCGTCGTGGCCGCCAAGAAACCCGGCGAGATCATCGCGGCGCGCGAGGTCCACGTCTCGCTGTATTCGGTGCTGCCGTACAACGTCGACGCCTGGCAGTTGTCCTTCCGTTCCACCAACACCAGGGACGAACCCGTCGCGGCGGTCACCACCGTGGTGAAACCGCGCGGCGACAACAATGGTGTGCCACGCAATCTGCTCTCCTATCAATTCGCCCCGGACTCCAGCGCGAAATACTGTTCACCGTCCTACGTGCTGCAATTGGCCTCCGTGCCGCCGAATATCACCGGAGCGCTGAATATTCCGGTCGAGTTCATCAACGCGATCACCACGGTCGGCCTGGGCTGGGCCCTGAACATGCCCGATTACGACGGCCCCGACATGGCCTTCGGCGCGGGCCCGCTCAACGCGCGGATCACGCTGGACAGCATCCGCGCCGCGGAGAACTTCGATCTGCTCGGACTCGAAGGCGCCGCCACCAAGGTGGGTCTGCTCGGTTATTCCGGCGGTGCCATCGCCACCGGTCACGCGGCCGAACTCAAGGCGTCCTACGCACCGGAACTCAATGTCGTCGGTTCGGCGATGGGCGGCATACCCGCCGACCTGGTCCGGATGATCAAGCTGGCCAGCAATAATGCCGGCTCCGGCCTGCTGCTGTCGGGCATGCTGTCGGCCGCGCGCGAATATCCGGAACTGGCACAGTATTACGACCAGCACATGAACGGCTTCGGCAAAGCGATGGCCGCGGTGAAGGCCCCGTTCTGTCTGTGGTCGGCCGCGGTGCTGCCGTTCGTGAACCTGCCGGGCTTGTTCGACAGCCCGGACGTGTTCAGCGATCCGGTGCCCGCCGCGGTGTTCGAGAAGCTGCGGATGGGCCACTCGACTCCCGATATGCCGGTCTTCATGTTCCAGGCCAATCCCGACTGGATTGTTCCGGTCGGCCCGGTCAACGACCTTTACGCGCATTATTGCGAGGACCCGAACGCCCGCGTCGAATACATGCGCGACAACTTCAGCGAGCACTTCTCGCTGCTGGCGATCGCGTGGGCCAAGGAGACCACCTGGCTGAAGGACCGCTTCGACGGGGTGCCGGTGCAGCAGGGCTGCGTCTTCAACGACGTCGGATCGATGGCGCTGGACCCGGCGACGTGGCCCGAATGGCTGCGCAAGGTCGCCACCTTCGTCCCCGCCGTTTTCCAGTACCCGATCGGGAACTGAACCAGTCGTCGACCGCGTGCGCGGACACGCCTGCCGGGAATAGCCGGACACCGTCGCCGGGTTCTGGTTGATAGGTGAGTCATAGCTCACTGGGGGACACCCCGCAGATACGCAGGTCAACGCTGGGATAGGCTTTCTAGGTCATGATGGCGGGTTTTTCGGGTCCGGAGCACAGTGCGGCGCCCCAGACGGTCTACCTCGATCATGCGGCCACCACCCCGATGGTGCCTGCCGCCATCGAGGCGATGACGGCTGCGCTCGGGCTGGTGGGGAACGCGTCGTCGCTGCACGGCTCGGGCCGTGCTGCCCGCCGCACGCTGGAGGAGGCGCGCGAATCGATCGCCGCCGATCTGGGCGCCCGGCCCTCGGAGGTCATCTTCACCTCCGGCGGTACCGAGAGCGACAACCTGGCGGTCAAAGGCATCTACTGGGCGCGCCGCGATGCCGAGCCGCGCCGGACCCGGATCATCGCGAGCTCGATCGAGCACCACGCGGTGATCGACGCGGTCGAGTGGCTGGAACAGCACGAGGGCGCGCGGGTGACCTGGCTGCCGGTGGACGCCGAGGGTGTGGTCTCGCCGCGCACGCTGCGCGCCGCGCTCGCCGCCGACCCCGGCGATGTCGCGCTGGTCACCGTGATGTGGGCGAACAACGAGGTCGGCAGCATCCAGCCGATCGGCGAATTGGCCTCCGTGGCACAGGAATTCGGCGTGCCCATGCATAGCGACGCGGTGCAGGCCGCGGCCCAGCTGCCGATCGATTTCGCCGCGAGCAACCTCTCGGCGGCGAGTTTCGCCGGGCACAAGGTCGGCGGCCCGCACGGCATCGGTGTGCTGCTGCTGGGCCGGGAGGTGCCCTGCGTGCCACTGCTGCACGGCGGCGGGCACGAGCGCGACTTGCGTTCCGGGACCTCCGATATCGCCGCGGCGGTCGGCCTGGCCACCGCGCTACGCCATACGGTGCGCGAATTGCCCACGCGCACCGCGGAACTGACCGCCCTGCGGGACGGCCTGATCGACGGCGTCCAGGCCATCGAGCCGGACGCGGTACTCAACGGCGCGCCCGGCGAACGACGACTGCCCGGCAACGCGCACTTCACGTTCCCCGGCTGCGAAGGTGATTCGCTGCTGATGCTGCTCGACGCGGCCGGAGTCGAATGCTCGACCGGCTCGGCGTGCACCGCCGGTGTCGCGTCGCCGAGTCACGTGCTGATCGCCATGGGCGTCGAACCGTGGCAGGCCCGCGGCTCGTTGCGATTCTCGTTGGGGCACACCTCGACCCGCGCCGAGGTGGACCGATTGTTGGAGGTGCTGCCCCAGGTGGTGCAGCGGGCCAGGGCCGCGGGTCTGGCCGGTGCGAAGGGAGGTGTTTGATGCGGGTACTCGCCGCGATGAGTGGTGGTGTCGATTCGGCGGTGGCGGCGGCGCGTGCGGTCGACGCGGGTCACGAGGTGGTCGGCGTGCATCTGGCACTGTCCGCGACGCCCGGCACGCTGCGGACCGGGTCGCGGGGTTGCTGCTCGAAGGAGGACGCGGGCGACGCCCGGCGCGCCGCCGACGTGCTCGGCATCCCGTTCTACGTCTGGGATTTCGCGGACCGCTTCAAGGAAGACGTGATCGACGATTTCGTCGCCGCCTACGCGGCGGGGGAGACGCCGAACCCGTGCCTGCGCTGCAACGAGAAGATCAAGTTCTCGGCGCTGGCCGACCGCGCGGTGGCGCTCGGCTTCGACGCCGTGGTCACCGGGCACTACGCGCGCCTCGACGACGGCGTGCTGCGCCGGGCCGTGGACGCCGACAAGGACCAGTCCTACGTGCTCGCCGTACTGAACGCCGAGCAGCTCTCGCGCGCCATGTTCCCGGTGGGCGACACCCCGAAGCCGCGGATCCGCGAGGAGGCCGCCGAGCGCGGGCTGGCCGTCGCGAACAAGCCGGACAGCCATGACATCTGCTTCATTCCCTCCGGTGACACCCGCGCCTTCCTCGGCGCGAAGATCGGCATCCGGCCCGGCGCGGTGGTCGACGCCGACGGGCAGGTGCTCGGCGAACACGAAGGCGTGCACGGGTTCACGATCGGCCAGCGCAAGGGTCTCGGCCTGCCGGGGCCGGCCGCCGACGGCAAGCCGCGCTACGTGACGGGCATCGATCCCGATTCCGGCACCGTCCGGGTCGGCTCGGCCGAGGACCTCCAGGTGTGGACCGTCGACGCCGAGCGGGCCATCTGGACCTCGGGCACCGCGCCCGAGGGGCCGATCGAGTGCGTCGCGCAGGTGCGCGCGCACGGCGGCACCGCGCCCGCGGTCGCCGAGGCCGTCGGTACCGGGCTCGCGGTGCGTTTGCGCGCACCGCTGACCGGTGTCGCCCGCGGTCAGGCGGTCGTGCTGTACCGCCCCGACGAGCTGGGTGACGAAGTGATCGGCAGCGGCACCATCTCCGGTACCGGCGGGGCGGACAGCACCGCCGCGAACAGCGAAGCCGCCGCCGCGACACGATGATTCGAGCCGCCGGGACGGTGGGGTGCCGGCGCGCCACCTCGGTGCCGCACCGGCGGGATGTGCCGCGCCGGACCGCGGCGCCTCGGTGAATCCGCTAGGCGCGCACAATGATCGGAGCGCATCGGGGACCGGTGTGCGCACACGATGATCGACCGACGGAAACGGGCAACGGTGTATCAGGACGGCACGGGCGAGGGACGCGACAGCGAAGCCGACGGCAAGGCCGCGGCTCGCCCGATCCTGCACGGCGGCACGGCGACGGGTGTCGGTTCGTGGCCGGGCACCGACCCGCGGGAAGCCGCCGCGACCATCCTCGGCGAGCTGCCGGAGCTACCGCACCTGGCGGAGCTGCCCGGCCGGGGCGCGGGCGCGGACCTGATCGGGCGCATGTCGGCCCTGCTGGTGGACATGCGCTTCGACACCACAACCCGCGGTTACCGACTCGCGCCGCGGCCGGGCGCGCTGTCCAGGCGGGCCCGCGATCTGCTGCGGGCCGACCTCGACGCGCTCGAAGAAGTCTGGGAGACAACGGGTTCGAGCGGGCCGATCAAGCTACAGGTCGCGGGCCCGCTGACGTTGGCGGCGCAGGTGGAACTGCCGCACGGGCACCTGGTGCTCACCGATTCCGGTGCGCTGCGCGACCTTTCGGCGTCGCTCGCCGAGGGGCTGCGTGAGCACGTCGCCGAGGTGCGCAGACGGCTCGGCGCGCAAGTGCTGCTGCAGGTGGACGAACCGTCGCTGACCGCGGTGCTCGACGGGTCGTTGCGCGGTGTGAGCGTGCTGGACACGGTGCGCGCCATGCCGGAACCCGAAGCGCTCGCCACACTCGACGCGGTGCTCGCGGCGCAGTCCGCGCCGGTGCTGCTGCACAGCTGTGCCGCCCCGCCCGCGCTCGGCTTCCTGCGCCGAACCAGCGCGGCCGCAATCGGATTCGATCTGGCCACGATCGGCACGAAGGAACTCGACCCGGTGGGCGAGTTGCTCGACGCCGGCAAACATCTGGTACTCGGTGCGGTGCCCACCACTGCGTCCGCCGTCATGCCGGGCTGGCGCGCGCTCGCCGAACCCGGTGTCCGCCTGGTCGATCGGCTCGGCTTCCCCCGCGCGACCCTGGCGACCCAGATCCTGGTCAGCCCGGCGTGCGGCCTGGGCAACGCACCGCTGACCTGGGCCCGCCAGGCCCTGAGCCGCGCCGCCGAGGTCGCCCGCGCCTACGCGGAGGACCCGGAGTCCCTCACCTTCGAGTGAGATGCGGGTGCGGTGACGGAGCGCGCCGCAGTGACGCGGTGTGGCGCGACGCATAACCGCGCGGCGCGGCGCTGAGTCCGCCCGAAAATTGGCCGACGCGGGGCCGCGACGTGCGCGAACACTGCCGTGTGATGTCGGTGGGCTCGGCTAATGTGCGTTGGGTGAGTGACAGCAGTGCGGTGGACAACGACACGAACGCGCCCGCCCCGGCGACGGCCGAGCAACGCGTGCGGTGGCAGCAGTTGGCGGACGAGGTGCGCGAGCATCAGTTCCGCTACTACGTGCGCGATTCGCCGATCATCACCGACGGCGAGTTCGACACGCTGCTGCGCCGCCTGCAGGCCATGGAGGAACAGCACCCCGATCTACTTACCCCGGATTCGCCGACCCAGCTGGTCGGCGGCGGGTTCGCGACCGACTTCACCGCGGTCGACCACCTGGAGCGGATGCTGTCGCTGGACAACGTGTTCGACTTCGACGAGCTGCGCACCTGGGCGAGCCGCGTCGAGGCCGAGACCGGGCCCGATCTGCACTATCTGTGCGAGGTGAAGATCGACGGCGTCGCGCTGAACCTGGTGTACGAGAACGGGCGGCTGGTGCGCGGCGCGACCCGCGGTGACGGGCGCACGGGCGAGGACGTCACGCTCAACGCGCGCACCATCGAGGACATCCCGGGTGAGCTGACGCCCAGCGCCGAGTTCCCGATCCCGGCGTTGCTCGAGGTGCGCGGCGAGGCGTACATGCGCCTCGAGGACTTCGAGACGCTCAACGCGGCCATCGTGGCCGACGGCAGACCGCCGTACGCCAATCCGCGCAACACCGCGGCCGGCTCACTGCGGCAGAAGGACCCGGCGGTCACCGCCCGCCGCCGGCTGCGGATGATCTGCCACGGCTTCGGCCGCATCGAGGGCTATGCCCCGGCCTCGCAGCACGAGGCCTATCGGGCGCTGGCGGCCTGGGGCCTGCCGGTGTCCGACCACACCAAGCTGGTGCAGGGCATCGACGCCGTCATCGAACGGGTCGCGTACTGGGGCGAGCATCGCCACGATATCGAGCACGAGATCGACGGCCAGGTCATCAAGATCGACGAGATGGCCCTGCAGCGCAGGCTCGGGTCCACCTCGCGCGCGCCACGCTGGGCGATCGCCTACAAGTATCCGCCCGAGGAGGCGACCACCAAGCTGCTCAACATCGAGGTGAACGTCGGTCGCACCGGCCGGGTCACCCCGTTCGCGGTGATGGAGCCGGTGTCCATCGCGGGGTCGACGGTCTCGATGGCCACGCTGCACAACGCGTCGGAGGTCGAACGCAAGGGCGTGCTCATCGGCGACACGGTCACCATCCGCAAGGCGGGCGACGTGATCCCCGAGGTGCTCGGCCCGGTGGTGGACGCGCGCACCGGCGCGGAGCGCGCGTTCGTGATGCCGACGCACTGCCCGGCCTGCGGCACCGAATTGGCCCCGCAGAAGGAGGGCGACGCCGATATCCGCTGCCCGAACCAGCAGTTCTGTCCAGCCCAGCTGCGTGAGCGGGTGTTCCACGTGGCCGGGCGCGGCGCGTTCGATATCGAGTCGCTCGGGTACGAGGCGGCGAACGATCTGTTGAAGTCGGGCGTGATCACCGACGAGGGTGATCTGTTCGACCTCGATGAATCCCGTCTGCTGGCGACCACACTGTTCGCCAACAAGGACGGCGGGTTGTCCGCGAACGGCCGCCGCCTCCTGGACAACCTGGACGCGGCCAAGAGCCGGCCGCTGTGGCGGGTGCTCGTGGCGTTGTCGATCCGGCATGTCGGGCCCACTGCCGCAAGGGTTCTGGCGCGGGAGTTCGGCAGTCTCGATCGGATCCAGGACGCCTCGGCCGAGGAGCTGGCCGCCGCCGACGGGGTCGGACCCACCATCGCGGCGGCGGTCGCGGAATGGTTCACCGTCGAGTGGCATCGCGCGATCGTCGGCAAGTGGCGCGCCGCGGGCGTGCGGATGGCCGACGAGCGCGACGAGTCCATCGAGCGCACGCTCGAAGGGCTGTCCATCGTCGTCACCGGCTCGCTGGACGGGTTCTCCCGCGACGGCGCGAAGGAGGCCATTCTGGTGCGCGGCGGCAAGGCGGCGGGTTCGGTGTCGAAGAAGACCGCGTTCGTGGTGATCGGTGATGCGCCGGGCTCGAAGGCGGCCAAGGCGGAGGAACTCGGGGTGCCGATCCTCGACGAGGACGGGTTCCGGCTGCTGCTGGAGGCGGGGCCGGACGCGGTGACGCCGCAGTCCGAAATCGAGTCCGAGACGGAAGGGTAAGCAGGACAGCCGGATTCACCCGGCGTGCGAGTTACTCGCCGCCGCTCCCTTGACCTCAACCTATCTCGAGGTATGAGGATCGACTGGTAGGGCACTACCAGGAGGTCATCATGGCTCGTCGTACCGCACTGATCACCGGCGCCTCCGCCGGATTCGGCCGGGCGCTCGCCCGCTCGCTCGTACATCGGGGCTGGCGGGTGCTCGGGACGGCCCGGGACGCCGAACGGCTCGCCCGAGTGGCCGCTGAGCTCGGGCCCGCCTTCGTCGCGGTCCCCGGCGATGTGACCGATCCGGCGCATCGTGCGGAGCTGGCCGAAGTGGCCAGTGGCGCAGGAGAACTAGCGCTGGTGGTGAACAACGCGAGCGCGCTCGGACCGAGTCCGCTGGTCCGCCTCGCCGACTATCCGCTCGACGAACTCGAGCTGGTGTACCGGACCAATGTGATCGCGCCGCTCGCCGTAGTGCAGTTCGCGCTGCCGCTGCTGGCGGCGGACGGCAGCGTGGTGAACCTCAGTTCGGACGCGGCGCTCGAGCCGTATCCGGAATGGGGCGGCTACGGTTCGTCGAAGGCGGCGCTCGACCAGCTCACCGTGATCCTGGGCGCCGAGCATCCGCAGTTGTCGATCTACGCGTTCGATCCGGGCGATATGCGGACCGCGATGCACCAGGCGGCCTTTCCCGGTGACGACATCTCCGACCGTCCCGAGCCCGAGACCGTGGTCCCAGCGCTGCTGCGGCTGCTCGACGAGAAACCGAAGAACGGGCGCTACGCCGCCGCCGATTTCGCGGTGGGGCACCGGTCATGACCGTGCTCATCGACCGGCCGCGGTTCGTTCTCCCGCCCGAACGCAATGCGGTCGCCCCGCCGGAGGCGCGCGGGCTGGCCCGGGACGAGGTCCGGCTGCTCGTCGCAGGGGCGAGCCTCACGCACGCCCGGTTCCGCGAATTGCCACGGCAGCTGCGTCCCGGTGACCTTGTGGTGGTGAACAATTCGGCGACGCTGGCCGCCGCGGTGGACGGCAGGCTCGACGATCGGCCGATGGCGCTGCACTTCGCGACCTGGCTGGACGACGGCGGCTGGGTGGTCGAGGTGCGCACCACCGCCCGCACTCCCTTTCCGGCGGAAGAACTTTCGGCGGGCGCGGTGATCAGGCTGCCGGACGGCGTGCGCGCCACGCTGCGGTCGCCGTGGCTGCCGGGCGGTCGCCGGCTCTGGGTGGCCGACCTCACCGCCGACCCGAGACAGCTGTTCGCGGTCTACGGCTACCCGATCACCTATTCGTATGTGCCGCAACGATGGTCGCCGTCCTACTACGAAACGGTGTTCGGCCGGGTGCCGGGTAGCGCGGAGATGCCCAGCGCGGCAAGGCCGTTCACCGAGCGACTGGTGCTCGACCTGGTCGCGGCCGGTATCGGTTTCGCACCGATCACCTTGCACACCGGTGTCTCGTCACCCGAGGCGGGGGAGCCGCCGAGCCCGGAGCGGCTCACCGTTTCGGCGTCGACTGCGCGCCGGGTGAACGACACCAAGGCGGCGGGCGGGCGCGTCATCGCGGTCGGCACCACGGTGACCCGGGCGCTCGAAACCGCCGGTGACGCCGCGGGAGTCGTACATCCGGTGCACAGCTGGACCGAGCTGGTCCTCGGCGCGCGGCGGCCCGCCCGCGTCGTGGACGGGCTGATCACGGGCTGGCATGCGCCGGGCGCTTCCCACCTCGACCTGCTCGTCGCGGTGGCGGGGCAGGCCACGGTCGACGCGGCCTACGCGGCGGCACTGGAGACGGGATACCTGTGGCACGAGTTCGGCGACAGCGCCCTGCTGCTGGGGTAGCGCGAGCGACTAGTTCTGGGTGACGGAGACGGTGGCGCTTTCCTGGGTCATGATCTCGAAGCGGCCACAGGTGCCGTTGGTCAGTTCGAGTCGCTGGGTGACCGCCTTCCCCCGCAGCTTCGGGAAGGTGGCCTCGGCGACCACGTCGGCGCCCGGCATCGAGCACACCTTCGCGATCGTCTGGGTGCGGTAGCTGGTCGTGCCGGTCACGCACGCGGGCTCGGCGTTGGCGAAGAAGATGCGCGCGGTGCCGTCGCTACACGTGTCGGCGGCCGCGTGCGGTGCGACGACCGCGATCGACCCGAGGGCGAGCGCGGCGGCGACGGAGCTTCGGACAACAAGGCGACGAACCGTCATACCTGATCACTACCCATCGGTTTCGAGCGTTTCCTGCGTATGGCCGCGGGGTGCCGCGGCGTCCAGCATGCTAACCCGGCACCAGGGGGTTTGTCGGGCGATCGGGGCAGGTCGCGTGGTCGTTCAACGGACGCATGGCCCGTCAAGCTTTGCTTATGTGCAATAGCTATGGATTTCTTTGGTTCACGGCGGTGGCGGCCGCGCCCCTGCCGTCGTGGCACGAGCCGCCGGACGACAGGATGGCGGGATGCTGCGCAGTTTTCAGGTGACCAATCACAGATCGCTGGCCGACGAGCAGGAGTTGCGGCTCACCAAGGGGAGTGGGCCGGTGGCGGTACCGGTCACCGCGATCCACGGCACCGCGGCGGCGGGCAAGACCAATCTGATCGACGCGCTCGCACAGATGCGCGACGCGGTGCTGCATTCGGTCACCGGGTGGGATCCCTATGCCGGCCCGGTGCGCACGCCGCATCTCGGATTCGCGGACCGCCCTTCGGAATTCGTGGCGAGCTTCGTGGCCGAGGGCGTGCCCTACACCTACGGCTTCCGCCTGGACAACGCCGACGTGACGGCCGAGTGGCTGTACACCCAGCCGCGTTCGCGTAAGCGAATCGTGTTCGAGCGCAACGGGGAACAGATCAAGATCGGGCCGATGTTCGAGGCGGCGCGCTACGGCATCGCCGCACTGGTGCCGCTGGTCCGCCCGAATGCCTTGCTGCTCAGCCTGGCCGGACAGATGTACGCGGACGCGCTGGTGCCCGCCTATCGCTGGTTCGAGTCCATGCTCGAGGTCCAGCGCGGCCCGGCCGATACCGACGCCGTCGCGCACCGCCTCGGCGGGCACCTGTCCCGCTCGCCGGAGAACGCCGCGCGGCTGCTGATGCTGCTGCGCACCGCCGAACTCGGGATCACCGATCTGCTGCTCGCCGAGCACGATCCGATGTACGCCGACTACCTGCGCGACCTGGATGCCGATATCGCGGCGATCGGCAAGCAGATCGAACTGTGCGCCACCTCGGCGGACTTCGCCGACCGGCTGCTGCGGGAGGGCGGCGTCACGCCGGTGCTGCTCGAACGCGAACTCACCAACATGAAATCCGCCAGGGACGCGTTGTACGCCCGGATGGTGGCCCGGCGCGGCGTCGGCCTCGGTCTGGTGCACGACGGCATCGACAACCCGTTCGACCTCGCCGACGAATCCACCGCGACGGTCTCGCTGCTGCGCGTCCTGCCGACCATGCTGGATGCCCTCGATGCGGGCCGGGTCCTGGCCGTCGACGATATCGGCGCGCACCTGCCCGCGGAGGAAACCGATCGCCTGATCCAGCTCTTCCAGAACCCCGAAACCAATTCGCGCGGCGCCCAACTCGTGTACACCACCAACAATCGGGCCCTGATCGATCGCGGCAACGGGCGTTCGGCGCGCACGCGCAGCGTGGTGTGGCAGGTCCGGCGCACCGACCACGGCACCAGCGAACTCGCCGCGGTGTAGCGCCGGAGCAGCGCCGGCGAGGCAATAGCATGGGCACATGCTCGAATTCGGAATGCTGCTGATCATGGTCCTCGCGGTGGCGGGGATGGTCGTGCTCTATCTGCGCGGCCGCGGCGGCTTCCGGCCCACGCAGGCGGAAGCGGGCACGCTCTACGTCACCGGCGTGAGCCCACGCCCGGACGCCCAGGGCGAGCAGTACGTGACCATCACCGGCAACCTGACCGGGCCCTCGGTCTCCGGCGCGGTCGTCTACGGGCGTTTCGCCTGGGACGTCAATGCTTGGCCGTCGATCGGCGACCTCATCGACGTGGTCTACTCGCCGCGCAATCCGCAGAGCTGGTCGATCGCACACTTGCGGCATCGGGGCTTTCGGGTGGTCGGGGGTTACAGCATGCAGGAGACGCAGCCTTCTACTTCGGTGCCCTCCAGCGCCATTTGGCGCAGGCGGATGTAGTAGAGGGTCTTGATGCCCTTGCGCCAGGCGTAGATCTGGGCGCGATTGAGGTCGCGGGTGGTGACGGTGTCCTTGAAGAAGAGGGTCAGCGACAGGCCCTGGTCCACGTGCTGGGTGGCCGCGGCGTAGGTGTCGATGATCTTCTCGTAGCCGATCTCGTAGGCGTCGTCGTAGTACTCGAGGTTGTCGTTGTCGAGGTAGGGCGCCGGGTAGTAGACGCGGCCGATCTTGCCTTCCTTGCGGATCTCGATCTTCGACGCCACCGGGTGGATGGAACTGGTGGAGTGGTTGATGTAGGAGATCGACCCGGTCGGCGGGACCGCCTGCAGGTTCTGGTTGTAGATGCCGTGCGCCATGACCGACGCCTTCAGCGCCCGCCAGTCGTCCTGGGTCGGGATGTGCACCCCGGCGTCGGCGAAAAGCCGCGCGATCCGCTCGGTTTTCGGCTCCCACACCTGCTCGGTGTACTTGTCGAAGTACTCACCGCTGGCGTACTTCGACTCCGGGAAGCCGCCGAAGTAGGTGCCGCGCTCCTGCGCGATCAGGTTCGACGCCCGGATCGCGTGGTAGACCACGGTGTAGAAGTAGATGTTGGTGAAGTCGATGCCCTCTTCGGAGCCGTAGTGCACCCGCTCGCGGGCCAGGTACCCGTGCAGGTTCATCTGACCGAGGCCGATCGCGTGCGACTCGTTGTTGCCCTGCTCGATCGAGGGCACCGAGTAGATGTGCGTCTGATCCGAGACCGCGGTCAGCGCCCGGATGGACGTCTCGATGGTCTGCGCGAAATCGGGTGAGTCCATCGTCTTGGCGATGTTCAGCGAGCCGAGGTTGCACGAGATGTCCTTGCCCACCTTGGCATAGGACAGGTCGTCGTTGAACACCGACGGCGTGGAGACCTGCAGGATCTCCGAGCACAGGTTGGAGTGGGTGATCTTGCCCGCGATCGGGTTCGCCCGGTTCACCGTGTCCTCGAACATGATGTACGGGTAGCCGGATTCGAACTGCAGCTCGGCGATGGTCTGGAAGAACTCGCGCGCCTTGATCTTCGACTTGCGGATCCGCTTGTCGTCGACCATCTCGTAGTACTTCTCGGTGACGTCGATATCGGCGAACGGCTTGCCGTAGATGCGCTCCACGTCGTACGGCGAGAACAGGTACATGTCCTCGTTCTTCTTCGCCAGCTCGAAGGTGATGTCGGGGATCACCACGCCCAGCGAGAGGGTCTTGATGCGGATCTTCTCGTCCGCGTTCTCCCGCTTGGTGTCCAGGAACCGGTAGATGTCGGGGTGGTGCGCGTGCAGGTACACCGCGCCCGCGCCCTGGCGCGCGCCGAGCTGGTTGGCGTAGGAGAACGAGTCCTCCAGCAGCTTCATGATCGGGATGACGCCCGAGCTCTGGTTCTCGATCTTCTTGATCGGCGCGCCGTGCTCACGAATGTTGCTGAGCAGCAACGCGACCCCGCCGCCGCGCTTGGACAGCTGCAGCGCGGAGTTGATGGAGCGCCCGATGGACTCCATGTTGTCCTCGATGCGCAGCAGGAAGCAGGACACCGGCTCGCCGCGCTGCTTCTTGCCCGAGTTGAGGAAGGTGGGGGTGGCGGGCTGGAAACGGCCGTCGATGATCTCGTCGACCAGCTTGCCCGCGAGCACCTCGTCGCCGGCGGCGAGGGTGAGCGCGACCATGCAGACGCGATCCTCGAACCGTTCCAGGTAGCGCTTGCCGTCGAAGGTCTTCAGCGTGTACGAGGTGTAGTACTTGAACGCGCCGAGGAAGGTGGGGAACCGGAACTTCTTGGCGTAGGCCTGCTGGAACAGCTTCTTGATGAACCCGCGGCTGTACTGCTCGAGCACCTCGGACTCGTAGTAGTTCTCGTCGACCAGGTAGTCCAGCTTCTCGTCCAGGTTGTGGAAGAAGACGGTGTTCTGGTTGACGTGCTGCAGGAAGTACTGGTGCGCCGCCTCCCGGTCCTTGTCGAACTGGATCTCACCGTTCGGGCCGTACAGGTTCAGCATCGCATTGAGGGCGTGGTAGTCGAGTACCTCGCCTGTCTCGGCATTGCGGACCGGTGGCTGCTCTAAGCGAGCCGTTTTTCCGGTCGGTGCTGTCGTTGTTGTTGCCAAAACAATCCCAATCCCTCTCGGACGCGCTCGACGTCCTCGGCGGTTCCCATGAGTTCGAAGCGATACAGGTAGGGCACCCCGCACTTGCGCGAGATCACCTCACCCGCATAGCAGTAGGTGTCGCCGAAGTTCGTGTTACCCGCCGCGACCACGCCGCGCAGCAGCGCGCGGTTGTGCGGATCGTTGAGGAACTTGGCGACCTGGCGCGGCACGAAATCCTTGTCGGATCGGTGACCGCTGATGCTGTTCGGCCGTTGCGCGTCGAGCACGTGCCGACCGCCCCCGTAGGTGGGGACGATCAGCACGTAGGGCTCGTCGACGCGCAGCGAGTCGGCGGTATGCAATGGAATGCGAGTCGCCGGGATACCCAGCTTCTCGACGAAGCGGTGCGTGTTCTCCGAGGCGCTGGAGAAGTAGACCAGTGCGCCGGGTTCGGTGCTCGAGCGATCGTCGTTGCCGGACACGCTCACCTCACCTCTCTCGGAGGAACGGCGCGGCGTCAGGCCGCGACGGTCGCGAGCGACTTGATCCGGTCGGGCCGGAAGCCGGACCAGTGATCCTCACCGGCCACCACGACCGGAGCCTGCAGGTAACCGAGGGCCATGACGTAGTCACGGGCCTCCTCGTTCTCCGAGATGTCGATCACCTCGTAGTCCACCCCGGCCTTGTCGAGGGCCTTGTAGGTGGCATTGCACTGGACGCAAGCGGGCTTGGTGTACACGGTGACGGTCATTGAGGTCCCTCTCTCCTTGTGCCTGATCCACAGCCTGTGATCCGTATGCCGGTCATTTCGACCGACCTGCAATGCACGATCCGAGTTGCTGCGCAAACTCCTGGATCTGGCCTCGAACCTCCTGCTCAGCCCCTTCGGGCCGAGGTACGCAGGGCGGGATGTCATGCCGTCTTCCAGTACCGAAGACACTACACCTAGTGGCCGACAGATTCATACAACACGACATGTTGCGAGTCACAAGGATGAAATTCGAAGGCGGTAAGTACCTGGACACTCGATTCGCAACCCGACACGGCCGTGGTGCAGATCACAATTCCGTACCGTAGCTGATATCCAGCAAACCCTCGGGACAAGCGAAGAGGGCCACCTCTACCGGGAGAGATGGCCCTCTTCGAGACCGGACGGGAAGCTTACACGGTGGCGAGTTGGCCGCGCGCCGCCTCCACCAACTCGTGCACCGAGGCCGCGAGCTCGGTCAGCGCTTCCGCGTCTTCGCGCGGGTGTGTCGCGGCGAACCGCTCGCCGATCGTGGCGAAGCGCAGATGCGCGGCCTCCACGACCACGGCGCCGGCCACCCCGAGCGACTTGACCGTGTCGCCATGCGCCCACTGGGCGGCGCGCGGGCTGATCGAGGCGCTGATCACGGCAGTCGGCTTGGCCTTGATCGCGCCCGCGCCGTATGGGCGCGAGGCCCAGTCGATCGCGTTCTTCAACACGCCGGGCAGCGTGCCGTTGTATTCGGGCGTCACGATCAGCAGACCGTCGGCCGCGGCGATCGCATCGCGCAGGGCCTGCGCCTGCGCGGGCACGGCTCCCTCGATATCGAGGTCTTCGTTGTAGAAAGGAATATCGGCGAGACCCTCGTAGAGCGTGACCTCTACGCCCTCGGGGGCAGTGAGGGCAGCGGTCTCGGCCAGTCGTCGATTGATCGACGCGGCACGGAGGCTACCGACGAGAGCGAGGATGCGGGTCTGTCCCATGACGACTCCTGGTGTACTGAGTGTGGTGTCCGAACTTTCACCTGACACTAACCGGACCACGGTCCGATTACTTCCCGCGGAGACTGCGTGAGTGCTGTGAGCTACCCCACTTCGGATATCCCGATGCCCGAAGGCCGACCGCTGCTCGGCATCGGCGCGCCGCTCCCCGGCACGGCCGAGCCCACCGAACGCGCCGACGCCGCGCGCAATCGGCAGCTGCTGCTCGACGCCGCGCAGCAGTTGGTCCGCGAGCACGACGTCGACAGTCTCACCATGGACGCACTCGCCAAACGGGCCGGCGTCGGCAAGGGCACCGTCTTCCGCCGGTTCGGCAATCGATCCGGGCTACTGCTGGCGCTACTCGACCATTCGGAGCGAAAGTTCCAGCACGCGTTCATGTTCGGCCCGCCCCCGCTGGGCCCCGGCGCGCCGCCGGCCGACCGGCTCGTCGCGTTCGGCCGGGCCCGGTTGCTCGACATCGACGTGGAAGGCGAGCTGTATCGCGCCGCTGAGGTCGGCGAGGCCGGCGAGCGGTTTTCCGGCGCGCCCTATCTGCTGCTCAAGGCGCACGTGGCGATGCTGCTGCGGGAGGCGGGCGTACCGGGCGAGATTCCGCTGCTCGCCGACAGCCTGGTCGCGGCGCTGGGCTCGGCGCTGGTCATGCACCAGATGCACACCCAGGGGTACAGCCGCGAACAGATCGGGGACAACTGGGAAGCCTTGGTTCGCCGCGTTGTTTCGGGATGAACAGTCAGTAGAGTGGGCTGGCATGCGGAACCTGCGCGAACAGATCATTGCGGAATTGGGCGTTCAGCCGAGTATCGAACCGAAAGCCGAGGTGCGGCGCCGGGTCGACTTCCTGAAGGACTATCTGAACGCTACTCCCGCAAAGGGTTTCGTGCTCGGCATCAGCGGCGGTCAGGACAGCTCGCTGGCCGGGCGGCTGTGTCAGCTGGCCGTCGAGGAACTGCGGGCCGACGGCGCGGACGCCACCTTCCTGGCGGTGCGGCTGCCCTACGGCGTCCAAGCCGATGAGGCCGACGCGCGCACCGCGCTGCGTTTCATCCAGCCGGACAAGTCGGTGTCGGTGAACGTGCGACCCAGCGCGAACGCGGCCGCGGGCGAGGTGGCCTCCGCGTTGAAGATCGACAAGCTGCGCGACTTCGTGCGCGGCAATATCAAGGCGCGCGAACGGATGGTGATCCAGTACGCCCTGGCGGGACAGGAGAACCTGCTGGTGGTCGGCACCGACCACGCGGCCGAGGCGGTGACCGGCTTCTTCACCAAGTACGGCGACGGCGGCGTGGACCTGACCCCGCTCACCGGCCTGACCAAACGGCAGGGCGCGGCACTGCTGCAAGAGCTGGGCGCACCGGCGAGCGTGTGGTCCAAGGTCCCGACCGCGGATCTGGAGGACGACCGGCCCGCTCTGCCCGACGAGGAGGCGCTCGGCCTCACCTACCGCGAGATCGACGACTATCTCGAGGGCGCGGACGTCACCGCCGAGGTCGCCGAGCGGATCGAGTCCATCTTCCGCGCCACCCGGCACAAGCGCGCCGTCCCGGTGACCCCGCTCGATACCTGGTGGCGCGAATAGCGTCCGGCCACAACCGGTTACGCGTCAGCGCGGATGCGGGCGGTCACCTCGGCCAGGCGGCGGATGAGGAAGCGGCGGACCTGATCGTTCGGGGTCCGCTCCAGCGCCACCCGATAGTTGTCGGCCGCCTCCGGATACCGGGCGGCGCGGCGGAGCAGGTCGGCGCGGGTGGCGGGCACCAGGTGCGAGGTACCGAGGCGGGGATGATCGGCCACCTCGTCCAGCGCGGCCAGGCCCGCGTCGAAGCCGTGCCGGAAGGCGACGGCGATCGCCCGGTTCACCCGGATCACCGGCGACGCGGAGTACCCGAGTAGTTCGTCGTAGGCCGAAACAACTGCGGCCCAATCGGTTTCCGCGAAGCTGGGCGCGGTGGCGTGCGCAGCGGCGATCCGGGCCTGGATCAGGTAGGGGCCGTTGCCCGCCGCGGCGGCCGAGATCAGGCAGCGCAGTCCGGACTCGATCGCGACCCGATTCCAGCGGGCCCGGTCCTGGTCCTCGAGCGGCACCAGATCGCCTTCGGCACTGCGCCTTTGGGTTCGGCGACTGTCGTTCAGCAGCATCAGGGCGAGCAGCGCCCGCGCCTCCGGCTCCCCCGGCAGCAACCCGCACAGCAGCCGTCCGAGCCGGATCGCCTCGTCGCACAACTCGTCTCGGATGGCGGCCGGGCCCGTGGTCGCGGCGTAGCCCTCGGTGAACACCAGGTAGACGCACGCCAGCACGGCGGGCACCCGCTCGGGCAGCAGGTGCACCGGCGGCACCCGCAACGGAATACCGGCCGCGCGGATCTTCGCCTTCGCCCGGGTGAGCCGTTGCGCCACAGTGTGTTCCGGCTGCAGGAAGGCCCGGGCGATCTCGACCGTGCGCAACCCGCACACCAGCCGCAACGTCAAGGCGACCTGAGATTCCTGCGACAGCGCGGGATGGCAGCAGGTGAAGATCATGCGGAGTTGGTCGTCCGGTACCGGCGTCACGTCGGGCTCCTCGTTCGGCACGGTCAGCAGGACGGCGTCCTGCTCTTTGGCGCCCCGGGCCGATTCGCGCCGCACCCGGTCCAGTGCGCGATTGCGCGCCGCGGTGGTGATCCAGGCGCCCGGGTTGGCCGGCACCCCGCGCTCCGGCCAACTGCGCAGCGCGTCGGCGAACGCCTCGTGCACCGCGTCCTCGGCCAGCCCGATATCGCCGACCAGCCGGGCGACCGTGGCCAGGGCACGGCCGAATTCGGCCCGGTAGATGCCGTCGATCGCCGTGTCCTGGCCGTCGCGCACGATCAGAAACCCACGTCGACGATCCGGCGCACCTCGGTGCGCCCCTTCTCGCCACGCGGGATCCGCGCCCCGATCTCGCCGGCCTGCGCCGGACTCGCCGCGGTGAACACATAGAGCCCGTCGACCACCTCGGCGCCCTCGGTGAACGGACCATCGGTGCGCAACAGCCCGCCATCGCGTTCCCGCACGATGGTCGCCTCGGTCGGCGGCCGCAGCGCGCCGCCGCCCCGGATCGCCGCGCCCACCTGCTCGACGAACTGCTGATGTGCGGCGGCCATCGCGTCCCACTCCGGCGTGTCTGGTGCGACGAAATCGCCCTGCGGCGACCACAGCAGCGCCAACCACCAGTCGGCGCCGGGCGTCGAGTGCGGCAGCCACATCTGCATCGGCCGCACCTCGATCGAGCCCTGCGCCGCCGCCGGGATCTTCCTGGCGAGCTGGACCGCCTCGTCCAGGTTCGCGCAGTCGAACACGTAGAAACCGGTGACCACCTCGTTCTGTTCGGTGAACGGACCATCGGTGATCAGTGTTTCGCCCGCACCGCCGCGGATATTGACCGCCGTCGCCGACGGGTAGAGCGCCGCGCCGCCCGCGATCGCCGCGGCCGCCTGCTCCTGGAACGCCGCGTACTTCGCGACGCCCGCGGTGAACTCGGGTGTGCCCGGCGCGGCGCTCGGTCCGGATTCGCCGCCGACAATCGTGGCCAAGTAGTGCATGGTCGCCAACCTTCCTCGAACGGAGGGGCCCGATACCCTTCCCTACCCAGACGACGAACGCCGCGCGGATTTCTCTACACCCGACCCGAAACTATTTCTACTCGCGGGTCCTGCGCTCAGTCGTCGAGTTCGACGACGCGGCGCAGTTCCACGTGTCCTTTCTCGCCACAGGGGATCTGGCTCGCGATCTCGGTCGCGGCGGCCTGGTCCGGGGCGGCGAACAGGTACAGGCCGTCGATCACGTCGGCCGATTCGGCGAACGGGCCGTCGGTGAGGGACAGGCGTCCGTCGCGGACCCGCACGGTCGTCGCGGTGGCCGGCGGCTGTACGGCCCCGCCGCCGCGGATCGCTGCGCCGAACTTCGCGCCGAACCGCTGATGCTCGGCCACCGCGGGATCCCATTCGGGGGTGCCCGGCGCGATCACCGCGCCCGGCGTCTCCCAGAGCAGCGCGAGCCACCAGTCCGGGCCGGGCTCGGCGTGCGGCGCCCATTGGACCAGCGGACGCAGTTCGACCGCGCCGTCCTCGGCCGCGGGGGCCTGCCGGGCCAGTTCGATGGCCTCGTCCAGGTCCGCGCAGTCGAACACGAGGAACCCGCCGACCACCTCGGTCTGCTCGGGGAACGGGCCGTTGGTCGTGATCAGCCTGCCACCGGTGTGCCGGAGTTCGACGGCGGTCTCCGCCGGGAACAGCGCGACGCCGCCCGCGATCGCCGCGCCCGCCGCGGCCTCGAAGGCGGCGTAACGCGCGACCTCCGCGTCGAATTCCGGGGTGCCCGGCTCGGCGTAGGGCGCGTCCGCGGGTCCCACCAATGTCGCCAAGTACTGCATGATCGCCATCCTTCCTCGAATCGAAGGGCCTGCTGCCCCTCTATTCAAGCGACGAACACCGCCACCGGGTCTCTACATCAGGCTCTAACCGCCCGCGAAGGGCGGCAGCACATCCACCCGCTGGGTCAGGGCCGCGGCGGGATCGCGGGTGAGTTCGTCACCGACCAGATAGGCACAGACCGACAGCATCTTGTCCAGGTCGGGTCCGTACGACGCGGACAGGGTGGAACGCAGGTCGCCGACGGTCGCGCCGACCGGGAAGTCCAGGTGCTCCCGGTCCTTGCCGACGGCGTCCGCGATCGCGGCGAAGTAGCGGATCTCAACCACCGATGGCTCCCATCGTGCGTTCGGGCGGGACGAAACCCTCGGCGTCGATCCCGTGACCAGCCCATTTGTTCCACATCGCACCGCGCCACAGCGTAGCCAGTTCGTCGTCGCCGGCCCCCGAGCGCAGCACCTGGCGCAGATCGTATTCCTGATCGCTGAACAGGCAGGAGCGCAGCATGCCGTCGGCGGTGAGCCGGGTGCGGTCGCAGCTGTCACAGAACTTGCGGGTGACCGAGGCGATGATGCCGACGGTGGCGGGACCGCCGTTCACCAGCCAGGTCTCGGCGGGCGCGGCCGGATCGTCGCGACCCGCGGGGGTCAGCGTGAACCGCGCGCCGAGCACGTCGAGCAGTTCGGCGGCGGTGACCATATTGGCGCGCGCCCATTCGTGGTCGGCGTCCAGCGGCATCTCCTCGATGAACCGCAGCGCGCACTGCTCGTCGAGGCACCACTGCAGCAGATCCGCTGCGCCGGAGAGTGTTTCGCGCATCAGCACGGCGTTGATCTTCACCGGCGCGAGCCCGGCGTCGCGCGCGGCGCGGATCCCCGCCAACGCGGAGCCGAGCCGATCGCGGCGGGTCAGCTTGGCGAAACCGGCCCGATCCACGGTGTCCAGCGAGACGTTCACCCGGTGCAGCCCCGCGGCTGCCAACGCGTGCGCGCGGTGCTCTAGCCCGACGCCGTTGGTCGTCATCGCCAGCGGCACGTCCGGCACCTGTTCGTGGCAGCCCGCGATGATCCGCTCCAGATCCCGGCGCATCAACGGCTCACCGCCGGTGAACCGGACCTCCCGCACACCGAGTTCGCGCACCGCGAGCCGCACCAGCCGGACGATCTCGTCGACGGTCAGCAGCTCGTCCGGCGGGATCGCGGGCAGGCCCTCCTCGGGCATGCAGTAGGTACAGCGCAGCGAGCACTTCTCCGTGATGGACACGCGCAGATCGCGCGCCACCCGCCCGAAGCGGTCCAGCAGGAAGGGCGTGTCGGGGCGTCCGTCGAGCGAGGGACGCCCGGACCGCACGGCAGGTATCCCCATCTCGACCAGAGTCACGTGTCCATTATGACCTCCGGCCCTCGGTGGTCAGCCGCCGAAGGTACGGAAACCGCCGCCGAGCACCGGACATTTTTCTGAGCTTCGTACAAGCGGGACAGGCGGCCGGTACCGATCGGCACCGATTACGCTGGCTCGCATGAATCCAAGGCCCGCCAGTATCTCGGCCCGGCCGGTCGACGAGTACCGCGACAGCATCGAACAGCTGTTGCGCCCGTTGGCCGCGCGGGCGGTCGAGGACGTCGCGGTGCCGCACGCGTTGGGCAGGCAGCTGGCCGACGATGTCCGCGCGCCCGTCGACCTGCCGGTGTTCCGCAATTCGGCGATGGACGGCTACGCGGTGCGCGCCGCGTCCGTCGCGGTCGCCCCCGTGACGCTGCCGCTGGCCGGCGTGGTCGCGGCGGGCAACGCGGGGCAGACACCGCTGCCGCCGGGCGCGGCGATGAAGGTGATGACCGGCGCGCCGATCCCGCCCGGCGCGGACTGTGTGGTCCCGGTCGAGGACGCGCGCGCGGACGAGGGCACGGTGACCGTCGAACGCGGCCGCAGCGCAGGCGAATTCGTCCGCGAGCCGGGTACCGACGTGCACGCGGGCGATCTGCTCGCCCGCGCGGGCACCACCCTCGCGCCCCGGCACATCGCCGCGCTCGCCGCGGTCGGGTTGCCCGCCGTCGCGGTGGTGCGCCCGGTGCTCGCCGCGATCATCACCACCGGTGACGAGCTGGTCCCGGCGGGTACCGAGCTGCGCCCCGGGCAGATCTACAACTCCAACGGGATCGCGCTGGCGGCCGCGCTCACCGCGAACGGCGTCACCGTCGTCTCGGTCGAGCACAGCACCGACGATCCCGCCCAGTTCCGCAAGCTGCTCGCCGCCGCGACCGGCTCCGCCGACGTCGTCTTCACCTCCGGCGGGGTGTCCAAGGGCGACTTCGAGGTGGTCAAGGACGTGCTCGAGCCGCTCGGCGGGCAGTTCGGGCCGGTGGCCGTACAGCCCGGCGGACCGCAGGGACGCACCGTGGTCGACGGGGTGCCGGTGCTGAGCTTCCCGGGCAACCCGGTCAGCACCATGGTGTCGTTCGAGGTGTTCGCCCGGCCGATCCTGCGCCGGCTCGCCGGACTGGCTCCGGTGCCGAGTTACGACCTGCCGCTGCGCAACGCGGTCGCCCGCTCGCCGCAGGGTAAGCGGCAATTCCTGCGCGGCAAGCTGATTCATCCGGAATCCGGTGATCTGCCTGCGTCGCAGCAGCTTCCGGAGGCGGTCGAGGTGGTGTCCGGTCCCGGCTCGCACCTGATCGCGAGCATGGCGTGGGCCGACGTCCTGATCGACGTGCCCGCCGCGGCCACCACGCTGCCCGCGGGCACCGTGGTACGAGTGTGGACGCTGTGACACGCCTTGTCGCACAGCGGAGTTACCCGAGGAGTAGGCGATGAGTGAGTTGTCCCATGTGGACGGCGAGGGCCGGGCCCGCATGGTGGATGTGAGCGCGAAGGCCGACACCACCCGGGTCGCGCTCGCGGCGGGCGAGCTGCGAACCACCGCCGAGGTGATCGCGCTGGTGCGCGCCGACGACCTGCCCAAGGCCGATGTGCTGTCCACCGCGCGGATCGCAGGCATCGCCGGGGCGAAGAAGACCTCGGAGCTGATCCCGCTGTGCCATCAGCTGGCGCTGTCCTCGGTCAAGGTCGAGTTCGGTTTCACCGATACCGCGATCACCATCGAGGCGACCGCGAAGACCAAGGGGCCCACCGGCGTCGAGATGGAGGCGCTCACCGCGGTGGCGGTCGCGGGACTGACGCTGCACGACATGGTGAAGGCGGTCGATCCGGCGGCGACGCTGAACGACGTCCGTTTGCTCACCAAAGACGGTGGCAAGCAAGGACATTGGGAACAGTCGGCGGCGACACCCGCATCCGCGCCCGAAACCGTGAGCGCACAAACAGATTTCGAGTCGCGCTCCGCGGTGGTCGTGGTCGCCTCGACCGGCGCCGCCGCGGGTACCCGGGTCGACACGACCGGCCCCGTGCTCACGGAATGGCTTGCGGGTCTCGGCTTTTCGGTGCGCGGACCGCTGGTGTACGCCGACGCCGATATCGCCGTCGGCCTGGCCGACGCGCTGCGGTTCCAGCCGTCGCTGGTGGTCAGCACCGGCGGCACCGGCGCCTCGCCCACCGACGCGACCCCCGAGGCCACCCTCGCCCTGCTCGACCGGGAACTACCCGGCGTCGCCGAGGCGATCCGTCAGCGCGGCACCGCGAAGTTTCCGCTCGCCGCGCTCAGCCGCGGCGTGGCCGGGCTGTCCGGCCGGTCGGTGCTGGTGAACCTGCCGGGCTCGCCCGGCGGCGTCAAGGACGGTATCGCGGTGCTCGAACCACTGCTCGATCATCTGCTCGCGCAAGTAGCCGGAGGCGGCAACCATGACGACAACTGAACCCACCGTCCGGCTCGCGCGGATCAGCGCCCAGCCGCTCGACGCGGCCGAGGTCGAAGCCGCGGTGACCGGACCGCACTACGGCGCGGTCGTGGTGTTCACCGGAAAGGTGCGCGACCACGACGGCGGCCAGGCGGTCGCCGCCCTGGAGTACTCGGCGCACCCGGAGGCAGAGCGCTTCCTGCGCAAGGTCTGCGCCGAACTGGCCGCCTCGTCGGAGTTGCCGGTCGCGGCCGTGCACCGGGTGGGCGAGTTGACGATCGGCGACGACGCGATCGTCGTGGCCGTCGCCGCGGCGCACCGCGCGGAAGCGTTCACCGCGTGCGCCGAATTGGTGGACCGGATCAAACACGAGGTGCCGATCTGGAAGCGGCAGCTGTTCGCCGACGGATTGTCCGAATGGGTCAACGCCTGTGGGGCGTAACAAGCCCGTGACATGAATCCTATGACGAATCAACACGCCGGAGTTAGCGTTTTCGCGCGCGCAGTTCATCGACGGCTGGTTCAGCCTGGCGGACCTGCTCAGCGCAGCCATTCAGCACAGCACCGGGGTGGCGGGGACCCCCGCGAGACACGGGAGGACGCGATGGGCACCGACCAGGTTCTGCTGCACCGCTTCGTCATCTCTCAACTCGGCGCGGCCGGGCTCGATCGAGACCGGCTGATCAGGGAGACCGGGCTACCGGAGTGGACGATGGCCGGTGACGACGTGCACCTGCCCAGCCACACCTTCTCCCGGTTGTGGGAGCTCGGCGAGCACGGACTGGGTGACCCGGACGTCGCGTTGCATGTGGCCCGGCGCTACCAGCTGCCCACGCTCGGACTCTACGACTATCTGTTCTCCACCGCGCCGACCCTCGGCGCGGGCCTGGCCACCTGCGGGCCGTACGTCACCGCGGTGACCACCAACCATCGTTTCGACCTCGTCGCGGAGAACGACGAGGAAGTCACCCTCTATCTCGACATGATCCGGGGCGAGGGCCGCGGCCGTGACCTCACCCAGCTGTGGGGCCTGACCGCCGTGCTGAGCCGCGCCCGCCGGGTGGTCCGTGCTCCCCTTGCGCCACTGCGGGTTTCGTTGCGCCAATCGGCGCCCGCGCAGGTGCACACGTTCGTCGAGGTGTTCGGCACCACCGCGATCGAGTTCGACGCGCCGGTGGACGCGATGGTCTTCCGCGCGACCGACATGGATTTGCCGCTCACCACCAGCGACCCGGTGCTCGCCGCGATCCTGCAGCCGCTGGCCGAGGCGCTGCCGCCCCCGCCGCCGCTGGCCGGCGCCTGGCCCGAACGCGTCGCGGCCGCCTTGGCCGACGCCTTGGAGTCCGGTGACGTGTCCTTGGATCGGGTGTCCCGCAGCCTGGCCACCAGCCCACGAACGCTGCAACGCCGCCTGATGGAGGCCGGCACGACATGGCGGCAGGAACTGGACCGGGCGCGCACCGCCCGGCTCGATGCGGCGACCGCGACAGGCAAGCTGAGCCGAGCGCGCCAAGCCGAACTCCTCGGCTATTCGGACGCGGGCTCGATGCGCCGCGCCGCGCGCCGCTGGTCGATCACGGTTTGAGGAAACGCGCCACGATCCCCCAGAACGTGGTGTCCTCGATCCCACGGAAATCCCAGCCGTTGGCGACGGCGTGCGACTCGGCCACAATGCTGGGCACATCGAAGTCGTAGCGCGTGGCGGTCCCTTTGGCCTCCAGCACCTCGATCACATACGCGGTGGCGCTCTCCTGCGAATCCAACACGGAAAACTCCCATCGGTCGCCAAACGAATCTGTTCGATCGTCAATCGGTGCGCCGACCCCGACACGTCGCGCGGCATGCTCGCTCCATTGCGCACGTGCCGACGCGGCGGGCACCAGGACAGTCTCGTGTCCGCCCGGCGCCGCCGCCACAACCGAACGCGCCAGTTTCGGACCGAACGCGCCAACTTTCGCGGAATCGATGCCAAATCGTGGGATCAGTGCCAATTCGTGGGATCAGTGCGGCGTGTAGCGCCAGACCCCGAGCAGCGACTGCGGATCGAGCCAGTCCTCGGCGGTGTGCACGGTGTCGTCCAGCCGTTTGCGGACCAGTTCGACGTCCATGCCCGCGCCGATCAGCACCAGCTGGGTGACGCGCTGCTCGCCGCGGGCCCAGTGTTGCGGCTCGAACACCAGGTGCCGCCCGACCAGATGCATGACGAACTTGCGGCGCTCCTCGGCGACCGCGAACGTGGCGAAGCCCTTGGCCCGGAACAGGCCGGGCGGCGGATCCTCCAGGAATTCGATCAACCGGCGTGGGTCCAGTTCCCGCTCGCTGGTGAAAGAAACGCTGACGTAGTCGTCGTGCAGGTGGCGGTGCTCCGCGTGCCCGGGTTCGTGCTCGTGCTCGTGCAGCAGTGCGTCGAAGCTCAATTGCTCGGCGACGCGCGGTGTTTCCCGCAGCGGTTCGTCGAACAGCAGGCCCGCCTCGAGCCTGCCGTGCGTGGTGGCGTACACCGGGACCTGCCCGACCACCGCCGAAATATCCTGTCGCAGCGTGGCCAGCTCGCTCGCGGGCACCCGATCGGCCTTGTTCACGACCACCAGATCGGCCAGCCGCAGGTGCGTGGTCAGCTCCGGATGGCGCGCACTGCTCGCCGGGAACTGCTCGGCGTCGACCACCTCGACCAGACCGCCGTAGCGGATGCGCGGGTTGTCGCTGCCCACCACCATGCGGATGAGATTGCGCGGCTCGGCCAGACCGCTGGCCTCCACCACGATCACGTCGATCTTGGCGCGCGGCTGCGCCAGGCGGGTGAACATCTCGTCCAGTTCGCTGACGTCGACGGCGCAGCACACACAGCCGTTGCCGAGCGAGACCATCGCGTCGACCTGCCCGGCCACCAGCATCGAGTCGATGTTGATCGCGCCGAAGTCGTTGACCACCACCCCGATCCGGGTGCCGCGGCTGTTGCGCAGCAGATGGTTGAGCAGCGTCGTCTTCCCGGAGCCGAGAAACCCCGCGACGATCACAACAGGTATCCGGTCAGCCACGCCGACCACCATACTGCGCGACGCGAGCACCGCCGAAGCGCCGAACGGCACCCTCGTCGAGGGTGCCGTTCGACCGTGCGGGGACGCGCTACTTGGCCGGTGCCAGGAACTTGGCCGCGAGTGCGTAGGCGAGGTTGATCAGTTCCGCGGTGACCATGTTGTTGTCCACGCCCAGCGCCTTGGCCAGCGGCATCACCAGTTCGAGCACCATGTCCATGATTTCGCGGACGGCCGCCATATCGCTCGGGGTATCCGTGGACGGGCTGGTGCCCGGCAGGCTCGGGCTCTGCTGGGTGCCCGGTGTGGACTGCTGGGTGCCGGGCGCGGGCGGGGTGAACGGCGAGGCCTGGCCCTGCGGTGCGGTCTGGGCGTTCGGCGCGGACTGGGCGTTCGGCACCGACTGGGCCTGCGGCACGGTCTGCGCTTGCGGGGCGGCCTGGCCGGGCAGCGGGGTCAGTGTCTGCGGCGCGGCCTGTCCGCCCGGCGGATCGATCGATGCCGGATGCGGTTGCAGCGGCGAGTTCGCCGGCACCGGCGCGACAGCGGGCACAGGGGACGGATCCGGCTGCGGCGCGGTCGCGTTGTCCGCCGCCCCGGCGGACGCGGGCGTGGTTCCCGGCGGGCCCAGCAGATAACTGACCAACCCGGTGGTGATGGTCATCGCGTGCTTCAGCTGTCCCTCTCGGCTTTCCAGCTGCGCCGCGTCGTCGAGGTTGGCGCCGTTGCCCATCTCGATGAACACATCGGGGATCTTGGTGAGCGCAGGACCGGCGATATCCCTGCGCGACATCAGGCCATCGGCACTGGCGTACGGCGCCGGGACGAAGCCCGACTGCAAGTACGCGTCGCGCATCGCCTTCGACGCCGCCAGCCCCGCACCCGACTGGACCTTGTCGATCATCGCGTCGGGAATAGGAAGTTCGGGCACGATCAGATGGAAGCCGCGCTGATCGGCGGGCGCGCTGTCGGCGTGGATACTGACCGCGACGTCGGCGCCCGACTTGTTCGCGGCGGCGGCCCGCTCATCGATACAACCGCCCCAGCCCTGGTCGTCCTGCCTGCTCAGCACCACGCGCGCGCCGAGACTCTCCAACGAGGTCTGCACCAGCTGCGCGACGTTCCAGTTGATGGTGTGTTCCGGGACGCCGTGCACCGTGGTCATCCCGGTGGTCTGGCAGTCCTTCATACCGCCGCGACCGTCGCTGACCTGCTTGGCCACGTTCTCGCCGTGCCCTGGCCCCTGATGGCCGGGGTCGAGGAACACCGTTTTGCCCGTCAGCTTCTTCGCCATCTCGGGGAAGGCGGGGCCGGCGCTCGCGGTACCCGGGACGAGCCCGGACAGCGTCACCGTGACCGCGGCCGTGACGGCGGAAGCTACTCCGGCCTTGATGATGCTTGGCTGCTTCATGTTCGGTCGGCACCCCGGGACCGGGCACCTCTCCCTTCCCATTAGTAACACCAAACCCAGTGGTTCACTCTGGCAACGCAAGCATCAGGATAGCAACACCGGTTACTGAACCGTTACCGCCGAAGACGCGTGTTCACAGTTGGTCACCTGCCCGACAGCGGCGAGTTCAGCAACCGTTCAGCCGGAACCGCCGACGCGGCACGGTCACCCGGGAACGTCGCCGGCGAATCCGCCATCGAGAGAGCCGTTGCTGTGTAAGGTTTTTGGTGTTCAGCCGATCGCGCGGTACCGCTTCTGCGGCGCGGGTTGCGTTTACGCCTGTGCCCTATTCCGACATTTTCCGGCACCAGGGGGCAGCAGATGGCAGAGCACGAACCCGCACCGCCCGCGCGCAGCGGCAGCAGGTACGGATCGACCCACTTCTGGACCGTGGTCGGCAGCGCGGCGGGCGTGATCGGTGCGGTGGTGGCGCTGATCTTCGGTATCGCGCAATGCTCCGGGCCCGACTCCGCCGAGCCGACCGTTCCCCCGGCGCCCTCGACGCCGTCACCGTCCGCGGCTCCGACGACCACGACCGAACCCCCGCTCGCGCAAGGGCACGCCAAACTGGTCAACGTCGAAGGCATCGACCTGGACAACGGGCAGGTGCGGGACCAGAACGTGCCCGGTGTCGATATGAGCCCCTCCAAAACCGCCGACTCCCTCAACGCCATGACCGACGGCAACGCGCGCTTCGCGGTACCACAGGATCGAACCCGTACCGGCGCCGACCGCTGCGCCGCGATCCCGACGGTCAGCTGGACGCAGACGCTGGACGACGTCTACCACCTGACGACCGGCAGCCACCTCTGCGTGCAGACCGACCAGGGCAACCTCGCCGAGCTGACCCTCACCCATATCCCTTCCGCCGCAGAGCAATACCTCGAGTTCGACTTCGTCACCCGGCGCAGCGGATAGGCGGGTGGTGCCGCCTTTCCGACGGCTCAGGCGCCGCGGGGCAGCCTGCGCAGGGAGCGCAGGGCGTAGTGGACGCGGGTTTTCACGGTGCCTACGGGGACGCCGATATCGTCGGCCACTTCTTGGTAGGCGCGGTCGCGCAGGATCACCTCGACCACCGCTTCGCGCTGCGAGGCGGGTAGCCGGGCGAGCAATTCGGCGACGAGGAGTCCGTCGACCAGGCCCTCCGAGAAGTCGGGGTGGGCGTAGCGGACGTCGCTCAGTTCGCCGATCTCGTCCCAACCGCTGTCGCCGGGACGCGCGGCGCGCGAGCGGGCAATGTCGATGACGACGTTGCGCAGGATGGTCAACAGCCAGGTGCGCACGGTGCCCTTGGTTTCGTCGAAGTACGCGCACGAACGCCACGCCCGCAGCAGCGACTCCTGCACCGCTTGTTCGGCCAAGCCGCTGTCGCCCAGCATCCGCACGGCACGCCAGTGCAGCAGAGCCCGGTCGCTCGCCAATACCGCCGCGAGGCCCGCGTCGGTACACAACCCCGCGCAGGCCGCACCGCAGGGGACCGGCCGCCGAGCTGTCCGGCCGGACTCGAGCCGAGCACACGTCATACCTGAGATATCGCGGCGGACCGGACCGATGACAACAGCGCGGGCGAACCGGTCATGCATCGCCACAAGAAAAAGCGAAACGCGCCACATCCGACCGCGACCTCTGGTAGATCTTGGCCCCGGAGATTCGCCGATCTCCCAGGTCAACCGCTGCGCGGGGGTCGGAGCACGATTCGAGGAGAACATCACCATGCGTGCAGGCACGCTTCTTGTCGCGGGTGCCATGGCGTCCGCGCTGACCCTGCTCGGTGCCGCCACGGCTGCCGCGGAACCCGCGAACACGATGCCCGAGGACGGCCTCTACCTGGTGGGCGTCGACATCTTCCCGGGCTGGTGGGAGGCGCCGGGCGCGCCGGACCGCGACCACCCGTGCGACTGGCGCAGGCTGTTCAAGGTCGAGGGCGACAACACCGACATGCGCTACATCATCGGCAACGACTACACCCGCGGCGGCCGGGTGCTCGCGGAGATCAAGCCCACCGATCTGGCGTTCAAGACGAAGAACTGCGGACCGTGGCGACTGGTGCCCGCGCCGCCCCGCTCGGGCTCCTTCGGCGGCTGAGCGAGGCGGCGCTATCGTCGGGCCATGACGCGGACGAAGATTCTGATCACCGGCGCGAGCGCCGGGCTCGGCGCGGCGATGGCCCGCGATTTCGCGAGCAAGGGCCGCGATCTCGCGCTGTGCGCTCGTCGCCTGGACGCGTTGACCGCGCTGCGTGCCGAGCTGTGCGCCGCACACCCCGGCATCACGGTCGCCGTCCGCGCACTCGACGTCGACGACCATCCGGCGGTGCCGCGGGTGTTCGGCGAGTTACGCGACGAACTCGGCGGGCTGGACCGGGTGATCGTCAACGCGGGCATCGGCAAGGGCGCGGTGCTCGGCACCGGCCGCGCGGACGCCAATATCGCTACGGCGACAACGAATTTCGTCAGTGCGCTGGCCCAGGCCGAGGCGGCGTTGGAGATCTTCCGCGCCCAGCACGCCGGACACCTGGTGCTGGTGTCCTCGATGAGCGCGATTCGCGGGCTGCCGGGCAAGAAGGCCGCGTACTCGGCGAGCAAGGCCGGTCTCGCCGCGCTCGGGCAGGCGCTGTCCACCGAACTGGCGAGCTCGCCGATCGCCGTCACCACGCTGCTGCCCGGGTTCATCGCCACCGACATGGCCGCCAAGGCCGGTGACGCGCGCTTGGTGGCGCCGCTGGCGAAAGGCGTCGCGGCGATGGTCGGCGCGATCGAAAAGGAACAGCGCCGGGCGTGCGTGCCGGCGTGGCCGTGGCGGCTGATCGATCTGGTGCTGCCGCGGTTGCCGGGTGCGGTGGTCCAGCGCCTCGGCTGAAAAAGTGCTGTGCGCCACATAAACGGGCGCTGAGAGTTAGCTGAATGTCCGAATTTATATTTCTTTAACACCTGCGGCCGCTATTTGACGCTTCCTTTGCAGTGCTTGTTACGTTCACGTAATAAACCCCGACGAACCTGTGCGGAGGTTCGTATTTATGGGCCGCGCCGGCTCGAGCCCCCGAGGGGCCGAAGGTGCTCCTGCTGAGGAAAGTGTTTGAGGTACATGAAGGTCAAGAAGTTCGCTGCCGCGTCCACCCTGGTCATCGCGGCCATCGGCATCACGAGCGGCACCGCCTACGCGGCGCCCGTCGACCCGGCCCCGGCCCCCGAGACGACCGTGCAGACCGATATTCTGCCCGGCATCCGTTACACCGCGAATGTGGTGGACAAATCGGTTGTCCTGAAGACCGACGCCGGCTCACTGACCACCCAGGGCACGCAGTTCCAGGTGCTGGATAACCAGGGACACCTGGTTGCCGGAATGCCGCTGACATATCTGAAAGACGGCCTGGAATGGCCGATCGCGGCCCAGATCGACGGCAACACCGCCACGTTCACGCCGAGCACCGACCCGGCGACGGCCCGCCCCGCCGCCATGCTGAAGCCGGCCGAGGCCAAGGACATCGCGGGCGCCGACTTCAACACCGCACTCAGCACCGCCGCCACCCAGTTCGGCCTGGCCACCGCGATCGGCACCCTGGTCGGCACCATCGTCGGCGGCGTCCTCGGCTGCGTCGCAGGCGCCATCATCGGCGCTCCGCTCGTGGTGCCGACGTTCTTCGCGGGCCCGATCGGCCTGTGCCTCGCCGGCGCGGGCGTCGGCATCGCCCTCGGGGCAGCGGCGGGCATGGTGCTGCTCGGCGTCCCGGTCGGCATCGCCAGCGCGATCCAGTTCTTCAGCGCCGTCTACGGATAACCCGCGCCACCTTCCTTCCGATGCCCGGTCCGGGACGCTTTTCGCGTCCCGGACCGGGCATCGTCGTGTCGACGGTCGGTGCGATCGCGCGAGGCGGGGAATATTCGTGCGTCGCAGGTCGTTCCCCCTGCTGGACGCACCACCCTTGCGTGGTGTAGATCGACCAGGTACTCTCGGCCAGGTCTTCTCCTTGTGGATGTAGGTAGCTCCTCCCACCAGGTATCCGAGATCCCCTCTCCGAATCCGGCTTTCAGCGCCGTTCCGGTATCCCGAGGATCCCACCTCTGACGACGCGTCTCGCTACGCCGTCGCATATCCGGCCGTTCGCCGTACCCCACGAACCATCACCTGAAGGAAATCCCATGAACACCAATACTTCTGAGCAGTCGACACGCTCGGTCACCGGCATCCTCGACCTCGTCGGAAACCGGGCCACCCTCCGCGTCGACGGATACGCTCCCAGCCCGCTCGACCTCACCGTGCCCCAGCGCCTCGTCCGTACGCACCAGCTGCGGCGCGGCGACTTCCTCACCGGCACAGCACAATCCGAAAGTACGAACGACAAACCCGCGCAGCTGCTGACGGTGGCGACGGTCAACGGGCAGACGCCCGACAAACTCACCGACCGGCCCGTCTTCGCCGAGCTCGTCCCCATCCACCCCAACGAACGCCTGCGCCTGGAAACCGAGCAGCACGCGCTCACCACCCGGGTGACCGACCTGGTGATGCCGATCGGCAAGGGGCAGCGCGCGCTCATCGTCGCACCGCCCAAGGCAGGCAAAACTTCTGTGCTGCAAGCCATCGCGCACGGCATCGCGAAGAACCACCCCGAGTGCGAACTCATGCTCGTGCTGGTCGGCGAGCGTCCCGAAGAGGTCACCGACCTCAGCCGAGCGGTGCCCGCCGCTGTCGCCGCGTCCACCTTCGACCAGCCCGCCAAGGAGCATGTCGCGGTGGCCGAACTCGCCATCGAGCACGCCAAACGCCTGGCCGAAATGGGCCGCGACGTGGTCGTGCTGCTCGATTCGCTGACCCGGCTCGCCCGCGCCTACAACCTGGCCAGCCCCTCCTCGGGCCGGGTGCTGTCCGGCGGCGTCGAGGCCGCCGCCCTCGCCCCGCCCAAGCGCTTCCTGGGCGCGGCCCGCAATTTCGAGCACGGCGGCTCGCTCACCATCATCGCCACCGCCCTGGTGGAGACCGGCTCGGTGGCCGATACGGTGATCTTCGAGGAGTACAAGGGCACCGGTAACGCCGAACTGAAACTGGATCGCGCCGCCGCGAACCGGCGCGTCTTCCCCGCCGTCGATATCGCCCAATCCAGTACTCGCCACGACGAATTGCTGCTCGCGCCCGCCGAGCGCGCCACGATCGACACGCTGCGCCGCACGCTCGGCACGCTGGACGGACAGCAGGCGCTCGACCTGCTGCTCGAGGGTCTGCGCAAGTCCGAGACGAACGCGGAGTTCCTCGCCCCCATGCGCGGCTGAGCGGGTTTTCGCCCTCGATACGGTCCCGGCCGAAACCCGCCGGAAGCCCGCGCCGCCCGCTGCTGGACTGGGCGACGTGTCCACGATGCTCCGAACTCCCGCAACGACATCCGCGCCGAACGCGCGAACCGGCCGGCTCGCCGTCGCCGCGGTGACCCTCGCGATCTTCGCGATCGTCACCACCGAGATCCTGCCGATCGGACTGCTCACCTCGATCGGTGCCGACTTCACCGTCTCCGACGGCAACGCCGGGCTGATGATGGCCGCGCCCGGACTGATCGCCGCCGTCGCCGCGCCCGTGGTGACCGTCGCGTCCGGCCGGATCGATCGCCGAATCATGTTGTGCCTGTTCATGTTCCTGCTCGTCACCGCGAACGTGCTGATGGCCGTGGCATCCGCGTACCCGCTCGTGCTGGTGTCCCGGGTGCTCGTCGGCGTCACCATCGGCGGCTTCTGGTCCATCGCGGCCGGGCTGGCCGAGCGCCTCGTGCCCACCGCCGCGGTGCCCCGGGCCACCGCGGTGATCTTCGCCGCGGTGCCGCTCGGCTCCGTGCTCGGCGTGCCCGCGGGCACGTTGTTCGGCGAGATAGCGGGCTGGCGCGTGACTTTCGCGGCGCTCGGCGCACTGTCCGCGCTGGTACTCGGCATGCTGGTGGTGTTCCTGCCGCCGCTGCCCGCCCGCCGCGGCACCGACGCGGCCGTGCTGCGCATCCTGCTGCGCGGCAGCAATATTCGATTCGCGTTGCTGGTCACGTTTCTCGTCGTCTTCGCCCATTTCGGTACCTACACCTACGTGACGCCGTTTCTCGAGCAGGTGCCCCGGCTCGGCCCGGGTCTGGTCACGCTCGTGCTGCTGAGCTACGGGGTCGCGGGCATTCTCGGCAATTTCCTGGGCGGTGCCACGATCTCCCGGTACCCGCGCGCCACCTTCGGGTGCGCCGCGGCGCTCATCGCGCTCGCCGCGCTGCTGCTGCCGGTGCTCGGCCGATCACTGCCGGGCGCGCTGTGCCTGCTCGTCGTCTGGGGGCTCGGCTACGGCGCGGTACCGGTGTCCTCGCAGGCCTGGTTCGCCAAGGCCGCCCCGACAGTGCCGGAGGCCGCCGCCGTGCTGTTCACCGCCGCGTTCCAGGCCACGTTCGCCCTCGGCGCGCTCGCCGGGGGCGGCGTGCTCGACCGGACGACGCCCAGCACGCTGCTGATGCTCGGCGGACTGACCGCGGCGCTCGTGCTCGTCCCGGTGGCGGTGCACGCCTTGCGACGCCACACCTGGCCGGACCCCACACCATTACCCCGGGGGTAATCGACTCGGCCCCACCCCTCGGGCAGGATCGGCACCATGATCGACGAGACGGGCACCATGCTCTTCCACCAGACCATGCCGTTCACCGAGCGGCTCGGCATCGAGGTGCTCGAGCACGGTCCCGCCCTGGTGCGCAGCCGCCTCTCCTGGGACGAATCGCTGTGCACCCTGGGCGGTGTGATGCACGGCGGGGTGCTGATGTCGCTGGCCGACGCGACGGGGGCGGTGTGCGCCTATTTGAACCTGCCCGAAGGTAAACAGGGCACGACCACCGTCGAATCCAAAACGAACTTCCTACGCGCGGTTCGCTCGGGCTATGCCACCGCCTCGGCCACCCCGCTGCACGCCGGCCGCTCGTTCATCGTCGTCGAGACCGAAATACGCGACGACGCCGGGAAACTCGTCGCCAAGGTGACCCAAACCCAAGCGGTGCTCTAGGCGCGCGCACTCTCGTCGAGTCCGCCGACGTGGTGCACGAACAGCAGATGATATGCGGAATACCGGCGACGCGGATGCCGACAATTCGGGCAGGAAGCTGTGACGGGCCACTCCCCGCCGGGACGCACCATTGTCAAGCCTCACAAACCATTCGAAAAACTATCCGCGAAATACGGAATGACACAAAGCATCTCGGGTAGCCCGGGTTGATGTTACACTTTGTCACCTAGAGATTCAGTGCCGACCCTCGGGTTCCGAAAGGCGCTCCACCGGGTGCCGATCC
Source organism: Nocardia brasiliensis ATCC 700358 (assembly GCF_000250675.2). Lineage (NCBI taxonomy): Bacteria > Bacillati > Actinomycetota > Actinomycetes > Mycobacteriales > Nocardiaceae > Nocardia > Nocardia brasiliensis. The sequence goes on from NC_018681.1 coordinate 7,347,810, forward strand.
CCCGCGAAGCCTGCCACCGCAGCTCTCCCCCTTTCCCGTAACTCGCACTGCGCTCGGAATTTCCGTGCGCGACCGAAGACTTCTCGCCCCACCGGGCGAGTAATCCGACAGCGAATCTCGTTCGACATTCCGGCGACCACGCACCGTCACCTTTCGGTCCGGACTCGCTGCCGCCACTGTCTGACCGGTCCCGCCCGCGGCCACGAACGGATGCGATGAACGAACGTATACCCGCAGGGACTGCGGAACTCGCCGCGCCGCTGGAGCATTCACCGGACCCGCTCAACACCGCCCTGCGCGACCGGCTCATCGACGCGACCGTCGAGGTGGTGTCCACGCAAGGCCTGCACGCGCTGACCGTGCGCCGCGTATCCGGCATGTGCGGCGTCTCGACGATGGCGGTGTACTCCAACTTCGGCGGCATGGCGGGTCTCATCCGGGCGGCGGGGTCGGCGGGTTTCGCGCTGCTCGGCGCGCGGATGGACGAATTCGATATGACCGACGATCCGATCACGGATCTGCTGGTGCTCGGACTGGTCTTCCGGGACGAGGCGCAACGCAGGCCCGAACTTTTCCAACTGATGTTCGGCACCGGATCGCAGCGCATCGATATGAAGATCAATCGCGGCAATGTCCTTGTCGCCGAGAATGATTCAGAATTCGAACATTATCAGGAGACGTTCGACCACGTGGTCGACACGGTGCGCCGGGCACAAGAGGCCCACCTGATCGACACCCCCGATGTGCGCTCCGCCGCCGCGCAGCTGTGGATGGGCCTGTTCGGCTTCGTCCAACTGGAGATGGCCGGACACCTCGGCGACGAAGGATTGCTCGAAGTACTCGTGCCCGCGATCATGAACCTGCTCATCGGCATGGGCGCGGAAATGGACGAGATCGGGCGCTCGGTGATCGAGGCGATGGAACGGTTCACCGCGGTCGACTGACCGGCGCCCGGCGGCTCAGAACGGCAGCCGGGACCGTACCCGCTGCGCGCGGGCCATCGCGCGTTCGGCGGCGCTGCCCCGGGGTGGCATCAGCCCCAGCTGCAACAACATCTCGGTGAGATCCCAGCTCGACTGGCTGCGCCAGATGAGCCCCGCCCGGAACTGCCAGAGGTCGACCACCAGCAGATCTATCTTCTTGCCGGTGGCGGCGAACCCGGGCGGCTCGATGGGGCCGAGGTGCGTGCCGGTCATCCGCCACGGCACCACCGCCAGTTTGCCGTCCGCGGCGAGCACGGGCGGAAAAGGACTGACATAGGCCACATCCGGGAACGATCGCACCGTGTCCGCGACGAATTCCTCGACCGCGGTGCGACCGGCCGCGCGCCGGCCGAGCGACGGGTCGTACCAGACGGTGTCTTCCGTAGCGCACTTCCCGACCGCGGTGCTGTCGCCGCTGTTCCAGCCCGCGATGTAGCCTGCGGTGAACTCGGCCAGCCAGGCCGCGCTCGCGATCGTCTCGGCCTCGGGCTCGACGCGGAACTCCCCGGTGCGGTACGGATCCATGACGCAACGCCTTTCGCCGACACTGATTCGCGCCCTCAGCATAGCCGCCCAATTCGACCCACGGGCAATCGTTTACGTATTAGTCGCCACCGAATGCAGGCCATAACAACGTCATTCGATCCGATAACATCGTCATGCCCGAAGAGCCCTCCGGCATAACCCTGTGATAACAGCAGAATAATGCTGTCATGCAGGCCTATCGGCACCATTTCAGGTCAATGACAAGGCATTTCGTGACTGCCGACCGATACTTATTGACCGTCGACGAGCAACTCTCCTACCATGGTTGGACACAGCACTCCTACCACGGAACCACTCTCACACCGGACGACGCGGCTGATTATCACGCTCGGCGGGCGCATTATTCCGGTGTCTTTCAAACGATTCGGCGGCGCGACCGAGAAATTGCCGGTCCCTGCGCGGAATTCGATGTCGCGACAGCCAAGGACTTTTGCATGTCTGCTATAGCAATAGTCGGCATAGGGTGCCGATTCCCCGGCGGAATCGACGACCCGGCCAGTTTCTGGGATCTGGTCCTGCACAAAGGCGATGGGATCATCGAGGTGCCGCCGGACCGGTGGAGCCTGGCCAAGTTCTACGACCCGGACCCGGATGCCCCCGGCCGAATGTATGTGCGCCACGGCGGCTTCCTGACCCGGTCGCTGTGGGACTTCGACGCCGACTTCTTCGGCATCTCGCCGCGCGAGGCCGCCATCATGGACCCCCAGCAGCGGCTGCTGCTCGAGGTGGCCTGGGAGGCACTCGACGACGCGGGCATGGCGGGCCGGGTGAGCGGGCGCGAGGTCGGTGTCTTCGTCGGCGGGTTCATGAACGACAACGCGCTGGTGCGCAGCGGAGCGCTGGCCCGCGCCGCGATCAACAGCCACAGTCCCACCAGCGCGTCGCACACCCTGCTGTCGGCACGGATCGCCTTTCTGCTCGATCTGCTCGGTCCCACCCTGACCATCGATACCGCCTGCTCGTCCTCGCTGGTGGCGCTGCATCAGGCGGTGCTCGCGCTGGAGGCGGGCGAGTGCGCGGCCGCGCTGGTCGGCGGGGCGAACGCGATGCTGCGCCCCGAGGCCTATATCTCGATGTGCAAGGGCCGCTTCCTCTCCGCCGACGGCCGGTGCAAGACCTTCGACGCGGCCGCCGACGGCTACGGGCGCGGCGAGGGCGCCGGGGCAATCCTGCTCAAGCCGCTCGAAGTCGCACAGCGCGACGGCGACCGCGTCTACGCGGTCGTGCGCGGCAGCGGCGTGAACCAGGACGGACGCACCCTGGCCATCCCGGTGCCCAACCCGCGGGCGCAGCAGGCCCTTGCGCGGCGGGTGCACCGTCTCGCAGGAATCGAACCGCACCAGATCGGCTACGTGGAAGCGCACGGCACCGGCACCGCAGTCGGTGATCCGCTCGAAATGCACGCTCTCGGTACCGTTTACGGTGCCGTCGCGGGCCGGGAAGACGCGCTGGCGGTCGGCTCGGTCAAGAACAACATCGGCCATACCGAGGCGGCCGCGGGCGTCGCCGGTGTCATCAAGGCCGCCCTGACACTGCACCACGCGACCATCGCGCCCCAATTCCGCCTGGACACACCCAATCCGGAGATCAGGTTCGACGAACTGCGGCTGCGGGTGCCGCTCGAGCCCGCGCCGCTGCCCCGCATCGACGGACGGGCGGTCGTCGCGGTCAACAGCTTCGGCTACGGCGGGACCAACGCCCACGCCGTCCTCGAACAGGCCCCCGCCCTTTTGCCGACAAAACATGTTCATTCCCAGCCGTTTCCGATACTTCCGCTCTCCGCACGCAACGAGACGGCGCTACGCGAGCTAGCCGGATCGATCGGCGCACTCGCCGAGACGACCGCGACCACGGCCCTTACCGAGGCGGCGTGGACGCGACGAGCCCACCACCCGCTGCGCGCCGCGTTCGCCTATCGCGACGGCGACGATCTGCGGACCCAGCTGGCCGAATTCGCGAGCGGCGGTGGGCAGACCCCGAGCCGGGCGCCGGCTGAGCTCGGCACCGACCCGGTCTTCGTCTACAGCGGTATGGGGCCGCAGTGGTGGGGCATGGGCCGCGGCCTGCTGCGGGCCGGCGGCCGGTTCGCCGCGGTCGCGCACGAGATCGACGCCGTGTTCCGGCCGATCGCCGCATGGTCGATCATCGCCGAACTGCTGCGTGACGAGGCAGACTCGCGGATCACCGGTACCGTCTTCGCGCAACCCGCGAACTTCTTGGTGCAGGTCGCGCTCACCGCGGAACTGGCCGAACTCGGCATCCGCCCGCGCGCGGTGCTGGGCCACAGTGTCGGCGAGGTGAGCGCCGCCTACGTTTCCGGCGCGCTGTCACTGCACGACGCGCTGCTGGTCAGCTACCACCGGTCGCGATTGCAAGCGACCACGGCAGGCCGTGGCGGCATGCTCGCCGTGGGACTGCCCGAGGACACGGCACTGCGGCAGATCGAAGACCTCGACGGGGTCTGTGTGGCCGCGGTCAACTCCGCGAACGCGGTCACCCTGGCGGGCGACCTCGGCGTACTGCAGCAGCTCCGGGAAAGCCTCACCGCCGCAGAGATTTTCGCGAAACCCCTGCGGGTGGAGGTGCCGTATCACAGCCATCTCATGGACCCGATTCTCGACGAACTCCGCGCTGTTCTCGCCGGGCTGCGCCCGACCGTGGCCCGAATCCCGCTGTGGTCCACCGTGACCGGCACGGCGCTGGCGGGCACCGAATGGGGCAGCGAGTACTGGTGCCGCAACGTGCGCGAGCCGGTGCGCTTCGCAGACGCCGTCGGCGGTCTGCTCGAGGCGGGCAATCCGGTGTTCCTCGAGGTGGGGCCGCACCCGGTGCTGCGCGGCAATATTCGCGAGGCGCTCACCCAACGCGGGCTGTCCGGCGTGGCCCTCAGCACGCTGTCGCGCGACTGCGCGGACGAGGACAGCCTGCGGCGCGTGGTCGGCGACCTGTATCGCGCCGGTGTCTTGGATGTTTCGCGCGCACCGGGTGCCGCGGACGCGCCGGTCGAGCACCTGGATCTGCCGAGGTATCCGTGGCAGCGCCGCACGCTGTGGACCGAGGACCCCGCGACACGGCACGACCGCTTCGGCGCCACTTCGGGATACGCGATGCTGGGCGAGCGCACCGGCGCGTCGGCGCCGGAATGGGAAGTGCAGCTGTCGATCACCACCCTGCCGTGGCTGCGTGACCACGTGGTCGAGGACTCGGTGGTGCTGCCCGGGGCCGCGTACCTCGATGCCGCGCTGAGCGCCGTCGCGGTGCGCACCGGCCGCACCTCGTTCGGCCTGGAGGGGGTCGAGTTCGCCGCGCCGCTGATCGTGGGCGCGCACGACGTGCCCGTCGTGCGACTGACGGTCGAGGAGGCCACCCATCGGTTCACTGTCCGCTCCCGCTCCGCGGCGGACACCACCTGGACCGTCAACGCGTTCGGGCGGCTGGTCGAGGCGGACGTGACATCACGGACCGTCGACGTCGCGGCACCGGACGACGCCGTCGACATACCCGTCGACCTGCTCTACGCCGGACTGGCCGAGCACGGCTTGGCCTACGGACCGTCGTTCCGTCTGGTGCGCTCCGCGCACGTCGGCGTGGACGGCGTGCTGGCGCGTCTCGATCTCACTGCCCTGCCGCGGGTTTCGACTCCGGCCTTACCGCACCTGGTGCATCCGGCCGTCATCGACGCCGCCCTGCAGTGCTTCGCCGCGCTGTCGGCACGATCGGCCGGGGACGCCCCCGAGGTCGTCGTGCCCGCCGCCGTCGCGTCGGTCCGCTGGTCCGCGCCGCTGCCGGACGACGAAGTGCGGGTGCGCGTCTCGCGCGCACCGGACGATCCACTGCGTGCCGACATCCACCTCGCCGACGCGACGGGCCGGGTCGCGCTGAGCATGGCTGGAGTGCGGTTCGCGCGGATCTCGGCCCGTCAGGACAGCGTCGAACTGCTGGATCAGGTGTTCTACGAGCCGGTCTGGTCGATCGTGGACGACGCCGGAATCGATACCGACGCCGGCACCTACGCCGACGCCGCCGCCGAGTATCTGCTGGTGCTCAGTCTGGGCAGCACGGTTTCCCAGCGCGCCAAAGAGCTGGCGGCCGTGCGCACCTCGGGCGAACTGCGCACCCTCGGCACCGAGGACGAGACCGCGGCGGATCAGCTGCTCGAACTGCTGCGGACGGCACACGAGCGACCCGGCGTCGAGCGGAGCCGCGTAGTGGTGGTGGCGAATTCGGAACTCGACCCGGTGCACACGGTCTACGCGCTCGTCCTGGTCGCCCAGGCGATCAGCCGGTTGTTCGCCGAGAACACCGACACCCCACCGGAACTGCGCGCCGTCGTGGTGACCGAGCACGCGTTCTGCCTGCCGGTGGACCGGCACGCGAACCTCCCGCACGCGGCCTTGACCGGTGCGCGGCGCACCCTGCTCAACGAGCTGCCCCAGGCGCAGTGGCGGCTGGTGGACGTCGAGGCGCAGACCCCGGCGAGCGAGGTCATCGCGCAGGTCTTCGCCGGCGACCCGCTCGCGGCCCGCGCCGACGAGGTCGCCTTGCGCGCGGGGGCGTGCTGGGCCATGCACCTGCGCCACACCCTGCGCGATCAGCTGGCGAATTGGGACCTCGCGCGCCCGCTCGACCCGGAATCCTCCTTCCGCCTGGAGATCCCGCGCTCCCGGTTGCTGTCGGAACTGTCCTGGCGCGCGGTCGAGCGGGTCGCGCCCGGCCCCGGCGAGGTGGAGATCCGGGTGGACGCCGTCGGCTTGAACTACAAGGACCCGCTCAAGATTCTCGGCGTACTCACCGAAAAGGAGCTGGCCGGAACGTATTTCGGTGTCGAGGTCGGGATGGAGGGCGCGGGCGAGGTGGTCCGGGTCGGTCCCGGCGTCACCGAGGTCGTGCCCGGCGACCTGATGTCGCTGTGCAGCCGCGGCATGGTGACCCGCTACCTCACCATCCGCCCCGACGACGGCGCCACCCAGCGGATGGACATCACTCGCGACAAGGAATTCGACCCCTGCCACTGCAGCTCCGCATTACCGCTGCTCACCGCCGAATTCACGCTGGGCGAACTGGCCAGGTTGCGTGCGGACGAGACCGTGCTCGTGCACGGTGCGGCCGGCGGCATGGGCATGGCGGCGGTACAGGTCGCGCGGCGGATGGGCGCGCGCGTGTTCGCCACCGCGAGCACCCCCGAGCGCCGCGCCGTCGCGCGGGCCATGGGCGCGCAGGACGTCTTCGACTCCCGGTCGGTCGATTTCGTCGAGGACGTGCTGCGACTGACCGGCGGTCACGGTGTCGACGTGGTGTACAGCTCCGCTCCCGGGGAGATCCTGCACCAGAACCTGCGCGTGGTCCGCGAATTCGGCCGGATCATCGAGCTCGGCAAGGCCGATATCTACACCGGCGGCGCGCTCGACCTGCGGCCGTTCGACCGCAATGTGTCGTTCTTCGCCGTCGATGTCGACCGCGCCCTCGCGCACCGCCCGGAACTGGTGCGCACCACGTCCAAACGGGTGATCCACGCCCTGGACACGGAGATCTACGAGGCGTTGCCCTACACCGCGTTCGGGCCGGACGAGGTGGCGCAGGCCTTCGAATCGGTCGTGCGCTCCGCCCAGATCGGGCGGATCGTGCTGGATCTGCGCGCGCCACGGCCCATGGTGCGGCCGAAAGTGCCCGAGGTGTCCATCGACCCGAGCGCCGCCTACCTGGTGACCGGCGGGTTCGGCGCGTTCGGGCTCGCCACCGCCCGCTGGCTGGTGCGCGCGGGTGCGCGCCGGCTGGTGCTCGTCGGCCGCGGCGGGGCGAGCACCGCGGCCGCCGCGGACGCGCTGGCGGAGTTCGCCGCAGCCGGTGTCACGGTGGTGCAAGAGCGAGTGGACGTGGCCGATTACGACGCCGTAGCCGCCCTGATCGAGCGCAGCAGCACTGCCGCCCATCCGCTGCGCGGCGTCTTCCACGCCGCGGGGGTGGTGAACAACCTGGAGATCACCCAGGTCACCTTGGCCTCGCTCGACGCCGTCTTCGCGCCGAAGGTCGCCGGCGCGCTGCATCTGGACAGTGCGCTCACCGCCGCCGGGATCGACCTGGACTACTTCGTGCTGTTCTCCTCGGCCAGCAGCATCGTCGGCATCAGTCCGCAATCCGGTTATGCCGCAGCCAATTCGGTGCTGGACGCGCTGGCGGGCGCACGACGGGCCCGCGGCGCGGTGGCGCTGGCGGTGAACTGGGGCTTCATGGCGGGCGGAGGTATGGCCGACTACGAGGCGATCACCCGTTACGCCGAACTCACCGGCTACCGGTCGGTGGCGATGGACACCGCGACCGAACAGCTGCGCGAATGCCTGCGTCTCGGCCTCCCGCAGATCGCGCTGATCGACGTGGATTGGGCGCAGTGGGCCACCGTGCATCGTCCGTCCGCACGCACCCCGCGATTCGCCGAGCTGGTCGCCGCCGCGGGCGGCACGTCGGGTGTCGGCGCGCTGCGCGCCGAGATCCTGGCGCTCGGCGCCGAGCAACGCGGCGAGGTGGTGGCGTATCTGCTCGTCGAGCAGCTCGCCGTGGTGCTCGGGGTGGGCGCGGACACGGTGGACCTGGACACCCCGCTGCCCGACCTCGGCATGGACTCGTTGATGGGCATGGAATTCGGCGCCCGGGTGGTGAAGGTGCTCGGGACACAGCTGTCGGTGCTGGCCGCGATCGGGCTGACGCTGCGCGGTCTCGGCGCCCGGTTGGCGGAACAGATCGTGCAGGAGGAGCAGCGCATGGCGAGGAGCGATACGGAATGACCATCGATCAGAACGAGGCGCGCGAGCTCGCCCGAGCACTGCTGGCCAAGCACGGTGACGGCGGCGCGGCGAACGGCGGCGCGGGCACCGGAGGCGGGCCGAGTGTCGTTGCCGGGCAAGCGGATACCGCGAACGGTCACGGCAAGGCGGAGCGGGCGACGACCTCCTTCCGCGACCACCCCGGGGTACTGGAGGCCGAGCGGCGTTTCGGCCGCTTCGACAAGTGGCTCGAACAGATGGAGCTGCCGAATCCGTACTACCTGCCACACGAGGGCGTCAACGGCGCCGTCACGCGGATGGCGAACCGGGACGTGGTGAACTTCAGCAGTTTCGGCTACCTCGACCTGGCGGCGTCGCCGCGGGTGCGCCAGGCCGCCAAGGCGGCCATCGACCGGTACGGCACCTCGGCCGCCGCGGTCCGCATCGTCGCGGGCGAATTACCGCTCTACGGCGAGCTGGAACAAGAAATCGCGGACACCTACGACACCGAGGCCGCGATCATCACCGCGAGCGGATACCTGACGAACGCGGCGGCGATCGGATTCCTGCTCGGCAAAACCGATCTCGCGATCTGTGACTCGCTGATCCACAACAGCATGGTGGCGGGCACCGAGTGGGCGCGGTGCAAGCGGGTCACCTTCCGCCACAACGATCCCGAGTCGCTCGAGGCGATCCTGAAGATGTCGCGGCGCAGCTTCGACCGGGCCCTCGTCCTGGTCGAGGGCGTGTACAGCATGGACGGCGATGTGGTCCGGCTGCCCGAGATCATCGAGGTGGCAAGGAAATACCACTGCTCGATCATGATCGACGAGGCGCATTCGTTCGGCGTGCTCGGCGCCCGCGGGCTCGGCGTGCGCGAACTGTTCGACCTGCCCGGCGACGCGGTGGACGTCTGGATGGGCACCCTGTCCAAGGCGATCGGCAGCGTCGGCGGCTATCTCGCCGGAAACCGGGAACTGGTCGACGGTTTCAAGTACGTGGCGGGCGGCTTGAGCATGTACACCGCCGCGCCCGCGCCCGCCGCCGTCGCGGCGGCGCTGGAAAGCCTCGCGGTACTGCGCGACGAACCCGAACGGGTGGCCGCGCTGCAACGCAATGCCCGGTACTTCCACCGCCGGGCGCGCGAAAGCGGTTTCGACACCGGCACTTCCGAGGGCACGCCGATCACGCCGATCATCACCGGCGCCGACGAACCCGCGGTGCTCGGCGCGGTCGCCATGCTGCAGCGCGACTTCAGCGTCAACGCCATCTCCCATCCCACTGTGCCCGCGGGCCGAGCCCGGCTGCGGTTCTTCGTCAATTGCCGGCACACCGAGGAGCAACTCGACCGGGCGCTGGTGACGCTGCGCGACGTGCTGGACGGACTCGCGGCCACGGCAGGACAGCAATCCACTCTCTTCCAGGAGGAGACCTCGTGAAGATTCCCGTCAACAGATCACTCCTGCGCAAAGCCGTCGTGCCCGCCGTCGCCCTGCTGCTGATGGGCGCGTTGTTCGTCCCCGCCCGCAGCGCGCTGCTGCCCACGCACGACGCGGCGGGCGGGCCGATCGCGAGCCGGTTCGACTTCACCCCCATGCCGATCGCGATCCCCGACGGGGTACGCACCGACCGCACGATCCGCGAGGTACGCAAACCGTACGAGAACCTCTCGGCCTGGATCTCCTCGGTCGGCGCGGCCGCCGCGATGAACGATATCGACGGCAACCGGCTCGCCGACGACCTGTGCATGGTCGACGTCCGTTCGGACAAGGTCTATCTCACCCCGACGCCGGACAGCGATACGCGTCGCTACCAGCCCTTCGTCCTGGACTGGGCGCCGCTGCGGGTGGACGACGCCACCGTGCCGTCGGGGTGCGTGCCCGGTGACTACAACTCCGACGGCCGGACCGACCTGCTGGTGCATTTCTACGGCCGCACCCCGATCGTCCTGCTGCAACGGGCCGACGCGACGAAGTTGGACGCCAAGACCTTTCGGCCGATCGACCTGGTACCGGTACCCGATACGCAGGACGGCGGATACCACGGGCCCCGCTGGATCACCGCCGCGGTCGCCGTCGCGGACTTCGACGGTAACGGCACCACCGACATCTTCATCGGCAACTACTTTCCCGACATGGACGTGCTGAAGCAGGACGGCCGGATGGCGCTGTGGATGACCGACTCGTTCTCCAACGCGCTCAACGGCGGCGGCAATCACATCTTCACTTTGCACAGCGCCAGGTCCGGCCCGGATCCCTCGGTCGACTATCGAGAAGTGGACCACCCCTTCCCGATCGGCAAGGCCACCGGGTGGGTGCTCGCCGCCGCGGCTACCGACCTCACCGGCGACCAACTGCCGGAACTGTATGTGGCCAACGACTTCGGCAAGGACCGGATGTTCGTCAACAAGTCGAAGCCCGGCGATATCCGATTCGGTTACGCCGAAGGGCGACGCGGCCTCACCGACCCGAAGTCCTATGTGATGGGCCATGATTCGAACAAAGGAATGGCCGCCGATTTCGGCGACCTGAACGGAGACGGGCTGCCCGATCTGTTCGTCAGCAATATCGCCGCCCGGTTCGCCCTGATGGAGGGCCACTTCGCCTGGTACAACACCGCGAAGGACACCGCCGACGCCGCGGCCGAACTGGGCGACGGCGTGGCCCCGTTCGAGAATCGCGCCCCCGATGTCGGATTGGCTTGGGAGACTTGGGGTTGGGACGCGAAGATCGACGACTTCGACAACGACGGTCGCAACGAGGTGGTCCAGGCCACCGGCATGATCAAGGGCGACACCAACCGGTGGGCACAGATCCAGGAAGCCGGCACCATGAACGACGACCTGGTGAAATATCCACAGGCGTGGCCGATCATCGGCCCCGGCGCGGACCTGTCCGGCAGCGATCCGGTGGGCTTCTTCAGCCAGGACGCGAACGGCAAGTTCGCCAACCTCACCCACGCGCTCGGCCTGGATCAGCCGATCCCGTCGCGCGGCATCGCCGTCGGCGACACCACGGGCAACGGCGCGCTGAGCTTCGCAGTGGCCAGGCAGTGGGCGGATCCGACGTTCTACCACAACAATCGGGCGGACAACGGCCGGTATCTGGGGCTGCAACTGGTCAAGCCGACCGCACCGGGCTCCCCCGCGACCACCGTCGCCGGGCTGCCGGTGCTCGGCGTGCCCGCCATCGACGCCCGGGTCGAGGTGCGTACACCGGACGGCAGGATCCACGCCGCCCATCTCGACGGCGGCAGTGGTCACACCGGAAAGCGCGCCACCGAAATCCATCTCGGCCTCGGCGACGTCGATCCGAACGCGCCGCTGAACGTACGGCTCTGCTGGCGCGACAGCTCCGGCGTGCCGCACGAACAGACCATCCAGCTCACGCCCGGCCGGCACACGGTGAGCCTCACCTCGAACGCTCAGGAGGTCAAGTGATGAGCGGGAACGAAAAACCAGACCCCGGCGCGGCGAACGGCGGACCGGACGCCCGCCCGCCCGATTCCGGAACCAACGGCGGGGCCGCGGCGAACGGCGACGGTCACCCGGCCAACGCGACCGAACGCATTGCCGCCCTGCAACGTTCGGGTGCCGAGTTCGCGAAGGAGTGGGTCCAGACGCCCGCCCCGGCGAAGGACAAGCGCTATCTCGCGCTACGCAACTTCGCCATCTCGATCACCATCTTCAATCTGGTCGGCTTTCCGCTGCTGGGGTTCGAGCAGCCCTTCCTTTGGCCGTTCGTCGCGCTCGCCACCGCATACTCCGTGGAGATCGGGCTGGAAGTCCTTGCGGCGTGGGCCTATCACCGCGCACCAGCGTTCATGGGCCGCGGTCCGCGCGGGCTGTTCGAGTTCCTGCTGCCCGCGCACATCACCGGGCTGGCGTTCAACTTCCTGGTGTTCGCGCACGATCGGCTGTGGCCGGTGATCTTCGGTGTCACCGTGGCGGTGGGTGCGAAGTGGGTGCTGCGCGCCGAGATCAACGGCCGGATGCGGCATTTCATGAATCCGTCGAACTTCGGCATCGTGGTGGTCATCCTGGTCTTCCCGATGATCGCGGTCGCGCCGCCGTACCACTTCGTGGAGTACATCTCGGGGCCGGCCGACGCGCTCATCGTGATCGCGCTGCTGTTCAGCGGCACCATGCTGAATGCCAAACTGACCGGCAAGATGCCGCTGATCTTCGCCTGGCTGGCGGCGTTCGTGCTGCAGGCGGTGGTACGCGGGGTGCTCGACCCGAACACGTCCACCCTGGCCGCGCTCTCGATGATGACGGGCCTGGCGTTCGTCCTGTTCACCAACTACATGGTCACCGACCCCGGCACCACGCCGATGGGCAAGAAGTACCAGTGGATGTTCGGCGCCTCGGTCGGCCTGCTCTACGGCGTCGTCACCCAGCTGCACATCTCCTACGGACTGTTCTTCGCGCTGGTGCTCACCTGCGGCGCCCGCGGCGCGTACTGGTGGGGCCGCGGCCTCGTCGGATGGTGGCAGCGGCGTGCGGTGCCGCTGCCCGAGCCCGCCGAACCCGCACTGGTCGAGGTAGCCGGCCAAACCGTGAGGACCGCACCGGAAAAGGAGGCCGTACGCCCATGACCGGCAGCGCCGAGCTGCGCCGCGTGCTCGGCGCGTTCACCACCGGCGTCACGGTGATCACCACGGGATGGCCCCGGCCGCACGGGATGACCGCCAACGCGTTCACCTCCGTCTCGCTGGATCCGCCGCTGATCCTGGTGTGCGTCGCGCACACCGCCAGGTTGCATCGGGCGATCCGGGAGGCGGGCGCGTTCGCCGTCTCGGTGCTCTCGGCCGATCAGGAGGTGCTGGCCCGCTATTTCGCCGATTCGACGAGACCCGATGGCACGGCACAGTTCCGGCAGCTGGACTGGTACGCGGGACCGCACACCGGCGCGCCGCTGCTCACCGGAACGGTGGCCGGCCTGGAGTGCAAGCTCGACGCCAGCCACGACTGCGGCGACCACAGCATCGTGATCGGCGAGGTCGTGCACGCCGAGCGCCACCCCGACTTCGCCGCTGTCGGGGCACTGGCCTTCTACGACGGCGGCTATCGCCCCTTCCTGCCCTGACGAACGGAGAACCCTGTCATGCCTTCACCTTTGGGCCCGATCCGCTCGGCCTTGTTCGTTCCCAGCCCGGCCAGTGTGCGTTCGGTCATGCGGGGCTTCGAGCAGTCGAACCCGCACGCCGCGCTGGAACTGGAGCAGGTGACCATGCACCTGGTCGGCGGCATCGATAAGGCGGTGCGCAGTTCCGGCAATGCCGAACTGATCACTCAGCTCGCTCAGGTGCCGCCGAAGTATCGCGGATTCGCCTACGAGGGCGCCGCGGTGGGCCTCACCGCCATCGATTCGCTCTCCCCGGGCCACCGGGCCGCCGACCTGATCGCCGGACCGGACTCGAAGATGCACGACCTCACCATGGTCGTCGGGGTCGGGCTCGCGCTGGCGAAGATCCCGAAACCCCGGTGGCGGAACCTCTTTCCGCAGCATCCGCTGTTCCGATGGCTCGCGGTCGACGGTTACGGCTTCTACAAGGCGTTCTTCCAGAAAGCGCGCTACGTGGATCGCCAGTACATCGACAATCGCTATCCGCGCTGGATGGGCGAGCGGGCGAACCTGCGGCGCATCGCGGACAACGGCCTCGGCCGGGCGCTGTGGTTCATCGGCGGCGCAACGCCGGGCCGGGTGGCCGAACTCGTCGGCGGGTTCGCCGAGCCGCGGCGGGCCGACCTGTGGAGCGGTATCGGCATCGCGGTGACCTTCGCGGGTGGCGTCGAACCGGCCGAGCTGGACGCGGTCTGGGAGATCTCCGGCCGATACCGGCCCCAGGTCGCGTTGGGCTGTGCGATGGTCACCAAGATCCGGCAGCAGACCAACAGCACCAACGAGCACACCGAGGCGGCGGCGCGGGTCTTCTGCGGGCATTCCGTCGCGGAAACCGATGCGCTGATGACGGATTCGCTGCGCGACCTGCCCGCGGACGGAACCTCGGCAACGTATCTGCGGTGGCGGGATCGGATCGCCGAGATCGTCACCGCGAGCCGGGCCTGAGGATCGTCGATGCGCGGTCGCAGCGACACGCAGTGGGCCGGCAGGCATGTCATCGTGACCGGCGGGTCGGAGGGCATCGGCGCGGCGGTGGCCGCCGCGGTCGCCCGCCGTGGCGCGGCGGTCTCCGTCATCGCCCGGCGCAAGGCGCCGCTGCGCGACACCGCGCAGCGCATCGGCGGGGACTGGGCGGTCGCCGACGTCACACACCGGGAGCAACTCCGTTCGGCCATCACCGAATTGGAGCAGAAACACGGACCCTGCGCGGTGCTCGCCTGCTGTGCCGGGCTGACCTTGCCCGGCCGGTTCCTGGAGGTCGACCACGGCGAGTTCGAAGTGCAGATGGCCGCGAACTATCTCGGCGCGGTGCACGCGGTGCGCTGCGTGCTGCCCGGCATGATCGAAAGGGCTTGCGGCAAGGTGCTTCTGGTCAGTTCCACGTCGGCATTTCTCGGGATCCCAGGCTATAGCGGTTACGGGCCGACCAAGGCGAGTATCCGGCAGCTGGCGCTGTGCCTGCGCTACGAGGCCGAACCCGCCGGTGTCGGGGTGACGGTCATCTATCCGGCGGATACCGATACACCCGGTCTGGCCAAGGAGAACGTCCGTAAACCGGTGGAGACCAAGGCGATCACCGGTTCCATCCGGCCGATGTCGGCGGACCGGGTGGCCGAGGCCGCGGTGCGCGGGGTGACCCGCGGGCGACACCACATCGCGCTCGATCCGCTGACCCGGTTCTTCCTGGCTTGGGCGAACCTGCCCGAGGATCTCGCGCGGCCGTTCCTGCGGCGCACCATCGCGAAGGCCCGAGCCACCGGCTGACCCGGGCACTCGAAAGCCCGTCCGCGCCGGCACATTCGCCACGCGGACGGGCGTCGCCCGGTCAGCCGAAGAGCACGACGCTCAGCGCGCCGATGAAGACCAGCTGGACCACCGTGCGCAGCGGCAGCGGCATGGTCTTGATGCCGGTGCCCGCCTTGGCCGCTCGGATATTGGCCGGGAACATCAGGACCATCATCGCGATCAACGCGACCGCGGCGAGCTTCGCGGTGGCCGGGATGAGCAGCCCCGCCGCCCCCAGCAGTTCCAGTACGCCGGTGAGCGTGACCAGCGCGGCCGGGCCGGGCAGTTGCGGCGGCACCATGGCGATCAGGGCTTCGCGGCGCGGCGACAGGAAGTGCGCACTGGCGGTGAGCACGAACATCGCCGCGAGGCCGAGCGCGGTGGCGTGCGGCCACGAATCGAGCCACTCGGGTCCGGCCAGCCCACCGATGAACCGAGCCGCTGCGGTGATGACGACGAGAACGATCAGCGGTGCCATCAGGCCTCCTCCATGTCTTGCGCTGGATCAGCTGCCCGCGCCCAATCTTGACAGTGGAAAGATTATGACGCGCCCGCAAACTTGTCAATGACTAGATACTCGGGCACCATCGAGACATGGCGAAAACCGGCTACCACCACGGCGATCTGCGGGCCACCATCCTGGCCGCGGCCGCCGCGCAGATCGCGAGCGACGGCGTCGACGCGGTATCGCTGCGGGAACTGGCCCGCCGGGCGGGGGTCTCGCACGCGGCGCCCGCACATCACTTCGGCGACCGCGCGGGCGTGCTGACCGCGCTGGCGGTCGAGGGTTTCGAGTTGCTCGGGGCCGCACTGGAAGCCGCGGGGCCGGACTTCCGCGAGGTCGCCGTCGCCTACATCCGTTTCGCGCGCGAGCATCCCGGCCACTTCGACGTGATGTTCCGCCACACGCTGTTACGCGGCGACGATCCGCGCTTGGCCGAAGCCCGGCTGCGGGCCGGCGCCGCGTTGCGCGGCGGCACTGTCACCATCCACCCCGGCGACGCCGACCGGCAGCAGTCGACCCAGCTCGCGGCCTGGTCCCTGGTGCACGGCTTCGCCGCGCTGTGGCGGGAAGGGGCACTGGACAATTCGAGTCTCGCCGCCGGTGCCGATCCCGAGACGCTGGCCCGCCGGATGCTGGCCACGGTGCACTTCGACTGACCGGCAAACTTCCCCGCCGGACAGCAAATCCCGGACAACGTGAACAACCACCGCGCCCGTACGGCACAGTGGGGCAGCAGGATTGCGGAAAGGAGCTGGCGCCACACCCGTGGCCGCCGTCGACACGATGGACATCCATGCTTACCCGACCGAGTGCACCACCCCGGTGACCCTCGCCGAAGCGGAACGACTCGCCGAGCGCTACCTGGCCTTCGACGCGGACGCCGGGCGCGGCGTCACCAACCGGATCACCGAGTTCGACAGCTGTTTCGTCGTCGTGGCCACCTTCGCGCCCCCGGCGCCCACCGAATCCCGCACCCCGCCTGGACCGCTGCCCATCGGCGGCACCGTGAGCACCATCGACAAAGCCTCCGGGGCGATCACCCTGTGGCCGACCTACCCGCCCGACGTGGTGGCCGGACACCACGCCACCGCCGTCCAGAACGGCACCCTCATCGTCGAGGAAACCTGGCCCAGCTGACTGCCGGCGCCGGGCCTCGTCGCTCGAACCCCGTGTCGGGAAACGCATTCGAGCGTCGCACCCGGCAACGAGCAGCCGCGGCCGCGGTGATCCCGGTCTCACCCGTCACATTCAGCGCACGTCTCTCGTCATCTCTGTAGACAGCCACAGAAAAGACAGGACGAGATCATGACCGGCACGATTCTGGTTACCGGTGGGACCGGGACCTTGGGGCGACAGGTGGTTCCGCTGCTGGTGGCGGCAGGGGCCGAGGTGCGGCTACTGAGCCGGAACGCACAGGAGCCCGCGGCCGGAATCGAGTACGTGACCGGCGATCTGCTGACGGGCGCGGGGGTCGCGGCCGCGGTCGACGGCGTCGACGTGGTGTTGCATCTGGCCGGCGGACCGAAGGGCGACGAGGTGGTGACCGCGAACCTGATGGACGCGGCGGCCAGGGCCGGGGTCCGGCACCTGGTGTACATCTCGGTGATCGCCGCCGACGCGATCCCGCTCGGCTATTACCGGGCCAAGACGGAATCGGAGCGGATCATCGCCGAGTCGGGCGTGCCGTGGACCACGCTGCGCGCGGCCCAGTTCCACGATTTCGCCCTCGACGCGGTGCGCGCGCTGGCGAAGCTGCCCGTGGTGCCGATTCCGAGCGGGATGCGGTTGCAACCGGTCGACGTACGCGAAGTCGCCGTTCGGCTGGTGCAGTTGGCGCAGGCGGAACCGGCCGGACTGGTTGCGGACCTCGCCGGACCGACCGTCTACGAACTGGCCGAGGTGGTCCGAGGCTACCTGCGGGCCACCGGCAAGCGACGGCTGCTCCTGCCCGTGTATCTCCCCGGCAAGGTGGGCAGGGCCTATCGGGCCGGCGCGAACCTGGCCTTCGACGGCACCCAGCTCGGCGAGCTGACCTGGGAGCAGTTCCTCGCCGACCACGTGGGCTGAGCGTCGCGGCGACTCATCCGTGCGGGGGAGGCGCGGATCAATCCGGAGGGTGAGGCGGTGCGGGCCGGGCGCGGCCCACACTGATCGCTGTGCGCAGGACAGTGAGGGCGGCCGTCGACGGGACGACCCGGCGGGTGATCGAGCGACTACCGCCCGGCGCGGTTGATCTCGGCTTGACCGCGGTGGTCACCGTGGCGAGTGTGGGGCCGGCGGTGCTCGCGCGACAGCCGTCGTGGGTCGTCCTGCTCTCGGCCCTCGCGTCCATACCGGTGTGGTGGCGGCGGCGCGCACCCGTGACGACGTTCTTGATCGTCGGCCCGGCGATCACGCTGCTCGCCTGCGCGCACGCGATGCCCGCACTGCCGTACGGCACCATCGTCTGCGCCTACACCATCGCGGCCTACAGTCCGTCCGGCCGACGGCACGTGGCCTTCGTCGCGGGCGCGGCCGGCATCCTGCTGTCGCTGATCATCCCCGACGAGAGCCCCGACTCGTACGCCTACGCGGCCATGTCGTTCCTCACGGCGTGGGCGCTCGGCACCGGGGTGCGGGCCCGCCGGGCGCAGATCGAGATGCTCGAGGAACGCGCCCGCAGGCTCGAGGAGGAACGCGGCGCGGCACTGGACCGCGAACGCCTGCGCATCGCGCGGGACATGCACGACATCATCACCCATTCGGTGGGTTCGATGATCGTGCAGGCCGAGACCGGTCCCCTGTTCACCGGCACCGACCCGGCGCGCGCCGACGCGGTCTTCGGTGGCATCGCGGAGACCGGCCGCGTTGCGGTGCAACAACTTCGACGCTCGCTGGGCGCGCTGCGCGGCGAGCCGGCCGATCCACCACATCAACCGGGCATCGAGGCGATCGCCGATCTCGTCGCACTGTCCGAACGCACCGGTCTCAGCACGGCCCTAACCGAGGACGGGCCGCGCCGCGCGATCGCCGACGAGGTCGCGGTCACCGCGTACCGGGTCGTGCAGGAGGCGCTGACCAACACCGCGAAGCACGCGCGAGCCAGCCGCGTGCACGTGCTGCTGCGGTGGTCCGATCACGCACTCACCGTTCGTGTTTCGGATAACGGCGCGGGTCCCGCAAGCGCGCCCCGGCCCGGATACGGACTACTCGGGATGCGGGAGCGGGTCACCGGCTCGGGCGGCACGCTGCGGCACGGCCGTGCCGCGGAGGGCTTCGCGGTCGACGCCGAACTTCCACTCGGACAACGGGGTTGACCATGCGCGTACTGGTGGTCGACGACCAGGACCTGTTCCGTGCGGCGTTCAGCCTGATCCTCGACGCGGATCCCGGCATCACGGTGGTCGGCGAGGCCGCCGACGGCCTGGAAGCGATCGACAAGGCAGACTCGCTCGCCCCCGACGTGGTGGTCATGGACGTGCGCATGCCACGGCTGGACGGCGTCGCCGCCACCCGGCGCATCTGCGCCCGAACCTCAGCGAAAGTGTTGGTACTCACCATGTTCGATCTCGACGAGTATGTCTACGACGCACTACAGGCCGGCGCCAGCGGATTCCTGCTGAAGGATCTGCGCCGCGAGGAGCTGATCGACGCGGTGCGCGTCGTGAACGCGGGCGAGGCGCTGCTGGCGCCCACCGTGACCCGGCGCCTGATCGCCGAGCTGAGTCACCGCGGCAGCCCGCGCCCCGAGCTGACCCGGCGCCTCGACGAGCTGACCGAGCGCGAACGAGATACGCTGCGCGAGCTCGCGCGCGGCCTGTCGAACGCGGAACTGGCGGCGGCGCTGACGGTCAGCGAGCACACGGTGAAAACGCATGTCAGCTCGGTGCTCTCGAAACTCGGGCTGCGTGATCGGGCGCAGGCAGTGGTGTTCGCCTACGAGGCCGGACTGGTGGTGCCGGGCGCGCGCCGCTGACCGCGCTCTCCGCCGTAGGAGTGAGTCGCAGACCGCTCGTCTCGGCGATGTGCACTACCCCGCGCAGCTCGAATATTCATGGGGTGAAACGTTTTCTACTCGCCGCACTGGCGATCTCGACCTCCGCTCTGCTCTGGCATCTCGGCACCGGCTTACGACCGCTGCCCGGACTGGCGATCCTCGCCCCGCTCCCGGTCCTGCTGCTCGTCCCGCGGGTATCCGCCGCAGCGGCCTTCCTGGCCGGAGCCTTGTCCTGGCTCGGCGTGGTAGCCCAGCTGTGGCCCTATTTTCTCGGCACGCTGGAACAACCGGCCCCCGTGACGGTTCTGCTGCTCGGTGGGACCACCGTGCTGTTCGGCGGCGTCGTCGTGCTCACCCGCGCGCTGTTGCTGCGCGGGCGAGCGGGTTTCGCTGTGCTGGCACTGCCCGCGGGGTGGGCGGCCGTGGAATTCCTGCTGGCGGTGGCGGGTCCGTTCGGCGCCTGGTGGAGTATCGCCTACAGCCAAACCGACCTGCTGCCCCTGATCCAGACGGCCTCGCTCACCGGCGTGTGGGGCATCACCTTCCTGATGCTGCTCCCGGCTGCTGCGATCGCGGTGCTCTGCGCGCCGGAAATCACTCGGGCACAGCGCCTTCGCACGACGGGCGCGGTAACCGCCGGAGTGGTCGTGTTGTTCGCGTTCGGCTGCTGGCGACTGGCCGTGACGCCCGAAACCGACACGGTCGCAGTGGGGTTGGTCGCGGTGACGCAGCCGCCGGAGTACGTCCCCGTGGACTCCGCGGACGGACGCGAAATGGTCTCCCGTGCGGTCCGCGAGATCGAGCAACTCGCCGACCGCGGCGCCGAGGTGGTTGTGCTGCCCGAAAAGTCCTGGCGGGCCGATGATGCCACGCTCGCGCTGCTCGCCGGGCCGCTGACGGAGGTGTCGCGGCGGCGCGAGGTCCACGTGGTCGCCGGCCTCATCCTGACCACCGGCGGCACCAGCTACAACGCCGCCATCGAATTCCCCTCCGGCGTGCGCTACGCCAAACACTTCCTGATCCCGGGCCTGGAGGACGAGCACCGGCCGGGCACACAGTGGCAGCAGGTGCCCGGCCGGCCGTGGGCCTTGGCGATCTGCTACGACCTCGACCATCCCGATCTGGTCCGGGAGAACCAGCGCCGCGGTGCGCGTTTGCTCCTGGTGCCCGCGCTCGACTTCACCGACGACTATTGGTTGCACAGCCGGATGGCCGTGCTGCGCGGCGTCGAATCCGGCCTCGGCGTGGCCCGCGCGCCGCAACTCGGCGAATCGGTGGCCAGCGACAGCCGCGGCCGGGTTCTCGCCGCCGCGCGCACCGACGTCGGCGTCACGCGGACCGCGTTCGCACGGATACCACTGACCGAAGAGTCCACCGTGTACGCGCGGTTCGGGAACTGGTTCGGCTGGGTCTGCGTGGCGGTGTGCGTCGGTGCCCTCGTCGCGGCGGCCGGAGGTCGAAAGGCCGGTGCGTCGCGCATCGATCAGCCGGGCTGATGCGCGCGGGAACCGCGCGCAGACAGACCGTTATCGTTCTGTGACTATTTGCACAGCGGCCCCCTTCGTCGCAGGTCACACCGCGTGCGGGCCGAATCCGCCGCGGCACCGCCTGTTTGCGCTGGTTGAAACCTGGGTATCGGTCTATTTCGTGCCCAGTCTCTGGTTGTCAGGTCGCCCGGAGGTTGGAAGCGAGGTCAACGTCCGTCCGCGGACTGGAGAGGATATGCAGTGACTGATCAGAAACCGGAGAGTTTTCCGTTACGGCGATCGGTCGCCGCGTCCGCGATGGGCAACGCCACCGAATGGTTCGACTACGGCGTCTACGCGGCTACCGCGACTTACCTCACCGATGCCTTCTTCCCCGGCGAACTCGGCACCCTCGGCACCATGCTCGGCTTCGCCGTCTCCTTCGTGCTGCGCCCGCTCGGCGGCATGGTGTGGGGACCCCTCGGTGACCGGATCGGCCGCAAAGCCGTGCTGGCCACCACGATCCTGCTGATGGCCGCGGCCACCGGCGCCATCGGCATCCTGCCGACGCACAGCAGCGTGGGCGTGTTCGCCCCGATCCTGCTCATCGGCCTGCGGGTCGTGCAGGGCTTCTCGACCGGCGGTGAATACGGCGGCGCCGCAACGTATCTGGCCGAATGCGCGTCCGACAAACGGCGCGGTTTCCTGGGCAGCTTCCTGGAATTCGGCACGCTCGCGGGCTTTGTCGGCGGTTCGGCCACGGTGCTCGCCTGCCAGCTCGCCATCGGCTCCGACGCGATGCACGACTGGGGCTGGCGCATCCCGTTCCTGCTGGCCGTCCCGCTCGGGCTGGTCGGCTGGTACCTGCGTTCGCGGCTCGACGAGAGCCCGGTGTTCACCGAGGTCGCGGAGGTCGCCGAGCAGACCGATCAGGAGCATCGGCCCGGCGGCCTGCACGGGCTGCGCGAACTCGTCACCACCTACCGGCGGGAACTGCTCACGCTGGGCGGGCTCGTCGTCGCGCTCAATGTCGTCAACTACACGCTGCTCACCTACCAGCCGACCTACCTGCAGAAGACCATCGGCATCAGCGAATCCGGCACCACCGCGATGATGCTGATCGGCCAGACGGTCATGATGGTCACGCTGCCGTTCTTCGGCCGCCTGTCCGATCGCGTCGGCCGTCGTCCGATGTGGTTGTTCTCGCTGGTCGGGCTGGCGGTGCTGGCCCTGCCCATGTACTGGCTGATGGGTCAGGGCACCGCGTGGGCGATTACCGGATTCATCGTGCTCGGCCTGCTCTACGTCCCGCAGTTGTCGACGATCAGCTCGACCTTCCCCGCCATCTTCCCGACCCAGGTCCGCTACGCGGGTTTCGCGCTGGCCTACAACGTCTCCACCGCGGCCTTCGGCGGCACCGCTCCGCTGGTCAACGAGGCCGCCATCGAGTCGACCGGCTGGTCGCTGTTCCCGGCCGCGTACATGATCGGCGCCAGCCTGATCGGCCTGGTCGCCTGGTGCTTCCTGCGCGAAACCGCGGGCACTTCGCTGCGCGGCACCGAGGTGCCCGACGCGGGCGAGGACGCACCGGCCATCGTCCCCGCCGGACCCGCGGGAGCCGCCCTGGCGCCCTGACCCGAACGACAGCACGGAAATGGCCTAGGCGATTCTCGATTTTCGCCTCGGTCATCTCCTGTTTTCCGGACCGGTCAATTCTCTCGAAATTGCGGTAATCCCCGATAAACACCTGAACATGCGGACTTGCCAGCGGTACCGGTGGTTATCGCAGATCGCCGCGCGCCCGCACTAGCGTGTTGAACGGTTGATATCCACGCAGATGTACCACTTCGATCAGAGAAGGGGCTACACATGATTTACAAGCTAGGAACCGCGGTCGCCGCCGGGGCGGCCGCAGCCCTGCTGTTCTCCGGCGCCGCCGGAGCGCACGCGTTCGAGCCCGGGCAGGACGCCAAGCCGCCGACGACCGAGCAGTGCGAACAAGGCACGAGCCCGCAATCGGGCGACGTCCCCGCCGACGGCACCGGCAACGGCAACGGCACCGACGGCGAGCAGTCCGGCGCCCAGCCGAGCGGCACCTCCGACCCGCTGACCGGCATGCTGGACAGCGGCAGCGCGAAAGCGCCGATCGCGCAGCCCACCGACGACAACGGCAGCGCTGACGCGCCGGGATGCCCGGACCAGAGCGGTACCGGCAACGGCGCCCAAGAAGGCATGAGCACGGCGCCGAACGGTGCCGCACAGCGCAGCGGCGGATCCGACAGCAATGGCGGAACCCCGAAGAGTGGCGGCACTGAGAAGAACGGCGGCGCGGAGAAGAGTGGCGGCGCCGAGAAGAACGGGTCCGGCAAGAAGGCCGAATAACCCGCCACCATCGATAGACGATCCGTTCCGCGCGGCGAAGTCCGCTCAGCGCGCGGTAAAAGCGGAATCATCCAGCGTCGCCGTCCGGGTTCACCCCCGGCGGCGACGCTTTTTTTGACACCGATTCGGTGACTTCTCCGCGTTTCATACCGACCAGTTTTGCTCATAGTGATCTGAGCCACTATCGTGTTGAACGTTTGATCAGCACGTACGCATGTACCACTTCGATACGAGAAGGGGCTTTACATGAAACGCATGATCGGATCGGCGGCGGCTGCTGGCGTAGCCGTATCACTCATCTTCACCGGCGTCGCCGGGGCCGTTCAACCCGGACCAGGCGCAGCGCCGGGTGCGCAGGGCGGCGCACAGGTCGGCCCGCAGGGCGGCACCGCGCAGGGCGGCGCACAGGGCCCCGGCGGCGCGGGCGCGAACGGCGGCGCGCAAGTCGGCCCGAACGGCGGCGGCCTGCAGGGCGGCGCGCAGGCACCCGGCGGAGCCGGAGCAAACGGCGGCGCACAGGTCGGGCCCGATGGCGGCACCCTGCAGGGCGGCGCACAAGCACCCGGCGCGGGCGCCAACGGCGGCGCACAGGTCGGCCCTGACGGCGGCGGCCTGCAGGGCGGCGCGCAGGGACCCGGCGGCGCGGGCGCGAACGGCGGCGCACAGGTCGGTCCAGACGGCGGCGGCGCGCAAGGCGGCGCACAACTCCCCGATCCGTCCGAGCTGCTCAACGGCCTGCCCGGTGGCGATCTGCTCAACGGCCTGCCCGGCATGGGCGGGAACGGCGGGGCAGCGCTGCCCGGCATGCCTGACCTGAAGCTGCCGTTCTAGCTCCGGCAGCCAGGTATCCCATCAGGGCGGTGCGGACCGCCCTACGGTTTCGCTGACGGTCACCACGCGGCGCACCCGGTAGCCGTGCCTCTTGCCGGCGATCAGGAGGCCTCGGCCGCAGCGAACCGGAGTCGTTCGGCGTCGTCGCCGGGTCATGCTCGGCGACGACGCCGTACGACGCACATTCGACAGCAGCGCGAGGGAAAGCACTGGCGACCGGACCCGGTGATCGACCACAAAGGAGCAGCAAGACAGGTCTTTTTCACGCATAGTGCCGAGCCGGTGACGATTTGGGCGTTTGATGTTCGAGTACGCATGTACCACTTCGAGGCGAGACATCGAGACGAGAAGGGGCTACACATGAAGCGCACGATCGGGATCGCGGCCGCCGCTGGGCTGACCGCGACATTCATGTTCGCGGGCATCGCCGCAGGCGCGCCCGACTCGGCCGCACCTGCCGCACCCGCACCTGCCGCACCGGCGGCACCTGCCGCACCCGCACCAGCCGCACCGGCGGCACCCGCTCCAGCGGCACCCGCGCCGGACGCACAGGCGGCTCCCGCACCGGCGACACCGGCACCGGACGCACAGGCGGCTCCCGCACCGGGCGGCGCGGCACCGGCCGCGCCTGCTCCTGGCGGGACCGGCACTCCGGACGCGGCGGCACCGGGCGGTGGCACGGGCGGCGACTCGGGCACCAAAGCGGCCCCGGATGGCGGGGCACCGAGCGATCAGGGCGCGCAAGGTGGTGCGGGCGCGCAGGACAAAGGCCTGGCGGGCAACGTGCAGACCTTGACCGACAGCTTGAGCAAGCTGAACGATCTGCTGAAGCCGCCCGCTCCGCCCGCGGCACCCCCGGCCGCGACCCCCTAGCGGCACGGCACCGAATATCGAACTCCCGCACCTGCTTCGGGGAAGTGGTGCGGGAGTTCGGCGTTCGCCCCGACTACAGCGGCGTCACATAGGCGCCGGAGATCCCGCCGTCCACGAGGAACTGGGACGCGGTGATGAACGAGGCGTCGTCGCTGGCGAGAAACGCCACCGCGGCGGCGATTTCCTCGGGTTCGGCGAAGCGGCCGGTCGGAATGTGCACCAGGCGCCGGGCCGCGCGCTCCGGGTCCTTGGCGAACAGCTCCTGCAGCAGCGGCGTGTTCACCGGCCCGGGGCACAGCGCGTTGACCCGAATCCCGTTGCGCGCGAACTGGACTCCCAGCTCGCGGCTCATCGAGAGCACCCCGCCCTTGGAGGCCGTGTAGGAGATCTGCGAGGTGGCCGCACCCATCACCGCGACGAACGAGGCGGTGTTGATGACCGAACCCTTGCCGCGTTCGAGCATGTGCTGGATGGCGTATTTGCTGCACAGGTACACCGAGGTCAGATTGACCTCCTGGACCCGTTTCCAGGCGTCCAGGCCGGTGGTGAGGATCGAATCATCTTCCGGCGGTGAGATTCCCGCGTTGTTGAACGCGATATCGAGTCCGCCGTAGGTGTCGACCGCGGTTTGGAACAGCGCCTCGACCTGGGCCTCATCGGTCACGTCGACCTTGACGTACAAGCCGCCGACCTCGGTGGCGGCCGCCTCGCCGCCGACGGCGTCGATATCGGCGACGACCACCTTCGCACCCTCCGCGGCGAAGCGACGGACCGTGGCGAGGCCGATGCCGCTCCCGCCGCCGGTGACGACGGCGACTCGATCCTGTAAGCGCTGCAAGGTATCTCCTGTCGGGTATTGATGTTCGCGATTAGGTGGCGAGGAAGACGTTCTTGGTCTCGGTGAACGCCAGCGCGGCGTCGGGCCCGAGTTCGCGGCCGAGGCCGGACTGTTTGAATCCGCCGAACGGCGTCCAATACCGCACGGAGGAATGCGAATTCACCGACAGGTTGCCCGCCTCGACCCCGCGGGAGACCCGCAGCGCCCGGCCGACGTCGTTGGTCCAGATGGAGCCGGACAGCCCGTACTCGGTGTCGTTGGCGATCCGGATGGCATCGGCCTCGTCCTCGAACGGCACCACCGCTACCACCGGGCCGAACACCTCCTCGGTGAGCACCCGGTCGGTGGGCGAGTCCGGCAGCACCACCGTTGGCGGATACCAGAATCCGGGGCCGTCGGGTTGCGTGCCGGTGAACGCCACCTTGGTCGACGGCTCGACGAACCCGGCCACCCGCTCGCGGTGCGCGGCCGAGATCAGCGGTCCCATCTCGGTGGCTTCCGCCGCCGGGTCGCCGACCACCACGCCGCGCACGGCGGGTTCCAGTAGCTCGAGGAATCGATCGAAGACGGTGCGCTGCACCAGAATCCGGGAGCGGGCGCAGCAGTCCTGGCCCGCGTTGTCGAACACGCCGTACGGTGCGGTGGCGGCCGCCCGGTCCAGATCCGCGTCGGCGAACACGATATTCGCGCTCTTGCCGCCCAATTCGAGCGTCACCCGCTTCACCTGCTGCGCGCAGCCGGCCATGATCTGGGTGCCGACCTCGGTCGAGCCGGTGAACACCACCTTGCGCACCGCGGGGTGGGTGACGAACCGCTGCCCCACGATCGAGCCTTTACCGGGCAGCACCTGGAAAACATCCGCGGGCAGGCCGGCTTCGAGGGCCAGCTCCCCCAGCCGAATCGCGGTCAGCGGCGTGAGTTCGGCCGGCTTGAGCACGACCGTGTTACCGGCCGCCAGCGCGGGCGCGAAACCCCAGCCCGCGATCGGCATCGGAAAGTTCCACGGCACGATCACCCCGACCACGCCGAGCGGTTCATGGAAGGTGATGTCGACCCCGCCCGCCACCGGAATCTGCTGGCCGAGCAGCCTTTCCGGAATGCCGGCCGCATAGTGCAGCACGTCGCGGACGTTGCCCGCCTCCCAGCGCGCGTTGCCGATGGTGTGCCCGGAGTTGGCGACCTCCAGTTGCGCGAGTTGCTCCAGGTTCGCGTCCACGGCCTCGGCGAAGCGGCGCAGCAGCCGGGCCCGGTCGCCGGGGGCCACCTCGCGCCAGGAGACCGCGGCGCGCCGGGCCCGGTCGATCGCGGCGTCGGTCTCGGCCGCGCCGACCAGTTCGACCGTCGTCACCACCTGTTCGGTCGCCGGGTTGACCACCTGCGCTGTCGTCACGAGTTCCGCTCCCTTCGATAGTCTTCGGCCGCGGCGACCAGTGCCCCGATCAGCCTGCGGTCGACCGCATCCACCTCCGGATGCCATTGCACGCCGACCAGAAACGGGCCGTCCGGCGTCTCCACCGCCTCGATGGTGCCGTCGGACGCGTGCGCGCTGATCACCAGGCCCGGCGCCAGCCGGTCGATCGCTTGATGATGGTGACAGTTGGCCTTCACGTGCGCCCCGGCGATCGCGGCGACCCGGCTGCCCGCCACCGGCACTACGTCGGTGACGGTGAATCCGCCGGTCGTGCCCGAATGCTCGGCGTGCCCGACCACCTCGGGCAGATGTTGCACCAGCGTGCCGCCCAGCGCGACGTTCACCACCTGCATGCCCCGGCACACCGCGAGGACCGGCAGTTCGGCCGCGCGCACCAGCGCGAACAACCCGAACTCCGACTCGTCGCGGTCCGGCCTGGTGTAGGTATCCGGATGCGGCTGCGCGCCGTAGCGGTCCGGAGTCACGTCGGCGCCGCCGGTGAGCACCAACCCGTCCAGTCGCGCCACCAGTTCCGCGCGGGCCACCCCGCCGGGCGGCAGCAGCACCGGAATGCCGCCCGCCTCGACGACCATCTGCACATAGCTGTACTGCAACACCGCGCTGTCGACGTCCCAGGAACCGAATCGGGCGCGCTCGACATAGGTCGGCAGCCCGATCACCGGCCGTGGCCGCACCCCGGGTGCGGCCACGGCCGGCGCGGTGTCAGAGTCGTTCGAAGCCACGAATTCGCTCCCAGTCGGTGACGGCGGCGTCGAAGGCGTCCAACTCGACCTGCGCCGCGTTGCGGTAGTGCTCCACTACATCATCACCGAACGCGGTCCGCGCCACCTTGCTGTCCCCGAACAGCTGCGCCGCCTCGCGTAGCGTGCGCGGCACGCGCGGGCGCTCCGAGCGATAGGCGTTGCCCTGGAACTCCGGCTCCAGCGGCAGCCGATGCTCGATACCGTGCAGTCCGGCCGCGATGGCGGCGGCCACGGCGAGGTAGGGGTTCACGTCGCCGCCGGGCACCCGGTTCTCCAGCCGCAGTGACGGCCCGTGCCCCACCACCCGCAACGCGCAGGTCCGGTTGTCGCGCCCCCAGGCGACCGCGGTCGGCGCGAAGCTGCCCGAGACGAATCGCTTGTAGGAGTTGATGTTCGGCGCGAGCAGGTAGGTGAACTCGCGCAGGCAGTCCAGCTGGCCCGCGACGAAGTGGCGCATCAGCGGCGACCAGCCGCCGGGTTCGTCGCCCGCCAGCACGGCCGCATCGGACTCACCACGCAGGCTGATATGGATATGGCACGAGTTGCCTTCGCGCTCATTGTATTTGGCCATGAAGGTGAGACTGCGCCCCTCCTGGGCCGCGATCTCCTTCGCGCCGGTCTTGTAGATGCTGTGGTTGTCGCAGGTGGTCAGCGCGTCGTCGTAGCGGAAGGTGATCTCGTGCTGGCCCGGGTTGCACTCCCCCTTGGCCGACTCGCAATACATTCCCGCGCCGTCCATTTCGGTGCGGATACGCCGCAGCAGCGGCTCCAGCCGGGCGGTGCCGAGCATCGAATAGTCGACGTTGTACTGGTTGGCCGGGCGCAGCTCCCGATAGCCGGCCGACCACGCGGCCTCGTAACTGTCGTCGAACACCAGGAATTCGAGTTCGGTGCCGACGAACGCGCGCAGTCCGTGCTCAGCCAGGCGAGCGAGCTGAGCGCGCAACACCTGTCGCGGCGAGACGGTCACCGGCTTACCGGCGGGCTCCACCTGCTCGACGTCGCACAGCACCAGCGCGGTACCCGGCCACCACGGCACCAGCCGCAAGGTGTTCAGGTCCGGCCGCAGCACGAAATCCCCGTATCCGGTGTCCCAGGACGACATCGCGTACCCCGCCACCGTCGTCATGTCCACGTCGACGGCGAGCAGGTAGTTGCACGCCTCGGTCGCGTGCTCCACCACCTCGTCCAGGAAATACCTTGCCGCACAACGTTTTCCCTGTAACCGACCCTGCATGTCGGTCATCGCGACCAGCACCGTATCGATGCGCCCGGCCTCGACCTGCTCCCGCAACTGCGTCAGACTCAACATCCCACTACGCATCAACAGCCCCTCTCGGCACCAACCGTGCTCACGCTAGAGCAAACTCGGCAGTTTCGTGATCGGACACACAAACCTGCCGCGCGCTTCGCGGCCTGAGTACGGTGCCGGTGAAACCGAGCACGACGTCAGCGGACGCAGGACGGGATCGAGACGCCGGGCAGCACCTCGAGCGTGGGGACGAACGGCGGTCGATCCACCGACCGCGCCACCGGGCACAGCCGCACGACCCGCGGCCCGGGACCGCTGCGATTGCCGCTGTTGTCGAAGACGACCGGGCCGCCCGCACCGGGCACCGCGGTATCCGGCGCGGAGAACCCGCTGATCGTCGCGTTCACCTGGCTGCGCTGCACCGGCATGGTGGCGGGCAGTTCGCGCAGCGCGGTGTCGATGGTGGTCACCGCGTCGTAGGCGTTGACCGCCCAGCCGTCGCCGATGTGCTCGGGATCGAAACCCGCGTCCCGGAAGTGCTGTTCGAACACGGCCCAGTTGGGGTTGTCCGGTTGCGGCGCGTCCGCGCCCGCCACCAGGGTGAACAGCAGCCGCACCCGGCCGTCGGCGAAACTGGGCGAGGACAGGGCCTTGGTGCGCAGATCCTCGAGCGACCGGTCGGCCTCCTCGGTGCGCAGCCGGTTGCCGTCCGAGGTGCTGAGCACCGTCACCGAGGTCGCGGCGCACTGGCCGTTCGTGTAGGCCTCGTCGAGGCTGTACAGCAGCCTGCCCAGATCGCGACCACGGGCGATGTAGGCGATCGTCACATCCTTCGGGGTCGAGCAGACCCGCTTGGCGGTCTGCGGCACGGTGCTCGGTTCGCTGGTGTCGAACTTGACCTCCAGCACATTGCCGCCGTACTGGCGCTGGAAGAACGGCAGGGTGGTGCAGGTGTACGGGTCCGAACCGCCGATCGGCACCATGATGAAGTCCGGCCGGACCGGCGAGACCGCACCGAGCGCCTGCACCTGCACGGCGACCCGGAACGCCACGCGATAGAAGTAGTCCCGCGCGATGCCGCGCGGATAGGTGATGTCCCGATCGCAGCTGTCGAACTCGGGATTGTCGGCGCGCGAACCGTCCTGATCGAAACCCTCGGCGGTCACCACGTCGGAGACCATCGGGATCTTCGCCGCGGCAAGCACATCCGCGACCTCGGCGGTGGTCTGGTCGCTGAGGCCGATGCCCGCCACGGCGACCACGTCGGACCGGTCCGCGAGGGCACGCGCGACCGCGAGCGGGTCGCCGTCGCCGGCGTAGTCGCCGAGCTGACCCACGACCAGTCGCATGGGGTGCAGGCAACCGGTGCCGTTGGCCCGGCGCTGCCCGGCCGCCATACCCTCCAACTCGTGGACCGCCCTGCTGCCCGCCAGCTCGTCGGTCATCGTGAGCAGCACCCCGACGGTCGCCGGGGTACCCGGGCACTCCTTGTCCGCGGCGCGATTCTGCCGATCGATCACCGCCAGCACCGGCGCGAACGCATCGAGCTCGAAAGCGTAAGGGCCCTCGGACAATCCGACGCAGTGCCGGCCCGCCTGCCAGGCCGCGCCGTCCGGCGTCCAGCCCGCGTTGCAGGTGAACGCGTGCTGCAACCCTACCCGGAAGGCGAACCCGGCACCGCAGAGCACGAGCAGCGCGGCGACGAGCCCCAGTCGCACCCAGTCCGTCCACGGGCGCGGAAACGGCCGCTCCGGTCTCGGAAAGATGCCTAGCCGATATCGCGATGCCACGAAAGGTCTCCTTCTGCCGCGCAGGTCATTCGAATTGGTCGGCGAGCCTGCGATAGCGATTGGCGCGCAACAGGAACGGGCCGTCCGCCGGAACGTGCTCGGCCAATTGCTCGTAGCTGTGCGCGATTCGGCGGCACAGCTCCGCCTTCAGCTCCAGCGGGGTGCCGATATCGGACTCGAACGCGGGCACCAGCGCGATCAGGACCCCGATATGCGCGCCCGGGGTGCGGGCGCGGGCGGAGCTGTCCACGAGCGGCCCGTCCCGTCGTACCGGATCGGGCAGTTCGACGACGGCGTCGAACAACGTCAGCCACTCCGGCGCGGACAGCTCCGGCAGCAGCGTGGTGAGTTCGTCCACCACCGCCCCGCGGCCGTTCAGCAGGCGGGCGTGCGCCAGCCGGCCCCCTCGATCCCCGGCGGCGACGTGCTCGAGCAGCGTGCCGAGTACGCGTTCGACACCGGGGCCCTCTTCCGGGCGGGTGCGGGCCACCAGCGCACGGAGCCCGAGCAGGCGCAGCAGCGGCGGGAGCCGCTCCGGGCCGCCCGGTGTCGTGGCCGTCCACAACGAGCGGGACTTGAACAGGATGGAATCGTGCTCGACGCCGGGCGGCAGCAGACCGACCAGGGTGAGCGCCTCCGCTTTGTGCCGCGCGGCCGAAACCGTGATCAACGCGGCGGCCAGCTCGCGACGGACCAGTTTGCGCACGCTCAGGCCACGGCCGAAGATCCGCAGCAGGTACTGCTCGACGGTGACGCCGGGCTCCGGGCCCGGACTGCGCAACAGGCCGTCGAGATTCGTCAGGTGCTGCGGCTCCTCCTTGATCAGCCGCAGTACGAGCGCCGTCGCCGCGGGGTGACCTCGGGTGAGCCGGTAGACCGTGTGGCCGATGTTCTCCGACTGGTACAGGTCGACGTCCTTGGCCATCAGCCGGACATCGTGCTCGCTCAGCTCGGGCAACCGCACCCGCGCCCAGCGCGGCCCGACCAGCACCTGGGACGCCGCGTCGAGCGGCTCCGACCACACCGCGGGGGCGGGCACCAGGCCGGCCAGTTCGTCGACCAGGACACCGGAGCTCGCGGCCACGATCGTCAGCGGGTCCGGCAGCTCGGCGCCGGTGGCGGCGATCGAACGCCGCACGCGCAGCACAGAACTGAGAAACGGGGTGGCGGCCTGCGCGTCGGCGTCGTCGATCAGCACGAAGACGTTCGAGGTGCGCCGCTTGACCTTGGCAACGCTGAGCCGCAGGTCGGCGAGCAACGCGCCGACCAGCACGTCGTCCACGTCGCGGCGGACCCGAGGATCGAGGCTTCTGGCGTTGTTGCTCAGCCCGATCAGCGCGCGCTCGGCGTCGAGCCGCAGGTCCAGATCCTGATGACCGAACCACGCGGCCTTCGGTCCCCAGGTGACCCGGCCGAGCAGCCGGCCGCCCAGCAACCGGCCCACCACCGCGTCGGAGACCGTATTGGCCACGGCGGGCGCGATCACGTCGACGCCGGGCACCTTGATATTGGCGGCCAGCGAACCGGCCAGGTTGATCATGTTCTGGACGAAGCCGACCAGTGCGGCACGGCGTTGATACCGGTTGAGCAGCAACCGCAGCCGGGTCAACTGCTCGTCCGGGGGCAGCTCGCCGAAGTTCTCGGCGATGACGATCTGCGCGATCACCAACCGGGGGAACGCGACCGCGTAGCCGGGAATGTCGACGCTGAGGCCGAGCATGACGGCGGCCAGCACGGTGCGCACCGGATTGTTCAGATCGAACGGTTGCTCCAGCGGCCGGACCAGCACCGAGGGCGTATGCCCCTGCCATTTGGCCAGCGCCTTGCCCAACACGGCGCTACGGCCGGAACCGCCACATCCCTCCAGCACCAGCACAGGTTTCGGCGGTGCCGCCACCTCACCGGCGGATACCTCGACCAATCGGTCGATCAATTCGAGTAAATCGGTGCGCCCCACAAACACCAAGCATCGCCTCCCACGGCTTGGCTGCCACCATAACAATCGGCCACCGGCGCAACAACCGTATTCAGCTCTTGGACAACGGAATTAGGGGATAAAAGCAAACCGGAAGCAGGTACTGATTCCGAACGAACCGACCGGCTCCTATTCGCGGGCCGCCCGGATCGGCCGCGCGAACAGCATGCGCCCGAGCAAGCGGGCGAAATCCAGGTGCCCGGTGAGCGCCCGCCGCGACAACACCAACGACCAGGAGGTCTCGGTGCCCGCCGCGGGCACCGCGCGCCGCGCGAGCCGGTCGCCGAGCCAGTCGAGCATGACCGGCACAGCCGAGAACTGCAGCAGCAGATGGGTGCTCAGCCTGTCGCGCAGGTACCGGACGTGCGCACCGGCCGCGGTGTAGCGGGCGACCAGCGCGTCGACCTCGGCGACGGCGATGACCTCGTCGTACACGCCCTGCACCACGAGCAGCGGCATGGCGGGCGCCCGCGCGCCGGGTTCGATGTCGGCGAGCACCGCGCGCAGCGCCGGTGCGGCCAGCAGCGTCGCGAGACCACCGCGGCAGTGCTTGCCGATATCGCGGCGGGCGAAGCGGTACAGCAGCGGGAACGTCGCGGTGGTCTCGGTCGCCGCGAGCCAGGCCAGGTACCGCGCGTCCAGCTGGGCACGCAGCAGACGATCGAGTTCCGGGTAGGCGCGCCGCAGTCCCGCGGTGAAGACCGCGGCGAAGCCGGCGAACAGTCCGCCGTTGAGCCGCACGAAGGCCTTGGCCGGGTCGCCGACCGGCGAGGCCGCCACCGCACCCACCAGCGTCAGCTCCGGCGCGTACTCCGCCGCCGATTCAGCGGCCCACGCCGTGGCCAGGCCACCGCCCGAATACCCCCACAGCGCGATGGGCGTGCTCGACGTCAGGCCGAGCGGCGCGAAAGCCAGCGCGGCTCGAATGCCGTCGAGCGCACGGTATCCGGGCTCGCGCGCCACCCCGAAGCGGCCCGCCGTGCCGCCGTGATCGGGCACCGACACGGCCCAGCCGCGGGTCAGCGCGGCGGCGATGAGCGGCAACTCCAATTGCGGGATCGAGCCGGCCGCGCGGGCCCCGCGCCGCAACGCGTAGGAGGGCAGGCATTTCGAGGCGACGGCGTCGATCGCGCACTGGAACGACACCAGCGGCCGCGCCGCGGCCGGGTCGGCGCCCCAAGGCAACAGCACTGTGGTGACCGCCACCTCGGGGACGCCGTGCAGATCGCAGGTCCGATAGAGCAGCTGCCAGGCCGGAATACGCTGCCGGACAAGGCCGAACAGCGCGAGTTCGACCGCCCTGGCGCGCACCACCGCACCGGGCGGCAGCGGATCCAGTGCCGGCGGCGGCGCGTAGAACGGATCGACCTCGGGCAGCAGCGGAAAGTCGGTGCGCGACGCGACGACCGGACCGGTCAGGCCGCGCACGGGATCGGCACTCATGGGCTCTGCTTCCTCTCGATCGGCTCGTCGCGCCATCGGTGCCGCGCCCTGTCCTGCGGCCAACCCAACCACGGCGCGACGCGGAAATGAATTGGTGCGGAAAACAATTCGCGCTGCCCGCTTTTCTCCGCCGCGGGTAGTGACAGCGCGGTCAGAAACTGCCCCCGCCGCCGATCAGCCAAGGATTGAAGGTGCATTCGAGATTCGGCGAGGCGACCGGATCGAGCGCGCGTAGCACGATCGAGGCCGCGCGCGGGGAGTACATGAGCGTGAGGTGATCGGACATGTCCTGCTCGCAGCCGTCCTGCAACGTGATGTTGTGCACCGTGGCGTCGACGCCCGCCCGCAGGAAGGTCCAGTCGTACGGATTCATCACCTGGTCGAAACGCGAACCGACCGAGGTGTATTCGACGCCGGGAACGGTGTCGCCCATGGCGTTCAACGTGGCATAGAACGGAGAACCCACGGCCTGTTGGATGTTGGCGAAGCCGACCAGGGGCTCGTAGAAGCCGAGGATGTCCACGCCGAGGTTGTTGATCATCCGGCCCAGCGTGGCGAGGCCGAGCAGCGAGGTGCCGTGGTGGGTGGCGCCGAAACTGACCAGCTTGCGCACCTTCGGCGCACCGCCCTCGAACTTGAGGTATTGGTCGGCCACCGTGCCGCCCTGCGAATGCGCGACGATGTCCACCGTTTCCGCGCCCGTGGCCGCCTGCACCCGGTCGACGAATCGGCTCAGCTGCCGCGCGGAATCCTCCATCCGGCCGACTCCGTACCGACCGGGCAGCACCGGCCCGAGACCACCACCCGCCAGCAGGCCGGAGCGACCGAAATTGAAGGCGAACACGCAATATCCGGCGCGGGCCAGGCGCGGCGCGAGGTAGGCGAAGCTGTCGTAGGCATTGAGCCAGGTGCCGTGCAGCAGCACCACCGGCCGCGGGTGTGCGGCGCTCGGCTGACAATCCCAGCGGTTCGCGCCCGGCGGTGCGGCATCCGGATGAGTCAACCCGTAGGCGAAAGCGCTTAGGTAGGAGGACATTTCCGGCCCCTCGCCGAACACGTCCGACGCGTGACTGAGCCCTGCGCTGCTTCCGGTGTCCAGGACGGCTCGCGGCTGCCTGCCGTCCGCCGCCGGTGCCAGCCCGGCGTCGATCGCCGCCACGAGAGCCGATCCGGCCGGGTCACCGCCCGGATCACCGCTCGCCGCACCGGAACCGAGCAGCGTGGCGACGGTCAAACCCGCGGTGAGGGCGGCGCCGAACAGGGCGCGCAGGGCGCTGTGCGTCATTGCAAGCATGTCAATTCACATTCCCATCAAACGATTTCGCGCTCCGTACGCGAATCGGCGACACCACTGTGATGCGGGTCATATCGGAGACGTGATCGAATCTATGGCGGTGGCCGCCGCGATGTCACTGCACGCCGGCGAGAACAATCGGACGGCGAAATTGTTGCGCGCACCAAAGTTTCGCCCGATGTGCCGGTTGTCTTGCCGCACAAACCTGTCGTTGGAAACAATCGGCACATGTCCGCCATCCTTTCGCCGCCGACCGATCGCGCCCCGCTGGTGACCCGGCTGCTCACTCGCTGGCCGCAGATCTCCGAGCGCATGCTGGCCGCCGGACTCGGCACCACCGCGCCCACGGCGGATCTGCCGGAAGGACATTTCACCGCCGAGGTGCTGCCCGCGATCTACGCGTGCGGCCGAGCCGTCCTGCAGGCCATCGGCGAACAGCGGGAGTTCACCAGAGCCGAGGTGGCGGCGTTCGTCGCGCCGGTCGCCCAGCGGCACGCGGAAGACCGTATTCCGTTGTCGCTGTTGATCGAAGCGATGCACGGCTCCGCCCAGTCGGTGCTGCACGAGGCGGCGGCCATGGCGGGCGCCGCCGAACTGGCCGAGTTGGTCGTCGTCGGCAGCAGGCTGCTCGAACTGCTGATGCACATCAACATCACCGTCGTCGAGACCTACGCCGAGGTCGAACAATCCATCTATCACACCGAGCGCGAGGCTCGCCGCGCCCTGTGCGCGGCACTGCTCGGCGGGCTACCCGCCGAAGAACTAGCCGCGCGCGCCGATACCGCGCTCGCGGAGCGATACACGGTGCTGGCCATCCACATCCGCCACGAAGAACACCCCGGCGCGGTCGCCGGGCTCATCAGCAGGCGGCGGATCAGAATTCTGCAGCGCACCCTGGACGCGCTCGCGGGCACCACGGCACTGGCCACCTTCGACGGCTCGACCGGCATCGCCCTGTTACCCACCGGCACCGAGCACGATCCCGCCGAACAGCCCTACGAACAGCTCGCGGCAGAACTCGCCGGGCACTTCGGCGTCGCGGTGTTCGTCACCGAATATCGTTGCGTCGCCAGGGAATCGGTACCGCAGATCGCGCGCGAAGCCACCGAACTCGCCGAATTGGCCCGCCTGCTCGGGCGACCGGCCGGCTGCTATCGCCTCGATGATCTGCTACTGGAATATCAACTCACCCGCCCCGGCCCGGCCCGGGATCGATTGGCCGAGCGGATCACGCCGATCCTGGACAGTCCCCACCTCATCGAAGCCCTCGACGCGCATCTGCGGCACGGCACCGACCGCAAGACCGCGGCGGCGGGCATCCACATCCACCCCAATACCTTCAGTTACCGCCTGCGCCGCGTCGCCGACCTCACCGGCATCGATCCCGGCGACCCCGACGGATCGCGACTGCTCGCCGCGGCGGCGCTGATCCATCGCCTGTTCCCGGCGGCCGACGCGAACGCCGCGACGCCGCCGGGACAGCACCTCGCCTAGATGACGTGCCAGGCCTGCAGCAGGTAGGTGATGTTGGCGGCAATGGACGTGACTACGTTCGCCAGATTCAACGCGGACGAACCCAGATCGATAAGCGGCACCGAAATTCCTCCATCAGATGGGACTGCGAAATCCCCTTCAATGTAGTGATCGACGGTGGCGTACGCGCTGCTCGAGCGGTGCTGGACCGTCCGGCACGCACGCGGTCATCCCATGAAAAGGCATGCCCGGACGGCGGTTTCGGCACACCTGGCGGGCAATGGCCATGCGGCCGCTGTGAGGGAGTTCACCGCGGTTCTCGTCACAGTGGCCACAGCAGGCCCATTCCGGAGATATCGGTCGCGTCCCGCCGCTGCGGCAACTGATCCTTGATTTCCGCAGATGCGGAAATATACTGCCCTCTGTGTCGAATTTGCGGATCAGCGAGGTGGCGGTGCTGGCGGGTGTCAGCGACGACACCGTGCGCCGGTGGATCGATCAGGGCAAGCTGACCGCGATTCAGCTCGGCAACGGGCGCAAGGGCGTCCGCGGCCGGGAGCTGGCCGAGTTCCTCCAGGCCACCGCCGAGACGCCGGAACCGGGTGTCACCGTCGCCGCCTCCGCGCGCAACCGCCTGCGCGGCATCGTGACCCGGGTGGTCAAGGACACCGTGATGGCGCAGGTCGAAATGCAGGCGGGTCCGTTCCGGCTGGTCTCGCTGCTGAGCCGCGAATCCGTCGACGAGCTCGGGCTCGAGGTCGGCAGCGTCGCGGTGGCCTCGGTCAAATCGACGCACGTCGTAGTGGAGATCCCGGAAAGTTGATGAGGTCCAGAATGATTCGTTCGCTGAGCAGCGCCGCCGTGGCGGGCGTCATCGCGTTGAGCCTGGCCGGCTGCGGCTCGGACGACAAGGCCGCGCCCGCGGACGGGAGCGGGATCGGCGGCACCGTCACGGTGTTCGCCGCGGCCTCGCTGACCGAGACCTTCACCGCACTCGGCAAGCAGTTCGAGGCCGCACACCCCGGCGTCAAGGTGGTCTACAGCTTCGGCGCCAGTTCGGCGCTGGCCGAGCAGATCAACCAGGGTGCGCCCGCCGACGTCTTCGCCTCGGCCGCGCCGAAGAACATGCAGCAGGTCAAGGACAAAGGAGAGGTGACCGTCGCGCCGGTCACCTTCGTACGCAACCGGCTCGAGATCGCGGTTCCCAAGGGCAATCCCGGCCATATCACCGGCCTGGCCGACTTCGGCAAGACCGAACCGAAGCTCGCGCTCTGCGCCGAACAGGTGCCGTGCGGCGCCGCCGCCAAAACAGTCTTCGAAGCCGCGGGCGTCACCCCGCAGCCCGACACCCGCGAAGCCGACGTGAAAGCGGTGCTGACCAAGGTCAAGCTGGGTGAGGTCGATGCGGCGCTGGTCTACCGGACCGATGTGCGGGCGGCGGGCGACCAGGTGGCAGGCATCGACTTCGCGGAGTCGGGCAAAGCGATCAACGACTATCCGGTCGCACCGCTCGCGCATGCCCCCAACGCGGCCGCGGCCGCCGCGTTCGTCGAGTTCGTGCAGTCGCCGCAGGCCCGCGCCGTGTTCACCGAGGCGGGATTCGACAACCCGTGACCCGGACGGCGCGGCGGACGGCCACGGGGCGGCGACCGCTCGTCCTGCTGCTGCCCGCACTGTGCGCGCTGGCCTTCTTGCTGGTGCCGCTGCTCGGCCTGCTGTGGCGGACGCCGTGGCGTGGCCTGCCGGATCGCCTCTTCAACGCCGAAGTCGGTCAGGCCCTGCAACTTTCGCTGGTGTGCGCGAGCCTGGCGACGGTGCTCTGCCTGGTGTTCGGCGTACCGCTGGCGTGGCTGCTCGCGCGCGGCGACCTGCCGGGACGCGGGGTGCTCCGCGCCCTGGTGACGGTGCCGCTGGTGCTGCCGCCGGTGGTCGGCGGCGTCGCGCTGCTGCTCGTGCTGGGCAGGCGCGGGCTGATCGGGCGGTATCTGTACGAATGGTTCGGCGTCTCACTACCTTTCACGACCGCCGGGGTGATCGTCGCGGAAGCCTTCGTCGCGATGCCGTTCCTGGTGATCTCGGTGGAAGGCGCGCTGCGGGCGGCGGATCCCCGTTTCGAGGAGGCGGCGGCCACCCTGGGGGCCTCGCGCTGGCTGACCTTCCGGCGGGTCACGCTGCCCTCGGTGCTGCCCGGCGTCGTCGCGGGCGGGGTGCTGTGCTGGGCGCGGGCGCTCGGCGAATTCGGGGCCACGATCACCTTCGCAGGAAACTTCCCCGGCAAGACCACCACCATGCCGCTCGCGGTCTATCTCGCCCTGGAATCCGACCCAGAGGACGCGATCGTGCTCAGCCTGGTGCTGCTCACCGTGTCGGTGGCGGTGCTGGTCGCCTTGCGCGAGCGGTGGATTCGAGGCGCGGTATGAGCCTGGACGCCGAACTGCGGGTCACCCGCGGACAATTCGAGCTGGACCTGCGGTTGTCCGTGGCGCCCGGTGAAGTCGTCGCCCTGCTCGGACCCAACGGCGCGGGCAAGACCACCGCACTGCGGGCGCTGGCGGGGCTGACGCCGCTGACCGCCGGTGCGCTGCGGGTCGGCGAGAACGTCTGGGACGCACCGCCGAAGGTGTTCGTGCCCGCCGAACGCCGCGAGGTCGGCGTGGTGTTCCAGGACTATCTGCTGTTCGGCCACCTCAGCGCCGTGGACAACGTCGCGTTCGGGTTGCGGGCGCGCGGCAGCCGGCGCGCGGCAGCCCGGGAACGGGCCGCACAGTGGCTGGACCGGGTCGGGCTCGCCGAGCAGGCGCACGCGAAACCGCGTGCGCTGTCCGGCGGGCAGGCGCAGCGCGTCGCGCTGGCGCGGGCGCTGGCCACCGAACCCGCGCTGCTGCTCCTGGACGAGCCGCTGGCCGCGCTCGACGCGAGCACCCGGCTGCGTGTGCGCGCCGACCTGGCCCATCACCTCGCCGACTACCCGGGCCACACCGTGCTCGTCACGCACGACCCGCTCGACGCCATGGTGCTGGCCGACCGGCTGATCATCCTCGAGCACGGCCGGGTCGTACAGGAGGGTGCGCCGAGCGAGGTCGCCCGGCGGCCGCGCTCCGACTACGTGGCAAACCTGGTGGGCCTCAACCTGTATCGCGGCCGAGCCGAGGGCACCACGGTCCAACTCGACGCGGGCGGCAGCCTCACCGTCGCCGAACCCGGCACCGGCCCGGTGCACGTGGCCTTCCCGCCCACCGCCGTCAGCCTGCACCCCGAACAACCCGCCGGCAGCCAGCGCAACACCTGGCCCGTCACCATCGCCGGCCTGGAACAGCACGCGCACACCATCCGGGTCCGCCTCGACGGCGCCCCACCCGTCCTCGCCGACGTCACCCCCGCCACCGTCGCCGACCTGCGCCTGCAACCAGGCACCCGGCTCTGGGCCGCGGTAAAAGCCACCGAAACACACACCTATCCGTCCTGAATCGCGGTACAACGAAGGTCCGAGCAGGCGCTCCGCCGAGCCGAGCGCATAATCGGTGCGCAATGTCCACGGCGTGTCGCACACCCGAAAAGGCTTGAGCGCCAAAACTTGTCGGTACCGGCTGGCACGCTGCGTGCCATGCCGAGCCTCCGCCACGAAGCCCCACTCGAGTTGCTGCGTCACAACCCCCTGCTGGCCGCCGCGCTCCTGGCGGGTACCGGCATTCCACTCGCCGCCGACACCCACGCCACCATCACCGACAGCAACCTCAGCACCTGCGAACCACCCGAGTACCTCGCCGACGCCGTCACCCTGCTCGAAGGCGCGCACGGCAAACTCGCGGTCATCACCGAATCCCAGTCCGCGCCACCGAAACGCCGCAAGCGCAGAGCGTGGCCCGCGTACGTCGCCGTCGCCCAGGCCCAGCACAAATGCGATGCCGTCCTGGTCGTCATCGCGGACAGCCCCGCCACCGCACGCGCCTGCCGCCACACCGTGCGCACCGGGCACCCCGGTTTCGATCTGACCCCCATCGTCATCGGCCCGCACAACACCCCCGACCCGAACAGCTCCGCCTTCCGTACCGCCACACCCGAACTCACCGTCCTGGCCACCCTCACCCACGCCCTCGATCTGGACGATGACGCCACCCGGCGCATGGTTCTCGACAACCTCGCCGACCTCGATCGGGAGACCCGGAACACCTACACTCGTTTTGTCCGGCATGCCGCCTCGGACGCGGCCACCAAAGCCCTGGAGGAACTCATGGCCAGCTCCATCTACCGCGACGAATTCATGGACGGCCTGCTGGATCAGGGGCGCGCCGAAGGCGAGGCGAAATCGCTGCTGCGAATTCTCGCCGTGCGCCGCTTCCCCGTCCCCGACGACCTCCACACCCGCATCATGGCCTGCACCGACACCGAACAGCTGGAGAGCTGGATCGAGCGCGCCGTGGTCG
This sequence comes from Nocardia brasiliensis ATCC 700358, assembly GCF_000250675.2. NCBI lineage: Bacteria > Bacillati > Actinomycetota > Actinomycetes > Mycobacteriales > Nocardiaceae > Nocardia > Nocardia brasiliensis. Next base: position 7,389,705 of record NC_018681.1, read on the forward strand.
CCGAATCGCTGGCGGCAGTCTTCGACCTCTGACGTCGAGACTTCGGGACGAGCAGGGCATCGACGGCGGCAACCGTGCGAATCCGTGTTAACTTAGACGAGAATCGCAGGTAACTTAAGTTGATCGGAGAGGGCTATGGGGTCCGCCGTAATCGTTGATGTGGTGCGCACGCCGTCGGGCAAGGGCAAGGCCGGGGGTGGGCTCGCCGACGTGCATCCGGCGACCTTGCTGGCGGGGGTGTTGCGCGAGCTGGTGGCGCGCAACGACCTGGACCCGGCGCTGATCGACGACGTGGTCGGCGGGTGCGTGACGCAGAGCGGCGAGCAGGCGTTCAACATCAGCCGGACGGCGGCGCTCGCCGCGGGCTTCCCGGAGTCGGTGCCCGCCACGACGGTGGATCGGCAGTGCGGGTCGAGTCAGCAGGCGGCGCACTTCGCGGCGCAGGGGGTGATCTCGGGGGCGTACGACATCGCCATCGCCTGCGGTGTGGAGTCGATGAGCCGCGCACCGATGTTCTCCAACGCACAGGGCAAGGATCCGAACCAGGGCCCGCTGGCCCACCGCTACCCCGAAGGCCTTGTGCAGCAAGGGATCGCGGCCGAGGTGATCAGCGCGCGCTGGAAGTTCGACCGGGCCGCGCTGGACGAGTTCGCCGCGCGCTCGCACCGGCTGGCCGCCGAGACGGCCGCCGCGGGCGGTTTCGACCACGAACTGCTCGCGGCGGGCACGTTGACCGCGGACGAGACGATCCGCCCCAGCACCACCGCCGCGGGTCTGGCCGCACTGCGGCCCGCGTTCGTGGACGACCAGTTCACCCGGCGCTTCCCGGAGATCGAATGGTCCATCACGCCGGGCAACTCGTCGCCGCTGACCGACGGCGCCTCGGCCGCGTTGATCATGAGCGAGGCGGCGGCGACCAAGCTGGGCCTGCGCCCCCGCGCCCGCTTCCACTCCTTCGCCGTGGTCGGCGACGATCCGCTGCTGATGCTCACCGCGGTCGTGCCCGCCACCCGCAAGGCGCTGTCGCGGGCGGGGCTGAGCATCGACGAGATCGACGCCTACGAGGTGAACGAGGCGTTCGCCCCGGTACCGCTGGTGTGGCAGCACGAACTCGGCGCGGACCCCGCCAAACTGAACCCGCGCGGCGGCGCGATCGCCCTCGGTCACCCGCTCGGCGCGTCGGGCACCCGCATCCTGGCCACCCTGGTGAATCATCTCGAACAGACCGGCGGCCGCTTCGGTCTGCAGACCATGTGCGAGGCGGGCGGGCTGGCCAACGCCACGATCATCGAGCGGCTCGGATGACGCCCGCTGGTCTGGATCTTGCTGCGCTGCAACAATATTTCGAGAAGCACGTCCCGGACACCGCGGGCCCGCTGACCGCGACCCTGTTGCAGGGCGGCAAGTCGAATCTCACCTATCGGTTGAGCGACGGCACGCATGACTGGGTGCTGCGCCGTCCGCCGCTCGGGCCGCTCACCCCGACCGCGCACGATATGGCCCGCGAGTACCGCGTCGTCGCGGCCCTGCGCGACACGAATGTTCCGGTCGCGCAGGCCATCGCGCTGTGCGAGGACCCCGCGGTGCTCGGCGTCCCGTTCACGGTGGTCTCGTTCGTGGACGGCCTGGTTCTGCAGGACGGCGACCAGACGGCCGCACTCACCACCGAGCAGGCGCGGGCCACGGGCAACGCCCTCGTGGATACCCTCGCCGCCTTGCACGCGGTCGACTACGCCGCCGTCGGTCTCGACGAATTCGGCCGTCCCGCAGGCTATCTGGCCCGGCAGGTGAAACGCTGGCGCGGCCAATGGGATCGGGTCGCCACCCGGGAACTCGACGCCCTGGACCGGCTCACCGAGGCCCTGCGGCGCACGGTGCCCGAGCAGGCGGCCGAGACCATCGTGCACGGCGACTATCGCCTGGACAACACCATCGTGGACCGCACCGACCCCGGCCGGATCGCCGCGGTCGTCGACTGGGAGATGGCCACGCTCGGCGACCCGCTCGCCGATCTCGGCCTGCTGCAGGTCTATTGGGACAATCGCTGTGAGCCGGTGCTCGGCGTCCGGCATGCCCCGAGCGCGAATCCCGGCTTCCCCAGCAGCGACGAGGTGGCCGAACGATATGCGGCCGCAACCGGTTTCGCCCTCGATCGGCTGCCGTTCTATCGCGCGCTCGGCTATTTCAAGCTGGCGGTCATCGCCGAGGGCATCCATCAGCGCTTCCTCGCGGGCAAGACCGTCGGCGACGGTTTCGCCACGATCGGCGCGGCCGTGCCGCTGCTGCTCGACATCGGCCTGGAGACCCTCGGATGAGCGAGACCCGCAGCGCGCTGGTCACCGGCGGTTCTCGCGGCATCGGCGCCGAGGTGGCGCGCCGGCTGGCCGCCGAGGGTTACCACCTCACCATCGCGGCGCGTAACAAGGACACGCTCGACGAGACGGCGCACCGCCTGCACGCGGAAACGGGCGTCGCGGTGAATCCCGTTGTCGCGCAGATGCACGACCCCGCGCAGGTGTGGGAACTGGTGCGGGCGCACGCGGACCGCTTCGACGGCCTGCACGCGCTGGTGCTCAGCGCGGGCACCGGCACCGCGGGCACGGTCGCCGAGATGCCGCCGAAAACTTATGAGCGAATGCTGGACGTGAACTTCCGTGCTCCCCTGACGCTCATCCAGTCCGCGCTCCCCCTGCTCCGCAAGAGCGCCGCCGACGACCCGCACCGTGGCGCGAAAATCGTTGCGCTCGCCTCCATCACCGGCGTCGCGGGCGAAGCGGGCTTGGCCGCGTACGGCGCGACCAAGGCCGCGTTGATCTCGCTCTGCGAAACCGTTTCGCTGGAAGAGTCCGAGAACGGCGTCAGCGCGACCGCGATCTCCCCCGGCTATGTCGACACCGATATGACGGCGTGGAAACGCGACGTGCTCGCGCCGTCGGCGATGCTGACCACCGGGGATATCGCCGAACTGGTGCTGGCGATCACCCGGCTGTCCCGCAATGCCGTGGTGCCCAACATCGTCGTCTCCCGTGCGGGTGCGCAGCTCTGGCGAGCCTAGCGGCGGGGTGATCTGGGCCTCAGCGGCCCGGCGACCGGGTGTCGCGGCGTTACGCTCATCGGTGTCCGATCGTGGGACGACATGGGAAGGTGCCCGATGGCGAAGGTCTTCGCACATCTCGATGACGCACTCCGCAAGTTCATCGGCGAGCAATCGATGTTCTTCGTGGCTACCGCACCATCCGAGGGCGGCCGGGTGAACCTGTCTCCCAAGGGTTATCGCGATACCTTCGCGGTGCTCGACGAGCACACCTTCGCCTATCTCGATCTCTACGGCAGCGGCGCGGAGACCATCGCGCACCTGCGCGACAACGGCCGGATCACCATCATGTTCTGCTCGTTCACCCGCACTTCGAAGATCCTGCGGCTCTTCGGCACCGGTCGGCTCGTCCGGCCCGACTCCGCCGAATTCGACACGCTGCGACCGCATTTCGGGCTGCAGCATCCGGGCCTGCGCGGTGTCATCGTGGTCAGCATCGACCGGATCGCCGACTCGTGCGGGTATTCGGTCCCCTATCTCGAACTCGTCGACGAGCGCCCGGTGCTGGACGCGTTGCACGACCGCCGCGGCGACGACGACTTCGCCAAGCGCATCGCGGGCGACAACGCGACCAGCATCGATGGCCTACCCGCCTTGGCGCCGGACCACCCGTTGCCGTCCGCGATCGTGCGCTAGACACCGGCCACGAGATCCGGGATCACCGCGGTCGCGGTGCGTATGCTCGCCCGCATGCGACTGAGCACCCGTAACCAACTGGACGGCACGGTCATCTCGATCACCCGGGGCGAGGCCATGGCCGTGGTCCGGGTCCGCCTCGCGGGCGGCGACGAGATCACCTCCTCGATCACCCGGGACGCCGTCGACGATCTGGCACTCACCGACGGCGCCCGGGTCAAGGTGCTGGTGAAATCGACCGAGGTCACCCTCGGCGTCGAATAGCCGCTAGCGCGCCGTCGGCACCGGCGTCAGTTCCGCCAGCTCGCGCTGGACCACCCGGTCGTGCGCAGCGGCGGCGGCCGCGGCCCGCTTCGGCGACCAGTGCCCGGCCATCAGGAAGACGAACGGCAGGAACGCGACCTGCGCGAGCAGGCAGATCCACCACCAGCGGGCCCACTGCTCCGGCGAATCGGCTTTGGCCTGCTGCACCTCTTTCCCGTGCGCGGCCAGGTACGCCTGGTCGGCGGCGGGGATGGTGCCGACCGTCTCCAGCTGTGCCCGTGCCTGGATCAGCTTCGGGCCCACGGCGGTCGCGCCGGCCAGTTCGGCGGGCGGGATCTGCTGGACCGCGGTGAGCCGGGCGATCGCCTGATCCGGCGGAATACCGAACTTCCGGGCGACCTGACCCACCGCCGCGAGTCCCGCGGTGGCGTCGGCCGGGTTCGCGGCGAGCGCGGCCTGGGTGGCGGGTTCGATCGCCTGCAGCGTCGCGAGCTCGTCCGGGTAGCGGGCGTCGAGCGCGAACGCCGCCTGGATCTCGGCGGGTGTGGCCCCGGTCAGCTTCGTCAGCGCCGCCAGCTGGGCCGCCTGGTCGTTCGGGTCTTTGCCCAGTGCCGCCAGGGTTTCCGGTCCCACCTGCTGGATCGTGGCCAGCTGAGGACCGTAGCGCGTCTGTATCTCGTGCAACCGCGGACCGTGGTTGACCAGCGGCCCCGCCGCGTTCACCACCACGAGCAGCCCGAACAGCACCACGGTGACCACGCCGCGCAGCATCCCGCCCCACACCGCGAGACCCACCGCGGTCGCCGCTGGATTGCGCTGCTCGACCGTCTCGGTGAAGCTCGCCATCCAGGTGGAGTAGGCGATGCCCGTGCCGACCGCGATGAGGGCGAACACCCAGGCGAAGGTGTAGTAACCGGTGTCCGGGTCGTCGGTGTACCCGATGAACAGATACATGCCGACGATGCTGAGCACCGCGCCGGCGATCATGAACGGCTTGCGCACCTTGAGATAGTCCGAGGCGACACCGGCCACCACGAGCGCCACCGCGTTGGCGGTCCAGTACCAGTTGCCCAGCGCGTTCGCCTTGGCCGGGCTGAAGCCGAAGTTGGTCGCCATATAGACGGTCAGGAACGACACGATCGTGTAGAAGAACGCCAGGAACAGGCTGATCCCGAACGCCGAGCCGACGATGTCCAGGTGCAGCATCTGGCGCCACTGCCCCTGCTCGAGCCTGCGCACATCCAACCCCCGCGCCCGCGCCTCGACGAGCGCCCGGTCGCGCAGCGACACCATGATCTGGTCGCGTAGCGGTGGGCTGAGCTCACGCAGGCCGACCACCGCGAACACCGCGATGACGAGACAGATCACGCCGCAGAGCCGGTAGTGATACTGCCAGTCGGGGTGCGCGTCGAGCGTCCTGGTGGAGATGCCGGTGGTGACCAGCGCGCCGATCACCGGGCCGAGGGTCCAGAAGCCCATCGCCGAGGCCCGGCCGAGCTGCGGCGAGAAGTCCCGGATGAGCGCGGGCGTGGCCACCAGCACCGCGCCCTCGACGACGCTCACCACACAGTAGACGAAGAGATACTGCTCCTTCGTCGTGGTCGCGGGCACCGCGAACAGCGTCAGCAGCGAGCAGATCACCACGCCGTAGGCAACGATGTTCGCGCGCCCCCAGCGGTCGAGCACCCCGGCCAGCACCGAGGCCACGGCACCGAAGGCCGCGCCGATGATGAAGATCCAGACGAAGTAGGCGAACGACAGCTCGAAGTAGGCGATCAGTTCGTTGCCCACCGCGCCGGTGACGAACAACTGGTAGTAGAGCGCGATCGAGGTGATGACGACGACCGTCAGGTACCAGGAGCGGGCGGGGGTGTCGGGATAGTGCGGTAGCTTGCGCTGCCACAGCCCGGTGAGGAGCGTCGGTGGGGCTGCGGTCCGGGTCGAACTCATGGTCGAGATGCCTTTCTGACCACGGCATCTCGGCTGGATCTACGGCGATCCAGCACCGAGGGAGCCGGGTGGCAACAGGGTAGTGATGGGTATCACCACACGCAGGCATTTCCCGGCACGAGACCGAAACGTGTTCCAGTTTCGAAAGGTGGGACGAAATATCTGAATGCTCGCTGCGCACACCCGCATTCGGCGTCACGCAAAACATCGCAGCTCCACGGATATCACCGGAAAACTCGACAGTTTCCCCGGCGGACGCAATCGCCCCGAAATAGCCCGGCGCCTACCGCGTTTCGCGGCAGGCGCCGATCGGCGTCAGAGGTGGGCGCCGCAGACCGGCCAGGCGCCGGCGCCCTGGGTGGCGAGCACGTTCTCGGCGACCCGGATCTGCTCGGCCCGGCTCGCATTGCTCGGCCGGCCGACACCGCCGTTGGCCTCCCAGGTGCTCTGGGTGAACTGCAGCCCGCCGGAGAATCCGTTACCGGTCTCGATGGCCCAGTTGCCGCCACTCTCGCACTGCGCGACAGCATCCCAGTTGTGCGCGGAGGCGGTGGCGGTGGACAGGCCGAACGGGACGAGGACGAAAGCGCCGAGCGCGGCGGTGAGGCCGAGGGCACGAGCGCTGAACTTGCTGTTGAGCGACATAGAAGTTTCCTGCCTGCGCCCACCGGCACGACCATCGAGGTCGCGTCCCTGCCCCCAGGTAGGTCGGGGATCCTCGGACCGCGGGACAGGGTTACCGGCGTTCAACGGTCCGAGTTCGAGCCCGTCTTCGATCGGGCTCCGGCGACGGTAGCGAAGAATTCGCTGCAAATCACGTGGTGATCACGGACGAATTGCCGGGACAAACTGAGAGGACATTGCTATTTCCCGTTCCGAGCAGCCGGAAAGGTTCATACGAGCGTTCAGTTATCGTTACGTTATGTGCCCGAGATCACAGCGAAATTGTGTTTCCGCTCGCAACGTCCGGTGACGAGTCCCGGTCAGCGGGACGCCGCCACGCCGACGCCCCTACTTGCCGTGGGCGCGCAACTGGTAGAGACCTTCGGTTTCCGCGACGACCACCCCGGCGGCGTCGGTGACCACGGCCCGCAGCGTGAAGTCGGACTTTCCGTTCGCGGCGGCCTCGGCCTCGATCCGGGCGATCTCCGCGTCGGACAGGGTCGCCTCGGCCCGCACGCCGGTCTTGGCCGGCTTGCGGAAGTACACGTGCAGGTCCTTCACCAGCGGGTAGTACGCGGAGTTGTCGAAGGTCGCGATGGCGATCGCACCGCCGAGGATCTCCGCGACCGTGAACAGCACCCCGGCGTACATCGCGCCGAAGTGGTTGCCGTTGCCCTCGACCGGCACCGTCGTCGCCGCGAAGCCACGGCGCACCTCGGCCGCCGTGATCCCCATCCGGTGCGCGACCGGAATGGTGAATTCCAGCGCTCCGTTGATGATTTCGGTGAACGGCGGGGTCGCCACGTCGTCGGTCATATCGCACCAGTCCCTTCGCACGCCGGGCGCGACGCACCTGGTCGCCGCCCATCCGGCCTCAGCAAAGGGTAAACCGGACCTGGCGCGCCACCGGCACCGACATCGCCGCCGATTCCCGTCCGCCGAGGCATACTGCGCTGTGCCATGGGCATACCGCACGAGTCGCCGCCGCGACCGGCGGGCGAAGCACCAGGCCGCCGCTGCCGGAAACGGTTCACCAACGGCGCACCCGTCGGGAAAGGGAAACCATGACTGAACTGCGCAGGGCAGCAACGGTGTTGGCGGCGTTGGCGTTCGCCGCAGTGTCAGCGGTGGCCGCGCCCGCGGCCCAGGCCGCGCCGGTGTGCGCGGGCGCCGGGCAACCGACCGTTCCGGCCGCGGCACTGCCCGGTGCACTGGAGGGGCTGACCGTCGACGCGCGCGGCCGGGCGTTCACCACCGACCTGGCGACCGGCCGGGTCTACCGGATCGACGCTCCGGGTGCGGTCCCGGTGCCGATCGCGACCGTGCCGAGCGGCGGCGGGGGCGCACTGGCCTGGACACCGGCGGGCACACTGCTCGTCGGCTACGGTGCGGACGCGCGCGTGTTCGCGGGGGACGCGCTGCGGCAGGCCGGCATCGTCGAACTCGATCCGGACACCGGCGCGCTCACCCCGTTCGCGGCCGGACTCAGCGCGGCCAACGGCATGGACGTCGCGCAGGACGGAACGGTATACGCCACCAATGATTTCGGTGCGCTGATCGGCCGGGTGTATCCGAACCGCGTGGTGCAGGCAGATTGGGCGACGTTCCCGAGCGCGAACGGCGCGGTGCTCGGCAAGGACGACGAATACCTGTACGTAGGAAGGACATTCGCCAACCCGGGGGTGAGCCGGATTCCGACGGCGAACCCGGGCGCACCCCAGTCGCTGCTCGATCTGGGCGGCGCCGACGCGCTGGCCGCACCGGACGGGCTGACCTTGGATTCGCTGGACCGGCCGGTGGTTCCGCTGAACACCGCGGGACAGGTGATCCGCATCGACGCGCCGAATCAGTACTGCGTGCTCGGCGGCGGCAATCCGCTGACGAGCGTGCTCACCTACGGCCGCGGCACGGCGGGCTTCTCGGCGGGCCGGTTGTTCGGGGCCACGTTCACCGGCGTGATCTATGAGATCCCCGGTGGTTTCGACCCGGACGCCACCACCGCGACCCCCTGAACCCCCGCGCGCCAGACCCGTGACGACTGCTGCCGGAACGCGACGCCGGGCATAGGATGGCCCCGTATCGCTGAGCACCACACGATCGTCCATGCAGCACATGGAGGTACGGTTTGGCTTCGCGCACCAGGTTCCTGATCGCCACCGCGTTCGTCGCCGCGGTGATTCTCGTGGCCTGCGGTGTGCTCTACGCCGTCCGGCACACCGGAGAAGCCGACGCCGCGCACGTGTGCCCCGAGGACGCGGCCTCCTCCGATCCCGGCTGGATGTCGTCGAACACCGACGTGGACGCCGCGTTCGACGAACATCCGTTCGTCGGCAACGGCTATCTCGGGCTGCGTGTCCCGCCCCGCGGCACCGGCTACGCGCTCACCGGCGAGCCCTCCGGCTGGCCGCTGTACACGCCGCGCTACGACGGCGCCTTCGTCGCCGGGTTGTACGGGCACACACCGGGACTGGCCGACGATCGGGAAGTCGCCGCGGCGATCCCGAACTGGTCCACGCTCACCGTCGGCGCCGGCGACGACACGTTCTCCACCGCGACACCCGCCGCGCAGATCACGAAGTTCGCGCAGACGCGCTACCTGCGCTGTGGGCTGGTGCGTACAACGCTCACCTGGACCGCCCGTGACGGCAAGGCCACCGACCTGGTGTACGAGGTGCTCGCCGACCGCGCCGACCAGCATGTCGGCGCGGTCCACCTGACCGTGGTGCCGCACTGGTCCGGCGAACTCACCGTGACCGATCGCCTGGACGGCGCCGGAGCGCGCAGGCTCACCCCCGTCGACGCCGGCGCGCGCGGCGACGGCATCGGCGTCGGTTTCCGCACCGAGGGCACCAGCGTGCCCGGCGAGGTCGCCTCGGTGTTGCGCACCGGACATCCCGTGCAGGCCGGACCGGCCCGCGAACTCACCGCGGAACAGCAGAGCAAGTTCCCGGTCGAGGCCGGGAAGTCTTATGCGATAACCAAATTCGTCGGCGTGGACACCCAGCTCACCGCGCCCGAGCCCGCCGCCGCGGCGCGCGCCGCCGCCCGCCGTGCCGCGGACAAGGGCTGGCCGGAACTGCTGGCCGGTACGGCCGCGCTCTGGCGCGCTCTGTGGCGCGGTGACATCGAGACACCCGACGCCCCCGAAATGCAGAACTGGGTGCGCGGCGCGCTCTATTCGTTGTACGCGGCCACGAATCCCGAACAGGACAACAGCATTTCACCGGTCGGGCTGAGCAGCGACAACTACGCGGGCGCGGTGTTCTGGGACGCCGATATCTGGATGTTCCCCGCCCTCCTGCAATTCGCGCCCGAACTCGCGCGATCCGTGGTGGAGTACCGCTACAAGACGCTGCCCGCCGCGCAGGCCAACGCCGCACAGCTCGGCTTGCGCGGCGCGTTCTATCCCTGGACCAGCGCGAGCCGGGGCGCGCTGGCCGAGTGCCATAGCTGGGATCCGCCCCACTGCTTGACCCAGATCCACCTGCAAGGCGATATCTCGCTCGCCGCGTGGCAGTACTACCTGGCCACCGCCGACACCGGCTACCTGCGCGAGCGCGGCTGGCCGATCATGCGAAACCTCGCCGAGTTCTGGGCCTCCCGGGTGACGCCGAACGAGGACGGCAGCTATTCGATCGAAAACGTCGCGGGCCCGGACGAATACAGCAACGGCGTGCGCGACGGCGCCTACACCAACGCGGTGGCCGCACTGGCGCTGCGCAATGCGACCCGCGCCGCGCAGCTCCTCGGCGCGCCCGCCCCGCCCGAATGGGTGGCCATCGCCGATCGGCTGCGCATGCCGTTCGACGCCGAACGGCAGATCTTCGCCCAGTACGACGGATACGCGGGCACACCGATCAAACAGGCGGACACCGTCCTGCTCGTCTACCCGCTCGAATGGCCTATGTCGCCGGAGGTTTCGGCCAGGACCTTGGAGTACTACGCCGAGCACACCGATCCCGACGGTCCCGCGATGACCGATTCGGTGCACGCCATCGACGCCGCGACCATCGGCGCCCCCGGCTGCACCACCAACACCTACCTCGAACGCGCCGTGCGCCCGTTCATGCGCGCGCCGTTCGGGCAGTTCGCCGAGGCGCGCGGCAACAAGGTAGGGGTCAAGGACGCGCTGGCGGGCGCGCCCGCCTTCACTTTCGGCACGGCCGCGGGCGGTTTCCTGCAAACCTTCACCAACGGTCTGCTCGGCCTGCGCCAGCGCGCCGACGAGATACGGGTCGATCCGATGCTGCCGCCGGAGCTGAGCACCGGCCTGCACCTACGCGGAATACGCTGGCAGGGCCGGACTTTCGACGCCGAACTGGGTCCCGATCAGACCAGGGTCATCCTGAAAGACGGTGCGGCCATGCAGGTGCGGACGCCGACCGGCGTCGTGACGGTCACCCGGGACGAGCCGCTGACCCTGCCGACCCGCCGCCCGGACCGCACTCCCACCGACAACCTCGCCCGCTGCAAATCCGTCACGGCAAGCGCCGAGGAGCCGGGGCGCTACGCCGACGCCGCGGTCGACGGCAGCGTCGGCACCGGCTGGGCGCCGGGCGCCGGACCGGCCACCTACACCGTCGACCTCGGCACCGAATCACCGGTGGGCCGGATACTTCCGCGCTGGTCCGGACCGGCGCCGGCGGCCACCTTCGAGGCCGCGCCGGACAATCACACCTGGACGGCGGTCGGCCTCGATCCGGCCACCGGCGCGCCCACCCGCCCAGTCACGACCCGCTATCTGCGCCTGACCCTGCCCGCCACCGACCCGGCCGCCCGGCCGGACCTGCGGGAGCTCGAGATCTACGCCGCACAACGGTGAACGGCGGCGCGTCCCTTCGGCTATTCGGCGGTTACCCGTAATAGTTGACGGCGATGGCTACCGAGACAGAGAAGACATCGACCACGCCGGATCTGCGGCTCATCGGCATCGGCGTCACCGCGGTGGTGGCGGCCGCCGGGTGGGCTGCCCTGGGCAAGGACAATTTCGGCTCCGCCTCCGAGACCGCACTGAACTGGGTGCTCGGCAACTTCGACTGGTTGTTCGTGGTGTCCGCCGACGTCTTCCTGGTGCTCTGCGTGGTGATCGCGGTCAGCCGGTTCGGCCGGATCCGGCTCGGCAAGGACGACGACGAACCGGAATTCAGCAATCTCGCGTGGATCGCGATGATGTTCAGCGCGGGCATGGGCATCGGCCTGATGTTCTACGGGGTCGGTGAACCCCTGCAGCATTTCGTCGAGCCGCCGCCGTCGACGGGCATCGCGCCGCAGACCACCGCGGCCGCCGGTACCGCCCTGCAGTATTCGCTGTTCCATTGGACGCTCACGCCGTGGGCGATCTACGGCATCGTCGGGCTCGCCCTGGCCTACGCGGGGTTCCGGAAGGGGCGCGGCAACCGGCTCTCCGCCGCGTTCGTCCCGCTGCTCGGCGCCCGCCGGGCCGCGGGCTGGGCCGGGCAGGCGATCGATCTGCTCGCCGTGTTCGCCACCGTCTTCGGCACCGCGACCAGCCTCGGGCTCGGCGCGCTCCAGGTCGCCAAGGGTTTGCAGCTCACCGCGAACGCGCCGGACACGGTGACCGTGCAGTTGATCATCATCGGCGCGCTGAGCGCCGCGTTCGTCCTGTCCGCCTTCTCCGGTCTGCACAAGGGCGTCAAATGGTTGTCCACGGTGAACATCGTGCTGGCCGCGCTGCTCATGCTGTTCGTCTTCGTGCTCGGCCCGACGGTCTATGTGCTGGACAGCATTCCGTCGAGTATCGGCAACTATCTGACCAACCTGCTGCCGATGGCCACCAGGACCGGCGCGTACGCCGATTCGGCCTGGCTCGGCAAATGGACGATCTTCTACTGGGCCTGGTGGTTGTCCTGGGCGCCGTTCGTCGGCACCTTCATCGCGCGGATCTCGCGCGGGCGCACCATCCGGGAATTCCTCATCGGGGTGCTGCTGGTACCCAGCGGTGTCACCGTGGTGTGGTTCTGCATCATGGGCGGCAGCGCCATCCGGCTGAGCAGCACCGGCGTCGCCGATCTCGCCGCGAACGCCGGCGACGCGGAGGCCTCGCTGTTCGGCATGCTGGACGCGCTGCCGCTGGGCACGGTCACCTCCTGGGTGTCGATGATCCTGGTGATGACCTACTTCGTCACCAGCGCCGATTCCGCCTCGCTCGTGATGGGCTCGCTGACCAGCCGCGGGGCGCTCAATCCGCCGTCCTGGCTGGTCGTCACCTGGGGCATCCTGATGGCCGGGGTCGCCGCCGTGCTGCTCGTCGCGGGCGGCCTCGGCGCCTTGCAGACCGCGACCATCCTCGTGGCGCTCCCCTTCGTCCTGGTGATGCTCGCGCTGTGCTGGTCGCTGCTGACGGAACTGCGCGAGGACCCGGGCGCGGGCCCCGCCGGCCACCATCCGCTCTACGGACTCCGAGACGCGGTGCGCGCCATGGTCGGTGAGGCGATCAGCGAACGCGAGCCCGCCCGCAAGCTCCGCCGCCGTACGCCGCCACCCTGACCCTCAGTTCAGCTTGTGCGCGTAGACCGCCAAGCGCACCCGGTTGTCGCAGCCGGTTTTGCTCATCAGGTTCGCGACGTGCGTTTTCACGGTCGTGACACCGAGGTGCAGGCGGTCGGCGATCTCCTGATTGCTCCAGCCCGCACCGACCAGGGACAGCACCTCCCGTTCGCGCGGCGTCAATTCCGCTTGCGCGGCAGGCGATTCCGGTTCGGGCCTGGTAGCCACGGCGCGATCGACGAGGCGGCGCAGCAGGTTCGGGGAGAAGAGCATGTCGCCGTCGGCGGTGCGGCGGATGGCGGCGAGCAGCTCGCTCGGCTCGGTGTCCTTGATCAGATAGCCCGCGGCCCCCGCGGCGAGCGCCGGAAACAGATGCTCGTCGTCGTCGAAGGTGGTGAGCACCAACACTTTTGCCGAGGGGCGTGCCCCGACGATCTGCTCGGTCGCGGCGACACCGTCCAGGCCGGGCATGCGCAGATCCATCAGGATCAAGTCGGGTGACAGTTCGGCCGCCGACCGGATGGCCGCGGCACCGTCGGCGGCTTCGCCGATCACCTCGAGGTCGGGGGTGGCGTCGATCAGCATCCGCAGGCCCGCCCGGACCAGACGCTGATCATCGACCAGCAGCACGGTGATCACGCGACGACCGCCGTTCGATCTGCGGCGCCGGGCAGCCAGGCGGCCACCGCCCAACCCCGCGCGGTCGCACCGACATCCAGCGTGCCGCCCGCGAGTTGCACCCGCTCGCGCATGCCGACGATGCCGTGACCCGCCGAAGCCGCTGTCGCACTGCCCTTTCCGCCACTGTCGACGCGCAACCGCACCCCGCCGTCCCGATCGAGCACGTCGACCCGGACCGGTACCGCCGGATCGGCGTGTTTCATCACGTTGGTCAGCGATTCCTGCACCAGCCGCAGCAGCGTCAACCGCCCGATCGCATCCAGACCCGCCGAACCGAGCGCCAGTTCGGCGTCGACGGTGAACCCGGCCACCCGCACCCGCTGCACGGCAGCAGTGATCTCTTTGCGCACCGCCGCCGCGTCCACGAGCGCGACCTCACCGAGCGCCGGATCGCGCAGCGCCGCGAGCAGACGCCGGATGTCGGCGAGCGCGTCGGTGGCGGTATCGCGGACGTCGTCGAGCACCGCGGTCATGGCCGGGTCCAGATCGGGTGCGACGTGCCGGGCGATGCCGACCCGCAGCACGATCGAGGCCATGTGATGGGCGACCAAATCGTGCAGTTCTCTGGCCAGCGCGCTGCGCTCGTTCGCGCGGGTGCGCAGTTCGGCATCGGCGCGGCGGGTTTCGGCGTCCGCCGCGCGCAGCCGCAGGCTTGCCGCCAGCGCCCGCTGACCGCGCAGGTACAGGCCGAGCAGCAGCGGCACGCCGACATAGGTGCCCGCCTCGACCAGAATCGCGGCGCGCGAGAGTGACGCGTCGTGACTGCCCCAGCGCCCGAGCAGGACCGCGCAGGCCCAGCAGACCGCCGCGAGCATCACCCGGCGGTTGCTCCGGGTGCGCATCACCGCCTCGACCAGGGCGACAGCCCCGAGATACGGCACCAGCCCGGACAGACCCCAGGCCTCGGTCCGGAACATCGGCACAGCGAGCGCGGCGAGCGTGATCGCCACCGTCAGCGCCCACCGCCGACCCATCACGAACAACCCGCTCGCGACCATGGCCAACACCCAGTAACCCCAGGGCACCCGGTACTGGCCGGGGAAGGTGCTGGCGATCAGCAGCAGCGGAACCACGACGAGCGGGAGACCACGAACGGCCGACCGCAGGCCAGGCCGGAAACCCATCTCCATCACGGTCCCACGGTAAGGGACTGCGGTTTCGCGGCCGCCGAGACCTCCGTGCCGGGCTAGGTGCGCGGACCGGACGCGCCCGGCCGATAGCACGTCCGCGATCCGTGCACAAGGGTCCGCGGGAGGAGCGGGCCGCCGCGAGAAGCGGCTTCGGGGCCGATTTCCGCAATCGGTGCGCAATCGAAGCTGGAACGGACACCGACGACAAGGAGCAAACGTGGTCTCGAGACGAGGCTTCCTCACCGGAGTCGCCGTGCTGCCGCTCGCCGCGGCCTGCTCGGCGCGACCCGCGGGCGCGCCGAGCTCGGCCGTCGCGGCCACCAGGCCGCTGCCCATCCCACCGCTGGCGCCCTCGACGGTGGATGCCGCCGGCGTCCGGCACTTCCGGCTCGACGTCCAGGCGGGCCGCTCGGAGATGCTGCCGGGCAAGCGCACACCGACCTGGGGTTACAACGGGTCGATCCTCGGACCGACGCTGCGGGCCCGACGCCACGAGACGGTCGCCTTCGCCGTGCGCAACACCCTCGCCGAGCCGACCACCGTGCACTGGCACGGTATGCACGTGCCCGCCCGGCACGACGGCGGCCCGCATCAGACGATCGAAGCGGGCGGCAGCTGGTCGCCGGAGTGGACGATCGATCAGCAGGCCGCGACCCTCTGGTATCACCCGCATCCGCACGGCGCCACCGAAAAGCATGTCTACCGCGGACTTTCCGGCCTGTTCCTCGTCGACGACGACGCCGCCGACACGCTCGACCTCCCGAAAGACTATGGCGTCGACGATATTCCGCTGATCATCCAGGATCGGCGCTTCACCCCCGACGGCACACTGGACGAGTCCGACCCGACCGATGTCGGCCTGCTCGGCGACACCATCGTCACCAACGGCATCGCGGGCGCGCACCTGGACGTCGGCACCGACCGGGTCCGGCTGCGGCTGCTCAACGGGTCGTCGGGCCGTATCTACCGGCTCGCGTTCGCCGACGACCGCGAATTCCAGCTCGTCGCCTCCGACGGCGGCCTGCTCGCCGCGCCCGTGCCGTTGCGGGCCGTCCAGCTCAGTCCCGGCGAGCGCGCCGAGATCGTCGTCGGCCTGCGCGACGGTGAGCAGGTCATGTTGCGCTCGCTGCCGATCCTGCAGCGCCGCGATATCGATCGCGCGGCCGCGTTCGGTTTCGACGACACCTTCGACATCGTGCTGCTACGTGCGGGTCGAAACCTGAAACGATCTGCGCCCCTCGCTGATTCGCTCGCCGCGATGGCGCCGCTCGCCACCCCGGACACCCCGGTCGATCACGAATTCGAATTGAAGTGGTTCATGATCAACGGTCAGCGGATGGACATGAACCGCATCGATCTGACGATTCCGGTCGACACCACCCAGGTCTGGTCGGTCCGCAACAACGACAACTGGCCGCACAACTTCCACGTGCACGACGTCCAATTCCAGGTGGTCACCGTCGACGGCCAAGCCCCGCCGCCCGAACTCGGCGGCTGGAAGGACACCCTCTACACCGAACCCCAGCGCGTCTATCGCCTGGCCATGCGCTTCGCCACGCACAGCGATCCCACCTACCCGTACATGTTCCACTGCCACCTGCTCCTGCACGAGGACCACGGCATGATGGGCCAATTCCTCGTCCTCGCCCCGGGCCAGCAGCCGGCGCCCATGGTCATGGACATGCCCGGCATGCACGCCGAATCAGGTTCGGGAGCAATGCATCACGGGTGAAACTACTTGCCCTCGGTGAGGCTGCGCAGATCGCGGACGTAGGTGACGGCCTGCTTGCCTTCGCCGGGGCTGCGCGTCTCCAACTCGAAAAGCGTGGTGGCGCTGAAGAGTTCGCCCAATTTGCGGTAGCCGTAGGTGCGCGGGTCGAAGTCGGGGCGCTGCTTGTTGATGATCGAACCGACACCGGCCAGGGTGGCCCAGCCGGAGTCGTCGGAGGCGGCGTCGACCGCGTTGCGGAGCAGGTTCATCAGCTTGGCATCACCCTCGAACTGCTTGGTCGCGCTGCGCCGAGCACCGGACGGGGCCTCTTCGATGGTGCCGGTGAGGTTTTCGGTGTAGATGAACTTGTCGCAGGCCGCGACGAACGGCTTCGGCGTCTTGTGCTGACCGAATCCGTAGACGGTCAGGCCGGATTCGCGGATGCGACTGGCCAGACGCGTGAAATCGCTGTCGCTGGAAACGATCACGAAGCCGTCCAGGTTGCCGGTGTACAGCAGGTCCATCGCGTCGATGATCATCGCCGAGTCGGTGGCGTTCTTACCGGTGGTGTAGCCGAACTGCTGGATCGGCTGGATCGACTGGGCGAGCAGTTGATCCTTCCAGCCTTTGAGGTTCGTGCTCGTCCAGTCCCCATAGGCCCGCTTGACGTGTGCCGTCCCATACTTGGCCACCTCGGCGAGCAGCCCGTCGGCGATGCCGGGCTGGGCATTGTCCGCGTCGATCAGCACCGCGAGTCGCGTAGCGTTGTCGCTGGTCACACCACACCCCAATCGTCGGTCGGCTCGAGCACCACCGTAGCCCGGTGCGTGCCGTCAGTCGCGTAGGGCTTGCTCGCGCAGGGTGCTGAGCGTTTTGGCGAGGATCCGGGAGACCTGCATCTGGGATACGCCCAGGTGTGCGGCGATCTGATCCTGGGTCTTGGACTCGAAGAAGCGCATCACGAGCACCTGGCGTTCCCGTTCGGGCAACGCCGCGATCAGCGGTTTCACCGCGAGGTAGTCCTCGACGGTGCGGTACTCCGGCTCCTCGGCGCCCAAGCTGTCCAGCGGTGAGCGCGGGGCGTTCTCGTCGTCGCTGTCGGAGCCGACGTCGATCGAGGAGGTCTGGTACGCGTTGCGCGCGATCAACGCCTGGGTGACCTCGACGAGGTCGGCGCCGAGTTCCTCGGCGATCTCGCGCGCCTTGGGCATCCGGCCCAGGCGCTGCGCCAGGGTCTCGATCGCGGGCGCGATGGTCTGCTGAATCTCCTTGAGCCGCCGGGGAACCCGCACCGACCAGGTGTAGTCCCGGAAGTGCCGGCGCACCTCGCCCATGATGGTGGGCACGGCGAAGGCCAGGAACGGCGAACCCTGGGTGGGATCGAAACGGTCCACCGCGGCGACCATCCCGACCCGTGCGATCTGCAACAGGTCGTCGAAGTTCTCGCCGCGACCGGTGAACTTGCGGGCGATGTGCTCGGCCAGCGGCAGGCAGCGACCGATCAGTTCCTCGCGCAGCGCCGCGCGTCTGGGGTCATCCGGGTCCAGCGCGGCCAACTCCAGGAACTGCGGCTCGATATTGTCGTAGCTGTCGCCGCCACGACGACGCGGCTGCTGGTCCACCTCGGACCGGGTCGCATCATTGCTCATCGAGTTCGCCCCGGGCCCAGACGAATTCGACGACAGTCGGATAGCCGTCGACGGCCGCGTCGAACGGCGCGCGGGTCGCGGTGACCGAGTCGGTCAGCGTCTGCACGATGTGCCAGCCGAAACTGCCTGCCCCGACCTCGGTTTCGGAGCGGCCCACCGCCTGGATCACGGCCTTCAGCACGCCTTCGCGGTAGGTGAAGGCGCAGGAAATGGTCGATTCGGGCACCGCGTCCTGCAGCAGCACGGTCGCGATCTCGTCGAGCGCGAGCCGGATATCGGTCACCTCGTCCAGCCCGAAGTCCGCGATCAGCAGCACTGTCTCGGCGAGCGCGCGCAGCATGGTCAGCTGCTCCGGCGTCGCGGGGACGGTCACGGCGACCGTCGTTGTCTCCGTCACGGATTCCGATACCCGTTCACTCATTCCGCCACCACCCTCGTGCGCCACGTGCTCGACCGACGCGTCAGCCTACCCGGAGCCCGGTGGCGACGGCAGAGCCGCGCCGACATTATCCGGCGGCGCGGCCCCGTGCGTGGCTACTTCTCGATGTTCTCGAAGTCGAATTGGCCGTTCCAGGTCAGTTCGGCCTTCTTCACCTTCTCCCCCAGGCCCGCGGTGGCGATGTAGTCGAGCACCGGGATGTCGGCCATGTCCCGCAGCAGCAGGGCCTGGGCCTGCCCGACGAGCTTGTAGGACTCCTCCAGCGACGCGGCCGCCAGCGCGGCGTCGATGAGCTTGTCGAATTCGGGGTTGGCGTAGTCGATGTTGTTGGTGCCGGCCCCGGTGTAGTACTGCGCGGTCAAGAACTGCAGCATGGTCGGGTAGTCACCCTGCCAGCCGTAGCGGAACGCCTTGCCGATGGTCCGCGCCGTGATCGCGGTCCGGATGTCCTTGAACGTCGGGTATGGCGCGCCGATCGCCTCGATGCCGAGCGTGTTCTTGATGCTGTTGGCGACCGCTTCGATCCAGGCCTGGTGCCCGCCGTCGGAGTTGTAGGCGATCTCGTAGCGGCCCGACCACGGCGAGATGGCGTCGGCCTGGGCCCACAGCTTCTTGGCCTCGGTCGGGTTGAACTTCAGCACGTCGGCGCCCGGCAGGTCGCCGTTGAAACCGGGCAGCGTGATCGCGGTGAAGTCGCGCGAGGGCACCCGGGTGCCGTGGAAGATGTTCTCGCAGATCTGTTCCCGGTTGATCGCCATGGACAGCGCCTTGCGGCGCAGCACGCCTTCCTCGCCGGACAGGTGCGGAATATTGGATTGGCTGCTCACGTGCTGGTTCTGGGCGGTGGGCTTGGTGATCGCGCGATCGCCGAGGTCCTGCTTGTAGGAGGCCAGCGCGCTGTCCGGGATGGTGTCGAGCGCGTCGAGGTTGCCCGCGATCAGGTCCGCGTAGGCGGTGTCGAACGACTGGTACATGACGAACCGGATGCCTTTGTTCTTGGCCGGGCGTGCGCCCTTGTAGTCCGGATTCGCGACCAGGTCGACCTTGACGTTGTGCTCCCACGCACCGGTCCGCGCGAACTTGTACGGCCCGTTGCCGATCGGATTCTCGCCGTAGGCCTTCATGTCCTTGAACGCGACCTCGGGCATCGGATAGAACGGAGTGAACGCGAGCGCGAGTTCGAAGTCGATCGACGGACGCGTCAGCGCCACGGTGAAGGTGTGCTCGTCCACTACCTTCAGGCCCGACATCGTCTGAGCGGTGGGTTTTTCCGCGGCCACATCGTCGTATCCGACGATCGGCGCGAAGACATAGCCCTGCAATTGCGCGTTCGTGCTGAGGGCGCCGTAGTTCCAGGCATCGACGTAGGACTTGGCCGTCACCGGTGTGCCGTCGGTGAACGTCCAGTCCGGCTTGATGGTGATCTTGTAATTCTTCCGGTCGGTCGTCTCGATGGACTGCGCCATGTCGTTGTGCGCCACACCGTCGGCGTCGTAATACTTCAGCCCCGCGAATATCCGGTCCGCGATCCGGCTGCCGTTGTTGTCGTTCATGCTGGTCGGCACGATCGGGTTCTGCGGCTCGGTGATATTGGTCGTCACGATGCCCGCGTCGGTGTCCTCGTCGGACGAGCACGCGGACAGTCCGAGGCTCGCGGCCAGTAGCACCGCCGCCGTCAACGCACCAGCTCTTGTGAATCTCACTGCGTTTCTCCCCATGTCGAGAAATGGAGGGAACCCGTGACACGCGTGAGGTCACCAGCGCGTGCCGACACGATCCGCCTTGAATGTCCTCGGACAGTAGCGATTCCGGCAAGCGCTGTCATCAGATCGACAACTTGCGGCGGGTGGGGCACGATCTTGCGGACTGGCCCGACCACCATGCGCAGCACAACCAACCGGTCCGAATGTTGTTGGTGTCGTGGTAGCGGCACCCAGCGATGCCAGGGCAACTCAGGAAATCGGCGCCGGAACCCCTGTGCTCCTGCCGATTTCGCGGTGCAATTCGCCGGATTTCGTTGCGCGGGATTCGCGGAATCGATCACTCGGCCCAGGCCCCCGCGCGAGAATAAAAGCGGCCTGATCCGCCTTCACTCCGAACTATCGGCTGTCGTGGCCGAGCAGAACATGTGGGGAAACACGATGAAAATCAAAGGATTTGCCACCGCGCTTCTCGCGGTAGGAGCTACCGGAATCACCGCGGGCACCGTCGCCGCCGAACCGCTTTCGACACCATCAGCCGAGGTCAGCGCGTATGGCGTCGATCATGGCATCGGATACACCACGACAACCGACGGCCGCGGGGTGCGCACCACCGTCGACGCGGGCGTGTTCGCGCTGACCCATGACGGGGCCGCGGTCACGCTGACCGACAGCGCGGGCACCGTGGTCGCCGCGCTACCCACCTCGTTCACCGCCGACGGCGCGACGTTCGCGCTGCGGCCCGAGCTCACCGACGCGGGCCGCACGGTCACACTGACCCCGATCAGCGCGCCGGAAACCAGCGCGCACCTGGCCCAGCTCGTCGATCAGGCGGACGACACCATCGCGCGCAAGCAGTACAACGCGGGCATCGGCGCCCTGATCGGCGCGGGCATCGGCGCGGTGATCGGGTTCTTCCTCGGCGGTGTCGGCGCCCTGGTCACCATCCCGATCGGCGCGGGCATCGGAGCCCTGATCGGTTACTCCACACCGTAATTCGCCGACAAGCGCCGACGCGGCAGGTCCGCGTCGGCGCTTCGGATGAGCCGGTACCGGGTCGGGCGCGGACCGGCCACTGTGCATGATGGTCCGCATGACCGACCTTGTGCTCGCGATCGATCTCGGTAAGACCGGCTGCCGCGCCTCGCTGCGCCGCGACGGCCACGAGATCGGCGCCGCCACCGGATCCGGCACGCCCGGCCTGGCCAATGCCGGTGGCGTCGCGGCCGCGGAGCAGTCGATCCGCGCGGTCGTCGCCCGGATCACGCCGCCCGCCACCGGCTTTGCCCTGCTCGTCGGCGCCGCGGGCGGACTCGCCGCGCCGGAGGCCGCCCGGCTGCTCGCGCACGCGCTGACCGATCTGCCCGGCGCCCGATCCGTCGCGGTCACCTCCGACGCGGTCACCGCGCATGCCGGCGCGCTCGGCGGCGCACCGGGCGTCGTGCTCGCGGCGGGCACCGGCGCGGTGGCCACCGCGGTCGACGCGGCGGGCCGATTCATCCGGACCGACGGCTGGGGTCCGCTGCTGGGCGACGAAGGCGGCGGGGCCTGGATCGGCACCGAGGGTTTGCGTGCGGCGCTGCGCGCGCACGACGGTCGCGGCCCGCACACCGCCCTCGCCGCCAAGGCCACCGAGAGCTACGGCGTGACGCTCGACGAACTGCCCAGGCACCTCGGCCAACACGAGAATCCCGCGCTGCTGGCGGCCCGCTTCGCGCCGGTCGTCGCCGCGGCCGCGGCCACCGACGAGACTGCTGCGGCCGTCCTGACCGCGGCCGGACGCGCGCTGGCTCGCACCGTCCGCGCGGCGATCGCGCGCTCGGGCCTGCGACCGCCGGTCCCCTACGCGCTCACCGGCGGGCTGGTCAATCTCGGTGCGGCGCTGCTCGAACCGCTGGATCAGGAGATCGCGCCGCTCATCGATCGGCGGACCGCGCTGGGTGGCCCGATCGACGGCGCTGCCCTGCTGGCCGGTGATACGGCTACGGTATTGGAGAAATTGGTGGTACGAATCGTCTGACAATCATTGACAGAGTCCACGTCACGGCTGACACTAAGTTGCAATCCGCACGTCGCGTCACCTAGGAGCTGCGATGAACGCACTCAACGTCGCCGTCATCGTCGTCTATCTGATCACCGTGGCGTGGATCGGCCTACGGCTGTCCGGGAAGCAGAAGTCCAGCAGCGACTACTTCGTCGGCGAGGGCCGGATGCCCTGGTGGACCGTGTGCTTCTCGGTGGTGGCCACCGAGACCAGCGTGCTCACGGTCATCTCGATACCCGGCGGCGCGTACACCGATCAGGCGTTCGGCAACGTCGAACTGGCGCTCGGCTACATCATCGGCCGCACCATCGTGGCGACCGCGCTGATCCCGCTGTACAAACGCGGCGGATTCGTCAGCGCCTACCAGTACCTCGAGCTGCGCTTCGGCCGCTACCTGCAGGGCGTGGCGTCGGTGACGTTCGTGTTCACCCGGTTGCTCGCCGAGGGCGTGCGCCTGTTCGCCTCCGCCATCCCGATCAAGCTGCTGCTCAGCGAATTCGGCATCGACCTCGGGTACGACGTGATCATCATCGCGTTGACCCTGCTGACGGTCGTCTACACCTATCTCGGCGGGATCAAGGCGGTCATCTGGACCGACGCGCTGCAGATGGGCCTGTACCTGTCCGGCGCGATCATCGCGATCGGCGTGCTCACCGGTCACGTCGGCGCCGCGGGCTGGTCGGATGCGCTGCACGCGGGCAAGTTCCAGGTCTTCGACACCGATTTCGGCCTGGCGCACATTCTGACCAGTCCCTTCGCCATGCCGACGGCGATCGTCGGCGGCGCCATCTTCGCCATGGCCTCGCACGGCTCCGACCAGCTGATCGTGCAACGCATCCTGGCCACCCGCTCGCTGCGCGACAGCCAGAAGGCGATGATCGGCTCCGGCATCTTCGTCGCCATCCAGTTCGCCGCCTTCTCCCTGGTCGGCGCGCTGCTGTGGTCCTACAACGAGGGCAAGACGCCCAAGGAACTCGGCCTCGCCACCGCGGACAACCTCTACCCCAACTTCATCCTGCACGGCCTGCCGGTGGTGATCTCCGGCCTGCTGGTCGCCGGCATCCTCGGCGCCGCGATGGGATCGCTGTCCTCGGCACTGAACTCGATGGCGAACTCGACGGTCGCCGACATCATCCGCAGCTTCGCCAAGCGCGAGATCTCCGACACGTCCATGCTGAAACTGGCCCGCTACATGACCCTGGTGTGGGCGGTGCTGATGGCGCTGTGCGCGATGGGCTTCAGCGCGACCACCGGCAACGTCTACCTGACCGCGCTCACCATCGCCGGGTACACCTACGGCGCACTGCTCGGGGCGTTCCTGCTGGGCCGGCTCGTCCCGCGGGCCAACCAGGTCGACGCCATCATCGCCTTCGTGGTGACGGTGATCGTGATGACGATCGTGGTGCGGGCGGTCCACATCGATGTCACGGTGGCGGGCAAGACCGTCGAGAAGGGCATCGCGGCACAGTGGCTGGTGCCGATCGGGGTGCTCGTCACGCTGCTGGTCGGCGGGCTGACCAGCCGCCTCCATCCCGCCCCCGAACCGAAACCAGACCCGGTCGAGGCGGTGGCCTAGTGCGCGTCGTGGGGTTGATGTCCGGCACGTCGCACGACGCGATAGACGCGGTCGCCGCGGAAATATGCCTGCGGGACAAGACGATCGAGGTCCGGATCGCCGGGCTGCTGAGCCGCCCCTACCCGGCCGAGTTGCGGTCCGAGCTGATCGCGGCACTGCCGCCCGCCTCGATCGATATGGCGACCGTGTGCCGGCTCGACACCGCGATCGGACAGCAGTTCGCCGCGGCGGCCGACGCGGCGGTCCACGAATTCTTCGACGGCACAGCCGATCTCGTCGCTTCGCACGGCCAGACCGTGTACCACTGGGTGCACGAGGGCGTCGTGCACGGCACGCTGCAACTCGGGCAACCGGCCTGGATCGCGGAACGGACCGGGCTGCCCGTCGTCAGCGACTTCCGCCCGCGTGATATCGCGGCGGGTGGACAGGGCGCTCCCCTGGTGGGCCTGTTCGACCTGTTGTGGCTGGCCGGACGGCCCGGACGCGCGGCCGCGCTGAACATCGGCGGCATCGCCAATGTCACCGTCACCGGCGAGCCCCCGGTGGCCTTCGACACCGGGCCGGGCAACGCGCTCATCGATGCCGCCGTCGCCATGGCGACCGGCGGCGCGGAACTGTTCGATCGCGACGGACTGCGCGCCGCCCGCGGCACGGTGGACGAGCACCTGCTGAAAGCCCTTCTCGCGGAACCCTACTATCGGGCGGCGGCGCCGAAGACGACGGGCAAAGAGCTGTTCAACAGCGCCTACCTCACGCGCGTGTTGCCGGACCACGCACCCTCCGGCGACGATATCGTCGCCACGGTGACCGCCCTGACCGCCCACACCATCGCCGACGCGCTGGCTCCCTTCGCACCGGACGAGGTGATCGTCTCCGGCGGCGGCACGCTGAATCCGACGCTGTCGGCGATGCTGCGCGACCGGCTGGGCCCGGCGACGCTGCGCACCTCCGATGAACTCGGATTACCCTCGGCCGCCAAGGAAGCCGCGGCCTTCGCGGTACTCGGCTTCCTGACCGCGCACGGTCTCGCGGGTACCCATCCGGCGGGCACCGGCGCGCGCCACGCCGCGGTGCTCGGTTCGATCACGCCGGGCGCGACGCCGCTCGTACTTCCCGCGGTACCGGGTACCCCACCGGAACGGCTGACGGTGGTGGCGCGATGACCGATGCAGCACACAGCGATTCGACGAAAGGCGGTGGCCGCGTGCCGGGTGGGCCGGAGGGCGACGACGTACGCACGCGATTACTGGGGGCGCTCCCCAGACTCACGCCGGCCGGGTTGCGGGTGGCCCGGGTGATTCGCGACGACCCCTCCGGCGCCGCGCAATTGACCGTGAGCGAGCTGGCCGAGCGCGCCGCGACCAGCACCTCGGCCGTCGTCCGGCTCGCCAAAGCCCTTGGCTACGAGGGCTATCCGCAGTTGCGCCTGGCGCTCGCGGCGACCGCCAAGGACGACGGCAGGCCGGTGTTCGCCACCGATATCGACGCCGACGACCCGCTGTCGAAGGTGTTGCAGAAGCTCACCGCCTTCGAAACCGAGGGCATGCTGGCCACCGCCGAACTCGCCGATCCCGCCACCATGCTCGCGGTGGTCGAGGCCCTGGTGCACGCGCGCCGCGTGGAACTCATCGGCATCGGCGCGTCCGGTCTGGTCGCGACCGATATGGCACAGAAACTCGCCCGGATCGGCATGTGGTGTGACGCGTGCACCTCCGAGGACGAGGCGCTGGTGCTCGGCAGCCTGCTCGAGGAAGGTGATGTGCTCATCGCGTTCTCACACTCCGGGGAGACCGCCGCGATCGTCGACGCCCTGGATCATGCCCGCGGCAGGCGCGCCACCACGGTGGCCGTCACGGCGGGCCCGCAGTCCAAACTCGCCCGGGTCGCGACGCACACCGTGCTGGTGGCCGGGCGCGAGGACGGCTTCCGCTCCGCCGCGATGGCGAGCCGGATGAGTCAGCTGCTGGTCGTCGACGCGCTGTATGTCGGTGTGCTGCAACGCACTCCGTCGGCGGCGTCGGCGCTGCGCCGCACCTACGACGCGGTCGCGGACCGCAGGATGCCACGCTCGCTCCGGAAGTCTCCGTGAGATCGACTTTCGCTCGACCCCCGGAGTTGGCGGACCCGCAGGACAGAGGAGGCGAAGTGAACGAGATCAGCGCACTGACCACCGAGGAAGCCAATCCCCATACCGCCGCACTCGATGCCATGCCGGTCGAGGACATGCTGCGCGTCATGAACGCCGAGGACGCGGGCGTGGCCACCGCCGTGGCGCAGGCGCTGCCGCAGATCGCGCGTGCCGTGCACCGGATCGTCGCGGCGCGCGAGCAGGGCGGCCGGCTGGTCTACGTCGGCGCGGGCACCAGCGGCAGGCTCGGCCTGCTCGACGCGGTGGAGTGCCCGCCGACCTTCGGCACCGATCCCGGCGAGGTGCTCGGCATCATGGCCGGTGGCGCGCAGGCGTTCACCCGGGCGATCGAGGGCGCGGAGGACGACCCGGAGCGCGGCCGGCAGGACATGGCGGCGATCACCCTCACCGCGCGCGATGTCGTCGTCGCGCTCGCGGCCAGTGGCCGGACACCGTACGCGATCGGCGCGCTGCAATACGCCCGCTCCGTCGGCGCGGGCACCGTAGCGGTCTCCTGCAACCGCCGGGCCGAACTCAGCGCGTACGCCGATATCGGCATCGAAATCGAAACGGGCCCAGAGGTTTTGACCGGATCAACCCGGCTGAAGGCGGGTACCGCACAGAAGATGGTCTGCAACATGCTCTCGACCGCGACCATGGTGCGCTCCGGCAAGGTGTACGGCAACCTCATGGTGGACGTGCGGCCGACCAACGCCAAACTGGTCGACCGCGCGTGCCGGATCGTCGCCGACGCCACCGGCGCCGACCTCGCCACCGCCGCCGCCCTGCTCGACGACGCGGGCGGCCACCCGAAGACCGCGATCGTCATGCGCCTGGCCGGTGTCGACGCGGACGCGGCCCGTTCGCTGCTCGCCGGCGCGGGCGGTTTCGTGCGGGTCGCGGTGGGCGAGGAAAGCTAGCGGCCGACGCGAGTCCGCCTCCAGGCGCGCCGGAGACCGCGCCGGTACGGTACCGGCATGCCCTTCGTGATCGATGGTCCGATGACGTGCTACCTAATGCCCGGTGACCACGCCGAGGCCGAACGCCGGTTCCTGGAACTGGTCGCCGGGCCGGGTGAAACCTGGCTGATCGCCTACGGATTCACCCTCACCGACGCCGCCGACAACTTGATCGCCGCGCACCGGCGGGGCGTGCCGCTGCACCTCTATCTCGATCACACCCAGTCCGCGGGACACACGCAGCAGCCCATCGTGCGGCAGCTGGTCGCCGCCGGTATCGAGGTCACCATCGGTACGAGCACCAGCGGACGCAAATACATCTGCCACACCAAAGGCCTGGTGGTGGACACCCCCGCCGGTCCGCAATGCTGGGAGGGCTCGGTCAATTTCAGCACCAGCGGGTGGCTCCAGGTGAATACGGCGCTCAATTTCGGCGCCCAGGCCTGGCGCGACCATTTCGTCGCCCAGTTCAATACACTGCGCCACTACGCGTGGACCGAGGAGCGCGACCTCCAGCTCATGCCCGCGCCCCCGGCCGATCTCGGCGAGGCAGCGCTGCCGATGCTGCCGCTGACGATCTGAGCACCGTGGCTAGGAGCCGGTCGAGCCCAGCGCGACCTTCTTCATCGTGAAGGTACCCAGCTCGGTCTTCTTTTTGTCGGTACCGATGCGCACCACGTCCGCCGTGAAACTGCTCGGTTTTCCGGTGCCGTCACACGTCAGCCCGGAAATGGCCGCATGCACCGTGCTGCCGTCACCGATCAACTGGGTGCCGCTCCAGCTGGTCAGCACATTCTTCGCGTCGACCACGAATTGCCCAAGGTAAACCACAGGTTCCGCACCCGCCCGGGTGTACTTCGTTTCCACGAAATTGATCAGCCCCCCGAATCCACCGACCAGCGTATTGTTCTCGCCCCCTTTCCACGCACCGTCATACGCGCTGCGATCCGCCACCGACTCGCAGGTCACAGCACGCGCGACGGGCGCGACACCGGTCAGCACACCGAGCCCGAGCACCCCGGCACCCAGCAGCACAACCCCCTCCACAAAACGCCCGGACATCCCCCTGGCATTACCTGATGGCACAGTCCCGAATCCCTTCCATTCCGGTAGCCGACACAACCGACCAGCCAGTATTACAAGGAAATACGAATAACCCGCGCGGGCGCGCGGATGAATTACCGCGGCGCGTTACGCGTCCGGGGTGGAATTTGCGCGGCGGGCGCGGGCGCGGCGTTTGCCCTCGTGCATGGCTTGTACGCGGGCGATCGGGATGGTGTGGCCTTCGGCGACGAGGTCGGCGGGCAGGGGTTGCGGGGCGGGCATTTCGGTGGCCCACGGGTCGCGGCCGCCGAGCTGTGCCACCGCGTTGCGCACGGTGAAATCACGTGGGGTGACCTGGTCGAGATCCGACCACGCCACCGGAAACGACACCGTCGTGCCCGGCCGGATGCGCGGGCTGTAGGCGGCGACGACGGTCGCACCGCCCGCGCGGGTGGAGTCGAGGAACACGCGACCGCCCCGGTCCTCCCGGATGAACGCGGTGGTCGCCAGCTCCGGATCGATCCGCTCCGCCCGGGCGGCGATCGCCCGGGTCGCGGCCGCGACGTCGTCGATGGCGAGCCCGGGCACCAGCGGGACGAACACGTGCACCCCTTTGGCGCCACTGGTTTTCACCGCGCCGTCGAGCCCGTCGTTGCCGAGCGCCGTGCGGATCAGCTGCGCGGCGCGCACCGCCTGCCCGAACGGCTGCTCCGGCGCCGGATCGATATCGAGCACGAGGTGCGTCGGGCCTTTACCGTGGTCGGCGAGCAGCAGCGTCGTGTGGTATTCGATCGCCCGCTGGTTGCCGAACCACACCAGCGTGCGGACCTCGTCGGCGAGCGCGTACGTGACCTCACGACGGGAACTCTCGGCCCACATCGTCACCCGGTGCATCCACTCCGGGGTGTATTTGGGCAGGTTCTTCTGCATGAACGGCTCCTGCCCCGGCCGCACCCGGATCACCGACAGCGGCCGGTCGCGCAGCTGGCGCACCATTCGCTCGCCGACGGCCGCCAGATAGTCGACCAGATCGCGCTTGGTCGCCTCGGCGCCGTCGAACAGCGGCTTGTCGAGGTTGGTCAGCGCGATCCCCGCGCGGACCTCTGCACTGCCCATCGGCTCACCATGCCCGCCGCGGGCAGCGCGGTCAACCCGGGTGTTTGGCGGGCTGTATCGCGGCGAGCGCGTCCACCACGGTGCGATTCGCGCCGTTCGCGTGCCGCCCGAGCTGCGGCCAGCCCTGCCCGGCGGGCCCCAGCAACTGGGTCCAGACCTCCCGGGTCCGGTCGAGCAGCTCCCGTTGTTCCGGGTCGCTGAGCGAGGACAGGAACCCACCCGGGAAGCGCGCGGCGGCGAGCCAGTCGAGCGGATCGATCTTGGCGCCCGGGTCGTAGCCGTACGGCATCACGCTGAGATGCAGGTGCGGACCACTGGATTGGCCATTGCTGCCGACGTAACCGATCAGCCGGCCCGCCTCGACCCGGTCCCCGACCGACAGCCCGGTCGCGCGGGCATCCCACATATGCCCGTATTCGGTGACACCGCCGCCTTGCGCGGCCGGATGGTCGATGACGATCCACTGTCCGTAGCCCGCGGCGGCCCCGAGGTGGAGCACCGTGCCGCCGGCACAGGCATGGATCGGTGTCCCGTCGGGCGCCGGGAAGTCCTGACCGGAATGGAATCCGCCGTCCCGTGGGCCGAACGGCGAACCGATCGTGAGCGTTTCGCGGGTCATGGGCCAATAGCGAGTCATGCGTGCCCTCCTCTCCGCTCCGGATATCGGTGCGAGCCGTCGCGGGTATACCGGCCCGGTCCGCTCAACGGGCCGGGCCGGCGCTCACAGCCGGAGGTCACGTCCCGCGCCCCAGCCGACCACCGCCTGCGCGAGCGTCGCGGCGGTCAGCGTCAGCAGCGCGAGCGCCCAGCCCGCGGTCAACGTGTGCAGCAAACCGAGCAGCAACGGGCCGGCCGCGGCGACCGCGAAGCCGACCGTCTGTGCCATCCCCGCGAGGGCGGCCGCCTGCGCGGCGTCGCGGGCCCGCCTGCTCTGGAAGGTCATGGCCAGCACCAGGCATACGCCCGCGCCGAGTCCGATCAGCAGCACCGAAACCAGCGCATAGCGCGGTGCGAGCGCGAGCAGCAGGAACCCGATCGCGTTGAGCGCGGAGGCGCCCGCGGCGAGCAGCCGCTGGTCGCCGAGCCACCGCTCGAGCCACGGCAGCAGGTTGACGGCGAGCAGGCCGAGCAGCTGAAAGGCGAACAGCAGCACGCCCGCCGCCCGCTCGGACATGCCGTTATCGTGCACGATGCTCGGCAGCCAGGCGATGATCGCGTAGAAGCCCAGCGACTGCAGGCCCATGAACACGCTGACCTGCCAGGCGAGACCGGACCGCCACGGCATGCCCGCGGGCGCCGTGGCGGCCGGTGCCCGCACCTGTCGTCGCTGCTGCCCCGACCAGACCAGCAGCGCGGTGACCGCGAGCACCGCCCAGCATGCCAGCGCGCTGCGCCAGCCGCCGGGCAAGTGCTCGGACAGCGGCACCGACACACCGGACGACACTGCCGCGGCCAAGGTCATCGCGGTCACGTAAGCGCCTGTCGCCCAGCCGATCCGGCGCTCGGGCAGGGTCGCGCGCAGCACCGACGGCAACAGGACGTTGCCGAAGGTGATGGCCACCGCCAGGATCGCGGTGCCCGCGAACAGGCACCACAGGCCGGCCGCGGAACGCAGCAGCACACCCGCGATGAGCCCGAGCAGGGCGAACAGCAGTATCTGTGCGGACCCGCGGCTCGCCATCCGGGCGACCACAGGTGAGACGGCGGCGAAGATCAGCAACGGCAACGCACCGAGCACCCCGCTGCCCGCACTGGACAGCCCCGTCTCGCGTTCGATGGTGGGCAGCAACGCGCCGACGCCGGTGAGCGCGGCCCGCAGGTTCGCGCCGATCAGCACGATGCCGATCAGCAGTCCCGCGGTCGGCAGGCTTCGGGTGCGGTCGCCCGCGACCACGGCGGAGTTCATCGGCTAGGCCCTAACGGCGCGAGCCGAAGGTCATCCGCCGAAGCAGCTTGTCCCGCAACAGCAACGCGTGGAACAGCACCGCGCAGATGTGCGCGGTGAAGGCCGCGAGCAGCAGATAGGCCAGGAGGCCGTGCACCGTGCGCAGCGTCGCGTACAGCCCCGCGTCGGTGGGCACGATCGCCGGGACGCGCAGCCCGCCGAAGATCCGAATCGGTATCCCCGAGGCCGAAACCAGGGCCCAGCCGATGATCGGCTGGGCCAGGAACAGTGCGTACATGAGGATCTCGGAGCCGGTGGCGATCAGCCGCTCGGGCTTGCTGAGGCCGAGCGGCGGTGGGGGCGGCCGGTGCCACAGCCGATTTCCGATGCGCAGCACGGCCAGCACCAGGATCGCGAACCCGAGGGACTTGTGCACCTCCAGCAGCAGCCGGTAGTGGCCGAGCGAGCCGACCAGCGCGCCGCCGAGGAAAATCATCGCGACGATCAGGATCGCCATCAGCCAGTGCAGGATTCGCGCCGTGACCCCGAATCGGCCGAGCTGCTCGGTGCGGGTTTCGCCGAGTGTGGTCATCATGCCCGCACCACCTGGATCGCACCCGCGGCCCGCGGCTCGCCCGCCCGCCGCCGGAACGATTCGGCGTAGACGGCGGACCGCGCGGGCAGCAGCGGATCGTCGGACGCCGCGATGCCGTCGGGTAGCACGAGCGGATCGAAATTGACGTCCTGCACATTGTCGGCGGCTTCGGTGCGCACCGCGTCGAGCACCAGCGTGCCGACCTCCACGGCGGGCCGATCGGCGGGCCACGGTTTCGTCGCGTCGTCGGTCGGGTCCTGGCCACGAATCCCGATGACCAGGCGCAGTTTCCAGCGCAACGGGCCGCGCCGCAGATCGGCGACGAGCGCGTCGAACAGCTGGTCCGCGCCCGGCCGATCCGGCGGCGCCGGGCTCGCCTCCGGTTCGAACTGCCAGCGCACGGGCACTGACCGGCCTTCGGCATCGGTGCACTCGAAGGCGTTGAGGCCGTAGTAGGTCGAACTGGCGAAGCTCGGGGCGTGCGGCCCCTGCTCGATGAGCGCCAGGGCGGCCGCGGTTTTCGGATGGGTGGCCAGATGTCGGCGCATCCGCTCCGGGTCCGGCTTGCCGGTCGCCGGATCGGGCGCGAAAGCCAGTGTCCGCGTGTAGAAATCGTCCGGGGTCGCGTCGAGGAACACCGGGACGTTCACCAGGGCCATCCGCCACTGCTCCCCGTTCGGCAGGAACAGCCGCAGGCCGAGTCCGCGCGGCGTAGCGAGATCGTCCGGCGCATGCGGATTTCCGCCCGCCAGGGAGAACCGGCCGTCGAGGCGATACCGGCCGGCGCGGAACACCGACGCCTGGCACATTTCGACGCCGTTGCCATTGCTCTCGAAATACCCTGCGACGGCCACCCCCTTGGCGTGGTTGCGGCGGCGGCCGGAGAAGTTCCCGCCCGCCGCCTCCTGCAGCCGGTCGGCGATGCGCCGGGCCGTCAAACGCCAAGGGCCGATGCTGTTTTCGCTGAACAGGAAGCCGCCGATGCTCGCGGCACCGACCGCGGCGAGCACCGCGCCGCCCAGTACCGTGCGCCGATTCAACGACAAACCCGCACTTTCGTCGGTCATGAGTTCCCCCTCTTTCGTGCACTGGCGGGGCGGCGGCCGCCGCCCCAGGGTGTTGCGCGGCCGGATCAGGGCGGGCCGAGCGCCTGCAGGCGTTGCACCAGTTCGGCGTCCACGCCCGGCTTCTCGGCCATGAACATGTCCACCGTGGGCGCGGGCGGCCCGGACGCGGGATCGACGCGGATGTCGATCACGTAGGGCGCACCGCCCTCGATCACCTTGAAACCGCGCTCGATGGCGTCGCGCAGCTTGCAACCCTCGGTGACGACCTCGCCGTCGATATCGAAGGTCGCCGCGATCGCCGCGAAGTCCTGATTGGGCTGCCCCAGCCGCAGATACCAGGGTTCGTTGGCGGGCTCCCAGCCGTAGATCTCTTCGATCGCGCCGACGCCGGTCATCAGCGTCTTGTACTCGTGATTGTTCAGCACCAGGTACAGCACCGGCAGATCGAACTTGCGCGTGGTCCACCAGGCATTGGTGTGGAACAGCGCGGACCCGTCGCCGACGATGTTCACGACCAGCCGCTCCTTGCCCAGCGCGAGCGAAATACCCAGCGACGCAGGCAAAGAGAAGCCCAGCGAACCGCCCGTGGTGCAGAAGTAGGCGTCGGGCACGTCGTACCGGATCGTCTTCTGCACCGCGGCCAGGATCGAGAACGCCTCGTTGATGACGGTGATCGGCTTGCTGAGCGTCTCCTGCACCTCGGCGATGGCCATCGGCACCTGGATATCGGGAATCCGCGCGTCCACGTCGGCGTGCGCGAAAAGATCCGTCAGGGCCGCGAACCCTTCGTCGCGTCCGGTGGAAAGCTGTTGCACCCGAAAGTTTCTCGCCTCCGCCGCGGACCAGTCGAAGTCCGGGTGGGTGGCGATGCCGTCGATGATCCGCGGCAACGTCATCGCGATGTCACCGAGGACCCCGACCTCCGAGTAGTAGTTCTTGCCGATCTCCCACGCGTCGTTGTGCAGCGTGACCTGGGTGAGGTGCGCCGGAATGATCGGCCCGTTCTCCCAGCGGAAGACGAGTATCTGCGCCTGGGTGTTCACCCCGATCTGGAAGACTGTGTCGAAGTCGCCCAGCTGCATGTGCACACCCTCCTGGGTGGGCAGCAGCTCGCCCTGCCAGTGCGGCAGATCGTTCGGATAGTTCAGTCTGCTCGATTGATTCGTCGAATAGACCGCCGCACCGAGCAGCGTCGCCAGCTCCTCGATCTCCGGCCAGGCCGCCGCCTCGCCGACACCGTCTCCCACCAGCAGCACCGGATTCCGCGCGCGGGCAAGGGTTTCCGCCGCTGCCGCGACGCCGGCGGGATCGCCGATCACCGCGTGCGCGATCCGGGTGGCCCGGCCCGTCTCCTGCAGCGCGGGCGTCTCGATCAGGAAGTTCCACGGTATCGAGATGAACACCGGCTGGAACGGCGGCACCAGCACCTCTTTGAACGCGCGCTGCATGACGATCGGGATCTCGTCGACGTTGCGGATCTCGTGGGCCCACTTGGTGTACTGGCCCGCGGTCCGCACCAGGTCCGAGGCCAGGATCGGCTCCTGCACCAGCAGATCGCTGTGCTGCTGGCCGCAGAACACGATCAGCGGGATGTTGGAACGGTAAGCGTTGAACAGGTTTCCGATGATGTTGGCGGTGCCCGGCGTGACGTGCACGATGGCCGCGCCCGGCCGCCCCGACATCCGGGCGTAGCCCATGGCGGCGCCGAGCGCGATGTTCTCGTGCAGGCACGGAATGTAGGACACTCCGTTCTCCGGGATGGTGGTGCCGTCGATCAGCGGGATCTCGTGGGTGCCCGGCACGCCGAAGGCGTATTCGATACCCGCGTCGCGCAGATAGTCGAAGATGATGTCGCGTCCCAGCTTCTTACCAGGTGAATCCATTGTCATTCCTTCATTGCCCGGTCCAGTTCGGGGCGCGTTTCGCCACGAAGGCCCGGGGTCCCTCCTGTGCGTCGGCCGAGTTCGCCCGCCGGGTTTCCCACGGGTAATCGGCCACGAATGCGTCCGGCAGCGGCTCGGCCGCCCCGGCCGCGGCGGCCTGTTTGATCGCGCGCACCGACAGCGGCGCACAGGCCAGCACATCGGCGACCCAGCGATCGACGCAGGCGTCCAGTTCGGCGGCCGGGACCACCTCGTTGACCAGGCCGAGTGCGGCGGCCCGGGCGGCGGACAACCGCCGCCCGGTCAGCAGATACCCCAGCGCCACCCGGTACGGCGCCTGCCGCGGCAGCCGGAACACCCCGCCGGCCCCCGGGATCAGCCCGAGTTTGGCTTCGGGAAGCCCGAATTCGGCGTCGTCGGCGGCGACGATGAGGTCGCAGGCCAGTGCGAGTTCGAAACCACCGCCCAGCGCGTAGCCGGACACCTTGGCGATCACCGGTTTGGCGAAGTCGAACCGCTCGGTCAGCCGGGGGAATCCCGGCTTGCCCGCACTACCGAACGACGAGTGCGCCGTGCCCGCGTCGATCCGGCCGGCCAGCTCCTTCAGATCCTGCCCGACCGAAAACGCCCGTCCCCCTTTGCCGCCGAGCACTACCACCCAGATCGCCGGGTCGGCCTCGATATCGTCCCAGACCTGCCCGAGCTCGTGATGCATCCGCAGATTCATCGCGTTGAGCACCTCGGGCCGGTCGAGCTCCACGGTGGCGACGCGGCCGCGCTTGCGGTAGTCCACCGTCGTCAAGGTCTCGACGGACAGCGTCATCGGCGCACCCCCGCGGAAAATCGGCTCACCTTGGTCAGCACGTCGGCGCCGTAGCAACGCAACGCCTGATGCAGCGCGAATTCCGACAGGTAGCGCCGGAACACGTCCTGTGGTTCCTCCGCGCAGACCAGCATGTGCTTGTTCGCGACAACCGCCGGCGCGGCGAGTTGAGCTGCGGCCCGGTCGATTTCGTCGTCCATCGCGTCGGGTTCGACCACCGTGTCCAGCACCAGGCGGGCATCGGGATCGGTCGCCGCGATCCTGCGCCCCCACAGGATCACCTCGCGGGAGAGCCGGAAGTTCGTCGCGCGCCCCAGGCGCAGGTTGCCCGCCCCCGGAATGATGCCCTCCTGCGCGGCGGGCAGGCTGACGAAACTGTCGGCCGCCGCGATCACCCGATCGAAGACCAGCAGCAGTTGCGCACCGCCGCCGATCGCGAACGAGTCGACCGCGGCGATCCACGGCTTGGTCGCCGGACCGGACAGCCAATGCCGCTCGTCCCGGGTCATCCCGCGCAGAATCTTTGCGATATAACCGGTTTCGCGGCCGAGGAGGAAATCGATGAACGAGATCCGCCCCGCGTGCAGCTGCGTCAGGTCGATGCCCGCGCTGAACACCCGGCGACCGCGGTAACGCGGATGATCCATCACGCCGCCGCGCACCACACCGACCCGGGAACGCGGGTCCAGCAGGACCAGATCGACCGCGCACTCCATGTCCGCGACGTGCTGGTTGTCCTCGGCGTTGAGGCAGTGGCCGTTGGTGATGGTCAGCGTCGCGGTGGCACCGGTGCGCCGCAACTCGACCGCGGGCAGTGTGATCAGCCCGGTCGCCTCGTACTCGGCCAGCAGGCCGAGCGCGCGCGGCGTCGGGGCGCGCATCGCGTCCAGCAGATGGTTGCCCGCCACGGGATCGGCGAAGACGGCGTGGAAGAAGACACCTTGGTCGATCTCCCAGCCCTCCTTGGCCGCCTGCGGCGTCCCGGCTTCGGCGGCGAGTTGCCCGGCATCGGGCAGCAGGCCGGGAAACAGCTCCCCGGCCACGGCGGCGAGTTCGGCCAGCCGCAGCGGGAGCCGCAGGTCGTCGGTCGCCGCGGCGTACACCTCGCCCACATGCGCGCGCAGGAACCTACGGCGCAGTGTGCGCACGGCGCGGTGGGATTCGGCCGCGCGCGCCGCGTCGAGCTCGCCGCGCCGCGGCACCGGCCCGAGCGAACCGAGGAAGGCCGCGTGTTCTGTTGCCGCCGTGCGCAATGCGGCTCGGTCGCGGTCGAGCGCGACGTCCGTGCGCACGAGGTGGGCCGCCGTCACGACGCGGCCCGTTCCCGGCGCAGCATCCGATCGGAGGCCGCGAGGTGGGCGCCGAGCGCATCCTCGAATCGCGTGGTCGCGGCGTCCAGCAGCAGGCGGCGGCGGATCGCGAGTTCGGCGCCGACCGAGGCACCGAACAGCGCGACGGCCGCCGTGATCGCGGCGGCCTCGCCGCCCTCGGTGATCACCTGATCGACCAGCCCGTGTTCGCGCGCCACCTCGGCGGACAGCGTCCGCCCGTGGATCGCCAGCTCCCTGGCACGGCCCAGGCCCGCCTGTCCGGCGAGCCGATAGAGCGCCATCGCGGGCCAGACGCCGGCGCCGGTGCGGGCCAGGCCGAAGGTGGCGCCCGCGCGCACGATCCGGTAGTCGGCGACCAGCAGCAATTCGGCCGCCGGACCGTAGGCCGCACCGCTCACCACGGCGATGATCGGCGCGGGCACCTGCTCCAGGCGGCGCAGCGCGCTCTCCCATTTGCCGACGTCGGCGACGGCGACATCGCCGGGCCAGGCGAAATATTCGTCCGACCGGGCCCCGTCGATATATAGAACGACACACTGGCGTAATTCCGGTGTCGTGTCCTCGGCCCGGCGTGCGACCGCCGTCACCGAGGCCACCAGATCGGCGGACAACGGGCGGTCCGCGGAAATCACCGCGGTGATGACATGAACGTCGCCATTTCCCTGCTCGGCGCCGTTCGATTCGACAGTTGAACTGTTCATCGACATGCCTTGTCTAGGTAGGTTTCGAAAGTGAAGAGGATCAGAATCTGAGCAATGCGGTTTCGATCTGCGAACCGGGCCCCATGGTCATCAATATCCCGTAGTCGCCGGGACGGACCACCCGCTCGGCGAGCAGTCGCTGATAGGAAAACAAAAACGACCCGCTGGAAAGATTTCCGTAATCGCGCATGACACTGACGGTGTGCCGCACATCGTGCCCGGTGAGCCCGAGATTGATTTTCACAGCGTCGATGACCTTCTTGCCGCCGGCGTGCACGATCCAGTGCGCGATGTCCTTGCGCCGCAGTCCGTTCTCGAGGAGCAGGCGGTCGACGACGATCTCCACGTGCGCGCCGACCTCGTACGGGACTTCCTTGTCCAGGTAGAAGCTGAACTTGCCCGCGTCCTCGTCCCAGTCGTAGCGCATGGCGCCGACCGCGTGCGTGATCATGTAGCTGCGCTGGGCCAGCAGCGCGGGTGCGCGCTCGGCGGCCGGCGCGAACGATTCGGGCGCGAGATCCGTGCCGATCGCCAACGCCGCCGCACCGTCGCCGAACAGGCTGTTCACCACCGCGGTACGCAGTGTTCCGTCGAAAACATAGGCCGCCGAACACGTTTCCGAGCAGGCCAGCATCGCCAGCTCGCCCGGATGGGCCGCCGACCACGAGGCCGCGGCGGTCACCCCGTTCAAACCGGCATTGCAGCCCATGCCGACGACATCGAGGCGCGCGGTATGCGCCGAGAGCCCCAGCTCATTGATCAGCAGCGCGCTGAAGCCCGGCGTCAGGAAGCCGGTGGTGGTGACGGCCACCAGGTAGCCGATATCGCGCACGTCCCGGCCCAGCTCGCGCAGACAGGACCGGATCGCCTGAGCGGCCGCGTGCACGCCTTCCCTGCGGTGTTTGGCGAGCAGCTCACCCTGCGTTTCGACCCGGTAATTGCCGTCGGTGTCGCGGGGCGGCAACACCAGGTGCCGGGTTTCGATTCCGCCATTGAGAAATATGCCCCTGATTTTGGGGTCGGATATATTCAGCAGCTCGACCAGTTCGCGTTGGCTGTAGCGGGTGGACGGCGTTGCGGTCGCCACGCCCAACAATCGCGGATAGGACGGTTCAGCCGGAAATCCTACCCGGTCTGTTTTCGCATCGAACTCGTCGATGCAGTATTGTTCGAGTGCACTCATGAGTCGCGTCCGATCCGGCGGCAAAGGTGCACTTCAGTAGTAGAATTGAGCAGATTCGTCGCACATGTGATAGACATGCGTCTCCCCCAGAAAATTGCTGATTTCAGTCGCCAACAACGCGAGTTCGACGTTGTTTGACGCACCCCCGAGCATATTTTCGCTTCGACACGAGACTAGCAGCCCCCCTACGGCCCCGCAATAACAAAAGACGGTACTCGCTACCGCCTGGAAGTAGTGACACTTTCCCGTTGATACGTTGTGCCACAACAGGTTCCGGCCGGAAGTCGCGGCCGCCGGCGAACAGTGGCCCCGAGAATTGAGGGCATGCACCGTGGGCGAATATGCGTCGGATATCCCAATACCAAACCGGTCGCTTGATTGTTGAATAGCGGGCGACCGCGCCTCGGCTGCCCGCCGACCGCCCCGGCCAGCCCACCGAACGCGCTGGTCAGCGCGCCGTGACCGTGGTGGGCAGGGCCGCGAAACCGCGGTTGTTCGACGCGTGGATGCGGCGCACACCGTCCGGGTCGATCTCGTACTCCGCGATCTTGCCGACGATCTCGGTCAGCGCGACGCGCAGCTCGAGTTGTCCGAGGTTGGCGCCGAGGCAGTGATGCCTGCCGCTGCCGAACACCAGGGCAGCACCGGTGTCGCGGTCCAGGTCGAACACGTCCGGCTCGGCGAAGACCGCGGGATCCCGGTTGGCCGACCCGGTCAGCAGCAGCATCCGCGCACCCGCGGGCACCGTCGTCCCGTGCAACTCGAACTCCTCGGTCGCGGTGCGCAGCGCGGTCTGGGTGGCCGGGTCGTATCGCATGCCCTCGGCGATCCAGTCGTCGATGCGCCCGTCGAAGGCCTTGCGCCGCTGGTCCGGATGCCGCCAGGCGGCATGCCAGAGGTTGCCGAGGGTGAGCATGGTGGTCTCGATGCCCGCGCCGACCAGCAGGATCAGCACGCCCACGATCTCTTCCGGGGTGAGCCGGTCGGTGCCATCGGCCGCGTCGAGCAGCCCGGAGAGCAGATCGTCGCGCCGATCCTTGCTGCGCTCGATGGTCAGCTCGGTGTAGTAGCCGATGAGGGCGCCGATCGCCTGGATCGCCTCGGGCCGCAGGTCGGTCGACTCCTCGTCGGAGTACATGATCTCCATGCCGAGCTTGCGGATCATCTCGCGGTCGCGCTCGGGCACACCGACCAGTTCGGAGACCACGTCCGTCGGATAGGGGCCGGCGAATTCGGTCATCAGATCGAATTCGCCGCGCTCGAGCAGGGGCTCCAGCAGTCCACGAGCGATCTCCCGCAACCGCGGTTCCAGCGCCTGCACCCGGCGCTGGGTGAACGCCCGCACCACGAGTCCGCGCATGCGGGTGTGCCGCGGCGGGTCCATCGCGACGAAGGAGAACATCTGCTCGGCCTGCGGCCCCCAGAACGCCGGCTCCATCCGAATCGAGCCGTTGGCGCTCGAGAAACGGTCCGAATCCCGTAGCGCGGCAAGAATATCCGCATGCCGCGAGAGCGCCCAGAAGTCGTCGGTCTCGTTCCGGTAGACCGGGGCCTCGGCGCGCAGCCTGGCATAGGCCGGGTACGGGTCCTCGTGCACGGCGAAGTCGTACGGGCTGTAGTGCAGTGGCATGATGGACCCTCCCGGGGCGGCGCGACGTCACCCTCGCTACTGGTTCGCAACTCGAGCTGACATGATGACCATAGTCGAGATGAATTGAGGGCGTTGTGGACTCGGAATCGTCAGCGGCGAGAATCGACGTCTCGAAGCCGCACCCGGCGCGCCGGTACGATTACTGGCTCGGCGGCAAGGACAATTTCCCCGCCGACCGGGAGTCCGCCGATATGGTCGCGCAGGCTTTTCCCACCATCCGGCTGGCCGCGCTGGAGAACCGCAACTTCCTGCGCCGCGCCGTCGGTTACCTGGCCGATACCGGCGTGCGCCAGTTCCTCGACATCGGCGCCGGCCTGCCCACGGCGGGCAATGTGCACGAGATCGCTCAGGGCATCGCGCCCGAGTCGCGCATCGTCTACGTGGACAACGACCCGATCGTGCTGGTGCACGCCCGCGCGCTGTTGAACAGCTCGCCGGAGGGCGCGACCGCCTACCTCGACGCCGACATCCGCGACCCCGACCGCATCCTCGGCCACCCGGACCTGCTCCGGGTGCTGGACCTGGAGCAGCCGGTGGCCTTGATGCTGGTGGCCATCATGCACTTTCTGACCGACGACGACGGCCCCTACGAACTGGTCCGCAAGCTGTGCGACGCACTGCCCTCCGGTAGTTACCTGGTGATGTCGCACGCGACCAGCGACCACCTCTCCCCCGACGAACTCGCTGAGAACAACGCCGCCAACAAGCGCAGCGGTGTCCCGTTCCGGTTGCGCACCAGCGAGGAGTTCGCCCGCTTCTTCACCGACCTCGAACTCGTCCCGCCGGGCATCGCGTCGGTGACCGCGTGGCGGCCCGAGGAGTATCGGCCGCACCCGCGAGCCGAGGCGGTCTCCATGCTCAGCGCGGTCGCCCGCATCCCCTGACCGGGTCGGCGCGCGTCGGGCGTGGCACCGAACTTCGTTGTGCGATGGGCATTCCCGAACACCGCGCCCTACTGAACAACCGACCAGGTGCGGGCGGCCACGGGGCCGAGCGGTACCGTCCTCCCCATGACTCCGCCACCGTCCGGACAGCAGTTCTCTATCGGCCACGGGGAGCAACGGGCGGTGATCGTCGAGGTCGGCGGCGGGATCAGGGAGTACCGCGTCGGTGACCGCGATGTGCTCGAGCCCTATGCCGTCACGGCGATGTCGGACGGCGGCCGCGGTGCCGCGCTGATCCCCTGGCCGAATCGGCTGGCCGACGGCAGGTACCGGTTCGACGGCGTCGACCACCAGCTCGCCCTGTCCGAACCCGGCAAACAGAACGCCATCCACGGGCTGCTGCGCTGGCGGCCGTGGCGCGCGACCGAGCACGAGCAGGACGAAGTCACCATGCGCGCCACCTTGCACCCGAGCAAGGGCTACCCGTTCCAGCTCGAAGTCGCCATCCGCTACGCGCTGTCCGACCAGGGCCTGACGGTGACCACCACGGCGAGCAATCTGGGGGACACGCCCGCGCCGTACGGCTGCGGCCACCACCCCTACCTCTCGCCGGGCACCGGCCCGATCGACGCGGCGACATTGCGCTTCGAGGCCGGGACCCGAATCGTCAGCGACCCGGACCGGCAATTGCCCGTCGGCACCGAACCTGTCCGCGGCACCGCGTTCGATTTCGCCACTCCGCAGCCGCTCGGCAGCGTGGCGATCGACCACCCGTTCACCGATCTGATCCGGGACGAGAACGGCTGCGCCTGGGTTCGATTGCAGGGCGCCGACGGGGCGGTCGCCGAGCTGTGGGTCGACGACTCCTACCCGGTGATCCAGCTGTTCACCGGCGACACGCTGCCCGCACCGCGGCGGCGGACCGGCCTGGCCGCGGAGCCGATGACGTGTCCGCCCAACGCCTTTCAGAGCGGCGACCGGCTGATCCGGCTGGCCCCCGGTGACACCGTCGCGACCAGATGGGGCGCACGGCTGACCCGTCCCTGACCCCGGCCCTGCTCGCCGCGCGAATTCTGCTGTGGACGAACGCGCGTCGAACGCACCGTCCGCGCCGGGTAATCTCGACGGAGCCCGCGCCGGGCGGAGGGACCGTGCGCAACCGCGCCCCCGAGGATGGTCTCTGTGAAGTACGTGCCCC
Source organism: Nocardia brasiliensis ATCC 700358 (assembly GCF_000250675.2). Lineage (NCBI taxonomy): Bacteria > Bacillati > Actinomycetota > Actinomycetes > Mycobacteriales > Nocardiaceae > Nocardia > Nocardia brasiliensis. The sequence goes on from NC_018681.1 coordinate 7,432,197, forward strand.
GCGTCGCCCTGTTCCTGGCGATCCCCGCAGTGCTGTTCCTGCTGCCCTGGTGGACGCTGGTCGCCGCGCCGACCACGGGCGCGGGGCCGCTGTTCTGGCTGGGCACCGCGCTGTTCGCGCTCGGTTTCGCGGTGCTGCCCGCGGCGATGTTCCTCGGGCACGGCCCCGCGCAGTCGGATGCCGCGTCGATCGTGGGCGACACCCTGCTCGGCGTCATGTGGGTGGTGTTCAGCTGGTCGGTGCTCGGCAATGTCGCGGGTCTGGCGCTGGCGGCCGGCGGGATGTCCGATCCGGCGCGCTCGCGCGTCGTCGCGGCCGGCGTGTTCGTGATCGCGACCGCGCTGGTGGCGTGGGGCGTGTTCGAGGCGCGGCGGGTGCCGCGGGTGCGCACGGTCGAGGTGCCGATTCGCGGTCTCGGTGCCGGGCTCGACGGATTGCGCCTCGTGGTCGTCACCGACACCCATTTCGCCGCGCTCGACCGGCTGCGCTGGTCGGAAAAAGTGGTCGACGTCGTCAACGCGCAGCGACCCGATATCGCCTGCCATGCGGGGGATCTCGCGGACGGATCGGTGGCGAAGCGGCACCCGCAGGTCGATCCGCTCGGCAAGGTCGACGCGCCGCTGGGCCGGTTCTACATCACCGGCAATCACGAGTACTTCGGCGACGCGCAGGGCTGGCTCGAGCACATGACCTCGATCGGCTGGCAGCCGCTGCACAACCAGCACGAGACGGTGACCCGCGGCGGTGACCGGCTGGTGATCGCGGGCATCGACGATCCGACCGGTGTCGGCCTGCCCGGTCACGGCCCCGATCTGCGCACCGCACTGGCCGGCGCGGACCGGTCGGTGCCGGTGGTGCTGCTCGCCCATCAGCCCAAGCAGATCACCGACACCGCGGCGGCCGGGATCGATCTGCAGATCTCCGGCCACACCCACGGCGGTCAGATCTGGCCGTTCCACTACCTGGTCCGGCTCGATCAGCCGGTGGTGGCCGGCCTCAGCAGGCACGGCGCGAACACCCAGCTCTACACCAGTCGCGGCACCGGATTCTGGGGTCCGCAGCTGCGCGTCTTCGCCCCCAGCGAGATCACCGTCCTGGTGCTGCGCACCGCCGCGGCGACCGGGTAGCCGCGCGGGGCGCTGCCGCCGCGAAGGTCGGCGAAACCGCGCCAAGATCGGTTTCGCGGCCTAAACTCCTCCCACCACTGCAGTCCTCGGCAGGATCGGTGAGTTGGGTTGCGGGGTATCGCGTTTCAGGAGGCAAAAATGGGCAGGTTGCTACGCACCCTCACCGCCGCCGGTGTGCTCGTGCTGACCGTCGCGGCGTGCGGTAGTCCGCCCGCTGAACAGGACAAAGCCGGTGAACCGGGCGCCAAGGACTTCAAGGCGTGCATGGTCTCGGACTCCGGCAAGTTCGACGACAAGTCGTTCAACCAGACCTCCTTCAAGGGCGTCACCGACGCCGTCGCCGCGCTCGGCATCTCGAAGGCTCAGCTGGAATCCAAGTCCGACAACGACTACCCGACCAACATCAACACGATGGTCCGGCAGAAGTGCAACATCATCGTCACCATCGGCTTCAAACAGGGCGACGCGACCTACGCCGCCGCGAAGGCCAATCCGGACATCGACTTCGCGATCGTGGACTACGCCTACACCGATACGCAGAAGAACCCGCCGCTGCCGAACCTGCAGGGGCTGACCTTCAACTCCGCCCAACCGTCTTTCCTGGCCGGCTATCTGGCCGCGGCGCAGACCAAGACCGGCAAGGTCGGCACGTTCGGCGGCATCAACATCCCCACCGTGGCGATCTTCATGGACGGCTTCGCCGAGGGCATCGCGCACTACAACAAGGTGAAGAACAAGCAGGTGCAGTTGCTCGGCTGGGACGAGGCCACGCAGCAGGGCGTGATCACCAACGACTTCCAGGACAAGAACATCGGCAAGACCAAGGCCAACGATCTGATCAGCCAGGGCGCCGACATCGTGCTGCCGGTGGCCGGTCCGGCGGGGCTGGGCGCGCTGGAAGCCGCGCATTCCTCGGGCGGCAAGGTCCTTGCGATCTGGGTCGACACCGACGGCTGCGTCAGCGCCGCCGAGTACTGCTCGTCGCTGCTCACCAGCGTCGAGAAGGCGATGGACGTCGCGGTGCAGAAGGCGATCACCGACGCCTTCCACCAGCAGTTCAGCAACCAGGCCTATGTCGGCACGCTGGCCAACAAGGGCGTCAGCCTGGCCCCGTACCACGAGTTCGACGCCGTCGTACCCGCCGAGCTGAAGAGCGAGATCACCGCGCTGGCCGCCGATATCGCGAGCGGGAAGATCACGTTGACCTCGAAGGCCCAGCCCGCAGCCAAGTGAGCCGCGGCCGTCACCACGGGGAGCGATATGCGGCTCGAATTACGCGGTCTCACCAAGCGATTCGGTTCTTTGCTGGCCAACGACCACATCGACCTGGTGGTCGAACCGGGCGAAATCCATTGCCTGCTCGGCGAGAACGGGGCGGGCAAGAGCACGTTGATGAACATGCTCTACGGCCTGCTGCAACCGGACGAGGGTGAGATCCTGCTGGACGGCAAGGCCGTGACCTGCCTGTCCCCCAGCGACGCGATCGCTGCCGGAATCGGCATGGTGCACCAGCATTTCATGCTCGTTCCGGTGTTCACCGTCGCGGAGAACATCATCCTGGGCCGCGAGCCGACCAAGGGGTTCGCGGTACTCGATCGCGCGGCCGCGCGACGGCAGGTGCGCGAATTGTCCGAGCGGTACGGGTTTCCGGTGCGCCCGGACGCGCTGGTCGCCGATCTCTCGGTCGGTGAGCAGCAGCGGGTGGAGATCCTGAAGGCATTGGCCAACAACGTCGAAGTGCTGATCCTCGACGAGCCGACCGCCGTGCTCACCCCGCAGGAGATCGACGAACTGATCGAGGTGCTGCGGGCCATCGCGGCGAACGGCACCTCGATCATCTTCATCACGCACAAGCTGAAGGAAGTCACCAGGATCGCCGACCGGATCACCGTCATCCGCCGCGGCAAGGTGGTCGGCACCGTCGAACCCGATACCGCCGAAACGGATCTCGCGGAACTGATGGTCGGCCGGTCGGTCGAGCTGGTGGTCGCCAAGACACCGGCCGCGCCGACCGGACCCACCCTGGTCGTCGACGGGCTGACCGTGGTCGACGCGGCCGGCGCCGTCGTCGTGGACGACGTGTCGTTCCGGGTCGACGGCGGCGAGATCGTCGGCATCGCGGGCGTGGTCGGCAACGGCCAGTCCGAGTTGGTCGGCGCGCTGCTCGGGCTGCGGACACCGGTGGCGGGCACCGTGGCCGTCGGCGGCTGGCAAGTGGTGAGCCGCTCGCCGCGTCAGCACCTGGAGGCCGGGATCGGCTATGTGCCGGAGGATCGTTCGCACGACGGCATCATCGGCACGTTCAGCGTCGCCGAGAATCTGGTGCTCGATCTGATCGACCGCCCGGAGTTCTCCCGGCACGGCGTGCTCTCCCCGGCCGCGGTGAAACGCAATGCCGCCCAACGGATCGCGGAGTTCGACATCCGCACCGGGTCGATCGCCGACCCGGTGCGCACGCTGTCCGGCGGCAATCAGCAGAAGGTGGTGCTGGCCCGGGAACTGTCGCGGCCGCTCGAGGTGCTGATCGCCGGGCAACCGACTCGTGGCCTGGATGTCGGGTCGATCGAGTTCGTGCACAAACGCATTGTCCGCGAACGGGATCAGGGCACCGCGGTGCTGATCGTCTCCACCGAGCTGGACGAGATCTACGCGTTGTCGGACCGCATCATCGTCATGTATCGGGGCCGCATCGTCGGCATCGCCGGCCCCGACACCCCGCGCGATCGGCTCGGCCTGATGATGGCGGGCGTTGCGCCGGAGGAGGACGCATGACCGGGACGACGCGCGGCGATTCGACCAACGGCCGACCGGCGGGCCGGGCCTGGGTACGCGAGACCGTCGTCAGCGCACTGGCGCTGGTGCTCGCGCTGGCCGTCGGCGCGGTGCTGATCATCGTCAGCGACCCGAATGTGACCGCGGCACTGGGCTATTTCTTCGCGCGGCCGCTGGACACCGTGTCCGCGGCGGGCACCGCGGTCGGCGAGGCGTACCGGGCGCTGTTCCTCGGGGCCTTCGGCGGTAAGCACCAGATCGCCGAAACCCTGGTCGCCGCAACGCCGTTGATCTGCACCGGACTGGCGGTCACGCTGGCGTTCCGGACGGGACTGTTCAATATCGGCGCGCAGGGTCAGCTCATCGCCGGGGCGCTCTGCGCGGGCTGGGTCGGCTTCGCGCTGCACCTGCCGCCGGTGCTGCACGTGGTGGTCGCCTTGCTGGCGGGTGTCGCGGGCGGCGCGCTGTGGGGCGGCCTCGCCGGACTGCTGAAGGCCCGCACCGGCGCGCACGAGGTGATCACCACGATCATGGGCAACTACGTCGCGCTGTACGCGCTCACCTGGTTGCTCACCACCTCGACGTTGCAGCGCCCGGGGCGCAACGAGCCGATCAGCCCGGTGGTCGACGAGACCGCGCAGCTGCCCCGGTTCGGCGATACCCGGTTGCATCTCGGTCTGCTCGTGGCGCTCGGCGCGGCCGGACTCGTCTGGTGGCTGCTGTCCCGATCGACGCTCGGCTTCCGGTTGCGCGCCGTCGGCGCCAATCCCGACGCCGCGCGCACCGCGGGGATGAGCGTCGGCAAGGCCTACGGGCTGGCGATGCTCATCGCCGGCGGCCTCGCCGGACTGGCCGGGGCGCAGCAGGTACTCGGCACCGCGCTGCCGCTGACCAACGGCATCGCCGGATCGTTCGGCTTCGACGGCATCACCGTCGCGCTGCTCGGGCGCGGCAGCCCGATCGGCACCGTCTACGCCGCACTGCTGTTCGGTGCGCTCAACGCGGGCGGCAACGAGATGCAGGCCGCGACCGGCACCCCGCTCACCCTGGTCACCGTGTTGCAGGCGGTGATCGTCGTGCTGGTCGCGGCGCCCGCGGTGGTGCGCACGGTGTTCCGGATCAAGGCCGAACGGGCGGACGCCGTCCTCGCGAAAGGGTGGAACTGATGGTGACGACCACATCCGAGGCCACCGCTCGTCCGCTGGAATCACCCGAGAAGCGGAACCGGCGGCTACGGCTCGGGATCCTGCTGCTGATCCTGGCGCTCACCGCGGTGGCGCTGGCGCTCTACACCCGCTCCGGCATCGTCGACTTCCGTTTGGCCGCACCGGATGCCGCCGGACCGTCGGATATCGACGTACCCGCCAAACCGACGGCCCTGGTGCTGTCGGTGCTCGCGCTCGGCATCGCGATCGCCCACCTGTGGCGGGGGCTGTCCGGGCGCTGGGCGGCCCTGCTGTTCACCGTCTTCGGCTTCGCGTTCGTGGTGACGTTCGTCTGCTGGGCGGCCTCGGGCAAGATCTTTCCGCTCACCAATCAGATCCAGGGCACGCTGGCGCTGTCCACCCCGCTGATCCTCGGCGCGCTGGCCGGCGTGCTCTGCGAACGCGCGGGCGTCATCAACATCGCCATCGAAGGCCAACTCCTGGCAGGCGCGTTCGCGGCGGCGCTCATCGCAACTGTCAGCGGCAGTTTCGTGGTCGGCGCGGTGGCGGCGATACTCGCCGGGGTGTTCGTCGCGTGGCTGCTCGCGGTGTTCTCGATCCGCTACCTGGTCAACCAGATCGTGCTCGGCGTCGTGCTGGTGGTGTTCGCCACCGGCATCACCGGCTTCCTGTTCGATCAGCTCGGCGACCTGTCGAACGGGCCGGCGCGGTTCAACAACCCGGGCACGTTGCAGCCCATCGAGATTCCGGTGCTGTCCTCGATTCCGATCATCGGCCCGACCGTCTTCGATCAGACCGCGCTGGTGTACGCGATGGTCGTCGCGGTCGTGCTGATCGGCTACGTGCTGTATCGGACCCGCTGGGGTCTGCGGGTGCGGGCGGTCGGCGAACACCCGCGCGCCGCGGCGACGGTGGGCATCAAGGTGCTGCGCGTCCGGTATCAGGCCGTGCTGCTCGCGGGCGCGGTGGCGGGGCTCGGCGGCGCCTACTTCACCATCGGCTCCACCGGCGGTTTCACCAAGGAGATGACCGCGGGCAACGGCTTCATCGCGCTCGCCGCGGTGATCATGGGCCGCTGGCATCCGCTCGGCGCGACCTGTGCCGCACTGTTTTTCGGCTTCACCAAGGCGTTGCAGGGCCAGTTGCAGGTGCTGGCGACGCCCATCCCGACCGAGGTGTTGCAGATGACGCCGTATCTGCTGACAGTGATCGCCGTGGCGGGCGCGGTCGGCCAGGTGCGGCCGCCGAAGGCCGGCGGCGAGCCCTATGTGCCGGGCTGATCATCCGCCGAACAGCAGGTACAGCCCGGTGAAGGTGAAGCCGACCATGGTCAGCATGAGCGCGAGCTGACCGGTGGCGCGCTGCGCCGGGGGCAGCACCCGCAGGCAGCGATCGTGCGCGGCGGTCACTCCGAGCACGTGCCCGGCGAGCACGGCGAGCACCTTCACCCCGGCCAACGCGGCGGGATGTGCGGACAGCAGGTAGACCACCCGGTGGTGCCCGAGACCGGCGATATCCCAGCCGCGCTGGAACGGATCCGCGAACAGCAAGGCCGTCGCCTGACCTTTCTCGACGAGAAAGGTCAGGTAGTGCGCGACGATATAACCGGCGACGATCGGCGTGATGCTGTGCACGAGCAGGCCGGGCAGCGGTGCGCGCTCGGCCCGGGACAAGCCGCCGGTGGCGCAGGCGGCGCCGGCGAACAGCAGGCCCACCACGGCGATGACGATCAGCAGGCCACCGGTGCGGACCAGCGTCGCGGCGAAAACCGAAGCGCCGCCGAGCGTATCGACCAGATCGCGCCAGCCGGGCAACGCGGAAAGGCTGTCGAACGCGGTGGAGCCGAGCAGGGTCGCCGCAAGCGCCACCGACCCGGGCCGCACCGGCGTGCCCGCCAGATTGTGCAACGGCCACCGCAGCACCGGCGCACCCGTCGCGGACCTGCGGCCGAGCGGGCTGAGCCGGGCGAGCAGGCTGCTGTACACCTCGAACGGATCCCCGCGTGCGGCCCAGGTCGTACCGAACACCACCAGCCCGGCCATGGTGAGCACGACATAGCCGAGCAGCCACCAGCCCACTGCGGCAACCGAACCCGGTGCGGGGGACGCCAGCTCCAGCCAGACGAACGCGAACAACCCGAGCACCGCCGGTCGGTACCCCCACGCCTCCGGATAGGCGCGGAAACCCGATCCGGGATCGCGGCCCAGCACGGCGCAGCCGAACCGATGCACCGCTCGCATCGGGGACACGATCCGCCAGACCGGACCGAACACCAGCGATGCGAGCATCACCCCGACCCACACGTATATATAGAGCACCCCCGGCACCGGATTGTCCTGCGGCGACGAGGAACCGAACACCGCCACCAGCGCGACCAGCACGGCGGCCAGGACGCTCACCACGGCGATCACGACCCGGACCGGCCGCGCGTCGAGCACCGTGCGCACGGGCGCGGGCAACAGCAGGCCGGGCACGTCCGGGTCCAGCCGGGGTCGGCGCCAGGCGACGAGCAGGATCGCGAACGAGAAGGTCAGGGCCCACGCAGCCCCGATCAGGGCGTAGGTCAACGGAATCGGCAGATCCGCCGCGCCGTTCAGCCCGTGCGCCAGCGACCCGGTCACTGCCTGATCAACAAGGTGGTGATGGTCTTACCGGCCCGGTGCAGTTCGATGTCCACGCGGCCGGGCACCGTGACGATGAAGCGGAACTCCTGCCCGGCCCGTGCCTCGACCGGGAAGGTCTGACTCGGTTCCGAGTGCACATGCAGTTCGTCGGCGGCGTCGCTGTCGAGTGCGATGACGATCGGTTGAAACAGCCTGGCCTCGGTTCTGGTGTTCGTCGGCGTCACCGTTGCGCCCGCGATGCGGACGGCGATCCGCACCTCCGCGGGACGGTCGATCGAGATGCTCGCGGCGGTGCGCTCGGCGGGCGACTCGGCGGTCACCCCGCACCCCGTCACCATCGCGACCACGGCGGCGATCACCGCCAGTCCGCTGCCTCGGCCTGTGTGCTTCACGGGTTCTCCTCTCTGCGAGGCGGTTCCGCGGTCTCCCCGGTGGCGCGCCGCCCCTCGCGCCGCTCGGCCCGGCGATCACGCGCCGCGATCACCAGGATCACGCCGACCACCGCGAGCGCGGGCACGAACGCCGGAATCGCCAGCAGCATCGAATGACCGGCCAGCACTGTGCCGTCCGGGTTCATCGCCGGACCGCCTGCGGTGCGCGGACGTCGCTGCGGTAGGCGAGGTTGATCCGGGCCGCGCCCCACGACAGCGCGCCGATCACGAGCAGCGAGCAGACCAGCACGACCAGCGAGGCGGCCGCGAGCAGCCAGGCCGGGTGATCGAACGAACGCTCCCGCTGCAGCACGGTGATCTCGGCGACGAACGGGCGGGTGAACTCGTCCTGGGCGGGCACGCCCGGCGCGTCGATGCCGCGGTCGTCCGGCATATAGATCGGCAGGGCCGCCAGCATCCGGCCGTCGTGCACCCGTAGCACCGTCTTCCAGTTGCCATATGCCGGAACGGGTCTGGTGCTGATGTAATGCCCGGGTTCGACCAGCCGCAATTGGTCGACGACGAGCCCGCGGCCCGGGCTGTCCGGGCCGACGCCGCCCTGCCAGGCGAGCACCTGCACCCATTCGGGATCGTCGCCGACCACGTCCGTCGGTGTCAGGGTGAGATCGAGGGTGACCATCCGCCCGCCGCGCACCGGGTCGGCGTCCTGTACCCGGACAGTCGCGGTGGCCTGCTCCGGCACCTCGGTGCGCAGCCCGTTCGCGGTGGCGAGGCCGGCGATCAGGACGGCGAGCACCACGATCGAGCGCCGCACCGCGGGTCTCGGTATCGGCTCGCCGCAGAGCACGAGACCGAACAGTGCGCCGAGTACGCCACCCGCGACGCCCACCGGCGCCGACATCAGCAGCAGTTCCGGCCACATGCTCGCGGGCCAGCTGTTGACGAATGCGCGCTGGATCCACAGTGATTCGAGCCAGAGCCCGGCGGTGGCGGCGGCCAGCCCGGTGAGCGCGCCCCACCACAGCGGCCTGCCGGACAGCGGTAGCAACGCCATCAGCTCCACCACCACGGCGATGCCGAGGTAGAGCGGGAAGATGTTGTGCGGTTCGCCGAGCACCGGGCCCACCAGCATGGCGACGAGGCTGCGGACCACGAGGGCGAACACCACCGCGACCAAGGCACTGCCGCGGCCGAGGGTGTAGCGCGCGCCCACCAGGGCCACCGTCCCCGCCGCCGTGATCAGCATCGGCTGGAAGACGAAGCGGAACTGCTCGACGCCGAAGTCGAATTCGACCTGATACACCGACAACCCGATCAGCAGCCCGCCGAAGGCGAACACCCGCCCGAGCCAGAGCCAGCGCCCGTCCACCCGCTCGGGATCCGGCCGGTCCAGCCTGCCTTCGAATTCCAGCAGCAGCACCGCCACCAGGGACAGCCCGGCGCCGCCGATCAGCATGAGATGGGTTGGGCCCCACAGCGTGACGTCTTGGCCGAACAACCGGTGCCAGACGTCGTCGAGCGGAAAGCCGATCAGCGCGTACAGCCCGACCGCGGCCATCAGCACCCCGCCCACCGGCGCGTACCAGGTGCGGGTGATCCGGATGGCGGCCGGGCCCGGCTTCTCGTCGAGCGGCAGGACCACGGCCGTCATCCCCGCGATGAACAAGAAGAACAGCCCGATAAGGATGAAGTAGTGCGCCGGATTCGCCAGCGGCCCTTCGTCTCTGCCCTTGCCGACGTGCAGGCTGACGTCCCAGATGAAGCCGACCAGCGCGGTGAGAATGGTGGTGAGGAACAGCGTGAGCGGTAACGCGACCCAGCCCGGGCGATTGCTGTACGCGCCGAGCCAGTCCGCGCTCGCCTGCAACCAGGTGATGCGCCGGGTCCGATGCAGATACGCCACGACGAACAGACCCGCGGCGACCACCAGTGCGGCACCGGTCAGCAGCGCGACCTGATCCAGTGCGGCACCGCCACCTTCGGAACCCCGTGCGGACACCGCGAACTCAGGCCTCATCGCGCACACTCTCTCTGTAACTCGAAGTCTCTGTAAACGCTAATGCCCAGGACCGGCCGAGATATGCGGATGATCATGCGCGAGTTACAGATCTGGGATCACTCACAGCTATCCGCCATTCCGCGCTGGGGCAGTTCCCAACCGGGGCACGCAGATCCGCATCGCCGCCCTGCCGAAAGTCGAGTTCGACGCACCGGGTACTCTCCGGCAGCAAGTTTTCAGCAGCCGTAAATTCGGACAAAACGGACTTAAAAACTAAACAGGACAAATCTGAACAAGCGGTGACACGTCACCAACCGGGGCACGAACACGTACTGTCGTGTTGCCATCGATTTACCGTTCGATGGCGTACCCTGGGCCAGCCGGTGACCGCCCGCTCGATCGCGCAGGACCCGGCTCCACGATCTCCAGAAAAAGCGCAGTTCAACACGTTTCAAGAAAGGAAAAGTGGCCCCGCCGGAATGGCGCCGGGCCCTTCTCCTATGCACTTGCATAACAACACCTTTGGTAACCAGAGGATATCTAGAACCCATTTCAAGATCATGGGAATGCAAGATCAAAAACCTTGGTACGCAAGCAGGTTGAGATGTGTATGCTGTGGATCAATCACGACCCCCACTACGAGGTGGGCCGATGGACGAAGGCGGTGTCTGTGTGGACGTGAATAGGCTCCAGATACGGCGTTCAGCCATTGTCGCGATCGCTCTGGGTGTGCTGGCATTGGCCATTACCGGGATGATCGATCGACTACTGCTCGGCACATTCATCTGCGCCGGGTTGTTCGTCGGTTGGCTGAATGCACAGCTCACCCTGTGGGCCATCACCCGAATAGCCAACGCGGCCACGCCGAGCAAGCAGCGCCTGGTCGGTTCTTCCGCCGTGCGACTGCTCGGTATCACCGCCGTCGCGATCCTGGTGGCTTTCCTGGCTCGCCCCAATGGCGTCGGGATCTTCTTCGGCCTGGCCCTCTTTCAAGTCGCCCTGGTCTTCAATACCGTTGTGCCTGAATTGAAAGGGCTCCGCCAAACGCCATGACGATCTCAGCCATTTCGTTTACCCAGATGGCCTCGAGCGTCACCTTGCTCGCCGAAGAGGCTCCCGCCGGAGAAGAACCGAAGATCAAAGTCGGCCACCACGCCGTGGCCCACGTCTTCGGTATGGACTTCAACGTGGACACGATCGTGTCCACGTCGGTCGCGGCGATCATCGTGCTCGTGCTCGCATTCCTGCTCCGCCTGAAGCTGACCTCCGGGGTACCCAACGGCGTGCAGCTGTTCTTCGAGGCCGTGACGGTGCAGATGCGCAGTCAGGTGGAAAGTGCCATCGGCATGAAGGTCGCGCCGTTCGCGCTGCCGCTCGCCGTCACGCTGTTCGTGTTCATCCTGCTGTCGAACTGGTTGTCCGTACTGCCGGTCCAGGTCGGCGACGGTGAATTGATCGCGCCGCCCGCCTCGGACGTCAACTTCGTCTACGCGCTCGCGCTGTTCGTCTTCATCGCCTACCAGTCCGCGGGTATCGCGCGACGTGGTCCGTTCGGTCACGCCAAACAGTTGTTGAAGGGCCATACCGGCTGGGGACCGATGGTGTTCATCAACGTCATCGAAGAAATCGCGAAGCCGCTCTCGCTCTCGTTGCGACTGTTCGGAAACATGTTCGCCGGTGGCGTCATGCTCTCGGTGATCACCCTGTTCCCCTTCTGGATCAGCTGGGGCCCGAACGCCGTCTGGAAGCTGTTCGACTTGTTCGTCGGCGCCATTCAAGCGTTTATCTTCTCGCTGCTGACCGTGCTGTATTTCAGTCAGTCGATGTCCCTCGAGCACGAAAACCACTGATCGGCGAGCGCCGAATCATACGCACACATCCGAGAATAGGAAGTAGAACATGGCAGACCCAACCACCGCGTCCATCGTCCAGGGCGCGCTTATCGGCGGCGGCATCATCATGGCGGGCGGCGCCATCGGTGCGGGTATCGGTGACGGCCTCGCCGGTGCCGCGCTGATCAATGGAGTCACGCGTCAGCCGGAAGCCGAAGGTCGGCTGCGCGGCATCTTCTTCCTGACCGTCGGTCTGGTCGAGGCGGCGTACTTCATCAATCTAGCCTTCATGGCCCTCTTCGTATTCGCTACTCCCGGCAAGTAACCGGGCATGTCTCCGAGAACAGATGTGGTGGCCGAGGGGAACTTCCTCATCCCCAATGGCACCTTCTTCGTCGAGCTGCTGATCTTTCTGATCGTGCTCGGAGTCATCTGGTTCTTCGTCGTTCCGCCGATCCGCAAGGTATTGGCGGAACGCGAAGAACGCGTTGCCGAGACCTTGACGAGGACCAAGGAGGCTCGGCAGCTGTTCACCGAGGCCGAGGCCAAACATCAGGCGGCGCTGGAAAAGGCGCGCGCCGAGGCGGCCGCGATCCGGAACCAGGCGCGTGCGGAAGGTCGCGCCATTCTCGAACAGATGCGCGGCGAGGCACAGCAGGAGGCCAACGCGATTGTCGTGGAGGCCGAGGCGCAATTGCGGGCACAGGCCGATCAGGTCGCCGCGGACTTGCGTGAGGCTGTCGAGCCGCTGGCCCAATCGCTGGCCAATCGCATGGTCGGCGTCAATGATCGGCGCGCGGGCACCAGCCGCGGCCATCAGACAGGACGGGCGTCGTCATGACCCTCAGCAGCACCGACATCCTCGCCGAGAGCATCTATCAGATCAAGTTCGAATGGCCGGTCTTCCTCAGCCAGCTGTTCGGCTTCGTGGTCATCGTCTGGGTCATCGTCAAATACGTTGTGCCGCCGGTCAAACGGATGATGGCCAAGTCCCAGGACGCGATCCGCAAACAGCTGGAGGAGAACCAGGAGGCCGCGGATCGGCTCACGCAGGCCAAAGAGGTCTATGACAACGGCATGGCCGAGGCCCGCGCCGAACTCGCCCAGCTGGTCGAGGACGCGCACGCCGACGCCGAGGCCATCGTGGTGCAGATGCGCGAGGCCGCGGCCGCGGAGGTCGAGCGGGTGCGCAAGCAGGGCCGCGACCAGATCGAGCTGGCTCGCAGGCAGTTGATCCGCGACCTCAAGGACGACTTCACCGAGCTGGTGTTGACCCGCACCACCGACGACGTCCGCGAACAGGTCCGCTCCCCCGAGGTCAAGGCGGACGCGGTCGAGAAGTTCCTGGACGAGCTCGAAACAATGGCGAACGCAGGCTCCGAACTCCGGGCCCGCAGCCAGTCCCAGTGGAATTGAGTGTGCTTCAAGTGAATTGAGGCCCTGCCGGGTAGGCAGGGCCCTCACTTTTTTCGTGGCCGACAGATCGGCATGCGGCTAGTCTGACGCTGTTCGAGTTACAGCTTGTCGGATCGGAGTCGGCATCATGACGGAAGCAACTGGTACGGCGGGGCAGACCGCCGACGCGGTGCCCACCCTGTACGAATGGGCGGGGGGCACTGCCGCTTTCGAGTCGCTGACCGAAGTCTTCTATCGGCAGGTGCTGAAGGACGATCTGGTCGGGCCGCTGTTCCGCGGCATGGATCCCGGCCATCCCAAATACGTCGCCATGTGGCTGGCCGAGGTCTTCGGCGGCCCGGCGACCTACAGCACCGAGCGCGGTGGCTACGCGCACATGGTCCGCCAGCACCTCGGCAAGGCGATCACCGAACCGCAGCGCCGGCGCTGGGTGAATCTGCTGATGGACGCCGCCGACGAGGTCGGATTACCCGACGATCCCGAGTTCCGCGCCGCCTTCGCCTCCTACATCGAATGGGGCACCCGGTTGGCCCACGCCAATTCCCAGCCGACGGCCACGCCGCCGCTGGAAGCCCCGATGCCGCACTGGGGTTGGGGCGTCGCACCGCCCTATCGGCCGTAGGCATCGGCCGGTCCGGACGCCGCGGACACCGGCGGGAAGTAGTCCTTGAACAGGATCTCGCCGACCCGGGTGACGGTCTTGCGGCCCACCTGGTAGCCGTTCTCGATCACCTGGGTGTTGTTCATGATCGCCACCGTGAACTGTTCCCGGGGGCCGGCGAAACCCACCGAGTTCATCAGCCAGGAGCCGTCGTCGTTGTCGTCGGCCCAGCCGTTCTTGTTGCCGGGCAACGCGTCCGCGCCCGCACCCCACACCCCCCACTGCTGGTTCGTGTCGACGGAGTCGCTGCCGTCGACCGAGCGCATCTCGCGGACCAGGTAGGCGCGATCACGGGCGGGCAGCTTCGTCAGCGCGAAGTCGATCAGGCGCTCGAGATCGTTCGCGGTGACCATCATCCAGCCCCACGAGTCGGGATGACCCGGGGAGAAGCTGAACTCCGTCATGCCGAACGAACGGAACCGCGGCGCGAACACCCGCTCGCCGCCGTAGCGATCCCACAGCGTGGTGGCGGCGTCGTTGTCGCTGCTGTGCAGCATCCGGTGCATCAGGTCGCGATCGTCGGCGCGCCACGTGATCGTGCCCGCGTCGGCACGCAGCAGCAGGTCGACCACCATGGCAAGCTTCGGCGTCGAACACGCCGAGATCGGCGTTCCCGCATCGGCATTGCGCCATACCGCGCCGGTGCGCCGATCCCGGACCACGATGGCGGTGAAGCCGGGCCGTCCTTTGACGTAGGCCTCGGCCTCGGCGATCCGCGCGGTAAAGGCCGGGTCGAACCCGAGCGGCGTACCGGTATCCGGCCGCAGCGGGGCCTGCTGCGCGGGCTCGGGCGGGTCGTAGAGCATGGCCGCGGCGAATACCGCGGCGACGATCAGCACGCCGGACGTCACTATCGGAAATCGTCTCCTGACCAACCGCACGCGTTCATCCCTCGCTTCATGTCGCAAAGGTCCTGCTCGGCGCTCTGCATCTTGCCCAGTGGGACAGCGCCCGGGCAACCCGACACCCGGCAGTGGCGACAATTGGTTGCGGTCTGCCGCGGTATCGGCCCCGAGAGCTGGGGGCACTATTTTTGACGTGGGAGCACATGTGTGAAACTTTGTAACAGGATTCGGGAGGCCGCCGATCTCCAGGTGTCTCCCGAGCGCGCGGGAGTGGAGGTCCGCGCGCACTGCTCCGTAACCGGGGCAGCGGGAGCACACCGTTATCCACCAACCGATTTCGGGGGTTCAATGAACGTCAAATCGTGGGCTTTCGCCGCACTCGCCGCGAGCGTCGTACTCGGCGCGACCGGCTGTACCGACTCCAGCCCGGCACCACAGGCCACCAGGACGCCGATCCCCTCGGCCGCGCCTTCGACGACTGCCGCCACCCAGGCGCCCACCCCGGGCGAGGGCAATCCGCCCGCAGATCCGCCCAAGGCGCAGCCGAGTCCGGTGACCGAGGCGCCTGCTCCGGCCCCGAACAACCCGCCGGCCCCGAACAACCCGCCGCCCGTGGCCGACCCGCCCGCCGCGGACCAGCCGCCCAACGGTAGTGGTCATGGCCTGTGCTTCGACTCGAACTCCGATCTCGCCCGTTCCGCGGTCGCCCGGCTGGCGCCCAACAAGGAGGGTTACCCGTGGGTGATCCGCGAGGCGAGCACCGACCCGATCTCCGCGGGTTGCGCCGGCGTCCTGTCCTGGATGCTGGTGGACTGGAACGGCAGCCACCCCGGCTATCACGTCCTGTTCTTCACCAACGGCACCTACCTGGGCACCGCGACCTCGAAGTACTACGGCTACACCACGGTGCTCGGCAAGACCAAGAACACCGTGTCGGTGCAGTACCGCTGGGTCACCCCGCAGGACGCGCTGTGCTGCCCCTCCGGCGGCCCGAACGTCGTGACCTACACCTTGACCGGCACCACGGTCCAGGCCAAGGGCGAGTTCCCGCCGGACCCGGACAAATAGACCGAGCCACGAGTCCGGCCGACTGCCCCTGACCGGACTCCACCGGGCGTCAGTACCCGCGCGGCCGCTGGGCTCGCAGCGCACTGACCCACCAGGCGAAGCCCCTGTATCTCCCCCTGCTCCGAGGTACAGGGGCTTCGTCCGTGCCGGGGTCAGCGCGCGAGCAACGCCGCGACCGCTTTCGGCGCGGCCGCCCACTCGCGGAGGTTGTTGCGCACCTTCGTTATTCGCCGGCAGGCACACGCGGCGGTGACGCCGTCGGCGTCGATCCCCGCGCCCCGGCACAGGGCGACCGCCCGCGGCACATGCTGGTACTGGGTGACGACGAGCGCGCGGTCGATGCCGAACAGCCGCTGCGCGCGTTCGCCAGTGGCGCGGGTCGACAATCCCAGGCCGTCGGTGCGCACGACCGCCGGGTCGACGCCATGGGCCGCGAGATACCTTGTCATCGCGACGATTTCGTCGCCGGAGGTGCCCGCCGCATCACCGGAGACCAGGATTTCGCGCACCGTGCCCGCACGCAGCAGCTCGATCGCGGCGTCCAACCGCCCGCGCAGATACGGCATCGGCGCGCCGTCCGGGGCGACCTTCGCACCCGGCACGATCACCACCGGCGCGGTGGGCGCCGTCGCCGGATCGAACCGATGCCCGGACGACAGCTGCCACAGCCGGAGATTCGCGCCGACCACCAGTCCCGTCACAGTGACGGCGGCCGCCGCGACCGAGCCGGTCAGCCACCGCCGCACCACACCGGCGGCCCGCTTCGAATCACTCGGCACTGTCGTCTCTTTCGTCGGCGCACAGGCACCCCGCCCGCGGGCGTACCGGCGACCATCGTAGTGACGTGCCTGCCGCGACCAGGCGCTCGACCTACCGCGGGTCCGGCACCGGTTGCACCGCAACGTCTTCGGGCTCCACCGGCTTGGCCGAACGGGCTCGGGTGATGGCCACGCCGGACAGGCACAGCAGGCCGCCGACGATCGCGAGCAGGGCCGGGACCTCGCCCAGGGCGAGCCACGCCAGCACGACCACCAGGGCCGGCACCACATAGGTGGTCACGCCCATCTTGCCCGCGGTGGTGCGGGCCAACGCGTACGCCCAGGTGGTGAAGGCCAGCGCGGTGGGGAACACGCCGAGGTACAGGACACTCAACGTCGACGACAGCGGCGCAGCGGCGGCTTCGGTGAGCAGCTGTCTCGCGAAGGGCGCACAGGCGATCGTCCCGATGACACAACCGCCGGTGGTCACCTGCAACGCCGACGCGTGCGCGAGCGCGGGCTTCTGCGCGACCACCGCGATCGCCCAGGCGGCGGCCGCGGTCAGGCAGAGCACCACCCCGAGCACCGCGGAACTGCCCGCGTCCGAATTCGACAACCCCACGACCACCGCGCCGGTGCAGGACACCGCGATACCGGCCATCAGGCGCGCCGGAAACCCTTCGCGCAGTACCAATCCGCTCAACAGCGCGATCAGCACCGGGCCGATGTTGATCACCATCGCGGCGGTGCCCGCGTCGACATACTGCTCGCCCCAGTTCAGCGCGACCATGTAGACGCCGAACCACAGCACACCGGAGACCACGATGCCGGGCCAGGCGCCGCGCGCGGGCCACCCCTCCCCCTTGATGAGCAGGATCAGCACCAGCGCGATGGACGCCGTCAGCAATCGGCCGAATGCCAAAGCCCCGGGCGAGAAATCCGCTCCCGCAGACCGGATGAACACGAACGCCGACGCCCAGAGCACCACCGTGACGGCAGCGGCGACGGCGGCCTTTTGACCGGCAGATCGAACGACTAGCTCCATTTACCGAACACTAGATCAGGGGGCAGGAGAACTCACGCGGATTTCGGACGGCGCGATCGCCCTGCGGCGCTAGGCGATCCGCGCGTTGCTGCTGAGATCTCCTTCGAGCAGCGCGACGCCCAGGGTGGTGATCTCGTGACGCATGGCATTGCGGTGCCGCCAGCTGTCGACCAGCCCGGCCTCGCGCAGAATCGACGCGTGTTCGCTTGCCGTGGCGGGCGAAACCCCCAGGCTGCGAGCGAGTTCGGTGGTACTGCAGCCTTCGGCGATCACCTGCAGGGCGGCCGCCCTGGTCCGGCCGAGCAACGCGGTGAGCGCTTCGTTGGTACCGCGCGGACCCCAGGCGGCGGCGAAGTCGCCGATATCCCGCAGCACCGGAACGATCAGCATCATCGGCGCCGTCTCGTCGACGGTCGAGTGCAGGGTGATCGGTTCGGGCCAGGCGAACAGGGACGGCACGATGAGCAGGCCGCGGCCGGCCAGATGCTCGTCGTGGCATGCCTTCGCGCGCAGCACCTCGAGCACCGGCGCACGCCAGCGGGCATGCGGCATGAGCCCGGACAGCAGCCGCTCCACGCCCTCGGCCGCCATGGTGCGGGCCATCCGTTCGGCGGCGACCTCCAGATAGGTCTGGATATGCGCCCACCGGCCCGCGAACGCCACCGAGTGGAACGCCTCGACGGCGCTCGCGACGCTCTGCCTGGCGCTGCTGTCGCGTTCGAAGAGTTCGGCGGTCCAGGAGGGCAGCGGGGTTTCGCCGATCTCCGCCCGCCGGCGCACCACGGTCTCCACCTCGTTGCGCAGCTCCAACCGCGAGGCCAGATGCAGCGCTTCGACGCCGCCGGACATCGTCCGCGCGCCCCGGGTCGGCGTGATCAGGTCGAGAAAATTCTCCTCTGCGGGGAAGATCTCGGCGATCCGGCCGAAGTCGGCGGGGATCGCCGCGCCGACCTGCTGCCGCCAGCCCGTGTAGACGGCGACATTCGAGCGTTGCACGGCCCGGGTGGCCAGCATGGTTTCGCCCAGGGCGCCCAGTGGCGACCCGACCCGGATCCGGACGAGATCCTCCGGCGTGAAGATGATCCGCTTCATGCGCGGCTCACCGCAGACCTTGCCACCGCACCGCCACGAACGGATCGATGCTCGTCAGCAGTTCGCCGGTATTGCTCGGCTGCGGCGCTTCCCGCAGCACCGATTCGCTCCTGCGGGACCACATGGTCTGCCACCACCGCGTGCCTCGCTTCCACTCCGTCGCCATCCCGTCGGCGCACCGCGCCACCACCAGCGCGACCTCGCCTCCGGCGGGCGCCGCTACGTCCTTCATCATCGTCGCACTCCTCATAGTCACTGCTCAGCAGCCTATGAAGGGGAGCGGGTGGGACGCACCATGTTTCGGTCCAGGCCGAAACACCCTGGGAACTCGGGGCTCGACGATCCCCGCTCAGCGCTTGTGCGCGATGTCGTACCACTGGTGCGGCACGGACCAATCCCATGCGTCCGAGCCGGGGACGATCGGCGATTGGGCACGGGCCGCTTCGATCCGCTCGGCCTCGATGAAGCAGCGCACCGAACCGCCCACGCAGGCCCCGTACAAGAGCAATCCCCGGACGATGTGACGCCGGAACACCTGCCACGAGATGCGCCTCTGCATCGGTACCTCCTCGCCGAAGGTGCTTGCGGTACTACGGATTCCGAGCCTGAACCACCGCGCTGAGCAGGTCGGATCCAGTCACGATACCGCCGGGGTTCCGATTTCGGACCGAAATCGGAACCGAATTCGACCGAGTGGGGACCGGGGCGTTCGACCCTGAAACGGCGAAGGCCCGGCGTCGCGCTGCCGCCGGGCCTTCGTTCGCGATCAGGAGTGCGTGCGCACCGGTTCGCCGCGGTACCGCGACTCTTTGCCGTCGATCCGTAGCACCCGCCAGGCCAGCTTGGCCGCCGGATTCATCAGCCCGATCTCGGCGGCCAGCATCCTGGCCTCGCCGAAGAAGTCGCGGCGCCGCGCCCTGGCCTCGGCGCTGCGCCAGAACAGTTCGCGCCGAATGCCCTTCGGGATGTCGAACTCGCGGAACAACGACCGCGGCGGCTTCACGATCAGATCGCAGGCGATGAACATGATGATCGGGTAGGCCAGCGACAGGGTCGCGCGCTGTACCGGATGCTGTTTCGGGACCCGGTGCCGCAGATATTCGTGTGCGAAGGCGATATGCCGGGCCTCCTCGGCGATGTGAATCCGCATCACGTCGCGCATGATCGGGTGCACGTCCTCGCCCGCGCGCAGCACCTGCTTCTGCACATGGTCGATCGGCTCCTCGCCGGCCAGCACCGCGACGAAGAAGGTAGTCGGGAAGAAGCGTCCGAGCAGCGGCACCAGCGGGCCGAGCAGCTTCATGATCGAGCCCATGCCCGGGACGTCCGCACCGATCCGGTTGACCATCTCCTGGAACATCAGGGTGTGGTTGACCTCCTCGGCGACCTCGTGATTGAGGTAGCGGAACTCGGCCGAGCCGTTGGGCACCTTGGCGAACAGATAGTTCATCACGCCGCCGATGAGCAGTTCCTCGAACTGCAGCCCGACCTTCGCGATATTGGCCTGCCGCCACATCCCGATCTCGATCTTGCGGCTTTCCGGCAGCGCGAGGTACCAGGGATGCGCACCGAGCGGATCGGTGGAGGCCGGGAGAATCCAGCGCGGGTCGTTCGGGATCACCGCCCATTCGGCGGATTCCCAGTCGATCTCGGTGTACGGGTCGAAGTGCCGATTGACCGAGCCTTCGGACAGTGTCGTCAGGATCGCCGTGTACTCACCCATTGCTGCGGTGCGAGACGGCGCCGTTGCCGACTGTGTTGCCATGACGTCTACCTCATATCGGGTCGAGGTTAATGTGACACAGGTTTACGGTAACAGTCTGTCTCAGTCATTTCTAGATCGATCGGGTCTGCTAGGCAGATTGCCGAGCACACCGCGCCCGGGAACAGAACCGAATCTCGGAGTGTTGGCTGTTCAGGGGGTTGCGACGAGAGTGAGGACGCCCGTGCGGGTCGAGATCTGGACCGACATCAACTGCCCGTTCTGCTACCTGGGCAAGGCGCGGTTCGGGGCGGCGCTGGCCGAGTTCGCGCATCGCGCCGATGTCGAAGTGGTGCACCGGTCGTTCGAATTGGACCCGACGCTGCCCGCGAACGAGTCCGGGCCGGTGATCACGAAAATCGCCCGCAAGTACGGGATCAGCGAGGCGCAGGCCGCGGCCAACGAACGCGGTATCGGCGCGCAAGCCGCCGAACTCGGTCTGCCGTATCTGACCGAGGGCCGCGACTACGGCAGTTCGTTCGACATGCACCGCCTGCTGCACTTCGCCCTCGCCCAGGGCGAACAGGAAGAACTGCTCGACGCCCTCTACCGCGCGAACTTCGCCGAGGAGCAGTCGCTGTTCGCCGATCACGACCGGCTGGCCCGGCTCGCCGCGGACGCCGGACTCGAGGAATCGGCCGTGCGCACGGTTCTCGCGGACCCGACGGCCTATGCCGACGGCGTGCGGGCCGACGAAAAGGAAGCGGCCGAACTGGGTGCGACCGGTGTCCCGTTCTTCGTCTTTGATCGCAAGTACGGCGTATCCGGGGCCCAGCCCACGGCGGTGTTCGCCCAGGCGCTCGAGCAGGCCTGGGCCGAGCACCGACCGGTCCTGCAGACGATCGGCGGCGCGGACGCCTGCGGCCCCGACGGCTGCGCAGTGCCCGAGCACTGAGCCGCGACGCCATTCGCCCCGCACGGTAACGAGCTACCACGCGGGGCGAACGGCGAACTGTCTGGTTATCCGCAGTTGCTCGGCGCGGGCCGGCCGGCGAAACGTCCGTCCAGCCAGTTCATCATCGACGGCAGCCCGAGTTCGGCGGCCGTCAGATGATCGGGTGTCGGGTACAGCTCCGCCTGCACCTTGACCCCGGCACGGCAGTACCGGTGCACCGTGCTGGTGATCGCGTCCAGCGGGATCAGCCCGTCCTGCGGCGAATGCCATTCGAAGATCGGCGCGTCCGGGACACCGTCGTAGAGCTCGACGCTGTTCTCGTCCGCCACCGCCCAGGCCTTCGGATCATGGGCCAGCACAATGTCTTTCGCGTAGTCGTCGAAGCTGTGCCCGACTCCGCGCGCGATCAGGTCATTCGTGCAGCTGTTCGCCATGCCCCGGGCCGCGGCGAGTCCGCGCTCGTTCAGCGCGCTGGTGATCGGCAGGCGGTCCGGGTACTCCCGCTCGAGGCCGAGCACGGCGGCGAAGCCGAGTCCGAACGCCGGATGCTGGTTGTGCCCGATCGCCCAGCCCATGGTGGTCAGGTTCATCGGCACCCCGCCTTCGGCGGCACCGACCAGATTCAGTTCCGGCGCATACGTCGGCGCCAGCGCGGCGGCCCAGGCGGTCGCCATACCGCCCCCGGAGTAACCGGCCACCGCGGCCGGGCTCTGTCCGAGGCCGAGCTGCGGCAGCCGCTGCGCCGCACGGATCCCGTCGAGGGTGATCCGGCCGCCCAATTTCGCTGCGCCGTAAGCACTGTTCGGGCCGAGGTGGTCCGGCAGCGCGACGCTCCAGCCGCGGGCCAGCGCGACGTTCAGCACCGGCGCGAACGGCACGATGAAGTTGGTGTCGTTGGCGTAGAGCCCGTGCGAGATCGCGCACTGGGTGCCGAGGCCGTTGATGATGTGCTGGAACGAGAGCAGGGGTGCGTCGGCGCGGTGACCGAGCGGCGTGAGCACCGTCGTGGTCGCCGCGATCGGCTCACCCTGCGAGTTCGTCGACCGGAACTTGATCAGCGTGACCGTGGCGCCGGGGAAGAAGAACAGTGGTGGCATCGGCCGGCTGTCGAGCACGTCGCCGGGGGCCTTGCTCGCGATGTCGGCGGGCGCGGCATAGAACGGGTCCGGGTCCGGGAGCGGCCAGATCGGCTGGGCGCTCGCGGTGACCGTCCCGGTCGCGGCCATGGCCACGCCGATCGTCAGCGCACCGAGGATCGCGCGAATCGGTCTGAATTTCCGGCCGCCGTCCGGCCGGAAGAAACGTCTGCCCACTGCTGCTGTACCTCCACTGCTTCGCAAGAATTGTCGGGTGATCTGCATTCAGCTGTCTCTACCGTAATATTTCAGCTGCGCTTCACTCTTTTAAGTACCGGCTTGCAAATAGCACGCCCGCCGGGCACGACGCCTCGATAATACGATTTACCACGAATGTCCGCCGCGCCCACATCATCACCTCGGCCGGCCGTCCGGATCGACCCGGCACAGCATCGCATCATCTCGACTGGTTTACGAAACATGCTGCACTGCAACATCTCTCAAGACAGTCCGATATGCGCGCAGGCCGCTACCCGATAGCCCGCATCTACCGGCGCCGGTGTCCGATCATTATCCGAACCCAGCCACACTCCCGACTCTCGATCATTCCGCGCCGTCGTCCGGTCAGCGTAATAGCGGCAACCATACCGGTCCATCCCGGTGTCCGGCGTCGCGAAGAATTCACACCTTTCTAACAAGGTGCTCCGGCGGAATTCACCGATCAGGCGGCGACAGCCACACCGGCCCGCGCCGGGAATAACGGACGGCGACCGCGTGTTCGGCTCGGACATGACCAGCGCTGACTTGTTGATCGACGCCTTCGGCCGAGTTCGGGAGAACGTGCACGGTGCCGTCGCGGACCTGACCCCCGACGAACTGGGCGCGCGCCTGGACCCCGGTGCCAACTCCATCGCCTGGCTGCTCTGGCACCTGACCCGGGTGCAGGACGATCACATCGCCGAGGTCGCGCGACTGGACCAGGTGTGGACGGCCGCGGGCTGGGCGGACCGCTTCGGCCTGCCCTTCGCCGACGAGGCGACCGGCTACGGCCACACCCCGGCCGATATCGAGCAGCTCGGGCGGGTGCCCGTCGAACTACTGCTCGGCTACTACGACGCGGTGCACGCACAGACGCTCGATTACGTCGCCGACCTCACCGACGCCGACCTCCCCCGCGTCGTCGACACCCGCTGGGATCCACCGGTCACCCTCGGCGTCCGGTTGGTCAGCGTCGTGGACGACGATATCCAGCACTCCGGCCAAGCGGCATTCATCCGCGGAGTCCTGTTGCGCCGCAGATGATCAGGCGCTCGGCCAATTACTGAGCAGCGCGTCGAGGGCGTCGAGCGAGCGTGCCCACGAGTCCTCGACCGCGCGCGGGTGGCTGTCGTAGCGCCCCGCCAGTTCGAGCTGCACGTAACCGTGAAAGGTGCCGTGCAGCAGGCGGATCGCGTCGGTTTCGGCCGGCTCATCGAGCTGATACCCGCGCAGGATGGCGCGGGTCATCTGCGAATGCCTGCGGGCGGCACTGGCTTCGGCGGTCGCCGGGTCCAAATCCAGCTGCATCGCGGCGTACCGGCCGGGGTGCTGCTTCGCATAGTCGCGGTAGGCGTTGGCGAACGCCACCAGCGCATCCTTGCCCGCACGACCCGCCAAAGCCTCGGCGACTTTGTCGGCGAGTTCGCCGAGCGCCATGACCGCGATCTTGACGCGCAGCTCGCGCGCACCGGCCAACCGCGAGTACAGGCTCGCGTCCTTCACGCCCACTCTGCGCGCGAGCGCCGGGACGGTCACGTTGTCGAAGCCGATCTCGTCGGCGAGTTCCGCCGCCGCCTCGATCAGGTTCTCACTCGTGACCCGTGCGCGCGCCATGCCTTCTCCTCGTGTGACTACAGGATTACTCATTTGCCTAATACCACTAGGTAGTTTAGCGTATCGACTTGTTAAATGCGCCAGCAACTACAGGAGAAGGGGTGGTGACTATGAGTCACCCGGTTGCCCGCGGCACTCGGCCCACCGAGTTCGGGCGGATCCACCCGCCCGATCCGAGCTGGCTCGCGCACCAGGCGCCGGAGGAGATCCTCCTACCTGAACTGCCCATCATCGATCCGCATCACCACCTCTGGCAGCACCCCGGATTCCGTTATCTGCTGGACGAATTCGCGGCAGACCTCGGCAGCGGACACCACGTGGTCGCCACGATCCATGCCGAATGCCTGTCGGCCTATCGCACCGACGGACCGGCCGAGCTGCGACCGGTCGGCGAGACGGAGTTCGTCGCGAGCCTAGCCGCGGCGAGCGACGCCGCAGGCGGCTCGACCAGGGTGGCGGCCGGGATCATCGGCCGGGTCGACTTCGAACTCGACGCCCGCATCGTCGACCGGGTCATCGAAGCGCACCTACAGGCGGGGCAGGGCCGTTTCCGCGGCCTGCGCTACGCGGCGAGCTGGGACGCGAGCGACCAGCTCGCGCTCAGTCATCCCGGGGTGCGACCGCGCATGCTGGCCGAGCCGCGCATCCGCGACAGCGTGCGCGTCGTCGCCGACCGTGATCTCACGCTCGATCTGTGGATCCTGTCCCCGCAACTCGCCGATGCTGCCGAACTGGCCGATGCGGTGCCCGAACTGCGCCTGGTGCTCGATCACTGCGGCGCTCCGCTCGGTTTCGGTCCCTACGCGCGCGACCGGGAAACGCACTTCGCCACCTGGGCTCGCGGCATCCGAGCGCTGGCCGAGCGGCCGAACGTGGTGTGCAAGCTCGGCGGCCTCCTCGGCACAGCCGCCGCGTTCGACTACTTGACCGCGGCCACGCCGCCGACTTCGGCGGAACTCGCCGAGCACTGGCGGCCGTGGTTCGACACCTGCATCGAGGCGTTCGGACCGCAGCGCTGCATGTTCGAGAGCAACTTTCCCGTGGAAAAGATGGGCACCGGGTACGCAACGCTGTGGAACACCTTCAAGCGACTCGCCGCCGGAGCCTCGGCCACCGAGCTCGCCGCGCTCTTCGCCGAAACCGCGCGTCGCACTTACCGTCTGACGCCCCCTACCCCTCGAGGACCACAGTGACCGACTGGATCACGACCCCGATCGAACCACTGTTACGCGGCACGCTCGACGTCGAGCACACCGCCGACGGTCTACTGCCGCACCGACTTCCGGCCGCGGCCCGCGCCCAGTTCCCGGATGACTACCTGGCGACGGTCGAGGCCCAGCCCACCGGCGTCCGGCTGGCGTTGCGGACCGATGCGACCGGCATCGAACTGGACGCGTTGCCCACCAGGGCGTTCTACCCCGGCGTACCCACCCCTGCCGCCGGTGTCTATGAACTGCTCGTCGACGGCCGCCCGGCCGGTAGCGCGACCGTGCCGGGCACCGGCCGGCTCGTCGACATGACCACCCAGGCCGTCGTCACCGCGGACGCGGCGGCGGGCACCCTCCGGTTCGACCTGCCCGCGGGCACCAAGAACATCGAGATCTGGCTGCCGCACACCGAAACCGCCGCATTGGTGGCGCTGCGCACCAACGCGCCGGTCCAGCCCGCTCCGGCCGACGGCCGGAAAGTCTGGCTGCACCACGGCAGTTCGATCAGTCACGGCTCGAACGCCGACCGCCCGACCGCGACCTGGCCCGCGCTGGCGGCGGCGCGCGGCGGTGTCTCGCTGCTGAATCTGAGCCTGCGCGGCAACTGTCTGCTCGATCCGTTCGTCGCCCGGGCGATCCGGGACACGCCCGCGGACCTGATCAGTCTGAAGCTCGGCATCAACCTGGTGAGCAGCGATGTGATGCGCGTGCGCGCCTTCACGCCTGCGGTGCACGGCTTCCTGGACACCATCCGGGACGGCCACCCGGACACCCCGCTGCTGGTGGTGTCGCCCATCCTCTGCCCGATCCATGAGGACACCCCCGGCCCGGGTGCGCTGGACTTCGACGGTCAGCGCGTGAGTTTCCGCGCGCTCGGCGATCCGGCGGAGCGAGCGCACGGAAAACTGACCCTTAATGTCGTACGCGACGAACTCGTCCGCATCGTCAAACAGCGTGCCGACGACGACCCGAACCTGCACTATCTCGACGGCCGATTGCTGTACGGCGAGCAGGATTTCGCCGAGTTGCCGCTGCCGGACCAACTGCATCCGGACGCCGCGACGCACCGTCGCATCGGCGAGCGCTTCGCCGACCTCGCCTTCGGTGCGTCGGGGCCGCTGGCACCGGTGGGCTGAACCCGCCGCGCAAACAGCGGATGCCGCCGGACCGGTCCTCGGTCCGGCGGCACCCTCGCGTGCTGATCCGAAGCCCCCGCGGGCGCGGCCGGTCCCGCGAAGACCCGGTAAACCACAAAGCGAGTTTGTGGCTTACCTATCGAGTCAGCGATGACTCGTACGAGCGGCCAACTGCTCGAAGACATTTCGAATAGGGGCGTCGAAGCCGTTGCTCCACGGATCCCAGGACGACTCGGCACTGTCGTCCGAACCCCAAGGGTCCCAAGCGGAATCGCCCCACGGATCCCAGGAATCGCCCGCGCCGTCGGAGCTTTCACCCCAGGGATCCCACGAATCGCCGCCACCGTCGGAACCGTCCCCCCACGGATCCCAGGAATCGCCGCCGCTGTCGGACCAATCGCCCCACGGATCCCACGGCGAGCCCCCGTCTGACGGGTTCCCACAGTCACCGTCGGAGGGATCGCCACCGCCGGGCTGGCCGGGCTGGCCGGGCTGGCCGGGCTTATCGGGTTTGCCCGGCTGGCCGTCGGTCGGCTTGCCGGGTTTACCGTCCGTCGGTGTACCGGAGTCGGGCCGGCTCGACGTGCCGAAGTTCTGGGTCCAGTACGGAGTTCCGTTGCGCGCCTTCGCGTATCCGACCCCGATATCGCGCAGTCCGCAGTTCAGGATATTGGCGCGGTGCCCCGGGCTGTTCATCCACCCGTCGACCACGTCGGCGGCACTCTGGTATCCGGCGGCGATGTTCTCCGCCCAGGTCTGCGGCTTGTACCCCGCCGCGCGGATCCGTGCGCCCGGATCGCCCTTCGACGAGTTGTGATCCATGAAGTTGCCGGCGGCCATATCCTCCGAATGGCCCTGTGCGGCTTGGGTGAGATGACTTTCCGCGCGCAACGCCGGACAACCGGCCTTGGCGCGTTCGTCGTTGGTCAGACTGATCACCGCATCGGTGGGCGATTCGGCCGAGGGTGCGGCCTGAGCCGCGGGGGCTCCGGCAAGAGCGGCCACGGCAATCGCCGAGGCGCCGACAGCGGTGGACAGAGACAGCATGGTCGCTGGCGAGAAACGCACAATTTCCTTCGTGAAGTTGTCGATTACCTTGTTGTTCGGTTGTCAGCCGACGCTCGGGCCGAGCGCGAGCGGAGCCCACTCGGCGTCGTCGTCGGTCACATAGGCCGAATCGTCAGCGGCATAGGCTGATTCATCGGTCTCGTACGCCGAGTCGTCCTCGGCGTAAGTCGAGTCATCGGCTTCGGCAGGCGCATCATCGTCGGCGTAGGCCGAGTCATCGGTCTCGGCAGCCGCGTCATCGCCGTAGGTCGACTCGTCGACTGGTTCCACCTCGTCGTTCGAGACGACCGCCGCGTGCCTGGGCGCACCGCCAGGCGCCGGTGCGGGTGCAACACTGGCGAGCAACTGGTTGATCCCCTTGGCCACCTCGGGACCGATCGCGGCGTTGCCCGCGCTGAGCGCCGCCGCGAGCGCCTTGATCACCACGCGCATCGGCTCCTGCAAGGCGGGGCCGCCCAGCTCGAGCAGTTTCTGCGCACTCTCGATCAGCGCCGCCGTGTTGCCGGTGTCCGGCTCCGCGCGCTCCGGACGACTCGACTGTTGCGCGGGGGCACCGACTTGCGGCCGTTGCGCCCGCGCGTCTGCGGGCGTCCGCGAAACAGGCACGGCCACCGTCGGTTCCGGTGCCGCGGTCGCGCCGTCGCGAACCGCACCCCCTGCGTGCGGCGCCGGCTCGCCGGCTCCCGCGTTGGCCGAGACCGCCATGCCGATCAGCGTCACCGTGGACAGCATCGCCATCCGGGCGGGGACATAGGTATTTCTCGGCGCGCTGTGCTTACCCAAGATGTCTTCCTTCGAAATGGCCGATCGTCCATCGGATCGACTGAGTCGAATTGATCGCCGATTCCGGCCGGTCGCGACACTGCGACCGGCCGGACCGGCTAGCCGCGACTCTGCGGTCTAGTACGCGGTTCCAGCGTGCTGGCTTCCGATTCGAAGCGTACGAGCGCCGCAGACACCCGACAAGGCGGCGAGAACATTCTTACATCGAATCAAGATCCCAATTAACAGGCGTTGGATCGGCGATCACGGTCAGATCACGTACAGCGTCGAAACGGACAATTCTCCGATCACGACGCGATCACGTAAACCGCGCGATTCATAGCCGTTCCGCCATATCGCGAGAGTTGTCGCAACGCACAACCCCGATTGTCATTCGATACAAGATGTCTACCGGTTGTTAGCCGCTCTAACATTGCGTTAAGTTTCGATTGAATAAGCACCCCACGGCCCATACTTCGAGACCGACACGGTTACGATCCAGTATCCGATGAGCACGATGCAGGGGCGCGCTCGACGGACCCAGAAGGCGGTTCAGCAGCCATCACCCCAGGTAGCGAGAGCAAGCGAGTCAGTGTGCGAAGTGGCAAGGTGATCCAGATAACAGAACGATAAATACTTCCACATTGACGTATCCTGCACCCGCGTAGATACTGACTCCGCGCAAGTCGGCACGATCTCCGAGTTAGTTCTTTCCCGGCCATCGCCGAACCATTCGAGATATGAACGCACGGTAAACGGAAAGAGCCGGAAGTCGAAGTCGATCGACGCTGATCGGCAACTGCCACGACTCGGCGACGGATGCTCACTTAAATTTCAGTGAAGGACCGCAAGTGCGGTAGATGAGCCGAAGGCTCGATATGAAGGTTGCCGATGTCTGATTATCCCTTGCTCACTTCCAACACGATCACGTTGCGGCAGTTCGATTACTTTGTGAACACGGTGCAACTGGGTTCACTGTCCGCGGCGGCGCGCCGATTCGGAATAACGCCGTCCGCGATGTCGCAGCAGATCGACTCGCTGGAGAGCTCGCTCGGCCGGAAACTGTTCGACCCCCGATCCCGAAGATCGAGGCTCACCAAGTTCGGCCGCGAGTTCTTCACCCAGGCCTCCGATGTCGTCGACTCGGTCCGGCAGGCGATGGCCATGGGTCAAACGTTCGGCGACGGCGTCATGACCGTCGGCACGACGCCGACGATCGCGCAGAAACTGTTGCCGCCGCTGATCTATCGGATGCGGCTGGAGCGCAATATCGACAACATCGAGGTCCGGTCGTTCACCGATATCCGCGAACTGCATTCCACCCTCGACGAGGGCGCGCTCGATCTCGCCGTCGGTCCGCTGGAGCGGTCCACCGCGAAGGTGTTCCACTGCTTCGGCGAGGAGGAACTCGTCGTCGTGTGCCACCACAGCCATCGCAACAGCTTCGACGGCTCCTGGAAGCAGTTGATCGAGGCGCCGTGGATTCGCTGCGGCGCGAATTCCGATCTCACGGATATCCTTTCCCGCGAGGCGGGCCGGGCCGGCGTGCACATCCGCTTCGCGGTCCGCGCGCCCGACGTGTCCACCGCCTTGAGCCTGGTGGAACACGGTGTCGGCGTGGCACTGGTGCCCCGCATGGCCTTGCACGGGTCCTCGCGCCTGGTGTCCATCGTCCGGCTGCCCCGCCCGATCCGGCGCGAACTGACGGTGCACGCCCGCGACAAATCCCCGTATGTGGAGAAGTTCCTGGACGCGATCACCGACACCGAACTCGTCCGGAAGTTCGGCGCCGCAGGACTGTTCGATATCCGGCGCCCGAAGCTCGAGTCGGCGTCGCGGCAGCAGGTGCCCGCCCAGATCGGCGCCCGTGACTCCGCTTATATCCCCGAGGCCAAGGCGCAGTGAGGTGTTACGGCCGGACCATCGAGTTCGCCCAGTCGATGACTGCCGCCTGATAGTCGCGAGTGTTGCGCGCCAAGTTGACCGAATGCCCGCTACCGGGCAGCACGAAGGCGCGCAACTTCGCGGCCGGGCCGAAGTACTGGGACTCCGACGCCAGCAGGGTGGCCGAGTCCGTGCAGACCGAATAGTTGGTGCCGCAGGACAATCGATCCCGGCTGCCGTTGACGAGCAGCACCGGCGCCGTGATGAGGCTGGACATACCGGGCAGGGTGGAGGTCAGGCCGTCGGGATATTCGGTGAGCGAGAAGACTTCTTTGTTCTGTTCATCGACCGCGAGGACCTGCGGGTCGACATTGCCGGGATCGAAGAAGTCGCGCAGGCGGGTGCCCGGCCGGGACACCAGGTAGCCGGAGTCGAGCCCCTGCCCGGCGAACTTGGGGTCCTGCACCGCCGGATAGTAGGTGGAGATCACGCCGAGGGTCTCCGGAATATTGAGCGAATGCGAATATCCGGTCAGCACAACGCCGTCCACATCGTGATGCCTGGTCGCCTCGATCACCGCGGTACCGGAGGTCAGCGAATGCCCGACGCTGATCACCTTCGCGAACGGCGCGGCGCCGGCGAGCCCGGCGCGCAGGGCCTGCACGATGTCGTGCAGCGCGTCCGCGGTGGCGGTCGCGGTGAGGGTCAGGCTCGGCGGACGCGTGCTGTCACCGTTGCCGAGCCGATCGACTACGAGGGTGGCCAATCCGGCGGCGTTCATCGCGCGCCGGAAGTTGTAGGTCTCGGGGGCGTACTGGAAATCCCAATAGGAACCGTTGTAATTCGACCCGGCCATGAGCACCATGACCGTATCGGCCGTACCGTCGGCGGGCAGGCACAATGTCGAGGCCAACTGACCCCGGGCTACCTCGAAGGGAAAGGATCGGCAATTGTCCGAGGCCGGTGCGGGATCGGCCTGCGCCACTCCCGGAACGACGCCGAGTAGAGCTGCTGCCGCCAACGCGGCCAATGTTCGAACCGAGATCCGCACGCGACGAGCTCCTCGAAAGTGAGATGCGCAGAACGCCCGTCCGGCGTCCCTGTCCAGCAACTAGTCAGGCAGGCTATCGCCAGCGGGGAGCACATCGCAAGGAATGCCGCGGATTCGAACGCGCGCGTCGGCGGCACCGAACTCGTTGCGGGGCAAGCCACTCCAGGCGACTCGGTCGCAAAAGTAACGAACCGCCCCCTTGTGAGGGGCGGTTCGCGCTGTCGACCCGGGTCAGGTCTTACTTGGCCGGGTTGAACGGCTGGTTGATCGTGGTGAAGTACTGAATCGCCGCACCGATCGCCACCGGGGCGGTGATGAAGATCTGGCCCGCGACGGTGCCGAGCGCGCCCATGGCGGCCGCGCCGCCGAGGCCGCCGACCAGGGTGGCGATGCTCGCGCCGAGGCTGATCGTGCCGGTCATGCGGGACCAGGCGGCCTGCTCACGGTCGTACTCGCTCTTCCACGGCGCCTTGTCCTCGAACGGCAGCGCGACCGGCTTGTAGACGGCCTTGCTCATGTCCAGCTGCGGGGTCAGCGTCGCCGTGCGGCCGGCGATATCGGCCGCGATCGGGAACTCGAACTCGTCGAGCCGGAACTTCAGGGGGGTGCCCGCGACGACGTTTCCGTTGGCGGCCTTGATCTTCAACGCGCCGTCCTCGACGACGATCGAGCCGGCGTCCAGGGAGACGATGGCCTGCGTGTCGGTGGACTCGGCGGTGAAATTGATCGGCGCGTCGGCGGCGGCCGGGTCTGCGGCCGCGGTGCCTGCGGCGACACCGAGTGCGGCGATCAGCATGGTGGCTGTCGCGGCGAGGTTCCTCATCAGCATTCTTCGAAGTCCTTCGTAGGTGTGGTCGGGATGCCGGAAGCTTAGGATAGCCACACCTTATTTTGTCAACATGTTCGTTGTCACTGTTTAGAATTACTTAAATGCGCGCGAACCACTCGGATGCCAAGTCCGACACCGAGTTTCGCACATGCCGCCCGCGGGCGGGGCCTGGAGATCGCGTAGCTACCTCCCCGCCCGGTCCGCCGCACGATCGGCCCGCGCACCCGTCGCCGCCCGCGCGACCGAGCGCACGATCTCGCCGGTGCGCACCGCGATATTCGACAGCAGCGACGAGGAGAGCCCGTGCGTGTGCTCGGTGCCGCCTTGCAGATAGATATCGCCGGGCAACGGCGCGGTCGGCACCAGCCGGTAGTCCCGGGTCACCTGGACCTGCCCGCTCTCGAACGCGACGGATTCGGCCAGTTCCCCGAGTACGGTCCGGACGTCGCCGGGCCGGAAACCGGTGGCGCACACCACCGCATCGCACATCAGGGTCTCGGTCAGGCCGGTCGGCCCGTGCGTCACGTCGACCCGGACGCCGCTGCCGGAATCCTCGATGCTCGCGACCGTCGAGGCCCCGTGCATGAACAGCCGCCGATCACCGGCGACCCGCTCCGCGTACTCCTGCGCGTACAACCGCTCGATGAGGGAGGGCTCCACTGCGGAATAGTTGGTGCCGCGGTGATAGGTCATCAACTGCCGCCGCAACTCCGGCGAGGACGCGTAGAAGTCGTCCACCGCGGCCGGGTCGAAGATCCGGTTCGCGTACGGACTGTCGTCGGCCGGGCTGAGCCCGTACTTGCCGAACACCGCGTGTACTCGCGCGTCCTCGTAGCGCTGATGCAGATGCCCGACCACCTCGGCCGCGCTCTGCCCCGCACCCAGCACCACGAACCTGTTGTGCCGCAACCGCGGCAGCGTTTCCAGGCTGGGCAGCAGGCGATGGCTGTGGAACACTCGCGCGCTCGGGGCCACCCCTTCCGGCAAACGCGCCGAAAGGCCCACGGCCACCACGATATTGCGCGCACGCAGCACGCCGGGCGCGGCACCGTCCAGCTGAATCTCGAAGTAGTCGCCGGCCGCGGCCACCGACACCGCGGTGGTGCCGAAGGACACCTCGGCGTCCACCGTGCGCGCCGCCCACCGCAGGTAGTCCTGGAACTCCAGCCGGGTGGGCCGGAAGGTCGACAGGTTGATGAAATCGGTGAGCCGGTCGTGTTCTTTCAGATAGTTCAGGAAGCTGTACCTGCTGCGCACATTGCGCTGCGTGACAAGGTCTTTCAGGAACGAGATCTGCATTGTCGCGCCGGGCAGCAGCATGCCGGGATGCCACTCGAAACGCGCTTTCGTCTCGACGAACCGGGCACTCAGCCGCTCGTGTGAACGGTCTTGGTTGTGCTCCTCCAGCGCGATCGCCAACGCGAGATTCGAGGGCCCGAAACCGATCCCGGCGATATCGACGATCTCGTCACCGGTGCTGCCCGTCATGTCCGATCCGCGTGACCGGGTACCAGGACGTCGAGCCAGACACCGAGCACCGGCTCGGCGGCCAGGGTGGCGAAATCCGCCTCCGTCGCGCCATTGGCCCGCCACTTCTCGACCAGCGACATCAACCGCACCGAATCCAGGCCGGCGTCGGTGAGATCCCCGTCTTCGGGCACCTCATGCGGTGCGACGCCCAGTGCCGCCGCGATATCGGCGATCACATCCTCGCGGCCGATGGTAACCGGCTCGGTCATAACACTCCTCCAACTAGTCGAAAGCCCGGGTCAGGCCGCATTCGATTGCCGCAGCGCGTAATCCAGCGCGTCGGTGGTGGTCACCGCGCCACAGCGGCGGGCGACGTAGTCCATGGCCATGAGGTGCTCGTCCCGGCCGAAGTCGGCGGTCGCGTCCAGCACCAGGAACGGCTGGATGTCGTTCATGAACGCCTCCGCCGCGCTGAGCATGCAGCCCATGTGCGCGTAGACGCCGGTGATGATCAACTGGTCGCGGTTGTAGTGATTCAGCAATTCGCGCAGATCGGTGCGCTGGAACGCGGAGTAGCGCCACTTGGTGACCTGGATATCGGAGGGCCCGGGCGCCAGTTCGGCGACGACCTCGGCCTCGGGGCCGTTGCTCAGTCCGCTGCCCCAGAAGTCGGCGAGAATGCCACGCCGCGAGGGGTGCTGGTCACCGGGCTGCATGGTGAAGATCACCGGGACCCCGGCCTCGGTGCACTGCTTGCGCAGGCGCCGGATGTTCGCGACGGCGGTCGAGATCGGTTCCTGGTCGAGCTGGTACGCGTCGATGAAGTACCGCTGCATGTCGTGGATCAGCAGCGCGGCGCGCGACGAATCCAGCGTCCATGGAACCCGATTGACGGCGACATCGTCGCGCGCCGGTATCGAATACGGTGCGATCGGCGGGATAGCCAACAGTTATCTCCTTGTGGGTCGGAACAGAGCCGTCATGCGTCGAACGTCGCGCCGCCATCCACCCGCAGGTCGTGCATGGTGATATGGCGGGCGCGGGGGGAAGTGAGGAAATAGATGCCTTCGGCGACGTCCTCGGGCTGCGCCACCCGGCGCAGCGGGATGCCGAGCCGGAAGCGCTCGGGATCGCCCGCGAGCACCTGATCGCGGGCCGCGGCGGGCAATTCGGTCGCGGTGTGGTCCCACATGCCGCGCAGCATGGCGGTGTCGGTGGAACCGGGCGAGACCATGTTCACCCGCACGCCCGCGGCGGCCACCTCGAGCCCGAGCGCCATGGCGAACGCGGCGGCCGCGGCCTTGGACGCGCTGTAGGCGGCCATGCCGACCCGCGGGGTGTTGGCGGCGTTCGACGTGACGACCACGATCGAGCCGCCACCGCGCGCGGCGAGCAGCGCGGCCGCCCGGCGGGTCACATTCATCGTGCCGGTGGCGTTCACGGCCAGGCACCGATCCCATTGGTCGCCGGTCAGTTCCGCGATCCTGCCGGTTTCCAGCACGCCCGCGGCGTGCACCACCGACTCGAGCGGGCCGATCCGCTCGACCGCGGCGGCGAAGGCCCGATCGACGGACGCGGCGTCGGTCACGTCGACCTGTTCGGCGTGGGTGTCGACGCCGGTGCGGCTCGACCGGATCTCTTCCGCGGTGCGGTGCACTGCGGGATCGTGGTCCCATAGGACCACGGGGGCCGCGGACCGGGCCGCGAAAATCTGTGCCGCAGCCCGTCCGATGCCACCAGCAGCACCGGTGATGATCACACCGCCACCACTTTTACCATCTCGAGACATATGCTTAGCCTAACCTTAATTCTTGATGAAAGTAAACCAAGTGTGATCAGCACGTGAGGAGCTCGTCTTGTCCACGCAATCCGACCTAACCCCTTGGCCGGCAAACGAAGTCGATACCTACCGCGCCCTGGGCTACTGGTCCGGAGAAACCTTCGGTGACATGCTCACCAGCCGCGCGGCCGCCACACCCGATGCGGTCGCCGTGCTCGACGACCGCAATCGCTGGACCTACGCCGAGCTGGAGACCCGGGCCAGGTCGCTGGCCTCGGGTTTCCTCGATCTCGGTATCCAGCAGGGCGATCGGGTGCTCGTGCAACTGCCCAATATCGCCGAGTTCGTCGAGGTGATCTTCGGCCTGTTCTACGCGGGCGCGCTGCCGGTCTTCTGCCTGCCCGCGCACCGCCAGGCCGAACTGCTCCCGATCGCGCAGGCCAGCGGCGCGATCGCGATGATCACCTGTCACCACCACCAGGGCTTCAACCACGCCACGCTCGGCGCGGTGCTGCGCGACAGCGCACCCGAGCTGCGGCATCTGATCCTCGTGCCCGACCACCGGCGCCCCGCCCTGCCGCCGGGCGGCACCCACGGACTCGACGACCTGCGCGCCGCACCACGCGAGTTGCCCGGGGTCGACCCGTCCGGCATCGCGTTCCTGCAGCTCTCCGGCGGTAGCACCGGGACACCGAAGCTCATCCCGCGCACCCACGACGACTACCTGTACAGCGTGCGGCGCAGCGTGGAGATCTGCGGACTCGACGAGACCAGCGTCTACCTGGCGGTCCTCCCGGTGGCGCACAACTTCCCGATGAGCTCGCCGGGCATCCTCGGCGTGCTGTACGCCGGCGGCACCGTGGCGATGGCCATCGAACCCTCCCCCACCACGGCGTTCGGCGCGATCCAGCGTTTCGGCGTGACCATCACCGGCCTCGTGCCGCCGCTGGCCAGACTGTGGGTGGAACGCGCGGAAGCCGGGACGGACTACGACATTTCGAGCCTGCAGGTGCTGCTCGTGGGCGGCGCCCGCTGCCCCGACGAACTGGCGCGGCGGATCGCCCCCGCGCTCGGGGTCACCCTGCAGCAGGTGTTCGGCATGGCCGAGGGACTGGTCTGCTACACCCGCCTCGACGATCCCGAAGAGGTGATTCTGGCCACACAGGGCAGGCCGATGTCGGACCACGACCGGATCGCCGTCGTCGACGAGCAGGGCGAGCCGGTACCGCCCGGCACGGACGGTCTGCTGATCACCAAGGGCCCGTACACGATTCGCGGGTACTACCGCAATGCCGAGGCCAACGCGACCTCGTTCACCGAGGACGGCTGGTACCGCACCGGTGACGTGGTCAACCTGCGCCCGGACGGCAACCTGGTGGTGAAGGGCAGGCTGGGCGACCGGGTCAACCGCGGCGGGGAGAAGATCTCGGCCGAGGAGATCGAGGCACATCTGCTGGACCATCCGTTGATTCGGGACGCGATCGTCGTGTCGGTGCCGGACGAGCGGCTGGGCGAACGCAGTTGCGTGTTCGTGCTGGCGACCGACCCGGCCACCCCGCCCGCGCTCGGCCAGATCCGGCAGTTCGTGCGCGAGCGCGGCGTGGCGACCTGGAAGATCCCGGACCTGCTCGAGGTCGTCGAGAGCTTCCCGGAGACCGGTGTCGGCAAGATCAGCCGCCGGTCCCTGCGCGCCGCGCTCACGGCGCAGGCGGCGCAGTCCTCCTGATGCGGCCGCCCGTCGAGGTGAGCCGGAGGGCTCACCTCGACGGGCCGTACGGGTCCTAACGGTGCTCGGCCGCCTGCCGGTCGGCCGCCGAGGTGGCCAGCCAGACCGGACGCGAGACCGCGCACAGCAGCAGCCCGAATACCGCCGCGCCGCAGCCGTAGACGAGCAGCGCGGTATCGGGGGCGAAATACTGACCGAGCACGCCGGCCACCAGCGAACCGACGGCGGTGCCCGAAACCGCCTGCACCAGCCACAGACTCGACACCCGGCCGCGCAGGTCGTCGGGGGTGTGCTGTTGCAGCACCGCGAAGCGGAAGGTGTCGTTCACCGCGCGCCCCAAGCCGAAGCCGGCCAGGCCGAGCACCGCGAAAACCGCGGTGCCGCCGACGCCCACCACGATCAGCGCGACGGGCAGCAACACCACCGAGGCGAGCAGTGCCCGCCCGTTGCGGTGCACCCGCCCGGTCCAGCCGCTGGTGAACAGCCCGACCAGCGCGCCGGCCGCCGGTGCGCCGTACAGCCAGCCGAGCACGGCCGGGCCCGCGCCGAGCACCGTGTCCGCGTACGCGGGCAACAGCACCAGCGGACCGCTGACCAGCATCACGGCCAGCCCGACCAGCAGTGTGCCGCGCACGATCTGGTGACCGAGCGCGAACCGCAGGCCGGTCAGCAGCGCCCGCAACGGCGGCTCGTGCACCGAGCCGCTCGGCGGATGCGCGCCCACCTCCTGGAACAGCGTGACGGTGAGCGCCGTGGCGGCCGCCGCGACGAAGTAGGTCACCGAAACCCCGCTGGCGGCGATGATCACGCCCGCGAGTCCGGGCGTGACGACGGTGCCCAGTTCCGTGGTGAGCGTCATCAGCGCGCCCGCCGCGGCCAGCCGGTGCCTGCCGACCAGCGCCGGCGTCAAGGCCATCAGCGCCGAACTGCTCACCCCGCCGGCCACGCCGTCCAGCACCGCCGCGCCGTAGATCACCCACAGCAGTGGATGATCCAGCAGCGCGTTCACGCCGAGAATGAGGAACCCGACCCCGGCCAGCGAACGCGCCAGCTGAATGGTGCGCCGCCGATCGTGCCGGTCGGCCAGCACACCGCCGGACAGACTGCCCGCGAACATCGCGACCGCGGTCACCACCGAGACGCCCGCGACGTGCAGGCTGGACCCGGTGAGCTGATAGACCTGCACGGGCAGCGCCACCATCAGCAGCCCGATCCCGAGCAGCGAGATCAGCCGGGCCGCGAAGACATAGCGGAACGCCTTGCTGTCGCGCAGCGGTGAGATATCGATGACGAGGCGACGCAGCACGCTCATCCGAAGGTTTTCGCGATGGTGTCGAGCGTGGTCAGCGCGCCGTGGTAGTCGGGGCGGTAGCTGGTCGCGGGCAGTTCGTAGACCTTGCCGTCGCGGAACGCGGGCAGCCGCGCGTACAGCGGGTTCTGGCCCAGCTCGGCCGCGCTCGGCCCGCCGACCGGGATCACGATGGCCACCGGCGCGTCGGCGACCTTGTCCAGCAGTTCGAGGCTGACCTGGAAGGAGTCACCGGATCCGTACAGTGCCGGGTTCCCGGCTTTGGTCAGCACGTCGTCGGCGACGAAACCCAATTCACCCAATTGGCTGGGCAGCGCCGCGGTCTGTGGCACCACGAACGGCTCCTTGTTGGCGACCGAGAGCAGGTAGACCACCTTGCCGGTCGGCACCTTGCCGGCCGCCTTCACCTGCGCGGCCTTGTCCTGGTAGGCGCTAAGCAGCGCGGGCACCCGGTCGGCCCGGCCGGACGCGTCCGCGACCATCCGCAGCTGCTCCTGCCAGTTGGTCACCTTCGTGGGCACCAGCACGGTCGGCGCGATCGCGGTGAGCTTGTCGTAGAGCTCGCCCGCCTGTACCGCGGTGATGCCCTGCCCGCCACCGATGATCAGGTCCGGGTTCGCGTCGGCGACGGCCTCGATGTTCAGTTCGGCGCCGGCCGGTAATTGCTTGGTGCCCTGAGCTTTCGCCTTGTCCGCCCACTGCGGCGGGAAGCCGCCGTCGAGGTTGGTGATGCCGATGACCCGGGTGTCGGTGGCCACCACCGGCGCGTCGAGCGCGTACAGGTAGTCGGCCAGGCTGCCGCTGAGCACCACGATGCGTTTGGCCTCGTGCGGCACGGTGACCGCGCCCCGATCCGTGGTGATCGTCCTGGTGTGCTCGCCGGCCGCGGTGTCCTCGGACGACGAGCATCCGACTACGAGGCCCAGCGCCATGGTCAGTCCGCCGAGCAGGGCGACTGCCCGCCGCATGCGTCCGGCGCGGCCGGACGTTCGGGTCGACTTCATCGGTCTCCTTGTGTTGAACGAACTTTCATCCCCAGCTCCCGCTCGATCAACGGGGTGAGCTCGGCCCAGCCCGCCGCAGTGACGAGCCCGGCGTGGTCGAAGGGCAGATGGTGCACCACCGGGTCGAGCCCGAGCGCACGCCAGCCCGCGGCCAGCTCCTCGCCCGGCGCGGCCACGGCATCGTGCGGCCGATCGGCGGTGAACAGCGTCAGCGGGCCGGTGTAGTCCGGAACCGCCGACACCGCCAGCAGTCGCACGCATTCGGTGAAACCGGCGCGCAGCGCGGCGTGCAACTGCGGATCCGCGCTGCCGATCTCCGGTGCGAGCACGGTCAGCAATTCGGTGACGTCCGCATCGATCTCGTGTTCGGCGCCCGCCCGGCTGCCGAGCGGTGCGGCATCGATCAGTCCCGCGAAGGCGACCTCCTCGCCTGCCGCGCTGAGCTGGGCCGCCATGGCGTGCACCACATTCCCGCCGAACGAGTAGCCGAGCAGGTGGTACGGCCCGCTCGGCTGCTGCGCGCGTACGGTGGCGACGTACTGCGCGGCCAGCTCGTCGATCGACGCGGCGGCCGGCGCCGCGCCGCTCAGCGTGGGCAGCTGCAACCCGATTACCGGCCGTCCCGCGGTCAACCGAGTCGCCAACGGCAGGAACTGCCAGGCGAATCCGCCGGCCGGGTGCACGCAGAACAGCGGCGCTTCGGCACCGCCCGCGCGCAGCACGAGCACATGCTCACGGCCCGGGGCCGACGACTCCGGCTCGGCCGCAGCGCCCTGGGTGCGGTCCAGGTGCGCGGCCAGTTCCGCCACCGTCGGCCGGGCGGTCAGCGTGCCGAGCGAAATGGTCACGCCCAGTCCCCGATCCAGCGCGCCGAGCAGCCGCATCGCGCGCAGCGAATCGCCGCCGAGGTCGAAGAAGCTGTCCTCGATGTCCACCTCGGCGAGCTCGAGCACCTGCTCGAACACCGCGCACACCGCCCGCTCCCGGGCCGTCTCCGGCGCCCGGCGCACCGTGCGACGCTCGGGTTGCGGAAGTGCCGCCCGATCCAGCTTTCCGTTGGGCGTCAACGGGATCGCGTCGATCACCACGATCTCGGCGGGCACCAGCGCGGCCGGGACCTTGGCCCGCACTTCCGGGCGGAGATCGCGGGGCGCGCAGCCCGCGTCGAGCACCACATAGCCGAACAGTCGTGCGGTGCCCGCGGAGTCGGCGCGGACCGTCGCGGCGGCCCGCCGGACGCCGGGCAGCGCAGCCAGCGCGGTCTCCACCTCGGCCAGCTCGATGCGCACGCCGCGGATCTTCACCTGATGGTCGGCCCGGCCGAGGTACTCCAACTCCCCATCGGCCCTGCGGCGCACCAGGTCTCCGGTCCGGTACATCCGGCCGCCGTCGGGGGCGAACGGATCCGCGACGAACGTGCCCGCGGTCAAGCCCGCCCGATCCCGGTAGCCGATCGCGATGCCGTCACCGGACAGATACAGCTCACCCTGCGCGCCGACCGGCACCTCGGCCAGACCCGAATCGAGCACCCGCGCCTTCGCATTGCGCACCGGGCGGCCCAAACAGGGTGTGGCACTGCCGGATACCGGCGAGCCGAGCGCGTTGATGGTGAACTCGGTCGGCCCGTACAGGTCGTAACCGGTGGCCACCGGATGTTCGCGCAGCAGCGTCCACAGATCCGGCGGCACCGCCTCACCGCCGAGCAGCACCAGGGCAGGCACATGCGCGCCGGTGAGCAGCCCCGCCGCGAGCAGTTCCCGTGCGTAGGAAGGCGTCACGTTGACCGCGTCGATGCCGACGTCCTGGTAGTGCGCGACCAGCGCGGCGGGCTCCAGTCGCGCCTGCTCGTCGATGACGTGCACCTCGTGCCCGGCGAGCAACCAGAACAGTTCCTCCCACGACATGTCGAAGGAGAACGAGACGGTGTGCGCCACGCGCAACCTGCCCCGGTTCGCGCGACGGTCGGTCGGGCCGAAGATCTCGTCGAGGTGGTTGTGGTACATCGTGGTCAAACCGCGATGACCGATCACCACGCCCTTCGGGCGACCGGTCGAGCCCGAGGTGTAGATGACGTAGGCCGGTTGATCGGCGCAGCTCGGACCGGCCACCGCCACCTCGGGCACCGGGGGCGGCGGCACCGCACCGTCGAGCACGCGCGCCACGTCGGGCTGATCGATCAGCAACTGCACCCGCGGTCCGCCGTCGCCATCGATCACGCTCTCCCGATGGGTACCGGTGCTGATCAGCGCCGATGCCGCGCTGTCGGCGAGCAGCGCACGCAGCCGGGCGGGCGGGTGGGTCAGATCCAGGGGCAGATACGCCGCCCCGGTGCGCATCACCGCGAAGATCGCCACCACGTGATCGGCGATGCGCGGCAGCGCGAGCGCGACCACATCGGTGATCCCCACGCCGCGGCTCGCCAGCAACCGAGCCATCCGGTCGACCCGATCGTCCAGTTCCCGCGCGGTCAGCGCGACCGGTCCGCACACCAGCGCAAGGGCGTCCGGGGTTGCGGCGGCCCGTTCGCGCAGCAGGGCGTCGACGCTGCCGCCGGGCTGCCCGGGCAGCGGCACGTGCACCCGCTCCGGCGTGAACTCCGGCGCGGCGGCGACCGGCACCGCGGTGTCCGCGACCACCGTGCGGCCCGCGACGGTGTCCGGTGCCGCGAGCTGTTCGAGGATGGTGACCAGCCGCGCCAGCATCTGCTCGGCCAGCCCGTCCGGGATCAGATCGGCCCGGTGTTCCAGGGTGATCCGCAGCGGATCCGACCCCGCGCCCGGATCGACATCGAGGGTCAAGGCGTAGTGCGTGCTGTCCACCGCTTCGCGCCCGACCACGCCGGTGCGCGCGAAAACGTCTGCGGCGCCGCTCTCGTCGCGCGGCAGGTTACGGAAGACATAGAGCGTGTCGAACAGCGTCGGGTATCCGGCCGCGCGCTGGATGCGGCCCAAGCCGAGCTGCTGGTGCGCGACGAGACCACCCTGCTCCCGCAGCATCCGGTGCAGCAGATCCAGCAACGGCTCCCCCGGGCGCACCTGGACACGTACCGGAATCGTGTTGAGCACCAACCCGATCATCCGTTCCGCGCCCGGCACCTCGGGCGAGCGCGCGGAGACGGTGGAACCGAACACCACATCGTCGAGCCCGGTACTCGCGCGCAACGCCAGTCCCCACGCGGTGGACACCACCGTGGACAGGGTGACCTGGCCGTGCCCGGCCAAAGCGCGCAGCGCCGCGGAGGTCGCCGCGGGCAGTTCGATCCGGGACCGGCCCGGCAGCGGTGACCGGTCCGTCGCCCCGGTGCCGACGAGGGTCGGCTGCCGCAGGTCGGAAAGATAGGCGTGCCAAGCCTTTTCCGACGCGCCGTGATCCAGGCCGGCCAGCCAGCGCAGCTGGTCGCGGAAGTCGGCGGCAGGTTCGAGCGCCACGTCCAGCTCGCCGGCGGAGCTGGTTTCGGCCCGCTCGTAGAGGGTGAACAGTTCGGTGAACAGCAGGGCCAGCGACCAGCCGTCGATCAGCAGGTGATGCAGTGTGAAGACGGTGCGGCTGGTGCCGTCCGGCAAACGCACCAGCACCAATCGGATCAGCGGCGGTGCGCCGAAATCGAAAGGCGTGCGGTATTCCTCGTCCGCCAGCGCCGCCACGGCAGCCGCGGCGTCGTCGGTCGTGCGCAGATCGACTTCCCGGCACGGTGTTTCCCACGCACCCGGAATGAACTGCACCGGTGCGCCGAAGCCCGCGTGGGTGAAACCGGCCCGCAGGTTGGCGTGCCTGCGCAGCACCGCGTCGAGGGCGCGGCGCAACAGGTCGGCGCGGGCGGGCCGGGCGGCCTCGAACACGAAGCTGACCTGCATGTGATACGCGTCCGACCCCGCGGCCCGATCGACCACGGACTGGAAGTACATGCCCTCTTGCAACGGACTCAGCGGCAGCGCTTCCTGCCACGCCGGGCACAGCGCGTCCAGGCGGGCACGCTGATCGGCGTCCACGGTGACGAGTTCTGTCGCGGCGACGGGTGCGGCCGCGGTGTCCGCCGCCGTCGCGGCCGCGGCCAGCTCGCCCAGGGTCGGGTGTTCGAACACGTCCGCGACGCTCAGCACCAAGCCGTGCCGCCGTGCTCCGGTCACCAGCCGCACCGAGGAGATGCTGTCGCCGCCGAGCGCGAAGAAGGCGTCGTCCGGGCCCGGTGCGGCGATGCCGAGCACCTCGCCCGCCAGCGCGCACAGCGTCCGCTCGGCGGCCGTGCGGGGCGCGCGACGCGCGGTGTCGGTCCGGGTCGGCTCGGGCAGCGCGGCCCGGTCCACCTTGCCGTTGAGCGTCAACGGCAGCGCGTCCAGCACCGCGATCGCCTGCGGCACCATGTATTCGGGGAGAATGCCCGCGACGGCGGCGCGTACCGCCGCCGGGTCGAGCGTGCCGCCCGGCGACGCGACGACGTAGCCGAAGAGCCTGCCGGTGCCCGCGCTGTCCGCGCGGACCGTGGCCGCCGCCCTGGCGACCCCGGCGACCGCACGCAGCGCGGACTCGACGTCGCCCAGCTCGATCCGGAAGCCGCGCACCTTCACCTGATCGTCGCTGCGGCGCAGGTATTCCAGCCGTCCGGCGCGCTGCCGGACCAGATCACCGGTGCGGTACAGCCGCCGGCCGGGCAGATCCGGATCCGGCACGAAGCGCGCCGCGGTCAGTTCCGGCTTGCCCAGGTAGCCGCGAACCACTTGCGCGCCACCGAGATACAGCTCGCCCGCCACGCCCGGCGGCACCGGGCGCAGATGCTCGTCCAGCACTCGCGTGTGCACGTCGGTCCACGGTGCGCCGATGGTGACCTGCTCGCCGTCGCGCAGGTCGCGCGCCGTCGCCCACACCGTCGCCTCGGTGGGCCCGTA
Source organism: Nocardia brasiliensis ATCC 700358 (assembly GCF_000250675.2). Taxonomy (NCBI): domain Bacteria; kingdom Bacillati; phylum Actinomycetota; class Actinomycetes; order Mycobacteriales; family Nocardiaceae; genus Nocardia; species Nocardia brasiliensis. The sequence goes on from NC_018681.1 coordinate 7,476,709, forward strand.
CACATTCCGCACCGACCGGCAAGTGGCGACCAGCGCCACCGCGAGATCCGCGGGCAACGCCTCACCACCCACCAGCGCGCGCACCGCGGCCAGCCGCGGCGCGTCTTCGTGTTCGACCAGCACGCGCCAGAGCGAGGGCGTCGCCTGCACGAGCGTCGCGGCGCTCTCGGCGATCAAGGCGTGCAACGCGTCCGGGTCCCGGACGGTGGCCCGATCGGCGAGCACCACGGTCGCGCCGACGGTCAACGGCAGCAGCAGCTCCAGGACGGCGATATCGAAGGACACCGTCGTCACGGCCACGATCCGATCGCCGCGGCCGATCCAGCCCTCCCCGCCGACGGTCTCGGCGAACGCCGCGAGATTCGCCGTGGTCACCATGACGCCCTTGGGCTTTCCGGTCGAGCCGGAGGTGTGGATCACGTAGGCCAGGCGCTCGTCGGCCGGCCGCGGCAGCGGCAGCGCGACCGGATCCGGTTGTGCCGCACCGTCGGTCAGCACCGTGGGCGGTCCGCCCGCAGGCAACCGATCCGCGAGATCGGAACTTGTCAGCACACACACCGGGGTCGCGTCCGCGAGCATGTACGCGAGGCGATCCGCCGGGTAGTCGACATCGAGCGGGAGGTAGGCGGCGCCGAGGCGCAGCACGGCGAGCAGTCCGGCGATCAGATCCGTCGAGCGGGCCAGCGCGACGCCGACCACCTGCTCCGGCCCCGCGCCCGCGGCCAGCAGCAGCGCGGCGAGATCCGCTGTCCGCGTCGCGAGTTCGGCATAGGTGAGCGAGTCCGCGCCGCAGACGACGGCGGTCGCGTCGGGGGTCGCACGCACCTGGTCCGCGAAGCGCACCGCGACGCCGGGCGGTGTGGTCGAGCGCCGCGCCGGATCACGCGCCGGATCGGTTGCGGTCAGGGCGGTTTCGAAGATGCCTGCCGTCGGCTCGGGCACGACCCGCTCGAGCACGGCGACCAGGCCATCGGCGAGCGCGTCCGCGGTCGCGGGGTCGAAGAGGTCGGCGTCGACCACCAGACGCAGGTTCGCCTCGTCCAGTGCGCCGGCATCGGCCAGCCACACCGCCGTGTCGAAACGCGCGGCGGTGGTGACCGGGGGCACCGGTTCGACCACGAGCCCGCCGAGCTTCGGGGCGGGGGCCGCCGGTTCATAGGCGACCATGGTCTGGAAGAGCGGATGCCGAGCCAGCGAACGCGGCGGAGCCACGGCGTCGACCACCCGCTCGAACGGTGCGTCCTGGTGCGCCAGCGCGTCCAGCGCGGCGACCCGCACGCGAGCGAGCAGCTCCGCGAAACTCGGACGGCCGCTCAGATCGCAGCGGACGACCAGGGTGTTGACGAAATACCCTACGGTGTCACCGAATTCGCCCGCGTCGTCGTCCAGCACACTGTCCCGATGCGACACCGTGCTGCCCAGCGGTATATCGCGCCCGGCGCCGAAGGCCGACCAGGTGGTGGCCACCGCCGCCTGCAACACCATCAGCGGACTGACGCCGTACTCGCCGCACAGCTCGGTGATCGCCGCGCGTAGTCCGGCAGGCAGCGGCCGGAGCACGGTGTGCCCGCGGTACGCGGCCCGCGCCGGGCGCGGCCGGTCGAACGGCAGCTCCAGCTCGGCGGGCAGACCCGCGAGGGTGTCGCGCCAGTACGTCAGTTGCCCGGCGTAGGCGTCCTGTTGCTGGCGGCGACGCTCCCGCGCCGCATACTCGCGATAGTCCGTGCCTGCCGGAGACCACTGGGGCGCTTCGTCTTTCACCCGCGCCCGATACGCGGTGTCCAGGTCGTCGAACAGCGGGCGCAGCGACGTGGCGTCGAAGGCGATGTGGTGCACGACGAGTACCAGAACGTGGTCGTCGGGCGCGACCTCGAGCAGCGTGGCCCGCGCCGGTGCCGCGGCGGTGATGTCCACGGGCTGGGTCAGGCAGGCCGCGACGGCCGCGTCGAGGCCTTCCGCACCGACCGCGTGCCAGTCCAGTCCTGCCGCCTCGGCGGCCGCGAGCAGGTGCAACGTGGCGGATCCGGCCGCGTCCTGCGGATAGGTGGTGCGCAGCACCGGATGTCGCGCCAGCACGTCTCGCCAGGCGGCGGCGAGCGCGTCGTTGTCGAGCGCACCGCGCAGCCGGACGACCACCGGCACGTCGTAGGTGGTGGACGGTCCTTCCAACCGGTGCAGGAACCACAGGCGCTCCTGCGCGGGCGACAACGGCGCGCCGGAACCCACGCGGTCGAGCACCGCGGGCGTGAAATCGGTTGGGGCCGTTGCTACTTCACTGGTTTCGGCGACCGCGCGCTGCCCGAAGCGCCGCGGATCGATCTGCGCCCGAGCCGCGAGGGTGCGCGCCGTCGGCGCGTCGAACACATCGGTGATCGCGACCCGGACGCCCAGCCTGCGCAGTTTGCCCACCAAACGCATGGCCGTCAGCGAATGCCCGCCCAGCGCGAAGAAGTCGTCGTCGGGACCGATCGAGGCAAGCTCGAGCACTCCGGCCGCGCCCTCGCGGATCGCCGACAGCACCGCATCGTCGGCGACACCGGGACTGTCGATCACCCGCGGGCGATCCGGTGTCCGAACCGGCGCACTCGGCGTCACCCAGCCGGACATGTCGAGCAGTTCGCCCACGCGCGTGCCCTCGGCCTCGACCACCGTGCGCAACACCTGCGCGATCCGATCGATGATCCGGCCGACCGTCACGTCCGCGACAGCGGCCCGGTCGTGGTAGACCACCAACTCCAGTCGTTCGCCCGGTGGGGCGAGCAGCGTGACCGGGTAGTGCGTGAGTCCGTGATTGTGGAAGCCCGCGATCCGCAGCTCGTGCGATTCAGGCTGCTGCGCACCGGAGTTCGGGAAGTTCTCGAACACCACCAGGGTGTTGAACAGCTGGCCCAGCCCGGCGGCGCGCTCGATCTCGGCCAGACTCGCCTGCTCGAATTCCTGCATGGCGAACTGTGTTTCCTGCAGTTCGGCGAACAGGTCGAGCAGCGGCCGCTCCGGCGCGAGGGTGCAGCGCACCGGAATGGTGTTGGTGAACAAGCCGACCATGGCTTCGACGCCGGGTAGTTCGGCCGGACGACCGGATACGGTCGCACCGAAGACGACGTCGGCCCGCTCGGTGAGTTCGGCCAGCACGACCGCCCAGGTGCCCTGCACCAGGGTGTTCAGCGTCAACCCGCGGCGCCGGCCCAGTGCGACGAGCGCGGCGGCCTGTGCTTCGGACAGCGGGACCGGCACCTGCCGGAAGTCTTGTGCGCCGGTCGATGTCGTGGACAGCAGACTCGGCGCGGCCAGACCCGCCAGCCTGGCCGCCCACGCGTCGCGCACCGCGCCTCGGTCCTGCCGGGCGATCCATGCCAGGTAGTCGCGGTATGCGGCGGGGGCAGGCAGTTCGGCGCGGTGGTAGAGCGCGAGCAGCTCACGCAGCACGATCGGGGTGGACCAGCCGTCGGTGAGCAGATGGTGCGCGTTGAGCACCAACCGGTGCTGCGCGTCGGGCAGGTGAATCAGCAAGGCGCGCAACAGCGGCGAGCGATCGACCACGAAATGATGTGCGGCCGCTTCGGTTTCGAGCCGGTCCGCGGCGGCGACCGCGGTCCGCACGGGCAGCGCGGACAGGTCGGCGTAGCGCCACGGCATCCGCAGCGTCCGGGGAATGGCCTGCACGGGCCGGTCCAGCGCGGTGTAGTGGAATGCGGCGCCGAGATTAGGGTGCCGGGCGAGTACGGCGTCGAAGGCCGTCGCCAGCCGCTGTTCGTCGAGCGGCCCGGTCAGATCGATCCGCGCGGTCAGGGTGTACACGTCGGCCGCGCCGTCGCGGATCGCGTGGAACAGCAGACCCTCTTGCAACGGCGAGAGCGGCAGCAGCGCGGCCAGCGGTCCGTGCAGGGCTTCCAGTTCGTCGATGCCGTCCTGCGTGGCCGGGACCTCGGGGCAGTCCGACGGCGTCAGCCCGCCCTCGAACAGCACCGCGTGGGCGGCGAACGCCTCCAGCGCGAGTTCCCAATGTTCTTGCAGGGCGGTCACCGTCGCCGCGCCGAGCACCTCCCCCGCTGCCGTCCATTCCACGGCGAGCCGGGGCGCGCCCTGCTCGTGCACGAACGCGTTGAGCGCCAGCACCTCCGACAGGGCCTTGCCCGCGGGTTCGCACACCGCAAACGGATCTTCTTCCGGCAGTTGCCAATCGGTACCGGGCGACGCGGCGAACCGGCCGAGGTAGTTCAGCAGCAACTCGGGTGCGGGTGTGCTCGCGAGATCGGGCGCGGTCCGCGGATCCAGGTGGCGCAGCACGCCGTAACCGACGCCGCCACCGGGCACGGCGCGCTTGGCTTCCTTCACCGCGCGCAGCAACCGGCCGGCCGCCGCACCACCGGCGAGGGCCTCGGCCAGTCCGGCCGCGGTGTCGATACCGTCGGCCGGTGCCCAGACCGGGTACTCGCTGGTGAACCAGCCCACGGTGCCCGCGAAATCGGTGTCCGCCGCCAACGGGTCGCGTCCGTGTCCCTCGACGGTGACCGGCCGGCCCGCCTCCAAGGCCTCGCCACGGCTGTGCCGCCACGAGTTCACCGCGAGCAGCAGGGCGGCGAGCAGGACGTCGTCGGCACCGGCCCGGTACGCCACGGGCAACGTGGTGAGCAGGGCCTCGGTGATGGCCGCAGCAGCGAACGTTCTGGTGCGCACCGCGCTTCGCGCGTGATCACGGCGCGGGTCGAGAGCCCGTGCACCCAGCGGGGCCGTCGTCGCCCGGCCGAGCGCCGCCCGCCAGTGTTCCGCTTCCCTGGCGTAGGTTCCGGCCGTGCCGGCCTCGGCCAGCATCGTGGCGTAGCGCCGCCACGAACTGCCTTTGGACACCAACTGCACGGGCTGCCCGTCGCGCGCCGCCCGGCACGCGGCATGCAACTCGGGCAGCAGTACCCGCCAGGAAACGCCGTCGACGGCAAGGTGATTGGCCACCACGAGCAGCCGATCCGGTGCGCCCGCCGGGGTCCGGGCCAGCGCGACGCGCAGACAGCGGCCCGCGCGCGGGCTCAGCTGATCGGCGAGATCCTGTGCCAGGGCCGGTATCCGGGAGACGTCCTCGACATCCAGCTCGCCGAGAATATCCGCGGCCTGGACGGAGCCCGGCGCGCCGATGGTGAGCGTCGGCGGCGTCGTTTCCGTGTCCAGCACGGCACGCAGCGCGTCGTGCCGGTCGAGCATGGCCTGCACCCCGGACCGTAGCTGCGCGAAATCCAGCGTCTCGTGCAGGGCGAGCACGGTCCACTGGGCGTACCCGGCGATCGCCGCCTCGTCCGGGTTCGCGTCGAGCAACGCGCGCACGATCGGCGGCAGTGGGACCACGCCGGTCGGCTCGTCGTCGGTCACCGCGCGCGGCTCGTCGGCGAGGCGGTCGGCGGTTGCCGCAATGGTGCCCAGATCGCCTTGGGCCAGTATTGCTTTCGGCTGGACGAGCAGGCCGTGCGCGCGCAGCCGGCTGCTGACGCTGATCGCGGTGATGCTGTCGCCGCCGAGCCCGAAGAACTCGTCGTCGACGCTCACCGCGGGCCGGCCGAGCACCTCGGCGACCACGGCGCACACGGCGCGCTCACGATCGGTGCGCGGCGCGCGGCCGCTCGAAACCAGTTGCGGCGCGGGCAGGGCCGCACGATCCAGCTTGCCGTTCACCGTGGTCGGCAGGGCGTCCAACACCACGAGCACGGACGGAACCAGATGGTCGGGAACGGTTTTCGCGAGCCGGTGCCGCAATTCGTCGGCCCCGTCGAGTCGCTGTCCCGACGCGGGCACGAGATAGCCGATCAGCTGAGCCAGGCCCGCGGTGCTCCGGATCACCGCCGCCGCGGCAGCCACCCCGGGCAGTGCGCCCAGGATCGCCTCGACCTCGCCCAGCTCGACCCGGTGGCCGCGGATCTTCACCTGATTGTCGCCGCGGCCGAGGAATTCGTAGCCGTGGCCGGTGCGCCACCGAGCGCGGTCGCCGGTGCGGTACATCCGCGCACCGGGTGTGCCGAACGGGTCGGCGACGAACCGCTCGGCCGTCACGACTTGGCGGCCGAGGTAGCCGCGCGCCAATTGCGGCCCGGCGAGGTACAACTCGCCGACCTCCCCATGCGGGACGGGCTGCAGTGCGCTGTCGAGCAAATAGGTGCTCATCCCGACCAGCGGTCCGCCCACGTGCGGCACGGAACCGGACACCGGCGCAGTCAGCGCGTCGACGGTGGCTTCGGTGGGGCCGTACATGTTTCGCGCGGCCACGCCCGAGGCGACGATCGTTTCCCACAGCGCGGGCGAGGCCGCCTCGCCGCCGAAGAGCAACAGCTGCGGGCGATGTCGCGCGCCGAGCATGCCGTTGTCGATCAACGCGGCGGCCATCGACGGCGTGGTGTCGACCACGTCGATCCGGTCGGCGGCGAACGCGGCCACCTGCGCGGCGGCGTCGCGCTGCAATTCGGCGTCGTAGAGGTGCACCCGATGCCCGCACAGCAGCCACAGCAGCTGATCGAGCGCCGCGTCGAACGCGAAGGACGCGGTGTGCGCGGTGTGCAGCTGCCTGCCGCCCACCCGATCCGCCGCCTCGGCGTAGATGGTCGAGCGATGGTGGTGCAGCAGATGCGCCGCGCCGCCGGAGCGGACCAGGACGCCCTTGGGGCGCCCGGTGGAGCCGGAGGTGTAGACCACATAGGCCAGATGTTCGGGGTGACGCGGCGCGGCCAGCTCCGCCGCGCTCAGCGGGCCGTCCGGTGCGGCGTCGATAAGCGCACGAACGGCACTGTCCGACAAGCTGATCGGGGTCGGCCGGGCCTCGCCGGCCAGCACCTCGGCCAAGGCGTCCACCGCGAGCACCTGCACGGGGCGGGCGTCGTCGACGATATCGCGCAGCCGCTCGGTCGGGTGCTCGGGATCGAGCACCAGATGCGCCGCGCCGGCATGCTGCACGGCGAGCATCGCCACCACGATCTCGGCGGTTCTGGGTAGCGCGAGACCCACGATGTCGTCGGGTCCGACTCCCCTGCCGCGCAGGAAACGGGCCAGCTGGTGCACCTGTCTGCCGAGATCCGCTGCGGTGAGCCGGGTTTCGCCCGCGACCAGGACGACGCGCGCCGGGTACGCGGCCACCATCCGGTCGAAGGCCGTGGACAGGTCTTCCGGCGTACCGGGCAGCGCCGCACTCGCCCGCTCGGCGAGGATCCGTGCCGCGTCCGCGGGCGGGTAGGGCGCGACCCGCCCGATCGTCCGATCCTGTCCGTCGGTGAGTTCGCCGATCACGCGGACCAGCCCGGCCATGCGCCGCTGCACCGTCTCCGCGTCGACCGAGCGGGCATCGACCTCGAAGCCGAGCTGGATCCGTCCGCCGGACAGCGGGGTGACGGTGAGCCCGAGGTCCTCGGGCGGACCACCGGCCACATTCCGCAACGTGCCGACCGCGCCGGCGAAATCGAGGGCGACGTCGAAAGCCTTGAGATTGACACCGATCCCGTGCAGCAGCGCGCCGGTCTGCGCGGCGCCGAACTCGCGGGCCAGGTTCTCGCCGCGGTACCGCTGGTGCGCCCGCAGGCCGCGCAGGGCGTCGGCGACCCGCCTGCTCAGCGCGCCGATCCCGTCGTGACCGGACACCGCGAGCCGTAGCGGCAGCACATTGACCGCCATGGACGGTGTGGTCAGCGCGGTGCGGCCGACACGAGCCATCACCGGCAACGCGATCACCACGTCGGTCTCGCCGAGCAGCCGGTGCACGAATCCCGCGTAGCCGCCGACCAATACGTCCGCCCAGGTGGTGCCGTTCGCCTCGGCCACCGCACCGACCCGGGCCATGAACTCGGCGTCGAGCACGGCGCGCGCCTGATGCGTGTGCTCCGCCGGTCCGTCCGGTTGGCTGCCGCGCCCGTCCAGCGACGGCAGCGGGGTGAGCAGGTCGCGCCAGTACGCACGATCCTGTTCGAACTCGGGTCCGGCCTGGTACGCGGCGTCCTCGGCGACCAACGTCGTCATCGAACCCCAGCGCACCGGCGCGACGGCGGTGCCGCGCACCAGGGCCGTGTAGTGCGCGGCCACCCGACGCGAAACCAGTGCCGCGCTGTACCCGTCGATGATCAGGTGGTGATAGAGCTGGATGCACCACACCTCGTTGTCCGACAGGCGCAGCAGGGTGTAGTTGAACAGCTGCCGATCGACCATCCCCCGGCACGCCCGCGCGGCCCGGATCCGCTCCGCCTCGACCGCGCGATGCGCGGCGGCGGTCGGATCCGCCTCGCCGCGCAGATCCACGGTGGGTCGCAGCTGCGCCGCGGCGTCGGTGATCCGCTGCCGCGGCCCGTCCGCGCCTTCGCTGAAACGCAAACGCATGGTGTCGGATTCGGCGATCGTGCGGCGAATCGCGGTGTCCAGCAGATCCAGATCGATGGGTTCCGGTCCGGCGATCTCGAGCACCTCGCCGACCAGATAACCGAGGGTGTCGGGGTCGAGCCGTTGGGCGTTCCAGATCCCGAGTTGCGCTCCGGTCAAAGCGAATTCATCGTGCCCGTCCACCGCCGGAAGATCCGTCACAACCCATTCCTCAATCTCGAGCCACACACGTTCAACGCCTGCCGTCGCACGACACCGGGCAGCAGGCGGGTAATGCCGAAACCAACAGCCGCCGTTATTCGGCGTCGGTCTCGTGGTCCTCGTCGAAGTCCGCGTGCCCGCGCTTCCAGTAGGCCGTGACATCGGAGTCACCGGGCTTGGCGCGCAACACTTCTCGTACCCAGCGGCGCAGCGGCCGCACCACGCCCGCCTCGGCGGCGATCCAGGCGTAGATCCGCTCGCCCGCCGGCAGTGCGACACCGCACACCGCGCGCTCGAGCAGGTCCGAGCGCCCCGGCGCGACTTCGCCCCTATGCAGCCACCGCACCTCGACGCCCGCGGGCGCGCTCAGCTCGATCTGTTCCGACTCGTCGACCACCTCGATGAACGCCCAGCCCGCCGCGTCGGCGGGCAGCGCCTCCAGCCAGCGAGCGATCGCGGGCAGCGCGGTGATATCGCCGGCCAGCAGGTACCGGTCGTAGGTGAACGGCACCACCAGTCCCCCGGGCGGGCCGGCGATGTACACCCGCGTCCCGGGCGTCGCCGCCGCGGCCCACTCCGCCGCGTGGCCGCCCGGATGCAGCGCGAAATCGATGTCGAGTTCACCGGCCGCCGCGTCATAGCGCCGCACCGTGTACTCGCGCGAGATCGGCAGCGGACGCGGCCATTTCAGGGCGAGATCGACCTGCTCGGGCAGGCGCAGCGCACCGTCGGGATCCGGGTAGATCAACCGGACGTGCTCGGTGGGGGCGTGACTTTCGAACCCGGCGAGTTCGGGGCCGCCGAAGGTCAGCCGGCGCAGCCCGGAACCGATCATCCGGGTGTCGAGCACGGTCACTTCGCGCAGGCCGATCGGGTACGGCACCTTCGCGCCGCCCGCCTCGCCGTCGAGCACCTCGGCGATCCGTTCGAGATGAGCCGCCCGGTTCATGCGAGCGCGCCGATTTTCGTCATTTGTGTGACATCCCTTGCGTTCCATGGAGATCCATCGGCCGATCAGGCCGACGTGCACCACCTCCGGCGCAAAGTCTGAGGTTAGCCTAACTTAATTTACCGAGCAACACCAGCGGTCCGAATCGGTGCCGCGGCACTGCCCTACCGCGTGCGCTGCGGCGGGTTCCGCAGCAGGTGATCGACCACCAGCCGACCGAGCGTGTAGCCGTTGTCCAGCGACAGCCGGAACCCGGCGGAATGCTGCTGGATGTGATCCATGACGCTCTGACCAGGATAGGGCTGATCGAAATTGCTCACGGTGCGCAGCGACAGATACCGATCCAGCTTGCCGTGCCGCTGCAGCACCGCCGCGGTCGCGTTGTCCTCCATCTGCGTCGTGCAGTAGACACCGCGCCCCTCGGTGCGCACGCCCATGATGTAGCGCGCGGTCTCGGAGAGCTGTTTGCCGGAATACCAGTCGTCACCGGTCATGGTGTCGCACTTGACCACCGCGGGCTTACGGCCCTCCTGCCCGGGGAACTGCGCCCGCTCGGCGGCGGCCTCGGGACTGTCGGCGAGCGGGGCATGCTCGGTCAGCCGGAACGCCGTCTCGACCAGCGACTCGTTCAGCTGGAAGGCGGCGGTGTCGTAGTTCTCGACGGGCCGGTACCCATAGGGCAGCTCCGGCGCCTCGGCGGGCACGAGATGATTGCCGAGATCGAAGTCGACCACCCAGCGCGCCCACGCCGCGCCGCCGAGCGTGCCCTGATCCGGCGGGGTGCCCGCGGTGCCGACGGTGAGGAAGTAGGCGTCGTCGAAATCGAGCTGCGGACTGTCCAGCAGCGCCATCATGGTGGACGCCGCATTGGTCTTGCCCTGCCCGGTCTGCGCGACGCACAGGCCCTCGGCGTTGCAGTGCACCGGCTTGTACGCGGTGGGCAAGTTCACCGTGATCGGCAGCGATTCGCGTTGCAACCACGGCTCGGTCTCGGGGTCGAACATAGTGATCACGAGCACCCCGACCTTGACCGGTTTCGCCTCGTCGGCGCCACCGCACCCGACGCTCAGCGCGGCGACGGCGAACACGAGGCAGGCGACGACCCAGCGACGTAGCGGCATCGGATGATCCTATGTTATGCCGGGGCGTGGTCAGGACGTCCGCCGTGAGCTGCGCGGATCCGAACCGGGCCGACCGCCGAGGCGAGCGGCCCGCCCATGTAGGTTGGACGGCAGGTTCTCTTGCGGCACAAGCGAACCACCGGGCCCCCGCCGACCTGCGGTTACGGTGCGCCCGCGGATTCGACGAGCAAGCCAGACGCTCGGGTGCCGACAGTCGGTGGAGCGCGGCCGGTCCGCGCCGAGTGAAAGGCCAGACAGCATGACGTCATCGGCGGGATCGAACGCACGCGCCCACATCGGGGTCACCGGCCTCGCGGTGATGGGAAGCAATATCGCGCGCAACTTCGCCCGTCACGGACACACCGTGGCACTGCACAACCGCAGCATCGCCAAGACCGACGCGCTGCTCGCGGCGCACGGCGACGAAGGCGATTTCGTGCGCACCGAGACGATCGAGGAGTTCGTCGGCGCGCTGCAGAAGCCGCGCCGCGTGCTGATCATGGTCAAGGCCGGCGCCCCCACCGACGCGGTGATCGAGGAACTCGCCGCCGCGATGGACGAGGGCGACATCATCATCGACGGCGGCAACGCGCTGTTCACCGACACCATCCGCCGGGAGAAGGCGCTGCGCGAGCGCGGCCTGCACTTCGTCGGCGCGGGTATCTCCGGCGGCGAAGAAGGCGCACTGAACGGCCCGGCCATCATGCCCGGCGGCCCGAAGGAGTCCTACGAGACGCTGGGACCGCTGCTCGAGTCGATCGCCGCGCAGGTCGACGGGACGCCGTGCTGCACCCACATCGGGCCGGACGGCTCGGGCCACTTCGTGAAGATGGTGCACAACGGCATCGAGTACGCCGACATGCAGCTCATCGGCGAGGCCTACCACCTGCTGCGCGACGCGCTCGGCTTCGACGCCAAGCAGATCGCCGACGTCTTCACCGGCTGGAACCAGGGCGAGCTGGAGAGCTACCTGGTCGAGATCACCGCCGAGGTGCTGAACCAGACCGACGCCAAGACCGGCACCCCGCTGGTCGATGTCATCCTCGACGCCGCCGAACAGAAGGGCACCGGCCGCTGGACCGTCAAGGCGGCGCTGGACCTCGGCGTGCCGGTGACCGGTATCGCCGAGGCCGTGTTCGCTCGTGCCCTGTCCGGCGCCACCGCGCAGCGCGCGGCCGCCGGTGGCCTCGCCTCCGGCCAGCTGGCCGCCAAGCCCACCGACGCCGAGCAGTTCACCGCCGATATCGAGCGCGCGCTCTACGCGTCGAAAGTGGTGGCCTACGCCCAGGGCTTCGACCAGATCGCCGCCGCCAGCGTCGAATACGACTGGAATCTGCGGCCCGGCGATCTCGCGACCATCTGGCGCGGCGGCTGCATCATCCGCGCCCGCTTCCTCAACCGCATCAAGGACGCGTACGACACCAACCCGCAGCTGCCCAGCCTCATTCTCGATCCGTTCTTCCAGGCGGCCATCGAGAACGCCATCGACAGCTGGCGCCGGGTGGTGGCTGCCGCCGTGCAACTCGGCATCCCCGTCCCGGCCTTCGCGTCCTCGCTCGCCTACTACGACGGCCTGCGCGCCAAGCGCCTGCCCGCCGCCCTCACCCAGGCACAGCGGGACTACTTCGGCGCCCACACCTACGAGCGCATCGATATGCCCGGTAAGTACCACACCCTGTGGAGCGGCGACCGCAGCGAGATCGCAGCCGACTGACCCTCGCGCACGCCCCGGCCCCGGCGCCGGGGTGTGCGTCTGATGGACCAGGGGTGGCAGCACCGAATCCCGGGTATGGGTACGGGATTTCCCTGATGTGCGGAGCACTTCGGGACTTCTAGTGTCCGAGCCATGCGTAAGTTGGCTCTTGTCATGGCATTCGTCGCACTGGTCGCCGCCGGATGCGCGAAATCCACCTCGGAAGCAGCGCCGGACGGTGCGGCACGGGTGCAGGCGGATCTCGACGAGCTGGTGCGGTCGGGCATCACCGGGGCCATCGCGACCACCACCGTGGCCGGACACACCACGACGCTGTCCGCGGGCGTCGCGAATCGAGTTACAAGAGAGCCGATTCCGACCGATCACCCGCAGCGGGTACGCGTGGGCAGTGTCGGCAAGAGTTTCATCGCGACGATCGTGCTGCAACTGGTCGGCGAGGGCCGGATTCGCTTGGACGAGCCGATCGACACCTACCTGCCCGGCTTGCTGACCGGCGACGGCGTCGACGGGCGCGCGATCACCGTGCGCCAGATCCTGCAGCACCGCAGTGGATTACCCGAGTTCAGCGATGACGCGGAGGTCGACGAGGTCGCGGCCGCCGCCGCGGGCCGGGTGTTCACGCCCGACGAGGAGATCCGGCTCGCCCTGCGCCGCCCCGCCCAATTCGCGCCCGGAACCCGGCAGAAATACACCAACACGAACTACGTCGTGCTCACCGAACTCATCCGCACCAGCACCGGCAATCCCTATGCCGCCGAACTGGAACGACGCATCGGCACCCCGCTCGGCCTCGCCGACACCTACCTGCCGCCCGCCGGCGAACACGACATCCGCGGTCCGCACCCGCACGGCTACGCGATCATCGACGGCACACTCACCGATGTCACCCGGATCGAACCCTCGGTGCCCGGCGCGGCCGGCGGACTCGTATCCACCGGCGCAGACCTCAACCGCTTCTTCACCGCCCTGATCGCCGGCGAACTGCTCCGCCGCCCGGAAATGGACGCGATGCTGGCCAGCCTGCCGATGAGCGAGCCCTACCCCCTCGACTACGGACTCGGCCTGATGACCACCGACCTACCCTGCGGCACAAAATTCCTCGGCCACACCGGCGGCATCACCGGCTACATCACCCTCTCCGGCACCACCCCCCAAGGCCGCACCGCAACCCTCACCATCACCGAATCCGCCGACATCGAATCCCGCGCCAACAGCTTGCTGGCACATGCGCTTTGCCCGTGAAATGTGCGGGGCTACAGTCGTTTCCCTCGTAGTGCGCGGGGCGTCTTCACGAGTGCCGGAGTTGTTGGTGCGGTGCGGTTTTCGGTGGGGCGGTTCCCGTCAAGGTGTGCACCGTCCCACGTCTACACCTGGATCATGCTGAGCGCGTCGTCTGCCGTACCCGGCTGTAGGCTCGCGTCAGGAGCGCGGAGTCTTGTTCCAGCGTGGTCATCTGGCTGTGGTTGCGTTTCGAGTCGCTTGGAGTTGTTGGTGTAGTGCGGTTTTCGGCGGGGCGCCCTCCCGTCAAGGGGTCCCCCGTCCCACGTTTACACCCGGATCATGCTGAGCGCGTCGTCTGCCGTACCCGACTGTAGGCGCGCGCCAGGCGCGCGGAGTCTTGTTCCAGCGCGGTCATCTGGCTGTGGTTGCGTTTCGGGCGGCTCGGGGAAAGGCGGCGGCCTGGAGTGGACCAAGCGACAGATAGGTAGGAGCCCACAGAGTTTTCATGCGGTTCACAGGGGTTATAAGCCCTGCGAACCGCATGAAAGCTCTGTGAAGCCCGCGCCACAACCCGGCGAGCACGCCGGAACCGGCGATCGCGGTGGGCAATGCGAACCAAGCGACAGATAGGTGCGTGTCGACACGCGAAAGCCCAAATCTGCACCCCTTCTCGGGTTTCGCACCCTTTCGGGGCGTCCAGAGGGGGTGCGAGACCCGAGAAAGAGTGCATTTCCTGAGCAGCAAACCCACCCCGAAAAGGAACTCTCGAGAACGGCACCACAGCCAGATGACCACGCTGGAACGAAACCCCACGCACCTGACGCGCGCCTACAGCCGGGAACGGCACCCAACGCGCCCAGCACCATTCATGTAACTCCCGCGGCAGGAACACAAAACTGAGCCAGTAGAACTTCGGCAGCCAGCCAACCACCCCAAACGCAAGAACCGATCGCAAAGACCACCACACCTATTCGGCAACCCCCACATTGCACCCCCTGCAACCAGCCGAACCCGAAACCGCAGAACAGAATTGGAGTTGAAGTCCGGAAGCCGGACCGCAAGGATGGGAACCGTGTGCGGATCGGCCAATGCGCCGCCCGCCGCAACTCCAACCGGGGGATTCCATTGCTAGAGAGAGCATTTCAACGTGTTTAAATCCAACAGAGCCGTCGCCACCACGATGGCGACGCTCGGTGCGCTGGCTGCGACGATCGCGCTCGCCGCGCCCCAAGCCGGGGCGGCGGTCACGAACATGCATATCGAGCAGGGGCAGAGCTTCGGCAGCTCGGACGCTCTTGGCACCGGCTGCTCGTACGAAGTCACCATTACCACCGAACCAGGTACGACGATCGGCATGCTCGATCAGATCGGCGACGACCCGCGGACCGCGGATCACAAGCAGTTCCGACCCGGCAAGATCGTCGCGGACGCGTCCGGCACCGCGCGCACCACGTGGACCCCCGACCGCAAGGGCCCGCACAAGCTCGTAGCACTCGAACTCAAGGACGGCGACGACTTCGAGGCCTACGTCCGCCGCGGCCAAATCAACGTCGGCACCGGCATCAACCTGGGCCCCGCCTGCGCCGTCCTCCCCTGATCGTCCCACCCACCCAACCGCGTGGCTGCCGCACCGAGTAGCACCAGGAAGCGGCAGCCACGCCGGCTAGCGCCGGCCACACCGCATCGCACCAACCACCGGTAGCTGGCTCCACTGGATAGCGCCAACCACGCCGTAAGCAGCTCCACACCGGGCAGCACCAGCCACACGGGCAGCCGCTGCCACGCCAGGTCGCGGCAGCCACACCGCATCGCACCAACCACCGGTAGCTGGCTCCACTGGACAGCGCCAACCACGCCGTAAGCAGCTGCCACACCGGGCAGCACCAGCCACACGGGCAGCCGCTGCCACGCCAGGTCGCGGCAGCCACTAGCCGTTGGGGTGTTGATCGATTCGGGATGCGAGCGCCCGCTCGGACTGCCGACGCACGACTCGCCGCGACCGAGAGTTAGCAGGCGGCCACGCCTCCTGTCGCCCGTGCGCGTGCAGGTGCGTCAGAGTTGTCGCCGCCCAAATGCTGGCCGCAGCACAGGCTCGCGGGCTGCTGCATGCGGGTTGGGCGACGCGCTGGTAAATCGCGGAATTGCGCTCGGCGACTGCTGGTTTGCGGACCCTCAAGTTGAAGTGGCCGACGGCTCCCAGGTCGCGGCAACCACACCAGACCGCGCCAGCCACACCGGTGGCCGCTGCCACGCCGGGTCGCGGCAACCACGGCAGGTCGCGGCAACCACGCCAGGATCACGCCAGCCACACCGGATCACGCCAGCCACGCCGCTAGCCGTTGCCACGCCAGGTAGCGTCGGCTACGCCGGATAGCGCAACCACACCGGTTGACTGCCGCACGCCTTTCGTCGTCCCGCGCGCTTTCCCCGTCCCGCGCACCTTCTGACATCCCGCGCACCTTCCGACATCCCGCGCGCCTTCCGTCACCCCGCGCACCTTCCGACATCCCGCGCGCCTTCCGTCACCCCGCGCGCCTTCTGCCGTCCCGCACGCCTTCCGCCGACCCGCACACCTTCCGACATCCCGCGCACCTTTCGTCACCCCGCGCGCGTGTCGTTCGGCAGACACGCGCGCGGGGCGGCAGAACGTGCGCGGCGCGTGGGACGTCTAGTGGGCGACGTATTCGAGGGTGCAGTCGCCGTTGGTGTAGTTCGGGCCTTCGCCGTGGTTGAAGACGCTCAGGGTCAGGGCTATTCGGCCTGGTTTGGTGTCTACCGCGGGGATCGAGAGGACGTTGTCGGGGCCCTGCACTCGGGCCGAGGTGTCGCCGCCGCCGCTGCGGCCGGTGTCGAGATTCGCCCAGACCACCCGGAACTGCTGGTCGTATCCGGTGTCGGAGTTGGCGTCGGTGTGCAGCGTGAGGTCGAAGGTGCCGTCGTTGTGCGAGGACGCGAACGCTTCACTGGTGGCGTAGGTGGAGAAATCGCCCTCCGGCGTCGGATATTTCATGGTGCACAAGTGCTCACCGGGAGTGCCGGGAGCCGCGACCGCGGCGGGCGCGCCGCCTGACGCCGCCGTGCATAGTGCGGCGCCGATCAGGGCCGTACGTGTCAGTGATTTCATCGAACCGTCCCATCTGTACCGATCCAGCAGGTCGAACACGGTTGACCGAGGCCGGTTCCCACCGAATGGAAGCGATCGGCAACCAGCCCGAGCGTACCCACCGCCGCTCGGCTGCGCTGGCAAACGATTCCTAACCCACTCGGTATCAACGTTTTTCGGCTGGTCGATTTCAATATCGGTGCAGTACAGCAATTCTGAATCACTAACCAGAAACGACGGTAACGAGGACTCGGTAACCAAAGTGGAATTCGCCCGGTCCACATTATCCGGCCGACCCGTCTCCCCCCGGCGATGCAGGAAAAACTACCGAGCTGTGATCCCGGACACGCCCTGCCCGGCGAAATTGCCCGGAGCTTGCGCTTTCCCGCGACACCGATCGCCCGCCCATAGCGACATCGGCCGTCCTGGCGTGCCCAACGCGAACTTCCCGGCCGCGGACGGCAGTATGTCCGCCATGCGCGTACTCATCCAGCTTCGCCCGCCCGTCGATGTGATTACCGCAGTGGCCGATCGCGCCGTTCCGGTCGCCACGGCCGATGTCGCCGGGCATCTGCCCGGTATCACGCTCGATCAGTCCTATGACCCGGTCGCGGTGCCGAAACCGGTGCCCGCCGCGGCCGCCGTCGAGCGACTGAGCTACTCGCTGGACCCGGTGGACGCGTCGGTGGTGGTGCGCGGCGAGATCGCGGACGACGACCTCGCCCGCGGCGTCGCCCAGCTGTCCAAATCCCGCAGCGTCACCGGCGTATTCGCCGACCCGGTGATCCAGACCAGCCTGACCTGTGGCGACACGCCCGCGGTCGGCAACTGGCACGACGTCGAAACACTGCTGCGGCGTGGCGATTTGGGTGCCGCCGGGCTGGACGGCACCGGCGTGGCACTGGCCATCGTCGACACCGGGATCAACGCCGCGCACGTGCAGCAGGCCCGGGGCGGGGCCGTGCACATCGATCAGGCGCGCAGCTGGAATCCCCCCGGCGTCAACGGAACCGCGGGCGAGTTCCCGGTGGCGCACGGCAGCATGTGCGCCTTCGACGCACTCATCGCCGCGCCGCAGGCCACCCTGCTCGACATTCCGGTGCTGCAGAGCACTCGGCAGGGCGGCAGCACCATGGACGGACTGCTCTCGGACGCGCTGGCCGCCTACGCGCACCTGCGCACCGTGCTGACCGATCAGCCGGCCGCCTCCCGCGCACTGGTGATCAGCAACAGTTGGGGTTCCTTCTCCCCGAGCTGGGATTTCCCGGTCGGACGGCCGGGCAACTACTCCGACAATCCCTCGCATCCGTTCAACGTGATCGTCGGTTCGCTGGAGGCCGCGGGCGCCGATATCGTTTTCGCCGCGGGCAATTGCGGCCGCGACTGCCCCGACGGCCGGTGCGCCTACAAAGACCGCCCGATCGGCGGCGCCAACTCCCATCCCGGCGTGCTGTCCATCGCGGGTGTCGACACCAAGAACCAGCGGGTGGGCTACTCCTCGCAGGGGCCGGGCCGTTTGACCGATCGCAAACCCGACATCTGCTCCTACACGCACTTTCTCGGCTCGACGGCCTTCGGCGCGACCGAGCCCGATACCGGCACCTCGGCCGCCTGCCCGGTGGCGGCCGGCCTGGTCGCCGCCGTGCGCACGCAGTGGTCCGCCACCGCACTGCCACCGGCTCAACTGCGAACGTTGTTGCAGCGCACCGCGACCGCGCAAGCCGGTGGCTACAACTACGACTACGGGTACGGCATCACCGACACGGCCGCGTTGCTCGCGGAACTGAACAAATCGGCCTCCCGCGCGTAACGTGGGGGCATGCCGTTGCTCACGATCCGGCTTCCCGCGAACGCGACCCTGGCCGTCGCACTGCGCGAACTGAAGCTCACGGTCGACGACGTCGACACCGCGTACGGCCTCATCCCCGTCGACCCCGCGCAGGGTCTCTACGCCCTGCGCGTGACGGACTCGGCGGCCGCGCGGCTGGACACCGACCAGGTCGAGATCTTCGCCGACCCCCGCATCGAGGCGATGGACGACCCGAAACCACCTGTCTGAGTAGCTGATTCAACCCACCCCCGGTGGCGCCGCGCCCACGCACCTGCGCACCGCAATCGTTGCCGCCTACACCGTCTCCGCCATGTGACGCGCCGCCTCCGCGCCGCCTCCCCCGCGTCGCCTTCGCCGCGTACGCCCTACCCTTCGCCGCATCGCGCGTCACCCTCACCAAGTCGCCCTCGCCGCGCCGCGCCACCTTCCCCGCACCACGCGTCGCCCTCACCGCGCCGCCGCCGCCGTGCCACGCGCCGCCTCCCCCGCGCCACGCGCCGTCTCCGCCGCGCCCCGAACCGCCTTCCCCGCGTTACGGCCTACCCTTCGCCGCGTCACGCGCCGCCTTCCCCGCGTCGCCTTCCCCGCGCCGCCTCCGCCGCGTAAGGCCTATCCTTCGCCGCGTCGCGCGCCGCCTTCGCCGCATCACCTTCACCGCGTCGCCTTCGCCGCATTACGCCATACCCTTCGCCGGTCGCGCGCCACCCTCCCCGTGTCACGCGCCACCTTCGCGCACTACCGGCCCCTGGCCGAGATCGGGCGTCAGCTTGTTTCGGGCCGAATCAGGCGCGCCGCCTGCGTGATTGGGCGATTGCGCAGGAGTTGCCATCGCGTAGCCGATCGGCCGCTACCGGTCTGCCCACCGCGCAACGGACCGGTATCGGGTGAATTCGGCGATCCCCCAAGATGATTCAGCACTCGTCCGGTCGCGCGCACGGCGCACGACAGCACCCACGCGACGTATCGAAAGCACAACATTCCGGATTGGAACCCGACATCGGCCCACATTGGAACCCTCCGGTCTAAGATCCGACCCATGGGTACGCGCGCGGTGCACTTCGTCGGCAGCTTTCCGGCCGAAAGCACAGCTACCGCAATGCAAGCCATGCTCGACACTTCCGGTCCCCTGCTACGAACGCTGCCCACCGGTGAGACGCGACGCTACGAGTTCTACGTCAGACCGATTATCGAAGACCTGGTCGCGCAGGGCGCCTTGGAATCGAAGAAGGCCGGCGAGTGGAATACCAGCCGGCAGCGCACGATTTACCGGCCCGCACGCGGTAAGCGACTCACCGCCGACCTGATGGATCTGGGCTATCTGCACGAGGCGGAGGAGGCCCTGCCGGTCTTCCTGGCGGCGCGCGAGCGGCACGGACTGCCCGGACTGACCCTGCAGATCGGTATGCCCACCGATTTCACGCTCACCTTCGTCGCCATGGGCCTCAGCGGCCTGCTGCGGCATCGTAAGGCGTTCACCGCGGCCGCGCTCCGGGATATCGCCGCGATCCAGCAGCTCACCGGCGGTGACGTGGTCATCCAATTGGAAGCCACCGCGGAGCTGGTGCTGCTGGCGCAGACGCAGCCGCTGCACCGGGTGGTGAACCGGGCGCTGGGGTTGAGCAAGCGGATCGCCGCACTCGCCGCGGCCGCGCCCGTGGGGACCCGGTTCGGCGTGCACATGTGCGTGGGCAGCCTGCACAACAAGTCCCGGGCCACCCTGCGGGACGCGCGCCCGATCGTCTATTTCGCCAATTGCCTTGCCCGGCAGTGGCCTTCGGATCGCCCGCTGGAATTCATCCACGCGCCGTTCGCGGCCGGGGACAAGCCGCCTTCGACCGAGAGCACGTTCTATGCGCCGCTGTCGGACCTGAACCTGCGCGAGGGCACCAACTTCTACGCGGGGCTGGTGCACGACATCCCCACCGAGGCAGTGCAATTCGAGACGTTGCGGCAGATCGAGCACGCCCTCGGCCGGCCGGTCGACGGGGTCGCCACCGCGTGCGGCCTGGGCCGGCGCGCCCGCCCCGTCGCCGACACACTGATGGCCCGGGCAGCCAGGCTGGCCGAACGGGAGTGACCCGCGCGCGGCGCGCCGAGAACTACGTCGCCGGGTATCTGTACGGAACCACGCCGCGGTTCCAGTCGAAAATTCGGCCCTGACGGCCGGATTCTGACGCTTTGCCGTGCGCCGGGCAGGCTGGTCGAACGCTACGCTGGGGATCGAGAAGCCGAGACCCATCGGGAGGAACCCTTGTCGGGGATGGACCGAGCGCCTGAACTCAATCCCGCAGTGCCGAGTTCCGCGCGCATCTATGACTACATGCTGGGCGGTAAGGACAACTACGAGGTCGACCGCCAGGTCGCCCATCGTATGCTCGCGATCGCCCCGGACACCAGGACCCTGGCCTGGTTCATTCGCCAATTCCTGGTCCGGGCAGTCGAATTGGCCGCCGACGCGGGCGTCAAGCAGTTCATCGACCTCGGCGCGGGCATCCCCACCTCGCCCAACGTGCACGAAGTGGCCAGGGAGATAGAGCCTTCGGCCAGAGTCGTCTACATCGACAACGACCCCGTCGTGCGCGCGCACTGCGACGCGCTGCTGGCCAACTCGCCGGGCTTGTCGGTCATGCAGGCCGACATCCGGCGCCCGCGCGAGATCATCGACCGGCTGCGGGCCGAATCGCTCATCGACTTCGAGGAACCGATCGCCGTGCTGATGATCGGCGTGCTGCACTACGTGATGGACGAGGAGAAGCCCGCCGATATCCTCGCCGCGTTCCGCGATGCCATGGCGCCGGGCAGCTACCTGGCCATGACGCACGGGTCCAACGAGACCAATCCGGACTTCATCAATCAATCCCAGTCCGACACCGAGAACACCCCCTCCCAGGTGCGTTACCGGTCGGCGGCGGAGATCGAGGCCCTCATGGCGGGCTTCGAGTTGATCCCGCCCGGCGTCGCGCCCGCACAGCAGTTCCTCCACACGGATCTGCCCGCGACCCGGCTGGTGATCTACGGCGGTCTCGGCCGCAAATCAGCCGGCTGACCGTTTACGCCGCGACGTGTCGGCCGGTGCGGCTTCGGGCGGCAGCCGGAAGCCGACGCGGGCGCCCGCGCCGGGCTCGGCGAACACCGTGCCGTGATGCGCGGTCACGATATCGTCGACGATCGCGAGACCCAGGCCGGAACCCGGCGTGCCCTGCGTGTTCGCGGCGCGATAGAAGCGGTCGAAGACGGCGGTGATATCGGCGGGCGCGATGCCGGGTCCGTGATCGCGCACCGTCAATTCCGTACCCTCGACGTGCACTTCGATCGGCGTATCCGCCGGGCTGAACTTGATCGCGTTTCCCAGCAGATTGTCGATACACCGCTCCAGCGCGCGCAACCGGCCGAGCACCGGCTGTGGCCGCGCCGCGGTGACCATGATGGTCCGCCCGCTGCGGTGCCGGAAACGCTGCGCGCAATCCTCGGCCAGCGTCGCCAGATCCAGCGAGGTGACGTCCTCCGCGGTGCGCTGATCGGTAGCCAGCTCGACCAGTTCGGCGACGAGCGCGTCCAGCGCGACCGACTCCTGGACCAACGTGTGCAGCACCTCGGCTTCATCCTCGGGCGCCAGCCGGCCCCGGGCGCGCTGCAGCAGTTCGGCGCTGCCGCGAATGGAGGTCAGCGGGGTCCGCAGCTCGTGGCTGGCGTCCTGCACGAGCCGGTGCTGCTGCTCGCGCGACCGGCGCAGCGCGGCCAGCATGGTCGCGAAACTGCCGGTGAGCCTGCCGATTTCGTCGCGGCCGGTGGGCGGCAGCGGCACCGAGAGATCCTGGGTCGAGCTGATGTGCTCGGTCGCGGCGAGCAACCGGCGCACCGGCCGCAGGATGCGACCGATCACCAGCCAGCTGAGCAGCGCCGACACCGCCACCGCCAGTGCGGTGATACCGCCTGTGCGCCAGAGGAATTCCTGGTCGATCTGATCCGGTTTCTCGTACCGCTGGGCCACCATCACGGCGCCGCCGCCCGGCCGCGGTTTGGTGAGGATGCCGTACGGCTTGCCGTCCAGATCGATGTTGTATTCGGCTGTGCCGCTTCCGGTTCTGGCGACCACCCGATCGGCATCGGCGACCGGCAGCACTATCCGGTCCGCGACGAGCGGGTGCGCGACGCCGTCCGCACCCAGCAGTTGCTCGATGGTGTCGGGCCGTTCGGGCAATACCGCGGGCAGCACCGCGATGACCGCGTCGGCCCGATCGTTGAGGCTGTGCGCGAACTGCGCGCTGATCAAGCCCACGACCCCGCGATAGGACGTCGCGAGCGTGACGGTGATGGCGGCCACCACCGCGACCACGACGACCAGGGTGATCCGCGCCCGCAGCATCACGCGGGCCGCACGGAGTAGCCGACGTTGCGCACGGTGTGGATCAGCCGTGGTTCGCCGTTCTCTTCGGTCTTGCGCCGCAGATATCCGATGTAGACATCGAGTGAACGGGACTCGGTATCGAAGTCGAAACCCCAGATGTGCTCGTAGATCCGGCTGCGGCTCAACACGATCCGCGCGTTGCGCAGCAACAGTTCCAGCACGTCGAACTCGGTCTTGGTGAGTTCGATCGGGCGGTCGCCGCGATGCACCTGCCTGGTCGCAGTGTTCAGGGTCAGGTCGCCGACCGCCAGCACGGTGTCGTCGTCCTCGTCGAAGGTGCTGCGGCGCAGCAGTGCTCGCAATCTGGCGAGCAGTTCGTCGGTGGCGAACGGCTTGGGCAGGTAGTCGTCGGCGCCCGCGTCGAGGCCGGCCACCCGGTCGCCGATCTGCTGCCGGGCGGTGAGCACCAGGATCGGTAGCCGGTCGCCGCGCCGGCGCAGCAGCCGGCACAGCGACAGGCCGTCGAGGCGCGGCATCTCCACATCGACCACCGCCAGGTCCGGCCGCTGTTGCGCCAGCAGTTCCAGGGCCTCCTGCCCGTCCGCGGCCAGGTACACCTGATAGCCCTCGAAGCGCAGCAGTTGGTCCAGCGTGCTGCGCACATGCGGATCGTCCTCGGCGACGAGGACCGACGCGGCGGGCACTGACGAGCTCGTGGTGTTCACCCCGTCATTGTTGCTGGTGAGTAGCGATACCGCCGGGGTCAGGCTGTTCACTTCGTGACCATAGTCACGCCGCGCGCACCGGGCGCCGGAGAGACCCCGACCAGCACCTGCGCCCGGCGCTCGGGATTCTTACCTGTTTCTTGCGCGGCCCTCGCAATGCGCTGACATCCACCGCACAGGATCTGTCCCATACCGCAACCGAATGCGGGAAGCGTTCCGACAAAGGGGATTTCGACGATGCGCAAGAGTATGCGGGCAGTCGCGAGTGTGCTGGCGGCCCTCGCCGCGGCGACCATGATCACGGCGTGCGCCGACGGCGCCGCCCCACCCGGACCGGACTGGTGCCCGACCGTGCCGGGCCATCAGGTCGAGTGCGGGGTGCAGTCCCGGCCACTGATCGCGGATCAGCCTGAATCAGGCACTGTCGCAGTGAGTTACGCGCTCATCCGGCGCAGCAAACTGGACGCGCCCGCGGCGGGCACCATCGCACCGAATCCCGGTGGGCCGGGTGTGCCGCTGATCGCGCACGCCGAACAGGCGGCCCAGTTGTCCGCGCTGATGCTCGAGGACCACGATCTGCTGCTCGTAGATCCGCGCGGCACCGGGCTGTCCAGCCCGTTGGACTGCGGCGCGGACGAGGCGGGCTACCAGCTCGGCACCCGTGACCAGCAGCAGCAGATGGTGGCCCGGTGCGCCGAACAGCTCGGCTCACGCGCCGCCGGCTACACCTCGGCGGCCACCGCGGACGACTTCGACGCCGTCCGGGCCCGGCTCGGTATTCCGAAGCTGGTGCTCTACGGCATCTCGTACGGCACCTACCTGATGCCGATCTACGCCGAGCGCCACCCCGGCAGCGTGCAGTCCATGGTGTTGACCGGCGCGTACCCGCCCGACGCCGACCCGCTGTCGCGGCCCAACGCCGAGGCGCTGTCGCTTGCGCTGCAACGGATCTGCGACCGCAGCCGGGCCTGTGACGGTGCGACCGCCGTCGCCGATCTGACCACGGTGACGCAGCGTCTGGCCACGCACCCGTTGACGATCGACGGCCCGACACCGTGGCGACTCGACGAAAGCAAGCTGGCCACACTGGCTTTCGAGGTGGGCACCAGCAATCTCGGTGCGAATCCGGCGGAGCTGACCCCGCTCGGCACGTTGCCGGCCGCGCTGCACGCGGCCGTGCAGGATGACGATACGCCGTTGCGGCAGTTCGCCGCTCGCGCCGGCGGCGAGCCGACCACGGAGAACATCGACCTGTTCCTCACCGTGGCGTGCAACGACTATTCCACGCTCTGGTCGCGGCACGCGTCGCTGCCCGAGCGCGATCTGCAGTACCGGCGCAGTGTCGAGGCCGCGGGACGCACCGGTGCTTTCAGCGCGGCCGGCTTCAGCGGGGGTATGCGCGACGGCGGCGACGCCTGCCTGCGCTGGCCCGCCGTCACCAGCGCACACACCGCCCCGGCCGCTGGCGCACTCCCGGACGTGCCGGTGCTGGTGCTGTCGGGCGACCTCGACGCCATCACCCCCGACGCGAACGGACAGCGAGTAGCCGCCATGTTCCCGCGCGCGACGTTCCTCTCCGTCCCCAACACCGGCCACATCCCGGACCTGGAGCCCAGTGGCTGCGTCGTCGGCATCGTCGACCACTTCGTCCGCACCGGCACCACCGGCTCGACCGACTGTGTGGCGACCGTGCCGCCGATCCAGGTCACCCCGGTTCCGCACTGATCCGCAACCAGGCCACCGAGCGGTGGGCGACGCGCAGACCGCGTCGCCCACCGCGTCATTTCGGCAGCCGGCCCGGTTTGCGGCCGAGCACCATCGACGTGGGACCGATCAGCTGCCGCTGCTCGATCCGGACGAAGCCCGCGTCGCGGAACCAGTCCGCGCACTGCGTGGTGGTCGCCTCGAAGCCTTCGCGCATCTCCAGCATGATGTTCAGGCTGGACAGGTGGCTGATCATGTTGTCACGGCGGCGGGGATCGGTCATCGCGTCGTAGACGAGCAGCGCACCGCCGGGCGGGACGGCCGCGAACGCCTTGGCGAACCACCCGAGACGACCAGAACCCCATCCCGGTCTCCAGGATCCGCTGCGGGTCGGCGAAGCGACGCAGCAGCGGACCCGCGAGGCGGCTCTGAAAGGCGCGCATGAGCAACAGTTCGCGCCGGATATCGCGGGACCGGCCGGGATCGAGCGGTGCGGAGGGCAGTGCTGCGGCCGGACTCTCGGGGTGTGCCATGACGCAATTTCCTCTCGATCGGCGGTGCTCCTACTCCGGCAGCGTGCCGAGCAGCTGCTCGAAGTTGTCCGAGGCGATCAACGCCAGGCTGCTCTCGGTGCAGCGGGTGGTGATGGCGAGCGAAAGGTGTCCTTCGTACCAGCGGTAGATCGATTGGCTGACCGGCCAGGGTTGTTCCGCGAAACCGTTGACGGCGAGCTGGGCCAGCACGGCCCCGGCCCGCAGCACCTCGAGATCGTTGATCGGGTAGGCGTACATGTGCTGTTTGGCGGGCAGGATCACCAGCGCGCCCGCGGTCCCGGTCACCGGGTAGTCGCCGAGCCAGCGGACATGCGCCGTCGCGTACTCCGAGCCCGACAGCAGCGACAGCGGTAACCCCTCGGCGAGCGGGTCGTCGAACTCGTGCACCGTGACCTCCAGCGGGCCGTCGGCGCGGACATTGCGTTCGGCCAGCGCGAACAGATCGTACTCACCGACCTGCCACTCCCGGCGCATTTCGTGGGTGACCTGTGCGACGGTGTGCGCGCGATCGAGGACGACGCGCTGCACCAGCCCCGGCGCGACCATCCGGCGCACCGCGTCCTCGGCGCGCATCGTGCTGGGGTACAGCCGGGTTCGGATCGAGTCGCGCACCGCCGCGAAGCTGTCCACGCCGTCGTGCGTGGCCAGTTCGAGGGTGGCGATGCCGGTGGCGAGATGATCGGCGGCCAGTGCGAACCAGTTCGCTTGCGGCTCACCGGCGGCCACGCGGCGCAGGTTGGCCAGCGACGTCTCGAACCGCCCGCGCCCGCCGTGCAACACGATGTGATCGGCGGACAGGATCCGGCAGGAAAACCCTTGGTGTCGCGCCGCTTCGACGAAGGCCTCCGACAGGAGATCGCGTTCCGGCATGAACAGCCCCCTCCACCAGCACAATCCGCGTTCCGCTCTGAGCCGGCGCGCGGTTCCCCATCGATTCTGTCAGTTTTCGCCGCCGTGGGTGCGTGGGCGGCCGGGCCCCGGTCCGCTGGGCACGGCCCCGCGGTCCGGTCAGCGGACCATCGGACGAGTGTTGGCGCGGAACGGCCGACACGAACGTTCGCAAACCATATGATCGCCACAGAATTGAGAGTGGAGATCGCCGCATGACCGCAGTCGCCGACGCCGGCACCACCGGGTACGCCCGTGTCATCGCCCCACCGGGCTGGAGTCGCTGGCTGGTGCCGCCGGCGGCATTGTCCATCCATCTGGCCATCGGGCAGGCCTACGCGTGGAGCGTATTCAAACCGCCGCTGGAAAAGGCGATGGACGTCTCGGGCACCGGCAGCGCGCTGCCGTTCCAGATCGCCATCGTCATGCTCGGCCTGTCCGCGGCCTTCGGCGGCACCCTCGTCGAACGCCGCGGGCCGCGCTGGGCGATGACGGTCTCGCTGGTGTGCTTCTGCTCCGGACTGCTGATCTCGGCCCTCGGCGCGGCGACCGGAGCGTACTGGCTCATCGTTTTCGGCTACGGTTTCGTCGGCGGCATCGGGCTCGGCATCGGCTACATCTCGCCGGTGTCGACGCTGATCAAGTGGTTTCCCGACCGGCCGGGCATGGCTACGGGTTTCGCCATCATGGGCTTCGGCGGCGGCGCGTTGATCGCCTCGCCGTGGACCACCCAACTGCTGTCGAGTTTCGGCAAGGACGATGCGGGGATCGCGAAAACCTTTCTGGTGATGGGCCTGACCTACGCCGTGTTCATGTCGGTGGGCGTGCTGCTCGTCCGCGTTCCGCCGCCGGGCTGGCGTCCGGCGGGGTGGGCGCCGTCGAAAAAGGCCGGGCGGCTGGTCAGCGACCACGACGTCGAAGCCGATGTCGCCATCCGCACGCCGCAGTTCTGGCTGCTGTGGATCGTGCTGTGCTGCAACGTGACCGCGGGGATCGGCATCCTGGAGAAGGCGGCGCCGATGGTGCTCGACTTCTTCGCGCAGACCTCGACGCCGGTCACCGTCACCGCGGCAGCGGGTTTCGTCGCGGTGCTGTCCGCGGCCAATATGGCGGGGCGGATCGGCTGGTCCTCGCTGTCGGACGTGATCGGCCGGAAGAATATGTACCGCGTCTACCTCGGCGTGGGCGCACTGGCCTACGCCATGGTGTGGTCGGTCGGCCAGACGAGCAAGCCGCTGTTCATCCTGGGCGCGATGGTGATCCTGTCGTTCTACGGCGGCGGGTTCGCCACCATCCCGGCCTATCTCAAGGATCTGTTCGGCACCTATCAGGTGGGCGCCATCCATGGCAGGCTGCTCACCGCCTGGTCGGTGGCCGGTGTCGCCGGACCGCTGATCGTGAACGCCATCGCCGATTCCGGTGCCCGGCACGGCAAGACCGGCCCCGAACTGTACGGGACCTCGTTCGCGATCATGATCACGCTGCTCTGCGTGGGTTTCGCGGCCAATGAACTGATTCGCCCGGTGGCGGCGAAACACCATCGCACGGCCGAGCCGCGGGCCGTCGTCACGGAGAAGGACCCGGTATGACCGACGCCGAAAGCACCGAATCGACGCTGCCCCGGCGCATTCCGCTGCTGATCTTCGCCTGGCTGTGGGTGGCGATCCCGTTCGCCTACGGCGTAGATCGGCTGATCGTGAACCTGCTCAAGTTGTTTCACTGAGCACCGCCACTCGGACGTCCGGCGGCACACAGTTGATCATGATGGCGTCATGAAAAAGTCATCATGGCTTGATCCGATGGCGGTCGTTATGTCCGACTTCGAGACGAGGAACTGCCGTGCCGCTGACCAAGCCCACGAGGCTGAGCATCATCGCCGCACTCGCCACCACCTGTATGGCGATGCCATTCCAAGCCACGGCCGCCCCCGCGGCCACGCCGGAACTGCGCGTGCTGACCTACAACACCTTCCTGTTCAGCAAGAACCTGTACCCCAACTGGGGCCAGGACCATCGCGCCGCCGAGATCCCGAAAACCGACTTCTTCCGCGGCAACGACGTCGTCGTGTTGCAGGAGGCGTTCGACAACGGCGCCTCCGACGCGCTGAAATCCGCTGCGGCGGGTGAATATCCACACCAGACGCCGGTGGTCGGCCGGTCCAGGAACGGCTGGGACGCGACGGGCGGCAAGTATTCCGCCACCACACCGGAGGACGGTGGCGTCACCATCCTGAGCAAGTGGCCGATCCTGCGCAAAGAGCAGTTCGTCTTCGCCGACGCCTGCGGCGCCGACTGGTGGTCGAACAAAGGCTTCGCTTACGCGGTGCTCTCGGTGAACGGCAGCAAAGTGCATGTGATCGGCACGCACGCGCAGTCGACCGATCCCGGCTGCGGCGCGGGCGAAGCGGCCCGCGATCGTTCCTTGCAGTTCAAAGAGATCGACGCGTTTCTCAACGGAAAGAACATCCCCGCGACCGAGCAGGTACTGGTGGCGGGCGATATGAATGTCGATTCCCGCACCGCCGAGTACGGTTCGATGCTCGCCGACGCCGGATTGGAGCCTGCGACCTCGCGCACCGGTCATCAGTACTCCTTCGACACCGCGGAGAATTCGATCGCGCACGAGCGCTACCCGAACGACCCGCGCGAAGACCTGGACTACGTCCTGCCCCGCAAGGGCCACGCCAAGCCGTCGTCGTGGCGGAACCACGTCATCAAGGAATCGTGCCCGGCCTGGACGGTGACCAGCCAGGGTAAGGACTACACCTACACCAATCTGTCCGATCACTACCCGGTGATCGCGGGCGGCTGACCTCGCGAAGCCCATGCCTGCGCGCGTCCGGCGGGCAGGCACGGGCGGATTACCGCTTTGGCGAACGCTTTTCGGCGAGATCCGCTAGTTTGCTTGCTATGCGGTCACGTTGGGGTGCTCTACTCGCCATTGCCGTCTTGTCGTCGATCGGCCCGGTCGTCGGCGCTACCCCGGCCACGGCCGGCCCGCCCGTGGTGTCGTGCGCGTTCACGCCGACCGCGCCGGACAATCCGGCCGCCCGCCCGGTGGCGCCGCCACTGCCGGTCGCCCTCGGCATCGGCACCATCGATGTCACGTTCCAGTTCAACTACGGCCCGGTCACCCTCCGGCTCAACCGGGCGGGCGCCGCGCCGTGCGCGGTGCAGAACATGACGAGTCTGGTGGCACAACGCTTCTACGACCAGAGTCAGTGCTGGCGGCTCACCGACAGCGCCCGCCTCGGCGTGCTGCAATGCGGCGATATCTTCGAAGTGGAGAAGGGCGGGCCCGGCTACCAGTTCCCGGACGAGGTCGACGGCACCGAAACCTATCCGCGCGGCACCGTGGCGATGGGCAACCAGGGCCCCGGCACCAATGGCAGCGAATTCTTCATCGTCCATTCGTTCGCCAATATTCCGGCGAACTACTCGGTGCTGGGTCAGGTCATAGCCGGTATGGATGTCCTCGATCGCATGGTCGCCGCGGGTATCACGCCGACCGAACGCGGGCCGCGCGATGGCCTGCCCGCCGAGCCGGTCGTGATCACCAGCGCCACCCTGTCCTGAACGCCGGCCGGAACCGAAGAGCCGCCCCACCTTTGGGGCCGAGCGGCCGACCGGCCTGCGGACTAGACGCCTGCGGCGACCTTCTTGCCCGTCTTCTTCGCGGTCTTCTTGGCGGGTTCGACGAACGAGGGCACCGCGGGCTTCTTCGAATTCGCCGCGGGCGCCTTGGCGGCCTCGGCCGGCGCGGCCTCCGGCGCTTCGTGCGCGGCCCGGTAGGCGGCGGTGACCTCGGCCGAGATCCGGCCGCGTGTCGAGACCCGGTGCCCGTTCTCGGCGGCCCAGGTCCGGATGGCGGCGAGCTGGCCGTCGCCCGAGGCGCTGCGAGCCCGCGGGGTGGCGCTCGCCCGCGCACCGGCGCGACCCGTCTTGCGCGCCTTTTCCGCCCACGGATCGACGAGGGCACGCAGCTTGGCCGCGTTCGCATACGACAGGTCGATTTCGTACATGCGGCCATCGAAACCGAACGAGACCGTTTCATCAGCCTTCGAGCCGTCAAGGTCGTCGATCAACGCCTCGATGATTTGCCTTGCCATTCTTGATTCCCTTCGAGGAAATGCGGAGCGGGTCAGCGGCGACGTTAGCACGGCGGATACCGCGACATACAGTTGCATACGTTGGCCGGAGCGCATTTTCAGCTTTGAAATCCGGCGGCGAAGATAGCCGCACCGCATCACCGAACCACGCAATTCGTACCCATTCCGGTGGATCGTCGCGGCAAGTGGCGCGGGTATTTCGATGAGCGAACCGCGCCGTCGACGTGGACCGGGCGAGCATGTCAGGGTGGGCGCGACCGAGAGCGGAGCACGAATGAATCGGGAGCGGGAAAGCATGGTCGAACACGGGGACGCGGTCACCAGGCCGGACGGAGCCGAACTGCTGTATCGGCCGGCCGGGCGGGCGAGCGCGCAGAACGCCGCCTTTTCACCGGACGGTAATGCCTTGGTGTTCACGCAGTTCGACGCGGGCTACAACCTCGGCGGGGCAAGTTTGCGGGTGCTGCGCACTTCCGGCGGCCCGCCGCAAGTACTGGTGCGCAAAGGCGATCAAGCGGCGGTGAATCTGCCCGGCGCGGCATGGAACAAGCCGACCGGGCTGATCACCTTCTCCTATGACGTCACCGATCTGGACGAAATCTGGACGATCGCGCCGGGCAGCGCACCGACGCGGGTGACCACACACGACAGCATCCGCGGTTACACCGAACCGAGCTTCGCCCCGGACGGCGAATGGATTGTCTTCCAGGAGAACGACACCCAGACCGGCCCCGGTGCGCGCGGCAGCATCTGGAAGGTGCGCCGAGCCGACGGCCTGCCCATCGAACTCGTGGACGGCCCGGGCACGGACACCGACAACCGTCAGCCGAACTGGTCGCCGCGCGGTGACCGGATCGTATTCCAGTCGCGCCATGCGGATTCCGCGGACTGGGACCTGGTCACCATCGCGTCGGACGGCTCGGGGCGCGCGACGCTCACCGCCGGCGCGGACGAGGACACCGACGCCAGCTTCTCGCCCGACGGGAATTGGGTGGTGTACTCCTCCGACCATGCGCGTACCCCGCATGCCCAGATCTTCGCGCACCGGGCCGACGGCACCGGCCTGCCCGTGCGCGTCACCACCTCCGAGCACTACGACGGCGCACCGAGCTGGTCGCCGGACGGACGGTGGATCACCTTCGAGTCCAGCGCCGACGGCGAATCCGCCACCGCCCTCTGGCGCATCCCGACCCGGATCCTGGGCTAGGTTTTAGCGGAACGGCGGCTCGTTGAACGTGCGCAGCTTGCGGGAATGCAGCCGGTCCCCCTCGGCGCGCAGGAATTCCACTGCGCGGATGCCGATTTGGAGATGCTCGGAGATGGCGCCCTCGTAGAAGCGGTTCGCCTGACCCGGCAGCTTGATCTCACCGTGCAACGGCTTGTCCGAGACACACAGCAGCGTGCCGTAGGGCACTCGGAAGCGATAGCCCTGCGCCGCGATGGTGGCGCTTTCCATGTCGACGGCGACCGCGCGGCTCAGGTTGAACCGCAGGGCCGACGCCGAATAGCGCAGCTCCCAGTTCCGGTCGTCGGTGGTGACCACGGTGCCGGTGCGCAACCGCTGCTTCACCGCTTCGCCCGGCATGCCGCTCACCGTCTTGGTCGCGTCGTACAGCGCCCGCTGCACCTCCGCGATGCTGGGAATCGGAATATCCGGCGGCAGTACGGAATCCAGCACATGGTCGTCGCGCAGATAGGCGTGCGCGAGCACATAGTCGCCGATCGCCTGGCTCTCGCGCAGGCCGCCGCAGTGGCCGATCATCAGCCAGGCGTGCGGGCGCAGCACCGCGAGGTGATCGCAGATGGTCTTCGCGTTCGACGGGCCGACACCGATGTTCACCAGGGTGATACCGCGCCGCCCGGGTGCGGTGAGATGCCAGGCGGGCATTTGATGTTTCTTCCACGCCAGATCGGAGATCAGCCCGACGCCCGCGGTCTCCGCGCTGATCACGGTGCCGCCCGCGCAGGAGAGACGGTCGTAGGGGCCGTCCGGATCGGCGATCTGCTCGCCGGCCCAGCGCACGAACTCGTCGACATAGCGCGAGTAATTGGTGAACAGGACGAACGACTGGAAATGCTCGGCGGGCGTACCCGTGTAGTGCTGCAACCGGGCCAGCGAGAAGTCGGTGCGCAACGCGTCGAAATGACTGAGTGGGAAGGTGTCGGCGGGATCGAGAATGCCGTCCGCGGTTTCGTCACCGATCGTGGCCAGATCGGTGGTGGGGAAATATTTCGCCAGCGCCGCGGCCATCGAACGATCCAGCGCGAGGTCGGCGCGATCGATCACGTACGGGAACGGGATGTCCTGGCGCGACGGCGACACCTCGACGCGCACGTCGTAGTCGTGTTCGATCATCGCCAACTGCTCCGACAGATAGTGGCGCAGCAGGTCGGGCCGGGTGACGGTGGTGGCGTAGCTGCCCGGCCTGGTGAACCGCCCCCACGCACGGGAGCGGTTCTTCGGCGCGGCGTCACCGTCCCAGCTGATGCGCAGTTCCGGGTAGGCGAACGCGCCGGCGGCACGGGCGGCCAGGTCGGGCAGGGTGCCGTTCTCTACGAAGTCCCGTAGCGCGGTTCGCAGCGCGCCGACCGACCCCTGATAGAGCGCGTCCAGGCGGTCCAGCGCCTCGGCCCCGGTCAACGAGGTGCCTTCGTGCCTGCCCGGCATGTGTCCTCCCAGCTCACGTTCGCTCAGCCGTCGTGAGGACACCGTATTTCACGCCCGGCGCGCCTTCAAAGTGCGCTGGTGACGGCGGCCGACGCGCATCGAGCGGCCATCCGTTTCGCGAGCAGCAGCACCGCCTGCTCGCGCAGCAGACCGATCCGGCCCGCGCAGTTGTCGGCCAGGGCCAGCGCCATGCCGTCGTGCACGCTGCCGGGATCGCTCAGCAGCTCGTCCAATTCCATACCCGCCCTGGCCTGCTCGAAGGTGAGCATGCGGTGCGGCAGCCAGCTGAGACACCAGGCCTTGCGGTCGTGCTCCGCGGTACGGGAGGCGAATTCCGGGGTGGTATCGCTGGTCATCGACCACGCGGTGATGTAGAGCGCCATATCGAACTCCTTCTGCGCCTGGCTCCGAGCGCTACCAGGCCCCGCCCGCACCGCCGGCGGTGAGCCCGCCGAGGGCGTCGCCCACGGCGCCTAGCCCGCCGAGCGCATCGCCGAGGCCGCCGAACTCGTCGCCGAATTCACCGAAGATGTCGCCGAGGCCGCCGTACGCGTCGCCGCCGCCGGCGAGATCGTCGAAACCGTTGCTCCAGGGATCGAACGAGTCACCGCTGTCCGGCGTCGCACCGTCCTCGGCGAAGTCGTCGAAGCCGTTGCTCCACGGGTCGAACGACGAATCGTCGCTGTCCTGCGTCGCATCGTCGGCCTCCTCGCTCCAGGAATCACCGGAAGGCTCGCCGTCGTCGGAGCCTTCGCTCCACGGATCCTCGAACGCCTCGGTGTCGTCCTCGGCCGAACTGTCCTCGCCGGACCAATCGTCTTCGTCGCCGGACGACGGGTCCGAGCCTTCGCCGCTGGTGTCGCCGGAACCGTCGTCGCCGGCTTCGGTCGACGAGTCCTCGCCACCGGGTGCCTCGTCGTCACTACCGGGCTTGTTCTTGTCACCAGCCGACGGCTTCTTGTCGCCACCCGACGGCTTGTCCTTGTCACCACCTGAGGGTTTGTCCTTGTCCTTGTCCTTGTCCTTGTCCTTGTCCTTGTCCTTGCCGGAGCCGCCCGAGGTGCCGAAATCCTGTGTCCAGTAGGGAGTTCCGTTACCGCTCTTGGCATAACCGACCCCGATGTCCTGCAGCTTGCAGTCCAGGATGTTCGCCCGGTGCCCCTCGCTGTTCATCCACGCGTCGACGACCTCGGACGCACTCGTCTGTCCCTCGGCGATGTTCTCGGCCCAGCCCTGGGCCTGGTACCCGGCCGCGCCGATCCGGTCGCCGGGATCGCCCTTCGACGAGTTGTGGTCGAGAAAACCGTTGTCCGCCATGTCTTTCGTGTGCGCCTGCGCGGCAGCGGTGAGCTTCTTGTCCGCCTTCAGGTCCGAACAGCCCGCCTCGGCCCTCGCGGCATTGGTCAGGCTGATCACCTGCTCGGCCGGCGACCCGGATTCGGGAGCCGCTGCGGCCCTGGAGGTTCCGGCGATGGTGACGGCGA
This sequence comes from Nocardia brasiliensis ATCC 700358, assembly GCF_000250675.2. Lineage (NCBI taxonomy): Bacteria > Bacillati > Actinomycetota > Actinomycetes > Mycobacteriales > Nocardiaceae > Nocardia > Nocardia brasiliensis. Next base: position 7,511,665 of record NC_018681.1, read on the forward strand.
AGGCCGACACCCCGAAAGCGGTGGACAATGTGAGCATGGTCGCGGGAGAAAAGCGGTTCTTCCGCGGTGCGCTGTGCTTCCCCATCGAATGCCTTCTCGTTGTTCGTTGGCAGTGACCTCGCTGGGCCGGGGCTCAGGCGCTGCCGGAGAGCAGGCCGAGCAGCGGAGCCAGTCCGCCCAGGCCCGCACTGCCGCTGCTCGCGCTGCCGGAAACCGCCGTGCTGCCGGTGCCGAGCGCCTTGCCCAGCGGGGCGATGGCCGAGCTGCCGGTGTTCAAGCTCTTCGCCAGTCCGCTCAGCGCGGCGCTGCCACTGTTCAACAGCTCCAACGGATCCGGCGCCGCCTTGGGCTTGTCCGCCGCGGGCTTCGGCTTGTCCGCGGCAGGCTTCGGCTTGCGCTTCTTCGGCGGCACCGCGTTGCGGCTCTCCTGCCCGCCGTGGTGGCTGACGGTCTGGGCGACCGCACCGCCCACCCGCTTCGCCGGGGCGGGCGCCACGTCGTCGGTCCGGTGCGTCGCGGTGATGGTCGAATCCGCCGAGGCCGCACCCGCGCCGCTTTGCGCCGAGATACCGAGACCGATCAGCGTGGCCGTCGACAGAATTGCCAATTGCGCCGGGACATGATTTTTCCGAGGTGCGCTGTGCTTACCCATGAAATTCTTTCCTTCGATATGGTCGGCCGCGCGCCGAATCGCCTGTCCGCCAATGGATCAGGCTGGTCGCCGCCGAGGTGGATCCGCCTGTCGGAACCCGCCGAGCAGCATTGGTCGGTGGCCTGGCTCCCGGTTGCACCGGATGGTCGAGCACTGATCCGAGACTAGGACGCACCGCACCGAACGACGAGTTGTGCGCCGCATTCTAAAAGCGAGTTGAGGCGCGATTAAAAGCCGATCGATCAATCACGACTCAATCACGGCCGGATCACACCCGATCACGACGGCGGGCTACGTCGGCTCCGCGCACGTCCCGACCGCGTTGGGCAGCAACGGCTCTCACGGGGCTACCGGGCACGCTGTGCCGCCGCACGCCGATCGACGGATCAACGCTTCGAGCCGCCCGCCCGCGCGGGTCCTCACACCGAAATCGCGGCGAGGTCGATGCCACGTAGCGGGGTCGCCGTGACGTCGTGCACCCGCGGTGCCCAGACCGCGTGGCCATGACCGGACCACAGGGGTGCGATCGGGAGGTCGCGCAGTAATTGGTTCTCGGCGAGGCGATACAGCTGAGCGCTGTCCGCCGTGACGTCCGCGGCATCGGCGGCGGCCAGCAGCTGGGTGAACCCGTCGTCGGCGTACCCGGCGACGCGGGCCAGGGCGCTGAGGAGTTCGTGCGGGCTGGACGTGCGCAGCGAGCGGGACACCACGAACGGGCCGTCGACGGGCGCGCTCGTCTCCTCGTCCCGTGGCCGCGCGGTCGCCGCCACCCCGAGCGCCGTGTGCCACTGCTCGGCGAGCGACCGTGCCCAATGCTCCTGCCCGGCACCGAAATACATGCTGACCGGCCCGGTGAAGGAGACCTGCCCGAGTAACGACTTCGCCGCGGCCCCGTCGTGGCGGCACGGACGGCAGGTGCCGGACCGTTCGCCGGGCGCGACGCCGGGCGGCAACAGCGTGCTCGCGGGATCGACCTGCCGCGCCAGCGGTCCCGAAGCCAGAGCGGGGCGGTCCACCGCCATGGCGAACGCGAACCGCGCCGCCGCGTCCTCGAAACGCTTGTCCGACAGCGGGAATGCCAGATAGTCGGCCTCCGGCAGCGGCCACATGACGTGCCGCTCGGCGAAATCGTGCTGCATGGCGTCGTGCCGCTCCCCGGGCACCGTGGCGACCAGATCCAACTCACCTGCTTTCACCTGGTCGTACTGCTCGGCGGGCGCACCGACCCGGAATTCGATCGCACGGACCTTGCCCGCGGCTTCCTCGACCCGCTCGAGCCGTCCGCCCGATCCCGCTCGCCACGGGCCCGCCAACCGGAACGGCCCGTTGCCGATCGGCTGTGCGGCGAAGCCGGTCCAATCCCGGGAGGCCAGTACCGACGCGGGCAACGGAAGCAGGGCCTGCGCCGCCAGCACGGCGGGCACCTGGCCGAACGGCCGGTCGAGCACGATACGCAGAGTGTATTCGCTCGGTGCGCTGATCTCCGTGGCGCGCAACACCTCGGTGAGCGCGCTCGCACCGCTCCATCGCTCCTCGATCACGGTGCGCCAGGTGTCCACATAGGATTTCGCGGTCACCGGCGTCCCGTCGTGGAAGCGGCCATCGGTGCGCAGGTCGATCTGCCAGGTCATCCGGTCCGCAGTCGAGATCGCCGCCGCGGCCCGGGGAACGGTCCGCCCGGTGGCCGCGTCGTAGTCCACCAGCGGCGTCCACAACGCGCCGGCCAGTAGCCGACCGGCCTGGTCACGCAGATCGCCGGGAATGAGGTCGGCCGGTTCGCCGATACCGACCGTCAGGACGCCGGGCCGGGACGCCTCCCGCGTTTCGGCGCAGCCGGCGCTGCCGGCCAGCAGCGCGGCACACAGGACCGCGACCGGCCCGCACCATCCCAGCCTCGTCGATCGCCGCGCGAAGAGCGCCCGACGCACCCGTATAACGAGAATTACCAGCATCATTCACCCTCCGCCGCGCGAATCACACACCTGCCTCAGGCATCATGGGACGCGCCGCGCGAAAGTTGTTCCCCAGTTGCGGTACCGGGATGTGGGTATCGCGAATTCGCCACGGCGACACTTACAGTGAGGCTTCCCCATGACCGAGCATCCCCGGTCATGGGGAATTCATGGCTCGCTGGGAGGTAGTCGTGCGCCGTTGGTTGCTCCGCTCGTCTCTGCTCTTGGTCACCGTGACCGCGGCGCTCGCCGCGACCACGCTGCCCGCCATGGCCTGTGGGGAGGAGGAGACGCACGGTCCGCATACCGCGGCCGCCCGGTCCACCGGCGCCCCCGGCGCGGAGAAGAATGTCAAGGCGGTCGGCAATGTGCCGGATGCGCAAGGCGCGATCGCGTTGCAGTTCCTCCAGTACGGCAACCGGGACGTGATGGTGGTCTCCGGCGAATTCGGCTTGAAAACCTATGACCTGACCGCGAATCCGGCGGCGCCGAAACTGATCGGCAAACTGGACATGCCGGGTTTGTGGGAAACCGAGGACACCGAGGTCGACCCCGTGCGCAAGCGCGTCTTCCTCTCCCGCGATCCCCGCGCCTTCAGCGGCAACGTGCGCACGGGTGAATCCGGCATCTACATCGTGGATCTGGCCAAGCCGGAGCAGCCGACCGTGTTGAGCTACGTCAAGGTGCCCGCGGGGCACACCACCAGCTGCATCAACGACTGCCAGTATCTGTGGACCGGCGGTCCGGCCAAGGCGGACAGCCAGCCCGCCGAATGGGGTGGCCGCCCGATCTGGGTCACCGATATCCGGGATCCGCGCAAGCCGAAGGTCTTTCCCCAGCCGATCGAGTTGGCGCGCAACGACGGCAAGACCGATTACGTGCACGACGTCCAGATCGACGCGGCCGGTGTCGCCTGGGCGTCCGGCCGCGGTGGCGTGCGCGGATATTGGACCGAGGGCATGCACAAGGACCCGGTGACCGGCAAGGTCCGCCCCGCCTCGCCGACCGATCCGGTGCCCTATGCCGGCGGCGGGATCAACGAGACCGCCGCGCCGTCCAAGTTCATGCACAACAGTTTCCGGCCGGTCGGCAGTTTCGCGCCGGACGGCGGCAGCGCCGGACACTGGGGCAACGGAAACCTGATCTATGCCACCGAGGAGAGCTTCCTCGACGGCTGCGCGGGCGACGGCGTGCTGGTGATCGCGTCGCTGGAGGGGTCCTACGGTGGTGAAGGGTGGCGGTCGACGCCGCAAAAGCCCTACCGGCTCAAAACAATCGGCACCTGGGGTGTGGCCGGGCAGGAAGGCAGCGACCCCGCCTCGGCGGATTGTTCGGCCCACTACTTCGATGTCCGCGACAAGGTGCTGGTGCAGTCGTTCTACGCGCAGGGCACCCGGTTCCTGGACGTCAGCGATCCGACCAACCCCAAGCAGATCGCGTACTATCGTCCCGCCGACGCCGCCGCCTGGGCGCCGTACTGGCACCGCGGTTTCGCCTACGTGGCCGACAACAACCGCGGCATCGACATCCTCCAGCTCACTATCTGAACCGACTGCCGCACAACGCAAAAAAGCTGCCCCGCATACGAAAACGTATGCGGGGCAGCAGCAGTGCGCTCAGCGGTGCTCGATCACCTGGTCCAGGAGAGTGGGCGCGATACCGAGATAGTTCTGCGGACGCAGCAACTCGTGGATCTCCTCGGCGCCGAGCCGCTCGCTGACCGTCGGATCGGCGGCCAGCACATCGGCCAGCGACGCACCGGACGCCGCGGCATCGAAGGCGGCCGTTTGCAAGACCTTCTTGGCTCGGACGCGACCGAGCAGCGGAGTCAGGCGGATGGACAGGCGCTCGGAGACCAACTGGCCGTGGCTCATGGCGAGGATCTCGCTCATCCGGGCCTCGTCGGCACGCAGGCCGTCGGCCAGTTCGGCGGCGGTATGCGCGCTGCCGCCGACCAGCAGCAGGCACTCCCGCAGCGGTTGCCACTCGGCATGCCAGGCGCCGGGTGAGCGTTCGTCCTCGGCGAGCATCGCGGTGAACAGGGTGGACGCCAGCGCCGGCACCTGCAGCGAGGCGGACCGGATCATGGTGGCGAGCACCGGATTGCGCTTCTGCGGCATGGCCGAGGACTCACCGCGGCCGACCGCGGCGGGCTCGTACACCTCCATCACCTCGGTCCGGGCCTGGGAGAGCACGTCGACGGCGAATTTACCGAGCGCGCCCGAGGCGGTGGCCAGCACGGCACCGAGATCGGCGATCGGCGTCCGGACACTGTGCCAGGGCGCCGCGCTGGGTGCCAGCGACAGTTCCGCGGCGAACTCCTCGGTCAACCGGGTGTAGATCTGCGCGGGACTGGCGTCGGCCAGCGCGCCGCCGCTGCGCCGGGCACACTCCACGTACGACGCGAATGTCCCTGCGGCACCGCCGAGTTGGACGGGCAGCCCGTGCTCGCGGACCCGCCGCAGCCGATCGGCCGCGGCCAGCAGACCCTGGATCCAGGTGGTGACCCGGGCACCGAAGGTCGTCGGAACCGCGTGCATGCCCAGGGTTCTGGCGGCGATCACGGTATCGCGGTGCTGGTCGGCCAGCCGGGCCAGCGAGTCGACGCTCGCCTCCACGTCGGCGATGATTGCCGTCAACGCCCGCGCCGCGACCAGCATCGACGCCGTGTCGAAGATGTCCTGGCTGGTCGAACCCCAGTGCACGTGATCGGCTGCGGCCGAATCGGTTTCGGCGACCACGCGCTGCAACTGCTGCACGAACGACACCACCGGATTCGCCGCCCCACGCGCGGCCGTGGCGATCGCGCGCGCGTCGAATCGATGGGTGCCGACCGCGGCGGTGATCTGCCCGACCGCGTCCACCGGGATCAGGCCGAGCCGCGCCTGCGCGCGGGCCAGGGCGAGCTCGACCTCCAGCATCGCCTCCAGCCAGGCGTCGTCGGACACCACCGACTCCACCGGCACGCCCGCGCGCACCGGGGCGAGCAATCCCTTATCTATGACCATCGGCGTAGTCCTTTCGCTGCAGCGGGCCGGCCGCCGTCCGGTAGTCGGTGAGGATGGAACGCGCGACACTATCGCTGTCGGACAGTGTCACCGAGTTCACGCCGGGCCGCGGTCCGGCCGCGGTCACCCAGTGCACGGCCTCGGTGGGCACGCCGACCGCGAAACGACGCGGATGCGGCCGCCCCGCGGCGTCGAGGACCGCGTGCGAGTCACGGGCCACCTCCAGCCCTCCGGTGCGATAGTGGCTGCCGTCGGGGTTCGTCAGGGTGAAACCTCGAATATCCTCCGATCGCAGCAGGTTCCGCAACAGCACATCGCCGGTGGCCCGCAGATCGGGCTCGGGCAGCCGCGCGTCGATGAGCACCCTGCCGGTGACCGTCGAGCCCGCCACCATGGGCGAACTCGTCACGAAACATCCCGCCTCGGCGTCGAGCCGCACGCGCATGCCCGGCCCGATGATCCGCACGACGCCCGCTCTGATCAGCGCCGCGAGTTCGGCGATCCGCGCGGTGGGCGGGCCGATCGAGAGGAAGGCGTTCAACGGCGTGTACCAACCGTCGAGATCGTCGCGGTACGACTGGCCGGTGATGCCACCGTGATCGACGATCAGGCGCACCTCGTTGCGCAAGTCCCGCAGCACGTCCAGGGTCGCCTTGACCGGGCCGCGCACATTGCCGAGCCGGGCGTTGCGCACATCGGCGTCCAGGTAATCGACCAGCCAGCTGTGGAATTCGGCGACACCGCCGAAGTGCCGGCCCGCGGTGGGATCGCCGAGCAGCTCCCAATTCCACCGCTGCTCCGGCGCGATCCGATACTCGTCGAGGATGGCCGCGGCCGCCTGCTCGGTCGGTGCCGCGAGGTAGCGCGCGCGGAAACCGCGCAGCTCGCGCGGACTGATCTGATCGTCGATCACCAACGAGTAGTAGACCGTCTCCACCTCCCGCGCGACCAGAGGCCACACGTCGCGCCGGAACGAGATGTCACCGAAACGATCGGCCCGGCTGCGTAATTCGGCGATCCGCAGCGGGTCGAGCAGCGTGGGAATGTGGCGTTCGTCGATGCCCTTCTGATTCTCGCCGCGCGCGTGATGCGGTACGCCGCGACGGCACCCCGCCACGATCAACGGCTCGCGCCCGGACGGGAAGTACTCCAGCACCCCGTCCACGTCGGTCTGCTCGAATCGGCCGCCCCGGCCGACCGTCAGCAGCGCCATATAGTCGAAGAAGGTCAGGCCGAGGCCGCGGATGATCGTGGGTTCCCGCTCGGGCACCTGATCGATGTCGACATCGGCGGCGTTGACCGGGGCGATGTGCAGCAGCCCCAACCGCTGCACCTGTCCGTCGGGCCAGCCCGGATCCACCGGCTGCCGTGGCGAGACGTGGCCCTGCGCGAGCACCACGGCGTTCAGCGCGTCGATGCGCTGCCCCGTATCCAGCGTCAGCTCTTGGCGACCCGTCGGATCATCGCGCAGATCGGTTGCGGTGGCGGTGATCTCGTAGGTGCGCACCCAGCCGGCGTATCGATCACGGATGTGCTCGTAGGCCCAGCGCAGGTAGTAGCCGTAGATGGCGCGGGTGGGGTAGGTGTTGGGTGCGGTGCGGCACGCCTCCGCGTAGAACTCGTCGGGCAGGTCGGCGAAATTGCCGACCTTCGCCAGGAAACTCGTCCATTCGTACAGGCTCGGCCCCGGCACCACGGGACCTTCCATCGCCACACTGTCGTCGGTGAATATCGTCACCTGCGAGGCCACCGTATTCATCAGCAGGTGCTCGGATTGGTCGGTGCGCCACACCGATCCGGTGCCGACCCGGGTCGAATCGATCAGATAGATCTCGGTGCGGAAGCGATCGCCGTTGCGCACGATATTGGCGCAGATCCGCTCGTAGCAGCTCAACCCGCGCGGGCCGACACCGACCACGGCGATGCGCAGTACGTCGGGTGCGCCGGGACGGTCGGGCCGGGGGAGCCTGCGCAGCGTCTCGGGATAGAGCACCACTGCCGATTGCTCGCCGTCTTCGAGTTCCTCGGCGCCGGGGGAAGTTATCAGTTCACGGGTTCCTAGCTTGTGGCTGGGCACGGTGTCACCTTCATCAGATTCGCGCTTAGCGATGCGGGTTACAGACACGGACCTGGCCATGTCCGGATACAGCTGTGCGCCCGGGTACCGGAATCGGCACCCGGGCATGGTGACAGCGTTAGACGACCACCTTTTCGGGTCGCGATTCCACTACGGCGTCCGCCTCTTCGCCGCGCGTGTTGACCGTGCGCAGCGCGGTCAGCGCGCCCACCGTCGCGAAGATCGCGGCGACCAGCAGCGCGCGGCGGAACCCGGAGGTCGTCGCGTCCAGCGGCAGCGCACCGTGCGCCAGCTCGGTGTTGGTGTGCGAGATCGAGATCGCGGTGAGCACCGCGACACCGATGGCGACACCGAGTTGCTGCGCGGTGCTGAGCAGCGCGGCGGCCAGTCCGGCCTTGTCCGCGGGCACGCCCGCGTTGGCCGCGGTGGTGTTGGCGACGAAGACCGCGGCCGAGCCGGCGGCGGTGATCATCAAGCCGGGCAACAGGTCCGACAGGTACGCGCCGTCGGTCGGGATCTGCGCGAGCAGGAAGATACCGATGCCGGTGATCACGGAGCCGATGATGATCACCGGACGGGTTCCGGTGCGCGGCACGATCTTCGTCGTCACGCCGGAGACCACTACGATGGTCGCGCTGAACGGCAGGTAGGCCAGACCCGCCTTGATCTCACCCCAGCCGAGTACTTCCTGGGTGTAGAGGGTGATGAAGAAGAACAGCGACATCATGCCCGCGGCAACCAGCATCTGCGTGACGTCGGCGGCGCCGAGACCACGGATGCGGAAGATCGACAGCGGCACCAGCGGATTCGAGATCTTGTGCTCGTTGACCACGAACCCCACCAGCAGCGCGGCGGCCGCCGCCAGCACGAGAACCGTACGGGCACTGCCCCATCCATGCTCCGGCGCCTCGACCAGGCCGTAGACCAGCGTCATCAGGCCACCGGTGCCGAGCGCGGTGCCAAAGATGTCGAAGCTGCCCCGGATGTCGTTGCGCCGGTCGCTGGGCACCAGCAGCGGCAGCACGATCAGGATCAGGAGGCAGACCGGCACGTTGACATAGAACACCCACCGCCAGCCGGGCCCCTGGGTGATCAGACCGCCGAGCAGCAACCCGGACGCGGCGCCGAGACCGGCGATGCCGGCCCACACACCGAGCGCGGTACTGCGGTCGGTGCCGCTGCGGAAGCTGGTGGTCAGGATCGACAGCGCGGCGGGCAGCATGAGCGCGGCGCCGATGCCCTGGGTGAACCGGGCGCCGATCAGCAGTTCGCTGTTCTGCGCCAGACCGGCTGCGGCCGAGGAGATTCCGATGATGGCGGTGCCCGCCATCAGGATTCGGCGCCGCCCGAGCAGGTCGGCCAGGCGCCCGCCGAGCAGCATCAGGCCGCCGTAGGTCAGCAGGTAGCCGGTGGTGATCCACTGCAGGGTCGACACCGACAGATCCATCTCGCCCTGGATCGCCGGAAGCGCGAGATTGACGATCGAACTGTCGACGAAGTCGAGGAACGCGGCCGTGCACAGCAGCACCAGCGTGAGCTTGCCGCGGCGGGTCGCGAGAAAGGACGGTGACTCGGTAGGTGCACTCACTACGCTGTCTCTCTTTCCGGGATGAATGAAGTCGTATTTCGGCTGTGCGGTGATTCACCACTCGACGAGGGTGAGTCCCACCGCCATTCCGCCCCCGAAGCCGACGAGCAGAACTGTGTCGCCCGGGCGAATCCCGCCCGTGCGTGCCGCGTTGTCGAGGGTGATCGGTATCGACGCGGCACCCGTGTTCCCGTAATAGCGAACCGTCGTGTGCATAGTGGCGTTGACCAGCCCGAGCTCCTCCGCCAATTCGGCCAGCATGACGCCGTTGGCCTGATGCGGAATCAGGTGGGTGATGTCGTCCGGCGCCACGCCGGAGTCGTGCAGGAATTGCTTGACGAGCACCGGCAGCGAGCCGTTGACGAACGCGCGGACGCCGCGGCCGTCCATCGTGAAGTACTGCGCCCCGAGTTCGTGCGCGGCCGGATCGTAGGGCTGGCGGCTGCCGCCGGCCGGGACCCGGATCAGCGAGGTCAGGTCGCCGAAGGTGTGCAGGCCGAATCGGCGCAGACCGCCGGATGCGGACGGCCCGAGCACCACCGCGCCCGCGCCGTCACCGAACAGCACCACCGTGCGCCGATCCGCGGGATTGAGGATCCTGGAGTAGACGTCGGCGCCCACGACCAGCCCGTATCCCCCGCCGGCCCGCGCGATCGCGGCCTCCACCGCGGAGAGCGCGAAGACGAAGCCCGAGCACACCGCGTTCACGTCGAAGGCCGAGGCGCCGCGGGCGCCGAGGTTGTGCTGGACGAAGGCGGCGGTGGGCGGTTGCGGGTGATCGGGCGTGGAGGTCGCGACCACGATCGCGCTCACCTCGTCCGCGCTGATGCCCGCGGCGTCCAGCGCGGCGCTCGCCGCGTGGGTCGCCAGGTCGGAGGTCGCCTGGTCCGGCAGGGCCCAGCGCCGCTCGCGAATCGCGGTCTTGCGGATGATCCATTCGCTGTCGACGTCGGCGCCGGAACCGACCTCGCTGTTGGACACGATGCGATCCGGCAGATAGGACCCGGTGCCGAGCACGGCGATGTTGTTCACGTGACGTTCCTCCTGGCATGAATGCCGTCGACGGCGGCCGAATATTCGGCCGCGGCGCAGCCGCAATAGCACGGCGTGCGGTGGTCGGCGACGCTGGAATTCCCTGCCGGATATGCGGTTTGCTGCGGCCGTTCCGCAAGTTCTTGGCGCATGATGATCCACCGTTGTTTCTGCTCGAATAAAAAGGCACCGGCCGCCGGAGGTGCCAGGTCCGGGCGGCCGGTGCGTTATGGGTGGCAGGTCAACGGACGGTGGAATTCACTGTCTGCGGTTCGTTCGAACTCGCCACCACGGGCTTCGGTTCGCTCGACACCACCATGGTTTCCGGTTTCTCCTCGCCCTTCGGCGCTGCGCGCCGGCGGCCGGAGAACCGGGTCATCAGTGGCAGATCGATCCAGTGGTACATGGCCGCGCCGGCCACGGTCGAGACGGCCATGGACAACAGGGCCCACCCCAGCCAGCCGGCCCAGCCGAACTGGTTCCCGCCGATGAACAATCTGGTGATCAGCACCATCACCGGGAACTGGATCAGATAGAAGGCGAACGAAACGTTCCCGAGCCACACCATCGTCTTGGACGAATTCAAGCCCGGGATGCCTTGCAGATCCCGCGCGGCGAGCGTGGCCACCACCGCGGTCATCGGCGCCAGCAGCAGCGCCGACATCTTGTAGTTAACCGGCAGCACCCAGGTGGCCGCGTAGGCGACCGCGAGCAGCGCCAGCGGCGGGCCCATCTTGACGTTGCGCCACCGGCCCTCGAGCACCATCCGGGCCGCGAGCACGCCGAGGAAGAACTCGGGCAGCCGCGACAGCGGGAAGTTGTAGCTCAGCCAGTACGACAGCGCGACGGGAATGTCGTCGCGAGCGAACCACGCGGGCGAGGCGTGCAATTCGTACATCGGCGAGGCATCACCGGGCACCAGCCGCGGCGCGAAGGCGTTCTCGATGCCCTTCGGGCCGTCGACGAACAGGAAATACGCGGTGTGCAACGCGAGGATGAACAGGAACAGCACCACCATCGCCCGCACCAGGTGTTCGGTGCGGATGCGCCGGACCAGCGGCAGCACCAGCGGGAAGCTGAGGTAGAACAGCATCTCCGAGGCCAGCGACCAGGACGGCACATTGAGCCCGCCGACGGTGGTGGACTTCGGAATCCAGGTGTGCACCAGCAGCAGGTTCAGCACCCAGACCACCAGGCGGTGCAGCGGCACGCTGGCGACCACGATGAAGGCCAGCGCCGCGACCAGGTGCGACGGATAGATCTTCAGTACCCGCCGCCAATAGAACCGCAGCACCGAAGCGCCGGGCTTGAACGACCAGTAGATGATGAATCCGGAGAGCACGAAGAAGAACGTGACGCCGGCCGCCCCCAGCTGCATGGGCATGAAGAAGTGGATCTGACGGAACAGTTCCGATTTCTGGAACGGATAGACCGGCAGAAACACCAGGGCATGTAGAAGAAAGACGGCGAATGCCGCCCACCACCGGGCCCCCGTCAGCGACGGCAGGGCCGGGCGGCTTTGCGCGATCTCGGGCGACACCGCGGGGGTCCCCCGCGGTGTCGATCGGGTGTCGGTCACGGCGACCTCGTTCTATCGCGTGCTCAGTAGCCGGGCTTCGGATCGAAGCCGGGGTCCGACAGGGTCGGCGGGGCCGGCTTCGGCGCGGGCGCGGGCTCCGGGGCCGGCTTCGGCGCGGGCTTCGGCGCCGGGGCGGGAGCAGGGGCGGGCTTCGGCGCGGGCGCCGGGGCGGGCTCCGGTTCCGGGGCGGGAGCAGGGGCGGGTTCGGGAGCGGGCGCCGGGGCCGGGGCGGGCGCGGGTTCCGGAGCGGGCGCGGGCGCCTGCGAGGAACTGGCGACCGGGGCCGGGACGACGGCCGAGGTGCTCGGCGTCGTGGTCGACGAATCGGAGTCGCTGCCGCAGGCCGCAGTAGCGGTCACGATGGCCGCGCTGCCGAGAACCGCCAGAGCTACACGAATTGGCAGAAGGGATTTCATCACGTCAACACCTCAATCGGATACATATGGCGATCAGATACATGGACGGGACCGAGTGCCGGGTAAGGCTTTTCGATCCCCCGTTTTCGAATTACTTACGGGCGGCGGCGGGTTTGGCCGCCCCGGCCGCCTTGGTGGCGCCTGCCGTCTTGGTGGCACCGGCCGCGCCGTTCGACGCGGCGGCCTCGTTCGCCTTGCTCGCGGCCTTGGCCCGGCCCGCCGCGAACGCCTGGTCCGCCGCGGAGCCCACGTCCTCCCGCGGGACGCAGACGACGACCGGAATATCGCGGTCGGTGCGGGTCTGGTAGACCGCGAAACCGTGGTACGCCTTGACAATTCGCGGCCACAGCTCGGCCTTCTCCGCGCGATCGGCGGTGTGCGCCAGCCACGGTGTGGTGACACCGTCGATGGTCAACTCCACCTCGGGCGTGGCGACCAGGTTCTTGTACCACTCGGGATCGCGGTCGTCGCCTTCCTTGGACGCCACCAGCACCACCCGGCCCGGTTCCATGACCGGCACCCACAGCACGGCGGTGCGCCGCGCCTTCGACTTGCGGCCCAGCACATGCAATTCGATGGCGGCCATGCCGAATTGCTTGTTGCCCCACTTGCCGCCGCTGACCTTCAGCATCAGGTGGTGGATGTTGCGGATCAGCTTCAGCACCTGGTCGAAGACGTAGTTGCGCGGCTTGGCGAGCCAACCCTGCCGGGTGCGCTGCTGAGCCTTACGCGGCGAGGTGATCGCCACCTCGGCGGTCTTCAGCACGCTACGGTAACCGGCCGCGAGCACCGGGAATCCGAAAGTGCGCGTGGCGAAGTCGGCGCCGAACGGGATCGCGGCCTCGGCCGTGGTGGTCAGCACGACCCGGGTGCCGCCCGCCACCTCGCTGAAGTTCAGCTCGGCGCCCTGATGCCGGATGGCCGGGAAACCGCTCTCGATCACCCAGCCGATCTTGTGCGGGGCGTCGTAGGTGGTGATGCGCTCGGTGTACCGGCCGAAGAACCAGGTGACCTTGCGGACCGCGCCGACACCGTAGGGCACGTCGGCGGCCGGCTGAATCAGCTTGTTCTGCAACACGGCCTGAGAGGCCGAGTAGTTCTCGGTATCGGCGAACCAGTTGAAGACCGTCTCGATCGGAGCCGCGATGACGCGCTCCACCGTGAGTTTCTGCATTGTCAATCCTGTCGGGTCTGGGTGGTCGAGGAGCTAGCCGAGCTTGCGCAGCCGGGGCGCGAGGTCCCTGGCGAACAGCTCGAGGAAGCGGGACTGGTCGTGCCCGGGGGCGTGGAAGACCAAGTGCCGCATGCCTGCATCGATGTAGGGCTCGATGCGGGAGACCACGTCGTCGGGGTCGGTGCCGACGATCCAGCGCTTGGCGATCTGCTCGATCGGCAATGCGTCGGCCGCGGCCTCCATCTCGATCGGATCGGAGATGCTGTGCTTCTGCTCCGGGGTGAGCGACAGCGGCGCCCAGAACCGCGTGTTCTGCAGGGCCAGGTCGTAATCCGTCTCGTAGGAGAGTTTGATTTCGATCATGGTGTCGACGTCGGCCACGGTGCGGCCCGCCTTCTCGGCGCCCTCGGTGACCGCGGGCATCAGCTTCTCGGTGTAGAGGTCCATGCCCTTGCCGGAGGTGCAGATGAAGCCGTCACCGACCCGGCCCGCGTACCGGGCCACCAGCGGCCCGCCCGCGGCGATGTACACCGGAACGCCTTCGGCGGGAACGTCATAGATGGACGCGCCGACGGTCTTGTAGTACTCGCCGTCGAAGTCGACCCGGTCGCCGGTCCACAGCGCCCGCATCAGCTCGACGGATTCCCGCAGCCGCGCGTACCGCTCCTTGAATTCGGGCCATTCGCCGATGAACCCGGTGGCGATCTCGTTCAGCGCCTCGCCGGACCCGACGCCCAGCATCACCCGCCCCGGGTAGAGGCAGGCCATCGTCGCGAAAGCCTGCGCGATCACGGCCGGGTTGTAGCGGAAGGTCGGCGTCAGCACCGAGGTGCCGATCTGGATACGGCGGGTGCGCTCACCGACCGCGGCCAGCCACGCCAGCGAGAAAGGCGCGTGCCCGCCGTTGAATCGCCACGGCTGGAAGTGATCGCTGATCATGGCGCTGTCGAAACCGTTTTCCTCGGCCGACACCGTGAGCTCGACAAGTTCACGCGGAGCGAATTGTTCCGCCGATGCCTTGTATCCGAGTCGAAGTTCCGTCACGATTATTCCCTCGATTGCGTTTTTGCGGATTGACCAGAGCCTATCGCCGACTCCGGACTGGAAAAATAACAAGCCCCTGTCAGGAATGACCTGCCATTGCGTGGGGATCTTGTTCGCCTTTCACCACCAGGGCGACGTGCAGCCTGGATGGGCACTCCAACTTGGACATCACCAGCCGGAGATGGTTGATCACCGTCCATTCGGCAATGCCGAGCTGGCTGGCGATCATTCGATTGGTCATACCGTCGGCGACCAGCAGCGCAATTTCCCGCTGCCTTTTCGTCAAACTGGCCAGCGGTGAGCCGGAACCGGCGGGAATCGCCGGACCGGACAGCGCCCGATCGACGATATCGCGGAGATTTCCGGCGGTTTCCGGTCGAATGAGATGCGCGGCCCGCGCGTTCTCGCTGCCGATATCGTCCGGCAGCGGAATCGCATAGGCGTTGCGCAGGTGATGCACCGCACCGAACAGCATGGCCGCCGATTCGCCGAATTCGGCGTCGGCCATGCGGTACGCGCTCGCGCAGCCCTCCACCGCGACGAGCGTCTCGAGCACGTGCTGTCCGCTGCGCGGAATCCGCAGGGCGGACCGGAACAGCTCGAGTGCGCGGTGCGCGGTGTCGGCGCCGAGCTGGGTGTTGGCCAGCGCGTTCAGCATGCGCATCCGGTCGGCGTCGCTGCCGAGTCGCTGCACGCGATGCTGAATCGTCGCCCAGTCCTCGTCCCGTTGACCGATCGGGTCACCGAGCGCGAGCACCTCCAGATAGATCTCGGCCAGTTCCCGTTCGCCGCCCTTGTTCGGCTTGCGCAGCGCGCGCATCAGCTGTTCCCGGGCCTGTGCGGGTTGACCGGCCACCAGCTGGGCGGCGCCGAGCCGCACCGTCGCCCGGTAGGCGCCCGCGTCGTCGGCGGCGCGGTGATAGGCCGCCGCCGCGCGGGTGAACAGGTCCACCGCGCGACCGGATCGGCCCGACCGCAGCGCCCAGTCACCGAGCAGTTCCATGGCGCGCGGCACCGCCGGGTCCGTCGCCTCGGGCCGGCCCGCCGGAGTGTCGAGGAATCGGAGCAGTGTCCGTTCCAGCTCGGGCAGGCACCCGGAGTGCACCCAGACATCCTCGAGCAGCGCGGCGACCTCGACGGCGCGTTCGGCCCGGCCCAGCTCGATCAGGCGGGCGACGGTGGCGCGGAAATCGCGCACCCGCTGTTCGGCGAGCTGCAGCGCCGCCGCCCGCCGATCCGGCCTGCCCAGCTCGTCGGCGAGCCGGAAAGCCAACTCGCACAGGCGATCGGCGTGGTTGCGCCGGATCCGGTCGCCGCGCACCCGGTCGGTCCGCAACAGCCGGTGGCAGTAGGCGCGCACCGTGGCGATCAGTTCGTAGCTGGGGTGACCGGCGTCGGTGACCGTGCGCTGCAACAGGCTGTGCCCGATCAGCGTGGTCAAGGTGCCGCCGATGAACGTCTCCTCCAGATCGACCATCAGCGAGACGGTGTCCGGATCCACGGCCGACTCGCACAGCGAAAGATGCAGCAGGACATCGACGGTGCTCTCGTCGAGCCGGTCGATGCCCCAGGCGACCGCGTCGTGCAGCGACCGATGCCGCAGCGGGATGTCCACGAACGGCAGCGGGGTGAGCCCCTCGCCGGAGCGGATCAACTTCAGCGTCTGCGCCGACCCGATCCGATTGATGGTGATCGCGGCCAGCTCCAACGCCAGCGGCACCCCGTCCAGCTCGTGCGCGATCTCGTCCAGTACCAGCCGATTCGCCGCCGAGCTCCGGTAGCGGCTGTCGATACTGGCCAGCAGCAGTTGCGCGGCGGCGGAGGAAGCGGGCCGGTAGGGCCCCGACTCCGACCGGGTACGCAACGGACGCACGGAGACGACGTACTCGCGCTGCAGGTTGAGCACCACCCGACTGGTCGCTACGACAAGCAGATTCGGGCAGCGTTGCAACAGCCGGGAGACATCGCGGGCGATCGAGCCCGAGACCAGATCGCAGTTGTCCAGCAGCAGGATGGTCCGGTCCGGACCGAGATCGGCTTCGAGCGACGCCAATATCCGTTCGGCATCGGCACTCTCGTTGTCGCCGGACCCGAAGCCGAACGCGGCGTGCACCTCTCGCCAGACCTCGCGCCGATTGCTCGCCTCCGCGAGATCCACGGTGGTGGCTGTCGCGGTGCGGAACTCACTGAGCGCCAGCGCTTCCTGCGCCACTCGGCTCTTGCCCACCCCGGCCGGTCCGGTCAGGGTGAGCAGGCGGACCCGGGGATCGTTCATCAGGCAACGGATTTCGTTGACTTCCTTGTCGCGGCCGACGAGACCGGGCAACCGGACGCTGTCGATATCCGCGTCATCGTCGGTGATCAGGCCCAACCCTGCGGCCGGCCACTGCAGATTGGTACTACTCGGCACGTTGTCCTCCTCACTGGTGGCCAACCATGGCCCATGGCGCCGTGCGACCCGTGCCGCGCGACGGCAGCGCCATGGGCCCAAAGCTGTTGATCTGCGCGAATTCCGGCTACGCCGGAAGGCGGGTGCCGATCGACCGCGCCCGCCTGCGGCGGGTGGCGACCGCGGCGGCGAGCCGATCGAGTTGCGCGGCGGTGGCGTGCCAGCCCAGGCAGGCGTCGGTGATGGACTGCCCGTAGGCGAGCGCGCCCGCCTCGCCGAGGGTCAGATCCTGGCGGCCGCCGACGAGGAAGCTCTCCAGCATCACGCCGACCACGCTGCGCTCGCCCGCGGCGATCCGTCCGGCGAGGTCGGTCACCACGTCGACCTGCTTGTTGTGGTCCTTGTTGCTGTTGCCGTGACTGGCGTCGACCACGAGCCGCTGCGGCAGCGCCGCCTTCTCCAACCGCAGGCAGGCCTCGGCCACCGAGGCGGCGTCGAAGTTCGGACCGGTGCTGCCGCCGCGCAGAATGACGTGGCAGTCGGTGTTGCCGGTGGTCTGGATCAGCGCGCAATGGCCGGCCAGGTCGATACCGGGAAAGACGTGGCTCGCCGCCGCGGCCCGCACCCCGTCCACCGCCACCTGCACATCACCGTCGGTCCCGTTCTTGATCCCGACCGGCATGGACAGCGAACTCGCGAGCTGGCGGTGCACCTGACTGGCCGCCGTGCGTGCGCCGATGGCGCCGTAGGAGACCAGGTCCGCGATGTACTGCGGGGTGATCGGATCCAGGAACTCGCACGCCACCGGCAGCCCGAGTGCGGTGATGTCGACCAGCAAGCGCCTGCCGAGGCGCAGGCCGGTGTCGATATCGAAGGAGCCGTCCAGGTGCGGATCGTTGATCAGGCCTTTCCAGCCCAGGGCGGTGCGCGGCTTCTCGAAGTACACCCGCATCACCACGTGCAGCCGATCGTCGAGCTCGGCCGCTTTGACCGCCAGCCTGCGCGCGTAGTCCAGCGCGGCCTCGGGATCGTGCACCGAGCACGGCCCGACGATCACCATCAGCCGATCGTCGGCCCCGGTGAGCACATCCACGGTGGCCCAGCGACCCGCGTGCACCATGGCGGCGAGCGTCTCGTCGATCGGGTGCGCGTGGCGCACCTCGGCGGGCGAGAGCAGCGGGCTGACACTCAGGGTGCGCCGATCCTCCAGGTCGGCACGCGTGGTGGCGATCGCGATATCAGTATTCATTCCAGTAACCTTTCGGCCTGCAGGTGAAAAGTCAGGCCCCGGTCATGGAACAGCTGCCGCCGCCGGGTGCCCGTGAGGTGCATTTCTCGGCGGCGTCGAACTCGCAGAACAACCGCACCACATCGTCGTTGGGGCCTGAGTCGATCCGGGCCCGCGATCAATGTGCTGCGCATGTCTTCTCCTTTGCGAAGGTGGAAATCCTCGGGCGGGAGCCCGCGTGTCGCGGCAGCTGCTGGTGATCGACCCTGGTCCCCAGCCGACATGCGGCGACGACGCCCATAGTTCCTATGGTCGCCGGATAACCTGAATTCTCGGTGTAGAGAATGCGCACCGAACGCGCGAACAACAGCGGGAGGAAATCTCGCGCATCATTCTGCGCGGGGTGTGCTGAATTCGGATACGGACACAACTGTGCCGCCCCAATAGCGTGACACCCCGAAAAGAGACGGTCAAGTGTGATGCCCGTCACGGCGGCAGCGATTTATCTGAATACTTTCTTTTCACTATTGCCGGTCGATAGTGCGGGAATTGCGTGGAAACAATTCGTCCGTGCGCCCGCGCACCGGAACGCACGAGACCGCAGCGCGAAGGTCATTCGCGCTGCGGTCCGGTGCTGGAGAACTCGAAGTCGGTCGCGGGCACAACTGTGCCGCACAAATAGCGTGACACGTCGCGCCATCGGCGCACGATCGCGCGCCTATCGTCGCGCCATCGTCAGCGCGCACGCCGGGCGTAGCCGCCCGGATCGATGCCGCGCAGCCGGCTGAACTCGGCCAGGTTGCCGCTCAGCAGCAGATCCGTCTGTGCCAGGTCCGGCACCGTCCGCGCACCGAGCACCACCATCAGCTGCCGGATCTGGGTGATCCAGTCGCCGATGGTCGAGACCAGCGCGTCGACACCGGCGCTCTGCAGGACCGACAGGAAGTAGCCGGACACCCCGACCGCCCGCGCGCCGAGCGCGAGCGCCCGCACCACGTCGAGCGGGTGCCGCACGCCGCCGGAGGCCAGCAGGCTCAGCTCCCGCTGCCGCGCCACATCGGCGGCGTCGATCAGGCAGGCGGGCGCGGACTGTCCCCAGTCCCCCAGGTACGCGAAGTCCTCGTGCGGGCGCCGGGCGTTCTCGATGGTGGCGAAATTCGTGCCGCCGCGCCCGGAGACATCCACGATCGAGACGCCGAGATCGGCCGCGCGCGCCACCGCGGCCGCGCTCATCCCGAACCCGACCTCCTTGACGATCACCGGCACGTCCAGTGCGTCCACGATCCGCGCGATGTGCTCGGGCCACGCGGAGAAGTCCCGATCGCCCTCCGGCATCACGATCTCCTGGATCGTGTTGATGTGGATCTGCAGCGCGTTAGCCGCGATGAGATCGACTGCGCGCTGGGCCATTTCGGGAGTCGCGTTGGCGTTGACGTTGGCGATGACGAATCCGTCCGGGTTCTCCTCGCGCAGCACCCGATAAGTCGGCGCCACCGCGGGTTCGGCGAGATAGGCGCTCATCGACCCGGAGGCGATCGGCACCCCCGTCTGCCTGGCCGCGATGGCGAGGCCGCGGTTGATCTCCCCCGTGCCGGCGCTGCCGCCGGTCATCGCGTTGATGTACAGCGGTACGTCCCAGGCGATTCCGGCGACCTCGGTGCCGAGCGACACCGCCGACTCGGCGCTGCCCGCCAGTGCGTGGTGCACGAAACGCACCTCGTCGAACTGGTTCAGCTCGAGCCCCGCGCTGCGCAGGTGATGCTGCTCCACCGCGAGGCGGACATGGTCGTCTTTACGGCTGCCGTAGATCTGCGACACTGTTGTCACTGGAGTTGCCTTTCGCTGAAAACGTTTGATGCACAAGCAGTTCGAGCGGCGTGATACCGGCCGCCCGCCACTGCTGCCGCAGCTGCGGCACGCCGGCCGGGGCGAGCAGCGCGATACCGCAGTCGCCGCCGCCCGCGCCGGAACTCTTCGCGACCGCGCCGAGCGCCTCGGCCGTGGTGCGCAGCGTGGCCAGCGCCGGGGTCTCGATCGACACGCCGGCCAGCGCGCTCACCGCGCGCAGCAGCGCACCGGCGGTCGCCATGGCCGTGCCCACCGAGGCGTCGTCACCGGACTCCAGCGCCGCGACAAGCGTTGCGACACAGGAATTGCTGGCGACGACGAAACGGCCGTACGCCGCGGAGTCGCCCGCGATGCCGTTGCGTAGCAGCTCGACGAGCCCACTGGAGACCGCGGGCTGCCCCGACCAGCCCACTTCGAGACACAGCGCGCGGGGTGCGGGCATCCGGCGCGCGGACAGCTCCGGCCACGGCTGCCAGAGCAGGTCGGTGAGTTTGGTGTCGGGCTGGGCGAATTGCGCGGCCACCCGGGCCCGATCCGGGGCCCGATAGGCGACCCAGCCGCCGAGCAGCGACGCCGCGACGTCGCCACCCGAGCACCGCGGATCCACCGCGAAAGCGGTCAGCAGGGCCAGCCGCAGCAGCGCGTCGTCGTCCAGGTCGAACCGGTAGGCCTGCGCGAGGGCACGCACCACGCCGACGGTCACCGCGCCCGAGGAGCCGAGCCCGAATTTGCGGCCGGTCGCCGGGTCGTCCAGCGCCGAGCGGATCTCGAGGTGGAAGCCGAGCAGTTCGTCGCCGCGCTCGGCCGCGAGCCGCTCGACGAGGTCCACGGCGGTGAGCACGTGCCGCAACGCCGCGGCGTCGGCCGAATCGGCCACCGTGGCACCGGTTGTCGCGGTACGGGGGAGCAATTCGACCGGGCCGGGCCCGGTGCGCTCGGTGATGACCGTCCGGCGCGACGGCGCCGCCGCGGGGGCCGGACCGACCGCGACGGTCAGGTAGCGGTCCACCGCGACGAGCACGGCCGCGCCACCCGGTTCCAGTACCGCGTACTCACCGGCGATGTACAGCTTGCCCGGAACGTCAACGGTGATCATGGGCACTCGATTCGGCCGGAGCGCCGATCGCCGCGCCCGGTCCCGGGGTCGCCACGATGATCCGCATCGCCGGGTCGGTCTCGCCCAGCGCCGCGGCCACCGCGGCGCTGTCCCGTCGATCGCACAGCACCTTGACGTTGGGGCCGGCGTCCATCGTGGCGTACGCCACGACGCCTTCCGCGCGCAACGCGAGCACCCGGTCCAGCACCCGCATCGACCCGGGGGCGAAGTAGCGTACGGCCGGGCGGGCGCCGAGCATCGTGGCGTGCATGCCGAGGGCATTGCGTTCGGCGATCTCGCCGACCGCCGCCAGATCCCCCGCCGCGATGGCGGTGTGCATATCGCGCAGGTCCTGTTCGCTGGAGCGCACCCACGGTTGATAGAACGGCGACGTGTCGACGGTGCGCCGCATCGCCGCCCGGCTGGTGATGGACTTCTCGCCGGCGTCGACCAGCGCGACGACCAGCGCGGGATCCAGCAGCGGCGCCGCGACCGGCTCCGCGTAACTGCTCGAATCCCCCTCCGCACCAACGCCTTCGCCGCGATGCCACTGGGCGAAGCCGCCGTAGATGGAACGCGAGGCGCTGCCGGAGCCGCGCCGGGCCAGCCGGGACAGCGCGCGCTGATCGAGGTCGAGACCGTAGGCGCCGGCCGCCGCCACCGCGAGCGCCGCGAACCCGGAGGCCGAGGAGGCAAGGCCCGCCCCGGTCGGCCCCATGTTCACGGTGTGCACTCGGGCGCGGCGGTGATCGCCCGCCGAATCCCGTACCAGATCGAGGAATCCGACGACCTTGGCGGCGAAGGCCTGCGCCGCGGGGCCGTCGGCAACGGTGACGCTGTCGGCCGGGAGGTCCTCGGCGAGGGTCACCGTGGTGACCGTCGCGAAGACGCCGAGGGTCAGCGACAGGCTGCTGGTGACCGGAAGATGAAGCGCCTCATCGCGTTTGCCCCAGTACTTGATCAACGCGATATTCGGATAGGCCGTCGCGGTGACGCCTTCGGCAGCCACCCGCGCGGCCACCGTCTCCGGCGTGCTCACGACCGCACCTCGCTCGCGTCCAATGCCACGGTGTGGCAACGATCCGCGCCCGCGGCCAGCAGGACGGAGTGCAAGTGCGCCGCGGCGGCCGCGTCGGCGGCCAGCGCGATGACACAGCCGCCCAGTCCGCCGCCGGAGAGCTTGGCGCCCAACGCACCCGCCTCCAGCGCGGCGCCGACCAGCGTCTCGATCTCGGGGCAGCTCACGCCGAGCCGGTCGAGGATGAAGTGCGTCGCGGTCATCTTCGCGCCCACGTCGGCGAACCGGCCCGCGGCCAGATCCGTTGCGGCGGCGGTCGTCATCGCCCCCGCCCGCTCGAGCAGGTCGGTGCCGGTCGCACCGAGCGTGACGAGATTACGATGCACGGTCGAAACCGCCTGCCGGGTACTGCCGTTCACGCCGGTATCGGCGACGACCAGGACCGGCTGCGCCGCGCCCGCGGCCACCGGGAGCGGGGCGACCGCGCCCTCCTGGAACCACATCGGCCCGCCCCGGCTGATCACGGTGCGCGCGTCCACGCCGCTGGCCTTGCCGTGCGCGAACGATTCCGACTGCTGGATCAGGGCGAACATGGTGTCGCCGTCCAGTTCCCGGCCCCACAGCCGGGCCACCGCCTCGATGATGGCGGCCGAACTCGCGGCGCTGGAGCCGAAACCGCGTCCCGCCGGGATACCGCTGTCGACCGTGACGAACAGCCCGTCGTCCGGGCGATCGAGGTACTCGCAGACCGCCGAGACGGCCAGCCGCGGCACCGCCGAGGCGTCCAGCTGGGAGGCCGCGGAAAGTTCGCGCCGGCCGGAGTCGAGCGTCGAGGATTCGATCACGACCGGGCCGGGCCTGCGGCGGGCTCGGGCGGTGACCGGCAGCGACGGCACCGGCAGCGAGATCGCGGGCTTGCCGTACAGCACGACGTGCTCACCGAACAAGATCAGCTTGGCGCTCGCGCGCCCGGTGCCGACCTCGCCGTCGGTGCGCTCGGGCACCGCGTGCCCGCGCGCCGCCAGCACACTACGAGGGGGCCACATTCCGTTCTCCATCAGCGCATTTCACTCTCGGTGTGGATCGGTCCGCACCCGCGTCACTGCGCGCGGGCCGCCCCGTAGATTCTCGAATGTCCCGCGATCGCCGTCAGCCGGAACGGGTTGCTGCTCGTCTCGTCGAGCACCAGCTCCGTACCGTCCTCCGGCAGCGCGACATTGCGCAGGGCACGATACTTTTCGTACGAGATCGGCTCACGACGTGCGATCGCCGCCCGGTTCTCCGCGGTCCGCAGATGTTTGCGGTACCCGGGAACCATTGTGACCGAGAACAACTCGGCGACACAGCCCGACCCATAGCTGAACAGCGCCACCGACTTGCCGTCGAGATCCTCGGAGTGGTCGAGCAGCGAGACCAACCCGACGAACAGCGACGCGGTGTAGCTGTTGCCGATCGCCCGGTTGTAGATCGTGGTCGGCGCCAGGTCCGCGTACAGGCGCGCCGTGCTGGCCTCGATGCCCTTGAGCTCGAGCAGCCGGGTGTGCGCCTTGTAGGCCATCTTGGTGAACGGCTGGTGATAGCAGAAGCCGGCGAACTCGGTGACCCCGCGCCCGCCCCTGGCCTCGTAGTCCTTCCACGCCTGCTCCACGGCCTCCAGGTACGCGCCGACCGACAGCTTGCCGTCGACGAGCGGGGTGGACCGATAGTTGGGACGCCAGAAGTCCTGGACGTTCGCGGTGTAGAGCCCGACGGTCTCGTCGAGGATCGCGAGGTCCGGGTGCGCCGAGACCAGCATCGCGACCGCGGCCGCGCCCTGGGTGCCCTCGCCGCCGGAATCGACGTCGTACTTGGCGATATCGCTGGCGATCACGAGCACGCGCTGCTCCGGATCGCGGGCGACGATGCCCGCCGCGAGCTGCAGCGCGGACGTGCCGCCGTAGCAAGCCTGCTTGAGCTCGACGGCGCGCGTCGCAGCGGGCAGTCCGATCAGGTCCTGCACGTAGACCGCCGCGGCCTTGGACTGGTCGATCCCGGTCTCGGTGGCGAACAGGATCGTCCGGATGCCCTCGACACCGTGTTTGGCGACGATCTGCTTGGCCGCGGCCGCGGCCATGGTGACGATGTCCTCGTCGGTGGCGGGCACGGTCTGCGAGGTCTGCCCGAGGCCGATGTAGTACTTGTTGACATCTACGCCGTTGTGCCTGGCCAGCTCGGCCAGATCCATCGCGTAGTGGCCGGTCGCCAGGGCGATGTCGTGGATTCCGATAGGCACGGTCATTGGCCTGTTCCTTCTCCTGATGCCGAGCGCTCGAAGCGGATGTGCGTCCGCATCAACTCGCCCGGATTTGTCTGCGCCGCGAGCAGAGACAGCTCTCCGCAGAGCACGGCGGCAGCGGTGAGCACGGCGAGCCGCCGCGCGTTACCGCCGACTTCCCGGCTCTCGCGGCACCCCATGCGGGCCAGGTTCGCCTCGACGAAGTCCAGCCCCTTGCCGTTGCCGACGGTGCCGACGATGAGATTCGGGAGCGCGCAGGAGAAATAGAGGTCCCCGTCGCGATCCTCGACGTGGGTGATCCCCTGCGAGCCCTCGACGATGTTCGCCGCGTCCTGCCCGGTGGCCAGGTACACGCCGAGCAGCATGTTCGCGTAATGCGCGTTCGCCGTGCGGATTCCGCCCGCGATCGTGGTGCCGATCAGGTTCTTGCGCACGTTGAGATCGGCCACCTGCGCGGCGGTCGTGTGCAGCCGTTGCGCCACGATCTCGCGCGGGATCAGGATCTCGGCGACGACGTTCTTGCCGCGGCCGAGGATCCCGTTGACCGCGGAGGCCTTCTTGTCGGTGCAGAAGTTCCCCGACACCGACCCGTAGCGCACGCCGGGCACGGTGTTCACGATGTGCCCGAGCAGGGTGTCGGCGGCCAGGGTCACCATGTTGTGCCCGGACGCGTCGCCGGTGGTGAACTCGAACCGCAGGAACAGCAGGTTGCCGACGATCTGGTGGTGCAGGTCGATCAGGTCGGCGAAGCGGCTGCATTCGCCGACGATCCGGCGCAGCTGCGGCAGTTCGGCGGTGAGCTGGCGGGCCGCGGCCAGTGCGGTGCCCGCGTCATCGGCCTCCAGCAACACCGACCTGGTCATCCGCTCGTCCACCAGCGTGGCCACGATGCCACGCTCGCACAGGGTGGAGATCTTGGCGCCGCGTCCCACCGAAGGCCACAGGGGCGATTCGTAGGTGGCCAGCGGCACCTCGACCA
Organism: Nocardia brasiliensis ATCC 700358; assembly: GCF_000250675.2. Classification (NCBI taxonomy): domain Bacteria; kingdom Bacillati; phylum Actinomycetota; class Actinomycetes; order Mycobacteriales; family Nocardiaceae; genus Nocardia; species Nocardia brasiliensis. Next base: position 7,537,020 of record NC_018681.1, read on the forward strand.
GACCCTCGGCGACGTTGCCGGAGATCTTGAGCGGCCCTACCCATTGCATCGGCACCGTAGCTGCCGAAAAAGTGTCCTCAGTCATCACAATCCGAACTGTTCCTTGATGCCGGTCGCCGTGACCGTGTCACCGTGCTTGGTCGGGTGGAACGGGATCCCGAGGAACTCACCGGTCGGGTTGAAGTACCCGTTGATCCACGAATCCGCGGCGCAGCTGCCGTGGCCCGCGGTGGCCGCCCTGGTGTCGAAGAAGCCGACGTTCAGCGTGGCCGCTGCGGCCCGCTGCGCGTCGTCGACCTTGTCCAGGAACTCGGTCATCGCACCGGCGCGCGGCTGCGACATCCGGCCCACCGGGGACTCCCAGCACCACTGCGGATTGCCGCGCTCGCCGATCGTCGGGTAGCCGACGAAGACGATCTGCGCGTTCGGCGCGTAGTAGCGCACGTAGTCCACGACCGGCTTGACCCAGGCCACGTACTGGTCGGAGTTCACGCCGCGGGCGTCGGGCGCCCGGCCGTCCAGGCCTGCATCGGGCCCGCAGCCCTGGATGAAGTTCGGCAGGCAGGTGACCTCGGCGTCGAGCGCGCGCTGGCGGTTCGAGCTGTTCCAGATGTCGTTCTGGCCCAGCTGGATCGTGACGAGGCGGGTCTTCGGGCCGAACGCGCCGGCCGAGGCGGCCTGCTTGGCCATATAGGTCGCGGTGTAGTGCGGCGGGGTGGCCAGCGAGGCACCCAGGCAGGAGACGTCTTCCAGGTCGTCGGCGCCGATGTTCATCTGCGCGGCCAGCTGCTTGGGCCACGAGGTGTCCGACCGCTGGCAGGACTTGTCGCCGCCGTAGCCGAAGCCGAGCGAGTAGATGATGTTGCCGTTGGTGGTGTAGGAATCGCCGATCGCCACGAAGGATTTTCCGTCGGCGCCCTCGTCGGCGGCGGCCGGCGCGGCGGTGCCCAGCAGGGCGGACGCGGCGCACAGCGAGGCAGCGGCAAGGAGTCGGATGGGGGTGGAAGTCTTCACGGTTCGAATCTCTCTTCAGGGACGTTCAGTCCGTTTCGGAGTCGGCGCCCCGACCATTTCGGGGAGGCCGCTGGCAGACAGCGGGGCTCGCGCCCTCGAGTGCTAGAGCCCGTTCACGTTCGTGAGCGTGGCGAGCACACCGTCGATGGCTCCCCACATGGTGGTGATGCCGGCGCTGGTGAGATCGCGGGTCGCGGGGTTGGCCAGGCCGACGCCGTTGGCCAGGTTGGTGGCGTTCACGCTGGCGAGCGCGCTGCGCAGCAGCATGGTCGAGCCCACGCCCTCGCCGGTGATCCGATCGAGGCCCTCACCGAAGAAGTAGAACCGCCACAGCGGGCCGACATCGGCGTTGTACGCCTGCTTGGTCCGGCTGACCAGCGCGGGATTGTTGACCGCGATGGCGTCCATCAATTTGAAGTAGTCGCCCGAGTTCTCCGGGCCGATACCGGTCGAGGCCAGCGCGTACGGGATATCGACGCTCATATGCGCGTTGTAGCCGACCATCGCCACATAGGCGCCGGACTCCGCGCAATTACCGGCCAACCCGAAATAGGGTGCCCACTGCCAGGCAATCGGCGCGCCGGTGAATTCGGCGTGCACGGCCCGCAGCCAGGTCTCGTAGCCCTCGAAATAGAATTGCGCGTCACGCTGCGGATCGGTCAGCCCGGCGCCGGAACGGATCATCGGCAGCACCGTCGCGCGGTCCGCGGTGTCGTTCATGAGCGCGAAGAGTCCGCGTCGATCACCATGTGCGACAAGAATTTCCGCGATCTGGGCGTTGCGCTCGCCGACCTCGACGAGCCGCTGCAGACCGTCGGCGCCACGGATCGTGTCCATGTCCGAGAGCTCGGTGATCGTGGCGATTTCAGCGGCATTCAGCGGCGTGCCGCAGGCGGCGGCCGAGACCGGGGATTCGGCGGCGGCGGGGCCGGCGAATCCGGGCCAGAGCGCTGCCGCGCAAGCCATTGTTGCGACCATGAGTCGCCCATTGCGTAGCATCACGATGATGCCCTTTCTGAATAATCCACGGGATTTACCGGTCGATATTTACCGGTGTATACACAAAGACTAATCGGGTCGGCGGTCGCAATTCCATGGCAGCTACTTGTCACCGGCACGCGGACCAGGCGATTCGCGCCGGTCACCCCCAGCGCAGCAGCAGCCGGCCCACCGTGCGGGAGCCGGACAACCGCAGGGCCCACAGCACCGGCACATAGCGCGGGATCACCTGCGTGGGCCGGTGCCGGATCGCGGTCAGAATCCACTCCGCCGCTTCCTGCGGCGTCAGCCCGGGCAGCTTCTGATATTCCGGGGTGGGTGCGCTCATCGCGGTGTGCACCAGCGGATAGTGGACGGAGGTCACCGCAACCCCGCGGCCGGACAACTCGGCGTCCACACAGCGGCCGAACGCGGTCAGCGCGGTCTTGGAACTCTGGTAGGCCGCGAAACGGGGCGAGGTGCCGGTGGGCACGGTCCAGGTACCGACGTTGACGATATGACCGCGGCCCGATTCCAGCATGCCGGGCAGCAGGCCGAGGCTGAGCTGGACCGGGCCGAAGTAGTTGATGCCCATGGTGCGCCGGAAATCGTGCATGCGATCGAACGATTCCGTGATCGGTCGCCGGATGGACCGGCCGGCGTTGTTCACCAGCACGTCCACCCGGCCGACCGAGGTGCGTACCCAGTCGAGCAACGCGTCGACCTCGCCGTCGTCGGTGAGATCGCACGTTCGATAGACCGCTTTGCCGCCCGCGGACCGGATCTCGTCGGACAACTGCGCGAGTTCCGGCTCCCGGCGCGCCACCAGCACGACCTCGGCCCCGGCCGCGGCGGCTGCCACCGCCGCGGCCCGGCCGATGCCGGCGGACGCGCCGGTGATCAGGATCCGTTTGCCGGAGACCGGCTCCTCGACCTTCGCGCGCCGGACGGGCACCGGCCGATTGACGACGTCGGCAACCCGTCCGAGCGCCCGGCGCACGAGCCGCCTAGCCACGCGCACTCACCCGATCCCCGGCGAGCACGGCCGGCCGGGCGATCAGCCGGCTCGCGATGGCGGCGAGCACGGCCGGACCGTCCTGGGACAGCACCGATTCCGCGTGGAACTGCACCGAGGCGAACCGCTCACCCTGCAGGGCGTACACCTCACCGGTCGCCGGATCACGGCTCACCTCGACCCGGCCGAGCGCGGAGTCGAAGGCGTCGACCGCGCTCCGGGCGACGAAGGTGTTGTAGAACCCCGCCCGCACCGGCGTACCGAACAGCGAAATCACCCGGCTCACACCTTGATTCGGCTTGTCCAGCCTGGTGATCTCCAGACCCAGTGCGGAGCACAGGATCTGGTGGCTCAGGCAGACCGCCGCGAACGGCTGATCGGCCGCCGTGAGCTGCTTGATCCGGCGCCGCATCGCCAGCACCCGGGGATCGTGCAGCGCACCGGGATCGCCGGGACCGGGACCGAGCACGACCAGGTCGTAGTCGGCGAGTTCCACCTCGGCGTCCCAGCTCGCGATCGTCAATTCGAACCCGAGCGAACGCAGCATGCTGGCGAGCATCGTGGTGAAGTTGTCGGCCGCGTCGATCAGCAACACCGAGCCGCGGGCCTGCGGCGCCGCGCCGATACGCCTGCTGTCCGCTTCCGCGAACCAGAACTGCGAGGCGATCGAGTTGCGACTCTGCAACGCGGCCGCGACCGCAGGCAACGCGGCCAGCCGCGGCCAGCGCGCCGTGACCGATCCGTTGATCAAAGCCGCTGCCTTGGCATAGGTTTCGTGCATCTCGCCGACCGGATCGGAGTCGCGCACCAGCGTCGAGCCCACGGTGATCCTGGCCCGCCCCACGGCGTCCACGACGGCGGTGCGGATCAGGATGGCCGAATCGAGCCGGACCACGCCGCTCGCCCCGCGGTCGATGTAGGCGATGGCGCCGCTGTAGTAGCCCCGCCCGACCGATTCGTACCGCGCGATGACATGCGTGGCGCTTTCCAGCGGCGAGCCGACCACGGTCGGCGCGAACATCGTCTCGCGCAGCACCTCGGCGACGCCGAGTTCGGTGCGGCCGCACAGCAGGTACTCGGTGTGGGCCAGATGCGCCATCTCCTTGAGATACGGCCCGGTGACCGTCCCGCCCGCCGGGCAGAGCGCCGACATCATCTTGAGTTCCTCGTCGACGACCATGAACAGCTCGTCGTTCTCTTTCTGATCGGCGAGGAAGTGCAGCAGACCCGACTCGGTCGGCCCCTCCGGCGGATACCGGTAGGTGCCGCTGATCGGGTTCATCGACACGGTCCGGTTGTCGAAGTGCGCGTGCGCTTCCGGGCTGGCGCCGACGAAAGTCTGCGTGCCGGTGTGCACCAGATAGGTCCAGTACGCACCGCGTTCGCCGCTCAGCAGCCTGCGGAACAACCCGAGCGAGACATGCAGATGATTCGGCCCGAACGATCCGATCAGCGATCGGCTGATCACGAAGTTGGAGCCTTCACCGGTGCCGATCTCGTCGTCGATGACGGACTGCACGATGCGGCGGTACTCCTCGTCGGAGACGTCGAATCGGAAGCCCGCCGCGTCGATCGAGTCCGGGCCCAGCAGGTCCGGGCCGATCGCCGCGAGCACCGTTTCGCGGTCGGTGAGCTCGTGCTCGCGCACCGACATCGCGAGCAACGGCGTGCGATCGTCGTTGCAGGGGAAACCGCGCTCGGCGATCTGCCGGTAGGGCACCAGAACGAGCAGGCCGGACTCCTCGTCGGCCAGCCGCACCTCGTCGAGGCCGGCGAGTTCGGCGAAGTCGCCGAGCATGACGTCGACGGTGCCCGGCGCCTCGGCGCCCGATCGCTGCACCATCGCGAACGGCTGCTGCGGATCGGCGAGCAGCCGATCGAGCAGCGCGCGCCCGGCGGGCACGCGGGCCATCACACACCCACCCGGGAGCCGACGTCTGTGCCGGACTGTACGGCGGCGACCAGATCCGCGGTGGTCCGCACCATGGCGCAGCGGGCCGCCGCGTAATCGAGCGTCATCCGATGGTCCGCGCGCGTGAAGTCGGCGACGGCGTCGGCGGCGAGGAAGGTCTCGATGTCGTTGGAGTAGGACTCGCACGCGGTGACCAACACCCCGACGTGCGCGTACACCCCGCTGATGATCAGTTGGTCACGGCCCATCGCCCGGAACCGGTCGAGCAGGCCCGACCCGTGGAACGCGCTGTAGCGCCACTTCGTGGACACCAGATCGGCTGGGCCGGGGGCCAATTCGGCCACGACCGCGCGATCGGTCTCGTCCGTGGTCATGCCCGGGCCCCAGACATCGCGCAGCAACCCGCGCTCGGTCGGGGTCATCCCACCGGGCTGCGCGGTATAGACGACGGCCACACCGGCCCGCACGCAGGCCTCGCGCAGCAGCGCGAGGTTGGCGACCAACTCGGTGTAGGGCGAGCCACCGGCGCGCAACGGGCGCAGAAAGTAGTTCTGCATATCGTGGATCAACAGCACCGATCGACGGGGTTCGATTTTCCAGTCGACAATATTCTCCGGCATCTCGTCCGGCACCGGCATTTCATACGAAATGACGTCGGGTATTCCACCGAACATCATGACTCCTCTGATCGATCGAAGTTCTGCGCACTCAGCTGCCGAGTGTCGCGCCACCGTCCACGGTGAGTTCCTGCATCGTGATGTGCCGGGCTCGGTCGGACAGCAAGAATTCCACGGCGTCGACGATGTCGTCGGGATCGGCTATGCGGCCGAGCGGAATACCGAGACGGAATTTCTCCGGCACGCCGGCGATGGTAGCTTCGGTACGGTCCTCCCCCTCCCACGTCGCCTGCAGCATTTCGGTCCTGGTGGACCCGGGGGAAACGACGTTGCACCGTATTCCGTATTTGGCGACCTCCAGCGCGGCGCATTTGGCGAGCATGGTCGCCGCCGCCTTGGAAGCCGAATAGGCGGACATGGACGCGCGCGGCGTCCGCGCGGCATTGGAGGACACCGTGACCACCGCGCCGCGGCGCCGGGAGATCATGCGGGTGAGCACCGCCTTGGTCACCCGGAAAACACCGGTCGTGTTGACCGAGAAGGTTTCTTCCCAGTCGTCCTCGGACAGTTCGACGATCTCGCCGAACCGCATGATGCCGGCCGCGTTCACCAGATAGTCGAGTGGCCCGATATCCCGCTCGACGTCGCCGACGATGCGTTCGACATCGACCGGGTCGGTCACGTCACCTTGGACGATCGTCACCTGACCGGGCATGGCACGCAGCTCCTTCGATGCGTCCGCGGCCCGGTCGACCGCGACCACGACCATGCCCTGAGCGGCGAGCCGGTACACGATGCGATGACCGATGCCACCCGCGGCGCCGGTCACCAATGCGATCCGCTGTGCCCCGGAATCCGAGGCCTGCTGCGGTCCGATCATTATATTCACCACACTTACGTCATGAATCCTGAACAAAGACCCTGCGGACTCGCCGCATATCTTCGAAGGTCAATTCAAAGTCTGCTGCGCATGACTGCAGGCAGGCCGATTGATAAACCCGGCGCGCAGCCGAGTCGATGGTAAATTTATCCCTCGCGGACCCGGCCCCGGTATAGCAGGGTGTTGCCAACAGGCCGGACTGGCAGGGTGTTGTCAATAATCGCCGCGAACTTGTCAGCGCCGGATCGTTGCCGGTGCCGGAAATCGAACCATATACTCTCCTCTGTAGTGCAGTCGGGAGTACCCAGCGCAGTGTATTGATCCCGCTGATTCATGCGATGCAACCCCCTCTGGAAACAAACGGGCCCACGGTTCGACACCGTCCCGATCCTGTCCGGGTGTAAAACCTCAGCCCTGCTCGATCCGGAGCTACCGGTTTATTCCGGGAACGCCGGCCGACACGAAACATTGAGTGACGCTATGACTCGAAACCACAATCTCATCTACGATCAGTTGATCGAGATCGCCCCGGATGCCCGGCCCTGGATCAGCGACCATTCCTCGGTCGCCGTGCCGGTGGTCGACAATCAGGTGGCACTGACCGATGTCGCCGACGCGGCCAGCCGTGCGGCGACGCTCTTCGAGAGCACCGGCATCAAGCCCGGCGACTACTGCGCGGTGTGGCTGGACGCGCCACTGGACATCATGATCGTCATCGCGGCGCTGACCGCGGTGGGCGGCGTGCCGGTCCTGCTCAGCCCGGCGCTCGACGTCGAGACCCTCGGCCGCATGCTGGCGCCCGTGACGATCGAACGGATCGTCACCACCGGCGACCGCCGGGCCAAGGTCGAACAGCTCGAGACGCTCCGGCAGATCGATGACTGGGCCGAGCTGGCGGCCCGGCTGCCCGACACCGCGCCGCGCCGCACCACCGCCGTGTCGATGCCGGGCACCGCCCCCTACATCGTCACGCACACCTCGGGCACCACCGGCGTGCCGAAGCTGGTGCAGTACACCCGGCGCGGCACCGACCACCAGGGCTACGCCCAGGAGGTGCCCGCGATCATCGGCCGGCTGCGCGGCTACGCCGCCGTCGCGGTGTCGCCCGTGCACTACCGCACCGTGACCGGTCTGCTCTGCGCACTGCGCCGCAACGTGCCGCTGGTCATCCTGTCCGATCACGCGGGCGAGGCGGTGGCCCCGTTCATCCGGCGCTACCAGCCGATCTACCTGGAGGCACATCCGAACACCCTCATGCAGTGGGAGTACCTGGCCGACAACGGAACCCTGGCCTCGGTGCGGCACTACGTGAGCACCTTCGACGTCATCCACCCCGGCACCGTGCGGCGGCTGCTCGCGGGCTCCAAGTACCGGCTCGCGACCTTCTTCGAGGCGTACGGCCAGTCCGAACTCGGCGGCATCGCGGCCAAGGTGCACCTCAAGGGTTTCACCGGCCGCAAACACCGCGCCAAGGTGAGCCGGCTGCCGGAAGGACATTCGGCCGGCTGGACCGCGCCGGGCTACTCGAAGGCCCGGATCGTCGGCCCCGACGGCAAGCGGGTGCCGAACGGCACCGCGGGCCGGATCCAGGTCACCTCCGCGGGCCAGTTCCAGACCTACATCAACCGGCGCGAGGCGGCCGAGGCCAACACCAGTGCCGACGGCTGGTGGGACACCGGCGATTACGGCAAGCGGACCCGCTTCGGCAAGCTGATCCTGATCGATCGGCAGGTCGAACGGATGAAGCGGCTCCCCAGCGCCATCGCGATGGAGGACGTGCTGCTCGCCCGTATGCCGTGGCTGCTGGAAGCCATTGTGCTGGAAAAGGATAAAGGCGTCGTACCGGTGATCGCGTTGCGCGACCGGCCCTTCGACGAGGCCGCGTGGCGCGCGGCGGTCGCGGACCTGCCGCTGATGGCCGACCCGGTCGTCGTCGACTTCCGCGACTTCCCGCGCACCGCCACCGGCAAGATCCAGCGCCCCGCGCTGTCGCAGCTGATCGCGCAGCACAGCTGACCATCGGCCCTCACTCCACAGGACTCGACATGACCACTGAGACTATTCAGTCCACCGGAATCTCCTTCGGCGAGAAGGCCGGTGCCTATTTCCGCCTGGGGAAGCTCCGGGTGTACCACCACTTCTACGCCTGGCTGCTCGCCGTGCTGCTGCTCGCCCACGAGTCGATCAGCAAGCCGGGCATGGCCGCCGCGCTCGGCCTGATCCTGGTCGGCATGATCGCGATGAAGGTCGCCACCTGCGCCGCCGACGATGTCGTCGGCTTCCGGGACGGCAGCGACGCCAAGAACTACGCCACCGGCGGGCACCTGCCCAAGTCCAACAAGCCGTTGCTGTCGGGCATGCTCTCCGAACGCGAAGCGATCACCTTCGGCATCGTCACCGGGCTGATCGCGTTCGGCACCGGTCTGGCGCTGCTCATTCCGCTCGACGGGGATGTGCCGATCCCGTTCCTGATCGGGTACTTCGTGGTGATCGCGGTCGCCGTGCAGTACTCGTGGCTGTTCAAGTTCAGCTACCGCCCCACCGGCCTGGAGTTCGTGATCTTCCTGGTCAACACCGCGGAGGTGCTCGGCCCGTACTGGATCATCGCCCGGCACTGGTCCACCGACGCCGTGCTGATCGGCCTGCTGATCGGCGTGTGCATGCTGCTGGTGGTCTCGTACGCGAATTTCGGTGACCGCGAAGGGGATGCGGCCTCGGGGCGGCGCACCCTCGCGGCCGTCATCTCGCCGACGATCTACCGCGGCCTGATCGCCGTGCTGTCCGTGCTCAGCCTCGCCCTGCTGGTGGCGCCGTTCGTCATCGGCTCGCTGAATCCGTGGCTGGTCGTGTGCGTGCTGCCCGCGATCGTGTTGCGCGCCATGCAGATCCGGGCCGGCCTGGTCCAGGATCAGGTGCAGCGCGCCGTCATCCTCGGCTTCCGCAGCACCGACGCGGTCGGTCTCGGCCTCGCCGCGGCCCTGGTGCTGTCATGATGCTGCAGCGCACCGCGCAGGTGCTCCGATCGCTGGCCGTGCTCGGCAAGCGTGGTTTCATCCATCCCCGCCATCTGTCCGCGGACGTGCGCTCGGCCAAGATCGCCGCGCACTGCGGGCCGTTCCCCGCCATGATCAGCTACATGGCGCGGTACGAACCCGATCGCGCCGCCGTGGTCGACGCCCGCGGCAGCATCACCTTCGGTGAGCTGGAACGGCAGTCGAACGCGCTGGCCCGCGGCCTGGCCGCCGCCGGCATCGGCCCCGGCGACGTGGCCGGCGTGCTGGCCCGCGACCATCGCGGCATGGTCGCGACCATGATCGCGACCGGCAAACTGGGCGTCCGGCTGGTCATCATGAACACCGGTTTCGCGGGACCGCAATTGCGCGATGTCGCCGAGCGCGAAGGCGTCACCGTGCTGTTCCACGACGCCGAGTTCAGCGCCCCCACCACCGCGCTGTCCGGCTCGGTCCGGCTGTTCGAGACCTGGAGCGACGGGCCGCGCAGCGCGGACGGTCCGGCACTGATCGATGACCTGATCGCCGCCAACTCGACCACCCCGCCGCCGCTGCCCGCCGAACCCGGCGGTCTGGTGCTGCTCACCAGCGGCACCACCGGTACGCCGAAAGGCGCGGTACGCAAGCGCATTTCCCCGTTGCAATCGGCACAGCTGCTCGACCGGGTCCCGCTCAGCCGGGGCGGCACCATGGTGATCGCCGCGCCGCTGTTCCACGCCACCGGCCTCGGGCAGTTCACCCTCGCGATGGCGCTGGGCAAGACCGTGGTGTTCGGCCGCGGCAAATTCGACGCCGAGGCCACCCTCGCGAGCGTGGCGAAGCACCGGGCCGACACCCTGATCGTGGTACCGACCATGCTGGGCCGCATCCTCGACCTCGGCCCCGATGTGCTTGCCCGGTACGACGTCTCGTCGCTGCGCATCATCGCCAGCGGCGGGTCGGCGATCTCGCCGGGGCTCAGCGCCCGCACCGCCGCCGCCTTCGGCGACGTGCTCTACAACAACTACGGGGCCACCGAGGTCGCCGCGGTGTCGGTGGCCACGCCGGCCGAGCTGCGGCGGGCGCCGGGCACCGTCGGCAGGCCGCCGGTGGGCGTGCGGGTCGCGCTGTTCGACCGCAACGACCGGGAGATCACCGAACCCGACACCCCGGGCATCATTTTCGTCGCCAATGGCCTGAGCTTCGGCGGCTACACCGACGGCCGGGACAAGGACCGGCACGGCGGGATGATCTCGACCGGCGACATCGGGCACTTCGATCGCTCGGGCCTGCTGTTCCTCGACGGCCGCAGCGACGACATGATCGTGTCCGGCGGCGAGAACGTCTACCCCGGTGAGGTGGAGAACCTGCTCGCCGACCGCGACGATATCGCCGACGCCGCCGCCATCGGCGTGGACGATCCGGACTTCGGCCAGCGGCTGCGGGCGTTCGTCGTGCCGCGCGCGGGCGCCGAGCTCGATCCCGAGGAAATCCGCAATTACGTCAAATCCCAGCTGGCTCGGTACAAGGTTCCGCGCGATGTCGTCATCGTCGCCGAGATTCCGCGCAACGGCTCCGGAAAGATCGTGCGCGCGCAATTGGCCGGAATTCCGTAACTACCTCGTGCTATGTCATTCCTCTATCTCCGAAAGGTGGTACTGCGACCATGTGCGCGGCAACCGGAATCTACTCCGTACAAGACACCAGAAACGACATGATGAAACGTGCCGAGCAGCTGGCACTCGAGTTCCTGGAAAAAGAGCACAAGCGCTGGTTTACATTGGACAGCGAGGCCGGCGCGACGATCGAGTCGATTGCCGAGCTGATGCGGGCCGGCGGTAAACGGATCAGGCCGGAGTTCTGCATCAGTGGATATCTCGCGGCGGGCGGTGATCCGGACGGAAGTTCGATCATCTCCGCGGCGGTAGCCACGGAGTTCCTGCACGCGAGTGCGCTGATCCACGACGACGTGTTCGACGAATCAGCGATCCGCCGCGGCGCCCCTTCGGTGCACGAGAAGTACGCGGCCCGGCACCGGGCGCACGGCTGGCAGGGCGAATCGGGCCGGTTCGGCGAGAGCGTGGCGATCCTGGCCGGTGACCTGGCCCTCGTCTACGCCGATATCTTCATGGCCGAGGCGATGCCCGCGGTCACGGCGGCCTGGGGTGAACTGCGGGCCGAGCTGATGATCGGTCAGCATCTCGACGTGGTCGCGGCGGCGCGGTTCGCGGGCAACCCGCAGCTCTCGCGCACCATCGCCCAGCTCAAATCGGGCAACTACACGATCCACCGGCCGCTGCTGGTCGGCGCGATCCTGGCCGGGCGACCCGATCTGGCGCAGCCGTTCGAGGCCTACGGTCTCGCGGTCGGCGAGGCCTTCCAGCTGCGCGACGACCTGCTCGACATGTTCGGTGACACCGACACGCTCGGTAAGCCCGCCCAGCTGGATCTCGAACGGCACAAGATGACCCTGCTGCTCTCGCTCGCCATCGAGCGCGACGAACAGGTCAGGGCGTTGATCGACGCACCGGGCACGACCTCGGCGCAACTGCGCGAGCGGCTGCTCGAATCGGGGATATCCGCCGCGGTGGAGCAGCACATCGGCGCGCTCGTCGAGCGGGGCAGTGCCGCGCTCGCCGACGTGGGTCTGGAACCGGGCTGGCAGGAGGAGTTGATCTCCATGGCTCATGGCGTCGCCTATCGGAACAAGTGAGCTGAGCGCTAGGCCTTGTCGAGACAGGGCCTAGCGCACACCGACGATGAGCAGGGTGGCCAGCACCGCGATGTGCACGGCGTACTGGGTGACCATGAAGGCGCGATACGGGAGGCGGCGGTCGGTGCGGGAGGTGGCGCGGCGGGTTGTCGCGGCGAGCACGCCGACCGCCACCGCACCGACGATCAGGGCGAGCGCCGACGGCACCAGCATCGGCGCGAAAAGCAGAGCGGCTGCGCCGTATCCGGCGGCGATGAGCGCGGCGTTCACGCTCACCAGCAGGCGGACCCGGCCATCGCCCCACTTGATCACCGGGGTCTGGCGCCCGGCCGCCGCGTCACCCTCGGCGTCGGACAGGTCCTTGACCAGGGCACCGACGCCGGCCATCCACAGCGACATCGCGGTGCCGAGCAGCAGCACCGGCAGACCGCCCTGCTGGCCGGCCGCCTGCCAGCCCGCCGCGTAGGTCAGCACGCCCATGCCGAGCACGAGCAGGGCAGCCGTGCTGCCGCGGCGCTTGCCGTAGAAGGGTGCACCGGAATAGGCGTAGCCGCACGCCAGATGGGCCAGGATCAACAGCGGCAGCCAGCCGCCCGCGTCGACGACGCCACCGATGGCCAGCGCGAAGGCGCCCGCCGCGATCACCCCGCCCGCGGCCACCGGCACTGGGAGCGACCCCCGGCTGATCGGCCGGGTCGAGCCGTTCGCCCGATCCTCGGTGACGTCCATGACGCCGTTGAACACGTAGGCGGCCAGCGTCGCGAGCACCCAGGCCACCGCGGCCAGCACCACTTGGCCGCCGAGCACCGACGTGCCGAGCACGGCCGCGGTGCCGAAACGCATCAGGAAGATGATCTGGACCGAGATCCGGGATTCCTGTAGAAATTCTTTCGAAAGCCGGACTAATACTGCTCCCGCCGTAGTATCGGCCGGGAATTGAATTGACGCAGCACCCATATTCATATCGCATTACGCTATGCCGGTGCCGACATATCGGATATTCCCCGAATGCGGTACTCCTCTCAGCGCTAAAAGGTGGATTCAGTGTATGGAAAGGAGCAATGTCGCGTCTCCGGAATACTACTTTCGCAGCATCTGGGCCATGGCGGGCTCGGTCGATGTCGGCGATCGCGTAGGGTGGGCGCTCACGTGGGGACAGTCGGGTACATCGAACGAGACCCGACACGGTGCAAATTCCTGAAAGGAGCGTTGCCATGGTGGATAGCCGGCACCGCGTGGCCATCGTGACCGGAGCCGGCAGCGGCCTCGGTGCGGCAGTCGTGCGAAAGCTGGCGGCCCGCAAGTTCACCATCGCCCTGGTGGATCTGCGGGCATCGTGGTGCGACACCTCCCTGGACGCGCTCGGGCCCGACCGGGCCGGACTGTGGGCGTTCGGCGCGGATCTGCGCTATCTGCACGAGGCGGAGGCCACCGTGCTGCGAGTCGCCGAGACCCTGGGTCCGCCCATGGTGGTCGTGAACGCGCCGTTCCCGGGTCGCGCCGACAGCGCGCCGGAGCTGCCGGACTGGGAATCGGTGGTGCACGCCCGGCTGCGGGCGCCGCTGCTGGTCAGTCGCGCGGCCGAGCGCTACCTGGCAGAGTCGGGCGCGGGCCGGATCGTGAACGTGGCCCAGATCGACTCCTCGGCGCGCAAGCGACCCGACGATCTGGTGATCCGGGAAACGTTGCACGCGTTGACCGAAACGCTGTCCAGGGAACTCGGCCCGCGCGGGGTGCAGGTGAATACCGTTGTCGCGGATATCAGTTGCGCGGCCCGCACCGCCGACACCGGATCGCGCGCCCGGCCGGAGTGCTGCCTCGCCGCGGAAGACGAAACCGCGGCCCTGGTGGACTATCTGGTCTCCGATGCCGCGGGCACCGTTTCCGGGCGCATGATCGAGTCCCGCCATCCGGTCACCGGCTCACCGCCAGCTGCGGACACCCTGCGGTGACTCCACCTGCTGGCGCGAGATCAGCGCGCGCTCGACCGCCCGGTTGACCGCGTCGATGCGGGAGACCGCCTCCAGCTTGGTGAAGATGTTGCGCAGGTGCCGTTTCACGGTCGCCTCGGCCACGCCGAGGCGGGTGGCGATCTGACGATTGCTGAGCGCCTCGGCCACCAGCACGAGCACCTCACGCTCGCGGGTCGACAGCGTGCTGGGATCCTCGGGCTCTTCGGCCCTGGCCCGCAAACTCTCCGGCGACACCGAAAGGGTGACCGTCTGCGGGCCTTCGCCCACGGACTGCTGGATCGCCGAGACCAGGGTGTGGCGCCGGGCGCCCTTGTGCAGATAGCCCCGGACGCCGAGCGAGAGCAGCTGCTGCACCAGCTGCTGCGCGTCGTGCATGCTCAACACGATGATCCGCAGCGCCGGATCCTGTTCCAGCAGGCGGCGCACCGTGTCCGGCGGATTGCTCTCGGGCATTTCCAGATCCAGCAGCAGCACGTCGGGGCGATGTTCGGCGGCCAGTTGAATCGCCGAGGTTCCGGTGCCGGCCTGCGCCACGATCTCGAAATCGGGTTCGGCCCGGAGCAGATCGCACAGTGCCTCTCGTAACAGGGTGTGGTCGTCGGCCACGAGAATGCGGATCTGGTTCTGGCTCATAAGTTTTGACGCTCCTGGGCGATCGGGATCCATAGGGTGACCCGGGTGCCGCGGCCCGGGGCGGAATCGATATGCACCGTGCCGCCGACCAAGTCGGAGCGCTCCTGCAGGATCAGCAGGCCGTTGCCACGGCCGGTAGCGCGCAGCGCCTGAACGTCGAAGCCTTTGCCGTTGTCGATGATCTCGGCGTGTACCTCGTGTGGCGCGATATCGATGTGCACGACGACGTTGGCCGCACCTGCGTGAGTGTATGCGTTGCGCAGACACTCACGGACCATGATGAACAGTTCCTCGGTGACCGCACCGGGTATCCACTTGTCGCTGCCGCGCACCCACATCTGCAGCGGCGCGCCCGACTGCCCCAGCGAGCCGGCGAAGCCGCGCAGCGCGGTTTCCAGTGAGCCGTTCACCCCGGGCTGGCGCAGTTCGCTGACCAGCTCGCGGCTGCGGGTAATCGTCTCCAGGATGGCGTCTTTGGCCAGCTGGACGTGGCGCGATCCCGAATCATCACCGGCGCGTTCGCATTCCAGCTCGTAGAGCTCGATCTGACGCAGCGCCAAGCTGACCGAGTTGCCGATGTGGTCGTGGATCTCCCTGGCCAGTCTGCGCTGTCCTTGCTCGTGCGCCTCCCGCACCCGCTGCAGCAGGAACGCGTCGTAGCCGATCGAACCGGATTCGAGCCGCAGCCCGATCCCCTGCTGCAGCGCGCGCACGGCGGCGACCAGGTCGGTCTGCGGTGCGCCGAGCTGCGCGGCGCATTCGGCGAGCACGGTCATGGCCAGATCGGCGATGATGCCGCCCGCGCGCACCGAATGAGTGATGTGGGCGCCCTGGCGCACGCGCTCGGTGCCGAGATCGAAGACGTCGGTCACGTGACTGACCATCGGACTGCCCGCCGCGAGACTGCGCGCGCAGTCCTCGAAAATTCGGGTGGCTTGCAGCTCGCACTGTTCCCAGGCCGCCGAATTGGAAACGAGCGGGCTGCCGATCTCTTCGAGGCGGGCACGGTATTGCGCGATCAGCGAGGGAATTCGGGCGGTGAACAGTGCCGCGAAATCAGTTGACAAACTATCCGGCGGATCGGTCTCGATGCTTTGATTTGGCACTGATCTTCCTGTAGTATCTCTGCCGATCACACCCGCCCACCCTTCTCGCACTGCCCCGCCGCGCGCAACCCGGCCGGCATCCGGGCTCAGCGTAGAACTAGATCGAATCCTACCCCGGCGTCGAGGGCCCTTCCAGCGTTCTGCATTGAAACGGCGTGCCGCTCAATACGTTCGATCCTGCGGGCGGGTTCTACGTCGGGGACATTCTCTACTGCAGCGTAGACCAAGAGGTTCGATCCCGGATCGAACTTACCGGTCCGGTTATCCCTTCGGAGTAGTCGGTATCTCTTAGGGCGCAGGTCCGTTGCCCGCGCCGGGGTGCCGTGTTGCTATCGAGAAGGCGACGTCCGATCGCCGAGACTCGCGCAGATTCGAAGGTTGTTCAGCTGATGGAAGTATCGGAAACACGCCCGCGGAACGAGTTGCGGTTCACCGTGCTCGGCCCGCTCCAGGTGGGTACCGCCGATCGCGCCTACGCCGTACAGGGCGCGAAGGTCAAGACTATCCTGGCCGCCCTGCTGGCCCGGGCCGATCGCCCGGTGAGCGTGGCCGCCCTCAGCACCGAACTCTGGGGCGGACGCCCGCCCGGGCACCCGGAAACCACTGTCCGCGTACACATCTACCATCTGCGCCGCGCACTCGGCCGCTACCTGAGCGTGCCCGGCGAGCAGATCGTGCGCACCGAGCCGACCGGCTACCGGCTCGTGGCGGGCACCGCGCAGATCGACGCCGGGCAGTTCGACAGCTGGGGCGAGCGCAGCGTGACGCTGCTCCGCCGTGGCCTGCCCGAGGCCGCCGCGGTCCTGGCACAGGACGCGCTGCGGCTGTGGCAGGGTTCGAGCGCGCTGCCGTACGTGACGCCGGGGCCGATCGTGAGCAGCTACGTCAACTATCTCGACGAGCGTCGGTTGCGCGTGCTCGGCTGCCACGCCGACGCATTGATGGCACTGGGACAGTTCGCCGATCTCGTTGCGGCACTGCGCGAACTCGTCGCCGATCACCCGCTCGACGAATCCTTCCACCTGCGCCTGATCGAGGCACTGCACCGCTCCGGCCGGCGCGCGGACGCGTTGCGCGCCTGCCAGGAACTGCGCCGGGTCCTCGATCGCGAGCTCGGCCTCGGCCCCTCGGCACAGATGCTGGAACTGGAGCAGGAGATCCTGCGGGCACCCGAGCCGGCAAGCGTGTAACACGTCCCCGGCCGACAGTTCCGTCCTTTTTGTCCGGATAGGAATGTCCGGCCATTCTCGGCGCTCGCCCGCACGGGAATCACAGCGAACGGCAATAACTGCACCAATTCACCCAACGGTGCGGCGATGACCAAAAAGTGGTACGCAGCCATTGTGACCTGCACGGCCCCACCGCCGATCCCGCCTGCTTTTACGCGAGGTTTACAACACTTTTATCCGGTCGACCGAGCATCGCTAATATCGGACACGTAGAAAGGGGGCAGGCATGCGAACCAGGGTGCCGACGGAAACTGCTGCACCGCAGGACCATTCGACGAAGGAGCCGACATGATCTGCGCCGCAGGAACATTCGACAAGGGATACGACATGACGTCGAACGACGCCCGGGCCGAGGTCGCCCCGGACGAAGATGACCGCACCGTCCTGGTCGAGGAGGACGGCGTGACGTGCTGGATGGAACGCGTACCGCCGGACCGGTGCGGCACCCTGCACCACGACCCGCGCTCCTCGATCACCGTCGTACTCTCCGGCGGTCCGGTCGAGGTGATCGACGAGCACGATCATGTGCTCAGCCGGACCACCCTGACCACCGGTCAGGTCATCCGCGGCGGCGGCCTGCCCGCGCCGTACCGGCTCTACAACCTCGCCGACCAAGCTCTGGTCCTGGTGGTCATCGAACTGCCCGACCCGCCCGCGCCGACGTCCTGACGGTTTCCCCTATAGCACAAAGAGATTCGACGGCCCGGTGGTCCGCGGAGGCATCTCCCTCGGACCCCGGGCCGTTTATCGTATCCACGCCGTGCGGATTCGACCGCCGGCCGACCCGCGATCAAATAAGTAACGACAAAACCGAGCGCATGCCCCGATTATCGAGGGCATCGATGCGACGTTTGTGTGACCCGGCTACTCCTTTCGACGCAGTGTGGTCCCACAGGATGGATTGGCGGGCCGGTTGCGGTCGGTTTTGATATTGGAAGTAGGGATGCAACAACGGATTCGCTCGACGAGTCCGGTTGAGATGGATGGACACACAATGGTTGAGATCAGAATTCTCGGTCCGCTGGAGATCGAAGGTGATACGGGAATGCCTCGGCTCGACTCGTACCGGCAGCGAGCCGTACTCGGCTTGCTCGCACTGGAGGCAAACCGCGTCACCTCGATCGAAAGCCTGACCGATGCGGTGTGGGACGGCGAACCCCCGGCGACGGCACGATCGCAGATCCAGATCTGCATCTCGGTGCTGCGCCGGGTGCTCGCCGACAGCGGTTGCCCGGCCGCCATCGAGACGCGCGCGCCCGGGTATCGGCTGGTCTTCGACAGATCCAACCTGGACAGCGCCCAGTTCGACGACCTGCTGGCCCAGGCCAGGGTGCAGGAGCAGGACGGCAATCTCACGGGCGCGCTGGTCGCGCTGCGGATGGCGTTGCGCCTGTGGCGCGGACCGGTGCTCGCGGATGTGCCCAGCGGTCGCATCCAGCGCATCGCCTACCCGCTCACCGAACGCCGGGTGGCCGCGGAACTGTCCCGGTTCCGGATCGAGCTGACGCTCGGCCGGGCCTGGGAGATCGTGCCCGACCTGCAAGCACACGTCGACGCGCATCCGCTGTGGGAAGAAACCTACGGTTACCTGATGCTCGCCCTGTATCGCTGCGGGCGCACGGCCGAGGCGCTGGAGGTCTATCAGCGGGCGCGGTCCACGCTGATCCAGCAGGTCGGGCTGGAACCCTCGGATGAGCTGCGCAAACTGGAACAGGCCATTCTGGCCGGTGGTGAAAGTCTGCCGCGGCCGGCGCTGTTCGAACCGGCGCGGCGTGCCGGGTGAACTCGGCGCACTGACGGCCCGCCGCAGCGCACGCCCCAGCGATCGGGATCGCCTCCGGGGCACCGGGCGGCTGCGGCGGGCACCGCACAACCGACGCGGGCACAGCGACAGCTATGGGAAAGCTGTTGCTGTGCCCGCGTTCTCGCTATCGAGCCGGTTCCGGGTCGCCGAGCAGTACGAGGATCTCGGACAGGTCGTACTCGGCGCGACCGGGTCTGCCGTACCGGGTGAGCTTGCCGCGACTCGCCCATTTCCGGATGGTCTCCTGCTTGACGCCCGCGGCGAGCGCGGCGAGTTCGGTCGGCACCAGGCGCCGGCCCGCCAACTGCATGGTCATGCGACCGCCTCCCCGCGCCGCACGGCGTGCCGTTGCGGCCGGCTGACCCGTCGCTGCAACGCCAGCCACTGATGCGGCTGCCAGCTGTGCCCCGCCGAGCAACGCACCAGGCTGTCGCCCGGCCCGGCCGTGGCCAGCCGGGCGTACACCTTCTGGTGGCACCCCGGGCGGTCGCAGTGGCCGACCTCGATCTGGTTCGGCACCGGGTCGATCACCTGCTGGGCGAGGGCATGCACCTCGGCGAACTCGTCCATCGCGTCGACGATCGCCGGATGCACGGCCAGCCAATCCCCGTACTGCAGCAGGAAATCCACCAGCGTGGTGATGTCGCGGCGCGGTCGCCGCGGCGGCCGGGCCTCGTCCACCACCATGGCCGCCCACGAGGCCGCGAGCGCCAGCACTTCCGTGCGGGCTTCGACCAGCGCGTCCTTCAGGACGATGCCCTGGCGCAGGCCACCTCGGGCCGGTGCCATCCTGCGGTTGCGCTCGCCCTGCAGCAACTCGCCGCAGCGTGCGTACAGCACCGGCAATTGCCGCAGCGTCTCGAAAAAGCGAGACAGGCAATCGGGGCACACGCGCACATCGTCGGCCGGTGGCGTGGATCGCAATGTTTCGATCGCCACGGCGCTGCGGCAGGTCGGATTTTCGCATAATGCCTCGGACATCTGTCTGCTCCTTCGGGCGCTGTCGTCTTGGCACTGCCCACGGTTGCAGAGCCGCGTATTCCCCCGATATCTCCCGCCTGTTGCGCCGCGATAGCGGAGCAGGGTGGATGAATGGAGGCACGCGCACTACTCCGTTCGGATAATTTCCCCGTCCATTCCGCACCGATAGGCTGAAGGCGTGGCTCGCGACTGGACCATTACGGAAAGAGAGCCTGTGACCCGCTCTGACCAGCAGCACAGTGAATTCGAGAAAGCGAAAGGAGCATCGTCATGAAGGCCATCATCGTGTGCACCTCCGTGTCGCATGGCAACACGAAGAGGATCGCCGACGTCATGGGCCAGATCCTGGAGGCCCGGGTGGTCGAGCCCGGCCAGATCAACGCTGCCGAGCTCGCCACCTACGACCTGGTGGGCTTCGGCTCGGGCATCTTCAACATGGCCTTCCACCCGGAGTTGCGTGACTTCGTCAAGTCTCTCCCGGAGGGGCAGCACGGCAAGGCGTTCGTGTTCGCCAGCAGCGGCTTTCCCGAGCCGAAGTTCCGGCAGTACACCCGCACGCTGTCGAAGCTGATCGAGCAGAAGGGCTTCTCGGTCGTCGACGTCTTCACCTGCCGCGGCTTCGACACCTGGCTGCCGCTCAAGATCGTCGGCGGGATCCGCAAGGGACACCCCGACGCCGACGATCTGGATGCGGCGCGCACCTTCGCCGTGGGTCTGCGCTCCCGGATCGGCGCCCCGTCCTGACCTTTCGCAGGCACGCACACGGAACCCCCGGAGACCCCGGGGGTTTTTCGTGTTCCCGCAGCGGTTTCCCGGCCGGATGCGGTCGCAGCGGTGCACACAACCTTCGCAACTTCGCCGATCCGGTTCCGCAAAAATAGGCATTTGCGAGGCGGTTCCGGCCCGTGCACGGCTCGGTAGCGTGCGAAACATGAAGAATCATCTCGTTCGCACCCACCGCTCCGCCGAGCCGTTCCCGCGCGAAGAGCACCTCGCCTGGCACATCGCCGAGGTCGCGGCCGATCCGGTCGAGGTGGCGCCGGAGACCGCGGAGATGATCGTCAACCGGATCATCGACAACGCCGCGGTCGCGGCCGCGTCGATCACCCGGCGTCCGGTCGCCAACGCCCGCGCTCAGGCGCTGACCCACCCGTACCAGCCGGGCGCGACCGTCTTCGGCGTCGAGGGTCGTTTCTCCCCGGAGTGGGCGGCGTGGGCCAATGGTGTCGCGGTGCGTGAACTCGACTTCCACGACACTTTTCTGGCGGCGGAGTACTCGCATCCCGGGGACAACATTCCCTCGATCCTGGCGGTGGCCCAGCACGCCGGGCGCAGTGGTCGCGACCTGATCCGTGGTCTGGCAACGGGTTACGAGATCCAGGTGGATCTGGTGCGGGCGATCTGCTTGCACGAGCACAAGATCGACCATGTCGCTCATCTCGGGCCGTCGGCCGCGGCGGGCATCGGCACGCTGCTCGGGCTGGACACCGAGACGATCTACCAGGCGATCGGGCAGGCGCTGCACACCACCACCGCAACCCGCCAGTCCCGCAAGGGCGAGATCTCGAGCTGGAAGGCCTACGCCCCGGCGTTCGCGGGCAAGATGGCCGTCGAGGCCGTCGACCGGGCGATGCGCGGTGAGGGTGCGCCCTCGCCGATCTGGGAGGGCGAGGACGGTGTGATCGCCTGGCTGCTCGGCGGGCCGAAGGCGGAGTACTCGGTGCCGCTGCCCGGACCGGGCGAGCCCAAACGCGGCATCCTCGACACCTACACCAAGGAACACTCCGCCGAGTACCAGAGTCAAGCGCCGATCGATCTGGCGTTCCGCCTGCGCGAGCGGGTCGGTGACCTGGATCAGATCGCCTCGATCGTGCTGCACACCAGCCATCACACGCACTACGTGATCGGAACCGGATCCGGCGATCCGCAGAAGTTCGACCCGCAGGCTTCGCGCGAAACCCTGGACCACTCGATCATGTACATCTTCGCGGTCGCCCTCCAAGACGGCACCTGGCATCACGAGCGCTCCTACGCACCCGAACGCGCCCAGCGCCCGGACACCGTCGCACTGTGGAACAAGATCTCCACCGCCGAAGACCCGGAGTGGACCCGCCGTTACCACTCCACCGACCCGAACGAGAAGGCATTCGGAGCCCGCGCCGAAATCACCTTGAAGAGCGGCGAAGTCATCACCGACGAACTCGCCGTCGCCGACGCACACCCGCTCGGCGCGCGCCCGTTCGCCCGCGAGCAGTACATCGCCAAGTTCCGCACCCTCGCAGAAGGCGTGGTGGAGCCCGCTGAGCAGGATCGCTTCCTGGAGGTGGTCCAGCGCGCGGGCGAGCTGTCCGCCGCCGAGCTGTCGGAGCTCACGTTCACCGTCTCGGCGGATGTGCTCGCCCGCGCGACCGAGTCCCCGAAGGGCCTGTTCTGATGACGGGGCTCCTGGCCGCCGCCACCTCCGCCGCCGACAAACGGGCCGCGTTCAAGGCCGGCCTGACCTCGGGGCAGATCCAGCGCTTCCCCGGTGCGTTCAATCCGTTGGTGGCCAAGCTGATCCAGGAGATCGGCTTCGAGGGCGTCTACGTCTCCGGCGCGGTGCTCTCCGCCGACCTCGCCCTGCCCGACATCGGCTTGACCACGCTCACCGAGGTCTCCGGGCGCGGGCAGCAGATCGCCCGGGTCACCGACCTGCCGGTGCTCATCGACGCCGACACCGGCTTCGGCGAACCGATGAGTGCCGCGCGCACCGTGACCGTCATGGAAGACGCGGGCATCGCGGGTCTGCATCTCGAGGATCAGGTCAACCCGAAGCGCTGTGGGCATCTCGACGGTAAGGCAGTTGTGCCCGCCGATGAGATGGTGCGTCGCCTTCGTGCGGCCGTATCGGCAAGGCGTGACCCGAATTTCGTGATCTGCGCGCGCACCGACGCGGCAGGCATCGAGGGCATCGACTCGGCGATCGAACGGGCGAAGGCCTACGCCGACGCCGGTGCGGACCTGATCTTCACCGAGGCGCTCTACACCCCGGCGGACTTCGAGAAGTTCCGGGCGGCGATCTCGATTCCGTTGCTGGCCAACATGACCGAGTTCGGCAAGTCTGAGCTCCTGACCGCGAAGACGCTCGAGTCGATCGGCTACAACGCGGTCATCTATCCCGTATCCACACTGCGGCTGGCGATGTGGGCCGCCGAACAGGGCTTGCGCGAGATCTTCGCCGAGGGCACCCAGGCGGGGCTGCTCGACAGGATGCAGCACCGCAGCAGGCTCTACGAACTGCTCGAGTACGAGCGCTACAACGAATTCGACTCCGAGATCTTCAATTTCAGGCTGGGGAAGGACCAGTAATGAACGCAGCATCGCTGAGCAATTCGGTGCGCGACGGCGGCGGGGCGAGGGAGGCCTCCGCCATACCGACGATCTATAAGGGACTCGCAGGCGTCGTCGTCGATACCACCGCGGTGTCCAAGGTGGTACCGGAGACCAACTCGCTGACCTACCGCGGCTATGCCGTGCAGGATCTGGCCGCGCACTGCAGTTTCGAGCAGGTCGCCTACCTGCTGTGGCACGGGGAACTGCCCAACGACGCTCAGCTGGAACGGTTCTGCCAGCAGGAGCGAGCTGCCCGTCGCG
Source organism: Nocardia brasiliensis ATCC 700358 (assembly GCF_000250675.2). Lineage (NCBI taxonomy): Bacteria > Bacillati > Actinomycetota > Actinomycetes > Mycobacteriales > Nocardiaceae > Nocardia > Nocardia brasiliensis. Next base: position 7,560,498 of record NC_018681.1, read on the forward strand.
TCGATCGGTCGTTGCTGTCGCTCGTGACCAAGATGCCCGACAACTGCCATCCGATGGACGTGGTGCGCACCGCGATCAGCTACCTCGGCGCCGAGGACCCGGCGGAGGCCGACAACAGTCCGGCGGCCAACCGCGCCAAGGCTTTACGGATGCTGGCGGTGCTGCCGACCATCGTGGCCGCCGATCACCGGCGCCGTCGTGGCCTGGACCCGATCGCGCCGCATTCGCATATGGGCTACGCCGAGAACTTCCTGAACATGTGCTTCGGCAAGGTCCCGGCGCCGGAACTGGTCAAGGCGTTCGAGGTTTCGCTGATCCTCTACGCCGAGCACAGCTTCAACGCCTCCACCTTCGCCGCACGAGTGGTGACCTCCACGCTGTCCGACATCTACAGCGCGGTCACCGCGGCCATCGGCGCGCTCAAGGGTCCGCTGCACGGCGGCGCCAACGAGGCGGTCATGCACGACATGCTCGAGATCGGCGACCCCGCTCTGGCCGAACAGTGGATGCGCAACAAACTGGCCAAGAAGGAAAAGGTGATGGGCTTCGGCCACCGGGTCTACAAGAACGGTGACTCCCGGGTGCCGACCATGAAGCAGGCCTTGCTCGACGTCGCCGCGGTCACCGACGGCCGCAAGTGGGTACAGATGTACGAGATCCTCGAGCGCACCATGAACGAAGCCACCGGCATCAAACCCAATCTCGACTTTCCGACCGGTCCCGCCTATTACCTGCTCGGCTTCGACATCGAGGTGTTCACCCCGATCTTCGTGATGAGCCGCATCACCGGCTGGACCGCCCACATCATCGAACAGGGCGAATCCAACGCGCTGATCCGCCCGCTGAGCGAATACGTCGGCGTCCCACAGCGTTCGGTCGTCGCCTGATCTCGATCACCCGAAACCGCCAGGTCCTGCCCTGCTGGGGGAACTCATCGTGGAAGATGGATGAATGCCCCCAGCAGCACGTCGTGCGAAGAGCGCAGGCCGGCCACCCCGGTTGTCCCTGGAGGCGGTCGTCGCCGCGGCCACCCGCATCCTGGAGTCCGAAGGGTCGGAGAAGCTGTCCATGCGGCGCCTGGCACACGAGCTCGGCACCGCGCCCATGGCCCCCTACTACTACGTGCGCGACAAGGACGAACTGCTCCTGCTGGTACTGGAGACGCACGCCAAAGGCCTACCGCGCCCGGAACTTCCGGCCGACCCCAGAGCACGGCTCATCGCCACGGCGACACTGCTGTTCGAACTGCTCGCCGAGCGCCCGTGGATCATCGAGGTACTGACCGGCGACGACCTGATGGCCGACTCCGCGCTCTGGTTCGTCGAGATGATGCTGGGCGCCGCGGTCGACTACGGTTGCACGCCAGAGGAAGCCGTCACCGTGTACCGCACGATCTGGTACTACATCGTCGGCAACCTGATCGTGCGGGTGCACCGGGAACGACGCCGGGCCAGAGGCGCCGACGTCTACGAGGAACAGGCCATCGGCGCCGTCCCGGCCGACACCCACCCGCATCTCGCGGCGGTCGCGCGGCGCTGGCCCGAGCTCACCGCTCGCGATTCGCATCGCGAGGGCCTGACCGCGATCGTCGACGGCCTGCTCGCGACCTGCCGGGGAGACGGAGCCTAACTGTCACGCGCTCCCGACGGGGGCAAGCGACAGGTGCCAGAAATCGGCGTACCGGCCACCGCGGCGCAGCAATTCGTCGTGCGTGCCCTGCTCCACGATCCGCCCGCCGTCCAGGAAGACGATCCGGTCGGCCCGCTGCACGGTCCGCAGCCGATGCGCGACCAGCACCACCGTCCGTCCCGTCAGTAACCGCTCGATGCCCTCGTGTACCGCCGCCTCGTTCACCGGGTCCAGCGCGGACGTCACCTCGTCCAGCAGCACGATCGGGGCGTTCTTCAGCAGCGCGCGAGCGATCGAAACCCGTTGGCGCTCACCGCCGGACAGCAGCGCACCGCCCTCGCCGACCGGCGTCGCCCAGCCCTCGGGCAGGCGCTCGATCACCTCGTCCAGGCGGGCCGCGGTCGCCGCCGCTCGCACCGCGTCCGCGTCGGCGCCGGGACGACCGAGCCGGACGTTGTCCTCGATGGTGCCGTCGAAGAGATAGACGTCCTGGAAGACGATGGCGATCTGATCCATGAGCACGTCGGTGCTGATCTCACGCACGTCCACGCCGCCGACGCGCACCGCGCCCGCGTCCACGTCATAGAACCGCGCGAGCAGTTGCAGCAGTGTGCTCTTGCCCGCGCCGGACGGTCCGACCACCGCGAGCCGCCGGCCGGTGGGCACCGTCAGCGACAGCTCGTCGATGATGGTGCGGCCGTGCTGCCGGAAGGTCACCGCGTCGAACTCGAGATCATGATCGCGAGGTTGGACGGGGGCAGCGGGCTCCGGCAGCGGCGCGGTGCGCAACACCGCGTCGAGCTGGGCCAGCTCCGCCCGCGCACCGCGCATCTTGCCGCCGATCTCCGCCAGGGCCAGCAGCGGATCGGCACATCGTGCGGCCAGTACGAGGATTACCAAAACCTCTGCCGCGCCTACCTTTCCATTCATCGCCAGATACGCACCCAGGGCGAGGAGCGCGGTGAAGAAGGTCTGCACCGTGAGCGTCAGGCCGAGAATGCCGGGCAACGCCGACAGCGTCGAACGGCGCGCCGCGCGCTGCACGCCGGACAGCGCGTCGTCGAGTGACCGGAAGCGTTCACCGGTCCGCCCGCCTGCCCGCAGCACCGGCTGTGCCTGCAGGTATTCGATGACGCGTGCGGTCGATTCGGCGTTGCGTTCCGCGCGTTCGGCGTCGGTCGCGGCCATCGAGCGCCCGGTCCACACCTGCACGGCCGCCACGACCGGTGCGGCGAGCAGGGCCGCCAAGCCGAGCTGCCAGTTGAACGCGAACATCACGACCACGATCGTCAGCGGCGTCACCAGCGCGGAAATGAAGGGCGACAACAGATGTGCCGCCACACTCATCGCCTGCAACACCCCCTCGCCGGCCAGCACCGACACCTCACCCACGCGGCGAGAAGTGAACCAGCCCAACGGCAATCGGGCCAGATGATCGCCGAAGCGGTGATACACCCCGCTCAACATCGCCGTCCCGACCCGGAACCCGGACAGGTCGCTGCGATAGCGCAGCAGCGCATAGGCCGCGACCGCGGCCCCGAACGCGATCAGCCACGGCCACGCGTCCGCGGGAGCGCTCCCGAACAACGCCCGCAGCACCGGCACCAGCAGCGCGTAGGACAATCCCTCGGCGACCGCGGTCACGGTCATCAGGGCGACGGTGCGACGCATCGGCCCGGCGTATTCAGCCCCGAGCAGGTGCAACAGCATGCGAATCATCGGAGTTCTCCTTGCAGTGCGCCACCGTAGGTTTCGATCTCGTCGGTGAGCGCGGCCCGGTGGGATCGCCAGAATTCGGCGAACTTGCCGTTCTGTTCGAGTAATTCGGCCGGACGACCGCGCTCGACGATGACGCCGTCGTCGAGTACCGCGACGATGTCCGCGTCGGCGACGGTCTCCAGCCGGTGCGCGATGACCAGCATCGTCCGGTCCCCGCGCACGGTCGCGAGCGCGGTGCGCACCGCATGCTCGGTCTGCGGGTCGGCGAACGCCGTCGCTTCGTCCAATACCAGCACCGGGACGGCGGAGAGCAGCGCGCGAGCGATTGAAATCCGTTGTGCCTCACCGCCGGACAGTTGCACGTCGACGCCGACGACCGAGTCGTACCCGTGGGGCAGTTCGAGGATCCGGTCGTGAATGTTCGCCAGCCGGGCGATGCGCTCCACGTCCGCACGATCCGCGTGCGGCACCGCGAGCGCGATGTTGTCGGCGATCGACGCGCGTAGTAGACGGACGTCCTGGAACACGAAGGCGACCCGCCGATACAGCTCCGCGCTGCTCAGGTCGCGCAGGTCGGCACCGCCCAGGGTGACCGAGCCGTGGCGGGGATCGAAGAACCGGGGCAACAGCTGCACCAGCGTCGACTTGCCGCTACCCGAGGGGCCGACGAGCGCGGTGACCGTCCCCGGTTCGAGCACCAGGTCGATGCCGCGCAGCACCTCGCGGTCGGCGGCATAGCCGAACCGGACCTCGCGCAGTTCGACCCGATGTCCCTGCGGCACAACCGGTTGCGCGGGCTCCGGCAGCGGCGCCACCGCGAGCACCTCTTTGATCCGGCCGACCGCGCGCCCGGCGGCCTGCAGGTCGTCGAAGCCGTGCCCCAGGGCCGCCACCGGCGCGGTCAGCCCCAGCCCGAGCAGCAGGAACGGAAGCAGATCCGCCGGCGCCAGTGAACCGTTCGTGATCAACGCCGTGCCACCGAGCAATAGCACCAGCAACACGAACGGCGGCGACAGCGCCAGTTGCATACCCGCCGCGATGCCGGAGATACCGAACACCCAGCGCCGGAACGTCTCGGTGAAAGTGTCTGCCGCCGTACGGAACTCGCGGTGGGCGCGAGCCCCGCCGCCGAACGCCTTGATCACCGCGATGCCCTGCACGAATTCGATGGCGGCACTGGAGATCCGGCCCATCGCCGCATCGATCTCCGCTTGTTCCCGCTGTCGCTTCGCCGTCATGAACAGCGGCACGTGCGCGACCGCGAGCAGCACCGGGATCATCGCGATCAAGGTGAGCCGCCAATCGATGGTGAACAGGTAGACCAGCGAAACCAGCGGCACCACGAACGCGGCGACCAGTTCCCCCGGGGCGTGCGCGATGAGCGGGTGCACCGCGCTCACGTCCGGCCCCACCACCTTCGCCAGCTCACCGGTCCGCCGACGGGAGAACCAGCCGATCGGCACCCGCCCGAGCCGCGCCGCCAGCAGGCGGCGAAACGACAACTGCACCCGTGCGTCCAGCAGGTGCCCGACCCCCGACGACGCCCCGGTGAACAACAGTCGCACCAGTAGTCCACCGGCTCCTGCCAGGACCACTGCCCACACATGACCGTCGTCGACAGGCCCGGGCGACAACAGGGTTCGCCCCAACTCCACCACCGCGAGCAACGGTGCCAACCCGGCCACCGCCCCGACGATCTGCAACACCGCGACCAGCACGAAGGCAGGCGCATGAGGCCGCACCAACCCCGCCACCCTCGGTTCCGTTCCGCCGCTGTCCGCCACCGTCGCAGATCGCTCGGTCGCCGCAGCGAGGTCGATGGCGTCCATCCCGCCTCCTTATTTTCGTACGCGTATAAACAGACTACAGCGCGTCCCCTCGGTCGGCGACTCCGTTTTTCCACCACGCATGCGACGGACGGCGATTCGCAGGCTTGCAACTAAATGACTTGCCTCGTTCCCCGCAGGCGTCGACCCTGATATCCATGGGGGCGTTGGACGCAATGGCAGCACGGGTGGCCCGCGGCGAGACCGTGCACTTCCGCCCGCGCGGCTCCTCCATGGTTCCCCTGATCCGCAGCCGCCAACTGGTCACCGTCGCCCCCGTGGACCCCGCCCACGTAGAAGTAGGCGACATCGTCCTCGCCCGCGTCGCCGGCACCGTCTACCTCCACCTCGTCACCGCCGTCGACGGCACCCGAGTCCAGATCGCCAACAACCGCGGCCACATCAACGGCTGGACCACCCACCCCCGAATCTTCGGCCTCTGCACCGCAATCGAAGGCACCCCCCGCCGCAACACCGCGAACAAGGTCAGGTCATGAGGCCGCTCTGGTAGGCGAGGACGACGGCTTGGGTGCGGTCGCGGGAGGCGGTTTTGGCGATCACGTGGGCGACGTGGGTGCGGGTGGTCGCGGGGCTGATGAACAGTTCGGCGCTGATCTCGGCGTTGGAGCGACCCAAAGCCATGAGAACGAGCACTTCTCGTTCTCTGGCGGTCAGGGCGGTGAGGGCGGCGGGGGCGGTGACCGCGCGTGGGCCCGCGCGGCGCAGTGCGCCGAGGACGCTGCCGACGATCGCGGGATCGAGCCAGCCGTCACCGGCGGCGCAGCAGCGCACGGCTTGGACGAGGTCGGCGGGGGCGGCGTGTTTGAGCAGAAAGCCGCTGGCTCCTGCGGCGAGCGCCTCCTGCACGGCGGTGTCTTCGTGAAAGGTGGTGAGCACCAGGACCGCCGGCGCGTCGGGGGTGCTGGTGATCGCTCTGGTGGCTTCGATACCGTCCAGCACCGGCATCCGCAGGTCCATCAGAACCACTTGGGGCCCTAGGTTTTTCACGGCTTCGATGGCGGCGGCGCCGTCGGCGGCCTCGCCGATCACTGCGATGTCGGGGGTCGTGCTCAACAGCAAGACACATCCCGCCCGCACCAGCGCCTCGTCCTCCGCGACGACCACGGTGATAGTCATGACACCTCGATCGACGCGTGCGCGGGCAGCGTCGCGTGCACGCACCAGCCGTCGGCTTCCGGCCCGGAGGTCAGCGCACCGCCCAGCGCGTCGAGGCGTTCGCGCAGGCCACGCAGCCCGGCACCGGTCGACAGCGCCGCGGCGGCAGGCGCCGCGGTGCCGCCGGAGCTGCGGACGGTGACGTCCAGGGTGTGCTCGGTCCAGGCGACACCGAGTGTGACGGTCGCGCCGCGGCCTGCGTGTTTGGTGACATTGGTGAGCGATTCCTGGACGATCCGGTAGGCCGCGAGGTCCGCGTCGGGTGTGAGCGGCCGGGCAGTGCCGGTGACGTCGAGGTGCACTTCCAGGTCGGCGCGCCGCGCGGCTTCGAGCAACCGCTCGACGTCGGCGAACCGGGCCGTCGCCGTGCCGTCCGGCTCGGGTGAACGCAACAGGCCGAGCATGGAGTGCAATTCGGTCATCGCCTGGGTGCCGGCCTGTTCGATCACCTCCAGGGCCTGCTGCACGCGGCGGTCGGCGTCGGCGGCGAAGACGCGGGCCGCGCCGGCGTGCAGAATCATGCCTGCCACGGCACCGGTGACGCTGTCGTGCAGTTCGTGTGCGAGCCGCAAACGCTGTGCGGCAAGCGCCTTTTCGGCCGCCGCGGCGAGTCGGTCCTGCTCGGCTCGGGCATGCTGCTCGCGCGCGTGCGCCAATCTGCCCAAGCCCCAAGCGATACCGAGGAAGACCGTCCACGCCAGCGCAGCGGCCAGGAAGCCGCGCAGCTGGGATTCAGCGGGTTCGGCCTGCGCGAAGCGATAGCTGAACAGTCCGAGCGGCACGGCGGACGCGACGAGCACCAGCCGTGCGGTGACCCCGGGTACCCGGCCGGCCACCGCATAGCTCGCCACCAGCAGGAAGGCGAACGGATAATATACCGGGACAACAAGATTGACGCCGGTGTACAGCCACGCGACCAGCCACACCCGCAGCGGGAACCGGCGGCGCGCCAGCAGGGCCAGGCAGAGACCGGCGACGGCGAGCGGGATCACCCACAGCGGCAACGTCGCGCCACCGATCAGGTGCTGCTCCCCGTGCCAGAACGCCAGATCCACCGCGCCGGTGACGGATACCAGCGCGACGTCGACGGCGCGACCCCACCGCGACGCGATCCTGGTGTGCGGCGGCTCCGTCACGACCGACCGGCTTTCCCGGCCGGGCGGCCACCGTCCGCGACCGCTCGATACCGGCCGCCGCACACCCCTCGGCTCGCCGATATCTGCCGCGTCATGAGCAGCAGTTTCCCACGAATCCGGGCGGCAGGTCTGCGGTTCTACCGGCTCTCACCTGCCGAGATAGGGTCCCGGGCGGGCGAATTCGTGGGATCAGCCGCCGAATAGCCGGAAGATGAACCGCAGCGGATCCTCCACCGGGATCTCGGGCAGCGTCGGCGGTGGCGCCTCGGCGAGCACCACACGCACGGCCGCGACGATCTCGGCGGTGCTCGGCTGCACGAATCGCGGGAAGCCCAGCGGATCTTCCTGCAACACCACCGGCACGCCACGCACCGGCGCGGCCGAGAACGCGGCGAGTTCCAGCAGCACCAATTCGGCGGCGTCGGGTACCACCCGGACCCGCGCGACATCGATGACCTCGGCGATACCGTCCTCGGCCGCGAACACGCCGACCCGCACCGCCCGTGGCTGCTGCGCGAGCACCTCGTTAAGCGGCGGGTCGACCAGGACGAATTCCGGTTCGATCAAAGTGCCCGCGCCGAGGACTTCCCCCGTGGCACCGGCCGCGTCGACCGCGTACACCACGACCAAGGTCCGCCTCGTCATGGGCAGCAGTGTCGCACGAATCGCCCTGCTACGACGTCGCGATGAGGTTTCTCGTCGCGGTGCGGTACGCGCACGACACCGCACCGGGCCGATTCGCCGCAGGGTGCCGTCCGGCCATTCTTGACTCGTTCGATTCCCCCGCCGACCAGGCCGAATCCGAGAGGACGTGACTCCAATGGTGCAAGATACGGCGTTCACGTTCGCCCACCCCGACTACTACGAACCGTTCGACCGTACCGACCCGGGCAGGCGCTACAACCCGACCCGGCCGCCGCACGGCTGGACCCGGCGCGAGTCCGAGGTGTGGACGCACTGGACTCCCCCGCAGACCGAACTGCCGGCGCAGGGCTGGAAGGTGCACGTCTCCACGGCACTCGGCTCCGCCCAGCAGGTGCTGGACGTGGTGAGCACCGCGTGTGCCGACCTGGGCGTCGCCTTCAAACATCTCACCGGCAAGCAGTACTTCCTCTGGCTGCACGGCAAGCACGGCAGCCGCGTGCAGAGCGGCAAGTTCTGCGCGGTCTACCCGCCGACACCGCAGCTCGCCTACGTCCTGCTCGAACGGCTGGAACGCGAATTGTCCGGTGTCGCAGGGCCGTACGTGCTCACCGACCGGCGCTTCGGCACGTCGCAGTGCGTGTCCTACCGCTACGGCGCGTTCCGTCCGCGCCATCGCCTGCAAGCCGACGGCACGCGGGTACCGACCATGCTCGCACTCGACGGCACCGAGGTGCCCGACGAGCGCCGCCCCGGCTTCCTGCTCCCCGCGGGCATCGCCGACCCGTTCGGACCGGTGGCCGACGCGGACGGCGACGAGGACGTGCACTTCCACGGCTACACCTTCGAATCCGTGCTGCAGCCGAGCAACGCCGGCGGCGCGTATCGCGCCCGCCGCGAGGACGGCACGCCGGTCTTCGTGAAAGAGGCTCGCGCCCACAACGGTTACGCGGGCAACGAGGACGCGCGCACCCGGCTGGAGCGCGAATATCTCACCCTGCGCGCCCTGCACGCCGCCGCGCCCGGCCTCGCCCCCGCGCCGGTCGAGCTGTTCACCGAATGGGAACACACCTACCTCGTCACCGAATTCGTGCCGGGCCGCACGCTCAGCAAGTGGATGGTCGCGACGAATCCGCTGATCCACGCCGGGGCCGGCCCGGCCGTGTTCGCCGCCTACTACCGGCGGTGCGCGCACCTGCTCGCGCAGCTCACGGCCCAGCTGGCCACGCTGCACGACCTCGGTTACGCCTTCGTCGACGTCTCTCCGGGCAACGTCCTGGTCGATGATCAGGACACCGTGCGCCTCATCGACTTCGAGGCCACCCAGCCCGTGGACCACCCGCTCGGCCTGCTCGGCACGCCCGGTTACGAACCGCCGGAATCCCGCGCGCCGGGGGCCCGGGCGAAGATCGATCCCCTGCACGTCGACGCCTACGGCCTGCGCGCGATCGCGCAACTGCTGGTCTTCCCGATGCACGAAGCCGCGCGGCGCAGCCCTGAGACGCTGGATCACCTGTACGCCGATCTGGCCGAATTATGCCCTCCCCCAGCGGATTTATGGGCAGCGGTGGCGCATACGCGAACCACGCCCCCGGTGCGGCGCCTGCCTTCGCCCGAGGAAGTCCGTTGTGCGCCCGCGGAAACGGTGCGGTGGTTGCGCGATCGGACGGCTGACGCGCTGACCCGGATGGCCGAACTCACCAACCCGCGCTGGGTGTATCCCACTGCGCCGGAGGGCCATCGGACCAACACCGCATGCGTGGCCTACGGCACCGCCGGCGTGCTGCACGCCTTGCGCGCCGCCGGGCGCGACATCGATCCCGCGATCATCGAACGGTTGCGCGTCACAGCTCTGCGTGATCGGCATCGGACCGGGCCGGGACTGCTGTACGGCAACGCCGGAATCGCCTGGGTACTGGACGATCTCGGCGAGCGCGACGCGGCACTGACCCTACTCGCCGCGGCGAACGGCCACCGGCTGGCGACCGAGTCGCCGAGCTGGGGCGGCGGTGCGGCGGGCCTCGCGATGACGCACCTGTCCTTCTTCCACCGCACCGGCGACGCCGACCACCTCGAGCAGGCGCAACGTCTGCTCGACGCGGTACCCGACGGCGCTGCGCTGCGCCACGCGCTCGGCCCGGACCATCCGTCCGGCCTCGCGCACGGCAGGCCCGGCCTCGCGCTCGCGCTCTACTACCTGTCGATGTGCACCGGCGCGCCGGAACCGTTCGAACGGGGGCTGCGGCTGCTGCGCGCCGAACTCGGGCACACCGAGCCGATTCCGGTCGGCGCGTTGGGCTTCCGGGTCTCGGACACCGACCGGCGCAACATGCCGTACCTGGCGTGCGGCAGCGCGGGCTACGCCCACGTCCTCGCCCGATACCTCGGCCACCGATCCGACCCGGAACTCGCCGCGGTGCTGCGCAGTTGCGTTCGAGCCGTTGGCATTCGGTTCACCGCGGCACCCGGGCTGTGCCAGGGCCAAGCCGGCTTGGCGCTCGTGCACGCCGACGTGGCGGCCCGATTCCCGGACGAGAACTTCCTGCCCGACGCGGACCGGCGCGCGACCGCGCTGTTCAAGTACGCGATCGCGGACGGGACCGGCGTCCGCTGGCTCGGCGGCCTGGGACAGCGCCTCAGCGCCGATCTGGCCACCGGTTCCGCGGGCATCCTGCTGGCCCTCCAGCACGCCACCGGCGGCGTCACCGATCCGCTCTTCACCCTCGACCACTGCCTCGCCGAGCACCCCGCCCGGCCCCGGACCGCCCGTCCGCGAAGCGATTTCGAGAGGAGGTGAGCCATGACCAAGGTGCTGAAGCTCCAGCTGCACGCCGACCCCGAACTCGGCGACGACGCGCCGCTCAGCTCGTACAGCGAGCACCACTGCAACCAGGAAGCCGAGGTGGTCTGAGCCCCCGCGCAGCCGATTCGACAGCAGCGCGGAGGAGGTGAACAACATGACCAACGTGCTGAAGCTGCAGTGGCAGGCCCCCGCCGAGATCGGCGACGACACGCCGTTCAGCGCCACGAGCGTCCATCACTGCGGCCCGACCGACGACGACCAGTGACACCAGAACCACGCATCGAGAGGAGGTGAACAACATGACCAAGGTACTGAAGCTCCAGCTGCAGTCCGACCCGGAGCTCGGCGACGACGCGCCGATGAGTTCCTACAGCGAGCACCACTGCGGTGGCGGCCAGGGCGGCGGCTCGGAAGAGGTGCTGTAGTCCGATCGATCGCCGGGCGCGGGTGCTACCCGTGCCCGGCGAAATCTCTTGTATCCCAGAAGGAAAGAAACATGGAAAACCAGAACATGGTCGCGCTGGCGACCATGAGCACCGATGACGATCTGATCGACGACGCACCGATCAGTGTGTTCTCCGTCGTCTATTGCGACGACGCGTATTTCGGGTGAAACGATGAGTACCTCAGCTACCGTGGCCTCGCCCGAGGCCGATCTTCGGCGCTACCGGGTCGCGCAGGCGGCCTCGACGTTCGGCAGCACCCTCACCGGCACCGCGGTCTCCGTGGTCGCGGTCGTCGGTTTGGGCGCGGGGCCGCACGCGGTTTCGCTCATCGTGACCAGCGCGATGATCCCGCCGCTGGTGCTCGGCCCGGCGGCCGGGGTGCTCCTCGACCGGGTGCGCAGACCACGCCGGCTGCTCATCGCGGCCGACCTGGTCGCCGCTGCGGCGGTGCTGTGCTGTGCCGCCACGATGGGCGCGGGCGTGCTGACCGTGACCGGGCTGGCCGCCCTGTCGTTCGTCCTCGGCCTGGCCCGGGTGGTGATCGAAGGCTTGTACTTCGCCCACCTGGCCACGCTCGGGATCACCGATCTCGGCCGGGCGCGTGCCGGACTGCAGTCGACGACGATGCTGACCCGATCGATCGGCGCTTCGGTCGCCGGGCCGATGGTCACGACGATCGGCGCGGCGGCGATGTTCGCCGGTGACGCGCTCACCTATCTGTTCAGCGCCTACTGCCTGACCAGAATCGACGCGCCCGACCGCCGCCAGACCGCACCGCGCGGCGGTTTCAGCCGCGAATTCCGAGACGGCGTAGCGGCTTTGCGCAGTCACCCCCTGCTGGCAGCATTGGCGATGTACCTGCTGGTAGGTGGAGCCGCGGCGGGCGGCACCGCCGCGTTGCGGGCGGTGTTCCTGCTCGACGAAGTCGCGTTACCCGTTGCGGTGTACGGAATTCCGGCGGTGGTGGCGACGCTGTGCGCCGCGGCCGGTGCGCTGCTGGCCCCGCGCCTGCACGCCAGGGCCGTGCCCGCCCGGCAGGTGCTCGCGGTCACGGTACTCGGTGGCGCCGTAGGCACCGCGCTGTTGCCGATGGCCACGGGACCGACGGCGGTGCTGTTGCTCGCCGCCTGCCTCGGGGCGGCCGTGCCGATGTTCTTCGGTGCGGTACTCAATATCGCGCTGGTGACGGTAATGGGCGACGGTGTCGGCGACGGGTACTTCGCCCGGGTCGGCGCGCTGCTGGCCACCGGGACCACGGCGGCGAACCTGCTCGGCGCGCTGCTGGGCGGCGTCCTCGGCGAACGGTTCGGCGCCCGCACCGGGATCTGGGCGTTCGTCGTCGTGGATCTCGTTGCTTCCCTTGTGTTCCTGCTGATCGTCGGGCGCGCACCCGCGGCCCGCGACAGCGTTGCCGATTCGATGGCGAAGGTGGCGTGATGACTGCCGAATACCCCTATATCCCCGCGTCCGATACGTGGGACGAGCTGCACGGCAATCGGATTCCCGATCCGTTCCGGCGGCTGGAGGATCTGGCCGACCCGGGCAACCGCGCCTGGGTGACGTCTCAACGGCAACTGGCCGACAGCTACCTCGACGCGCTGCCCGGTCAGGATCGGTTGCGAGAAGTATTGCGCGACATCATCGTCGCCGGGCCGACCGCGTCGCCGGTGAAATCCGGCGGCACGCGCCGGTTCCGGGTGGGCCGGGCGCATTCCGCGGGACCGTGGCAGCTGGAGGTCGCCGACGGTCCGCAGGGCGAGTGGCGCACGCTGCTCGATGCGGCGGTGCTCGGGAAAGGGGCGATCCTGCGGCGCTGGACGCCGTCACCGGACGGCCGGTTCGTCGCCGTGCAGGCCAGTGTCGGCGGCTCCGAGGACACGACTCCGCTCGCCCTGCTCGACGCCGCCACCGGCGCGGTGCTGCACAGCTGCCCGCTGACCCGGTACGCACCGGTGGAGTGGCTGGGCGACGGCAGTGGCTACTTCTATGTGCGACGACACGAGAACGGCTGCGGCAGTGGGGTGTACCGGCATCGGGTGGGCACCGAACTCGCCGACGACGAACTCCTCGTCGGCGACGAGAACCCCGTTGGCCGCTACCATCTCACCTTCTGGCACGACCGCTGGCTCATCGTCACCGGACGTGCGGGCACCAGCCGGACCACGCGGGTCTCGATCGCCGATCTGCACGAAGGGACTTCGTTGCGTCCGCTCGAACTCGGTGGACTCTCCTCCGCCGGGGTGGTGCTCGATACGGCGGGCCGTATTCTCGCAATCTCCACCGCCACTTGCGAATTCGGGCAGTTGCTCGTCGCCGAACCCCTGCCGTCGGGCGGGTGGGGTCCATGGCGGGTGCTGGTCCGGGACGCGGAGCCCGCGGTGCTGGCCGCGTTCGCGCTTGCCCCGGCCGATGGCGCGGACCGGCTCCTGATCCTGCGCACCAGAGACGGTTACGCCGAACTGTCGGTACATGACGCGGTGCGCGGCGACTGGTTGTTCGACGCCGAATTGCCCGGCGCCGGAACGGTTGCGGGCATCAAATCCACCGACGAACCCGGCGTGCTGGTGCTGAGCTACACCGACTGGATCCGGCCGATCGGGGCTTGGCGACTGGACCTGCGGTCGGGACAGGTGTGCCCGACCGAGCCTGTGTCACGCGAACTGCCCGGCATCACCGTCACCCGCGCGACCTACCGCTCCGCCGACGACACCGAGGTGCCCGTCACGGTGCTCGCACCCGCCGGTCCACCGGTGCCCAGACCCACCATCCTCAGCTGCTACGGCGGCTTCGGCATCACGTTCCGGCCCGGCTATCAACCGGACGGACTGACCTGGGTGCTGGCCGGCGGTGTGATGGCCATCGCCGGGGTGCGCGGCGGCGGCGAACGCGGGCGACGCTGGCACCGCGACGGAGCCGGCGTGCACAAGCTCAACGCGTTCGCCGACCTGCACGCGGCGGGTGACTGGCTGATCGAAACAGGCTGGACGCGGCGCGGGGCCCTCGCACTGCTCGGCGGCAGCAACGGCGGGCTGATGGCGGTCGGCGCCATGGTGCAGCGGCCCACGGACTACGCCGCGGTGGTCAGCGCGGGCGCTCCGCTGGACATGGTGCGCTACGAACGCTGGGGGCTCGGGCGCGCGTGGCGGGAGGAGTACGGCTCCGCCGACGATCCCACGGCCCTGCCGGTACTGCTGCGCTACTCGCCGTACTACAACGTCACCGCGCACACCGGCGAGTCACCGCGTCGCTGGCCGCCTGCGCTGTTCACCACCGGTGACAGCGACACCCGGGTGCCGCCGGTGCACTCGTGCAAGATGGTCGCCGCGCTGCAACGCGAGACCGGCGGCCCGGTGCTGCTCGACGTGATCGTCGGCAAAGGCCACGCGGGCGGCGGGCCGTCCTCCGACCGCGCGCTCATCTGCCTGCTCGCCTTCGTCGCCCAGCACACCGGATTGACGCTCGAAGAATGAGCCGCGCATCGGCCGTCGTCACGATCCGGGCGACGGCCGGTCCGGTGGGCGGTCGAGAATGATGGCCGAAGCGCGGGCCAGCACTTCGTCGCGGGTGCGACCGTTGTGGTCGGCGACGAGGAACTGGTTTCCGATGGCCGCGCAGAAGGCGAGCAGGCTGCGGGCCTCGATCTCGTCCGGATCGTCGCAGAAGGTGCCGATCGTGCTGCGCAGCAAGGCCATCCGCCGGTTGTCCACCCGGCGCAGGCGTTCGGCGACCGCGTCATCGCGGCGAGCCCAATCGCGAATCGCCAGGTCGATGGCCAGCAGTCGCTCCCTGGACAACGTCAACTGCCCGGCCAGCACGATCTTGACGCGCGGATCGTCCTCGTCCTCGACCCGGGCGAGCACGTCATCGATGCTCTCCCGTTCCCAGGTGTCCAGCATCTCTTCCAGCAGTGCGTTGCGGTCGGCGAAGTAACCGTAGAAGCCGCCCTTGGTCACGCCGAGTGCCTTGGCCAGCACCTCGATGCGCACCGCGGCCACACCGTGCGCGGCCAGCGTCTGCAATCCCTGCTCGATCCACGCCTGGCGTGGCGTGCGGGCCACGGCCACCTCGCAACTCCTCACTCGACTTCTCCGCTGTATACGTGACCGTATAGCAACGCCGGACTGTGGCGAGGGGCCGTGGTCGTCCTCGCCGATCCAGAGGACGCGGTCGGCAACCGGTCATCCTACGATCACCGCAGGTTCAGGGCATGGCCGGAACCCGCTGTTACCGTCGGACATGACCTCCGAAGTGATCGCCAAGGCGAATTACCCCGGCGGAGCTGCGGTAGCCAGACGCTCGCCCGCGGATCGCGTGCGCGGTGCGACCGAGCTGCTGCTTTCTGCGTTACCGTCCGCCGCGGTGCTGACCGTGCTGCTCTACGGACTCGGCCGCGCGGTCGGCGTCGGCTTTCCCGGCGCGCTCGCCGCCGCGTGGTTCATGGTGTGCGCGGTCTGGAGTGCGGCACGGTTCCTGGTCCCCGACCAGCGCTGGCTGTTGCGGATCTTCGGGCTGCGGCCGCCCACCGACGAGGAACAACGCCGGCTGACACCCGCCTGGGCGAACGCCGCACACAAAGTAGGTGTGCCCGCCGCGGCTTACACGATGTGGATCAAGGACGCGGACCGGCAGTTCATGGTGCCCGACCGGATGATCACCGTGCCCCCCGAATCCGTGCAGCGGCTCCAGCCCGCGGAACTCGAGGCGGTGCTCGTGCATCAGCTCGCACAACGTGTCCAGGGGCGATTGACGTTCTGGCAACTGATCTTTCGGCACTACAACCTGCCCGTCGTCTGGTTCGAACGGGCGTTGACGTCCGGCGTCGGCCTCAGCGCGATCGGCGAGGCGATCGCCCAACCGATGCCCCCGCGCGGCGCCCGCGTCTTCTCCGCCGGCTGGACGGTGTTCAGCCGCGTCCTCGTCGCCTGTCCTGCCGTCGCGGCCGCCACCGTGATCGTCGGTCTCGCACCGGCATTGCTGCTGCGCCTGCTGCCCGAGGTGGCGGCGCTCGCAGTGCGGCCGGTCGCCGATCGCATCGAATACCGGACCGACCAGATCACCGTCGATCTGGGCTACGGCCCGGAACTCGGTGGCATCCTGCAGTACCAGCACGTCCCCGAACCGGCCCAGACCCTCCCCGATCTCCTTTCGGTTTCCCAGTTCTCGCTACGCACGCCGCCCGCCAAACGAATCGGCCGCATCCGCGATCGACTCGATGAGCTGGCGCGACGCTGGAATCCCCTCGCGCCCCGCCCCTGAGTCGGCCGGCACCACCATCTGATCTTGTCCGATCCGGGAAAGCCCCGGCCCCGGCCCCTTTTACGCGCTCTGTCGGCTGAGTGAACGACTGTTGGGGGCGAGGCGTGGGCACGAGAATCAGGGGACGGCCGGACGCGGGCAGGGGTCGAGGGAAGGTGGGGCTGTGCAGCTCACTCGAGGACAGAATATGCCGCTGCCGACAACCGCTTTCACGGTTCGACTGCGGGCAGATCAGGGTGAGGTTTCGCTCGACGTGCGCGCGGTCGTGTTCCCGGCGGATGCGGGCGCTGCGGTCGACGTACTGTCCGCCGGCGACAAGGTTGCGGGAATACGCTTGTCGGACAGCGATATCGAGTTCGACCTCGCAGAACTGGACAGCGTGGTGCGTGTGGTGGTGCTCCTCAGCGACCACGACACCGTGCCGCCAGTGGAACTCGTCGCGGTCGACGGCTCGGGTCAGCCGCTGGCCGAGTTCTCGATGCCCGCGGCCGCCGGAGACCGGGCGACGATCGCCTGCGAGATCTACCTCCGTCAGCAGCGGTGGCGGATCCGCGCCGTCGGGCAGGGCTATCGGGGTGGGATAGCCGCAGCCGCAGCCGATTTGGGGTTCACCGCCGACACCACCGACCGGCGTGGCCCGGCGCATACCCCGTCGGCCGCCACCCTGCCCGACCTGCGACGCACGGTGGATGAACTGCAACGGAGCGCGGCCACCAACCCAGAACTGCTGCCTGACTTGGCCGCTGCGCTGATCGAGCTCACCAGGCGGCTCGACGCCGAGGACGACACCGTCGAAGCCGCCCTGACTTCCGAACGTGCCGTGGCGGTGCTGGCGAAGCTGGCCGCCGACCAACCGGGCGAGTTCGAGGGCTCGTGGGCGATCGAACTGTGCAATCTGGGTGTCTATCTCTTCGAACTCGACCGCTTCGACACCGCGCTCGAACACACCCGGCACTCGGCCGAAATCCTGGAGCGCCGCGCCGCCACGGACCCGGACCGCTATCTCGGACCGCTCGCGACCGCACTGTCGAACCTCTCGTATCGGCTCGTCGACGTCGGTCGCGAGACCGAGGCGCTGGCGCCGGTGCAGCGCAGCGCGCAACTGCGCGAGCACCTTGCGGCGCGGGATCCCGACACCCATCTGCAGGATCTCGTGGTGACGATGGTGTCGTTGCGCGGCCTGCTGGCGCGGATCGGGCACATCGATCAAGCGATCGAGATCGCCTACCGAACAGCGCAACTCACCGATCAGCTCGGTGACGGGCAGGTCGGCTCCCGGGTCGCCCGCCTCAATGCGCTCGACCAGCTGGTCACGGTGTTGATCGGGTTGGCCCGTCCCGATGACGCGATCGAACCGGCGCGCAACTGGGTCGCCGTCGCCGGACAGCTCGCCGCCGACAACCCGGTGTTCCGCTCCGCCCACGCGAAGGCACTCGATCAACTGGCCGCGGCGCTCGACATGTCCGGCTCGCTCGCGGAATCGGTGCTGGAGAATCAGCGCTGTGTCGCCCTCTACGCACAGCTGGCAGCCGAGGAGCCGCAACGCTACCGCGCCGAGTACGCCTTGGCGTCGATGCGATTGGGGTTGCGGCTGGAGGAGAACGGCGATCCCGACACCGCACTGGCACCGGCACGACGTGCGGTCGAAGTGTTCGAAAGCCTTGCCGCCGAAGACCCTTCGACCTATCGCCACCAGTTCGCGTTGGCGTTGCACAATCTCATCGCGCCGCTCGACAGCAGCGGGCGGGTCGACGAAGCGCTACGCGCCGCCCGCCAGGTCGTGCAGATCCGCGACGAACTCGCCAGAGCGAACCCGACCGGCGTGGTCGACCTGAGCTATTCGCTGAACAACCTGGCCATTCTGCTGGGCGCGGTGGACAACACCGAGGCGATCGCCTGCGCACAGCGCGCCGTCGCACTGCTCGAACGATCGCCCGGCACCGACGACAACCAGCTCGACATCATGGCCAGAGCGTTGGAGACGCTCGCGAATCGCCTCGACCACAGCGGATTTCACGCAGAAGCGGTCGGTCCCGCACAGCGCTCGGTGGCCTGCTTCGAAAAGCTCGCCGCGGCACGGCCAGGCCCGTCCGGCGACCTGGCCCGCGCCTTGACGAACTTCAGCAACAAGCTGTCCGCCAACGACATGCACAACGAGGCGCTGGCGGCGGCACAGCGCGCCACCGCCCTGCTCGAAGAACTGGCCGCCGTCCAACCGGCCGCCTACACCCAATCACTCGGCTTCGCACTGCACACCCTCGGTGCCCGGTTGGCCGTACTCGGCCGTCTCACCGAAGCTTTGGGCCCGGCGCAGCGCGCCGTCGACATCTTCGAACGACTAGCCGCCGCCCACCCTTCCGTCCACGCCGACCACCTCGCCACCGCCCTCGACAACCTCGCCCGCATGCACCGCAACCTGGGCCACCACCCCGAAGCAACCGAGGCCGCACACCGCGCCGAGTCCGCCCGTCGCCCACGATGACACCCCTCGGCCATGAATGCGGTTCTCGCTAGCCGGTTTCCAGATGGGCCGTGAGTATCCGAGCCGCGGCGTCGGCGCCGCCCACCTGGAGGATGAGTTCGCCCAGCTCGACCGGAACGACCGCCGCCTGTCGCTTGTCCCGGCTCGTCAGGAAGTAGCTGCGGCGCAAGAGCCTAACGTTGTTGATCAGCTCGGACAGGTTCGCCCGAGCGACGGCGATGGGCTGTTCCGCGCTGTCGGTATCCATAGCCGGTTTACTCATGACGTGTGCTTACGTGGTCGGCCGCCGTGGCCTGGGCGGCGGGCATGCCATTCGTCGATGGTCTCGGGGAGCCAGCCGCGGGTGGTGCCGCGGGGCACGGTGCCGTCGGCGTTCAGCGGGCCGATGATCGCGTCGGGCTCGGGGAGTTTGTAGTTGCTGAGTGCGCCCTGCTGTACGCCCAGTCGTTCGGCGACCTGGCCGCGGCTGAGGTACATCGCCTTATTTCGTTCGGACATAGCAGCTTCGACTCCTGGATGAACCACACGTGGTGAGGTCGGCGGTGCCCGTCCCGGCGCGAATCAGCTCCCCCTTCCCAGCCGTCAACCTAGTTCACGTCGAATCATGTTGCAAGCCTGGACGTCTCAACACCACCGATCCTGTGGTGAACGCCAAATCTCTTTGCGGTCAGTCGTTCCCGTGCACGACCGCGATCCAGCCGTGCTGGTCGTAGCGTCCCGGTAGGTTTGGCGCATGGCTGAGATCACCGCACAGCAGTGCGTCGACATCCTGTTCGAGACGACAGGGCGGCGGATCGGACCAGGTACCTTCCGTTCATACGCACACCGGGGCTATGCCCCCGCTCCGGTGCGGCACATCGGCCGGACTCCGGTGTGGGACGAGGCGGAGATCGTGGAATGGATAGCGGAGCGACCCGGGCAAGGCACCCGCACCGATCTGAGCAGCTGACGCCCGGCCGCAGTGGCGTCGGCCCGCATTACGTGCCGAGCATCACGTCCGCAGACGTCGATGCGGGCTCAGCCTCGCTCGTTGCGGCGGCTGGTGCGGCGATAGGCCGAAGGCGGAGTCGCAAAGTGGTCGAGGAACGCTTGGCGGAGAGTTTCGGTGGAGCCGAAACCGCAACGGCGGGCCACCGCGGTGAGCGGGAGGTCGGTGCCGGCCAGCAGTTCGGCGGCGGCTTTGGTGCGCATCGCACGCACGTAACGGCTGGGAGTCGTGCCGAGGTGGGTGTCGAACAAGCGGGTGAGCTGGCGGGCGCTCAGGCCGACCCGGTCTGCCAGGGTGGGAGCGCTCAGGTCGGCGTCGATGTGGCCGGTGATGTGGCCGACCAGATCACCCACCACCCGATGGTTGGGTGGCGACGCGGCGACGTACATGCTGATCTGCGCCTGATTGCCCGGGCGCTGTAGGTAGACGACCAGGCTCTTCGCGATATCGCGGGCCAGGGTCGGGCCGTGGTCTTCCTCGATCAATGCGAGTGTCACATCGAGTGCACTGGTCACCCCGGCCGCGGTGTAGACCGCGCCGTCCTTGATGAACAATGGCGCCGGATCGACGGTTACCAGCGGATACATTCGTGCCAGATCGGCCGCGTATTCCCAGTGTGTGGTCGCCCGTTTGCCGTCGAGCAGTCCTGCGGCGGCGAGCACGAACGCCCCGGAGCAGATCGAGACGATCCGCCTGCTCGAGGCGGCCAGTCTGCGGATATGGGTGAGCGTCGGCCCGTGCGTGGTCACCCATCGGCTGCCCGGCCCACCCGCGACGATCAGGGTGTCGAGCGGACCATCGAGCCGATCGATTCGCTGTGCCGCGAGCAGGCTCAGCCCGGAACTGCATCGCATCGGCCCTTCCTCGACCCCGGCGAGGCCCACCCGATAGGACGGCCGCTCGACGGCACGGTTGGCGAAATCGAACACCTCTGTGGTGCAGGCGATTTCAAGCAGAGCCGCGTCGGGATAGCCGACGACGACAACGTTGCGCATACCGCCGACCCTACGCTGACCGGCCGATGGACATGGTTCGCAGGATTTCGGACAACGCCCCCGCACCGCCCCGTGGCTCGCGCGATCCTGGAGCACATGACCGACGAAACGAAGACCATTGCGTGCGTGCTGTTTCCGGGCGTCGACCCGCTGGATCTGATCGGGCCGATGCAACCGCTCGGCTTCCTCGGCCATGTGCTGCCAGGATGGCGCACGGTGGCCGTGGGCGAGCAATTGATCGCGTACGAAACTGACGGCGGCCCTTTACGTCTCACGCCGAGCCATACTTTCGCCGAGGTGCCTGCGCCTGACGTGCTCGTGGTGCCCGGCGCTTCGACACCGCTGTTTCGCGCGATGTCCGATCGCGTCCTGACCGACTATGTCCGCTCCGCCGCCGAGCACGCGCAGATCGTCGCCTCGGTGTGCTCGGGATCACTGCTGCTCGCCGCGGCAGGTCTGCTCGACGGACGCAAGGCCACCACGCACTGGACGGCCTTCGATCTGCTGGCCGAGCTCGGCGTGCACCCGGTGCGGGCACGCTGGGTGGAAGACGGCCGATTCGTCACCGCCGCAGGCCAATCCGCCGGCATCGACATGGGCCTGCATTTGGTCGAGCGGCTCGGCGGTACCGATATCGCCAGGCTGACACAGTACGCGATGGAGTACGACCCCGAGCCGCCACTGGGCAGGCTCGACTGGCAGCAAGCACCGCACGAATTCTTCGATCCGTTCGTGCGGGAGTGGGTCACCGACGGACTCGCCGACAACCCGGAATTGGCAGCGTCTTTGCTGGAGCGTGCCCGGGCAGGGCAGGCCCTGCGGCAAAGCACCGCACAATGAGCGGCTCGGCGTGGTGAACCAGCCCCTCAGGGCTGTTCGGGATCGACTCTGCGCGGCTTGGCCACGCGCCGGATCCCGGCGGCCGGGGCATCCCGTTTTCGTCGCTGGGCGGCGAGATCGACGACACTTGCCTCGTGCTCGCCTGCGCCGTCCTCGACTGGGCCGGCGTCGAGCGGCCATTCCCCGGTTTCGCGCTGCAGTTCCGATCGCATGACAGGTCTGGTCGGGGCGGGGTCGAAGACGGTGCCCGGCGCCTGCCACGGTTTGCGCGCGGGTTCCCCCGCGTCGTGCTTCATTCGTCGCGGGCGGTGGGGCAGCCGGATGAGCTTCGACTCGCCGTCGCTCGCGTCGGGCTGATCGGTCTCGGCCGCCCGTAGGCCTTCCAGCTTCCGGCGTACCCGTTCCACCGCATCGAGCCTGTCTTCGCCGGGTCCCGGCGGGGATCCCCGCTCCGGCTCGTCCCGGTCCGACATCGTCCTAGCAGCCTGTGGGCGCGACGACACCCGTCGGCACCGCGGATCGAGCTCTGAACATTTTCCTGATTACGTCACTCACGCCCGTATTCTCTCTCAGGACGTCCGGGCGTGTCGCCTACCCTCGGGTTCCGGACGCGATCGCAGGTGACCGCCCTGGTCCGTCAGGTGAGCCCGTGCGCCACGGCGGCCGCGGTCACACTGGCCCCCGCGAACGCTTTGCCAGGCAGCAGCCCGGGCTGGGGCCGTCCGATCCCGCCCGCAAGCCCCCCTGCTCGGCCATCAGCGATTGCGCCACCAAACCAACCGCAATGGTGGACCATTCGAGCATGACGGGGGACGCTCCGGAACCAGCACAGCGCGCGCAGGCGACAACCGAGCAGATGACCGCGATGCGGGACCAAGTCGACCAGTTGGTCGATGAGGCAGCCCGGCAAGGCAGGCAAGCCCGCGACTGGGCACGATTCTGGAACACCACTCATATCGTGCTCGGGTTCCCCGCCGCGGTGCTCGCGGCCATCTCCGGAGCCACCGGGCTGGCCTCTGCCGATCTTCGCGTACCCGCCGCGCTGCTCGCGCTGATTTCCGCCGGGCTCTCGGCCGGTGCGGGCTTTCTGCGCAGTGACGTCCGCGCCGCCGCGAACTCGAACCGCAAACGCGGCTGGCGCGCACTGGAAGCAGAAGCCCGCCTGGTCCAAGTCCAGGAGGCCTACGCAGACCCACCTGCTCTGTACGGGGCCCTGCGCCGACTCCTGGAGCAACGCAAAGCCGTGATGGCGAACAATTCCGACTCCGGCCCGGACCCGAGACCCACCGACATCGCCGGCTGATGTTCGCCGCGCCTGGTAATCGAAAGGCGCCGGCGGGGGTATTGCGAGTCGACCTACTAGAGGAGGTTGCTCATGCATCGCGCGAACGAGGTCGACGACAACGAGACGGACGAGCCGAAGGGCGGACGACCGGGCCCCACCGATGAGGGGCGCGACGGGGGCACGAGTGGATGCGGGGCACCTACTGGGACGACTGTCCGAGCCTGGACGGTGAGGCGGGCACGAGGTCGTGGATTAGAACATCGAAGTTCGGTGCGGCCGGCCAGCTCGGGCGCAGCGTCCCTACTCGATACCAGCCCCATTTACGGTAGGTGGTGTATGCACGCTCGTTGTCTGGCTGAACCAGCAGGGTAGCGCGGCTCTCAGGACGGCCCGCGAGTAGTTCGTCGTGGAGAGCGTGGGCGATCCCTCGGCCGGTCAGCTCAGAGCGGACCATGATCTCGCTGAGCGCGAACGTCCTGTGTCCGTCCTCTACGGTGAACTCCGCGAGGTCGCCCTCAGCGAGCTGTAGTCCGGTCCACCAAGCGGTTCCCTCGTGCAGAGGCCAACCCCACGCTTGACCACCTGGTTCGCCGTCGATCAGAGCGACGGCCAACTCGAATCCAGGTTGGCGGCCGGGATCGGTGTACGCGTCGAACCGCTGCATGAACGCCTCTGGCGCTTCGAAGTCCTCGCCTGATTCGATGGCGTCAACATAGGCCCCTCGAAAAATGGCTTCAACCTTGGGCCGGATACCTCGTGCCTGCTCGGCCGAGTACCGCTGAAACTCGAGACCCGGCAGGGTCGAGGCTGGTTGCTCGGTGGTCACGTCGTCGCCGCCTGTCGCGTCAGCATGTCGAATCGTTCGGGAAATTCACTGGACGAGTCAACAGGGAAGGCTTTCCGAACTGGTTCCAGCACTCGCAATGTGCGTGTAGAAGACACCGAATCTTCAAGGTCAGCTAGGACAGTCAGCCCCTGGTCTACCGCGCCGTTGATGTCGCCGATGTTGGCAAGAGCTGCCGCCCAGCCTGCTCGGTAAACTGCGGCGTTACGAGCGCCAGCTTGGGCTAGGGCGAGTCCGGCCGAGAGGTCGGCCGCTTGGGTGAACGACCCGAGATCGCCGAATCCGCGAATCTCATGGAACCGAACCTCTGTGGGCGACATGAAGGTAAGCCACTCGGGGCACTGGTCGGCAGGTTCATGTTCAAGAGCGAAATCGAGTTCACGCCAGGCGGTTGCGACTGCCCGGCCGAATCCAGTTCGATCGCCGAGAACGCCATACGCCTGCGCTTGGCGCGTCGCGATCAAGGCGTGAATCCGGCCCGGCGGATGGCCTCGGGTGAGGTCTTGGGCGCGGGCAACGTGGCCTAGCGCCCTGTGTGGATTTCCGTTGCCGACCCGGCTCAGCCAGATCGATTGGTGCGCAGCGTTGAGACAGACGTGCACGGTCAGTTCGTCGTCGCCAGCTTGGTTCGCCAAGGAGAACGCGTCGGCGTAGCAACGCAACGCGAGCGAGTGCATATCGGCATCGTAGGCAAGCCACCCTGCCAGTGCCGCAAGGTTTCCCGCAGCGCTCATGAAAAGCTTGCCCGCAGACTCATCGAACGTGCAGGTTTCAAGAAGGTCTTTCGCCAGGTCTAGCCTGTCGACTGCCTCGCGCACGAGAGAGACCCCTCCGACTACCTGGTCACGACTGTTCAAGTCGGAGACGCGCTCCATAAGCCGCCTAGCGTCACCGATGCCGATGCGGCTCAGCGGTGAAGCCGACCCGGCGAGGGCGGCACCGATCGCGATCCCGAAATCTCGCCGCTTCACCTCGTCCTCCAGCACAATCGACTGCTCGAGCACCGCGAGCGTGCGGTGCGGCCCGCCATCCATTGCAGCACGGAAGCGGGCACGCTGCTCGTCGGTCAGCCGTGCAAGTGCGGTGTCCAACGCCTGCGCGGATTCGCCGCGGACGGGGCGATCCGGTGTCGCCTTTTCCCACTTCCGCACGGTGGGCTCGCTGTACCCCAGATCTTCACCGAACCGCGCTTTTGTCAGCCGCAATGCGCACTCACGCAGCGCCGCGACCTCGATGCCTGTCCATCTATTGACGATCATCGCCGCCCCTGTTCGTGCTCACAACGCACTCTTTCGGAAGCGTATCGCTTCCGTGCGGTTCTTTGTCTGGGATCGAACTCGCTGGTCCGCGACTCTCGATGTAGGTCCCGACGCCGGTTGGAAGGCGCTTCCTCTTCCGCACACCACTCGTGTTGAACCGCAAGGTAGGTGTGTGTGCCGCCCCGGCGTCGGGTGCTTCGCACCGACGAGCGACCAGGAGGCGCAGGCGATGGGTTCGGACGACGAATTGCGTTCACCGTTGAAGGTGACGCCACAGCAGAGCTACTACGCGCAGCGGTACTACCTCGAGCACCACGGCACACCTGAGCAGGTAGCCGAGTTCTCCGCGGCCGGGCCACCGCCACCAGAGAAGACGGACGGGGTCACCGGGAAGATCCTGTACTACGAAGCGAACACGCCGACGGTCGAAGAGGTCGCTGCCCTGCTGTCGGAGATGGAAGAGGCGGGCTGGATCACTGGCGCAACACGGCAGACGCTTGCCGAGCTGCCGCCCGAGGACGGCGTCGCCGTGCTGAAAGCTCGCATGGTGGAACCAGATTCCGACCAGCCGCAACCGCCCGCCGGGATCGAGTGACCCGCCATGCCGAACACCGAGATACCAACGGAAAAGCGTGCGGCGGCGTTGGAATCGAAACGCCGGTTCCATGAGGTCACGTGCGGGTTGTCTACCCGGATACGGCCGGAGTTCGCGCGACTCGAGTTCACGGTCGGCAGCGTCGGCGCGGTCATGATGCCCGCGCACATCGGCGCATTGGTCAAAGCGCGAATGCTGGCCCAGCCCTACGGCCAAGCAGGGCCGATCGTTTCGCATCCACGCTCGAAACGGTGGACGCTCCTCGTGCGCCCCGACATTCCGTACGACATCCCGCTTTTCGCAGAGTTGAACCGGGACAACGTATCTGTGGTTCCGATCGGTAGCGAGGTCCCGTTGCCCTCACCGTTCGCTCAACCCCTCAGCTACCGGGAGTGGGTACTCGAACCGATCGACGACTTCCAGCCCTCGGGCCTTGCGGTAGTGAACATGATCCGGTCCTGTGTATCCCTGCTCCGGCGGTAACCCATGGCCCGCCGCCGCAACGAACGCGACCGCGGGATGCATGACGCATTCGCGGTGTGCCTCGGCTCCTTCCTCGATATCAACGCCGGTCTCGGTGGGATCGCTCTGCGCCGCTCGACCGAGATCGCGCCGTCGGTGCGGCACCTGCTCGCCGACTATCACAAGGACACCGTTGACAGGTTGTGGAACGCACCCGCAGACAGCCGACCGCAGATGCATCGCGCAGACGGAACGGTCGATGTTCTCGATGAGGACGGCTGGGTGTGCGAGCCGGAGCCGGACGGACCCGTAATCGACGTCGAACCTATCAGCGTGAGCGATACGGCTGGGACCTCCAGCCCAGCACGGAGCGGCTGATCTTCAACGTGGTGCACGGAACCGACATGCTGGCCTCGGCGACCGGCGAAGCGCCGCGAGATGAATTCGACCGGATACCCGAAGTCACCAAGAACACGTTGCGCCGCTATGGGATTCACACGATGGCGACGTTGTCGGATATGACCGACGCGCAGCTGTGCGAATTCGAGAACCTAGGACCGGCCAGGGTCGAAAAGCTGCGCGTCGGCATCACGAAGTGGAAAGCGAAGTGCGCTGCAAGGTCGGGAACCTGAAGCTGCTGCAGCCTCTTCGCAGACCTGCGCAGAAGTACTGGGCGCACAAGGTCGCCCAGACTAAGGAAAGATGGGGTCTCCCATGTTATATCGTTGTAACGCAATTCTTTTCGCTGGACTACTATGCTGCGCCCCGCTTGGCGGAGCGGCGACCGCCGGTGCACATTCGGAGTTCGTTCCCGCCAAGTCTTGCGGGTTCGAGTTCACCCACAGTCGGCCGTCGGTGTACCCACCGCAGATCATCGGTAATGGCTTCGCCCAGTGCGACGTGCCGCCCATCGAGCACATTCTGACTCTGGCACTGGAGTACAACCAAGGGGGTAAATGGATGAACGCCGCCTACATCACCGATGCGGGGATCCCGCCGGGGCCGCCGAACTCCCGGTCGTACGAGGTGAAGGCAGCCTGTTACGCGGGAACCTGGCGTGTCAGTATGAGCGTCGCTGGCAAGCTGCAAGGAAACCCGTTCGTGTTCAGCGACTCCTCGACCACGCGCGACGTGCCGACCAGCCAATGCCCGAGCCGATGAAAGGACAACCGGTGCCGGAGCCTATCGACGTGAGCAAGTCGCGGGAGCTGCGCGACAAGATCCAACCGATCTACGAGGAAACCGTCGCGCTGCTCGGTGCCGAGCACGCTGCGGCGGTCTCATTACAGCAGGCCGTGCGCGAACTCGCGGCCGCCGCGCCTGTCCCGCGGCAGTATGGCGATTACGACGCGGGCTGACACGCCAAGAGCGCCCCGACCTGATGACAGGCCGGAGCAGCGCCTCGAACGACGCGCCCGCCCAACCGGCGCCTCGGCCGGGCGGGAAGCACAGCAGGCGCGCGAACCACGCGGCGCGGGTGAGGTTCTCGAACGTCCGGGAGGTCTCGCCGGTTTCGCGGCTTCGGTCTACGACAACGGACAACATCGTCATCCCGCCGATCAACCTGGTGCTGCGCGCTGTCTGCCAGGACCGCTGACCAGCGGACTCGAGCCCCACCGACAACCTCACCCGAAAGTCGCCGAGAACGCATCGTCTCGTGTGATCGAAACGTGCCGGCGGGGGTATTGCGAGTCGACCTACTAGAGGAGGTTGCTCATGCATCGCGCGAACGAGGTCGACCACAACGAGACGGACGAGCCGAAGGGCGGACGGCCGGGTCCCACCGATGAGGGGCGCGACGGGGGGATGGCGACGCGGGAGATCGCACCCGAGTTGACCGAGACCGACGGAGCACAGGAACCTCCGGACTGAGCGCGCTGAGGGCGGATCCGTTCGCGGGAACCGCGTATATCCGGGCTGACCTCGATCGATATCAGGGGCTTCCCGGATCCCGCGACCGGTCATGGCTACCTACGCTGAAAACTCCATCGCGACTTTCGGAGGGCGGGCCGAAAATCATGTCCGAGCAGATCATCGGCAGCCCCCGGGCGTTGCGTGGCAAGGCAGCGGGCGCGCTCGCCGTGCTGGGCAGTCTCTGCACGATCGTCGCCGGGGTGATCCAGTGGCGGCAGGACATCCCCCGCGGCGATGCCCTCGACGTCCTGTCCTACGTCGAGGGTCGCCCGTGGTTTCTCGCCGCATACCTCGGCATCATCGGCATGATCTGCTGGGCGGTCGCGTTGTCGACGGCCGGCCGAGCGCTGGCCGATCCCTCCGCCCGTGCGCTCGCGCGGATGGTCGACCCGATCCTGTTCGTCGGTGTCGCGGTGTTCTCGGTCGATTACGCCCACGATGGAGTCACGACCGGAGTGCTGGCGCGGCAGTGGGCCGACGGCGACCGCACGGCGGCGCAAGCGCAGGCCGCTTACCAGGTCGTCGAGGGGCTCGTCGGCGGGACGACCATGCTCGCCCATGTCCTCATCGGTTCGGCGTTCACCGGTTACGCAGTGGCTCTGCTGCTCAGCCGCCAGTTCTCCCCCACGCTGTGCTGGTTCGGGATCGTGCTCTCATTCGGTTGGTTCGCCGGTGGGTCGGCGCTGTTCCTGCGACTACCGGGAGCCGGATTCGAATTCTTGCTCCCGTTCATCAGCGCGGTGACGATCTGGCTCGCGGTGCTGGGAATCATGTTGCTGCGCAACGCATCCAGAGGTTCGGGTCAACCGGCTGAAGCTTAGTGCACGTCACTGGTACGCCGGTCCCGCACTGCCAGGAGAAGCCGACAACGCCGCACGCAGAACCGCCGCGAATTCGGTCGGCTCACGATTGATCAACCGTGCCAATGTCGGGTCGACCGTGGCGAATTCACCGGCTCGACCCGCGGCGAAGATGTCCACCATCATGTCCGCCTGCGCCGCCGGAACACCGTCACTCAGCAGCTGCTGCCGGAATTCCGCGTCGGATACGGTGACGCGCTTGATGGTTCGGCCCGTCAGCTCGGACGCCAGCGCGGCGATCTCCTCGAAGTCGATGGCCCGCGCGGCCGTCAATGGCGGTGTGGGACCGTCGAATCGAGCGTCGCCGGCCAGGATCGCCGCAGCCGCGTCGGCGAGGTCGGCGTGTGCGGTCCAGCTCACCGGACCGTCCTCGGGCAACACCAGCCGCCCGGTCTCGGCGGCCTGTCCGAGAAGCCGCACCGCGCTCGCGGCGTAGAACCCGTTGCGGAGCGCGGTGAACGGCACGCCGCAGGCTTGCAGCATCCGCTCGTCCGCGGCGTGATCGCGGCAGGCCTCGAATCGCGAAGCTGCCGCGGCACCCATATGGCTGGTGTAGAGGATGCGCCGGGCGCCCGCCGCGACCGCTCCCGCCACTGCTGCTCGATGCTGATGAACAGCCTCGGAACCGAGCTTGTCGACCGAGACGACCAGCACCTGCTCCGCATTCTCGAAGGCGTGGGCGAGGCCGTCCGGATCGGTGAAACTGCCCTGTCGCACTCGTATCCCCCGCTCGGCCAGATACTGGGCTTTGCGCGGATCGCGGACGCTCACACCCACTCGGTCGGCGGGCACGCGTGTCAGCAGGCGCTCGACAATCTGCCTTCCCAGCTGCCCGGTTGCTCCGGTCACGATGATCATGCACTTCTCCTGGTTCCAATGGAAACATTTATACGTTAACAATGATACTTCCACCGGAATCAGTCAAACGGTATCGCTGATTCACGACCGCGCCCGCCGGAGCAACCCCCGCTGACACGTCGCCCGAGGAGCAGTTCGAGCTACTCGAACTCTGGCCCTCGCTCGGCACCGCGTGCTGGACGTTCACCGCTCGCCACCGGTCGACGGCAGAGCAGAAGTAGATCGACTTATCGCAGCGCTCTGACCGGCGCCACGGTCTCGAACGACCGCCCATGCGGCAGAAGATGATTCGAAGGGCTGCGGCAGACGGGCTGAAATTCGTTGAGCCCGGCTGACCGACGTGGTAGCAATGGCGGCATGTACCCCGCGCCGGGTGAAGTTCTGCATTTCTCCGAAGATCCCACGATCACACGATTCGTTCCCCACGTCGCGCCGACCGCCCGGCAGGCCGGTGCCTACGTGTGGGCGGTGGACCGTCTACGAGCGCCCGACTACTGGTTTCCGCGCAACTGTCCTCGCGCGATGGCATGGGTCGTGCCGACCTCGACCTCCGCTGATCGCGACAGAATCCTCGGCGCGGGAAGCGGAGATCGCGTGCACGCCATCGAGTATCGCTGGCTGGACGCGATGCGTACCGTCGAGCTGTTTGCCTACCGCCTGCCCGCGTCAGCGTTCCGGCCGTTCGGCAGTCCGGTGCCGCACGCCCATGTCGCGACGGTGCCCGTCGACCCGCTGGGGCCACCTCAAGCGGTCGGGGATCTCCTCGGTCTGCATGAGCAAGCCGGAATTCAGCTGCGCGTACTGCCGGCCCTGGGGGATTTCTGGACTGCCGTGACGTCGAGTTCCCTTGGCTTCAGCGGCATTCGGTTGCGCGGCAGCCGACCGCGCGCCTAGCCGGTGCCAGTCTGTGGCGATACGGGACCACCGAGCGATCATGCACTCTTCCTGATTCCAACGGAAACTATCAACCGTTATCGTTGATCCATGACCTCGCCCTCTGCTCGCCGGAACGGCACCGCGGAACCCGACGGCACCGCGACGACGCGCGAACAGCACCGGCAGCGCGTCATCGAAGCCGCCGCCGACCTGCTGGAGCGCGGCGGCCGGGACGCGGTCACCACGCGTGCGGTCGCCGACGCGGCGGGCGTGCAACCCCCGGCCATCTACCGGCTGTTCGGCGACAAGGACGGACTGCTCGAGGCGGTGGCGCAGTACGGTTTCGCGAAGTTCGTCGCGAGCAAACACCTCGACCCCGACCCCGCCGACCCCATCGAAGACCTCCGCGCCGCATGGGATCTCGCGGTCGAGTTCGGTCTGTCCAACCCCGCGCTCTACACCCTCATGTACAGCGAACCCGCGGGAACCGAGTCGGCCGCGTTCCAGGCCGGACTGGAGATCCTACGCGAACGGGTCCGTCGCCTCGCCGCGGGCGGCTGGCTGCGGGTCGACGAGCAGCTCGCGGCCGGGATCATCCACGCGACCGGCCGCGGCGCCGTCCTGACCTGGCTGTCCCTACCGGGAGCCGACCGCGACCCGGCCCTGCTCACCGCACTCCGCGAAGCCATGGTCACCGCGATCACCACCGAACGCCCGGCCGTACCCGACGCCGGCCCCGCCGCCGCCGCACGAGCCCTCCGCGCCTCCCTCCCCGACGAAACCCCTCTCACCCCCGCCGAACAACACCTCCTCCGCGAATGGCTGGACCGACTCGCAGCCGGACATTGAACGGTGCCGATTCAGCACCATTCAATTCACCAATCTCACTGCTACACAGCTCCTTTCGAACAGATAACCACCTTCAGCGCATTGCCTCCAGTTCGTCGAGGAAGCGGTCGGTGGCGGTGGTTTTGGCTCGGGGGGTGGTGAAGTGGGTGCGGACTTGTTGTTCGGTGCGGGTCAGGATGGCGGTGTGCAGGGTGGTGCGGAGTTCACGGGTCAGTTCGGTGCGTAGGCGGGCCAGGCGTGCGTGGCCGGAACTGTGCTGCCGCAACGCTTCCGCTTCGGCGGCTACTCGTGACTGTTCGAGGATGTGGGCGGCGTCGGTGTGCGCGTCTTGTTCGAGATGCCGGGCGGCGATGGCGATTTGCGCCACCGCCGCCTCGTCCGCCTCGGCGGCCGCCACGACCCGGTTCGCCGCCCGTTCGCTGTCCGCCAGCTGTGCTCGAACTACGTTCTGCGCCTTCGCCATTGCGGTAAGCAGCGGTGGCACAACCCATTTGACGAGCACCCAGACGATGATCGCGAAACCGAACAGCTGACTCAGGAAAACCGGCCAGTCCCAGACGATGTCGTGCACCTGCGACTACCTCCTTCCGACCTGGGCCCGGTCGGCGATGACGCGATCGGCGAGCGTCCGGGCGAGCGGTTCGACGCTGGCGTGCAGTTCCGCGCCGATCCGCTCGGCCTCGGCGCGCAACTCGAGGGCCGCCTGGGCCACCATGGCGTCGGCCTCTTTCTGTGCACCGGATTTGCGCTGGGCGATCAGCGAACGGCCTTGCGCCCGAGCTTGTTTCCGGATCACGGCGGCCGCGCCCTGGGCTTCGGCGAGCGCCGCCCGATAGCGCTGATCGACCTCGGCGCGTAGCGTTGCGGCCGCCCGTTCATCCGCTTCGGTCTTGGCGACCCGCGCTTCGCGTTCTTCCAGTGCGCGATTGATCGGCGGTACCACGAAGCGCCAGATGACGCCGAGCACGGTCACGAAGATGAGCAACTCGGCGAAGAAGGTGCCGTTGGGGAGCAGGAAGTTCTCTCCGGCAGTGTTTTTCGTCGACATGTCGCGCCTACTTGCCCGGTGTCGCGAACACGAGCAGCGCCATGAAGGTGAGATTGATGAAGTACACGGCGTCGATCAAGCTGACCGTCATCAGGTAGTTGCCGCGCAACCGGCCTTCGGCCTCCGGCTGCCGGGCCACGCCGCCGATCAGCGACGAACCCACCATGCCGTTGCCGACACCGGCGCCGATGGCGCCGCCGAGCATGATCAGTCCGCCACCGATGAGCGCCGCCGACTGGATGATCGCCGCGTTGGTGATGTCTGCCATTTTCTTGTTCCCTTCTTCGTGGTCAGTGGTTTTCGTGCTCGCGCGACATCGACTCGGCGAAATAGAGGATGGTCAGCAGCGAGAAGATGAACGCCTGGATGAGCCCGACGAACAGGTCGAACAGCTTCCAGGCCGCGTTCGGGGCCCAGCTGATCCAGGCGGGCAGCAACGTGATGACCGACAGCATCACGCCCCCGGCGAAGATGTTCCCGAACAGCCGCAGCGACAGGGACAGCGGTTTCGCGATTTCCTCGATGATGTTGATGAGCACCATCCCCCACCCCGCGTGCCCCTTCAGCGTCTGCTTCAGGTGACCGAGCGGGCCGCGCCGGACGATGCCCGCGGCCTGGTAGCCGAAGAAGACGAAAACCGCCAGGGCGTAGACGAAGTTGACGTCCGCCGCCGGCGGATGGATCAGTTCACCCGAGCCGTATCGCACCGGCAGCACCGCCAACCAGTTCGACAGCAGGATGAAGATGAACAGGGTGACGGTGAGCGGTAGCACGAACGGCGCGACCCGCATCCCGATCGCACTCTCCACCTGATTGCGCAGTTGGACGGTGACGGTCTCGAAGAACAGCTGCACCCCGTTGGGCACGCCGGAGGTCACCGTGGCCCGCAGATAGAACGCAAGCCCGAGCACCACCACCGCCGCCACACCGGTCGACACGATGGTGTCGATGTTGAACTCCAGTCCGAGCAGCCGTACCGTCTGGTGCTCGCCGACCTTGATCGTCGTCATGTCTGCCCCTGCAACGCCGGTCGCCGGATTCGGAACAGCCGGGCGGCGTGGAATATCGCGAGCCCGAAGAACACGCCCACGCCGGGCGCCCCGGCCAGGAATGCGATCGCGATCGAAACCACGGTCAGCACAAGCAATCTCGTCATCGACAGCAGGATCAACCGCCCGCTCGTCACGTCGTCGTCCACGATGCGGGTGATCGCCCGCCGCGTCCACAGGGCATTTCCCCACCCGAGCGCGAGTCCCGCGCAGAAGTACATCGCCGTTGGCATCATCACCGGAGCCTCCCCTTTGAGGTCGTTCTACGACGTAGCATAGTTGCTACATCTCGTCGTGACAACGCTATTGACATGGGGTAGCACGATGCGATGAGATAGAGAGATGCGCGCGGCTCGCCCGCGCGCCGACGGCGGCTATTCGCCCGAGGTCAGGGATGTTCCCGGCGCGGCGCCTCGATGCGCACCAGCCCGGACTGGAACGCGATGACGACGAGTTGGGCTCGGTTCTGTACGTCCAGCTTCGACATCGCTCGTTGCACATGGGTGCGGATGGTGAGCGGACTGACGTACATCTTTTCGGCGATGGCTTCGTTGGACAGCCCCGAGGCGACCAGCACGACCACTTCGCGTTCCCGGGCCGTGAGGATCTCGACGGGATCGCCTGCGCTGATCCGGTTTTCCGGCAGGGCGAGATAGCGCGCGATCAGGGTGCGGGTCGCGGTGGGTGAGAGCAGGGCATCGCCGGCGGCGACGGAGCGGATACCGCCAAGCAGCTCTTCGGGGCCGACGTCTTTGCCGAGGAATCCGCTGGCGCCCGCGCGAAGGGCCTGTGCCACATACTCGTCGAGCTCGAAGGTGGTCAGGATCAGTACCCGGGTCCGGCGCAGCGCGGGATCGTCGCAGATCTCCTTGGTCGCGGCCAGGCCGTCGACACCGGGCATCCGGATGTCCATGACCACCACGTCCGGCTGGGTCGAGCGAGCCAGATCGATTGCCTCGCTGCCGTTTCCGGCGATCCCGACGACCTCCATGTCGACGGCCGAGTCGATCAGGAGCCGGAAGGTGCCCGTCAGCAGCGCCTGGTCGTCGGCCAGGAGAACCCGGATGGTCATGCTGTCTTGTCCTCGAGATCAAGGTTTTCCGAGTGCGCGAGCGGCAGCTCGGTGGTGACTTCGAACCCGCCGTCCGGGCGGTGCCCGGCGCGCAGATTGCCGCCGACCGAGATGGCTCGTTCGTTCATGCCGATCAACCCGAAACTCTGACCGTCCGGCGCGGGCGGGCGCGAATCCCGGCCCCCGTCATCGCGCACGCTGATGGTCAGCAGCAGCCGCGAATAGACGAGGCGGACCGTCGCCGTCGCGCCGGCACCCGCGTGCTTGGTGACATTGGTGAGTGCTTCCTGGATGATCCGGTAGGCCGTCAGGTCGGTGCCGGGCGAGAGCGGACGCGGTGCCCCGCTGATCGACAGCGACGGCGTCAGCCCGGCCCGCTCGAACGAGGCCAGCAGTTCGCCCAGCTGCGCGAGCCCGGGCGCGGGCGCCAGTGGAACGTCCACGTCGCTTTCCCGGAGCAGTCCCACACTCGCCTTCAGCTCGCGTAACGCCGCGGCCGTGGTGCCGGACAGCTGGTCGAGTATCTCCTGCACCTGCTCCGGCTGGATCCGCAAAAGGTACGCGGCAGTGGATGCTTGAGCATGCGCGAGTGCCATGTGGTGGGCCACCACATCGTGCAGTTCGCGCGCGATGCGCAGCCGCTCCGCGCTGACCCGCAGCCGCGCTTCCTCTTCGCGGGTTCGTTCGGCCAGCTCCGCGCGCGCGTGCAGCGCGGCCAGGTAGTCACGCCGGTTACGGCCGGCTTCACCGAACGCGGACGCCACCAGCAGGCCGGCGATCAAGGTGATGCGGTCCCCGGTCAACAGCGGCGTGAACGAGGTGATCAACGAGGTGATCAGTAACGCGAGCCCCGCCGATACCTGCGCGGCCTTGGCGTGACACGTTCGGGGCCAATACATTTCGATCGAATACATCGCCACGAAGGCGGCGCCCGCGCTGACGATCGACATTTCGAAACCCAGCACGCCGATCGTGATCGCGCAGCCGGTGGTGAGCAGCAGCACGCCGCGCGGGAACCGCCGCCGCCACAGCAGTGCCAGCGAGGCGGCCGCCGCCAAGGCGAACACCGCAGGCGACGCGGGCCGGACCACCATCGGCCCGTGCCCGTCTAGTCCGCCGGCGACCCGGCTGGCGTAGGTGGCCAATCCGCACAGCAGGACAGCGATGATGACGTCGATGGCGTGCCGGTGTCGGCGCGGCCATTGCGACCAAGCGGCGGTCATGCCTGCACCTCCTTGTTCCTGCACACTAACCGGCCGTGCCGTCCGGCCGCCCTGACGGACAGCCGGACGGCGCGTGCCCCGTCAGACGCGAGCGGATTCGAGTTCGCGATCCGGTTCGACGGGCTCGATGTGTTTCAGCGCCTCCCCTTCGACATCCACATTCGGCAGGATCTTCGCGAGCCACCGGGGCAACCACCAGGCCTTGTCGCCGAGCAGCGCGAGGACCGCCGGGACGAGGGTCATCCGGACGACGAACGCGTCGAAGAAAACCGCCGACGCGAGCCCCAGCCCCATCATCTTGATCATCGGTTCGCCGCCGCCGATGAATCCGGCGAACACCGCGATCATGATGGCCGCCGCGGCGGCGACCACCCGTGCGCTGTGCCGGAACCCGGTGACGATGGCGTCGTGCGCGCTCTCGCCGTGCGCGAAGGCCTCGCGCATCCGGGTGACCAGGAAGACCTCGTAGTCCATCGCGAGCCCGAACACCACACCGATCAGGAAGATCGGCATCATGCTCATCACCGGCCCGGTCTGTTCGACGCCGAGCAGGTTCGCCAGCCAGCCCCACTGGAACACCGCGACGATCACGCCGAAGGCCGCGCCCACCGAGAGCAGGAAGCCCAGCGCCGCTTTGATCGGCACCGCGATCGAGCGGAACACCACCATCAGCAGCAGCACGGCCAGCCCGACGACGATGGCCAGGTACGGCAGCAGCGCGTCCGCCAACTTCTGCGACACGTCGATATTCATCGCGGTCGCACCGGTGACCAGCATGGTCGCCCCCGTCGCCGTCCGCAGGTCGCCTGCCGCGTCGCGCACCGCGTGGACCAGGTCCTTGGTCTCGGTGGTGGACGGACCGGTGGCGGGCACCACCGTGAGCACCGCGGCGTCCCCGGCCTGATTGAACGAGGCCGGCACGACCGACACCACGCCCTCGGTCGTGGTCAGTGTCTTCGTCGCCTGTTCCACCGCGGCCTTCGGGTCGGCGACACCCGCGACATCGATCGCGACGGTGAGTGGCCCGTTGAAGCCGGGACCGAAGCCTGTCGCGAGCGCGTCGTAGGCGCGCCGCTGAGTC
Source organism: Nocardia brasiliensis ATCC 700358 (assembly GCF_000250675.2). Lineage (NCBI taxonomy): Bacteria > Bacillati > Actinomycetota > Actinomycetes > Mycobacteriales > Nocardiaceae > Nocardia > Nocardia brasiliensis. The sequence continues at coordinate 7,597,711 of NC_018681.1, forward strand.
GTCGAGGTGGGTTGCGCTTCGTCGCCCGGCAACCCGAGTTCGAGGCTGCGCACCGGCAAGGCCAAGGCCCCCATGCCGATCAGGCCGATCAGCAACACCAGCACCGGTCTGCGGACGATGATCTGTGCCCACCGCGTCCCCATTGCGGGTTTCGCAGTCGGCCGGGTCGCGTCGACCGCGCGCCGGTCGGCCACGGTGCTCTTGCGGAAAGCCCGCGGCATGACCGCCTGCTGGAAGAAGCCGAGCAGTGCGGGCAGCAGCGTCAATGCGATCACCACGGCGACGGCCACCGTGCCCGCGGCCGCCAGGCCCATCGTGGTGAGCGCGGGAATGCCGACCACGGCGAGCCCGGCCAGCGCGATGACCACGGTGAGCCCGGCGAAAACCACCGCGGAACCCGCGGTTCCGACGGCACGGCCCGCGGCTTCCACGGCGCTGTAGCCCTGCGCGCGCTCGCTCCGGTACCGCGAGACGATGAACAGCGCGTAGTCGATGCCGACCGCGAGCCCGAGCATCATCGCCAGGGTGGTGGTCGTGGTGGACAGCCCGATCGCGACGATGGCGGCGATGCCCACACCGATCCCGATCAGGGCGGTGAGCAGGGGCAGCCCGGCGGCCGCGAACGCGCCGAAGGTGATCAGCAAAACCACGGCCGCGATGGCGATTCCGATGATCTCGGTGGCGCCGCCCATTTCCGGCTCGGCCATCAGCGCGGTCCCGCCCACCTCCACGGTGACACCCGCGGACTTGCCCGCGTCGATCGCGTCGGTGAGCGCCGTCTTCGTCGCGTCGGTGAGGTTCTGCGTGGTTTCGCCGTAGCTGACCGTCGCGTAGGCCGTCGTGCCGTCTTTGCTCACCGCCCCGGTCTGGAACGGGTCGAGTACGCCCTTCACCTGGGCGCCGCCCCCGACATCGGACAGGATCTGCTCGACCGCGGCCTTGACCGGCTCGGCGCCGACCTGCTCGCCCGCCGGGGCCACGAAGACGATCCGGGCCTGTGCCCCATCGGATTTGGTTCCCGGGAAACGTGCGCCGAGCAGGTCGAACGCCTGCTGTGACTCGGTGCCAGGGATCGAGAAGGTGTCCGGCGGCGGCTTCGGTGCATTGAGCGCCCCGGCCACCACGGCGGCCATCACGCCCAGCCAGAGCAGCACGACCAGCCGCCGTTTCTCGAACGCGAACCGGCCCAGCCGGTAGAGGAATTTCGCCATGCCGCCATGGTCGTGGGACGGTTCCGTAGTCCGCGTCGTGCGAAAGCAGGCTGTTGCGACTACTGCATTCGCAGTACGTTCTCACTGATGAACAGGGCACCGGGCGGTGGCGAGCAGCGAGGCACTAGATACGGTGATGTCCGGTCAGTATTCGTGCGATGAGGGAAGATCACATGGTGTCGGTGGATCCCAATGCGGCTGTTCCCGTTCATGTTCCAGAACCTGGCTGGAAGCTGCTGTGGAAGACGCTCTTCGGGATGGTCGCGACGTTCGCGTTCGCGCTACCTGTGTTGATGGTGGCCGTACGCCTGATCGACGGCGGCGGCCCGTGGTGGCTGACCGGTCATCACCTGACCACGGCGCAGTGGTACGAGGCGGTGCGCAACACCGTGGCGGTCGTGGCGCTGACCGTGGCCGGCGGGGCCGCCTATCTGGCCATTCGGCGGCAGCGCACCGCGGACTCGACGCAGCACACCGCCGCTCATGCCGTCGCTCTCATCGCGGAAGCGAACCGACTCGCCACGGCGGCGCAGGAGATCGCCGCGAAGGCACAGCAGACCTCGGCCGACGCGCTGGTCGTCAGCAACAAGCAGTACGAATTGGCCGCCGCGCAGCATGACGCGGCCGCGATCCGCGATCTGCGCACCCGGTTCACCACCACCTCGGGACAACTCGCGCACGCGTCGCCGGCGGTCCGGATGGCGGGCGTGTACGCGATGGCTGCCCTGGCCGACGACTGGCACGCCCGCGGCAACCACGCCGAAGTACAGGTGTGCGTCGACGTGCTCTGCGGGTATCTGCGGCTGCCCTACACGCCCGATCCCGACTGCGAGCGCAGCCAGAACGGTCTCGAGGTGCGCAAGACCATCGTGCGGGTCATCGCCGCGCACCTGGTGCCCGCCGCCGAGCATCCGTGGTCGGATCGGGACTTCGATCTGACCGGGGCCTACCTGGCCGACGCCGACTTCAGCTCGTCGCAGTTCCGTGGCCGCAACACCTTCAACGACACGGTGTTCGCCGGAAAATACGCGTCGTTCAACGGCGCGAGGTTCTACGACAAGACCTGGTTCGAGGGCGTGACCTTCGCCGGGCCCGCCGACTTCGGCGGCGCGCGGTTCGACGAGGAGGTCTCCTACCGCAACGCCACCTTCGCCGGATTGACCCGCTTCTCCGAAACCGAGTTCGCCGGGTCCAACACCTGGTTCGACGGCGCGACACTGGACGGCGCAACCAGTTTCGCGGACGCGATCTTCGGTGGTGAAGGGGTCTCCTTCCACAAGACGAAGTTCCAGAAGCACACCTCGTTCATCGGCGCCGCGTTCAACGGCTGGCACACCAGTTTCGACGCGGCCGTCTTCACCGGGCCCACCATCTCGTTCGAGCGCCCCGCCGCATGGCGGATGTTGACCTTCGACTGGGATCACGTCCCGGGAGCCCAGCCCCCCAACGTGTTGCCGAACAAATGGCCCCCGGCGGTGCAACCGACCGCCTGACAGATCGCCCGGATTCGGCCACTCTCGACACCGAGGTGGCGAACGCCCACCCCTGCGTGGTGCCCGACCACTCCTGGGGTTCGTGGCTCAGCCCGCTCCTGCTGCGTTGAATTGCCTCAACAGGCACACACCCGGCAACCTCCAGGAGCACCCGTTGACTACACCGTCCACCACCAAGAAGCTCGCGACGACAACGTTGCTCGTCGCCGGACTCGCCGCCCTCACCACCCTCGTCGCACCCGCCGCGCACGCGGCCAACGGCGTCGAGGGAAGTATCAGCAGTCCCGCCGCGGGCACGGTGACGCTCGGGTGGCGGGTCTACCTTCCTGCGGGCAGCACCGCGACCTGCGACATGGTCGTCGAGAACAGCGTCGGCACCACCGGGACGTACCGGGAATTCGACTACTCGGCCATCGGCGGCTCGGCCAATCATCAAGGGCGCTGGGTCAGTGACTCGTTCCAGACCTCGGCGCCCGCGGGTAGCACCGCGTACGGCGATGTCTACTGCACCTTCCTGAAGACCGATGGACAAGCCACCACCGGTCAATGGCAAGGCAGCACCGCGGTCAAGATCGTGGTCAGAGGCGGTGCCCCGACCATCCCGCCCGGCGGCGGGGTGGGCTGAACATTTCCGGCCCGGCGGACGGATTCCGAGGACAACGCCGTACGAAATAGCTACTCTCCGAAGAAATTACGAGTGGCCAGGGTGTGACCGGCCGCTCGAGGTCGGAGGGCGAAGTGAAATCCACCAGGTGGGCAGCGTTATTGGTGACGGCCGCGTTGGCGATAGGCCTGACGGCCTGCTCGTCCGGCGGGGACGATGCGGCGGCGGGCGTGGTGACCGCGAACGGCGGTGAGCCGCAACATCCGCTGGTGCCGACGAACACCAACGAGAACCAGGGCGGGCGCGTGGTCGACCGCCTGTTCGCCGGGCTGAAGTACTACGACGCCGACGGTAAGGCCCACAACGAGGTCGCCGAGGCGATCGAGTCGGCCGATCGGCGGCACTATCGGATCACCCTCGAACCGGGCTGGACGTTCACCGACGGCACCCCGGTGACCGCGAAATCGTTTGTGGACGCGTGGAATTACGGCGCGCTGAGCACCAATGCGCAACTGCAGAGCTGGATCTTCGCCTCGATCGTCGGCTATGACGAGGTATCGGTGGATCCCCCGAAGGCGCAGACGATGTCGGGGCTGAAGGTGGTCGACGAGCGCACGTTCACCGTCGATCTCACCCGCCCGTCGATCGATTTCGAACTCTCCCTCGGCTTCACGCCGTTCTTCCCGCTGCCCGAGGTGGCCTATCGGGATATGAAAGCGTTCGGCGAGCGTCCGGTCGGCAACGGCCCGTACAAGTTCGCGAACGACAACGCCTGGCAGCACAACGTGCAGATCGATCTCGCACCCAATCCGGACTACCGCGGCAACCGTCCGGCCAAGAACAAGGGCTTGCGGTTCGTGATGTACGCGACCTACGAGACCGCGTACGCGGACCTGCTGGCCGGCAACCTCGACCTGCTCGACACCATCCCTGACAACGCGCTGACCAGCTTCAACTCCGACCTCGGCGACCGCGCCATCCATAAGGCGACGGCACGATACGAGCACATCGGATTCCAGCCCACCGTGCCGCATTTCGGCGGCGCGGAAGGCGTGCTGCGCCGCAAAGCGATCTCGCTGTCCATCAATCGCCAGCAGATCGCCGACACCATCTGGCACGGAACCAAGGTTCCGGCAAAGGATTTCACCTCGGCCAGCTTGCCCGGCTACAACGGCAGTCTGCCCGGCGTGGAACTGCTCACGTACAACCCCGACGAGGCGCGGCGACTGTGGGAGCAGGCCAACGCCATCGCGCCGTGGACGGGCCGCTTCGAGATCGCCTACAACGCCGACGGCGGCCATCAGGCCTGGATCGAAGCCGTCGCGAACAGCGTCAAGAACACCCTCGGCATCGATGCCCTGGGCGCGCCCTACCCGACGTTCAAGCCGCTGCGGGACGCGATCGTCGGTAAATCCATCCGCACCGCGTTCCGCAACGCCTGGCAGGGCGACTACCCGACGATGCTGAATTTCTTGATGCCGCAGTATCTCTCCGATTCGGCGAGCAACGACATCGGCTACGTCAACCCGGAATTCGACAAGATCATCGCGACCGCGCTGGCCGCGCCCACCCCGGAGGAGTCCTACGCGCACATCGCGAAGGCGCAGGCCATCCTGTTCCAGGACATGCCCGACATTCCGGTGTTCGACGACAACAACAATGCGGGGCATTCGGACCAGGTGCGTCAGGCGAAGCTGACCTGGAACGGTCTGTTCGCCTACGAAGGCGTCGAAAAGTAGTGCTCGGCAGGTGAACCGGCGGAACCGGACAAGCGACGGCCGGTCGATCCCAGTGGGATCGACCGGCCGTCGCCGCCGGCGGGCAGCCGCTGCGTCAGAAGGAGCAGTCCGCGGGACGACCCGCCCAACCGCCCTTCAGGAATCGGATCACGGCGCAGAAGATATCCGCCGACGACCCCTGGACATAGGTCGCGGTCGAGGTCGTATCGGCCGGTGCGGCAATGGGTTCCGCCGCGGCCAGTCCGGCCGGCGCGAGCAGGCCCGCCGTCAGGGCGGCGACAACGATGAGCTTTTTCACAAGAGTGTCCTCTTCGTCGGGAGACAGGAACACGATCCATGATGGCGCGCTGTACGCGGTACCCCCAGGTTTGGGGGGGCTCGAACAGAGTCGGCGCGCACCGCACCAAATGAGCTGGATCCGGGGATCAGGTGGCTGCGGTGGCGGCGTAGCGGCGGGCCAAATGGGCGAAAGCTGCTGTCAGCTCGGCGGGCCCCACGACCTCGATATCGGCGTCGAACAAACCGAGCGCGCCGGCCAGGGCGGGCCATGACCAGGAGTCCAGCACCACTCGGCAGCGGTCCGGACCGAGGTCCTCGACTATCCCGTCGTGCAGAAACGGTGACACCTCGGCGGCGGGCCGGGCCAGAATCACCTCGCCTCGGCATGGCCGCCCGCCCGACCCGTCGGAACCGGCGAACCTGCTCGCGACGAACGCCGCCACATTCGCGCCCGGCAAGTCGCGAGGGACGAACCGCGGGCCGGTCGGGGTGCGCGGCGAGATCCGGTCGGCGCGGAAGATCCGCCAGTCGTCGCGGTCCAGGTCCCACGCCACGAGGTACCAGCGACCACCCCGGGTCACGAGGTGGTGCGGCTCAACTCGCCGCGGCTGCGTAACCGCCGAAGAGCCCGCACTGACGTAGTCGAAGCGCAGCACCTCGTTGGCGTGCACGGCCGCGCTGATCGCCAGCAACACCGCACTGTCGAGCGGCGGTGCGGCGGGGTGCGCGACGGCGGTGACCTGAAGGGTGTCGATGCGGTGGCGCAGCCGTGCGGGCATCACCTGCCGGAGGGTGTGCAGCGCCCGCACCGCGCCCTCCTCGATGCCGGCCCCGGCGGTGGTAGCCAGCTGGAGCGCCACGGTCAGTGCGACGGCTTGTTCGTCGTCGAACAGCAGCGGCGGCAGTTGCGTGCCCGCGCCGAGCCGGTATCCGCCCTCCGGTCCCTTGGTGGTGACGATGGGGTAGCCGAGTTCGCGCAAGCGGTCGACGTCGCGGCGCACGGTGCGCGGACTGACCTCCAGCCGCTCGGCCAGCAAGGTCCCCGGCCAGTCCCGGCGCGCCTGCAACAGCGACAGCAACGTCAGCAGCCGTGCGGAAGTTTTCGGCATATTTCTGATTCTGCCGGAAGTAGCGGACACAACCTGACCGCTTCTCTTGCGACCGTGGTCTCGGCAGCAAGTCGACAAAGAGGAGTAAGCATGTCCGTCACGACCACCACCCACCTGAACTTCCGCGGCGACGCACGCGCGGCACTGGAGTTCTATCAGTCCGTGTTCGGCGGCCACCTCGCCGTCGTCACCTACAAGGATGCGGGGGACGTCGAGGACGAGTCCGCGGCCGACCAGGTGATGTGGGGACAGGTGCTGGCCGAGAACGGCTTTCACGTGATGGCCTACGACGTGCCCGCGCGGATGAGCTACCGCCAGGGCGAGAATTCGTTCTTCGTTTCCCTGCGCGGCGAGACCGCCGAGGAGATCACCGGATACTGGGAAACACTGCGCGCCGACGCGACCGTCGTGGTCCCGCTGGGACCGGCGGGTTGGGCGCCCGCCTATGGGATGCTGCGTGACCGCTTCGGTGTCGTCTGGGTTCTCGATGTCATCAGCGGATACAACGGATAGCGCCACCTCGTGCGGGGTGGGAGCCGCGCTCTCGCCCCGGCGGCCCATCTGATGACCGAGAGGACACCAACGATGAGAACACGCACCAGCGGACGGGTCGCTCGCGGCGGCATGATCGGATGACGATACTGACGACCCGGGCGCTCAACCGGGCCACGCTCGCCCGGCAAATGCTGCTCGACCGTGCCGAGATATCCACACTCGATGCCGTCGCCCACCTGTGCGGACTGCAAGCGCAAGAGCCACAGGAACCGTTCCTCGGACTCTGGTCGCGGATGCGCGCGTTCGAGCCCGCCGTGCTCGACGAGCTGCTCACCGAGCGCCGGGTGGTGCGCCTGCATCTCATGCGCCGTACCGTCCATCTGCTCACCGCCGACGACGCGCTGGCCTGGCGGTCTCGCCACCACGCCATGCTGTGCCAGCGGGTGCTCGGGACCTACCGCCGCGAACTGGCCGGCGTGGATCTGGACGAACTCGCGGCGGCGGGCAGCGCGCTGCTGGCCGATGGCGCGCCGCGCACCATGGCCGAACTGGCGCGAGAACTCACCGACCGCTGGCCGACGCCCGGACCGCGAGCACTCGGTGAAATCCTGATCGCCGCCCTCATCCCGACGGCGCAACTGCCACCGCGCGGGCTGTGGCGCGCGAAAGCAGGAGCACGTTACCAGCCGCTGGCCATGTGGCTGGGCCGCCCGATCGCCTCGCTTCCGGAGGATCCCGATCTGGTCGGTCGCGCGCTGGTCCGGCGCTATCTGGCCGCTTTCGGACCGGCGGCCTCGGCCGACCTGCGCGCCTGGTGCGGCCTGGCCGGGCTGCCCGCCGCGGTGCGCGCGGTCCGCGCGGAGCTGGTGGCCTTCCGCGACGAACGCGGCCGCGAACTGCTCGACCTCCCGGACGCGCCCCGCCCCGACCCGGACACCCCCGCCCCGGTGCGCTTCCTGCCCGCTTTCGACAACGCGATCCTCGGCTATCACGACCGCAGCCGGATCATCGACGACGAGCACCGCGGCCTGTCGGTCGCCGGTGCGCGCGTCGTGCTGGTCGACGGCCGGGTCGCGGCCACGTGGACCGAGGAGTCGGGCACCGTGCACGTCGCCCCGCTGCGCCGCTTGTCCCGGGCCGAGTCCACCGCGGTCACCGAGCAGGGTCGCGAACTCGCGTTGTTCCTCTCCGGCAAAGACAGTCAGCGCGTCCAGGTGGACACGCCTGCGCGCTGATCGGAACCGCGGAAAAGATCGTGCCACTGCTCGAGTGGTGCGCGGGGCGCGGCTAGTTCGCCGCGCTCTGTGCGTATCTACCCGGCGTCGTGCCCAGAATGCGCTTGAAGTGGCGGGTCAGATGCGGTTGGTCATGAAAGCCGGTGGCAGCCGCCACATCTCGCGCGGGCATGCCACTCAGTAGCAACGGGCGGGCGAGATCGACCCGGCGGGAAATCAGGTACTGGTGCGGCGGCATCCCGAACTCGCGGCGGAACGCGCGAATGAGATGAGTGGCATCGGCGTGCAATATCGCCGCCGCCTCGGTGAGCGAAAGCCCTTCGGCAATACGGGAATCGAGCAGACCACGCAGCCGATGTGCCAACCCCGGATCGGCGTGCCGCGGCAGCGGATCCGTGCCGAGCAGCAGGTCGCGCAGCCGATCGTGGATGAGGGCGAGGCGGCTGGCGGCCTCGAACTCCTCGCCGGAATGCGCTAGGACAGCGTGCAATTGGCGGATTCGCCGGTGCAGCAGCGGGTCGGTGAAGGTGGGCGAGTCGACAGCACGACCGATCATCGCCGCGCTGAGCTGCGCGTCGTCGAGATAGAGCACGCGCTTGCGGAATCCGTCCGCGGTCGCCGCCTGACCGTTGTGCGGCACATGCGGCGGCAGCAGCGACACCACCGAGCCGAGCACGCCGTGCTCGTGCCGGTCGAGGTCGTAGCGGACCATCCCGTCGTCGACGATCAGCAGCGTCCAGGAGTCGTGGGCATGCATCGGGTAGACGTGCTCGACGAAACGGGCATGGAAGACCTCGACGATGCCCGGCACTCGCGGCTGCCAGGCTCTGATCTGCTCGATCGCACCGCCCGCAACCATGCCAGGATCGTACAAGCCTTCCTGTGCCGGTCCACGGAAGAGTCGGGGGCATGGAGAACGTGCGTTTCGATACCAAGATCGCGGTACTGCTGCGGGCGGACTTGCCGACCTGGCAGCGGCTGAATGTGACGGCATTCCTGGTCAGCGGTCTCGGCACGGTGCACCCGGAGGTGATCGGGGAACCGTACGAGGACGCGGACGCGACCAGCTACTTGCCGATGTTCCGGCAGCCCGTGCTCGTCTTCGAGGGCAGCAAAGAGGTCGTGCGCAACGCACACGGCAAGGCGCTGGCGCGGGAACTGCGCACTGCGGTGTTCACCTCCGACCTGTTCACCACCGGAAACGATCAGGACAATCGGGCCGCGGTGCGCGCGGTCGGCAGCGACGACTTGGACCTCGTCGGCGTCGCCGTCTACGGACCGCGCAACGTGGTGGACAAAGTACTCAAAGGCGCCCGCATGCATCCATGAACCGAAGGCTGCGGCATCAACTCCGCGCGTTCCGGTCCAGCCAGGTCTTTATGTAGTCGAGCACTTTCGGGTCGGTGGTGGTCTCGGTTCTCGCGTATTCATCCGGCATACCGGTGACCGCTGGTTGCATGAGATGGTTCACGCCCTCGAAGGTGTGCACCGTCGCCTTCGGGTTGCCTGCCAGCAGTTCACGCATCAGCGGGTCATTGACCGCAGCCTCGACCTGCACGTCCTTGGTTCCGAAGAGAGCAAGGACGGGGACGCGCAAAGCACGCAACGCGGGCGCGGGGTCGTAAGTCGATTGCGCCGCATATTCCTGGTTGATCGACTTGTCGATATCTTCGTCACGGGACTGTTCGGCCGCCGGAAGTCGCCGATTCGCTTCGCGTGCATTGCGTCGCGCTTCGTCGAAATTGCCTGCCCGCAGCAGATCGCATTCGGTTTGCACTGCAGCGTCACTCGCCGCCAGGCGGTCGGGGGAGGTCGTCCCGGTCGCCTGCAACTGCACGCGCAGCTGATGCTTGAGGACTTCGCATCCGTGCTGCGCCGGTCCCGCCATGAGCACGGTGAATGCGACCTTGTCTGGTGCCTGCTGCGCCACCAGCGGCGCCAGGGAACCGCCCTGACTGTGGCCCAGCACGCCGATGCGATCGCGATCGATATCCGATCGTTCACGCAGATAAGAGATTTGCGCGAGCACATCCGAGGCGAGGTCGTCGTAGGTGGCCTCGCTCTTGTCCCCGGTGGTCGCGCCGACCCCGCGATCATCGGACCGCAGGACCGCATACCCCGCCCTGGTCAAGGCATCGGCGATGAGCAGAAAGGGCTTGTGCGACGCGAACTCTTCGTCGCGAGTTTGCTTTCCACCGCCGGGCACCAGAACCACCGCGGGAAACGGGCCCTTTCGATCGGGGACAGTGAGGGTGCCACCGATGGTGATTCCGTTGTTGCGCAGTGTCACGTCGGTCGAATGATAAGTCTCGTCAGGTTTTTCCTCCGACGACGTACACCCCGCCACAACGGCCGACAGTAACAACGCGACGAGGGCAAGCCCGCCTCTGCTGGCGACAAAAGCCATATCAACTCGCCGTCCCTTCCCGCATCGGTTCCTGCACGGACTGTAGGCGCGCCCATTCACCCCGCACATCCGGGAACACCCCGAGGTACACCAGTAGATTTCGCGGCATCGCTCGGCACTCCCGCCACCTCGCAGGTGTTTGCGGGGATCGGTGGGCGCTACTCGATGGTCGCGATCTCCGCTGGTAGCGTCGGTTTCGTGACCAGAGCCGACCCGTACCTCGGATTCAGCGGGGACGCGCGGCGGGTGATGACGCTCTACCGGGTGGTACTCGGCGAGCGCACGGCACGCGGACTGGTCCCAGGTCTATGACGGACGAACTCGACGACAGACTGGACCGGATCGGACAGCATCATTTCCGCGCGAAGTTCCGGCTGCGGGGGCGCGACCGCGCCGTGGTCGACCTGCGCGGGATCGCGACCGTCCGCAAGCACGCCGAGGACCTGATCGCCCGCAGGCTGGCCCCGGCCGAACCGCGCAACGACGGCAAGCAGACGCCCTACCGCGGACATCCGGTCTTCGTCGCCCAGCACGCCACCGCCACCTGCTGCCGCACCTGCCTCGCCCGCTGGCACGACATTCCCGCCGGGCACGAACTCGACGACGCCGAACGCGCCTACGTCGTCGACGCGATCTGCCGATGGATCGTGCGACAGTACGCCCCGAATCAACCGCCACCCTGACGCCCGCGATGGGATATCCCTCTTCAGCGCCATAGATCAGTTCCGAATTGAGACTGGATCAGGTAGCGTCCGGCCTCGTAATGAAACCGATCTTTCGACCAGAGGAACTCATGCGAGTCCAAACCAGTAGGGACGGAAGGATATTCGTTATCCGGTTGAATCGACCGGACAAACGCAATGCCTTCGACGCGGCGATGACCAGCGGACTCGATGCCGCGCTCAACGAATTCGACGACGACCCGAGCCTGTGGGTCGCTGTCCTCACCGGCGAGGGCGACGGGTTCTCCGCCGGCACCGACCTGAGCAGCGGATCCGGCGAACCCACGCCCCGCGGCGGGCACTACGGCCTGGTGCGCCGTGCCCGCCGCAAGCCGCTGATCGCCGCGGTGGAGGGCTTCGCCTACGGCGGCGGCATGGAAATCGTGCTCGCGTGCGACCTGCTGGTCGCCGCCCGCACCGCCACCTTCGGACTGCCCGAATCGCGGCGCGGCGTCATCGCCACGTGCGGCGGGCTGTTCCGCACCGCGCGGGCGCTGCCCTTGAACGTGGCCAAGCAACTGCTGCTGACCGGCGAGCCGATCACCGCCGAACGTGGCTACGAATTGGGCTTCGTCAACGAAATCGCCGATGCGGGAGCAGCTTTGACGGCCGCGATGGCTTTGGCGCAACGCGTCTGCCGCAGCGCGCCGACCTCGGTCCAGGAAAGCCTGGTCGCCCTGGAACGCGTGCACAGCGCCGACGATCAGTTCGCCTGGCAGGTCACCGAAGAAGCGATCGCCAACACCCTGACCTCGCAGGACACCGCCGAGGGCGTGCAGGCCTTCCTCGAACGTCGCGAACCCCGCTGGTCCGGCCGATGACGCACCGCGCGGCGCGGGTCACCACAGACCGCTGACAAAAGGGGATCCGATCCCGGGGCACAATGCGGGCATGATCACCGATGATGCCGTCTACCTCGACGGACAGCTGTGCCCCGAACTCCGGGCAACCGGTACCGAAGGCAACCGGAAGCCGCCGGGGGCATTCGCCTGGCTGGGGGTGCGGGATCTCGATGACGACGACCTCGCGCAGTTGGAACAGGCGGTGGGCCTGGATCCGGCGTTGCTGGCCAAGGCACATCAGTCCCTGCAACGTCCAGGCCTGGAGGTCCGAGGCGAGACAGTGATCATCGCGCTGGCCACGGGCCAGTTCGATGCCAGCGACACCTCCATCGACGTGGTGGACGTATTGCTCGCCATCGGAAGGGATTTCGTCGTGACAGTCGGCACGGAGCTCACTCCCCCGCGCACCCACACCGACGGCCCGCTCGCCGCATTTCGCATCGTCCTCGACTTCATCATCGACAGCTACCTGATCCTGCTCGAGCAGCTCGACCGCGCGATCAAACAGGTTGAGGGTGAAGTCTTTTCCACTGATCGCGCAAACCCGGTCGAGCAGATCTACCGGCTCCGACGCCTGCTGATGGAGTTCGAGCAAACCACGGCCGCACTCGTCGACGAACCGCTCGAACGTCTGGTCCGCCGTCGCCTGCCCGCCTGGATCACCGACGATCCCTACAGCGCCAACGTCGGTGAACAAGTCCTGCACGAAATCGATCGTCATTTCCGGCACATCGACAACCGCGTCCGCGCGCGCCGTGAACTACTCGACGGAGTGCTCGACGCCAATCTCACCCAGGTCGGCATCCGCCAGAACGAAGACATGCGCAAGATCTCCGCCTGGGTCGCCACCGCTGCCGCCCCCACCCTGATCGCCGGCATCTACGGGATGAATTTCGAAGGGATGCCGGAACTTTCGTGGACCTACGGCTACCCTGCCGTGCTCACGCTGATGATCACCCTTGCGGCCTTGGTGCACATAGTCTTCCGCCGTAAAGGGTGGCTATGACAGTGGGCCACAGCGGTGGCAGGGATCCGGTCGATCCCTGCCACCGCCTAGTCGATCCGTTGCGTGATCAGCCGAGCGTGAACGTCGCGCGTCCCGTGAGGTGTTCCAGATCCACATTCTGCGGATAAACCTGGGAGTACGTGTCGATCCACGCCTCCACCTTTCCGGCACCCGGCGCCATACCGATGCCGGTGATCACGTTGTCCGGCATGCCGACGACGGAGGTGCCCTCGACCCGTTGGGACTGCCCGCTGGTCAGGCCGGTGTCGACGTTGCGCCAGTGCACGGTGAGGTGATAGCCCCCGCAGAACTCCCCGGTCTGCGTGATCTTCACCCGAACACCGAACGTACCGGACTGCGGCTGCGGCACCGTCTCGGCATTGATGATCGCGGCACAATTGGGCCCCGGTACCCGCGTGAGGGTCGAGGTGAACTGCGCCACCGGATCGTCAGGGTTGGCACCGGCGCTCCCGGCGAACCCGCTCATTCCGGCCGCCATCGCTGCCGCGACGACGCCCGTACGGAACATGAACCGTTGTAAGGAAACATATTTCAGACTCATGTCCCGTCTGTCGTCCTACGTCTGAGCGACGTTAGCCCGCCCCGAGCCCTCAAACTCAGGGGCTGGACAACTCCGCCACCGGTGACGGCGAATTGTGGTGTGCAGGAGCCAACGCGGCCGGGTGATCACGGCGAACACCGCCGTGACGGCCACGGTCCGCATGCTCGCCCTGGCTCTGACCGGCGTGCTGATCGAGTTGGCCGGTCCTCGCGCAGTGCTGCTCGGCCTGGCGGTGCTTGCGCTGCCGTTCATCGTTCTGCTCTGTTCGACGGCCCGCCCGCCCGAGCCTGCTCAGGTCACATCGGAATCGACCTGAGCTTTCCTTCGTCTCGCCGAAGTCCTCGCCCCTGGGTGAGATCTTCTCGGGTGCAATAGATTACGGCCTACCTGGACGAACTGGGTCCTCGTGCCGACGCGCTGAAGACGGGAAAGTAGTTCGGGGCACGCGAAAATCGGTGATTACCCCGATGCGGGCATCGCCCGAACGGCATATTCTTCTGCGCGGGGCCGGAAACATAGCGGGCCAACGTTTTCCAAAGGGTCGGGGGCGACGTGAGAGAAAATCGCCGGTGGTCGACGACCGCTGCTGCGCTGTACGTCGTGTGGGGCGTGCTGCACATGGGGCTCGGCTTGTCCATGGTGATCGGAGACCTCGCCGACGGCGTGCCCGGCACCGAATCGGCGGCTGAGAGCCTGTTGTACTTCATCTGCGTGACCACGCTGGGCGCGCAGGCCATCTTCGTCGCGGTGACCATGAACCGGGTCAACAGTCGTCTGGGTTTCTGGCTCAACGCCGTCGTACTCGGGGTGGTCGATCTGGCGTTCCTCCTGCTGCTCGCGGCACCCGGATACGTCGACCTGATCGGCGCGATCGTGGGGCCGGTCGTCTGGGTGCTGGCCACCGTGTGCGCGGCGGTCGCATTGCGAAGCCGGTCCACCTGACAGCGTTCCCCCGCACTCGGATGGCGCTACCGCAACTGGGGGCTTGCTGAAAACCACTGCTACCCAACAGGCTCGACATAGTCGCGCCGACCGGGCCGTCCGGGACGCAGACGGGAGGGCGGGATTGGTAAAGCGCATCGTCTGGATGACTTTCGGCGACGACTTCGATCCCGGGCGACTCCAGGAACTCATCGTCGAGATGGGCGGACAACTCGATACCACATGGACCGCCTGGCTCCAGCGTGACAATTCCTGGGTCGCCGTCGACATCCATCCGTTCGTCCGGCGGCTACCGGCGAACGCACCCCGGCAAGAAGCAGCCGCCTACAACGAACTGCACGCACTACTCGGCTCGCCACCCCGCCACCGGGCGACCTTGCACAGCCCGGCCACCACAGCGGCGGAATGGCTGGCCGCCGAGATCGTGCTGGAAGCAGCGCGACATTGGCCGCTGCTGCTGTACGGATACGACGAAGAGCGCATCACCATAGAGCAATTCGAGCGCCGGGTCGCCCGGCGCACCCACGGTTTGTTCTGGTCCCAGTTGAGCTGTCCGGAGTCGGGGAATGGTGGCGGATGATGGGTCCGGAGGCGCGGTCATCACCGCAGGCTGTGTAAACCACTGCGGGCGTTCTAAGTCAGCAACCGCAGCGTGGCCGTGACGGCGACGCCGCAGAGGATCGCGGCGAGCACTGGCATGCGCAGCACGTAGGTCACTGCGATCGCCGCCAGCCCCGCGCACAGCGTCCAATCGATCCCTGACCAGCCGGGACCGGTCACGTCGGTGAGCACGAGGCCGGCCAGCAACGCGGGCGCGAGCAGCGCGATGACCCCGGCCAGCCGGGGCCGTATCTCGCGGTCGCCGAGTAGGACCGGACCGGCGGCCTTGAAACCGATGCTGATCAACGCGACGAGGACGATCGCAGCCCAAAGGGTCATCGCCGCACCGCCAGACCGAGCAGCGCGGCAGTCGAGGCGCCGATCAGCGCGAGGCCGACCGGAACGAACAAGACCAGAGCACCGGCCAGGCACGCGGCAAGCGCAGCGGTCTGGACCGCCTGACGCGAACGGCGCAACTCGTCGATGAGTAGGACCAGGAAGAAACCGGGAAAGACGACGTCGAGCCCGAACCGCGTGACCAACTCCGGTGAAGGCGCGGTGAGAACGCCGAGCACCGTGCCCAGCACCCAGGCCGGCAGCTGAATGAGGGTGCAGCCGATGAGCTTTTCCCGGTCGAAGCGTCCCTGCCCGAGGTGAGCGGCGACCCACGACCCGTCGACGACGGCCTGCCCCTCCCACGCACGGCGCAGCCGCCCGCCGCGCAGATCTGCGGCAACAGCGGCGCCCATCGGCAGGAATCGAGCGTTGATCAGGGCCGCGGCGCCGACCGCGACAGCTAGATGACCGCCGCCGGCCAGCGCGGCAGCCAGCGCGAACTGAGCGGAGCCGGAGAACACGATGATCGACGCAACGATCGGGGCCGCGGTCCCCCAGTGCAGAGTTTGAGTGTAGGCGCCGAAGGTGACGCCGAGGACGAAGGTCGCAGCACCCAGCCCGAGCCCGACGCGGGCGCCGGCCAGGTAGCTTCGCCGGAGCGTTGTCATACTCCGCACACTAACAAGCTAAACTGGTTTTGACCATTAGGAGGATAGGTGGGTGACCACTGGGACGGCTACGACAGCATCGGCGGCAGTGTGCCGTTGGACCTGGTCAACACCGTTTCTTGGCGACGCGATCCGGCCAGGCGAAACGATCGGCTTTCGACCCCGGAGCGACTCTCGGAATGGGTCGTCCTGGTCGGCGCGACGACCGAACGGTTGGCGGTTTCCGAGGCCGTCCTGCAGGCGGTGCACATCTTCCGCGAGGCCCTCTACCAGGTGCTCGTTTCGGATCCGCCGGACGTCGCCGCACTGCGAGCGCCGCTGCTCGCGGCATATCGGTATGCCGAGCTGGCGCCCGCGCTGCCCCTGCGGTGGACCGTGCCATTGCGCGACGGCGCCGCGCTTCCACACTTTCTCGCGCTGCGGACCGAGGAATTGCTGCGATCCGCGGACTTGGAGCGGATCCGCGAATGCGAGGGGCCAGGCTGCGGCTGGGTCTTCATCGACCGGACACGCAACCGATCACGGCGCTGGTGCAGCTCATCGGACTGCGGAAACCGGGCGCGGGCCAGGCGACACTACAGCAAGGTCCGCGAGCCGTGACCGCGATGCGAACCCGGTCGCGTCGGCCGAGCCGGTCTGTCAGGTCGATCAGGCACAGATCGACCTGTGTCAGGAGGGTGCGGCCGGGACCACCCAAAGTCCGGCCGTATGCCTGCGCAGCGTTTTGTGGGCGAGTTCGGGAGTCAGGCGCCGCGTCAGGACCTGCAGTGTCAAACCATCGGCAACCGCGATCAGTTCCTCAGCAGCCTGGTCGGGCACGATTTCCTGCCGGACCTGACCGGACTCCCGGCCCAGCCGCAGCAGGAGCGTCAGCAGTTCGGCCACACCGCGGTAGTGGTCCAGTTGGGCCGCCGCGACCGCCGGGTCCACTGCCGCCTGCGCGCTGAAGGCGATCCAGACGCGCGCCTCGATCAGGTCCGCGTCGTCGACGGCGAGCATCGCCGACAACGTGTGTTCCAGCATCGTGACGACCGACTCCGGCGCGGCCGATGCCGCGATCCGGGCTCGGGTGCGCTCGGTGATGCGCTGGTTCACCCGCTCCTGCGCGAAGATCAACATCTGCTGCCGGGTGCTGAAGCACCGCTGCACCGCGCCCATCGACACGCCCGCCTCCGCAGCCACCTCCCGCAGCGTCGCCGCCTCGATTCCGCGTCGGCCGATCAGGCTGCACACCGCGTCCGCGATCAGACGCCGACGGCTCTCGTGATCTACGTATCGGGGCATCCCGTCAGCATACCGATGCGGTCGCATCGGAAAGATGTTACGGTTCCGATGCAGTTGCATCGGAAAGAGAGGAAGTGTCATGTCGGCATGGATCGCCGCGGCTCGCACGCAGTCCGGGTGGCTGCTGTTCGGGTTCATCCTGTTCGTGCAGGGATTGGGGTCGGCGGTGGCGGAAGCCCTGTGGGAGAACAGCTTCGGGGTGGCTGCGATGCTGCGCGTGTCCGGATTTCCCGGATGGTCGGATTACGTGATCGGTGCGCTCGGGGCGGCGGCGCTCGCGGTTGGTCTGCAGCGGGCCCGATGTGGGGTGACGCATGCGTGAGCTGTCCCGTCGGGGGGTACTGGGAGTCGGCGCACTGGGCGCCGGAGCCCTGGTCGCCGGGTGCGCGAACGGGGACCGGGCAACCAGCGGCGGCCGGCCGACCTTCGTGATCGTGCACGGCGCCAACGGGAACGGCGCCTCGTACGCCGGACTGGTGGCCGCCCTGACCCTGGCCGGTCACCGAGCATTGGCCGTCGACCTGCCGGGCCACGGACCAGCCGCACACTTCCCACTGTCCTATCAAGCGCCGCAAGATCTCTCGGCATTGGCGGCCGAACCCTCACCCCTGGCCCGACTACGCCCGGCCGACAACGTCGAGCATGTGGCGGGTGTGGTCCGCCGCGCCGCTACACAGGGCCCTGTCATCCTCGTCGGCCACAGCATGGGCGGGGCGACGATCACGCGGGTCGCGAACGAGATCCCCGATCACATCGCACGACTGGTGTATCTGACCGCGTTCTGCTGCGTGCGGCTGCGCAGCGTGCTGGAGTGCTACACCACACCGGAGGCCGCGAGCACATTGGCGACCACGATTCCCAGCCTCGGCGACCCCCAGCAGACCGGTGTGACCCGAACCAATTGGCGCTCAGCCGATCCCGAGTTCCTCGCCGCCGCGAAGGCCGCACTCGCCGACGATTACGACGACGCGGCTTTCCGGGCAGCGCTCAATGCCATGGAACCCGACGAGGCGTGGGCGGTGACCATCGACGATTCCCGCGGCGACCCGGCGACGTGGGGCCGAATCCCGCGCAGCTACATCCGCTGCACCCGCGACCGCACCCTCCCCCTCGCGCTGCAGGACCGCATGATCGCGGAAGCGGACGCGGCCACCCCCGGCAACAGCTTCGACATTCATTCGATCGCCGCGCCACACCTCGGCCCGCAGCACCCTCAGGCGATCGCGGACATTCTCGTCTCTCTCGTCCAACGGTAACCGTAGCGCCGGGAACTCGTTGTGTACGTTGCGAATTCGGGCGTGCACACACCGCCTCCGCTCCCGGCACGCCATTTCGTCAGCCGATGCCCTCCTGCACCGGATAGTGGATGATGATCGCACCGCCGGTGGCGTAGTTGACGACGTCGGCGGCCGCCTGCCTGCCTTCCTGCGAAGCCCGAGCCGCGGCCTCGGCGGCGGCGTCGGCGAAGTCGGCTTCGAAGACCGCGAAATACGGTGCTTCGCCGTCGGTCGCCGCGACGTCGAAGCTGTAGCGCCACGCGAGCAGGCCGGGCAGCTTCCTGACCAATGGCAGGTGGTTGGTCACGTAGTAGTGGCGGAAGTGGTCGGGGTCGGCGGGCTCGCCGTACAGGACTACCAGCTTGTACATGACCAGTTCCTGGTGGGCGTGCGTGCGGTGTCCAGTGCCGCGGTCGGCTGAATCGTCATATGCGCAGGTTAGGGCTCGATGTGTGGTCGAGGGAAAGACCGGGACGGGATAGACTCAGAACGGATCGTTATCAATCGGCGGGGAGGGCATGTGGCGCCGGATACGGTGAGCCTGCGGTACTTTCTGGTACTGGCGCAGGAGTTGAATTTCACGCGCGCGGCCGCCCGGATCGGTATAGCGCAGCCCGCACTCAGTGCCCGGATGCGCCGATTGGAGGCGGAACTCGGCACGCGCCTGCTGGTGCGCAACACCCGTAGCGTCGTATTGACCACGGCCGGTGCGGCTTTGGCGGAGTCCGCGCCGCCCGCGCTGGCGGCACTGGACCGAGCATGGGACACCGCCCGGCATGCGGGCGCCGGTGAGCTGGGCACACTGCGCATCGGATACAGCCTCAGCACGGGGGCCGAGACGGCACCGGCCCTGGTGAACAAGCTCATTCACAGCAGCCCGGGACTCGAGGTCGGCGCGGTCCCCATGGCGACACCGGAGATCTCCCCAGCGGTCGCCGACGGCCGCATCGACGCGGGGATCACCCGCGGCGAACAGCCGGGTCGTGGCGTGCGCCGATTCCTGCTACGGCGTGAGCGCGTCGGAGTCCAACTGGCACAGCATCATCCGCTGGCCGAACACCCCGAGATCGCGATCGCCGATGCTGCCGCGTATCCGCTGCGACTCCCCGACCGTACGGCCAATCCGGTGATCCACGATCAGCTGTCCGCGCTGTTCCGCGACACCCAGCCGAACCTCCGATTCCGCACGCCCCCAGTCTCTTTCGACCTGTCTCAGCGCGACCTACGCGACGGGCTCACCCTCGCCCCAGCCGGTGCAGCCGCGATCGCGACACAGCCGGCCGGCCTCACCTGGCGACCGCTGCAGGGTGCAGCCACCTTGACCATCCACCTGGTGCTCCCGCGCGTACAGTCACCACTACACCGCCGCATCCGTACCGTCGCCAAAACCCTGGCACAAGAGCTGCACTGGCTGCCGGACTGACGCACAGCAGGCGTACGCGTGATACAACGCCCGACGACGAGCAGCTTGTCCGCCTTGGCATGCTGGGCGCGCCACGGTCACCGTGCCCGACCGAAGCACTGATGCCCTTGAACGCCAACAGCATTCACCCCCACAAAGAGTCACGACGAGATGCTGCGCCCATCATCGAGTAGTGCGCCGAGAAGTCGACGAAACACCGGAATTTCCCGCATCGCGTCGAACGAGTCGTCCGAAGCAATCCGGCCGGCGAGGCCCTCGAGCAGAACCATGATCCAGGCCGCCACGCGTTCAGGCTCCAGGGCAGTGTCGATCTGGCCTGCCTTGGTGGCCGATCGGGCATGAGTCGTCAGGCTCGTGCGCACCACCTCGTCGTCGGCGGCGAGTGCCGCCGTGATCTCGGGGTGATGTATCAGACCGCCGACGATTCGGATGAAGTCCGGAGCGCGCGGGTCGGCCAATTCGGCAACCGCGTGTTCGGTGTACTCGACGAGGACCTGCCGGTGGTCGGTGCGAGTGGTGCGCTGGGCGAAGAAATCCCTGACCTCCTCGGTGCCCAGCTCGATTGCGGCGACCACCAGCGAGTCTTTGGTGGGGAAGTAATGAAAGAAGGTGCCCGAGCCGATGCCGGCGGCCTTGCAGATCATCGCGGTCGTCGCGCCGGAGTAGCCGTGCTCGGCCAGAACGCCGAGACCGGCATCGATGATGCGCAGGCGGCGGGCGCGGTGACGCGCGGGATCGACGGTTCTGGGCATGAATCGACTCTATTACTAGAGTGGCCACTCTGTTAATGTGGGGTGGTATGTCCGACTCCCACCGCCCGCCCGCTGACCTCGCGCCAGCGCCGATCGCCCCCGCGCAGCGGTCGCTGGCCCCGGATCTGGCGCGCGGTGCGATGTTGCTGTTGATCGCGGTGGCCCATACCCGCATCCTGCACCCCGGCGGTGCCGCACTCGCGGTGCGCGGAGGCCCTGGCCCGGTGGACGACCTGGTGCAGGCCGTCTCGACCACGCTCGTGGACGGGCGCGCGTATCCGATGTTCGCGGCACTCTACGGGTACGGACTGGTGCAGATCTTCCGGCGCGCGAAGGCGCGTGGACTGGCGCCGGAACAGGCGCGCGGCTTGCTGCGCAGACGGGGCCGATGGCTCGTCGTGTTCGGGATCGCGCACGCCGCACTGCTGTACGCGGGCGACATCCTCGCCGCCTACGGGTTGCTGGCGGTGCTGCTGGCCGGCGCGGTCGGTTGGACCAATCGCCGGTTGGTCGCGGTGGGAGCGGTCGCGGCGCTGGCCGGAGCGACCGTGTTCGGCGGGTTGCAGGCCCTGCTCGACGGCGTCGAGGAGCCGCACCCACCCCTCGATCCGCTGGTGGGTGCGGTGCAGCGACTCGGATCGCTGGTGTTCATCGCGCCGATGAGCGCGATCATGGCCATCGCGCCGATGCTGGCCGGCATCTGGGCAGCACGCGCGGGTCTGCTCGATGAACCGTGGCGCCATGTGCGGCTACTGCGCAGGCTCGCGCTCCTCGGATTGCTGATCGCCGTCGCGGGCGCGATCCCTACGGTCGCAAGGTTTCTCGGCTGGTGGTCCCCCGGGGCCGAATGGACGAGCTGGGGCGCCGCAGCGCTGCACACCCTCACCGGGATCGCAGGCGGGCTCGGGTATGCGGCGCTGATCGGGCTGGTGGTCGCGCGGGCGACGTCGCGGCGCGGGCCGATCACCCACGCACTCGCCGCCGTGGGACAGCGGTCCCTGACCTGTTATCTTCTCCAGTCCGTCGGGTGGTTCGTACTCACCGAACCACTGCTTGCCAACCTTTTCGAGGCGCTGGGCGTGGCGGCCGCCGCGGCCGTCGGGGTCGCGATCTGGCTGGTCACCGTAGCAGTGGCCGTGATCCTGGCACGGTGCGATCGACGCGGCCCGGCCGAGATTCTGCTGCGCCGACTGACCTACCGGCAGTCGCGGTGATGGCCTCGCGTTATCGCGCGGTGGCGCTGCTGTTCGCGCTGCCCCCACTCACCGCCGAGGTACTCAGCGGCTACTCCGGGCACGCCACCCCGCTCGGCGTGGTCACTGCCGTGCTGATCGCCGGCCCTCTCTATGGCGCTGTCGCGGTGCTGATCCGCGAAGCAGCGGTGCGCACCGGGCTCGGATGGGTGTCGATCCTGCTGGTATGCGGGGCTTTCGGAATGGTCCAAGCCGGATTGATCGACCAATCGCTGCTGGACCAGGAGCATTTCGCCGACTCTCCGTATTGGGCGGGACGGGCGACCGAGGTACCGGGTGTCGGCATCGACATCAGTCAACTGCTGGTATTCGTCGGCGGACACGCGATGGTCACCTTCGGTGCGCCAATCGCATTGGTGGAGGGGATATTCGCGCGGTCGGCAGCACAACCTTGGCTCCGCCGACCGGGATTGGCGGTGTTTGGACTGCTCTATCTGGGCGCCGCCAGTCTGTTCTGCTACGAACTCGTCGTCGTGCCCGGGCTGGTCGGCTCACCAGTCCGGCTCGCCGGGGTGTCCGCGGTCGTCGTCGTGCTCGTCGTGGTGGCATTCGCGTTACCGCGCCGCCCCCACCGTTGGCCCACGTCGGCACGTTTCGACGCCGACGGACCGGGCAAATGGCGCGATCGGGCGCCGCATCCGACGTTGGTGGGCTCCCTCACCGTGCTGTCGGTCGGTACCCATATGGTGCTGCGCGCACCCGAGCCCCTCCTCGGTCCGCTCGCCTGGGTATGGGTGGCCGCCTCGGTCGCCCCGTTGACGCTCCTGGCCTATGCCCTGCACCGATGGTCGCGGCGACGGATGTGGCGGCGCGCCCACCTCCTCGCGGTCGCCTTCGCACCCTTGATCTGCACCGCTCTGCTGGCCTTCGCCGTCCCGCCCGTGCACGACGGGAACTGGCCGCCGAAACTGATATCCAACACCGCAGCCCTGCTCATTCTGCTCGTCGCGTGGCTGTGTGCTTCGAGAATCACCCCGCCGAGCCGCGAGCAGCAGGCGGCAACAATAACCCCGACGGCCGCCACCGGTGGTCATCGATTCGCCAATGAAGGAGAAGACAGATCATGAAGGCATTCGCAGTCGCCACCGGGATCGTTGCAGTCGTTCTCGCCGCGTCAGCCCCGGTCGCCACGGCGGCGCCCCAGGAGATCGCGATCATCAACGGGCTCGTGTACCAGGACCAGTACGGTGATCTCGCACGGTGCATCTCGGTCGGGCCGATGGACATCACCGTGGAGAACTACACCAGCAAGCGCACCGCCTACATTTACAACTCCGACGACTGCACGGGTAACCCGGTGGGCACCGTGGCCCCGGGCGCCAAGGGCGCCGCGTACGGCATAACCGTCGACTTCAAGAAACCGGCTGGCGGCGGCAGCTTCGAATGGTGATGCCCCCGCACAGCGGACGCCAGAATCACCAGAAAGCGCCAGGCAACCCGGGCGCACGGGTGAATCGGCCGAGCTGCCACCTCGGCACAACAGTCCTGAAAACGAGTGACCCGCTGAGCTTTTCACCGGCCACCGGGTTCTCGCCGCCGCCGAGCCGCGCGGATGAACACGGCCGCTGACACTCGATCGCATTCACGAAGCCGGGGCGACACGGATGAGAAAGGACGGCCTGCCCGAGATGCGTACCTGCTGAAGGTGGGTGGGTGTAAATCCGGCGTGGATGGCGGTGGCGAGTTCGCGGGCGTCGGGGATGAGGAGCACCGCGATTCCGTTGGCGGTGAGCAGCCGGCGCAACTCGGTCCACAGTGGTAGCGAGCTGTGGGAGAGTAGCCCGCGAGCCGGAGCTTGGCTGTCCCACGGCGGATTACAGACGATGCGGTCGATACTGCCCGGCGGCAACGGCACATTCGCCGCGTCGCCGAGTCGGGCCGGGATGGTGGCCGCGGCGTTCGCGCGGGTTGCCCGGACTGCTGCGGGGTCGGCGTCGAAGCCGCGGTAGGTGGCTGCGGGCTGGAGATGGCGCGCCTCGAGCAGCAGCGTGCCCGCACCGCAGCAGGGGTCGAGCACTCGGTCGCCGGGCCGCAGGTCGGCCAGCTGCACCATTGCCGACGCGACGGGGGGATGCAGGCTGCCGGGGACGCTCTGTTGTTTGTAGGGACGACGGTGCAACGGGTGCGTCGCGATGCGGAGCATGAGACGGGCATGTTGCCCGTCCAGGGTCACCCGCCACCCGCTACCCGAGTCCGGCGGCCGGGCACCGCCGCGACGCGAATGATAGTGGAGCCCAAGTTGTTCGGAGAGCGCACCGCCTACGGCGTCTTCGACGTCGTAGCGGTTGAAGTTTCGCCGGCCCAGGAACGAAGCCGACACTTCGATACCACCGCCGAGACCGGGTGGCCCACCGCACCGCTCCCTGGCTTCCCACAATCGAGGCACGTCCAAGTCCGCGACGAGACCGGCCAAGACGGCGACCGAGTTCTTGCGCCGGCCGATATCCGGCGCGGTGGCGGCCAGGACGAACGCGTCGTCAGCGGTCCGCAACCGCAGTACCTGAGAGGCTGAAGAGAGGGTGTGGCAATGGATTTCGCGATGGCCGAGTTCGACGACGGCACCGAGACCGAGCCGCAGGACCTCCGCGGCGACCACGGATTCCAGCCCTCGAACACATCGCGCCACCAGGCGGATGCCCATGAATGTATTTCTCCCACAACGAGGTTCGGAAGCGGCGGTATGCCGCCCCGCCTCGTCGACGACGGGGGGATCCTCGGTTCGCCGACGGGATCCTCAGCGCAGGAAGAAGAAATTCATGTCGGGCATCGTAACAGGGGGAACTGGATCGGTCCCGGCGAATTTCGCGCCGGATCACGCGGCGGTCGTCCAACTGTCGCTCTCGACCGGCGGACGCCGCCATCGCGTCGGGGGCACGCCCTCTATTGGCGGCGGCCGCGGCATCGGAGTGGCTACCCATCCATCTGCCCCGGCCAATCCAGCCAGCGAGGATCGCCCTGGTCGCTCACGCCCTGCAGCACATGCTGGCGTCCAGGACACCTTCAGTCATTTGTGGAACCCTCTCCCCTTGTCCATTCTCCCGAACTGTTCGGTTTCCCCAGCGCGCCTCCGCCTCGCCGGAGATGAAAACGGCCCGATCGTCGATGTCGCGCGTGGACGACTGCGGTTCTATCTGGCGCGACACCCGTCCTATTTCCCCGAGAATCCACCTGACCCAGTGATTGCCGGAGGCTGCGGCGGGTATCACGGCTCATGTCGGTGCCGGAGGGCAGTTCCGGGCTTCCCCGATGTGGCCAGTTGCCCGTCCAGCGGTTCACTGCCGGACGGGCAACGCCACCCATTTCGCCGGCCGCCCGATGCCGCGGGCAGCGCTCAGGCGGCGGATCGGCCGGAGAGGGTCGAGCCCAGGCGGCGAGCCTGCTCGTGCGACTCGAGCATGGACGCCTCGTGCAGCGCAAGCAGCGTCGGGTCGGCACCACCCGTGCAGTGTTCGGCCAGGTTTGATCGAGCCGAACCCAGCATGATGACGTAGGGGTCGCTGTCGCCGCGTTTACAGCCGCTTCGCTTGCCGCCACATCACGGCTCCGAGCACCGCGAGAAATGCGGTCGAGATCGCGTTACATGCCAATGCCACAACGAAACCCGAACTCGGGTGCCAATCCAGATAGGTGACCACACCCCCGACGGCACTACCCGTCCCCGCGACCGCCATCAAGACACCGATCCAGCGCGGAAAGCTCCGATCCACCACGATCGCTGACCCGATCAGCAGGAAGGGAAGACCGAAAGTCCATGTGGCCGAGGCGGTTACCGTGCCATATAGCACTGCGAACAACGCGTCGGCGAGCTGCAGATTCCGTTCCGCCTCGGCGTCGGCCGAGGTCGCCCACTGATCGGCGACGCGCTTGAAGGCGAACCCATCGATGGTGAGTCCACCGCGAAAATCGCAGCACCGATTCCCATGCTCAGCGCCGCGAAACGGCCGAGGACACAGCCGAGCGCGGTGCGCAACGTGCGCGGCAGGCCATAAAAGGCGCCCGCCCACAGCAGAACACAGAGAATGCCCGCCAAATGTGTGACGTACCAGTGTGGATGATCAGCGACGAACCGGACGGCCGCGGTGACGTCCTCGTCGGGCAGGTCACCGTGCATCACACCGACCAAGAGAAACCCACCACCGCCCACCATCGCACAACCGCCGGAAATCCTCAGCCAAAGTCGTTGCACTCCAGGACTATTCTCGGAAATGTCGTCCATGAGGTGAAGTATCGACCGCACGTGCCACTGGCGACAGGGAGCTAACAGGTGAACTGTCCAGAACTCCGTCAGCCGTCAGGGGCGCTTTCGCTGTCGGCCCTGTTTTGGATTGCCCGCGGTGACCATGGCGATGTGCACCAGCCACTCCAGGGGCCCGCGACGGAATCGCTTGCGCCACAGGGCCGACAGCGCGAGGACTGCCACGATGACCCCGCCGAACCCGGCCACCGAGAACTGGGTCCGGGGCTCGAGGACGGAGTACAGGAACAGCAGGTGCCCGACGTACCAGGTCAGGGTCATGCTCCCGGCCGCGACGAGGGGCCACAGCAGCGACTGCGCGCGCGGGCGGTCCAAGAGTGGCAGCAGCAGACCGAGCAGCAGCAGCGCCACGCCGATCATGAAGGTGATGCCGACGAGACTGGTGGCGTACGGGGCCGTGGCGCCGGGCATGTCGAACAGGGATCGCCAGGTGAGCAGGTCGCCTGCCGGAAGCAGATGCGGAACCAGGGCCGCGACCGCCGACGCGGTGAGTGCCAGCGCGAGGCCACCCCCAGCCATGCGGAGGCGTACCGCCGTGGCGCGCAGATCGAGGCGGCCGATCGCGAGTCCGGCCAGCACCAAGGGGATTCCGTAGACGGTTTGGAAGCCGCCGCCGTAGCCCACCAAGGAGAAAAGGTATGCGGCCCAGTGCTGCGGCTGGAGAAGTATCGCGGGCCCGCTCGGGATCTCGGTCATCAGCCAGCTCATGTGGTTGTTCATCACCCACACGGCGTAGAGCGTCACGGCCGGTACGGCCGCGGCGGACATCAGGGCGAGGGTCCGGGGTCGCAGACCGGTGCAGGGCACCAGCAGGAGCAGCAGCACCCCGTAGAACTCCAGCACGTTCGGCGCGGCACTCTCCAGGCACAGCCCGATGAGGAAGATCATGCCCGCGCGCACGGCCAACCGCCTGCGCGCCAGGCTCATTCGCTGGCCGGTGTACGGTCGCGCACCGCCGGTCATGAGCGCCACGGATACTCCGGCGAGCAGGATGAACAGGCTCATGGCGCGTGAGGATGTCTCGTTCTGGAACCACGCGACGGGTGCGGGCGCGGCATCCGGCGCACCGGTCTGCAGCCAGCCCGACATATGGAAGTGCATGAGAAATACGCCCAGCAGCGCGAGCCCGCGCACGGCGTCGACGCCGAGCAGCCGTGGCGGCGCGTGCCCGGTCCGCGGATCTGTGGAAGTGGCGAGTGCTGTCATGCCGGACACGGTGCCCGCCCGATGTGGGCACTTCGTGGCAGCTGTGTCGCGGTTCTGTCGCAAACAGTCAGCGCTGGACCGGACAGGTCAGCGAGCCGAAGTCCGGGCCGATGGTGGGCTTGATCAGCACGGTGGCCGATGGGCGGCCCGCTTGGCGATGGACTCCCAGTGCCGTGCAGGCAACCTGGGCGATCGCGTGATCACTGAGTTCTGTTCTGGTGTAAGGCATGTCGACGGTGATGAGGGTGTCGAATTCGGTCACCAGGGGAGCCGGGCCTCCCTCCGCCTCCGGTATCTCGGTGTGCAGTCCCGGGCCCGGTTGCGTGCGGCGCATCAGGTCGAGTGCCTCGCCGACCGTCCCGAGTTTCCCGGTTTCCCGGAATTCCGGGGTCACGGTCCCGTCGGCGGCGACGAAATACAGGGTCACGCCCGGCGCGATGCCGGTCGGGGCGTCGCCGCCGGCGAAGACGGCGCTGCCCGAGATCCCGCAGCCGCCGCACACCGCCGCCGCGAGCAGGAGCGCGACCGGCCTGATTGGAGTCCATTCTCGCTGTCGCCCAGGGAGTTTCACGGCCGACTCCCCGCTGCGGGCCGCCCCGGGGTCCGGGGCAGGCGGACGGTGAAGCGCGCGCCACCGGTGGGCGCACGGCCCGCGGTGATGTCGCCGCCGTGCAGGCGGGCGTGCTCACGGGCGATGGCCAGGCCGAGTCCGCTGCCCCCGGCCCCGCCGCGCCCGGCGTCGGCCTTGTAGAAGCGGGTGAACACGCGGTCGGGATCGGTTGCGGGCAGCCCAGTTCCGTGGTCGTCGACGGTGATCAGCACGTCCTCGCCCGCGGTGTGAATATCCACCTGCACCGGCGGTGCGCCGTGCGACAGCGCGTTGCCGACGAGGTTCGCCACGATGACATCCAGGCGGCGGCGGTCCACGATCGCCTCGACCGGCTCCATCGCCCGCAGCCGCACTCGGTCGTCGTCCCAGAGCCGGGCGGCGAGGCTGTCCCGCACCGCCGCGACGATTTCCACGTCCTCGGGGTGCAGCCGTTCGGCCGCGGCGTCGAAGCGGGAGACCTCGATCAGGTCCGCGACCAGGGTGGTGAGCCGCCGGGTGGCGTCGACCGCGAGCAGCGCGGATGCCCGCTGGTCGCCGGTCATCCGATCGGATTCGGCCTCCAGCACCTCCACCACCGCGGTGAGCGCGGTGAGCGGCGTGCGCAGCTCGTGCGAGACATCGGCCACGAAACGGCGGGACTCGGCCTCCGAGGCCCGCAATCGGTCCACCGTCGATTCCAGTTGTGCCGCCATGTGATTGACCGTCACGGTGAGCTCGGACAGCTCGTCGCCGCCGCGGGGGTTGCCGCGCGCGGTGAGATCGCCGTCGGCGAGTCTGCGTGCGGTATCCCGCAATTCCCGCACCGGCCGCAGCACGCCGCGCGCGGCCAGCAGCGCCAGCCCGGCCGCCAGGGGCAAGGCCAGCAGGCTGGTCAAGGCGGCGGCGCGGCCGGAATCGGCTATGCGGGCCTGCGTTTCGCTGAGATCGCGCACCGCGTACACCTCGATGCCCGAGCGCGTGCGGCGGCCGTCCACACCGGTGACCATGACGGGGGTGCCGATCAGCAGCCGCGGGCCTGAAATCCTTTGCAGCATCAGCCCGCCACTGTCGCGCACCGCCTTCCGGAGCTCATCGGTCACCAACTCGCGATCGGAATCCGTTGCCGCGGTGAGGTTCCCGTAACACACCCATACTCGGCCGCCGATCAAGTCCCGCAACCGGTCCAGGGTCTGCTGATCGGGAGGATCGGTGAGCGACGGCGCCGCGGCCGTGATGCGCGCCGCCACCTCGGCAGCGGCGCTGTTCTGCGCGTCACTGGTCAACGAGGCTCGCGCCGAGACGAATCCGGCCCAGGCCGCCGCCGCCGCGCCGATCACGGTGACCAGCACGAAAGCGGCCAGCAGCCGGGCGCGCAATCCGCGCGGCCATCTCATATCGGCCCGAACCGGTAGCCGAAGCCGCGCACCGTCTGCACGAACAGCGGCGCGGCCGGATCGCCTTCGA
Organism: Nocardia brasiliensis ATCC 700358; assembly: GCF_000250675.2. Taxonomy (NCBI): domain Bacteria; kingdom Bacillati; phylum Actinomycetota; class Actinomycetes; order Mycobacteriales; family Nocardiaceae; genus Nocardia; species Nocardia brasiliensis. Next base: position 7,627,464 of record NC_018681.1, read on the forward strand.
TCTTGGCGCGCAGCCGCTGGATCCCGTTGTCCACCAAGCGCGAATCGCCGAGGTAATCGTGCTCCCACACGCGTTCGAGCAGCTGCTGGCGGCTGAAAACCTGCCCCGGGGCGCCGGAAAGCTCCAGCAGCAGACGCAGCTCGGTCCGCGTCAGCGCCACCGCGACTCCGTTCTTCGCCACCGTCAGCCCGTCACGGTCGATCTCGAGCTCCCCGAATCGCACGGTGCCGCTCTGCACGTCCCGGCCGCCCCGGCGCAGCACCGCCTTGATGCGCGCGTCCAACACCCGCGGCAGCACCGGCTTGACCACGTAATCGTCGGCCCCCGCCTCCAGCCCACCCACCACGTCGATGTCGTCCTCGCGCGCGGTGAGCATGATGACGGCGACGTCACCCCGCGCCCGCAGCCGCCGACAGACCTCGAAGCCGTCCATGCCGGGCAGCATCACATCCAGCACCACGAGCTCGACCCCGTCCGCGGCCAAGGACAGCCCCTCCTCCCCCGACGCCGCGACGCGCACCTCGTGGCCGTGCCGCCGCAGCGCCATCGCGAGGCTGTCCCGGATCAGCGGGTCGTCCTCTATCAGCAGGATGCGCGCCACCGCCTCATCATGGCATTGCCGCGGCCCGCCGAGGCGAACGCCACGGGGCCGGCGCACGCACGATCGCCGCCATCCTCAACGACCGCGGCCACCGCACCACCACCGGTGGGCTCTGGTCCACCCAACAAGTACTACGAGCGCTGAACAACCGAACCTACCTGGGCGAGACCAACTTCCGCGGAAACACGACCACCGACAGCCACGAATCACGGGACCCTGGGCGATGAACTCCTCACCGAACGCCTCTCCAGCCTCCGCACCAAAACCAACCAACTCCAGACCCGCCGCGACGAGCTGACCTACGAGATGGAAGAAGCACCCCGCTCACCTGGACCTGCCACACTCGACGACATCGCAGACCACATCGCCGAGGTCATCCGCGACGGCAACAACAACCAAACCAAAGCACTCATCGAAGTACTCATCGCCGAAGTCACCGTCATCGCGCCCGATCGACTCATCCCGATCTTCCGGATCCGCAACCCACCCCACAGGACCCACCCAGCGCGAACAATCCAGTCGCCACGACACCGCTACGCCTTTCCCCACTGTCGCGACCAAACCCCACGCCCTCCAACGACTCAGCGAAACCGACCGCGCGCAGATCATAGTGACCTACCAATCCGGTGCATCCATCAACAAACTCGCCACCGAATGGCAACTCGCGAAAGGCAGCATCCTCAAATTCTCCGCGAGAACGGCACCACCATCCGCACCGCCCTCCAACGCCGCGGCATCTCACGCCGCAATACCGACGGCCGGACTCAGCAGTAGTTCTGCCAACGTCGGTTTCGCACCCCAGGGCAGCACGGACAGCATCCACAACAAAACGGCACCCGCCACGCAGCACCCGAGCCGCGCTGGGAACTATCCCCGGACCGGTTGCGCCAGAACTCCACGACCGGCCGCAACGGCAACCAACGCGGCAGAGCTGCACCGCCACCGTGTGCCCGGATGCGACCGCCTCATGTTGAGGCACCGGGGCGTCGACCTTTCGCCACGCCGACGTCGTCCAGTCGAACGAAGTGTCAGACTTCGCCATCACCGGATTGCTGTAGCCCACGACAGTTCTGCTCACTGATCCCGAGAAGGGTGGGGCGGGTGAGCAGCAGGGCCGTCCGGACATCGACAGCACGATCCCCTCCGACGATATGCGCGGCAACGGACTTTCGTGGTGGGCCCGGCGGGTCGAGCGGGTGGTGTTTCATGGTCACGGCAAGTGGGCAAGCGGCGTGCCGCGGGCTCATCGAGTTTTGGTTCAGGTCAGGCCCGGCGATGCATGTGGTGAGGCCGACGACGATATCGGTGATCCTTTCCTGCGCAGTGCATGTCACGCCCGTGGGACTGCGCAGCTACGTAAAGCAGTGGCGGTCAACGCCTTCGGAGTAGCGATCTTCTGACTTACACGAGGCGAGCCGGACACGAATCTGTCCGTTTAGTGTCCGGTTTGCACTAGTGGGGACGGGGCTATCGTCTAGGTAGCGGGATCGAGCACAGCGCGAAGGTTCGGGGATGCCATCGTTGTCAGCCGCCGAACGGATTTGGGTTGGTGTGGTCTGTGTCGGTTGCGATTTTCAACTCCGGAGCACTGATCATGTAGGTCCGTCTGAATGTTGAATCCCGTCTGCACACGGCCGAGTGGCGTCCCGCAGCGACGTCGCCTCGACGAAAATTTGATTCGCCAGTACTTTTCAGCGGAGTCGGTGTCATCGACCGATTTGAGCCCTCGAGGGGCTCAGAAGTTCGCTGCCGGATTCACGGCGGCCGGTTGAGACTCCTCGGCCGCGAGTGCGGTGCGTGTGTCACGCATGTCCGGTGAGTGCGATCCGAGCCAGCGACGAGTTGCGAGGTCGGCGAACAGGTTTCACAGATCTTGAATACCGCCTACCGCACGCACACTGGCTGGACTGCCAGCTGTCAGGTGTGTGGCGGCCACCCGTGAGTTTCACGGCGACAACCCTGGCATGCCGAGGTGGCGGTGGGTCCAAGAGCGGCTAGCCGGCGTGCGCGGCAGCAGTCCGGAGTCCGTGCCCGGTTCTCGAACTCGTGGACTTCCGCGCCGAAGCCTGAAAGTCGCTGCGCGACATAAGTATCTGTTCTTGGAGGATTGATCGAGATGACGCTCACCGTTCGCGCCCGGCCAGGACGATCCGCGACAGAGATTCTTGCGGAAACGCGGAAGGTGTTCGAACCGGCCTACCGGTCGGCGGTTACCGCGCTACCTGCCGATATTGCGACGGTCGGCGGCTATCACATCGGCTGGTGGGACGCGCAGCGAACGCCGACACAGCTGGGCGGGAAGTCGATTCGTCCCGCCTTGGTGCTGGCAAGCGCCGCCGCGAACACCCGTGGTTCGGCCGAGCTCACCCGCGAACGCGCGATCATTGCCGCGGTGGCCGTGGAGATGGTGCACGATTTCTCGCTGCTGCACGACGACATCATGGACAACGACGAGATCCGTAGACACCGCTGCGCGGCATGGGCGACATTCGGTGTGCCCGCAGCCATTCTCACCGGCGACCTGTTCCTGACCGCCGCGACGAACCTGCTCATCTCCCAAGATCGTGACGCGGCACGCATCCTCATTAAAGCGTTGCACGCGCTGTGCGAGGGGCAAACCGAAGATCTCGCCTTCGAGAACCGGCCGTCGGTGTCACTGCCGGAGTGCCTGCACATGGTCGAAGGTAAAACTGCCGCACTGTTGAGCGCCTCGTGCGAGCTCGGCGCATGGGCCGCTCACGCGGGTCCAGAGAAAGCCACGCTCATGCGGCAATTCGGCCTCCAGCTCGGATTCGCCTTCCAACTCGTCGACGATCTCCTCGGCATCTGGGGAGACCCCGAGATCACCGGAAAACCGGTATTCGCCGATCTCGTCCATCGCAAGAAGTCCCTGCCGGTGGTCGCCGCACTGAACTCCCACACCACCGCCGGTATCGAACTTGCGCAACGCTACAGCGGCACCGACCTGCTCAGCCAAGCAGAGCTCGAGGACCTCGCGCGGCTCATCGAGCTCGCCGGCGGCCGCAGATGGGCCGAAGACGCTGCCGCCGAACATATCTCGGCTGCGCAGCACCTCCTCGAACAAGCCGAACCGAATCCTGCGGCGGCGGCGGATCTGTTGACGTTGGCCGGCCTGATCACACGAAGGGAGCGCTGAAATGACCGGTCGTGGACGTGAGCTGGTACTCGCTGCGCCGCGCTCACTTTGCGCGGGAGTCGAGCGTGCTATCGACACGATCGAGCGCGTCTTCCTCCCGCACGGAGCCCGCAACGCCCTACTCACCGAATGCGGCATCTCGGCACGCGGAATCTGCGACCTCGTCTCCCGCGTACTGCCACCCACGCGGGCACACGAATCAGCTGGGAGCTCGCGATGAGCATCATCTATCTGCGCACCCCCAGAGCGCCTCTCCCGATGGCAGCGCGGCGTGTATCGCGCCGACTGATGGTCGGGTCTGTTCCGGTCGGCGGCGGCGCGCCGATTTCGGTGCAGTCGATGTGTACTACGAGCACCGCAGACACCGACGCCATCCTGCAGCAGATCGCCGAGCTCACTGCCGCCGGATGTGAAATCGTCCGAGTCGCCGTCCCTTCCCGCGACGACGCCCGGGCATTACCTCGGATCGTCGCACGATCACCTATCCCGGTCATCGCCGACAGCCTCGGACAAACACACCGCAACGGCGGGGCGAGAGTCCTCGACACCCGAGGCCTCGACCCCGTGAACACCGGTGCCGACTGGATACCACCCAATCACGGCTAAGTGAGCTCTAGCAACGCCGTTCCTCAACGGGAGATAACGATGCACGACAGAAGCGCCGCACCCACAATTTCGCTGAAGACCCGGCGGCTACTATCGGTGAGCGCCCACGAAATACGCACCACGTGCACCCTGTTCTCGCTGGACAACACGTTTATCACGCTTGTACCCGGAGTCACCTTTACCGTAAGCGTGAGCGCAGCGGCGGAGAGCCGACCAGCTGAGTTATTCAATATAGCCGCTGGGTCTATGCTGTACTTCTTTCTATACGGATACTTCTTCACCCTCTCGAACCAAATCGCCGGACTGGAAGAGGACCGACTGAACAAGCCGCACCGCCCTCTTGTCCGCGGTCTTGTCGATGTTGACGGCATGCGCCGCCGACTCATCGGCGCCACAGCCGCTTTCATACTCACAGGGTGGCTCCTAGGAGTCATAGAATGGGCGCTCATATGGGTAGCGATATCTTTTATGCACAACCAACTACACTGGTCTCGAAATTGGATTTTCAAGAACATAACAATGCTGGTCGGGATTATAGCGATGCTCGCAGCAGGCGCTTCACTAGCGAACTATCTGAACGACACCACATGGCGGTGGATAGTCGTTATCTCGGCCGCAAACTTTGCATTGGTGTCTCTCCAGGATCTGCGGGACACGGCAGGCGACGAAGCCGTGGGACGACGCACTTTCCCTCAATATTTCGGGATCAATCGCACTCGAATCTTATTGGCGATAGGCTTCATAGCTTATCCAGCCCTACTGCATTGCACACTGTACGCAGAACCTCGATACTTCTCGACAGCAACGGTGCTCGAAGTCATCATCGCGATATTCAGCGCGATTATATCGCTTCGCATCGCCACAGCCGAGACCGCACGCGCCGACCATATAACGTACGTCATCTATTGCTATCAGTACTGCTTGATACTCGCCTCCCCGGCACTAGTGATATGACGGCCAGGGCACCGTCAGGCCTCCGGCAAGAAAGGATCTTTGCAAGCAGCGATATTAGAAGCAAGGCCATTATTGGAGAAGCAATGTTCGAACCTGCAACGTCACCGACACGAAACAGCCAGAACCGCGGTACTGCCGGTACTCGACATAGAATCAGTGCGATGCACCATCAGCTGACGATGGAGCCAGAAATAGCTATCCGCATGATGATGACCAACACCATCAGCGTGGTATTTGTGACCAACATGTTCGCATTGAGTGCAGCAGTATATTTCGACGTCCACGGCGGAGAATTACTGAAGACGCTCGCGATCTCTTTCGCGCTATCCGTTCTCTTCTTGTACACCTGGGACTCGTCGAATCAGGTCAGAAGCCGTGCGGAAGACTCGATAAATAAACCCTACCGACCATTGCCTACCGGCCTCGCAACCCCGCGCGGAATGCTGACAAGATACATTCTTGCTGCAGCCTTACTCGTGTCGTTCAGTCTACCTTTGAATATCTGGCTGTGGTCCACAGGCTGGCTCATCGCTACCTTTTTCAACCATTTGATCGCGCGTCCACGAGACTATATTTGGACCAAGGTGCCCACCAATTGTCTCGCGTTCTTCTGCATGACCGCTGCAGCATGGCGGCTATCCGGGCCGATCGACTCAACCGGCTGGAGATGGCTATGCCTCATGACCATATTTACGTGCTTACCTCAGATATTCGAAGACCTACGAGATATTCATGGAGACGCTGCGGTCGGACGACGGACACCGGTAGCAATTTTCGGCCAATTGCCAGTCCGGCTATTTTTCTTCACAATGGTCGCAGCCACTCCTGTTGTCATGCACATATACCTTTGGCAGGACGCAACCTCTAGCCGCACCACCCTGATGGTGTGCGATGTCATGGTCGCCTCATTCTCATGGACCACCGCGATTCGCGCACTGGCTTTACGATCGGTACGGTCCGACGCCATTACTTTCCAGCTATTCACCGTATCAGTCGGCATTTCACTTCTGAGTGGGATCTTCGTGTGGGCTAACCGCTAATTTGGAGAATCCCTGCCTATTGACCAATAGTGCCGTAACGTCTGGTTCGAACCTCGAATCCGGCGACCCATACAGTCAGGATTGAGGCGGCCGTTGTGCCACATGGCCGCACTACCGGCATCGACCGTAAGCGCGATGCGCGTACCTCTGGCTCAATCAGCCGAACTCGCTGTTGCGAAGTAGCCCCTGGTCCGAAACCGAACCGGATGTGCCCGCCGTGGAGCAGGCGCAACCAGGTCAGCGACCTGAGCGGTGACCATTTGGTCAATTTTTGGCATTAAGATGCACCGCTTGGATGTAGACTAACGAGTTTGCCTGTCGGTAGCGTGCCTGGTATTGCAATAGCAGGCGGTGCGTGAGCTCTCGGGCGTGACGTCAACACCGAACCATCTGCCCAACGCCTTATCTGTCGAGATGAGCACGGCGGCCTACTTGTCAACGGAGATTCCTGGATCCTGCCATGACAAGTGCAGCACAAGAGCAAACAGTTTCGCTGAGTTGGGTCAGTCAGAGATGGAGGGCCAGAATGTCGAGATCGCTTGATGTGCCCGCGCATTATGTCACCGATCGCTACGTGGTCGAGGCCCGAGACGATATCGAGCTCATCACCGCTCTGTTTCGGAGCAGGGCGTGAAAGCCGTTGTTCTCGCCGCGGGCAGCGGAAGCCGAATGGGCGCGCTGACCGCGACCCATCCAAAATGCATGCTGCGCATGTACGGAACCACGTTGCTGGAGCGGCAACTGGAAGCCCTGGCCCGCGGTGGTGCGGACGATATCGCGGTCGTGACCGGCTGGCGTGCTGGATCTTGGGAACCTACCGGTCTTCGGGCGTTACACAACTCTCTGTGGGAAGAGTCGACGGTGGTCGATTCGCTTGCTGCGGCGCGCGGCTGGCTCGCTGATGAGCCTTTCGTCGTTGCATACGGCGACGTCTTGTTCTCCGCAGCAACCGTAGCCGCTTTGCTCCGGTCGTTCTGGCCCACTGCGGTAGCCTACGATCCTGACTGGGAGCCCAAGTGGCGCAAGCGGTTCGGCGGCCCGTTGATCGATGCCGAAACTTTTCGCCATGACGCAGCGGGTCGACTCACCGAGATCGGCGCACGACCCCGTGACGTATCCGAGATTGATGGACGCTACGCCGGACTCATCAAATTGACCCCGTCGTGGTGGACCTTCTATGACGAACTCGGAGGACGGGGAATGGAATTAACTACTATGCTCGGCGAACTGATTCGATCAAAGCGGCTGACAGTAGGGACAGTAGCGATAACCACGCCGTGGTGGGAATTCGACCAACCGTCGGATCTGCCTCTTGGACTACCCGCGGTACGAGCCCTCGATGACCTTGTCAAAGGTGCACCGTGAACGCAATGGTAATCCGTGTTTCATCGATCGACATCAGCGAAAGCGTGCGGAGGTTGCGAGAGGAATGCGCGTAATCGTCTATTCAGAGACCGGTCCATCTTCGGTGCTGCGTCTTGTCGAGCGGCCCGATCCCGCACCGGGACCTGGTGAAGTGGTGGTCCGCATCGTCCGCGCCGGCGTTAATCCAGCGGACTGGGGGTTTCGCGCGGCACCGGGCCCTGTCGATGGCGAGCTGGCACCCGGCCAGGACGGTGCGGGCTTCGTCGAGGCCGCCGGGCCCGGTGTCGATCATGTCGCCGTTGGTGACCGGGTATGGCTGCTGCTGGCCCAGCAGGGTCACGGCTACGGTACGGCCAGTGAACTGACCGTGCAGCCCGCCCACCGGGTTGTCCCGCTGCCGGAGAGTGCTTCTTTCGATCTCGGTGCCGCGCTCGGCGTGCCGTTCCTGACCGCGCACCGCCTGTTGACTTCCGGTTCGGTGACGCGGCTGGGCCCTGCGGCGCTGGCGGGGCAAACTGTGCTGGTCGCCGGGGGCGCCGGCGCGGTCGGCAACGCTGCGATCCAGTTGGCGCGCTGGGCAGGGGCGAGGGTGATAGCGACCGTGAGCTCTTCCACGAAAGCGAGGTTGGCACGTGCGGCCGGCGCGCATCACGTGCTGAATTACCGAGAGTCCGATCCCGCCCCGGAAATCCTCGGGATCGCACCCGGTGGGGTCGATCTGATCGCCGAAGTCGCGCCGGCACAGAATAATGCGCTGGATCTGGCCGTTGCGAAGATCCACGGCACCGTCTCGATCTACGCGGACAATGGCGGCGACACACTGACGTTGCCACTGCGGGAGACCTACCGCAAAAACCTGCGCTACCAATTCACCGTGCTGCATTCCCTTGACACGGCGCTGTTGCGGGCAGCCATCGATGACGTCAGCTCCGCACTCACCGAGCGGGCTCTGCGGGTCGGGGAAGACGCCGGTCTGCCGCTGCATCACTACAGCTTGGAACAGACCGCGGCCGCGCACGATGCCGTCGAACAAGGCGCGATCGGCAAGGTCCTGCTCGACCTGAAGTAGGCCAGGGTCTGCCCGTGACGGCCTCACGGCGTCGGCGTTGCGCTCGGCCGCCATGCAGGGAGCTGTATGTCCCCGTCAGACAGGCGGAGATCCGAAGGATGTGTTCGTATGATCAGAAAGACTCGGTTCGGAGCGGTCCGCGGAGAGACATCAGACGCGGTCTCCGTCTTCAAAGGTGTGCCCTACGCCGCGGCACTCGACGGGAAGAATCGGTTCCTGCCGCCGCAGCCGCCGCAGCCGTGGGATGGCGTTCGTCCGGCGCACGCTTTCAGTGCCGTCCCGCCGCAGGGTTCGATGGCGGGGACAGTCGGCGAGTGGCGACCAGGCGACAGCACAGATTGCCTGACCGTCAATGTGTGGACCCCCGATATCGGCAATTCTCGACTACCGGTGATGGTCTGGTTTTACGGCGGTGCCTTCAGGTTCGGCGGGACGAGCAATCCTCAATATGATGGCGCGGTCCTGGCCCACGACGGCGTGGTCGTGGTGACGGTGAACTACCGGGTCGGCTACGAAGGTTACGGCTGGGTGGAAGATTCCCCGGCCAACCGCGGGACACTGGACCAGCTCGCCGCACTGCACTGGATCCAGGACAATATCGCGGAGTTCGGTGGCGACCCGGACAAGGTCACGATCTTCGGCCAATCGGCAGGCGGGACGTCGGTGGCGATGCTGGTGTCATCACCAGTATCAGCTGGTCTCTTCCAGCGCGCGATAGTGCAGAGCCCCAGTTCCCGGTTCTACAGCGCCGCCGAAAGCCGCCGGGTGAGCGAGCTGATTCTTGCCGGAATCGGAGCGCCTCCCACCGTCGCGGCGCTCACCGGGGTGCCTCCCGAGACGATTCACGCGGCAGAGGGCGCGGCTCTGGCCGCGTTCGCGGCCGACCCCTCGGCGTGGACCGCGACCGAGGCATTCACACCGTACTATCCGGTCATCGGTGACGAAGTCCTGCCGACGACTCCCTGGGCAGGAATGCGCGCGGGCGCCGGTCGCGGGGTGGACTTGATCGCCGGGTTCACCAGAGACGAGTTCCGGCTCTATGCACACCCTGGCTCCGTGACGTCCCCAGACATCACGGCACACTCCGAAGGGCTCGCCACCGGCGCAATACAGGCGTATCGGGAGGCACACCCCGGACTACCTGAACCCGACCTGGATGTTCTGATTCGTTCCGACGCGCTCTTCCGAATGCCATCGCTCTACTGCGCGCGATCCCACGCTCGAGCCGGCGGCCGCACCTTCGCGTACGAATTCACCTTCCCCTCGCCGATCGAACCCCGCGCACTCGGCGCTTATCACGGCATCGACGTCCCGTTCATCTTCGGCAGCGCCAAGGGGGCCGCAGCAGAGCTGATCGGGTCCGAGACGAATCTCGACCCCCTGTCACGCCAGATACGCACAGCTTGGACATCCTTCGCCCGCACCGGCGACCCGGGATGGCCGCAATACCGAGTCGGGGAAATGCTCACCCGGATATGGCACAACCCACCCACGGTGGAGTCCGATCCGGAAGCGGCGTCACGATTGATATGGCAATCCCACTATGAGCCATAACACTTGCCCACCGAACCCCGGAACAGCCAGGCGCCGCCAATCGCTGGTCCTACCTCCACTGGTCTTCCCCCGGTGGGACGCGGCGATCATCGCCAGCCGCCTGAGGGGCGGCGTGACCGGTTGTCCTGCATCGCCTATGCCGACAGGACCGCGGCGCCTCGCCTGGGGACCGCCGGGGCACCCGCCGCTCGATACGCCAGATCGGAGCGATGCCTACAGACCGCTCAGGCGAGGCAATGCACCACATGGTCGACCATTAGCCGAGTTTTTGACCATTCGTCCCTCATTAATCGACGCTCGGGCGGATAGAGTTATTGCCGAGTGACGACGGCTGAGGCGATATTTTTGCCTGCTATCGGATGCTCGCCGACGGTGCGCAATGAATATATGAGCACCCCTCAGAGTACAGCGTGGTCCGCTACTGGTCGGCCGCGATACGGTATTCCAAGGAGAAACCATGAGCATTGAGGCCACGACCGAGACGCTGGTTCGTGCACTGGACGGCAGCGAATTACAGTTTGCTGCGGTGGGATATTGCGTGGGCTACTCCGTTTGCGTACACGGTGTCCTCGAACTCGAGAGCCTGACCGAGGCATTTACGACGTTGCAAACCGCAAACCCGGTGCTGTCATGCCGTATCGTCGCGAGCGCGTTGGGGGGCGCCGCACTGGCCCGCGCCGGCGACGCGCCCTACATCCGCGTCCGCGACAACGCATACTCGGCGACAGGCTCCACCGGGATCGGGCACCGCACCGCGGGTATCGAAGTGCAATACGAGGACGTCGACACCGCATGGGTCACCCTGTTGATCCACCATGCGATCGCCGACGCCGGCCACGCACTTCGAATGGTGGAGGATTTGTGGCGCTACTACACCGCAGCAATCGACGGACGAGAGGTTGCCGTACAGCGGCAGCCCTATCCGCAATCGACGGAGTTCATACTGCGCCACCACGGTATCGACGACGTGGACCCACGGCCCGAGGCGGACCCTGTCACAGCGGCGCGTGACAGTTCAACCACTCCGAACAGCACAGCGGCACCGGTCGGACTGGTGCGACTGACATCCGAACAGACGAGAGCAGTCATCGAGTTGGGCCACGCGGCCGGTGCGACCGTCAACGGACTGGTGTCCGCAGCGCTCCTCTGCGCGGTGGCCGACGCCGCCGAAGTCGATCTCCCCGAAGTGCGGTACTCGTTCCCCGTGGATTTGCGCAGTAGGCTCGAACCACCAGTCGGCCTCACAGAGGCGACGAACATGCTCAGCATGGCACGCTTCGCTCCCCCGCCTGGATCCTCGGCCGACCTGTTGGAACTGGCCCGAGCGGTAACCGGAAAACTGGCCTGCGATCTCGCCGACGGCAGCTTGACTCGGTACTATTTCTACCCTTCCGATCAAATCGCCGCCTGGCAGGCCGAGTACTCCTACCGGCCGGCAACCGTGAGTGCGACCAACTGGGGAGTTATACCCGAACTGGTGACGCCGGACTCCCTGATCGTCCGAGACTTCCGGCCGCATCCACAGGTGACCGACCCGGTCGGCGCATCGGTTATGACACCACTCGCACCGTACTACGTGCTGTTCATCTACACCTTTCAAGGACAGTTGTCGATCACAGGCTTGGCACCCTCCGCAGCGGAGGCGGAGGAATTGGCCGAACTGCTCCGGCACCAGTTGCATCGCCTGACAAGTCTTTCCACCTAGTCGTGTCGCACGATCGGTAAAGCTCAGCTTGACCGCGGAGTAAAGGGTGCCACTCGTAAAAGACGGCGACACCTGGCAACGTCGAACCTCATGAACGCCGGGTGCGCATCGGATCGGCGGTCGTCGTGATCGAATTGTCCACCCGGATCGGAGCTTTGATTTATGTCGACGCTCTGTAGAAGAGGAGGCGGTGTCATGGTGCAGACCGTTCTCGGCGTGGTCGCAAGGTCGGTGGGAGCCGCGGTCGAGGTTGCCGAGATAGTAATTCCGGACCCCGGACCCGGCGAGGCGGTGGTCCGGGTCCAGGCGTGCGGCGTGTGCCATACCGACGCGAACTATCGGGACGGGATCGGCGGCGGCGATTTCCCGATTCTCTTGGGACACGAAGCGTCCGGCACGGTAGAGGCGGTCGGTGCGGACGTGACCGACATCGCGCCGGGCGATTTCGTGATCCTCAACTGGCGTGCGGTCTGCGGCGCCTGCCGGGCCTGCCGGCGCGGAAAATCGTGGAACTGTGCCGCGCCACTGACCGCCGGGCAACGGCCGACCCTCGCCGACGGCACCGCTCTCACACCGGTGCTCGGCCTCGGGGCGCTGGCCGAGAAGACGCTCGTGCACGCCAGACAATGCACGAAGGTCGACCCCGAAGTCGCGCCCGCGGCGGCGGCGCTGATCGGGTGCGGGATCGCGACGGGAGTGGGTGCCGCGTTGTGGACCGGCGCGGTCGATCGAGGTGACACCGTCGCGGTGATCGGGTGTGCCGGGGTCGGCAGCGCCGCGGTCGCCGGGGCCCGCATCGCCGGGGCCGAGAAGATCATCGCGGTAGACACCGACCGGCGAAGGCTCGGCTGGGCACGGACATTCGGGGCCACCCACACCGTCGACGCACGTGCCACAGAACCGGTGGCACGAATCCGCGAACTCACCGACGGTCACGGCGCGGACGTGGTGATCGACGCGATCGGACGGCTCGACACCTGGAAGCAGGCCTTCTACAGCCGTGATACCGCAGGAACGGTCGTGCTGCTCGGTGTGCCCACACCCGACATCGTGCTCGACATCCCGCTGCTCGACCTGCGGGTCGGCGGTGGAGCACTCAAATCCGCCTGGTACGGCAACTGCCTGCCCTCTCGCGACTTCCCGTACCTGATCGGCCTGTACCGGCAGGGCCACCTCGATCTGGACGCTTTCGTCACCGAGACGATCACGCTCGACCAGGTAGAGGACGCGTTCCGAAAATTGCGCAACGAGGAAGTGCTGCGCACTGTCGTAGTGCTGTGAGCACGACGGCCATCACGCGGTGGGCGCGCCACTGGTGCCGAGGATATCCGCCAGGTGCAGTGCCAGTTCCACGGGCAGACGTCGTTCGTCGACCGGGTGGCCGAGCACGTGCTCGACCTGTTCCAGGCGATAGCGAATCGTGTTGTGGTGCAATCCGAGCCGCGCAGCGGTCGCCCGGTAGTTACTGTTGGCGGCATAAAAGGCGCGCAGCGTTTCGCGGAGGCGGTCGGTTGCAGGATCGTCCGCACCCAATCCGCCGAGTTGCGTTCGTATGAAGTCGCGGCACTTCTCCGGGTCGTTCGAACACAGTGCAGCCAAAGCGATTTCGCTGTACTCGGTCACCGTCGACGACGATCGGTGCGCGAGTTCGGCGACCCGCATTGCTTCGACGGCCTGACGATGACTCTGCCGGAATCCGTCCAACCCATTTGCGGGACAACCCATCGCGACCATAACCGGTTCCGTCCACGTCGGCACACGTGGTGGCTCCTCCAGCGGCCTCGGTAGCCAGCACCACGCGGTGCGCAGATCGATCCGCACGGAAAGCCCTCGACCCGGAGGCACGAGTTTGCGTACGACCGTGTCGAGCGCGCTTCCGTCCGCAGGTCCCGCGCTGCGGTCGCGTACCACGAGCGCCACGTGGCGTCCGGATAAGTTGTAACCCAATCGATTACCGGCGGCACCGACATCTACCGGAGCGCCCGACAACAAGCGGCGCACGTCTTCGACATGGGCCAGTGAGCGTTCCCGTGCGCGGCGCTCGTCTTCGTCGCGGAACTCCTCGACCAGGCGCTCGGTAACGAACTCTGCGCGATCGAGCGCCTCCGCGATACCGGCTTTGATCACCTCGACCGCTATCCGCGGATCGACCCCGTGGACCGCGACGGCGTCGGTCCAACGTTCTACCATGAACTGCGTGCTGATCCTGAAGCCACGCAGCACGGCATGCAGCGAAACGCCGAGGTGCACGAGTGACCGGATCAGCTGTACGACCTCCGCGGAGGGTGCCGACAATTCCAATGGCACGCTTCGCGCCAACTGATCCACTTGAGTTCCGATACTCGTTCGGACGAGCGCCAGCATTACTTCTTCGATATCCGGCCGCCGCAGATCAGATACTTCAGAGGACACCAGTCGGACCATTTCAACTGTCAGCACCGGAAGGTCGACAGCCAACGCGGCCGTTATTCGGCGTACGGCTGCCGCCACGTCATCCGGCACAGATGCGCTCATAACCTGAGCATGCCGCATCCCGCGCCAAATGTTCAAGGGTGAAGCGCACGAAGCAGTCAAAGAGTACTTCGTAGCACTTGATGTGCGCCGAATGGTCAATATCCCAGCGGTAGTTTGACCACTTGCCCCTGGCCGCGGACAGCTCCGGATCAGTAAATTCGTACACACCGGGTGCTGGCCGACCGCCTCACGCGCCAGGTCAAGAATGCGTTCGCGGTACCGCCGCGGAGTATTCCGGACCTGACCGAAACTGTATTGGCCGCAAGAAGGAACTAGCCGACCGTAACCGAGGAGGAAGTGTGATAGACGAGATAGAGCACAGCTTCGTCGAGATCGGCGATCTCCGGATACATCTTGCCGAGCAGGGAGAAGGGCCGCTGGTTCTGCTGCTGCACGGGTTCCCGGAGTGCTGGTATTCGTGGCGGCATCAATTCCAGCCGTTGGCCGCGGCGGGATATCGGGTCGTGGCTCCCGATCAGCGTGGCTATGCCCGCAGTGACCAGCCTGCCGAGATCGAGGAGTACAGCCTGCTGCATCTGGCCGGTGACGTCATCGGGCTGATTCACGCGCTGGGCACCGAGCAGGCGGTGGTGGTCGGACACGATTGGGGTGCCATAGTCGCCTGGACGGTCGCCATGCTGCGCCCCGATGTGGTGCGGGCAGTGGCGGGTCTGAGTGTGCCCCCTCACCTTCCCGGCGGGTGCGTCCCCCTCGCCACCTCGCGAAAGCGTTTCGGCGACAAGTACTATCAGGTCTATTTCCAGCAACCGGGGATCGCCGACGCCGAACTGGTGCAGGACCCCTCCGCCAGCTTCCGGTATATCCTGACCGGCGCTTCCGGCGAGTCCGAACCGCGGACGTGGATCGTGCCCGCGGAGGGGCTCATCGACCCGGCGGCGCACGCGATCCCATTGCCTGGCTGGCTGAGCGAGGACGATATCGGCGTATACGTCCGGGAGTTCGACCGGCATGGTGATCGCGCCTTCACCGGCGCGCTCAACTGGTATCGAAATATCGACCGGAACTGGAAATTGCTGTCCGCTTTTCACGGCCGTCGGATCGAAGTCCCGGCGCTGTATGTCGGGGGTACCCGGGACTCCGCCCTGTCTGCGCGCGGCGCAGATCAGGTGCTCAGCGACCTCGAACAGGACGCTCCGCAGCTGTACTCGACTGTGCTGCTGCAAGATTGCGGCCATTGGACCCAACAGGAGCGCCCCGACGACGTGACCACGGTCTTACTGCGCTTTCTCGCGCATGTCGGCGATTCGACGGCCGAGCATCCCGCGAATCCCCTGCGTTAACAGCACCGGCACGAGCCGGTCTGACCTGTCCGGGCGGCCCGGTCGGGCAGGCTGTCGACAGAAAACATCTACCTGTTTCGCGGCAGCCAGTCCTACCGAGTCCGCTGACCGACTGGCAAACCCCGACGGATTCGTTGGTGTGGACCGGTCGCTCTCGGCTTCGCGACGCTGAGTCCCGCCCCTCTCCGGAAGATGGCTAACTCTTGCGGAAGACGGATGGGGTTTTGCGAGCGGTCCCGAAGGTCACCGCCATCGCGCCCGATCTTCCGGATCCCCCACCCCACAGGACCCGCCCAAGGCGGAAAATACAAAAACCGCCCCCGAAGGGACGGTTCGTATACCGACTACATCGGTGGAGCTAAGGGGACTCGAACCCCTGACCCCCACACTGCCAGTGTGGTGCGCTACCAGCTGCGCCATAGCCCCGAGTGGTTGCTTTCAGGTTTCCCTGACTGCCTGAACGAAGTTACACCACGGGTGTGGTGGCGGCCAAATCGCCTTGAATTGGGGGTGGCGGCGGGGGTTTCGGAGTCGTAGACTCGAACGCATGTTCGAAGGAGGCGGTTCCTCGGTGATGGACTTTCAGGCCATGAGCGATGAGGGGTTGATCGAGGCCCTTCGGACGGCGCATGGGGCCGCGGCGGCGGCACAGGCGGCGGAGGTGTTCGCGGTTCGCGAGTTGTATCGGCGGCATCGGGCGTCGAGTGCGGAGCCTGGGCCGGGTGGGGTGCGGGCGGGTGAGTTCGCGGCGACCGAAGCGGCGATGGCGGTCCAGGTCGACGAGGGGTCGGTCGCGGCGATGATCGATGTGGGTTTGGCGCTGGAAGGGTGGTTGCCGCGCACGCGAGCGGAGTTCGCCGCGGGGCGGATCGATCTGGCGAAGGTGCGGGTGCTGATCGACAACACGCGCGCGGTGGCCAGGGAGGTGCTGGCCGAGTTGGAGCCGCGGTTGCTGGAGACGGCGACCAGGACCACGCCGGGGCGGCTGCGGCAGACGGCGCGGCGGTGGGTGGCGCGGCTGGATCCGGTTGGGGCGCAATGGCGGCGGGAGCGGCGTCAGGACGATCGGGACGTCCGGATTCGGGCGATCCAGGACAGCATGGCGGTGTTCGACGGGGTGTTGCCGGCACCGGGCGCGCAGACGGTGGCGATGCGGCTGCGGGAGATGAGTTTGCAGGTGTGTTCGTCGGATCCGCGGACGATGCCGCAGCGGCGAGCGGATGCGCTGGTGGCGCTCGCGGACGGTTCGGGGCGATTGCGGTGCACGTGCGGACGTGGCGAACGATGTCCGAAGCGGGAGGTGGCGCAGCCGCCGCGGCGGCCGCTGATCCAGATCGGCATTCCGGCGGACACGCTGCTCGGCATGACGGAGGCGCCGGCGTTCCTGGCCGGTTACGGTCCGATCGATGCGGCGCTGGCGCGGATGGTCGCCGAACATGCTCGGTTCCAAGTGATTCCGGAGCAGTCGGATGCCGACGAGCCGGTCGCCGCCGAACAGGTCGCGCACACACCGCGATTGGCGCGCGAGGTGCGCGCTCTCGACGGCATGTGCCGGTTCCCGAACTGCGTGATGCCCGCGGCGGAATCCGAACTCGCACACCACCGCTCCCCCGCCACCCGCGCCGACGTGACGGCACTGTGCACCCGGCACAACCGCTTGAAAGTGTTGGTGGACAAGCGAAAAGTGCCGTGGGAGACCTGGCTGGCCGAAGCCGACCGGCTGCAGTGGACCACACCCACCGGCACGCAACAGACGACGGCGCGCGAAGGTGCGCGATATCTGTTCCCGCACAACGATTCCGGCGCGCCGACCGAGCAAGCTCCGGTCGTCGAGTCGAACACCCGCTCGTTGGCCGACGATATCGCCTATCCCCTGCGCGGTCACGTCCTGGTCCATCGGCAACTGTGCCGGATCACACCGGAGGACGAAATCCCCGATGACACAGCAACTCCCGCGGTCGACACCGCGTACTGAACCACGAGTTCGACCGGCGCGGATCCGCGGCGATGAGGGAACGGATCCGACGGTCGAGCAGCCGGGCCGGGACGTCGGCAGCCGGAGTCGACGCCCCGCCCACCGACCACCCGAAATATCGACGCGCAGCAGTCCCGGGTTACTGGGGAAGCCGGGACGGCGCCGTCGAGCAGGCCGGGCCGGCGACTGGTGGAGTCGCCGGCCCGGCCCAACAACGAAACTTTCGGCCGCACAACGAATCACCCTGCACAGACGAACCGAATGCTCGACTGCGGCTATCCGGCCGGCTGGGGAAGCCGGATCGCCCGTCGAGCGGGCCGAGCCCCTCGACAGCGTTCGACGGGCTCGGCCCCAGAACCAACTGGATGCCCGGCACCAACCGGATGCCCTCGAACCAACCGGGCGCCGGCGAACCCACTGCATGCCCTCGAACCACCCGAATGCTCGGCGCCGCGGTCCCGGGGAACTCTGGGAGTCGGATCGCGTGCCGGGCGGGCCGGGCCGTGGCGGGTGGTGCGTCCGGCTCGGCCCTCGGACTCAGGACTTGACGGCTATCCCGCCGACGATGATCTGCTCGACCAACGGGAGGGGGTCGCGCACGATAGTGTCCGGCTGCCAATTGCTCAGCGGCACCAGGCCGGGCTCGACGAGGTCGAAACCACGGAACAACCGGAGGATCTCCGCCTCGGTCCGGAATCGCCCGGTGCCGAGGAAATCGAGGAACGACTTCTCCAGCGCCTGCGATTCCGGGCCGTTGTCGAGGAAGTGTGTGACGAACAAATGGCTGCCGGCGGGCACCGCGTCCATGTATCCCGCGACAACGCCTTCCGGATCTTCGTCATCGTGTAGGTGGTGCAGCATGCCGACGAACATGACCGCCACCGGCTCGGAGAAATCGATCATCTTCTGCACATCGGGATGCGCCAGCACGGCCGCAGGATCGCGCAAATCGGCGGTGATGACTCGAATTTGATCGTTGTCACCGAGTAATGCGCGCCCGTGCGCCAACACGATCGGATCCTTGTCGACATAGACGACCTTCGCGTCCGGCTGGAACGCCTGCGCCACCTGGTGGGTGTTCTCCATGGTGGGCAGCCCGGCGCCGAGGTCGAGATACTGCTTCAGGCCCGCTTTTCCGGCCAGGTATTTGACGCCACGACCGAGTACGGCGCGATTCAGCCTGGCCAGTTCGTCGACTTCGGGCATCGTTTGCCGAAGATGTTCGATGACTCGCTCGTCGGACGGGTAAAAGTCCTTACCACCGAGTAGCGCGTCGTAGACCCTCGAGATGCTCGGCTTGCTCACGTCGAAATCAACAGGCGCCGACTCGGAACTCGTCATCGTTCATCCTTCGGGCGGACTCGGACAATTGACCGTATTCGAAAAGCCTAGCTACACAGCCACATGCGGCGCGGCCCAATGACACAATCGGGCACTCACTACTACCGGGTCAGCACATCCACCCAGTCTTCGTTGCTCACATCGATCTTCGTCTTCCCGTCGAACACAGCGGGAGTTGCCGCTGTGCCGTCGAGCGCCTCGCCGAGCGCCGCGGTCGCGGCGGTGGCGGTGACCTTGGCCTCGTCGACCCGGGCACCGGTGGCTATGCACTGCAACTGCGACTCCGGCGCGCCCGAGACCCGGGCGAGCGCAGCGAGTTCGTCGTTGCTCAGATCCGCACCGCCCTCGCTCGGTCGCTTGGTGGTGAACAGTTCCATATGGAACTTAGAGTACACCGGCCCCGAACCGCCCTCAGCGACACACTGATTCGCGGCCACCGCCCGGCTGGAATAGTCCTTGCTCCGCGAACGGGCATCCAGGAAGTTCACCAGCCGGTAGCGCACCGCCAGTGTGCCCTCGTCGATTTTCTGCGCAATCTCCTGGCCGTAGATGCGTTCCAGATTTCCGCAGCCAGGGCACAGCGGATCTTCGAAGATATCGATCGTCTTTTTGGCGTCGACGCGCCCGAGCAGAATCGAACCGTCCGGTTCCAACTGCGCCCGGACCGAGGCGTCCCGCACCGGTCCGTACCCGTCGTTGCGCACGCTCGCCTCGTCGTGCCCCCAGTTGATCGCCGCGACGACGATCACCGCGATCAACGCGAGGGCCACCGCCCCCAGCGCGTACGTGGTCTTGCTGGACATGGGCCGCGGGGTGTAGTTCGAACGCGATTCGCTCACCCCCACACTCTGCCGCAACGCCCACGGCACCGGCGCGCCACCCCCACACGCTGCGACGACCCGTACACGCGGCGACCACCGATCGCCCGGCAGCCCGCTGCGCGAACAGAAAGGTGACCTCCGCACGCGGCGACCCACCGATCGCCCGCCAACGCGCTACGCGAACAGAAAGGTGACCCCCGCACGCGGCGACCCACCGATCGCCCCTCAACGCGCTACACAACAGACACGTGACCCCTGCACGCGGCAACCACCCATCGCCCGTCAGCGCGCTACGCGCCCAGACCGACCGGAAGTCACACACCGCCCCTCCTCAACGAGCCGTAGTCGCCCCGTGCGATCTGTCCACGTCCGGCTGCTGCACCCGGTCTCGTTCGGTGACAGCGGGTTCGGCTACCGGCGGCACCGCACTGTCCGCGACGGGCGCACCCGCGACCTCGCTCACCGCCTGATCCACCTTGTCCGCGCGCGCCGTCAACTGGTGATCGGCGCCATCCGCACCGCAGAGGTGATCACAGTCGACCGTGTCCTCGGCGGATCGCTTGCGCAGTGGCTCCGGCACGATCGCCCACCCGACGGCCGCGACGGCGAGCAGCGCACCGGTCACCGCCAGCGCCAGTCCGTAGGACGCCTGCTGCGCCAGGGCACCGACCGCGACGGGACCGAGCACGGTGCCGAAGTCTGCCGCCATCTGGAAACCGGCCAGCACCGGGCCGCCCCGCGCGTTCGGCCCGATGATGTCGGCGACCGCGGCCTGCTGCGTCGGGGTGAACATGCCCGCGCCGAGCCCGGCCACGAACGACGTGATCAGCAGCCACGGCAAGGTGTCGGCGACACCGAGTCCGGCCGTGCCCACCGCGCACACCAGCGATCCCGCGATCAGGAAAGGCTTGCGCCCCAGACGATCCGAGTACCGTCCGGCGAGGAAGAGCACCGCGACATTGCCCGCGGCGAACACGGTCAACGCCACCCCGGCCATGCCCGGCGTCTGGTGCAGCACCTCCACCACGAGCAACGGCACCAGCGCCATCCGCACGCCGAAGATCGCCGCGCCGTTGGCGAAGTTGGACCACAGCACCGCGCGGTACTCCGACCGCGCCCACGCCTCCCGGAACGACATCATCCGCACGCCGCCGACGGGTTCGGGGGCGGCGAGCTGCGAATCGCGCAGCGCCAGATACACCGCGACAGTCACCGCCAGCAGCGCGACCGCGTAGATCACGAACGGCATCCGCAGCCCGAGCCCGGACAGTGCACCACCGACCAGCGGCCCGCTCACCGACCCGATCAGAAAACTGGTCGACCACAGTCCGGACACCCGTCCGCGCGCGGCGGGCGGCGACATCCGGATCACCAGCGCCAGCGAGGACACCGTGAACATGGTCGACCCGATGCCGCCGAGCGACCGCAAAACCATCAGCTGCCAGTAACTTTGGGCCAGCGCGCTGGCACCGGTGGAGACCGCGACGATCAGCAGGCCGCCGAGGTACACCGACCGCTCGCCCAGCCGCTGCACCAGTCGTCCGCTCACCGGCGCGAAGAGCAACCGCATGAGCGCGAACGCGCTGACGATCGCCGAGGCCGCCGCCACCCCGACCCCGAAGCTGCGCGCGAACTGCGGCAGCACCGGCGCGACCAGGCCGAACCCGATGGCGATGACGAACGCACCGCCGACGAGCACCCAGATCTCGATGGGAAGGGCTTCGGGGCGGTTGCTCCGGACGCTCGATCTACCGCTCGCCGATCCGTCACTCACCGGATAGCGCCTGTCCCACCACTTCCTCCGCGGCCGCCTGCACCTGCGCCAGATGCTCGGGGCCGTGGAACGACTCCGCGTAGATCTTGTATTTGTCCTCGGTACCCGACGGGCGGGCGGCGAACCAGGCGTTCTCGGTGGTCACCTTGAGGCCGCCCAGCGGCGCGCCGTTTCCTTTCGCCCTGGTGAGCACGGACGTGATGGGCTCACCGGCGATCTCCTTGGTGGTGATCATGTCCGGAGTCAACTTCGCCAGCAGTGCTTTCTGTTCCGGGGTCGCGGCGGCGTCGATCCGCGCGTAGGCCGGAGTGCCGTACCGCTTTTCGAGTTCGACGTAGCGCGCCGACGGGCTCTGCCCGGTGACCGCGGCGATCTCGGCGGCGAGCAGCGCGAGCAGGATGCCGTCCTTGTCGGTGGTCCAGACGGTGCCGTCCATCCGCAGGAACGAGGCGCCCGCGCTCTCCTCACCGCCGAAAGCGAGGCTGCCGCTGAACAATCCGGGCACGAAGAACTTGAACCCGACGGGCACCTCGTGCACGTCGCGGCCGAGCACGCCGACCACCCGGTCGATCATCGACGAGGTGACCACCGTCTTGCCGATCTTGGTGAGCGCGTCCCAGCCCATCCGGTTCGCGACCAGGTATTCGATGGCGACCGCGAGGAAGTGATTCGGGTTCATCAGACCGCCGTCGGGGGTGACGATGCCGTGCCGGTCGGCGTCGGCGTCGTTGCCGGTGGACAGGTCGTAGTCGTCCTTGATCGCGATGAGCGAGGCCATCGCGTACCGCGAGGACGGATCCATCCGGATCTTGCCGTCGCTGTCCAGCGTCATGAAACGCCAAGTGGGGTCGACGAACGGGTTGACAACCTCGAGCTCGAGGTCGTAGCGCTGCCCGATTTCCTCCCAGTAGTCGACGCTCGCCCCGCCCATCGGGTCGGCGCCGAGCCGGATGCCCGCGCCGCGAATCGCGTCCAGGTTCAACACGTTCGGCAGATCGGCGATGTAGTGGTCGAGGTAGTCGTAGCGATGGACGTTGGTCTCCAGCGCGTGCTGCAGGGTGGTCCGCTTGATCCCGGACAGGCCGCTGCGCAGCAGTTCGTTGGCCCGCGCGGCGATGGCGTCGGTGGCGGTGTTGTCGGCCGGGCCGCCGTGCGGCGGGTTGTATTTGAAGCCGCCGTCGCGCGGCGGGTTGTGCGACGGCGTGATCACGATGCCGTCGGCCTGATGTTTGGTGCCGCCCCGATTGTGGCGCAGCACAGCATGACTCAGCGCGGGCGTCGGCGTGTACCGATCCCTGGCGTCGATCATCGCCACCACGTCGTTGGCGGCGAGCACCTCGAGCGCCGTGACCAGCGCGGGCTCCGACAGCGCGTGCGTGTCCCTGGCCAGATACACCGGACCGGTGATCCCGCGCGTCGCACGGTATTCCACGATCGACTGGGTGATGGCCAGGATATGCGCCTCGTTGAAGGCGGTGTCCAGGCTCGAGCCACGATGGCCGGAGGTGCCGAACACCACCTGCTGCGCCGGATCGGACGGATCCGGGATGCGACTGTAATAGGCCGTGACCAGGTGGGCGATGTCCTCCAGGTCGGTGGGACGCGCGAGTCGCCCTGCTCGATCATGGGCCATGCTCGGGTCTCCCTTCCTCGTCGGCTGCGCCCTGCTCGTCATCAGGATCATGTCCACAACCACTGTGTCGTCGACGCCGCGGCGAATACCGCGACGAGGCTTGTGCTGAACGTGATCAGCGCGCCGCGCAGACCGGCGGCGGCCGGCAGCCTGTTGCCCGCACCCGCGCCGACCAGTCCACCGAGCAGCGCCGAACCGACAATGTTAACGGTCGGTGCCCCAAGTGGCAGCAGAGACTCGAAACGTGCTGCTACGGCACGGTGCAGCGGGTAGTACGGCAGCGTCATCGGGCGGCTCCGTGCCACAGCTCCAGTGGCGAGAGCGCGACGTTGATGGTGGTGAACAGTTCCGCGTTCTGCTCGACGAACGCGCGCAACCGCTCCGGTTCGTCGACGAGCATCAGCACCAGCGGCAAGTGATCGGCCATGTCCAGAATGCGCGTGGTGTGGATGCGCGAGGACGCGCCGTAGCCTTCGATGCCGCGCCAGACACTCGCTCCGGCGAGACCGGTGTCCCGTGCCCGGCTGACTATCTCCGCGTACAGGGGCGTGTGTCGCCATTTGTCGTCTTCGTCCAGTAACACCGTCAACCGCGCCGCCGGCTGCCACTGTCCCGCTTCGTTCATGCCCAGGCCCCCTTTCGTCGCGCCGTCGACCGCCGAGTCGTGCCAGTTGTCCCCCGGCGCCGCCACTACCGATCCCCCCGAGCCACCGACCCGAGCAGTCTACGAACCGCGAGGCAGTAGGTGAAGTAGTGCAGCCGCCGAGCACTCCGATCCGGAGAACGGGACGCAGCAGTCTGTGGGCTACCCATCCCTCGGGGTGCGGAACCATCAGAATCCCGATGGCAATGCATCCCATGACATTTACCGTATCCAGGCAATGTTATCGGTTGGACCGGACGGTCCGTTCAGCCGCACCCCACCCGCGCGAAGACTGCGAACAGCGTTGTTCATTGACATCCCGGCCAGTTCCGCGTACGAATGGCCTGAAGGTTTGGCCGAAGTTGTCTCCCCCCACTTCACCTCTCAGGTCGGAGCAACGATGGCGGCACAGCGGGCACAACCGAATGCGCACCCGACGGCGAAGGCAGCACGCCGAGCGGGTCATCAGCAAATATCCGGCAGACGGCTAGGCGTCCGCCGGACACTGCGGCGACTCTCCATCGCGGCACTCGCGGTCGCGGCGGCCGGACTCGGTCACGCGGCACCCGCGGTGGCCGCGCCGATCTACCCGGTCGCCGATGGCGACGGGTTCTATTGGGCACCACCGGATGTCGGAAACTTCCAGCCCGGTGACGTGATCCGCAGCAGGCCGGTGGCCGCCAACGGGTTCCCCGGCGCGTCCGCGTGGCAGCTGCTGTACCGGTCGAGCAATTCGGCGGGCGATCCGATCGCCGCGATGACCACCCTGCTGCTGCCCCCGGGTGGCGGCATGAACCGGCCGCTGGTGTCCTACCAGCCGTTCGTCAACTCGCTGGGCCTGCAATGCGCGCCCTCACACAGCATCTTCAACGGCACCATGCAGGAGGCGCCCGCGCTGAACCTGCTGCTCGCCCGGGGCTGGGCGGTGGCCGTGCCGGATCATCTCGGACCGATGAGTTCCTACGGGGCCGCGAAGCTCGGCGGCAGGCTGACCCTCGACGGCATCCGCGCCGTACAGCGTTTCGGCCCAGCGGATCTGCGACTCAGCCCGGTGGGCATGGCCGGTTACTCGGGCGGCGGCATGGCGACCGGTTTCGCTGCGGCACTGGCCCCCGAGTACGCGCCGGAGCTGAACATCGTCGGCGCCGCGCAGGGTGGTGTCCCGATGAACATCGGCAAGCTCGCGCTCGACGTCGGCATGCAGCCGAGCCCGCTGTTCGGCCTCGGGTTCGCGGCCGCCATCGGCCTCGAGCGCGAATACCCGGGTGAACTGCCGATGGACGAGGTGCTGAACCCGGCCGGCCTGGCGTTGCGCAGCCAGCTCGCCAACGCGTGCACCCAGGAGATCATCAACGCGGGCGCCAACAAGAGCTTCGGCGACGTCTTCTTCGGCGATATGTACGCCGATCCGACGGTGGCGCGCATCCTGCACGAGAACAGCATCGAGATCTACCCGGGCGTCCCGCGCACGCCGATCTACGAGTGGCACGGCGCGAACGACCAGGTCTCCCCACAGCTCGTACGCGACGTGCTCGGGCGCTATTGCGCCGCAGGCGTTCCCGTGCTGCTCAACATGGTGCCGGGCGCCGATCACGGCACCGCGATCGCCGCGGGCGCCCCCCAGGCGTTCACCTACCTCGGCGACCGCTTCGCCGGACTGCCGGCCCCCAGTAACTGCTGAACCACCGCACACAGCACAGCGCCCGCGTTCATGGAGAACGCGGGCGCTGTGTCGTTCGAGCGGAACGCTCAATGCGCGATGACCGGCTCGCCTTCCGACGGCGCGGGCACCGTGTTCGGCATCAGCACGGCGGTGATCACCGCACCCGCCACGAAGATCGCGGTCGCCCACCAGAAGCTGGTGGTGTAGCTCTCGATCGCGGACTGCGCGACGGTCAGCGGGTCGGGCGTGCGCGAGGACAGGTAGTCCGTGGCGGCCGAGGCGGCGATCGTGCTCAGCAGCGCGGTGCCGATCGAGCCACCGACCTGCTGGCTGGTGTTGATCATGGCCGAGGCCACGCCGGCGTCCTCGTGGTGCACACCGGCGGTCGCGCCCTGGAACGCGGTCGACATCGCGCCACCGAGGCCGAGACCGAGCAGGATCAGCGCGGGCAGGATGTGCGAGGAGTAGCCGGTGTCCAGGCCGATCTGGGTCAGCCAGGCCATGCCGCCTGCCGCGATCAGGAAGCCGCCCGCCATCACGATCTTCGGGCCGAGCTTGGGCAGCACCAGCGAGGGCACGGTGGTGGACGAGACGACCATCGCCGCGACCATCGGCAGGAACGCCAGGCCGGTCTTGATCGGCGAGTAGCCCATGCTCAGCTGCATGTAGTAGGTGAGGAACAGGAAGATCGCGAACATGCCGATGCCCATGACGAACACGGTCAGGAACGATCCACCGCGGGTGCGGTCGAGCACGATCCGCAGCGGCAGCAGCGGATGCGCGACCCGGCTCTCGATCACCACGAACGCCGCGAGCAGCACCGCACCACCGATGAGGAAGGTCAGCGTGACCGGGTTCGTCCAGCTGGTCGACTCGGCGTGGGAGAAGCCGTACACGATGCCGAACAGCGCCGCGGTCACCACGACGGTGCCGGGGATGTCGAGCTTGGGCCGCTCGTTGGTGACGTGCTTGGCCAGCAGCAGCACCGCGCCGACCAGGGCCACGGCCGCGAACGCGAGGTTGACGAACATCACCCAGCGCCAGTTGGCCCATTCGGTGAGCATGCCGCCGAGCAGCAGGCCGATCGCGCCACCGGCGCCGGCGACCGCACCGAAGATGCCGAAGGCCTTGGCACGCTCGGACGGTTCGGTGAAGGTCACGGTGAGCAGCGAGAGCGCCGCGGGCGCCAGCAGCGCGCCGAAGACGCCCTGCCCGACGCGGGCCGCGACCAGCATCTCGAAGCTGGTGGCCGCGCCGCCGACGGCGGAGGCGCCGGCGAAGCCGATCAGGCCGATGATGAAGGTGTTGCGGCGGCCGAACAGGTCACTGAGGCGACCACCGAGCAGCAACAGGCTGCCGAACGCGAGTGCGTAACCGGTCACGACCCACTGCCGGTCCCCGTCGGTGAAGCCGAGGTCGCGCTGCGCGGCGGGCAGTGCGATGTTCACGACGGTGGCGTCGAGCACCACCATGAGCTGTGCCACGCCGAGAGTGGCGAGCACCCACCAGCGCAGGGCGTGCGAGCCGCGACGGCCCTGGTCTGCTTTCGCGGGGGCGGGTGCCCCACGGTCGAACGTGGTAGTCATGTGTCCCCTTTGTCTCGAGTATTGATGCGGAGTTGGCGTCTCCGGTTACCGTGAAAAGCTACCACCATAACGGAGAGAACGCCTCCGCTTAATCCCGATACTTGTTAGGATGTGGGTGTGAATCACGCCACGGCACTTTCTCCGCCCCGCCGCCTGCGTGCCGATGCCGCGCGTAATCAGCAGCGGATCATCGCCGCCGCGCGCGAGCTGTTCGCCGACCACGGACTCGAGATCACCCTCGACGACGTCGCCGAGCGGGCGGGTGTCGGCGTCGGCACCGTCTACCGCCGGTTCGCCAACAAGAAGGACCTGATCACCGAGGTCTTCGAGCAGAACCTGCGGGAGTTCGCCGAGGCCGCCGACGCCGCCTACCGGCACGCCGATCCCTGGTTCGGCCTGGTCGAGTTCTTCGAGTACGCGTGCCGGCACATGGCGGTGAACCGCGGTTTCAGTTCGGTCATGCTCGAACTGGAAGAGGACAACATCGACCGCTTCGTGGTCGTGCGCGACCGGATCAAGCCGACCGTGACGGCCATCGTGGATCGGGCCCGCGAGGCCGGCGTGCTCGCTCCCGGCGTCGAGCCCTCCGATTTCTTCGCGCTGATCCACATGGTCGACGGCATCGCCGAGTTCTCCCGGTCGGTCAATCCCGATGTCTGGCAGCGCTACATGGCGATCGCCCTGAACGGCGTGCGCGCGGACAGCACCCCGCGCCAGCAACTGCTCGTCCCCCCGCTCACCGACGTCGAGGTGGAGCAGGCGAAGGGCGCGTGCACGGGCCGCCGAAGGTAACAACTACGTTATAGAAAGCCCACATCAGGAGGGCATCCCCTACAGTTGGTCACATGACCAACTCGTGGGTGAACTGGGCTGGCGATCAGCAGTGCGCACCGGCAATCGTGGCGACGCCGCGCAGCACTGACGACATCGCCGAGATCCTCGCTCGCGCCGCCGATGCCGGACAGACCGTCCGCGTCGCCGGAGCCGGGCATTCGTTCACCGACGCCGTCCTGACCGACGGCGTCCTGCTCGACCTGTCGAAGCTCGATCGCATCCTCGACGTCGACACCGCCACCGGGCGCGTCCGGATCGAGGCGGGCAGCACCCTGAAGGCGGTGAGCAACGCGCTGCACGCGCACGGCCTCGCGTTTCCGAACCTGGGCGATATCGACGTGCAGACCGTCGCGGGCGCTACCGCGACCGGCACCCACGGCACCGGTGCGACGCTGCAAAACCTCTCGGCCGCACTGCATTCCATCGAACTACTGCTCGCCGACGGCAGCACGGTGGAACTGAACGCCGAGACCGACCCGGACGGCTGGCGCGCGGCCAGGGTCAGCGTCGGCGCGCTCGGCATCGTCACCGCGGTGACGATGCAAATGGTGCCGTCGTTCGTACTCGAGGGCGTCGAGCGCCCGATCCCGCTGGAAGACGTACTCGCAGAACTGGATACGCACGTCGACGGCAACCAGCATTTCGAGTTCTACATGTTCGCGCACAGCCCGCTGGCGCTGACCAAGCGCAACAACCCGGTCGAACTGGCCGAGCAACCGCGCGGCAAGACCGTCGACTGGTTCGCCGATATCCTGATGTCCAACTACACCTTCGACGCGCTGTGCAAGCTGGGCCGCTGGCAGCCGCGCATGGTGCCGTGGATCCACAAGGGCGCCGCCTACGCGGGCAGCTATCGTCGTCAGGTCGATCGGTCCTACCGGGTGTTCGCCTCGCCACGACTGGTCCGATTCACCGAGATGGAGTACGCGATCCCGCGCGAGCACTCCGCCGCGGCGATCCGCGAAATCAAAGCGCTGGCCACGAATTTCGAGACGCCGATGCCGATCGAGGTGCGCTGGGTCGCCCCGGACGACGCGTTCCTCTCCCCCGCGGGCGGCCGCGAGACCTGCTACATCGCGGTGCATCAGTACCGCGGCATGGCCTACGAGCCGTATTTCCGTGCCTGCGAAGCGGTTTTCGACAAGTACCACGGCCGGCCGCACTGGGGTAAGCGGCACTTCCAGACTGCGGATACGTTGCGCGAGCGCTACCCCGACTGGGATCGCTTCGCCGAGGTACGCCGCCGCTTGGATCCGAAGGGTCGTTTCAGCAACGGCTACGTCGACCGGGTGCTCGGCCCGCTCTGACCGATCACGTTCCCGCCGAGAGGATTTCGGTGACCAGCCGCGGCACCGCCGTGCCGATGGGTTCGCGGACGAGCTCGGTCGCCATCGAGTCGTACGGGGTCGGCTCGGCATTGACGATGACGAGATCGGCCCCGTTCTGCACGGCGACGGCGCACATCGACGCCGCGGGCTCGACCTGCAACGAACTGCCGATCGCC
The DNA here is from genome assembly GCF_000250675.2 of Nocardia brasiliensis ATCC 700358. Lineage (NCBI taxonomy): Bacteria > Bacillati > Actinomycetota > Actinomycetes > Mycobacteriales > Nocardiaceae > Nocardia > Nocardia brasiliensis. The sequence continues at coordinate 7,657,104 of NC_018681.1, forward strand.
AGGAAGATATCGCTGGTTTCCGCGGTGAGCGCGGCCTTGGTCACGGCGCGCCGGTCCAACTGCTGGCCGAACATGATGGTGGCCGCTTTCAGCACGCCGCCGCAGTCCGGGCACGGCGGATCGGCCTCGCCCGCCGCCACTCGCGCCAGGGCGTCGGCCATCGTGGCCTGGTAATCGCATTCGACGCAGACCACCTCGAACATGTTGCCGTGAATCTCGATCACCCGGTCCGGCGGGAACCCGCCGCGCTGGTGCAGCCGGTCGATGTTCTGGGTGATGATGGTGACCGCCCGCCCAGCCCGCGCCAATTCGGCGAGCGCCCGATGGGCGGCGTTGGGTTGCGCTTGCCAGGCCGGGTTGTCCCGGCGCGCGAGCCACGAGCGCCGGCGCAGGTCGGGGTCGGCCAGGTAGCTGTCATACGTCGAAAGCAGTTCGGCGATCGGATCTTTCGTCCACACGCCACGCGGGCCCCGGAAGTCGGGAATGCCCGAGTCGGTCGAGATACCCGCCCCGGTGAGCACGCCGATCCGGCCGTCGCGACTGCGCCACTCGCTCGTCATAGCACCCAAGCGTAGGTCGCAGGCGACCCGAAGATGATGAGAGAATGTTACTCTGATTATCTCATCGCCTGAATGCTGCTGATCAAGGGAGATCACGATGACCGCCGCCCTCGAAGCCACCCATCCAGCGACGCTGCCGCCCCGCCGCCCGTTCGAACCGGGCAGCCGACTGTGGGACGAGACCGGCCTGATCACGTTCTCGCTGACCGCGGGCTCGGCGTTCCTGCTGCAGACCATGGAGCCGAGCATCTCGGCCGTCGTCGACGAACACTCCACCTTCCGCACCGACCCGATGGGCCGCGCGGTACGCAGCATCGCGTCGGTGATGATGTGGATCTACGGCGGCGAAGAGGCCATCGCCGAGGCCGATCGGCTGCGCACCATGCACGCCTCGCTCAACACCACCGACGCGCACGGCGTCCGGCACAAGGCGCTGTCGTCGGGACCGTGGGCCTGGGTGTTGCACACCGGCACCTTCGCGTTCGCCGAGAACGCCAGGTACTTCGCCCGCAATCCGCTCACGGACGCGGAAAAGGAAGCGGTCTACCAGGAGATGGTGCAGCTCATGCGCAATTTCTCGGTGCCGCCCAAGGAGATTCCGGCGAACTATCGGGAGTTCGAGCAGTTCTTCGCCGACCAGGTGGCCGATCACCTGGTGGCCACCGACACCGCCCGCGACTACCTGCGGGTGATCCGCTCGGTCGCGCCGCCGAAGCAGCTGCCGCGGGTGCTCGCGCCGGTCTGGCGGCGCGCGGCGGCCCCGATCGGGCGGATGCAGTACTTCGTGACGGTCGGCACCACGCCCGAGGTCGCCCGCGACAAACTCGGGCTCACCTGGACCGCGGCCGACGAGCGGAAGCTGCGCGCGCTCGGCTGGGTGCTCGCGCGCACGGTCCCGCTGCTGCCGGAGCGGGTGCGCTACTTCCCGATCGCCTTCGAAGCGCGGCGGCTGGAGCGCGACCGGCTGCGGTTGCGCAAGATGATCGATTTCCGGCCGATCTGAGGCACGTCGACCGGTCCGACTCCTCCGTTGTCCGTCAACGGTTTTCACGAACTCCACCGCACGGGCCGCGCTGTTCCGACGACAGCGCGGCCCGCGCCGTGGAAATACCGACCAGTCCGGAGCTGACCCCGGCCGCGCTGCGCCTGCCGCCGCGCTGCTCCGATTATCGCTGTGTAGCAACAACTTCGATGCCCCGACCGGCATCGCGCTCCCGCCACGGCAGGCGGCGGCCCGGTGCGCGGTAACGATCTTCGCCACGCTGGTATACGTATCCCGTACGCTTCGACAGCGTTTCGATGACACCACGCCGGACGATCGGTCCGGCGGCACCGCATACCCTTGCTCAGCTCACCTCGAAAGGCGCCTCTATGCCGCACAAGCCCAGCGTGCTGTTCATCTGCGTGCACAACGCAGGCAGATCGCAGATGGCCGCAGGGTTCCTCAGCGCGCTGGCCGGTGACCGCATCGAGGTCAGAACCGCGGGCAGCGCACCGGCCGCCGCGCTCAATCCGGTCGCGGTCGCCGCCATGGCCGAGGTCGGCATCGACATCGCCGGCCGCACCCCCAAGCTGCTCACCATGGACGCCGTCGGCCTCTCCGATGTCGTGGTGACCATGGGCTGCGGCGACGCCTGCCCCTTCTTCCCGGGCATCAGCTATCGCGACTGGGTCCTGCCGGACCCGGCCGAGCAGACCATCGATGTCGTACGCACCATCCGCGACCGCATCCGGATCCTGGTGGAGAACCTCATCGCCGAGCTGGTGCCCGCCCCGGCCCGCTGACCGTCCGGCGGCGTTGTCCGATTCGTTCAAGACCGCGGTGGACGCGGCTGGCTACCGTTCAGGTATGACTCCTCAACTCGACGTCGCCGGCCTTGTCGTCACCGATATGAGCGCCTCGGTCGCGTTCTATCGGCGGCTCGGCCTCGACTTCCCCGAAGGCTCGGAAGAGGCGCCGCATGCCGAGGCGGCGCTGCCGAACGGGCTGCGGCTGGCCCTGGACACCGAGGCCACCGTCAAGTCGTTCCACCCCACCTGGACACCCCCGAAGAGCGCGGGCCGGATCGGCTTGGCCTTCCGGTGCGCCGATCCCGCCGAAGTGGACGCCGTCTACACCGATCTGGTCGACGCGGGCTACCACGGCGAGCTGAAGCCGTGGGACGCGTTCTGGGGCCAGCGGTACGCGGTCGTGCTCGATCCGGACGGCAACGGCATCGACCTGTACGCCGCGCTGCCCACCGCCTGAAGCGGGTCAGCCGACACTCGCCTGGTCCGCGGCGGTTCCCGATCGAGTCAGCACCTGCCCCAACGGCATTCCGGTGAGATCGCGGACCTCGCGCGCCAGATGCGCCTGATCCGCATAACCGGCGCCGACCGCGGTCGCGGCGAACGACACGCCCGCGCGGGCCTGCGCCAGCGCGCGCTGCAGGCGCAGTACCCGCGCCAGCGTCTTGGGACCGTAACCGAAGGCGGCGAGCGAACGCCGATGCAGCAGCCGGGCATTGAGCCCCACCGCGGCCGCGGTCGCCCCGACGGACCAGCCCGCGTCCAAGGCCGAGACCACCCGCCGGAGCACCGGATCGGGCGGCGGCACCTCGGTGGCGCGCCGCAGGACGATCGCCTCCATGGCCGCCAGCGGATCCGAAGCCTCGGTCACCTGGTCGGCCAACTGCCGTACCGACGCCGACGACCAGATCTGCGCCAGTTCGACGCGCTGGTCCCGCAGTTCCGCCGCGGGCACCCCGAGCAAGGCGGGCGCGGTGCCGGGAGCGAAGCGCAACCCGGCATACCGGGTATCGGCCGCGACCACGGGCCGGAAAGCCCGGGTATCGGGTCCGGCCACCATCAGTCGCCCGCCGACCCACAGCAGATCCATACAGCCGTCCGGCAGCACCGGCACGGTGGCGTCCCGGGCGGTCACCGTGCGGGTCCACGCCACGGCCGATGCGAACCGCGACGGCCGCTCCCGGTACCCGCCTGCGCCCATGACTCGACGCTACCGGTACCCACCGACAGAGTCGCCTACGCTGCCCGCCCGCCGAGCAGGGCAGGCCGACTCAGCGCTGCGGCGGCACCGGAAGCACGCCGCGCGGCACCACCCGGACGAACGGCGCGGGATGGGCGGCCGCGATGCTCGAGTCGGGGTCCTTGCACCCCACGGTGACATCACCGGCGGGCGCGGCGGAAAACGTCCACACCGTGACCCAGTCCTTGCCATCGACCGTTTCGGTCTTTTTCGCGTCGCTGGATCGGAGATCTTCGTTCCGGCCGGAACTGTCCACCGCGGTGCAGCGCAACGCATTCGCGGCGGCGCCCCAGTCCGCGGGCACCCGGATATCCATCACCGCGTCGGCGGGAATCGGGACCTTTTTGGTCTCGCCGAGCGCGATTCGCACACCGCCCGCTTCGTCGTCATTGTTCGAATCGGCGGCCGGAGCGGCGGAACTCGAGGTCGCCGCACCACTCGACGAGGTCGATTCCCGGCTCGCCGACTTGTCGTCGGAGCACCCTGCCACCGCCACGGCGACCAGCGCCGGAACCACCAGCCAGCTCAATTTCACGAGTCAAACCTCTCGTCGCGCCCATTCACCAGGCGATTGGTACGGATCGGCGATCGAACACGGTGACGTAATCGCGCGGACCCCGCGGGCGCTGGTGAAACGTGACCACTCGGGAGCCGTACAAGGCACCGACAGAGAGCATGTCAACTCCGGCGGCGAATAGCGGGTACACACGCCCGAAATCAGTGAGATATGCGGTAATTTGCCGAGGTAATGACGGGTCGACCGCCGCCGTCATTCCTCCGTAGACTCGCTCCGGTGACTTCCCCTGTGGCTTTTCAGGCGATCGATATTCCACTCCCCGACGGCACCGCGGACGCTTACTTCGCCCATCCGGACGACGGCGCCCGCCACCCCGGCGTACTGCTCTACATGGACGCGTTCGGCTTGCGTCCCTACCTGCGCGAACTGGTGGAGACCATTGCGGCGCAAGGTTTCAGCGTGCTCGCGCCGAACATCTTCTATCGCACCGGCCGCGCGCCGGTGCTGCCCATGCCGGACCTCACCGAGCCCGACGCGGGCGCGAAGTTCTTCGCCGAACTGGCGCCGGTGCGCGCCGCCCTCACGCCCGAGGGCGCCCTCCAGGACGCGCGGCACTATCTGGACTGGCTCGCCGCCGCCCCGGCCGTGACGCCGGGCCCGGTGGCCACTACCGGCTACTGCATGGGCGGGCGGCTCGCGTTGCGCACCGCCGCCGCGTTCGGCGATCGCATCGCCGCCGCGGCCAGCTTCCACGGGGGCAACCTGGCCGCCGCGGACCAGCCGGACAGTCCGCACTTCGCGGCGCCGGGCATCACCGCGGAGGTGTTCGTCGCGCACGCCGATCAGGATTCGGCCATGCCGCCCGAGCAGATCTCCCGCCTCGAGCAGGCGCTGGACGCGGCGGGCACGCGGTACACCTCGGTCGTCTACTCCGGCGCACCGCATGGTTTCACCATGCGGGACGTCCCGGTGTACCGCGAGGATGCCTACCAACGTCACCTGGACGATCTTGTGACGTTGTTCCGTCGTTCGCTCTCCGCGGAATAAGACTGAATCATCCTATGTTTCGTCTGGGGTCGGCCTCGACCCCAGCAACCGCGGGATCGTGCCGTCACGCGACCAACCGGCCGGTTTTCGGGGACCGCTGTTCCCCGTTACCGCCGGTTCCGCTTAATGTTGTTCGGTAGGCGATCATCGGGAGGACCACATGGCGAAGCTGGTGGGGATGTGAGCGAGGAACGCGCAGCGGCCGCCGTGCCCGCGCGCATAGCGACGCGAATCGGATACCGGCAAGCCGCTTTCCCGGCGGACTCGTGGGTACGGCCGGTGTTTATCGGTGTGGCCCTGGCGCTCAGTGTCCTGCTCGTGTACGAGGCACATCAGGCCGCCAACCACGGCGTCGACCACGCGTGGTTTGTCGCCGTCTCGCTCGCCGGTGTTTTCGTGGCCCGCGGGCTGCACCTGCGCAGGCCGATCACGCTGGCCCACTTCGCGGTCGCGCTGCTGGTCCTGGCCATCGCCCATCTCGCCTACCGCGCGGAGCATCCCGGCTACGGTTTCGTGCTGCTCGCCTCGAGCGGTTTCCTGCTGGTGCTCCCGCAGTCCAGCAGGCCGCAGCCCGATCAGCTGTACCGGGTCGCCGAACTCGTCGGCCGCACCGAACGGGATCCGCTCGCCCCCTTCGCGCTGCACTCCTCGAAAACCTACTTCTTCAACGCGGATTCGACCGCGGGCGTCGGCTATCGGGCCCGCTTCGGTATCGCCGTGGTCGCGGGCGACCCGATCGGTGACCGCGCCGCCTTCCCCGCACTGCTCACAGAGTTCTCCGAATTCGCGCTCAATCAGGGCTGGCGCATCGCCGTGCTCGGCGCGAGCCCGGAGCTGGCCGAGCTGTGGCGCGTGCGCGCGCTGGAACACCGTGGGCTGCACGCGGTTCCGATCGGGCGCGACGTGGTGCTCGAGGTCGACGATTTCGCGATGGTCGGCCGGCATTTCCGTAACCTGCGCCAAGCCGTCAGCCGCACCCGCAATTTCGGCGTCACCACCGAGATCGTGGACGAGTCGGCCCTGACCGATACCCAGCGCGCCGAACTGCTCGGCATCGTCGACGAATGGGGTAAGGGCAGGCAGACTCGCGGCTTCTCGATGATCCTCGACCATCTGCTGGACGGCCGGAACCCGAACATGCTGGTGGTCATGGCCAAGGACGCGGACGGCACGGTGTCGGGTTTCCAGCGCTACGGCATCTCCGGACGCGGCCGCGAGTTGAGCCTCGACGTGCCGTGGCGGCGTAAGGGCGCCCCGAACGGCCTGGACGAGCGGATGATCATCGATCTGGTCGACTACGCCCGTGCGCACGGCATCAAGCGGATCTCGTTGGCCTTCGCGCCTTTTCCGGAACTGTTCGCCGACAAAGAGAAGTCCCGCATCGGGAAGCTGCTGTACGTCCTCGTGCACCTCGGCGATCCACTCATCCGGCTGGAATCGCTGTATCGGTTCCTGCGCAAGTTCCATGCGCTGTCCGACCAGCGGTACGTGCTGATCCGCTGGCGCGAGGTGCTCATCGCGGCCGCCGCACTGCTTACCCTGGAGTTCGCACCGCACCGCCGCGAACACTGAGGAGCACAATGGAACTCGGCCACACCGATATCAAGGCCGCCGTCGCGCGGGTGGCACACCGGGTGCGGCCGATCACCCTCGCGCCCGCCGGCGACGGTGCGGGAGATCTGTGGTTCGCGCTGGAACTGCTCCAGCACACCGGCAGTTTCAAGGTCCGCGGTGCGCTGAATTTCCTACTGGCGCACCAGGAGAACGGCACCCTGCCCCCGGCTGGCGTGACGATCGCCTCGGGCGGTAACGCCGGGCTCGCCTGTGCCTGGGCGGCCCGGACGCAGGGTGTCGAAGCCACCGTGTTCCTGCCCGCCACCGCGCCGGAGGTGAAGGTGCGGCGGCTGCATTCCTATGGCGCCACAGTGCATCTGGTCGGCACGCAGTACGCGGACGCGCTGGCGGCGAGCCAGGATTTCGCGGCCTCGACCGGTGCGCTGCTGTCCCACGCCTACGACCATCCGTTGATCGCCGCGGGGGCGGGCACCCTCATGGTGGAGATCCAGCAGCGGATGCCCGACCTCGACACCGTCGTGGTCGCGGTCGGCGGCGGCGGATTGTTCGCCGGAATCGCCACCGCCGCAGACCATTACGGCATCCGCACGGTCGCCGTCGAACCACGGAACTGCCGCGCGTTGCACGCCGCCGTCGAGGCCGGCCGCTTGGTCGACGTCCCCGTCGACTCGATCGCCGCCGACTCCCTCGGCGCCCGCCGCGCCACCGCCTTGGCCTTGCACGCCGCCCAGCACTACCACGTCGACTCGATCCTGGTAGACGACGAAACCATCATCGCCACCCGCCGCACCCTCTGGGAGAACCACCGCCTCGCCGTCGAATACGGCGCCGCCACCGCCCTAGCCGCCCTCCACTCCTCCGCCTACACCCCAGCACCCAACGAAAAGGTCTGCGTCATCCTCTGCGGCGCAAACACCAACCCCGCCGACCTCGCGAGTTGATCAGGTAGCGAACGGCTGTCGGGGGGCTGATTCGCGGGGCGGGTTGGGGGTGGCGGGATTATGCTCGGGGCGTCTTCGATCCCGACGGAAGGCATGGCGCTATGGCGCTTGCATCGTTCATGGTTCCGCTCGGCACGCCGGCGCCGGATTTCGCGCTGCCGGATCTCGATCAGCGGGTGCATTCGCGCGCGGATTTCGCGGGTGGTCCAGGGCTGCTGGTTGTGTTCGCGTCCAATCATTGTCCGTATGTGAAGCATGTCGAGTCGATGCTGGGCGAGGTGGTGGACTCGCTGCCCATGCCCGCGGTGGCGATCTGCAGCAACGACGCCGGGATTTCCCCGGACGACGCCCCGATCGGATTGCGTGACCAGGCGATTCGGGCCGGGTGGACGTTTCCGTATCTCATCGATGAGACACAGCAGGTCGGCCGCGCCTTTCGCGCCGCGTGCACGCCGGACTTCTTTCTCTACGACGCGAACCTGGCACTGGCCTACCGCGGCGCGCTCGACGAATCCACCCCGGGCAACGGAAAGCCGGTGACCGGCAAGGAATTGCGGTCCGCCATCGAGACGGTCCTGGATGGCGCGCCGGTGCCGGAACCACACCGGCCGAGCATGGGGTGTTCGATCAAGTGGCGCGAGAGCTGAACCCGGCGCCCGCTGATGCGGGACAATAACCGCGGACAACGTCGCAGGCCGCACGGCCGGAGGAAAGGGGTGGGGACGTTGGCAACGATCGTCCTCGTACACGGCATCGCACAGGAGCAGGCGTCGGCCGACACGCTGGAGGCCCAGTGGTTGCCCGGCCTCGCGGGCGGGGTGCGCAACCACGGCGACCTGGAACTCGCCGATCGCCTGTGGCGCAACGGAACACCGGGTGACATCTCGACCAGGATGGCGTTCTACGGCAATCAGTTCCTGGCCGAGGGAGCGCAGGGCGGCGCCGTCGGCGATCTCGACGACGAACAGCTCGAGCTGATGGAACAGCTCGCCGAACTGTGGTTGGCGACTGCCGCCGAGCACGCGGGCGACCAGCGGGATCGGTTGACCGCGCAGCGCCTCACCGCGGTGGTGCCGCCGGAGGCCAAGCCGCAGGGACCCAAAGCCGCACTGCGCCCGGCACTCAACGCCTTGGTGCGGCTGCGCTGGTTCGCGCCGTTCGGCATCGGGCTCGCGGAAAAGTTCGTGGTGCGCGCGCTGTCCCAGGTGGCCCGCTATTTCACCGACGAGAACGTGCGCGAGTACGCGCAACAGCAGGTGCTCGCGCAGGTGGGGCCGGAGACCGAACTGGTCGTCGCGCACTCGCTCGGCTCGGTCGTCGCCTACGAGGCACTGCACCGCGTCGACCAGGAGGTGACCCTGCTGACCATGGGGTCCCCGCTCGGCCTGCGCACCGTCATCTACGAGCGGCTCCGCCCGCAACCGGCCACGGTCCCGAAAGCCGTTGCCGCTTGGCACAATCTGGTGGACCGCGACGATCTGGTCGCCGCGCATCTCGATCTCACCCCGTTCTTCCCGCCGTTCCCCGGTGCCGGGGTGGTGCCGGTCACCGAGGAACCACTGGACAACGGCGCGAGCCCGCACGACTCGACGCACTATCTGACGAAGGCGATCACGGGCGGCATCGTCGCGAAAGCACTGACCGCTTAACGCTGCTCGGCCAGCTCCGGCGCGGACTCGGCAACCTGTTCGCGGTCCCGCCAGAGCAGCACCAGCGCGAGAACCAGGCCCGCCAGCGTCAGCACCGCGCCCACGAGGGGAATCGCCCGCAGACCCGAACCGTCGCCGAGCACCCAGCCACCCAGCCGACCCGCACCGGCGGCCGCCAGCTGGAAGCCGGAGGCATTGACCGCGACGGCCAGGGTCGGCGCGGCGGCGGCCGCGGCGATCACCCGCGTCTGCATGCCGGGAACGATCGCGAACGCGAGCGCGCCGATCACGAAAGTCAGTAGCACCGCGGCGATTCGGCCGCTGCCGAGCGCCCAGAACAGCAACAGCGCCACGGCGAGCACCGCGAGCAGGCTCGCCACCGCCGTCCGGGTGCGGTCGGCGAGCCATCCGCCCACCTGATTGCCGACGACCGCACCCGCCCCGTACACCAGCAGCAGGACCGGCACCGCACCCGCGCCGAATCCACTGAAATCGGTGAGCAACGGTGTGATGAAGGTGAAAACGGTGACGACACCGATGTTTCCGAGCACCGTCAGCGCGATCGCCGACCAGACCGCGCGGTCGCCGAAGACGCGCAACTCCCCGAATACCGATTCGGCGGCGGTTCCGGGCGCGTCCGGCAGGTACCGCAGCACCACAGGCAGCGCGAGACCCACGCACAACGCCACCGCGACGAAAGTCGCCCGCCAGCCGAAACTTTGGCCGATCAGCGCGCCGATCGGCGTGCCGAGCACGATCCCGAGGTTCAGGCCGAGCGCTACCCGCGCGACCGCGGTGGCTTCTTTCCCGGGTTCGGCCGTCGACACCGCGGTCGCGATCGCGACCGCGAAGAAGGTGGCGACGATCAGTCCGGCGGCCGCCCGCATCGCGAGCAGCACAGGGTAATTCGGCGCGAGGGCCGAGCCCAGGTTGGCGAATATCGCGAACAGGACCAGCCCGGCGACGAGCCGCCTGCGCGACATCCGCGCGGTCAGCATGGTCACCACCGGCCCGCCGACGATCATGCCGATTGCGTAGGCGGTCACCAGCATGCCCGCGGCGGGCACCGAAACCGATAGTCCGCCGGACACTTCCGGCAGGATCCCGGCGATCACGAACTCTCCGGTCGTCAGACCGAAGACCACCAGCATCAGGGACAGGACAGCAGGGCGCATCAGAGCATCCTCATATAGTTCTAACTCAAATGATACGAACTAGAACTATCACAGTTCGAACGATGCGCGCTAGACTCGGAGCAATGAAGCGCCGACCCCAGCCGCCCGTGGAGACCGAACTCGACCGGGACGTCTGCAAACTCGTGCACCGCTTCACCCACCGCCTCGATCAGCACATCCGCCGCGTCGCCGAGCGGTTGGACCTGACGCCGTCCCAGGTCATCGCCCTGCGCGAACTGTCGGAGCCGATCACCGCGCGCGAACTCGCCACCCGGATGTCGTGCGAGCCGTCCAACGCGACCTTCGTCCTGGACCGGCTCGAGGAACAGGCACTCATCCGCCGCGAGCCGCACCCGAGCGACCGGCGCGCCAAGCAGATCGTGCTGACCCCGGCGGGCACCCGGCAGCGGGCGCTCGCGGTCGAGTTGCTCAATGCGGACTCGCCGCTGACCTCGCTCACCGCCGCTCAGCAGCGCGCGCTGCGCGATCTACTCCAGGTCATGGCCGCCGAAGATTGACACTTGATATAGACATACGGCCGAACGTATTGTTTGTTTCATGACCGTGGCGTACCCCACCACCGAAGAGACCGACCCGTTCTGCCTACCCCCGCTGGAGGCCGCGGCCCTGCTCTACGACTCCCCCTGGCGGCGCTTCGCCGTGATCGGGGACAGCCTGTCGGTCGGCACCGGCGACCCCAGCCCGGGCTACGCGACCCTCGGCTGGGCCGATCGCGTCGCCGACGTGCTGCGCCGGGTGCGGCCCGATCTCGCGTATCGCAATACCGGCGTGGTCGGCGCGACCACCGCGGAGGTCGTCCGGCAGCAAGCTGATCGACTACTGGAATTCGCCCCGGATCTGCTGCACCTGTCCAGCGGCGGCAACGATATCGTCCGCCGCACACCGGATTTCGGTGAGATCGAGCAGCAGCTGCGCGATATGTATCGCCTCGGTGCGCGCACCGGCGCCACGATGACCGTGTTCACCCTCGGCAAAGCCTATGTGGTGCCGGTCTTCCCGGATTGGACCGACCGCGTCCGCAGAGTCAACGACCTCACCCGCGCCTTGGCCGCGGAATACGATGTCGCCGTGGTCGATTGCTGGGAGCACCCGCTCAACGACCGCCCGAATCTGTTGAGCGCGGACCGGATTCATTTCTCCGCGTCCGGACAGGCGGTGCTGGCCGCGGAGGTGGTCAAGCAGCTCGCACACCTGCTCGACACCCCCGCCCGGCGGCAGCGCGACGACTACTACTGACCGGCCTCGGGCAGATGCACTTTCGCGTCGTCGTAGGTGGCGGTGGTGGCCGCTTCGTCGCGGGTGTAGATCAGGTTGAGCACGCCGGTCTCGAACGTCTGCGAGGAGAGCAGCCGCAGCGGCAGCGTCGATTCGCGGTCCGGGAACAGCCGAGCGCCCTTGCCGACGACGATCGGGTGCACCAGCAGGTGCAATTCGTCCAGCAGTCCGGCGTCGAGCAGTTGGAGCACGACCGAGACCGAACCGCTCATCCCGATATCGCCACCGGGCTCGTTCTTCAGCGCGGTCACGCCCTCGAGCAGACCGCCTTGCAACACCTCCGAATTGCGCCAGGTGAACTCCAGATCCTGGTGCGTGACGACGACCTTGCGCGCGTCGCCGAGGACCTTCGCGAAGGCCGCGTCCTCGCCGCCCGCGGCCTCCCGATCCGGCCATGCGCCGGCGAACCCCTCGTAGGTGTTGCGCCCGAGCAGCAGGGTGTCGGCGCCGCCGAGCTGGGCGTTGACCGCAACGCCCATCTCGTCGTTGAAGTACGGGAAGTGCCAGTCCTGCGGGTTGTCGATGACGCCGTCGAGGGACATGAACAGACCTGCGGTGATTTTTCTCATCGCCCAACTCCTGGATCAGTGGTGAGTACGTTGCCTGATCCGACGGTACGGCGCGCGGAAAATCATCGGTCACGCATCGACTCAGGCCCGTTCGGCTTCCAGCACCCAGACCGGCAGCAGCAGGTGACCGTCCGCGTCCAGTTCGAGCGGCATGCCCTGCAGCATCTCCCGGAACGCCGGCGGCGGTTTGATCGCGGTCAGCTTGCCGGGCCGCAGCTCGGTGAGTCGCCAGTCCGGCGCGGCGAAGGCCGCGCGCAACTCGTCTTCGCCGACCGCATAGGGCGCGTAGCCGGCGCTGTGCGGCCCTGCCGAGAAGCAGAGCTGGAACAGCCGCGCGCCGGGCCGCATCACCCGATGCAGTGCTGCCACATGCGCTTTGCGCTGCTCGGGGTCGAGGCAGTGCGCGAGCGCGCTGCTGACCACGGTGTCGAATCGATTGTCGTACCCGTCTAGTTCGGTGGCGTCCGCGACGGCGAAGGCCACCGTCACGCCGCGCTCGGCGGCGCGCGCGCGAGCCTTCTCGATGGCGGTCGGCGCGAAGTCCAGGCCCGTCACCCGGTAGCCGCATCCGGCCAGATAGATGGCGGTATCCCCTGGGCCACAACCGATGTCGAGCACATCGCCGGTGACCCGGCCGCCGCGCTCGAACTCCACGAGCAGTGGTTGCGGGCGATCTATCTCCCAGGGCAGCCGATCCATCACGGCACCCTCGACGAGGGTTCCGCTCTGGTAGGCCTGTTCGAAATCAATATCGGCCGGGTCGAGCCCGGATGGTGCCTCACTCTCGGTCATGAACCTGCCCCTTGCCTCGATGGTGGATCAGGATGAACGACCCGATCCTATCGAGAAACGGAGAACAAAGCTCCGTTTTGATCCGACATACTTCCAGCCGGATTCAATTGCCGACGCCGGCACCGTGGAACGCCGCGCGGTAGCTCTGCGGGGTGGTGCCGACTACGCGTTTGAATCGGTCCCGGAAGGCGGTCGGCGAGCCGAACCCGACCTGCCCGGCGATCCGGTCTACCGGGTGACCGGTGGACTCCAGCAGGTACTGCGCCTGCCGAATCCTGGCCCGCAGCAACCATTGCAGCGGCGTGGTGCCCACCTGCTCGCGGAAATGCCGGTTCAGGGTGCGGGTGCTGAGTTTGGCGTGCGCGGCGATGTCGTCGAGGGTCAGATCCTTCGCGGAATTGTCCCGCATCCACTGCATCACCGGCTCCAGCGAACAGCCGCGCGGCGTCGGCGGCTGGTCGTGCACGATGAATTGCGCCTGTCCCCCTTCACGTTCCAGCGGCACCACCGACAGCCGCGCGGTGTCGGCGGCCACCGCGGAACCATGGTCGCGCCGAATCATGTGCAGGCACAAGTCGATTCCCGCCGCGGCGCCCGCGGAGGTGAGCAGCTGACCGTTGTCCACGTAGAGCACGTCCGGATCGAGGTCGATCTCGGGATAGCGGGCGGCGAACTGCGTCGCGGCGATCCAGTGCGTCGTCGCCCGCTGCCCGTCGAGCAGGCCGGTCGCGGCGAGCACGAACGCGCCGACGCAGATGGACGCGATCCTGGTGCCCGCGGCCGCCGCCCGCCGCAGCGCGTCGAGCACCTCTTCCGGCACGGGCCGCTCGGGCTCGGCCCGGCCGGGCACAATGATGGTGTCGGCTTCGGCCAGCGCGGTGAGGTCGTAGGGCGGACGCAGCGTGAACGCGCCCGCGTCGACGGTGGGGGTGACACCGCAGACGCGCACCCGATAGGCCATCCGCCCGTCGGGCAGGCGCGCGCCGCCGAACACGTCGACCGGCGTCGCGAGGTCGGACGGAATGACCTTGTCCAGCGCCAGGACGGCTACGACATGCATGGCTTCAGGATAGGGTGCACCCGGATTCCAGCCAATAGCCATGAGCAGTACATCTTGCGCAAACTACGACGTCAGAGCTATTGGCGAGAATCGACCGGTGTATGGCCGTTTCGCCTATTTCGCTTCGGCCCGATGATCGTTAACCTCGCGGCTGTGACGAAGTTCCTGCTTTCGGTCCATGTGCTGGCCGTGATCATCGCCGTCGGGCCGGTCACGGTCGCGGCGAGCATGTTCGCGCCCACCACCCGCCGCGCCCTCGCCGGCCCCGCGAACGATCGCGACGCCGCCGTACTGGCGACGCTGCATCGCATCTGCCGGGTCTACGCCTACATCGGAATCCTGGTCCCCACGTTCGGCGTGCTCACCGCCTTGAGCCTCGGCGTACTCACCGACAAGTGGCTCATCGTTTCCATCGGCTTGACCGCGGCCGCCGCCGGGGTGCTCGCCATGCTCATCCTGCCCGGTCAGCACAAGATCCTCGCCGATCTGCCTGCCACGACCCCGGCACTGATCCGGCGGCTCGGCATGGACACCGGCATCTTCAACCTGCTGTGGGTGGTCGTCACCGTGCTGATGATCGTCCGCCCCGGTTCCACCACCGGGGCCTGACGACCGCGGCGGTCTACTCCGGAGCCGGAGTCATGTGCCGGATCGACTCCCCGCCCTTGGTGTGGTGCAGCTTGCCGAACCGGCTGTCCAGCAGATGCGCCATGCTTTCCGCCGCACCGGTGTACGCCTCCTCGACCGACGCCGCCCGATGGGTGACCGCGACCGGCGGTTGACCGTTCGGCCGCGCCTCGAGCACGCACTGCTTGTCGTCCGGTCCGCCCTTCTCGCCGTTCTGATCGGTGAGATGCGCCTCGACCCGCGTCAGCTGCGCGCTGAAACGGTCGAGCACCGAGGCGATTTCGGCTTCGGCCCGCTCGATCAGGCTCGCGCCGCCGTGGATGCCGCTTCCGGTATTGATCTGGATCTGCACTGCTTTCTCCATTCCGTGGGGTGGCAAACTCGACGAAACCGACACTACCTGCGCGCGCCCGGTGACCGAGTTCACGACGTCGGCCCGGTCCGTGGCGGACCGGGCCGAGCGGGCGCGTGAACTGCGCGGTTCAGGCGCAATCAGCCCGCTTGCGCAGCGCGACCGTGACCGCCAGCAGCGGCACGATCACCGCGATCATCAGGACCGGGGACAGCCACGCCATGGTCGGGATCGGCAGCTGGTAGGCGAGCACCACCCGGATCATGGCCTCGACCACCAGACCCGCGCCCCACAGCACGGCCAGGGTGGCGAACATCCGGCGCTTCGCGGCGTTGTCGCGGTAGACCGCTTCGAGGGCAGCCACCCGGGCCGGGCCACCGGCGACGGCCGCCTTGCGCGCCGCCAGGTAGGTCAGCGGCTTGCCCACCACGGCGCTGATCAGGAAGGCCAGGCCGATCAGCAGGGTGCCCGCCGAATCCTTCACGATCATCATCCGCGGGTCGCCGCTGATCAGCGATGCGACGAGGCCGAAAGCGAAGACGCTCAACAGGATCGCGGGAAACACCTCCAGCCTGCGGTGCCGGATCGCCTCGGCGACCACCATCGCCCCGGACAGCACGGTACCGGCCAGCAGCCCGGCGAAATCGCTGTAACCCAGTGCGTGCATGACGAAGTAGCCGCCCACCGGGACGGCGATATCGCGGGCGATCGGCGCGAGCAGGCTCAGGTGGCTGATCGGTGCGACGGTGGCAGCGGACTCGGTGGTGGTGGTGACGGTCATCGGGTGCTCCTCGGCGGCGTATTCAGCGGTGCGCTACGAGAATTGACGCTACGGACGCCGGGGAGCGGGCGGATCTGTCAACCATCACGACTGCGGCATGACAAGTGTCATGCCCGCGAGCTCACGCCCAGAGTGCCGCGACGACAGCCTGGTAGTCGCACGGTTCGAGCGAGGCGCGCCCGGTTGCCAGCAACCAGCGCTCGACCGCGCGGTCCGCGTCGGTGCGATAGGTCCGCTCGCCACCGCGCTCGATCTCGATCACGCCGCGCTGCACCCGCAGGGTCTCCGCCTCCGACAGCTGCGCGATGAAACCCTGGTATTCGCTGTCGTTTTCGCTGCCGCCGACGGCCGCCCGCGGTGCCGCGGCGATCAAACCGTGCAGTTGCGCCTCGTCACCGGAGGACAGCCGCCACTGGGGATTCGGTCTGCCGGAACGGATATCGAGTTCGACCCGGATCATGACCGCACCCCCGTTGACCACGCGCCGCGACGTGGGGCGGTGACCGCTGCCCCGAGCGGAGTCTCCGGCATCACTGTTCTCCTCGGCGGGCGCTCGAATGCGCTGATGGTAGCCGTGGTTCGGCGTCGCGGCCACCGGACGGAGCAGACGATTCGGACACGCCGCCGCCACCCCGGTACGTGCGTGCCAACCGGGCTTCACCTGGTGTAGCCGCGGGGTCAGCCGCCGAAGACGTTGCAGCCGTAGCCCAGATGCACACCGCGTCCGACGCGCAGGTCCACGGTCGCGACGATGCGGTCGTCGGGGGCCTGCACCGCGCTGATCGTGTGCGGGCCTTCCGTCGCGGGCACCCAGTCGCTCAGCGCGGTACCGCCGGACGGACGGACGACCGCGAACGGCACCCCGTTGTCGTAGAAGACCACGGGCTGCGTCACATCGGTCACCGCCGCGCGCGCCGTGTAGGTGCAGCCGGTCCCGTAGTTGGTCGCCAGCCCGAAATTGATCCCCGGATACATCGAAACCTGGGTCACCGTCGCCGCCGCCATGGGCGCGGCCAGCACCGCCGCCACCCCGAACACTCCCGCCACAACACCGATTCGCATCCGCATCCCGAGGGTCCTATCCGTCCTGTCACCGGTCCGCACCCCGGCCGACGTGGCCACGCACCCGGGGCAACTCCCCTAGATCCTCACCCCGGCCGGGCCCAGTGCGTGCCCGAACCGCCGAACTCGCCCCACCGCAGCGCAATACAGGGGGACCTTCACCGCTGACAAGGCCGAAAGCGCAGGTATAGGCTCGAAGGGACCGGCGAGCCGCAGCCGCCGGTCCGCCCGCTGAAAACCGCGAGGAAACACCGTGACCGAATCCGGCGACGCACCGATCACCATCTATTGGCGCCGATGGTGCCCGTTCTGCCAGCGCCTCGGCTTCCAACTGCGGCGGGCGGGCATCCCGTTCACCAAAGTGGACATCACCCGCGATCCGGCAGCGGCCGCCGAGGTGCGTGCGATCACCGGCGGTGACGAGATCACCCCGACGGTGCTCGTCAACGGACATCAACTGGTGAACCCCTCGCTCGACGAGGTCCGCGCGGCGCTCGCCGCGTAGCACCGCACGCTGCCCGATCCGGGTCAAGCCTTGCCCGAGGTGCGGGTCGCGCCCGCCGAAGCGGCCACCACGCAGACGATCCCCAGCCACTGCGGAATGTTCATCACCTGCCCCAGCAGGATCAGACCCGCCAGTGCGGCCACCGCGGGCTCCAGGCTCATCAGCACGCCGAACACCCGGGGCGGAATGCGCCGCAGCGCTTCGAGTTCCACCGAATACGGCAGCACCGAGGACAGCATCGCCACCAGGAACCCCACCACCAGTATCTCGGGATCGAGCAGCGCGCTGCCCGCTTCGATGATCCCGATCGGCGCGATCAGCAGCCCGCCGAAGGCCATCGCGATCGCGAGTCCGCCACCGCCGCTGGTCTGTTCGCCCAGGGCCGCGCTCAACAGGATGTAGCCCGCCCAGCACACCCCGGCCGCCAGCGCCAGCAGCACGCCGACCCATTCGACCTCGCCCTCGGCCTGGGTCAGCAACAGCACGCCGCCGCCCGCCAGCACCGCCCACACCGGGTCGATCCAGCGTCGCGACCCGGCCAGCGCGACGGCCAGCGGTCCGAGGAATTCGATCGTCACCGCCATGCCGAGCGGAATCCGATCCATCGCCTCGTAGATGGACAGGTTCATCAGGGCGAGCACCGCGCCGTACGCGAGCGCCACCGGCACCGCGCGCCAGCCGATGCGCAACGCCGAACGCCAGAACAACACCAGCACGAGCCCCGCGAAGACCAGTCGGATGCCGGCCGCGCCCGCGGCCCCGGTCACCGCGAACAACTGCTTGGCCAGTGCCGCACCCACCTGCACGCTGACGATCCCGGCCAGTACCAGCGCCGTGGGCGGCACGCCGCCGAGTCCGCGCTCCGCGATGCCCCGCCACACGGTCCAGGCTCGTCCCCCGCGAATCGGCCGTTCGACGTCGATCGCTACCACGGCAGTTCTCCCATCCACAGATCAATGTGCTTCGCCGCCGTTGCCCAGCGAAGCACATCTCTACGACAAGGAGAATTCGGTTTTTACTCCCCCCGCACGCGCGAATACGCTCCCGCGCTGGTGAGAACCCTGCGCCGGGAGCGTATTCCGGGCGCTACTTGCGACCGAGCGCGGATTCCAGCTGGGACTTGTTCATCTTGGAGCGGCCCTCGATGTTGCGCTGGCGAGCCTCGTTGTACAGCTGATCGCGGGTCGGCCCCTTGGGTCCCTTGCGCCCGGAACGCTGTCCGCCGCGGCTCTGCGGTGACTTGTCCTCGAGCGAGGAGCGGCTCGCGGTCTCGGACTCACCGGACTGCGCACGGTTCTTGTTCACCGTCCGCGCCGCGATCTCCTTGGCCCGTTTGGTGCTCGCGCCACGATCCTCGGCCGAGTCCTTGATGTGCTCGTATTGACGTTCCCGTTTATCACTCCATTGCTTCGGCATGTCACACCTCCTGCGCATCGAGTACCCCGGTAACCCTGCGCAAACATGCTTGTCGATGGCTGCGCGCGAGGGACACTTCCGCCCTGGGTGAACATCGCGTCGATCGGCGGCGCGGGGTGCGAGACTCGTGGGTATGGCAGCAGAAGACGATGGCGTGGTGGTCGATCTCGCTGCGCGCCGCAGCGCCGAGCCCCGTCGCGAGCCGGTCGAGGCGGCGACCCCGCTGTTGCGCGCCGTGTACGGCGAGGTGCTGCGGGACGAGCGGCTGGACCAGGATCGGACGCTGGCCGAGGTCGCGGCCGAGGTGGGGATGTCCAAGCAGTACCTGTCCGAGATCGAGCGGGGCCGCAAGGAACCGTCCTCGGAGATGCTGCACTCGATCTGCGGCGCACTCGGCATGCCGATCGAATCGCTGCTCTTCCGCGGCGCGCGCCGCCTGGGCGCGCTGCGCCAACTGCGCCCCCGCAAGGTCTCCGAGACCCGCGTCGAGATGTTGGCGCTGGCCGCCTGACCCGCGAAACCCGCTCGGGGACAGCGTGTTCCGCGATATCCAGAGCCGCGGCGCCGAGGGCTGACCGCTCGACGCCGCGCTGGATCCCCGCTCAATGGCCGCGAGTCACGATCAGTTCGTCGGCCAGCCCGTACGCCACCGCGTCCGCGGCGGTGAAGACCCGGTCGCGAGCCGTGTCCTTGCGCAACTGCTCGACCCGCTGCCCGGTGTGTTTGCTCAAGATCTCCTCGGTCTGCGCGCGGATCCGCATCACCTCCGCCGCCTGCAGTGCCAGGTCGGAAATGGTGCCCTGGCCCTGCGCGGACGGCTGATGCAGCAGCACCCGCGAGTGCGCGAGCACATACCGGCGCCCCGGGGCGCCCGCGGCCAGCAGCACCGCCGCCGCGGAGACCGCCTGGCCCATGCAGTAGGTCTCGATCGGGGTGCGCATGAACTGCATGGTGTCGTAGATCGCGAGCATCGCGGTGTTCGAACCGCCCGGCGAATTGATGTAGATGCCGATCTCCCGGTCCGGCGATTCGGACTCCAGATGCAGCAACTGTGCCATCACCACATTGGCGACGCCGTCGTCGATCTCGGTGCCGAGGAAAATGATTCGGTCGTTGAGCAATCTGCTGAACACGTCGAAGGAGCGCTCGCCGTTCGGCGTCCGTTCGATGACATGCGGAATGGTGTATTGCGACATGGCTACAGCCCCGCTCGGTGTCCGTTGGTGAATGGTGCGATCTGGTGGAAGTCTTCGGCGATCCGATCGACGATCCCGTACTCGCGCGCCTGCTCCGGGGTGAACCAGCGGTCCCGGTCGCTGTCCTCGCGGATCTCCTCGAGTGTGTGGCCGGTCTCGGCCGCGAGGATCTGCTCGGACTGCAATTTCATGTACTCGAGATTCTCCGCCTGGATCGCGATATCCATCGCGGTGCCGCCGATGCCCGCGGACGGCTGGTGCATCATGATCCGGCTGTGCGGCAAGCTGATTCGCTTGCCGTGCGTGCCGGAGGCGAGCAGCACCTGCCCCATGCTCGCGGCGAACCCGACCGCGACGGTGACCACGTCGTTGGGGATCAGCTTCATGGTGTCGTAGATGGCGAGCCCGGCGAGCACCGAGCCGCCGGGTGAATTGATGTAGACGACGATGTCGCGTTTGGCGTTCTCGGCGGACAGCAGCACCAGCTCGGTGCAGGCCCGCTCGGCCATCGCGTCGTCGACCTCACCGGTGAGCAAGATCGTCCGATGGCGGAACAATCTGTCGGCTAGTTGGCCTCGATAGTCCAGGTGCGATGTTTCGATCATGCCTCAGGTGTAGTCGCGCTCAGCCCCTGATCGGCGCTGTGTCTGCCAACAGCAGACCGCCGTTGCACCGTAGGGCTCAGCGCTCGCCGAGTACCAGAGGGAATTCCGGGGTGCCGCCGAGCAGGAAGGCGCCTGCTGTTTGGAGCATCTGGTCGTGGGCCATGAGATGGGTTGTCATGGTGCTGGTGTCGCGCAACCAGACATCGAGTGGGCTGGGCTTGTACACCGACGCCGTGCCGACCAGCTCGCACAGCCGGGCGACGATGCGGCGGCAGGCCCGGTACGCGTGGGTCCGGGTCAGCAGGGTTTGGATCCGGAGGTCGGCGGGAAGTTCGGCGAAACGCTTGTGGTCCAAGGCTTCCCACTGGGTGCGCAGACTTTCCACCACCGCGGCGCGGGCGACGATGTACTCCATCTCGCACTCGCCCAGGATGTATTGGGCGCGATAGTTGTCCGCCCACCGCTGCCCGGTACCGGGCAGCACCTTGCCCTCGGCCAGCTCGCGGACGTGATCGAGCGCGGCCCGTGCGGCACCGAGCGGGACGCCGGGCATCACCCGGGGCAGCGTCTCCGGTTCGGCGAGTTTGCCTGTGCCGCTTTTCGGTTCGAAGAAGTCGAAGGAGTGATGTGCGGGGATGAACAGGTTGTCGACGGCATAATCGTTGCTGCCACTGCCGCGCAAACCGGTGCTGTCCCAGGTGTCGAAGACCTGCACCTGATCGCGCCGCATGCAGAACATCCGCGCGAGCGGGGCACCGTCGGCGGTCGCCGGGGCACCGTCGTCGAACACCATGGCGCCGCCGACCACGAGGTCGGCATGGTTGATGGCGCTGCCCAGCTTCCAGCGCCCGCTCAGCCGGTAGCCGCCGGGAACGCGATCGGCGCGGCCCGCGGGCGCGATCAGTCCGGCGGTGATGAGATCGCGGGTCGGCATCAGCTCGGCGACGGCCTGCTCGTCCAGAAACCCGGCGTAGACGCCGGTCGCCGCGCCGATCATCGCGCACCAGCCGGTGGCGGTGTCACCGTAGGCCAGCGCCTCGAACACCTCCAGCTGCTCCAGTGAGGTGAGCCCGGGCCCGCCGAGTTCGGCGCTGAAGCCCATCGCGTAGATCCCCATCGCGCGCAGCCGCTCGACGATATCGGCGGGCAACTGCCGCGCCGCATCGATCTCCTGCCTTCGCTTCGCCAGCTCGGGCGCGAAAGTCTTTGCGGCTTTCAGCAACTCGGCCGCTGTCGGCACCTCGGACACCGTGGTTCCTCCGCTCATCTCGACAACGCCTGCCGCGCAAGCACCGTCGAGTATCGCCGGGCCCGGCCACACCGCCCAGGGTTCAGTCCGGTGGCCGGACCGAGCCCCCGCGCCCCGCCTCGACCGCGTGCGCGTCGGGGTCGTGCAGCAGCGGGTCGCCGGTGGCGATCATGCTGCCGAGCAAGGCCAGGGTACGTTCGGAATCCGAACCCGGTTGCGCGTGATAGGCGATGAGCAGTTGCCCCGGCGCGCCGTTCACCGTGAAGGTCTCGTAGGCCAGGGTCATCTCACCGACCAGGGGATGCGCGAAGCGCTTGCGGCCCGCGATCTTCGCGCGGATATCGTGCCTGGCCCACAGGGTACGGAAGTCCTCGCTCTTGAGCGACAGCTCGCCGACGAGGTCGGTCAACCGCGGATCGTCCAGATCCGTACCGACATTGGCGCGTAAGCTCGCCACGGTCTCCGCCGCGTGCTGCGCCCAATCCGGGTAGATCCGGCGGGCTTCCGGGTCGAGGAACATCATCCGGACCTGATTGACGCCGGGCACCGAACATGGATTGACCGCCGCGGCAAGCGGATTCGCGATCAACACATCGAGATACCGGCCGAGCACCAGCGCGGGTGTATTGGGCCACTGCGCCATCAGGCTCGCCAGCCCGGGGCTCACGCGTTCCGCACGCTGCGGCGCCCTGCGCTGCCGCACCGGCGGCCTGGCCAGGTCCCGCAGGTGTGCGGTGCCCTCTTCGTCCAGGTCGAACACCCGCGCCAACGCCGCCACCACCTGTTCGGAGGGGTGCTTGTCCCGCCCTTGCTCGAGCCGCACGTAATAGTCGGCGCTCATGCCGGCAAGCAGCGCGACTTCTTCGCGGCGCAGGCCCGATACCCGGCGCTGACCACCGCCGGACATCCCGAAATCCTCTGGGCGCACCAGCTCGCGCCGCGCCCGCAGGAAGGCGCCCAGTCGGTTGTCGGAATCCATACTTCGAGCGTAAGTGAGCCCCCGCGTTCCTGGGTGGCCCTCCCACTACCAGGAAGTCCTTCCCCTGGCACGGCGTCGTGACCTGCACGAATGTTGTGGTCATGACAAACAACCTCACCGGCCGCGTGGCGGTCGTCACCGGCGCGACCAGCGGTATCGGCGCCGCCACCGCACAGCGGCTCGCGGCCGACGGCGCGAAGGTCGCCCTGCTCGGGCGGCGCAAGGACCGGCTCGACGAACTGGCCGCACAGATCGGCGGCGAGGTGCTCGCCGTCGCCACCGATGTCACGGTCCAGCAGTCCGTGCTGGATGCCGCGGCCACCGTGCGGGCCGCGCTCGGCCCGGTCGATCTCGTGGTCGCCAACGCGGGTGTCATGCTCGCCGCACCGTTCGAGGCCGCCGCCACCGCCGAGTGGGATCAAATGGTGGGCACGAATATCAGCGGACTGCTCTACACCGGAAGGGCTTTCATCGACGACCTGCTCGCCGCCGCGCACGCGGGCAGCCGCGCCGATCTGGTCCTGATCGGCTCCATCGGCGGACACCAGGTGTTCCCGAACTACGGCGTTTACACCGCCACGAAGGCGGCGGTCGCCCATCTGACCCGTAATCTGCGCGCCGAGTTCGGACCGCGTGGCGTGCGCGTGAAGAACATCGAGCCCGGACTGGTGCGCACCGAACTCGGTGACGGCATGCGCGACACGAGCCAGAAGGCCGGGCTCGCCGAATGGCGCGGCAGCTTGGAAACCCTTGTGGCCGATGATATCGCGGACGCGATCGGCTACGCGGTCGCGGCGCCCAAACGGATGAACGTGGCCGAAATGATCGTGGTCCCCACCCAGCAGGGCTGACAAGCGAAGGCCCGCCGACGCTTTCGCGCGTCAGCGGGCCTCGCCCGGCGAATGCCGAACTGCTACTTCTCGATTCCCTCGAAGTCGAACAGTCCGTTCCAGGCCAGCTCGGCCTTCTTGATGTTCTCCGAGCGGCCTGCGGCGGCCTGGTAGTCGAACATCGGGATATCGGCCATGTCCTTGAACAACAGCGTCTGCGCCTGCGCGACGATCTTGTAGGACTCCTCCTGCGTCGACGCGGCCAGCGCCTCGTTCAGCAGTTTGTCGAACTCGGGGTTGTTGTAGTTGACGTTGTTGGTCTCGGAGAAGCTGTAGTACATCGCACTGAGGAACTGCAGCATCGTCGGGTAGTCACCCTGCCAGCCGTACCGGAACGCCTTGTTGATCGTCTTGGCGTTGATCAGGTCCCGGATGGTCTTGAACGTCGGATACGGAGTGCCGACGGCCTCGATGCCGAGGGTGTTCTTGATGCTGTTCGCGGTGGCCTCGACCCAGCCCTGGTGGCCGCCGTCGGAGTTGTAGGCGATCTCGTACGTGCCCGACCACGGCGAGATGGCATCGGCCTGGGCCCACAGCTTCTTGGCCTCGGTCGGGTTGAACTTCAGGAACTCCGAGCCCGGCAGGTCACCCTTGAAGCCGGGCAGCGTGCTCGCGGTGAAGTCCCGCGCCGGAATCCGGGTGCCGTGGAAGATGTTCTGCGAGATCTGTTCCCGGTTGATCGCCATCGACAGCGCCTTGCGCCGGAGCAACCCTTCCTCGCCGCCGAAGTGCGGCACCGTGGTCTGGATGCCGATGGACGCCTTGTACGCGATCGGCTTGGTGATCGCGCGATCGCCGAGGTCCTGCTGGTAGGTGCCCATCGCGCTGTCGGGGATCACGTCGAGGGTGTCGAGGTTGCCCGCCTGCAGATCGGCGTACGCCGTGTCGAACGACTGGTACATCACGAAGCGCAGACCGTCGTTCTTGGCCGGCCGCCCGCCCTTGTACTCCGGGTTGGGCACCAGGTCGATCTGCACGTTGTGCTGCCACGCGGCGTCGCTGGCGAATTTGTACGGCCCGTTGCCGATCGGGTGCTCGCCGAACGCCTTCATATCCTTGAACGCCACCTCCGGCAGCGGGTAGAACGGCGCGTATCCGAGTTCGGTCTCGAAGTCGATGGACGGCGATTCGAGTTCGACGGTGAAGGTGCGATCGTCGACCACCTTCAGCCCGGACATCGTCTTGACCGTCGGGTTCTCCGCCGACACGTCCTTGAAGCCCTTGATCGGATTGAACACGTAGCTCTGCAGCTGCGCGTTCGTGCTGAGCGCGCCGTAGTTCCAGGCGTCGACATACGACTTCGCGGTGACCGGTGTGCCGTCGCTGAACTTCCAGTCCGGCTTCAGGGTGATCTTGTAGTTCTTCCGGTCGGTCGTCTCGATCTTGTCGGCGACCTCGTTGTGCGCCTTGCCGTCGGCGTCGTAGTACTTCAGCCCGGCCCACAGCCGGTCGACCACGCGACCGCCCATGTTCTCGTTGGTGTTGGTGGGCACCAGCGGGTTCTGCGGCTCCCCCGCATTGGTGGTCACGATGCTCGAATCCGCACCGCCGTCCGACGAACATGCGGTGGCGCCGAGGCTTGTGGCCATCAGCGCCGCCGCGAGCAGCGCACCAGCTCTTGTGAATCTCACGCGTTCTCCCGATTCATAACCGGCCTTCGAGACACACCCGAGCACGACGGAACTCCCCGTGCCCGATCCCGACAACCTTGGAATGTCCTCGGACACTAAACCTTCCGCGCCCGGTTGTCATGGGATCTACCGATGATCAGACCCGGCCGGCCGCCGGAGCCGGGTAGCGGTTCACGCGCGGCTCTCGATGCTCTCCTTGACCTTGGCGATGGCGAAGCCCCAGGCCTGATCCAGCGTGGGCTTCGGCGGCACGGAGATCTCGTCGGGGTTGGTGACCACGTCCAGCAGCACCGGCTTGCGTAGCCGCAGCGCCTCCGCGATCGCCCCGTCGAGCTCGTCCGGGTCGGTGACCCGGCGCGACTGCAACCCCATCGCCTGCGCGACCGCGGCGATGTCGGGGTTGTCCAGCACGGTACCGAATTCGGGCAGGCCGCCCTCCTCCTGCTCTAGCTTGACCATGCCGAGCCTGCCGTTGTTGAACACCACCGCGGTGAACGGGAGGTCGTAGGTGACGGCCGTGCGCAGGTCGCCGAGCAGCATCAGCAGTCCGCCGTCACCGCAGAAGGCGACGACCTGCCGGTCGCGGTCGAGAATCTGCGCGCCCAAGGCCTGCGGCATCGCGTTGGCCATGGACCCGAAATTGAACGAACCGAGCAGCCGGCGCGAGCCGCGCATGGTGAGGAACCGGGACAGCCACACCGTCGACATGCCGGTATCCGAGGTGAAGATCGCGTCGTCGGACGCGTGCTTGTTCACCGCCGCGGCGACCGCTTCGGGGCGGATCAGCTCATCGGGGTTGTCCAGGTGCCGCCGGATCCGGCCCAGGAATTTGCGGTCGTGCTTCGGCTCGGCCAACCGCAGCTGATGCTCCATCCAGCTCTGATAGTGCGACTGCGCCTTCGACAGGTGCTTGTCCGACTTCTTGGCGTCCAGCTTCGGGAGCAGCTCACGCAACGCCGGACCCGCATGGCCGACCATCGCGACGTCGACCGCGGTACGCCGGCCGATGTGCTCCAGCCGCGCGTCGAGCTGGATGACCGTCTTGCCGGTGGGATACCAGTCGCGATACGGGAAGTCGGTGCCGACCAGGAACAGCACGTCGCAGTCCTCGAGCGCCGCGTTGGCGGCCGGATTGCCGATCAGCCCGGTCTGCCCGACGGCGTACGGGTTGTCGTCCTCGAGGCCCTCTTTCGCTTTGATCGTCAGCACCATGGGCGCGTTGAGTTTCGCCGCCAGTTCCAGCGCCTCGGCACGCGCTTCCCTGGCCCCGATCCCGACCAGCAACGTCACCTTCTCCGCCTGGTTCAGCGTTTCGGCGGCCTGGCGCAGCTCATCGGGGCCGGGAACGATCGTGCGATCGCGGGCGACGAAACGCGGGCGGGCATCGGGATCGGCGAGCTTCAGTCCGCCGACATCACCGGGAATCGTCAGCACGGCGACGCCCTGGCGCGAGACGGCGGCGTTCACCGCCTGCTCGAGCAGCCGCGGCAGCTGTGCCGGGGTGGTGACCGTCGCGGTGAACTCGGCGACGTCGCGGAACACCGAGTCGTTGTCGACCTCCTGGAAGTACTCGCTGCCGATCTCGGCGGTGGGCACCTGGCCGCAGATCGCCAGCACGGGCGCGTGCGATTTCTTCGCGTCGTAGAGCCCGCCGAGCAGGTGGATCGACCCGGGCCCGACCGTACCCATACACACCCCGATGGTGCCGGTGAGCTGGGCTTGCGCCCCTGCCGCGTAGGCGGCGACCTCCTCGTGCCGCACCCCGATCCATTCCACCCGATCGTCGCGGCGGATCGCGTCGGTGATCGGGTTGAGCGCGTCGCCGACGACACCCCAGACCTGGGTCACGCCCTCCTCGGCCAGTGCGCTGACAATCATTTCCGCGATCGTGGTCATTCCTCGGCTCCTCTGCGATCTGTCGTCTTCCTCGGCGTCGTACCTCGTCTTTCCGCGGACATACCCGGCTACCAGCACACCATGCCGCGTAGCGAGGTGGACCACATTCCGGTCCCGTCCGCCGTTTGCCCCAGACCGTGCGGGGTAGCCGAGACGCATGCAGATCATCGACCTAGCCGCCCGAGGCACCCCGGTCAGCGCCTGGTCGCCCTGGCGGCAGCGCCAGCACGAGCTCTCCCTCGTCGGCTGGCGGCATCTGGTCGTGGTCGCCCCGCATCCCGACGACGAGGTGCTCGGCGTCGGCGGACTGATCGCGCTGGCCCGCGCGCAAGGCCTGCCCGTCACGGTCGTCACGGTCACCGACGGCGAGGGTTCCCATCCCGGCTCGCCCACCTACTCGCCGGCCGAGCTCGCGGACCTGCGCGCGCTGGAATCACGGCGCGCGGCAGCGGAATTGGGCGTAGACGCACCGCTCCAATTGGGTGTCGAAGACGGCAAGGTAGCTGCCGCGGAAGAGGCGGTGACCGACGCCATCACCGGCGTGCTCGCCGAATGCGGACGTTCCGGCGTGTGGTGCGCGACGACGTGGCGCCACGACGGGCACCCCGACCACGAGGCGGTGGGTCGCGCCGCCGCGGCGGCCTGCGCCGGTTCGGCTACCCGGCTGCTCGAATTCCCGATCTGGATGTGGCACTGGGCGACTCCCGAACATCCCGTCGTGCCCAGCAGCCGTGCCCGCACCTTGACCCTGCCCGGCCCGGCGGTCGAGGCCAAATTGCGCGCCATCGGGCAGTTCCGCAGCCAGATCCTGCCGATCTCGGAGCATCCCGCCGATCAGGCCGTGCTGCCGCCGCACGCGCTCGACCGGTTCACCGGCACCACCGAGACGTTCTTCGTCTGAGCCGGTCTAACCCGGCGCCATGAGCCGCCGCATGAAGTAGGTGTATTGCAGTGCGCTCATCTGCGCCTGCTCATCGATCGTGGTGCCCGCGCCGTGGCCGCCCTGGGTCGCCTCGTAGAAGAGGTACAGGTTGCCTAGTTCAGCGAGCCGCGCGGCGAACTTGCGCGCGTGCTGCGGACCGACCCGGTCGTCCTTGGTGGTGGTCCAGATGAACGGCTCGGGATATCGCACACCGGAACGCAATTGGCGATACGGCGAGATGGATTCGAGGAACGCGCGCTGCACGGGATCGGCGACACTGCCGTATTCGCCGACCCAGGAAGCCCCCGCGGCGATCTTCTCGTAACGCACCATGTCGAGCAGGGGCACCTGAATGCCCACCGCCTGCCACATCTCCGGGTGCTGCGTGAGTTCGACACCCATCAGCAACCCGCCGTTCGAACCACCCAGAATGCCGAGATGACGTGGCGCGGTGATGTTCCTGGCGATCAGATCCTTGCCGACCGCGGCGAAGTCGTCGAAGGCGCGCTGACGGTTGGTGGTCAACGCGGCCTCGTGCCAGGCGGGCCCGAATTCACCGCCGCCGCGGATGTTCGCCACCACGAACGCGCCGCCCCGCGCCAGCCACAGCCTGCCGAGAACCCCGTCGTAGGTAGGGGTTTGGGAGATCTCGAAGCCGCCGTAGCCGTACATGATCGTGGGCGTGCTGCCGTCGAAACGCAGATCGGCGGCGTGCACGATGAAGTACGGCACCTGGGTGCCGTCGGGTGAGACGGCTTTGTGCTGTTCGACCACGTACCGGGAAGAATCGAACCGGGACGGCGTGGATTTCACCGGTTGTGCCTGCCCGCTCACGGCGTCCAGCCGCCATACGGTGGTCGGATCCAGAAAGGACGTCACCGACAGATACGCGGCGCTGCCCTTCGCGTCCGCGTCCACCGTCGCGATCGCGGCGTTGTCCGGCAACGGAATCGGAGCCGCCGACCACGAACCGTCCGGCTGCGGGGTGTAGACGGCGGCACGGCCGCGCACGTCGTTCATCGCGGTGACGACCAGCCGATCACGGGTGGCGAGCACACCCTCGGCGGTCTCGGTGGGGCCCGGCACGTACACCGGGGTGGCGCGGAGCCGCTGCGGCTCTGCAGCCATCTCGTCGGCGTTCAGCGACACCAGCGACCCCGCCCGGAAAGTCGCGCCCTCGGTCGTCCAGTCCTGCCGCACGGTCAGCACGATCCGGTCGCCGACCCGTCCGGCGAAGTCCGACTTCGGGGGCAGCGCGAGGGCGGCCGTGCCCGACCCGGTGAGCAGGGTGAAGCTACGTTCGAAGAACGACGGCGAGCGCTGAACGACGTTGAGCCGGTGGCCGTTTCCGTCACTCAGCAGCAGCGGCGCCGTCGCCAGCGCGTCGGTCTTTTCGCCACGCACCACCTCCGTCGCGTCCGCGAGCGGTCGGCTCCGGTGCACCTTCTTGACGATGTACGGATAACCCGACGTGGTCACCTCGCCCGGCTGCCATTCCCGCGACACCAGCAAGGTGTCCTCGCCGGACCACGCGACATTCTGTTTGCTCCGCGGCAGGACGAACCCGTCGGACACGAATTGTGCGGTGGTCACGTCGAATTCGCGGATCGTGACCGCGTCCTCGCCGCCCTCGGACAGGCTGATCAGGCAGCGCGTCCCACGCACCGACTCGCAGTCGGCGCCCTTCCAGACCCAGTTCTTGTCCTCCGCTTCGGCCAGCGCGTCCAGGTCGAGCAGCGTGGTCCACTTCGGCTGTGCCGACTCGTAATCGGCGACCGAGGCGACCCGCCAGATCCCACGCGTGTGCTCGGGGTCCTGCCAGAAGTTGGCGATCCGTCCGTCCACGAGCTGCGGCATCGGCAGGCGGTCGGGCGCGTTCCCGAGTTCCTTTGCCGTGGCGAGATTCTCGGCGTAGCGCGGGTCCTGCTCCAGCACGCCGAGCGTCTTCTCGTTCTCCGCCGCCACCCAGCTCTGCACCCGCGCGCCGTCCAACTCTTCCAGCCACAGGAAAGGATCGTCCGGCGCCGCGTCCCGCCCACCGCAGGCGGCCGCCGTCACCACCGCGCATACGGCCGCGGCGGCCCTGGTCATACGTCTAGCGCCCACGCCACTCATGCTGCTCCCTGCGGATCACACTTCGCTGCACCGACCGAGCTGTCCCGGGCAGCCTACCGAAACGTCCCATGAACGGGTTGACCTCGAGTGCGGTCGAGGTTTCAGACTGTCGGGTATGACGACGTGGATCTGTGATGGGTGCGGGCTCGAACACGCGAATACCGTTGCGCCGCCGCCCGACAACGGCTGTGTGTTCGCCAGCGACGCGGTGAGCATCGAGGAGCGCGGCGACCTGGGACCGCACGGGCACTGGACGACGCATGCGGAACTGGCGCGACAACCGCACGAGGTGGAACACCGCGACCACGGGCGCGGACTGCACAGCCTGCGCCGCACACCGCGATTCGCGATCGGCCACTGGTCGTTCGTCGCGCAGACGCCACACGGGAATCTGCTCTGGGATCCGCCCGCGTACATCGACGACGACATCGTCGAGCGGGTCCGCGCGCTCGGCGGCGTCGCGGTGGTCGCCACCAGCCACCCGCACATGTTCGGCGCACAGGTCAGCTGGAGTCACGCCTTCGGCAAGGTACCGGTCTTGGTCAACGCGCTCGACCAGGAATGGGTACCGCGTCCGGATCCGGTGCTGGAGTACTGGTCCGACCGCATCGAGCCCTTGCCCGGCCTCGAACTGATCCACGTCGGCGGCCACATGCGCGGCAGCTCCGTCGCCCGCACCGCCGACGGCACCCTGCTCACCGGCGACACCGTCAGCGGCAGCCTCGCGCCCGGCTGGGTGACGTTCCAGCGCAACTTCCCCAAGCACGTGCCGCTGTCGCCCGCCGTCGTGCGGCGCATCGTCGACCGGCTGGACCAGTTCGAGTACGACCGGCTCTACACGCTGGGTGGCGATACCGTGGACCAGGACGCCAAACAGGCCGTGCACCGCTCCGCGGAACGCCATATCCGCTGGGTCAGCGGCGAATTCGACCACCTGACCTGACCCGCCCACGCGCCGCGCGAGCCGGTCCGGACCAGGGTCGGCTACGCGAGGGCGAAGCGGAGCAGCGCCTGCTTGTCGCCCTGCTTGATCTTGCCCTTGCGGTTGAGCACTTCCAGCTGCCAGTTCGCGCCGTTGCGGAACGCGCGCGCGACGGCGTTCGCATTGTCCGCGCCGAGCAGTGACGGCCAGATGTCGGCGACCTGCTGACTGCTACCGCCGCTCGCGTCGTACACCTTGAAACTGATGTTGTTCGCCTTCTCGAAGGAGCTGCCCTTCTTGAACGCCGCGGCGACGAACACGATCGCGTCGATGCCGCCCGGCACGTCCGCGAACGTCACGTGCACCGTCTCGTCGTCGCCGGTGGCGGCGCCGGTCTGCTCGTCACCGGAGTGCAGCACCGAGCCGTTGCCGAGCGGGTCCAGCGAATCGAGTCCGGCGAAACGAACCGGCTCACTGCCCTGCATCAGGATGGCGATCAAATCGAGGTCGACGCCGCGCTTACGCCGCGCCCAGCCCAGTGCGCCGCCGCTGGTGCCCCCGGAAGGATCCCAGCTCACCCCGACACTCAGCTTGGTGACACCGGCAAGATCTGCGGCGCCGTCTTCTTTCTTGAGCGTGATCATAGGATTCAGACTAGCGGCGGTTTCGTAAATCCAAGGGGGCGAGAAAGTCTCGTTCCGGCTGCGGGCAGCACAACGAAAATGTTTGATACGCATCGGCTCTCAATGGTTGGCTATTTACAAGAGCGAACCCACGAGAGTTCGGTAGAGGTATGGCCGATCCGCTGAAAGAACAGGAATTCGCCGCACGCGCTTTGGAGCTGGTGCGCGCCACCGCCGGACCGTATCTCGACAGCCTGCCGCAACGCCTGGTGCACGACGGCACCGCCGATCCGCTGATCGATGAACTCGCCGGTGCGCTGCCCGAGCACGGCGACGGCACCCTGGCGGCAATCGAACGATTGCTGCGCGTCGGCACCGAAGCGGCGGTGCACAGCGCCGGACCGCGCTTCTTCCACCTCGTGGTGGGCGGGGCGACGCCTGCCGCACTGGCCGGCGACTGGATAACCGCTCTGCTGGACCAGAATGCGGGCCTCTGGGTCACTTCCCCGTTGGCCGCGCGCACCGAAACCGTGGTACTCGGCTGGCTCAAAGACCTTTTCGGGCTGCCCGCGGACTTCGGCGCGGTGCTCACGCCGAGCGCCACCTTCGCGAACCTCACCGGGCTCGCCGCGGCCCGCTACTGGTGGGCCGGCCGGCACGGGCACGACGTCGTCGCCGACGGTTTGGCGGGGCTGCCGCGGATGCCGGTGTTCACCAGCGGTCTCGTGCACGCCAGCACCCGAAAGGCGCTGCAGATACTCGGCTGTGGCCGGGATACGCTGCGCACCTTCGTCCGGGACGACGCGGGACGGCTCGACCTGCGGGCGTTGGAGCAGGCGCTGACCGAACTCGGCGGGGCGCCCGCCGTGCTCGTCGGCAATCTCGGTGAGGTGAACGCGGGCGATTGCGATCCGCTCGCGGACCTCGCCGAACTGGCCGAGAAGTATCGCGCCTGGTTCCACGTCGACGGCGCATTCGGGTTGTTCGCCACCGTGTCGCCGCGCACCGCGCACCTCGCCGCGGGGGTGGAGCGGGCCGACTCGATCACCGCCGACGGACACAAATGGCTCAATGTGCCACAGGAGAGTGGCTTCTCGTTCGTCAAGGACAAGTCCGTGCTCGGCAAGACCTTCGGCAGCTGGGGCGCGGACTACCTGCCGACCCTCGACGACGAACAGCTCAGCTACAACATGCACGGCCCCGAATCCTCGCGCCGCGCACGCGCGTTCCCGATCTGGGCGACGCTGCGCGCCTACGGCCGGACCGGGTATCGGGAGATGGTCGAACGCCACCTCGACGTGGCCGCGCATCTCGGCCGGGTGGTCGACGCGGCCGCCGACTTCGAGCTGCTGGCCCCGGTGCAGTTGTGCGTCACCTGTTTCCGCTACCGGCCACCCGGCGTCGCCGAGGCCGATCTCGATGATCTCAACGCCCGGCTCGGCGCGGCCATCCTCGCGGACGGGCGGGTCTACGTGGGCACCACGAAATATCGTGGCGTGACGGCATTGCGCCCGACTTTCGTCAACTGGCGCATCACCGAGCCCGAAGCGGATCTGCTGATCGAGGTGATCCGCGAACTGGGCCCCACGCTGTAACCGGCGAATCGCACTGCCGCGCCCAACTTTTCGCCGCAGGCTCAGGCCAGGAACTGGAGCGCCGACGGTTCACCCCGGTGCAGCGCGTCGGCGTGCGCGGCGACATTGAGTCCGTCGCTGAGGGTGGCTCCCGCAGCCAGTTTCGCGACGAGCCTGGACTCGGCCTCCTTGACCGCCGCGGCGTCGTCGAGCAAAGTCTCGATGCGGTCCGGGGCGACCACGATGACGCCCTCCTCATCGGCGAGGATCAGATCACCGGGCACCACCGGCACACCGCCGCAGGTCACCGGGATCTGCAACTCGCCGAGTTCGGTTGTGCTACCTGCCATCGGGGTGACGAAGCGGCTGTAGATCGGCAGCGGGCAGGACCGGACGTAGGCGATATCGCGGTAGCCGCCGTCGATGACGATGCCGCCGAGCTGACGGACGAGCGCACCCCGCGCGAACAGCTCACCGGCGAAGGCGATCTCGCTGCCGCCGCCGTCGACGACGAGCACATCGCCGGGCGCCGCGGTCTCGATCGCGCGGAGCACCGCGAAGAAGTCGCCGGTGCACCGGACGGTGAACGCGGGACCGAAGATCCGCACGGCACCCGAGCGGGGTCGAATCGCACTGTCCAGCACCCGCGTCGATTTATCGGCATCGCACAGCGCGGTGGTATCGACAGCACGGAATTTCTCGACAAGCTGGTCGGCCGGCATCGGTACCGCCCCTTCGAGGGTAGGAATATGCAGTTGACCTGACCTTACCCCGGCCGGGACACGGCTACAGAAACCCCAGTGGTTCTTGCATATTGATGGAGTAGACCTCGCCGAGATACCAGAACAGGGCTCCTGTCGCGGGCTCCGCCTCGTCGACCACGCAATATTCGAGCCCGGTGAGCAGGATGGATCGCCGCTCGGTCAGGCACTGCACCGGTCCCCGCGTTTGGTCGTACACCCCCGCGACCGCGAATCGCTGACCCGATATCGCAATTGTCTTGGGCCCGTTCCACAACCAATCCGGCCGGCCGAAAACGTACCAGTAGCAACCGAACGCGAACGTGGCGGCGACGATGACGGTAGCCAGCAATCCTCGGGCCATGTTCGCCATCTCGCACCTTTCCCGGGCCATGGATTCGCGCAAACAACTGGTTCGAGACGACGCCGGGAGATCATACGCCGGGCACCGTCGCGATCCGCGTCGCCGAACGCTCCCCCAGGTCGGATCGGCGTGCTGCGTCAGGTGCGGACGCTCAGTCCGGCGCGAAGGCGCGCAGCACCGCGTCGACCAGCGCGTCGGCGAACGCCGCGTCGAGCGGGCCGGAACGCATCAGCCAGCGCTGGGTGATCGGCGCGTACAGCAGGTCGAGGATCAGTTCGAGGTCGGCGTCCGGCGGTAATTGCCCCACCTGCTGGGCGCTGCGCAGCCGAGCCAGCTTCGCCGCTTTGATCGGCTGCTCCATCCGGTCCCGATAGGTCCGCGCCAGCTCCGCATCGTTGATGATCTCAAGGTTGAGCGCCCGGATCGGCGCCTCGAACGCCGGGTCGGCGAACTCGGCGACCGTGGCGCGCAACACCGTTCGCAGATCCGCCGCCAGATCGCCGGTGTCCGGCAGCGTGATATCGCCGTCCGCGCCCTCGCTCAGCGCGGCCAGCGCGTCGAAGACCACCGCTCCCTTCGACGGCCACCACCGATAGATCGTCTGCTTCCCCACCCCCGCCCGCGCCGCGATCGCCTCGATCGACAACTTCCCGTACCCGACCTCCGAGATCAGCTCGTACGTCGCGGTCAGAATCGCACTCCGCGACCGCTCACTCCGCCGCCCCGGATCCGGCCCACCAGCTCCCGCCATCCCCCCACCCTACAGCGAAACGAGACGGTCCGTCTTGATTTGAATGCTCAGGTCAGCGATTGAAGGGTGGCGTGCAGGCGGTCGAGGGCGGTGGCTATCCACGGGAGGGCGGTGGGGTCGGTGCTGGTCAGGGCTTGGTGGCGCTGGTCGGGGGTGCTGCCGTAGAGCAGGCTGGTCGCGGCGCGGAAGCGTAGCGCCGTGGGGCTGTCGCCGAAATGTTCGCCGGCCAGGACGCCGATGCCGAAATCGTCCAGCAGGTAGTCGGCCAGGGCGACACCGGTTTCGATGCCGCGTCGGGCGAGTGCGGGCCGGAGGCTTTCCAGGTCCGGGTAGAGATAGAAACCGGCCTGCGGTGCGCGGCAAGCGATTCCGGCCTTGGTGAAGATCGTGTGGGCGGTGGTGGCGACGGCGGCGTGCAGTCGCCGGCTGGCGACGATGCGGTCGGTCACCACTGCCGGCGCGTCGAAGACGAAAGTCGCCGCCGCCTGCATGGGGCCGGACAGGCAGGACCAGATCTCGCTGCCGAGGCCGCTGATCCGTTGCGCCAGTTGCTGTCCGGTGCGACTGGGCGGTGTACGAAGGTATCCGATGCGCCAGCCGCCCAGAGCCATCGACTTGCTCAAGCCGCCGGTCACGATGGTGCGCTGCGGCAACAGCAGGGCTGGACTGCACAGTGTCGCAGGGTCATACGCGAGATCACGATAGATCTCGTCGCAGAGGATCGTCAGCCCGTGCCGATCGGCGATCTCGCATACCCGCCCCATGACCGCCGCGCCGGCCACTGTTCCCGTGGGATTGTCCGGCACGGTCAGGATGAGTATCCGCGGATCGGCGCCCTCGGCGCGCGCGGTTGCGAGCGCCGCCTCGAGCAGGTCGGGGTCCGGCACGCCGCCCACCTCGCGGGGAATCGGCACGCCGATGGCACGCTTGCCGATCACCCCGATCTGCGCCGGATAGCTCACCCACGACGGAATCGGCAGCACGACATCGCCGGGCAGCACCGCGATCGCGGCGAACAGCAACGCCTTGCTCCCCGGCGCGAGCAGCACCTGTTCAGGACTCGTGGGCAGCCCGCCACGCGAGAGATACCGTGCGGCGGCCGCTCGCGCAGGCATGGTCCCGGCCACAGGCGTGTACGAATTCGCCGTCGCCCCTTCGGCCAGTGCCGCAGCGACTTCCGGCAGTACCGGCAGACCTGCTTCGCCGAACCCGAGGTGCAGAATGTCGTCGCCGGCCGCGCGCCGCGCGTTGATCTTCTCGTTCAGGGCCAGCGTGGCGGAGGGCGCGACCATGGCATCCATCAGGCGTCCGCGATGGGCAGTCGGTATTCCCGGCGCACGCTGGTGCCGAGCTTGCCGATGTGCGCGCCGTAGATATGGATCGAAATCACCGTTGTCGCACCGGCATTACGCACCAGATGGATATCTCCGGGCGGCGCGAAACCCACCGCCGTGCCTGCCGCGTTGGTCGCGTCGGCCGCCACCACCAGCCGCGCGCTCGGCCCCGCGCCGCGCAACTCGTACCGCTGTTCGGTCTCGGTGCCCTCGTAAACGCCTGCGACACACCAGGCCACATGATCATGGATCGGCGTCTGCTGTCCCGGCCGCCAGACGATGGCCACCACGGAGAAGCTGCCGTCGTCCTCGGTGTGCACCAGGTGCTGCCGATACCGCTGCGGATCGCCCTCGCGGTACTGCTCGGGCAGCAGACCCGGCTGCCGCAGGAAGGGCTCGAGCCGTTCGGCGACGAGCCGGGCCGCCTCGGCGGGCGGACGTTCGAGCAGCACGACTTCCCTTACCGCGCAGACGAGATCGGCGAGCTGTGGCGTGCTGGGTGCGGCTGTGCTGGTCGTCATACGGACCAGGATGCGGCTACGGACCGGTGCGGTCTACTTAGACATTCTTGCCGATACCCAAGGATCACTTATGGATGGAACAGAGTTGGACACAACAGGTTTCAGGTCAGGGTCATCGCATTGGCGGCACACTGGATGGCTTCCATCATCAGCTGGGTGACCGGGATCTTCTGATGACCGGACAGCGTGTACGCCGCCACCGTCCGCGAGTCCGCGGGAATCACCGGGCGGCTGACCACCTTCGGGTGCCGGATGAACGACTGCACCATGCTCGGCATCACCGCGACCCCGGTGCCCTCCGCCACCAGGCTCTGCACGGCGAGGTTGTCGTCGGTGGTGAAATCGATGTGCGGTTCGAAACCCGCGGTCGCGCACGATTCGATGAAATGGCTTCGGCAGCGCACACATCCCGCGATCCAGCGTTCCTCGGCCAGCTGCGCCAACTCGACCGTGCGACGCCGGGCCAGCGCGTGCCCGCGCGGCAGCAGCACGATCAGCGGGTCGTCGAGCAGCGAAACCTTGTACAGGTCATCGAATTCCGGCTGCTCGCCCGCGTCGTAGGTGAAGGCGAGGGTGATATCGCAGTCGCCGCGCCGCAACGCCTCCACCGATTCGGGCGGCTCCGCGTCGAACAGCTCGATCCGGATGCCCGGATGCCGCGATTTGATCGAAGCCACCGCCGACGGGACGAGCGTCGCGCACGCACTGGGGAACGCGCAGACCCGGACCCGCCCCGACTTGAGCCGGGTGATCGCGGTCATCTGCTGCTGCGCCGCCGAGATCGTGCCGAGAATCCCGGCCGCGTGCCTGGCCAGGATCTCGCCCGCGTCGGTCAGCCGCAAACCCCGGCCCACCCGGACGAACAGCGGCGTGCCCACCGACCGTTCGAGCGCCTTCATCTGCTGGCTGATCGCGGGCTGCGTGTAACCGAGGTGCCGCGCCGCCGCGGCGAATGAACCGGTCCGTACGACCTCGTCGAAAACCCGAATGTGCCGTGAGTCGAACATGGCCAAGAATAAGCATCGCTTTGCCCCCCAGAGCAATCCATGCAGGCCCGGCCGCCGCTACCGGCTCGCTCTGAGCGCAGCCTGGCCGAAGTAGCCGAGCACACCCAACGCCGGGGCGACCCACCACAGCCACGCGGGGTACGGCCAAGCACCGTTACTGTCGAACGCTTGCCAGACGAAGATGACGGCGCCTAGCGCGAATCCGGCGATGTAGCCCTCGTTGCCGCCGGCCGCCAGCCGACGATCGATCTCGAACCGGGCGGCCAGCGCCGCCAGCAACGGCAGCGCGATGAGGACGAGTATGCCGTCGGGCTGATAACCCGCGGGATGCCCCATGCCCGCAATGGCGATGAGGATCAGGCCGAACAACCACAGGCCGACGTCCACCGCGAGCCGTTTGGAAAGTGCCCGCCAGGGCGAAACCGGTTCCTGTGCAGCTCTTCTCGCCGATGCTCCGCCGGATCTGATCATGGTGCTCCGGCGTTCGGCAATCGCGGGGTTGTCGAACAGGACCGAAAGCGGAATCAGATCGCTCGACGCGAAGACCTCCGCGAACCCGGCGGGAACACTGGCACCGGCCGGCGGATTCGCGCCGGGCTGCACCGGCACACCCATCCCCCACTGCCACGGCTCCCGCAGCTCACGCAGCGGCATCGCGAGTTCGGTGGTGGTGAAGTCCGTATCGGCGCCGGAAACGACCAGCGTCGCGATACCCGAACCCTGCGGACCGGTCAGCGCGAACCAGTACACGTTGCCGTGCTGCGGAAACTCCGCGAGCCACTCATATTTCGGGCTCGCGGTCAGATAGGCCGGTGCGACCGCACTCAAAGCCTCGAAAGTTTCGACGATGCCCGCCCGGCCCCACACAAGGTTGCTGAACGCCGCGTGCGAGAACAACGTATAGGCGATCTGTCGCGGATCCTGGTCACCGGCACCCGGATTGGGCAGACCGACCCGCTGCTCGCGGTCGCTGCGCCCGGACATCATCGACGCCTTTGCGGCAGTTCGGCTTTCATCGCAGGCTCCGATCGTGCGGTGACTGTTCCACCTCCATGGTGGCAACCGTCACCGCACCTCGGTATCAGCCGTTCAGCCGACTCCCCCTACGGCGCGATCCGGTGACACAACCAGGCGAGCGAGAGGGGGTAGCGGTAGTCGATCCCGCCGTGCCCCGCGTCGAACAGCTCGAACTGGATGAGGTCCGCGGGCACGTCGGCGGCGAGCAACGCGGCACGGAACGCCTGCCCGCCGATATCGAGGTACCACTCGTCGCGGGTGCCGCCGTCGATCCAGATCCCGCGCAAACCGCGCAGGGCCTCCGCGTATTTCGGGACCATGCGGACAGGATCCCAATCCAGCCAACGCTCCCACGCCGCGGCGTCGAGCACCCCGGTCACCGGATCGAAGGGCAGATCCACCGTGCCGTCTTCGCGCGCGGAGAAACAGGCCGAGACGCCCAACAGGCCGAGTAGGTCGCTGTCCTCCGGTTTGGTGAAGGCGACGCGCGACCGGAAGTCGTCCCACCAGCGCTGGATATCCCCGTCATAGGCGCGCAGATGCCGCACCGCCTTGGCGAACTCCGGGATATAGCAGAACTCGTAGAGCGCGTCGCCGGCGTGCGTGGCCAACGCGCCGAACAGATCCGGCCGCAGCATCGGTGTGATCATCGCGCCGAAGCCACCGCTCGACTTGCCTGTGATCGCCCGATGCGCCGCGCTCGGCAGGGTCCGATAGTGGGCGTCGACCCACGGCACCACTTCGTCGCACAGGTAGGTGTGGTACTTACCGGTGCCGGGCGAGTCGACGAATTGGCTACCGCCGTAAGCGGTCCAGGCGTCGACGAACACCACGATGGCGGGCGGCGCCGCGCCGTCGGCGAACACCCGGTCGGCCGTCTCCGGGAACGGCCGCCGGAACGGCTGCCGGTTGCGCCACATGGTGACGTCCCCCGTATAACCCTGGATCACATAGACCGCTGGATAACGCCGCTGCGGCTCGTCGTCGTAACCCGGTGGCAGATAAACCAGGACCGGCCGCTCATGTGGGTCGCCCAGCGGATTCCCTTGCAACACAGCGCTGTTGATCACCGACTCATCGATTCGTCCGGCCAGCTCAGTGGACCACGGCAGCATTCGACCTCCCAATGGAATACCTGCGTTACTTCCGATCAGAACCGTACTGCCGCCGCCGGACGAGCACACCGCAACGCGAAAACCAGTGGGACGGCCACCTCACTGGCGGGGGCGAAGTCGGTGGGCGCCCGCCAGCACCGGCCCGCCCGCCACCGTGACGGCCGCACCCAGCCGAGTGTCGGTGGCCAGTATCCAGCGCACCGTTTTCATCGCCATGATCAGCACTTCGCTGCCGCGCAGCCGCATGCCCGCTTCGAAATCGCGGACCGCCACCGGCAGGTTCACGGTTCCGTCGGCAACTGCACCGAGCTGTTCGACCAGGCTCGCGGCATCGCGAATAGCCGCGCCGGCACCCATACCGGCCGTCGGCGGCGTCGCGTGCACGGCGTCGCCGAGCGCGGTGATCGGCCCGGCCGGCCACGGCGCGAGGTCCCGTGCCCGCGTCGACGCCGCGTTGAACCGGAACGCCGCGACGCTGTCCGGATCGGCACGGGCGACGACCTCGAGCGTGCGTTCGCGCCAACCGTGGCGCCGGAACCGCTCCAGCAGCGCGGTCCGCACCGCGACACCGTGATCGTTCCGGATCGAGTCGGTCGCCGCGGACTCGGGAAACATCGCTCCCCAGATGTAGGTCGGGCCCGTCGTGATCGCGGTCCGAAGCTCGGGTGC
Organism: Nocardia brasiliensis ATCC 700358; assembly: GCF_000250675.2. Taxonomy (NCBI): domain Bacteria; kingdom Bacillati; phylum Actinomycetota; class Actinomycetes; order Mycobacteriales; family Nocardiaceae; genus Nocardia; species Nocardia brasiliensis. Next base: position 7,698,176 of record NC_018681.1, read on the forward strand.
GTCGAGTACGGCGTTGCCCACCGGGTCGAGATAGCCGACGTAGAGCGCCGAACCGCGCGGTCCCACCGCCAGCCCCGAACGCGGTCCCAGGCGAAGCTGCTCAGCTGCGCTGAGGTCGTCGACCGAGGTCCGTCCGGAAAAGCCGATGACACCGGCGGGCGAGTTCGTCGGGCGACCGGCGAGTTGCCGGGCCACCAGCGAATGCGCGCCGTCCGCCCCGACCAGCAGGTCGCCCGAGACCGGCGGCTCGTCGGCGAAATTCGCCAGCGGTCTGCCGTCCGCACCGAGACCGACCCCGGTGACGGATCGGCCCAGCCGCAGGTCCGCGCCGACCGCGTCGGCCAGCACCGTCCGCAAGGTGATCCGGTCGATGTCCACGCTCGGGTCGTCGCCGAGATCCCGGCCGCGGCCGAGCAACCGCCCACGCCGGTCCCACATCGCGTCTCGTTCGCGTAGCCGCAGCGCCGAGGCCGACGCCAGCACCCGTTCGAAGACCTCCGGCGCGACCAGGCCACGCAGCGCCGCCTGCGCCCTGCCGTCCAGCGTGATGTGATAGCCGCCGGTCGCCGCCACATCGGTATCGCGTTCGTAGACAACCACTTCGAGCCCGTTCCGCCGCAGACCGGCGGCCAGCGCCAACCCACCGATCCCGCCGCCGACGACGATGATGCGCATCCTGTTTCGACTCCTCTACCAGCTGCCGGACAACCTCGGAGCCGACGATCTCACCAGTACCGGCCATCGAGTGGCCACAATGGTGCGGTGGCCGATACCTCCCGGCGCGCACTGCGCCTGCTGTCCCTGCTCGCCGCCCGCCGCCGGTGGTCGCTGGACGAACTGGTCGCGCAACTCGACGTCAGCGCGCGCACCGTCCGGCGCGATATCGAAACCCTGCGAGCGCTCGACTATCCGGTCACGACCGTGCACGGTCCCGCGGGCGGCTACGAATTGGGCACCGGCCACACGCTGCCGCCCCTGCTGTTCGACGACGAGCAGGCCTTGGCCGTCGCGGTCGCGCTACAGACCGCGCCGAGCACTGTTTTCGGCCTCGGTGCCGACGCCGCTCGAGCACTGAAGACGCTCGAGCAAGTGATGCCCGCCCGGCTGCGCACCGCCATGGAATCGCTGAAACTCACCGCACTGCAGAACTATTGGGAATTTCCGGCTCCGCCCATCGCCGCCGACGCGCTGAAAGTCGTCGGCAGCGCGGTACGCACCCATCATCTGCTCGTCGTCGAGGCGCTACGCCCCGACGGCTCCCGCCCCCACCCCCGCGACCGAGACTTCACGCCGCCACATCGTATCGAGCCACACCATCTCGTGGTCTGGGCCGGCCGGTGGTACCTCGTCGCCCACCACCCCGCCGACAGCACCTGGCGCGTCCACCGCGTCGACCGACTCCACCTGCACACACCCCCCGGCCACGCCTTCACCCCGCGAGACCTCCCCGGCAACGACGTCGCCCACTTCGTCATGACCAGCCACAACCGCGGCGACACCCCCGCCGCCTGGGAATGCCTCGGATCCGCGCGCCTCGACCTGCCCGCCGAAACCGTAGCTCGTTGGGCGCCAGGCGGTTCCGTCGTCGAACACCTCGACCTCGAACACTGCCGCCTCACCCTCGGCGCCTGGTCCTGGGCAGGTATCGCGGGCATCCTCGCCACGTTCGACACCGAGCTGAGCGAGGTGGAACCGCCGGAGTTGGGCGCAGCGTGTCGGCGGCTTGCGCAGCGGTGGAAGGTGATTGGCAATTGAGCGGGTCTCCTCGATCGACCTCACGCCAGGTCCCCCCGATCCGCAACCCTTATCGTAAGCGTTACGACGCGCACCCCCGCCAGCTCCACCACCCCGCTGCGCCTTAATGCCCACGCCCAGACGTGATCATCTTGCGAGCCGACGCTCCGGTGCATTAACCGAGCGCGAACACCCGCAGTGGGCACGCAGCCATGACCGAAAACACCTGTCCACAGGCAGTACCACAGTAGTACCATTCGAGATATGGCGATGAACCTGAGACTGACCGACGACAACGAGAGTGCCGTTCGCGACCAAGCCGAGCGGGAAGGCGTGAGCATGAACGCGCTCATCAACCGGGCCGTGGCCGAGTACGTCGCCCGCTGGCAGCACCGCGACACTGTGCGCACCGAGATCGGATTCGCTATCGCTGAGCATCGCGAACTGCTGGACAAACTCAAGTGACCGAAGTCCGATACCTCGAACTCGAGGACGTGCTCGAGATCGCTTCAGCAGCCACCGACGGCGCGGCCATCGTGCGCGATCCGGGTCTACTACAAGCAGCCGTGTTCCGTTACCGCACTACGGTATTTGGTGAGGACGCGTATCCAACAGTTTTCGACAAGGCAGCGGCATTGCTCGAATCGCTAGCGCGCAACCACGCGTTCGTAGACGGCAACAAACGAACCGCGTGGACCTCAGCCGTCGTGTTTCTTGGTATCAACGGCCATCGAGTCACCGTCCAAAATGCGCCACTGCTCGAGACCTATCCGTTCGTAATCGCAGTGGCGACAGGCGAACTCAACAGTATCGACGAAATCGCGATCCGACTGGCGAAGTTCGCAAAAGAGCAATAAAAACGGTTTGACCCGCTCGGGCTCTCTCCTGCTACAACATCGCCTACGGTCGTTCACGGGTTTTCTGGCGCTTTTGCCGCGCAGTCACAGGAATTATACCGCGACGCACCTTCAACAGGTTCTCATCTTTTGTATTCTCACGCACTACAAGCCCACTCAGAATTCGATGTTGCGTTTCCGGCGTCCAGAACACAGTCAGGTACTTACGCGCGCGAGTGATCGCAGTGTAGAAAATATTATGGGAGATGCTTTCTTCATTTGCATCGGTGATAACAACCTTGACTGAATCAAACTCAAGGCCCTGCGCCTTATGAATCGACACGGCGTATGCGATCTGAAACGGCACAATGGTATTGAACGTATCGTCGTCGTCATCGGTGTTTCCACGTTCGAAAACATCGAACTGTACGGTCGATCCCCCTACCCATCGCAGATCGGTGAATTCCACCTCGGACTCCGAGATATCTCGGTCCAGCTCTACTTCGAACGTGATATGACCGGGCACACGGTCAATTTGCCGGATTTCACCCTTCAGATTATTGAAGATAACCGGACGGAACCGATCGGTCTCGTTGAAAAGAATCGGGTCTCCCACCTTATAGGTGGAATCGTTCCAGATTACGACTGGATTCGGATTACTAGCTTGCAGGAAGCGATTAACGTTGTTAATACCGTAAAGGCCGTCGTAGTTCAGGCAGAGCACGATCTCATCGGCACCATGATGCTGGAACAGCGAGGCTCCCAACACGGTTGAGTAGCCATTCTTCGAAAGAGACTCCTCGATACGATCGTCCAAGTTTCTCACTCGATCCCACAATGTGAGCAATGCTTCGTCGGTGGTCCTGAACGGCTTCGCAAGTTCGAATACCGATTCTTTTGGAATGTAAGATCGGATGATACCGAACCAGTTTCCGAACTCGATCGACTCGATCTGGTAGACATCACCCACGAGCACGAGAAGATTAAACGACGTCTTCTCTAACACGCTGAGCAAACTCGCATTGCTCACGATACTGCACTCATCGATCACGAGCACGTCATACGTTATGCCCGATGATGCGTTGCCATAAATGTGCTTGCTAATCGTGCTGAACTCCGCATTGGGTGCTTCCACTCGCCGCTTCAGATTGTCGACGGCCGGGTTCGTGTGTGCGAGGAAGAGCTTCTGCTTTTCGGTGAAATAGCTGGCGATAATACTCACCATGGTTGATTTCCCGGTGCCGGCAGCACCGTAGACGACCGCGACCTTCGAGCGTTCGAAGAGTGCCTGCAACGCATCGGATTTCAACTCGTCGTCGATAGCGTCAGGATTCGCGTTGATCCACCGCTTCACGTTCTTGCGATGATCCTCAACGCCTTTGGACGCGATCTTCTGCAGCTTCTCGATGATCGTTACGGTGTCGTCTTCATACCCGACCATGAACACGTAACCATTTGCCCGCGCAAGCTTCCGACGTGCGTGGCGCTGGGAAGGCGGGAGTTCGCCGTTGTGGCGTGCGATCAGTGCGTCCACATCACCCAGATCTTCGAGCTCCGTAACCGGTGTGTAAATAGTCCCGCGCTGCTCTACATTATTCCTGATCCGTCGTGCCAACAGCTCATGCGGTCGGCTCGACACGTTCAGACTCTCCGCGAGATCCGCGAAACGCGGATTATGTCCGCGCGGTGAAGTACAGAACGGCATCGTGTCGAACGGCCTACACCCGTGTGACGCCCGGAGATTCGACAACTGTCTACACGGTTCCGGCTCGTATTGGGCTCGGATGACCTGGTTGTTCATCCGAAGCATAAGATATCGCAGCAGGCGAGACCCCGGCTGATCGGCGCGAATCACCCTCCGGGCGCGGTCGACTACGGGGAAGATAGACGGAGCTCGACGTGAATTCTCCAGCGCTTTGACACGAAACTCGGCGTACCGTTCGTCGGTCATATCCACAAGGTCGAGAAGACTTGAGTGAGTAGTTGTCAGGCAATGCATTATGTTGCGAAACTCGATGTGGTTCGACTGAACCTGAGTCCTCTCCCCGAAGAGTCGCGCAAAGTTATTGAACTCACACGGGCGAATCGACACCTCCCACGAGCGTATGACCGCGATAGGCATCGTCTGACCGAGGACTGTGATTGTATCGGACGCAAGTTCCAGCAGAGCCGCATACTTATCAGTAATATCAATATCCGTGAAGCCGATAATGCGATCGAACTTACTCGTCCGATTGTGCGCCAGAGAGAACGTGACCTCATAGTAAATATTGCCGTCGATGAAGAAAGGACGCGCTCCGTGAATATAATATCTATCGCGGCGATCGCCCGATGCGCGCGTGTCGGGTTGCACGTCTATACGCGCCGCAATCTTCTCATAGTATTCGCGAAGTGATGGATCGAGATCGATCGGAAACTTCTCAAGGTTACCCAGAAGGGCGATGCCGAACTGCTGTTTCGCCAGGTCGCGGGTCCGGAGCAAGTACTCATAGTACTTGAGCATCAGGCGCTCGGACGGGTCACGATCCAAGGTGTAGTGTGACACACTCGCCTGGAGCAGGGCGTGGAACCTGGCCAGCAGCCTGAACTTGGCCGTCGCCCTGACAACATCCAACGCCGACGCAACCTGGTTGTAGTGAAACTCAGCGAAAGGATCGTTTAGATTCGCCCAGACGATCAGCCCTTCGACGAGATTTCGCAGCTGCGCCAGGACATTCTGCGACAGGAACCCCCGGTCGCACGTGAGACTGTCAAGATTCTGACAGATCACACTGTCGGCACTTTGCACTTGCTGCTCGACTGACGCCATCGTCCCCGCTCCCTCCTCAGAAGCCCGCCTGGTGACCCAGCACCTCGGCAAGCGCCGTGGCGACGGTCTATCTTCCCACCCCGCTCATCAGGACTCATCCGCCCACCCCGCCAATGCGCGATACTGATCTCGAGAACAGAGTTGTTGCAGCAGTTGCAAATCGAGTTCCTGTAACCGGGATCGTCACCAGCCTCTATACCCAGCTCAGTCCACCGTTGGCCACATGCCGGGAGCCGAGTCAGCGTAGGACTGACAGAGGAAGTAACGTCCGGGAGGGGGTCCGGGGGCACGGCATAAGGACCGGCAGACGGGCAGCGCCCGGGAGGGGTCCGGGGACGCTGCATAGGGACCGGCAGACGGGCAGCGTCCGGGAGGGGGTCCGGGGGCGAAGCCCGCCGGGCGGGGTGTGGGGGTTGCACCCCCACAGAACACTCAGCGGAACGAGCGAGGCCCACGCCCTCTGTGGGCATGGGCCTCGCACTCGTGGAGCTGCCGGGAATCGAACCCGGGTCCTCCGCCGCGTCTCCAGGGCTTCTCCGTGTGCAGTTCGCTGTGTCTCTACTTGGATCTCCGAGTCTCGCGAACAAGCTCAGATGACGATCCCAGTCGCTGTTTGATTTTCCGTCCGGGTCCGCGACCGGCTCGGACGGTAAGTCCCTCTAGCTGATGCCAGTACCCGGGTCGAGGGACGAACCCGGACTGACAGAGACGACCTACTGCTTAGGCAGCGAGGGCGTACTCGCGCTGATTGGAATCGGCGCTTAATTGGTTGCAATGACGCTTACGGTGGTCTCTTGCCTGCACCGACACGCTTCCCCTAGATCTACGTACGCAGTCGAAACCGTTCAGCCCCGTACGTCCCAGCACCTTGCCGGGCTGTTCATATTAACACCGGCCGATGCCGGGTTCTTCCCATTATTCGGCGGGTGTCACGCCACGGCGATGAGTCCGACGGCGGTGAGCGCGAGCACCATCCCTACCTGCTGTAACCGTCCGACGCGCTCGCCGAGCAGCACCATGGCGAGTAGGACGGTCGCGGCCGGGTAGAGCGAGCCGAGCACGCTGACCAGCGAGAGCATGGAACCGTGGAAGGCGTACAGCAGGGCTGCGTTGCTGATCACATCGAGGACGCTGATGTAGCAGGCGAGGCGGAGCGGTTCGCCGCGGAGCCGCTGGAATTGCCCGGCCGCGGCGGCGACCAGCCAGATCACCAGGCTGGCGGCGATGCGCTGCGCGAGCAGCGGCCAGAGTCCGGCCGAGGCGGCGGTTTCGTGCAGGAACACGAAGGTGAACCCGTAGGCGACGCCGGAGCCGACGGTGAGCAGCGCGACCCGTCTGGTGAAACGCAGTTCCCGGCCGCCGGTGATCTCCTCGGTCACCTCGTCCGGTGATTCGCGGCTGACCAGCAGCACCGCGATGAGCGCGAACACGATGCCCGCGTACGCGAGCGGGCTGGGGCGTTCGCCGATCAACAGGCCGATCAGCACCGGAATCCCGGCGACGAGCAGCGCGGTGAGCGGGGACACCACGGCCATCGGACCTGCGGCCAGCGCCGCGTAGAACCACCAGACCGCGAATCCGCTGGCGACACCGGCGGCGAGTCCCCACACCATCGAGACCGCGTCGATGTCCCCGGCGACGAACGGCAGCACTGCCAGGACCAGGACGACCGACAGCGGATAGGAGTAGATGACCACACGCAGCGCGTTCACCCGCCGGGCCGCGACCCCACCGAAGAAATCGCTGACGCCGTAACCCAGCGCAGCGACCAGCCCCAGCAGGACCGCCGTCAACGCATGCCTTTGATCCGCCGCCCTAGCTCGCGGGTGACCTCACGCTCTGCGGTGCGCTTCGCCATGTCCTGGCGCTTGTCGTAGTCCTGCTTACCTTTGGCGAGAGCCAGTTCGACTTTCACCTTGCCGTCGGAGAAGTACATGGACAGCGGAACCAGCGTCTGGTTGCCTTCCCGCGACTTGCCGACCAGGCGATCGATCTCACGCTTGTGCAGCAACAGCTTCCGCACCCGGCGCGGGGAATGGTTGGTCCAGGTGCCGTGGCTGAACTCCGGGATGTGCAGCCCGCGCAGCCACACCTCGCCGTTGTCGACCGTCGCGAACGCGTCCACCAGCGAGGCTTTGCCCTCACGCAGGCTCTTGACCTCGGTACCAACCAGCGCGATCCCGGCCTCGTAGACGTCCAGGATCGTGTAGTTGTGCCGCGCCCGGCGATTGGTCGCGATGACCTTACGCCCCTGTTCCTTCATAACGATCAACCTTAAGTGACGCGGCAACCCGATTATTCCCAGGTTGTGGCGTGGCACTCAGCGATCAGCCGGCGGGCCGGAACAGCACCCAGACCGTGAACAGGGCGATGAAGGCGAGCACGAGCAACACCGTGGAGATCCGGGGTCTGCCCGGGCGGGGCGGTAGTCGGTGCCGCAACCACACGCTCTCCACGCTCGGGTCGACGCCGCGGCCGACGACCGGCGGCGCATCGGGGGCCTCGGCGCTCGGAGAGCTGCCGGCCGCGTCGTCGTCCGGGCCATCACCGCTAGCCATAGCGAGCACGGTAACCCGGACGGCGGCGACACGCCCCGATTACCGCGCGCCGCAACGCAGTTGGTACTCAGGCGAGACGTCGGGCGAAGACCTCGCGCCCCGCGGCGGTAGCCGGGTCGACGGTGAATACCCGCAGGTCCGTACGGCTTTCGGTGAGATCGAGGACCATGAAGCCGAGCTCGTGATAGTTCTCGAACAGCGCGGGATGCCCGGCGCGCGGCGTGATCGCGGGTTCGGCGCCGACGGTTTTGGCGGCCGCGCCGGACACGATTTGGCGGGTGCCTTTGGAGCCGATGGTCGGCTCGAGCACCTGCAGCGAATGGTCGTGGCCGGACAGCAGGTACTGGCAGGTGCCGAGCACGTGATCTTCGAAGAACCGCTTCACGTGGACGCCGTTGATCGGTTCGATCGGCAGGTTCTCGTAGTTTCCGGCGTCGCCGTGCGGCCCGTTGTTGAGGTACGGGTGGTGCGTGCAGGCGATCTTCCAGGTGGCGGTCGACTCGGCGAGCGCCCGGTCCAACCAGGCGCGCTGCTCGTTCATGAACTGGCCGTCGACAGCCCAGTAGGGCGAGAGGATCGGCGGCACGTAGGCGGCGATGGGGTTGAGGTCGAGGACGAAGAACTCTACGACCGGGTTCTGCTCCGGCACCCGGACCGAGTAGTACCGGCTGGGCATCCACCAGCGTGGCGAGTTGGCGTGGTACTCGACCTCGTGATTGCCGCGGAGCAGCCACCCACCGTCGCCGGGCAGCACGGAACTGGTGTCGTGGTTGCCGAGCACCATCAACCACGGGAAATCCAGTCCCGCGTTGGGGTTTTCGAATTTGTCCGCGAACTGGTGGTCGGTGCCGCTGTTCGGGCCGCTCTCGTAGATGTTGTCGCCGAGGCCGAGCGCCAGCGACACGGGTTCACGGCGGTGGAACTCCCGCATCGCGTCGGCGACCGCCCACTGCGTGCGGGTTCCGGTGCCCGCGTCGCCGGTCACCAGCACCCGCAGCCTGCGCTCGGTCGGAAAGTCGAACTTGGTGACCCCGGGCGCGACCGGTACCGCCTGCGCGGGCGACAGGCCGACCAGCGACGCACCCGCCGCGACGCCCGCCGCACCGGCCAGGAAACCCCGGCGGCCAAAGTTGTTGTCAGGCATCTGAAATCCTCCACGATCCGGCGCCCTGCCCGGCACCCATCTTCGCCCATCGGGGCGGGTTCGGCGATGCCGGGCGGGACGAACCGGAACCGTGTCGCCTTACTTCGCCGCGACGACCGGCTTCTTGCTGCGATCCAAGCCGAGCGCGTCGGAGATGGTGAAGAACATGTCCGTTTGATCGGTCAGGCCGACCACGTTCGCGGCGCGCGGGCCGTAGGCCGCGATGCGCAGCTGGGTGCCGGTGTGCTCCTGCGAACCAGCGACATCGGAGGTGCCGTACGAGACGCCGATCTCGGCGCCGTCCTTGGTGACGACCTTGCTGGTCAACGCCGGGGATTTGGTCTCGAGCGGAACGATCTGGCTGCTGTGCGCGTGATCGGCGGTGACGATCACCAGGGTGTTGCCGTCGTTCTTCGCGAATTCGAGCGCGGCCTGCACGGCCTCGTCCAGGTCGACGGTCTCACCGATCTGACCGCACGGGTTGGCGGCATGGTCCTGCTTGTCGATGGACGCGCCTTCGACCTGGAGGAAGAAGCCGTCCTTGCGATCCTTGAGCAGGTCGATCGCTTTACGCGTCATGCTCGCCAGGTCGGGCACGGTGGCCGCGCGCTCTGGGTTCGGCCGGCAGGTCTGGGCGGGCAGGCTCAGTCCGTTCGGGACCGCGGTGTCGCCGGCCCACCGGATCGGCATGTTGCCGGGCGAGAACAGGCCGAGCACCGGCGCGTCCTGGTCCGCCTTGGTGACGCCGTCGAGACCGGCCTTGTCCGAGACCAGGTTGTAGCCCCGGGCCTTGGCCTGGTCCCGCAGGGTCTGGCCCTGCCACTGGCCCGCGACCGCCTTCTGCTCGAAGCTCTTCGCGCCGCCACCCAGGGTGACGTCGGCGCGGGTGTTCAGCAACTGCTCGCTGATCGAGCCCAGACCGCCGTTCTCCAGCGCGTTGGTCGGGCACTTCGCCGTGGTCTCTTCGGGGCCGTAGCACTTGCGCTCGGTGACGTGCGCGGCCTGCACGGCCGGGGTGGCGTCCTGGATCTCGGCGGTGCTGACGTTGCCGGTGGCTTTGCCGTTCGCCTTGGCGATCTCGGTCAGGTTGGTCTGCGGTTCACCCGCGAGGTTCACGCTGATCGCGCCGTTGTAGGTCTTCGTGCCGGTCGCCCAGGCGCTGGCGCTGGCCGCGGACTCGGTGACGTAGTCCGGCTTGCCGGTCTTCTTGTCCAGTGAGTAGTGCGTGTAGGAGCCGGTGAGCGGCAGCGCGTCGATGCCCTTGAAGTACCCGCCCGCACCCTCGGCGACATTGCGCGCGAGCGTGATCTCGGAGTCGCCCATGCCGTCGCCGATCAGCAGGATGACGTTCTTGGCCTGGTTGCCGTTGAGCGAGGCACGCAGGGCCTCGGTGCGATCGCCGGTGGTCCGGCGGGCGCCGCCGTTGTCGCTTAGCGTCCCTTGGGCTTTGGGGCTGATGAGCTCGCCGTTGCCCTGCTTCGTGGAGTCGGAGGATCCGCAGGCGGCCAGGACTCCGACGAGAACGGCGGCGCCCATGACTGCGCCCGCACGGAACCGGCGGGGCAGGGAACGCGACGAGACAGGGGGCATGAGCGAAAACTCCATTGTTCGTAGAGACATGGGATGTGCGGAGCTTTACGAGGTCTTCTGAACAAAAAGGGCACAACGGGCAACCGCTCCGTTACCAACCGCTGTCTTATACGCATGTCCGCATACCTCGACACGCCGCGCCGCACACGAATACCGCTGTCACACAGGGAGTTTCCCGCGAGCCCGAGCCGTGATCAGGCCCGCGGGACACATGCCGGGAAGGTGCAGAATGTCACTCTCCGGCCAGTACTTCGAGCACCCCTTCGCCATACTTGGCCAGCTTGTTCTCGCCGACGCCGCCCACGGTCCCGAGTTCGGCCAGGCTCGACGGTTTGCGCGCCGCGATCTCGCGCAGCGTGGCGTCGTGGAACACGACATAGGCCGGGACGCCCTGCTCCTTGGCGGTCGCCGCCCGCCATTCCCGCAGCCGCTCGAATACCGGCACATCCGTAGGCGCCATATCGACCGCGGCCTTACCCGCTTTCGCGGCACGGGCCGGTTTGGTGACCCGCTCCGGTTCGCGACGCAGCAGCACCTGACGTCCGTCGAACAGCACCTCGTTGCTCGCCTCGGTCAGCGTCAGCACGCCGTAGTCGCCGTGCACGGCGAGCAGCCCACCCGCGAGCAATTGCCGCACCACGCCACGCCATTCGATATCACGGAGATCGGTGCCGATCCCGAACACCTTCAGCTCGTGGTGATCGTGTTGCAGCACCTTGGGATTCTTCTTGCCGAGCAGGATGTCGACGATATGGCCCGCACCAAAGCTCTGGCCGCGTTCGCGCTTCAGCCGCAGCACCGTGGACAGAAGCTTCTGCGCCGGCACGGTGCCGTCCCAGGATTCCGGCGGCGTGAGGCAGGTGTCGCAGTTGCCGCACGAAGCGCCCGGCTGATCGAAGTAGTTGAGCAGCTGCACCCGTCGGCAGCTGACCGTCTCGCACAGCGCGAGCATCGCGTCCAGATGCAGTTGCAATTGCCGCCGGTGCGCGGCGTCGCCCTCGGACGAATCGATCATCTTGCGTTGCTGCACAACATCGTTGAGGCCGTACACCATCCACGCCGTCGACGGCAGTCCGTCGCGGCCCGCGCGACCGGTCTCCTGGTAGTAGCCCTCGACCGATTTCGGCAGGTCCAGGTGCGCGACGAAGCGCACATCCGGTTTGTCGATACCCATGCCGAACGCGATGGTGGCGACCACGACCAGGCCGTCCTCGCGCAGGAAGCGCGCCTGGTTCTGCGCGCGGGTGCGGTTGTCCAGTCCGGCGTGATACGGCACCGCGCGAATACCGTTCTCGGTGAGGAAGGCAGCGGTCTTCTCCACGGAATTGCGCGACAGGCAGTAGACGATGCCTGCGTCGCCCGCGTGTTCGGTGTTGATGAACTCCAGCAGCTGCCGATCCGGCTTGTTCTTCGGTTCGATCCGGTACTGGATATTCGGCCGGTCGAAGCTGGCGACGAACCGGCGGGCGGAGCCGAGGTCCAGGCGCTGCACGATCTCGTCCCGGGTCCTGCCGGTGGCGGTCGCGGTCAGCGCGATGCGCGGCACATCCGGCCAGCGCTCGTGCAGCACCGACAATGCGAGGTAGTCGGGCCGGAAGTCGTGGCCCCACTGCGAGACACAGTGCGCCTCGTCGATGGCGAACAGCGCGACCTTGCCCCGATCGAACAGCTGCGCCGTCGATTCCAAGCGCAATCGCTCCGGTGCCAGGTACAGCAGGTCGAGTTCGCCCGCGACGAACTGTGCCTCCACCGTGCGACGCTCGTCCGGGTACTGGGTCGAGTTCAAGAATCCGGCGCGCACGCCGAGCGCGCTGAGCGCGTCCACCTGATCCTGCATCAGCGCGATCAGCGGTGAGATCACCACACCGACACCCGGACGCACCAGCGCCGGGACCTGATAGCAGAGCGACTTGCCGCCGCCGGTCGGCATGAGCACCAGCGCGTCACCACCCGCGACCACGTGTTCCACGATCTCGCGCTGATCGCCGCGGAAGCTGTCGTAACCGAAGACCCGGCGTAGAACCTCTTGCGCCGCACCGGATCCCGCGTCCACACCGGGTTCGGTGTCGGTCGCCACGGCCGCGAATGCATCGGGGGGAGTCACCCGGCCCATCCTACGAGTGCCCGCGCACGGCGCCACCGGTACGTCGACAGATTCCGCAGCTCGGCTCTCGATTACTCCACATGGGGACAAACCACAATCCCACGTCTCCGGTCCACTGCCCTGACCTGCGACCGCGCCGAATCACGTGGAATTCGCCGGGAGGAGCCGCCGACCGGCCCCTGTTAGGTTGGCGCACATGGCAATAGGGCTGGGGAGCAACCGGATCAGGACCGCCGTCCTCGCGGTCGCAGTCGCGGCGGGGCTCGCCGTGGCCACGCCGACCGCGGCCGCGGCGCCGACGACAACGCCACAGTGTGCGGACGGCTGGCAGGCGAGCACCGTGGTCGAGGGCGTGGGCAATCTGGAGAATCTCGACTCCGACGGCGCGGGCGGCTTCTATGTCACCGGCATCGTCGATGGGTTCCTCGCCCATATCGACAGCGCCGGCCGTTTCGAGAAGCTGCTCACCGGACTGGACTTCCCCGCGGGGGTGCGGGTCGCGGGGCCGTACGTCTACTTCCTCACCGGCGACGGACTCACCGCCGCACCGGGCACGCTACAGCGCTACGAGATCGCGACCGGCGCGGTGACCGTGTTGCTCACCGGGCTGAACGGCCCGAACGGCCTGCTGCTGCTACCCGACGGCGATCTGCTCTTCACCACCATCGGCGTGCGCGCGCCGCAGACCGGCATCGGCCGCTACCGTCCCTCGACCGGCGAATACACCCGAACCTGGTCCAGCCTGCCGCTCACCAACGGGCTCGCGCTGGCGCCGGACGGGCGGTCGATCTACACCGACAACCTGACCATGCGGATCTTCCGCGTTCCGCTGGACGCGCCGGAAAGTCCGGTCGCAATCGCCGGAATTCCGAATCTGGTCACCCTTCCCGACGATATGGAAGCCACCCGCTCGGACACCCTGTTCGTCGCCGACCATGCCTTCGGCGCGATCAACAAGGTGGATCCCAGCACCGGCGCGGCCTGCGCGATCATCACCGGACTGATCAAACCGGACTCGACGCGTAACCCGCCCGACGGCACCACCTCCGTCCGGATCGCGCCCGACGGCGACTCGTGGGCGCTGTACCTCACCGCGATGGACGGCACCCTGCGCCGCCTGCGCCCGCCGGCCGATATCGACCTCACCCCCGCAACACCCACGCGGTAGAACAGATGTGCAGCACGCCGCAGTTCGGAAAGGAAGCAGCATGCCGGAACCCGCTCCCATGATCGCGGCCACCCGCGCCGACGCCGAAGACATCGCGCACCTGCGGGATCGACTGGCCCGGTGGATGGTGGACAACGGCATCGACCAGTGGCATCCGGGCGAATATCCCGCCGAACTCGTCGCCGCCGAGACGGACCGGGGCGAATGGTTCGTCTGGCGCGACGACACGGGAACCCTGCTCGCCACGGTCCGCCTCGTGTGGCGTGATCCGGATTTCTGGGGCGCGGACGACGACACCGAGGCCGGCTACATCCACGGCCTCATGGTCGCGCCGGAACAGCGCGGTCGCGAACTCGGCAGCCGGATCATCCAGTTCTGCACCGACTACACCCTCGACCAGGGCATCACCCTGCAGCGCCTCGACACCGCCGCCAACAACCCGGTGCTCCGGAAGTACTACACCGCACAGGGTTTCACCGAACTCCGCGAGGTCCCGCTCCCGGCCCACTTCCACGGCAACATCAACGTCGTCCTGATGGAGCGCCTACTGATCCCCGCCGACGCCTGACGACGGATCTGCCGGAAACAGCTCAGGCCGATCAGGCCCGCAAGCGGCTGAGTGTCTCGTCGTGCAGCAGAGCGTTGGTGGCGATCGCGTCGCCGCCGTGCGGGCCCGGGGTGCCATCGAGTGCGGTGAAGCGGCCGCCGGCTTCGCGGACGAGGATGTCGAGGGCGGCCAGATCCCACAGGGAGACTTCGGGTTCGGTGGCGATGTCGACGGCGCCCTCGGCGAGCAGGCAGTAGGTGAAGAAGTCGCCGTAGCCGCGGACGCGCCACACGGCGTCGGTGAGGGCGAGGAACTTGTCCCGCAGGCCGCGTTCCTGCCAGCCGGACAGGCTGGAGAAGGCGAGGCTGGCGGCATCGAGTTCGCCGACCGCGGACACCGCGATCGGTGTCGGCGCCGCAGTGTCGACGCGATGCCAGGCGCCCGCGCCCGCCGCCGCCCACCAGCGCCGGGACAGCGCGGGCGCGCTCACCACGCCGACCACCGGGACACCGTCGTCCAGCAGCGAGATCAAGGTGGCCCAGATCGGCACCCCGCGGACGAAGTTCTTGGTGCCGTCGATCGGGTCGATCACCCACTGCCGGCCCTCGAATTCGACGTCGCCGCCGAACTCCTCCCCCAGCACCGCATCGCCCGGCCGCTGCTCACCCAGCACCTGACGGATCGCCTTCTCCACCGCCAGATCCGCGTCCGACACCGGCGTCAGATCCGGCTTGGCGTCCACCCGCAGGTCGAGCGCGCCGAACCGCGCCCGGGTGATCGCGTCGGCCTCGTCCGCCAACCGCAGGGCGAGTTCCAGGTCCGAGGAGTAGTCAGCCACGCACGCACCCTATCGGTCCCGGCATCGAGCGGGACGACCGCGCGGGCGAGTTGTGCGTCGTCGACGTGGGTTCGCGCCTCGATCCACCGCCGAGCCCGCACCGGACACGGCCGGGAAAGGCTCACGCCACCGTGACGGCGCGAGCCGCGCTCAACGCCTCGGCCCACCAGTGCAGTTGGTCGAGCAGGGCCTGGGCGGCCGCGGCGGGCTCTTCGGGATCGCGCAGCTTGCCCTGCTCGTCGAACAGCAGGTAATAACGCGGGAACGAGACGTAGTTGCGCACCGTGTGCGCGTTGAGCTCGTTGAAGATCTGCCGCAGGTGCTCGATCGCGAGCAGCCCGCCGCTCAGACCGCTGTACCCGACGAATCCGATTGCCTTGCTGTCCCATTGGGTGAAATGCCAGTCGATCGCCGCCTTCAGCGCCGCGGGGATGCTGCGGTTATAGTCGGGCGTGACGATCACGAACGCGTCGGCCTCGGTCAGCCGCCGGGTGAGTTCCGTCATGCCTGCCGGACGTTCGGGATTCGGGTCCATCGCGGGCGGCACCTCGGGCAGCGCCAGCGGAACATGAGCTTCGGCCAGGTCGATCACGTCCACCTCGAACGCCCCGTGATTCCTGGCGTGCTCGGTGAACCATTCCGCGACAACGGGTCCGAACCGTCCCTCCCGGACACTGCCGATGATCACCGCGAGTTTCAAAGCCGACATCAGTTTTCTCCTCCACTGTCGCGGTGACCGTCCGATCGCCGCACAGATCAATCTGCTGGCCGCCGCGAAGACGAGGGAGACCGTCGTGAGAGTGGTAGTGGCAGGGACACCCTCGGCGGGTGACCGCTTGTTACGTTCGACAGGTGAGCGACAACGAGCTGGGCCTGTACCTGCGCACCCGCCGCGAGGCGGTCACCCCCGCCGAGGTCGGACTGCCCACCGGGCCGCGCCGCCGCACGCCCGGGCTGCGCCGCGCTGAGCTGGCCATGCTGGCCGGTGTGAGCGTGGAGTACATCACCCGCCTCGAACAAGGTCGCGACCGTCGTCCGTCACCGCAGGTGCTTTCCGCGCTCGCGGATGCGCTGCGGCTCACCCCGAGTGGCCGAATCCACCTGCACCGCCTCACGAAATCGGCCGACAGCGGGTTCACCTGCATGGGTGACGCGCAGCCGCCGCGGGAGGTGCGTCCCGCGGTGCGCGCCGTGCTCGACCGGCTCGAGCCCGCGCCCGCGGTGGTGGTGAACCGGCTCACCGAGGTGCTCGCGCACACCGAGGGTTACCACCGGCTGATGGCGCCGACCGGCCTGTTCGACAGCACGCCCGCGAACCTGGCCCGGTTCGTGTTCACCGACCCGCGGGCGCGCACCGCGTACCCGGACTGGCACCACCTCGCCGATCACACGGTCGCCACCCTCAAACAGGGGCCGTTCCGCAACGACGCGCACATCGCGATGCTCGCCGACGAACTCACCGTCACCGTCGGCCCGGAGTTCACCGAGCGGGTCGACACAGTGCCGAGTCTGCCCGCCGCCACCGGGATCAACCGTTTCGTGCACCCCGAGATCGGCGCGCTGCGCCTGGCCTACGAAACCCTGGAACTGTCCGCCGACGACGATCAGCACTTGATCGTGCACCTGCCCGCGGACGACGCCACGGCCAGCGCCCTCGACACCCTGACCGGCCGCCGTCCCGGCGCATTGCGCGCGGTCTGAGCGCCGCCGGACGATCACCGGTCCCCCGGCACGACCCGGCACGGCCGCACTGCTGCTTCGGCAGTGACGCTGTACCAGTAGGCTTGAGCATCGTGCATCCTGACGTTTCCGCTGATCTCGCCGAACTCGACGCCACCCTCAAGACGGTCGAATCGGTCCTCGACATCGAGGAGCTGCGCCGACGTATCGACGAGCTCGAGCATCAAGCCGCAGACCCCGATTTGTGGAACGACCAGGACCACGCGCAGCAGGTGACCAGCGAGCTCTCGCACGCGCAGGGTGAGCTGCGCCGGGTCGAGGAATTGCGTCAGCGCCTAGACGACCTGCCGGTGCTCTACGAGCTGGCCGAGGGCGAAGAGGGCGACTCGCGGACCGCCGCGCTGGCCGATGCCGACGCCGAACGCGCCGCGCTGCACGGTGACGTGGAGGCGATGGAGGTGCGCACCCTGCTGTCCGGCGAGTACGACAAGCGCGACGCGCTGGTCAACATCCGCTCGGGCGCGGGTGGCGTGGACGCCGCCGACTGGGCCGAGATGCTGATGCGCATGTACATCCGCTGGGCCGATCGGCACAAGTACTCGGTCGAGGTCTACGACACCTCCTACGCCGAAGAGGCCGGTATCAAGAGCGCCACCTTCGCGGTGAAGACGCCCTACGCCTACGGCACACTCTCGGTGGAGATGGGCACGCACCGCCTGGTGCGGATCAGCCCGTTCGACAACCAGGGCCGGCGCCAGACCTCGTTCGCCGAGGTCGAGGTGCTGCCTGTGGTCGAGACCACCGACCACATCGAGATCCCGGAAGGCGAGGTGCGCGTCGACGTGTACCGGTCCTCCGGGCCCGGCGGCCAGAGCGTCAACACCACCGACTCGGCGGTACGCCTGACGCACATCCCGACCGGCATCGTGGTCACCTGCCAGAACGAGAAATCCCAACTCCAGAACAAGATTTCGGCGATGCGGGTGCTGCAGGCCAAGCTGCTCGAACGCAAGCGGCAGGAAGAGCGCGCCGAGATGGACGCGCTCAAGACCAACGAGGGCGCCTCCTGGGGCAACCAGATGCGCTCCTACGTGCTGCACCCGTACCAGATGGTCAAGGATCTTCGGACGAACTATGAGGTCAACAACCCGTCGGCGGTACTCGACGGTGACATCGACGGTTTCATCGAATCGGGTATCCGCTGGCGGATGCGCGAACAGGCCAGCTGACGCGAACAACCCAGTTAAGTCCGGCTTTTTGCTCATTAAGTCCGCCCGCTTGCGCGGAATCGGCGGGCGGACGCCGGTAACCTGTCTGGCGTGCGTCCAGTCGGAAGTTCCCTCGAGGTGTTGACCATGTCGCTCGCGACGACCTCGGAGACCACGAACTGGCTGCGTTCCAATGGTCTCGAGATCGTGCTGCTGATTCTCGGCGCGGTGCTGTTCAGTCGATTCGCGACGTTTATCCGGGATCGGATCACGCGCAAGATCGACGAGGGCTTCCGCGGCGGCGACGCGCTGGTGCGGTCCGAAGCGGCCAAGCATCGGCACGCGCTGGCGCAGGTGGTCACCTGGGTGGTGCTGACCATCGTCTATGTGCTGGTCGGCATGGAGGTGCTGCGCAGACTCGGTTTCGCGATCACCGGTTTGGTCGCTCCGGCGGCGGTACTCGGCGCCGCGCTCGGCTTCGGCGCGCAGCGCATCGTGCAGGACATCCTGGCCGGATTCTTCCTGATCACCGAGCGGCAGTACGGCTTCGGTGACGTAGTTCGCATCGCGGTGACTGGCTCCGCGGAGATGGCCGAGGGTACCGTCGAAGACGTCACGTTGCGGATCACCACCTTGCGCAACTCGGACGGTGAAGTGATCACCGTGCCCAACGGGCAGATCGTGAAAGTGACGAATCTGTCGAAGGATTGGGCCCGCGCCGCCATCGACGTACCGGTGCCCGCGACGGCCGATATCACCAGGATCAACGAGATCCTGCACGACGTCGGTACAAAGGCGTACGAAGACGCTCGGTTGAAACCACTGCTCCTCGACGAACCCTCGGTGATGGGTGTCGAGGATCTGACCGTTGACCAGATGAACATCCGAATGGTTGCCCGCACACTGCCAGGCAAACAATTCGAAGTCGGACGCGAACTGCGGGTGCGGGTAGCCGCAGCATTGCGCCGGGAGGGTATCAGTGAGACCACGTAGAACCATCTCGCTTCTGAAGGAGTCGGTGCGTCCCAGCACGCTCTTGAAGGAATCAGTACGACCGCGACGTTCCACCGCGATGCTGATGGCGGCGTGGATCGCGACGCTCGTCCTGTACCTGTTCGTCAAGCCGGACGACGCGATGGTGTCCCGCCCGGAACCGTTGAACACCGTTCCGGCAGCAGTGAATCCGGCGGTCGCCCCGCCCCGCTGAGCCCGTCGCGCTCACCTCGCCGCGTTCAGGAGGTGCGCGTGTTGCCGAGCACGCCGACACACATGTCGGCGCACTCGGCGGCGAGTTCGGCGGTTGTCAGCTCGAGCGTGCCGTCGAGCCAGCCTTCGATGAGCTGATTGACACCGCCCGTGATGAACAGGGCTGCGCGGCGGAGCCAGGCCGGGTCGGGGGTGATCCCGAGCGCCGTGGGCGCGTGCGCGACCACGAGGTCGGCGATGATCGTCAGCACGTCGTGTCGCCGC
Organism: Nocardia brasiliensis ATCC 700358; assembly: GCF_000250675.2. Lineage (NCBI taxonomy): Bacteria > Bacillati > Actinomycetota > Actinomycetes > Mycobacteriales > Nocardiaceae > Nocardia > Nocardia brasiliensis. Next base: position 7,717,862 of record NC_018681.1, read on the forward strand.
CGCACCAGGGCCGGTAAGTCGCCGGGGTCGCTGGCGACGATGCGGTGGATGTGCCGATCACCCGCGACTGCCTCCAGAAATGCCTGGAGCGCGGAGCGGAGCTGGACCTCGGCCGGTCCGGCACTCGACACCCCCGCCTGCACGAGTATCGCGAGCAACTGGTCGCGCACCTCGTCTGCGACGGCGGCCAGCAGTTCTTCTCGATTGGGGAAGTGCTCGTAGAAGTACCGATCGGTGAGTCCCGCGGTTTTGCACACGCCACGCACCGTGACGGCGGCGATCCCGGATTCGCCCCAGGTCGTGCGGGCGGCGGCGAGCAGCCGAGCGCGACGCTCGGCGCTGCGGTCGGCGGCGCTGACACCGCCGTAGCTGCGCACGGCCTGGTTCGTCATTGACAACACTCTAGGCGGACTCCTACATTTGCGGACGTACGTCATCAGATGACAAGCGTCATCAGATTTGCGATTCAAGGGAGAATCCAGATGACCAACGTGCCCAACGGCCCCGCCTACCGCCAGGTCACTGCGCCGCTGCTGGACGAGCTCGACTACTACGTCACCCGGATCGACGGACGACTGCCGGAGGAGCTGCGGGGCACGCTGTATCGGATCGGGCCGGGTAAGCATCAGGTCGGACGTTCGTTGCTGCACAACGTGTTCGACGGTGACGGGATGGTTTCGCAGTTCGTGCTCGACGGGTCGACGGTGCGCTTCCGCAATCGTTACGTCCGCACCAGACATTTCGAGCATGGGCAACGGTCGGATCGGATCCGCTATCGCGGTGTGGGCGGGCAGATTCCGGGCGGTCCAGTGGCCAACGTCGGCCGGCTCCCGGCGAACGTCGCCAACACCAATATCGTCAACTATGACGGCGGGCTGCTCGCGCTGTGGGAACTCGGCAACCCGCACCGGATCGACCCCGACACGTTGGACACGTTGGGCCCCACGGATTTCGACGGCAGGCTCGGTTTTCTGGGTGCGTTCTCCGCGCACCCGAAATGGGATCCCGCCACCGGTGAGATGTACAACTTCGGCTTGGACATCCTGCCCACCCCGCGCATCCGCACCTACCGTATCGACCGGAGCGGGCGACTACACCGGCTCGCGACCATCCCGATGCTCGACCTGCCCTGGAATCACGACTTCGCCCTCACCGCAAGGTATCTGGTGTTCGTGCTCGACCCGATTCTGCCGAACATCCCGAAGATCGCGCTGGCCACCCACTCGTTCATCGAGGCACTCGACTTCAAGCGCGCCAAAGGAACTCGTTTTCTGCTCGTCCCGAAGAACGGCGGCAGGGCGCGGATCGTAGAGCACGAAGCGCTACTTCATGTGCACCTCACCAACGCCTACGACGACGGCGACGACGTCGTGCTCGAGCTGGTGCGCCTGGACACCGCATGGGACGAGTTCCGCCGCATGACCGGAATGGTCAACCGCGCCGATGCCGGGCGACCACAGTTCCCGGACTCCAGGCTGATGCAGTACCGAATCACCAAGAGCGGCCAGGTCATCGAACACCAACTCACCGACCGCTCCGGCGAGTTCCCGCAATACGACTGGCGTCGCGGCACCCGCGAACACCGATACACCTACCTCGCCGGCGCGGGCGGCCCCGCCGGACTGTTCGACTCCATCGTCAAGGTCGACCACCACACCGGTACGGTTCGCAGCTGCGAACTGGGCGCGAGTTCGGTCGGCGAGCCTTTGTTCGTACCCCGCTCCCGCGACGCCGCCGAAGACGACGGGTGGCTGCTCGCCCTCAATCACGAACTCACCGAGAACCGTTCGCAGTTGCTGATTCTGGACGCCCGCGATCCCGAGCGCGGACCGCTGGCCACCGCCTGGCTCGACCACCACATCCCGTGGGGTTTCCACGGCACCTTCACCCACCGCGTCGCCCGGCCCGGCCCGCACACCTGACGCCCGAGCCGCTCATATCGAACATGAGTTCGACTCGAGGTATCGTCGGCCCATGTCACAACCTTCGCGCCGGGAGTGGGCGACGTGGAATCTCGAACAGGTCCGTGACCAGCTGCTCGACGCGGCAGCGTGCGGCAAGCGGCTCCCGCCCGAGCAGTTGGAGCAGGCGGCCGGAAAGATCGGCGAAGGTCTGCGGGTGTTCCAGGAGCTGACCCGAGGGGCCGCCGAGTTCGGCGCGGCGGCGGGACGCGGGTGCACCGGCCGCGGCCAGCTCGGCCCGCGGGGCGAATGGCCGAACCGATAGCGACCGGATCGGACAGGTGCGTCCGTGCTCCCGTGGACCGGCCGCGGCAAGCGCTAGGATCGCTGGCGCGGGTTACCCCTGGTTAGCTGGAATTCGGCCGGTAGCGCGCCACCGCACGAAGCCCAGCCGTGGCCGACCGCTGGGCACCGATGTAGAGCAGTGCCACGATTGGAGCGAAATGCCCTGCCAGACAAGGCAAAAGCCGCCTGGACGAGCGGGTCTGCGACACCCCGTCAGGGGGCTGATGTGATCACCATGCGCAACGTCACCAAGTCGTACAAGACCTCGACGCGACCGGCGCTGGACAACATCAGCGTCGAAGTCGGCAAGGGCGAGTTCGTCTTCATCATCGGGCCGTCCGGTTCGGGCAAGTCGACCTTCATGCGGCTGCTGCTGAAAGAGGAGACCCCTACCGCGGGACAGATCCAGGTCGCCGACTTCCGGGTGGACAGGCTGCCCGGTCGCAAAGTGCCGAAGTTGCGCCAGCGGATGGGCTGCGTGTTCCAGGACTTCCGGCTGCTGCAGCAGAAGTCGGTGCACGACAATGTCGCGTTCGCGCTGGAGGTGATCGGCAAGCGACGCCAGTTCATCGAGCGCACCGTCCCCGAGGTGCTGGAGATGGTCGGGCTCGGCGGCAAAGCCGATCGACTACCGAGTGAGCTGTCCGGCGGCGAACAGCAGCGCGTGGCGATCGCCCGCGCCTTCGTGAACCGGCCCCTCGTGCTGCTCGCCGACGAGCCCACCGGCAACCTGGACCCGGACACCAGCGGCGACATCATGATGCTGCTGGAGCGGATCAACCGGATCGGGACGACGGTGCTGATGGCCACCCACGACAACCACATCGTCGACGCGATGCGCCGACGGGTGATCGAACTCGATCGGGGCCGGCTGGTGCGCGACGAGGCGACCGGCGTCTACGGGGTTGATCGCTGATGCGCGCGAGTTTCCTGTTCAGCGAGGTCTTCGCGGGCCTGCGCCGCAATGTCACCATGACGATCGCGATGATCCTGACCGTCGCGGTCTCGTTGACCATGCTCGGCGGTGGTCTGCTCGCGGTGCGGATCGCCGACAAGACCGAGCAGTACTTCCTGGATCGGCTCGAGGTGCGGCTGTACCTCACCGAGGACGTCTCGGCCAACGACCCGGACTGCTCGCGGGATCCGTGCAAGACGCTGATGGCGGACCTGAAGGCGACCAAGGACGTGGAATCGGTCCAGTACCTCAGCCGCGACGACGCCGTGCGCGAGGCCAAGGAGAAGACCTTCAAGGACCAGCCCGAGCTGGCCAAATACGTCAGCGAGACGCCGCTGCCCGCGTCGCTGCGGGTGAAGATGAAGAACGCGGAACTGTATCCGCAGATCTATGAGAAGTTCTACGAGCGGCCCGGCGTCGGCCTGGTGCGCAACGACAAGGACATCGTGGACCGCCTGGTCAGTCTGTTCGACGGGTTGCGCAACGCGGCCTTCGGCCTCGCGGTGCTCCAGGCGCTGGCGGCGCTGCTGCTGATCGCGAACATGGTGCAGATCGCGGCCTTCACCCGCCGCACCGAGGTCGGCATCATGCGGTTGGTCGGCGCGACGCGCTGGTACACCCAGCTGCCGTTCCTACTGGAGGCGGTGGTCGCGGCGCTCGCCGGATCGGTGGTCGCGGTGCTCGGCCTGCTCATCGCGCGGCCGCTGGTGATCGACCGGGCGCTCGGCGATCTGTTCTCCAGCAAGGTGTTTCCGCGGATCACCGGCGACGACATCGCGATGGTCGCGCTGGTGATCGCGCCGGTGGGTGTCATCTTCGCGGCGTTGACCGCGTACGGGACGCTGCGGTACTACGTGCGGGAGTAGCGCCGAACGCCACCGCGAGCCGGTCCGGGAACATCCTGGGCCGGCTCGCTGCGTCCGTGCATCGTGTTTCGGCGCGCGCCCAGTGCGGTGCAGTTCAGCAGACCTACGTGACGGGTTGCGCTTCGCGGATCGTGGCCCGGGTGCGCACCAGCAGTTCCCGCTGCCGTTCGAGTTCGGCGATTCTGGTGTCCAGCTCGCTGTGCCTGTTCGCCACAATGCCCAGGGACTTGTCGCAGGCTTGGATCCACCGCGCGTCCCCGCGATCCACGGCGCACGACAGCAGGCCGCGGATGTCCTCGGTCGACAGTCCCGCCGCCAACATCTGCCTGATGTAGCCGACCTGCTCCGGCGCGTCGTCGGCATAAGACCGATAGCCGAGCGAGTCACGCTGTGGCTCCAGCAACCCCTGCTCCTCGTAATACCTGAGCAGGCGGGTGCTCACGGCCGTGCGGCGGGCCAATTCTCCGATCAACATATGACCTCCCTCACCGCCCGCTTGCCTTCACACTCATGTGAATTCCTAACTTGGCCGGCATGACAGCAATTCCCTTGCAGACGACCGTCACCGGTTCCGGCCCCGGCCTCGTTCTCGCGCACGGCGCGGGCGGCACCATCGACACCAACTTCGGCACCCTGATCCCGGCGCTGGCCGCGACGCACACCGTGGTCGCCTCCGACTATCCGGACGAGGACGTGCGACTCGACCTCGACGGCTTGGCGGACGCGCTCGTCGGCGCCGCGGTCGAGCGTGGCGTGGAAACGTTCACTGTGCTGGGCTACTCACTCGGCAGCACGGTGGCCGTGCGGGCCGCAGTACGACACCCCGACCGGGTGCGTGGCCTGATCTTGGCCGCCGGGTTCGCCAAGGCCGACAACCGGGCTCGCCTGGCTGTGCAGCTCTGGCAGGACCTGCTCGAGCGTGGGGAAGCCACCACCTTCTCCCGGCTGACGCTTTCGATGGCGTTCAGCGCGACCTTCTTGAACGAGCTGTCCGCCGACGCGGTCGACGAAGCCGTCCGGGCCGGCGCCACCACCATCCCGGGCGGCACCCGGCAGCAGGCTGCCCTGGTCGAACGAGTCGACACCACACGGGATCTGCCGCGGCTCGAGGTGCCGACCTTGATCGTCAACGCGACCGAAGACCTCTTGATCGACCCGTCGAATTCGCGTTTCCTCGCCGACACCATCCCGGGAGCCGAGTACACCGAGATCGCGGCCGGTCACGTCCTCATGGCCGAACAGCCCGAGCAGTGGCGTAAGACCGTCGACGAGTTCCTGGTTCGGCACAGTCTTTGAGATACCGGCACGGCTGACCCGTCTGCCGGGTCAGCCCAGGTGCTTGGCGCGAGCCCAGAGTTCGGACCACGGCGCGCGCAGGTCGCGGCAGATGAACAGTGGTTCGCCCTGCTCGTCGTTGTCGATGTCGAGCCCGTTGTCGATCCGGCCCGCGGGTTGGATATCGGCGAAGATCTCGGCCAGGCGGTCACGGTCGATACCGACGGTGAGGTACTCGGCGGTGCCGTCGCGCGGCGGCCCCCACCACCAGTACGAGTTGTGGCCGGAATGCGGCACGGGCAGGCGGTACGGGGCGCCGAAGCGTTCGATGGCTCCGGCTTCGCCGTAGTTGGCCGTGAGCACGGCGACATTGTCGCCCATGCCCGCACGCACCGCGCCGACCTGACGGACGAATTCCGGCCAGCCGATCGTCTCGCCGGCGTCGTAATTGACCGCGAGGACCGGCGTGTCCTTCAGCACCGAGACGGGCAGTACCGGCAGAAACAGCACCGCACAGAGCGCCGCGTTGACCGCGACACCGAAACTCACTGCGGCCCAGCGGGTCTTGCGCTCCCCCAACCAGCCCGCGAGCGGGACGGCACCGGCCGCGAGCAGGATCGGATACATCGAGCCCAGGTAATAGGCTTTGCCGCCGATCACGAGGAACAGCACGAAGAGCAGGCCGTACGTGGCGGCGAAGGCGCGATAGCGGCGGTCCCTGGCCAGCCGCCACAACCCGAAGAGCCACAGCGGCACCAACACGGGGCCCATCAGCCCGAACTGCAAGAGCACGAACATGATCGGGGAATCCGAGGTGCCGGAGGAGCCGCCCGCGATCGCCCGGCCCATCTCCCATTGCGGCCAGCCGTTGCGTGCCTGCCACACCAGATAGGGCAGCCAGATCAGCACGGCGATCCCGATCGCGAGGGGAAAGTACTTGGTGGCGAAGATCTTTCGCGGCCCGAACAGGAGCAACGAGACCACCAGCGCGGCGAGCGGGAAGATGAGCAGCAGTTTGTTCTGCAAGCCGACGCCCACGACCACGCCGATCACAATCCACAGACGTGGGCCGTTGAACCACAACGATTTTCGCCGAGCCGTCGATTCGACGCCGTCCTGGCCCACGAGTTTCAGTGCCAGCAGCGACAGCACCGACCACACGGCCAGGTCGAACACCGCGGTGCTGAGCATGTGCCCGGCGCCCATCAGCAGGGCGGCGCTCGCGACCGCCGCGGCGGCCAGTGCCTGCGCGCCTCGGCCGCCGCCGAACTCCCGAGCGAGCAGTCCGGCGCAGACCACCACGAGGGTTGCCGCGAGCACGCCGGGCAGCCGCAGCAGGAGTAACGAATCGGGATCGATTGCCGCCATCAGCTCGGCCACCAGCGGAGTCAACGGGGGCTGGTCCGGGTACCCCCAGGAAAGATGCCGACCGGCCGCCAGGAAATACAGCTCGTCCCGGTGATACCCGTAACGCGAGGCCAATGTGACAAGAACTACGGCAAAGCACGCCGCAACGATGGGCACCCCTTCAGCGTGGCACAAACGCCGCCGTCGCGCGGGCGGTCCGGGCTACGCACGCTCGGCCGGAGGTCGCGCTGCCGAGCCGGTCACAGCGGCGTATGCTGCACCTCGACGCGGTTCTTACTGGGGAGTAAGATAGTCTTACTCAGGAGTAAGATAGCTGGGACAAGACCTCACCCCCACCCACCCGAGAAAACAGGTGATGATGAGCACTCGAGACAGCGCAACGAAGCGACGTCCAGACACGTCCGCGGTCGGCCTGAACCACCCCAAACGGGACTGGATGGGCGCGGCTATGCGGGTGATGACGACCCTGACCGGGTCGGAACTCGCCGAGAAGTACAACCTGCGCAAGCCGATCGAGCGAGTCACCTACGAGGGCACCAAGACCGGCTTCCGCACCCTCGGCGCCGCGACCCGCGTTTTCGCCAAGGTCACCGGTAACGGCCAGCCGAAGCGGCTCGCGCCCAACGAGGCGAAGAACAAGGACTTCTTCGACCTCACGCCGACCGACGAGCAGCAGATGATCACCGAGACGGTGAAGGAATTCGCCGACGAGATCCTGCGCCCGGCCGCCTACGAGGCCGACGCGGCCGCCAAGGCCCCGCGCGATCTGCTCGAACGCGCCGCCGAACTGGGCATCACGCTGATCAACGTGCCCGAGGAACTCGAAGGCGCCGCCTCCGAGCGCGGTGCGGTCACCAATTCCCTTGTGGCCGAGGCGCTTGCGCACGGCGACATGGGCCTGGCGCTGCCCATCCTCGCGCCGAGCGGCGTCGCGGTCGCCCTCTCCCAGTGGGGTACCGACGCCCAGCAGAAGACCTACCTGCCCGCCTTCACCGGCGAGAACGTGCCGCAGGCTTCCGTCGTGATCAGCGAGCCGCGCGCACTGTTCGATCCGTTCGCGTTGCAGACCAAGGCCGTTCGCTCCCCCAGCGGTTACCGGATCTCCGGCGTGAAGAGCCTGGTGCCCGCGGCCGCGGACGCCGAACTGTTCCTGATCGCCGCCGAACTCGACGGCCGCCCTGCGCTTTTCATCGTCCCCTCGGACGCGCCCGGCCTGGTGGTCGAGGCCGATCCGAGCATGGGCCTGCGCGCGGCCGGGCTCGGCCGCCTGCTGCTCGACAACGTCGCGGTCGGCACCGACGCGATCCTCGGTGACGGCGACGCCAAGCAGCGTGCCGAGGACTACGCCGACGCGGTCCGGCTGGCCCGCCTCGGCTGGGCCTCGCTCGCCGTCGGCACCGGACAAGCCGTGCTGGACTACGTGATTCCGTACGTGAACGAGCGCGAAGCGTTCGGCGAGCCGATCTCGAATCGGCAGGCGGTCGCCTTCATGGTCGCCAACATCGCGATCGAACTCGACGGGCTGCGGCTGGTCACCCTGCGCGGCGCCTCCCGCGCCGAACAGGGACTCTCCTTCGCCCGTGAGGCGGCGCTGGCCCGGAAGCTGGCCACGGACAAGGGCATGCAGATCGGCCTCGACGGCGTGCAACTGCTCGGCGGTCACGGCTTCACCAAGGAACACCCGGTCGAGCGCTGGTACCGCGATCTGCGGGCCATCGGCGTCGCCGAAGGTGTCGTGCTCATCTAGTCGGCCCGTTCCTTACTTCAGGAGACCTCAACAATGATCAACCTCGAACTCCCCAAGAAGCTGCGGGCCAGCGCCAACCAGGCCCATCAGGTCGCGACCGAGATCTTCCGCCCGATCTCGCGCAAATACGACCTCGCCGAGCACGAGTACCCGGTCGAGCTGGACACCATGGCTGCCATGGTCGAAGGCCTCGCCGACTCCGGCACGCAGAAGATCGGCGGCGCGGCCGGCGGCCGGGAAGACGACAGCGAGACCAACGGGCACGCCACCGAGCTGCTCGGAAACAGCAACGGCGGCAACATGTCCGCGCTGCTGAACGCCCTGGAGACCTCCTGGGGCGACGTCGGCCTGATGCTCTCGATCCCCTACCAGGGACTGGGCAACGCGGCCATCGCGGCTGTCGCCACCGACGAGCAGCTGAAGCGATTCGGCAAGGTGTGGGCCTCCATGGCGATCACCGAGCCGTCGTTCGGTTCCGACTCCGCCGCCGTCACCACCACCGCCGTGCTCGACGGCGACGAATGGGTGCTCAACGGCGAGAAGATCTTCGTGACCGCGGGCCAGCGCTCCACCCACATCGTGGTGTGGGCGTCGGTCGACCGCAGTCTCGGCCGCGCGGCGATCAAGTCGTTCGTGGTGCCGCGCGACGCTCCCGGTCTCTCGGTGGCCCGGCTCGAGCACAAGCTCGGCATCAAGGCCTCCGACACCGCGGTGCTGCTGCTGCAGGACTGCCGGATTCCGAAGGACAACATCCTCGGCAGCCCGGAAGTCAACGTGGAGAAGGGTTTTGCCGGGGTCATGCAGACCTTCGACAACACCCGGCCGATGGTCGCCGCGATGGCGGTCGGCGTCGCCCGCGCCGCCCTCGAGGAGCTGCGGGCCATCCTGACCGACGCCGGTGTCGAGATCTCCTACGACACCCCGCCGAACAACCAGCACGCCGCGGCCGCCGAATTCCTGCGCATGGAAGCCGATTACGAGTCCGCCTACCTGCTGTCGCTGCGCGCCGCGTGGATGGCCGACAACAAGAAGCCGAACTCGCTCGAGGCCTCGATGTCCAAGGCCAAGGCCGGCCGCACCGGCACCGACGTCTCGCTCAAGGCCGTCGAACTCGCGGGCGCCATCGGCTACTCGCAGCGCACCCTGCTGGAGAAGTGGGGCCGTGACTCGAAGATCCTCGACATCTTCGAAGGCACCCAGCAGATCCAGCAGCTCATCGTCGCCCGCCGCATCCTCGGCAAGACGAGTGCGGAACTGAAGTAGTTCGTACCCGAAGGCAAATCGGCGTCGGTCCAGATCTGGGCCGACGCCGATTTGCTGTCCGGGTCGCCAGGATTCCGACCGCGAGTTCGCCATTGCGATGTGGGTCACACCTCGCGTATGCTGCTGCGGCATATGTTAGACGATGGCGTCTGGCAATTGATGTCGGGAGACAATGGTGTACCGATCTGCGCTTACCGCTTTGGTTTTCGTCGCTGCGATGCTGTTGCCCGGCGTCGGGGCCGCCGGGGCCGAGCCCGGCGATCCGAATCTGCCGCCGGTCTCCGGTGGGCCGGGCGGAGTGTGGCCCAAGACGGTGCAGGGGGATATCCATCGGACGTTCGCGCAGCTCGGACCGCACACGGTAGCGGTATCGCAGCAGTTGCATCCGTGTGATGACCTGTACGGCAGCATCCAGCGCCTCGGGTTCTGGATCATGGGCGGCCGCGATGGCGACAAGATGCAGTGCACCACGGCGTTCCCGCACGGCCTCGATTCGCCCATCGGGATGCTGTACTACTGGCCCACCGACCTGCCGGACCAGTCCGCCGCACCGGTACTGGTGTGGTTGCCCGGACTCGACGGTGACGCAGGGCAATACGACCAGATCGCCCGGCTGTGGGCCAGTCGCGGTTTCGTGGTCGCCATGCCGTACAACTTCATCAACTCCTTTCCCACCGACGATCTGTGGGGTATCCAGGCGCTGCTGCGCGAGGAGGCGCGGCCGGACTCACCGCTGCACGGCAAGGTCGACTTCACCCGCACCATCCTCGGCGGACACTCCGGCGGTGCGGGTGCGACCTTCTGGGGCGCGAGTTACCTTCCCGACCACGCGCAGCTGCTCGACCCGCGGCTGCGGATCATCGGTGCGTTGAGTGTCGGTACCGGAATTCAAGCTCCGACAGGGCTTTTCGTCGGAGTTCCGATGCTGAGCATCACCGGCAACCTCGACGTGATCACCCCGGACGCACTGTGGCCCAGGCTGATCGACTACCGAACCCAGTTCCGGGCGCCCGCCTATATCGCCGCCGCCGTCAACGGCACCCATTTCACGGTCAACGACGACCTGCCGAACAATCCGGTCGCTGGACTGTCGATGGCGTGGCTCGAACATCTCGCAGGCACCGACGATCGCGCAGACTCGGTGTTCGTCGGCCCGCAGTGGAGTCTGCCGCGCGACGGGGCTTTCATGGCAGTGGAACGCAACGCCGCCGCCGACCAGCTGCAGTGACCCCGGCTGTTGCCGAACAGGCTGAGCCGGCACCGATATCGTGGTGGCGTGACCACGACGACCCGAACCTACGGCGGCCGGCCGGTGCAGGACCGGCGGGTAGACCGGCGTCGGCAGTTCCTCGACGCCGGACTCACCGTCTTCGGCGAATCGGGCTATCGGAACAGTTCCATCACCAGTGTGTGCCGCGCCGCGGGTTTGGCTCGCGCCCAGTTCTATGAGCTGTTCGACAATCGCGAAGACCTGTTGCTGGCCGTCTACGACCTGATCCAGGCCGATGCGCGCGAAGCCGTGCTGACCGCGGCCGCCGCCGCACCCGGTGACGCCACCGCCCGCGCCACCGCCGCCGTGACCGCGTTCGCCGAGTCGGTCGGCAGCGATCCGCGCCGCGCCGCCATCTCGTTCGTCGAGGTGATCGGCGTCAGCGACCGGGTCGAACAGCACCGGATCGAACAGCGCGCCATCTGGATGCAGTTCTTCGAGGCCGAACTGCGCAACGCTTGCGGACCCGACTTCGCCCCACCCGGCGGATATGCCACCGCCGCAACCGGTTTCATCGGCGCGCTGATGGCACTGGTGCATCGGTGGAGCACCACCGACCCCCGCCCGCCCCTCGCCGATCTGACCGCGGTCCTCACCCGGTTCTTGATCAGCCTCATCACCTGAATACCGAAATACCCGATGCCACGGGCAGTGGAATTCATCGAATTTCGCCGCAACACCACATACCCGGGCGTGTACAGTTGCTGTTGTCACGCGAGTGATGCTGGGGGATGGGACGCCGGTTGCAGCCGACGCCCCACCAGGTGGGTTATCATCTAGCCCGCAGCCAGCGGACCAGCACGAGCGCTCCGGCGGTTACGGCAGCAACGACCAGCACCATGCCGTAGTTGACCGGAGCCTCTTGCTTTTTGCGGCGATGTTTCGCCATCCCCCACCACCTCCTTCCTGGGCGCGATGTCGGACCATGTCCATCGCCCCTCGGAATGAGGTGGCCTCACCCTACGCGAACCTGCCGACCAGAATCGTTGGAACACCGGCACTTTCGACACCGAAAAGCGACTTTCCGCGCGAGGTTCCAGTTGTGCCATCGTTTTCGGGCCAAACGGACCACATCCCGTTGTGTCCCGGAGGGGTTCACAGATCATTCATACGGTTCACACGCCCTACACTCCCTGTGAACCGTATAAAAGCTCCGTGAACCCCGAGCTATCTCGTGATGGAACGCAGGCGCTGTGTTTCAGACCGGCGGGCGCGCTCGCGAACACCGGCGGATTGGCATACTGGTGCTGTGCAGGAACACCCGATCAGGTCCGGATCAACCTTCGGATTCATGACCAGCTCGGCGATCCGCCCAGTGACGACTGGACGCTCACCTTCGGTGGCCGAAGCGTCGACCAGACCGAGGTGCGAGCGTTCATCGAAAGCCAGTTCCCCAAGCAGGACCAATTCGTCTTGGACGAGCGGCGGTACCAATACTCTTGGGGCAGTTCGGCGATGGTGTGGTCCTTCGTCGTGGAGATGGCCCCGACGGTAGGTTCCGTGATCGCCGCCGGGATAGCCGGTGGCGCCGCATGGGACGGGGTCAAAGGAATCGGAAAGCGACTGCCGAGCCTGTGGGGCGGCCGCGAGACCGACGAGCCGTTGGCGATCACCGACGACTCGGCCAGGCGCGAGGCGATTCGGCTTGTGCGCGAACGGTATCGACTCGAGCCCGACAGCGTGCTCACCCCCGTGAGTATCACGTCCGATCTCGTGACTTTACGGTCCACTGTGGTCCTGGATGCCCGCACCGGAAACCGCTACGAGGTAGAACTGCTACGAACCGCGAGTGGCGTGAGCCTCGCAAGAATTACCGTCACCGAATCCGGCAGCTGACGGCTCCCGGTCGCGACGCCAAGTGCTAACCATGCTCAGCACCGGTGTCGTCGAATTTCGCCGCAAATGTACAGGCGTTGGGGTGTACAGTTGCGGTTGTCACGCGAGTGATGCCGAGCGGGAGAGCCGCTGCGCTAACAGCGGCCCCACCTGGTGGTTTACCTAGTCCACACTCGGCGGACCAGGATGAGCGCCCCGGCGATTGCGACAGCGGCCGTTACGCAGATGCCGTAATCGACCGGGGCCTTGCTCTTTTTGCGGCGATGTTTCGCCATTCCCCACCACCTCCTTCCTGGGCGCGATGTCGGACCATGTCCATCGCCCCTCGGAATGAGGTGGCCTCACCCTACGCGAACCTGCCGACCAGAATCGTTGGAACACCGGCACTTTCGACACCGAAAAGCGACCTTCCGCTCCAGGTTCCAGTTATGCCACACTTTTCGGTTCCAGAACGGAACGCATATCCCGCGTTCGACGTCGGCACCTACTTCAGACCTGGGGGCATCGGCGAATAGGCATACGAATCGTGAGCGGCGTTGCACCCCGGGGAGTTCCACAGACCATTCGTACCGTTCACAGGCCCTACACCCCCTGTGAACCGTATGCATGCTCTGTGAACCCCACCAACAGCTTTCGCAGGCCGCACGATTGCGCTCGTTTCAGATTCGGCGGTTGCGGTTGAGGCGGAATTCGCCCTGAATGTCGGGATTGTTGGGTTCCAGTTGGAATGTTCCGGAATGTCGCGGCGGCAGAAGAGGCATGCGAGTTGGATAGTGGAGCGGTTCGGTCAGGGGTGGTTGCGTAACGGCCGGTGTTTCTTGATCGACAATTGAGCGAATGTTTTCTCTCGAGCTGTACCAGAGACCTCAAGGAGAAACTGCATATGGAACGACCGAGTGTGATCCGTCGCCTCGCGACTGTTTTCGCCACAACGGCGGTGGCCGCGGGCGTTTTCGCCGGCAGTGCCGGTGCGGCGCCGAGCACCGTCGATTGGGGCACGGCCGCGCAGCAGTTGCGCGCGGCGGCCGCGGGCAACGCGCAGGCCGAGCAGGCGGTGGATCGGCTGCTCGCTTCGGGGCAGCTGAACAAGGCCGGACAGGTGGCGTTGCCTGCGCAACCGTTCCAGATTCCGGCCCAGTCGGATATCGGCCGTGGTGACGGTCCCGGCGTCTATGGGTCGGGTATCGCACTCGGGCTCGACGGGTTCCGGTTCGGGTTCTTCGGCGGACCCGGCACCATCGCGCCGAATCAGGGTGGCGCGAAACTCGAGGTGCTGTGGATCAATCTGTCCAACGGGCGCAGCGGCACCGAGGTGCTGAACGAGCACAACGACGTCCCGGTGGACACCACCATTCGGTCCCGGGCCTTGGACACCGGCGCGGGCATGATCGTCGCCGCGGTGTACGGCAGCCTGTGGCACCGCTGGTCGGTTCCGGTGAGCGACGCGAACCCGGACGGGTATCAGTACCAACTGGGCACGATCTCGGTGCCGTCGTTCGGCGCGGTTTACAACTGAGCGACCGGTTTGACGGCCGTCGCGGGGCAGCCCGCGGCGGCCGTCGTGCACTCGAATGACCTCTTGTTCGGAACTACGTAGTTCCGTAGCTTTTGTGGCGTGAGTCTGGAAGAGCGGGTCGCGGAACTCGAACGGCGGCTCGACGGGCTGCTGCCCTTCGCGAACGGGAACGGGCACGAAGCGTCGTCGGACCGCTGGGCGGCCACCCGCCTGCACGAGGAGTTCGCCGCGACCGACGAGCCGAACGGCGGCGTGCTGTTCGCGGGTTCGCTGCGACTGCCGACCGACGAGCAGTACAGCTGGCAGGCCACGTTCACCACCGGCGACCTGATCGAGGACGACTGGGCCGAGACCGCGGAATGCCTTGCCGCGCTGGGCAACCCGGTGCGGTTGCGGCTGCTGCGGGAGATCATGGGCGGCCGCAGGACCGCCGCCGAACTGGTCGGACTCGAGGGGGTCGGCACCTCGGGCCAGGTCTATCACCATCTGCGGCAGCTGGCCGCCGTCGGCTGGCTGCACACCGCCGGCCGCGGGCGTTTCGAAGTGCCCGCGGGCCGGGTGGTGCCGTTGCTGATCGCACTGGCCAGCGCGCGGCGCTGAACCTAACTCAGGTCGCCGAGCTGACCGGCGCAGAGCGCGAAGACGACCACGACGAGGGTGCGGATCAGCCGCACTGGTCACCGCACGAGCAGGCGCCGCCGGATTGGCAGCCACATTGGCAGCTCGGACCGCAGGTGCAATCCGGCGCCGGTACCGAAGTCGAGCGAACAAGCCTGATGATCATCGTTGAATCAGCCTCCATTCTGGTGTTCGACTACCCCTTGCGTGCATCGAACGCGCAGCGGCTGACCATGTCAAATAACCGCCGGTCCGGCGGTCTGGCGACACGCCGGTTACCGAAATTCCTCCCACGAAATCCCTGAAATCCCGCGGGCCGGACCCCGACACGGCGACCATGTCCGATTAATCCGGTTCAGTCTGTGACCCCGCACACTGAGCACTGCTACGGTATGCCAAAAGTGGCCGTACCAGTTCGCTAGGTCGAGTGCCGACGCGAGGTTCTGTGGAGGTGTTTCGACATGAAGGTGGCGCACGCGCTCGAGGTCGTGAAGGCGTTGGGAGTGCTGCGGAAGCGCGGGGTCTCCGATCCGCGCAAACCGCTGGAAACGCTTCGGACGATGAAGGAATCGCAGATCTACGGGCCGCAGGCCACGCTGATCCGCCACGCCGCGCGCATCGCGCCGGACTCCCTCGCACTGGCCGACGAGAAGGGTGAACTGACCTACGGCCAGATCGACAAGCAGTCGACCGCGATCGCGCGCGGCCTGCACGCGGCGGGGCTCACCGAGGGCACCGTCGTCGGGGTGCTGGCCCGCGACCATCGCGGCCTGATCCTGTCCATGGTTGCCGCGAGCAAGGCCGGCGTGCGGGTGGCGCTGATGAACACCGGGTTCGCCAAGCCGCAGTTCGCCGAGGTGTGCCAGCGCGAGCAGGTCAAGGCGATGCTGCACGACAGCGAGTTCCTCGGCCTGCTCGACGCACTGCCCGCCGACCTGCCGCGCTATCTCACGTGGGTCGACGAAGATACCGAATTGCCCACGGGCGCACAGACTCTCGATGACCTGGTCGCGGCGAACTCCAGCGAGGAGCTGGCCCCGCCGAGCAAGCCGGGCGGTTTCATCATTCTCACCAGCGGCACCACCGGCCTGCCGAAGGGCGCCACCCGCGCCAAGGTGTCGCCGCTGGCCACCGCGCAGTTCCTCGACCGCGTCCCGTTCCCGTACCGGGGCGCGCAGGTGATCGTGTCGCCGATCTTCCACAGCACCGGGTTCGGCACCTGGCTGGTCGGCATGGCGATGGGCAACAAGATCGTGGTGCGCCGCCGCTTCGACGCCGAGGCGACCCTGAAGTTGATCGCCGATCACAAGGCGGAGATGCTCGTCGCGGTGCCGACCATGCTGCACCGGATGACGGAGCTGGATCCGGCCATCCGCGCCAAGTACGACACCTCGTCGCTGAAGGTCATCCTGCTCGCGGGCTCGGCGCTGTCGCCGGAGCTCACCATGAAGGCCACCCAGGCGTTCGGGCCGGTCCTGTACAACCTGTACGGCTCGACCGAATGCTCGGTGGCGGCCATCGCGAACCCGGAAGACCTGGCCATCGCGCCCGGCACGGTCGGCCGCGCGCCGGTCACCTGCGAGGTGCGCCTGTTCGACGACAACGACAAGCCGGTCACCGCGATCGGCACGACCGCGCGCATCTTCATCCGCAGCGGGACGCCGTTCGAGGGCTACACCGACGGCCGCAACAAGCAGATCATCGACGGCTTCATGTCCAGCGGTGACGTCGGCCACTTCGACGAGCACGGCCTGCTGATGGTGGACGGCCGCGACGACGACATGATCGTCTCCGGCGGCGAGAACGTCTTCCCGCAGGAGGTGGAGAACCTGCTGCTGGAGCGGCCGGACATCTTCGACGCGGCGGTGGTCGGCGTGGACGACGCCGAATTCGGAAAGCGGTTGCGCGCCTTCGTGGTTCCCGAGCCGGGCCAGAACCCGGACGGCGAGGAGATCAAGGCCTACGTCAAGAACAACCTGGCCCGCTACAAGGTGCCGCGCGAGGTGGTGTTCCTCGACGACCTGCCGCGCAATCCGACCGGCAAACTGCTGCGGCGGGTGCTGGTGGAGTACGACACCACCGCCTGACGGTCATCGGCTGGTTACCCACCGGTAGGAGCTGTTGAGATACGTGACACATCCGGTTACAGATGGTTGCTATTGTTAGCGGCAGCACTGGATCCCGTAGTCGCGGTCCGCACCACCCATCGGCTCCCCGGGTGGGACCGCCGGAAGGTTGTTGTCGATGGTTGTCTCCTTCCCCGCGTTGAGCGGCACTGCCCGCAAGGCCGGAACACTCGCTCTCGGCGTGAATGTCATGGTCAAGCGGCATCTGTTCAATCCGCTCCGGCTCGACCAGGCCGTGCGCTCGGCGATCAACGTGACGAAACTCGGCCCGTTCGCCGGCGTCGCCATGCATGCCGCGCAGACCCGGCCCAACGCGGGGGCGATCGTCGACGAGGCGGGTGAGCTGACCTTCGGCGAACTGAACGAGCAGTCGAACGCGCTGGCCCGCGGCCTGGCGACGCAGGGTGTGCGGCCGGGCGACGTGGTGGCGGTACTGGCGCGCGATCACCGCGGCATGGTGCTGAGCCTGCTCGCCGCGGGCAAGCTCGGCGTGCGCACGGTGCTGATGAACACCGGGTTCGCCAAGCCGCAGTTCGCCGATGTCGCCGAGCGCGAAAAGGTGAAGGCGGTGCTGCACGACAGCGAGTTCCTGGACCTGATGAGCGCGATTCCCGCCGACATCCCGCGGATCCTCACCTGGGTCGACGCCAAGGACAACGCCGATCCATCGATCCCGACCATCGCCTCGCTCATCGCGGGCGAATCCACCGCACCGCTGCCCGCGCCCGCGAAGCCGGGCGGCATGGTCATCCTGACCAGCGGCACCACCGGTACGCCGAAGGGCGCGCCGCGGGACCGGGTGAGCCCGTTCGCCTCGGCCCAGTTCGTCGACCGGGTGCCGTTGCCGCACAACGGCACCATGATCATGGCCGCGCCGATCTTCCACGGCACCGGGCTGTCCCAGTTCACCCTCGGTGTCGCGCTCGGCAACCGGGTGGTCTTCCAGCAGCGCCGGTTCGATCCGGAGCTGACGCTGAAGAACATCGTGAAGTACCGCGCCGACTCGCTGGTGGTCGTGCCGACCATGTTGCAGCGCATCCTCGATCTCGACGAGGAGGTGCTGGCCAAGTACGACCCGCGCACCATCAAGGTGATCTTCGCGGCGGGCTCGGCCATCGCGCCCGACGTGGTGACCCGGACGCTGGACTACTTCGGCGACACCCTCTACAACCTGTACGGCTCCACCGAGTGCGCGGTGATGACCGTGGCGACGCCGGAGGATCTACGCAAAGCGCCGACCACCGCGGGCAAAGCCCCGGTCGGGATCAAGATCGTGCTGCTGGACGAGAACCGCAAGCCGATCACGAAGCCGAATGTCACCGGCACCATTTTCGTCGACAACGGTTTCGCGTTCACCGGTTACACCGACGGCCGCACCAAGGAGGTCGTCGACGGCATGATGTCCAGCGGCGACGTCGGGCATTTCGACGCCGACGGGCTGCTCTACATCGACGGCCGCGACGACGACATGATCGTCTCCGGCGGCGAGAACGTCTTCCCGCTCGAGGTGGAGAACCTGATCGCCGGACGCGAGGACATCTTCGAGGCCGCCGTGGTGGGCGTCGACGATCGCGAGTTCGGCAAGCGCCTGCGCGCGTTCGTCGTGCCCGGCCCCGACTCCAAGCGGGACGCGCAGGAGATCAAGGACTTCGTCAAGGCGAACCTGGCCCGCTACAAGGTCCCCCGCGAGGTGATCTTCCTCGACGAACTCCCGCGCAACGCCACCGGCAAACTGCTGCGCAAACCGCTCATCGAGATGGACGTAGACGCGAGCTGAGCAGGTAGCCGACGGCCGGTCCACAGTTGCTTCCCCGGTTGTCCGGCGGGGAAAACCGTGCAATCCGTCGGCTACTATCAGCGAGTGAACAACGAGTTCGACCGGGCTGCTGCGGGACAACGCAGCGCCGTCGCGCGGGTGCGCGGCGCTTCGGCCGGCGCGATCTCGGGCACCATTTCCGTTGCGGCACATGGCTGGGCGTCCGGCGGCATGGCGCCGAGCGGTAGCACCCTCACTCTGCTCGCCGGCACCGCCGCACTGATCGGAGCGCTGGTCGCCGGACTCGCGCCGCTGCGCGACACCGCGACCGGTCTGGTGGCCGCCCTGGTCGCCGGACAGTTGCTCGGCCACGTGACGATGGGTCTGGGTTCGGGGCATCTGCATCACGGCGATGCCCAGCTGACCCCGGCCATGCTCACCGCCCACGTACTCGCGGCCGTCGCCGCGGCCGCCGTGATCCGCGGCGCGGAAACCGCCTATCGGGCCGGCACCGCGGTGCTGCGCCGGGTGCTGCCGTCCCGCCGGGTACTGCCGTTCTTGCCGGAACCCGCGCCGCTGCGCACCACCCACCGCGACCGAGTCATCCTGCGCGTCTTCGCCGCCGAATCGCTGCGCACCCGCGCCCCGCCGGTCGCCGTCGCCCACTGATCATTTCGTCACGCCGACCGACCGGTCGCGTGTACACGTGTGTCCAGGCACACCGTCGACGCCCCATCGGCGTGTAGCAGCATCCGCTCGCCGTATCTCCGCGACCAGCTCTGCTTTCCGTGGCCGTGCCCGGACAGCGCTATGTCTCTGTCGACCCGGCATTCCGGCTGCGTGCGGCACCCCTGCCGACCGCACCGCCAGAACCCGGGTTACCCGAACTTCAGAATCGAAAAATCGTGAGCACAACAGAAATAACGACGGACACCGGAGCACCGGCGGCCGTACCCGATTCCACGCCGGCCCGGCCCGGCCGGCCCCGGCCCGCGGCCCGCAACGGGCTGCACGCACTCGCGATGCGACTGCACTTCTACGCCGGCGTCTTCGTCGCACCGTTCATCCTCATCGCCGCGGTTACCGGCGCGCTCTACGCGATCTCACCGACCCTGGAATCGATCGTGTCGCGTGACCTGCTGACCGTGGAGTCCACCGGTGGCGCACCCAAACCGCTGTCCGAACAGGTCGGGGCCGCCGTCGCGACCCAGCCGAACCTCACGCTGAACGCGGTCTCCCCTGCGGCGGGCGCCGAGGACACCACCCGGGTGCTGTTCGCCGATCCCACCCTGGGCGCGTCGGAGCGGCGCGCGGTGTTCGTCAACCCGTATACCGCTCAGCCCGTGGGTGATTCGGTCGTCTACGGCAGTTCCGGCGCACTCCCGCTGCGCACCTGGATCGACCGCCTGCACCGTGATCTGCACCTCGGCGAACCCGGCCGGCTCTACAGCGAGCTGGCCGCGTCGTGGCTGTGGGTGATCGCGCTGGCCGGTCTGGTCGTGTGGCTGCGGCGGGTACGCGCACGCAGGCAACGGAATTCGGCGCGCTGGCTGTTCGCGCCGGACCGGTCGCAGCAGGGCCGCGGCCGCACCGTGAACTGGCACGGCTCGGTCGGTATGTGGGTGCTGCCGCTCATTCTCCTGCTCTCGGCTACGGGCATGACCTGGTCGACCTATGCGGGCGAGAACATCACCGAAATTCGCCAGCAGCTCAGCTGGACCACGCCCTCGGTCACCACCACACTGCCGGGAGCCGTTGCGCCCGCGCATGATTCGGGAGGCGATCACCACGCCGGACATACGGCCGCGCCCGCGCCCGCGAATGTGTCCGATCGGATCGTCCAGCTCGATCAGGTCTACCGGACGGCGCGCGCCAACGGCCTCACCCAGGCCGTCGAGATCAGCATCCCGGCCGAGCCCACCCAGGCGTTCGCGGTGAAGGAACGGCGGATGCCGGGCACGTACACCGTGGACGCGGTCGCTGTAGACGGCGCCACCGGCGCGGTCACCGATCGGCTCGCGTACGCCGATTGGCCGCTGATGGCCAAGCTCACCAACTGGGGCATTCAGTTCCACATGGGTCTGCTGTTCGGTCTGCTCAACCAGTTGCTGCTGCTCGCGGCGATGATCGGGCTGATCACCGTGCTGGTGCGCGGCTACCTCATGTGGTGGCGCAGACGACCGACCCGCGGCGGCGCCGGGCGGATTCCGCTGGGCCGGGCCCCGAAGCGCGGCGCACTGCGGCGGTCCTCGCCGTGGCTGGCCGTGCCGCTGGTCCTGGTCGCGGTAGTGGTCGGCTGGTTCGCCCCGCTGGTCGGACTCAGTCTGCTCGCGTTCCTGGTCGTCGACGTGCTCGTCGGTCTGCGGGCTCGGCTACGCGCGGCGTAACCGGCTCGCCTCGGGTTTCCTCCCCGGATGACACGGTCCGGCCGCATGCGGTCGGGCCGTCTCGACCGGAGAGGAAACCCGGTGCACCCCGAGTGGGCTGGTGTGATCGCGGGACTCGGGGTGCGACGAGCCGAGCGTCGAGTGTCGGCGCATGGCATCTACCTCCATTTCTCATCGGATTGCTGAGTCAAGTGGGATCAGGCTTTGAGCCTGGCGATGAACGCCTGCAGGTTGGTCAGCAGCCGCTCGACCTTCTGCTCGGGATTCAGGTTCTCCCGGTACCGGTTGCCCAGCGCGGGGGTCTTCTTGCCGCGCGCGTACAGCGAACAGTTCAGATCGGTGCACATGTAGGTGCCGATCGTGTTGCCGTTGCGCCCGGACGGACCGGCCTTGGCCGCGGTCAGCAGGGAAACCCCGCTACCGGTGTGCGTGGTCAGGCAGATCGAGCACATCTGCGCCCGGCCGGACCCACCGGTTTCGTAGCGCAGCGCGACGCCGATCAGCTCGTCGTCCTGCGGGACGACCAGATAGCACCGGCCCGGCAGCGACGGATCCGACCAGCCGAGGAAATCGAGGTCGTCCCAGGGACGCTCGTCGAGTTCGCGCGGTACCGGCAGCCGCTTGGCTTCGGACTTGGAACAGTTGATGAACGACGATCGGATCTCGCGTTCGGTCACTGGTTTCATGGCATGGCACTCCGTTTCATCTCGTTGGTGTGAAACCGAAGAGACGTTACGTTCGCTAACGGCCCGGCGACAAACGTATTTCGCCGCAAAGACCCGCTGACCTGCCCGCTGTGAAGATCGTCACCGACCGCCGAGCAGCCTCGCCGGACCCGGTCCGGCGAGGCCTTCCGCTACGGCGTGTCCGACGGTTCTTCCTCGATCTCGGCCGCGGGCGCCTGCTCGGGCACCGCGACCGGGCGCAGCATCGCCCACGCGAGGAACAGCACGGCCACCACGGCCATGCCGATCCCGGCCCAGAGGTTGACGTTGACGTTGCCGGTCTTGGCCTGCTCGGCGGCGGTGTTGTGCACCAGTCCGGTGATGACCAGGATGACGCCGTAACTGCCGAGCAGGGCGCCGACGATGGTGCGGATGTCGAAAAGCATTGCGGCTCCTTATCCGACGACGATGTTGAGGACGATGACGAGCACCAGGGCGATACCCGCGAGCAGCACCGGGCGCTGGTACCAGGGCAGCGACGCCTCGTCGGGATCGGTGCGCACCTCCTTGGGCGTCTCCGAATAGACCAGGCCGACGAGTTCGGCGACCGGTTTCGGCCTGGTCACCTGAGTGACCAGCACGCTCACCACGATGTCGACCACGAACGCGACGCCCGCGGCCACGAAACTCGCGCCCTGGCCCGACAATTCGAACACCTTGGTCTCGTGCAAGATGAACACGACGATGGCGGAACCGGTTCCGCAGACCAGGCCCATCCAGCCCGCCGCCGGAGTCATCCGTTTCCAGAACATGCCGAGGATGAAGGTCGCGAACAACGGCGCGTTGAAGAAACTGAACAGGGTCTGCAAGTAGTCCATCATGTTGCTGAAACTCGACGCGATGAACGAGGTGAAGATCGCCGCGACGGTGGCGCCGACGGTCGCCCATCGTCCGATATTCAGGTAGTACCCGTCCGGCCGATCCTTGCGCACATATTGCTGCCACAGGTCGTAGCTGAAGACCGTATTGAACGCGGAGATATTGGCGGCCATACCCGCCATGAACGCGGCGAGCAGACCGGCCAGGCCCACTCCGAGCAGTCCGTTCGGCAACACGTCTTTCATCAGATACAGCAGCGCCTGGTTATAAGTGGTGTCGCCACTGAAGTCCGGATCTGCCGCCTTGGCCGCCTTGTATTCGCTCATCTGCGGCACCAGCACGGCACTGATCATGCCGGGGATCACCACGATCAGCGGAATGAACATCTTCGGATAGGCGCCGATGATCGGCGTCCGCCGGGCCGCGGAGATGGAGTGCGTGGCCAGCGCCCGCTGCACCTCGACGAAGTTGGTGGTCCAGTAACCGAACGAGAGCACGAACCCGAGGCCGAACACGATGCCGATCACCGACAGGATGTTGCTGCTGAAGCCGCTGAGCGCGTTGCCGGGCCACGAGTCCAGCTGCGCGCCGCCACCCGGCGAGGCGGTCACCTTGTCCCGCAACCCGTCCCAGCCGCCGACCTTGTGCAGGCCGACCAGCGTGAGCGGCAGCAGCGCGGCCACGATGACGAAGAACTGCAGCACCTCGTTGTAGATCGCGGCGGACAGGCCGCCGAGGGTGATGTAGGACAGCACGATCACCGCCGCGATCACCACCGACAGCCACAGCGGCCAGCCGAGCAGCACGTTCAGGATGGTGCCGAGCAGATACAGGTTGACGCCCGCGATCAGCACCTGGGCGACGGCGAAGCTGAGCGCGTTCACCAGATGCGCGCCGGTGCCGAACCGCCTGCGCATGAACTCGGGGACGCTGCGCACCTTGGAGCCGTAGTAGAACGGCATCATCACCACGCCGAGGAACAGCATGGCCGGAACCGCGCCGATCCAGAAGTAGTGGAAGGTCGGGAAACCGTATTGCGCGCCGTTGGCCGACATGCCCATGATCTCGACCGCGCCGAGATTGGCGGAGATGAACGCGAGACCGGTCACCCAGGCGGGCAGCGACCGCCCGGACAGGAAGAAGTCGATGCTGGACGAGACGCGCTGTCTGGCCAGTAAGCCGATGCCGAGTACGAAGACGAAATAGAGCGCCACCAAGGCGTAGTCGACCGGGTCCGCGTCGAGTCGCAGCGTGGTCGAGGCCTCGAAATGGGTGGACATCCGTGGCTCGGCGGCGAGCAGCACGGAGGTCAGAACGGGTGAATCGGCAAGCGGCACAGCGTCCCTCCTGGCGGTAAACCTGGCGTCGAGCGGGATCCTTCGTGGTACGAGATCGTGCGTCTACGGGTACTGCGTGGCGCGCGAGTCCCTCGTCGCCGGCCGAATGGTGTCGGCCGACACCCACTCTGCGTGATTGTGCCTCACTCGCGGGGCACAATCGCGCACAAAGAACTCGGTCGGTCGCTCAGTCGAGCCGGTGCGCGCCGGCCGCTGGGCCGACGACGAAGGTGCGCGGCTCGGCAAAGCCCGCGTCCGCGAACCGTTTCCGGGTCGCGTCCACCACGGCGGCGGTGTGCGCGCGGTCGACGAGCGCGATCGCGCTGCCACCGAATCCACCGCCGACCATGCGCGCGCCGTGCGCCCCGGCGGCGCGCGCGGCGGCGACGGCGGTGTCCAGCGCGGGCGTGGACACCTCGAAATCGTCGCGCAGCGACGCGTGCGCCGCGGTGAGCACCGGCCCGATCGCGCGCGGATCCGCACCGCTGCGCAATTCTTCGGCAACCCGCAGGACGCGCGCGTTCTCTGTCACGACATGTCGCGCGCGGCGGCGCAACACCGGATCGGCGAGCCGCGCCACGTCGGCCACCGCGGCGACATCACGCAGCGCGGGCACACCGAGTTCGGCGGCGGCGGCTTCGCATTGGGCGCGGCGCTCGGCGTAACCGCCGTCGACCAACTCGTGCGGCTGCCCGGTGTCGATCACCAACAGCTCCAACCCGAATCGGGCCAGATCGAACGGAATCTGTTCGTAGGCAACGTTGTTCGCATCGTCGTCGGCGAGGAAGCCGCGGATGTCGAGGAACAGCGCGTGCCCCGCGGTGCACATGATCGAGGCGGACTGGTCCAGCAAACCGGTGGGCGCGCCGACGTAGTCGTTCTCCGCGGCGCGGGCCAGCTCGATCAGCGCACGATCGGTGACAGTGGGCGCGAACAGATCCCGCAGCGCGATGGCCACCGCGCAGGACAGCGCGGCCGAGGAGGACAGCCCGGCGCCGATCGGCACGGCGCCGTCCAGCACGAGGTCGACCCCGCCGACGGCGTGCCCCCGGCGCACGAATTCGGCGACCACCCCGAGCGGATACCGCGACCAGCCCGGCACCCGGTCGCGCTGGGCGGCCAGTTCCGCCACCGCGACCAGCACGGTCTCGCCCGGCCGCTGCCGGGACGTGACCCGCACCTGCCGGTCCGGGCGCACCCCGGCCGCGCACTCGACCACCAGCGGCAGCGCGATCGGCAGCACGAATCCGTCGTTGTAGTCGGTGTGTTCGCCGATGATGTTGACCCGTCCCGGCGCCGCCCACGTCTGCACTGGTCCCTCGCTGTCTGTCGTGTCCACACCTACCCGTCCGGCCCACGTTACGAGACACGCCGTCGTAGCACTGGTTTCGGCCGTCGGAGGTGCGCGATTCCCCTTTGTGACGCAGAGTCGATTTTGTCGCATTACCGGCCTGCAAATTGGGCCGGGCTTTTTGGGAGGGCACTATGATTCACACCACCCCGCGCAGCGGTCCAGTGGGGCGGCGCGGCCGCCTGGTCGGACTGCCATGGATAGATCGGCTTCGTCCACCCCTGGGCAGGCCGGTCGCCGGGGCGCCGTTGACGATCGAGATCGGTGCCGCGACCGGGGCAGGCACGACAGCCATGTCGGCCTTCGACGCAGCACTGCGCGACCTGGGAGTAGGTGATGCCAATTTGATCCGGCTGTCGTCGGTCATTCCGCCCGGGGCGGCGTTGGCACGCACCGGCCGCGTGCGTAAACCGATACCGTGGGGCGATCGTCTCTATTGCGTCTACGCGGTGCAGCATGCGCACGAGCCCGGCCAGACCGCCGCGGCTGGCATCGGCTGGGTGCTGCGCGACGACGGTTCCGGCGCGGGCCTGTTCGTCGAGCACGAGGCCGAGACGACCGCGCAGGTCACCGCGCTGATCCGGTCCAGCCTCGACGATATGACCCGGCATCGACCGGAAACCTTCGGCCCGATCCAGCTGTGCACGACCGAGACCACCGCCGACGGCGGGCCGACCTGCGCGCTGGTGCTCGCGGCGTATCACACCACCCCGTGGGGGTTCCAGCGATGAACGACGACGTGCACATCACCATCGACACCAAGGTGCCCGACGACCAGATCGACCAGTTCTACGAACTGTACGAGGACGCGTTCGGCCCGCTGCGCACCAAAGCCATCGCCAGACAGGTGTTGCACCGCGAGGAATTCCGCGCCGAAATGATCGACGCGCGGGTACAGAAACACGTGGCCAGAACCCCTTTCGGCGAGCCGATCGGGGTGACCACGCTGACCAGACATCTGGACACCGTGCCGTGGATCAGTCCGGAATACTTCGCGGCCCGGTATCCTGAACATGCGGCGCGGGACGCGATCTTCTACATCGGTTTTACCCTCGTTACGCCAAGAGCGCGGCAAGGGGTCGCATTCCATGCCATGATCGAATCAGTTGCCCAGGTTTTGATAGCCGAACGCGCTGTGTTCGGTTGGGACATGTGCTCGTACAACAACACTCGGCCCTGGTTCACCGGCCACATCAAGTCGGTGCTCGACGAGTTGGAGCTCGAGGTTGCGGTGGAGGATACGCAGACCTACTACGCGGCCTGGTTCACCGGGGACGGAGCGACCAAGGGGGGCTGATGACAGTCAGCGAAGGGCCGCGGTCAGCAGGGCGGCAGCAATTCCGAACACGGTGGTACGCACTGCTTCTCGGGGGAAGCGCGGCCGCGATCATGGTGCATGTCGCGGTCGAGTCACCGGTGCTGACCTACCTGACGATGGCGATCATCCTGGCGGGCACACTCGCCATGATCGGCATCGGCCTGTGGATGCACCGCCCGGCGCGGCCGCTGCCCTGGTACCTGCTGTCGGCCTCGTCGGTGCTCTCGGCCACGGGCAGCGCGCTGCGCGAGACCTCCGAGCACGGCTTGCATCCGATCGACGACGCGTTCACCTTGCTCGGCTACCTGACCGTCGGCCTCGCCGCCCTGATCTGGTTGCGACCCCGTCAGGTCCGCGGCAACTACGACCTGGTGCTCGACTCGGGGTTGATCGGGCTCGGCGCGCTGCTCGCGTCCTGGACCTTCCTGATCTCCCCCATCCTGCGCACCCACGACAACACCGTGAACACCATGGTGGCCGCCACCTATCCGGTGCTGGACGCCTTGCTGTTGACGCTGATCGCGCACTCGGTGGCCACCTCGACCCGCTCGGAAACCTCGCTGCGGCTGGTGCACATCGGGCTGATCGCCGCGCTCATCGGCGACCTCGGCTACAGCATGGAGGCCGCGGGCACGATCGCGGTCAGCCGCGACATGCTGATGGCGCCGCTGCTGGCCGCGTACGCGACCGGCGGCGTCGCGGCGCTGCACCCGACCATGGTCGGCCTCGGCAACCCGCGCCGGATCCACCCGCACCACTCCCGGCAGCGAGCCAGCTTCATCGCGGTCGTCCTGATCGTCGCGTCGCTGGTGCCGGTGGTCGGTTCCTCGCTCGGCATGCTCGATCGCGTGGTGGTGTCGTCACTGTTCGCGCTGCTGCTCATCGGGGTGCTGGTGCGCAGCGAGCGGGCCATCGTGCGCAGCTCACGCAGTGAGCGGCGCGCCCAGCACCAAGCCGATCACGACATGCTCACCGGGCTGCTCAACCGCTCCGCGCTGTTACGCGCACTGAATCGCAACAGCGAGCGGTGGGCCGAACAACCGCTCTGCCTGCTGTTCATCGATCTCGACGGCTTCAAGATGGTCAACGACAGCTACGGGCACGCGGTGGGTGACGAACTGATCGCGAACGCCGCCTCGCGCATCCGGCGTGTGGTGC
The DNA here is from genome assembly GCF_000250675.2 of Nocardia brasiliensis ATCC 700358. Lineage (NCBI taxonomy): Bacteria > Bacillati > Actinomycetota > Actinomycetes > Mycobacteriales > Nocardiaceae > Nocardia > Nocardia brasiliensis. The sequence continues at coordinate 7,745,799 of NC_018681.1, forward strand.
TGCGCGACGACGTGGTCGCCCGCTACGGCGGCGACGAATTCGTGGTGCTCTCCCCGCTCGGCCGGCAGGAGGCCGCGACCCTGGCCGAACGACTGCTCGGCGCGTTCGTGCGGCCGTTCGAGCTGAGCGCGGGCGAAATCCCGATCACCGCGAGCATCGGCATCGCCTGTGGTTCGCCGCGCAGCACCGACGCCACCATCTACGACCTCATCCGGGACGCCGATTCGGCCATGTACCACGCGAAGGAGTACTCGCTCGGCTACGCGTTCCACGACGACGCGCGCCACGCGCCCGATACCGTGCGGCACGCCGGCGCCGATACCGTGCGGCACGCTCCCGCCGAGAGCGGGCGGCGGATCTGGCACGCGAGCACCAGATCCACCAGCACCGCGGTCTGACGGTCTACACCGTCGACAGCACCGGGCGGTCTAGTCGGCCAGTTCCTCGAGCAGCCGCCGGGCCGCTTCCAGTTCGGCCTGCAAGGCCTGCACCTTGGCCTCCTGGGCCTCCCGCGCGGCATCGAGGATGCCGGCCACCACGTCGGCCACCTCGGGGTGCAGGATCTTGGCGGCCTGCGCCACCGCGGAACTGGGCACGGCGAGGCCGCGCACCGCGCGCTTCTTGCCGCTGACCACGTCGACGGACCATTCGCCGTCGGCGGTACCGGTCAGCGTGACCGTGACCTCGGGCGTCTTCGCCTTCGGGCGGGCCGCCGCCTTGGCGGGCTTCGCGCCGGCCGGGCTCGGCTTGGGTGCGGGCGCCTTGCTCACGCCGCTGTCCTGCTCCTCCGATTCCGGCGTGCTCGCAACGGGTTTCGGGACCACCGGGGGCGGCGTGACGGAACTGGCGGGGGTGGTGGGTGTCGCGGTGCTCGTCAAGGTCGACGGCTGGGTCACGGGTGTTTCCTTCCTGGTTGTCGACTTCGGCTGGGCGGTGGAAACAGGCGCCGCACCTCGCTGCGGCTTGGTCAACGTCACTTCTGTCGGAGAAAAGGACAGTACATCCTTCGAGCCGGTGGGCCGGACCTGCAGGAAGTCTCCGTCGGCGGGATCGCCGAGCGCGATCACCTTTCCCGACCGTCCTTCCGGCACGCCCACCGCGGCGGCGGTGAACCACACCATGGGCGGCTTGCCGCCGGCGATTTCGGTGGCAATCCGCTGAATCTCGCTGTCCGACAATGGCTTGAGCTTGGTTCTGGGCGACGGCATTGATGACTCCGAGCAATATTCGTGGATGGCTGCGTGCACAGATGATGCCGCACCGCACCGACAGATTTGCAGGCCACCGGGAAATCGAGGCCGAGAACACGACGAACCGCCGGGTCAGCGAACCCGGAGCTACGCCCCGGCGGGCCGATCGGATCGCCTTACCGCTCAGTGTTTTCGACGGGCGTCAGTTCCGGTCGGGCGGCGCCTGCAGCGCGGGGAACCAGATGTCGGCGAGCACCTCCGCGGCCCGCTCCGCGGACACGTTGATGGTGCCCTGGACGGCCCAGCGGGTGAAGAAGCGTTCGAGTTGGGCGACAAGCAGTTCCACTCGCAGCCGCGCCTCGTCCGCGCGGTCGGCGGGCCAGCGCGCGAGGTAGGAGGTCATCGCGTTGGGCAGCGCCATGATCCCGTTGCGCGCGATCTCGCGGAACTCCGACTCCAGCGCGGTGGCCTCGTCCCAGGCGGGCAGCAGGTCCTTGTGCTCGTGGAACCAGGCGATCGCCCGGGTCACCCAGGCGACGAACTCGGCCCGCGAACCGGTGTCGAGCACCCGGTCCAGATCCTCGTAGAAATGCAGCGCGCTCGGGGCCGTGCCCTGTTCGGCGATCGCGCGCAGCACCTCCTGCTTGGAGTTGAAGTGCAGGTAGAAGGTGGCGCGACTGCAACCGACAGCGGCGGCGATGTCGTCCACCCGCACCGCGGCGTAGCCCCGGTCGGTGAACAGCTCCTTGGCGCAGGCCAGCAGGCGAGCCCTGGTCTGCTGCTTCTGTTCGTCCCGCAGGTTGCTGCCCGCCGGGCTCGGGTTGGTGCGCAACGGCTACCCCATGTCGGTCGAATGCTGTGCTGACGTGCGACTTTCGCTGCTCGAGTGTACTGAAGCGGCGGTCCGCCGCGTCTCACTAGACAATATGTCATTCACTAGACGCAGTGTCTAGCGAGTGTTACCTTGTTGCCTACGTCACTCCGGTCGCCACGGCGCCGGACGGTTGTGGCGCCGCGGCGCCACCGCAGGTGGGTGACGTCCCCGCTCAGCATGAGGACACTGAATGACTCCAACCGAACTCCCCCGCGTCGCCGTGATCGGTGCGGGCCCGTCCGGGATCACCGCCGCCAAACGATTACAGGACCACGGCATCCCGTTCGATTGCTTCGAGGCCTCCGACGAGGTCGGCGGCAATTGGTATTTCAAGAATCCGAACGGCATGTCGGCGTGTTATCAATCGCTGCACATAGATACGAGCAAATTCCGGCTCGCCTTCGAGGATTTCCCGGTGCCCGCGGATTGGCCGGACTTCCCGCACCATTCGCAGTTGTTCCAGTACTTCAAGGATTACGTCGATCATTTCGGGCTGCGCGAGAAGATCCTTTTCGGCACCGTGGTGACCGCCGCCGAACGGGCGCCCGACGACAGCTGGCTGGTGACGAGCAGCGACGGCCACACGCGCCGCTACGACGTGTTGATCGTGTGCAATGGGCACCACTGGGATCCGAATCTGCCCGACTATCCCGGGGAATTCGACGGCGTGCTGCTGCACAGCCACGCCTACAACGATCCGTTCGATCCGGTGGACATGCGCGGCAAGCGGGTGGTGGTCGTCGGGATGGGCAACTCCGGACTCGATATCGCCTCGGAGCTGTCCCAGCGCTTCCTCGCCGCGAAACTCACCGTCTCGGCCCGGCGCGGTGTCTGGGTGCTGCCCAAGTACGTGCACGGCAAGGTCGGCGACAAACAGTCGGTGCCGAGCTGGATTCCGCGCAAGGTGTCGCTGCGGCTCAAACAGCGGTTCGTCCGGAAGTTCCGGGGCGACATGGAGTTCTACGGCCTGCCCAAACCGGACCATCGCCCGTTCGAGGCGCATCCCTCGGCCAGTGAGGAGTTCCTGCACCGGGCCGGCTGCGGCGATATCGCCTTCAAGCCGGCGATCACCGCGCTGGCGGGTCCGCGGGTGCGTTTCGCCGACGGCAGCACCGAGGAGGTGGACGTGATCGTCTGCGCCACCGGCTATCGGATCAACTTCCCGTTCTTCGCCGATCCGGACCTGTTGCCGGACGCCCGAAATCGGTTCCCGCTGTTCCAGCACATGATGAAACCCGGTGTGCCCGACCTGTTCTTCCTCGGATTGGCGCAGCCGCTGCCGACGCTGGTGAACTTCGCCGAGCAGCAGAGCAAGTTCGTCGCCGCCTATCTCACCGGCAACTATCTGCCGCCCGCGGTACCGGAGATGAACGCGGCCGTCCGCGCGGCGGAGGCCGCCCGGACCGGCCGCTACTACGACTCGCCCAGGCACACCATCCAGGTGGAGTTCGAACCATACGTGCGGGCGATGCGGCGGGAAATGGCCGAGGGCGCGAAACGCGCTGCGGCGGCGGGTAACCCGTTGCCTGTGCCGGCCCGAGCGCTGGAGCGCGCGTGACCGGCGAGCCGCGGACCGCGGGATACTGCGCGGACCGGTTCGCGGACGTGCGCACGGAATTGGAGAACCACCTCGCCGCCGGCGAAGAACTCGGCGCGGCCCTCTGCGTCACGGTGGACGGCGTCGCGGAGGTCGACCTCTGGGGCGGCTATCGCGATGTCGAGCGCACGCAGCCGTGGACGGCCGACACCCTGGTCAACGTGTTCTCGATCAGCAAGACGATGACCGCGCTCAGCGCGCTGCTGCTGGTCGACCGCGGCGAGCTCGACGTGCACCAGCGGGTGGCGCACTATTGGCCCGAATTTGCCGCGAACGGCAAGGGCGACATCGAGATCCGGCACCTGCTCGGCCACACCTCCGGGGTCTCGGGCTGGGCGCCGCCGATCGAGTTGCGCGATATCTACGACGCCGAGCCCGCCTGCGCCCGCCTCGCCGCCCAGCCGCCGTGGTGGGAGCCGGGCACCGCCTCGGGCTATCACGCGCTGAACTACGGGCACCTGATCGGCGAGGTGGTGCGGCGCGTCACGGGACAGACGCTGGGCCGGTTCTTCGCCGCCGAACTCGCCGAGCCGCTCGGCGCGGACTTCCACATCGGCACGCCCGCAGCACATCACGACCGCATCGCGCCCCTCGTGCCGCCGCCGCAGCTCGAATTCGACCTGGCCGCACTGGATCAGGACAGCGTGCTGGTCAAAACGCTGACCAACCCGCTGCTCGACCTCGCCGAGACCGCGAGCACCAGGTGGCGCGAGGCCGAGATCGGCGCGGTGAACGGGCACGGCAACGCCCGCTCGGTGGCGCGGGTGCAGTCGCTGGTGTCCTGCGGTGGTGTGCTCGACGGCCGGCGTTTCCTGTCGGAGCGGACCATCGAGCTGATCTTCGACCAGCAGTCCGACGGTATCGATCTCGCGCTGCTGGTGCCGTTGCGCTTCGGCCTCGGCTACGGACTGCCGCAGGCGCAGACCGCACCCGCGGTACCGGACGGCCGGGTCTGCTGGTGGGCGGGCTACGGCGGCGCGATGGTGGTCAACGACCTGGACCGGCGCATCACCGTCGCGTACACCATGAACAAGATGGCGCCCGGCCTGATCGGTTCCCCACGCGCCGACGCCTACCTGCGCGCGGTGTTCGACGCGGTCCGCGCCGAGCAAGAAGCTTCGGCATGATGCGCGCCTTGCAGCTCACCGGTCCCGGCGTCGTCGAGCTGCGCGAGGTACCGGTCCCCGAGATCGGGTCGGGCGAGCTGCTGCTGCGGGTCGGCGCGGCCGGGATCTGCCATTCCGATCTGCATGTGCTGCACCTGCCGTTCCGGCTGCGCACGGAGCCGCTGACACTCGGACACGAAGTCGCGGGAACCATCGAGGCGGTCGGCGAGGCGGTCGAAGGCCGCAGCGCCGGCGAACGCGGCGTCGTCTACCTGTGCTGGTCGTGCGGCCGGTGCCGAGAGTGCGTGTCCGGCAACGAGAACGTCTGCCTGGCCGCGGGCCGCACCGCGATGCCGCCGTGCCCCGGGCTCGGTCCGGACGGGGGCATGGCCGAGTACCTGCGCATGCCGGCCGACGCGTTCGTGCCGATCGGCGATCTCGATTTCCGGCAGGCCGCTCCGCTCGCGGACGCGGCACTGACCAGCTACCACGCGATCCGCGGTGCACGCGAGCAGTTGCGGCCGGGCTCGGTGGCAGTGGTGATCGGCGTCGGCGGGCTGGGGCACGCGGCGGTGCAGATCCTCACCGCGACCAGCGCGACCGAGGTGCTCGCGGTCGACGTCGCCGCGGACAAGCTGGAATTGGCGACGCGCGGTGGCGCGGCCGCAGGGCTGCGGGCCGGACCGGGCACCGCGCAGCAGATCCTCGACCGCACCGACGGCCGTGGCGCCGACGCGGTATTCGACTTCGTCGGCAACGACCAGACCTGCGCGCTCGCCGTCGCCACGGTCGCGCCGAACGGCGCCTACCGGATGATCGGCCTGGGCGGCGGCACGCCGGAGATCACCGCGGCGCCCGCGGGCGGCCCGGGCTGGCCGTGGGGTGCCTCGATCCGAAAGTCGTACGGCGGCACCAAATCCGATCTGATCGAGTCCGTCGCGCTGGCTCGTTCGGGCAAGCTCGAGATCGCGGTCGAGCAGTACGCACTGGCCGACGGGCGCGCGGCGCTCGACCGGCTCGAGCGTGGGCTGGTCACCGGTCGCGCGGTAGTGGTTCCATGAATGAGGGAGTGCGGTAGATGACGAAGCCGTTCGATGCACAGGCGTTCGCCGCAGCGGCCGTGGCCCGTTTGACCGGCCCCGGCGGCCGCTTCGAGATGGTGGTCGAGGAGGTGCTCGGTGCGCCGATGCCGGTGCTGCGCAACCGAGCCCGCTCGCTGGGCGAGGTACTGGCCACCGCGAAGGACTGGGGTGCGCGCGATTATCTGGTGACCGAGGACCGCAGGATCTCGTTCGCCGAGCACGCGAGCGCGGTCGACGCGTTGGCCGCGGCGCTGCGGGACCGGTACGGCGTCGGCCGGGGCGACCGCATCGGCATTCTGGCGGCCAACACCCCGGAATGGGTCTGCACGTTCTGGGCGGCACAGCAGCTCGGCGCGATCGCGGTGGGTTACAACGCGTGGTGGACGCCGCGGGAGATCGCCTACGGCGTCGAGCACACGGCCCCCGCCGTGCTCATCGTCGACGCGAAGCGCGCGGCCCTGGTCGCGGAGCTGGATATCCGGATGCCCGTGCTCACCATGGAGCACGACCTGCCCGCGTTGCTCGCCGAGTTCGCCGGGGCGACAACGGCCCTCGCGCCGGTGGCCGAAGACGACCCCGCCGTCGTCCTCTACACCAGCGGCACGAGCGGGCGGCCGAAAGGCGCGGTGCACTCGCATCGAAACCTGCTGGCGGTCATCGGCTATCACCAGTTCAACGACGCGCTCGCGGCCGAGTTCGCGGGCGCCGGTGACATACCGAACGGCCGCAGGTTTCTGCTCACCTCGCCGCTGTTCCACATCGCCAGCCTGCACAACCTCGTGGTGCCCCGGCTGGTGACCGGCGACACCGCGGTGCTCTATCAGGGTGGCTTCGACGCCGACCGGGTGCTGCGGCTCATCGAACGCGAACGTGTCACCAATTGGGGCGCCATGCCGACCATGGCGACCCGGCTGCTCGAACGCGACCTGTCCGGGTACGACCTGTCCTCGCTGGTGTCCTTCTCGCTGAACTCCGCTCCGTCCTCGGCGGCACTGCAACAGCAACTGCGCGAACGGCTTCCGGTCGCGCGGACCGCGCTGGTCACCAGTTACGGGCTCACCGAGTCCAGCACGGCGGCCACCATCGCCACCCCGGCCGAACTGGCCGCGTTCCCGGATACCGTGGGCCGCCCCGTGATCGGGGCCGAGGTGCAGATCCGCGACAGCGCCGGGCAGATCGTGCCGGACGGCGCCGAGGGCGAGATCTGCGTGCGCAGCCCGTATGTGATGCTCGGGTACTGGAACGACGACGTAGCCACCGCGGCGGCGATCACCGCCGACCGCTGGCTGCGCACCGGCGATATCGGCGTGCTCACCGACGGCCGGCTGCGATTGTCCGGGCGGCGTTCGGATCTCATCCTGCGCGGCGGCGAGAACGTCTATCCCGTCGAGATCGAACAGTGCCTCGACGAGCATCCCGCGGTCCGCGAGTGCGCCGTCGTCGGCATCCCGGACCCGGATCTCGGTCAGCAGGTCGCGGCCGTGGTCGTACTCGAAAACCCCGCGGCGACAACCGAAGCGGAGTTGCGCGCGTTCGCCGCGGAACGGCTCGCCTACTACAAGGTGCCCGCGCGCTGGCGCCTCACCACCACCGAGCTGCCGCGCAACGCCACCGGCAAAGTGGTGCGCACGGGGATCGAGATCTGACGGACGCGGTTGACAGCACCGTAAAATTGCTGGTGCCTTGTCCAGGAAGGTCGGTGCGTTTATCGGCGGTCTGGGGCGTCCGCCGGCAAGGCGGAGGAGGAGCCGATACCGGGTTTGTATCGGCGACGACGACAACGCGGCCGGCGGGCGTCCCAGACTGTCGAGAAACGTGCCGAAGTTCCTGGACAAGGCACCTAGAACGGGTGACTTGGTTGCCCGGCCGCTCGCGAGGAGTCGACGTGGACGTTTTCGAGCATCAGGGCAGGGCTGTGGCCTACGACCGGGTGGGCAGCGGGACGCCGGTCGTCTTCCTGCACAACGCGGGCACCCAGCGCCACATCTGGGACGATCAGGTGGCGGCGCTGCGCGACGAGCACGAGGTGTTCGCGATCGATCTGCCCGGCTACGGGCAATCCGAGCAGCCCGCGGCGGGCTATCGCCTCGCCGACTACGTGCGGATGCTCGGCGCCTTCCTCGACGCGCACCGGCTCGCGAGCGTGGCGCTCGTCGGCAATTGCCTCGGCAGCGCCACCGCCCTGCGCTACGCGATGGACCGCCCGGAGCGGGTGCGCGCGCTCGTGCTGATCAACCCGCTCACCTGGGACACCGTCCGTTCCGGTCAGTCGGCGGGCCTGGCTTGGGCGGACGCACGGCTCCCGCTGGGCCCGCTGGCCCGCAGGCTGGCGTTGCCCGGCCCCGCGGTGTCGCTGATCGTCGGCAACCAGCTCGGCGCCCGCGGCCGCGCCCAGCAGTTGCAGAACTCGCCGCGGCTGCGCGCGCACTGGTCCGATCGCGGCCGGCTGCAGGCCCTGCACGGCTTGGTGCAGGACTTCCCCGCCTTCGCGGCCTTCGACGAATTCACCCCGCCCGCCGCCTTCCCACCGATCTGCACGATCTGGGGTAAGCAGAACCGCATCCTGTCGGCTCGCGCCGGTGCCCGGCTCAGCCGCACGCTGCGCGCCCATACCGCCGTGGAACTGCCCGATTGCGGTCACCTGCCGATGGTCGAGGACCCGGCCGGGGTCAGCGCCGTCATCACCGACTTCCTCGCGACCGCGCACCGGGCCACGGTCCCCAAGGCCGCGGGTGGTCTCTGAGTCCGCGGCTCAGAGCGGCGCCGAGGTCGGGTACAGCTCGGCGAAGCTGTCCGAGCGCACACCGCAACCGGCGCACTCGAATTCGATGCCGAGGGCGAGCATCCAGGTGATCCGGGTGTGACAGGTATCGCACATGAAGTCCACCCCGTCGGGATGGCAGCACGGTCGTTTGCGGATGAACCACTCGGCCCGATGCCGACAGGGGACGGTGTCGAAGCGGAGGGTGCAGGCCGGTGCGGCGGGGAGCTGAGCGACGATCTTCTCGAAAGTCGTTGGGACCGTTTCGGAGTTCATCGGGGGTACCTTCCGGCAGGACAGAGCGGGAGACCGCGGTGGGTCGGTGCGTACCCACACCAGGCAGATCGTTTGCTAAATAATTGCCGTTACTCGGTGTAGATTCGACGTCCGATACGTCCGCTACTGCCCGTCCACCGGGTTTGATGAGACACCTTCCGGGAACCCGGTCGAATAGAGCCGTCGAGGAAAGGGATCCGTCATGTTGTTGCGCCGACTTGCCCGCCCACTACTTGCCACTGTCTTCGTCGTGGAGGGTGTCGATACGCTGCGGCACCCGGAGTCACGCGTGAAGGCGGCCACCGAGCTGGTGCAGCGCGGCCAGCGACGGCTGTCCGAGCAGTACGCCGCGAAATTGCCGAACGATCCGGGGACCGTCGTGCAGGTCAACGCCGCCGCGCAGGTAGCTGGCGGTGTGCTCCTCGCCCTAGGCAAGGCGCCACGCCTGGCCGCGCTGGTGCTCGCGGCGACCGTGGTCCCGGCCACGGTCACCGAACAGGACTTCTGGAACGAACCCGATCCCGCGCAGAAGGCGGCCAAGCGCAACGCCTTCCTCAAGGACCTCGGGCTGCTCGGCGGGCTGATGATCGCGGCCGCCGATACGGAGGGCAAGCCGTCGCTGGGCTGGCGCGGCAGGCGCGCCGCCCGTGGCGCGGCCGCGACGGTCAGTGCCGCGCTGCCGTTCACGGGATCCTCGGACGGCGCCGCGACCGAGGGGCTGCGCCGCCGGGCACACGAAGTCGCTTCGGCGGCAGGCGCTCTCGGCAGCACCGCGGCCACCAAGGGTTCCGAACTGGCCGACACCGTGCAGCAGCACGGCCCCGAATGGGCCGCCGCCGCAAAGGAACACGCGGCACCGCTGGTGGAGACCGCCAAGGAACGCGGCGCCGAACTCGCCGACGTGGCCAAGCATCGCGGCGCCGAACTCGCCGAGCGCGCCAGGAACCGCGGACCCAAATGGGCCGAACTGGCCAAGGAACGCAGCGCCGAACTCGCCGAACTGGCCAAGGAACGCGGCGCGGAGCTGGCCGATGTCGCCAAGCACCGCGGCGCCGAGTGGGCCGAGGTCGCCAAGGAACGCAGCGCCGAGCTGGCTGAAACCGCGCGTGAGCGCAGCGCCGAACTCGCCGACACCGCCCGCGACCGCGCCCCCGAACTCGCCGAGACCGCCCGCAAGCGCGGCGGCCGGTTCGCGGACACGGCCCGGCACCGGGTGGAGCAGCGGCTGCACTGAGATCGAAATCTAGGCCGACTCTTCGTATCCCACGCCACGATCGGCCAGCACGGCGTCCAGCGACCGCACCCGGCGGAAGCTGGACGCCAAGCCGGTTACCTCGATCGCACGATCGACGCACCGCGTCTTCGTGATCAAAACCATTCGCCGACACATCTTTTCGAGATGCGCCTGGGCGTCGAACAGCACGCGCAGGCCGGCGGCGGACAGAAAGGTGACCGGCGAGAGATCGATGACGATCACCGTGGATCGGGCGCCGATGACTCGACTCAGCTGATCGCGGAAGCTCGGCGCGGTCCAGAGATCGATCTGGCCGTACACCATCATCATCGCGATATCGTGCCGTGGGCGGAACACCGAAAAACGAAGCAGGTCAGCGACTTCGGCCGACCTGTCCGGCGGAGCAGCGGCGTACCGCGCATCGTCGTTGCTGGACATTGGACGACTCCTCGGCCCGTCTCGGTGGCGGGGCGGACCTGTCTACCAAGTGAAGCACGGCGTCTCGGGGCTGTACAGCACAGCGGCCTTTCAACAACGCCGCACCCTTCGAACAATGCGCGCCCTTCAGGCAGCACAACGCCCTTCAGGCAACACGGCGGCATTCAGGCAACACAGCGGCTTTCGAACTGCACGACTCCCGGTCAGCTCGCGGCTTGCTTGCCGAGCGCGCCCGCGAAGAGCAGCCCGCCGATGACCGCGGCCGGGACGCCCAGCACGATGGTGCCGATGATCGCGCCGATCGGGGCGGCGGCGGCACCGGTCACCAGGCAACCGCCGAGGAACCCGGGGACCGCGAGCACTCCGATCGTCGGCACCGCGGCCGCGGCACCGACCAGTGCGCCACCCGCGACACAGCCGAGGGCAGCGCCGATGGTCGTGCCGATCAGCGTGCCGAGTGCGACGCCGAGGCCCGCGACCGTGGCGAAGTTCATCACCGCGGTGTTGAAGTCGGTGGACTGCGGGTCGATGGCGATATCACGCAGTTCGGCCGGAGCGGGCCGGGCGGTCGCGGGGTCGGTACCGGGGGTGAGGGTGGCGGTGCGGCCGTCGATCCGCGCTGTGATCGGCCATACTTTGTTGTCGTTTTGATAGCTGAGCGGCATCGAAACCACCAGGCGATCGGACGGATCGCGCACCTCGAAATGGCCGTCGACCGCGCGCAGCGCGCCCACATCGGTGGTGAGCACCACCGATGCGCCGACCGCGCTTGCCGTGTAGTGCATTTCGGCCGGCTCGGCCTGCGCGTGCGCGGTGGCGGCCGAACCGGCCAGTGCGGCAACCACACAGACAGCTACCGCGACGAATGTCGTTCTACCCATGGAAGTCCCCTCATCGTCTCGCGTCGATACACACCGACGGCAGATCAGGCGCCGCCGAGGCGCGCCTGTGAAATCGAAAGATGTTGCAGAGAAGCAATATTGGCGTTTCAACCGAGAGCTGTCGGTTCGCCGTGCGAGCGGTGGCCGTCCACCGCGCAAGGACGCTAGCCGCAGCCGACGGGCCGCGCAACCGTTGACCGCCGAGTGTCGGCCAGGTCACAGCAACCGCACCCGACGGGACGAATCGGTCGAAATTGCCGGGAACTACCGGCTGTAGTGGGCCGACTAAGTGGTCATGCAGCGAACAGCCATGCGGATCAGCCCGCAGGGAGATTTCGGTGTGGTGATCGAGGACTTCGACCCCGCATCGCAGGAAGACATCCGTGCGGTCAAGCGGGCGGTGTACCGCGAGCGCATCGCCGTGGTCAAGGGCGTCGAGCTCGATCCGCACCAATTCCTCGCGCTGGCAAGCGGTTTCGGCGAACCGGTGCGGTACTACGAGCCGATCTACCACCACCCCGACGTACCCGAGGTATTCGTATCGTCCAACGTCGGCAGCGGTCCCCAGCGGGTCGGCGTGCCCAAGACCGGGAAGTTCTGGCATTCGGACTACGGGTTCATGCCCCGCCCGTTCGACCTGACCTTCATCCTGCCCCAGGTGGTGCCCCAGCACAGCCGTGGCACCTACTTCCTCGATCTGGTCGCCGCCTATCGCGGGCTCAGCCCTGAACTGCAGCGCGAACTCACGGACACGGTCGCCACCCACAGCGTGGCCCGCTACTTCAAGATCCGGCCGAGCGATGTCTATCGGCCCATTTCCGAGGTGCTCGCCGAAATCGAGGCCAAAACACCGCCGGTGCACCTGCCCACGGTGCATCCGCACCCCCACACCGGCGAGCCGGTGCTCTACCTCAGCGAGGGCTTCACCACGTCCATCACCGGTGCGGACGGTACCGACCGCCCCGAGTTGCTGCGCGAATTACTCGGTGTCACCGGACAACTCGACGAGACCTGCACGCATCCGGCGATCCGGTTGCAGACCTTCGAGCGGGGCGATCTGCTGATCTGGGACAACCGCGCCATGGTGCACCGGGCGCTGCACAACGCCACCGCCGAGCCCGCGGTGTCGCATCGGGTCACCGTGTACGACGACGAACCGGGCGTTCCGGCATGACCGATCGGGTGTTCCCGGACGATCCGTTGCTGCTGGCGCGGGTCCTGCACTGCTACAAGCCGCACTGCCGCTATCTGCGCACGCTCGAGGTCCGATCGTCGGGCGAGAAGGTCACCGCCACCGGAACTTTCGAGATACCCGAGTCCTGCTATATCGACGCGACCGGCCACCTCAACTCGGTCGAGGTGAACATCTGCTACAACCAGATGCTCTATCAGACCATCGCGGTCATGGTGCGCGGGCAGCTCGGGGTGTTCGCCGAGTGGACGATGGACGATTTCTGGCGACGCCAGCTGCCGGACATTCTGATCACCCGCTTCCACAGCGATTTCCGCAGGCCGATCGACCCACGCCGGTTCTCCGGTGAGTTCACCCTCGATGACAGCCGGGAGCGCACGAGCTCGCTCGACGGCACGCCGTTCACCGCGTTGGACACCTCGTTCCGCTGCTGGGACGACCACGGCGGCCACTGCGCGGGCGTCGTCCGGTTGGCCGTCGTCGACGCGGCCCGCGCCCTGGGGGCCGCGCGATGAGTGCCCGCACGGTGACTTCGATTCTCGAAGAGCACGCGGCGCACCGCCCTGGAACGGTCGCGATCTCGTGCGCGGGAAGAGAACTCGACTACGCACGACTGCGCGCCGACAGCATCCGGCTCGCCCGCGCGCTGCGCGCCGCCGGCATCGCCGCGGACGACAGGGTGGCCTATCTGGGCAAGGAATCCGTCGACTACTACGCGCTGTTCTTCGCCTGCGCGCGACTCGCGGCGGTGCTGGTCCCGATCAATTTCCGGCTGACCGCACCGGAAGTCGAACACATCATCGGCGACTCGGGCAGCACGGTTGTGCTGGTCGACGCCGACTCCGCCGAGATCGCGCGGGCCGCCGCGCCGCACGCCCGCGTCGTCGACCTGGACGGCGACGAGTTCGCGAGCTGGCTGGCCGGTCCCGCCGAGCCGGCCTCGGACTCATCGGCCGGCGGGCGCGACGATGCGGTGATCCAGCTCTATACCAGCGGCACCACCGGCCTGCCCAAAGGCGTTGTGCTGGCGCAGCGCAGCTTCTTCGCCATCGCCGACGCGCTGGCCGACGCGAGCCTGGACTGGATCGACTTCCGCGCGGGCGACCGCAGCCTCATCGGCATTCCCGGCTTCCACGTCGGCGGAATCTGGTGGGCGATGCAGGGTTTCGCTGCGGGCGTCACCAATGTCGCGATGCCGCGGTTCGACAGCGGCACCGCGCTGGCACTGATCGCGCAGAACGGGATCACCACCCTGTGCGTCGTCCCGTCGATGCTGCGGCTGATCATGTCCGAGCCCGCGATCGACTCGGCGGCGGTCGCGTCGGTGCGCAAGGTGGTCTATGGGGGATCACCGATTTCGGAAACCTTGTTGCGGGAAGCACTCGAGCTCTTCGACGCCGAGTTCGCGCAGATCTACGGCCTGACCGAAACCGGGAACACGGCGATCTGCCTGCCGCCGCGCGATCACGTGCCGGGCAATCCCCGGCTGGCCGCCGCGGGACGGCCGTATCCGGGTGTGTCCGTGCGGATCATCGACGCCGCCGGGACGCAGCGACCGCCAGGGGAGGTCGGCGAGATCTGCCTGCGCTCCCCCGCCGCCATGCTCGGCTATTGGCAACTGCCCGAGGCCACGAGCCAGACGCTGATCGACGGCTGGATCCACACCGGCGACGCCGGATATGTCGATGCCGACGGCTATCTCTATATCCGAGATCGGTTGAAGGACATGATCATCGTGGGCGGCGAGAACATCTACCCCGCCGAGATCGAGAACGTCCTCGCCCGGCATCCGGCCGTGGCGGATTCGGCGGTGATCGGCGTACCGGACGACGTGTTCGGCGAATCGGTGCACGCGTTCGTCGCGTGCCGGCCCGGCACGCAGGTGCGGGTGCGTGACCTGATGACGTTCTGCCGGGAACACCTGGCGTGGTTCAAGATCCCGGCCCGTTTCGAAGTGGTCGCCGCCGTGCCCCGCAACCCGAGCGGCAAGATCATGCGCTGGCAATTGCGCGATCGGTTCTGGGCCGAGCGGGACAGACAGGTGAACTGAATGGAACCGCTGACCTATGCCGCGGTGCGCGCGGACATCGCCGACGTGCTCTATCTCGAACCGGACGAGCTCACCGACACCGAGGATCTGTTCGCCGCCGGGCTGGACTCGGTGCGCCTGATGGGACTCATCGAACGGTGGAAGAAACGCGGTGCCGCACCGGCATTCGTCGATCTGGCCGAGCACCCCACCCTCGCCGCGTGGTGGCCCCTGCTCGCGCCGCGGCGTGCGCGGTGAGGTCGCCGCAGGGACGGCCGCTCACCGCCGCCCAGCTCGGCGTCTGGCTCGGCCAGCAGCTGGACCCGGCGTCGTCGGCGTTCAATATCGCCGAGTACGTGGACATTTCCGGTCCGCTCGAGCTGGACGCGCTGGTGGCCGCCGTCCGCGCGGCGGTAGCCGAGACCGAAGTACTGCGGACCCGCTTCGTCGCCGACGGCCCGCGTCAGGTCGAGCACACGCCGGATCAGGCGGTGCAGGTGGTGGACGTCTCCGCCGCACCGGATCCGTTGGCGGCCGCCCGCGCACTGATGGACCGGGACGTGGCCGAGCCGCGCGACCTCACCGGCGACGAGTTGTTCGCGCACATCGTCTTCCGGCTCACGCCGCACCGCACCCTCTGGTATCACCGCGTGCATCACATCCTGCTCGACGGCTACGGCATGGCGTTGATCGCGCGCCGCGTCGCGGAGCTGTACACCGCGCGCGTCACCGGAACGTCTATGCCGCCCTACGCTTTCGGCTCCTGGGACGCGGTGATCGCGGCGGACGCGGCATACGCCGAATCACCGGAGCGCGAGCGCGACCGTGCGTACTGGCTCGACTACCTCGGTAATCGCCCGGCCCCGGTGACGCTGTCCGGGGCCACACCGCACGCGCCGAGCAGCGCGGGCCGGACCCTGCGGGAGTTCACCGCGCTGGACGCCGAGACGGTCGCGCTGTTGCGCCGGGTCGCCGAGACCGCCCGCGCGAACTGGACCGACGTGCTCACCACGGCCATCGCCGCTTACGTGCACCGGATGACCGGTGCGACCGAGGTATGCCTCGCGCTGCCGGTCATGCTGCGCACCGGCACGCCCGCACTGCGGGTGCCGTGCATGACGCTCAACGGCGTCGCGCTGTGGACCGAATTCGCGGGCGAGCCCACGCTGACCACGCTCACCGGCCGGGTCGCCCGCGACCTGGTGCGCGGCCGGCGCCACCAGCGGTATCGGAGCGAGCAGGTACGCCGCGACCTGGGCCTGGTCGGCACCGACCGCAGCATGTACGGGCCCTCGGTCAACATCATGCTGTTCGACTACGACCTGCGCTTCGGCGCGTGCACCAGCACGGTGCACAACGTCACGGCCGGGATGATCGACGATCTGGTGTTCAACCTGTACGACCGCGGCGACGGCAACGCGCCCACGCTGTATCTCGACGGTCACCCGGGCTCCTATACCTCTGCCGAACTCGCCACTCAGCTGCGGCGGTTCACCACGTTCCTGCGTCGCGTGCTGACCGAGCCCGACCGCCCGCTCGGCGCGATCGATCTGTTCCTGCCGGGCGAACGAGCAGCACTGCGCGCCGCCGGTCACGGGCCGGAGCGCCGGTGGCCGGCGAACCTGGTGCACGAGGTGCTGGCGGCGCAGACCCTGCGGTCGGCAACGGCCACGGCGATCGTCGCCACCGGTGCCGGCGGACGCCAGGAATCGCTGACCTATGGCGAACTCGCCACGCGGACACAGCAATTGCGAGCCGCGCTGGTGGCGGCGGGGACGCGTCCCGGCGACGCCGTCGCGGTGTTGCTCCCGCGCACCGGCGATGCGATCGCCGCGGTCTTCGCGGTACTGGCCTGCGGCGGGGTCTATGTCCCAGTGGACCCGGAACAACCCGCAGCCCGCACCGCCGTGCTGCTCGACGGGCTTTGCGGCCGAACCGAACTCGGCGCGATACTCACCACGACCGCACTGACTTCCCCGCTCCCCGCCGCACTCGCCGATCGAGCGGTTCTGGTCGATGACCACGCCGCGGTCACCGCGGACACTGTCACGCCCCCCTTGCATCCCGATCATCCGGCGTGGGTGATCCACACCTCCGGCACCACGGGCACACCGAAGGCCACGGTGATCTCGCACCGATCCGTGCGGAACCTCTACCACCACCATCGCGAGCAGCTGATCGAACCCGCGGTGGCAGCCTGCGGCGGCCGGCGGATGCGGGCGGCGCTCACCGCGTCGATGACCTTCGATACGGCGTGGGAAGGGCTGCTCTGGCTGCTGGCGGGCCACGAACTGCACGTCATCGATGACGAGCTGCGGCGCGACCCAGACGCGCTCGTCCGCTACATCCGCGCGCAGCACATCGATTTCCTCGATGTCACACCGACTTTCGCACGGGAGCTGCTCGGGGCGGGACTGCTCGCCGGGCAGCACCGGCCCGCCGTGCTCGCGCTCGGCGGCGAGGCGACCGACGCGGCCCTGTGGTCCGAGTTGCGCGCCGAGCCGGAGATCGCGGTCTACAACCTCTACGGGCCAACCGAATGCACCGTCGACGCCACCTGGACCACGGTGGCCGCGCACGCCGCGCCGTCCATCGGCGGGCCGGTCAGCAACGGGCGGTGTCACGTGCTCGACCTGGCGCTGCGGCCGGTGCCACCCGGGGTGGTGGGCGAACTGTATGTCGGCGGCCTACCCGTCGGACAGGGCTATCTCGGCGAATCCGGCGCGACCGCCGCGAAATTCGTCGCGGACCCGTTCGATCCGAAGGGCGGGCGGCTCTATCGCACCGGCGATCTGGTGCGTCGGCAGCCGGACGGGGGCCTGGACTATCTCGGACGCGGTGACACGCAGATGTCGTTGCGCGGCTATCGAATCGAGGCCGGCGAGGTCGAAGCCGCATTGGCCACCCACCCCGGCGTCGGCGGCGCGGCGGTGCGGATACACGCCGAGGTGCTCGTCGCCTATGTGGTGCCCACGGCGGGCGCGGCGCTGCCGGACCCGCGCGCCCTGCGCCTGCACCTCGCAGCACGGCTGCCCGACTACATGGTGCCGTCGATATATCTCGAGCTGCGGCGCCTGCCGCACACCGCCAACGGCAAGCTGGACCGGGCGGCGCTGCCCGCGCCGCCGGCCGCCGCCACCACCGAACGGCCCGCCCGCACGCCCGCCGAGCGGACGCTGGTGCGGTTGTTCGCCGAGGCGCTAGAGCTCGATTCGGTCGGCATCGAGGACGACTTCTTCGCGCGCGGCGGGCATTCGCTGCGCGCGGCCCGGGTGCTCAACGGGGTGCGGGCCGCCTTCGGTGCGCGCTGGGACCTGCGCACCATGTTCGACACACCGACCGTGGCCGGCTTGGCCGAGCGGCTCGAGTCAGGTCGAGAAATAGATGAATTGCCCTGGAGCACAGCCGATCTAGAAGAGGACGTGCACCTGGTCGACGATCTCGTCGCGATCGGCGAGCCGTCGGCACCGCCCCGGGTCGCACTGCTCACCGGTGCGACCGGGTTCCTCGGTGCGTTTCTGCTCGCAGCTCTGCTGGAACAGACCGACCTGCGGGTGTACTGCCTCGTCCGAGCGCAGGACGACGCTGCCGCGATGACCCGGCTCCGGGACACCCTTGCGCGCTACGGTCTTCGCGACCGGGCGGATCCACCGCCCCCGGCAGATCCGTCGCGCCCCGGATCTGCCCGGCGCGAATCCCGGATCGTTCCGCTCGCAGGCGATCTCGCCGAGCCGCTGCTCGGCCTGTCCCCCGAGCGTTACCGGGAGCTGGCCGACACCGTGGACACCATCGTGCACAACGGCGCTCGTGTCCATCACTTCGAGCCCTATGCCAGGCTGCGTCCGGCGAATGTCGAAGGGACCGCACGCATACTGCGGCTGGCCTGCACCGGCACCCCCGCCTCGGTGCATTTCGTCTCCTCTGTCGACACCGCCTTCGCGGTCGACGGAAATCCGGCCGTGCTGAGCGAGGACCGCCGGGTGGCCGCGACGTCGTTGCCGCCCAACGGCTATGTCGCGAGCAAGTGGGTGTCGGAGGGGCTGCTGTATGCCGCCGCCGCGCGCGGTGTGCCGGTGACGGTGACCCGGCCGGGCCGGATCGGCGGGCACTCCGGAACCGGCGTATCCGGCCCGGACGACGCGTTCTGGAGCCTGCTGCGCGCGATGGTCGTGCTCGGGGCGGTGCCCGACGAGCTGTACCGGACGGGCACGGTGGACGTGGTCCCGGTGGATTGGGTGGCCGCTGTCATCGCGCATCTGGTCACGCAGCGGGGCGTCGGCCGGACCTGCCATCTGACCAGCGAACAGCCACTGCCCTTCGCCGCGATCGTCGCGGTGCTGCGCGAATCCGGTTATCCGATCGCCACCGTCCCCGCGACGGACTGGCACAACCGTTTGACCGCACTGGCGGATCAGGCTTCGGCACGCGGCGATCACGCCCTGACCATCGCCCGCGCGCACGCCGCACACCTGGCCCGGCCGGGCACCGCCGCCACTTACAGCCGCACGAATACCCGCGCCGCCCTGGCGGATGCCACCGTGCCGCAACCGGATTCGCTGTCCGCCGTGCGGGCCGGCGTCGACTACCTGATTCGGACCCGTTTCCTCCCGCCGCCCGCGGTCCCGGTCGGCGCGCAACCATCGAAGAGGCACCCATGCTGATCAAACACGCACTGCTGCCGGTACTCGCGGCGAGTGTGCTCGCGGCGACCGCCTGCACCACGTCGGTGACCGATGCCGCCGATACCCGGCCCGCGACCGCGGCGACCGAGGGTGTCACGAAATACCCTCTTTCCCTGGAGAACTGCGGGAGGAGCTACACGTTCACCGCGGCCCCGAACCGTGTCGTGGTGATGAACGGCGGTTCGGTCGGCGAGGTGTCGGCGCTGCTCGCACTCGGCGTGGCCGACCGGGTGGTGGCCAACGCCCAGTCCTACGGCAATTCCGACGTGCCCGGCCGCGCCGCCGCGATCGATGCGCTCCCCACCGGGAACATCACCCCGAACAGCCTGCAGGACATTCCCCGGGAGGCCATGCTGAACCAGCGGCCCGACCTCGTGATCTCGACCGGCGGTGGCGGTTTCGCCGCCGACCAGGGCTTCGCCACCAGGGACGAGCTGGCGGCGGCCGGTGCGAATACCTATGTGCCCAGGGCCAACTGCGGCGTCACGGGAGCGGTCACCGGCACGCCGACGATCGAGGACAGCTACGCCCTGCTGCGCGACCTCGGGGCCATCTTCGACGTGCCCGGCCGGGCCGATCGGCTCATCGCCGACTCGCAGCGCGCCATCGCGGCGACCACCGCCCAGGTAGCCGGGCAGCCGAAGAAGAATGTGCTGCTCGTCTTCGCCGGGATGGGCATGGGCGGCGATGATTCCGACTTCTCGGCGATCGCGGCCGGTGGCATCTGGAACGACGTCATCGGTAAAGCGGGCGGGGTGAATCCGTTCGAGCGGACCGACGGCACCACCTTCGTGACGATCAGCAAGGAGCAGCTCGCCGCGACGCCCATCGACGGGCTGGTCGTGGTGAACTACCGCAGCCCCGATATCGACGCGGTCGCGAAACGAATTCTCGCGCAGTTCCCGCAGTGGCCGGCCGCGGCGACCGGAAGCTATGCGGTACTGGCGGATTCGATCTACCTCGGCCCGAGCAACGACGTGGCGGTGGGGCGGATCGCGAAACTGGTGCACCCCGAGCAGTTCCGGTGACGCGGACCAGCGCCCGGCCGCCACTGGCCAGAGTGCCGCTGCCGATCGCGCTGGGGGCCGCGGCCGCAGTGTTGCTCGCCGTCCTGGTGCTCTCGATCGCGGTGGGGTCGGTGACGGTTTCCGCGGCCGATACCGCCCGCGTGATCGTCGCCCACTTGTCCGGTAGGACAGCCGATGTCGGCTTCACCGTCGATCAGATCGTCTGGAGCTACCGGCTGCCGCGGGTCCTGCTGGCCGCGCTGTGCGGCTGCGGACTCGCGGTGGCGGGCGTGCTGTTGCAAGCGCTGGTGAACAATCCGCTGGCGGACCCGTATGTGCTCGGCCTGTCGTCCGGGGCTTCGCTCGGTGCGGTCATCGTGATCGTCACCGCGGGCGGCGCACTCGGCGGTGTCGGGGTGTCCACCGCGGCGTTCTGTGGTGCGATCGCCACCATCGCGGTGGTGTTCCTGCTCGGCCAGCAGCGCGGCAGGCTCGCGCCCACTCGACTGGTCCTCGCGGGTGTGGCGGTGGGCTATCTGCTGCTGGCGGCCACGAACTATCTGCAACTGCGCGCGACGCCGAACGAGCTGCGCACGGTGATGTTCTGGACGATGGGCAGCGTGGCGGGGGCGCGGTGGGATCGGCTCGGCCCGGTCACCGTGGTGGTGCTGGTGACCGTGGCGGTGGTGCTGGCGTTCGGGCGGCGGCTCAACGTGCTCGGCACCGGTGACGAGCAGGCGACCGCGCTGGGCGTCGACGTGCGGACGCTGCGGATCCTGCTGCTCGTGCTCTCCGCGCTGCTGACCGGCGTCCTGATCGCCGCCGCGGGCGGGATCGGCTTCGTCGGCCTGGTGATTCCGCATGTGGTGCGGCTGGCGTTCGGGCTGGACCACCGGCGGGTGCTGCCCCTGTCCGCACTGATCGGGGCCGCGTATCTGGTTGCGGTGGACCTGCTTTCGCGTACCGTCGACGCGCCCAACGAACTGCCGCTCGGCATCTTCACAGCGGCATTCGGCGCGCCGTTCTTCCTATGGCTGCTGCGTCGCAACGGCGGTCTGCAATGAGCGCGCGACCGGCCGCCGAACTGTCGGTGACCGGAGTGCGGGTCACCTTCGGCGAGGCCGCGGTGCTCGACGGGGTGACGTTGCGGGCGGCGCCCGGGGCGGTGGTGGGCATCGTCGGGCCGAACGGCAGCGGCAAGACCACCCTGCTGCGCACGATCTATCGATCGCTGGCACCCAGCAGCGGCGTCGTCGCCGTGGACGGTGCCGATATCGCCGCGATGTCGATCCGGGCCGCGGCCCGCACCACCGCGGCGGTGCTGCAGAACGGCTCCGGCGCAACCGAACTCACCGTGCACGAGGTGGTGCGGCTCGGCCGCAATCCACACCACTCGCTGTTCAGCAGGGACACCGCGGCTGACCGGCTGGCCGTCACGGACGCGATGGCGCGCACCGGCGTCACCGCCTACGCCGAGCGCACCATCGGTTCGCTGTCCGGCGGCGAACGCCAGCGCGTGCTGCTCGCCCGGGCACTGGCGCAGCAGCCGCGGCTGCTGGTGCTCGACGAACTGACCAACCACCTGGACGTCCGCGCCCGATTCGAGCTGCTCGACCTGATCCGCTCGACCGGCATCACCACCCTCGCCGTCCTGCACGAGCTGGATCTCGCTGTCCGCCACTGCGATCAGCTGGTCGTGCTCGACCGCGGCGCGGTCGTCGCCGCGGGCGAGGTGCTCGACGTGATGACCCCCGCCCTGCTCCGCAAGGTCTTCGGCGTGCTCGCCACCACCGCACGCCACGAGGACGGTGTCATTCGATTGCACTATGCGGCAGAGCCTTTGGCCGATCCCTGAGACCGTGGCGGGTCAGGCGCGCATACCGCCGTCGACGCGCAGCACCGTGCCGGTGACGTAGGAGGCCCGGTCACTGAGCAACCACGCTGCGGCCTGGGCGATTTCGTCCGGATCGGCGGCCCGGCGCAGCGGCGTGACAGCGTTGAGCCGCTCGATGACACCCGGGGACTGCGCATCCCAGTCGTGCAGCATCTCCGTCGAGGTGGTGCCCGGCGCGATGGCGTTGACGCGGATGCCTTCCGGGCCGTACGTGACGGCCGCGCTCGCGCTGAGGCTGTTGACGCCCGCCTTCGTCGCACCGTAGGCCGGGAGTTCGGGGTTGCCCATCAGGCTGCCGACGCTCGAGGTGTTGACGATCGCTCCCGTCCCCGCGGTCGCCCGGATGGCTTCGAGCTCGGCGACCATGGCCACCCACGTGCCCTTCAGGTTCACGTCGTAGACGTGGTCGAAGTCGGCTTCCCGCGCCCGGTCCATCGGACCGGGCGGCACGCCGGCCGCGCCGTTGTTGAAGGCCACGTCGAGCCGCCCGTACCGATCCACGGCGTGCGCGACGGCGGCCCGTACAGTGGCCGGATCGGCGAGGTCGCACACCACGTAGTGGGCGGTGCCGCCCGCCGCTGCGATGTCCTCTGTCACCGCTTTCAACTGCGTCTCCGTCCGCGCCGCGAGCAGCACCCGGGCCCCCTCTCTGGCGAACAGCCGCGCCGCGGCGGCGCCGATCCCACGTCCGGCACCGGTGACGAAAGCGACCTTGTCGGCCAGGAGACCCGCTCCGGCGATCTGTGTGTTGTCCATGGCGTCAACCCTCGGGCCGGGCCGACGGCCGAGCCAGGTACCGGGTGTACCTGGCTCGGCACGACGACGCTCCAGCACACTGGAGGCGTGGACAGACGAGAACTCGCGGACTTCCTGCGCAGCAGACGGGAACGGATCGCCCCCGGCGAGGTGGGGCTGCCCGCGGGGCCGCGCCGCCGCACTCCCGGCCTGCGCCGCGAGGAGGCCGCGCAGCTGGCCTTCATCTCCACCGAGTACTACACGCGCCTGGAACAGGCGCGCGGTCCGCGTCCGTCGCGCGAGGTGCTGGCCGGGCTGGCCCGCGCGTTACGGCTCTCGGATGCCGAACGCGACCACCTGCACCATCTGGCGGGCGCACCGCCCGGCCCTGCCGCCGGTCCGTCGCGCGAAGTGCGGCAGAGCATCCTCGATCTGCTGCGGCGGCTGCCGCAGGCGGCCGCGGTCGTGCTGTCGGCCACCTACGAGGTGATCGCCTGGAACGATCTGGCCGCCGCACTGATGGAGGACTTCTCCGCGCTCTCGCGCCGCGACCGCAACCTGGTGCGCCGGGCCTTCCTCGGCCCGCATGTGGCGGGGCGGCGCTTGTACGGCGTGTCCGACGCCGACGAATTCGCGCGCAGCGCGGCCCACGTCCTGCGCGCCACTGCCGCCCGCTATCCCGACGATCCCGAGGTGGGCGAGCTGGTGCACGAACTCCGCACAGGCAGTGCGGAATTCGAGGCCTTGTGGACCGCCCACGACGTCTGCGCGAAACCCACGCTCTGCAAGATCTTCGACCACCCACTGGTCGGCCCGGTCGCCGTCAACTGCGACGTCCTCGACCTCACCGACCGGGACCAGCGCGTCGTGATCTATACCGCCGCACCGGGATCCTCCGCCGAGGAGGCATTGCGCCTGCTGTCCGTGATCGGGACGCAGCGGATGGACGCCACCCGCTGAGCCGTACCGATCCGGCGCTCAGACCGGGACACCGCCATAGGTGCGGCGGTGCTTGGCCTCCAGGAAGGACAGCGCGCCGAACGCCATCAGGCCGAGCGCGACCAGGATGAGCAGCCAAGGGCCGAAAGGCATTTCGGCGAAATCGCGCAGTACCGCGTCGACGCCCTTGGCCTCGGCCGGGTCGTAGTTCAACGCCGCGACGACGGCGGCGAGCCCGATACCGAGCACGACGACCCCGCGCGCGACGTAGCCGATGCGGCCGAGCCAGATCGCGGCCTGGCGCGACCCGTGCGTCATCCAGCCCATGCGCAGGTCGTCGACGAATTCGAGGCGCAGGCCGCGCACGGTCTGCCAGATCCCGAAGGCGATGACGGCCAGGCCGAGCAGCAGCACGACCACCTGGCCGCCGTCCCAGCTCAGGATCCGGGCGGTCAGGTCACGGGCGATGGCGTCGCTCGGCTTCGGCGTCCGGCCGTGCACGACGTACCGCAGTGTGCCCAAAAAGGCCAGGGCATAGACGATTCCGGAGAGTGCGGCGTAGAGCCGGTGTCCCCCCGAGTAGGTCCGCCGGGCGCTGGCCACCTGGGTGACCCGCCACGCCACCAAGGCGGCGAAGCCGAAGACGAGAATCCACAGCAGCAGATACCCGAGCGGTTTGCTCGCGATCGCAGCCAGCGCACCGCCGCCGTCCGGCTCGTGTTCGGCCGTGCCGATCGCCAGCATGAACCCGATGATGCCGATCGCGAGGTAGGCGATACCGCGGGCGACGAAGCCGAAACGCGCGGCCGCTTCCAATCCGCCCGAACTCGCGGACCTGCGCCGACGCCAATCCTGCGACCGGCGGCCCCAAGACCGCCCGCGGCCGTCGCGGTAGTCCCGCGAACGGCCCCACCCGCGCCGCGTGCCGATGCGGTCCCGCCGTCGATAAGTGTTCGCACTGCGAAAAATACTCATGATTGCCTCGCTTCTTCACCGCCGGTAATGCCCACTTCGCCGGAATTGACACGGGGCGGTGCGAATTTCCGGCGGCCGGAGCCGGTGCGGGCCATGCGGAGTCACCGCGGGCGAATCGAAGGTTGTTCCCGGCCAACAGATCCCGGGCGAGGAAAGGCGAGGTTGCGGCCGGGCGGCTCAGCCGTTGGCGCTGCGCCGGATGCCGAATCGGGTTGCGGCGACCAGATCTTCACGACCGCGCGCGACACGCGAACGAACCGTGCCGACCGGGCAGCCGCACACGGTGGCGGCCTCGGCGTAGGACAGGCCGAGGACCTGGGTGAGCACGAGCGCCTCCCGGCGTTCGGGCGCGAGGTCGTCGAGCAGCAGGTTGAGTTCGACGATCTCGGCGAGGCCGTCGCGGCGCGAGACCTGACGGTCGGCCGCGGCCGCCCAGTCCACACCGTGCGCGATCTTCGGCCGCGCCACCGCCATCCGCACCTGATCGACCACCACCCGGCGCGCGATGGACAGCAGCCAGGTGCGCGCGCTGGCCCGGCCCTCGAAACGCTTGATGCTGCCGAGCGCGCGGAGATAGGTCTCCTGGGTCAGATCGTCGGCCCGGCCGACCTCGGTCAGGTGGGCGAGCAGCCGCCACACGTCCTTCTGGGTCGCGCGGATGAAGCTCTCCAACGCCCGCCGGTCGCCGCGAGCCGCCGCCAATGCCAGGCGGGTGGTCTCGTCGTCGTCGGCGGGGGTGGGCATGAGGTGAACAATAACCGTCGTCACGGCGGCCTCGACAACCGGCGAGCATCCCCGGGGAACTTCGGCGGCCCCGTAGACGACAATCTGGACGTGGAGTGCAAAGAGTGCCGGACGGCCCTGTCCGCCCGGATCGACGGCGAACGGGAGACCGTTCCCGCGGCGCGCGTGGACGAGCATCTCGAGCAGTGCGGCGAGTGCTGTTCCTGGTACGTCGCCGCCGTCGAGACCTCGAAACGGCTGCGCGACACCTCGTCGTACGCGCCCGATCTGACCGATGCGATCTTCGCCGCCGCCGAGCTGGAACGGCCGGATCGCGCGCGACTGTCGCGGTGGCGCGCGGCCGTGGCCGGGGTGCGCGATGTCACGTTCACCACAGGCGCCGGCTGGGCGCGTGTCGCGCTCGGTGCGCTCGGTGTCCTGCAATGCGTGCTTGGCCTGGCGCAGCTCGCCGGGCTCGACTTCGGCATGAGCCATCATCACGGCGCCGAGATGACCCGGCATCTGCTCAACGAGAGCACCGCGTGGAGCCTGGCCATCGGCATCGGCTTCCTCTACTGCGCGCTGCGTCCGCACGCCGCCGCCGGTGTGCTCCCGGTGCTCGGCGTGCTGGTCGCGGCGTTGAGCGCGTTCGTCGTCGCGGACCTGTACTCCGGCGTGGTGCCGATCTCGCGGGTGCTCTCGCACGGCGTGCTCGTCGTCGCGCTGGCCCTGGTCGTGGTGGTGCACCGCAGCCGCCGCCCCGATACCTCGCCACCGGCCAGCGATCGCGCACCGGCCGATCTGGTGTTGCCGCCGGGCGCCCAGTTCGGCCGTCGCCTCGGCCACCTGCGTTCCACCCAAGATCCCGCCGCGTGAACGGACTTTCATGACCATCGAGCTCGACCAGCTTCGACCCGATCAGCCTGCCGCAGCCACCGAACCGACCCGCATCTCGCTCGCCGTCACCGGCATGAGCTGCGCGGCCTGCGCGAACCGGATCGAGCGCAAACTCAACAAGGTCGACGGCGTGACCGCCTCGGTGAACTACGCCACCGGCATCGCCACCATCGACGCCGCCGCGGGCATCGCCGCCGAGGAACTCTGCGCCGAGGTCGACGCGATCGGCTTCGGTGCCGCGCCGGTGACCGACCGGGCCGAGGCGATCAGCGCCGCCCCGGAGGACGCGGAGGTCAGCAGCCTGCAGCGCCGGCTGGTGGTCGCGCTGATGGTGTTCTTCCCGCTGGCCGACCTGTCGGTGATGTTCGCCACCATCCCCTCGACCCGGTTCACCGGCTGGCAGCTGGTGCTCACGGTGCTGGCGCTGCCCGTGGTGGTCTGGTCGGCGGCGCCGTTCCATCGCAAGGCGCTGGCCAACGCGAGAGCCGGTGCGGCCAGCATGGACACGCTGGTCTCGGTCGGTGTGCTCACCGCGACGCTGTGGTCGCTGGACACCATGTTCCTGCACCCGAATCGGTCCGGCCCCGCGCCGGACGGCGTCTGGGCGGCGATCTGGGCGAGCGACGCGATCTATCTGGAGGTCGCGGCGGGCGTCACCGCATTCGTCCTGGCCGGACGGTATTTCGAGGCCAAGGCCAAACGGTCGGCGGGCAGCGCGCTGCGGGCGCTGGCCGCGCTAGGCGCGCGCGAGGTGACCGTGCTGACCCGGGACGGTCGCGAAATGCGTGTTCCCATCGGCGAACTCGTCGAAGGCCAGCGTTTCGTGGTGCGCCCGGGCGAGACCATCGCCACCGACGGGCTCGTCGTGTCGGGCGCATCGAGTGTCGATGCCAGCGCGATGACGGGTGAGTCGATCCCGGTCGACGTGCACGCGGGCATGGCCGTGATCGGCGGCACCACCGCGCTCACCGGACGGCTGATCGTGGAAGCCGCAGCGGTGGGCGCGGATACGAAACTGTCGGGCATGATCCGGCTCGTCGAAGAAGCGCAGACCGGCAAGGCGCGCATGCAGCGCATCGCCGACCGGGTGTCGTCGGTATTCGTGCCGTTCGTCTTCCTGATCACCGCGGTGACGTTCGTGATCTGGCTGATCGCCGGTGCCGGCGCCGATCGCGCGGGCGCGGCCGCGCTGGCGGTGCTGGTGGTGGCCTGCCCGTGCGCGCTGGGGCTGGCCATTCCGACCGCGCTCATGGTGGCGTCCGGACGCGGTGCGCAGCTGGGCATTTTCATCAAAGGCCACCAGGCTCTGGAAGCCACCCGCGACGTGGACACCGTGGTGCTGGACAAGACCGGCACCGTGACCAACGGCGCGATGAGCGTCGTCGCGGTGACCGAACACGCGCCGTACCCGGTCGCCGAGGTGCTGCGGTGGGCCGGTGCGGTGGAGGCGGCTTCGGAGCACGCGGTCGCGGCCGCGATCACCCGCTACGCCCGTGAGCAGCTCGACGACGACCTGCCCGCCGTCGAATCCTTCGAAGCGCTACCGGGTTTGGGCGCGCGCGGAGTTGTCGACGGGCGCACGGTGCTGGTCGGCCGGGCGCGGCTGTTCGACGATCAGGGCATCGAGATCCCGCAGGAGTCCCAGCGCGCGGTGCGCAGGCAGGAGAAGTCCGGGCGCACCGTGGTGCTCGTCGCGGTGGACGGTGCGGTCGTCGCGGTCGTCGCGGTGGCCGACACCGTCAAGGACACCGCGGCGGCGGCGATCGCCCGGCTGCACCGGCTCGGGCTGCGCGTCCTGATGTTCACCGGTGACAACGCCTTCGCCGCACAGGCGGTGGCCGACGAGATCGGCATCGATGAGGTGGTCGCCGAACTGCTTCCGGAGGGCAAGGTCGAGCTGATCGCCCGCATGCAGGAGCAGGGGCACCGGGTGGTGATGGTCGGCGACGGCATCAACGACGGCGCGGCGCTGGCCACCGCCGACCTCGGCATGGCGATCGGCGCGGGCACCGACGTCGCGATCGCGGCCGCCGACGTCATCCTGGTCCGCGAGGATCTGGGCGCGGTCGCCGACGCGATCGAATTGGCGCACGCCACATTGCGCACCATCAAGGGCAACCTGGTGTGGGCGTTCGGCTACAACGTGCTCGCCATTCCGGTTGCCGCGCTGGGCTTCCTGAATCCGCTGATCGCCGGTGCGGCCATGGCGTTCTCGTCGTTCTTCGTGGTGTCGAACAGCCTGCGACTGCGCAAGGTGCGCTTCGCGCGGTGAGCCCGAACCGGTTTCGCCGGGTTCAGCGCCGGGTCTGGGCCAGTTTCTCCAGCATGGCGTTGTAGGCCTCGAGGTCGGAGTCGCGGTACTCGTCGTCCTTGCGGTCGGTGCGGACCGCCGTGCGGCGGTCCTGCGCCGCCCACTGGGTCAGCAGCGCGCCGACCACGAGCAGGACCGGGACTTCGCCGGAAACCCAGGCGATGCCGCCGCCCATCCGCTGATCGGCCAGCAGGTCGATGTTCCACGGCAACTGCAGGTTGGTGTAGAAACGCGACCCGATGACCGTGTTCATCGACATCACGGCGACACCGAAGAAGGCGTGGAAAGGCATGACCGCGAACAACACCCCGAGCCGACCCAGATGCGGCAGGCGGCGCGGGCCCGGGTCGATGCCGATGATGCCCCAGTAGTAGAGGTAGCCGACGATCAGGAAGTGCACGTTCATCAGCACGTGCCCCCAGTGGTAGCGGATCAGGCTCTCGAACAGCGGCGTGAAATACAGCCCGTAGAGCGAGATCACGAACAGGGTCAGCGCCGTCGCGGGGTGCGCGATGATCGCGGTCGGCCGCGAATGCAGCAGGGCCAGCACCCATTCCCGGACCCCGTGCACCTCGCCGCGCTTCGCCGCGGGGACGGCGCGCAGCAGCAGGGTCACCGGGGCACCGAGCACCAGCAGCACCGGCACGAACATGTTCAACGCCAT
Organism: Nocardia brasiliensis ATCC 700358; assembly: GCF_000250675.2. Lineage (NCBI taxonomy): Bacteria > Bacillati > Actinomycetota > Actinomycetes > Mycobacteriales > Nocardiaceae > Nocardia > Nocardia brasiliensis. Next base: position 7,775,286 of record NC_018681.1, read on the forward strand.
ATGCGTGATCATGTGCATGCTGAACATGGCGAAGCCGTAGGTGCCGATGCCCGACGAGGTCGCGATGAGCAGTGCGGCACAACCACTTACCCAGGACAGCGTCCGCCACCGCGACCAGGCGTCACCGCGCCGGCGCAGGCGTACGACGCCGATCACGTAGAGCACGATGCCCGCCACCGCCGCGGTGCCGATCACCAGGTCGAACCGCCAGAGGGTCAGCAGCCGTGCGACATTCGGCGGATCGAACAGGTCGAAGCCGAGGAACACCTCCTGCGCGGTGAAGGACCGATCGGCGAAGGCGGGAGCGGGCTGCACCGCCATCGCCACGGTCGCGCCCAGCGCCACCGTGGAAAGCGCTGCGCCGCAGGCGATCAGCAGCGCCGTCCGGCGGGTGGGCGCCGCAGAGCGACGCGCGAACGCGAACCGCAGGACGAACGCGAGACCCACACCGGCCGCGCCGACCAGCAGCGCCAGCCTGCCGTAACCGGTACTGAACACCGCCGACCAGGGCAACAGGATCAGCCACAGCACCAGACCGCTGAGCGCGGCGGCGAGCACACACAGCAGGCCGATGATCGCGCCGCGGCGCACCGCCGTGTCCACGTGTTCGCCCTGCCTGCGTACGTGTTCCGTGACGCACCACAGCAGACCGGGCAGCACCGACACGGCCAATTGGAAGATGATCATCGCGCCGGTGCCGTAGTCGTGGTTCGGGCCCTCCCCCGCGTTGCCGACCATCGCGGGCGGCAGCACGGCGATCGCCGCCACCAGCAGCAGCACCGCCGCGCCGTTCCAGGACAACATGATTCGCGCGCCCAGCGTCACCACCGCGGCGAGTACCGCGACCACGATCCACGCCTTCGGCTTCTCACCGGCGTCGATCAGCGCGCCGAGCGCGCCGAGCCGGAAGACGCCCGACACCGTCATGCCGCCGATATTCGCCGCGGTCACCGGGATGAGCGCCAGCGCGGACAGCAGCCACACCACCCCCGCTCGCTCGGCGAGGCGGAGACCGGCGTACCCGTCGACATCGAGGCGGCCACGTCCGGTGACCGCGGTACAGCACACCGCGTAGACCAGCGCACCGAGCGCGGTCGCACCGGCCAGCGCGGCGGCGACGCGCAGCAGCACGTACCCGAGGACGTCGGCGAATCCGGGATAGGCGGTGCCCGCCGCCCGATAGGGCAGCTCGCCCACCTCGACCACCGAGCCGAGGACGACGGCGAGCAGCACGACCGCGGTGCCGAACCGGACCAGGTGGACTGTCGAGGGTTTCACCTGCACGTTGAAGTCCACCATCCTCTGAAAAGTCCACGCACCTACAACAGGTCTCGCAGGACCGGTCGGATACGCGGAAGGGAAAGTTCCGGCAGCGCGCCAAGTATGAGACAGCTCACGAACGGCCAGGCGGGCGGCCCGTCACACGGTGCCTGCGCTCATGCCGCCGGAGATGGTCACCGCCTCGCCGTTGAAGTGCCTGCCGTGCTCGGACACCAGCAGCAAGACCGCGTCCGCGACCTCGGCGGGCGCGATCAGATCACCGTTGGGCGGACCCGAGGCGAACATCTCCATCACGTCCTCACGGGTGGGATTCTCTTTGTCCGGCAACATCATTTGATACGTGGCCGGATTCTGGATCATGTCGGTGTCCACTCCCGCGGGCAGTATCGCGTTCACCGTGATGCCGTGCTCGGCGACCTCCAGAGCCAGCGATTTCACCAGACCGAGCACGCCCCACTTCGCCGCCGCGTAGTGGCCGGCGTTGCGCACACCCATCCGCGCCACGATGGACGAGGTGGCGACGATGCGACCCCAGCGGCGCTCGATCATGTGCGGCACCACCGCCCGGAAGCTGTGGAAGACGCCGCCGAGATTGACCTCGATCATGTCCTGCCACATCTGCTCGCCCATGTCCGCGAGCGGCGAGTTGGAGGCGATACCCGCGTTCGCGATCAGGATGTCGATGTGACCGAAATCATCGATGGCACGTTGGGCGACCGCGTTCATCTCGGCCTGGCTGCGCACGTCGGCTCGCAGCGGCACACAGCGCCGCCCGGTCTCCTCCACCAGCTTCGCGGTTTCGGCCAGGTCGTCGGGGGTGGCGAGCGGATAGTGCAGGCCGGCGATCTGTTCGGCGATATCGCAGATCACGATGTCCGCGCCCGCCGTGGCCAGCGCCAGCGCGTGCGCGCGACCCTGACCTCGGGCACCGCCGGTGATCACCGCTACCCTGTCGTCCAGTGTCCCCATGCGGGCCCCCTCACCAGATCGGTATTGTTCGGCCGCCCCTCATCGTTGCACGTCCGCCCGGGGCATCGTTGTCGTTTTCCGTCCGTCGTCCGGAAACCGGACGAAACGTTCTGGGTCGATGCAGCGACGAAGGGAGTGCGTTGTGCGCTGCAGCATCAGGCGATCGAACTCGCCGACCGCACGACGCGTCGGCGCGCGGCCCAGCGCGCCCACAATGGTCCCAGGGGGCCAGATGACCGATTGTGAGTACTTCACCGTGGATCTCGACCAGCTCGTTCGACCACTCGGCACCACACCGATCGACCATGACATCAGCGTGGCCAGCGCGCTGGCCAGCCCGCTGCTGCGCAGATTGATCCACACCGCGGTCGGCCTCTCGACCGACTCGATCGATCTGCTGGCCACCATGACCGATCGGCTGCGCGCCGTCGAAGGCATCATCATCCGCGACCCGCTCGAGCTCTGAGCGCTCGCTGATACCGGTGGCCTATCGCCATCGCGTCGCGCCGATCGCTCCCCTTGACAGCAAATACCAAGCAAGGGCCCGCTATTCGCCGGACAGCCGCTAACCTTCGGCAAAGTCGATCAAGGGCTGGCGTGAGACCGCCGTCACATGGTTACGTTGACTGCGGGGCCGGTCCAGCCGGCCGTAGGTGAACCCCGGTTCGGGAGGTGGCGGCGGCCGTGAGTGTGACGCAGACCGAACAACTTCAGGCGACTCGACCGTATCCGGCCCGCACCGGGCCGAAGGGTTCCTACCTCTGGAAGATGATCACGACCACCGATCCCAAGGTGCTCGGGGTCATGTACCTGGTCACCGCGATGACCTTCTTCTTCATCGGCGGCCTGATGGCACTGCTGATGCGTGGCGAGCTGGCCCGGCCCGGCTTGCAGTTCCTCTCGACCGAGCAGTACAACCAGCTGTTCACCATGCACGGCACGATCATGCTGCTGTTCTACGCGACACCGATCGTGTTCGGCTTCGCAAATGCCGTGCTGCCCTTGCAGATCGGCGCGCCCGACGTCGCCTTCCCCCGCCTCAACGCGTTCAGCTACTGGCTGTATCTGTTCGGTGCGAGCATCGCGACCGCGGGTTTCCTCACGCCGGGCGGGCCCGCCGACTTCGGCTGGACCGGTTACACGCCGCTCAGCACATTCGAGCACGCGCCTGGCGCGGGCGGCGACCTGTGGATCATGGGGTTGATCCTGTCCGGCCTCGGCACCATCCTCGGCGGCGTCAACATGATCACCACGATCATCTGCCTGCGCGCGCCCGGCATGATCATGTTCCGGATGCCGATCTTCACCTGGAACATCCTGATCACCAGCATCCTTGTGCTGCTTGCCTTTCCGATCCTCACCGCGGCGCTGTTCGCGCTCGCGATCGATCGGCACCTCGGCGGGCACATCTACGACACCGCCACCGGCGGCGTGCTGCTCTGGCAGCACCTGTTCTGGTTCTTCGGGCATCCCGAGGTGTACATCGTCGCGCTGCCGTTCTTCGGCATCGTCACCGAGATCTTCCCGGTGTTCAGCCGCAAACCGCTGTTCGGTTATACCGCACTGATCTACGCGACGATCTCGATCGGCGCGCTCTCGGTGGCGGTGTGGGCGCATCACATGTATGCCACGGGATCGGTACTGCTGCCGTTCTTTTCGCTGATGACCTTCTTGATCGCGGTGCCGACCGGGGTGAAGTTCTTCAACTGGATCTTCACGATGTGGCGCGGGCAGTTGACCTTCGAGACGCCGATGCTGTGGTCGCTGGGCTTCCTGGTGACCTTCCTCTTCGGTGGTCTGTCCGGCGTCATCCTCGCGTCGCCGCCGCTGGACTTCCACGTCACCGACTCGTATTTCGTTGTGGCGCATTTTCATTACGTGCTGTTCGGCACCATCGTGTTCGCCACCTTCGCCGGCATCTACTTCTGGTTCCCGAAGATGACCGGCCGGATGATGGACGAGCGCCTGGGCAAGTGGCACTTCTGGACCACCTTCGTCGGGTTCCACCTGACCTTCCTGGTGCAGCACTGGGTGGGGTCCGAGGGCATGCCGCGCCGCTACGCCGACTACCTGCCCAGCGACGGATTCACCGCGCTGAACATGATTTCCACGATCGGCGCGTTCGTGCTCGGGGCGTCGATGCTGCCGTTCATCTGGAATGTGTTCAAGAGTTATCGGTACGGCGAGGTGGTCACCGTGGATGATCCGTGGGGCTACGGCAACTCGCTGGAGTGGGCCACCACCTGCCCGCCGCCGCGGCACAACTTCTACGAGCTGCCGCGGATTCGGTCCGAGCGTCCCGCCTTCGAGCTGCACTACCCGCACATGGTCGAGCGGATGCGCACCGAGGCGAGCGTCGGGTGGAGCGGCGGGCATCGCAGCACCCCGCTCGTCCAAGACCGCGCGGTCACCCAGAAGGTCGAGCTGACCAAGCGCGAACCGGACAGCAAGGCCGATTGATTGTTGCCAGATCAGCAACGCGAGTTTGCCAATAGCGCCTCGCGCGGGGATCGTGGTGGACATGACCGAGACACACAGCCACGGCGTCGGCGCAGACCAGGCCGGTAATACCGTCGAGTTCTGGGAGAACTTCTACCAGGAGCGCGAGCGCGTCTGGTCCGGCAATCCGAACTTCCTCCTGGTCCGCGAGATCACCGGGGTGCCCGCGGGTACCGCGCTGGACCTCGGCTGTGCCGAGGGCGCGGACGCGATCTGGTTGGCCCAGCGGGGCTGGCAGGTCACCGGCGTCGATGTGTCCGAGACCGCGCTCGGCCGGGCCCGCGCCCACGCGGCCGAGCTCGGCCTCACCGGAATCACCTGGCAGCAGGTCGATCTCGCGCACTCGTTCCCGGCCGGGACCTTCGATCTCGTCTCCGCTCAGTACCTGCACTCGCCCGTCGCGCAGGCCGACGAGCGTGAGCGCATCCTGTCCCGCGCGGCGGACGCCGTGGCCCCCGGTGGTCTACTGCTCATCGTCGGCCACGCGCATTGGCCGAGCTGGGTGACCGAACCGCCGACCGATATCCACTTCCCCACCACCGCCGAGGTACTCGCCGCCCTGCGTCTCGACCCCGCCGAGTGGACCGTCGAACGCGACGACCTCGCCGAGCGCGACCAGCCGAGCCCCGAGGGCGAACCCGGCACCCGCCGGGACAACGTCCTGCTCATCCGCCGCCACTGAGCCCGCACGACCCGTCAAGAGGCGTCGCCGAGTTCGTCGATATTGGCGAGAATCTTTTCGTGCCAATCGATCTCGGCCTGGATTCGCATGACGGCGTGGTCGACGACGAGATCGTCGACCACGCTCTGCTCGGGCCAGCGCCGTTCCAGGTGATGCGCGATCCGGGAACCGTGCGCGCGGAGCGCGGCGATGCGGTCTTCGAGATAGCCGCGCAACAGCTTCCGGTCGAGGTCGGCACTGACCGCCAGGGCGAGATCGACCGGATCGGGCCGGATGTCGACTTCGGTGAGCGCCTCGTCGCGTAATGCGCGCAACTCCCGCAGTCCTTCGTCGGTGATCTCGTAGACGGTCCGGGCGGGCAATGCGCCGGGTTGCTCGGTCCGCAGCGGGCGGATCAGGTTCTCGTCCGCCATCCGATGCAGTGCCCCGTACAGCGAGCCCGGTTTCACCCGCGACCACAGTTCCGCGCGATCCAGCCGGGCGTCGCGGCGCAACTGATGACCGTGCATCGGGCCGCTCTTGGCCAGCGCCGCAAGCACGAACAGGCGAGTCTCGTTCACCCTTCTAGTCTGTCACGACTACTCGTATTTGAGTACTCTGATGCGCATGGCTGTTCGACCGATCCTGATTGCCGGTGACCCACGACTGACCACACCGGCCCGGCCGGTGGCGACCTTCGACGCGGAACTGGCCGCCTTCGTCGACGATCTCTTCGCGACCAATACCGCCGCCAACGGCGCGGGGCTGGCCGCGAATCAGGTCGGTGATCCGCGGGCGGTGTTCGTCTACGACCTGGTGGACGGCCCGACCCGGTATCGAGGGTGCGTCGTGAATCCGGTGCTGGAGACCTCCGCGATCCCGGAGACGATGCCCGATCCCGACGACGATCTGGAGGGTTGCCTCTCCGTGCCGGGTGAATGGTTCCCGACCGGGCGGGCGCACTGGGCTCGCGTCACCGGAGCGGATGTCGACGGCGCACCGGTCACCGTCGAGGCGACCGGCTACCTGGCCCGGTGCCTCCAGCACGAGACCGACCACCTCGCCGGGCACCTCTATCTCGACCGGCTCATCGGCCGGAATCAGCGAGCGGCCCGACGAATGATCAAGGACCGCAAGTGGGTTCAGCCTGGGCGGAGCTGGCTGCCGGGATGATCCCGGTTGCGAAGTCCGGCTGGATGCCTGCGCGGTTCAGCTCGTCGCCCGGCGAGGAACGACGCAGCCAGGCGGCGAGCTGGACCGTGGCGGCCTGAATGGGACTTCGAGAGACCTAAGCGTCGGGCGTGTGGGTTCGCGTGGTGGCGAGAATAGTTCGGGCGACCAGGGCCGGGTCGTCGATCATCGGGACGTGACCGACGGCGGGAAGCAGCTCGAAATCAGCCTGGGGCAGGCGTTCCCGGGCGATCTTGCCGTTGACCTCCGGCGGCAGGATGGCGTCACGGCTCGACCACGCCAGGGTGACCGGGCACGGCAGCGGGTCCAGCGGGGCGATCTGTTCACCGGTGCCCAGCAGATCGTCGGTGACCGCGCAGTCGAGCAGATCACGCGCGGTCTGCGCGGCCGCGCTCGGCGTCAAACGGTCTGCGCGGCAAGCGATGTCGCGCATGCCCAAGCGACGGACCAGCGGCACCTGGAAGGCCACCGGTTGCACCGTGCGGGTGAGCCGGGTGAGCGCGGCCAGCCTGCGCAACTTCGTGACGCCCGCGGATTGCGCGTGCGTGCCCGCCGTCCAGAACCCGGCCGGCGACAACGCGCACACACTGGCCGCCCGGCCGCGCCGGGCGAGTTCGATCGCCATCCAGCCGCCGAGGGAGTTCCCGGCCAGGTGCGGCCGGTGTAACCCGAATTCGTCCAGCATGCGCTCGGCGCCGTCGACGAGATCGGCGACGGTGGCGGGCCGCCGCCGCACGGGCGGGCCACCCCGGTGCCCGAGCGCCGTCAGCGCGAAGACCTCGTGGTGGGGCGTGACCAGCGGGATGACCTCGTCCCACACTCGCGCCGACGTGGTGACGCCGTGCAGCAGGACAAGCGGTGACTTGCTAGAGGCCATGAGCGAGTCTCGCACGGGCGGAGCGCCCGCGGGGACCCGGCGATCGAGGCAGGTCGAGACCGACGACCCGACCGGCCGCAGTACACAGCAGATACTCAGCGGGCTCGCAGCTCTGGCTGGATTTCGGTGGTCATCCTGGTGGCCATGATGGGTGATATCCGTGCGTGGGGCACGCGGGCGCAGCGCTCGGTGCGGCACTCGTGAAGCTGCGCGCTCGCCTGGCCCGGCGGCTGTCCGCCGTACCGTTGCGGATCGGCTTGGTAGTCGCGGTACTGCTGCTGACGACCACCGCGTTGCTCGCCTCCGGGGTGGCGGTGACCTCGGGGCTGAGCCGCTCGCTGACCGAGCGCACCGACGAGCAGTTGCTCGACGCGGCGCATTCCTGGGCCGAGCCGCGGCCGATGAAGGTGGTGCTCTCCGACCAGGGTGCGGTGCAATGGATTCCGGCCGACGCGCCGGCACAACTGCCGGCGCCCCGCTCGATCGGCGATCAGCCGCGCCGGTTCTTCGAGTTGCGCAAGGGCGCCGGAGGTCAGCTTTATACGAAACCCGATGGCGGCGGGACCAATTCCGGTGCGCCGGAGCTGCCGACCCAGCTCGGTGATTCACCGGCCACCGTGGGATCGACCGGTGGGTCGTCGGTGCGCTGGCGGGTCCTGTCCATTTCGAACGAATACGGCTCGACCATCATCGCCTTGCCGCTGACCGACAACCAGGAGACGGTTTCACGACTGATCTTCTTCGAACTGGCCATCGGCACAACGGCTTTGGTCGCACTCGGCGTGCTCGGCTACCTGGTGATCCAGCGCAGTCTGCGGCCGCTGCGCGCGGTGGAGGACACCGCCGCCGCGATCGCGGGCGGCGACCTGCACCGGCGGGTCCCGGTGCGGAACGTGGACACCGAGGTCGACCATCTGGCGCGCTCGTTGAACGAGATGCTGGCGCAGATCCAGTACGGCGTCGCCGCCACCGAGGCGTCCGAGGAGGCGGCGCGGCGCTCCGAGGCCAGGATGCGCCGCTTCATTGCGGACGCGAGCCATGAGCTGCGCACACCGCTGACCACCATTCGTGGCTTCGCCGAGCTGTATCGGCAGGGGGCGAGCAAGGACGCCACCATGGTGGTCGGCCGGATCGAATCGGAGGCCGAACGGATGGGGCTGCTGGTGGAGGATCTGCTCCTGCTGGCCCGGCTCGACGAGAAGCGGCCGCTGGCGTGCCAACCGGTGGATCTGCTCGCGCTCGCGGGCGACGCGGTGCACAGCGCGCAGGCCATGGCCGCCCGCCAGCACGCGCCGGGCACACCGCAGCGCCGGATCGGCCTGGTGATCGAACCGGGCGAGGGCACCTTCGATGTGCTGGGCGACGAGCCGCGACTGCGCCAGGTGCTGGCCAATCTGCTCGGCAACGCCCTGACCCATACCCCGCCCGCAGCCGCCGTCGTCGTCCGGCTCACGCCTTGCGTCGACGAGGTGCGTCTCGACGTAATCGATTCCGGGCCCGGGCTTTCCCCCGAGGCGGCCGCGCGGGTGTTCGAACGCTTCTATCGCACCGACGCCTCGCGGACGCGAGCGAGCGGGGGCACCGGCCTCGGCTTGTCGATCGTGCACGCACTGGTCGCCGCGCACGGCGGACGGGTGAACTTGGACAGCAGGCCGGGGGAAGGAGCCACCTTCACCGTGTTCTTACCGCGTCGGCCGTCGGCCGCCTAGATCGTCTCACGCACAACGGATTTCACCGCTCAGCGGCGACGAGCACGTCGTCGAGCGGCGGGCTCTGCGGCACCGCGCCCTCCTCGATGAACCACTCCCACCGCATGATCCGGCCCAGCATCCACGTCGGCATTCGCAGCAGCAGCCTGGCGATGGTGGCGAAGCCACTCGTACCCGCGAGTACCGAGCGGTGCGCCGCGAGCGCGGTCTGGCGTTGACCCGCGAAGCCGCGCACATCGATCCGGTGGGTGATCTCGGCGGCCGGACTGTAGCCTGCGTCCAACCGCGCGAGGTTGGCCCGGATGCGGAGCGCGGTGAGCAGACGCGCTATGCGCAGCGCGTTTTCGCGCGGCATGGTGGCTTGCAGTACCCGCACGCCTGCCAGTTCCGCTGCCCGGCTACCCACCTCGCTGACCCGCACGTGATCTCGGTGGCCATACCCGCCGTTGCGGTCGTAGCTGAACAGGAGCTCGGCCGCTTCGTCGCGCAGAATCGCGGCCAACCGCGCGGCGGCTTCCTCGGGATCGGCTCGGACGAAACGGGTTCGGTCCGCCGGGTCCGCGTAGAGCACCGCGCCGTGCCCGCTGTCGGCGTAGCCCAGGTGCACGACCCGCGCGACCCCCAATGCGGCTGCGCTGACAGACAATTCGGCCAGCCGCGGCGCGGGTCCGTCGAGCGTGGCCATATGCCCGTCGGTCGCCACGACGAGCACGGTGCGGTGCCCCGCCGCGGCCAGCTTCGCCAGTGTGCCTCCGGTGAGCAGGGTTTCGTCATCCGGGTGTGCGTGCAATGCCACGACGGTCGCCATCGGACCAGTCTGGCAGCAGTCGGCCGCGCGGCGGCGGATCAGCGCAGGATGAGCAGCAATAGCGCCTTCTGCAACGTGTCGAAGATCCGGGCGACGGTGATCGCGATATCGACGGTACCCATCATCACAGGCCCCCTTTCCGCAGGGACGAACAAGCCTCGATGTACCAATTCAAGACCCGGCGTCGCGAATTAGGAAGGGGTACGGGCGCATCTGCCGCGGAATCGGTGCGCTACATGCCGACACATTCGATGATCGGCGCGGGATAGTCCGCGGGATCGATGTTCGCACGCCACGGCGTGTGGATCGCGGCACCGGAGAGATGGGCGAGTTCGGGCAGCCAACGCCGGACGTAATCACCGTTCTCGTCGTAGCGCTTGGCCTGCCGGAGGGGATTGAGCACGCGGTTGGGCCTGGTGTCGGTGCCGGTACCGGCGACCCACTGCCAGTTGAGCTGGTTGTTCGCCAGATCCGCGTCCACCAGCCAGTGCAGGAAATGCGCGGCGCCGACGCGCCAGTCGATGCGCAGCGATTTGGCCAGAAAACTGGCGGTGATGAGCCTGGCCCGGCCGGGCATCCAGCCTTCGGCCTGCAACTGGCGCATGGGGGCGTCGACGATCGGGAACCCGGTGCGGCCGTCCCGCCACGCCGCGGCGGCCTGCGGATCATCACGCCACTCGCCCGGGCGGGGCCGATAGTCCGACCACGCGATATCCGGCCTGGCCGCGAGCAATTGGTGATGGAAGTCGCGCCAGGACAGCTGCCTGGCGAAAGCATGGCCGCCCGGGGTGGACATATCGACCCGGTGCACCAGCTCGACCGGCGAGACGCAACCGAAATGCAGATACGGCGAGAGCCGGGAGGTGGCATCGGCGGCGAGGTCGTCGTTGCGCTCCTCGTAATTCTCGATCGGGCCGGACAGCCAGTCCCGCACGATCTTTCGCCCCGTCGTCTCGCCACCGACGGCGAGCTGCGGGGAGGTGTCGCCCGCGCAGAGTTCTTCGGGTTCGGGCAGTGGATCGCTGCGTACCGGCGGCATGGTGAGTTCGCGCGGCTTGCCGAGCGGTGTGCGCTGGTGCGCCTCGGTCCAGCGGCGGAAATACGGTGTGAAGACGGCGAAGTGGTCGCGGCCGGTGGACGGGACGAGCACCTCCGGATCGGCCGCGGTGATCGAGGCGGCGTGGCTGTGCAGCAGACAACTGCGCTGTGCCAAGCGATCCCGCAGCGCCTGTTCCCGCCGGCGGCTGTAACCGCTGACGTCGGCGGCGATATGCACGCTGTCGGCATGCACTTCTTCGGCCACCGCGGCCACCTGTTCGACGACGTCGCCGCGCCGCACCACCAGCTTGCCGCCGATCGCCCGCAACTCGGCGTCCAGTTCGCCGAGCGCGGCGGCCAGGAAACGCGCCCGGTTCGGCGCCGCGAACCGACCACCGGCGATCGCCTCGTCGATCACGAAAAGCGGTACCACCGAGGCGCCCTCGCGATGCGCGGCGGTGAGCACCGGGTTGTCGCGCACCCGCAGGTCGCGCGTGAACAAAGCGATGGTGACGGTCATCTGCTCCTCTTCGAGTGCTGAAACGAATGCGGTCCGGCGCCCGGAAGGGTGGCGCCGCGGCGCGACGGGCGGCTCAGGCCTGCGACCCTCGACGCGACCCTCACGAGCGCCGGACCGGAGGTCACACTGTGCAGAGCGGAACGATCCCGGTGAAGCCACCGGTACTCGGCGAGGTCAGGTACACACACGGATCCTGGCCTGCCGCAACGATTCCCGCGCGCACGCTGGACCAGGACGCAGCATCGAGCCGGGTGTCGCGCGCGAGTACGAAGCCGGACAGCCGGCTCGGGTCGGTGACCACCGCCCAGGAGTAGTCCGGGGCGAGCGCCGTGACGATGTAGTTGGTGGGTCCGTCGAGCCGATCCTGGGTGGGCACGCCCGGAAAGCTCACGTGCAGTTGCGCATTGGTGGCGCGGTCGTTGACTGTCGCGGTGCCCGCGATTTCGTTGTTCGCGTTCGTCCAGGTGGTGCAGGTGTTGCGCACCGCGACATTGCCTTGCGCGTCGAGCGAGTAGTTCGCCTTGGTGTCGCGAGCGCAGGCGAGGTTGAAGTACTGCGGGACCGCGGCGAGTTGCTGCCAGGTACCGAGGTACCGATTCAGGTCCAGCGACGGCACCGGCGCCGGACCGGCGACCGGCGCGGCCTGCGCACTGGCCATCGGCAGAACCGCGGCCGCGAATCCGGCCAGAACCAGGAAAAGACGTGCAGAATGCCGCTTACTTCGAGATGTCACACGAACTCCTCGGTTATCGACGATATCTGCCATCCTATCGCATAACGATGCAAAACCGATTCAATATCCCCGTATCCCGCCGGGGACGAGCCGCAGCCGCCGGCACCGCGAGAGGTCGCGACGGTTGGCTGCCGCGCCCGGGGCCGACGGCCAGCGACGGCGCCGCGGTCCCGAGCGCCCGCCCTCATGCTCGAACCGTGCAGCTGGCCGGATGATCCCACCCGGCGGGCGGGCCCATGGCCGGCCCTGCGAGGCGGAGGCTCACAGACTTTCCATTCGGTTCACAAGGCCTGCAGCCCCTGTGAACCGTATGAATTCTCTGTGAGCCCTCGACCTATCTGTCGCTTGGTCCAGACGACCACGCCGGAATCCCCACCCAGAACATGGACTGCAACTTCCGCGGCGCAGATTACTGGCAGGCGACGCATCCAGCATCGATCCGCCAGAGCTGGACCGCGCTGCTCAGGTCTTCGCTCAGCTGCCCGGCGCTACGCCCTTGGCTACGTTGGGCGGGTGCAGGGCGGGAGGCCGTCGCGGTGGCGGCGAACTGGGACTGCGATGGGTGGCGACCGTCGCCGCCGTAGCGCGTTGAGCACGGTGGGCGGGCCGCCGAACACTCCGCGCGACGGCGCGGCGGCCGGGCGTGGTGAATCGGGCGCGGCGGGGGAGGCAGAATGAGGCGATGACCGCCGGTTCTGCTCACGCTTCCGACGCGGCCGGCTACACGGTCCGCGCGGTAGCCGAGCGACTCGGCATCCCGACGGCGACTTTGCGGAGCTGGAACCGGCGCTACAACATCGGCCCGCCGCAACATCGGCCGGGCAAGCACCGCCTCTACACCGAAGCCGATATCGCTCAGCTCGGCCGCATGCTGACGCTCATCCAGGACGGCGCGACCCCGGCGGGTGCAGCTGCGGCGGTGCGCGGACCGGCCCCGCGACTGGGCGATCGGTATCCGTTGCTCGCCGCGGCCTTCATGCTCGAAACCCGCGCGGTATCGGATCACCTCGAGGCCCACTTCCGCGCCTACGGCGTCGCCGATACCTGGGATCGCTTGTGCCGCCCCGCTTTCGCCGACATCGTCGACCGGCAGGGCGCGGGCGAGCGCTGCATCGATGTCGAGCACCTGCTTTCCTGGTGCATCACCTCGGTGCTGCACCGCACCAACCCGCCACCGGTCGCACCCGCCACGACACCGGTGGTGCTGGCCTGCACCAGCGGGGAAACGCACGCGCTCCCGCTCGAGGTGCTGCGGGCGGCACTGGCCGAACAAGATATCGGCGCCCACATGCTCGGCGCGGACGTACCCACCGGCGCACTGGCCGACAGCCTGGCCAGGCACACCCGCCCCGCCGCGGTAGTGCTCTGGTCCCAGCAGGAATCGACCGCCCTGACCTCGGCCATCCGCGCGTGCCACGAGGCCGGCGCCCGGGTCTTCGTCGGCGGCCCCGGCTGGGATGCCGTGATCCTGCCCGACTCCGCCCACCGCGTCGCGAGCCTGCAAGACGCCGTCGACCAGCTGAGCTGACTGGCCGGCTCATCCGCCCCGACCGCGCGCGTGCCACGCCGTCGAACAGCTGAGCCGACCGGACGCCGCCAGGGTCGTCGTCGGCGGCCCTGGCTGGGATGCCGTGATTTTGCCCAACTCCACGCATCACGTCGCGAGCCTGCTCGATGCCATCGAGCAACTGGGCCGACCGGACGCCGCCCGCCGAACTCGCCACCCGTCCGTCCCGCACTCCGAAGCGAAGCCTTCCGCGCACACCCTGCCGACCGCGAACGTGAACTACCGCCGAACCGTTGGACCGACCTGACGCCACCCAGGTCTTCGTCGACTGCCCGAGGCTGAGATGCCGCGATTCCGCCAGACTCCGCGCACCGCGTCGCGAGCCCGCTCGATGCCATCGAACAACTGGGCTGACCGGACGCCGCCCGCGCCGAACTCGCCACCCATCCGCCGCGCGTTCCGAGGCGCAATCCTTCCGCGTGCACCCGCAACCCACCGACTGCGCGCGTGCCGCGCCGGCGAACGGCTGGGTGACCGGACGACGCGCCCGCCGAATTCGCCACCCATCCGTCCCGCACTCCGAGGCGAAATCCATCCGCGTGCACCCGCGCCCGCCGACGCGCGTGCCATGTCGGCTACCGCACTGAGTCTTGTAGGGGTCACCCTCGAAAACGATGCATATTCGATGCAGAGCAGTTTGCCATAGCGACCGTTGGACAACTGCGGGCAATCCATCCTGGATGCGACACATTCCCAGGGTCCACTTGGTTCGTTCTGTGCACCGTCGAATGGCTCGGCGGGGGCTCGGGTCACCCTGCGGTGCGGGCAACAGGAAGGTCGTCCGCATCCGGGTCCACCGTGTTCGCCGTGTCCCGCGGCGTCACGAATTCAGCTGCCGGTAACCGGCCGATCTTCGCCGCCTCGATGACCGGCCGTTGCCATTCGGCCACCGTCCGTACCATCCTGCGCGCGACAGTGGCAATACCCTTTGCCGCACTTGTGGTCTCGGTGCGCATTCGCAGGTACGCCGTCCAGCTCCGGACACGCGGCCTGCCGCTCGTCCCCCGACCCGCCGAGCACCTCGAGGAGTATTCGCGGTGAGCATCCGATCCCATGTCGCGCCACTCCCCGCGACCACATGGCCCGATATCGAGCGCGTGCCCGCCGGCATCCGCGCCACGCTCGCCGCGGCGGTGGCGGACAAGCTGTTCCGGCGCGCCGTACGCGCGCTTCCGCTGCTGGTCGAATATCCGGACGGGAGCACGCTTGGCGGAGGCGGTGCGGACGCGCCCCGGCTCGTCTTGCACCGCCCCGGCGATTTCGCCACGCGGCTCGGCGTCGGCGGCCTGATCGGTTTCGGCGAGGCCTATATGGCCGGCGACTGGTCCGCGCCCGATCCGGCCGCGACGCTGGCGGTGTTCGCCGCGCATATCGACACCCTCGTCCCGGCGCCACTGCGCGCGTTGCGCCGCTTCTACGTGGCCAGACAGCCGGCCACCGAACGCAACAGCGAGTCGAACACCCGCGGCAACATCGCCAGGCACTACGACCTGTCGAACAATCTCTTCGAGCTGTTCCTCGACGAGACCCTGACCTACTCCAGCGCGCTGTTCCCGGCCACCGCGCCGCCGCCGCGCTGGGCCGACCTCGCCGCCGCCCAGCGCGCCAAGATCGATCGGATCCTCGATTGCGCCGGCGTCGGGCCGGGCACCCGGTTGCTCGAAATCGGCACCGGCTGGGGCGAATTGGCGCTGCGCGCGGCCGCTCGCGGGGCGTCGGTGCGCTCGGTGACCCTCTCGACCGAGCAGCGCGCGCTCGCGCTGGACCGGATCGCGGCCGCGGGGCTCGCCGAGCGCGTCGCCGTCGATCTGCTCGACTACCGCCGGGTGCGCGGCGAATACGACGCGGTCGTGTCGGTGGAGATGATCGAGGCCGTCGGCTACGAATACCTGGAGACCTTCTTCGAGGCCATCGACCGGGTGCTCGCACCGGACGGACGCGCGGTGATCCAGGCGATCACCATGCCGCACCACCGCATGCGCGCCACCCGCCACACCTACACCTGGGTGCAGAAGTACATCTTTCCCGGCGGCTTCCTGCCGTCCACCCGGCTGCTCGCCGACGTCGCCGCTCGCCGCACCACACTGATTGTGCGCGAACAACTCTCGATGGGCGAGCATTACGCGCACACACTGCGACTGTGGCAGCAGCGGTTCAACGCCCGCACCGAACGGGTCGCCGAATTGGGCTTCGATCCGGTCTTCCGGCGGATGTGGCGGCTGTATCTGGCGCATGCCGAGGCCGGATTCCGCTGCGGCTACCTCGATGTACACCAGATCTTGCTGACCCGCGACGCCGCGGTGTGACCCGCGGTCGAACTCAGGTACGGCCGAGCAGATGTCGCAGCGTGGTCCCGAGATCCGGTGTGCGGAAACGATGTCCGGCCCGCTCCAGCGCGGCGGGCAGCACGCGCTGACTCGCGGCGGCCAGTTCGCGCGCACCCTGCTCACCGAGCAGCAGCGCCGGACCGAACTCGGGTACCGGGAGCAACGCGGGCCGGTGCAGCACCGCCGCCAGCACGTGGGTGTACTCACTGTTGCGCACCGGCTGTGGCGCAACGGCATTCACCGGCCCGGACAAGGTGTCGTCCCAGAGGGCACGATGGTAGATGTCCACCAGGTCGTCGAGGCCGATCCAGGACAACCACTGTTCACCGTCGCCGATCCGGCCGCCGAGACCGGTCGCGAACAAGGGTCGCAGCAGCCGCAGCGTACCGCCGCGCGGCGACTGCACGATCCCGGTACGCACGGTGACGACGCGGACACCGCCGTCGGCCGCGGCGCGGGTGGCCGCCTCCCAGTTCTCGACCACGTCGGCGAGGAAACCACCACCGCGCGAAGCGGTTTCGGTCAACCGCTCGTCCCCGCGGTCGTAGCCGTAGTAGCCGATCGCGGAGGCGCTGACGAAGGCCGGGATGCCCGCCCGAGCCGCCAGTGCCGCCAGCCGCTCGGTCGGCCCGATGCGGCTTTCGACGATGGCCTTCTTGTGCTCGTCGGTGAACCGGCCCGCGATCGAGGCGCCCGCCAGATGGATCACCGCGTCCACGCCGTCGAGCAGATCCGGCGCGGGATCGTCCGGGTCCCATTGCCTTTCACCTGTCCCGGGCGGGTGCCGGACCAGGCGCACCACGGTGTGGCCGCCGGTGGACAGGAAGGCGGTGAGGGCCGTACCGACCAGGCCGGAGGCGCCGGTTACCGCGATCGTCCGAGCCGTGAATCCCGCGCGCGTCGCTTCGGCGTGCGCGACCAGGTCGTCGGTCAGCTGCCGGTAGCGGTAGTCGAACATCGGCCGCAGCACGAAGGCCGGGACGGGTGTCGCGACGCGGTCCACCACCCTGGTATGCGTCTCGTCGACGACCTCGAAATCGTGCGTGTGCTGCCAGCGCAGCAGCAGGCCCGCCGGCCAGGACGCGATCCCGGCGACGGCGATCCGGTCGATGAACCGCTGCGGTGGGTCGTAGCCGTCCGGGTCGTGCTGGGCCACCCAGCGCAATCCGCCCGGCAAGCCGAGCACGGCCCGGCCGCTCGCCAGCGAATCGGCCTCGGTCAGCACCGAAGCCGGCTGCCACGGCGGTGCCAGCCTGGCGAACGCACCTGGTCGGGCATGCCACGCGAAGACTTCGGCGCGGGGTGCCGCGACAACGGTCGAACACTCGATGCCCATGCCTCGACTCTAACGAGGTCCTGCCGCATTGCAACGTTCATGCATCGTTGATCCCAGACTTTCGAGCAGCGAAGAACAATTGCGCCATGACCGATGCGCTCGGCCTCCCGGAGTGAGGGCACCGCGGTCGCGGGCCAGAACTCCGGCGTCGGCTGAACGCGATTCGACCGCCGACCGGAACCGGCCGCCAGAATTGGAACTTGTTCTACCATGGGTCGAGTCAATGCCGACATCGGAGGAACTGCCATGCCGTTCGAACCCGCGGCCGCGGAGCTGTTGACAGCCGTGCAGGCGTCACCGCGCGCGGTGGCCGCGCACGACAAGTCCGGCTGGGTCGCGCTTTTCGCGGACGATGCGGTGGTCAACGATCCGGTCGGGTCGAGTCCGCATGTCGGCGGGCCCGCCATCGAACGGTTCTACGACACCTTCATCGGTCCGAATTCCATTGCCTTCCTTGTCGATCGCGATATCGTGCGGCCGCCGACGGTGGTCCGCGATCTGACCATCCAGACCACGATGGCGACCGGCGCTCGGGTGTCGGTGCCGATGCACCTGCGCTACCAGCTCACCGAGCAGCACGGCGAGTGGAAGATCGCGCACCTCGCCGCGCACTGGGAACTCGGCCCGATGATCATGCAACTCCTGCGTACCGGGCCGCGCGGCGTGGGCGCCGGGCTGCGACTCGGTCCGCAACTGATCACCAACCAGGGCGTCACCGGAGCGCTCGGCATGATGCGGGCGCTCGGCGGCGTCGGCACCGCGGGCAAGCGCACGGCGGCACGCCTTTTCGCCGCCGCGGGCAGCACCGATATCGCCCGCGTCCGCGGCCTGCTCGGCCATTACGCCGTCGTCGAATTACCCGCGGGCACACCGGTTTCGCTCGAGGAGTTCACGAACCGGGCGCGAAACATGCGGTGGAGCAAGCTGATCGCGGCGGGCCGTACCGTCAGCGCGAGTGTCCGGATCGGCGAGGCCCGCGGTGTCGTGTTCGTCGACTTCACCGCGGGCTCACCGCATATCGCGTCCGTGCGCTTCTTCCTCGACCAGCACTGACCCACGGTCAGGCCAACTGGATCGACTTCTCCGGTTGCGCCGCAACGGGTTCGGCGGCAGCGGGGAACTCGGTCCAGCCGGGCGGGCCGAAGATGTAACCGAGGCGGCCACGCCAGGTACGAGCGCCGCGGACATCGCGGACCAGGCCGGCCAGCTCGTGGTAGTTGACCTTCAGCGGATTGTCGGTGCCGATGTTCTTGGTGAGCCCGTAGCGGATCGGCTCGGACTCGGCGGCGAAACTGCCGAACATGCGGTCCCAGATGATGAGGATGCCGCCGTAGTTCTTGTCGATATACGGCTGGTTGGAGCCGTGATGGACGCGGTGGTGCGCGGGGGTGTTGAACAAGAACTCGATCGGGCGCGGCAGGGTCTTGATGCGCTGGGTGTGGATCGGGAACTGGTAGAGCAGGCCGATGCTCTGCAGCACGAAGATCATCCAGGCCGGGAAACCGAGCAATGCCGCCGGCACCCAAGCCAATCCGCGCAACAGGGTCGCCACCGGATGCAGCCACGGCAGGCGGATCGCCGTGGAGAGATTGAAGTACTCGCTGGAGTGGTGCACGCTGTGCGCGGTCCACATGATCCGGACCCGGTGATCGGCACGGTGCGCCCAGTAGTAGCAGAAATCGGTGACCACCAGGCCGAGCACCCAGACCCACCAGGACTTCGGGGACAGGTGCAGCGGCGTGATCGCGGCCGCGCCGACCACGGCCGAGAACGGCAGCACGTACTGCATCAGCGGCTTCACCAGCCTGCCGAGCGTGAACGTCGCCACGTTGGACACGGTGTCCCGGCCGGCCCCGGCGTGCTCGGCGCGGTCGGGGTCGCGGCGATACGCGAGCCACTCCACCGCCATCAATATCGCGAATGCCGGAATGGCATAGCTGAGCAACTCCACAGAATTCACGACACCACCTCGCCGGCCCTCGGCCGCACTCGACGCTCGATCATCAGATCTCCTTCACCGTCTGCTGTCGCTTTTCGACGATACGGTCGCTGGCCTGCGCAAACATCGCGCCGCCGAGGGAGACGAGATCCCTCCCGCGGGGGACGCGACGTGGCCGTTCCGCGGGCACAGTTGCGTAGGCACGACGATGCGCCTGGCTACGATCGGACGCTGGATCAACACGAAGGCGGTGGCGAACTGTTGGATGTGAGCAGGTCACTCGCCCGCCAATCGGTCATCGTCGCCGTGGCGGCCGCGGTGGTCGACGCGACGGTGCTCGGGTTCGGCGGCGTGTTCGCGGTCGCCCCGTGGCAGACCGCCGCCGCGGTGACCTGCATCGTCGCGGCCGACCTCGCCCTGGCCGCGCCGCCGCGCACGGCGGGGGTGGTCGCGCTGGTCCACGTCGTGGTGCGGTTGCTCGCCACACTGCTGCTGATCCATCACGGGTTCGGACCGCGCTTCGCCGATGTCGGCTTCCTGGTCGCCGGGTACCGGGCGGGCGCCTGGCTTGCCGGTTCGAAATCGGTGCTCACCATGCTCACCCTGTGTGCGGGCGTCACTGTGGCGCGGCTGCTGGCGCGCGGCGGCGCTTCCGTCGACTGGCTCCTGCTACTCGCCGGAACCACGTCGGCCGGGTGCGTGCCCTGGCTGGTCGGCCGCTACACGGCTGCGCGCGGCGCGTATATCGCCGATCTGGAGCAGCGCGCGAAACTACGTCAGCAGGAACATCAAGTCGCGCTGGAACGGGTGGTGACCGAGGAACGCGCCGCCATCGCGCGTGATCTGCACGACGTGATCTCGCACCACGTCAGCGCCATCGGCATCCACGCGGGCGCGGCCCGAATGGCGTTGGCGGGCACCGCGAATACGGCCGCCACCCGCTCGCTGACGGCGGTGGAGTCGAGCAGCCGCGCGGCGATGGAGGACCTGCGCCGTCAACTGGATCTGCTGCACGGCCACGACGACGACGGCCAGCGGCAACCGGGGCTGGCCGATGTCGACCGGCTCGTCGAGCACGTCCGCGCCGCCGGGCTGACTGTCGCGGTGAGCGTGACCGGCCCTGTTGTCGCACTACCGGATTCGCTCGACATCACGCTTTATCGCATCGTGCAGGAGATGCTGACCAACGCGCTGCGCCACGGCGACGGCGCGCATGCGCGACTGGAGGTGGCCTACCGTCCCAAGCGCGTCACCATCCGGGCGAGCAACCCGATGCCGCACCCGCCCACGATCTCCGGCAACGCGGTGCCCCGCGGCCTCGGTGGCATGCGCAGGCGCGCGGAGCTTTTCGACGGCAAGCTGGAGTACGGCCCGGACCAGACCGGAACACACTGGCACACCGAGGTTTCCGTGGCGATCGGAGGATCGTGAACAACCAGATCCGCGTGTTGATCGCCGACGACCACAGCATGTTCCGCTCGGGCCTGCGCGCCGTGGTCGACAGCCAGGACGACCTCGACTGCGTCGCCGAGGTGAGCGACGGCCGCGCCGCCATCGCCGAAACCGCCCGGCTGCGACCGGATGTCGCGATCCTCGATGTCCGAATGCCCAAGCTGGACGGCCTCGCCGCGACCGAGGCCATCGTGGCGGCGGGCGGCACCTACGTCTTGGTGCTCACCACCTACGACAGCGACACCAACCTCTACCGGGCGCTACAGGCGGGCGCGAGTGGATTTCTGCTGAAGAGCCTGGCACCGGAAGAACTCCTCGCGGCCATCCGCATCGCCGCCCGCGGCGACGCGCTGATCGATCCCTCGATGACCAAGCGCCTGGTCGCCCGGTTCGCGCACAGCATCGCTCCCCCGCAGACCCCGCCGGAGGTGGCGCAGCTGACCGCGCGCGAGCTGGAGGTGCTGCTGTTGCTCGCCGACGCGCGCAGCAACGCCGAGATCGCGAGCACGCTCGGGGTCGGCGACGAGACGGTCAAGACGCACGTCTCACGGGTGCTGGCCAAGCTCGGCGTGCGTGATCGCATCCACGCGGTCGTCTACGCCTATCAGCACGGCCTGGTCCCGCGGCACCCGCGGTAACGGCCGTTTCCGGCACGCCCGTCCGAGATCTCCGCAAATCAGGCGAGGGGACAGTACGGTTTAGCGGACTGCCTGGTCTTCTTCGATGGATGGAGCCCGCAATGCGTTGTGTTCGCGCCCGGATTGTCGCCACGGTCATCGGTGTCGCGCTGCTCCTGCCCGGAGCCGGTGTCGCGCTCGCCCAGGACCGGGCCGACCGGGGCACAACCTCGCCCGCCACCCGCAAAGCCCTGATCGAGCAGGCGCAGCAACGAATCGACAGTGCTCAGGCCCGGGAACGAGCGGTCCGCCCCGGCGGGGCCGCGGCGGCGCCGAAAGCACAACCCGGCCTGCACAGTGACACCGCGACGACCACCGTCGAAGCGGCCCGCGCCGCGGCGGACGCCGCCAAGGCCGCCTACACTGCCATCCTCGCCGCCGAGCAGGCCACCGACAGCCTCCTCGGCGTACTAGAAGCCGAGCGAGCGGTACGCGCGGCGGAGCGGGCCGCCGCCGCACCCGATGATGTCGAACTGGCGCAGGTCGCCACGGCCGCGGAAATCACCGCGGCCGCGGCGACCGGACTCCGGCGGCGCTAAGCGCCCGTCGGCGGTGCACCCGTCGTCGTCGTGGGATCGATGACACCGAACGCCTCGCCCTGCGGACCCTGCAGCACACTCATCCGCCCGAACTGGCTGTCATCGGGTCCCATCAGAACCGTGGCGCCCAACTCGGTCGCCTTGGCCATGGTCGCGTCGGTGTTGTCGACCTGGAACCAGGTCAGCCAGAACGACGGAGCGTCACCGGGCGTCTTGCCGGCGTCGTTGACCCCACCGACCGGATCACCCTCCGGCGACAGGCCGAAGGTGGAGTAGACGAAGTTGTTGCCGTCGCCGATTTCGGTGTAGTGCCAACCGAATACGGCCGCGTAGAACTCCTGCGACTGCTTGTACCGGTCGGTGTGCAGTTCGTTCCAGCAGTAGGCACCGTCCTCGTTGGAGATCCCGGCGCCGGTGTGCGCCTTGGCTTCCCACACGCCGAAGATCGCACCCACCGGATCGGCGGCCACGAACATCCGGCCGACATCGAGCACATCGAAGGGCGGCATGATCACCGAACCGCCTGCCGTGCTGACCTTCTCGGCGATCTCGTCGGCGTTGTCCGCGGCGAAGTAGGTGGTCCACACCGAGGGCATCGCCATGCCCTCCGGCTTGGGTCCGATACCCGCGGCGGGCTTGCCGTGACGTAGCGCCATCAGATATCCGCCCGCGTCCGGCGGGCTGTCCAAGACCTCCCAACCGAACAGATCGCCATAGAATTCGCGGGCGGCTGCCGTGTCGTCGACCTGGCTGTCGACCCAGCACGGCGTTCCCTGCGGCCAGCTTCCTTCATGAGTGGGCATGTCCGTGGCCTCCTTGACCTCGGGTTGCTGCGACGTGGCCGGGACGGCCCGGCGCACGGCAAGTCAACCATCAGGCCGCCGTGGCGGGCAACGGAATCCGCTGTTGTGCACCCACTGTCGGAGTACAAACGGCACAAAAACCGGATATGACGCGGATTAGTTGCCGCAAGGGGGGTTGATCAGGAGTATGGCGGCATGACAACTGCTTCCGATGTCGGGCGCGAGCGGCTGCGTCTCGACGAACTGCCGGTTCGTCCCATCCATCGCAAACTGGTTGTCCTCGTCGGTGCGGGGTTGTTCTTCGACCTCTACGAGCTGTTCCTCGCGGGGACCATCACCGGCGTACTGAAGCAAGAACTGCACCTGTCCACCTTCCAGCTCAGCGGCATCGTCGGGTCGGCGTTCGCGGGACAGTTCCTGGGCGCGCTGGTGATCGGCCGGTTGTCCGATGTGTTCGGCCGGCGCCGGATGTTCATGGTCAACATCGCGCTGTATTCCGGCTTCACCCTGCTCGGCGCGTTCAGCCCGAACATCACCTTCCTGATGGCGACCCGGTTCCTGGCCGGGCTCGGCATCGGCGCGGAGATGACGGTCTCCGATACCTATTTGTCCGAAGTCGTTCCGCCACAGGTGCGTGGCCGCATGATCGCCACGGCCTACACCATCGGCTTCTGCGCCGTGCCCACCGTCGGATTCCTCGCCAAATGGCTGGTTCCGTTGCAGCCCTTCGGGGTCGACGGTTGGCGCTGGCTGTTCGTGATCGGCGGGCTCGGCGCCGCGGTGGTGGTCGTCGCGCGCCGGAACATGCCCGAATCGCCGCGCTGGCTGGCCCGGCAAGAGCAGAAGGAAGGCGCGCTGCCCTTCGGCGCGATCCTGCGGCCGCCGTATCGCGCGCGCACCACGTTGTTCTCCGCGGTGATGATCCTGCAGGTCTTCGGGTACTACGGTTTCGGCACGCTGGCCGTACTCGTGTTGGACCGCAAGGGATTCGAGGTGGTGACCTCGCTGAGCTATCTGGCCATCACCTATCTCGGCTATCCGCTGGGTTCACTGCTCGCCATCCCGTTGATGGAGCGATTCGAACGAAAACATCTGGTGATGGGCACCGCCACCCTGATGGCGGTGTTCGGGCTGGTCTTCGGTTTCGCCACCAGCGTGCCGCTGATTCTGCTCTCCGGCGCGCTGTTCACCATCACCAGCAACGTCTTCTCCGACGCCATCCACGCCTACCTGCCCGAATCCTTCCCCACCGCGGTGCGCGGCACCGCGTCCGGCGCGACCTACTCCCTGTCCAAGGTCAGTACGGCACTGCTGCCATTTCTGCTGCTGCCGCTGCTCGACCGTCCGGGCGGGCCGGGACTGGTCTTCTCGGTGATCACCGTGGCCCTGCTCGCGATGGTCACCCTGGTCGGGGTGTGGGGGCCGCTCACCGGCAGGCACGCGCTGGACGATTAGCGCCGATCACTGTGCGAGAGTGGGGGTTCGGCGAATCCACTGCGGTGCGTCCAGTTCGGCGGCGATGAACCGGGCCAGGTCGGTAAGCGAGAGTTGCCAACCGCCGCTGGGGTTTTCGCCGTCCTGGACGCGGCAGGTGCCGGTCGGCGGATCATCGGTGAGACGGGCGGGGCGCACGAAAGTCCAGTCGAGTCCGCTGTCCCGGATGATCGTTTCCATCAGGCGCATGTCGCCGTAGAGCTCGCGCATCAAGGTTTTCGCCACGAGGCGATACCAGAGCGGGTGGTTCGGATCGTCACGGCGGACACCGCTGGAGGTGATGGCGATGAGGCGGTGCACGTCCGTCTCGCGCATCGCAGACACCAAGGCGCGGGCGCCCGCGGAATACAAGCCGTCGGCGTGCCAGCCGGACGGCCCGATCGCGCTGACCACGACGTCGTGGCCCGCCACCGCAGCCCGCACACTGTCCGGATCGCGGACGTCGGCGCGCACCACCCGGAACGGTCCCGACAGCGTCGCCGGACTGCGCACCGCGGCGGTCACCGTGTGCCCGGCGCTGAGCGCCTCCGTCACGATGTGTTGTCCCGCCCGGCCCGCCGCTCCGAACACGACCACATTGCTCATGTTCAACCTCCTGGTGACGATCAGTGATCGCAACGATCACTGATCGCTCAGAACGATGGTCGCCGCGAGCACTGTTTGTCAAGCTAGGATTCGCGCATGCCCCGCCCCAACCCGCGCACCAGCCCCGCCAAGGCGCCGCTCAGCCTCGACGCGGTCGTACGGGCCACCCTCACGCTCATCGACGAATCGGGTTGCGACGCCGTGAGCATGCGCCGGGTCGCGCAAGCCCTCGACACCGGATCGGCCTCCCTCTACGTCTACGTGCACGACCGACGGGAACTGATGCTGCTCGCCCACGACCTGGCCGTAGCCGCCGTCGAACTCCCCACCGAAGCCGACGGCGATTGGCGCGCCCGCCTCGAACTCCTCGTCCAACGCACCATCGCCGCCCTCGCCACCCACCGCGACCTCGCCGCCCTCGGCTTCACCGAAGCCCCCACCGGCCCCCACTTCCTCCGCCTCATCGAAGAAATGCTCCGCCTACTCCGCCAAGCCCTCCCCGACCCCGCCTGCGCCTGGGCGGTAGACCTCCTCGCCCAATACATAGCCTCCGCTGCGCTGGAGTCAGGGTTCCGTGCGGGAGGAGGCTCGGGCTCGGGCCT
Organism: Nocardia brasiliensis ATCC 700358; assembly: GCF_000250675.2. Taxonomy (NCBI): domain Bacteria; kingdom Bacillati; phylum Actinomycetota; class Actinomycetes; order Mycobacteriales; family Nocardiaceae; genus Nocardia; species Nocardia brasiliensis. The sequence continues at coordinate 7,800,893 of NC_018681.1, forward strand.
CGACGCAAAACCAGCCCCGGACTCCGGCTCCGAGTCCGACAACAGCTCCCGCCCGAGTTCCGGCGCGGACTCGCTCTCCGGCCTAGCCTCAAACCCCGGCCTCCTGTCCGACAAGGGCTCCGACTCGCGCGCAGGCGTTAACTCCGACCCCGGTGCAATCTCGGGCTCGGGCTCGGGCTCGGGCTCGGAAGAGGAGACCAGGGCTTATCTCGACGCGGTCTATGCCGCCCTACCCGCCGACGAGTACCCGACGATCCACGCCCTCGGCCCCTTCCTGACCGCAGGCGGTCCCGACCGCGCCACGTGGAAACTCCGCGTCATCATCGACGGCCTCCTCGCCACGGCGGCCTCGGGCCCAGAACTCGACGCCCGCTGGTAGCGGCTGCACGGAGCCAGCAGAACAGACGCACCACTTCCGCGCTCCCGCACCTGTTCTGGCCTGGCACAGCACGTGCGGGAGCGCAGAAGTGGTGCGGGAAGTCAGAAGGGTCGCCTGCGCGGTGGGGTCGGCTTGTTGGTTGCCGGAGACTCGGACCCGTACTACTCGTGCGGAGGGAGCATGCCCTCGAACAGGTTGCGATATTCGTCGGACAGGGGAGGTGTCGAGTTGCGCGGCAGGCCCAAGTCGGTGGTGCCGTGGCGAGTCACCGGTGGGTCGTTGCGGGGGGCGCTCAGGACCGCCTCCACGCCCCACAGCGCGTACATCAGGGCTTCCATCGAGTCCTCGCCCAGGCCGAAGCCGTCGAACGGTTCGATGCCGCGACCCAGTCCACCGATCCGCCAGACGCAACGCCAGCAACCGTTGGCGTCGTCGTAGACGGGTTGATCGACTTCGACCGTCACGGGCACCCCGTTGCGGTCGTCGAACTTGCGGCTTCCGATCAAGGCAGAGCGTGCGGATCCAGCGCTGGTCACGATCACCGATCCTATGCACCGCATCCGACCACCGACGCCGACTCGCAATTACTTCTGGACAGGTGATCACCAGGTCATGGTGTTGTCGACCTCGCACGAGGCCGCCAGGACTACCTGGTGATCACCTGTCCAGCGAGGCTGCGGCGCGTCGCCGTCGGCGCGCCGCGGCTGACGGCTGACGGCTGACGGCTGACGGCTGACGGCTGACGGCTGACGGCTGACGGCTGACGGCTGACGGCTGACGGCTGACGGCCACAGTAGAGCAGCGTCACCACGGAATCTGCTGCCGCTTCAATCACGCCGAGCACGAGTGTCGCCGAACAGTTCAGCACCCCGCCGACATAAGGAAGGTCGCCGATGCAACGCGGCTCGCGAACAAGCATGGTGGTCATCGGCGTAGCGAGACTGCGGCCGCTCTTCCGCTTCGGCGCGCGGAAACGGGTGCGGGAACGCGGAAGTGGTGCGGGGTCGAACTCCCGGCGGACCACGACGGCGTGCCGAGAGGCGTTGGGGTCAGTTCAGGCGTTCGGTCAGGTGGATGGTCACTTCGTCGCCGTCGGTTTTGCCGATGCGGCGGCGGATCGCGGCGGCGACGGGGAGCTTGTGGGTGCCGTCGCCGAGGGCCATGAAGGAGGAGGTGAAGGGGACGCCGTCCACGGTTCCTTTTACCTTGACCAGGCCTCGGGTGCCGAAGATCGTGGCGGAGTCGGGAAGTTGCACGCACGTCCAGGTGTCGCCTTCGCGGACTTTTCCGAGGACGGCGGTGAAGGTGACGTCGAGGGGTCCAGTAGCCATGGGAGGTCTCCTGTCGAAGGATCAGAGGAACAGTCCGAGGACGACACCGCTGACGACCAGTTTGAGGACCCAGTCGGTCATGTGCACCAGGGCGGTCGGGATCGGCACGTTCTCGTGCACGATCGCCCCGGCGAGGATGGTCACCGGCAGGATCGCCACGATCGCGCCCAGCGCCGCTCCGGCTCCGACGCCATGCCGATCGCCGATGATCAGCAGAATCGCGAGCACCGCCGCCGCCAGCAGACCACGCAGGACCACGAACGCCATCTGCACCGGCAGGCTGATGCCGGGGCGCGGGGTGCTCGTCCGCGACACCAGCGCCGCGACCGGGGGCGTCGCGTACAACACCGCACTGATGACGAACGAGACGACCGCCGCGACGGCGATACCTGCGACTACCATGGCGAACTCCTTAAGTACGATGCGGTATTAAATTTAGGTTGGGATCTTAGTACTGTCAAGTACTAAAGTGGGGCGCATGAGCTCTGCAGGTGGACGCCGCGGCCGGCCGCCGGGGAAGTCCGGCACCGAACTACTGGCCGTCGCCCGCGCGGTGTTTCTGGAGCGCGGCTTCGCCGGGTCGACGATGGACGAGGTCGCCGCGCGTGCGGGGATATCCAAAACCTCGCTCTATCGCGAACATCCGTCGAAGGCGGGCTTGTTCGCCGCGGTGGTCGAGCAGTGGGCGAGCGCGGGTCGCGACGCCATGCGGCCCGCCCTGGAGCAGCTCGAGGCGGCCGAGGATGTCCGTGCGGGCCTGATCACCTGGGCGCGCGGCCTTCGGGCGGGCGTGCTCGCCCCGCCCGTGGTGGAGATGCGCCGCTTGGTGACCGCCGAGGCCGCGCGCCACCCCGAGGTCGGCGCGACCTATCTGCAGCAGAGCTGGGTCCGCAACATCGGCAACCTCGCCACCACCCTCCGGAAACTGGACAGCCGCGGCGCATTGCGGATTCCGGACCCCGATATCGCCGCCGAACAGCTGACCTGGCTGGTCGTGGGCGCACCCCTGAACTCCCGGATGCTGGACGCCACCACCGCGATCACGACCCCCACCGACACCGCAACCAACACCGCGACCGACACCGTCGAACCAGCGATCGACCTGTTCCTGGCTGCTTACGGTCGGGATTGACGACCCAAGGACTTCCGACCTGACAGACCCCAGATAAAGAACGAGGGCGGTCCCGAACTATTCGTTCGAGACCGCCCTCATGAGTAGCGGGGACAGGATTTGAACCTGCGACCTCTGGGTTATGAGCCCAGCGAGCTACCGAGCTGCTCCACCCCGCGTCGGTGAACACAACATTACACACGGGTTAGAGTTGACGCCAAATCGCCTGGTCAGAGCCATAAAAGGCACCCGACTGGGCACAGTGAAGGGCACTCAGACCCCACCGCGAACCCATCCGGAAAAACTCGCCGGTTCACCCGCCGGACCGATCACAGACGCCGCTTCGCCACGCCCACGGCCTCGGCATCCGCCCGTCCGGAGCGGTTAAACGTGACCTGAACCACTATTAAACAGTGATCTCGAACACATAACGTTGCTATAACAGACCGTCCGGAATGCGTGTTGATGGCGTTTGCGAGCTGCGTAAACAACCATATTCGGGTTATTCGCTTCATGCAATTCGTGTGTTATCAAGATGTGATCTGCCGAGATTTCTTCGTTACCGTGCGTTCACGGCCCGGATCATCCGTGAAGGGCTCGAACTCGAACCGACGAATACCGGCGACCCTGCCCCACGGTTCGAGGATCCCCGACGACCTGGGGGCAGGGACCCGGCAGCTGGATCGCCGGGCTCGGTAGGCGCAGGGAGGGAAAAACACACATGACTGAGAACCGGAAGTTCAACGCCCGCGCCCTCGGCCTCGCCGCCGTCACCGGCGCTCTTGTTGCCGTCCCGTTCGCACTCTCCACCGCGACCGCCTCCGCCGCACCTGCCCACGACTGGGACGGTGTCGCGCAGTGCGAGAGCGGTGGCAACTGGGGGATCGCCACCGGAAACGGCTACTACGGTGGCCTGCAGTTCTCGCCGAGCACCTGGCGGGCCAACGGCGGCCAGGGTTCGGCCCACACCGCGAGCAAGGAAGAGCAGATCCGCGTCGCGGAGAACGTGCTCGCCACCCAGGGCGTCGGCGCCTGGCCGGTGTGCGGGCAGTACCTGCGCCCGGGCACCTCCGCGCCGGAGCCGGAAGCCGTGGTCGAGCCGGAGCCCGCGCCCGAGCCGGCCGCGCCCGCGCTGCCTGCCCCCGGCACCACCAAGGCTTACGTCGAGCAGGCCAAGTCCGCCGGCGACGCGCTGGCCAAGCAGTACGGCCTGCAGGATCAGTACCAGCAGCTGCTGCAGCAGACCAACCCGCTGATCGAGTCGATCGCCGGTAGCTGAGAATAGTTCTCGCACAACGAAAGCGGCGCTGCTATCCGTTCGGATAGCAGCGCCGCTTTCGTGTTCCGTTGCAGCCTGGTGCGATTCAGGCCGCGGGCGCCCTAGCGCCCGGCGTCCTGATACGCCTTCACTGCGGCGTCCAGTTCGTCCAGCGCTTTGCCGAAGTCCTGGAAGTTGCCCGTGCGCATGGCATTTCGCACGTTCTCGATCTTCCGGTTCAGCTCCGCGGCCGCGGCGTCCTTGGCCGCCGACGAACCGGCGGGCGGAGTGACCCCGCCCGGCGGCGGCGGAGGCGGCGTGCCGGTGTTGTTGCCGGGCGGCGGCGTGGTGCCTTCGACCGGCGGGGTGGTGCCGGGTTTCGGCCTGGTCGCCGGGTCACCGCCGAACGGTGTGGCCAGCGCACCCGCGCCGGGCAGCACCTGGTTCAACGCCTCTGCCAGCGTGGACGCGTAACCGACCTTCACGCTGCCCGCCTCGTCGCGGTAGCTGACGAGCACGCGCAGCAGCTGCGGGAAGGTGGAGGTGTTCGGCCCGGTGTTGCGTTCGTTGTAGAACGGCTCGACGTACAGGATGCCGCCGTCGGCCACCGGCAAGGTGAGCAGGTTGCCGTACTTGATCTTGTTCGAGTTGGACAGCAGTGTCCGCTCCCGCGAGACCTCGGGCGCGGTCGTCATCGTGTTCTGCGTCTGCTGCGGACCCTGCGTCTGGGTATCCGTCGGCAAACGTCGAATCGTGAACTTGCCGTAGCCATCCGGATCTGAACGCACCGAGATGTACGCGGAGAGGAACTGCCGGTTGTAACCGACCATGGCACTGGTCAGGTTGAAGGTCGGCTTGTTCGTCTGCTGATCACCGAGCAGCACGTAGTACGGCGGCTGGTTGAACGTGCCGCCGCCCTCGATCGTCGGATCGCTCGGCACCGACCAGAATGCGTTGTTGGTGAAGAACTCTCGCGGATCGTCCACGTGGTATTTGGTCAGCATTTCGCGCTGCACCTTGAAGAAATCCTCCGGATAACGGAAATGCGCGCGCAATTCCGGAGAGATATCGCTCATCGGTTTCACCGCACCGGGGAACACCCCGCGCCACGCCTTGAGCACCGGATCGCTGGGATCCGTTTCGTAGAGCGTCACGGTGCCGTCGTAGGCGTCGACGGTGGCCTTGACCGAGTTCCGGATGTAGCTGACTTCCTTGCGCGGCAACAACCTTCCGGTCTTCTTGTCCACGCTGTCCTCGACCGCGCCGTCCAGCGACGTCTTCTGCGCGTACGGGTAGTTGTCGAGCGTGGTGTACGCGTCGACGATCCACTGGATCCGGCCGCCGACGACCGCCGGGTAGGCGTTGCCGTCGGTGGTCAGCCAGGGCGCCACCTTCTGCACCCGTTCGCGCGGCGCGCGGTTGTAGATGATCTTCGACTCCGGGCCGATGGCCGAGGAGAAGAGGATGTTGCGCTCGGCGTACTTGGCGGCGAAGGCGAGCCGGTTGAACCAGTTGCCGATCGGCACGCCGCCCTTGCCGTCGTAGGTGAACTGCGCTGCGTCCGAATCGTATTCGCGCGGACGCTGCCCCTCGGACGCACCGACGATCGCGTAGTCCGGATTGGCCTGCGAGATCACCTCGCCGTAGTAGATCCGCGGCTGGTCGACCTTGATCCGCTGCTTGTCGGTGGGCGTGAACAGGTCGCTGACCATGAAGATCGGGTAGCCGCTGTCGCTGCTGCCGCCGGTCGCGTTCGGATCCTCGGACTGCGGCTTGTTGACCCGGTTGGCCGGCGCGGCGACGAAACCGTTGCCGTGCGTGTAGACGGTGTGCTGGTTGATCCAGTCCTTCTGGTTACCGGACAGCGCCGCCGGGGACAGCTCGCGCGCCGCGACGATGTAGTCCTGCACATCGCCGTCGAGGTTGTAGCGGTCGATATCGAGCGCCTCGGGGAACCCGTAGAAGTTCTTCAGCTGCCGCAGCTGAGTGAAGGTGGGCGACAGGATGTTCGGGTCGAGCAGGCGCGCGTTGCCGATCGTCGCCGCGTCGACCGGGACGTTGACGGGGTTCTTGTTGCTCTCCCCCTTGTAGTCCACGTATTCGATCTTGTCGTCCGTGATGCCGAACGCCTGTCTGGTCGCGGCGATATTGCGCTGGATGTATTCGCTTTCCTTGTCCGCGGCGTTCGGGCGCACCGAGAACTGCTCGACGACGAGCGGCCACACCGCGCCGACCAGAATCGAGGACAGCACGAGCAGGGCCGCGGCCATCGCGGGCACCCGCAGATCGCGCAGCACGATGCCGGCGAAGAAGGCGATCGCGCAGATCACCGCGATGGACAGCAGGATCAGTTTGGCGGGCAGCACCGCGTTGATATCGGTGAACGAACCACCGGTGAAGGTGGGCTCCTTGCGGCTGCTCATCAGCAGCTCGTACCGATCGAACCAGTAGGCGATCGCCTTGAGCAGCACGAAAAGTCCGGCGAGCACGGCGAGTTGGATGCGCGCGGCCCGGGTCAGCGTGCCTTCGCGGCCGCTGAGCCGCAGGCCGCCGAACACGTAGTGGGTCACCAGGCTGGCGAAGAACGCGATGACCACCGCGACGAACAGCCAGTTCAGCACCATCCGGTAGAACGGCAGCTCGAAGGCGTAGAAGCTGACGTCGAGGTGGAACTGCGGATCCTGCTGGCCGAACTCGCTGCTGTTCAGGAACAGCTGCACGGTGACCCAATTCGATTGCGCCACCAGACCGGACAGCAGGCCGAGCAGCACCGGGATGCCGACGCCGAACAGCCGCAGCCTGCTCATCACGGTGGTGCGATACCGGGCGATCGGATCGTTCGGGCCGGCCACCGGCACGAACACCGGCCGGGACCGATAGGCCAGCAGCAGTGCCAGCCAGACCACCAGACCGACGAAGATCGCGATCCCGAGGAACAGCAGCACCCTGGTCCGCAGCACGGTGAGATATACGCTGCGGAAATGGACTTCACCGAACCACAGCCAGTTGGTATAGGCGTCGGTGAGCCGTGGCCCGAGCAGCAGCAACGCCGCGAGGACGATGGCCGCGAGCAGCAGCACCCGGCTGCGTCGGGAAAGCGAAGGTAAGCCGGTGGGGGGCCGCATGCCCACGATGCCACTCTCCAAGGTCCGGCGGCGCGCGCATCGAGTGGCCCCGACGGCGCGCCGCAGTCCGATGTTGCGGGTGGTCCTTCCGGACCGTCGCGCCCCACTCTACGGAATCGGACAGTATTTGGGCCGCGCGGGCGCGGCGGTGTTCGACATTAGGGGCCGCGCAAGCGCGGCGGTGTTCGACATTCGGACCGCGCGGGCGCGGCAGTGTTCCACTCGTTTGATTTGATGTCCCCCGTGACCCCTGCAGATCTGCATGCCGAACTCGTCCTCGCCCGTTCCGTCCGGGAGGTGGCCGAGTTCGTCGACGCCGAAGGATGGGGCAGAGCGCCGCAGATGTTCGCGCTGGTACCCACCGCCGACCTGGTCGCCGCGCAGCCCGAACTGCTCGAGCAACTCGACGAGGGCGCGGAGCTGACACCCGTTGCGCAGGAATCGTTCCCGGACGACATCACCGGCGGGTCGATGGCGCTGGACGAGTTCCTCGCGACCACCAGCTGGCCGCCCGCCGTGCAGGGGTGCGTGCTCGTGCAGGAGATCGTGGTGCTGCCGCCGGACGCCGAATCCACCCTGGACGCGGCGCTGGTGCCGCTGCTCGCCGACCACGACGCGGCCGACGCGGCCGCGCGCGCCGCGGCCGAGGCGCATCCCGATCGCCGCGAGGCCCGGCTGTTCGCCGCGGTGCTGCGCGAGGGCGCGTCGCTGTGCCTGCTGCAGGTGCGTCCCGAGGACGACGCCGACGAATTCGCCGACATGGACCTGCGCACCTACCCCAACCTGGCGCCCAACCTGATCGAGGCGTTGCTCGCCACGCTGGAGTGACCCGGCGTCAGCCGCAGCTGACCGTCTCCTTGCCCGCGTTGATCTCGTTCAGCGATTGCACCGCGCCGGTGAGGTTCTCGACCTTCACCAGCCGCAGCCCCTCGGGGGTGCGCTGCCGAGCCTCGTTGCAGTTGGCGGCGGGCACCAGGAACGTCTCCGCACCGGCTTCGCGGGCGGCCATCATCTTGTACTGGATGCCGCCGATCGGCCCGACCTTGCCGTCGTTGTCGATCGTGCCGGTGCCCGCGACGAACTTCCCGCCGTCCAGCTCGCCCGGGGTGAGCTTGTCGATCAGCGCGAGGCTGAACATCAGACCGGCCGACGGTCCACCGATATCGGCGAGGTTGAAGTCCACCTGCAGCGGCGGGCGGGCGCCCTCGCCCGGCGTGACGCCGAGGTAGCCCTTCGCCTTGTCGTCCGGTCGCTCGCCGAGCGTCACCTGGATAGTCTGCTCGGCGCTCTCGCGACGCACCTGCACGGTCAGCACGTCGCCGGGTTTCTGCGCGCCGACTGCGGTGACCACGTCTTTGGGCGCGGCGATCGGCGTGCCGTTGATACTGATGATCTCGTCGCCGGCCTTCAGCAGATCCTTGGCGGGGCCGTCATCGGAGACTTTGCGCAGCAGCACGACGGTCGGCATGTTGAGGAAGTGCAGCGCAGCGATCTCGGCGTTGCCCTCGGAATCCTTGAAGTCCTGCTGATTGGACTTGTCGATCTCCTCACGCGAGACCCCGGGCGGATACACCTCCGCACGCGGCACCAGGCCGTGCTTGCCGCTCGCCCAGAAGCCGAACGCCTCGAAGATGCTCAGCCCGTCGCGCACCGACACGGTGGTCATATTGAGATGGCCCGTGGTCGGGTCCACCGCGGTGCCGCGCACGTCGACGACCTCTTTGCCGTCGACCTGGCCGAGGGTGTTGAAGGTGGGGCCGGGACCGAGTGCGACGAACGGCACAGTGAGCACGGTGCCGAGCGCGCCGAGCACGAGCACCGGGATCAGAGCGGCCACCAGGGTGAGGATCCGACGATTCACCTGGACCACAGTAATGATCGCCGCTCTGCCCGGATGCCGGAGGCGAACATTCCGTGTCGCCGCGCGACCTCGATTTCGCGCCGCGCGAACATCAACAGCCTGCACCGCACGCGTAACGTAAGGGATATGAGTGACGTCCCCTTCGGATTTTCGAACCGCGACGACGACGACCGCAAGCGCGGTGACGAGCCGGGCGGTCCCGAGTCGAACAACCCGTTCGGCTTCGGTGTGGGCGGGCCGGGCGGCGGGTTCGATCCGTCGCAGCTCGGGCAGATGCTGACCTCGCTCGGCCAGATGCTCAGTGGCATGGGCCAGCCGGGGTCGGGGCAGTCCGGGCCGGTGAACTACGACGTCGCCAAACGGCTGGCGCGCCAGCAGCTCGGTTCGACCATCACGCCGGTCACGGCGAGCACCGCCAGTGCCGTCACCGACGCCGCGCACCTCGCCGAGCTGTGGCTCGACAGCGCGACCACGCTGCCCGCGGGCGCCGGCAAGACCGTCGCGTGGACGGCCAACGACTGGATCGAGGAGACGCTGAGCACCTGGCAGCGGCTGTGCGACCCGGTGGCACAGCAGATCTCGGGCATGTGGACCGCGTCGCTGCCTGAGGAGGCCAAGGAGTTCGCCGCCCCGATGGTCGGCATGCTCGGTCAGATGGGCGGGCTCGCCTTCGGCTCGCAACTCGGCCAGGCCCTCGGCCAGCTCGCCAAGGAGGTGCTGACCTCCACCGATATCGGCTTACCGCTCGGCCCGTCCGGCACGGCGGCGCTGCTGCCCGCGGCGATCGCGGAGTTCAGCGCGGGCCTCGAGCAGCCGGAGAGCGAGATCATGGTGTTCCTCGCCGCCCGGGAAGCCGCGCACCAGCGGCTGTTCGGGCACGTCCCGTGGCTGCGTCAGCAGGTGCTGGCCGCGGTCGAGGACTATGCGCGCGGCATCCGGATGGACTTCTCCGCGCTGGAGGAGGCCGCGCAGGGCATCGACCCGATGGCGCTGACCGACCCCTCGAAGATCGAAGAGATCCTGGCGCAGGGCGCGTTCGAACCGCAGACGACGCCGGAGCAGAAGCAGGCGCTGGAGCGGCTGGAAACGCTGCTCGCGTTGATCGAGGGCTGGGTCGAGGTCGTGGTGACCGACGCCGTCGGCGATCGGTTGCCCGGTGCGGGCGCGCTGGCCGAGACGCTGCGCAGGCGGCGCGCCACCGGCGGCCCGGCCGAGCAGACCTTCGCGACCCTGGTCGGGCTCGAACTGCGGCCGCGCAAGTTGCGCGAGGCCGCGGCGCTGTGGCGCAGGCTGACCAGCGACGCGGGCATGGAGAAGCGCGACGGCGTGTGGGCGCACCCCGACCTGCTGCCCGATTCCAACGATCTGGACTCCCCCGCCGGCTTCATCGATTCGGTGATCGGCGGCGGCGCCACCGCATTCGACGATCCGCTGGCGCAGCTGGCCGAGACCGAAGCGCGGGAGCAGGCCGAGCGCGCCAAGGCCGGGGAGGACACCCCGGACACCGGCGAGTCGGGCCCCGACCTGGGTAAGGACGGCGGACAGTCCGCCTGAGTGTCCTGTTGGCAACCGCGAATCCCTGTGCATAACCACAGGATTCGATGCGGAGAGGGACAGCCTCGCTGAGCACACTGCTCGGCATGACCACTCAACGCCGTGGCCCGCTGCTGCATCCGCACATCACCGTGCTGGTCCGTCCGTCCGGTGTCGTCCAGCTCGGTTGGAATCCGGAGACCGCCCTGGTCCTGGACGCCGCCGGGCTGACGGCCAAGACCGTGCTCGCGTTTCTGCGGCTACTCGACGGCATGCAGACCCGCCCCCAGATCGTCTGGCGGGCAGGCGAACTCGGCATCGAACCGGATCATGCGATCGCGCTGCTCGAGGTCCTGGACGCGGCCCGGATGCTCGAGCATCCCGAGGAGCGAGTCGGCCGGATCCGGTCGGTGCGGGTGCACGGTATCGGTCCGCTGTCCGACGCGGTCGTGTCCGGGCTGCGCAAGCTCGGGGTGCGGCCGAGCCGTTCGCGCGACTACAGCGGGCCGGCGGTGCCCGCGTGGCACGCCGATCTCGTCGTGCTGACCGACGCGCTGATGCCGGACCCGCAACTGCTCGACGATCTCGGCCTGCATCGCGTCGCTCACCTGCCGGTCCGGATCCGCGACGGGCGCGGCGTGGTCGGCCCGCTGGTACTGCCGGGCGCGACCAGCTGCCTGCGCTGCGCCGACCTGCTGCGCGCCGACCACGACGCGGACTGGCCGCATCTGGCCGCGCAACTGCTCGGCCGGGTGGGTCACGCGTCGCCGGCCCGGATCGCGGCGACGGCGGCGCTCGCGGTCAGCGAGGTCGAAGCCGTGCTGGCCATGTCGACCAGGCGGGAACTGGCGATCTTGGACAGCACCCTGGAGCTGGACCTCGATACGCACCTGATCGACCGGCGGCGCTGGCCGCGGCACACCGCGTGCTCGTGTCACGAAATAACGGTGGACCTGCGTGAACAAACCTGAAGGTGGTTACCCCGCAGGGCGTTTCGAGATGGTCCGGACGGCTCCGCGCGAGCTATGCTGCATAGAGGTTCACGTGACCGGGCTCACAACCACAGGCGGCGTCGATTCAAGATTGCCGTGGCTAAGTAGCGGCTCCTTCCGCCATGATGGGTAGGTGTCTGAGATCGTGCGCCGTCGCTCGTCCCGCAACGCCAAGTTGGCCAAGATTCCGCTCGGCATCGCCGGGCGCGCGGCCGTGGGATTCGGGAAGAAGCTGGCCGGCGGCGACAAGTCCGAGATCAACGCACAGCTGAACCAGAAGGCCGCCGAACAGCTCTTCACCGTGCTCGGTGAGCTCAAGGGCGGTGCGATGAAGTTCGGCCAGGCGCTCAGCGTGATGGAGGCCGCGGTTCCCGAGGAATTCGGCGAGCACTATCGCGAGGCTCTCACCAAACTGCAGGCCGCCGCGCCGCCGATGCCCGCCGACACCGTGCACCGGGTACTGGACCAGCAGCTCGGCACGCAATGGCGGCAACGATTCCAGGAGTTCGACGACACCCCCGCCGCCTCGGCCAGCATCGGCCAGGTGCACAAGGCGGTCTGGTCGGACGGGCGGACCGTCGCGGTCAAGGTGCAGTACCCGGGCGCCGACGAGGCGTTGCGCGCGGACCTCAAGACGTTGTCCAGGATGACCGGACTGCTCGCGTCGGTGATCCCCGGCGCCGACGTGAAGCCGATCCTCGCCGAGATCACCGAGCGGACCGAGGAGGAACTCGACTACCGCAACGAGGCGACCAACCAGCGCGCCTTCGCGAAGGGTTTCGACGGGCACGCCGAGATCGTGGTGCCCAAGGTGGTGGCCAGCGCGCCGAAGGTGATCGTCACCGAATGGCTGGACGGCACCCCGGTCTCCGCGATCATCAAGGCGGGCGCCGAAGACCCGGAGGGCAGCCGGGCGCTGCGCAATCGGGTCGCGGGCCTGATGGGCCGCTTCCACTTCTCCTCCCCCGCGACCGTCGGGTTGCTGCACGCCGACCCGCACCCCGGCAACTTCATGATGCTGGGCGACGGCAAGCTCGCCGTCATCGACTTCGGCGCGTGCGCTCCGCTGCCGAACGGGTTCCCACCCGTTCTCGGCCGGATGCTCGCGCTCGCGGTGGACGAGCGGTTCGAAGAACTCACCGATCTGATGTACGACAACGGCTGGGTGATCCCGGGCCGCACCGTCACCCACCAGGAGATCGCGGACTACCTGCGTCCGTTCACCGACCCGATCCGGTCCGACTCGTTCCATTTCACCCGCCGCTGGATGCAGCGGGTGGCGGGCAAGGCCTCCGACATCTCCAGCGCGGAGATGAAAACCGCACGCGCCCTGCAACTTCCGGCCGAATACGTGATGATCTTCCGGGTGCTGGGCGGTTCCGTGGGCATCCTCGCCCAGTTGGACGCCGAACTGCCCTTCATGAAACTGGTTCGCACCTGGATGCCCGGTTTCAGCGCCGAGCGCACGGCCAGCTGACCCGCCGAGCGACTCGGCCCGGGTGACCTGAGTTCCCAGGTCCGGCAAGGACAGTCGGATAGCCTCATGCGGTCGGGTCGGCTCCGTCGGCGAGGGGTGATGGTCATGTCCTGCACCAACCGGATCGTCGTCCTATCGATCAGCGCGGCGGTGCTGCTGATATCGCCGCAGACCGTCGCGGCGGCCGCCGACGACGCCCCCTCGGTGCTCGCGCTGACCGTGGGCCGCGGGGTGTCGATCGCCGCCGCCGAACGTCGCGCCGTCACCCTCACCTGCACCCCGTCGATCGGCGGTACACATCCGAACGCGGTGGACGCCTGCCGGGCGCTGACCGACGCCGACGGCAATATCCGGGCGCTCGCCGCCTTCACCGTGCCGCCGCGCTGCCCGCAGAACTTCGATCCGGTCTACGCCACCATCGATGGCGTCTGGCGCGGTGCCCCGGTCAGCGATCACGGCGTCTTCTCCAACATGTGCGTGCTGCAGGCGACGACGGTCGCCGTCTTCAACTTCTGACGCGCGGGAAGCGTTCCGATCACCGTGACGTAAACACGGGCCTTCTGTGCCACACAGCCGACAATGTGCAGAGCGAAGGAGAGAGGCTGGATTGGTGCGGAACGAGAGCGGCGACCCGGCCAGATGGGCCGGGCTCGGCGATGTCGTGCACGACCGCAGGCGTGCCGCGCGGCTGACGCTGGCCACCATGGCCGCGAAAACGGAACTGTCGCAATCGTTTCTGAGTCAGCTGGAGAACGGGCGCACCAACACCAGTCTGCGCTCGCTGCAACGCATCGCCGACGCGCTCGGCACCACCGCCACCGAACTGCTCGCGGCCGCGGACAACGCGCCGGGCGCGGTGCTCGTGCGCGCCGGGGACGGCGCGCTCGAACAGGCTCAGACCGACAACGACGGCTCGGTGCGGTCGCTGGTACACGGCGCCCGAGATCTGCGGGCGCTGGAATTCACCGGCGGAACCGGCCGGGGCGGGCGCGAATTCACCCATCAGAACGATGAATTGATCTACGTGGTCTCCGGGACCATCACGCTGGTCGCCGACGGCGAGGAGCTGACGCTGTCCACCGGAGACACTTTCTACTGCGGGTCGGGCGTGCGCCACCGCTGGTGGGCGCACACCGACGACACCACGACACTCGTGCTCGCCGTTGCCGACGGGCTGGCGGTCCGCCGGGCACCGAACCGGCCCCGGCGAACCTGACCCCCGAAACCACTGCAGCACAACGCAAACGAGCCGCCCACCGGGCAACGGCGGGCGGTTCGTCTGCTTTCTCGTTCGTTGGCTCGGCCCGTGTCAGGACCAACCGAATCGAGCACATCGACCGGAGGGAGGGAAGTCACTCCCGGATTCATGCCGGGACCGCGACCTTGCGCGGACGACCGCGCGGGCGCTTACGGGCGATGACGACACCCTGTTCGAAGATCTCGCCTCCCCAAACACCCCACGGCTCACGCCGATCCATGGCGGCCGTCAGGCAGCCCTTGCGGATCGGGCAAGAAGCGCACAGCGCCTTGGCCTGCTCCAGTTGGACCGGGCTCTCGGCGAACCAGAGATCGGGGTCTCCAGCTCGGCACGGCACGTCCTTGACCTCCCTGGCCCGGGTAGTCGTGGCCACGGTTCGGCATGTCACGTCAGTAGTGGCTTGTGGCCATTCCTGGGCGGTGAACACGTCGTTCTCCTTCAGCTCGTTGCAGCGGTTCGTTTCGTTGTTTCCGCGAAACCGAGGCCGGCCGGCTGAAGGGCCGAAAAAGATTGGCCACGGTTTCGCTTCGTGCGATCCGTGGCCAGGAGGTCTGGGAGGGAGCTTTCCCTACCTAGGTATTCGACATCTCTGTCGAGTCCTGATCACGATCGCTGGGTGTGCGGGGCGGAGGCGCGTTGCCTGCAGATCCGCCGGCTCATAGCCGGCTTCTGCTGCGATGACGACGACGTCGTCTGCCTTCTTGAAGACAGACTTGTGCCAGCTACCCGCGTTGGGCCCGTCCTGAATACGGGTGGTGCAGACGGCGTCATGCATCTCAGCGAGATGTGCTTGCGCGCCGAATGCGCCACGAATTTCGGACAGACCGATCCCCTGCAAGGCGAGGATCCCCCGGGAGGCGGACATGGGTGAATTCACCGCAACGTCGCTGCCGCTGAAGAATGTGATGCTCACGTCTGCCTCCCTCCTAATCTCGTTGTGTCCTGTTGACTGGCCGCGCCGGGATGACCTCCCGGTGCGTAAAACCCACCATAGGCAAGTGCGCCGAAGCACACAACCTATTTTCTACCTGCGGTTTTGGGGTCTTGCGCGCAGCCGCGACGCGATGATCGCGAGCACGTCCGCCCCGTACTGCTCGAGCTTCTTCGCGCCGATCCCGGCGATCGAGGCCAGCGCAGCGTCGTCACCTGGGAGTTGTTCGGCGATCGCGGTGAGGGTGGTGTCGGTGAACACCACGAACTCACGCACCCGCAATGTCTCCGCCTTCTCCGCCCGCCACTCCTGCAGAGCGACCAGCAGCTCGGCATCGAGTTCCGCCGGGCACCGACGACAGCGGCCAAGCATAGTCGCATAGGTGCCGATGAGCGGCTTCGCACAGACCCGGCAGGTCGGGCGCACGCCTTTGCCCGCGTTCTCGGTGACCGGCGCGGCGATCCGCGAGGCCGGGGAATCGTCGGGTACCAGGCCGTTCAGGAACCGGGAACGCCGCCTGGTGCGCCGCTTCCCCTCGCCCCACGCCAGCGCCCAGGACAGTTGCAGATGTTCCCGCGCCCTGGTCACGCCGACGTAGAGCAGGCGCCGCTCCTCTTCGAGCGCGGCCTCGTCGGCGACCTTGCCGTCGCTCTCCAGCACGTGCGCGATCGGCATCGTGCCGTCGGCGAGGCCGACCAGGAAGACCGCGTCCCACTCCAGGCCCTTCGCGGCGTGCAACGACGCGAGCGTGACACCCTGCACGGTCGGTGGGTGCCTGGCCTCGGCGCGCGCCGCCAGCTCCCGCAGCAGGCCGGGCAGGTCCAGGTCGTCGTCGTGGTCGACCAGTTCCTCGGTGAGCCGGACCAGCGCGACCAGGGACGACCACTTCTCCCGTGCCTGCGCGCCCGCGGGTTCGGTCGCGGTGAGCCCGACCGGCGCGAGCACCGCGCGCACCAGGGTGACCAGCGCCGCGCCGCTGCGCGAGGCCGCGGGCAGGTCGTCGCGGGCCGCGGCCTGGCGCAGCACCGAGACGGCCTGACGCACCTCGGGACGGGAGAAGAAGCCTTCGCCGCCGCGCACCTGGTACGGGATGCCGAGTTCGGTGAGCGCTTGCTCATAGCTCTCGGACTGAGCGTTGATCCGATACAGCACCGCGATCTCGGCGGCGGGTGTGCCCGCATCGATCAGCCGCTTGATCGACTTGCCGACGGCGCTCGCCTCCGCGGGGCCGTCGTCGTATTCGGCGAAGACCGGTTCCGGGCCGTCCGGCCGCTGGCCGATGAGCTGCAGCCGGGTGCCCGCGATGCGTCCGCGCGCCACCCCGATCACCCGGTTGGCCAGCGAAACCACCTGCGGGGTGGAGCGATAGTCGCGTTCCAGCCGGATCACCGTGGCGTCGGGGAAGCGGCGGGAGAAGTCGAGCAGATAGCTCGGTGTGGCGCCGGTGAACGAATAGATCGTCTGGTTGGCGTCGCCGACCACGGTCAGGTCGTCGCGGTCGCCGAGCCAGGCGTCGAGCACCCGCTGCTGTAGCGGGGTGACGTCCTGGTATTCGTCGACCACGAAACTGCGGTAGCGGCCACGGAACTCGTCGGCCACCGCCGGATAGTCCTCGAGCGCCGCCGCGGTGTGCAGCAGCAGGTCGTCGAAGTCGAGCAGCAGGCCTTCGGGGGTGGCTTTGAGTTTCTCGTAGCCCGCGTAGACCTCGGCCACGCGCAGCGCGTCGTAGGGCGGCTCGCGCCGCTGTCTGGCCGCCGCCGCGGGATAGTCCTCGGGCGCGATGAGCGAAGCCTTCGCCCATTCGATCTCGCTGAGCAGGTCACGGATGCTGTCGGTGGCCGAGGACAGCCCGGCCCGGTTCGCCGCCTGCGCGACGATCGGGAACTTGCCATCGATCAGCCGCCATGGCACGTCGCCGACCACCTGCGGCCAGAAGTACTTGAGCTGGCGCAGCGCGGCCGCGTGGAAGGTGCGCGCCTGCACCTGGTTCGCGTCTCCGCCCAGGCCGAGCGCCCGCAGCCGGCCGCGGAGTTCGCCCGCCGCGCGGGCGGTGAACGTCACGGCGAGCACCTGGTCGGCCTTCACGTGCCCGGCCGACACCAGGTGCGCGATGCGGTGGGTGATGGTTCTGGTCTTGCCGGTGCCCGCCCCCGCGAGCACGCACACCGGACCCCGGGGAGCCCGCACCGCGGCGGCCTGTTCGGGGTCGAGAGAATCCAGCGCAGGGCCGGCGGGTTGGTGCGTGCTGGTTGACGACACGGCACCCATCATGACAGTGCCCGCCGACAACTCTCGCGGCGTGACCAATACTGTCGCCTCGTGGCACACGACACGCCGTCAGTTGACGCTAGACCGACCGACCGGCACGCGACCTGGATAGAACTGTTCTTCGACCTCGTCGCGGTCGCGGGCATCGGCCAGCTCACCCATCTGCTGCACCGCGGGCCCTCGCTGTCCGACTTCGCCCTGTATGTCCTGCTCTACCTGGCCTTTTGGACGGTGTGGGCGTGCATGATGCTGTACGGCAACATCGCCCGCGACCACACCAGGGTCCCGCTGATGCTCGCGACGATGCTCGGCCTCGGCGTGATGGCGAGCGCGGTGGCCGGGATACCGGACCGGCACGCGACCACGTTCGCCGCGGTGTACGTCATCGTGCGCACCGTCGCCGCGCGCGTCTGGGGTCGCGGCACCTACCTGGTCGACTGGCCGATCGCGCAGCTGACCGTCGGCGTGCTGCCGTGGGTCGTCTCGCTGTGGGTGCCCGAACCGTGGAAGTACTGGCTGTGGGCCGCCGGCCTCGCGCTGGACATGTGGCTGATGTTCGCGGTCAGCGGCGACGGGATGATCACCGGCGCGCAGGAGGCCATCGATCGCCGGTTCCGCCGCTCGCGTCGATTCCGCGACGTGGTGCCGCCGAAGATCAGGGCGGTGCACACCGACGCCGCGCATCTCGGCGAGCGGCTCGGGCTGTACGTGATCATCGTGCTCGGCGAGGGCTTCATCGCGGTGATCGCGGCGGTCGGCGAGGTCACCTGGCACGCACGGGTGCTCGCTCTCGGGTTCGGCGCGTTCGTGATCCTGGCCGGTCTCTGGGCGCTGACGCTGTTGTACGGAATCGTGCCGAGATTGCTGACCGGCGACGATCCGGACCACACGATGCCCAGGCAGTACGTCATGGCCATGCACTGCTGGATCACCGGCGCGATCGCCACCATCACGGCAGGCCTCGGGCTCGCCGTGGAACACGCGGAAGGTCACGTATCGACCGGGATCGGCTGGGCGCTGTGCGGCGGCGCGGCCGCGTATTTCGCGATCGTCGCGATCGGGGGCGCGCGCAGCGCCGCCGGGTGGCGCTGGGTGTGCACGTGGCCGCTGCCCGGCGCGGTGCTGGCGCTGGTGCTCGGCGCGTTCGGCCCGCAACTCGGCGCGCTCGGGCTGGTGTACGGCGTCGCGGCGCTGTTGCTCTGGGCGGTGCTGTGGCAGACCCGCGCGGACGGCAAGTGGCGCAAGGGTTCCGGTCCGGATCGCCCGCGCCGGCGGCCTCGGCACGGTCTCGGGATCGACGAGGTGCTCTAGCCGGTTCCCCGATCCCGCAGCAGGTCGGCGGTGAACGGCCGGGTCCGCGCACCCAGCGGGCCGAAGAACGCGCCGGTGGAACAGCAACGGGTTGTCCGGCGTTGAAAGATCCGTGACTGATGCGACGCCCGACCTGACGATGTACTCGACCACCTGGTGCGGCTACTGCCGCAGGCTGAAGACGCAGCTGGACGAGGCCGGGATCACCTATGTCGAGATCGATATCGAGCAGGATCCGGCATCGGCCGAATTCGTCGGCAGCGTGAACGGCGGCAACCACGTGGTGCCGACCGTGAAATTCGCGGACGGTTCGACGGCGACCAACCCGTCGCTGGCCGCCGTCAAGCAGGCGCTCGCCACACTCGCCTGACCGAACGCTCCGATCCGGACGTTCCCTCCGCGCGGACCTTGCCGGTCCGCCGCGGACTCATGCCGTCGGTTCGTCGCCCAACCCCGCCCACGATTCGGTGATCGTCCTGGCGATCGAGATCGACCCCGGCAGCAACAGCCGCGCACCGGACCCCTGCGCGGACCAGTCGCCGACGATCAACGCCTCACGCACCTCGTCGCGGCTGAACCAGTGCGCCTCGGCGATCTCGCCGTCGGAGAACACCAGGGGCTGATCCGGATCGGCGACCGCGGCGAAACCCAGCATCAGCGAACGCGGGAACGGCCACGGCTGGCTGCCGAGGTAGTGGATGTCACGCACATCGAGGCCGACCTCCTCCTTCACCTCCCGCTCGACGCAGCGCTCCAGCGATTCGCCCGCCTCGACGAATCCGGCGAGCAGCGAGAACAAGGTGGGCGGCCAGCTCTGCTGACGGGCGAGCAGCACCCGGTCCGCGCCGTCGTGGATCAGGCAGATCACCGCGGGATCGATGCGCGGGAACTCCTCGTAACCGCTCTCGGTGATCCGCGACCAGCCCGCCTTGGCCGAGGTGGTCGCGGTGCCGTCGGCGCTGTTGAAGGCGGCCTTGTCATGCCAGTTCAGCAGGGCGGCGGCGGTGGAGAGCAGGGCGGCGGTGAGGTCGTCGACGGTGCTCGCCATGCCGCGCAGATCGGTCAGCGATCCGCTCAGTTCCCGATCCCGCACCGCCCACAGGTGGACGCCGTTGTCGATGCCGAGGAACACCGCGTCGGGGCTCGGCTCGGGCGACAACTCGATCGCCTTGTCCAGGACGAGCGCGCCGTCCTCGAAACGGACCTGGCCGCGCTGGTTCACCCGCAGCAGC
Organism: Nocardia brasiliensis ATCC 700358; assembly: GCF_000250675.2. Lineage (NCBI taxonomy): Bacteria > Bacillati > Actinomycetota > Actinomycetes > Mycobacteriales > Nocardiaceae > Nocardia > Nocardia brasiliensis. Next base: position 7,820,960 of record NC_018681.1, read on the forward strand.
TTGGCGTCCTGCCAGCCCGCGAGCAGGGCCTGCGCGTCGGCTCTGGTCTCCTCGGCGCGATCGAGCACGGAACGGGACAGCAGCGGAACATTATTGAGCTGAAAGGCCGGCACCCCTCGACACTATCGCGCCGCGCCGCGGCGGGTCCTACTTGGTCGTGCGGCGGATGTAGAGCAGCTTGTCCCCGGCCTCGAGCGAGTCCACATCCGGCTCGCCGACCCGGACCAGCACTCCGCCGCGCACCACACCCAGCACGATATCGCTGAGATGCCGGGGTGAGCCGCCGGTTTCCGACGGTTCCACATCGCGCTCGGCGATCGCGAAACCCTCCTCCGGGGTGAGCAGGTCCTCCATCATCTCGACCACCGAGGGCGTGGTGGTCGCGATGCCGAGCAGCCGGCCCGCGGTCTCCGAAGACACCACCACCGAGTCGGCGCCCGACTGGCGCACCAGGTGGGTGTTCTCCGCCTCGCGGATCGAGACCACGATCTTGGCGCTCTTGGTGAGTTCCCGGGCGGTCAGGGTGACCAGCACCGCGGTGTCGTCGCGATTGGTCGCGACCACCACCGACGCGGCGTTGTGCACGCCGGCCAGCCGCTGCACGTCGGATTGGGTCGCCGAACCGTGCACGGTCACCAGGCCCGCGTTCGCGGCCTGCTCCAGCGCGACCATGTCGGTGTCGACCACGACGATATCGGCGGGCTGCACACCGTCGCCGAGCATGGCGTCGATCGCGGTCCGTCCCTTGGTGCCGTAGCCGACGACCACGGTGTGATTGCGCACGCTGTGCCTCCATCGCTGAATCTTGAACGCCTGCCGGGACCGTTCCGTCAGCACGCCGAGGGTGGTACCGACGAGCACGATCAGGAACAGCACGCGCAGCGGGGTGATGATGATGATGTTGGCCAGGCGCGCGTCCGGCGTCACCGGCGCGATATCGCCGTAACCGGTGGTGGACAGCGATACCGTCGCGTAATAGAACGCGTCCAGGAACGACAGCGGGTCGCCCGAATTGTCGCGGTAGCCGTCGCGGCCGATGTACACCACCAGCGCGGCGGCGAACAGCAGGAAGATGGCGAACAGCACCCGCCTGGTCAGTGAAATCCACGGACTGGTCTGCACTTCCGGGATGCGCAGCACGCCTACCAGCGCGAAATGCGGGCGATTCGACAGCCCGAGGGTGCGCGCACGATCACCGAACAATGGACGCTCCCGCCCTGGTACTCATCGGGTCGGTCGTCCCCGGCATCGTTTGTCCCTCCGGCACAGCACGGGAGCCTACCCGCTGCGCCCGGCCTGACCCGGACTCGACGCGAACACCGGTGAATGCAAGGGTGCCTCATGGCAGAAAACGCTCATCCGCCCATCCGCACCAACGGCCGCCGCCCCGCGCTGGGCCTCGCCGCCCTGCTGTTCCCCATGGGCGTGCTGCATTTCGTGCTGCCCAAACCGTTCGACGCGATCGTCCCGAAGTACCTGCCGGGCGCACCGCGCAACTACACCTACGCCTCCGGTGCCGCCGAGCTCGGCGTCGCGGCGGCGCTGGCGATCCCGCGCACCCGCGGTCTCGGCGGGCGACTGGCCGCGCTGCTGTTCATCGCGGTCTTCCCGGCGAACGTGCAGATGACGATCGACATGCTGGGCAACAAGAAGCTGCCGCAGGTGGTCAAGATCGGCTCGGTGCTGCGGCTGCCGCTGCAGATCCCGCTGATCACGCAGGCGCTGAAGGTGAGCCGGTCGGCGCGGCAGTCCTGATCAGCTCGGCCAGCTCGGCCGGGCCCGCGAGCGTGGCGGGCGCGATGGTGCGCCCGGTACGCACGTAATGGAACGCGGCGCCGATCCGGCCCAGCATCTCCTGCTCCGGCCTGCCCTCCCGCGCCGCCATCAACCTGGCCCAGGCCAGGCGATACACCGCGAGCTGCATCGCCACGGCGGGCTCCTCGGCGGGCGTGGGTTCGGCGCCGGTCTTCCAGTCCACCACGATCCAGCCGCCGCCCGGTTCGGCGAACACCGCGTCCATCCGGCCGCGAATCACGGTGCCCGCGATGGACGTTTCGAACGCGATCTCCACCTCCAGCGGACTGCGGTTGGCCCACGAGGAGTTCAGGAACGCGTCCTGCATCGCGGTCAGTTCCTTGTCCACGTCGTCGGCGGGACCGCCGTCGGACGCGCCGGGCAGCTCGTCCAAGCCCAGCAGCCGGTCCGCACCGAACCAGCGCTGCACCCAGGCGTGGAACGCGGTACCGCGGCGGGCCAGCGGGCTCGGCGGGAACGGCAGCGGACGTCGTAGCCGCGCGGCGAGTTTGCGCGGATCGGCGCGCAGCTCGACCAGCGCGGTCGCCGCGATCTGACCGGGCAGCTCGACCTCCTCCGCCGCGCCCTGCTCGGCCTCGAATTCGGCGAGCAGGGCGTCGACGTCGGCGGCCCAGCCGTCGGGGTCCGCCGGATCCGCCGGCCGCTCCGGATCGAATTCGGCTGCGGCGAAGGCGATATCGGCCGCGGAGAGCGGCTCGTCGTACGGATCGGGCGGAATGTCGGAGACCGGCGGCGCACCATCGAACCCGTCGAGCGGATCGGGTGGCGGCGGGTCGTCGAAATCCGGTGGTTCGAGGTATTCCGGTGCGGCATCGTCGAAAAGCGTGCCGGGCAGGTCCGGGGCCGACTGCGCACCGGCGTGCGGCTGCTCGGATTCCTTGTGCGACGGCGCTTCTCGTGGCGCGGGCGGCCGCAGCCGCAGTTCCTCGAGCGCGGCCCGGACGAGCGCGGCGCCCTGTTCGATCGGGTCGCGGCGGTTGCCGAGCGGATCGCGCGGCCACTCGGCGGTGGCCGGGTTGTCGGTGAACGGATTCACCGCGTCGTGCTCCGGCGGTTCGTCCCAGCGCACGACGTCGACGACACCATTGGCGGGGCTGTCGGCGGCTTCGCTCGCGTGCTTCAGCTCGAGCAGGAAGTCCGACGGGCCCTTCGGCGAACTACCGGTCTCGGCCCAGTGATGCGACGAAACCAGCAGCACGCGTTCGGTTCTGGTGAGCGCGACATAGAAGAGCCTGCGCTCTTCATCGATGCGGCGGCGTTCCAGCGCCTCCTTGTGCGCCTTGATCGCATGCTCCAGGTCGGCCCGGTCGTAGAGATCGGCCAGGTCGAGCACCGGCACCCCTTCGCCCGCGTCGTCCTGCCTGCGATCGCCGCGCAGCGTGGTCGGGAGTTCGGCGAGCGCGCCGAGCCAGGTGCCGGAGGCGGTACCGGACGGGAACACCCCGCGCACCACGTGCGGCACGGCGACGATCTCCCACTCCAGCCCCTTGGCCGCGTGCACGGTCAGCACCTGCACCCGGTCCTTGGCGACCTCGACTTCGCCCGGCTCCAAACCGTTCTCGACCGATTCGGCGGCGGCCAGGAAAGACAGCAGCCCGCCGAGCGAGGCACCGGAATCGGCGGCATATCCGGCCACCACCTCGGCGAAGGCGTCCAGATGCTCGCGGCCGGCACCGGTCCCGGCCATCGCCCGGCGCGCCTGCGTCTCCACGCCGACCCCGATGGTGCGCTCCACGTCGGCGACCAGCTCGGTCAGCGACTGGCCGCTGCGTTCGCGCAACGCCGCGAGTTCGTGGCTCAACGCTTCGATCCGGGCGCAGCCGGACTCCGAATACTGCTCGCGCGGACCGGGATCGGCGATCGCGTCGGCGAGACCGGCCTGCTCGGCCGGTTCCGGCGCCACCTCGCGCAGCGCGGCGGCCAGGGCGGGGGCATCGGTGATCTCCTGGGCCTCGCCACTGGTGAATCTGCTGATCGAGAGCGCACGCGCGCGCCGCGCGAGCGCGGCGATATCGGCGACCCCGATGCGCCAGCGCGCGCCGGTCAGCACCCGCATGGCCGCGCTGCCCGCACCCGGTTCGGCGATCAGCCGAAGGGTGGCGACGATATCGGCCACCTCGGGGGTCGCGAGCAGACCGCCGAGCCCGACGATCTCGACCGGCAAGCCTTGCGCGCGTAACGCTTCGGCGAGCGGCGAGGCATCGGCGTTGCGGCGCACCAGCACCGCGGAGGTGGGCGGGGGTTCCCCGGCGGCGCGGCGAGCCGCCCACTCCTCGGCGATCCGGACGGCGAGCCAATCGCGTTCCTCGGCAACGGTGTCGGTGAGTGCCAGCGCGACGACGCCCGCGCCCGCATCGGGTTTCGCGCGCAGTGCGTCCACCGTGACACCGCCACCCTCGAGCGCCTTGCGCCGCAACGGATCCGCCACCAGATTCGCCAGCGCCAATGCCTCCGGCGGGTTCCGCCAGCTGGTCAGCAGCGGCAGAATCGGCGCGGGAACGCCTGCCGCACTGGGGAAGTCGGTCGCGAACCGCGGCAGGTTCGCCGCCGAGGCACCGCGCCAGCCGTAGATCGACTGCATCGGATCACCGACCGCGGTCACCGCCAACCGCTGCCGTCGGCCCGGCGCCTGTTGCGCCGCGTCGGCGTTCTGTGCACGACCACGACGCCCGGCCGCCGCCGCACCTGTGCTCGCCGGACGCCCAGCCTCTTCGCGCGTCGTGGCCGCGCGGGCTCCAGCGGGCTGCATGTCCCCCGGCTCCGGCCTGTCGGCGTCCTCGGCGCGACCACTCTGCCCGGCCGCTGTCGCGCCGGTACTCGCCGGACGTCCCGACCCCTCGCTCGATATCGCCGCGCGGGTTCCAGTGGGCTGCGCGCCCCCCGGCCCTGACGTATCAGCGTTCTCGGCGCGACCGCGATCTTCGGCCGCGGTCGCCGGACCTCCATGTCTTTCGCTCGGCGGGGCCGCGCGGGTCGCCCCTTGGGTGTGCGGGCCCCCTGCGGTCTCCTCCGGCGCGCCACCGAACAGGGCTGCGAGCAGTACGCGTTGGGCGTGGCCGGTGTCTTGGTATTCGTCGAGCAGGACGAGGCGGAAGCGGGTGCGTTCGGCGGCGGCGACCTCGGGGTGCTCGGCGGCGAGGCGGGCGGCGAGGGACATCTGGGCGCCGAAATCCAGTGCGCCACGGCGGTTCAGGGCTTCGGCGAGTTGCTGGACCAGGGGCAGCAGCGCGACCCGCTCCCGTTGGACTTGCAGGATGTTCAACAGGGTCTGGCTGGGCCCGCCGCGCTGGCGCGGACCGGGCGGCAGGGTGTGCACCAGCTTCTCCAGCTCGGTGTGCGCCTCCGCGAGTTGCTCGGGTTCGATCAGGTGCTCGGCGAGCTGGCCGGACAGGGCCAGGATCGCCTCGGTGACCGAGACCGGGGTGCGGTCGGTGTCCAGGTCGCCGTCCCAGGAGCGCACCACCTGGTGCGCGAGCTGCCACAGCTGGGTCTGGGTGAGCAGCGTCGCGGACGGCTCCACCGGCAGCAGCAGGCCGTGTTCGGTGAGCAGCCTGCCCGCGTACGAGTGATAGGTGCTGATCTCCGGCTCGGCGCCGGACAATTGGGCGCGCAACTGCCCCGACGGGTCCAGCTCGCGCAGCAGCGGCGCGCCGGCCAACCGGGCCAGTCGGGTCCGGATGCGAGCGGTCAACTGCTGCGCGGCTTTTCGAGTGAAGGTGAGCCCCAGCACCTCGTCCGGCAGGACCAGGCGGTTGGCGACCATCCACACCACGCGCGCCGCCATCGTCTCGGTCTTGCCCGCTCCGGCGCCGGCGACCACCAGCGTCGGTCCCGGCGGCGCCGCGATCACCGCCGCCTGCTCGTCGGTCGGCGGCGGGAGCCCCAGCGCGTCGGCCAGCTGATGCGGCGTCACGCGGGTCACGGGAACACCCCGCGGCCGCGCCCCTTTCGATGCGGGGCACACCCGTCGGCGCGGCAGGTGCGGCTGTTCGGCAGGCTCACTCGTCGGTCACCTGCCTGCCGGTGTCCTGCACCGGGCAGCTGCCCGCTACCGCGCAATGACGGCAGCCGTCATTGCGCATGGCCAGATAGCTGGGACCCTGCGTGGCCGCGGCCGCGTCGTGAATGGTGTTGCGCCACTGGTCGAGTGCTTCGGGATCGAGCGGCGGCTGCATGCGCTGGGTCGCGCCCTCTTTGCTGCTCGGCTTGGCGACGTACACCAGTCGCGCGCCGCCCGGCGCACCGAGTGCGCCCGTCGTGTCACCGGAGTCGGTCGCCGCCGAGTCGTCCGACTCCCCTGCTTCGGCATCGGATTCGTCGACGGCGGCGTCCAGCGCGCCCATCGCCGCCGCCACCTGATAGGTCGCCAGCTGCGCGTGATCGACCGCCGCCTGCTTGGTGACGGGCGTCTTCCCGGTCTTCACGTCCACGATCACGAAGCGGCCCTGCGCATCCCGCTCCAAGCGGTCGACCCGCCCGCGAATCCGCACGGGCAGTTCGTCTTCGGTGCGCGCGGGCAGCTCACAGTCGACCGGCACCTCGACACCGGCCTGGGTGAGCTCGCCGCGCGTATTGCGCACCCACGCCATGAACGTCGCCAGCATGGCCTCGGTCCGGCGCAGCTCCTGCCGCGAATGCCAACCGGAGCCGGGATCGACCTGCTGCCAGGCCTTGTCGAGCGCGGCGCGCACCTGCGCCTCGGGCACCTTGCCCGCCAGCGCCTGCACCAGTGTGTGCACCAGGTTGCCCTTGACCGCGTGCGGATTGTCGCCGTCGGTGCCGCCGTGCCGTTCCAGCGCCCAGCGCAACGGGCAGGTACGCAACAACTCCACCGTGGACGGCGACAGCCCCACCGCGGTCTCGTCCTCGGACCACAGCGAACGCGACGAACTCAATTCGGCTGTGCCGTACCAGTCGTCGGGGTGCGTACCCGGAACTCCGGCCTCGGCCAGGCGGGCGAGCTGATGCGCCGCGCGCTGCCTGCGCTCGGGATCCGACTCGGGATCGCAGACCGCGCCGCGCAATTCGGCCACCAGGGAGTGCATCACCAGGGCGCGTCCGGGGTCGGCGACCGGCAAGGCGCCGGGCTCGCCGTCCTCGTCGTACCCGAGCAACTCGGACAGAAACCGGGAGGGCACCAGATCGCGTTCGCCCGACACCGATTCCACGGCGGTGACCAGCAGCGAGCGCCGGGCCCGGCTGCACGCGACCAGCAGCAGCCTGCGTTCCTCGGCGAGAATCGGCGCGGCCCGGCTGACCTGTTCGCCCGCGTCGATCACGCCGGCCGTTACGTCGACCAGGTCCTCGGTGTCGAGCAGCGTGCCGCGCGGGCGCGGGTTCGGCCAGATCCCTTCCTGCACAGCGGCGACCGCGACGACGTCCCACTCCCGCCCCGCGGCCGCGTGTGCGCTGATCAGCGCGACCGCCTCCTTCGGCGCGGTACGCGGGCCGGAATCGTTCGGAATCTCTTGCTGCGACAGGTAATCCACGAAACCTTCGATGCTGGCGCGCGGCAGCCGGTCGACATAGCTCGCGGCCGCGTCGAACAGGCCGACGGCGGCGTCGAGATCCCGATCGGCCTGCATGCCGACCGCGCCACCGCGTTCGGACTGGGCGACCCACCGTCGTTCCAGCCGCGACCCCGTCCACAGCGCCCACAGCACATCCTCGAGCCCCGCACCGCGACGACGCGCCTTCCGCGCCCGCTCCAGCGCGTCCAGCACCCGCCGCAGCGGCGCCGCCTCCACCTCGGTCAACCGCTCCAGGAGCTCCGGATCCCCCACCCCGATCAACAGATCCCGCAACACCTCCGCGGAAGACTGATCAACCCCGTGCCGCAGCACACCGGACGCAACTCCCGTCGCAGCGGACGTATAACCGGGTGCGGTCGCTGTGCCAGCAGGCACGTCACGAAGCGCAGCCTCCGTCCCGGCAGGCACGCCGCCAGACTCGACTTCGGGCCCGGCGAGCATGTCGCCCGGCGTGGCCACCGTCCCGGCGGCCACGTCATCGGGCGCGGCTTCCGGCCCGGCGAGCACGTCACCGGACGCGGCGTCCGTCCCGCCAGGCACGGCCGCCGTCGCGGCGAACACACCATCGGTTGCAGTCTCCGGCCCGGCGAGCACGTCACCGGACGCGGCCTCGTCGAGGACGGCACCCGTCGAGCCAGTGGCCGCAGCGTCCGTGGGCGTTGCTGCGGTGGAGGCCGGGGCGGTGGAATCGGTGCCGGGGAGGGGCGAATCGACGGTTGGGTCGGACGGGGGTGTATCGGCGGGCTCCGGCTCGGCTTCGGGGCCGCGCCATTCGACGTCGTCCGGGATCCATTCGGCGTCCACGCCGTACCAGTCGGCGTCGTCCGCGGCTCGTTCGAGCGTGTGCGGGCTGGGTTCGGGGTGGGCGGCGCTCGACTCGAAAGTCTCGGCTGCGGGCTCGACCTGCTCGAATTCTGTGCTCGGCGTGGGCTCGTCGCTCGCTCGGCCGGAGCGGGATCGGTGGCGTTCGGCTTCCAGCACGCTGCGGCGCACACCACGCCGCAGGCGCCGCAGCGTGATCTGGTCGGCGCCGCCGAGCGGGCCGGCGAGCAGGTCGAGGGCGTCGTCCGGGCCGAAGGCCGACTTCTGTTCGCTCGCGAGCACCGCGCGCAAGGAGAGCAGCATCCAGGCCGCGCCGCGCCGCCGGGCCAGCGGCGTGTCCAGCGCGGGCTGCTGCACCGGCACCCCGGCGGCGAGCAGCGCACGGCGCAGGGGGGCCAGCGACAGCGGCACCGATCGGACGATCACCGCCATCCGTGACCACGGCACCGCGCCGGTCAGATGCGCGCGCCGCAAATGGTCCGCGATCAGCGCCGCCTCTTTGGCAGGCGTGCCGAGCACCCGCACCCGGACCTCGGTGCCGTCGCCGGCCGGGCGATGGTCCCGGTCCGGTAGCGAAAAGCGTTGCGGCGCACTGCCCGGCAACCGCGCCGCGATCCGGGCCACCGCCAGTTGCACGGGTCCGCCGCAGCGATGGTTGTCCCGCAACACGATCCGCTGCCCGTCCGGGGCGTCCAGATCGGCGACGAAGCGCGCGTCGGCGCCGCGGAAGGCGAAGATGCCCTGATCCGGGTCGCCCGCGACGACGGTGGTGTGTGCGCTGCGCCCGAGCGCCTTGACCAGCATCGCGGCCTGCGGATCCAGATGCTGGGCATCGTCCACGAGCAGATACCGGATGCGGGCCCGTTCGGCGGCGAGCAGTTCGGCGTCACCGGCCAGCGCATCCAGTGCGGCGCCGATCAATTCGGCCGCGTCCAGCGCGGGCGCCGTGGCCTCCGGCGCCTCGACGCCCACCGACCAGCGCAACAGCATGGTCTGCTCGTAGCGCACCGCGAAGTTGCCCGCCGCCACCCACTCCGATTTACCGTGCTCGCGACCCAGCCGCACCAGGTCTTCCGGCCCGAGCCCGCGTTCGGTGGCGCGCAACATGAGATCGCGCAACTGTTCGGCGAATCCGCCGAGCGCGAGCGCGGGTTGCAATCGCTCGGGCCACAGTCCGTCCGCGCCCGCCGCGATGTCGGTCAGGTCACCGCGCAGCATTTCGCGCAGCACCGCATCCTGCTCGGCACCGGTCAGCAAACGCGGCGGCGGATTGCCGTGCGTGGTGGCGTGTCTGCGCAGGACGGAGAAGGCGTAGGAGTGCAGGGTGCGCGCCAGCGGCTCCCTGGTCGCGCCCGGTACCCCGCCCTCGGCGTCCGGGCCGGCCAACCGCGCCGTGATCGCGTCGCGCACGGTGCTCGCCGCCTGCTTCGAATGGGTGAGCACCAGCACGGATTCGGGGTCGGCGCCCGCGGCGATGCGCCCGGCCGCCAGGTCGACGAGCAGGGCGGTCTTGCCCGTGCCCGGTCCGCCGAGCACCTGCCAGGGTCGCCACCCGGGGCGCGTCGGCCCGGCCGCGGCGGCGGCATCCAGCAGCACGCGAACGTCGGCGCCCCAGACCCGAGGCCGGGGTGCCGCCACGTTCCGGCGCACAAGTCGCACCGCGCTATCCGATCGCACCACGCGGGCTATTGCAACAGACACGACCGACACGCCGACGGCCCCCTCCGCACGACTCGCCCAGCGGGCCTTGCGCCCGCAGGTCAGAATGGACCAGTGTCAGCTCTTCATACCTACCGATTCGGCCCGGCTACCGGACCGGTCGTCTTGGCCCTGCACGGCGTGACCGGCCACGGCAAACGCTGGGCGGACCTGGCCGCCAATCACCTCCCCGAGGTCCGGATCATCGCACCCGACCTGCGTGGACACGGCCGGTCGAGCACGCGCCCGCCGTGGACCTTCGAAGCCGTCGCCGATGATCTGGCCGAATTGCTGACCGCCGCTGGCGGGCAGCCGGTGACCGTGGTCGGGCACTCTTTCGGCGGGGCGTCGGCGGTGTATCTGGCGCAACGTCACCCGGAACTGGTCCGGCAGCTGGTGCTGCTGGATCCGGCGATCGGCCTCGCACCCGAATTCGTCGGCGATATCGCCGAATCGCTCGTGGCCGAGCCCGACTACGAGTCCGTGGCGCGCGCCCGCGAGGACAAGCTGGCGTCCTCGTGGGCCGACGTGGCGCCGCACATCCTGGCGGCCGAACTCACCGAGCACCTGGTGCCCACGGCGCACGGCCGGTTCGGCTGGCGGATGAGCGTGCCCGCGGTCGCCTCGTATTGGGGTCAGCTGGCCCGGCCCTATGTGCTGCCTCCTCGCGAGCTGCCGACCGTGCTGGTGCAGGCGACGAAGGTGCAGCCGCCGTTCGTCACCCCGGAGTTCCGCGCCGCGCTCACCGCCCACCTGGGCGACCGGCTCACCGTGCACGAGTGGGAGTGCGATCACATGGTGCCGCAAGAACTTCCGGCCCAGACAGCCGCACTGATCCGCTCGGTGCTCTGAGCCGGTGGCCACCACGGACGCCGAGGTCGAGCGGGTGCGCGCGCTGGTCGCGTCGATCCCGCCCGGCCGCGTCGCCACCTACGGCGATATCGCCGCGGCCGCAGGGTTGTCCACGCCGCGCACGGTCGGCTGGATCATGCGCACCGACGCGGCCGACCTGCCCTGGCACCGGGTGCTCGGCGCGAGCGGCAGGCCCGCCGCGCATCTGGCCGAGCGCCAGCTGCGCCTGCTCGCGGCGGAGGGCACGCCGGTGCGGGACGGCCGAGTCGACCTGCGGGCGGCGCGTTTTCCGTTCCCCTAGTCCCGGAAATACCCCCGGAGCGGGCGGCGCGGCGGTTACCGTTGTTTCATGTCCACCCGCCTGGCGTGTGTCGTGTTCGATGCAGACCGGCCGCGGTTCGTCGCGGACTTCTGGGCCGAGCTGCTGGGGTGGGGCGTGACCATCGAGCGTCCGGAGGGAGTGGACGTCGCGGCGCCCGACCCCGACGGTGCCGAACTCGCGCTCACCTTCGCGCCCGCGACCCGAACGAAGAACGCCAAGAACCGCATTCACCTCGATCTCGCCAGCCGCTCGATCGATCATCAACGGCTGCAGGTCGATCGGGCGTTGTCGCTGGGCGCGCGCCGGATCGACATCGGCCAGGGCGCGGTGCCCTGGGTGGTGCTCGCCGATCCGGAGGGCAACGAGTTCTGCGTGCTGGAACCGCGGGAGGAGTACGTGGACACCGGCGCGGTGGCCGCCATCGTGGTGGACACCCGGGATCCCGTGCGGCTGGCCGAATTCTGGTCCGCCGCGTCCGGCTGGCCGGTCGCGCACGGCGGCGCGCAGATCGCGGGCCTGCGTTCGCCGACCGGGCTCGGCTCCTGGCTCGAGTTCGTCCGCTCGCCGGAGGAGAAGTCCGGTCGCAATCTGCTGCACCTGGATCTGGCTTCCTACGACGACCAGGCGGTCGAACTCGCCCGGCTGCGCGCCGCGGGCGCGACACCCATCGCGCACACCGGCGCGAGCCTCGGCTCGGTGCCGAGCCTGACCCTCGCCGACCCGGAGACCAACGAGTTCTGTCTGCTGCGCCCGGCCCGCGACCGCTCGACCGCCTAGGCCCCCTGTCTCGAGGTCCGGCCGCCTAGCCGGTCGGCCGCCGCCTCCCGGGTTCGTCGCGGCGACGAATTAGCATGACCGCCATGTTGTACCTTGCTCGAGGTCGTGCTGGGTGACCGCCGCCGACGCGATCGTGCTCGCCGGTGGGCGGGCGAGCCGGATGGGCGGTGTCGACAAACCCGCGATCGTCATCGGCGGCCGCTCCATGCTCGACGCCGCCTTGGTGGCCGTCACCGGCTGCGCGCACACGGTGGTGGTGGGTCCGCACCGGCCCGAGCTGCCGGAGTCGATTCGGCAGGTGCGTGAGGTGCCACCCGGGTCGGGGCCGGTGTCGGCGATCGGCGCGGGGCTGCGCGCGCTCGGTTCGGCCGCGCCGTTCGTCGTCGTGCTCGCCGCGGATCTGCCGTTCCTGACCGCCTGGTCGATCACCGAATTGCTCAGGCACGCCGGAGAATCCGGGGCCGACGCGGTCTTCGCGGCGGACGACTCGGGGCGGCCGCAGTATCTGATCGGAGTGTGGCGGCGCACCGCGCTCACCGCCGCGCTCGATCGGCTGGATTCGCTGATCAACCAACCGATGAAAGCGTTGATCCCCGCCGACTCAGCGATCATCCCGCTCCCCGGCGTCGCCGACTGCGACACCGACGAGCAGGTGCGGCTGGCCCGCGAGTCGGTGGCCCAGCCACCCGCGGCAGCACTCGCGCTGGCCGCGGCGCGCACCGAGTTGCGCACCGGGCTCACCCGGCTGACCAGCTACGTAGCCGATCTACGCGCGGTGCGCGGGGCCGCGCTCGCCGCGCCGTTGACCGCGGCCGGTCCACTGCCCCGTTTCGACGTCTCGGCAATGGACGGCTACGCGGTGGCGGGTGCGGGCCCGTGGCGGTTGCGCCGCGATATCGGCTTCGCCGGCGGCCAGCGCCCGGTCGGCTTGCTGCCGGGCGAGGCGGTGCGCATCGCCACCGGCGCGCACGTGCCGGACGGCACCACCGGCGTGGTACGCGACGAATTCATCGAGATCGACGGGGACCAGCTGCACCGACTACCGGACACCCCGCTCCGCGACGATATCCGCCGCCGCGGCGAGGATCGCGAACCCGGGGATCTTGTTGCGCCGCAGGGCACTCCGGTCACCTCGGCGTTGATCTCGGCGGCCGCGAGCGTGGAGGTGACCGCCGCGCCGGTGCGCGGCCCGGTGCGCGCCCGCATCGTCATGACCGGCGACGAGATCCGCAACAAGGGCCCGCTGCACGCGGGCCAGACCCGGGACTCGATCGGGCCGATCCTGCCGGAGCTGTTGTCCTGGTACGGGATTCACGCCGTCGATCGGGTGCACCTGCGCGACACCCCGAACGGCTTCGACGAAGTGCTCGCCGCGGCAGCGGAATGCGATCTGCTGGTGATCGTCGGGGCGACCGGCGGCGGTGCGGCCGATCAACTGCGCACAGCGGTGGCCCGCGCGCAGGCCAGGATACTGGTGCACCGCCTGCGCCTGCGTCCGGGCGGTTCCACCCTGGTCGCCGAACTCCCCAGCGGCACCACGGTTCTCGGCCTGCCGGGGAATCCGTACGCGGCGGTCGCCACGCTGCTGGCGCTGGCACCCGCGGTGGTCGACGGCCGCACCGGCAGCACCCCTGGGCGCACCCAGTTCGGTCCGCTGCACAACGCGGGCGAGATCTCCGGACCGGTCCCCCGCATCGTGCCCGCGCGCTACGCCGACGCGGGCGGCTGGCTGGGCGATCCGCACATCCGCACCGCCCACCTCGGCGGCCTGGTCGACCGCGACGGCCTGGTCGTCGTCCCGGCCGAGGCCGCAGACGGCGCGACGGTCGAGTTCCTGCCGCTACCCAGGTGACGCGGCCGAATCACCGCGTCGACGGCGGGTCCCGGTATTCCCGTTGCCGCCGTGGCAACCAGCTGGCAATGTCACCCGGCATGAAACGAAGCTTCGAGGATCTGGTGGCGGAGGCGAGCACGGTCTCCGTGGCGGGTTGGGACTTCGGCTGGCTGGACGGGCGCGCCACCGAGCAGCGGCCGTCCTGGGGTTATCAGCGGCTGCTGGGTGCGCGCCTCGGCAAAGTCGATGCGGCACTGGATATTCAGACCGGCGGCGGCGAAGTGCTCGCCGGTGCGGGGCAGATCCCGCGGCTGCTGGTGGCCACCGAATCCTGGCCGCCGAATGTCGCCAAGGCCACCCAGCTGCTGCACCCACTGGGCATCACGCTGGTGGCGGACCCGGACGAACCGCCGTTGCCGTTCGGCGACAACGCCTTTGACCTCGTGACGAGCCGACATCCGGTCACCGTGTGGTGGCGCGAGATCGCGCGGGTGCTGCGCCCGTCCGGTACCTATCTGGCGCAACATGTCGGCGATGCAAGCGTTTTCGAACTGGTCGAGTATTTCATCGGGCCGCAGAGTGAAGAAATTCGGCGGCGGCGAAATCCGGCGGACGATCGCGCCGCGGCCGAAGCGGCGGGATTGGAAGTCGTCGATCTGCGCTACGAACGGTTGCGCGTCGAGTTCCACGATATCGGCGCGGTGGTCTACTTCCTCCGGAAGGTGCCGTGGATGGTGCCCGACTTCACCGTCGAGGGATACCGTGATCGACTCGTGACGATGCACGGCGAGATCGAAGAGAATGGACCGTTCGTCGCCCATTCGACCCGATTCCTAATCGAGGCCCGTAAACCCTGACACCGCGCCACACCCCGTACTACCTGGGCATTTGCCTAGGATCGCCGGTGCGACGTGCTTTTTTCACTTACCCTTTCGGAATTGCCATCCGCTCGCTATCGTGGGGAACGTTAGGCGAATAACAATCCCCGGAAAGGACCGAGTGGAGATGACTGAAAAGTCGAAGAAAGCGCCTAAGAAAATGCCGAGGCAGATGGATCGGCAGCAGCAGCAACAGCGCCAGGATCAGAACCAGAACCAAGGTATGAACCGAGGCGGCGCAAATTCCGAAGGCCAGCGCATGCCGAACCAGCGCCAGTCGGACAACGACCGGCGTGACGATGATCAGCGCAGGATGGGCCACAACTAACTGATCCACACCGCGTGCCGCCGGTTCACTGTGGAACCGGCGGCCGCGGTTGTGCGCGTTCACCCCGTGGGTTACCCGCACCCTGCGTGAAACGCTGGTGAGCCAGACATTCCGTTCGCGCAGGGCTTGTTTCCCGCGGGCACCGAGCAGCAGCCACGCAACACCGAGCTGGGTTACGAAGCCGCGGCATGGGAAGCGGAATTCGTTGCGGAGTAAGCGAACCGGTGCTTACCCCGGAGGTAATTGTCCGGCCGCACCGGGCCTCCTACGGTCGAGGTGGCGTCCCGATCCTGCGACGCCACCGAACAAGGGAACCGCTCATGCCCGCCTATGGCTTCGCCCATCTGCGTGTGCGCACGCCGCACGCCGACATCCTCGAATACCTGGAACGCATCCAGGACACCCTCGATCCGTTCCACGGCCGCTTCGTGATTCACGGCCCGCCTGCCGAGATCGTGGAGGGGAGCTGGCCCGGATCCATGGTGCTGCTCGAATTCCCGGATCTGGACACGGCACGGCAGTGGTACCGCTCCCCCGCGTATCAGGCGATCATGCCGCTGCGCACCGACCACATCGAGGGCGATCTGCTGTTGATCGAGGGCGTCGGGCCGGACTACGACCCGCGCGAGCGCGCGGCGAAACTGCGCGCGGGCGCCTCGGCGGCCTGAGCCCGGCGCAGCGTTTTCGGCGCCGGCGCCCGGCGCGCAGCCGACTTTTCCCGGCTGTTCCGTTTCCGATACCGTTGACCAGGGACAACCTGGTGACATGCGGTAAAGGACGGGCTTGATGGACGACAGTTCTCTGATCTGGGACGACGGTGCGCTGGTCACCATCGACCAGCGTGGACTGCCGCACGAAGTCCGGGAACTGCGCCTGCGCACGGTCGACGAGGTGATCGACGCCATCCGGGTGCTGGCGATCCGCGGGGCCCCGGCCATCGGCATCGCGGGCGCGTTCGGCGTGGTCCTCGCCACCGCCGCGCACACCGTCGACGGCGTGGTCGACACCGCCGCGGTGCACGCCGACGCCGACCGCATCGCGGCCGCACGGCCGACCGCGGTGAATCTCGCGTGGGCGGTGCGGCGGGTGCGCGCCGAGGTCGAGCGGGGCGCGGACGCCGTGCTGGCCGCGACCCTCGACCTGCTCGCCGAAGACGGCCGGGTCAACCGCGCGGCGGCGACGCACGCTGCGGACCTGGTGCAGCGACTCTGTGCGGACCGACCGCTGCGGCTGCTCACCCACTGCAACACCGGACGACTCGCGACCAGCGCGTTCGGCACGGCGATCGGCGCGCTGCGGGTGCTCGCCGAGCGCGGCGCGGTGGCGGACGTCCTGGTCGACGAGACCCGCCCGCTGCTGCAGGGCGCCCGGCTCACCGCGTGGGAACTGGCCGAAGCGGGCATCCCGCACCGGCTGACCATCGACGCCGCGGCCGCCTGGGCGATGGCGACCGGACAGGTCGACTGCGTACTCGTCGGTGCCGACCGCGTCACCGCCAACGGCGATGTCGCGAACAAGATCGGCACGTACCCGCTCGCGCTGGCCGCGCGCCACCACGGCATTCCATTCATCGTGGTCGCGCCGGAATCGACCAGGGATCCGAACACGGTCACCGGCCGCGACATCGTGGTGGAGGAACGCGCGGCCGACGAGGTCACCGGATTCGGCGGTGTGGCAACGGCTCCCGCCGGCACCGCGGTGTTCAATCCGGCCTTCGACGTGACGCCGGGCGATCTGGTGACGGCCGTGGTGACCGAACTCGGCGTCGTGCACCGCGGCGCGGGCCTGCCACCCTTGCCCGGCAAGGAGATCGCCGGAATTGCGCGCGGGCTCTATCAGCGGGGGTGGATGCCGGGGACCGCGGGCAACATCTCGGTGCGCACCGGCGATACCGCTGTGATCACCGGCAGCGGGTTGTCCAAAGGTGAACTCACCGAACGCGATATGGTCACCGTCCGGGTCGTCGATTCGGCGCCGGTCACCGACCACGGCCGGAAACCGTCCGCGGAGACCGCGATTCACACCGCTGTCTACCGCGCCACCGCGGCCCGGGCGGTCGTGCACATCCACCCGCCCCACGCCACCGCACTGGCGACCCGCCCCGGCGCGCTCGACGCCGTGACCACGATGCGGATCACGGACTACGAACTCATCAAGGGGCTCGGCGGCACCGATCCCGCGGCCATCGATATTCCGGTGTACCCCAACTGGACCGACGTGCCGCGCATCGGCGCCGACATCGAGCGCTATCTCATCGACCATCCCGACGCGCCCCCGATCCTGTTCATCGCGGGTCACGGGATCACCGCGTGGGGGGACAATCTTTCCCAGGCGCGCGATCGCGCCGAATGCCTGGAAGCCCTGTGCGAGCTGGTCTCCCGGACCGCCCGGACACAGGCCTTCGGCGAGCGCGCGGACCCACTCGAGATTGGACTGACATGACCCTGCTCCAGGTGATGGCCGCCGGCAACGCGGCCGACGTGCGGGTGCGAACCACCGACGACGAGCTGATCGGCACCGAATTGGCCGCGCACGGCATCACTTTCGGCCGCTGGCCGGTGCTGCCCGACGCCGCGGCGGTGTCCTCGGACGACCTGCTCGCGCACTACACCGACAACGTCGCCGAACTGAACGAGTCCGGACGGTACAAGCACATCGACATCGCCCGCATCCACCCCGACGACAGCAATCCGGAGTGGCCGCAGATCGCCAAGGGCGCGCGGGAGAAGTTCCTGAACGAGCACCGCCACGCCGAGGACGAGGTCCGCTATTTCGCGGCCGGACGCGGCTGCTTCTATCTGCACCTCGGGCACGAGGTGCTGGCCGTGGTCTGCGAAGGCGGCGATCTGCTCTCGGTGCCCGCGGGCACCCTGCACTGGTTCGACATGGGCACCCGGCCCGATTTCATCGCCATCCGGTTCTTCGAGGAGGAGGACGGCTGGGTCGGTGACTTCACCGGTGACCGGATCAGCGAAGGGTTCCCGACCCTCGACGAGCTGCTCGCCGAGTCATGATCACGACGATCGTCGTCGATATCGAAGGAACGACCAGCCCGACCAGCTCGGTGCGCGAAGACCTCTACGGCTACACCCGCGCTCGGCTGCCCGGCTGGCTCGCCGAAAACCGCGAGGGCGCAGCGGCGTCCATCATCGACGGCACCCGGAAGCTGGCCGATCGCCCGGCGGCCGACACCGACGAGATCGCGGCCGTGCTGCGCGGCTGGCTCGACTCCGACGTCAAGGCCGAACCGCTCAAAGCCGCCCAGGGGCTGATCTGCGCGGAGGGGTTCCGCGCGGGCGAGCTGCACGGTGAGTTCTTCGCCGACGTGCCGCCCGCACTCCGGGCATGGCACGCGGCCGAGCTGAGGCTGTACGTGTACTCGTCCGGATCTGTTCGCAACCAACAGGATTGGTTCACCTTCGCGCGCGACGGCGAGCTGGCGTCATTGATCAGCGGCTTCTTCGATCTGACCACGGCGGGCGGCAAGCGCGAGGCCGCCTCCTACGAAAAGATCGCGAGCGCGATCGGCGTGCCCGCGCAGCGCATCCTGTTCCTGTCCGACCACCCCGACGAACTGGACGCGGCCGTCGCCGCGGGCTGGCAGGTGGTCGGCCTGGCGCGGCCCGGGGAACCGAACCCGCCGCGGCCGCCGCACCGGTGGGTGGACACCTTCGCCGATATCGAGCCGCGCGCCGAATAGATTGCCCATCGATTGCGCCCTTTACGGCAATTTCCAGGCGCAAACAAAGAGCGAACAATTCACGACTAGCGCAATTAGTTCATACCAGATGAAACTACACATATCGGACTTTGCGACATCCACGGCAACGACATCGACACGCCCGCGAATGTGACGCGCCCAAAAACACAGCGTTTCCACAGCATTGACAAATGCTGGCCGATAGTCTCGGGCAACCGCCTGCGTAGTCGACAAATGCGCAGGTAGCAGGCATCTTCCTGCGTTCTCGCCCGCCTCGTGCGGCCGTGCCGGTCAGCGCCTCCACGCTCCGCGCGCAGCCGATAGGGCGCGCTCGAAGAATGTTTCTTGGCAGCACGCCGAAAACATCTTTAGAGTGAGTAACGGCTACCGAATTCACTGCCGCTTGGAGGCGTAGTGGTTGACTCGCGATCCGACGATGTCGGGGATCTGCTTTTACAGTTTGGCAAGTATTTCCAGCGCGGCGAAATCTCCGCCGATCAGCGCACCCTGCACCGGCGGGGCGGGCGCGAAGCCGACAAGTTCTACCGGGAGCGGTGGGCGCACGACAAGGTGGTGCGCTCGACCCACGGCGTGAACTGCACGGGTTCGTGCTCGTGGAAGATCTACGTCAAGGACGGCGTGATCACCTGGGAGGCACAGCAAACCGACTATCCCTCGGTCGGGGCGGACAAGCCGGAGTACGAGCCGCGGGGGTGCCCGCGCGGCGCATCGTTCTCCTGGTATACGTATTCGCCTGCGCGAGTACGCTATCCGTACGTCCGCGGGACACTGCTCGAACTGTATCGGGACGCGAAGGCCCGGCTTCGCGATCCGGTGCTGGCCTGGGCCGAGATCGTCGAGGACCCGGTAAAGGCGAAGCGTTACAAGGCCGCACGCGGTAGGGGCGGCTTCGTGCGCGCCGAATGGCGCGAGGCCACCGAGATCGCCGCGGCGGCGCATGTTTACACGATCAAGCGGTACGGTCCGGATCGGGTGGCGGGTTTCTCGCCGATTCCGGCGATGTCGATGGTCAGCCAGGGAACGGCAGATCGGTGTAGCGCTTGACGTAATCGAGGAACCGGGGCGTCGACCGTTCGACGAAGAACTCGCGCAGCACCACGTGCCCCATCGACATGGCAAGCGCCGCATCGGTTCCCGGCCGCGCCGCCACCCACTCATCGGCGAACTTCGTATTGTCGGCATAGTCGGGCGACACCACCACGACCTTCTGCCCCCGATACCGCGCCTCGGTCATATAGTGCGCATCCGGCGTCCGCGTCACCGGCACATTCGAACCCCACATGATCAGATACCCGGCATCGAACCAATCCGCCGACTCCGGCACATCGGTCTGATCACCGAACACCTGCGGCGACGCCACCGGCAGATCGGCATACCAGTCATAGAACGACAACATCGACCCACCCAGCAACGAGATGAACCGCGCACCAACCGCTGGTCGAACTGGACGATCGCGACGGGCACTTCGTGCCGGGCAAGTTCCTGACCGCCGCCGATCTGGGCGAAGATGGCGAAGGAGCCGAGTTCAAGACGGTGCTCCTGGACGCCGAGGCGAATCCCGTCGTGCCCAACGGCGCATTGGGCTATCGCTTCGGTGCGGCCGGGGCCGGACGGTGGAACCTCGACCTCGGTGACGTCGATCCGCTGTTGACGCTCTATCACCACGGTGATGAGCACGCAACTGTCCGTCTTCCCCGCTTCGACAGCGACGTCCCCGGTGTACTGACTCGCGGTGTGCCGACGAGAACCGTTGCGGGAAAACGGGTTACCACTGTCTTCGATCTGCTGCTGGCGCAGTACGGTGTCGCACGCGACGGTCTGCCCGGAACCTGGCCGACCGGTTACGACGATGCGTCCGAGCCGTATACGCCCGCCTGGCAGGAGGCCATCACCGGCGTACCCGGCGGGCAAGCGACCCGGATCGCGCGCGAGTTCGCTGACAACGCAATGCGTTCCGGCGGTCGCTCGATGATCCTGATGGGTGCGGGCACCAATCACTGGTTCCATTCCGATCAGATCTATCGTGCGTTCTTCACGCTGACGCTGCTCACCGGCTGCCAAGGGGTGAACGGTGGCGGCTGGGCGCATTACGTCGGTCAGGAGAAGTGCCGGCCGCTGACCGGTTGGTCCACACTGGCTTTCGGGCTGGACTGGCAGCGGTCACCACGCCAGATGCAGGGCACGGTGTTCTGGTACCTGACCAACGATCAGTGGCGCTACGACCCGTTCACCGCCGAGACATTCGCCTCGCCCCTGAGCACCGGCAAGTTCGCCGGGCGCACCGCCGCAGACAATATCGCGCTGGCGAGTCGGCTGGGTTGGATGCCGAGTTATCCGACCTTCGACCGCAATCCGCTGGATCTGGCGGACGAGGCCGAGCGCGCGGACGAGTCCGCGGCGGACTACGTGGTGAGCAAGCTGAAATCGGGCGACCTGCGTTTCGCGTGTGAGGACCCCGATGCCCCGGAGAACTTCCCGCGCTGCCTGACGGTGTGGCGGTCCAATCTGCTCGGTTCCTCCGGTAAAGGCAACGAGTACTTCAACAGACATCTGCTCGGTGCGGATTCGAACCTGCAGACCACCGATGTGACCGGTGTGCGGCCACAGGAGCTGGTGTGGCGGGAGCAGGCGGCGACGGGGAAGCTGGATCTGTTGCTGTCGCTGGACTTCCGGATGACGAGCACGACATTGTTCTCCGATATCGTGCTGCCCGCGGCGACCTGGTATGAGAAGCACGACCTGTCCTCGACCGATATGCACCCGTTCGTGCACGCCTTTTCCCCGGCGATTTCACCGCCGTGGGAGGCCAAGACCGACTTCGAGGCGTTCCACCGGATCGCTCAGGAGGTCTCCCGCCTGGCGGAGCACCATCTCGGCGTGCGCAAGGACATCGTCGCCGTTGCGCTGCAACATGATTCGCCGGATGCGATGGCGCAAGCTGGTGGGCGGGTGCTGGACTGGAAAGCCGGTGAGTGTGAGCCGATTCCGGGTCAGACGATGCCCAAACTGGTGCTGGTGGAACGGGACTACCCCAAGATCGCCGAGAAGATGGCCGCATTGGGACCGTTGGTCGAGACGCTGGGCCTGACCACCAAGGGCATCACCACCTATCCCGAAGCCGAAGTAGCGTATCTGGCCGGAGTCAACGGTGTGGCGAATTCTGGTGCGGCCCAAGGTCGCCCGCGACTCGCCAAGGATATCCATGCCGCCGAGGCGATTCTGGCCTTGTCCGGAACCACGAACGGCAGGCTCGCGGTCGAGGGTTTCGAGGCGTTGGAGCGTCGTACGGGTACCGAGCTAGTGGATTTGGCTGCGGAGCATGAGGGTAAGCGGGTGACGTTTGCGGATACGCAGGCGCGTCCGGTGCCGGTGATCACCTCGCCGGAGTGGTCGGGGAGTGAGTCTGGGGGGGCGGCGGTATTCGCCGTTCACGATCAATGTGGAGCGGTGTAAGCCGTGGCATACGTTGTCGGGGCGGCAGCATTTCTATTTGGATCATGATTGGATGATCGAGTTGGGTGAGCAGTTGCCGGTGTTTAGGCCGCCGTTGGATATGACGGGGTTGTTCTGTGAGCCCGAGGTCGGGGCGGTGTCGGAGCGGGGTGTGACGGTGCGGTATTTGACGCCGCATTCGAAGTGGTCGATTCATTCGGCGTATCAGGACAATTTGCATATGTTGACGTTGTCGCGGGGTGGGCCCTCGATCTGGATGTCGGAGCGTGACGCGGCGAAGATCGGTGTGGCCGATAATGATTGGATCGAGGCGGTCAACCGTAACGGGGTGGTGGTGGCGCGGGCGATCGTGTCGCATCGGATGCCCGAGGGCACGGTGTTCATGTATCACGCGCAGGACCGGGCGGTGGGTGTACCCAGGATCGAGGACCGCCCGCAGGTCGATGACGCGCGGGGTAAGCGGGGCGGGATCCATAACGCGTTGACCCGGATCATGATCAAGCCGTCGCATTTGATCGGCGGGTATGCCCAGCAGTCGTTCGCGTTGAATTATCACGGCCCGACCGGTAACCAGCGCGACGAGGTCACCACGATCCGGCGCCGTAGCCAGGAAGTGGAGTACTGAGATGCGTGTCATGGCACAACTGGCGATGGTGATGAACCTGGACAAATGCATCGGCTGCCACACCTGCTCGGTGACGTGTAAACAGGCGTGGACCAACCGCGGCGGCACCGAATACATGTGGTTCAACAACGTCGAAACCCGTCCCGGGCAAGGCTATCCCCGCCAGTACCAAGACCAAGACCGGTGGAAAGGCGGCTGGAGGCTCAACCGGCGCGGCAAACTGACGTTGAAGTCGGGGTCACGGTTCACACGGCTGCTCAACCTTTTCGCCAACCCCGACCTGCCCACGGTCGCCGACTATTACGAGCCGTGGAGCTATGACTACGACACTTTGCTCTCGGCCCCGGCGATGGACACCACCCCGGTCGCACGCCCGAAATCCTTGATCACCGGCGCCGACACCCAGATCACGTGGGGTGCGAACTGGGACGACGACCTCGGTTCCGGACCCGAACAGGTCGGTAAGGATCCGTTGCTGGGGCGGTTGTCCGACCAGGTGAAACTCGAGTTCGAGCAAACCTTCATGTTCTACCTGCCGCGGATCTGTGAGCATTGCTTGAATCCGTCGTGTGCGGCGTCGTGCCCGTCCGGGGCGATCTACAAACGCGCCGAGGACGGGATCGTGCTCGTCGATCAAGACAAATGCCGGGGCTGGCGCCACTGCGTCACCGGCTGCCCCTACAAGAAGATCTACTTCAACCACAAAACCGGCAAAGCCGAGAAATGCACCTTCTGCTACCCGCGCATCGAGGTCGGGATCCCGACCGTGTGCTCGGAAACCTGCGTCGGCCGCCTGCGCTACATCGGCGTCATGCTCTACGACGCCGACAAAGTCGGTCAAGCTGCCGCGGTCACCGACCCCCACGACCTCTACCCCGCCCAACTCGGCGTCTTCCTCAACCCCCACGACCCCCGCGTCATCACCGAAGCCGAACACGCCGGCATCTCCCCGGAATGGATCCAAGCCGCCCAGGACTCCCCGGTCTACAAACTCATCGCCGACTACCAAATCGCCCTACCCTTACACCCGGAATACCGCACCATGCCCATGGTCTGGTACATCCCACCCCTCTCACCCATCGTCGACGTGTTGACCGAAACCGGCCACGACGGCGAAAACCCCCACAACCTCTTCGGCGCCATCGACACCCTCCGCATCCCCATCGAATACCTCGCCGAACTCTTCACCGCAGGCGAAATAGGACCCGTCCGCGCCGCACTACAACGACTCGCCGGAATGCGCGCATTCATGCGCTCGATCAACCTCGGCGAAGAACCCGACCCGGCGATCGCCCCCTCGATTCGGCTCGAACCCGAAGAAATCGAAGCCCTCTACCGACTACTCGCTATCGCCAAATACGAACACCGCTACGTCATCCCGTCCGGTGCCGGATCACAAGCCCACCAACTCGACGCCCTCGCCACCGGATGCAGCCTCGACAACGATGGTGGGCCGGGCATGACCGCCCTCGACACCATGGTCGACAAGTTCCACCTCACCGACACCAACGGCGCTGCACCGCAAGAGAAATCGAATCGAATCAACTTGCTCGACTGGGACGGGTCGAGTACCACGGGCCTGATGCCCGACGCCTCGGCCATCCACGTACCGGACGGTGCGGCCCGATGACCATCCTGAAACTGCGCCGCCGTCCCGAGCCCGCCGTCGCGATGACCGAACGGGATCGGCACCTGGTGTGGCGGCTGGCCGCGTTGCTGCTGGACTACCCGAGCGAGTCACTGCTGGCGATGACGGATCGGTTGGATTGTGCCGCAGCGGAATTACCGGACGATATCGGCACCGGCTTGGTGCGGTTCCTCGAATATCTGCGCGGCACACCGCCATTGGCACTCGCCGCCGCCTACGTCGAGACGTTCGACCTGCGCCGCCGCGCCAGTTTGCATCTGACCTACTACGCCTACGGCGATACTCGAAAGCGCGGCATGGCGTTGTTGCGTTTCAAGCACGCCTACGGGCAGGCAGGCGCCGAACTCGCCGGCACCGAGCTACCCGACCACCTGCCGGTGGTCCTGGAATTCGCCGCGACGGTCGACCCGATCGGCGGCGAACGATTGCTCGGCGAGCACGTACCGGTGCTCGAGCTGCTCCGGCTCTCGTTGGCGGACAGCGGTTCTCCGTACGCCGACGTGCTCGCCGACGTGCTGGCCACGCTGCCGCCGCCGACCACCGCGGACCGGCGGCGCATCGCGGAACTGGCCGCTCAGGGCCCACCCGAGGAAGAGGTCGGGCTCGACCCCTTCGCGGCGGACCCGTCGATGTTCGCCGACTCGGAAGGACGCCGATGAACCTGACCCCGCACCTGCCGATCGCGTTGTGGCTGATCCTGCCCTACATCGCGTTCACGTCGTTCGCGCTAGGCCACCTGTGGCGTTATCGGAACGACCAATTCGGCTGGACCACCCGATCCTCGCAGCTCTACGAGAGCCGGCTGCTCCGGCTCGGCAGCCCGCTGTTCCATTTCGGCATGCTCGGGGTGATCGGCGGTCACGTCATGGGCCTGCTGATCCCGCAATCCTGGACCGACGCGCTCGGCATCCCCGAATACGACTATCACCTGTGCGCCGTGCTGTGCGGGTCGGTGGCCGGACTCGCGGTCCTCGCGGGCGTCGCCATCCTGCTCTACCGTCGCATCACCGTCCCGGCGGTGCGCAAAGCCACCACCGGCAACGACAAGCTCATGTACGGCCTGCTCGCCGCTGCGCTGATCACCGGCATGCTGAATACCTGGGGCAGCAACGTCTTCTGGGGCGTCTACAACTATCGGGCCACCGTATCCCCTTGGTTCCGTAGCCTTTTCACCCTCGACCCGCGGCCCGACCTGATGGTCGGCACCCCGTGGACCTTCCAGCTGCACGGCCTCGTCGTCCTGGTACTCATCGGCATCTGGCCCTATACCCGGCTGGTGCACATGTTCAGCGCGCCCATCGGTTATCTGACCCGTCCCTACATCGTCTACCGCAGCAAGGCCGCCGAGACGGGCACCAAGAGCAGCTATGCCCGCGCCTGGCGCGCACCGGTCACGCCCCAGCGCTGGCGCTGATCATGTTTCGGCACAACCGCTTTCACCGCAGTGCGGCGACCACCTTCGCGATCCGGCGGGTGCGGGTGTCCTCACGTTTGGCGTCGACTACCGATGTGACGTGTTCGCGGCGGCGCGAATAGGACAGTGCGTCGAAGGCCGCACGCAGGCCGGCGGCGTGCAAGGCGGCGGCGAGATCGTCCGGCACCTCGACGGTCCGCTCGGCGTCGTCGCGCGCGACGGTGACGAGCACGGTGTCGCCGGGCCCCTTACCGAGCTGGGTGCGGATCGCTTTCAGCACCCCCAGGCACGGACCCGAGCCCATGTCCACGATGGAACCGCGATATTCGATGCCGTCGAAGGTGGCGCGGACCGGGACGCGCCCGCCGCCCAGCGCGGCGGACACCGCCGCGGGGACGGCGACGAACGCACCGCCGCCGAGCGCCGACTCGACCGTTCCCACGAATTCCTCCATGCGCCGACCCTACTCGGCTGAGCAGGGCCGACAAGGCTCGCGCGGGTATCCGCGCGAGCCTCGTCGGCGGCCTCAGGCATTGTCGTAGGCGTCCTGCAGGGTTTTGATGTCCAGCTTGGACATGCTGCGCAGGGCGGTGCCGACCGCGATGGTCTTGGCCGGGTCGTCGCCCGCCAGCAGCTTCGGCAGGGCGGCGGGGACGATCTGCCAGGACAGGCCGAAGCGGTCGGTCAGCCAGCCGCACGGGCCGGGCGCACCGCCCTCGGTGAGCGCGTCCCACAGGCGGTCCACCTCGTCCTGGGTTTCCACGACCACCTGCAACGAAGCGGCGTCGGTCAGCGGGTGCCCGGGTCCGCCGTTCATCAGGGTGACGGCGTGCCCGTCGAGGTCGAGGGTGACGACCAACGCGGAACCGTCCGCGTTGCGGGCGATATCGGTGACCGCCGAGTTCGGCAGCACCGAGGTGTAGCGGGTGGCCGCTTCTTCGGCGGCGTTGTCGAACCAGAAGAAGGTGTTGACGGACATGCTGTGCTCCTTGCGAATCGGTGACTTGCTGTCACCCTCTGGTCGGAGCCGGGTCGACGCCTTCGACGTATCTCGTCAGAAAACTTCGAAGAATTTTCCGCACCGCGTTGAGCTGGCCTTTCAGCGCTGCGGGAGCTGATCGAGGTACGGGCGGACGGCTTTCTCGGCGGCGGCCGGGTAGTCCAGGCCCTGACTCGCGGCGACCGCCCTGGCGAGTTCGGCGAACAGGTCCGCGGTGGCCTGGGCCTGGCGCAGCGGGTCGCCGATCGCGAAGATCTCTTCGACGCGCTGCCACACGCCCGGCGCGGCCCAGTCCCGCATCTTGGTGCCGCCGTGCCAGACGTCGTGTCCGGCGCCGTGGTGGGTCACCGCGTGCCATTCGATCATGGTCAGCAGCAGGTCCTTGGTCTCCTGATCCCGTGATCGCACCACCCAGTGGTCACCACGCGCCAAATATCGTGGCAGGTGGGCGATCTCGAACCAGAACTCCGCGCAGTGCGCCGTGAACTCCTGCTGATCCGGTAAGTCCACCACCGGACCCGCCCCGGTCGCCGCGGGCAGCCGTGCCGCGATCCCGTCGCGATCGAACAGCACCTGATAGCCCCGCTCGTGCAGTTCGTCGAGCCCGTCCGCGGCGAATTCGCTCAGCAGGTCCACCGGCAGTATCTGGAAGTCCGCCTTCACCCCGCCTTCGAAGAACACCAGATGCGCCGGGTTGTCGTACGGCCCTTCCAGCTCGACGTTCACCCACACCTCCCCTAACTCCCGCACCCACCCGTCCTCCCCTGCATACAGCTCGGGATCCGTCGTGAACACCTCTATGTCATGGTCCGACAACGCATCCACCGCCCCACCGACCCGCCCCCGCGACCCCGTCCGCAACACCACCCGCACATCCCCCCGCCCCCGAGCCCACTCCACCACCCGCACCACGAACCCGTCATCCATCCCCCGATCGTCCCCCACCCCCACCCGCACAACCACCCGCCAACTGGCCGGTTTCACACACCATCCACACCCCTCACAGCCCCCACACCCCCTGTGAACCGTACGAACCCTCTGTGACCCCCACCTATCTGTCGCTTGGTCCACATCCACCCGCCAACACACTGGAGGCCATCATCCAGCCTCGCGCAGCCGATCGAACCGTACGTTGAGCCGCAGATACAGAGCCTCCGCAAGACGCTCCAGCATCGGGATCGTCGGCATCGTGCCGCCCGCCTCGAACCGAGCGATCGCAGGCTGCTTCAAACCGGCCCGCTCCGCCAGTTCCGCCTGGGTGAGTCCGAGTTCTTCGCGCCGCTCACGGACGGCGGCACCGAGTTCGAAGCGAATCCGCGCCGCCTCGTAGCCGGCACCTGCGCCGGGCCGACTCATCACCTCGTCACGGATATCGGTCCAGCTTTTCCGTTCACCCATGGATTTCTTCCTCCTCCACGGTATGTGCCTCAGCAGCACATCGTTTCATCGCCCGCACCGCACGGTCTATCTCGGCGGTCTCACGCATCCGATGCTTGCGAAATACCGTCAGCAGAATGATGCGCCTGCCCGATGCAATCCAGTAGGTGATCCGCACTGCTTCCCGAGATAGATAGAAACGGAGCTCACGCAGCTTTCCGTCCAGTTGCCTTGTGTACGGCTCATCCAGCAGCACTCCCCGCTCCGCTAGAAGGTCGACATAGAAGATCACGGTCTCCTGGTCGTCCTGGCCGAGCGAGTCGAACCACTCGACCACCTCCGGTTCCAGCTCTACCTCTCCCCAATTCATAACACGGATGTTATGTCAGTTCAAGGCTGGCGGGCCAGAAACGTCGGAAGCACTAGGCGCAGGGTGGGGCGGGGGCGTCTTGGAAGAGGGGGTGGGCGGTGGGTGGGGCGTAGACGACGTCGAGGATCAAGGGGGTGGGGCCTTGGTTGCGGCCGATGTGGACGTTCCAGGCGCCTTCGGGTTCGTAGATGAAATCGCCGGGGTGGTAGGTGGGGCCGGTGCAGTCGGGGCCGGGGTGGGTGAGGGTGCCGGCGCGGATGAAGCCGAAGACGGGGCCGTCGTGGTAGTGCCAACCGGTGGAACCGCCTGGGGCGATGGTGATTTCGCGAACCACCAGATCGGTGCCCGCGACGAACGGGAGCAGGCCCGCGGGGATCTGGGCTTGGGCGAGGGTGACGGCGGTGATGTCGGTGCCAGGGGTGGCGGTGGCGGTGGCACCACCGCAGACGGCCGCGCCGAGCACGATCGCCGCGCCGACCACGCGGAGGAATGGCCTCATCGCCGGAGCCTAACCGGCGCGACAACGGTGACGGAATGCGTTTTGTCGCAATTGCCGGAAAGGCACTGAAGCTGGTGAAGGGAAAGTTCACGAATTGTTCGCGCGGCGCCTGCGGTGTCGAGTTGCCCGCGACAGGCGGGCCGTACAGCATGATGCGAATGCCGTCGCATCCGCTGAACCCCGCAGGCGATATTCCGGATACCGGAATTCCGGCCGAGCTTTCCGCCGAGATGACCATGGCCGAACAGCATGATTGGCACCGGGACTATCTGCGGCGGCATCCGGTGTCGCGGCGCAATATCCTGCGCGGCGCCGCGGCGGCCGCCGCCGTGGCCGCGGTGGGCACCTCGCCGTTCGGCAGGCGCGCCTACGCGCAGGACGCGCAACTGGCGGTCGGCGGTCGGCACGTCGGTTTCGGGCCGGACGCGGCGAGTCAGCTGCGTTTCGCCGGACAGCTGTCCCGGCAACCCGCAGGTACCAAGGTTTTTCTCGATCACGGCCCGACTCCCGCGCTCGGCGCGACGGTGCAGGCCGAGGTGCGCAACCTGCTCACCCAGGTGCCGCGCAGCGACGGCGGCGTGCTCGCGGCCGAACAGTTCTACGCGCACGCGCCGGTGGACGGCCTGCCGGGCCGGTTGCCGCATTTCTACCGCTGGCGCACCTCGGACGGATTCGCCGGTGATATCCGCGCCGCCGCCCCGGCGATGCCGACCGCGCGCGCGGCGCTCCTGCCGTTCCGGTTCACCATGATGGGCGATCAGGGCACCGACGAAACCCCGGCGCAGCCGCCGGGCGTCGCGCCCGGCGATTATGACGACAAATACTACAAAGCGGACAATGATCCGTCGGCGCCGCACGCCACGAATGTGCTGCGCCAAATCGCCGCCGCCAAACCGGATTTCCATATCCTGGCCGGGGATATCGCCTACGCCGATCCGTCCGGTGCGGGTAAACCGAACCAATTCGTCCCGCACGGCGGCAAACTCGCGTCCGGCTTCGACAAGTTCAATCCGTATGTCTGGGACGTGTACTTCGGCGCGATCGAGACCAGCGCGGCGCAGACGCCGTGGATGTTCGCCACCGGCAACCACGACATGGAGGCGACCTACGGCGCGCTCGGCTACGGCGGGCACGCGGCGCGGCTCGACTTCCCCGGAAACGGGCCCGCCGGGTGCCCGTCGGCGTATTCGTTCACCTACGGCAATGTCGCGGTGCTCTCGCTGGACGCCAACGACATCTCCTATGAGATCCGCGCCAACACCGGGTATTCCGGTGGGGCGCAGACGAGTTGGGTGGAGCGCACGCTGGCCGCCTATCGGGCGGACCCCGAGATCGATTTCCTGGTCTGCTTCTTCCACCACTGCGCCTATTCGACGACAGAGGCGCACGCCAGCGACGGCGGCGTCCGCGACGCCTGGGTCGCGCTGTTCGACCGGTATCAGGTGGATCTGGTGCTGCAGGGGCACAATCACGTCTTCGAACGCACCGACCCGATCCGCGGCAATGCCGCGACCAAGGTGGCGGGCGACAACTCGATCGTCTATCCGGAGTCGGACGGCACCGTCTACTACACGGTCGGCGG
Source organism: Nocardia brasiliensis ATCC 700358 (assembly GCF_000250675.2). Classification (NCBI taxonomy): domain Bacteria; kingdom Bacillati; phylum Actinomycetota; class Actinomycetes; order Mycobacteriales; family Nocardiaceae; genus Nocardia; species Nocardia brasiliensis. Next base: position 7,851,506 of record NC_018681.1, read on the forward strand.
CGGTGGTCGTCCCCGCTACGAGTTCCAGCCCGGCTCGCAGGAGTCCTACCGCGGCAACGAATTACCGGACACGACGGTGCCGAACAGCTACGTGTGGGTGCCCGGCGGCGGCAAGCGGGCGGAAGCGGCGGCGTGGTCGCGGGTCCGGTTCCGCAACTACTCGTTCCTGCGCGTGGACGTGCGGCCCGGCATCTTCGCCAGCGAGATGGACGTGGCGGCGGTCGACGAGTACGGCCGCGAATTCGACAAGGTCACCTACCGCCGGCAGGTCCGCGGCTAGTGCCCGGCTTCTGCTTCGGCGGCAGCGACCGCGCGTAACCGACACCGCGATCGACCCATTCGCGCAGCACCGCGTCGTCGTCGGCCGCCTCGGCGGTGACACGCAACCAGCCGGTCATGTCGCGTCCGCCCATCACCATCGGTCTCACGATATCCCGCGCGAGCAGGTCGTCGTGCTCTCGCGGGTCGACCCGGACCAGCAGTCCGCCCTGCCCGCTGGCCGCCACCGCCATATTGCCGCCGATCAGGAAGGCCAAGCCGCCGAACATCTTTCGTTCCGACAGCTCCGGCCCCGGGGTGATCATCAGCCGGATGCGATCGGCCAATTCCTCGTCATACGCCATGGCGGTATTGTCTCTCCGGGCACCGACAGGTTCGCCGGTCAAGCACCGATGGCCGCGGCGAACAGCGGCCAGGACAGGTGCACGTCGTCCTGCCAGTAGGTCCAGGCGTGCGTGCCCGCCGGGCGCAGGTTCGCGGTGACCGGAATGCCGAGCTGGTGCAGCCGATCCACGAACGGCCGGGTGCAGCCGCCGACGACGGTCTCCATCACGCCGCCGACCAGGACTCGATCGATCAGCCGAACGGGATTCCCGTCGACCCCGGTGTCGCTGATGTTGTCGTGCTCGCCGGGCGCACCGGTGCCCGAGGAGACGTACAGCGCCACCCCGCGCAGGCGTTCGGCCTGCACCGTCGGATCGTGCGCGAGCCACGCCGGATTGTCCGGCGCGCCCCACATGTTCGCGGCGTTCGCGCCGAACACCGCGAGCTGCGAGGTGACCAGCGCCTGCGCCCCGGCGTCGCTGGTGCGCGGGCAACCGCTGTAGGCCCCGACCGCCTGGTACATCCCGGGCGCGCCGATCGCCAGGTTCAGCGCCGAGGTCGCCGACATGGAAAGTCCCGCAACGGCATTGCGGCCCGTCATGTCGAACCGCGATTCCAGTAGCGGCGGCAGTTCCCTGGTCAGGAAGGTGGTCCACTGATTGCGGCCGAGCGCGGGATCGTCCTGCAGCCAGTCGGTGTAGAAGCTGGCCCGCCCGCCGATCGGCACGATCACGTTGACGTTCTTGTCCGCGAAGAAGTCCGCGACGTCGGTGCGGCGCATCCACGGCCCGCCGTCCTCGCCGCCGTCGACGGCGTTGAGCAGATACAGCGCGGGCGCGCCGGCGCCGGGGTGCGACATCCACAGGGTGATGGGCTTGTTCATCGCCGCGGAATGCACGACCACCTCTAGTTGCCGTCCGCCGAGCGGCCGCACGTCGAGGATGCGGGAATCGGGATCGGCGCCCGCCGTCACGGCCGGGACGATCGCGGCGAGCAGCACGAGCAGGGAAACCAGGCAACGCATCAGCCGGCGCATGATGTCGAGTATCTATCAGGCGGATGGCGACCCGTGGCATTCAGCGGGCGTGTTCGCCCGGCGAGTGAACACGCAGGTCGGTGATGCCATCGTCGGCGACCCCGGTCCGTTGCAGCCGTTCGGCTATCGACCAGCGAAGACGGCGCGGGAGGTCGGGCGCCACCTGGGTCAGATACGCGTACAGCCATTCGGTGCGTTCGACGAGAAACGGGAAGTCGGTGTTCATCATCTTGCGGATCACCAGCATCGGCAGTGGCGCGTCGAGCGGGCGGAAGTCCTTGTTCCACAGCCCGGATACGCCGCAGCCCGGATAGAACTGGCCGAGCATCAGCCCCTCGGCCACCACCGCGGTCTTGCGCGCCCGATGCACCGCGTCGACCGGACCGTACCGGGTGAGGTCGGGAAACAGCGTGATGGCTGCCAGCATGCCGGCGTCGCGTCCGGCGGCGGCGCGCAGCGCGCGATAGATCTCGAAGGCGTCGTCCACCGCGGCGGTCATGGTGTCGACAGCCGGTTGCGCGCCGGGCACGACGGCGACCCACAGGCTGTGATGCGTCATCGTATGGCGCACAAAGGGACACACCGGCCCGTCGCGGCCCAGGGCGGGATCCGGATGGGTCAATCGGTCGGCGAGGTACCGTAACAGCGTGCCCGCGTGGGGGTTTCGCTCCGCCCAAGCGTCCGGATCGTCGTAGACATTGCACCATTCGAGGCCGGTACGCGGCCCTACGTGGGTGCGTGGGCTCACGACCGGCCCTCGCCGGGAGTGGCGAAACCACCTGTGCGCGTGTCGAAATACACGTGGTTCACGGTTCCCGCGCCGGCACGGGTGCCGCCGTGCGCTCCAGATGGCGCGCCAGGATCGGCCCGATCACGGCGACGACGTCGGAATTGGTGAGCTGAGCGTGCGTCGCCGCCACCGGGTGTTCGATGAGTTCACCCGTGACGTAGGGCCGCCACATCTCGGCACCGAACAGCTCGGTCATCCCGCGGGTCGCCGAAAAGTACAGCAGGTCACCGTCGTACACGCCGGGACGGTAGCCGTGCGCGAGCGCCACGCCGTCCACGTAACCGCGGTGCAGCCGCTCGAGCTGGAGCGCGGACAGACCGGTGCCGAACGACGCACCCGCGCGCGCCAATTCGGCGGCGGCCTCCTCGGCACTCACCTCCGGGGCAGCGTCGGCGTCCACTGGTTCGTCACCGAGCAAGTGGGTGAGCAGGTCTCGCATCCGCGGCACCGGCGGCGGCACGGCACCGTCTGGAACGACGACGCTGTCCAGCATGGCCAGCACGCCGACGGTGGCGCCGCGCGCTCGCAGCCGCACCGCGATCGCGTGCGCGATCTGCCCGCCGAGCGACCAGCCCAGCAGGTGATACGGGCCCTCGGGTTGGGCGCGAACCATCGTCGCGACATAGCTGTCGGCAAGTTCATCGATGGTGCCGATGGCCTCGCCCTGGCCGGTCAGCGTCGGCGCCTGCAGGCCGTACACCGGCCGGTCGGTGACGTAGCGGGCCAGCCCGGCATAGCACCACGCCAGCGGCACCGCGGAATGCACGCAGAACAGCGGTGGCCGAGTGCCGTTGCCGCGCAGGGCGAGCAGCACGCCGAGCGCGTCGTCCGCAGTGTCCGCGCCGTCGTAGCCCGCGATGCGGTCGGCGAGCGCGCCGACTGTCGGCGTGGTGTACAGCCAGCGCACTGTCACCGGAACGCCGGTGGCGGCCGCCAGCTCGGCCGAAACCGCCACGCCCAGCAGGGAATTCCCGCCCAGCTCGAAGAAGTCGTCGACCAGGCCGACCCGCGACTGCCCGGTCGCCCGCTCGATCTGCGCGGCGACCAGCCGTTCGGTGTCGGTCTCGGGCGCGACGTAGGGACGCGGCGCGGCCACCGGTGACGGCAGCGCCCCACGATCGAGTTTCCCGTTGCCGGACACCGGTAGCCGGTCGAGTTCGACGAGCGCCCCGGGCACCAGCGCCGCGGGCAGGGTGCTGTGTAGTCGGCGTGCGGTGGTCACCGGATCGAACCGCGCGCCCGGCGCGGTCACCACATAGGCGACCAGGCGCGCCTCGGATCGGCCCGCGTCGGCGACAGTCACCACGGCTTGCGCGATCTCGGGTCCTGCGAGCAACGCCGACTCGATCTCGGCGGGTTCGATCCGCCGCCCGCGCACCTCCACCTGCCCGTCGGCCCGGCCGAGGAATTCGAAGGCGCCGTCCGGGCTCGCGCTCACCAGATCGCCGGTGCGATACAGCCGTTGGCCGATGCCGAACGGGTCGGCGATGAACCGCACCGCGGTGCCCGCCGGATCACGGAGATATCCGTCGGCGACCCCGAGGCCGCCGAGATACAGCTCGCCCCGCGCGCCGGGCGGCACCCGGACCAGACGCGAATCGAGCACCACGGCCAGCACGCCCGGCAGCGCCGCGCCGATCGACACCGGTTCGCCGGGGCGCATCGCCTCGGTTTGCGTTGCCATGACGGTGGTTTCGGTCGGCCCGTAACCGTTGAACAAGCGCACGTGCGGCGCCCATTCGCGAACCAGCTCCGGCGGGCACGCCTCCCCGCCGACCACCACGGCGCGCAGCCCCGGTACCGCGCTCGGCGACAAGGTCGCGAGCACCGCGGGCGTGGTGAGGAAGTGCGTGGCGCCGCTGTGCTCGAGCAACCGGGCGAGCGCGCCGCCCGCGACCACGGCCGGCGATGCCACCACCAGCCGCGCACCGGCCGCGAAACAGCTCAGCAGCTCGAGCAGGTGCGCGTCGAACGACGGCGCGTGCGCGTGCAGCACCACCGAATCTCGTTCCACCCCATAGTGTCCGAGGATGTAACCGGTCAGCGAGCCGAGACCGCGGTGGGTGACCAGCACCCCTTTCGGCGCTCCGGTGGTGCCCGAGGTGTAGATCAGATAGGCGGGGTGGTCCGGTCGTAGCGAGCGCGGCCGCTCGGCGTCGTCTATCGGTGTGCCCGCCCGGCGCACCACCTGGGTCACCGCGCGGACATCGTCGAGCAGCTGCCATTGCACGCTGCACCGGCCCGCACCCACCAGCTCCCCGGTGTCGCAGGGCAGCAGCTTACGCACCGAGGTGACCGTAAGCCCCTGACGCGCACCAGAATCCGCGATCACCGCGGCTATCCGCGCGGGTGGGTCGGCCGGGTCGATCGGGACGAAGCAGGCGCCGGATTTGGCGACGGCCCACAGCGCGAGCACCGACTCCAGCGAGCGCGGCACGGCCACGACGACGAACTCGCCGGGCCGTGCCCCGGCCGCCATCAACTGCCGGGCCCACCGCGCCGAGCGCTCGTCTAGTTCGCGATAGGTCATGGTGCGCGTGCCGTCCCGCACCGCGACGGCGTCGGGCACCAGCCCCGCCCGCAGCAGATCGGGCAGCACCCGGATCGGGCCACTCGGCTCGACGGCCACCGGCGCAGGTGGCGCGAGATCCAATGCCGGTGTGGGGCATTCGGTTTCGGCGGCCAGGAAACGCGCGAAGTAGTCCAGGAACATGCGGTGCTGCCAGGCCACCAGGTCGTACCGGTAGCGCGCCCGGTTGGCGTGGAAGTCGATGCTCACCGAACGCTCGTCCGGACCGGCCTGGTAGCCGTTGACGAGCAGGTCTTCCACCGGCCCGAGCGACAGCAGCCGTGCCTGCCCGGTCAGCGCGCCGAGGCTGAGCGGCTCGGTGAACCCGAGCACGTTGACCACCGGCCCGAAGCCGCCCCGTTCGACGTGCTGCTGTCCGCGATCGCGCTGCATGTCCTCGTAGCGGTACCGCTGATGCCGCAGCGCGCCGATCACGCGCGAGCGCACCTGCGCGATCACCGCGCCGACCGTCGCGGTGTCCAGACCGGACAACCGCAGCGGCACCACGTTCGACAGCGACCCCGCGGATCGGCGCAGCGCCGCGGTCGGGCGCGCGGTCACCGGCAGCGTGAGTGTGACCTCGTCGCGCCCGGTCATCCGCGCCAGATAGCAGGCGAACGCCGCGACCGCGAGTTCCGGGAAGGTGGCGCCGTGCGTGGCGCGGGCGGCGGCGAGCAGTTCGGCCGTCGCGGCGTCCAGCGTCGCGCTCACCCGGTGCGGTCGCGGCTCGGGCGCCGCGGGACGACCGGCCAGGCCGACCGGCTCGGTGAGCGCGTGCAGTTGCTCGCGCCAATAGTCCCGGTCCGTCCCGGCGCGTGCCGAATCCTGGTATCTGCGTTCGTCTTCCAGCAGCTCCGGCACCGTCAACGCCCGCGCGGCAGCGGACGCCTTCGACGACGTCAGCGAACTACTCACCGCCGCAACGTTTTCCATTGTCATACTGGCGTAGGAGCCGGTGCGCGGCGCACTGTCGGGGACGGCACGCGCCGACCGGCGCAGCACCCGGGTGGTCGAGCGGCGACCGGCACCGACGGGCCGTGCGGTGGCACCGGTTTCGGTCGCACAGTCGTGCACGGCGTCGAGCCGGTGCGCGGCAACGACTTCCGCACGGTAGAGCTCACCGGTGCGCCGCAGCACCGCCGCCGCGCCCACCCCGTCCAGCACGATGTGGTGGCTGCGCAAATACAGCAGGTGATGATCCGGCCCCACCTGGAAGACCGTCGCGACGGTGAGCTGATCGGTGAGCGGGTCGAGCGGTGCGCTGTAGTCGCGCTCCATCAGTTCGAGGGCCGCGGCCATCGGGTCGGCCTGGTCGGTCAGCCGCATCCGCCGGATCGGCAGCTCCGCCGCGGCGGGTACGTACTGGCGCGGATATCCGTCGACCACCCGGAAACGCAGGTGCGGCGACTGCAGTTCGTAGGCCGCGCGCCGGGCGCAGCGCGACATCAGGCCGATCTCGAGCGGGCCCGACAGGTCCAGGTACATCGCGACCGTGATCGGCACCCCCGGATGCAACTGCTGGGCCACCCACCAGCGCAGCTGCGCCGTCGACAGCGGGTACATCGGCTGCGCCGTGGCGTCGGCTCCGGTCAACACGCCTCCCTGCGATTCGGAAAGCCACCGCTGAATCATCCAGGGGCAAACTTACGGCATCCAGGCGTGAACCCTCCGTAATTCCAGCACAATCGGCGCGTGCACAGGCGCCTACCTGCCCAGATGGGCTGATCCCGACAATCGGCCCCCGCTCGGGCTCGACATCGACCGACGAACGAGCACACCCGGCGCTATACGAAGTCGCGGGCCGAAGGTACCGAGGTACGTCAGCGCACGCGCGCCCGCACCAGTTCCCGCGCGGCGACGCGATACCGGTCGGCGATGAGCCGGACCACGGCGGGATGGACCCCGATGGGTTCGGCCACGCCGTCGGCCCCGGCGTCGTGCAGCCGCTGCTGGAACAGCCCGTGCGCCAGCAGATAGGACGCGACGAAGACTCGCTGGGCACCGGAAGCACGCAGCGCGGCAACGACATCCGCGACACGCGGCGCACCGGTGGCGATATAGCCGAGGCGGACCGGCGTGTCCAGCCGTTCGGCCAGCATCGCGGCGGCACGGCGGACATCCTGGCGCGCACGGGGATCCGAGGAACCCGCGGCGGCGAACACGACCGCGTCCCCGGGCCGCCAGCCCGCGGCGCGCAGCCGCATGGTCATGATCCGGGCCAGCGCCGGGTCCGGCCCCATGGCCGGGGTGATCGCCACCGCGCCATGACCGCTGTCGGCCACCTCCCGCGGCACATCCTGATAGACGTGGTACCCGGAGGCGAGGAAGGCCGGAACGACCACGGCGGGAACGGATTCCCCCGCCGGCCCGGTCAGGTCGCGCAGCACCTCGGCCGGTGACGGGCCGAGCACGTCGACGAAAGCGGTCCGCAGCACGGGCACGGCTGCCTGCTGCGGTCCGGGAACGAGGGGAAGGGGTTCCCGGGCCGCAGCGGCATCGGCGTCGCGCCCCGAAACCGCGACGCCGAGCTCGTTGCCGACCGCTTCGGCCAGCGCGGCGATCATCTCGACGCCGCGCGCGCTCCTGGTGCCGTGCGCGACGAGCACCAGCGCGGGGGCGCTCACCACGCCCCCATGGTCTGGGCGTGCCGCAGCGGTGTACCGAAACCGGGCATCTGCGGCCCGCCGAGTTCGGGCCGCGGGTTGTTGTCGACGCATTCGGCCGCGTCCATGGCCAGCCGGTAGCCGCGCTTGACCACGGTCTGGATCGCCTTCGGCGCACCGAGTCCGGCGCGCAGCCGGGCGATCGCGGTTTCCACCGCGTGCGTGTCGTCCCCGCCGCCGGGCAGCGCGGCGAGCAGGTGCTCCCGGGAAACCACCCGGCCGGGCTGCCTGGCCAGCGACCGCATCAGCGCCATCGGCGCGGGCGCCAGCTGGCGCACCTCGCCGTCGACCACCACGCAGCCGCCGCGCACGCTCAGCGTGTGGCCCGCGGCGTAGATCCGATTGGCCCGGCGCGGCAGTTCCTCGGCGACGTGCCGGGCCAGCGCACCGAGGCGGGCCCGCCCCGGCATGGAGGTCGGCACGCCGAGTTCCTCCAGCGGCGCCGCGGTGATCGGCCCGACGCATGCGGCCAGCACCCGGCCGCGCAGCGCGTGCAACAGCCCGTCGAGCAGTCCGGTTTCCTTGGCGCGCATCAACATCGACGCGACGGCGGGCGCACTGGTGAACGTGACGCAGTCCAGGCTGGAGGTGACGATGGCCTCGATCAGCTGGTCCATCGGCTGCTGATCCGGCGGCGGCTCCCAGCGATACACCGGCACCGGCACGACATCCGCACCGGCGCAACGCAATACCTCGCAGAAGTCGGGCACCGGCTCCCACTCGGTGGTCGCGCCGTGCAGCTGCACCGCGATCCGCACCCCGTCCACACCCTCGGCGAGCAGATGATCGAGCACCTCGGCCGAGGACTCGGACGCGGGCGACCACTCCTCGCGCAGTTCGGCCGCGCGGATGGCGCCCTTGGCCTTCGGGCCGCGCGCCAGCACCCGGGTGGACGCGAGGGTGGTCCGCAGTTGCTCCGCGACACCCCAGCCCTCGGCCGCCTCCATCCAGCCGCGGAAGCCGATGCCGGTGGTGGCCACCACGATCTGCGGGGGATCCACGACCAGCTGGCGGGTCACCCGCGCCAGTTCGTCGTCGTCGGCGAGCGGAATGATGCGAATGGCGGGGGCGAACACCACGCCGGCGCCCCGGCGGACCAGCAGGGTGGCGAACTCGTCGGCGCGTCGCGCCGCCGTGATGCCGATGGTGAATCCCGCGAGACAGGCGCTTGCATCGGGAGTTGACCCGCCCGTCGCCCGGCCACCGCCCCCCATCGAGTCGCTTCGCGATGCTGTGTTCATTGGTTCATCCGTCCGAGGAAGCGAGCTCGGCAACCACCGGCTCGTTGGAAATCGACACGATGCCGTCGGTCACGCTCACCGCGTATACCGGCAGCATTGCCGATTCGTCGTCCAGGCAGCGCCCGTCGACCAGTGAGAAAGCCTGCTTGAGCAGAGGCGACGCGACGACGGGCACGCCGCCGCGGTCGCCGACGATCCCGCGCGACATGACCGCCGCGCGTCCGAACGGATCAATGTTGCCGACGGCGTACAGCATGCCGTCGGGCAGCAGGAACAGGGCGGCCTGACGGCCACCTTTCAGCAACACCGCGACGCCGCGGCCGGGGATCAGGTAGTCAAGGCGGCACGCTTGCGTCCAGCCGGTGGCGGTAGCAGCGGCAATGCCAGGGGTATCGATCACGGTCATCGGTGTCATCCTCCAAACGCCTTACTCATTGGTACCGGCGTCCTGTTTCTATGGGGTTAAGCCGTCATTTCCCGCGCGTAGCGACCGGAATATCCGGCATGCCGAGTAACACCGGCACCTTCCGTTCGCCGCTTTCGTCGAAGGAGATGGTCGGATCGGCCTCGTCCGGGGCGTTCACGAAGGAGACGAACCGGGAAAGCTTTTCCTCGTCCTCGAGCACCGCGGCCCATTCGTCGCGGTAGCCATCGATGTGCTGGGCCATGGTGGCCTCCAGCTCGTCGGCGATGCCGAGGCTGTCCTCGCAGACCACCTGCTTGACGTAGTCGATGCCGCCCTCGAGTGCCTCCTGCCACGGCGCGGTGCGCTGCAACCGGTCCGCGGTGCGGACGTAGAACATCAAGTATCGGTCGATGTACTTGATCAGCGTCTCGTCGTCGAGCTCACCGGCGAGCAGCACCGCGTGCTTGGGCGTGAGACCGCCGTTGCCGCCGACGTAGAGGTTCCAGCCGTTCTCGGTGGCGATCACGCCGACGTCCTTGCCGCGCGCCTCGGCGCACTCGCGGGCGCAGCCGGACACACCCAGCTTCAGCTTGTGCGGGGAACGCAGTCCGCGATACCGCTTTTCGAGCAGCACCGCCATGCCGACCGAGTCCTGCTGACCGTAGCGGCACCAGGTGGAGCCGACGCAGCTCTTCACCGTGCGCAGCGACTTGCCGTAGGCGTGCCCGGATTCCATGCCTGCATCGACCAACCGCTGCCAGATCAACGGCAGCTGCTCGACGCGCGCGCCGAACAGGTCGATCCGCTGACCGCCGGTGACCTTGACGTACAGGTCGAAATCCTTGGCGATCTGGCCGATGGTGATGAGCTGATCGGCCGTCACCTCGCCGCCCGGCATCCGCGGCACCACCGAGTAGGTGCCGTTCTTCTGCAGGTTCGCCAGGAAGTGGTCGTTGGTGTCCTGCAGACCCGCCTGCTCGCCCTCCAGGATGTGTTCGCTGGAGGTCGAGGCGAGGATGGAGGCGACCGTCGGCTTGCAGATATCGCAGCCGGATCCCTTGCCGTACTTGGTGATCAGACCCGAGAACGTGCGGATGCCGGTGACCTGGACGATCTGGAACAGCTCGGAACGGGACTGCTCGAAGTGCTCGCACAGCGCCTTGGACATCTCCACGCCGGACTGCTCGAGCAGCTTCTTGATCATCGGCACGCAACCGCCGCACGATGTTCCGGCGGAGGTGCACTTCTTCACCCCGGCGATATCGCAGGCACCCTCGGCGATCGCGCCGCAGATATCGCCCTTGGACACGTTGTTGCACGAGCAGATCTGGGCATCGTCCGGTAGTGCATCGGCGCTCAGTTCCGCGCCCGCGGGCGAGATCAGCGCGGCGGGCTCGGCCGGTAGCGGACGACCCACCAGCGGGCGCAGCGACGCATAGGCCGTCGCGTCGCCGACCAGGATGCCGCCGAGCAGGATCTGCGCGTCGTCGGACACGACGAGCTTGGCGTAGGTGCCCTTCGCGGCGTCGTGCAGCACGACGGACAGCGCGCCCTCGGTGGTGCCGTGCGCGTCGCCGAAGCTGGCCACGTCGACCCCGAGCAGCTTCAGCTTGGTCGACATGTCCGCGCCGGGGAATTCGCCCGCGCCGCCGAGCAGGCGGTCCGCCACGATCTCGGCGGTGGTGTAGCCGGGCGCGACCAGGCCGTAGCAGGTGCCCTCGACCGCGGCGCATTCGCCGACGGCCCAGATGTTCGGATCGGAGGTCTGCAGGCCGAGGTCGGTGATGATGCCGCCGCGGGGGCCGACCTCCAAGCCGCTGTCGCGGGCGATCTGGTCCTGCGGACGCACACCGGCGGAGAACACGACCAGCGCGGCCTCGATCACCGACTCGTCCGACAGCGTGACCCGCACGCCCTGGTCGGCGGCTTCGATCGAGGACGTGCCGACACCGGTGTGCACCGCCAGGCCGAGATCGGTGACCAGGCGCTCCAGGATCGCGCCGCCGCCCTCGTCGATCTGCGCCGGCATCAGCCGGTCGTTGTACTCGATCACGTGCGGCGTCAGGCCGAGCAGCCGCAGCGCGTTCGCGGCCTCGAGGCCGAGCAGGCCGCCGCCGACCACCACACCCACCGCGCCGGGCCCGGCGGCCTCGGCGGCGGCCCGGATGCCGTCCAGGTCGTCGAGGGTGCGATAGACGAAGCACTCGGGCAGGTCGTGCCCGGGAACCGGCGGCACGAACGGGTACGAACCGGTGGCGAGCACCAGCGCGTCGTAGGAGAGGGTCTCCCCCGTCGACGTGGTGACCTTGCGGGCGTCGCGGTCGATGCTCTCGGCGCGCTGGCCGAGGCGCAGCTCCACCAGCGCGTCGCCCGCGTACTCGTTGCCGGGCAGCGCCAGCTCCGCGGCGTCCCACCTGCCGACGTACGAGGACAGGCCGACTCGGTCGTAGGCGGGCAGCCGCTCCTCGCTCAGCACCACGACCTGCCACTGCCCCGCCTCGTCCCGCGCACGCAACGCCTCGACGAACCGGTGCCCGACCATGCCGTGGCCGACGACGACGGCGGTCTTGCGGGTGGACGGTTCGAATGGGTGATTCATCGGGGTGCTCAAGAAGGGCCTCCAAAGATCCGGTTGGCCCAACGGTAGGAAACGGGTATTGCCGCAATGCTGCGCGAAATGACCGGCGCATCAACGGTTGCTCACGGTTATCCGAATCCGGGCGTGAGTTCGCCGGTAAGTTACGCCCGTGTGACAGAGCGGTTTCCGGAGATCACCGGGACCCCACCACGGACCCGCCCCGCAGGAGAGTCGCCCTCCGAGCATCCCCTCCCGCATTACGCGCCGCAACCCGGCCGACAACAACTTGTCAGCCGGGTTGCGGGTGTCCGGGGGTGCCGCGGGACTAGTTCCAGGTGTCCTCGAGCATGCGCGGCTTGCAGGCCTGCCACGCACCGGCCAGCAGGACCAGCACGGCGACGGTGAGCAGCGCGAAGGGCGCGAGCCAGCCGTCGGTGGCCGAGTGCAGCACGCCGAACAGCACGGGGCCGACGCAGGCCACCGCGTAACCGACGCCCTGGGTGAAGCCGGACAGCGCCGACGAGCCACCCGGGGTGTTGGTGCGCATGTTGATCAGGGTCAGCGCCATCGGGAAGGTGCTCGGGCCGAGCCCGAGCAGCACCACCCACAGGATCGGCACGCTCATCGGCGCGACGAGCAGCCCGACGAACGAGGCCAGGAAGAACGCGCCGCACGCCACCACGACTAGGAAAGGGTTGCGGAAGCGCGCGACCACGGTCGGCGCGGTGAGCGCGGCGAACAGCCCGACCAGACCGAACACACCCAGCATGCTGCCCGCGAAACTGGCGCTGGCGCCGGCATCGGTGAGGATCTTGGGCAGCCAGGTGAACATCGCGTAGGTGATCAGCGAGGTCATGCCGAACATGCCGGCCATGCCCCAGGCCAGCGGAGACCGCCAGACCCGCCCGGTGCGCGGCGCCTCGGCGGGCAGCGCGGTGGTGTCCGCGACGTCACGGCCGCGACGGTCACGCAGCACGCCGATCCAGGGCAGCGCCGCGGCGAAACCGAGGGCGGCCCACAGGCCGAGCGAGATCCGCCAGCCGAACGCGTCGGCGACCGGGACCGCGACGAACGCCGGCACCACGGTGCCGATCTGCACCATCATGATGTACAGCGAGCTGACCACCGCGAGCCGATCCGAGAAGTACCGCTTCACCAGCGGCGGGATCACCACGTTGCCGATACCCATACCGGCCAGGGCCAGCGCGGAGAACACCAGCAGTTCGGCGGTGCCGGAGAGCAGAACCCGGACCAGCATGCCGGTGCCCGCCATCAGCATGGCGGTCAGCGCGGTCCGTTCCAGGCCGATCCGGTGCACCAGCACGGGGGTCAGCAAACCCGACAGCGCGAACATCGCGGTCGGGATCATGCCGAAAACGCCGACCACGGCGGTGCCGTAACCCACGTCGGCGCCGATCCGCTCGGCCAGGGGGCTGAACGCCGTCACCGCGACACGCAGCACGAGTGCCGACATCACGATGGCGGCCAAAACGAGCAGACGCCCCTCCGTCAGGGCCCGCCGACGCTGCTCGACCAGCGCGGATTCGGTTCGGGTCGGAGTTTTCTGGAGGGTTGCAGTCACCGCGAAATCATAGGATGACCGGATGATAGGAGGCAACGATTTGTGATGAGCGGTACTCTGAGTCAGTGCAACCAGTCCGGCGCACCAGCCTCATTGCCCAGGTCACCGAGCAGCTGCGTGCCGAAATCCGTTCCAGCCGTTGGCCGATCGGCTCACGCATCCCCACCGAACCGGAGCTCACCGAGCTCACCGGGACGGGTCGAAACACCGTGCGCGAGGCCGTTCAAGCCCTCGTCCACGCGGGGATGCTCGAGCGACGCCAAGGTTCGGGAACCTATGTGATCGCATCCTCCGACCTCGGCGGCACTTTAGGCAAGTACTTTGCCGACGCCGAGGAGCGCGATGTGCTCGAGCTCCGCCTGGCGCTCGACACCACCGCCGCCGCGCTGGCCGCTCGCCGCCGCGACGACAGTGACATCGCCAACCTCCTGCAGTTGCTCGCCGAACGCGACAAGGCCTGGCACGACGACAGCCCGGCCGCGATCGAGTCCGACGTGGAACTGCACCGCGCGATCGTCGTGGCCAGCCATAACGCGGTGTACCTGGAGTTCTACGACTCGCTGCTCCCGATCATCGAACAGGTGATCCGAGCACGGACGTTGAAATCCGACGACTCCTACCCCGAAGAGCACGCCGAATTGGTGCACGCGGTGATCGACGGCGATCCCGAACGCGCCTCCTCGGCCGCGAGTTGCTTTCTCAACTCGCTGATCGCGGAGTACCCGGACGCCATCGACAACTCCGATATCGCGCGCGGCGAACACGCCGGATAACCGACTCACCACGCCCTGGCTCCCGCTGTGAGCCGGAATTGCCTGGAACGTCACGCACAGCCACGGTGCCGCAACACCCGGCCCCTACGTTGTGACGGGATAAGCCAGGCAACTCGACGCCACCCGCGGCAGTGCCGCCGCGCGGGCGGCCGGTCGAGCGCATATGAGAGGAAGCCGATGACTGCGACCGCAGCCGCCACCGGCACCGAATCCGACACCTTCCAGCATCAGACCAGGGGCCGCTGGCTACCTGCCTGGGAGCCGGACAACCAGAAGTTCTGGGAGTCGGGCGGCGCGCGCACCGCGCGTAAGAACCTGATCTTCTCGGTGTTCGCCGAGAACCTCGGCTTCAGCGTCTGGGTCATCTGGGGCACGGTGGTGACCAGCATGGGCGCGGCCGGCTTCGGCTTCCTCGCCGGACTCGGTAAGGGCGATCCCATTGCGGTGAGCAACGCGCTGCTGCTGTCCTCGACCCCGACGCTGGTCGGCGCGGCCCTGCGCATTCCGTACACCTTCGCGATCCCGAAGTTCGGCGGGCGCGCGTTCACCGCGTTCAGCGCGGCGATGCTGCTCGTGCCGACGCTCGGCCTGGCCTACTTCGTCAACCAACCGGGCACGCCGATGTGGGTCTTCATGATCCTGGCCGCGCTGGCGGGTGTGGGCGGCGGCAACTTCTCCTCGTCGATGTCGAACATCAACTTCTTCTTCCCCGAGGGCAAGAAGGGCGCGGCGCTCGGCATCAACGCGGCGGGCGGCAATCTCGGCGTGGCGCAGACCCAGCTGATCCTGCCGCTGATCATCACCCTCGGCACGCACCTCACCGCGAAGGACCCGGCCGGCTACCGGTTCGGCATCACCCTGTCCATCCTGGTGTGGGTGCCGTTCATCCTGGCGGCGGCCTTCGGCGCGCTGCGCTACATGGACAGCATCGCCACCGCCAAGTCCGACGGTAAGTCCTATCGGCTCGCCCTGACCAACCGGCACACCTGGGTGATGGCGGTGCTCTACATCGGCACGTTCGGCTCGTTCATCGGGTTCTCCTTCGCGTTCCCGACGCTGATCAAAGCCAACTTCCCTGAGCTGGCCAAGATCGGCTGGATCAGCACCATCGGCAACCTGGCCTTCCTGGGCGCGTTCGTCGGCTCGTTCAGCCGTCCGTTCGGCGGCTGGGTCGCGGACAAGGTCGGCGGCGCGAAGATCACGCTGTTCGTGTTCGGCGGCATGGCCGTCTCGGTCGTCTTCATCATGGCCGCACTGGAGCTGAAAAGCTTTCCGCTGTATTTGATCTCGTTCTTGGTGCTGTTCGTGATGACCGGCATCGGCAACGGCTCGACGTACCGGATGATCCCGACCATCTTCAGCGCGATCTCCAAGAAGTACGCCGCCGAGCACGGACTCGACCTCAACGAGTCGGCCGCCTCGGCCCGGCGCCAGGCGGGCGCGGCGATCGGGGTGATCGGCGCGGTCGGCGCCTCGGGCGGCTGGTTGCTGCAGCAGGCGCTGCGGCTGTCCAACACCCACTACCACACCATGGCGCCCGCGTTCTGGGCCTACGCGGTGGCGTTCCTGGTGATGGGCGCGCTCACCTGGTGGTTCTATCTGCGGTCCTCGTTCGCGGTCGGGCGGATGCCGTCGCTGGCCTACGCGAAGGTGTAACCCGCACCGCCCATTTCGCCGCCGACCGCGGAAAGCCGGGAATCGCAACGGTTTTCCGCGGTCGGCGGTTTTTCAGCTAGACCATCAGGCGGACCATGTCCGCGGTGCGCGCCAGACCGGGGAACGCCTCCGGCGTCGACCGCGGGTGCAGCGCGTGCACCGCGAGCCGGAACATGACCGCGCGCAACAGCATCTGCGGCCACTCCGGCAGATCCCGCCAGCGGTCCAGCAGTCCGTCGTCGGCGCCGCCCCAGGCCAGCGCGTCCACCACGATCACCCCGGCCGCCCACGGCGCGGGCCGCCAGTACGGCGTGATATCGGTCAGGCCGGGCGTGTAGACCCCGGCGAACAGCACGGTGCCGAACAGGTCACCGTGCACCAGCTGCGCGGGCGTCTGCACCGGCTTGCGCAGCGTGGCCAGCTGACCGATGAGTTCCATGCTGCGCTGACCGTCCGGCGAAGCCTGGGTGGGCAACATGCCGCCCGCGCGTAATGTGCGCAGCGGCACCGCTTCCCAGGCGGCCCGGTCGGCGGCGACGAACACGTCCACGTCCACCCACGGCACCACCGGCTGTTGCACCAGGAACCGCGGCCGCTCGAGCTGTGCCGTGGCCTGATGCAACCGCAGCGACACCGAGACGACTTCGTCGTGCCGCGGTTCCGGGACACCCTCCAGGTACGTATCGGCCCGCCAGCCCGAGACGACATAGCGGCCGTCGGTGGCACGCACCGGGCGGGCCAGGCGCAAACCGTCCACCTGCAACGTCTCGCGCACCTTCGCCGACCACGCGGCCCGCGCGTGGTCCGCGACCGGGCTCAGCACTACATCCCCGTACCGCCAGCCGCCCTCCCAGTCGCCGACGGCCACCGGCGTCACTTCACGCAGACCGAACGTGGCTCGCACGTGCTCGGGGGGTTCCACAGAAGTCACGGCCGTACCGTACCGCCGGGGTGGACGCCGTACAGCACGCCGCGCCGATACGCAACCCCGCCGGTCGGACGGGGTACACGCACGACGCCGAGCGAATCAGTAGACGGGCAGCGAGGGGTCGATCTGCCGGGCCCACGCGATGACGCCGCCCTGCAGATGGGTGGCGTCGGCGAAACCGGCGCGCTTGAGCGCGGCCAGCGCCTCGGCCGAACGGACACCGGTCTTGCAGTGCAGCACGATCGGACGATTCTGCGGCAGCTCGGACAGGGCCTCACCGGACAGGATGCGGTCCTTCGGGATCAGTCTCGCGCCGTCGATGTGCACGATGTCCCATTCCACCGGCTCACGCACGTCGATGAGCTCGATCTCCTTGCCCGCGTCGAGCAGTTCCTTCAGCTCGCGGGCGGTCACTGTGGAGTCGGCCGCGGCGGCCTGCCCCTCCTCCGAGACCACACCGCAGAACGCCTCGTAGTCGATCAGTTCGGTGATCGGCTGCCGTTCCGGATCGCGGCGCAGCTTGATGGTCCGGTAGTTCATGTCCAGTGCGTCGTAGACCATCAGACGGCCGAGCAGCGGCTCGCCGATCCCGGTGATCAGCTTGATCGCCTCGGTGACCATCACCGACCCGATCGACGCGCACAGCACGCCCAGCACGCCGCCCTCGGCGCAGGAGGGCACCATGCCCGGCGGCGGGGCCTCCGGGTACAGGTCGCGGTAGTTGATGCCGCGTCCGTCCGGCGCGTCCTCCCAGAAGACCGAGACCTGGCCCTCGAAGCGGTAGATCGAGCCCCACACGTACGGCTTGTGCGCCAGCACCGCCGCATCGTTGACCAGATAGCGGGTGGCGAAGTTGTCGGTACCGTCCACGATGAGGTCGTATTCGGCGAACAGCTCGATGGCGTTGTCCGGCTCCAACCGGATCTTGTGCAGCCGCACGTCGATGCCGGAGTTGATCTCCAGGATCGAATCGCGCGCGCTGTCGGCCTTGGGGCGGCCGATATCGGATTCGCCATGGATGATCTGGCGTTGCAGGTTCGACGCGTCCACCTCATCGAACTCGACGATGCCGAGCGTGCCGACACCCGCCGCGGCCAGGTACAGCAGCGCCGGGGAGCCCAGCCCGCCCGCACCGATGACCAGCACCTTGGCGTTCTTCAGCCGCTTCTGCCCGTCGACGCCCAGGTCGGGAATGATCAGATGACGGCTGTAGCGGGCGACCTCGTCCTTGGTCAGCTCCGCGGCCGGCTCGACCAGTGGTGGCAGGGACTTTGGTGATGACACGTCCAGGACTCCTCGAATCGAATGGGTCGATCTCGTTGTGCAACGCCCGCGACCAGACCGTTCTTCCCGATCTATCGTCGCCTACCCGCCGCGCGCTCAGCCGCGAGGGTAGGGCCAGGGGTTGAAGCGACAGTGCTTGCCGTCCATCGGGACCACGCCGCCGGGCTCGAGCACGGCGATGTCGTTGTTCTTGGTGCCGAAGGTCTGCTGCATCATGACCGGGGCCAAGCCGCCGTCGGTCTCACACGGCTGGTGCTGGTGGTAGCCGATGGCGTGGCCGACCTCGTGATTGATCTGGTACTGCCGGTACGAACCGATATCGCCCTCGAAGGCGATCGCGCCGCGCACCCAGCGGACCTCGGAGAGCACCACCCGGCCGAGATCGGCGTTGTAACAGGACGAGTCGATCGGAATCTCGAAACCACAAGCCTTGCGGGTGGATTCGCGGGAGGTGAGCGAAATGCGGAATTCGGCGTCGCCCTGATCGACGCGCCGGAACGCGAATTTGGGGTCGTGCGTCCAGCTTTTCGGGTTGGCCAGCGTGGACTCGATCAGCTTCGCCACCGATTCGTCGCCGCCGAATCCGGAAGTGTCCACCCCGTCCTCGATTTCGACGGTGTAGCGGAAAACCGAATCGGTCCCGGTGCCGATTTGCCCGGTCGAACCCGGGACCATATGCCAAGTGCCGGCACCGGTTTCGGCGAAACTCCCACCCTGGGGCAACGCACCGGTCGGCAAATCCGCGGGAAAATGACCGTCGCCACTGGGCAAGCCGATGATGCCCGCGTTGCGGGTGTGCGGGCTCAACTGTCCTAAGCCCGGGGTGTTTCCAGTGCCGACGATCGGATCGCCGCCGCGCACCGCGTCCACGATCACCAGCACCGTGACCGCGAAGAGCACCGGCAACGCGTAGGCCCGCCAGCCGTAGGTGGACACGAAACGCCCCAGGGCGCTCTGCTTCTTGGCTGTGCGCTCGGGACGCTCCCTGGTGCGGCCCTCGTCCGGCGCGGTGGGATCCCAGCGGGCGCGCAGCGGTTGATGGGAACGATCGGGCCGGTCGTACAGACCGAGCGGGTCGTAGATCTCGACACCGTTGTGGTCACGCCGCGGCGATGGCGAATCGGACTGCGGCGCAAGGGGATCCACGACCGGCTCGACACCGCTGCGCCGGGCCGAGCCGGGCCTGCGACGCGGCGGCGTGCCGACATCGAGCCGGTCCTCGGCGTCGAGCGGGGGCACCGCGCCGGATGCGCCGGCCCGGGCCGGCCGGCCGGACCTCGCCACGGGTTCGGAGACCACGGAACCCGGTGCACCGGGACCAGCACGGCGGCGCGCATCGCGCCCGCCGCCGGACACAGCCGGCGGGCCGGAGTCCGGTCCCCCGAGACGGTCGGCGCGGAATCTCACGCCCACCAGCGTCTCACAACGCGCAAGTGCCGCCGTCGGGCACGCCACCTCCGCCGCCGGGTGCGACATTTCTCACCGCGTCGAATCAGTTCTCCGGGCCCGGTCTGCGGGCGGGCAACAACCGAGTATCGTTCTTGGGATACCCGGTGCACACCCCTTGCCGGGGAATCAACTGGGAGAGCCGAAATGACTGACCTCGTGGACCGGATGACGTCCCGTAGAACGTCGTCCGAGCCCGCCAAACGCGGCACCCGGCTTCCGCGCGACGAGCGACGTCTCCAGCTACTCGCGGCGGCCAGCGAAGTCTTCGTCCAGCGCGGATACCACGCCGCCGGCATGGACGAGATCTCGCAGTGCGCGGGCGTGAGCAAGCCGGTGCTGTATCAACACTTCACCAGCAAGCTGGAGCTGTATCTGGCGGTCCTGCAGAACTACGTGGACATGCTGGTCTCCAGCGTCCGGCAGGCGCTGCGGTCGACCACCGACAACCGTCAGCGCGTCCGAGCCGCCGTACAGGCCTACTTCGATTTCGTCGACAACGAGATGCAGGGCTTCCGCCTCGTCTTCGAATCCGACCTGACCAGCGAGCCGCAGGTGCAGCGCCGGGTCGAGCAGGCCACCGAGGCCTGCGTGGACGCGGTGTTCGACCTGGTGGCCCACGACTCGGGCCTCGACCCGTACCGGGCGCGCATCCTCGCGGTCGGCCTGGTCGGAGCGAGCCAATTCACCGCGCGCTACTGGCTGGAGGCGGACCGGCCCATCCCGAAGGAAGAGGCCGTCGACACGACCGTTTCCCTGGCCTGGGGTGGTCTGTCGCACGTGCCCCTGCACCCGATCGACTGAGCCCCCTGCACCCGATCGACTGAGCCCCTTGCACCCGATCGACTGAGCCCGCACACGAACGAGCCCCCGCACCCGAAGGTGCGGGGGCTCGTTGCGGTTCGGGCCGGGGCCGGAAACCTCAGACGGTGGCGAAGCCCACGCGACCGCTCTGCGGGGTGCCGATCTCGACGTAGGCGACCTTCGACGCCTGGATCAGGAACTTGCGTCCCTTCTCGTCGGTCAGGGACACGACGCCGCCACTGCCGTTCAGCGCACCGGCCACCAGCGCCTCGACCTCGTCCGGGGTCTGCGAGCTGATGATCAAGAGCTCGCGTGGGCTATCCGAAATACCGATCTTGACCTCCACGGCCAACCTCCGAACGTAAGAGTCCTGTGCTGTCGTCCCAAGGCTAATGCAGGGGGATCATCCGGTCGGCAGACGGTGCCTGCGCTCTGAGCGAAACAGAAAAAGGCCCGCACGCCGCTGTGCAGGCCTTCGTCGGCGCGCGAGCCTACTTGGGCTCGACGAGCTGGATCTCCAGCTCGATGTTGACCTTGTCGCTGAGCATGCCGGGCAGCGCGCCGCCGACGCCGAAGTCGGTGCGCTTGATGGTGCCGGTGGCCGAGAATCCGGCGTGGTTGTCACCGGTGGCGCCGAACTCCTGCACCCCGCCCCATTCCACGTCCAGGGTGACGGGCTTGGTGACGCCGCCGAGCGTGGCCTCGCCCTCGACCTCGAAGGACTCCGCGATCTGGGCCGGCTCGGTGGCGCGGAAGGTCAGCGTCGGGCGGTTGGCCACGTCGAGGAAGTCCGCGGTGCGGATGTGCGCGTCCCGGTCGGGGTTGCCGGTGTCGAACGAGTCGAGGTAGATCGTGGCGCCGAGCTCGGCGCGACCGGCCTCGTCGACCACGAATTCGGTCTCGAACTTGGTGAATCCGCCGCGCACCTTGGAGATGCCGAGGTGGCGGACGGTGAAGGCCACCGAGGAGTGCGCGGTGTCCAGGGTCCAGGCGCCCGCCTTCAGCTGGGCGGTGGTCGATTCGGAAGAAGTAGTCATGCCCTAGACCCTGGCCGGACCACGGTCCGTTAACCAGACCGCCGTTATCCTGGACCTGACAGGGCGAGGGTAAGCCTCCCAGGAAACGGCACGATGGAGCCCATGGCACGCAACGGATTCGCGGAGTTCCTCATCGCACGCCGGGCCGAACTACGGCCCGGCGACGTCGGCATGCCGGAGGGCAGGCGGCGCCGGACCCCAGGACTGCGCCGCGAAGAGGTGGCCGTCCGGGCCGGGGTGAGCGCGGACTACCTGGCCAGGCTCGAGCAGGGCCGCGACACCAATCCGTCCGTCGCGGTGGTCGACGCGCTGGCCGACGCACTGCTGCTGCGCGGCAACGAACGCCACCACTTCAGCATGCTCGCCCTGGCCTCCGGCAACGAATCCAACTGCCCGGGCAGCGAATCCGCCGAGGAGCAGGTCGCGGACACGATCGAGTCGATTCTGCGGGCGCTGCAGCCGACGCCGGCCTTCGTGATCGGCAGGCGGTTGAACGTGCTGGGCTCCAACGCCGCCTGGGCCGAGTTCGCCGCGCCGCTCGGCCTGCTGGACGGCGACAGCCAGCCGAACCTGGCCTGGTACACCTTCCGGCATCCGACCGCGCGGACGGTACTGCGCAACTGGTCCGAGGCGGCCGATATCTTCACCGCCGCGCTCGCCCGCGCGAAACTCCGCTGGCCGGGCGATGATTCGCTGCTGAAGACGATCGACGCGCTGCGCCGCCAACCGGAGTTCGCGGCCCGCTGGAAGCCGCATCACGTGGGCGCGCGCATCTCCGGCATGCTGCAGCTGGACCACCCGGTGCACGGGCGGGTCGATGTGCCGTTCGAAACCTTGGAGGCCGACCGCGATCAGAGCGTCATCGTCTGGCTGGTCGACCAGGCCCAGACGCAGACCCAGGGCCTGCGTCTGGTTCGTCCGGCCGCGAACGAGTAGGTCAGAGACCGAGCTTGGCCATGCGCTCGGCATGGCTGGTCTGCATGCGCTCGAACAGCGCGGCGATGCCGTTGAGGTCGCCGGTGGCGCTGAGCACCAGCTCGGTCAGCTCGTCGCGCTGGGCCATCACGTACTGCGCCTGGGTGATCGCCTCGCCCAGCAGGCGCCGGCCCCAGAGGGTGAGCCGGTCGCGCTCGGAGCGGCTGGTCTCGACCGCGCGACGCACCTCCTCCACCACGAACTCGGAGTGGCTGGTCTCTTCCAGCACGTCCCGGACGACGGCCGCGACCTCGGGCGTGAGCGCCCCGGCGATCTCGGTGTAGAAGTCGGCGGCGATGCCGTCGCCGACGTAGAACTTCACCATCGACTCCAGCCAGGTCGATGGGTCGGTGGAGGCGTGGTAGGCGTCCAGCGCCCGGACGAACGGGGCCATCGCGTCGAAGATGTCGACGCCGCGCTCGGCCAGCGCCGACTCCAGCGCGTTGAAGTGGCCCATCTCGGCGGAGGCCATCTTGGCGACCGCGACCTTGCCGCGCAGCGTCGGCGACAGCTTGGCTTCCTCGGCCAGCCGATAGAACGCGGAGATCTCGCCGTAGGCGAGCACCGCGAACAGATCGATGACTCCGGGATGGTCGGCGGGGATGGAGTCTGCGGACGAAACACCCGGCGCGGCAGGTGACTGTGCTCCCATGAACCCCAGACTAGTACTCCGCCGCGATCACGCCCGCCCGCGGCGCTGCCTGCGCCGGAATTCCGCGCGCGCTCAGGCCGATTCGACCAGGAACTTGTCCAAATAGGTCCAGGTGGTGCCGCGCGCCTCGGGGCCGGTGAGGATGCCCAGGTGGCTACCGGGCGAGGTCTCGTAGCGGACCGAGGCGGCGCCGGTGAGGTTGCGCGCACCCGCCTCGACCGCGGCCGCGGCGGTGATCACGTCGCTCGGCCCGCCGACCAGCAGCACCGGCGCGCTCACCTGCGCCAGCTCGATGCGCCGCGCGCCGAGCCGGACCACGCCGCGGCCGATATCGTTGTTCAGGATCAGCCGGCCCCACAGCTGGCCGTAGAAGCGGCCGGGGTAGCCGGGCATCTCGGCCATGAAGCGGTCGATGGTCTCCATCCGCGCCAGCGTCTCGGTGCGCGCGATATTGCTCGCGACGAACCACGGGCGGGTCAGCTCGCGATCCCACGCGGTGACCTTGTAGGCGATCCTGGTCAGCGAGGCGGGCACGCCACCGGCCGCGCGGACCAGCGTCGAGGTGCCGATCCCGCCGGTGAACCGGGCGACCGCGCGCAGCTGCGGAATACCGGTCATCTTGTCGTAGTCCAGCGGCGAGCCGACCGCGGTGATCGACCGGATCGGCAACTCGGCGTGCGCGGCGGCGGTGAGCAGCGCCAGCGTGCCGCCGAGCGACCAGCCGACCAGGTCGACCGGCACGCCGCCGCGATCGGCGGAGGTGCGCAGCACCGCCTCGGGCAGGATCTCGTCGATCCAGTCCTCGAAGCCCATCCGCCGGTCGGCGAAGGTGATCTCGCCGTAGTCGATGACGTAGGGCGCCCGGCCCGTCTCCAGCAGGAACCCGGCCAGGCTCTGGTCGGGGCGCAGGTCGAAGCAGGTGGCCGGCGCGGCCAGCGGCGGCACCAGCAGGACGGCCGAATCCGTTGCGGTCGAAGTGTTTTCGGGCGCACCGGGGCGGTGCTCGAACCGGCGCAGCTGGCGATGCGGCTCGTCCCACAGCACCGTCGACGGGGTGGGATCGGGCGCCTCGACGCCCGAACCGAAGGTCAGCGCCCACGCGTTGCGCGCGGCGATGGTGACGGTGTCCGCGATATTCACACCGAGAATGTCTCATATCTCGGTACCGGCGGTAACAGGCAAGTCCGGTTTGTGGCGAACACCCCTTCGTCAGCCCCGGCCCATGGCGACCGGGGTGACGGGCGGCAGCACGGTCTCCCGCACCCGTTTCACCAGCGGTGCGAGCGAGGTCGTCAGCTCGGCGACGGCGCCGGCGGACAGCGCGGCCAGGCCGCCGTTCCACGCCGCCTTGTCGGTGCTCGCCTCCACCCGGGTGAGCAGTTCGCCGCCGCTGCCGGTGAGCGCGGGATTGCTCGGCTCCCCCCGCACCAGGCCCCTGGCCCGCAGATCGTCGCAGGTGTCGGCCCAGTCGCGTTCGGACAGGCCGCGCGCGGGCCGCATCACCGATTCCGGCGCCTTGCCCGCCGCCACCTGCATGATCAGCGCCTCGCGACCGGTCAGGCCGTGCGCCACCAGCGCGGCGACATGCCCGTCCCCGCGGTGCTCGCGCAACGAGCTGGCCAGCTGCCACAGCGCGCCGACCGGATCCGCGGGCAGCGGCAGCGCCGCGTTCGCCGCGAACAGCGGCCTGCCGGTCGGATCCGCGTCGCGCTGCACCGGAGCGAGCAGCTCCACCGCGCGGGCGCATTCCGCCTCGCCCGCGCCGAGCCCCCGCAGCAGCGCGGCGGAGAAATCGAGGCGTACCGCCAGACACTGCTGCGGGGTCGCCCGCGCCCACGCGTCCGGCACCGCTTTGCGCACCATATCCGGATGAAAACCGGCAAACGTCGCCGCCACTGTGGCGGCGGTCACGGCGCCGAGCGGCGCGGCCCGAAATGCGAAGTACGTTTGCCAGTAACCGCGCAGCCCGATCGCGACGCCCGCCTCCTTGACACCGGTCCCGAAATAGACCACATCGTGTAGCGGTTCGAGCGTCGTCCAGATTTGCCGCGCAGGATGAATTGCCATGTCGCGCAGCGTACGTCGATGAACGGCGCGGGGATACCGTAGTTCGGATTCCGAATAAACGGCGGTGGCAATTCGAGCCGCGCACAATATCACGCTACAATCGCAGCGGACAACGAAATGTTTCGCTCGATGGAGTTGCCAGATCTGTGCGTCGACCGCCACCGCGGTACTCCGCAGATCGCCCGCACCGAGTTGTCGAGCAGCGGTTTCGTCGTCCA
Organism: Nocardia brasiliensis ATCC 700358; assembly: GCF_000250675.2. Taxonomy (NCBI): domain Bacteria; kingdom Bacillati; phylum Actinomycetota; class Actinomycetes; order Mycobacteriales; family Nocardiaceae; genus Nocardia; species Nocardia brasiliensis. The sequence continues at coordinate 7,876,814 of NC_018681.1, forward strand.
GGAAAATGTGCGCGCACCAGATCCGCATCGCCAGTGCGCCGCGCCGATGTCTCGCGAGGTAGCTGCCACAAGCCGCGGCACCCGACGACATCCGGAGCGTGGCCGGGCGAGTATCACAGGCGGAGACGTGGTCGTCGTGGGCCGACCGGTCCGCCCCACCTCGTGCGCGCGTGACGCGATTACGAGGAAGGCACGAACCTGAGCAAGATCACCGTTGAACAGGAACCCGGGGTGGCGGACACGCTGTTGACCGCCGAACTGGACGAAACCCATACCGCACCGACATTTGCCGAATTGGGGGTGCGCGCGGAAATCGTGCGCGCGCTCGACGAGATCGGTATCGAACGTACTTTCGCCATTCAGGAACTCACCCTGCCGTTGGCGCTCGCCGGTGAAGATCTGATCGGCCAGGCGCGCACCGGCATGGGCAAGACCTTCGGCTTCGGCGTGCCGCTGCTGCACCGCATCGCCACCGCCGACACCGGCACCACCCCGCTCGACGGCACGCCGCGGGCGCTGGTCATCGTGCCGACCCGCGAGCTGTGCATCCAGGTCACCAACGACCTGGAGAACGCGAGCAAGTACCTGACCAACCACCAGGGACCGCTGAAGGTGGCCTCCATCTACGGTGGCCGCCCCTACGAGTCGCAGATCGCCGCGCTGCGCGCCGGCGTCGACGTCGTGGTCGGCACGCCGGGCCGGCTGCTGGATCTGGCGAACCAGAATCATCTGATCCTGGGCAAGATCGGCGTGCTGGTGCTGGACGAGGCCGACGAGATGCTCGACCTGGGCTTCCTGCCCGATATCGAGCGCATCCTGACCATGGTTCCGGACAAGCGCCAGACCATGCTGTTCTCGGCCACCATGCCGGGCCCGATCATCACCCTGGCCCGCACGTTCCTGACCCGCCCGACGCATATCCGGGCCGAGGAACCGCACGATTCGGCCGTGCACGATCGCACCGCGCAGTTCGTCTACCGTGCGCACGCGCTGGACAAGAGCGAACTGATCGCCAAGGTGCTGCAGGCCGAGGGCCGCGGCGCCACGATGGTCTTCACCCGGACCAAGCGCACCGCGCAGAAGGTCGCCGACGATCTCGCCGAGCGCGGTTTCTCGGTCGGCGCCGTGCACGGGGACCTCGGCCAGATCGCCCGCGAGAAGGCGCTCACCAAGTTCCGCAAGGGCGCCATCGACGTGCTCGTCGCGACCGACGTGGCCGCGCGCGGTATCGACATCGACGACGTCACCCACGTCATCAACTACCAGTGCCCCGAGGACGAGAAGACCTACGTGCACCGGATCGGGCGCACCGGCCGGGCCGGGCGCACCGGTGTCGCGGTGACGCTGATCGACTGGGACGAACTGGCCCGCTGGGCGAGCATCGACAAGGCGCTCGGCCTCGGCATCCCGGAACCCGTCGAGACCTACTCCCGCTCCCCGCACCTGTTCAGCGATCTCGGCATCCCCGAGGGCGTCTCGGGCACCGTGCGCAAGGCCAAGCCGGAACGGGAAGAGGACGCAATCGTCGTCGACCGCCCGGCCCGCACCCCGCGCAAGCGCAACCGCAAGCGCACCGTGCGCGGACAGCCGGTCGAGGGCGCCGAGACGAACGGCGACACCCCGGTCGACGAGCACAGCGCGGACGACGCGTCCCCCGACTCGGACGAGCACGGTGACAAGCCCGCGCGGCGCAGGCGCAGGCGCCGTAAGCCCGCGGCCGACGGCAACTCGACCGAAAGCGCAGGCAGTTCGGTCGAACATGCCACGGCTTCGGTCTGATCGACCGGATCCGCTACTCTCGCAATCGTGCTCGCACCCGAGCGGCGAACGCGCGCCGACGTAATCTCCGCTGTCGCGATCGCCGCACTCGTGGTGGTCGCGGCGGTGGTGGTGTGGGCGCGCGGCGATGCGCGGGGCACCGAATCGGTGACCGCCACCTCGCCCGTGCCGACACCCGCCGCGACCGATCAGCTGCCCACCTCGCTGCGCGAGCTGTGGCACGCGCCGAACGCCGCGAGCGAACGGGCGCTGGTCTCCGGCGGCGTCGTCGTCACCGGTGACGAAGGCACCGTCACCGGCCACGATCCGCGCACCGGCGACGAACTCTGGTACTACCGGCGCGATATGCCGCTCTGCGGGATCGAGGGCCAGTTCACCACCGTGGTCGCGGTCTACCGGGACCAGCGCGGGTGCAGCCAGGCCACGCTGCTGGCCGGCGACAACGGCGCGCGGCGTACCGCGCGGACCAGCTACATGGATCCGTCGGTGCGCCTGTCCGTCGACGGCACCTACACCTTGGCCCAGGGTCCGAAGCGGCTGGAGATGTGGCGTTCGGACCTGGTGCGCACCCTCGAATACGGGTTCGTGGACGCGCCGGTGAACGTGAAAACCCAACCGCGCAAAGGCTGCACCCTGTTGTCCTCGGGCTCGAGCCCGTCCCGGCTGGCCGTGCTGGAGCGCTGTCCCGAGGACGCAGCCGACCGGCTCACCGTGCTGAACCCGGCACCGAAGGACAACACGGTGCCCGAGGAGCACGGCTCGCACGTATTGACCGGTCCCGGAAGCGATTCCGCCGACGCCAAGGTGCTCGCGGTATCGGACAACCGGATCGTGCTCTATCTGCCCGGCGCGCCGGGCGCGTCCGGCGCGCAACCTGCGGCGCCGCGCCTGGCCGTCTTCGACGCGACCGGCAATCCGATTGTGGTGCACCAGCTTTCGGCTCCGCTCAGCGCCGAGTCGACGACCACCCGAATCGGTTCGGCCTACCTGGTTTTCACCGGCAACAGCGTGATCGCCTTGAACGGCACCACCTTCGACCCGCTGTGGACCGCGGCGGGCGCGCTCGGCAGCCCGGCCATGATGGCGGGCAGGCTGCTGCTGCCGACGGCCGGCGCGATGGCGTTCCTCGATCCCACCTCCGGCGCCGAGGTCGGCCGGGTACCGCTGACCCGCACCGACTACAGCGGTGCGCCCATCTCCCTCGCCGTGCTCGGCTCGACCATCCTGGAACAACGCGGCACCGAGGTGTACGCGCTCGGCTGAGCGCCCCGGCGCCGTTGAGTGGAGCACAGCCGCGACAATTCGGGGCGACCGCCTGTCGGTGGCGTGCGGCACACTACCGGCATGAACGAAAACGACCCCACCGCGGCCGCGTCGAAAAGCGATATCACCTCGTTCGACGATCCTGACGCGCCATGGAACCAGGAGTTCTCCGAGGCCGAGATGGCCAACTGGAACGACGGCGTGATCGAGGAGTTCCGGGCGGGCGCGGGCAAGGTCGGCGGCGCCTACGCCGGGGCCGAACTCCTGCTGCTGACCACGACGGGCGCCAAGAGCGGCAAGCAGCACGTGGTCCCGCTCGGCCTGCTGCGCCGCGGCGAGACCATCTACCTGAGTTCTTTCATCGAGGACAAGTACCCGGCCTGGTATCACAACGTGAAGGCCGATCCGCGGGTCACCGTCGAGCTCGGCGGCGCGACCTACCGCGGCACCGCGAAGGCCCTGGAAGGCGCGGAATACGACGAGTTCGCGGCCTGGGCGCTGGCCGAGAACCCCCTGCTGGCGGACTATCAGTCCAAGATCACGCGCCCGCTCCCGCTCGTCGTGCTGGCGCTGGAGCCGCAGGGCTGACCGGCGCCGCCGCCCGGCGACACCGGCCGGGGGACGCGCCGGGCCGGGCGTGAACCATGATGGATCCATGTCTGTACTCGACGATGCCCGGCTGGTGCTGCTCCGACACGGCGAGACCGCCTGGTCCACCGGGCGCCGCCATACCGGCAACACCGACGTGCCGCTCACCGAGCACGGCGAGGCGCAGGCCCGCGCCGCCGGTCCGCTGCTGACCGCGCTGCGGCTGCGTGACCCGCTGGTCTTCACCAGTCCCCGCAGCCGCGCGGCGCGCACCGCCGAGCTGGCCGGGCTCACCGTCACCGCGGTCGACGACGATCTGGCGGAATGGGACTACGGCGATTACGAAGGCCTGACCACGCCCGAGATCCGCGAGGCCGCCCCCGGCTGGACCATCTGGACCGGCACGGTGCCCGGCGGCGAGTCCGCCGACGCGGTGCGCGCCCGAGCCGATCGAGTGCTCGCCGCGGTGGAACCCCAACTGCCCGAACGCGATATCGTGCTCGTCGGGCACGGACACTTCTCCCGGGCGCTGATCGCCCGCTGGGCCGAATTCGAGCTCACGGAGGGCCGCCGGTTCGCCATGTCGACCGGCGCGCTGACCGTGCTCGGCTACGAACACGAGGTGCGTACCGTGCACGCGCACAATCTCGTTCCCACCAGCAACGGAGCAATACTGTGACGTTTGAACTGCGCCGCGCCGTCCCCGCCGATGTGCCGGGACTGGTCCGGCTCGTCGAGGATCTGGCCGAGTACGAGAAGGCCCGCGACGAGTGCACGGTCACCGAAACCCAGCTGGACACCGCCCTGTTCGGACCCGAACCGAAGGTCTTCGCGCACGTGGTGAGCGAGGACGGGGAGCTGGTCGGCTGCGCGATCTGGTTCCTCAACTTCTCCACCTGGGATGGCGTGCACGGGATCTATCTCGAAGACCTCTACGTCCAGCCGCACACCCGCGGCAAGGGTTACGGCAAGGCCTTGCTCACCGCGTTGGCCCGGGAAGCCGTCGAACACGGCTACAGCCGCCTGTCCTGGTCGGTGCTGACCTGGAACACCCCGTCCATCGATTTCTACGAATCCCTCGGCGCCGCAGCACAAGACGAGTGGGTCGGCTATCGCCTGTCCGGCGCCGCGCTCGATCGGCTGGCCGAGGACGGGCAGTAGCGCACGACCATGACATGGCTCGCACATCTCGACGAGACCACCTGGCCGACGACGCCGGACGAGGCCATCGCGATTCAGGACGATCTGCGCCCCAAGGTCGAAACCACCGGCCCGGCAAGCGAATTCCGGATGATCGCCGGGCTCGACTGCGCCTACGCCGACACCGGGGCGGTCGCGGCGGCGGTGGTCGTGCTGGACGCGACGACGCTGGAGACCGTCGAAACAACTGTCGCGCACGGGGTCTCACATTTCCCGTACCATCCCGGCCTGCTCGCCTTCCGCGAATTGCCCACCACCATGCGGGCTTTGGCACAGCTGACCGCCGCTCCCGACCTACTGGTCTGTGACGCACAGGGTTTGGCGCATCCGCGGCGCCTCGGCTTCGCGTGCCATATCGGCGTGCTCACCGGGGTGCCGGCGATCGGCGTCGCGAAATCGGTCTGGGGTGATTACGCCGAACCCGGACCCGAGCGCGGCGCGCGCACCGATGTCACCATCGACGGCGAGGTCGTCGGCAGCGCGTTGCGCACCAGGGCGGGGGTGAAACCCGTCTTCGTCTCCATCGGCCATCGCATCGATCTGGACTCCGCTTGCGCGCAGGTGCTCGCGCTCACCCCGGCGTACCGCCTGCCGGAGACCACGCGGCGCGCGGACGCGCTGTGCCGCACGGCGCTCAAAGGCGCGGCGGCCGGCCAGGGGTGAGGAACCGGCCGGACGAACGTCAGTCGGGTTCGACGCTGTAGTCCTCGGCCATCCACCGGGTGGACGGCGGCGCGAACAGCAGGATCAGGCTGCCCAGCGCCACGACGCCGAGGGCCGCGCCGAGCAGCGGTTGATGTGAGTCGGTGAGCAGCGACCAGGTGACCGGCAGCAACAGCAGTTGCGCGATGACCGCGATCGCGCGGCCCCACCGCTTTCCGAGCAGCAAGCCGATGCCCGCCGCGAGCACGGCGCCGCCGAGGATGCCGAACCAGGCGGCCGTGCCGTACCCGCTCGTCGCCGTCTGGTCGGCGCCGAGCAGCCCGCGCACGATCAACACCAGCGCCACGATCACCGCGACGCCGCCCTCCAGTGTCACCAGCGCGCCCGCGCCGCGCACCGTCGTCGGCACGCCCGCGGCACCGTCACCTCTACCGATTTCAGCCACCCGCCAAGCCTAGGTGGCGATGCCGCCGGCCCGCTTCGCGACCGGTCCGGTTCAGCGGCTTTTCGGACCGGTTCGGCGGCCAATTAAGCTGCGTGGCGTGCGGACCCTGCTGATCGTGAATCCGAATGCCACCTCGACGACGCCGGCAACTCGCGATCTGCTGGCGCACGCGCTGGAGAGCCGCACCCAGCTGACCGTCGCGCACACCCAGCACCGCGGGCACGCCGCCGAACTGGCCCAGTGGGCCGCGACCAACGAGATGGATCTGATCGTCGTGCACGGCGGCGACGGAACGGTCAACGAGACCATCAACGGATTCCTGCCGCTGCCCGAGCTCAACGACGGCCAGGCCTGGCTGCCCAGGCTCGGCGTGATCCCCGGCGGCTCGGCGAACGTGTTCGCCCGCGCGCTCGGCATCTCCCCCGATCCGGTGACCGCCACCAATCAGCTCATCGATCTGCTCACCCTGGACAAGGACCGCCGCATCGGGCTGGGCCTGGCCGACGATCGCTGGTTCACGTTCAGCGCGGGAGTCGGTCTCGACGCCGATGTGTGCGAAGCCATCGATGAAAGTCGCGCCGACGGAAAAACCGCGACGCCCGCCCGATATCTTCGAACAACTGTGCGACAGTTTTTCCGCGCGCGGCGTAAGGAACCCTCTGTTCGGATCGAAATCCCGGGCCACGAACCGATCACCGACGTGCATTACGCCTTCGTAACGAACACCACCCCGTGGACCTACCTGAACACCACCCCGGTGCACACCAACCCGGGCACCAGGTTCGAAACAGGTCTCGGCGTGTTTGCCGTGCGTTCGATGGCAGTACTGCCTACACTGCTGCTTGCCAGGCAGCTTTTGGCTGTCGATGGAAACCCCAAGTCCCGCAATTTGTTTCGCGAGGACAACGTTCCGTCCGTGCGCGTCGAGACGAAGGAACCCATCGGTCTGCAAATCGATGGCGACTTTATCGGGAAGCGCAACGTGGTGGATTTCACGGCGGTGCCCGCCGTCCTGGACGTCGTGGCGCCGCGACCAGCCTGATGCAGAAAACGCACGAAAAACATCGTGGTTGCGCTGCGAAAACCGGGTAGAGCGAGTACAAAGGACCGGGCAGGTTCCCCCAGCGGGAGCCGTTGAGCGTGAGCTTCCCCACGGTGCACCAGATACCTATTGACATCTACGGTGTTCGTGAAAGCATTCACAAGCAACCGTGCGGAAACATTCGAGTCGCACAAGTGAACGATCCACAAACCGTCGGCGCCCTTTTGCGGCGCCCAGCAAAGGAGCAGAGGAATGGACTGGCGCCACAAGGCCATCTGTCGCGACGAGGACCCCGAACTGTTTTTCCCGGTGGGTAACAGCGGTCCTGCGCTCGCGCAGATTGCCGATGCCAAGCTGGTCTGCGCTCGCTGCCCCGTTACCGCTGACTGCCTGTCCTGGGCCCTGAAGTCCGGACAGGATGCCGGCGTGTGGGGCGGTATGAGCGAGGACGAGCGCCGTGCGCTGAAGCGTCGCAACGCGCGCACACGCACCCGCACCGTCGTCTGAGCAGACGTTCGATTTACCGGACCTTTCAGCCCGGTCCGGTAAGCGCATTTCAGCCCGGCACCCCAGAGGTGCCGGGCTATCTTGTGCCCCAACACCTATGACGACACCGTCGCTAACGCCCGGAACGCCGCCCGAGCGGCACGCGTAGCACCGCGTCGGTCCCGATATCCGCACCAGGATGCAGGCCGATCGAACCACCCAGTTCGGCCGTCACCAGGGTCCGCACGATCTGCAGGCCGAGCCGATCCGAGGATTCCAGGCTGAATCCGGCGGGCAGGCCGCGGCCGTCGTCGCTGATGATCACATCGAGCCAACGGGCCGAACGTTCGGAACGGATTGTCACCGAACCGTTCTCGCCCGAATCGAAGGCATGCTCGATCGCGTTCTGCACCAGCTCGGTCAGCACCATCACCAGCGGCGTCGCCCGCTCGGCGGAGAAGACGCCCAGCGAACCCGCCCGGCGCACCTTGATCCGCGCGGTGTGCACCGTCGCCACATCCGCCATGATCGGCAGCAGCCGGTCGACCACCTCGTCCAGGTCGACCTCTTCGTCCACCGACATCGACAGCATCTCGTGCACCGACGCGATCGAGGTGACCCGGCGCACCGATTCGGTGAGCGCGACCTGCGCCTCCTCGTTCTCGGTCCGGCGGGCCTGCAGGCGCAGCAGCGCGGCGACGGTCTGCAGGTTGTTCTTCACCCGATGGTGGATCTCCCGGATGGTGGCGTCCTTGCTGAGCAGCGCGCGGTCGCGCCGCTTGACCTCGGTGACGTCCCGGACCAGCACCGCGGCCCCCGCGAGTTCGCCGTGCGGGCGCAGCACCAGGGTGCGCAACAGCACGGTCGCGCCGCGCGCCTCCACCTCCATCCGGCGACCGGTGCGCCCGGCCAGCGCGGCCTGGATGTCGCCGACCACCTCCTGCGCGTCGAACGGATCGGTGATCAGCGACCTGGTCAGCACCGCGAGGTCTTGACCGGCGAGGTCGGCCTGCAAACCCATCCGGTGATAGGCGGACAACGCGTTCGGGCTGGCGTAGACCACGATGCCCGCGGTGTCGAGCCGGATGAAGCCGTCGCCCGCGCGCGGGCTGGAATGGGTGGCCGCGCGATCCTCGGTGGTCGGGAAGGTGCCGTCGGCGATCATCTGGCACAGGTCGTCCGCGCAAGCGACATAGGCGATTTCGAGGGTGCTGCGGACCCGGGACCGCTGCACGTCGGTGTCCCGGCTGAGCACCGCGATCACGTCGTCGCCGCAGCGCACCGGGATGGCCTCGCGCACCGCGTGCACCGGGGTGGGGTGATAGACGCCGGAGGTCTCCACATCGTGGTCCGCGCGCACGATCTTGCCGGACATCAACGCGTCGAACACCTGCGGATGATCGGCCTGCAACGCCAGGGTGCCGACCAGGTCCTCCTGGTGCACGGTGGGCGCGGTGGTCGGACGGCACTGCGCGACACACACGATGTCGGCGCCCTCCGCGATCGGTCCGGCGCCGACCCAGAGCAGCAGATCGGCGAAGGACAGATCGGCGAGCAGTTGCCAATCACCCACCACCCGCTGCAAATGGTCCACGGCGACGCCGGGTAAGTCGGTGTGTTCGGCCAGCAGTTCACTGAGGGTCGCCATGGGGTTCTACCGCCGCAATCGAATCAGGAGATCACAGCGATCAGATGGCCCGCCTTGATGGCGTCGCCCTCTTTGACACCGATCGAGCTCACCGTGCCGCCGACCTCGGCCAGCACCGGGATCTCCATCTTCATCGACTCCAGAATGACCAGGGTGTCGCCCTCTTTCACGACGTCCCCCTCCTTGGCCACGACCTGATAGACGACCGACACCAGCTCCGCCAGCACTTCCTCAGCCATGACACCCCATTCACTCGGTTGGTTCGGACAGCTCGCTCGCCGGGAACGAACGGCCCTGCCGCGCGGCCTGCATCCGCTGGAACTACAGCCAACCACACATGAAACAATGGCCTTCAATCAGAAGGGAGACTACCTATGGGTAAGCGCGGACGTAAGAAGCGTAGTCGCAAGGGCAACGCGGCCAACCACGGCAAGCGGCCCAACGCCTGAGCGTTGTGCTCAGCCGAAAAACTTAGAGCGGCACGCACTTCCGTAAGGAAGGCGTGCCGCTCTAGTTGTTCCGGCTCTGGTTGTTCGCTAGGAGTCGGCGGCGTCGATCGAGGACTCCACCTTGGTCACCGTGACCGAACGGCGGATCTCGATGGTCAGCCGGTCCCGCAGGCCCTCGGGGGCGCGGTCACCGCCGCATTTGCGGCTCAGCAGACCCTTGATCTTCTCCTCGATGCCGTAGGCCTCGATGCAGGGCGAGCAGTGGTCCATGTGGTGCTGTAACCGGGCACGGGTCTCGTCGTTGCACTCGCCGTCCAGCATCAACCAGATGTCGGTGAGAACGGCGGTGCAGTCGAGGTCCATGTCGGGGTCCCGCTCAGTCACTGCTTAACCTCCTGGCGTTCCCCCGAACGGTTGAATCCACGCTCGCGCGCCACGTCGGCGAGCAAACCCTTGAGCTGCTTGCGGCCGCGGTGCAGCCGGGACATCACGGTACCGATGGGGGTGCCCATGATGTCGGCGATTTCCTTATACGGGAAGCCCTCGACATCGGCGTAGTACACGGCCATCCGGAATTCCTCCGGCAGCTCCTGCAGCGCGGCCTTGATGTCGTCGTCCGGCAACGCGTCCAGCGCCTCGACCTCGGCCGAACGCAGACCCTGCGACGTGTGCTCGGCGGTCGCCGCCAGCTGCCAGTCGGTGATCTCGTCGGTCGGATACTGCGCCGGCTGGCGCTGCTTCTTGCGGTAGGAGTTGATGTAGGTGTTGGTCAGGATCCGATACAGCCAAGCGCGGAGGTTGGTGCCCTCTTTGAAGGACTTGAACCCCTGGAACGCCTTGACGTAGGTCTCCTGCACCAGGTCCTCGGCGTCGGCCGGGTTCCGGGTCATCCGCAGCGCGGCACCATAGAGCTGGTCGAGCAGCGGGAGCGCGTCACGCTCGAACCGCTGGGCCAGCTCCGTATCGTCGACCGCGGCGGCACCGACACCGTCGGTCACCACGTCATCGTCGCTCGTCACACCTGTCCCTTCGATCGCCGTACCTGCCAAATCTACCGGCAACGGCAATGCGACCGGGAATCCGGCATCCATCGGCGACGTCGTCGTCCGCACCGGACGTTCGTCGAGCAGCAGTGGCACCGGCATCTCCTTCACGTCGTTCACGGGGCCTCATCGGCGGACGGTGGGCTCTTCGTCCCAGCCGGGCGCTGTGTATTCGCTTGCAACATGCGCGACACGTCCTCTGTTCCCACCGCGGCCGCCGCGCACCGGAAAACCGGTGCCGTACGGCCGGACCGCGCAGTTAAGGTGTGCGCCATGGCAGGAGCCTCTACACCGGCGGTGCGTGTGCTGACCAAGGCGCGAGTCGAGCACCGCGTGCACGCCTACACCCACGATCCGCGGGCCGACTCGTTCGGGACCGAGGCGGTGGACGCGCTCGCGGACAGCGTCGGGGTGGTCGCGGCGCAGGTCTTCAAGACGTTGGTACTCGAGCTGTCCACCGGGACGCTCGCGGTGGCCGTGATGCCGGTGCCGAACATGTTGTCGCTCAAGGCCGCCGCGGCCGCGCTGGGCGCGCCGAAGGCGAGCATGGCGGACAAGGCGAAGGCCGAGCGGAGCACCGGCTACGTGCTCGGCGGGATCTCCCCGCTCGGGCAGCGCAAGCTGTTGCCGACGGTGATCGACGACTCCGCCCTGTCCTGGGACCGGATCCTGTGCAGCGCCGGACGGCGCGGGCTGGAGATCGAGGTGGCCCCGGCCGAGCTGATCCGGCTGGCCGCGGCGGTGACCGCCACGATACGGACGGTGTAAAACCGGGAATTCGCGACAACCTGTGCGTCAATGGACGAGCCAGATTCGTCCGACTCGAGGATGTGATGCGAAATGTCCGCGCAACTGCGTGTGCGCTCCATGATCGTCGCCCTGCTCGGAACCTTCGCCTTGGCCTGCGGCGTGGCGGCGCCGGGCAGCGCCGTGGCCCAGGCGGCCCCGCCCGCCGCGACCCAGATCGATGACGGCGCCACCCAGAGCCCGGACAAGCAGGCCGACAAGGCCGAGAAACTCGGCGGCACCGTGACCACCAAGGTGATCGACCTGGTCACCGGCATCGTGAAATGCGGGTTGAACATCGCGAGCCCGTCGGTGAAGTGCTCGATCTGACCCAGCCCTTCGGGTGACGAGTCGCCGGGCCGAGCGGATCAGAGCAAGCTGATCTGCTCGGCTTCTTCCTTTTCCGGCACCGGCGCGAGCAGTTCGGGCCCGTTGTTCTTCACGCTGTTCACCAGCGACGGGACCGGTCGCGCCACGATGCCCGCGATGACCTCCTCGCTGGGCGTCTCCAGCAGGCTCGCGGGCGCGGGGTGGTCCGGGTCGAGCCAGGCGTCCCAGTGCTCCTGCGGCATCGGCAGCGGCATCCGATCGTGGATGCGGGTCAGGTCGCCGATCGCGTCGGTGGTCAGGATGGCGCACGACAGCAGCGGCTCGCTGTCGGGCAGCGTGCGATCGCGCCAGACCGACCACAGCCCCGCCATGTACAGCCGGGAGCCGTCGGCCGGCGCCATGAAGAACGGATGCTTGGCCACCTTGCCCTTGGCGCCCGCCTGAGGTTCGACCACCCATTCGTACCAACCGTCCATCGGCACCAGGCAGCGCCGGTACTTCACGGCGTCGCGGAACGAATTGGTGGTCGCGGCCTTGTCGGCGCGGGCGTTGAACAGCGGCTTGCCCTTCACCGGCACGCCCGGCTCGGCGGCCTTGGTCCACACCGGGATCAGGCCCCAGCGCATCCGGCGCAGGCGCAGCTTCGGCTCGTCGTCCTTGTGACCGTGCTCGTGGCGCTCGACCACGGTGAGGATCTGGGTGGTCGGCGCGACGTTGTAGTTGGTGTAGTTGCCCGCGCCCGCGGTGTCGGTCTCATCGATCGCATCCAGCTCGACCGCGAGCCGGCCGGGATCTGTCGTGGTCGCATATCGTCCGCACATATCTCGATACTCCCACCCCGCACCGACAACCTCATGGACAATTGGTCCATAGCTGGTGACCTGTTGAGAGTTTTGACCTAACATTCTCTCAGAGGATGGGGGTTCATCGTGCCCGTCCGCTGACGCATGCGCACCGACCGGCCACCGCCTGGACACCGCGGGCGCCGTCGCCCGAGCAGCCACCGGCAAGAGGAGAAGACTCACCGTGACATCCACCGACATCAAACCGGCCGACCACGACACGGCACTCACGTCGGTCAATCCCGCCACGGGCGAGGTCATCGGCACGTACCCGATCGCCGACGAGGCGGCGGTGCGGGCAGCCGTGGCAAAGGCCAGGACCGCCGCCGCCACCTGGGGCGCGCTGAGCTTCGACGAACGGCGCACCCACCTGCTGCGCTGGTCGAGCCGGCTGGTCGCGGATTCGGACGAGTTCTGCAAGCTGATCCACGCCGAGAACGGCAAACCGCTCGACGACGCCTTCCTCGAACTGATGCTCGCGCTCGAGCACATCGCCTGGGCGGCCAAGAACGCCAAGAAGCTGCTCTCGCCGAAGAAGGTCGCACCCGGCGCGTTCATGTCGAACTTCGCCGCCCGGGTCGAGCAGCGCCCGCTCGGGGTCGTCGGCGTGATCGGCCCGTGGAACTATCCCGTCTACACCCCGAACGGGTCCATCGGTTACGCGCTGGCCGCAGGCAACACCGTGGTGTTCAAGCCGAGCGAATACTCCACCGGCATCGGCAATTTCCTGGCCGAAGCGTTCGCCAAGGCCAATCCGGAACTGCCCGAAGGCGTGTTCATCACCGTCAACGGTTCCGGTGCGACCGGGGCGGCGCTGGTCAAGGCCGATATCGACAAGATCGCGTTCACCGGCTCCACCGCGACCGGCAAGCGGATCATGGCGGCGGCCGCCGAGAACCTCACCCCGGTGCTGCTCGAATGCGGCGGCAAGGACGCGGTGATCGTCGCGGGTGACGCCGACGTGAAGGCCGCCGCCGACGCGGTCGCCTGGGGCGCCACCGCCAACAGCGGCCAGACCTGCGCGGGCGTGGAGCGGGTGTACGTCGACCGCTCGGTGCGCGAGGAATTCGTCGCCGAGCTCAAGAAGATCCTGGAGAAGGTCGGCCCCGGCGAAGGCGAGGGCGCGGCGTACGGCCCGATGACCATGCCGAGCCAGATCGACATCGTGCGCAAGCACATCGATGACGCGCTGAAGAACGGCGGCACCGCCGTGCTCGGCGGCCCGGAATCGGTGAAGGCGCCGTTCATCGAACCGGTCGTGCTGCTCGACGTGGACGAGAACTCGCAGGCCGTGCAGGAGGAGACCTTCGGCCCGACGGTCACCATCCGCACCGTGAACGGCGTGGACGAGGCGGTCGAGCTGGCGAACAACAACCGGTACGGGCTGTCCTCGGCGGTCTACTCGAAGAAGAACGGGCTCGACATCGCGCGCAGGCTGCACGTCGGGGCCACCTCGGTGAACTCGGTGCTCGCCTTCGCGGCCATCCCCGGCCTGCCGTTCGGCGGCGTCCGCGACTCCGGCATCGGCCGCATCCACGGCGAGCCCGGCCTGCGCGAGTTCTCCCGCCCGCACGCGATCGCGGTGCAGCGCTTCGCGATTCCCGGCATGGCGCTGCTCAGCTACTCGCGCACCCAGTCCACCATGAAGCTGCTGCGCAAGCTGGTCCCCTTCATCCACGGACGGCACAAGTAGCGAACACCGCCCGCGTGTCCGCCGGGGCGAGCTGAGAAGATGGAACACGTGAGTTTCTGGCCAGCGCCCCATGTCGATGTCCCTGTGCACGCGACCGTGACCCTGCCCGGGTCGAAATCGATCACGAACCGGGCATTGATCCTGGCCGCCCTGGCGGACGGGCCCTCCACCCTGTCCGGGGCGCTGCGCAGCCGCGACACCAATCTGATGATCGCGGCGCTCAGCGCGCTGGGTGCGGTCATCGAGGGTGACGGTGACACGCTCACCGTCACCCCGGCCACGCTGCGCGGCGGCACCGTGGACTGCGGGCTCGCGGGCACCGTGATGCGGTTCCTGCCGCCGGTGGCCACCCTGGCCGCGGGCGAGGTGGCCTTCGACGGCGACGCGCAGGCCCGGGTCCGCCCGCTCAGCACGATCCTGGCCGCGCTGCGCCACCTCGGCGCCGAAATCGACGGCGACGCACTGCCTTTCACGGTGCACGGCAAGGGCGCGCTGCGCGGCGGCACCGTCACCATCGACGCGTCCGGATCCTCGCAGTTCGTCTCGGGTCTGCTGCTGTCCGCGGCCCGGTTCGACGAGGGCCTGACCGTGCACCACGACGGCAAGGCGCTGCCGTCGATGCCGCACATCGAGATGACCGTCGAGATGCTGCGCCGCGCGGACGTGCAGGTGCAGACGCCCGCGGACAGCCGCCAGGCGCAGACCTGGGTCGTCACGCCGGGCCCCATCCGCGCGGTGGAATGGGATATCGAACCCGACCTGTCCAATGCGACACCGTTTCTCGCGGCCGCCGCGGTCACCGGCGGCGAGGTGCGCATCCCGCACTGGCCGCGGCTGACCACGCAGCCGGGCGACGTGATCCGGGAGATCCTGGTGCGGATGGGCGCCGAGGCGCGCATCTTCGACGGCGTGCTCACCGTGCACGGCCCGGATCGGCTGGCCGGCATCGACATCGACCTGCACGACGTCGGCGAACTCACCCCCACCGTCGCCGCGCTGGCCGCCCTGGCCGACTCCCCCTCCGTGCTGCGCGGCATCGCGCACCTGCGCGGCCACGAAACCGACCGCCTCGCCGCCCTGTCCACCGAGATCAACCGGCTCGGCGGCAAGGTCACCGAGACCGAGGACGGGCTCGAGATCGTGCCGGCCACGCTGCACGGCGGGCGCTGGCACTCCTACGCCGACCACCGGATGGCAACGGCCGGAGCCATTCTCGGCCTGCGCGTGCCCGGCATCGAGATCGAGGACATCGGCACCACCGCGAAGACGCTGCCGAATTTCGTCGCGCTGTGGCAGCAGATGCTCGACTCGCCGTCGGCCGATCAGGAGGCGGCGCACTGAGAAAGCGCGAGTACGACGAATCCGACGTCCGGGTGCGCCCGGGCAAGAGTTCGCGTCCGCGCACGAAAACCCGTCCGCAGCACAATGATGCCGAACCCGCCATGGTGGTGTCGGTGGACCGGGGCCGCTGGGGCTGTGTGCTCGGCGGGGATCCGGCCAAGCAGATCGTCGCCATGCGGGCCAGGGAACTCGGCCGCACCCCCATCGTGGTCGGCGATCAGGTGGACGTGGTCGGCGACCTGTCCGGCAAACCCGACACGCTGGCCCGCATCGTACGGGTCACCGATCGCCGAACGGTGTTGCGGCGCACCGCCGATGACACCGACCCGTTCGAACGCATCGTGGTCGGCAACGCCGAACAGCTGTTCATCGTCGTCGCCCTCGCCGACCCGCCGCCGCGCACCGGTTTCGTCGAGCGCTGCATGGTCGCGGCGTTCGCCGGCGGGCTGCGGCCGGTGTTGTGCCTGACCAAGCACGATCTGGACGCCGCATCCGAATTCGCTTCCGCCTTCGAAGATCTCGATCTCACCATCGTCTACGGCGGGATCGAGGATCCGCTGGAACCGGTGCTCGAACTGCTGCACGATCGGCTCACCGCGTTCATCGGGCACTCCGGCGTCGGCAAGTCGACGCTGGTGAATCGTCTTGTGCCGGACGCGTATCGGGCCGTCGGCGCGGTATCCGGGGTCGGCAAGGGCAAGCACACCTCCACCCAGTCGGTGGCGCTGCCGCTGCCCGCGGGCGGCTGGGTGATCGACACCCCCGGCGTGCGCTCCTTCGGCCTGGCCCACATCACCCCCGACGACGTGGTCGCCGCCTTCAGCGACCTCGCCGCCGCCATCGAGGACTGTCCCCGCGGCTGCACCCACCTCGGCCCGCCCGCCGACCCGGAGTGCGCCCTGGACCAGCTCCCCGGCAAGGAGCGCCGGGTCGCCGCCATCCGCGTCCTGCTCAACGCCCTGAACAGCAACGAAAACTATTAGCCGCCAGGCACTCCCGGCTCTACACTGCCGTCCATGCGTTACGTCGATCTGAATGCGACGGTCGGCGAGCTCACCGGGGTGCTCAGCCCCGCGCCCTACCTCCGGCGGCTGCCCGAGCTGGCCGTCGAGTTACCCATGGGCGCAAGGGCTTTCGCCACCGATCCGGAGCACTACGACTTCTACGGCAAGCGCTGCGTGAAAGACCTGAAGTTCCTGGACGTCCGGGACACCGACACCGGAGTCGAGCTCCGGCTCCGGCACAACTGCTGGAAACACGACGAAGACCTGACCATCCGCTACACCGCGCCGACGGACCGCGTCGTCACGCTCGGCGATCCGGGGCGTACCGGATTCCACGAATTGATCCTCGACGAAATCCTGCCGCATCCGGACGGCTGCACCCACGAACTCGTCTTCCACACCGGCACCGTCATGGTCACCTGCGCGGATCTCGCCGCCGACTGGACCGCGGCGGACTGTGCCGCCCTGCCGCAGCGCCGGGACCATTGATCAGCTGGGGACCTTCCCCAGTGATCATCTTTCAGCCGGACAACGCGTTCAGCCGGACAGCGCGGCGCGCGACCGGTCCTGGCCGTCGGGCTGGCCGGGGGCGAACGGCCACTCCTCGAACCAGGTGCAGCGGCCCTGGTCGTCGAAGCGCAGTATCCACAGGTCGCGCCAGCGGGCCGGTTGATCGAGGTAGTCGACCTCGGCCCGGACCACCGCGGTGACGCCGTCGACCGCGACGACTTCGGGCTCGATCGTGAACGATTCGCCCGGACCGTCGCGCCCGGCCTCCCAGAACTTCGCGAGCGCGGGTAGCCCGGTGAGCGGTTCGGCCCACGGGGAAACGAGATATCCGATGTCAGGGGCGAAGAGGTCGCCGAGATGCTCGGTACCAGGCTCCCGCCAGGCCCGTTCGTACGCGCCGACCCATGCCTGCACTGTGCTCCGGTCCACGCCGGGCCAAGTTACGCCGCTTCCCGGCTCCGCGTGCGACTTCCGCCGCAAATCCGACTGGGCAACGGGTTTGCGCACGCCGGGGAAATAGGAAACGCCCCGGGGCCGAAGCTCCGGGGCGCTTTCCTGTTCGAGTTGTCTCAGTGCCGACGACGCGGCTTGGGGGCGCGCTTCGGCTTGGACTGAGCGCGGGCGGCCTCGCGGCGTTCGCGCCGGGTGGTGTTGCCGGTGTCCTCGTCGCCGTACTCCTCGGCGTCGCTGTGCACCGCGCGGCCACCGCCCTCGGTCGGGCCCGAGTAGCTGAAGCCCCGCCGGTTGGGATCGTCGATGCCCTTGGCGCGCAAGGCCGCCGGGGCGGCGCTGCCGTTACCGGCCGGCGCCTCCTCGGTGGGCAGCGGACGCGGTGCGGACATCGCGCCGACCGGCGAGCGCAGGCCCGCGTCGATCGAGACACCCTCGGGCTGCGGTTGCTGCACCTCGACCTGCAGGTTGAACAGGAAGCCGACCGACTCCTCTTTCAACCCCTCGAGCATCGCCGAGAACATGTCGAAGCCCTCACGCTGGTACTCCACCAGGGGGTCGCGCTGCGCCATCGCGCGCAGGCCGATGCCCTCCTTGAGGTAGTCCATCTCGTAGAGGTGCTCGCGCCACTTGCGGTCCAGCACCGAAAGCAGCACCTGCCGTTCGAGATTACGCATGCTGCCCTGGCCGGCCAGCCCGTCGATCTCGGCCTCGCGCCGCTCGTAGGCGTCGTGCGCGTCGTCGAGCAGCGCGTCCAGCAGTTCCTCGCGGGTCAGGTCACCGGCGTCGCCGACCGCGGTCTCTCCGGCCAGGTCCTGGTGCCGGACGCGCACCGGGTACAGCGTCTTGAGCGCGGTCCACAGCTTGTCCAGATCCCAGTCCTCGACGTAGCCCTCGGCGGTGGCGCCGTCGACGTAGGCGGTGATCACGTCGGTGATCATCTCCTGGACCTGGCCCTCCATGTCCTCGCCGCGCAGGATCCGGTTGCGCTCGCCGTAGATGACGGTGCGCTGCTGGTTCATCACCTCGTCGTACTTGAGCACGTTCTTGCGGATCTCGAAGTTCTGCTGCTCGACCTGGGTCTGCGCGCTCTTGATCGCCTTCGAGACCATCTTGGCCTCGATCGGCACATCGTCGGGCAGGTTGAGCCGGGTCATGATCGCTTCCAGCGCGGCGCCGTTGAAGCGGCGCATCAACTCGTCACCCAGCGACAGGTAGAACCGCGACTCGCCCGGGTCACCCTGCCGGCCGGAACGACCACGCAGCTGGTTGTCGATACGACGCGACTCGTGCCGCTCGGTGCCGAGCACGTAGAGCCCGCCCGCCTCGCGCACCCGGTCGGCGTCGGCCTTGGTCTGCGACTTCACCTGTTCCAGCGTCGGCAACCAGGCCTGCTGGTAGGCGTCCGGCGTCTCGACCGGGTCCAGGCCCTCCTTGCGCAGGATGAGGTCGGCGATGATGTCCGGGTTGCCGCCGAGCACGACGTCGGTACCGCGGCCGGCCATGTTCGTCGCGACGGTCACCGCGCCCGGCCGGCCGGCCTCGGCGATGATCGCGGCCTCGTTCTCGTGGAACTTGGCGTTCAGCACGGTGTGCGCGATGCCGCGCTTGGTGAACTGCTTGGACAGGTACTCCGAGCGCTCGACGCTGGTGGTACCGATCAGCACCGGCTGGTCGCGTTCGTGCCGCTCGGTGACGTCGTCGACCACGGCCGCGAACTTGGCCTCTTCGGTCTTGTAGATCAGATCGGACTGGTCCTGGCGGATCATCGGCTTGTTCGTCGGGATCGGGACCACGCCGAGGTTGTAGATCTGGTGCAGCTCGGCGGCCTCGGTCTCGGCGGTACCGGTCATGCCGGACAGCTTGTCGTAGAGGCGGAAGTAGTTCTGCAGCGTGATGGTCGCCAGGGTCTGGTTCTCCGGCTGGATCTCGACCGCTTCCTTGGCCTCGATCGCCTGGTGCATGCCCTCGTTGTAGCGGCGACCGACCAGGATGCGGCCGGTGAACTCGTCGACGATGATCACTTCGCCGTCACGGACGATGTAGTCCTTGTCGCGGGTGTAGAGCTCCTTGGCCTTGATGGCGTTGTTCAGGTAGCTCACCAGCGGCGAGTTCGCCGCTTCGTACAGGTTGTCGATGCCGAGCTGATCCTCGACGAACTCGACGCCCGCCTCGTGCACGCCGATGGTGCGCTTCTTGATGTCGACCTCGTAGTGCAGGTCCTTCTTCAACAGCGGTGCGATGCGCGCGAATTCGGCGTACCACTTGCTGGAGGCATCGGCCGGGCCGGAGATGATCAACGGGGTGCGCGCCTCGTCGATCAGGATGGAGTCGACCTCGTCGACCACGGCGAAGTTGTGCCCGCGCTGCACCAGATCGTCGAGCGAGTGCGTCATGTTGTCGCGCAGGTAGTCGAAGCCGAACTCGTTGTTCGTGCCGTAGGTGATGTCGGCGCCGTAGGACACCCGGCGCTGCGCGGGCGTCATGCCGGACAGGATCACGCCGACCTCGAGCCCGAGGAAGCGGTGCACGCGGCCCATCCACTCGGAGTCGCGCTTGGCGAGATAGTCGTTGGTGGTGACGATGTGCACGCCGTCGCCGCTGATCGCGTTGAGGTAGGCGGGCAGCACCGAGGTGAGCGTCTTGCCCTCACCGGTCTTCATCTCGGCGATGTTGCCGGTGTGCAGCGCCGCGCCGCCCATGATCTGCACCTTGTAGTGCTTCTGGTTCAGCACCCGCCACGAGGCCTCCCGGCCCACCGCGAAGGCCTCGGCCATCAGCGCACCGAGCGGATCCGAGTGCCCCTCTTCGACCATGTCGGAGTAGCGCTCACGGAACTCGTCGGTCTTGCCGCGCAGCTCGGCGTCGGTGAGCTGTTCGTACTCCGACTCGAGTTCGAGAACCTGGTCGGCGAAGTTGGCGAGCCGCTTGACCATGCGACCCTCACCAATCCGTAGCAACCTCGTCAGTGTCAGCGCAGGCACGGGTCTCGTCAGTCCTCTGGTCGGTGTGTCAGTCGTGTCGATCGGCGCCGGGCCGAGGGTGGACACCCGGCCGGCGTGCGGGCTCGCGCGCCGGGCGCGGATTCCGCTGCACGGTTCATGGTAATGCGGTGCCGATCGTAGGCGTCGACAAGCAGCGGTGTTCGGTCACGCCGCAGGAACGAGCCTGCGTAGTCACCCGGCACCGGGGCACCTGCCGTGTCGTCCGCCCTGGTACTCACAGTACGCGGAACGCGGTCAGCTGCCAGCCCGCCCGATGCAACGCGACCCGCGCGGCGACCGCGAAGATCCGGTGGCCACGTTGGTACGTGCCGTACACCTCGGCGGTTTTCGGCCCCGCAGGTTCGACGCCGATCTTGGTCAGCTGCGCGGGCCCGAGGGCGGCGCCCCGCGGCGCGGTCCGGGCCAGCGTCTCGAGCGCGGCGAACACCGACGCGGAGGTCAGCGGCCGCACCTGCGCGACCGGTCGCCTGCCGTCGAGCACCTCGAGCACCAGCCGCAGCGAATTCTCCGCGAATCGATGTGCCGCCGAACCTGTTTCGGTCTCGGTCCCGTACGATGTAAGGCGTCCGTCGTGCCGGGCGCGTCGACCCGCGGCCCGTGCGGAAGACCCGCTGTGTGACGGCATGCGACGGCAGGGCAACGCCGCTCGTGGTGACGACGCAGCAGGCCGCGGCTGATCCCCGGCCGTACGATCACGGTCCAGCGGCGGTTCGAAATGTGGCGCGGGCGAAAGCGACGGTCGCCGACTGTGCATCCCATGTCCCCCTGTGATCGAATCGAGTCCCCGAGCTCGAATCAGACAGCCTGCCACGGAAGCCAGGACGGGTAAAGGGGAATGTCGATATCGCCGGATACGCCACAGCGGACAAGCTGAATCGTTGGGGCGACAGCACAATGGGGCGTGAGACGGCATCGGAAAAGGAGCACCGGGCAGCGTGATCACGAGACTGACCCCGCAGGACGCGTCCTTCTACCGGCTCGAGTCCAGCAGTAATCCGATCCATATCGGCTCCCTCGCGATCCTGCGGCACACCGATCCCGATTCCGCGGTCCCCGCGCTGGACTACGACCGGCTCGTCGATCTGGTCGAGGCCCGCCTCTCGCTGGTGCCCCGCTATCGCCGCAAGGTGCGCGAGATCCCGCTCGCGCTCGGGCGTCCGGTCTGGGTGGAGGACAGCGCCTTCGACATCACCTATCACATCCGCCGCTCCGCGCTGCCCGCCCCGGGCACCGACGCCCAGCTGCACGAGCTGGTCGCCCGGCTGTCCTCGCGCCCGCTCGACCAGACCCGGCCGCTGTGGGAGATGTACCTGATCGAGGGCCTGTCCGACGGCCGCTGCGCGCTGTTCACCAAGACGCATTCCGCGCTGGTCGACGGCGATACCGCGCTCGAGATCGGGCACGTCGTGCTCGACGCGGGCCCGTCACCGCGCGAACTCGCCGACGACGCGTGGCGCGCCCCGCGCGAGCCCGACGACATGGAACTGCTGCTCGGCGCGCTGACCCACCTGGCCGCGCAGCCGCGCGAAGCACTCGAGGTGGCCAGGCACGCGGGCGGCCAGGCGTTCGCGGTGATCGGCGCCGCCGGGCGGGCGGTGGACTCGGTGGTCACCGCGGTGCGCGCGGCGGCGAGCGGCACCCCGGACAGCCCGCTCAACGCGCGCATCTCGCGCAACCGGCGCTTCGATGTGGTGCGGACCGAACTGGAGGACTACCGCAAGATCCGCAAGCGCTTCGACTGCTCGATCAACGACGTCATCCTCGCGGTGGTCACCGGCGCGTTGCGCAACTGGCTGCTGTCGCGGGGCGAGACGCTCACCGAGCCGACCACGCTGCGGGCCGTGGTGCCGATGTCGGTGTACGTCGACGGGGTGGACGGCGCCCGGCTGAATCCGGCGAGCGAGGTGTCCTCGTTCCTGATCGATCTGCCGGTCGGCGAACCCAATCCGGTGATGCGGCTCTCGCACATCGCGCACGCCACCGAGGCCAACGGCAGGCAGCGGCGCGGGGTGCGGGCCCGGACCCTGGTCCATCTCGCCGGGTTCGCTCCGGCGAGCCTGCATGCGATGAGTGTGCGTGCGGCGAGTACGTTCGCAGAGCACACGTTCAATCTGGTGATCACCAACGCGCCGGGTCCGCAGACGCCGATGTACATCGGCGGCGCGCGGATGCTGGAGATGTATCCGGTGTCGCCGCTGCTGCGCAATCAGGCCTCGAGCATCGGGATCACGTCCTACGACGGACGGGTCTTCTACGGACTCAACGCCGACCGCGACGCGATGGCCGACATCGGCGTGCTGGCCGCGTCGGTGCGCGATTCCATGGAGGAGATGCTCGGTGCCTGCGTCTGATCAGGAGAAAATGCGGGTCTACATTCCCGCGACGGTGCCGATGCTGCGCGAGCTCGTCGCGAACCGGGAACTGCGCCCGGTCGGCGGGACCGCGTTCGCGGTGACCCCGGCGCTGCGCGAGGCCTACGCCTCGGGCGACGACGAGGAGCTGGCCGAGGTCGCGATGGGCGAGGCCGCGCGGGCCTCGCTGCGCCTGCTCGCCGCCGAACGCGACGATCTCGACGAACCGGCCGACGACGCCGAGCCGGTGCCGACCGGCCGCCCGGTCTATCGGCGCGCGGTGATCGCCGCCGACGTGACCGGCGCGAAGCTGCGGCCCGATCTCGACGACGCCGTGGTGAAGCTGCCGGGACTGCTGACCTACGACCAGATCGGCAGCGTGCACGTCGACCTGGCCCAGGCCGAACCGGAGGTGGCCAAGGCCGTCGACGTGGTGGACGCGGCGGACCTCGGCGACACCGACGCCGAATTCGTGCTCGGCGACGCCGAGGACCACCAGCTCGCCTGGTATGCCGCGCAGGAACTGCCGTTCCTGCTCGAATTGCTCTGAGCCGCGCGGTCACCGGACCGCGGCCCGAGGCGCTCCCCGGCCGAACCTACGATGCCGTAACCTTGCTGTGGCGTGGGCAGCGCATCCGACGAACAGGAAGATGAACGGCAGCGATGAGCTCGAAAAATGGGGGATTCTCCGTGCGCGGCGTGCGGGAGTGGCTGGAAGCTCCGGCCGCGAGCGTCGCCGAACGCGGCGGCAAGTTGAACGTGCTGCGGGGAGCCGTGGCCCGGGTCACCACCCCGTTGCTGCCGGACGACTACCTGCACCTGGCCAACCCGCTGTGGTCGGCGCGCGAGCTGCGCGGCCGAATCGTGGACGTGCGCAAGGAAACCGCCGACTCGGCCACCCTGGTGATCAAGCCGGGCTGGGGCTTCGACTTCAAATACGAACCCGGTCAGTACATCGGCATCGGTGTGCTCGTCGACGGTCGCTGGCACTGGCGTTCCTACTCGCTGACCTGCCCGCCGAACTGGTCGGACCCGGGCGTCGGAGGTAAGCGGGTCATCTCGATCGCGGTCAAGGCGATGCCGGAGGGATTCCTGTCCAGCCATCTGGTCAGTGGCGTCCCGGTCGGCACCGTGGTGCGCCTGGCCGCGCCGCAGGGCGGTTTCGTGCTGCCCTATCCGCCGCCGGAGCGGGTGCTGTTCCTCACCGCGGGCAGCGGCATCACCCCGGTCATGGCGATGCTGCGGGCGATGGACCGGCGCGATCTGGTCACCGACGTGGTGCACCTGCACTCCGCGCACACCGCGCAGGACGTGATGTTCGGCGCCGAACTGCGCGATTTGCACGACCGGTACCCCAGTTTCACCTCCCACCTGCACCTCACCGGCGAGCAGGGCAAGTTCGCGCTGGCCGACCTGGACACGAAGTTCCCCGACTGGCGCGAGCGCCAGACCTGGGCCTGCGGCCCGGCCGCGATGCTCGACGAGATCGAGCACCACTGGCGCGACGCCGGCCTGGCCGACCAGTTGCACGTCGAGCGATTCGAGATCGAGCGCTCCGCGGTGGGCGAGGGCGGCACGGTCAGCTTCGGCAAGACCGGGCGTACGGTCGAGGTGGACGGCGCGACCAGCCTGCTCGAAGCGGGCGAGTCGGCCGGCGTGCAGATGCCGTTCGGCTGCCGGATGGGCATCTGCCAAACCTGTGTCGTGACACTGAGTTCCGGCTACGTGCGCGATCTGCGCAACGGCGACGAGCATCGCGAAGGCGACAAGGTGCAGACCTGCATCTCCGCCGCGGCGGGCGACTGCACGCTCGACGTCTAGACGACGCCGCGGCGCGCCGGGCAACGCGGCCCGGCGACGACGACACGGCAGCACGGGGCGCCCTTGGGTACCCTCGAAGCAAATCGAGTAGGGAAAGGACCCCCGGTGGCCATCACCGATATTCAGGCGTTCGCCCATCTCACGGCGGCCGACATCGAGACACTGGGGCAGGAACTCGATTCGATCCGGCGTTCGGTGGAGCAGTCGCGTGGCGCACGTGACGCGAAGTACATCCGGCGGACCATCGCCGCGCAGCGCGGCCTCGAGGTGGCCGGGCGCGCGGTGCTGTTCGGCAGCCGCAATCGGTGGGCCTGGCTCACCGGCACCGCGCTGCTGTCGGTCGCCAAGATCATCGAGAACATGGAGCTCGGGCACAACGTCAGCCACGGGCAGTGGGACTGGATGAACGATCCGGAGATCCACTCCAGCTCCTGGGAGTGGGATATGACGGGGCCCTCGTCGCAGTGGCGGCGGGCGCACAACTACTCCCACCACACCTATACCAACGTGCTCGGCAAGGACGAGGACCTCGGCTTCGGCATCCTGCGGATGACCCGCGACGAGCCGTGGAAGCCGATCCACCTGGTGCAGCCGGTGGCGAACCTGGTGCTCGCGGCGACCTTCGAGTGGGGCATCGCGCTGCACGACTGGAGCATCGAGAAGGAACTGGCCGACACCCCGCGCTGGGAGGTGATGTCCCCGCCGAACGTGGAGTTCGGCCGCAAGATCGCCCGCCAGGTGACCAAGGACTTCCTGCTCTACCCGGCGCTCACCGGCCCGGCGTTCAAGTCGACGCTGAAGGCGAACGCGACCGCGAATCTGATCCGCAACCTGTGGGCCTACGCCGTGATCTTCTGCGGCCACTTCCCCGATGGCGCCGAGAAGTTCACCATCGAACAGCTCGAGGGCGAGACCAGCGGCGAATGGTATCTGCGGCAGATGCTCGGCAGTGCCAACTTCAAGGCGGGTCCCGCCATGGCGTTCATGAGCGGCAACCTCTGCTACCAGATCGAGCACCACCTGTTCCCGGACCTGCCGAGCAATCGGTACCCGGAGATCGCGGTGCGGGTGCGCGAACTGTGCGACAAGTACGACCTGCCGTACACCACGGGCTCGCTCGGCAAGCAGTACCTGCTCGCCTTCCGGACCATCCACAAGCTGGCCCTGCCGGACCGCTTCCTGAAGGCCACCTCCGACAACGCGCCCGAGACCTCCTCCGAACGCAAGTTCGCGGGCATCACGCTGCCGTCGCTGCCCAGCGCGGAGACGGCGCACTGGCTCGGCGTCGACCCGGAAACCGGGCAGCGCCGCGGCCTGCGCTCGGCCCTGCGCGAGGCCAAGGTGGTGCTGAAGGAGAAGGCCCAGCAGGAGAAGGAGATGCTGCGCGAAGCCAAGCGCGCACTCAAAGAGAAGGCCGAGCACGAAAAGGTGGTACTGCGCGAGGCCACCCAGGCCCTGCAGGACCGCGCCCGCCAGGAGCAGGCTTCGCTGCGCCGAAAGGCCGTGCGCGAGAAGGCTTTGTGGCGACTGCGGCGCAGCCGCTGACCGACCCGGAACACCGGTACCCGCATCCGGGTACCGGTGCGCACTCCGCACTTACCAGCGCACCTTCAGATCGCTGACCACAGCGGCATGATCGGAGTAGAAGACTCCCGGGCCGTGCTTCGGCATCCGGGTGTCGACGATCCGGGCCGAGCGCACCTCGATGTCGCCGCGGGCGAAGGTGAAATCGATCCGCTGCTGCGTGAGCATCGGCTCGCTGGGCAGCGGGCTCCACGTCCGGCCCGGCGCCGCACAGACATCGGGGTTGGCCGCGCGGAAGGTGTCCACGAACCCGGCATCGGTGACCACCTTGGTGGCCTGGAGTGGATAGCTCGCGCCGAAGTGGTTCGGGCAGTTCGCCTGTGCGGGCGTCCAATCGGCGCCGGGCAGCGTGTTGAAGTCACCGCCGAGCAGCACCGGCGCGGTGTTGCCGCCCAACATCTGCGGCAACTGGGTGCCGATGATGTCGCTGATGTACTGCGTCTGCGCGCGCTCGGCCCGCACCACCGCGTCGACCGAATGCCTCGGGGCTTTGCCGTCGCGCAGATCCGTCGCGTTCTCGTCGATCAGATAGCCGTCCCACGGGTCGGTGTAGGTTAGCCAGGTGGCGAACAGGTTCAGCTCGCCGTCGTCCGGCACCCGGACGCGCACACCACCGAAGTGGAAATCGCTCGCCGGACCGCCCTGCGGTTTCGGATAGGTCGCGACCACTTCGTATTTGGTGAAGATCCACAGGTTGTCCGATCCGGCCGGGCGGTCGGTGACCCGCACGCCGGTATAGCGGCCGTTGTGGGCGCGCCGGGTCAGCGCGTCGGTGATGATGTCGCCGGAACCGTAGGTCTCCACGGCGAAGAACACGTCCGGTTGGAGTTCGACGATCTGATCGATCAGATCGTTCAGATTGGCCGGAGTAGGTTCGCGACCCCCGTGCAGGATGTTCCAGGTGAGTACGCGGATTCGTTCGTGATCGCGGGCGTGCGCGGCGGGCGCGAGCCCCACGGTGGCGATGCCCGCCAGCAGCAGGACGGCGAGCAACGCCTTGGATAATCGCATGAGCTGACTCCGTTCGTCGGGAACGCCGAAAGTTAGGCCGATGTTCGGAACCAGGCATGTCCGAAAGGGGAAAATTCGGCAAACAGGCCGGTAGGCGTACCGTTCGTACGGCAACTGGGGATCGATGACCGGACGCGTGGCCTACTTCCCGCCGCAATACCCGAAATGAAGCGCACAGCTTGCGCGGAGTGGGTTCGCGGGTGCAAAATCTAGCGGCCGCGTGACTGACGGCCGTGCTGGAAGGCTGTGCGGGAGAAGGCTTTACGCCGTACTGCGGACGCCCTTCAACTACCATCTTCTGATCGTGTTCGCAATGGGGGATTTGCCACACCGCTGCGGGGCAGCTCGTAACCTACGGTCACGTAACTTACGGTACTGTAACCGCCATGGCGATCTCGGATGTCAAGGAATACGCACACCTCACCGAGGCCGACGTGGAAGCACTCGGCGCGGAGTTCGACGCGATTCGTCGCGATATCGAGGAATCGCGCGGTGCGCGCGACGCGAACTACATCCGTAACGTCATCCGGCTCCAGCGCGCGCTCGAGATCGGCGGCCGCGGCGTACTGTTCGCCAGCTTCCTGCCGCCCGCCTGGATCGCCGGCGTCGCCATGCTCAGCACCGCCAAGATCATCGAGAACATGGAGATCGGGCACAACACCATGCACGGGCAGTGGGACTGGATGAACGATCCGGAAATCCACTCCAGCTCCTGGGAATGGGACAACGCGGGCGCGGCCAAGCACTGGAAGCACACGCACAACTACCTGCACCACAAGTACACCAACGTGCTCGGCATGGACGACGACATCGGCTACGGCCTGCTGCGCGTCACCCGCGACCAGCGGTGGAAGCCGTTCAACCTGGGCAACCCGATCTACAACCTGGTGCTGCAGCTGCTGTTCGAATACGGCGTCTCGATCCAGCACATGGAGCTGGGCAAGCTGGCCGCGGGCCGGTTCAAGCCGGGTACGCCCGAGCGCGCCGAGTTCGACCGCAAGCGCACCGAGGCGCTGACCAAGATGGGCAAGCAGATCCTCAAGGATTACGTGATCTTCCCCGCCCTCACCGGTCCGGCCTTCGTCACCACGCTCACCGCGAACCTGGCCGCCAACGCCATCCGCAACGTGTGGTCCAACGCCGTGATCTTCTGCGGTCACTTCCCCGACGGCGCGGAGAAGTTCACCAAGGCCGATATCGACAACGAGACCAAGGGCCAGTGGTACCTGCGGCAGATGCTCGGCAGCGCCAACATCTCCGGCGGTCCGCTCACCCACTTCATGACGGGCAATCTGAGCCACCAGATCGAACATCACCTGTTCCCCGATCTGCCGAGCAACCGGTATGCCGAGATCGCGGTCCGGGTCCGGGAGCTCGCCGAGAAGTACGACCTGCCCTACACCACCGGCTCGCTGCCGGTGCAGTACTTCAAGGCCTGGCGCACCATCCTCAAGCTCTCGCTGCCGAACAAGTACCTGCGCGACACCGCCGACGACGCGCCGGAGACCGCCTCGGAGCGCAAGTTCGCGGGCAACACCGTCGCCACCATCGACCCGGTCACCGGCAAGCGGCGCGGCCTGCGCACCGCCCTGGCCGCAGGCCGCCGGCGCCTGAACCGCCGCACCCCCGCGTACGCGGGCTGACCCGCCGCTCCCGCACCCTTTCCGTCCTCGCGCACCCGTTTTCGCATGGCACAGCGGGTGCGCGAACACGGAAAGGGTGCGTGTTCGTTGCGGGGTCCGCGGCTGGTTGACTGAGCGCGTGGGTGCTGACGGTCTGAGTGTTTACGACGCGATCCGGTTGCGGCGCGACGTGCGGGCGGAGTTCACCGGCGAGGTGCTCGACGACAGCACGCTGTGGCGGCTGCTGGAGGCCGCGCACCGAGCGCCCAGCGTCGGCAATTCGCAACCCTGGGATTTCGTGGTGGTGCGGGACCCGGCCACGCTGCGCGCCTTCGCCGCGCACGTGGCGGACAAGCGCGTCGAGTTCCGCGACGCGCTCCCGCCGGACCGGGCCGCGACCTTCGAACCGATCAAGATCGAGGGCATCGTCGAGAGCGGCACCGGGATCGTGGTGACCTACGATCCCGGCCGCGGCGGCCCGCAGGTGCTCGGCCGGGCCACCGTCCCCGAAACCGGCGTCTTCTCCACGGTGCTCGCGATCCAGAATCTCTGGCTCGCCGCGACCGCCGAGGGCATCGGGGTCGGCTGGGTGTCGTTCTACGCGCCGGAATTCCTCGCCGAACTCGTCGGGCTGCCCGCGGGCGTGCATCCGGTCGCGTGGCTGTGCGCCGGACCGGTGCACAGCTTCCAGCAGATCCCCGATCTGGAACGCTTCGGCTGGCGCGCCGGGCGGCCGCTGGCCGAGGCCGTGCATCACGAGGTCTACCGAAAGTAGTTCGCTGTATTGCATTTTGATGCACAATCCGGCGCGTCGTGCGGCGTGTCCCAGTGCATCCGCGCAGAATGTCTGCGTCCCCGCGCCACGACCGGAGGCATGGGGGTCGGGGTCGTGGGGTTCAGCTGCTCATCAAATGGGTACGTCCTTGTACGCACCCATCTCGGATGCAGCGTTCTTCGGCTCAGGAGGTTTGCCATGGCCAATGTCGACGCCGTCCGGCTGTCGAACGAGCTTGGCATCGATCTGGCACACGCAATGCTGCGCCTGCGCAGGGAAGGCCGCCCCGGCGAGTCCAACCACGACACGTGCCTGCGGATCATCGCCGACGAGGTCCGCAAACCGCAGACCCCGAAGCGCGACACCCACGTGTTCCGGACGCGTCCCGCGGCGGACGGCACAGTGCCGCTGCTGCCACCCACCCGCGCCCGGCACCGCTGACCGCCACCCGGATCGCCCGAAAGCGCACTGCGCCAGCGTGAAGCACGGCGTCAGCCTGAAGCACGGCGTCAACCTGAAGCACGGCGCCGACCGAAAGCGCTGCGTCAGCCCGAAAACGCTGCGCCAGCCGAAACCCTGCGCCAGCCCGACACCACTACGCCAACCTGAAAGCGCTGCGCCGACCCGAAACCACTGCGCCAGCCGAAAAGCAGCGCCGACGAAGCACTGCGCCAGCCCGACACCACAGCGCCAACCGAAACGCTGCGCCAGCCCGAAGCACTGCGCCAGCGACGCACTGCGCCAACGCGAGAGCACAGCGCCAGCCCGAAACCACAGCGCCAGCGACGCACTGCGCCAACCTGAAGCACTGCGCCAACCCGACACCACAGCGCCAACCGAAGCACTGCGCAAGCCCGCGAGCACTGCGCCGACCTGGAAAGGCACTGCGCCAGGTGTGATCCCTGGGTGGGCGCTCACCAGCGCAGCAGGACCTCGTGCTCGTTGTCCAGAATCCGTCCTGTCGGCACGAAGCCCAGCGACCGATAGAACCCCGCGGGACTACCCGGCCCGGTCGCGTAGCTGGTGTACAGCTCGCGGGTGCCCCGCGCCGTCAATCGCTGCACGAGCGCGCGCAGCGCCGCCCGGCCGATCCCGCGTCCCTGCGCCGGACCCGCGACCATGAAGCGCCACAGGAACACACCACGCAGGTCGGGGTGGTCCTCGTCCAGCCCGTGATGCACCATCAGGAATCCGGCGGGCGCGTCGTCGGCGTAGACGGCGCGAAACCACAGGCAGTCCGAAAAGTGGGCCTCGGCAATGGAAACGCCGTTGTCGATCACCATGGGACGCTGTTGCGCGCTCAGCGTCTCACTCAAACTGCATACCGCGTAGAGGTTTTCGCGGTCGATGCGGCGCAGCTCGATGCGCCGCGGCGCGGCCCCGGTCGATTCGGTCATACGCCTTGGTACTGCGCCGACCGGGGCCTGCTCAACCGGTTTTCGGTCAGACCCGTTCCAGCACGGCCGAGGCGCCGATGCCGCCCGCGGCGCAGATGCCGAGCAGCGCGGCGTTCTTGCCGGTGCGGGCCAGTTCGTTCGCCATCGTGGTCACCATCCGCGCGCCGGTGGCGCCGAACGGGTGCCCCAGCGATACCGAACCGCCGTGCACATTGAGCTTGTCGATATCGACCTCGCCGACGGCGGTGTCCCGGTCGAGCCGCGTCTTGGCCCACTCGGTGCTGGCCAGCGCCGACAGCACCGACAGCGTCTGCGCCGCGAAGGCCTCGTGGATGTCGACGAAATCGATGTCGCCCAGCGACATTCCGGCCTTGTCCAGCGCCCGCGGCATGGAGATCGCCGGGCCGATCAGCACCTGGTCGGTGGGGTCGACGCTGACGTAGCTCCAGGAGCGGAAGGCGGCAAGCGGCCGGTAACCGAGCGCGGCGGCCTTCTCCTCGCTCATCAGCAGCACGGCGGACGCACCGTCGGTGAGCGGGCTGGCATTGCCCGCGGTCACTGTGCCGTTTTCGGCGAAAACCGGCTTCAGTTTCGACAGTTTTTCGATGCTGGTGTTGCCGCGGACCAGTCCGTCGCGGTCGATCTCGACGCCCTCGGGCGTGCGAACCCGCAGCACCTCGTCGTCGAACCGGCCCGATTCGATTGCGGCGGCGGCCCGATGATGCGAGCGGGCGGCGAACTCGTCCTGGTCGGCCCGGCTGATGCCGTGGATGCGGGCCATCTTCTCGGCCGACTCCCCCATCACCTCGCCGGTGGTGCGTTCGGCGATCTTCGGCCGGCTCGGCAGGATGTCGGTGAACGGCGCGAGCTGCCGGATCGCGGCCAGGTAGTCCTTCGGCTTCGGCTTGCCGAGCGCCAGCGGCGCCGCCGCGTGCACCACCGACTGCGGCAGCTTCACCTCGGCATTGGAGGTGGAATCGCTGCCGCCGGCGATCATGATGTCGTATTCGCCGCGCTCGATCGCGGCCACGGCGGACGTGACCGCCTGCAGCCCGGACGCGCAGGCCCTGGTCACGGTGTGGCCCTCGCAGCCGGGGTCGAGCGCGAGGTCCAGGGCGATCTCACGGGCGATGTTCGGCGCGGCGCTGGGCAGGATGACCCCGCCCCAGACGATGGCCTCTACCTGGGCGCCGGGCAGCCCGGTCCGCTCCAGCAGGCCCCGGACCGCGGCATCGGCGAGCGCGATGGAATCCATCCGGGTGTATCCGGTGAACGCACGCACGAACGGCGTGCGCGCACCGGACACGATAACGGCACGGCGAGCAGCCTTGGTGGCCATGCGATTTCCTTTCGAGAGATCTATGGCCACCAAACTTACTCCTAAGTAAGTTCACCGTCGACCCCCTTCGCCGACGGTGACCCGTGCACAGCAGCGGCGATCCCCTCCACCGTCGCTGAAACCCGGTCTGCCACGCGCCGTTGCGCAACAGACCGGAGGCGCCCGTTCCGACGAACGCCCCTGCTCGTCCCGGAACACTCCGCAAGACCGATGTCGGCTGAAACCTCGGCGCGTCAGAACAGTAGCAATATTTCCACTGATTTTTCAAACCTTTTCTATTGGTTTGCTTTCTGACGTGGTCGGGCTCTACTCTGAAGCGCACTATGCATAGCCCTTCGGAGCTGTCGCGGCGCCAGAAGCGATTCGGCCGAATCATCAAGGAGCGCCGGGACGAGCTCGGCCTCACGCAGTTACAGATCGGCGACCTCGGGGGACCTTCGGCACCGACGATTCGCAAGATCGAAGACGGCGACGCCGCGATCAGCACGACCACGCTGAACAAACTCGATGCGCCGCTGCGCTGGCTCCCGGGGAGCGCCGCGCGCACCTACGCCGGCGGCACCCCGGCCGCCGACGAGCCCGCACCCGCCGCGCGGCAGCCCGGCGAGTCCGTCGTGGCCGGGCCCGACTCGATCCGCTTCGAACTCGCCGACCTCACCGGGCTGCTCGCGGCCGCGGGCCGGCTCAACGACGCGGTCGAACACGGCCGGACCACCCACCCGCAGGTGGTCGCCGCGATCAGCGAACTCAACCAGGTGGTCTCCAAGCTGTCGGCGCGCTACGCGACCGCCATGCTGGAACGCAACGGCGGCCCGGGCAGGCAGCTGCACCCGCTCGTCGAGATGGCCTTCGCGCACCTGCTCGAGGTGCCCGCGGAGTCCAGCGACACCACCGAACTTCACGAACGGCGCTACCGGCGCTGGCTGGCCGGACGATCAGAGGACGTCGATGCTGCGACAGAAGCACAGTTCCGGGCACGCTGGCTGGCGGCCAACGTGGACACGACCGCGAGTCGAAACGGCGGGTACTGAGGTGACGGAGAAAACCGACGACGCGCCGAGCGGCGCGACTCTCACGCTGAGTCACAAGATCAATCGACTGTTCGCCGTCGTGCATCCCCGCTCGGCCCCTGAGCGCAGCACCGCGACCGTCGCCGAACAGGCCGGCGGGTATCTCAGCCGGGTCATCGCGCCGAGCTACCTGGAACGCCTGCGCGGCGGCGAGTTCGACGGCGAGATTCCCGGCACGACAGTCGAACTCGACGTGCTCGCGGCGATCGCGCAGAGCTTCGGCGTGGCGGCCGACTACCTGACCACCTCGGGTCCGGCGGCCAGCGCGATCGATCGGGAATTGGAATTGCTCGCCACCATGCGCGATGCCAACGTCTCGAGCATCGCACTGCGCGGCTCGAATGTGGACCAGGCGATCCTGGCCCGGATCATCGAGAGCACGGACCGCACCTGACCGACGAGTCAGTCGGTAACATCGTGACCTACATGGGGGCACTGAGCTTGCTGTAGGAGTGAAATCGCATGGCCATGCAGGCCCGGTTCCGGAACCTGACCCGGGATGTCCCGATACCGCACCCGTGGAACCTGTCGAGCTATCTCGACGATGTCGCCGCCTATCGCGGCCGGCCCATCAGCCTGGTGCCGATCGATACCGCGCTGCTCGCGGGCACCGGCTGCGGCACCGGCAGCGGACTGTGGATCGCCAAGCACGACAGCGATGTGATCGTCTACGGCGCCGACACCACCGAATGGCATGCCGAGCACATCATCGTGCACGAACTCGGCCATATGCTGCTCGGCCACGGCCCGGAACAGCCTGCCGAGGGCGGACCGGAGCCGACCGCCCCCACCGTCGCGGAACTACTGCCCTCCATCTCCCCCGAATCCATCGCGCACGTGCTCGGCCGCACCGACTACGGCACCAGCCGGGAACGCGACGCGGAGACCTTCGCCGACATGGTCATGCTGCACGCCATGCGCCCGCCTCGGCGCGATTCCCTGCTGCATCGGACGTTCTTCCGCGACCGGCGCCGGTGAGCGCACCGCGGCGCGACGAGCGGATTGTCGTGCGGGAAACGGAGATACCGATCAGGTCAGCGTCTCCGGGTATCCAACGAACGCGCTGAACACCCGGAGCGGCGGACGAAAACGAACCTTCTATGCGAGCCGGATCAGGCCGTAGTCGAAGGCGTGCCTGCGATAGACCACCGACGGTCGGTCGGTCTCGCGGTCTTGGAAGAGGAAGAAGTCGTGGCCGACGAGTTCCATCTGGTAGAGGGCGTCGTCGACGGACATCGGAGTCGCGGTGTGCACCTTGGTGCGGACGATGTGGCCGGGCCCCGCCGCGTAATCCGGGTTCTCCGGCGTGTTCTCGGGGCGGTGGTGGTTGCCGCCGTCGGGGTGATCGTGCGCGGCGGAGGACCCGTTCGGCAGCGCGAACAGGGAATCGTCCACCAGATCGGCGGTGGCCTGGGCGACGGAGACCGGGGTCTTGTCTCCGTAGTGCACCCGGCGCCGGTCCTTGGTGCGGCGCAGCCTGCTTTCCAGCTTCGCGGTCACCGATTCGAGTGCGGCATAGAAGCTGTCGGCGCACGCCTCGGCGCGCACGATGGGGCCCTTACCGCGTGCGGTGATCTCGACGCGCTGACAACTCTTGCGCTGCCTACGGTTTCGCTCGTGGAAGAGTTCGACGTCGAAGATGAAGATCGACGGGTCGAAGCGTTCGAGCCTGGAGAGTTTCTCCGCGACATAGATTCGGAAGTGATCCGGAACCTCGACATTGCGACCTTTGACCACGACGTCCGCACGGGGCGTCCTGGCTCGATCCGCAATGGGTTGCTCGGTCACGTCCACGGTGCGATCGTCCAGCACCGAAGGATCAGCATCTTGCACTGAAGGTCGTGAAGAAGTCGTCACGCGTACCTCCCGGATATGGCCGCACAGGCGAACTGCGTGCGGCGGGATGAGCCGTGCCGATCGAGAATCTCTCGGCACATGATGTCCGAGGCGCCACCTCCAAACTCCCGGTTCGGGTGTGTGATCGCGACGCTAGTACGACATTCGGGAGTGCGCCAGTGTTCACGCAAATTTCCCGGAGTCAAGCAGCACAGGTAACCAATACGGCGCGCGCCGGTACCCCGATCCGGGCCAGCGCGCGCACCGACTCGCGCACCGTCGCCCCCGTCGTCAGCACGTCGTCCACCACCACTACCTCGGTGTTTTCCGCGATCCGGCACAGCGCCGCGGAACCGGGTACGGTGGTCACCCTGTCCTGCAGATTGTGTGCGCGTTCACGGGGTGTCAAGCCCACCGAATCCCGCACACCCCACCACACCCGCAGCACGGATACCATCCGGCTATCGGGCAGCCAACTCACGGCTATCTCCGCCGCGGCCACCACCGGATCACCGCCGCGCCGTCGCGCGGCGACCCGCCGGCTCGGCGCGGGCACGAGCACCAGCGGCCGATCGCCGCGCAGGCGCGCCAGCGCACCGGCCAGTGCCCGGCCGATCGGCGCCGCCAGATCGGTGCGCCCACTCTCCTTGGCCGCCAACACCGCTCGCCGCGCCGGGCCGCGGTACGGACCCAGCGCCCAGCACGGCACCCCGGGATCCAGCCGCGGCCGCACCCGGACCGGCGGGCCGGTCAGCGTGGCCGCGCAGGCGGCGCACCAGCCCACGCCGGGTTGCCCGCAGCCGGCACACGCGCTGGGCAGGATCAGATCGAGGAGGGTGCGCATCGCCCGAGTGTGCGCGCACCCACCGACACGGCCCGGCGATCAGCCGGGCAGCACCGGGACGGCGTTCGCGCCGAGGCCCGGCACCTCCCGCCAATACGGTTCGCGCTCGTCGGGATTCGTCGTCAGCTCCAGTACCGCCCGGGAATCGGCGGCGTACTGGTGCTCCGGTGAGGCACTGACCTGCCGCACCGGCGTCGTCAGGTTCCGGCTCGTATACGCCTGCGACCCCGATCCGTCGATCGACACCGCACCGATCGGATCGACGTTGCCCTCCCTGGCGATGATCAGCCGATCGCTGCCGTACCACGACACCGAGACCGCGGCCGTGCTCGAATCGACGCCGACCGGCAGCGGTGAGGTCAGCGCGTAGCCGCCGCCCGGCTTCGGCACCACCACCGCGACATACACCTTGCCGTCGGCGATCAACGCGGCGCGCACCCCGGTGCGGGAGACCCGTAGCTCGGTGATCGGCAGCCGGAAGGCCGAGCCGGCCCCGCCGGTGAGCGCGGAGATGTCGACATCCTGCACCGAGACGGTGCCGGTGGTCCGGTCGTTCACCGCCCGGACCACCCGATCCCCGTCGATCACCGCCCAGGCGGCGGTGCCGTCGATATTCCAGGACGGCCGGGTGATGGTGCCGCCCTCGGCGACCGGAATCGCGTTGCCGCCGTAGGTGCCGATCATCAGGGTGCGCGGTTGTTCGGGTGCGGGCCGGCCCGCGTCGGCCACGCCCGCGACCAGTTGCCCGTCCGGCGAGACGGCGGCCGACACCAGGTTGTTCACCGCGCCGAAGTAGCCCGGCGCGGCCGTGACGGCGCCGGTGTTCGCCACCTGTACCAGCGTGCCGCCGCGCAACGCGTGCAGCCCGATCTGGTTGCGCCCGTTCATCGCCGCGCTGAACTGCTGTACGTCGGCCACCGCCCAGCCGCTCGCCGAGAAGCGGTCGTCGAGCGGTTTGCCGTCGGCCAGCAGCACATACGGCCCGATGATGTCCGCGCCCGCGAGGGTGAGCACCACCTGCGCGGCGAGTAGCTCGCGATCACGCGGTGCTAGCGCCGAGGCGCCCGCGAAATCTATGCGCACGCCGCCGACGCCCACCCCCACACCGTCCGGGTCGCCGTTGGCCTTGGTGACCGGGCCGCGCAGGGCGATCGGCTGGGCCAGCTCGTTGCGCAGCACCGGCGTCAGCGCGGGCTGGGTGCCCTCGCCGAGCATGCTGAGCAGCCGCTGGGTCAGCTGCACTTTGGGCACCGAGATCCAGCGCAGGTCCGGAACGACCGAGCTGCTGGTCGGATCCACGAAGTAGAGCACGTAGCGCCGGTAGGACTTGCCGAAGGCGACGGAGTCCATCACCACGCCGTCGGGCAGTTCGTCGATGCGCCACTCGTTGTTGACCCGGATCATCTCGATCTTGTTCTCGAGCGGATCGGCGGTCGCCTGGTAGGAGCCGTCGGCCTTGAGCTCGCCGACCTTGCGCGCCCGCACCCGATAGGTCGCCTTGTCCCCGGAACGCGACTCGCGCAACGTGTCCGGCTTCTCCACGATGGTGATGCCCGCGGCGTCGTCCCACTGGGCGGCGGCCGACGGGGTCATGAACTGCCGGGCCGCCAGGTGCCGATTGGTCGGGTCGGCGGTGGCCGAGAGGAAATCGCGCAGCAGCAGGTCGGGGTCGCGGCCCTGCTGCGGCTGCGGCGGGCCCTCGGAGGTGGGTTCCCGGTTGATCGTGCCGAGGGCCTGCGGCGCCGAGGATTCCGGCAGGCTCGCGCACCCGGAGAGCACGACGAGCGCGGCCAGCACGGCCGCGCCGAACGCGAACAGCCGCTGCTTGCGCGCGGAACCGACTCGCATGCTCATAACGGTACGTCCCCGGATCTGCGCGCCGGATCCGCACCCGGCGGTGACGATTCGTCGTCCGGTCCGCCCGCTCGGGCGACCGGTGCGGCCGCATCCGCGCTGGGCGCGCTCGGCTCGGCGTCCGGGCCGGTCGCCGCGTGCGACGGCGCCACCGCCGTCGAGCCGTTGCCCGACGCGAAGACCGCGGTCCCGCCGGACGGGAACGACACGGTCTCCCCGGGCGCGGCCTCCGGTTCCGGCTCGGTCGTACTCGGCACGATCTCCAGTTCGGCCTGCCGGGCCGCCGCCTGCTTGCGCACGGGTTCCAGCGGCAGCGGGCTCGCGCCGAGCTTCTTGCCCCGCACCAGCGGCAGCGTCAGCCGGAAGCTCGCGCCGACGCCGACCTCGCCCCAGGCCTCGAGCCTGCCCTCGTGCAGGTTCGCGTCCTCGACGCTGATCGACAGGCCCAGACCGGTGCCGCCGGAGCGGCGCATCCGGGACGGGTCCGAGCGCCAGAACCGGTTGAAGACCAGCTTCTCCTCGCCGGGCCGCAGCCCGACGCCTTGATCGCGGACCACCACCGAGACCGCGTTGGCGTCCAGATCGCCGCGCATCCGGATCAGCACCGGCTTGCCCTCGCTGTGATCGATGGCGTTGGCCAGCAGATTGCGCAGCACCCGCTCCACCCGGCGTGGGTCGACCTCGGCGACCAAAGGCTCCTCCGGCATATCGATCACGACCTCGACGCCGGCGTCCTTGGCCAGGTGCCGCACCGTCGAGATGGCCGCCCGCGCGCACATCCGCACGTCCAGCGATTCCACCTGCAGCTCCGCCACACCCGCGTCGTGGCGGCTGATCTCGAGCAGGTCGTTGAGCAGTCCCTCGAACCGGTCCAGCTCGTTGACCAGCAGTTCGGCGCTGCGCGCCAGCGCGGGATCGAGATCGTCACTGCTGCCGTGGATCAGATCCGCCGCCATCCGCACCGTCGTCAGCGGGGTGCGCAGTTCGTGGCTGACATCGGAGGTGAACCGGCGCTGCAGATTGCCGAACTCCTCGAGCTGGGTGATCTGATTGGACAGGCTCTCGGCCATCTCGTTGAACGCCTGCGCCAGCCGGGCCATATCGTCCTCGCCGCGCACCAGCATGCGTTCCTTGAGCCTGCCGTCGGCGAAGCGGCCCGCGATCCGGGCGGCCGACCGGATCGGCAGCACCACCTGCCTGGTGACCAGCGCGGTGATCGCGGCGAGCAGGACCAGCAGCACGATGCCGCCGATCATCATGGTGCCGCGCATCAGCGACAGGCTGCGCGCCTCGCTGGCCAGCGGGAAGATGAGATAGATCTCCAGCGTCGGCACGTCGACGCTCGGGCTGCCGATGATCAGCGCCGGGCCGTGGTACCAGCTGGAATCCGAGATCGTGGTGAACTGCCTGCTCACCTGGCCGCGCCGGACGAAGTTGCGCAGCTCGACGGGCACGTCCTGAATGGGGCCCGCGGTGAGTTCCTGCTGGCTGCCGTCCACCATCACCAGCGCGAGGTCGTAGCTGCCCGCGACACCGGTCTGCGGGCTACCGCCGCTGGACAGCGTGTTGCGAGCCTCGACCAGCCGGGTCTGGGTGTTGGCGTCCTGGATGCTCGACAGCTGGCCGTGCACCGCGTTGCGGGCACGCGACATCTCCTCGACCGCGGCATTGATCTTGGTGTCGAGCATGCGGCTGGTGATCTGATCGGTCAGCACCACACCGAGGATCGTGATCACGATCAGCGAGAGGGTGATCGTGGAGACCGCGACGCGCAGCTGCAACGACCGCTGCCACAGATGGCCCAGCAGGACACCCAGCTCAGCGAACCGGGCACCCGCTGCCGCCAGCGCCCGCTCCAGTTGGTTTCTGGAGCGACGGATCACGGCCGCGCCTCGACGGCGACCGGCGCCGTCGTCCGGGCGAACGCGGCGGCCACGACCCGTGCAACGCGTGTGCTCACGGTGGTCCAGCTTTGTAGCCGACACCACGAACGGTCAAGACGATCTCCGGATTCTCGGGATCCTTCTCGACCTTGGCGCGCAACCGCTGGACGTGCACGTTGACCAGTCGGGTATCGGCGGCGTGCCGGTACCCCCACACCTGCTCGAGCAGCACCTCACGGGTGAACACCTGACGCGGCTTGCGGGCCAGCGCCACCAGCAGATCGAACTCCAAGGGCGTCAGCGAGATCTGCTGTCCGCCGCGGGTCACCTTGTGCGCGGGCACGTCGATGACGATATCGGCGATCGAGAGCATCTCCGCGGGTTCGTCCTCGGTGCGGCGCAGCCTGGCGCGCACCCGGGCGACCAATTCCTTGGGCTTGAACGGCTTGACGATGTAATCGTCGGCGCCCGACTCCAAACCGAGCACGACGTCGACGGTGTCCGTCTTCGCCGTCAGCATCACGATGGGCACGCCCGAATCCGCGCGCAGCACCCGGCACACGTCGATGCCGTTCATGCCGGGCAGCATCAGGTCCAGCAGCACCAGATCGGGGCGGATCTCCCGAACCGCCGCGAGGGCCTGTGTGCCGTCGCCGACCACATGCGGGTCGAACCCTTCCCCGCGCAAGACGATCGTGAGCATCTCAGCGAGCGCCATATCGTCGTCGACGACCAGAATCTTCGGCTTCATAATTACTATGTTGTCATCTCCCAGGCCAGGATCGGGTCGCCACGCCAACACTGGTACGAACCCGCCGCACATCTAACCCTATCGGGTAATCAAATCGGCGAATCGCGCGGCCAGCGTGGCTGGATCGTCACCGGATCGGAATATCCACCACGGGCCGTACCAGTTCTGTTGGGCCAGCTCACGGTACACCGCGAGGGTGCGCTGCTGTAGTCGCGCGTCCCGCTCGTAGGCGTCGAGCGCCCGGCTGCTGTCGAGTTCGCCTCGGCGCCGGGCTCGTTCGGCCGCGAGCTCCGGCGAGACGTCCAGCAGCACCTGCACCGCGGGGGCGGGCAACGCGAACCGTTCGTACTCCAATTCGCCTATCCAGCCCACGATTGCGCCCTCGGCGGACTGCTCGAGCCGGGCCGCGTTGTAGGCGGCGTTGGACGCGACGTACCGGTCGAGCAGCACGATGTCGTTGTCCGCCAACAACTTCGCCAGTTCGTCGCGGGCGTCCGCCCGGTCCAGCGCGAACAGCAGCGCCATCGCGTTCACCGACGCCGCCAGGTCGCCGTGCGCGCCGTGCAGCGCTTCGGCCGCCAGATCCGCGTGCACCGAGCGGCCGTAGCGCGGAAATGCCAACGAGGCGACGCGTAGCCCGTCCGCACGCAGCCGCGCGGTGACGGCATCGGTCAACGTCCGCTTACCGGCCCCGTCCAGCCCTTCGACGACTATCAACGCTCCCATGGCAGGCAGGGTACTCAGCACCCGGTTGCCGCGGCCCGTCGGTGCGCCGCGGCGGCCGGATCGATGTCCGCGGGCTTACCCGCAGCGTCCGTTGCACTGGTAGCGCCAGAGCGTGCCGCAGCCGCCCTTCTTGTTGCAGCCGTTGACGAGTCCGACGCAGCGGGCGTCGCCACAGTGGCTGCTCGCCGCGCTGCACTCGCAGTCGGGCAGCTTGGCCAGCAGCGTGCGCTCGCCCGCCTCGGTGTCCGGTCCGAGCACTCCGACGATGCGGCGGGCCTGCGCACGACCGAACTCGGCCTCGACGCGGGCGGCCGCCGCGTCGAGCCGGACGGTGAGTTCGTCGGTTCGCTCGCCGCGGAAGGTCGCCGGATCCGCGGCCAGATCCTCGATATGCCGAAGTGCCGCATCCTGTTCCGTGGACAACCGCTCGCGCGCGGCCCGGGCACGGGCCAAATGCTCGGTCCACAAACGGCTTTGCACCTCGGCGGGCAGCTGGACGATCGCGGCACGACGGTATGTCATGGGGTACTTGGCGATACCGTCGAGGTCCTGCGGCAGCGAGCCCAGGTTCTCCTGCACCCAGCGGTGCGCCGACGACGCCTCCGCGACACCGGCCCCGCGACCGAGCACCAGCCAGCCGGCCAGAACCGCGCCGGACCCGGCCAGCAGCACGCCGCGCCGCGAGGGGCCCTGCGCCACGATCGCGGCCACACCGTCCGGTGACCGCTGCGCAGCGGACTCGGCCGCGGCGAACTCACCCAGCACGCGCAAGACCCGCACCGTCGCGCGGGGACCGAGCACGCCCGTCAGCCGCACCGCGAGCGCCGGACCGGTCCAGCTCTTGGCTGTACCACCGGTGACCCGGAGCAGCGTCGGCTGCCAGGGCGCGGCCGGGCCGAGACTGTCGTGGCGCCAACGGATCACGTCCGCGTCCGTCAGCGGCCGGGTGTCGAGCCGATCCCCCGCGACCTGCGCGACGAGATCGGAGATCCGCGTGCACTTCGCGCACGAGCCGTCGAATGCCAGAATCCAGCGCGAGTCCTTCATGGTGCATACCCCCCGGGAGCGATGACGTCCGGCGATCTGCTTTCGCCGGACGCTAGGTATCGCCATTGTCGAAAGGCCCCGCCCTCGCCCGCAATGGAATCGCCCGCGAAACAACGTGCCTGGCAGCACAAGTGGCAGCACTGCCAGCTTGCGCGAAAAGCACACGGCCGCCGGACCCGAGGGGTCCGGCGGCCGTGTGCGTCAGTCGCTCAGTAGCGGTAGTGCTCCGGCTTGAACGGGCCGTCGACGTCGACGCCGATGTATTCGGCCTGATCCTTGGTGAGCTTGGTCAGGGTGCCGCCGAGCGCTTCGACGTGGATCTTGGCGACCTTCTCGTCGAGGTGCTTGGGCAGGCGGTAGACCTCGTTGTCGTATTCGTCCGGCTTGGTCCACAGTTCGATCTGCGCGATCACCTGGTTGGAGAAGCTGTTCGACATCACGAACGACGGGTGGCCGGTGGCGTTGCCCAGGTTCAGCAGGCGGCCCTCGGACAGCACGATGATCGCCTTGCCGGACTCCTTGAACGTCCACAGGTCGACCTGCGGCTTGATGTTCAAACGCGTTGCGCCCGAACGTTCCAGGCCCGCCATGTCGATCTCGTTGTCGAAGTGACCGATGTTGCCGAGGATGGCCTGGTCCTTCATCGCCTTCATGTGGTCGAGGGTGATGATGTCCTTGTTGCCGGTCGAGGTGATCACGATATCGGCGTTGCCGATCGCCTGCTCGACGGTGACCACGTCGAAGCCGTCCATCAGCGCCTGCAGCGCGTTGATCGGGTCGATCTCGGTGACCTGCACCCGGGCGCCCTGTCCCGCAAGCGATTCCGCGCAGCCCTTGCCGACATCGCCGTAGCCGCAGATCAGCACCTTCTTGCCGCCGATCAGCACGTCGGTGCCGCGGTTGATGCCGTCGATCAGCGAGTGGCGGGTGCCGTACTTGTTGTCGAACTTCGACTTGGTCACCGAGTCGTTGACGTTGATCGCCGGGAACACCAGCTCACCCGCCGCCGCGAACTGGTACAGCCGCAGCACACCGGTGGTGGTCTCCTCGGTGACGCCCTGCACCGATTCGGCGATGGCGCTCCACTTGCCCTTGTCGGACTCGAAACGCTCGCGCAGCAGGTTCAGGAAGACCTTGTACTCGGCCGAGTGGTTCTCGTCCTCGGGCGGCACCACGCCGGCCTTCTCGAACTGCGCGCCGCGCAGCACCAGCATGGTGGCGTCACCGCCGTCGTCGAGGATCATGTTGGCCGGCTCGTCCGGCCAGGTCAGCATCTGCTCGGCGGCCCACCAGTACTCCTCCAGGGTCTCGCCCTTCCAGGCGAAGACCGGGGTGCCCTTGGGCTCGTCCACGGTGCCGTTCGGGCCGACCACGATGGCGGCCGCGGCGTGATCCTGGGTGGAGAAGATGTTGCAGGAGGCCCAGCGCACCTGCGCGCCGAGCGCCACCAGGGTCTCGATCAGCACGGCGGTCTGCACGGTCATGTGCAGCGAGCCGGAGATCCGCGCGCCCTGCAGCGGCAGGACCTCGGCGTACTCGCGCCGCAGCGCCATCAGCCCGGGCATCTCGTGTTCGGCGAGGCGGATCTCCTTGCGGCCGAATTCGGCAAGCGCGAGATCGGCCACCTTGAAGTCGATGCCGTTGCGGACGTCCGCGGTGAGTGAAGTTCGCGCGGGAAGTTCTGAGGTCGTCATAGCCTCTGTCTGCCTCTCCTGGAAGTCGGTACCAACACGCAAGGCTAGTCGCTGGCGCGGCGGCTGGGTACACCGTACTCACCCTTGCTAGCTTGGCGCGATGCCGAACCTGCGCGCTATCGCCACGACCGCTGTCGTCGGGCTGTCCGTCCTGGGTCTCAGCACCGCCTGCGACAGCGGATCGGACGCCGCACCCGCAACTCCGTCGCGAACCGTCGACCTGCAGGCGCACCGCGGCGGACGCGGCCTGACCGTCGAGGAATCGCTGCCCGGCTTCGCCAAGGCGCTCGAGCTCGGCATCACGACGCTGGAGCTCGATATCGTGCTCACCGCCGACCGGATGCCGCTGATCTGGCACGACCCGACCGTGCTCGCCACCAAATGCGCCGACACCGCGCCCGCGACCGTGGACGACCCGGAGTTCCCGTATGTGGGCAAGCTGGTGCACGACCTGACCTACACCCAGATCCGGACCCTGGACTGCGGGCGGGCCCTGGCCGATTTCCCCGGCCAGCAAGCCCTGCCGGGCAACAAGATAGCGACGCTGCCCGAGCTGTTCGATCTGGTGAAGTCCTACCGCGGCGCGCACCCGAGGTACAACATCGAAACCAAAGTGGAAGCCGAACATCCCGAACAGTCCGCCACGCCACAGGAATTCGTGGACGTCATCCTCGCCACCGTGACCGCGGCCGGCGAGACCGGCAACGTCGAGATCCAGAGCTTCGACTGGCGGTCGCTGCCGCTGGTG
The DNA here is from genome assembly GCF_000250675.2 of Nocardia brasiliensis ATCC 700358. Taxonomy (NCBI): domain Bacteria; kingdom Bacillati; phylum Actinomycetota; class Actinomycetes; order Mycobacteriales; family Nocardiaceae; genus Nocardia; species Nocardia brasiliensis. The sequence goes on from NC_018681.1 coordinate 7,921,734, forward strand.
CGCAAGGCCGATCCGACCATCCCGCTGGTCGCGCTCTACGACGACACCACCTTCGTCGCCGGCTCGAAGTGGCTCGGGCCGATCCGGTTCGAGGACTACCCGGACGATCCGCTCGGCGCGGTGAAAGCGTTGGGCGCCAACGTCGCCTCGCCCGGTTACTCGGTGCCCTACGGCCGCAAGGCGGGCGAACCGGGCTTCGCCCTGGTGGCGGACAAAACCTACGTCGACCGCGCGCACGAACTCGACCTGCGCGTCATCCCGTGGACCGTGAACGACAAGGCCACGATCGCCGCCCAACTCGAAACCGGCGTAGACGGCGTGATCACCGACTACCCCGACCGAATGCGAGAGGTGATGCAGGAGAAGGGACTCCCTCTCCCGCCCGCCTACCACCGCTGAACCCGCCACCCCCGGCCCGAAGTCGGGCGCACCCACCGCGCACGACTCCACACCGGTCAGCACGAACTGCGAGACCGGCACATCACGCGCGACTTCCCATCATTCGCCGGCGAACCGAGGCCGGGCGCACCCACCGCGCCCGACTCACATCAGTCGTCGGCGAACCGGCGGGGCCGCGTTCTCAGATCGCGCCCGACTCCGCCACCACCGAACCGGGAGCCGCGCACGCACGCCGTGCGCGGCTCCCCGTCGGTCACCACCGAACCGGCGGGCCGGGATCTCAGATCGCGCCCGACTCCGCTACCGTCGCTTCCCTGCGCTGCGCCGATCCGTTGCGCTGCACCACAGTGTTGCGCTGAACGGCACCGTTGCACGGGCTGCCCGAATTGCCCGATGGCACACCGGTTTCCGAGGTGACACCACTGCCCGAGGCGACACCATCCACCGCGGCGCCGGAACCACCCGGGCGCACGTCGCTGCCCTGCACCACACCATCGGCCTGCGCGCCACGATTCGCCTGCGCCGCACCCGCACCGTTCGATCGCGCCGCACCACTGGCCTGCGCCGCGCCATTCGTGTGCGCCGCGAAATTCGAGGGCACCGCACCGTCACCGCCCCGCACCGCACCGTTCGACTGCGCCGCACCTTGGGCACCATCGTTGGCCGATGGCACACTCGCAGCTCGCGCCGCACCGTCCGCACCGTCTGCTTGCGCCGCACCATTCGCTCGGGCCGTACCACTCGTCTGCTCCGCACCATTCGCCTGCGCCGGGGCATCCGACTGCGCCGGGGCATTCGTTTGCGCCGCTGCGTTTTCCGGGGTCCGGGTGGCCCAGCCGCGGTAGCGCTCCAGGAGCTGGCGGCGTTTGCGGGGGTGGATGTTCGCGCGGGTGACGTCGCCCTCGTAGTGCTCGAGCACGCGATGGTCCATCACCGCCCGCCACAGCGGGGGCACGACCGCGAACAAAATCATCGTGGCGTATCCGGCCGGCAGCTGCGGCGCCTGCATGGAACTGCGCAGCGTCTGATACCGGCGGCCGGGATTGGCGTGATGATCACTGTGCCGCTGCAGATGGAACAGGAAGATATTGGTGACGAGCCGGTCGCTGTTCCAGCTGTCGCGCGGTGAGCAGCGCGCGTAATTGCCGTTCGGCCGCTTACCCCGCAGCAGTCCGTAGTGCTCGATGTAATTCACCGTCTCCAGCAGCGAGGCGCCGATCACGGCCTGCAGGATCAGCCACGGCAGAATGCCGATGCCGAACAGCGCCATCAGCGTGCCGAACAGCACCACGCTCATCGACCAGGCCTGCAGGATGTGGTTGTGCACGCTGAACCAGCGCCGGTTCTTGCGCGCCAGGCGCACCCGTTCCAGTTCGATGGCCGAGCGGAAGCTGCCGAACACGCTGCGCGGCAGGAACTCCCAGAGGGTCTCACCGAGCCGGCCGCTGGCCGGGTCTTCCGGCGTGGCGACCCGCACGTGGTGCCCGCGATTGTGCTCGACGAAGAAGTGGCCGTAGAACGACTGCGCCAGCGCCACTTTGGCCAGCCAGCGTTCGGCGTTCTCGACCCGGTGACCCAGTTCGTGCGCCGCGTTGATCCCGATGCCGCTGACGAATCCGAGCGTCGCCGCGAGACCGAGCTTGTCGACGACGCTCAGCTCGTGCCCCGCCCACATGGCGCAGGCGATGAGCAGGCCGATCAACTGCACAGGCAGGAACAGATAGGTGCACCACCGGTAATACCGGTCATTGGACAGCAACTCGTAGTCCTCATCGCGCGGATTGGTGCCGTCCTCGCCGACAACCCAGTCCAGGACCGGGATGACGATCAGCACGATGATCGGACCGATCCACCAGAACACCTTTGCCCCGGTCTGCAACACGAGTTGCGAGGGCAGCAGGGCGCTCAGTGGAGCGATCAGGCCGAAAACCCATAAGTGTCGTTTGGGATCAGTTGATACCGGCGGTTTGCCAACCGTTTGCACGTTTCTCCCGCTAAATAGGAACCCTAACTCCGATGTACGAGAATAGTTCCAGACTGCACGGCCGTTTCGCAGACCTTGACGGATGAAACGTGACGAGGATTACAACCCTGACAGTTGGTTTTTAAGCCCACTCATATGTTAGTGAAGCGTGGCTTACTTTCCGCAAACATATGCGGGGTCGAGCGGGTTCCCTACTGCTCGATTCGAGCGGCGAGAATCGCCTCGACATACGGGCTCAGCAACGCGCTCAAATCCTCCGGAGCGTCGCGCCCCGGGCCGGGCGGGGTCGGAATGTAGCTCAGCGCGATGCGCACCAGCGCGTGCGCGATGACATCCGATTCGGCCGCGGTCGCCGCCACCCAGCTCTGCTGGAACGCCAGCGAGAGCCGGGCGGTCGCCTGCTCGAGCAACGGCCCGGCGTCGAGGGTGATCAGCCGCAGCAGATCCAGCTTCACCTCGCCGGCCAGCAGCGAACGGACCAGCGGATCGGCCGCGGCGTCGAGGAAGAAGTTGCGCATCCCCTCCCGGAACGCGGCGCGGGCATCACCGACATTGCCGGTGATGGCCGCGTCCACGTGGTCGACCAGATCGTCGGCCAGGCGCAGCGCGTACGCCTGCGCGAGACCGCTGCGGGAACCGAACTCGTTGTAGAGGGTCTGCCTGCTGACGCCCGCCCTGGCGGCCACATCACCGAGGGTGATCTTGGACCAATCCCGTTCGGTGAGCAGTTCCCGCATGGCATCGAGGACCGACGTGCGCAGCAACTCCCGCGCGGCCTCCTGATAGGGAATGCGAGTTCCGGTGCGCGCCATACCCGCGACACTGTCACGGGCGGTTCCCGCAGTCAAAACATCACGACCGCTCTATTTCGACCATGTAGAAGTCCGCCTTCGCGGCGCCGCAGTCCGGACACGTCCAGTCGTCGGGAATATCGTCCCAGCGCGTGCCGGGTGCGATACCGTCCTCCGGCCACCCCTTCGCCTCGTCGTATTCGAAACCACACTGAATGCACTGAAAAAGTTTGTAATCGTTCATTTGGCCGCTCCCACCCGTTCGAAATCGATCTTTTCCCGCACCCCACAATCCGGGCAGCACCAGTCGTCCGGAATCACGTCCCACCGGGTGCCCGCGGGAAATCCTTCGTGCGGATCGCCTTTCGCCTCGTCGTAGACGTATTCACAAACGGGACAACGGAACAGATTCATCACGCCACCCCGTCGGCCCGCAGCTCGGTGCCGTAACGGGCAATCACCTTGTCCCGCTTGCCCGGTTGAATATTGGCACGGGTGATGTCGCCGTCATAGTGCGCGAGCACGCGCTTGTCCATCACGCGCCGCCACAGCGGCGGGAAGTAGGCGAGCAGGATCATGCTGGCGTACCCGCTGGGCAGGTTCGGCGCGCCGTCCCAGCTGCGCAGTGTCTGATAGCGCCGGGTCGGGTAGGCGTGATGATCACTGTGGCGCTGCAGGTGGTACAGGAAGATGTTGGTCACGATGTGGTCGCTGTTCCAGCTGTGCACCGGCGCGGGCCGCTCGTAGCGTCCCGACGCGGTCCGCTGCCGGACCAGACCGTAGTGCTCGAGGTAGTTGACCGCCTCCAGCAGGCTGAACCCGACCACCGCCTGCAGCACCAGATACGGCAGCAGTTCGAGGCCGAACACCGCGACGAGCACCAGGTAGAGCGCCGCCGACATCAGCCACGCGCTGAGCACCTCGTTCTTCAGGCTCCACGGCTTCTTCTCGAGCCGCGACAGCCGGGTCTTCTCCAATCGCCACGCCGAAGTCAGGCTGCCCCACACGGTGCGCGGCCAGAAAGCCCAGAAGGTTTCGCCCACACGGGAACTCGCCGGATCCTCGGGGGTCGCGACGCGCACGTGATGACCGCGGTTGTGCTCGATATAGAAGTGACCGTAGAACGATTGCGCCAGCGCGATTCTCGACAGCCAGCGCTCCAGATGCACCTTCTTGTGGCCCAATTCGTGCGCGGTGTTGATGCCGATCCCGCCGATCATGCCGACCGTGATCGCGAGGCCGATCTTGTCGACCACGTGCAGGCCGCCGTCGAAACCGAGCCAGCTCACGTTGTCCGCGGTGATCAGGTAGCAGGCCATGAGCAGCGACGCGTATTGGCACGGCAGATACAGGTAGGTGAGGTAGCGGTAGTACTTGTCGTGCTCCAGATACTCCATCACCTCGTCCGGCGGATTATCGCCGTCGGGCCCGAAGAATATGTCCGCCAACGGAATCAGCACATACACCAGGATCGGGCCGAGCCAGAACGGCACCTGTGCCAGCCGATGCCAGCCGAGCGCGTTGAGCGCCAGGATCACCGGGATCCCGATGGTGAACAGGCCGGTGGGCGCGAACAGACCCCACAGCCACATATAGCGCTTGCGGTCGCGCCAGTCCGGCGTCGCCGTCGGCTGCGCGGACGTGTCGGCTGCTGTCGACATCGTTGTCTCCAATCCAAAAGCGGCACGCCACGTGTGACGTGCGTTACCTCTGCCATGGACAATAGAGATCGATTTGTCGCCTGTCTATACAAATCAGAGAATTTGTAAAGCCGAGATGTCGCAGACAACGAGAACGCCCCGGTCAGGCGAGGCCTGACCGGGGCGTTGGCGCGTCGAGGGGTGTTACCGCAACAGCACGTCGGCGTTGTCCGGAAGTGCGTCCACCGGCCACCAGCGCAGGTCCGTCGACTCCGCGCTGCGCACCGGCACCGCGCCCGCCGGGGCGGTGATCCGGAACAGCAGGTCCAAATGCCGCGTCGGCCGGCCGAGCGAACAGGTGATCGGATGCGCCTGCGCGCCGTACAGCTGCGGCTCCATCCGCAACCCGGCAATGCCGGATTCCTCGGTGGCCTCGCGCAGCGCCGCGCCCGCGACGGTCTCGTCCGACTCCTCGCAGTGCCCGCCGAGCTGGATCCAGCTACCCACCCGCGGATGCAGGGTCAGCAGCACCTCGCGCTCGTCGTGCGAGAACACCACCGCCGAGGCGGTGATGTGGCCCGGCGCGTGCTCGCGCAGGCACCCGCGCGGCGCCGCACCGAGGAACGCGAGCATCGCCTCGCGCAGCGACTGGTCGGAACCGGCTGCGGGCGACCAGGATTCGAGCAGCGCGGTCGCCGAGGCATGCAACGAGCCGGCGGTCATCGGCGCACCCGCCTCACAGCTCGACCAGCCCGAAATCGTTGCCGCGCACCGGGCGAGGCGTCAGCTCCTCGAGCGGGTGACCGACGGCGATGGCGCCCAACGGGTTCCAGTCGTCCGCCAGTCCGAGCACCTCCCGGGTGAGCTCCGGGGCGAAGATCGTCGAGCCGATCCAGCAGCTGCCGAGCCCCTCGGTGGCCAACGCGACGAGCAGGCCCTGCACCGCGGCGCCGACCGCGACCGTGAACATGGTGCGCTCGTTGGCCCGGCGCCGTTCGTCCGGATAGTCGTGCGCGCCGTCGGGCACGCAGAACGGAATGATGACCTCGGGCGCACCGCGCAGGATGTCGCCGCGCGCGATCCGGCGCTCCACCCGGTCCGGGGGCAGCCCGTCGCCGGTGAGGTCGGCCCGCCACTTGTCCGCCATCGCGTCGAGCAGCCGCGTCCGCAGCTGCGCATCGCGCAGCCAGACGAACCGCACCGGCCGGGTGTGGTGCGGGGCGGGCGCGGTGAGCGCGACGGACACCGCGGCGCGTACCCGGTCCGGATCGACCGGCGCGTCGGCGAACTGCCGGACCGAGCGGCGCAGCAGCACCGCCTCGCGGCGACCCCGCTCGATCGCCTCGGCGGTGCCGAGCCAGAACAGGTCGTCGGTGCCGCCGCGCAGCAGGTCGGCGGCGGTCGAACCGTCGTCGGTGATCGGTAACCCGCGCACGACCGCGACCGGCACTCCGCCGAGCTTGCCCTTCACCAGGTCGGCCGCGGCGGCGAGTTCGTCGGCGACGGCGACCTGGGTCACCTGGAGTTCGTTGCCCTGCCCGTCGACGGCGCCCGCGTAGTCGTGCAGCACCCGCAGCCCGGCGGAGCCGATCGCGGTATCGATCTGCCCGCTGCGCCAGGCCCGGCCCATGGTGTCGGTGATGACCACGGCCACCTGCACGCCGAGCCGTTGCGCCAGCTCGGCGCGCAGCACCCGCGCGCTCGCGTCGGGATCGGCGGGCAGCAGGACCAATTCGCCCTGTTCCACATTGGAGCCGTCGATGCCGGAGGCGGCCTGCACGATGCCCAGCTTGTTCTCGGTGATCAGCGTGCGGCCCTTGCGCGCGAGCACCCGCACCGCCTCCTGTTCGACCAAGGCGCGGCGGGCGGCGTCGCGCTCCTCCGGATCGAGCGGCGCCTCGACGATGCGGCCCTCGGCCTTGGCGACGATCTTGCTGGTGACCACCAGCACGTCGCCGTCGGCCAGCCACGACGCGCGAGCGGCGATGTGCTCGGCCAGATCGTCGCCGGGGCGGAACTCGGGCAGGCCGGTGATCGGCAGGATGCGCAGTTCCCCGGCCGCGTGGTCGGTCACGGTGTTCGCCTCGGTCACGGTTTCACTCCCGCCAGGTCGAGCGCCTCGCGCACCATCTCCGCGGTGGTGGGCGGATCGGTCATCAGCAGCGGCACGCTGCGTACCTCGACACCGGGCACGTCGGCGGTGTCGGTGGAGTGGATCAGCCAGCCGTCCAGGATGCCGGTGGCCGAGCGGGCCCCGTAGTAACGGCCGATCGCCTCCGCGGTGGTCGCCACCCCGATCACGGACAGGCATTCGTCCGCCATCCCGCGCAACGGCTTTCCGTCGATCACGCCGGACACGCCGATCACCTTGGCGGTGGTGGTGCGCAGCGCGCCGCGAATACCGGGCACCGCGAGGATGGCGCCGATGCTCACCACCGGGTTCGACGGAGCGAGCAAGACCACATCCGCGGACTCTATGATCTCGGTCACATTCGGCGCCGGTTTGGACTCCTCGGCCCCGATTGTGGCGAATCCATGGGTCTCGATGTTCGCGCGGTACCGAACCCACCACTCCTGGAAATGGATCGCGCGACGTTCGCCAGGGTTGTCCGGGTCACTCACAACCACGTGCGTTTCACACCGATCGTCGGTCGCCGGGATCAGTTTCACGCCCGGCTGCCACCGGTTGCAGAGCGCCTCGGTGACCGCGGAGAGCGGGTACCCCGCGCGCAGCATCTCGGTGCGCACCAGATGGGTGGCGATATCGCGATCCCCGAGTCCGAACCAGTCCGGCTGCGCGTGGTATTTCGCCAGCTCTTCCTTGGCGTGCCAGGTTTCGCCGACCCGGCCCCAGCCGCGTTCGGTATCGATGCCGCCACCCAGGGTGTACATGCAGGTATCGAGGTCGGGGCAGATCCGAAGGCCGTGCATCCAGACGTCGTCACCGACATTCACGATCGCGGAGACATCGGCCTCGGGCAGCAGTTCCCGGACCCCTTGGAGGAAACGCGCACCACCGACACCACCGACGAGAACGGCAATCCGCGGCCCGGTTACGGGCTCGGCATCCGCTTGATGAACAGTCACATCCGCACAGCCTATGCGTTGCCGGAGCGGGCGATGTTCATCGGATATTTGCTGGTCATTTGCCCTACTCTGCCTCAAGATCATCTTGGAAGGCGTTCGCGGATAGTAACGGAATAGCGACGGCCGCTTGACCATCGACACGTCCGGCGTGTCTAATCACAGTCATGTCATTTCGGGTTCGCGCGAGAGTTCAAGGCGCGAACGGCTTTTCGAACAGATGTTCGCATCGGGATGACGAGCTCGGGGACGTCCGCGGGACAACGTCGCGGGGTATGGCCGTCGGTAGGCGTGTTGGTCCGACGGAACGAATCATTCTGCGCTAACACACAGTGAGGAGGCGGAGCGATGGCCAACGAGATGGTCTCGCCGACCGATTCCACAGCAGGCGCAGCACGTGGCGTCTGCGCTGAAAACGGCTGGAAGGATCAAGAGGGGGGTGACGAAGTCTCGACGTCCCGGCTCGGCTCGGGCGACGAAGTCTCGCCGCCCCGGCTCAGCCTGGTCGTCACGGGCTTCGACGAGATGTTCGAATCCATCGAAGAGCAGTGGCAAGAGCGCGCCCTGTGCGCACAGACCGATCCGGAGGCGTTCTTCCCAGAGAAGGGCGGCTCGACTCGCGAGGCGAAGCGGATCTGCATGGGCTGCGAAGTACGTGACGAGTGCCTGGAATACGCACTCGCCCACGATGAGCGTTTCGGTATCTGGGGCGGACTCTCCGAGCGGGAGCGCCGTCGCCTGAAGCGCGGCATCGGCTAGCTCGCCCCTCGGGATGACCCCCGAGTTATCCCAACGCGAGAACTCGCCACGGCGACAACGGATCTCGCTTCCACACGGATAGCTCCGGGGGTAGCCCCGAACCGCAGCGGCAGGCCGCCCCAGACCCCGGCGGCACGCACCGCGACCTGCGCGGACCGCACTGGGTGCACGGGCACCGAGCGAGCTGGCTAGTTTTATCCCATGGCACGTTCCCGGAATCGTCGTCCGCCGACCGCACGGTCGGTCATCCGCCGTGGTCGCGGGGTACGCGGACCGATGCTGCCGCCCACCGTGCCCGCCTGGCGCACCCGGGGCCAGAAATTCGACCGGCTGGTGCTCGAGGCGTTCGCACCGCTGGACACGCGCTGGCACGACCGGCTCACCAAGCTCGATATCGCCGTCGACGACGTGCCGAAAATCCGTCCGCTGCACCCCGATTCGGTCACCTGGCCGGACGAGGTGGTCGCCGACGGACCGGTGCCGCTGTCCCGGCTCATCCCGGCCGGTGTCGACCGGCACGGCGCGGCCACCCGCGCGCGGGTGGTGCTGTTCCGCAAACCGCTCGAACTGCGCGCCAGCGACCCCGACGACCTGGTCGATCTGCTGCGCGAGGTGCTGGTCCAGCAGATCGCCACCTACCTCGGCGTGGACCCGGACGTGATCGATCCGGAACCCGAGTAGGCACGCACCCAGCCGACGCCGCCGCGGCTACGAATGTTGTTGCGCGACACTCTCCTGCGTAGGCCAGTATTTGCCCGATTCCTGAGCGTGTCTGTCCACATCGGGGCGCCAGGAGGGTTACTCTCATCGGCGTGATCCCCATGCGTCGTTGCTGCCGTCCAGGTTGCAAGAATCCGGCCGTCGCGACGCTCACCTATGTGTACTCGGACTCGACGGCCGTGGTCGGACCGCTCGCCACCGTAGCCGAACCGCACTCCTGGGATCTCTGCGAAACCCACGGCTCCCGGATCACCGCCCCGAAGGGCTGGGAGATGGTCCGGCACGAGGGCGGATTCTCCTCCAGCACACCGGATGACGACGATCTGACCGCACTCGCCGAGGCCGTTCGCGAAGCCGGCCTGCGCCGCCGCCCGCCGGAACCGGATCAGCGCGGCTACCGCGACTACGCGCCGCCGCCGCAGCGCACCACCCGCACCGGTCGCCGGGGCCACCTCCGGGTACTGCCCGACCCGCCGTCCTGAACAAACCAGGACCGGGTCAAGTCGTCGCCACGGGGGCACTAGGGTGAAGGGCATGACTGTCGCCCGCTCTGCCGAGTTCGTCAACGCGGTGATCAAGGCATACGACGTTCGCGGTGTGGTCGGCGAACAGATCGATGCCGAATTCGTCAGGGACATCGGCGCTTCGTTCGCCAGGCTGATGCGCGCGGAAGGTGCGCAACGGGCCGTCATCGGCCACGACATGCGCGAATCCTCCCCCGGGCTGTCGCAGGCCTTCGCCGACGGCGTGCTCGCCCAGGGCCTCGATGTGGTGCACATCGGACTGGCCTCCACCGATCAGCTGTACTTCGCCTCCGGCCGGCTGGACTGCCCCGGCGCCATGTTCACCGCGAGCCACAACCCGGCCCGCTACAACGGCATCAAGATGTGCCGCGCCAAAGCCCTTCCGGTAGGCCAGGACACGGGCCTGGCCACGATCAAGGACGAGGTCGCGGCGGGCGTGCCCGCCTATGACGGCCCGCACGGCACCGAGACGAAGGTCGATCTGCTCGACGACTACGCGGCGTTCCTGCGCGGCCTGGTCGATCTCGGCGCGGTCCGCCCGCTCACCATCGCGGTGGACGCGGGCAACGGCATGGGCGGGCACACGGTGCCCGCGGTGTTCCGCACGCTGCCGCAGGTGACGATCGTCCCGCTGTACTTCGAACTGGACGGGTCCTTCCCGAACCACGAGGCCAATCCGCTCGACCCCAAGAACCTGGTCGATCTGCAGGATCTGGTGGTCAAGTCGGGCGCCGACATCGGCCTCGCCTTCGACGGCGACGCGGACCGCTGCTTCGTGGTGGACGAACAGGGCGACCCGGTCTCGCCGTCGGCGATCACCGCGCTGGTCGCCGAGCGCGAACTGGCCAAGGAGCCGGGCGGGGTCATCATCCACAACCTGATCACCTCGCGCGCGGTGCCCGAACTGGTCACCGAACTCGGTGGCACCCCGGTGCGCACCCGGGTCGGCCACTCGTTCATCAAGCAGCAGATGGCCTCGACCGGCGCGGTGTTCGGCGGCGAACATTCCGCGCACTACTACTTCCGCGACTTCTGGGGCGCCGACTCCGGCATGCTCGCCGCGCTGCATGTGCTCGCCGCGCTCGGCGAAAAGGACCGGCCGGTATCGGAACTGATGGCGGCCTACGAAACGTATGCGGCCTCCGGGGAGATCAACTCCACAGTGGCGGACGCGCAGGAACGGACCTTGGCGGTGGTCGAGGCTTTCGCGAGCCGGACGGTCTCGGTGGACCGGCTCGACGGGGTCACCGTGCAACTGGCCGACGACGCCTGGTTCAATCTGCGCGCGTCCAACACCGAGCCGCTGCTGCGGCTCAACGTCGAGGCCAGATCGCCGGAGGAAGTAGACGCACTCGTGACCGAGATCCTGCGCATCGTCCGGTCCTGACTGGAATAGTGGAATCAGGGCGGATGAAATCACAAGCTCAGGATTCAGCGATCGGGGAAGTAGACGGCCGTACCCGACGCCGAGATCCTGCGCATCGTCCGGTCCTGACTGGAATAGTGGAATCAGGGCGGATGAAATCACAAGCTCAGGATTCAGCGATCGGGGGAGCCGACGGCTCGGCCCGGGACCGGGAACCCGAGCATCGACCGCTCCCGACTGGAATAGTGGAATCACAGGCCCTGGACGCACCCGACTCGGGCCCGGCGTGGCAGCTGACTCGGGTGGGAGCAAGGGCGGAAACGACTCAGCGCGATGAGGGGAGGTGGGACGCCCGATGATCGCTGGAACACCGGTGCTCGACCTCGACGATGCCGCTTCACTCGAGGCAGCCGATACCGCGGGCGCCCTGCGTTCGGCGGCCTCCGGCGGAGCTCAGGTCCGGGCCACGGCAGCCGCCGTCGGCGAGGACGCCCTGGCCCGCCTCGCCGGTCTGCGACCACGCAGCGTCGTGTTCGTCTCCGGCGCCGGCCGGGCCGCGCGAGCCGCGAGCCTGCTGGTCGCCGCGCTCGGTGATCGCGCGGGCCTGCCCGTGGTGCCGGTCGCCGCGCTGCCGCCCTGGGTCGGTCCGCTCGACGTCGTCCTCGTCGCCGGCGACGACGCCGGCGATCCCCGCCTGACCGACGCGGTGGACCGCGCGCTGCGTCGCGGCGCCGAGGTGGTCGTCGCGACCCCGATCGAGGGGCCGATGCGCGCCGTCGCGGCCGGCCGGGCCGCCGTGCTCGCGCCCCGGGTGCCGGTGCTGGACCACAACCGGCTGCTGCGTTTCGTCGCGGCGGGCATCGCCGTCTTGCAGATCGTCGACCCCGGCCGCAGCGCGACGCTCGTGCCCGACCTCACCGCGCTCGCCGACATCCTCGACGCGGAGGCGCTGCGCGGCGGTCCGGCCAACGAGGTCTTCCGCAATCCGGCCAAAACCCTCGCTGCCCGCATGCATCAGCGCGGCGTGGTGCTGACCGGCGACTCCCCCGCCGCGGCCCAGCTGGCCGAGCACGGCGCCGAGGTGCTGCTGCAGTCGGCGGGCCGGGTCGCCACCGCGGTGGATCTGGCCGAGGCCGTGGCCGCCAGAGCCCGGATGACCGAGGCCGCGGGCGAATCCGCGCCCGGCTACGATCCGCTGTTCCACGACGAAGAACTCGACGGCCCCGTCCAGGTGGAACGCATGCGGGTGTTCGTGCTCAGCACCGACGCCGACCAGTCCGCCGCGCGCCGCCGGATCGCGGTGTTCGGCGGCGGCGAGGCGAGCCTGGTCGACGCCGATCTGGTGAACGCCGATGTCGATCTGCTGCACACCGGCCTCACCGACCCGTCCGTACCCGCCGCGCCACGCACCGAGGAACCCGCGTCCGGCGCGGGCGGCGAGGTGGAACAGCTCGCCGTGCTCGCGGTGCGACTGGAAATGGCCGCCGCATACCTACGGCTGCTCGGCACTCGCGGCACCGCGACCGAGAGCCAAGGGCAGTTCGGGGGCAACTACTAGTGCACGAACTCGTTGGTGCGCTGCGCTCGTACGCCTGGGGCTCGCGCACCGCGCTCGCTCAGTTGTGCGGCCGACCGGTACCGTCCGCCCACCCCGAAGCCGAACTCTGGTTCGGCGCGCATCCCGCCGATCCCGCGCACGTCCGAATCGCGGACCACACCACCTCGCTGCTGGACTTCGTCGCGGCCGACCCGATCCGCGAACTCGGCCCGGCCGCCGCGGAATTCGGCGGCAAGCTGCCGTTCCTGCTCAAGATCCTGGCCGCCGAGGAGCCGCTCTCGCTGCAGGCGCATCCGAGTGCGGCGCAGGCGCGCGCGGGCTTCGAACGGGAGAACCGGACCAACGTGGCGCTGGACTCCCCGATGCGCAACTACCGCGACGACAACCACAAGCCCGAACTGGTGGTGGCGCTGGACCGGTTCGAGGCGCTGGCCGGTTTCCGCAACCCGCGCCGCACCGTGGAGCTGCTGCGCGCGCTGCAGGTGCCGGGCCTGGAGTCGTACGCGAACCTGCTTGCCGCGCAACCGGACTCGGACGGTCTGCGCACCCTGTTCACCACCTGGATCACGCTGCCGCAGCCGGTGCTGGCCACCCTGCTGCCCGCGGTGCTGGACGGCTGCGTGCGGTACCTGTCCGGAAAAGGCAAGCGCGAGTTCACCGCCGAGGCCCGCACCGCCCTGGAGCTGGCCGAGGCCTACCCCGGTGACGCGGGCGTGCTCGCGGCGCTGCTGTTGAACCGGCTGACCCTGGAGCCGGGGCAGGGCCTGTTCCTCGCCGCCGGCAACCTGCACGCCTACCTGCGCGGGCTCGGCGTGGAGATCATGGCCAACTCCGACAACGTGCTGCGCGGCGGGCTCACCCCCAAGCATGTCGATGTGCCGGAACTGTTGCGGGTGCTGGATTTCGAGCCGATCGATCTGCCGGTCGTGCTGCCCGAGCCCGCCGGTGACGGCTCGGTGCGCTACGCGACGCCGGCACCGGAATTCGCGCTGCGCCGCTTCGATCTCGTCGCCGGTTCCGGCCAGGTGCCGCTCACCGCGGCCGGTCCCGGCATCGTGCTGTGCACCGCGGGTTCGGTCCGCTTGCTACAGGGCACCACCGAATTGGCGTTGCAGCGCGGTGCCGCGGCGTGGATCTCGGCCACCGACACCGACATTCGCGCCCAGGCGCCCGACGGCGACGCGCAGCTGTTCTGCGCGTGCGTCGGCGGGGTGGGCGCCGCGGGTCTGCCCGCCACCCTGACCGGGACCGATCAGCACCGCGGATAAACCCCGGGCATCGGGCCTCCGACGGCCGCGACACGCTAAGTTAGCCAGGATCGGGCAATTCGAGAAAGGGCGTCCAGGGCATGTCGGCTGGTGGTGGCAAGAAGGCGATCCTCGCCGCGTTGACGGCGAACGCGGGCATCGCCGTCGCGAAGTTCATCGGTGCGGCGATCACCGGTTCCGCGTCGATGCTCGCCGAGGCGGTGCACTCAGTGGCCGACACGTCCAACCAGGGCCTGCTGCTGCTCGGCCAGCGGCGCGCCGCGCAGGAAGCCGACGATCTGCATCCGTTCGGTTACGGCCGCAACCGCTACTTCTACTCGTTCATCGTGGCGCTGGTGCTGTTCACCATCGGCTCCATCTACGCCGTCTACGAGGGCATCCACAAGATCCAGCATCCGGAAGATCTGACCTCGCCGATCGTCGCGATCGTCATCCTGCTGATCGCCATCGGCCTGGAGACCTACAGCTTCACGACCGCGATCCGGGAATCCAAGCCGCTCAAGGGCGGTGCCAGCTGGTGGCGGTTCATCCGCACGTCGCGCAGCCCGGAACTGCCGGTGGTGCTGCTGGAGGACACCGGCGCGCTGGTCGGCCTGATCTTCGCGTTCATCGGCGTCGGGCTGACGATGGTCACCGGCAACCCCGTCTGGGATGGCATCGGCACGCTGGCCATCGGCCTGCTGCTCGGCGTCATCGCCGTCATCCTGATCATCGAGATGCAGAGCCTGCTCATCGGTGAGGGGGCCACGCCGGAGGAAGACCGGCTGATCCGGGAGAACCTCGTCGACGGCACCCGCATCGACCGCGTGATCCACCTCAAGTCCCAATACCTCGGCCCCGAAGAGCTTTTGGTCGCCGCCAAGATCGGTGCGGCGCCCGGCCTCGATGTCGCCCAGCTCGCCGCGGCCATCGACGACGCGGAGGCCCGGGTCCGCGCCGCGGTGCCCGCCGCCCGCGTCATGTACCTCGAACCGGACCTGTACCGCACGTAGGCGATTCCCGCACCGGTGCTGCCGCCCCGCACCCGCTACGGCGGGTCATAGCGGGTGCGACAGCGCAGAACCGGTGCGACGGGGCAGAACTGGTGCGGCGGCTCAGGCCGGCTGCGCGCGGAGCAGGTCCAGTGGGTCGGTGGTGATGCCGAAGCGCTGCCGCAGCGCGTGCCGGGCGGCGTGCACACCGGACATGCCGTGCACGCCGGGGCCGGGCGGGGTCGACCCGGAACACAGGTAGACGCCGGGCAGCGGTGTCGCGTAAGGGTTCCAGCCGGCGATCGGACGGAAGGCGAACTGGCGCAGCGTCATCGCGCCCGCCGAGATATCGCCGCCGACGTAATTCGCATTGTGCGAGGGCATCTCGGCCGCCGTGTAGACGTGCTTGGCCAGGATCAAGTCGCGGAAGCCGGGTGCGAAGCGTTCGACCTGCGCGATCACCGTCTCGCTGACGTCGCGCGTGGACCCGTTCGGCACGTGCGCGTAGGTGTAGAAGGTGTGCTGTCCGGCGGGAGCGCGGGACGGATCGACCACGCCGGGCTGGATGGACAGCACATAGGGCCGTGCCGCGTGCTGCCCGGCGGCCACCGCGCGCTCGGCGGCCATCGCCTCGGCCCGCGTGCCGATCAGGTGCGCGGTGCCCGCCTGCGCCATCCCCTCCGCCTGCCAGGGCACCGGCCCGGAGAGCGCGAAGTCGACTTTGCACGCGGCGCCACCGTAGCGAAACTTGTTCAGCCGCTGCACATAGCTGTCCGGCAGGCGATGCCCCGCGAGCCGGATCAGCTCGGCGGGTGCGAGGTCGAGCAGCACGGCGCGGGCGCTGTCGAACTCGCCGAGCGAATCGATCCGGGTCTTGGTGTGCACCCGGCCGCCGAGGCGTTCCAGTTCGGCGCTGAGCGCGTCCGGAATCGCCTGGCTACCGCCGCGCGGGATGGCCCAGCCACCGGCGTGCGCCAACGTGCCGAGCATCAGCCCGGCGCCCGCGGCGGGGATGGCGCGCGGCGGCGTGATGGCGTGCGTGGCCACGCCGGTGAGCAGCGCGGCGGCGGTCTCCTCGTGAAACCTGATGTTCCACAACGGCGTTCCCTGTTCGAGGGTGCGCAGGCCGAAACGCGTCGCGGTCGCCAGATCCTTCGGCAGCCGGCGCAGGTCCGACATCGCCAGGTCGACGACCGAGTCCCAGTTCTCGACCAAGGGCCCGAACAGTTTTCGCCAGGTCCGCCCGTCCCGGCCCAGGCCCGCGGCGGTGCGGTCGAGATCGCGCCACGCGATGCCCGCCGTGCCGCCGTCCATGGGGTGCGCGTAGGACGCCTCCGGGACGAGCAGTTCGACGCCGTGCGCCGCGAGATCGAACGCGCGAAAGAACGGTGACGCCAAGGCCATCGGATGCGCGCCGGCGCAGATGTCGTGCCAGAAGCCCGGCAGGGTCAGTTCCGCCGTACGCGATCCGCCGCCCGCGACGTCCTCCGCCTCGTACACCTCCACCGCGAGCCCGGCTTTCGCCAGGATCACCGCGGCGGCGAGTCCGTTGGGTCCGGAGCCGACTACCACAACATCAGGCATACCTCCCACGCTACCGGCCCGGGAATCGGGCGCACGGAATCGTGTTTCGGCACACCGCCGGGCGCGGCGGCTACGCCGAATCGGCGCCCACCGCGCTCAGCCATTCGGCGACGAGGATCTCGAGCCGCTGATCACGCAGCTCCGGCCGCAGCCGGTGACCGCGGTCCAGGGTCGCCAAACCGTGGATCGCGCTCCAGGCCACCTCGGTACGGGCACCGAGTTCGGCTTCGTCGACGAACGGGCGGAACATCGCCTCCAGTTCGGCGAACGCGTCTTTGAGCGGCTGCGGGGCGTCCAGGCCGAAGACCAGATCGATGTTCATCGAGAACATCGCGTCGTAGCGGGCCGGGTGGGCGGCCGCGAAATCCAGGTACGCGCGGGCCACCCGGGCCATCGCGTCGGCGGGATCCGCGGCGGCGGCGTGGGCCCGGCGCATCTCGCCGGTGAGGTCGATGATGCCCTGCTCGGCGACCGCGGCCACGATCGCCGATTTACCCGCGAAGTGGCTGTACAGCACGGGCTGGCTGTATTCGATGCGTTCGGCCAGCCTGCGCACCGTCACCGCCTCCCAGCCCTGCGTTTCCGCCAGCTCGCGCGCGGTGTCGATGATCCGCTGATGGCGTTCGGCTCGTTCACGTTCCTTGCGCGTCTGGGGGCTCACGAAAGAAATCCTAGCAGCGCTAGACAAGCCCCGCCGCGATGCCCTATCGTCGCTCTAGAACCTAGCGCCGCTAGTATTCAGAGCATCATCAAGGAGCCACCCGCCATGACCCTCTCCCGCATCGCCACCGCCTTCTCGCTCGCCGGCGCGGCGTTCATCCTCTACATCGGGATCAGCTACCTGTTCACGCCCGACGTCATCGCCCCCGGCTTCGGCCTGCCCGCCTGGCCCGACGGCACGGAGGCCGCGTTCCTGAACCTGAAAGGCGTGCGCGACACCGTGTTCGGCGTGCTCATCCTGGTGCTGCTCGCGATGAAGCAGCGCTACGCGCTCGGCATCGTCACGCTGGTCGTCGCTCTCGTCCCGGTCGGCGACATGCTCACCGTGCTCAACTGGCACGGCTCCACGGCCGTCGCCTTCGGCATCCACGGTCTCACCGCGGCCTTCGTCGCCGGCACCGGCGCGCTGCTGCTGCGTGAGCACCAGCTCGCGCGCCGCACGGCCCCGGCGCGCGCACTCGTCAACGCCTGACCCTTCGCACAGCAGCCCGGTACCGCGCGGTGCCGGGCTGTTCTGCGCGCGCAGAACAGCATTCGCAGCACTGGTGACCCGTACCACAATCCGCGGCCCGGCGATGACTTCCGCAGCGCGCTCCCGTCCCTACTTTCGAGCACCACACGAGCCCAGGAGAGACCATGGCAACCAAGCCGCACGGACCCGCGTCCTACTTCCCCTCGATCGAAGCCAAGTACGGCCGCACCATCGACGAGTGGCTGAGCGCCATGCGCGATTCCGGCATCACCGCGCACAAGGCCCTGGTCGAATGGCTGAAGTCGGAGCACGCCATGGGTCACGGCCACGCCACCGCGCTCGCCCAGTACCACCTCAACCCGGCGAAGTGGGCCTCCTGAACCCACCCCCGAACGCGCGAAGGGCCCGCAGATCCTGCGGGCCCTTCGTGTTTCACAGTGCAGCTATGCGCGAACCAGGTCCGTGGTGTCGGGCTCCTGCTGCGGCTGCGCGCCGTGGTCGTTATCGACCATGGTCTGTTCATCGAACGGCAGCTTGCGGTCGAGTACCTCGTGCACGCGGTCGTTGTCGATGGTCTTGGTCCAGGTACCGATGAGCACAGTGGCCACGGCATTACCGGAGAAGTTGGTGAGGGCACGGGCCTCGGACATGAAGCGGTCGATGCCGACGATCAAGCCGACGCCGTCCAGCAGTTCGGGCCGATGGCTCTGCAAGCCGCCGGCCAGCGTCGCCAGCCCCGCGCCGGTGACACCGGCGGCGCCCTTCGAGGCGATGATCATGAACAGCAGCAGGCCGATCTGCTCGCCGATACTGAGCGGTTTGCCCATCGCGTCGGCGATGAAAATAGAGGCCATGGTCAGGTAGATTGCAGTGCCATCCAAATTGAACGAATACCCGGTCGGCACAACCACACCCACGGTCGTCCGCTCGACGCCCATGTGCTCCATTTTCGCGATCAGCCGAGGCAGCGCGGATTCGGAGGACGACGTCGCGACGATCAGCAGGTACTCACGCGCCAAGTAGCGGACCAGTTTCAGCACCGATACCCGCGACACCGACCACAGCACGACGCCGAGCACACCGAAGACGAACACCAAACAGGTCAGGTAGAACGCGATCATCAACGTGCCCAACTTCACCACGGCGTCGAGCCCGGTCTTGCCGACCACGTTGGCGATCGCACCGAACGCGCCGATCGGCGCCAGCCACAGGATCATCACCAGGATGCGGAACACCAGCTTCTGCAGCAGCCCGATGCCGCGCAGGATCGGCTCGCCGGTCTTGCCCATGGCCTGCAACGCGAAACCCGCCAGCACCGCGATGAACAGGGCTTGCAGCACGCTGCCCGAGGTGAGCGAGGAGAACAGCGTCGTCGGGACGATGTCGCTGATGAATTTCCAGGTGTCGCCTGCTTTTTCGGCCGTGGTCGCGAGGTCGTGGCCCGCTTTCGTGGTCGAGGCGATGTTCAACCCGGTGCCGGGTTGCAGCAGATTGCCGACGACCAGTCCGATGCCGAGCGCGAAGGTCGACATCACCAGGAAGTACCCGATGGCGAGCCCGCCGACCTTGCCGACCGTGGCCGCGGTCCGGATGGAACCGATGCCGAGCACGATCGTGCAGAAGATGACCGGCGCGATCATCATCTTGATCAGGTTCACGAAGATGCTGCCGAGTGGAGCAACAGCCACCCCGAAGCTGGGTGCCAGCCAACCGACGAGAATGCCCGCGACGACCGCCACGATGACGGCCAGGTACAGCCAGTGGGTACGGTCGCGCTTCTTCGGTGCTGCTTGTGGTGTTGCTTCGGTCATGCGATTGGTGTCCTCCGAGGTGGTGCCGACGTGAGGTGCCTCACGACCCCCAGGCAGAATGATGGCCGTGCAGGTGACACCGGTCACGGTTTGGTGCATTACGTTCAGCGGCGGAAGGCAGTAATTGAGACGCGGTCGGCTATCTCTGGCCGGTCAGGCCTTCGCGCTGCAGCTGATCGTGTTGACCCTGATGGTCATCGTCGGCGCGGTGCTCGCGGTCGTCGACGCACGCCATCACAGCGACGTGACCACCACCCGCGAGGTGAGGGATGTCGCGGTGAGCATCGCTGAGGCACCGTCCACCCTCTCGGCCGTCTACTCCACCGATCCGACCCGGCTGCTGCAGCCGGTCACCGAGCGGGTCCGGTTGTCCACCGGCATGGATTTCCTGGTGGTCATGGCGCCGGACCGGACCCGCTACACCCACACCAACCCGGACATGATCGGCAAGCCGTTCAGCGGGAACATCGATCGCGCGCTGGCCGGAGAGACCTTCACCGAGACGTTCACCGGCACCCTGGGCCCCTCGATCCGCGCGGTGGCGCCGGTCTACGACGGCAATCGGGTGGTCGCGCTGGTGTCGGCCGGGGTGACCCGGGCCAAGATCGGCGATCAGGTCGCCACGCAGCTGCCGCTGATCCTCGGCGTCGCCGCGGCGGGCCTGATCGTCGCCGGCAGCGGCTCGTTTCTGCTGAGCCGCAGGCTGCGCAGGCAGACCCACGGACTCGCACCCGCCGAACTGCGCGCGCTCTACGAACAGCACGACGCCGTCCTGCACTCGATCCACGAGGGCCTGGTGGTGTTCGGCATGGCGGGCGAGCGCGCGGAGGTGGTGAACGATCAGGCCCGCGCGCTGCTCGGGCTGCCGGAGGGCGAGGTGCGCCGCGGCGACCTGCCGGTCTCCATGCAGCAGATGAGCTGGGGCGTGGTCCGCGACGAGATGCACGTGACCGGGGACCGCATCCTGCTCATCAACCAGGACATCGTCACCTGGGAGGGCAGGCCGATCGGCACCGTCATGACGATCCGCGATCACACCGAATTGCGGGAGGTGATGGGCGAACTCGATTCGGTGCGCAGTTTCGCCGAATCGCTGCACGCGCAGGCGCACGAATCCGCCAACCGGCTGCACACCGTGGTCACCATGGTGGAGCTCGGCCGCTACCGGGAGGCCGTCGCGTTCGCCACCTCGGAACTCGAACTCTCCCAGACCCTCATCGACCGGCTGTTCGCCGCGGTGGGCGCGCCCGCGCTGGCCGCGCTGCTGCTCGGCAAGGTGAACCAGGCCAACGAGCGCAGCATCGAATTGACCGTCACCGAGGAGACCGCGCTCGACTCGATCGAGCCGCTCTCACCGCAGGAGATGGTCACCCTCGTCGGCAACCTGACCGACAACGCCATCGACGCCGCCGCGGAGAGCCCGAACGGCTGGGTGGAAGTCACTCTGCGGCAACAAGATTCGGCACTATACCTGCGGGTCGCGGACAGCGGCCCCGGCATGTCCGAGGAGATCTTCAACCGCGCGTCCCAGCGCGGCTATTCGACCAAGGCCGACCATCACGGACTCGGCCTCGCGCTGGTGCACCGCCTGGTGGCCCGGCACGGGGGGACCATTCGTACCGACCTAGATCCGGAAAGCGCGGTTACCGTGACGATTCCGCGAAAGGACGCACAGTGATCCGAGTGCTGATCGTCGAGGACGAGCCCCTCATCGCCGAGGCGCACCGCGCCTACGTGGACCGCATCGAGGGTTTCGTCCCCGTCGGCGTGGCGCACACCGGCCGGGAGGCGATGCGGGCCGCCGCCGACAACGCGGCCGAGGGCACCCCGATCGACCTGGTGCTCATGGACATCGGCCTACCCGACGCGAGCGGTCTCGATGTCGCGGCGGCGCTGACCGGCCTCGCGCCGCGTCCGGACGTCATCGCCATCACCTCCGCTCGCGACCTCGCGATGGTGCGCACCGCGGTCTCGCACGGCGTGGTGCTGTATCTGCTGAAGCCGTTCACCTTCGCGGCCTTTCGCGACAAGCTGGACCGCTACCGGGAATTCCGCACCGCGCTGCCCGCCGGCGAGACCGCGGTGTCCCAGCACGACATCGACCGCGCCCTCAGCGCCCTGCGCACCCCGGACCAGCGCGCCACCACACCCAAAGGTGTTGCGCCGCAAACACTCGACGAGATCTCCCGGACCGTGCGCGCGGCCCCGGAGGGCATCACCGCCGCGGACACCGCGACCACCATCGGCGTCTCCCGCATCACCGCGTGGCGCTACCTGGAGAAACTCGCCGACGACGGCCTGGTGACCCGCCGCTCCGACTACGGCCGCGCGGGCCGCCCCAAAACCCGCTACGTCTGGAAATCCAAGACCTGAACCGGGTTTCGCCGCCGAGACAGCCGCGATGACGCCGTCGCGCTCGCGGTCAGACTGTCGCGGGTGCGGTGGTGGAGACGCTGCGGCCGAGGCGGACCGGCAGCTGCTCGTAGCCGTGCAGCGTGAACAGCTCCCTGCGCTGCGGCGTGCCGTCCAGCCGTAGCTCGGGGAAGCGTTCGAACAGGGCGCGCAAGGCGTGCACGCCTTCCATCCTGGCCAGGCTCGCCCCGAGACAGACATGGATGCCGCTGCTGAAGGTCAAGTGCTCCTTGGCATTCGGCCTGCCGACATCGAAACGCTGCGGTTCGGTGAACATCGCGGGATCGCGGTTCGCGCCCGCGAGCGACAGCACGATGGTCTCGCCCGCCCGGATCGGCACGCCGCCGACCTCGGCGTCGCGCACCGCGGTGCGCGCGGTGGTCTGCACCGGGGAGTCGAAGCGCAGCACCTCTTCGACGGCGTTGGGCCACAGCTGCGGCTCCTCGCGCAGCCGTGCCAGCTGGTCGGGGTGGGCGATCAACTGGACCACGCCGTTGCCGATGAGGTTGACCGTGGTCTCGAAGCCCGCGCCCATCAGCAGGCTCGCGGTAGCCTTGAGTTCCAGGTTGTTCAGTTCGCCCGCGCTCACCAGGGTGCTCAGGATGTCGTCGCCGGGCGTGCGGCGCAGCCGGGCGATGTGCTCGTCGAGGTAGCTGTTCATCACCTCCATCGCCGCCATCGCGCGCCGGTGCGCGCGCCAGGAGATGCCGAGGTCGAGCAGCGGGGTCGTCAGATCGCCCCAGCGCAGGAACAGTTCCCGGTCCTTGTCGGGGAAGCCGAGCATCTCGGAGATGATCGCGATCGGCACCTGCGCGGCGTACGCGCTGATCAGGTCGGCGGACCCGCCGGAGGGCAGCGTCGCGAGCAGCTCCGTGGTGACCGTCTCGACCCGCTCGCGCAGCCTGGCGATGGCGCGCGGCGTGAACGCGGAGGCCACCGGCTTGCGCATCCGGGTGTGCTCCGGCGGGTCGATCACCAGCATGGAGGGCGGCTCCACCGGGTTCGGCGGCAGCGGGAAATACCTGGCCAGCTTCTGGATCGGGCCGGGGATATCGAAGTTCTCGGTGGTGCGCACGCCGAAGCGGCTGTCGCGCAGGACGCCTCGGCACAGTTCGTAGTCGAAGCTGGCCCAGGACAACGCGGTGCGGATGATCCGGCCTTCGCCGCGCAGCTGCTCGATCAGCGGATACGGATTGCCGAAGCCGGTGGGCCCGCCGAGCAGTTCGGCGAACGGCTCCCCGCGTTTGGCCTGCCTCCGTAGCACCAGGCGGGGCGCGCCCTGCACGGACAACCAGCGGAACCAATACTGCGGCTTCATAGTTCACCAACTCCGTCGTTGTGCCTGATGACCACCGTACGGAACACGGTCAGCATGTGGAACGTGCCCTAGTCGGACTTCGACCTATACCGCGGTAGGAGTCCGTCGACAGCAGAGCGCCAGATCCCGCAGAACCAACCCCCAAAGTACTGCGCCCACCCCGCGCCGCGCGCCGGTCCGGCGAAATCCGGTGGCCGCCGGGCTCACCCGCGCTGCGCGGTGACCTTCTCCGCTTCGATACGCCGCTCGCGCAGCGCCGGATCGGGATTGGCGACCTGGACCAGGCTCGCGCCCGCGGCCAGCACGGCGATGAAACCGTCGATCAGCTCGGCGGGGGTATCCCACGGCGTGCTGGACAGCACCCGGTCGCCTTCGGAAAAGCCTTGGCGCATAGCGGATTTCTTCGCCTCGGCGAGGACCTCCGGGACGGTCATACCGTCGAGCGCCGCGCCCGCGCCCGCGGGCCGGAACTGGTCGCCGTGCACGCGCACCGAGGTGGCGAAGTCGGTCACGCCGATCGGCAGATCGCGCACCGGGGCGCCGAGCGCGTCCAGCGACAGCGCCGCGACCTCGGCGACCTGCTGGGTGTCGTCGAGCCGGTCGGGCGTCACCAGGGCGAGTTCGGCGTCGTCGTCCGGGCGCAGCACCACCTCGGTACCCGCCCACCAGCAGCCGAGCAGGACGGCGGCGGTCTGCCAGTGCGCCGGCAGCAGCACCGCGATCCGGGCACCGGGGCTGAGGCCGAATTCGTCCCTGATCAGATTGGCCGTCTTCGCGGCCCAGTTCGCCAGGGTCAGCCCGGACAGTTCGATCCGGGCGCCGGTGGCGTCGTCGTAGTAGGTGACGCGCGGGCCGGCCGGCTCACGCTCGAGAATCGGGTCGAGCACCCGTTCGGTGAGGGTGAGCGACTCTTGGAATTCACGCATCGACTGATTCACGCCTGTCTAGTTCACGCATTTCGGTCCGTTCTGGCCTGCGTCGATCGGTGGGGCGGGCGGGACTGGCGTGGCGGTGGCGCTCGACGTTCCGGAGAAGTCGAACATGCTCCCAGCCGCCGAACCCGGACCAGAATAGTCGCTCGCCAGCACGACGCTCACCGAATCCGGGGACAGGCCGGCATCGGCCAGCACCGGCAGACCGCCGAGCTCCTTCGCCACCGCCTTGGCCTTGGCGTCGCCGGCGTTCGCGGCGAGCACCCGGCTGCTCGTCACGCTCGGGCCGGTGTAATTGCCGACCAGTCCCTCGTGAAACCCCTTGCCGGTCAACGCCTGTGCCACCTTCCCGGCCAGGCCGCCGATACCGCTGGCGTTGTACACGCTGACGGTCACCGTGGCCGGATCCAGGGCGGGCTCGGCGGCCGTCTCGCCGGCCTTGCCGTCGACCAGCGACGACACATACGACTTGACCGCGGCGGGATCGACCCGCACCACCGATTCGCCGCCCGAGGTCAGGTAGTTCAGATCGGTGACCGGAATGGTCTCGAATTTCACCTGACCGCCCGAAAGGTCTTGCAGCTGTTGCAGGAACGCGAGCACGTCCCAGTCGTCGTCGAGCACCACCGTGCGGCCGACGGCGTCGCTGAGCTGTTTCATCCGTCCCGGATTGCTGAGCGTCTTCGCGCTGAGCACCTGCCCGACCAGCTGGGCCATGAACACCTGCTGGCGCACGATCCGGTCCAGGTCGCCGCGCGGCAGATTGTGCCGCTGCCGCACGAAACTCAACGCCGCGGGGCCGTCCAGGCGCTGGCGTCCGGCCGGGAAGTCGGCACCCGACATCCACTCGTCGACCGGGTTGTTCAAGCACACCTCGACACCGCCGACGGCATCGGTGAGCAGCACGAAGCCGAGCAGGCTCACCTCGGCGTAGTGGTCGACGCTGATGCCGGTGAGGTTGGCCACGGACTTGATCAGCGCCTGGCGGCCCGCCTTGGTGGACTGCTTGTCCGCCTCGTCCTCCGCGACGCCCTGGTTGATCAGCTTCAGCCGCTGGGTCTCCTTGGTGGCGCCGTAGGCCGAATTGATCTTGCCCTTACCCAGATCGGGGATGTCGACGTAGGAGTCGCGCGGGATCGAGATCGCGGTCGCGGAGCGCCCGTCGTTCGGCACCCGGATCAGCACGATGGTGTCGGTGTTCGTGCCCACCTCGTCGCCCGCGTGCAGCATCGCGCGTTCCCGGTCGCTGAGCGGATTGCCGTGCGCGTCGGTGCGGCTGTCCACGCCGACGAGCAGGATGTCGACGGCGCCGTCCCGGCCGCCGCCGAGTCCGAGTCCGCCGATGCGCTCGATATTGGAGATCAGGCTGTCGACGCTGTGCCAGGCGAAACCGGTGATGACGAACACCACGACGGCGACCACCGCGGCCAGTGCGCGCAGTGGACCGCCGGCGGGCAACGGCGATTCAGCGCCGCGCGGCCGGGTCACCGTGCACCTTCCACGCCGCGGCTAACCTGCAACCTCTCGACAACTCGACATCCTTTCGACACGCTCTGGGTCTGCTTCCGCCACGCGGTGTGCTCGACCACCCCACCTTTCCATAACCCCCGCAACCATTTGGCAAACATCGCCGCGCCACGCACGCGAGTCGGGGGCGCCTGCTCGAAGGCTAACGAATACTGCCGGTCCGACCGGCAATCCGCAGGTGTGGCGGCGTGCCCGGACCCGCGTGCCAGACTTGACAACTGTGACGACCTCGACACCGCCCGGCCCCGTCGCACCCGCGAATCTGATCGTGACCGGAGCCCGCGGACAGCTCGGGCGGGAACTGCTGCGGCTCGCGCCCGGCGCCCGCGCGTTGAGCCGCGCCGACCTGGACATCACCGACCCGGACGCGGTCGCCGCCGCGCTCCGGCCGGGAGCGGTGGTGCTCAACTGCGCCGCCTATACCGCGGTCGATCAGGCCGAGACCGAGATCGCAGCGGCGTTCGCGGGCAACGAGACCGGACCGGCCGTGCTCGCCGCCGCCTGCGCCAGGGCCGGCGCGCGGCTGATCCACCTCTCCACCGACTACGTTTTCGCGGGGACCGGCGCGCGCCCCTACGAGACCACCGACCCGACCGGACCGGTCACGGTGTACGGGCAGTCCAAACTCGCGGGCGAAAAGGCCGTGCTGGCGCTGGCGCCGCAGGCGCACGTGGTGCGCACCGCATGGGTATACACCGGGCACGGCAGCGATTTCGTCGCCACCATGCGCCGGCTGGAGCGCGAACGCGACACCGTCGACGTGGTGGACGACCAACTCGGATCACCCACCTACGCCGCCGATCTCGCCGCCGCGCTGCTGGAATTGGCCGGGCGGCCCGACGCGCCGCGCCTGCTGCACGCCACCAACGCCGGACAGGCCAGCTGGTTCGAGCTCGCGCGCGCGGTGTTCGCGGCGGTGGGCGCCGATCCGGCCCGGGTACGCCCGTGCGATTCGTCCGCGTATCCGAGACCCGCACGGCGCCCGGCATATTCGGTGTTGTCGCCGCGGGCCTGGCACGACGCGGGGCTCACCCCGCTGCGTCCGTGGCGAGCCGCGCTGGACGAGGCGCTGTCCCGCTCGTCCGATGGACTGGGTCCGGCCGCGACCACTAGGCTCAGCGGCCGTGAGTGATTCCGATTCCGCCAGCGCGGGCCTGGCCGTCGTCACGGTGACCTATTCACCCGGCGAACACCTCGAGCACTTCATCACCACGCTGGCCGACGCCACGACCGAGAAGCCACAGGTGATCCTTGCCGACAACGGCTCCACCGACGGGGTGCCGGAGCTGGTCGCCGAGGCCAACTCGCACGTGCGACTGCTACGCACCGGCGGCAACATCGGCTACGGCGGCGCGATCAATCGTGCCGTCGCCGAGATCGATCCGGCCATCGAATTCATCGTGATCGCCAACCCCGACATCCGCTGGGGCACCGACGCCATCGACCAGCTGCTCGCCGCCGCGCAGCGCTGGCCGCGGGCCGGCGCGGTGGGCCCGCTGGTGCTGGAACCGGACGGCAGCGTCTACCCGTCGGCGCGCCGGGTGCCTGGACTGCTCGACGGCGCGGGACACGCGATCCTCGGCACGGTGTGGAAGACGAACCCGTGGACCCGCCGCTACCGCCAGGAGAACGAGGAGATCTCCGAGCGCGCGGTCGGCTGGCTGTCCGGGTCGTGCCTGCTGGTGCGGCGCGCGGCCTTCGACTCGATCGACGGTTTCGACTCGCGCTACTTCATGTACATGGAGGACGTCGACTTCGGCGACCGGATGGGCAAGGCGGGCTGGCACAACGTGTTCGTGCCGTCGGCCGAGGTCACCCATGCCAAGGGGCACGCCGCGGGACGGCACCCGGAGAAGATGCTGCCCGCCCACCACGCCAGCGCCTACCGCTTCCAGGCCGACCGGCACCCGCACTGGTGGCAGTTGCCGCTGCGGCTGGCGCTGCGCGCCGGACTTGCGGTGCGCTCCCGGATTGCGGTTCGATCGGCGCTGCGCCAGCAGGCGCGGGAAGCGGGTAACCCCTAGCGCGCTCAGCGTGCGCAATGGGTATACCGATACCGGGCAGCTGAGCGGCAGACCTGGGAAAACTCATCGATTCGGCGGTTGCTGAGCGACAATGGCGCAGGGTCGTCGTGCGAGTCGGCCCGGTGCACCGCAGGCGGGCCGAGCCTCGGCGCGCGCAATACTCGATCCACTGTGAACAGGGGACCTTGAATGGCAGGAAATGCAGGCACCGACGCCGTGATCCTGGTGGGCGGGCAGGGGACGCGGCTGCGCCCGCTGACCCTCTCGGCACCGAAGCCGATGCTGCCGACGGCCGGGCTGCCGTTCCTGACGCATCTGCTCGCCCGCATCGCGGACGCAGGCATCACCCACGTCGTGCTCGGCACCTCGTTCAAGGCGGAGGTGTTCGAGGAGCATTTCGGTGACGGCGCCGAGCTCGGCCTCGACATCGAATACGTCACCGAGACCGAGCCGCTCGGCACCGGCGGCGGCATCCGCAATGTGCTGCCCAAACTGCGCGCCGACACCGTGATGGTGTTCAACGGCGACGTGCTCGGCGGCACCGAACTCGGCGCGGTGCTCGACACGCACGAGTCCACCAATGCCGACGTGACGCTGCACCTGGTCCGGGTCAGCGATCCGCGCGCGTTCGGCTGTGTGCCGACCGACGCGGACGGCCGGGTCACCGCGTTCCTGGAGAAGACGCAGGATCCGCCGACCGATCAGATCAACGCGGGCTGCTACGTCTTCCGGCGCGAATACATCGAGAAGATCCCCGCCGGGCGTCCGGTGTCGGTGGAGCGCGAGGTGTTCCCGTCGTTGCTCGCCGAGGGCGCGCGCGTGCAGGGGCATGTCGACTCCTCCTACTGGCGCGATATGGGCACCCCCGAAGACTTCGTGCGCGGCTCCGCCGATCTGGTCCGCGGTATCGCCCCCTCGCCCGCGCTGCCCGGCCAGCGCGGCGAATCGCTCGTCCACCCGGGCGCGGGCGTCGCACCGGGCGCGCTGCTCATCGGCGGCACCGTCGTCGGCCGCGGGGCCGAGGTCGGCGCGGGCGCCCGGCTCGACGGCGCGGTCATCTTCGACGGCGCGGTCATCGAAGCGGGGGCGACGGTCGAGCGCTCGATCATCGGCTTCGGCGCCCGGATCGGTCCGCGCGCGCTGGTGCGCGACGGCGTCATCGGTGACGGCGCGCAGGTGGGTGCCCGCTGCGAGCTACTACGCGGCGCCCGGGTCTGGCCCGGCGTCGAGATTCCCGACGGCGGTATCCGCTTCTCCACCGACGTCTGATTCTTCCGGCACTTCCGGCACGAAAAGCTACCGGGCGGAAACGGTTCCGTGACGGCGGCCGGTCTGGCAGGGTGCACCGCGGGGTCTCGTGGCGTGCGCCGCGGGATCACCGCGTGTGCGCACTGATCACCGACCGCAAGAGCCGAGGAGAGATTTCGATGGGGAAATTCGCCCCCCGTGTGCTGGCCGCCGCCGTATTCGCGGGCTGTGCAATAGGATTCGCGCCGACCGCCGTGGCGGCGCCCTCGATCTACGAACCGAGCATCACCCCGTGCAGCCACCTGTTCCGCACGCCGCTGGAACTCGGCCGCCCGGGCACGACGTATTGGAGCCCGTTCGGTACCGCCGACATCGTCTGCTACGACGCGGGCTCCCTGGGCGTGAGCTACTACCAGCGCGACCCCGGCGGCCAGTGGCACGCCATGAATCAGCTGATCCCGGGCAATTACTTCATCAACGTGTTCGGGTACAACCAGTTGCCCGCGTAGCGATCACAGACCGGCTACCCGCCGCGAAGTCAGCTGAAGCCGACGGCCTGTTCGCCCCACGCGGTGTGCAGGTCGCGGTCCGGGTTGTCGACCACCCGGTCGGCGGTGTCGATCAGCAGCGTGGTCCGGGTCGACGGACGGTACGGCGGCCAATGCTTCGATCCGTCGAGCGCGGCCGGGACACCGTGGGTGGCGAACGCGAGCCAGCGCCGCATCATCCGCCCCGACACCTCCATGGCCACCTTGCGGCCGCCGAGCCAGAACGTCGGGTCATGATTGAACGAACCGAAATTGCCGAACACATAAGGCAATTCGGTGGCATGCCCGGCGCCGACCCGCGCCGCGCGCAGCATCGGCGTCGCATGGTCGAACCGGTACATCCAGGTCGGCGAGTGCTCGGCGTGCGCGTCGGCGACCCAGTGCGCCGGCATCCGGAACGCGGCGTCGCCGGACATGGCCAGCGCGCCGCGGGTCTTGTCGAGATCGGGGTAGGCCGAGGTGATCTCGGCGATCCGCTCGTGTGACCACTCGGGATGGGCCGCCGCCACGTCGTTGAGCATCGCGTTCACCGCGTCCGGGGTCACCGGCATGATCGGCGAACGGAACACCCGGAACAGCGACGCCTCGTCTTTGTTCGTACCGATCATCAACGGCACCCGATGCGAACGGCCGTGCTGGAACCGATCGATCGGATAGGTCGGCAGCAGGTCGCCGTCCACCACCGGCGCCGCGGCCAACCGGCCCGGCTCCTTCAGCGGGATCTCGTCCAGCAGGATCCCCGCCACCTCGACGATCTTCTCGATCGGCCAGTCGAGCAGTTCGACCGCGCGCGAGGCGGGCAGCTCCAGCAGTTCCAGGAAGCGCCGGGCCACCCCGGCCGCGCGATCCTTGCCGAACACCGTCGTCGCGGGCGGGCTCTGCGCGATCGCCTTGTGGAACAACCCGGCCGCGCTCGGTGAGGTGAGCAGCGCCGTGACACAGCCCGCGCCGGAGGATTCGCCGAACAGGGTGACATTGCCCGGGTCGCCGCCGAACGCGGCGATGTTGTCGCGCACCCAGGCCAGCGCGGCGATCTGATCGTGCAGGCCGAGATTCGGGGTGAACGGTCCGGGCAGCGAGGACAGATCGAGGAAGCCGAGCGCACCGAGCCGGTAGTTCACCGTGACCACCACGACGTCCCCGGTCTCGGCGAGCTTTCGGCCGTCGTAAATGCCCTGAGCCGCGGTGCCCAGGCAGTAGGCGCCGCCGTGCAGCCAGACCAGGACGGGGCGCGGCTCACCGGAATCGAACGGCTCGATCGCTTCGCCGTCCGCGCGCCGGGGCGCCCACACGTTCAGCCACAGGCAGTCCTCGCCCATCCGCAGGTCCGAATCGACCGGGACCATCGGGCCCATGGTCTGCGGCGCGATCTCGCCGAACGTGGCGCAGTCGCGGATGCCGTCCCAGCTCGGCGCGGGCCGCGGCGGCCGGAAGCGGTCGGCCCCGCTCGGCGCGGCCGCGTAGGGGATGCTGCGCCAGCAGGCGACCGGTCCGTCCCAGCGTCCGCGCACTTTTCCCGCGGCCGTGGCGACCACTGGCTCGGCGCCGCGCACCTCCCAGTCCGGTGCTGTCTCGAACTGTGTGCCCATGTTCGCACCTCCCACCAGCGACCCGTTGGTGTGCTGCCGGTTTGCTCCAGCGGGTCCCGCACCTCGTGATCTCTTCTTCGAGAGTACGTCCATCCTGACGGTGTAAACGTGCGACGCACCATTCCGAGACCGTGGCGGTACGCTTTACCGATGCCGAGTTACAGCTATCGGTGCCGCAGTTGCGGGGACACCTTCGAGATGAACCGCCCGATGGCGGAGTCGTCGGCGCCGGCGTCCTGCCCGAGCGGCCATGCCGACACAGTCAAGCTGCTGACCACATTTGGCACGGTCAGCCGGGGTGGCGCGGCGGCGACGCCGAGTCCGGCACCGGGCCCGTCCGGCGGTGGCTGCTGCGGCGGCGGTTGCTGCGCCTGAACCCGGCGCGGCGGCGGGTCAGTCGCGGCGATCGGCGTGGCCGAGATCACGCTCGGGCGCGACCCGGTCGCGTACCCGTTGCTTGAGCACCGCGATATCGGGAAAACCGCCGTCCGCCTTACGCTCCCACACCTGAGCACCGTCGACGGTGATCCGGAAGACGCCGCCGGTGCCCGGAACCAGCGCCACCTCACTTAGTTCGGCCGCGAAGGTGGTCAGCAGTTCCTGCGCCATCCAACTGGCACGCAGCAACCAGCGGCACTGGGTGCAGTATTCGATCGCGACACGCGGCATGCCGGTCACCGTACCCTCAGGCTTCGATCTCGCCGTCCAGGTAGACCCAGGCCCCGTCGGCGCGCAGGAACCGGCTCACCTCGTGCAGCGAGCCGCGGGTGCCGTCCGCGCGGTAGTGCGCGACGAACTCGACCAGCCCGGACTCGTCGAACAGCCCGCCGTCCGCGGTGCGCAGGATCTCCAGGAACAGCCACCGCTGTCCGGGATCCAGGTCCACCTCGGCGGGCCGGGTGCGCGGATGCCATGACTGCTTCAGATATTCGGTGTCCCCCACCGCGAATGCGGTGTAGCGCGAACGCATCAACGCCTCGGCGGTCGCCGCCGCACGTTTCCCGTTCAGCACCGGCCCGCAGCAGTCGTCGAAGGCTTCGCCTCGGCCACACGGACACATCCGCGTCCCACTCATCCCTTGATTCTCGCGCGTCACCCTGATCACAGCTCACCCCGGGGTGGTCTCGACGCGGACGCACCGGCCACGGCCAGGTCCGCGGCGAGCGCCACGGTCTGTTCACGCCAGCGGCGCAGATCGGTGACGCTCGGCGCGAGTTCGTAATCGTGGTGGTGCGCGGCGCGCGAGAGCGCGGCCCACAGCACGCCCACCCGGGCCGCCACCTCCGGTCCGGCGAAGGCGCGCAACGCGATCAGCTGCGCGCGCATCGGACAGCGCATCAGGGCGGGCGCCACCCGGGCCCACAGCTCGTCCACGGACTGTTCCAACGCGATACGCAGGATCCACGCGGTGGCCCGGGACCACAGTCCGCCCGCGTCGGTGACCGCGCCGGAGAGCAGCTTGTCGACCGTGTCCAGTCGCTCGGCCACCGACGGCCGCGGCCGCGGCTTCGGTTGTCCCGGTTTGCCATTGCGCCGCGGGCCCCGGCGCGGGGTGCGCCGCTCGGTCATCGGCACGTCCCGGTCATCGAGCCAGCCAGGCGACGAATCGTTCGGTCTCGGTGATCAATTCGCGCATGCTGCGGCCGATCGGCACGTGCGCGCCCGCCGTGGCGTCGCGCAGCGCCTCGACCACCCACTTGCCTTCGCGGGCGACGAGATGCTTGTTGAGATCGTCCACCTTGCCGCCGACTCCCATCACCGCGAGCGCGACCTTCGCCCGGGTGGAGTGGGCGGAGTCGATGTGGCGCTCCACTTCCCGGTGATTCATCCCGTCGGCGAGCAGGGTGCGCCGGGCCCGGGACAGGCTGGCCGCCTCCACTGCCGACCGGCAGCAGGTGGCGACGAGTTCGTCGGCGATGGCCTGCGGCAGCTGCGGGGTGCGCACGAGCGCGCGGGCATCGTCGAGATAGCGGCGGACCGGATCGCTGGACACGCGCACCTCGACCACCGACCGGTCGCGCCGCTGCACCTCCAGCACGGTGGCGTCGAGCTCCATCCGGCGCACCGCCTCGGCGAGCCGCTCGTCGTGGGTGAACACCACCACCTGCCGCGTCCAGGCGACCGCGGCGAGCACCTGGGCCAGACCGTCCACCTTGGCCGGGTCCATGGCCTGCACCGGGTCGTCGATCATGACGAAACGGAACGGGCTCTCCTCGACCGTGGCCCGCGGCAGGAACAACGACAGGCCGAGCGCGTGCAACTCGCCCTGGCTCATCACGCCGAGCGCGGCGCCGTCCACCTCGTCGACGGTGACATCCAGCAGCACCCGGCGCGCCGTTCCGGCGTTGCCCTGCAAGCGAATCGCGCCGAGTTCCACGTTGCTCTGCTG
The DNA here is from genome assembly GCF_000250675.2 of Nocardia brasiliensis ATCC 700358. Classification (NCBI taxonomy): domain Bacteria; kingdom Bacillati; phylum Actinomycetota; class Actinomycetes; order Mycobacteriales; family Nocardiaceae; genus Nocardia; species Nocardia brasiliensis. The sequence goes on from NC_018681.1 coordinate 7,955,372, forward strand.
GCGCAGCGTCTGCCAGACCCAGCGCGCGGTGGTCTCCAGCGGCGTCATGCGCTCCCCGCGCAGGCCCGCGGTGGCCGACTTGAGCCACTCCTCGGCCTTCTTGGTGGTGCGCAGCTCCGCGGCGTGCGCGGCGACCTCGCGCGCGCCTTCCAGCCAGCTCACGATGCGCGGCACCAGCGGGGTCCACACCTCGTCGAGCCGGTCGAGCTCCTTGCGGGTGCCCTGCTGCACCTGGTCGAGCTCGTCGACCAGCCGGGCGTGCGCGCCGCGCAGCCGGTCCGGCAGTTCGGCGCTGTAGTCGGCGGCGGTGAGCGCGGCCCAGTCGGCCCAGGCCCGGCGCACCGCCGAGGTGTCCACCGAGGGCGGGTTGCGCGGATCGAAATCCAGTTCCGGCGGCACGAGATCGGGCAGCGATCGCGCGGCCTGCAACGCGCGGCCGAGCTCGGTGCGCGCGGTGGTCAAGGCGTCGACCCGCGCGGCCAGTGTCGCGATGGAGTCGTCGGCCTGCGCCAGCCACGCGTCGTCCAGCGCACCGCGACCGCACACCGGGCACGGGCAGTCACCGCTCGCCGCGTGGTGCGCACGGGCCCGGCGCAGCAGCTCGAGCACCCGCAGATCGGCCTCGGCGTCGGCGGTGGTGCCCTCGGTCAGCGCGGTGCCGCACTCGGCGAGACGGGTGGCCACCGCCGCCACCTCCGCGGCGCTCGGGAGGGTGAGCCGCACGATCGCGCGCAGACCGGCCGGGCCGCCGGGATCGTCGAAGGTGCCGATCACCTCGTTGCCCAAGGCGGTGAGATCCGGCTGCGCGGGCCGCAGCAGGCCGGTGACCCGCACCGCGCGGTCGTCGGCCACGCCGTCGAGCGCCTCCAGCAGTTCGAGCCGCTCCTGCCGGGAATCCCGCACGGCGCGTTCCAATTCCAGGCGGCGCAGTCGAATCCGCTCCTGCGCCAACGTCAATTCGTCGAGCCCGAGCAGTTGGTGCAGCGCGTCGAACAGGTCACTCGGTTTGCCGTCGACCAGTGCGCCGAGTTCGCTGTAGGACAGGAACGGGCGGTACAGCTCCAGTCGTCCCGCCCAGCGATCGATGTCGAATTCCGTTGGCTCGGCAGGGGGATGCCGTTCGGTCCAGTGCGCGTCGGGCAGGTCCGCGTCGGCCGCCCACTCCTTGGCGATAGTGAGCATCGCGGAGCGATTCGGTGAGGGGTGGTGGTCGGGTGACGGGTGGGCGAGCATCGCGGAGCGATTCCGTGAGGGGTGGTGGTCGGGTGACGGGTGGGCGAGCATCGCGGAGCGATTCGGTGAGGGGTGGTGGTCGGGTGACGGGTGGGCCGATTGACTGCCCGCGGTGAGCAACTCGACCTCGATGCGTGCCGACTCGCCGGCGTGCAGGTTGCGCCAGCCCTCGCGCCAGGCTGCCGACCGGCCGTCCCAGCGCCGATTCCCGCCGGTGAACACCAGTTCCGCGGCTTCGGCGAAACTGGATTTGCCGCTGCCGTTGCGGCCCACCACCAGGGTGAGCCCGGGCCCCGGCGGCAGCTGCAGTTCCGCCTCCGGGCCGATCCCGCGGAAACCACGCACCCGGATGGCCCGCAGAAAGATCCCGCCGTCGTCGAATACCGGTGCGCGGTCGTCGTTTTCGCTGCCGCCGAGGGCGCGCAGGACGGTGCGTGCCACCGAAGGAGTCACCGCGGGGTCCGCGGCGAGCCTGCGGGTGACCACCTCGCTCAGCCGCGGCACCGGATCGGCGTCGGGACGCATCTCGTCGGGAACCCCCTCCACCACCGAGCCGCTACAGGTCCTTTCGATCCCGTGCGCCCGCCTGACGCGCAAGCGCTTCCAGCGGCGCACTGTCGAAGCTGTGCGAAACGCTACCCGATCGGGCCGCTTTCGCCCACCGGAGACGGCGGTGGCGAACCTGGTGCGAATCTGCCCGCGGGGATGGATATGGCCATCGAATCGGCTGGGGCCGCGCTTCGATGTCCACCCCTCGCCAGCCCCGGCGGGCAGCTCGATGGTGTAACACCCGATTTGGGTGGCTCGGTCGAGCCGAACAGGACAGAATGCCAGACAACCCCCACCTGTGCAAGATGTTTTGGGTATCGAATCCATCGACGGCACAGTATTTTCCGTGCCACCGGCCCACCCGCCGGGCCGCCGCGCGCCCGCACGAACCCTTGCCGGGGCGACGGCACACTTGTCGGTGGGCTGCGGTAGAAATCCGTCAACCGAGGAACGGGGGAACACATGCCGCGCTGGAGCGAGGACCAGGTCACGGCGCTCGCACCGGACGCGAGCTCGCTGTCCGCCGCGCGCGGGCTGGCCGGGCGCTGGCGCGGTACCGGGCGGCACGACACCGCACTGTGGGGGCTGTGCCAGGGCAGCGGCGCCAAGCCGTATCAGACCGTCGTCGATCTCGACGGCCCCGCATACCAATGTTCCTGCCCCAGTCGCAAATTCCCGTGCAAGCACGCGCTGTCGCTGTTGCTCGAATGGGCGGCGGGCCGGGTCGAGGAGGTGCCGGTGCTCGCCGGCTTCGCGGCCGCATGGATCGACGGCCGGGCGGCCCGCGCCGCGCGGCCGGCACCGGCCACGGCCGCCCGTACGGCGAATCCGGCGACGGCCGAACAGCGCCGGGTACGGGTCACCGCGGGACTGGCGGAACTCGAGGTCTGGCTCGGCGACCAGGTCCGCACCGGCCTCGCCCAGACCGACCGCTCGTTCCGCGCGTTCGAGACGATCGCCGCCCGCATGGTCGACGCCCAGGCCCCCGGTGTCGCCGCCGCGTTGCGTCAGTTGCCGACCACCGTGGTGACCAAGCCCGACTGGCCGGACGCGGTGCTGCGCGAATACGCGCGGCTGCATCTGCTGATCGTCGCCCATCGCCGGCTCGACGAACTGACCCCTGCCCTGCAGGCAAGCGTCCGCACCCACATCGGCTATCCGAACCCGGCCGAGTCGGTGCGCGCCGAACCGGCGGTCCGGGACCGGTGGATGGTGCTCGGCGTGCGCATCACCGAGGAGGAGCGGCTCTACACCCGGCGCACCTGGCTGTACGGACGGGCGTCGCGCCGTTGGGCACTGGTGGTGGACCATTCGTTCGGATCGCCCGGCTTTCCCGCCGAGGTGCCGGCGCTCGGCCTGCTCGCCGACGCGGAGCTGCACTTCTACCCGGGCGCCGCCCCGCTGCGGGCACTCTGGGGTGAACGGCACAGTGCGCCAGAGCCTTTCACGACCCTGCCGGTTTCCCCGGATCGGCCGGGCACCATCGCGGCCGCGTTGGCCGAGCACGCCGCGGCCCTCGGCGCGGATCCGTGGCTGCGTGGCTGGCCCGTGCTGCTCGTCGACGTCGTGCCGGTGCATACCGAAAGTGGTTGGTACATAGTCGGATCCGACGGGTCAGCGCTACCGGTGGCGAGTACCGAGCAGCCGTGGCGGCTGCTGGGCGTCTCCGGCGGCCACCCGGTGACCGTCGCCGCCGAATGGACCACCGCCGGTTTGACGCCGATCTCGGTGTGCACGGCGGGCGAGGTCCTCGATCTGGCGCGGATCGATCCCGCCGGTCGCGGTGCGGCGCATGCCCCGGTGCCGCAGGGTGCGAGCGGAAACGACCTGACCTCGGTCGCGCTGCTGGGCACCGCACGACGAGCGCCCGACCTCGCCCAGCTCGCCGCACCGGTCGCCGAAATGGCCGCACACCTGCCCACGGACCCGGCCGTGCGCCTCCTCGAATCCGCCGCACTCCACGATGTTTTCGCGCGCGGCGGCGCGCGGGCGAGCACCGCGACCACGCCGGAACCCGCCGCCGACGACACCCGATCCCTGCTGCCGCACCTTGCGGCGGCCCGCCTCGCGCGCATGCTGCGCGAGCGCTCCCCCTTCCTGCCCGAGTGGTTCGCCGCCGCCACGCCGCACGACTACCGCGCCCCCGACGCGCTGTGCGCCCAACTGCTGGATCAAGCCAAGAGCAACACCGAACTCCGGCAGCCGCTACTGCGGCTCGCGGGCACCCGCGGCCGATGGCTCGCCGACCAGCATCCCGAATGGCGAAACCTGGTGAGCGCCCAGCCCGCCCCGACATCTGCGGCGGAACTATGGCAGTACGGCCAACCGCCGCAACGCCTGGCCTGGCTCGCCGAACTCCGCCACACCGACGCCGACGCGGCGCGCGAGACGCTCGCGACGGCCTGGCCCAAGGAATCCGGACCGCTGAAAGCCGAACTGCTCGCGGTGCTCGCCGACGGCCTGGCGCGCGCCGACGAGCCACTACTGGAGGCGGGACTGGACGACCGGCGCGCCGATGTGCGCCGCACCGCCGCGGGACTGCTTGCGCTGCTGCCCGATTCGGCCTTCGCCCAGCGCATGACCCGGCGCGCGGCTGCGTGGATCCGGGTGGAGCACCGGCTGCTGCACACCGAACTCGTGGTCGCCCTGCCGGAGACGCTCGAGCCCGCGGCGCAGCGCGACGGCATCAGCGACCGCGCGGTCGAGTTCAGTTACCGGTGGGGCGGCGCGCCCGACAGCGCCGCGGGCCGGCTCCGCCAGCTGGTCGCCGCGACGCCGCTGACGCACTGGGCGAGCGTGCTCGGCGGCCCGGGCAAGGTCGTCAAGGCCAAGATCGACGACCGTTTCCGCCAGCCGATCTTCGACGGCTGGGTGGACGCCGCACTGGCACAGCATGATTCGACCTGGGCGCGGGCGCTGTTCGACGCGGGCGTGCCGACCGACCTCGCCATGCTGCGCAGGCGCGAGCTGTTCGCGCTGCTGCCGCTGCCCGACCGGATCAGACATCTGCTCGACCTGGACGGATCCTGGCTCTCCGAGATCGAGGCCCTGCTGCCCGCCATGGGACACTCGTGGCCGGAACCGCTGGCACAGCACATGATCCTGCTGCTGTTCGAGCGGGCCCGCGCGGCGGCACGACGGCCCGAGACGCACGGCACCAGCCCCAGCGCGCACCGCTCGTTGTTGTCCGCGGCGGCGATGCACCTGCCCGTTTCCGCGGCCGGCGCGGCGAGCGTCTCGGCGCGGCGCTGCGGCGACACCGCCTGGGAGCGGGCCTTCGAGAAACTCGCCGATGACCTCAACCACCGCTCGATGATGCTCGAGGAGTTGCAGTGACCACCGACAACCTGGCGCCCGATCTGCTGCGCCCCCACGCCGAACAGTCCTACGCCGCGGAACTGCGCGCCCTCGTGGCCGCCGACGACCGGCCGCGCCCGCCGTCCTGGCGGCTCTCGCCCTGGGCGGTGGTCACCTACCTGCTCGGCGGCACCCTCGACGACGGCACCGTGATCAGCCCGAAGTACGTGGGGCCGCGCAGGCTCATGGAGGTCGCCGTCGCGACCCTGGCCACCGATCGCGCGCTGCTGCTGCTCGGCGTCCCCGGCACCGCCAAAACCTGGGTTTCCGAACATCTTTCGGCCGCGATCAGCGGCGCCTCGACGCTGCTCGTGCAGGGCACGTCGGGCACCGCCGAGGAGGCGATCCGATACGGCTGGAACTATGCCCGGCTGCTCGCCGAGGGCCCGAGCGAGGGCGCGCTGGTGCCGTCACCGGTACTGACCGCGATGCGCACGGGCGCCATCGCCCGCATCGAGGAACTCACCCGCATTCCGTCCGACGTGCAGGACGCACTGATCACCGTGCTGTCCGAGAAGACGCTGCCGATCCCCGAACTCGGCACCGAGGTGCAGGCGGCGAAGGGTTTCAACGTCATCGCCACCGCCAACGATCGCGACCGCGGCGTGAACGAGTTGTCCTCCGCGCTGCGCCGCCGCTTCAACACCGTGGTGCTGCCGCTGCCCGCCGGCGAGGACGAGGAGGTCGAGATCGTGAGCCGCCGGGTGGCACAGCTCGGCGCCGCGCTGGAGCTGCCGACGGTGCCCGCCGCGGCCGAGGAGGTGCGCCGGGTGGTGCGCGTCTTCCGCGAGCTGCGCTCCGGCATCACCGCCGACGGCCGGACCAAGCTCAAATCGCCCTCCGGCACCCTGTCCACCGCCGAGGCGATCTCGGTGATCACCAACGGGATCGCGCTGTCGGCGCACTTCGGCGACGGCGTGCTGCGGGCCGCCGATATCGCGGGCGCGGTGCTCGGCTCGGTGATCAAGGACCCGGTCGCCGATGCCGTCGTATGGACCGAGTATTTGGAAGCCGTGGTCCGGGAACGACCGGAGTGGTCGGACTTCTATCGCGCCTGCCGCGAGATCAGCGGGTAGGCGTGCGAGATTCGACCGGCGCGGCCGGGGGCGACACGATGACCAGCAGCGCGGCGACCGACGGCGCGGCAGCCGATCCGGTCACGCGGGTGTTCGGCATCCGGCACCACGGGCCGGGTTCGGCGCGGTCGCTGCGCTCGGCCCTGACCGAATTCCGGCCGGACACCATTCTGATCGAGGGCCCGGCGGACGCCGATCCCCTGGTCGGCTACGTTGCCGCGGCGGGGATGGCGCCGCCGGTCGCGTTGCTCGCCTACGTGCCCGATGCGCCGGCCAAGGCGGCGTTCTGGCCGTACGCGGTGTTCTCGCCGGAGTGGCAGGCGCTGTCGTACGCGGCGGAACATCAAGTGCCCGTTCGATTCTGCGATCTGCCCGCCACCACGGTGCTGGCCGCCGAGGACGAACCGGGCGAGCGGTTCGACCCGCTCACCGCGCTGGCCACGGCGGGCGGCTACGACGATGCCGAGCGGTGGTGGGACGCGGTGGTCGAATCCGCGCCGGACGCCGACGCTTTCGACGCGATCACCGAGGCAATGGGCGCGCTGCGCGAGGCGGCGGATCGGACCGAGGCACCGGCGCTCGACCTGCGGCCGGCGGAAACCGAACGTGCCGAAGCGGATTCGGTCGACGAAGCGATCGCCGACGTGCTCGAACCGGATCCCGCGCTGCTCGGGCCCGCCCGGATCGACGCGCACACGCTGCGGCGCGAGGCCTACATGCGCCAGATCATGCGCAAGGCGGTGAAGGAGGGTTCGCGGCGGCTCGCGGTCGTCTGCGGGGCGTGGCACGCACCCGCGTTGGCGGGCAAGCTCGGCCCCGCGGCGGCCGACGCCCGGCTGTTGAAGGGCCTGCCGAAGACGAAGGCCACGCTCACCTGGGTGCCGTGGACCCATTCGCGCCTGTCCAGCCGTTCCGGCTACGGCGCGGGCATCACCTCGCCGGGCTGGTATCACCACCTGTTCGCCGAAACCGAGCGCCCGATCGTCCGCTGGCTCACCAAGGTGGCCGGCGTGCTGCGCGCGCACGACCTGCCGGTCTCCAGCGCGCACATCATCGAGGCGGTCCGGCTCGCCGATACGCTGGCCGGACTGCGCGGCCGGCCGCTGGCCGGACTGTCCGAGGTCACCGAGGCCACCCGCGCGGTGATGTGCGCGGGTGACGAGACGATGCTGCGCTGGGTGGTCGAGGAACTGGTCGTCGGTGAGGCCATGGGCACCGTGCCCGAGGGCACGCCGACCGTCCCGTTGGACGCGGATCTGCGCGCCCGGATCCGGACGCTGCGGATGAAACAGGAGCCCTCGGCCCGCACCGTCGACCTCGATCTGCGCAAGGAGCGCGAGGTCGAACGTTCCCGGCTGCTGCATCGGCTGCGGGTGCTCGAGATCCCCTGGGGCACTTTGACCACCAGCGAGGTGCGCAGCACCGGCACCTTCCGGGAGACCTGGACGCTGCAATGGCGGCCGGATTACGCGATTTCGATCATCGAGGCCTCGCGCTGGGGCACCACCGTGCGCACCGCCGCCGCGGCGAAGATCCTCGATACCGCGAATCGCGCGGACAGTGGCGTCGGCGACCTCACCGCCGCACTGGAGGTGGCGCTGCTGGCCGACCTCGGCGACGCCACCGACGGCTTGATCGCCCGGCTGGCCTCGGTCGCCGCGCTGGATCACGACATCACCCACCTGATCGCGGCACTGCCCGGCCTGATTCGGACCCTGCGCTACGGCGATGTGCGCGGCACCGACGTGCAGGCGCTCGCGCACGTCGCGGACGGCCTGCTGGTCCGGGTCTGCGCAGGCCTGCCCGGCGCGGTGACCGGTCTGGACACCGACGCGGCCACCGAATTCCGCGGGCTGCTCGACGCGGCACACACCGCGATCAACACCCGCGACGACGGCTGGGCCACCGGCGAGTGGCTGGGCGCGCTACGCCGCCTCGCCGATCGGGACGACGTGCACGGCGCGCTCGTCGGCCGCGCGGTCCGGCTGCTCTGCGACGGGGGCATCATCGATGACACCGAATCCGAGCGCCGGCTCGCCGCGGCACTGTCCGTCGGCAACACCGCCGCCGCCAAGGCGGCGTGGATCGACGGGTTCCTGGGCGGCCGCGGGCTGTTGCTGGTGCACGACCGAGAGTTGTTGCGCCGCATCGACGACTGGCTGCGCGAGCTACGCGAGGACCAGTTCGTCGAGACCCTGCCCCTGCTGCGCCGGACCTTCGCCGCGTTCGAATCGGGCGAGCGCCGGGCGATCGGTGCGGCGGTGCGCGACGGCGGTCCGGTCGCGTCCGGCGCCGACGCCGCCGGGGACTTCGATGTCGAGCGCGGCACCCGCGCACTGACCACCGCCGCGGCGATCCTGGGCGTCGCGATCCCCCACCGGCAGGAGGCCGAGCGATGAACGCGGTCGATGAAACACAGGCGCGCCGTTGGCGTCTGGTGCTCGGCACCGCCGCCGAAGCGGGCCTCGGGGGGCTGAACTCGGCCGACGACGTCGCCATGGACCGGGCGCTGTCGGCGCTGTACAACGACGACGAGCAGGACCGTACCTCCGGCAAGCGATCCGGCGGCCTGCAGAGTTCCGCGCCCCGGGTGGCCCGCTGGCTCGGAGATATCCGCAACTACTTCCCGTCGACCGTGGTCGAGGTGATGCAGCGCGACGCGGTGCAGCGATTGAACCTCACCCAGTTGCTGCTGGAGCCGGAGCTGCTGGAGGCGGTGGAACCGGATGTACACCTGGTCGGCACCCTGCTGAGCCTGAACCGGGTGATGCCCGAAACCACCAAGGCCACCGCGCGTCTGGTGGTGGAGAAGGTGGTGCGCGAAATCGAACAGCGCATCGCCGCGCGCACCGTCGCCGCCGTCTCGGGTGCGTTGAACCGGGCCGCCCGGGTGGCCCGGCCCCGGCTGCGCGATATCGACTGGGACCGCACCATTCGCAAGAACCTGGCCAACTATCTGCCCGAGCAGCGCACGGTGGTACCGCAGCGGCTGGTCGGCTACGGCCGCAAAGCCCAAGCGGTGCAACGCGATGTGGTGCTCGCCATCGATCAATCCGGTTCGATGGCGTCGAGCGTGGTCTACGCCTCGGTGTTCGGTGCGGTGCTCGCCTCGATGCGCTCGCTGCGCACCTCCCTGGTGGTCTTCGACACCGAAATCGTCGACCTCACCGACAAACTCGACGACCCGGTCGAGGTCCTCTTCGGCACCCAGCTCGGCGGCGGGACCGATATCAACCGGGCCATCGCCTATGCCCAGTCCCTGATCGCCCGCCCCACCGACACCCTGTTCGTGCTCATCTCCGACCTCTACGAGGGCGGCGTCCGGGACGAGATGTTGCGGCGGATCAACGCGATGAAGGAATCCGGCGTCCAGATCGTCGCCTTGCTCGCGCTTTCCGACGAAGGCGCGCCCGCGTTCGATCACGAGAACGCCGCCGCCCTGGCCGCGCTCGGCGTGCCCGCCTTCGCCTGCACCCCGGACAGGTTTCCGGACCTGCTGGCCGTCGCGCTGGACCGCGGCGATCTCCGGTCGTGGGCCGACGCCGGCACCGGCCGGGGTTAGCGATGCCGGTCATGCATCCCCGTGCGCATGACCGGCATCGCCCGCCGGGACGAACGGAGACCGGCTCAGCCGGAAAGGGTGGAGATGCCCTGGATCAGGCCGATGAGATTCGAGGCGATGCCGAGCAGCGTACTGAGCGAGCTGAGCAGCTCCATGGAACTCCTATCTGAACGGGCGACCGGACAGCTCAGCAGATCGTACGACAGGGGTACGGCGCGGGAGATCGGTTCGGCGACACGGTTTCGTGTCGACTTCTCAGCTGGTCATCACCGGTTTCCGCGGAACAGGACCCATGCTGCCCCAGGCCGTCGCGGTCGCGGGGACGAACTTGGGATGCAGCAGCGCGGCGAGCGCCAGCAAACCGACGGCGACGAGAATGTCGAGCCAGTAGTGGTTGCCGGTGCCGACGACGACCACCGTGGTGATCGCCGGATGGGCGAGGGCGAGCCAGCGCCACGCCGTGCGGGCCGCGGCCACGATCGCGACGGCGAGCAGCAGCGCCCAGCCGACGTGCAGGGACGGCATCGCGGCGAATTGATTGGACAGACCGCCGGATTCGGCGGAGCCGTAGACCGAGGGGCCGTACTGCGCGGCCAGGTCGACGAACCCGTACTCGGCCAGCATGCGCGGCGGCGCGAGCGGCACGAGCATGTGCACGACGAGGGCGGCGCCGGTCAACGCCGCCATCAGGTTCCGGGTCCACCGATAGTGCTCGGGCCGAAACACCCACAGCCACAGCAGAACCGCGACCGCGACGGTGAAATGCGCGGTGGCGTAATAGACATTGGCGGGCACCGCGAAGAACTCGCGGTCCACGAAGATCGACTGCACCACCCGCTCGCTGGACATGCCGAGCCGGTGTTCCAGCCCGAGCAGTTCGCGCGCGTTGTCCACGGCGCGCACCGTGTCGTCGGCGGTGTACAGCCGTCCGACGCGATAGCCGAGATAGAGCACGGTGATCAGCGCGAGTTGCCCGATCGCCTCCCGACCGCGACCGCGTACCGCCGCGAGACCCACAGCCAGCATCGCCTGCGGCTCCTTCCCCATCCGAACAGGCCGGTACCCAGCCATTAAGTGGAGCTACAACCTCCGTTTAACCTAGCATCATCCCCGGTTCACCCCACGCTCCTGTGACCGGATCGACACGGGTACCGAATACTCACCCTCCCAGTAGATTTCGCGCGCGTCGACACACGAGAACGGCGGGCCCCGAAATTCGGGGCCCGCCGTGGGGAGTCGGATCAGAGGTCGGCGATCGCTGCCAGCGGTGGCGTGCGTGCCGCTCGGATGCCGGGCCAGAGCGCGGCCAGCACACCCACCACCCCCGAGCTGATCAGGACGAGCACCAGCTGCGACCACGGGATCGCGATCTGGTCGAGTCCGAGATCGCGCAACGTCCGCAGGAAGCCCACGCCCAGACCCAAACCCAGCAGCATGCCGACGATCGCGCCGAACACGGCGATCAACATCGACTCCAGGTAGATGGTCCGGCGCACCTGCGCCCGCTGCATGCCGACGGCGCGCAACATGCCGATCTCCCGCCTGCGCTCCACCACCGACAACGCCAAGGTGTTGACGATGCCGAGGATCGCGATCACCACCGCCAGGGCGAGCAGCCCGTACAGAATGGCGAGCAGCGTGTTGATCTGTTTGCCCTGCGCGCCTTTGAATTGCTCGTGATCCTGCACCTGGACCACCGGGAACGGCTCGGCCGCTCGCTCCAGATCCATGCGCATCTGTGCCAGATCCGCGCCCGGCTGCGCGGTGACCAGCACGACCACATTGCTCTGGAAGCTGACCGGCACCACGTCCTTGTAGATCGCGGGCGACACCACCAGCGCGCCGAGCAGCGGGGTCTTGCGGTAGACGCCGGTGACGGTCAGCGGCACCTTCTTGCCGTCGAAGCTGGTGAGCGTGACCTCCTGGCCCACCTTCCAGCCGCGTTCGTCGGCCTCGTCCTCGGACACCAGCATGTCCTTGTCACCGAGCGTGTCGGTGCCGCGCAGGATCTCGTAGTTCAACGCCCGATCGAGCCTGCCGTCCGGTGACGTACCGCCGATCTGGTCGTCCTCGCCCAGTTTGAAGCCGACGCCACGGATCCCGATCACGTCCGCCACATTGGGCACCGACTTGCGCACCGCCTCGGCCGCCCCGAAGGGCACACCGATGAACTGCTGGCTGGACAGCACGTATTCGGACTTCACACCCTTGTCCACCAGCACGCCGACACTCGCCTTCGCCGAGGCGCCGAGCATGCCGATCGCGGTCACCAGCATCAAGCCCAGGGTGAGCGCGAAAGCCGTTGCGGCCGTGCGCCGCGGATTGCGCGCGGCGTTGTTGCGCGCCATCCGGCCGATCGGCCCGAACGGCCGCACGAACGCGCCGAGCCCGGCGACCACCGGCCGCGACAGCGCGGGCGCACACAGCAGCACCGCGAGAATCAGGGCGAGCGCGCCGATCCCGACGGTCAGCGCGGCGTTGCCGCCGGTGGACTGCGCGCCGAGCACGACAAGGACGGTCCCGGCCACCGCGAGCAGCGCGCCGACCAGCGTCCGTACCCGCAACGAGTCACCGGCCGAAGCGAATTCCTCGCGCATCGCCTCCACCGGCGGAATCTTCGCGGCGCGGCGCGCGGGCGCGTAAGCGCTGACCATCGTCACCGCGAGGCCGACCAGCAACCCGACCCCGATGGTGCGCGGCAGCACCGCCATCGAACCGGTCGGCAGGCCGAGATCGAACGCGTTGAGCACCCCGGCCAACCCGTACGCCAGCCCGATACCGCCCGCCAAACCCAGTGCGCTGCCGATCAATCCGATGACGAACGCCTCCGCGACCACGGACCGGCCCACCTGCTGCCTGCTCGCCCCGACCGCGCGCAACAGCGCGAGTTCGCGCAGCCGCTGGGCCACGATCATGGAGAAGGTGTTGTAGATGATGAACGTGCCGACGATCAGCGCGATCGCGCCGAAGGCGAGCAGGAAGTAGTTGATGAAGTTGAGCGCGTTCGAGATCTCCTTCTTCAGGTCCTCGCGCACCTGATCGCCGTTCTGCACTTTGAGGCTCGGCAGCGCCTTGGCCAGGTTGTCGCGCAGTTCGTCGCCGGGGATGCCGGTGGCCGCGATATCCACGTAGGCCACGTGCAGTCCGTCGGTGAACAGCTTGCGCGCCTGGGTGTCTTCGAACAGCAGGCTGATCAAACCGCCGGTGTCCGAAGGCATCTGGTAGAGGCCGGTGACCGTGACGTCGATCGGATCGCGCGCGGACGGAACCAGGATCTTGGTGCGGTCGCCGACCTTCAGCCCGGCCCGCTCCGCGCCACCGGCGTTGATCGCGATCTCCCCGGGCTGGGTGGGCGGCACCCCGGCGACGAACTTGTTCGGCTCCGCGACCGCCTTCTCCGGCGGTACGTACGACTGACCGAACGTGGGCGCGCCGCCGGTCTGCACGGCCTTCTTGCCGTCGGGGGTGAGCAGCACGAGCACACCGTTGACGCTCGGCGCGATGGTCCGCACGCCGGGGTATTTGGCCAGCTCGTCGACGATGTTGTTCGGAACGCCCAGCCCCTGCCGCTCTTTGGGACTTACCCGAACGTCGACGCCCTTGGCCTGCCCGGCGAAGATACCGTCGAACGTGCGTTGCAGCGTGTCGGTGAAGACGAACGAGCCGGCGATGAACGCGGTGCCGAGCACCACCGACAGCAGGGTCAGCGCGAGCCGCACCTTGTGCGCGGCAAGGTTGCGCAGCGCAACCTTGCGCATCGGACTTGCGGCCATCACGCCTGCTCCAGTGCCTTCATCCGGTCGAGCACGGTATCGGAGGTCGGGTCACGCAGTTCGTCGACCAGGCGGCCGTCGGCGAGGAACACCACCCGGTCGGCGTAGGCGGCGGCGTGCGGCTCGTGCGTCACGATCACCACGGTCTGCCCGAACTCGTCCACCGCGGCCCGCAGGATGGACAGCACCTCCCCGGAAGCCCGGGAGTCCAGGTTGCCGGTCGGCTCGTCGCCGAAGATGATCTCCGGCTTGCCCGCGAGGGCGCGCGCACAGGCCACCCGCTGCTGCTGTCCACCGGACAGTTCGCTGGGCCGGTGCGTGAGGCGGTCGTTGAGGCCGAGCCGCTTCAGCACGGTGTCCAGCCACGCCTGGTCCGGTTTGCGGCCCGCGATGTCCAGCGGCAGCGTGATGTTCTCCAGTGCGGTCAGCGTCGGCACCAGGTTGAACGCCTGGAAGACGAAGCCGATCCGGTCCCGGCGCAGCCGGGTCATCTGCTTGTCCGAGAGCCCGGCCAGGTCGGTGTCACCGATGCGCACGGTGCCGGCGCTGGCGCTGTCGAGTCCGGCCAGGCAGTGCATCAGCGTCGACTTGCCGGACCCGGAGGGGCCCATGATCGCCGTGAATTCCCCCTTCGCGAACTCGGCCGACACCCCGTCCAGCGCCCGGACCTGCGTATCTCCTGACCCATAGACCTTGACCAGGTCGATGGCGCGGGCCGCGACGGAGGCCGGAACCGCCACGTCGGCGGCGTCGGCGCCCAAAGCTTGCGAAGTCATGCACACCAGTCTTACCGCGTTCGGGCCCCCGCGCCATCAGGGAATTCCCCGAAACCCCGAGTATCGATGCGCCGCAGGTGCTAGTGCACGGCGGGTTGAGCGTGCAATTGGCCGATCAGAGTGACCAGCGATTTGGCCAAACGTCCCTTGGTCGCGGCGAGCGCGTCGAGGCCGCCGTCGGCTACCGCGCTGTTCATCGTTTGATACGCGACCAGTCCGCGGCGGGTCGGGAACACCAGGACCCGGCGCCGGTCGACCTCGTCGACCTTGCGGTGCACGAGGTTGTCGGAAATCATGCCGTCGATCAGGCGGGTGAGGCTGGCACCGGTGAGCAGGGTCGCCTCGGCCAGGTGCGACATCGGGTGGCCGGCACCGTCGGCCACCGTCGCCAGGACGTGCCAGCGCGCGACCGAGGCCTCGCCGAGACAGTTCGCGATGGCCCGGTCGAGTTCCTGTGACGCCCGGCGCACGAGTCGCGCCAACTCCTCCAGCGCGGCGGGGGCGGTGCTATCGTCCACCGGAGCACTATATCCAACGCCGCGCAGTAATTATTCAAGTGGAAATATACGGTGGTGATTCCGTTGCCGCTCTCGGGTTTTCGTCGCGCCACGGTGGACATCGCGCTCGTGGTGCCGCTCAGCGGACCGGCAGGGATGTTCGGCCCCTCGTGTGAGGCCTGCGCCGCCCTCGCCGTCGCCGATATCAACGCCATGGGCGGAATCCTCGATCGACCGGTGCGGCTGCATCCGGTGGACGCGGGCGCGCCGCTACCCGCGCTCGCCGCGACGATCGATCGCATGGTCGGCGCCGGACTGGTCGACGGCGTCGTCGGATGGCATCTGTCCAACGCGCGCAAGGTGATCACGCCCCAGACCGCGGGCCGGGTGCCCTATGTCTATACGACGTTCTACGAGGGCGGCGAGGACTCCGACGGCGTCTACATGGTCGGCGAAACGCCGGAGCAGCAACTGTTTCCGGCGCTGCGCTGGCTGCGCGCCGAGCACGGCATCCGCCGCTGGTGCGTGGTCGGCAACGACTACGTCTGGCCGCGCGAAACTGCCAGGGCCGCCAGAGAATTCGCCGCGAGCACCGATATCGGCGTCGTCGGCGAGACCTTCGTGCCGTTGGGCGGGCGGGACTTTCGCCAGGCGTTGGCCCTGGTCCGCAGCTCGCCCGCGCAGGGCGTGCTGCTGTTCATGGTCGGCGCGGACTGCGCGGCGTTCAATCGCGCCTTCGCCAAGGCCGGGCTCGACGACGGCCGGGTGCGACTGAGCATGATGATCGGCGAAGACGTGCTGTATGCCGGCGGCGCCGACAGTACCCGCGGATTGTTCACCGCCAGCGGCTATTTCGAGAGCGTGGTGTCCTCGGCCGGGATGGATTTCGGCGCCCGCTACCTGCAGGAGTTCGGGCCCGCCGCGCCCGCGCTGAACAACATCGGCGAATCCTGCTACGAGGGACTGCTGCTGTTCGCGTCGCTGGCCGAATCCGCGCGCAGTCTCGATCTACGCGCCATCGAACGCCACGCGCCCCGGGTGAGTTACGGCGGCCCGCGCGGCGAGGTGCGGGTGCGCGGCGCGCACACCACACAGCCGGTCTATCTGGCCGACGCCGACGCGCTCGAATTCAGCGTGCGGGCCGAGCTGAGCCCGTCGAACTCGTAACACGAACTTCACCACCCGGTTTCGCTGCGGCGACCTCGCGGCCTTTGTATCGTCGTCATACGAAACATATTCATATGAAAATAAAGAGGTGCCCGTGCCCCTGTATCGGTTCCACTGCCGGGCGTGCGGCGGCTTCGACCTCGCCTTCGCCATGGCCGACGTCCCCGCCGCCACGTCCTGTCCGGCCTGCGCCGCGGACAGCAGGCGACAGTTCGGTGGCGGGGCGCTGATCCGCCCCGGCGCGGCGGCGACGCGGCTGCTCGACGCCACCCGGCGCACCGCCGCCGAACCCGCCGTCGTCGCGGCGCCGCCCCCACGCCGGTCGGCACCCGTCAGCCGAAACCCCCTGCACCGCAAGCTTCCCCGCCCCTGACCTCGAAGGACGAGACCGTGCCCGAACTGCTGTTTCCGCTCGACTCCACCAAACGGTTCACCGATCAGAAGCTCGTCGGCCACAACCGGTGGCACCCCGACATCCCCGCCGCGGTGACCGTCAAACCGGGCGACGAGTTCCGGGTGCACGTGCGCGAATGGTTCGACGGGGCCATCCACAACGACGATTCCGCCGAGGACATCCTGAACGCACCGCTCAGCACGGTGCACTGCCTGTCCGGGCCGTTCGCGATCGAAGGCGCCCAGCCCGGCGATCTGCTGATCGTGGACATCTTGGACATCGGCCCCATCCCCCAAGAGGATTCGGGCCTGCTGGCCGGGCAGGGATGGGGCTACACCGGCATCTTTCCCACCGACAACGGCGGCGGCTTCCTCACCGAGCACTTCCCCGACGCCTACAAGGCGATCTGGGATTTCAGCGGCCAGACCACCACGTCACGGCATATCCCCGGGGTGAAGTTCACCGGTATGACCCATCCCGGCCTGATGGGCACCGCCCCGTCGGCCGCGCTGCTGGCGAAATGGAATGCCCGCGAGGGCGCGTTGATCGCCACCGACCCGCAGCGGGTACCGCCGCTCGCGCTGCCGCCGGAACCGCGCGACGCCATCCTCGGCACCCTCACCGGCACCGAGTTCGATCGCGCCGCCGCCGAGGCCGCGCGCACCGCACCGCCGCGGGAGAACGGCGGCAACCAGGACATCAAGAACTTCACCCGGGGCAGCAGGGTGTTCTATCCGGTGTTCGTGGACGGCGCCCACCTCTCGGTCGGCGATCTGCACTTCTCCCAGGGCGACGGCGAGATCACCTTCTGCGGCGCCATCGAGATGGGCGGTTTCATCGATCTACGAGTCGATCTCATCAAGAACGGCATGGAGCTCTACGGCGTGGCCGAGAACGCCATCTTCGTGCCGGGCAATTCGGGGCCCACCTACTCGGAGTACCTCGCCTTCTCCGGCACCTCGGTCACCCTCGGCGGGGAGCAGCGTTACCTGGACGCGCAGTTGTCCTTCGAACGGGCCTGCCTGCACGCCATCGACTACCTCACGAAATTCGGCTACACGCCGGAACAGGCCTACCTGCTGCTCGGCGCGGCGCCCATCGAGGGTCGCTTCTCCGGCGTCGTCGACATCCCCAATTCGTGCGCCACGGTGTACCTCCCGACCGCGATCTTCGACTTCCCGATCCTGCCCTCGACCTCAGGTCCGACCCGGATCGACCCGGGCGCCGGAGCGCCGCACGCAACCCGCTGAGCTGGCCGGATACGCTGAGCCGGTTGCGTTTCAGATCGCCGCGCAACCGGCTGTGCGGACCGACCGGATCGCTCGTTGCCGAAGCATTGCCGAAGCCCGCTCGCCGGCGCGGGCGATAGTGGTCATCCGTCAAGTTATCGATTACGGTCCTGCATCGATAGCGCGGTGGTTCAATAAAACTGCGTGTGCTCTGAAGTAGCTAATGCTAGCGAAAGGAGTTCCATGGATCTGACCATCGCCGAACGGATCCAACTGCGCGTCGACAGTTTTCATTCGGACAGAATCGCCGGTCGCTGGGGCGGGCGGCACATACTGCACAGCCGCACCCCCAGATATGGCGATATCGTGCTCCGCAGCAACGACTATCTGGCGCTCACCGGCGACCCCCGCATCGCGCACGCGATCCGTACCGCGCTGCGCTCCGCGCCCACCTCCGGCGCCACCCCGAGCGTCTTCCTGCACGGCGCGCACCCGCAGGTGGTGCTCGAACGAGCGCTCGCCGAACATCTCCGCGCACCCGCGGGCGTGCTCTGCCAATCCGGCTGGGACGCGAGCGTCGGCCTGCTGCAAGCGATCTCGGACGACCGAACACCGGTCTACATCGATCAGTTCGCGAATATGTCGCTGTGGCACGGCGCGCGGGTCACCGGGTCGCCGACCTATTCCTTCCGGCACAACTTCCCCGGGCACCTCCGCGAGCTGATCCGCGCGCACGGGCCGGGGATCATCGCGGTCGACGCCATCTACGGCAGCAACGGCAGCCGCTGCCCGCTGACCCAGTTCTGCGAGATCGCCGACGAGACCGACAGCGTGCTGATCGTCGACGAGTCACACGCGGCGGGCACCGACGGGCCCGCGGGCGCGGGCATGGTCGCCGCGCTCGGCCTCACCGACCGGGTGCCCTACCGAATCATCAGCCTGGCCAAGGCTTTTGCCGGGCGCGCCGGTTTCGTCACCGCGAACAACCCCGACTTCGTCGACTACTTCAAGATGGAGTCGCATCCCTCGATGTTCTCCTCGACCCTGCTACCGCACGAAATCGCCGGGCTGGCAGCGACACTCGAGGTGATCCGGCTGGACAACTGGCGACGGCAGCGACTACGCGAACTCGCCACCACGATCCGGCGGGCACTGACCGCGCTCGAATTCGACCTGGAGGGTTCGGCGAGCCATATCGTCGCCCTGCAGGCCGGACCCGATCTGCGCGGTGCCGCGATCCGCGACTTCCTGGAGTCCCGAGGCATTTTCGCCGCGCTGCTGTGCCCGCCGGCCACCTCCCGCGATCGCACGCTGGTGCGGCTCTGCCTGCACGCGGGGCTCACCGACGCGCAGGTCGATCGAATCATGGCGGCCTGCACCGATGTTCGCACCCACTTCGGCGCGACCCCGCCCATGGACTCCCGGCCGATCCCGGCCGCGACGGTGGGATCGACCGGTCGTCCATGACACCCTCGGGGCGTAGCCGCTAACCGACGGTCAGGACGGTGCCCGCGCCGACGGTGCGACCGCCCTCGCGGATCGCGAAGCCGAGGCCCGGCTCGAGCGGAACCGGACGACCCAGGCGGACGGTCAGTTCGACCGTCTCCCCCGGCATCGCCAGCCGCACATCGCCGGGCAGCGACACGTCGCCGACCACGTCGCCGGTGCGGATGTAGAACTGCGGGCGGTAGCCGGTGCCGATCGGCGTGCGCCGGCCGCCTTCCGCCGCGCCGAGCAGGTAGACGCGGGCGGTGAAACCGGTGTGCCCGGTCACGCTGCCCGGCTCGGCGATGACGTGACCGCGCCGGACCTGGTCGCGCTGGACCCCGCGCAGCAGCAAGGCGACGTTGTCCCCCGCCTCCGCGTAATCCATGGTGCGACCGAAGGTTTCGACTCCGGTGACGACCGAGCTGAGTTCGTCGCCGAACCCCGCCACCGCCACCCGGTCGCCCAGGCGTACCCGGCCACGCTCCACCGCACCGGTGACGACCGTCCCCCGACCGGTGATGGTCAGGACGTTCTCCACCGGCAGCAGGAAGGGTGCGTCGGTGTAGCGGAACGGTATCGGCACATACGTGTCGATCGCGTCCAGCAGTTCGACCAGCGCCGCGGTCCACCGCTCGTCGCCGTTCAGCGCCCGCAGCCCCGACACCCGCACGACCGGCACCTCGGCGCCCGGATAGCCCTGGGCCGTGAGCAATTCACGGACCTCCAACTCGATCAGGTCGAGCAGTTCGGGGTCACCCGCGTCGGCCTTGTTCAGCGCGACGACCACGTGCTCGACGCCGACCTGCCGGGCCAGCAGCACGTGCTCGGCGGTCTGCGGCATCACGCCGTCCAGCGCGGAGACCACCAGGATCGCACCATCCAGCTGGGACGCGCCCGTGATCATGTTCTTCACGAAGTCGGCATGTCCCGGCATGTCGATATGCGCGTAATGCCTTGTCGCCGTCTCGTATTCGACGTGCGCGATATTGATGGTGATGCCGCGCTGCGCCTCCTCGGGCGCCCGGTCGATCCGGTCGAACGGCACGAAGCTGCCGCCGCCGCGCTCGGCGAGCACCTTGGTGATCGCCGCGGTGAGGGTGGTCTTGCCGTGGTCGACATGGCCCATGGTGCCGATGTTGAGATGCGGCTTGGTGCGGACATAAGCCTTCTTGGACATGTTCTTTCCTGGTTTCCCTGGCGGGCACGAACGAATGTGCCCGACGGTGCCGAGCGGGACCTCTGCGGCGGGGCGACCTTCCCCGTCCGAGGTCCCGGGACATCCCGGGGAAGGTCAGCTTCGCGCGCCGTCGAGCTGCGCGGCCACCAGTGCCGACGCCGCCAGGACAGCAGCCATCGCGCCCGCGACTGCGGACGATGCGGCGATGGCGTAGCTGAACATGCCGAAAACGATAAGGCCGGAGGTTCTCGACCGCGACCGAATTTCGGTCGGTGCGTGCCGAGAAAAGAATCCGGCCCCCGAGAACTCTCGGGGGCCGGATCGGTTCAGCCGTCTGACTACGGCTTCGGGCAGCCTGCGCCGCCGGGGCAGTACGGGCCGCCCGCGCTGCCGGTGGCCAGCAGCTTGGCGAGGCCCTCGACCAGCGCCGCGGAACCGGTCCCCGAACCGGAGGAGGCGGGCGGCGTGGTGGTGCCGGCGCCCTGGATATCGGCGACCTCAGCCGAGGCCAGACCCGAGCCGGCCAGCACGATGGAGGCCGCGGTGACACACAGGAGCCCGAACGTACGGATCTTCTTCAAGAACTTCCCCTTCATAGGTGATCGACACGTCCTTCGCTGTCGACCCGCTAGAAATATCACGCGTGCGGGGCGGAAATATGTCCTAGCTGGACAGTTGCCCAGGTTGCTGTTAACTGAAGGGTTGCAATGCAATCAGATGCTTACTCGGGAAAGTCGACTCAAGCGGCGGGCTGCGGCACGCCGGCCGCCCGTACGTTCACCGAGCGTTGGCCTGCGGGTCATTCGATATCTACGGCCGCAAATTTTCCGCTAACTCGAGACATGGGTCACAAGGCCCGCGCGTAACGAGACGCTCGATGAGTCCGAGGCATTGCGGGCAGTTGTCCGCACCCGAATACCGTGGGCGCAGCGGACTTAAACCTCAGTCGGGATGAAAGGCTCGCTGTGCGAGCATCGTCAACTATTTCCGGCATACGCGTCGATAAGCCACTGACCTCGTGCCTACCCGGAGTGCGGGATCACCCAGGCGAAAGCCTCGGCTTTGGAACGCGCGCCTTCGGCGGTGCGGGATCGATTCGGCTCGCCGAGTTCGCTCAACAATCCCCCGGCCAATTCCACCAAGCCCGCGAGCGTCGGCGGAGTGAACCATTCGGGACGGGTGGCGAAGAGAATATCCTCGGTGGAGGTATTGCCGCTCGCGCCCGGAGCAAATGGGCAGCCACCCAGGCCGCCGAGCGAACCGTCGACCATAGTCGCGCCCGCGCGCACCGCGGCCAACGTATTCGCGACACCCATCCCCCAGGTGTCGTGACCGTGGAAGACGATGCGGCGCTGCGGGGTTCGCGTGCGCACCGCGGAAATCAACGCGTCCACCTCCGCCGGACCGGCCTGCCCGAGCGTATCGGCGATCACGATATCCGCGGCGCCGGCCGTGCGCGGATCGGCGGCGATGGCGAGCACCCGCGCGGGATCGACCGGGCCGTCGAACGGGCAGGTGAAGCTGGTCGCCAGGCAGAGCTGGATCGAGCCGCCGACCGATTCGGCGAGGCGCACCGCGTCCGGCATGGCCGCGACACTGTCCTCGGTGGTGCGGCCGATATTGGCTTTGTTGTGCGCGTCCGAGACCGAGAAGCAGTACTGGAAGTTGCGCACCCCCGCCGCGGCCGCCTTCGCCACGTGCCGCGGCGTCGCCACCCACACCCAACAGCGTTGCAGCTCTTCAGGAGTCAGCGCGGCCACCAACTCCATGGTGTTCGCCATGGGCGGCACCAGATCGGGGCGCGCCATGGAGCCGATCTCCAGTTCCGGCACGCCGAGCGCGAGCAGCCGCCGGACCACCTCCACCTTGCGCTGCACCGGCAGCACCTTGCCGGTGAGCTGCAGGCCGTCGCGCAACGTGACGTCCCGCAGCACCGCGGCGGTCATCGCTCGTCTCGTTCCTGCCGCGGCGCGCACATCACGCCGCCCCAAGGCTTTTCGTGCCCGCCCGCCGGATTCGGATGCACCGTCGGCCGGGTGAAACCCGGCGAACGCAGATCACCGGGACCGCGCCCCGGCGGACGCCTGCGACCCTTCCTCATGAGGCCTCCAGGGCGTCGATCTCGGCGTCACTCATGCCGAGCAGCCCGGACAGCACCTCGCGGGTGTGCTCGCCGAGGTCGGGACCGACATTGCGGATGGGCAGCGATTGCTCGCCGATCACCGGGACGATGCCGGTGAACCCGACCGTCTTCGGTTCCGGCGCACCGACATCCACCGAAAAGGGCTGAATCATGTTGCGAGCCTTGTATTGTTCGTCGGCGACGATATCCGCCGCGGTATAGATCGGGCCGCACGGAATACCCGCGGCCTCCAGCGATTTCAGCGCGTCGGCGCGCGTGTGCCGACTGGTCCAGGCGGAAATCGCGGCGTCGAGCCGTTCATGGTGCCGCCAGCGGCCCGCGTTGTCCTGGAGTTCCGGGTCGGCCGCCAGGTCCGGTCTGTCGATCACCTGCATGTAGCGCTGGAAGATGGCGTCACCGTTGCCGCCGATGATGATGCTGACGCCGTCGCTGCACGGGTAGGCGTTGCTCGGCGCGATGCCCTCCACCAGACCGCCCACGCGCTCACGCTGGATACCGTACGCCAGATAGTCGGGGACCAGCGATTCCATCATCGACAGGATCGTTTCGTTCAACGCCACGTCGATGATCCGCTCCCGCAACGGGATCGGCGCGGCCGCCGATCGCACCCGTTCCCGCTGGAACAGCGCCATCACCGTGCCGAACGCGGCGTACACGCCCGCGATCGAGTCGCCGATGGAAACGCCCGTGCGCACCGGCGGCCGACCCGGTTCCCCCATCAGCTCGCGTAATCCGCCGACCGCCTCGGCGACCGCGGCGAAACCGGGACGGGACGCGTGCGGGCCGGTCTGCCCGTAGCCGGAGATCCTGGTGATCACCAGGTTCGGGTTGATCCGGTCGAGCACCTCCGGGCCGAGCCCCCACTTCTCCAACATGCCGGGACGGAAATTCTCCAGCAGCACATCGGAGCGGCGCAGCAGCTCCAGCACCACGTTGCGCCCGGCCTCGCTGCGCAGATCCAGCGTGATCGACTTCTTGTTCCGGTTCACCGTGCGGTACAGCATCGAGGTGTCGCCGCCGTAGAGCCGCCAGTTCCGCAACTCGTCCCCGGCCTTCGGCCGTTCCACCTTGATCACCTCGGCGCCGAAATCGCCGAGGATCCGCCCGGCGGTCGGCGCGGCAATGTAATTGCCCAGCTCCAGGACGCGAACCCCATCCAACGGCCGAATACTCATCGCACCAGTATGAAGGTCCCCTACGACACCGCTCAGCCCGCCGTAGGCCCGTCGCCATCGCCTAGGGGTAAGTGTTCCAGTGATGTCTCACCCCGAGCGCGAACGGTAGCCGACGGGAGTGCTCGACAACCAGCCGGTCCGAGCGCGAGTCCGCGGACCGATCCGGCCGTCGGCGAAGTCGTGGTCGACGGCTCGGCCACCACCCCGGACCACTGCGTTCCAGCTCCGCAGCCGCCCGGGTCCGCAGCCGCCCAGGTCCGCGACGGTCGAGGTGTGCGGCGGTCGAGGTCCGCGTCGTTCAGGGTCTGCGACGGTCAGGGTCCGCGACGGTCAAGGGCCGCGACGACCCGAGTCCGCGACGATCAGGGACCGCGACGTTCCGAGTCTGCGACGGTCAAGGTCTGCGGGGAGTCATCTGGGGTGGGCGACTCCCACGGGGGTGCGGGCGGGGCCGATCAGGAGGCAAGGCGGGTGGGGCGGTCGATGACGGAGTAGTGCTCGGCATTGCCGGCGACAACCTTGCTAGGGGTGCCGTCCACGGCTACCGGGATGTCGCCGGCGAGAGTGATGCGGGTGAGTTTGCGGGGCTGGTCGTCGTAGTCGTCGATGGCGTAGTGCTGGGTGGCGCGGTTGTCCCAGATCGCGACGTCGCCGGGCGCCCAGTTCCAGCGCGCGGTGTTCTCCAGGCGCGTGACACGATCCTGGAAGAGGCGGAACAGGGCCTGTGATTCGCCGGTGGACAGACCGACGAAATGCTTGACGAAATGACCGAGCAGCAAGGCGCGCTCACCGGTCTCCGGATGTACCCGGACCACCGGGTGTTCGGTCTCGTAGTAGCTGGATTCGAACTCGGCGCGGTACGCCTGGGTGTTCGGGCGCAGGGGTTCCACATTGCGGGCCGCGTAGTCGTAGACATTCGTGTGCACCGCGCGCAGGCTCTCCGCGAGCCGCTGCAATGGCGCCGGCAGCGAGTCGTAGGCCGCGACAGTCGACGCCCACGTGGTCGACCCGCCGTAGGTCGGCAGGTGCACCGCCCGCAGGATCGACGCCTTCGGGATGCGGTCGACAAACGTCACGTCGGTGTGCCAGCTGTTCGCGCGACCGTGTTCCGAGTCGATCGCCAGACTCTTGACGCCATGCGAGGTGACCGTGGGGTGCGGCGTCGTCGGGCTGCCGAGCAGTCGCGCGAACTCGTACTGCCCGTCCTCGTCCAGGTGGTCTTGTCCGCGGAAGAAGATCACCTTGTGCGCCAACAGCGCTCGCCGGATCGCCGCGACGGTCGTCGCATCGAGGTCACCCCCGAGCCGGACATTGTCGACCTGAGCGCCGATATGTGCGCCGAGTTTCGTCACCGCGACAGTGGAATGGGCAGAGGCAACCGTCATAGAAATCAGCCCACCACCCACTCGCTCCCCCAACCACCCTTTCCGTCGCCCTGATCCCAACCCACCACCCCCAACGCCTCCGACACACACCAACTCAGTACCTCCCCCTGCCCCGCACCCTTTCTGCGCCCCGCACCCCTTATGCCACGCCGCAGCGAGTGCGAGAACCCAAAACCCGTGCGGCAACCAAACACCCACCACCCCGTAGACAAAGCGGCGCCCCGCCCCCGCTCCAGCACCGCATTCCTGCGGCCGGAGCTACTCACTACTCCGCGATGCGACGCGATGCGACGCGATGCGACGGCCCAAGAACAACACGCCCACACCTCAACTCCCGCACCCCTTCCGCGCCCCCGCAACCCGTGCGGCAACCAAACACCCCACCACCCGTGCACAAAAGACGGCACTCCTCCGCCCGCTCCAACGCCACACTCATGCAGTCGGAGCAACCCGAGCACGCGCCACGCCACGCCCAAGAACAACACGCCCACCCCTCAAATCCCGCACCCCTTCCACGCTCCCGCACCCCCTACGCCACCCCACAGCGAGTGCGAGAACTCAGAACCCGTGCGAGAACTCAGAACCCGTGCGCGAGCCCATCGGCCGCGCGATGCGGAACTCGAGGGCGCAGGGCGGCCCATCCGACGCACCCTTATCGGCGTCGGACTCGCGCACCACGACGGCGCTCGCCACGAAACCGGTTGGGGCGCAAGCCTCACCGCGTATCAGCGCACACTCACCTCAACCGCAGGCAGCGGGAAGCCGGAAACTACCCCACGTGTTCGCGCAGGTAGACCAAATCTTCGGCTACGCCGTCGCCCGGGGTTTCCAGAATGATCGGGGCGTCGGCGGTTTTGCAGACTTCGGCGAGGAGTTGCGGGTCGATGGTGCCGTCGGCGAAGTTGGCGTGCCGGTCGGCGCCGGAGTTGAATTCGTCGCGGGAGGAATTGAGGTGCACCAGGTCGATGCGGCCGGTGATCGCCTTGATCCGTTCGACGATGCCGACGAGGTCTTCGCCGCCGGCCCAGGCGTGACAGGTGTCCAGGCAGAACCCGGCGCCGTAATCGCCGACGGCGTCCCACAATCGGGCGATCGAATCGAAATGCCGTGCCATGGCGTGATTGCCGCCCGCGGTGTTCTCGATCAGGATCGGCACGGCGAAGCCGCCCTTGTCCTGCTGGCGTTCGAACAGCTTGCGCCAGTTGTCGATACCGGTGTCGAGTTCGGCATCGGAGCGCACGTGCCCACCGTGCACGACGAGACCGAGGGCGCCGAGATCGGCGGCGGCTTTGGCCTGCTGGGCGACAGCGTTGCGCGACGGCATGCGTAGCCGGTTGTTCAGGCTCGCCACATTGATCTGATAGGACGAGTGCACCACCACGTCGATCGGGCTGGCCACGATCTCTTCGGTGCGTGGGTGTGGTGTGGGCTTGTCCCAGCTCTGCGGATCGACGACGAACATCTGGATGACATCGGCGCCGAGTTTCTCACCGAAGCCGATCGGGTCGCTGTCGAGCCGGACGTGTGCTCCAATGCGCATAGGGGCCAGCTTAACGACCACCCCCGACAGCAATCCAAGGATGCGCAGACCGGTCTGTTGCATCACAGAGCCCCGGCGAGATACATCGGTAGTATCCGCGCGCTCGACCCGACCAGGGGGTGCACACCCGTGTTGCAGACTGGCGAAGTCTTCGCCGGCTATGTCATCAGACGTGTCCTCGGCCAAGGCGGTATGGGCACCGTCTACCTGGCACAGCATCCGCGGCTACCTCGGCTGACCGCCCTCAAGCTATTGAAACGCGAGCTGTACACCGAGTTGGAGATCCGGCGGCGGTTCGAGCGCGAAGCCGACCTCGCGGCCGGACTCGATCACCCGAACATCGTCACGGTATTCGACCGCGGGGCGCAGGATGAGCAGCTGTGGATCTCCATGCAGTACGTGCCGGGCGCGGACGCCTCGTGCGCCGACGTGAACGTGCTCGACCCGGGACGCGCCGTGCAGATCGTCGCCGACACCGCGAACGCGCTGGATTTCGCGCACGCCAATCGGGTGCTGCACCGCGACGTGAAACCGGCCAACATCCTGCTGGCCAAGGCGCCGATCGGACAGCCCGAACGGGTGCTGCTCACCGATTTCGGGATCGCGAGCGTCCGCGGCAGTGACACCACGCTGGGCTCGTCGGGTTCGATCACTGCGACGCTGGCGTTCGGTGCGCCGGAACAGTTGATCGGCAGGCCGCTCGACGACCGCGCCGATCAATATTCGCTCGCGTGCACGCTGTTCTGGATGCTCACCGGCGCACCGCCCTATCCCGGCACCAACCCGGCCGCGGTCGTGAACAGCCACTTGCACGCCCCGGTGCCGACGCTGAGCCGCGTCCGCCCCGGCCTGCCGCCCGCCCTCGACCGCGTACTCGCCCGCGCCCTCGCCAAACACCCCGCCGACCGCTACCCGAGCTGCGCCGAGTTCGCCGCCGCGGCCAAGCACGCCCTCACCGCCGCGCCGCGCCGCCAGCCGCCCTACCCGCACAACGGACCCCGGCCCACGCGGCACCCCCGCACGCCGCAGCATGGTCGTCTCCTCTACACCCGCAGCACATCGCGCCCACCCGGCAGCAGCCGATGCACTCGGACCGGACCGCCGGCGCGCCACCGAACGGGCCGGCGACGCCCGCGGCCTTCCCTCCGCGCGCGCCGGAGCGACACCCACAGTCGCCGCCGAGTCCCCCGTCGCCGCCGCGACCTCCGGCGACGACACCGATCGCCGGGACGGCCGGGGAACGATCCGATCGCGCATCAGGCGAGCAGCCGCCGTCCGGGAACAGCGCGTCGAGGGCGGGTGCGCCGCAGGTACCGAGATCTGTTCCCCCGCAGCGGTTTCCGGCGCCGCGACGGTCGGTCCGGCGCGGGACGATCGAGCTGCCCGACCTGCCGCGGCGGCCCGGTTCGGTGGGCCGCACCCAGGCTCCGCCGCCGGAATCGCGGCCACCGCCGATAGCGATCAGCTATCGAATATCGCTGGTGCCGACCGGCTTTCGCCGCAAAGCCGACGGTCCTGCGACAACTGCTATGGTTTCGATGTTTTCCGTGGTCCGGCCAGTGCCTGATCGCGCGTACTTATGCTGTACGCCTGTTCGCCGGTGGGTCCCGGCGCGCGGCGGGAAGTGGAGCAGACATGCTGGCCAGCGGTGACGTTTTCGCCGGCTATGTCATCGAGCGGCAACTGGGTCGCGGTGGCATGGGTTCGGTCTACCTGGCGAAACACCCTCGGCTACCGCGGATGACCGCGTTGAAGTTGCTGAACCGGGAGATGTTCTTCGACAAGGAGGTGCGGGCGCGGTTCGAACGGGAGGCGGATCTGGTCGCCCAGCTCGATCACCCGAACATCGTCACGGTGTACGACCGCGGCCTCGAGGACGAGCAGCTGTGGATCTCGATGCAGTTCATCGACGGCATCGACGCCGCGTCGGTGCAACCGCAGGCCCTGCCGCCGCAGCGCGCCGTGCAGATCATCAAGGAAACCGCCGACGCGCTGGATTATGCGCACGGCATCGGCGTCCTGCACCGCGATGTGAAACCCGCGAACATCCTGCTGGCCCGCTCCGGCAGCGGCCGCGGCGAACGCGTCTATCTCACCGACTTCGGCATCGCCCGGTTCCGTGACGACACCGGCCACCTGACGCAGACCGGCACCTTCACCGCCACGCTGGCCTACGCCTCGCCCGAACAGCTCACCGGGGCGGCGCTGGATCACCGCTCCGATCAGTATTCGCTGGCATGCTCGCTGTTCTGGCTGTTCACCGGGTCGGGCCCGTTCGCAGCGACCAATCCGGCGGCCGTCATCCAGGGGCATCTGCAAGGCACGGCACCCGCTTTGAGCACCCATCGGCAGGGCCTGCCGTATGCCCTGGACGGCGTGCTGGCCAAGGCGATGGCCAAGCGCCCGGACGACCGGTTCCCCACCTGCGCCGATTTCGCGGCCGCCGCCAAGCAGGCACTCAACGCGCCGAGCGCGCCGTCCATGCCGCTGGCCGGCGGACCGCGCCCGTACACCGCCCCACCGATCCCGGTGACCGGCCCGCGCCCGTCGACCGCACCGCCGATCCCGGTGACCGGCCAGCCCTATCAGCACGCGCACGCCCCGCAGACCAGCGGCCCGAATCATCTTGCGGGCCAGTCCTTCCCGACACCGCCGCCGCACACGCTGGCGGACCGGCCGCAGGGCACCGGGCCCAACCCGCAACCCACCGCGCCATATCAGGGCACGGGGCACAATCCGCAACCGACCGCGCCGTATCAGGGCCCGCAGCATCAGGGCCCGCAGCCGGGATACAACTTCGCCCCGCCGCCCGGACCGCCGATGGGGATCGCCGCGCGCCCGCCCGCGGGCCCACCGCGCAAGAAGTCCAACGCCGGCCTGATCATCGGTATCAGTGTGGGTGTGGTGGTGCTGATCCTGGTGGTACTCGGCATCATCGGGGCGGTCACCGACGACGGTTCCACCGCGGGTACCACGACGACCAGCGCGACGAAACCCGGCACCGTCGTCGACGCGACGGCGGAGTCGATCAGCGCCGAGTTCCCGCGCATGGTCCCCGCGTCCACGACCGAAGAGGTCGGCTACAACGGCGCGAAATGCTGGGAGACCGACACCAGCTACACCCCGTCACCGGGCGCGGGCGATCCGGACTTCGGCGCATGGGCCTGGCAGTGGCGCTGCTACGGCGGCGGCACCAACTCCGATCCGCTCTACCGGATCTATATCTACAAGTCCGCGGCCGACGCGCAGGCGGTGATCTCGAAGCTGCCCTCGAACACCAAGGCGATGGACTCCAACGGTGGACAGTCCTATACCAACTACAAATTCGACGAGAGCGGCCCCAAGATCGTCACGGCCTTCACCGGCGACCCGGATCGCGCGCAGTACCTGATGTTCACCGATGGCTCCGGAACCATCGACGAGGTCTTGCGCTGGTGGCGCTCGGCACCGCTGAACTGAACCATGCTGCGCATCGGGCTCACCCGTCGCCCGACCACCACCCCTGATCGGATCGCTACGCGATGCTAGAAACCTTCGCCGGGTACACCATCGAACGCCTGCTCGGCCGGGGCGGCATGGGATCGGTGTACCTGGCCCGCCATCCCCGCCTGCCGCGTTTGATTGCGATGAAGGTGCTGAACCCGGAGGTGTTCCACGACAAGGAGATCCGAACCCGTTTCGAGCGGGAGGCGGATCTGGTCGCCCGGCTGGACCATCCGAACATCGTCACCGTCTTCGACCGCGGCGTCGAGGACGAGCAGCTGTGGATCTCGATGCAGTACATCGACGGCACCGACGCCGCCGCGGTGGACGCCGCCACGCTGGCGCCGGAGCGTGCGGTACAGATCATCGCCGAGACGGCGAAGGCGCTCGACTTCGCGCACAGCCGTGGTGTGTTGCACCGAGATGTGAAGCCCGCCAACATCTTGCTGGAGGGCACCGGCGACGCGCTGGACCGGGTATTCCTCACCGATTTCGGCATCGCGCGCTTCCGCGACGACACCGGGCGGCTCACCCAGACCGGAACCTTCACCGCCACACTGGCTTACGCCTCGCCCGAGCAGCTGTCCGGTGCGCTGCTCGATCATCGTTCGGACCAGTACTCACTGGCCTGCACGCTGTTTCGGCTGCTGACCGGCACCGTGCCGTTCGACGCCACCAATCCGGTCGCGGTGATCCAGGGGCACTTGCAGGCGCCACCGCCGCCGGTCAGCCGGTTCCGTCCCGGTCTGCCATCGGCGTTGGACGCGGTGCTGGCGCAGGCGATGGCCAAGCGCGCCGAGGATCGGTTCGGCTCGTGCACCGCGTTCGCCACGGCCGCTGGGCACGCATTGATCCAGCCCTCACCGAACCGCCCACAGCCGCAACCGTTCTCGCGTCCTCAACCGCAGACCCCGGCGCAGCACCACCAGCCACACCCACAGCACCCGGCGCAGGCGCAGCCATACCCGCAGCACCAGCCGCAGGCGCACGCACAGCACCAGCCGCACGCACAACCCCGTCAGCCGATAGGCAACCACGCCGCGACCCCGGCCCGCCGTTCGCGGTCGCTCGGGATGGGCCTCGGCCTGCTCCTCGCGCTCGGCTTGATCGCCACGATCACCGTGGTTGCGCTGCGCGACAACGGATCACCCGGCACCGCGGCCCCCACCACGGTTTCCCCGGCGGACAGCACATCGACGACGAAACCGTCTGCGCCCCCGACCCGGCCGAGCACCACCCCGTCGCCCACCACCGACCGAGCGGCGATCGGCGCGTACGCCTCGACGCTCAGTGACGCCTTCCCCGGCATGCTGCCCAAAACCACCGCCACGCAGCTGGTGCATTCCGGAACCGGCTACAACAAGGCGGGTTGCTTCGCCTCGGATCCCGCCGCCGAGCCCGCGGACGACGAGGACCCGCCGCTGGGCAACTGGCTGGTGAAGTGGCGCTGCTTCGGCGGCCCGAACAAAGCCATCTTCTCCTTCTTTCTGTATGCCTCGCCGGCCGAGGCCCGCGCCGCGCTCGACGGACTGCCCGCGAACGAGCGCAGCACGGGCGTCAATCACGGCCGCGAGTT
Source organism: Nocardia brasiliensis ATCC 700358 (assembly GCF_000250675.2). Taxonomy (NCBI): domain Bacteria; kingdom Bacillati; phylum Actinomycetota; class Actinomycetes; order Mycobacteriales; family Nocardiaceae; genus Nocardia; species Nocardia brasiliensis. The sequence continues at coordinate 7,986,952 of NC_018681.1, forward strand.
CACCAATTACACGTTGCCGCACAGCAGCAGCAAACGTCCGCGCATGGTCACGGATTTCGCCGCGGACCCGCAGCGCGCCTCGATGCTGATGTACTGCGCCGGTTTCATCGCCACCGACGCCGAATTCATGGACTGGTGGACGCGCGCGCCGTTGACCTGAGCCTGCTTCAGCCGAAGGTGTGATGCACGAATTCGTGGGTGGGATGGAAGCCGATCGCCTGGTAGATCTTGCCCGCGGTGCGGTTGGCGACGTCGGCGAACAGGCATACATCGAGTCCGTCCGAGCGCAGGTCTTGCGCGAGGCCCGCGGTGACGGCGCTCGCGTAGCCGCGACCGCGTAGCGCGGACGGCGTGTAGACCAGGCCGATGCGCGACCACTTGTACACCGGAATCTGATGGGCGGCAAGACTTACCGGTTGTCCGTCACGTTCCCAGAACCAGAGCTGTCCCGCCCCGACGCGACGGCGGATGGTGTCGGATTCGGTGGGCAACCAGGTCATCCCCCCGTCGGCGTACATCGCCTCGGACCATTCCAGGCACAACTCGGTATCGGATTCGGTGGCCCGGCGCAGTGCCCCCGGCACGTCGGGCACCCGCAACACCCCGAGCCGATAGAGCCGTGCGCGATAGGACTCGTGGAAACCGATGTCGAAGCGGGCGCTCCAGCGCTCGGCGAACTCGGTCGCGTCGCCGACGAGACCTTCCACACCCGCGGCTTCCGGCTCGACCTCGGCCAGCGCGTCGGCCACCTCGCCCGCGCCCTTGTGCGGCAGTTCGCCCAGATAGACGTCGCGGTCCTGGACTCGCATGGCCACCCCGGCCACGGCGCCGTCCTCGGCGTGTAAGGAAAGGAATCTCGGCGTGCTCGTGCCGGACACGAGACCGGCGATATGGCCGGCGACGCTCGACGTGATCACGGTGTGCCGCAGGGGATCACGGAGCAGGAACGATTCGGTGCGCGCGCGGAACTCGGCCGCGTCCGTGGTGATCTCGATCCGCATAGATCACCACGGTAGGCGCCTAAAGCGTTGGGCGCCCATATTTTTCGGTGACCAGCAAGTTACCGCCCGGCGACCGACCGTCCGGTCGCCCGACGGCCGGGTCGCGTCGGCGCGGGTGTCAGTCGCCTTCGGCGGCAACCGGTTCCGCGACCACCGATTCGGGGTCGCCGCCGCCGGCACGGAGTTTGAGCAGGACCAACCCTGCGGTGCACGCGAGAATCAATCCGGCGACGGTGATTTCGACGTGTAGGCCGGCGATGCCGAGGGCTGCCCCGACGAGTCCGCCGACGAAGATGAACCAGGCGACCGCCCGCGAAACAATCGTGGACAGCGAGCGCGCTGGCTTGTCCGACACGAGATGCTGCGGAGTAGCCGACACCGCATCCTTGGCGGCTGCGGACGACTCCCGCTGCGACGTTGTCGAGTAAGCTCCCATCATCTACTCCTCGATGACGCCGATCAGAGAACCAATGCCGCGTTCATCAACACAACGCTTCTCTCATCTGGGTACAGGCGTCTCACGCGTAACTTTGCTCACACGCTACGACCACAGCGGGCCACAGGACAGCGACACGTGCCCACGACACGCCGAAGTGACCATTTCGATATCTGAATGAGGACCGTTTACACGCGCCCCGCCGGCGCATCGTCAGCGACCGCTTCGCCTGGCCGGGCCGTTCCCGCTCGAGTAAGGTGATGCCCACTCGAACCGCATCAGGAGTGTCACCGATGGAGCGCAGCAGGACCAAGATCGCAGGTCCGGCGATTGCCGTAGGAGCGGTTTCTCTCGGACTCGTCCTCATCGGCGCCTGCGGAGTCGGCAAGCAGGACACCTATGTCGCGCCGCCGCCGTTGCAGTCGGATCCCAATGTGGTCGCGGCCGCCGCGCAGCACGAAGGCCCGAGCGTAACCGCGCCGAAGATCTCGATCCCGCCCTCGCCGACCTGGCAGATCGCCCCGTATCAGGCCCCGCACGCGACGCCGTTCACCGGATTCGCCACCACGACCACCGGCGAACCCACCCCGGAGGATCCGAGCCACCCCGCCCGCGAAGGCGCGTCGAGCACCAGCTCGGCCGAGGAACCGTCCGAAACCCCCACCACCCGTCCGACCAGGCCGGCCACCACGACCAGCCCCCGGGCGACCACGACGACGGAAGAGCCGGAGCCGACGACCACCCGGCCGCGCCCGAGCGGCAATCCGTCGTCCGAACATTCACACGACGAATCGACCGGCCTGCCCGACGGCGAGTGAGCCACCTCGTGCGGTGGTGCGTGAATCACGCACCACCGCACGGGTTCACAGCTCCGGCTGCGAGTACTCGCCGACCTTGTCGCTCAGCACCCGCAGGTGCTCCAGCGCGCCGCCGAGCGTGCGTTCGATCGCGGTCAGCCGGGCGACGTAGTGGCCCACCGGGTATTCGGCGGTGACGCCGATACCACCGTGCATCTGGATGGCCTCCTGGCCGATATGCCGCGCCGAGCGGCTCACCTGCAGCCTTGCCCGCGACGCCACGTGCGGATCGCTCTGTCCGTCCGCGAGCGCGGCGGTGGCGTAGAGGCTGATGCTGCGGGCGAGCTCCAGCGAGACGTACATGTTCGCCGCGCGCTGGGTGAGCGTCTGGAACTTCGACAGCGTGACCCCGAACTGCTTGCGCTGCTTGAGGTAATCGGTGGTAAGCCGTAACGCCTCTTCCATCGCACCCACCGATTCCGCGCACAGGCTCGCCTGCGCCTGCACGGTCACGGTGCGGATCGCCGCGGCCGCGTCACCCGTGCCGAGCAGTTCGGCGGGCGCCTGGGCGAACTCGAGCTGCGCGGCCCGCTGACCGTCCACCGTGCGGTAGGACTTGCGGGTCACCCCGGTCGCACCGGCGTCGACCAGGAACAACCCGGTCTCGCCGCCGGGCAGCAGCGCGCTGACCACGAATTCGTCCGCACTGTCACCGTGCGCGACCGGATTCTTGACGCCGGTGAGCGTGTACGAATCACCCTGTGCCGCAGCGGAGGTGGTGAGCTCGGTGGCGGGCCAGCGGACGCCGGGCTCGGCATGGGCGAAGGCGAGCAGCTTGTTGCCCGCCGCGACCTCCGGCAGCAACCGCTGCCGCTGTTCGGCGCTGCCCGCGAGGGTGATCAGGCCGCCCGGCACCAGCACGGCGTCCAGGATCGGCTCCGGTGCGAGCCTGCGGCCCACCTCCTCGAGCACCACCATGGTCTCCACCGGACCGGCCCCGACGCCGCCGTCCTCCTCGGTGAAACTCAGTCCGAGCACACCGAGTTCGGCCAGCTGACGCCACACTTCGCGGCTCCAGCCGAGCTCGGTATCGGTGACCTTCAGCCTGGTCTCCGGATCGTAGTTACGGGCGAGCAGGTCGCGGACCGTGTCCCGCAGCATGCCCTGTTCATCGGTGAGATCGAAATCCATGGCGGCGCCTCACAATCCGAGGATCGTGGAGGCGATGATGGTGCGCTGCACCTCGCTGGAGCCTCCGTAGATGGTTGTCTTGCGGTAGTTCAGATAGCCGGGGCCGCTGCGCTGCGCCCAACCGGGCGAAGCGATCTCGTCCGCGTCGACCGGCAGTGCGTCCGGGCCCGCGATGTCGAGCAGCAGTTCGGTGGCCGCCTGCTGCAACTCCGAGCCACGCAGTTTCAGCACCGACGAGGCCGGATTCGGCTTGCCCTCCGAGGAATTCGAGACCACGCGCAGCTGGGTGAGTTCCAGGGCGAGCAGCTCGTTCTCCAGTTCGGCGACCCTGGCCGCGAACAGCGGATCCTCCAGTAGCGTGCCGCTGCCCGACTTGGTCTGCGCCGCATATTCTTTCGCGACGCCGATCTTCACCTTGGTGCGACCGACGCCGGTGATGCCGGTGCGCTCGTTGCCGAGCAGGAACTTGGCGTAGGTCCAGCCCATGTTCTCCTCGCCGACCAGCTGATCGGCCGGCACCCGGACGTTCTCGAAGAACACCTCGTTCACCTCGTAGCCGCCGTCGATCAGCTTGATCGGGCGGATCGTGACGCCGGGCGACTTCACGTCGAAGAGCAGGAACGAGATGCCCGCCTGCTTCTTCGGGGCGTTCGGATCGGTGCGCACCAGGCAGAAGATCCAGTCCGCGTACTGCGCGAGCGTGGTCCAGATCTTCTGGCCGTTCACGATGTAGGAGTCGCCGTCGCGCACCGCGGTGGTGCGCAGCGAGGCCAGGTCGGAGCCCGCGTCGGGTTCGGAGAAGCCTTGGCACCACCAGATGTCCAGGGCCGCGGTGGCGGGCAGGAAGCGCTGCTTGAGCTCCTGCGAACCGAAGTGCGCGATCACCGGGCCGACCATCTGCGCGTTGAAGGTCAGCGGGTCCGGCACCGAGGCGAGCTGCATCTCGTCCTGCCAGAGGTGGCGCTGCATCGGGGTCCAGTCCTTGCCACCCCATTCGACCGGCCAGTTCGGCACCGCGAGACCGTGCTCGTTGAGGATCTTGTGCGAGCGGACGATGTCGTCGCGGGACAGCTCGCGCCCGTACTTGAACCGTTCGCGGATTTCGGCGGGGATCTCGGTGCGGTAGAAGTTTCGCAGTTCGTCGCGGAAGGCGACCTCGTCTGGGGACAGGCTTATTTTCATACGCAGCTCCGTCTGTGTCTCGTACGTCCGAGTCCAAACTACCCCTCGGTAATACTCGACTGTCGAGTGGATCACAGCGCCGGGACACGCGCGGCCACCTCCGGCTTTGCCGCCAACCCGTTACGCCGGGCGCCTCGCGAGCAGGTGAACAGCGGTGCTACCTGGGCGATATTTCCGACGAACTGGTACGTTGCTGCACGTGGGTTGGGGACCCCTGAGCCTTGGGTATCGAGGAGTACGAGTGAACGGCAGGACCATCACACGCGCCGCCGCGGCCGTGACCACTCTCGGCATCGGCGCCGCGCTCACCCTCGGCGGCCCCGCCGCCGCCGAGCCCGAACCGACGCCGCTCGACGCCGGACTCACCCACCTCACCGAGACCGCGGGTCCCGATCCGGCCGTGCAGGCCGGAGTCGGCGCGCTCACCCAGTACACCAAGCTCGTCGACGTGGCCGCACTGCGCCACATCACCAGCGCGTTCACCCCGTTCGCCTATGCCGCACCGACTTTCGGCTGCGGCAGCCTCGGCCCGATCACCACGATCATCGCGGCCGCGAGCACCGACGGCGCCGGCAACAGCCAGGACCTCAACGTCGCGCCGGGCACGCTGCGCTTCAGCGCCACCCCCGCGCACTCCGGCATCCCGTTGGCCTCCGGGCTCGTCGTGGCCTGGGTGAACATCAACAACGGCGCCAGCGGCATCGATCCGCTCGATGACCTGACCGAGTACGGGCTGCCCTCGCTGTCCAAGACCGTGCGCAGCGGCCCCGGCACCGTCATCGCCTCGATGTGGGGCATCATCGACTACCCGGGCGCGCACTGCGTGATGACGCCGACCGTCGGCACGTTCATGGTGCCGGAGCAGCCGGCGAGTCATCCGGCCAACCCGGCCGACACGAACGCACCCGGTGTGGTCGCCCCCGGCCCGAACGGCACCGTGACGGGCCCGGCGCCCGAGCCCGCACCGACCACCGCGCAGCAGCCCGCACCCGCGCCGCTGCCCGCCGCCCCGGCGCCGGAACCCGCGCCCGCCCCGGCACCGGCCCCCGCGCCCGTCGCGCCGACCACCCCGGCCCCGCCTGCGGGCACCTCGGTGCACGGGGAGTTCAGCAAGCCGACCACGGGCAACTGATCCTGGCCTACCGCAGCTTCGCGAAGAAGGCGCGGATGTCGGCCGTGTGCATCTCCGGAAGTTCCATCGCCACAAAGTGATTGCCGGTGTTGCCGGACGGCCAGTGTGCGATGTCGTTGTCCCGCTCGGCAAGTCGCCGCATCAACGCCGACCCGCCGCCGTACACCCCGGTCGGTACCGCCCGCTGCCCCTTGGGCCAAGCGAATCCGTTCTCGCCCAGGCCGTTGTACATCGGCCAGGAAGAGCTGGCCGCGGTGTTGGTGAACCAGTAGATGCTGACGTTGGTCAGCAGGTGATCGCGCTCGATGACGTCCTCCGCGAGGTCGGCGAGCGGAGTGAACTCGTTGAACTTATGCATCAGCCAGGCCAGTAGACCGACCGGGGAATCGGTCCACGCGTGTGCGAAGGTCTGCGGCGCCGCGTGCAGCAGCTCGTGGTGATTCACCCCGGTCATCCACTGCTGCATCAGCTCCCACTCGGCGCGCTCGTCGGGCGTCATGGTCGGCACGTCGGCCGCGGTCGGCATGCCGATGCCGCCGTCGAGGTGCACGCCGATCACCCGGTCCGGCGCCGCGATGGCCAGTTCCGGTGCGACATACGCGCCGAGATCGCCGCCCTGCGCGCCGAACCGCTGATAGCCCAGTCGATCCATCAGCACGAGCCACATCTCGGCTACCCGCTGCGGCGTCATGCCGAGTTCCACCGGCGCAGCAGAGAAGGCGAAGCCCGGCACCGACGGGACCACGACGTGGAACGCCTGCGCCGAATCGAGGCCGTGCTTGCGCGGATCGGCGAGCAGGTCGATGGTCTTGCTGAATTCGACGAACGAATTGGGCCAGCCGTGGGTCAGGATCAGCGGCACGGCGTCCGGCTCGGGCGAGCGCACGTGCACGAAATGCACGTCGAGACCGTCGATCTCGGTGACGAACTGCGGAAACTCGTTCAACGCCGCTTCCTGTGCGCGCCAGTCGAATTCGGTACGCCAGTATTCGGCGAGCTCGCGCAGGTAGTCGACGGGCACGCCGCGCTGCCAGCCCGCGCCGGGCAGCTGCGCCGACCAGCGGGCCCGGCCCAGCCGGTCGCGCAGGTCGTCGAGCTCGGCCTGCGGGATCTCGATGCGGAACGGGCGGACGGCGATGTTGTCGGTCATCGGGGGTGCTCCTTGCCTGTTGTGCGAACGAAAACAACGGTAGGAGGCATCTAGGACCATTTATGTCCTAGTTATCTGGAATTCTGGAATTCATGAACGACACCCCCGCCCGGCTGTTGCGTTTGCTGTCGCTGCTGCAAACCCCGCGCGACTGGCCGGGCAGCGAACTCGCCGAACGCTTGGGCGTCACCGATCGCACGGTGCGCCGCGATATCGACCGGCTGCGCGAACTCGGCTATCCGGTCGAGGCGACGATGGGTGCGACCGGTGGCTACCGCCTGGTCGCAGGATCGGCGCTACCGCCCTTGCTGATCGAGGACGACGAGGCGGTCGCCATCGCGGTGGGCCTGCGGGCCGCGGCCGGTTACGCGGTCGCGGGCATCGAGGAGGCTTCGGTGCGCGCGCTGACCAAATTGGAGCAGGTGCTGCCCGCGAAACTGCGGCGTCGCGTCCGGGTGCTCGGCACCGCGCTGGCCGCACCGGCCGACTCCGGCCCGGCGGTCGATCCCGAGGTGCTGACCGCGTTGGCGGCCGCCGTAACCAACCGGGAGCGAGTGCGTTTCACGTATCGCGATGCCGCGGGACGGGAAACCCGCAGGCACGCCGAGCCGGCCGGATTGGCCCCGGCCCGGCACCGCTGGTACCTGGTCGGATACGACCTCGACCGGGACGACTGGCGGGTCTACCGGGTGGACCGCATCGAGAATCCACTGCCCACCGCGGCCCGCTGCGTTCCCCGGGAGCTGCCCGCCGCCGATCCCGGCGCCTACGTCGCGGGCCGCCGAACCGATTGGGGCACACCGACTTATCGTCTATTGGTCACGGTTCGAGCGCCCCTGCACCGGATCGCGGGCCGGCTCGGCGACGACCCCGGTGAACTGATCGCCCTCGACGAGCACAGCTGCCGCCTCGACGGCGTGCGCGACGATGCCCCGGAATGGTTGGCCCACCGCCTGATCGGACTCGGCGTCGACTTCGAGGTCCACGATTCGCCCGAGCTGCGCCACGCACTCCACGCCGCCGCGCGGCGTATTCACCGCGCGGTCGGCGCACCGGACTGACCCTGCGAATCCTGCTCGCACACAACCACTTTGCGCAGGTCGCGGGATCGCCGCCCGGCGTAGGCCGATCAGCCCGGCAGCTGGATGCGCAGCACCGCGCCCCGCTCGGTGCCCGCGATCAGTTCGCCCGGCGCACCGGGGATGGCGGTCACCGAGGTGAGGGGTTCGCCGCTGAGCACGGCGCAGGTGGCGCCGGTGCCGGGCACGACCCGGACCAACTGGCCGCCGAGAGTGGTCACCAGCAGGTTGCCGTCCCGATCGATCAGGAGATCGTCCACGAAATCCGGGATGGCGGGCAGCGGCGAGGACAGGTCGGCCACCACGGACGCCTCGCCGGGGGCGTCGATCGGAACTCGCTGAATCCGGCCCAGCGGTCCGCCGTTCGACGTCACATACAGCGTGCGGTCGTGCACGACGACGCCGTTGGCACTCGTCTTGGGCGCCTGCTCGGTCCACGCGGTGTCGATGCTGCCGTCCGGGCGGATGCGGATCACGCCGGACATCGACGCACCCACATACAGGTAGCCCTCCGCGTCGAAGGCCGCGCCGTTCGGCATCGTGGTCAGGCCCGAGACGAACACCTCCGGCTTCGGCGCGGCGGCCGTGGGATCGAAGCGGACGAGACCGCCGGGCCGGACCAGGCTGGTCGGGCTGTCACCGTAGACGACGTAGAGCAGCCCGTCGGGGCCGCTGCGCACGGCGCCCGGGAATTCCACCGGGACGGTCGCGGTCAGCGCGCCGGTGGGGTCATAACGCTGCACCACGTTGCGGTACGGCCGGGACACCCACAGGTTGCCCGCCGTGTCGTACCCGACGTTTTCCGACCAATCCAGCATCGGCAGTCCGGCGGGCACCGCGGTCACGGCGGCCGCGGACGCACATGCGGCGATCGGGGTCGCCGCGGCATCGGGTTCGGCGGCCGCGACCGGCATGCCACCGGCCAGCGCGACCAGCACCGCGGGCCACAACAGCGCACCTGAACGACGTAGTTTTCGCAACGAGCACCTCGGGTTCTGTCCGCACCGATACGACAATCGGCAGGCAGTCTAGCCCGCCCTCCGCCGATACCTGATGAACTCCGCTGAGCAGCACGATCTTTGGCAAGATCTGGATATGCCATATTTCGACGGCGCGCGTGGGCGGCTGCACTATCGGCGGTGGCCGGTCGATCGGAGCGTCGCCACGGTGCTGTTGCTACCCGGTATGGGCCAGCACAGCGGTCACTACCACCGCTTCGCCCGCACCCTCAGCGCCGCCGAGATCGACCTGTGGGCGCTCGACACCGCCGGGCACGGGCTCAGCGAGGGCGATCCACAGGCGCCGGGCACCTTGACGGAACTGGTCGCGGACGCGGTGCGGCTGTTCGATCTCGTCCGTGCGACGGCACCGGCCGCGCCACTGCTGCTGGGGCATTCGCTCGGCGCGGTGACCGCGCTCGGCCTGCTCGGCGCGGCGGTGCCGGACGCGGCCGGCGAGCCGGCGGGCCGGTCCGTGCTCGAGCGCGACCTGCCGCTGCGACCCGCCGTGCCACTGGACGCGCTGGCCGGTCTGGTGCTGTCCGGCACCCCGAAACGCGCGCTCGGCGGCGGCCGTCCCGGCGCGCCCGGAACCCCACTGCCGCGCACACTTCCGATCCTCGCGGTGCACGGCGAGGAGGATCGGCGGGCGCCGATTGATGCCGTAAGGGTATGGACTGGACGCCACGAGTCGGTAGATTTACGGGCGTACGCCGACGCTGGGCACGATCTCCTGCACGAACCGGTGCACGCGCGGGTCGCTGCCGACATCGCGGACTGGATGCGGGGTGTCGTCGCGGGGTTGGCGCGACGCCCGTGAACCGAGCACGCATCATGAGATGAGGAAGGGGGACGCGAGGTGCCATCGAACGAGAACGCCAACGGCGTCGCACGCCCGGAACTGTCGGGATACACCGCGCCGGGCGTCACCGCCGCCGCACTGCATCGCGCGGTCGACGAGGGGGAACTGTGGATCGACGGCGTGCTCGTCGCCGAGGGGGTGCACGAACACTGCGCCCGCCGCTACGAGCAACTCGCCAATCAGATCGAAGATCAGATGCGGGTGCTCAGCGCGGCGTCGTCGCTGCCGGGGTTCGGCGGCTTCGCCTCCGGTGACGCGCTGCGCGGCGGCTTCGAGAACAAGGCGCACGGGGCGCTCACCCGGCTGTGGGAATACGCCGAGGCCGCCAGGGAACTCGCGCTGACCTTCCGCGCGGCCGCGACCAAGTACCAGGGCGCCGACCACGCGCTCGCGGTGGCCGTCGACCGGATCGACGCGGGAGCAGCCCATGCGTAAATTGCCACGCACCCCGGATCATCCCGCCGTACGGCGCACCGATCCCGCGTACGCGCCGACCGTCGAGATGTTCGACGCGATGACCCATCGCGAGATCCACGACAAGGTGGCGCTGCTCAAACCCGCCGTGCTCACCGGCGGGCAGCAGTCGTGGGGCCAGGCCGCCGCCGGATTGGCCGACGCGGTCGCCCAGGCGCACACCGAGATTCGCGCGGCCATCGCCGACGGCTGGCGCGGCAGCGGCGCGCAGAACGCGGCCGACGCGGTGTACGCGTTCGAACAGACCGGCCAAGACCTGGCCGACGTGCTCGCGGTCGTCTCGCAGCGGCTCGGCCAGGCCGGCGACGCGGCCGAGGCGTTACGCAAGGCCGTCGTCGCCCCCACCGCGAGCGCACCCGATCTCGGTGCCGCGCTGCTGGATCCGACGCAGGCCACCACCAACGCGGCCGACCAGAAGGCGGCCGAGCACAGCCGCCAGGACATCGTGCGCGCGATGAACGACATCTACGCCGGTGTGCTGATCCCCACCGGAAACGACGTGCCCGCGTTCCTCGACCAGCAATCCAACGGCGCGGCGGACGCGCCGGGCAGCTGGCCGGCGAGCAAGCTGACCGGTGCCGGAACCAGCGTGGAAACCCCGGCGGTGCAGCAGGTCCCGGACGAACCGGCCGTCGCGGCGCGCCTCGGCGCCGGGGTGGCGCCGACGGCCCCCGCGACCACGGCACCGGATACCGTCACCGAACCGGTCGAGCAGCGCGAAACGACCACCACGGCGGGTGCCGCCGCCGCACCGGCGAGCGCGGACGCACCGGCTGCCGCGCCCGCGCGGGCCGGCACCGTCCCTGCCGGGGTCGATGCCGCGCTGTCGACCGCACCGGCAGCGGCCCGCGTGCCGGTCCCGCCTGCCGCCGCGCCGAGCACGGCCACCACCGTGGCGTCGGCTCAGCCGGTCTCCGTTCCGTCCGTGCCGGGCAGCGCCGCGGCGGCCCCGGCCGACGATCAGCGCAAGCGCGAGGAACGCCGCAAGGACAGCAGCAGCGACGCCGTCACCGGTTTGGGCGCGGGCGCGATGGGCGGGCTGATGGGCGGCGCGCTCGCCATGGGCGACACCCCGCGGCCAGGTACCAGCGTGGCCGCGAACGCCGCGTCCACGGCCCGCGCCGCGCGCTTCGACGACGAAGACGAATACGAGGACGACTTCCACTTCGACGACATGCCCACCTATCTCGAACCCTCCGACGAGGGCGGTGAACTGATCGGCTCGATCGATCCGACCACACCGCCCGTGCTCGGGGAGTGGACCGAACTGGAGTGAACTGGACGCTGACCCCGGACCAGTTCGCGCTGGCCTGGGCGCGCACCGACGGCGATCGGATGCCCTACCCCCTGGCCGTCCGACTGTCCGCGCGCGACACCGACGAGCGCGCGGCGCAGTTACCCGAGCTGAACCGCTGGTGCGATCAGACGCTCGACGCCGACCTGGAAGCCGCGCTGCGCGTGCTCGGCGCGCCGGAACTGCGGATCGAGGTGTTCGGCGAACGCGACAGTGCCGCAGCCGATCCCGACGCGCCCGAGAACCGGCCGGTGCGGGTGCTCGGTGCGGCGGCGGGCAATGTCGCGGTGGTCGCCGCGCAGCGGCCCGGGCCGAATCCGGACCACGGCGGTGATCTCCGGCTGTTCGTCGGCACGGTGAAAAGCCTTACCGCCCGGGTCGTTTCGATGCTGCCGGAAAACGCCCCCGGCACCATGCCCCGGCTGACCGCGCCGCTGGCCCGGGTCGGCGAGGACAGCCGAGACCTGGTCACCGTGCCGGTCGCCGGGCCGTCGGTACCCACCCGCATCCGGCGGCTGCTGCGGCAACCCCGCGACGGCATCGGCCAGATCGTGGTCTCCGCCCGGCACGAGGACGGCGAACTGCGCCCCTTCGGCGTTCTCTGCTGGATCGACGTCCGCGACGACGGCCGCTACTCCGTCCGCACCGGCACCGACGTAGACATCGTCCCCGTCACCGCCCACGCCTTCATCGCCCAACTCCGCCCCATGGTCGAAGCGGCAGCCCGCACCGCCACCTACGCCCAGCGCTGGTGAACCCAGCCCACGCCCCGCACGTTTCGGCGCCCGCCGCGCACCTTTCGCCAGTCCCGCGCCACCCACGCCCCGCCAGCCCCGGCGCCGCGCACCTTTCGTCACCCCGCGCGCGTGTCAGCCGAATGACACGCGCGCGGCGCGCGAAAAGGTGCGCGGGGCCGTGCGGGTGGGCTGGTTGTGGAGTGGCGCGGTTAGTCGGCCGGGTGGGCGAGGAGGGCGGTGACTTCTGTGTCGTCCAGTTGGTGGAAGTCCTCGTAGGCGGTGCCTACGCCGCCCAGGGTGTGCGGGACCAGGGGGCAGAAGACCTGGTCGGCTTCGGCGGCTACCCGGCGTAGCGCCTCGGCGGAGGAGACCGGTACGGCGACGACGAGTTGGGCCGGGCGGTGCAGGCGCGCGACGCGGCAGGCGACCACCACGGTCGCGCCGGTGGCCATGCCGTCGTCGACGATGATCACGCTGCGCCCTTCCAGGGGAAGCGGTTTCGCGTCACCGCGCCACACGGTGCGGCGGCGGATCAGTTCCGCGCGTTCGAGGTCTTCGATCTCGGCGAACTCCTGCGGCGATATCCCCAGGTGCGCCAGCACGTCTCCGTTGAGCACCCGCACGCCGTCCTCGCCGATCGCGCCCATCGCCAGCTCCGGCTGCCACGGCACCCCGAGCTTGCGGACCAGCAGGATATCGAGATCGCCGCCGATGACATCGCGGACTGCGGCGGCCACCGGAACCCCGCCGCGAGGCAGGCCGAGCAGCAGCGGATGGGCCGCGCGCAGCCGCTCCAGACGAGTACCGAGCGCACGACCGGCCGATGTCCGATCCGCGTAGATCATCCACCAAAACGCTACGCCCACCCCTCCCCCGACCACCACCCTTCACCGAATCCCCCGCAACCCAACCCCACGGAACCACTCCAAGGCAGCACTGCCCCGCCAACCACCACGCCCGATCGCCCCACGACACCCGCGCCATCTGTCAGCTGCCCTTCACGAAACCCCGCGACCCGCTGCCCCGCCAACCCACGCCTGATCGCTCCGCGAGACCACAACTCCCGCGCAGAATCCCGCCACAAGGCGGCTGACCATTGCCCCTCAATCACTCCGCGACCCGTGTTACCTGCCTTCACGAATCACTCCGCGATGGCACCCGGGCCATCAGCTCGCCGACAACTCGTGAGACCGCCGATCCGGCACTCTCCCTCGCACAGAACAACTCCGCGACCGGCTGCTCCGAACCGACCCGCCCGCGGCGAATCGCTCGGGGAAACCGCGCTTCGTTCAACTGGGGTCGGCGATGGTGAAGCGGCGCAGGTCGAGGCTGGGGTTGGTCTTGCGGATCTCGGCGAGGCGCGCGAGGTCGATGCTCGCGGTGAGTACGCCGGTCTCCTCGCCGAGTTCGGTGAGTACCGCGCCGGTGGGGTCGATGATCATCGAGGCGCCCGCACCGCGCGGGGCGGCTTGGTCGGCGGCGGCCACGTAGACGGTGTTCTCGATGGCGCGGGCGCGCAGCAGCGTCGTCCACTGGTCCACCTTGGCCGGGCCGGGGATCCATTGCGCGGGCAGCAGCAGGACCTGTGCGCCCGCGGTGGCCACCCGGCGGATGCCTTCCGGGAAACGCAGGTCGAAACAGGTCTGCATGCCGAATGTCACATCCGCCACAGTGAAGGTGGCCGGCGCGGTGATCGCGCCGGGTTCCACCACCTCCGATTCGAGGAAGCCGAAGGCGTCGTAGAGATGCACCTTCCGGTACTGCGTGACGAGCGTTCCGTCGGGTCCGAGGACGACGAGTGTGTTGCGGATCCGGTCCCCGCCGGGCGCGACCTGCTCCACCGTTCCGGCGACCAGATGCACCTCGAATTCGCGGGCGATGGCACCGAGTCCGGTGACGAACGGGCCGGTCAGGGGTTCGGCGACGGCGATGACGCGCTCATCGAGCCGGGTGACGGCAAACATCGAGTATTCCGGTGCGACGACCACCCGCGCACCCCGATCGCGGGCGGTGCGCACGTGCTCGCGCAGCGCCGAGAGATTGGCCGCCGGGTCGGTGCCGGGGGCGAACTGGACGACCGCAACGTCCAGCAGGTTCGGCCGTGTCGCTTGATTCGTATCGGCGCTGTCCAGTTGCATACGTCTCACCGTATTGGGCCGGTGGCCGAGCAGACCAGCACCAGGCAGTAAACTCCTGGTCAATGAGTACCAATCAGGTCGACAGCGTTCCTGGCGACAACGACAGGGACAACGACGGCCCGACTTTCGCCGATCTCGGCATCGATGACCGCATCCTCGCGGCCATCGCCGATGTGGGCTACGAGTCGCCGTCGCCGATTCAGGCTGCGACGATTCCGCCGCTGCTGTCGGGCGCCGATGTGGTCGGCCTCGCGCAGACCGGCACCGGCAAGACCGCGGCATTCGCGATCCCGATCCTGATGGGTCTGGACACTTCCGGCAAACTTCCGCAGTCGCTGGTGCTGGCGCCGACCCGGGAGCTCGCGATCCAGGTGGCCGAGGCGTTCGGCCGCTACGCCACGCATATCCCGGGGCTGCACGTGCTGCCGATCTACGGCGGCCAGGCCTACGGGGTCCAGCTGTCCGGCCTGCGCCGCGGCGCGCACGTGGTGGTCGGCACGCCCGGCCGCGTGATCGATCATCTGGAAAAGGGCACGCTCGACCTGTCGCAGCTGAAGTATCTGGTGCTCGACGAGGCCGACGAGATGCTGAAGATGGGCTTCCAGGAGGACGTCGAACGCATCCTCAAGGACACGCCCGCGGGCAAGCAGGTCGCGCTGTTCTCCGCCACCATGCCCGCGGCGATCCGCAAGATCTCCAAGCAGTACCTCAACGATCCGGTCGAGATCACCGTCAAGTCGAAGACCTCGACCGCCACCAACATCACCCAGCGCTGGGTGCAGGTCTCGCATCAGCGCAAGCTGGACGCGCTCACCCGGATCCTCGAGGTCGAGTCGTTCGAGGCGATGATCATCTTCGTGCGCACCAAGCAGGCCACCGAGGAGCTCGCCGAAAAGCTGCGCGCCCGGGGCTTTTCCGCGGCCGCGATCAACGGTGACATCGCGCAGAACCAGCGCGAGCGCACCATCGGTCACCTGAAGTCGGGCACGCTGGACATCCTCGTCGCCACCGACGTCGCCGCGCGCGGCCTCGACGTGGACCGCATCTCGCACGTGGTCAACTACGACATCCCGCACGACACCGAGTCCTACGTGCACCGCATCGGCCGTACCGGCCGGGCCGGGCGCAGCGGCGAGGCGTTGCTGTTCGTCGCCCCGCGCGAACGGCACCTGCTCAAGTCGATCGAGCGGGCCACCCGCCATCCGCTCGAAGAGATGCAGCTGCCCAGCGTCGACGACGTCAACGCCCAGCGCGTCGCCAAGTTCGGCGACGACATCACCGAGAGCCTGACCTCGGCGAACCTCGCGCTGTTCCGCAGGCTCATCGAGGATTACGAACGCGAGCACGATATTCCGCTGGTCGATATCGCGGCGGCGCTGGCCGTGCTCTCCCGCGACGGCGACAACTTCCTGATGCAGCCCGAACCGCCGGAGCCGGTGCGCGAGCGCCGGGAACGCCCGCGCCGGTTCGAAGGTGACGACGACCGTTCCGGTTTCGGCGCGCATCAGCGGCAGACCGGTGCCGAACTCGCGACCTATCGGATCAGCGTCGGCAAGCGCCACCGCGTGGTGCCCGGCGCGATTGTCGGCGCCATCGCCAACGAGGGTGGGCTGCGGCGCAGCGACTTCGGGCACATCAGCATCCGCCCGGACCACAGCCTGGTCGAGCTACCCGCGAACCTGCCGCCGGAAACGCTGGAAGCGTTGCGGCGCACCAGGATCAGCGGCGTGCTCATTCAGCTCACGCCCGATCAGGGTCCGCCGGGACAGCGCTCGTTTCCGCGTGGGCCGCGCCGGGAAGGCGGCAACGGCAAGCGCCCGGAACGGCGTAAGCCACGCTCCTGAACCGGGGAGGGTAAGCCGAGGTCAGACCGGCTAGCTACAGTGTTGCCGTCCGGTGCGTAATGAAGCGCTAACGGCAGCGGGTGTCCCGCGATAACTCGACGTGTGATGAGCGACAATGGCGCGAGCCGCTCATCGGCGCCGACCGGGTGGGGGTGTCCCGCAGAGACACAGGAGGGCCGCGTTTGTTCGTGTTCGGTGATCGTGTCGTCTGCTCCGCCGTCGATCTCGTGCGCGCGGCGCGCTGTGAATTCGCGCTGCTGCGTGCCCTCGACACCGAACTCGGTACGGTCGCGGCCGATTCCGCGACCATCGACGCGGCGGCGACCGCGCCGCGCCGCGAGCCCGATCCGGCCAGGGACCGCAGGCTCAGCGACTTTCGCGCCCGTTTCGGCAGCGCGATGGTGCAGATCCACCCGCCACAGCACGAATCCGGCAGTCCCGAAACCACTCACACCGCACTGCGCAGCGCCGCCGAGGAAACCCTCGCGGCCCTGCACGCCGGCGCGCCGGTGATCTCCGGCGCCACCTTCTTCGACGGCAGCTTCGACTGCTCCTGCGATGTCCTGGTGCGCGCGGACCACCGGGTGCGCTACACCGTGCACGGCAGTGCGCCGGGGCGGCCCGAACGCGTCGGCGCCGCACTCGAACTCGCCGCCTGCGCCGACGCCGTCGACCACAGCGGGTCGCTGACCGGGCCGCTGCTGCGACTGCACCTCGGCGCCGACCACACCGCGTACGCGGCGCACGATCTGGTGCCGGTGTACCGGGCGCGCCGGCGTCGCGTGGCCCACATCCTGGACGAGAAGCTCAGCGAGTTGCTACCCGTGCAGTGGGGCGATCCGCGTTATCTCGCGTGCGGGCGCTGCGCGGTCTGCACCGCGGCCGCGGTGGCCGCGCGCGATCTGCTGCTGGTCGCGGGCATGGCGACCACCACGCGGGCCAGGCTGCGGGAAGCGGGCGTGCACACCATCGATCGGCTGGCCGGCACCGAGAGCACGGTCCGTGGCGTCTCGCCGCGCACCTTCACCGCGCTGCGCCGGCAGGCCGAAATCCAGCTGCGCCGGGAGGATTCCGGCGCGCCGACGCACAGCCTGCTCGACCCGATCGCGCTCGGCGCGCTACCGCCGCCCTCCCCCGGCGATCTGTCGCTCACGGTCGAGGGCGGGGTGCGTACCGCGTTGTCCGTGGAGGTCGGCGGGCCCGGCACCGTCCACCTGAGTTTCCGCGGGCCGTTCGGCGCCGGAGGTGTACCGGGCAGCGAAGCGGCCGGGCAGCGCCAAGCGCTGGAAGAGGTGCTGGGCTACCTCACTCAGCGCCGGCGGATGTATCCGGACATGCACGTCTACCACTACACCTCGGCGGTGCGCACCGCGCTGCTGCGCTGCAGCGGCAGCTCCGGTGTCGGGGAAGAGATCGTGGACGAGCTGCTGTGCGACGGCGTCCTGGTCGATCTGTATCCGATCGTGCGCAACGCGCTGATCGTCGGGGAACGCTCCTATCGGCTGAGCAAGCTGGCGCGACTACTGCCCGGCGCCGCGCATTCGCCTGCCACGCAACGGGATTGCCTGACCGTGCTGCGCTTGCGGGACTGGCTGCTCGACCGCGCGGCCGAGCAGCGGATCGACCCGCAGGCGGTGACGCTGGAGCGGGCGGTGTCCTGGTGCCAGGTGCCGGGCCCCGACGAGACCGAACCCATGCCGCCGTCGCGGCCCTCCTCGTTCGAGGCGGCGCTCGCCGAATACGCCGCGGCACAGGACGAACCGCGGCACGTGGCCGCCATGATGGCGGCGGCGCTCGGCTATCACCGCCGCGAACGCCAGCCACTGTGGTGGGCCCATGTCGACCGGCTGAGCCACCCCGTCGACGAATGGGCCGACGCCCCGGGGGTTTTGATCGCCGAATGGGGCACCGTCGACACCAAGTGGCATCGCAGCCCGGACCGCCCGACCATGCGACGCTACCTGACCCTGACCGGACGGATCGGCTCGCGCTGGCATGGCGGCGGTCCCGGGCCCGCCACTGTGCTGACGCCGGGAACCACCGTCTACACCTTCTACGACCGGCCCGCCGCGGCAGGCATGGTCACCGCGGTCGGACGCCGGGCCACCGCCGTCGCCACCGTGCTCGGCTGTTCGGTGGACGCCGAATTCGACGACACCGTGCGGCTGGAGGAGCTGCTACCGGACGGCTGCGAACCGTACGACGAGCTACCGACCGCGATCGCGCCCGGCCTACCGGCCTGGGACGAACATGCCGAGATCGCCGTGGAATGCGCGGCACAGGAGTTGCTCGTCGCGCTGCCGGACATCCCGGACGGCGCCGTCTTCGATCTACTCGCCCGCAGGCCGCCCCGGCTGCGCTCGGGCGCCACGCTGCCCGAGGTGCACGGCGATCACGCCGCCGCGATCACCACCGCGATGCGCGCGCTGGACCACTCCTACCTGGCGGTGCAGGGCCCGTCCGGCACCGGTAAGACCGCCACCGCGGCCCGGGTGCTCGAACGCCTGGTCACCAAGGAGAAATGGCGGATCGGCGTTGTCGGGCAGTCGCATTCGACGGTGGAGAACCTGCTCGACGCGGTCGTGCGGGGCGGCGTCCTGCCGGAGTTGGTCGCCAAGAAGGACGTCGAGTCGGTGGGCCCGGAGTGGGCGGTCATCGACGCGAGCCGCTACGCGCGGTTCCTGGACAACGCCATCAGCGGCTGCGTACTCGGCGGCACCACCACCGATTTCGCCAACGAGGACATGGTGCCGCGGGAAAGCCTCGACCTGCTGGTGATCGCGGACGCGGGCCGGTTCCCGCTGGCCGACGCGGTCGCGGTGGGGGTCAGCGCGCGAAACCTGTTGCTGCTCGGCGACCCCGTGCCGCCCGTCACGCACAGCGCGCATCCGGAGCCGGTCGGCGAATCGGTGCTCGGCTGGCTCGCCGAGGGGCGGCACACGCTGCCCGCGGCGCGCGGCTACTTCCTCGATCGCACCTGGCGGATGCATCCGAGCGTCTGCGACCCGATCTCCCGGCTGTATTACGACGGTCGGCTGCGGGCCAACGAAACCGTGACCCGCGCAAGGGAACTCGACGGCGAACCGGCTGGGGTGAGCACCGTGCTGGTACCGCATCACGGCAACGCGACCGAATCCCCGGAGGAGGCCCGCGAGGTGGTCCGGCGGGTGCGCGCGCTGCTCACCATGAACTGGAGCAGCGGCACGACCACCCGGCGGCTGCACCCGCACGACATCTTCGTCGTCACGCCCTATGCCGCCCAGGTGGGGCGCATCCGAACGTTGCTGGCCCGGGCCAAGATCGAGGATGTGCTGGTCGGCACGCCGGACCGGTTCCGCGGCCGGGAAGCCGCGGTGGTCCTGCTGTCGATGGCCACGTCCAGCCCCGCCGACGCCCCCTACGGCATGCCGTTCCTGTTGTCCCGGGCCCTGATTCACGCCGCCCTGTGCCGCGCCATGTGGAAGGCGATCATCATCCGCTCGCCGCTGCTCACCGAGTATCTGCCCGCCTGTCCCGACGAGCTGCCCGATCTCGCGGGGTTCCTGCGTTTGTCCCGATGAGCGCCGCGACGCCTCAGCCGAAGCAGGTGCCTTCGCCGCGATAGGTGGGCACGGTGGTGCGGCTGCCGTCGGCGTCGACGAGATGGATCCGATCGAAGCGTTCGCAGAGTTCGCCCGCCTTGGCGTGCCGGAACCAGACCCGGTCGCCGATCCGGAGTTCCGCGGCGCCGGCGAGCGGGGTCTGCACCTCGCCGGTGCCTTCGGCGCCGAGCAGCTTCAATCCGTTGGGCCACACCGGCTTCGGCGCCCGCGACGGTCCGGTGGGACCGGAGGCGATATAGCCGCCCGCGAAAACCGTGGCGATCGACGGCGTCGGCCGGCGCAGCACCGAGGTGGCGAAGAACAGCGCCGGGTGCGGCGTGAACGAACGGTAGTGGTCGAACAGCGTCGGCACGTAGAGCCCCGAGCCCGCGGTCACCTCGGTGACGTCCGGGTCCGCGATGCTGACCTCGATGGAACCGGTGCCGCCGCTGTTCACGATCTCCAGCTTGCCGGTCACCGAACGCACCGCGTCGAGTACGCGTCCACGGCGCTTGGTGATTTCGGCCGCCGACGCCCGTTTCATCAGGCGCACCGCGACATTCGTGTCGGGCAGCCCCGCGATCTGTGCCTCGTAGGTCATCACGCCGACCACGTCGAAGCCGCGGCGCAGTGCTTCGGCCGCCAGCGCGGCGGCCTGCTCGGGGGTGCGGATCGGTGAGCGCCGCACACCCATGTGCACGGGGCCGATCCGCAGTGAGGCGTCGACATCGATGCAGACGCGCGGGCGCACCCGGTCGGTGCCGAGTGCGGCCCGGATGAGTGCCAACTGGGCGACATCGTCGATCATCAGCGTGATCGAGTCGCGGAGGGTGTCGTCGGCGGCGAGTTCGGCCAGCGCCGCCCGGTCGACGGTCGGATAGCCGAGCAGCACGTCGCGCGCGCCGCGACCGACCAGCCAGATGGCCTCGGGCAGCGAGTAGGACATGATGCCCGCGAACCCGCCGGCGGCGGTGAGGTCGGCGCCGAGTACCTCTTCGAGTACGGCGCGGCAGCGGACGGATTTGCTGGCGACCCGGATCGGGACGCCGCGTGCGCGCTGGACCAGGGCGGCGGCGTTCGCGCGCAGCGTGGCCAGATCGAGGGCGGCCAGCGGGGGGTCGAGCTCGGCGGTGGCCGCGTGCAGACGCGCGAAGGGTGTCGGGGCGCTCACAAAACCCACTCAACCACCAAACTGGTCAAACGTCCAGTATCTAGACCTCGGCGGCCCGGGTGGCCAGACTGCTCACGAGATCGTCGAGCACTACCAGCATTGTCTCGTCATTGCAGTCGGCGAGCCAGCGCAACACGGTTCCCTGCAGCACCGAAACCGCGTAGGCGGCGATGGCCTCCACCGGTTCCAGCCACTGCGCACCCGAACGTTCGGCACACAGCTGCAGGAACGCGGCCACCTCGGTGTCCATCTCGCGGTACACCGCCGTCGCGGCCGGGTCGGCGAGGCAATCGGTCTGGGTATCCCAGCGCTCCCGCAGCGTCTGCACCGTCGCTTCGTACGCACGGACCTGCTTGCACGGTGCGGCCTTCACCAGCGGCCAGTACGCGCTCACACCGGCATGCAACAGCACCCGCAGCGCGCGTACACCGGAATGGTCCAGTGAGGCGGCCGCCTTTTCGACGGCCTCGCAGATGGTCGGCCGTAGCCGTACCTCCGCTATGTCTCCACGTACGCTCAACGACGACTCCCTCGGCGAAAAGAACTCGCGCACCCTCGTCGGCGCGACTCGCTGAACATGGCGGGCACTCCGCTGGAAATCCCAGGCTGCCCGGTCCAACGTTCATCAATGGTAGAGGGTTTTCGGGGTTTAAGAACAGGTTCAGTGGGGAATTCCAGACTGAAAGAATGTTTTGTTACCCAAACGGAATCGTAGGGGTACCCCCCTGCCCTGCGCCGAAAACCTTCTCTCGGGGTTACTCCCAGCCCTGCCCGGCCGGAAAGCAGACCGTTGTCTACTGTACTGGCGGGTACACGTGAGACCCGGCAGCTGTGGCCGATCACACAGGTGAACGGCACAAAACGGTCACCATCCCGTGGACAACCCGATCCGGGAACGACACCCGCGCGACCCCGGCGGGCCGATAGCCTGGATCGGTGACTCTCTCGCCGCCTGCCGACCAGTACTTCATCTCCGGCACCTTCAATTTCCGCGACCTGGGCGGACTGCGCACCATCGACGGCGCCAAGGTGCGCCCCGGCGTGCTGTTGCGCTCGGCCCAGCTCACCGGACTCGACGAGGTCGGCCTGGCCACCCTGCGCGACCTGCGCGTCAGCGACGTGCACGACCTGCGCGGCGAGCGCGAGATCGACCACATCGGCCACGACCGGGTGCCCGAGAACGTCCGGGTGACCGTCACGCCGTTCGACTCGCGAATGGCCGAGGCGCCCCCGCATCACGCCACCCCCGATTCGGCCTTCCGGCATATGCTCGAGGTCTATCGGATGTTCCCGGCGCTGCCCGAGGCGCACGCCGCGATCACCGCCATCGCCGAGTCGATCGTGCGCGGTGACGGCGCCGTGCTCGTGCACTGCGCCGCGGGCAAGGACCGCACCGGCTGGGCCGTGGCCACGCTGCTGCGCGCGGTCGGCGTGACCGAGGCCGACGTGCAGGCCGACTACCGGCTGAGCAACGGCGCCATCCCCGCGCTGCGCGCCATGATGACCACGAAACTGCTTGCCGGGGAAGAACTCTCGGTGGACTTGCTGGGCGTTCGCGACGAATACCTGAATATCGCGACCAACTCGATGCATGAGCTGCACGGCGACGTGGACACCTACCTGACGACCGCGGGGATCACACCGGAACTGCGCACCCGGCTGCGCGACCGAATGCTGGAGTGAGGCGGGTTCATTCGTGCTGGGTCGCGCCGCGGCGCACCAGACCGTCCGCATCGATGGTGACCTGATCGCCGGTGTGGAACCAGGTTCCGGTGAAGCGGGCCGCGGTGGTCGTCGGGTCGTTCCAGTAGCGCGGGGTGACGTTCGGACCGCGGCAGAGCAGTTCCCCGTGACCCGCCTCGGCGCGCGGCCCGTACAGCGCCAATTCCGTACCGCCGAACGGGAATCCGAGCACCGAGTCGGTGTCGGCCGCGGCCAGCGAGTCGTCCAGGGCGAGGCCGATGCCGCTGGTCTCGGTGGCGCCCCAGACCGACCACTGCCGCGCGGCCGGGAACATGGTGCGTAATTCGGCGGCCAGATCGGCG
Organism: Nocardia brasiliensis ATCC 700358; assembly: GCF_000250675.2. Taxonomy (NCBI): domain Bacteria; kingdom Bacillati; phylum Actinomycetota; class Actinomycetes; order Mycobacteriales; family Nocardiaceae; genus Nocardia; species Nocardia brasiliensis. The sequence continues at coordinate 8,010,064 of NC_018681.1, forward strand.
GGGGTCGCGGGCGTGGCCGCGCGCTCGGCGCGATGGCCGGCCTTGCTGATCCGGGCGATGCCACCGGTGTCCAAGCCGTCGGCCCGCAGCGCGGCCAACTCGGGCAGCAGCCCCGCGAAGATCCGCGGCGTCGCCGACACCATGTCGATCCGTTCGGCCACAATGGCTTCCGCGAGCCCGCGGCAGTCCCTGGCCAGCACGACGGTGCCGCCCACCGCGAAAGTGGGCAAGAGCTGGTCGACGCATCCGCTGGCGTGCGCCAGCGGCAGCAAGACCAGATTGCGCAGGCCGTCGGTCGGCAGATCGAGGGCCGACACCACCGAACGTATTGCCGACAGCAGGTTTTCGTTGGTCAGCTCCACGCCCTTGGGCGCGGTGGCCGGACACAGCGGGGTCCCGCTGGTGTAGCTGAGCAAGGCCAGATCACCCAGTGCCGCACCGTCATCGATGAAGGCGGCTCCGTCGGGCAGGTCCGCGCCGCGGGCGATCTCGCGGCCGAGCACGAAATCCGCACTACTGTCGGCGATCACCTGTTCGGCCACCGCGTCCGGCAGGCCGTCGTGCACCAGCACCGGCACCGCACCGCTCAGCAGCGCGCCGAGGAAGGCCTGCACCCAGCGCACGCCCGCGGGCATGTGCACCGCGACCCGGTCGCCGTAGCCGATGCCGTGCTCCTGCAGCCCGCCCGCGATCCGCGAGGCCGAGTGCCACAGCTCGCGGTAGGTCATCCGCGGGCCACCGATCTCGACCACGGCCTCGCGAGTGGAGAACGCGTGCACCTGTAGGTCGAGCAACTCGGTGAGCGCGGGGGTCAGATTGCCGTAGCGCAACACGCCGTCGGCGCCGCGCGCCAACGGCGTATCGCGCGCATGCGGACGGGAAAGGGGGTATTCGACGAGCAACTGCGACATCCGTCCTCCGCACGCCTCGAGTCAGCAGGCAAGTGCGACTATATGACGCGCGTCACAATTTCGCGGCGATAGGCGATGAACGTGTCCTGCTTGTCACCCCCTACCCGTCACCGCCCGGTGTAGGTCGCCTTGCCCGGCCCGACCTCGAGGAAGCTGCGCACCGCGCCTTTCAGGTCGGCGGTGTCGAACAGCGCGCCCGAAACCTCGGGGGTCACCGAATCCGCATGCGCCACACCGCCGGAACGCCACGCCTCGATGATCTTCTTGGTCGCGGCGTGCGCGACGGTCGGGCCCTGGGCCAGCCGGTGGGTCAATTCCTTTGCCGCCGTGTCGACGTCGTCGTGCACCGCGTTCACCACGCCCCAGTCGGCCATGGTCGCCGCGTCGTACAGGTCGCCGGTCATCACGAATTCCCGTGCGCGCCCGGAACCGGCCCGCTCGGCCAGCCGCTGCGGGCCACCCATCGAGGGGGTCAGTCCGACAACGGTTTCCACCAGCCCGAACTTCGCCTTCGGCGCGGCCAGGATGATGTCGCAGGCCAGCGCGATCTCGAAGGCGGCGGTCAGGGTCAGCCCGTGCGCGGCGAACACCACCGGACACGGCAGCGCCTCGAGCGGATGGATGATCTGCGCGAACAGGGTGCGCCACAACTCAGCGCCCTGTTCGATGGACAACCCGTCGAAGACGTGCACGTCGACACCGCCGGACACCACCTTGCCCTCGGCGCGCAGCAGGACCGCGCGCGGCGGGTTCGCCGAGAGGTCGGCGATGTCCGCGATCAGGGCGTCGAGCATGGCCTGATCGAAGAGGTTCAGCGGCGGATGGGCCAGCGTCAGCGTGGCCACCTCCGCGCCGCCGTCGGTGCTCTGTCGTTCGAGGCGCGTGGCTTTGGTGTCTGTCATGCCCTGAGCCTAAGACCAGAATCTGCCAGACTGTTCGGGTGACCAAGTCGGTGGAAAGCGGTTCCTACGTCGAACCTGGCGAGTTCAAGCGGGATACGAACTACATCACCACCCGGATCACGGCCGACGGCCGCGACGGCTACCCGGTCGAGCCGGGCCGCTACCGGCTGGTGGCGGCGCGGGCCTGCCCGTGGGCGAACCGGACGCTGATCGTGCGCAGGCTGCTCGGTCTCGAGGACGTGCTCTCGCTCGGACTGTGCGGCCCGACGCACGACAAGCTCAGCTGGACCTTCGATCTCGATCCCGGCGGGGTGGATCCGGTGCTCGGCATCCCCCGGCTGCGCGACGCCTACCTGGCCCGGTTCCCCGACTATCCGCGCGGCATCACCGTGCCCGCCGTGGTGGACGTGCCGACCGGGCAGGTGGTCACCAACGACTACGCGCAGATCACCCTGGACTTCTCCACCGAATGGACCGCGTTCCACCGCGACGGCGCGCCGCAGCTGTATCCGGAAGCGCTGCGCGCGGAGATCGACGAGGTGAGCCTCGCGGTGTTCCGCGACGTCAACAACGGGGTGTACCGCTGCGGCTTCGCGGGCGCGCAGGACGCCTACGAGACCGCCTACGACCGGCTCTTCGCCCGCCTGGATTGGCTCACCGAACGGCTTGCGGCGCAACGCTATCTGGTCGGCGACACGATCACCGAGGCCGACGTGCGGCTGTTCACCACGCTGGTCCGGTTCGACCCGGTCTATCACGGGCACTTCAAATGCAATCGGTCCAAGCTGAGCGAAATGCCGGTGCTGTGGGCCTATGCGCGCGACCTCTACCAGACCCCGGGATTCGGCGACACCATCGATTTCGCGCAGATCAAGGAGCATTACTACGTGGTGCATCGCGATATCAACCCGACCGGCATCGTGCCGAAGGGGCCGGACCTGGCGAACTGGCTGACCCCGCACGGCCGGGAAGCGTTGGGCGGAAGGCCTTTCGGCGACGGCACCCCGCCGCCCCCGCCCGCGCCGGCCGAACAGGTGCCCGCGGGGCACCAGCCGGACTGACCCGGGCGAATCGGATCGGCTGGAACCGATCCGGCTGGGTACATCGTTGTCATGACGAGCTGAGGACTGTGGTCGCGGCGTCCGGCGGGCCGATCCGCCGGTGCCCTACAGTTTCAACCAGCAGACTGGAAGAGGAGGGTGCCGCCGATGTTCAAAGGCGCGTTCGAGAAGACGGTGGTTCAGCTGCTCGATACGGGGTCTCGCCTGCAGGCCCCCGCGGTCGCCAAGTATGTCGATCGGATCCGGCGCGCCCATCCCGACGAAACCCCGGCGCAGGTCATCGCGCGGCTGGAGAACCAGTACCTGCTCGCGGTGACCGGCAGCGGCGGCGCGGTCGGCGCGACGGCCGCGGTGCCCGGGGTCGGCACGGTCGCGGCGGTCGCCGCGGTCAGCGCCGAGACCACGTTCTTCATGGAGGTCTCGGCCCTGTTCACGCTCGCGGTGGCGGCGGTGCACGGCATCTCGCCCGACGACAAGGAACAGCGCAGGGCACTGGTGCTCGCCGTCGTCCTGGGCGAGGGCGGCATGGAGATCGTGCAGAAGACCGTCGGCACCTCGGCGAAGAACTGGGGCACGGTGTTCGCGAACCGGATCCCCGGCCTCTCCTCCATGAACGACTCGCTGCTCAAGCGTTTCATCATCCGCTTCATCACCCGGCGCGCCGCGCTGATGGCGGGCAAGGTGGTGCCCGCGGGCATCGGCGCGGTGATCGGCGGGGTCGGCAACCGCGCGATGGGCAAATCCACGATCCAGAACGCGCGCAAGGCCTTCGGGCCCGCGCCGGTGGTCTGGCCCGCCGACCGGCACCTGGTCATCGATGCCGACCCGCTCACCGCGATCGACCCGGCCAAGCCGCAACCGCCGACGACGCCGCGGTGAGCGCCGTGCGCCCACTCGCGTTCGCCGTCCGCGCGCTGACCAAGCGGTACGGGCTGGTCGCCGCGGTCGAGAACGTGAGCTTCACCGTCCCGTCGGGCAGCACCGCCGCGCTGGTCGGCCCGCGCGGCGCGGGCAAGTCGACCATCGTCCGCATCCTGCTCGGATTGCTGGAGCCGACCTCGGGGACCGCGTCGATCGGTGGGCCCGGCACACACCGGTCCCCAGCAGGCGCGAGTTCCGCGCAGATCGCCGGCGGAGTCCTGGCACCGCGCGGGATACATCCGGGCCGGACCGCCCGCGATCACCTGTGGGTGTACGCGGCGGCCGTCGGCGTGCCGGACGCGCGGGTCTACGAGGTGCTCGACCTGGTCGGCCTCGGCACGGAAGCCGGGACCAAAGGCGCGGCGCTGTCGGCCGGGCAGCAGACCCGGCTGGCCTTGGCGACCGCCCTGCTCGCCGACCCGCCGCTGCTGGTCCTCGACGAGCCGATGGACGGCCTCGACGCGGCGGAACGCGGCTGGCTGCAAGACTTTCTGCGGCGGCACGCCCAGCGTGGCGGTAGTGCCGTGGTGACCAGCGAGAGCCTGGCCGCGGTGCTGCCGGGCGCCGACGAGGTGATCGTGCTGAACGCGGGCGCGGTGGTGTACGAGGGCAGCCCGGCCCGGCTGCGGCGCGGGCACCCCGATCGGCTCGTCGTCGCCGCGTCCACCCCGATCGCGCTGGCCACCACGCTGGCCGCCCGTGGCTTCACCGACGCCGTGATCCGGCCCGACGGCAGGCTCGCCGTCGCGGAGGCCACCGAAACCGAGATCCGGGACGCGGCCGCCGCGGCGCAGGTGCGGCTGGACAGCGTCGTGCCCGACCTGATCCACCCCGACCGGGTGCTCGCCTCGTTGACCAGACCGCCGAGCCCGGCGCCCGCGCACTACCCGGGCCTGTCCGGTACCGCGGCCCCCACCCCGCCGATGCCCTACGGGATTCCACGATGATCATCACCCTGCCGCCCGACCTCGTTCCGTCCGTCAACTCCGAGGTCCGCAAGGTCGTCACGGCCGGGCCGAACCGGATCCTGGCGGGCCTGCCCCTGGCGCTGACGCTGATCGCCACGGTGGCCACGGCCCTGCTGGCGGGCAAACCGGATCCCAAGGGTGAACCCGTCACCGGCGCCGCGACCAACGGGCTGTACGTCGGCCTCGCCGCGGTCACGCTGGCCGCCCTGGTGTTCGGGGTGCTCGGCAGCGGCGCGGAATTCCGGCACCACTCGATGCCGGTGACCGCGCTGTTCAGCGCGGACCGCGACCGGCTCGCCGTCGCGAAACTGGTCGTCACCGGCGTATGCGCGGCCCTCACCGCGCTGGCCGTGGAAGTGGTCGCGCTCGCGGCGCTGTTCGGCTTCGGGCGTGGCAAATTCCAGGCCGGCCTGGACTTGTTCGCGGTACTCGGGGGCGGGCTGCTCGCCGCGATCTGCTGGTCCCTGATCGGCGCCGGGCTCGGGTTGCTGCTGCGTTCGACGTCCACGGCGCTGCTCGCGGTGTTCGGCTGGCTGATCATCGTCGAACCGTTGGTCTGGGTGGTCGCGCACAGCCTCGGCATCGACGGGTTCGTCACGCTGCTGCCGGGTTCGGCCACCATCAGCACCATCGCTATCGGCTCCTTCGCCGACAACCCCTTCCTCGCCCCCGGTCCGGTCGGGGTGGTGGTCCTGCTGCTGTGGACCGCGGGCCTCGCCGGCGCGGGCTGGTGGGCGCTGCGCACGCGCGACCTCTGACCCCGCCGGGAACAACGACGTGTCGGTAGGCGTCGTTACCGTGGATGGCTATGGGCGGGGTTGTCGAAGCGAAACAACCCACCGGGTCCGCTGAGCGCGCGCCCGGTGGTCCCGGCTGGATTCGCCGGCTGTGGGCGGAGAGCCGCACCCATCCGGGCACCCTCGCCGGTCTCGCGGTCACGATGCTGGGCGGCGCCGCGGTGGAGATCACCGCCCCGCTGCTGACCAAGCGCGCGGTCGACGCCGCCGGGCACGGCGCCACCTCCGTCATCGGGGTCGTCGCGCTGCTGCTGCTCCTGGTCGCCGCCGCACGATTCGCGGCCGGGTTCGGCCGCCGCCTGCTCGCGGGGAAACTCTCGCTGGACGTGCAACATTCGCTGCGCGTCGATCTGCTCGCCTCACTGCAACGGCTGGACGGCACCGGCCAGGACGCGATCCGCACCGGCCAGGTGGTGTCGCGCTCGATCACCGACCTGCAACTGGTGCAGGGCTTGCTCGCGATGGCGCCGCTGTCGGGCATGGCGGTACTGCAATTCCTGCTGGCCGCCGTGGTGATGGTGTGGTTGTCACCGCCGCTGGCCGTGGTCGCGTTGCTCGTGGTGCCCGCGATCGGGCTGGTCGCGTACCGGGTGCGGCCGCGGCTCTACGCGGCGACCTGGTCCGCGCAGCAGCGCGCCGCCGACGTCGCCCAGCACGTCGAGGAGACCGTCACCGGTGTCCGGGTGGTCAAAGGCTTCGGGCAGGAGGCCCGCATGGTCGACGTGCTCGAACGGCACAGTCGCACCCTGTACGCCGAACGGATGCGCGCGGCCCGGATCGATTCCCGGTTCGCCCCGACCGTGGCGGCCATTCCGCAGCTCGGCATGGTCGGCGTGATCGTGCTCGGCGGCTTCCTCGCGCTGCACGGCTCGATCGGGATCGGCACCTTCGTCGCGTTCGCCGCCTACGTCGCCACCATGACGGCGACCGCCCGGATCATGTCCGGCGCCCTGGTGCTCGCGCAGCTCACCCGCGCCGCCGCCGAACGCGTCTACCAGGTGATCGACACCGCGCCGGTGGTCACCGATCCCCCCGTGCCCGCGCCGCTGCCCGACGGTCCGCTCGGCATCGAGATCGACTCGCTCACTTTCGGTTTCGATCCCGATCGGCCGGTGCTGCGCGAACTCGACCTGACCGTGCGTCCCGGGGAGACCGTGGCGATCATCGGCCCCGCCCGTTCCGGGAAGACCACGCTGTCACTGCTGCTGCCGCGCTTCTACGCGCCGGACGCGGGCAGCATCCGGCTGTTCAGCGAATCCGCCACGCACGCTGCGGCTTCCACCGCCGCCGGGATCGATATCGCCGAGGTCAGCGCGGCCGAGCTGCGCGGTGCGATCGGCGTCGTGTTCGACGATCCGTTCCTGTTCTCCGACACCATCGCCGCCAACATCGCGCTCGGCCGCCCGGACGCCACCGACACCGAGATCCGGGCCGCCGCGAAATCCGCTGCGGCCGATGACTTCATCACCGAACTCCCGGACGGCTACGACACCGTCGTCGGCGAACGCGGCCTCACCCTGTCCGGCGGGCAACGCCAGCGCATCGCACTGGCCCGGGCGCTGCTGGCCCGCCCGCGCATCCTCGTGCTGGACGACGCGACCTCCGCGGTGGACGCGATCACCGAAGCCGCGATCTTCGACACCCTGCCCGAACAGGACGGGCGCACCACCCTGATCCTGGCGCACCGGGAATCCACCCTGACCCATGCGGATCGGGTCATCCGGTTGCCCGGACCCGCCGGGTACCAGCCGATCACGCACGAGGCGGGCGCGCGGGCCGGTGCCGGGGCGGCCGCGACGACCTTCGCCGCCGCGGCCGCGGACCTCAGCGAAACCCCGGAGCTGCGGCGCAATATCGCACTGCTGCCGCCCGCCAACGAACAGCCGGAACTCGACGAACAGCGGCTGCGGCAACCGGATCCGCGCTTCCGGCTGGCCCGGCTGCTGCGACCCGTCCGTCGGCTGATCGCCGCCACCCTCGCACTGCTGGCCCTGGACGCGTTGATCGGTGTGGGCTTCCCGCCGATCGTGCGGCACGCGATCGACGCGGGCGTCGGCAAGGCCGACACGAGCGCGCTCGGCGTCGCCGCGGTGCTCGGCGTGCTGCTCGTCGCCGCAGGGTGGACGATCGGCGCGGCCTCGACGCTGATCACCGCGCGCACCGGCGAACGCATGCTCTACGGGCTGCGCATCCGCAGCTACGCGCATCTGCAGCGCCTCGGGCTCGACTACTACGAGCGCGAGCTGTCCGGCCGCATCATGACGCGGATGACGACCGACCTGGACTCACTGTCCACGTTCCTGCAGACCGGTTTGGCCACCACCCTGGTGGGTGGGCTGACCTTCGTCGGGATCGCGGTCGCGCTGCTGGTGATCGATGTGTCGCTGGGCGCGGTGGTGCTCTTCGTCACGCTGCCGCCGCTGGTGCTGGCCACCGTGCTGTTCCGCCGGTACGCGTCCACGGCCTACACCGTGTCCCGGGAGAACGTCTCGACCGTGAACGCCGACTTCCAGGAGAACGTCGCGGGTTTGCGTGCGGTGCAGGCCAACCGGCACGAGCCCGCCGCGGCCCGCCGCTACGCCGAGTACTCCGACCGCTACCGGCACAGCCGGATGCGGGCTCAGCGTCTGATCGCGTTGTACTTCCCGTACGTCACGGCGTGGTCGGACGTCGCGCTCGCCGTGGTGATCTTCGTCGGGGCGCGCGAGGTGGCGAACGGAACCACAACGGCGGGCACCCTGATCGCCTTCGTGCTGTACCTGGAACTGCTCTTCGCGCCGGTGCTGGCGCTCTCGCAGGTGTTCGACGGCTATCAGCAGGCCCGGGTCGGCCTGCGCCGGATCGCCGACCTGCTGCGCACCCCGTCGTCGCTGACCGCCGACCCGCCGGACGCGGTGCCGATCGAGCGCCTGCGCGGCGAGGTCGCCGTCACCGACGTCGGATTCCACTACCCGGGCAGCGATATCCGCGCCCTGGACGGGGTGTCGCTGGAGATTCCGGCCGGTTCTACGCTGGCGCTCGTCGGCCCCACCGGCGCGGGCAAGTCGACCATCGTCAAATTGCTCGCCCGCCTCTACGACATCCCTGCCGACGGCACCGGCGCGATCACCGTCGACGCGGTGGACGTCCGGGACTACCGGCTCGCCGACTATCGCGGCCGCCTCGGCATCGTGCCGCAGGAAGCCCACCTCTTCAGCGGTGACGTGGCGAGCAACATCGCGTTCGGCCGGCCCGGCGCGACCGAGACCGAAATCGCCGAAGCGGCGGCCGCGGTCGGCGCCGGCGACATGATCGCCGCGCTCCCCCTCGGCATGCGCCAGCCGGTCGGCGAACGCGGCCGCGGCCTGTCCGCGGGCCAGCGGCAGCTGATCGCGCTGGCCCGCGCCGAACTGGTGCGACCGGACCTGCTGCTGCTCGACGAGGCGACCGCGACCCTGGACCCGGACACCGAGGCGGCGGTGCTGGCCGCGAGCCGATCGCTGACCCGGGGCCGGACCACGGTGCTCGTCGCGCACCGGCTGGGCACGGCCGCGCGTGCCGATCGGATTGCCGTCGTCGAGCACGGGCGGATCGCCGAAATCGGCACCCACGCCGAGCTCCTGACCGCCGCCGGACCATATTCCCGACTGTGGTCGGCGGCACGTACGAGCGAGGGAATATTCTCGGTGGACGACAAGTCGTCCTCTATGAGGTGAGGTTTGCCGGGTGGTCAGTCGCTCCGTCGGTTTGCTGCTGGGCCTATCCTCAGATAGGGCGCATCGGCGCGCATCGCTGATGCTGACCATTTCGAGCGACCTGCAAGCAGTCGCTACGGATGCCGGGCACGTCACAAACGTCGCAGCGCGAAGAACGAAATGAGGCGAACACCTGCTGTGAGCAGCTCAACTTCCCAGTTCGGACAGAACCAGTGGCTAGTCGATGAGATGTATCAAAAGTTCAAGCAAGATCCATCTTCGGTCGATGAGAGTTGGCACGAGTTCCTCGCCGATTACACGCCCGAAGCTACTGGTGATTCCGGTAACAGCCAGGCCGCTCCGGCCGCGGCCGCACCCGCGCAGGCGCCGACCCCGGCTCCGGCTCCCGCGTCGGTGAACTCGGCCCCGAAGGCCGCCGCGCCCGCACCCGCCGCCAAGCCCGCTCCCGCGGCGGCACCGGCCAAGACCACCGCCCGCGCGCCGCAGACCACCCCGGCGCCGACCTCCAACGCGGCCCCGACCTCCGGCGGCCCGAAGACCGACACCGCGGCCGACGAGGCCAAGGTGCTGCGCGGCGCCGCGGCGGCAGTGGCCAAGAACATGGCCGCCTCGCTCAGCATCCCCACCGCGACCAGCGTGCGCGCCATCCCGGCGAAGCTGATGATCGACAACCGTCTGGTCATCAACAACCACCTGGCCCGCACCCGCGGCGGCAAGATCTCGTTCACCCACCTGCTCGGCTACGCGATCGTCCAGGCGGTCAAGTCGTTCCCGAACATGAACCGGCACTTCGCCGAGATCGACGGCAAGCCGAACGCGGTCACCCCCGCGCACACCAACCTCGGCCTCGCCATCGATCTGCCCGGCAAGGACGGCAGCCGTTCGCTGGTCGTCGCGGCCATCAAGGGCACCGAGGCGATGAGCTTCGGCCAGTTCCACACCGCCTACGAGGACATCGTGCGCCGCGCGCGCGACGCCAAGCTGACCGCCGACGACTTCAGCGGCGTCACCATCTCGCTCACCAACCCCGGCACCATCGGCACCGTGCACTCGGTGCCCCGCCTCATGCCGGGCCAGGGCGCCATCATCGGCGCGGGCGCGATGGAGTACCCGGCCGAGTTCCAGGGCATGAGCGACGAGCGGATCGCCGATATCGGCGTCGGCAAGCTGATGACCCTCACCTCGACCTACGACCACCGCATCATCCAGGGCGCGGAGTCCGGCGACTTCCTGCGCACCATCCACCAGCTGCTGATCTCCGACGAGTTCTACGACGAGATCTTCCACGGCCTCGGCGTGCCGTACGAGCCGGTGCGCTGGCGCAAGGACATCCGGGAACGCGGCGTCGACAAGAGCACCCGCGTGCTCGAGATGATCGCCGCCTACCGCAACCGCGGCCACCTGATGGCCGACACCGACCCGCTGCGCCTGGTCAAGGACAAGTTCCGCAGCCACCCCGACCTCGACGTCACCCAGCACGGGCTGACCCTGTGGGACCTGGACCGCACCTTCAACGTCGGCGGCTTCCACGGCCAGGAGCAGATGAAGCTGCGCGAGGTCCTCTCGGTGCTGCGCGACGCCTACTGCCGCCACGTCGGTGTGGAGTACACCCACATCCTGGAGACCGAGCAGCTGCAGTGGATCCAGGAGCGGGTCGAGCAGAAGCACGTCAAACCGACTGTCGCCCAGCAGAAGTACATCCTGAACCGGCTGAACGCGGCGGAGGCCTTCGAGACCTTCCTGCAGACCAAGTACGTCGGCCAGAAGCGCTTCTCGCTGGAAGGCGCCGAAGCCGTCATCCCGATGATGGACGCCACCATCGACCAGTGCGCCGAGCACGGGCTCGACGAGGTCGTCATCGGCATGCCGCACCGCGGCCGCCTCAACGTGCTCGCCAACATCGTCGGCAAGCCGTACTCGAAGATCTTCACCGAGTTCGAGGGCAATATGAACCCGGCCGGCGCGCACGGCTCCGGCGACGTGAAGTACCACCTCGGCGCGCACGGCACCTACCTGCAGATGTTCGGCGACAACGAGATCGAGGTCTCGCTCACCGCCAACCCGTCGCACCTGGAAGCGGTCGACCCGGTGCTCGAGGGTCTGGTCCGGGCCAAGCAGGACCTGCTCGACAAGGGCGACGGCGCGGAGGGCTACTCCGTGATGCCGCTGATGCTGCACGGTGACGCCGCGTTCGCGGGTCAGGGTGTGGTGGCCGAGACGCTGAACCTGTCCGGGCTGCGCGGCTACCGCGTCGGCGGCACCATCCACATCGTGGTGAACAACCAGATCGGCTTCACCACCGCGCCGGAGAACAGCCGCTCCACCGAATACTCCACCGATATCGCGAAGTTCATCGGCGCGCCGATCTTCCACGTGAACGGTGACGACCCGGAAGCCTGTGACTGGGTGGCCCGCCTCGCGGTCGACTTCCGGCAGAAGTTCCGCAAGGACGTCGTCATCGACATGGTCTGCTACCGGCGTCGCGGTCACAACGAGGGCGACGACCCGTCGATGACCCAGCCGTCCATGTACGACGTCATCGACACCAAGCGCTCGGTGCGCAAGGCCTACACCGAGAGCCTGATCGGCCGTGGCGACATCTCGCTGAAAGAGGCCGAGGACGCGCTGCGCGACTACCAGGGTCAGCTGGAGCGGGTGTTCAACGAGGTCCGCGAGCTGGAGAAGTACACCCCGGAGCCGAGCGAGTCCGTCGAAGACGACCAGAAGGTCCCGACCACCGTGCAGACGGCCGTCGACAAGACCATCCTGCAGCGCATCGGCGACGCGTTCCTCAACGTGCCCGAAGGCTTCAACGTGCACCCGCGGGTCAAGCCGGTGCTGGAGAAGCGCCGCGAAATGGCCTACGAGGGCAAGGTCGACTGGGCCTTCGCCGAGCTGATGGCGTTCGGCACGCTGATCGACGAGGGCCGTGCGGTACGCCTCACCGGTCAGGACTCCCGGCGCGGCACGTTCACCCAGCGGCACGCGGTGATCATCGACCGCAAGACCGCCGGGGAGTACACGCCGCTGCACAACATCGGCAGCAAGGACCCGGGCTGGTTCGCGGTGCACGACTCGGCGCTGAGCGAATACGCCGCGGTCGGCTTCGAATACGGCTACTCGCTGGGCAACCCGAACGCACTCGTGCTGTGGGAGGCGCAGTTCGGTGACTTCGTCAACGGCGCGCAGTCGATCATCGACGAGTTCATCTCCTCCGGTGAAGCCAAGTGGGGCCAGCTCTCCGACGTCGTGCTGCTGCTGCCGCACGGCCACGAGGGCCAGGGGCCGGACCACACCTCCGGCCGGATCGAGCGGTTCCTGCAGCTGTGCGCCGAAGGGTCGATGACGGTTGCCGTGCCGTCGACCCCGGCGAACTACTTCCACCTGCTGCGCCGCCACGCACTGGACGGCATCCGCCGTCCGATGATCGTCTTCACCCCGAAGTCGATGCTGCGCAACAAGGCCGTCGTGTCGGATCTGAAGGACTTCACCGAGAGCAAGTTCCGCTCCGTGTTCGACGAGCCCGCCTACGAGCAAGGCATCGGCGACCGCAGCAAGGTGAAGCGGATCCTGATGACCAGCGGCAAGCTGTACTACGAGCTGGCCGCCGAGAAGGCGAAGCAGAAGCGCGAAGACGTCGCGATCGTGCGGATCGAGCAGCTCTACCCGCTGCCCACCTACCGCCTCAACGAGTCGCTGGAGCGCTACACCAACGCCACCGACATCGTGTGGGTCCAGGAGGAACCGGCCAACCAGGGCGCCTGGCCCTTCTTCGGCCTGAACCTGCCGGAGGTCCTGCCCGAGCGGCTCGGCAAGCTGCGCCGCATCTCCCGTCGTGCCATGTCGGCCCCGTCCTCGGGTTCGAGCAAGGTGCACGCCGTCGAGCAGGCGGAGATCATCGCCGAGGCCTTCGAGCCGACCAGCTAGTTTTCGCTGACCCGACACCGGGCCGGATCGCTTCCACACCGAAGCGACCCGGCCCGGCGTCTTTCTCATCGACACTGCTCAGGACCGTACGTAGACTCGCCGCATGAGCGACGGGGGTACGCCAGGCCAGCAGGTATCGGTGGTGCCCGACCGAGTCCACGAGGTCGGCGCCTACGTCTACGAACTGGCCGAAGCGCTGCGCTCAGCCCTGGACGCCGCGGCCAAGGACGTCGACGCGCTGACCGGCAGCGGCTGGACCGGTGACGCGGCCACCGAATTCGCCACCGGCTGGACCGATGTCCGCGACGGCGGCGTGCAGATCATGTCCGCGCTGACCGGCATGGCGGAGAAACTCGGCGTCACCGCCGACACCTATCGGCAGCGCGACGACAGCAACGCGGCCGCACTGCACACCTCCAGCCTGGATCTGCCATGAGCTCCGAATTCTCGGTGGACCTCGAGCACCTGGACCAGATCGTGTCCCGCCTCTCCGGACTAGCCGGCTTCGTCGCCGACCACCTCGACGAAATCGACGATCGCGTAGCCACTTTGCACGGCACCGGCTGGGAAAGTGTTGCGGCCCAGGCCTACACCGACGCCCACCGCCAATGGGCCACGGGCGCCCGCGAATTCGTCGAAGGTGTACGCGAAATGAGCGACGCGGCCAAACAGGCCCACGCCCGCTACACCCGCGCCATCGAACTCAACAGCAAGATGCTCGGCGGAGCCTGAGCCATGCGCATCGACTGGCAGGTCTACTACGACGCCGCCAAGCGGTGCCACGACCTCGCCACCGAGCTACGCCGCGCCGACAAACCGGTGCACGACGCGGTCAAAGGTGAATGCGCCGGGATGGCCGGTGATGCGCCCGGTTGCAAAGAGTGGGGCGAGAAGTACGACAGCACCGCACGCGACACGATGCAGTCGTGCACGAACCTCGCCGACGCCCTCACCAACTTCGGCTACGTGCTCTACGCCGCCGGTTACAACTACGGCATCAGCAACAAGAGCAACCCGGCGCCCGAACGGCCGGACGTTCGCGAGATGACCGGATACCAGGTGACCATCCCGACTTCGGTGCGCAACAACGGAATCGGCATCGAACATCACGGCGGCGTCCAGGAACTCTTCGACGCGCTGATCGCGAAAATCCTGTCGACGTTCGGGAAACTGCCCAACGGCGATATCGCGAAACTCGAGAAGGCCTCATCCACCTGGACGACCTTCGCCAACCACGAGACTGTCACCGGCGCCGCCGCACGCATCACCACCATCATCGGCCTGTTCGACACAATCGAAGACAAAACCAACCTGCCCCCGCTGCTCGCCCACCTCGAAACTTTGCGCGGCGGCGCAAATCAGGTCGCAGCCGCCGCCCTGAACCTCGCGACCCCCGTCTCCGACTATCACGCCGGAACCGTCGAGGTCCGCGGCAACATCGAATCCTCGATCACCCAGGCCGAATGGGCCATCGGCCTCACCGTCGTCGCCGCCGCGGCCGCCGCCTGGTTCACCTTCGGCGGCAGCGCCGCCGCCGGCGCCGGCGGTGTCGGCGCCATAGTCACCAACACCATCAACACCATCCGCACCGTCTACCAGGGCAGCAATCTCCTCAAAGCCGTAGGCCTTGCCACCGCCGCCGCCGGCGCCATCGGCGTAATCAAATCCTTCGACAAAGTCCCCGACCTGACCCCCACCCTCACCTCCCTCGCCAGCATCATCGCCATGCGGGTGCTGATCGATGATGATGGAGACGCCCCAAACGGCACCACCGACCAATCAAGCCGACCGACCAAGACAGACAAGATCAAAGAGCATCTGACGGACCGAGATCTCGATGCGGCCAGGCGTGAACTGAACGGCGAAGTGGTAGCCAGAAAGCCGGATGGGACGCCATGGGATCACGTCCGCGAGGTCCGGGACGCCCAGAACGGACTGGTCAACAGAATTGGCCAGATACAACGAAAACTCGGCGACTCGCGGACAAGTGGCACGGAACGACAAGAGCTTGAACGCGAGCTTTCGGAAGCCAGCAGACTCCTGGACTATAGTGAGCAATTCGTTCCGAGAAGCTGAAATCAGCATAGGCACGACTGTTAGGGAAAATGCAATCATGGACGATAGCGGCAGCTTTTCGATCGAGCAGCTCGAGGGTGTTGTCTGGCCACAACCTCCCGAGGACGCCACGCGCCTGATGCGGTCGGTGTACGAGCTTCGCCGCAGACCGATTCGTGAATTGACCTCCGAGGACTTGCGAGTTCTGCTGGGGCAGAGTGAAGGCGTCGCCGCTGTACTGCCCCGCGCACTGCGGCTCCTCGGCGAAAATCCCTTGGCAGAGGGAGACTACTATCCCGGAGACCTACTCGTGGCCACTCTCGGCGTTCCTGCCCCATTCTGGCGCGATAGCCCCGACCATATCGCTCAGATACACCAGGTGATCCAAAAGGTCGAAGCGATGGGCAATCTCAGCGATCTCTACGCCCCTCATAACGATATCTGGGAAGCAATCGAAAAGTTTCGTACCGGCGCAGGCGATAGCGTGTAGAGCATCAGCAGTGGCTGGCTGTCGCAAGGGCGCGGCGGCGGCGGTCGCCCTTCGAGCGGAAATCGCTGCGGGGCGACCGACGGAAGAGCCGACCCGCATCGGGATCGAGGAAAGACTCAGCGAACTGGTCGAATTCATGAAACTGCACCTTGACACGGCTTGGTAGGGCGAGCAGAGAGATGCCGGAGGGACACTGACGTGGTGAGGGTCGTCGACTACAGGGAGCGGTTGTTCACCAATTTTCGCGAATTCGAGTTCGGGGCCGGCGGCAGTCATTGCTTCCAATGGATTGATTCGAAAGAGTTCGCGTTGGCGGCAGCGGAAGCGGACGACCGGGAAGTCTTGTCCGACCTCATCGCGAGCGTCGAGTATCGGGACGACTATGTCGGTGGCGGGATCGATCCGAGTGGCATCCGCCACGGACCGTACTGGCTCGATCGGATCTCGAGCGAGGCATACGCGGCGATCGATGAATCCGCGGTCATCGAGTTGCTGGAGCGGTGGTTGCACGGCTGCGGGTCCATTCCGGATCAGCTTCGAGAGGAGATTCAGCGTGAGGTTGTTGGACCGGTGCGTACTGCAACGAGTCGGTACGTGCTCGAGGATCTCGGGGTGTCGGCGATCAACGACTACGGCGATCTGCATCGTGAGTTCCACGAGATCGTGCTGATCGATCGGCGCGGCCGACGGGTTCTGCTTGTCGTGATGACCGATGACTGAGGGTTATCGGGGGAGGTGGGTGGTGGAGCCCAGGGTGCGGATTTGGCGGTTGTGGAAGTAGGGGTCTTCGTGGAGTTCGGTGATGCTGCCGGGGGTGGCTTGGAAGCGGGCGTAGGCGAGGGCGTCGAGGGGGAGGTTTGCCCAGGCGGCGAGGATGAAAGTTATTGCGCCGCCGTGGGTGACGATGATTTGGTACGCGGAGTCGTGGTGCAGGATCGAATTCGTGGCCGCGTAGACGCGTGCGCCGAAGGTGTGCATGGTTTCGGCGCCGGGGATGCCTTCGTCGTGATGCAGACGGTCGCTGGTGGCGGGTGGGGGGATGAAGCGTTCGCGGAGCCAGGATTGGGGTTTACCTTCGGCTTCGCCGTACGACTTCTCGCGCAACCGGCGGTCGAGCACCGATGGCACGCCGAAGGTTTCGCTGATCGCCGCAGCGACCTGGGTGCAGCGCCGCAGGTCGGAGGAGAACAGGTCCGGGGCAACGTCTTCGGGGATCTGCTCGCGTAGTGTCCGCGCGATCGACTGTGCCGCTTGGATTCCCGCTTCGGTGAGCGGGGCGTCGAACCAGCCGCCGACCACGCCGTCGAGGTGATGCTGGGACTCGGGGTGCTGCACAACGTAGACGGTCCGCATCGGGTCAAAGGTACTCGGAAACATCTGGTCAGCCGATCACCAGGTAATGGTGGCGCCAAGCGAGAGCCCACCGCCAGGATTACCTGGTGATCGGCTGACCAGCGCAGAATCATGCGAGGACCGCGACGGCCTCCACCTCGACGAGATGTTCGGGGATGTCCAGGGCGGCGACGCCGATCAGCGTGCCGGGAGGTGCGGGGGTGACGCCTAGTTTCGCGGCCGCGCGGGTGACGCCGTCGAGGAATTGGGGCATCTTGGCCGGCGTCCAGTCCACAACGTAGACAGTCAGTTTGGCGACATCGCCGAAGTCGGCGCCGGCACCGGCGAGCGCGGTGGCGACGTTGAGGTAGCACTGTTCGACCTGGGCGGCGAGGTCGCCGGCACCGACTGTCGTGCCGTCGGCGTCCCAGGCGACCTGACCGGCGAGGAAGATCAGCTTCGATCCGGTCGCGATCGACACGTGGTGATAGGCGTCGACGGCGGGTAGGCCGCCGGGATTCACCAGGGTGATGGTCATGCTCGATACCTCTCGTGGTCTCTTGTGGTTACTCGGAAACCGTAGGAGAGTGTGGTCCGACGTGGAAGAACGCACTTTTCGGTGACTGGAGAACCTTATGGTGACCAAGCAGTACAGCGGCCCGGACGCGGCGGATCTGCGGCGCGCGGATTCGCTGGCCCGCGAGATCTTCTCCGATGTGGCGAACAAGTGGGCGCTGCTGATCATCGAGGCGGTCGGCGACGGCACACTCCGTTTCAGCGAGTTGCGCAACGAGGTCGAGGGCATCAGCCACAAGATGCTCACCCAGAATCTGCGCATGCTCGAGCGCAACGGACTGCTCGAGCGACGCGTCTATCCGACGGTGCCGCCGCGCGTCGAATACACCCTCACCCAACCCGGCCAGGACCTACGCGAAACGGTGCACCGCATGTGCGACTGGACCCAGAAACACCTGTCCCACATCGAATCCGCCCGCCAAGCCTTCGACTCCTGAACACACTCGGGCCCCGGAGAGCCCGCGCACTCGACGGCTGGGCAGACCCCCGCCTCCCGGGTAAGCCCACGCCTCGAGCACACCCCCGCGCCCCTGAGCACGCCCCCATCCGATCTCCCGAAGAGGCCTCCCGAGCGCGCCGCCACCGTCCCGAAAAGCGCCCTCGCGCATGCCAATCCCGAGAACGCCCACGTAACGGAGAACCCTTCGCGAGCGCACCCGAAGAACGTCACCCCACCCCTCAGCGCGCGGAGTCGACCTGACTGTCGCGCAGCGCCGCGGACAACTCCGGGCTCAACGCCAGGGCTGGTAGGGATTCGACGATCAACTCGACGAGTTGTTCTCGGGAGACGGGCTTGTCGCTCATCCAGGTGAGAATTGTTTCCTCTACGAACGCGATCCAGCCGCGGACGGCGAGAGCCAGCCGGGGGCGGTCGGGGTCGTCGAGCGGGATCGGGATTTCGGTGAGCACGATTTCGGCGATGGCGGAACGGGATTCGTTGACGTAGGTCATCACGCCGGGGTTGTAGCTGGAGGGCCCGCGCAGGATGGCGTGGTAGGCGGCGCGGTTGTCTTCGACGTAGTCGACGTAGCGTTCGACGGAGTCGCGCAGCATGTCGAACAGGCCGAGGCTGCGGTCGGGCGCGGTGGCGGTGAGGAATTCGGCGCTGACCTGCCGGGCGATGGCCTCGTGGAATTCGTTCTTCGAGGTGAAGTAGTGGAACAGCAGGCCGCGGGAGATGCCGGCCTGCTTGGCGATGTCGTCGACGGAGATGTCTTCGAGCGCTCGTTCGGCGAGCATTTCGGCGCCCAGGGTGATCAGTTGTAGTCGGCGCTCGTCCGGGCTGAGCCGGACGCGCTTGGTCTCTCCTGAACTACTGGAACTCACATCGACATCCTACTGAACGTGATTCAATACTGTTGACTGCTGCTCAATAAGCATCTACGCTCGAGTACATGAGTCGCAAGGTTACAGACAAAGCTGTCGGCGACCGGTCCGTCCGCCGGGTCAAGACGATCATCATCGGCAGTGGGTTCTCCGGACTCGGTCTAGCGATCCGGCTGAGTCAGCAGGGCAGCACCGACTACCTGGTGCTGGAGCGCGGCCACGATGTCGGCGGCACCTGGCGGGACAACACCTACCCGGGCGCGGCCTGCGACGTTCCCTCGCACCTGTACTCGTACTCGTTCGCGCTGAACCCGGATTGGACGCGCTCGTTCTCCCGGCAGGGCGAAATCCAGCAGTACATCCGGGGTGTCGCGAAAAAGTACGACGTGCTGGACAAGCACATCTTCGACTGCGACGTGACCAGCGCGCGCTGGAACAACGACGACGCGCAGTGGGAGATCGAATCTTCCCGGGGCAGCTTCGTAGCCGACACCGTGGTCTCCGCGATCGGCGCGCTGTGTGAACCCGCGCTGCCGGATATCAAGGGCATCAACGACTTCCAAGGCGAGGTCTGCCATTCCGCGCGGTGGAACCACGAGCTCGACCTGACCGGTAAGCGGGTCGCGATCATCGGCACCGGCGCCTCGTCGATCCAGATCGTCCCGGAGATCGCGCCGAAGGTCGCGCACCTGGACGTCTACCAGCGCACGGCCCCCTGGCTGCTCCCTCGCATGGACCGCCCGTACACCAAGGCCGAGCGGCTGGCGTTCAAACACGTGCCCGGCTTCCAGCGCCTGTCCCGAGCCGCGATCTACGCCGCCCGCGAGACCCAGGTCGTCGGTCTGGCGAAGTTCCCCGCGCTGATGCAGGCGTTCGAGCTGATCGCCAGGGCCAAGCTGCAGTACGAGGTGCGCGATCCGCAGCTGCGCGCCAAGGTCACCCCGAACTTCCGGATCGGCTGCAAGCGCATGCTGATCTCGAACAACTACTACCCCGCGCTGAGCAGGGACAACGTGGATGTGGTGACCGACGGCATCGCCGAGGTCCGCCCCCACTCGATCGTCACCAAGGACGGCACCGAGCGCGAGATCGACGTCCTCATCGTGGCGACCGGCTTCCACGTCACCGACTCACCCGCGTTCAACACCATCGTCGGCCGGGACGGGCGCACGCTCAGCGAGGTGTACGACGAGGTCGGCCAGCAGGGCTACAAGGGCGCGGCCACCGCGAACTTCCCGAACATGTTCACGCTGCTCGGCCCCAATGTCGGCCTCGGCCACACCTCGATGGTGTTCATGATCGAGTCGCAGCTCAACTACGTCGCCGACGCGCTGGCCACGATCGACCGGCTGAAGTTGCGCACGGTCGAGGTCCGCCGCGACGCACAGCAGGAATACAACGTCGATCTGCAGAAGAAGCTCAGCAAGAGCGTCTGGCTCAACGGCGGCTGCGCCAGCTGGTATCTGGACAAGCACGGCAACAACACCACGCTGTGGCCCGATTTCACCTTCGAATTCCGTAGGCTGACCCGCAATTTCGACCTGTCCGCCTATGAAACGACCTCCGCCCGAGCCGATCTGAAAGTGGGAGCAGCACAGTGAGCAATGATGCTTACTTCAAAGGCAAAGTCTGTGTGATCACCGGTGCCGGTTCCGGCATCGGACGCGCACTCGCCGAGAATCTCGCCAAGCGCGGCGCCAAGCTCGCGCTCTCCGATATCGACACCGAGGGTCTCGCCGAGACCGTGGCCCGCTGCGAAAAGCTCGGCGCCGAGGTGAAATCCGATCGGATCAACGTCGCCGAGCGCGAAGCCGTCCTGCTCTACGCCGACGCCGTGAAGGCGCATTTCGGTGTGGTGCACCAGGTTTACAACAACGCGGGCATCGCCTACCACGGTGACGTGGTCAAGACCGAGTTCAAGGACTTCGATCGGGTCATGGACGTCGATTTCTGGGGCGTCGTGAACGGCACCAAAGCGTTCCTGCCGTTCCTGATCGAGTCCGGTGACGGCCATGTCGTGAACGTGTCCAGCCTGTTCGGTCTGATCGCGGTGCCGGGCCAAAGTGCCTACAACTCGGCGAAATTCGCGGTGCGCGGCTTCACCGAGGCGCTGCGCCAGGAGATGCTGGTCGGCCGGCAGCCGGTCAAGGTCACGTGTGTACATCCCGGCGGCATCAAGACCGCGGTCGCGCGCAACGCCGGCTACGCCGAGGGCATCGATGGCAAGCAGGCCGCCTCGATGTTCGATTCGAAGATGGCCATCCACACCCCGGAGATGGCCGCGCAGACCATCACCGAGGGCGTGCGCAAGGGCCACGGCCGGGTGCTGATCGGCTTCGAGGCCAAGCTGCTCGACTTGTTCGTGCGCGTCACCGCGTCCGGCTATCAGCGCATCGCGACCGTCGTAAACCGCCAGATCCTACCCTGATTCGAGAATCACCCATGCGGGATGTCAACCTTCCGCTGCCCGTCGCTCGGACGCTGCTGTGGCCTATTTTTCGTGTCTCGATGAATGTCCGGACACCGTGGCCACTGCAGCGTCTGCTGCTGGATGCGGGCGCGAAAGCCCAACTGGTGCCCGCGGGCACCACCGTGCACCGGCTGCGCCTGGGCGGGCGGCCGGCCGAAAAGCTCACGGCCACCGCGAATCCCACGGGCGCGGTGCTCTATCTGCACGGCGGCGGCTACACCATCGGCTCGCCTACCACGCACCGCTCCCTCGCCGCCCGGCTCGCTCATGAAACCGGTTGCGCCGTCTACGTTCTCGACTACCGGCTGGCGCCCGAGCATCCGTTTCCCGCCGCACTCGACGACGCCGAGGCGGCCTTCCTCGAACTCGTGCAGAGCGCGGGCTATCGCCCGGACCAGATCGCGCTGTCCGGCGATTCGGCCGGCGGCGGTCTGTCGATGGCCACCGCGCAGCGCTTGATCGCGCGCCACGGGCACACCCCGGCCGCGCTGGGACTGATCGCGCCGTGGACCGACCCCAATCAGATCCCCGAGCGCGCCGCCGACCTGGTGATCAACCGCCCGTGGTCGCGCGCCTGCGCGGCTGCCTACCTCGGCGACGGTGATTCGAGTGATCCCGGTTACGCCCCGCTCACCGGCGATTTGACCGGCCTGCCGCCGACCTACGTGCAGGTCGACGTCAGCGAGCTGCTGCACCCGCAATGCGTGGATCTGGTGGCCGCGTTGCGGACCGCGGGCGTGTCGGTTCGATACACCGAAACCCGGAATCTGTGGCATGTCGCCCAGCTGCAGGCGGGGCTGGTCGCACCGGCCGCCGCGGTGCTCAGCGAGCTGGCGGGCTTCCTGCGCGAAGCGATTCAACCTGCCGCACTGCGGGATTTAGGATAGCCACGAAGCGGATCCGCGCCGGGCAGTCACGCACGGGTCCGTTTCTGGTGGTCGACCTCACGGCCCTGACCAAGGTGTCGTAGATTACTGACGAGTAAACCCACGTGGAAGGGCACTGATGCGAGAGTTCGAAGTCCCGGCTTCCTACACCATCCCGGAAGACGCGAACAATTCCGACAACGTCTTCCGTCATGCCGAGCAGTCACCCGACGCGGTGCTGTTCAACAAGCCGGACGGCAACGGCGGCTGGCTGGATGTGCGGGCCGCGGAGTTCGCGACGGAGGTCACCGGTGTCGCCAAGGGCCTGATCGCCTCGGGCATCGAACTCGGCGACCGCGTCGCCATCATGGCGCCCACCCGCTACGAGTGGGCGCTGCTGGACTTCGCCATCTGGGCCGTCGGCGGCTGCACCGTCGCGATCTACGACAGCTCGGCGGCCGAGCAGGCCAAGTGGATCCTGCAGGACTCGGCCACCAAGCTGCTGATCGTCGACAGCGACAAGCACCGCGCCACCATCGACGAGATCGAGGCGGGTTCGCTGCCGGACCTGAAGGAGACCCTGCAGATCGACAAGGGCGCGGTCGACGAGCTCACCAGCCGCGGCACCGACCTGGACGACCAGGTCGTGCACGACCGGCGCAAGCAGGTCAACGCGAACTCGCCGGCCACCCTGATCTACACCTCCGGCACCACCGGGCGGCCCAAGGGCGTCATGCTCTCGCACGCCAACCTGTACGCCGAATCCCGGTCCGACCGGATCGCGCTCGCCAAGTTCATCCAGCCGGGCAAGAAGACGCTGATGTTCCTGCCCCTGGCGCACGTGTTCGCGCGCGCCGTCGCGCTGGTCGCGTTCGACGCCAAGGTGATCGTCGCGCACACCTCCGACTGGTCCACCCTGGTCGACCAGTTCGGCAGCTACCGGCCGCACTTCATCCTCTCGGTGCCGCGGGTGTTCGAGAAGGTGTTCAACGGCGCCAAGCAGAAGGCGCACGACGGCGGCAAGGGCAAGATCTTCGACGCGGCCGCCGAGACCGCCATCGCCTACAGCGAGGCGCTCGACAACGGCGGCGCCGGGCTGGTGCTCAAGCTCAAGCACGCGCTGTTCGACAAGCTCGTCTACAGCAAGCTGCGGGTCGCGCTCGGCGGCCAGTGCGACGCGGCGGTCTCCGGCGGTGGCCCGCTCGGCGCGCGCCTCGGCCACTTCTTCCGCGGCGTCGGCGTCACCATCTACGAGGGCTACGGGCTCACCGAGACCACCGCGGCCGTCACCGTGAACACTCCCGAGAAGATCCGGGTCGGCACGGTGGGCAGGCCGATCGAGGGCCACAGCGCCAAGATCGCCGAGGACGGCGAGCTGCTGCTGCGCGGCTCGGTCGTGTTCGACGGGTACTGGGGCAACGCCGAGGCCACCGAGGACGCCTTCGCGGACGGCTGGTTCAAGACCGGCGACCTCGGCGCCATCGACGCGGACGGTTTCATCACCATCACCGGCCGCAAGAAGGAACTCATCGTCACCGCGGGCGGCAAGAACGTCTCCCCCGCGCTGCTCGAGGATTCGCTGCGAGCGCACCCGCTGATCAGCCAGGTGATGGTGGTCGGTGACGGCCAGCCGTTCATCGGCGCGCTGATCACCCTCGACCCCGAGGCGCTGCCGGGCTGGCAGAAGAACCACAACCTGCCCGCGGACACCCCGATCGAAAAGCTCATCGAGAACCAGGAACTGGTCGCCGAGATCGACGCCGCGGTGGCCGAGACCAACAAGAAGGTCTCCCACGCCGAGCAGATCAAGAAGATCCGCATCCTGCCGGTGGACTGGACCCAGGAGACGGGTGAGCTGACCCCGAAGATGTCGCTCAAGCGGGCCGTCGTGATGAAGCAGTACGCGGACGACGTCGCGAAGATCTACAGCTAGTCCAGCACGTACAGCGGGGTCGGTGAGCGAGGTTCACCGACCCCGCTCTGCTGTGTCGCGACCGCCACGACATGCCCGTTCTGCCGGACTCGGCGTCCCCGGAATCCTCCTCGGCTCGTGATCAGATAGCGGATATCCGACCACGAGAACCGCACACCTGGAGGGTCCATGCTCGCCCGCGCACGCCTTCTCCTACCTACCGCGGTGGCCGTCGGTTTCGGCCTGGTGTTGCCCGGCTCCGCGCCGGCACTCGCCGACCCGCCGGCCGCCCCGACGCTCTGCACGGAGCAGCAGGAACGCGACGCCGACGCAGCCGCAGACACGGCGGCCATCGACGAGTGCTCGCGGTTGCGTATCCAGAGCGCGAAGTTGCGGCAGGCGAACGTTCCGGTGCCCGAGGATCCGGAAAAGATCACGCCTTTTGTCCTCAAGACCGACATCGGCGTTTCGCCAGAAACTCGAAAAGAGATGTTCGGGGATTCGACGGTCACCGAAAATGGCGGCGGCAGGCGCGATTACGTACGCGCCACAGCTCGTGCCGCCTATTACACCGGCTTCTACACGGCCAGGCAGGGCGGTGCGCTGTACGCCGATCCGGCGAAGGTGCCGACGACCACCGACGTGCCGCAGGATGACCAGCTCGCTTCCTTCTTGACCAAGAAGCTGGGCGGCGGAGACGGTAAGACCCACGATGACCAGAACCTCACACCGGAGTTGCTGACGGCCAAGCACACCGCCCTCGCGGCCGCGGCGGCGGCTAGGTTCCTCGCGGGCGACGGCACCGCGGGGCAGGGTCCTGCCCCCGACGCCACCGATCCGGATTCCGACGATATGGAGGCCGACGCCAGGCCTGATGCCGCGGCGCTGGCCGAACTCGCCCGTACCGGCCCGGCCGGGGACAGCGTGCGGAATCGGATCGCCGCGAACAAGGCCGAGGCGGCGGCGGTCGACGCCGCCCGGGTGCTCGGCTGGCTCGCCTGATCGATCCGGGTCAGCGCTCGGCCAGCGTCAGCGAATGGTCATATTCTGCGGCCTGCCCGGCAGTACGCTCGAATTCATGGCCGATCTGCGACTGCGAGTGCTGGCTGGGATCGTCTCGGCGGGCGCGGCGCTAGGTGTCGCGGAACTGCTCGCGGCCTTTTTCGAGGCGCAGAGCGCGCCGTTCGCCGCCCTCGGCGGGACCGTCGTCGATCACACGCCCGATGGTGTGCGCGAGTGGGCGATCGACACCTTCGGCACCAACGACAAAGCGGTGCTGTACCTCTGCATGGGTGTGGTCGCGGTGCTGGTCGCCGGACTCGCGGGCGCCCTCGAACGGACCGCGCGCCCAGTGGGTTCAGCGCTGCTGGCGGTCTTCGGTGTGCTGGCCGCGATCGCCGCCGTCGCACGCACCAGCGCGTCCGGTGCGTTGCCGACCCTCGTCGGAGTCGCGGTCGGGATCTATGCGCTGCGCCTGCTGACGGAGCGGATCGAGACCGCCGCCTCCGCCCGGCAGGTTAGCGAAACATCCAGCGCCGCAAGCAGACCCATCACCTCGCCGCCCAGCGCACCGGTCGAGCCGTCCGGTACGGCAGCCCCGGAGCGGCGCCGGGTGCTCCAAGGCCTGGCGCTGGTCGGCGGATTGGCCGTGGTCACCGGGGTCGGCGGGCGGCTGCTCGGCACGGGACGCCGCGACGTGTCCGACGAGCGGGCGGCGGTCGAATTACCGCAGCCGAGCGCGCCGGAGGCGCCGGTCGCGCCCGGCGTAGATCTGCGGGTCCCCGGCCTGACTCCGTATCTCACTTCGAACAGCGACTTCTATCGCATCGACACCGCGTTGATCGTGCCGCAGGTGTCCAAGGACGAGTGGTCGCTGCGCATCCACGGGATGGTGGACCGCGAAATCCGGCTCACCTGGGCCGATTTGGCGAATCGCCCCGCGGTGGAGCGCATCGTGACCCTGGCGTGCGTGTCGAACCCGGTCGGCGGCGACCTGATCGGCAACGCGCGCTGGCTCGGCTACCGGCTGGACGAACTCCTGGCCGAGGCGGGCCCGCATCCCGACGCGGACATGGTGCTCTCGCACAGCACCGACGGCTGGACCGCGGGCACCCCGCTGTCCGTGCTCACCGACGGCCGCGACGCGTTGCTCGCGGTCGGCATGAACGGCGAACCCCTGCCCGTGGCGCACGGTTATCCGGCGCGGCTGGTGGTGCCCGGCCTCTACGGTTATGTCTCGGCCACCAAATGGGTCACCGAACTGGAGATCACCCGTTTCGACCGCGCGACCGCGTACTGGACCCGCCGCGGCTGGTCGGCGCTCGGCCCGATCAAAACCGGCACCCGCATCGACACGCCGCGCCCGCGCAGCCGAATCAAACAGGGCCGCATCGCCGTTGCCGGTGTGGCCTGGGCCCAGCATCGCGGCATCCGCGGCGTCGAGGTCCAAATCGACAACGGCCCTTGGCAACCCGCCCGCCTCGCCGAGGAGCAATCGGTCGACACCTGGCGCCAGTGGGTCTACGACTGGGACGCCACCCCCGGCACCCACACCCTGCGCGCCCGCGCCACCGACGCGACCGGCGAAACCCAGACCGCCGAGCGCCGTGATGTCGTCCCCGACGGCGCCACCGGCCACCCCACCGTCACCCTCCAGGTGAACTGATCCGGACAGCACGGTGCCCCGCAAGCGAATCCGCTTGCGGGGCACGAGTGTTCAGGCGAGCGAATCGGCTTTGCGGGGTTCAGTCTGAGGTGCAGGTGCGGCGCTCTGCCCATGGCGGACGAAGAGCGCGGAAGCCACGAAGCCGATCAGCAGGATGCCTGCGGGGAGCAGGATGGATTGGCTCAGCGCGGTGCTGAAGCCGTCCTTGACGAACTCCGGGATGGGCCCCTGCCCCGCCCCGCCTTCGCCGACCTGGCCGCCGCCGAGCCCCTGCGCGGACATGCGGGCGGCGATGAGCGCACTGATCGCCGCGCTGCCGAGCACCGATCCGACCTGCCGGGTGGTGTTGTAGACGCCGGCGCCCGCACCGGCCAGTTGGACCGGCAGGTTGTGCGTGGCGGTCGAGGCCAGCGGCGCCCAGATGCAGGAGTTCGCGAAACCGGCGAACACCGCCGACACCACGATCCAGGCCAGCGACGAGTCCGGCTTCATCAGCGCGGCGAACCAGAACACCGACACCGAGTAGAGCGCGAAGCCGAAGGCGGGCACGATCCGCGGATGCAACCGGTCGGCGAACTTGCCGACGAACGGCGCACAGACGCCGGTGACGATCGCCATCGGCGCGAACACCAGCGCCGACTCGGTCGGCGACAGCTCGCGCACCGCTTGCAGATAGAAGTACCCCGGCACCATGAACGCGGTGACCGTCGCGCCCATCGCCGCGATGGCGATATTGGACAGCGAGAAGTTGCGATCGCGGAACAGGCTCAGCGGCAGCAGCGGCTCACCGCGGCTGCGCGACTGGTTCACCAGGAACACGGCGAGCACCGCGAGACCGGCGGCGATCATCAGCCAGATGCGCAGCGACCAGTCGTAGGTGTTGCCCTCCTGGATGCCGAAGACCAGCAGGAACAGTCCGACACCGCTGAGCAGCACGCCGGGGATGTCGAACTTGTGCTCGTGCGTCGGCAGCGCGGGCACCAGCCACATCGCCAGCGCGAAGGCGATCACGCCGATCGGGATGTTGACGAAGAAGATCCACTCCCAGCCGAGCCCGTCCACGAGCACGCCGCCGAGGATCGGCCCGACCAGCGTCGCGAGTCCGGCCACGCCGCCCCACAGGCCCATGGCGGCGCCCCGCTTGTCCGGCGGGAAGGTACGGGTGATCACCGCCATGGTCTGCGGCGTCATCAGCGCGGCGCCGAGGCCCTGCACCGCCCGCGCGGCGATCAGCATCTCGATGCTGCCGGACAGTCCGCACCAGGCCGAGGCGACGGTGAAGATCGCGAGGCCGAGCAGGTAGATGTTCTTGGGGCCGAAGCGATCACCGAGCCGGCCGGTGACCAGCAGCGGCACCGCGTAGGCGAGCAGGTAGGCGCTGGTCACCCAGATCACCTTCGAGATATCGGCGTGCAGATCGGTCATGATCGCCGGATTGGCGACCGCGACGATCGTCATGTCCAGCAGGATCATGAAGAAACCGACGACCAGCGCGGTCAGCGCCAGCCACGGATTGCGTTGAGTGGTCATGGGATTCGAAGTTCCTGTCGTGCGAGGTTCCCGATCGGGCGGGAACCGGAGTTCGGTGCGGCCCGCGGCCGGCGTCAAGGCGGTGGCGTTCCGACCGCGCCGTGCCGCGTCGGAGGCAACTCGGCCTCGTCGCGGGACGACCAGATGTGATGGTGCTCGTGGTCGGCCTCGCGCGCGCCGGTGTGCGCGTCGAAGGTCTCCCATTCCAGTGCGCCACTTGCCAATTCGTCGAGAAAGCGGTTCACCCAATCGATCTCGGCGCCGAGCATGGCGTGCAGATACGGCAGGGTGACGGTGTAGCGGCGGGGCACGCGGCGCTCGTCGGCCCAGGTGATCATCGTCGCGACATCGGCGCGATCGGCCTCCAGATGGCCGACCCGCTCGCGCAGCAGCGCGAGCACGTCGTCCTTGGGCAGATTGTGCGCCTCGGCCAGCGCGACCGGGAACATCGGATACTCCGGCGCCGGGTATCGCACGATCTCGGCGATCCTGGCGCGCAAGGCCGTTCGGCCGCCCTCGGTGATCCGGTAGGTGGTGCGTTCGGGCCGGTTGCCCTCCCGATCGACGCCTTCGGACTGCACCATGTGCTGCTCGGCCAGCCGCGCCACCGTGTGATACAGCGAGCCGGGCCGCACCTTGACCAGCACGTCTTCCCGGCGCGCGATCAGCAGCTGATACATCTCGTACGGATGCATGGGCCGCTCCTCGAGCAGCGCCAGCACGGCGATCCCCAGCGGCGTCACCGCCGGACGCGCCTGCTGCCCCATGTCCTTCGCCTTCCCGTCGAACGCTCACGGCGTCGCCGCCGGAACCAGGAGCGCTATGCCCCGTTTCGTATATTCCACGTGGAATATACGGCCCGGAACAAGAGGACCGCAAGGTGCGCGGTACGGCGAAATAGGTGATCACAGGCACAACTGACCCGTGCCGAGGCTCGAATCAGCAGCTCAGCGGGGTGCGCGACAGGTCAGTTCGCGGAACGCACGCTCAGATCGGGTGCGCCGGGCAGCGCGTCGGCCCGGCGCAACCGGCCGGTCCCCGGCGTGCTCACCCAGACGGCGAAGGCGAGCAAGCCGTCCAGGACCATGGCCAGCACCGCCACCAGCAACGCGCCCACCAGAACGCGGTCGTACCGGTACAGGCTGATGCCGTCGAAGATGTAGCGGCCGAGCCCGCCGAGGTTGACATAGGCCGCGATGGTCGCGGTGGCGACCACCTGCAGCGTCGCGCCGCGCAGGCCGGTGAGCAGGATGGGCAGCGCGTTGGGCACCTCGACCCGGAACAGGATCTGCCGCTCGGTCATGCCCATCGCCCGGGACGCGTCCACCACGTCGGCGGGCACATTGGCGATGCCCGCGTAGGCGCCGGCCAGCAGCGGCGGAATCCCCACGGTGATCAGGGCGAGCAGCGGTGGGATCAGGCCGAGGCCGAGCAGCAGCACCAGAAAGGTGAGCAGGCCCAGGGTCGGCAGCGCGCGCATGGCGTTGGCGAATCCGACCAGCAGCGCGGAGCCGCGCCCGGTGTGCCCGATCACCAGACCGAGCGGAAGCGCGATCGCCGCGGACAGCGCGATGGTGAGGAAGCTGTACCAGAGGTGTTGCGCGATACGGGTTTCGATGCCCGCGGGGCCGCTCCAGTTCGCACCGTCGGTGAAGTAGGACCACGCGTCGAGGAAAAGGTTCACGAGGCTGCGCCTTTCACCGTCACGAGCGCCGGCCTCTCGCCTGCGCGGTCCGGACGTCGGCCCGCACCCACGGCGTCGACCAGCGGCCGAGCACGTAGATCAGGCGGTCGAAGATCAAGGCCAGCGCCAGGATCACGATGATGCCCGCGACGATCTCGTCGGGGTAATCACGCTGGTAGCCCTGCGTGAACAATTTGCCGACGCCGCCGACGCCGATCAGCGCGCCCACCGACACCATCGCGATATTGGTCACCACGACGACCCGCAGGCTGGACACGAAAACCGGGATGGCCAACGGCATGTCGACGGTCAGCGTGCGCCGCAGCGAGCTGCACCCGACCGCGTCGGCGGCGTCGACCACGTCGGCGGGCACCGAATCCAGCGCCGCCGGCACGGCGATCACGAGCAGCGCGGTCGAGTACATGGTCAGCGCGATGATCACGTTCAACGGGTCGATCGTGGAGATCCCGACCAGCGGCGGGATGATCACGAACAGCGCAAGCGACGGAATCGTGTACGCCAGGCTGGCCACGGTCACCGTCACCCGGCGCAGCCAGGTCACCCGACGCACCAACGCGCCCAACGGAATCGCGATCACCAGGCCGAGCAGCAGGGGCACCAGCGCCAAGTACAGGTGGGTCTTGGTGAACCCCCAGATCTCGGCGAAGTTGTCGATCAGGTATCGCACACAGGCCTCCCGCGGGTCACCGCGCTTCTTCCTGTTCGAAGAAGTGCCGGTTGCGTTCGGCGTCCTCGGTGGCGCGCTGGCCGGCCAGCTGTTGCAGCACCTCGGTGGCGAGCACGCCGCCGCGCACCGCGCCCGCCTCGTCCACGGCCACCCCGATACCGGAGGGCGAGGAGATCGCGGCGTCCAGCGCCTGGCGCAGGTCGCCGGTCGGCGTGAACAGCGAACCGCCCGCGGATGTGCTGTCCGCCAAGGTATGTCCGGCACGCACCGACTCCACCCCGGTGACGTCGATCCAGCCCGCGGGCTTGCGTTCGGCATCGACGATCAGCACCCAGTCCCCGCGATCCAACCGCAGGGCGGACACCTCCGCGGCGGTCGCGGTCCGAAGCTCGTGCAGCGGAACCTCTTTCGCCGTGCGGAAGGACAGGCCGCGATAGCCGCGGTCCCGGCCGACGAAATCGGCGACGAAATCGGTGGCGGGCTGGGCGAGTACGTGGTCCGGCGGATCGTACTGCTGCAGCACCCCGCCCCGGCCGAAGACCGCGACTCGGTCGCCGAGGGTGATCGCCTCATCGATGTCGTGGGTCACGAACACGATGGTCTTCCGCAATTCCGCTTGCAGCCTTTGCATTTCGACCTGCAACTCGGCCCGTACCACCGGATCGACGGCGCTGAACGGCTCGTCCATCAGCAGCACCGGCGGGTCGGCGGCCAGCGCCCGGGCCACCCCGACCCGCTGCTGCTGCCCGCCGGACAGCTGGGCCGGATACCGGCCCGCCAGCGAGCGATCCAGACCGACCCGATCGAGCACCTCCAACGCCGCGGCCCGGGCCGCCTTGCGCGAATCACCGCGCAGCACCGGCACGGTCGCGACATTGTCCACGACCGTGCGGTGCGGCAGCAGCCCGCCGCTCTGGATCACATAGCCGATACCGAGCCGGAGCTTTACCGGGTCGACCTTCGAAATATCCTGTCCGGCAATGGTGATCGTGCCCGAACTGGGCGTGATCATCCGGTTGATCATCCGCATCGACGTGGTCTTGCCGCAGCCGGACGGGCCGACGAACACGGTGAACGAGCCGGACTCGATCCGCAGATCGAGGTCGGTGACGGCGTGCGTGCCGTCCGGATAGGTCTTGCTGATACCGCGAAACTCGATATCGGACAACGTGTTACCTCTTATCCGGCCGGCGTGTTCAGCCCCTGGGCCGCCACCCAGGCCACGGCCGCGGCCTTCGGTTCGGTCTTGGCCGTACCGGAGACCGCCTCGTTCAGCTTGATCAGCTCCGCGGTGGTCAGCTTCGCCGAGGCGGCGTTCAGGGCGGCGAGCGCCTTGTCCGTCTTCTTCGCCGCGTTGAACAGCGGAATCACGTTCTGCGCCGGGAAGTTGTGCTTCGGATCCTCCAGCACCACCAGGTTGTTCTGCGTGATGGCGGGCGAGGTGGTGAAGATGTCGGCGGCGGTCACCTGGCCCTCGACCAGTGCGCGCACGGTCGCGGGGCCACCGCCGTCGGCGATCGGCACGAAGTTGTTCGCGGCGATATCGAGGTTGTAGTTCTTCTTCAAGCCGGGCAGCCCGCCCGGCCGCTCCTGAAATTCCGCGGGCGCACCGAATTTCACCTCGGCCGAGTGCGCGGCCAGATCCGCGATGGAGCGCAGGTTCCAGCGCTCGGCGGTCGCCTTGGTCACCACCACGGCGTCGGAATCCTCGCCGGGCGCGGGGGTGCCGACCGCGAGTTCGCTGCCGAGCGCGGCGGTGAGCGCGCTGTTCACGTCCGCGGCACTGGTCGCGGTGGCGTTCTTGTCCAGGTACTGCAGCAGGTTGCCGTTGTACTCGGGGATCACCGAGATCGCGCACTCGCGCACAGCCGGGACGTACGCCTCCCGGCTGCCGATGTTCAGCTTGGTGTCGACCTTGAAGCCGTTGACGCGCAACACCTCCGCGTAGATTTCCGCGACGGTCTCCGACTCCGGGAAGTTCGCGGAACCGACGACGAGCCCGTCGCCGGCGCAGTCGCCCTTGCTCGCCAGTGGATCGGAGTTGCCGCAGGCGGACAGGATCATGGCGACGGCCAACGCGGCGGCGGCGAAGATGAACCGGGTGGCGCGCAGCGCCAGCCGCAGCGCCGACCGACCGTGCCGCGTGGCATCGGGGGTGATCGAGGTGTTCACTGGAGTCCTTCCGGCATGACGAGCAATGCGAGGTCCCGGCGCAACCGAGCCACCGGTACATTCTGGGTGTCCATACTGCCCGCTTCAGGGTGTTCCTGTTAGCTCTGTCGATCTCTCGGAGAGTTGGTGTCGCCGGATGATGCTGGCCGCGTCGCTGCGGATGCTGGCTCGAATTGTGCTCGTCGCGACCGCCGTAACGGCCGTGTCCTGCGGTAACGATGACCAGGGCGCGCGGATCACGGTCGGCGCGGGCGACGCTGTCGAGTCGGTGATGCTGGCCGAAATTTACGCGGGCGCGCTGGCGCGCACCGGCGCGCGAACCACGGTCGCCACCGGATCGGGCGAGCGCGCCGACTATCTGGCGGCGCTGGACGCCGGCCGGATCACCCTGCTGGGCGAGCACAGCGGCGCGCTGCTGACCCACCTCGACGCGCACGCTCCCGAACGCACCCCGAAGAACGTCGCCGACGCACTGAGCAAGTCGTTGCCCGAGGGGCTGGTGGTCTCCGATATCGCCGACGGCACCGACCTGCGCGCGCGAGTGCTGCTCACCACGGAGGCGGCCACGCACGACGCCGTGCAGTCCGTCCGCGACCTCGGACCCAGCTGCGGCACCCGCACCGCAGGAGTGGCGCCCGCCGCCGGCCTGCTGACCGCGCCGCCGGCCGCGAACACGGTGACCGGCTGCGCCTTCGCCGCGACGATCCCGTTCCCCGACCTGGCCGCCCTGCGAAAAGCCCTGCTGGACGGGCAGATCCAAGCCGGGCTGCTGCTCGGGCCGCCCGCCGCGGGGACGGGCTCGACCGACGGGCTGACCATCCTGTCCGACGACGACTACGCCGTGCGCGCCGAGAACGTGCTGCCCCTGTTCCGCAAGGGCACGCTCGACCAGGCGCAGATCAAGAAGCTGAATTACGTTGCGGGGGAACTCACCACCGAAGAACTCGCCGAGCTGATCCGTCGCGTCCGCGACGAGCATCGCGACCCCGGCGACGTGGCACGGGCCTGGCTGGACGACCACGCGCTGTGAATTCGTCCGCGGCAGCGCGGTTGCGGATAACGTCTGATCGGTGAGTATCAGGTTCATCGGCGGCTATGTGGCGATCGTGGCGTTGTTGCTCTACGTCTGGTCCACCCTGCCCGACAAGAATCCGCTGTTCGCGGTGGCGCTGCTGGTCGCGCTCGGCGCGATGATCGCGCTGAACCTCTGGATCCGGATCTCCGCGCGCCGCCAGGAGCAGGCGCGCGCCGACCGGAAACCGGTGCCGTCCGGCGAATAGCGCCCGAGCAACTCCTCGGCCACACAGCAAAGAACGCCCCGTTCGCCGTGGAACGAGGCGTTCTTTCAGCTGTGACAGCTACTGCTAGGCAACACCTTCGGCGCGCGCGGCGGCCGCGACGGCCTCGGCGACGGCCGGGGCGACGCGCGGGTCGAGCGGGCTCGGCACGATCTTGTCCGGGCCCAGCTCGTCGGCGACGACGCTGAGGATGGCGTCGGCGGCGGCGATCTTCATCCCCTCGGTGATCCGGCGGGCGCCCGCGTCCAGCGCGCCCTTGAAGACACCGGGGAACGCGAGCACGTTGTTGATCTGGTTCGGGAAATCGCTGCGGCCGGTAGCCACGATCGCGGCGTACTTGCGCGCGACCTCGGGGTGGATCTCCGGATCCGGGTTGGACATGGCGAACACGATCGACTCCGGCGCCATCGAGGCGATGAGCTCCTCGGCGACCAGACCCGCGGACAGACCCAGGAACACGTCGGCGCCGTTGAGCGCTTCGGCGGGACCACCGATGAGGCCGCGCGGGTTCGTGCGGGTGGCCAGCTCGGCCTTCACCTCGTTGAGGTCGGTGCGCTCGCGGCTGACGATGCCCTTCGAGTCGAGCACGGTCACGTCCCGCACGCCCGCGGCGAGCAGGATGTTCGTGCACGCGACACCGGCCGCGCCCGCGCCGGACACCACGACCTTCAGATCTTCGATGCCGCGGCCCTGCACCTTGGCCGCGCCGTTGAGGGCGGCGAGCACCACGATGGCGGTGCCGTGCTGGTCGTCGTGCATGACCGGGCAGTCCAGCGCCTCGATCACGCGCTTCTCGATCTCGAAGCAGCGCGGCGCCGAGATGTCTTCCAGGTTCACCGCGCCGAAGCTCGGCCGCAGCTTCACCAGCAGGTCGACGATCTCGTCGACGTCCTTGGTGTCCACCACGATCGGGATCGAGTTCAGGCCCGCGAACTTCTTGAACAGCGCCGCCTTGCCCTCCATCACCGGCAGCGAGGCGCGCGGGCCGATGTCACCGAGGCCGAGCACCGCGGTGCCGTCGCTGACCACGACGACCAGCCGCTCAGTCCAGGTGTAGCGCTTGGACAGTTCCTCGTCCTGCGCGATGGCCCGGCTCACCTGGGCGACGCCCGGGGTGTACGCGATCGAAAGGTCGCGCTGGGTTTCCAACGGCGAGCTGAGTTCCACCGAGAGCTTGCCGCCAAGGTGTCCCGCGAAAATCTCGTCGTGCGTAATAGCGGAAAGGCTCGCTGCGTCGTCTGCGCGGGGGGCCGTGGTGGCATTCGGTGCGTCAGTCACAGGTGACACGATTTCACTCCTGCTCGGATCGGACAAACCGGTGGACGGTTACCGCCGGGTATATAGGTATTAGGGATTCATTTCGCTCATCGAGTGCGCTGACCGGTACGTTTCGCGGCGATCGGCGAGTCACGAAAACTCGTTGCCGATTTCGCTGACGTGGCGCGGCACTGATCCGCGGAGCGAGAGCCGGACGGGTGGGTCCGGACAGAACATGCGGCGTGATCCTCGGGTCACGACGGTGCGTCGCGAGGCGGAGATCTCCGTAATCCCAGTACCCGGCGGTGGCTTGGGTAAGGAATCCGACACATTCTGCCAGCATGATCCGCGACTTGCCAAACCGGTCGGGTCTGCGTCGTGTCGCGCGCCTGTTCCCAGGCTAGCGGCCCGGAATTACCGAGCCGTAAGCGAAAACTCGCACCTCCCCGCGCCCACCCGGTGAGTTGTCCCAACGCTATCGGGTCGCGTGGTGTGAGCGCGTCAGCGAAGACACTTGCCCGCCGCGCCGGTGTGTGCTGACCGCAGCGTGCGGCGCCGCCCGAAGCACATGGTGCCACCCGCAGAGCGCGATGTCGTCCGCAGTGCACGGAGCTACGGACGCTGAACCCGACGTGGGGTGCTGGCGCAGATCCGAGAACTGCAGCGCGCGGTGCTGGCCACAGCGTGTGCGGTGCCGACCTCAGCGGGAGGCGCCGGCCACAGCGGGCGAGGCCGGCTGCAGCTGTGGTGCTGATTCCATCGCGCGGGGCCGGCCGCAGGTCTGGAACTGGCTGCAGCGGGAGGTGTTGCTGCGGCGAAGGCCTCAGCGAGACGGTGTCGTCAGCTGGACCGCGGCCTGTATGGGCGCGGGCTCGGGCACGATTTCCGGGGCGTCCGGGATGGCTGCGGAGCGGGCGGTGAGCATGCCGGGCTCGCGTGGGTGGGCCAGGACCAAGCCGTCATCCTGGGTGCTGATCACGGCTACGTCCCGTCTGCCCCGGGCGAGAGGCTCGCGCGCGGCGGGTACCGGGACCGCCTCGTGTGCGGTGGACGGCGCGGGCTCGTGCGTGTGGGGCCGGACCCACACCGTGTCGAGGCCGCCCGACGTCAGGCGCACCCGCCAGTCCGCCTCGACTCCGGGATGATCCGTGCGGCGGTGCATACCGCGGGTTTCGGTGCGGGCGAGGGCGCTGTATTTGGTCCAGCGCGCGACCGCGAGCAAGGCGGCCGCTTGCCGGGCGCGCAGCCGGTCCAGGCCGGTGCCGCCGAGGTCGAATTCGGCGCCGGGCCACATCGAGTCGAGTTCGCCGATGCTGTCGCGCAGGCTGCCCGCGCTGCGCCAGTAACTGCGCCGCAGCGGCAGCGTGTGCTCCTGGACGAGGCCGACGACCGCGCGCGGATCGATCCGTGCCACGGCGTTCAGCCCGGCGCCCGGCACCTCGCGGACCGGGGCGTCGCGTTCGGCTGTGCGCGCGTATGCGGCCGCGCCCGCACCGGCCCACACTCCGGAGGCGATGGCCCACGCGCCGCCCTGCCCGCCGAACCCGCTCACCGCGCCGGTGATCGGTTCCCGCGTGGTCACGTCCCCTGCGGCGAACAGTCCGTCGACCGTGGTCGCGCACTCGCGGCCGGCGATCCGCAGCCCGCCGGTGCCCCGCACGGTGCCCTCCAGCACGGCCCGCAGCGGCACCCGCCCGGCGTGATCGACCAGGCCCAGCTTCGCGAGCCCGCCGCGCAGCAGCGCGGGTACCTCGTCGAGCGCCGCGAACACGCGCCTGCCGTCGGCGATCGCGGCGAAGGCCGCGGCGCGATGGCCTTCCAGCACCGCCCCCGACTCGTCGTAATAGGTGGCGAAATGCAGTGCGAGACCACCGGAGTTCGCCGGCCCGGCCCCTTGCCGCGCGGGTACCAGGCCGTACGCGCTGGAGAACTCCATGCCGGAGAGTTCGGCCCCCGCCTCGGCCGCGAACAGCAGGCCGTCGCCGGTGTCGACATCGGTGCCCGCGCCGCCGGACAGGAACGCGCACCCGCCGGTCGCCACCACTACGGCGCCGGCGCGGACGGTCCACGTCCGATATCGATCGAGCTGCTGCACCCCGACCGCACCCGCCACCCGGCCCTCCCGGTCGACGAGCAGTTGCAGCGCCGGATGGTGATCGAGCACGCGCACGCCCGCGGCGAGCACGCTGCGCCGCATCCGGCGCAGATAGCTCGCACCGTCCAGGTAGACCCGCAGCGCGGAGCCGGGGCCCGGGCCGGGAAAGCGATATCCCCAACCGGCCAATTGCTCGACGCGGTGGTGCGTCTCGTCCAGCACCCGGTGCATCCACGCCGGGTCGCCGAGCCCGCCGCCGTGGGCGTAACCGCGGTCGACGGCTTCGTCGCGGGCCGGGCCGGGCGGAATGTTCCACAGCGAGGTGGTGCCGTGCGCGGTCGGTCCGCTGGTACCGCAGCGCGCTTTGTCGGCGAGTACTACTCGCGCGCCGTTCGCCGCGGCGGAGACGGCGGCCCAGGTTCCGGCGGGACCTCCACCCAGAACCAGTACGTCCGTCTCGAGTTGCGTCACAATGAGAAATATTCGGCCACAATTCACGAAGCCGCAACCATTACCGCAATTTCAACTCCACCATTGTGTCCAAAGCAGCAATCCAGCCGCAACGAAAACAACCGCTGATCCAGAAAATGCGGCTAAACCCCGACGCTTATCCGAATAAATTTGCGCCGCAAGGGCAATCACCGTCGCCGCCACATGCCACGTGACCGATTCGGTGCCGGGGCCGGGAAAGTCGCGCCGCGCCGCGATGACCGCGGTGCCGACGACGACGAGCATCAGCGCGAAGGTGCCCGCGGCCACGAGACCGCTGAGCCCGCGCCACACCTTCACGAGGCGATCACCGGCACGCCGGTGGCCTTGCCCACGAGGACCTCGAGCTGCTCGGGATCGGTGGTGAACTCGCCGAGCCGGATGGTCTTGTTCGCGCCGTGATAGTCCGACGAGCCCGTGGTCAGCAGGCCGAGTTCGGCGGCAAGGTCGCCGAGGATCGCCCGGTCGGCGGCCGAGTGATCGATATGGTCCACCTCGAGCCCGCCGAGCCCGAGCGGGGCGAGTTCCCGGATGGCGTCCAGCGCCAGCATCCGGCCGCGCTTGCGGGCCCGCGCGTGCGCGAGCACGCTCACTCCGCCCGCGGCGGCGATCATCTCGACCGCCCGGGACAACGGCGTGTCGGCCTTCTCGGCGTAGTAGGGACCGTGCGGCGCGAGCAGTTCCTCGAACGCCGCGTCCACGCTGGGCACGACGCCCGCCGCGACCAGTGCCCGGGCCAGATGCGGGCGACCCGCCGACGGACCCGCCGAGGCGAGCACCGCGTCGGGATCAATCGGCAAACCATCGGCAACCATGCGGTCGGCCATCGCGCGCACCCGCTCGACCCGCTCGCCGCGTAACCGTTCACGTTCCTCGGCGAAACAGCGATCGGTCGGATCGAACAGGTAGGCCAGCAGGTGCACCGGCACCGGCCAGCCGTCCTCGCCGAGCCCCATGCACGACATCTCCATGCCCCGAACCAGCGTGAGCCCCTTCGGTAGCGCGTCGACCGCTTCGGCCCAGCCCGCCGTGGTGTCGTGGTCGGTGATCGCGAGGACGTCCAGGCCGGCGGCGGCCGCGTTCCGGACCAGTTCGGCCGGTGAGTCGGTGCCGTCGGACGCGGTCGAATGGGTATGCAGGTCGATGCGCACGCCCTCCAGTCTTACAGTGCCGCCGACCGGCCCCGCACGCCGCAGGCGACGTAGCATCGCCGATGTGCCGTCCATTCCGCCGCTTCCGTCCTTCCGCGGTACCGGTCGCGGAGAGCGCAAGCTGCCGCGCATCCCGATCCCGACCGCGCGGGCCATCGTCGA
The DNA here is from genome assembly GCF_000250675.2 of Nocardia brasiliensis ATCC 700358. NCBI lineage: Bacteria > Bacillati > Actinomycetota > Actinomycetes > Mycobacteriales > Nocardiaceae > Nocardia > Nocardia brasiliensis. The sequence goes on from NC_018681.1 coordinate 8,049,464, forward strand.
CTGCGGCGTCTATGTCGAAGGCCGCCGGTTGCCCGGCCGATTCACCCATCGGGACGCGCTGGCCGAGGTGCGCAACCGCGGCGCGGGCTTCGTCTGGGTGGGCCTGCGCGACCCGGACGAGGCCCAGATGGCCGATATCGCCGAGGCTTTCGAACTGCACGCGCTGGCCGCCGAGGACGCGGTCTCGGCGCATCAGCGCCCGAAACTGGAACGCTATGACGACACCTTGATCCTGGTGATGCGCACGGTCGCCTACGTCGAGCACGAATTGCACAGCGTCAGCGAGATCGTGGAGACCGGCGAGATCATGGTCTTCGTCGCGCCCGACTTCGTGGTGACGGTCCGGCACGGCGAACATTCCGAACTCGCCACGCTGCGAAAGGAACTGGAGGCCGATCCGGCCAAGCTGATGCTCGGCACCGGCGCGGTGCTGCACGCGATCGCCGACCACGTGGTGGATTCGTACATCGAGGTGACGCAATCGATCGAGCTCGATATCGACGCGATGGAGGAAGAGGTCTTCACTCCGGGTAACCGGGTCGCGATCGAATCGATCTACCAGCTCAAGCGGGAGGTGGTCGAACTACGCCGGGCGGTGAACCCGCTGGCGCTCCCGCTGCAGTTGCTCGGGCAGAAGCCGGAGATCCCGCTTCCCAAAGAGATTCGGCGCTACATGCGCGATGTGGCCGATCACCACGCCGGGGTGGCCGAGCGGATCACCGATTTCGACGAGGCGCTCAGCGCGCTGATCAGTGCCGCGCTGGCGAAGGTCGGCGTGCAGCAGAACACCGATATGCGCAAGATTTCGGCCTGGGTCGCGATCGCGGCGGTGCCGACGATGATCGCGGGCATCTACGGCATGAACTTCACGCATATGCCCGGACTGGAAGCGAGCTGGGGCTTTTGGCTCGTCATCGTGGTCACGTTCGGCATCTGCGGCGGGCTCTACCTCACCTTCCACCGCAACAACTGGCTCTGAGGACGGACTGCGCCTAGAGGCTCGCCGCGCCGCGGCCGGGATCACGCACGTCGATACCGGCCTCCGTCCAGGCCTCCCGCAGCGCCTGCGCGCCGCGCACGCGCACCCAGGCCGCCTCGGTGGCGGTCACCGGCGTCACCGCGAAATAGCGAACCGGCTCCGCGGGCTCGGGCAGCACCACCTCGGGAATCCCGCTCTCCCCCAGCAGAACCGCGGTGAACGGCGCGTTGTGCCACATCGGTTCGCCCAGGTCCATCAGCGCGTCCGCTTGCAGCACAACGCCTTCCACCGCGGGCGCGGCGGCGAGCACGCCGAGCGCCTTGGCCAGGCCCGAGGCCGCCCCGGTACCCGCCCGCAAGGTGAGCACCAGTTCGGCCCGGGGCCCGCGCACCGGATCGGCAAGCAGCGCACCGGGATCGGTCATCGGATGACGGGACCCGCCCACCGTCGCGTAGTGCACCACATCATCGTCGACGATCCGCAGGATCTCGATCGGCTCCAACCCCAGGAACGTCACCGACGCCGAATCGACGCCGGTCGCCGCCACACCGAAATGGTCCAGCACACCGGTGCGGACCGTCTCCACCACACCCATGCGTCAGATGGCCAGCCGCGCCAGCATGTCCCGCGCCTGCTCGGCCGACTTCGGGTCGCACAGCACGTCATAGCGCCCGGCCACCAACTGCATGGTGGAGGCGAAGTCGCGCTGTCCCTTGGTCGCCGCGTACGGGATCGAGGTGGAGATGACACCGAAGATGATGCCGCCGACCAGACCGACCAGCAGCGGGCCGAACGCGCCGTTGGTGGTGAACAGGCTCAACAGCAGACCGAGGAACAGGCCGAGCCAGGCCCCGCTCACGACACCGCCGCCGATGACCTTGCCCCAGGTCAGCCGGTAGAGCACCCGCTCGACCTGCATCAGATCGACGCCGACGATGGTCACGTCCTGCACCGGGAACTGACCGTCGGCGAGGAAATCGACCGCCTTCTGTGCCTCGGCATAGGTGGGATAGGAGCCGACCGGCCAGCCGGACGGCGGCGTCGGCAGGCCCTGCCGTCCGCGATTCGAGTTCCCCAAGGGATTCGTCATGTCTCTATTCTGCTATTCCGCCCGGTTTCCGGGTGGACTGAAACGCGTGGTCCGTGTCATTGCCGCGGCCCGGCCCTTGTCGGCGATCACCCGGGCCATCTTCGCGCTCGCCTCGTCGATCATCTCGTCGCCGAGCATGACCGCGCCGCGGGCGCCGCCCTCGGCCGAGGTGTGATAGGCGTACGCGTCCAGGATCAGTTCGGCCCGGTCGTAATCGGATTGGCGCGGGCTGAAGATCTCGTTGGCGGCGGCGATCTGCCCGGGATGCAGCACCCACTTGCCGTCGAACCCGAGCGCCGCGGTCCGTCCGGCGGCCCGCCGGAATCCGTCCAGATCGCGGATCTGCAGGTAGGGACCGTCGATCGCCTGCAGCCCGTGCGCGCGGGCGGTGAGCAGGATGGTCATCAGGATGTGGTGGTAGGCGTCGCCGGTGTCGTAACCCTCCGGCTGCTCACCGACCACCAGGGTGCGCATGTTGAGGCTGGCCATGAAGTCGGCGGGACCGAACACCAGCGCCTGCACCCGCGGGCTCGCGGTGGCGATCTCGTCGATATTGCGCAGGCCGAGCGCGTTCTCCAGCTGCGGCTCGATGCCGATCCGGCCCTCTTCGAGGCCGCACACCTTTTCCAACTGGGTGAGCAGCAGATCGAGGGCGCGGACCTGACCGGCGTCGGTCACCTTGGGCAGCAGGATGGCGTCCAGGTGCGCGCCCGCCCCCTCGACCACCGTGATCACGTCCGCGTAGGTCCACGAGGTCGTCCAGTCGTTCACCCGGACCACGCGCAGCTGCGCGCCCCAGTCGGAATCGTTGAGCGCCGCCACGATATTCGCGCGCGCCTCGGCTTTGGCGGCGGGCGCGACGGCGTCCTCCAGATCGAGGAACACCTCGTCGACGGGCAGCCCCTTGGCCTTGTCGATCATCTTCTTGTTGCTGCCGGGACAGGCGAGCACCGAGCGGCGCGGCTTCAAGATCACTCCCATCGATCGTGGCGCGGGTACGTCACCCGGCCCCGAACCTCTAGCCTGGCAAGCATGGCAGCTACCAGGGTGTACGTCGCCAGGCTGGCCGGCCTGGTGGTGTTGGGGCCGGACGGCGAGTCTATCGGCCGGGTCCGCGACGTCGTCGTGGCCATCCGCTACGACCGTCAGCAGCCCCGGGTGCACGGCCTCGTCGTCGAATTACCCACCCGGCGCCGCATTTTCGTGCCCATGCTGCGGGTCACCGCGATCGAGCCGGGGGTGGTCACGCTCAATACCGGCACCGTGAGCCTGCGCCGGTTCACGCAACGGCCGGGCGAGTTGCTCGCCCTCGCACAGATCGTGGATTCGTCGGTGCGCGTGGAAGATCCCGACCTGCCCGACCTGCACGGGGTGGACGTCTTCGTGGTCGATCTCGGCATCGAACTGACCCGCACCAGGGACTGGCGGGTGAACCGGGTCGCGGTGCGCGGGCATCGCAGGCTCGGCCGCCGCCGGACCGTGCACGTGGTGGACTGGATCCATGTCGCCGGGCTGACGCCGTACGAGATCGGCAGGCCGGGCCAGGACGTCACGCAGCTGCTGGAGCAGTTCGAGGGCATGCGGCCCGCCGACGTCGCGCACCTGCTGCGCGAACTGCCGGAGAAGCGCCGGCTGGAGGTGGCCGTCGCGCTGGACGACGAACGTCTCGCCGATGTCGTGCAGGAGCTCCCCGACGACGAGCAGGTCGCGTTACTCGGCCGGCTGGAGGTGCGCCGGGCGGCCGACGTGCTGGAGGCGATGGACCCCGACGACGCGGCCGACCTGCTCGGCGAGCTCCCCGTCGGCGAGGCCGAATCGCTGCTGGCGCTGATGGACCCGGAGGAGTCCGAACCGGTCCGCCGGCTGCTCGAGCATTCCCCGTACAGCGCGGGCGGTCTGATGACGCCCAAGCCGGTGATCCTGACCCCGTCCACCACGGTCGCCGAGGCGCTGGCCCGGGTGCGCAACCCGGACCTGACGCCCGCACTGGCCTCGATGGTGTTCGTGGTCCGCCCGCCGACCGCCACCCCGACCGGGCGGTACCTGGGTTCGGTGCATATCCAGCAGCTGCTGCGGGAACCACCGGCCCATCTGATCGGCGGCATCCTCGACGCCGACCTGGCTCCGCTGCGTCCCGACGTCCCGTTGAGCGCGGTGACCCGCTACTTCGCGACCTACAACCTGGTCTGCGGGCCGGTGGTGGACGACGAGAACCACCTACTCGGCGCCGTCAGCGTGGACGACGTGCTGGACCATCTGCTACCCGACGACTGGCGCGACCAGGAAGAGCTGCACGAGGGGATACCGGGACATGAGTGACAAACCCGGCGGCGCCCGGCAACGGCTGGAGACACCGGTCGAGGGCCGGTTCCGGATCGACTGGGATGCCGAGGCGCTCGCGCGCAGCAGCGAACGCGTCGCCCGCTTCCTCGGCACCGGCCGCTACCTGGCCATTCAGACGATCGTCGTGATTGTTTGGATCGCGTTAAATGTTTCGGTCGTCGCGTTGCGCTGGGATCCGTATCCCTTCATCCTGTTGAATCTGGCGTTCTCGACCCAGGCGGCCTACGCCGCGCCGTTGATCCTGCTGGCGCAGAACCGGCAGGACAATCGAGATCGGGTCTCGCTGGAGGAAGACCGGATGCGGGCCGCGCAGACCAAGGCGGACACCGAATTTCTCGCCCGCGAACTCGCCTCACTGCGGATCGCGGTCGGCGAAGTCGCGACTCGCGACTATCTGCGCAGGGAATTGGAGGAGCTGAGGGAGATACTCGACCGGATCGAAGGCGCAGGCGCCGAGAAGCCTAGACGCAAGAAAAACTCCGCCCGAAAGCAGGCTCCGATCCCGGTTTCGCCGCCTGTAGCTGATGATTGACCGGGATTACGTAACAACTACCTGCTGGAAATGCGAACAACTACCTGACTGGTGGGTAACCTGGACAGCGTTGTCCTGAGCGGCGGCAGGCCAGGGACTGGGCGAGGACGGGCATCCGACCCTCGCGGGCACCCCACCGCAGCCGCTTCCACGACGTAGAGGATTGGTGTGGCCGAATGCGAATTTCTACCCCGATAACCGTCTCGGCCCTGGTCGTAGCTGGTCTTGTGGCCAGCGGCTCGGCCTCCAACCTCTCCTCCTCGAGCACCACGCCCAAAGCCCCGGAGGCTTTGTTGGCCGCGTCCACAAACCCAGCAAATTCCGGTAGCTCGGACAGCACGAGCCAGACCGGTCTGTCTCGGACAGTCGGCCTGCTTCCGGTCACCCAGGACGTCCCCCGCAAACTTCGAGCTATGACACCGGGCTCCAACGGCAGCGCGCCGTTCGCCGGGACGATCCCGCTGCAGGAGATCTCGCTCCCCCTGGTCGGCGGGGCGCTCGGCATCCCGGAGATCGTGCTCGCCGCGTACCGCAACGCCGAACTAGCGATGGAATCCTCCACCCCTGGTTGCGGGGTTTCCTGGAGCCTGCTGGCGGGCATCGGCCGGATCGAATCTGGTCACGCGGGCGGCGGTCGCACCGACGCCGCGGGCACCACGGTCACCCCGATCTACGGGCCCGCGCTGGACGGCACCCTGCCCGGCAACGAGATCATCAAGGCCGCCAGCGGCGGTTACGTGCGCGCGGTCGGACCCATGCAGTTCCTTCCCGGCACCTGGGCCCAGTACGCGGCCGACGGCAACGGTGACGGCGTCTCCGATCCCAACAACGTCTTCGACGCCGCGCTCGGCGCCGCGAAGTACCTCTGCTCCGGCGGGCTCGATCTCCGCGACCAGGCACAGGAACTGCGCTCGGTGCTGCGCTACAACAACTCGACCGCCTACGCGGCGAACGTGCTCAGCTGGGCGGCGGCGTACCGCACCGGTGGCTCGCCGACCCAGGTGACCATCGCGCCCGACATCATCCCGCCGGGCAGCGCCCCGATCCAGGTGGCGGACATGCAGGCCGTCGATACGACGAAGGTGACCTATACGTCGCCGCGCTCGGCGCCGGAGACCACCGCCACCACCCCGGCCGCGCCGACGCCGACCGAGGTGATGATCAACATCCCCGGCCTGCCGCCGATCCCCTGTGGCATCTTCTGCCCGCCGCCGCCGAAGCCGCTCAATCCCTGTGACCCGGTGACCGTTCCGGCGCCGATGCCGCGCCCGGGCGACCCGGCCCCGACCGTCGCGGTGCCCGGCGCGCCCGAGCAGACCTTCGGCGCGGGCGTGGCGGCGCCCAATCCGGCGCACCCGGAGCAGGCCGTGGACCCGGCGCATCCGGAACAGGCCGTCGCGCCGGTCGCACCGGTCTGCACGACGCCGCCCGCCGGTCCCGAGGCGCAGCAGCAGACCCAGGCGCCACAGGAGCAGGTGCAGGCGCCCGAGCAGGCCCAGCCGGCGCCGGAATCAGCGCCCACGGTCGCGGTCGAGTCCGCACCCACGGTCGCCGGCGACCCGCCGCCCGCACCGGCCCCCGCGGCCGCGCCGACCCAACCGCCCGGCATCACCCTGCCGTTCGGTGTCGTGATTCCACTGCCTGCCCCCCAGGGCTGAAAATACACATCGTGACAGGTCACGAAGGAGTAACAAACAGGTCTCGAATGCGGTAGCCTTCTCTTCGTCAGATCACGAAGGGCTCACACGAGCCATTGGAGGGTCACCGCACAGTGGGGCGTCACCGAAAACCACCGACTGTCACCATCCGGCGCAGTTCGGTTCTTGCTCTAACCGGTTTGGTTCCCGCTGGCCTCACGGCCGTCGGCGCCGCGTCCGAGGTGGGAGACGGGACTCATGCCGCCGCGGCGGTTCAGCAGCTCCCGGGGGATGAGAACGCGCTGGGCGCCAAGCCCGGCGAGGAGCCGATCGAATTCGTCATGCACGCTATGGCGCAGCAGCGGGTGGCACCGCCACCGATCGTGAAAACCGTTGCGCTGCCGGAAGGTAGGCAGAAAGCGGACCTGCCCGCCGGGCCGATGGGCGTGCCGGGTATCGCGGTCGCCGCCTACCAGAACGCCGAGCGGGTGCTCGGCGCCGAGAACCCCACGTGCAATATGCCGTGGACCATGCTGGCCGGCATCGGACGGGTCGAGTCCACCCACGACTACGGCGGCAAGGCCGACGGCGACGGTAATTCGCTCGCCCCGGTCTACGGACCCGTGCTCGACGGATCGCTCTACGGCAACAACGTGATTCGCGACTCCGACGACGGTGAGCTGGACGGCCTGGCCGGGTACGACCGCGCGATCGGGCCGATGCAGTTCCTGCCGCAGACGTGGAAGCACTACGCGGCCGACGGCAACGGCGACGGCATCGCCGATCCGCAGAACCTCTTCGACGCGGCACTGACCGCCGGAAAGTACCTGTGCGACGGCGGTTTGAACATGCGCGACCTGTCCCAGCAGTCCAAGGCGATCCTGCGCTACAACAACTCGATGGCCTACGTCGCGAACGTCATGGCGTGGGAGACCTCCTACGCCAACGGCGTCGCACCCCGGCCCGGGGACCTGCCCAAAATTTGACACGCCTAAAATTCCTGCCATGCCAGTAGTTACGGAATCGGATGTGCGGGGCGCCCTCGCGAAGGTCGACGATCCGGAGATCCGCAAGCCGATCACCGAACTGGGCATGGTGAAGAGCATCGCGATCGGCAGCGACAGCAATGTCCACGTCGAGATCTACCTGACCACGGCGGGCTGCCCGCTGCGCACCGAGATCACGCAGCGGGTCACCAAGGCGGTCGCCGATGTCGCCGGGGTCGGCGCGGTCACCGTCGAGCTGGACGTGATGAACGACGAGCAGCGCACCAACCTGCGCAAGCAGCTGCGCGGCGACTCGGCCGACCCGGTCATTCCCTTCGCCCAGCCCGGCTCGCTGACCAGGGTGTACGCCGTCGCGTCCGGGAAGGGCGGAGTCGGGAAGTCCAGCGTCACAGTCAATCTCGCCGCCGCCATGGCCGCCCGCGGCCTCTCGGTCGGCGTGCTCGACGCCGATATCTACGGGCACTCGATCCCGCGCATGCTCGGCACCGACGCCCGGCCGACCCAGGTCGAGAAGATGATCATGCCGCCGCAGGCGCACGGCGTGAAGATGATCTCGATCGCGCAATTCACCAAGGGCAACACGCCCGTGGTGTGGCGCGGCCCGATGCTGCACCGGGCGCTGCAGCAGTTCCTCGCCGACGTGTTCTGGGGCGATCTGGACGTGCTGCTGCTCGACCTGCCGCCCGGCACCGGCGATATCGCCATCTCGATCGCCCAGCTGATCCCCGGCGCGGAGATCCTGGTCGTCACCACCCCGCAGATCGCGGCCGCCGAGGTGGCCGAGCGCGCGGGCGCGATCGCGTTGCAGACCAGGCAGCGGATCGCCGGCGTGGTGGAGAACATGTCCTGGCTCGATCTGCCCGACGGCAGCCGGATGGAGCTCTACGGCGCCGGCGGCGGACAGGTGGTCGCCGAGCGACTGACCCGCGCGGTCGGCGCCGAGGTGCCGCTGCTCGGTCAGATCCCGATCGAGCAGGCCGTGCGGGAGGCGGGCGACGAAGGCAATCCGATCGTGCTGCGCGATCCGGAGACCCCCGCCGCCAAGGCGCTGCTCGCGGTCGCCGACAAACTCGCGGTCCGTCGCCGCGGTCTCGCGGGTATGTCCCTGGGTATCGACACCACCCGGCATTTGTAGGCACTCGGCTTCGCGGCACCAGCGCGAAGTCCGATTCCCGCGCGAGGACGCGTGCCCGGTGTCGGCGGGTGCCAATAAGCTTGCGGCATGCTCACGTTACTGCTGTACGTGTTGATCGTCGGTCTGGTGGCCGCGGTGCTGTTCCTGCTCGCCAGTGCGGTGTTCGGCCGGTCCGAGGAGCTGGGCCCGCTGCCGGAGGGGACCACCGCGACCGTGCTGCCCGCCGCGGGCATCAGCGGCGCCGACGTCCGGTCCCTGCGCTTCCAGCAGGTGGTGCGCGGCTACAAGACGGGCGAGGTGGACTGGGCGCTGGCCCGGTTGGCCGCCCGGATCGATGAATTGCAGCACCAGCTGGCCGAGGCGCAGGCCAACACCGGACGGTGGCAGACACCGGTCGCGCCCGAGCCGAAATGACCCGCCCGGCCGATCTGACCCTGGCCGAGGACGACGGCCGTGTCCGTTGCGCCTGGCCGCTGGAAACCCAGCTCTATCGCGACTACCACGACTACGAGTGGGGCAAGCCGCTGCACGGCGACGACGCGCTGTTCGAGCGGCTGTGCCTCGAAGCGTTCCAATCGGGGCTGTCCTGGATCACCATCCTGCGCAAGCGGCCCGCGTTCCGGGCGGCGTTCGCCGATTTCTCGATCGAGCGCGTCGCCGAGTTCGGCGACGCGGACGTGGCCCGGCTGCTCGCCGATCCGGGCATCGTCCGTAACCGGTTGAAGATCGACGCGGCGATCAGCAACGCCCGGGTTGCCAGGGAACTCGATAACGGACTGGACAAGCTGCTGTGGTCGTTCGCGCCGCCGCCCCGGCCGCGCCCCGCGACGGGCGCCGATGTGCCCGCCACCACACCCGAATCCGTAGCTCTGGCAAAAGAATTGAAGCGGAGAGGGTTCCGTTTCGTCGGCCCGACCACCGCCTACGCACTGATGCAGGCGACCGGGATGGTAGACGATCACCTGGCCGATTGCTGGGTCGGTAGCGAGGTGCCCGGCACAGGCCGACCGGTCACTTTTTGAACTCAGGTATCCGTCCACATCCGCGATAGGGAAGAATGGGACGGGTGTAGCTCGCCAAATGCCGGCGAGCTCGCTGGTTGGTGACAACTGGAGTTCCAAGAAAGTGCGCAGCATATCGCGCAGATCTGGAGGGAGCAGAGGATGGCGGCCATGAAGCCCCGTACCGGGGACGGTCCCCTCGAGGCAACCAAGGAAGGGCGTGGAATCGTCATGCGGGTTCCACTCGAGGGTGGCGGGCGTCTGGTCGTCGAACTCACGCCGGACGAGGCCGCGGCACTCGGCGACGAACTGAAGAGTGTCACCAGCTAACCAGCAGGCACTCGATGAGGTGGCCGTTCTGCTGGCCTGCCCGGAATGCGCGCTCGGTCTCGAGCCGCACGGCCGGGCGTTGCGTTGCGGACACGGGCACAGTTTCGACATTGCCAAGCAGGGCTATGTCAGCCTGCTGACGGGCGCCTCGACCAAAATGACCGGCGACACCGCGACCATGCTGGACGCGCGTGCCGCCTTTCAAGGTGGGGGACATTTCGCGCCGATTGCTGCCGCGACCGCAGCGGCGATCGGGCCGGACGAGGATGCGCCCGCCACGGTGCTAGAGGTAGGCGCGGGCACCGGCTACTACCTGGCCGGGGCGCTCGACGCCATGCCCGCGGCCCGGGGCATCGCGCTGGACGTGGCCAAACCCGCCGCCCGGCGCTGTGCGCGCGCCCACCCGCGGGCCGCCGCGGTGCTGGCCGACGCCTGGCGTGGGTTGCCCGTCCGCGACGGCACCCTGGGCGCGGTGCTGTCGGTCTTCGCGCCGCGCAACCCGGCGGAGGTCGCGCGGGTGCTGGCACGAGACGGCGTCTTCGTCGTCGTCACTCCCACCGAGCGTCATCTCGGCGAATTGATCGGCCCGCTCGCCATGGTGACCGTCGATCCGGACAAGGACCGCAAACTCGATGCCGCGATGTCCGGTTATTTCACCGCCACCGACCGCAAGCTGGTCGAGTACCCGATGAAACTCGGCCACACCGACATAGCCAACGTCGTGGGCATGGGCCCGTCCGCACACCACGCCGCCGCGGCACACTCCCCCACCTCCGGCCTCCCCGACCCCACCGAAGTCACCGCCTCGGTCCTGGTCTCCACCTACCGCCGGGCATAGTCACCACCTGCTCGGCCCGACTCCGTATGTCCGGCCCGGCTCCGCAAGTCCGGCCCGACTCCGTATGTCCGGCCCGGCTCCGCAAGTCCGGCCCGGCTCCGCAAGTCCGGCCCGGCTCCGCAAGTCCGGCCCGGCTCCGCAAGTCCGGCCCGGCTCCGCAAGTCCGGCCCGGCTCCGCAAGTCCGGCCCGGCTCCGCAAGTCCGGCCCATCTCCGCAAGTCCGGCGCGGCTCCGCAGGTACGGCGGGCCGGTCAGAGTTTGCGGACCCGGTCGTAGACCTCGACGGTGCGGGTGGCGATGTGGGACCAGTCGAATTCGGCGATCGCGCGGGCCCGGCCCGCCGCGCCGAATTCGGCGGCCAGCACGGGGTCGCCGGCGACCTCGTTGATCGCGGCGGCGAGGGCCTGTTCGTAGGCCTCGGTCGCGGCCGGGTCGTAGTGCACCAGACGCCCGGTCGTGCCGTCGGCGACCACCTCGGGGATGCCGCCGACGTCGGAGGCGACGACCGCGGTCGCGCACGCCATCGCCTCCAGGTTGACGATGCCGAGCGGCTCGTACACCGAGGGGCAGACGAACACCGTGGCCGCCGCGAGAATCTGGCGGATCTGTTCGGTGGGCAGCATCTCGCGCACCCAGAAAACGTTGCCGCGCCGCCGCTGCAATTCCTCGACCGCCGCGGCCGTCTCGGCCTCCAGTTCCTTGGTGTCCGGCGCACCGGCGCACAACACCAGCTGGATATCCGGATCGAAATCGCGGGCCGCGGCGAGCAGATGCCCGACGCCCTTCTGCCGGGTGATCCGCCCGACGAACGCCACGATCGGCCGGTCGGGTCGCACCCCGAGCACGGCCAGCACCGGCCGCGCGCCCGCCGCCACCGGTCCGGGATACCAGACGCTCGCGTCGATCCCGTTGTGCACCACGTGCACCCGATCGGGGTCGACGGACGGGTAGGCGTCCAGCACGTCGTGGCGCATCCCCTCGCTCACCGCGATGATCGCGTCCGCGTGCTCCACCGCATTGCGTTCCGACCAGGAGGAGAGCCGGTAGCCGCCGCCGAGTTGCTCGGCCTTCCATGGCCGGCGCGGTTCGAGCGAATGCGCGGTCAGCACGTGCGGGATGCCGTAGAGGGTCGCTGCCAGGTGCCCGGCCAAGCCGCTGTACCAGGTGTGCGAGTGCACGACGTCGACCTGGCCCGCGGCGTCGGCCATTCGCAACTGCGCGGACATCATCTGCAACGCGGCGTTGGCGGCGTAGAGCTGCGGATCCGGTTGGTGCACCACGGCATCGGTGCGCGCGACACCCATGCAGTGCACGGTCACGTCGCATAGCCGACGCAACTGCGCAGTCAACTGCGTCACATGCACCCCGGCGCCGCCGTACACCTCCGGCGGGTACTCACGAGTCAGCATCGCGACCCGAAGCCGGTCCGGTGCGCTGGGTTCCACGGTCGACCGCCCGGTGTCCGTGCCGAAACTCACCCGCTTCAAAGTAGACGTTCAACTCCGCAGGGGCCACTCGCCCGCCGGTTACCCGGTAGTTTGGCAGGTGTGAGGAGCCAGCCGCACGTACTCGGGATCGTGCTCGCCGGTGGCGAGGGCAAGCGACTCTTTCCACTCACCGCGGACCGCGCGAAACCTGCGGTGCCCTTCGGTGGCGCGTATCGACTGATCGACTTCGTGCTCAGCAACCTGGTCAATGCCGGTTTTCTGCGATTATGCGTGCTGACCCAGTACAAGTCGCATTCGCTGGATCGCCATATCTCGCAGACCTGGCGGTTGTCCGGGTTCGGCGGTGAATACATCACCCCGGTGCCCGCCCAGCAGCGCCTCGGCCCCCGCTGGTACACCGGTAGCGCGGACGCGATCATGCAGTCGCTCAACCTGATCTTCGACGAGGACCCCGACTACATCGTGGTTTTCGGCGCCGACCACGTGTATCGGATGGATCCGGAACAGATGGTCGCCCACCACATCGACTCCGGCGCGGGCGTCACGGTCGCCGGCATCCGGGTGCCGCGCAGCGAGGCGAGCGCGTTCGGGTGCATCGACTCCGACGAGTCCGGCCGGATCACCCAGTTCCTGGAGAAGCCCGCGCATCCGCCGGGCACGCCCGACGACCCCAATGTCACTTTTGCGTCAATGGGCAATTATGTCTTCACCACCAAGGTGCTGGTGGATTCGATCAAAGCCGACGCCGACAACTCCGACTCCGATCACGATATGGGCGGCGACATCATTCCGTCGCTGGTCGCCTCGGGCCAGGCCGGCGTCTACGACTTCGCCGACAACGAGGTGCCCGGCGCCACCGAGCGCGACCGCGGCTACTGGCGCGACGTCGGCACCATCGACGCGTTCTACGACGCGCACATGGACCTGGTGTCGGTCCACCCCGTGTTCAACCTCTACAACCGGCACTGGCCGATTCGCGGCGCCGCGGAGAACCTGCCGCCCGCCAAATTCGCGCAGGGCGGGCTGGCCCAGGAATGCATCGTCGGCGCGGGCAGCATCCTGTCGGCCGCCACCGTGCGCAATTCGGTGCTCAGTTCCAATGTCGTGGTCGACGACGGAGCGACCGTCGAGGGCAGCGTGCTGATGCCGGGCGTGCGGATCGGGCGGGGCGCGGTGGTCCGGCGGGCCATCTTGGACAAGAACGTGGTCGTCGGCGAAGGCGAGATCATCGGCGTCGATCTGGAGCGTGATCGCGAGCGATTTGCTGTCAGCAACGGCGGCGTGGTCACCGTGGGCAAGGGCGTCTGGGTGTAGTGGACAGGCGGCCCGGTCCGACCCGAAGATGTACCGATGATGCGGCGACCTGACCGAGATCCCGCCCTCGACCGTGTCCGAACGCTGGCGGCCTCGCTCGACGTGCCGCGGCCGTGGCATCTGCCGACCTTCATCCGGCACATCGAGGAGTTGCTCGGCAAACCGATCACGCTGTCGCCCCAGCCCGGGCTGACGGCGAGCGGGTTTCCGTGCGGCGTGGTCATCGAACGCCCGGACAACGTGGTGGTCGCCTACGACGCGACGAGTTCGGGCTATCACACCGACCACATCGTGCTGCACGAGATCGCGCATCTGCTGCTCGACCACACCGGCTACGTATCGCAGCCCGCGCAGCGCCGCATGGTCGAGCAACTGTTCACCGAACTGGATGCCGACACCGTGCTGCGCGTGCTGGCCCGCACCGACTACGACGACGTCCTGGAAAGCCAGGCCGAACTGTTCGCCTCGCTGCTGATGTCCGAAACCGACACGCCCCGTTCCAGTTCCGTCCTCGGCCGAGCGATCTTCCGCCGCTGAACAGCGCATCGGGGGGATCGTGGACTTTCTCTTTCCGACGGCGGTGACCCTGCCGATCGCCGTCTTCGCGTGGCTCCTGCTGGCACTACGGCTCGCTCGATTTCGCGACACATTGGTCGACCGGCGCTACAACATCCTCCTCGCGATGCTCGCGGAGATCACCACCACGCACGAGCCGACCCTGCGGCAACTGCTCTCGGATCTGACCGGTGGCTTGCTGAGCAACGGGCTGATCTACCAGTTCGGCGCGATCGGCTTCATGTTCACCGTCGCGGCCAGCCTGCTGCTGGCGGCCGCGATGTTCGGGCACACGCAGCCGGCCGCGGTGGTCTACGGGCTGGCCGCGGTTTCCAGCCTGGTCGCGTTGCTGTGCGACGGACTGGCGCACGGACCGGACCCGGATGCGATGTACCTGCGCCCGGGCTGGGGTCAGCTCGGCTTCTGGCTCGCACTCGCGCCGATGACCTACTGGATGGTCTGCTACCTGGGCGGCGTGTGCGCGATCGAGATGCGCAAACGACAGCACGACCGCAGGGAGCGCGCCATCCACGCCATGGTGCTCGGCACGGCCTGCTCGGTTTTCGCCGTCACCAGCCTGAATCTGGTCACCGCGGTCCAACGCGGCCTCGGCCGCAAGAACTGGCTGACGGACCTGCATCTGGTCATCGACCACAACGCCGTCTTCGTGCAGATGGTGCCGTTCTTCGGCATCGCCGCCGTCCCCGTGCTGGCCTGGCTGGTCGACGCGGCCGGCTTGGATCTTTGGTCGCGCCGCCGAAAGCGCTTGCTGCCCTTGTGGTTCGACCTCACCGCCGCCTGCCCCGAGATCGTGCATCGCGCCTCGACCCCGAACGGCCCGCAGCGCAGCCGCTACTTCCTGCATCGCACCGTGATCGAGATCCGGGACAGCCTGCTCCTGCTCTCCCGCTACGCCTCCCCCACTCCGGCGTCATTGCGCGCCGAGATCGCCGCGGCGACGCGCAGCGATCCGGAACACGCGGCCCTCGATCTGGCGGTCCGCATGGTGCGTGCTTGCGCAGCGAAGACCCGCGGCGACGCGCCGACCGGCACCCACTCGCTGCAGCACAACGCGGGCAACAACCTGGAAGAAGAATCCGCCGAACTGGCCGCCGTCGCCGCCCAGTGGCCGCGGGCCCGCGCGTTGGTCGGCGACGCCACGGCGATCAGGGCGACGTGACAGAAATCCGCGTTCCGGTCGACGGGGCCGATGACTCGGTGCTCACTGCGGGACGGGGGTGGCGGTGCAGAAGGGGGCGCAGGGGCCGGGGGTGCGGGGGACGGTGCTCTTGGACGGGTCACCGAAGTCGGCGGTGCTGACCAGATAGACCACCAGGATCGCGCCGAGCATGACCAGGGCGAAGGCGATCGTCGCGCCGCCCCAGTGGATCGGGCGGCGATCATTGTCATCGTTGTTGTTGTTCAAGAAGTAGTAGATCACTCGGGTCGCACCTCTTCCGCAGGCCCGGAACAGGCGGTACCGGCGCGGTACCGGTTCGTGCTGTGAGCAGCATGCGCCTCGGATCGCCGCGGCGCTGCCGTTTCGCGCACCCGCGACGGCGACGCGGTCGGTGACCGGCCCACCCCTCCCGGGTCGGTCACCGACGGGTGCCGAACGCCGACGGGGCGCGTCCGTGTCCGGCCTCCCTGCTCGAACACGAACACCCGAAGGCGAACCGGACATCGTACATCGGTGAGCGAACTTCAGGACTGGTGATCCACACCACAGCAGGTCGGGCAATACCCAGTGCGACAACCGAATTCAGCATCGGCGCCGAGGCGCGCGAGGACCGGAGCGCAGACCTACCGGACGGGCGGCGCGGCAGGCGCCGTACAGAACGGTTCACAAGGCCCGGGCGGTGGCGTCACTTTCGTCGGGCCGGTATCGAAATCGGTATTACTGACGACCACCATCACGAGGATCGCGGCCACTATGACGAAGCCGAGAATCAATAGGGTCGGCCGCAGCCAACTGGAGCGGTGTTCGGTCACCACATGGCCGACATGGCCGATTTCGAAATATTCGTACCCACGCATTGCTTTACCTCCGCCGCCAGGCTGATCGGGGTATACCCAGCGCCGGGCGGTGGAATCAGGAAGTGCGAATCACGCAGTCACACAGCAACTGTCACGAAGTGCGCGATACCTGGCAAGCAAGGCAAGCAGGCTAACCCCGTGAGGCGCAGAGCAATCCGTCACCGACCGGGATCAGCACGCTGGTGAGTTCCGGATCCTCGGCGATCGCCCGGGTCGCGGCGCGCACCGCCTGGGTGGCCGGATCACGCTGTGCCGCATCGGGTACCCGGCCACCGAGCAACGCGTTGTGCAGCAGGATGGCGCCGCCTTCGCGCAGCAGCCGCACCGCCTGGCCGACGTACTGCGGATGCTCGAGCGGCGCGGCGTCGATGAAGACCAGATCGTAGGCGCCGTCGGCGAGCCGGGGCAGCACGTCGAGCGCGCGGCCGTTGATCAACCGGGTGCGCGCGGGCGGGATCTCCGCGGCGCGGAAGGCTTCCTTGGCGGCACGCTGATGCTCCGGCTCGGAGTCGATGGTGGTCAGCGTGCCGTCCTCGCGCATGCCGTCGAGCAGCCACAGGCCGCTGATGCCCGCGCCGGTGCCGACCTCGACCACCGCCTTGGCCCCGAGCAGCTGGGCGTACATGCTGAGCAGCGCGCCGACCGAGGGCGGCACCGGTACCGCACCGAGCTCGGTGGCCCGTTCACGCGCGCTGACGAGGATCTCGTCTTCCACGACGGATTCCTCCACGTAGGCGAGATTTCGCTCCAAATTCGATGCCACGCCTATGAGGTTAGTGCTGGCCGCCGGTTATCGGCGTTCCGAACAACACGCCCCGCCGAGCAATCTGCGGGCCGATTTTTCTCAGGCAGCGCTCAGCATCTCCATACACAGGCCATATCAGGACAGGAAAGAGTAGGGGCAACGCAAGACCACTGACCGGATCGACGCGGGACGCGGGAACAACGACAGACAGGTTGTCGGTTGTATCCGTACGTAACGGTTCCAGGTCCGAAAGAGATTTCGGATCGGAGCGTGGTTCCGAGTTTACGGTCCCTAGTAGGAGGTAGCCCCATCCACATGGTCGATGCGGCGCGTGAGTACGCCACCCTGCCCGAGCAGATTCTGCCGATCGAGTCCGACGCCGCCGAGGCCGCCGACCTGACCGGTACCGCTGCTTTCGATGCCACCGGCGACCGGTCGGCGATGCCGTCCTGGGACGATCTGGTCCGCGAACACGCCGACCGGGTCTACCGCCTGGCCTACCGTCTTTCCGGCGACGCGCAGGACGCCGAGGATCTCACCCAGGAAACGTTCATCCGGGTGTTCCGTTCGCTGTCCAATTACCAGCCGGGCACCTTCGAGGGCTGGCTGCACCGCATCACCACGAACCTGTTCCTGGACATGGTCCGGCGCCGCAACCGCATCCGGATGGAAGCACTGCCCGAGGACTACGATCGGGTGCCCTCCGAGGGCCCCGACCCGGAACAGGCCTACCACGACGCCCGACTCGATCCGGACCTGCAATCCGCCCTGGATTCGCTGGCCCCGGAATTCCGCGCCGCGGTGGTGCTGTGTGACATCGAGGGGCTGTCCTACGAGGAGATCGGCGCTACGCTCGGGGTGAAACTCGGCACCGTGCGCAGCCGGATTCATCGTGGGCGGCAGGCATTGCGTGACCACCTTGCGCATAATGGAAGTGAGCAGCGGTTCGCCGCTGAAGCGAATATCGGGTGAGCCGGACAACGCCGGCATCACCCTACGGATCGGATGATGTCGGTTGGAAGGGTGAACACCGAATGAGTGGCGACTCCAGTACGCCCGGTCGTCGTCCGCCTCGATTCCGTCCCACCGAGCATCTGGCCAGCGAGGCGATCGCGGCCTATGTGGACGGCGAGTTGCGGATGAATGCCTATCTGCGTGCCGCCCAACATCTTTCCCAGTGCCCGGAATGCGCGGCCGAGGTCGACGCGCAGCAGCAGGCCCGGATCGCGCTGCGCCAGTCCGGCCCGATCCAGTTGCCGACCGGCTTGCACGACAGCCTGAACCGTATTCCGCTGGCCGAATTGCCCGGCGGCGCGACGAATCAATCCACCAACGGTTCCCACGCGACTCCGCGCAACGAGGCAGTTTTCGGATTCCTGCCCGATTCGTTCACCGCGACCAAGTGGACAACCTGGTGGCGCAAGTAGAGTTTGGTCCGTGACGACGGAATCGACGAATACCGGATCGCCCGAGACCCCGGATCGCGTCCAGGGCAGGCAATCGGATTCGGCGCCCAGGGGGAACCTGCGGCCGCCGGACGCGCCCGTGCTCGGTCCGCGCCCGGTGTATCGCCCGCATGTCGACACGCATACCGCCCGCGCCTTCCGCAGGCCGTCCGGGCAGTCGGGGTCGTTCGCCGAACCGCTGCCCCGGGGCGCCGCTCCGGTCGCGGGCGCGGATCTGCAGAACCGTCCGCCGGACACGGTGCTGGCCGAGGCTTTCGGCCGCCCGGAAGGTTCCACCGAACTGTTGCAGCGCGACCCCGACGCGGACGAGGGCACCGCGACCGTCGCGGGCCCGGTCGATCCGTGGCGTGATCCCGCCGCTGCCGCACGACTGGGTGCCCCTGCGGTGCCGACCCCCACCGCCGAGCCGTTGCCGGAGGCGCGGCAGTTGAGCGCCCGCGAGGTGCTTTTCGGCTCCCGGGTCGCACCCAAGGCCCTGGCTTTGCTCGCCGTCCTCGCGCTCGCGGTCGGGGTGCTCGGCGGCCTCGTCGGCAGGCTGACCGCCGAGCAGGCTTCGACGCTCACCTCGCGCAAGGTCACGCTGGAGCAGAGCGCCGACACCGAGCAGCCGCACAGCCAGATCGCCAAGGTGGCCAACGCGGTGCTGCCGTCGGTGGTGTCCATCCGGGTCACCGTCGGCGACAACGGCGCGACCGGTTCCGGTGTGGTGATCGACGGCCAGGGTTTCATCACCACCAACAACCACGTGGTGTCGATGGCCGCCCAGGACAAGACCAACCGGGCCACCATCCAGGTCACCTTCTCCGACGGCACGAAGGTGCCCGCGCAGATCGTGGGCCGGGATCCGAAGACCGATCTCGCGGTGCTCAAGGTCGACGTCAAGAACCTCACCGTGGCCAAGCTCGGCAAGTCCGACAACATCCAGGTCGGCGACGAGGTGCTGGCCATCGGTTCGCCGCTCGGGCTGAGCAAGACGGTCACCTCCGGCATCGTCAGCGCGCTGCACCGCCCGGTCGCCCTCGAGGGCGAGGGCAGCGATACCAAAGCGGTGATCGACGCGGTGCAGACCGACGCCTCGATCAACCCCGGCAACTCCGGTGGCGCACTGGTCGACATGGAGGGCCGGCTGGTCGGCATCAATACCGCGATCCGCAGTGAATCCGGCGGCTCGGTCGGTCTCGGCTTCGCCATCCCGATCGATCAGGTGACCAACGTGGCGCAGACCCTGATCCGCGACGGCGTCATGCATCACGCGCAGCTCGGCGTCAGCGCGCAGACCAAGAACGTGGCCAACGAGGTGATGTCCGGCGCTCGGGTCGCCGATGTCACGCCCGGCAGCCCGGCGGCGAAGGCCGGCATCGTCGAGGGCGATGTCATCGTCAAGGTCGGCGATCGCGAGGTGACCTCGCGCGACGAGCTGGTTCTCGCCGTGCAGCTGAACAAGATCGGCGACACCGTGACCGTGCAGCTGATCCGCGACGGCAGGCGGGTCGACGTGCCGGTCACCCTGCAGTCGGACTGACACCACCGGTAGCCGGCCTCGCGACGGAACTGCGAATCTTCCAGTACCGCACGGCGTCCGCCTCAGAAGTCTCCCCAGTTCAGCCACGGCTCTGTGAGATAGATCTCACCACTCTGGGGGCCGCCACCACGGTCGGCGGTGTCGATCGACACGTAGTCGTTCCGGGCATCGTGCGGGCAGTCGTCGTCGCGGCGGCTGCCCGCAGTTCGTTCGAGGTCGCGGGGGCGGATCCACGGGTTCCCCAGCCGCGAATCCGACTGAGCCGCTGGTGGGGTGGCCGGGTAGCCTGGAAACGTGTTCAGCAACATCGGCTGGAGCGAGATGATGATCTTGCTCGTCGCCGCCCTCGTGATCCTCGGACCGGAGCGACTGCCCGGCGCGGTTCGCTGGACCACGCGCAGCCTGCGCCAGGTGCGCGACTACGCCAGCGGCGCCACCGCGCAGCTGAAGGACGAACTCGGTCCGGAATTCGAGGACCTGCGCAAGCCACTGGCCGACCTGAACGAACTGCGCGGTATGACTCCGCGCTCGATGGTCACCAAACACCTTCTCAACGGCGACGATTCGATCCTGAAGAATCTGGAGAGCGCGCTGCCCGACAAGAAGGACATCTACGGCACCGGCGGCGCGATGCCGGACTATCCGATGCCCAAGCTGGAAAAACCGTTGGAGCGCAACGAGCGTCCGCCGATCGATACCGACGCCACCTGACTCCGACAAGATCATCGAACTGGCTCATACGAGTCACGAGTAGGGCTCAGTGTCAAGAAAGCTAAACACCTTGGCGTGTCCAGCTGTCTAGACTTCGCACATGTCGGCCGATGACGTGGCGCGAGTTTTCGCGATCGAAGACAAGGTCGAGCGTTTGAAGGCGGCCACCGATGGGGTGGCGGCGGCCCAGCAGACGATCAACGAACTCACCAGGATTCGCCGTGCCGTGATCCGGGAACTCCACGCCGAGGGCTGGACGTTCGCGAGAATCGGTGCGGCAGCCGGGCTTTCCCGCGCGCGAATCCATCAGGTCAGCACCCAGGGGCCCGCGCCGGAAGGTTTGTTCTTCGGGCACGGGACGCTGACCGTGCTGGTGCCGGAGGTGCGGGCGGGCCGGGTGATCGGCGCGCCCGATCCGGCGGCGCCGCACCGGCTGGTCGAACTGCTGCGCGAACTCGGTTTCACCGCTTCGATCGAACACTTCCTGCCGGGCAGGCCGGTCGACCTGAGTCGCGATGGCCTGATCGTGCTCGGCGGCCCGGAACTGTCCCCCAGCTTGCGCCAGCTCATCGCGGCGGACCCGCGGTTGCGCCGGGCCGTGGCCCGCGCGGGCGACGCGCGGCGCGGGATCGAGGACCGCGCGGCCCGGCGGGTCTATCGGCCCGGCGGGCCCGACCCGCACGACATCGCGTATCTGGCCCGATTGCCGCGGCCGGACGGGCGCGGCACGGTGCTGATGATCGACGGTATGCACCCGCCGGGTTCCCTCGGTGCCATCCGTTTGCTCGCCACCCGATTGGCCACGCTGCACGAACGCGCCGCGACCCATCTGTTCTCGGTGCTCGTCGCGTGCCGGTTCGACCGCGCGACCGGTGAGCCGCTGGAGGCCGAACTGCTCACTCCGGTCTACCGCCACGATCCCGAAACCCGTTTGCCCGCACCGGGTCTGCGCCGCTGACCGCGACCCGTCCGACACCCGGCGGGGCCGTGGCTTGATACCTTCGCGCCCGCAGATGTGGCACAGGTCACGCCGCTCTTCCATTCGGTAATTCTCGATGCGATGGTTGAATAGCTAGAAGATAACTATGCGTTGATAGGTGAAGTTCCGATGAGTGTTCCAGGTTCGTTTGCAGCCAGTTCCGCGCCGACGGTTCGCACGGTGCGGCGCGATCCGCAGGCACCGACGAGTCCGGCCGCCGTCGAACCGACCATCACCACCCATCGGGTCACCTACAGCGATCGGCTGAAACTGTTCGTCGGCGCGGGCGAAACGATCGAGAGCTACCTGCGCCCGCTCCGCCGGCTCGACGGTCACCACCGCTACTCGGTACAGCTGACCCGTCTGCCCGACGCTCTGCGCTCCACCGAGATCAGCCCGGCGATCAGCGCCGCGCCGGGCGCGAACTACCTGTTGTGCACCGGCTCCGCCGATGCGGTGGTCGTCGAGCTCTGCCACACCGTCGACGCCGTCGCCCGGCGGTTCACCGTCGGCCGGACGGGCCGCCGAGACGGCGAGCCCGGCATCTGCGTCCAGGTGCCCGACAGTGTGCCCACACCGTGGATCTACCCGGACGAAGTGTGGACCGCCGAGGAAACCGCCGCGATCTTCGCGAACTATTTCCGCACCGGCACGGTCCCGACCGGTCTGGTGCTCCGCGAAACGACCGACTGACGCGTCACTCGAGGAGGCAGTGATGAACCCGCTCATCATCGTCGGCGGCACCGTACTGGTGTTCGGCCTGCTCGTCCTTGTCGTGACCGTCCTGCGCAGACCCACCGCACCGTACGGCCAGCTGACCGTCGCCGCCCTGCAGGCGCGACTCGCCGAGGAGAACTCGCCGAGCGCGCCGGAGGACGAGGAACGGCTCGTCGAGTTGCCGGTCCCGGAAGCCTTGCAAGAATCCTCCTGACCACGCCCCTTGATCCCGCCTACGCCGCAGTCCTTGGCTATGCCACAGTCCTCAGGTCCTTGGCTATGCCACAGCGCAGCGTCTATGCCCTAGCACAGCGTCTATGCCACAGCGCGGCGCGAACCGCAGGGTGAACCGCGTACGCGGTCACATAGCTTCCGGATAGCTACCCTGAGTAGTACGGCGGCAACACTGCCGTCGTTCAGCTCGAGGGAGGTACGTGCCGATGCGCGCAATGCTCGAGCAACTCATCGCTTCGCTGGCGCAGGGCCCGGTGGCACTGGCCCGGGTGGTCGATACCACCGGCCCGGGCCCGCGTGAACTGGGCGCCGCGATGATCGTCACCGATGCCGGCGCGGTCCTCGGGTCCGTCTCGGGTGGCTGTGTCGAGGCGGCCGTCGTCGAGTCCGCCCGGCAAGTGCTCGACACCGGTCGACCGGTGACCGACCGGTTCGGCTATGCCGACGGTGACGGCCTCGCGGTCGGCTTGACCTGTGGTGGCGAGATGGAGGTGTTCGTCGAGCCGGTCGGTCGCGACCTGATCCCGATACTCACCCGGCTGCGACAGGACCTCGAGTCCGGCACGCCGGTCGCGGTGGCCACCCGGATGGATGCGGCCGGTGCGTGGCAACTGGTGTACTCGGACAGCACCGAACCGTGGCACGGGGTCGACCGGGACGCCCGCGCGCTGCTCGACGCGGGCCGCAGCGGGTTGGTCGGCGCGGACGAGTGCGAGGCGCACAGCTCGCCGCGACCGCGGGTGTTCGTCCAGGTCTTCGCCGCGCCCGCCCGCATGATCCTGGCCGGCGCCAACGATTTCGTCCGGGCGCTCAGCCGCACCGGACGGCAACTCGGCTATCGGGTCACCGTTGTGGACGCGCGCGAAACCTTCGCCACCACGGCACGATTCCCGGCCGCGCACGAGGTCGTCGTCGACTGGCCGCACCGCTATCTGCGCGCCGAGCACGAAGCCGGGCGGGTCGACGGCCGCACCGTGGTCTGCGTGCTCACCCACGACACCAAGTTCGATGTGCCGACCATCGCGGCCGCGCTGGACCTCGACGAGCTCGGTTTCGTCGGCGCCCTCGGTTCCCGGCGCACGCACGCCGAACGCACCGAGCGACTACGCGCGGCGGGAGTCACCGAGAGCCGCCTGGCCCGCCTGAAAAGCCCACTCGGCCTGGACCTCAACGCCCGCACCCCGGACGAGACCGCGATCTCCATCGCCGCCCAAATCCTCGCCGAACGCAGCGCCGCCTCAGCCCGCCCCCTCGACCGCCTCGACGGACCCATCCACCGCTGACCGGGACATCCACCGCCCGGATGAATCCCGAAGTGCCGGTGTCCGGTTCGCGGCGGCTGCGCTCAGAGCAGGTGTTCGATGCGTAAGGGGATGTCGCGCAGGCGTTTTCCGGTGGCGTGGTGTACGGCGTTGACGATGGCCGCGGCGGCGCCGATCATGCCGAGTTCGCCGATGCCCTTGACGCCCAAGGGGTTCACCACCGAGTCGTCGACTTCTACGAACGAGATGTCGACGTCGGGGGCGTCGGCGTTCACCGGCAGCAGGTATTCCAGCAGTGAGGCGTTGGCCCACCGCCCGTCGCGGATATCGGGCACGCTGCCCTCCATGAGCGCTTGGGACAGGCCCCAATTCATGCCGCCGAGCACCTGACTGCGAGCCAGCTTCACATTGAGCACCCGCCCTGGCGCGAACGCGCCGACCATGCGCCGGACCCGGACCAACCCGAGCTCCGGATCGACGGCGACCTCGGCGAACTGCGCGCCGAAGCTCATCTTTCCGTAGGGCGCGGGCGTCGTCGCGGGCCGCCAGCTGCCGGTCGTCTCAATATCCGACAGTTGGTTGCGGTCGAGGACATCGGCGTACGAGTCGCTGATCGACGGATCGTCGCGCAGCCGCAACCTGCCGTCGACGCCCTCGATCTCGTCGGGCGTGCACCCGCGCAGCGGGGAATCGATATCGGCGACCGCGATGTCGATGAGCTGCCGGAGCAGATCGGAGCAGGTGTTGTGCACCGCGGAACTCACCGCGCTCGCGCCGATCGACCCGACGGTTGCCGCCACGTTCGGATAGTCGGTGTTGCCGATCTCGAATCGGATGCGGTCGAACGGCATTCCCATCGCGTCACCGGCGACCTGGGTCATCGCCGTGGCGACACCGGTGCCGAATTCCTGGGTGCCCGCCTGCACCACGAGCGACCCGTCCGAGCGCAGCCGCGCGTGCGCGCGTTGCGGCTGGCCGGGTTCGTACACGGGGTAGCCCGCGGTGCCGACGCCCCAGCCGATGAGCCAATTGCCGTCGACGTGCGAACCCGGCGTCTGCTGACGCCCGTCCCAGCCGAACCGCTCCGCGGCCAGCCGCAGACAGTCGAGGTAACCGTCGGAGCTCCACGGGTTTCCGCTTTCCGGATCTACCGCGGCGTGATTGCGCAGGCGCAGTTCCACCGGGTCGACGCCGAGCTGGGTGGCGAGTTCGTCGATGGCGCATTCGAGCGCGACCATGCCCGAGGCCTCGCCGGGGCCGCGCATGAAGGTCGGCGTCATGATGTTGGCCTTGATCAGCCGATACTGCCCCTCCCAGTGCGGGATACCGTAGGCCTTGCTCGCCACCTCGAGCGAGGGTTCGGCCCAGTCGTCGAAATGCGAAGTGAGCGAGAGCTTGTGGTGGCGCAGTCCGGTGAATCGGCCTTCGGGGTCGCTCACCAGGGTGACGCGCTGCTCCTGCTCTTCCCGTAATCCGGTGCCGTAGAACATCTGCTCCCGGTTCAGGATCACCCGGATCGGCCTGCCGAGTTCCCGTGCGATCAGCGGCGCGAGCGTCACGTGCGGCCACATCATCGCTTTGGCGCCGAAGCCGCCGCCGACGTAGTCCGTCACCACCCGCACCTTGCTCGGCGAGATCCCGAGGTGTGCCGCGATGGTCAGCTGGCTGGCCACGATGCCCTGGGTGGCGTCGTAGACGGTGACCGAATCCCCGTTCCACATCGCGGCGGTGACCGAGCATTCGATCGGATTGTGGTGGTTGGCGGCGAACCGGAAGGTGGCGTCGACGGTGTGCGCGGCCGCCGCGGCCGCTCCGGCGAAATCGCCGCGCGACTGGGTCGCCGGGACGAACCCGGCAAAGATCTTCTCCGGCACGTACTGTGCGTCGCGCCCGTCGTCCAAACGCACCAGGGCGGGCTGCTCGTCGTAGGTCGCCTCGATCAATCGGGCGGCCTGCTGGGCGACCTCGAAGGTGTCCGCCACCACCACGGCGATCGGCTGGCCGAAGTAGTGGATCGTGGTGTCCTGCATGGGAAAGAAGGTCTGTCCCGGCGCGGGATGGCCGAACAGCGAGGGCACCAGCGGCACCGTGGTGACCCGCGGCAGGTTCTCGTGGGTGAACACGGCCACCGCTCCGGCCCGCAGTGCGCGGCCGATGTCGAGGGAAGTCAGTGTGCCGTTACCGATCTCGGCGCCCACGAGCACGCCGTAAGCGGCGTTCGGCATCGGGATCTCGGCGGTGTAGCGCGCCGCGCCGGTGACTTTGGCGTGCCCGTCGATGCGGTCGCGCGGCTGGCCGATCAGCTGCTCGGCGGCGGGCGCGCTCATTTCCGCGCTCCCCGCGCCGCGACGGTTTCCAGCGTGCGCACCAGGGTGCGTTGCGCCAGTTCGATTTTGAACCGGTTCATCGGGTGGCTGTCATCGGCGGCCGCGAGTTCGGTGGCCGCCGCCGCGGCGAAGTTCTCCTTCGTCGCGGGCTTGCCGGTGAGCAGATCTTCGGCCATTCTGGCCCGCCACGGTTTGGTCGCCACGCCGCCCAGGCCGATCCGGACATCCCGCACGACGCCGTCCGCGAGGTCGAGTGCCACGGCCGCGGAAGCGGCGGCGAACTCATAGGATTCGCGGTCGCGCACCTTCAGGTAGTGCGAGTTCTTCGCGAACGGCAAGGGCGGCACGTCGATCCGGATGATGAGTTCGTCGCTGGTGATCGGATGCTCCAGATGCGGTGTGGCGCCGGGCAACAGGAAGAAGTCGTCGAAGGGGATGCTGCGGATGCCGCGCGGCCCCTGCACCTGCACCACGGCGTCGAGCGCGGTGAGCGGGTTCGCCATATCGGAGGGGTGCATCGCGAAACAGTGCTCGCTGGTACCCAATACGGCATTGCCGCGATGCAGGCCCTCGAGTGCGCCGCAGCCGCTGCCGGGTTCGCGCTTGTTGCAGGCGTAGGCGATATCGCGGAACTGCGGGCAGCGCACCTTCTGCATCAGGTTGCCGCCCATCGACGCCATATTGCGGATCTGCGCGGACGCGCCCTTCCACAGGGCGATGGACAGGAACGGAAAACGTTCCCGCACACCGGGATCGGCCGCGACCTCGCTCATCCGGACCATCGCGCCGATGCGCAGCCCGCCGTCCGGGGTGTGCTCCAGCTCGGTCAGCGGCAGCCGGTTGATGTCGACGACGTTGTCCGGCTCCATCGCGCCGATGCGCAGCATGTCCACCAAAGTGGTGCCGCCGGCGAGGAATACGGTGTTCGGGCGGGCGGCGACGGCGATGAGCGCCTCGTCCACCGTTTCGGCGCGGGCGAAAGCGATGGGCTTCATCGGGTCTGCCCCATTTCACCCTCCGCGGTCTTTATCGCGTCGCGGATGTTCTGGTAGGCGGCGCAGCGGCAGATATTGCCGCTCATCCATTCGGCGATCTCTTCGTCGCTGCCGGTATGGCCCTCTTCGATGCATTTGATCGCCGACATGATCTGACCGGGCGTGCAGTAACCGCATTGGAAGCCGTCGCAGCTGATGAACGCGCGCTGCACCGGATGCAGCTCCTCCCCCTCCGCGACCCCCTCGATCGTCGTGACCTCCCGGCCTTGCGCACTCAATGCCAGAGTGAGACAGGACAATTCGCGCTTACCGTCCACCCACACCGTGCAGGCGCCGCAGGCGCCCTGGTCACACCCCTTCTTGGTGCCGGTGAGGCGCAGATATTCGCGCAGGGCGTCGAGCAGGCTGACCCGGGGTTCGAGCGCCACCGGAAAGTCGTGACCGTTCACCCGCAGCGTGGCCAACGTGTAATCGGGACCGGCAAACTCAGGCTGACGCGTGTCCTGCTTGGGTAGCTCACCAATAGTCATAGACGTATCTCCTGCTCATGAGCGCGCGACGGACGCGTATCTCGAAATACAGCATGCGAACGTAAGACCTGGCAAACATCGTAGCGTCTGTTCAGCAAACCTGCTTGCGAACAACATCACCGCCGCAGTTCGGCTCGGCAGCCGGTGAATTCGGGAGTTCACGCGGTCCCGACAGCCGCGAACCCGGGCGGCCGGCGGCGCCCGGGTTCGCGGATCAGGCTCGGTTCAGGCGGCGGCCCAGGCGGGGCGCAGCGTGTTCATCGGCGGACGGTCGGCCAGCGACACCTCGGTGCTGTGCGCGGTGAAGGCGTCACCGACCAGCGGGAACTGGGTGAGCGCGGCGCCGGAGTCCTGGACGCCGCTGCGGCCGAGCACGGTGCCGAGGATCTGCCTGCTCATCACGCCCAGGTCGGCCAGCGGCCGGTTGCGGTGCGTGCGCACTCCCAGGTTGACCTGACCGATCGCGGACAAGCCGACCTGATCGTAGGTGTCGAGCAGCAGACCGATCTCCACGCCGTAGCCGGGCGCGAACGGGACCGCGGTGAGCAGTTCGCGGGTGCCCGCGTACTCGCCGCCCAGCGGCTGCAACACCTGCGAGAGTTCGGGCCGCAGCGCGGCGAGCAACGGCCGGGCGACGAGTTCGGTGACCCGGCCGCCGCCGTGCGCGTCCACCGCGCCGCCCTGCCGCAGCGGCCTGCGGTAGTAGGCCTTGACCAGGTGCATCTCGTCGACGGTGAGCAGCGGGCCGAGCAGTTTGGGCACGAACGCCGGATCGGGGTCGATGAGGTCGGAGTCGACGAAGGCGATGAGGTCCCCGCTGGTCACGGCCAGCGAACGCCACAGCACCTCACCCTTGCCCGGCACCGGGTCGAGTTCGGGCACCGCCTGCTCTCGCGTGATCACCTCGGCGCCCGCGGCGCGGGCCCGTGCGGCGGTGGCGTCGGTGGAGCCGGAATCGAGCACGATCAGCTCGTCGACCAGGGTGCCGAGCAGCGGCCGGATGCTGGCCACCACGTCGGCGACGGTGTTCTCCTCGTTCAGCGCGGGCAGCACCACCGACACGGTGCGGCCCGCCTTGGCGGCGACGAGCTCGTCGACCGACCAGCTCGGGGTGTCCCAGGTGTTCGTCGTGGCCCATGGCGGGCTGTACTCACGGCTGTGGGGGTGGTGAAAGTTCATACCAAACCTCGCAGGGTGCGTGCTGGGGGCCGGATGCCCTGGATGGCGGCGATCATGTCCACTACCCGCCGGGTCGCGGCGACTTCGTGAACGCGGAAGACGCGGGCGCCGGCGGCAGCCGACCATGCTGTTGCCGCCAATGTGCCCTCCAACCGCTCGGAAAGATCGACACCTAGAGTCTCCCCGATGAAATCCTTATTGCTGAGGGCCATCAGGACCGGCCACCCGGTATTTACAAGAACGTCCACTCCGCGCAACAACTCCAGGCCGTGATAGGTGTTCTTGCCGAAATCATGGGTCGGATCGATCAGGATCGAATCCGCGCGCACCCCCGCCGCGGCCGCGTGCTCGGCCGCCCGCACCAGGGTGGCGGTCACTTCGGCCAGAATATCGGCGTAGCGCACCCGGTGCGGCCGGGTGCGCGGCACCGCGCCGCCGGTGTGGCTGCACACGAGGCCGACACCCTGCTCGGCCGCCACCGGCACCAGCTCCGGATCGGCGCCCGCCCAGGTGTCGTTGATCAGGTCCGCGCCTTCGCGCACGGCGGCCAGCGCCACCTCGGCGCGCCAGGTATCGATGCTGATCAATAGCTCCGGAAACTTCGCGCGGATCGCGGCGACGAACGGGAGTACCCGCCGGGCCTCCTCCTCGGCATCGACCAGCGACCCCGGCCCGGCCTTCACCCCGCCGATGTCGACCAGGTCGGCGCCCTCGTCCACCGCGCGCACGACCGCGTCCATCGCGGCGGCGTCGGTGAACGTCGCACCCCGGTCATAAAAGGAATCCGGCGTCCGATTCACGATCGCCATCACCAGCGCCCGATCCGTCGCCACCGGCTTGCCGCACAAGGTCGGAAGCGGTGAAACGGTGGCGCTGAACATGCCCCGACTGTACCGACCCCTGTGCCGAGCGGTCTCGCTCAGCTCTTGGGGGCGCGGCCTGCGGCTACCTCGTCCGGGTAGTCGGGATAGAAGGGGATGTAGCCCTGGTCGCGGCCGGCGAGGACGTAGAGCGGGTGGTCGTCGTCGGGGGTGTAACCCTGTTTGCGCAGCTCTACCTTGCGGCTCTTGAAGGTGGAGGTCTGTTCGAGTTCCTGGACCACGCGCAGGAACAGCGGGACCGCGTAGGCGGGCAGCTGCCGGAAGGCCAGTTGCGCGAGCGCCGCACCGTCGAGGTCCCCGTCGGGGGCCAAGGTCACCGCCGCCATGCCCGCCTTGCCGTCGGCGCCCGGGATATCTACACCGTAGACGACGGCCTGCGAGATCGCGTCGGACCGGGTGAGCGCGCCCTCGACCTCGGTGGTCGCGACGTTCTCCCCCTTCCAGCGGAAGGTGTCGCCGAGCCGATCCACGAAAGCGATGTGATGCCAACCCTGATCACGCACCAGATCGCCGGTGTCGAACCAGAGATCGCCCTGCTTGAAGCCGTCGCGCACCAGCTTCGCCTCGGAGGCCGCCTTGTCGGTGTAGCCGTCGAACGGCGACCGGTCGGTGACCTTGGACAGCAACAGCCCGACTCCGCCGGTACCGACCCTGCGTAGCCGACCGTTCTTGTCGCGCTTGGCTTTTCCGGTCTCGTCGTCGTAGTCGACGACGGCGTAGGGCAGCGGCCCGAAGCCCGCGGTGCGGTCCACGCCGAACGCGTTGATGAAGGCGATGTTGACTTCGCTGGCCCCGTAGAACTCGACGATCCGGTTGATCCCGAACCGCCGCTTGAACTCGTCCCACAGTTCCGGGCGCAGCCCGTTGCCGACCGCGAGCCGGACCTTGTGTCTGCGGTCGGTCGCCTTCGGCACCTGATTGAGCAGGTAACGGCAAAGCTCACCGATGTAGATGAACGCCGTCGCCTCTTCGCGGATGATCTCGTCCCAGAACCGCGACACCGAGAACTGCCTGCCGAGCGCGAACGTGCCGCCCGCGCTCAGCACCGCGGACAGCGCGACGGTCAGCGCGTTGTTGTGATAGAGCGGGAGGCAGCAGTACAGGGTGTCGTTGCCGCGCAGGCGAATGCCGAGCCCGCCCAGACCGACCATGCTCTTGGTCCAGCGCAGGTGCGTCATCACGCTGGCCTTGGGCAGGCCGGTCGTACCGGAGGTGAAGATCAGGAAGGCCCGCTCCTTCGCGGTGATCTCCTGGCACACCGGCGGATCGGCATCCGGCGCATCCTGCGCGGCCGCCTGTAAATCGTTGCTGTACAGCACATTCGACGGTGGCTCCGGCAGCGACTCGAGCGCCTGCGCACATTCCTCGCCGACCACGTCGAGCACGCTGTTCAGCAATCCGAAGCTGTGCGCGAGCACCTGGTCGCGCTGGTGGTGATTGAGCAGGCCGACGGTGGCGCCCAGCTTCGCCGCGGCGAGCACCACGAACAGGGTCTGCGGCCGATTGGTCATCAGCACGCCGACCACGTCGCCGCGGCGCACCCCCTGTGCGGTGAGCACCGCGGCGTACCGGTTCACCTCGTCGTTGGCCTGGCGGTAGGTGCAGCCCGCCCCTTCGAAACGCAGGAAGATGCGGTCCGGATGCCGGTGCGCGGCCCGCTGGAAGTACAGGCCCACCGAGGATTTGGCGTCCGGCCCGACCAGCATGCCCGGCGCGCTGCGCAGCATGCCCGGCGCGTCGAGCGCCATCGCGGGAAGGTGTCTGGCCAGATCGAACAAGCTCACCGTGGAGCGACCGTCGGAACTCACTATCCCGCTCTCCTCAATCAAACGCTGGTGCTCACGCCGCCAAAGCCGCGAAGGCGGAAGGTATATCGGCGACCACGGTGACGCGGTCCATCGCGGGCTGGGGCACGAACTTACGGTCGTAGAGTTCGTCGAGCCACTGGAACAGGCCTCGGTAGAAGCCGTCCGGGTCCAGCACCACCACGGGCTTATTGTGCTGTCCCAGATAGCCTCCGGTCCAGGTTTCGAAGAACTCTTCCAGCGTGCCGATGCCGCCGGGCAGGGTCAGGAAGGCGTCCGCGCGGTCCTCCATGATCTGCTTGCGCTGCCGCATGGTGTCGGTGACGACCAGTTCGTCGGCGTCGACATCGGCGACCTCCCGGTGCACCAGGTGCTTCGGGATCACCCCGATGGTGTTCGCGCCGCCGGCCCGCGCCGCCGTCGCGATCGCGCCCATCATCGACACGTTGCCGCCGCCGGACACCAGTTGCCAACCGCGCCGGGCGATCTCGGCGCCGACCGCGGCGGCCAGCTCCAGATAGACGGGATTGACGGTGCTCGCGGAACAGTAGACACAGACGGCGTAGGGCTGTTCGCTCACCACTGATCCTCCGTGCCGATCGCATCCTCCGCGCCACCGGACTCCGCGTTGGCGAGGATGATCTGCACGACCTCCTCCACGCTGTCGGTGACATGGATCAGGCCGAGGTCGCCGGGTGAGATCTTGCCGGAGCCGCCCAGCGAGTCACGCATCCAGTCGACCAGCCCGGCCCAATACCTGCTGCCGAACAGGATGATCGGGAAACGAGTGATCTTGCGGGTCTGCACCAGGGTGAGCGCCTCGAACAGTTCGTCCAGGGTGCCGAAACCACCGGGCAGGCAGATGAAGGCCTCCGAGTACTTCACGAACATCGTCTTGCGGACGAAGAAGTAGCGGAAGTTGATGCCGAGATCGACCCACTCGTTGAGGCTCTGCTCGAACGGCAGCTCGATGCCGAGACCGATCGAATAGCCGCCCGCCTCACACGCGCCGCGGTTGACCGCCTCCATCGCGCCGGGGCCGCCGCCGGTGATCACCGCGAAACCGGCCCGGGCCAGCGCGGCACCGATGGCCAGGCCCGCCTGGTATTCGGGATGGTCGGGTTGGGTCCGCGCCGAACCGAACACGGTGACCGCGCGCGGCACCTCGGCGAGCGCGCCGAAACCCTCGACGAACTCGGCTTGGATGCGCAGCACGCGCCACGGGTCGGTATGCACCCAGTCGGTGTCGCCGCGCCGGTCGAGCAGGTTGCGATCGGCGGTGCCGACCTCGTTCGCCCGATCGCGCCGGAACATGACCGGTCCGCGGAACTTGGCTGTCGACTTCGGCTTGTTGGCAACCTCGCGGTCAGCGGCGTCGGTGGACATGCGAACCAAACTACCGGGAGGTTGTCGCGGCAACAGACCTGAGCCGAGAAGTCAGCCGCCGTTCACCTCGGGCGCCGCCGCGCATCAGGCGCGGTCGCCGGTGAGATAGGTGCGCAGCATGGCGGTGACGGCGGTGATCTGGTCGACCGGGACGTGCTCGTCACGCTTGTGCGCGAGGTTCGGATCGCCGGGACCGAAGTTCACCGCGGGGATACCGCGCGCCGCGAAACGAGCGACGTCGGTCCAGCCGTACTTTGCGCGCACACCACCGCCGCCGTGCTCGTGCACCGAGGCGATCAGGTCCGCGGCGGCCGGTGCGGTCAGGCCGGGCAGTGCGCCCGGGGCCGAATCGGTCACCTCGAAGGTCACGTCGAGACCGGCGAAAACCTCGCGCACGTGCGCGATCGCCTGATCGACCGTGCGGTCCGGCGCGAAACGGAAGTTCACGTCCACCTCAGCGGCGTCGGGCACCACGTTGCCCGCCACACCGCCCGCGACGCGCACCGCCGACAGACCCTCGCGGTAGCCACAGCCGTCGATGTCGACCTCACGCGCCCGGTACTCGGCCAGTCGCTGCAGGATCGGCGCGAGGCGGTGGATCGCGTTGTCGCCCAACCAGGCTCGCGCCGAATGCGCGCGCACCCCGGCGGTGGACAGCCGAACCCGCAGCGTCCCTTGGCAACCCGCCTCGATCCAGCCGCCCGAGGGTTCACCGAGCACGGCCAGATCGCCGGCCAGCCAGTCCGGCAGGTCGCGCTCGATATGCCCGAGACCGTTGAATTCCGAGGCGATCTCCTCGCAGTCGTAGAAGATCAGCGTCAGCTCGTGCACCGGTTCGGCGACCGTCGCGGCCAGGTGCAGGAACACCGCATCCCCGGATTTCATGTCCACCGAACCGCAGCCGAACAGCACCCGCTCGCCCGCGTCGTTCACCGCGAAATGGCTCGGCACGTTGTCGGCGATCGGCACCGTGTCCAGATGGCCGGCCAGCACCACCCGCGTCGGCAGGCCCCGGTTCGTCCGCGCCAGCACCACATTGCCGTGCCTGCGCACCTCGAAGCCCGTCGTCTGCTCGCGCAACGCCTGCTCCACGAGATCGGTGATCACCGCCTCGTCCCGCGACACACTGGGAATGTCCACCAGAGCTTTGGTCAGCGCGATCGGGTCCGCCCGCAGATCAAGGGTCACGCCCCCACCCTACGACCGCGCTCCCGCCAGACCGCGGCGCACGCCTTGGCACGCCGCACACCTCGTCCCTTGCGTGCCTCGGTCGCACTACACCCCGGCCGCACCGCACTGCGCGCAACGCCGCCACGTGCATCTGCCGCACTCGCTACATCGCCACAACGCATACATCTCCGACCACGAATTCGTGCGCCTAGAGCACTTGGATGCGCGACGCTGCCAGCCTGCTCCGGGTTGATGCCGGTGCATGTCGGTGAGCGCTGGACCGGGAAGTCCGGCGGCGTGGGGAGTGGCACAGGAGGAGGGTCACCGCTGGGGAGGGGAGGTCGGTAACCTCTCTGGACGTGAGTACTCAGGGAGCAGCAGCAGTCGGTATCGCCAACGTGACCGCGGACGGGACCGTCCTGGACACCTGGTACCCCAGTCCGGAGCTCGGCGTGTTCGCCGAGACCGGGACCAAGCGGCTGGACGAGGCGCCCGCCGAGTACGCCGCGCTGCTCGGGTTCGACGAGGCGCGTGGGGTCGATGTGGTCGCGGTGCGCACCACGATCGCTGACCTGTCCGCGGCGCCGGTCGACGCGCACGATGTCTACCTGCGCCTGCACCTGCTCTCGCATCGCCTGGTCCGTCCGCACGAGGTGAACCTGGACGGCCAGTTCGGCTTGCTCAGCAACGTGGTGTGGACCAACCACGGCCCGGCCGCGGTGGAGGGTTTCGAGACCACCCGCGCCAAGCTGCGCGCGCGCGGCCCGGTCACCGTGTACAGCGTCGACAAGTTTCCGCGCATGGTCGATTACGTGGTGCCCTCCGGGGTGCGGATCGGCGACGCCGACCGGGTCCGGCTCGGCGCGCACCTCGCCTCCGGCACCACCGTCATGCACGAGGGCTTCGTCAACTTCAACGCGGGCACCCTGGGCAACTCCATGGTCGAGGGCCGCATCTCCGCCGGTGTGGTGGTGGGCGACGGCTCCGACGTCGGCGGCGGCGCGTCCATCATGGGCACCCTGTCGGGCGGTGGCACCACCGTCATCTCCATCGGCGAACGCTCCCTGCTCGGCGCGAACGCGGGTGTCGGCATCCCGCTCGGCGACGACTGCGTCGTGGAGGCGGGCCTCTACGTCACCGCGGGCACCAAGGTCACCGGCCCGGACGGAACCGTCGTCAAGGCCAGCACCCTCAGCGGCCAGAACAACCTGCTCTTCCGCCGCAATTCGGTCACCGGCGCCGTGGAAGTGGTGCCGCACAAGGGCACCGGCGTCGAACTGAACGCCGCTCTGCACGCCAACGACTGACCCACCCCTACCCCACGCCGGTCGCGACCTGCCGTACAGCACCAGAACCGTTGTGCGGCAGGCATACCCGCCGCATCCGGCTCGCCAGACGCCTCCGCACGACCTGCCCCAGCGTCAAGCTCGCCACGGCGCAACCCTGCGCCACGTGCCTGACCACGGCGCACACTGCGCGCGGGCGCGTGCGCACCACTTCTACGTACGCCGTCGGCTTGTCCGGCGACGCCCGCCGCCATAGCCACGTCGCGGCCCGGCGACACGCGAACCTCCACATCCGCACAGCGCCCGCAGGGTCAGGTGAGGCGCTTTTTCTGGACCTTGCCCATGGCGTTGCGGGGCAACGTGTCGACCACGCGGATCTCGCGGGGGCGCTTGTGGGTCGAGAGTTGTTCGGCGACGTAGGCGATCAGGTCCTGTTCGAGGGAAGGCGCTGTCTCGCCGCGCAATACGACGAAGGCGACGATGCGCTGGCCCAGGTCGGGGTCGGGCAGGCCGACCACGGCGGTTTCGGCTACGGCGGGGTGGCCGAGGAGCACGGTCTCCACTTCGCCCGCGCCGATGCGGTACCCACCGGATTTGATCAGGTCCACGGATTCGCGGCCGACGATGCGATGGAATCCGTCGGGGTCGATGGCGGCGACATCGCCGGTCTTGAACCAGCCGTCCTGGGTCCAGCTCTCGGCTGTCGCCTCCGGCCGGTTCAGGTAACCGTCGAACAGCATCGGGCCGGAAACCTGTAGCGCGCCGATGCTTTCGCCGTCGTGCGCGACCTCGCCGCCCGCTTCGTCTCGCAGCCGGGTCCGCACGCCGCGCACCGCGGTGCCGACCCACCCGGGGCGGCGTTCACCGTCGGCGCGGGTGGACAGGGTGATCATGGTTTCGCTCATGCCGTAACGCTCGATGGGCGCGTGGCCGGTGAGTTCGCGCAGCTTCTCGAACACCGGGACGGGCAGCGGCGCACTGCCCGACACGAGCAGCCGGGCGGCGGCCAGTTCCTTTGCGGCATCGGGATCTTCGACGATCCGGGACCACACGGTGGGCACCCCGAAGTACAACGTGCCGTGCGCGGCGGCGTACGCCTGCGGGGTCGGCTTGCCGGTGTGCACGAGCGGGCTGCCCACCCGGAGCGGGCCGAGCAGACCGAGGATCAGCCCGTGCACGTGGAACAGCGGAAGTCCGTGCACCAGTGTGTCGTTCGCGGTCCACGCCCAGGCTTCCGCGAGCGCGTCCAACCCGGCGGCGATGGCACCGCGACTCAGCAGCACCCCCTTCGGCAAGCCGGTGGTGCCGGACGTGTACAGCACGAAAGCCGTTGACGCCGCATCGGGTTCGGGATAGGTATGCCAGGACCTGGCGTGCACGCGCACCGGAACCACCGGAAGTTCGCTGCCCGCAGGGGCTTTGCCGAGCCACGCCTGCGCGCCCGAATCGGACAGGATGTGCGCGAGTTCCGCGGTGCCCGAGTCCGGCGGCACCGGCACCACGGTCACTCCCGCGATCAGGCAGCCGACCACGGCGAGCACGGTGCCGACCGTCGGCTCGGCCAGCACGGCGACCCGGTCGGCCCGGGCCACTCGTTCCGCCACCGAGGTCGCGGCGCCGAGCAGATCACTGCGCGAGAGCGTCACGCCGTCGATGGTGACGGCATCCGGGATATCCGCGCCGCCTGCGACGGCGAGCGGGTTCAGGGAACTGAGCAACAGCGGCGAACCGAACGGCATTCGCCCAAACTACTTCGCCGTTCCCCGCCGCAGCAGCACCGGGCGGGGCCGGGAGTGTGACGGTTGACACGCCCATGAGGCGGTGAGAAAGTTTATGTACATCCTTCTCACTCGGACAGAGGTCAACGATGACCAGGCCACTTCGCGCAACGACGCACGAGTCCGAACCTGCGGACGAACTCGACATCACGCAGTTCATCGACGGCATGGTGGGACTGCTCGCCGGCGCGGCGAACGTCATCATGCAGCTCAGCAAGCCACCGGTCGGCTACGGCGTGCTGGAGAGCACCGTGCACAGCGGCAACGTGATGCTGCACCCGGTCAAACGCTTGCGCACCACGGTCACCTACCTCGCCGTGGCCATGCTGGGCTCCCCCGACGAGCGTGCCGACTATCGCGCAGCCGTCAACCGCTCGCACCGCCCCGTGCACTCGACCGCGTCGAGTCCGGTGCGCTACAACGCCTTCGACCCCGACCTGCAGTTGTGGGTGGCCGCCTGCCTGTACTGGGGCGCGCAGGACACCTACACGCGCCTGCACGGCCCGATGGACGAGGCGACCGCCGACGCGTTCTACCGGCACAGCGCCCGGCTCGGCACCACCTTGCAGGTGCGCGACGGCATGTGGCCCGCCGACCGCAAAGCCTTTGCCGCCTATTGGGATCGGCACCTGCGCGGTACCACGATCGACCCGCCGGTCCGCGACTACTTCAACGATCTGATCGATCTGAAGATGCTGCCGCTGCCACTGCGACTCCCCTTCGCGCGGGCGCACCGCTTCTTCGTCACCGGCCTGCTGCCCGCGCACCTGCGCGATCAAATGGGTTTCACCTGGTCCGCGCGGGAGGACTGGGCACTCGAACGCATCCTGCGCACGCTCGGCACCGCCGAGACCCTGCTCCCCGCTCCGGTGCGCATGTTCCCGCTCAACGCGTATCTGGCCGACTTCCGCCTCCGCCGCAGACTCGGCCTGCGCCTGGTGTGACCCGCGGGCGACGGACACAAGTTCGCGACGCCCGCATGTCGTGCCCGGCTTTTCGCCGCACGCGGTGTTATCTCGTCAGAGACGGGCATACCGCGCAAAGGGGGCACGGCAAGGAGGACTCGTGAACCGTGGGACCCTGGCGGGGCTCGCCATCGCACTCTGCTGTGCATTCCACGCACCCCCGGCGGGCGCGGCGCCGTTCGGCCCCGACGTGGTGCCGTCGCGCACGGCGGTCACGTACCGCGCCGCGACGGGCGGCGGTTGGAGTACCACGAACGAACACGAGTCCCGGGCGGCCCTGTCACTGGTCAAGCTGTATCTGGCGGACTATGCCCTGCGGCACGGCGACGGCGCGCCGAGCGACCGGGAGCTGGCCGAGCGGATGATCCGCTACTCCGACGACGGCGCCGCGACCGCGACGGAAGCCAAGTATCCGCGGGCGATCGAAGCCATTGCGGCCGAATACCATTTGGCCGATACGCACCCGTACGGCGAGTGGGGCATGGCCGCGACGAGCACCGCCGACGTCGCGGAATTCCTGATCACCAAATTGCGCAGCGATCGCGGCTCACCGATCTTCGAATGGATGGCGGCGGCCGGCGCCACGGCCGCCGATGGCACCGAACAGGATTGGGGCACCGCCCGCTGGCCGCTCGTGCAGGGCACCAAGTGGGGTTGGTCCGATCTCGGCCCGCCGGACGTCGCTTCCGCTTCGTACGGCACGGGTTTCGTGGTGGTCGCGCACACGCACGGCACCGCCACTGAGCAGACCCTCGATCTCATGGCCGCGATGCCGCTGGCCACGGTCGGCATGCTCGTGCCGAGTTAGCCTGCACCACAACATGTTCGAAGCCTCGCGCGGTCACGGTACGCGGAACGACACCACC
This sequence comes from Nocardia brasiliensis ATCC 700358, assembly GCF_000250675.2. Lineage (NCBI taxonomy): Bacteria > Bacillati > Actinomycetota > Actinomycetes > Mycobacteriales > Nocardiaceae > Nocardia > Nocardia brasiliensis. Next base: position 8,088,514 of record NC_018681.1, read on the forward strand.
ACGTGATCGCGGGCGAACTGCCGGATCGCCGCGTCGTCGTGCAGCGGGATGACCGTCTGCGGTGTCAGCGCCAGCGACAGCGCGGTGCGCGCGATCATCTCCGCCAGCGGTTCGGGATCGTATTCGGGCAGCTTGCCCTCGCGCTGTAGCCGAGTGATGAACTCGGCCAGGTAGTCCCGGCCGAGCTCGATGATCGGCGCGCCTTTGACGGTCAGAAAGGGCAGGACCAGTTCGGGTTCCGTGGCCAGCAGCCGATGCACGAGCTGATTGTCGCGCAGCCCCGTGATGAACGCGGCGAAGAGCTCGACGATCTGTTCCTGCGCGGACGCGTCCCGATCGACCTGCTGCTGCAACGCCGCGTCGACCTGCTCGACGAACTCCCGGGTCTGCCGCAACCCGACCGCCTCGATCAGGTCCGACTTGCTGGCGAAGCGCCGGTACAGCGTGGCGAGTGAGAGGCCGCAGCGCCGCGCCACCTCGACCATGCTGGTGCGTTTGATACCGAAGTCCAGGAAGGCCAGCAGTGCGGCGTCGAGCACGCGCGTCTGATTGCGGTCCTCCGGCCCCGCGCTCCGAATCCGCGGCAGGAGTTTGGTCAACTTCGCCATTCCTCCACCCTAGCCCGGTCGATGAAACGATGATGCACAAAGTATCGCAGCGAAGCAGTCGCGGCACGCGACCGTTGACACCCCGGCGAGGCAATGAGAAGGTGATAAACAAATCTTCTCATCGTACGCAGGCGCTCAGCGCCGGCGGACACAGAAAGACGAGGTCGACGATGACCGCACCGCTACGCGCTACCGAGCCGGACGAGGTCCACCCCTTCGAACCACTCACGCCCGAAACGGTCCTGCCATACCTGGACGGCGTCGCGGCCTTCCTCGGCGGCACCGCCAACGTGATCATGCAGCTGAGCCTGCGCCCGGTCGGCCGCGGCGTGCTGGAGAGCACGGTGGACAGCGGCAAAGTGACCCTGCATCCGGTCAAGCGGCTGCGCACCACGCTCACCTATATCGCGGTCGCGATGACGGGTTCCGACGAGGAGCGCGCGGCCTACCGCGAGGCGGTCAACCGCTCGCATCGGCCGGTCCGCTCCAGCGCGCAGAGTCCGGTGAAATACAACGCCTTCGACCCGAAGCTGCAACTATGGGTGGCGGGCACGATCTACTGGGGCCTCGACGACCTCTACACCCGGATGCACGGCCCGCTCGATCCGGCGGCCGCCGAAGCCCTCTACCAATACTCTGCCCGGCTCGGCACCACGCTCCAGATGCGCCCGGAGATGTGGCCCGCCGACCGCGCCGCATTCCTCGCGTGGTGGGAGGAGAATCTGGTGCAGTACCGGATCGAACCCGCGCTGCGCGCCTACTTCGACGACCTCATCGACCTCCGGATGATGCCTCGCCCCGTGCAATTCACCTTCGCGCGGCTCCAGCGCTTCGTCGTGGCCGGTCTGCTGCCGCAGCACGTGCGCGACGAAATGCGGATGACGTGGACCGAACGCGATCAACGCCGATTCGACCGGCTGCTCCGAGGTATCTCCCTCGTGCACAACCGGTTGCCGAAGCAGGCGCGACAGTTTCCGCTGAACGCCTACATGTTCGACCTGCGCAGGCGGATGCGTCTCGGCAAGCCACTGGTGTAGGGACTTTCGGGCAGGGACACCAGCGGATCGGTGGGCAGGACGAAAACGTCCTGCCCACCGGCATTTTCACGACTTGCGCACCAGGGCGCGCAAGAAGAAGGTGAGATTGGCCGGGCGCTCGGCCAGCCGCCGGGTCAGATACCCGTACCACTGACTGCCGTAAGGGACGTAAACCCGAACGGCCGTACCCGCGGCGGCCAGCCTGCGCTGCTCCACGTCGCGCACTCCGTAGAGCATCTGGTGCTCGAATCGATCTGGGCCGCGGCCGGTTTCGCGGACGAGCTGCTCGGCGGCGACGATCGGCACCGGATCGTGCGTGGCCACCATCGGGTAGCCCGCACCTTGCATCAGCACCTCGAGACAGCGCAGGTAGGAGTCGGTCACCTCGGGTGCGCGCTGGAAGGCGACCTCGTCGGGTTCGCGATATGCGCCCTTGCACAGGCGGACTCGCGAATCCGGACCGGACAGCGACCGGCAATCCGTCTCGGCGCGATGCAGATAGGCCTGCAAAACCGCGCCGAGCCAAGGAAATTCCGTCCGCAGCTCGGACACGGTCGCCAAGGTGTCCGCGGTGGTGGTGTGGTCCTCGGCGTCGACGGTCACCCAGACCTCGGCCCGCGCGGCCGCGGCACACAGGATCCGCAGGTTCGCGGTGGCCACCGCGGCACCGTCGCCCGGCAGGGCTTGGCCGAGTGCGGACAACTTCACCGAGACCTCGACCGGCGGTGCCGTGATCCCGGGCAGCGCAGGACGTTTCAGCGCGGCCAGGTCCGCGATCAACGAAAGGTACTCGGCCACCGTGGCATCGGCCTGCGCCCGATCGGTGGTGTTCTCCCCGAGGAAGTCCACGCTGACCATCCGGCCGCTGTCGAGCAGTGCCCGCGCCACCTCGATGAGCTCGGCCCTGGTCTCCCCCGCGACGAACCGCCGGACGATACCCGCGGTCACCGGCAGCCCGGTGACCGCGCGCCGCAACCGCGACGACTCCGCCGCCGCGAGGATGACGGGCCGCAGCGGATTCACGCCGGGTCCGAGTCCATATGCGGATAGCGGTATCCGGTGGGCGGCACGAAGGTCTCCTTGATCGTGCGCGGCGCCACCCAGCGCAGCAGATTCAGCGGCGAGCCCGCCTTGTCGTCGGTGCCCGAGGCCCGCGCGCCGCCGAAGGGCTGCTGTCCGACCACCGCACCCGTCGGTTTGTCGTTGACATAGAAATTGCCCGCCGCGAAACGCAGTGCGGCACCGGCCTGTTCGATCGCCTGGCGGTCCTGGGCGAACACCGCGCCGGTCAGCGCGTAGGGCGCGGCCGATTCGGCCTCGGCCAGGATCGCCGCGAACGCACCGGGTTCGGCGTCGTCGTAGACGTGCACCGACAGGATCGGGCCGAAATACTCGGTGGCGAAGGACTCGTCGCGCGGGTCGTCGGCCAGCAGCACCGTCGGGCGGACGAACCAGCCTTCGCTGTCGTCCCAGGTGCCGCCGACCGGGATGGTCAGCCCCGCCGCCCTGGCCCGTTCGATCGCCGCGACGTTCTTGTCGAACGCGCGCCGATCGATCAGCGCGCCACCGAAATTGGACAGATCGGCGACGTCCCCGTAAGTCAGCTCGTCGGTCTGGTGCAGGAAGTCCTCGCCCATCGCCTGCCAGATCGTGCGCGGGAGATAGGCGCGCGACGCCGCGGAACATTTCTGCCCCTGATACTCGTAGGCGCCGCGAATCAGCGCTGCCCGCAAAGCGTCCGGGTCCGCCGAGGGGTGCGCCACGATGAAGTCCTTGCCGCCGGTCTCGCCGACCAGCCGCGGATACCCGTGGTAGCGGCCGAGATTCGCCCCGACCTGCTGCCAGAGGTGCTGAAAAGTCTTGGTGGAGCCGGTGAAGTGGATACCGGCGAGCCGCGGGTCGGCCAGCGCCACCTCGGACAGGTCCCGGCCGTCGCCGGTCACCATATTGATCACGCCGGGCGGCAGGCCCGCCGCCTCCAGCAGCCGCATTGTGTAGAAGGCCGACAACGTCTGGGTCGGCGACGGCTTCCACACCACGGTGTTGCCCATCAACGCGGGCGCGGTGGGCAGGTTGCCCGCGATCGCGGTGAAATTGAACGGGGTGATCGCGTAGACGAAACCCTCCAGCGGCCGGTAGTCCAGCCGATTCCACACCCCGGGACTCGACTCCGGCTGCTGGGTCATGATCTGGCGCGCGAAAGCCACATTGAAGCGCCAGAAGTCCACCAGCTCACACGGCGCGTCGATCTCGGCCTGCTGCGCCGATTTCGATTGCCCGAGCATGGTCGCGGCGGCCACCGTCTCCCGCCACGGCCCGGCGAGCAGATCGGCGGCGCGCAGGAAGATCGCCGCGCGCTCGTCGAACGGCAGCGCCCGCCAATCCGGCGCGGCCGCGATCGCGGCGTCGATCGCACCCTGCGCCTCGGATTGTGTGGTGTCGGTGTAGGTCCCCAGCACATGCCGGTGCCGATGCGGTGCGACGATCTCGTGTCGCGCGCCGCTGCCGGGCCGGTACTTGCCGCCGATCACCAGCGGCACCTCGGCGGTGTCCGCGGCGATCTCGGCCAACTTGGTGACCAGCAGCTCGCGCTCGCGGCTGCCGGGTGCGTACGAGTGCACCGGCTCGTTGGCAGGAGTGGGGACAACCGTGACAGCGTCCATAGTTCAGGCTAGCGCCGTCCCGGCTCGGCGACCGTGCTTGCGCCGCGCACCCGGCTGCGTGTCGTCGGGCTAGTTCAATCGCTCGACGGCGGCGGCGATGCGCTCGTCGGTGGCGGTGAGCGCGATGCGGACGTGCTCCGCACCGGCCGGACCGTAGAAATCGCCGGGCGCGGCCAGGATGCCGCGGTCGGCCAGCCAGTCCAGCGTCGTCCGGCACGCCTCGCCCCGAGTGGACCACAGGTACAGGCCTGCCTCGGAGTGGTCGACCCGGAAACCGGCCGCTTCCAACGCCTTCCGGAGCACGTCGCGCCGGGCGCGGTAGCGCTCCCGCTGCTGTGCCTCGTGCGTGTCGTCACCGAGCGCCGCGGTCATCGCGCTCTGGATCGGATACGGCACCATCAGGCCGGAGTGCTTGCGCACCTCGAGCAGCTCGGTGACCAGCGCGGGATCGCCCGCCACGAAACCGGCCCGGTAGCTGGCCAGGTTCGAGGTCTTCGACAGCGAGTGCACGGCAAGCAGATTCGTGTGGTCGCCGCCGGAAACCTCGGGGTCGAGAATGGAGACCGCGCGGCCTTCCCAGGTGAGGCCGAGGTAGCACTCGTCCGAGGCGACGATCACGTCGCGCTCGCGGGCGAACTCGACGACCTTGCGCAGGTGGTCGACGCCGAGCACGCGGCCCGTCGGGTTGGACGGGGAATTCACATAGAGCAGCGCGGGCGTGCGCGGACCGAGCTGGGTGAGCCCGTCGGCGCGCACGATCTGCGCGCCGGCCAGCAGCGCGCCCACCTCGTAGGTCGGGTACGCGACCTCGGGAATGACGACCAGGTCCGCCGCGCCGAGGCCGAGCAGCCGGGGCAGCCCGGCGATCAGTTCCTTCGTGCCGATCACCGGCAGTACGGCGGCGGCGTCCAGCCCGGTGATGCCGAACCGCCGCTTCAGCGCGTCCACCACGGCCGCGCGCAGTTCCGGGGTGCCGTGCGTGGCCGGGTAGCCGGGCACCGCCGACGCCGCGCTCAACGCGGTACGGATCAGCGGATCGACCGGGTCGACCGGCGTGCCGACCGACAGGTCGACGATGCCGCCGGGGTGCGCCGCGGCCTTCGCCTTCACCGAAGCGATGGTGTCCCAGGGAAAATCGGGAAGCAGGCTGCTGACCCGGGTACGCGTGGTCACGACAGAGCTACTCGCTCGCCATCGGCGGGAGTTCCTTGATGAACGGCGGATCGTAATCGACCTTGCCGACCTTGGTGGCGCCGCCCGGCGAACCGAGCTCGTCGAAGAAGTCGACGTTGGCGTTCACGTATCCGCTCCACTGGTCCGGGGTGTCGTCTTCGTAGAAGATCGCCTCCACCGGGCAGACGGGTTCACATGCACCACAGTCCACGCATTCGTCGGGATGGATGTACAGCATGCGACCACCCTCGTAGATGCAGTCCACGGGGCATTCCTCGATGCATGCCTTGTCCTTCACGTCAACGCACGGTTCAGCGATGATGTACGGCACTGCCGTTCTCCTAGTCTGTCCTCACCTTGCGGGGATAGTCCGCCCAGCGAAACACTATCCGGACACCCCACGCTACTCCGGGTCAGCCTTGCCTAACTTGCGAGGTTCCGCACGCCACTGCTGATGCGCGAATCCACCCGCCGGACCGGGCCGCTGGCGGACCGCCCCACGTGGGAGCGGGTCCGTCCCCCTCGGATCAGGCCGATCCGCCGGGTTGCGGCGGATCGGCCACGATCCGACTTCGATCGCCACACCGGGTCTCGGCTATCGCCGATGGGCGCCGTCAGGAACAGCCTACGCCGAGCCCACCGACAACGGCAGGGCCGAAACCTTGTGCTGCGGAACGCCGTACGTGGTGGTCCGCTCGCGGGCCGGACGGCCGATCCCCGAGGCGATGTCGACCAGCTCCGCGACGGTCTTGGCCGAACCGTGCTGCGAGCCCGCCATCCGGGAGATCGTCTCCTCCATCAGCGTGCCGCCCAGGTCGTTGGCGCCGCTGTTGAGCATGACCCGGGTTCCGGTGGTGCCGAGTTTCACCCAGCTGGTCTGGATGTTGTCGATCCGGCCGTGCAGCATGATCCGGGCCAGCGCGTGCGCGGCGCGGTTGTCCCGGTTCGTCGGGCCGGGCCGGGCCGCGCCCGCCAGGTACAGCGGGGCGCTCTGATGCACGAACGGCAGCAGCACGAATTCGGTGAAACCGCCTGTCTCGTCCTGGATTCCGCGCAGCACCCGCAGATGTCCGACCCAGTGCTTCGGGTTGTCCACGTGCCCGTACATCATCGTCGAACTGGAGCGCAGCCCGATCTGATGCGCGGTGGTGATCACCTCGATCCACGCCGAGGTGGGCAGCTTGCCCTTGGTGAGCACCCAGCGCACCTCGTCGTCGAGGATCTCGGCGGCCGTGCCCGGAATGGTGTCCAGGCCCGCTTCCTTCAGCGCGACCAGCCAGTCCCGGATGCTCTGCCCGCCGCGGGACGCGCCGTTCACGATTTCCATCGGGCTGAAGGCGTGCACGTGCATCGAGGGCACCCGCTGCTTCACCGCGCGCACGATGTCGGCGTAGCCGGTGACCGGCAGGTCGGGATCGATACCGCCCTGCATGCAGACCTCGGTGGCGCCGTCGACGTGCGCCTCCCAGGCCCGGTCCGCGACCTCGTTCATGCTCAGCGTGAACGCGTCCGCGTCGCCCTTGCGCTGGGCGAACGCACAGAACCGGCAGCCGGTGTAACAGATGTTGGTGAAGTTGATGTTCCGGTTCACCACGTAGGTGACGTCGTCGCCGACCGCGGAACGGCGCAGCTCATCGGCCAGCGCGGCGACGGCCTCCAGGTTCGCGCCGTCGGCCCTGGCCAAGGCCAGGTAGTCGGCGTCACTGAGTCCGGCCGGATCGTGCTCGGCGGCGCGCAGCGCGGCGAGCACCTCGGAGTCGAGCCGTTCCGGTGCCGTGACGGCCAGGTCGCGGGCCTGTTCGCGGATGGTGTCCCAGTCGCCGAACGCACCGACCACGTCCTGGCCGAGCGCCGAATCGCTGCGGCTCTCGGTGTTGCGGCCCTCGGTATCGATCGAGGTGTTGAGATCCACCCGGCCCGCGGACTCCCAGGACTGGTCCGGCTCCTGCCAGGGCAGCCCGACCGGCATCGCGTCCGGGTTCGCCAGACCTGTCTCCGGATCGCTCAGTGCCGCGACGTGCACGCCGATCCGCGGATCGATCCACGGGCTGCCCGCGCGCACGTACTTCGGATGCGCGGAGGTCCGCTCGACCAGCTGGTATCCGGCCGCCTCGGTGATCTCCCGCAACGTGTCCAGGTTCGGCCAGGGCCGCTCCGGATTCACGTGATCGACCGTGACCGGCGAGACGCCGCCCCAGTCATCGATGCCCGCGTCGATCAGGGCGAGGCAGTCCTCGAGCGACACCAGGTTCGGCGGCGCCTGCACCGGCACATCCGGGCCGAGCAGCAGCCTGGTCACCGCGATGGTGGCGAGGAACTCGTCGATGCCCGCGTCCGGCACGTCGCGCATCGCGGTGTCGTCCTTGGCCCGGAAGTTCTGGATGATGACTTCCTGGATATGCCCGAAAGCCTTGTGCTGCTTGCGGATCGCCATGATCGACTCGGCCCGCTCCAGCAGCGATTCGCCGATGCCGACCAGGATGCCCGTGGTGTAGGGCACCGAGAGCCGGCCGGCGTCGGTGATGGCGCGCAACCGGACCGCCGGATCCTTGTCCGGGCTGCCGTAGTGGCAGTTGCCCTTCTCACTGAACAGGCGGGTCGCGGTGGTCTCGAGCATCATGCCCATCGACTGCGCGACCGGCTTGAGCCGGGAGATCTCCTCCCACGACATCACGCCCGGGTTCAGGTGCGGCAGCAGGCCGGTCTCCTCGAGCACCATGATCGAGACGGCGCGCAGGTAGTCCAGCGTCGAGTCGTAGCCACGCTCGTCGAGCCACTGCGCGGCCTCCGGCCAGCGGTCCTCGGGGCGGTCGCCCAGCGTGAACAGCGCTTCCTTGCAGCCGAGGGCGGCGCCGCGGCGCGCGATGTCGAGCACCTCATCGGGCTCGAGGAACATGCCCTTGCCCTCGGCGCGCAGCTTGCCCGGGACAGTGACGAAGGTGCAGTAGTGACACTTGTCCCGGCACAGCTTGGTCAGCGGAATGAAGACGTTGCGCGAGTAGCTGATCGTCTTCGGCCGTCCCGCCGACTCCAGCCCCGCGTCGCGCACCCGGGCCGCGCTGGTACTCAGATCCTTCAGGTCGTCGCCGGTGGCGTGCAGCAGCACCGCGGCCTCGTCCACGTTCAGCGTGACGCCGTCACGCGCCCGGCGCAGCGCGCGCCGCATGGCCGACGGGGAGGGCGGCGGAGTGGGGATGCTCGGGTTCGGCAGTTCCGTCACGGCTTGGCCTCGCTGACGCTCGAGGCGACCGCGGCGGGTCGTGCGGTGCCTATGGTTCCTTCGCTACGCTCAGTCACGGTTTCGATCATGCGCTAACCATCCGGACCTGTCTCCTTCCGAAGCCGTTGAGCGAAGACAACCCCGCCCCGCATCACAGTATTCCGGCGTCCGGACCCGCTGCCGGTCACCGACAACTTCCTGTCACGGGGGCGGCAACGGCTGTGCCACGCGGCAATTCCGCTTCGGGTAGCACGGCGATCCGGCGTCCGGCATGGAACCATGGCAACCATGTCGTTGCCGCGCACGATCATGGCCGATCCGGCCTGGCGTCCCAGTCCCAAGGCGAAACTGCTGTGGACCGTTCAGGCCGTGCTCGCCTGGGTGGTGCCGTTCGCGGCGCAAGTGGTGTGGGCGGTGCTCGACTCCGCCCATCGCGGCTGGCAACTCGTGGTGTTCCTGGTGACGCTCGCGCTCGCCGTATCGAACATCGTGGTGGTGCCGTGGTGGCGGTACGCGGTGCATCGCTGGGAGGTCACCGACGAGGCGGTGTACACCCGGGTCGGGTGGCTGAGTCAGGAGAGCCGGGTCGCGCCGATCTCCCGGGTGCAGACCGTCGACACCGAACGCGGCCCGCTCGAGCGCCTGCTCGGCCTGGCGACGGTCACCGTGACCACCGCGTCGTCGGCGGGCGCGGTACAGATCTCCGCGCTCGATCTCCCGGTCGCCGAGGAGACGGTGACCCGGCTGACCCGGATCGCCGCACAGCACCGCGGAGACGCGACATGACCGACGTCGCGGCCGTCCCCCCGGAGACGGATCAGCCGTGGTCCCGGCTCGACAAGCGAATGTTGCTGGTGCACCCCGTCACCGAGGTGGTGAAGTTCATCCCGGTGCTGATCGGTTCGGTGATCCTCGGCACCAGCAGCGGCAACCATGTGTGGAGCGTCATTCCGCTGGTAGCGATCGTCGGGTTCGCGCTCACCCGCTGGTTCACCACCACGTACCGGGTCGGGACGACGCATGTCGAGCTGCGCACCGGACTGATCCAGCGCAAGAAGCTCTCGGTGCCGCGGTCGCGGATCCGCTCGGTGGATATCGAGGCCGACCTGCTGCATCGGCTGCTCGGCCTCGCCGTGCTGGCCATCGGCACCGGACAGCAGGCGGATTCGGGTGAGAAATTCAAACTCGACGCGCTCGACGCGCGCCTGGTTCCCGACCTGCGCACCGCGCTGCTGGCGCACACCGCCGCGGCTGGTGCCCCGGCGTATCACGAGGAGAGACAACAGCTTCCGTCCGACGGACCGGTCACCGAGCCGCAGGACGCACGGCCCGCGCAGGAGATCGCGCATTGGCAGCCGCAGTGGGTCCGGTACGCGCCGCTGTCGCTGACCGGTTTCGCGATCATCGCACCGATCGTCGGTATCGCGTTCCAGTACGGCATCGGGCAGCTGCTGGTCCGGTCGGACACGGTGCAGCGGGTCGAAAACGGCGGCGCGGTGGTGCTCGCTCTCGGTGTGTTCGTGTTGATCGTGCTGGTAGTGGCCGTGGTCAGCCTCGCCGCCTGCGCCCGGTATCTGACCACGTATTTCGGCCTGAAAGTGCTCGACGACGGGCGCACCCTGCACCTGCGGCACGGCCTGTTCACCACCCGCCAGATCACCCTGGACCTGGCCCGCTTCCGCGGCGCGACGGTGAACGAACCACTGCTGCTGCGCTTGTCCGGCGCCGCCGAACTCGAGGCGATCATGGTCGGCGAGAACCCGCGGCAGAAGATCCTGCCGCAGGCGCCGCGGGCGGCCATCGAACACACCCTCGGGCATCTGCTCGCCCCGGACACGTTCTCGGACAAGCCGATCGGCCCCTCGGCCGCCGGCGGCACCCCGGATCCGGGCAGTGCGCCGCTGCGTGCGCACGGACCGGTCGCGCGACGCAGGCGATACACCCGCGCGCTCGGGCCGGTCGCCGTGCTCGCGGTCGTCATGGCGGCCGTGTCACTGACCGGCGCCCAGTTCTCGCCGTGGTGGTGGCTGGTGCCGGTGCTGCTGGCCCTGGTCGCCGTCCCGCTCGCGCAGGACCGCTATCGCGGCCTCGGCCACGCCGTGCTGCGCGAAACCGCAACCAGCCCAACCTGGTTGATCACCCGCTCCGGCGCACTCGACCGGGACCGCGATTGCCTGGAGGCGCCGGGCGTGATCGGCTGGACCGTGCGCCAGAGCTTCTTCCAGCGGCGCAGCGGCGTCGCCACCGTCGTGGCCGCCACCGCGGCGGGCAAGAAGCGCTATCGCGTCATCGATATCCCGATCGAGCAAGCCTGGCCGTTGATCGAGGCGGTGACGCCGGGCCAACTCGGCTGATCGGCTCAACGCTTGAACAAGCCCGAATTGACGCGGAGGTAGACGAACACCAGCGGCGGCACCAAACCGCAGAACAGCAGCAACACGGTGCGCCAGTCGCTGGCCAGCATGATGTCACCGCCCGGGCCGGTGCTCGCGCAGACGAGGAAGCCGAAAGTCCAAGCGCCCAAGGGCAAGAACATCGCCGCGGTCCGGGTGGAGACCGACCGCGCGCCGAGCACGAGCAAGACGTTCACCAACCCGGCCAGCACCCCGGTCACCGGGAAGGCGGTCGTGCCCAGGTAAGCGGGCAGGTACAGCACCTCCAGCGCGAGCGTGATGAAGGCGTCCAGCACCAAGACGACGAGGATGATCGGGACCAGGGGTAGCGCGGCGGCACCGCTCGACCCGGTCCCGGATGCCACGGCAGCGTGGTCGTCGACGGCCGGCCTCACGGCACCGGCGGGAAGCCGAGCAGGGTCAGCAGATGACTCTGCATCTCCACGAACCCGTGCAGCACGGACAGATACAGCTCGTGTTGCGCGGGCCAGTTCGGCCGCATGCTTTCGACGAACGCGGCGATCGCGTCCTGGACCGACCAGTTGTACATGGCAGCGAGTCTATTCCGGCGGCCCGGCGGGCGGGACCGGCATGATCACTTCTCGCCGTCCATCGGGATGTTGGCGACCACCGGGAACTCACCGGTGTAGCCCATCCGCTCCTGCGCGATGGACAGCACCCGCTTGCGCGCCACGAACCAGCCGACGATCAGCATCGGGACGATGATCACCAGCGAGGCCACGGTCCAGGTGCCCACCGGATAGTCGAAACCGGTCAGCACCACCACGAAGAACAGGAACACCAGCGTGAGCAGTCCGGTGTAGGGCGCGCCGAACATCCGGAACGAGGGCCGTTCCACCTTGCCCTGTTTGGACCAGCGCCACAGCTGCAGCTGGCACAGCACGATGGTGGCCCAGGAGGCGACGATGCCGAGCGAGGCCATGTTCAGCACGATCTCGAACGCCCGGTCCGGCACCACCCCGTTGAGCGCGATGCCGACGAGGGCGATCAGGCTGGTCAACAGGATGCCGCCGTAGGGCACGCCGTTGCGCCCCATCACACCGGTGAACTTGGGCGCGCTGCCGTTCATCGACATGGACCGCAGGATGCGCCCGGTCGAGTACAAACCGGCGTTGAGGCTGGAGAACGCGGCGGTGAGCACCACGAGATTCATCACGCTGCCGATGCCCGGCACGCCGAGCATGGTGAAGAAGGTGACGAACGGGCTCTCCTTCGCGGTGTAGGCCGTGTACGGGAGCAACAGGCCGAGCAGCACCAGCGAACCGACATAGAAGATCGCGATCCGTGCGATGACCGAGTTGATCGCCCGCGGCATGATCTTGGCCGGGTTCTCCGTCTCGCCCGCCGCCGTGCCGACCAATTCGACCGCGGCATAGGCGAATACGACGCCGGAGACGACGACCACCAGCGGCAGGACGCCGGTGGGGAACAGGCCGCCGCTGTCGGCGATCACGCTCGGTCCGGTCGGGTGGCCCTGTACGGTGAAACGCCCGATCAGGAAGATCGTGCCGACGATCAGGAACGCGCTCAGCGCGAACACCTTGACCAGCGCGGCCCAGAACTCCATCTCGCCGAACCACTTCACCGAGATCAGGTTGATGCTGAGCACCACGACCAGTGCGATGAGCGCGAGCAGCCACTGCGGAATGCTGCTGAAGCTGGACCAGTAGTGGAAGTACTGCGCGATTGCGGTGGTATCGGCGATGCCGGTCATCGACCAGTTGAGGAAGTACATCCAGCCGGCCACGAATGCGGCCTTCTCGCCGAAGAACTCACGCGCGTAGGAGACGAACGAGCCGGACGAGGGCCGATGCAGCACGAGTTCACCGAGCGCGCGCAGGATGAGGAACGCGAAGAATCCGCAGACGCCGTAGACGAGGAAGAGTCCCGGTCCGGCGTTGGCCAGCCTGCCGCCCGCGCCGAGGAACAGACCGGTGCCGATCGCGCCGCCGATCGCGATCATCTGCAATTGCCGCGGCTTGAGACTCTTGTGATAGCCGTCGTCTTCGATGCTGAGGTGCGCCCTGTCACCGACCGCTGTCATGAACCGCTTCGCCCTCCACATCGATGATTGAGATCACGGGAACGGTACCCGGCGTACGAGATCGAGGTAACAGCAACCCTCAGGCTACAGATAAGCGCAGCTCAGCGGCCATTCCGGAGCGATTCGGAGATTCCGGTCGAATCCGGCACGACATACGGCGACAGCCTGTCGCCATCGACGGAAGTTCAGTGCTCGAGCCCGGCGAAGAGATCATGTTCGCGGCCGTCCGAACCGACCGGCCCCCGCCGGCCCCGTACCAGGACGTAGCACTCCTCCGGCAGTACCGGCTGAGCAACATTGTTGGACAGCGCGAACTCCCGGCCCGAGGGCGCCACGGTGACCTGCGTGGCATGGGCCCGCAGCGCGGCGCGTTTGGCGGCGAGCGCGTCCGACACGTCGATCGTGGTCGTCACGGTGTGGCTCGGCACCGCGGCCAGTTCCCCCTCGGCGGGCAGTCGCCAGCCCGCGGGCAAACGGCCCGGCAGCCCGTCCACGGTGCGTCTGGCCAGGGCGGCGGTGTGCTGACGCAGCATGTCGGCGTCGGTGACGGTCCAGTAGAACTTCGGTGTGTCCCAGCCGCGATCGGCCGCGGCGTGCACCGCGGCGGTGGTGATCTGATGTGCGCGAATGTGATCCGGGTGGCCGTAGCCGCCGTTCGGGTCATAGCCGACGACCACTTCGGGCCGCACTTCCAGCAGCACCTCGGTCAGCGCGTCCACCGCCTCGGCGCCCGACTGCACGAACACGCGCGGCTTCTGCGCCGCGGGCGTGCCCGCCATCCCGGAATCCCGCCAATGCCCCGCCCCGCCGAGAAACCGAGGCGGCGCGGCGTCGAGCGCGGCCAGCGCCCGGCTCAGCTCGAGCACGCGATAGCCGCCGAGCTGATCGGCGTGCTCGGCGGTGAGCTGCGCCCACTCGTCCCCGATCACCTCACCCTCCTCGCCGAGCGTGCAGGTCACGACGGTGACCGGGACGCCGCGACGGCGATAGTGCGCGATCGTGCCGCCGGTGGTGATGGTCTCGTCGTCCGGATGCGCGTGCACCAGCAGCAGACCACCCATCACTGGATCTTCCGCCACTGCCCGGCGTCGCCGAAGATGCCGACCTGGATGCTGCCGTTGAGCGAGGCGCCGTCCACCCGCGGACCCGCCGCCGCCACCACGTTGTCCTGGACGATGGGCAGCACGGTGGCCAGGGCCCACAACTTCGGTTCGGCCTCGGCAAGCACCCGGCCCGGATCCATCCCGCGCAGCGCCTCGTCGATCGGCCCCTGCAGGCTCGGATCGCAGACACCGGAAAGATTGGCGGGCGCCCGGCGTTCCGGCGCGGTGGCCGACGGGGTGGTGCCGCCCGCGGTGGCTTCCGGTGGCGGGCAACCATATCGGGACGCGAGCACGGTGGCCGGATCGCCGCCCGCGCTCTCCCAGCCGACGATCGCATCGGTGCTGCCCTCGACCAGTTCACGGCCATAGAGCTCGTCGGCCGCGATCGAGCGCACCGTGGCATCGATTCCGGCACTGCGCAATTGGTCCGCGGCGGTGTTGGCCACCGCGATCGCGGTGAGGTCGCCCTCCACCGCGCCGATCCGAATGGTCAGCGACTTACCGTTTTTCGCGATCGGCCGCGGCGTCGGCGCGGGCGAGGTCGGTGAGTTGACCGGCGGCGGTTCCGGCGCGCGGCCGTAACCCGCCTCGGCCAGCAGCGCGAACGCCTCCTCGGCGGGCAGGCGCGGCGGTTCGGTCGGACCGTAGCCCGGGTCGGAGGGCGAAAGTATCTGCGCGCGAATCGGATCCACCCAGCCGCCGGTCTGCGCGCCGACCGTGGCCAGCAGCGCGGGATCGAGCAGCGCGAGCACGGCCCGGCGGACCCGGATATCGCTCACCGGGCCGGTTCGCCCGTTGAGCGCCAATTGCAGCACGCGCGACTGCGGCATGATCGCGGTGCGCACCGACGGGATGGCGGCCAGCTGCGCCCGGGTCGCGACACCCCCGTGCACCAGGCTCATCTGAGCGTCGTTGGTGCGCAACGATTCCGCCAGCTGCGCGGGAGTTCCGCCGCGGCGCAGCAGGATCTCGTCCGGCGCCACCGGGGTGCCCCAGAAGCGCGCGTTGCGTTCCAGCAGGATCTCTTCGCGCTGCGGATCGATGTTCTTGATCAGGAACTGCGCGCCGGACACCCGGATGCGCTTGACCCAGCCGTCCTGGAAACCACCGGGCGAGTCCTTCATCAGGTGTGAGGGCAGCAGATTGGTGAACAGCTGCCGCCAGGCCGGATAGGGCTCCCGCATCCGTACGGTCACCGATTTGCCGCCGTCGGCCGAGTCGATGTCCGAGATCAGCCGGTAGCCCGCGGAATCCACCACGCCGGGCTGGGAAATCATCTGCTGCCAGAGGAATTGGAAGTCCTCGGCGGCGATCGGCGCGCCGTCGGACCAGTTCGCCTCGTTGCGCAGCGTGTAGGTGATGGTGAACGGATCCTGCGCGGTGACATCGGCGGTGGCGATGAGCGACGTGTCGGGCACCCAGTCGGTGACCCCCGGCGCGACCGGGCTCGGCACCGGGCGGAACGGGCTGGGCAGCACCATCGAGGCCAGCGCCGCGGTGGCGGGCGACTGATCCGAACGCAGGTGCGGGTTGAAGCCGATGCCGATGGTGTCGATCGCGACGACCACGGTGCTCTTGCCCGGTTTGGCGGGCGTGGTCTTGGGGCTGTCGGTGCTCTCGATCGGCGGCGGCGGATTCGCGGTACACCCCGCGAACACCGTCAGCGACGCCGTGATGACCAGCAACATCACGCGCCACGCCGTACTCCGGTGCCGCCGCGGGCTCACGCTGCGCACGCTACCGCGCCGAGCCGCTTCGCACCTTTTTCTACGCCCGCTTTCACGCCTGCGGACTCTACCGCACCGGTCTACCGGAATCCCGGCAACGCCGACCCGGCCGGATAGCGACAATGCGTGCAAAAGATCTACGACGACTCGTGGTAATTGCCCGAGCTGCACAGCGGGGCAAACATTCGGCATTCGCATTACCCGGCCGCGACTTCGGTTCCGGACGTCCGATATTCGCTACCGCGGCCGGTCCCGGACGCTCTGTACGGCGGTGGCGGACACCCGTGCCGGGCCGGTCGTCCTCCCGCGTCAGGCCAGGAAGCCACCGTCACCGCGACGGGCTCGCCGCCCCGACGCATCCACCCGGGCACGAAACCAGCGCGGTCGGGTAATTCCCGGGACACGAACGCCGATGCCACCCGAATAAGCAGCTCCCGCATATAGAATTCGACAACAATCAACAGGCGTAATCGCACGGGAGATACGGGTTGCTGCGGAATATCCGTGCAGCGAAAAGTCTTCGCGGACAACGCCCGCTCAATTGATCCGATCGGCTGCCCAGAATTTCCGGAGAATTCAACTCGGCCGACCGGCGCCAGAAATCCCGCGACAGTCCCGGCAGGGTATTCGGGCAACGGGATTCCGGCGACCGCGGGTATGCCGCGGCGGCCGGAATCCCGTTGCCCGGGAACCGATTACAGCGCGGCGCGGTCCCGCGCCTTGCGGCGGGACAGGTCGCGGGCGCGCTCGGTCGCGCCGAGCACCACCTTGCGCACCCGGACCACCTCGGGGGTGACCTCGACGCACTCGTCACCGGCGCAGAACTCCATCGCGCCTTCCAGATCGAGCTGCAGCGGCTTGGCCAGGGTCTCCATCACGTCGGCGGTGGAGCTGCGCATGTTGGTCAGCTTCTTCTCGCGGGTGACGTTGATGTCGAGGTCCTCGGCACGCGGGTTGATGCCCACGACCATGCCCTCGTAGGTGTCCGCGCCCGGCTCGACGAAGAACTGCCCGCGGTCGGCCAGCTGGATCATCGCGAACGGGGTGACCGAGCCCGCGCGGTCGGAGACCAGCGAGCCGGTGTGCCGGGCCCGGATCTCGCCCGCCCAGGGCGCGTAGCCGTGCGAGACCGCGTTGGCGATGCCGGTGCCGCGGGTCTCGGTGAGGAAGTCGGTGCGGAAGCCGATCAGACCACGCGAGGGGACGATGAATTCCATCCGCACCCAGCCCGCGCTGTGGTTGGTCATCTGGACCATCTTGCCCTTGCGGGCGGCGAGCAACTGGGTGATCGCGCCGAGGTACTCGTCGGGGCAGTCGATGGTGAGCTCCTCGTAGGGCTCGTGCACCTTGCCGTCGACCTGCCGGGTGACCACCTGCGGCTTGCCGACGGTCAGCTCGAAGCCCTCGCGGCGCATCTGCTCGACCAGGATGGCCAGCGCCAGCTCACCACGGCCCTGCACCTCCCAGGCATCCGGGCGGCCGATGTCGAGCACGCGCAGCGACACGTTGCCGACCAGTTCCTGGTCCAGGCGCGACTTCACCATGCGCGCGGTGAGCTTGTGCCCCTGCACCCGGCCGACCAGCGGCGAGGTGTTGGTGCCGATGGTCACCGAGATGGCCGGCTCGTCGACCGTGATGCGCGGCAGCGCGACGGGGTTCTCCAGGTCGGCGAGGGTATCGCCGATCATGATCTCCGGGATGCCCGCGATGGCGACGATATCGCCCGCCACGGCGAGTTCGCCGGGCTGGCGCTCGACGCCGATGGTCTGCAACAGCTCGGTGATCTTCACCTGCTTGACGCCGTCGGCGTGCATCCACGCGACGTTCTGTCCCTTGCGCAGCTCGCCGCTGTAGATCCGGACCAGCGCGAGGCGGCCGAGGAACGCGGAGGCGTCCAGGTTGGTGACGTGCGCCTGCAGCGGCGCGGCCGGATCGCCCTTGGGCGCCGGGATGTTCTCCATCAGCACGTCGAACAGCGCGTCGAGGTTCTCCGCGTCGGGCGCGTTGCCGTTCTCCGGACGCTCCTTCGACGCCTTGCCCTCCCGGCCGGAGGCGTAGAGCACCGGCAGGTCCAGGGCCAGTTCGGCGGCCTCGGCGGCGGCGTCGTCCAGATCGGAGGCCAGGTCGAGCAGCAGGTCGTGGCTTTCCTCGACGACCTCCTCGATCCGCGCGTCCGGGCGGTCGGTCTTGTTGACGACCAGGATCACCGGCAGCGACGCGGCGAGCGCCTTGCGCAGCACGAACCGGGTCTGCGGCAGCGGGCCCTCGGAGGCGTCGACCAGCAGCACGACGCCGTCGACCATGGACAGGCCGCGCTCGACCTCACCGCCGAAGTCGGCGTGTCCGGGGGTGTCGATGACGTTGATCACGGTGACCGAGCCGTCCGGGTGGTGCCGGTGCACCGCGGTGTTCTTCGCGAGAATGGTGATGCCCTTCTCGCGTTCCAGGTCACCGGAGTCCATCACGCGGTCGACGAGTTCGGCTCGCTCGGCGAACGCGCCGGATTGCCGGAGCATCGCGTCGACCAGCGTCGTCTTACCGTGGTCGACGTGGGCCACGATGGCGACGTTGCGAAAATCGCGCGCAGACGACACGCTGAATCCTCCTGCTGTTAGGTGTAGGTACCGGCCGACCCCTGCAAACAGGTGGAGAATCGAAACTCACCGGGCATTGCGGCCGTCTATACAGTACCTGTGTCCGGCTCACCGCAGAGTTTCAGGCACTCGACTTAGGGTATGCTAACCGGCGTGGGCAAGGTCAAAGCAAAGCAGGTTTCGCGCCTGAAACCCAAGAAGAAGTGCTGTCGCAAGAAGACGCGCTGCCTGAAATGCCCTGTGGTCATTATGCGTATGAAGAAGTGCGAAGCCGCAGGCATCTGCGGTAAAGACCTGAAAAAGGCGCTGAAGGTGGCGCGCGCCGCCTGACCCCGCCCGCGTGCGCAGCCGCCCCGCCCACCGCGCCGTACCCGGTCTGTCCCGCAATGACGGACATCACTTCGCGCACAGGAGTAGAACCGGGTTATGAGCAAGCCATTGCTGACCGAGACCGAACTCGCCGAGGCCCTGACCGGACTCCCCGAGTGGTCCAGAGACGGTGACGTCCTCAGCCGTACCGTGCAAGCGCCCAGCTTCCTCGCGGGCATCGAACTCGTCCGGCGGGTCGCGACGGCGGCCGAGGACGCCAATCATCATCCCGATATCGACATCCGCTGGCGCAAGGTGACCTTCGCGCTGTCCACCCACGATTCCGGCGGGCTCACCGTGCTGGACATCGATCTCGCGCGCGAGATCGATCGGCTGGCGGGCGAACTCGGCTGAGGCTGCGGGCGCGCGCCGTGGCTTACGCGGCGCGTGCCTGGCCTTCGGCCGTCGGCACCGCCGGCGCCGCCTGCTTCCGGTCACGCCCGGTCCAGATCACCCAGACGAACAAAACCAACGCGCCGAACACATTCACCGTGCCGAGCCAGGCGAGCACGGCCGGGCGCGGGATGGTCCAGATCGAATCCTGGAAGAACGAGAGCACCCACGGCACGCCGATGAGCGTGGTCACCAGCCAGTAGCCCGCGATGAGCTTGGCGCCCCGCACGTCGCGCAGCGGCCCGTACAGCAGCCACAGCACCGTCGGCACCAGCCACACCCAGTGGTGCGACCAGGAAATCGGCGAGACGAGCAGCCCGAAGAACTGCACGAGCACCAGCGTGCCCATGCGGTCGTCCGGCGCGAGCGCCCGCCACGCCAGCACCGCGAGCACCGCGACGACCAGCACCCCCGCCAGCCACCACGGCCCGGATTGCACGTCGTAGCCGAGGATTCGGCTCATCGCACCCCGCAGCGACTGATTCCACACCGAGCCGACCGGGCCGATCCGATCGGCGTCGCCGAGCAGGGTGCCGAAGTAGCGCCGGGCCTCGTGCGGCGCGATCAGGAAACTGAGCCCGACCGTCGCGCCGAACACGATCGCCGAGCAGACCACGGTGGCCCAGCGCCTGCGCGCGACGAAATAGAGGCCGCTGATCGCCGGGGTCAGCTTGATCCCGGCGACGATGCCGACCAGACCACCCGAGATCCACCAGCGCGAGCTGCGCACCGCGAGCATCGCGCCGAGCACCAGGAACACGTTGACCTGGCCGTAGTCGATGGTGGTCCGCACCGGTTCCATCCACACCCCGACCGCGGTCCAGCCGACCACGCCGGTCTGCCACTCACTGGCGCGCTCCGCGCCGAGGATCAGCTCGATCGCGATGCGCACCACGCCGTAAAGCGCGGCGACGGTGGCCAGCAGCCAGCCGACCGAGACGACGCCGAAGGGCAGATAGTGCAGCGGGAAGAAGACCAGCGCGGCGAAGGGCGGATAGGTGAACGGCAGCGGGAAGTCCGGCGTCTTCTCCGCGTAGGTGAAGTCGTAGAGCCGATCGGTCAGCAGCGCCGCCGAACCGTCCACGTAGACGTGCAGATCGACGACGTTGCTTCCGTTCTCGGTGAACAACATCCAGCACAGCCTGGCCAACACGGACAGGCCGAGCGCGAGCACGGCCCATCGAAGGTGACGGTTCAAATCGCAGGCTTTCGACTCGGGTGCGGTGCGTCGGCCCGACACTCGCATGAAGCGGGTGTTCGGCGACAAGAACGGATGGCTCGGATTAGATTAACCGCAGCGTCGATCTGTGCTGCTCCGACCTCGAATCACTGATAACATTTACATCACCTTTCACACCAGTAACATCCTTCACGCGCTACCGTCTGATATCACTGATCGTCCGCACTACCTGTAGGGCACTGCCGCTGTACACATAGCCGTGATGTCCCTAGAGTGACCCCCGAAACGATGGCTTTTCAGCATCGACCCAGATGTACCCGAGGTAAGGACGGCTAGACCAGTGCTTCGCACCCGAGGATCGCGGATCGCATTGTCCGCGCTCGCCATTGCGGTGAGCGCCACGCTTGCCGCGCCGACGACAGCAGTCGCCGCGCCCGCGCCCGCGCCTGCGGCGACTCCGAACGCCGTGCCCATGGTCCCCGAGGGCGTCCCGGTCGACGCGCTCGCCGCCCTGGCCCCCGCCATCGTCGGCTCGATCGCCGGGCCCGCCGATATCGCGGCCGGTCCGCAGTCGGCCATCCTCGATCAGGCCCGCAGGCTGCTGGCGACGCTGGGCCTGCCCCCGCAGATCAAGTCCACGCTGGAGCGGATCATCACCTTCCTGGACGGCAGCGGCGGCGGTGGCCCCGAACTGCCGCAGGAGGGCCCGGTCATCGCCCAGTTCCTGTACCCGACCATCGGCAAGGGCTGCATCGGCCCGACCGCCGACTCGGTCGGCACCGCACTCGCCGTCGCGGGCCCGGCGCAGCTGCCGCCGCCCGGACCGAAGGCGGGCCAGGCCGGCTTCGTGTTCACCGCGCTCGGCACCAAATCGCCGACGCCCGAACAGAACCCGCCGATGTCGGTGCAGTGGATGAACCTGGACACCCGCCAGTCCGGCATCCTGCCGCTGACCGACGAGGCCAAGATCAACCCCGGCGGCCCGGCCACCCTGTCCGCGATCGCCGACACCGGCGCGGGCCGGATCGTCGCGGTGATCTCCGGTTCGCTGACCACCCAGGCCGCCGACGCGGAACCGCGCACCTGCGCGTTCCTGCCCACCCTGGGCTTCTTCACCGTCGCATAGGTTTCCGAGCACGAAGGCGGCGGCCCATCCGGGTCGCCGCCTTTGTCGTCCCCGTGCCAACCCGGCGGCGAAACGCCGCGATGACCTGTGCGTGCTCGCCGGTTGTGGTAGACCGCTAGTTATGGCGACGATCGAACACTCGATACGGCCCGGCCACTCGATTCGGAGCAGGCGCTCCCATCGATCGATCCTGTCCTTCCGGTCCGAGGGCTCCATACTCTCCATCGGCTCCGCCTACTCGATCCTGTCGATCGGCAGTGTCGGTTCGGTGCTCTCGATCGGGTCGGTGGGTTCGTTCGGGTCGGCGCTCTCCTCGTTCTCGTTCACCAGCCTCGGCTCGGCGTTCTCCGGGCTCTCGCGCTGGTCGTTGTTCTCCTGGCTGGGCGACCACGAAGCGCCCGACACCCGGCCCGCGCTGCGCGTCGTCCCCGACGACGAACCGGACCTGCGCGTCGCGCCGGTCACCCACAGCCAGACCTAGCGGGCAGCGCTCACCACTGGCCGAAGTCGTCGTGCAGGATGTTGTTGAGGTCGATGCCGACGCCGTCCAGTGAGCGCTTGTCGATCTCGAACTGGTGCAGGTCGGCGGCGGGGTGCACGAAGCCTTTCGGCGTGCCCCAATTGTGCTGCCAGTAATAGGTGGCCAGGCCTGCGGCGGTGGCCAGTTCGATGGTCGGCGCGTTGGCGTACATGCCCGTGTTCTCGCGGCCGAGCACCTCCTGCCAGCCGAGCAGGTAGGGCGCGATCATCGTGGTGAACTCGACCGGATCCGGGTTGTCGTCGATCGATGCGTAGATCGGCACGCCCTCGGGACCGCCTGCGGCGCGGTGTAGTTCGAGTCCGCGCTGTGCGTGCTTGATCCCGGCGTCGAAGCCACCGCGCCAGTCCGCGGTCGGTCCCTTGCCGAACTGATAGCAGGACACGATGTGCAGCCCGGCGTTGTGCAACTGGTCGACCTCGTTGGCCAGCAACGGCTTACCGACCATCCATTCCGCGCCGGGGCGACGATCCGAGACGTAGCGGATCACGCCGAGATGCCCGGCCGCCATGATCGCCTGGGCCGAGGGCACCCCGCCGGAATAGTCGATCAGCGTGCCGAGCGGCTGCCGGGCGGCCGCAGGCGCGGCGGCCGCGGTCACCCCGAGCGCGGCCGTGGCCGCGGCATAGCCGAACAGTCGGCGGCGGGACAGAGACATCGAACGCATCGCAGGACTCCTTCGCGCAACCCCGACCATGGATGGCAGTGCTCAATCGGCCCTTCGCAGGCGTCGTAGCCGGCCCGGCGCACCTTCCCCATACCTTTACTCGCGCGCCGGGGGCCTCGAACGTGCACTCATTTCACCACAATCACATGGGAACCGCTAGACCCACGGGACACAGCTGTTCACATTGGTCACACGCCCGAGTGCGCCGAGCAGGGTTTACGCGGTGCCGTCGATGCGAGCCGCGACGTCGATGGTCCGGCCGGAGCTGTCCGCCAGCTCCTTGCCGACGACCCCGGCGACCTGCGCGATGACCTGCTTCTTGATGCCGGCCAGAGCGCCGAGCGTGGCCGCGCGCACGCCGTGCGCCTTGAACTCCAGCCGGATCTCGTCCCGATCCGGCGGCGGCACGTCGATGATCACGAGCAACGGATCGGCGGCACGCGCCGTCAGCACCAGCGGTACCTCGACGTCGGCGCGGTAGCGGTTGGCCTTGAGCACGTCGACGGTGATGTCCAGGCTGACCGGCAGTGTCAGGTCGAAAGCCCGTGGCGTATCGGCCTTGTCGGCCAGCTGTGGCACTCGGATGGTGCCGCGCACGGTGACCGTCGCCGCGTTGCGCGGCCCGGTCTTGAGCGGGCCGACCTCGATCGGCCGTCCCGCCATCTTCTCCACCACGTGCAGCACCCGATCGCGGGTGACGATGCGGGAGAAGAACCGGTGCCCGAATTCGTCGTAGCCGATCCAGTCGAATTCGGCCTGTTCCCGATATTCGGACCGGGTTCCGCCGACCAGCGCTTCCACGTCGAACACGCGCGCGCGACGGGCCTGCGGATCGGCGAGCATGCCGTTCACCCGGGACGCGACCTCCCGCTGCACGAGACCCGCGATCGGATCGAGCAGCATTTCCAACGCCGAATCCTCGGCCTGGGCCCGCAGCACGAAGCTGATGTCGCGCTGGGTGATCGGCGGGATATCGATGACGATCAGCAGCGGGTCGGCGGTGCGCGCGTGCAGGGTCAGGTCGACCTCGACCCGTGCCTCGAGCCGCAGCTTCTTGCCGCCCAGCAGCACCTTCAGCGCCAACGACACCGGCACCGTGACCTCGAATGTGACATCGGGGCCGCTGTGCAACACCTCCGGTGTGCCGACCTTGCCCTCGGCGACGAACCCGGCGAGTCCGGCCGGGCCGAGGGAGAACGGCCCGATCGTCATGCCGCGCCCGGTCACGCCGGCCACCGCGGCCTCGACCCGGTCCTTCGTCACCGCGTGCGTGACGAAGCGCTCACCGAAGGCGGCGTAGTCGATCCAGTCGGGATCGCTGCTCGTTTCGTCGGTCGGCTGCATCAGTTGTTCCGGAACCTCACCACTCGATGGACATCCGACACGGTACGCGACCGACATTGCCCGGAACTTGCGCGCGGCTGAACCCGAGATCCCCGTCCTGTCGATGAGGGGGAGACAGGGCGGGGATCGGCGACGGCGCTGCCGGGCGCCGCCGCTTCTATCGTAGAACTAATTGCGCACCCGCTGGAATGCCTGTTGCCGCTCAGTGGCCGCGGCGCCGTTCACAACCGCCCGAATCCGACGATCCCCGGCACCTCCGCGAGCCGGAACGTGTGCAGGCCGATTTCGCCGAACTCGTTGCCGCCCAACGTCGTCACGGTCTCCGCGTCGGCTTTCAGCACGATGTTGGTGTGCTGGTTGAACGGACTGGCATCGCTGTAGAGGATCACGTCACCGGTGCGCGGTCGATAGTCGCCGAAACGGACGAATCGGTCAGCGCCCGTGTAGAACTCCCGCAGGGTGTAGACGCCGGGGATTCGCCACGAGCCCGAATTCGGGTTGGCCAGCGGTACGCCGGACTCGCGCATCACCCAGCTGACGAAGTCGGCACACCACGGTTCCCGCACCCCCTCGGCGTACTTCTCCCCCGCACCCGGCGACCGGAACTCCCGCTCCGCCACCGCGATCACCCGCGCTTGCGTCGGCTCGAGAGCCGAACGATCGATCGCGGGGAACGCGGTGAGCCGCTCGCCCGCGATCGCGGGCGGATGGGTGCGGTCCTGCCACCACCGCACACCGACCACCCCTGCGGCCACCAGCGCGGCGGCGACTACCGCGGCCACCAGCCAGACTCGCACCCGCCCACGTCGAGCCACGGCACCGACCTGCTGCTCGGACATCACTTCCCCGGTTCGTCACGGTCACCTCGCTCGTGACCCTTGCTGAATTCTACGAACGGGTGGACCGAACGGTTCCCGGTGAAAAAACGATTTGCTCTCACCCCAGCGGCTGATGTAGATTTCTACCACCCCGCTACAGGATGGTAGATATGGGATTGAATATCAAGAACGAACAGGTGCACGCCTTGGTGCGTGAAGCAGCGGAGCGGACGGGGATGACGCAAACCGGCGTAATCGAGGAGGCACTGAAACGCATGTTGAAAGAACTCGATGCCGAGCACGAAACTGTGCTCGACGATCTACGGACCATCTCGGCGGATATGCACGCCATCGTGAGGGAGTCCGGCTACCCACCCTTGACCACCGATGATCTCTACGACGACGAGGGGCTGCCCGCATGATCATGGATGCGTCCGCCCTGCTCGCCATCGTCAACGGCGAACCCGAATCCGATTCGTTCACCAAGATTCTGGGCTCGACCAGAGGCATCTCGATGTCGGTGGTCAACCATTTCGAGGTCGCCATCAAGGTCGACCGTCACCCGAATCCGGTGCTCGCACGGCGCACCGAACAACTGATGGAACGAGCAGGTATCGAGCTCGTTCCGGTGTCGCTCGAACAAGCAGTGATCGCCCGCGCCGCATACCGCGATTTCGGCAAGGGCAGTGGGCATCCCGCCCAGCTCAACCTCGGCGACTGCTTCGCCTACGCACTCGCCACCGTCACCAAGGAGCCGCTGCTCTACAAGGGCAACGACTTCGTGCACACCGACATCAGATCCGCGGTCTGATGTCTCGTTGAACCGGTGGTGCGGCGGCCCGGGCCGCCGCACCACCCGCCACGCCGCCCGTATTTCCCTCCCTCGGGCGGGAATCCGCGATAGGGTCCGGAAAACCGGGCGACGGGGAGGTACGACCCTGGACACGCTGTGGACCTTCGTAGTACACCGGCGACATCAGCTGCTCATCGACTCCTATCTGCATGTGTCGGCGGTGTTGCAATCGGTGCTGCTGGCGACGATCGTCGCGGTGCTGATCGGAATTCTGGTGCACCGCAGTCCCCTTGGGTCCTCGCTGTCCACGGCCCTGGCGAGCGCGATTCTCACCGTGCCGTCGTTCGCCCTGCTCGGCCTGCTGATTCCGATTCTCGGCCTCGGCGTCGGCGTCGGCCCGACCATCACCGCGCTGGTGCTCTACGCGCTGCTGCCGATCCTGCGCAACACCATCATCGGACTCTCCTCGGTGGATCCCGCGGTCACCGACGCGGCCCGCGGCGTGGGGATGAACCGGCTGCGCGTGCTCGCCGCCATCGAACTCCCGCTGGCCTGGCCGGCCATCCTGACGGGTATGCGGGTCAGCACCCAGTTGTCCATGGGCATCCTCGCCATCGCGGCGTACGCCAAAGGGCCGGGGCTGGGCAACCTGATCTTCTCCGGCCTCGGCCGTCTCGGCAGCCCGAACGCGGTGCCGCAGGCGCTCGTCGGCACCGTCCTGATCGTCGTGCTCGCACTGGTATTGGACGGGATCTACGTCCTGCTCGGACGTCTCACCACCTCGAGGGGAATCCGTGACTGACACCGAAACCCGTTCCGGCGCCGCCTCGACGGCGGTGTCCGGCGAGGAGATCGTGCTCGACGCGGTCACCAAACACTATCCGGGTCAACGCGATCCGGCCGTCGACCGGGTGTCCATGACGATCCCCGCCGGTGAGATCGTCGTGCTGGTCGGCCCGTCCGGCTGCGGCAAGACCACCACCATGCGGATGATCAACCGGTTGATCGAACCGACCTCGGGCACCATCACGATCGGTGGACGCGACGCCGCCTCGATCGACGCCGACCAGTTGCGCCGCGGCATCGGCTATTCGATTCAGCAGGCCGGGCTGTTCCCGCACATGACGGTCGCCAAGAACGTCGCGACCGTGCCCGGGCTGATCGGCTGGGATCGCAAGCGGATCGCGGCCCGCACCGACGAAATGCTGGACCTGGTCGGCCTCGATCCGGACACCTACCGGCACCGCTATCCGCGCCAGCTCTCCGGCGGCCAGCAGCAGCGCGTCGGCGTGGCCCGCGCGCTCGCGGCCGACCCGCCCGTGCTGCTGATGGACGAGCCGTTCGGCGCGGTCGACCCGATCACCCGCGGCCTGCTGCAGGACGAATTGCTGCGCCTGCAAGGCGAATTGGGCAAGACCATCGTCTTCGTCACGCACGATTTCACCGAGGCGGTCAAGCTCGGCGACCGCATCGCCGTACTGGGCAGCCGCTCGCGCATCCTGCAGTACGACACACCCGCCGCGATTCTCGCCGATCCCGCCGACGAGACGGTCGCCGGCTTCGTCGGGGCCGACGCGTCACTGAAACAGCTGACGCTCACGCGCGTGCAAGACGCCGAACTCGCCCAGTGCCCGACCGCCGTCGAAGACGAACCGGTCGATGGCCTGCGCACCGCGCTCGCCGAGCGGGACTGGCCGTGGGCGTTGATCCTGGATCGGCAGCGGCGGCCGCTGCGCTGGGTCTCGACCGATCACTTGGCGCACGCGAACTCGTTGCGCGACACCGGGTTCGCGATCGGCGAGCCGCTGTCGCTGCGCTCCACCCTGCAGGACGCGCTGGAAGCGCTGCTCGCCGACCAGACGGCGAACGCGGTGGTCACCGGCAAACGCGGCGAGTACGTCGGGCTGATCACCATCGACACCCTGGTCGCGCACCTGTCGGCGATGCGGGCCGAACACGGCTCCGGCAGCACACCCGGTCGCGACCGGGCCCCCGAAACCGGCGGCCCCGCAGCGGGTGACGCGCCGTGACCGCGACCGCCGGCACCGCACCGACCGTCGCCGGACCCGCGGCGCAGCGCCGAGCCGAGCGGATCCGGTTGATCGCGCAGCCGGTGCTCGTCGTCCTGCTCACCGCGGGGGTGCTGGTGTGGGCCTTCGCCAGGGACCTGACCGTCACCCAGCAGGCGAGCCTGAACACCGGCAACATCGTGACCGTCACCTGGCAGCACATCCTGATCACGGCCACCGTGGTACTGATCGTCGTGGCGGTCGCGGTGCCGCTCGGCACCGTGCTCAGCCGACCCGGATACCGCCGCGTCGCACCGCTTTTCGTGGGCATCGCGAATATCGGCGCGGCCGCCCCCGCGATCGGCCTGATCGTGCTGTTCTATCTCGCGACCCGCACCACCGGGTTCTGGATCGGGGTCGCGCCGATCGCGTTCTATTCGCTGCTTCCGGTGCTGCGCAACACGATCCTGGGCTATCAGCAGGTGGATCGCACGCTCATCGACGCCGGCCGCGGTCAGGGCATGTCGGCGGCGACGGTGTTGCGCCGCATCGAGTTTCCGCTCGCGGTGCCCTACATCCTGGCCGGGCTGCGCACCTCGCTGGTACTCGCGGTCGGCACCGCGACGCTGTCGTTCCTGGTCAGCGCGGGTGGTCTCGGCATTTTGATCGATACCGGTTACAAGCTGCGCGACAACGTCACGCTGGTGGTCGGCGCGGTGCTCGCGGTGGCCCTCGCGCTGCTGGTCGACTGGCTCGGCGCGCTCGCCGAACAGTTCCTCGGACCGAGGGGGCTGCGGTGAACCGGCGATGGCGGGGTCTGGCGCTCGCGACGGGGCTACTGCTGCTCGCGGCGTGCGGGCTGGAATCCGGTGCCGCGGTACCGCTTCGGGTCGGTCCGGGCAGCATCCAGCCCGTGCCCGAACTCGACGGCGTGCGGATCATCGTGGGGTCCAAGGACTTCACCGAGCAGAACATCCTCGGCTATCTCATCGAATTCGCGATGTCGGCGGCGGGCGCGGAGGTCCGCGACCTGACGAACATCCAGGGCTCCAACAGCCTGCGCGACGCGCAGCTGCACGGTCAGATCGATGTGGCCTACGACTACACCGGCACCGGCTGGGTCAACTATCTCGGCAAGGAACAACCGATCCCGGACGAGCTCGGTCAGTTCGAAGCCGTGCGCGCGGCCGATCTGGACGCGCACGGCATGGTCTGGACGGCCATGGCCCCGATGAACAACACCTACGCCCTGGTGACGAGTTCGGCCACCGCGCAACGCACCGGCGTGCGCACCCTGTCGGACTACGCGAAACTGGTCGGCACCGATCCCGAGGCCGCGGCGACCTGCGTCGGCACGGAATTCAATGTCCGCCAGGACGGATACCCCGGCATGGCGCGCAAGTACGACATCGACACCGGCAAGGTGCGCAAGCAGATCGTCCAGGATCCGATCGTCTATCAGGCCGTCGCCGACGCCAAACAGTGCCGGTTCGGTTCCGTCGCCGCCACCGACGGCCGCATCCCGGCACTGGATCTGGTTCTGCTGCAAGACGATCGAGCATTCTTCCCGAAATACAATGCGGCCGTGGTGATGCGCGCATCCTTCGCCGACGCGCACCCCCAGGTCGCCACCATCCTGGAGCCGATCTCGAAACGCCTGACCAACGAGGCCATCACCGAGCTGAACCGGCAGGTCGACGTCGAGGGCCGGGAACCGGCCGAGGTCGCCCGCGACTGGATGGTCGCCGAAGGCTTCGTCACCGCTCGCTGAACGGCGGTGCCACACAAACACTGTGATGTCCCGCAGCCGAAATCGTCGCCGATTCCGCATGCGGGACATCAAAGGTCTTGTCCGAGTTCAGATCCGCGGATCGCGACCGAGGTAGCGGAGCAGTTCGGCGACCTCGGTGTCGTCCGGCTTGCCGTCGACCACGGCCGCGTACGCGCCCCACTGCCGCAGCGGCTCGACGATCTCGGCTTCCTGGCCGCTGCCCGGCGCGGGGTGCAGGGCACGGGCGGCCGTGAGCAGGCGCCCGGCCAGTTCGTCGGTGAGCGGGGACGGCTGACCGGTGGCGATCGCGATATCCCAGGCGTGCACCGCGGCGTCCAGCGCGCACATCACGGCGGCCACCGGGGTGGCGAGCGCACCGTGCGGCAGCGGGGTCGGCACCGTCTCGGTGCCGTCGGCGACCGTCCCCCACGCCGTGGTCGTCTGCTCGATCGCGTCGTCCACCAGGGCCTGCGCCGGACCGTCGATGCTGCCCGACGGCTCGAAGGGGTTGAAGGCCGGGCCGGTGCCGATGCCGAGGAACTGCGCGAAGGCCAGCTGATCGCCCGCCGCGTGCTGCACCACCTGGGTCACGTTCCATTCCGAGCACGGGGTCGGCAGCTGCCACTGGTCGGCGCCGACGCCGGCGACGACGGTTGCCAGGGCACGGTAGGAGTCGGTGAGCACGGCGCGCCAGACGGGGCTGAGGGTCGCGGCGGCGGTGTTGGTGGCGTTCATGTCGGAGCCTTTCGAGTTCTTGTTTCTTGCTTCTTGCTTCTTGCTTCTTGCTTCTTGCTTCTTGCTTCTTGCTTCTTGCTTCTTGCTTCTTGCTTCTTGCTTCTTGCTTCTTGCTTCTTGCTTCTTGCTTCTTGCTTCTTGCTTTCTTGCTTTCTTGCTTCTTGCTTTCTTGCTTTCTTGCTTTCTTGCTTTCTTGCTTTCTTGCTTTCCTTGCTTCTTGCTTCTTGCTTCTTGCTTCTTGCTTCTTGCTTCTTGCTTCTTGCTTCTTGCTTCTTGCTTCTTGCTTCTTGCTTCTTGCTTCTTGCTTCTTGCTTCTTGCTTCTTGCTTCTTGCTTCTTGCTTCTGACATGAGCTTATGCGGCCATTAGGCTAATATCGTTCCTAATATGACGACGGGAAAAATGTGATGCCGACCACAGTGCGGGTATTGCGTTTGCTGGCCATGCTCCAAGATCGCGCGCACACCGGGCGGGAACTGGCCGAGCGCTTGCAGATCACCGATCGCACACTGCGCCACGACATCCAGCGCCTGCGCGAACTGGGCTATCCGGTGCAGGCGCAACGCGGGTCGGTGGGCGGCTACCGGCTCGGTCGCGGCACCACGATGCCGCCGCTGCTGCTCGACGACGACGAGGCGGTGGCGGTCGCGGTGGCCGTCGGCCTCGCCGAGGACGGCGCCACCGGCATCGCGGATATCGGCGACCACGTCACGCGGGCGCTCGCCAAACTGGACCAGATCCTGCCGAAACGCTTGCAGCGCAAGGTGACCGCGCTCCGCGAGGCCACCGCGATCGGCCCGGCCACCACCGGCTCACGCGAGCCCGACGCGCCGGTTCCCGCCGCGGTGCTGACCACGCTGGCCAGTGCGATCCGCGACGGCGCCACCGTCGTCGTGGAACAGGACGAACAGTCCGGGGAAATCGAGCCCTATCGGCTGATCAATTGGCAGCGCCGCTGGTACCTCGTCGCCTATCTGCTCGAAACCCATTCCTGGAGCGCGATTCCCGTCGCCAGGGTGCGGCGCGCGAGCACCGGCAGCCGTCGGTTCGCGGCCCGCGGACTGCCCGACGACGACCTGGTCGCGTTCGTGATGCGGCATATCGCGACCACCGGCTGGCAGGTGCAGGCCCGGGTGACGGTGCTCGCCTCCGCCGAAACCGTCATCGCCAGAATCAATCCCGCGGTCGGCGTGGTCGAGGCCGTCGACGAGCACACCTGCGTGCTGCTGACCGGGGCCGACGCGCTGGAAACCATCGCCATCTACCTCAGCATGCTGATGATGGACTTCCGCGTCGAGGAACCGCCGGAGCTGGTCGCGCACATCCGCACCCTCGCCCGCCGCTACACCGCGGCCGTTCCGCCGGACTGAACCGGACATACGAAAGGGGCCGAACCGAGCGAACTCGATTCGGCCCCAACGACGTTCCGCTCAGGCGTGCCCGACCTTGGTGGCCGCGTCGGCGGCCCGGCGCATCGGGATCAACGCGGTGAGCACGATGGCCACGATGGCCGCCGCAGTCGCGATGAGGAAGGTGGTGTGGAAGCCGTCGCGCGAGGGCAGCACGTGCGGGCCGAGTTGCATGGTCATATGCGCCAGCACCACGCTCATCACGGCCGAGGAGGTGGAGGTGCCGACCGAGCGCATCAGCGAGTTCAGGCCGTTCGCCGCCGCGGTCTCGGTGATCGGCACCGCGCCCATGATCAGCGCGGGCATCGCGGCGTAGGCCAGGCCGACGCCCGCCGCGACGATCATCGACGCGACCATGATCTCCCAGACACTGTTCATCAGCACCACGGCGCACAGGTAGCCCGCCGCGATCACCGCAGCGCCCAGCGCGAGGGTGATCTTCGGGCCGCGGGCCGCGGACAGTCGCGCCGACACCGGCGAGAGCAGCATCATCACGAAACCGGTGGGCGCCAACGCCAATCCGGCGTTGACCATGGTCAGGCCGAAGCCGTAGCCGGTCTGCTCCGGCGCCATCAGCAGCTGGGGGAAGGTCAGCGACATGCCGTAGAGCGCGAAGCCCACGGCGATCGAGGCCAGGTTGGTGAACAGCACCCGCGGCCGCGCCGAGACCCGCAAGTCGACCAGCGGCGAACGCTGCCGGAGTTCGAACGCGCCCCAGCCGAGGAACACCACCACCGACACCGCGAACAGGATCAGCGTCGGCGCGCTCGCCCAACCCCAGTCCGCACCCTTGGTGATCGGAATGAGCAACGCCAGCAACGCGATCGACAGACCGAGCGCGCCACCGAAGTCGAATTTGGCCGGGGTGCGCACCGGCGACTCCGGCACGAAGACGAAAACCAGTGCGGCACAGATGACACCGAGCCCGGCGGCGGTCCAGAACAGCATGTGCCAGTCGGCGTTCTGCGCGATGGCCGCGGCCAGCGGCAGGCCGAGGGCGCCGCCGACACCGAGGGTGGCGCTCATGATCGCCATGGCCGAACCGACCTTCTCGGCGGGCAGTTCGTCGCGCATGATGCTGATGCCCAGCGGGATCGCACCGACCGCCGCGCCCTGCAGCGAGCGCCCGACGATCTCGGGGACCAGCGAGGAGAACGTCGCGCACACGACCGAACCCGCGACCAGCAGCAGCAGGTTGGCGAACAGCACGCGGCGCTTGCCGAACATGTCGCCGAGCCGACCGCTGATCGGCGTCGCCACCGCGCCGGCCAGCAGGGTCGCGGTGACCACCCACGAGGCGTTGGCCGCCGAGGTGTCCAGCAGCGTGGGCAACGACGGGATGATCGGGATGACCAGCGTCTGCATGAGCGAGACGACGACACCGACCATGCCGAGGGTTGCGATCAGCACGGCCGGCGCCGGACGCCGTCGGTCGTCGGTATCGGAGACGGTCGAAGACGCGTCGGCAGCAACACTCACAAATGTGCACGCTACACACGATGTGTATGGTGCACAATTTGATATCGGCGTGACGCACACGACATAGTGTGGCCATGTCCGATTCCGGTTCAGCCGACGCCGCCGCGCTCCCCCGCCTGGTCTACGAGCTGACCCTGCTCGCCCGGCACTTCCCCGCGTCGCTGCTGCGCAGACCGGGTTTCCAGCTCGATCGCTCGGCCTTCCTCATCCTGACCAGGCTGGAATGCGACGATCCGCTGAGCCTGCGCGAGTTGTCCGAGGCCTTCCAGCTCGACATCTCCACGATCAACCGCCAGGTCGCCGCGATGCTCAAGCAAGGACTCGTCGACCGCGTGCCCGACCCCGAGGGCGGTATCGCCCGCAAGATCCGGGCCAGCACCAAGGGACTGGAAGCGCTGGCCTCCGATCGCAGGCAGAGCCACGACGGTATCGGAGCCGTGGTCGCGGACTGGCCCGGCACCGATATCGACCAGCTCGGCAAACTCATCGCCCGCTTCAACCAGTCCGTCGAGCACCTCGAAGACAACCCTTGGCCCCGCCCTCCCGAGGTGCGCTGACCCGCCGCCGGATGGCGGATCCACGGGCCGACGAGGTCGTCCGTGCGGCGATTCCTTTCGAATCAGCACGCGCCATGGAGCTTTTCCACCGATAACCGGTGGATGAATGGAGCAGATCGTGGCGCCGATCGATGCTGGCTCCGGCGCAGCGTGCTCGATCCGAGCACCCGCCCCGCGAAAAAGGAAGCCACATCATGATTCTCGTTACCGGTGCCACGGGAACGGTCGGCCGGGCCCTGATCGAGCAGCTACTCGCCGCAGGTGAACAGGTGCGCGCGGTCACCAGACGGCCGGAGTCCGCCCGGTTGCCCGCCGCCGTCGAGGTGGTCCGTGCCGATCTGGGCGACGCGACCGCGGTGGCCGCCGCCATGCGAGACGTCGACCGCGTCTTCCTGCTGTCCACCGGACCCGCGATTCCCGAGCACGACGCCGTGGTCGCCGCAGCGGCGGCCACCGCGGGGGTCACCCGCCTGGTGAAGCTGTCGTCGGGTCGTGCCGGTGACGAGACGGCCACCGATCCCATCCCCGCCTGGCATCGTGCCGGGGAAGCGGCGGTGCGGGCGTCCGGCGTGGCGTGGACCGTCCTCCGTCCGCTGGGCTTCATGTCCAACGCACTGCACTGGGCGGGCACGATCCGCGCACACGACGCCGTGCACGCGCCCTACGGCCAGGGCCGCATCGCCGTCATCGATCCACGCGATATCGCAGCCGTCGCCGCGGCCGCCCTGACCACCGACGCGCACGTGGGGCAGATCTACACCCTCAGTGGGCCCCAAGCGCTTTCGCCCGGCGAGCAGACCACGATCATCGGCGAGATCCTCGGCCGGACGCTCGAATTCCGGGAGGTCGCGCCGGAGCAGGCGCGGCGGTCTCTGCTCGACCACGGCGTGCCTGCCGAGCTGGCGGACGCGATCATGGCGCTGCGCGCCACCGCGCTGGCGTCGTTCACCTCCGTCGTGCACGACAGCGTCGAGCGGATCACCGGGGTGCCGCCGCGCACCTTCCGGCAGTGGGCCACCGACCACGCGGCCGAATTCCAGCTCGGCGCGGCCTGACCGCGGGACCGCCGTAGGATCGCAGCGTGAGGCTGGGTGTGGGGTTGCTCGCCGTGTCGGTGCTCGCGGCGGGGTGCGAGGCCAACTTCGGCGCGGACGAGTGGGCCGATTGGACCGTCACGGTGAACTACACCGCGGTCGAGTCCTACCACGACGGCCCGCGCGAGCCGGTACGCGGTTGCGCCGATGCCGACTGCACCGATCCCGATGCCGAAATAGGCCTGCTGCCATCGGATTTCATCGCCGCGGTGCGTGAAGAGGGGACCGGCCGGATCACCAGCGGCGCGCACGCGGGAACGTACCTGAACTGGTCCTACGACACCGGTTTCTGGCTCGACTCCGCGCCGCGCGACGCCGCGGGCGACATCTTGCGGCCGTTTCAGAGCGCCGCCGCCGACGGGCTCGACCCGGGCACCCGGCTGCGCCTGACCGACTGCGGCATCATCGATCCCGAAGCCGCCGACGCGTGCGCCAGATTCCGGTCCGCCGAATGGTTCGTCGGCGACGAGTTCATCCCGGGCTTCGGCGGCCCGCACCACCTCGACCTCTATGTCGGCGAGGAAAACGCCCCGGACTTCACCGACACCGCCGATTTCGTCCTGTTCGCCGGTGCGACCGTCGAACCCGTCGTCTAGCGGTCAGCTCGCGGCGCTCAGGTAGACGCCGGGGGTGATGCCGTAGCACCGCCGGAACCAACGGGTGAGATGCGCCTGGTCGGCGAAGCCCGCGGCGACGGCCGCCGCGGCGACCGGGCGGCCCGCCGCGATCGAGCGGCGCGCGGCACGCAAGCGGAGCAGCCGCTGGTAATCACTCGGTGCCAGACCGTAATTGGCGCGGAACGCCCGGTACAGGGCGAACCGGCTGCACTCGGTCGCCTCGGCGAGATCGTCCATGGACAGCGGCTCGAGATAGCGGTCGTCGAGCACGGCCCGCACCCGGCGGGCGATGTCCACGCCTACCCCGCCCCCGCCGGTGCCCGACCGCACCAGCGGCCGTCGCGCGCCACGACGCACCAGCGCGGCGACCGTCGCACCGAGCGCCTCGTCCGCCACCAGCTCGCTGCCGGGCTGCCAGAGGCTCGCGTGCAATCTGGACAGCGCCCGGGACAGCAGCGGATCGTCCAGTACCGGATCGGCGAACAGCGGCAGACCGGTCGGCCGCGCGGACTGTTCGGTCAGCAGATCGGTGATCAACTCGGTGCCGATGTGCACGATCGAATAGGTGAAACCCAGCTCGGTGGTGCTGTGCCCGTCGTGCGGCTCGTCGGGGTTGAACGCCATCACCATGCCCGCCGCGCTGACCCGGGACGCGCCCCGGCAATCGAAGCTCTGCGCACCGAACCTGGTGAGCCCGAACGAGTACGTCTCGTGGCTGTGCAGGTGATAGACGTGTCGCTCGAAATGCGCCTGCATCACCTCGACCGGACGGTCCGGCATCCGCCGGTACGTCACCCATTCACCCGCCGCCACCCCACCATTGTCGCCGCACCAGCGTTCAATACCGCGACCCGGTCGGCGCACGAGGATCGGCCCCGTGCGTATTCGATTGATGCTCGTACTGGTCATGGCGCTGTGGGGCAGCGCGTTCGCCTCGTCGAAACTGGCGGTGCACGACGTGCCGCACGAGGTGGCGGGGTTTCTGCGGTTTCTGATCGGCAGTCTGGTGCTGATCGTCGTGTTGCGTCCGGCGCGGTTGCCCGCGGCGGAGTTCACCCGCATCGCGGGGCTCGGGCTGATCGGCGTCTTCGGCTACAACCTCTTCTTCTTCCTGGGCCTGTCGCTGGCGCCCGCGGCGGACGGCAGCGTGATCGTGCCGATGACGGCGCCGGTGCTCACCTTCGCGGTGCTGAGCGCGCTCGGCCGCACTCGGCTGTCCCGGTCCGGCGCGCTGGGTCTGACCGTGGCGGTAGTCGGCGGGGTGGTGTTCTTCCTGGGCATCCCGGCCGCCGGCGGGCAGCGCCTGTTCGGCGATCTCGCCTTCGTCGCCGCGGCCGCCTGCTGGGCCGGCTACACCATGCTGGGTGCGCCGATTCTGGCCAGACATGCCGCGCCCACCGTCACCGTCTACGCCACCGCCGCGGGCACCGCGGTGCTCGGCCTGCTCGCCGCGCCCGTCCTGCCCGCCGTCGCGTGGTCGGAGCTGAGCCCCGGATTCTGGCTCAACCAGGCCTATCTCGGCATACTGCCGACCGCCCTCGCCTACGTGCTCTACTACCGCGCCGTCGGACAGGTCGGTCCGGCCACCGCGTCCACGGCGATGTTCCTGGTGCCGGCCTTCGGCTTGGCCTGCGCATGGGTCCTGCTCGGCGAGACGATCGCTCCGGTGCAGGCGGTGGGCGCGGCGGCGATGCTCGTCGGCGCCTGGCTGAGCACCCGTAAAGCCACGCCCCCGGCCGCGACGCCGACGTTGAACCAGGACGAGACCCTGTCCCCGGCAACGTGATCCGTGGAACCCGGCGTCGACGAGACGCCGCGCCGCTAGGCTCTGCGGCTGGGTCGGGCACGACAACGGAGGCGCTTCGATTCCTACGAAACAACACGCGTGGTGGGACAACTATCTCGTCGCTCTGCTGGGGCTCGTGCTCGCGGCCGGATTCGCGTTCGGCGCGATCGCCGCGGCCGCGGGCGGCACCTACCCGCTCGCGATCGCCCTGGCGGTGCTGGCCGTTCCCTTCGCGATTCCCACCGTCCTGCAGGTGCTCGGCGAGTTGCTCATCTACCTGGTGATTCCCGCCGCGGTGGTCGGGTTCGTGCTGCTGCTCCCGGTTCTCGCGCTGAGCCCCGTCGCCCGCAACTGGGCCCGGCGGCGGTGGCACCGGTACCGGGCACACCAGCTGTGACCTGCACGGCAGACACCCGGCGAAGATCACATAGACCGGTTCCGCCCCGTCCGTAGAGTTGTCGGATACGAGCTTTTGCCACGTAACCGAGGGACGGAGGCCACAGGTGAGCGGTGGCAAATGGGACCTGCGCGGCATCGCCTGGTGGCTGCCCGGGCTGGCCGTGCTGCTGGCGGGTGCGCTGCTGTACTCGCCCTTCGGCGTCTCGCTGACCGCGGGGCGCGTGGTCGTCGCCGTCGCCATGGTGGCGCTGGGCGCGTCGGCGGCATGGCGTTGGTGGTGGGCGCGGCGGGTACCGGCGGAACCGGAGACGGGCACGCTGACACCGGTGCGCAAGCCGGATCCGCAGGCCGACGCGCAGACCCGTCACCGGGCCCGCCGCGGCCGTGCGCTGGCGGTCGAAGCACTGGTGGCCGCAGGTTTCGCCGTAGCCGGTGTCGCCGCGCTCTCGATGCCGGTATCGCTGGCTTTCGTATGGGCGGGAACATTCTTCGTCACGCTCGGGGTCTGCGGGCTGGTCGCCGGCGCACAACGTGACGATGTGCTGGTCTCGTCTCCCGCCCTGGCCGGGTGGCAGGTGCTCGCCGGGTTGGTCCTCGCGACATTGCCCTATCGGACGGGGCTCGACTTCACCGCGTGGACGATTCTCGCGCTGCTGGTCACCGGTGCGGCGATGGTGGTGCGCGGCGCGCGCTTGACCGCTCCGCTACCTCGGGCGAGCACACTGCGCTGGTGGCGTCCGGTGTCGGTCGGCGTGCAGTTGATCGTGCTCGCGGGTGCCCTCGGCTGGTACGGCACGATCGTCACCCAGGCCGCGCGGCAGCAGGACGAGCAGGGGCGGCTGGCCGCGTTCTACGCAGTGCCGCAAGGACTTTCCCCCGCCGCTCCCGGCACGGTGATTCGTTCCGCGCCGCTGCCGCTGCCCGGTGTGCGCGGGCAGGGCTGGCGCGTCCTGTACTGGTCCCAAGACGGCCAGGGACGGCCGACGGTCTCTTCCGGCGTGGTCATCGCACCGCTCGGGCAGGCCGCGAACCGGCCCATCCTCAACTACACGCACGGCACCGTCAGTCTCGGCGCCGACTGCGCGCCGAGCCGGCAAGCCGATTTCGCCTCGACCATGCGGCCGTGGCTCGACGGCGCGCTCGACCGCGGCTGGGTGGTCGCCGCCAGCGACTACGCGGGCGCGGCGGGCACCGGCGACGGCGAGCACTACCTGGTCACCGCCGATCAAGGGCGCGACGCCGTGAACGCCGCCCGCGCCGCCCGCAACCTGCCCGGCACCGGCGCCGGCACCGACATGGTCATCTACGGAGTCTCCCAGGGCGGCCTCATCTCTTTGGCCGCAGCCGCGTTGACGCCCGGCTACGCGCCCGAACTGCACCTGGTCGCCGACGCCGCGAACGCCGCCGCCTCGGATATCGCAGGCATCCTGCAAGCCCGGCCGCCGCAACTCGTCGACGGCTGGGCCGTCGTCCCGTTCCTCACCACCCAGTTCCCGAAGGTGTACCCGAACCTCGATCCCAACGCGCTGCTGACGCCGCAAGCCGCGCTGCGCAACCGCGAGATCGCCGCGGCCGGTTGCGCCGCAACCCCTTTCAGCGCGCTGCTGCCCCGGCTCACCGCGCTCCCCGGCATGGGTGACTACTTCAAAGGCGACCCGCTCGCCGACCCAGCCTGGCGAAAAGCCTTCGAGGAGAACCGCGCACCGGACATGCCGCCGGGGATTCCGGTGTATCTGGCGCACGGTCTCGACGACGAACTGGTTCCGGCGAAATTCACCGCCGCGCTCGCGCAGCGCTACTGCGCGGCGGGCATCGACGTCACCACGCAGTGGAATCCCGGTGTCGGCCACGACAACGACAACGAGAAGGCCGTCGCCCCCAAGGTGCTCGACTGGTTCAGCGCTCGCCTGGCGGGTCAGTCCCCGCCCGGCACCTGTGGCCAGGCCCTGCCCGCCGGGCTCGCCGAACACTGACCCTGCCGCGGTGCGTCGCCGACGATCAGGCGACGTACGGGCGCTCGGCCCGGGCCGAGCGCAAAGCCGTTCCCCACCAGACAATCTGGTGGAGCAGCTGATCGGCGGCCAGCTCTGCCGCCGCGGGCTCGGTGAGTTCGCCTGTCTGGTCGAAGAGTTGGGCCGCGCCGTGGAAGCTCACCGTGTCCCGCACCGTGACCGCGTGTAGTTCGGCGA
Organism: Nocardia brasiliensis ATCC 700358; assembly: GCF_000250675.2. Classification (NCBI taxonomy): domain Bacteria; kingdom Bacillati; phylum Actinomycetota; class Actinomycetes; order Mycobacteriales; family Nocardiaceae; genus Nocardia; species Nocardia brasiliensis. The sequence goes on from NC_018681.1 coordinate 8,128,369, forward strand.
AGACGTGCCGCAGATGTTCCACGGCACGCAGGCCGCCGGAAACACCCCCGTAGGAAACGAATCCGACCGGCTTGGCCTGCCACTGGGTGAAATGCCAGTCGATCGCGTTCTTCAGTGCCGCCGGGTAGCTGTGGTTGTACTCCGGCGTGATGATGACGAACGCGTCCGCCGCGGTCAGCCGCGACCCGACGGAGTGCAGCGCCCGCGCCTCTTCCGGTTCGGGCTCGTGCGACATCTGCGCGGGCAAGCGATCCTGCGCCAGATCGATGAACTCGACCGCGACGTCGGTCCGCTGTTCGGCGCGCCGAACGAACCAGTCGGCCACCGTCGGCCCGAAGCGCCCCGCCCGGGTACTACCCAGGATCACTGCCAGCCGAACCGGATTCTCCGTCATCACAATTCCTTTCGAGGTATTCGGGTGATGACGGCAAGCTTCGAACATCAACAAAGGTTGAAGTCAAGGCGGCCTGGTCGAGCGGCTGACCGTGCGCCGACCACGGCCGGCCGCGCGATCGCTCGAGCACCCGCAAGCGCTCCTCGGTCTTTCTATCGGGGGATCGAACTGCGGCACATCAGGAATTCCACGCCGAACGCACCCGGCAGTATTACTGCGTTCGACCATGATTCCCCAGTTCGGGGCACTTATCTGGAGGCCGCGCATGCGACCCAAAATTCTGGATCTCACCGCCCACGAGTATGCGGCACACCATCCGGATGAATTCATCCGATCATTGATGAGGTGGCACTTCAGCGAGGAGACCGGGAGCCCGTACTGGCTGCACCGCGCCCGGACATTGGATTTCGATCCGATAGCCGAGGTGCGCACGTTCGAAGATTTCACCCGCTTTCCCAACGTTGTCAACGAGTTTCGCGATACCCCGATCGAAGAGTTGATTCCGCGCGGGCTGAACGGCGCGGACCGGGAGATCGCCGGGGTCTACGAGAGCGGCGGCACCACCGGCGCGCCGAAGCGGTTCGTCATGTTCGACCGGTGGATGGATTTCGCGCTGAGCTGGGACGAACATCACTACGCCGGCCTCGGCACGATGAACACGCTGGCCGTCACGCCCAGCGGGCCACACATGTTCGGCGAGTTCGCCGAACGTCGCGCACGCAGGCACCACGGGGTGAAGTTCACCATCGACCTCGACCCACGCTGGATAAAGCAGATGATCGGACGCGGTGACACCGACAACACCGAGCGCTACGCCGAACACGTGATCGACCAGGTCGCACACATCCTCGACACCCAATCCGTCGGAATTCTCGTCACCACACCGCCGCTGCTGGAGCGAATCGCCCGCCGCGACGACCTCGTGGAAAGAGTGCGCAAGAACGTCGAGTTCATCTGCTGGAGCGGCGCGCATATGGACGCGGATTCGCGCGCACTCTTCCGGGAAGAGATCTTCCCGAATATCCCGCTCAAAGGGCTTTACGGCAGTACCACCATTCTCGGCATGTCCCGGGAGCGAGACGAGGAACGCCCGGACGGGCTCCCGGTGTTCGATCCGCCGAGCCCCTACATCGCCTTTCGCGTCATCGATCCGGTCACCGGCGCCGATGTCGAGTACGGCGAGCGCGGGCAAGTCGTGATGAACCACCTCAGCAAATACGCACTGATCCCCAACAATGTCGAACGCGACCTGGCTATGAAAGTCGAACCGCCCGCACCCGCGCTGGGTTGTTCGGTCGCCGACGTCGGCCCGGTCCGGACCTTCGACGACACCGAGGTCATCGAGGGCGTGTACTGATGAGCGAGTTCATCCAGATCGACGCCCTCGGCCCGAACGGCGCCTATCGATCCCGCGAACGCAAGCCACTGACGGCGTTGTCCGGCAAGCAGATCGGCGAGATCAGCCAGGTACCCGCGTTGTACGTCAGACGCACCCTCGCGGCCATGCGCAAGGCGCCGGTGCTACCCGCCGCCGACCGCTTCGACGTGCTGGAACGGGCTGCGGAACTGTTCCAGCACGGTGAGATCGACGGACTCGGGCCGGCCGACTACGCGCGTCTGGTGTCCCTCGCCTCCGGCGTGCCGCTGGCCGTCGTGCAGCAGTCGGTGCAGTGGGTCGCCGACGTGCTGCGCGAGCAACGCGACACCATGGAACTCGCCATGCCGAAGGGCGCGGTGGGCGACTGGCAGGATCCGCAGACCCTGCACGGCTCCGCGGTGTGGACCCGGCGCGGTGATCTCTTCGCCGTCCACGCCGCCGGGAATACGCCTGCGGTACACGGCCTTTGGCCTGAGGCGCTGGCGATGGGCTACAAGGTCGCGGTGCGGCCGTCGACCCGTGAGCCGTTCACCGCCGTCCGCCTGGTCAGCGCGTTGCGCGCGGCCGGGATGCCACCGGCCCTGCTCACCCTGCTGCCCACCGACTACGCGGCTGCCGACATCATCGTCGACGAAGCGGACTTCGCGATCGTGTACGGCGGACAGGACGTGGTCGAAAAGTACGGTGCCAGTTCGCGAGTACTCACCCAGGGGCCGGGCCGATCCAAGGTTCTGGTTACCGCAGACGTGGACTGGCGCGAGAAGATCGAGCTGATCGCAGGCTCGGTAAGCCATCTCGGCGGCACCGCATGCACCTGCACCACCGCCGTGCTCGTCGAGGGCGACCCCGAACCGCTGGCCAGGGCGCTCGCCGCCGAGCTGGCCAAAATAGCGAGCCTGCCCGCGCACGACCCGGCGGCCATCCTCACCGTGCAGCCCATCGACTCGGCCCGCGCCACCGATCGGTACCTGCACCGGGTCGCGGGTGCGGCCCGGCCCCTGCTCGGCGGCGACACCATCGTCGACGAATTGCCCACCGGCGGCGCGGTGCTGCGGCCCGCTGTGCATCTCGTGGACCGCAGCGACGCCCCACAGCTCGATGTCGAACTCGCTTTCCCCTGTGTGTGGGTGGGCCCTTGGTCGCCGTTGGACGGCGTTGCACCGCTGCGCAATTCCCTGGTGCTGACGGCAATGACGCACCGGCGCAGTCTGATCGACGCGCTGCTCGACGAACCGTCGATCACCAATCTCTACCTGGGCGACAACCCGACCACATGGCTGCGTCCCGGAGTACCGCACGACGGCTATCTCGGCGAGTTCCTCATGCGCACGAAAGGAATGATCCGGTCGCAGTGATCCGGAAATCGTGGCCCTAGGGCAGCACCAAGACGGCGAGGACCGGGCGGTGGTCCGAGCCGGGGAGGTCCAGGATGCGTAGGTCCCGGACGCCGATGCGGTTGTCGGCGAGCACCCGGTCCAGGGTCACCGGGGGGATGTTGTCGCCGTCGTAAGGTCCCCAGGTGCCGACCAGCCCTTTGCCGCGCACCAGGGCCGCGTCCCGGTAACCGGAGTGCAGTAGGTCGCGCATCACGGAGTGGTCGAGGGTGGCGTTGAAGTCGCCGGCCAGGATGCGTAGCGGGCCGTCGGGGGTGGCGCGCTGCTGGCGGCGGAAGCTCTCCCGCCACGGTTCGATCGCCTCCCGGCTCGACGGCGCCGCCGGATGCGCCGACTCGACGAACACGCCGTAGTCGGTGAGTTCGGCGATCGCCTGGGTGAACCCCCAAGGGTTGTGCCGTACGCCCGCGTCCCGCAACGGGATTCGAGCGAAGACGCCTGAACCGCCCACGCCCGCGGCGGGATAGCTCACGCGGTGCGGGAAGTACTTCGCGAACGCGGTGGCGAACTCCGGCGTCAACTCCTGCACCGCAACGACATCGGCGTCCCTGGCCAGGTCGGCCAAACGGGCCGGGTCCACCCGGCCCATCAGAACGTTCACCGACATGACGCGCAGTTCCGGGCCGCGCGCGCCACGCAGCGCGTCACCGTCCTCCAGCCAACGCGGAACCACACAGAAAGCCAACGCGATCACGACCACGGCCGAGACCAGCGCCGGATACCGTTGCCGCAGCAGCACTGTCCACAACAGCGGCACCACGGACAGCGCGGCCACATAGGGCGTGAAGGCGATCAGCTGCACCATCGGATACCAGGCGTCGAACCCGCCGATCCGCACGACCACCCAGATCGCACCTGGTAAAGCCGCGCCCCAGGCCGCAATCGCTTTCCATCGCACCGCCCACACAGTAGACGCGCGTACCAGCGCAGTTGTGTCCATCCTGTGTGGATTCCGTGTTGATTCCACCGTCTCGGCTACTTCGCCGCCGGGCTCGTCGTCACCGCCGGTGCGGCCGAGGTGGTGGCCGCCGACGTGGGCGCCACCGATGTGGTGACCGGCGGCATGGGCAGGTGGTGACCGGCCGAATCGGCTCGGGACACTTGCCATCCGGCTGCGCGGATCATCCGAACCTCGTCTCCCTCTGCTGCCGCGGCAGCACCCCCACCCGCAAGGTGGCTCGAAGTATGCGGACCAACGTCCGCATACTTCGATCGAGGGAAGACCCGTCCTCGTTACCGCCCGGTGCCCCGGGTAATCGCCGACGGCGCAGTCCATTCAGTGGCGAGAATCGCCCAGATCTGTTCGTCGTGCCAGGCGCCGCCGTAGCGCCAGGCCGCGCGCGACACACCTTCGAGTGTCATGCCGAGTCGCTCGGCGACGGCGGAACTGCGCTCGTTGTCCGCGCGGCAGTGCCATTCGGCGCGATGCAGGCCGCGCACGCCGAACGCCCAATCCAGCAGTGCGCCACAGGCCGCGGTGACCAGCCCGTGCCCCTCGCCGGCCGGCTCGAGCCAGCAACCGAGCTCGCAGGAACCCGTGGTGGCGTCGAAATCGACGAACAGCACTCCGCCGACCAGCACGCCGTGCCGCCAAATCCCGTACAGGCGTCGGCCGTCCGCGGCTTGCCCGTCGGCGTAGCGGCGCAGCGTGCCCCGCGCACCGGCCACATCGTCGGTGACGAACGCTGCGCTCACCCACGGCCGGATGTGCTCGCGCGCCCGATCCAGATGCGCGGCGAACTCCTCGGCCTGCCACGGCTCCAGCGGGCCGAGGTGGGCGGACTCCGTCAACGGGAGAGAAAGCACGATCGACCTCACCTTCACACGCCGGTTCTGCCGACAACCGTAGCCGGTTCAGTTCGTGGCGCAGAGTGCCGCGTCGACGACCTTCATGACATCTGCTGTGGGCTGGGCGGTTTCGGGCACCTGGTTGATGCTCACCGTCACCGCCCGCCCGTCCTCGGTCACACCACCGCGGGTTTCGAACCCGTCGATGTCACCGCCGTGGCCCCAGCTGTCCTTGCCACAAGGCAACCGGCGTTGCATGAGGCCGAGTCCGTAACCGGCCGGTGGCCCCGAGACCTCCAGTGGCACAGTCCATTTCATTTCCGTTAGCTGCGCGGGCGGCACCAGCTCACCGTTAATCAGCGCGGTGAAGAACCGGTTGAGATCCGCGCCGGTCGACACCATCGCACCCGCCGCACCGGCCACCGACACGTTCTGTCGTGTGTAGTCGACCCGGTCCCCGCCGAACACGGCGTAGCCCACCGGATGCGGACCGCGGATGTCGGTCTCCGCGGCATCCGGGTAGTAGGTGTCGTGCAATCCGAGCGGTTCGATGACGCGGCGCGTGATCTCCTCGCCGAGCGAGCCGCCGGTTATCTTCTCGATCACCATGCCCACGATGGCGTAGTTGGTGTTGGAGTAGGCCCAGCGCGCACCCGGCTCGAAGTCCGCGGGCACGGTCAAGACATTGCGCACCACCTCGTGGATATCGGTGATCTCCCACCGCACGTGCTCGGCATGCGTGTCGACCTGTCCCGGTTTCGGTGTCGCCCCGAACTCCGCCGCGTACTCCGGTAGCCCGCTGGTGTGCTGCAACAGATTTCGCATCGTGATCCGAGTGCCGTCGATGCCGGGTCCGTGCACCAGCCCCGGGAGGTAGCGCTCCACCGGCGCGTCCAGCTCGGCCTTGCCCTCGGCCACCAGTTGCAGCATGACCGTGGCGACGAACGGCTTGGTGTTGCTGCCGATCCTGATGCGCGCATCGTCCGCGATCGGTGTGCCGCGCTCGACATCCCCCAGCCCCGCGTGCGCCGTCCACACCTGCCCCCGCTCACTCACCACCGCCTGTGCGCCAGGCAGGTGATCGTCGGAAATCAGGCGATTCAAGCCCTCGACCACCTGCGCCTGTCCGGTCGCACCGAATGCTGTTGCACCGCCGACACTTTCCGCAGAACTGCACCCCGCTACCAACACTCCCGCCACCGCCACGGCAGCGGACAACCGACAACAAACCCTGTTACGCAACCGATTCGCTTCCCACACCCCGATCACGCTACGAGCCGCGCCGTCGCCCTCCCATCCAGCGAACACCCTTCTTTCCGGTAGTGCTGGCCCCACCCTGCCCGCGGTCATCGCCGGTCGGCTTTCCGCTGGTGCTGATCAGCGTGCCGATGTCGGACCTGCCCGGCATGATGACGGCATGGAGTCAGGTCAGCGCAGCGAAGCACCCCTGGTGGCGGGCGAGTACGAGATGCTCGTCGGCTTTCTCCAATTCCAGCGAGACACCCTGGACTGGAAGTGTTCCGGGCTCACCGCCGAACAGTTGCGGCGGCAGGCGGTGCCGCCGTCCACCCTCTCCCTGCTCGGCCTGGTCCGCCACCTGACCGAGGTGGAGCGCACCTGGTTCACCCGCGTCTACCAGGGCGTGGCGGCACCCTCGCTGTACTGGGCCACCGATCCCGCCGAAGACACCGACTTCCAGGTCGAGAACGCCGACCCGACCGCCTCGATCCAGTTGTGGCGCAACGAATGTGACCGTTCCCGCGACATCCTCGCCACCAACCCGCCCCTCGACACCACCGCCACCCGCCCCTCGAACGGCGAAACCTATTCCCTGCGCTGGATCCTCATCCACCTGATCGAGGAATACGCCCGCCACAACGGCCACGCCGACCTGCTCCGCGAAGCCATCGACGGACAGACGGGGGAATAGCGAGGCCCCCCTTCGCTACGGGATAGCCGATACCCGGTCCGTAGCAGCCGAATCGTTTGATCCAGGCGAGCGTGACAGGCCCACGCTAGGCCGCCCATCCTTGTCCGAGCACGTCAAAGCCCTATGAGTAACGAACGCGAACCACCTGCGATGTGATCCACACAACATCGATTCAGGAGGTTCGAGATGTTAACTGCGAAGCGACTTGCGGCCGGGGCCGTCGTTGCCACCGCCACCGCGGCCACAGTGTTCGCCGGTGGCGGCATGGCCCAGGCCGACGTACCGGTCTGGGAAGCCAGATGCCACGTCTACAACATCTTCAACACCGGCGGCATGGCCAACTGCGAACTCCCCACCTGGCACCAGGTCAAACTCACCTGCGTAGCCTGGCCCGTCCCCTTCACCTACTGGAAATACGGCCCGGCCCAATACGGCCAAAACCAATCCTGGGCCAGCTGCGATTCCTTCAACGCCCTCGTCAAGGTAGAGGTGATCCAAGCCTAGATCCCTCGACCCGCGCTGCCACCTCTGCGCCACGCCCACGGCTCCAATCACCTGCGGCCTGCCTTCCCGCCACCCGCTCCACGCGGCCGCTCCGGCGGGCCCAAGTGCGCGGTCATCCGAGTACACGGCGATCGTCTACTTTATGATCTTGTGGGTTGTCAGAGCTTGGCTCCGGAGGTGCGTGCGGCGTGGGAAGCACAGTTGATGACGAGTCACAGAATCAGCGAGACGCGATATCACCTACCCTGCGGGCGGCGCGAGGACCGGTCGTGACGGCCGGCAACGTGTTGTTCGGCCTCGGCCTCGAAACCGATGTCAACCAGGTCGATGAGATCCTCGCGCACGCCCGCACCGCCGACGACGCGGGCCTCGACCTGGTCACTCTCTCCGATCACCCCTACTTCGCCCAGCGTCTGGACGCCTACTCCGTGCTGGCGTTCGTGCTGGGCGCGACTCGCAACATCACCGCCGCGACGGTCATGACCAACCTGCCCAATCGGCCCGCACCTGTGCTGGCCCGCACCGTCACCGGCCTGTCCACGATCTCGGGCGGCAGATTCGCGCTCGGCATCGGTGCCGGCGGCGGACAAGGCGAGGAAACCCACGCCCTCGGTGCCCCGCAGCTCTCGCCTGCGGCCCGGGTCCGCGCACTGGAAGAAGCGGTCACCCTCATCCGGGCGCTGTCCGGCGGCGGCGAGCCGGTCACCTTCGACGGCGAGTTCTACCAGGTAACCAACCTGACACCGGCCGCAGCAGCGACACCGCCGATCTGGATCGGCGCGCTGGGCCCGAAGATGCTTGCGCTCACCGGCCGGCACGCGGACGGATGGATTCCCGGTCACCTGGCCGACTGGCGCAGCGCCGAAGTCCACCGGGCCCGATCGATCATCGACGAGGCCGCCGCGGCCGCAGGCCGAAACCCCGCCGACATCACCACCATCTACAACGCTGCGGGCACCATCTCCCGCGACCCGCTTCCCCAGACCCGCACCGCAGAAGGCCGCTGGATAGGCGGCTCGGTCACCCAGTGGGTGGAGGAACTGACCTACGCCGTCACCGAACAAGGTGCCGGTGCGTTCATCTACCTGACCCGTCCCGGCGACATCATCAGCGACGACACGATCGAGCGGTGGGCGCTTGAAGTGGTGCCCGCCGTCCGCGAGGCGATAGCCGAGCACTGACCTGAATACGCCACCCGACCGTAGCTCCCGCACTGTCGCGGCAGGCGCTGTCGGCATGGTCGAGGGGTAACGGTCTTGTGGCCGTGGCAGGTTACGCAGGCCACAAGAGGCTCAACAAAGGGTTTAAGCCCTGCGGGCGGCCCCGCCTGCGCTTAGACTTCGATCGTGGGCGCATTCGGCAGTAGCGCAATGGAATTGGCCATGCCGCCGATTGCGCGGATGATCCTGCATGCGGACGGCTCCACCACCCGATTATTGGAAGCGCTACTGGGGCAACCGCTCTCGCTGTCGCTGCAGGAGCAGCAGGCAACCCTCGCCGCTGCCGTGCCTCCGGAGGTGCGTTTTGCGCTGGGGTGCGCGGCCACCGACGAGATCATGTATCGGCGTTCCCAGCTGTGCACCTCGGCGGGTGCGGCGGTATCGAGCAACGAGGTGACCGTGGTGTGCCGCGATCCCGGCATCACCGCGCTGCTCACCGACAGCGGCGCGCCGATCGGCCATGCCCTCGCGGCCGCGGGCCGTCAGCTGCCGCGCGTGCTGCTAGCCAGCGGCTGGTCGGCCTGGCCGGACAATCTCCAGCACTGCGTCTACAAGGAATACTTGTTCCTGGACGCGGCCGGGGACCCCGTCGCGCACATCCGCGAACGCTTCAATCCGGTCTACGTCCCCAGCGCGGATTACCGCATGCACAGAACGAAAACTGTTGGGGCGGGTCTGTGTTCCGGAAATGTGCAATGCCCCTCGGGGTAATCCGGACAGGGGCTCAATTGCTCTGCAGCCCTGTAACCAAGCCTCGAGCTGCTACTTGTCGGCAGCAACTTTGCCGTCAGACGTTGAAGCGGAATTCGACCACGTCACCGTCGTGCATGATGTAGTCCTTGCCTTCCATGCGGACCTTGCCGGCGGATTTGGCGGCGGGCATGGAGCCGGCTTCGATGAGGTCGGTGTAGGCGACTACTTCGGCTTTGATGAAGCCGCGTTCGAAGTCGGTGTGGATGACGCCTGCGGCTTTGGGGGCGGTGTCGCCCTGGTGGATTGTCCAGGCGCGGGCCTCTTTCGGGCCTGCGGTGAGGTAGGTCTGCAGGCCGAGGGTGTGGAAGCCGGCGCGGGCCAGGGCGTGCAGGCCGGGTTCGGTCTGGCCGATGGATTCGAGGAGTTCGAGGGCGGACTCGTCGTCCAGCTCGAGCAGTTCGGCTTCCACCTTGGCGTCGAGGAACACCGCATCCGCCGGTGCGACAGCGGCTTTCAGCTCGGCGACCTTCGCCTCGTCGGTCAGCACCGACTCGTCGGCGTTGAAGACGTAGAGGAAAGGCTTGGTGGTGAGCAGCGAAAGTTCTTTGAGCAGTTCGGTATCCACCTTGTTGCCCGCGGCGAACAGGGTGGTGCCCTCGTTCAGGATCTCCTGCGCGGCCTTGGCGGCGTCGGCGATCGGCTTGCGATCCTTCTTGATCTTCGCTTCCTTCTCGAAGCGCGGGACCGCCTTCTCCAAGGTTTGCAGATCGGCGAGGATGAGCTCGGTCTCGATCACCTCGATATCGGCGGCGGGATCGACCCGGCCGTCCACGTGCACCACGTCGTCGTCGGCGAACACCCGCACCACCTGGCAGATGGCGTCGGCCTCACGGATGTTGGCGAGGAACTTGTTGCCGAGCCCCGCGCCCTCGGAGGCACCCTTCACGATGCCCGCGATGTCGACGAACGACACGACGGCGGGCACGATCCGCTCGGAACCGAAGATCTCGGCGAGCTTGTTCAACCGCGGATCGGGCAGCGGCACGACCCCGACGTTCGGCTCGATGGTCGCGAACGGATAGTTCGCGGCGAGCACGTCGTTCTTGGTCAGCGCGTTGAAAAGCGTCGACTTTCCGACGTTGGGCAGGCCGACGATTCCGAGGGTGAGACTCACGAGACTGCCCCGCTCCGCGCGGCATTCTCGTACGTCTTGGACGCTGTGCTGGATGGTTCGCTCGCTCGCTCGCTCACGAGACCAGGAGTCTACGCGGCAGACCCTCTTCTACCTGCACCGGCCGCCACCGGCCAGGGTTCCCACACACCAAACAGCGTGTGGGAACCACCGGCTTCCGATCAGGGCACCAGCACAACCTTGCCGAGGTTGGCACGCCCCTCGATCACCCGATGCGCCGCGACGGCGTCGTCGAGCGCGAACTCCGCGTGCACGACGGGCCGCAGCAGACCCGAAGCGAGGAACTGCCACAGTTCCTGCCGCCAGTGGTCGAACAGGTCGGGCTGGCCCTGTGCGATCCGCGCCACCTGGAAGCCGATCACCGATTTGGCCCCGACGAGCAGGTCGTAAGCCTGGATGGTGCCGCCGCCGGAGCTGTAGGCGACCAGCCGTCCGCCGGGCGCGACGGCCGTGATGGCCGGTCCGAGCAGATCCCCGCCGACCGCGTCGAGCGCGTAGTCGACCGGCGTGCCCCACGATTCCTGGCCGTATTCGACGACTTCGTCGGCCCCGAGATCGCGCACGAACTCGGCCTTGGCGAGATCGGAGACCGCACCGACGACCCGCGCCGCCCCACGCAGCCGGGCCAGCTGCACCGCGAGATGGCCGACACCGCTGGCCGCCGCGGTGATCAGCGCCGATTCACCGTCCTTGGGCTGCGCCGCGTCGAGCGCACCCAGCGCGACCAGACCGCTGCGCACCAGGGCGACCGCGTCGACGGCGGACCCGCCGTCGGGGATCGGCGAGGCCATCGCCGCCGAGAGCAGGGCGTAGTCGGCGTAGCCGTGCCCGAACACCAGGCCGGTCACCCGATAGCCGGGTTGGTAACCCGTGACGCCTTCGCCGACGGCAACCACTTCACCGGCGATCTCGCCGCCGAGCGCGATCGGCTCGCGTTGTTCGCGCACCTTCCGCACCACCGGCAGGGTCACGCCGATCGCTTCGACCCGCACCAGCAATTCGCCAGGACCCGGCGTCGGCACCTCGACCGCCACGACCTCGAGCACTTCCGGACCACCGCTGCGCTCGTACTGGACCCGACGCATCACACCTCCACAACTCATCAGAAGTGGCCACGGTAACCGCAGATCGCCGTCGAACCACACCCCCGAGTGCGACATCTCACCGCCGGGCAGCGGTGGCGGTGAACCGCGCGGGACCACCTTGCGCCGCGGCCCGCAAGGCGTAGCGTGACCTGCATGGAGCCGAGCACCGAGATGGTGACGGCGCGACCGGCGCCGGTGCTCGCGCGGTTCATCGACCACTACGTGGGCTACCGGATGGTGGGGTATCCGGCGGGTCTGCACCGTGGCCTGCCGTCCGCGCACATGACGTTCATCGTCAGCATCGGGCCGACCATCGACGTTGTCGCGCAGACCGATCCGCGGCAGTCGCCCCAGGACTATCGGTGTTCGCTGGGCGGATTGCAGGCCAGTTCCGCGCTCATCTCGCACACCGGTCATCAGGAGGGCGTCGCGGTCGCGCTGACCCCGCTGGGCAGTCGAGCGCTGTTCGGGACGCCCGCGGCGGCGCTCTGGGATGTCTCGGTCGAGCTGGCGGATGTCGTGGGGCCGGTCGGCACGGAGCTGTGGGAGCGATTGCAGGGTCCGGCCACCTGGACCGCCCGCTTCGCGACCTGCGACCGGATCCTGGGCCGGATCGCGCAGCCCGAACTACTGGTCGGGCCGGAATTGACGTGGGCGTGGCGCACGGTGGTCGGGTCCGGCGGCACGCTGGCCGTCGGTGCGCTGGCGGACGAGATCGGCTGGAGCAGGCAGCATTTGGCGCGCCGCTTCGGTGCCGAGTTCGGACTGAGCCCCAAGCTGGCGGCCCGGATCGCCCGCTTCGAACGGGCCCGGCGGATGCTGCAGCACACCCCTTCCCATATCTCCATCGCCCAGGTGGCGGCCGCCTGCGGTTACTACGACCAGGCGCACCTGAATCGCGATTTCGCCGAACTCGCGGGCGCCAACCCGACGACCTGGCTGGCCGAGGAGGTTCCATCCGTCCAAGACGGCGCGGGGCCGGCCGAGTGAGGCTGGACGCATGACGAATCCAGCGAATACCGATATCACCACCCGCACCGCGGTCTGGCCCACCATGACCTTCCGGGACAGCCGCGCCATGGCCACCTTCCTCGCCGAGGCGTTCGGCTTCGTGCAGACCGCGATGTACGCCCGCGAAGACGATCCCTCGGTGATCGAGCACGCGGAAATGCGCTGGCCGCTGGGCGGCGGCATCATGTTCGGCAGCTCGTGCAAGGACGCGGGCGTTTTCGGCAAGCGCCTGCCCGGCAACGACTCGGTCTACCTGGTCTGCGAAGACCCCGACGCGCTGTTCGAGCGCGCCGCGGCGGCCGGCGCCGAGGTGATCCGTGGCCTGCAGGACGAGAGTTACGGCTCGCGCGGCTTCGTGGTCCGCGACCCCGAGGGCAACCTGTGGAGCTTCGGCACCTACTGGGGCGAATAGCCTTGCCGCCCTAGCTGTCTCGAACGGCCCGGCGACCGCGGGGTCCGGGCCGTTCACTCAGCGCCCGCCCAGACCCGACATGGCGACGCCGTTGCTGAAGGCGCGCTGCGCGATCGCGTAGACGACGAGCAGTGGCAGGAGCACCGTGACGGTCAACGGCACCATCAGGGTGCCCAGATACGCGACGAACAGCACTTCGCACCCGCGAAACCGCAAGCGTGCGAACGCGTATCCGGCCAGCGAGCAGAAGAACACCTGACCGGCGGTGACGCAGGCCGCGTACACCGCGGTGTCGACCAGCATCCGCCCCAGCGGCCGCCGTGCGGTCCGACCGGCAGCACCGTGATATCCACGGAAAGCCCGTCACGACCGGCGAACTCGGAATACAGCCAGTGCCTGCCCAGGACCATCGCCGCCCGTCCGGCCCGGAACAGGTCCGGCGCCGCGACCGACAGTCGGTCGGCGACTTTCGGTGCGACGCCGTGCCGGTGCCACGCCGCCTCCACGATGGGTCCGACCAACGAATGCCCGAGCCGGCATGGCAGCATACGGATGGCAACATCGCCGGGCGAGGGAACACGCCCAGCCGCACCGGCGAACAACCGGCGACCTCGACCGAGGCCCGCCGGAGCACAGCGCCACGTGGGCCACCCGTACCCACCGCGCGCCGCGACTCGTAGGAAGACACAGGGCGAGTCGCCGCGCCGAGAACGAAATGCAGCGAATGTTCAGACTTCCCTAAGTCCGGCTCGAGCGCGCTTCAGTTCAGCTACGTTGTCAACGTTTCAGCAAGTCAAGCTCGATCTCACGGGAGAGTAGTTCGCATGGCGACCATCGAATACCTCCGGACTGATCCCGACCTCCCTCCCGTGGGTGTCGTGGACCGTTCGCCTATCACCCCCACCAAAAAGGCCATTTTCGCGGTGATCGCCGTGGTGGGTGCCATCGCCTGGGCCGTCTTGGCCATCGCCAGGGGCGAGTCGGTCAACGCGGTGTGGATCGTGGTCGCGGCGGTCTGTACCTACGTGCTCGCCTACCAGCTGTACTCCAGGCTGATCGAACACCGGATCACCAAGCCGCGCGACGATCAGGCCACACCCGCCGAGATCCTGGAAAACGGCAAGGACTACATGCCGATGGACCGGCGGGTGCTCTTCGGGCACCACTTCGCCGCCATCGCGGGTGCGGGTCCGCTGGTCGGTCCGGTCCTGGCCGCGCAGATGGGCTATCTGCCCGGCACGCTGTGGATCGTGTTCGGTGTCGTGTTCGCCGGTGCGGTGCAGGACTACCTGGTGCTGTGGGCCTCGACCCGTCGCCGCGGCCGCAGCCTCGGGCAGATGGCGCGCGACGAGCTCGGCGTGGTCGGCGGTATCGCCGCCATCGTCGCCGTGCTGGTGATCATGATGATCCTGCTCGCGGTGCTAGGCATCGTCGTGGTGAACGCGCTGGCCGCGACCCCGGGCAAGGACGGCGTGCTGCAGGGTGGCAGCCCTTGGGGCGTGTTCTCCATCGCGATGACCATCCCGATCGCCCTGTTCATGGGCGTCTACCTGCGCTACCTGCGCCCCGGCAAGGTCGGCGAGGTGTCCCTGATCGGTTTCGCGCTGCTCATGCTCGCGATCATCTCGGGTAACTGGGTGGCCGAATCCGGCTGGGGCCAGGACTGGTTCACGCTGTCGGGCACCACCATCGCCTGGTTCCTCATCGCCTACGGCTTCATCGCCTCGGTGCTGCCGGTGTGGCTGCTGCTCGCGCCGCGCGACTACCTGTCCACCTTCATGAAGATCGGCACCATCGTCCTGCTGGCGGTCGGCGTGCTGATCACCATGCCGGTGCTCAAGGCCCCTGCCGTTTCCCAGTTCGCGAGTTCGAGCAACGGACCGGCGTTCGCGGGCAGCCTGTTCCCGTTCCTGTTCATCACCATCGCCTGTGGCGCGCTGTCCGGCTTCCACGCGCTGGTGTCCTCGGGCACCACGCCGAAGCTGCTGGAGAAGCAGTCGCACGCCCGGATGATCGGGTACGGCGGCATGCTGATGGAATCGTTCGTCGCGGTCATGGCGATGATCACCGCCAGCATCATCGACCAGCACCTGTACTTCGCGATGAACGCGGGCGCCGGCGTCACCGGCGGTACCGCGGAGAAGGCGGCGGCCTACACCAACAGCCTCGGGCTCAGCGGCCCGCCGGTCACCCCGGGTCAGCTGGAGCAGGCGGCCAAGGACGTGGGCGAGACCAGCATCGTGTCCCGCACCGGCGGCGCGCCGACGCTCGCGGTCGGCATGTCCGAGGTGCTGCACCGCTTCCTCGGCGGCACCGGGCTCAAGGCGTTCTGGTACCACTTCGCGATCATGTTCGAGGCGCTGTTCATCCTCACCACGATCGACGCGGGCACCCGTGTCGCGCGCTTCATGCTGTCGGACTCGCTGGGCAACCTGGGCGGGCCGGCCAAGAAGTTCAAGGATCCGTCGTGGCGGCCCGGCGCGTGGCTGTGCTCGGCGATCGTGGTCGCCGCGTGGGGTTCGGTGCTGCTGATGGGTGTCACCGATCCGCTCGGCGGCATCTACACGCTGTATCCGCTGTTCGGCATCTCCAACCAGTTGCTCGCCGCGATCGCGCTCACCGTCGTGCTGACCATCGTGATCAAGAAGGGCCTGATCAAATGGGCCTGGATTCCGGCGATCCCCCTGGTCTGGGACCTGATCGTGACGATGACCGCGTCCTGGCAGAAGATCTTCTCCGCCGACCCGAAGATCGGCTACTGGAAGCAGCACAGCATCTACAGCGCGGCGCTCGACGCCGGAAAGGTTGTGGCACCGGCCAAGACGGCCGAGGATATGGAGAAGGTGGTCCGCAACAGCTTCATCCAGGGCAGCCTGTCGATCATCTTCGCGGTGCTGGTGCTGGTCGTGGCGATCGTCGGCGTGCTGGTCTGCGTGCGAGCCTGGCGCGCGGGCGGCGGCGAGAGCAGTGAAACGCCCGACGAGCCGTCGAAGATCTTCGCGCCGAAGGGCTTCCTCGCGACGGCCACGGAGAAAGAAGTGCAGCAGGAATGGAACGCCCTGATCGCCACGGGGAAGGTCCGCCCACCAGGCGCGGCGAAGGCCCTGCATTGACGCTCAGCGCTACCCCGCAGGACGGCCGGTCGCCTCGACCGGCCGTCCTGCGGCGCCTGCGGACCGCTCGAAACGCCTGTGCGACAGCGGTTCGCAGCGTCGGCTGGTGGTTCAACTCGATCCTCGGGGGTCAGGACTATCAGCGCTACGTCGCGCATCTGACGCGCAACCACCCCGGCTGCGCGATCCCCACCGAACGGGAGTACTGGCGCATCCGGCATGCCGACGCCGACAGCAATCCGCAGAACCGCTGCTGCTGACTTCCAGCATTTATCCAGGCTCCGCGCAGCTCAGCGACTCGACAGCGATAATGGCGGATTCCCGCTAGCGGAGATTGCTTCCAAATGACATTGTGGTGGGCGTGACGATCACGGTGTTGGATTTCGAGCGGTGCTATCGGGCGGTGTCGACCAGAGACTCCCGATTCGACGGACAGTTCTTCACCGCGGTGCGGACCACCGGAATCTATTGCCGCCCTTCGTGTCCGGCGATCACCCCGAAACGGGCGAACGTCTCGTTCCTGCCCACCGCCGCCGCGGCACAGCAGGCGGGGTACCGGGCCTGCCGTCGCTGCCTGCCCGACGCCGCCCCCGGCTCACCGCTCTGGAACACCAGGGCCGACCTGGCCGCGCGCGCGATGCGGCTGATCGGCGACGGCGTGATCGAGCGCGGTGGCGTACCCGCGCTGGCGGCCACCCTCGGCTATTCGCAGCGGCAACTGACCCGCGTGCTCACCACCGAACTGGGGGCCGGACCGTTGGCGCTGGCCCGCGCGCACCGGGCGCATACGGCGCGGCTGCTCATCCAGACGACGGCAATGCCCATGTCCGACATCGCCTTCGCGGCCGGTTTCGCCAGCATCCGGCAGTTCAACGACACGGTGCGCGAGGTGTTCGCGGTGAGCCCGACCACGATGCGCACCGAAGCGCAACGCACCAGGTCCGGCTCGAACGGCCGCCAGGCGCCGCCGGTCAACGGGACGCTCAGCCTGCGCCTGCCCTACCGGGAGCCGCTCGACCGCGCCTGGCTCGAATGGTTCCTCTCCGCGCATGTGGCCCCCGGCATGGAGCTGTGGGAAAACCGTTCCTACACCAGGAATCTGCGCACCCCGCACGGGCACGCGACCACACGGCTGAGCTTCCAGCGCGACCACGTCCGCGCGGAGCTGGCGCTGCACGACATGCGCGATCTCGCGCCGACCGTCGCGCGCCTGCGTCACCTGCTCGACCTCGACGCCGACCCGGTAGGCATCGACGAGGTGCTGGGAGTCGGCGCGGGACAAGACCTTCCGGCGCCGGAGCTCGCGGACCCGGGCACCACCCGGCTACCCGACGCGGGCGCGGGCGCGCCGCCGGACGCCGAAGACCTGCCCGGCGCGACCGGCACCAGGCCACCCGTGTTCAGTCCGGGCATTCGCGTACCCGGCTGCCTCGACGGCCCGGAGTTGTTGCTGCGCACCATGATCGGTCAGCAGATCTCGGTATCGGCCGCCGCCACGCACACCGCGCGACTGGTCGAGGCGCTCGGCGAACGCGTCGAAGGTCCCATTCCGCTGCTGTTCCCCACCCCGGCCACCATCGCCGAACGCGGTGCCGAGGTGCTCACCGGTCCGGCCCGGCGAGTCCGCTCGATCATCGGCGTCGCCGAGGCGCTGGCCGGTGGCGAACTCGCACTGCACCAGGGCCGCACCGCCGCCGACCTGCGCCGCGACCTGCTCGCGCTGGACGGCGTCGGCCCGTGGACCGCCGACTACGTGACCATGCGGCTGCTCGCCGACCCCGACGTGCTGCTCAACACCGACCTGGTGGTCCGCCAGGGCGCCGCGCTGCTCGGTGTGGACCTGGCCGATACCGCGCGCTGGGCGCCGTGGCGCTCCTACCTGTCCATGCATCTGTGGAAGGCCGCGCTGACCGAGCGCGCCGACCGCACCAAATCCGCCGCGGCCAAGTCCGCCGCCGCGAAAGCGAGCCAGTCATGACCGCCACCGTTGCACCCGCCACCCGCCGGATCGGCACCGGCACTGCGGATTTCGCGACGACGGATACCCCGATCGGCCCGTTCACCGCGCTCGTCGACCCCGAAGGTCAGGTGCTGGCGGCCGGGTGGACCACCGACGCGCAGAACCTGCGCACGCTGATCCATCCGTCCTTGCGCCCAGCCGAACTGCGCCAACGGGATTCGCTCGGCGCGGTGACCCAGGCCGTGCTCGACTACCACCGCGGCGATGTCACCGCGGTCGACGCCGTCCCGGTCCGCCAGCACTCCGGCGAATTCCTGCTGCACGCCTGGGACGTACTACGCAAGGTTCCCGCGGGCAGCCCGATCACCTACACCGAATTCGCCGCCATCTCCGGCCGCCCCGACGCCACCCGCGCCGCCGCCAACGCCTGCGCCCGCAACGCCGCCGCCCTGTTCGTCCCCTGCCACCGCATCTACCGAATCGGCGGCGCCCTAGGCGGCTTCCGCTGGGGCCTGCCGATCAAACGCTGGCTGCTCGACCACGAAGCCTGAGGCGGCTGCCGTCAGGCGACGGTGGCTTCGAGGTGGGAGCCGGTGCGGCCGCGGCGGACGTGCAGGCGGCTGGGGATGCGCTGGCGCATTTCGTCTACGTGGCTGACGACGCCGACGACGCGGCCGCCGGTGCGGAGTTCGTCGAGGACGCCCATCACCGAGTCGAGGGTGTCGGCGTCCAGGCCGCCGAAACCCTCGTCGATGAACAGGGTGTCCAGCACGAGGCCGCCGGATTCGGCGGCCACCGTGTCGGCCAGGCCCAGGGCCAAAGACAGTGCGGCCATGAAGGTTTCACCGCCGGACAGGGTCTTGGCGGGGCGCACCGCACCGGTGTAGTCGTCCCGGATGTCCAGGCCGAGCCCGCCGCGGCGGCCGCGCGGACCCGCCTTGTCCGAATGCACGAATTCGTAACGGCCCGCGGACATTCGGCGCAACCGCACCGAACCGGCCTGTGCCACCTCTTCCAGCCGGGCGGCGAGAACGTAAGAGCGCAGCGACATCCGGCGATTGTTCTCGCCCCGCCCGGCCACCACCTCGGCGAGCCCGGCGAGCTCATCGTGCGTGCGCTGCAGCGGAGCGATCCGGTCCACCGCGGCCCAGAGTTGACCGCCGAGCTCCTCCAGCTGGCTCACCCGCCGATTCGCCTCCGCGTGCGCGGCGACAGCGGCATTCAGTTGCGTCCGTGCGACTTCGACCAGCTGCTCGAGCTCGGCCAGATCACCCGGCTCCCGGGTCGCGGCCGCCTGGATCTCCGGCTCGGCGAGCACCGCCTGCGCGTGGGCGCGGGCGTTGTCGGCGGCGGCCAGTTCCGCGTCGATCTCCCGCTGCCGCTGCGGGGTTCGGCTCGCCGCGTTGACGACGCGTGCGTACGCGGTCAACCGCGCCACGTGATCGCGCGGTGCGGCGTCCGGCTCGGTCGCCGCGGCACCCGAGATACCTTCGCTACCGGTGCTCGTGCCGCTGGTTGTCCCAGGGTCAGAGGTCCGCTCGTCGCCCGTCGCGTCAGCGGCCGAGCGGGCGCAGGCGGCCTCGGCGGCGTCGGTGATCTCCAGGACCGCACCGCGCTGTGCTGTGCCGTCACCGGTGTTCCAGCGCGGCTCGTCCGGCACGAAACTCGCTGCGCGAGCGAGGTTCTCGACCCGGTCGGCGATGACCGCCACTTTCTCCCGGGCCGCGGCGGCCGCGGCGCGGGCGTCGCGCAGCGCGCTGCTGTCGGTGACCAGGGCGGTGAGGCGGGCGCGGCGGCGCTCGATGGTTTCGTCCGCGCCGGCCGCGGCGCGGAGGCGCTCGGTGAGTTCCGCGAGTCGGGTATCGGCCGCGACGATGTTCGCGGCGACGGCGCTGCGCCGCGAATCCGCTTCGCGCAGTTCGTCGTGCAGGCGGGTCTCGTCGGTGCGCAGGCGGGTGAGCTCGGCGGTCAGCCCGTCGGCGAGGGCGGCCAGCTCGGCGGTGTCCTCGTAGCGATCGGTGGCGGTGCGCAGGGCGGCAGCCAGCTCGACCCGGTCGGCGTCGCCGCCGCGGGCGATGAGCGCCTCGATCTCGCGTTCCAGACCGGTGATTCGGGCATGCACTCGATCGCGGGCGTCCTCGGCCGCGCGTTCGGCGGTCACCGCCGCGTCCTCGGCGTCCTTGGACACGGCGTCGGCGGTGGGGCGGGCCGGTTCGGGGTGATCCGCGGATCCGCATACCGCGCAGGGGGTGCCGTCGACGAGCCCACCGGCCAGTTCGGCGGCCATGCCCGCCAACCGGCGCTCACGCAGGTCCAAGACCCGTTCCTTGGCGTCGTTGTGCGCGGCACGGGCCGTCTCGAACTCGACCCTGGCGTGATCGAGATCCGTTTTGCGCGAGGCGAGTTCGACCGCCGCCAGAGCTGCGGCCTGCAGCCGTTCGCATTCGGCGGTCAGGGTGGGCAACGTCGCGGCCGCGCTCGTCGCTTCGCGCAGCCGGGTCTCGAGCGTGACGAGGGCGCCGGGCAACTGATCGCGCCGCTTGGTCAGGTCCGCGATCCGGGTGGTGAGCGCCGTGCTCTCGGCTCGTGATCCCGCCAGTTCCTGATTCAGTCCGGTCACGACCGCCGCGTCGGTGCGCACCTCGTCCAACCCGCCGATCTGCGCGCTCCAGCGGCGGATCGCGGCATCGATATCGGCGTCGTCGCGAACGGTAAGCGAATCTTCGACACCGATCAACTCCGCGCCGCCGAGATCCGCCGCGCCGGGCTCCAGCAGATGCGTGGCCAAACGGCGTGCCGTACCGGCGGTTTCGTTCTCCTTGGCGCGCATCAGCATGACCGCGTCCCTGGCCTCATCGATCGCCGCGACGACCGGCTCGGCGCGGCGGGCGGCCTCGAGCTCGGCCCGCGCCGCGGCACGGTGATCGGCGGCCGCGGTGTACTGCTCGAGCTGCGCGTGGGCAGCCGCCCGGCGGCGGAGCAGGTCGTGCAGTCGGCGTTGCTCCTCGGCGCGCGCCTGCACCCGCGCCGACTCCTGTTGGCAGCGTTCGGCTGCCGCGGCAGTGCCGGTCAGCTCGACGCGAGCAGCCGCGAGCAGGTCCTGCGACCAGCCGACCGCCTCGAGTGGACCGACGGTTTCGGTGGCGCCGGCCCCCGCCGCGACACCGACTTTGGCGATCAACCGGTCGATTCCCTGTTTACGCGCCTCCAGGTCGGCGGCGGAGGCGCGGCGCTTGTCCGCGAGCCACTGCTCCGCGCTACCGAATCGTTCGGTGTCGAAGAGCTTTTCGAGCAGCTTCTCCCGATCCTCGTTCTCCGCCCGCAGGAATCGCGCGAAATCGCCCTGCGGCAGCAGCACCACCTGGAAGAACTGATCGGCGCTCATCCCGAGCAGCCGGATGATCTCGTCGCCGATATCGGGTATCCGGGAAAGGTTTTCGCCTCGCCCGTCCAGCCAGGCCAGGGTTGCCTTGGCGGGGTCGGTGCGCATCCCGGTACCGCGCAACTTGGGGCGTTCGAACTCAGGAATGCGGGTCAGGCGGATGCGGCGGCCGCCGAGCGTCACCTCCAGCACCACCTGCGGCGGCGTCTGGTCCGGTGCGTGATCGGAGTGCAGGCGCTTGCTCTCGCCACGCGCGCCCGGAACCTTGCCGTACAGCGCGAACGCGATCGCGTCCAGCACCGTGGTCTTTCCCGCGCCGGTCTGCCCGTGCAGCAGGAACAGTCCGTCGGCGCCGAGCGCGTCGAAGTCGATGACCGTGGTCTCGGCGAACGGGCCGAACGCGGTCATCTCCAACCGGTGCAGCCTCATGCGGCCGCCGCCGGGTACGGCCCGGCCTGGGCGCTCACGCCGAGAGTTCCGTGGCCGATTCCGCCGTCAGCACGCGGTCGGGCTCGGCGACCGCAGCCGCGAGTGCCCGCTCCAGCCAAGCCATTTCGCCCGCGCTGGGCGCGCCCCGCACATCGGTGAGAAAGGTCTGCGCTACTTCGGTGTCGCGGCGGCCGTGCACCCGTTCACGGTAGCGCAGCTCCGGATTGCCCTCCGGGCGCACCCACTCCACATGCACCGCGTGCGGGAAGCGTTCGCGCAGCTTACGCATGGCGTCCACCGGCCGGGCCGAGTCGGTGAGCACCGCGGAGACGTAATCGTCGGTGGCGGCGTCGTGCCGCACGTCGGTGAGCAGCTCGTCCAGCGTGCCGGTGAGCTTGCTGAGCCCACGAACCACCGGCAGGTCGTGGCGGCGCACCTCGCCCAACCCGGCGGCATCGAGGTCGACGAGCCACACCGCCTTGCGATGCGAGCTCTCCGCGAACGAATACGGTAGCGGCGAACCGCAGTAGCGCACCGACGCCGACAGCGTCTGCGGTGAATGCAGGTGCCCGAGCGCGACGTAGTCGATGCCGTCGAATGCCGACATCGGCACGGTCTCCACGCCGCCCACCGAGATGGATCGCTCCGAACCGGTCGCCTCCCCGCCGACGACGAAGGCATGCGCCAGCACCACCGCGCGCGTCCCCGCGCGCCGGGCGAGATCGGCCCGGATCCGGGCCATCGCCGCGTCCAGGATGTCGGCGTGCGAACGAGCCTGCGGCACACCGAGTTCCGCGCGCGTGATCTCGGGCTCCAGGTACGGAATGCCGTAGAACGCCACGGGGCCGTGCGCGTCGTCCAGCAGTACCGGGCGGTCGGCATCGGCGACGGTGGTGCGCAGATGGAGTCCGCCCGCCGCCGCGAAACTCGCGCCCGCGCCGAGCCGCGCGGGCGAATCGTGGTTACCCGACGTGGCGACGATCACCGCGCCGGCCGCACGGATGGCCTCGAATCCCCGGTTGCACACCGCGATCGCGTCCGCGCTCGGAATGGACCGGTCGTACACGTCCCCGGGCAGCACCACCACGTCGACCGACTCCTCGGCCACCAGCTCCGCGATCGCGGTCAGCGCCCGAGCCTGATCGGCCAGCAGATCGACCCCGTGGAACGTGCGCCCGATGTGCCAGTCCGAGGTGTGCAGCATCCGCATGCCGCGAAACCGTAGGCGAGGGCACCGACAGAATTCAATTGCCGAGCCCGCCGTGTCGGATAGCGGCGCATGTCACGCGGCGTGTCCACGGTGTTTCCCGGGCCGGGTTGCGCAAGCCCCGTTACGGATTCACCGACCGGCCCGAGCGTGCTTGCGCCAGGCCGTATTTGCCGACACGGTGCCGAGGGATTGCCGGGCGGGCGTTCTTGTCGGTGTCGTGCGGCACTATCGGCACTATGACCGCACCGATGCTCGTCGCACTGATGCTGGTATTCGCCGCAGGGGTGGGGCTCGGCTGGCTCGGCCATGCCGCGCGCGCCGGGCAACGCGCGGTGGCGGCGGAGGCGAGACTGGCCGCGGCCACCGACAACGAACGGCTGCTGCGGCAATCGCTCAACGCGGCGAACGAGGATGCGGCACGCAGGCATTCGCATGCCATCGGCGCGATGGTCGATCCACTGCGCGACGCGGTCGGCGCGTTGAACCAGCACATCCAGCAGGTCGAGCACCATCGGATCAACGCCTACTCCAGCCTGCGCGAGCAGGTGGCCGGCATGCAGCGCACCTCGCTGCAGTTGACCAGCCAGACCAGTCAGCTCGTCGCGGCGCTGCGCGCGCCGCAGGTGCGCGGCCGGTGGGGCGAGATCCAATTGGAACGCGTGGTCGAGCTCGCGGGCATGACGCGGCACTGCGATTTCGACACACAGGTGTCGCGAGCGGCGCGCGGTGACGGCGCCAACGACCGCACCGGCACCGTCCGGCCCGACCTGGTGGTGAACCTGGCGGGCGGCAGGCACATCGTGGTCGACGCCAAGGTGCCGTTCAGCGCGTACCTCGACGCCAGCACGGTCGAGGATCCCGACGTCCGGGCCGAACATCTGATCCGGCACGCGAAGCACCTGCGCGCCCACGTCGACCAACTGGCCGACAAGGCGTACTGGGCGGCCTTCGATCCGGCGCCGGAATTCGTCGTGCTGTTCGTGCCCGGGGATCCGTTTCTGGACGCCGCGCTCACCACCGACTCCGGATTGCTCGAGTACGCCTTCGGCCGCAACGTGATCCTGGCTACGCCGACCACGCTGATCGCGTTGCTGCGCACGGTGGCTTTCGGCTGGCGGCAGGAAGCACTGTCCCGGGATATGGCAACCGTTCAGCAATTGGGCAAGGAGCTCTACGCCCGGCTCGGTATGACGGGCCGGCACCTGGACCGGCTCGGCGCGCAACTCGGTAAAGCCGTCGACGCTTTCAACTACACCGTGGCATCGGTGGAATCGCGGGTGATGGTCACCGCGCGCAAACTGCACGACCTGGAAATAGCGGAGCAGGAGGTGCCGGCAATCCAACGGGTCGACGTGTGGCCGCGAGCCGTGGGGTTCGCCGACGCCGACGATTAGCCGGTGGAACCGCCGTGCCATAACGCCCCCGGGCGCGGCGACAGTTAGTGTTCATAATGTGGCTGCTTCCCAACGTGTGCGATCCCGGGTGCCCGCGCCGCATCGTTCGACCTTGCCGACGGTCCCGGGCATCCCGGTGGGCGCGGCGGTCCTGATCGCGGTCGCCTGTACGTTTCTGGGGTTCTTGATCGATGCCCACGGCGACGCTACCGATCTCACCGGTACCTTCGCCGCGCTGTACATCGTCGGTTGTGTGGCAGCCGTGCTCGCGGTCCGCTATCGCGGCTTGTTCACCACCATGGTGCTGCCGCCGCTGCTGCTCTCGATCGCCGTTCCGCTGGCCTACCAGCAGCTGACCGGCCGCCCGGCGAGTTCGATCAAAGATGTGCTGCTGAACCTGGCGGTGCCGCTGGTGCAGCGCTTCCCCACGATGATGCTCGCGACCGTGCTCGTCCTGTTGATCGGCGGCGGCCGCATCCTGCTGCAACGCCGCATCGAGCAGGCGGAGGGCGGCGCCGAGTCACGCCGCGGGGAAAGCTGGGGCCGTCCCTCGGCCAAGCGTCCGCGCGGCGGCCGCGAACGCGGCTCCTCGCTCACCGACTCGGCTCGCCGGCGCACTCGCCGCCCAAAGGACGATCCGGACGAGGCAGACCTCGACGAGCCCACTCCGCGCCCGAGCCGCCGAACCGCGACAGCACCGGTCGCCGACGCACCACCCCGCGTGGCAGGCTCGGCCCGGCCGCGCGAAGGACGCGAAGGCCGCCCCGCCGCGCGCGGCGCCGCCCGCCCGACCGCGGCCATGCCCCGCACCGACAACGACCCGGCCCGCGGCAACACCGCCCGCCGCCGCAGCGAACTCCCCCCGCCCCACCCCCAACCCAACGTCCGCTACCGCGAACGTGATTCGAGCCGCACCGAGCGCCGCCGCCCAGAAAACCTCTGAGCGGGTCGCGCCCCAGGCTGTCCGCAGTCACACTCCGCGATGCCACGACCTAGGCCCCATAAGGCGGCCGCCTGCTGTGCGCTCGGCAGCGCTGGAACTCGAGCCGCCCGTGAGCCCGACAATCCGCCGTCGAGCGCCGCATTGCCATAGCCTCTGAGCCGCTGGACAGTCGGACGGTCACCAGTCACGGTCGGCAATGCCGCGACCGAGACCACCCCGGGGCTGCCGCGGTCCTGCTCGGCGATACCGCGGCTGCTGAGCCGGTGTAGCCGGGACTGTTGGTAGTCCCGATCGGCGACAGCGCGGCCCGAATCGCCGCGGGTCGGCTGGCGCGCCTCCGTTTGCACGCACATTTGCAAGTACATTTTGGTAGTTCCAGTGCCAGACTCGATGGCGTGAACGTAGAGCAGCGCTTCGAAGGCACCGAGCCGGCCGGTACCCGGGAGAGCACCAATATCGGTGATGTGCCGACGGTGCTTCGTCGGATGCTGGGGTTGCGCCTCCAGCAACTGCGTAAGGAACGGGGGTTGACCCAGCACGAGGTCGGCAGGCAGCTCTACTGGACCGGATCCAAGGTCAGCCGGATCGAATCCGGCATGGTCGGCCTCAACCGGCCCGACGTGGTCGAGCTGCTGCACTGCTACGGCGTCACCGACCCCGACGAACACGACCGGTATCTGTCGCTCGTGCAGCTGGGCAACCGTCCCGGCTGGTGGCACAGCGACAGTGACTCGCTCCCCAAAGGATTCGAGCTGCTCAGCCTCGAAGGGGCGGCGCGCACGATCCGCTGCTATGAGCCCGCGGTCGTCCCCGACCTCTTGCAAACACCCGAATACGCAAGGGCAGCATTGTGTTTGCGGAATCCGTACCGTCCCGACACCGAGATCGACCAGCTGTTGGCGGTGCGCCTGCAGCGGCAGCAGATCCTGTACCGCGACAATCCGCCGTACCTGTGGACCCTGGTCGAAGCGAATGCGCTACGCAGGCAGATCGGCGGTGCCGCGGTCTGGCGGGCGCAACTGGAATACCTGGCGCGGTGTATCCAGCGGGAGCACATCGTGATCCAGATCGTGGACGAGGCCGCCTTCGGGCCCGCGATCGTGGACAGCGCGTTCGTCTATCTGCGTTTCGCCGAAACCCTGCTGCCGGATGTCGTGTGTATCTCGCAACCCACCAGCACGCTGTATATGGAGGGCCGGGACCACATCGTCCGCTATCTCAATATTGCGGAGACCCTGGCTCAGCAGTCCGCGCGCCCGTCCGAAACAGGTCGGCTCCTCCAGACGCTGCTGGAGTCCGCGTGAGCACTCACCCGCCACAGGAGGAACGCAACTCCCAGCCGAGCCCACCACCGCCCGCGCCCCCGTGGCGGGAACTCGCCGCCGCCATAGCCACCGCCGCACCGGTCGGCCTTCTGGTCGACTGGCCGACAGCGGTACAGGTACTGCTCACCGTCTTCGCGGGCCTGACCGCCGCACGCCGAAGCCCGGACCACGAATGACGCTCCGCGCCAATGGCGGATGCTGCACCAAGGCGGATGCCTGCGCGCCACTGGCGAGCACCTACATCGACGGCGGATGCCCCGATCAGCGACGAATGCCTCGCATCCACGGCGGGCCGCCCACCTCGGCGGCGAATACCCTAGGCCAGCAACAGGTCCTGCACCACGGCAGGCACCAGTGTCAGCGGCGGGTTGCCCTGCACGAAGGGCGGATGCCTTGCCAAGAGCCGGTGCCCTGCACCAACAGCCGGTGCCCTGCTCCGAAGCCGGGTTGGCCTGCGTCAGCAGCCGACGACCTGCTCCGTCGCCAGGGTCCTACGCTCAGCGGCGGGTGGTGGTGCGCAGTTCTCGCGGGAGGGAGAAGACCAGGGTTTCGTTGGCGGTGGTGACCGGTTGGACGTCGCCGAAACCGTGCTCCTCGAGCATGTCGAGCACGCCGCGCACCAGGATGTCGGGCACCGAGGCGCCGGAGGTGATGCCGATCGTCTGCACACCGGCGAGCCAGGCGGTATCCACCTCGCGGGCGAAGTCGACCAGGTAGGCCGCCTTCGCGCCCGCGTTGAGCGCGACCTCGACCAGGCGGACCGAGTTGGAGGAGTTCTTCGAACCGACGACGATCACCAGATCGCATTCGGGCGCCATCGCCTTCACCGCCGTCTGACGGTTCGAGGTGGCGTAGCAGATGTCGTCACTCGGCGGATCCTGCAGCGTCGGGAACCGCTCGCGCAGCCGCCGCACCGTCTCCATCGTCTCGTCGACGCTGAGCGTGGTCTGGGACAACCAGATCACCTTCGACTCGTCGCGCACGGTGACGTTGTCCACCGAGTCGGGGCCGTCGACGAGCTGGATGTGCTCGGGCGCCTCGCCGGCCGTGCCCTCGACCTCTTCGTGGCCTTCGTGGCCGATCAGCAGGATGTCGTAGTCGTCGCGGGCGAAGCGCTTGGCCTCCTGGTGCACCTTGGTCACCAGCGGGCAGGTCGCGTCGATGGTGTGCAGGTTGCGCGCGGCCGCCGATTCGTGCACCGCGGGCGAGACGCCGTGCGCGGAGAACACGACCAGCGCGCCCTCGGGCACCTCGTCGGTTTCGTCGACGAAGATGACCCCGCGCTCGCGCAACGTCTCCACGACATGGCGGTTGTGCACGATCTCTTTGCGCACATAGATCGGCGCACCGTGCTTGTCCAGCGCCTTCTCGACGGTTTCCACCGCGCGGTCCACACCGGCGCAGTACCCGCGCGGCTCCGCTAGCAGCACCCGCTTGCCACCGGCGCGCTCGGTGGTTCCGGCTCCCGTCGAGCGGGCGATTCCGAGGTTCAAGGGTATGGCCGTGGACATGCCGACAGCTTACGTGCGGACACCGACCTCGCGCTGTCCGGGCGCTGGCTCGTACAGCGTCCGCATGGGCCGCACACCGCGGTCTACGTGCCGGGCGACCGACCCCGCCGACCGGTCTCGCGCCGCCGCGATGGTGTGCCATCTCACCGCCGGGGACGGCCGCGCGAACGCTGCCGCACCGGCGGCGAGGCGTGCGGCGTGCACACCTGTTCATACGCCAGAATCACACCCCGTGATCCCCGACCTTTGCTTAGCACACCATTTCGGGCAGGCTAGGACCATGTTTCGACCACCGTTCCTGGCCCGGGTAGCCGCCGGGGCCGCCGTTTACGCCATCGAGGAGACTCGTCGGCTACCCACGGCCGCAATGAATCTGCCGATCACCGCCATCAGCCAGCTGCTGCAGACGACGATGCACGTCCAGCAGTTCGTGACCAGCCTCGCGCTCAAGGGCGACGCGGTCTTCGACCGGTTGGCCACTACTCCGGAGGAGCAGCCGGAGTGGGCGACCTTCGACGAGGACCTGCCCGCCGAACCGGCGTCCGGCCAGGTCCGCGCGAGCCGCTTCGACCTGTACGCCGACGACCCGGAGCCCGCCTCCTTCACCACCCCGGCCGAGAACCGTGCGGGCGAGCGCAACGGCCATGGCGCCACCGTGCACGCCATCGAGCCGGAACCCCTTGCCCCCGTGGCAGAACCCGAGATCGACCGCGCGGCCGACCCCGCGCCGGAGATCCGTGAGCCGGAAGTAGCCACCCGCTACGACTACGCGAACATGACTGTGGCCCAGCTGCGCGCCCGTCTGCGCATGCTGAGCCTCGAAGACCTTTCCGCGCTGCTCGAGTACGAGCAGCAGACCCTCGCCAGGGCGCCGTTCGTGACCATGCTGACGAATCGGATCGCCACCGTGCGGGCGCAGTGACCGAACCCCGGACCTCACCGTCGCAGGCGGGCCGGGAAACCCTCGGTCCGCCGCGCGAATCCGGCCCCGCCGCCGCGCCGAACGCTGCGCCCGGCCGGGAGAATTCCGCCGAACAGCCGTGGCCGGTCCGCTCCGTCGCGCTCAAGGTCGCCCAGTGGATCGACCGGCTCGGCAGCATCTGGGTCGAAGGGCAGATCACCCAGATCAATCTGCGGCCGGGCACCCGCACCGCGTTCCTGGTGCTGCGTGATCCGTCGGCCGATATGTCCCTGTCGGTCACCTGCGACCCGGATCTCATCCGTAAATCGCCCGTTCCGCTGCAAGAGGGCAGCCGCGTGGTGGTCTACGGCAAGCTCGCGTTCTTCACCGGTCGCGGCACGCTATCTCTGCGGGTCATGGAGATCCGCCCGGTCGGCGTCGGCGAATTGCTCGCCCGCATCGAACGACTCAAAGCGCTGCTGGCCGCCGAGGGACTCTTCGACCCGCGGCTCAAGCGTGCACTGCCGTTCCTGCCCGAGACGATCGGCCTGATCACCGGACGGGCCAGCGCCGCCGAACGCGACGTCCTGACCGTGGCCCGTAATCGTTGGCCCGCAGTACGTTTCGAGATCCGCAATACCGCCGTGCAGGGACCGACCGCGGTCCCGCAGATGCTGGAAGCCCTGGCGCAGCTCGATCGCGACCCGGCGGTCGAGGTGATCGTGCTCGCCCGCGGCGGGGGCAGCGTCGAGGATCTGCTGCCGTTCTCCGACGAGGCCCTCTGCCGTGCGATCGTCGCCGCGACCACCCCCATCGTCAGCGCGATCGGGCACGAACCCGACAACCCGCTCAGTGATCTCGTCGCCGACCTGCGGGCCGCGACACCGACCGACGCCGCCAAACGTGTGGTGCCCGACGCCGCCGCGGAACTGGCGGGGGTGCGCGATATGCGCGCCCGCTCGGCCGCCGCGCTGCGAGGCTGGGTCGAGCGGGAAACGCGTGCGCTCACCCAGCTGCGGTCGCGCCCGGTCCTGGCCGACCCGCTCCGCGAAATCGACCGCCGCACCGAGGAAGTCGAACGGCTGCGCGCCTCGGCCCGGCGCTGCGCCGAACAGTTCATCCGCACCGAGGCGACCGCGACCCGGCACCTGCGCGAAAAGCTCACCGCCGTGGGACCGGCCGCGACCCTGGCCCGTGGTTACGCTGTCGTGCAGCGCGTCACCGGCACCGAACGCCACGTGGTGCGCACCATCGAGGACGCCCCCGCGGGCAGCCAGCTGCGCATCCGCGTCGCCGACGGCGCGATCACCGCCGCGGGACTGGGCACGCAGGCGCTGGGGCAGCGGGCCACCGACACCGACGACACCGAAACGAGAAGGAGCTGATCCTTGGCCGAGCCCGGTAAGGACACCGACACCGAACTGGCCGAGATCGCTACCTTCGGTTACGAACGTGCCCGCGACGAACTGGTCAATGTCGTGAAGATGCTGGAGCAGGGCGGCCTCGACCTGGACGAGTCGCTCACCCTCTGGGAGCGTGGCGAGGCCCTGGCCAATCGCTGCGAGGAGCATCTGGCCGGCGCCAGGAAGCGCGTGGAGGACGCCCTGTCCCGCACCGACCTCGAGGACGAGAAATGACCATCCGGCGCGCCACCCCCGACATCCGCACCGACGATATCGAGCGCAGCCGCGAGTTCTACCGGCTGCTCGGTTTCGAGGAGGCGATGGATCTCGGCTGGGTCGTCACGATGGTGTCCCCGGCCAACCCGACCGCGCAGGTGCTGCTCGTCGGGCCGGACGCGGAGCAGCTCCAGCCGAATATGAGCGTGGAGGTCGAGGATGTCGACGCGGTGCACGCGGCGATGACCGCGGCGGGCGCGGATATCGTCTACCCCCTACGCGACGAACAGTGGGGCGTACGCAGGTTTTTCGTCCGCGATCCGAGCGGCACCATCGTCAACGTGGTCAGCCACCGGTAGGGAAACGCACGTCGGCCCGAACTGTCGAAGTAGCCGGACCGCACGACCCCGACCTCAGCGGGGTCGCCGGGCTCAGGCGCCGGCTTTGAGGGGCTGTGCGGCGACGACGGCCTTGGCCAGGGTGGTGAACGCGGCCCGATCGCCCGCACCGGTGATCAGCACCCGGGACTGGCCGAGGTCGGCGACCCAGGCCGGTTCCGAACCGGGTTCGGAGTACACGACCCACTTCTGGTCGTCGATGGTTTCGGCACCGGTGGCGTAGCGCGAGCCCAGGACGTAGCGCGACAGCGCTTCTTCGGTCGCGTTGCTCTGCGTGAACCGCATGTAGGTGCCCTGCGTAGTGATATAGCCGACAGTGCTGACCGGCCCCCCGCCGGTGCCGCTGATGGCTTGGCGGCTGCCGGAGTTCGGCGTCCAATCCGCCGGCACGGCCGGGTTGCGGATCGGGAACGGCAGCGAGCGCGCGTCGGCGGTGAGCGCGGCCTTCACGTCGAAATGCGGGATCTGGCCCTGCGTCGGACCGTTTCCGGCGAAACTGCACTGGCTGGCGAGCCCGGCGAACACCACCGCGATCAGCACCAGCGGAATCAGCGACCAGAACAGATCCCGGTAGTCGTTGAGGATGCGCGGCTTTTGGTTGGGCACGGTTCCAGTATCCACTCGCCCCTACGGTGTTCCTTCTCGCACCCCGATCGACCGAGCAGGGTGTACGGCCGTCTCAAACCGAGTGAGACAATCGTCCGGTACGTACCGACGCACAGGAGGCACCCCGCAATGACGGCATCTTCCCCGACACCGAGCCGCCGCGAGGCGCCGGACCGCAACCTCGCGCTCGAGTTGGTCCGCGTCACCGAGGCCGGGGCGATGGCCGCCGGCCGGTGGGTCGGCCGTGGCGACAAGGAGGGCGGCGACGGCGCGGCCGTCGACGCGATGCGGCAGCTGGTCAATTCGGTGTCCATGCGCGGCATCGTGGTGATCGGTGAGGGCGAGAAGGACGAGGCGCCCATGCTGTTCAACGGTGAGCTGGTCGGTGACGGCACCGGTCCCGAGGTCGATTTCGCGGTGGACCCGGTGGACGGCACCACCCTGATGTCGAAGGGTTCGCCGGGCGCTATCGCGGTGCTCGCGGTCGCCCAGCGCGGCGCGATGTTCGATCCGTCCGCGGTGTTCTACATGAGCAAGATCGCGGTCGGCCCCGACGCCGCCGACGTGATCGATATCTCGGTGCCGATCAGCGAGAACATCCGCCGCGTCGCCAAGGCCAAGGGCCTGTCGAAGTCGGACCTGACCGTCTGCATCCTGGACCGCCCCCGCCACGCCGACCTCATCCAGCAGGTGCGCGACGCGGGCGCGCGCATCCGCCTGATCTCCGATGGTGACGTCGCGGGCGCCATCGCCGCGGCCCGCCCCGACTCGGGCACCGACATCCTGGTCGGCGTCGGCGGTACCCCGGAGGGCATCATCGCCGCCGCCGCCATGCGCTGTATGGGCGGCGAACTCCAGGGCATGCTCGCGCCCACCGACGACGACGAGAAGCAGAAGGCGATCGACGCGGGCCACGACCTGGACCGCGTGCTCACCACCGAAGACCTGGTGGCCGGCGACAACGTCTTCTTCTGCGCCACCGGCGTCACCGACGGCGACCTGCTGCGCGGCGTCCGCTACTACGGGGGCGGCGCGTCGACCCAGTCGATCGTCATGCGCTCCAAGTCGGGCACTGTCCGGATGATCGACGCCTACCATCGCCTGACCAAGCTGCGCGAGTACTCCTCGGTCGATTTCATCGGCGACGAACACGCGGTTCCGCCGCTCCCCTGAGCGGGACCGGCCGGAATCGATCAAGGCGCGCAGGCACATCCGCCCGCGCGCCTTTTTCGGTCCGGCACCCCTATTCCCGATCGAGACCGCCACGGCGGTGTGCGAATCACTACAGGCGTGGCAGCCCCACTGCGCTCCGCTCGGGCATATGGTCGGAAACATGGCAGACGAGACGCAGTACCGCATCGAGCACGACACCATGGGCGAGGTCCGGGTCCCGGTGGATGCGCTGTGGCGGGCGCAGACCCAGCGGGCCGTGGAGAACTTCCCGATCAGCGGACGCGGCCTGGAGCGCGCGCAGATCCGCGCGCTCGGCCTGCTGAAGGGCGCGTGCGCCAAGGTGAACAAGGACCTCGGCCTGCTCGATCCGGCCAAGGCGGACGCCATCATCGCCGCGGCGAACGAGATCGCCGCCGGCGCGCACGACGACCAGTTCCCGATCGATGTGTTCCAGACCGGCTCGGGCACCAGCTCGAACATGAACGCCAACGAGGTGATCGCCTCGATCGCGAAGGCCAACGGCGTCACCGTGCACCCGAACGACGACGTGAACATGTCCCAGTCGTCCAACGACACCTTCCCGACGGCCGTGCACCTGGCCGCCACCGAGGCCGTGATCACCGACCTGGTGCCCGCGCTGGAGCATCTGCGGCTCGCGTTGCTGGACAAGGCGACCGAGTGGCGGACGGTGGTCAAGTCCGGCCGCACCCATCTGATGGACGCGGTCCCGGTGACGCTCGGCCAGGAGTTCGGCGGGTACACCCGGCAGATCGCCGCGAGCATCGACCGCGTGATGGCGACCCTGCCGCGCCTCGGCGAGCTGCCGATCGGCGGCACCGCGGTGGGCAGCGGCTTGAACGCGCCGGACGGGTTCGGTGGCAAGGTCGTCGCGGAGCTGGTCCGCGCGACCGGGCTCGACGCGCTGCGCGAGGCGCGCGACCACTTCGAGGCCCAGGCTGCCCGGGATGGTCTGGTGGAGGCCTCGGGTGCGGTGCGCACCGTCGCGGTGAGCCTCACCAAGATCGCCAACGACATTCGCTGGATGGGTTCGGGCCCGCTCACCGGTCTCGGTGAGCTCCAACTGCCCGACCTGCAACCCGGCAGCTCGATCATGCCCGGCAAGGTGAATCCCGTGCTCCCCGAGGCGGTGACGCAGGTCGCCGCGCAGGTGATCGGCAACGACGCCGCGGTCGCCTTCGGCGGCGCGAACGGCGCGTTCGAGCTGAACGTCTACATTCCGGTGATGGCGCGCAATCTGCTCGAATCGATTCGCTTGCTCGCCAATGTTTCCCGGCTGTTCGCGGACAAGTGCGTGCACGGTTTGGTCGCGAATGTGGAACACCTGCGCACGCTCGCCGAATCGTCGCCGTCCATTGTGACTCCGCTGAATTCGGCGATCGGTTACGAGGAGGCCGCCGCGGTAGCCAAGGAAGCGTTGAAGAACAAGAAGACAATTCGACAGACGGTCATCGACCGCGGCCTGCTCGACGAGAAACTCACCGAAGCAGAACTCGACCGCCGATTGGATGTGCTGTCGATGGCGAAGGTGAAAGACGGGAAATAGAAATGTTATTCGAGCGTCTCGTCGGATGCGCTACTACCTGCACCGACGAGACGTTCGAGAACATGCGCGCGGGTACGTCAGCCGAAGTCGGACGTACCCGCGCCGGGCATCACAGGAAGATGCCGAGTGCCGCGAGGAACGCGCCTGCGCCGACCGTGGCCAGAGCGAGAAGACCGCCGAGAATTGCACTGATCATGTTTCTTTCCTTTCTTGCTCCCGCCGAAGCGGGCGTACACACAGCTAATCGCTGGCTATAGGTTGTGTGTTTCACCACATTGTCGTGGGAGCAGAAAAGAAAACCGGTCGGCGCCGGAAATCCTGGCGCCGACCGGGAGAAATTCAGCGCAGGTGGGAAAGTTCCTCGCGAGCCTTTTCACCCGCGTCACCGAGATCGGTACGCGTGAAAACGTTCCACCGCTGCAGCAGCGGCTTGAAAACCAGCTCGTCCTGCCGCGCCGGATCGTAGATCCCGGCCTCGGCGAGCACGTCGTCGCTGTTGCGTCCGTCGGCCAGGATCACCGACGGCACGGCGAAATCGGCGATCCGATCGGCAATGGCCCGCATCGTCTGATCCGGCGCCACGTTGAAGCCCGCCTCGACCATTTTCGCGAAGAACTCGGCCTGCAGTTCGTCGTCGCGCGCGATGCGCTCGGCGATCGCGGTGACCATCGGGCTCTCGTTCAGCGCGGCGGTGTTGCGGTGCCGGATCGCGGCGGCGACCTCTTCGAAGGCGCACGCGGCGAGCACGTCGAGCAGGTGCATGCCGGGGCGGCGGAAGCCGGTGGTCATGTGCGCCATCCGCATCCGCTCCAGTTCGACCGGGTCCACCGACCTGGTCACCATGAGGAAGTTGCGGATCAGGATCTCGTGGCGGTTCTCCTCGGCGGTCCAGCGGCCGACCCAGCGCCACCAGGCCCCGGTGCGCAGGTACTTGCCGAGCTCGCGATGGTACGAGGGCAGGTTGTCCGCGATGAGCACGCTGACGGTCAAGGCCAGCTTTGCCACCTCGCCGAGTTCGGACTGTTCCGGATCCCAGTCGATACCACCGAGGAACGAGAAGTTACGGCCGTCGTCCCACGGCACGTAGTCGTGCGGCTGCCACCCGTCGGCGGCGTCGATGTGACGGCGCAGGGTGGATTCCACGTCCAGCTCGAGCGATTCGAGCAACTCGCGATCGGTCAAGAGAGTTTGCACCTAGACAACCTAGCGGTTGAGCCCGTGATACGGGGATTCAATGAATGAGACCGGACGGGCGTCCAGGACCGCCGTGGGCGGCCCCGGACGCCGAAGTGCCACCTACTTCATCGTGACGGTCGTCTTGCCGTCCACCCAGGTGATGGTGCCGCCGGTGAAGTCGCTCTCCTTGCCGCCGGCGATGTCCTTCTCGTCGCTGGTGGGGTAGCCCAGCTTGCCCATGGCGCCGCCGTTCTCCTCCCACGCCTTGCGGATCTCGCCCCAGACGATGTGCGCCTGGCCGTCTTTGGCCTTGTAGACCGTGCCGCCGACGAAGTCCTGGTACTTGCCCTCCTCGGGACCGGACTCCTGCGCCTCCAGCGGAGCGCCGAGGGCGCCGGTCGGGCCGCCGCTCTGCACGTACTTGTCGAAGATGTCGCCGGAAACGGTGAGTTCGCCACGCTGCGTGGCGATCTTGGTCTCCTCCGCGGCACCCGAGGCGTGCTCTTCGCCGCTGTGCATCGCGGCCGAGGTGGCCGTGACCGACGCCGCGGCGTTGTTGTCGTTCTTGTCGTCGTCGCTGCTGCAACCCGCGACGATCAGGCCAGCGGCCGCGAGCAGGGCAGTGTATCCAGCCGTTCGTCGAGCGAAGTGGTGCATTTCCATCCTCTCGAAAGTGGCTACCGCGGACGTCCCCGGCACGGTGACGCCGCTGGCAGCCTAGGCCGATGTTCAGCAATGACCCGGCGAATCATCAAGTGACACGCCGGGTCATGCTGAACAGCTATGGCCGGGATATTACCCGTCGGCTATTCGATGAAACACACCGCCCAGATCAGGCGTTGGGCCCGTACTCCTCCAGCATCTCTGTGACGAGCGCCGCAATCGGCGAACGCTCGCTGCGGGTGAGCGTGATGTGAGCAAACAGCGGGTGACCTTTCAGCTTCTCGATCACCGCGGCCACACCGTCGTGCCTGCCGACCCGCAGATTGTCCCGCTGGGCCACGTCGTGGGTGAGCACCACCCGCGAACCGGTGCCGAGCCGGCTGAGCACGGTGAGCAGCACATTGCGTTCCAGCGACTGCGCCTCGTCGACGATCACGAAGGAGTCGTGCAGCGAGCGGCCCCGAATGTGGGTGAGCGGCAACACCTCCAGCATGTCGCGACTGAGCACCTCCTCCATCACCTCGCGGCTGGCCAGTCCGTCGAGCGTGTCGAAGACCGCCTGCGCCCAGGGGCCCATCTTCTCGCTCTCACTACCCGGCAGATAGCCGAGTTCCTGGCCGCCGACGGCGTAGAGCGGCCGGAACACCACCACTTTGCGCTGGGTGCGCCGCTCCAGCACCGCCTCCAGGCCCGCGGTCAGCGCGAGCGCGGATTTGCCGGTGCCCGCCCGGCCGCCGAGCGAGACGATGCCGACGCTCTCGTCCAGCAGCAGATCCAGGGCGATGCGCTGCTCGGCGGAGCGGCCGTGCAGGCCGAACGCCTCGCGCTCGCGCACCAGCTGGACCCGCTTGTCCGGGGTGACCCGGCCGAGCGCGCTGGAACTGCTGCCGAGGAGCCGGATTCCGGTGTGGCACGGCAGTTCCCGCGCGCCATCGAGATCCAGCACGGACTCCGCGTAGAGCTGGTCGATCTGCGCCGAGCTGACGTCGAGCTCCACCATGCCGGACCAGCCGGAGGTGACGACGTCCTGCGCGTGATACTCGTCGGCCTGTAAGCCCACCGCACTCGCTTTGACCCGCAGCGGAATGTCCTTCGACACGAGCACCACCTGGCGGCCCTCGGCCGCGAGATTGAGTGCGCACGCCAGGATTCGGGAATCATTGGTGTCGGTGCGGAAGCCGACCGGAAGGACCGCGGGATCGGTGTGGTTCAGTTCCACCTGCAGCGTTCCACCCTCGGTGCCGATCGGCACCTGCTGATCCAGCCTGCCGTGCTGCAGGCGCAGATCATCCAGGTTGCGCAGGGCTTCCCGCGCGAACCAGCCCAGTTCGTGGTGATGCCGCTTGCCTTCGAGTTCGCTGATGACCACCAGCGGAAGCACGACGTCGTGTTCGCCGAAACGGGTGAAAGCCCAGGGATCGGACAACAGGACCGACGTGTCGATGACGAAGGTATCGGCCGGGGAATGCGAGGGGTGTGCCCCCTTCGCGGCGGTTCCGCCTTTCGCGGAACGGGATTGCGCCGAGGGAGCGGGAACGGAGCGTGAAGCAGTCACGGTGGGCTCCTCTTTGTCCGCGCGGCACCCGCACGAACGATCTCGCTGGACCGGTCCGTCCTGATGGACCCGACGTTGCCGTCAGATGCCACGAGGGCCGGGTGCCGGCCCCCTCGTACTGAATAGCTCAGTCACGGTCAGGACCTCCCGTACGAGCCACACCGCCGCGGCCCGCACCACCGACGCTACCGCCGAACCACGCTTCCCCGCTTCCGCACAGGTAGGCGTGTCCGTGAATTTGTCGTTAACCACACGCCCCGGCCGCGATCGCCGGGTCGTCGCCGACCGTCGGCGCGAGCTACC
The DNA here is from genome assembly GCF_000250675.2 of Nocardia brasiliensis ATCC 700358. Classification (NCBI taxonomy): domain Bacteria; kingdom Bacillati; phylum Actinomycetota; class Actinomycetes; order Mycobacteriales; family Nocardiaceae; genus Nocardia; species Nocardia brasiliensis. The sequence goes on from NC_018681.1 coordinate 8,166,595, forward strand.
GCTGCGCCGGTGCGGTCCCCGGCCGGCATCCGGCGCGGCCCGCTACAGTCGCTGGTATGGCCGGTAACGAGGACCTGGACACGCTGTCGTCGAAGGAACTGCACGACCGAGCGGTGAAGCTTGCCGTCCGACACGGGGACGTGAAGTTCCTGTGGCGGCTGCTCACCTCGATCCCGGCCGCCGAGGCCGCCGCGGGCAACCTCGGCGAGAGCGAGGCCGATATCAAGTACGTGCTGCCCATGATCGACGACTACATCCACGCCGGTGACGGCGAGGTCGCCGAGGTGTTGCGGCCGTTCTATCTGGAATACCTGAACGAACACAGCTGACCTCGGCGAGACCTAGGAGTCCGCTTCGGCGGTGACCGAGATCGCCACGGACGGACAGGCCTGTTCCGCTTCCAGCGCCGCGGTGTGCTGCCCGGGCGGCGGCGCGGCATCGAGCAGCCACACCCGGCCGTCCGCGGCGTCCTGGTCGAACACGGCGGAGGCGAGCAGCGCGCACATCCCCGCGCCGACGCAGCGGTCCCGATCGACGGTGATCTTCATCGAATACTCCTCCCTACCAGGTGACCGGAAGCCGGTGCACGCCGTAGATGTCCATGTCGTGCCGTAGCGGAACCTCCTCGGGCGGCACCGCGAGCCGCAGGGTCGGGAACCGAGTCAGCAAGGCGGGCAACGCGACCCGCATCTCGACCCGCGCCAGCTGCTGACCGAGACATTGGTGCGGGCCGTGCCCGAAGCCGAGATGCCCGACGGCGTTGCGGCGGATATCGAAGCTGTCCGGGTCGTCGTACTTGGCCGGATCGCGATCGGCCGCCTGGAACGACAGCGCGACCGTCTGCCCCGCCGTGATCAGCTGCCCGTCGATCTCGACGTCCTCGAGCGCGACCCGGGTCGAGGTGTGGGTGATGGTGAGATAGCGCATCAGCTCCTCGATCGTCTGCTCCGCGAGTTCGGGCCGCGCCCGCAGTTCGGCCAGTTGATCGGGGTGGCTGAGCAGCGCGAAGGTGCCCAGCGCGATCATGTTCGCCGTGGTGTCCAGGCCCGCCCCCAGCAGCAGCGTGCCGACACCGGACAACTCGTCCTCGTCGAGTTCGGTGCCGATGAGGTCGCTGAGCAGATCGTCGGTGGGTGCGGCTCGCTTGGCCACGACCAGCTCCCGGATGTAGTCCTGCACCTCGATGAACGCGTTGTTGCGCTCCGCGAGCTCCGAGTTCACGCTGTTCGCGGCGACGAGGAAGCGATGAAAGTTGTCCCGGTCGACCGGGGGCACACCGAGCAGTTCGCAGACGGTCAGTGCGGGCACCGGGAAGGCGAACGCCGCGACCAGGTCCACCGGACCGCCGGTGCGCGCCATGGCGTCCAGATGGTCGGCGGTGATCTGCTCGACCCGCTCGGTGAGCTGTCCCATGCGCCGGACAGTGAACTTGCCTGCCAGCAACTTTCGGTATCGCGTATGCGCCGGAGCGTCGACACCGAGCATGTCGCCGGGCAGAGCGGGCGGCATCTCGCCCATCGGAGCGAACGGGTAGTGGATCAGCTCGTAGCGGACGCTGAAACGCGGGTCGGCCAGGATCGCCCGCACCGTCGCATAGCCCGTGGCGAGCCAGCCGCGATGGTCGTCCGGAAAAGTGAACGGCACCAGGGGAGCCAGCGCGGCCAGTTCCGCAGGTGGATCGAACGGGCACCCCGGCGGTCGGACGGTGGGCAGCTCGACGATTTCGGACAAGGACTCGTTCATGGCGATTCCCCTCGATCGATGGTGTTTTTGGCTTGATCTGAACGCTACGTTGCGTTCAGATCAGGTCAATGAGAGAAATCGTGATATCGCGAAACTTACTGGTAATGGTCAGATTTGAATTGCAATGGGAATGCCGGTGAATGCACCGCCGACTTCTCTTCGTTGCAATGAGATGCGACTGAGCGCAATACTTGGGCCACACGGAACGGACGGGGAGGCGCACATGCCGGGCGGCAGATTGACCGAACAGGATCGCATGCTCATTGCCGAAGGTCTGTCCACAGGGATCGGCTACGCCGCGATCGCCCGGCAGTTGGCGCGGCCGACCTCGACCGTGAGCCGGGAGGTCACCCGCAACGGCGGGCCGAGCCGCTATCACCCGGGCCGGGCCCACCGGGCCACCGAGCGGCGCGCGCGGCGCGGCGGATCACGCACCGGCGCAACGACTCCCGCGCCGGGAGCAGGCGCGCTGCGCGAATTCGCCGAGCAGCTCACCGTGTTGATGGCCAAGTCCGGGCTGCCCCGCACCGCGGCGGCCGTGCTCACCTCGCTCTATCTCACCGATTCCGGCAGCCGCACCGCCGCCGAACTCGTCGAGCAGTTGCACGTCAGCCCCGCGACCGTCTCGGCCGCGGTCAAGGCACTGGAGGTCCAGGGGCTGATCCGGCGCGAACGCGATGCCCGCGGCCGGCGCGAACGCTATGTCGTCGACGAACAAGCTTGGGTCCGTGCGACTTTGACCAGCGCGCAGCAGATCTACGATCTCGCCGCGATCTCCCGGCGCGGCGTCGAGGTACTCGGCATCGAGACCCCCGCCGGCGCCCGCGCGCACGAGACCAGTCGCTTCTTCGAATTCGTCGGCCGCGACATGATCGAATCCGCCGAGCGGTGGCGAAAGGTGCTGGATCAGGAGCGAATACGGGACTGACTCAGCGTGACAGCGCGGCCCGCGCGAGGCCGGCGACCGTGCCGCGCAGCAGGTTCTCCCAGCTGAAGTGGTCGTCCCACAGGATGATTCGGCCGTCGCGCACCTCGAGTGTGCCCATCACCCAGAACGCCACCCGCACGGGGCCGACCCGCAGCACGTCGGTGCGATCGGTGAGCACGAAAGCGCCGTCGGCGGCGATGTGATGGATCTGCACCTCGAAGCCGAAGGCGTCGCGCTCCAGTCCGCGCAGGATCTTGCGCGTCAGCCCGCCGCCGACAGCGGGCAGCGTGGAGTTCTTCCAGACCACGTCGGGGTGCAGCAGTTCCAGCGCCTCGGCGACGGCGCCTAGCTCGAGCGCGGAGAAGAACTCCCGCACCGTGGTGATCGCGTCCTGCTGAAGGTCGAGGTCCTGGGTCATGGTCCGACCTTAGGCCGCGGATCCGCCGTTCGACAGACCCGATCCGAAACGGCTACGTCGTCGCGCGGGCCGCGATCAGCACGCCGAGACCGTCGAGGATGCGATCGATGCCGAAGCGAAGGGCGCCGACCCCGCCCGCGACCGCGCCCTCCTCGGCGAACGCGGCCACCGCCAGCGGATATCGGTCCGACGCCACCGACACCATGGCCGCGAGTTGCCCCGCGACCTGCTCCTGGAACGCGTCGGCGACGGCCGGACCCTGCTGCACGAGGCTGCGCACGTGTCCCGACAGCAACACGATGGAGTCCAGGCGCTCCGGTGCCGTCAGCCGCGTCCCGGCGAGCGCACCCAGCGCGGCCTCCATCCATCCCATCTCGTTGGGCCCCATCGGCCGCACCCCCACGGTCAGCTCGATCCCCCACGGATGGGCACGGTAGCGCTCGAACAACGTCTCGGCCCACTCGCACAGCGCGGCCCGCCACGGCTCTTCGCTCGAATCGCGCTGCACCGCAGTGATTTCCGGCGGTGCGCCGATGGCGTCCTCCAACATCAGCGCGGTCAGCTGCTCCTTGCCCGGCACATACCGGTACAGCGACATCTTCGTGAACCCGAGCCGCTCCGCGAGCCGCTGCATGGACAGGTTCGCCAGCCCTTCGGCGTCGGCGAGCGCGATCGCCTCGGCCACGATCCCCGACAGCGTGAGGGCGGGTTTCGGCCCGCGCTTGGGCCGCTGCTGGATACCCCAGAGCAGTTCGACGGTGGTCGGCGCCGGCATGGCCACATCCTTCCGGAGTACGTCTTGACTTCAAAACTGTGTCTACCATACGCTAATCTGCGTCCGTCGGAAACAGAATCCATCGGACACAGATCTGGATCTCAGGAGCCCACCATGCGCAACAAGACCGTTCTCATTTCCGGCGCGAGCATCGCCGGGCCCGCCCTCGCCTACTGGCTGCACCGGTACGGTTTCGACGTCACCGTGGTCGAACGCGCCCCGGCGCTGCGGCCGGGCGGCCAGGCCATCGACTTCAAAGGGCACACCCACTTCACCGTCCTGGAGCGGATGGGCATCCTCGACGACATCCGGGAACGCCGGACCGGGACCACCGACACCGTGCTCGTCGACGCCGACGGCAAGCGGCTCTCCGTGCTGTCCGGCGACTTCACCGGCGGCGAACTGGAGATCCTGCGCGGCGACCTGGCCGAGGTCATGTACCAGCGCACCGCCGACCGCTGCACCTACCTGTTCGGCGACTCCGTCAGCGCGCTCACCGAGCTGGCCGACGGCGTGCACGTCGAATTCGAGCACGCCCCCGCGCGCACCTTCGACCTCGTCTTCGGCGCCGACGGAATCCACTCCCGGGTACGCAGACTCGCGTTCGGGCCGGAGCGCGATCTCGTCGAGTACCTGGGTTACTACTACTGCATCGCAGGCGCGAGTCCGTGGCGCGGCGAGCGCGGCGGGTCGCGCGAACGCGCGATCGGTCACGGGCACAACGTCCCCGGCAAGCTCGCGATCAGCGGCGGCGCGAAAGCGCAACAGATGTATGTGTTCGCCTCCCCCGAACTCGACTACGCGCGCGACGACACCGCGGCCCAGCGCCGCATCGTCGAGCAGGCGTTCGCGGACGTCGGCTGGGAAGTACCGCGGATGCTCGGCGAAATGCGGGACTTCGACGACTTCTACCTCGACACCCTCAGCCTGGTGCGCCTGAACGGCCACTACACCAAGGGACGGGTCGCCTTGATCGGCGATGCGGGCTACGGAAACACCCTGGGCGGCTTCGGAACCGGGCTCGCCGTGGTCGGCGCGTACGTGCTCGCGGGCGAACTCGCCGTCGCCGGTGGCGATTACGAAGTGGCCTTCGCCCGCTACGACGAGATCATGCGGGGCTACGCCAAGATCGCGGGCAACAGCAACGCGGGGCGGTTCCTCGCGCCGAAGACCGCACTCGGCATAAAACTGCGCAACTGGTTCTTCAACTCACGACTGTTCATCGTGATGATGAAGTACACCGAGAAGGTCGCCAACGACATCGACCTGCGGGACTACCCCACCCTCGTCGCCGCCGCCGAGATCAACTGAAACCATTTGGCGCGCATCGGATCGGCACCCACCGGCGGTTCCAGGCCGACCGGTACGTGCCGGTCCATTCCCGATCCGCAGACAGCGGTGAATCGGCTGTGTTTCGATGGAACCGATGCGGGGCGAGGCGCGTCTATAGGGTCAGAGGCACTGACGAAAGGGGACGGTGATGGTGGACAGCCCGTTTCCGGGGTACATCGAGGATGCGAAATCCGGGGCGTTGCAGGTGCGGATGGATCCGCAGGGGTTCGTCGAGATGGACAAGGCGTGTCAGGAGCTGATCAGCCAGCTCACCGGCCTGCGCGGCGACGCGCGTGAACTCAGCGAGAAGGCCGCGTGGGGGCTCGGCGAGGCGAACCCACGCCTGTCGTCGGCGGTCGAGCTCGTACAGCTGTTCCGGGAGAAGGCATTCGGCGGTCCCAACAACGCCTACGACACGGTGAACGACTACATCACCGTCGCCGAGGACATCCGGTCCATGTTCCAAGCGATGTGCGAGACCTACGCGCGCACCGATGCCGACTTCGCGGCCAAGTTACGGGAGCTGCGCGTATGAAGCTCGGCACGCGTGGGAACCGTTTCCCACCAATTGTTTTCGTGGCCGTGCCGATCCTGGCGATCCTGCTCGCCGGATGCGACGGCGAAGGCCGGACGGCCGCCCCCGCCACCACATCGGGGGTACCCGTTACCGACCAGCAGACCGCGCAGACCACCTTTGATCCGTGCACATCCCTGACGCCGCAGTTCCTCAGCGAACGCCAGTGGGATGCGCTGCCACCGTCGCCGAAACAGAACACGGCGTCCGGCATCACGTGGAAGGGCTGCCGCTACGTTGCCAAGGCCGGTTACGGCTTCACCATCGAGACCACCAACGGCACGCTCGATCAGGTACGGCAGAAGTTTCCGGCGGCCGCGGATATCTCGGTCGCCGGACGTAAGGCGCTGCGATACGAGGCCAGGCCCGATGTGCCTGGCGGCTGCACGGTCAACGTGGAGATGACGAGCGGCTCGCTCTACGTGCTCGTCGACGATCCGACCGGCAAGCATCCGCGCAAACTGCCACCCTGCGACAACGCCACCGAAATCGCCCAATCAGTCGCACCATTGCTGCCGGCGGGCAGCTGAACAACCCTACGGGGGAGCGATCATGAAACAGACCGACGGCCGCGCGATCACCAATCCCGAGAACGCGCAAAGCTTTACCCACGCCGAGATCAAGCAGGCGGCCGAGGAGATGAACCCGGACGGGGTGAACAGCGCGGTCGACGCCTGGTCGAAGATGGCTACCGCGGTGACGAACGCCGGTCACCAGTTCGAGGCCGCGATCAAGAAGGCGGTCGAACAGCATTGGGAGGGTGCGGCGGCCGAGCAGGCGGTCCGCGGTATCCGCGACTACGCGACGCGGGTCGGCGAATTCGGGGAGTCGTTGCACGCGCAGAGCACGCCGCTGTCGCAGGCCTCCGGTGCGGCGTCAAAATTCAAGGCGTCGGTGCCCCCGGTGGTGGACACGTCGACGAATCCGCGCGGACCGGAACTGCGCAACGCGGGCGAGGAACAGGCCCGTGACGATATGACCACGCACTACATCCAGCCGTACGGCACCACCGCCCCCGCCATTCCGACGTTGCCGCCACCCATCAACCCGGTTTCCGCACCACTACCGAGTCCCGGCACCGGGACGGGCAGCGACACCGGTACCGGCCCGGCCGAAACCACCGACGGCGATACCGGATCCAGCACAACCGGTTCCGGGACTTCGTCGGAGAACAGCGGCGATGCCGACACCGGCCGAACCGAGCAGCCGACCGAGCCGGGTTCCGGCGAAGAGCAGCCGAGTACGGAACCCGCTGCCACGCAGGCGGCTTCGCACGGCCAGCCCACCGACACCGCGACGACCCCGGCGGCTACCACCGCGAAACCGACCACAACCATGGCCAGCCCGTTCAGCACCATCCCGACGGTGGTACCGGCTTCGACGCTGCCGAGCGCCCCGCCGAATCCGTCGACGGTCACCTCCGCCGCGGTCAACGGGACACCGAACCGGCCGAGCACGCCGACATTCGATCGTCCGAGCGGTGTGGCGAGCCCCGTCAACGAACCGGGCACATCACGGCCCGCCGCACCCGCGACGACGCCGGGCGCGACCGGCACACAGCCGGCCGCCGCCCCGATGCGCGCCGGAACTGCCGGTGTCGCAGGGTATTCCGGCATGATCCCGCCGGGTGTCCGCGCCCGCGGCGAGGACGACGACGAACACAAGGCACCCGGCTATCTGCGGACCGAGGAGCACGCGAAGGAACTGCTCGGCGAGGTGAAGCCCACGGTGCCGCCGGTGATCGGGGTCGAATGACGTCGCAGTGGTCGCTGTCGGCAGAGCAGTTCGCGGCGGCCTGGTTCGGTACCGGCCTCGACCGCCTGCCCTTTCCGTTCCGCTTCACCAGCCGGTTCCCCGGCCTGCACGAATACCAGCTCTACCAGCAACAATTCCGGGAAGAACTGGCCAAGGAGGAGCGAATCCCGCTGTCGCGCACCATCACCGCCCTCGCCCGGCCCGATTGGCGGATCGAGCTGCTCGGTTGCGACAACACTCGCGACGGCGTCGAGCTGCGTGCGATCGGCTGCGCGACCCGCAGCGGCGTCGGCGTGATCGCGCGGCAAGAGCAGGCCCCCGACGGGGGCCGGGTGCAGTTGCGGCGGTGTCGCGCCGACCAGCTCGCGAGCGAACTGGTGCGCATGCTCCCGGACGCGGGCGCGGGCAGCACGGGTGAGAAGAGTTTCCTGCTGGACGACCTCAACGATGATCGGCCCGACCTGTTCGGCAGCGCGCCCGCCAGCGAAGTGAAGGAGAAGTATCGACGGTTCTGGCGGCAGAGCTGCACCACCCGGGGGATGGCCTCGGTGCTGCTCGGCCCGCGCAACGCCGAACCGCTGCGCACCGGCCGCCTACGCTGGATCGACACGACCGACGGCCGCTACTACGAGGTCCCGGCCAATCGCGCACTGATGATCCGGCCCGGCACCAGCGCCGATATCCGGCGCTACCTCGATGACGCGATCGCCCGGGCCAGGGTGCGTATGGAAACGGGATGAGAGGTATTGGCAGCACCGTGCGTGGGTAACTCGCCGATATGACTACCACTCGGGATGAGATCGAGTCGTTTCTGGTCGAATATCGAACCGGATTGAGCACCTTCGATGCCGAGCGTTCGGTGGCGCTGTGGGGCGAGCCGGGCATGATCGTCAGTGACGCGTTCGTCGGCGCCCTGTCCAGCACCGCCGACATGGCCGAGGGACTGAAGCAGTCCTACCCGTTCTATCAGGCGCTCGGTCTCGCCTCCGTCGGCCACACGCTGCTCGAACAGGCCGACCTCACCGCCCGCGTCACCCGAATCCGGGTCCGCTGGCATTTCTATGACGGTGACGGCACGGAAATGACCGACAGCGACTACGAATACCTGCTCCGCCGCGACGACGACGGCCGGTTGCACGTCCATCTGGCCGTGGCCATCGACGAGATGGAGAAGCTCGCCGCCCTCGCCGCGGCCAAAGGAATCGAGATGCCGGGCAGCTGAGGTGCACTCCCACCCCACGAAGACGGGCTCGCATCTCCGATAACCGGAGGTGCGAGCCCGTCGACGAAGCCGGTGGCACTCAGCCGAGCAGGCGCCAGTCCTCCAGGCCGTCGTACAGCGGGACGCTCTGGGCGAGCTTGGTGACGCGGCCGCGCAGGGTGTCTACGTCCGAGGTGCCGGCGAGGGCGCCGGCGATGATGTCGGCGACCTCGGTGAACTCGGTGTCGCCGAAGCCGCGGGTGGCCAGCGCCGCGGTGCCGATGCGCAGGCCCGAGGTGACCATCGGCGGGCGCGGGTCGAACGGAACGGCGTTGCGGTTCACCGTGATTCCGATCTCGTGCAGCAGATCCTCGCCCTGCTGACCGTCGAGCTCGGAGTTGCGCAGGTCGACGAGCACCAGGTGCACGTCGGTACCGCCGGTGAGCACGCTGACGCCCTTACCCTGGACATCGGCCGCGGTCAGGCGGTCGGCGAGGATCTTCGCGCCGGACAGGGTGCGCTCCTGGCGCTCCTTGAACTCACCGCCGGCCGCGATCTTGAAAGCGACGGCCTTCGCGGCGATGGCGTGCATGAGCGGGCCGCCCTGCTGGCCGGGGAACACCGCGCTGTTGAGCTTCTTGGCGAAGTCCTGCTTGGCCAGGATGAGGCCGGAACGCGGGCCGCCGAGGGTCTTGTGCACGGTGGACGACACGACGTGCGCGTGCGGCACCGGCGAGGGATGCAGGCCCGCCGCGACCAGACCGGCGAAGTGCGCCATGTCCACCCACAGGTACGCGCCGACCTCGTCGGCGATCGCGCGGAACGCGGCGAAGTCCTGCTGGCGCGGGTAGGCCGACCAACCCGCGACGATCACCTTCGGACGAGCCTCGAGCGCGATCTTGCGCACCTCGTCCATGTCGATGCGGTGGTCTTCCTTGCTGACCCCGTAGAAGTGCGTCTCGTAGAGCTTGCCGGAGAAGTTGAGCCGCATGCCGTGGGTCAGGTGACCGCCGTGCGCGAGGTCGAGGCCGAGCAGCTTGTCGCCCGGATCCATCAGCGCCATCAGCACCGCGGCGTTCGCCTGCGCGCCGGAATGCGGCTGCACATTGGCGAATTCGGCGCCGAACAGTTCCTTGGCGCGGTCGCGGGCGAGGGTCTCGACGACATCGACGTGCTCGCAGCCACCGTAGTAGCGACGGCCCGGGTAGCCCTCGGCGTACTTGTTCGTCAGCACGCTGCCCTGCGCCTGCAGCACCGCGCGCGGCACGAAATTCTCCGAGGCGATCATTTCGAGGGTGTCGCGCTCGCGGGCGAGTTCCCCCGCCATCGCGGCGGCGAGCTCCGGGTCGAGCTCACCGAGAGATTGAGTATTGACCGAGGCCGTCGTCTGCGTCACCGCCTCAGTCTATGGGCCGCCTTTGCGCCCATCAGCAGGGGGTTCGCCGCACGTCACCAACCGGCCACAGTCGCGCCGGTGTCGCCTCTGCGCACCGGGATACCGGTGCGCTCAGCCATCGTGAGCTCGCTATTTCGCCGCGCCGAGGTAGTGATCCAGCAGGACGTCGAGATGTTTTTGCGCGTCGAGCAACGGCTGGGTGGACTTCATCGCGCGGGCCTGGACGATGGCGCCCTCCATCGCGCTGAACACGAAGCTGGCCAGCGACGCGCTTTCTTCGGCGGGTAGACCCGCGGTTTTCATTGCGCTGCCGAGCTTTTCGTGCCAGTCGGCGAAGGCCGCGCCGGCCGCGGCCTGCACCCCGGGTTCGGATTCGGCGAGCGCGGCGCCCACGATCGGGCACCCGGTGCGGAACGAACTCGTTTCCAGGGCGGTGACCCACCAGCCGATCAAGGCGTCCAGCCACTGCCGTGCGGGACGGGATGCGGTGATCTTCTCGATCACCGCGGCGAGGCGCTCGCCCGCGACCGTGGTCGCGGTGGCCACCAGCTCGCTCTTGCCTTCGGGAAAGTGCTGGTAGAGCGAGTTGCGTGAGGCTTTGCCGCGGTCGAGCAGCGCGGCGAGTCCGGCCGCGTGCACGCCTTGCTCGCAGACCAGTTGGATCGCGCTCTCGATCAAGCGAGCGCGGGGGCCGGTCATCAGGGCTCCTTCCGGGACATAGTTGCGTGAACCGATCGGTCCATGCTCCAATCATGACAGATGTGGACCGATCGGTTCACCGAAAGGAGTGGATCGATGTCGGAAACCACCCTCGACCTCGCACAGCTGTCCGGTCTGGAACTGCTCCGGACCGCGATGACGACGCCGGATCGCCCGCCGTTCATCGGCGACCTGCTCGGCATGGAGGTGGACCTGATCGAACAGGGCAAGGTGGTCTTCGCGGTGCGGACCAGGCCCGATTTCGCCAACCCGCTCGGCACCACGCACGGCGGCATCTGCGCGACGCTGCTGGACTCGGTGATGGGCTGCGCGGTGCACAGCACGCTGGAGGCGGGCGTCGGGTACACGACGCTGGAGCTGAAGGTGAACTACATCCGCGCGGTGCCGACCGACGGACAGCGCATCACCGCCACCGGCACCACCATTCACGTCGGCCGCAGCACGGCGACCGCCGAGGGCCGCGTCGTCGACGAGCAGGGCCGCCTGGTCGCGCACGCCACCACCACCTGCGCCATCTTCCGCGGAAACCGCTGAAGCCCAACGAAAACGAGGAGAACCGCTATGCGTGAACGCAGCCCGAGCGCAGCAGTCCGAAAGTTTCGCCGCGAACGGTTTTTCGGCCGCTACTTCGCCAATCCCGCCGTCGGCCTGCTCGACCGCGTCGGCATCCGGTCCGCGCTGCTCGCCGAACTGGAGACCACCGGCGCGAAATCCGGTCAGCCGCGCCGGGTCCCGGTGACCGTCTCGATCGATCCGGACGGCGCCTGGCTCATCTCCCAGCACGGCCGCCGCTCGGGCTGGGCCCGCAATATCGTCGCCGACCCCAAAGTCCGCCTGCGCCAGGGCAAACGCTGGTACACCGGCACCGCCGCGTTCGTCCCCGACGACGATGTGGTCGCCCGCGCGCGCAGCTTCGCCACCGGCCGCATTCCCGAATCCGCCGCGGAGTGGACCATGAAAGCGCTGGAAAGCGACCCGATCTCGGTGCGTATCACCTTTACGCCCGCCTGAACCCCTCGACGAATGATCTCGGCACCGCACCCCCTCGCGACGTAGCGCCGATCTACGCACCCGGTATTCTCGCCGCAGCCCCAATCCCTTGGGGCGCAACATTTCGGGTCACTCGGAATGTAACGAAACAACCATTTTCGATCGGTTAACCGGGTGCACAGTCCACCCGTCGAGGAGTCAGCATGCTCGCCTTCGTCGCAGTTCCGTCCAACCCCCTCGAAGGGCTGCTCCGCCAGCTCGCCTTCATGATGTGCACCCTCTCCGCCGGGGTGAACTGCGGAGTCATCCAGTAGGACGCACACGGCCGCCGCATAGCCGGCGCTGCCGCGATTCGCACCCGCTGCCACTGCCCGGCGGCGGGTGCGAATTCGCGTTCGGCCCCGGTACGCGGGCCGACCTCAGCCGCGGCGGATCGCGCCCGGCGTGAGCGGCTCGTCGAGCAGGCGACGGAAACGATCCGAGCGCTCCTCGGCGTCGGCCGCTCGATCCAGCCAGTCGCCGAGCAGGCGATATCCCTCGACGTAGGTGGAGATGTAGGCGCGCCAGAGCGGGGACGAGAGGAAGCGCAGCGATTGCCGGGCGCGCTCGGGGGTGACCAGACTCCAGGTCTGCAAGAACTCGGCCACCTCGTCCTGGGGGCGATGCCGGTCGTGCAGCAGCAGCGCCGCGTCTTGACGGACACTGACGAGTTTCGCGGAAGCGTCCGAAAGACGTTCCGCCCGTTCACCGTCGAAGCGCAGGCCGAGGTCGGCGTAGATCTCCTGCGCCCACTTGCCCCAGCCGGGCCCGACCAGGGAGCGCAGCGCCAGGTCGGCCAGCCCCTCGGCCATCAGGCACTGCGGCGTGTTCACCAGGAACAGCGTCTGCTCGGCCTGACCTGCGGCGACCAGGCCGGCCTCCTTGCGGCAGTGCTCGGTGTGGTGGCCGGGGTAGGACTCGTGCGCGATCAACAGCGGCAGGTGCGTCATGTGCTGTTTGAGATCGGAGTTGATCGCCACGCGCGAGTGGAAATTGCCGAGGTAGTAGTTGAACCCGGACCACGGCTTGTCGCCCACCACCTCATACGTGACGTGCTCGTAGTCGGGCAGCGGGTAGCGGGCGCGGACCAACTCGCGCAGCGCGCCGGAGAACGCCTCGACGCAGGCCGACAGCCGCTCCGGCGGGATCTCGTCGGCCTTGCGGTGCGCGGCCACCCGTTCGGCGAGCGGGCCGTCGCCCACCAGAACCTCGTCCATCTGCCGGTGCGCGTCCCGGTACTCCTCGACGTCGGCGGGGGCGATGTCGACGTCGAAGTAGGCGCGCACCTCGTCGACGAAACCGATGTCGTCGCCGGCGAACTTACGCCCGGAGCATTCCAGCGCGCGCAGGTGCACATCCAGGAACTCGGTGCGCTCGGCCGTCAGCCCGGCGTCGGGCAGCTCGGCGCGCAGTGCCGCGGCCCGCTGCGCCAGCTGTCGCGGCTCCGGTGCGGGACCGTTCGCCACGGCGCGCCGCAATGCCGGATCGCCGGTGTACGCGTCGACGAACCCCTCTTCCAAACGGTCGAATGCCAAGCCGAGCCGCAGGTACTCGGTCACGAGTGGATGCGCTTCCATCCGACCGACATTAGCCCTCCGCCGGGTGCGGCGCGCGGCACAATGACACCCCGGTTACCAACCGGTACCGGTACCCCGCTTTTCCGGCGCTACCGGCGCAGAGCAGAATTCGGCTATGCGGCGAAAGCTAGACCGAATCTCACTGAGCCGGCACGGTATGTGTGCGTGTTTGCCGAAGTGGAGCGTCGGGTAAGTGGCACGAATGAGCGAGCCGAGTCCGTATGTGGAATTCGACCGGAAACAGTGGCGAACTCTGCGTAAGTCGACTCCCCTGGTGCTCACCGAGGAAGAACTGAGGGGCCTGCGCGGTCTCGGCGAACAGATCGACCTCGAAGAAGTAGCCGAGGTCTATCTGCCGCTCGCTCGACTCATCCACCTCCAGGTGGCCGCGCGGCAGCGCTTGTTCGCCGCGACTGCCACCTTCCTCGGCGAGACCCATCCCGATCGGCAGGTGCCGTTCGTGATCGGCGTCGCCGGTAGCGTCGCGGTCGGCAAATCGACCACCGCCCGCGTGCTGCAGGCACTGCTGGCCCGCTGGGATCACCATCCCCGGGTGGACCTGGTCACCACCGACGGATTCCTCTACCCCACCGCGGAACTCACCCGGCGCGGCATCATGCACCGCAAGGGTTTTCCGGAAAGCTACGACCGCCGCAAGCTGCTGCGATTCGTCACCGAGGTGAAATCCGGTGCGGCCGAGGTGTGCGCGCCGGTGTACTCGCACATCTCCTACGACATCGTGCCGGACAAGTTCCACTGTGTGCGCCAGCCCGACATCCTGATCGTGGAGGGCCTGAACGTGCTGCAGACCGGTCCGCGGCTGATGGTCTCGGACCTGTTCGACTTCTCGATTTATGTCGACGCCCGCATCGAGGACATCGAGAAGTGGTACGTACAAAGGTTTCTCACCCTGCGCCAGACCGCGTTCGCGAACCCGAACGCGCATTTCCACCACTACGCCGGATTCACCGACGACCAGGCGACGCACGCCGCGGAGGAGATCTGGAACAACACCAACCGGCCGAATCTGGTGGAGAACATTCTGCCCACCCGGCCGCGCGCGACACTCGTGTTGCGCAAGGACGCCGACCACGCCATCAATCGGCTGCGACTGCGTAAATTGTGATCCCGCTTACAATTTCCACGCCTCGTCGAGACGTTTGGCCACATTGATATCGCGGGCCGCGGCAATGTGCGGTTTGTCGATCTCCTTGGCGATATAGCGCGCGATGAAACGCCGGATCTCTTGATCGACGCTGGCGAGGATGCGCAGCAGCTGCCCGCGCATGGTGTCGGTGGCGACATTGATCCGGACATCGCTGGAGCGCGGCGTCGCGATGTCGATGATCACCCGCAGCGGCTCGGCCGCGCGCACGGTCAGGTGCAGATGGATGTTGCCGTCGACCTCGAACCGATGCCGGTCCAGGGCCAGATCGATGAGCATGTCCACGCTGAGCGGGATCTTCAGCTGGAACGAGATCACGTCCTCGACCTCGCGGCGCACCTGCGCCTGCCCGAGTTGCACCTGCGCGCTCGCCTTGGCCAGCTTCGCCGGGCCGACCCCGATCGGGCCGAAATCGAATGCCGCACCGGTCAATTGGTCGAAGGCACCGAGAATACGCTGCTCGGAGGCGGCGTACTCGAAGAAGCGCCTGCCGAACTCCTCGTAACCGATGTACGGCCCGGCGGCCGCGACCGGCGCACCGTTGGGGCTGTCTACCTCGCGCACGACGCCCTCCCCACCGGCGCGAGCGCCCGTGCGCGCCCGACTAGATGCCGAATCTGCGGTGTCTGGCCGCGTAGTCGCGCAGCGCCCGCAGGAAGTCCACACGCCGGAACTCCGGCCAGTACGCCTCGGTGAACCATATCTCCGAGTATGCGCTCTGCCACAGCAGAAAACCGGACAGACGCTGCTCACCGGAGGTGCGGATGACCAGATCCGGATCGGGCTGGCCCGAGGTGTAGAGGTGCTGGCCGATCGCGTTCACCGTGATCGACTGCACCAGATCCTCGCCGGTCTCCCCCGCCGCGATCTCCTGGCGGACCAGCGAGCGCACCGCGTCGGTGATCTCCTGTCGGCCGCCGTAGCCGATGGCCACGTTGACGTGCACCCCGTTGCGGTCCTCGGTGCGCTCGGCGGCGGTGCGGATGCGCTTGGCGATCAGCTCGGGGAATCCGTCGAGCGAGCCGACGACGCGCACGCTCCAATTCTGTTCCGGCGCCGACAGTTCCTCGACGACGTCGGTGATCACCTCGAACAGTGTCTCGAGCTCATCGGGATCGCGCTGCAGGTTCTCGGTGGAGAGCAGGTAGACGGTGACCATCTCGATGCCCTCGGCCTGACACCAGCCGACGAGCTCGGCGATCTTCACCGCGCCGACGCGGTGGCCGTGGCTCACATCGGCGAAACCGTTCTCCCGGGCCCAGCGCCGATTACCATCGCACATCACCGCGACGTGGCGGGGATGTTGTTTGCCGGCCAGCTGCTTGGTCAGCCGGGCCTCGTAGATGCGATACGGCAAACCCCGCACCTGAACCGGAAGCTCCACGCGGGCCACCCTACGCCCCACGGACAGGATCCTGTCAGCCACCGCACATCCCGGTACAGTGACGAAGGGGCGGTAACCTACGGTTCCGTAGGTTACCGGTGAGTTCAACCAGGAGGTAGCTCGTGTCCGAATCCGTCGGTGCCACCGACTCCGGCGTGGTCGCGGGATCGGCGCCCGAGGCACTCGCCGAGGCGCTGATCAAACCCCGGATGCGCGGCTGGATCCACACCTGGGCGGTCGGCATCGCGGCCATCGCGGCGATCGTGCTGATCGCGAAGGCGGCCACCCTCTCGGCGACCGCGGGCTGGTCCACCCTGGTCTACGGACTGACCGTCTGCGGCTTGTTCGGCATCAGCGCGATCTATCACCGGATCACCTGGCCCACCACGCAGGCCCGGATCCGGATGAAGCGCGCGGACCACTCGATGATCTTCCTGTTCATCGCGGGCAGCTACACACCGTTCGCGCTGCTCGGCCTGCCCGGCCGCACCGGACAGACGCTGCTGGCCGTGGTGTGGGCGGGGGCCCTGGCCGGCGTCGCGCTGAAACTGTTGTGGCCCACCGCGCCCCGCTGGGTGGGCGTGCCGCTCTACCTGCTGCTCGGCTGGGCGATCGTGCCGGTCGCGGGCCAGCTGAACACCAATATCGGTATCGCACCGCTGATCCTGCTGCTCATCGGCGGCCTGCTCTACAGCGGCGGCGCGATCCTCTACGCCACCAAATGGCCCAACCCGTGGCCGGCCGTCTTCGGCCATCACGAGTTCTTCCACGCCGCGACGGTGCTCGCCGCGCTGACGCACTACATCGCGGTCTGGCTGGTCGTACTGCGCTGACCTGCACAATCAGCCGGGCGCACCGGCAGAATGCCTGGTTTTCACCGATTCGGCAATAAAGTCGGCAGCGACATCGGAACGACAATGGCGGCGCAGCGATGGCACAGCGGAGCGGAAACGAGGTGCACGGCATGATCGCGCGGCTGGTCATCTGGGCGCTGACGGCACGCGCCGGGCTGGCTGCGGTGGTGATCGCCGCCAACCTCAGCGGTCTCGGGGTGATCGTCACCGAGCTGTGGCTCAGCGGGTCGCTCAGCATGCTCGGCGACAACTGGCTCCGATCCGTCATCCTGGCGGGCATCTACCCGACCGTCGGTTTCGTGGCCGGCGTCGCGCTCGCGGTGCGCGACCGCTCGTCCCACTTCGGCTGGCTCGACCAGGGCCGCAAACCGACCGAGGACGAAGCGCGACAGGTGCTTCGGCTGCCGATCATCATCACCACCCGCGCCTTCGCGGTGTGGATCACCGGCGTGATCGTCGCCACGATCACGCTGATGAACCTCGCACCCGACAACGATCCCGCCGTGATGGCCGCGCTGTTCACGCTCGGCGGCGCCGAATCGGTCGGGCTCACCTTCCTCATCGTGGACCGGTTGATCCGGCCGACCATTCCGGTGGTCGCCGCGGTGCTCGGGCCGACCATGCACTGGAGTTCGAGCGTGCTGGTCCGGGTGGTGGTGAGCTGGGCGGTGGCCGGCGCGCTGCCGCTGCTGATGCTGATCGTGGTGCTGGCCAACCCGGCCGCCGCCCCGACCGACCGCATCCGCACCGCCATCTACCTCTCCATCGTCGGCCTGACCGTCGGCGCGATCGCCACCGCCTTTCTGGCCCGCGCCGTCGCCTCGCCGATGCGCACGCTGCGCCGGGCGCTGGACCGGATCACCAAAGGCGATCTCGGCGTGCGGGTTCCGGTCGGCAGCACCAGCGAGATCGGGCGGCTGGAGAACTCGGTCAACGAACTCGCCGCGAATCTGTCCGAGCGACAGCGGATGCGTGACCTGTTCGGCAGGCATGTCGGCAACGAAGTGGCCGAACGCGCACTGGCCGGCGGTGTCGACCTGACCGGTGACGTGCGCGAGGTGACCGCGCTGTTCGTCGACGTGACCGGCTCGGTCGAGCTGTCCACCGGACTGCCCCCGGAAGAGTTCGTGGCCAAACTGAACCGGCTGCTCGCCACCGTGGTCGCGGCCACCGAAGAGAACAACGGACTGGTCAACAAGTTCGAAGGTGATGCGGCGCTGTGTATCTTCGGCGCCCCGATCGAGCTGCGCGACAACGCGACCCCCGCGCTGCGCGCCGCCCGCCGGATCCGGGACGAGGTACTCGCCGCGGGAGAACTCGATATCGGCATCGGCGTGGCGCGCGGACCGGTCTTCGCGGGCAACGTCGGCTCCGACACCCGACTGGAGTTCACCGTCATCGGCGATGCGGTCAACGAGGCCGCACGCCTCACCACCGAAGCCAAAGAGGCGCCGCGCCGAATCCTGGTGAGCGGCGCGGTCATCGCGGCCGCGGCCTCGCACGAACGCACCAAATGGGTGCACTACGAAACAATCCTGCTGCGCGGTATGCACACCCCGACCGCCTGCTGGACCGACAACGACCGGCGCACCGGCACCCGCCCGAGCCCGGTCGCCACCGGCGGCAGCGCCGAACCCGTGATCGACGGCAGCACCATCGCCGACCCGCTCATCAAGCGCAGCCCCGCAGCCGAAGCCCGCACCGCCACAGCCGAACCCGAGTGACCCGGCGGGTTCGAGTGGGTCAGCCGATCACCAGGGCATCGGCCGAGAGCGCAACACCACCCATTACCTGGTGATCAACGGTCCAGTACACGCCGGGCGGCGGGATGCGCGTAGTCGAGCGGGCGGCCGGATGCGCAAAATCCCTACCGGCACCGCTGCCGGCGTGTGCTGATCGAGTATCAAGACACCGACTACGCGCGAATCGCACCGCTCAACTCGTCGTCTCGGCCGCCACCGAGACACTCGCTTATGACCGCGCGGACAACGAACGCGCGCCCCGACCGCTACTTCAGGTGGAGAGCGGCGCGTAGTTCGTCTGCGGTGCCTACCGGGAGGTCGCAGACCGAGCCGCGGCATACGTAGGCGGCGGGTTCGCCGTTGAGGAGAGAGCGGTCGGCGAGGAGTGGGACCGCGTCCGGGGCGGCGGCGAGGATGATTGCTCCGCCCGGGGCCGCGGCGCGCGCGGCGGCCAGTAATTCCTTTGGAGCGCTGGGTGATTCGGCGGCGATGGCGACTTGCAGGGGGCCTTGGAGCGCGGCCTCGGCGACCGTGAGCCATTGTCCTGCCGAGCGGGGGGCGCGCGCCAGCACGACCGCGCCGCGCTGCAGCGTCTGCTCGGCCAGTTCGCGGTACGGGATGGCCAGGTCGGGTTCGCTGGTGGCGGCGGCCGTGAGCAGGGCTTCGGCGAGCGACGAAGCGCCGGCCGGGGTCGCGCCGTCGATCGGGTCACGCGGGCGGGTGACCAGGGTTTCCGCATCGTCGGCGGTATCGAACCAGCTGCCCGGGGTCGCGGGATCGGCGAAATGCTGAATCGCGGTGTCCAGCAAGCGTTGCGCGTGCCGGAGCCACTCCAGCTCGCCGGTGGCCTGATGCAACGCGAGCAGGCCGGTCACCAACCACGCGTAATCCTCGAGCACGCCGGGCGACGCACCCGCCACACCGTGCAACGACGCTCGGCGCACCCGTCCGTCTATCACGTGCTCGGACAACAGGAATCGGGCGCAGCGAGCGGCGGCCGCCACCCAT
This sequence comes from Nocardia brasiliensis ATCC 700358, assembly GCF_000250675.2. Classification (NCBI taxonomy): domain Bacteria; kingdom Bacillati; phylum Actinomycetota; class Actinomycetes; order Mycobacteriales; family Nocardiaceae; genus Nocardia; species Nocardia brasiliensis. Next base: position 8,186,196 of record NC_018681.1, read on the forward strand.
TCGCCCGCGCCGAACGCGGCACCCGCTTCGGCCAGTGCCGTGATCGCCATGCCGTTCCACGCGGTGACCACCTTGTCGTCGCGGTCCGGCTGCGGGCGTCCGTTGCGGACCTTGCGCAGGGTCGCGCGGACCCGGTCGAGCCGATCGTGTTCCGCCGCTTCGGGTTCGGTGTAGCGGGTGAGCACCGAGGTGCCCTGCTCGAAGTTCCCCGCCGTGGACACTCCGAAAAAGGCGGCGGCCCAAGCACCGTCGTCGGGGCCGAGTTCGCCGATCAGTTCGGCGGGCGTCCAGACATAGGTGGCACCCTCCACGCCGGGCTTTCCAGGTTCCACGTGCGTGTCCGCGTCCAGCGCGGAGGCGAAACCCCCGTGCTCGGTGCCGAGATCGTCGAGCAGGAACTGGACCGTCTCCCGGGTGACCCGGTGCGCCAGTGATTCCGGCGGCTCCCGGCGCGCCAAATGCGCGTAGGCACGCAGTAATTGCGCATTGTCGTACAGCATCTTCTCGAAATGCGGGATCACCCAGGCGGCATCGACCGAATACCTGGCGAACCCACCACGCAGCTGGTCGTAGATGCCGCCCCGCGCCATCGCGTCTGCGGTACGAACGACCACCGCGTGCACCGCCGGGTCGCCCGTTCGCTCCCAGCTGCGCAGCAGTCCTTCCAGCAGCGCCGACGGCGGAAACTTCGGCGCCCCACCGAATCCGCCGTTCTTCGGGTCCTCGTCCCGCAGCGCCGCCGCCACCGCATGGTCGAGCAGTTCCGGCACGATCGTGAACTCCGAATCCGGCAGTCCCGCGGCTTGCGCCTGCAACGCCTCGGTCACCTGCGCCGAAGCTTGATCGACCTCATCGCGCCGGTGCTGCCAGGTATCCGTGATCGCGGTGAGCAACTGCGTGAACGACGGCATCCCGCCGCGCGGCACCTTCGGGTAGTACGTCCCGCAGTAGAACGGCTCCCCCGCCGGAGTCAGGAAGCACGTCATCGGCCACCCGCCCTGCCCGGTCATCGCGACCGTCGCATTCATGTACACCGCATCCAGATCGGGCCGCTCCTCCCGATCCACCTTCACGCACACGAAGTTGTCGTTCATCAACTCCGCCGTCGCCGCATCCTCGAACGACTCGTGCGCCATCACATGACACCAGTGACAGCTCGCGTACCCCACCGACAACAGGATCGGCACATCCCGCTCCCGCGCCTCTGCCAGCGCCGCCGCATCCCATTCCCGCCAATCAACTGGATTGTCGGCATGCTGACGCAGGTAGGGAGATGTTGCAGCGGCCAATTGGTTCACGCTTCCAGCCTGCCATACCGAGGTGCACGCAAACCCGGTCCTTGCTCGTCTCTCACGTCCGGGGTCAACTCGGATTTATCGTTGCGTTAGTCCGAGTTATGAGATTAAATCGGACTAAGGTCGTGGTTCTTCCGGGTTAGGAGGCGTCTGTGTCGACAAAGTGGCCCGCGCACGCCCGCGAGCGGCGAGCGTGGCAGCAGACGCATCGCGGCGGCACCCGGGACGATCGAATGCTGCGGGAGATCGAGGTGTCCCTGCCACCAAGGATCGCCACACAGGCAGTCGACATCGATGCTGCGCTGTCGACCGAATTGGAGGCGGCGGTTCGGGAGATCGCGGTGTTGGACGCGGCGCACGGGGGCCAACTCGAGGCGTTGGGGTTGCTGCTACTGCGCACCGAGTCGGTAGCGTCGTCGAAGATCGAAGCCATCGACGCGGATCTCGACGACTACGCTCGCGCGCTACACGGCATTCGGAGCAACCCTTCGGCGGTGGCGATGGCCGCCGCAACAGATGCGCTGGACGCGCTGATTGGCTCCGCCTCCCGAGAGCGCCGGGTCACCATACCGAATTTCCTTGCCGCGCACCGCATTCTCATGGCCGACGACAAGTACGAACACAGGCATGCAGGGCGCTTCAGGGACATGCAGAACTGGATTGGTGGCAGCGACCATTCGCCGCGTGGTTCGCTCTACATTCCGCCACCACCGGACACCGTGGCCGATTACATGGCCGATCTAGAGACGTTCGTCAACCGGAGCGATCTGTCGGCGCTCGCGCAAGCGGCGGTCGCGCACGCGCAGTTCGAGTCCATTCATCCGTTCACCGACGGCAACGGCCGGATCGGGCGGGCGCTCATCAACAGTGTGTTGCGGTTGCGTGGCGTAACCACACTGGTGGTGGTTCCGCTCGCGTCGGCACTAGTAGCCCGGCGCGACCGCTACTTCGAGCTGCTCACGCTCTACCGGACAGGTGATGTGCGGCCGCTCATCTCGGATTTCGCGCGATGTGCGGCGATAGCGGCGGCGCAGTCGCGAACGACAGCCGAGCGGCTGCGCGACGAGATCCCGCGCGAGTGGCGCGAGCTGCTCGGCGGCGTGCGCGCCGGCAGCGCCGCCGCCGCGTTACTCGAACAGCTACCTGCCCACCCGATCCTGTCCGCCGAGGAGGCGGAAGCCCTGACAAACGCTTCTCGCAGCAGTGTTTTCGCGGCGATCGACCGCCTGGCCGAAGCCGGCGTACTACGGCCCCTCACCGACCGGAAACGCAGCCAGATCTGGGGCGCCGGCGCAGTCCTCGACGAACTCGACGACCTCGGCGTCCGGATCGCCGACGCGGCTCGCCCACTGTGATCATGTCGACGACTTGCTCTGGGTCGTCGATACGAACTACGGGCCACACTCTCCGTGTCCAACCGGCGAGGACGGCATCGTCGCACGATCCACGGCCCGTATCCGCCCGTCGCGGGCAAGACCGGCTGCGGTGGTTGTTCCGGACCCAGCCGGTCGAGAGCTGCGCGTCAATTCTTGACGAGCCCTTCGGTGGCGGTGCGTCCGGCGGCGGTGACGCGGTCGAGGAATCCGGCCAGGAGTTCGAGCTGCTCCGGGGTGTAGTCGGCGCAGAGTTCGTCTACGGCGGTGTTCATTCCGGACAGCAGGTCGTACATCTCGCCGAGCCGGTCGGGGAGGGAGCGGACCACGACGGCGCGGCGGTCGTCGCTGGCGCGTTCGCGCACGATCCAGCCCGCTCGTTCCAGTCGGTCCAGGACGCCGGTGAGCGTGGCAGGGTGCACGCCGGCGTGTTTCGCGAGCGCGCTGGGGCTCAGCGGGCCGTGACCGTTGATCAGGTCCAGGCAGTCGAAGTCGATGTCCTTGAGTTCCAGACGGGCCCCGACCTGCCGGTTGAGCAGGGCCAGCTGGCTGCGCACCGCGCGCAACGAGCCCTTGATCCTGGTCGTCACCCGACGGCGGTGACGAGGATCACCACCATTTACTACGGAACTCATATCATCTCCAGCTCATATCAAATAATATGACTTTCATATTTTACGACATCCGTTGGAGGCCGCGGCAGCGGCCGACCAGGAACGAAGAAGGTCGATCATGATCGTCGTCATCGGCGCCACCGGAATGGTGGGCCGGGAAGTAGTCACCCAACTGCACGAGTCCGGCGCGAAAGTCACCGCCGTCACCCGCGACGCCACCGCCGCGCAGCTACCACCGGAAATCACTGTGGTGCAGGGTGATCCGTCGGTGCCGGTCATACCCCGCGATGCGTGGAGCGGCGTCGAGGCGGTGCTGCTCAGCTCGCGCGCGGTCGTCGCCACCGCGCCCGAAATCCTTTCCACCGCAGCCGAGTACGGCGCCCGCCGGGTGGTGGTCGTCTCGGCGGCCACGGTCGAATACCCCGCCGGCGAACCCCGATTCATCGCCGGATTCCGCGCGCTGGAGGCGGCCGCCGCAGCCTCGGGTCTGGCGTGGACTTCCTTGCGCTGCTCCGATTTCGACGCCAACACGTTCGCTTGGATACCGCAGCTGCACGGCGGGGACGTGGTGCGCGGCGCCTACGGCAAGGCCGCCACTTCGCCGATCCACGAACGCGATATCGCCGCGGTCGCCGTCCGCGCGTTGACGAGCGAGGACCACGCCGGTCGCCACTACGTGCTGACCGGTCCACAATCGTTGACCCAGTACGACAAAGTCCGCCTGCTCGGCGACGCCATCGGCCGCGACCTGTCGTTCCTCGAACTGCCGCCGGAACAGGTGCGTGCCGCGATGACCGCACAGGGTCTACCCGAGGACATCCCCGCCCGGCTGCTCGGTTCGCTCGCGGACTACACCCGCGTCCCCGGTCCCACCACCGACACCGTCGAAGAACTGCTCGGCCGCCCGGCCCTCGGCTTTTCGGCCTGGGCCGCCGAGCATGCCGCCGCTTTCCGCCGTTGAAGCTGCTTGCGCGAGATGCAAAACGGACTTACATAACTTGCGTGGCACGCAGTGCTGTCGGATTCCTAGCCTCATGGTCATGTCACTGTCCGCCCACCCGACGACTCCCGAATCGGGCGGCAACAGAAGGGAATTCCCATGAGTACAACCGCCGCCGTCACCGCGTTCATGCTGGTGAAGACCACCCCGGAGTGGCTGGCGCTGACCGTTCCGCAACGGGTCACCGCCTTCGAAACCGAAGTCCTGCCCGCCATCAACGAAAGGACGAAGGGCGTCCGCTCCCGCTTCTTCGACACCGAGTTCTACTCCACCCGCGTCACCGACGTCTGGATGTGGGAGGCCGACGACCACGAGTCCTACCAACTCCTGATCGAGGCCCTCCGCGAAACCCCCTTCTGGGACCGATATTTCGAGATCGTCGACCTCCTGGTAGGGGTCGAGAACGGGTACGCCAAGAACTACGACCTCGAAACCTTCGCCACCGTCAGCACATAGTCAGGACGGCCATCCGGTCGACGCAGGGGGTAGGACAGTAGTGCGTACGAACGAATTTGCTGTGCTCGACCCCGGTTTCGCGGTAGCTCGGGACGCGGTCTGGCAGGGTGTTCGAGTTGACCGCGTTCGGTGAGGGGGCAGTCTGTTTACGTATCGGGTCGAGATCTTCGAGGGCGATCGACAAAGTCCGGTGTGGTGGCAGGTGGCGAACGCGGGTTGGGCCGCGGAAGTGTCGGCGGCGCTGAAGGAAATAGCCGTGCGACTGGAACTCGACCTGCCCTATCACCCGAGTGAACGGTGGTGCTGGTACCGATACGAGGTGCGCTGGCCGGACGGCGCGATCCTGGAAGGGTTCGAAGGCGCGGTCGAACCGGATGCCATCGCCGACGATCTACGCGCCCTGGCCCGAGCGGTGATCGCGGTGAGCGTCCGCGATCTGCGGCGCAGCACCGAGTGATCGCGGCCCCGTCATACCTGCGGCACGGTGAAGGTCTGGAGGTGGTCTATCTGGACGAACTTGCTGCCGGGGCCGGCTTGGGCGACCGCTTTGCGGAGGGAGTCGAGACCGCCCCAGTCGCGGGCCGGTGCGGTGAGCGGATGGTCGAAATCGTCCCAGTGCGTGGGCAGAACGTAGCGGGGATGGCCGGTGACCTGGAGGAGGCGGGCGACGTAGTCGGTGATCTTGCCGCCGCCCGCGGGGAGCAGCAGGACGTCGGGGCGCAGGCCCGACAATTCGGATTCGATGTAGTTGGAGCCGCCGAAGTTCAGGACGCGCACGCCGCCGCCGGCCACCTCGTAGGCGAGCGTGCCGCCTTCGACCAGATCGCGAATCACTCTGGGCTCCGGTAGTTTTCCCGCGCCGAAACCGGGACGAGTGCCCGCGAACGCCACTTCGGCCCTGGCACCGGACGCGGAATGCAGCGACCGCAGCACCCGGATGGTGTAGCCGTCGAAGCGCAGGTACTCGCCACCGGTGGCGATGGCGAGCTGGTCTTCCGGCGCGCCGAGCGCGGCCATCAGGTTGAGATGGGTCTCGGTGCCGAGCACGGTCGCGCCGGTCCTCCTCGCCAGATAGGGCACGTCGGTGAGGTGGTCGTAATGCCCGTGGGTGACCAGGATGTGGTCGGCGCGCAGCTCACCGCTGTCCACGTAACGGTCGATCAGGGCGGTATCGACGGCGATCGGAGTATCCGGGTCGGCGCCCGCTTCGGTATAGGTTCCGGTATGAAACCTGGTCAGCCACGGATCGATCAGCACCGTCTTGCCGCCGGGCAGCCGGATCTCCCATCCGTTGTTCCCCCACCACCGCAGTGTCACCGGGCCTGAGCCCGAAGCACCGGACGCCGGCGTCGGCTGCGCGGATTCCGTTCCCCCACATGCCACTACGCCGGCGAGCACCGCCGCGCCCGCCGTCACCCCGAAGAATTCTCGCCGTCCGAAACCTGTCATGCCGGTACCACAGCACACGCCCGATCCCGCTGTCCAAGACCGCGCGCCCGGCCCGGCGATATCGAAAGCGATATCGTCGCAGCGTGGACCCCCTGCGCCAGCTGCGCTATTTCCTCGCCGTGGCCGAAGAATTACATTTCGGCCGGGCCGCCGAGCGCCTCGGCATCGCCCAGCCGCCGCTGAGTCAACGCATCCGCAAGCTCGAAAACGACCTCGGCGCACGGCTGTTCGACCGGGACAGCCGCCGCGTCGAGCTCACCGAGGCCGGTCAGATCCTGCTCGCGGAATCGCGGGACCTGCTGGCCCGCTGGGAGCGGACCACCGCGCTGGTCGGCAAGGCGCATCGCGGCGAGATGGACGCGATCCGCGTCGGGGTGCCGCCCGAACTGGCCGGGCGCGTGCTCGCCGCGCTGCTCACCACGTTCGAAAGTCACGACGTACGAGTCGATCTGCAAGAGCACACCACCGCGGAGCAGGTCCGCCTGCTCGGCGACCGGCAGCTCGACGCGGGCCTGCTGCAACATCCGGTGGACGCGATCGGGCTCGAACTCGGCCCCGCCGTGGACACTCCGCTCGGCGTGGTGCTCCCCCGCGATTCGCCGCTGGCCGTGCGCTCTTCGCTCACCCTGGCCGATCTCGCGGGCCTCGGCCTGGTGATCTTTCCCAGGGCGGCGGCGCCCGGACTCTACGACACGACGTTACGCACCTGCTGGGAGCACGGCTTCCGGCCGGCCGGGGTGCAGCACGCTCGCAATCCCGAATTCGTGCTCGGCATGGTGCTTTCCGGCCGTGGCGTGGCGTTCGACCAGGGCATGATCGCGCAGAAGGAACCGCGGGTGGTGTGGCGGCCGCTCCCGCCGGGCACGCTGAGCTGGCGACTGTCGCTGGCCTGGCCGGCCGCCGCGCCGCATCCGCTGGTGCCCGAACTCGCCGAGCTTGTGGTGCGAGTCGTGCAGGGCGACGGCGCTTCTCGGCCCGCAGGCGCTCAGGATCCGCCGCAGCGTCCGTGGGATGTGGTGTACGGCAGGCCGTGAACGATGCCATCGATCGCCGCCACCGCCGCTGCGCCGATCGCGCGATCCACCTCGGGCAGCCGCTGGGCCAGAGACTCGGTTCTGGTGAATACCGCCACGGCATAACGGCTTCCGTCGGGGTACTCGATCACGCCGATCTCGTTGCGCACCCCGGGCAGCGTGCCGGTCTTGGCCCAGATCTGCGCCTCGGGCGGGAACGCCGCGGCGAGCCGATGCCAATTCACCTGTTCGCGCATGACATCTCGTACCCATTGGCAGGCCTGCGCCGGGCCGGCGAGGTCCTGACCGATCAGGGTGAGCAGGCGGGTCATCTCCCGCGGCGTGCTCGCCGTGGTCCGCCGGGGATCGAGGGCCCGGCTGCCCAGCACCGCCGCGGCGCCGAGGGTGGAAAACCGCGCGGCGAACTCGGCCGCGTCCCGCGCGCCGATATCGTCGGCCATGCTTTGCACGATATCCCGTGGCGCACCGGCAATTCGGGTCTCGGTCAAGCCGAGTTCCCGGACCAGCGAACGCACGTTGTCCAGTCCGACCCGATCGAAGAGCAGATCGGCGGCGGTGTTGTCGCTCAGCGTCAGGGCGAAGAAGGCGGCATCGCGCAGGCTCAGTTCGACATCGTCGAAACAGCCTGCCGTGCCTACCCCGCCGAGCCGATCCGCCGCGCGCGCCCGCACCCGATCGGCGGGGTCGAGCTGACCCGCCGCGACCTGCCGGGCGAACTCCAGCACCAGCGGCACCTTCACCACCGAGGCGAGTACCACCGGCTCGTCGGCGTCGAGCCCGTTCGCGCCCGCACACCCGAAACACCGAGCGTGTACCCACCCCTGCGCGCCCGCATTCCGAAAGATCTCCCGCACGCCTGCCAAGCTGCCATACCGCGCCGCCACCGCCGTGCTTGACTCTCCAGTCACTGGAACACCGAGGCTGGCCTTTCGTTCGCGTACCCGACTGGAGGACCCCGATGAAGATCGACCTGGCCAAGACCGACAAGCACTACTACAGTGCCCCGATCGATCCGGTCCGGCGCACCTTCGGCAGCTACGGGTACGTGACCGTCACCGGTTCAGGTGCGCCGGAGGGCCCGGAGTACACCGCCGCGCTCGAAACGCTCTACCGCGCCGCGTACGGCGCCAAGAAGGTCGCCAAGTCCGCCGACCAGGACTTCGTGGTGCCGAAACTGGAGGGACTCTGGTGGGTCGAATCCGATGAACCCCCCTTGACGGTGCCGCGCGAACAATGGCATTGGCAGCTGATGATTCGCATGCCGGAGTTCGTCACCGCGGAGCTGATAACCGGTGCGACGTTCGAACAATTCAGTGAAGGCGACGCCATTCAGGCATTGCACATGGGCCCGTACGCGACCGAACCGGAGACCTTGGCGCGCATGGAAGCGTTCATGCAGAACGAAGGGCTCACGATGAACGGCCGCCATCATGAGATCTATCTCACCGATCCGCGCCGCTCGACCGGCGCGAAGACCAGGACCATCCTGCGCCACCCGGTCCGGCCGATCCCGCGCCGGGACGCGCAGGCCGAAAAATAGGATGCGCCGGTCGAATTCGTCCGGATACAGTGCGCAGAGCGCCCAGCGCACGGGCAACGATTGATCGACGTTCGCCTTTTGCGTGCCCGAAATACCCTGGGCGCGAGTGAAATCAGTCCACCCTGCTTCTCCGCCGGAAAGGGCAGAATTGCCATGCGCATATTCAGCAGCACACGTCCGAACGACGACGCAGCCCGGAATATCGGTGCCGTGACCTCGGACACCCACGCCGAACATCACGCACTGCACCGCAACCACGGCGGCCGCCTCACCTACCAGCGCGAGGCGTCCCGCGAACTGTTGTTGCTCGCCGCGTCGACCGTGGTGCGGATGCGGTAGCCGCTCGCCGGTCTAGGGCGTCCGCGCCAGCACCTCTCGGCCGACGTAGCCGAGCAGCCTGCGATGCGCGGACGCCCCGTCCTCGACCGCGACCTCGGCGCCGAAGACCCCGGGCACCCGGAACTTGTCGATGCCGCCCCGGCTCTGCATGATGGCGAGGAGTTCGCCGCAGAGTTCGTCATCGGCGAGGTCGGACCGATCGATGGCGACCGCGATGTCCACCCCGTGCACCACGAGTTCGGTGAGATGCACCAGCGCCGCCGTCGAGGCCGGCACGGTGCCCAACGGCGTGCGCACCTTGTAGTCGAGCGCGTCGGGCCGGTGCCAGGCCGCGCGGTCCACCTCCGCGGCCGCGGCGTAGGCGCCCTGCGGATCCCCGCCGAGCCAATCGGATTCATGATCGGCGCCCGAATCCGTGCCGCTCAGCGCCGCCGCATAGACGTGCATACCGCCCACCATGTGATTCAACACGGTGCGCACGTCCCATTCCCGACACGGTGTCGGCGCGGCCAGAGCGCTGTCGTCCAAGGCGGCGACGATGACGCTCGTCGCCTCGAGTGCACGGTCGATCTGTCCGATCACGTTGTCCATGAGCTTCCTTCGGTCGAGCGGTCTGGCTGAATTGGTAACACAGGCGGGCAAAATGCGGAGGCCGTTACGAAAGCTGCTCTCGCCTGAATAGGTTGCCAGCAGTGTGCTTCTCGATGGCCGACGGGAAAAGCGATGTGCGCGCCGAATACAACTCGCTACAGTGTGCAATGCCACAGGTGCACACGCAACGTGCTTTGCCATATCTGAAAACTGTTGAGCCCCTACTGTTACCACCGTAGAGTGCGCTACGCGGCCCCGAGCGGCGGCACCAAACGCCGCCACGCGGGCCGACGAGATTTCATACCCCGCCGCGCAGTTATCGAAACCTGCTACCGCGATTCAATTCATGTCGATGCCACACACCACACATTGCCAGTTCTCCGGATCGACAGCCGATTTCCGCCAGCGCCGCGTCGAAAAGTCAAGGAATAGTAAAAGGTTTCGGCACCGGGCAGATTCGACCGTACGGTCAATCGACGTTCCAGCACTCCACGGCAATGTGATTGAAGCGGCGCCCATCCTTTTGATATGCCACGACGCACACCCGGCCGCGCCCGATCCCGTGCACGATCCAACTCGGATCCGCCTCGGTCGCCGACGAGGAGAGGTCGCGGTCGATCCCCGGCCCGGTGAAGCTGAGGAACCCGACGAACCCCCGGCCCTCGGCCGAGGCCTGATACCCGTCGGCGCCGCCGACCACGCACAAGCAGATCGGCGCCACTGCGGTACTCATAGTCGCCACCCCCATGGCCTCGAACGGACGCGGCGCGGATCGCACGCCGGGCCAGTGTATCCGTCATTTTCCTTCCCCCACTTACCATTTCGATCACGACGACGGCGGTGAATACCCAGCCGGGATCTCCACGATGGTGTGACACAGCTCACATATCAGGTATGGCCTGCGGCGAACCGGTTTTCCACAGCGCATTCGCGATCCGCACCGGTGGGTAAACTCACGTCGGTGCAGCGCAGTACCGGTGTGCTATCAGGAAGGTCGGCCGTGCGATCGTCTAGAACCCGAACCGGCGCAGGCGCCGTCGCGACACCCCGCCCGGCGGGCTCGCGCCGCGGCGGCGTGTCGCCGTGCCCGGCGCTGCGGCAGACCGGACCGGGGTGCGCCGCATGAGCGACCACCGCGCCACCGAACCGCCCGGCCCGGACCCCGACTTACACGCGGATCTGCTTGCGGCCCTCGGCGTTCCGATCGACGACGACCTGCTCACCCTGGCCCTGACCCACCGCTCCTACGCCTACGAGAACGGCGGGATGCCGACCAACGAGCGCCTGGAGTTCCTCGGCGACTCGGTCCTCGGGCTCAGCGTCACCGAAAGCCTGTACCTGCGGCATCCGCAGCGGTCGGAGGGCGATCTGGCGAAGATCCGGTCCCGAGTCGTCAACATGCACGCCTGCGCCGAGGTCGCGCGCAGCCTGGGCCCGGCCGGTCTCGGTCCGCACCTGCTGCTCGGCAAGGGCGAGGAACTGACCGGCGGCCGCGACAAGACCAGCATCCTGGCCGACGGCATGGAATCGCTGCTCGGCGCGGTACACCTGCAGCACGGGATCGACGTCGCGCGCACGGTGGTGCTGCGGCTGTTCGACGATCTGCTCGAACGGGCCGCCAAGATGGGCGCGGGACTGGACTGGAAGACCAGCCTGCAGGAGCACACCGCCGAACACGGCCTCGGCGTGCCGAGCTACGAGATCACCTCGACCGGACCCGACCACGACAAGGAGTTCACCGCCACCGCGGTGGTCGGCGGCCTCGCCTACGGCAAGGGCGTCGGACGGTCGAAGAAGGAAGCCGAGCAGAACGCGGCCGCCGCCGCCTACACCGCGCTCACCCAGAAGCCGAGCTGACCGGCCTTCAGGTGCGGATCGGCGGCCCGTCCGGGCCCGCCTCGTCGGTTCGCTTGGTGATGCCGTGCTCGGTGCCCTCGTCGGCTTCCTGATCCGGCTCGGGATGGTCCGGCTCGAAGGTCGCGGGCAGCCGCTTGATGTGCTTGTTCATCGAGCGCACCAGCAGCACCGTGCCGGCCAGCAGGATCAGGATGATCAGGAAGCCCAGCGGCGACGCCTTGCCGAACTCGGGTCCGGTCGGCGTGCCGGGGCTCGTCTGGGCGAGCAGAACCAGCATCACCGCTGCTCGTCTTCGATGCCGGCGAACAGGTCGGTCTCCGGCAGCGCGGTGCGCACCCGGGTCTTGGCCAGCTCGAACTCCTCGGTCGGCCAGAGCCGCTGCTGCAACTCCAGCGGGATGGCGAAGAACGCGCCGTTCGGGTCGATCTGCGTGGCGTGCGCCCGCAGGGCGTCGTCGCGCTGCGGGAAGTACTTGGCGCATTCGATCTGCGTGGTGACCCGGGAGAACACGTCGCCGCGCTCGGGCACGTACTTGCGCATCCGGTCCAGCCACTCCTGCAGCGGGAACGGCTCACCCATCCGCTCGTACTCCTCGGCGAACACCTCCATCCGCCGGGCGGTGAAGCCATGGTCGTAATACAGCTTCAGCGGCGTCCACGGGGCGCCCGCGTCGGGGAAGCGCTCCGGGTCGCCCGCCGCCTCGAACGCGGCCATCGACACCTCGTGGCAGCGAATGTGGTCGGGGTGCGGGTAGCCGCCGAGTTCGTCGTAGGTGGTCATCACGTGTGGCCGGAACTCGCGCACCACCCGGACCAGTGCCTCGGTGGCCTCCTCCAGCGGCACCAGCGCGAAGCTGCCCTCGGGCAGCGGCGGCAGCGGATCACCCTCGGGCAGACCGGAATCGACGAAGCCGAGCCACTGCTGACGCACGCCGAGCGCGCGGGCCGCGGCGGCCATCTCCTCGCGGCGGATCTCGTCGATCCGGTCCAGGACGCCCGGGGTGTCCATCGCGGGATTCAGGATGCTGCCGCGCTCCCCACCGGTCAGCGTGACGATGAGGACGTCGTGTCCCTCGTCGGCGTACCGCGCGGTCGTCGCGGCACCCTTGCTGGATTCGTCGTCGGGGTGGGCATGCACCGCCATGAGGCGAAGGCCACTCACGTCTCGTTCACCATCGCTCTCGCTCGCGGGTGTCTGGTCTTCGTTCCCTATAGTTCCATTCGACCGACATTTGTTCCGACTTACCCCCCGGGAGCGATCACATGGGCGACCGCGACGACGCCACGGCTCCGGCGGCGATCCAGAGGCCGACCGACCGGTACGGCAAGCAGCCGTCCGCGCGTCCACGCTGGTTGGCCCCCGCGCTCATCGCGGCCGTCGCAGTACTCGGATGCGGTGTCGCCTTCCTGGGCTGGCAGAAGTACGGCCCCAAGGACATCGAATCCGAGCAACTCGGCTACGTCGTCGTCGACGACGCCACGATGTCGATCCGGATCAAGGTGACCAGGAAGGACCCGCAGCAACCCGTGGTCTGCTTCGTGCGCGCGATGGCCCGCGACAGCGTCGAGGTCGGCCGCCGCGAGGTGCTCATCCCGCCGTCCGACAGCGGCACTATCCAGCTGACGACCACGGTCAAGGCTTCCGAGCGCCCGGCCTCGAGCAGCATCTACGCGTGCAGCGCGGACGTGCCCGAATACCTGCGAGCGGAGTGACCAGCTAACGACGGGCACCGCCATCCTGGACGATTTGCGGCATTTGCCGCAGCAGATGTCCTCGAAATTAACTCCGACCTGCATGTTTGTGATTCATGCTAAAATGGCCTGACACACGGTTCCGGGGTTCGGAGCCGTGTTTGCTGCATTGGCGGCCAGCGCTATCTGTTCCGGATCATGAGCTTTGCCCGGAACCAGGGTCTGTCGGGGTTCGATGAACTTCCCAGGATCGCTCTAGCCGTCGACTGGTGCGTGCCCGCCCCACGGGTGGGTACTGCGGCAGTTATCAGGGAATCCCGGCCTGCCGGGAACAACTACTAGGGAGTGATCGAGATGACTGAGACGCAAGTGACTTGGCTGACCCCGGAGTCGCACGACAGGCTCAAGGGCGAACTCGATGCGCTCATCGCCAATCGTCCCGTTATCGCTGCCGAGATCAACGAACGCCGTGAAGAGGGCGACCTCAAGGAGAACGGCGGATACCACGCCGCGCGCGAGGAGCAGGGCCAGCAGGAGGCGCGCATTCGCCAGCTGCAGGAACTGCTGAACAACGCCAAGGTCGGTGTCGCGCCGACCAAGTCCGGCGTCGCGCTCCCCGGCTCGGTCGTCAAGGTCTATTACGACGGCGACGAGTCGGACACCGAGACCTTCCTCATCGCGACCCGCGAAGAGGGCCTGAACGACTCCAAGCTGGAGACCTACTCGCCGGCGTCCCCGCTGGGCGGCGCGCTCATCGACGCCAAGGTCGGCGAGACCCGCGAGTACACGCTGCCCAACGGCAACACCATGAAGGTCACCCTGGTCAGCGCGGAGCCCTACCACAGCTGACGCCCGCGGCCGGGCCGCCCCGCGCCCCGGCCGTACGTTCCCCCTGAGACACGAGCGGCCGCACCCGTATGCCAGGTGCGGCCGCTTCGTCATCTCCGGTGTCCTGTCAGCTCGCGAGGGCTTGCTCGACATCGGTGAGCAGATCGGCCACGTCCTCGATGCCGACCGACAGCCGGACGAGGTCGGCGGGCACCTCCAGCACGGAGCCCTCGGTCGACGCGTGCGTCATCGCGGCCGGGTGCTCGATCAGCGATTCCACTCCACCCAGCGACTCGGCCAGGGTGAAAACCTTGGTCCGCGCGCAGAACTCGCGGGCGGCGTCGGCGCCGCCGTGCAGCCGCACCGAGATCATGCCGCCGAACCGGCGCATCTGCTTGGCCGCCACCTGGTGACCCGGGTGCTCCGGCAGGCCGGGGTAGATCACCTGCGCGATCGCCGGGTGCCCGGCGAGGAACTCGACCAGGGTCTCGGCGTTGTCGCAGTGCCGGTCCATCCGCACGGCCAGCGTCTTGGTGCCGCGCATGGTGAGGAAGGCGTCGAACGGTCCGGGCACCGCGCCCGCGCCGTTCTGCAGGAACGCGAACGCCGCGTCGAGTTCGGGATCGTTGGTGATCAGCGCGCCGCCGACGACATCGGAGTGACCGCCTAGGTATTTCGTGGTCGAGTGCGTCACGATATCGGCGCCGAGTTGCAGCGGCTGCTGCAGGTACGGGGTGGCGAAGGTGTTGTCCACCACGAGTTTTGCGCCCGCGGCGTGCGCGACATCGGCCAGCGCCGGGATGTCGCCGATGCTCAGCAGCGGATTGGTCGGCGTCTCGACCCACACCAGCTTGGTGTTCGGGCGGATCGCCGCGCGCATCTCGTCCACGTCGAAGACGTGCGCGGGCGAATGTTCGATGCCCCACTGGCTGAACACCTTGTCGATCAGGCGGAAGGTGCCGCCGTAGGCGTCGTCCGGGATGACGATGTGGTCACCGGGGCGCAGCGTGGCGCGCAGGGCACAGTCGGTGGCGGCCATACCGGACGCGAAAGCCCGGCCGTACCGGCCGGATTCGAGCGCGGCGAGGTTCGCTTCCAGCGCGGAGCGGGTCGGGTTTCCGGTGCGGGCGTATTCGAAACCGCCACGCAGGCCGCCCACCCCGTCCTGGGCGAAGGTCGAACTCGCGTAGATGGGCACGTTCACCGCGCCGGTCTGCGGATCAGGATCGAACCCGGCATGCACCGCGCGCGTAGAGAACCCGAATTCACTCATGAACCTCACCCTAATTGGCGGCCATCGACGGGCAACCCCCTGGTCGGGCTACCGGCTCGTAGAACCACCGCGCGCACCGCGTTGTTCCGCGTGGCGGGCCACCGAGTCCGAGGCCGATCGGACAGATCGAAGCCCTCACCCCTGGTTACCGTTCTAATTCCATAGCCGGGCGGCCACAGCAGGAATATTTTCTGCCACTAGGGGTGGTGAACCCCATCTCACCGGCGCGGCGGCCAATTAGGCTGAGCGCATGGTCACTGTGGAAGAACTGTTCGCGATCGATTCCCTTCTCTCCGACGACGAGCGCGAGATCCGCGACACCGTCGCCGCCTTCGCCGCACAACGGCTGCGCCCGCACATCGCGGACTGGTTCGAGGCGGGCACCTTCCCGGCCCGCGAGATCGCCCCCGAGCTGGGCAAAGTGGGCCTGCTCGGCATGCACCTGGACGGCTACGGCTGCGCGGGCATGTCGGCCACCATGTACGGTCTCGCGTGCCAGGAACTGGAGGCCGTCGATTCCGGCGTGCGCAGCATGGTGTCGGTGCAGGGTTCGCTCGCAATGACCGCGATCCACAAGTACGGCTCCGAAGAGCAGAAGCAGCAGTGGCTGCCCGAGATGGCGGCCGGCCGCGCGATCGGCTGCTTCGGCCTCACCGAACCGGATTTCGGCTCCAACCCCGGCGGCATGCGGACCAGGGCCAAGCGCGACGGCTCGGACTGGGTGCTGAACGGTTCGAAGATGTGGATCACCAACGGTTCGGTGTCCGATGTCGCGGTGGTGTGGGCGCAGACCGAGGACGAGGGCAAGCAGGTGATCCGCGGCTTCCTGGTACCCGCCGGGACCAAGGGTTTCACCGCGCGCGAGATGCACCGCAAGCTGTCGCTGCGTGCCTCGGTGACCGCCGAACTCGATTTCGACGACGTCCGGCTGCCCGCCGACGCGGTGCTGCCGCAGTCGCGCGGGCTGGCCTCGCCGCTGGCCTGTCTGAGCGAGGCCCGGTTCGGGATCATCTTCGGCGCGCTCGGCGCCGCGCGGGACTGCCTGGCCGCCACCATCGACTACGCCCGGACCCGTGAGGTGTTCGACAAGCCCCTGGCCGCCTACCAGCTGACCCAGGCGAAGCTCGCGGACATGGCCCTGGAATTCGGCAAGGGCCAGCTGCTGGCCCTGCACCTCGGCCGGCTGAAGGACCGTGGCGCGGTGACCCCGGAGCAGGTGAGCGCGGGCAAGTTGAACAGCACGCGGGAGGCCATCGCGATCGCCCGCGAGTGCCGGACCATCCTCGGCGCCAACGGCATCACGCTGGACTACCCCGTGCTGCGGCACGCGAACAACCTGGAGTCGGTGCTCACCTACGAGGGCACGGCCGAGGTGCACCAGCTGGTGCTCGGGCGCGCGCTCACCGACGCGAATGCCTTCCGCTGACGAACTGAATACGAAGCCGGTAATTTGCTGTGACTCACCAATTGGCTGCGGCCGAACGGGAGAATCGTCACAGTTTCATCAAGACACGCCGGTTGCTAGCATCGCAACATGTTCCTGCTCGGCCCCGCGTTGCTCGAAGTGTCGGCACGCAAGATATTGAACCGCCTGCACAAGACGCACGGGGTGCCGGCGCTCGCTGCCGCGGCGCAGTTTCCCGCGCTCTCGGCGGCGCTGGACCAGCACGCGGCGGCCGTGCGCGACATTCTCGAATGGGGTGTCGAGGACGCCGCGCGGGTGCCCGCGCACGTGCTGCTCGCGGGTTACGCTCGCGGCCTCCTCGATCAGGTCCGCGAGGCCGCGGTCGGCGCCGAGCGGACGCCGCTCACCAGCGCCGCGCCCGGCGATCTCGGCGGCTGGGCCGGCGCCGACTGGTTGCAACTGCGCCTGGCCGGGGTCTGCCTGCACGCGTCGCGCACCCCCGCCTGAACGCGAAGGCGTCCGTCACCAGCTGGGCTGATGACGGACGCCTTTGTCTCGCTCGAGGTTTCAGCGCTCGGTGCCCGGGTCCCGATAGCCCATGTATTCACCGGAACGCTGGTAGGAACCGCCGCCCTGCTGGTACCCGCCACCGTGCATCGCGCCCTCGTCCCACTGCTGGCCCTGCTGGCCGCGGGCGGCCTGCTGGTCCATCCACAGCTGCTCGCGCGAGGCGTCTTCGCGGCCGCGCGAGTACGCCTCCGCATGCCCCTTGACCGCGGGCATCTCCTCTTCCAGCCCGCTCAGCCAGTTCTCCCAGCGCTGCTGCATCGGACGGACCATGCCGCCGCCGACACCGACGACGAGGATGCCGCCGATGGTGGCGAGCACGGTGATCAGGATCGGCATGGTGACCGACATGGCCACCCCGATCTGGTTCAACGCGGCCACGATGCCGACGCCCCAGATGAACACCGCCGCGATCCGGCCGATCATCGCGCCGTAGGAGAGCCCGCCGAGCATGTTGCCGACCAGGTCACGCACGGCGGAGGCGATCGCGCCCGCGATGACCACGATGATGATCGCGACCGCGGCCTTGGGTAGCCAGGAGACGATGCCGTCGAGCAGATCGCTGACCGGATTCGGACCGAACACGCCGAAGCCGAGCTGCAACGCGATCAGCAGGATCGCGTAGTAGGCCAGCTTCGCGAGCAGATCCGAGGCGTCGTAGCGACTCCGCGACATCATCTGCCGCAGCCCGCCGCGCTCGACCAAGCGGTCGAAGCCGACCCGGTCCAGCACCTTGTCCACGATGGTCGACACGATCTTCGCGACGATCCAGCCGATGAGCAGGATGACGAGGAATCCGGCCAGTTTGGGGACGAACGTGGCGACGGAACTCCATGCGTCGGAGAGGCCCTGCTGGAAATCGATAGCCAAACTGGAGGTGTACATGCCCATCCCTTCGCTATCCGATTAGCCGGGGCGGTTTGCCGAGGCTGCTTCAAGGCCGGTTATACCCCGGCGACATCACTCGAACCCTCTGTTTGCAGCTAATTTGCCACATTGATGCAATACGCGCGACAAGTAACTCGAAACGATATGTCCCGCCGCATCGTCGACTGCCCGTGACGCAGGGCCGGTCGACCTCGTTCACAACCGACCGTGCGGTACGTGGAGAAGATTGTTACGACCTGTCATCGGAGTGCCATCTCGCTGTCACCGACACGCCAAGGTTGACCGTTCACGCTGGTACCCGGATCCGGCATTGGGCAATGCCTCTCGCCCGACCCCACCCGGAGGTGCACGATGAACCCGCTGTCAGCCGAACCCGCCGATCACTCGACCTGCCCCTACGTCGAACCGAGCCGTAAGCCGTTGGGAGCCCGCGATGTTCGTGCGTGATCGGGCCCTGCTCGCGACGGGTGCCACTGCTCGGCCACTACCCGAACAGCGCGAACTCGTCGCCGCCTTCGGCGACTGCCCGGGCGATCCGGCCACCGACCACCCGCTCGTCAGCTGGGCCCGCGCGCTGGGCTCGCTGCACCGGACCCGCCGCGGCAACCCGCTCGCGGCCGCCGGAATAGATTGCCGCCGTGCCGAATTGGTCGCCGCGATCGACGCCTGGGTGGCCGCCCAGGTACCGCACCGCCGCTACACCGCGCACCTGCGGTCGGGTTCCCTCGGCGGCACCGTCGACCGGATGGCCGCCGCCCACGTGCACGCCAGCCACCTACTGCACACCGCGGAGAAGGTGTCCGATGATCGGGTGCACGCGGCGTGGTATCGCCTGGCCCAGCTCGCGGACGAGTGGACCGATCTGATCATGGGCGCGGTGCCCGCGCGGACGCGAAAAGCCTAGGCGACGAGTTCGGGCTGCGGCGCGAACTGCCGCTGGGACACCCAGCGCATGCCGCGGGTCAGCAGCGGCAGCATCAGCACCATCAGCAGCAGTCGCAGGCTCTGCACGCAGGTGATCAGCGGCAGGTTCGCGTCCATCGATTCGGCGGTGGCCAGCACCGCGTTGATGCCGCCGGGCGTGGTGGCCAGGTAGATGTCGGAGAGCTCCAGGTCGACGAAGGTGGCCACCGCGAAAGCCAATCCGGCGACGATCGCGGAGAGCGCGACGATGGTGACGGTCATGCCGGGGATCATCCGGGCCATCTCGGTGACCACGGCTTTGGTGAAGCGCGTGCCTACCTCGAAACCGATGAGCACGAACAGCAGGTCCTTGAACAGGTTCGTGGGGGCGTACCCGTGACTGACGCCCAAGCCGGTCAGTACCGCGGTGAGCATCATCGGCCCGATCAACGCGGGGCTCGGCAGGTGCAGCCGCCTGCCCAGCTTGGTGCCGATGATGCAAAGCATGATCGCGATCGAGAGCCCGGCCACCTGGTCACCGCGTCCGACGATCATCCAGCTCGGCAGGTCCGGGTTGGTGACGGCGCCGCCGAGGGTCACGTGCGCGGCGGCGAGTCCGCTGGTGTTGTTGTTCAGCAGCGCGCCGAGCGCGGGCGCGCTCACCGCGACCAGGGCGACCCGCAGGTACTGCATGAACGCCACCTGGCGCGGATCGGCGTCCATATCGTCGGCGCAGGACACCACCGCGGCCGAGCCGCCGGCCAGCAGGCCGAGCGTCGCGGTCGGCAACTCCACGTGCGCGAGGCGGGCGAACACCACCGCGACGAGCAGGCTGATCACCAGCGTCGCGACCGTCACCGCGAGCACCGGGATCAGCGCCAACCCGATGCTGGACAGCAGCGAGATCTCCAGATAGCTGCCCATCAGCACGCCGAGCATGCCCTGGACACCGAGCGTGAGGCGGCGCGGGAGCGGGGTCGGCAACTTCCCGGTCAACGCGAGCGCGCCGCCGACGACGATCGCCAGGATCATCTGGGGCGCCGGAAAGTGCACGCGATCGAGGAGATGCGCTCCGGCAAGCACCGAGGCCAGCAGAGCTACCCATCCGATCACTTGCCTGCGCGTCATACCTAGTAATCCTTGCTGCCGCTAATGAACAATCCGTTACGGCTCCGTTATCGGGGTTGGCGGCGGTTGTGATCCGCGACGCAATTGCGCCATTCCCCATGTCAGAGCGGAGATTTCGGAGTCTCGCGCACAATTCGAAGAACATCAGGCAGTGCAGATTGACGAGCCGGCGAACTCATCGTTCACCACTACAAACGTACCTCGCACCCGCGGAGCACGCCGCTCGGCGAGGGGCCGCGTGTACTATTCGGCCGGAATCACCCCACCGCGGGAGCTCGGGCACGGCCGGGCTGAGAGGGCGGACCCCAGCGCTTCGCCGACCGCATGAACCTGTCCGGGTAATGCCGGCGTAGGAAGAGCGTTTCGGGCATGTCTGCATCGACCCTGCACAACTCCGAACGGCACGAAGCACCGTTCACCCTCGACGAGCCCGCCCCCAAGGTGCTGTCCTTCTGGGATCAGAGCGCATTCTGGGCAAACCTCGGCGTCAGCCTCATCGCCTTCTCCGGCGCGTACACCGTGCTCGCGCCGAATTCCGACGGCGCGGCCCAGATCTCCATCGCCGCGGGCATCCTCGCGATGATCGTCGGCACGGTCGTCGGCGGCGTCATGCTCGGCTTGGCCGCGGTGCCGGGCGCGCGCACCGGCAAACCCGCGATGGTGCTGCTGCGCGGGCTGTTCGGCGCGAAACTGAGCTACCTGCCCACCGTGTTGAACATCGCCCAGCTGATCGGCTGGGGGACTTTCGAATTGATCGTGATCGGCGACGCCGCGGACGAATTGTTCGGCGGCGGACCGCACTGGCTGTACGTGGTGGCGGCCGGTGTGCTCACCACCGCGCTGACCATCTGGCCGCTCGGCTCGGTCCGGCTGCTGCGCCGGTTCGTCACGGTCGGTGTGGTGATCGCGCTGGTCTGGTTCTACATCCAGTTCTTCCGCAGCGGACTGCCCGATCTGACGGCCAACCCCGGTCCGCACGGCAGTGGCCCGTTCGGCGTCGACTGGAATCTGTTCTGGATCGCCACCGACGCGGCGCTGGCGGTGTCCATCTCCTGGGTGCCGGTGGCCGCCGACTACACCCGGCACGCGCGCAGTACCCGCAGCGCGTTCGGCGCGGCGAGCGGCGCGTACGCGCTGACCCAGATCGTCGCCTACATCCTCGGCCTGTTCGCGCTGGCCCGCGCGACCGGCGACGGCCAGTACTCGCCGTTCCTCCAGGTGACGCTGGGCGGCCTGTTCTTCTTCGTCTTCGTGCTGCGCGAGGCGGATCAGTCGTTCGCCAACGTGTACTCCACCGCCGTGTCGATCCAGAACCTGTGGCCGCGTCTGGACCGGCGGGTGCTCTCGATCGGGCTCGGCGTGCTGATCACGGTGCTCGCGCTGCGCCTGGACATGGCCAACTACTTCGGCTTCCTCGGCCTGATCGGTTCGGTGTTCGTGCCACTGCTCGGCGTGCTCGTCGCCGACTTCTTCCTGCGGGCCCGAGGTGATTGGAACACCGCCGCCGACGCCCCGCCGCGCTGGGGCATGGTCGTCGCCTGGCTCGCCGGGCTCACCGTCTACCAGCTGATCAATCCGGGCGATGCCGGGGTGTGGACCGATTTCTGGGTGCGCGTGCAGGAGCTGCTGCACTTCGGCAAGCAGGCGTGGATGAGCGCGTCGCTGCTGTCGTTCCTGGCCGCGGTGCTGGTCGCCTGGGTCTTCGGGCGGATCGCGACCGCGCGCAAACCCGCCGCCTAACGGGACACGGCTGCCACGATGGAGGCATGGGCCAGATCAGGATCGGCACGTCGGGGTGGGTGTACCCGCCCTGGCGTGGTGTCTTCTACCCCAAAGGGGTGCCGCAGAAGCGCGAGCTCGCGTACCTGTCGGAGCGGCTGAACAGCGTCGAGATCAACGGTTCTTTCTATGCGCTGCAACGCCCTTCGAGCTATCAGAACTGGGCGAGCCTGACGCCGGACGATTTCGTGTTCGCGGTGAAAGGCAGCCGGTTCATCACCCATATGAGACGGCTGCGCGACGGCGACGAGCTGCTGGCGAACTTCCTCGCCTCCGGCGTGCTGGCCCTCGGCCCGAAGCTGGGGCCGATTCTGTGGCAGCTGCCGCCGAACTTCCAGTTCGATCCCGAGGTGCTCACGGCCTTCTTCGCCCACCTGCCCCGCTCCACCGCGCATGCCGCCGCGATCGCGAAACAGCACGACCACCGAGTAGATCCGGCGCAGACGACCACCGACGCCGATCGCCCGCTCCGGCACGCGCTCGAGGTGCGGCATCCGAGCTTCTGCACACCTCGGTTCACCGAACTGCTGGCCGAGCACGAGATCGCCGTGGTCGTCGCCGATGCCGCAGGCAAATTCCCGTTGCTCGAGGAGGTGACCGCGGATTTCGTCTACATCCGCCTGCACGGCCACGACGAGCTCTACGTCAGCGGCTACACCGACGCGGGCCTGGACATGTGGGCCGGGAAGATTCGCACCTGGTCCGCCGACCACGACGTCTACTGCTATTTCGACAACGACGCCAAGGTCATGGCACCGCGCGACGCGATGGCGTTGCGGGCACGACTGAGCTGACCGCCACCCCCGCAACAGCCGGGCAGGGGTGCCTAGGCGTTCAGGAACCCGAGCAGGTCGTGCCGGGTGATGACGCCGACCGGCTTGCCCTCCTCGACGACCATCAGGGCGTCGGTGTCCGACAGCGCCTTGGTCGCGGCCGAGATCGGCTCGCCGGAGCCGATCAGGGGGAACGAGGCGCTCATGTGCTGGGCCACCGAATCCGTCAGGTGCGCACGGCCTTCGAACACCGCGGACAGCAGATCCCGCTCCGAGACACTGCCCGCGACCTCGCCCGCCATCACCGGCGGTTCCGCGCCGACCACGGGCATCTGCGAGACGCCGTACTCGCGCAGGATCTCGATGGCATCGCGCAGGGTTTCGGACGGGTGCGTGTGCACCAGGTCCGGCAGGGCGCCCGACTTACCGCGCAGCACGTCACCGACCAGCGGTTCGGCGGTGCTGCCGTCGAGCCGTTCGCGCAGGAAGCCGTAGGAGGCCATCCACTTGTCGTTGAAGATCTTCGACAGGTAACCGCGCCCCCCGTCGGGCAGCAGCACCACCACGACCGCGTCCGGATCCCGCCGAGCGACCTCGATCGCCGCGACCACGGCCATGCCGCACGAGCCGCCGACCAGCAGCCCTTCCTCGCGGGCCAGGCGGCGGGTCATGTCGAACGAGTCGGAGTCGGAGACCGCGATGATCTCGTCCGGGATGGCCGGATCGTAGGCCGAGGGCCAGAAGTCCTCGCCGACGCCTTCGACCAGATAGGGCCGGCCGGTGCCGCCGGAGTAGACCGAGCCCTCGGGGTCGGCGCCGATGATCTTCACCTTGCCGCCCGACACCTCCTTGAGGTACCGGCCGGTGCCGCTGATCGTGCCGCCGGTGCCGACGCCGGCGACGAAGTGGGTGATCTTGCCCTCGGTATCGCGCCAGATCTCCGGACCGGTGGTCTCGTAGTGGCTTTCCGGGCCGCCCGGGTTGGAGTACTGATCCGGCTTCCACGCCCCGTCGATCTCCTGGACCAGGCGGTTCGAGACGGTGTAGTAGCTGGCCGGATCGTCCGGCGCCACCGCGGTCGGGCACACCACGACCTCGGCGCCGTACGCGCGCAGCACGTTGCGCTTGTCCTCGCTGACCTTGTCGGGGCAGACGAAGACACAGTGGTAGCCGCGCTGCTGGGCGACCAGCGCGAGACCGACGCCGGTGTTGCCGGAGGTCGGCTCGACGATGGTGCCACCGGGACGCAGCCGGCCGGACTGCTCGGCGGCCTCGATCATCTTCACCGCGATCCGGTCCTTGGAGCTGCCGCCCGGATTCAGATATTCGATCTTGGCCGCGAGCAATCCCGCGGTCGGTTCGATGACAGAGTTCAACCGGACCAACGGCGTGTTGCCGATGAGGTCCACGACATGGTCGGCGATGCGCATGACCCCCATCGTTCCAGATGCCCGGAGTGTGAGTTCGCGCACGCCACGCGGAACCCCTACCGCGCGACAAACCGGGAAACCGGTACGCCCGCCTCTAGGATCCCCCACATGAGGCAGCCGAACATCGCCCGTGCCGGTGTCGTGCTGGCCGGAGCGGCACTCGCCGCGCTGGTCGGACCCGGTGCACCCGCCCACGCAGTGACCACCGAGTTCCCACAGGTGCCGACGCTCGCACACGGCGGTCTCTGCTGGACCAGCATCCGCACCTGGGCCGACGTCAACCCGGCCTGGCCGGGCCGCGCCATCCTGAACATCCAGGCGCTGCCGCTGGCCGGCGTCGGGTCCGGTGACTACCCGTTCGCCCCGGTCTGCGAGGTGCGCACCATGATCGACTGGCGCAACACCACCACCGGCGCGGCGGGCCGGTACGAAGACACCGTGGTGACCAGCATGTACGGCAGCATCCAGTACGCGCTGTTCCAGGACACCGGCCCCGGCCACGTCGAGGTGACCGTCTCCACCGACGCCGCGAGCATCCCCGCGCGCGGCGCGTTCGACGTACCCGCTCCCCCTGCCCCGCCTGCCTGAAGTCGGTATCTTTGACTTCTGTGAACGCACCACGGGTCGGCTGGCGGACCGCAGCGGTGACCGGTGCCGCGACCGTGCTGGCCGGTTCCGGCGCAGGCACCGCATGGTGGGCCACCTATCGACTGCTCACCGCGCAGGCGGGTACCGCACGCGGCGTGATCGGGCGCGACACCTCGAAACCGCCTGAGGCGGACGGCATCTACACCGCGGGCTGCCTGGCGCCGGAACCCTGGCGCGCCGGCAAACAGGCCGACCTGCACCTGATGGTCTTCGGCGATTCCACCGCGGCCGGCGTCGGCTGCCGGGTCGCCGACGAGGTCCCCGGGGTGCGGCTGGCCCGCGGGCTCGCCCAAGCCACGCAGCAACGAATCCGATTGAGCACCAAGGCGATCTCGGGCGCCACCTCCAAGGGCCTGTCCGGTCAGGTGGACGCGATGTTCGTGGCGGGACCACCGCCGGACGCGGCGGTCATCCTCATCGGCGCCAACGACATCACCAAAAAGCACTCCGTCCGAGCCTCCGCGCGCCGCCTGGCCGCCGCGGTCGCCCGGTTGAGCCGCGCCGATGCCGTGGTAGTGGTCGGCACCTGCCCGAATCTCGGTACCGTGACCGCGATTCCACAGCCGCTGCGCACGGTGGTGCACAACTGGAGTCTGCGCCTGGCCCGCGCGCAGACCGTGGCCACCACCGTCGCGGGCGGCGTCCCGGTGCCGATGGGCTATCTGCTCGCACCGGAATTCCGGGCCCAACCCGAATTGCTGTTCGCCGAGGACGGTTTCCATCCGTCGGCGGCGGGCTACGAACTGGCCGCGGCACAGTTGCTTCCGGTCCTGCTCGAGGTGCTCGGCGAGCCGACCCCGGGTGCTCGTGCCCCGGGGCGCGACGTAGATTCGGTAAGAACCCGCGAGTAACAAAGCGGGCTCGCTCGTACCCTCCGACAAAGGAGTCCTCATGCCTGAGGCTGTCATCGTCTCGACTGCCCGTTCCCCGATCGGCCGGGCGGCCAAGGGATCGCTGGTCGACATGCGGCCCGACGACCTGACCACCCAGATCGTCCGCGCGGCACTCGACAAGGTGCCCGCTCTGGACCCCAACCAGATCGATGACCTGATTCTCGGCTGCGGTTCGCCGGGTGGCGAGTCCGGTTTCAACATGGCCCGCATCGTCGCCGTGCAGCTGGGTTACGACCTGGTGCCGGGCACCACCGTGCACCGCTACTGCGCGTCGTCGTTGCAGTCCACCCGGATGGCCTTCCACGCCATCAAGGCGGGCGAGGGTGAGGTGTTCATCTCCGCGGGCGTCGAGACCGTGTCCCGGTACAAGAACGGTTCCGCCGACAGCTGGCCGAACACGCAGAACGAGCTCTTCGCCGAGGCGCAGGCGCGCACCGCGAAGACCGCCGAGGGCGGCGCGGGCGCGTGGCACGACCCGCGCCAGGACGGCCTGATCCCGGACGCCTACATCGCGATGGGCCAGACCGCGGAGAACGTCGCCGGCTTCACCGGTATCACCCGTGAGGAGCAGGATCGCTGGGGCGTGCGGTCGCAGAACCGGGCCGAGGAAGCGATCAAGAACGGCTTCTTCGAGCGCGAGATCACCCCGATCACGCTGCCCGACGGCACTGTGGTGTCGAAGGACGACGGCCCGCGCGCGGGCGTCACCTACGAGGCGGTCAGCCAGCTGAAGCCGGTCTTCCGCCCGGACGGCACGGTCACCGCCGGTAACTGCTGTCCGCTCAACGACGGCGCCGCCGCGCTCGTCATCATGAGCGACACCAAGGCCAAGGAACTGGGCCTGACCCCGCTGGCCCGCATCGTCTCCACCGGCGTCTCCGGCCTGTCGCCCGAGATCATGGGTCTCGGCCCGATCGAGGCATGCAAGCGCGCACTCGCCTTGGCGGGCAAGTCGATCGACGATATCGACCTGGTCGAGATCAACGAGGCGTTCGCGGTGCAGGTGCTCGGTTCGGCTCGCGAGCTGAAGATCGACGAGGACAAGCTGAACGTCTCCGGCGGCGCGATCGCGCTCGGCCACCCGTTCGGCATGACCGGCGCCCGTATCACCACCACGCTGCTCAACAACCTGCAGACCTACGACAAGCAGTTCGGTCTGGAGACCATGTGCGTCGGCGGCGGCCAGGGCATGGCGATGGTCATCGAGCGCCTGAGCTAGTCATTACGAAAAAGACCCCCGGCCCAACGGGCCGGGGGTCTTTTGTTTGTGGCTGGTTATCAGTCGCGCTGGAAGTAGCTCAGCAGCCGCAGGATCTCGACGTAGAGCCAGACCAGGGTGACGGTCAGGCCGAGGGCGACGCCCCAGGCGGCCTTCTCCGGCGCTTGGGCGCGGATGAGCTGGTCGGCGGCGTCGAAGTCGAGCAGGAAGCTGAACGCCGCGATCGCGATGACGACCAGGCTGAAGACGATGGCGAGCGGGCCGCCGTCGCGCAGGCCGAGGCCGCCGGAGATGAAGAAGCTGGCGACCAGGTTGCCGAGCGCGAGCACCAGCACACCGATCATCGCGCCGACGATCATCCTGGTGAAGCGCGGGGTCACCCGGATCGCACCGGTCTTGTAGACCACCAGCATGCCCGCGAAGACGCCGAAGGTGCCGAGCACCGCCTGCGCGATGAGCGCGCTACCGCCGACGCCGCCGAACTCGACGCTGGTGAACATGAACGACAGCGCACCGACGAACAGACCCTCGAACACCGCGTACGAGAGTACGAGGACCGGGTTGTCCATCTTGTTCGCGAACGACGCGATCAGCACCAGCACCAGGCCGATCAGGCCGCCGCCGATGACGAACAGCGGTGCCAGCGAGGTGTTCGCGTTGGTGAGGCCATAGGAGACGATCGCCGACAGGGCGAGCACGCCCAGCGTGATGGCGGTCTTGGTGACCACGTCGTCGATGGTCATCGCGCGGGTGCCCGCGGGCGCCTGCTGATAGGGCTGCGGCTGCTGGTACTGCTGTCCGTATTGGTTACCGAACTGCTGGCCCATCTGTCCCGCGCCGGCGACGCCCGACCCGAAGTTGGCGTAGCCACCGCCCTCTTGCCGAGGCAGGTTTCTGAAAACCGGATTGCTCGTGGTACGCACGTGCGTCCCTTTCTGGTCGTTGCCGCTGTTCGCCGAGCTTTCGCTCGATCATCCAACTGCTTGGTCCAACGTTCACTGCCCGGTTCTAGTTCCCGGAAGCGTTTTCCCGGGAACAGCACCTAGGCGGACAATTCGGACTCTACCGCTGCTGCGCGTCGTGTAAACCACGCACGGACCGAGTGACCGTGAATTTGCGGTTGCGACCGATCACATCGGTGTGGCCGACCATCCGCTCGATCACCCCGCGATAGTTCAGATGAGAGTTGAACACCGTCCACAACTCGCCGCCGGGCCGCAGCACACGGCCGGTCTCGGCGAACATCTTGATCGCCGATCCGGTGTGCACGGCGGCGCCGACATGAAAGGGCGGGTTGCACAGCACTAGATCCGCGCTGTTGGCGGCCGCCGAGGACATCGCGTCGTCGCGCACCACGGTCACCCGATCGGCGACCTCGTTGACGGCCACCGTCGCCCGGGCCGAGGCCACCGCAGCGGCCGATTGATCGGTGCCGACCACCTTGATGCCGGGACGTGCCTTCGCCAGCGCCACGGCCAGTATCCCGGTGCCGCAACCCAGGTCGATCGCCTCGCGGGCATCGGGTTTCATCCATTTCAGGTGTTGCAGCAGGAATCGCGTGCCGATGTCCAGACGCGCGCCGGAGAAGGCCGCACCGTGCGCCACCACGTCGAGGTCGAGGTCGTCGAGCCGATCACGCACCGGAAACGGCGGGCTGCCCACCGGTTTCGGCCCGGTGACCAGCAGCGTCCGCGATTTCTGCCGGCCCCGGCTGGCCCGCACCTCGGAAAAGTACTGCGCCAGAACATCGTTCATCGATTTGGTCAGGTACTTGTCCCGCCCGCCCGCGAAGACCACCACGTCCGGGTCGGCGTAGCGCGCGATGGCGTCGGCGACCTCGGTCAGCCCGGCCAGCGCCCGGGGCAGTCGCAGCAGCACCACGCGCACACCGTCGAGCAGCCCGGCGCCGAGCGGGTGCGCGGTGTAGCGGTCGGCGAATCCCAGCGCGCGGGCGTTGTTGGCCAGCGCCAGCTCGCCGGTGAGCAGATCCTGATGCACCCGCACGTCGCGCAGGTCGTGCGCCGCGATGGCGCCGATGGTCAGCGCGCCGTACGCGTCGCCGAGGATAGCTATCTTTCCGCTATCATCGGTGGTCAGCGCCTCGGCGGCGACGTCGAGGATCAGCCGATCGGCGGCATCCACGGCGTAGAGGTTTAGCGCCTCCACATCCGGATACCGCCGCAGTCGGCTGAGTACCTCCTCGACATCTGTCACGCCTCAAGTGTGCTAGATCGTTGCCCTGACGTCACATCGACCCCCGGCAATTCGCCGGTTCCGTGCGGCGTGGCGTCCCGCGCGTCGGGCGAAATGCCCAGCAGCGCAACTTATTCAGCTCAGTTGACCCCTACCTTGCCGCCGATAGGGGTTACCGCGTGCCACACCCTACCGACGCCTTGCCCGAGCAGATCTCCGGGCTTCGTGTCGGCGGCGAAGAAGTAGACCGGCCAGCCCGCGATCGTGACTTGGCATGCGCCATCGGCACGTTCGACGAAACCGACGAGTTGCGGGTCCACGCCTGTGACGTATATCGCTTGGCCACGCTGGGCGAGCACCGGTGGCCATTTCGCGACGCAGTCACCCGCACAGTTCGAGGCGGGCGGCCGTGCGGTGTCCTTGTCGAATCGATACACCGCACGCCCGGCCGCCGTAACATGCTGTCCGGCAGCAGCATTGTCGGCGACCGCGAGCTGCACGGCATTCGCGCCGGTCGGGGCGGTGCCGTGGTAGATCTTCAACCAGCCCTGTGTCTTGGCCGGCGCCTCGCTCTGCGTCGTCGCCGCGGGCGCCTGCGCGGCGGCCGACACGGCCACGGGTGGCGCCGCGGCGGACGCGGGTCGCTCCGGCGCGGGGCCACCGCACGCACCCAGCAAACCGGCGAGAAGCACCGAGGCAGCGGCGAATGACCCGGCTGCCGGCTGGAAGCGTTTGATCGACAACATTTTTCGTACCCTCCGGAGCGATCGGCCGGGCGCGGTACGCGCCCGGTCATCGACAACAACGAGGCAGGCCGAGCGCTGGTTCAGCGCCCCGGACGGACGACGGCAAACATCGAGAAACCCGCAAATCCCGCGCAGCACCGCGGTCAGCGTTTACCATCAGCCACATGCGTAACAGGACGGTGTTGACGGTCGTTGCGATGGCCGCGCTGCTCGCGGGCTGCGGCAGCGACGACGGATCCACCGCGAACACCCCTGCCGCGAGTTCCGCCACCACCACCGGCACCTTCGCCGAAGCGCCTCCGGTCACC
Organism: Nocardia brasiliensis ATCC 700358; assembly: GCF_000250675.2. Classification (NCBI taxonomy): domain Bacteria; kingdom Bacillati; phylum Actinomycetota; class Actinomycetes; order Mycobacteriales; family Nocardiaceae; genus Nocardia; species Nocardia brasiliensis. Next base: position 8,216,416 of record NC_018681.1, read on the forward strand.
CGCGACGCACTACCCAAGCGCGGCACCGCGTCCAACGACGCGGGCCTCACGGTGACCAATATCCGGATCGGCCACCAGCCCGGCTTCGACCGGGTGGTCTACGACCTCGGCGGCACAGGCACGCCGGGCTGGATCGTGCAGTACACCGACCGGGCCGTGCAGGACGGCAGCGGCAAGGCGGTCGACGTGGCCGGCACCTCCATTCTCGAGGTGCAGATCCTCGGTTCGGCGTATCCGTTCGACAGCGCGGTCACGCCGTACGCGGGCCCCGATCCGGCGCGCGACCCGAGCGCGCCCGGCGTCGCGGGCGTCTACCGGACCCTCGTGTTCGAGGGGACCACGCAGTCGTTCATCGGCGTCGAGGCCGACCGGCCCGGCTTCTCCGTCAGCACGCTGAGCAACCCGACGCGCCTGGTCGTCGACATCGCCACCCCGAAGCAGTAGGTACCACCTGGGGGTATTGCGAAGGGGCGGGCGGGCCGTCATTACACTGGCCGCGTGGTCGAACAGCGCCAACCGCTTCCCGCACCCGGGCTCGCCCGGGCGCTGCGTGCGCTGGTGCTTCTGGCCGGGATCGTCGCCATGCACACGGCGGTTTTCGCCATGCCCGCCCATGGACACGCTCAGTCCACCGGCCACCCAGCGCAGGTTGTCCCGGCGGCTGCGATGCCCGATAGCGAGCACGCAGCCGACGCCGTCATCGCTGCCGCGGCAACCGGGTGGAACGACCACACCGGCTCGGGCCCCGTCGCACTCCAGCCGACCGGACGTGGCGACGCGGTTACAGCAGGACCGATCCGCGCCGAGTCCGGCAGCGCGCACGGCGCGAGCGGACCGGACTGCGGCGGCGCGGGCTGCTCCGGCACCCACGGCGCGATGCACGGCTGTGTGTTCATCCTGGCTGCCGTCGCACTGCTGCTGGCCCTGGTCGTGCTCTACCGCCTGGCGGTCGGCCGGGCGGGCACCTCCGTCGCCCCGCTACGCCACCGGCGGCCCCGGCGCGAACGCGCACCCCCCTGGACCGTGCTCTCCCTAGCCGAATTGTCGATTCTGCGGATCTGACAGACATCCCGGCGACCGCTCGAACGGTCGTCGCTTCGTCGTGCCCGAAACCCAGTCATTCGCAATACGCAAGGAGCACAACCATGTTCACCAGCCGTACCCGGATCACGACCGCCGTCGCCGCGGTCACCACCGTCACCGCACTGTTCGCCGCGGGCTGCAGCGACGACGACTCGAACACCATGCCCGGCATGGATCACGGCAGTTCGAGCACGTCCGCGTCGTCGAGCGCGCCCGCGGCCCGCACCGACTTCAACGACGCCGATGTCACTTTCCTGCAGATGATGTATCCGCATCACGCGCAGGCGGTAGAGATGGCGAAGCTGGTGCCGAGCCGCAGCCAGAATCCGCGGTTGCAGGCTCTCGCCACCGGCGTCGAGCAGGCGCAGGCCCCGGAGATGCAGCAGATCACGACGCTGCTGCAGAGTTTCGGTAAGCCCGCTCCGGGCACCGGCGGACACACCGGGCACAACATGCCGGGGATCATGACACCCGAGCAGATGAGCGCTCTGCAGGCCGCGTCCGGTCCTGACTTCGACCGGCAGTGGCTGACCATGATGATCGAGCATCACACCGGCGCGATCGCCATGGCCGAGACCGAACTCGCCGACGGCACGAACAGTGACGCTAAGGCGCTGGCCCGCAGCATCATCGATGCCCAGCGTACGGAGATCGATACCATGCGCGGCATGCTCGGCCAGAGCTGACGCCGTGCCGAGTGCACCGGGACCTCCGCGTCCCGGTGCACTCGGCCCGTAGGTATCGATTGCTCATCTATCCAGGTCTGTGCAGGTGACGACCCCGCCCGTCACGACGTACGGTCGATAGGTCCGGCATCGGGCAGCACCGGCCCGGCCGGATCTGTCGAGGGAAGGGGCCGACATGCACGGACTCGAACGGACCGGACTGCTCGCCGCGGGCGCGGCGACCGCGGCGGGCGTACTGATCATCGGCGCCTGTTCGCAGCAGGTCTCCGGCACTGCCGAGGTGAATCGCACCGATCTGGCCGCGTACACCTCCGAGGTCACGGCCTCCTCGATCGCGGCGTCCGCGGCCAGGGCCGCCGCCATCGAACGCGCGACCGGGTCGGCCTGCGATGCCTTCCTGGCCGCCAACGGCCGTTCAGTCCAGGCCTTCAACGATTACATCGGGCTGACCAACGACCGCGGCCGCAACGATCCGGAGGCGAACGGCAAGGCCGATATCGCCGTAACCGCACTGCACGACGGCGCGCGGTCGGTCGACCAGAAGGTGACCAAGGAGGTGCCGTCGAACATCGCGGACGTACTGCACGCCTACCGCGACGACACCAACACCCTCGCCGACACCCTGGCCCGGCGCGCGGACACCGACACGCTCAACGCCAGCATCGACAAGTTCAATGCCACCAAGGACACCGCGCTCGCGGCCTGCGCGGGCCACGGCACCCGCTAGCGCTACGCGGCGCGCTCGAAGAACTTCTCCAGCAGCGCGTTGAACGGCTCGCCGGTGTCCGGCACCAGGTGGCCCATGCCCGGACAGACCGCGCGCTCACCACCGGTCTGTTCGGCGATCGCGTCGCAGACCGCCTCGAACGCCGCCGAGTGCCCGCCGGACACCGCCAGGATCGGGAAATCCGCGTCGCGCAGCACGTCCAGCGGCGGTGCCGCTTCGTCGGGCGGGCGCGCACCCTGCAGCTGCCGCATCCCGGCCACCAGGACCGGCGGGATCGACGTGCCCGGCATGGCAGGCACCCCGACGACCTCGAAGAACTGCCGCAACGCGAGCTCGGGCGCGCGGTCGACCCGCTCGATCAGCTCGCGGGTGGCCGCGCTCATCGCGTCGACCTCCGGATTCCCCCGTGCGACGCCGTAGAGCGGCGGTTCGACGACGGTCAGCGACCGGACATTCTCGGGTCGTTGCGCGGCGGCGTACATCGCGACGATCCCGCCGTAGGACAGCCCGACGAGATGGACCGGCCGGTCGAGCAGCTGGGTCGCGAGCAATCGGGCTTCCGCCTCGAAATCCTGCCTGGCGTAAGGCGTTTCACCGTGCCCGGGACGGTCCGGGGCGAGCAGCGTCCACCGGCTGGTCAGCGGGCGCTGGGCGCGCCAGGTTTCGCGACCGCCGAGAATACTGCCGTGCACCAGGACCACCGGCGGCCCGTCGCCCCAGCGGTGCACGTGCAGCCGGATATCGGAATTCGGTGCGTCCATCATCGACCTCCTGGGCTGACTGTATCGATCGTCACCGCGGTGCGGGCGGCAGGCACTTGGTCCGGTTGACCTCGGCCAGGTGCAGGCTCGCCCGGGCGAGGTCGGGGCCGACCGACTCGATGGTGGCCTTCCCCTCGGCGATGGCCCGGTAACTCGCACCGATCGTGCCGAGATCCCCGGCCGCCTCGGCGGGCGCGATGGCTTTCAACTGCTCGAATTGGTCGGCGGCCCTGGCGTATTCCTCCGGCTTGATCTCCGCCTTCGTGCTCAGCTCTCGGGTGCTGCGCGACAGTTCCACCGTCGCCTGGCAGTAGTCGCCGGGCAGCGCACCCGCGGATGCCACTGCGGCGCTGGTGGTTCCGGCGACCGTGCCGGGGCTCGCGGCACTGCCGCTGTCGTCGGAGCAACCCGCGCCCGCCGCCAGGACGAGTGCGGCCAGTGCGAGGGGGCAGAGTGTGCGGCGGTTCATGGACGGTTCCTCCGGGAGTGGACAGCGGATGCTGTCACCGATACTTCGGGCCGGACGTCTCACCGACCTTTCACTCGCATCTCAGCAGACGCACCGCCGCGGCTCAGCACCGGTCGAGTAGCTGCCGCAGCACCGACCCGAGGCGCTCTGCCGGTTCCGCCACCATCTCCCTGCTGCGCCAGGCGATGACCTGGTCGGGACGGACGAGGACCGCGCCCGTAGCGTCGATGCCCGCCCGCGACGGCCATTCCGGCACTTCGATCACGGTGGCCGCCACCGGGATTCCCAGATTTGCCGCAGCTTGCTCGGCTGCCCGCACCCACGCCGCGCCGTCGGAACCGGCGAGCAGAACGACATTCGCGCCGACGAGGTCCAGCGTCGAGCGTTGGTCGCCGATCCAGAGATGCGGAAGTCGCGAACCCGGGGTGCCGTCCAGTACCAGCGCCACGTCCTCGGTGCCCGGCAACCGCGGATCGGGGTCGATCACGGCCGCCGAGTCGTAGCGGTACCCGAGTTGCACCACCGGAGCGGCCGCCATGCCGACGGCGGCCCGCGCCGGTCCGGCTGTCGGGCTGGCGTCCCAGTGCAATCGCGGGTGAGCCACCCGCAGCAGCGCCTGCGCCAAGGTGTCGGACGCGACCGATCGCCGCTCGGTCGCGTAGGTCGCCAGCAGGCCGGGTCCGGCTTGCCCGCGCAGCACCGCGGCCAGCTTCCACGCGAGATTGTGCGCGTCGGCCGCGCCGGTGTTCAGCCCGAACGCGCCCTGTGGCGGCACCGCGTGCGCCGCATCGCCGACGAGGAAGATCCGGCCCACCTGAAACTCGTCGGCGAGTAAACCCCGTGCGCGCCAAGGCAACCGGCTCAGTATCTCGAGTTCCAGCGCCGGGTCGCCGACGGCCGCGCGGATCAGAGCCCGGCAGTGTTCCGCGGTGAAGTCTTCGGCCGACTGACCGTCCTCCGGGCGGTAATCGGTATGGAAGATCCAGTCTTTCGCGCCGTCCACCGTCACGAACATGCCCGGCACCGGACCGGTGACATCGCAGGTGGTGAAGTGCCGACCTCGCGTGTAGGGGCCCAGGTCGGCCCGGAAGAGCATGCTCATCTTCGGATTCCCCAGGGCCCCGGGGCCGGTCGTGCCGATGCCTAGTGCGGCGCGGATACCGCTGCGGACGCCGTCGGCGGCGATCAGGTACTCGGCCCGGACGGTCGTGCCGTCGTCCAGCTGCGCGGTGACGCCGGACTCATCCTGTTCGACCGATCCCACCTGGGCCGAATACCGCAGGGTGGCACCGTATTCCATCGCGGCGGGAGCGAGCACCGAGTCCAGCCGGTCCTGCGCGCAGATGCCGCGGATCATCGCCGGGCCGATCTGACCGGGACCCCACCCGGTCCAGGTGGGTGGCGCAGCCGGGCCGTCCGGCAGTTGCACTTCGGCGAGCGTCGGACCGGAGAGCTTGCCGAGGCTGCCGCCCGACATGTCCACCGCGAGCGCGTCGACCGCATCGGCGAGCCCCGCCTGACGCAGGAATTCCATGGTGCGCGGCCCGAGCCCGGTGGCCCGGGGATGGATCGATCGCTCCGCCGCCTGCTCGACCACGAGGGCCGCGATGCCCCGCTGCGCCAGGAAAACCGCCGCGAACAGTCCGACCGACCCGCCACCCACGATCAGCACGGGAACTCTCGTGTCAGTCATCCGCACTCCTTATGGATACACCGTCCTCAATATGGATACACTGTAGCCATAGCTAGCGACGGATCGCAACGAAGGGAAACGATGACGAACTCGCCGCCGCCGGCCGCGCTGGTCTGGACCAAGGCGCAGCGCGCCCCCAGCCGCCGCGCCCCCAGCGTGGACCGCATCGTGCGCACCGCCGTCGAAATCGCCGATCGAGAGGGCCTCGACGCGGTGTCCATGCGCCGGGTCGCCAGCGCGCTCGCCTCCGGCACCGCGTCGCTGTACCGCTATGTGGCGGGGCGCGACGATCTGCTCGACCTGATGATCGACGCGGTGCACGGCGCAGCGCCGCTGCCCGCGCTCACGGGTGACTGGCGCACTGACCTGCGGGCCGTGGCCGAGCACACCCGCGCGACCCTGATCCGGCATCCGTGGCTCGGCACCGAACTCACCGGCAGGCCCGCGCTCGGCGCGAATTCGCTACGACTGCATGACATCGCGCTCGAGGCGGCTGGGTCGTTCACCCGCGACATCACCCTCGCGGCGGCCATCGTCGACACCGTCCAGGCCTATGTCTTCGGTGCCGTGGCCCAGCAACTGGCCGAGGAAAAGGCCCAGCGCCGAACGGGACTCACCGAGGCGCAGTGGCAGCAGTCGGTCGCGCCTTATATTCGCGGCGTCCTCGACAGCGGCGACTATCCCGAGTTCGCCAGGCGGGTGCGCGAGGCGGCCGATCCTGATGCGGCGCAGCGCTTCACGTTCGGACTGGACTGTGTGCTCGACGGGATCGCCGCCCGTCGACCGGATCAGTTGTAGGACTTGCCGACTCCGTCGAGCAGCCGCTCCAATGTATCGAAGGTGGGCGTGGTGATCACGTCGGCCAGGTCGGGCGCGACTCGCACGTTGTGCTCCGCCGCCACCGCGGCGAACTGGGCGGCAGCACCGGTGCGGAAGCCGTGTTCGGCGGCCAGCCGCTGCAATTCGGGGTCGGTGGCCAGCAGCCGCCCGATCCGGTCGCCCGGCTCGCCGAACGGCACCAGCGTGTGCCGGGACAGGATGGTCGGCGTCGGGTACAGCATCGTCATCTCGGGCTTCAGCAGCCCGCGCACCGCGGCGTCGATGAACTGCGCCTCGTACATCCAGACCAGCGGCGTCGGTCCCATCCCGGTCGCGAGGTAGGTCTCGAACGGCCCCTCGCTACTGCTCTGGGTGTACCCCTGGCCGACGAAAAGCCGTGCCACCGTGGGCAAGATGTTCTCCTCGGCGGAACCGCCCTGCACGATGGTGTTGTTGTTCGCGACGTAGCCCGCGATGGCGAGGTACATCGCGGCCGAGTTGGAGCTGCGCGGATCGGTCGTGGAGATCAGCACATTCTTGCTCGTGGGGTACACGTCGTTCGCCGCGAGCTGATCCCACCGCGTGTTGTTGCCGACCATCCGCAGGTACGGCCCCATGTCGAAGGTCGGCACCGGACCCTGGTGCACCACACCGGATTTGGCCAGCAGGTCGGCGATCGGTGTGAACGTCGCGATGGCCAGCGGCGAGGAGAACGGGATGTACTTCGTACTCACGTTGCGCTGCCGCTGGATTCGCTCGGCGGCCTGCTCGCTGGACGGAAAGGCGAAGTCGTACTTCGCCAGATCCACCGACGTGGCGATCTGCCGCGAACCCGCCGAATCCACCTCCGCCCGCAGGCCGTGGCGCGCGAGCGCGTCGATCACCTTCGGATCCTGGAAGAACGACATCTTCTCCGAGCCGATCACACCGCGCACCACCGCGAGCGGGGCCACCGGCGCGGCGGTCGTCGACGACGAGTTCGGCTGCCGCACCGCCAATGCCACAGCGACGACGGTCACCACGACCAGCGCGGCCACCACCGCGCCGACGACGGCGGGCACGAAACGCTTACTCGCCGACCACGGTTCACGCAGATCGTCGGATTCCACCGACTCGGGCGAGGCGTCGCGGGGCGCGGCATTTCCCCTGCGCGTCTTCACCTTTCCCACCGACGCGGCCGGTGTCGGCGTGCTCGCCTCGGGCGCCAGCTGCCGGCGCGCGAACCGCTCGACCAGAATCGGCACGAACTGGCGCACCGGATGTCCTTCGAACCGCCTGCGTCCCGCCCCCACCACGGCTTCGATGTGTTCGGCCGAGTATGTGCCACCGAAGTTTTCGACCAACCGCTCCGTCATCTGACGGATCGCCTGTTCCTCCCGAACAGTGTCGGCAACCACCACAAATCTCCTCGGCACGTCCATCGGATCACGTCTCGCGACGGCCCGCCCGGTCTGTCGCGCCGGCCAACCCTAGCCGCAACCGAGGCAGGGAAAAGGCGGCCGAACGGGCCTGCGCGCAGAAATTCAGGACAACCTCGCCGGGGCGCCATCCCCCGTTGCACTCGCGTTTGCCGAGTCGGCCCGAGCGCGCGGATGCGTCGAAGGGCTATCGTCGGCAGCAGTCGCGGAACAAGGAGATGCTCATGGGTCGGACCGCAGTTGTCACCGGTGCTTCGTCGGGGATCGGGAAGGCGACGGCCGCGGCGTTGGTGACGCGCGGCTATCGCGTGATCGGGACCAGCCGCAAACCCGAGGGCATCGAGCCCGACGCGCAGGTGCCCGGCGTGGAATATCGCGCGCTCGACCTGACCGACAACGCCTCGATCGCGGCGTTCGTCGCGGGGCTCGGCGAGGTCGACGTGCTGGTCAACAATGCGGGCGAAAGCCAGGCGGGGCCGCTGGCCGAACTACCGACGGATGCGGTGGAGCGACTGTTCCGGCTGAACGTGCTCGGGCCGATCGCACTCACCCAGGCGGTGCTGCCCGGCATGCGCGAGCGCCGCTACGGCCGGGTGGTGATGGTGGGTTCGATGATCGCCAGCTTCCCGATGCCGTATCGCTCGTCCTACGGCGCGACCAAAGCGGCGCTGAAGGGCTTCGCGGTGGCGGCGCGGTTCGAGGAGTCGCCGTTCGGCGTGTGGCTCACCACCGTCGAGCCGGGCCAGATCAACACCGGGCTGCGCGAACGGCGGACCAAGTACCTCGACGAAGGGTCGCCGCACACCGCAGACTTCACCCGCCTCATCGCGAAACTCGATGAGGCGCAAGGAAAAGGGATCACCGCGGACAAAGTCGCAGACACCATCGTGCGGGCGATCGAAGCCGACCGCCCGCAACCGCTCTACGCCGTGGGCAGCAATGCGCCCGTCATGTTCGGGGTACGGCGACTGTTGCCGCGCACGGTGCTGGAGCGACTGATCGCCCGCGTGCACGGCCTGTCGCGGTAGTCCGTCGCACTCAGCTCGCCAGCTGTGCCTGCCACATCCAGTGCAATTGCTCCAGCCGGGCAGCGAAGCCGATGAACAGATCCTGGGTCACCGGGTCGGCCTTCTCCGTCGTCTCGATCCGCTCGCGCAGCCGGGTGATCACCGCTGCGAGGTTCGCCACGACCTGGCTGATGACCTCGGTGTCCTGCTGCCAGCCGTCGGGGAAGCCCGCCGCGCCCGACTCCTTGGCGACGGTCTCGGCCCGGCCGTCCGGGCTGACGCCGATCGCGGTGGCCCGCTCGGCTGCCGCATCGGTGAAGTCGCGCGCCGCCGTCACCAATTCGTCCAGCGCCAGGTGCACCGACCGGAAGTTCCGCCCGACCACGTTCCAGTGCGCCTGCTTCGCGATCAGGGACAGATCGATCAGGTCGACCACCGTGGCGCGCAGCGTCTCCCCCGTGATCTTCTGCTGTTCCGGGTCGAGGGTGCTGGTGATGGGCTGAGTCATCGTTCACGCCTTTCTTGTCGGAGCCATGTCACCGACTGCCTACCCCGATCCGCGGCGCTGAATCCCCCGCTCACCAGTGACGCGCGCCATGTGACTCGAGTCGCGCGGCATGTGCGGCAAGGATCCCGGCCGCGCCGGCCGGTGGCGTCTGTTTGCGCCAGATCGCCCGGAACTTCCTGCTCAGCACCACCGGCCCGGCCACGCACACCTCGACGAGGGCGCCGCTGGCCAGGTCGCCGGCCGCGATCAACCGGCTCAGCACCGCGGGCGCGACGGCCGAGCGCGCGGCGGCACAGATCGCGACCGCGGACCCCAGTTCCGCCGCGGGCCGAGCCGGCTGGCACTCCGCCCCGAGGATCTCCCACACCGTGTCCCTGGTCCCCGAGCCCTGCTCGCGCCACAGCAGCGGCGTCGTCGCCAGCTCACGCAGCGTCACCGGTTTCCGGCGGCGCGCCCACGGGTGCGACTGCCCCACGACGACCACCAGTTCGTCCGCGCCGAGCACCCGGCTGCCGAGACCGGGCGGCGGATGCGGTCCCTCCACGAACCCGATATCGGCCACCCCGTCGCGGACCAGCGCCTCGACGTGCCTGGTGTTGTCCACTTCCAGCGATACCGCCACCTCGGGGCAGCTGGCACGCAAGGCGTTGAGCCACTGCGGAATCCGATGATCCGCGATGGTCTTCGAGGCCGCGACCCGCAAATGGGGCACCTCCGCCGCGTGCAGCGCCGCCACCCCGGCGTTGAAGGACCGCGCGGCCTCCAGCACCAGCCGGGCGTGCGCCACCACCGAGCGCCCGGCCTCGGTCAGCTCCGACCCGGTCGGGCCGCGATCCAGCAGCCGTAACCGCAATCGCCGCTCCAACGCGCTGACCCGCATACTCGCCGCGGGCTGACTGATCCCGTGCTGCCGCGCCGCAGCCCCCAGACTGCCCAGTTCCGCCACGGACACCAGCAGATCCAGCACGTCCAACTCTGGTGTCCCCGGCGGTAGCCTCATAACCATCGATTATGTGTGACGACGACCACTCCGACATCCCCACAACGGCACACACCCCCATCAGCCGCGCTTATCAGTTCCGGTTATGAGGTAGTGCCGGATCGGTGGGTACTGCGGGTTCTCGGGCGGATCGAATGTTGTAGGGGTGACACGCTTCAGACGGTTCGGGCCGGGTTTGCTGCTGGCGGCGGGGATAGCGACGGTGGCCACCCTGCTCGGTCGCATGGTGCCGGTGATCGGCGCTCCGGTGCTCGCACTGGTCATCGGCGCGGTGGTCAGTGCCGTTGGGCGGGGGGCGGTTTCGGATACGGGCCGGTTCGGAGCAGGCTTGATCGCGACCAGGAAGCGGCTTCTCGGGGCCGCGATCGTGCTGCTGGGCCTGGGGCTGCCGGTGGGATCGGTGCTGACGGTCGGGCGGGACACCGCCGTGGTCCTGATCGGCACCCTGGTGGTCGGCGCGACGGCCGCGGTCGTCATCGGGAGAATGCTTGCGCTGGAACGGGAATCGGCGACACTGGTGGCCGTCGGCACGACGATCTGCGGCGCTTCGGCGATCGCCGCGGCGACGGCGGTGCTGAAACCACACCGGGACCGGGTGGCGTACGCGCTCGGCACCATCTTCGTCTTCAATGTCGTTGCCGTGCTGGCCTATCCGCCACTGGGCCGCGTGCTCGGCCTGTCCCAGGAAGCGTTCGGGCTGTGGGCAGGCACCGCGATCAACGACACCTCGTCGGTGCTCGCCGCCGGGGTGATGTTCGGTCCCGCCGCCGCGCACTTCGCGGTGATCGTGAAACTCGTCCGCAGCCTGATGATCGTGCCGATGTGCCTGGGGCTCTATTTCACCAAGCGCCGCACCGATACCGACGCGAGCGCCAAAAGCACCGTCCTGCACTCTTTTCCACTGTTCGTGGTGCTGTTCCTCGTCGCCTCGGTGATCGCCGGACTCGGCGTGCTGCCCGACGCGGCGGCTCCGGCGCTCGCCCACCTCAGCGCGTGGCTGATCGCCGCGGTCCTCGCCTCGATCGGCACCTCGCTCACCTGGCGGCAGCTGCGCAGCGCCGGCGGGCCAGGTCGACGACCGGGCGGCTCAGCATGCCGCTGAACAGGTGGTCGAGCTCGCCCACCTGCCGCCGGACCGTCGCGACGATCTCCGGATGCGCGTGCCCGAGAATCGCGCTCATCTGACCGGACGTGAAATCCAGTATCTCCCTGCCACTTTCGGTGTATAGAAAGCTCCCGGCGGCCCGGGAGATGATCTCCGGACTGAAGGCGCCCGCACCCGCGTAGCGCACGAGATGACGGTCGGCATCACGCCAGAATTCGGTCGCGGACAGTGGCGCGGCGGTGGAGGAAGCCATGCACCGACGGTAAGGCGGCGCGAGCGACACGTCCATCTCACAATTCCGGCTGTGCTGTACGGCTGAGCCGAACAACAATGGACCCATGCTCAACCCATGGCGACTGCGCCTGCTCAGCCAGCTGGACACCCTCGGCACCGTGCGCGCGGTGGCGCAGGCGGCGAACCTGAGCCCGTCCAGCGTCTCCCAGCAGCTCGCGGTGCTCGAGGCCGAAACCCGGACCCGGCTGCTGGAACGCACCGGCCGCCGGGTCCGGCTCACCCCGGCGGGACTGCTGCTCGCGCGCCGTGCCCGCGCGCTGCTCGACCACATGGGCACCGTGGAAGCCGAACTACGCGGCCTCGGCGACGAGCCGGTCGGCTTGATCCGGCTCGGCGCCTTCCAAAGCGCCATCCATTCCCTCTGCGTGCCCGCGGTGCGCCGGCTCGCAATCTCCCATCCGCACATCGAGGTGGAACTGCACGAGCTGGAACCGCACGAGAGCATGCGCGCGCTGCGCGTCGGCGACGCCGATATCATCATCACCACAACGGATTTCGTCGAGCAGCCGCTCGGCCCGGACATCGACATCGTGCCCCTGGCGACCGATCCGATCGTGCTCGTACTGCCGCCGGGCCGGTCCGCGCGCGGGCCCGCCGATCTCGCCGCCTACGCCGACGAGCCGTGGGCCTTCGATATGCCGAAGTCGTATATGGCGAACCTGGCGACTCGGCTCTGCCGCGAATCCGGCTTCGAACCCCGCGTCGTGTGCCGCTTCAGCAACTATCTGATGACGCTGCAACATGTCGAAGCCGGATTGTCGATCACGCTGCTGCCCGGCCTCGCCGTCGACCCGCGCTACCAGGTCACCACCCGGGAGTTGAGCAGCCCGGTGACCCGGACGATCACGGCCGTCATCCGGCGGGGCGCACCACCCCGATCCGCGGTGCACACCGTGCTCGCGGCGCTGCGCAGCACCGGAGAACTGCCGGTCGGCGGCGCCATCGCCGAGTGAGAAACCGCGGGTAAACCAGCTAATTTCGACTATCTAATACTTAGTTATCGTTTCGTTATAGTTTTACTGTGTGTCTGAATTCGCCATCTTCGATTTATGCCCGATGATTGTAAATCGGATCCGCTTGGACATAGATCACCGTGATGTTCTCGAATGTATTCGAAGACTTTGGTGCAGTCCGGTTTCGCCATCAGATGCGGCGTCGCGCGACCCGCCGGAGCCTTCGAGACGACCATCGGAGGACTTGATCATGGCATCGCAGACCGACGACGTCCGAACTACCCGCTTCCTGCGCCGAGTGCTCTGGTGGGCACTCGCCGCAGGCGTGACCCTCGCAGGCGCACTCGCCGCACTGCTGGTCACCTCCGGAACAGCAGCGGCACAACCGATCACCGTGCCGGGCATCGGCACCGTGCAGGTGCCGGACGAATTACCCCTTCCCGCAGGAATTCCCGGAAACCCGGCACCGCAGCCGGAGAGCGCGCCGATCGCAGCTCCCGCCCCGACCGAGTTCTCCGCCTTCGGCATCGAATTCACGCTGCCGGAGATTCCCGGCTTCGAATACCCCAGCCTGGCAGGCTTTCCCGGCATCACCATGCCGAATGAGCCACTACTGCACGAGACTCCGCTGAAGTCGCCCGGCGAGGTCGCGGTCGAGGCCGCCCGTACCAAGCTCGGCGCAGACTACGGCGCGTCCGCGGGGCCCGACTCGTTCGACTGCTCCGGCCTGGTCCAGTGGTCCTACGAGCAGGCCGGCGTCGACGTGCCACGCACCAGCTACGACCAGCTCGCCGCCGGAACCCCGGTCGCACGAGACGAATTGCAGCCCGGCGACCTGGTGTCGTTCTACGGCGGCGGCCACTCCGCGCTGTACGCCGGTGACGGCAAGGTCATCCACGCCTCGACCTACGGCACCGGTGTCACCGAATCCTCGATGGACACGATGCCGTTCGCCGGTGCTTGCCGCTTCCGCGACTAGCACATCCGGGTAACCCGCTCAGCGGTTGCGCTGGACACGAGCGATCCGGCGATCCATCACCCAGGCCAGCAGGCCGGGGACCACACCCGCGAGCCAGCGCGTCAGCCGGGCGGCCGGCGAGGGCACGACCGTGGCGCGACCGCGCGCCGCGCCGATCAGCAGGGCGTGCGCGACTTCGCCTGCGCTGATGGGTGTTCCGGCGCTCAGCGCGCGCAGCTCCGGCGGCTTGGTCGCCGCCTCGGCGGCCAGTTGCGGGGTGTCGACATCGGGCGGCAGGACGACGGTGACGGTGATGCCGCGCGGTTTCAGTTCTTGGCGCAATACCTCGCACAGCGCGCGCACGGCGAACTTACTGGGACTGTATGCGCCGTAACCGAAACAGGGCAGCACGCCCGCCAGGGACGAGATGACCGTGATGCTGCTCCCGGTGCCCGCGTCGAGATCGGGCAGCGCCGCTCGGATCGCATGCAGCGCACCGAAGTAGTTGACCTCCATATGTCTGGTGAAGTCGGCATCGACGAGCCGGTCGAAATAGTCCGGCTTGGCGATACCCGCGCACACGATCACCGCGCCGATCGCGCCGTGCCGCGCGCGTGCCGCGTCGACGGCGGCGCCGACCTGCTCCTTGCGCGTGACGTCGGCGGCGAACACCGCCAGTGGACGGTTCTGCTGGTCCGCTTCCTCGGAAAGACGCCGCAGGGCATGGTCTTCGAGCGCGACGACGCTGACCCTGGCGCCCATGGCCAAGGCCAGTTCGGTCACCTCCAGTCCGATGCCGCTACTGCCGCCGGTCACCACCACGTGGCGTCCGGCCCAGTAGTCCGTCACCTCGGCGGGCAGGGTGGAGAGTGCGCGGGTCGATTCGGTCGATAACGAGATGCTCATGGCGGGCACTTCCTTTCGTCACGACCCATGCTGCGGGGCGGACGTCAGAAGAATGCGAGACGAGCGGCAAAGCCAGGTAAGAACTCGAGCGATTCAGGCGTCTTCGGCAGGCTCGTCCGCGGTACGCGGGGCCGTACCGGACAACCGGACCACACCGGCCTCCAGGTCTACATCGACGCGGGGACGGTGCCCTTGCCCGGCACTGTCTTCGCTGCCCTCGTCGGCCAGCTTCTGGCCCGGAAACAGTTCTCCCATTACACCCACGAATCCACGATAGCTCGGTCCACCGCACCGCGGCCGCGGGCGCGACGCGAAGCCGTCGGTCAGCGCTGTGCGTCGGGGGTGGTCAGCGCATCGACTACAGCGGACAGGGCCCGAGTGCGGGGTTTGTCCCGGCGCAGGACCACGGCGATGGTTCGGTGCAGCGGCGGAGTCAGCGAGCGGGCCGTCAAGCGCCCGTCGTCGCGAGCGGGCAATGCCATGCGCGGCAGAATCGCGTAGCCGAGACCCGCGCCGACCAATTCCTTGATCGCGGCCACACTGCCCAATTCCATCACCGGCTTGACGGTGTGTCCCGCGGCGGCGAACCATCGATCGACGAGTCGGCGTGTGTTACCGCCGGGATCGAACAGCACCAGCGGCCGAGACGCGAGCGCGGCGGCTGTGGTCCTGGCCGGCGGCGCGGCGGCGTCCGCAGCCGCGACCAGTACGAATTCGTCCTGCCGGACCGGGGTCACCTCGAAGGCGCGGCCGGGAATGGGCATGGTGAGCAAACCCAGGTCGATGCGGTTCTCCGCGAGCAGGTGCAGCAGAGCGTCGGTGTTACCGGTGTGCACGATGAGGTCGAGCGCCGGGAACCGGCCACGCAACCCGCGCAGGACCGGCGGCAGCAGGTACACGCACGCGGTCTCGCCGGTACCGAGCCGGACTCGCCCGGCAGTGCCCTCCGTGTAGTGCGCGAGGCTGTCCACCGCGACCGACACCGCGTCTTCGATCCGTGCCGCGTGCGCCAGCAGTTCGGCCCCGGCCGCGGTCGGGCGCACCTGTCGACCTACCCGCTCCAGCAGAGTTACGCCCAAACGGTTTTCGAGTTGCCGCAGGCGCAGGCTGACGGCCGGCTGGGTGATGCCCAACCGTTGCGCCGCACGCGAAAAGCTGCCGCACTCGACGACTTGCACGAACGTGCGCAGCTGATCGAGGTCCAGCGCGCCCATACCCAAGCCCTTCTTATGTCCTGTATCAGAGTCATCAGCATTGCTTATCGTCGAACCACAGTGTCGGCGAAGCGGAGGGCCCCATGGACGCGAAGCTGCGAAAGGCGGTGCGCTTCCTCGGTGTTTCCCAGCTGGTCTGCTGGGGCGTCACCTACTACCTCGTGGGCATCTTCGGCGGCGGCATCGGTGCGGATCTCGGTTGGAGCGAAACCCGGGTCCAGGGTGGGTTTTCAGTGGCGCTGCTGGTGATGGGCTGCGCTTCGCCGCTGGTCGGCCGCTGCATCGACCGGTTCGGCGGCAGGCCCGTCCTCGCGACCGGTTCGGTGCTGGCGGGGCTGGGCTGCGCGGGTGTCGCCACGACGAGCACCGTTGGCTGGTACTACCTTTCGTGGATCGTGCTGGGCGCGGCCATGCGGTGCACGCTCTACGATGCCGCGTTCGCGACGCTGGCCTGCCTCGGCGGCGGCCACGCGAAACGGCCGATGTCGCAGATCACGCTGCTGGGCGGGTTGGCGTCCACAGTGTTCTGGCCGATCGGTCACGGTCTGGCCGAGGCGCTGGGCTGGCGCGGTGCAGTGCTCGTCTATGCCGGGTTCGCGCTGTCGACCCTGCCGATGCATCTCGCGATACCGCGCCACGGGCCGCTACCGGTCGAAACCCGCACTCCCGCAGCCGCACCCGTTGCCGCCGCACGCGATGACCGCGTTGCGGCGGTCTTATATGCGGCGATCATGACCGGGGTGGGCTTTCTGGCCTCGGGACTGTCCGCCCATCTGATCGGCATACTCACCGGCCTCGGCTTGGCGGTCGGCACCGCGGTGTGGGTGTCGACCCTGCGCGGCATCGCCCAGTCCGCGGCCCGGCTCGGTGACGTGTTGTTCGGACGAAGCTTGGCGGCACCGGATCTGAACCTGATCTCCCTTGCGCTGCTGCTGTTCTCGTTTCTCGTCGGCTTCGGCGGCGGGCGGATGCTGGTGCTCGCCGCGGCCTGCGCCGCGCTGTACGGCGCCGGAAACGGGCTGGCCACCATCACCCGGGGCACGTTGCCGCTGGCCCTGTTTCCGGCGCACGGCTACGGGGCCCGCGTCGGACGACTGCTGCTGCCCAGCTTTCTGCTCTCCGCCGCCGCACCGCTGGTCTACGCCGTCGTTCTCGAAAACTACGGGGCCACCGGCGCTTTGACGTTGTCCGCGGTGCTCTCGGCCGGGATGGTGGCCGCCGGGTTCGCGCTACGACGCAGAGCCAGGGCGATTGCCGCGAACAGTGCGACGGTCAGCCAGATGTAGGCGTTGCGGTAGAACAGGACCGGATGTCCGCGCGCGGCATAGTCGAACACGCTCACCAGCGTCGGATCGAGAAACGCCAGGACGCCACCGGAGACGAAGAGCGCCGTCACCACGAACGCCGACGGCACGACCAGGCCACCGCGGCGCAACGCCAGATCGCCCAGGTAGATGAGCAACGGTGCGAGCCAAACCCAATGGTGCACCCAGCTGAACGGCGACACCGCCGTCATCGTGACGCCGACGCACACCACGGCGGGCAGTTCACGTCCGGACAGCGACAGCCGGCGTGCCAGGTACAGACAGATCGCCGCCAGCGCCGCCGCCCCGGCCAGCCACAGCACTTGGTGCGCGCCTGCGACGCCGACCGAGCGGGCGATCATGCCGCGCAAGGACTCGTTCGACAGGTTGGCGGGCTCGCCGACGCGGGCCGGATCGATGAACGCGCCACCCCAGAAGGTCACCGAATCCTTCGGCAGCACAGCGAAACCGACCGCCACCGTGGCGACGAACGCGCCCGCCGCCGTCGCGGCCGCCCGGTAGCGCCGGGTGACGAGTAGGTACAGCACGAAGAAGGCGGGTGTCAGCTTGATGCCCGCGGCGACACCGGTCAGCACGCCCTTCCACCGCGACGTGTCGGGCAGGGCCAGGTCGGCGATGACGAGCAGCAACAGGAGGATGTTGATCTGCCCGAACGCCATGGTCTGCCGGATCGGCTCGCACCACAGCAGCAGGCCGCCGATCGAGCCGGCCGCGACCGCGAGGCGCAGGTCGCGCCGGTAGCCGAGCAGCGACAGCGCCGCCCAGCAGGAGCCGGCCAGCATGGCGAAGTTCCCGAACCCGCCGACGAGCGTGTACAGGTCGCCGTGCAGCCAGCGCAGCGGGACGAACAGCAGCGCGGCGAACGGCGTGTAGACGAACTCCCAGACGCCGCGGGTATTGCCGAGCAACGGACTGTCATAGACCGAAACCCCGTGGCTCACCCGGTCCCCGGCGATCTGATAGACGCTCAAATCCATCAGATGCAGCATCACCTGCCGGTGCTCGAGCACCTGCACCAGGTAATAACCACCCGCGACGAACCCGGCGGCGACGATCGCCCACCACACCACCGGTGCGATAGTGCGCGGCTCGTGCTGCTCGGCCACAGACGACGTCTCGATGTTCTCGATCGTCGATGACGACAAACTCACTCCCAGCGATCGGACTCCGTTTGCGCCACCCCACGGTAGTGGCATCCCGGCGCGCATTCCACCGGGGCCACCTGGGTATCTCCTGGGAACATTTGTTCAAGACAGGACACCGCGACATCGGCGACAGTAGAGATATGCGCAGCTACGAGGTGGGGACCGTCCCCATTGACCGTGATGTCGAGGACGGCTGGGAGGTCGTGCATCCGACCGCCGAGGCCGCCCTCGACGGCGTGCTGATGGCCGGGTTCCGCGATCGCGCGGGCGCCGGGCTGGACCTGCGGGTGCTGCCGCAGCCCACGGTCGTCGTCATCGTCGGCATCGGGGACAACCCGGTCACGGTGCACGGTGCGGCCGGATCCCGGGCGCTGCCGAGTTTCGTCGCCACGCTGTCGCCCGGCCCGGCTCGTATCCACGGGGAACACGTCGAATGCGTCGAGGTGCGTTTGTCGCCGCGGGCCGCCTACGGCCTGCTCGGCGTCTCGCCGCGCGAACTGAACGGGTCCGTCACCGAGCTCGGGGAGCTGTGGGGGCCGCAGGAGCGACGGCTGCGCGAGCAGCTCGCCGACGCCGCGAGCTGGTCGCAGCGGCTCGCCCTGACGCGTGCGTTCCTCCTGCAGCGGGGCGCGGCGGCGCCGCCGATGGCGCCGGAGGTCGCGACCTCGTGGGACACCATCGTCGCCCACCGCGGTCAGATCCGGGTGGACGACCTCGCCGCGTCCTGCGGCTGGAGCCGAAAGCGGTTGTGGGCCAGGTTCAATGATCAGATCGGCCTGTCCCCCAAACGCGCCGCCATGCTGGTCCGTTTCGACCACGCCGCTCGCGCGCTGCGCGCGGGCAAGACCGCCGGTGAAGTCGCCGTGAGCTGTGGGTACGCCGATCAACCGCACCTGAACCGGGACCTGCTCGCGCTGGCCGGCTGCACGCCGAGCGCGCTGGCCGGGCGGGTCACCTCCGCCGGCTGAGTCCCCGGCTCCCATTCGTATCGCTGCGCTTTCGTACTGCGTTGTGCGCGTTGCCAACCCGAGAAGACAGGAAGACACCCATGCCAGACACCGATGTCCGAGCCACCGAAAGCGCCGATCGCGACCTGATCGTACGGCTCGCCTTCGGCAGTTTCGCCGCGCAAACCCTGCGCAGCGCAATCGAATTGCAGATAGTTCCGCTGCTCGGCAGCACGCCGCGGCAGGCCGCCGAGGTGGCCGCGGCGGCCGGGACCGCGCCCGAACCCACGCTCCGGCTGCTGCGTGCGCTGGCCGGATTGGGACTGCTGACCGAACACGACCCGGGCTCCTTCACCTCGACTTCGGCAGGGGCACTGCTCGATCCGGGCAACCCGGAGTCGCTGACGTCGTTCGTCCGCATGTTCACCGACCCGGCGATCATCCGGGCCTGGGAGCATCTGGACGGCAGCATCCGCACCGGCGACATCGCGTTCGACCGAGTGTTCGGCACCGATTTCTTCAGTCATCTCGCCGAACGTCCCGAGCTGTCCGCCGAATTCAACGCGGCGATGAGCCAGGCCGTCGCGGAGACCGCCGCCGCGTTGCCGACAGCGTTCGATTTCGGCCGGTTCCACTCGGTCACCGATGTCGGCGGCGGCGACGGCACCTTGCTCGCCGCGGTGCTGGCCGCGCATCCGGCGCTGCGCGGCGTCGTCTTCGATACCGCGGAGGGTTTGGCCCAAGCACCGAAAACGTTGGCGGACAACGGTGTCAGTGATCGGTGCACGCTCGGCGCCGGTGACTTCTTCCGTGCGGTGCCGACGGGGTCGGACCTCTACCTGATCAAGAGCGTGCTGCACGATTGGACCGACGAACAGGCCGTCACCATCCTGCGGCACTGCCGCGAGGCGCTGCCGCAGGACGGTCTCGTGCTGATCGTGGAGCCGGTGCTGCCCGCTGTCGTCGATCCCGCCGCCGACAGCGCCGACGGCGGGATCACCTATCTCAGCGACCTCAACATGCTGGTCAATGTCGGCGGCCGGGAACGCACCCGCGCGGACTTCGCGGACCTGTGCGCGCGGGCGGGGCTGCGGCTCACCGCGGTGACACCGCTGCTCGCGGCCGCGCCCTACTCGCTGCTCGAAGCCGTGGCCGCCGACCACTGAGGGGAGGTCAGACGCCTGCCGCGCCGCCCTGCATAGCGATGACGAAGCCGCCCTCGCCGTTGGCGTCGGTGCCGGTGTCGAGGACCTTGTCGTCCAGGAAGGCGGCGGCCTGCTGGTCGAGGAAGATTCGGGAGCCGTCGGCGTTCAGGACCTGGTCCTGGGCGCCCGGCGCCGCAGCGACCTCGAGCTGTAAGGTCTCGGCGCCGTCGGTGGTGGAGATGCGCAGGCCCGCCTCCTGCGGCGTGCCGTCGGCGGAGGTGATGGTGCGGACAACCTCGATGGCGGTGGGGGTGAGCATCAACATATGTCTGGTTCCTTCCCGCTGTCGTGCGAGTCAGCCGGTGCGGCGGACCCCGGAAACGCAGGCCGACCGTCGTCATGTCACGGCGGCGGTCGGCACCGGCGTTCTCTGAGGGGTAGCCATGAGCTGTGCCCCGAAACTTCCTTTCTCGGGACACTCCGCATTTCACCTGCTCGGCGCGGCATTGTGACCCTCGCCGCACCGACCGAGCGGCGGTCGGCCACCCGAGCCGGGCTGCGCGGGAAAGGCTCAGTTGACCTTCGGCTGGCTGATCGCGCACAGCCAGGTGCCGTCGGGCTGCCGGCGCAGCACGTCCACGGTGATCTCGCCGTTGGGCCATTGGTGTGCGCTCAGCGCGATATCGCCCGTCACGAGCGGTTGCTGCCGCGCACCGATCTCGAAAACCGGTCCGGTAGCGAGGAATTGCGCGTAGGCCTCGCGGATCGCCGGGATGCCGCTGACCACCGGGCCGCCGGGAATCGCGAGCACAGCGTCGGGTTCGTACAGCGCGGCCAAGCCCGCCGCGTCCCCCGCCGCCACCAGTTCGACGAACACGTCGATCACGTCCTCCGGCTGCGCAATGCGCACCCGGCTCTCGATCTCACTCATGCCGCCAGCGTCGCAGACCGGTCGCACGCCGCGCGAAAACCCGTACAGCCCTTGTCAACTTCCCGTAGGCACAACCGCTACCCGACAGCCCCTGGGCCGCGACGCAATTTTCAGCTATGTTTCAGCTACCAGAAGACACTGCCCGACTCGACACCCGCGCATCGTTCGATCCGATCGAGGAGAGTGCATGAACATCACCGGAAAGCTGGCGGGAATCGCCGTCACAGTCGCCGCGGCACCCCTGCTGAGCACGACATCCGCGCAGGCCGTCACCCCCGACACCGTCTATTTCAGCTACGGCGACGAGGTGAACTGCGCGATCACCGCCGACGGTATCGTCGGCTGCGATGTCACGCCGAATCGCGTGCCCGCCGTCGCGGCGGGCGACACCTGGGTACCGCTGCCGGTCCCGATCAATCAGGTCATCATCGACCAGCCGGGACTGCCCGCCCATCCGGGCCTCACGCCCAAGGCGTTCACCCTGCCGGGCGGAAATCCACGGATGAGCGATGTCAAAACCGGCGAGGGCTACGCCAGTATCGAGGTCGCGCACGGCGGCGCAACCTGCGTCGCGACCGGCGGGCACTACTCGGGCCCCGGCCTTTCCTGCACCGCGAAAGGCCATGCCTTCTCGCTCTACGCCACCGGCGGCGGCTTCCGGTCCGGCATCCTCATGAGCTGAAGCACGACCGGGCTGTCACGTAACGGTTAGTGTTTCAAAACTGCTGAGATTTCGTATTTGATAGCATCCGAAAATGACCGTGCCGCTCGGGCGTCGTGAGCGTAAGAAGGCCGCGACCCGCCAGAATATCGCCGATACCGCGCTGCGGCTGTTCTCGGAGCGCGGGTACGACGCGGTCGGCATCCGGGACGTGGCGGCCGAGGCCGATGTGGCCGTCACGACCCTCTTCTCGCACTTCGCCTCGAAAGAGGCCCTGATCTTCGAGCGGGACGACGACTTCGAGCAGCGCCTGCTGCAGGCGGCCACCCATCGGCCGGCGGACGAAACGCTCATGCACGCGCTGCGTCGCGAAATCCACGCCCTGGTGCGGCACTGCACCGGGCCGGACGTCGCGCCCATCTGGAAGATGATCGAAGAATCGGCGGCCCTGCGGGAGTACGAGAAAACGATGCGGCTACGTCACGCGGAGTCGCTGGCCACCGCCATCGCCACCGATCTCGGCCTGTCCCGGACGCCGGTGGCCTGCCGGACCATCGCCAGATTCGTGATCGACGCCTACTCCGTGGCCCGTGAGGCTCCCGATCCGGCCGCCGCAGTGGACGAGATCTTCCAGATGATCGAGGCCGCTTGGAGCGTCGCCGAATTCAGCTGAGCCGGTGCCATTGCGCCAGTTCGGCGTGCAGGTCGCGCAGGGCGGTATGCACCGATCGGTAACCCTCGTACAAGCCACGCAACCATCCGACCGGCGCCGTCGGAACGAACGTCCGGTCGACCGCGACCGCCGCGCGCGCCGCCGCGGTCACGTCCGGGTAGAGACCCGCGCCGACCGCACCCAGCAAAGCCGCGCCCAGCGCCGCGCTGTCGTGCACCCGCAATCGGTCCACCGGACGTGCCAGCACGTCGGCGTGGATCTGCCCCCATAGCGCGCTGCGCGCCCCACCACCCGAGAACGTCACGCTGGGAATCTCGAATCCACAGGCGGTCTCGACGGATTCGAGCACATGCCGGGCCGACATCGCCACCCCGTGCAACACCGCCAGCGACATATCGGCCGTCGTTGTCGCCGAACTCATCCCGAGAAAGCTCGCGCGAACCTCGGCGTCCCACAACGGTGCTCGTTCACCCGCCAGGTAGGGCGTGAAGAGCACGCCGGGCACGCCCGCGGCGGCCGATTCGAAGACCTCCGCCAGACTCAGCCCGGACACCTGGCTCCACCAGCGCACGGCATCCCCGCCCGCCTGCGTCGGCCCCGCATGGACATACAGTCCGGAACGCGGCGGGAAGGTGACGATCCCACCGGCCGGGTGCGCCTGCGCGGCAGCGCCCGCGACGACCAATGACGTTCCGCACGAGATCATTCCGCGCCCGGGCTCGGTGGTGCGGGTGCCGAACACCGCACTGTAGGCGTCCATCGTGCCCACTACTACATCCGCGCCGTCGACCCGTCCCACCGTGGCCTCCGGAGCCAGGATCTCCGGCAGCCGCTCCTCGAGTCCGTCGACGAGTGCCACCGCCTCGGCGAGGTATCCGTCCGGCCCCGCCACCCGTACCGCGGCCAGCAGATCCGTCGCGACCCGCCCGGTCAGTTTCGCGGCGACGAAATCCTTGGGCCCCAGCACCCAGCGCGTCCGCGTCCACAGGTCCGGGTCGGTGCGGGCGAACCATTCCGCCCGGGCGCCCACGAACGACGCGTCGAGGGTGATCGCGGACCCCCAGATCCGCACCTTGTCCGCAGCGTCGAAGCGAGCGTCGAATTCCCGGGCGATCTCGGCACAGCGCTGGTCCTGCCAGATGATCGCGGGCGCCAGCGGCGTCAGCCGATCATCCACGCACACATGGGTATTGACCTGACTGGCCAGCCCGATCGCCCGCACCGCACCCACGGGCACCGCCGACAACACGGCCCGCATCCCGGCGGCACAGCCCCGCCACCAGTCCATCGGATCCTGTTCGGCCCACCCGGGTTTCGGCCTACTGGTCGGATACGGCGTCGTATGCGCCGCCACCTGATCACCCGCCACGGTGAACGCGACCACCTTCACCGCGGTAGTCCCGATATCGATGCCGAGCAACAACTCCCCCGACGTCCCGGTCTCCGGTACCGCAGTGCTCATCCCCGCAGTCTCGCAGAGCGCGCGGATCGTCGGCGAGGCCGCCGGTTCGACGAGCGCGCCGGAAGCACCGCCCCTGCGCCACGGTGGCGTCGAGCAGATCGAGAGCCAGGCTCGCGGCGGTAGATTGGCCCTCGTGGACAGACGTGCACTGCCGCTGGGTGTGCCGCGCGCAGAGCGCGCCGATGCCGCGCGCAATCGGCAGCGCCTGCTGGCCGCGGCGCGGGCGTTGATCGCGGAGGTGGGGGTCGACAAGGTCACCATGGACGGCCTGGCGGAACGTTCCGGGTTGGGTAAGGGCAGCGTCTTCCGGCATTTCGGCACCCGCGCCGGGATCTTCGATGCGTTACTGGACGAGGACGAGCGGGCGTTCCAGAACCAGGTGATGGCAGGGCCGCCGCCATTGGGCCCCGGCGCCGACCCGATCCCGCGGTTGATCGCGTTCGGTCGCGCACGGATCACTTTCCTGCTCGATCGCCAGGCCATCGCGCGCGCCGGCTTGGACCGCGCACAGCCGATTCCGGCCGGAGCCGCGACCCTGTCCCGGTTCCACATCCGGATGCTGCTGGGCCACGCCTGCCCGGACGTCGCGGACCTCGACACTCTGGCCGTTCAGCTCACCGCGGCGTTGGAAGGCCCGATCCTGCTCTATCTGTCGTCGGACGACCCGGCGCACAGCGCACATCAGCTCCGCCGACTGGCCGAGGGCTGGCAGGTCCTCGTCGAACGCGCGACCGCGCCGCGGATGGGTTGAGCCCGGCACCTCGGTCAGCCGACAGCGCGGCGCAGCAGGTTTTCCGAAGCGGTCATGAACTCGTCGACGCGCACATCGTCCATGCCTCGGGTGGGCCGGATCGGCCGACCTTTGCCATTGATCATCAACCCGCTCTGCCCGGTGAGGTCGGTGGCGAACAGTACCGGCACAATGCGCTCGGCATAGGTTTCCGGTGACGGACGGAGCAGGCCGATCAGGGCTTGCGTGGCCCAGTTCGCGAGCGTGTCGCGGCCGAGGCGATTGGACAGAAGGTCGGTCTTCGTGGGGCCCGGATTCAAGCCGAAATGGTCCGGTCCCGGCCACCGGTCCCGACCGGCGAGGACGAGGGCTTCGTTCGCGGCCACCGTGTTCTGGTGTGCCCTGACAGCACGGTAGTCACGTTCGGCGTTGAGGTCGGCGGGGTCGCCGAGTTCTCCGGTACCGGGCGAGCCCATGATGAATATTCTTGCGGGAAAACGGTTTCCGGTCCGCGCGCGGCCCAGGCGGAGTGCCAGTCCCGGCAACATCGCGATGCGCGAAAGATGGCTGACGGCCATATCGCGTTCGATGCCTTCACCGGTTTCCTCCCGGCTCTTCGCCGCGAAGATTCCCTGTGTGAACAAGACCGCGTCGGCGGCTTCCACCGGCAGTTCGTTCCCGAGCCGGACCGCCGCACGCAGCGACGAGAGGTCGGCTTCGAGGAAATTCAGCCGCTCGGCCGGATTGTCACGAAAGGTGCGGCCGACCACGGTGACCTCGGCACCGAGCATCCAAGCCTGCCGGGCGACGGCCCGGCCCAGACCATTGGTTCCGCCGATCACGATCAGCTCTTTGCCGGTCAAGTCCAGCTCTGCCAGCGGCGGCGGCCGCAAGGTGATCCGGGGGTCGACTATTCCATCTATACGCATCGGCGTCCTTTCGATCGGCGGGGCATGCACAGTCGGTTTTCAAAACCGAAGTTTACCCCGTTTAAATTCCCCGAGGGTGCCCGAGGCGTCGATCACACCGTTTGCCGCAAGTACCCGCGACCGGCCAACTAGCATTATCAACATATGTCGAGAATTATCGACAAGTGTTGACTATATGGTCTAGGCCGATGCAGAATGGGCGGCCATGAGCGACTGCACCCCACTTTCCGCCGTGTCCCGACGAGCTGTGCTCGGCGGTGCATTGGCGGGTCTCGGGGGTTTGGCGCTGCCGGGATTCGCTGCGGCCGCGCCCGATGGCGTCGAACTCGTCGACAGCGACATCATGTGGAGCTGGGTGCACCGGATGACCGCTGGCGGGCCCCGGTTCACCGGCAGCGATGCCCATCGTCGCTGGATCGATTACCTCGCAGGCGAACTCGAGACGTTCGGGTTGCCGGTGCGGCGGTACCCGACGACTCTGAAGTACTGGAACGCCGGATCCTGGGCACTGACGGTGACCGATGCACAAGGCGCCGTACACGACATTCCCGTCGCCTACTACTGGCCTTATTCGGGAACCACACCGCCACAAGGGATTACCGGCGAACTCACCGAGGCGACCGGAGCCGACCCGACCGGGAAGATAGTGCTCGCCGATCGGCCGATCACCCCGCTTGTCGCGGGCGCCTTCGCCGCGGTGGCGATAGACGCGCAGCCGCGTTCGCTACTGCTCGATGCCGCGCTGGAGGACTCCTCGCGACTGTGGCTGGGCGCGCAGGGCCCGAAGCTGCGCGACCTACGCGACCGTGGCGCGATCGGCGCGGTCGGCATTCTCCCCTTCGACCCGGCAGATGCCGCAGGGCAATTCACTCCGCACCAACAACCGCACGACGGGTTGCCCGCCCTGCTCCTGGATCAGTTGCAGGGCAACCGCCTTCGCGAATCGATGCGGCACGGCCCGGTCACCGCGACGCTCACGCTCACCGCCGAGACGAACGACGAGGCCACGATCGACTATCTCGCCGCCGAACTGCCCGGCAACGGCAGCCGTGCGGGCGCGATCCTGGTCATGACCCACACCGACGGGCAGAACGCGATCGAGGAAAACGGCGCGGCCGCACTGCTGGCAATGGCCGACTATTTCACGAGACTGCCGGTGGCACAGCGTGATCGCGACCTCTTGTTCGTGCTCTCCCCCGCGCACATGACCGCCCCTAGCAGTGCCGTGCATCCCGAGGCGTGGCTCGACCACCACCCCGAGATCGCCGACCGGCTCGTGGCCGCGGTGGTGCCGGAGCATCTCGGCGCGACGCAGTGGGATGCCGGCGGCACCGGCCGAGCCTGGCACGCCACCGGCAAGCAGGAGATCCTCGTCCTCGGCGTCGGCAACAGCGCGGAGCTCGCGCAAGCCGTCGCCGCGGAATTGACCGGCTCGGATCTGGATCGCACGCTCGTCGCCCGGCCGTACACCGACAACCTCTACGGTGAGGCGACCGGGCCGTACCGGCGCGGGATCCCGACCGTCACCGCCATCGCGGGGCCGAACTACCTGGTGCGGGTGAGCGAGAACGGCGATCTCGACAAGCTCGATCCAGCGCTCGCCCATCGCCAGACCCGGTACCTCACGCGTCTGACCACCCGGTTGCTCAGTGCGCCCTGGTTGCCTGCCCCGCGGTAGCGCGCGGCCGATCTGCGCATCGACGCGATCGGTAAGCTGTCATCCGTGACAGCGCGGACGAGGCAACCCGGGTCGCCCGGCCGCCGCGGCCCCAGCAAAGGCGACCAGCGCGAAGCCGCGATCCTCGACACGGCCCGTCGATTGCTCGCCGAGCAGCCGCTTTCTTCCATCACGATCGACCAACTCGCCAAGGGCGCCGGCCTGTCCCGCTCGGCGTTCTACTTCTACTTCGACTCCCGCGACGCGGTCGTGCACGCACTGGTCGGTGCCAGCCTGGTCGGTTTGAGCGCCATCGTCGAGGAGTTCGACCGTACGACCCCGCCGCGCGCGGCGATCCGGCATGCCGTCGCACGGTATCTGCAACGGTGGCGGACGGAAGGCACATTGCTGCGCGCGTTCGGTCCGGCGTCGAGTCGCGACGCCCACCTCGACGACACCTGGCGGGCAACCCACGCCGACATCCAGCAGCGCATCGTCACCCTGATCGACACCGAACGCGCCGCGGACCGCGCTCCGGCGGGCCCGCCGGACAGCGGCGCACTGGCCGCGGCCCTGTTGGCGATGATGTGGCGGGCCGGCTACGAGTACGCAGCCGACGAACCCGACGCCGCGGAAACCGAACGCCGAGTCGACGCCCTCACCGCCGTATTCGTGCGCACCATCTGGTGCACACCGGACTAGACGAGACCCCGAGCGCAGGCGCCGTTTATCGCCACAGGTGGCGGTGACCGATCGCACGAGTCGGTGCTCAGCCGCCGAAATACGGCAGCACCAGTTGTTCGCACGCGGGACGGACCGCGTGCTCGGGGTCCAGGCCGTTGCGGATTTCCCGCAGCGCCACCCGGTCGTAGGCCATCGCGAGATGATCGGTGAAATCGTTCGGGCAGACGTCCTGGACGACGATGTTGCGAGCTTCGGGACCGTGCAGGAACTGGTCCGTCATAGGTGTCGCCACGATGTCGTAGCGGGAGACGATCGTCGTGTAGCGCAGGCCGGGCACAGTGTCCGGCAGGCCCGCGAGCGCGGTGCTGAATTCCGAACTGCGGAACTGCTGCATCGCGGCGGTGTCGAGTTCGTCCAGTGCGGCGGCCAATCCGGGCAGCGCGGTGCGCCACATCGCCACCCACGGATCGAGACCGAGCGCGTCGGAGCCGCGGTAGGTGGGCGCCAGCGCCACCACGTCGTGCACCTTCGACGCGCCGCCGAACACGCTGGTGTAATAGCGAATCAACGGCCCGCCCTGCGAATGACCGACCAGATCCACCACGGTCGCACCGGTGGCAGCGCGCACCCGGTCGATGAAGCGGTCGAGTTCGACCACGGAATCCCGAATGTCGCCGGTGCCACCGATCTGCCCGAACTTCAGCCCACCGAAGTTCAGCGCGAACACGCAATAGCCGTCGTTCTTCAGCAAGGGAGCCAACGCATTCCAGTTGACTCGCATGTTCGCGTGCGTCCCGTGCACCAGCACTACCGGCTCCGGGTGCGCGGTGCTGCGACAAGACCATTCGTTCACACCCGGCGGTTCCGAACCCGGATAGCGAATGCTGTCCGCCAGCGCCGTCAGCGTGCTGTAGTCCACCGGCAGCGGCACCGGCCCAGCCTGCGCACCGGTCGCGCGCACCACCCCCGCCAGCACGATCGCCACCACGACCCCCAGCATCCGCAGACCCTTGTTCGACATCGAAACTCCTCCCCGACCCAACGGGCGGCCATCCGAGGGCATACTGAAACCCACCGGTTCCAGATCCTGCCGCTACCGAAGCCGCCCCGCACGGATTCGCCCGAATTCGTTGCCGCACAAGGGCTGGGTTCCGCCGACGCTCAGTGGCTCCGGAAACACCGGACGCCGGGTCGACACCGCTAGGGAGCGGAGTCGACCCGGCGTCCGGGTGGGTCGAGTGTCAGGTCGCCGACTCGAGGGCGGCGGCGACCTTCACTGCGAATCGCCGATTATCAGGGCAGCACCTGCGGGATCACGGCCGGTGCGACGGCACCGAGGATCGCGCCGATCACCGCGGCGAACACCACATAGCTGATGCCGCTGGCCACGATGCAGGCGAAGTAGCCGATCACGAAGACCAGGATGGCGGGGATGCACAGGATCGCGGCGATGCCGAGGCCGGTGAGGGCGCCGGCCGCGAGGCCGTTGGCAACCGGGTCGTGGTTCTGCGCGTCCGGGTTGGTCGCGATGGGCTTCAGCTCACCGGCGGCGATGGGCTGCAGCTCAGTCTCGACCTCCTTGGTCACCTGCGGGGTGACGACCAGCTTCTTCCCGTCCGGGGAGATCTGCGGCGCCAGCGAAATCGTGTTGCCCGCAGCCGTCTTCATCGACATCGGGAACTCGGTGACCTTCGCACCGGTGGCCGACTCCACCTGCACCGCCGACGAATCCGCGGTCAAGGTGAACTTGCCACTGTTCAGCTCGGTGGAGATGGACTTGAGGTCAGGGGCGGTGGTGGTCTTGAACTCGACACCCTGCTCGTTGCCGGTCGCCGTCAGGCTGTCGGCCCACCGCGTCTGCTGCGCGGTGTAGTCGGTCGCCGACGCGGTACCCGCGCTGGCGAGCGTAGCCACTACCGCGAAGGGCAGGACAGCAGCGGCCAGAACCTGGCGACCCGCGCGCGTGACATTCTTATAGAACATGTATTTCTCTCCCGCCCCCGATCACCACGGAACGCCCTGTCCCCCAGTCGAATCGAAGCGTTGATCTAGATCGAACGAGTTATTCATATCCGACGATCCGCACAAAACCGAAAAATGTGACGAGCGCCACGTTTGGACTCACTCGCGGCCCCCTGCTTTCCGGGGCACCGCCTGTCGGCTGGGCCGCTATGAGCGTGGCCGAAGGGCCCCACCTGCCCGACGTGAATCATGCACGCCGAGCCGCGCACAACGAGTGCTTGCTCAGTGCCCGAGCTGAGAGACGAAGGCCCGCACCACATACGCTTTCGCCCATTGTCCGGCCCCGCGCATCAAGGCGCCACCCGTCGCCGGCATCACCGCCAAGAAACCTTGGTCGTCCAGTGTGGCGTCGCGAAATGTGAATTACGTCGGAGTCATCGAGCGCTTTCGTGAGCGGTGGTCTGCGACGGTCGCAGGCGATCGCGTAGTCGCGGACTGTGGTTTCCGTAGTCGGGATCGTTGAGTGGCGCGGTCAGGAAATCGTCGCAGTGGAGTCGGCGTCCCAGTCGAGATTCGAGGCAGCCGATACACGCGATGCTGTCGGCCCGCAGCGCGCCGGCCCGCCAGACTGCGTCGTGCACGGTATACCACTCGTCGGGCCCGTCGCAGGGCGCGGTCGGTAATCCGCAGTCATGGCAAGGGAACTCGTCGCGATGACGCCGTGGCCGAACGGTGAAGCGGCTCGGCCACAACACTGTCCAGCTCTTGATCTGCGAGATCAGCTGGGCCGCAGCGCCTGTCACGCGCTGGTGCGGCGGCGTACCGCGCCCTTTTTGATGCAGGAGGTGCACACCTTCAGGCGCACGGGTGTGCCGTCCCGCACCGCACGCACGGGCTGGATGTTGGGGTTGAAGCGGCGGCTCGTGCGACCCTTGACGTAGCGCTGCTGGGCTCGCCGTCCCGCACGCGCCACCTTCTTGCCGAAGCTCGGCTTCTTGCCGCAGACGTCGCACTGGGCTGACATGCTCTCTCTCCTGTTCTCCGGCAGCGGTCCTCGCGCCGTCGGTGGTATCTCGGTTCGTGGACAGTGTTGGCGAGCAATGGCGAACACTGCGAAGCGTTTCGACCGCCATGCTGCCGACGACCCTGGCCATTGACCTGCGGGAATCGCATCTTCCGGTCTGACACGACCGGTGCAGATCGCACGGTGGCGCGTGCAAGTTGCACGAGGTTCAGATCCATCCGTGGTGGGCTGCGGCGCGGAGGGTCTCGATACGATTGCGGGTACCGAGCTTGCGATTGATGGCGGCGAGGTTGTTGCGCACCGTGCCCGGCGAAAGATGCAGTGCCGCACCGATTTCGCCGGGTGTGCGCCCCTGCGAGATCAGGCGAAGGATGTCGATGTCCCGGGCGCTCAGCGGGTTGGCGGGGCCGCGCATGGCTTCCGCGACCGCCTGCGGTTCCAGCACCGATTCACCGTGCGCGACCCGGCGCACGGTGTCGGTCAACGCTGCGATCGAAGCGCCGGTGCTGAGCAGCCCCTCCACCCGCGCGTCCAATGCGGAGCGGAGCAGGTCGGGCCGACGAGGTGCCATCACCATGACGACGCGGCAGTCGGGCAGCGCCGCTTTCAATTGTGTCGCGGCGGAAATACCGTCCAACCCTGCGAGATTCGCATCCAGCAGAGCCAGGTTCGGACGGGTGCGCAGGGCGCTGGGCGCTACATCGGTGCCCAGCGACACCTGCGCGACCACCTCCATGCCCGACTCACCGGCCAGGATGGTCGCCAGCGCTTCCCTGGGCAGCCGAAGGCTCCCGGCGATCAGCACTCGAATCATTGATTCGTTCCTCTTCGAAGAGCACCGAACAGGTTGATTGTGTCGATGTTTCGCGTGCCCCCGTCAGCCTCGTGTCTGCCGACGAGGCAGGTCAGCGACCAGCACGACCACGAGTGCGATGAGCACGGCCCTGGCCGTGCCGATGGATCCGTGAGCGGTGTCGCGAGTTTCCGCAAACACGAAAACCTCCTGTTCCGACAGTTGGGTACAGCGATACGGACAGGCCGGGGCCACGTACGCCAACTGCGCAGGAGTGGAAAAGGTGCGACGAAGCCCAGGCCAACTGGAAAAGCCGTGCACGACATGACCGGAGCACGCACGAGCGGCTCGCGGGATCAGTGCCGGAACGAACGGCTACTTGGCCTGGGGGATAAGTCATCACCTCGGAACTCGATCGGAACGAAACGCGCCACGCGTCCCGTAGAACTTCACAGAACTATCGCGTCCTAGCCGAAGTAGGCCCCACGCATAGTCCTGCCTATCAGCAGATTAGGTATATTTGTACCTTACGACAAGCCGATTTCCGGGACTGTGAGCCGCTTCGCACTAGGTACAGCTGTACCTTTAAGGTCCATTGATCAGCGCGGACGAGGAGCAGTGTGCAAGCCGAGAACGCCGATAGGGACTCGCGACCAATACGGCGCCGCAGGTTCGACCCACAGCGTCGGCGCCGGATCGCCGAAGCTGCCTTGGCCGTCATCGGCGAACGCGGCATCGAAGGCCTGACCCACCGCGCGGTCGCCGAAACCGCCGATGTTCCGATCGCGGGCACGACCTACCACTACAAGGACAAGGAAGAACTGCTCGCGGCCGCACTCGAGCTCTCGGTCACCCACTACGAGACGATCATGGCCGCAATCCCCGAGACCCAACCCGGCTACGGCATCACCGAAATCATCGACCAGACCGCCGAGGCGCTCGTGGGCTGCTTCACCACCGAGCGATCCGTGACCACCGTCCAGCTCGAGCTATATGTGGCTGCCATCCGCCGCCCCGCACTGCGCTCGATCGCAGACCGCTTCACCGCGGCCACCCGCGCGATGTACACCCACTACACCGACCCCGACACCGCCGAACTGCTCACCGACGCCGCCCAGGGCATGACATTGCGAGGGATCGCGTCCGACCTTCCACCCACCCGAGACCGGATCAGAACCCAGCTCTTGCGATGCCTGCCGCAGTGAGCCACTGACCGGGCAGGACTAAACACGTCGTGATCAGCATTAGGTGGTCCAACCTTGGTTGATCCGTTCGAAGTAGGCGTCGTCGGCGGCCTGGATTTCCTCCTCGGACGTTGACCGATTCGGCTCGTCGGACGTGATCTCCGCCGTACCCAGCAGTTCTTGGAGTTGGTTGCGGAGGCGAGGATCGGCTGTCCGAGTGATCTTTTCAGTTGTTGCCCGGAGGTCGGCGCGCGCCCGCTTGTGGCATTCGAGCAGAGCAGTGGCGAGTTGAGTGCTGCTCCAACGCATCGCAGCCGGCGCGATCTGCAAATCAGTGATGTCGCCGTGGGCATTGACCTCGATGGCGATGCCGCGGGCTTCACCGCGTCCGACAACCCTTGCGGCGGACTTCGCGAGTTTGTCTGCGCTGCGGCGAATCTCGGCGAGTTCTTGCCGCAGTTGCTGTTCCCATTTCTGTAGATCCGTCATGACCAACCCAGCTTCTTGCGTATCTGCTGCAGGATCTCGGGCACAGGTCGACGCTGGTCGTCGCGAGGCTTCTCCTGCCCGGTGTACACGCGGTAGTAGTGGGCGAGGTTGGGCCCCAGCAGCCGGACGATCGCGGGATTGTCGTAGACGTTTTCGACGAACGACACCGCGATCAGTTCCGATACCGGACCACCATCGTCCTCCCAAGCCTCTTCGAGTCGTGCGAAGAACGGCGCCAGGCGTGATCGCGGATCGGGGCTGTCTCGCACGACCTGCCCTACCCATCGAGCGATGTCACCCATCAGTACGGTCGGAAGAAGCTCGTCATTGTCACGGATGTGCTCAGCGATAAGCGGTTGGATCTCGGGTTCCAGAGCGGCAAGCTCGTCGATGAAGCGAGCTTGCGCAGGTACCAATGTCCTCGTCCACGTGTAGAGCATGTCCATTATTTCTTGGTCCGTCCGGTCATCCATGATTCGCCATCACTTTCCCGCCAATGCGTCCATGAGGTTCGTCAGTTCCCGGATCGCGACAGCCCGATCCGCAGGGTCGGTGTTCGCCTTGTTCATCAACCAGTTCGCGAGCCCTCGTTGCACTTCCATCGCCTTCTGCAGGTGCCATTTTCCTTCGGTGGGAACCAAGGTGCGGAACTCGTTGCGCACCGCGTCCGCCGTGGTGCCATCGCCGACCCGGCCCGGGTTGTTCGCCCCCTTGTAGAGGTCGTCGAGGAAGTTCTGCAGCTTTCGGTCGTTCACGGTCGGTTTGACTGCAGCCGGCTTAGGCGGCAGTTCGGGCAGCCCGCCGCCGGAATCGGACCGCCACCACTTGGTTTTGGCCTTCTCCAGCCATTCCCCCAGCTTGGTCAGCATCGGTTTCAGCTTGCCGGTGACCGCCGATCCGATACGGCTCGCGATGGCGGCGACCTTGATCCTGTATGGCGGAATTCGGCAACGACCCGTGGAAGTGGTTCGCGCCAGCGAGAATTGAGAGCATGACTGGGCTCTCGCTGACGACTGAGCGACGTACGGAACTGGCCGCGCTGCTGGACGACGGGCAGCGGTTGCGGCAGGAGTATCCGAAGGTCGCGGAGTATCTGGAGACGGCACCGATGTTGCCGGGGACAGACGATCAGGCCGCGGATGCGGCATTCGACCTGAGGCTCGTGCACTACATGACCGGCGGCTCGTCGGCGTCGGGGAATCCGTATTGGGACATTGTTGCGCCGTCTGTCGCGGAGGACGCTGGGCGTCGTGTGGTGAACGGCGGACGTGAGAAGGGCAGTGCCCGTTTGGCGTTCGCGCAGACGATCTTGCAGGCCGCGTACGCGTATGCGGTGCCGTCGCCGGAGACGATCGAGTGGATCGGGCAGTTCAGCGACGGCCGGAAGGTGCTGGAGCTGGGCGCCGGGCGTGGGTACTGGGCGGGACAGCTGACTGCCGGTGGCGTCGATGTGGCGGCTTTCGATGTTGCACCGCCGGACAGCGAGTCGAACGTGTCGTTCCCTGGCGCGGCTGGGCAGTTGGATGTGTGGCATCCGGTTGCTGGTTCGGCGGAGTTCGATTCAGCACTTGATGGCGAGTCGGTGTTGTTCCTGTGCTGGCCGCCGGGGTGGGGTGATTCGATGGCGTCGACGGCGCTGCGGGAGTTCGAGCGCCGCGGCGGAACACGCCTGATCTTCGTCGGTGAGCCGAAGGGCGGCAAGACCGGTGACGATGCGTTCTTCGACCGGCTGACCGAGGGCTGGGAGCTGGAATCACAAGACGCTCAATACGTCTCGTGGTGGAACCTGGGTGATGTCGCGCAGGGTTGGGTGTTGCGGGGATAGCTGTCGCCTGCGGCGGCGCGCCGACCCGATGACCTCGACGTGTACCGCCCAGCGCTTCGCTGCGCACACAAGGTCTCCAGGGGACGACACCGCGCTGTGCGGCGCTGAAGCGCTCCACGACCAAACGGACAGCACCTGGGGCGATGAATTAGTGGCCACGATGGGCGATCGTGCTCTGCGCTTCATCGGCGTCGACGGGCCGCGCTGGATGCTGCGCGCAGTCATACTCGCCCCGCCCGCCACGGTCCGGCACGGTGCGTCAGCTTTGTGGGATCTGGTCCGCAGCACCGTGGTAGTGCGCGGCGCAGGAAAGCTGCCAGACCGCTCTGCGGGCAAATATCTGTCCGCGCCGGGCAAGTTTTTTGGCGCATGCGAACGACAGAATCAGGACGCCGTGCACCGCCGGACAATGTGACCGGCCCTGGGCAAGCACTTGTCCCAGGGACACGCGAGGTGGCGGTCAGCCCACCGACTCGTCGCCCCTCGAAGGTCAGGATCACAAACCATTGAAAGACGATATAACCACGACTGCGGCCGTGCTCGTGGCCGTGGCCCTCACCGTACTCGCCGTTGTCGCGACGATCACCATCACCGTTGAATACCTGGTCGGCGCGTCGCGACGCGAGATCAGCCCTTCGAAGAATCGCACACGCAGCACCGAGTCCATTGAATCGACTGCTGCACAATCAGTTCCGCCGACAAGCCGACGGCCTGTGGTGCGCCGGCCCGACCCCGCCGCATCGCGAGACCGACGCTGACTACCTCTTGCCCCGCGCACAGGCCATCGGGCTGCGATTCGGCGGACGCTGTCGCGCAAAGATAAGTAACCGTCGCTCGCGGGCGAGGAATTCACCCGCGGCAAAGGGAGAATTGCTTATGGACCACGCCGCACGGAGCACAGGACACAGCCGGGCGACCGGTCACCAAAGAGATATTAATCCATCACTATCTTGCTACATGGCCAACGCCGTTGTTGATCCGCGCCGCACCGCGGCCGCGTATGCCGACCAACGCGCGGCAGCTCGAGTGCCTTCCGAGCGAAGTTCCTGATCGACACCGCCGGCACGGTCGGCCATCCCCTAGCACCAACCCTGTAGTCGGTCGAAATGCATGTTCCAGAAGGAGTCTCGTGGCCCAGGAAGAGAACGGTGCGGGGCAGCCGCGCCGGCGCCTACCACCACTGCTGCGCGAACGATCCCCGGCGGTGCGGATCGTCGGGACCGTGACCATCCCGATGATCGTCGGCTTGGTGCTCGGTGTGCTGCTCAACATCTCAGCCGGCGGCTACTGGACCGTTGCGATCACCGGTCTACTGTCGGCGGTGCTCGGCGGGATCGAACACTTGGGGCTGGTGCGGGGCGCGGCCCGCGGGGCATCGGCAGGAGCGATCTCCGGCGTCGGCATTCTGCTCGGGCATCTGCTGCATGGTGGCGAACCCGTTGTCCCGCTGCCTGATCCGGCCTGGTTGGTGATCGTACTCAGCGCCGCCTGCACCGCGGTGCCCGCCGCGCTCGGCGGGTTCATTCGCAATCAGCTGAGCACCGGTGCCGTGGGCGCGCCGGCACCGGCTCAGGCATCTGCCCCCGGGAAAAAGGAGAGTCTGTGAAAACGCTGTCCGGCAAAGTCGTACTCATCACCGGCGCCGCGAGCGGCATCGGCGCCGAGACCGCACGCGTGCTCGCGACCAGGGGCGCGCGACTGATGCTCGTCGATGTGCGCGGTGCCGAACTCGCGGAGGTAGTAGACGAATTCGAGCCCGACCGGGTCGCGCACGTAGCCGCCGACGTGCGTGATCTCGATGCGATGACGCGCGCGGTCGCGGTGGCCGCCGACAGATTCGGAGGCCTGGACTACGTCGTGGCCAACGCCGGAATCGTCAGTTACGGATCACTGCTCGCCGTCGATCCCGTCGTCTTCCGCCAAGTGATCGATGTCAATCTCACCGGCGTCTTCCACACCGTGCGAGCCGCACTTCCCGCATTGATAGAGAGCCGCGGCTACATCCTCGTCGTCTCCTCGCTCGCGGCATTCACCAACAGCCCGGGTATGGCCGCCTACCACGCGAGCAAAGCAGGCGTGGAGAGCCTGACGGAGACGCTTCGGCTCGAGGTCGCACACCACGGCGTCGGAGTCGGGTGCGCGCATCCGCATTGGACGAGAACGCCGCTGATGGACGACGCTTTCGCCGACTTACCGGTATTCCGTGAATATCTCGGCACGCTACCGCGTCCATTGGCCCACTCCACCCCGGTGCGCGCGTGCGCCGACGCATTCGCCGACACCCTCGCTCGCCGCGGGCGCTGGGTGAACGTGCCCCGCTGGATCGGGCTGTTCCGCTGGCTGCACCCACTGCTCGGCACCACACTGGTCCAGCGCGATGCCCTCGCTCACGTCCCTCGGATGCTGCCCCGCCTCGACGCTGAAGTTGCCACGCTCGGCCGTTCCACCAACGCGCGTACCGCGGGAGCCGAACGTCCCGACTCAACACAGGAGTAGTCCCGATGACCCACACCGACTGTCAACACGTCGACGTGTTGATCCTGGGCGCCGGGCTGTCCGGCATCGGCGCAGCCTGCCATCTTCGAGACCGACTGCCGGGCACTACGTTTCGCATTCTGGAAAGTCGCGATACCCTGGGCGGCACCTGGGACCTGTTCCGTTACCCCGGAATTCGTTCCGACTCGGACATGTACACCCTCGGCTTCAAATTCCGGCCGTGGCGCGGCGATCGAGCCATCACCGACGGTGCGTCCATCCTCGACTACTTGCGCGATACCGTCACGGACTATCAGCTCCACGAGCGGATCAGCCACGGGCACAAAGCCGTCCGGGCCGAATGGGACACCCCCTCGGCGCAGTGGACGGTGACCGTGCAGCTCGCCGAGACGAGCACGACCACCCGGTTCACCGCGAACTTCCTGATGGCGTGCACCGGGTACTA
This sequence comes from Nocardia brasiliensis ATCC 700358, assembly GCF_000250675.2. Classification (NCBI taxonomy): domain Bacteria; kingdom Bacillati; phylum Actinomycetota; class Actinomycetes; order Mycobacteriales; family Nocardiaceae; genus Nocardia; species Nocardia brasiliensis. Next base: position 8,254,524 of record NC_018681.1, read on the forward strand.
CCGCTACGACGAGGGGTACGTATTATTCGCTCTCGCGGGGAAACCCTCTGACTCACACCGGCACCCACTGCCCGTCTGCGCACGGTTGGCCGGAGAGGAGTCCGGGCCGGTGCCTGCTGTCTACTCGGTCGGAGCCGGCGGGCTGGTTTCGGCACAGGGGCCCGATCACCGATCGTTGCGTAGACGGACACGACGGCGGCCAGAGCGAGGAAGCCGAGGACCAGGCCGACCATGCCGAACCCCTGGGCATACTGGGATCGCGACCGCGGTCACGACGCCCCCCTTCTCGTTCGATCCATCCCCGCAGCCCTTTTCGGATTTCGACTCGCGGTTTCGAGTGTTCATGGGATCGAGGTGCGGATCATGAGTATTCCTACCTCGACCGCAGTGGTTCCACGGACCACCTGGTCAGCCGCGCGGGGCATTTCGGGCGGTGCCTGTCGGACACGATCCGCCCCGGCTTCCGGCCGCGGTGGTCGAGCCCACAGCAGGTGATCGTGCAGCTGACTGGTGCAGCGATAGGAAGATCGGTCTCCCGGCGGATTTGACGAGGAAACGCCGCGCTATGCATCCCTGAAAAAGAACGGCCGCCGATGCGGTCTGATGTACCTGGTGGATCGGACCGGATAGTTCACTGCGACAGTCAGGAGTTTGTTGTGAGTTCTCGCGGTCGGTGGGGCGTTGCTGTTCTGGTCGCCTGCGCGGTGAGTGGGCTGGTCACCGCGGGGGAAGGTCCGGCCTTCGCTGCGGTGGAATCGGGGGTGAACAGCATCGATGAGGTCGAAAGACCTCCGACGGGGTCGTCATCCACCTCACCTACACCTGCACGAGAGAGTCGGGGGCGCGGTACGTTCATGCGGGCATGATCAACCGTGATGACAAGGACAGCGGGAGTACCCACGCTGCGGTGGCGTGTGACGGCGAGAAACATTCGATGAATGCCTACCTGCATGAAGGCCCGGTCAACAAAGCTACGCATGCGTTTGCCATTCTCCGGGAGGGGACAGCGCTCAACTCCACACCGGTCGGCGACCAGGTCGAGAAAGAGTTGACGTAGGCCCCGCTCGAAGGCGGCGCGGCAGTCAGTGAACCGTCCAGCACAGCTTCGGTGTCGAATTAGTAGGACGCGGTCGTCGGACCACAGATGACTCTCGACGGAGGGTGGCTCATGAAAAAGCGGCTCGCGATACTTCTGGGCGTGGCGCTCGCATGCGGAACCTTCTCGCCGCTGGTCGCGGCGCCCGAAGCGGTCGCGGCCGATTGCCTCGTGACTCTCGACGAGTTCACCGGCGCGGTGCAGGCCGCCGGCTATCCCGCACCGTCGCGGGAGCAGTACGACAATATGTGCGGCCAGAGTTCGGTAGGAAACATCCCGGGCCGCGAGCCGTTCGCGGAATTTCTGGCACAAGCGATCTACGCGTCGGACGGGCTACGCAGCAAACGAGAATACAACTGCGCGCAATCCGGATGCCCAGGTGAGTACGAAACTCCGGACTGCGATATCCACAATCAGGATTACTACGGGCGTGGATACATTCGTATTGCAGGGTGCCCCGCCTACAAAGAGGCTTCACAGGAGATCTACGGCGACGACCGTCTGGTCGAGGATGCAGACGGCGTAGCGAGGGACGACAAAATCGCCTGGGCTACCGCGTTCTGGTTCTGGAAGGCGAAGGTGACCACCGCGCCCGGATACGGGACCGGGTTCGGCTACACGACCAACGCCATCAACGGCAGTCTCGAGTGTTCCGGACCGACGAAAGCCGCCGAGCGGCGATACGAGATCTACACGCTCGTGGCGAAATCTTTCGACGTCACCCCGATCGGCGACAAGGGCTGCAACAGCTGACGACTCGGCTCCCGCACACATCCCCGCCATCGCACACGCAGCCGCGATCGTCGGCAGCATAACACCTGTAACAACTTCGTCGAGCTCGTCCCATTCGGTCAAACCTTGGAGCACGTATGCGGCGTCGTATGGTCAGTGTCATGGTCGTGCTGGCAACTACTGTGACTCCCCTCGGAGTCGCCAACGCGGCCCCGGCAACCGGCAAAACCGAGCTCACGATCACGGTCTCCGAAAGCGGTGATACCGCTACGGATGGCACGTTTACATTGTCCTGCAACCCGGTGGGGGGCGACCACTGGGCTGGCGCCGATGCGTGCAAGAGGTTGGACACACTCCGAGCCGGGGGTATGACAGGGTTCCCGCCGGTGCCGCCGGACGCTTGGTGTACCCACCAGTACGGAGGACCAGCCACGGCGCATATCCAAGGAACCTGGGCAGGTCGCAAGGTTGATGCGGTGTTCGATCGGAACAACGGGTGCGAAATCTCGCGCTGGGACCGACTGGTGCCGGTGCTGCCACAACCGCCGCAGGCCTGAATTCGACCGTGGGACGCGGGAATCACTGATCCCCGCCGATGTGCGCTCACCGATGACGAGCTCAGCGGCATCCGGGTCGGTGACAGGGTCACCGCCGTCCAGGCTGCAGTGGTCTTCCCGGTGTCCGTGGCAAAGGTGGACGATCTGCTCGCCGAGCTGGGACTTCGAGCGGCCTTGCGGGCCTCGAGCGCGTCCTCGGTCAGCGCTCCCGCACGCAGTGCGGCGTCCAGGGCCGCGACAACCTGGCCGTGGGGCATACCGCGGTGCAGCAGAAGAACTTCGATGATCGCGCGAGTTCCGTCACGTTCGCCGTGGGCTTTGCGGGCCACTCCCGCCACCATCACCCTGACCGCCGAACACGTCCCCGCCATCACACACGCAGCCACGATCGTCGGCGACATAACACCCACCACAGGCCCGTCTGGTCATCGGCCTGACCTACCTGTTGTCCATGCTGTACGTGCCCCCAGCACGGCTCGTACAGGATCTACACCGCATTCTTGCCGCCCCGAACTGCTCATATCTGCTGACGCCGAGCTGGTAGTCCGACGACACCGTCACCGTCGCTAGCTGACCGGATTGAACTGCGGTGACATCACTTTCGGGCCCGGAGCCAACCTGCGCTGCCTCGGCAAGGGCCGCAAGCACCGCGCCGTCCCACTCACCACCCCCACTCAGAAAGTGCTGCGGGTCTGGGGCGCCGAACGCGCCGGCCAGCTCGACCAACCCCTGTTCCCGACCCGCACCGGCCGCCGGCTCAGCATCGACGCCGTCGAACGCCTTGTCCGCCAGCACGCCACCATCGCGGCCGCGACCTGCCCCACCATCCGGCCCGCGCAATTGCATCCCCACGTTCTGCGGCATTCGTGCGCGATGGCCCTGCTCCAAGCCGGCGTCGACACCACCGTCATCGCGCTCTGGCTCGGCCACGCCGACATCCGCTCGACCGGCATCTACCTCCACGCCGACATGACCATCAAACAACGAGCCCTCGATCAGACCACTCCGGCCTCGACCACACCCGGTCGTTATCGCCCCGGCGACCAGCTGCTGGCCTTCCTGGAAGGTCTGTAGTTAACCCGACCACCCAATGCGGTGTCCGGCCTCGACAGCACCCTGCTGACAGCAGTCGACCTGCTGGTCTTCATCTACGCCATCGCCCAGGCCTGGTACCTCACGCCGACCGGCCTGCTGCGTGCGGACGGCTCAGATCCCACCGACCCCTGGGCGAATCGCTGACCACCGCGCCTCGATTGTCACCGCGGTCACCCGGTTTGTTCGTTCCGCACGAGTCTGACGTCGACCCCCATTCGAGCAAGACGACGATGGAACCGAGGGCGATATCTCCAGGCTTTCAGAACGTGCGGGTTGACCTATGACCCGGCGTTCGCGGTCGCCGCAGCCCACATACTGCAATCGTGAACAGGTCAACAAAGCACTCGACCAGCCCCAAGGGACGCTTGGCACCGCAGTCCCGTACCGCCGAGTTCACGCTGCCCGAGGGAGGGGTGGACACGCTCTTGCACACCTTGGCCGGCATCGATTCCGAGCTGCCCGTCTTCGTCTACGAGCGCATCGACCCTCTCACTCGCCAGCCGCTGACCACCTGGATCGGGCTGCGCACCGACGCCACACGAGTGCAGGGCACGGATACAGCCGCAGCGCTGCGGGCAGCGACCGTGGCTGCTCGCGCGGACGGGCCGCACGGCGGCGTGTTCGCATTCCTCGGCTATCCCGGCCCGCACTCCACCGTCCACGGCGACGCAGGCATTCCCGATGCACTGCTGATGCGGCTGATCGACTACGTCACGATCGATCACCGGACCGGTCGTGGCCGGGTGGTGCACACGTCCACCGAACCCGATCCCGAGCGGACGCCAGAGCAGTGGGCCAGCGCCTGCGGCTCGGGAACCGCGACCTCACTCGACCTCACCTCGCACGAGGCAGACTTCCAGTGGACCACGCAAACCTCGGCCGAGCAGTACACCGCCGGCGTACGTGCCTTCCAGCAGCGCGGGGGCGCCAGCGGAGTGGTGCTGTCGGTCCGCGTCGCCAGCGAGCACCGCGCCGAGCCGATGCACAGCTACCGGGTGCTCCGGACGGTCAACCCTTCCACCCGCATGTTCTTCCTCCGGCACGACCAGTTCGCGCTGTGGGGGGCGACGTCGTTGCCGCTGCTGCACCTCAGTGACGGGCACATCACCGCCGAGACCGACGGTGCCACGCATCCCGTCGCGGACGAGGAACACCATTGGCAACCCTCCCCCAAGGAACTCGGCGAGTACGAAGTGGTCGCCGACGCGCTCGTCGAGGACCTCGCGCACGTTGCCGCCCCGGGCACCCTGCAGCTGACCCGTGAACGGGAGCAGCGGGTCTTCTTCGGACTCGGGCACCTCTTCGCCGAGGCCCAGGCCGAACTCGCGCCGGAATGCGACGCGGTCGACGCCGTGCTCGCGATGCACCCGCACGGTGCCACCGTCGGTCATCCGCGTTCCGCCGCACAGACCTTGATCGCCGAACTGGAACAGGTCCCCCGTGGCCCGTTCGCCGGGCTGGTCGGCCTGTTCACCGCCGAGGAGGTGGACGCCACCGCGGTCACCCGCTCGATGTGGACCACTCCACGCGGAAGCGTCACCCAGGCAGGCGCCAAAGTCGTACCCGCCAGTGTCGCCGAGCACGAGTACGCGGAGTCGGTGCTCAAAACGCGCGCACTGCGTGTGACAGCACGCCGGGCTTCCTCATGAACACCGGACCTCACGATGGAGCGACCCCATGATCATCGACCTCACGATGGAACTGCATGAGGGCATCACCGCCTACCCCTCACACGGCCGGTCGGTGCTGTCGCTGTCGCCGGTGATGAAGCACGCCGACTTCCTCGGCACTGGCCGTCGCACCCGCTACGCGGACCTCCCGGTGTCCTTCGAAGTGAGCCAATGGATCCTGAGCGACCAAGCCGGCACGCACATGGATGCGCCCTTCCACGTCGACCCCGCGCACTCCGTGACCATCGAACGGGTGCCGCTGGAGACCGCGTGGGGCCCGGCTGTCTGGCTGGACTGCACGACGGCGGCCACGGAGTCCGGGGCTGTGTCCGCGCAGGCACTACGCGATGCGGCCGACGAGGCCGGGGTCCGTATCGAACGCGGCGACATCCTGGTTCTGCGTACCGGTACGTCGGATGACGCGGTGTCCGATCCCGCGGGTTACGCAACCACATTCCGCGGGCTGACCCGCGATGCCGCGGAACATCTGCGCGCGGTAGGTGTTCGGTGCCTGGCGATCGACTGTGTCACGATCGAATCGCCGGCGACGGCGGCCACCGCGGACGTGCACACCATCTTGCTGCGGCCCAGCGCGTTGGGGCTGCCCGACTCCGACGTCATCGGCGTCGTGGAGAACCTCGTGCGCGTCGACACCATCCCCGTTCACCGGTTTCACTTCGCCGCTTTACCGTTGCCGTTGCGTGGCGCCGCCGGCAGCCCGGTACGCGCGGTGGCCGTGGTCGAAGGCATCTGAGGCGGCGATGGTGATGCGTTACGGCTATGCGACGGTCGGACTGCCCACTCTCGCCCCGGACGAAGCGATCGAGCATGCCGCCGCGGCGGGCTACGCCGGGCTGGAATGGAAGGTAGGGGAGGCACTGCATGCGGCGGGAAGTTCGGCCGAGCAGTTCCTGCTGGGCAACCGCACCACCATCGCGCTGGACGATCCGGCACAAGGCGCACGGATCGCCCGGCGAAGCGCTGCCGCGGGACTCGCGGTCATCGGTGTCGACCCGTACGTGGCTGTCGGCGATGTGACGACCCTGGACCTGGCCTTGGCCGTCGCCGAAGCGGCCGATGCTCCCCAGGTCCGGCTGCAGGGTCCCCGCTTCGGCGCGGACGGGGCGGGCTACCGGCAATTGTTCGCGAGGTTTCTGGAGTTCCTCAGCGTCGCCGAGCAGCGCGCGCACCGCAGGGGGATACGGCTGGTCGTGGAGATTCACCAGCAGACGATGTTTTCCAGCGCGGCACTGGTCCACCGCCTGGTCACCTATTTCGATCCGGCACACATCGGGGTGATCTACGACGTCGGCAACCTGGTCGTCGAAGGCTATGAAGATCACCGGATCGGCACCGAACTGCTCGGCCCGTACTTGCATCACGTCCATCTGAAAAACGCCCTACACCGTCCCTCCGCAGGCCCAGGGCCCGTTCGAGTGCATCGCCCGGTGTGGAGCCCGCTCGACGAAGGCGAAGTGGACGTGCTCGGCGTCTTGGCCCACCTCGACACGATCGGTTATCAGGGGTGGGTGACGATCGAGGACTTTTCGACGCAGCGAACCCCGCTCGCGACATTGCGCCACAACGCGGACGTCCTGCGTGCCTGCAACGCTCCCGGATGGCTCGACCGCGAGGAAGTCTGACACGTGTCTCTCCTCTTGCCGGTCATGAAACCGGACTTTTCCTTTACGAAGAACCGCGTCCCGCCTGGATTCCGACGAGGTAGCCACGGTCGAGATCGTGCTCGCTCAGTGGTGTGCCGGTGAGCTTCAGGCTGTGGCGCACCAGCTCCGAAAACATGGTCGTGGTGGCAGCGGTGTCGCGAGCAAGCCAGATCAGGCACAGCGGCGGAGCCAGCACCGCGGGCGTGATCGGACGAAACACCACGTCGAGCCGTCCCGGCAGCACGGCGCTCTCGGGAATGACTGCGACCCCCTGACCCGCTGCCACCATCCCCACCACAGCCTGGACGCCCTGTACTCGCGCCGCGAGCTCGGGCTGGAACCCGGCCGCGGCGCAAGCCAGGTGGAAATACTGCGGGAAACGTTCCTCCAGCGGAGTGAGGATGAATTTCTGGTTGCGCAGCGCGGCGATCGGAACGGACTTCTCGCCGGCCAAGGCGTGGTCTCGCGCCATGATCACGACGGCCTGCTCCATGCCCAGCGGCATGGCCAGCAACGTGCCCGGACCTTGAACGGTCGACAGGGGTGGCCGCCCGAACGCGACATCGGCCACGCCGTCCAGGACGGCCTGGACCGCGTCGGCGGTGCGCTGATACTCCACCGGGTGCGCAACGATCTCGGGATGCTTGCCCCGTAGCGCCCGTAACACCCGGGGCAGGACCGTGGCGAACGACGATGTCAGCGCGGCGATTTCGATCTTTCCGACCTCACCACGCGCTACCCGGCGAGTCTCCAGCCGACTCCGTTCAACGGCGTCCAGCACTGCCCGGGCGTGGTCGGCGAATACTTTCCCGGCCGCGGTGAGTTCGGAGCCACGCGGCCCGCGATCGACCAGCCGCACACACAGTTCCTCCTCGAGCTGTTTGATCTGCTGGGAGAAGGGCGGTTGCCGGATGCCGACCGCCGCAGCCGCCCGACCGAAGTGCCGCAGGTCGGCGAGCGCGAGGAAGTAGGTTAGGTGTCGCAGCTCCACGTCACGCCTCCACTAGTCCGAGCGACCGACAGAAGAATCCTCGCCGCCGCGGGCACGACCGGCGCCCATCCTGATTCTCCGCGGAAAAGCCAAATGAGCAGCCACGGTCCGCGCCGCGGTTGCCGATGCGCGGGCATCGTTGCGATCCTGCTGGCGATCTGCTCCTTCGTCTACGCCAACGACATCTGAGCCTAGTTCCGTGAGAGGGGGTCCTGCCACGTGGCAGGACCCTCTATCGCTTCGAACCGCTGGGGTATGCCTTCGCCGAGTACGGGCGGATCGAGAAGACCATGCATCTGCTGGCGCTGTGCGACCCGGTCGACGACTCCTGCCTGCGCCGGGTGAACCGGCAGCTCACCGTGCAGGAGTCGCGAGATCGTCTGACGCGGGCGACCTGCCACGGCAAAACGCGGCAACATCGTGCCCGCTGGCATCCGGCCCGCTGATCTTCATCCCCACGTTCTGCGGCACTCCTGCGCGATGGCCCTGCTGCACGCCGGTGTCGACACCGCCGTCATCGCACTCTGGCTCGGCCACGCCGACATCCGCTCCACCGGCATCTACTTCCACGCCGACATGACCATCAAACAACGAGCCCTCGACCAGACCAACCCCGGCCTCGACCACGCCCGGTCGCTACCGCCCCAGCGACAGCCTCCTGGCCTTCCTCGAAAGCCAGTAATCATCCCGATCCTCCGACAACATCAACCACGGAATACCTTGCACCCGTGGAGTTCTCGCCTCAGACCACACTCGCCTCGGCATAGTTCTCGCCTCGGCATAGATCGATGAACTCGGCTACATGGAACTGGACAAACGCGGCGCTGAACTGCTGTTCCAGGTATTGACCGAACGCGAGGAAAAGAACTCTGTCGCGATAGCATCCAATGACAGCTTCGGTTCCTGGACAAAGACTTTCACCGACCCGCGGCTCTGCGCGGCAGTTGTCGACCGCCTCACCTTCGGCGGCAACCGCACCCGGAAATGCTGAGGTGGCGTTCAAGTCCGGCACCAAATTCGACGTAATCGACCGCGTCGACGACTTCGTGTCCGGACGCACGATGATCACGATGGTCGAGCGCGTCTCCTAACCGAAAGGCATCCTCATGACCAGTGACAATGACAACGAAACACCGGTCCGTATCGCCGGTAAGACCTTCACCCGAGGGCTCCCGCCCCTAGACCCCGACCTGATCGCACAGGCCATGGCCATGTCCGCCGAGATGGACCGCGAGCGAGCCGCGACGCCAGCCTGCCCGGCACCCTCCGAGCCTGGCACGGCACTGCCGGAGCGGTTCCACGACGACTGCCTCGGTACCGAATACGAGCCGTGGTACCACGACCTCCAAGCCAAGCGCGCCCGGGAGCGCCAGCAGCACAACGACTCCGGGGAATAGCCCCGGCGAGGGTGTCGGCGGGTAGTGCGGCGCAGGTGGCGCACGGTGACCGGGGCTGCCGGGCCGCGGCCGCGGCGGATGCTGGCCTCGGCGAGGCGGCGCTCGTAGTTGCCCAGCGCCTGGCGGGCCGCGGCAACCGAGGCCTTCGGCACGACCAGGTGTCGCCGTAGTATCGGGCGGATATGGCGAAACCCGCTAGTAGAGGGCGGGTTCTGCGCGCTGGGTGCTGGTCAGGCCGGGGGTTGTTGGGTGATGCGGTCGCGGTAGATCCAGTATGCCTTGCGGTCGGCGGCGGAGTTCAGGGCGATGATCGGTTCTCTCTGCGTCGGCCGTCCACGAGGTCGTGATCATGGAATATCGTGCCGGTCATGACCACGAATGACTGGTTGGCCGACACCCGAGCCTCTTATGACACGGTCGCGGTCAGCTATGCCGACCAAGTGCGCGGCGCTCTCGCCGGACACCAGTACCTTCGCGCGGCTCTGGCGTTGTTCGCCGACAGCGTGCGGATCGCTGGCGGTGGGCCGGTCGCGGACGTCGGCTGCGGCCCCGGTGAAGTCACCGCCCACCTGCATGAGCTCGGTGTCGACGCCTTCGGTGTCGACCTCTCCCCGGCGATGATCGACGTGGCCCGGCGCGACCACCCCGGCCTGCGGTTCGAGGTGGGCTCGATGACGGACCTGGACCTGCCCGTCGCTTCGGTGGCCGGCCTGCTCGCCTGGCAGTCGTTGATCCATATCCCGGACGACGAGGTGCCGACTGTGTTCGGGCACTTCCGCCGAGCATTGCGTCCCGGTGGACCGCTGCAGCTGCTGTTTCACGTCGGCGACGAGTCGTTGTTGAAGACGGACGGCTACGGCGGTCACCCGATGAATGTCCATGTCCACCACCGTCAGCCTGACCGGGTGGCATCCTGGCTGCGCGAGACCGGATTCGTGGTCGAGGCTCAGATGCTGCTCGACCCGGACGCGAAAGCTCAGCAAGCGATTCTTTTCGCACGCAGTAAGTCCTGACTTCTGTCTGTGTCGGGCTCGCCAGTCGGATCCGGAGCCGATGCCCGAGATGGACGCCGACACTGCGCTATACCCTCGGCGCGACCGTCGTGACCACGGACGCGCGCTACACACCCTGCAAGCCCTGTGGATCCCGCCCGCGGCGCTGGACATGAGAAGAGCACCCACCCAAAAACGAAGCGGACCTACGTGTTCCGGGGCATGCTCTTGCACAGATGCAACAGGCGGATGTTCGGTACGACACGCCACGGTGACACTTACTACCTCTGCTGGCCGACCGGCAACAATCGAGGGCGTCCCGACAAGTACGCGGGACACCCGAAAACGGTGTACATCCGCGAGGATGCCGTTCTTGACGCCGTTTCCAAATTCTTCGCCGCCCGCGTCTTCGGCGAACAACGCCGCGACCTTCTAGCAGCAGATCTCACTGAAGTCGACGACCGTGCAGCACGACAACGACATACCGAGCAACAAAGGCTCCACCGCATCATCGAGGACATCGCACGACGCCAGGACGCCGTGCTACGGCAAGCTCAGGACGGCGAGCCAGACGACGCCTTCACGAAGGCCCTGCGCGGCACCTACAACGACCTGGAGACCCCAAAGACCAACGCCGTAGCAGGAGCCACCTCCGCAGGCCACGGGCAGCAGTAATTGTGTCGATGCTGTCTGTGCCCCCAGTCGGACTCGAACCGACACTGGGCGGATTTTAAGTCCGCTGCCTCTGCCAATTGGGCTATGGGGGCCGTCCGGGACAGACTACCGAGTCGTACGGTTGTACCGGAATTCTGAGGGTTGAAGATGGGCAAATTGTCGAGTATGGGGGCGGGGAAGTCGGGCAATTGACCAACGGCGTGCCGACCGGTTGCTCTGAAAAGGCCTGGTTCCGAACCGGTTTGGGGCAGGGCGGCACGAAACCGGGTCAGCGGGGCCGGTGCGGGGTGGTGCTGTCCAGTGGGCTTACCGGCGCGGGGGTAACGGGATGCGGGCGAGGTCGGTGGCGACGTGGATCGGGCCGGAGAAGTGGGCTCGGGCCTCGGCCAGATGGACGGACAGGTCGCGGTAGCGCTGGGAGAAGTGGGTGAGCACCAGGGTGCGGGCGCCTGCCGCGGCGGCGACCCGGCCGGCCTGGCCCGCGGTGAGGTGGCCGTATTCGGCGGCGAGCCGCGCGTCGGCGTCGAGGAAGGTGGCTTCGATGACGAGCATGTCGGTGTCGGCGGCGAGTTCGTAGACGCCGTCGCAGAGCCCGGTGTCCATCACGAAGGCGAAGCTCTGGCCGCGGCGCGGCTCGCTGACCTCGTCGAGAGTCACGGTGCGCCCGGCCGATTCGATGCTGCCCTGCTGTTGCAGCCGCGCGATGACGGGGCCGCGCAGCCCGAAGTGCTGGAGCCGGTCGGGCAGGATGCGCCGGCCGTCCGGCTCGGTGAGCCGATAGCCGAAGGTGTCGACGGGGTGCGCGAGCGGCACCGCCGTGACCGCGAACGGCGCGCCGGGAAAGTCGACGGTACCGGCCCGATCGATCGGACGCGGCCGCAACTCGGCCCGGTGATAGTAGGAGGTGGCGTTGACGAGGCGGTCGTAATACTCGGTCCCGGAGGCGGGAAAGCACACGTCCACCGGATGCGGCACCCGGTCGAGATTGATCCGCTGCACCACCCCGGCCAGCCCGAGGCTGTGATCACCGTGGAAGTGGGTGATCGCGATCCGGGTGAGGTCGGTGGCCGAGACACCGGCGTAGGTCATCTGCCGCTGCGTCCCCTCGCCCGGGTCGAACAGCACGCCTTCGTCGTCCCAGCGCAGCAGATACCCGTTGTGATTGCGCTGCTTGGTCGGCACCTGGCTGGCGGTACCGAGCACTACGAGCTCCCGCTGCGACACCCGTGTCACGCTACTTGTTCGCCAGTCGTGGAGTGGCACGGGCGCAGGCCCGCGCCACTCGGCGGACTATTCGGCAGGCGGGTTGCCGAGCAGGGAGTGCCTGCGGCTGTAGGCGAAATAGATGACGAAGCCCAACGCCATCCAGACGAGGAACCGCAGCCAGGTCTCCACGGACAGGTTCAGCATCAGCCACAGGCAGGCCAGCACGGCGAGCACCGGGATCACCGGAACCAGCGGGACGCGGAAGCCGCGCGGCAGGTCGGGCCGGGTGCGCCGCAGCACGAGCACGCCGATCGACACCAGCACGAACGCGAACAGCGTGCCGATATTGACCATTTCCTCGAGCGTGCCGAAGTCGACGAAACCGGCCAGCACCGCGCAGACCACGCCGACGATCGCGGTGATCCGCACCGGCGTGCCCTTGCTGCCGGTGTGCGCCAGCTTGCGCGGCATCAGCCCGTCGCGCGCCATCGCGAACAGCACCCGGGTCTGTCCGAGGAACATCACCATGACCACGGTGGTGAGCCCGGCGAGCGCGCCGATCGAGATGATGTTCTTCACCCAGGTATCGCCGTGGATCGCGAAAGCTGTTGCCAGGGTCGCATTCTCACCGGACAGCTCGGTGTAGGACACCATGCCGGTGAGCACCAGCGAGACCGCGACGTAGAGGATGGTGACGATGAGCAGCGAGCCGAGGATGCCGCGCGGCACCGCCTTCTGCGGGTTCTTGGTTTCTTCGGCGGTGGTCGCGACGACGTCGAAGCCGATGAACGCGAAGAACACCAGGCTGGCCGCGGCGAGCAGGCCGTACCAGCCGAACGTGCTGTGCCCGGCGCCGGTCAGGAAGGAGAACAGCGACTGGCGCAGACCCTCGCCCTCCGCCCCTGGCTGGGACGGCGGCACGTACGGCGTCAGGTTCTCCGACTTGAAGTAGGTGACGCCGACGATCAGCACCAGCGCGATCACGCTCAGCTTGATCGCGACGGCCACGGCCGACACCCGCGAGGAGACCTTCGTCCCGGTGGCGAGTAGCACGCCGAGCACCGCGATCAGCAGCACGGCGCCCCAGTCGAACGACACCGAGCCGATGTGCACGATCGGCGTCGTGCCCATCACCTCGCCGAGGTACTGCGACCAGCCCTTGGCCACCACGGAGGTGGCGAGCGCGAACTCGAGGATCAGGTCCCATCCGATGATCCACGCGACGAGTTCACCGAAGGTGGCGTAGGAGAAGGTGTACGCGCTGCCCGCCACCGGCACCGTGGAGGCGAACTCGGCGTAGCAGAGCGCGGTGAGCCCGCAGGCGATCGCCGCGAAGACGAACGCGAGCGACACCGACGGTCCGGCGACGTTGCCCGCGGTCCGCGCGGTGAGGGTGAAGATGCCCGCGCCGATCACCACCGCCACGCCGAAGACGGTGAGGTCCCATGCGGTCAGGTCCTTGCGGAGCTTGGAGTCGGGCTCGTCGGTGTCCTTTATCGACTGCTCGACGGATTTGGTCCGGAACAGGCCACCCCATCTGGCCTGCTGTCCGATTGCGCCGTCCGGCTTGCGGATCGCCACACGTTCTCCTCACCTCTGGTCTTACTGTCTTGCTGGTTCTATGCCCGGCCGGGCTAATGCACGCCTGCCATGTGCTGACTGATCCGCGGCGCGATGGCGGCCACGATGACTCCGGCGCACACCGCGACGGCGCCGATGATGCCGAAGTAGGCGACTTCGTGGTCTTGGTCATAGAACCGAGCCAAAGTACCCGACATGGATGTACCGATGCCAACCGAGAAAAAGTACAGCGCCATCATCTGAGCCCGGAAAGCTTCCGGTGCGAGCTGGGTGGTGACCGCAAGTCCGATCGGTGAGAGCAGCAGTTCCGAGACGGCGAAGCCGCCCATGACGACGAGCACGAGCAGCGCGGGCACCGTCGCGCCGCTGAAGCCGGCCAGCGGCACGAACAACAGGAACGCCAGGCCCATGCCGATCACGCCGAGCGCGAACTTGCGCGGCGTGCTCGGCGCCCGGGAACCGAGCTTGGTCCACAGGATGGCGAACAGCGGTGACAGGGTGATGATCCAGACCGGCTCGACCGAACCGATCCAGTTCGACGGGGCGGTCCAGCCGAAGATGCTCCAGTTCATCCGTTCGTCGGAGTACACCGCGAGCACCGTGAAGATCTGCTGGAACAGCGACCAGAACACCGCGTTGGCGATGAACAGCGGAATGAACGCGCGCACCCGGCTGCGCTCGACCGGCGTCACCTTGGCGTGGGTGAGCATGACCACGAAGTAGACGACCGAGGCCACGGCGATCACGATGGTGGTCGCGTCGGGCAGGTTGTCCAGCGTCACCAGGCCGGTCGCCCATACCACCGCGACGAGCACCGCGGCGCCGGCCACCGCACCGAGGACCGGGGCGATCGCGGTGCGCGGCAACGGGTTCGGCACCTCGCGGCCGTGCGTGCCGAGGTTGCGCCGGAACACCACGTACTGGACCAGACCCAGGGTCATGCCGATCGCGGCGGCGCCGAATCCGTAGTGGAAGCCCAGGCGCGTCTGCAGCACACCGGTGAGCAGCGGGCCGATGAACGCGCCGAGGTTGATGCCGAGGTAGAACAGCGTGAATCCGCCGTCCGCGCGGGCATCACCCTTCGGATACAGCGTGCCCAGCAGCGAGGACGCGTTGGCCTTCAGCGCACCGCTACCCAGCGCGACCAGCACGAGGCCGACGCCGACGCCGGTCAGTCCCGGCAGCACCGCCAGCGCGAGATGCCCCGCGACCACGACGACGCCGCCATAGAAGACCGTTCGCTCCATGCCCAGTACCCGGTCGGCGATCCAGCCGCCCAGCACGGTGGACAGATAGACCAGTCCGCCGTAGGCGCCGACGATGCCGACTCCGGTGCTCTTCGCGAGCCCGAGCCCGCCTTCGGTCGTGGAGTAGTACAGGTAGTAGCCGAGGATGGTGACCATCCCGTAGTAGGAGAATCGCTCCCAGAGCTCCACGCCGAACAAGTTCGTCAAGCCGATCGGGTGACCGAAGACTGTTCGTCCCGGGGCCACCTGTTCGGCGGTTGTTGCTTCCGACATCCTCCGACCATCCCATGTTTGAGGCGAATTGTGGGCATCCACACACGAAATTCACCGTCCCCAGTCGAACATCGAGGTGTCGTCGCTGTGTTATGCCGAATTTGTATCGCTCAATCCTGTATTGATCAGAATCGAAGCGCGTTCTGATAGTAGATCCCACGACCTCGCGGGCGGGCCCCGCCGTCGTTTTCCGCCGCCGCCACTGGGCATGCCGGAACCAGCGGGGCACGATGGCGAGGAACGACCGGTCCGCCCGACGACGAAAGTGACGCGCAGATGGAAGCTGTCGAGATCACGGTGTCCGCCTCGGCCGAGGACACGTTCGCGGTACTGGCCGACGGCTGGCTGTACGCACTCTGGGTGGTCGGCGCCTCGCATATCCGTGACGTCGATCCGGGGTGGCCCGCGGTCGGCACCCGCATCCATCACAGCGTCGGCCCGTGGCCGCTGAACCTGTCCGACACCACCAAGGTGCGCGCGGTCGAGCCGCCGCGGATGATCGAGCTCGAGGCCAGGCTGTGGCCGGCCGGCTCGGCCTGGATCCGGTTGGAGCTGACCGAGATCGGGCCCGACCGCACCCGGATCAGCATGGCCGAACGGGCGATCACCGGTCCGGCCGCGTTGATCCCCGGCGCGGTCCAGGCGTTGGGACTGGCTCCGCGCAACAAGGAATCACTGTCCCGGCTCGCCGATCTCGTGGTCGGCCGGGCGCGCGAAATCGACCGGAAGAGCTAGGCGATCGAGAGCGCGATCCCGTCCAGGATGTCGTGCTCGCTGACGACGAGCTCGGAAATGCCTGCGCGACGGGACAGTTCGTCTGCCAGGACCTCGGCAATGACGCCGCCGCCGCCGATCACGTCGACCCGGCCCGGATGCATGGGGCCGAGGGCGGCGCGCTCGTCGTGCGTCAACCCGATCAGCCGATCACACACGGCGCGTAGGTCATTCAGCCCGAGCCGGGTGAGATGCACCCGCTCCGAATCGTATTCGGGCAGGTCCAGCGCGACGGCGGCGATCGTGGTCATGGTGCCGGCCACGCCCACCCAGGTGTGCGCACCCTCGACCGGCACCCGGGCGAAGGCCTCGGCGAGCCGTTCGGCGGCGAATTCCCGTGCCGCACCGACCTGTTCGGCGGTGGGCGGGTTGCCGGGCAGACAGCGTTCGGTGATCCGGACACAGCCGATATCGGCCGAGAACGCCGCCTGCACTCCCGCGCTGTCGCCGAACACCAGCTCGGTCGAACCGCCGCCGAGATCGACGACCACGAACGGCCCCGCGGCGCTGTCGAGTTCGCCGATGGCGCCGCGGAACGAGAGGCGGGCCTCCTCGTCGCCGGTGATCACCTCGGCCTCCGCGCCGGGCACCACGGTGCCGAGTTCGGCTCGTGCCATGGCGAAGAAGTCTTCCCGGTTCGCCGCGTCCCTGGTGGCGGAGGTGGCCACCATCCGCACCCGGCCGACGCCCGCCTCGCGCATCAGCGCCGCGTAGTCGGCCAGCGCGACCCTGGTTCGCTCGATCGCCTCCGGCGCCAGCGCACCGGTCGCGTCGACGCCCTGCCCCAGCCGCACGATGCGCATCTCGCGGTGCACATCGGCGAGCCGGCCGTCGCCGAGCACATCGGCGATCAACAGTCGGATGGAGTTGGTGCCGCAATCGACAGCGGCTACCCGATCGGTCATGCTCGCGCCCCGTCTTCCTGGCTGCCCGCGCGCTCGTACTTCGGCCAGTCGGCCGGAATCGCGGTGCCGCGCAAACCATTGTCGGCGGCCAGCGCCACCGCCTCGTCGCCGAACGGGTTCACGCCCGGCCCCTTGGCCAGCGCGTGCGCGATCAGCACGTGCAGGCATTTCACTCGTTCCGGCATGCCGCCGCCGGTGAAATCGGTACCGAGCGACTCGATCTCGTCGCGCTCGGCCAGATAGCTCTCGTGTGCGGCGCGGTACGCGGCGGCCAGCGCCGGGTCGCTGCCGAGGCGTTCGGTCATCTCCCGCATCACGCCCGCGGATTCCTGCCTGCTCGCCTCCGCGGTGAGCCGCGGGTCGGTCAGGTAGTAGAGGGTGGGGAACGGCGTGCCGTCGGGCAGCCGCGGCGCGGTTTTCACGACGGCCGGGATCCCGTCCGGGGTGCGAAAGGCCACGGCGAGCACGCCGCGCGGTTCGCGGCCGAGCTGGCGGGCGATGATCGCGAGATCCTGGTCGTTCGGTGCTGTCACCTGGGTCCTTCCGGTCCTGGCGGGGGCGCGGCGGGCGGTCCCGGCGGCGGCGCCGGAGCGGCCTCGGGCACGGGTTGCGGTTCGGAGATGCTGTGCCACAGTTCGGTGTACCAGGGATCCGGTTCCTTGGACTTGGTCACCGCGGTGGGCGGGGCGGCGGCTTCCACGCCGGGCACCTGCACGATGTAGGGGGTTTCGCCGGGCAGTACCAGCCGCAGCCGGTCGCGGGCCTCGGACCGGATGTAGGCCGGATCCTGTTGCTGCGCACGACGATCGCGCAGCCGCGCCAGATCGGCCTCCAATTCCCTGCGCTGCTGCGCCAATTGGGCGGCCTCGGCCCGCTGGGTGAAATACGTGCGCATCGGCACGGCCAGAGTCAACGCCAGCGCGCACACCACGATCGCGAGCACCACCGCCTTGCCGGTGGACAGGCCGAGGATGGTGCGTTCGTGCTTGTCCGCGCCGTGTTCGGCGGCGCGGGCGGCCACCTTTTGCGGGGTCGCCTTCTTGTCGTCCGAGCGTCGCCGCGTCGCCCGTTTGGCCGCGGCGGGCCGGGCCGCCGTTTCGGTGTCGGACCCGGCCTTGGGCCGCGAGCGGGCGGCACGCGACGTGCGGCGGTCCCCACGCCCGGCTGGACTGGTTCCACGCGCACGTCGCTCCGTCATAGCGAACCCCTGTGTGACTAACCCTCGAAGGCGAAACGCGGGAACGCGGCGTCCCCGGCGTAGCGGGCCGAATCGCCCAGCGCATCCTCGATGCGCAGCAGCTGGTTGTACTTGGCGACCCGCTCGCTGCGCGCCGGCGCACCGGTCTTGATCTGGCCGCTGCCGACCGCGACCGCGAGGTCGGCGATGGTGGTGTCCTCGGTCTCGCCGGACCGGTGGCTCATCATCGTCTTGTAGTTGTTGCGGTGCGCGAGTTCCACCGCGTCCAACGTCTCGGTGAGCGTGCCGATCTGGTTCACCTTCACCAGCAGCGCGTTCGCGGCGCCGCGGGCGATGCCCTCTTCGAGGCGCTCCGGGTTGGTGACGAACAGGTCGTCGCCGACGATCTGGATCTTGTCGCCGATCTCGTCGGTGAGCGCGACCCAGCCGTCCCAATCGTCTTCCGACAGCGGGTCTTCGATGGAGACCAGCGGGTAGGCGCCGAGCAGTTCCGCGTAGAACGCGGTCATCTCGGCGGCGCTGCGCACGCTGCCCTCGAACTTGTAACCGCTGCCCGCGGTGTAGAACTCGGTGGCGGCGACATCGAGCGCCAGCGCCACATCGGTGCCGAGCTTGAGGCCGGTCTTGCCGATCGCGGAGCTGATCAGGTCGAGCGCCTCGCGGGTGCCCGCCACGTCGGGTGCGAAGCCACCCTCGTCGCCGAGGCCGGTGGACAGGCCCTTGGCCTTCAGCTCGGCCTTGAGCGCGTGGTACACCTCGGCACCCCAGCGCAGCGCCTCCTTGAAGGTGGGCGCACCGATCGGGGCGACCATGAATTCCTGGACGTCGACGCTGGTGTCGGCGTGCGCGCCACCGTTGAGGATGTTCATCATCGGCACCGGGAGCACGTGCGCGTTCGGGCCACCGAGGTAGCGGAACAGCTCCAGGCCCGAGGACTCGGCGGCGGCACGGGCCACCGCGAGCGAGACGCCGAGCAGCGCGTTCGCGCCGAGGCGGGACTTGTCCGGGGTGCCGTCCAGGTCGAGCAGGACCTGGTCCACGGTGCGCTGTTCGACCGCGTCCAGGCCGATCACGGCCGGCGCGATCTCGTCGAGCACACCCTCGACCGCCTTGCGCACGCCTTTACCGCCGTAGCGGTCGCCACCGTCACGCAGTTCCACGGCCTCGTGCTCGCCGGTGGACGCGCCGGAGGGCACCGCCGCCCGGGTCAAGGTGCCGTCGTCGAGGGCGATCTCGACCTCGACAGTGGGGTTTCCGCGAGAATCCAGGATCTCACGAGCTCCGACCTGTTCGATGATGGCCACGAAAACGACACTCCTTCGGCTGCAGGCACGGTAGGTCTCAGGGGAATTGCCGTGCGCTGCGAGCCTAGCGTCCGGCGCGCTGGGCGGGTAACCGGCACTCCGATGGACGAGGTCACACCCGCCGGCCCACGCTGTAGGCCGCGGCCCGGTCGCGCACGGTGAGCAGATAACTGGTGGACTGGTTGTAGGTGAGCAGCGCCTTTTGCCAGCCGTGCTCGGAGGTGAGATCGCCGCCGCTGGCGCACAGGTAGCGGGCGGCGGTGAGTGCCGCGTCGTCGATGTTCTGCGGATCGGCCACGCCGTCGCCGTTGGCGTCGACACCCCAGCGCTTCCAGGTTTCCGGGATGAACTGCAGCGGGCCGATCGCGCGATCGAACTCCGGATCGCCGTCCATCTTGCCGCCGTCGGTGTCCTTGACCAGGGCGACGCCGGGCGCGCCGTCGAGCGGGATGCCGATGATCGGCGGCCGGACCACGCCGTCGGCGTCGATGCGCGAACCGCGATGGGTGCCGTGTTTGCTCTCCACACTCGCGATGCCCGCGAGGGTGGTCCAGGCGATGCCGCACTCCGGCTTCGACCGGGCGAGCACCGCCGCGGCGTAGCCGTACGCCTCCAGCGCGACCGGCGGGATCGCCATCCGGTCCGCCTGCTCCTCCGCCCACCCGCGCAGTTGGAGTGCGGTGCGGCCGGGGCCGTCGACATCGATCAGGGGCAGCGGCGTGCCGGGGCCGGGCGGAATGCCCTCGGGGATGGGGGTGAGATCACGATCGATCCCACAACCGGCGAGCACGAGGGTCACCATGGCGGCGGCCACAGCGCCGGTCTTCTTCAGGAGCACCCCATCCATCATCCAGATCCGGCGGAGCAAGTCGAGGAATCGCCTGGTCATCGAGTTTCCGCGCCCGGCGTTTCCGTGCGTTGCACACAGACCGGACCGGGAGTGCGGTCAGCGCAGCAGGTCTCGGGTGGCCTGCTGGGCCGGGGCGGCCAAGATCGTCGCCGTTTCGCCGGACTCGACTATCCGGCCGTGGTCGAGCACCACGATGCGCGGACAGTGCGCGGCGACCAATGCCATGTCGTGACTGATCACCAACAGCCCCATGGCGCGCTCGGCCCGGATCCGATCCAGCAGCGCCATGAGCGCACCCGCGGTCGCGTGATCCAGTGCCGAGGTGATCTCGTCACAGAGGAGCACGGCGGGCTCGGCGGCGAGCGCCCGGGCCACCGCGACGCGTTGACGCTGGCCGCCGGAGAGCTGATGCGGATAGCGTTGTGCCAGTTCCGGTGCTAGTTCGACCGCGGCCAGCAGGTCCGTGACATGCTGCGCCACTTGACGTCTCGGCACTCCGCCGAACCGGCGCAGCGGTCGGGCCAGGGTTTGCGCGACGGTGCGCCGCGGATTCAACGCGGACCGCGGGTTCTGCGTCACCAGTTGAATACCATTGCTACCGAGCAATTTCCGCGCTCCGTGCGCGAGCGGCAGCACCGCGCCGTGCAGCTCGAGCGTGCCTGTCGCCGTCCGGTGCAACCCCGCGATCACCCGTGCCAGCGTGGTCTTCCCGGCCCCCGAGGCCCCGACGACAGCCAGCGCCGAACCGGCCGCCAACTCGACATCGACGCCTGTGAGCACCTCTCGCCCGGCAATGACCGCGGTGATTCCGTTGCCGCGCAACAGCAACGGCGTCCGTTCAGACCCGGCGCGGTCCGGCGCATCGAGTACTTCAGCCCGCCCTGGGGTTGCGCTGCGAGCGAACAGCAGTGGCGCAGCGGCGGTACGGTCCGGGCCACCGAAGGTGGTGACGGCGCTACCGAGTTCGATCACCTGGTCGGCGACGGCATGGATGGTGGCGGTGTCGTGGCCGGAGAGCAGGACGGCCACGGAGCGGTCGGCGGCGACCTCGGTCAGCAGCCGGGCGATATCGGTGCGCAGCGCACCGTGCAGTCCGGCGAGGGGTTCGTCGAGGATCAGGACATCGGCGTGCCGGATCAGCGCGCGGGCCAGGGCGACTCGGCGCTGCTGGCCGCCGGAGAGTTCGGCCGCCCTGCGCCGCAAGTGTTCCGGGGACAGGCCGACGAGTTCCAGCGTCTCTGCCAGGTAGTCGCGCGTGGCGTGCGGGGCCACCTCGTGTAGCAGCCCATGCACGCGCATCAGCGGGTTGAGCGCGGATCCCGGATCCTGCCCGACATAGGCCACGTGCGTCCGCCGGAAACGCTGTAGTGCCGCGGGATTCAAGGCGAACACGTCGTGACCGGCCACCACGACCGACCCGGATCGCTCGGCACCGCGTGGCAGATCCCCGAGCAGAGCGCGCATCAACGTGGTCTTGCCCGCGCCGGAGGGTCCGGTGAGCGCTGCCACGCTGCCCGTCGCGATCCGGAAATCCAGTGGTCCGAACAACTCCTGGCCGTTCGGGCCGTGTACCGCCAAACCCTCGACCAGCACCGGGCAGCTCGGTACCGCAGAACGGCCGGCCGACTCCGCCGCACCACCGCTGTCACCTTCGACTCCGAGACCACCGTCGAGCACCGAATTCCGCACGGCGGCATCGCGTCCCCGCTCAGCCATGAGTCCGCTCCTTCCGACACGCAGCGGCGCGCGGCTCCGTGACACCACACGGTGCTTCGATCCACCGGCCCGCGCTCATGTGTCCTGGCCTTTCCCGAAGGCCGAGACGGCGAGGTTCACGCTCACCGCGACAACGGCGATCGCGAGGCTCGGCGCGAGGACCGACCACGGGTTCAACAGCATCCCGGCGGCGTTCTCGCGCACCATCACCGCCCAGTTGCTCGCGCCGAGCGTCGTCGGGAGTTGCAGGAAGGAGGCGGTGCTGACGAGGTAGACGGCGGCCACGAAACGCAGGCCGAGCTGGGCCGCGATCACCTCGCACAGGTTGGGGATCACCTCTCGGAATACCAAGTGCGACAGCGTCTCCCCACTGACCTGTGCGGCTTCGACATAGCCGGAGGCAGCCACACCCGCCGCGGCTGCGGCGAAAACCCGCGCGCAGTAGGGCGTGCCGAACAGCAGCGCGACGACGAGCAGGCCGTAGGCGCCCGCATCCGGCCAGGAGGTCAACACGAGCAGGATGCCCAGCACAGCGGGCAGCAGCATGGCGAAATCGGTCGCGCGTTCGATCAGCGTCCCGATTCGCGGTCGCAGCGCCGCGAGCGTGCCGAGCACACACGACAGCGCGGTGACCGCCACCGCGATCAGCACCGACAGCAACAGCAGACCCCAACCGCCGTAGAGCAATTGACTCAGCACGTCGCGGCCCAGCCGGTCGGTGCCGAGCCACGCGTCCCCGGCCGGATCGCCGAACGGAATTCCCACCGGTGTCTGCGCGGCGTGCGGCGCGAAGGCCGGACCCAGCACCGCGAGCACCGACACCAGCAGCGCGGGCAGCACGGTGAGCAGCCGCAGCAGCCTCGCCCGACGACGGCCCCGGTCGGCGGAAATCCCCGCTGTGGACGTCACTTTCATCGGCTCCCCCGCAACGACCATGCGCGAATCCCGTCGGCCACCGCGAGCACGCACATGATGACCACACCGGACAACGCCACCACCGCGGCGACCGTCGACACGTCCCGGTCGGCGACCGATCCGGCAAGGACCGCGCCCAGCCCCGGGTAGTTGAAGAGGGTCTCGACCACCAGCGCGCCGCCGAGCACCATGCCGACAGTGGTCGCGAAGCTCGCCACGATCGTCGGCAGCGCGAACGGCAGCACATGCCGCAGCAGCACCGCCCGGGTGCCGATCCCGTCCAGCACCGCGCCTTCCACATGCGGTGCGCGCGCCGCGTCGACCAGCGCGGCCCGCACCACCCGGGTGTTCCAGCCGATCTGCGGGATGGCCAGCGCGAGCACCGGCAGCACCAGCATGTCCGCCCGCACCGGGAGTCCGGACCGACCTGTGACGGTTACGGCGGGCAACCAGCCGAGGGCCAGCGCGAAGATCAGGATCAACAGTGTCGCGAGGACGAATTCCGGTATCGCCGCGGCCGTCGTGGTGGCGGGTTGCAGTGCTCGTGCGAAGGCCCGCCGTACCAGCTCCGCGCAGTGCCGGAGCAACACAGCGCACCGCCCGATCAGCCCACCACTGAAGTGGTCCGGCCCGGCTCTTCCGGGCCGACCTGACGTATCGGTCGCCGCCCCGGAGCCGGCCGCCGATCCGATCACGTCGGCGCGCACCGGGTTCAGCGCAGCACTCTGCCGCGTCGCCCACCACGCACCGAGCAGCAGCGACACGATCACCGTGGCCACCAGCGCGAGCCCGCCGAGCAGCAGCGTCGGCGGAAACTTTGCGGCGAGCAACTCGTTGATCGAGCGGCCGCGCGCGGTATGGCCGAAATCGCCGGTGGCGACACCGGCGATCCAGTCCCAGAAACGGACGGGCAGCGGCCGATCCAGTCCCAGTTCGTGTTCCTTCGCCGCGACCAGCTCCGGTGTCGCGTCCCGGCCGAGCACCGCTCTGGCCGTGCTGCCGGGCAACAGGTCGACCACCACGAAAACCGTGGCGAGCAGCGCGATCAACAGCACGATCCGGCGCAGGAACAGCCGGGCGAACGCCATCACCCCGCCAGCCAGGCTCGTTCCAGCTGCACCCGGGCGTAGCCACCGAGCGTGGGCAGGTCGTTGACCCTGGTGGAGGCAATGTCGATGCCGTCGGCCATCCCCCAGACCAGGTAACCGCCGCGGTCGTACTCGATCTGCTGGAGCTCACGGCTGGCCTGCGCGTACTCCGAGTCACTTTGCGCGGCCAAGGCTTTCGCGGTGGCGGCGTCGAACGCGGCGTCCTTGAAGTCGGTTTCGTTGCGATTGGAACCGCTGGACATCAACTGTTTCGCGAAGAACAACGCGGAATCGTTGGTACCCCAGGACACGGTGTACATCGGCGCCTTCAACCAGGTCTGGTCGTAGAAAGCATTCGACTCCTGCGTGAGGACGTCGAGGCGGACGCCGATCTCGGCCAGCTGGGTCGCGATCACCTTCGCCGACTCGACTTCACCGGGCACCTCGGCCTTGGTCACCAGCGGATAGGTGCGTCCGGTATCGAACGCGGCCTCGCGCAGCAGCGTCTTCGCGCGTTCGATATCGCGGACACGCTGCGCGATGGTCTTGTCGTACACCGGATCGGCGGTGCCGAGAATATCGTTGGCGACCGTGCCGTAGCCCGAATGCACCTGCGTCACCAGCGCATTGCGGTCCACCCCGAGCCGCAGCGCGGTCCGCACCCGCGCGTCGGCGAACGGACCGTCCGAGCAGCGCATCGCCACGCCGAGCATGGTGTCGTTCGCGCGCCGCACCACGTTCAGGTCACCGCGGCCCTCGGCGGTCCGGCCCGCGATCGCGCCGACATTGGACGCGAGATCGATCTGGCCGCCGAGCACCGCGTTACCCAGCGCCGTCACGCTTTCGAACATGGTGACCTCGATGGCATCGAGCAGCGGCGCGGGGCCGTGCCACCGCTCGTTGCGCACCAGGCGGGCGTTGCCGTCCTGGTAGGACTCCAGCCGGAACGGCCCGGTGCCAACGGCTTTGGTGAAGTCGGTGGTGTCCTTCTTGACCGTGAACGTCATCAATCGAACCAGCAGCGGCAGCTGGGTGTTCGGCTCGGGTACGGCGAGCACCACCCGATTCGGACCGTCGGCAGTGATATCCGACACGGCGACAGGCATTTTCGAGGCGCCGCCGACCGTGCGCAGCCGTTGCAGCGACCACACGACGTCGTCCGCGGTGACCGGTGTGCCGTCGTGGAAGGTGGCGCCGTCGGCGACAGTGAATGTCCAGCGACGGCGTTCCGCGTCGGGTTCCCACTTGCTGGCCAACCGTGGCAACACATTCGGATCGCCGCCCGGGACGGTCAGTGCGTCGTAGACCAGGGAGGTGATGAGGAAGTCGCTGTCGTTGCTGAGGTTGGCATGCGGGTCGCGCTGGATCCGCGCCGCGACGCCCAGGGCGCCGACCCGGAGGGTGCCGCCACGCTGCGCCGATCCGGTCCCGCCACGATCGTCCGAGCACGCGGCGACGAGCAGTACTGCGCCTACCCCGAGCCCCGACCTGATCAGCTGCCTGCGGTTCAATCCCATTGCGCTGCCTTCTTCCTCGTGATCCCCGCGCCCTAGCACAAAATGCGGACACAGGCGAGGACAGGCTAGCCTAAACGTTGCCGCCCCTCATCGTTACCCGGCCGCAGTGGCAGCGAATCGGCCGATCGGCCACCAGCTTCGAATCAGCAACCGCAATCCCCCAACGGAGCCATAGACTTTTGCTATCTTTCTACAACTCGCTTAGGTAAGCCTTGCTTAACGGAGTATGAGCGGCTAGCTTCGCAGGGCGACGTCAGTTCTGCTCTTTTCAACGATGCGAAGAAGGGATTCCCTCGGTGAAAGGCGTTCTCTCCGAACGTAAGACGCTTCACCCGCAGGATATCGAACGCCGCGAGTTCCCCGCCGCCGCCGGGCGCGCGGTGCGTGAGCTTGCGCGAGAGATATCTACCACACTCGACGCGGCGCGCACCAGTCCCGCCGTGACAGCCCGCACGCTGACCGATCCGGCGCTCATCGCGCAGATCGACGCGCGGGTCGGCGAGTTACCCACCGAGGTTCGACAGGCCATGCGACCGCCCGCGACGGCCGCGGGCGCGACCATCGTGAGCAGGCTGCCCCTGACCGACGACGAACTCGGCCCCACCCCGCCGAGCTGGCGCGAGGCCGCGGAATGGAGCGGTTCGGCCGCGCGCCGCGCGCACTCGTTCGAACTCGATCTCGCGATGCTGCTGCTGGCCCGGGCCGCGGGCGAGCCGTTCGGCTGGCACGGCCAGCAGGGCGGGCGGCTGGTCAACAACATCCTGCCCTCCCCCGGGCACGAGCACGAACAGTCGGGCGCGAGCAGTAAGACGCTGCTCAGCCCGCATTCCGAAGACGCCTTCCACCCGGGGCGCGCCAACCTGCTGATGCTCGGCTGCCTGCGCAATCCGGACCTGGTGGGCACCACGGTGTCCTCGGTGCGGCGGGTCGAACTCAGCGCCGCGCAGCGGCGGCTGCTGAGCGCACCGGTGTTGCCGATCCTGCCCGACGTCTCGTATGGCACGGGACACGAACAGTATTCGGCCCCGCCCCTGCCCACCCTCTGGAGCTGCGCGGGTCCGGACGAGACCACGCTGCGTTACGACCCGGCCTACACCCCGCTCGACGATGCCGACCCGGACTTCCGCGCCGCCTACGCCAGGCTCACCGCTGAATTGGAGCGGGTCTGCGTCACGGCCGCGCTCTCGCCCGGTGAGCTGCTGCTGGTGGACAACGATGTCGCCGTGCACGGCCGGGTTCCGTTCACCGCGCGGTACGACGGCACCGACCGGTGGCTCAAGCGGGTGAACGTCCGCCTGCCGGAACGACCGCGCCGGGCCGAAGAGACCGACGAGAATGGTTATGGGCAACGGATCGTCGCCCCGTTCCGAGCAGCAGGCAGTCCCGCGTTCGTGTCCGGTGGCCGCGAGCCGGCCCGTACGGACGGAAGCCGGGCGCAGAACCCGGTGGGCACAGAGCGGGATGCAGCACATGATCGAGGATCCGTTGAACACACGTGACCGCAGCACGCCCTTACGGGTGTTGAGCCGCAGCGACCTGGCCGGCGTGCCGATCACGCCCGGCGAGGTGGTGCGCGCGGTGGAGGACGCGTATCTCGCGTTCGCCGCGGGAGATTCGGATAATCCGCGCAAGCTGAGCGTGGCCAACCCGGACGGCTGGTCGGTGTCGTACGCGATGCTCGGCCGCGACGGCCGCCGCCGGGTGGTCGCCATGAAGACGTCCTACAAGTTCGATCCGGGGCACGACCGCAGCACCAAGCGCTACTACACCACGATCACGCTCTACGACGACAGCACCGGCGCGCCGATCGCGCTGATGGACTGCTCCCGGGTCGGCGCGCTGCGCACCCCGGCGGTCTCGGCGCTGCTGGTCCGCGAGACCGTCCGCCGCGGGGCGGAGAGCGTACTGCTGATCGGCACCGGAACCCAGGGCCGAAACGCGTTGCCGCACTTGCTCGCCGCGAATCCGCAGCTGCGCAAGCTGATGCTGTACGGCACCCATCCGGAGGGGCTCGACGCGGTGCACCGGCACCTGGCCGAGTACTATCCGCACGCGCTGCTGGAAACGGTCGAGGATCCGCGGGTGGCCGCGGCCACCGCCGACGTGGTGCTGGCCACCGCGGGCCCCGGCACCGAGGTCGCGCTCGAATCCGCCGATCTGGCACCGGGTTCGACGGTGGTCCTGGTCGGCTACGGCCTGGCGCCCTCGACGCTGATCGAGGCCGACCGGGTGGTCGCCACCAGCGCCGAGCAGATGGCGCTGACCGGCACCGACATGGTCGGCCCGGACGGCAAGCTGCGCACGGTGGACGCCGAGCTGCCGCAGATCCTGAGCCGCCGCGCCACCGGACGCCGCTCCGACGACGAACGCATCTTCGTCTACAACAGCGGATTGGTGCTTACCGATATCGCGGTCGCGCACGCCCTCGCGGAGCGTGCCATCGAGGAAGGCCGGGGCACGGAGGTGCCACTGTGGGACTGACGGTCGTGCCGACGCACAGCGCGACGCCGCTGCCCGCGCACTCGGACCCCTGGGAGCGTCGCGCGCTCGACGATCCGAACCTGCTCGGCGACATCGCCTTCGCCGTCGGCGGCCCGTTCCACGTCATGTATCCGCCGCGCGTCGCCCGGAATATCGAGAGCTTCCACGCGGCCTTCACCCGGGCCGGGGTCGACGGCGTCGTCTACTACGGCAAGAAGGCGAACAAGTCCGCCGCGGTGGTCCGCGCCTGCGCCGACCACGGTGCGGGCGTGGACGTCGCCAGTGTCGGTGAGCTGACGGCGGCACTGGCACAGGGCATTCGCGGCGACGAGCTGATGGTGACCGGTCCCGCGAAGGCCGACGAGCTGCTCTGGCTCGCCACCCGGCACGGCGCGCTGATCGCCGTCGACGATCTCGGCGAACTCGATCGCCTTGTCGCACTGGGCACCTCGGCGCGGCCCGCCCGGATTCTGCTGCGCGTACTCCCGCCCGCGTCGGCCAGCCGATTCGGGCTGACCGACGCCGAAATCACCACCGCGCTGGCCTTTCTCGACGGCTGCGGCACAGTGCGGCTGGCGGGCTTCAGTTTTCACCTCTCCGGCTACGACGCGGTCGCGCGGGCGGAGCTGGCGGCGGCGACGATCGCCCGCTGCCTGCACGCGCGCTCGCTCGGCCACCCCGTCACGACGCTGTCGATCGGCGGCGGATTCGGCGTCGACTACGTCCCGGCGGCGCAGTGGGCCGAGTTCAGCGGCCGGGTCGACCGTTCGTGGTTCCACTCGGGCAAGACGTTCGAGTCGTACTACCCGTATCACTTCCCCGCGCCGGGCGCGGACATGCTCACCGCGATCCTGACGCACGACGGACTCGCGCGGCGACTGCGGGACAACGCGATTCGCCTCGCCGTCGAACCCGGCCGGGCACTGCTGGCCCATGCCGGTTTCACCGTCTTCCGGGTGCAGGGCAGCAAGACCAGGTACACCGACGGCGCGCCGTATCGGCTGCTCACCGTCGACGGCACCAGCCTCAGCCTGTCCGAGCAGTGGTTCGACAGCGAATACCTGCCCGACCCGGTGCTGTGGCCGGAGCTGCCCGGCGCGCCGACGCCGACCAGCGTCGGCGCGGCCACCTGCCTCGATTCGGACATGCTCAGCTGGCGGCGGATTCCACTGCCGCGCGCCGCCGAGGTGGGCGATCTCTTGATCTACCCGAACACCGCCGGGTATCAAATGGACTCGAACGAGTCCGCCTTTCACGACCTGCCGATACCGCCCAAGGTCGTGCTGCACGACGCGCCCGGCGACCGGTTCCGCTGGACACTCGACGGCTGACCCCACCACCCCGACCCGAACGAGGAGAACATCCCATGCCGCTCGTCACGCGCGTGACGGATCTGATCGGCCGCACACCGCTGTTCGAACTGGCGGCGACCTCGACCGGTACCCGGCTGCTGCTCAAACTCGAACAGTTCAATCCGACCGGTGCGGCGAAGATCAGAATGGCGCGCGAGATGGTGCTCGATGCCGAGCGGCGCGGGTTGCTGGCCAGTGGCGGGCATATCATCGAGTCGACATCCGGGAACACCGGGCTCGGTCTCGCGGTAGTTGCTGCCGAACGTGGGTATCGCTTCACCGCAGTGGTCGATCATCACGCATGTAAGGACAAGCTGCGCGCTATGCGAGCAATGGGTGCGGAACTGGTGTACGTCGCCGACGACGGCGACGACAACTTGGCGACCTCGGCGCGAGAGGACCTCGCCGAGGCGATGGCGGCCGAGCGGCCGGACGCGTACTTCACCGAACAGCACAACAACGACGCCAACGCGGTCGGCTACTTCGCGGTCGCCGAAGAATTGCTGGAGGATGTCGAGCGGGTCGACATCCTGCTCTCCTCGGTGGGCACCGGCGGTTCGCTGTTCGGTACCGCGACCCGGCTGCGCCAGCTCGGCCGCCCCGCCCACGTGATCGGCGTCGAGCCGGTCGGGTCGATCGCCTTCGGCGGCGAAGGCGGCCCGTACTGGCAGTCCGGCACCGGGACCCCGCCCGGCGCCACGATCGGTACCGCCGTGGACTATTCCCAGTTGGACGAGGGCGTCAAGGTCACCGATGTGGCGGCCTTCGCGACCGCGCGGGCCGTCGCGGCCGAGCTGGGCCTGATGATCGGCGGCTCGGCGGGCGGCTCGGTGCACGCCGCGCTCACCCGGCTCGAGGAGTTTCCCGCGGGCTCGACCGTCGTCACCATCGTGTGCGACGGCGGCGAGAAGTACCTGGACACCGTGTTCGACGACGCCTGGATGGCCGAACGCGACCTGCTCGATCCCGCCGCCGAAACCGAAGTGCGCCAACTGCTGCACCGCTACACCCCGGCGTCGCGGCGCACCGAACTGGTCGAGGCGCGGTGATGCTGCTGTCGGGCTACCGGGCCGACAGCCGTCGGCTCACCGCTCTCGCCACGCCGATCGCGATGACGCAGCTGGCGCAGATCGCGGTGTCCACCACCAACATCGCACTGATGGGCACGCTCGGCGTGCAGGCCGTCGCCGCGGGCGGACTGGCCTTCGCGCTGTTCAACCAGATCCGCACCATGTGCGTCGGGCTGATCACCGCCAGCGGCAACCAGATCGCGACCGCGGTGAGCGCGGCGGGCAAGCGCGGCGAATCCCCCGATCGCGAGATCAGGGACGTGCTGCGGTCGAGCTTCCTGATCGCGACCATCGCCGGAATCGCCGGTGGCGCAGTGCTGATCGGCCTCGGCTGGGCGTTGCAGTGGCTCGGTCAGGATGCCGGCGTGCTCGCGGACGCCCGGCCCCTGATGGTGGCGCTGGCACCGGGGCTGTTGCCCTGCCTGTGGTTTCAGGCCTTGCGCCAGTACACGGTCGGCATGCAACGCCCGCAGGCACTGCTGCTGGTGACCCTCGGTTCGGTGGTGCTGAACCTGGTCCTCGCGCTCGGCTTCATCCACGGCCGCGCCGGGCTGCCCCAGCTGGGCATCACCGGTATCGGGGTGGCCACGTCGCTGGTCTTCCTGATCACCTTCGGCGTGTTCTGGGCGATGGTGCGCCGCGACGCGAAACTCGGTGCCACGCTGCCACTGCGACCGTGGCCGGTGCGGCGCTCGACCGTGCTGGCCGAGTTGAAACTCGGCGCGCCGATCGCGCTCACCTACGGCTCGGAGGCCGGCATGTTCTCCGTGCTGGCCCTGGTGATGGGCAGCATCGGACCGGCGGCACTGGCCGCGCACAACGTCGTGTACCAGATCATCTACATCGTGTTCCAGGTCGCCATCGGCGTGTCACACGGTGCCTCGATCCTGGTCAGCCACGCCGTGACCCGGGACGAGTACCCGCACGCGCGCGCCCTGGCCTGGCTGGCGCTGCGGCACGTCGCGGTCGTCGCGGTGCTCACCGGCGCGGTCTACGTGATCGCGCCCGACTTCGTGCTGCGGCCCTTCCTGAGTTCCGAGGACACCAGCACCGTGCAGATCGCGCACACGCTGCTGCTGATCGGCATCGTGCTGCAATTCTTCGACGCGGCACAGAACATCGGCACCGGGCTGCTGCGCGGGCTCAAGGAGACCAACGCGGGCTTTCGGCTCTCGCTGATCGGCTACTGGGGCGTGGGCCTGCCCGTGGCGCTGCTGCTGGCCTACCCGGCCGGGCTCGGCGCCGCAGGCGTCTGGTGGGGCCTCACCGCGGGTCTGGCCACCACCGCGGTCTTGATGCTGCGCCGCTATTTCGCCCTGCTCGACGGGCGCGAGCGCGACCGTCGTCAGGTGGTGCCGGAGGCCACCGAACGGCTCACCAGCCCTGGCTGAGACACGGCTCGGACCCGGTGCCGGCGGCAGGCCGCGCACCGGGTCCGAGCGCGGTGTCAGATATTGACGCCGTAGTCGCGGGCGATACCCGCGAGGCCCGAGGCGTACCCCTGGCCGATGGCGCGGAACTTCCACTCGTTGCCGTGGCGGTACAGCTCGCCGAAGACCATCGCGGTTTCGGTCGAGGCGTCCTCGGTCAGGTCGTAGCGCGCGAGCTCGATGCCGGTCGCCGCGTCCACCACGCGGATGAACGCGTTGCGGATCTGGCCGAACGACTGGCCGCGCGCGTCGGCGTCGTGAATCGACACCGGGAAGAAGATGTTGGTGATGGTCGGCGGGGTCGCGCTCAGATCGACGTTGATCACCTCGTCGTCGCCCTCACCCTCGCCGGTGAGGTTGTCGCCGGTGTGCTCGATCGAGCCCTCGGGCGAGCGCAGGTTGTTGTAGAACACGAAGTGCTGATCGGAGAGCACCTTCAGATTCTGCCCGGTGGCCAGCGCGCTCGCGTCCAGGTCGTAGTCCGCACCGGTGGTGGTGCGCACGTCCCACCCCAGACCCACGGCTACCTTGCTGAGGTTGGCTGCCTGCTTGGACAGCGAAACGTTGCCGCCCTTCGCCAGTGTGACGCTCATTCAACCGCCTTCGTTCTCGACTGTGGATACCCCGAACCGGTTGGGCCGGTTCAGTTCTGGTGGTCCGCCTCTGGTGGTCCGCCCAGGCGCGCAGCGTGGACACCCGGCCTTCCAGGGCATGCAGTTCGCTCGGATCGAGCACATTGCGCTGGATGCCCTTGTCGACCTCGAAGGCCGACTGCCGATGGTCGTCGATCGCGTCGACATCGATGCGCACCGCCGCGTAGTCCGCGGCATCGGGCATCTGCTCCGCGACCACCTTCGCGGTGCCCCTGGCACACAGCGCGACATTACCTCCGCCGAGAATCAGCAGCGCCACCTGCGGGCGTTCGCGCAGCCGGGCCAGCGACCCGCGATCGAACTTGAGGCTGATCAGAATTCGCCGATCGCCGGCCCGGACCGGCCACGACACCGGGATCGCGTGCGGCGCCGGATCGGTGGTCACCAGCACGGCGATAGTTTCTCTCGGCCACTGGGGTAGCACGTCCAGCTCGGGATGATCAGCGTGATCTGTCGAGTGGTCTTGACGTTGCGCAGGGCTCGCTCCGGCCGCCATCTTCGTCACCTCATGGATCGTCACGCGCGACGGGCTGTGCCGCGCTTGCCTAGCCAGTCTAAAGTGCTGGGCCACTTGCTCGCTGGCGCTGCCCCCGATGTCCGAAGGATCTCAGCGGACTATCAGGCCGAGGTGAGGGTAGGTATCGCTAACCCGGACGCCCAGGCGCGCGCCATCTCCTTCGCCCGGATATCGGTGGACGCGTCGTGCCGCGCGTGCGCACCGAACTGGGTCGCGCCGCGTGCGATCAGCCGCTGTGCGGCGATCTCACCGCCGCGGTTGAAGGTGTCGCCGTAGACGCTGTCGCCGAGGCCGAACACCGCGAAACGCAGACCGGTCAGATCCGGCGCGCTCGCGTCGAGCTGGTCGAAGAACGGTTCCGCGCCGGTCGGCAGATCGCCGTCGCCGTAGGTGGAGCACACGATGAGGTGGATATCGTGCGCGTCCAGATCCTCGACAGCGAACTCGGCCATGTCGTAGACCGACACGTCATACGACGACAGCTCGTCGGCGACGCTGTCCGCGACGGCCTCGGCCGTGCCCATCTCGGATCCGAACAGTATGACCACGCGCACCGGACGTGCTCCCTTCTCACAGGTCCCCAAGGTTGGTGAGGCTATCCTAATTAAGCTCGGCTACAGTCGCCAGCCCTTCGCCGTCCGAGTCGGCCAGGCATGACGACGATCACGGTGACCGCACCCCGGCAGTCCCCGGAAATCGGGCTACCCGCGCGAAACCGGTGCCACCACCGCAACATTGCGGCAGCGCGGCCGGTCAGTGGCAGCGGAACGGCAGCAGGTGGGACGGGATGTCCCGATTGACGAAATGTCACCTTGGATGCATCATTCGTACAGCTCCCATTGTTGTCTGGGACATCTTCCCTTCGCCGGCCGATGACTGTCCGGCCCAGCGTGCTGTATCCCGTGCGCACGCTCGGTCGTTTCCTGCCGCGCGTCACGGATCCAGCGCACCCATCTGTGACGCTTTGCGTTCTGCCGTGAGTGAGGTGAAAACGAAATGGTTTACCGCTCGTCTACATACCGCGTGATCAATTCGTCCCTGCGCTACGGCCTGGTCCCCCACTTCTGAATGCGACCGCGCCCGGGCGCGGCACTCCCCAGCCGAAGTCACGATTTCGGCGGGGTCGCCGCTCGGCTCCGGCGCGGTGCCCAGCTATCGAACTCAGGCAGTGCAGCAAGAAGTGGAGAAAACTGATGATGGACATGGGGGCAGTGAATTCCGGAGCGATCGAGATGGCGACCCTGCCGTTGGCGGGCAATCTCGTCGTCTCCGAGGCGATGATCGAAGATCTGGGCTACCTGCGCTCGGAACTCGCGGCGGCGGAGGTGCCGTTCCTGCTGGTCCGCGACCGCGGCCACCGGCTGATCCTGGCCGCGGACGCGGCGCACCACCCGATGGTGCGGCGGGTGACGGCGGCCGCGATGGCCGCCGGGTTCGCCTGTGTCGAGTTGCAGCACAACGTCTTGCGGCTCGGCCGCGACAACGACCCGGCCCATCACGTCGAATTGGAACTGTGGGACTACCACGGTGACACGGTCGAGTGCCCGCGCCCGAACGCGTTGACCCGCACCGTCTTCGACCTCGCCGACGTCGAGCAGACACAGGTGCTGCTGTTCGACCGCGCCTGGCCGACCCTGGTCGACATGTTCGCCGCGCAGGCGGACGACGTGAATTTCGACATCGACCTGGTGTTCTCCTGGGTCGACGGCTCCGACCCGGAGTTCCGGGCCCGGCGCGCGGGCCTGCTCGCGCAGGTCGTCGTCGGCGAGGGCGACGACGCGGACGCGCGCATCCGCCAGATCGACGAGCTGAAATACGCACTGCGGTCGGTGTACAAGAACGCGCCGTGGATCCGGCGGATTTTCATCGCCACCGATTCCGCCGTGCCGCAATGGCTCAGCGCGCATCCGAAGGTGACGATTGTCCGTGCGCTGGAACACTTTTCGGACACCAGCGCGCTGCCCGTGTTCAATTCCCATGCGGTGGAATGCCAGTTGCAGCACATCGAGGGGCTCAGCGAGCACTTCCTGTACTCCAACGACGACATGTTCTTCGCGCGTCCGGTCCGGCCGTCGATGTTCTTCACCGCGGGCGGGGTGAGCCGATTCATCGAGGCGGACACCAGAATCGGGCCCGGCCGCAACAACGAGCGGCGTAGCGGTTTCGAGAATGCCGCACGGGTGAACCGGGAACTGCTCGCGGCACGATTCGGCCACGTGATCACCCGGCACCTGGAACACACGCCGGTTCCGTTGCGCCGCAGCGTATTACTGGAAATGGAAGCGGAGTTCGGCGCGGAGTTCGCGCGCACCAGGGCCAGCCGGTTCCGCGCCGCCACCGATATCTCGGTGACCAACTCGCTCTACCACTACTACGCGCTGCTCACCGGGCGCGCGGTGCCGCAGGAAACGGCGCGGATGCGCTACGTCGACACCACGAGCCACCAGGGACTCGCGCTGCTGGACGGGATCGAACGCCGACGCGATGTCGACTTCTTCTGCCTCAACGACGGCAGCTTCCCCGAGATCAGCGAGGCCGAGCGGGTGCATGCGGTATCGGAATTCCTGCACCGGTACTTCCCGGACCCCGCACCGTGGGAGCGGCTCAGCGCACCGTCTCGTCATCCGATTCCGGAGTCGTCGCCCGGCGCCGCATGACATGCGGGATGCGCGCGGCGGGCGGGATCACGATGCCCTCCGCCGCGAGCCGCGCACTGGCCTCCGCCGCACTCGACGGTGACCCCACCGTCGGGCCGCGGTCGATCGGCACCACCGAGTGCACCACGGTGTCCGGGTAGATGTGCACGTAGTTGAAGGCCTGCGCGCCGTCGCGACCGCGCAGGCCGCCCTGCTCCACGCCCAGGTCCTGGCTATAGCAGGTGGACGAGGCCACCGAGACCGGGATACCCGCGAACGTGGCA
The DNA here is from genome assembly GCF_000250675.2 of Nocardia brasiliensis ATCC 700358. Lineage (NCBI taxonomy): Bacteria > Bacillati > Actinomycetota > Actinomycetes > Mycobacteriales > Nocardiaceae > Nocardia > Nocardia brasiliensis. Next base: position 8,290,390 of record NC_018681.1, read on the forward strand.
CTGGTGGAGAAGTGCAGGTGCCCGGCCAGGATCGCGCGCACGTCGCTGCCGTCCAGCACGTCGGCCAGCCGGCGCTGATCGCGCAGCTCCACGGTCACGGCGAGGTCGAGCACGCACGGGACGGGCGGGTGGTGCATCGCCAGAATGGTGCCGAACGGCGCGGGTTCGGCCAGCACCGAACGCAGCCAGGCCAGCTGGTCGTCGGTGATCTCGCCGTAGTGGTGCCCCGGCACCGAGGTGTCCAGGGCGATGATGCGCAGGCCGTCGATCAGGTGCACGCGATCCAGCGGAGCGGTGGAAGGTCGTTCCCCCAGCAGCTTGCGGCGCAGCGTGCCGCGGTCGTCGTGGTTTCCGGTCACCCACACGATGGGCGCGGGCAAACTCCGCGCGAATGGCTCGACCAGCGCCTTGAGCTTGTCGTACGCGCCGGGCTCGCCGCGATCGGTGAGATCGCCGGTGAACACGATCGCGGTCGGCCGGATCCGGCTGGCCGCGGCCTGCTCGAGCAGCTGGCGTAACCGCACGTCGGCATCGACGTCGCCGTACAAATCGCCGTCGCCGGCGATCAAATGGGTGTCGCTGAAATGGAACAACACATGATCGGGTCGCGGGTGCTCCGCGACTCTGCTGATGTGCACCGGACCGAACGTCCTCCCTGGCGGTTTGCCCGCCATCGGCTTCGGATTCCACCGCCACAATAGCGAAGGACTACCGACAGGTTTCCCGCCGGACGGTGACGACATGCTTGCGGGAAGGTGAGAATTTCATGTCGAATCCCGTCGCAGGCGCCTACCAACCATTCGCGGACGCGGGGTGCCGCGTTATCGCCGGCCGAGCGCGTCGGCGGCGCGCATGGCGTCCAGGGTCATCGCGGCATCGACCTCGAACGGCTCGTTGTGCATCGTCTCGCCGGGGGCCGTGGCCCGCGTCGCGATCGCGGACAGCGTGCTCACCTGGGCGTCGGCCAGACCGACCGCGGCCAGGGTGGTGGGCAGGCCCACATCGGCGCAGAAATCGAGCACCGTGTCGATCTCACCGCTCGGCGCACCCTCCAGCACCAGCTGGGTGAGCACGCCGAAGGCGACCTTCTCGCCGTGCAGGTACGCATGGGTCTGCGGGGCGGCGGTCAATCCGTTGTGCACGGCGTGGGCCGCGGCCAGCCCCGAGGACTCGAAACCCAGCCCGGACAGCAAGGTATTGGCCTCGACGATCCGTTCCAGCGCCGGCGTGATGGCATGCTCGCGCACCGCCGCCAAGGCTTGGCGGCCATCGGCGAGCAGCGTCTGGTAGCAGAGCTCGGCCAGTGCGGTGGCGCTGCGGGTGGACGCACCGCCGCGCATGTTGCGCACCCGGGCCGCGGTACAGGTCCGGGCCTCGAACCAGGTGGCGAGCGCGTCGCCCATGCCCGCGGCGAGCAGCCGCGCCGGCGCCTGCGCGATGACCGAGGTGTCCACCAGCACCAGCGCCGGATTACGCCGCACCAGCTGGTAGGTCTCCACTTCGCCTGCGGCGGTGTAGATCACCGACAGCGCGCTGCACGGCGCGTCGCTCGAGGCGGTGGTGGGGCAGCTGATCATCGGCAGGCGCAGATCGTCGGCCACGGCCCGCGCCGAATCCAGCACTTTGCCACCGCCGGCCCCGAGCACGACGGTGCAGCCGCTCTCGCGCACCGCCGCGGTGATCTGCGCGATCTCCGCCCTGGTGCAGTCACCGCTCGAAACATGCACGGAATAGGCGATTTTCGCGTCCGTCAGCGATTGTTCCCAGGCGCCGGCCAGCAGGCGCCGCGCGCTGCCGCCCGCCACGATCAGCACCGGGCCGTCGAGCCCCAGCTTCGTCATCTCCGCCCCCAACGCGGCGGTCGCGTCGCGCCCCTGCACGTAATGTCCGGGTGAAGAGAACACACTCAGCATCTGTCGACCTCCCGTTCACCGGGCACACCGCCCTCCTGCGGGACCCGCTGCGCCAACGCTACGCCGGATCCCGGGTGAGTCCCCGGCGGTCGCGAGACCGCTGTCCCGGCCGCCGGGAGCTAACCGGTCCAGTACTTGCGCCAGTCGGCGGCCACGAGCGGGGCACGTTCGCCGCGGGCGAGTTCGGCCGCGTCCTCGGTGGCGCGGATGGCGGCGGCGAAGTCGAGGGTGGCTTTGCGCAGGCGCTCCTCGGCGCTGTCCGGGCCGCCCAGGTGCACGACGGTGAGCTCGGCCGGGACGAGGTCTTCGGGCAGACCGGCTTTGGTGCTGCGCCCGCGCACCTTCTCGGCCAGCGCTAGGGCGGGCTGGGCCATCGCGATGCCGTCGAGGCAGGAGCGCCGGGCCTTCTCCGCGGATTTGCGCTCCTCCCACGCCGATTCCTGGGCGGCGATCTTCTCTTCGAGCGTGGTGTCGGCGGCGAACTCGGGCTCACGCAGCGAGGGGCTGCGATTGACGAGCTTGGCGACCAGCGCCGCGGCCACGTCGTCGACCGTGAATTCGCCTGCGGCCTCGGCGATCCGGGAGTGGAACAGCACCTGGAGCAGCAGGTCGCCCAGCTCCTCCTTGATGGTTTCGGCGTCGCTGTGCTGGATGGCGTCGAGGAGTTCGTAGGTCTCCTCGAGCAGGTACGGGCGCAGCGAATCGTGGGTCTGGGTGACCTCCCAGCCGCCGAAATGCCAGAGCCGATCCATCACCTCGACCGCGCCGGTCAAGCCCGCGGCGATCACCGCGGTGTCGTCGCGCGGGGTCTCGTCCGGCTCGATGCCGGGTGACCTGCTGGCGGCGGCATGCCGCGCGGCCCGCAGCACGGCCTCGTCGCGGTCGGTCATCGGGCGGCCGATGCCTCGGTGGCGGTGGTGAGATCGACTGCGCCCTGGGCCTTTCCGTCCAAGGCGAGCAGCAGGTCGGCGACGTATTGGAGCAGCACGACATCGCGGACCCGGTCGGCGCCGACACTGTCCTCGACCCGCGGCAGCGGTAGCGAGATCACCCCGCTCGCCGCGCGATACCCGGCGCTCGGGTAGATCCGCTTGAGGCGCATCTGCTTGGAATCGGGCAGATGCAGCGGCGAGATCTTCAATGTCGTTCCGGTGACCGCGATTTCGGTGACCTCGTACTCGCGGGCCAGCAGCCGCAGCTTCGCCACCGAGACCAGGCGGCCGACCTCCACCGGCAGCGGACCGTAGCGGTCGACGAGTTCCTCGACGACCGAGGCCAGGGACGAATCATCCTGTGCCGAGGCGAGTTTGCGGTACGCCTCGAGCCGCAGCCGGTCGCTGGCGATGTAGTCCGGCGGGATATGCGCGTCGACGGGGAGATCGATCCGGACTTCCTTCGGCTCCTCGGTGACGATCGGCTTACCGTCCGCGGCGGCCCGGTACGCCTCCACCGCCTCGCCGACCAGGCGGACGTACAGGTCGAAGCCGACGCCCGCGACGTGACCCGACTGCTCGGCGCCGAGCACGTTGCCCGCGCCACGGATCTCGAGGTCCTTCATCGCGACCGCCATGCCCGCGCCGAGGTCGGAATTCTGCGCGATGGTGGCCAACCGGTCGTAGGCGGTTTCGGTGAGCGGCTTCTCCGGCGGGTACAGGAAGTAGGCGTAGCCGCGTTCCCGGCTGCGCCCGACCCGGCCGCGCAGCTGATGCAGCTGCGAAAGACCCAGCGCGTCGGCGCGTTCCACGATCAGGGTGTTGGCGTTGGAGATGTCCAGGCCGGTCTCGATGATGGTGGTGCAGATGAGCACGTCGAATTCGCGCTCCCAGAAACCGGCGACGGTGGATTCGAGCGCGTCCTCGTTCATCTGACCGTGCGCGACCGCGACCCGCGCCTCCGGCACCAGATCCCGAATCCGCTTGGCCGCCTTGTCGATCGAGGACACCCGGTTGTGCACGTAGAAGACCTGGCCGTCCCGCAGCAACTCGCGCCGGATCGCGGCGGTCACCTGCTTGTCGTTGTACCCGCCGACATAGGTGAGCACCGGGTGCCGTTCCTCGGGCGGGGTGAGGATGGTCGACATCTCACGGATGCCGGCCAGGCTCATCTCCAGGGTGCGCGGAATCGGCGTCGCGGACATGGTGAGCACGTCGACGTGGGTGCGCAGGGCCTTGATGTGTTCCTTGTGCTCGACGCCGAACCGCTGTTCCTCGTCGACCACCACCAGCCCCAGGTCCTTCCAGCGCACGCCGGTCTGGAGCAGGCGGTGCGTACCCACCACGATGTCGACGCTGCCGTCGGCCATTCCCTCCATGACCGCGCGCGCATCGGCCGGATCGGTGAACCGGGACAGGCCCTTCACGGTGATCGGGAAGCCCGCGACGCGCTCGGTGAAGGTTTGCAGATGTTGTTGCGCCAGCAGCGTGGTCGGCACCAGTACGACGACCTGCTTGCCGTCCTGCACCGCCTTGAACGCGGCACGCACCGCGATCTCGGTCTTGCCGTAGCCGACGTCGCCGCACACCACGCGGTCCATCGGAACCGGCTTCTCCATATCCGATTTGACCTCGGCGATGGCGGTCATCTGGTCGACGGTCTCGGTGAACGCGAACGCGTCCTCCATCTCCTGCTGCCACGGGGTGTCCGGCCCGAAGGCGTGCCCCGGCGCGGCCTGGCGGGCCGCGTAGAGCTGCACCAACTCCCCGGCGATCTCGCGAACCGCCTTGCGCGCCTTGCGTTTCGTATTCGCCCAGTCCGAGCCGCCCAGCTTGGACAGGCTCGGCATCTCACCGCCGACATAGCGGGAGAGCTGATCGAGCGACTCCATCGGCACGAACAGCCGGTCGCCCGGCTGGCCGCGCTTGCCCGGCGCGTACTCGATGACGAGGTACTCCCGCCGGGCACCGCCGACGGTGCGTTCGATCATCTCGACGAACCGGCCGATGCCGTGCTGGTCGTGCACCACCATGTCGCCCGCGTTCAACGCCAGCGGGTCGACCTGGTTGCGCCGCTTGGCCGGCAGCCGCTTGCCCTCGCCGGGCGCGGTGACCCGATTGCCGGTGAGATCGGACTCGGCTACCACGACGAGTCCGGCGTCATCGAAGATCAGACCGTCGTGCAACGAACCGCACAGCACGCCGACCAGCCCGGGCGCCGGCTCGGCGCCGGGGTCCAGCGCCGCGGCGGGCACGTCGGCGTCGGCCAGGCGTTCCAGAATGCGTTGCGCCGTACCGTGTCCGGCCACCACGACCACCGCGCGGCCGCCGGTGGCCACGTGCGCGCGCAACGAGGCGAAGATGGTCGCGACGAGTTCGTCGGAGCCGCGCGCGGCGGGGCCGGCCAGCACCGGCAGCACCACCTCCGCGGGGTCGCCGGAGGTGAGCGGCGTGAGCGTCCACCAGGGCAGGTCCTGCTGATCGGCGCTCTCGTGCACGGTGGACAGCGGGCGGTAACCGGAGGCGGCCAGGTCTAGGCCGTGCGCGCCCAACGGCGCGGCCGCCCCGAACGACGCCGCGGTCCAGGACGCCTCCAGGAACTCCTCGCCGGTCCGCACCAGGTCGGCGGCGCGGGTGCGGATCTTCTCCGGATCGCACAGCAGCACATGGGTTCCCGCGGGCAGCACCTCGGTGAGCAGGCACAGCTCGCCGGGTTGCAGCACCGGGAGCAGGGCCTCCATACCGTCCACCGGGACGCCCTGGGCCAGCTTCTCCAGCATCTCGACCAGGGCGGCGTCGGCCGCGTTGGCGACCGCGACCTCGGCCGCCCGGGCGCGCACCGCATCGGTGAGCAACAGCTCGCGACACGGCGGCGCGACGACGACCTCGACCGGCACCTCGCTCAGCGAGCGCTGATCGGCGACCGCGAACGGGCGCAGCTCGGTGATCTCGTCGCCCCAGAACTCCACGCGCACCGGATGATCCGCGGTCGGCGGGAAGAGGTCGAGGATGCCGCCGCGCACCGCGAACTCGCCGCGCTTGCCGACCATGTCGACCCGGCTGTAAGCGAATTCGACCAGGCGCGTGAGCAATTCGTCGAAGTCCAGTTCGGCGCCGACGCGCAGCACCACCGGTTCGATATCGCCGAGCCCGCCGGCCATCGGCTGCATCAGCGAGCGCACGGTGGTCACCACCACGCGCAGCGGCTCGGCGAAGATCGGGTCGTCGGGGTGGGCCAGCCTGCGCAGCACCTCGAGCCTGCGCCCGACCGTGTCCGCGCCCGGCGAGAGCCGCTCGTGCGGCAGGGTTTCCCAGGAGGGGAACTGCGCGACCGTATCGCCCAGCATCTCGGCCAGCTCCACGGTCAGATCATCGGCCTCGCGACCGTTCGCCGTGACCACCACCAGCGGCCGCTTCGCCGCGATCGCCGCGGCGACGAACGGGCGTACCGCGGACGGGGCCACCAGCTCGACCGACGACTTGCCGACCAGCTCGGTGACGGTCTGCAACGCGGCATCCGCACCGGCGACCGCCGCCAGTCCGGCCAGCGGTGGACGATGGGTCGACATGAACAACTCCTGAGCTCAAGCTGCGGTTTCGAGCGGCCAGCCAAAGTTTAGCCAGTGCCGCCGACACCGTGAGCTCGGGCTGCTAGGGCACGTAGCGGCGCAGGCGCCTGGCGGCGAACTCGCGGAAGTAGGCGAGCTTTTCGGCCGGGACGATCGAGGGGAGCAGGAAGTACCAGACGCGTTCCATGCGGGTCGCCATCTGGTCGATCGACTCGGTGCCGACGGCGATGATGTGCACGCCCGCGGTCATCTCCTGCAACAGCATGCCGATCACCTCGGCGTCGAGCTCCGGCTGCAAATCGCCCTGGGCGATGGCTCTTTCGGAGAGGACGCGGTAGGTGTCGCCCCAGGTCTTGGCGATGTTGTCGCCCTGGGCGCCGCGATAGTCGCCGATCTGATGGGTCAGCTTGAGCATCGCGCCGACCATCGGATCGTTCATCGACAGATCCGCGACCACGTAGGTGATCCCGATGCACGCCTCCAGCGCGGGCACCCGGGGATCGAAGAAACCCTGGCACGAGCTGACCAGTCGCTCGTTGCCCTGATCGACCACCGCGCGCGCCAGCTCTTCCTTCGAGCCGAAGTGAAAGTACAAGGCGCCCTTGGTCACATTGGACTGCGCGATGATCTCGCTCAGACTCGCGTTCGCGTAACCCAAGCGCAGAAAGACATCGGCAGCGCCCGCAAGAACGGAGTCGCGGGTGATCTCCGCGCGCGCTTGCCTAGCCATCAGATCCGCCTGTCATCCTAAAAACCAGCCATCCTGAAGTAGACCGACATCACGAAGTAGACCGACTTACCGCCCGAACAGCACCCAAAGGATGGGTGAACCGTACCACCAGGCGGGCCCTCGGCAGTCAATTCGAGCATTCGACCGGACCCGCTTCGCAATTCGCTGGTTAACAACCTGCGCTCACCCGCCCCGCAGGCTCCGCAAGCTCCACCTGCTGCCATCCCCGTGAGTCACTCCTCGATACCGGTGCGCCACTCCGAGCTGAGATGCGGGTCGGCCTCCAGATGGCTCAGCCCGTTCCAGCACAGATTCACCAGATGCACGGCGACAACCTCTTTCGAGGGTTTGCGCTCGTCCAGCCACCAGGTGGCCGCGGTGGCCACCTGCCCGACCAGCGCCTGGGCGTAGAGCGTGGCCAGGCTGGTGTCGAAGCCGCGGCGCTCGAAATCTCCGGCGAGGATGTGCGCCACCTGGTTCACCGCCTCGTTGAGCAGGCTGGAGTAGCGGCCCTCGGCATTGCCGGCGGGCTGATCGCGCACCAGGATCCGGAAACCGTCGGTGCGTTCCTCGATGTAGGTCAGCAGCGCGAGCGCGACCTGTTCGAGGCGGACCCGGGACCGGTTCTGGGTGAGCGAGGACACGATCATGTCCAGCAGCATGGACATCTCACGATCCACGACGACGGCGTACAACCCCTCCTTGCCGCCGAAGTGTTCGTACACCACGGGTTTGGAGACCTGCGCGCGCTGCGCGATCTCCTCGATCGACGTGGCGTCGTAACCGCGTTCGGCGAACAGCGCGCGACCGATCTCGATCAGCTGCTGCCTGCGCTGGGTACCTGTCATCCGCGGACGCGGCGCCCGCTGCGTCTCGCTCCCCGACATCGCCACTCCGCCTCCCTTCGCTGCCGAACTCCGCCTGACCTAACTGTTCCAGACAGCTCGCCGCTTCGCCCGCTCTCCCCCGCAACTGCGCGTTTTCCGCGCCGCCTACGAGCTGAATGTGCCTGGTGGGTAACCTCGATCCGGAGCAGCTCGCGGGCCGCGCCGGGTGATCTTCGCCCGACTCGCGTCTGGCGTCGAACTCGGCATTCGCCGAGATGCGGAACAATATGCGAGGATCTTCCTCGTGCCGTGGTACAGCGGCGGGTGTTTCCCGATCCGCCGATGTGACAATCCGCCGTGGTGTAATGGCAGCACCTCTGATTTTGGTTCAGATAGTTCAGGTTCGAGTCCTGGCGGCGGAGCTCGGCAGCACGATGACTATCGTTGGCCCCGCACATCAGCGCCCAGCGCAGCAGATCCCAGCACGATGAGCGCCCTAGCACGATGAGCAGAGCCCAGCACGATGACAGGCAGCGTAGGGAGATCCATGCCACAGCAGACCGCCGTCGTCGTTCTCGCAGCCGGTGCCGGGACACGAATGCGGTCGAAGACCCCCAAGGTGCTGCATTCGCTGGCCGGTCGAAGCATGCTCGCGCACGCGCTGCATGCGGCGAACGAGATCGACCCCGCATATCTGATCACCGTGGTCGGCCACGACCGTGAACAGGTGGGCGCCGCGGTGGCCGCGGTCGCCGACGATCTCGGTCGCGAGATCACCCCCGCCATCCAGGAACAGCAGCTCGGCACCGGGCACGCGGTGCAGTGCGCGCTGGCCGCGCTGCCCGTCGGCTTCACCGGCGACCTGCTCGTCACCTCCGCCGACGTGCCGCTGCTGGACGGGCACACCCTGTCCGCGCTGCTCGACGAGCACCGCAGCTACGCCGAACGTTCCGCGGTCACCGTGCTGACCTTCGTGCCGGACGATCCGAACGGCTACGGCCGCATCGTCCGGGACAGCAACGGTCAGGTCGTCGAGATCGTCGAACACGCCGACGCCACCCCGGAGCAGGCCGCGATCACCGAGGTCAACTCCGGTGTCTACGCCTTCGACGCGGCGGTGCTGCGCACCATGATCAGCCGGTTGTCCACCGCGAACGCCCAGCACGAGCTCTACCTGACCGACGTGCTGCGGCTGGCCCGCGAGGCCGGCCACCCGGTGCACGGCGCCCGCCTGGTCGACGCCGCCAAGGTGACCGGCGTCAACGATCGGGTCCAGCTGGCGGGCGCGACGAGCACGCTCAATCGCTACATCCTGGAACGGCACATGCGCGCCGGCGTCACCATCGTCGATCCCAATTCGACCTGGGTGGACGCGAACGTGCGGATCGGGCGCGACGCCATCCTGCGCCCCGGCGTGCAACTGCTCGGCGACACCGTGATCGGTGAGGACGCCGAGATCGGCCCGGACAGCACCCTCACCGATGTGGTGGTGGGCGACGGCGCCCGGGTCGTGCGCACCCACGGGGAGGGCGCGATGATCGGCCCCGGCGCGGCCATCGGCCCGTTCAGCTACCTGCGCCCGGGCACCGTGGTGGGCAACGCGGGCAAGCTCGGCGCCTTCGTGGAGACCAAGAACGCCTCGATCGGCGCGCACTCGAAGGTGCCGCATCTGACCTATGTCGGTGACGCCACCATCGGCGAACACAGCAACATCGGCGCGTCCAGCGTGTTCGTGAACTACGACGGCGTGAGCAAGCACCACACCACGGTCGGGTCGCATGTGCGAACGGGAAGTGACACGATGTTCGTCGCCCCGGTAACGGTGGGTGACGGGGCGTATACGGCGGCGGGTACTGTACTGCGCAGAAGCGTTCCGCCCGGCGCACTCGCGATATCCGGCGGGCCGCAGAAGAACATCGAGGGCTGGGTGCAGCGGCACCGCCCCGGAACGGCCGCGGCGCGCGCGGCGGCAGAAGCCAACGCCGCCAAAGAGAATTCCGGTCCGGCAATCGAGCAAAAGGATGGCAAACAGCAGTGACCGCGTCATGGATCGACAACCAGAAGAACCTGATGCTCTTCTCGGGACGCGCTCATCCTGAGCTGGCCGAGCAGGTCGCCAAGGAACTCGACGTCCACGTCACCCCGCAGACCGCCCGCGACTTCGCCAACGGTGAGATCTTCGTTCGCTTCGAGGAGTCGGTGCGCGGCTCCGACGCGTTCGTGCTGCAGAGCTTCCCCGCGCCGCTCAACCAGTGGTTGATGGAACAGCTCATCATGATCGACGCGCTCAAGCGCGGTTCGGCCAAGCGGATCACCGCGGTGCTGCCGTTCTACCCGTATGCCCGCCAGGACAAGAAGCACCGCGGCCGCGAGCCGATCTCGGCTCGCCTGGTCGCCGACCTGCTCAAGACCGCGGGCGCGGACCGCATCATCACCGTCGACCTGCACACCGACCAGATCCAGGGCTTCTTCGACGGCCCCGTCGATCACATGCACGCGCAGCTGCAGCTCGCCGAGTACGTGCGCACGAACTACTCGCTCGACAACATCACCGTGGTCTCGCCCGACTCCGGCCGGGTCCGCGTCGCGGAGAAGTGGGCCGACTCGCTCGGCGGCTCGCCGCTGGCGTTCATCCACAAGACCCGCGACCCGCTGGTGCCGAACCAGGTGAAGTCGAACCGCGTGGTCGGTGAGGTCGAGGGCCGCACCTGCATCCTGATCGACGACATGATCGACACCGGTGGCACCATCGCGGGCGCGGTGAAGGTGCTCAAGGACGCGGGCGCCGGTGACGTCGTCATCGCGGCGACGCACGGCGTGCTGAGCAACCCGGCCGCGGAGCGCCTCGCCTCCTGCGGTGCCAAGGAGGTCGTGGTCACCAACACGCTGCCGATCACCGAAGAGAAGAAGTTCCCGCAGCTGACCGTGCTGTCCATCGCCCCGCTGCTGGCCCGCACCATCCGTGAGGTCTTCGAAAACGGCTCGGTCACCGGCCTTTTCAACGGCAACGCCTGACCGCATCTCCGCGTCTCAGGTAGTACGCAGATAGTTCGAAAGGTGGCCCCGGTCGACGACCGGGGCCACCTTTGTTTGCCCGGCTTCGGTGGCCGGAACCGATTCGCGGGGATACTGGGTGGTATGGACCGTGAACCGTTGGATACCGATATGGGCGATGACGACCAGGCCGACGAGATCCGCGAGTACGAGCGCAATATCGAGGATCCGCCGGACGACCTGCGGATTCGCTACCGTGAAAACGACGACGACGGCAGGCTCGGGATCGGCGACGAGCTGAACCAGGAATGGACCGCGCGCGGGCAGCGCGCCGAGGACGCGGCGGAAGACGATCGGCCAGGCGAGGTAGCGGCCGTGGAAATTGTCGACGACGCGGATCTCTGACCCGCGAGTGCGCACCGAGCGGCCCGCGACGCGCGGGCACCGCTCGGCGTAATCGGCGATGACTGTCGGTCGGTCGTGGTACGCATAACGGAGTATTCGGACCAACCGCGCGTAGCCGCAGCGTTGACGACGGCACGCGAAAGGCGGCGACCGGACGTTACGAGGAGGGTGCGATGAGCACGCCACACGATCCGAAACCGACCGGCGCCACCCCGGAGCCGGCCGATTCACCGTCCGATGCGCCCGCGTCCAACCCGACAGGCCCATCGACGACGAGTGCCGCCCCGCCGACGGACACCGGCTCGCCGCAACCGTCGGGCGCTTCTTCCCCGAGTTTGTCGAAAGATACTGGGCCGTCGGAACCTTCGAGCCAGCCGTACACCCCGCCGGTATCGCAGCCCGGCGAATGGTGGCAACCGACCGACGCACCCGCCGGACCTCTGGGCGGGCAACCCGGTGCATCGGCACCGGCCGATCAACCGTCTCGGGGCGGCCCGCCCCAGGATCAACCCGCGTGGGGTTCGGCACAACCGTCCTGGGCCGGCAACCAACCGCCGTCCGGTGGTGAACAACAGCCTGCCTGGGGCACGGCACCCGGCACGCCGTCCGGCGGGCAATCGTGGAGCCCACCGCCGAACGATCAGCAGCAGTGGGGCGCACCGCAGCAGCCGTATCCGTACCCGGGGAGCGGACCGTCGCAGGACGCGACGGGCGGCCCGCCGCAGTACCCGCAGGGCGGCATCTACAACTATCCGCAACCCGGTGGGCCACAGCCCGGCGGCTACGGCAACTACCCGCAGCAGGGTTACCAGCCCTACGGCACCCCGCCGCCGCGGTCCGGGTCACAGGTGTTCTCCATCGTCGGGTTAGTCTGCGCGGTCATCTCGGTGTTGTTCTGCCCCATTCTGTTCGGACCGGCGGGCATCATTCTCGGCATCGTCGGTCACACCAAGGGCGAGCCGCTGGGCAAATGGGCGGCGATCGCGGCGGGCGTCGGCATGGTCATCGGCTTCCTGGTGGGGTTCCTGCTCTTCAACGGAGACCTGACCACGTAAATTGCTCTGCATGAGCGAGGCGCGGTCATGAGCGGGTTCAGCGGGTTCCCTTTGGCGGGCCTGGATTTCTACGAGGACCTGGAGGCCGACAATTCCAAGGCGTTCTGGAACGCGCACAAAGAGGTGTACGAGACGTCGGTGAAGGCGCCGATGCTGGCGCTGACCAGCGAGCTGGAGCCGGATTTCGGTGCGGCCAAGATCTTCCGGCCCTATCGGGACGTGCGCTTCGCCAAGGACAAGACCCCGTACAAGAACCATCAGGGCGCGTATGTGTCCGTCGCGCCGAGCACCGGCTGGTACGTGCAGATCGGCGCCGCGGGGCTATATGTCGCGGGTGGCTTCTACGGCGGCTCCTCCGAACAGGTCGCCCAGTTGCGCGCCACCATCGATCACGAGGTCCGCGGCCCGGAGCTGGAGAAGATCCTGGCGAAGCTGGTCAAGGCGGGGTACACGATCGGCGGCGAGCAGCTCAAGACCAAGCCGAAGGGCTACGACGCCGATCATCCGCGCATCGGCCTGCTCCGGCACAAGGCCCTGATCTGCCACCGCGAGTTCGGCGCGCCACCGTGGCTGGACAAGCCGCGCGCGGCCAAGGAGATCCGCACCGCCTGGGAGACGATGCGGCCCCTGGTCGACTGGCTCGGCGCGGTGGTGTCCGGCGCGACTACCCGGTCGCCGTTGCTGTCCTGATCACTCGCGCGCCGCGAGGAACAGGGCGAAACGATCGTCCGGATCGGTCCACACCTGTTCGGTGCGGAACCCGGCGCTGCCCAGTTCCGCGGTGAGCCCGTCGATGCGGAACTTCGCCGAGATCTCGGTGCGCAGTTGCTCGCCCGCGGCGAAACGCACCGTGAGATCCAGGTCGCGGACCGTGACCGTCATGTCTTCGGTAGCGGCCAAACGCATTTCGATCCATTCCTGTTCGGCGTCCCACAGCGCGAGGTGCTCGAACTTCTCCGGCGCGAAGTCGGCGCCGAGCCGGGAGTTCAAGACGTGCAGCACATTCCGATTGAATTCGGCGGTGACACCGGCCGCGTCGTCGTAGGCCGGGACCAGCACGGCCGGATCGATCACCAGTCCGGCACCGAGCAGCAACTGCTCCCCCGGCTCGAGCACCTCGTAGATGCTGCGGAGGAATTCGGCCCGCTCGGCCGGAACCAGGTTACCGATGGTGCCGCCGAGGAAGGCGATCATCCGGCGGCCGCCGCCGGGCAGGTTGTGCAGCGTATCGGTGAAATCGCTGACCACGCCGTGCACGGCGAGGCCGGGGAAATCCGCCGCGATCTCGTCCGCCGCGGCGCGCAACGCCGCGGCCGAGACATCCTGTGGCACATACGTCTTCAGCGGACCCTCGGTGGTCAACGCGGTGAGCAGCAGCCGGGTCTTGGCGGCCGAGCCCGCGCCCAGTTCGACGAGCACCTCGGCCTGGGCCACCCTGGCGATCTCGCCGACCACCCGCTCCAGCAGCGCGCGTTCGGTCCGCGTCGGGTAGTACTCCGGCAGTTCGGTGATCTGCTCGAACAGCTCACTGCCGCGCGCGTCGTAGAACCACTTGGGCGGCAACCACTTCGGATCGGCGGTGAGCCCGAGCCGGGCATCGGTGCGCAACGCGGTGGTGAGGTCGTCGTCGGATAGGTGGATCTCCAGCGTCGGTGCGGTCATCGCGAAAGGCCTTTCGTGCCGTCGAGCAAAGGGGTGATGGACAGGTGTCCCGGGCGCGCGGTCACCAAGCTGTGGTCGGGAATCGGCTGCCACCGCGGGTCGTCGTCGTATGGTTCGGAGGACAGCACCGCCGCGGCGTCGGTCACCAGGGCGGACAGGGAGTGGTAGACCGTGCTGGCCCAGAGGGTTTCGCCGTCGGAGAGCAAGAGGTTGAGCCGGGCGTCCGGCACGTGCTTGCGCACCGCGGTCACCAGCAGGCCGAGTGCCGCGTCCGGCGTCTCGGCGAAGCCGCCGGGCTGTGTCCCGGCGAGCAACTGCTGCAACAACACCCAGAGCGTCGCCGCGTCGGTGGGCGCTTCCGCGTCGAGCAGGCGGATCGTCTCGAACAGCCGGGTCGCGCCGAACTGCGTGGCGGCGACGTCCAGATCGGACGACACCGCGGTGAGCGCGCGCCGCCAGTCCGGCACTGCGCCGTTGTGACTGAACGCCCACCGGTCCCAGGTGAACGGCGCGCAGGCCGCCCGCTCGATCGGCATGCCGACCGTCGCGGACCGGATCGAGCCGAGCACGGCGGTCGAATACAGTTGCGGCAGTACCTCTTCCACGGCGGGGTCGGTCCAGATCGGCGCGGCATTGCGGTACCGGCTGACGGCAGGCGGCCCGTTCGCGGCGGCCCGCCACCACGCGACACCGAACCCGTCGGCGTTGATCGTGCCGCCACCGCGCATCTCGCGCGGGGCCCACGCCTGTGTGCGCAGCGAATGGCTACCGCACGTGAGCATTTCACCGACGCTGACGGCCGGGCCGAGGTAGCCGAGATGCCGGCACATCAGCGACCACCGCCCGCCGGACGGAACCCGCTCACGCGCCTTCCTCGGCCCGCAGATCGCGGGCCAGCCGGAAGCCGGCGAAGATCTGCCGCCGAATCGGGTGGTCCCAGTTACGGAAAGTGCTGCGGCAGGCCACCGGATCGGTGCCGAACGAGCCGCCCCGCAGCACCCGGTAGTCACCGCCGAAGAAGACCTCGGAGTACTCCCGGTAGGGGAACGCGCGGAACCCCGGATAGGGGTCGAAACCCGAGGACGTCCACTCCCAGACGTCACCGATCAACTGGTGCACTCCAGCGGGCGTCGCCCCCGCGGGGTAGGCGCCCACATCGGCCGGTTCCAAATGGCGCTGACCGAGATTCGCGGTGCGCTCGTCGAGTTCGGTATCGCCCCAGGGGAATCGGCGTTCGGCGCCGGTGGCCGGGTCGTATCGGGCGGCCTTCTCCCATTCCGCCTCGGTCGGCAGGCGTTTGCCCGCCCAGTTCGCGTAGGCCTGCGCCTCGAACCAGCAGACGTGCACCACCGGCTGATGCGGCCGCAACGGCGTCATCACGCCGAACACGCGCCGCCACCAGTGCCCGGCCGGATCGCGCTCCCAGAACTGCGGCGCGGTCAGCTCCGCCTCCTGGCGATGGGCCCAGCCCCGTTCGGACCACAGCTCGGGACGGTCGTAGCCGCCGTCGTCGAGGAAGGCGAGGTACTGCTCGTTGGTCACCGGGGCGGCGTCGATCGCGAAGCCGGGCAGCCGAATCCGGTGCGCGGGGCGCTCGTTGTCCAGGGCCCACGGGTCGGTATCGGTGCCCATGGTGAATTCGCCTGCGGGCACGACGACTTCACCGCCGACGGGGGCGGCGACAGTGGGTACCGCGGGTGCTCGCAGCACGGGCGCCCCGGTGCGCAGCTGATGGGTGGCCAGCATGGTCTCGTCGTGCTGCTGCTCGTGCTGGGCGATCATGCCGAACGCGAAGCCGCCGTCCACCAGCGGCGCACCGCGTAAGTCGCTGCGGTCCAGCACATCCCACACCTTGTCGCGCACGGTGCCGACGTAGTCGCGCGCCTGCGCCGGATCCAGCAGCGGCAGCGTGGGGCGGTTCGCCCTGGCGTGTTTGAACGCGTCATAGAGTTCGTCGATATCGGCGCGGACGGCGTCGCGACCGCCGACATCGCGGACCAGCCACAGTTCTTCCTGGTTGCCGATGTGCGCGAGGTCCCACACCAGCGGGCTCATCAATCGCGAATGCTGTGCCACCAGTTCGGCTTCGTCGATGCAGTCGGTCAGGGTGAGGGTGCGGCGCCGGGCCCGGGCGAGCACCTCGGCGATTCGATCGCGTAGTCGTTCGGTGCCGGAGTTGTCGGCGGAGGGCAGGTAATGGACGGTCACGGTAGGTCTCCGGGGTTGGTTCCTGTCGGCCGCACGCCGACCGCGATGCGGCCGGGCGCGAGCACGCGCGGGGCCGTGCGGGCCCCACTCTGGTCGGGAGTCGGGTACGTGCGGGCGCGACCGGGCGGCGGCAGGCCGCCCGCCGGGCCATCGTGTCGTGGACACGTCCGGATCACCGGGGTGCTCCTCGACCGCCTACCTCTGTGCTGACCGCGGCATCCGCCGCGGTGGGTGGGCGGCCGCTGCGACATCGTCGCGCGGCGAGTTCGATCAGCCGGGCCGCCTCGGCGCTGCGCGCGTTGGCCGCGGCGAGGGTGAGCAGTTCGACGGCCACCGACCGGATGTCGGGATCGGCCAGGCCGTATCGGGCGGCGTCGAGCCAATGTCCGGCCAGCGGCGCGGCGACCGCGGTCGCCGCCGCCACCACGGTGTCGGCGGACATCAGCGCGTCGACGACGTGGATCGGCACGGCCCAGGCGTCCCCGGGCTGCGCGTCGAGATAGCGGACCTCCAGGTAGCCGGCGGCGCGGACCGGCGGGAAGAGCGTGGTGAGGTGATAGTCGAGATCGTCGCGGCCGGGCCGGCGACCCACCTCGTCGTCCAAGGCGCCGGAGAGCCAGTCGGCGAAGGTGGCCCCGGGCGGCGGCAACCACCCGGTGTCGGTGCGGTGGCCGTTACCGGCGGGCCCGTCGTCGTCGGGTCTTCGGACGCACAGCAGCGGCACGTCCAGCGCCCATCGGCTGTAGCCGCGGATCGGATCGGCCCAATCCATCAGCGGGGGCCGGGTCCTGGCGTTGTCCAGGCGCAGCCAGGCCCGCATGCGCTGCGAGGCCCACTCGCCCGGCGGCGCCCCGCGCAACGCGGGCGAGCAGGCGAAGGCGGCCAGCAACGCCGGACCGACGGCATACAGCGC
The DNA here is from genome assembly GCF_000250675.2 of Nocardia brasiliensis ATCC 700358. Lineage (NCBI taxonomy): Bacteria > Bacillati > Actinomycetota > Actinomycetes > Mycobacteriales > Nocardiaceae > Nocardia > Nocardia brasiliensis. The sequence goes on from NC_018681.1 coordinate 8,307,598, forward strand.
CGTCCACCGGGCGGCGATCTCGGCCCGATCGGCGCCCGCATCCACGGCGACCTGGGTCGCCGCGGTATTGCACATCATGAGTTTGCCGTACGGGCCGATCCCGCTGAACGTCTGTTCCATGGCGCGATAGCGCGGCAGCTGGAGTAGGCGTTTGGGTCTGCGGTCCGCGTCGGCGGCAACGGAAACGGTCCGGATGGACCGGGATTCGAGGAGTTCCCGCAATCGGCGGGCATCGTCGCGGAGCGAAAGACACAGCTGCGCGGCATCAGCGAACGGTGCGCTGGACAATTCGATCTGACCGCCGGGTTCGATGGTGACCCGGCTGCCCCCTGGCAACGCTAGCGCCGGAGAATCGGGGGCGATGGACCGTGGTGCGTAAGGTCCGAGGGCATCCGCAAGGGCAGTCAGCTGCGGACGCGGGGCGGCCGAGGGGCCTGACGTCGAACACTCACCCTGCACGGTGAGCCATTCCAGTTCGGCGCCGATCAGCGCGGGTGGTCCCTGCTTGAAGCAGACGCCGCCGATATAGGCCTCGGCGGCGGCTCGCGAACCGAGCTCCGGATCGTGGTTTACGCGGCTGACCAGCTCCGAGTGTTCCAGCGTGACCGCCATACCAACCTCCAGTGTGGATCCGAGCGCTGTGGTTTCGTGTCCGCCGTTGTGCTGTTATCGCGACGTTGTGGTGTCGTGCCCCGCGCGTTGCGATCTCTCCAGAGTAGCGAGGGGCACCGACAAGAATCTGACGGAAATCTGAATACGCCGCCCACCAGGCCACCTGGTCACGCCAACTACTGTCGCAGGCATGCTGGATCACGATCGCGTCCGAGCCGATACCCCCGGTTGCGCCACCGGCCCCGAAGCGGGGCAGGTCTTCCTCGACAGTGCCGGCTCCTCGCTGCCGCCGCGGGTCGTCCTGGACACCGTCATCGCCCACCTTCGGCGTGAATCCGAGATCGGTGGCTACCGCGCGGCGAACGAACGGCTCGACGATCTCGCGGACGTGAAAACCGCGATCGGCACCCTCATCAATGCCGCACCGGCCAGTATCGCGTTGAGCGACAGCGCATCTCGGTCCTGGGCCGACTTCTTCTATGCCATCCCGCTGGCCGCGGGCGATCGCATCCTGATCTCCGAGGCCGACTACGCGAGCAACGCCATCGCCGCGTTGCAGCGCGCCCGCGCGAGCGGGGCCACGGTCGAGACGATCCCCAGCGACCACACCGGGCAGATCGATCTCGACGCACTGACCGCGCTGGTCGACGAACGGGTGCGGCTGGTGTCGCTGCTGCACGTGCCCACCAACGGCGGTCTGGTCAACCCGGTCGCCGAGGCCACCCGGATCGCGCGTTCGGTGGGTGCGCTGGTGCTGCTGGACGCCTGCCAGTCCACCGGGCAGCTGCCGATCGACGTCGCCGCGTGGGACGTGGACGCGCTCTCGGCCACCGGGCGCAAATGGCTGCGCGGCCCGCGCGGCACCGGATTCCTTTATGTCCGACCGGAATTGGCCACCTCCCTGGAACCGCAGCGGCTCGACCTGCACAGCGCGCAGTGGTCCGGCCCGGACGAATACCGGCTCGCACCCGACGCGAGCCGTTTCGAGTTCTGGGAGTGCGACGTCGCCGCGCGGCTCGGCCTCGGCGCCGCCGTGCGCTATCTGCTCGAGCTCGGCCCCGAGAACGTGTACGCGGCCGTCGCCGAACGCTCGGCGTATCTGCGCAAGGCGCTGCCGGAGATTCCCGGAGTCACGGTGCGCGACATCGGCATTCGGCACAGTGGCACGGTGTCGTTCACCGTCGACGGCCACGAGCCGATCGCCGTGCGCGACCGGCTCGCCGAGCGCGGCATCACCGTGACGGTGAGCCACGCCGGTTCCACCCTGCTGGACATGACCGCGCGCGGACTGGCCTCCGTTGTCCGCGCGTCCCCGCACTACTTCGTCGGCTTCGCCGAACTCGACAGGTTCGTCGCCGCGGTCGCCGAACTGTAGTCGGCAGCTCGGCAGCCTTGCGCCGCAACGATGTTCAGGCCAGGTGCAGATCCAGCGCGCGGTCGACCAGTGCGCGCACGTCGACCGCCGGACCCACCAGCGCCAGACTGCGATTGGCCCGCAACGCGGCGATCCCATGCAGGTTGGTCCACAGCGCGATCGCCCGCTGCGCCGGATCGGCCGCATCGGGCCCGGCCGCACCGGCCAGCGCCGCGAACCGCCCGTACAGCGGCAACGTGGTCCCGCGGAGGTTCTCCCCGGAACCCTCGAGCAGGTCGTGCCGGAACATCAGGGTGAACATCTCCGGCCGCTCGCCCGCGAACTCGACGTAGGCCACGCTCATCCGCGCCAGCCGCTCGCGCGGCGGCGCGGAATCCACGTCCACGGCCGCGAAGCGGTCGATGAGATCGGCGAAGCCGCGGGCCGCGACGGCCGCCAGCAACGCGCGATGGGTCGGAAAGTGCCGGCGCGGCGCCCCATGTGAGACACCGGCCGCACGCGTGATCGCCCGAAGTCCCAATTGCGCCGCGCCCACCTCTTCGAGCAGGTCGACACCCGCGTCGACCAGGCGTTCACGCAGCGACTGAGGCTCGACCATGCAGACATTGTCTACGGATCGCATCAATTCTCCTCACTCCGGGCGTAGACACTGTCTACTATCGTGCGGTAGACAATGTCTACCAAATCTTTCCAGGAGGTCTCCGTGTGGTACTGGCTCTTCAAGTACGTCTTGCTCGGCCCCGTATTGCGGGTGCTGGGTAGACCCGAAATCGAAGGGCTGGACCAGGTTCCGCGCACCGGGCCGGTGATCATCGCGGCCAACCACCTCGCGGTGATCGACTCGCTGTACCTGGCGCTCGTGCTGCCGCGGCGCGCCACCTTCCTGGCCAAGCAGGAGTACTTCACCGGTACCGGCCTGCGCGGGCGTTTCCAGCGCTGGTTCTTCTCGGTCTCCGGACAGGTGCCGGTGAACCGGACCGGTGGCAGCGCCGCGGCCGACGCGCTGGCCGCCGCGACCCGGATCCTGGAATCCGGCGGCCTCTGGGCGATTCATCCCGAGGGCACCCGCTCCCCGGACGGGCGGATCTACCGCGGTCGCACCGGCACCCTGCGCGTCGCGATGGCGACCGGCGCGCCGGTGATCCCGGTCGTGCTCTCCGGCACCGATCGCGTCAACCCCCGTGGCGCCCGGCTCCCCCGCTTCGGCAAGGTGCGGATCAGCTTCGGCGCCCCGCGCTACTACCTGCCCGCCGACCAGCACCGCGCCGCGCGTACCGCGACCGACGAGTTGATGCGGGAGATGGCCGCACGCTCCGGCCGGCACTACGTCGATCGGTACGCCGCCACCTTCCGCTGAGCCCGACGCCGACCCGCGACACTCCAGCAACCGCCGACACGCTGGAAAAGGGTTAACGCCACGCGGGAATGGCGGGATAGTGGAGTGCGGGCCGGCAGGCGGCCGGAGCCGGTGATGAGGGAGTAGACGTTGAGCAGGTTCACCGACGAGATGTATGCGACGGCGCAGGCGTCGAGCCGGGGGCTGGTGACCGGTGAACCGGAGGCACCGCTGCGCCGGAGCTGGGGCGAGATCCATCGGATCGCCAGGCGGATGGCCGGCGGCCTCGCGGCGGCGGGCATCGGGCACGGAGACGCGGTCGGCGTGCTCGCGGGCATGCCGGTCGACATCGCCCCCGCCTGCCAGGCGATCTGGATGCGCGGCGCGTCCATCACCATGCTGCATCAGCCGACCCCGCGCACCGATCTGGTGGTCTGGGCCCGCGACACCGAAACCGTGCTGACCATGATCGAGGCGCGCGCGGTGGTGCTCGGCGCGCCGTTCGAGGCGGCCGAGCCGATCCTGCGCGAGCGCGGCATCACCGTGGTGCGCATCGATCAGCTGCACGACGGCACCGATACCGATCCGGTGCCGACCACCGAGGACGATATCGCGTTGCAGCAGTTGACCTCCGGTTCCACCGGCTCGCCCAAGGCGGTGCGGATCACGCACGGCAACTTCTTCGTGAACGCCTACGCCATGTTCGACCGGGTGAAGTTCCAGCTCGACGACGACGTGATGATCAGCTGGCTGCCGCTGTTCCACGATATGGGCATGGTCGGATTCCTCAGCGTCCCCATGCAAATCGGCGCCGAGGTGGTCTGCGTGACGCCGATCGATTTCCTCAAGCGTCCGCTGCTGTGGGCCGAGCTGATCACCAAGTACCGCGGAACGGTCACCGCCGCACCGAATTTCGCGTACTCACTGCTGGCGCGCCGGCTCAAGCAGGCCGACGACGGCAAGCTCGATCTCAGCAGTGTGCGCTACATGTGGAACGGCGCGGAACCGGTCGACCCGGACACGATGGAGGCGCTGGCCGCCGCCGGTAAACGCTTCGGGCTCAACCCGATGGCGCTCACCCCGGTGTACGGCATGGCGGAAACCACGCTCGCCGTGTCGATTCCGGATCCCGGCCTGGGTCAGATCGTCGACGTCATCGACGCCGACCTGCTGGAGGCACTCGGCAAAGCGGTGCCGGTGCCCGACGAACACTCCCATCACGGCAACGTGCGCAGGCTGCCGACGCTGGGCTACCTGGTCGATCACCTGGAGGGCCGGGTGGTCGACGCCGAACGCCAGCCGCTGCCGTCCCGTTCCGTCGGCGTCATCGAATTACGGGGCCCGGCAGTCACTTCCGGTTACGTCACGGTCGACGGTTTCCGGCCCGCGCAGGACGCCGCGGGCTGGCTGGACACCGGTGACATCGGTTACTTCACCGACGAGGGCCTGATCGTGGTGTGCGGCCGGATCAAGGACGTCGTCATCATGGGCGGGCGCAACATCTACCCCACCGATATCGAACGCGCCGCCACCCGGGTGGCGGGTGTGCGTCCGGGCAACGCGGTGGCGGTGCGGTTGGACGCCGGGCAGAAGCGGGAGAGCTTCGCCGTGGTGGTGGAGAGCAACGACTACCAGAATGCCGAAGAGGTCAAGCGGATCGAACGCGAGATCGTGCACGCGGTGTTCTCCGAGGTCGGCGCCCGCCCGCGCACCGTCGCCGTGCTCGGCCCCGGCGCACTGCCCAAAACGTCGTCGGGCAAGCTGCGCCGCGCCGCGACCGCGGTCCATCTGCGCTGAGGCCGGCCGACGATCGAACAGCGTTGGCGGCGCGGTACATTCGCGCCGCCGACCTCAGTGCACGCGATTCTGCGCGGCCTCCAGGCCGACCCGGAGCAACAGCTCGACGGCGTCGGCGGCCTGCTCGACGATCACCGGAATCTCCTTGCGCTCCGGCGTCGCGAACGGCTTGAGCACGTAATCGGCGGGGTCCTGGCGCCCCGGCGGCCGGCCGATGCCGATCCGCGTGCGCAGATAGTCCTTGGTGGTCAGCGCGCTGGAGACGGAACGCAGGCCGTTGTGGCCGCCCTCGCCACCGCCGCGCTTGAGCCGGATCTCGCCGAACGGCAGGTCGAGCTCGTCGTGCACGACGATCACCTCGGTGGGCGGCACGGAGAAGAACTTCGCCAGCGCCGCGACCGGCCGACCGGACAGATTCATGAACGTTCGCGGCTTGGCGATGAGCACCTGGCGGCCGTCGAGCCGGGCCTGCAACAGGTCGGCGCCGGACTTCTTGTGCACACCGAAACGGCCGCCGACGCGCTCCGCGAGCACGTCGGCGACCAGGAACCCCACGTTGTGCCGGGTGCGCTCGTATTCGGTCCCGGGGTTACCCAGTCCGACCACGAGCGCGGGCCCGGTCACGGAGTCGGTCATCGAATGACCTGATCCAGCAGTACTTACTCGGCGCTCGCGGCTTCGCCCTCGGCCTCGTCGCCTTCCTCGGCCTCGGCCTGCGGCGCGGCGATGACGTTGACGATCAGGGTCTCCGCGTCGACGTTCAGGGTGACGCCCTTGGGCAGCGTGAGCTCGCCCGCGTTGATCTGCGTGCCCGCCTCGACACCCTCGACCGAGACCTCGATGGACTCGGGGATGTTCAGCGCGTCGGCCTCGATGGAGATGGTGGTGGCGTCCTGGGTGACCAGGGTGCCGGAGGCGGCCTCACCGGTGATGACCACGTTGACGTCGGCGCTGACCTTCTCGCCCTTCTTGACGATGAGCAGGTCGGCGTGCTCGATGTAACGGCGGATCGGGTGCACCACAACGGATTTGGTCAGCGCGAGCTGCTTCTTGCCGTCGATCACCAGGTTCAGCACCGCGTTGGTGCCGTGCTCGCGCAGGATCGCGGAGAAGGCCTGGGCGTTGACCGACAGGTGCTGCGGGTCGGCCTGGTGGCCGTACAGCACGGCGGGAACGTTGCCGGCCCGACGGGTACGGCGGGCGGCACCCTTGCCGAACTCGGTGCGGACGGCGGCTTCGAGAAGGTTGGCGTCGGACATGACTGGATCTACTCCCTACGGCGGTTCCGGGCTGTCAACAGTGCGCCAGGGACTGTTCTCCGCCCTGGCTTGGTTGGTCTACTCGTCGGGGCAAGAAGATGCGAACGAGGACGGCCGGAAGCCGCGCCGCGTCGATCACGGTGAACGCAAAATCAGGTCTGCGGTCACCCTCGCCGAGACAACCCGAACACCATACCGCAAGGGTTATGTCCAGACGGAATCGGGTGACCCGGGCGGTTCCGGGACGCGGGTCGTGTCGCGGTCGATCCGATCGCGTAGATTGGACCGGTTGCCGATCAGGTCGTCTGTGAAAGGTTGTTCCGTTGACCGCCTCCCCCGAGGGTCTCCCTGCCGAGGTTTCCCGACGGCGCACATTCGCGGTGATCTCGCACCCCGACGCCGGTAAGTCGACGCTCACCGAAGCGCTCGCGCTGCACGCCAGGATGATTTCCGAGGCGGGCGCGATCCACGGCAAGGCGGGCCGCCGCTCCACCGTCTCGGACTGGATGGAGATGGAGAAGGCGCGCGGCATCTCGGTCAGTTCGACCGCGCTGCAGTTCAACTACCGCGCCGAGGGCGCCGACGAGGACAGCGTGATCAACCTCGTCGACACCCCCGGCCACTCCGACTTCTCCGAGGACACCTATCGGGTGCTCACCGCCGTCGACGCCGCGGTGATGCTGATCGACGCCGCGAAGGGCCTGGAGCCGCAGACGCTCAAGCTGTTCCAGGTGTGCCGCCACCGCGGCATCCCGGTCATCACCGTGATCAACAAGTGGGACCGCCCCGGCCAGGCGCCGCTGGAACTGCTCGACGAGATCAACGAACGGATCGGGCTCACCCCGACGCCCCTGTTCCTCCCGGTCGGCATCGCGGGCGACTTCCGCGGGCTGCTGCGCCGCGGCGAAGAGGGCGCGCCGCGCGAATACATCCACTTCACCCGCACCGCGGGCGGCGCGACCATCGCGCCGGAGGAGTCGCTGACTCCCGCCCAGGCCGAGGCCCGCGAGGGTGCGGCGTGGACGACCGCGGTCGAGGAGAGCGAACTGCTCTCGGCCACCGGCCAGGACCACGATCAGGAACTGTTCCTCGCCGGCCAGACCTCCCCGGTCATCTACGCCTCGGCGATGTTGAACTTCGGTGTGCGCCAACTGCTGGAGACCCTGGTCTCGCTGGCGCCCGCCCCCGGCGCGCGCGCCGATGTGAACGGTAAGGAGCGCGAGACCACCGAACCGTTCAGCGCGGTGGTGTTCAAGGTGCAGGCCGGCATGGACGCCGCGCACCGGGACCGGCTCGCCTTCATGCGCATCGTGTCGGGTGAGTTCGAGCGCGGCATGGTGGTGACGCACGCGCAGACCGGCCGCCCGTTCGCGACGAAATACGCGTTGACCGTGTTCGGCCGCGAACGCACCACCGTCGACACCGCCTACCCGGGCGACGTGGTCGGCCTGGTGAACGCGACCGCGCTCGCGCCCGGCCACACGCTGTTCGTGGACAAGAAGGTGGAGTTCCCGCCGATCCCGTCCTTCGCGCCGGAGCATTTCGCGGTGCTGCGGGCGGAGAGCGCGGGCAAATACAAGCAGTTCCGCAAGGCCATCGACCAGCTCGACTCCGAGGGCGTCGTGCAGGTGTTGCGCAACGATATTCGCGGCGACGCCTCGCCGGTGCTCGCGGCGGTCGGCCCGATGCAGTTCGAGGTGGTCACCGCCCGGATGACGACCGAGTTCAGCGTCGAGACCCGGATGGAGAACCTGCCCTACACGCTGGCCCGGCGCACCGACGCCGCCTCCGCGGACGAGCTCGGCAGGCAGCGCGGGGTCGAGGTGTTCACCCGCAGCGACGGTGCGCTGCTCGCACTGTTCAGCGACAAGTGGCGGCTGCAGTACATCGAGAAGGAATTCCCGAAGCTGACGCTGGAGCCGCTGGTCGCGACGGCGGACTGAGCGCGGTCCGTCAGCCTGCCTCGGGTTCGGACGTCGTTCCCGGATCGCGTTCCACCGCGGAGATGACGCCCTCTTCCCTGGAGATGAGTCCCCATCTGCTCGACGTGAGGCGCAGGCTCGGCAGATCGCTCAGCGACAGCACCACCTCGTAGGTGCGTTCGTAGCCGGTATGCGAGATGCGCCAGCGGCCGTCGGCGCAGCGCACGTATTCGTCGGAGTAGAAGGCCGCACCGCGCAGCAGCATGTTGTGCCCGGGGATGAGCACGGTGTCGGCGAGATACCAGGTGCCGGTGGCGGTATCGCCGTCGACGTCGATCTCGGGGTGATCGCAGCGATGCTCGGTGATGACGTGCGGACCGAGGGTGTTGCGCATGAAAGCCAGGAACGCGTCGCGCGATTCGAATTGCAGATATTCGCTGTAGGTGGCGGTCGCCTCGGGAATCATGGTGTCCGCGAACTCATCCCAAGATTTCGTGTCGAGGGTGCGTAGATAGCGGAACTTCAATCTGTTGATCGCGGCGATGTCGTCCATTGCCGTACCGCCTGTTCCGGTGGCGCTCGGCTGCCGCCCGTCGGCCACGCCCGCCCCCGGGTCGCCGCGGCCCTGCCCGTCGGTTCCCTGCTCCATCCTTCAACAATCCCATCCGAAGCCATACGACTTCACGATTTGAAGGATTTGTACCAGATCGCTATCACTCTTCGTCGGAGATTCCGACGTAGGTCGCCCTTCGGGACGGGGCCGGGACTCGGCAGGATCAGTTCGCGATGGTGAAGCAGGTGCGGCAGAAGTCCTCGCCGAATTCGGTGAGCCGCAAACTCTTGCGCACGATCTTGGGCGCGCGGCCCGCTTTCTTCAGCGCGGCCTCCACCACCGGCTGCACCTCGAGCACCATGTACCGGCTCAGCACGACCGGATCATCGGAGATCAGCGTCAGGCCAAGCCGGTTGAGGTTGATCAGATACGGGCGGGAGCGATCCGGGTACCGCACGCCCGCCTGCTCCGGCACCGAGGTGAGATCGCCCTGCACCAGTTCCGAGCCGATGCCGAGCGGCCGGTTGGTGCGCACGTCGACCGAGGGCTGCGGGCCGTTCTGCGCCATGAAGCGCAGGATGCGCGCCTCGTCGGGCGCCAGTTCGTCCAGGATTCGGTCGTAGGCCGGGTGTACGTCCTCGGTGAAGTAGACGTCCGCGGAGCGGGCGAGCAGCGCGTCGCCGCGGCGGCGCAGTTCGTCGGTGCTCGCCGAGCGCAGGTAGGAACCGACGGCGAGGGCTTGCTGCTGCGCGCCGCTGTGATTGCCCGGCCCGTTCGGCGTCGGCACATAGCTGACGATCTCGCGCACCGAACCCTCGGTGACGCCGAGCGCGCTACGAGCTATGGAGCGCAACGCATTTCCGGTCCGCTCGGCGATATCGGCGGAGGATTCGCCGTCCAGCGCGGCCTGGGTGATCTCCTTGGTGACCTCGTAGGTGGTGCCGACCGCCCACTGGCCGCCGCGCACGACAGAGCCCGCCGCCAAGCCCGCGGCCCGGAACACCCCGCGAATCAGCCGGGCCTCGTTGCTGATCTGCCGCTGTTCGACATCCGAGCTGCGCTCCACAGCGCGAGAACCGGCTCGAGCGATGTCCTGTCCGGTCCTGTCGTTTGCCACGTCTACTCCGATATCGCCAGGTGAACGAATCCGCCCCACAGATTACTGCCCCCTGTGTCGTTGGTCATTGTCGCGGTAGGACCGAGCAGGCGCGGCATTGCCGACAAACACTGTGACCGATATCTCGGCACGGTTCACCGCGGAGCCACCCGCGCGAGCGGATCCGGCCGGTCTCGCCACAATAGAGTCCCGATGCCGACAGGGTGCTACTTTGATGTTCCGGTGAGGCGGCGGTCACCGGAGTGTCGGCAGGAGGGTGTCGTGTTAGAGAGCGTGTTCGGAATCCACCCGACAATCCTGCTCGAGCTATTGACGATCCCACTTTTTACCGGGGTCATCGGGTACATAACCAACTGGACCGGCGTGCTGATGCTGTTCCGGCCGATCGCGTTCCATGGGGTGCGACTACCCGGACTTCGCGCGTTGTACCCCTTCCTGCCCAAACGAATTCAAGTGCTGCCGCTGCTGAGTTATGACGGGCGATTCGGCTGGCAGGGCATCGTGCCCTCGCGTGCGGACAAGATGGCGAGCATCGCCGTCGACAAGGGGCTGGCCAAACTGGGCAGCGTCGCCGACTTCTACCGCGAACTGGAGCCGGACAAGCTCGCCGAACATCTCGCGAGCATCGCCGACGAACAGATCCAGGACATCGTCGAAGAAATTCTCAAACGGGAACATCCACAGCTCTGGTACAACCTGCCGACCCAAGTGCGCGAGATGGTGCATGCACGGGTCAAGCAGCAACTGCCGGATATTCTGCGCGAGCTCACAGATGAATTGGGCGCGAATATTGATCAACTGCTCGATGTGAAGCAGATGGTGATTCGCTACTTCCAGGCCCGGCCGCAACTGCTCAACACACTGTTCCAGGTGCTCGGCGCAAAAGAGCTGCGGTTCATGATCAACTTCGGCTTTTTCTTCGGCGCGCCGATGGGCGCGATCGTGGTCGCCGTGCTGCACCTGACCGGATGGCCGACGCTGGTGGTGTTGCCGATCGGCGGCGTGATCATCGGCTGGGTGGTCAACTGGGTCGGCATCAATATGATCTTCGCGCCCGCGTACCCGAAGTGGTGGTGCCCGTGGCGGCAAGGGCTGCTGATCAAGCGCCAGTCCGAGATCACCGACGGCTACGCCGAATTGGTGTCCAGTCAGGTGATGACCGTCGCCAACATCGGCGACGAACTGCTCAACGGACCGCGCTCGGACCGCACCATGCAGATGCTCGAGGACACGCTGCGGCCCGCCGCGGACCGCGCGCTCGGTCCCGCCCGGCCCGCCGTCAAGTTCATGCTCGGCAGCCGCGAATACGATGCGCTGCAGTCCACGCTGACCACCGAGGCCATGACCATCGCCCCGATCGCGTTCGCCGATCCGGAGTTCAACGTGCGCCAGGGCAGGCATATCAACCAGTACATCGCCAAGCAGATGGCGGCGCTGAAACCGCCGGACTTCGTGGACATGCTGCGCTCGGCCATCAAACAAGATGAGTGGCTGCTTTTTCTGCATGGCGGCGTGTTGGGACTCTTCGCCGGATACGCTCATATCCTGATCTTCGGAACAGGAGTGGCGACCACATGGCTGTAGCGAAACCCGGACCCGGCGACGATGCCGGGGCCGTCGAGCACCACCCCGAGGTCGCCCCGGCGTCCACGGAACTCGCGCGACGGCCGGACCGCGCGATCTTACGCCGCGACGAATCCCCTTCGCGCGTCTCCTATCCCGTGGCCACCGTGCGTGCGGCGACCGGCGTCGCACGGGTCACCTGGAGCGCACTGACCGGCATGACCGCGTGGAGCGTCGGCACCGCGGTCGGCGTCGGCGCGACCGTCGTGCAGCGCAGCATTCAGGGCGTGCCGCCGCGAGAAGTGCTGGCCGAGGCCGAATCCGAGGTGCGCGACCGGGTGCGCCGCGCGCTCGGGCTACCGGAGGCACCGAACGAGCCTGCCGGACAACCCGTTCCGACGCTGCGCGAGCAGGGCGCGGCGCTGCTGCGGCTGTCGGCGAGCACGCACGGCGAGGACGAGAACCATCCGGCCTTCGCGGGCATGCTCGCCGAGCTGACCCCCGACGAGGCCCGCATCCTGCGCTTCCTGCACATGGACGGCCCGCAACCCTCGATCGACATCCGCACCGGCCGCCCGCGGCTGGGCGCGGAACGGCTCGGCTCCATGCTGACGCTGGTCGGCGAGCAGGCCGGACTGCGCTTCCCGAACCGGATCCAGCAGTACCTGACCAACCTGCGCAGGCTCGGCCTGGTCGAGCACACCCGCGAGCCCGTCGGCAATCCGAACCGCTATCAGCTGCTCGAAGCCCAGGCACCGGTGCGAGAGCTGTTGAAGCGCTCCGGATTCGGCACCAAGGTGATCTACCGCAGCATCGTGCTCACGGGGTTCGGCACGGACTTCGTCCGCACCTGCATTCCGGTCGTCGTGTCCGACGATCGCGCCTCCGGCCACTAGCCGCGCACAGCTCGTCACCGCCTCGCAGTAGCTATCCGCCGCTGCGAGGGGTGTGCCGCCGGGCTTAAACGTCCTCTGCCAGCTCCATCCAGCGTTCCTCGGCGGCTTCCTTGTCCGCCACCACCTGCTTGAGTTCGGCATTGAGCGTGACGAGCTTGTCCGGGTCGGTGGCGGCGTCGGCGAGCGCGGCGTGCAGGCGCTGCTCGCGTTCGTCGAATTTCTCGATGGCGCGTTCGAGCCGGGACAGCTCCTTGCGGGCGGCGCGCTGAGCGGCGGCGTCGGTCACCGGCGCGGCCGCCTTGTCGGCCACGCGGGTGGCGCTCTGCCCTTGCGCCGCACGCTTTTTCAGATACTCGTCGATGCCGCCGGGCAGGTTGGTGAGCTTGCCGTCGCCGAACAGCGCCCAGGTCGTGTCACAGATGCGCTCGATCAGATAGCGGTCGTGACTGATCACCACGAGGGTGCCGGCCCAGTTGTCGAGCAGGTCTTCCAACTGCTGCAGGGTGTCGATGTCCAGGTCGTTGGTCGGCTCGTCGAGCAGCAGCACGTTCGGCTCGGCCATCAGGATGCGGGTCAATTGCAGCCTGCGCCGTTCGCCACCGGAGAGGTCCCCGACCGGCGTGCGCTGGCGGGCCGGGCTGAAGCCGAGTCGCTCGGCCAGCTGACCGGCCGAGATCTCCTTGTCGCCCAGCATGATTCGCTGCGCGACCTGCTGCACCGCCTCGAGCACCCGCATATCGGTCGGCAGATCGTCGAGTTCCTGCCGCAGCCAGCCGATCTGCACCGTCTGGCCCTGAATCCGCTTGCCCGCGACCGGTTCGGTGTCTCCGGCCAGGGTGCGCAGCAGCGTCGTCTTGCCGGAACCGTTCACCCCGACCAGGCCGACCCGCTCGCCCGGCGCGAGCCGCCAGGTCAAGTCGCGCACCAACTCCCGGCCGTCCGGCGTGGTGAGGGTGGTGTCCTCGAGCTCGATGACGACGCGACCGAGCCGCTTGCGCGCGAACGCGGCCAGCGAGACGCTGTCGCGCGGCGGCGGCACGTCGGCGATCAGCGCCTCGGCCGCCTCCACCCGGTAGCGCGGTTTGGACGTCCGGGCCTTCGCGCCGCGGCGCAGCCAGGCCAGTTCCTTGCGCGCCAGATTGCTGCGCCGCGCCTCGGTGGCATCGGCCTGCCTGGCCCGTTCGGCGCGGGCGAAGATCCAGTCGCCGTAGCCGCCCGCATAGCTTTCGACCTTGCCGCCGACCACCTCCCAGGTGTCGGTGGCGACGGTGTCGAGGAACCAGCGATCGTGGGTCACCACGACCAGCGCGCTGCGGCGTTCGAGCAGATGCGCGGCCAGCCACTGCACGCCCTCGACGTCGAGGTGGTTGGTCGGTTCGTCGAGCACGAGCAGGTCGAGGTCGCGGACCAGCGCGGCGGCCAGCGCGACGCGGCGCCGCTCCCCACCGGACAGGTTGTCGATCGAGGTCTGCAGGCCGAGCCCGGCGATGCCGATGCCCTCCAGCACGGTCCGGATGCGCGGATTTGCGGCCCACTCGTGTTCGGCCACAGCGTCCGTGCCGCCCGGTACCCCGTTCAAGTCGTCGGCCAGCCCCGCCAGCACGACCGACCCGACCGTCGCCCCCGCGGGCAGCACGCCGCGCTGCGTCACCACCGCGAGCCGCAGTCCGCCGACCCGGCTGACCCGGCCGCTGTCCGGCGGCTCGAGGCCGGTGAGCACCTCGAGCAAGGTGGTCTTGCCACCTCCGTTGAGACCGACGACCCCGATGCGCTCGCCCGCGTGCACGCCGAGTGACACGTTGTCGAGCAGCGGGGTGATCCCGAAGCTCTTGGAGACTTGCTCGAGGTTGATCAGGTTGGACATGGATCCTTCCGGGCTGCGCGGGGGCGGGACCGATACTCGCCCTGAGCCAGGGTACTGAGCGCGTCCGCACCCGCCTCGACCAGCTGAGCGGTCCGCCGGGCTTGCGTGACGAACGGCGTTCGCCTACATTGAGAACACGAACAACGTTCGTAACGAACAAAGTTAGTCAGCTAGGGCTCCCCGGAAGTACAGCCGCAGATGGGAGCCCCACCTCGCTCGGCGAGGTGCGCGCGGGCGGCCCGATCCATTCGCGTTCCCTCCTGGAGGTTCTCCCATGCATGTCGGTCTCGGCCTGCCCATTTCCGATCCCGCGGCACTGCTCGACTGGGCCAGGCGCGCCGACGCCGGCCCGTTCAGCACGCTCGGCCTGCTCGATCGGCTCGTCTACCACAATCCGGAACCACTCGTCGCGCTGGCCGCGCTCGCCGGCGCCACCAGCCGCGTCAGGCTGCAGACCGAGGTGCTCATCGCGCCGCTGCGCGAGCCCGTGCTGCTCGCCAAACAGGCGGCCACCCTCGATCGCATGTCCGGCGGCCGCTTCGTGCTCGGCCTCGGCGTCGGCGGACGCGCGGACGACCACCTCGCCTCCGGCACCGACCTGCGCACGCGCGGCCGTCGCCTGGACGAACAGCTGGATGTGCTGCGCCGCGTGTGGTCCGGCGCGCCCTACGGCGCCGACTGCGGCCCGATCGGGCCCGTCCCGTCCCGACCCGACGGACCCGAGTTGCTCTTCGGCGGCTTCCAGCCCGCCGCGATCGACCGCGTAGGCCGTTGGGGCGGCGGACTTCTCGCCGCCGCCGCACCGTCCTGGGCCGGCGACCTCTTCGACACCGCCCGGCGCTCCTGGACCGAGCACGGCCGCCCCGGCGCGCCGCGCATCGTCGCCCAGGTCAACGTCGCACTCGGCGACCGGCACCTGATCGATGCCGCCCGTGCCGCCATCGGCGGCTACTACGAATTCAGCGGCCGCGCCGACTACATGGTCGACGGCATGCTCACCACCCCCGACGACATCCGCTCGGCGATCAAACAATTCGCGGATCTAGGCGCCGACGAGGTGATGCTCTACTGCCACGGCCACGACGCCGACCAGGTCGACCGGCTCGCCGACGTGCTCGCCTGATCAGTGCTTTCCGGGCGGCTCACTGTTGAGCACCCGGGCACCCGCGACCGGCCCGCTGGCGGTGCGCACGCTGCGGCACACGCCCGCACCGGCCAGTTCGGCCGCCACCGCCACCGCGGATTCCTCGCTCGCGCAAAGGAATGCGCAGGTGGGGCCGGAGCCGGAGACCAAGCCCGCCAGCGCGCCGGCGTCGACGCCGGCGCGCAGCGTACGCCGCAATTCCGGCTGCAACGACAGCGCCGCCGCCTGCAGGTCGTTACCCAGCAGCGGAGCAAGCTGTTTCGGATCGCCGAAGGCCAAGGCCTGCATCAGCTGCTGGGGTTCACCGAGCCGGGGCGGGGCGCCGTTGGCGCGCAGCCGGTCCAGTTCGGCGAACACCGCGGGCGTCGACAAGCCGACCTTGGCCAGCGCGAGCACCCAGTGAAAGGTGTTGCGGGACAGCACCGGAAGCAGGCGCTCGCCGCGTCCGGTGCCGAGCGCGGTACCACCGTGCAGCGCGAACGGGACGTCGCTGCCGAGTTCGGCGGCGATCGCGGCCAGTTCCTCGCGGCCCAGCCCGAGATCCCACAGCTCGTTGAGGCCGACCAGGGTCGCGGCGGCGTCGGCACTACCACCCGCCATGCCGCCGGCCACCGGAATGCCCTTGGCGATGGCGATTTCCACCAGCGGCGCGCGACCCGCCAGATGCGCGAGGCGAACGGCCGCCTTCCACACCAGATTGGTGCGGTCGGTCGGCACCTCCGCGGCGCCTTCACCGGACACTCGCACGGCGAGCGAGGCCGCGGGGGCGATCTCCAGATCATCGCTGAGCGACAGCGCCTGGAAGACCGTCGTCAGATCGTGAAAGCCGTCCGCGCGCAGGTCACCGACGCCGAGATGGAGGTTCACCTTGGACGGTGCCCGCACGGTGATGGGACTGGGGACAACTGACAGCACGATGACCTAGCGTAACGGGTGGGCTCGGCGGTTGCTCGCGTCGATATGCGCCTTTCACCCGATGTGAATCTTTCGGTTACGGCAACCCGCCGCGGGGGCCGTCGATCCAGCGATCAACGCTCCGGTAGCCCTCGGTCGCGGCGCGGAACGACGTCTTGCCTTCAATACCCCTTGGGGGTATGTTCGAATCGTCGGGGTACCCCCGGCCCGTATGATGGATCCAAGCGAAGGAGTCGGAGATGCCCAGTTCCACCTACACCGTCACGGGGATGACCTGCGGGCACTGCGTGAGCTCCGTCAAGACGGAGATCGGCAAGATCGACGGCGTCACGAGCGTCGACGTGGATCTTGCCAGCGGCGCGGTCACGGTCGCCAGCACCGCGCCGCTCGCGGACACCGATATCGCCGCCGCCGTGGACGAGGCAGGTTACGAAGTCGCCGTTTGACCGCACGACTCGGCCGAAACCGGCCGGTCCCCTGGGTTTTTCGGACACCGAGAGCCGGACGGCACCCCGCCGTCCGGCTGCTGCGCGCAGGCACTAACATGGCGTATTCCGTAGTGTGCCCACACGAATCATCCACAGGCTCATCCACATCCGGCGAAACGTCGCGCCGGTGCCGTGGCCACCTCTCGGCAGCCCATCGATCAAGATCAGCCCGCACCCACGTTGAGCTGTAGTTCTCGCCTTAGGCGGATCGATAAGGCAGCCAATCGAATCGGCCCGAGGCTCGCGCCGCAAACCCGGGCCCGTGCGGTGTCAAACCTGAGTTATCCACAATCCACATCGCCGAATGGACTGGCAGCGCAGGAGAAACCGACCGGTCCGGCGCACGAGTCAGGCCTGGGCAGCCAGCCGGACGAAAGCCGCAGTGTCGAGCGTCTCACCGCGCGCCGTCGGCGCGATGCCCGCGGCGACCAGGCGACGCTCGGCTTCGGCGGGCGAACCCGCCCAGCCGGAAAAGGCCGCGCGCAGCGTCTTTCGCCGTTGCGCAAAAGCGGCGTCGATCACCTCGAACACGCGGCGACGGTGCTCGGTATCGATCGGCCACGGCGGTTCGGCGTAGCGCTCGACCCGGACCAGTCCCGAATCGACCCGCGGCACCGGCCAGAAAACCTGCGTGCCGACCGCACCCGCACGCCGGACCTTGCCGAAGAAGCCCGCCTTCACGCTGGGCACGCCGTAAACCCGGCTGCCCGGCTCGGCGGCGAGCCGGTCGGCCACCTCCGCCTGCACCATCACCAAAGAGACCGCGATGCTGGGCAATTCGGCCAGTAGGTGCAGCAGCACCGGCACCGCGACGTTGTACGGCAGGTTCGCCACCAAGGCGGTCGGCGTCGCGGGCAGATCCGCGGCCGCCACGCGCAACGCGTCCGCCTGCACCACCGACAACCGGTCGGCCAGGGCCGGCGCCCGGTCGGCGATGGTCACCGGCAGGTGCTGCGCGAGCACCGGATCGATCTCGACCGCGACCACCGAATCCACCACATCGAGCAGGGCCAGCGTCAGCGAACCCAGTCCGGGTCCGACCTCGAGCACCACGTCGTCGCGCCCGACACCGGCCGCCGTGACGATGCGCCGCACGGTGTTCGCGTCGTGCACGAAGTTCTGCCCGAGCTGCTTGGTCGGCCGCACGCCGAGTCGCTCGGCCAGCACCCGCACCTCGGCGGGGCCCAGCAGGGCGGCACTCCCACGACCAGCAATTTCGGCTTCGGACACGCACAGAACCTATCAACCCCGCCGCGGCGGTCCTACCGCTCGGCCGGGCTCGCCTTGATGCGGTCCAGGAACGCGTCGATCGCGGTCTGCATGGCGGGGCTGATCTGGGTGTGCGCACCGGCGCCGAGGACGGTCTGGAAGTCGACTCCGTTCGCGGCGAACTGCGCGGCCAGCGCGCCGTGCAGCGGGGCGGGCACGACGGTGTCGGTGACGTTGAGCAACAACAGGATCGGCGCGTTGTATCCGGTGGTGGGCACGGTCAGGTACTCGTTCAGCGCGGAACGGATGGGCTCGGTGGCGAGCGACTCGTCGAGCAGATCGGCGACGCCGAGCCCGCGCACCCGGTCTCCGATGCGATCCAGGCACAGCGTGCCGACGCTGTCCAGCACGGCCCGGCCCTGCGGGGTGAGGTACTGATCGACGCGCACATCGGGGTGCGCGGCGCGCAGGCCCGCCAGGATGCTGACGAAGAAGCTCATCGCGCCGTCGGCGTCGGGCAGCGGAGGCACCAGCGGACCGGCGAGCGGCAGCACCTTCTCCACGTCGGATTCGGGGTCGATCGCCACGGTGCCGCGGAAATCGAGATCCGGCGCGTAGGTCACCTGCCGGTGCGCGGTGGCCAGTGCGGCCTGTCCGCCCTGTGAGCCGCCGAAAACCGCCCAGGTGCGGGAGAGTTCGGGATGGGCCGCGCGGGCGGCGTGCAGCAGGTCGAGCGTGGCCGTCGCCTCGGTGCTGGTCTCGAGATAGGGATGCGGGCCGGTGTTGAACCGGCCGAGCCCCAGGTAATCCGGCGCGACCACCGCGAAGCCGCGGGACAGGAAGCCTTGGATCAGCGCGTCCTCTTTGGCCCGGCTCTCCGGGTACGGCCGGCCGGCCGGATCCGACTGGCCGCCGCAGCCCATGCCGAGCCCGGTGGTGCCGTGGTCGTAGGCGATGATCGGCCAACCCGCGGCGGGGGCGGTGCCGCGGGGCACGAAGAGCGCGCCGCTGGCCGGGCGCGGCGTCCCGTCCGAGCCGCGCATCCAGTACTCGACGACCGAACCGCCCGAGGTGCCACGCCACCCGTCCGGCTGCGCGATCTCCGAGATCAGCGCGCCGGGGGCGGCCGCGTGGGCGGGCGCGATCTGCGCGGACAACGTGGCACTCGCCGACAAGATCGTCACCGCGACTGCTCGCTTGCACATCTGGACAACTCGCACCGCACACCTCACAACCCGACCCACACCGTCACCAAACCTGGACGAGTGTATAGATCAGTCGGAGAGTGCCAGGTCGGCGTGGCGCGGCCGCGAATGAAAAACGAATTCGCGGATCACCGAGCGTGACCGGCGTCACCGATCAGCTGATGCCGAGCCGGCTCGTGCAGGCGGGCCACGCGCCCCAACCCTGGCGGGCGCGGGTGATTTCGGCGATGGCGATCTGTTCCTCGCGAGTGGCGAGATCGGCGCGCGGCGCGTACTTCAAGCCACCCTGGCGTTCCCAGGTGCCCTGGTCGAATTGGATGCCGCCGTAGTAACCGTTGCCGTTGTTGATGCTCCAGTTGCCGGTGGACTCGCAGCGGGCCAGCGCGTCCCAGGTCGCGCCGTCGCGCACCGGCGGCACCTCGGTGCCGGGCTTGGCGCCCTTGCGCACAGTCTTCGGCTGAGCCGTGACCGTCACGGTCGAGTTGATCGGCTTGCGGTCCACCTCGACGCCGTTGACCATGGTGACCGCGAAGGTGACGTCCTGCACCCCGGGCGCGCCGGGGGTCTCCACCACCGACCGGCTCATGTTCATGGCCGGGTCTTCGATCACGTTCTCCGGCGGATCGAGCGGCAGCGTCTCGGTCCGGTTTTCGGTTCGCTTGCGCGTCACCGTGATTCGCTGGCCCTCCGTGAGCGGTGTGGACGCCGCGGGCTCGACGGTGTCCTGCTCGAGCAGCGGAACGCCGGCCACCGCGAGGAATTCGCCGACCGTCGGCGCCGCGAGGCGGACATCGACGAAGGAGCCGACGCCGTCGCGCAGCGCGACCGACCGGGGCGTCGCGACCTGCAACGCGGCGCCTTCCAGCGGGAGCTTCTCGTTGCGCGCGGGGGAAACGTAGACCTCCCGGGGCAGATCGAGTTGTTCGAGCGCCTCGCCGGCGGTCAGGCCGGTGGTCCACACCTTGCGCGGTTGACCGTCGACCTGCAGTTCGACCTCACGGGCCCGATTGAGCGTGATCGTCGCACCATCGCCGATCCGCGCAGCCAGCGCGGGGGCCACCTTGTCGCGCTCGGTGACGGCGAAACCCGCCGCCCGCAGCACGCCGCGCACGTCGGTGGACATCGTGGTCTCGAACAGCTTCTCGCCGTCCACGACCACGGTCACCGTCTTGCGGTTCACGATCGCCAGGCCTGCCCCGACGATCAACGTCATCAGCAGCGCCGCGACCGCCGCGTACAGCAGCGGCGAGCGGGACTGGTTGATCCGCGTGATCGGCCACAGGATCGCGGAGCGATCCAGTGGGACGTGGCGAGCGGGCGACGGATGGGCCATGGTCACAGCACGATAACGAAGGGGTCGGGGGCCGACAACCTACAGTTGCTTCAGCTGGGGCTTTCAATATCACGGAGCGATATCGACACCGCAGGTTAATCACGAAACGGGACCGGCACAGTGACGTAGGACACACTTCGCATATCCAGGGTCCTTGCGGGTATCCGCGCGGGCGGGTCGGAATCCGGCGTGTCGGTCAAATGCCGTAGACGCGGCGCGCATTGGCCGTGCTGATCTTCGCGAGTTCCGCCGGATCTTGTTCCCGAATTTCCGCGAGCGCGCGCACGGTGTACGGCAGGCAGTACGGCTCATTGGGCGCGCCGCGAAATGGGTGCGGGGTCAGATAGGGCGCGTCCGTTTCGACCAGAATTTGCTCGTCGGGCACGACCTTCGCGGCCTCACGCAACTCGTGCGCATTCTTGAAACTCACCGTGCCGGAGAAACTCAGCACATAGCCCTCGGCCACACAGGACAGCGCCATATTCGTATCCGACGAAAAGCAGTGGAAGATCACGGTGTCCGGCGCGCCCTCATCCAGCAGCACGGTCAGCAGATCGTGATCGGCCTCGCGATTGTGGATCATCAGCGGTTTGCGTAGCCGCTTCGCCAGATCGATGTGCCAGCGGAAACCCTCGATCTGTGTCTCGATATCGGCACAGCCGTCCAGCTTGCCCGGCCAGTAATAGTCCAGGCCGGTCTCGCCGATCGCCACCACCCTGGGGTCCGCGCCGAGCCGTGCCAGCTCCGCCTTGGCCGCGTCGTCGAGCGCGTTCGCGCGCGTCGGATGCAAGGCGACCGCGGCGTACACGCGCGAATCCCAGTGCGCGGCTTGCACAGCCCACCGCGCCGCGGCCAGGTCGTCCGCGACGGTCACCACCTGCCCGACGCCGACCGAGGCCGCCCGATCCACGATCGCGGCGGTCGAGGCCGCGTCGGTGGCGCCGCAGGCATCGAGGTGGGTGTGCGCGTCGATGATCGGCGCGAGCGGCTCGGGCAGGTCCGGAGCTGGGCGCTTGCCGCTCATCGGACGCTCCCGGCGACCCCGGCGACGGTGCAGTGGATGTTCACGCGAACGAGGAAGACCACGCGGATTACAGTAGACGCACCATGAGCGACGTCGACCGCCCCGCCTTCTACATCACCACGGCCATCGCGTACCCCAACGGTGCGCCGCATATCGGGCATGCGTACGAGTACATCTCGGCCGATGCCATCGCCCGGTTCAAACGCCTCGACGGGTACGACGTCTTCTTCATGACGGGTACCGACGAGCACGGCCAGAAGATGCAACAGACGGCCGTCGCCGAGGGCATCCCGGTGCAGGAACTCGCGGCGCGCAACTCCGACGTGTTCGAGGCGATGGACAAGACGCTCGACATCTCCTTCGACCGGTTCATCCGCACCACCGACGAGGACCACCAGGCGGCCAGTGTGGCGATCTGGGAGCGGATGCTCGCCAACGGCGACATCTACCTCGGCAACTACTCGGGCTGGTACTCCGTGCGCGACGAGGCGTTCTACACCGAGGAGGAGACCACGCTGCTCGACGACGGCAGCCGGATCTCCACCGAGTCGAAGACGCCGGTCACCTGGACCGAGGAGTCGAACTACTTCTTCCGGCTCTCCGCCTACCAGGACAAGCTGCTCGCGCTGTACGAAGAGCATCCCGAATTCATCGCGCCCGCAACGCGACGCAACGAGATCGTCAGCTACGTCAAGGCGGGGCTGAAGGATCTGTCCATCTCGCGCACCACCTTCGACTGGGGTGTGCCGGTGCCGGGTCATCCCGATCATGTGATGTACGTCTGGGTGGACGCGCTCACCAACTACATCACCGGCGTCGGCTTCCCGGACACCGAATCCGCTGCGTTCCAGCGGTTCTGGCCCGCCGACGTGCACATCATCGGCAAGGACATCACGCGGTTCCACACCGTCTACTGGCCCGCGTTCCTGCTCTCGGCCGGGGTGCAGCTGCCGAAACGCGTTTACGTGCACGGGTTCCTGTACAACAAGGGCGAGAAGATGTCCAAGTCGGTCGGCAATGTGGTCGACCCGCTCGCGCTGGTGGAGAGCTACGGCCTGGACGCGGTGCGCTTCTTCCTGCTCCGCGAGATCTCCTACGGCCAGGACGGCAGCTACAGCCACGAGGCGATCGTCGGCCGGATCAATACAGATCTGGCCAACGAGTTCGGCAATCTCGTGCAGCGCAGCACCAAGCTGGTGGCCCGGGACTGCGGCGGCGTGGTGCCGACGCCCGGCGAGTTTACCGCCGACGACCGCGCACTGCTCGACCTCGCGAACGGGCTGCTCGACCGCTGCCGCGCCGAATTCGACAGCCAGCAGCTGCATCTCGCGCTGGAGGCGATCTGGCTGACGCTCGGCGAGACCAACCGGTACTTCTCCGCGCAGGCGCCGTGGGCGCTGGCCAAGGCGGGTACCCCGGAGGATCTGGCGCGCGAGGCGACCGTGCTGTACGTGACGCTCGAGGTGCTGCGCATCGTCGCGATCCTGGTGCAGCCGGTGATGCCGGGTTCAGCGGGCAAGATCCTCGATCAGCTCGGCCAGTCCGAGCGCACGTTCGCCGATATCGCGACCCCGATCGTGCCCGGCGTCGCGCTGCCCGCGCCGGAACCGGTGTACCCCAAGTACATCGAGCCCAAGGAGTAACGGCGCTCTCGGCGGCCGACCCCCTACCGGTGCGTAATCGCCTGGCGCGCATCGGGATAATGCCGAGTTACGGTTGCTCGTGGTCGGCCGACGAGGGAGGGCAGTTATGCGCCGGGAGTTAGCGACAGAGGCGACAGCGCGGGCGGCGGGCGGCGCCCCGGGACCGAGTTCCGGCTTCGCCGACCGGCATCGGGCGGCCCGCGACGCGGTGCTGGTATCGCAGCGCGGACGCCTGATCGAGGCGATGGTCGAATGCGTGGACTGCAAGGGCTATCCGGCCACGACGCTCACCGATATCGTTGCCCGGGCCCGGGTTTCGCGCAGCACCTTCTACGAGCACTTCGCCAACAAGGAGGAGTGTTTCGTCGAGGCGGTGCACACCGGCGTCGATATCGTGGCGAGCCGGATCGCCGAGGAACTCGCACAGCTGCCACCGGACGCCGACGCCGCGGCGCGGATCGAGTCGATCGTCGTCACCTTCTGCGAAACCGTGGCCACCGAACCGGATTTCGCCCGGCTGATCCTCGTCGAATCGTTCAAGGTGAACCAGCAGGCCGTCGACTACCGCGATCTCGCGGTGGATCGCTTCGCCGAGCTGTACCGGATCTTCTACCATCAAGCGCGCCAAGCGGATCCGACGCTACCCGCGCTGTCCGACGAGTTGATCGCGCTCCTCCCGGACGCCATCGGCGAACGCACCCGTCGCGTCATCATCGCCCAGGGCCCGGCGCACGTTCCCGCGCTGGCGCCCCTGTTCATCGAGTTCGTCACCACGACCCTGGCGCTCTAGGCCCGCCCGCCGACGGATGACCCCGGGCCACCCGTCGGCGACAGTTCACTTCCAGCGGGCGAGCAGCCGCTCGATCTCGGCGGTGAGGGCGCGCTGCAGGAACGGGCCGAAGCTGATCCGGGCAACCCCCTGATCGGCGAGCACCGCCTTGTCCGACTTGTCGGGCAGACCGACCATGCTGATCGGCAACGGCAATTCGCCGGTGAGCCTGCGCACGTCGGCGTCTTCGCGCGCGCCGGCCGGGAAGAGCACGTCGGCGCCCGCGGCGGCGGCCAGGCGCAGGCGTTCGATCGCCCGGTCCACCCGGTCGGCCGCGTCGCCGTCGGCCCGGATGAACAGATCGGTCCTGGCGTTCACCACGACGTGCACACCGGCCGCGTCGGCGAACTGACGCAGGCCGTGCACGAGGTCGGCGTGCTCCTGCGGCGCGCGCAGCCGCCCGCCCTCGCTGTGCACCGTGTCCTCGATGTTGAGCCCGACGGCCCCGGCCTCGAGCAAGCCCTCGATCAGCTGGGCGGGTTCGAGGCCGTAGCCCGATTCCAGGTCCACCGACACCGGCACCTCGACGGCCTCGGTGATCTGGCGGACGCGAGTGAGCGACTCGGCGAAGGTCATGCCTTCACCGTCGCTGCGACCGAGCGAGTCGGCGACCGGGTGGCTGCCCACGGTGAGCGCCGAAAACCCCGCTTCCACAGCGACTTTCGCGGACCACGCATCCCAGACGGTGGGCAGGACGGCCGGATCGCCGGGGCGGTGCAGCGCGAGAAATTCCTTTGCCTTGTTCTCCAGTGAAGTCATGGAACCATCTTCGCTCAGGGCGGGGTCAAGCGGGTGATCGCGCCGGTGAAGCTGGTGACGTACAGCGCGCCCGGATCCCAGCCGGGGCCCGCGCCGAAGCGGGCCGAGGTGGCGAACGGGATGCCGTCCGCGACAACACAGGTTCGGGCGGTGTCGGGATCGATGCGCAGGACCCGTCCGGCCGCATTCAAGGCCAGGTACACGGCGCCGTCGGGGCCGACGGTCAGATCGTCGGCGGCATTGAGCGGACCGAAGCCGGGCACGGTGATCCGGGCGGGCGGCGCGTCCGGCTGCGCCAGGTCGATCGCGGCCAGCGTGGTGACGGGCTCGAAGGTGGTGGAGACGAAGAGTGTGCGCCGCGTGCCGTCGTAGGCGAGGCCGTTCGTCGACGTCAGCTCGGCGACGAACGGACGCGCGCCGGTGCCGTCCGCGGCGATCCTGGTGAGCGTGTTCGGCGAACCGAGGTCCCGGCTCACCACGAAGTCGCCGTCGGGCAACGCGGCTAGACCGTTCGGCGCCGTCAGCCCGCGGGCCACGGTCGCGACGGTGCCCCGATCCAGGTCCAGCGCCTCGATCGTGCCGTCGGCTCGCCCGGCGAACCCGCTGCTCAACGATCCACCGGTGGTGAAATACGCGGTGGCGCCGGACACTACGATGCCGCCCGGGGAACTGACCTGCGCCAGCTCCGTGCGCGACCCGTCCGAGCCCAGTCGGCGCAGCGCTCCGCCCACGCCGGACGCGGGCACCTCGGACAGCAGCATCCCGCCGCGTCCGTCGAACGCCAGGTTCTCGAGGATGCCGTATCCGGACGCCACGGTCGACGACGCCCACCGCGCACACCCCTGCGCCGGGCCGTCCTCGGCGACCGCCGACCCCGTCCCCGCGACCGTGGTGAGCGCGACGCCCACCGCTAGCACACTGTTGACCAGCACCCGGCGCATCGCCATCGAATCGTCCTCCCCTGCAACAACGTCTGTTCGCGGCCCAACCTAGCGGTCGGTGGCCGAGCAGACGAGGAGAATCCGATCCTTTGTCAGTCTGCCGATTTCCGTGGCCGAGACCTGGCGGGTCGCACAACCGCGCCGGTCAGTCCGCGTCGTCGCGGCGCGCGGTCAGCACGGCGTCGTACAGTTCGTTGCGGGAAACGTTGTGGTCGGCGGCGATTCGGGCGCAAGCGGCCTTGAGGCGCAGACCGTCCGCGGTCAGCGCTTCGACCTCGGCGACCAGATCGGCGGGGTCGGCCGCTTTCGGTTGCGCGCCCGCGAGCACGACGGTGATCTCACCGCGCGCGCCGTCCACGGCCCAGGCGGCGAGTTCGGCGAGGGTCCCTCGCACGACCTCCTCGTAGGTCTTGGTCAATTCCCGGCAGACGGCGGCGCGGCGGTCGGGGCCGAGCACCTCGACCGCGTCGGCCAGGCAGTCGGCGAGCCGATGCGGCGCCTCGAAGAAGACGCAGGCCCGCGATTCGACAGCCAAGGTGCGCAACCACTCTCGCCGCTGCCCGGACTTGCGCGGCGCGAAACCGTCGAAGCAGAACCGCTCCACCGGCAGCGCGGACAGCGCCAAAGCCGTGGTGACCGCGGACGGTCCGGGCAGGCAGGTCACCGGTAGGTCGCGTTCGGCGCAGGCCGCGACCAGCCGATAGCCGGGATCGCTGACCGACGGCATGCCCGCGTCGGTGACCAGCAGCACCGTGCGTCCCGCCGCGATATCGCCGAGCAGCGCCGGAATCCGCGCGGTCTCCACATGGTCGTAGAAGCTCACCACCCGACCGGTGATCTCCACCCCGAGCGCCTTGGCCAGCGACTTGGTTCGCCTGGTGTCCTCCGCCGCGACGATGTCGGCCGACCCGAGCGCGTCGCGCAGGCGCTGCGACGCGTCCCCGATATCGCCCATCGGCGTCGCCGCGAGCACCAGCCTGCCCGACCCAGTCGCCTCGTCCGCCACCGTTCTCCCGTCTCACGCGTCCGCCGAACACCGAACCCGAGCAGCCTAGCCACCCGTGACCCGCCGCCCGAAGACCCTTCGCCCGAAACGTTCCCGGCGACCACGCCGACCCCGGCCGTTCGGTATGTGATCGTGACCACGCGCCGGGTACCCGCGTGCTATGTGACCAACACAGCGGCGGGCTCACCGATGCGGGACCTCGCGGGGTGCACAGCATACGATCGGGGCGTGACACAGGTGACCGACCAGCGCGCGACCGCACCGTTCGGGGCCGTGCCCTCCTGGTCGAGCCCCGCGCCACGGCGGCCGTCCCCCGATTTCGGGCCGACCGACACGCTGCGCGGCTGGCTGGTCACCGCGTTCCTCACCGCGATCGCCGCGGTCACCCGGTTCACCATGCTGAACTACCCGACCGACGCGGGCACCCCCGTCTTCGACGAGAAGCACTACGCGCCGCAGGGCTGGCAGATGCTGACCGGCGGGTGGGTCGAGGACAACCCCGGGTACGGGCTGGTGGTGCATCCGCCGATCGGCAAGCAGCTCATCGCGATCGGCGAGGCGATGTTCGGCTACAACGGCTGGGGTTGGCGTTTCGCCTCCGCGGTGGCGGGCACGGTGCTCGTGCTGCTGGTGATCCGCATCGTCCGCCGGATGGCCCGATCGACGCTGATCGGCGCGATCGCGGGCATCCTGCTGATCGCCGACGGCCTCACCTTCGTCTCCTCCCGCATCGGCATGCTGGACATCTTCCTGGCACTGTTCGTCACCGCGGCCTTCGGCTGTCTGATCGTCGACCGGGACGAGGTGCGGGCCCGGTTGGCCCGAGCGGACGCGGAAGGACGGATCGGGGTGACCCGGTGGGGTCCCCGGCTCGGCGTGCGCTGGTGGCGCTTCGGCGCGGGCGTCATGCTCGGCCTGGCCTGCGGAACGAAATGGTCCGGCGTCTATTTCATCGTGGCGTTCGGACTGCTCAGCGTCTGCTTCGATCTGACCGCCCGGCGCGCGTACGGCGTGCGTAGTCCCTGGTACGGCACCGCGATCCGGGATATCGGGCCCGCGCTGTACGCGCTGGTGCTGGTGCCGCTCGGGTTGTACCTGGCGAGCTACTGGGCCTGGTTCGCCAGCGAGACCGGCATCGATCGCTACATGGCGGGTAACCCGTCCGCACCGGCGGATCCGATCGGCACCGGCGGATTCTGGTCGCATATCGTGCCCGACGCCCTGCGCTCGCTGTGGTATTTCAACGCCAGGGCCTTGGAATTCCATGAGGGCCTGACCAATTCGGCGGGCAATCACCATCCCTGGGAATCGAAGCCGTGGACCTGGCCGATGGGCCTGCGCCCGATGCTCTACTACTACGCCGACAACGGCGTCAGCGGTTGCGGACAGACCCAGTGCGTCAAGGCGGTGATGCTCATCGGCACCCCCGCGATCTGGTGGCTCGCCCTCCCGATGATCGCGTGGCTGCTGTGGCGCAGCGTGGTCCGCCGGGACTGGCGCTACGCGGCGGTGCTCGTCGGTTACGGCGCGGCGCTGCTGCCCTGGTTCCTGACGCTGGACCGGCAGATGTACTACTTCTACGCGGTCGCCCTCGCGCCGTTCCTGGTGATGGGCATGGCCCTGGTACTCGGCGACGTGCTGGGCCCGTCGCGGCGAATACCGGTGCCGCGCAGCCCCGTCGGCACCTACCTACCGGTGGCGCCCGACGAACGACACGCGCTCGGACTGCTCGCCGTCTGCCTGTACCTGGGCCTGGTGATCGCGAACTTCATCTGGCTGTGGCCGATCCTCACCGCGCTGCCGATCACGCCGGGCAACTGGCACGACCACCTGTGGCTACCCAGCTGGCGCTAGGTCCTAGGCTCGCTCAACCTTCCAGTGCGGCCTGCACGTAGCGCAGCGCCGCCGCGTCGTCGAGGCCGAGCCGGCGGACGGTGGCGACATAGGCCGTCGCCGCCCGCCCCGCGACATCGCGCGTCGGGTCGCCCGAGGAGGCGATGAAAGAGCCCTGCCTGCCCCGGGTTTCGACGACACCGTCGGCTTCCAGCTCGCGGTAGGCGCGCGCGACCGTATTCGGCGCCAGGCCGAGTTGCGCGGCCAGCGCCCGGACGGTGGGGATCTTCGTGCCCGCGGTCAGCACGCCCGAGCGCACCTGGGCGATGATCCCCATGCGTAACTGCTCGTACGGCGCGACCGCCGACTCATGTGACACCGTGATATTGAACATCGCTCACTCACAAGTCATCCCGGGAAAGTGGACAGGACAGGCAGCGGGGTCCGCCGCGGCCGGAACCCAATTCGGAGCCGGGGATGCGCAGCACCTCGATGCCCGCGTCCTCCAGCCGCGCGTTGGTCATCTCGTTGCGCTCGTAGGCGGCCACCACGCCCGGCGCCAGCGCGAGCGTGTTGTTGCCGTCGTCCCACTGTTCGCGCTCCGCGGTGACGCCGTCCAACCCGGTGTCGATCACCCGGAGTTTGTCGATGCCCATCGCTTTGGCCGCCGCGACCAGGAACGGGTCGGGTCCGCTCATGCTGACCCGGCCGTCGCCGTTGCGGGCGCTGTAGTCCTCGTCGCGTTCGATGGTGAACGCGCACAACGAGTCACGCACCGCGGGGTACATCACCAAGGCGTCCTGGTCGACCATCGTGCAGACGGTGTCCAGATGCATGGTCGCCCGGTTCTGCGCGATCGGGACGACCAGCACCGTGTGCGCGAGATCGTCGTCGAACAGGCTGCGCGCCAACGCTTCCGCGCCCGCCGGTGTGGTGCGCTCGCCGACGCCGACCGCGACCACGCCGGGCCCGAGCAGCAGCACGTCGCCGCCCTCGATGGGGGCGGTGTGCGATTCGTAGGCGCGGCGCACGCCGAGGAAGCGGGGGTGGAAGGCGTAGATCAGGTCGGTCAGCGAGGTCTCCCGGATCCGGGCGGGCAGCGCGAGCGAGGTGATCGCGACGCGCGGGCCGACCCAGAACGACGAGTCCCTGGTGAACAGCAGGTTGGGCAGCGGATCGATGACGAAGTCGGCGCCGTGGTGCATCCGCCGGACCAGCGAGGTGGCGTCCGGGCCGAACGGCAGTTCGTCGAAGGTCATGCCGGCCATCAAGATGTTGGCCAGGTCCCTGGCCCGCACGCCGCGCAGGAAGGCGGCGAGCTGATCGGCCAGCGAGTGACCCAGCCGGCGCGCGTCCACCGCGGCGGAGATGCCCTGGATCCGCGCGGCGCCGCTGACCGCGAGGGTTTCGGCGAGCAGGTCGGCCAGCAGCAGCACCTCGACCCCGCGTTCGCGCAGCACCCCGGTGAACGCGTCGTGCTCCTGCTGCGCGCGCTCCACCCAGGGGATGCCGTCGAACAGCAGCTGATCGTTGTTGCGCGGGGTGAGCCTGCGCAATTCGTCGCCGGGCCGATGCAGCAGCACCGTGCGCAGCGTGCCGACCTCGGAGGTCACCGTCAACCGCGAGCCGGGACCGTCCGGATCCAGCCCGTCCGCGTCCGAACCCTCTCCGTGCCGCGCGGGCACAGCGTCTGCTCCCATGCTCAGACCGTAGTTCGCCGCGGCCACAAGAGCACGTAATTCCGGCCTTCGTTGCGGTGTTGCCGCGTCCGCAGCTAACCGGAGCCCGCACCCACCGCCGCCGGCGTTAGTTGACGTATCCCCCTTATGACCAGGCCAGAAGCGGTTCGGACCAGGCGAACGGGAGGACATGCCGTTGTCCCGATTTCGCCCCAGGCACCCCTAACCTCAAGTATTGTTGAGGAGAATGGAGGAGCGTGAATGTCGACAGCCGATTGGCGTGCGAAGGAGCTGACCCCCGGGCAGCTTTCCGAGCGTAGCGGAGTAGCAGTGTCCGCGTTGCACTTCTACGAACGCGAAGGACTCATCAGCAGCCGCCGGACCAGCGGTAATCAACGCAGATACGCCCGTGAGACGCTGCGGCGCGTCGCCTTCATCCGCATTTCCCAACGGGTCGGCATCCCGCTCAGCGAAATTCGCGACGCCCTCGATCAGCTGCCGGAAGGCCGCAATCCCACCCGCCGGGACTGGGAGACCCTGTCCACCAACTGGCGCGCCGATCTCGACGACCGCATCACTCAGCTGATTCGCTTGCGCGACAACCTGACCGGCTGCATCGGCTGCGGCTGCCTGTCGCTCGGCAGCTGCAAACTGGTCAACGAACACGACCGGCTCGGCACCGAGGGGCCCGGCGCCCGCGTGCTCGACGTGCAGCTCAACTGCGCCGCGCGGCCAGCAACCGGGTGAATCGGGCGCTCGCGCGCCGCATCACGAATTCGTAGGGGTAGGCGAATTTCCGCGCCCACCAATAGCCGAACCGGATATCGAAGGACGTGTAGATCAAGAACCGGTTGCGCGCCATACCGCGCAGGATCGCCTTCGCCACATGCTCGGGCGCGACCGCGTGCTTGGTGAACGACGCGGTGAGGCGCTGGATGCGCGGTTCCTCCCGGTCGACGCCGACCAGTTCGACACTGTGCACCAGCGGGGTGTCCACCGCGCCGGGCACCACCAGGTGCACCGCGATGCCGTGCTGGTCCAGATCGAAGCGCAGCACCTCCGAGACGCCGCGGATGCCGTACTTGCCCGCGCTGTAGGCCGCGTGCCACGGCAGTGCGAGCAGACCGGCCGCCGAGGACACGTTGACCAACGCACCGCCCCTGGCCGCGCGCACCATGGGCGGCACGAAGTTCTCGATCACGTGGATCGGGCCCATCAGATTGACCTCGACCATGCGCCGCCAGTGCTTGTGTTCGAGGTTCTCCACGGTCCCCCAGGCCGAGGTCCCCGCGATGTTCATCACGATGTCGAGGCTGCCGTGCTCGGCGTGCACCTGTTCGGCGAAGGCGGTGACGGCGTCGTAGTCGGTGATGTCGAAGGCCTTCGCGACCAGCACGACCCCGCCCTCGCGCCGGATATCGGCCACCGTCGTGTCAAGCCCGCCTGCATCGATATCGGTGAGCACCAGCTGTCCGCCCGCCGCCGCGGCGGCCTGCGCGGTGGCCCGGCCGATCCCGCTGGCAGCACCCGTGATCAGCACTTTCGCGTCCCGTACCGTCCTGCGGCCCGATCGCCCCATACCTCGCACCACTGCGCATCCCCATCTCGAATTGCTCGAACCGGCTCACCGCAGGGTACTTGGACCGGGCTCAGCGGCCCAGTACGGCGAGCATTCCGGCCACCGCGCGCGGCCAGGTGTACTGCTCGGCGCGACTACGCGCCGCCCTTCTGCGGCCCGCGGGCGGCATCGCCAGCACGTCGGTGACCGCCTGCGCGAACGCGGAGCCGCGGTCGGCCGCCACCGCGCCGCATTCGGCGGTCACGATGTCGGCCAGCGCCGACGAGCGGCTCGCCACCACCGGCGTGCCCGCCGCGAGCGCCTCCAGCGCGGCCAGGCCGAACGTCTCGTGCGGCCCCGGCGCCAGCGAGACATCCGCGGTGGCAAGCAGTTTCGCGACCTCGGTGCGTTCGGAGATGAACCCGGTGAAATGCACGGCGGGCAGCCCGCCGGCCAGCGCGGGCAGCGCTCGCGCCCGGCGTTCCAGGGCCTCCCGGCGCGGCCCGTCACCCGCGACCACCAGCCGCACCTCGGTACCCGTCGCGCGCAGCGCCGCGACCGCCTCGATGCTGCGCTCCACCCGCTTCTCCACCGACAATCTGCCGCAGTGCACGAGCAGCGGATGCTCCGGCACGCCGAGGTCGGCGCGCAGCCTGCCGTCGTGCCGGCGCGGGCTGAACAGCTCCAGATCCACCCCGAGCGGCACCAGCTCGACATTGCGCGCCCCGATCCGCAAGAACTCCTCGCGGGCGAATGCGGTGGTGCAGACCACGATGTCGTAATCGGCGGCGGTGCGGCCGTTCGCCACGTCGGCGCAGCGCCGGGCCGCCGCGCGCGGCAGCACCTGGCCGAGCAGCCGGTCGAGCCGTTCGTGCGAGATCATCACGCCCGCCACGTCCCGGCGCCGGGCCCAGCGACCGAAGCCGCGCAGGGTCAGCCGGTCCGACACCTCGAGCACATCGGGGCGCAGCCCGGTCAGCACGTCGGCGACGCGCCGCGGATCGGCCGCCCGGTAGCCGCCGGTCCACGGAATAGCCAAGGCGGGCAGCGTTATTCGCATCACACCGGTGGGCAACAGCTCTTCCGAGCGACGTGCTCCCGGCACGATGAGCACCACCTCGTGGCCCGCCGCGACGTAGCCCTCACCGAGGTGATGCAACGCAGTGCGCAACCCACCCGAGCGCGGGCCGTAGAAGTTCGCAAGCTGAACTATGCGCACCTCGCTGATCGTGCAGCCAGTCGGGTTATCTTCGGAACCGATGCGCCGAACGCGGCATGAACAGCCGTGAAAGACCCGGCGAACCTAGTTTGCCGATTCGTGCCAGACCCGGATCAGACCGTGCCCGAGCTGGACCGGCTGCACCGGCCAGAGCTCGGCCCGCACCGCGATCCAGTCGGTGCCGTCGAAACGCACCCGCAGTTGCAAGGCGGTGGCGTCGTCGGCCGCGGACTCGGTCAGTGCGGCGCACGCGGCTCGGAATCGCGCGCTGTCGTCCGGATGCAGGCTCGGGCGTTCGATCGCCCAGCGGTCCAGCGGCGGCGCCGGCGCTGTGCTCCATTCGTAGATGAGGCCGGAGGACAGCGAGACGAACCCGACGCCGTCGCCCGCGCGCCGCGACACCGCCCGCAGCATGGACATGTCGATATCGGGCCGGGCCGGCTCGGCGTCGGTGAACTCGTGCATCACCGCACGGATCCGGCGGGCCACCGGATCGGCCCGCGTGACCATCTGGAAGGTGCGCACACAGCCGTCGTCACCGATCATGTCCACTTCGCTCTGGTGCCGGCCGCGCAGCGCGCCCACCATCTCGAAGTAGTCGATCCGTCCCGCGAAACGCACCATGCGGCCGAAGGCTTCGGGCGGCGTCCGGATCACCCGCACGTCGGCGGGCGCCCGCGCGAAGACCAATTCCTCCAAACCCGGCCCGTGGTGGGCCAATTCGGTGTCGGCCTGCCAGTCCCACGCGGCGACCCGCGGCGGTTCGGCCGGGCGCACATCGTCCGGCGCCGCCCACACCTGCACGCCGTGCACTTCGTCGAACGCGCAGCGAATGGGCGCACCGAGCACGAGCAGGCCCTCCGCACAACGGGTTACGGCGGCGGCGGTCTCGACGCACTCCTGCACGACCTCGGTGACGAGCTGCGGGGCAAGGGCATGCAGTTCCCGCCGGATCCGCAGCAGGCTCCCCCAGTCTTTGACCTTCGTACCGTCGGCGACCAGCGTCGGCACCTCGAGCGCACCGTCGGCCGCGCGCCCCAGGGTCTCGATCAGCAGCCAATCGTGTTCAGAGCGTAGGTGGTCGGGGCCGCCGGTCATATGCCGGCCGCACCTCGGCTCGCTCGCGGTAGATCCAGATCGAGCGGGATGCGCCCCATCGCGAGATGCGCCTCCACCTCGTCCGCGGGCATCGGCCGCGCGATCAGAAAGCCTTGCGCCCGATAGCAACCGAGGCCGACCAGGGTGCGCGCGGCGACCGCCGTCTCGACACCCTCGCCGACCACGCCGAGCCCGAACGAACCCGCCAGCCCGATAATGGATTTCACGATGGCGAGGTCGTCGGTGCTGGCGCCGAGCCGCTGCACGAAACCGCGGTCGATCTTCACCGCGTCGACCGGCAGCGCCTTCAGGTGCGAGAGCGAGCTGTAGCCGGTGCCGAAATCGTCGATCGCGATCTGCACGCCCATGCGCTTGAGCCCGCGCAACGTCACCTGGGTGCGGGCCAGATCCTGCACGACCACGTGCTCGGTGATCTCGAGGCAGATCGAGCTGCCGTCGATGCCGAACAACCGCAGGATGTCCTCGATCCGTTCCACGAAGTCGAGACTCACCAGCTGTACCGGCGAAACATTGATCCGCATCACGACATTCGCGGCCAAACCGCGGCGACGCCACTCGGCGAACTGCGCGCACGCCGACCTGATCACCCAGCGACCGAGTTCACCGGCCAGGTTCGTCGCCTCCGCCACGGTGACGAAGGCCGCGGGCGGCAGCAGGCCCCTGGTCGGATGCATCCAGCGGACCAGGGCCTCCAGCGCGACCACTCGGCCGGTCCGCAGATCGACCTCGGGCTGATAGTGCAGCAGCAGCGAGCCGTCGGACACCGCGCCGCGCAGATTCAGCTCGACGTCGTCCTGCAGCTCGAACTGGGCGCGCATGGCGTCGGTGAAGACCGCGACACCGTTGCCGCCGCCCGATTTCGCCGACAGCAGGGCGTGATCGGCGCGCCGCAGCACGTCCGCGACGGTCGTCTCCCCCGGAATGCCGACGGCCACACCGATACTCGCGGCACGGCTCACCGATTCTCCGCCCACGGTCACCCGCCGCCCGATGAGCTGCTGGATCCGGGTGCCCTCCTCCTCGGCCGCGACCGCGTCCATCGGCTTGGCGGGCACGATGACGAACTCGTCGCCGCCGAGGCGCGCGATCATGTCGTCCGGATCGAGGTGCTCGCGCAGTCGCGAGGACAGCGTGCGAATGAAGTTGTCGCCCGCGGTGTGGCCGAGAAAATCGTTGAGCGCCTTGAGCCGGTCCAGATCGAGGAAGAACGCCGCCACCGGCCCCGGACTGCCGGGGCGCAACCGCTCGTCCATGTGCTCGAGCAGCGCACGCCGGTTCGCGAGGCCGGTCAGGTCGTCGTGCAGCGCGATGTAGCGCAGCCGTTCCTCGGCCACCACCCGGGCCTGCAATTGCGCGAACAGTGCGGCGATCGCCTTGAGCACGTTGAGTTCCCGGGTGCTCCACTCCCGATCGCCAGTCTTGATGAAACCGAGCACGCCGGTCGACTCGCCACGGGAGAGCAGCGGGACCGCGGCGGTGGTGACGACGGGGATGCCGGAGGCCCGCCGCATCGTCTCCTGGTAGTCGGCGAACTCCGGCGTCGGCCGCGCGATCATCGGCTCGGTCGCGTGCTCGAACGCACGGAACACCGGATCGGCGCCCTCGAAGTAGACGACCTCGAGCGGATCCGGGTCGGGCACCTGCGGCCGATGCGGCCACTCCGCGATCAGCACCGACGCCCGGCGCTCGCGATCGGTGTGCCGGACGTAGCTGAAGTCCACGTCGAAATACTCGACGAGTTGCGCGAGGACCCGTTCGGTCGCCTCGGCCATGGTCGTGGCGTCGACACCCATCAGCTCGGAGGCGACCTGGGTCACCAATGAGTCGAGCGTCCGCCGAGGCACCTTGTCTCCGATCACGCTATCCACGGGTGTCCACGCCCGGCATCGGACGCCGCCTGCTGTTCGCCGGGGCAGCGGCCGGATCGCTCAGGCATTGCACCAACGCCATGGTCTCATGCTCAGGTACTTCGAGTAGATCCGAGAAACGAAGCGACGCCAGTGTATCCACGGTATGCGGGAAACTCGTGGCCGGTGCGCTGGGGAGTCGCGCTTTTCGGCTGCTGTGTGCACCCATCGGCTCACCCCACCGTTCCGGGGTCGGTATCCCACGCTCCGCGACCACGCTGCCCGACGCGTATCGGCGCACCTTGCAATCCATCGGCAACTGCCCGACCAGCTCGATTATCCCACCAGATCGGATCGACCCGGAGGTGATCTTCCGAATCGAGACCCCGCGGGAAATGGCCTGCAATCCCCCCGCCGAGACCGCCAGCAACCCGGGCCCGCGCGTGCGCGGCGCTCGCCTCGACAGCCATACCGTTCCTACTCCGTTGCTCCGCATCCGCACGCGGTCGTCGAACCGGGGTCGACATCTTCACCCGTAATTCTGCTTCTCGGACGAGTTTGCCTAGGGCAGTATCCGTCATCCGACCAGAATTGACCAGACGTCTGGTTAATCTTCCGAAAACTGGGTGCGTGCCCGTAAATCAGCCCTGGTCAGAACCCGTCTCGCTGTCGAACAGCATAGCGTGTCGACCGGTCGGTTCTAGTACAGCTAACTTTCGGCAAGTTAAACCAGGATCGAGATGAACAGCTCGACGGAATCGTGGCCCTGCCAGATCTCGATCTCTTCCCGGTAGGCGCGGGTGATCTCGGCCGAGGCCGTCGCGTCGTCGACCTGCGCCCAGACGTCCTCGACCGGATCGTGGTAATCCCCGTTCGGCGCGAACCGGGCGTAGACGCCCTTCGGCACCCGGACCAGCACGTCGCCGATCGGCACCGCCTCGGATTCGCGGTAGTCGAAGCACACCACGGCGTTGTAGTTGCCCGCCGGATCCGGCACATACACCGTGTACATCGGCCGATCGGCGCCCTTGCGGTCGCGCAGCCGATCCTTCAAGAACTCGATCAGGTCGCTGTTGCTGACCTTGAAGCTCGGGCGCACCCGCGGCACCACCAGGCCGCCGTAGATCGCCTCACCACGCACCGCGATCGCGTAGGTCATGACCGCGCCTCGCCTGAACACATAATCGCCTCGATCATCGCGCGTCGACCGCCAGGTACAGCTCGATCTTGTACGCGTGCGGGTAACACTCGAAATCGCCGGTGTAGGTCCGTTTGATCTGGTTGTGTTCCTCGGCGTACGCGATCTGAGTCCAGAGGTCGGTCATCACCTGCGGGAAGTTACCGACCGAGGAGAACCGCGCATACGTGCCGCGCGGCAGCCGGGCCACCAGATGACCACGGGTGACCTCGCCGAACGAGGCGCACCGGTAGCCGACGATCTGAGTGTTGTACGTGCCGAGTTCACCGGTGTAGTCGGTGTACGCACTGGCCAGCGGCCCGCCGAGCTCCTGATGCAACACGGCCGCCCAGGCGGCCTCGAGATCGTGATCCCGCAGTTCTCCGAGCGCACGCTTGGGGCTGCGCACCGGCAACCCGGCAACCCACGTTTCGTCCCGCTCGACGATTTCAAACTGCATGGAAAGACTCTTTCGAGGTGAATCCGGGGGCGAGGCCCGCATCCGGTCGGTCAGAAAGGCCATGCTATCAACACAGACCGCGTGGTAACGATCACATGTCCGGGTCGTTATCTGTCCTCACTAGGCTGCTGAACTGGACAGATGACCGGACAAAGCCGGAATCGGGGCCTCGGTTCGCCGCTGCGGATCGACGCGGACCTCCGGCGTGCCGCCAGGTCGCGGGCGTGGCCCTGGCGCCGGGGACTCGCCTGCGCTCGGCCTCGGAATTCGTCGGCAACTACGGTGGACTGTATGTCACGTCGGGAGTGCAGGACGTCGAGCCGGAAACCGGGCCGTCCGTGCCTGGTGGTGCCATGATCCGGGTGATCGGGTGACCGACGCCTACCGCAGCATCGCCGAGCTGGACGCCGCGGTCGCCGACTGCTTCGCCTGCCCCCGGCTGGTGGCTTGGCGCGAGCAGGTGGCGCAGACCAAGCGGGCCGCGTTCCGGAACGAAACCTATTGGGGCCGCCCGGTTCCCGGCTTCGGCCCGGACGACGCCCGGTTACTGCTGGTCGGTCTCGCGCCCGCCGCGCACGGCGGCAATCGGACCGGGCGGATGTTCACCGGTGACCGCAGCGGTGACGTGCTGTTCGCGGCGTTGCACGCGGTGGGCCTGGCCAATCAGCCGACGGCGATCCATCGGGACGACGGCCTGCGCCTGTCCGGTGTCCGCGTCACCGCGCCCGTGCACTGCGCGCCGCCGGACAACAAGCCGACCCCGGACGAGCGGGATCGCTGCCGGCACTGGCTCGCCACCGAATTCGCGCTACTCGCATCGACCGTCCGCGCCGTCGTCGTCCTCGGCGGCTTCGGCTGGCAAGCCCTGCTCCCCGTCCTCGCCGAAGCCGGCTGGACCATCCCGCGCCCCCGCCCCAAATTCGGCCACGGCGCCCATTACGTCCTCACCCCCGCCACCCCCGCCCGCGCCCCGCTGCACCTCTTCGGCTGCTACCACGTAAGCCAGCAGAACACCTTCACCGGCCGCCTCACCCCCACCATGGTCGAAGAAGTCCTCACCGCCGCCAAATCCGCCGCCGACCTCGAATAGGCGCATTCGCCCTGACGAGTTCTCGACCTGCCGAAAACCGCGTCAGCGGGTATAGTGATTCCTATACTCTTCGAGGTGACAGACTCTGGTTGGGACATTTACGTGGTCGACGAGGTCCGCGATTGGATCACGCAGTTGGACGAACCCGATTACAGCCGGGTGGTGCACGCCATCGACATCCTGGCCGACTACGGCCCCGGACTAGGGCGTCCGCTCGTCGACACGTTAACGGGTTCGAAGCTGCCGAACCTGAAAGAACTTCGAACCGGCACTACCCGCATTCTGTTCGCCTTCGACCCTTGGCGATCGACCGTGCTCTTGGTCGCCGGGGACAAGGACCGCCAGTGGAGATCGTGGTATCGGTCGGCAATTCCGCTGGCAGAACACCGCTATGAGACCTATCTGAAAGAGCGCCGAGAGGAATTGGAGAACCCGCGATGACCGGATACTCACGCTGGCAAGACATCCGGGCCGAGTTCGTCGAACGAGCCGGCGGCGAAGACGCCGTCGCCGTCGGCAAAGAGGAACTGCTCGCGGAGATGATCGGGCACCGACTGGCCGAGATCCGCCGCTCCCGCGGGTTGACACAGCAACAGATCGCGGCGCGGATGGGCGTCACCAAAGGACGGATCTCCCAGATCGAACGCGGACAGATCGCGGGCTACGAACTACTGGCCCGATACGCCACGGCACTCGGCGGACGGCTGCGCCAGTCGATCCAGTTCGACGACGGTGAAGTGGCCGCCATCGCTTGATCCCCGTTCCATGGCGTGGACACCCACGCCGGTCAAATGAGCACCAGCCTAGGAGGTTCAGCCGACTGGCCGGTTGCGCCGCCGGGCGTTGCCCGCGAGCGGACGGGGAGTGGTCGGGCGGGCGTTTAGGGTGGGGGCGGGGCGGAGGAAAAGGGGGCGGCGTGGACGCCCGGAGCGGACGGAGCGGGCATGCCCAGTGATCAGATGGTGTTCTTGCTGCTGGATCTGGTGCTCATCGCGGTGGCGGCGCGGGTGCTCGGGCGGCTGGCCGAGCGGTTGGGGCAGCCCGCGGTGATCGGTGAGATCACGGCCGGGATCATCGCCGGGCCGACGATTCTCGGGGCGCACCTGTCCGGGATCGTGTTTCCGCACGATATCCGTTCCTACCTGGCCGCTTTCGCGAACGTCGGCGTCATGATCTTCATGTTCCTGGCCGGGTTGGAGATCGACCGCGGGTCGTTCGACGGCAACCGGCGCGTGGTGGCGAGCGTGTCGTTGTCGGCCTATTTCGTGCCGTTCCTGCTCGGATGTGCTGTCGCGCTTGCCGTGCTGCCCCGGCACCACGACGGCAGCCGGCTCGTGTTCGCCCTGTTCATCGGCTGCTCGCTCGCGGTCACCGCGTTCCCCGTGCTGGCCCGCATCCTGTTCGACCGGGGCATGATGGGCACCCGCATCGGGCAGCTCAGCCTGGCCAGTGCGGCGATCGACGACATCCTGGCGTGGACGGTGCTGGCGTTCGTGATCGGCATGGCCAAACCGGGCGCCGGGCAGCAGTGGCGGCTGCTGCTGTTCCTCCCCTTGGTCGCCGCGATCTGGTGGATCGTGCGACCGCTGCTCGCCCGGGTCTCGAATTCCAGTGCGGCGAACCGCAACAACATGATCGTGTTCCTGGCCGTCTCCGGCGCGCTGCTCTTCGGCGCGGCCACCGAATGGATCGGTCTGCACCTGATCTTCGGCGCCTTCCTGTTCGGTGTGATCTTCCCGCGCACCCACCGGCCGGTCGTGGAATCCGGTGCGCAACTGCTGAGTTCGGTTTTCCTGCCCGCTTTCTTCGTCATCGCGGGTCTCCAGGTGGATCTGGGCTCGCTCGACAAGGCGGGCATCGCCGAACTGCTGGTCATCCTGCTCGCCGCGCTGGCCGGAAAACTCGGCGGCACCTACGCCGCCGCACGGTTCACCGGGATCGACCGGCGTTCGGCCGCCGGGCTGGCCAGCCTGATGAACACCAGGGGGCTCACCGAATTGATCATTCTCACCATCGGATTGAGCACCGGGCTCATCGGCGTGCAACTGTATTCGATCCTCGTGGTGATGGCGCTGGTGACGACCGCGATGACCGCCCCGCTGCTGCACTTGTTCGGCGTGACCGGCAAGTCGGCCGAGCCCGCGCCGGCGGCCGGGGATGGGGTACGGTCCGGATCATGACCGGCCGACCATCGGAAACCACGGCACCACAGAACATCTCGGCAGGGCGGGTGCCCGCCGCCTTCGTCGACGTGGACGAAACCCTGGTCCGCGAGATCACCTTCCTCTCCCTGTTCAGCTTCGACGCCGAGCGCCGCACCGATATCGACGGCCCGGCCACGATCCGCGAGTTCTTCGTGCTGCGCGCGCAGGGCATGGGGCGCGCCGCATCCCATCGCTGGTTCTACCGGCTGTGGGCGGGGCGCTCGGTCGCCGAGGTCCACGGCGTCGGCCGCGAGTGGTTCGCCGCGCGGCTCGCGACCTCCGAATTCTTCAATCCCGCGGTGCGGCAGCGCCTTCAACTGCTGGCCACGACCGGCACCCGAATCGTCCTGGTGTCCGGCTCGTTCGACGCCGCCCTGCGCCCGATCGCGGCGGCTATCGACGCCGACGAGATCCTGTGCACCACCCTGGCCGTCGAGAACGGTTGCTACACCGGCGAAGTCACCGCCACCATGGTCGGCGACGACAAATCGGCGGCGCTGCACGCTTACGCGGCGCGCGCGCAGATCGACCTGTCGGCCTGCGCCGCGTTCGGCGATCACCATTCCGACGCCGCCATGTTCGACCTGGTCGCCCATCCGGTGATCGTCGGCGACCGGGACCGCTCGCTCGACGACTATCCCGCCGAACGACTCCCCGGCTGAACAGCGTTCCAGCGCAACGGCTTCGGCCTCAGCGCCGGCCACGGAAGGTGCGGCGCAGGTCCGCGACCCACGCGTCCGGCACCTCCCAGGGGATGAAGTGCCCGCCCTCGTCGTGCGCGGTCAGGTTGACGTGGTTGTACCACTCGGCCCGATCGCTGGCGAGCCAGCTCTGCACCCGCTGCTCGGCTGTGGTGACGCCGGGCGGGTTCTCGTGCCCGACGAAGGTGATGCCGGTGGGGGCCTCGACCACCGGGACGCGGTCGTGGGCAGGTTCCCACGGGTAGCGATTCGCGTTGGCGTAGTAGCGGATCGAGGTGCCGATGGCATTGTTCACCCAGAAGATCATGGCGTGGGTGAGCAGGTCGTCCTTGCTGAAGACCTGTTCCACGTCGCCGTCGTTGGCGCTCCAGGTGACCCAGCGTTGCAGGATCCAGGCGAGCAGGCCGGCGGGTGAATCGGTGAGACCGTAGGCGAGCGTGCTCGGTTGCAGCAGATGGGCCGCGAGGTGCACCGCGAAACGACGTTCCAGCGAAAGCAACTGCCGGTAGGCCGGTTCGGACAGTCCCTGCGGAATCGGTTGCCCGCCAGTGAGATCCCAGGCCCGGTCGCCGCTGAACAGAGTGAGCTTCTGCCCGGAGCCGATATGGATACCGTGCAGTTCGGCGGCGTACTTGTGGCCGAGTTGGCCGGTGACGAGCGCGCCGACATCACAACCCGCGGCCGCGTACTTCCGGTGGCCGAGCGTCTCGGTCATCAGGGTGTGCCACAGGTCGGCCACCTTCCAGAAGTTCATGTCGGGATGTTCCGGTAGCGGCGTGGAGAAGCCGAATCCGGGCAGCGACGGCACGATGACGTCGAACGCGTCGGCCGGATCGCCGCCGAACGCCGCGGGATCGGCCAGCGGATCGATCACTTTGGCCCAGTGCCAGAAGGTCCACGGCCAGCCATGGGTGAGGATCAGCGGTGTCGGTGCGGGACCGACACCGGGCTTGCGCAGGAAATGGATCGGCACGCCGTCGATCTCGACCCGATAGTGCTCATAGGCGTTGATCGCGGCTTCGGCTTTGCGCCAGTCGAATTCGCCGATCCAGTACTCGACGAGTTCCTGCAGGTAGCGGCGGCTGACGCCGTAGCTCCAGTCGTCGTTGTGCACGTCGTCGGGCCAGCGGGTGAGCCGCAAACGGGTATCGAGATCGGCCAATACGTCGTCGGTGACGTGGATCGGCGTGGGGGTCAACGGGACAGGTTCCGTCATGAGATTCCTTCCGGGACAAGCGAAGCGGCGATCACTGCGCGTCCATGAGCACGGCCAGCCGTTCGAGAGCGGGCAGCGCGGCGGCGATGGCGCGGCGTTCTTCCGCGGACAGGGCCTCGGCCAGTTCGGCGAGGCGGCGGACGCGTTCCTGATGCCGGGTCTGCACGATCCGCGCGCCGTCGGCGGTGACCGCCACGAGGGTCGCCCGGCCGTCCGCTGGGTCCGGTGTCCGCCGGACCAGCCCGTCGCGTTCCAGCCGCTGCACGAGCTGGGTGATGGCGGGCTGGGTGATCTGCTCGGTCTCCTTCAACGCGGTCAGCCGCAGCGGCCCCTTGTGCGCCAGTGTGTGCAGCACCGACAGCGTGGTGAACGTGTGTTTCTCCGCGGTGGGCAGCCGAATGGACCGGCGGGTGAACTCGCCCATCACGCGGGCGAGGTTGTCTGCCAGCTCCACCAAGGCACCCATATCCGGAAATGTATCACTGATTTATTTAAGCTGCTTATGCAATATCGGAAATGACTTGCCGACACTCTCGCGGTCAGCAGCGTCACCGTTGGTGCGACCTACTGTGCAGGAATGGCTAACCAGCACGGCCAGCACGAGCGGCGGCGCACGGCGAGCGAGTGGTGG
The DNA here is from genome assembly GCF_000250675.2 of Nocardia brasiliensis ATCC 700358. NCBI lineage: Bacteria > Bacillati > Actinomycetota > Actinomycetes > Mycobacteriales > Nocardiaceae > Nocardia > Nocardia brasiliensis. Next base: position 8,351,122 of record NC_018681.1, read on the forward strand.
GCGATGGTGCGCGCCTCGCCCTTCCTGCCCGCGATCGTGCTGGTGTTGCTGGTCGGCGCCGCGGCCGGGCTCTTCGCCGGGTCGTATACCTACGCGCTGGCCAATCCGACGCCCCGCTACATCCCGATCGCTGTGGTCGGTTCCCAGCAGGACGCGCCGATGCGCGAATTCCTCGCCGGGCTGCAGCGCGCCGTGGACGATTCACTGGACCCGCACAGCTATGCCACCGTCGCGGCGGCCCGCTCGGATGTCGAGGAGCAGCAGGTCTTCGGCGTGCTCACGACGCGGCCCGGCGGCCTCGCGTTCGAGGTCTCGGGCGCCTCGGGCCAGTCGGTGGCGCAGCTGCTGAGCGAGGCCGCGGCGACCGCGGGCGCCGCGGCACGGGTTCCGGTCGACGTGACCGATATCGTGCCGCTGCAGCGGGGCGATCCGCGCGGGCTGGCCATCTTCTACATCTCGCTTGCCGCGGTGGTCATCGGGTTCATCGGCGCGACGCAGTTCAGCGTGCACGCCGCCGCGCTCACCCCCGCTGAACGGATCGGCTTCACCGCGGCCTACTCGCTCGTCGGCGGCTTCGCCATCGCGGCGATCGTGGACTGGGTGCTCGGCGCGGTCCGGCTGCCGTTCCTGGAGTCCTGCGGCATTCTCTCGTTGACGATGTTCACCTCCGGGATGGTGTTCACCATGTTCAACACCCTGGTCGGCCGCTGGGCGATCCTGCCGACCTGGGGTCTGATGGTGCTGCTCGGCAATCCGTCCTCCGGCGGCGCGGTCTCCTGGCCGCTGCTGCCGTCGCTGCTCGGCCATATCGGCCGCTGGCTGCCGCCCGGCGCCTCGGTGAACGCCCAGCACACCGCGGTGTATTTCCGTGCACACCAGCACCTTTTCCCGTTCCTGGTGCTCGCGGGCTGGGCATTCGTCGCGTGCGCGGTGTTCTGGATCTGGCGCGGCCGCCACCCCGGCGGCCGCTCCCTGGTCAGCGCGCACACCGCCGGAAAATAGCTGCGCCTCCGGCCACCGTGGCAGAATTGACCCACTATGACTGTCCTGACCAGCGCTGTTCCCGATCGACTACCGCGCGGCCCGCACCGGCTGAGCCGCGACGAGGTGGTCACCTCGCAGCGGGATCGGTTGTGCATCGCGGCGTTGGAGGCGATCGCGGAACAGGGCTACGGGCCGACCACGATCGCCGATATCGTGCGCCGCGCCAAGGTGGCCCGGCGCACGTTCTACGGCCTGTTCGACAGCAAAGAGGAATGCTTCACCGCCGCATTCGATTTCGTCGTCGAGGTGGTCGCGCGCGAACTCGACCGGGTGGTCGCCGAGTCCGGCGCCCGCGGCTTCCGCGACCTGGTGCGTAGCACCCTGACCGCCTACCTCGACTTCCTCGCGGCCGAGCCCGCGGCAGCCCGTGCGTTGCATGTCGAAACCCTGGCCGCCGGCCCGGGACTCACCGCGCACCGGGCGGGCGTGCAGCGGATGTTCGCCCACCGCATGCTCGCCGCGGCGCGGATCGGCGTGCGCGACGGCGATCTCGCGACCGCGCCCGACCCGCAGCTGGTCGACGTGCTGACCGGCGGCATCGACGATCGGGTGCGCGCCACCCTCATCGAATTCGGCCCGCAGGCGCTCCCCGCGCTGGCGCCAATCCTGAACCGAGCGGCCTTGGCGCTGCTGGGATCCGGCTGAGCACACTCACCAGCCGGTGTCGCCCGACACCGGAATGTTCACCCAGCTGGGCTCGTTCGGGTCGAGCTGCAGGTGCTGCGGCTTCAGTTCGCTCTCGTTGAGCAACGGGCGCAACGGAATACTGCTCGGGAAGTTGCCCGCGAACACGTCGACGCGCAGCCGATGCCCCGGTTGCAGCACACCGTCGGTGGCGAAGACGCCGAGGTCGACCACGGTCGGTTGCCCGGGCACGATCGGCCGGCGGCTGTCCAGGGTGAGGATCGGGTACGGGTCGGTGTAGTCGCCGTTGGGTGAGCGGGTGGATTTCGCGTCGTCCACCGCGCGCAACGACGCGGTGCGCTGACCGGTGCTCCACACCGTCGAACGGCCGTCGGGCGCAACGTCGTTCACCGTCACGGTCCAGTAGCCGTCGGTGGCGTCGAGCACCGTGTTGAGGTGCACGGCGATCGGGCCGGAGATCTGCGTCGCCTGGCGCACGGGCGCGGTCGTGAACGTCAGCGCGTTCGTCTCGCTGATCCGCGCGTCTTTCGTGCAGATGTCGAAGGCCGCGATGATGCCCGCCGTGCCGTGCGCCGCGTCGCGGGAGCACAGGGTGGACAGGCCGGGCGCGATGGTCACGCGCGCGGGTCCGCCCGGTGCGGCCGTGAGACTGCCGTCGTAGGCGCTGCCGGGCGCGGTGCCCGAGGATGCCGCGTCCAGATACATCCGGCGGTAATCCATTCCGGGACGCGGGAACGACGGTGCGGTGGTCCACCCGCCGCCCTGCTGCCACAGGTGCACCTGGTCGTATCCGTCGATGCCGTTGTCGATGCCCTTGAGCCACTTGTCGAACCAGGCCCGCTGCAGCACGTCCAACGCCGGCGGCGCACCCGGAAGGCCGAGGCCCGCACCGGTGGTCACGTGGTAGGTGTCCCCCATGACGAGCTTCTTCTGGTCGTCCGGCACGTTCACCGCATTGAAGATGCGCGGCGAGGAGTAGGTGAAGATGTCGTGCCAGCCGCCGTAGACGAAGGTCGGCACGGTGATCCGCTCCGGGTGCCCGATCCAGGCGGTGCGCAGCGGACTGTCCTCGTCGAGGATGGCCCGCATCTCCGGCTTGATCTGATCGATGCTCGGTGTCGCCAGCGCTTCGATGATGAGGTTGAAGAAGGTGAACGGGTCGCGGACCCGATCGGCCAGCCAGGTCCAGTCGAACTTGCCGCCGATGATGGAGACCAGGTCGGGGATCAGCTTGGTGCCGTCGACCGCGAGCAGCCATTCGGGGATGAACCCGATGCCGAGCGCCCCACCGGGCGCGGCGACATCGCGGATGAGGTCGCTGCCGGGCACGATCGGGAAGATCGCGCGCAGGGCCGCCGGTTGCCGTTCGGCCGTGTGCAATTGGTTGATCGCGGAGTACGAGATGCCGCTCATGCCGATCTTGCCGTTGGACCACGGCTGGGCCGCTGCCCAGTCCACGACCTCGGCACCGTCCTGCTGTTCCCGATCACCGAAGACCTGCCACATGCCCTGGGAGAAGCCGGTCCCGCGCACGTCGACGACCACCTGGGTGTAGCCGCTCTGCACGAGTTTGCGGTCGACGCCGAACGTCCGCGCGGCACCGCCGGGCAACGCCCGCATGAGGTCGCTGAGACCGCTCATGCCGTAGGCCGAAAGGTCGAAACCCTGCAGAATACGCAGCAGCGGTTCGCCGAGTCCCGGCACCGCCAGCGCCGAATCCGCGATATTCGCAATGAGTTTCGTGTACGGCGTGAGATTGACAATGGTCGGCATCGGCTCGGCCACCGGTTGCCCCGATGCGTCCGCGGGCCGGTACACATTGCCTTTCAGCACGGTGCCGTCGCTCATGGTGATCGGCACGTCCCAGTCGATATAGACGTTCGGATATTGTTGCGGGCCTTGATGGGTCGCGATGAATTGCGCGTCGAGCGAATCGCTGCCCGCGGCCGCCGGCCCGGAGGTGAGCGAGACGGCCACCCCCGCGATCACCGTGCCGGCGGTGACGATGGCAGCCAGGAACCTCATCGGACGTCGGCGTCTGATCATCCTTCGCGAACCCTCCCACAGTGGGGAACTACTTCGTTCCCCTCAACGAGGGGTTACAGTAACGTCCGTCACTGCGACGCACAATGGTGACCGGGGGCACTTCCCGGCATGTGGACACACGCTTCGATGTTCAACCCGCCGACACCAATTCCCCACCCGCGTCGGCTAATTCCGGACGCGTGCGCTCAGGGTGCCGGGAAATGGTCGCCCAGGAAAACGGCGAAGGTGTGCCGGGAAATCTGCGAACCCCAATCTCCCCAGCTGAAATCGAAGATGTGCTCGCCATAAGGCACTGCGATCAAACGATTTTCGACGCCGACCCGGCGCAACCGCTCGGCCAGTTCGGCCGAGCCCCGGTACGGCGCAACGTGATCCCTGGTGCCGTGCATGATCAGCGTCGGCGGCACATTGGGCCGCACGTAGGTGACGGGCGAGGCCGCCTTGTACCGATCCGGAAATTGCTCCGGGCTGCCGCCGATGTAGTTCTCGAGGAAGGTGTGCATCCGCGCGGGCAGCCCGCTGTCCCGCCACGCCTCCACCAGATCCGGAATAGGGTAGAAGACCGCGACCGCCTTGACCGCGGTGTCGGTCACCGCACAGCTGGGCGGCACCCGGTCGTCGGCGTAGGCGCCCATCAATGCCAGGTTGCCGCCCGCCGAGCCGCCCGCGATCATGACGCGCTGCGGGTCGATGCCGTAGGTCTGCGCCTGCTGTTTGACCCAGCCCACGGCGCACTTCACATCCGCGGGCGCCTGATTCCAGGTAGCCGGCGGTGCCAGCCGGTAGTCGATGGCGAAGACGGCGTAACCCTTGTCGTTGAGCCACCGGTGCCATTTCGGCGCCTCGCCGCGATCGCCGTGCGCCCAGCCGCCACCATGCACCCAGACCACGGCGGGCCGCGGTCGCGATGGTGTCCCGGCGGGCAGCTTCACGTCGAGTTTCAGATCCTGGCCATCGATGGTGTGGAAGACGGTGCTCAGTTCGGCCACGGGTGCGCCGACGTTCGCGCCCCCGGTGAAGTATTCGCCGAAAGACAGTTTCGCGTCGTGGCGCACCGCGGTCCCCCACGATGCCGCCAGCGGAAAGCCCGAGGCCACCACGCCGAGCAGGCAGACCAGGCCGGTCACCGCCGCCGCGCGGCGCACACCGGTGCGGCTGCGCGGCGCGAAGGCGATCAGCGACAGCACGAACCCGGCGACGCCCAGCGGGATCAGATACAGGCCATAGTCGCTCACCACGTGCGTCAGCGCCACGAAGGGCGCGGGAATCCGCACGGCGATGATCACGTACGCGAACAGCGTCAGCAACCCGGCCACCCCCGCGGCCAGCGCCGTCATGATCCACCGAATGACCATTCGATCATTAACCCATGACGGCCCGCACCTGCGCGGATGGCACGCCGACCCGCCGGCGGTGCCGGTCTCGGCTCAGCAGTCCTGCCACTGGGCGATCGCGTCGGCCCACTGCCGGTTGTCGGTGAACTCGGCGAATTCGCGACGATCGATCAGCACGTAGATCTCGCCGGCCGTCGTCGTCTTCAAGATCAGCGGCTTGCCCGAGTTGAGCAGCCCGCCCATCACTCGGCCGTAGAGCGCGGTGAACTCCCGGCGCAGCGAAACGATCGCCGCCCGCGACAGCAGCAGGTCCCCGTTATCACTCCAATCCGCGAGGACGAGCACGTCCTCGTCGAGCTCGATGCGCCCGCGGCGCGGAAACAACGCCCGCTGGCTGACCACGCCCGCCGCCTTGTCCGCGGCCGTGTGCTGCCGCAATTCGTCCACGGTGGCCGCAATGTAGCGGCCGCTGCGCAGCACATTCGTCATCTCGAAAACCTCCGGCTGGATGGCAGCGTCACCGGAATCCTGTCGCCGCGAGGGGCTGTGCCGCATCGGCCGCGCGACCGGATCGGCGTACCCCGGAGGACGGAGGTTTCCGCGCCCGGCAGTCCTCCTTACCGCCGATGACGACGGCCCGGCTCATCCGCTAGGAGTACGCGCATCGCACCGGCACCGCGCAGCCGTTTTCGCGCCGCCGGATCAACGCTGCGCCGACGCCGAGTCGACGAGAATCGCACGGGCGTAAAGGAGTTGGAAGCCCATCCGTTGCACGTTCTGCTGCGACTTCGAGCCGGGCAGCGTGGTGACCACCGCGAGATCGCAGCCCGCCGCGGCCGCGGCGGCCAATCGCGTCGACAGCAGCGAGGCCTGCACCCCACGCCGCCGGAACTCGGGCAGGGTCGCGGCACCGCAGAGTTGGGCGACGCCGTCGTGCAGGCGCAGGCTCGCGGCACCGGCCGCAGCGCCGTCGAGCCACGCGATCGAACCGGAAAAGCCGCTCGCCCCGGCCATATCGCGCATCGCGTGCGCGAGCACCTCGCGCGGGAACGCTTCGTCGGAGCCGGCGCCCTGGGTATCCGGCACGGCGAACCCGTCGATGAAGATGTCCAGCCAGCGATCGAATTCGTCCGGCGCGACCGCGCGCACCTCGACACCGTCGGCCGGTTGCGCCGCTCGCCCCGGGGCGAGCGGCAGGCCGAGCACGTTCTCGAAGCCGGTCAGCACATAGCCGCGCCGGGTGAGGCGGTCTACGACACCGGGATCGGCCAGGGTCGACACCTCGAACTGCACCGGCGCGCCGCGTTCGGCGTAGGCCTTTTCCACCGCCTCGAGCGCCGCGTCGTCGAACTCGTCGCCCATGCCGACGCCGACCACCTTGTCCAGCGGTGAATACGCGCCCGCCCACACGGCGAGACCGCTGCCGATCGGTTGCCGCAGCACCCGCTCGCGCGGATCGCGGCGCGCAGCACCCTGCGCGCCCTCGGCCATCAACGACCGCTCGGCGCGCTCGATGCGGGCGGCGAGGTCGGTCCCGGCGAACAGACTCAGGTCGTTGGACATGGCTGCATTCCTACCAGCACCGAGTTCGGGGGCGCGCCTCATTTTCGCGACCGGCGCAATCGCGGTGGCGGCCCCGGAATTCCGTTGCCAAAATGCAGCCTTCCTCGTGTGGCGACGCGCCCGGACGGGCGCAAGGATGTTGGTGTTCAACACGTTTCGCCCCACGAGGAGCTCTTTCAGTGTCCCAGATCAATCTCGAATTAGTCACCCAGGTGTACCACGCGTTCGGCGCGCGCGACTTTTCGGTCATCGAGCGACTTTTCGACCCCGATATCGAGATCAAGGAGGCCGCGCAGTTGCCGTGGGGCGGACGGCATGTCGGGCACGAAGGCGCCAATACGTATTTCGGGACGATGCTGGCGCATATCGACGCGAACGTAGTGCCGCAGAGCATCTTCGCGGCCGGCGACGACGTGGTCATGATGGGCCGCGGGGTCGGCAAGACCACCGGTGGTGACGTCGCCTTCGACGTCCCCAACATCCATGTCTGGCACCTGCGGGAGGGTCGCGTCGTCGGCTTCGACAACTATGTCGACACCCCGGCCATGCTGGCCGCACTCGACGGCGCGACGCACCTCAACTAGATCGCGCACTGCGATCGCCCCGCCCAGGGCTGTAACACCCGACTCAGCCCGGGCAGCGCGCTCCCGTTGATCCGGGAGTACACCACCGGCCGACGGTTCTTCGAGAAACCGTCGGCCGGTTCGCGTTTCACGGCAACGGCAGCGGCGGCGCGGCGGGAAAGGTGACCGGCAACGCGGTCACCGCGCGGTGGAACGGCCCCGGTCGCCAGACCAGCTCGCTCGGCGCGACCGCGAGGCCGATCTCGGGCAGCGCGTCCAAGAGTTGATCGATCGCATCCTGGGCGATCAGATAGGCCAGCGAGCTGGCCGGGCACACGTGCGGCCCGGTGCCCCACGCCAGGTGGGACCGGTTGCCCGCGTACTGATTCGCGGCGATCGCGGGATCGGTGTTGCAGGCGGCCATGCTGATCACCACCGGTTGGTGCGCGGGTAACCAGATGTCGTCGATCAGGATCGGCTGCCGCGGAAAACTGATGCAGAAATTCGCCATCGGGGGATCGTTGAACAGCACCTCGTCCAGCGCGTCGCGGGTGGACAGGCTGCCGCCCAGCACGCTGCCGCCGAATCGCTCGTCGGTGAGTATCAGCAGCAGGGTGTTGACGATCAGATTCTGCTGCGGCTCGATACCCGCGCCGTACAGCGTCGCCAACTGGTGCACCATTTCTGTATCGGTCAACTCGGCGGGATGCTGCAACATCCGGGTGGTCACGTCGTCGCCGGGCGCGGTCCGCTTGCGCTGCGCCAATTCCAGCAGCGCCGCGACGAGCATCTTGTTCCCCTGGTCGGCGTCGACCCCTTCGAAGATCGCGGCCATTCCGGTCGCGGCCTGCTGCGCGATTTCGGCCGGACAGCCGAGCAGCGCGTTCAATACCGCGAAGGCGAGTGGAAAAGCATACTGGCGCACCAGGTCCGCCGATCCGTCCGCGCAGAACGCGTTGATCAGCGGTATCGCGATCTCGGCCACCGTGTCGTGCAGGCCGTATTGGTCGACCTTGTCCAGGCCCGCCGTATTCACCTGGCGATAGCGCGCGTGCTCGGCGCCCGCGCTGCGCAACGCATTCGGTCGCCACTGCATCATCGGCAATACCGGGCAATCGGACGGAATGTTCTGCTGCCACGCACGCGGGTCGGCCGGAAAATGGTCCGGGTCGTTGAAGATTCGTACCGCGGTGTAATACCCGATCACCAAGGTGGCGGGTACGCCCTCGGCCAGATCCACCGGCACCAGAGATCCGTACCGTTCGCGCATCCGCCGATAGGCGCCGTGCGGATCCGCAGCGAACTCCGGTGAATACAACGACACCCGGGGGCCGTCGGTGTCGATGGGGGAACCGTGCGGGGCTTGACCGGCCCGGCTGTCTGCGGTGGGTGGGGGCATCGTCATTGCGGAGACTCCAGGCGTTCGTACTACAAGCCTCGTGAGAGTAGGCAGCAAACTGTCCGCGCGTATCGAAAATCGCCGACAAGCCACCGCTCGAAGCGTGAATCCGTTCCGGGCAGAAAGACATTGACGCACCGGCCGCCGGAAACATTTCGCCCGCCACTCCGGACGACATGTTTGCCACCGCAGCACCGCAATGGTTCTATTGGCCCGCGCCGAATGGTTTGTGGCCCGACATCTGATGACGGACTTGGCATCGAGGCAGCCGATCTGCTGAGCAGACCTGTTGTATCGGCGAAAGGAACCGTGCCTCGATGGCTGCCCGTCGGTGTCGCTGGGGTGTTGTCGCACTTGCCGTGGCCGTCGCGGTGCTGCCCGCCGCCGCACCCGCGGCCGCCGAAACCGGCGCGGACTGGACCACACCGCCCACCGGCGCCAACGACTGGACCTGCGTGCCCGCGGCGGCCTACCCGCAACCCGTGCTGCTCGTGCACGGCACGTGGGACAACCAGAGCGCCTGGGACACGCTCGCACCGCAGCTGAAAGCACATGGCGTGTGCGTGTTCTCGCTCAATTACGGGCACGCGCCCACCAGCATGCGCGGCGCGGTGCCCGGTGTGTTCGGCACCGCCGATATTCGTACCTCGGCCAAGGAGTTCGCCGCGTTCGTCGCCCGGGTACGCGCCGCCACGGGCGCGGCGCGGGTGGATATCGTCGCTCATTCGCAGGGTGGCCCGCTGGCGCGGCAGTACCTTCGCTTCGAGGGCGGTGCGGAGCGCGCCGACCCCGCCCGGAACAAGGTCGACCATCTCGTCACCATCGCCGCCACCCATCACGGCACCACCGCGGACGGGCTCGGCTATCTCCTACCCACCGGCAGCGCCTCCGTGATGTCGGACAGCATGATCGCCAGGGTGCTCGGCACCGCCGCCGCCCAGCAGCTGGCGAGCAGCGAATTCCTGCGCACACTGAACGCCGCGGGCGACACCGAGCCCGGCATCCACTACACCGCGATCGCGACCCGGGTCGACCACGTGGTCACCCCGCCGGAAGCGACCTTCCTGCGCGCCGGAGTCGGCGCCACCGTCGACAATGTCTGGGTACAGGACGTGTGTCCCACCGACACCTATCACCACGGCATTCTGCCGAACTCGCCCGCAGTCGCCTATTTGGTGCACAAAGCGCTCGGGCTGCCGTATTCCGACGACCCGTGCCCGGCCGAACAACCGGAATAACACAATTCCAACCCCCAATCCGAGGGGCGAAAACCAGACCGAGAACCCGGTTCGAACAGGCAAAACACCGTATGGACACGCCGCGAGCGGCGCGCGCATCATGATGCTACGTCCGGTGCCGTTTGTCGGGGGAACGTCAAAGGAAACCCGCACGGATTGGAAAGACCCATGTTTATCAAGAAATTGGTGGCGACCGCAGTATTCGCCATCGCGGCCACCGGAATCACCATGGCGACGGCCCACGGCGAAGCGGAATTGGCCGATATCAGCGTCAGCGCGGTGGACGGCCCGATCGGCTATACGACGACACTCGCCGCCGATCATTCCTCGGCCACGGTCACCCTGGCGTCGGGCCGGTTCGTCCTGACGCCGGACGCGGTCCAGGTGCTCGCCGACGACGGCGCCGTGGTCGGCGCGATTCCGACGACCTTGCGCGTGGACGCGGGCCGAACCCTTTCCGTCACACCGGCTTTGGCCAGTGACACCGCGTTGACCCTGACCCCGGTGGGCGGGCCTGCCCCGGTCGCGGCCAGCTCCCAGGATCTGCCGTTCATGCACACCGTCGGCGGCGGTGGCGCCATCCTGGCCGGCGCGGTCGTCGGCTGTGTGGTCGGCATCCTGATCGGGATCTGGTTCTTCCTGGTCGGCGCGATCATCGGCTGCGCCATCGGTGCCGCCATCGGCGGTTTCATCGGCGCCGTGTCGTAGCCGTTCCCTGGTCCCCACCCGCAGTCGGGTCCGGTAGCCCCGGACCCGGCTGCGCTATACGCAGTATTCGCAGGCCCCGCTGGCCGGCAGCTGGATGAAGCACTGCGCGCAGACCGCGGGACGTGTCGGCTGCGGCTTGACCTCTGTTTGCACGGCGGTGCTCACCGAGCGGCGGCCCGCCACTTTCGGCGTGAGCGGCGGCACGCCCATCTCCGCGGGCATGGCCGCGCCGTGGAATTCGTAACACTGCCACCGGGCGTACGCGGCGTGCGTCTCCAGATCGTTCGGGATCGGCAGGCCCGCGAGTTCGAGCACGTACTTGTAGGTGTCGCCGACGGTGTGGTTGCGGCGCACGCACAGCGCGGTGAGCGGCGGCTCGCCCGCTTTGTGGCAGCGCCGGGCGATCTTGCGCAGGATCGCGTCCATCCAGGTGCGGGTCGGGGCCGCGGTGTGCACCCCGGACGCCTCCTGCACCCGCTCGGCCAATTCGTTCACGGTGATGAAATGCCCATACCCCGTGGCGATTTCGGAAAGTTCCGCGTGCGCGGCCAAGGCCCACGCCACTGTCGCCTCCCGCAACGACACCGCCGTGCCGTCACCCGCCCGCCATGCTCCCGCCGTCGTGGGTACCGAATTTCTGATCACCGGACCAAGTTATCGCGCCGCCCCCGGAACCGACGAATGACCTGGCAGCGCGTTGCGCACGAAGTCGCATCCCGACCGGCGCCGCCGTCCTGCAGCCGGAGATCACCAAGTCGATCACCGAAGCCGTGCTGGACGAACTCGCCGAACAGGGTTTCGCCAGGATGTCGATGGAAGCGGTGGCGAAGCGAGCAGGCGTCGGCAAAAGCGCGCTGTACCGCCGCTGGCCGTCCAAGCTGGAGATGGCGCTCGCGGTGCTCGCCGAGTTCAGCGCGTCCCGCGCGGCCGTCGCGGACACCGGCTCGCTGCGCGGTGACCTGCGGAAAACCCTGGACGGATTGCTGGCCTGGCTGACCCACCCTGCTGTTGCGCGCGCTGGGCGCGCCGACCTGAGCTACACCTCGACGCGGGAGCCCATGATCACGGTGCGCTCGCCGGGCAGGCCGAAATACTCCGCGGCGTCGGCGGTGATGTAGGACGTGGCGATGAACAGATGTTTGCGCCAGGTCGCCATGGTCGGCGCCGGGCCGCGCTTCAGTTCGATCTTCGACAGGAAGTACGAGGCGCCGTCGACCGAGAGCTGCCCTTCGGTGGACGCGGGATCGAGCAGCCGCAGGGTGTGCGGGATGTTCGGCGTCTCCATATAGCCGAAACGCGCTGTCACATGGATGATTCCGTCGTCGCCGTAACCCAGCGCGTCGACTTCGGTGCGGGCGACGTCCGGGACGCGCGGCACCGGCTCGGTCTCGATCGAGAGGATCACCACGTGCTCGTGCAGCACGTGGTTGTGTTCCACATTGGCGCGCATCGCCAGCGGCGTGGTCTGTTTGCCGCGGTTCAAGAACACCGCGGTGCCCGGGACGCGGCGCAGCGGCGGGCGCCGATCGCGCAGTTCCTCGATGAAGGCGCGCAGCGAGCCCTCCTTCTCCTCGCGCGCCCTGGTGACGACCACCCGCCCGCGCGCCCAGGTGGTCATCACGGTGAACGCGGTGAGCGCGATCAACAGCGGCAACCACGCACCGTGCACCAACTTGGTCAGATTCGCCGCGAAGAACATCAGGTCGACGAGCAGCAGCGGGACGGCGCCGAGCAGCACGAGCCACAGCGGGGCCTGCCATTTCACCCGCACCATGTAGAAGAACAGCAGCGTCGCGATCGTGATCGTCCCGGTCACCGCCATACCGAACGCGTAGGCCAGCGCGGCCGAACTGCGGAAGGCCAGCACCAAGGTGATCACCGAAACCATCAGGACCCAATTGATCCACGGCACATAGATCTGCCCGATGGTCGACTCCGAGGTGTGCGTCACCCGCAACCGCGGCAGATAGCCGAGCTGCGCCGCTTGCGACGCCACCGAATAGGCGCCGGTGATCACCGCCTGCGAGGCGATCACCGTCGCCGCCGTCGCGATCAGCACCATCGGCAGCCGCGCCCAGCCCGGTGCCAGCAGAAAGAACGGGCTGCCCACCGCGGTTTCGTCGCCGAGCAGCAACGCGCCCTGCCCGAGATAGCTCAGTGTGCACGCGGGCAGCACCAGACCGAGCCAGCCGTGCGTGATCGCCTTGCGGCCGAAATGGCCCATATCCGCGTACAGCGCCTCCGCACCGGTGACCGCCAGCACCACCGCCGCCAAGGCAAAGAAAGCGATGCCGAAATGTCCGGCCATGAAGCCCAGTGCGTAGGTCGGCGACAACGCTTTCAGAATTTCCGGATGCCCGGCGATGCCGCCGATACCGCAGGCCCCGATCGCGCCGAACCAGACGATCATCACGGGCCCGAACAGCCGGCCGACCGCGGCGGTGCCGCGCCGCTGCACCGTGAACAGCACCACGATGATCACCACCGTGATCGGCACGACCAGCTCCGCCAACTCCGGCTGGACCACCTTCACGCCTTCCACGGCGGACAGCACCGAGATCGCGGGGGTGATCATGCTGTCGCCGAAAAACAGTGCGGCACCGAAGATGCCGACCCCCGCCAGCACGGCGGTACCCCGGCTGCGGGCACCGCCCATCCGGCGCAGCAGCGTGATCAGCGCCATGATCCCGCCCTCGCCGTCGTTGTCGATGCGCAGGATCAGCGTCACGTAGGTGAGCGTGACGATCAGCATCACCGACCAGAAGATCAGCGAGACGATGCCGTAGATGTTGTCCGCGCTGAGCGGCACCGGATGCGGATCGCCGGGATCGAACACGGTCTGCAGCGTGTAGATCGGGCTGGTGCCGATATCGCCGAATACGACGCCGAGCGCGCCGACCACCACCGCGAGCCGCGTGCTGGGCAGCCGCTGCGGCGGGAGGGTCTGCACTGCACCTGGTGACTCGGTGGTCATGGCCTGCTCCTCGCTACGGGTGGCCCCTATCGTCGCGCGCGGACCGGCGTCAGCGCGGTACCGACGCGATGATCACACCGCATCCACGCGAAACAGGCCAGGGTCAGACGGGCCGCAGCGGAGGTCGCCGTATTCCGGAACGGCCATCGAGTCGTGCAGGCGCGCCCCCTCTCCACCACCGTCACCTCGCCGCCGTACCGGGTCAACCAGTACGCCGGCCACTGCCCGAACAATGCGGCCGTGTGCGCGGGTCGCCGCGCCGAATGCGCTTGTCCGCCATGGCAGAACGCACTACCGTGCCGATGTGGACCTCTTCTCCCGCACATGGACGGCGTTGCGCTCGGCGGTGGCCGAACTCCGAGACGAAGACTTCGCCAGGCCCTCCGGCTGCACCGGGTGGTTGGTGCGAGACCTGGTGTGCCACTTGATCATCGACGCACAAGACGTGCTGATCACCTTGGTGACGCCCGCCGACGGTGAGCCGACCCGCGACGCGGTGACCTACTGGGCCGTCGCCGAGACCCCGCCGACCGGCGACGACCCGCTGGACGCGCTGATCGTCCGGTTGGCCGCCGCCTACGAGAAGCCGCAGCTGCTCTGGCTGCACCTCGACGACGTCGGCTCCGCCGCAGGCCGCGCCGCCGACCTCGCCGACCCGAAACAGCTGATCAGCACCCAGGGCCAGGTGCTCACCACCGGCGACTACCTCGACGCCTACGTCCTCGAATGGACCCTGCACCACCTCGACCTCATCGCCGATCTCCCGGACGCGACGCCCCCACCTGCCGAAGGACTCGCCCGCACCCGCGACATGCTCGAGCAGATCGCCGGAACCGCCTTCCCCGCGTCGTTCACCGACACCGACGCACTCCTCGTCGGCACCGGACGACGCGCCGCGACCGAGGCGGAGCGGGCCGAACTCGGTGAGCTGGCCGCGAAGCTACCCCTCGTCCTCGGGTAGCCGATTGCGGTAGAACAGCTTTCAGTACTGGTAGCTCGGATAGTCGATGTATCCGGCATCGGTGTTCGTGTACCAGGTGTCGCGGTCGTGGGCGCGTATCGGCACGCCGGTCCGGAAGCGTTCCACCAGATCGGGATTGGCGATGTAGGCGCGGCCGTAACCGATCAGATCCGCGCCCTGGGCGAGCCAGTGCTCGCCCGCGGCTCGGTCCGAGGGACTCGGCGCGATCTGCCCGCCCGGATTGAGAATGAACGCTTTCGGCCACGCTTTGCGCAGGTCGATCAGCAACTGCTCGTCCACGGTGGCCAGCACATCGATGAAGGCGAGATCGAGGCGGGCGAGCTCGGTGAGCAACGCGCCGTACAGTTCCGGCACCTCGTCTTCGACCATGTCCCAGACCGTGCCGCCCGGCGAGAGACGGATGCCGACGCGGTCCGCACCGACGGCGTCCACGGTCGCGGACACCGCCTCGACGGCGAATCGGATTCGGCCGCTGATGGATCCGCCGTAGGCATCGGTGCGCTGGTTCGCGTTCGAAGACAGGAACTGCTGGATCAGATAACCGTTCGCGCCGTGCAACTCGACGCCGTCGAATCCGGCGTCGATCGCGCGCCGGGCGGCATCCGCGTAAACCTTTGCCTCGCCGGGTATTTCGGCGAGCGACAGCGCCCGCGGCGTCGCCGCGGGCTGCATACCGCTCGGGGTGAACACGTCGGCGCGCAGCCGGACCGCCGACGGCCCGACGGGCTGGTACCCCGAGGTGTCGGGCTGCCCGACCCGGCCGCCGTGCATGAGCTGGGCGAAGATGCGCCCGCCATTGGCGTGTACGGCCTCGGTCACCGGCCGCCACGACGCGGCCTGCGCGTCGGTGATCAGGGCCGGGACACCCGGATTCGACTGCCCCTGCCGACTGGGCGGAATTCCCTCCGAGACGATCAGCCCCGCGGTGGCGCGCTGCGCGTAGTAGATCGCGTTCGAGGCGATCGCCGAGCCGTCGGCGCCGCCCCGCATGCGCGACATCGGCGCCATCACCACCCGATTCGGCAACCGCAGATTGCCGAGCCGAAAACTATCGAACAAGCTGGTCACAGTCATTTCCTTTGCGCTGGTGGCGGTTTCGAACCCTGCGCACTACGCTAAAAGCTGACGTTGACGTCAGAGGCAAGTTGACGTGAGGCAGATCACCAGGAGCGGACATGCGGATCGGCGAACTCGCCGCGAAAACGGGCGTCAGCGTGCGCGCGCTGCGCTACTACGAGGAACACCGGCTGCTCGCCGCGGAACGCACCCCCAGCGGACAGCGCGTCTACGCCGAGGCCGCGATCCGCCGCGTCGAAATGATCCAACGGCTCTACGGCGCGGGACTGTCGAGCAAGTCCATCCTGTATATCCTGCCGTGCATGGCAACGGGTGAGTCGACCCCGGAACTGGTCGAACACCTCGTCGCCGAACGCGATCGGATCGAGCGGCAGATCGCCGACCTGCAACACACCCGCGACGAACTCGACCTGGTCATCGAAAACGCAGCGGACGCCGCGATCGGCGGCGTCCGCTGCACCCCTCATTAGTCATGCTCGTGGCCGAACGCCGCGTCGAACGCGGCGGTCGGCGGTGTGATCGCGTTGTATCCGCGGATGAAGGCCAGGGCTTCGGGCGCGCCCGCCAGCCGGTCCATCCCGGCGTCTTCCCACTCGATCGAGATCGGTCCGTCGTAACCGATGGCATTGAGCGCGCGGAAGCAGTCCTCCCACGGCACGTCGCCGCGGCCGGTGGACACGAAATCCCAGCCGCGCCGCAGATCGCCCCAGGGCAGATGCGAGGACAGGCGGCCGCGGCGGCCGTCACCGCAGCGCAGCTTGGTGTCCTTGCAGTCGACGTGGTAGATCCGGTCGGCGAAATCGAGGATGAACGTGACCGGATCCAGGTCCTGCCAGAGGAAATGCGAAGGGTCCCAGTTCAATCCGAAAGCCGGTCGGTTGCCGACGGCGGCCAGTGCCCGCGAGGTGGTCCAGTAGTCGTAGGCGATCTCGCTCGGATGCACCTCGTGCGCGAAGCGGACACCTTCGGCGTCGAACACATCGAGGATCGGGTTCCAGCGATCCGCGAAATCCTGGTAGCCGCGCTCCACGGTCTCCTGCGACACCGGTGGGAACATCGCCACCGTGTGCCAGATACTGGAGCCGGTGAAGCCGACCACCGTCCGCACGCCGAGTTGCGCTGCCGCCCTTGCGGTATCGGCCAGCTCCGCCCCGGCCCGGCGGCGTACGCCTTCCGGTTCGCCGTCACCCCAGACGCGGGCCGGGACGATCGCGCGATGTCGCTCGTCGATCGGATGATCACAAACCGCCTGCCCGACCAGGTGATTGGACAACGCGAAGACCTGCAGGCCGTGGCGTTCGAGCGTCTTGCGCTTCTCCGCAACGTAGTTCGGCTCGGCCAGCGCCCTGTCCACTTCGAAATGGTCTCCGGAACAAGCGATTTCGAGTCCTTCGTAACCCCAGCCCGCGGCCAGTGCGCAGACTTCCTCGAACGGCAGATCAGCCCACTGGCCGGTGAACAGCGTGACAGGTCTCATGGTTGCGCTCCTCCGATAGCAGTCCAGCGGCCCGCGTCGGCCGCGCTCGCCTCGACCGCCGCCAGTACCCGCTGTACGGCCAGGCCGTCGGCGAAGGTGGGTTCGGGGTCCTTGTCCGCCGCGATCGCGACGACCAGATCGGCGACCTCGTTGGTGAAGGTGTGGTCGTAGCCGAGCCCGTGCCCCGGCGGCCACCAGGCCCCGGCGTAGGGGTGCCGGGGTTCGGTCACCAGGATGCGCCGGAAGCCGGCCAGCTCCGGCTCTTCGGTGTGGTCGTGGAACCACAGCTCGTTCATCGATTCCAGGTCGAAGACCAGGCTGCCGCGAGTTCCGTTGAGCTCCAGGCGTAATGCGTTCTTCCGCCCGGCGGCCATCCGGGTCGCCTCGAACGAGGCGAGCCCACCACCGGACAGCCGCCCCAGGAACAGTGCCGCGTCGTCGACGGTGACCGGTCCACTGCCCGGCCGGTCCGGGAGCGGGCGTTCGGTGACGAAGGTGTCCAGCAGCGCGCAGACACCGGTCAGTGCCTCCCCCGTGACGAACCGGGTGGCGTCGATGATGTGCGCGCCGATATCCCCGAGCGCGCCCGACCCGGCGCGGGCGCGCTCGAGCCGCCAGCTCAGCGGGGCCGCCGGATCGGCGAGCCAGTCCTGGAGATACTGCGCCCGCACGTGCCGGATGGTGCCGATCCGCCCCTGCGCCACCAGGTTCCGGGCCAGCGCCAGCGCGGGCACCCGGCGATAGCTGAAGCCGACCATCGAACGGACGCCGTCGCGGGCGGCCGCGGCGGCCGCGGCAGCCATCGCCTCGGCTTCGGCGACCGTGTTCGCGAGTGGCTTCTCGCAGAGCACATGCTTGCCCGCGCGCAGTGCGGCGATGGCGATCTCGGCGTGACTGTCACCCGGCGTGCAGATATCGATGAGGTCGACATCGTCGCGCTCCAGCAGTTGCCGCCAGTCCCCCACCGCGTGCGCCCAGCCGAGTTGGTCTGCGGCGGCTGTGGCGCGGGCGAGATCACGCCCCGCCAGCACCGAAAGCACCGGTCGCCGTGGCAGTTCGAAGAACGCGTCCGCACTGCGCCAGGCGTGCGAGTGGGCGCGGCCCATGAAGGCGTGTCCGACCAGGCCGATGCCCAGGGTGCGTCGCGGTGTCGTAGTCGAGCGCGGTGTCGAAGTCGGGCGCTGTGTCGAAGTCATCGGGCTCCGTTCGATTGCGGCGTCAGTAGCCGTTGGCCAGGTACTGGTCCACGTTGTCCTTGGTGACCACCGCGGAGTAGGTCGTGATCTTCGCGGGCACATCGTGTTCGGCGAGATCGCCGAGCGCTTTGCGCTGCCCGAGCAGCCGCGCCAGCGTGACCGCCGAGGAGGCCATGGCCGGGCTGTAGAGCACCGTCGCCTGCAACGGCGAGTTCCCGGTCTGGATCTCCTTCATCGCCTGTGTCGAACCGCCGCCGCCGACCATCACGAATTCACTCGCGCGATTGGCCTGCTTGATCGCGGCCAGCACACCGATGCCCTGATCGTCGTCGTGGTTCCACATCGCGTCGATCTTCTTCACCGCCTGCAACATCTGGCTGGCCACCTGCTGCCCGCCGGAGGCGGTGAAATCGGTGGATTGCCTTGCGGCGATCCGGAATCCGGCCGCGCTGAGCGCATCGCGGAAGCCGTGGCTGCGTTCCTGGGTCAGTTGCAGGTTGTCGATACCCGCCACCTCGACGATCACCGGATCGGCGATCTTCGCCTCGCGCATCTTGCGGACGATGAAATTGCCCGCGTTGATGCCCATTCCGTAGTTGTCGCCGCCGATCCAGGTGCGATAGGCCAGCGCCGAGGCGAAGACCCGGTCCAGATTGATCACCGGGATACCGGCCGCCATCGCGCTTTTCGCGATCTCGGTGAGCGCGTTGCCGTCGAACGGCAAAACCACCAGGACATCTGCCTTTTGGTTGATCAGAGTCTGCACCTGTTCGATCTGCCTGGCGACATCGTTGGTGCCCTCGGTGACGTTGAGCGTCACGTCACTGAGGCCGTCGGCTTGCGCACGAGCGTTGCGGGTGATCGCCGCGGTCCAGCCGTGATCGGCGGCCGGCGCGGAAAAGCCGATCTTGACCTGCTTTCCGGCGTCCGCGTTCGCGCCGGTGTTACCGGCGACCTGGGTGTTGGACGAGGTGTCGTTGCCGGTGCAGGCCGCCGCGAGAACGCCGGCGCCGGCCGCCAAACCGGTCAGCAGGACGCCGCGGCGGGGCAGAGAATGGGTGGTACTCATCGTATTCCTTTGTGCGTGAACGGAGATCAGGTGAGAGTGGGGACGGCCCGCGCACGGCCGAAGCGCTGGAACAGCAGGACGGCGACGATGATCGCGCCCTTGCCGATCGCTTGGATCGGTTGCTCCAGGTTGTTGAGGATGAACAGGTCCTCGATGACGGTGAACACGAGCACCCCCAGGATCGAACCTGTGACGGTGCCGAATCCGCCGCTCAGCAAGGTCCCGCCGATGACCACCGCGGCGATCGCGTCGAGCTCGTAGAGCTGGCCGTTCGTGCTGGCGCCCGTCGTGGTCTGGGCGGTGAGCATGATCGCGGCGATACCGCAGCAGACCCCGGAGATGGTGTAGAGCAGCAGGGTGTGCCTGCGGACGTCGATGCCCGCCAGCCTGGCCGCCTCCGGATTACCGCCGACCGCGAAGCTCCGACGCCCGAAGGTGGTGCGCTCCAACAGGATCCACCCCACGACCACCACTACCACGAATAGGTAGACCAGCAGCGGAATGCCGAGCACCCGGTTCTGCGCCAGGGCGAGCAGGTCGGTGGTGACCAGCTGGGATTGCCGCCCCGAGAGCTGTTCGGCCAAGCCACGCGCGGCCACCATCATCGCCAGCGTGACGATGAACGGCACCAGCCTGCCGTAGGCGATCAACGCGCCGTTCAGCAGACCGCAGCAGGCCCCGACCACCAGTGCGCTGAACACCATCCCGGCGACACCGTAGGACTGGGTCGCGGTGGTGGTGCACCACACCGACGCCAGCGCGATGATCGCGCCCACGGACAGGTCGATGCCGCCACCGATGATCACGAAGGTCATCCCGACGGTCACGACGCCGATCACCGAGGCCAGGGTCAGGATGGTGATCATGTTGCTGGTGCTGAGGAAATCCTCGCCCTTGGTCAGCGCGCCGACCCCGAGCAGCGCCAGCAGCGCGAGTACCAAGGTCACGTGTTTGCGAATCTCGCTGCGCACCTTGGCGAGCACGGTGGTCCCGGCCCGAGAGCCGTTGGGAGCCGGTGACTTTGCCGGTACCGCACGCGCAGTCGGTTCCGTCGTACGTGGTGCCCGTGGTGACGCACTCACAAGGCACTCCCTTCCATGATCATGGCGATGATGTCGTGTTCGGTCAGCTCGGCCGCGGGCGCCGCGTGGATCATCGCGCCGTCGCGCAGCACCAGTACCCGGTCGGAAAGACCGAGCAGTTCCGGCAGATCGCTGGAAACGAGCAGCACCGCGACGCCTTGGTCGGCCAGCCGGTGGACCTGCGCGTACACGTCAGCGCGCGCACCCACGTCGACGCCGCGGGTCGGTTCGTCCAGCAGCAGTACCCGGCAGTCGTCGAGCAG
Organism: Nocardia brasiliensis ATCC 700358; assembly: GCF_000250675.2. Taxonomy (NCBI): domain Bacteria; kingdom Bacillati; phylum Actinomycetota; class Actinomycetes; order Mycobacteriales; family Nocardiaceae; genus Nocardia; species Nocardia brasiliensis. The sequence continues at coordinate 8,371,782 of NC_018681.1, forward strand.
CCAGCGAGCCAGGATCGCCTTCTGCTGATTGCCGCCGGACAGTTCCCGGACCGGATGCGCCGGATCGGGCGGTCGGATGCCGACGCGGCCCAGCGCGGCACCGGCGTCGGCGCGTTCCCGGCGCCGGTCGAACCAGCCGAAGCGGGAGTAGCGCGGCAGCGAGGCCGCGGAAATGTTGCGGCCCACCGATTCCAGCAGGAACAGCGCCTGCGATTTGCGCTCCTCGGGCGCCAGCCCGAGGCCGGCCGCCACCGCCGCGGTGGTGCTGCCCGGCCGGAGGCGGTGGCCGTCGACCAGGATCTGTCCGGACGACGGTCGGCGCGCTCCGTAGATCGTCTCCAGGATTTCCGAGCGTCCCGCGCCGACCAGGCCTGCGAGACCGACGATTTCGCCCGCGTGCACCGCGAACGATACGTCGTGGAAACGGCCGGTCAGCCCGAGTCCGGTCACCCGCAGCACTTCCGGCGCCGCGGCGGCAGGCGCGGGCCGCGGGGCCTGCAACTCCAGATTGCCGCGCCCGGTCATCAGCGAGACCACCTGCTCGGTGCTCGTGGTACGCGCGGGTAGTCCAGCGGCGACGGTGCGGCCGTCCTTGAGTACCGTGATCCGGTCGCCGATCGTCCGGATCTCCTCCAGGCGATGCGAGATATACACCACCGCAACACCTTCGGCGCGGAGCTGCTCGATGATGCGGAACAGGTTGGCCACCTCGTCGTTACCGAGCGCCGCCGAAGGCTCGTCCATCACGATCAGGCGTGCGTCGTACGAGAGCGCCCGTGCGATGCTCACCACCTGTTTGGCCGCGGCGGGCAAGGTACCGACCGCGGTATTCGGGCCCAGTTCGGCATGCCCCAGGCGACCGAGCAATTCGGTGGTGGCCCGGGACGCGGGAGCGCGGCGGGTGAAACCGGCGCGCACGTGTTCATGGCCGAGGAAGATGTTCTCCGCGATGCTCAGCCCGTCGCAGAGATCCAACTCCTGGTAGATCGTCGCGATACCGAGGCGAGTCGCGGCCGCGGGACCGGATAGTCGCAAAGGCTTACCGAGCCAATGCAATTCGCCGCCGTCGGGCTGGTGCGCACCGGACAGCACCTTGATCAGCGTCGACTTGCCGGCCCCGTTCTGGCCGAGCAGGCAGTGCACTTCGCCCGCGCGCACCTCCAGATCGACGTGATCGAGCGCCCGCACACCGGGAAATTCTTTGACGATGCCCCGCATGGTGAGCACGGTGTCCATGGCCGGCCTCCTTGCCGGCGCCGCGGATCAGGCGACGCTGAAGACGTGATCGCTGATGAGCCGGGCCGCGCCGATCACGCCGCCGAGCCCGGCGAGTTCGGACAGCACGATCGGCAGATTGCCGGTCGCCAGCGGCAACGAGCGGCGGTAGACCACACTGCGGATTTCCGCGAGCAGCGGATGCCCGAAACCCGCTATCCCCCCGGCGATCACCACCAGCCCGGGATTGAAGAAGCTGACCAAGCCCGCCAGCACGGTGCCCAGGTGCGCGCCTGCTTCTCGAATCATGGTCACCGCCACCGGGTCTCCCGCGGCGGCGGCGTCGGCCAGATCGATCGCGGTGAGCGTGCCCGCACTCGCCAGACGTTGCGCGAGGAACGGTGACCGACCCGCCCGCGCGGCAGCCAGTGCCTCCCTGGCCAGCGCCGCCCCGCCCGCGTAAGCCTCGAGACAGCCATTGTTGCCGCAGGCGCAGGTCGGTCCGTCGTCACTGATCCGGATGTGCCCGATATCGCCCGCGCTGCCGGACACGCCGCGATAGATCCCGCCGTCGACCACGATCCCGCAGCCGATACCGGTGCCCACCTTGACCAAAAGAAAGTCGTCCACCGAAGGTGCTGAGCCCGCGTGCATTTCGCCGAGGGCGAGAATGTTGACGTCGTTGTCCACGAGCACCGGGCAGCCCAGCTCCTGCGCGACCACCTCACGCACCGGAAAACGGTGCCAGCCCGGCATGATCGGTGGCGTCACCGGCATACCGTCCCGGAAACTCACCGGGCCCGGCACCCCGATCCCCGCGCCGTGCAGTCGACCGGCCGCCGCATGCTCGTCGCGTAGTTTGCCGAGCAGATCCACCGCTCGTTCCAGCACTGCCGCCGGTCCCTGCCGGATGTCGCAGGGCTCGGAAAGATGGCCCCGCACCCGCAATTCGCCGTCGGTCACCGCGACATCGATCGAGGTGGCGCCGATATCCACCGCCGCGAACCGCAGGCCGGACGCCAGGCGCGCGATCGCCGAGCGGCGGCCACCGCTGGAGTCCGCGAGACCCCCCGCCTCCACCAGCCCGAGTTCGGCCAGCCGCGCCAGCTCGACCGCGAGTTTCGACCTGGACAACTCCATCGGCTGCCCGAGATCCGACCGCGACCGCGGTCCGTGATCCCGCAGCAGCCGCAATAGCCGCGCCTGGTGGGCATTTTCGGGTCTCGCCGCGATCCGCATCGTTCCCTCTTTCCAACGGATGCCCGAGATTCAACCCCACTTTGTCGGCCTGTGTAGTCACTTCCGTCAGATTGATACGAAGTTTGTCCTGTAGCAGGACAAAGTAGGGCACGCGGGTGCGCGTCCGCCGGTCACGGTGTCGGTCCGGACCGGCGGACGAAGCGGCCTCACGCAGGGGCGCCGAGCGGCGGATGCTCGAGCACCCGCGGCCGGTACTCGACCAGCTGGATGCGGCCGTCGAAGGTGCGGTGCTCGGTCATCTCCAGGGCGACATCCGGATAGCCGTCGTAGATGCGTTCCGCACCCGTGGCCCCGGTGATCACCGGGAACATCACAACCCGGAACCGGTCGACGAGTCCGGCGCGCAGCAGGGACCGGCACAGGCTCAAACTGCCGATCGTGCTGATGATTCCCGAGCCACTCGACTTCATCGCACGGACCGCCTCGACGGCGTCATCGCGGACCAGCGTGGAATTGGCCCACTTCAACGGCTCTTCCAGGGAAGAGGAGAACACCACCTTGGACGCTTTCGTGAGCTCGTCGACCGACGCCTCCTCCTCCGGCCTGAACTCGTCTTGACCGTCCGGCACCTCACCGGCGGCAAAGCCCGACATCAGCCGATAGGTGTTCGCCCCCATCAAATAGGTGACCTCCGGCTGCTCACCGAGCCACGCGAGATACTCCGGCCCCTCGAGCCCCCAAAACCCGGGCCACCCCTCCCCCGACGCGTACCCGTCGAGGGAAGTGATGAAGTCGACAAGAAGCTCCGACATGACGATGTCCTTTCCTAGGGTGTTACAAACTCTGACCGGCCGAGAGCCCCGAACTCATCGGCCGCGCCGTGGAGAGCGAGGGGAACCCGTCACGCTGGGACCGATCATCTCGCCCTACGGAGCGGAAGTGTGCCAAAGCGCAGTCGCTCGAAGAGACACCGAGCCGCGGACTGCGCCGGCCAGGCCATCGCCGAACCACATTGCCGCGCACCGACACCGACGGTTGCCGTTGCGGGAGGTCTCCACCACCGCGCCTCGGGAAACCACCTGCGGATGCGACACCCGCCAACAACACCCCAAACCGAACGAACTCTCCGGCAGAACCGGCCTGGGTGCTACACCGGCACAGGGGACGAGTCAGAGATTCGCGTCGACTCCGGTTCCGGGTGTACCGCGAAAGCAGCGCTGTAGGCGGCAGCTCAGGATCCGGCATCGCCTACCTTCCAGATGAGGCTCCAGCACGAAAGTACGCCCCGGCAGCTCCGGAACGTGGGCGACGGCGCCGCCGTCGACTCGAGGCTTGGCGCGGCGGTGTCGGCGTCAGCCCGAGTCCTGGCACGAACTGGACGCTGGATCGGGGTTCGGTGCAAGTGTTGGCGGCATCGACTCGGATTCCGGGAGCAATTCCAGCCTGGGTTCGAGCGCGGGCCCGAGGACCGACGGCGGCGGTTCGCACTCCAAGTGCGGCTCCGGCACAGGCGTGGGCGTGGGCTGAGGGTTCCCCACGAACGTGGGCGACGGCGCGAGGGTCGGCGGCGTCGGCTCGACATTCAGGTGTGACTCCGGCGCGGGCATCGGCAACGGCACATGTCCTGGATGCAGCTCCGGCACGAGCGTGGGCGTCGGCTCAGCGTCCGGGCATGCCTCGGGCGTCGGCATGGGCGCGGGAGCCAGCGGGGGCTCGGGAGTCGGCGCGGGCGTGCGCGCTGGCTCGGCCTCAGACGCGGGGGTTGGTGCGGGCGCAGGGGTTGGCGCATGCGCAGGCTCGGGGGTCGCCGCGGGCGCGGGCGCGGGGGTTGGCGGCGTGGGTTTGGGGGTTGGGGTTGGCTCGGGGTGGGGGTTGGGGGCGTTCCAGATCGAGTCGTCGGGGGGTGTGGCGGCGGTGAATTCCGGGATTGGGGGAACGGCGAAATACCTTGGTGTGTAGGGGATTTTCGAGGTGGTGTCGGCGGGCTCGGTGGCTGCCTGGGCGTGTAGGCGGGTGTCGGGTGGGGGTGATGTGGGGTGGGGGCGCGCTGCATGGTTGGGCGTGGGTTGTGGCGTCGTGGAGGGTGTGGCGGCATGGTTGGGCGGGGTCTGTGGTGCAGCGGAGGGTGCCGCGGCCGATCGGTAGCGGTCGAGTTCCGCGTGCAGTTCTCGACGCTGCTGCATGAATTCGTTGATCTGCGTTTGCAATTCCCTGCGCTGCACCATGAGTTCGCTGGGTCGCAGCCCCGCTCCCTCCAGCGCCAGTGTCCTGTCCACGAACACACCCATTCGCCGCGCGAAGGCGTCGTTCGCGGCACCCCGCATCTGCTCCGGACTCATCCCCTCCGGGTCAACCCCCAACTCACGCAACTGCGCTCGCACCGAGTCAGGCACCTCCGCCCCACCAACCTTCTCGGTACCCGACGAGCCGTGCCCAACTTCGGAACTGGCTCCTTGCCCGGCCCCGACCTCACCGCCGTCGCTCATCGCTCTTTTCGGCGTGTGGCCACGGTCCGGGGTCTGTTCGCCGGGTACTGCTTGTGCGCCACGCGAATCCGTCGGTTCGCCCGACTGGGCGGATCTCGGTTCACCTGCCCGGTTCACGTCGGATGCCCCGCGCTGTTCGCCAGCTGACTGCGCTTGTTCCTCCCGCGCAGTGCGGATTTCGGGTGCACCGGACTGCGACTCCGCACCGTTCTTGGGACCGGCCACGATGTTCTGCCCAGCTTCGGACTGGGCGGGGTGGGCGCCGGAGCGGGAATCAGACTGGCTCGCAGCGGTTTCGGGCGCTCCAGCCCGAGGTGAGCCCGGCTCGGGAGCGGACGCGGCGATCGACCGGGAACGAGCCTCGTCGCTCGGGAACGATCGAGGTGAGTCACTCTGAGCCTGATGCTCGGTCGATCCGCTGACGGCCCGACTATCCACCGCGCCGACAGGAGCCGCACCGGCATGGGTTTCCTGAACTCCACCCTGGCGACCGGCCCCACCACCGTCGGCCATACCCGGCCGAGCCGTACTACCATCACCGCCGAACCCGGACCGAACCGAACTGCCGTCACCTCCGGCGGTCGCGCCCACAGAACCGACGTCACCGGCCCCGGTCCGAACTGTCGCGCCAGTGCTTCCGCCGTTCGACCGGGTCGAACCGCCCTCACCACCAACGCTCGGCCGCGAACGATCAGCGGCCGCTGGTCGAGGCGGACTGCCGTCACTACCAGCTCCAGGCCGAGCCGCGCTGCCATCACCTCCGTCACCCAGCCGGGACACCGCACCGCCGTCCCGCCCGAAGACGCCGCGTTCCGGTCCACGGAAATTCGTTGCGCCGGGCCCACGTCCGGCCGACGAGTGGCGAATCCCCTTGCTACCGCCGACGAGTACGCCGTAGGCGGCGCCGCCGGTGAGCATGCGCGGATCCCAGGTCCATCCGTTGGCGATGCCGCCTACTCCCCATGCGCCGACGGCACCGATCATGCCGGCGCCTGCGCCGACCGCAGCGCCTTTGAGTCCATTGGTGATTCGTCCGCCGGGCACTTTTCCTGCCGCCTTGCCGAGCAGTCCACCGGCGGGCCCGCCGACCGCTCCTGCCGCCGCGGCGGTGTAGGCGGTGGTGCCGACGCGGTTCCAGTCGATGTCCTTACGGTGGCCTGCGCCGACCTGGTATCCCTGAATGGCGAGGTCTTGGCCCGCACCGAGCACGGTGCTGAAGACAATATGTTTGGCGGAGAACTTGGCGAGCGCGGCCAGACCGGTCTTGGCGGCGAAGCGCGCGATCGCGCTGACCGCCCGCTGCCCCAATAGTCGGACCGCCAGCCGGGTGACACCGATGGCCGCGGCTTCGACCAGCGGCGCGGTCGGCGGAAACACCCACGCCGCAGCGATTTCGAAGGCCAGCATGGCGAGCGAGCTGATCACCAGGATCTTGGTGTACTCGATCTCGGCGCCCAGCGCGTCCGCTGATTCGGCGACCTGCTCCAGGATGTCGGCCAGCTGCTCGAGCGATTCCGGCCCGTGAGCGAGTTCGCCCAGCGCGGCCGTCATGGCCTCGATACCTTCACCCCAGGGGTACGCCCGGATGGTCGCGTGCTCGGCGCTCGCCAAATCCGGCAGTAGCCGACGTATTTCGCGCGCGGCGCCCCGCCAGTCGGCGGCGATCGCCCACATCTTGTCTTCGTCGCCGTCGGGCCAGTCCGAGCCGGCGACCCAGCCGAGCCAGTGCAGTTCGCTGGGCAGCGTGATGGACATGTGTCGTCAGAAGCTCGGTCGACCTAGCCCCGATCCATGCGGGCCAGCAGTTCCGCGGCCCGGTACTGCCCGGCGGCGTAGGACTCGATGGTCGCGGCGGTGTTGCCGATACCCGCGAAGAGATTGCGTTGCGCCGCAAGGTATCCCTGCGGTCCGTCGGCGAATGTGCTCCCGTACCCGTCGCCGCCCCAAGCCGCCCCCTTCGCAGCCAGTGAGCGCTCCAAGTGGGCGAGGATGCCGTTCAACCGGTCACGCAGGTCGCCCATCTGGCCCGCCGCACCCCGCAGCTGCTCCGGAGTGACCTCGACTTTGGCCGCCACGCTTGCCCCTTCCACCGTTGCATCGACCTCAGACGATGACACCGTCCGGCGAGCGCCGGAAAGGTCGGCTTCCGGGTATTGACGGATCCTTGATACCGCTGCGGCACAACAGCTCTCACCTTGACGCGCTGTTTACACCGTTCGCTTCGGTCCGCATGCGCTCGGCGAGCTGCCAGAAGATGGTGAAGTTCGGCACGAGGCTCACCGGAATCGATGCCAAAACCCGTGCTTGCCCGGCGAGGTGCACGCTCACCCACCCCTTCCGCACCGCGATCTCCGCGACCTCGGACCACGGGACCGCCCGCCCGCCCGCGCCGATCTCGGTCCGCGTCAGCCAGAAGTGCTCGAAGTCGAGCTGCGCGCCGGAGCCGAGCGTTCTTGTCGCCTCAGGCAATTGCGCTGCGGTGACGAACGCATCGATGGCCGGGCCCCATTCGTCCGGCTCGGCGATCGTGTGCCGCAGCACGATCGGATCGCCGAGCGTGTCCGTGACGGTGTAGCGATGCGAAATCTGATGCGGTGCAGGGTTGCTCGCGTGTTCGGCGATACTGCGTCGCAGCACCGTGCTGTCGTATCGGACGACCCGTGGTGCGCCCCGCACGAGCGCCACCAACCCGCGTTCGTACAGGTCCATCCGCACCCGGCCGTTCCTACTGTGCAGGTAACCGCGCAACAGCAGATCGCACAGCAGCAGACCGCCGAGCAGCAGCGTGCCCGTGCACCCGACGATGACCACGATCGCGGTCCCGCTCGCGATCCCGAGCAGGACCACCAGCACGGCGGACAGCAGGCCCACTCCCGCGATTGTCGATCGCCGCCTATCCCACTCCGCCGCAACGTAAGTCGCCCGGTGCGGACCGAGGTCCGCCTGTGCCGCCACCAGGCCGATCGCAGCGCGAACCTCGGCGTCGTTGTAGGCACGACCCGACACTGCACCGCTCACTGCTTGCCCCATGCCGACCATGGTGCCCAGCCGCAGCCCGGCCGACGGCGCTCCTTGACGGAATCCCTACACCCCGGAACGCACAAAAGCCCCGCACCCCAACGGGTGCGAGGCTTTCTCTACCTGCGGAACTCAGATAGCGCGAACGTCCTGGGCCTGGGGGCCCTTCTGTCCCTGACCGACCTCGAACTCCACGCGCTGTCCTTCTTCCAGGGACTTGAAGCCCGAGCCGGAAACAGCGGAGTAGTGCACGAACACGTCAGCGCCGCCACCGTCTTGCGCGATGAAGCCGAAGCCTTTTTCAGCGTTGAACCATTTCACAGTGCCTTGCGTCATTACTTTACTTCACACTTTTCTGTAGATGAGCCGAGCAAATCACTGCGATAAGCCTGGTCTCACCCGACAACCATCGCACGTCTTCCTGAGAAAATCCCAAATTGTGAGCCAGCCAACCCTCGGCGCGGGCCGATCTGGCGGAAAAGCGCCAGGCTGGAGTCGCGAGCCCGACCGCGGTACGGCAGGGTGGACCCACCATGACCGACAACGACGATCCCGCGCGGATCAGCAGGTGGCGCCACGGTGTCCGGCTGGCGCTGTGTGCGATTTTCCTGCTCGGATTGTTCTATCTCGTCGCCATCGCACGGGTCGTCGACGTCGCGGGCGTGCGCGACGCGATCGGGGCGACCGGGCCGGCCGCGCCACTGGTCTACGCCGTAGCGGCGGCGCTGCTCGGCGCCATCTTCGTGCCCGGCCCGATTCTGGCCGCCGGAAGCGGTTTCCTGTTCGGCCCCGTGCTCGGCACCTTCGTGACCCTGGGCGCGGTGGTGGGCACCGCCACGGTTTCCAGTTTTCTCGGGCGGCGGGCAGGGCGGGAAAGTGCGCGCGGTCTGCTCGGCACGGACCGAGCCGACCGCATCGACGCCGCGATCGAACGCGGCGGGCTGTGGGCCGTGGTCGGGCAGCGTTTCGTCCCCGGCATTTCGGACGCGCTCGCCTCCTACGTGTTCGGCGCGTTCGGAGTTCCGCTGTGGCAGATGGCAGTCGGCGCGTTCATCGGTTCGGCGCCGCGCGCCTTCGTCTACACCGCACTCGGCGCGTCCATCGGCGATCTGTCGGCGCCCTTGGCCTACACCGCGATTGCGGTGTGGTGCGTAGTCGCCGTCCTCGGTGCTTTCGCCGCACACCGTGGCTTTCGCGCCTGGCGGTACCACGGTCGAGTCCGAAAAGCCGCACCCGCACAGGATGATACGCACGACCCGCGGTAGAGCTGACTGCGCGACTGCCCGCTAGCCGATCGGAAGCACGGTGAAGATGGGGTGATAGACCCAGTCCAGGATGCGCTCGGCGTCCTCCTTGGCGGCGACGGCACCGTACGGAGAACTGTGCAGGACCACGCCGATCAACGGTATCCCCGCCCGGACCGTGTGGAACAGCAGACAGGTCCCGGCGGCGTCGGTGAAGCCGGTTTTGATGCCGGAGGCCCCGGGATAGTCGCCCAACAGCAGGTTCGTCGTGTGCCAGAAATGCTCACGATTGCCGGGGCCCGCGGGCAGGTGATAATCGGGCGTGCCGGCGATCTCGCGCAGCACCGGTTGGCGGGTCGCGCGCAAACCCAGGGCGATCAGGTCCGCCGGGGTCGAATAGGTGGAGTGGTCCGTCGGCGTCGGCAAGCCACTCGGGTCGGCGAAATGCGTTCCCCTCAATCCCATTTGACCCGCAAGGCCATTCATTCGGGCAAGGAAGCCACCTTGGCCGGGTCCGAACGCTTCGGCAAGGGTGTAGGCGGCGTCGCAGCCCGACGGCAGCATCAGCGCGTAGAGCAGCTGGCGCGCGGTGAGCACCTCGCCGGGGCTCAAGCCCGCAGTGCTGCCGTCGTGCCGGACGCAGTAGGCGATGCTCTCCGCCGGCACGGTGACCGCCCGGTTCAGATCACCGGTCTCGGCCACGACCAGCGCCGTCATCACCTTCGCGATACTGGCTATCGGCAGCTGGGTGTGCAGTTCGCGCGACCACAGCACCGTGCCGGTGAGCCCGTCGGCCAGCGCGGCACCCGCTGCCTGCACGCCATCCGGCGCGGGAGTCGCCCAGGGCAACTGGCTTTGCGCGGGAGTGGCCGCGACGCCCTGCCCGACTGCCACGAGCAGCACGCCGGCGACCACCGCTTGCAACAATCGGGCAATTATTCGCATGGCCGCATTCTGCCTTTACCCGCCGTCGACCAGCGGTATTTCGACGCGGCGCCGCGCGCGTCACCCGGATAACGGCAACGACCGTTCGGTGCGGGTTTCGTCGAGGGCCTCGCGAATAAAACGACCGATCTTGCCGATGGCTTCGCGCGACTCGGGAACGAGGGGTGCGGCGAGCGGCAGGACATGGATCCCGCTCTCCCAGAGTTCCAGTTGCACAGCGACGTTCGCCGCCGAGTATTTCTTGACGAGTTCCTCCGCGTCGGGCAGTAGTACCTCGGTGGTGCCCACGTGGATGAGCGCCGGTGGCATACCGGAGAAGTCGTGATTGACCGGCGACCAGGCGGGATCGAGCCGTCCCTCGTGGCGCACTCCCCAATCCACCAGGAGGGCGTACATGGCGTCGGGGGTGTGCGGCTCGCGACGCTCGTTGGCATGGTCGCGGCGGCGGGCCGAATCGAAGTCGGCCCACGGTGAGAGGGCGACGATGGCCTGTGGCATGGCGAGCCGCCTGTCACGAACAGCTAGTCCGACCGAAAATGCCAGTCCCGCCCCGACCGAGTCGCCGGCCAACACGATCCGGTCACCCGGCAGCCCCAGACTCAACAGATAGCGATAGGCGTCGACGCAGTCCTCGATCGTTTCGGTGATATGCGCCTGCGGCAGTTGCCGATACGCGACGTTGAAGACGGGGACTCCGGCGGCGCAGGCGATCCGGGCAACCATCCCGCGATGAGTGTTCAAGCCACCGGTGACCAGCCCGCCGCCATGGAAGTACAGGATGGCGGCACCCCGGCCGAGCGGATCCGAGCCGGCGGATTCGTCCCAAATCCACTCGGCCCGACAGGTCTCGAGGTCGACACGGCGCACCCCGACACCCTTCGGACTCGGCAGCCTCGCCGCCAGAAGGTCCAGACGACTTGCCCTACAAGCAATTTCGACCGGAGTCAGCCAACCCTGCCGGTTTGCCCACAGTGCGAGATCTTCGATGACCCGCAGAGTCGCCCGTAACAGCAGATGCACGAATTTCAGCCGCAGACTCGCCGTATGCGTCCGCTGCGACACCGGAGCCGGGCAACACGCGCCCACGTGCTCGTTCACGTATTCCATTCGGATGCCGTTTCCTTGATCCGTCGAACACCGCCGGAATTACCGCTCGGCGGCCAAAGAGCCTGCGGTTGCCTCCAGTGCCGCGGCGGTCAGCGCCACGAAACCGACCGAGAGCTTTGCCTGCCGGGACGCGCCCGCGGTGGTCAGTGCACCGAAGCCGTCCCACGCGTCCGCCGCCGCGCTGGCCAGCAGGCTCTTCGACAGCACAGGTGAGCCGGACCTGGCCGCCGACAGCGTCACCGATCCCATGATGATTTCCCGGACACCGAGCATCTTGTTGGTGATGCGCAATTCCGGGGTATCGCCGTCCGGGCCGAAAGTGGCGATATTGAGCAGTTTCGGATTGAACATGTATCCGAGGCCGAGCACGATCCGGGCCACGCCGAGCGCTGTGGACAGCGGTCCAACCAGTTTCTTCATATCGCCAGAGTCCACCGGGGACGGCAGTGGCACCAGGACGCGAACATGGCGATTCCGGCCATGCGTCCGCTCAGCTCGTCGAACGCCGGGCACGGAGGCCGACCGCGGTCGGCACGACCGTGCCTGCGAGACAAAGCCAGCCGAAAAGGTCACCGATGCGCTGGTAAAGCGTGGTGGTGCCGCGAATCGGCACGGCCTGTGCGGCCGCCACGAACGCCGGCTCTTCCGCGGCGGAAATCCTGGCCGCGTTCTCGGACCACACGACGATCTTCGCCCCGGCACGCGCGGCACGACGGGTGTCGTCGAACAGGCCGTCGATCACCGCCGCGGACGCCACCGGCACCGTGGCCGGATCGAACCGCGGTATGGCCATCGGGTCGAAACCGGGCTCACCCAGCGCTCGCATCTGCGCCTCCATGGCCGGTGTACTCGGATTGATCCCGGCGATGCGCAACGTCTGGGCCGTCAGTGCCGGAAAGAAGGCCAATCGCGCACTGCCACCGACGATTACGACACCGAGCACAGCAAGGTAGGCGACGGGGACTCACATGACGGTGGTGCCGTCGTCGTACCGGAATCGATGCCGCCGGCTCGCAGCCGACCTCGGCTGTGACCCGTCCACGGTGACCTTCCTGGCCGACCGCCTCCAGGAGAAGGGACTGATCACCCGCGAGATCGATCCGGCGAACCGGCGCGCCAAGATCGTGCGCCTGACCGGACGCGGCCGCGAAGTCCGTCACCTGATCGGCACCGTGATGCTCACCCGGTCCCCCGTCGCGCACCTCAGCGCGACGGAGCAACGCCGGCTCAGCCGCCTGCTCACCAAGGCAGCGCAGGCGAAATCCGCAGGCGCCAGCGCTATTACAGACACCGACTGACCGTCTCCGCGCCGTACATCGGCGGCCGGTGCGGTACTTGTCGGTGCCGTCACATACCTTGGGCGCATCGTGATCGACCGGGAGGGAGAACGATGGCCTCGAATCCGAGTGCCACGCCGGAGGAACCGGCTTGGGAAAACGCTTCTGTCGTGCGGGTTCTGCCCGCTGTCGCACCGCGCAAGCTGAACAAGGTGCCGTTCGTGGAGCTGGCCGACGGGCGCCTGCAGGGCGTGGTGTCGAGTGGCTCCGATATTTCACGGGTGTACGTGGCCTCGGTGACCGCGGGGACGCACGGGCTGAGCTGCAGCACCAACAACAACCGGCCGTGCGGCGGGTTGAACCAGGGGTGGACCTGCAAGCATCTGGACTCGCTCATCGATGAAGCGGTGCTCCAGTACGGACAGGATCGAGTGGCACGTTTCCTGCGCGTGGAAGTCCCGGAGGGTGAGCGACTCGTCAACTGCCTCAGCGGAACTCGGGATCCGGCCCCGGCGGCCGCGGTATTCAGCAGATTCCTGCGGCACCTGACCTATCTCGAGCTGCCGGGCAGCACGACGCCGATTCCGGAGTTGCACTGGTTCCCCGCGGGGGTGGGTCGCTGATGCAGCAGGTACAACTCGCGGCCCTGGTGGAGGCGCCCACCGGCGTCGCGGCAGCCATGGACGCGGTGCGCGGTTTCGATACCGCGCTGGTCAACGGCTTCGCTCGGGTATCCGAGCCACAGAGCGCGGCCCTGTCGGCCCTCGCGGCCGTCGTGGCGGGTTCCCCGCTCGCCGAGGCAGTAGCCGCGGCGGTGGCGAAGGTGAGCACGGGAGCATTGGGCCCGGATGAGCTGACGGCGCTCGCCGCCGCCCGTGCCGCCCTGCTCGGCGCGGTGCACGATGCCCTCGTCGATCAGGCCGATACGGCACTGGGCCGCAACCGTTTCGAGTGGACCAGTGCGGCCGATCCTGCCGCACCCAACCCGCTCGCGGATGGTGCGCGCGCCTGGCTCGGCGAACTGGCGATCGCCGGATGGCGCGGCGTGGACCACGATTTGGTGGCGGCCGCGGACCACACGGTGGCGGCACTGCTGGCCGAACCCACGCTGCGGCGGCTGGCGGTACTGCTGGACGGCTTCACCGCGGAGCTGGGGGCATCCGCGCCGATCGCCACCATGGACCGGATACCGGCACGGCGTTGGGCCGATCTGTGGACGCGCGCACTGCTGTTGTCCCGTCGCAGTGCGGAATCCGCTGCGACCGAGACAGTTTCGGGACGTCTACTACCGCTGGGCGTCGACGTGCACGAGCACGGCACCGCGGTGCAGCTCCAATTGCACGGCGTGCTGGAACTCGCCGGTGCGCCGTCGCGCCGGGTGCGGGCTTCGGTGGCTGCGGCCAAGGTGGACACCATTGTGGGACCGGCGGTTTGGCAACTGTTGAGTGCGCACACGCAGTTGTGCACCGCGCTCGCCGAACAGCGTGCGTTGGAGCTCACCGACATGCCGCTGACCGCGACCGGCGACCTGCTGTGGGACGACGATCGCGCGAAGGCCGGTGCCGCCGCCGATCCGTTCGCCACCGCCGCCGTGCAGTTGCCGCAGGCGCACGCCCCCGCCGTCGCGCCGCTGGATCGCGATCCGGTCCACATCGCCGAACCGGTCCTGTTGGAGGGGTATCGATTCCGGGACGGTGCAATGGAATTGGGTGATCATCGGATTCGGGTCGAACTGGACGCGCTGCCGTCCGCGGGGCCGCTCACGTCGGCGGGCGTCACCGGCTCCAGCACCATGATCGGCTTGCTGCGCTGGGACGCCGACGGCTGGTCGGTACGGCCGCTGGCGATTCGACGCAAGGTCAAGAGCGCGCTAACCGCCTTTCACAACGGTGATTGGGCCCTCGGCCCGACCGACCCGAAAGTCGCCAAGGCGCAGGCCAAATCGGGCGACGCCGTCGCGGTGTTGCGCGAGCGCGCGGGACGGCTGCTGCGCCAATGATCAGTGAACCGAACCACGAGACCCGGCGCCAGATCCTGTATTGGCGCTTGCTGGCCGGTGTCTTCAGCGGCGAGCAACAGCCGACACTCGAACAGGCGAGCGCGGGCATCGTCGACGATCTGGGGCTACCGCTCGCGGTGCTCGACCCCGGTATCTCCATCGACAATGTGGTGCAACGCTATCCGGATATGAAGGCGGAGTTCGAACGCCTCGACTTCGCCACCGCCGAGGACGACTCGACGGCGGACTCGGCCGGATCCGACGACCCACCGCCCATCGGCGCGGCCGACGTCCGTACTGCGGCACTGGTTTCCAAACTACTGCTGAACGTCTTCGCCACCGGGTGCGGTCAGGTCAGTGCCACACAGCTGGCGGGTTGGCAGTCCGATGCCGGTTGGCTGCGCCGCTGTCTGGGCGAGGAGCAGGCCGGCGCCGTGCACGGCGTGCTCACCGGTTTGGAGGGCGAACTGGTGTCGCGCATGCGGTTGCGCGAGGTGCTGGCCGATCCGCACCTCGCCGCCCAGCTCACACCGAGCATGTCGCTCATCGAACAGCTGTTGCGCGACAAGCACAATCTGTCCGGCGTCGCGCTGGCCAATGCCAAACGCCTGATCCGCCGCTACATCGACGAGGTCGCCGAAGTACTGCGCACCCAGGTGCAGCAGACCAGCGTCGGTACGGTCGACCGCTCCGTCCCGCCCAAGCGCATCCTGCGCAATCTCGACGTGGACCGGACCATCTGGAAGAACCTGCCCAACTGGAATCCGCAGGACGAGCGCCTCTACGTCGACCGGCTCTACTATCGCCAGACCGCCAAGCGCACCGTCCCCGCCCGCATGATCGTGGTGGTGGACCAGTCCGGTTCCATGGTCGACTCCATGGTGAACTGCACCATTCTGGCGTCGATCTTCGCAGGCCTGCCGAAGGTGGATGTGCATCTCATCGCCTACGACACCCGCGCATTGGATCTGACCCCCTGGGTCCACGACCCGTTCGAGGTACTGTTGCGCACCAATCTCGGCGGCGGCAACGACGGCCCGGTCGCCATGGCGATGGCCGAACCCAAGATCAGCGACCCGAAAAACACCGTGCTGGTGTGGATTTCGGACTTCTACGAGTTCGACCGCTCGCAGCCGCTGTTCGAATCGATGGAAGCGGTCCACCGCTCCGGGGTGAAGCTCATCCCCGTCGGCTCGGTGAACAGCTCCGGCCATCAGAGCGTCAACCCGTGGTTCCGCGAACGGTTCAAAAACCTGGGCACCCCGGTGATTTCCGGACGCATCCAGAAGCTCGTGCACGAACTCAAGAACTTTCTCGACTAGGAGATCCAGCCATCATGAACGACGTTTTGCGCGCCCCCGCCGAGGTCAAGTACGCCGAGGAACTGGATTGGCTGGAGTCCATCGACGACGGCCCCAAGCCGTTCGCGTGGCGGTTGAGCCCGAAGATGGTGCGGATGTTCATTCTCGGTTCCGAACGCGCCGACGGGCTGGACCGCGAGGTGGCCCAGAAGTGGTTCGGCGACCGAAGTTTCGTCGAGCGCAGCATCGTCACCCTGGCCTCGGACCGGGGCCTGCTGCTCATCGGCGATCCGGGTACCGGCAAGAGCTGGCTGGCCGAGTTGCTGGCCGCCGCCATCAGCCGCAACTCCACCCTGGTGGTGCAGGGCACCGCCGGGACCACCGAGGACCACATCAAGTACTCGTGGAACATCTCCATGGTCATCGCCAAGGGGCAGTCCCGGGAGTCGATGATCGCGTCCCCGATCATGACCGCCATGGAGCAGGGCGTGATCGGCCGCTTCGAGGAGCTCACCCGCTCCACCAGTGACGTGCAGGATGCGCTGATCTCCATCCTGTCGGAGAAGTACGTCTCGATTCCCGAACTCGACGACGACAACGTCGTGTTCGCGCAGCCGGGCTTCTCGATCATCGCCACGGCCAACAGCCGCGACCGCGGCGTGAACGACCTCTCGTCGGCGCTCAAGCGCCGGTTCAATTTCGTCCGGATCCCGGTGGTGTCCAACAAGAAGAGCGAGGCGGAGATCGTGCGCTTCCGCACCACCGAACTGCTGCGCCGGCACTCCATCGAACTGGATTTGCCGCCCACACTGCTGGACATCCTGCTGGAGAGCTTCGCCGACCTGCGGGCCGCCGCGGCCGCCGCCACCAGCGACGACGACAAGCTGGAATCGGCGCTGTCCACCGCCGAGCAGATCGGCGTGCTCGAAGACGCCATCCTGCACAGCCAGTTCTTCGGCGCGAAGGAACTGCGCGCCGAAACCCTGGCCGGCTCGCTCGTCGGGTCGCTGGCTCGGCGCACGCCCGAGGACCTCGCCATTCTGAACAAGTACCTGCACGGCGTGGTCGAGCCGCGCAGCAAGGACAAGAAGGGGAACGCGGCCTGGGGTGAGTTCCTGGAAGGCGGCCGGGCAGCGATCGCGAGGCTCTCGTGACCGCCTCCGACACCCGCCCCGCGCCGAATACCTTTGCCGCACTGCGGGAACAGCTGGCGGACGCGGCCGTCGCGTTCGCCGGCGCGCCCGGGGCGGCGGGCGACATCCTCGCGGGCATGATCGACGATGTCGACCGGGCGCTGTCCGAGCGCTTGGAGATCTTCCCGGTCTGCCACCACTCCCCCGCATCGGGTCTGGCCATGGTGCGGCGACTGCGCGAAAAGCAGCCCCGCGTCATCTATCTGGAACTGTGCGAGGACCTGCGGCCCCTGCTGGACGAACTGCGTAACTGCCGGCTGCCGGTGGCATTGCAGGCCTTCGCCACCGACACCGCGGGTTTCCCGGTGGAATGGGCGCCGCTGTCGGTGGTCGCGCCGATCACCGAATCCTCGGCCGAATATCAGGCCATCGCTTACGCACTCGAAACGCCGGGCGTCGAACTGGTGCTGGTGGACCGGTCCACCGATCACGTCTTCCAGTGGGCGCCCGACGACGAGCCGGCACCGGCCGACGGCGAGCAGTCCGAAGAAGACGGCCTGCACGGCTCGGCGGTCGGCATCGAAATCGGCGATCTGCGACCACGTTTCGCCGAGTTGGAAGAGCACCTGCTACACCACGGCAAGGTCCGGCACTGGTCCGAGTGGTGGGACCAGTACGTCGAACAGCCCCTCGCGGACGCCGACTACGACACCTACCGGCAGGTGATGGTCATGATCGGCAGCCTGTTCCGGCGGTTGCGGCGCGGCAGCACCGCCGAAGACGAGAACCGCGAACGGTACATGTGGACTCGGATGCGGGAACACCTGGCCGCCAACGACATCGACCCGAGTCAGGCGCTGCACGTGTGCGGCGCGGCCCATGCGGCCAGTCCGGTCGAGGAGTTCGGACTGGCCGCACCCGCGACCTCGTTCGAGATCTCCCCGCGCTCGGCCACCACGTGGCACTACGGGCTGATTCCGTCCAGCCATTCCGCCATCGAGGCGCAGTTCGGGCTGGCCGGTGGCGCTGTGTCGATCGCGGCGGCCACCTGGGCGAAGGGTCTGCGGCGCGGGGCGTTGCAGTCGTTCCAGCTGACAGGCCAGCCCGGCACGAAGAAGCGTGCCAAGAAGGCGCTGCTGCCTGCTGCGGCCGAAACCGAAGTGGCGGATCAGCTTTCCGGGTTCCTGTCGCGACCGCCGGTACTCGATCCGCTCGACGAGGCCGAACTCCTCGAATGGTCGGTGGATATCGTGCGGCTCGCCCGCCGCAACGGCTATCTGGCCAGCACCGCCGACGCCATCGCCGTGTTCGAGACCTCGATCCTGTTGGCGGGCTTGCGCAATCGCGCCCGGCCGACGCCGTACGACTTCCAGGACGCGGCCGTCACCTGCATCGAGAAGGACCGCGTGCCCGGACGGCGCGACGTGCGGCGGCTGTGCGAGATCCTGCTCGGCGGCGACCGCATCGGCCAGGTCGGCTACGCGGCCCTGCCGCCGCTGGCCCGCGACGTACTCGACCGGCTGGAACCCCTCGGCCTGGACCTGTCCAAACGAACGCTGCAACGCGCGCTGCTGGACCTGAAGACCACACCGGACCTGCGGGCCTGCTCGGACCTGCTGTGGTTGCTGCGCAAACTGCTGCCGTACGACGCACTGCGGCCCATCATGGGTTCGCGCGGGCTCGGAACGACCTCGATCCAAGAAAGCTGGGATATCGGGCTCGGCAAATACCAGCGCTCACTGGTCGAACTCGGCTACGAGGGCGTCACCGTGGAACAGGTGCTGGAGCAACGCCTGCACCGGGCCGTCACCGCGCCGGACGCGACTGCCGCGATCGCGCTCGCCGCGGTCGAGGACGCGCTGGTGTATCTGGGCTCGGTACGGCTCGCCGACGAGTTGGGCAACCGGGCGGTCGAACTGCTCGCCGCCGAACGGACCGTCGACGACGCGCCACTCGTACTACGCCGTATCCGCCTGCTGCTCAACTACTTTCGCTCCACCGAAGGCGGCTTGTCCGCCTGGTGCGAACGCTTCGTGACCGCCGGCTACGCCCACTACTGCACCCTGCTGCCCACCGCCTTCACCGCCGAGGAAACCGGCCCGGCACAAGTCGCGGCAATGCTGGGTTTCCTGTTCGGGATGGAAAACCTCGCCCTGTCCCTGGGTTGCGACCACACCCAACTGGAATTGGCGGTGCTGCAATCACATCCGGAGGCACCGGCCAAGGTGGCACTGCTGTGGGCGGCGCGTTTCCAACTCGGCCTGCTGACGATGGCCGAGTTGCGCTCCCGGTGCGACGAGATGCTGGCCAATCCGCTGATGCTGCCGTCGGTTCCGCAGTACGTCAGCGGCTTCGTCCAGGCCATCGACCCCGCGCCCGCCCTGAAACCCTTTGTGGTGGAACTCCTCTCGAAGGCCTTCGGCACACTCCCCGACGCGGTGCTGCTGCCCTGGCTACCGAAGCTCATCACCACCCTGAAAGATCAAGCGGGCGACTTGATCCCCGGCCTGGTCCGCGAAGCAGGCCGCACCTTCCCCGGCGCGCTCCCCGCCGTAGACGCCTTCACCGCACCTTGGTCCCTCGAATCCCCCTCCACCCCAACACCACTGACACCGTCCCCCGAGGGCTCCGTCAACGACCTACTCGCCACCCACCCCACCACCTGCGACGCCCTCGCCACCCTCCTCGGCATCGACGGCGCCTGGCAGGAACCCCAACCAGCAGCCAGCCACGAAGTAGCCGACCTACTCCACCGATTCCCCACCACCGCCACCGCCCTGGCCCACCACCTCACCCCAACGTAACCCCCGAAGACGCACCCTTCTGCCTTCCCGCACCCGCCTCCCACGCCACAGCGGGTGTGGGAAGGCGGCGACACGGGCATACGGTCGTTCAGCGCCGGGTCCCTATTTGTCCAATGCGACAGTTTCATTGGCGAGCGGGGGTGAGTTGGTCGGCCCAGGGGGTGGGGAGGGCGGCGCAGGAGATGTCGGCTATTTCGAGGAGGCGGGGGCGGGGGGTGCCTAGGCGGCTGAAGAGGATCAGGCCTTGGGAGACCAGGATGATGTTGGCGCTGAGGGCGGAGAGTTCGGTTTCGCCGCCGGGGGGCATGGTGGGGCGGAGGCGTTCGGCGACAGCCTCTTCCATGGCGGTGGTGGCGCGGTTGCCGATGGTCACGACTTCGGGGATCCGGCCGCCGAGTTCGGCAATGCTGTTGATCAGCAGGCAGCCGCGGCGGCCGGGCTGGGCGGCGCAGTCGTCGATGACGGAACGCAGCAGTGTGCGCACGGCGGCGCGAGCCGAGCCGGGAGCCGCGCGGACGGTCTCACTCACGAATTGCGCGCGGCGCTCGCAGTAGCGCGCGAAAGCAGCGAGGAACAGGCCCTTCTTGTTGCCGAAGGCGGCGTAGATGCTGCCGTTGCCCACTCCGGTCACGGCCGAGACGTCCTCCACCGAGGTGCTGTCGAAACCTTTCGACCAGAACAGCTCGATCGCGGCGTCGAGCAGGCCCGATTCGTCGAACCGGCGGGGGCGTCCCATTTGCACAAGTTACCAATCATTCGCGGGCGTGGTGAACACCACTTGTTATGGAGGCACGGCTCCATAATACTGGTGGACATGTCCCCTACTTCAGCCGCGGCCCCGCGTCGCCGGATCGGCATCCTGGTTTTCGACGGCGTGAAGATGCTCGACTTCGTCGGGCCCGCGGAGGTCTTCGTCGAGGCGAACCAATCGGTGGCGGGGTACGAGGTCGTGCTGGTCTCGGCCGACGGCACGGACGTGCAGACCTCGATCGGCGCGCGCATCGAGGTCGCGGGCGGGGCCGGCGAGGCGGGCAGCTTCGACACCGTGGTGATTCCCGGCAGCGAGTTGCCGCATGCGCGCTGGATGACGCCCGACGTGCTGACGGCCACGCAACTACTGGCCCGGCGCACCCGGCGGCTGGCTTCGATTTGCAGCGGAACGTTCGTCCTCGCGAACCTCGGTTTGCTCGACGGCAAGCAAGCGACCACGCACTGGAAATTCACCACCGACCTGGCGCGTCGCTTCCCGGCGGTCACCGTCGATCCGGATTCGATCTTCGTGCGCGACGGAAACGTCTACAGCTCAGCGGGTGTCGCGGCGGGCATCGATCTGGCGCTGGCGCTGGTCGAGGAGGATCACGGCGCGGACGTCGCCAGGGCGGTCGCGCAATCGCTCGTGGTCTACATGCAGCGCGCGGGCGGGCAGTCACAGTTCTCCGCCTCGCTGCGCGGACCGGCGCCGCGCAGTCCGCTCACCCGCAAGGTGGTGGACCTGATCTGCGCGGACCCGGCGCATCCGCACACCGTGCAGACTCTCGCCGCGCACGCCCAGGTCAGCGTGCGGCACCTGACCCGGCTGTTCCGCACCGAATTGGAGAGTTCGCCGGCCGAGTACGTCGCGTTCATCCGGTTCGGGCTGGCCAGGGACAAACTGCACGCGGGGTACACGGTGACCGAGGCCGCGATGGCCGCCGGATACGGCAGCAGTGAGGCGCTGCGCCGGGCATTTGTTGCGCGCCTCGGTATTTCGCCCCGGAAGTATCAGGAGAGATTCCGCTCCACCGGCGTGACCGCGGCCACTTTCACGGAGCCCGCGACGGCGGCTGTGTCCTGATCAGGGGCTTTTGTGGCCTGCGAAGGGGGGCGCGCACCGGGCCGGTTCCCGAACACTGACAGGCAGGTCGGCCATCGATGTCGCGATCCACGATGCGTCCGCCGAATTGTCCTGAACCGAAACATCTCTGCAGAGAGAGGGTACGAAAATGACTGGGAACCCATTGGGTATCTCGCTCGAGCAAGCCGCGCAGGAGTTCGTGGACGCGACCTCACAGCCGCCGTTCCTCTACCAGTTGGCGCCTGAAGAAGGCCGCAAGGCGGTCGACGGCGTGCAGGACAGCCCGATCTTCAAGCCCGAGATCGATGAGGAGTGGATCACCGTCGAGGGTGGGCCTACCGGTTCGGTGCGGGTCCGGATCGTCAAGCCCCGGGGCGTAACCGAGCCGCTGCCGGTGATCGTCTACACCCACGGCGCAGGTTGGGTTTTCGGTGACGCGCACACTCACGACCGGCTGGTTCGCGACCTCGCCGTCGGCGTGCACGCGGCGGTGGTCTTCCCCGAATACGACCGCTCGCCCGAGGTGCGCTACCCGGTCGCGAACGAACAGTCCTATCGAGTTGCGCAGTGGGTCAGCACAAATGGTGCGGAGAAGGGCCTCGACTCGTCGCGGATCGCGATCGCCGGCGACTCGGTCGGCGGCAACATGGCCATCGCGCTGACGCTGATGGCGAAGGAGCGCGGCGATGTGTCGTTCCTGCAGCAGGTGCTGTTCTACCCGGTGACCGATGCCAACTTCGATACCGGCTCGTACCAGCAGTTCGCCGAAGGCTACTTCCTCACCCGTGACGGCATGAAGTGGTTCTGGGACCAGTACACGACCGACGAGGCGGACCGCGCGCAGATCACGGCGTCCCCGTTGCGGGCGAGCACCGCGCAATTGGCCGGCCTGCCCCCGGCTTTGGTGATTACTGGCGAGGCAGACGTGCTTCGTGACGAGGGTGAGGCCTTCGCGGGCAAGCTGCGGGAGGCCGGCGTGCCGGTCACGCAGGTGCGCTATGGCGGGATCATCCACGACTTCGTGATGGTGAATTCGATGCACGACACCCACGCCGCGAAAGCTGCTGTGGCACAGGCTGTTGCTGCGTTGAAGGCCGCCCTCTACTAACCCTGAAAGGACTTTTCATCGTGACCGACAACCCCACCATCGTGCTGGTCCACGGCGCGTTCGCTGATTCCTCCAGTTGGCACAGCGTGATCGAAAACCTGCGTGGGCAGGGCTATTCCGTGCTCGCCGCGGCCAATCCGCTGCGCGGTCTCGCCACCGACGCCGCTTATGTGGCCTCCGTACTACGGACCATCGACGGACCGATCGTTCTGGTCGGCCACTCGTACGGCGGTAGCGTCATTACCGTTGCGGCCGAGGGGAATCCCAACGTGACCGCGCTCGTCTACATCGCCGCCTTCCTGCCCGACCAGGGTGAGAGCGCGCTGGAACTCACCGGAAAATTCCCCGGCTCCACCCTGCCGCCGACCACCCGCGAAGCGATCTACCCCCTCGCCGACGGCAGTTCTGCCACCGAGCTCTACATCCGCCAGGATGAGTTCCCACAGCAGTTCGCCGCCGACGTGCCCGCGGCGACCGCTCAGCAGATGGCCGTCACGCAACGACCGGTGGCGGTCGCCGCACTGCAGGAGCCCGCCGCCGTGGCGGCGTGGAAATCGATCCCTTCGTTCGCGCTGCTGACCACCGAGGACAAGAACATTCCGCTCGAAGTACAGCGGTTCATGGTGCAGCGTGCTGGTGCTACGGCTGTCGAAACAGCTGCGTCGCATGCGGTTTCGGTGTCACGTCCGGATATGGTAAGCGAACTGATCGTTGCTGCGGTGAAGAAGTAGTCGTGGTGGCTCGCCGGTGCCGGCGAGCCACACCGGCTTTCGACCGACGCCTAATAGACGACATGATCTCGCCCACTATCGAACGATTCTTGCTTACTTGACGTCTGCGCATTGACCCCTCCCTTCGCCGCCCGAAAAGATCTCCTTGGCGCCGCCGTCTGTGCTCTGCCCACACACGGCAACCCCACCGCAGCCCGGATCACGCGCGACCGACACCAAGGAGGACCCATGACCGCCGCCACCCACCCGGCACGCACCGCCAGCAAGGCTTTACACGCGGCGGTCCAGGCGCGAGACAAAGACACCTGGCTGAACCTGTTCGCTGCGGACGCCCTCGTCGAGGACCCCGTTGGCCCTTCACATTTCGACGCCGAAGGTAAGGGACACCGCGGCCGCGACGCCATCTCCGCGTTCTGGGACAACGCCATCGCCCCCAACGACTCGATCGAGTTCCTGTTCGACGACTCCTTCGCCTGCGGAAGCGAAGTCGCCTACACCGGCAAAGTCCGCAGCCAGAACAGTGGCCAGGTGCTCGAAGCCGAAGGTGTTTTCATCTATAACGTTGACGACACCGGCAAGATCGTCGCCGTGCGCGCCTTCTGGGAGGGTGAGCGCACCATGCAGACGATGCGACCGGCCTGAAGAGACCAAGCCCTGTCACCGCCAAATGCCCCCGCACCCGATCCGCAAGCCGGAAGGGCAGAACGGGTTCGGTTCCGCAACCCAAGTTACAAAGAACTCGCAGCAGGTATCGGGTACGTGCGGGCATCGAACCTTCGGCCGGTGAGATCGGTTGTCAGCGGGCCGCGTCGAGGGGTTCCGTCCAGGTCATAGAACATTGCGCTGGCCGAGCCGTGGAACTCGTTGTCATGCAGCGTGAACTCGAACTGGACGACTCCCCGGCGGATCGAGTCTGGAGTGGTGCGGTCGACGGTGAATTCGAGGAACGCTCCGGACACCGTCGAGCCGTTCGCGTGCCAGGTGCCCATGCCGTTGCTGTCGCTGGTGACGCGGTTGCCGTGATCCGGATTCGACTGCAGCATGGTGCCGTCCGCATGGAACACCATGACGTGGTACGCGAATGGGGCGCTGTCGGCCCGCACCTCCCAGACGCCAACGATATTCATCGCGGCGCGCATAGTTCGGCGAGTATCCGCACACCGCGGTCGATCTGTGCGCTGGGCACGTTCGCAAAGCTGAGCCGGATCGCGTTGCGGGGCGGGTTATCCGCGGCATAGAACAGGCTGCCGGGCAGCAGTGCGATACCTGCGTCCAACGCCGGGCTAATCATCCTGTCGGCGTCGAAATCTGTTGGTCCCTCGACCCAAACGAACATTCCGCCTTCCGGCTCGATCCACGAGAATTCGGGCGGCATGTACCGGTGTAGCGCAGCGGTGAGCGTGGCCAGCTTCGCTCCGTAACCATCGATGGATCGGGCCACATGTGCGGCACCTTCCGCGCTGCGCAGGAAGGTCGCGGCAATCGCCTGGTTGAAGGTCGAGGTCTGCATATCGATGCCTTGCTTCAACGCAAGCACAGGCTCCAGCAGATACTCCGGCAGCACCGCGATACCGATGCGCAGCGCGGGCGCAACAGTTTTCGACAGTGAGGTCAGGTAGACGGTGTTGGCCGGCGCGAAGGACCAGAAGGCGGGCACTGGGGCACCCTGATATCTGAGGTCGACATAAACGTCGTCCTCCACCACCGTCACCCTATGTCGCACAACGATTTCGGCGATCTGCCGGCGCCTGGTGGCAGACATGGTTCGTCCGGTCGGGTTCTGGAAAGTCGGCAGCAGATAGACCATCGCCACCGCCTGGCGGGTCAGTGCGGCATCCAGTGCCGCGGGCACGATGCCGTCCGCATCCGACTCGACTTCGATGACGACGGCCCCGTGACTGCGGAACACCTTCACCGCAGGTCCATAAGTCGGTGTTTCCACCAGCACCACCGAGCCCGGGCCGAGAAGCGCCATGCACGTACTGTGCAGGGCTCCGGAGCCGCCCGTCGCGATATGCGTCAGCTCCGCCGCATCGGTGATCTGCCGTTTCCGCAGGAGTAACTGCGCCTGGTCCAGAAGCGGCGGAAACCCGCGGGTCGTCCCGTATTGCAGAACCGAGGCCCCGTATTCAGCGACGACATCAGCGGCCAGCCCAGCCACCAAATCGCCTGGCAGCAAAGCGGGATCCGGCGCGCCGACCGCGAACGAGATCAGCTCCGGCCGCCGGGCCAGCGCCGTGAACATATCGTCGATCGGCCCGCTGCGCACTGCCGCGCGGGAACTGACGGCTGTCACAGACCCGCGCCCACCATCGAAAACTCCCGACGCAGCCGCGCGACGACCTCCGCGACAGCGCCGTCGTGCTCCGGCGTGAGCACCACGTCGTCGTTGAACATCGGATCGGTGCGCATCTCCACAGCAACCAAATCCTCGGTCTCGCTGAGGTTCACGGCGACATGCACCACCCCCTCGGGGATGTACACGAAATCCCCTGGTCCGTGCACGTAAGGCGTCAATTCGGCACCGATCAGCGTCACTGCACGACCCTGCAGACAGAGAACGATGATCTCGCTGCGCGCATGATAGTGCGCCCGCGACACCTTCCCCGGCGCCATATTCACCATTCCGGCCGAAATACCCTGGCTCCCAGACGTTTCCCTCGTTATACAGGGAACGAGATGCTGAGCCTGCCGCCCGATCTGCTTCGCGGCATCAGCAGCGGCGACGACACGTACGGCCTTGTGGGCGTTCATCATCAGCTATCCCATACTGTTCGGTCGGATGTAGCTGAACTTAAGGGGTTTTCAGCGATGCGGCTTGCTCGCCGAACCCGATTTCACCAAGAGTTCGCCGGGGTATTTCCGGCCGTCGATCCGCCGTCACCAGGCAGGCAAGTCCATGGCGAACCGGTGCAGCGTTCAGCAGTTCACCCCCGACTTCACCGCGCGACCTCCGCCAGAGGGCCAGCCAGGCGTTCAGTGCCGTACCGCAAAGGCGGGGCCAGTCCGGTTCCTCCAGATCTAGGCACAACTCCCGTGAGCCATACGGGAGATTGCACACCTATTCACCGCACAATATGCGGCGAATAAGCGCGTCAATCGCCGCACGCTGAGGTGTTCTTCTACGAATGCAAGCCTGGTGGCGGCGGTATCCGCCAATTCCAAACCTATGTTGCGATGATCGGCCAACACGTCACCGTCGACTTCAGCGAAGACACCAGTGGACCTGTCGCCCTGCAGTGCTAGCGTGGCCGTGAGCGAAGGGAGAAACCGTTGAGTGCAGCGGTTTTGCAGCATCCAGCAGTCGCAGTTGCCACACGAGTAGCGCACACAGCTGACCCCGCTCTAGTTCCTGTAGCGCTTTCGGCTCGTGATGAGATCGCAGCGGTCCTGCTCGAAAGCCCCGAACACCGGCTGGTGGTGTTCGTGCCGTGCGAGAGCGGGAGTTGGGTCGCGCCGGGGATGTCGGGCGGGTCACGTCGACCGGTCAGCCAACCGCGGCTGACACAGACTGGCGACGTCTCGTTGACAGGCGTGTCCGTGCGAGGGTTTTGCGGTGCCGGACCTGATCGTGCGCCAGCCGAGTTCGGCTGGTTCGCGGTCGTTGGCCAGGCAGCTTTAGACGCGGTCGAGGTCTCTCTGATCTCGAGCGTGGAGACGGTGACCGAGGTGATCGGTGAAGACGGGGTGGCGTTCACGCTGGTCCGTACACGCATGCTCCCAGCCGCAGATGGGGAGATTCCAGGTTTCGAGAGACCCGAACTGCGCATACTGACGAGAGATGGACGATCAGTGTCGATGTACCTCTAGCGTCGCAACTCATAGTCGGGGAGCGAGAACGAGTCTTCAGTTCTCTGCAATCGTTGAGCATTTGTAGCCCAGTACCGGTAAGCGTAATTGAAGTCCGACACGGTCCTCTGTGGTCGGATATCAACCTGCAGAACCGAGTCCTGCGAACCACCACGAGAATCGTCCGGGTCGCGGGCAAGGCTTGGTCCGCAAGAAGATCGACGACCCGAAGAATCAAGAGGCTTGATCGCGGCCAGTGCGCGACCCGCAAAACGTGGGGCGTGCGTGGCAGCGGGTCCGCGCAGCAATGGCGATCCCCGAGGGTCCGCGCAGCAATGGCGATCCCCGACGATGGAACCCGCCCACAGCTTCCGTGGCGCGGTAGCGACGATCCTCGATGCCGGCCTGTCAGCCAGAGTCACTGCAGATGTGCTCGGCCATGTCGACCCGGCGATGACCTGGGTCTGTGACCTATCCGACCCAGTCCCGGAAACCAAAAAGCCCGGCCGGGGCCGGGCTTTCGGGTGGAGCTAAGGGGAATCGAACCCCTGACCTTCTCGATGCGAACGAGACGCGCTACCAACTGCGCTATAGCCCCGTGCGGCTCCGGGGAACCGCGCTGTGCAACTGTAGCAAAGGATGCTGCGAGACTCCGAATCGGGGGGTTTAGCTGGGGTTATGGGGAGTTACGTGGGTGTGGTTCGCTCGCCTGCGGCGTCGCGGCCGCGACTACTCCCCTGCTGCCCGGCGCATATCCCCGCTCGTCCGGTCCCGCAGTGCTCGGGCGGTGGCCGGGTCGAAGGGGTCGAGGTGGTCGAACATGGGGTCCTCGTCGTCCACCTCTAGTAGGGACGAGCGCCTGCGGAGGGCTCGGGCGGTGTCGCGGTCCATGCTGCCGCGGGGGGTGGAGGCGTGGTGGGGGTGGTCGGGTTCGCCTAGTTGCTGGGCGCGGCTGAGGCGGGCGGCGCGGCGGCGGCGGATGTCCTCTTCGATGCGGACTTGGCGGCGTAGGTAGGTGAGGTAGCCGACGAGGACCAGGCAGGACAGGCCGCAGCCCCACCAGAAGAGGGGGTTGAGGGCTACGGCGAGGCCGCCGCAGAGCAGGGCGGTGAGGACGAGGCCGAGGACGGCGCGCTGCCGGAAGGTGTAGCGGGCGGCGCGGGCGATGGCGTCGGCTTCGGGGTCGTAGCCGCCGCGGCCGCGGCGGGTGGGGACGTAGTCGAAGTCGTCGTCGTAGTCGTCGCGGGCGGCGTCGTAGTCGTCGAGTTCGACGCGGGCGGGCACGGTGGAACGCGCGGGCGGGATCCGGGCGGCGGCCGGTTCGGGGCGGGTTTGCTCCGCGTGGTCGTCGTGCACGTCGTCATCATCGGCCGGGTCGCTCTGGTGTGCGTCGACTTCGGCTGCGACAGTGTCGGATTCGAGATCGTCGGCGGAGTCGGGGTCCGCGTCCTCGCGCTCGGCATCGTCGGTGCCGGCGAGTTCGGCGTCGACGAGTTCGGCGTCAGCGCGGTCTGGTTCGGGGTGGGATGCCGCTGATTCGGCGATCGCGGGCTGGTCACCTTCGGTGACGGGGTCGTCGGCCGGTGTTGTCATCCGGTCCTCCGCATCATCGCTGTGGGCATACTTTCTCTGTGTGCGGCGGGGCCGCCAGTTGGGATCGGTTTCGTGTCCGGCAGCCGGGCCACTCTTGGTGCGCCGCTTGGAATCTCCGCGGTGCAGCACGCGGGTGGCGAGCGCGGCGTCGGTGGTCCGGCGGATCCGCGGGTGCCGGTCGGCGAGGATCGGGAACAGGACGAAGACCCAGAGCACGACCAGCCCGATCCACAGAATCGAGTTCGGCATCGCGGTCAGCACCTCCGTCCCCGCCTGGATTCGGTCCATTCGGCCGGCGAGCGGTGCGCAGCACGCCCCGCGTACGTCCGGCCTCCGTCCGTCGCTACCGCACGGGCGCCGGTCGCCTCGCAGGCTCCCTGCCGGGGGCGCAAGACGCACCTCCGACGTCCGTAGGTTAATTCCGTGACACGTCGACATCCGGCAGGCGCGCCGTGCACATCCGCCACACCTGTCACAAAGTAACCATTTCTGCCGCGCGTCGAATGCTCCGGGAGTGTCCGGATGGTCAGAGCGGAGTAGCCCGGCCCTCCCGAATCAAACGGTCGACGACGGTGCCGGTCAGCTCCTCGACGGTGATCCCGACGAGCAGGTGATCGCGCCAGGCGCCGTCCACGTCGAGGTAGCGACGCAACAGGCCTTCCTCGCGGAAGCCGACATTGCGCAGCACGGCCTGGCTGGCCAGGTTCTCCGGGCGCACGGTGGCCTCGACCCGGTGCAGGCCGACCTCGCCGAAGCAGTGGTCGAGGCCGAGCGCGAGCGCGGCGGTGGCGACACCCTTGCCGCCGAGATCCTTCGCGACCCAGTACCCGATCCAGCCCGAGCGCAGCGCGCCGCGCACGATATTGCCGACGGTGAGCTGCCCGCTGAAATGGCCGTCGACCTCGATCACCAGCGGGATCATCGCGCCGCGCCGCGCCTCGGCCTTGAGACTCGACCACAGCGACGGCCAGTTGGACGCGTGGTTGCGCGCCTCCCAGGCGCCGCGCCCGGTGGGCTCCCACGGCTCCAGATGTTCCCTGTCCCGCAACCGGATTCGGCTCCAGGCGGCGGCGTCACGCAGGCGCACCGGGCGCAGACTCACCTGTCCGGCCGGTACCCGGATCGGACCGAGCCGCGCGGGCCAGCCCGGATGCTGGGTGACCCGGAATACGTTCATCGTCTCCACGTCTCAGCCGCGCTGTGCGAGGAAAGCGACCCTGACCTCGTCGCCGGTGCGGATCTCGGTGTCATCGGGATCGATCACGATCAAGCTGTTGGCCTCGGCCAGGGTGGCGAGCAGGTGCGAGGAGGCGCCGGCGCCACCGCCGAGCGGTTGCACGAGGTAGTCGCCGGTGGCCTCGTCGCGCATGAGCTGCGCGCGCAGGTATCCCTTGCGCCCGGCCATGGAGCTGATCGGGGTGATGGTCCTCGCCATGATGATCCGGCGCATGGGATGCCTGCGCCCCAGCGCGATCCGGATCAGCGGACGCACCATCACTTCGAACACGACCAGCGCGCCGACCGGGTTGGACGGCAGCAGGAAGGTCGGCACCTCGTCGCGGCCGAGCCGGCCGAAGCCCTGGACCGAGCCGGGATGCATGGCGACGCGGGCAATTTCGAGTTCGCCGAGCCCCTCCAGCGCCTCCCGGACCTGTTCGGAGGCCCAGCCGCCGACCGCGCCCGCGATGACGACGACCTCGGAGCGCACCAGCTGTCCCTCGACCACGTCGCGTAGCCGCCGCGGGTCCGCGCTGACGATGCCGACCCGATTCACGTCCGCGCCCGCGTCCCGGGCTGCCGCGGCCAGCGCGTAGGAGTTGACGTCGTAGACCTGGCCCGGACCGGGCGTGCGATCGATATCGATGAGTTCGCCGCCGACCGAGATCACCGACAGCCGCGGCCGCGGATGCACGAGCACCTTGTCCTGCCCGACCGCCGCGAGCAGTCCCACCTGGGCCGCGCCGATGATGGTGCCCGCGCGCACCGCGACATCGCCGGGCTGCACGTCGTCGCCGATGCGCCGCACGTAGTCGCCGGAGCGGACCGGTTCGTAGATCTTGATCTTCGCGCGGCCACCGTCGGTGAAGTCCAACGGCAGCACGGCATCGGCGAGGGTGGGCAGCGGTGCGCCGGTGTCGACCCGGACGGTCTGACGCGGCTGTAATCGGATGGGTTGCCGGGATCCGGCGATGACCTCGCCGACCACGGGCAGTGTCAGGTCGACGAGGTCGCCGTCCTCGTTGCGAATATCCGAGCCCGCGGCGGACACGTCGACGCTGCGCACGGCGTAGCCGTCGATCGCGGCCTGGTCGAAGCCGGGCAGCGGTCGCTCGGTGACGACGTCCTCGGCGCACAGCAGGCCCTGAGCCTCGGAAATCGCGACCCGGACCGGCCGAGGCGCGACCGCCGCGGCGGTCACCTTGATCTGCTGATCCTCAACCGAGCGCATCCAGCCCTTCCTGATCTCTTCGCACGCCACCGATTCCATCGCGCGATATCGCCTCGGCACAACCGATTCGACGCGAGATGGTGAACCATCATTGGTACCCGACGGTCCACTATCGGCGAAACCCGACGCTGACCTCCGTCGGCTGCCGACCGCTACTCGTAGGTCGTCAGCTGCGGATCCCAGTCGGGACCGAGCCGATGTTGCAGCCACTCCCGCAGGGCAGGGCCGTATTCGTCGCGTTCCAAAGCGAAATCGACCGCAGCACGAAGATAGCCGCCCGGGTTCCCCAAATCGTGGCGCGACCCACGGTGCACCACGACATGAACCGGATGTCCCTCGGCGATCAGCAGCGCGACCGCGTCGGTGAGCTGCAATTCACCCCCGGCGCCCGGCTCGATCCGGCGCAACGCGTCGAAGATCGCGCGGTCCAGCAGGTATCGGCCCGCCGCGGCGAACGTGGACGGCGCGTCGGCGAGGGCGGGCTTCTCCACCATGCCCTTGACCCGCAGCACATTCGGATTCACCGCGTCCGGCACGGTCGCCACATCGAAAACGCCGTAGGCGCTGACCTCGTCCTTCGGCACGTCGATGGCGCACAGCACGGTGCCGCCGCGCTTGCGGCGGACCCGGCACATCACGTCGAGCACGCCGGAGGGCAGCACCAGATCATCCGGCAGCAGCACGGCGATGGCGTCTTCGTCGTCGTCCAGCGCGGCCTCGGCCTGGGCGACCGCGTGACCGAGGCCCAGCGGTTCCTCCTGCACCACCGAGGTGACGTCGAGCAGGCCGGGCGCCTTGCGCACCTTCTCCAGCAGCTGGAACTTGCCGCGCTCGGCCAGGGTGCCCTCCAGCACCAGGTCCTCGACGAAGTGCGCGACCACACCGTCTTTGCCCGGTGAGGTGACGATCACCAACCGCTGCGCGCCGGAGCCCGCGGCCTCGGCGGCGACCAGCTCGATGCCGGGGGTATCGACCACCGGCAGCAGCTCTTTGGGCACGGTCTTCGTCGCGGGCAAGAACCGTGTGCCGAGCCCGGCCGCGGGTACTACGGCCGTGCGGAAGCACGATGCCGGCGCGGCATCGCCGGGTTGTCCGGCCTTTGCTGTCATGCGATTACCCTATCCATCCGTCACAGCCTCTGACTCGCTGTCGAGCCGACCGGTATTCCGGCCAGCCTATGGTGATCGCCATGGAGATGCCCGGCGAGCGCGAGAAACATGCATGGCGCACCGAAATTCTTGCGAGACGTGCGGCACTGCCGCCCGGCGAGCACGCGGCCGAAGCCCGCGCCCTCGCCGCCGCGGTCGCCGGGCTCGACCTGGACGGTTGGGTGTGCGCGTACGTGCCCGTGCGTGGTGAACCAGGGTCGCTCGAACTGCTCGACGCGATGCGGACGGCCGGCGCCCGTGTGCTGCTCCCGGTGACCGGCCCGCCCGGACCGCTGGACTGGGCCGAATACCTGGGCCGGGAAAGCTTGCGGCGGGCCAGGTTCGGTCTGCTCGAGCCCACCGGCGCGGCGCTGACCAGCGCGGCGGTCGGCTGGGCCGAGCTGATCCTGGTGCCCGCGCTCGCGGTGGACCGGCGCGGAGTGCGGCTCGGGCGCGGGGCGGGGTATTACGACCGGACGCTGGCCGCGGCGCGGTCCGATGCCCGGCTGGTCGCGGTGGTGCGCGACGACGAGGTGGTGCCCCGGCTGCCCGAGGAGCCACACGATCTGCGGATGGGCTGGGCACTCACGCCGCGCGGCGGGCTGCAACGGCTTGGCGAAGATCACGCGGCGGAATGAACAGCGGATTGGCAACGTTGGCACTGTCGGCTGTAGAGTGCCAGATGACGAAACTCGCGGAGGATGCTGTGCCAACTTACTCGTATGCGTGCACCCAGTGTGATAACCGCTTCGACATCGTTCAGTCCTTTTCCGACGAGTCGCTGACGGTCTGCCCGGAGTGCTCCGGCAAGCTGCGCAAGCTGTTCAACTCGGTCGGCATCGTGTTCAAGGGCAGCGGCTTCTACCGCACCGACAGCCGCGGCGGCGCGTCCACCGCGAGCGAGCCCGCGAAGTCCGACAACGGCAAGTCCGACAACGGCTCGAGTTCCTCGACGTCCTCGGATGCCAGCTCGTCCACCGGCAGCAGCAGCACGGCGAGCACCGCCGTGGCCAGCTGATCTGCGAGTTATCCACAGGCTCTTCGTTTATCCACAGCAGCCCCTTTCGGGGGCCGATCGAGGGTGGCCGCGATCATAAGATCCGACCATGACTCGTCCCTTCGCCGATCTCGGCCGCGAACATTTCGCGGCGTGGCAGCGACCACCCTGGGCCGACAGCTTGCTGGTAAGGCGGCTGCTGGCCGCGGGATTGGTCGTGGCGGCGGTGGTCCTGTTCCTGCGCGGTGACCCGGGTTCCGAACGTGCGACGGTGGTCGTCGCCGGCCGTGACCTCGCACCGGGCCGCGTCCTCGAAGCCGATGATCTGCGCACCGCCCCGCGAGAAGCCGCGTCGCTACCCGTCGGTGTCGTCCGTGACCCCGCGACCATTGTGGGCGCGACGCTGACCGGCGCCGTGCGCGCCGGCGAAGTGTTCACCGACCTCCGGGTGGTCGGGTCACGGCTGGCCGCCGTCGCGACGGGCGCGCGCGACGCGAGGATCGTGCCGATCCGGCTGGCCGACACCGCGGTCACCGAAATCCTGCGCGCCGGCGATCGCGTCGACGTGATCGGTGGCGAGGAACAGGGCAGCAGGCCCGCCCGCACCCTGGCCACCGATGCCGCGGTGGTCCTGGTATCCGGTCCCGGGGACGGAAGAGCCGTCAAGGAACGGGTGGTGCTGGTCGCGATGGACGCCGAACATGCCGCGGTGGTCGCGGCCGCGTCCCTGCACACCGCGCTCGCCGTCGTCTTCCACTGAGCAGCCGACCTCGACCGGGCATCGCCGCGGGCGAGACAACCGCTCGAATGTTGTCCACACATTTGCCATCAAGGTCAACTAGCATCGCCCGTACCGGTAGGTGTCGCCCGGCCAGCTCGACTTGTCAGCTCCACAAGTAGAGGAGACATCGGCAATGTTCAAGGGTTTCAAGGATTTTCTGTTCCGCGGAAACGTCGTGGACCTGGCGGTTGCCGTGGTCATCGGCACCGCCTTCGTCGCGATCGTCACCGCGTTCACCAACGGCATCGTCAATCCGATCCTGGCCGTCTTCGGCGGCAGCAACGAACTGGGACTCGGCTTCCAGTTGGTTGCCGACAAACCCGCGACCTTCGTCCAGGTCGGCCCGATCATCACCGCGGCGATCAACTTCGCGATCATCGCCGCCGTGCTGTACTTCGTGCTGGTCCTGCCCGCCACCCACGTGAAGAAGAAGTTCAGCAAAGAAGCGGTCGAGCTCAGCGACACCGAACTGCTCATCCAGATCCGCGACCTGCTGGCCGAGGGCCAGCGCAGCGCGGGCGGTAAGCACGAGTCCTGAAACCTGTTGCCCAGCAACGACACAAGCCCGTCGCCAAAGCGACGGGCTTGTTTCGACTTGTGCCGGTTGGCCTTTGGTGTCAGCCGAGGCTGAAAGGCTGCCCCCACAACGTGATCCAAGTGACGAGCTGATCGGTTTCCACGCTGAGGCTGACGAACGCGCGCGCCTGCGCGGGCCCGCTGCAGCCGTAGAGGCCGATGTTCTCGTTGGTCCAGCTGACCGAGCCGCTGCTGCCCTCGAATTGGTTACGTGCCGTGTACACCTCGGTGCCGAGATCGCCCGCCTGCTCCAGATCGCGTACGTAGAACGACTGCACCTGGCCCGGGCCGAGCACCAGCGTGCCGTCGGTGACCGCGCCCGTGCGCGGTGCGGCCGCGTCCAGATCCCCGGTGCCGCCGCTGACATCGGCCTCACAGCCGACGGTGTAGCCCGGGAAGATCGAACCGGCCTTGCCTTCGGGCGGCCCGGACAACTCGACCCGCACCCGGGCGGAGACGGCCGCGTTGCGCGGCAGCGGCAGCAGACCCATGAACGGTTCGATGTCGACCGATTCGCCGGCCAATTCGATCGTCACCACGGTGCCGTCGGCCAGCGTCTTGGACAGCTCACCGCCCGGCAGCGCGACGAAGGTACCGGCATCGGCCGTGCCGGTGGCGCACAGGCCCATCGCGACGGTGACGGCGGCGCCGAGCCCGGCCCGGCGCATCAGATTCTTGCGGTTGATCATCGTGTTTTGTCGACCCCTAGCGGAACGAATTCGCAACTGCGAGTGGAGAACCGAGGACAGCCCTGCCTCGGCGCTGGTGGCGGCGGCAGACAGGAAACACCAAAACGGGCCCGTCGCGGTGGCGACGGGCCCGCTTATGTCGTGCGAGGTGAGATCAGACGTCAGCCGAGGCTGAACGGCTGGCCCCACAGCGTCACGTAGGACATGACGTTGTCGGTCTCGACCTTGACCTTGACGAACGCGCGAGCCTGCGCGTAGCCGCCACAGCCTGCGAGGCCGATGGTGGAGTCGGCCCAGGTGACCGAGCCCTTGCCGTTCTTGAAGGTGATCTGGGTCGAGTGATCCTCGTTGCCGAAGTCGTCGGCAACTTCACGGTCGAGCAGGTAGAACGAGGTCGCCTGGCCCGGGCCGAGGGTCAGGTTGCCGCCGCCGCTGGCGCCGACGTTGCCGTCGCTACCGTCCCACTTGCCGCTGGCGTCGACGCCGCCGTTGGCACCGCCACCGTCGATGTTGACCTGGCAGCCGACCACGTAGCCCGGACGGATCTTGCCCGTCGCGGAGCCGTTGATCTCGACCTGCGCCGAACCGGACACCCACGCGTTGCGGTGCACCGGAGTCGAGCCCATGGACGGGTTGATGTTCGCCGACTCGTTGACGAGGCGGACCGTCACCACGGTGCCGTCGGACAGCGTCTTGGTGATCTCGCCGCCGGGCAGCGGCACGAAGGTGTCCGCATTCGCGGCACCGATGGAGAACAGGCCCATGGCGATGGTTGCGGCGGCACCGACACCGGCTGCCCGCACCAAGTTCTTACGGTTGATCATTTGTTAAATCCCTCAGGGGTTGAGTTCGTTTCAGCGAGAAAGGTGTTCAACAATTCGAGAATTCGACAGTCGTCAGCCGATGCTGAACGGCGCCCCGTAGAGGGTGGTCTTCGAGTAGTTGTCACCGATGATCTCGACCACGGTGTAGGAGCGCGCCTGGGCGTAGCCCGCGCAGCCCTGGATTTCCATCTCGACGTCCTGGTACTCGACCGAGTAGGCGCCGGGCTTGGTGATGTCCTTCAGCTCGATCTGCACGAACTTGACGTCACCGGGGCCCAGGTTCAGGCCGATGGAGCCGCCGACGCCACCGCTGGTGAGGTCGACCTTGCCCGAGACACCGACGGAGATCGCGTCATCGGCGATGCTGACCTGGCAGCCGATGATGTAACCGGTGTTGAGCTGGGACGTGCCGTGGGTCGAGGAGTTGTTGGTGCCGGGCGCGTTCTTCGCGCCGTTCCAAGGTCCGACCTTGCCTTCCGGGGTCTCGGTGACATCCGCCGAGGCGTTACCGGAAACCCAGACGACGCGGCCCGCGCCGTTGGCCGCAAGCGACGGCGAGACGATGGCGTGCTCTCCGGTGCGGGTAATGGTCACGCCCGGTCCGAGCTTCTGGCCGTCCGGCAACGGCACAAAAACGTCAGCGCTGGCAGCGCCGGTCGAAAGGAGGCCCATGGCCACGGCAGCGGCAGCGCCGACGCCCGCGACGCGGGCACCGCGGCGCAGACCGTTGGTGCGGTTCTCGCTCATACTTCCCCTCATCAGGTTAAAACAGTCAGCCTCGACCATCGAGGCTGGACAGTGGTCCTCGCAGGCCCAGCCCAGTTTGTCGCCCTTTTGTTGCCGATGTGTAACCAGCAATTAAAGGTCGCCGCGACGCTCCGGCTGGCAACGGAACCGAGCCAGGTTCCGCCGGGTCGACGCGTACGTGCCGTACCCGGGCCGATGAAGTCCAGTGTGGGTGGCTCGTGGCGAACATTAAACGCTAGGTAACGGCACTGCAACGCGAGCTTTCGTAAAGATCAATGTGATGTAGATCACAGTCGTTAACGAAAGAATGCTATTTGACGTGCGCAAATTGCGTGGCGGAGACAGTCGGACCGACCGGACGGTGCCGACCGAGTCACCAAAACGCCAAGCGCTGAATACGGGACAGGGCCGTATGAGAAGAGGAGGATAATCCCGGATCTGAAACATCGGCAGGTAATTTGCCGAGAAGCCGACTGGACGTTACGTAGCAACTACGTAGATATCGGCAATCATCCGTGATGCGGTGGAATCTGGGAACGCAGCCAATCATCGGTCGAAGATGCGTTATCCGAATCGTGATCGCGTTCGTCGCGCGTAGTGTCTGGGAGGGTGTCGCCGAAGATAGCGGCCAGACGCGCCGCATCCCCCGCCCGGCGGGCCGCCGGACGAGGGATGTCGTCGGAAGAACTGGAAACCGTAATTATTCGACCAATCCGGAGAGTTCGCCGATCACTTTGCTGGCCAGCGGGCCGAGCGTCGCCATACCGTCACGCACGGCGGCCCGGGTGCCCGGCAGGTTCACCACCAGGGTGCTGCCGGAAACGCCCGCCACGCCACGGGACAGACCCGCATCGAGCGAACCCGCCACCCGGCCGGAGGAACGCAGCGCCTCGCTGATGCCGGGCAGTTCGCGATCGAGGACCTGCGAGGTGGCCTCGGGGGTCACGTCACGCGGCGACATACCGGTACCGCCGACCGAGATGACCAGGTCGACACCGCCGATCACCGCGGTGTTCAGCGCATTGCGGATCTCGACCTCGTCGGCCTGCACCGAGACCGAGGCGTCCACCAGGAAGCCCGCTTCGGTGAGCAGCTCGGTGACCAGCGGACCGAGCGAGTCAACACCTCCATGCGCCGTTCGATCATCGACGACCACCACCAGAGCACGCCCCGCCACAGGAGCATCGATTTCCATGGTGCTCACCGTAGCGCCTGCGCCGAGAACGTCGGCGGCCGTGTCGAGCAGCGGAGTCCACCCGCCCTGCAGCACGCGCATCACCGCCCGCCGTCCGCGGGCGCACCGGTGAGGGTCACCTCGACGGTCTTCGGATTGTTGCCTTGTTCATCGGTATAGGTGACCTTCACCTTGTCTCCTGGTTGGTGCGAGCGGACCGCGGCGACGAGCGCGTCACCCGAATCGATGGTCCGGTCATTCAGTTTCGTGACGACCACGCCCGCGGGGATGCCCGCCTTGGCGGCCGGCCCGTCCGGGGTGGATTCCAGCACCCGTGCGCCGTTGGCGGTGTCCTGCTTCTGGATCTTGACACCGATCTGCGCGTACGTCGCGTGACCGGTCTTGATGAGTTCGTCGGCGACGCGGCGGGCCTGGTCGACCGGGATGGCGAAGCCGAGACCGATCGAGCCGCTCTGCTGACCGACACCCACCTCGCCGCCGCCCAGGCTGGCGATGGCGGTATTGATGCCGATGAGCTTGCCACTGCCGTCGACGAGCGCGCCACCGGAATTACCCGGGTTGATCGCGGCGTCGGTCTGGATCGCGTCGATCACCGGGTTCGCGGCGGCCGGATTCTGCGCGCCCTCACCGCTGGTCGAGACCGGGCGGTTCAGCGCGGAGACGATGCCGGTGGTGACCGTGCCCGCCAAGCCGAGCGGCGAACCGATCGCCACGACCGGCTGGCCGACCTGCAGGTTCGACGAGGTGCCCAGCTCGATCGGGGTCAGGCCGGACTTGCCGCTGACCTTGATGACGGCCAGGTCGGAGACCGGGTCCGCGCCGACGATCGTGGCGGGCGCGGTGCTGCCGTCGGAGAACATGACCTCCATCTTGGCGTTCGGGCCACCGCCCGCGGCCACGTGATTATTGGTCAGGATGAGGCCGTCGGAGGACAGCACCACACCGGAGCCCTCCCCCTCGGCCCGGCTGCTGGCCACCTTGATCATCACCACGCTGGGCAGCACCTTCTGCGCCACCGCCTGCGTCGATCCGGCCGGTGCGTTGGAGACGTTGTTGACGTTCGGCTTCGGCTGGTCCAGCGCATTGCTGACGACCGAACTGCCGTTGTCGGAATGGCTGACCAGTGCGCCCACCGCGCCGCCGACACCACCGCTGACCAGGGCCAGCGCCACCGCACCCGCGACCAGTCCGGTCCGGATCGGGCGCCGAGCCGGCTTGGGCTCCTCGAACGGGCCGCCCTGCGGCGCTTGCGGATCGAAGCCGGCGTGCGGGTCGTAGGGCGGCGGCGCGCCGTACTCGGGGCCGGGGAACGGCTGCGTGTGCTGGGGCGGCGGGTAGTGACCCATCGGATGCTGACCTTCGAACGCCCCGTAGCTGTGCGGTGCATAGGCGGGGTCCGCTGCGTACGGCTGGTGCGCCGGTGCTGCCGGGATCTGTTCGGTCGGCTGCGGCCGGTCGGGCGTGGCGTTCGCCGCCTCGTCCCGCCGGTCCTGCGAATCCTCGGTCATGGACTCCTCGTTTCTCCTCAACGTCTGCCGACCAGCTTGACGACGACGACTGAGAGCGGACTGAGACCGTGCTTTCAATTGTCCGAGATGTCTACCCACTTCTCGCGGCCGCACGCGGCCACCCGATACCGGGCCGAACTCCCCCGCGCCCAGGCAACAGCGTACGCACCGACCTGCGGATGCGCAGTGTGTGCCGCCCGGGCAGTGAGCCGCTGCGGCTGATAGCTTCACGCTCTGACAGCAACCCTGATCCGCCGACGGTGAGCCGACTTCGAACACCACGAGCAAACCCTCCGCGATACCATATCGGCACACCGCCGAATTCCCCTGAGGAACAAAGTTGTTGCCGCGTTCACGTGGCTGCGATAAGCTACCGACTGCTTACGTTGACGAGTAACAACGGAATTCTGGGGTGGGGGAATTTTAATCGAAAATTGCGGCTCGGATAGCGTTCATGCAATCCACGGATTTCACCTGCACGGAATCTCCGACTTCGATTCATATTGAGGCTCCGACAGCGACGGGATAGACCCGTCGACAACGTTCGATCTTCCAACGCCGACTGGCCATCCACAGTCCTCGCGACTCATATGCCACACCTTGGTCGGTACGCCGATCCATAAGCGTGCCGATGTTTCGTGCGCAGACCGACGGTCGATCAGCAACCGAATCATGCGGCCTACCTGGTTGAACTGTGTTGGCCAGGGCAGGAGGCCATGCCCATCACCGAGATCCGGAGCCGACGAGGATGCGGGCATTCATCGCAGCCGCACATTCAACAGCAGTCGCCGCCAAATCATTGAAAGAAGATGATACCCATGAAGAAAGTCATTGTTTTCAGCACCACACTCCTCGGTCTCGCTTTACCGGCATTGACGATCGGCGCCGGAACCGCTTCGGCACAGGTCAGAATCGAAGTATCCTGCCTTGCCTACAGCCCGGACGGACGATATGCCGGGACGATCGGCGGAGCCGGAACCGGCGCGGACGATGCCGAAGCCATGCGAAATGCCGTACATGATGCGGAAAATTTTGCGGTTTCGCTCGGCGCGCGTGCCCGGAATTGCGAAATCAAGCGTTAGCGAACTGCCGGGACCATGGTCGGGTAGGTGGGGACTCA
Source organism: Nocardia brasiliensis ATCC 700358 (assembly GCF_000250675.2). Taxonomy (NCBI): domain Bacteria; kingdom Bacillati; phylum Actinomycetota; class Actinomycetes; order Mycobacteriales; family Nocardiaceae; genus Nocardia; species Nocardia brasiliensis. The sequence goes on from NC_018681.1 coordinate 8,412,600, forward strand.
CTCGACCGTGGCCACGCCCGCTTCGCCGGGCAGCACGATGCGGACCAGGGTGCCGCCGCGGGGCGAGGCATCTATGGCGATGGTTCCGCCGTGTTTGGTGACTACCTGTTTGACGATCGATAGGCCCAGCCCGGAGCCAGGCATGGAGCGCGACGCCGTGGTTCGGTAGAACCGCTCGAACACCAATTCGCGCTCAGCGGGCGGGATCCCGGGACCTGCGTCGTCGACCACCAGCTCGAGCAGACCGGCTCCGGTGTCGTGCATCGTGACGTAGATCTGCGCGCCGCCCGGGCTCCATTTCGCGGCGTTGTCGAGCACGTTGAGGATGGCGCGCTCCAACCCGGCCTCGTGGCCGTACACGAACCAGGGACGCAGACCCGCGACGAACTCGATCCCGGAGCGCCGGCGTCTGACTCGCTCCAGAGCGCGCTCGGTGACTTCACCGAGATCGACCCGGTCGTAAACGGCTTCAGGCGCGTCCTCCCTGGCCAGGTCGACCAAATCGCCTACCAGCGTGGACAGTTCCTCGATCTGAGCCATGACGTCGGACCGCAGTTCTGCCATGTCCTCATCGGGTAGGCGCGGGGCACCCGGCCTGCTGGACGCGATCAGCAACTCCATGTTGGTCCGCAACGACGTGAGCGGCGTCCGCAACTCGTGTCCGGCGTCGGCCACCAATCTGCGCTGGCGGTCCCGTGATTCGTTCAGCGCGCGCAGCATGGTGTTGAAACTTTCGGTGAGGCGCGCCAATTCGTCATCGCCCGTGACCGGGATGGGCGTCAGATCGTCGGTACGGGCGATACGCTCGGTCGCCGCGGTGAGCCGCGCGATCGGCCGCAGGCCGGTACGGCCGACAGCGGTGCCCGCCGCCGCGGCCAAGACGACGCCACAGCCGCCGACCACGAACAACAGCCAGGCGAGCCGGTCGAGCACTGCCCTCGTCGGCTCCAGCCGCTGCGAAATCACCAGCGTGACACCGGTGTCGGTGCGCCTCGCCAGCACACGCTGGTTCTTGTACGTACGCAACGACGAAGGCATCTCGTTTCGGGCAACCGCCAGCTCCTCAGGGCCGATCGGCGGCTTGGCCGGCTGTGGCGGCACGTATCCGGACACGGTGCCCGCCGGGGCGCCGGAAGGAATCGGGTAGATGATCCCGACACCGATGTCGTTGGAGAACAGTGTCGCCATGGTCAGCGACTGGAACGGGATGTTGTCGATGTCGCTGTTGATCATCGTCGCGGCCCGGGTACGTAACTGTGCGTCGACGTCGCCGTACAACGAGCGAGCCACCATCGCATAGGCCGCGATCGAGGTGACCGCGACCGCGATGGCCACCACCGACGCGGCCAGTAATGTGACTCTCCAGCGCAGGGAGACCGAGCGGGTGAGGGGGATCGGGGGGCGCATCTCGGAGGGCTCCGGTTGACCGAGCCCGGCGACCACCGGCCGCTTCGGAACATTTCGTGCCATGGCGTCCCCTAGGGGGGTGTCTCCCTCAGGACATAGCCGACACCGCGCACGGTGTGGATGAGCCGGGGCTCGCCGTCGGCTTCGGTCTTGCGCCGCAAATATCCGATGTACACCTCGAGCGCGTTGCCCGAGGTCGGGAAGTCGTAACCCCAGACCTCCTCGAGGATGCGGCTACGAGTCAGCACCCGGCGCGGATTGGCCATCAGCATTTCCAGCAACGAGAACTCGGTGCGGGTGAGACTGATCGCCCGTTCGCCGCGAGAAACCTCCCGGGTCACCGGATCCAGCGACAAATCGGCGAACGTCATTGCCTCCGATGTCTCGCCGGGATCGGCGGTGGTGCGTCGCAACAGTGCGCGCAATCGGGCGAGCAATTCTTCCAATGCGAAGGGTTTCGGCAAATAGTCGTCCGCACCGGCATCGAGTCCGGCAACGCGCTCGGACACCGAATCCCGTGCTGTCAAAACCAGAATGGGGAGATCGTCACCGGTACTGCGCAACCGCCGGCAGACCTCGAGGCCGTCCATCCGCGGCATCATCACGTCCAACACCAACGCGTCCGGTCGCTGATCGGTTGCCTTTTCCAGGGCATCCACCCCGTCGACCGCGAGGTCGACGGAGTAGCCGTTGAAGGTCAGCGACCGGCGCAGCGACTCGCGGACGGCGCGATCGTCGTCTACTACCAGAATGCGCATGCGACCAGTTTGACCGTATCGACTGAGAGCCGACTGAGAGGGGACCTCCGACACGCCGTGCCGGGCGCGACGACCCTCCGGCGACAGCAGCCAATCAGCAAACGGCGTACTCGAGCCAACTAGATCATCTGTCCAGTTAGTCTGTAGACTCTTGAAGTAGTGCAACGCGAAACCTGTTACGTGTAGCCATATTCGGGCACCATCAGACCTTGTCCCCCAGATTGCCGACGGTCCGTCTGCGCGGTATGTTCCGTGCGGTAAAAAGAAGACCTTTAGTTGGTTCTCGGCGGGTAGATCCCATATACGTTGAACAGCACGTGCCGTCCCGAGGGCCCTGCGCGGAGTGGAGGCGACGGAAGCGGAATGGAAGCAAAACCGCGTTCCTGGTATTACAGCCTGTCCAACCTGTCGGTCACGCGCAAGGTCGGCATCGTGTTGCTGCTACCGGTCTTGCTCGCCTCGGCCTTCGCCGGACTCCGCATCAAGGACGAACTCGGGGTCATCTCGAAGCTCGACGCGGCGACCGAACAGGCGCGCGTCCTGCGCCCGATGCTCGCGTTCGGCGCGGCCACCGAGACGCTGGCGGTCGCCGCGATCACCGCGAAACCCGACGAGCAGCTCGACCCGATCGCGGCCAAGTTCGATCAGGCGGCCGCCGATCTGGAAACCGCGCTGCGGGTCGGCAAGTCCGGAGACAGCTTCGCCAAGGAACTCGGCGCGGCGATCGCGGTCGGCCGCACCATGCGCAACGGCCTGCGCACCGCGTCGCCCATGACCATCGGCGAGCAGGCCGGTGAGGTCGGCACCCGGATCGTGACGGCGACCTCGGTGTCCTCCTCGATCGAAGAGGTGATCATCCAGCGTTACTTCCTGCAGCTCGGTCTGATCGCGAACGCGAACCGTGTGCTGACCCAGGAACAGATCATGGTTGCGACCGCGGGTCCGGGCAACAACATGGCGGTGCTCGGCAACATGCTGACCACCCTCGGCGCCGAACTCGTGATGGTGAACATCTACACCGAGTTGAGCCCCCAATCCGCGATCAACGCACCGACTTTGATCCAGGCGGTGCAGGCCCGCATCGGCGCCCTCGGCCAGAACCCGAGCAACCCGAGCGGTAACCCGGTCATCGTCGATTCGCTGAAAACCAGCACCGACAGCTACCGCCAGGCCACGAGCACCCTGCTCGACCTGGTCGACACCAAGCTCGCCGATCGGACCACGGAGCTGCGCAGCGCCGTGCTGCGTGATGTCGCGATCGTGGTCGGCACCCTGCTCGCCGGTCTGGCTTTGGCGCTCGCGGTCGCGCGCTCGCTCGTGTTGCCGATTCGCCGTCTGCGCCATGACGCGTTGCAGGTCGCGCACGTGGATCTGCCGAAGGAGATCGAGGTGGTGCGCGCCGGCGGCGCGACGCCAGAGATCGCACCGGTGGACGTCAGCACCACCGAAGAGATCGGTCAGCTGGCCCGCGCGGTCGACGACATCCACCAGGCGTCGCTGCACCTGGCCGCGGAACAGGCCCGCCTGCGCCTGCAGATCGGCAGCATGTTCGAAACCCTGTCCCGGCGCAGCCAGTCGCTCGTCGAGCAGCAGTTGGCCCTGATCGAGGACCTCGAGCACGACGAGGACAACACCGAGCGGCTGCAGAGCCTGTTCCGGCTCGACCATCTCGCCACCCGCATGCGGCGTAACGGCGACAACCTGCTGGTGCTCGCGGGCACCGCGCTGCGCCGTGGTCAACTGCACCCGGTCCAGCTCTCCGACATGCTCTGGAGCGCGGTCTCCCAGGTCGAGGACTACCAGCGGGTCGAGATCACCGCGGTGCCCGACGGCGTGGTCGCGGGTGAGCCTGCCATCGATATCGAACATCTGCTCGCCGAGCTGATCGATAACGCGCTTCGCTACTCGCCGCCCACCACCCCGGTCACCGTCTCGGTGGCCAGGGCCGTCGACGGCGGCTACCTGATCGAGATCGTCGACCGCGGCCTCGGCATGTCGACCGAGGACCTGCGCGCCATCAACGACCGGTTGAGCTCCGGTGGCGAGGTGACCGTCGAGACCGCGCGCCGCATGGGCCTTTTCGTCGTCGGCAGGTTGGCTAAGCGGCACACGATCACCGCGAATCTGCGCCGCACCTCCACGATGGCGCAGCAGCCCGGCATCACCGCGAGCGTGCACCTGCCAGGGGGCCTGGTCTCCCCGCCGCTGGACGCCACCGACCCGTCGGGACACCCGCCGGTGCACATGACCGGCGACTACGCCGTGCCCACCGGTCAGACGCGCAACACCCAGCCGCGAAACCTGGTCCCGGTGCCGAATCTGCCGCAGCAGAACACACCACGATTCGATGTGACCAATTCCGGCCTGCCGCAACGCAGGCCGGCCATCCGGGTCGCGGAGGCGCCGGGCCAGCCCTCGGTGTCGATGGCCACGCGCACCAATACCCCGGACAGCGACCCGGATTCGCAGCCGCCGACCCAGCCGTGGTCGATCAACGCCCCGACCGACGATCGGTCGCCGTTCGGCCCGCCGACGGTGAGCGAGGCGGGCAACGGCACGAATCGCACGGCCGACGCGGAGCAGGACCGTCCCGCGAACCTGTGGACCGAGCCGGAACGTACGAGCTCGCTCGACCTCGACGAGCACAGCGGCGCCACCGAACCCACTGTCCGGGCGACCACGTCGCGGTCCGGCCTGCCCATCCGGCGGCCCGCCAACGCGCCGCAGCCCGAACCGCCGGCGGCCGCGCCGGAGCGCGAACGGGAGCCGGAACCCACGGTGACCTCGTCCCGGTTGCAGCCGGTGGCCGGCGCCTCGCCGACCCCGATCTATCAGCGCATGGTCTCGGAATGGCTGGTCGAGCCCGCGAGTTCGCAAGGCGCCGAGACGACCTGGACTTCGCCCGCCGACGCGGGCTGGATGGCCGCCGAGGAGGCGACCCGCCCCACCCCGACCGGTCGCACCACCGGTGGACTTCCTATCCGTACGCCGGGCGCGCAACTCGTGCCCGGCGGCCTGGCCCAAGCAGACGAATCGGGAGCCCGTGACCCGGAGGAGATCCGGAACAACCTCACCAGGCATCTCAGTGGGGTCCGCAGTGGGCGGGCCAATGCGCAGTACAACGACGGAGGGCTTGCATGACCAACGCGAACAGCACCACGGATGAGAACCTGAACTGGCTGGTCGCCCGGTTCACCCGGGACGTGCCCGGCGTGTCCCATGCCGTGCTGGTGTCGGCCGACGGCCTGCTGCAGGCGACCAGCCCGCACCTACCCGCCGATCGGGCCGAGCAACTCGCTGCCGTCACGGCCGGCCTGGCCAGTCTGTCGATGGGTGCGGCCTCGCTCTTCGACGGCGGCAAGGTGATGCAGTCGATCGTGGAGATGCAGCGCGGCTACCTGCTGGTGATGAGTGTGGGCAACGGATCGCACATCGCCGTGCTGGCCAACAAGTCACACGACATCGGCCGGATCGGCTACGAGATGGCGTTGCTGGTCGACCGGGTCGGCTCGGTGGTCACGGCCACCGCCCGCACCGCGGTTTGAGCGTGAGATGTCCAATCCATTCGGACCTGGACCTAAACCGACCACTCGCGTCCGACCGTATGCCCTGACCTCGGGGCGTACCGAGCCCGCGGTCGACCTGCCGATGGAGGCGGTCATCGAGACCTTGTCCTACACTGCGCATCTCGACTGGCCAACCGGTGATGTCCGCACGGATATCCTTCGGCTCGGCACCCACCGGTTGTCGGTCGCCGAGATCGCCGCGCATCTGGATCGGCCGTTGGGCATGGTCCGGGTGATGATCGGTGACCTCGTCGTCGACGGCATCCTGCGGGTGCATTCGACACTGACCGACGAAGCGAGTTTCGACGAGCGTCGTAGTTTGATGGAGAGGACTTTGCGTGGACTCCGTGCCCTATAGGAAGATCGGGCCCGACACCAACCCCGGCCAGGGCGAGACGGAAAACCGGATGGCCTCGACGAAGATCGTCGTGGCCGGTGGTTTCGGCGCGGGTAAGACGACGTTCGTCGGTGCGGTGTCGGAGATTGTTCCCCTGCGGACCGAGGCAATGGTCACCAGGTTCTCCGACGGCATCGACGACCTCGCCGACACGCCGGAGAAGGAAACCACCACGGTCGCCATGGATTTCGGCCGGATCATCCTGCCGGGCAACCTAGTGCTGTATCTGTTCGGCACGCCGGGTCAGCGCCGCTTCTGGTTCATGTGGGACGACCTGATCCGCGGTGCGATCGGCGCCGTCGTGCTGATCGATACCCGCAGGCTGGAGGACAGCTTCGCGGCGGTCGACTTCTTCGAGGCCCGCAACCTGCCGTTCCTGGTGGCGGTCAACCGCTTTCCGAACGCGCCGCGTTTCCCGATCGCCGAACTGCGCGAGGCGCTCGCGGTGCGCGAGGGCGTCCCGATCGTGGACATCGACGCGCGCAATGCCAACGAGGTGCGCCAGTCGCTGGCCGCGGTGACCGAGTACGCCATTCAGCGACTGGCTGTGCAGGAACGCGAACAGGCGGTGCTTTGAGCTACTTCACCATGGGCTACTGGATCATCGGCCTGTCCGTCGCGGTGTCGATGGTCGGGGCGCTGATCGGGTTCACCTGTATCCGCCAGTCCGCCAAATCCTCGACCGGCCGGTTCCGGACGGTGTGGCAGGTGGCGGCGGCCGTGTCGATCGGCGGCATCGGTGTGTGGTTGCCGGTGTTCGTCTCACTGCTGGGTTTCTCGGTGCGCGGCAGCCTCGTTCGTTATGACGTCACGAATGTGACCGGGGCGGTGTTCGTCGCGGTATTGACCGTGTGGGCCGCGCTGACGATCAACGGAATCACGCTGCGGATACCGCGGCTGATCGCCGCCGGCGTGGTCATGGGCAGCGGATTCGGCCTGATGCACTATCTGGCGCTGGACGCGATCCGGATCCAGGGTTCGACCACGCTGCAGCTGCCGCTGGTCCTCGGTGCGGCGGCGATCGCGATCGTGACCGCGCTCGCGACGCTGTGGTTCACCCAGCCGTGGCGGCCGCTGCCGGCATTGGTCGCGGCCGCGCTGGTGTTCGCCGCCGGGATCGCCGGTATGCACTACACCGACCTCATGGGTTTGGAGACCCAGGTATCAGCCGGCGTCAGCACCCCGCCAGGCGAGGACCTGTTCGGGTTCTTCGTTCCGGTCTTCGTGCTCAGCATGATGTCGCTGGCCATTCCGATCAGCGCGATTCTGATCGCACCGGAGCGCCGCGCCCCGGTCGCGATACGGGCGATGCAACCCACGTCGGGACTCTGAGTTCGGCCGGTCGGCGCGTGCGCGCGCCGGTTCGGCGATGCCCCGGAATTCCACCCCGGCCCGATTTACAGTGAGAGACATGCGTTTCGGTCTGGACTACGCTGCCGGTCGTCCGGGTGGCGCGGCGATCCGCGCGGCGGGGTTCGACTTCGTGGTCCGGTATCTGTCCGACGGCGGCCCGACCCTGCCGGGCAAGTTGCTGACTCCGGCCGAGGCCGATGATCTGCGCGCACACGGTATTTCGATCGTGTCGAACTGGGAGACCACGGCCGCGCGCATGCTCGACGGTTACGGCGCGGGGATCGTCGATGCCCGCGCGGGCCTGGCACAGGTGCTGCGCTGCGGCGGCCGGGAGGATCGGCCGGTCTACTTCTCCGCCGATTTCGATGCGACGCCGCAGGATCAGCAGCGCCTCAATGCCTATCTGGACGGTGCGGCGACGGTGCTCGGGCGCGCGAATGTCGGTGTCTACGGCGGTTATTGGTCGGTGAGCCGCGCCTTGGACGCGGGCAGTGCCGCCTGGGCCTGGCAGACCGATGCGTGGTCGGGCGGCAGGGTCGAGACGCGCCGCAATATCCATCAGACGTCACGTCAGCAGATCGTCGGCGGCGTGGTCTGCGATGTGAATGTGGCCGAGACGACCGATTTCGGCCAGTGGGATTCCGGACAGGAGGTCGGCGACGTGACGCCGGAGCAAGAGGCAGTGCTGCGCGATATCCAGATCCAGTTGCGCGGGCCGGGTTTGGCGGGCTGGCCACAGCTGGGTACCGACGCGGAGGGCCGCAAGCGCACGGTGGTGGACGGACTGGCCGCCGCCCTGGCGCGGATCGATGAGCTGGAGGGTGAGGTCGGCGAACTGCGCACCGAGATCAGCGAATTGGAGGCGACGACCGCCGACCTGGTTGAACAGGTGCAGCGGCTGCACGGCAGGCATTGGCCGTGGCCGTTCTCGCTGATCGAGGGGCCCGCGGCGTTGGTCGGCGAGCAGTTGGCGCGCTTGGAGGCGCTGTTGCCCGACTTGCCCGGTTTGCCGGGGGATGACGCGGACAATAATGCTCGCGGATCGCGTACTGCGCGGTGAGTTCGGCTGCTGTCGCGGACTGAGCCGCAGGCGAGAAGGCTTTGTAGCCAAGAAGTTTGGCGATGAGCGGGCTCTCCCGGGAACCAGGAGAACCCGCCCTCTCGCACGAGGGTACCGGCGTCGGGACACGAACGCATCACTTCATGAAGACTTTTCCGCCCGTCAATAACCAACCCACAGTAGGTATTTCACCCATCAGCTATTCAAGCGCAATTCCATCGCCCACGAGGTCACGCCGTCACTTCGAACATACCGATTGCTGCTCGATTGCGGATGGCGCACTCGGTCGGCCGCCACGGTTCATCAACCCCGCGTGACAAGTCTGGCGACCGGCTCGTCCGTCGCTCGGCGCGTTCATCGCCCACGACGGCACGGGGCGCGTTATCGTCGGCTGGCACAAGGCGCTCGATCGGGCGCCGCACATTCAGGTTCGTTCGAAGGAGTTCGCATGGCCGTCAACGTGGTGCTCGACAAGGTTCTCGACAAGGCGTACGAGAACAAGTCGCTGAAGGAAATCCTCTCCGCTCCGCCCTCGGCCCTCGCCGGTCTCACCGAAGCGCACGACAAGCAGCTGCTCGAGGCGCTCAAGATCAAGTCGATCGCCGACCTCGCCAGCAACAAGTACTTCCGGCTCGCCGCGACGCTCGCGGACCTCGCCGAAAAAGAGGGATAACCGGCAACGACGGCGGGCCCGCAGAGAACTCTGCGGGCCCGCCGTCGTTCATGCGCTAGAGCCGGTCCAGATCGATCAGTCCGCGCCGCACCGCCGCGACCAAGCGGCGCGGGACCTTGTGCACCACACCGCCGACGGTCACCGGCACCAGGTCCGGCGGCGTCGCCTTCCACTGCGCCCGCCTGCTGCGCGTGTTCGAGCGCGACATCCTCCGCTTCGGCACCGCCATCTCAGGCCTCCCCGCGCCGCGTGCGCTTGCCGTACTTGCGCTCGAACTTCTCCACCCGGCCCTGGCTGTCCAGCACCCGGTGCGCACCGGTCCAGAACGGATGCGAATCGGCGGTCACGTCGACCTTGATCAGCGGGTAAGTGTTGCCGTCGGTCCACTGCACGGTGTTCGCGCTCGTGGCCGTCGAGCGGGTGAGGAACTGTTTGCCGGTGCCTGCGTCCTCGAACACCACCGGGTGATAGTCCGGATGAATCCCTGTCTTCATAGTGCTTCTCCTCTCGGGCTGTTGCTCTCCTCGACCGGCATGGGCACGTCGCTGTCGCACGGATCGGCGTGCCAGCTGCCGAACGGGTCCTCCCATTCGGCGACCCGCTCCGGCGACCGCTCGACCAGGCGCAGTTCGTCGTCCTCCACCAGCGCCCAGTGCAGCGCCGTGCGGATCTCGGCCGGGTCGGCGTCGTGCACCAGGATCACCAGCGAGATATCGCGATCGCCGAACTGGTCGTCCCAGCGCAGCGCGGCCATCGCCCGGCGATCCGGATCCGCCTGCGCCAGTTCCGCTTCCGACATGGCGGCCAGCCAGCGGCCCGCGCTGCCGACGCGCAGGCCGCCGCCCGCGGACTCCAGCCACGCCACCTCGTCCGGTTGGGTGGCCAGCCACATCCGGCCGCGCGCGGTCACCACGCCGTCGAAGAGCACGTCGAGCGCCTCGTGCAGGCGGGCCGGGTGGAACGGTCTGCTCGCGGCGAACTCCAGCAGGGTGACGCCGTAGTCGCTGCTGAGCGGCGGCTGGCCCCGCAGCAGTGGCGCATGCGCGTCGAACACCCGGCCGCGCCGCGCGTGCGCGGGGATACGCGCGAACAGCGCCTCGACCTGCGCGTGGTGCAGCGTGGCCGGATCGTCGATCCAGACCACCGGCGCGTCGGGCACCAACCGGGTCAGCACCGCGGCCAGCCGGCCGCGATCGGCCTCGCCGCCTGACTCGACCGGCCCCAAAGCCAGGACGGCATCGGCGAATTCGACCTGACCGACGGCCAGCTGCGCCACCGTGCGCTCGTCGTCGGCCCGGGCCAGGCCGCGCTCGGCGAGCGTCTCCTCGCCGGTCGCGTCGGCCAGCCAGGCGCTCGCGTCCAAGCAGGTCAGCACCGCTTCGATCCGTACGTCACGCCCGGCCGGGGCGTCGACCCGGCCCAGGATGCCCTCGACCACAACGTGTTCAATCGCCTGGCACACAGCCTCGGCTTCGAAGGCGGGATCCAGGGCGAGCACGATGCGCTCGACGGAGTCGCGCGCGGCCAGGGTGCGCAGCAGCGGCAGCAGATCCCGTCGCAGCGTGCACGAGACACAGCCGTGCGCGAGCTCGAGCACGTCCGAGGTCTCGTAGGACGCGCTGCGCACCGTGCGGTGCACGATGCCTTCGCGCAGCTGGCGCAGGTCGTGCTGGACGACCACCGTGCCCGCCGATACCTGACACAGCGCGGTCGCGACCTGGTGGACGCCGGCCTCGGCGAGCCCGGCGAAGCCCGCGAGCACTACGACGGGCGTGCGTCGGTCGGCCTCAGGTGGGAGCACGGACAGCACCTCTTTCGATAACGATTTTCATTTGCCGTAAGCCGACGGTACATTGTCGAGCAGCCGTTGTCGAAAATGATTGTCATCTACCCGAAGGAGCCCGCATGTCGGCGCACTGCCAGGTCACCGGGCGCCGGCCCGGGTTCGGCAAGTCCGTTTCGCACTCGCACAAGCGGACGAGCCGCCGCTGGAACCCCAACATCCAGCGCAAGACCTATTACCTGCCCAGCGAAGACCGCCGCATCACACTCACCGTGTCGGCCAAGGGCATCAAGACCATCGACCGGGACGGGATCGAAGCCGTGGTGGCGCGCATCCGGGCCCGCGGCGACAAGATCTAGGAGCAGCCATGGCGTCCAAGTCGACCGAGATCCGGCCGATCATCAAGCTGAAGTCCACCGCGGGCACCGGGTACACCTACGTGACCAGGAAGAACCGCCGCAACGATCCCGACCGCATGGTGCTGCGGAAATACGACCCGGTGGTCCGCAAGCACGTCGATTTCCGAGAGGAGCGCTGATATGGCGAAGAAGTCGAAGATCGCCCGCGACGCGCAGCGCCGCGCCGTGGTCGAGCGTTTCGCCGACCGGCGCGCCGAACTGAAAGAACTGATCCGCAAGCCGGGCACATCGGCCGCCGCGCGCGCCGAGGCCCAGGCTGAGCTGCGACGACAGCCGCGCGATGCCAGTCCGGTACGATTGCGCAATCGGGACGCCGCCGACGGACGACCGCGCGGTCACCTCCGGAAATTCGGCCTTTCCCGTGTGCGTGTGCGCGAGATGGCCCATCGGGGCGAGTTGCCCGGTGTGCGCAAATCGAGCTGGTAGACAACCACTGTTCTCGTACGAAGGATCCCGTCATATGGCAGTCAAGCGAGCACCGTCGAAGAAGGTTCGCGCCGAGCAGGCCCGCCGTCCGAAGAAGAACCCGCTCATCGCCGCAGGCATCGAGAAGGTCGACTACAAGGACATCAACCTGCTGCGCACGTTCATCTCCGATCGAGGCAAGATTCGCAGCCGCCGGGTCACCGGGCTCACCCCACAGCAGCAGCGCCAGGTCGCCGTCGCGGTGAAGAACGCCCGCGAGATGGCCCTGCTGCCGTTCACCAGCCGGTAGACCAGAACCCCACCGTCCGGCGACGCCCCGTCCACGGGGCGTCGCCGTCGTTTTGCCAGGTCGGGCACAAACGGGAGCCGTTCCACCCCAAAGAAATTCGCAGGGCGCCACGCGCCCGCCGCAGCAGGCTGCCGAAAAGACCTGCACTGCTGGACACTTCGCATGAACCGACTGTTCACCTACCCGGCGGTAGCTCGAACACTTTGTCGCACAGCGGATTAACGAGCAACCTTCAACACTGTGACATCGGTCACATCAAAGGGGAGTTCTGGTGTTATAGCAAAACGTACTCATGCCCGGTCACGCCCAGAATGTTAGATTACCTCACTGGTAACAGACCAGTAACGGACCTTCGCCGGGTGATTGAGAGGTCGTGACATGACTTTGCAGGCCGGCATATCAATGATTGGCGTCTATCGGCCCGAAAGGATCGTGTCCAACGCCGAATTGGCACCCGGCCTGAACGTCGACAACGAGTGGATCATCCGCCGGACCGGAGTCGCCGAACGCCGCTTCGCCGGTGACCACGAGACGGTGACCTCCATGGCCGCCGCCGCGGCCGACGCGGCGTTGCGCGCCGCTGAAATGCGGGCCGGTTCAGTCGATGTCGTGATGCTCGCCACCTCCACCGAACTCACCCAGACCCCGGCGGCCGCCCCGGCCGTCGCCGCGGAGCTCGGCTGCGACCGCCCGGCCGCCTTCGATATCTCGGCAGGCTGTTCCGGATACTCCCACGGAATAGGCCAGGCCGCCGCCCTCATCAATTCCGGACAGGCCGACACGATATTGGTCATCGGCTCGGAAAAACTCAGTAACAACATAGTTCTGACACAGGCGTCCGTCGGGCCGATCTTCGGCGACGGCGCGGGCGCGGCCCTGGTGACACGCGTGGACACCGGCCATATCCGCCGGACGGTGTGGGGCAGTTCCGGCGCGTACGCCGGGTTGATCCGCCAAGAGCCGACCTGGGACGAGTTCCGCGCCGACCCCACGCTCGTCCGTCCATCACTGCAGATGGACGGCACCTCCGTATTCCGCTGGGCCACCGCGACGGTCCCAGGATTGGTGCGCGAGATCGCCGAAGCGGGCGAGGTCGCGCTGAGCGAGGTGGAGGTGTTCATTCCACATCAAGCGAACCAGCGCATCATCGACAGCGTGGTCCGCGAACTCGGCTGGGAGAACCAGTCGGTCGCGATCGCCGACGACGTCCGTAGATCGGGTAACACCTCCGCCGCGGCCCTTCCCCTGGCCATCGACGACCTGGTGACCTCGGCGCGGGCAAAACCCGGACAGCTCGCGTTGCAGGTGTCGTTCGGGGCCGGATTGTCGTACGCGGGACAGGTATTCGGCCTTCCACCGGTCGCCTGATCCGCCCTGTGTCATCTGTTCGATCTGTGTTCGAAAGTGCGGTGCCAAAATATGAAACATTCATTCTCCAGTTATGACGAACCCCTTGGCCCGCACACCAGCCGATACTTCGGAGACGGTTACAAGAACGTCGGCCGGGAGTTCACCCGGCTCGCGCTCAGCAGGTCGAACCAGTTGGGTGCCAAGCATTCCGGGCGGGCGCGCCTGACCTACCCGGCCGGTTGGTCCACCAAACGCGACGGCGAGCTCATCCCCCACGTGAGCAGCGTCGACACCGTCATGCTGGCCGCGGCACTGTGCGACGCCGCGGTGGCCCGCTCCCGGGAACTCTCCGCGGCCGAATCGGCGCGGTCCTGGGTGCGCCACGCCACCGTCCGCGCGGGCGCCTCGCCGCACGAGGATCTGGCCGACGTACCGGTGACCGCGGAGGTCGTCGGCGCCTCCGACACCACCGAATCCGAGATCGAAACCACCTTCAAGTTCCAGGTCGGCCCGCTGAACGGCACCCTGTCGATCGTGCACCCGCCGGGGTCCGGCGCGCAGTCCGAGCCGGGACTGGACGAATTCGGTGGCCTGGCCGAGATTTTCGGTCCCGCGCCGCACTACTACCTCAACGGCCTGGTCAATCACACGCTGACCGCGAGCGAACTCACCGTCGACGAGACCGGCACCAGAATCACCGGGCAGCACCGCATCACGCCCGGCCAGGTCGGCGGGTTCGCCGGCGCGGAGTCCGCGTACTCGTACAGCTCCTCCCCCATCGACTCCGTGGTCGGCGCGGCTCAGTCGTCGCAAATCCTGCTCTACCACCTGGATTCGCTCACCCGGGCGAACAGCAACACCCTCTGGATGCGCAAACTCGAGTTCATCACGGCCGGTCCGCACCGCCCGATCGACGACTCCTTCGAGGGCATCCTGGAGATCCGGCGCGCATCGATCATCGATCGTGGCGGAAGTCGCTGGCGCAGTGCCGATATCCAGATCAAAGCGTTCAACGGCGTCACCGGCTCCTGCCTGCTCGCGCACCAGCTACCCGAATGACCGCCGACACCATGCTCCGCCCCGCGCCGACCAGCGCGCGGACGCAACTACCGGCGGTACGGCTGGCGATCACCGGCGCACCGGGCACCGGCAAGACCACGCTGGCCACCGCACTGTCGCTGGCCAGCGGGTTACCGCATACCGGTCTGTCGCCGGAATCGACCGTGGTGACGAGCACGCGGCGGCTGGCACGGACGGTCGAGCTACCGGTCCGCATGTTCGAGCGACGGATCACCGCCGAGGCAGGCACCGAATCCGGTTTCGTCTCCGATGGTTCGGTGCTGAACGAGTGGGCGCTGGCCGAGACCCTGCGCCGCAACCGCCGATTCCTCAGTTGGTTGACCAACCCGCGTGATATCCCGAATCGCCGCTTCGAGAAGGGGTTTCTGGCCGCACACGGAGCGATCGTCGCCCGCCGGGCGGCCGCGACCTACGATGCGTTCGTCCATCTGCGCATAGATCCGGCGACTTTGGACGGCGACGATGCCGAACAGCGCGCGCTCACCGACCGGATCCTGCTCGAGACATTGCACGCATCGACCATCCCCTACTTCGTGTTCGGCGGATCGTTCGAGGACGTGATCACGCAGCTGACCCGCCTGTATCGTCTTCCAGAACTCGTCCCAGCCGACAGGGCTGTCGCCGCTGTGTCGAAAAACCCTTGAACAGAGGATAATTCGCTTATGGCCATCGGACCGACCGAGACCGCGTTCCGGCGATCGGATACCGCGATCTGGACTCTCGTCGGGGTGGCTGTCGCCACCTTCATGCTGATGCTCGATCTGACCGTCGTGAACGTGGCTCTGCCGGACATCCGCACGGCATTCGATTCCTCGTTCTCGTCCCTGCAGTGGATTCTGGACGCCTACGCCCTCGGTCTCGCCGCGATCCTGCTTGCCGCCGGCTCGCTGGCCGACCGGATCGGGCGCCGAAAAGTCTTCAACATCGGGATGGTCGTCTTCGCGCTGTCCTCGCTCGTGTGCGGTATCGCTCCGAACGTCGAGGTCCTCGTGGTCGCCCGGTTCGTGCAAGGCCTGGGCGGGGCAATCCTTTTCGCGGTCGGTCCGGCACTGCTCGGGCACGAGTTCCGCGGCAAGGATCGCGGCATGGCCTTCGGCGTCTTCGGCGCGGTGACCGGCCTCGCGATCGCCTTCGGCCCGTTGATCGGCGGCGGGCTCACCGAAACCGCGGGCTGGCGTTGGATTTTCCTGATCAACGTCCCGCTGGCCGTCGGCGCGCTCGCGGCAGGCATGCTGAAGATGCGCGAATCACGCAGCTACGCAACGCCGCCCGTGGACTGGCTCGGCATGGTTACCTTCTCGACCGGGCTGTTCTTCCTGGTTCTCGGGCTACTCCGGGGGCAGGAGGACGGCTGGGCGAGTGCGCGGATAATCCTCTGCTTCGTGGTCGCCGCGCTGCTGCTCGCCGGGTTCGCCAGGGTACAGATCACCCGCCGCGGTGCGGCCATGTTCGACCTCAACCTCTTCCGCAACAACACTTTCGGTGGTCTGTCCATCGTCACGGCGTTGTGTGCCTTCACGGTCATGCCCGCGCTGTTCCTGCTGATCTCCTACGTGCAGAACCAACTCGGGTACTCCGCCCTGGCCAGCGGCATTCGCTTCCTGCCGTTGACCTTGCTGCTGTTCGTGGCCGCCGCTGTCGCCGGTGGCCTGGTCACCAAGCTCGCACCCGCGGTCCTGGTCGGCACTTCGCAGCTGTTGATCGCCGCGGGCCTGGCCGCGGTGGCGCTGACCGACGTGGACTCCGGTTGGACCGCCCTGATCCCCGCCATGATCCTGATCGGCCTCGGCATGGGGATGTTCAGCCCGCCGCGCGCCGCGCTGTCGATCGCGGTGACCAGCCCGGACAAGGCGGGCATGGCCTCGGGCGTCAACGAGACCTTCCAGCAGGCCGGGCTGGCCATCGGCATCGCCGCCGTCGGCGCGTTCTTTCAGAACCGGGTCGACGACGCGTTCACCGACGCCGAAGCGGCTCGAGCCGCGTTGGGCGACAAGGCCTCCGAGGTCGCCGACGTGATCGCCGCGGGCGGCGGTGCGCAGGTCGCCGCGGACGGACCGCTGCGCGCGGCGGCCGAGTCCGCGTACCTGTCGGGGCTGCACCAGGCGATGCTGCTGGTCGCCGTGCTCGCCGCGATCTCGGGCGTGATCGCCTTCCTCACGCTGCGCCGCGAGGACCTGAACGAAGCCGCGCTGGCCGCGCCGGGGATACCGCCGGAGGACGACGTGACCCGCCCGCTGCCGTTGCCCGAGGGTGCGCGCCGGGCCAAACAACTACGCACCGATCGCTGAGCGCCGGACTCGTGTACCTCATCAACGGACAGCGACGCCCGCACCTGCGGCTGGCCATCTCCGGAACCTACTCGACCGGCAAGAGCACGACCACCGAGGCGCTCTCGCTGGCCACCGGCATCCCGCGCACCCATGCCATGACCGCGCGTCAGCTGCTGATGGACATCGCGCCGGGCAAGACACTGAACGAGTTGAACACGATCGAGCTGCTCCAGCTCGGACTGCGCCGGTTCGAGGAGCGGATCCAGAACGAATCCCCAAGCGCCTCTTTCGTTTCCGATGGGTCCGTGGTGCACGAGTGGGTGTACGGTACGGCTCGCCTACAGGTCGGCATCAATCCCGGCGCGAAATGGCCGTCCCGCGTGATGAAGTCGCTCACCGGCATCGGCCGCAAAGCCCCGGTGCGCGAGTACACCCAGATCTTCGGCGACATCGTCAAGGAGCGGGCCACCACGCTGTACGACGCGTATGTCCATCTGCCGGTGGAGTTTCCGATGCGCGCGGACGGTCATCGCCCGGTCTCCGAGTCGTTCCGGAAGCTGTCCGACCAGTCTCTGCTCGACGTGATCCGCGGCCTCGGGGTTCCGTACGAGGTGGTCGGCGGGAGCGTGCACGAACGGATCGACAAGATCATCGAGTTGTTCGATCTCGATATCGTCATGCCGATCGATCAGGCGATCGAAGAGGCGCACCGCCGCGTCGGCACCACCATCAAGGTGATCGAGAGCGACGCGCGCTACCAGGCTGCCCAACGCAAGAAGTCCGTCGGCGACCGGGTGAAGAATGCCATGCGGTATTGAACTCACCCCGGCAACGACGTGGGGCCCGGCGCACATTCGCGCCGGGCCCCACGTTTTGCCTTGCACCGCAATAATTTACGGGATGGTCAGCACCTGGCCGGGGTTGATCAGGTCCGGGTTGTCGATGCCGCTCGCGTTCGCGATCTCCTGGTAGCGGTTGCCGTCGCCGTAGAAGCGCTCGGCGATCGCCCACAGGGTGTCGCCCGGCTCGACCGTGTAGGTGCGCACCTCGGGGGCCGGCGGCGGGGGCGGCACCTCTTCGGCGGCGGGCGCGGCCTCGGCGGCGGGCTCCGGGGCGGGCAGCGGGTTGTCGGTCTTGGTGTCCGACGCCCACAGGGCGCCGCCGTCCTTGCCGTACAGCACGACGTTGCGGTCCGCCTGCACGACCAGGCGATCCGGGTCGCCCTTGCCATTGGTCTCGGTGGACCAGGCGG
Organism: Nocardia brasiliensis ATCC 700358; assembly: GCF_000250675.2. Taxonomy (NCBI): domain Bacteria; kingdom Bacillati; phylum Actinomycetota; class Actinomycetes; order Mycobacteriales; family Nocardiaceae; genus Nocardia; species Nocardia brasiliensis. Next base: position 8,430,683 of record NC_018681.1, read on the forward strand.
CACCCTCGCCCTTGTACAGGACGAAGTTGCCGTCGGACTGCAGGGTCGCACGCTCGACACCCTGGTTGTGAGTCAGCGTGGACCACACAACATTTCCGTCCGGCTCGGTCAGCACGAGGTTGCCGTCGCTCTGCAGCGTGAGGCTGTACGCACCCCCTTGCAGAGACTGGCCCAGTCCGAGTTCTTCGCCAACGCGCAGCGTGTCGCCCACGGTTCTTCCTTTCGAAGGTTCTGAAGAGCATCCGACATCGACGCCCGCCGTCCACACCCAAGCGCGCATCTAGGCCGAAGATACTGCTCGAGTGGGAGTTACGGAGGGATTACGCGCATGGTTCGCCGAAAGTTCACTGTGGGGTGCGTCCTATTGCAGTCCCACGCTCGGTATGCGATGGGAGCGGACGGTGACCACACGCACCGCCGCCCCCGCCACTAGGGTTGTCGCCATGACTCGGATGTCGGGCGGCCGTAGCGCCGCAACCCTTGCCGTCGCGCTCGGGTGTCTCGTCGCCGCGGGCTGCGGCAGTTCGGATGATGGTGCGGCACAACCGAAGACCAGCACGACGAGCAGCGCGGCGCCGAGCACCCCGACGGAGGACGCCGGCGCGAACCGGGGCCGCGAACTCAGCGCCGATCCGACCATCGTCGGCGCCCGCCCGACCCCGTTCACCTCGTGGACCCGGCTGGCCGACGATCGGATCGCGGTGAACTTCCAGACCGGCTCGCCGGAGTGCTACGGCGTGGACGCCACTGTGCGCGAGACCGATTCGACCGTCACCGTCGAACTGCGCTCCGGCACCCGCGCCGACGCGGTCGGCCGGATGTGCACCATGATCGCCGTCTTCGCCTCGCTCGACGTGACACTGAAGTCACCGTTGGGCAACCGGCAGGTACTCAGCGCGGTGTAGCGGCGATCCGCGCTACGGTGCCGGTTCGCCGACCGCATCACCGAGCGCGGCGAACTCGGGGTAGCTACCTGCTTGCGGAGCACCCCAGGTCTGCTCCGCCATGACCCGCAACGGCATGGTGATGGCGGCGGCGATCTGTTCCGGCGTGCGCACCGTCGGGTCGTCGCACCACACGAACAGCCCGGAGCCCAGGTGGTGCGCGCTCTGCTGCGGATCGAGGCGGCTACCGTCGACGAACAGCGACGGATCCCACAGGTGATAGGTGAGGGGCGCGGGCACGTTGCCCGCCGACACCGGCCCGCCCGCGACGAAGTAGGTCGGCGTGAACGCGGCGTTGCGCACTTCGTGCCCGGCCGCGACGAGATCGGCTGGGCTGCGCGCGTTTCCGAAGTACGGCAGCGGCAGCTGCGGTATACCCGCCCGGCTCCAGTAGTCGATCACGATATCGGCGCCGATGGCGAGGGTGCCCGCGCCCGCGTGCAGTCCGTCGTTCCAGATGCGCGGACGCTTGCCGTGCGCGCGAACTATCTCCGCACCCCAGTTGATCAGGCCGAGAAAGGCGTCGACCGGCTGGGCGTCAGGCCCGTAGGTCGCCCGAGCGTAGGCACCGAGCTGCGGGTAATCGTCGTAGCCTGCCACCTGTGCGCCGTCGAGCAGGAACTCGTCCGCGCCGAGATGCCAATAGCGGCCGGGGAACAGCGGCAGGAACTCTTCCAGGATGTCGCGCATCAGGTCGTAGCTGCGCGGATCGGCGATGTCGATCGCCGCGTCGGAGACCTTGCCGGTCGCACTGCGCAGCTTCAGCTCTGGGTACGCGGCCAGGATGCCGTTCATGTGGCCGGGAAAGTCCACCTCGGGCACGATCTCGACCTGGTGCCGGGCGGCATACGCGATCAGCTCACGGATGTCCTGCTTCGAATAGTGCTGTGCGGCGGTGATTTCCGGATGGCGCGCGCTCTCGAGCCGGAACCCGAAGGTGTCCGAGAAGTGCAGGTGCAGCAGATTCAACTTCAGCTGACCCATCCGGCGGATCTGCGCGCGCAACAGCTCCACCGGCATGAACTCGCGCCCGACGTCCAGCATCAGGCTGCGTTCGCGGTAGCGTGGCCAATCCGTCACGGTGCCACCGGGTATCGCGGTCTGCCCGCGCAACATCTGCAGCGCCGACCTGGTGGCGTAGAACGCGCCCGCCGTGTCCGCGCCGCGCAGCTCCAGCGTCTCGCCGACCGAGATCCGGTAGGCCTCGGGGGTTTCCGGAGCGTCCGGTATCGATCCGGTAGTCAGGACGATATCGCCCACGCCGCCTGCCGTGCCGGGTTGCGCGCGGACGTCGCGACCGGTGAAGGCTTGCAGCGCCGTCGCGAAATCCGCTGCGGTATCCCGCAAACCGGGCTCGGCGTAATACACGCGCACCTGCGCACCTAGGGAGAAGGCCGCACCGCCGGCCTGCCACGCCTGCACAGACGGCAACGTCCGTGGGAAAGTCGGTTCGGCTGTGGCCGGTGGCGCGCCGCCGACCCCCAGCCCGGCCGCGACCAGCATCGCCGCCACACCCGCAGCCATCGTCCGCATCGACATGTGGCCACTCTACGAACTCGCGCGCCCTTCGCCGGCCGGATCCCGAAGCACAGGCGATTCGGGTGGCGGAGCGAAGGGCGCGCGGTGGACTCGACTAGTGGGCGAAGTGCCGCGAACCGGTCAGGTACAGCGTGACGCCCGCTTCCCGGGCCAGGTCGATGGTCTCCTGGTCGCGCACCGACCCACCCGGCTGCACGATCGCCCGCACTCCGGCCTGGATCAGCTGCTGCGGGCCGTCCGGGAACGGGAAGAACGCGTCCGAGGCCGCGACCGAGCCCTTGGCCCGATCACCCGCGCGCTGCACGGCCAACTGCACCGCGTCCACTCGGTTCACCTGGCCCATGCCGACGCCGACCGAGGCGCCGTCGTGGGCCAGCAGGATCGCATTGGACTTCACCGCCCGGCAGGCGCGCCACGCGAATTCGAGGTCGGCCAGCGTCTCGGCGTCGGCCGCGGCGCCCGCCACCAACGTCCAGTTGACCGGGTCGTCGCCCGCGGCATCGAGGATGTCGCGCTGCTGCAGCAGCGCACCACCGCTGATCGGGCGCAGCTCGGCGCCCGCCCGGCGCGGCGGCTCGGCGATCAGGATGCGCACGTTCTTCTTGCGCTGCAACACTTCCACCGCGCCGTCGGCGTAGGCGGGGGCCACGATCACCTCGGTGAAGATCTCGGCGACCTGCTCGGCCAGTTCGACGGTGACCTCGCGGTTGGCCGCGATCACCCCGCCGAACGCGCTCACCGGATCACACGCGTGCGCCTTGCGATGCGCCTCGGCGATATCGGCGCCCACCGCGATCCCACACGGGTTGGCGTGCTTGATGATCGCCACGGTCGGCCCGGTGTGGTCGTAGGCGGCGCGCCACGCGGCGTCGGCATCGGTGTAGTTGTTGTACGACATCTCCTTGCCGTGCAACTGACGCGCCTGTGCGAGACCGGCGCTGCCGCCGTTGTCGGTGTACAGCGCCGCCGCCTGATGCGGGTTCTCGCCGTAACGCAGCACGGCGGCGCGCTCCCAGGTGCCGCCGAGCCAGCCGGGGAATTGCTCGCCCGCCTCGGCGGGCGCCTGCGCGACACCGGGCACGAGCACCGAGGTCATCCAGCTCGCCACCGCGACGTCATAGCTCGCCGTGTGCTGAAAAGCCTTGGCCGCCAGCGCCGTCCGCTCGGGCAAGGTGAACCCGCCGGACTGCGCCGCGGCGAGCACCTGGTCGTAGTCGCCACTGTCGACGACGACCGCGACGGACGGATGGTTCTTCGCGGCCGCCCGCACCATCGACGGCCCGCCGATGTCGATCTGCTCGACGCACTCGTCGGGGGTCGCGCCGCTGGCCACGGTCGCGGTGAACGGGTAGAGGTTCACCACCACCAATTCGAATGCGGCCACACCCAATTCGGCCAGCTGATCCGCGTGTTCCTGCTTGCGCAGGTCGGCGAGGATGCCCGCGTGCACCCGCGGGTGCAGCGTCTTCACCCGCCCGTCGAGGGTCTCCGGGAAACCGGTGAGCTCCTCGACCTTGGTCACCGGGATACCGGCGTCGGCGATCTTGCTCGCGGTCGAGCCGGTCGAGACCAGCTCGATGCCCGCGGCGTGCAGACCGGTCGCGAGTTCGACGAGGCCGGTCTTGTCGTAGACACTCACCAGGGCCCGGCGCAACGGCTTGCGCTCATACTCGCTCATCAGGGATTACTGCCTTTCGTCCGTCGGAAACAATGCCCCGCGTCGCGGCGGCGGCGACCACCTGCGCCAGCAACCGCCGTTCGACAACCTTGATGCGCTCGTGCAGGCTCGCCTCGTCGTCGTCGGGCAGCACCGGCACCGCCTCCTGCGCGAGGATCGGGCCGGTGTCGACGCCCGCGTCGACCAGGTGCACGGTCGAGCCGGTGACCCGCACGCCGTAGGCGAGCGCGTCCCGCACCCCGTGCGCGCCGGCGAAGGCGGGCAGCAGCGCGGGATGGGTGTTGATGATCCGGCCGCCGAAGCGCCCGAGGAAGCGCGCACCGAGGATCTTCATGAACCCCGCGGAAACCACGAGATCGGGTGCGTACCCCGCGACCGCGTCGGTGAGCGCGGCGTCCCAGGCGACGCGATCGGGGAAGTCGTTCAGCGCCACGCGGAAATGCGGCACGCCCGCCGCTTCGGCATGCGCGGTCGCCGGACAGGGACGGTCCACCCCGACGGCGACGATCCGCGCCGGGAAGTCGGCGGCGGTGGCCGCGTCGAGCAGCGCGCGCAGCAGCGATCCGGTGCCCGAGGCGAGCACGACTACGGTCGCCGGAGTCGCGGTGGGGGTCCACCGGGCAGCGGGCGACGCCACGGGTTCGGCGGCCGGCGAAGGCGGCGGGGTGGGTGAGCTCAGGGCTCTACTCCTGCGGTCGATCGGACGGCGGCCGGAACGGCTCCGCCGGGTAGAGCCTAACGACCGTCTACCCGGTGACTTTCCGGCAGGTCCGCCTCGACCACCTCGGCATCGACGATGTCCGGTGTGGTATTCGCGCCGGGGGCGCGCACCGTCTCGATGGACGTCTGTTCCTCGACGAGTTCGCCGTCCAGAGCCTCGTCCGAGTCCTGGTACGGGTAGTCGTCGTACTCGTCGTCGAGGTATTCGCGGTCGTCGTCCGCGTAGTGATCGTCGGCGTAGTAATCGTCTTCGTAGTCGTCGGCGTAGTAGTCGTGCTCGTCGTACGGATCGGTGTAGTCCGCGGGCGCGGCGCCGACCGGGACGAGGAACCAGCGCGCGAACGCCAGGCCGGCATACCCGGGGACCGCCAGCCAGGCGAAGGTGACCGCGGCGAAGATCGGCAGATCCAGTCCGACCCGGCCGAAGGTGCCGAGTTCGCCGCCTGCCACCGCCGCGAGCAGCACCAGTATCAGGGTCGCCAGCGCGGCCGAACTCAGCGTCGCCCACGGCGCGCCGATCCGGTCGGTCGAGCGCCGCGCGAGATCGAGCCCGCCGAGCACCCCGATCCCCGCCGGGAGCAACAGCAGCACCGGCCACCAGGCGGGCGCGGGTCCGGTCGGCACCGCCACCAGCAACGGCAGCGCCGGAATCGGCCCGCCCACCACGGCGAACAGGCCGAACGACGCCGCACCGATCTGCGCGGTCGACCCGACGAGCACGCCGACCGCCTGCACCACCAGATTCGGCAGATAGGCCAGCGACAGCAGGGTCAGCCCGAGCACGCCCGCGGCGTTGCCCGCGCCGGCGTAGGTGGCACCGACCCGCGAGACGTGCAGCAGGAACGACACCAGCGTCAGCACCGTCGCACAGCCGAGCAGGCGCAGCACCGCACGGCCCGCGCCATACATTCCCGAGATCGCCCAATCCGGTAGGCGCAGCAGCGCGAAGACTCCCCGCCGATTGGCGGTCGCGATCCCACCAAGGGCCGCAACCAGATACAGCCCGGTGACCCACGCGAAGGCGGCGAGTGTGTTCGGCGGTTGCAGCGCGACGACACCGGAGGCGTCCTCGGCGACCGCGAGACAGATGGCTGTGATCAGCAGGGGCCCGGCCAGCGCGGCGCCGACGATCCAGCCGAGATCGGCTCGAGTACTGCCGGGTTCGACCGCTCGCGCGCATTCACGGCTGGCCAGCCAGACCACGAGCGCCGTCGGCAGCAACGGCAGCAGGCCGAGCGAGGTCTTGCCGATCACCAGCGGAACCTGATGCACGCCAAGCCATCCCGCGGCGATGGCACCCGAGGTGCCGGCCAGATTGCTGCCCGAGGAGAACAGGGCGGCGAGCATGAGGACGATGATCGCGGTGAGCGCGTAGGTGGTCGGTCGTCCGGCGACCAGCACGAGGACCCTGGCCCGCTCCGGGGTCAGCGACAGAAACCCGGTCCCTTCGGCGTCGGCGTGCGGTTCCGGCACACCGCGGGACTCGGCGGTCCGGCGCGCAAGGGAGTTCCTGGGGGCGTTCATGACAATTCAGCGTGGCAGCTTCCCCGGCGCGAGCGGGTCAGGCGCGCCGCGAACTCGCGCCGGGAAGGACTGCTACTTGTTGTCTTCGGACGGCCGGAACGCCTGGGTGGCGTCGGAGGCCGGATCGCCGCTCTGCTCACCGCCGAACGGCTGCGGAGACTGCTGCGCGCCCGGCTGACCCGGCTGCCCGTAGTTCGACGCACCGTACGGCGACTGCTGGGCGGGCTGCTGGGTCGAGCCGAAATGCTGCGTGGCGCCCTCGTCCGGGCGGGCCTGCGGCACGCTCGGCTGACTCGGCTGGCTCTGCCCGTAGGGCGAACCCTGCTGCGCCGCACCGAAAGCCGTGGTCGGCTGGCCGTAGGACGGCTGCTGGCCATAGGCTTGCCCCGGCTGCTGACCGTAGGCCGACTGGCCCGGCTGGCTCTGGCCGTACGGCGAAGCCTGCTGCGGCGCACCATAACCGGCCTGCTGGCCGTAAGGAGACTGCTGGCCGTACGACTGGGCGGGCTGCTGCTGACCGTAACCCTGCTGCTGACCGTAGCCGGGCTGGCTCTGGCCGAACGACGCGCCGGGCTGCTGCTGGCCGTAACCGCCCTGGGCGTAACCCTGCGTCGCCGGCGCGGCCGGACGCGGCGCGGGCGCCTTGACGATGCCCGATTCGAACAGCACCGCGCCGATCGCCAGCGCGGCCTGCGCGAAGGCGAGTACGAGCAGGATGTAGGCGCCCCACTTCAGCTCGATGCCGTCACTGAGCGTGAACGAATGCAGCAGCAGCGCGAGGAAACCCGCGGTGGACCCGGCCGCGGCGGCCCCGGTCCAGCTCTGCTTCGGCAGCAGCGAGAGGGCGGCGAGCAGACCACCGAGCAGCAGGATGCCGAGCAGCGCGGCACCGGACGCCTCGAACAGGCTGGCCGTCTCGCTACCGGATACCCGGGTGCCGCCGAAGTCGACCGGCTTGGTGCCGATGTAGGGCACGAAACCGAGCAGGAAGTTGATCACACCGAGCGCGGCGACACCGACCACGAGGAAGAACGGCAGACCCTTGGACTCAGCACCGGACGCGCTCGAGCCGGAGCTGGCACCACCTGCCGTCGAACCGAAGCTTGCGGATGTGGATGGCGCGGGTGTGTTGTACCCGGAGCCCCCGGACGGGTATGACATGTCGTCGTCTCCTAGGTCGAGTCATACGTGGTCTGTGCTGGCTGGATCTTCTCCTGACGCTACTGCACTCACCCGCCCAGGTCACCCTCAACGGACCGGCCGTACGGCACGATCCTTCGTTTCCGAGCAGGTCGCGGGCCGTTTGCCGACGGCAAGCGCTACCTCGTGGAAGCAGTTCCCGCCACCGTGTCCGCCCAGGGACGCGCGACGGCCCGGAACCGTGTCTCCGAACGGACACGACGCCGGGCCATGGACGCCCCTCAGTACTGCGGCTTGATGTACCACGCCCCGGGGGCACCCTCGCAGGTGTAGTCGGCCCATTCGCCGTTCTCCATGCCGAGGTTGCCCTGGCGTTCACAGGTCGCCAGCTGTTCGTACGGGCCGAGACCGGTCTGCTCCGGGGCGGCCACGGCGATGCCGTCGGTCAGTCCGGCGCCGAACAGTCCGGCGAAGGTGATCGCGGCGACGGCCGCGAAACGTGCGATGGTCATATCGAATTCCTTCGTGGTCGGTCGATTGCGGTCGTCAGCGGGGGACGAGTCGCCAGGCGCCGTAACTGCCGACGCAGTCGAAGTCCTGCCACTCGCCGGCCTCGACGCCCTGGTTGCCGCGGCCGAGGCACTGGTGCTCGTATTCGAACGGGCCGAGGTTGCCGGGGGCGGCGGGGGCGGCCGAACCGCTGTCGAACGGCCCCGCGTGCGCGGGGGCGAGGGTGCCGAGCAAGCCGGCGACAGTCAGTGCGGCGGTCGCGGCGGCGCGGGCGGCCACAATGCGGGGAGTGATCATGATCGTTGCTTCCTGTGCGGGTGGATGGCGTTGTGCGAACCAGACTCCCGGCCGGCCGTCTCAGCGCGGTTTCACCTACATTTCACGAGGTAGGAAGCATTTTCACGACTGCGGTTCGGAGCCGGACAGCCGGTCGGCGTAGCGACGCCAGCCGAAACCCGCGGCGGCGAACTCGGCGCGGAGTTCGGCCCCTAGCGCGCGGGCGCCCGCGTGATCGCCCTCCGCCTGCCGCAATGTCACGGTGACCGCGCGGGCCGCGAGCAACGGCACCCCGGCCGGCGCGGCGGCCATGAACTCGTCGAGCAGCGCCCTGGCCGCGGCCGGTTCGCCCTTGGCGAGAAGCACGTCGGCCAGGTCGATCCTGGCGAAACCGGTCGGTTCCTCCTCGTGCGCGAGTGCGGCACGACAATAGGATTCCGCCGCGTCGAGCTGACCGGTGGCGAGTGCGGCCGCGGCACGGGTGAGATCGTTCAGCGGCAGGATCTGCCGATCGTCCAGGCGGCGCGCGTAACGATCGGACTCCGCCACGGCCGCGAGTGCCTCGTCCAGCCGGCCGAGTTCGAGCAGGGCTTTGGCCTGGTTGCTCAATCCTCGCGAAAGACCGTGCTCGTCCTCGTGCACCGCGTCCACCTTGGTGGAGCGGGTGTAGGCGGCCAGCGCCTCGGCCGGATCGCCCGCGTACAGCAGTGCCGTGCCGAGCGCGTCGGCGAACGACGCGCCCTGAGTGTCCCGCACGGCCAGATGTTCGCCCTGCTGCAAACGCTCGATCGCCTCGGACAACCTGCCGCGTTCGATGTCGACGATGCCCTGGTAGTACCGCACCGTCTGGGCGAGTTCCGCGTCGTCCAGCGGCTCGGCCACCGCGCTCGCGCGGGCCAGCTGCGCGGCGGCGGTATCGAGGTCCCCGGTCATCAAGGTGTGGAAACCGTAGTGGCTCAACGCCTCTGCCAGCTCGTGGGGCGTGAGGCCGGCTTCGGGCCCGGTCAGCACGACGTTTTGGGTCAGCACCGCGTAGTGGCGTTGCGCCTCTCGGAACCAGGCCCGGGCCAGCCAGGGCACGTGCATGTCGACCGCGAGCCGCAGGGCCTCGGCGGCGCGTGCCGTGCCCGGCGACTGTTCCAGTGCGGCCAGGATATTCGGCCACTCCGCGAAGACGGCCGCCACCGATTCGGCGGCGGCGAAATCGTCGGACGCGCCGATCGAGCGCACCAGATCGCGGCACCAGCGCAGGTGCCCGGCGCGCAGCTCCTCGGTCTCCGCGGCGGCGGCGAGCCGGGACAGGGCGTAGTCGCGCACCGTCTCCAGCAGCACGAATCTTCTTGTCGCCCCGACGTTCTGCACGGTGACCAGGCTCCGGTTCACCAGATCGGCGAGGGCGGGGGCGATATCGCCGGACTCGATGTCCGCATCCGGTAGCACCGCTTCGGCCGCCTCGAGCGTGCAGCCGCCCGCGAACACCCCGAGCCTGCGCAATACCGTCTGTTCCCGCTCGGCCAGTAGTTCGTGGCTCCAGTCCAGGGCGACGCGCAGGCTGGTGTGCCGCCCGCCTGCGGCGTCGCGCGCGCCGCCGACCAACAGTCGGACCCGGTCGTCGATCCGTTGGGCCAGTTGGGAAATCGTCAGCGTTCTGGTGAGACCGGCGGCCAGCTCGATGCCCAGCGGCAACCAGTCGACCGCGGCGCAGATCGCCACCAGCTCGTCCCGCTCGACCGCGGTCACCAGGCCGTGCAATCCGGCGCGCTCGATGAACAGCGCCACGCCGACGCTACGGTCCAGCGGCCCCAGCGGATACACCGACTCCCCCGGTACCCCGAGGGGCCGTTGCGAAGTGACCAGCACACTGAATCCCGCTGCGGCCGTGACGAGTTCGGCCACCGAGTCGAGGACGTGCTCGGCGTTGTCGAGCACCAGGAGCGCGCCGGGCGCCGCGCCGAGTGCCGCGACGATCCCGGGCAGCGGCCCGTTCGCATCGATCGCCCCCTCGGCGGCCAACCCGGCCGCGGCCAAAGCCGCTGCCACAGCGGGCAATACATCCTCGGCACGACCGAGCGGCGCCAGTTCGACCAGCACCACCGGCCGACCGGACGCGCTGATCGACCGCGCGAGTTCGGCGGCCAGTCGGGACTTGCCACTGCCCGCGACACCGACCAGCGTCGTGCGGGCCGGTTCGGCGAGCCGGGCAGTGAGCGTGGCGAATTCGCGACCACGACCGACGAAGCTGGTCAATGGCGCGGCCAGTACCGCACCCGGTCGCGGTTCGGCCACCGCCGAATCGCCGGTCTGCGCGGCGTTTTCGTCGAGGCGCGCCACGTCGATCGGCTCGGCGCTGCGACCCGCAGCGGCCCGCAGCGCCGGATCATGGTCCAGGATGCGCAGTTCCAGCTGCGCGGTGTCGGGTGCCGGGTCGACGCCCAACTCCTCCGACAGCGCGCGCCGCAACCGCGCCAGCCGTTCCAGTGCGTCGGCCTGCCGTCCGGTCCGATACAGCGCCAACGCCAGCAGACAGGACAGCGGTTCGTGCAGCGGATGCCGCGCCACCAGCCCGGTCAGCTCCGTGACCACCTCACCGGCCGCGCCTAGCTCGAGATTGGCCTCCAGGCCCGCCACGGTCAGCGACAATCGCCAATCGTCGAGCCGTTCGCCCTCGGCCGCCGCGAACGGAATGGTCCGCAGATCGGCGAGCGCGGGTCCACGCCACAGCGCGAGCGCCTCCCGCGCCGCGCTCGCCACGGTGCGGTAGTCACCCGCCCGGCGCGCGGTATGCAACCGCTGCGCGGCCGCCTCCGCATCGAGCAGATCCGTCGCGCTCACCCGCGCCTGATATCCCGCGGAGGTCCGTCCGATCACCTCCGCCAACGGTCCGAGCGCAGCGCGCAGCCGCGACACCACGACCCGCAGCCGCTGCACCGGCCGCTCGACCTCGGCCCCCCACAAATCCTCGGCCAGCCGCCCGTCCGGCACCGGAACGCGATTCGCCAACGCCAATCGCACCAACACTGCCCGTTCCAGCGGCCGATCGACGGTCACCGCGACACCGTCAGCCCACGCCTGCACTGGACCCAACACCAGCACATCCACGCTGACAAGCATGCCCTGTCCGATATGCCGCCGTCTGCTCGCGGCCGGTGAAAACTTCGCACTGAACCGAACACGGGTCTGTCTCGTATCCCCTACGCGGGCGCGGACCGTCCCGCGACCCGGAAATCCGCAGATGGTCGGTCAGGCCGCTCGGCTCCTGCCCAGGTCGAGCCCACCGCCATACATGACGAAGGCCGCCCCCGGAATCGGGAGGCGGCCTTCGTTCGGTGCTGCGCCGACGGGTTAAACCTCGACGCTGGCCTTCTCCAGGATCTCGCGAGCCAGCGCGGCGGTCTCGGACGGCGTCTTGCCGACCTTCACGCCCGCGGCCTCCAGCGCGTCCTTCTTGGCCTGGGCCGTGCCGGCCGAGCCGGAGACGATGGCGCCCGCGTGGCCCATGGTCTTGCCCTCGGGGGCGGTGAAGCCCGCGACGTAGCCGACGACCGGCTTGGTGACGTTGGCCTTGATGTAGGCCGCGGCCCGCTCCTCGGCGTCGCCGCCGATCTCGCCGATCATCACGATCAGCTTGGTCTCCGGGTCCTTCTCGAACGCCTCGATGGCGTCGATGTGGGTGGTGCCGATGACCGGGTCGCCGCCGATGCCGATGGCGGTGGAGAAGCCGAAATCACGCAGCTCGTACATCATCTGGTAGGTCAGGGTGCCGGACTTGGACACCAGGCCGACCGGGCCCTTGCCGGTGATGTTGGCCGGGGTGATGCCGACCAGCGCCTCGCCGGGGGTGATGATGCCCGGGCAGTTCGGGCCGATGATCCGGGTCTTGTTGCCCTTCTCCACGTTGTAGGCCCACGCGTACGCGGTGTCCTGCACCGGGATGCCCTCGGTGATGACCACCAGCAGCGGGATCTCCGCGTCGATGGCCTCGATGATGGCGTCCTTGGCGAACTTCGGCGGCACGAACGCGATGGAGACGTCGGCGCCGGTCTCCTTGATGGCCTCGGCGACGGTGCCGTACACCGGCAGCTCGACCGCGTTGCCGTCCTTGTCGGTGTGCGCGACGGTGGTGCCCGCCTTGCGCGCGTTGACGCCACCGACGACCTGGGTGCCGGCCTTGAGCATCAGCGCGGTGTGCTTGGTGCCCTCGCCACCGGTGATGCCCTGGACGATGACCTTCGAATCCTTGTTGAGGAAGATAGACATTTCCGGGTTCCTTACTTGGCCGCTGCCAGTTCGGCGGCCTTGTCGGCGCCTTCGTCCATTGTCTGCGCGAGCGTGATCAGCGGGTGCGCGGCATCGACGAGAATCTGCCTGCCCTCGTCCACCTTGTTGCCGTCGAGCCGGACGACCAGCGGCTTGTTCGCCTCGGCGCCCAGGATCTCCAGCGCCTTGACGATGCCGTTGGCGACCGCGTCGCAGGCGGTGATGCCACCGAAGACGTTCACGAACACGCTCTTGACCTGTGCGTCACCGAGGATGACGTCCAGGCCCGCGGCCATCACCTCGGCCGAGGCGCCGCCACCGATGTCGAGGAAGTTGGCGGGCTTGACGCCGCCGTGGTTCTCGCCCGCGTACGCGACCACGTCGAGGGTCGACATGACCAGACCGGCGCCGTTGCCGATGATGCCGACCTCACCGTCGAGCTTGACGTAGTTGAGGTCGTTCTCCTTGGCCTTGAGCTCCAAGGGATCGGTCGCGTCCTTGTCCGCGAAGGCCTCGTGGTCCGCGTGCCGGAACTCGGCGTTCTCGTCCAGGGTCACCTTGCCGTCCAGGGCGAGGATCTCGTCCTGCGGGGTGCGCACCAGCGGGTTGACCTCCACCAGGGTGGCGTCTTCCTTGACGAACACCTCCCACAGCTTCTGGATGGTCACGGCCGCGGCGTCGAGCACGTCGGCGGGCAGGTGGCCCTGCTCGGCGATCGAGCGGGCGAACGCGAGATCGACGCCCTTGACGGCGTCGACCGGAACCTTGGCGAGGCGCTCGGGCTTGGTCGCGGCGACCTCTTCGATCTCCATACCGCCTTCCACCGAGCACATGGCCAGGTAGGTGCGGTTGGACCGGTCGAGCAGGAAGGAGATGTAGTACTCCTCCGCGATGTCCTTGGCTTCGGCGACAAGGATCTTCTTGGTGATGTGGCCCTTGATGTCCAGGCCGAGGATGTTCTGCGCGTGCGTGAACGCGTCGTCCGCGGTCGCGGCGTACTTGACGCCGCCCGCCTTGCCACGGCCACCGGCCTTGACCTGAGCCTTGATCATCACCGGCTTGCCGATTTCCTCCGCGATGGCGCGGGCGTCCTCGGCCGTGTCCGTGACGCGGCCCTCGGACGAAGGCACTCCGTGCTTAACGAAGAGCTCCTTCGCCTGATATTCGAAGAGATCCATGTACTCACCGTCTCGTCTGCGTTGTGATGACAACGTCTTTGTTGGCGGCCCGACGTCGGAAGCGGGTCGGGTCGGACTCTAATCAGTCACATGGACGGCCAATCGGCCACGTTCATCCTAAGTGGCGCAGGTCACGGGCCGATACGCGCGGCGGAAAAACCGCTGGCCAACGCTACTCGCGAGTAGGTTGCTGGCACCGCGCCAGGTAGACCCGCCGAACCCGCGCACACGGCCGGATCTACTACACGTTGTCGTCGAAAAGTCTCGCCCGCGTGCCCAATGCACAGATAGATATTCCGTGCCATTAGCGTGATCAATCTCACATGTTCGGACAGATGGGCCGCAGCGCTTGCGGACCCTGCAATCGTTTCGTTACCGTCATTGCGGTCGATGTCACAGCACGGTCACGACTAGGAGGACGGCAAGCTTGACGCAGCACAGCACTCCGCAGATGGAGAGCCGTTCCGCAGTTGACCCGTCGAAGCCGCTGATCAGCAGGCACCTCGGCCCCGCGAACATCTCCCGCTTCACGATGTGGCACAGCCGATGAACCATCGCTCCGCCCTTATTCCTGAACATCGCGCCCGGACCGGTCATCGTTATCGCGACGACGAATCCTTCGGCGCGCAGGCGACATCCGGCACGTCCCGTGGTCCGTCGGTTGACCGGCAACGGAACTCGCTCTACGCCGCGCCCGCCGCGGCTGCGGCGCCGGTGGACTACAGCTCCCGCGACAACGCCTGGTCCACGAACGACTCGTGGTCCCAGCAGGATTCGTGGGCGCCGCAGGACGCCTGGTCGCAGCAGGAGTCCTGGTCCGACGGCGGTGCCTGGAACTCGGGTGAAGCTTGGAACTCCGGTGACGCCTGGGCCGAAGAAGAGACTTGGGCCCCTGAAGACGGCACCTGGGCGCCGGAAGAATCCTGGGCGCCAGAGGCCGAGCCCGAAACCCCGGACACTCCGGCCACACCGACCGTGATTCCCGGCCGCCGCGCCGCCAAACGCGGTGGCGCACATCGGCTGCCCGCCCCGCCCGCCGCCCTCAAGGGTCGCGCCGCGGTGGCCGCCGTCGCCGCCGGTGCCGTGGTCGCCGCCGGACAAGCCGCACTGGCCTCGCCGGAACAGCCGAGTCAAGCCGTCGACTACGAGGCCGCCGGGCAGATCCACGAGATCGCCGCCCAATCGGTCAGCCTCGCCGACCCCGCCGTCTCGACCGAGTCGCCGCAGATCCTCAACGCCTCCGGGCCGACCCACCTCGGCGACTTCAACGACATCCTGCAAAAGGGTCAGAAGTACGCGCAGGACATGGCCGCCGCGGAAGCCGCGAAACTGCGCCCCCTGTTCACCAAGTTCGCCGCCGGTAACTTCACCTCCGGTTTCGGCGCCCGCTGGGGCGTCCAGCATCTCGGCATCGACATCGCCGGCCCGATCGGCACCCCGATCGTCGCCGTCGCCGACGGCACCGTCATCGAAGCCGGCCCCGCCGCCGGCTTCGGCATGTGGGTCCGCCTGCTGCACGACGACGGCACCGTCACCATCTACGGCCACATCGACACCGCCACAGTCTCCCAGGGCCAGCGCGTCATGGCCGGCGACCAGATCGCCACCATCGGCAACCGCGGCTTCTCCACCGGCCCGCACTGCCACTTCGAAGTGTGGTTGAACGGTTCCGACAAGATCGACCCGGTGCCCTGGTTGGCGACCCGCGGGATCAGCCTGGGACCGCAGCGGGACTAGGTTCGGAGGTCGGGGTTTCCGTGCCGAAGGTGCAGTGAGACTAGGTTCGGGGTCCGTGCCGAAGGTGCAGCGAGACTAGGCTCGAGGTTCCGTGCCGAAGGTGCGCGGGGAGGGCTGACAAGCCGTGAGTTCGGTTCGGTGGACATAGGTTTCGGGTTGGTATGCCCGTTTTGCTTCGGCGTGGCCGTTCGTCGTTGACGTGGCCGTTCCGGCGCGTCGCGCCCGTTCCGGTTCGTCGCGCCCGTTCCGGTTCGTCGCGCCCGTTCCGATTCGTCGCGCCCGTCCCGGTTCGACGCGCCCGTTCCGGCTCGGCGTGGCCGTTCCGGCGCGGCGCGCCCGTTCTGGTTGACCCCGTTCCGCTTTCCATCCTGACTTGCTGCAGCCGTTGCGGCTCGCCGGCTCGGCGCACCCGTTCCGGTTCGCCGCGCCCGTCGCGGCACAGCGCACCCGTTCCGGTTTAGCTGCACCCGTTCCAGTCCGATACATCCGTTGCGGCTCGGCACATCCATTGCGGCTCGGCACACCCAGTCCGCTTGGCCGCACCCCATTCCAGTTCGCTGCACCCCCATTCCAGTTCGCTGCGCCCCCTTGCAGTTCGCTGCGCCCCCTTGCAGTTCGGCACACCCGTTACGGTCCGGCGGACCCGCTCCGGTTTCGCCGCGCCCGTCGCGGCACGGCGCACCCGTTCCGGTTTAGCTGCACCCGTTCCAGTCCGATACATCCGTTGCGGCGCGCCGCGCCCGTTGCGGCACAGCACACCCACTCCGCTTGGCCGCACCCCCGTTCCGGTTTAGCTGCACCCGTTCCAGCGTGGTCGTCTGGCTGTGGTTGCGTCTCGAGCGCCTCGGGAAGAACCGTGGTCGCCTCTCGAACGGCTCGGTAGGAGAAGGGGCTGCCGTTCGGTCTGAACCAAGCGACAGATAGGTGCGGGTTCACAGAGCGTGTACTCCCCTCACAGGGGCTATAGCCCCTGTGAGGCGTACAGAAGGTCTGTGCAACCTACCGCGCAGCCGCGCGAACCCCGCGTGTCCAACCCAAGCGACAGATAGGTGCGTGTCGACACGCGGAACCCCTCACATCCGCACCCTTTCTCGGGTTTCGCACCACTTCTGTGCTGACGCACGCGCTTTGGCATGCCACAGCAGGTGCGAGGAGCTAGAACGGGTGCGGGAAGCGGCGTGTCGCATGGCGGGTCGGGTTGGTTCATCAGGAGGACTTGGTGGCGGGGGTCTCTCGCTTGGCCGATGCCGCCACCAGGTCCTCCTGAGCGGCTGACCAGCTCTGGCAACGCGCGGAGTGGCGGGCGGGGCTGGGATCGGGTTAGGGGGTGCGCCAGGTTCCTTCTTCGCCCGGTTCGGGGAGGACCTTGCCGCCCTCCATGATCCAGCTGGCGGCGAATTCGATGAGGGTGATCTCGACGGCGGAAGGGTTGAGACCGGCGGCTGTGGCGATGGCGGATTGCATGGAGTGTTCGAGGCGGGCGAGCAGGTCGGGGGTGCGGTTCCCGCCGCCGCGTACGCCTGCGATGACGGACAGTTCGATGCCGGGGCGGAGGGCGTGGCCGTGGAGGAGGACCACGCTGACGAATTCGGAAGGGGCGCCGGTTATTTCGCAGTGGGTGGCGGTGACCGCAGCCGCGACGGCTGTGTGCGTGGCGGCATCTGGGCGGACGCGGCAAGCAATGTTGTAGAGCGGCATTCAACTCCGATCACGATTCGCGGAGATCGCGGGCCCCTGGTTGGAGTGGGAGGCAGCGAACGGGAGGGGCGGGCGACGTAGCCGACGACATGTCAACTCCGGAGGTGGTTCGCGGGGATCGCGAAGCGGCCCTGGGCGATTCGGGAGATGGCGAGGTGGGTGAGGGTGCGTAGGAGGAAGAGGGGGCGAGCGGCAGGACGGATGCGATCGCGGTTGAGTTGCAGGTAGCGGGCGAACAGCGAGGTGTCGACCAGCGCGAGCATGAGGTCGTTCGGACCGGCCCCGGTGACGGTGTTCCAGGCCTCGCTCATCGCGCGCATCGCAGGTTCGCGGCGGGCGGCAGGCAGGTTGTCCTCGGTTTCGACGAGCACCCACGACATGGTCGAAGAATGGTTGTCGGTGAAGGACTGGCCCGACGGGATCTCGCACCACACCGCGACCACACGCTCGCCGCCGTCCAGCGCCTGCCGGTAGGCGTCGGCCAAAGCACGCTCGGCAGCCCGACATCTAGACGGGCTCAAACTCCCCTGCTGGATCGTGCACAGTATCCGACGCACCGCTCCTCCTCACGAACCACGCCGTGGTCTCCCCGGACGGTAGTGCACCGATCGTTCTACTTCAAGAGCGCACCGTCCGCACCAGCACAAACCTCCTTCTCATGGCGATCGAAAGCGCACACAAACCCGCCCGAGCAACAGCACAGATGACCGTGCACATGTACGTACACCTCGCCCCGCATCCGGACAGTCGCACCTGCGCAAACCTCGATGCACGCGAATAGCCGAGGTGGGGTGTGGGTGAGGGGTGGGGTGATGATGCGCACGTACTGTTCGGCGGCGGGTGGGGCTAGCGTCGGGAGTATGGCTAGTACAACGGTGTACACCCAGTTTCTCGCGGCACCAACGGATGTCGTTTGGGGGGTGGTGGGGGATCCGCGGCGGTGGCCGGAGTGGAATCCCGCGGTGACCTCGGTTCGGCTGCATGGGCCGGTCGCGGTGGGCACGACGGGCGACTACCTGCCCAGGGGGCGGGTTTTCGAGGCGTTGCACGGGCGGACGGCGCCGCCATTCGTGATCAGCACGTTGGTACCGGGGCGGGCGCTGGCGATCGAGCAGCCGGAACCGGCGGGCCGGATGCGACTGGCGTGGACGTTGACGCCGCGTGATGGCGGGACCGAGATCACGCAGGAACTCACCTTCACCGGGCCTTCGGCCGGGATCACCCGGGCAGTGGTCGGTTCGCTGCTGGAGGCCGATGTCCGCGTCTGCTTCGCACGACTCGCCCGCTTGGCCGGTCTGGAACCTGCGGCGCAGGCCATGTCGGTCGTAATCGCCGGGGGCACCGGCGCATTGGGCAAGCACCTAGCCGCCGACCTGACCTGCCGCGGGCACCGCGTGACGATTCTCACCCGGCGGCGCGATCCCGGGCTACCGTTCACGCAAGTGGAATGGGACGGCAGGACCGTCGGCAATTGGGTTGCTGCCCTGCGCAATCCAGGCCAGACCGCGATCATCAACCTGGCGGGCAAGCTGGTCGATTGCCGGCCGACGCAGCGCAATGTCGACGAATTGCGGCGCAGCCGGGTGGATTCCACTCGCGCACTGGTTGCGGCGGCCGCCACGCTGGAGCAGCCGATCGACTACTGGGTGCAGGCCAGCACCACCGCCATCTGGTCGGACGCGGGCGAAACCCGTTGCACGGAAACAACTCCGCTGCCGGTCGGATTGCCGCAGATGACGGGGGTGGCACAGCCGTGGGAGCAGGCGTTCGAGGGGGCGAACGCCGCACACTCGACGGTGCTGCGCACCTCGATCGTGCTCGACCCGCAGGCGCCCGCGCTGAAACGACTGAGCCAGTTGACGAAAGCCGGGCTCGGCGGCCGGGTAGGCCCGGGCGACCAGTGGTTCAGCTGGATCCATGTGGAGGACTGGCTCGCTATCGTTCGCGCCGCCCTCGGCTTGGCTCCGGCGGTGTCGCTGCCGGATGGAATCCTGGTGGCCGCCACCGATTTTCCGGTGCGCAACCGCGATTTGATGGCCGCACTGCGCAGGCACCTGCACCGTCCGCCCGCACCGCCCACGCCCACCGCGATCCTGAAGATCGGCGCGGTCTTCCTCCGCACCGACCCCGCACTCGGACTCACCGGCCGCCACGCCACCTCAGAGGTGCTCCGCAACAACGGATTCGTCTTCCGCTACCCCACCCTCGACGAGGCACTGACAGACCTCCTCCCCCGCTGAAACAAACCCCGAATCCTCCGCAATCACCTCCTACACCGATCGACCGCGCGCCCCGAGCACGGCCACGCCGCACGGTGCCGACGCAACGAGTCCCCTACGGAACAGCGCTGATCGCCAACCCGATCAGCCCTACCACCTTCACCACTTCCAACCCGATGTACCAGAAATGCGCATGGGAGCGGGGCAGGTCTTCCCCTGCCAGCACCCGGTCGGCTCGTTTGCTGAGTGGTGGGCGCACCAGCACGATCTGCCCTGCCAGTACGACGACGGCGAGGAGCAACCATATCCAGGTGCCGGTGGTTGCCCCGACGATCGCCGCTGCGATCACCAGCAGCACCGCGAGTACCGCTTCGACGGCGTTCAGTACGCGGAACACCAAGCGCCCGATGCCCAGGCCGAGCGGCACTGTGATCCCGGGCGCACGGAACTTCAGTGGCGCCTCGAGGAACGAGATAGCCAGCACCATGCCCAGCCACAGCATCGGGAACAACCACAGGATGTGCTGCGCGACCGTGTCCATGGTCCGGACCCTACCGCCGTGCCCGGGCCGTACGACAGGGCCGAACAGCCCTGCCGCACGACCGCGGTTCAGAGTTTGACGAGCGTCCTGCTGTATTGCGGGATGAGCCGGATCTTGCCGGCGGTGCCGAAGTCGATGGTGACGGTCGCCAACGGGCCGAAGCCCTCGGCGGCGACCACCTTGCCGAGGCCGTACTTGTCGTCGCTGACCCGATCGCCCACGGCGAGTACCAGATTCGCGTTGTTCTTGCCGACGGCACCGGGCGCCGGACGACGCGGACCCCGATCGGGACGCACGCCGGGGCGTTCGGACCAGCCGTCGCCGCGGGTCCAGTCGCGTTCCATGCCGTCGCTGTCGCCGCGCCTGCGGATGCCCCGGCTCGCCGGGGATCCGGCGGGCTCCAGTCGCCGCCAATCGATCAGGTGGCCCGGAATCTCTTGGAGAAAGCGGGATTCCGGGTTGGACACCGGTTGTCCCCAACCGGAGCGCACGACCGCGCGACTCAGGTACAGCCGCTTCCTGGCCCGGGTGATGCCGACGTAGGCGAGGCGGCGTTCCTCGGCCAGTTCGGTCGGGTCGCCGAGTGCCCGCATGTGCGGGAACTGGCCGTCTTCCCAACCGGTCACGAACACCACGGGGAACTCCAGGCCCTTGGCCGTGTGCAGCGTCATCATGGTGACCACGCCGGTGCCTTCGTCCGGGATCTGGTCGGTGTCGGCGACCAGCGAGACCCGTTCGAGGAACGCGGCGAGCGATCCGGGGTCGGGTTCGCCCTCGGCGACCTCGGGCAGCAGTCCCTCTTCCCGGGCCGCCTCCGCGTTGTTGGGTGCTTCGGAGCTGAATTCCCGTGCGACGCTGACGAGTTCGTTGAGATTGTCCAGCCGGGCGCCGTCCTGCGGATCGTCGGAGGCCTCCAGTTCGCCGCGGTAGCCGGTGCGCTCCAGCACCGCGTCGACCACGTTCCCGACGTCGGGGAAATCCAGGTCCTCCTGCACGCCCGCGGCCCGGATCTCCTCGAGCAGGTCGAGGAAGCCGGCGATCGCGCGCTGGGCCCTGGTGTTCAGCAGCGCCACTTTGCCGTCCGCCGCGTCCCGCAGCGCCGCGGCGAACCCGATGCCACGCTGTTCGGCGTGCACGGCGACGCAGGCTTCGGCCCGGTCGCCGATACCGCGACGTGGCGTGTTGAGGATCCGGCGCAGGCTCACCGCATCGTCGGGGTTCTCCAGCACCCGCAGATACGCGACGATGTCGCGGACCTCCTTGCGCTCGTAGAACCGGACGCCGCCGACCACCTTGTACGGCAGGCCCATCCGGATGAAGATCTCTTCCAGCGCCCGGGAGTTGTTGTTGGTCCGGTAGAACACCGCGACGTCGGAGTAGTTGGCTTCGCCCTGATCGACCAGCCGATCGATCTCCCGCGCCACGAACGACGCCTCGTCGTGTTCGTTGTCGGCGACGTAGCCGGTGATCAGGTCGCCTTCGCCGGAGTCGGTCCACAGTTTCTTGTCGCGCCGGTTCTCGTTGCGCGAGATCACCGCGTTGGCCGCGGAGAGAATGTGCTGGGTGGACCGGTAGTTCTGTTCCAGCAGAATGGTTTCCGCGTCGGGGAAGTCGCGCTCGAACTCTTCGATGTTGCGGATGGTGGCGCCGCGGAACGCGTAGATCGACTGGTCCGCGTCACCCACCACGCACAGTTCACTCGGCGGCGCCTGATCCTCGTTGCGCTCGGCCCGGTGATGTCCGACGAGTTCGCGCACCAGCACGTATTGCGCGTGGTTGGTGTCCTGGTATTCGTCGACCAGCACATGCCGGAAGCGGCGCCGGTAGTACTCGGCCACCTGCGGGTGGTTCTGCAGCAGGGCCACCGTCTCGCCGATCAGGTCGTCGAAGTCGAGTGCGTTGGCCGCGCGCAGCCGCCGCTGGTACTCGACGTAGACCCGCGCGACCAGGGCGGGTAGTTCGGTTTCGTCCGACTCTGCGTCCGCGGTGGCCTGCTGTGGCCCGATGAGCTCGTTCTTGAGATTCGAGATCGCGGTGGCCAGCAGTCGTGCCGTGTATTTCTTCGTGTCGATATCGAAGTCACGACTGATCATGGTGAGCAGTCGCCGCGAATCATCGGCATCGTAGATGGAGAAATTCGAATTCATGCCCGGCAACAGGGCGGCTTGCATGCGCAATATTCGGACACAACTGGAGTGGAACGTCGATACCCACATGTTGTTCGCCCGCGGACCGACCAGTCCGGTCACCCGCTCCCGCATCTCGGCAGCAGCCTTGTTGGTGAACGTGATCGCGAGCACCTGGCCGGGCGTCACGCCGCGCGCGGCGAGCAGGTAGGCGATGCGGCGGGTGAGCACGGCGGTCTTGCCCGACCCGGCACCGGCCACGATCAGCAGCGGGGCGCCACTGTGCACAACCGCGGCGCGCTGCTGCGGATTGAGCCCGTCGAGCAGGCGCTCGGCTTCTTCGGCGCGCCGACGCTCCCGTTCGACACGCCGTTGCTCCTGCTCGTCGACCGACGGCGGCGGTTCCGGAACCGGCGCTCGCACCGCACGCACCTCCTCGACAGCCGACCGCGCTTGCTCGGCGTTACCACCGGTGACCTGCGGGTTATGGATCGAATCCGGCCGTGGGGCGCGACCGGCCTGCGTCTGGGGAGCCACCGTGATGTCCATCGTCCATCCACGCTACCGGCGCGCACCGACAGAGTTGAAGTCCCGGGTTGTCTCGCTGACGGTTCGGTGCCGCGCCGGCGAACGGACGGTGAACTCGCCCGGCCGCCCGTGCGATGAAACCGTGTCCTTCTTCTCAGCAGATTCACAAAACCAAACGTTTTGCACAACCCCGGGGTCGTGGCAGACTGGCCAGATGATCAGTGGTCCTGCGATACCCCCGTTTCGGTTAACAACCGGATATCGTCATCGCGGCACTTGTATCTGAGCGCACATCCTGGGGGGACAATTCGAAGGCCCTACCAGGTCTGTTTCACGGTGAAAGAACCGATCGGTAACGAGCCGGGCTCACCCGCCGATCCATGTTCTGACACGAGGAGATGAATGATGAGCACCCCCGCAACGACGACTGGGTCCGATTCGGCACTGCCGCAGAGCGACGCGGAGATCGACAAGCTCCGTAAGGAGATCGATCGCCTCGACGCGGAGATCCTTGCCGCCATCAAGCGCCGCACGGAGATCTCCCGGATCATCGGCCGGACGCGGATGGCCTCCGGTGGCCCTCGGCTCGTGCACAACCGGGAGATGAAGGTGCTGGAGCGGTTCAGCGAACTCGGCCAGGAAGGCCACACCCTCGCCATGCTCCTGCTGCGCCTCGGGCGCGGCCGTCTCGGTCACTGACCGGGCAGCCCTCAACCCCCTTTCGAACAGTCCTCCTCGGCCGCCACAGGCGGCCCCAGACCCATGCGGCTATCGTTCGACAACCGCATTCCCAAGGCCGCCCCGGGTGTATCTCACCCCGGGGCGGTCGTTTTCTGCTCAGGTGAGGGCGATGTACTTGGTGGAGAGGTATTCCTCGATACCTTCGGTGCCGCCCTCCCGGCCGAAGCCGGAGGCTTTGACGCCGCCGAAAGGCGCTGCGGGGTCGGAGATTACGCCGCGGTTGATGCCGACCATGCCGGATTCGAGGCCCTCGGCGACGCGCAGGGCGCGGTCGAGGTCGCGGGTGTAGACGTAGCTGACGAGGCCGAACTCGGTGTCGTTGGCGGCGGCGAGGCCCTGCTCCTCGGTGCTGAAGCCGACGATCGGCGCGACCGGTCCGAACACCTCTTCGGTGAGGATCCTGGCCTGGGCCGGCACGTCGGTGAGGATGGTCGCGGGGTAGAACCAGCCGGGGCCGCCCGGGGCCTTGCCGCCGAGCCGGAGCTGGGCGCCCTTGGCCACGGCGTCCTCGACGAGCGCGCTGACGGTGTCGAGCTGTTCTTCGTTGATCAGCGGGCCGAGGGTGGTGTCCGGGTCGGTGCCGGGGCCGAGGACAACGCTGTTGCTCATCGCCTCGACCAGTTTGGTGGTGAACTCCTCGAGCACCCCCTGCTGCACGTGGAAGCGGTTGGCCGCGGTGCACGCCTCGCCGCCGTTGCGCAGTTTCGCCAGCATCGCGCCCTGGACGGCCGCGTCGACGTCGGCGTCGTCGAACACCACGAACGGCGCGTTGCCGCCGAGTTCCATCGAGGTGCGCAGCAGACCGTTGGCCGAGCTCTGCACCAGTTTCTTGCCCACCTCGGTGGAGCCGGTGAAGGTGAGCTTGCGCAACCGCGGATCATCGATCAGCGGCTGGGTGACCGCACCGGAACGGCTCGACGTGATCACCGAGAGCACCCCGTCGGGCAGCCCGGCCTCGCTGCACAGCCGGGCCAGCGCCAGCATCGTCAGCGGGGTCGCCGAGGCGGGTTTGACGATCATGGTGCAGCCCGCGGCCAGCGCCGGGCCGATCTTGCGGGTGCCCATGGCCAGCGGGAAGTTCCACGGCGTGATCGCCAGGCACGGCCCGACCGGCTGCTTGTGCACCATGATCCGGCCGGTGCCGGAGGGCGCGTGCAGGTAGCGGCCGTGCACCCGCACGGCTTCCTCGCTGAACCAGCGGAAGAACTCCGCGCCGTATTTGACCTCGTTGCGGCTCTCCGGCAGCGCCTTGCCCATTTCCAGGGTCATCAGCAGCGCGAATTCCTCGGCCCGCGCGGTGATCTGCTCGAACACGGTGCGCAGGATCTCGCCGCGCTCGCGCGAGGGCCGCGCCGCCCAATCGGCCTGCACGGCGACGGCCGCGTCCAGCGCGCGCACCGCGTCTTCGGGTGTCGCGTCGGCGACCTGGGCCAGCACCTCCCCGGTCGCCGGATTGTGCACCGGGAAGGTGCCGCCACCGGTGGCCGCGACGGGCCCACCGATCCACAGTTGCGTCGGGACGGATTCGAGAACTTCGCGTTCGGACACCATGGGCCCAGAGTAATCACCGAGCACCGCGACAGCCCTTGCGATCAGGCCGGATATGGCCGGTATGTCGGATGGATGGCGCGCCACGGTCAACGCTCCGGCAGAGATTGCCGTGCGCGGACGGTGGGCGATGAGTAACCTCGGCGATCGTGAGCAGCGACATCACCGCGACGGCGGCCTGGCGGAAACTGCAAGAGCATTTCGACGCGATCGCGGGGCAGCACCTGCGGGAGATCTTCGCCGACGACCCGGCCCGCGGCAGCGAGCTGACGGTCGACGTGGCAGACCTGCACATCGACTACAGCAAGCACCGCGTCACGCGGGAAACCTTGCACCTGCTGGTCGAATTGGCGCGCGAGGCGGAGGTGGCCGAGCATCGGGACGCGATGTTCGCGGGCGCGCACATCAACACCTCCGAGGATCGCGCGGTCGCTCACGTCGCCCTGCGGGTGCCGGCGGGCGAGTCCGTCGTCGTCGACGGCGCAGACGCCGGCGCCGAGGTGCACGAGGTGCTGCGGCGGATGGGCGAATTCACCGACGCGGTACGGGCGGGCGAGTGGCGCGGCGCCACCGGTGCGCGCATCGAGACCGTGGTCAATATCGGCATCGGCGGGTCGGATCTCGGGCCGGTGATGGTGTATCAGGCGCTGCGGCATTACGCCGACGCCGGTGTCGCGGCCCGGTTCGTCTCCAATGTCGACCCGGCCGACCTGGTGGCGAAGCTGGCCGGACTCGACCCCGCCACCACGCTGTTCATCGTCGCGTCCAAGACCTTCTCCACGCTGGAAACCTTGACCAACGCCACCGCGGCCCGCCGCTGGCTGGTGGCGGCCCTGGGCGAGGACGCGGTCGCCAAGCACTTCGTCGCGGTTTCGACCAATGCCGAACGGGTGGCCGAGTTCGGCATCGACACCGCCAACATGTTCGGTTTCTGGGACTGGGTCGGCGGACGCTACTCGGTGGATTCCGCGATCGGGCTCGCCGTGATGGCGGCCATCGGCAAGGAGCGTTTCGCCGAGTTCCTGGCGGGCATGCACGCCGTGGACGAGCACTTCGCACACGCGCCGCTCGACGCGAACGCGCCGGTGCTGCTCGGCCTGCTCGGCGTCTGGTACTCGAACTTCTTCGGCGCGCAATCGCATGCGGTGCTGCCCTATTCGAACGATCTCGCACGCTTCCCGGCGTACCTGCAGCAGCTCACGATGGAGTCGAACGGCAAGTCGGTGCGAGCCGACGGTACGCCGGTCAGTACCGCCACCGGCGAAATCTTCTGGGGCGAGCCGGGAACCAACGGACAGCACGCGTTCTATCAACTGCTGCACCAGGGCACGCGTCTGGTACCGGCGGATTTCATCGGATTCGCCCGTCCCACCGACGATCTGCCCACCCGGGACGGCACCGGCAGCATGCACGACATCTTGATGAGCAACCTGTTCGCGCAGACCAAGGTGCTCGCGTTCGGCAAGACCGCCGAGGAGATCGCGGCCGCGGGCACCGACCCGAAAGTGGTGCCGCACAAGGTGATGCCTGGCAACCGGCCGAGCACCACCATCCTCGCCGCGCAGCTGACGCCGTCGGTGGTCGGCCAGTTGATCGCGCTGTACGAGCATCAGGTGTTCGTGGCGGGCGCCATCTGGGGCATCGACAGCTTCGACCAGTGGGGCGTCGAGCTCGGCAAGCAGCAGGCGCTCGAGCTGGCGCCCCTGCTCAGCTCACCGGAAGAGCCCGCACCGCAAGGAGATTCGTCGACCGACGCACTCATCCGGTGGTACCGCGACCAGAAATAGCCGCGCATCAGCGCTCGTAGTGCCTGCCGCGCTGGTAGAGCACGAGATCGGCGCGCGACCTTGTGGCCGCGATGAGATCGGCGTTGCGCAGGTCGCTCTCGCGCACCTTGACCCCGGCCGCCGCCGGGGTGCGGCCGCCGTGCACGTGCCGGTCCAGCAGCCGTTGTTCCAGCACGTCTCGCGGGGCGTCGAGGTACCAGCATTCGTCGAGCAGCAGGCGGACCGCCGACCACTGCCGGTCCGCGACATCGTCGAGCAGCAGGTAGTTGCCCTCGACGATCGCGATGGTCTGCCGGTCGAACACGATGCCCGCCGGCGTCGGGTCGTCCAGGGTGCGGTCGAAGACCGGCCACGGCACCGCCGTGCCGACACGGGTATCCCGCAGCAGCCGCAGGTTCGCGAGGAAACCCGCCGTATCGAAGGTGTCCGGTTCGCCTTTGCGCGCAAGGCTTTCCGTGGCCCGCAGGACGGCGTTGGTCCGGTGATAGCCGTCCATCGGCGCGATCTCGGCGATCGGGGCCGCGGCCTCGTCGTTCAGCGCGTCGCGCAACGTCACCGACAGGGTGGACTTTCCCGCCCCCGGCGGACCCGCGATGCCCAGCAGATATCGGCCGTCGCGACCGGCGGCGTGCGCGCGCACCCGTTCGGCGAGCGCCGACAGCGATGGATTGTCCACCGTCGCACCCTACCGAGCACAAAAGGACGTCTCACCGAGCCTGTGGCGCTCGGTGAGACGTCCGTTCAACCGGTGATGGTTGGTTAGGTGCGAGCCTGCTGCTGCGGCAGCTTGGTCGCCTTGGTGGCGTTGGCCACCTGCACGCAGTCGGCGGCCGTGGTGCCGGCCGTCTGGTTGCGCACGTTGGTGTTGCACGCGGTCTTCAACGCGGTGGACAGCGCCGCGTAGTTGGAGTTCGACGACAGGAGCGTCTGCGTCGTCCAGTACAGCGCCGCGGTCTTCGCGATGCCGATCGCGGTGACGGTCACGCCGTTGAGGCTGCCGCCGTCGACCATGATCTGCGCGGTCTTGTTGCCGACGCCGCTGTTGATGTGCACGCCGCCGTTGTCACCGGTGCCGGTGTACCAGTACCGGCCGCGGTAGGTGTCGGGATCCTGGTAGGCGTTGGGGTTCTGCATGTCCCGGATCACGCCGATCGAGCTGCAGGCGCCGAGCTTCCAGCGGTTGGCCGGGGTGTTGCACGGGTTGCTGGTGTTCACCAGGAAGGTGAGCTCGCCGAAGACGTCGGACATGGACTCGTTGATCGCGCCCGGCTCGTTGCGGTAGACGAGGCCGTTGGTGTGCTGGGTCACGCCGTGCGTGAGCTCGTGCGCGGTGATGTCCTCGGTGGTCAGACCCGAACCGTAGGCCATGTAGCTGCCGGACCAGAAGGCGTTCTGGTAGGGGCATGCGGTGGTGGTGCACAGCCGCACGGTGGCGCGCAGCGCCTTGCCCTTGCCGTCACCGGTGTCGGAGCCGATCAGGTTGGTCAGGTTCGGCACCTTGGTGTACTGAGCGTAGAACCGCTCGGTGTTGCCCAGGTAGTCGTAGATCTTGTCGACATCCTGAATACCCGTGGGGCCCTGGCCCTCCGAGCGAGTCGAGCGCAGGCTACCGGTGCCGCAGCCGGCCCGGTTGGGATCGATGCGCCGGTTCGCGTTGTCACACACGACGCGGTTGAGGTGCTTGGTCTCGCTCCAGCTGTCGAGCACCTTGCCGGTGTTGTTCGCGTCGACGAACACCACCCACGTCGCGGGCTCGCCCTTCTTCTCCGCACTGACACCGGTGATATCGACCTTGAACGCCGGGACGGCCACGCTCTGCGCGTCCTCTTTGGCGGCCAGCTTCGCGTCGTACCAGTACGCCTTGGTCTCGGTGACCGACAGCTGGTCCGGCGCCGCCTTGCTCTCCGCGGCGACCTTCTTCAGCGCGGTCTGCTGGACCTGGGACGTCGGCGTCGTGCCGGCGAATTTGCCCTCGGACTTCTTCGACAGCGCGCCGGTCACCGAGATCAGCGACCCGTTCGCGGTCAGCGACTGCGCCGCGGACGCGCCGAACACCGGTACCTTGTCGATCTCCTGCCGCAGCCTGACGGTGGACCCCTCACCAACCGGGAACACCGACTCCACGACGAGATCGCCTGCGCTGTCACCGTTTCCGGCCAGCGCCTTTTCGACACCCTGGGCATGCGCCTGGGCCGCGGCCGGAGCCTCGGCGGGCGTTCCCTGCGGCGCCGCGAGCGGCTCCTTGGGCACCACGAGCTGGACCGCGCCCTGCTGGTCGACGGTCACCTCTTTCGGCACCGCGGACAGGTCGGAGCTCGTAGGCGCCGACGGGCTCGAAGGCGGTTGCGCGTACACGGCCGGACCGGACGCGAACACCATTGCCCCAGTAGCGATTAAAGCGAAGGCGGCATATCGCCCCGCTCGTTTTTGTGTGGGTTTCATGACCAAGTAGAACCACATTCGAGCGGTCAACTCGACTGGAGAGCAAACTGGGGAAACGGACAGCGGAGCCGAAATACGTCCCGGCAACCGTCCAGCTCAGCCCGGCAAATACGCTGTATCAAGATCTTTCGACGACGTCGTTGATCGAGTTACCAGCGACCCACTGGGCTATATCCAAGATCTCCAAATTCATTAGCCCGAAACATGTTTGCAACACCGACAGACGAATTACGCAGCGGCCGAATTGTTTTCCAGCGTATAGATCAGAGCAACGCCCGCTCGATGATGGCGCCGGTGTCCACCCCGGTCGGCAGGGTGCCGAAGGCGATACCCCAGTCGTCGCCGAGCCGGGTGGCGCAGAAGGCATCGGCAACCGCGGGGTGACCGTGCCGGACCAGCTGCGCGCCCTGCAGTACGAGCGCCATCAACTCGACGATGCGCCGGGCGCGGTACTCGATGTCGCCGAGGTCGGCGAGTTCCTTGCCCACCCGGCTGATCGCGTCGTCCAGCCGCGGGTTCTCGCCCCGCGCCTGCGACACCTCGTTGAAGAACGCTTCGACGGTCTCCGGCTGACGGCCCATGGCGCGCAACGCATCCAGTGCGGCGACATTGCCGGACCCTTCCCAGATCGACATGAGCGGCGCCTCGCGATACAGCCGGGGCATGCCCGACTCCTCGGCGTAGCCGTTGCCGCCGAAGCATTCCAGCGCCTCCGCGGCGTGTGCCGGCGCCCGCTTGCACACCCAGTACTTGGTGACCGCCAACGCGATGCGGCGCAGCGCCGCTTCGGCCGGATCGGTCGTCGCCCGGTCGGTGGCCCCGGCCAGGCGCATCATCACGGTGGTCGCCGCGTCGGACTCGATCACCAAGTCGGCCAGCACGTTTCGCATGGCCGGCTGGTCGATCAGCTTGGCGCCGAACGCTTCCCGATGCCTGGCGTGATGCGCGGCGAAGACCGCGCCGGTGCGCATGCCGGTGGCCGAACCGATCACGCAGTCCAGACGGGTCATGTTCACCATCTCGATGATGGTCTTGACCCCTGCACCCTCCGCGCCGACCAGCCAGCCGGTGGCGTTCTCGTATTCGATCTCCGAGGACGCGTTCGACTTGTTGCCGAGTTTGTCCTTGAGCCGCTGGATGCGGATGGGGTTACGGGTGCCGTCCGGCAACACCCTGGTCAGCAGGAAACAGGACAGCCCGCCGGGCGCCTGGGCCAGCGTGAGGAACATATCCGACATCGGGGCGGAGGTGAACCACTTGTGCCCGACGATCCGGTACGAGCCGTCCGGTTGCGGTGTCGCGGTGGTGGTGTTGGCGCGCACATCCGAGCCGCCCTGCTTCTCGGTCATCGACATGCCCGCGATGAGCCCGGCCTTGCCCGACGGTTCCCGCAGACCGAAGTCGTAGACCCGGGAGCCGAGCAGCGGTTCGAATTTCGCGGACAGCTCCGCGTTGTGCCGCAGTGCAGGCACCACCGCGTAGGTCATCGAGATCGGGCACATGTGCCCGGCCTCGGCAGCACCCCAGGTGTAGAACTTCGCGGCACGGGCGACGTGCGCGCCGGGGCGCTCGTCCAACCAGGGCGCGCCGTGCAAGCCGTGCGACACAGCGACATTCATCAGGTCGTGCCAGTGCGGATGGAACTCCACCTCGTCGACGCGATGGCCGTACCGATCGTGGGTGTGCAGCACCGGCGGGTACTCGTTGGCCAGCCGCCCCCACTCCTGCGCCGCGGAACCGCCTGCGAGTGCGCCGAGTTCACGCACCTCGGGCTCGGCCCAGCCCGCACCTTCCCGATGCAGGCCCTCGAGCAGGGCCGGGTTCCGCGAGACATCGAACGGCGCGATGTCGGGCACCTGATTGAACACGTCATGCGTCTGCATCGGATACTCCTGATTCCAGCCGAGCGACCGGTGCGCTCGATGCCCCGGGCACACCGAGTGCGCGCAGGGCGAAGACAATGAGTTCGGGGACAACGGATTCCGCATGCGGCGCGGCGGCCAACGGACCGACCAGCACCTCGCCGATCGCACCGACCAGCGCGGCCGCACTGGTCCGCGCGTCCTGAGCGGGCAGTTCCCCGCTCGAAACGCCCTCCGCCACCGCCGATTCGAAGGCCTCGGCGAACGCGCGGCGGAAGTGCAGCCGCTCGGTGTCGACCACGGTGTCCACCGGCTCGACGAGCAGCACGTAGGCGAGTTTCGGGTTCTTCAGCGCGCGTCCGGCGAAGGTCTCCACGGCGGCACTCACCCGCTCCACGGCGGTGCCGCCCGCGCTGGCCGCGGCGACCGCAGCGACCTCCCAGGCAACCACTCGCCGGAAGACGGCGCTGACCAGTTCCGCCTTGCCCGCGAAGTGTTTGTAGACGGTGCCGGTGGCCACGCCGGCTTCGGCCGCGACCGCCGCCATCGACAACCCGGCATAGCCCGCCCGGGACAGGACGGTGGTCGCGGCCTGCACGATCAGGCCCGCCTGCGCGTCCAGGCGGGCCTGCACGGCTGGGGTTCTGCGGTAGGCCACGCAAGAAGTGAACCATAAATTCATTTCTTGCCACAAGGGCGGTTTTACGGCGTATGGTCGGGGTCGTGAACGTACGAATCGAGCGCAACGGCGCGGTGACCACGGTGATCCTGCACCGGCCCGAGGCACGCAACGCGGTCGACGGCCCGACCGCCGCCGCCCTGGCCGACGCCTTCCGCGAATTCGACGCCGATCCCGACGCCGCGGTGGCCGTGCTGTGGGGCGACGGCGGCACCTTCTGCGCGGGCGCGGACCTCAAGGGCCTCGGCACCGAACGGTCCAATCAGGTCACCGAGGACGGCGACGGCCCGATGGGGCCGACCCGGATGCGCCTGTCCAAGCCGGTGATCGCCGCGGTCTCCGGCTACGCGGTCGCGGGCGGTCTGGAACTCGCGCTGTGGTGCGATCTGCGGGTCGCCGAGCAGGACAGCACCTTCGGCGTGTTCTGCCGCCGCTGGGGCGTGCCGCTGATCGACGGCGGCACCCTGCGCCTGCCCCGCATCATCGGCACCGGACGCGCGATGGACCTGGTGCTCACCGGCCGTCCCGTGGACGCCGCCGAGGCCCTGCAGATCGGGCTGGTCAACCGGGTTGTCCCGACCGGCGAAGCCCGCAGTGCCGCAGAACAACTGGCCGCCGAACTCGCCGCCCTGCCGCAGGCGTGCCTGCGCTCGGACCGGTTGTCGCTGCTCGAGCAGGACGGCATGGACGAAGCGGCCGCGCTACGCAACGAACTTCGGCACGGCATGACCGCGCTCGCCAACGGCGCCCTCGACGGAGCCCAGCGCTTCGCCTCCGGCGCGGGCAGGCACGGCACGAAAGCGTGAGCGCCCCCGGCAGGCTGAGCGTCGTCGACGAGATCTTCCTCCGGACCCACCGCGGACTGGGCACTCCCATTGCGCTGCAAGGTTTGTGGCGCACGGCCGATCGGATCGAGGCCGAGTTGCTCCGGCGGATCCACGCGACGCTGCGCACCGGCCCGTTGGGGCGCAGGGTCGTTCGTCCCCGCGTGCCCGGAGCGCGCCGGGCCTGGCAGGCCAATACCCGCGCGCACCCGCTGGCGTGGCACGAACAGCCGATCTCCTGCGCCGCGCTGTTCCCGTGGGCCGACGCCCAGGGCGCCGACCTCGATCCCGAGACCGGACCCGGCTGGCGGCTGTCCGCGACCGCACTTACCGACGGGGGTTCCGTTGTCGCCCTGACCTGCTCGCACGCGCTCGCCGACGGTCGCGCGCTGGCGCTCGCGGTGGATGACGCGCTGGGCGGCACGGAGCTGCACGCCGGAGCGCCGGTGCCCGGATCGGACTGGGCCGATGCCGGGCGGCAGTGGTCCACCGTCGTACGCGGCACCGTGCGGGCGTTGCGGGGTGGCATCCCCGCGCGCCCACCCGCCGCCCCCGACCGCGTCGACGCACCGTCCGGCGATGCCGCCGTACACAGCGCGGTCCTTCAGTGCTCCGTGGCCGATTGGGATCGAGCCGCCATGGCGCACGGCGGCACCACCAACAGCGTGTTCATCTGGTTGATCGCGAATACGCTGTGGGCCTGTGGTTTTCCCGCCGCGGTGATCGAGGCCAGCCTGCCGGTCGACACCCGTGACGAACCCCGGGTGGACAACGACCTCGCCATGACCGCCATCGACGTACATCGCACCGACACCCCCGCCTCGATCCGCGCGCAGGCCCGCGCCGCGTACGAGCGCCGCATGTCGAGCCCCGGCGGCATGCCCGAGGAACTGCTCCAGGTCATCCCGGATCGCTGGGCGTACGCGTTGTCCAAGGGTGCGGGAGAGCGAGACATCCTGTGCTCCAACATCGGAACGCTGCCCGCCACGCTCACCGCATTGGGCACGCACCGCTGCACCGGCGTCGCTGCGCGGGCCATCCACCCCGGCCTGACCGCCGGGCAGTTACCGCGAACCCGGCTGTCCGGCTACCTGTGCCGCATCGCCGATGACTACGTGGTGGCCTTGGTCGGCCTCGACCCGGCACGTATCGAATCCGACAGTGCTCTAACCGATCTGGCGTCGCAGACCGCGGCGACCATCGACCTGCCGGTGCGAGCGTGGTGATC
The DNA here is from genome assembly GCF_000250675.2 of Nocardia brasiliensis ATCC 700358. Lineage (NCBI taxonomy): Bacteria > Bacillati > Actinomycetota > Actinomycetes > Mycobacteriales > Nocardiaceae > Nocardia > Nocardia brasiliensis. The sequence continues at coordinate 8,464,409 of NC_018681.1, forward strand.
GGCACTCATTCCATCGCGTCGATATCGTGCGCGGTGAGCGCCGCGGCGAACAGCTGCGCGTGATCCGGTCGGTTGGGGTCGTAGCCGGTGACGGTGGCGATCCGGTTGAGCCGGTAGTTGAGCGTATTGCGGTGCACCACAAGGGCGGCCGCGGCTTGCTGGCGGTTGTAGTCGTTGTCGATCAGCGCCCGCAGCGCGTCGAGCAGATGCGCCTGATCGTGCAGCGGCGCCAGCAGCGTGAGCAGCCAGGTACGCGCGGGACCGGGCCGGGCGAGCTGGTATTGCAGCGCCAGGTCCGCCATCCGGTACACCGCGCTGGGACGATGGAGTTGGTAAGCGAGCCTGGCGATTTCACCGGCTTCCTCGGCCGCCGCCGGAATGTCGGTGACGTCGGCGGCGGTCGCGAAACCCGCCACCGTGCGCACGCCTGTGCCTTGGGCGACCCTGGCGACGAAAGTGTCCAACGCCGCGTCGGCGTCACCGTCCATGCCGGGCACGAGCAAGACACCGCCGCCGCGCTCGACGGTGCTCAAGGCCCGGCCGGACACCGCGTCGACCTCGGCCTGCACGACACGTAACACCGGCCGATTCGCGCCGGCCGGATCCGCCTCGGCCAACCGGAAGACCAAGACCCGGAACCCGCCGTCGAGCGAGATGCCGAACCGCTCGGCGAGCAGGTCCGCGGGTGTGCCGTGCACCAGCGCCTGTGCCACCGCCCGCTTGGCTTCCCGCTGCTCCCAGTGCAGATCCTGGCGCTCGCGCAGATAGGCGCTCGCGACGCCGGGCGTGACGGCGCCGAGGTAGCCGAGCACATACGGCACCGCGGCCAGCAGCTGCTCCCGCTGCGCCGGTGCGGTCGCGGCGGCCGCGACCGAGTTCCAGGCCGCGATCGCACCGTGGTGATACACCGAAAGCACTGTGTCCAAAGGGATTCCAGCCCTGGCCCGGCGCACCGCGATCTCGATCAGTTCGGTCAGCGCGTCCTTGTCCGGCGGTCGCCGGTCCGACAGCGACCGCAGGAACAGGCGGAGATTGGCCTCCGCGGCCTGCGGCAGGTCCTCCCTGGCGTCGGCGGACAACTCCCGATAATCGGGCACCGCACTGAGGACCTCGGTCAGCAGGTCCCGGGTCACTTCGGGCAATACCGTCCGGACATATTTCGACAGGTCGTCCAGCGCAGCGGCATCAGTGCGAGCAGTCACCCGCACATTGTTTGCACAGACAAACCGCTCCGCACAATAGCGGCGAGCGAACAAACCTCGTTAGTGCACCCGAACAAGGTGCCTTCCCGTCAGATGCACAAATACCGTCACTAAATCCCGTCGCCCGCACGGTGACCGGCGTCACAATGCCGGATCGGACGACGCCGCGGCTCGCTCGTTCCCGATCTCGTGCCGATAGCCGATCAGCACCGTGCAGATCAACGACAGCGCCACCACGGTCTCGGCGATGAAGAACGAGCCGAAGTCGATGACCGACCCGATGGGCGGTCCACCCGGAACCGCGTTGCGCAGCGGGATCATTGCGAACAGCACCGCGGCCATCAAGGTATTCGCCGGCCAGATCAGCCCGCGCCGGCCGGACAGCACGTAGAACGCGGCGGTCGCGGCGGCCAGTGCCAGGCCGAGCATCAGCACGATGACGAAGAGCGCGAAGGTGAGCGACGCGGTCGAACGCGCTACTGTCACAACGCTTCCGACCACGTCACCGCGCTGCTCGTCGTTCACCTTCGGCGCCACCTTGAAGAAGGTGTCGAGGCTGTACAGATTGATCGAGATCGGCACGGTGGCCGCACCGCTGGTCGCGAGGACATCGATGTCGGCGGTGTATCTGTCGAACGGATAGTCGGTGATCATCCCGTTGCCGCCCATGGCGATACGCAGCTCCGACGCGGACAGCAACTCACCGGCTTTCGCCTGAATCGGCTGCGGCTTCAACCCATACAGCTCGATCGCCGTGTCCACCCGGAACCGGCCGAACTCGTCGGCGAGCGCGCCGCGCGGAGTCGGCAGTACCTGAACGCTCATCTCCTGCATGACGGCATCGATCTGGATGATCGTCACGTCGAGATCGATGCGGTCCGGGGTGTCGATGTCGCCGATCATGTGCACGGTCTGGCCGTGATTCTTCTGCACGGCATACAACTGCAGACTGATCGCCAGTGCGACGGCGACGACCAGGATGGCCGCCGTCGCCGCGAACGTCTTCCGATACCTCGTCACGCTCACCTCCGGGCCTGAGGGGGTGGTGCGGAACTATCAGCCACCCCACCATAGGGTCCGCGGCGTCCGGCGCACAGCTACAACTCGGCAATCGGATTCGGTGTCCGAATTCAGCGCACCGGGATCAGGGTGCGGTCGGTTCGGTCGAGCACATCGGACGGCACCTCGACGCCCGGGTCCAGATCGGCGGAACCGATCGGCGCGTCCCAGACCTGCCGCACGGGCAGCACACCGGCCCATACGCCCCCGGTCTCGATATCGGCCGCGTCGTCGTTGGGTCCGCCCGACCTGACCTTCACCGAGGCTTCGGTGAGATCCAGCGCGAGCACCATGGTGGCGGCGAGTTCCTTCTTGCTCGGCGGCCGCACCCGCGACCACGCCCCCGGCGCGGCATGCTCGGTGATCACCTCGAGCGCGCGCACCCGCTGCGCCGGATCGGTGACCTCCACCGCACGACCGTGCACGACCGCGGAGCGGTAGTTCATCGAGAAGTGCATCGCCGAACGGGCATAGACGATGCCGTCGACCAGGGTGACGGCGACCGAGATGGGCCCGGCCATGGCCGCCCGCAGATTGCCCGCGCCGGTCGAGCCGTGCAGGTAGAGGGTGTCACCCGCCCGCCCGTAGATGGTCGGCAGCACCACGGGCGCGCCGCCGAGCAGCACGCCGAGGTGGCAGATCAGGCCCGCGTCGAGCACCGCGTCGAGTTCGGCTCGATCGCTGCGCGCCCGCTCCTTCGAGCGTGTCACGGTGCTGCGCGGGGTCGGCGAGAGCGGGGTCCGGGCATCGGCTGAGCGGGTCATATGACCAGGATCGGGGGCATAGTGGCATTATCAAAGTGCCAATTCAGCGAAATCTACACAGTCCACTTTTGAGGTCACCGTGCTCGACGAACTCCCCCTCGATCTCGACCGCGCGCTGCCCGCACCGTTGTCGGTCCAGGTCGCCGACGGGTTGCGGGCCGCGGCGACGAACGGCCTGCTGCGCGGCGGCGACCGGCTGCCGTCCTCGCGTTCGCTCGCGGTCCGGCTCGGTGTCAGCCGGACCGTGGTGGCCGCGGCTTACGACCAACTGCACGCCGAGGGCTGGATCGACGGCAAGCGCGGCTCGGGCACCTACCTCACCACCGCGCCGCCCGCCACGCCCACCCGCGCGTTCCGGTCCGGAGCCCAGGACAGCGAACCGCAACTGCGCGACCTGGAACCCGGCGCACCATGCTCCGACGCCATCGACCGCGCCGCCTGGCGGCGTGCGTGGCGCTCCGCCGCCGACCTGTCGCCGATGGTGCGCCGCGACCGCGCCGGTGAGCCGGAGTACCGCACCGCGATCGTCGAACATCTGCTGCGCCACCGTGGCCTGGGCGCGGGCAGCGACACCACCCTGCTCGCGACCGCCGGAACCAGTTCCGCGGTAGGCGAACTCGCCGCCGCGCTGCTGCAGCCGGGTGACGCGGTGGCCTTGGAGGATCCCGGATATCACCGGGCCGCAGGCGCTTTCGCGGCGGCCGGGGTGCGCGTGTTGCCGGTGCCGGTCGACGCGCACGGCCTGCGCGTCGACCTGCTGCCGCCGCAGATCAAGGCCGTGTATTGCACGCCGGCGCACCAGTTTCCGCTCGGCCCCCGACTGCCCGCCGCGCGCCGCGTCGCCCTCGTCGAACACGCCAGGCGGCACGGCCTGCTGATTATCGAAGACGACTACGACGGCGAATTGCGTTACGACACCGCGCCTTTGCCGCTCCTCGCGGCGATGGCACCGGACGTCGTGGTGCACCTCGGCACGACGAGCAAGATCCTCTCGCCCAGTCTCGGCGTCGGCTGGCTGGTCGCCCGGCCCGCGATCGCCGACGCTGTGGTCGCGCACCGGAACCGGACCGGCACCTGCCCGAGTCCGGCGGGTCAGCAGGTGTTCGTGTCGCTGGCCGCGCACGGCGATCTGGCCCGGCATCTGCGCAGGCTGCGCCGCGAGCTGCCGCCGCGCCGGGCCCTGGTGGTGGCCGAGCTGCGCCGCCGTGGGCTCGACGTGCTCGGCGACGACGCGGGCACCCACGTCGTGGTGCCGCTCGCCTCGGCCGAGTCCGAGGAACGTGCGGTGACGCTGGCCCGCGCGCAGGGCGTCGCGCTGGACGGATTGGCCCGCTACCACCTCGGCCCGCGACGACACTTCGGTGTCGCGCTCGGCTACACCGCGCTGTCCTGGCCCGACCTGGCCGCGGCCGTCCCGATCGCCGCCGCGTGCCTGGCGCGGTCGTAGCATGGTCGACATGACCGAACAGGACGTTCTGGCACGCATCAAGGCACTGGTCGAGCAGGAGCACGAGCTCCGCGCACAGGCCACCAAGGGTGAGCTCGACCCCAAGACCGAACGCCGGCAGCTCGCCGAGCTCGAGGTGATGCTGGACCAGGCGTGGGATCTGCTGCGGCATCGCCGGGCGCGGATCGACCAGGGCGAGTCCCCGGACGGCGCCGAACCCAGCTCACCGGCGCAGGTCGAGGGCTACCTGCAGTAGCCACGACGATGCCGAGCGAGACGACCGAATACGACGTCATCGTGATCGGTGGCGGACCGGCGGGCGAGAACGCCGCCGCCTACGCGATCGCCGGGAGCGAGCGCACCGCCGTGCTCGTGGAACGCGAACTCGTCGGCGGCGAATGTTCCTACTGGGCCTGCATTCCCAGCAAGGCGCTGTTGCGGCCGGGTCATGTGCTCGCCGCCGCGCAGGCGATGGACGGGATCACCGCGACCGGCCTCGACGTCGCCGCCGTGCTGCGGCGTCGCGATTCGTTCGCCGGGCACGACGACACCTCCCAGGTGAAATGGGCGAACGACAATCGCATCGACGTGGTGCGCGGCACCGGGCGACTCGCCGGTCCGCGCCGCGTCGAGGTCGAGGGCCGGACGCTGACCGCGCGCCACGCGGTCGTCCTGGCGACCGGCACCACCGCGAACATTCCCGACATACCCGGCCTGCGCGACGCGCTGCCGTGGATCTCCCGCGACGCCACGAATCTGCACGAGGTGCCCGAGCGGGTGCTCGTCCTCGGCGGTGGGGTCGTCGCATGCGAGGCGGCGACCTGGCTGGCCGCGCTCGGCGCGCAGGTCAGCCTGGTCGTGCGTGGCGATGGCGTGCTGACCTCCGCGGAACCGTTCGCGGGCGAACGCGTCGTCGCGGCGCTCACCGAGCGCGGCGTGCGCGTCCTGCTGAACACCACTCCGGTGAGCGTGCGCCGCCCCGACGCGAAGGACACCGGCGAGGGACGCGTGCACGGCGGCCCGGTCACGGTGCGGGTGCACCACGCGCAGGGCGACGACGAGATCGAGGTCGACGAGATCATCGTGGCCGCGGGACGCACGCCGGCCACCGCGGGTCTCGGCTTGGCCGAGGTCGGCCTGCCGGACGGCTACGTCGAAGTCGACGACCAGCTGACCGTGCGTGGCGTGGACGGTGACTGGCTGTACTGCGTCGGCGACCTGAACCATCGCGCCGCCCTCACGCATATGGGCAAGTACCAGGCCAGGGTGTGCGGTGACGTGATCGCCGCCCGCGCCGAAGGGCGTCCGCTCGCCGGCGCCCGGTTCGCCGCGAGCGCCGATCACGCACAGGTCCCCCAGGTGGTGTTCACCGCGCCGGAGGTGGCCTCCGTCGGACTCACCGAGGCGGCCGCACGCGCCGCGGGCCACGCCGTCGAGACGGTGGAACTCGATATCGCCGTGGCCGGATCCTCGTTGGCGCGCAACGACTTCGCGGGCCACGCCAAACTGGTCATCGATGCGGCCGCCGACACACTGCTCGGCGCCACCTTCGTCGGCCCCGAAGTGGGCGAGCAGCTGCACGCGGCCACCATCGCGGTGGTGGGCAAGGTGCCGCTGGCAACGCTGTGGCACGCAGTGCCTGCGTTTCCCGCCGTGAGCGAGTTCTGGTTACGTCTGTTGGAGGCCCGCCGCGCGTAGCTACCATCGGTGAATGGTGGCATCGACAGATATCCAGACCGCCGACGGAGTCGTCCGGGGTCGTCGTGGCCGCCGCGTGCTGCGCTGGCGGTCCCTCCCCTACGCGGCCCCACCGGTGGGTGACTTGCGCTTTCGCGCTCCGCAGCCGGTGCTCCCCTGGACCGGGGTGCGCGAGTGCACCGAATTCGGGTTCGCCGCGATGCAGCACCGCACCGGCGCGCGGATCGGTCCGCGGCGCTATCAGCCCACCAACGAGGACGCGCTGACACTGAATGTCACCGTGCCCGTCACACCGTCCGCCACGCCGCGTCCGGTACTCGTGTTCATCCACGGTGGTGGGTACCTCATCGGCACCTCGGCGCTGGGCCTCTACTCCGGCGCCCGGCTGGCCCTGCGCGGGGACGTGGTCATGGTGTCGCTGAACTACCGGCTCGGCGCGTTCGGGTATGTCGATTTCAGCGAGTTCAGCACTCCGGCGCACACTTTCGAGTCGAACCTGGGCCTGCGCGACCAGGTCGCCGCGTTGCGCTGGGTGCGGGCCAATATCGCGGCGTTCGGCGGCGATCCGGACAACGTGACGATCTTCGGCGAATCGGCGGGCGCGCATGCGGTATTGAGCCTGCTCGCCACGCCCGCCGCGAAAGGCCTTTTCCATCAAGCCATTTCGCAGAGCCCGCCGGCGGACTGGGCGATGACCGCCGAGGACGCCCGGGCCTTCGCGCGCCGGTGCGTCACCGAACTCGGCGCCACCCCGGAGACCGCGGCGCAGACGCTGCGCACCGCAAGCGCCAACGATATCCGGCGCGCGGTCGACCGGAGCAGCGGCAGGGTGCTGCGCGAGCATCGCGGCTTGTTCCCGGTCGCTCCCGTGGTCGACGGCGATTTCCTGCCGCAGGCGCCGATCGACGCAATCGTCGACGGCAACGCGCACCGAGTGCCGCTGATCATCGGCACCAACCGCGACGAAGGGACGCTGTTCGCGAAGTTCGCCGACTCGCTGCCCACCACGGCGGAGCGCCTGCGGGCCGCGGTCGGTTCCGCCGCGGCCGAATCCCGTATCGCCGCAGCCTATCCCGGGTATCCGGCGGCGCGGGCGGCCGTGCGCGCGGGCGGCGATTTCGTCTTCTGGCGGCCCTCGGTCCGCGTGATGGCGGGGCACAGCAAGTACGCGCCCACCTACGCCTACCGGTACGACTTCGCGCCGCGCGCGTTGCAGCTCCTCGGACTGGGAGCCTCGCACGCCACCGACCTGGTGCCCGTCTTCGGCGGCGGCGAGGCCTCGTTCGGCATCGCCTTCACCGCGGCCGGCGGCCGGCGCGGGCTACAAGCCGTGACCCGCCAGTTCCAGGACAACTGGCTCGCGCTCGCGCGCACCGGCGCGCCGCTGCCGTCCTGGCCGCCCTACACCGAATCCCGCCGCACGACGCTGATCATCGACTATCCCACGCGCGTCGAGCACGACCCGGACCAAGCCAAACGCCTTGCCTGGCAAGATATCCGAATCCCCACCTTGCGCGCGCGGGCTACTTGAGCAGGCGCGACATCCGGCGGTCGGCCAAGATCTTGCCGCCGGTCTGACAGGTCGGGCAGTACTGGAAGGAACGCTCCGCGTAGGAGACCTCACGGACGGTGTCGCCGCAGACCGGGCACGGCAGACCGGTCCGCGCGTGCACCTGCATGCCGGAGCGTTTCTCGCCTTTGAGCCGGGCGGCGTCCTGGCCGACCGACCGTTGCACGGCGTCGGACAGCACCGCCCGCATCGCCGCGTACAACTCGGAGACCTTGTCCGCTGCAAGGGTTTTGGTGTTGGCGAACGGCGATATCCGTGCGGTGTGCAGTATCTCGTCGGAGTAGGCATTGCCGATGCCCGCCAGCAGGGTCTGGTCGACGATCGCGGTCTTGATCCGCTGCGAGGCGCCGCACAGGATCTCGGCGAACTCCTCCTCGGTCACCGCGAGCGCGTCGGGCCCGAGCCTGGCGATGCCGGGGACCAGCTTCGGGTCGTCCACGATGTACACCGCGAGCCGCTTCTTGGTGCCGGCCTCGGTCAGATCGATCGCGGGCGTCGCGCCCTCGGGGGTGAAGAAGTGCACGCGCAACGCCAACGGACTCTTGCCGCCCGGCTTCGGCGGCGTCTGGCTCGGCTCATCGATCCAGCGCAACCAGCCGCCCCGGGACAGATGCGTGATCAGCCACAGGCCGCCGCAGTCCATGCCGAGGAATTTGCCCCAGCGACCCGCGCCCGTCACATCCCGGCCGGACAGCGCGGTCACCGGCGGATCGAAGGTCTTCACGGCGCTCAACGCCGCGACATCCACACGCCCCACCACGGCGCCGACCGCATGTTCCCGGAGGAACTGCGCCAACGCCTCCACTTCAGGTAGTTCGGGCACATGCCCAGGCTACCGGCGGCCACTGACATCAGCAGGCCGGCCGGGCCGGAAATTCAGCCGCGACGCAGCAGGTAGACGTCCATGATCCAGCCTTTCTCGGCACGCAGGTGGGTCCGGCGCTCGACGATCTGCTGTTCGACCTCGCGCAGCGGGCCCGCGATCAAGGTCTCGTCCGGCATGCCGAGGTAGGCGCCCCACCAAATATGTACATCGTTCCCCGGCACCTCGGTGAACGCGCACTCGCCGTCCAGCAGCACCACCGCCGAATCGGCGAGCCCTTCCGCCCGCAGCCGCCGGCCGGTCGTGATGTGCACCGGCTCGCCGATCCGGTGCAGCACCATGCGATGCCGCGCGGCCAGCGCCTGCACACTGGTGACGCCCGGGATCACCTCGTAGTCGAACCGCACGGTGCCGCGGGCGAGCACCCGCTCGATCATCCGCAGGGTGCTGTCGTACAGCGACGGGTCGCCCCACACCAGCAAGCCGCCGACGCCCTCGGCCGCGGCGAACGCCGCCTCCAGCAGCGCGGCCCGGCGCTCGTGCCAATCCTCGACGACGCCCTGGTAGTCGGCGGGCGCGCGATCTCGCGGCGGATCGGCGATTTCCACGATCCGATACGGCCGCTCGGCGTGCTCGGCCAGGATCGCGGTCCGCACGTCGACCAGCTCCTGTTTCTCCGCGCCCTTGCCGATCACGAAGAACACGTCGACCTGCCGCAACGCTTTGACGGCCTGCATCGTCACCTGGTCGGGATCGCCCGCGCCGATGCCGATGACCGAGAGCTTGTGCATGCGCCGAGCTTGCCAAACGCCACGAAGACTAGAGTCGGCAGGCGTGGCGACGACCGATACCCAGTACGAGGACCTGCTCCGACTGGTACTCGCATCCGGCACGAACAAGGCGGACCGCACCGGCACCGGCACGCGCAGCATCTTCGGTCACCAGCTGCGCTACGACCTGGCCGCGGGCTTCCCGCTGATCACCACCAAAAAGGTGCATCTGAAATCGATCGTCTACGAGTTGCTCTGGTTCCTGCGCGGCGATTCCAACGCGACCTGGTTGCAGGAGCACGGCGTCTCCATCTGGGACGAATGGGCCGATGCCGACGGCGAACTGGGCCCGGTCTACGGCGTCCAGTGGCGGTCCTGGCCGACGCCGGACGGCACGCACATCGACCAGATCTCCGAGGTCCTGCAGACGCTGCGCACCAACCCGGACTCGCGGCGCATGCTGGTATCGGCTTGGAACGTCGCTGAATTGAACAAGATGGCGCTGGCCCCCTGCCACGCCTTCTTCCAGTTCTACGTGGCCGACGGGCGGCTGTCCTGCCAGCTGTATCAGCGCAGCGCCGACCTCTTCCTCGGCGTGCCGTTCAATATCGCCAGCTACGCGCTGCTCACCCACATGGTGGCGCAGCAGACCGAGCTCGAGCCCGGCGACTTCATCTGGACCGGTGGCGACTGCCATATCTACGACAACCACCTCGACCAGGTTGACGAGCAGCTGTCCCGGGATCCGTACCCGTTCCCGACGCTGCGCCTGCGTCCCGCGCCGACGCTGTTCGACTACGTCTACGAGGATGTGGAAGTGGTCGGCTACCAGCATCATCCGGCGATCAAGGCACCGGTCGCGGTGTGAACGACCACGCCCGTATCCGGCAGCACGGCAGCGGCGCCCGCACGATCGGCTTGATCTGGGCGCAGACGCCCGACGGCGTCATCGGTGCCGACAACACCATCCCCTGGCGGGTGCCCGAGGACATGGCGAATTTCAAAGCCGTCACCATGGGCCATCCGGTGATCATGGGCAGGCGGACCTGGGATTCGCTGCCGCCTCGATTCCGGCCGCTGGTGGGTCGCCGCAACATCGTGGTGACCCGACAGCCCGACTGGGCCGCCGGGGGCGCCGAACGCGCGGGCTCGGTGCCCGAGGCGCTGGCGCTGAGCGGCCAGGACACCGTGTGGATCGCCGGTGGCGGTGAGATATACCGCGCCGCCATGGCTTTCGCCACCGATCTGCTCGTCACCGAGGTGGACACCGAGGTCGCCGGCGATGCCTACGCGCCCCCCATCGGGCCCGAGTGGAAGGACGCCGACACCTCGCCGTGGCAGGCCTCGACCTCCGGCGTGAACTATCGAATCCGCCGTTATATCCGCAGGTCTGCTGACTGATCGCGGTCGAGTAACCGATCGTCGCGCCGCGCACGACACCGTTCGATCACAGAACGCCGCCACCCCGCAAACCGGACACGAGAGGCTGCGCGGTCGGGCATACTCCAGGGTAAGTGGCGCCCGGGCCCAGTCCGCCCGAGTCCCCGAGCCGATGCGACCAGCCCTCGCACCGGCTGCTGTCATTGCGAAAGGCGGTCCATGGACAAGAAATCGCTGACTGCGGTTGCTCGGCAACAACTCAAGTTGGCCAGCACCGCCACGAGCGGACGCAGTTCGCAGACGATCTACGGTGGTCACGCGAACACCCTGCGCCAGACCGTGGTCGGCCTCAGCGCGGGCCAGAGCCTGGCCGAGCACGACAACGCGGGCGAGGCCACCCTGCTCGTGCTCAGCGGCACGCTCACCCTGATCAGCGGCGCCAACGAGTGGAAGGGCTCGACCGGCGACCTGCTGGTGGTGCCCAAGGCCAGGCACAGCGTCAAAGCCGTCGACGACGTGGCCTTCCTGCTGACGGTCGCCAAGTAGTAGCCGGCGAGCCCGTGCCATCTGCTCGGTGATCTTGGTACGGGCATTAGGCTCTTGGCTATGAGTGAGCCGCAGTCGATTCTTGAACCGCTCACACCGGCCGCGATCTTCCTCGTGGCCACCATCGACGAGGGCGGCGAGGCGGTCGTGCGGGACACGCTCGCCGATATCGCCGGACTGCGCCGCTCGGTCGGATTCCGCATTCCCGGCGCCGGACTCAGCTGTGTCACCGCGATCGGCGCCGCCGCCTGGGATCGGCTCTTCGCCGGACCCAAGCCCGCCGAACTGCACGAGTTCCCCGGCTTCGTCGGCGCTCAGCACCGCGCCCCCGCGACGCCGGGCGATCTGCTGTTCCACATCCGGGCCCAGAATCAGGACGCCTGCTTCGAACTCGCCATGACCATCGGCGACCGGCTCGCGGGCGCGGCCACCATCGTGGACGAGACCATCGGCTTCCGCTATTTCGAACAGCGCGACCTGCTCGGGTTCGTGGACGGCACGGAGAATCCCGAGGGCCAGTCGGCCTACGCGGCCGCGCTGGTCGGCGACGAGGATCCCGAATTCCGCGGCGGCAGTTACGTCATCGTGCAGAAGTACCTGCATCCGCTGGCGGACTGGCGGGCGCTGACCGTCGAACAGCAGGAAAAGATCATCGGCCGTACCAAGCTGGACGATTTCGAGCTGTCCGACGCGGACAAGCCGGCGGACTCGCACGTCGCGGTGAACACCATCGTCGACGCCGACGGCACCGAACGCGAGATCCTGCGCGCCAACATGCCGTTCGGCAGCGTCAAGGACGGCGAGTTCGGCACCTACTACATCGCGTACGCGGCCACGCCCAGCGTCACCGAGCTGATGCTGACGCGCATGTTCGTCGGCACCGAAGAGGCGGCCTACGACCGCATCCTCGACTTCTCCATCGCGGTCACCGGCACCTCGTTCTTCGCGCCGACCGTCGATTTCCTGGAAGAACTTCCCCCACCGCCGGACGACACCGCAGCAGCAGAAGACGTGCAGCCCAACGACATCGGCGCTGGCTCACTCGGTATCGGCACGTTGAAAAGGAGCAGGCAGTCATGAACAACCTCCATCGCGAACTCGCGCCGATCACCGACGAGGCATGGTCGGTGATCGAGGAAGAGGCGACGCGCACCTTCAAACGGCATATCGCGGGCCGCCGCGTCGTGGATGTGTCCGGCCCGCACGGCCTGGACTACGCGGCCGTCGGCACCGGGCACACCGACTCGATCGCGCCACCCGCCGACGGCGTGCTCGCCCGGCAGCGCGTGGTCGCGCCGCTGGTCGAGTTGCGGGTGCCGTTCCGGTTGTCCCGCGAGGAACTCGACAACGTGGAACGCGGTGCCAAGGACACCGATCTGGATCCGGTGAAGGACGCCGCGCAAAAGATCGCCTTCGCCGAGGATCGTGCCATCTTCGAGGGCTACCCCGCTGCGAATATCACCGGCATCCGGGCGAGTTCGACCAACCAGGCGATCGCGCTGCCCAGCGATCCGCGCCAGGTGCCGGAGTCGGTGGCGCTCGCGTTGAGTGCGTTGCGCCTGGCGGGCGTCGACGGGCCGTACTCGGTGCTGTTGAGCGCGGACCTGTTCACGGCGGTCAGCGAGACCTCCGATCACGGGCACCCGATCCGCACCCATATCGAACGGCTCATCCCGGACGGCGAGATCATCTGGGCGCCCGCCATCGACGGCGCGTTCGTGCTCACCACCCGCGGCGGCGACTACGACCTGCGGCTCGGACAGGACCTCTCGATCGGCTACCTGTCCCACGACGCCGAGTCGGTGCAGCTGTACTTCCAGCAGAGCCTCACCTTCCTGGTGTACACGGCCGAGGCCGCGGTCGCGCTCGAATCCTGAGCCGCGCGCCCGGGCCACAGCGGGGCGGTAGCGTGTGCCGCAGCACAGCCGGACACAGGTGAGGTGAACGATGACGACGGTGCGCGCGGGCGTGGTGCCCGCCCAGCGGGCGGCGCTCTACAGCGCGCTCAGCATCCTGGTGACCGCCGGACTGTGTGCGGCGGTGGTCGCGCTGTTCGGCGTCAACCGCGTGTTCACCGGGCTGCTTGCCGGTGCGATCGCCGGCATCGCGGTGGCCGTCGCGCTGTTCACCCGGGACGCCGTCGTGCTCACCGAGCGCGCGATCTACCGGCGTACGCCGTGGACGCGGTCGAGCATCGACTGGGATCGGGTGGTCGCTGGGCGCTTCGCGCTCGACGACCGGGCCCGGTGGTCGCTCGCGCTCGATCTGACCGATGGCGCGGAACGCCACGGCGAATTGGTGCTGCTGGCCATCCCGCCGGTGCTCGGCCCGGTGTCCGGCGCCTACGACCTGCGTAAACGAGAGCAGGTCAACGAGATTCGTGCCCTGCTACGCAGCAAGCGGGTGCCGATCACCATCCTGCCGGAGATCGCCGGCGCATTGCAGCAGCACTGGCGGATAGCGCCCCCGACGCACTGAGCTGCTCCCCAGTCCGCACCGCGCCGGTTCTCACTGCGCCTGTTCGAGCACCTGCGCCGCGGCGGCACGCAGCGCGACCAGGTCGCCGGGCCAGCCGAGCACCCGCAGCGCGGCCTCCGGAATCGTTCGTTCCGCCTCGGCGGGTGCCTTGCCCTCGTCCGATCGAATATTGATCACCGTCTCCACCAGCCGGAACGGGAGGGCCGCCGCACCGACGACGCCGACGCCAGCACCCGCGGCCAGCACCGCCGCGGCCGAACTCTCGTAGTGGCCGCGTAGTTCGTCGCGCCGCAGCCGGAACGCGGCGAACCGTGCGGTGCGCAGTTCCGGAAGCAGGTACAGCGCACCGAGATTCCAGCGGGACGCGCAGAGTTGCCGGACGTCGAACCAGGCGAGGGCGTACAGGCGGGCCGCAGGCGAGGCCGACACGTTCCCCAGTCGCTCGGCGAGTTCCAATGGGGCAGCTATGGTTTCGGCAAGCAGCGCATCGAGGATGTCATCCTTGGCGGCGAAATGGTGATACAGCGATGCCTGACGGATCCCGACCGCGTCGGCGACCACACGGGTGGAGGTGTTCGCGTAGCCATTGGTAGTGAAGAGTTCCCCGGCGGCATCCAGGATCTCGGCGCGCGGCGTCTGGCCGCGACGGCGTCGCTGCTCCACCCGAGGACGGCCGGGGCCGAGGTTTGCCACACGTCCATTCTGGCAGGTCGTCACAGGTCGATCCGCCGCGGTACACCGCGGGACAGGCAGCGGAGAGGTTTCTGTCATTCGATAGAAACCTCGGCAACGCAGTTGTTACGGGGGTTGCCGCAAGAGATACATGCGGGTCACCGGAAAAGCGATCGCCACCGCAAAACTGTCATCTGATAGGTATTGGCCGCTCGCCGAAGGACCCTCATGGCCACAACGTTCGCTCCCCCGCCGCCGCCCGACACCAGCCGCGACGGCGCCGACCTCGCCAGGTTCGGCTACCAACCCGTACTGCACCGCAAGCTGGGCCGCTATGCCTCGTTCGCGGCAGGCTTCTCGTTCGTCTCCATCCTCACCACGATCTTCCAGTTCTTCGGCTTCGGCTATTCGTTCGGCGGCGCCGCCTTCTTCTGGACCTGGCCGCTGGTCTTCGCCGGACAGTTCCTCGTCGCGTTGAACTTCGCCGAACTCGCTGCGCGCTATCCCATTTCGGGCTGTATCTACCAGTGGTCGCGCCGCCTCGGCGGCGAACTCGTCGGCTGGTTCGCCGGCTGGATGATGGTCATCGCGCAGATCGTGACCGCCGCCGCGGCCGCCATCGCGTTGCAGGTGGTGCTGCCGACGATCTGGCCCGGATTCCAGATCATCGGCACCGAAACAGCGCTCACCTCGTCTTCCGGCGCGACCAACGCCGTGCTGCTCGGCAGTATCCTGCTGGTGGCCACGACCACGATCAACGTGCTCGGCATCGATCTCATGTCGCGGATCAACTCGATCGGCGTCACCGTCGAGATCGTCGGCGTGCTCGCGATCATCGGGCTCTTCTTCACCCACACCGAGCGCGGGCCGGGCGTCGTGCTCGACACCGCTCAGGCGGTGCCCGGTTCCTACCTGGCCGCCTTCTTGGTCTCCGGCCTGATGGCCGCGTACGTGATGGTCGGCTTCGATTCCGCCGGTGAGCTTTCCGAGGAGACGAAGAATCCGCGCCGGGTGGCGCCGCGCACCATCCTGACCGCGCTCGCGGTCTCCGCGCTCGGCGGCGGGCTGCTGCTGATCGGCGCGTTGATGGCCGCGCCGAGTCTGTCCGACGGTTCGCTGGCCACCGAGGGGCTGGCCTACGTGCTGACCTCGAAGTTGGACAGCCCGGCGGGCAAAGTGCTGCTCGGCTGTGTCGCGGTGGCGATCACCGTGTGCACGTTGGCAATTCAGACCGCCGGATCGCGGCTGATGTTCTCGATGGCCCGCGACGGTAAGCTGCCGTTCGCCGCGCGGGTCGCCGCGGTGCATCCCCGCTTCGGCACTCCGGTGCTGCCCGCCGTGATCATCGGCGTGCTCGGGATCGCGCTGCTGGTGCTGAATCTCGGCAACGCCGCGATCTTCGCGACCTTGGCCAGCGTCTGCATCGTCACGCTCTACCTGGCGTACCTGCTGGTCACGGTGCCGCTGCTGGTGCGCCGGTTCCGGGGCATGCCCGCCGACGAACCCACCGAGCAGCGGCTGTTCAGCCTGGGCCGCTTCGGGATTCCGGTGAACGTGCTCGCGGTGCTGTGGGGCGTCGCGATGGCGGTGAATCTGGCCTGGCCCCGCGCCGAGGTCTATACGCCGAACGGCGGCAGCTGGTGGATGCGCTGGGCCGCACCGCTGTTCGTGCTGGCGGTGATCGCCGTCGGCGTGATCGTGCACCGACTGGTCACCGGCGCGCTCGGGCCCGCCGAGAACCGGCAAACCGCAACACCTTCCGCATGAGTCCCCGGCGCGGTGGCGGTGCTTGCCACCACCGCGCCGACGGACACCGGTACGACCGCACCCATCGAAGGGAGCACCATGACGAACACCGCATCGACCTCCGGCGCCAGAGCGCACGCACGCGCACAAGCCGCCGCGGCGACCCTCGCCGAACCGGAGCTGCCCAGCGGCATCGATCCGGCGAGAATCACCTTCGCCCAGCGTGTTCCGCCGCAGGGCTACGCAGGCCTCGTGCTCGGCCGGGGCATCCGGGTCCGGCTGTCCGACCCGGCCGGCGCCGCGTGCGCACACCTGCTGCTCCTGCGCGCCGACGCGCCGTGGGAGCGGCTGAACGTCGCCGACACCGTCAAGGTGCCGTGGCAGGCCTATCTCGGCGACGGGCATCCGCTCCTGTCCGACCAGGGACGCATCCTCGCCACGGTGCTCGCCGATACGTCGGGCCGGCACGACGCCCTGTGCGGCCCGACCGCCGAGGCACGGCAGCTGTTGCGCCTGGCCGGCGCCAAACACGGTCTGGCGCCACGTGATATCGGCCCGACGGTGTCGTTCTTCCGCGGCGTCCGGGTGGCCGCCGACGGCGCACTGACCGCCACCGGCAGCGCCGCCCCCGGTTCCTCGGTCGAGTTGCTGCTGCACCTGCCGGTGACGCTGCTCGTCGCCAACGCCACCCACCCGCTCGACGACCGCGCGGCCACGGACCTCGATGTCGTGGCCTGGACGGCGCCCGAGGAGCTCGCCGTAGCGCACAGCTCCGACCCGGAATACCAACGGGCCGTGCAGAACACCGAACAGGCCTGGACAGCCGCGCGCACACCGGAGGTAGCGCAATGAACACCACCCCGTCCCGTAGCACGGTGCTCGATGAGCTCGTGCCCGCGCGGTCGTCCTGGTCCGCGGTAGTGGCCGCGGGCGACCACCTGGAGATCATCGACCTGCACGGCAACCAGGCCGTCGACTGTCTGCTGTACTCGGCTGCCGATCACAGCGACCGCTACAGCGCACAGGCCACCGTCGCCGCGCAACGCAACATCTTCCTCACCACCGGCAGCGTGCTGCGCACCGACGTGGGTACCGCGCTGATGACGGTCGTCGCCGACGAGGTCGGCAACCACGACACCATCGCGGGCGCCTGCTCGCAGGAGTCGAACACGCTTCGCTACGGACACCACACCCGGCACCAGCACGCGTGCGTGGAGAACTTTCTCACCGCGGCGCTGTCCTGGGGTCTGAGCAAGCGCGACCTGGTGTCGAACATCAACTGGTTCATGAACGTTCCGGTGGAAGCCGACGGCACACTCGGCATCGTCGACGGCTTGTCCGCGCCAGGAAAGAAGGTCACGCTGCGCGCGGAGATCGACACCCTGGTCCTGGTCTCCAACTGCCCCCAGATCAACAACCCGTGCAACGGTTTCGACCCGACGCCGGTGCGCATGGTGGTGACCCGATGAGTGCCGCGGCCGCACCCGCTCTCGCGTGCGGCGGCGGCGAGACGGTCACCGCTTCCGTCGCACCGGCCCGGTCGGCCATCGAAGTGTTGCGGCCGGGAATGCTTACGACAGTGCAGGATTGGCCGGGCCGGGTGGGCTACTGGCATATCGGCGTTCCGCCGTCCGGCCCGATGGACGACCTGTCGTTCCGGCTCGGCAATCGAATCCTCGGCAACGCCGAGGGCGCGCCCGGCCTGGAATGCACGCTCGGTGGCCCCGCGCTACGGTGCACGACCCCCACATGGGTATGCGTCACCGGGGCGCCGGCCGACGTGACGGTGGACGGGGTGCCCATCGAACAGTGGCGGACCGTGCGGGTCCCGGCCAGTGGCGTCCTCGACGTCGGTGCGGTTCGGGGCCCGGGCATGCGCACCTACATCCTGCTGGGCGGCGGTATCGAAGTGCCCGAATATCTGGGTAGCGCAGCTACTTTCACCCTCGGCCGGTTCGGCGGCAGCGGCGGGAACGCCCTGCGCGCCGCGACGGTGCTCTCGCTCGGAGCGCCGAGTGGCCGGATCGCCGCCGCCGTGCCGATGGAGGAGCAACCGGTGCTCACGCACCGCTGGGAACTCGCCGTGACCGAAGGCCCGCACGGCGCACCGGAGTTCTTCACCCGCAAAGACTTCGACACCATCATCGGCACCGATTACACGGTGCACTTCAACTCGGATCGCACCGGCGTCCGATTGGCCGGGCCCAAGCCGGAGTGGGCCCGCCCCGACGGCGGCGAGGCCGGCCTGCATCCGTCCAACATCCACGACACCCCGTATTCGGTCGGCGCACTCGACTTCACGGGAGACACCCCGATCCTGCTCGGTCCCGACGGTCCCAGTCTCGGCGGTTTCGTCTGCCCGGTCACCGTGGTCGCGGCCGACCGCTGGAAACTCGGGCAGCTCGCCCCGGGCGACACCGTCCGGTTCGTGCCGATCCGCAGCGATCGTGCCGCCTCCGTCCGCGAGTTGGGTCCAGCCCGCCGGGCGAACTGGCAGACGGTGTTCTCGGCGGGGGGCGACGGCGACGACGGCGTGCTCCGCCGCACCGACGTGGACGACGAGATCGGTGTCACCTATCGCCGCGCGGGCGACGACGCCGTACTCGTCGAATACGGCACGATGACCTTGGATCTCGCCCTCCGGGCCCGCGTGCATGCCCTGCATCAGCATCTGCTCGCCGCCGCGGTGCCCGGCGTGACCGAGCTGACGCCGGGGATTCGCTCGCTCCAGATCCGGGTGGATCCGCGGGCCCTGCCCATACCGCGCTTGCTCGACCTGCTCGCCGAGGCCGAACGGCACCTGCCCGCCGCCGACCGGCTGGTCGTGCCCAGCCGAACCGTGCACCTACCGCTGTCCTGGGACGATCCGGCCACCCGCGAGGCCATCACCCGGTACATGCACGGAGTACGCGCCGACGCACCGTGGTGCCCGTGGAACATCGAGTTCATTCGCCGCGTGAACGGATTGGCCTCGGTCGCAGAGGTTTACGACACCGTCTTCGACGCCGAGTATCTCGTGCTCGGCCTCGGCGACGTGTACCTCGGCGCGCCGGTCGCCACCCCCACCGATCCCCGGCACCGCCTGGTCACCACCAAGTACAACCCGGCCCGCACCTGGACGCCGGAGAACGCCGTCGGCATCGGCGGCGCCTACCTCTGCATCTACGGCATGGAGGGGCCGGGCGGCTACCAGTTCGTCGGGCGCACCACGCAAGTATGGAACCACCACGCGGGCAGGCACACCGGCCGTCCCGGGGCAGACCGCGACCCTTCGGGTGCGGAAACTCCTTGGCTACTGCGCTATTTCGACCGCATCCGGTGGTATCCGGTGGGTGCGGACGAATTACTGGACCTACGAGCGGATTTCGCGGCGGGCAAGGTCGAGGTACGAGCCGAGGACGGCGAGTTCCGCCTCGCCGAGCACCGCACCTTCCTCGCCACGCACCAGGATTCGATCGCCGCCTTCCGCGCCACCCAGGCAGCGGCCTTCGCCGCCGAACGCGACTCGTGGCGGCGGGCCGGCGAACTCGCCGCCGGGTAGCGGACTACCAGCCGAAAAGCTCCGCCATCTCGATCGATTCGTCGTCCCACGCACGCTCGATCGCCACGCGCTCGCCCTCCGGCAGTTCGGGTGCCCAACCACAGCGCCGCCAGAAGTCTTCCCGATGCTCCTGGCTGAGCGGTCTCGGTTTCTCCATGCTGTACCTCACCGACGATCCTGCCCCCGATTGTGGGCCTGCTCCGGCGACGACATGCCGAAACAGGCCCACAGACTTCGGTTTTCAGCGCAGGTCGCGGAAGAACTCGCGAATATCGGTGGTGAGCAGCACGGGTTCCTCCAAGGCCGCGAAGTGGCCGCCGCGGTCGACGTCGTGCCAGCGGGTGATGTTGTGCTCGGTCTCGGAGTACTTGCGAATGCCGATGTCATGGGCGAAGACCAGCGCCGCGGTCGGCACGCCGGAGCTGGTCTTCGTCTCGCCCCAGCCGCCTTCCTGCGCGTAGCCGACGTAGGCGGACGAGCCCGCGGTGCCGTTGAGCCAGTACAGCATCACGTTGGTCAGCAGCCGGTCGCGGTCGATGATCTTGTCCGGGTCGATGTTTCGCGGATGCGTCCACTCGCGGAACTTGTCCATGATCCAGGCCAGCTGCCCGACCGGCGAATCGACCAGCCCGTAGGCCAGCGTCTGCGGCCGGGTGGACTGGATCGCGATGTAGCCGAACTCCTCCTGCATGAACGCCTCGATGCGGCCGATCCGATCCCGTTCGATCTCGCTCAGGCTCGCCAGCTCCGCCGCGGCGAGCGGCAGCGGCGGCAGCGGGCCGGGTCCGCCGTTGACGTGCACGCCCGCAACGTTTTCCGGTGCGACCCGGCCCACCTCGGGGCTCACCGCGGCGCCGATATCGCCGCCCTGCACGCCGTAGTGCTCATAGCCGAGCCTGCGCATGAGTTCGGCCCAGGCCCCGGCGATCCGCTCGACCGTCCAGCCCGCCGCGGTGATCGGGCCTGAGAAGCCGAAGCCCGGCAGCGACGGAATCACCAGGTGGAACGCGTCTTTCGGATCGCCGCCGTGCGCCCGCGGATCCGACAGCGGCCCGATCACGTCGAGGAACTCGACCACCGAGCCCGGCCAGCCGTGCGTCATCAGCAGCGGCAGCGCGTCCGCCTCGGGCGAGCGCACGTGCAGGAAGTGGATGGTCTGCCCGTCGATCTCGGTCAGGTACTGCGGGTAGGAGTTGAGCTTGGCCTCCGCGGCCCGCCAGTCGTATCCGGTCCGCCAGTAGTCCACCAGCCCGCGCAGCCAGCTCGTCGGCACGCCGGTGTCCCAGCCGTCGCCGGGCAACGGAGCGGGCAGCCGTGCGCCGTCGAGCCGGGTGCGCAGGTCGTCGAGCTGTTGCTGCGGGATGTCGATGCGGAATTCGTGGATCTCGTTGCTCATGAGAGAGACGTTAGAACGCAGCTAGGACAGCTTTTGCCCTAGCTTTCGCGCATACTCGAATTCATGTTGGAAACCTCCGCCCGCCTGCTCCGCCTGCTCTCGCTGTTGCAGACGCCGCGCGACTGGACCGGCACCGAACTGGCCGCACGCCTCGAGGTCGACGTGCGCACCGTCCGGCGTGACATCGACAAGCTGCGCAACCTCGGCTATCCCGTGGATGCCACCGCCGGTATCGCCGGATACCGCCTCGGGGCAGGCGCGAAACTGCCGCCGCTGCTGCTCGACGACGACGAGGCGGTGGCCGTCGCGATCGGGTTGCGCACCGCGGCGGGCGGCACCATCACCGGTATCGAGGACAGCTCGCTGCGGGCGCTCACCAAGCTCGAGCAGGTACTGCCCTCGCGCCTGCGCCACCGGGTGAGCCTGCTGCAATCGGTCACCGTCACGGTGGCCGCGGGCGGGCCGACCGTCGACCCGGACACGCTCACCGCGATCGCGGGCGCGATCCGCGACAGCCACCGGCTCCGGTTCGACTACCGGAGCCACGACGGCACAGCGTCTTTGCGGACCACCGAGCCACATCGCCTGGCGCACACCGGCCGCCGCTGGTACCTGATCGGCTGGGACGTCGACCGCGCCGACTGGCGCACCTACCGGGTCGACCGGCTGCATCCCCGGATCCCGACCGGCCCGCGCTTCACCCCGCGCGAGGCGCCCGACGCGGACCTGTCCGGCTATCTGACGCAGGGCGTGACGAATTCGCCGTATCGGTATTCCGCACGCGTCACCCTCGGCGTCCCCGCCGAGGTTGCGGCCGACCGCATTTCCCCGACGGTCGGCGTCATCGAAGCGGTCGACGCCGAATCGTGCACGCTGCGCGTCGGCGCCAACTCACTCGACGAAATGGCCATCTACCTGGCGACTTTCGGTTTCCCGTGCCATGTGCACGAACCACCGGAACTCGTCGCTCATGTCCGTACGCTCGCCCGGCGCTTGCACGATTCCGTGGACTGACCCCGCGCTGTTCAGCCCCGGCGGCGCTGCTGCTCGATGAATCACGCGGCGAACCGCAGCGACGTTCACACCACGATCACCGTCTTGCCCTGGGCATGCCCGTCGATGACGTGCTGGACCGCAGCCGCGGCCTGTGCTAGCGGGTGATGCTGCTCGATCAAGGGGCGCACCTTGCCCGCGGCGACGAGGTCCGCGAGATAGTCGAGGTCGCTTCGTTGCGGACGCATGAGGTGCACCGCGATCCGCTGGCGCACGAACAGGTTGGCCAGCATCATCTTTCCCATCCATAAGACCGGCCCCGCCCAATTGCCGCCGGGCGCCCCCGCGGACGAGACGAACACCCCCTTCGGAGTGAGTACCCGACGGCAGTCCCGGAGCGTCCGATTGCCGACGAGGTCGAGCAGCACGTCATAACGCGCCTCGTCGGCGGTGAAATCGGCTGCGGTGTAGTCGATCACATGATCCGCGCCGAGCGTCCGGACCGCGGCCAGATGGCGGGTGCTGCACACGGCGGTCACCTCCGCGCCGAGCGCCTTGGCGAGTTGGACCGCGAACGAGCCGACACCGCCGGAGGCGCCGTTGATCAGCACCCGCTGCCCGGCTCGCAGCCGCCCGGCGTCGCGCAGACCCTGCAGCGCCGTCATGCCCGAATCCGGCACGGCGGCAAGCTCTTCGAAACTCGCCCCGGCCGGCGCCGGGGCGAGGCGCTGCGCGCAGACGCAGGCGTACTCGGCGAAGGCGCCCGACCCGACCTGACCGAAAACCCGGTCCCCGGGCCGGAATCCGGTGACCCCCGCACCGACCGCGACCACCTCTCCGGCCAGGTCGTGCCCGATCACCGGATCCTTGGGCCGGCGCAGGCCGAAACCGAGGCGCAGCAGGTAGGGCGTGCCGGTGAGCAGGTGGGCATCGCCCTGACACACGGCCGCGGCACGAACCCGGACCAGCACCTCACCCGCGTGCGGGTTCGGCCGGGCGACCCGCTCGATCCGTAGCACCTCGCCGGTGCCGTACCGCGGTGCGACGACCGCTGCCATCTCGGCGACTTCCACGATGGGGTCCTTGATCTCGGACATAGGCTTCCTCGCTGGAACGGAGACTTACAGCGTAAGTCGCTCACTCCGGACGGTACGCTTACACCGTAAGTACGTCAACCGAGAGGGCCCATGCCCAAGCCAACCGCCGCCCGCGCCCCACTGAACCGCGAAAGGGTGCTGCGCGCCGCTCTCCGCGTCGCCGACGAGCAAGGACTCGCCGCGCTGTCCATGCGCAAGCTGGCCCAATTGCTCGGCGTCGAGGCGATGTCGCTGTACAACCACGTCGCCAACAAGGACGACCTGCTCGACGGTCTGGCCGATCTGGTGATCGCCGAGATGGCCGTGCCCGCCATCGGCGGCGATTGGAAGGCGGCCATGCGCGCCCGCGCGACCTCCGCGCACGAGGTACTACTGCGACACCCGTGGGCCACCGGACTCATCGGCTCCCGGTTGAATGTAGGCCCGGCCATGCTGCGCTACATCGACGCCACCATCGGCTGCCTGCGCGCCGCGGGCTTCTCGTATCAACTCGCGGACCGCGCCTGGAACGCGCTGGACAGCCATATCTACGGCTTCACCATGCAGGAGTCGAACTTTCCCCTGCAGCCCGATGAATACGCCTCCGCCGCCGCACATTTCCTGCCACGGATACCGGCGGATCAGTTTCCATACATGAACGCGCTGTCCCAGCTCGTGATCGACGGAAAGCACACGGGGATCGCGGATTTCGACTTCGGCCTGAACCTGATCCTCGACGGGCTGGAACGCCTGCTCGCCGCGTCCGGCGGTCGGCCGCCGGAGGTCAGTCGACGCCCGCCGTCGCCTCGGGATTGACCGTGTCGCGCACAACCCGCAGTGCGGTGACGAACCCTTCCAGTTGCTCGGGGGTCAGCAACCCGGTCAACCAGCGGTCCACCGCGACCAGATAGTCGGGCAGCACCTCGGTGAGTCGCTGCGCGCCCGCCGCGGTGAGCACCGCGTAGGCGCTGCGCCGATCGCCGGGATCGAGTTCCCGTTCGACCAGCCCGGCGCGGGTGAGCCGGTCGACGAGCCGGGTCACGCCACTGGTGGACAGCGCGGTCTGGGTCGCGAGGTCGGACATGCGCAGTCGGCGGTCCGGCGAACGACTCAGGCGCATGAGCGCATTCAGATCCATGCCGGACAAGCCGTGCGCCCGCCAAGTCGGCTCCAGCCTGGCCACTACGCCCGCATGCGCCTCGAACAGCAGTCCCATGGTGGTGAGCCGGGGATCGTCGAACAGGTCCATACCGCCAACCTACCGGAAGTAGTTGACACAGGGATAGTTGACATGAGGAATACATGGTTGTAGAAATATGCCAACGCATTATTCCTCGCAGCAACTAATGGAGCTCTCGATGTCTGACACCACCCACTGGGTCGCCGGCTTCCGTTCCGCGGTCATCAGCCCCTACGAGCAGGTCAAGCTCGCCGAATCGCGGGCCTTCGCCGACGAGACCGTCCGGCAGGTACTGCATCTGGCCGGCGGCGGTGACCAGCTCCGGATCCGGCTGACCAATCTGTTCGGACGCGACACGCTGGTCATCGGCGCCGCCCGGGTCGCGCTGCGCAAAGCGTGCAGCGCGATCGTCACGGAAACCGATGTCGCGCTGCACTTCTCCGGGGTCGAGCGGTCGGTGATTCCGGCGGGCGGCGAACTCGTCAGCGATCCGATCGCGCTGGCCGTCGCACCGGGCGACGACCTGATGCTCAGCGTCTATCTACCCGAGCAGACCGGACTCGCGACGTTCTCGCACCAGCCCTCCGAAATCGCCTATATCGCGGCCGGAAACGTCACCGCAGCACCGGAACTCGCCGCGGCCGAGGAGTTTCCCGCCCGCTTCTACGTCTCCGGCGTGGATGTGGCCGTGGCCGCAGACATTCCGGTCGCCGTGGCATTCGGGGACTCCTGGTTCGAAGGCGTCGGCACGACCGTGAGCGCGAATCGGCGCTCGGTGGACGTGCTGAACAGCAGGCTCGACCGGGGCTGGGCGGTCAACCAGGGCATCGCCGGAAATCGTTTGCTCACCAATGAGATCGGCACGCCCGGCTTGGCGCGCTTCGACCGCGACGTACTGAGCGTTCCCGGCGCGACGGCCGTGCTGTTCAACTTCGGCATCAACGACCTGATCCTCGGCGGCATGTCCGGCGAGCCGCCCGCCACAGCCGACGAGTTGATCGCGGGCTTCACCACGCTGGCTCGCCGTGCCCGCGCGGCGGGCCTGACCGTGCACGCCGCCACCATCGGCCCGTACGCAGGCGTCGTCTACCCGGGCATGCCCGTCGCCGAGACCGTGCGAACCCGCCATGCGGTCAACGAATGGTTGCGCACCACAGACCTTTTCGACACCGTCTTCGATGTCGCCCGCGCGGTGGAGGATCCGGCCCGGCCGGACTTCATCCACGCGGACTTCGACTGCGGCGACGGAATGCACCTCAACGATGCCGGGGCGCAGGCCATGGCCGAAACCATCGACACCAGCGCCCTCTTTCGCTGAGCCGAGCACGAGAATCGTTGCGCCGCAGGCACAACGACTTCGATCACCCCTGATGCAGGTCGCCGGCCGCCTTGATCGCCAGATCCAGCGCGCCGTCGACCGCATCCTGGAAGGTCTTGTCCGCCCGCATGGCCGCCCGTCCGCCTGCGAACAGGGCACCGCACAGTCCGCCGACCAGAATCGCGGCCCGCACCTCGTCCAGTTCGTCCGCGAACGCCTCGGCCAGCGCCTGCGCCAGGCGATCTTCCACCTCGAACAGGCGCTGCAAGGTGGCGGCACGCAACGACGGGACCGACATCAACAAGCGGATCCGGGTCGCTTCGAGTTCACCCGACGGATCGCGGGGACCGCCCGCCATCTCCCGCAGCATCGCCCGCATCGCCTCGGCGAGCACCACCCCGACCTGCGCGTCCGCCGGTCGCGCCGCGATCGATGCGAGCCCGACGTCGAGCAGGCCGCCGCCCTCGGCGAAGAGCACCGCCTCCTTGGTCGGGAAATGATTGAAGAAGGTGGCGGGCGAAACATCTGCTGCCGCAGCGATTTCGGTAACCGTCGTGGCGTCGTAGCCACGCGTCTCGAACAGCCGGTACGCCGCCTCCGCGATCGCCGTCCTGGTCCGCTGCTTTTTGCGTTCGCGCAGCCCCGGTTCACCCATGCCGGAAGCTTACTATATCGACATCAAAGTTATAGTTGCTAGAATCTTAGAGAGACTCTAGCCTTATGGCATGTGCGGAATCACCGGATGGGTCTCCTTTCAGCGAGACCTGACGACAGCGAACAACTCCATCGACGCGATGACGGCCACCATGGCGTGCCGAGGACCCGACGGCTCGGGCACCTGGGTCGCACCGCACGTCGCACTCGGGCACCGACGGCTGGCCATCATCGACCTGGCCGGCGGCGCGCAGCCGATGACCATCGAAACGCCGGATGGCGTTGTCGCCATGGTCTATTCAGGAGAGGCCTACAACTTTCGCGAACTACGCGAGGAACTGCGTGCCCGCGGGCAGCGCTGCACCACCGCCTCCGACACCGAAGTCGTGTTGCGCGCATACCTGGAGTGGGGCACGGCCTTCGCCGAGCGACTCAACGGGATGTACGCCTTCGCCCTCTGGGACGCGCGGATCGAGCGGCTGGTGCTGGTGCGAGATCGCCTCGGCATCAAGCCCTTCTACTACTATCCGACCGAGGACGGTCTGCTTTTCGGCTCCGAGCCGAAGGCTATCCTCGCCAATCCCTTGTCGGACAGATCAATCGGCCTCGACGGGCTGCGCGAATTGTTCGTCGTCAGCGTGCGCCCGGAAGGATCGGCGTGGACCGGGATGCGTCAGGTGCCCCCGGGTTCGGTGGTAACCGTCGATCGAGACGGACTGCGCACCACCGCCTATTGGACACTGCGCACACTCGAGCACAGGGACGACCGCGCCTCGACCGTGCGGACGGTCCGCGACTTACTCGAGGACGTCGTTGCGCGGCAACTGATTTCGGATGTGCCGCGCTGCATGCTGCTCTCCGGCGGGCTCGACTCGTCCGCGCTGACCACCCTGGCCGCCGCCCACCTGCGCAGTACCGGCGAGCAGGTGCGCAGTTTCAGCGTCGAATTCCAGCAGCAGGATGAGGATTTCGTGCCGGACGAGTGGCGGGCGACACTCGACGCGCCCTTCGCCCGGGCTGTCGCCGAGCATTCCGGCACCCGCCACAGGGATATCCGGCTCGACAGTGCGGCCCTCGCCGACCCGGCCGTCCGCGCCGCGGTGGTCACCGCCCGTGACGTGCCGACCGGGCACGGTGATACCGACGCGTCACTTTATCTGCTGTTCAAAGCGATTCGGGAGCATTCGACCGTAGCCCTGTCCGGAGAATCCGCGGACGAGGTCTTCGCGGGCTACCGCTGGTTCCGGACCGCCGCCGAGCACGGCCTGACCACATTCCCCTGGCTCGCCGTGCTACCCCCGGAGTTCGTGCAGCGCACCAGATTGCTCGATCCCGACCTGACCGCGGCCCTGGATCTCGACACCTACCTCGCGGACAGTTTCGCGGACGCGCTCGCCGAGGTCGCGCGCCTGGACGGTGAGAGCGACCTGGAGTTCCGGATGCGCCAGGTGTCCCACCTGCACATCACTCGGCTACTGCGCACCCTGCTCGACCGCAAGGACCGGATGAGCATGGCGGTCGGCCTCGAAGTCCGGGTGCCGTACTGCGATCACCGGCTCGTCGAATACGTCTACAACGCCCCGTGGTCTTTGAAAACCTTCGACGGCCGGGAGAAGAGCCTGCTCCGCGCCGCCACCGCGGACACGCTGCCCCGCTCGGTAGTCGAACGCGTGAAAAGCCACTACCCGATCACCAAGAACCTCGACTACGTCACGGCCCTCATCAACCAATCCACCGACCTGCTCGCCACCCCCACCCACCCCGTCTTCCACCTCTACGACCACGACGCCGTCACCAAAGCCGTCGACCGCCCCGCCGCCCACCTCACCGAACCCGACCGCTTCGACCTCGAACAACTCCTGGACGTCGCGATCTGGCTGGACCACTACAACCCCCACTTCACCTAACGGGGGGTCAAGCCGCGGAGGACTATTTGGAGGCCGGCGCGGTATTCGTCGTCGGGGGTGAGGGTTTGGGCCAGGGTGGCGGTGGCGGTGAGGAGGGGGAAGGTTTCGGGGGGCAGGGCGGCCATGGTGGCGGTGCCTCGGCCGGACAGGGCGGCGTAGTGCTCGTTTTGCAAGGCGCCCAAGAGGAAGGCGACGAGGGTGCGTTGGGCTATTACGCGGTCGGGGCCGGTGAAACCGGCACGGGTGAGGACGGCCAGCATCGCTTCGATCACGCGCAGGGAAGCGGTCGATGATTGCCGGTGTCGCAGTACCAGCGGCACGGTCTCGGGGTGGTGCGCGACGGCCGCGCGAACGCGTTCGAGCAGCGTGGTGAGCGCCTCCTGCCAGGGGGCGGCGGGCGGCAACGTGGTGTCGATCGCGGCGTAGATGTGGTCGACGACCAGCACTTCGAGTGCCTCGCGGTCGGCGACGTAGCGGTAGAGCGCCATCGTGGCCACGCCGAGTTCCTTGGCGACCGCGCGCATCGTGAGCGCGGCCAAGCCGTCGCGGTCGAGCACCGCGAGGGCGGCGTTCGCGAGATCTGCGGTGGTCAGTGAGCGCGGACGGGGCATGGGTTGACAGCGTACAAGGTACGCGCATACTAGACGTAGGCGTACGAAGTACACCTACGAAAGGAAACCCATGCCCCTGCCGACCACCGTCGCCGATCGAGTGCTGACCACCGTCACCGACCGGCAGGTCTACCTACCCGATCCGAACCGCCTGATCCACTTGCAGTTTCGCCGCTTCGCCGGGTGCCCGGTCTGCCATCTGCACCTGCGCTCGATCGTCACCAGGCACGACGAGATCACGGCCGCGAATATCCGCGAGGTCGTCGTCTTTCATTCCAGCGCAACAGAACTGCGCAAATACACCGAGGGACTCCCGCTGGATTTCATCGCTGATCCCGACAAACAGCTCTACCGGGACTTCGGCGTCGAATCCTCGCCGCGCGCACTGCTCGACCCGCGCGGCTGGCCCGGCATCGTCCGCGGCCTGACCGGCGCCGCCGTCGCCACCCTGCGCCACCGGCAACCCACTCCGCCGACCAAACCCGAGGGCGGCAGCCTGGGCCTGCCCGCCGACTTCCTCATCGCCCCCGACGGCGGAGTCCTCGCCGCGAAACACGGCACGCACGTCGACGACCAATGGTCCGTGGACGAACTGCTCGCCCTGGTCCCGGCGCGAAAGCCGCTGTCCTGAAACGAAAACCGCCGGTGCAGTGCGTCGAAAGCACTGCACCGGAGGAGGTTTCCGGTCCTACTCGGCGATGACGATCTTCACCTCGGAGCCGGCCGCGTCGGTGGCCTCGGTCGGAGTGACGAACCAGTGCGAGACCTCGCTGTCGGCGAGATCGCCGGCGAGATCGTCCGACGGGAGCACCGACAGGGCGCCCGCGGTGGCGGCGGCCAGGAACTCAAGCATGGCGGCGCGGCCGGACCCGGCCGTGGTGTACGTGGTCGACTCGTAGTCGAGCGCGTACTCCTCGCGGACATGTTCGGCTTGCGCCAATGCCTCCGTCTGGGTGATCGCGAGGACACCGTCGCCGGCCGGGACGACGAAGGCCGGATGGTCTTCGCCGAGCGGCCGGACCCGGTCCGCGTAGGACACCGGATGCGACGCCGCCGCGGCCAGCTCGGCCTGGACGTCGGCCGGCACCAGCCAGCGAATCGGGCTGTCCGCCACCGGATCCGGGCCGATACCGAAGGTGGCGCCGGCCGCGGCCAGGTCGTCCACCGCGAGATCGCCCGCGAACAACAGTGCCGCACCGGCCTTCTGCACCGCCCACGCCGCGACCACCGCGTCCAGCGAACGCGGCAGCGTCACCGCGACGATATCGCCCGGTCCGGCACCGCGATCGATGAGCACCCGCGCCAGTTGCGAGGAGCGTCGATCCAGTACGTGGTAGGCGATTTCGTCACCGTCGGCGAGCACCGCGGGCGCCTCCGGATCCTCTTCGACGACCTCGGCGAGCACCTTGGCGACCGTCTGCGCGCCGACCCTGGCGGCGGTGTCCGGGGTGGAAACCGTTGCCGTGATGCCGGATTCGGTGAGCAGGCGGGCCCGTTCGCCGGCATCGAGGATATCGATGTCGCCGACGAGCGCGTCCGGATCGCCGAGCAGCGCCTCCAGTACCCGGATCAGCCTGGCGGACAGGGTTTCCACCTCGTCCGCGGTGAACCGGCTGCCCAGGTACTTGAGCGTCAGCTCGATCGTCGCCTCGGCGGTCACCAGCAGGGTCAGCGGGTAGTGCGTGGCGTCGTTGACGCCGACACCGGTGACCGACATACCGTCGATGGAGCTGGCGGCCGAAATGGCTTCCTTGTCCATCGGATACGACTCGAACACCAGCAGCGTGTCGAACAGCGCTCCGGTACCCGCCACCCGCTGGATATCGGTGAGGCCCACGTAGTGGTGCTCAAGCAGGTCGGCCTGATCGTGCTGCAACCGCTCCAGCAGCTTGCCGATGCTCTGGCGATCATCGATGCGCAGCCGCACCGGCAGCGTGTTGATGAACAGGCCGACCATCGATTCCACGCCGGGCAGCTCGGCCGGTCGGCCGGAGACGGTGGCGCCGAACACCACATCACCACGGCCGGTGAGCCGCCCGAGCAGGATGCCCCACGCCGCCTGCACCAGCGTGTTCACCGTGACGCCCAATTCCGCGGCGTGCTTGGTGAGTTGGCGGGTGCGGTCGGCGTCGATCTCGGTGATCTGCTTGCCGATCTCGTACTGCTCGGTCGAGCGTGGTTGCGGCGCAAGCTGCGTCGGCTCGGTGACGCCGTCGAGCGCGGTCGCCCACGCCCGCAGTGACGCCTCGCGGTCGCGCCCGGCCAGCCAGCCGAGGAAGTTGCGGTAGGACGCCACCCGCGGCAGCGCGCTCTGCTCGCCGCGAACCGCGTACAGCACCAGCAGATCCCGCATGAGCAGCGGCATCGACCAGCCGTCGAGCAGGATGTGATGGGTGGTGATCGCCAGGTGCCACTGCGCTTCGCCGGAGCGGAACAGGGTGAACCGCAGCAGCGGCGGCACCGCCATGTCGAAGTGCGTCGCCTGGTCGGCCGCCACCTGCCTGCGCAGTTCGGCGGTCCGCTGCTCGGCGGGCAGCTCGGTGAGATCCACCTCGCGCCACGGCGCTTCGATCCGGTCGAGCACCACCTGCACGGCCTGTCCGTCGGAGTCGGTGACGAACGCGGTGCGCAGGTTGGGATACCGGTCGACGATGCCCTGCGCGGCCGCGTGCAACCGCTCGACATCCAGTGCTCCGCCGAGGTCGACCACCGCCTGCATGGTGTAGACGTCGACCGTCGCCTGGGTCATCATCGCGTGGAACAGCAACCCGGACTGCAGCGGCGAGAGCGGCCACACCTCGGCGAGTGCCGGGTACTTGCGTTCCCACTGCTCGATATCGGCCTGACCGACCCGCACCAGCGACATGTCCGACGGTGTGAACCCGCCCGCGTCCGGTCGCCGCGCGTGCGTGGCCAGCGCGGTGAGCGCCGCGACCCAGAGGTCGGCGAACTCCTGCACCTGTGCACGGGTCAGCAGCCCATTCGGGAAGGCGAAGGAGGCACCGAGTTCCGGGCCGTCCGCACCGTCGGTGACGATCGCGTTGATATCGATCGTCGCGTTGGCGGGCATGTCCAGATCCATCTCGCCGTCGAGCTGACCGAGGTCGGCCACCGGCACCCAGCCGATTTCGGCGAGCTGCTCGGGGATCTCCCCGGCCGACATCCGGCCCAGGTAGTTGAAGCTGATCTGGCCCGCGCCGCCCAGTCGCTGCCCGGTGGCCGCGTTCAGGTACCGCAGCAAGCCGTAGCCGAGGCCCTTGTCGGGCACCGAAAGCAGCTGCTCCTTGACCGATTTCACGATCTCGCCCAGCGCGGCGCCGCCGTCGAAGGCATCGGCGAGGTCGGCGCCGTGCAGATCGAGCCGGACCGGGT
This sequence comes from Nocardia brasiliensis ATCC 700358, assembly GCF_000250675.2. Lineage (NCBI taxonomy): Bacteria > Bacillati > Actinomycetota > Actinomycetes > Mycobacteriales > Nocardiaceae > Nocardia > Nocardia brasiliensis. The sequence continues at coordinate 8,496,612 of NC_018681.1, forward strand.
AGGCCGTGGTGAACCAGCCGACCGTGCGCGAAAGATCCGCGCCCGGAACGACTTCCTCTTCACGGCCGTGACCCTCGAGCTTGATCAGCGCCGAGTCCGCGTGCTGCCAGCGGGCGACCGCCATGGCCAGCGCGGACAGCAGACCGTCGTTCACACCGCCGCGGTAGAGGCCGGGGATCGCGGTGAGCACCGCGTCGGTGACCGCCGCGGGCAGCGTGACCTCGACCCGTTCCACGGTGGCGAAGGTGTCCACCCGTGGATCGAAGGCGCGCGTGCCCAGCAGCGGATCCGGCGTGTTCGTGACCTGCTGCCAGAACGGCAGTTCCGCGACCCGGGCAGGCGCCGCGGCCGCCTCGACCAGGCTGTGTGCCCAACGCCGCATCGAGGTGCCGTTGGCGGGCAACGCCACCTGCTGACCGGCGGCCAGCTGCGACCACGCGACCGCGAAGTCCGGGATCAGGATGCGCCAGGACACACCGTCGACCACGAAGTGGTGCGCGACGATGAGCAGCACATCGCGCCGCTCGCGGTGCCCGATGGCGGCGTCCACGGGTCCCTCCGTGGTGACGCGAGCTGCCTCCTCCGGGCCTGCCGCTCCCGCCGCGTCGAACGCGAACCAGATGAACTGCGCCATCACCGCGTTCGCCGGATCGAGCCGGCCGAGCGCGGCGTCGAACGCCGCACTGCCGACCCGCTTCAGCTCCGCGTCGTCGACGTCGGCCGCGAGGTCGACGCGATGCACCAGCGCGGAAACGTCCACCGCGCCCTGCGGCAACGCCTCGAACGCCCACTGATCGGCCTGGCCCGGCTCGTCGGTGGTGTTGCGGCGCAACCGCGTCCGCAGCACGTCGTGGTGATCGAAGACCGCCGCGATGGTGCCGACCAGGGTCTCCCGATCGATGCCGTCGGGCAGGCGCAGCGCCATCGTCTGCGAGAACCGGTCGTAAGCCGAACCGCCGCCGAGGATCTGGCTCATGATCGGCGTCAACGGAATCTCGCCGACCCCGCCGCCGGGCAGCTCCTCGAGCTTCACCTGCTCCGAACCCGCACCGAGGGTGGCGATTTCGGCCAGCGAGGCGACACTGCGCCGCTCGAACACGTCGCGCGGTGAGAACACCACGCCCCGTGCCTTGGCCCGCGACACCAGCTGGATGGACAGGATGCTGTCGCCGCCGAGCGCGAAGAACGAGTCATCCAAACCGATCTGCTCGACGCCGAGCACCTCGGCGAAGACCTCGGCGATGACCGCCTCGATCTCGCTGGCGGGCGCCCGGAATTCGCGCGGCGCCAGCACCGGCTCCGGCAGGGCCTTGCGGTCGAGCTTGCCGACCGGGGTCAGGGGAATCTCGTCCAGCACCATGATCGCCGAGGGCACCATGTGCGGCGGCAGGCTGCGCCCGGCGTACTCACCGAGCGCGGCCGTGTCGATCTCCCGGCCCGGCACCACGAGCACGTAGGACACCAGAATCGTGGCGCCCGCCGCGGTTTCGCGGCCCAGCGTGATCGCGAACTCGACGTCCGGATGACCGGCGAGCACGGTGTCGATCTCGCCGAGCTCGATCCGGAAACCACGGATCTTCACCTGGAAGTCCGAGCGGCCCACGTAATCCAGTTCCCAGCGCACCTCGGGTACCGCGGCGTTGCCCGCCCGCTCGCCGGGTTCGGCGAACCAGCGCACCACGTCACCGGTGCGGTACATGCGGGCGCCCTCGTCGCTCCACGGGTTCGCGACGAAGCGCTCCGCGGTGAGGTCGGGCCGGTTGTGGTAGCCACGCGCCACCGCGCCACCGGCGAGGTAGAGCTCGCCCGCGACACCCGGCGGCACCGGGTTGAGACGGTTGTCGAGCACCAGCGCCGACATGCCGCGCACCGGCAGACCGATGGTGACGTGCCGCCCCGGCGTCAGCGACGCGTACGAGGAGATGATCGTCGTCTCGGTCGGACCGTAGGCGTTGAAGTACTTCCGGCCCGGGTACCACTTGGCCAGCAGCTCCGGGGTGGTGACATCGCCACCGACAGAGGCGACTTCGAGCGCCTCCATCCCCGCCGGGTCCATCGTGCCCAGCACCGCCGGGGTGATGATCGTGTGCGTCACCCGCTCGGTGCGCAACAGCTCCGCCAGGTCCGGTCCGCCGATGATGGTCGACGGCACGATCACCAGGGTGGCACCGGTGTATGCGGCGCACAGCCATTCGAGCACCGACGGGTCGAAGCTCGGCGAGCAGATGTGCAGGAACCGGTGGTGCGCCTCGAGCTGGTACAGGTCGGTCGCGACACCGACCAGACCGCCCATACCGGCGTGGGTCACGGTGACGCCCTTGGGCATACCCGTCGAACCCGAGGTGTAGATGACATACACCGGGTGCCGCATCGCCAGCGAGGCGATCCGATCGGCATCGGTCACCGACGCCGGGGACTGCGCCTCGATCGCCGCGCCCAGCGCGGGGTCGTCCAGCCGCAGCCATTCGACATCGCGGGGCAGCCGGTCCACGTACTCGTCCGCGGTGATACCGATGACCGCACCCGAGTCGTTCACCATGTGCCGCATGCGATCTTCGGGGTAGGTCGGGTCGATCGGCACGTGCGCGCCACCGGCCTTGGCCACCGCCCAGAACGCCGCCACCATCTCGTAGGAACGCGGGAACGACAGCGCCACAATCCGTTCCGGACCGACACCGCGGTCGATCAGCACCCGCGCCAGCCGCGACGAGTACTCGTCGAGCTCGCGGTAGGTGATCGAGCGGCCCTGGTAGCGGATGGCGATCTGCTCCGGGTTCAGTTGCGCGCCACGCTGCAACAGGTCGGGGAGCAGCCCGGTGGCCATCACGTCTTCGCCGTGCACGTGGGTGAGCAGCTCGTACTCGGCCTCGTCCAGCAGCGGCAGATCACCGATCGGGGTCTCCCGATCGGTCGTGATCGCGGTGAGCAGCCGGGTGAACCGCTGCGCGAACACCTCCACGGTCGCGTCGTCGAACAGGTCGCGGGCGAAGGAGAACTCCGCGTACATGCCCGCGGCGTCGGTGGCGGCGGCCTCCCGGATCGTCAGCGACAGATCGAATTTCGCCGTGTCCACGTCGAAATCGACTGCCGCCACCTGCAATCCGGGCAGCTCGAAGCTGGTCTCCGGCAGGTTCTCGAACGACAGCGCCACCTGGAACAGCGGATGCCGCGCGGTCGAACGTTCGGGGTTGAGCAATTCGACCAGCCGCTCGAACGGCAGGTCCGCGTGCGCGAACGCCTGCAGATCCGCGTCCTTGGTGCGGGCGAGCAGGTCACCGAAGGTCAGATCGCCCTCGACGTGCGAGCGCAGCACCAGCGTGTTGACGAACATGCCGATCACGTCGTCGAGTTCGGCCTCGCCGCGACCCGCGATCGGCGTGCCGATCGCGATGTCGTCGGTGCCCGACATCCGCGCCAGGAACAGCGCCAGCGCGGCGTGCACGACCATGAACATGGTCGCGTTGTGTTCGCGCGCGATCTCGGTGAGCTGACGGTGCAACTCGCCGTCGATCGGGAACACCACCCGGCCACCCGCGAACGACTGGGTCGTCGGGCGGGTCCGGTCGGCGGGCAGGTTGAGCTCGTCCGGCAGGCCGGCCAGCGCCGCCCGCCAGTACTCGGCCTGCTGCGAGATCAGGCTCGTCGCATCGGTTTCCGCGCCGAGCACGTCGCGCTGCCAGAGGCTGAAGTCCGCGTACTGCACCGGCAGCGGCGCCCAGCCCGGGGCCACCCCGGCCGAACGCGCCGCGTACGCGAGCATCACATCGCGGGTGAGCGGGCCCATCGACCAGCCGTCCGCGCTGATGTGGTGCGCGACGAACACGAGCACGTACTCCGCGTCGGTGACCCGGAAGATCTTGGCCCGCAACGGCACCTCGGTGGTGACGTCGAACCCGGCGGTGATCACGTCGATGATCCGCTGCCGGATGTCTTCGGCGGCCACCGTTTCCGGCGTCAGATCCGGCACCGCCTGCTCGGCGGGCAGGATCACCTGATGCGCGGCCCCGCCCTGTTCGGGATAGACCGTGCGCAACGTCTCGTGCCTGCCGATGACGTCGGCGACCGCCAGCTGCAACGCCTCGACGTCGAGCTCACCAGTGAGCCGCACCGCGACCGGGATGTTGTTGACCGCCGACGCGGTATCGAACTGGTTGAGGAACCACATGCGCTGCTGAGCCAGCGACAACGGCACCTGCTCCGGACGCGGACCGGCGACCAGGGCCTTACGACCCCCGGCACCGGCGTGCTGCTCGACCTTGACCGCCAGACCGGCCACCGTGGACGCCTCGAACAACATCCGCACCGGCACCCGGGTGTCCAGCGCCGCACCGATACGCGCCGCGACCTGAGTCGCCAGCAGCGAATTACCGCCGAGACCGAAGAAATCGTCATCCGCACCGACCCGTTCGACACCGAGCACCTCGGCGAACACCGCAGCCACGATCTCCTCGATCGGCGTCGAGGGCGCACGGAACACCTGCGCCTCGAACTCCGGCTCCGGCAACGCCTTGCGATCCAGCTTGCCGTTCACATTCAACGGCAACCGATCCAGCACCACGAACGCCGACGGCACCATGTACGACGGCAAACCCGCACCCAGCGCCGACTTCACCTGCGCCACATCGACTTCGCCGTCCGCAGGCACCAGGTAGGCCACCAGGCGATCACCGGTCTTCGGATCGGACTTCGCGATCACCGCCGTCTGTGCGATCTCGGGCAGCGCGAGCAGCGCCGCTTCGATCTCACCGAGTTCGATCCGGAAACCACGGATCTTCACCTGGAAGTCGGTGCGGCCCCGGTACTCCAGCTCACCGGAGCTGTTCCACGCCACGAGGTCACCGGTGCGATACATCCGCACACCGTGCTCGAACGGGTTGGCCACGAACCGATCCGCGGTCAGATCCGGGCGACCGAAGTAACCCCGCGCCAACTGCGCACCGGCCAGGTACAACTCACCGGAGACACCGTCGGGCACCGGCTGCAACCGGGCGTCCAGCACGTACACCTTGCTGTTCCACTCCGGCGCACCGATCGACACCGAGGTCTGATCGTTGCGGGTGACCCGGTGGCTGGTGATCGACACCGCCGCCTCGGTCGGACCGTAGAGGTTGAACAGCTCGGTGCGCGAGTGCTCGCGCACGAACCGCTGGGCCAGCGCACCCGGCAGCGCCTCACCGATGGCGAGGACCCGCCACAGCGAGTTCGGGAAATCACCCGCGGTGAGCGCGTCGAGCATCGAGGGGACCACGTGCAACGTCGTGACCCACTCCCGGGCCATCAACTCGTTCAGATACGCCGGGTCCTGATGACCGTCCGGCGAGGCGATGACCAGGCGGCCACCACACACCGCGGCCGACCAGAACTCCCACACCGAAAGATCGAAGGTGGCAGCAGTCTTCAGCAGAATCGCATCCGCGGCATCGAGACCGAACTCGGTCACCTTCCACTGCAACTGATTCGCGATCGCCGCATGCGAAACCGCAACACCCTTCGGACGACCCGTCGAACCCGACGTAAAGATCACATACGCGGTGTTCTCCGGACGCAGCGCCGAAACCCGCTCGGTATCGGCGACCGGGGCCTTGTCCAGCTCGGCGAGGTCGAGCTCGTCGATCCGCACCAAAGGCGCGATGTCCGTGTCGAACTCGGCGTCGGCGTTGGTCAGCACGCACACCGGCGCCGCCGTCTCGAGGATGTAGTTCGTCCGGTCAGCGGCATGATCCGGATCCACCGGCACATACGCACCACCGGACTTCGCCACCGCATACATCGCCACGATCAGATCCACCGAGCGCCGCAACGCCAGCGCAACCCGCGACTCCGGACCCACACCAATCGAAATCAAATACCGCGCAAGACGATTCACCCGCGCGTCCAGCTCGCCGTAGGTGATCGACGCACCGTCCTCGGTGACCAGCGCGACTTCCTTCGGCCCCGCCGCCACAGAGGCGTCGAGCAGCGACACCAGCGTCGCCGCCGCATCGACCTCGTAGTCGGTCGCGTTGCGGCGCTCGAGGATCTGCGTCCGCTCCGCGCCGTCGAGCAACGCGATATCGCCGACGGCGGTACGCGGCGCGGCGATGATCTCACCGAGCAGTCGCGCGAAGCGATCGACGAAGCCCTGCACCGTGTTCCGGTCGAACATGTCGGTGGCATAGGTGAAGAACCCGGTGATGCCCTCGGGTTCGCCCGCGTCGCCGTAACGGTCGGTGGCGATCAGGTGCAGATCGAACTGCGACAGCGCGGTATCGATATCGAGACCGGCCACGGTGAGACCCGGAAGTTCCAGCGCCGACTGCGCCAGGTTCTGGAACGACAGACCCACCTGGAACAGCGGATGCCGCGCGGTGGAGCGGACCGGGTTGAGCACCTCGACCAGCCGCTCGAACGGCACGTCGGCGTTGGCGAAGGCCTGGATATCGGTCTCCCGTTGCCGCGCCAGCAGTTCGGTGAACGGCTCACCCGCGTCGATCCGGCTGCGGAACACCAGCGTGTTGACGAACATGCCGATCAGGTCGTCGAGGGCGGCTTCGCCGCGACCCGCCATCGGGGTGCCGATGGCGATGTCGTCGGTGCCCGAGAGCCGGGCCAGCAGCACCGCCAGCGCGGTGTGCACGACCATGAACAACGTCGCACCCTCGGTACGGGCCAGCTCGATCAGCGCCTGATGGGTCTCGGCGTCGACCCGCAACTCGACCTTGCCACCGGCGAAGGACTGCACCGCGGGCCGCGGCCGATCCGACGGCAGATCCAGCTGATCCGGCAGCTCCGCCAGCGCGTCGCGCCAGTACGAGACCTGCTTGGCCGCCAGCGATTCCGCGTCGTCCTCGCTGCCGAGCAGCTCGCGCTGCCAGATGCTGTAGTCCGCGTACTGGACCTCGAGCGGCGCCCAGTTCGGCGCCTCGCCCGCGGAACGCGCGGCATAGGCGATCATCAGGTCGCGGGTCAGCGGACCGACCGACGAACCGTCACCCGAGATGTGGTGGATCACCATCGCCAAGACGTACTCGACCTCGGCGGCGTCCGTTGCCGCCGATCCTGCGTTCTCCCCGGCGATCTGGAACAGCGCGACCTTCATCGGCACCTCGGTGGTGACGTCGAAGATCGTCGAAGTCAGTGCCACCACGGCGGATTCGATATCCGCGGGCGACACCACCCGAACCTCGAGCCGCGGCACGGCCTGGGCCGGGGGCAGGATCACCTGCACCGGACCACTGTCGGTCTGCGGGTAGATGGTGCGCAGGATCTCGTGCCGGCTCACCAGGTCCGCGATGGCGGCGCGCAGCGCGGCCACATCCAGCGCACCGGTGAGCCGCACCGCGATCGGCACGTTGTACGCCGCCGACTGGGTGTCGAACCGGTTCAGGAACCACATGCGCTGCTGCGCGAGCGAGAGCGGAATGTGTTCCGGCCGTGGGCCGGCGGTGAGCGCCCTGCGCCCACCGGCGTCCGCGTGCTGCTCGACCCGCACGGCGAGCGCCGCGACGGTCGAGGCCTCGAACAGCAGCCGCACCGGCACCCGGGTGTTCAACGCCTCACCGAGGCGCGCGGCGACCTGCGTGGCCAGCAGCGAGTTACCGCCCCAGGCGAAGAAGTCGTCGTCGAGGCCGAGGCGCTTGGATTCCGCCCCTTCCCGATCCGAGATCCGCAGCACGTCCGCGAAGGTGTTCGCGACGATCTGCTCGATCGGCGTGACCGGCGCGCGGAAGACCGCCTTCTCGAAGGTGGGCTCCGGCAACGCCTTCCGGTCGAGCTTGCCGTTCGCGTTGAGCGGCAGCGCGGCGAGCTCGATGAACACCGACGGCACCATGTACGACGGCAGTTCCGCCGCCAGCGCCGACTGCAACTGCCGCTTGTCGAGCTGCCCCGCCCGCGGCACCACATAGGCGACCAGGCGGTCACCGATGCTCGGATCGGTGTGCGCGAGCACGGCGGCGGCCGTGATGGTGGGCTGGCGCAGTAGCGCGGCCTCGATCTCGCCGAGCTCGATGCGGAAGCCGCGGATCTTCACCTGGAAGTCGGTGCGGCCCCGATAATCCAGCTCACCGGAGTTATTCCACGCCACCAGGTCACCGGTGCGGTACATGCGCGCACCCGGCGCACCGAACGGGTCGGCGACGAACCGGTCGGCGGTCAGGTCCGGGCGACCGAAGTAGCCGCGCGCCAATTGCGCACCGGCCAGGTACAACTCACCGGAGACCCCCGCAGGCACCGGCCGCAGCCTGGTGTCCAGCACGTAGACCCGGCTGTTCCATTCCGGCGCACCGATGGACACCGCGAGCTGATCGGCGTCGGTGACCAGGTGGCTGGTGATGGACACCGCGGCCTCGGTCGGGCCGTACAGGTTATACAGCGGCACGGAGTGCCCCGTTGGGGGGTGGCGGTCGGGCGACGGGTGGGCCAGCGGCACGGAGTGCCCCGTTGGGGGTTGGTGGTCGGGCGACGGGTGGCCGAGCTCGGCGGGGTTGTCGCGGCGGAACCGCTGCGCGGTCGTCGCGGGCAGCGCCTCACCGATGGCGAGCACCCGGCGTAGCGAATGCGTCAAGCGGCCACCGGATTCGGTGAGCAGCGCGTCCAGCATCGACGGCACCACATGCAGGGTGGTGACCATCGTGGACCGCATCAGTTCGTTCAGGTAGGCCGGATCACGGTGGCCGTCGGCCGCCGAGATCACCAGACGGCCACCGCACACCGCGGCGGTCCAGAACTCCCAGACCGAGAGGTCGAAGGTGGCCGCGGTCTTCAGCAGGATCGCGTCGTCCGCGCCGAGACCGAAGGTCGCGGTCTCCCACTGCAACTGGTTGACGATCGCCGCGTGCGGCACGGCGACGCCCTTGGGCTGACCGGTCGAGCCGGAGGTGAAGATCACGTACGCGGTGTGTGCCGGGGTCAACGCGGCGCGCCGCTCGGCAGCGGTCACCGGATCGGCCGCGAATGCCGTCAGGTCGAGCACGTCGAGCTGCACGATATCGGCGGCGGCGGTGCGGAACCCGTCCCGGCCAGTGGTCAGCACGCAGACCGGTGCCGCGGTACCGAGGATGTAGTCGGTCCGCTCGGCGGGCTGGTCCGGATCGATCGGCACATACGCCGCACCGGCTTTCGCGACCGCGTACATCGCGACCACGAGATCGGTGGAACGGCGGATGGCCAGCGCGACCCGGTCCTCCGGGCCGACGCCACGCTGGATCAGGTAGCGCGCCAGGCGGTTCACCCGCGCGTCGAGGGCGGCGTAGGTGAGTTCCTGCTGCCCGGTCGGATCGTCGGCGACGATGGCGACGGCCTTCGGGGTGGCCGCGACCGTGGCATCGAGCAGCGAGACCAGCGTCGCGTCCGGATCGACCGCGTGCGCGGTGTCGTTCCAGTCGGTGAGGATGCGGGTGCTCTCCTCGGCCGCCAGCAGGTCGATCTCGCCGACCGGCACGGTGGCGTCGGCGACGACCGCGTCGAGCACCCGGACGAACCGGTCGGCGAAGCCCTGCACCGTCGCCTCGTCGAACAGGTCGATGGCGTAACCGAATTCGGTCACGATCTCGGCCGGTGTGCCGTCCTCGGCGTACCGGTCGTACAACGTGACGTGCAGGTCGGTCTTGGCCAGCTGCGAGTCGAAGTTGACCGCGCTCACCGACAGTCCCGGCAGTTCGAACGTGGTCTCGGCCAGGTTCTGGAACGAAAGACCCACCTGGAACAGCGGGTTACGCGCGGTGGAGCGCACCGGGTTGAGCACCTCGACCAGCCGCTCGAACGGCACGTCCGCGTTCGCGAACGCCTCGAGGTCGCGTTCCTTCACATCGGCGAGCAGGTCGGCGAAGCGGTCGCCCGGCGCCACCTTGGTGCGGAACACCAGGGTGTTGACGAACATGCCGATCAGGTCGTCGAGTTCGCGTTCGCCACGGCCCGCGATCGGGGTGCCGACCGCGATGTCGTCGGTGCCGGACAGGCGCGAGAGCAGCACCGCCAGCGCCGCGTGCACCACCATGAACAGCGACGCGTTGTTGGCGCGCGCCAGCTCGTGCAGGCGGGCGTGCCGCTGCGGGGAGATCTCGAAGCGAATCGCCTTGCCCTGGAACGACTGCGCGGGCGGGCGCGGCCGGTCGGCGGGCAGTTCCAGCTGATCGGGCAGCGCGGCCAGCGCGGTCTTCCAGTAGGCGACCTGCTGTGCGGCCAGCGATTCCGGGTCCTCCTCGGACCCGAGCACCGCGCGCTGCCACAGCGCGTAGTCGGCGTACTGCACCGGCAGCGGCAGCCACTGCGGCACCTCGCCCTGCACCCGGGCCACGTAGGCGGCCATCACGTCGCGCGCCAGCGGGCCCATCGACGAGCCGTCGGCGGCCACGTGGTGCACGGTGAAGGCGAGCACGTGCTCGTCCGGGCTGATCCGGAACAGCGCCACCGCGAGCGGCACCTCGACGGTGACGTCGAAGGTGGTCAGCGCGAAACCGATGACGGCGCCGAGCAGTTCGGACTCGGTGACCTCGACCGGGGTGAGCGCGGCCGGAGACGACGCCACCGGTCCGATCACCTGGTGCGGACCGTCGGCCGAGCGCGGGTAGGTGGTGCGCAGCACTTCGTGCCGTGCGAACACGTCGCCGATCGCCTGCTCCAGCGCGGGCACGTCGAGCGTGCCCGAGAGCCGCACGGCCAGCGGGATGTTGTCCACCGCCGAAGTGGCCGTGTCGAACTGGTTGAGGAACCAGTAGCGCTGCTGGGCCGGCGAGAGTGGGATGCGCGCGGGACGTTCCCCGGTCTCCAGCTTCGGCCGCTGCCTGCCCGAGCCCGCGTTACGTTCCACCCGGGCCGCCAGCGCGACCACGGTCGAGGCCTCGAACAGATCACGCACGGCCAGTTGTGTATCCAGCGCGGCGCCCAGCCGCGCGGTCACCTGAGTGGCCAGCAGCGAGTTGCCGCCGAGCGCGAAGAAGTCGTCGTCCAGGCCGACCCGGGCGACACCGAGCACGTCGCCGAAGGTGCCCGCGACGATCTCCTCGATCGGCGTCGACGGCGCACGGAACACCTTGGCCTCGAACACCGGCGCGGGCAGCGCCTTGCGATCGAGCTTGCCGGAGGCGTTCAACGGGAACGCGTCGAGCACCACGAAGGCCGAGGGCACCATGTACGCGGGCAGCTCACCCGCGAGTTCGGTACGCACGCTCTCGATATCGATGACCTGACCCGCGGTCGGCACCACATAGCCGACCAGCTGGTCACCGAGGCGATCGTCGGACCGCACCAGCACCACCGCCTGCGCGACGGAGTCCAGTGCGGTGAGCGCCGATTCGATCTCGCCGAGTTCGATCCGCAGACCGCGCAGCTTCACCTGGAAGTCGGTGCGGCCCAGGTACTCCAGCTCGCCGCGTGACGTCCAGGTGACCAGGTCACCGGTGCGGTACATGCGCTCGCCGTCGGTACCGAACGGGTTGGCCACGAAGCGATCCGCGGTCAGTTCCGCACGGGCGACGTAGCCGCGCGCCAATTGCGCACCGGCCAGGTACAACTCACCCGCGACACCGACCGGCACCGGGTGCAGCCGGGAATCCAGCACGTACACCTGGGTGTTGAACACCGGTGCGCCGATCGGCACGGACACGGAGTCGGCCTCGGTCACCTCGTGGAAGGTGACGTCGACCGCGGCCTCGGTCGGGCCGTACAGGTTGTGCAGGCGAGCCCCGGTCAGCTCCTGCATCCGCTGCGCGGTGGCCGCGGGCAGAGCCTCACCGGAGGCGAAAACGTTGACCAGGCTCGTGCATTCGTCGGCCCGCTGCTCGGCGACGAACACCGCGAGCATGGACGGCACGAAGTGCGCCGTGGTGACCGCCTCGGCGGTGATCACCTCGACCAGGTAGCCGGGGTCGCGGTGCCCGTCCGGCTTGGCGACCACCAGGCGCGCGCCGATCTGCAAGGGCCAGAAGAACTCCCACACCGACACGTCGAAGGTGGCGGGCGTCTTCTGCAGCACCACGTCGGTGCTTCGCAGACCGTACTCGGCCTGCATCCAGACCAGGCGGTTGACGATCGCGGCATGGTTCACCGCGACGCCCTTGGGGCGGCCGGTGGAGCCGGAGGTGAAGATCACGTACGCGGTGTTGGACGGGCGCAGCGGCGCGACGCGATCCGCGTCGGTGACCGGCGCGTCCGAGTAGTCGGTCACCGAGACCTGATCGAGTTCGATGGTGCGGGTGGTGCCCGCGTCGAAACCGTCCCGTGCGGTGGTCAATACGCACACCGGCTGTGCGGTGTCGAGCACGTAGCGGGTGCGATCGGCCGGGTGATCCGGATCGAGCGGCACGTACGCACCGCCCGCGACGCTCACCGCGTACATGCCGACGACCAGGTCGATCGACCGGCGCATGCCGAGCGCCACCAGCGAATCCGGGCCCACACCGAGCGAAATCAGGTGACGGACAAGGCGATTCACTCGCGCGGCGAACTCGGCGTAGGACAGAGTCGTCCCCTCGAAGCTCACCGCGGCGGCGTCGGGCGTCCGGGCGACCTGCGCCTGGAACATCGACACCAGGGTCGCCGTCTCGTCCACCGGATGGGTGGTGTCGTTCCAGCGCGCCACGACCTGGGCGTGCTCGGCCGAATCCAGCAGCTCGATATCGCCGATCGGCACGACCGGATCCGCGACCACGGCCGTCAGCAGCCGGACCAGCCGGTCCGCGACGCTCGCGATCGTGGCCGCGTCGAACATGTCGGTCGCATAGGCGAATTCGCCGGTCATGCCGTCGGCGGCGCCCGCGGCGTCGATCCGGTCGGTGAGGCTGAGGTGCAGATCGAACTTCGCGGTCACCACGTCGAGCGGCACGCCCGCGACCTCGAGACCGGGCAGCTCGAACGAGGCCTCGCCGGTGTTCTGGAACGACAGCATCACCTGGAACAGCGGGTGCCGGGCCTGCGAGCGCGCCGGATTCAGGATCTCGACCAGTCGCTCGAAGGGCAGATCCGCGTGCCCGAAGGCCGCGAGATCGCCTTCCTTGGTGCGCGCCACCAGCTGCGCGAACGGCTCCGCCGGATCGACGGCGCTGCGCAGCACGAGCGTGTTGACGAACATGCCGATGGCGTCGTCCAGCACGGCCTCACCGCGACCGGCGACCACGGTGCCGATGGCGATGTCGTCGCTGCCGGACAGCCGCGCCAGCAGCGCGGCGAAGGCGGCGTGCACCACCATGAAGAGGCTGGCGCCGTGCGCCCTGGCGAGCGCGTTCAGCTCGTGCTGCAGGCGCGCGTCGAGCGAGAACTCGTACACCCCACCGCGGTTCGAGGCCACCGCGGGCCGGGACCGATCCGCGGGCAGGTCGAGCTGATCGGGCAGCCCGGCCAATCCGGCGGACCAGTAGGCGACCTGCTGGGCGATCAGCGAGGTCGGGTCGTCCTCCGAACCGAGGGTTTCCCGTTGCCAGAGTGCGTAATCCGCGTACTGCACCGGCAGTGGCGCCCAAGACGGCGCCTCGCCGCGCGAACGCGCCACGTAGGCCACCATCACGTCGCGGGCCAGCGGCCGCACCGACCAGCCGTCACCGGAGATGTGGTGCACGACGAACACCAGCACGTGGGTGTCGGGCTGCGATCCGTCCATCGAGCCGGCCACCCGGAACAGCGCGGCCCGCACCGGCACCTCGGTGGTGACGTCGAAGCCGGTCAGCACCAATTCGGCGACGCGGTCCTGGATTTCGGTCTCCGACACCTCGATCGGGGTGAGGTCGACGGCGTCCTGACCGGCGGGCAGCACCACCTGCACACCTTGGCCGTCCGCGGTTTCCGGGTAGACCGTGCGCAGCACCTCGTGCCGGTCGACCACGTCGGCGACGGCCTGGCGCAGCGCGTCGGTGTCCAGCGTGCCGGTGAGCCGGACCGCGAGCGGGATGTTGTTGACCGCCGAGTCGGTGTCGAACCGGTTGAGGAACCACATCCGCTGCTGGGCCAGCGAGAGCGGGATCCGCGACGGGCGCGGGCCCGCAACGAGTTCCCGGCGCCGGCCGCTGCCCTGGTGCGCCTCCATCCGCGCGGCCAGCGCGGCCACGGTGGGTGCCTCGAACAGCATCCGCACCGGGACGCGGGTGTCCAGCGCGGCACCGAGGCGGGCGACCACCTGGGTGGCGATGAGCGAGTTGCCGCCCAGGTCGAAGAAGTCGTCGTCCAGGCCGACGGCGCGTTCGCCCTCGGCGGGCACCAGGCCGAGCACGTCGGCGAAGGTATTGGCCACGATCTCTTCGATCGGGGTGGACGGCGCGCGGAATTCCCTGGCCTCGAAGGCGGGTTCGGGCAGCGCGCGCCGATCCAGCTTGCCGTTCGGGCTCAACGGCATCGCGTCGAGCACGACGATGGCGGCGGGCACCATGTACGACGGCAGCTGCGCGGACAGGTGCGCGCGCAGGTCGGCGATGTCGACCGGGCCGCCGGCCACCGGCACCACATAGCCGACCAGCTGGTCACCGGTGCGCGCGTCCGAGCGCACCAGCGCGACCGACTGTGCCACCGAATCGTGTGCGGTGAGCGCGGTTTCGATCTCGCCGAGCTCGATCCGCAGGCCGCGCAGCTTCACCTGGAAGTCGGTGCGGCCGATGTATTCGATGGCCCCGGTGTCGTCCCGGGTGACCAGGTCACCGGTGCGGTACATCCGGGCGCCCGGCGCGCCGAACGGGTTGGCCACGAACCGATCCGAGGTCAAATCGGCCCGGCCGTAGTAGCCGCGCGCCAGCTGAGCGCCGGCGAGATACAGCTCACCCGCGACACCGGCGGGGACCGGGTGCAACCGGGCGTCGAGCACGTACGCCTGGGCGTTCCACACCGGAAGACCGATGGGGACAGCGCCTTCGACATCGTCGGCCACCGGGCCGTGCGTGGCGTGCACGGTGAACTCGGTCGGTCCGTAGAGGTTGTAGAGCGCCGCCGAGCTGACCCGGCGCATGGCCTCGACCGCGTCGGCGGTGAACGCCTCACCGGCGACGAACAGCGTCCGCAGCGACGCCAGCGCCGCACTGCCACCGGTCGCGTCGACGTTGCCGGCGAACACCGTGAGCATCGAGGGCACGAACGAGGTCATGGTGACCTGCTCGGCCGCGATCACATCCGCGAGGTACTGCGGGTCGCGATGCCCGTCCGGCGCGGCGACCACGATGCGGCCGCCGGTGGTCATCGGCCCGAACAGCTCCCACACCGACACGTCGAAGGTGGCGGGCGTCTTGAACAGCACGATGTCGTCCGCGCCGATGCCGTATTCGCCGGTGATCCAGCGGATCTGGTTGACGACGGCGGCGTGCGGCACCGCGACGCCCTTCGGCCGGCCGGTCGAGCCGGAGGTGAAGATCACGTACGCCGGGTGCTGCGGACGCAGCGGCGTGATCCGCTCCGCTTCGGTGATCGGCTCGTCCGAATACCCCGACAGATCCAAGGTGTCGATCGTCAGTGTCGGGCGGCCCGCTGCGTCGAACTCGTCGCGCGAGGTGGTGAGGACACAGACCGGATCGGCCGAATCGAGCACATAGTTCACCCGTTCGGCGGGCTGGTCGAGGTCGAGCGGCACATAGCCGCCGCCCGCCGCCTGCACCGCGTACGCGGCGACCACGAGGTCCACCGAGCGGCGCAGGCCCAGGGCGACCAGGCTCTCCGGCCCGACCCCGGCTTCGATCAGCTTGCGCGCCAATTGATGCACGCGCGAACCGAATTCGGCGTAGGTAAGCGAAGTGCCGGTGGCCGGGTCGACCACCGCCGTCGCGTCCGGGGTGGCCGCGGCTCGGGCCGCGAACTCGGCGACCAGCGTGCTGGGCGCACCGAGATCATGCGCGGTGTCGTTCCAGCCGCGCAGCGCCTGCTCGGTCTCCTGCTCGTCCAGCAGCGCGATATCGCCGATGGGCCGATCCGGTTCGGTGGCAAGCGCTTTCAGCAACCGGTTGAACCGCTGCCCGAACTTCGCGATCGTGTCCGGATCGAAAAGATCGGTGGCGTAGATCAATTCGGCGCTGATCCCGGCCGGTGCGGCGCTCGCGCCGTGCGGCGGCTGGGCCGCGTTGTTCTCCGACAACGTCAGTTGCAGGTCGAACTTGGCCACGTCGATCGGCAGTTCGACGCCGCTGACGGTCAGGCCGGGCAGTTCCAGGCTGTTCTGGCCGAGGTTCTGGAACGACAGCATCACCTGGAACAGCGGGTGGCGCGCCTGCGAACGCACCGGATTCAGGATCTCGACCAGCCGCTCGAACGGCAGGTCCGCGTGCCCGAAGGCGGCGATGTCCGCCGCGCGCACCGCGCGCAGCAGATCGGTGAAGGTCGCGCCGTGGTCGATCGGGGTCCGCAGCACCAGGGTGTTGACGAACATACCGATGAGATCGTCGAGCGCGCGCTCGCCGCGGCCCGCGATCGGGGTGCCGATCGCGATATCGTCCTCGCCCGACAGCCGCGAGAGCAGCACGGCCAGCGCGGTGTGCGTGACCATGAACAGCGTGGCGCCCCGGGTGCGAGCGAGTTCGGTGAGCCGCCCGTGGGTTTCGGGATCGATCGCGAAGGCGTGGGTCGCGCCGCGACCGGAGGCCACCGCGGGCCGCGGCCGGTCGGCGGGCAGGTCCAGCTGCTCGGGCAGCCCGCGCAGCGTGTCGGACCAGTACGAGATCTGCTGGGCGATAACCGATTCCGGGTCGTCCTCGGCGCCGAGCACCATGCGCTGCCACAGCGCGAAGTCCGCGTACTGGACTTCCAGCGGCCGCCACGCGGGTTCGCCGCCCTCGACGCGAGCGCCGTAGGCGGTCATCACGTCCCGGGTCAGCGGGCCCATGGAGAAACCGTCGGCCGAGATGTGGTGCACCACGATGGCCAGCACGTGCTCGGTCGGGCTGATCTCGAACAGCCTGGCGCGGAACGGCACCTGAGTGGTGACATCGAACGCGGTCAGCACCAGTTCCGAAAGCCGCAGCGGCAGTTCGGCCGCGGTGACCTCGAACGGCGCGAGGTCGGGGATCACCTTGGCGGTGGGCACGGTCCGCTGGTACGCGGCGCCGTCCACCTCCGGGTAGTAGGTGCGCAGCGACTCGTGGCGGGCCAGCACGTCGGCCACCGCGATCTGCAGCGCCTGCCGGTCGAGCAGACCGGACAGCCGCACCGCGGCCGGGATGTTGTCCACCGCCGATTCCGGATCGAACCGATTGAGGAACCACATGCGCTGCTGGGCCAGCGAGAGCGGCACCAGCTCGGGCCGCTGCTGCGGCTCCAGCGCCGCCCGCGCACCGGCCCCGGCGTGCGTCTCCGCGCGGGCCGCGAGCGCGACCACGGTGGACGCCTCGAACAGTTCGCGCACCCCGAGATCGGTGTCCAGCGCGGCGGACAGCCGCGCCGCGACCTGGGTGGCGGTCAGCGAGTTGCCGCCGAGGGAGAAGAAGTCGTCGTCCAGGCCGACCCGCTCCAGGCCGAGCACCTCGGCGTAGGTGGCGGCGACGATCTCCTCGACCGGCGTGGTCGGCGCGCGGAAGACCGCGGCCTCGAACACCGGGGCGGGCAACGCCTTTCGATCCAGCTTTCCGGAGGCGTTGAGCGGGAACTCGTCGAGCACGATCACCACGGACGGCACCATGTACGCGGGCAGGCGCTCCGCCAGATCCTCGCGCAGCAGCTCGATGTCCACCCGGACATTCGGCGCGGGAATGACATACGCCACGAGCTGATCGCCGATGTGCTGATCGCCGCGGACCACGACGACCGCCTGCGCGACCTCGTCCAGCGCGGTCAGCGCGGCCTCGATCTCGCCGAGCTCGATCCGCAGACCACGCAGCTTCACCTGGAAGTCGGTGCGGCCCAAGTACTCCAGCTCACCACTGGCGGTCCAGGCAACCAAGTCACCGGTGCGGTACATCCGCTCGCCCACGGCACCGTAGGGGTTGGCCACGAACCGGTCGCTGGTCAGATCCGGGCGCGCGACGTAGCCGCGCGCCAGCTGGGTGCCCGCGAGATAGAGCTCACCCGCGACACCCACCGGAACCGGCCGCAGCCGCGAATCCAGCACGTACACCTGGGTGTTGAAGACCGGTGCGCCGATCGGGACGGTGTCGGTATCGGTGTCGATCACCTCGTGGTAGGTGACGTCGACCGCGGCCTCGGTCGGGCCGTACAGGTTGTGCAGCGCCGCACCGGTCAGCTCGCGCAGACGGTGGGCGGGCTTGGGCGGCAGCGCCTCACCGGAGGCGAACACCAGGCGCAGCGAATCGCACCGCGCCGCGGCCCCGTCCGCGACGAACACCGCGAGCATCGACGGCACGAAGTGGGTGACGGTGATCCGCTCGGCGCTGATCACCTCGGCCAGGTAGGCCGGATCCCGATGCCCGTCGGGCTTGGCGACCACCAGGCGCGCGCCGATCTGCAAGGGCCAGAAGAACTCCCACACCGACACGTCGAAGGTGGCGGGCGTCTTCTGCAGCACCGCGTCGGCGGTGTTCAGCTGGTAGGCGGTCTGCATCCACACCAGGCGGTTCACGATCGCGGCGTGCGCGACGCCGACGCCCTTGGGGCGGCCGGTGGAACCCGAGGTGAAGATCACGTACGCGGTGTTCGACGGCCGCAGCGGCGACCAGCGATCCGCGTCGGTGACCGGATCCTCGGACAGCCCGCTCAGATCGAGCAGGTCGATGCGCACCTGTGCGGTATCGATCTCCAGATCGCTACCGGAGGTGAGCACGCAGACCGGATCGGCCGTCGCCAGAATGTATTCCGTGCGCTCGGCCGGGTGATCCGGGTCCAGCGGCACATACGCGCCACCGGCCACCGCGACGGCGTACATGCCGACGACCAGATCGACCGAGCGTCGCATGCCCAGCGCCACATACGATTCCGCGCCGACGCCGCGGGCGATCAGCCAGCGGGCCAGTTGATTGACCCGGCTCGCGAACTCCTCGTAGGACAGACTTGTCCCCTCGAACGTGAGCGCGGTCGCCTCGGGCGTCCGTTCGGCCTGCGCGTAGAACATCGAGACCAGCGTCGCGTCCGCGTCCACCGGGTGCGCGGTGTCGTTCCAGCCGGCCACCACGAGCTGACGTTCGACGTTGTCGAGCAGCTCGATATCGCCAACGGGCACAGCGGGTTCGGTGGTGATCGCGGTCAGCACCCGGAGCAGGCGATCGGCGATGCGGCGCACGGTCTGCTCGTCGAACAGATCGCGCAGATACCCGGCACGCACCCGCAGCTTCGAGTCCAGCTGCGCGATGAGGGTCAGCGGGTAGTGCGTCGCGTCGGCCGCGTCGAGTCCGATCACGGCCATGCCGTCGATATCGGCGGCCTGCTCCCGGATGCCGTCGGCGTCGACCGGGTAGGACTCGAAAACCACCAGGGTGTCGAACAATCCGCCGATGCCCGCGGCGGACTGGATGTCCGCGAGGCCGACGTAGTGGTGATCGAGCAGGTCCGCCTGCTCGCCCTGCGTCCTGGTCAGCAGCTGCTGCGCGGACTCGGCCGGGTCGAAGCGCACCCGCACCGGCACGGTGTTGATGAACAGGCCGACCATCGATTCCACCCCGGTCAGCCCGGCCGGGCGGCCGGACACCGTGGTGCCGAACAGCACGTCGTCGCGGCCGGTCATCCGGCCGACCAGGATGCCCCACGCGGTCTGCAGCACCGTGTTCGGCGTGACGCCGAGCGCAGCGGCCAGCGTGGTGAGCCGCGCGGTGGCCTGCTCGTCCAGCTCGAAGAAGTACTCGCCGGAGAGCGAGGTGATCTCACGGCCGGCGTCGGGGCGGGCCAGCAGGGTCGGCTCGCTGACCCCGCGCAGGGCGTCCGCCCACACCGCGACCGAGGCCGGATGATCCTGCTGCGCCGTCCATTCCAGGAAGTTGCGGTAGGAGCGCACCGCGGGCAGCACGTTGCTGTCCGCGTGGGCGGCGTAGAGCACCAGCAGGTCCTGCATGAGCAATGGCATGGACCAGCCGTCGAGCAGGATGTGGTGGTTCGACACCACGAACTGCCAGCGGTCGCGCGCCACCTGGATCAGCGTGAAGCGGATCAGCGGCGGCTCGGTCAGGTCGAAACGCTTGGTCCGGTCCGCCGCGATGATGTCGGCGCCCGTACCGGCTTCGATCCGATCGTGCTCGGCCCAGGCGACCCGCACGCTGTCGAGCACCACCTGCACCGGGCTGCCGTCGCGATCGGTGACGAAGGCGGTACGCAGGTTCTCGTAGCGATCCACCAGCGCCTGTGCGGCCGAGCGCAACCGGGCCGCGTCCACCCGGCCGGTGAGCGTCAGCACCGCCTGTGCGGTGTAGACGTCCACCGAGCCGACGGCCAGCCTGGCATGGAACAGCAGACCGGCCTGCAGCGCCGAGAGCGGCCAGATATCTGCCAGGTTCGGGAAACGACGCTCCCAGCCGTCGATATCGCCCTGGGTGCTGCGCACCAGCGCGAAGTCCGACGGCGTGTGCCCGCCCGCGCCGGTCGAATTGGCGTGCCGGGCAACCGCTTCCAGCGCGGTGGTCCACAGCTCGCCGAACTCGCGCACGGCCGCGGCGCTCAGCAGGGTCGACGGGTAGCCGATGTTCGCGGTCAGCTTGTCGCCGACCACGATCGCGTTGACGTCCAGCGGCGCCATCGCGGGCATGTCCGCGTCGTAGGCGCCGCCCAGCGCGCCGAGTTCGGCGGCGGGCACCCAGCCGAAGCCGCGCAGCGACTCGGGCACGTCGCCCTCGACGACGCGGCCCAGGTAGTTGAAGCTCACCTGGCCCGGCAGTTCCGCGGGCAACGAGCTCGCGGTCTCCGGGTTCAGGTAGCGCAGCAGGCCGTAGCCGACGCCCTTGTCCGGCACCGCGAGCAGCTGCTCCTTGACCGCCTTGACGGCCTGGCCGAGCGCGGGCCCACCGGCCAGCGCGGCATCGATGTCGATGCCGGACAGGTCGAAGCGGACCGGGAAGATCGCGGTGAACCAGCCGACCGTGCGGGACAGGTCCGCCCCGGGCACGATGTCCTCTTCGCGGCCATGGCCTTCCAGGCGGATCAGCAGCGAGTCGTCGCCGCGGGTACCCGCCCGGCGGGCCCGCCATTTCGCGGTCGCCAGCGCCAGCGCGGTGAGCAGACCGTCGTTCACGCCGCCGTGGAACAGGGCGGGCACCTTGGTCAGCAGCGCCTTGGTGACCTCCGCGGACACCTCGACCTGAACCTTCTCGATGACACCCGAGGTGTCGATCGCCGGGTCCATCGGCCGCTCGGTGAGCAGCGGATCGGCGGCGTCGACCACCGAACGCCAGTGCTCGAGTTCGGCGACCCGCTGCGGATTGCGGGCTTCGCGTTCGAGCGCGTGCGCCCAGGCCCGCATGGAGGTGGCGGGCGCGACCAGTTCGGGCGTCTGCCCCGCGGTGCGCTGTCCCCAGGCCGCGACGAAGTCCGGCACCAGGATGCGCCAGGAGACACCGTCGACGACGAGGTGATGGCCGACGACGATCAGTCGTCCGGCTCGGTCGCCGCCCGTCGGCTCCAGCCACACGAACCGGATGACCACGCCCGCCGCCGGATCCAGCCGGTCCAGCGAGGCATCCAGCGCCGCCGACGCGAGGTCGAGCAGTGCCGCGTCATCGACGGCCGCGTCGAAGGTGGTGTGATCGATCAGCGCGTCCACGTCGACCGTGCCGGGCGCGGCGGTTTCGACGATCCAGTCCGCGCCGTCGCGGCGCAGGCTCGCGCGCAGCATGTCGTGGCGGTCGATGACCGCGGCGGCCGTCGCGGCGATGCCCGCGCGGTCGATGCCGACCGGCAGCTCCAGCGCGAGCGTCTGGTTGAACCGGCCGAACGAGCCGCGCCGCTCCGCCATGAAGCGCACGACCGGGGTCAGCGGCATGGTGCCGACCCCGCCGCCGGGCAGCTCGGCGAGCACGACGGCCGCCGCGGCCGCGGTGTCGGCCGTCTCGGCGACCCCGGCCAGTCCGGCCACGGTGCGCTGCTCGAACACGTGCCGCGGGCTGAACACCACGCCGCGGGCCTTGGCCCGCGAGACCAGCTGGATGGAGACGATGCTGTCGCCGCCCAGAGCGAAGAACGAATCGTCGACGCCGACCCGCTCCACGCCGAGCACCTCGGCGAACACCTCGGCGATGGTCTGCTCGACCGGCGTGCGCGGCGCGCGGAACACGACCTCGGTCGCGAACACCGGCTCCGGCAAGGCCTTTCGGTCGAGCTTGCCGACCGGGGTGAGCGGCACCCGGTCGATCACCATGATCGACGACGGCACCATGTAGGCGGGCAGGCGATCCTCGACGTGTGCGGTCAACGTCGCGACATCGATCGAACGGCCCGGTGCCGCAACGACATACGACACCAGCGAGGTAGCTCCGGCGGCATTCTTGTGCCCGAGGGTGACCGCGAAGTCGACGGACTCGTGCGCGGCCAGCGCCGCGTCGATCTCACCCAGCTCGATGCGGAAACCGCGCACCTTGACCTGGAAGTCGGAACGGCCGACATACTCGACCTCGCCGGTGCGCGTCCAGCGCACCACGTCACCGGTGCGGTACATCCGCGCACCCGCCACATACGGGTTCGCCACGAACCGCTCCGCCGAAAGCCCGGCCCGCGCGTGGTAGCCGCGGGCGAGCTGGATGCCCGACAGATAGAGCTCACCTGCGACACCCACCGGAACGGGCCGGAGCTGGGCGTCCAGGATCAGCGACTGCATGCCGCGGGTCGGGCCACCGATGGTGACCCGGTCGCCCGGGGTCAGCGCGTCGCTGATGTTGGTCATGATCGTGGTCTCGGTCGGACCGTAACCGTTGTGGAAGCGACGTCCGGAACCGTCCGCCGCGCCGCCCCACTTGGTGACCAGATCAGCCGGGACCGCCTCGCCGCCCGCCACGATCACCCGCATGCCGGCCAGCGCCGCCGGATCGAGCGAGGCGAGCACCGACGGGGTGATGAACGCGTGCGTGACCCGCTCGGCGCGGATCAGCTCGGAAAGCTCCTCGCCGCCGTACACGCCCGGCGGGCAGACCACCAGGGCGCCGCCGCGACCGATCGCGAGCAGGAACTCGAGAATCGAGGCGTCGAAGCTCGGCGACGCGAAATGCAGTGCACGCGTATCGGAATCGACCGCGTAGCGGGCGTTCTGCTCGTCCCGGAAGTTGGCCAGACCGGCGTGGGTGACCACGACGCCCTTGGGCACGCCGGTGGAGCCGGAGGTGTAGATGACGTAGGCCGGGTGCGCCGGGCTGATCGGGCGCACCCGGTCGGCGTCGGTGATCGCGGCCGCGTCGACGCCGGACAGGTCCAGTTCGTCGAGCACCAGCCATTCGACCGAGTCCGGCAGGTCCGCGCGCACCGACGTGACGGTCAGGCCGACCGGGGAACCCGAATCGGTGACCATGTGCGCGATCCGATCCGCCGGGTAGGTCGGGTCGATCGGCACGAACGCGGCGCCGGACTTGGCCACGGCCCATTCGGCGAAGTAGGAGTCGTCCGAGCGCGGCACCGCGACGGCGACCAGGTCCTCGGTGCCGAGTCCGCGCTCGATCAGCAAGCGCGCCAGGCGGTTCGAGCGTTCGTCGAGCTCGCCGTAGGACACACTGCGCCCCTGGAACACGACCGCGGGTGCGGCCGGATCGAGGGCTGCCGCCTCGGCGATCAGGTCGGGCAGGGTCCGCGCCGGGGTGGCGGCCGCGCCGAAACGGGCGGTCAGGCCGGACCGTTCGGCCGGGTCGAGCACGTCGATCGCGCCGACCGTGATCGACGGATCGGCGGCGATGGCCTCGAGCACCCGCTGCCAGCGCTGGGCGATATCGGCCGCGGTCGACTCGTCGAACAGGTCGGTGGCGTAGGTGAGCGCCAAAGCCATGCCCGCCGAACCGGATTCACCGATCTCGGCGAGGGTGAACTGCAGGTCGAAGCGCGCCACGCTCTCGTCGAGATCGAGCGCGGAGACCGAAAGGCCCGGCAGTTCCAGCGAAGTGCGGTCCAGGTTCTGGAACGCGAGCATCACCTGGAACAGCGGATTGCGGGCCTGCGAACGTTCCGGCGCGAGCAATTCGACGAGCCGCTCGAACGGCACGTCGGCGTTGCCGTACGCGTCCAGGTCGGTGCGCCGCACCTGGTCCACCAGCTCGCTGAACGAGGCGGTGGCGTCCACGCCGGTGCGCAGCACCAAGGTGTTGACGAACATGCCGACCAGGTCGTCGAGCGCCTGCTCGCCACGACCGGCGATCGGGGTGCCGACGGCGATGTCGTCGGTGCCGGACAGGCGCGACAGCAGCACGGCCAGCGCGCTGTGCATCACCATGAACAGCGACGCACCCCGTTGGCGCGCAATGTCTTCCAGCGCGCCGACCAGCTCGGCGGGCAGCTCGCGGTGCAGCGTCGCGCCGCGCAGCGAGGCGATCGCCGGGCGCGGGCGGTCGGCGGGCAGGGTCAGCTCGTCCGGCACGCCGTCGAGCGCGCGCTGCCAATGCGCCACCTGACGCGACATCAGCGATTCCGGATCGTCCTCGCCGCCGAGCACCTCGCGCTGCCAGACCGCGAAGTCGGCGTACTGCACCGCCAGCGGCGCCCAGCCGGGCGCGCTGTCCTGGGTGCGGGCCGAGTAGGCGATCATCACGTCCCGGGTCAGCGGGCCGATCGAGAAGCCGTCCGCCGCGATGTGGTGCACCACGACGACGAGCACATGCTCGTCCGCACCGGCCCGGTACAGCCGGGTGCGCAGCGGAACCTGTTCGGCCACATCGAATCCGGTGGTGACGAAGTCGGTCACCACCGCGGCCAGCTCGGCCGGATCCACCGGCACCGGGTGCAGGTCGAGCGCGATCTCCTCGGCGGGCACGATCACCTGGACGGGGGTGCCGCCGTGCTCGGGATAGCGGGTGCGCAGCGACTCGTGCCTGCGCACCACGTCGGCCACCGCGAGCCGCAACGCGGCCACGTCCAGCGCGCCGGTCAACCGGATGGCGACCGGCAGGTTGTAGGCCGCCGACGCGGTGTCGTACTTGTTCAAGAACCACATGCGCTGCTGTGCGAAGGACAGCGGCACCAGTTCGTCGGCGCTCCGGGGCCGGGCCACCAGACGGGCGCGCGCGGCGCCGTCGGCGTGCGATTCCACCCGCGCCGCAAGGGCTTCCACGGTGGGCGCCTCGAACAGCGCCCGCACCGCCACGGTGGTGCCGAGCGCGGCGCCGATCCGGGAGACCACCCGGGTGGCGATGAGCGAGTTGCCGCCGAGATCGAAGAAGTCGTCGTCGACACCGACCCGGGGCAGGTCGAGCACCTCGGCGAACACCGCGGCCACGGCCTCCTGCACCGGGGTGACGGGCGCGCGGAAGGCGCGCGCCTGCACCGCGGGCGCGGGCAGCGCCCGGCGGTCGAGCTTTCCGTTGACCGTCAACGGAATCCACTCGAGCCGGACCATCGCCGAGGGCACCATGTACGACGGCAGCCGCTCGGCGGCGCCGTCGCGCACCTGGTCGAGCTGCGGCACCGCGTCGGGCTCGGCGACCACGTAGGCCACGATCCGCTGATCGCCCGGCTGGTCCTCGCGCACGATGACCGCCGCCTGCGCGATGCCCGGCTGGGCCAGGATCGCGGACTCGATCTCGCCGAGTTCGATGCGGAAGCCGCGGACCTTCACCTGATCGTCGGCGCGGCCCAGGTATTCGAGCTCGCCGAAGCGGTTCCAGCGCGCGAGGTCACCGGAGCGGTACAGGCGCGAGCCGGCCGCGTCGGCGCCGGCCAGCGGGTTCGCCACGAACCGGGTCGCGCTCAGATCGGGACGGCCGAGGTAGCCGCGGGCCAATTGCGGTCCCGCCACATACATTTCGCCCGCGACACCGACCGGGACCGGCCGCAGCCGGTTGTCGAGCACGTAGACCCGCAGGCCCGCGATGGCCCGGCCGACCACGCTGCCGGAGGCGGCCGCGATGGTCGCGGCGTCCAGCGCGCGGTAGGAGACGTGCACCGTGGTCTCGGTGATGCCGTACATGTTGACCAGCAGCGGACCGTCGGCGGGCGAACTCACCGAGCGGCCGTCGGGTCCCGCGCCGTGGCGCGCCACCCAGTCGGCGAGCCTGCGCAGTTCCAGCGCCTCGCCACCGAACACCACGTAGCGCAGGGCGAGCGGCGCGGCGTCCGGTGCGGCGTTGCGATCCGCCTCGGCCAGTTGGTAGAACGCCGACGGTGTCTGGTTGAGCACCGTGACCCGTTCCGCGCGCAGCAGTTCCAGGAACTGCTCGGGCGAGCGCGAGGTGTAGTAGTCGACCACCACGAGGGTGCCGCCGAACAGCAGCGGACCCCACAGCTCCCACACCGAGAAGTCGAAGGCGTAGGAGTGGAACAGCGTCCACACGTCGTCGGGACCGAAGCCGAAGTCGCGATCGGTATTGGCGAACAGCCGCACCACATTTCGATGCGCGACCGCGACACCCTTCGGCCGTCCGGTCGAACCCGAGGTGTAGATGACGTAGGCGACGTGATCGGGCGAGAGCGCGGCGTTGCGATCGGCGTCGGTGATCGGCGCGTCGTCGGCGTCCTCGACGTTGCCGGTCTCCACCGCGAAGCCGTCGAGCACCACGCTCGGCAGGTGCGCGGGCACCGTCACCGGCACCGTGGAATCCAGGATCACGCTCGTCGGCTGCGAATCCTCGAGCACGTAGGCGATGCGCTCGGCCGGGTAGGTCGGATCGACCGGCACATAACCCGCACCGGTCTTGACCACCGCGACCAGCGCGACGACCAGATCGAGCGAACGCGGCAGGATCACCGCGACCAGCGACTCGGGTCCGGCGCCATCCGCGATCAGCCTGCGCGCCAGCACATTCGCGCGCCGGTCCAGCTCGGCATAGGTCAGCGTCTCGACCCCGAAGCGGGCCGCCGTGCGGTTCGGGTGCGCGGCGACCGCCGCGTCGAACACCGTGACCAGGGTGGTCCCCGGCGCGGCGAACAGGCCGCCGTCGGTGCCGGAGGACACCCAGCGCTGCGACACGTCGAGGCGCTCGGCCTCGCCGAGCAGGTCGATATCGCCGACGGCGATCTCGGGATCGTCGGCCACCGCGTGCAGCACCCGCACCAGCCGGTCGGCGAACGCGGCCACCGTCTCGGGATCGAACAGTTCGGTGGCGTAGTTCCAGGACATCGCCAATGCGCCGGTCGCGGTCTCGCCGACGGTCAGCTGCACATCGAACTTCGCGGTGCCCGGGTCGAATTCGACCACGTCGAGATCGAGGCCCGGCAGTGCCACGGTGCCCATATCGGCCGCCGAGGCGGCCTCGAAGGTCAGCGCCACCTGGAACAGCGGATGATGCGCCTGCGAGCGCGCCGGGCTGATCACGTCGACCAACCGCTCGAACGGCACGTCGGCGTTGGCGAACGCGGCCAGATCGGTGCGGCGCACCTGCTCGAGCAGCTCGCTGAACGGCGCGGCCGGATCGACCGCGCTGCGCAGCACCAGGGTGTTCACGAACATGCCGACCAGGTCGTCGAGCGCGCGCTCCCCGCGTCCGGCGATCGGCGTGCCGATGGCGATATCGCTGCTGTTGGACAGCCTGCCCGCCCACGCGGCCAGCGCGGCGTGCACCACCATGAACAGCGTGACGCCGCGCTTGCGGGCCAGCTCGGCCAGGGCGGTGTGCAGCTCGGCATCGACCGAGAAGCTATGTGTGCCACCGGCGTTGGAGGCGATCTCCGGGCGCGGGCGGTCGGCGGGCAGCTCCAGCTGATCCGGCAGATCACGCAGCTGCTCGACCCAGTAGGCGATCTGCTCGGCCGCGACCGATTCCGGATCGCTCTCCGCGCCGAGTACACCGCGCTGCCACAGCGCGTAGTCGGCGTACTGCACGTCCAGCGGCGCCCAGGCGGGTGTTTCACCGCGGGTGCGCTCGCTGTAGGCGAGCACCACGTCGCGCAGCAGCGGCCGCAGCGAGAACCCGTCGGCGCTGATGTGGTGCATGACCAGTACCACGACGTGATTGCGCTCGTCCAGGCCGAGCAGGCTCGCGCGGAACGAGATCTCGCGGGTCACGTCGAAGTGCACGCTCGCCAATTCGACGATGCGCGCGGGCAATTCGTCCGCGGTCACCGGTTCCGGCGTCACCGCGAACGACACCTCGGAGACCGGCAGGATCTGCTGGTAGCCGGTGCCCTCCAGCTCCGGATACACGGTGCGCAGCGCCTCGTGCCTGGCCAGCACGTCGCCGATGGCGGCGTTGAGCGCGTCCAGGTCGAGCTCGCCGGTGAGCCGGATGGCCACCGGGATGTTGTTCACCGCGGTGCGGTTGTCGAACCGGTTGAGGAACCACATCCGCTGCTGGGCCAGCGACAGCGGCACCAGCGCGCTGCGCTCCTGCGGCACCAGCGGCGCCCGGCCGCCCTGTCCCGCAGCCGATTCCACGCGCGCGGCGAGCGCGGCGACCTGCGAGGCCTCGAACAGCACGCGCACCGGGATCTGGGTATCCAGCGCTTCGCCCAGGCGCGCCGCCACCTGGGTGGCGACCAGCGAGTTGCCGCCGAGGGCGAAGAAGTCGTCGTCCAGGCCGACCCGCTCCACGCCGAGCACCTCGGCGAAGGTCGTGGCCACGATCTCCTGCACCGGCGTCGCCGGGGCGCGGAACACCGTGGCCGCGAAGGTCGGTTCGGGCAGTGCCTTGCGATCCAGCTTGCCGGACGGGTTCAGCGGGAACTCGTCGAGTTCCACATAGGCGGTCGGCACCATGTACGCGGGCAGCTGCTGACCGAGCGCACCCTTGATCTCGTCCACGTCGACCGCGCGGTCCGGGTCGGCGACCAGGTAGGCGACCAGCTGGTCACCGGTGCGCTCGTCGGCCCGCACCAGCACCACCGCCTGCGCGACGGATTCCAGTGCGGTGAGCGCGTTCTCGATCTCACCGAGCTCGATCCGCAGACCGCGCAGCTTCACCTGGAAGTCGGTGCGGCCCAGGTACTCCAGCTCACCGTCGGGGGTCCAGGAGACCAGGTCGCCGGTGCGGTACATGCGCTCGGCGGTGCCGAACGGGTTCGCGATGAACCGCTCGGTGGTCAGGTCCGGGCGGGCCACATAGCCGTGCGCCAACTGCGCGCCGGCCAGGTACAGCTCGCCGGGCACGCCGACCGGAACCGGCCGCAGGCGCGAATCCAGCACGTACACCTGGGTGTTGAACACCGGCGCGCCGATCGGCACCGAGCTGGTGTCGGCCTCGGTCACCTCGTGGAAGGTGACGTCGACCGCGGCCTCGGTCGGGCCGTACAGGTTGTGCAGCCGGGCGCCGGTGAGCGCGCGCAGGCGCTGGGCGGTCACCGCGGGCAACGCCTCACCGGAGGCGAAAACGTTACGCAGG
The DNA here is from genome assembly GCF_000250675.2 of Nocardia brasiliensis ATCC 700358. Lineage (NCBI taxonomy): Bacteria > Bacillati > Actinomycetota > Actinomycetes > Mycobacteriales > Nocardiaceae > Nocardia > Nocardia brasiliensis. The sequence goes on from NC_018681.1 coordinate 8,525,861, forward strand.
CTGACACATTCGGCCGCGCGCTCCTCGGCGACGAACACCGCGAGCATCGACGGCACGAAGTGCGCCGTGGTGACCCGCTCCTCGATGATCAGGCGGGCCAGATAGGCGGGATCGCGATGGCCGTCCGGCTTGGCGACCACCAGGCGCGCGCCGACCTGCAAGGGCCAGAAGAACTCCCACACCGACACGTCGAAGGTGGCGGGCGTCTTCTGCAACACCACGTCGTAGGCGGCGAGGCCGTATTCGGCGTGCATCCAGACCAGGCGGTTGACGATGGCCGCGTGCGAGACCGCGACGCCCTTGGGGCGGCCGGTCGAACCCGAGGTGAAGATCACGTAGGCGGTGTTGGCCGGGCGCAGCGGCTTGTGCCGGTCCGCGTCGGTCAGCGGCGCGTCCGAGAACTCGGACAGGTCCAGCTGATCGATGCGCACCTGCCGGGACGCCGAGGTGGCAAGGTCGGTGCCGGAGGTCAGCACGCACACCGGGCGCGCCGTCTCCAGGATGTAGTCGGTGCGCTCGGCCGGATGATCCGGGTCCAGCGGCACGTACGCACCGCCCGCCGCGTTCACCGCGTACATGCCGACGACGAGATCGATGGACCGGCGCATGCCAAGGGCCACATACGATTCCGGGCCGACGCCGTTCTGCTTGAGCCAGCGCGCCAGGCGGTGCACCCGGCTGGCGAACTCGGCGTAGGACAGACTTGTCCCCTCGAAGGTGACGGCGTCTGCTTCGGGCGCCCGCGCGACCTGGGCTTCGAACAGCGAGACCAGCGTCGCGGCGGCGTCGCCGACCGGCGAGGTCAGCGCCGCGTCCACCGGGAATTCGGTGTCGTTCCACTGCTCGACCACCAGCGCGCGTTCGGCCGCGTCCAGCAGCTCGATATCGCCCACCGCCGCGGTCGGTTCGGCCGCGACACCGCCGAGTACCCGCAGGAAGCGCTCGGCGAAGGTGTTCGCGAACACGCCGTCGAAAAGGTCGGTGGCGTAGAGGAGTTCGGCGTCCATGGCCGCCTCGGCGCCCTGGACCTCGCTCAACGTCAGCTGCAGGTCGAACTTCGCGGTCGGCTGGTCGATGCCCAGTTCGGACACGGTCAGACCGGGCAGCTCCAGCGACGCGCGCCCCAGGTTCTGGAACGACAGCATCACCTGGAACAGCGGATGCCGCGCCTGCGAACGGGCCGGGTTGAGCACCTCGACCAGCCGCTCGAACGGCACGTCCGCGTGCGCGAAGGCTTGCAGGTCGCGCTCGCGCACCTGCGCCAGCAATTCGGCGAAGGGCGCGTCGGTATCCACCTGCGCGCGCAGCACCAGGGTGTTGACGAACATGCCGACCAGGTCGTCGAGGGCCTGCTCGCCACGGCCGGCCACCGGGATGCCGACGGCGATGTCGCCGGAACCGGATAGGCGGGCCAGCAGCGCCGCGAAAGCGCTGTGCACCACCATGAACAGCGTGGTGCCGTGCTCGTGCGCGACCCGGTTCAGCTCCTCGATCAGCGCGCCGGGCACCCGGAAGCGGTGCGTCCCGGCCTGATACGACGCGACCGCGGGACGCGGCCGTCCGGCCAGCCGCAGTTCGTCGGGCAGCCCGGCCAGCGCGCCGCGCCAGTAGTCGAGCTGTTCGGAGATCAGCGAGGTCGGGTCGTCCTCGGAACCGAGTGTTTCCCGTTGCCACAGCGCGAAATCCACGTACTGGACCGCGAGCGGCGGCCAGCCCGGCTCCGACGCCGAGGTGCGCGCCACATAGGCGGTCATCAGGTCGCGGACCAGCGGCCGCATCGAGAAACCGTCCGCGGCAATGTGATGCACCACGACGACGAGCACGTAGTCCGCCGTGCCGGCGCCCTGTTCGCCGCGGTCCTGGGTGCCGGAGGCGAGCTGGTAGGCCCGCAGCCGCACCGGCGGCTCGGCGGTCACGTCGAAGCCGCGCTCGACGAATTCGTACATGGCACCGAGCAATTGGCCCTCGGCGACCGGGAAGACCTCGAGATCCGGGATCGCCCGGGTCGCGGGCAGCACCCGCTGATAGGCGACCCCGTCCTGGGACGGGTAGATGGTGCGCAGCGATTCGTGCCGCGCGACCACATCGGCGATCGCACCGCGCAACGCGTCCAGATCCAGCGCGCCCTCCAGCCGCACCGCGGCCGGGATGTTGTTGGCGGCCGAGTCCGCGTCGAAGCGGTTGAGGAACCACATCCGCTGCTGGGCCAGCGACAGCGGCGGGAGCTCGGGCCGCACCTGCGCCGTCAGCGCCTGCCGGGCACCGCTGCCCGCGCGCGATTCGACCCGCGCGGCCAGCGCGGCCACGGTGGGCGCCTCGAACAGCGCGCGCACCCCGACCTCGGTGTCCAGCGCCGCGCTCAGCCGCGCGACCACCTGGGTGGCGACCAGCGAGTTGCCGCCGAGTTCGAAGAAATCGTCGTCCACGCCGACCCGCGGCACGCCGAGCAACTCGGCGAAGACCTCCGCCACGATCTCCTCGATCGGGGTGGCGGGTGCGCGGAACTGCTTGGCCTCGAACACCGGAGCGGGCAGCAGCTTGCGATCGAGCTTGCCGCTGGCGTTCACCGGGAACGTGTCGAGCACCACGATCGCGGCGGGCACCATGTAGCCGGGCAGCAGCCCGCCCAGCGCCACCTTGATCGCATCGGTGTCGAGCACCGTATCCGCCGCGGCGACAACGTAACCCACCAGTTGGTCACCGGCGTGCGCGTCGGCACGCACCACCACGACCGACTGTGCGACGCCGGGCTGGGCCAGCAGCGCGGCCTCGATATCGCCCAGTTCGATGCGCAGACCGCGCAGCTTCACCTGGAAGTCGGTGCGGCCCAGGTATTCCAGTTCGCCGTCGGCGGTCCAGGTGACCAGGTCGCCGGTGCGGTACATGCGCGCGCCCGCGGTGCCGTACGGATTGGCCACGAACCGATCCGAGGTCAGGTCCGGGCGGCCGAGGTAGCCCACCGCGAGCTGATCGCCCGCGAGATAGAGCTCACCCGCGACACCCGGTGCGACCGGATGCAACCGGGCGTCGAGCACGAACACCCGGGTGTTCCACACCGGGCGCCCGATCGGGACGGAGACCGTATCCGCCTGCGTCACTTCGTGATACGTGACGTCGACGGCGGCCTCGGTGGGACCGTAGAGGTTGTGCAGGCGCGCACCGGTCAGCTCGCGCAGCCGCGCCGCGGTCGGCGCGGGCAGCGCCTCACCGGAGGCGAACACCTGCCGCAGCCGCGACGAGGGGTAGCCGTCCGCGTCGCCGCTCTCGTTGCCGAGGGTGGACACGAACACCGACAGCATCGACGGCACGAAATGCGCCGTGCTGATGCCCTGTTCGGCGATGATCTGCGCGAGATACACCGGGTCGCGGTGGCCGTCCGGCTTCGCGACGACCAAGCGCGCACCGGTCTGCAACGGCCAGAAGAACTCCCAGACCGAGACGTCGAAGGTGGCGGGCGTCTTCTGCAGCACCGCGTCGTCGGGACCGATCGGGTACTCGTGCTGCATCCACAGCAGCCGGTTGACGATCGCGGCGTGACTGACCGCCACACCCTTCGGACGACCGGTCGAGCCGGAGGTGAAGATCACGTAGGCGGTGTTCTGCGGCCGCAGCGCCCGGGTACGTTCCGCGTCGGTGATCGGCGCGCCGCTCGACGCGGCCATACCGGGCACACCCTCGATGCCCTCGATCGCGATGACCGGGACCTCGCGCTGCAGGTCGATGCCGAAGCCGTCGGCAGAGCGGTAGAGGATCATCCGCGGCCGCGCGGTGTCCACGATGTGGTTGATCCGGTCGGCGGGCTGATCCGGGTCGAGCGGCACGTACGCCGCACCCGTCTGCAGCACCGCGTACATCGCGACTACCAGTTCGTTGGAGCGCCGGATCGACAGTGCGACAAGCGATTCCGGTCCGACACCGGCCTTGATCAGCTGGCGTGCGATCCGGTTGGCCCGCACCTGCAACTCGCGATAGGTGAGCCGTTCCTCGTCGAAGACCAGGGCCACCGCGTCCGGCGTCGCCGCCGCCTGCGCGTCGAACAGCGAGACCAGCGTCTCGGCGGGCACCGCCTGGGCGGTGTCGTTCCAATCGACCAGCACCTGCGCGTGTTCCTCGGGCGCGAGCAGGTCGATATCGCCGATCGCGACGTGCGGGTCCGCGGTGACGGCGGCGAGCACGCGGTCCAGTCGCCGTGCGAACGCGGCGACCGTCGCCTCGTCGAAAAGGTCCAGGGCGTAGGAGAACTCGGCCGACATACCGGCCGCCTCGCCGAGTTCGTTCGTGGTCTCCTGCAGGGTGAGCTGCAGGTCGAACTTGGCGAGGCGGGCGTCGTAGTCGATGCCGTTGACCGAGAGACCGGGCAGCTCCAAGCTGGCCTGCCGGGTGTTCTGGAAGGTCAGCATCACCTGGAACAGCGGGTGCCGGGCCTGCGAACGCGCCGGGTTGAGCACCTCGACCAGCCGCTCGAACGGCACGTCGGCATGCGCGAAGGCGTGCAGATCGGTCTCGCGGGCGTGCGCGAGCAGGTCCGCGAAGCTCGCCGCGCCGTTCACCTGGGTGCGCAGCACGAGCGTGTTGACGAACATGCCGATCAGATCGTCCAGCGCGGCCTCGCCGCGGCCCGCCACCGGCGTGCCGATCGCGATGTCGCCGGTGCCACTGGCCCGGGCCAGCAGCACGGCCAGCGCGCTGTGCATGACCATGAACAGCGAGGCATTGTGCCTGCGGCCCAGATCGACCAGCGCACGCTGGGTCTCACCGGAGATCACGAACGGATACGTGCCGCCACGATACGAGGCGGCGGCCGGGCGCGGCCGATCCGAAGGCAGCACCAATTCGTCCGGCAGATCCGCGAGTTCACGCGTCCAGTACCGAATCTGGTTGGCGATCAACGAACTCGGGTCGTCCTCGGAACCGAGCACCTCGCGCTGCCACAGCGCGTAGTCCGCGTACTGCACGGGCAGCGCCGACCAGGCCGGGGCCTCCCACGAGGTGCGCGCCGCGTAGGCCACCATGACGTCGCGGGCCAGCGGGCCCATCGACCAGCCGTCCGCGGAGATGTGGTGCACCACCATGCCGAGCACGTACTCGGTTTCGCTGATCTCGAAAAGCCTTGCGTGCAACGGCACTTCGTTGGTCACGTCGAAGGCCATGGAGGCCAGCTCGACCAGGTGGTCGATCAGGTTGTGGTCGGTGACCGGCACCGGGGTCAGGTCGGGCACGATCTGCGCCGCGTCCAGCACCACCTGCACCGGCCCGGTCTTGGTCTCCGGGAACACGGTGCGCAGCGACTCGTGCCGGTCGATCACGTCGATGACCGCGACCTGCAGCGCTGCCACATCGAGATCACCGGAGAGCCGGATGGCGACCGGGATGTTGTTGACCGCCGACTCGGTGTCGAACCGGTTGAGGAACCACATCCGCTGCTGGGCCAGCGACAGCGGCACCTCCTCCGGGCGCACCCGGGCGACCAGCGCCTTACGCGCGCCGTCGCCGGCGTGCGACTCCACCCGGGCCGCGAGCGCGGCGACGGTGGACGCCTCGAACAGCATGCGCACCGGCACCCTGGTGTCGAGCGCGATGCCGAGGCGGGAAGCGACCTGGGTCGCGATCAGCGAGTTGCCGCCCAGCTCGAAGAAGTCGTCGTCGACGCCGACCCGGTTGATGCCGAGCACCTCGCCGAAGATCTGCGCGACGATCTCTTCGATCGGCGTGGTCGGAGCGCGGAATTCGCGCACCTCGAAGACCGGGGCGGGCAAAGCCTTGCGATCGAGCTTGCCGGAGGGGTTGAGCGGCAACGCTTCCAGCACCACGATCGCCGAGGGCACCATGTAGGCGGGCAGCGTGCGGTGCAGCGCGTTCTTGATGTTGTCGATATCGACCGGGCCCGCGGGCGTCACCACGTAGGCGACCAGCTGGTCGCCCGCGACGGTGTCCATCACGAGCACGACCGCCTGCCCGACGGCCGGGTGGTCGAGCAGCGCGGCCTCGATCTCGCCGAGTTCGATGCGCTGCCCGCGGAACTTCACCTGGAAGTCGGTGCGACCGATGTACTCCAGCACGCCGGCGCCGCCGACCTCCGGATCCCGCGGCTCGACCCAGCGGACCAGGTCGCCGGTGCGGTAGAGGCGCGCACCGGGCGGCCCGAAGGGGTCCGCGACGAAACGTTCCGCGCTCAGGTCGGGGCGGCCGTGGTAGCCGCGCGCCACCTGCGCACCGCCGAGGTACAGCTCGCCCGGCACACCGACGGGCACCGGCGCCAGGCCGTCGTCGAGCACATAGGTCTGGGCGTTCCACACCGGGCGGCCGATCGGCACCGAAGCCGGGGCGACCTCGTTGAGGTGCCAGGCGGTGGCGTGCACGGTGAACTCGGTGGGGCCGTACAGGTTGTGCATCGCGGCGGTGGAGAACTGCCGGAACGCGGTGACCGTGGCCGGGGGCAGGGCTTCACCGGCGACGAGAACCGCACGCAGCGAAGCACATTCGGCGGTCGAGGCGGCACCGGCGAACACCGAGAGCATCGACGGCACGAACGAGGTCATGGTCACCTGGTGGCGGCCGATGATCTCGGAGAGGTACATCGGGTCGCGGTGACCGTCCGGCGCGGCGATGAGCATCCGGGCGCCGACGGCAAGCGTGCCGAACAGCTCCCACACCGATACGTCGAAGGTGACCGGGGTCTTCTGCAGGATCACATCGGCGGGGCCGATGCGGTATTCGCCGGTGATCCAGGCGATCTGGTTGAGCACGCTGGCATGGCTCACCGCCACGCCCTTGGGCCGGCCGGTGGACCCGGACGTGTAGAGCACGTACGCGGCGTTGGTCGGACGCAGCGGCGCGCGGCGCTCCGCGTCGGTGATCGGCGCGTCGCTGAACTCGCTCAGATCCAAGGTGTCCAGTGCGAGCACCGGGCAGCCCTCGGCGCGCACGTCGTCGGACAGGGTGGTCAGCACGCACACCGGTGCCGAGTTGGCCAGCACATACTCGGTGCGCTCGGCCGGATGATCGGGGTCGATCGGCACGTAGCCGCCGCCCGCGGTCATGGTGGCATAGATGGCGATCAGCATGTCCACCGAACGGCGGATGCCGACCGCGACCAACGACTCCGAGCCGACGCCCTCGGCGATCAGCTTGCGCGCCAAGCGATTCACCCGCGCCGAGAACTCGGCGTAGGAAAGCTCGACCTGCGGGCCGAACTCACCGGCGCTGCGGGTGCCGCCGTCGAACACGACGGCGACGTCGCGCGGCCGCTGCCGCACCTGCTCCTCGAACAGGTCGAGCACGGTGGCCGCGGGCAGTTCGCGCGCGGTCCGGTTCCAATCGGTGAGCACGGTGGCGCGCTCGGCGTCGTCGAGGATCTCGATATCGCGCACCGCGGTCTCCGGCGCGGCGACGGCAGCCTCGAGCACCCGCAGGTAGCGGCGGCCGAACTCGGTGACCGTCGCGGCATCGAACAGATCGGTGGCAAAGGACACCACGGCCGCCATGCCCGCGGGTTCGCCGTTCGCGCCACGCTCTTCGGTGACGGTCCACTGCAGGTCGAACTTGGCGATGTCGACCTCGAGCTCGTCGGCGGTGACCGAGAGTCCGGGCAGTTCCAGTGTCGCGTGCGACATTTCCTGGAACGAGAGCATCACCTGGAACAGCGGATGGCGCGCCTGCGAGCGGGTCGGGTTCAGCACCTCGACCAACCGCTCGAACGGCACATCCGCGAAAGCGAAAGCGGCCAGGTCGGTTTCGCGCGTGCGGCCGAGGAACTCGGTGAACGGCTCGGCGCCGTCGACCTCCGAACGCAGCACGAGGGTGTTGACGAACATGCCGATCAGGTCGTCGAGCGCCTGCTCGCCGCGCCCGGCGACCGGCGTGCCGATCGCGATGTCGGTGGTGCCCGACAACCGGGCCAGCAGCACCGCCAGCGAGGCGTGCATGACCATGAACAGGCTGACGCCCTGCGCCCGCGCCAACGCCGAAAGGCGCTGGTGCAGTTCGGCATCGATCTGGAAGCCGACCCGGCCACCGGTGAAGCTCTGCACCGGCGGACGGGGACGGTCGGTCGGCAGATCCAGCTGATCCGGCAGACCGGCCAAAGCCCGGCGCCAGTAGGCGATTTCACGCGAGGCCATGGAGCCGGGATCGGATTCGGCGCCGAGCAGCTCGCGTTGCCAAACGCTGAAGTCCTGGTACTGCACCGGCAGCGGCGCCCAACTCGGTGCCTGCCCGGCCGAACGCGCCAGGTAGGCGGCGGCGATATCGCGTGCGAGCGGACCGAACGAGAAACCGTCGGCGGCGATGTGGTGCACCACGAACGCGACCGCGTAGTCCGCGGCCCCGTTCTCGCGGCCGCCGGTCACCGCGTACACCCGCACCCGGATCGGCAGCTCGCGCGAGACATCGAAGCCGGTGGCGGCGAATCCGGTGAGCGCACCGTGCAATTCGGCTTCGTCGATCGGCTCGATCGCGATGCCGAGATCGACCTGGTCGACCGGCAGCACCTGCTGGTAGCCGCCGTCGCCGGACTCGGGGAAGATCGTGCGCAGCGACTGCTGACGGTCCAGCACATCGGTCAGCGCGGCATGCAGCGCGTCCAGATCGACCTGACCGCGCAACCGGACCACGAACGGCAGGTTGTAAGCCGGCACGGTCGAGTCGAACTGGTTGATGAACCACATCCGCTGCTGCGCCAGCGACAGCGGCACCCGGTCGGGCAGCTGCTGCGCGACCAGCGGCGGGCGTGCCCCCTCGGTCGGGGACGCGTTCTCCATGCGCAGCGCGATACCGGCGACGGTCGGGGTCTCGAACAGCGCCCGCACCCCGAGCTGGGTGCCGAACGCCGCGCCGATCCGCGACACCACCTGGGTCGCGACCAGCGAGTTGCCGCCCAGGTCGAAGAAGTTGTCGTCGATGCCGATGCGCTGCTGGCTGAGCACGTCGGCGAAGATGCCCGCGACGATCTGCTCGGCCTGGGTGCGCGGGGCCCGGAAGTCGGCCGCGTCGGCGCTGAACACCGGCTCCGGCAACGCTTTACGGTCCAGCTTGCCGCTGGTGTTGAGCGGGAAGGCGGCCAGCACCATGATCGAGGCGGGCACCATGTAACTGGGCAGCTTCTCGCCCGCGAACCTGGTCAGCTCGACCGGATCGATCGAATGTCCCGGCGCGGGAACGACATACGCGACCAGCTGCTGACCGGTGGCGGTGTCCATCACCAGCACGACGGCCTGGCTCACCGCGGGATGCGCGAGCAGATCGGTTTCGATCTCGCCGAGTTCGATGCGCTGGCCACGGAACTTCACCTGGAAGTCGGTGCGGCCGATGTATTCCAGCGTGCCCGCGTCGTTCCAGCGCACCAGGTCACCGGTGCGGTACATGCGCTCGCCGGTGGCCGAGAACGGGTTGGCGACGAAGCGGTCCGAGGTCAGGTCCGGGCGGCCGCGGTACCCGCGCGCGAGCTGACGCCCGCCCAGGTACAGCTCGCCCGGCGCGCCGATGGCAGCCGGGCGCAGCCGCGAATCCAGTACGTAGACAGCGACATTCCACTCCGGGATACCGATCGGCACGGTCACCGTGTCGGCGGCGGTCGCCTCCCAGTAGGTCACCGAGACCGCGGCCTCGGTCGGGCCGTACAGGTTGTGCAGACCGGCGTGGGTGATCGCGCGGAAGCCCGCGGCGGTCTCCGGCGGCAGTACCTCGCCGATCACGAAAACCGCACGCAGCGTGGCGCATTGCGCCGCGGTCGCGTGCGCGACGAACACGGTGAGCATGGACGGCACGAAGTCGGTCACGGTGACGCCGTGCCGCTCGATCATGTCCGCGACGTAGAGCGGGTCACGATGCCCGTCCGGGCTCGCGATCACCAGCTTCGCGCCGACCAGCAGCGGCAGGAAGTAGCCCCACAGCGACACGTCGAAGGTGGTGGCGGTCTTCTGCAGGTACACGTCGTCCGCGGTCAGCCGGTACTCGTCGAGCATCCACAGCTGCTGGTTGACGATCGCGTGATGGGTGACCGCGACGCCCTTGGGGCGACCGGTCGAGCCCGAGGTGTAGATGACGTAGGCGGTGTTGCCGGGCCGCAGCGGAGCGAGCCGCTCCGCGTCGGTGATCGGCGCGGCCGAATACGCGGACACATCGAGGGTGTCGATCGGCACCTGCCGCACCGAGTCCGGTAACTCGAGTTCGTCGGCGGTCAGCGTCAGCACGCAGACCGGTGCCGCGCTGTCGAGGATGTAGGCGGTGCGATCGGCCGGATGGTCCGGATCGATCGGCACGTACGCGCCACCGGCCTTCAGCACCGCGTGCATGCCGACGACCAGCTCCAGCGAGCGGCGCATACCCAGCGCGACAAGGGATTCCGGGCCGACACCATCGGCGATCAGGAAGCGCGCCAAACGGTTGACCCGCGCGTCGAACTCGGCGTAGGTCAGGGTGGCGCCCTCGAAATCGAGTGCGATGTCGTCCGGCGCCACCGGCATCTGCGCATCGAGCAGCGCGGCCAGCGTGGTGTCGGGCACCTGCTGCTCGGCGTCGTTCCACTCGACGAGGGTCAACTGCCGCTCGTCGTCGGTGGTCGACACCAGCGACCACACCGGGGTGTCGGCCGCGGCGGCGAGGAACCGCTCGAAGAACTCGAGGAACCGCGAATGATGGCGGCGCGCTTCAGTTTCGGTGTAGAGGTTCGGGTTGGTCTCGAAGTCGATCCGCGCGCGGGCGCCCGCCTCGGACTGGTAGAAGTTGACGCCGAGATCCTCGATGCTGCCGGTGGACAGCACACTCATGGTGCCGACCATCGAGCCCATCCGGATCTGGTCCTGGAACAGCATGATGTTGACCCACGGACCGAAGAATTCCGTGGTCACCACACCGTCGCCCGCCGAATCACGGCGAATGTCCTCGTGCCGGTACCGCTGATGGCGCAGCGTGCCCGCCACCGTCACGGCCACCTGCTGCAGCAGGTCGGCGACGGTGGTGTCGTGGCCCACCCGCAGCCGCAGCGGCACGATGTTGGACGACACACCGCCGGAACGCCGCATCGCGGCGGTGGTGCGCGCGGTCACCGGCAGGCTCAGGATGACGTCCTCGGAGCCGGTCCACTGCGCGAGATAGGTGGCGAAACCGGCGAGCAACAGGCCCGCGGGCATCGAGTCATGGCGTGCCGCAGCGGCTTCGAACAGCGCGGTCTGCTCGTCCGAGAGCAACGCGCTGGCGATGCCGTTGATCGCCGCGGGCTCGGCCGAGCGGCCGACCAGGCTGGTGCCCTCCTCCAGGCCCTTGACCTTCTCGGCCCAGTACTCCTTGTCCGAGACGAACCGGGTGCTGTCCCGGTACGCCATTTCCTGGTCGTAGAGGGTGCGCAGATCGGTGGCCTTGGCCGGCTTGATCTCGTCGCCGTTCACCATCGCCGTGTAGACCTCGGCGATGCGGTTCACGTTGGTCATGGCGGCGAAGCCGTCGAGCGAAATGTGGTGCGCGCGCAGGTACCAGTACCAGTGATCGTCGGCCAGTTGCAGGCCGGCGATGCGCATCAACCGGTCCTCGGTGAGGTTCACCGGGCTGCTGTACTCGGCCCGCATCCACGCCATCGCGGCGGCGGCCGGATCTTCCTCGTCCCGCAGATCTACGTAGTAGACCTTGTCGTGGTCCGGGATGCTGTGGTCGACCCACTGATACGGCTGACCGTCACGTTCGACGATGCGCAGGAAGCCGGACTCCAGCTCGGTCGAGGCGATGATCAGCGCTTCGCGCAACACCTCCAGATCGAGCACGCCGTGCAGATCGACGTACTGGGCGATGTTGATCGGCACCTGCGGGTCGACGTGCTGGGCATACCAGATACCCAGCTGCGCCGGGGACAGCGGGAAGTACTCGGCCGAACCAGCCTGGACCCGTTCGCCACCAGCTTCGCCGTTTCCGCCGAAATCCTGCCGGTCCAACCGTAACCTCGCTTCCGGAACACCACGCAAGCGCTCCCCGACGACACCCGGACAGGACGCACACCTATCCCAGCGTGGCGCCCGTGTCTCGGGGTTCAGTTCTCATATCAATCAGGCAAAAAAGCTCATTGGCACTATCTGTCGGCCAGGGTGACCTTGTTACATAGGCGCGACCGCGTCCTTTACCCACCCACCGGCACCGCCGGCAATCTCGCTGCAGATCACCGATCCAATCTACCGTCGTCACGCGCACCGAACCAACCAACCGCCATAGCCGACGAACATGATCACAGGCAGCGCCGTTGCGGCCGATCCGAGTACCTCGTGTTGTGGTCCTCACATCCTGCGCGACGGGTCACGACCGGGTCGCGGCGGGTCAGCTCTGACGGATCCGCGCCGGGTCGTAGAGGTGGGATTGCGCACACGACAGCGTCGCCGACAGCGCACGCCCGACCAGGATCACCGCGGCCTGCCGCAGCCCCGCCGCCGCCACCTGATCGGCGATATCGGCGAGGGTGCCGCGCAGCACCTGCTGCTCCGGCTGGCTGGCGCGGTAGACCACCGCGACCGGGCAGTCCGCGCCGTACTCGCCGGCCAGCTCCGCGGCCAGTTCGCGAATCCGGGTGATGGCAAGGTGCAGCACGAGGGTGGCGCCCGTGGCGGCGAACCCGGACAGCGCCTCGGTGGCGGGCATCGCGGTCGACCGGGCCCGGGCGCGGGTGAGCACCACCGACTGGACCATCTCGGGGACCGTGAGTTCGGTGCCGAGCAGGGCCGCCGCGGCGGCGTAGGCGGGGACACCGGGCGTGACGTCCCAGGCGATACCGAGTTCGTCGAGGCGCCGGGTCTGCTCGGTCAGCGCCGAGTAGAGCGACGGGTCGCCCGAGCACAGCCGCGCCACGTCCTTGCCGGCATCGTTCGCCCGCGCCAGGTGCGCGGTGATCTGGTCGAGGTCCAGCCGCTGGGTGTCGATCAGTTCCGCGTCGGGTGCGCAGTGGGCCAGCACTTCCGGGTCCAGGTAGGTGCCCGCGTAAAGACACACCGGCGCGGCGCGCAGCAGGCCGACCGCGCGCACGGTGAGCAGATCGGCCGCGCCCGGCCCGGCCCCGATGAAGTGCACGGTCATGCCGGTGAGTTTAGGCAGGTGACCGTGGGCCCGAGCGGGGACGTCAGCGGGTCAGGCCGTCGCGTTGAAGTGGGCGATCACCTTGCTCGGTCGCAACCGGACGACGAGTTCGCCCGGCACGCCGTTGCGCTTGCCGAACTCCTCGGCCCGGTCCGCACCCATGTACCGGCCGCCGATCTCGGTGGCGGTGCGCAGCAGTTCGTCCGGGTCTTCGGAGAGCGTGACGAATCCACGCAACTGCACCGACGGATACGGCGGCGCCTCGCCGTCGACGACCACGGCGACCCGGCCGTCCCGCAGGAACGCCTTGCCCTTGCTCGTCGTCTTGCCGGTATTGAAGACCAGTTCGTCGCCCTCGAGCACGAACCAGACCGGTGTCACCATCGGGCTGCCGTCGGCGGCGACGAAGGCCACCTTGCCCGTCCGCGTGCCGTGCTGCAGGAACTCGCGCACCTCAGGATCGGAAAGTGATGCCATGGGCTCAGCCTATGACCAGACCGCACCGGGCACCGCGCACCGCGGCGCGCATGTTGCCGACCGCCGCCGGATCAGATCGCCCCTTGTTCCCGGGCTCGCGCCACGGCCGAGGTCCGCGAGCGCACACCGAGCTTCGCGTAGATATGCACCAGATGGGATTTGACGGTGGTCTCGCTCAGGAACAGTTCCTTCGCGATCTCGCGGTTGGAGCGGCCGTCGGCGACCAGGCGCAGCACCTCGATCTCGCGCGGGCTCAGTGTGGTGTCGGCGCGGCGCACCCTGGTCATGAGCTTCGACGCGACCGCGGGCGACAGCACGCTCTCCCCCGCGGCGGCCGCGCGCACGGCGGCGAGCAGTTCGGCCGGCGGCGTGTCCTTCAGGATGTACCCGCAGGCGCCCGCCTCGATGGCGCCGAGGATATCGGCGTCGGTGTCATAGTTGGTGACCACGAGGACATTCGGCGGCTGCGGGAGTGCGCGCAGTTCCGCGGTGGCGTCCGCGCCGGAACGGCCCGGGCCGAAGCTCAGGTCCATCAGCACCAGATCCACCGCGGTGGTCGCGCAGAAGGCGACGGCCGCCTCGGCGGTCGACACGTCGCCGACGACGGTGAGATCGTCGCCGCCGTCCAGCAGCGCGCGCAGGCCCGCGCGCACGATCGCGTGATCGTCGGCCAGCAGCAGACGGATCATGGCCGGTCCTCCCAGAGCGGAAAGGCGACGGTCACCGCGGTGTGCCCCGGCTCCGACTCCACCGCCATCGTGCCGCCCTGCTGCTCCACGCGCGAACGCATAGCGGCCAGGCCGAAGGAACCCGACGGCGGGCGGGCGAGCACGTCGGCGGCGATGCCGACCCCGTCGTCCACGACGTCGAGCAGGACCTGCGCGTCGGCGTAGGTCAGCGTCAGGCGCAGCCGGGCCGCGTCGGCGTGGCGCACCACGTTCGCGACCGCGCCCTGCGCGATCCGCACCAGGGCCGCCTCGATCGGCATCGGCAGCCGCTCGGGGGTGCCCTCCACCACCAGTTGCGCGGTGCGGACCGGGGTGTTGGCGCGCAGGCAGATTCGCTCCAAGGCCTGGGCAAGCGACTGGCCCTCCAACGCGGCGGGCGCCAATTCAGCTATCAGCCTTCGGGTTTCGGCGAGATTCTCGGCCGCGGTCTCGCGCGCCAGGACGATCTGTTGCAGCGCAGGGTGTTCCGGTGCCGACTGCTCAGCGGCATGCAGGAGCAATTGGATACTGCTCAGCCCCTGGGCGACCGTGTCGTGGATCTCCTTGGCCAGCCGCTCCCGCTCGGCCAGCTTGCCCGCGGTGCGTTCCCGCTCCGCGAGAGTGGCTCGGGTGCTGAGCAATTCGTCGATCAGGCGCTGCCGTTGCGCCGACTCGCGAAACAGCGCCTGATAACCCAGGCCGATGCCGACCGCCACCGCCGCGCCGAAGATCGGGCCGATCACCCCGGCCACCGACCAGCCGCGGTGCGCGCCGAAGCCCAGCACCGCGATCGCGGTCGACGCCGCGACGGCCACCAGACTCCACGGCCGGGGCAGCAGGTGCAGATAGAGGAAGAACAAGCCGAATGCCAGGTAGCCGGCGTCGGGGGCGAGCACGACCAGTCCGAGCCACCACACCGTCAGCGCTCCCAGCCACAGCTGGATACCGCCCGGACGTCCGTTCACCACCGACCCCGCGAAGTAGGTCAGCAGGAACAGCGCGGTCAACGCCACCACGGGCAACGGGTGCGCCGCACCGGGCAGCAGCGCGCGGACCGCGACCACCACCGCCAGCGCCGTCACCAGCACATGCAGGCCGTAGCGCAGCGCGGTGAAGACAGGCGTGAGCGGTGACGAGTGCACCCTGCCAGCTTATGTGCGGCTACCTCGGCGGCATCCATCGAAAGGTGTAAAACGGCACCCACCGTTCGATCGGGCGCGGTTCCTCCGCCGGTGCGATGGCGGCGGGCGCCTTAAGGGGAACAGTGAAATCATGTTCGTCGCACTCCGAGATCTGCGCGCCGCCCGCGGTCGCTTCCTGCTCATCACCCTGGTCGTCACGCTCGTGGCGCTGCTGGTGAGTTTCCTGAGCGGGCTCACCGCGGGGCTGGCGCACCAGAACATCTCGGCCGTGCAGTCGTTCCCCGGGGACACGGTGGTGTTCGCCGACACCGGTGGGAAGCCCTCGTTCGAGGCCTCGACGCTGAGCCGGGAACAGGTCGCCGCCTGGCAGTCCGCGGCCGGACCCGACGGCACGGTCGACCCCATCGGCATCAGTCACGGCAAGGTCGATCCCGGCGGGCGGCCCGCGGCGCAGGTCGCGTTGTTCGGCACGCAGGGCACAGCATTTGGCAACCGCTCCGCAACCGAGAACGGCAGCGTGGTGCTGAGCACCGGCGCCGCCACGGAGCTCGGTGCGGCGGCGGGCGATTCGGTCACCATCGGCGGGCGCGCGTTCACCGTGCGCGCCGTCGCCGGGGACGACTGGTACAGCCACACGCCGGTGGTGTGGCTGACCCTCACCGATTGGCAGACGCTCGACCCGCGGGCGGGTGCGGCTACCGTGCTCGCCATCTCCGGCGTGCCGGATGTCGCGGCGGTGAACGCGGCCACGCATACCCAAACGACGAGTTCGTCCGGCGCGCTCTCGGCGCTCAGCGCCTACCAGGCCGAAAACGGTTCGCTGACAGTGATGACGGTGCTGCTCTTCGTCATCTCGGCGCTCGTGATCGGCGCGTTCTTCACCGTGTGGACGGTGCAGCGGATGCCCGACATCGCGACCCTGAAGGCACTCGGCGCGACCTCCGGCTCCCTCGTCCGCGACGCCCTCGCGCAAGCCGCGATCGTGCTGAGCGCCGGAGTGGCGGTCGGTCTCGGAATCACGGTCACCGCGGCGGCTTTCCTCGGCGACGCGCTTCCGTTCGTTCTCAGCCCGGCCACCACGCTGCTGCCCGCGGCCGCGTTGATCGCGCTCGGTCTGCTCGGCGCCGCGTTCGCCCTGCGCTTCCTGTTCACCACCGACCCGTTGACCGCGCTCGGCGCGGCACGTTGAGCCACTGGAGTTTCCGATCATGAGCACTACCGCACTCACCGTCGACGACGTGACCCTCACCTACCCCGACGGCGCCGGCCGCCTCACCGCACTGGACCGGGTGAGCCTGCGCGTCGAAGGCGGCGACATCGCCGCGATCACCGGTCCCTCCGGCTCCGGAAAATCCAGCCTGCTTGCCGTCGTTTCCACCCTGATCCGTCCCGACTCCGGCCGCATAGAACTCCGAACACCCAGCGGCAGAGTCGATCTCACCACCGTCGGCCGTCGCGAAGCGGCCGCGCTTCGCCGTTCGTCCATCGGCATCGTCTTCCAGCAGCCGAACCTGATCCCCGCCCTGACCACCCTCGAGCAACTAGAGGTGATGACCCATCTAGGCCAACAGCTGCACATCCCTGCCCGCCGACGCAGCGAAACACGTTCCAGGGCAATGGAACTCCTGTATTCCGTCGGCCTCGCCGACCAGCACGCCAAACGCCCCGCCCAACTCTCCGGCGGCCAACGCCAACGCGTCAACATAGCCCGCGCCCTCATGAACACCCCCGCCCTCCTCGTCATCGACGAGCCCACCAGCGCACTCGACACCGAAAAAGGCGCCGCCATAATCGATCTAATCCTCACCATCACGAAAACCCACAACACCGCAACCCTTCTGGTCACCCACGACCACACCCACCTCCCCCAAATGACCACCGTCCACCACATGACCGATGGCCACCTGACCCAATCCCGAAACAGCGAAAACTGGAACTTTCCAAAGCAATTGGTTCCAAAAACAGCCTGATCTTGATCGCGATCAGGCGCGGAGGCCGAGTAGGGCGTTGTGTTCGCGGTGGACTTTGGCGCGGAGGGTGTCGACGAAGGCGGCTACTTCGGGGCGGCGGAGGGTTTCGGGGCGGGCGACCAGCCAGTAGGCGAGGTTGACGGAGACGGTGTCGGCGAGGACGCGGATCAGGTCGGGGTGGCGGTCGGCCATGAAACACGGGAGCAGACCGAGACCCGCTGCGGCACGGGTGGCCTCGACATGGACGAAAACGTTTGTGGAGGTGACGGATTCGCGCATGGCGGGGGCGAAGCTGGAAGCCAAGTCCAGGTCGTCCACCTGCAGCATGGAATCGATGAAGTAGACGAGGGGGTGCGCGGCGAGGTCGTCGATGGTGGCCGGAGTGCCGTGCTCGCGCAGATAGTCCCGGGAACCGTAGAGGCCGAGACAGTAGTCGGAGAGCCGAATGGCGGTGGCGCGGTGCACCTGCGGCTCGCCGACCACCACCTCGAGATCGAGCCCGGACCGCTGCGTCGACGCCCGCCGGGTGGTCGCCACGATCTCGACGGTGATCTTGGGATGCTGCCGCTGCACCTCGGCGGCGGCCGGCGCGGCGAGGTAGGCACTGAACCCATCGGTCGCCGAAATCCGCACCACCCCTTCCAGTACACGGACACCGCCCGCGTCCGCACTGAGTGACTTGACGGCAGACTCGACGACCTCGGCCGCCGCCAGCGCCTCCCGCCCGAGATCGGTCAGCTCCCAACCGCCCGCGGCCCGGGTCAGCACCCGCCCGCCCAGCGTGTGCTCGAGCGCGGCGATACGCCGGGAGATGGTGGTGTGGTTGATGCCGAGTTCTTCGGCAGCGGACACGAACCGCCCGGAGCGCCCGACGGCCAGCAACACCAGCAGGTCGTCGGCGCTGGGACGCCGCGCCGACCCGGCCATATTCACAGGCGCGCCTCGCCGCCAACCGACTGCGCCGAGCATGCGGCGGGCTGGAAGAGGATGCACGCGCCCATGTGTGCATTCTCGCAGATATGTGCTGCACATCTAGTCATTGCGGACAAACCGATCTGCACTAATACTTCGTTGCAGCCGAGATTTGTGGGGGCCATCACATCTGGCATCGAGTGTGGTCCCGGGCACGAAGGAGAGTTCGATGAGCGTGCGCAGTGCATTGTGGCCGACGGGCAACGACCCGGGCGGAGCACCGACCGGCCTGAGACGGGTGGTCGCCGCGTCCATGGCGGGCACGGTCGTCGAATGGTATGAGTTCTTCCTTTACGGCACCGCCGCGACGCTGGTCTTCAGCAAGGTGTTCTTCGCGAAGGGCACCAGCGATCTGGACGCGATCCTCGCCGCGTTCGTCACCTACGCCGTCGGCTTCGCCGCTCGCCCGTTGGGCGGCATCGTCTTCGGGCATTTCGGCGACAAGTACGGCCGCAAGAAGCTGTTGCAGTTCAGCCTGATCCTGGTGGGCAGCGCGACCTTCCTGATGGGCTGTCTGCCCACCTTCGGCCAGATCGGCTACTGGGCTCCGGCGCTGCTGGTGGTCCTGCGCTTCATCCAGGGTTTCGCGGTCGGCGGCGAATGGGGCGGCGCGGTGCTGCTGGTCGCCGAACACAGTCCGAGTCGCAGCCGCGGTTTCTGGGCGAGCTGGCCGCAGGCCGGGGTACCGATGGGAAATCTGCTGGCGACCGTCGTGCTGCTGGCCTTGACCACCTGGCTGTCGGAGTCGGCGTTCCTGAGTTGGGGCTGGCGCGTGGCCTTCTGGCTGTCCGCGGTGGTGGTGCTGGTCGGCTACTACATCCGCACCAAGGTCACCGACGCGCCCATTTTCGTTGCGGCACAGCAGGAAATGGAGCAGATCAAGGCGACCTCGCTGAGCGTGGTCGAGGTGTTGCAGCGGTATCCGCGTGGCGTACTCACCGCGATGGGCCTGCGCTTCGGCGAGAACATCCTCTACTACCTGGTGGTCACCTTCACCATCACCTATCTCAAGGTGCAGGTGCACGTGGACACCAAGGTCATCCTGTGGTGGCTGCTCGCCGCGCACGCGGTGCACTTCTTCGCCGTGCCGCTGGCGGGCCGGCTCTCGGATCACTTCGGCAGGCGCCCGGTGTATCTGGCCGGCGCGGTCACGGCGGGCACCTGGGGCTTCTTCGCCTTTCCGATGATGGACAGCGGGCACAACGCGGTCATCATGTCCGCGATCATCATCGGCCTGCTGTTCCACGCGCTGATGTACGCGGGCCAGCCCGCGATCATGGCCGAGATGTTTCCCACCCGGATGCGGTATTCCGGTGTCTCCCTGGGCTATCAGGTGACCTCGATCGTGGCGGGTTCGCTCGCGCCGATCATCGCGGTCCGGCTGCTCAACGAATATGACTCGGCCGTGCCGATCGCGATCTATCTGGCTGTCGCGGCGGCCATCACCGCGGTCGCCGTGTTCTTCGCCCGCGAAACGAAAGGATTGGACTTGGCCACCGTCGATCTCGCCGACGCCGAGTATCTGGCAACGCAGCCCACCGCCCCGGTGAACGCGAAATGACCGACCTGACAGGACGTTCCGCGCTGATCACGGGCGGCGCCGGCGGCATCGGCGCGGCCTGCGCCCGGGAACTGGCCGCGCGGGGCGCCCTGGTCACCATCGCCGATATCGACGATGTCGGGGCCAAGTCGCTCGCCCGCGAACTCGGCGGAAAACCTTGGGCCGTCGACCTACTCGACGTCGAGGCCTTGACCTCGCTGACGCTCGAGGTGGACATCCTGGTGAACAACGCCGGCGTGCAGAGCATCAGCCCGATCGAGGATTTCGCGCCGCAGCAGTTCCGGAACCTGCTCACCCTGATGGTCGAGGCGCCGTTCTTGCTCATCCGTGCCGCGCTGCCGCACATGTACCGGCAGGGTTTCGGCCGGATCGTCAATATCTCGTCGGTGCACGGACTTCGAGCCTCGGAGTTCAAGTCCGCCTACGTGACCGCCAAACATGGACTGGAGGGCCTGTCCAAGGTCACCGCGCTCGAAGGCGGCAAGCACGGCGTCACGAGCAACTGCGTCAACCCCGGCTATGTGCGAACTCCGCTGGTGGACAAGCAGATCGCCGATCAGGCCAAGGCGCACGACATTCCGGAACAGCAGGTGCTGGAGAAGATCCTGCTCACCGAGAGCGCGATCAAACGCCTGGTGGAGCCGGAAGAGGTGGCCGCACTGGTGGGTTGGCTCACCTCGCCGCACGCGGGCATGGTGACCGGCGCGTCCTACACCATGGACGGCGGGTGGAGCGCTCGATGACCGAGCGCCCCGCCCTAGCCCGGCTCGTCCTGTGTCAGGGCGGACAGCGCCATCCGGCGCAGGATTGGCCGGGCCCGCGCGGCGGTCGCCGTGCTCGCGCTGTGCGGGGTGGAGTTGATCAGGCCGAACGCGGCGTGCGCCTGTACGCGTGCCGTCTCTTCGGGTAGGCCGGGGTGCAGGTCACGCAGCACCGTGACCCAGATTTCCACGTACTGGCGCTGGGTGCGGCGCAACTCGCGCCGGGCCGCGGCGGGCACGTTCTCCAGATCGCGATCCTGGATCCGGATGAGATCGGCGTCGCCCAGCGCGAAGTCCAGGTGGAAGTCGACCAGGCCGGCCAGCGCGTCCGCCGCAGTCTCGGTGCGCGCCACCACCGCCTTGCCGCCGTCGAGCAGCCGCTGGCTGATACCGACGAGCAGTTCCACCAGCAGCGCTTCTTTGTTGGGGAAATGGCGGTAGACCGCCGGACCGCTGATGCCGACCGCGGCGCCGAGGTCGTCGAGGCGCATGCCGAGGAAACCGCGATCGGCGATGAGCCGGGCGCCGGCATCCAGAAGTTGTTGCCTGCGCTGCGCCTTCAGCTGTTCACGGCGGGTGAGCGTGCCGTCATCGATGCTGGTCACACGCACTCCTTTCGCCCTTTGTGCGGACACACGCGTGCGCGGCCCGCAAGCGCTTCCTGGACATCTCGGTTAACCAAGATTAACCTGGATTCCAGTTATCGGCGACTAACTGGCCCATCCGTCCTCCGACTACCGGCCGGCAACGAGTCGCTCCAAGACGCTGACCGACAGGATCACGTGATGACCGTTACCGAAGAGGCCGTCGACAACCGGGTCGCCCACAAGGCACTCGTCGACGACCTGGGCGCCCGGCTGGCGGCCGCCGCACTCGGCGGACCCGCCAAAGCGCGGGACCGCCACGTCGCGCGCGGCAAGCTGCTACCGCGGCAGCGGGTGGACCAGCTGCTCGACCCGGGCAGCCCGTTCCTGGAACTCTCGCCGCTCGCCGCGAGCGGGATGTACGGCGACGAGTCCCCGGGCGCGGGCATCATCACCGGCATCGGCCGGGTGTCCGGCCGCGAGTGCGTCATCGTGGCCAACGACGCGACCGTCAAGGGCGGCACGTACTACCCGATGACGGTGAAGAAGCACCTGCGCGCGCAGGAGATCGCGCTGCAGAATCAGCTGCCGTGCCTGTATCTGGTCGATTCCGGCGGCGCCTACCTGCCCGAGCAGGACGAGGTGTTCCCGGACCGGGAGCATTTCGGGCGCATCTTCTACAACCAGGCGACCATGAGCGCCAAGGGCATTCCGCAGATCGCGGCGGTGCTCGGCTCGTGCACCGCGGGCGGCGCGTACGTCCCCGCGATGAGTGACGAAGCGGTGATCGTGCGTAACCAGGGCACGATCTTCCTGGGCGGTCCACCCCTGGTGAAGGCCGCGACCGGCGAGGTGGTCACCGCGGAGGAACTCGGCGGCGGCGCACTGCATTCGCGCACCTCGGGTGTCACCGACCACCTGGCCGAGGACGATCAGGACGCGCTGCGCATCGTGCGCCGCATCGTCGCGACCCTCGGTCCGCGCCCCGCGAGCCCCTGGGCGGTGTTGCCACCGGTGGAGCCCGCCGCGTCGCCGGCGGAGCTGTACGACGTGGTGCCGGTGGACCTGCGCACCCCGTACGACGTGCGCGAGGTGATCCACCGGATCGTCGACGCGAATCCCGAGGCCGACAACGGCTTTCACGAGTTCAAGGCCGAGTACGGCAAGACCTTGGTCACCGGCTTCGCGCACGTTCACGGCCATCCGGTCGGCATCGTCGCCAACAACGGCGTGCTGTTCAGCGAATCCGCCATGAAGGGCGCGCATTTCATCGAGCTGTGCGACAAGCGCAAGATCCCGCTGCTGTTCTTGCAGAACATCACCGGGTTCATGGTCGGCCGCGACTACGAGGCGGGCGGCATCGCCAAGCACGGGGCCAAGATGGTCACCGCCGTCGCCTGTGCCCGGGTGCCGAAGCTGACAGTGGTGATCGGCGGTTCGTACGGCGCGGGCAACTATTCGATGTGCGGGCGGGCGTATTCGCCGCGCTTCCTGTGGATGTGGCCCAACGCCAGGATCTCGGTGATGGGCGGCGAACAGGCCGCCTCGGTCCTGTCCACCGTGCGCGGCGACCAGCTCGACAGTTCGGGCCGGCCGTGGTCGGCGGCCGACGAGGAGGCGTTCAAGGCGCCGATTCGCGACCAATACGAACGGCAGGGCAACCCCTACTACTCGACGGCCCGCCTGTGGGACGACGGTGTGATCGACCCTGCGGACACGAGAACCGTCCTCGGACTTGCCCTTTCGGTGTGCGCGCAAGCGCCGCTCGAACCCGTTTCCTACGGCGTATTCCGGATGTGACGACCATGCTGAACAAATCTCATCCCGTCGGATTCGACACCGTGCTCGTCGCCAACCGCGGCGAGATCGCGGTGCGGGTGATGCGCACGTTGCGCGCCATGGGCATTCGCTCGGTCGCGGTCTACAGCGACGCCGACGCCGATGCCAGGCACGTGCACGAGGCGGATACCGCGGTGCGCCTCGGCCCTGCCGCCGCGCGCGACAGCTATCTCGCGATCGACAAGGTGGTCGACGCCGCCGTCCGGACCGGTGCGCAAGCGGTGCATCCGGGTTACGGATTCCTTTCCGAGAACGCCGCTTTCGCGGCGGCGCTCGCGCAGGCGGGCGTCGTCTTCCTCGGTCCGCCCGCACACGCGATCGAGGTGATGGGCGACAAGATCGCGGCCAAGAACACCGTATCCGCGTTCAATGTCCCCGTCGTGCCCGGCATCGCCAGGCCAGGCCTGACCGACGCCGAGCTGATCGAGGCGGCCACCGAGATCGGTTATCCGGTGCTGGTGAAGCCGTCCGCCGGGGGCGGCGGCAAGGGCATGCGACTGGTCGAGGAACCCGCGCACCTGCCCGACGCGCTGGTCAGCGCGCGCCGCGAAGCCGCGTCCGCGTTCGGCGACGACACCCTGTTCCTGGAACGCTTCGTCACCCGGCCGCGGCATATCGAGGTGCAGGTCCTGGCCGACCAATTCGGCAATGTGCTGCACCTCGGCGAACGCGAATGCAGTCTGCAGCGCAGGCATCAGAAGGTGATCGAAGAGGCCCCGTCCCCGCTGCTCGACGCGGCGACGCGGGCCAGAATCGGTGCGGCGGCGTGCAATACCGCGCGCAGCGTCGACTATGTGGGCGCGGGCACCGTCGAATTCATCGTCTCCGCCGACCGGCCGGACGAGTTCTTCTTCATGGAGATGAACACCCGGCTGCAGGTGGAACATCCGGTGACCGAGCTGGTGACCGGTGTCGACCTGGTGGAATGTCAGGTGCGGGTGGCGGCCGGGCAGAAACTCTCGGTCGAACAGGACGAGATCCGGATGGTCGGGCACGCCATCGAGGCCAGGGTGTACGCCGAGGATCCCGCGCGCGGCTTCCTGCCCACCGGCGGTACGGTGCTCGACCTGTCCGAGCCCGCAGGCGCCGGAGTCCGGGTGGATTCGGGCCTGCGCGCCGGAACGGTGGTCGGCAGCGACTACGACCCGATGCTCTCGAAGGTCATCGCGCACGGCGCCGACCGCGGCGCCGCCATCGCGAAACTCGATCGGGCACTGGGCGATACCGTGTTGCTCGGCGTCACCAGCAATATCGAGTTCCTGCGCTTCCTGCTCGCCGATCCGGATGTCGCGGCCGGACAGCTGGATACCGGCCTGCTCGATCGCCGGGTAGCCGATTTCCACGCCACCGCAGTCGACGACGAACTGTTCCTGGCCGCGGCGGCCTACCGCTGGCTGGGTCGCTGGCCGAGCGATCCCGGCGATCCGTGGCAGGTGCCGTCCGGCTGGCGGATCGGCACCGCCGCACCGACCTCGATCCGGCTGGCCGCCGGCGACCGGATCGAGCACGTGTATCTCACCGGCCGTCCCGATGCCGCGACCGGCCGCGTCGGCGAGGCCGAATCGGTTTCGGTGGCAGCGGCTTTCGCGGACTCGGTGCTGACGCTCACCGTGGCCGGGGTACGGCACGAGTATCGCGTCGCCGAGCAGGACGACCAGCTGTGGCTGGCCGGACCCACCGGCATCGCCGTGCTGCGCGAGGTGGCCGAGGCCAGTGTGCGGGGTGGCGCCGAACAGGTCGGCGACGCCGAAATCCGCAGTCCCATGCCGGGTTCGGTGATCGCGGTGCCGGTCACCACCGGCGCCACCGTGGCCGCGGGCGCCACGGTGGTGATCGTCGAGGCGATGAAGATGGAGCACTCGCTCAGCGCGCCGGTGGCGGGCACCGTCGAAATCCTGGTCACGCCCGGCACGCAGGTGCGGCTCGATCAGCCGCTGGCCCGCATCCACACGACTCCCGCGGAACTTCCCGCCGACCAAGAAGGAACCCGAGCATGACCGACTTCCTGTCCACCGGCGCCCTACCCGACGACTACCGCGACCTGACCCTGACGGTGCGCGATTTCGCGCAGTCGGTGGTCGCGCCGGTGGCCGCCGAGCACGACGCGAACCACACCTTCCCCTACAAGGTGGTCGAGGGCATGGCCGAGATGGGCCTGTTCGGGCTGCCGTTCCCCGAGGAATACGGCGGCATGGGCGGCGACTACTTCGCGCTGTGCCTCGCCCTCGAGGAACTCGGCAAGATCGACCAGAGCGTCGCCATCACGCTGGAAGCCGGTGTGTCCCTGGGTGCGATGCCGATCTACCGCTTCGGCGACGACAAGCAGAAGCAGGAATGGTTGCCGCAGTTGACCAGTGGCCGCGCCCTGGCCGCGTTCGGGCTCACCGAGCCCGGCGCGGGCAGCGACGCGGGCGGCACCAGGACCACCGCGATCGCCGACGGCGGCGAGTGGATCATCAACGGCAGCAAGCAGTTCATCACCAACTCCGGCACCGATATCACGCGACTGGTGACCGTGACGGCGGTGACCGGGCAGACCGGCGGCAAGAAGGAGATCTCCACCATCCTCGTGCCCACCGACACCCCGGGATTCGTCGCTGAACCCGCGTACAACAAGGTCGGCTGGAACGCCTCGGACACCCATCCGCTGAGCTTCACCGACGTGCGGGTGCCGCAGGAGAACCTGCTGGGCGAGCGCGGCCGCGGCTACGCGAACTTCCTGCGCATCCTGGACGAGGGCCGCATCGCGATCGCGGCGCTCGCGGTCGGCGCGGCCCAGGGCTGCGTGGACGAGAGCGTGCGCTACGCCAAGGAGCGCGAGGCGTTCGGCCAGGCCATCGGCCGCAATCAGGCCATCGCGTTCAAGATCGGGCGGATGGAGGCCCGCGCACACACGGCGCGCACGGCCTACTATGACGCCGCGGCACTGATGCTGGCGGGCAAGCCGTTCAAGAAGGCGGCGTCCATCGCCAAACTGGTGGCCAGCGAGGCGGCCATGGACAACTCGCGCGACGCCACCCAGATCTTCGGCGGCTACGGTTTCATGAACGACTACCCGGTGGCCAGGCACTACCGGGACAGCAAGATCCTCGAGATCGGCGAGGGCACAACGGAGGTTCAGCTGATGCTGATCGGACGGGAGCTGGGACTGTGAGCGATGTCGACGGCTTGCGCCGGGTGGTCCAGACCGGCCTGTGGTTCGAGGAACTCGAGACCGATGTGCGCTACGAGCACCGGCCCGGGCGCACCATGACCGAGACGGACAACGTCCTGTTCAGCACGCTGACCATGAATCCCCAAGGGCTGCACATCGATGCGGCCTACAGCGACGCCCAGGAGCCGTTCCATCAGCGCCTGGTGAATTCGCTGTTCACCCTCGGCACCATGGTCGGCCTCGCGGTGGCGCACCTCACCCAGGGCACCACCGTCGCCAATCTCGGCTTCTCCGAGGTGAAGTTCCCGGCGCCGCTGTTCCACGGCGACACTGTCTACGCCGAAACCATCGTGCTGGACAAGCGCCTGTCGAAGAGCAGGCCCGGCGAGGGCATCGTCACCTTCCGCCACATCGCGCGCAACCAGCACGGCACGATCGTCGCCGAGGCCGTGCGCAACGCGATGATCCGCCTGCGTCCCGAGACGACCGCGGCATGAGCTGGCAGCTGCCCGGTCCCGCGTGGCTGTTCTGCCCGGCCGATCGCCCGGACCGATACGAAAAGGCCGCCGCGGCAGCCGATGTGGTGATCCTCGACCTCGAGGACGGCGTGGCAGCGGCGGACAAGACGGCGGCCCGCAAAGCCCTCGCCGAGACCCCGCTGGATCCCGAGCGCACCGTCGTGCGGGTCAACGCCGCGGGCACCGAGGATCTCGCGGCCGATCTCACGGCACTGGCGGGCACCGGGTATCGGCGCGTCATGCTGCCGAAATGCGAAGCCGCCGAACAGGTCACCGCGCTGGCCGACTACGAGGTGATCGTGCTGATCGAGTCGCCGCTAGGCGCGCTCACGGTCGAGCGTGCCGTCCAGGCGCCCAACGCGATCGGCGCGATGTGGGGCGCGGAGGACCTGGTCGCCGGGCTCGGCGGCAATTCGAGCAGATACGCGGACGGCAGCTATCGCGAAGTGGCGCGCCATGTTCGATCGAGCACGCTGCTCGCGGCCAAGGCGTACGGCAAGTTCGCGCTCGACTCGGTGTACCTGGATATCCGCGATCTCGACGGACTTCGCGCCGAAGCGCTGGACGCGGTCGCGGTCGGCTTCGAGGCCAAGGTCGCCATCCATCCGAGCCAGCTCGCGGTGCTCCGCGCGGCGTACACGCCGCCGGAGGCGGAATTGGCTTGGGCCCGGCGGGTACTCGACGAGGTACCGAGGCACCGCGGGGTCTTCGCCTTCGAGGGCCGCATGGTCGATGCCCCCGTACTGCGGCACGCCGAACAGATCGTGCGGCGCGCCGGACGCGCCTGACCACCCCGTTAGAACAGCCAGGAGGAATGCGGTGCAACCACAGTGGGTGCCGACCGAGCAGGACATCGCCGCGGCCAGGATCACCGACTTCGCGAAGTTCGCCGAGGGGCGCACTGATCGGAAGCTGCCGGACTACGCCACGCTGTGGCAGTGGTCGGTCGACGATCTGGCGGGCTTCTGGCACGCGGTGTGGGACTACTTCGAGCTCGGCCCGGTCGCGGGCGATATCCTCGGCAGCGCGGAAATGCCGGGTGCGCAATGGTTTCCGGGCACCCGGCTGAACTATGTGGACCAGGTGGTCCGCCAGTTCCGCACCGACCGGCCCGCCATCATCGCGGTCACCGAGGACGCGCCCGCCCGCGAGATCTCCTGGGTCGAGCTGATCGACGAGACCGCGGCGCTGGCGCGCACGCTGCGCGAACTCGGCGTCCAGCCCGGTGATCGGGTCGCGGGCTACCTCCCCAATATTCCGGAGGCGGTGGTCGCGTTCCTGGCGACCGCCGGCATCGGCGCGGTGTGGTGCGCCTGCGGGCAGGACTATTCCCCCAAGGCGGCGCTGGATCGGCTGGGCCAGCTCGAGCCCACCGTCCTGATCACCGCGGACGGCTACCGATACGGCGGCAAGGCACACGACAAGCGCGCCGACATCGCGGCGCTGCAGGCGGGTTTCGGCAAGCTCAGCGCCACCATCGCGGTGTCCCGGCTCGGCCTCGACGTGCCGGATACGACACCGTGGGACGCGGCCACCGCCGTCGACGAGTCGGTGCCCGCCGTGATCACCACGCAGCCGGTCGATTTCGACCACCCGCTGTGGATCGTGTTCTCCTCCGGCACCACCGGGCTGCCGAAGGGCATCGTGCACGGGCACGGCGGGGTGCTGCTGGAGCATCTGAAAGCCGTTGCGCTGCAATCCGATATCGGCCCCGACGACACCTTTTTCTGGTTCACCAGCCCGAGCTGGATGATGTGGAACTTCCAGGTCGCGGGGTTGCTGACGGGCGCGACCATCGTCTGCTACGACGGCAGTCCCACCGCCCCGGCGCCGGACGCGCTGTGGCGCATCGCCGCCGAGACCCGGACCACTGTGCTCGGTACCAGCCCGGGCTACGTGCTGGCCTGCATCAAGGCAGGGGCCACACCCCGCACCGAGCACGACCTGTCCGCGTTGCGGTCGGTGGGCATCACCGGCGCTGCCCTGCCCACGTCCTCGGCGACCTGGCTGGGCGAGAACACCGGTGCGCACGTGCAAGTCAACTCGATCAGCGGTGGCACCGACGTGGTGTCGGCCTTCATCGGCGGCGTCCGGACCGTCCCGGCGTGGCCGGGTGAACTGTCCGCGCGCTTTCTCGGCGCCGCGGTGGAGGCCTTCGACGGCCTCGGACAACCGGTCCGTGGCGAGGTCGGCGAGCTGGTCATCACCAAGCCGATGCCATCGATGCCGGTGCGCTTCTGGCACGACCCGGACGGAAAGCGTTATCACGACGCCTATTTCGACACGTATCCCGGGATCTGGCGGCACGGCGACTGGATCACCATCACCGAGCGGGACAGCGTCGTGGTGCACGGCCGCTCCGATTCCACGCTCAATCGGCACGGCATCCGGATGGGCAGCGCCGACATCTACCAGTCCGTCGAACGGCTACCCGAGATCGCCGAGGCACTGGTGATCGGCGCCGAACAACCCGACGGCGGTTACTGGATGCCGTTGTTCGTGGTTCTCGCGCCCGGCGCGGAACTCACCGACGAGCTGAAGACCCGGATCAACAGCACCATTCGCACCGAGGTCTCGCCCCGGCACGTGCCGGACGAGATCCTGCTCGCCCCGGGGATTCCGCACACGCGCACCGGCAAGAAGCTCGAGGTGCCGATCAAGAAACTCTTCCAGGGCGCCGACGCCGCGCGGGTGGTCGAGCGCAGCGCGGTGGACGACCCGGCGCTGCTCGACTGGTACGCGGCCGTCCGCCCCGCCACCACGTAGCGGAGCGGACGTCCGATGTCCCGTGGGCACCCGTACTACCGGTAGTACGGGTGTCCGCCCATGGAGGCGGTGAAGACGGCCGCGCGGAAGGCGCGCGCCTCGGCGAGGTTGCGGCGTTCCTCGGGGGTCAGGCGGTACTTGGCGCGTAGTCGCCCTGCGGCGTGCGCGACTGCGGTGAACAGGGTGAACTCACGGCGGAACGCGATGGTCACGATGGTCTCTTTTCGTACGAGCGGCCCACCGTCGCAACCGTTTTCGGGCGCGGCCGGACCCTGCGCGAAAACGCTCGGGACTCAGCCGATCGCCCGGCGGCAGCGGGCCGGGAGCGAATGGGGTGTCGAAGTGGTACTCGGATACGGACTATCGCCGGACACTGTGTCGCTCACCTCCTTGCCGCCGTGACGCCTGCGCGTCGCCGATCTCAGTCAGGCACCACGCCGGAGGGGCACCCCTCTCGTCAGAGCTTCGGCACTGCGCGACGTATCCCGATCCGGGAAGCCACCTGGGATCGCCCCTTAGTCCGAAGCGATCTGTCCTGATCCTGGGCGTCTCTCGACGTCGTCGGATCAGTGGCCTGTGTTCGCGCAGGAGCCTCGCTTAACGAGGTGCTGACCAAGCCAGAATGGCCCCTCGGCGCAGCCGCGTCAAGTACGGTTGATTACCGATCAGGTCATGGACCCGGCCACGCCGATCTCCTAGCGTGGCGAGGAGAAGTTCGCCCCGAATCCGCAGGAGGTGGCAGCGTGGCCGCACAGGATGTCCGCGAACGGGCCGAGACCGCCGGCTATCCGCCGGGGCCGCGGCTGCCCGCGTTCGTGCAGAGCGTGTTGTTCCAGACCGACCGGCAGCGCTTCCTGCCCGCTCTGGCCCGGCGTTACGGCGACGTCTTCACCATGCGGATCCCGCCGTTCGCGCGGCGGTTCGTGGTGTTCTCCCGGCCCGAGCACATCCGGGAGATCTTCGCGGGTGACCCGCGCGACCTGCACGCGGGCGAGGGCAATCAGATCCTCGGCCACATCATGGGCCCGCATTCGCTCTTGCTCACCGACGAGGAGGAGCACGCACGGGCCCGGCGGCTGCTGATGCCCGCGTTCAACGGCTCGGCGCTGCGCTCCTACCGCGACCTCGTCACCGAGCTCGCGGTGGCCGAAATCGACCGGTGGACACCGGGTTCCACGCTGATCACGCTGGACCGGATGAACGCGCTCACGCTCGAGGTGATCATGCGGGTGGTGTTCGGGGTGTCCGACGCGAGCACCCGCGCCGAGCTGGCGCCACGGCTGAAACGCATCGTCGATCTCAATCCGCTGGTCTTCCTCGGCTTCAAGTCGGCGCTGCTCGGCCGGATCGGCCCGTGGCAACGGTTCGCGCACAACGCGCACGAGGTCGACGCGCTGTTGTACGCGGAGATCGCGGCCCGCAGGCAAGCGCCCGACCTGGCGCAACGCACCGATGTGCTGTCCAGGCTGCTGCACGCGGGGACCGACAACGACCAGGATCCCCCACTCACCGACGCCGAGCTGCGCGACCAGCTGATCACGCTGCTGCTCGCCGGGCACGAGACGACGGCCTCCGCCCTGGCCTGGGCGATGTACGAGCTCGCGACCCACCCCGCCATCCAGGACGAGGCCGCCGAGGCCGCGCGGACCGGCGACGACAAATTCCTCGAAGCCGTGCTGAAAGAGGCGATGCGCCGGCGCGTGATCATCAACGGCACCAACCGAAAACTGACCAGGGACATGACAATCGGCGGCCAGGCATTGCCCGCGGGCACCGTCGTCTGCACGTCGATTCTGCTCGCGCATCGCAACACCGACAACTATCCGGATGTCGAGACCTTCCGCCCGGATCGCTTTCTCGGCGGTGAGGTCGCGCCGAACACCTGGTTCCCCTTCGGCGGCGGTGCGCGCCGCTGTATCGGCGCCGGGTTTTCGCTGATGGAGGGCAGCACGGTGCTGCGCGAAACGCTCCTGCGGTATGCGCTGACCCTGCCCGCCGGCGCCGGGCCCGAGCGCGCCAAGACCCGCAACATCACCACGGTCCCGCGGGACAAAGCGCGGCTGGTCCTCGTGCCCCGCGGGTGAGCGCCCAGGCATGGCCTTTCCCACCAGCGCAGATCAGTACGATGTCCGACATGAGTGTCGACAATCGCCGTACGGCGCGTAAGGCGAGCACCGGCGACTCGGCACCCCGGGAGATCCGGCGCAGGCCGAAGAATCGCCGGGCGCAGATCGCCGCGGCCTCGGCCGCCGCGTTCGGCTCGCTGGGCTACCACGGCGTGAGCATGGAGGATATCGCCTCCGGTCTCGGCATCAGCTCGGCCGCGCTGTACCGCCACTACCCGAGCAAGTACGCGCTGTTCCGCGAAGAGTTGCTGCGGGTGGGCCGGGCGATGACCGAGTCGGTTCAGCTGCCCGAGGAGGCCGCGACCTGGTCGCCCGAGCAGCGACTGGGCCAGGTGCTCGATTCGCTCATCGCCGTAACGATCGAGAACCGCACCGCCATCACCCTGGTGCGCTGGGAAGGGCGCTATCTCGAGCCGGAGGATCTGACCACGCTGAGCGATCAGCAACTCACGGTCCTCGGTGCGCTCGGCGACCAGCTCGCCGAATTGCGCCCGGAGCTGACCGAGGACGACACGCGGGTGCTGCGCATGGCACTGCTCAGCACGATCACCAGCATCGCCGATCACCATGCCACGCTGCCGGTGAAATCCCTTACCCGGCTGCTGAGTTCGGCCTGCCGGCCGATCGTCGGACTGACCCTGCCCGCCGTGCGCCCGGCCGAGCCGCAGCCGGTGGTGGAGATCCCGGATTCGTTCAAACACGAACTGCTGCTGCGCAAAGCGGTGGAGCTGTTCCACGAGCGCGGCTACCCGAATGTCAGTGTGGAGGACATCGCCACGGCGGCGGGACTGTCCGCGGCCTCGGCGGTGTATCGGTTCTACCGCGGCAAGAGCGATCTGCTCGCCGCGGCGTTTCGCCGTGCCGCGGAACGGGTTTCGGGTGCGGTCGGGCCGGCGGTGGCGACCGCCGCCGGCCCCGAGGCCGCCCTGACCGCGCTGATCGATCAGTACGTCGCCGGATCGTTCGCCGAGCGCGCGCTGACCTACGTGTACTTCACCGAGTTCCAGCATGTGCCGGCGGAGGAGCGCACGGTGCTGCGCAACATCCAGCGGCTCAGCGTCGAAGAGTGGGCGCGGCTGCTGCGCGAGGTGCGCCCGGAGTTGTCGCCCGCCGAGGCGCGATTCCTGATCCACGCCGCGTTCGCCCTGGTGGTCGATCTCGGGCGGGCGTTCGACAACGAGCCCATGGCGGCCCAGGAGCGGGTGCGGCTGCTGATGCAGGTGGTCCTGTTCGGGCGGCCCGCGACGGAATGAGCCGCTGCCCAGCGGACCAACCGGTCGCTTAAGTTAACGGAAATTCTGGACGGTCTGCGATACATATTCCTAGGTGAAGTCCCGAAATTCCGCGTTCTTTGTGATCTTCTGTTCAGATTCGACATCGGGTTCGGCTACCATCGCGGCATGGGTGCCCAAGAACGCCGCGCTGCGGACAAGGCGGCCGACGGGACGCCGACGCGAGCGATCCGGCGCAGACCCCGCGATCGGCGCGCACAGATCGCGGCGGTCTCCGCCGAGGCGTTCGGATCCCTCGGCTATCACGGCGTGAGCATGGAGGACATCGCCTCCCGGCTCGACATCAGCTCCGCCGCGCTGTATCGCCACTACCCCAGCAAATACGCGTTGTTCCGGGAGGAGGCGCTGCGACTCGGCACGCTGAGCGCGACCGCGGTGCAACTGCCGGACACCGCGCGCCAGCTGTCCGCCGCCGCCCGGCTCGAACAGGTCATCGACGCGCTGATCGCCTCGTCGATCACGAACCGGCGCAGCGCCGCGCTGCTGCGCTGGCAGCGCCGCTACCTCGAGGACGAGGACGCCGCGATCCTCGATGACCAACTGGCCATGGTGAATTCGCGACTGAAGGCGCTGATCGCGGCGACCAGACCGGAGCTCGGCAAACCCGATTGCGCGGTACTGTCCGCCGCCGTCCTGAGCGCGCTCAGCAGCATCGGCGATCACCACGTGTCGCTGCCTGCCCGCGCGTTGCACGCCCTACTCGGCACCGCCTGCCGGGCGATTGCGGCGGGCGCGCTGCCCGCGATCACGGACCAGCGGCAAACCGTTGCGGCAGTGGAGATTCCGCTCACCTTCAAACACGAGCTACTGCTCGTGCGCGCCATCGAGCTGTTCCACGAGCGCGGGTACCCGAACGTGAGCGTGGAGGACATCGCCACCGCCGCCGGGTTGCCCGCGTCGTCGGCGGTGTATCGCTTCTACCGTGGCAAAGGCGATATCCTCGCGGCCGCGTTCCGCCGTGCCGCGGAACGGGTTTCGGCCGCGATCGGTCCGGCCGTCGCCGCGGCGGACAGTCCACGACAGGCGCTGACGACGCTGATCGAGCTGTACGTCGCAGGGTCGTTCGCCGAGCGCGAGCTGACCTTCGTGTACTACGCCGAGATCAGCAATGTGCCCGCGGACGAGCGGACGGTGCTGCGCAACATCCAGCGCCTCAATGTCGAGGAATGGGCGAAGCTGCTCGTCGGCATGCGTCCCGAGCTGTCGCCCGCCGAAGCACGGCTGCTGGTGCACACGGCGCTGGCGCTGGTGGTCGATCTGGGTCAGCGCTTCGGCTCCGACGACCCGTGCTGCTCGCAGCAGCGGGTCGGGCAATTGATGCGAGTCGTGTTGTTCGGCAACGAATCCGGCTGACTACGGCTGCGCCGGTGGCGGGGCCAACGGAGAGTTGACCTTGTTCACCAGCCAGTGCCCGTCGACCTTCTCCAGGCGCATGACCATGGACAGCTGGCCCGGCGCGGGTTTGCCCTGCGTGCCCATGCTGGTGATGGTCTGCCCGATCACCACGATCGCCTCGGCGGAGTTCTGATCGCCGGTCTTGATCGCGCACTGCACGTCGTTCACCTTGGACACCACTTCGCCCTGGGTCAGCACCTCGCGCAATTCCTTGCTGGTGCTGTCGAATTGCTTCTTCCAGTCGCCGGTCGCCCCGGCCAGCACCGCCGCGAAGTACGGGTCGAGCTGTTTGGCGTCGTAATCCGCCAGGACCGGGGCGTAGGCACACGCGGCGGTCCGCGCGTCGGCGTTGGCCTGGAGCACGGCCTTGTTGCCCCGGTTCTGGACGAAGAAGACGATGCTCGAAATCACTGCGGCACAGAGCAGTACCGCCGCCGTCAGCTCGAGGGCGAGCCGACCGGACCGGCCGAGCCGCCAACGCTTCGGCGGGACGGACGTCGTTTCGCCCGGCACCTCTTCGGGCACAGTGGCATTCGGCTCATCGGTCACATCGTTATCGGACATCGGTTGAGCTCCTATCTCCCAGGCGCCGGACGGGACAGCTCGTCACCGGTGACGCCGGGAGGCGGACCCGAGCCGTTGTCCGGCACATTCGGTCGTGGTGCGTTCGCGGAGCCGCGAACCTGCAACGCCGGGTTGTCGGTGGTGCAGTAGTTGTAGAGCCGCACCCTGGTGTCCACGGTCTTCGTCGTCGGGACCACCGGCACGGTGCCGTAGTCACAGCTCGGCCGGGGCCATGGGTCGATCAGGGTGTGATAGGCGTTGTCGTGGGCGGGCACACCGATCGCCGCGGATCCCGCGCGCAGCGCAGGGAACAGCGCGGCGATGGCGGGCGCGCGCAGCTTTGCCGCCTTGGTAATCGCGACGAAGTTGGTGACCAGGTTGGTCACCGGATCCTCGGTATCGCGCACGATGCCGCCGAGCGTGGCGAGCTGGCCCGGCCCGAGTTCGAGGAACTTGCGCACTTCGGCGTCGGCAGCGCTGAGCTGTTGGAACAGCGCACTGGACCCCGTGGTCAGGGTGCTCAGATCGGGTTGCGCGTGCGACGTCGTCTCCGCGATCACCTGCAGGTTCTCGATGAGCTGTTTGGTCTGCGGCAGTAGATCCGTCAGCCCGGCCATCGCCCGGCTGATCCCGGAGATCATGTTGCGCAACCGATCCGGTCCGCCGGCCAGCGCCTTGTCCAGTTCATCGATGATCACGTTCAAGCGCGCCGGGTTCAGCCCGCCGATCAGTCCGCTCATGCTCGACAGCACCGACTGCACCGTCACCGGGACGGTGGTCCGCGCCCGGTCGACCACCGCGCCGTCACGGAGATAAGGTCCGCTGTCGGTGTCCGGCCGGAAGTCGAGGTACTGCTCCCCGGCGGCGGACAACCGGCCCACGGCCACCGTGCCGCCGACCGGAATCCGTGCGGTCTTGTCGATTTCGGCGATCGCGGCGACGCCGTCACCCGAGATGCGCACCTCGGTGACCCGGCCGACCCGGACACCGCGGAAGCTGACATCGTTGTTCGCCGCGAGCCCGCCGGAGTTCTGCAATTCCACCCGCACCGTATAGGTGTTCGGCAGCAGGTTGATTCGCAGCACCGCCGCCCCGAGATAGGAGGCGCCGACGAGCAGCACCAGGATCAGACCGATGTTCGCCACCGCGATGCGATGGCGAACCAGCCACTGCCACAACGGAATGGTCATCGGGTACCACCTTGCAGCCGGCCGAGCACCTTCTCCAGCACCTGGGCCAGACTGCCGATGAAAGCTGGTACGTCACCGAGTTCGGGCGCCCGGCTGCCCTTCGGGTCGGTCAGCGCGCCGATGCTCAGATACGAGACGGTGGCCGCGACGGCCAGTGTCGGACCGTCCAGGCTGGCCATGACCGAGGGATAGACCGCGTGCAGTCCGTCCAGCGTGCCCGCGAGATCGTCGCCCATCTGCGCGAATCCGGACATCAGCCGCTGGATGCTGTCGAACAGGGTGAGGAAGTCCGGGCCGGTGGTGTCGGTGAAGTCGCCGAGCGCGGCCATGGTCACCGAGATCTTCGCGGTGAGATCGGCGATGGCCTTGTTGTTCTCGGCCACCAGCCCGATCAGTGGCGGGAACGTATCCGCGGCAGCGCCCAATTCCTGTTTGCGCCTGGCCAATTCACCCGTCAGCGTGGACATGCCGGACAGCACGCTGTCGACATCGGCGGTGCGCCGGTTCAGGGCGCTCAGCACGTCGGTCAGCTCGGTGATCAGATGCGACAGTTCGGGGGCGCGGCCGCCGAACATGGAGTTCATCTCGGTGGTGATCCGGGCGGCCTGGTTGAGGCCACCACCGTTGAGCAGCAACGAGATCGACATCATCAGCTGCTCGACCGAGGCGCCGGTCGCGGTGTGCTCGGGCGCGATCGTGTCGCCCGGGCGCAGCAGCTCGGCGGTGTCCTGCTTCGACGGCAGGGTCATCGCGACGAACATGTCGCCGAGCGGGGTGGCCTGCCGCAGTTCGGCGGTGGTACCGCGGGGCAGCTGAATGTCTTGACGGATCTGCATTTCCACGTCGGCCAGAAAGTTGGTGGTGCTGATCGCGGAGACCATGCCGATATCGGTGCCGCCGATCTTGACGTGCGCGTTCGCCGGCAGATTCAGCGCGTCCCGGAATATCGCGTGCAGGGTGTAGCCGGGACCGCCGATGCCGGGCTTGGGCAACGGCACGTTGTCCACCGTCACCGCACAGCCCGCGCTGCCCGCGAGCACTCCCGCCGCCGCCAGCGCCGCCAACGCCCGCCTGCTCATTTAGTGAGTCCCAGCAGCGCGGCGGTGAGCCCGAAGTCCGGGCCGAAGTCCTGGATCTTGCCGGTGCGACAGCCATCCAGGCGCATCTGCACCCGCTCGCAGAACACCGACAGCGCCTCCCCGTCCAGCACCGCCTTGTCCAGCAGGCCGTGCAACCGCAGCGCCTGGTGTTCTTTGCTGGTCGCGTTGTCCAGATTCTGGAAGAACAGCGGTGTGACGTCGGCGATCTCGATGACCGAGCGGGCGTTGGCGCGCATCTGCCCGGTGAGCGCGGTGAACCGGGTCAGCGCGCCGAGCAGCTGTTCCCGGTTCGCGCCGACCACGGTGGAGGTGTTGGTGACGAAATCGTTCAGCTGGGTCAGCACCGCCTGCAGTCCCGGAGCCTGCGCGCCCATCAACTCGACCAGCTCGGTCAGCCGTCCGCTGAAATCCCGCACCGTCTGGTCGTTCTCGGCGATGATCTGGGTGATCTCGTTGAGTTTCACGATGGTGTTGGAGATCTGGTCGCCGTTGGCCAGGCTGACCTCGAAGGCGGCCGACATCGCGTCCAGCGTCTGCCGTAGCTTGTCGCCGTTGCCGTCCAGCAGCGGGAACAGCACCCGGCTCGCCATCGGCCCGGTCTCGTTGTCCCCCTTCAGCGCCTTGCCGAGCTGGTCGAAGTTGTCCAGGATGCGGTCGAGTTCGACCGGGGTCCTGGTGTGCTCGAGCGGGATGTGCGCCCCGTCGGCCAGCACCGGTCCGCTGCCTTCGTACGCGGGCGCCAGCTCGACGTGGCGGTTGGTGATCAACTGCGGGGAGACCAGCGCCGCAATGGCATCCGCGGGCACCTTGACGTTCTTGTCGATGGACATGGTGACCTCGACATAACTGCCCCGCGCGGTGACCGTGTCGACCCGGCCGACCGGAACGCCGAGAATCGCGACATCGTTACCCGCGTACAGGCCCGCCACGTTCTCGAAATCGGCGCTGATCCGCAGGTGCTCCCCGAGATACTGGTCCGGCAGCCCGGACAGGCTGTCCGGCAACAGCGAGCAACCGGACGCGATCGCGGCTATCCAGCACAGCACCGCCGTTTTGCAGAAAGTACCTATCTTCATCAGTTACACCCCTGTACCGCACCGGCGAAGCACAGCCAGTTGTCCGGGAAGACCCACGGCGCCCACACGTCGCCGTAGGGGCCGTTGCCGAGTGCATTGTTGAACTGCCGCAAGGCGACCGGCATGATTTCGTAGAGCGAGTCGAGGTTGTCCCGGTTCTTCTCCAAGCCCTCCGACATGGTGTTCAGGCTCTGGATCAGCGGGCCGAGTTGATCGTTGTTCTCCAGCCCCATCTCCTGCAGCAGCCGCGAGAGCTCGGCGACGTTGTCCAGCAAGGACTTCAGCAGCTGCTGGCGCTGCGCCACCGCATTGCCGATCGCCTCGCCCCGGGTGAGCAACAGCAGCACGCTGTTGCGATTGTCCGAAACCAGCTGTGCCACCTGGTCCATGCTCTTCAGCAGCACATCGACCTCGTCGCGGCGATCGTTGATCACCTTGGCGAGCGCGCCGATGCTGTTCAACGCCTCGACGGTGAGCTGCGGCGAATCGCCCATCTGCCGGGTCAGCAGATCGAGCGACTGGCGCAGCTTGGCCGGATCGATCCGCTCGATGCGCTCGAACGACGACTTGTACACCGGATCACGGACGACCTTGCCCAGGTTGTACGGCACCGTGGTGTTGGCGATCGGGATCCGGTTGCCCGGCAGGCCTTTTCCGTTCCCCGGCACCAGCTCGACATGCAATTTGCCGAGGATGGTCGTCATCTTGATCGCCGCGCGCGCATCGGGACCGAGCCGGATATCGCGGCGCACCCGCAGATCCACCACGACCTTCGCGCCGTCGAGCCGCACCGCGCGCACCGAACCGACCTCGATACCGGAGACGTCCACCGACGCGCCCGCACGCAACCCGGCCGCCTGTGCGAACTCGGCCTGAATGGTCCGATCCCCCAGCCTGGCCTGCGACAGCGCGCTGGAGCCGACGAGCAGCAGGAACACCGATCCGGCCGCGAGCAAACCCAGCCACAGCAGCCGATTGCGGGGTAGCCGGACGCGTCCGGCCAGTCTGCGGAACCGGTTCCTCATCGGCACACCTCCGATTGCGAATTGCCGCCGACCTGGGAGAAAAGCCCCGGCGGCAGCAGCACACCCCAGAGCGACACGTCCAGTCGGCAGATGTAGGCGTTGCCGTAGGCGCCATAGCTGGTGAATCTGGCCACGCCGTTGAGCAGATCCGGCAGTTCGACGGCCGCCTGATCCAGCGAGGCCCCGTTGAGCAGCAGCAGCGCCACACCGCTGGTCGCGTCACGCTGTGCCCGAGCCATATTCGGCTTCACCTGTCCGATCAGCTGGACCAGCGAGTCGGTCGAGGTGGCCACCTGCTGCACGGAACTCTTCAGCGATTCGCCTTGCGCGTAGAGCGACTCGACCAGCGAACGTGCCTGTGTGATCAGGGTTTCCAGCTCGCCGCTGCGGTGCGCGAGGCCGGCGATGACGCTGCTCAGATTGCTGATCACGTCACCGAGAATCTGATCCCGCTGCCCGAAGGTGCCCGCCAGCTCGGCGGCCTGAGTGATCAGCGCGCTCAGCGACACGTTGTTGCCTTGCAGGGCTTGAATCATGGTCTCCGACAGCGCGTTGATCTGATCCGGTTGCAGCACGCTGAACAGCGGCTCGAACCCGGACAGCAGCCCGGACACGTCGAACGACGGTTCGGTGCGTTCCAGCGGGATAGCCGACCCGCTCGGCACCATTTGCCCGGCCTCGGCGCCGGGCACGAGCGCGATGTAGCGCTGCCCGATCAAATTCTGGTAGCGCACCAGGGCTTTCGTCGTGGTGGTCAGTCGCTGCCGCTGCTGGATGCGGAACTCGACGCGCGCTCGGTAGTCCCCATCGAAGTCGATCGCATCCACCCGGCCGACCCGCACGCCCGCCATCCGGATGTCGTCCCCGACCCGAAGGCCGAGCACATCGGAGAAGGTCGCGGAATAGGAATCGGTATCGCCGGAAACCGATCGCTGCAGGGTGGACCAGATGGTGTAGGTGAGCACGATGGCGAGAACAGCGAAGAGGCTGAAGCCGATCAGCGCCTTGCCCGAGCGTCTCATCATTTGCCGACCCCGTTCACCGGATACATCGCTCCGCCGACCAGTAGCGGGGTCAACAGCAGGTACTGCGCGGCATTCGGCCTACCACCGACGATCGCGGCCACCGCGGACGTGCCACGTAACCCACCGGAATCGGCATGCGGCGCGTCGTCTTTCGCCGCGGCGGGCGCGGTGAGTCCGGGGATCATGGGCAGCCCGGGGATCGTGGGGAGGACCGGCATGGTGGGCAGCACCGGCTTCGGCCCGGCCGCGTCCAGCCACCCCGGCTGCTGCTGATCCGGAAACTCCTGCGGCGGTGCGACTTCCGGAATCGACGCGCCACCGCAGCGCGGCCCGGACATGGTGCCGTACCGCGGACAGTCCGCCGCGGTGTACTGCTGGAACGGCGTGAACGACACGTCCATCTTCCACACCATCTGGCGACTCGGCCCGAACGAGAAGACCGAACGCAGCTTCTGCAGCGAGACATTGAAATTGGCCGCGGTCTCCGGCAGCGCCGACGGGTCCTGGGCCAGGCTGCCGAACAGTTCACCGACCCCGGAGACCACCTCCTTGCCCGCGTCGGGATTGCGCGCGAACAGCGCATTCACCGAATCGACCGCGCCGCCCGCGTTCGTCAGCAAGGCGACGAGCTGTTCCCGCCGTTCGGTGAGCGTGCGGGCGGTGGTCACCGAATCCGACAGCACACCCACCAGGTCGGGTGCGGAGACGCTCAGCGCGGTGGCCGCCCGGCCGAGGTCGCCGAGCAGGTTGCCGACGCCGGGAACGGCGTGCACCTCGGTGAGCCAGCGGTCCAACCGTTCGATGGTCGAGCCGGGTACCCGCGCGGCCGGATCGAGCGCGTCGGCGAGGGTCGCGAGCACCCGGCCCAGCTTCTCCGGCTGGATGTGGTCGAGCACGTCGCGCAGCACGCTGAGCGTGGTCTGCAACTGAACCGTCCCCTCGCTCGTGTCCTCCGGGATTTCCGCCCCCGCCCGCAAGGTCGCGGTGCCGCGGCCGTTGTCCACCAGTTCGATCGCCGTCACGCCGAAGATATTGCTGGGGATCACCCGCGCGGTGACCTGCGCCGGGATCATCCCGGCGACAGCGGGTTTCAAGTCGAGTTCGGCGCGCTGGCGCTCACCCTTCGCGACGACCTGCACCTCGGCGACCGAACCGACGATCATGCCGCGGAACTTCACGTCGGCGTGCGCGGGCAGGCCGTCCCCGGTGCTGGTGAGCAACGCGACGACGCCGACCTTGTCCTCGAACCGGCCGGTGTAGCGCAACCCGAGCAGGTACAGCAGCACCAACACGATGGCGGTCAACGCGAGTCCGGCGAGCGAGAGCTGCCGCGCGCTCGGACCGCGTCCACTGGGGTCGATGAGCATCGCGGCCCCTATCCCGAGATCCGGAAGCCAGGGTCGATGCCCCAGATCGCCAGTGTCAGAAACAGGTTCGCGAATACCATAACGACGATGACCATCTTGATGGCCCGGCCCGCCGCGTGTCCGACGCCCTCCGGACCGCCGGTGGCGACATAGCCGTAGTAGCACTGCAGGAACGTCGAGATCAGCACGAACACCATCACTTTGAGCACCGAGAAGAACACGTCGGCGCCGTTGAGGAACTGGAAGAAGTAGTGGTCGTAGGTACCCGCCGAGGTGCCGCCGAGAAACAGCACCGACAGCTTCGTCATCAGATACGCGACCGCGAGGCCGACGCTGTACAGCGGGACGATGGTCAGGGTCGCCGCGATCATCCGCGTGCTCACCAGATACGGAAGTGGGCGGATCGCAATGGATTCCAGCGCGTCGATCTCCTCGGAGATACGCATCGCGCCCAATTGCGCGGTGAAGCGGCAGCCCGCCTGGATGGCGAAAGCCAGCGTCGCGAGGATCGGCCCGATCTCGCGGGTGGTGGCGAAACCGGAGATGGCGCCGGTGAGCGGGTTCATCGTGAGCAGGTTCAGCGCGGTGTAGGACTCCATCCCGACGGTGATGCCGCCGAAGCCGCACAGGATGACAACCACGCCGACCGTGCCGCCGCCGACGATGAGCGAACCGTTGCCCCAGCCCACATCGGCGGTGAGCCGCAGTACCTCTTTGCGATAGTGCTTCAGCGCGAACGGAATCGCCGCGATCGCCGCGACGAACGTGATGGCCTGATGCCCGGCCCGCTGATTGGCCCGCACGGGTCCCTGCGCGGCCGCGCCGATCAGCCGCAGCGGTCGCAGCGCCGGCGGGGTGTACCGCGAACCCATCTCAGAGCACCTTCGCCGGGAACAGCGTGTTGTACACCTGGGTGATGATGATGTTGGTGGCGAACAGCATCAGCGCCGAATTGACCACGGCCGCGTTCACCGAGTTCGCGACCCCGCCGGGGCCGCCCTTGGTGTGCAGCCCGATATCGCAGGCGATGATCGCGGTGAGCGCCCCGAAAATGGCGGCCTTCACCAGCGCGACGATCAGGTCGTTCGCCACGGCGAAGGAGGCGAAGGTGCTGATGAACGAGCCCGCAGTGCCGCCCTGCGCATAGACGTTGAACAAGTAGCCGGTGGCGAAGCCGACGAACACCACGAACCCGCACAGCAGCATGCTGACCAGTACCGCGGCCGCGAGTCGCGGCGCGACCAGCCGGCGGATCGGATCGACGCCCATCACCCGCATCGCGTCGATCTCCTCCCGGATGGTGCGCGAGCCGAGGTCCGCGCAGATGGCCGAGCCGACCGCACCGGCGATCATCAGCGACGTGACCAGTGGCGCACCCTGCCGGATGATGCCGAGACCGCTGACCGCGCCGATGAACGTGGTCGCCCCGACCTGACTCACCAACGCGCCCAACTGGATCGAGACCACGACGGCCACCGGGATCGCGACGAAGACCGTCGGCGCCGCGGAGACGTTGGCCATGAACGCGCACTGCTTGACGAATTCCTGGAACGGGAAGCGGCGAGCCACCAGCGCACGGATCATCTCGACGACGGCGTCGCGACCGAGCCGCACCTGCCTGCCGAGGGTTTCCAGCGACCGTTGCGGGTGGCGCTGCCACAGGCCGCGCAGGTCGTCGACGGCCTTTTCCAGATCGGTCCGGTCGGGCGGTCGTTCGGTGATGGTCACAAGAATTGCCTTTCCGGCCTCAGGCGGTACCGCTCAGTTGCCGCTCGAGCAGGACGAGAAGAAGGCCGAGCACCGCGGTGCCCGCCGCGACGGAGCTGAGCACGGCGAGCCAGAGCCCGAGGCGCAGCACCGGATGCACCCGCCGGCGTCCACCGAGGATCTGCACAGCCAGCACCAGCACGTCGATCAGCCGAACCAGGATCATCATCAGGTCATGCACACATTCGAGAAGGTGAGTACGGGCCAGCACACGATCGAGCCCAGGAACGACACGACCACGTCGATGCCGTGCATATTCCGTAGGTGGCTGGTGTGCGTGAGCGTCCAGACGAGGCCGATCAGCCCGTAGGGAACGGCGAGAATGATCAGGGTCCCGAGGAACTCCGAGACCTTCATCTCGTAGCTGAACAGCCGATCCAGCTTCTCGAGCATGCGTGTCCTTTCGCGTGCCGACCGAACGTCACCGGCCCCACACGAGCGCCCGCAGAGATCCGCCGTTGGATGTGGCCGGCCGCCGTGCGGTCCGGTATGGGCGGCTATGTTACGCACGATTCCGGACTCAATGGAAGGGTTTGGCGAAGATTGCCAGCCGGTTCCGAAACGGATAATTGCACGCACATCGGTACGTTGACGACAGACCGCAGGCGACTTAAGTTATCTGTAGTTCACAGCTTCTTTATCGGGATGCCGAGTCGATCCAGCCTTGGGAAGGACTCCCTATGACCGCCGCCGCCCACTCCCCCGATCAGCACGATGTCGCCCCGCTGCCGAAAGAACGCACCAGAATCCCGATCGGCTCCGCGCATCGACCGGTCCGCAAACGCCCGATCACACTGACCGACGCGCTGGACTTCTGGTCCTTCGCCGGGGCAGCGGCCAATGTGGCGATGCAGATGGCACGGCCCGGCGTAGGCTACGGCGTCGCCGAGAGCAAGGTCGAATCCGGGGCGCTGATGCGACATCCCTGGAAGCGGGCCAGGACCACCACGCAGTACCTCGCCGTGGCAATTCTCGGCACGGAAGCGGAACGGCTCGCGTATCGCGAGGCGGTGAACGTCGCGCATCGGCAAGTACATTCGGCTCCGGGCGCCGCGGTGAAGTACAACGCGTTCGACCGCGATCTCCAATTATGGGTCGCCGCATGCCTTTACATCGGTTTCGAGGACACCTATCAGCTGCTCCAGGGCCGCATGAACGACGAGCAGGCAGAGGCGTTCTACGCCACGTCGTCGACCCTCGGCACCACGTTGCAGGTGACCGAGGAGATGTGGCCCGCCACCCGAGCGGATTTCGATCGGTATTGGAACGAAGCATGCACTCGGGTCGCGATCGACGAATTCGTCCGGAGCTACCTGGACGACCTGCTCGAGCTGCGCATGATCCACTGGTATCTGCGGCTCCCGTTCCGGAACCTGTTGAAGTTCTTGACCATCGGCTTCCTCGCACCCGTTTTCCGGGAACAGCTCCGCGTCGAGTGGACCGCCGCCGATCAACGGCGGTTCGAGCACCTGTTCGTCTTCGTCGCCTTCGTCAACAGATTCATCCCCCGCTTCGTCCGGCACGGCGGGACCCACGCCCTCATGGCCGACGTGCGGCACCGAATC
Source organism: Nocardia brasiliensis ATCC 700358 (assembly GCF_000250675.2). NCBI lineage: Bacteria > Bacillati > Actinomycetota > Actinomycetes > Mycobacteriales > Nocardiaceae > Nocardia > Nocardia brasiliensis. Next base: position 8,570,851 of record NC_018681.1, read on the forward strand.
CACAAGCACAAGAACCTGATCTGAGCGTGACACCGTCGTCCGGGCGGCGCACCACCCGGACGACGGAGACCCCTCGATCAGACAGGACTCACGGGCAGAGCGCGTCGCTGAGCAGGTCGATGAAATCGGGTTCGGACTTCGGCGCTTTGTTGAAGGTGTAAGTCACGGCCCGGCCGTCCGGGGTCGCGCCGGACAGCGTCAGGAAGCCGTAGATACCACCGCTGTGCCCGACATATTCTGCGCCGCAAGACAATCGGATCGATCCGACGCCGAGCCCGTAGGACATGTCGATGGTCTCGTCGCCCATCGGCACACCGGCCCGCATCTGCTGCAATTCAGCGGCGGGCACCACTTTCCCGGCCAGCAATGCGGTGAAGAAGCGGTTCAGGTCGGTACCGGTGGACACCATTGCGCCGGCCGCCCACGGCACCGACGGTTCGATGCGGGACACCTCGGTGACCACGCCGTCGATCTCGTCGTAACCCTGCGGGTGCGGACCGCGAATATCCCGCTCACCGGGACCGGGCAGGTAGGTGTCCGACAGCCCGAGCGGAATCAGGATCCGCCACTCGAGTTCCTCGACATACTTTGCGCCCGTGACTTTTTCGATGAGCATCCCGGCGACGATGTAGTTGGTGTTGCTGTACTCGTAGCGGGCGCCGGGCGCGAAATCGGCGGGCATGGTCAGCGCGATCGCGATCTCCTCGGCCGCGGTCATGGTGCGGTTCTCCAGCGCCGCCCGGTACTCGTCGACGCGGGGATCCTTGGTGAGTTCGGGCAGCCCGCTCTGATGACGCAAGACCTGGCGTACCGTGATCGCCCGCCCATCGATGCCCGGTCCGGTCAGCAGGCCCGGCAGGTAGGTGTCGATCGGCTCGTCCAGCCGGACCTTGCCCTCCGCGACCAGTTGCAGAATCACCGCACTGGTAAAGGTTTTCGTGATACTGCCGATCCGGGTGCGCTGCAGCGGCTCGGCGGGCATCTTCGCGTGCGTCGCGGTGTCGGACTCGCCACTGGTGAGTACCGCGGTCCTACCGTCACCGGTGACGGTCGCGATCGCGCCGACGCCACCCGCCGCGACGATTTTGTCGATGTTCTCCTGCACCTCACGAATCCTGTTGTCCGACGGCGGTTGCTCCGGGCCCGGCGACGATTCCGACGAGCACCCGGCAAGCAGTGCGGCAGCGGCGAAGGCGGCGACGAGCGGTGCGAAGCGCATACCCGCAACGGTAGGTAAGTCATCGGTGGACGCACATCCGGGACGAACCCGGAGATCGCCCCTGAGGCGCTGTCCCCTTCGAGGATGAGAAAGCGCCCGCGAGGGCTTGCGTTGGAGTGCACTCCACCTTTTACAGTCCTCCCATGACCACGATCCAACAGCCCACCGGGGACAACGACCGTTTCGAGCGCGGCTTGGCACTGCTCAAAGAGATCGGCGGACCCGACGGTCCCGCGGTGCTGGAAAGTCTGGGCGATATCGCACCCGACCTGGGCCGGATCACCGTGGAGTTCGGCTACGGCGATATCCTGTCCCGCCCCGGCCTGACCCTGCGCGAACGCGAGCTGACCACGGTCGGCGCCCTGGCCGCACTCGGGCACGCCGCGCCGCAACTGCGCTGGCATATCAACGGCGCGCTCAACGTCGGCTGCACCCGCACCGAGATCGTCGAGGTGCTGATCCACGCCAGCGTCTACGCCGGATTCCCGGCCGCGCTGAACGGACTCACGGCTGCGAAAGAGGTCTTCGCCGCCCGTACCGATCTGCCCGGCGAGCCCGCGCCGGAACCGGCTCCGGCGGGTGCGCGGTTCGAGCGGGGCACGGCGGCGCTGTCCGAGATCGACGGCGAAGCCGGCGAGCAGGTCGTCGCCGCATTGCAGGACATCGCCCCGGATTTCGCGCGGCTGCTCGTCGAGTTCTCCTTCGGCGATATCTATGCCCGGCCCGGGCTCGACCTGAAGACCCGCGAAATGGTGACGGTGGCGATGTGCACCGCCCTCGGCGTCGCACCCCAACTCGGCGTGCATATCCACGGCCTGCTCAACGTCGGCGGCAGCGAGCAGGAAGTGGTCGAGGTCTTGATCCAGATGGCGGGCTACGCCGGCTTCCCGGCCGCGCTGAACGGAATCGCGGTGGCGCGCACGGTCTTCGCCGAGCGCCGCAGCCATCGAAATGCCGATGCCTGATATCGGCGATCCCATTGGCCACCTTCCGTGCCCGTACCTAGGGTCGGAGACATGGCGAAAATACTGTTCGTACTGACCGGTGCCGACCACTGGACCCTGGCCGACGGCACGCTGCATCCCACCGGCTTCTGGGCCGAGGAGTTCGCGGTGCCCTACGAGGCGGCCACAGCGGCTGGCCACGAGATCGTGGTCGCCACGCCCGGCGGTCTCGTGCCACCGGTGGACAAGGGCAGCCTGGCCGCCGAGTACAACGGCGGTCAGGACATCGCCGACAAACGGGCCGAAACACTCGCGAACGCCGTCGAATTGCAGCGGCCCGCCGATCTCGCCCAGGTCGACCTCGCCGACTACGACGCGGTCTACTACCCGGGCGGGCACGGGCCGATGGAAGACCTCGCGGTGAACCGCGAATCCGGCGAACTCCTCACCGCCGCACTGCGATCCGGCAAACCGCTCGCGGTCGTCTGCCACGGTCCGGCCGCCCTGCTCGCCGCCACGAACGCCGACGGAACCAACGCCTTCACCGGCTACGCCCTCACCGGTTTCACCAATGCCGAGGAACGGCAGGGCGGCCTCGCGGACAAGGCCAAGTGGCTGCTTCAGGACCGGCTCGTCGAACTAGGCGCGGATTTCCAGGAGGGCGAGCCGTGGGCGCCGAAGGTGGTGGTGGACCGCAACCTGATCACCGGCCAGAATCCGGCGTCGTCCGCACCGGTCGCCGCGGAGCTGCTGAAGAAGCTTGCCTGAGCGGCCACGGGAATCACCGGCGGGGTCGAGACGTTGGTCGCGATAGTGACGTCGTCACGTCTGACCCGCAGTAAGGCTCGTCCGCTTTCGCGTAATTCCCCTCGGAAGGAACCGCATCATATGAGCACCGACCTCAACGCCCGGCCCGCCGCCGCGTCCGGGACCTTCGCGATCGGCGCAGACCTGCCCGTCCATCGGCTCGGTTTCGGCGCCATGCAACTGACCGGTCCGGGCGTCTGGGGTGATCCGGCCGATCCCGACGAGGCGGTGCGAGTGCTGCGCCGGGTCGTCGAACTCGGCGTGACCTTCATCGACACCGCCGACTCCTACGGCCCGTTCGTCAGCGAGCAGCTCATCCGGAAGGCCTTGCACCCGTACCCCGACGACCTCGTGATCGCCACCAAGGGCGGCTTCACCCGCAGCGGCCCCGGCGATTGGCGGGCGGTCGGCCGGCCCGAATACCTGCGTCAGCAAACCGAACTCAGCCTGCGCCACCTCGGGCTGGACCGGATCGACCTCTACCAGCTGCATCGGATCGATCCGCAGGTGCCGCTGGCCGACCAGCTCGGCGAGCTGGCGCTGCTCCAGCAGGAGGGCAAGATCCGGCACATCGGCCTGTCCCAGGTGAGCGTCGCGCAGCTGGCGCAGGCGCGCGAGATCGCCACCATCGTGTCGGTGCAGAACCTCTACAACCTGGCCAACCGCGACGACGAGGACGTGCTGGACTACGCCGAACGCGAGAACATCGCGTTCATCCCGTGGTACCCGATCGCCACCGGCAAGTTGGCCGCGCCCGGCGGTCCGCTCGATGCCATCGCCGCGGAGCACGGTGCTTCGCCCGCACAGCTGGCACTGGCCTGGCTGCTGCGGCGCTCGCCGGTGCTGTTGCCGATCCCGGGGACGTCCAGTGTCGCGCACGCCGAGGAGAACACCGAGGCCGCGCGGATCACACTGACCGACAAAGAATTCGAAAGTCTCGCCGCGGCGGTGTGAGTCACCGTCGCGCGCGTTCCCCGAAACTGGACAGTCTCGACGGAGACTGTCCAGTTTTGTTTTTCGCGGCTCGATGATTGCCGGGACCGCTTTGCGCGCACCACAATTCCCCGCGATACCGGGGGAAATGCGGCATTGTTCACCTCCATGCAATGTCGGTGCACCCGGCACCGAAGGCGCCAACCGGAATCACGCTCGACACGGATGGATCAGGCCGTGCCGGGACCGCGCGCTGGATTCCGGAATGCCGGCGCCCTCGTGAGGGTTTGGGCAGAACCCCGGCGCCGGGTGCGTGATTCAGCGTGCACGTTGCGATTCGGTGGATAACAGTCCCGAATGCGGTAATTGCGGGTAGTTTCCGTTTGTATCAGCCTGGTGCGAGGAAGCGGGACCTATGGTTGAGATCGACTGGACGGGCGAGGATGTCCGTGCGCTTCGCGCCGCGATGCGGCGAAGCCGGTACGAATTCGCGCGTCTGGTGGGCGTCACCCCGCGCACCGTTGTCCTGTGGGAAAACGGCCGGACGAATCGGATGCATGCCGCCAGCCAGCGTCTGCTGGACAAGGTCGTGTCCGATGCCGATCCGGCCGTCGTCGCGCGCTTCGAGCGGACTGTCACGGCAGGTCGGGGCTCCGGCTTCGACCTCGCGGACTCCGACCCGGCGCCCGATCCGCACACCCAGCTCGGTAGGGACATCGGGCTCGACAAGGAAGTCGAGGATGACGACGTGAGAAGGCGAGAGTTATTGGCCTGCATCGGCGCGGGCCTGACCGGCCGGGCCGCCGAGCTGATCGCGAGCGAGCCGGAGAAGATGCTGGCCACCCTGGATGCCGGGTCGATGAGCGAGCGGCGGCTCGGCTTGCTCGAGCACTCGGCCGAAGAACTCGGCAAACGGGTGGTGCATCTACCGCCGCACGAACTGCTGCACCCCACGCTGGAGCAGTTCCGCACGGTCCGTGGCGCGCTCGCCCAGCGGCAGGCGACCCATCACCAGGTCCGCCTGGTCCGCACGGCGGGGCGACTGGCCAACGTGGTCGGCGAAATCCTGTTCAACGAAGGACATTTCGGACAAGCCCGGATGTGGTACGGCACGGCGATCCATGCCGCGCAGGACATCGGCGACCGGTACTCGGAGGATATCGCGCTGGCCGGTCTCGCGTATCTGCCGACCTACAGCGACAAACCGAAGGAAGTGCTGAACCTGCTCGGCGGGCGGCTCGACGACAATCCGGCACACGGACCCGCGGCGGCCTGGCTGTGGGGAATGGCGGCCCGCGCGCACGCCAGCCTCGGAAATGCCGACCAGTTCACGCGGTGCATCGAGAAATCCGCGCGCGCATTGGAAGATATTGACCAGCAAGAACTTACGGTTGGCATTTTTTCTTATCGCCCGGAGAAACTCGCCTTCTATCAGGCGATCGGTAACGCGCGACTCGGCCGCGCCGGCGAAACCGCGAAAGCCGCGGCCCGCGCCCTCACCCTGTACGACCCGCGAGAAACAATGGAGCCCGCGCTCGTTCGCTTCGAGCACGCCACCGCGTTGCTGACCGCGGGTGAGATCGACGAAGCGTGTTCCATTGCGACACAAGCGATCACCGGGAACAACACCTATATCGGACTGACTGTCACCAAGCGCGCCAAGCAGTTCGACACCGCGCTGTCCGGCTTTCGCGGGCGCGCGGTCACCGGCTGGCGCCAGCACGCCCGGTCGGTGCTCGAGGCGTCCCGGACCAGGGCCTGACGAACCGTCCAGGGCCGTTATGAATTCGTTGCATCCTGCGGGCGGGCGCGGTGCATGACACCGGTGAGCCAACCGCTGATCTGTTGTGTCTGCGCGGGTGTCGGGCGGCCGGACTCCCAGCGACGGGCGGCTGCGATCAACGTCTCCGGCAGCGTGGGGGTGATCCGTTGATTCGTCATACGTACATGATGCACTGGGGCGCAGCAGAGTACGAGTAGGGGGCGAGGTGCGTCGACCGGCAGGGGGGATGGGAGCCGACGCACCCCGCCTATATGGGTGGTTTTTCGGGTTCGGCGCTACCTCAGGAGGTTTCGTTCGACCCGGCTTCGATGAGTGACTTGGGACGCATATCGGTCCAATGGGTTTCGACGTAGTGCAGGCACGCTTTGCGGGCCGCGGCCCCGTAGGCGATCGTCCAGCCGCCCGGTACGGCGGCGAAAATAGGCCATAACGAGTGCTCGCCGTCGGCATTGATCAAGACGTAGAACTGGGCGTCGTCGTTGTCGAAGGGGTTGTTCATCCGGTTTCCTAGCTTCCTGGTCGGGTCAGGGTTTTCGGGGGTCGGGTGCCACGGCGCGCTCCCGCAGGGTGCTGCGGGCGCGATCGCGCCAAAACGTGAAAGGAGCGCCACGATCCGCGGGGGCTCCGCGTCGCGCGCGGGTGTGCGCGGCAGACGAGCGTCGCCCGGACGGGCGGAACTGTGGCGAGTGCGACGAAGTATGCGACGGCCATCGCGGCCGGAATCCCCGCCGGTGCCGAACCTTCCCTGAGTCCGGCACCGGCGAAGCCTGACGCAGCTGCCCGCCTTCGGCGTCGTGGAACCGTCGATCCGGTTCGGCCGCTGCTTGGTTCAGCCTACTGGGGGCGACCGACATTTCCGGCGGTTCGGGACACAAGCCGGTGCGGATCGAGCCGGGTGACGAAGTCGGGAGCGGCGGCCGCGCCGAACGGCGCTGGGCCGGACCGGTTGTGGTGAGCTGTACCCCCGACGGATACAGCTCACCGGGCATGCCGCAGTGCCACTCCGTATGTAGCACCAGAGCCTCCTCGAGCGGCAAAACAACAGCTGGCCGATGCCCCTGCGGGCAGGCATGGCGAACATTAGGCGCTTGCCCCAATAAATGGGGGCGTTTTCCTTTAAACACCGGGACGGTCGACCAGTTCGCTACGTCGCGGGCCGGATCTCGTCTCAGGGGGTGAGATGAGTCGCGGCGTGTTCGGCGATCATCACCACCGTCGCCTGCGGCCCACGACTCAGCGGCACCGGGACGACGGACAGGTCGACGATCGAAAGGCCGGTGACGCCGTGCACCCGGCAGCGTTCGTCCACGACCGCTCGCTCATCGTCCGGTGGGCCCATGCGGCAGGTGCCCGACAGGTGTTGCGAGGTCGCCAGGTTCGCGCGCAGCCAGGCATCGGCCTGTGCGGGCGTTCGTGGCATCGGATCCGTACGCGGTTGCGCCGACATGCCGTGCAGCAGGTCCATCGCGAGGTCGACCGCGGTGCGCAGCCGGGCGCGATCGCGCTCGGCGCGTAGATAACCGAGCCGGATATCCGGCGGGGTCGCCGGGTCGGGCGCACGCAGCCGCACCGTGCCCGCGGACTCCGGTCGCATCAGCGCCACCCCGAGCCGATAGGTGCCCGGCGTGAAAGCGACCGTATAAGGCCGGAATTCGAGGTCGTCCACTGCCAGTGCGTATTCCAACGCGACGGCCGCCCGCGCCGGTGCGGGCATGCGATATTCGAGACCGATTTCTGGATGGTCGGTGCACCAGGCGCCGACCGGGGCCGGATGCACCACCGGAATTCCCGACGCTCGGAGCTGTTCGGCATCGCCGACACCCGAACGCAGCAGCAGCGCCGCCGTTTCGATCGCACCCGCACTGAGCACGATCCGATCGGCCCACACCGTTTCGGTGCGACCGGCGCGCAGCACGTCGACGCCGATCGCACGGGTGCCCCGGAAAACAATGCGAAGCGCCGAAGTATCACCGTGCACGGTGAGATTCGGCCGATTCAGCGCGGGCAACAGGTAAGCGAGCGCGGTACTGGTGCGCACCCCGTCGGCGATATTGCACGGCACCCGGCCCACACCGTCGGTGGCGCCGGGCGCGTTCAAATCGGAAAGCAGCGGAAATCCCGCGACCACACAGGCGTTGGCGAATTCCTCGCTCAGCGGTATCGGATCGGCGGTGCGCCGCACCGGAATCGGGCCGGAGCGGCCGTGCCAGCGCCGGTCACCGAAATCCAGATCGTGTTCCGAGCGGCGATACGCGGACAGCACCGCATCAAAGGACCAAGTGTTCGCGCCATTCAGTACCTGGCTCCACGCCGCGAAATCCGCGGGCCCGGCGCGCACGAAATAGCTGCCGTTCACCGCGCTCGAACCGCCGATCGCCCTGCCGCGCACGATGTTTCCGGTCTGCTCGGCACTGTCCGCCGCAGCCAGCGCAATCGGATAGCGCCACAACCACGGGGCGTCCGCCTCGACCGGCAGCCGCGTGGCATCGCGCAGTCGCGCCGGAACCTCGGCGGGTGCGCGCCACACCGGGCCTGCCTCGAGCAGCCGCACGGTGTGGTCCGGGTGTTCACTCAGCCGCGCGGCGAGCACACAGCCCGCCGTACCGCCGCCGACGATCAGCGTGTCGGTCATCCGCCGTCCGATCGAGCCGTGGGCGAATCAGTGCGACGGCGCAGTGGGTTTCAGCGATTCCGGGCTGCGGGCACGGAAGGCACCGACCCAGAGCCCGGTGCCGTAGGCGATATCGTCGAGCCGCTTGTAGGCCACATAGCGCACCGGATCGAGGCCGCCCGCGTCGCGATGGGTGAACCAGTCGGCGAGGCCGTCCGCGACCGCCATGGTGATCGCGATGCGCCGAATTCGCCTGGAGGCCAGCATCGCGAGCAGCGTCACCGGCCAGTAGTGCCGGCACATCGCCGAGGCCAGCCGCCACAGCCCGGCGAAGAAGCCGCGCGAGAGGTAGATTGCGGCGATCCGCGTCGGGTTGTCCAGCTCGGCGAACACCCGGCGTAGTCGCACCAGCGCGGTCGCCAGCGTGACCAGCCCGCCGAGCAGGCCCCACTTGGACTTGGTGGCGAAGAGGAAGGCCGCCAGCATGGTCCACGACGGCAGCGACAGCGGCGAGACCATCCCCGGGTGCCGCTCGCCGAGCGGCGCGGCACCGGTGCCGTAGAACATCTTTCGGCCGAACCAGGCGCGGAAGGACACGCGGTGGTCGTGCGCGACATGGGCCGCGGGCTCATAACGCAACCGCCAGCCCGCCTGCTCCAGCCGCCAGCACAGATCGACATCCTCGGCGACCTGCATCGACTCGTCGAAGCCGTCCTGCGCGAGCAAGGCGCGGCGACGCACCAGCAGCGCGGCGCTCGGCACGTAGGACACCAGCCCGTGCGACTGCACGGCCGCCTCACGCCTGCCCAGATCCAACGAGGAGCGGGTGTGCTCGTAGCGGGCCAGTGCGTTGGACTCCGGGTCCAGCGCGACGATCCGCGGGGCCACCAGCGCCACCTCCGGATCGCTGAAGTGCCCGAGCATCACCTCGAGCCAGCCGCTGCGCGGCACCACGTCGGAATCCAGGAAGGCGACGAAGTCGGTTGTCGCGGCCTTCAATCCGGCATTGCGCGCGGCCGCCGGACCCTGCCGCTGATCGTGGCGCAGCACGGTGACCCGGCAGCGGGTGCCCCGATCGCGCGGGATGTGCACCGGCTGGTCCGAGCCGTCGTCGACCACGATGACGTTGTGGCCGCGCAGCGCCGCGAGCAGCCGGGCCAGCCCGTCCGGGTTGTTGTACAGCGGCACAATGACGGTGACGTCCTCGGGCGAGGGCAGCAGGCGCGGACGCGGGTTCGCGACACCGGAGTCGAGCAGCCGTCTGGCAACGGTCGCGGACTTCGGCCCGGTCACCTCGAGGTACCCGTCGCCGATCATCTCGGCGGCCTCCGGGGCAAGTCGCAGCAACCGGGCGGGGGAACCGCCGATCAGCACTCGTCCTCCGGAGTATGCGCGTACCCGTGGATCAATCCGCACCCCGAATCCGTCGGGCAGGCGATCATGGCGCATTCCTGGCATGCTAGGCGGAGATTCGCGAACAAGCATCATCAGTCCGGTTAAAAGGACAGAATTCCGCACGAATCGGGACCGCCGGCGCGCCGCGACGGATATCGCCGACAAAGTTGGCGCGGCGCATTTCACACGATTCCAGCATTCGGCAACGCGACGGCAATCGGCCGGTCGAAACCGGAACTCGACTGCCGCGCGTTCGTCAGCACACGACTGGCAATTGCCATCGCTTAAGCCAGCGGACTCTCGTCACAGGCGCGCGCCGGGCGACGTTCAGGTGAAAATCCGCTCGGGCGCGTCACCGACAGGGTCAACGGCACGGGCGCGGGTTTGCGTGCGCCGGTGCGCGGTGTCGCCCGCCGCGAATGATCGACCGAGGAGCGCGGGATCAGCCGCGCCGGATCGGCCAGCGCCGCCTCACCGTACCCCTGGACGCATTCCGGGTCCGGTCCGTCGGCGGGCAAGCCGGTGAAGAACTTGGCCGCCATGCAGCCGCCGCGGCACGAGTCGTAGTGGCTGCACGACGCGCAGGCGCCGCCACCGCTGGGCGCACGCAGCTCCGCGAACAGCTCGGACTCCTGCCACACGGTGCGAAAACCGCCGTCCGCCACCACGTTTCCAGCGTGGAACCGGTCATGGATGGCGAACGGGCAGGCGTACACGTCGCCGAGCGGGTCGACCAGGCAGACCACCCGTCCCGCCCCGCACAGGTTCAGCCCGGGCAGCGCCTGACCGAACGCGGACAGGTGGAAGAACGAGTCGCCGGTGAGCACGCCCTCGCCGTTGCGCAGCAGCCAGTCGTAGAGCACCCGCTGCTGCTCCTGGGTCGGATGCAGGTCGTCCCAGACGTCCGCGCCGCGGCCGGACGGCCGCAGCCTGGTCAATCGCAAAGTCGCGCCGTATTTTTCGGCGATCGCCCGGAACTCGTCGAGCTGACCGATGTTGTGCCTGGTCGCCACGACGGACAGTTTCGCGTCGCGGAAACCCGCCGCGGCGAGGTTCTCCAGCGCGCGGATGGCCATCGCGTACGAACCCGGCCCGCGCACCGCGTCGTTCACTGCCGCGTCCGCGCCGTCCAGCGAAATCTGTACGTCGACATAGTCACTCGCGGCCAGCCGGGCGGCCACCTCGGGCGTGATCCGAACTCCGTTGGTGGAGAACTTCACACCGACGTGGTGCGCGGTGGCGTAGTCGACCAGCTCCCAGAAGTCCGGGCGCACCGTGGGTTCGCCGCCGCCGATGTTCACATAGAACACCTGCATGCGCTCGAACTCGTCGATCAGCGCCTTGCACTGTTCGGTGCTGAGTTCGCGCGGATCCCGCCGGCCGGACGAGGACAGGCAGTGCACACAGGACAGGTTGCAGGCGTAGGTCAGTTCCCAGGTGAGGCAAATCGGCGCCGCCAGACCGGATTCGAACCGATCGACCAGCGGTACCGCCGCGTCGGACGGCGGGACCACCCCCGCCGTCGACGGTGCCGCGCTCACAGCAGCGGCGGCGGCGGGCGCCCGCGTAGCAGCGGCGGGCGCCTCGATGATCATCTCCGAATCGACCAGCTGTGTCAGCGCTTTCACATACTGCGCGGAATTCTCCGCCGAGATGCCCGCGGCCCCCAGGGCCGCCCGCGCGGACTGGTGTGCGGGCAGTGACCGCACGATCTCGACGATCCGCGGACTCTTCAGGAAGGAGAGTTTGCGGGTGCCGAAATGGTAGAGCAAAGCACCGAACGGTTCCGGGCGCAGCGCCACCCGGGGGTGTAGCTGCCATCGGTCGTCGAGATCGAACATGGTCGTTCCGCCTGTCAGTAGACGCCGCACATACCGTCGATGGAAACCTCATCGATGAGGCTCTCCTCGACCAGCGGCGCGGTGTCCTCGCGCGGTTCGGTGGTGCCGACCGTGCCCGAGTGGTCGGTCTCGGCGTGTCCGTTGGCTCCGTATTCCGGCATGTCTACCTCCGAGCAAGCGTCCGGTGGCTACCCGATGTAGCCCCGGTCACACGATAACGTCATTCGCTGACAAAATGGAACACGTTCTTGTGTGTGACTTCGCCGCCGCAGGCAGAACGGCCTGCCCGCACCCACATCGATCGGCCGGAGTCGGTCGTCACCATTGCGACGGAGTCACCCGCACAGCGACCCGGGCGCGGCCGCGCCCTCTAGACTTCGGAGAGAAAGCAGCTGAACAGGACGGGACGGGCGACAGGCGCCCGCGGTGGTAGAGGTGGCATGGGAGTCGGACGAATGCAGGCGAGCGGGGGCGGCAACACTCTGTCGGAGTCCGAGATCGTCGAGGCCGCGCTGCGAGTGGTCCGCGAAGACGGCGTGGAGAAACTGTCGATGCGACGGCTCTCCCGCGAACTCGGAGTTTCCCCGATGGCGCCGTATTACTACGTCGCGGACAAACGCGAGCTGCTCGACCTGGTCGCCACCGCCGCGCTCACCGGAGTGCGCACGCCACCAGCCGAATCCGGCCCGTGGCAGATCCGGCTGCGCGATCTCATCGACCAGATCGACGAGAAGCTGCGCAAGCACCCCGGCCTCGGCGACGTACTGATCGAGCAGATGCTCGGCAAACAACTCGACCTGATCGCGGCCATCATGGAGATCCTGTTCGAGGCGGGCTTCAACGACCGCAATGTGCTCGCCGCCTATGCCACCATCCACACCTACCTGTTCGGACGCAGCCGGGTGAACCCGCGCGACCGCGCGCCGCTGTCGGATGTCGCACTCCCGAATGCCGTCGAACGTGCCACCAAGCACATGGCCGACCTGCGCGGGAAGTACGCCTACGACTTCGGCATGGAGGTGCTGATCGCCGGACTGGAGGCCCAGCTTGTCCGGCAGCCGACGTCCGACGTACGATAAAACTGAAACACGTTCTAGTTTTGGCGCCGAGAAGCGCCTGTGCCAGGTTCGAGAGGACGAATATGGATGCAGCATCGCGGAGCGATCCTGTGGGGGGCGGCGGTCGGGCGACGGGTGGGCCAACCGTCGAGGTTCCACACGGCTCACGTTCGGTCGTGCTGCGGGTAGCAGCGGTCATCACGGAAACGCCCGATACCTGTTCGCTGGTCTTCGACGTGCCCGATGAACTCGCCGAGCGGTTCCGCTACCACCCCGGCCAGTTCCTGACCCTGCGCATTCCCAGCGATCTGACGGGCTCGGTGGCGCGGTGCTATTCACTGGCCAGCTCGCCGTTCACCGACGACCACCCGAAGGTCACCGTCAAGCGGACCGCCGGCGGCTACGGCTCGAACTGGGTGTGCGACAACGTGAAAGCGGGCGACTCGCTCGAACTGCTGCCGCCCTCAGGTGTTTTCACGCCGAAGGATCTCGACGCGGACCTGCTGCTGTTCGGCGCGGGCAGCGGCATCACGCCGGTGATGTCGATCCTGAAATCGGCGCTCGCGCGGGGCAGCGGCCGAATCGTGCTGGTGTACGCCAACCGTGACCACGAATCGGTGATCTTCGCCGACGAACTGCGTGACCTGGCCGACAAACATCCGCAGCGCCTGACCGTGATCCACTGGCTCGAGCACCTGCAGGGCCTGCCGACCGCCGACGCGCTGGCCACCCTGGCCTCGCCCTACCAGAGCTTCGAAGCGTTCATGTGCGGGCCGAAACCGTTCATGGACCGGGTGCACGACGCGCTCGCCCAGCTCGGCGTGCCGCGCTCGCGCACGCACGCCGAGGTGTTCAATTCCCTTGCGGGCGACCCGTTCGCGGACCAGGCGCCGGTCGAGGTGTCCGACGCGGAAGCGGCCGAGGCCGCCACGGTCGAGGTGGAACTCGACGGCGAGGTGCACGAGCTGTCCTGGCCGCGCAAGCAGACCCTGGTGGACATCATGCTGGCCAAGGGTCTGGACGTGCCGTACTCCTGCCAGGAGGGCGAATGCGGGTCGTGCGCGTGCACGGTGCTCGAGGGCAAGGTCGAGATGGACAACGCCGAGATCCTCGACCCCGAGGACATCGAGAACGGTTATATCCTCGGCTGCCAGGCACATCCGGTGACCGATCACCTCAAGATCCAGTTCTGATCGATCAGCGCGCGCGATAGTGTGCGCGCACCGCGGGATCGAGATGTTCGGTCGCATAGCTGAGCGCGGTGCGACCGAGATCGGCGGCATGCTGGTCCAGGAAGCCGGTGAGCAGGCGCTGATCGATGCGCTTGCCCACCTCGCGCAGCATCCAGCCGAGGGCCTTCTGAATGAGATCGCGGCGATCGTCGAGCAGCCGCTCGGACAGCGCGAATGTGGTTGTGGCGTCCCCGGATTTGATGAAGGCGAAGGTCGAGAGCAGCGCGACCCGCCGCTCCCACAGCGAGTCCGCGGCGGCCAGCTCGAACAGCAGCTCGCGTGGCTTGTCCAGCAGCCACGGGCCGATGATGTTCTCGGCGGACACGTCGACCAGATCCCAGTTGTTCACCCGGCCACGGCGCACGGCGGCCAGATAGCGGTCCACCATTTCCGCGCGGGCCGCGTCGTCGAAGGTGCGCGGCTTGGACGCCTTGGCGAACCGGGCATTGAGCACGACCAACCCGGCGAGGCGGTCCTCGTGCACGGAGCTGTCCAGCAGTAGGTCGATCTCGTCGAGGGGCAGTGCCGCAAAGCGTTTCGCGACACCGCGGGTCGCCGGGACGCGCACGCCGACGAACACGTCGCCCTCGCCGTACTCACCGGGGCCGGTCTTGAAGAACCGTTGCAGATGGATCGCGTCGGCGGGATCGGCGATCGCCCGCAGCGCGGCCTGCACCGCGGCCGCGGTCTGCGCGCCTTCGGTCATCGCGGACACCTCCCGGTGGGTCAACTCAGCCCTGGGCGCCCAGGATGCGGCCGGATTCGAAAGCCGCGGCGCTGGCGGGCAACTCGCCGGGCCTGCCGCTGTTGCGGACCAGCACCGCGCCGTTGCCCGGCGTCGGGCGGCCGAGTGCGTCCATGCGCCGGATGGTCTGCGCGGCAACGGCTTGCGCGCTGTCGAAGAGCCGGACGCCGTCGGGCAGCGCGGCGACGATGGCATCGATCACCAGCGGATAGTGCGTACAGCCGAGCACGACGCCTTCGACGTCGTCGGGGGTCTCCGCGACCGCCCGTGCGATGGACTCGCGCGCGCCGACCAGGTCACCGCGGTCGATCGCATCGGCCAGACCGTGACAGGCCACCCCGACCACGTCGGCGTTGCCGCCGAACTTCGCGATCAGATCCGCCTGGTACCGGCTGGCGGTGGTGGCCGCGGTGGCCCACACCGCCACCGACCGGCAGACGGCCGCGGCCGGTTTGATCGCGGGCACGGTGCCGATCACCGGCACATCGGGGCCGACCTCCGCGCGCACATGCTCCAGGGCGGTGACGCTGGCCGTGTTGCACGGGATGACGATGACTTCGGCGCCCAGCTCGATCGACATCCCCGCGGCCCGGACCACGCGGTCGACCGTCCACTGCTCCGGTTTCGGCCCCCACGGCGCACCGTCCGGGTCCAATTGCAGCAGCAGATCCACGTCCGGCCGCAGCTTGCGCAGCCAAGCGGATGTGGGCAGCAAGCCGAGACCCGAATCGATGAGCGCGACGATCACATCGACAACCGTATTACAGGGCCCGGACGCGGTGCCCACGACGGCGGCCGGAGTGGCAGGCGGGCGTCGGCCCCGGCCTCCGGCGCGGGCACTCGGCTGCACCGCGCGCCCGTACCCGGACGGCGCTCAGCTCGGCGTGAGCAACTCCGAAACCGGTGCGCCCGCGGCGATCTTCGCCCTGGTCTTCATGACCTGTGCGGTCGTGCCCGCGCCGACCACGCCGGTCAGCCTGCCGTCCCGGGAGTAGTAGGCGAGGAACTTGCGGCCGTCGTCGACGGCCACATCGACATCGTCGGTCGCGGCCGGCGTGCCGAGCGCCTGGATCTTCATGTCGTACTGGTCGCTCCAGAAGTACGGCACCCGGGCCGCGGTCGGCGCGGCGGCGCCGAGCAACGCGCAGGCGACCAGCCGCGCCTGCTCGCCCGCGTTGGTCCAGTGTTCGATCCGCTTGCGGTGCCCGGCCTCCTGTTGCCAGGCGGCGACATCGCCGACCGCCCAGACCCGCTCGGCCGAGGTGCGCCCCACCTCGTCGGCCAGCACCCCGCCGCCCGCCGCCGGATCGGCGAGCGCGATGCCGGATTCGGCCAGCCACTCCGTCACCGGACGCGAGCCGACCCCGATCACCACCAGATCGGCGGCCACCTCCGTGCCGTCGGACAAGATCGCGCCGCGCACCCGGTCGCCTGCCGCGAGCAGCGAGTGCAGCCCCACTCCGCAGCGCAGGTCGACGCCTTCGGCGCGGTGCATCCTGGCCACCAACTCGCCGACCCGTTCGCCGAGCACACCGGCCAGCGGCGCCGGCTGCGGCTCGACCAGCACCACCGCGACGCCGCGGGCCCGGAAACTGGCCGCGAGCTCGCAGCCGATGAAACCTGCGCCGATCACGAGTGCCGTTGTCGCCGTGGCCAATTCGCTACGGAGGGCGAGGGCGTCGGCGTGGCCGCGCAGCACGTGCACGCCCGCCAGGTCGGGCAGACCGGGCAGGCGGCGCGGGCGCAGGCCGGTGGCGATGATCAGCTGTGCGTAGTCGAGGGCAGTGCCGTCGGCGAGGCGTACCTGCCGCGCCGCGGTATCCAGGCCGACCGCCTCGACGCCGAGCCGCACATCGATCTGCTTCTCGGTGTAGAACTCGTCGGGGCGCAGTGTGGTGTCGTCGGTTTCGCCGCGGACGAACTGCTTGGACAGCGGCGGCCGGTCGTAGGGCAGGCGCGGTTCGTCGCCCAGCAGGACGAGCGCACCCTCGTATCCGGTACGGCGCAATTCCTCGGCGGTGCGCAGGCCGGCGAGGCCGGCGCCCACGATCACGATCGGCGCGGTGTCTGTTGCTGAAGGTGCCACGCAGCTCACCCTAACGGTTGCTTGGTGCCCTGCCGGAGTGAGCCCGCTCACTCGGCAATCGCGGCGTAATCGTAGCCGTTCTGATATTGATCGGGCGGTCAATCAGGTCTATACCCAGAGGTAGGACATAATCCTGAGCCCTAGGAGGCACACCATGTTCACCGAAAGCCGCGCACAGGACTTCCTGGCCGTAGTGCTGGGCGTCTTCGCCGCACTCTCACCCCTGTGGCTGGAAACCACCGACAAAGCGATGTGGTCGCTGATCGTGCTCGGCGTACTCATCGCACTCACCGGGCTGGCGCAGATGTACCGGCCCGCGCTCGGCGCGAACGCCGACTACGCGATGGGCCTGTTCGGCGTGCTGCTGTTCATTTCCCCGTGGGCCATGGACTTCAGCGATTACCGCGGCGCATCCTGGACCGCATGGGTAGTCGGGGTAGTGACGGCGGTGGTCGCGGTAGCGGCGCTGCCGACGGTGTCGGGACGTCTGCACAACATGGCGCCACACCACTGATGCAGATGCCGAAACCCGGTCGGCGGGCCACCCGCCGACCGGGCAAGGAACCCGCCGCCGGGCGTCGCCGCAGCGCGAAAGTGGACGGCGACGCCCGGCAACTCATCCTGGACTCGGCCGAGCAGCTCTTCGCCGAACAGGGCTTCGACGCCACCGCGACGGCGGCCATCGCCGGTGCCGCGGGCGTGCCGAAAGGCCTTGTCTTCTACTACTTCCCGACCAAGGACTCGATCCTGTCGACCCTGATGGCCGAGCGGGTCCCCGCCCACCCGATCGAAGATATCGGCACCGTGGTGGCGCCCGGCGATCCCGCGGCCAGTCTGGTCGCGCTGGACGCGGCGCTGAATCTGCGCGACCACCACTCCTCGGTGCTGCGGGTGATCATGTGGCGCGAGGCCGACACCCACCCCGACGTCCGGCGCCAATTGCGCCGTCTGCGTGATCAATTGCTCGATGTCACCGCACGAGTGCTCCAGGCCAGCGCACCTACCCCGGTTCGGCCCGGCACCCTGCGCGCCTGCGCCGCCGCGTGGGTCTCGGCCATGTTCGCCATCGCCAGCACCGACCGGCTGCATGCCCTCGACGGTGTGCCCCTCCCCACCGCCGACGAGTTGCTCAACGTCGCCCAGGTCGTCGCCGCCGGGATGACCCAGCTCGGCTGAATTCGCGAAGTGGGGATCGAAAGTTATGCACAGGGTGCGTGTTATCCCCAATTGGGGAGCGGCGGGTGGTTTCCGGGAGCCGGGTGGTTCACGATCGCGGTATGGATGCACCGCAACTGATCTCGCGGCAGCAGGCGCTGGCGGCGGGGATCTCCGATAGTGAACTGCGCAGGCGTTGCCTGGACGGATCGTGGTGGCGGGTGCGGGCCGGGCGCTACGTCAACGCGCCCGAGCCGGGGCTCACGCCGGCCGGCCGCCATCTGGTGCTCGCACTCGCGACCTGCGAGGCGATGCCGGAAGACGCTGTCGCCAGCCACTGTTCGGCGGTCGTGCTGCACGGCGTCCCCTGCTGGTCGATCCCGCTGGACCGCGTGCACCTGACCCGCAACCGGATCAACGGCGGGCGGGTCACCAACCAGTTGGTGGTCCACTCGGCACAGCTGACGCCGGACGAGATCACCATCGTCAACGGGCTCCAGGTGACCACCGCACCGCGGACGGTCGTCGACATCGCCCGTTCGGCGAGTTTCGAGCAGGCCGTCGTCATCGGGGACAACGCGCTGCACCAAGGACTCACCACAGCGGATGAACTGCAGGAGTGCCTTTCCCGCGCGCGACATCGCCGGGGTGCTCGACGGGCCGCACACACCATCGACTTCCTCGACGGTCGCAGTGGAAGTATCGGGGAGTCGCGCAGCCGCGTGGCCTTCCGGGAAGGCGGACTGCCTGCGCCGGAGTTGCAGGCCCGGGTTTTCACCGACGACGACGTTTGCGTCGGCCGGGTCGGCTTCCTGTTCCCCGAACTGGGGGTGATCGGGGAATTCGGCGGAAAGATGCCGTGCCAGAGCGCATTACGAACGCCTGGACAGGGGGTGATCGCCGAAAAGAACCGCGCCGACCGACTCCGGGCGCTCGGCTGGATGGTGGTGCGGTGGACTTGGCAAGACCTCACCGACCCGGCGCACCTGGCGCGCCGCATCCGGGCCGCGGGCCGGGCAGCTGCCTACGGCCGCAGGGCTGGCCACTGGACGCCTACACCGCGGACCTGAGCGCGGGGTGGGCGAGGGCTCCCGCACTCTTTTCGTGTTCCCGCACCCCGACTTGCCGAGGGACACGCCGTGATCAGGATCGGAAAGGGTGCGGGAACTGGCGCGACCTCGCAGACCCTGGCGCGCCGCGTTCGGGCAGCGGAGAGGGCAGCTGCCTACGGCCGCAGGGCTGGCCACTGGACGCCTACGCCGCGTGGCGTGGCGTGGCGTGGCGTCGCGGGAGCGGGGCAGGGCGGGGCGGGCGCGGTTCCCGCACCCCTTCCGTGTTCCCGCACCCCGACTTGCCGAGGGACACACCGTGAGCAGGATCGGAAAGGGTGCGGGAAATGACGACCCCACAGACCCGGGCGCGCCTGGCGCCGCCGCATCCGGGGCGCTGCCTACGGCCGCCGGGCAGGCCACTGGACGCCTACGCCGCGGGGCGGGGCGGGGCGCCGCGGGGCGGGGCGGGGCGGGGCGCCGCGGGGCGGGGCGGGGGCGGTTCCCGCACCCCTTCTGTGTTCCCGCACCCCGACTTGCCGAGGGACACACGGTGATCAGGATCGGAAAGGGTGCGGGAAGCAGAACCACTCAGGCGCTGAGGAACTCGACGATATCGGCCGCGAAGCGGGGGTGCCGAGTGACGCCGGTGTGGCTGGTGCCGGGGTAGATGATCAGGCGAGAATCCGGGATGCCGTCGGCGGTTCGCCGGAAGTTCTCGGTGCTGTAGCCGGCGTC
Organism: Nocardia brasiliensis ATCC 700358; assembly: GCF_000250675.2. NCBI lineage: Bacteria > Bacillati > Actinomycetota > Actinomycetes > Mycobacteriales > Nocardiaceae > Nocardia > Nocardia brasiliensis. Next base: position 8,590,447 of record NC_018681.1, read on the forward strand.
CCGCTCACCGCCGAGAACGAGGGTGGGGACGAGGATTTCGCCGAGGCGGTCCGAGAGATCGAAATCGTCCTCGGCACGGAGGAAAGCGAGAGTGTCTGCCGGGTTCTTGGGGCGCGCCAGCGGGTCGATCAACCACATGGCCGCGCCCGCGACCCGCGCCAGGATGGGCGAGGAGACAGTCGTCGAAGCCATGTGGTGTAGGGCGCGCCGGCCCGCGAAAGCCGCCTCGCCGTAACGGATCTGGCTTTCCTTCGCGAGCGGATCCAACCGGTAACCCGAAGACGCGACGATCAGGCGGCGCACCGCGGCCGGATGATCCACCGCCAATTGCAGCGCCACCGAGCCACCGGACGAAACACCGACCACGTCGACCGGCTCACCGAACTCGGCGCGCAACGCGTCCGCATGCTCGGCGGCGATATCGGCCATCGTCGTGCCCGCCGCCATGCCGGGCGCCCGGCTGACGGCACAGACCCGGAAGTGCCTGGCCAGCGGTGCCAACATCTTGATTTCCGAATCCCGCATCCACCCCCGCGGATTGGCATGATCCGGCGTGAACCACCGCAAAAACACCAGCGGACGTCCGGCCCCCATCGCCAGATAAGGCATGCCGTGCCGCAACGCGCCCTCGGTGACATCGAGTTCCGCGGCGAGGGTGGACTTGCTCATCGTTTCCTCCGGATCTACTGATCAACGCTCCCCGTCGACGCTAACCAAAACACCGACACCCCGCGATAACCCCCAAGGTCATCGATCCCCCTCTTATTCCGCCCCTACGGAATCCATACCGCCACAACTCGCGCGTACAGCCACAGAAGGCCGCCTGTCCGGGCTGTGCAAGGTCATCCAGTGAGTCCGCAAAGGTTCGGGGAGGCATAGGGATTTCCTATGGCGCCTGCTGAATATTCGTCTTTGCCTGTCGTTCTTTCGCCGACATACCGTGAAACAACTCGACCAGGTGCGCAATCGCGATTCTCCGAAGATCCGCGCCCGGGGCACATCGCGCCCTTTTCCGTCGAGCCGTCAAATGCGCAATCGAGAGGACAGCTGACATGACCACGGTCGAGAACGGTTCAGGAACAAAGGAACTCGCGGGAAAGCGGGCCCTGGTGACCGGCGGTACGCGCGGAATCGGCGCCGCCGTTGTGCGCCAACTCCTGGACGCGGGCGCCGAGGTGCTGACGACCGCCCGGTCGGAAACGAGCACGGTACCGGAGGGGGCCGCCTTCGTGGCGGCCGACGTGCGAACTCGGGCTGGTGCGGAGACGCTCGCCGCAGCCGCACAGGGGATGTTCGGCGGCGTGGACATCCTGGTCCACAACGCGGGCGGGGCGAGTCCTTACCAAGGCGCACTGGCGATCCCGGACCAAGTGTGGCAGGACGCACTGGACTTGAACTTCCTGGCGTCGGTGCGGCTGGACTCGCTGGTGGCACCGGGGATGCGGGACCGGCGTTCGGGGACGATCGTGCACATCTCCTCGGCCGCAGTCCCCACCGTGGCGCCGCCGTTCCTGCACTACACGACAGCGAAGGCGGCGCTGGAGAACTACAGCCGCGGATTGGCTGCGGAATTGGCCCCGTTCGGAATCCGGGTCAACACCGTATCTCCCGGCAAAACCGCCACCCCTGGCGGCGAGGCGACGCGCGAGCAGTGGGCACACCTGGACTCGGGACCGGGCCAGAACAACACCACCCCACCGCTGGGCCGCGATGGCCGGCCCGCCGACATCGCCCACGCAGTGCTCTTCCTCGTCTCGCCGCGGGCAAGCTGGCTGACCGGAAGCAGCATCGTGGTCGACGGCGGCGAATTCCCCAGGGGCTGAACAAAAGCGACGATCACAGCACTCGCGTAGCACGCGACTACTTGGTGGCGACAACCCGCCGTAAGCGCAGCACCGTCTCCGTCGTGGACCCGCGCCTTTCAGCTCGGAAATCGTCTCCCCTGCTTCGCCAACGGTCGGCCCGACTCGCGCAACCCGATCCGCCGAAAGCGCATCGGCCGCATACGATCTCGCACCGATTTGATGTCACGCCCTTACCACCGTCGCCACACGGGGCCACAGCCCAGACGTCAGCGACTGTCCCCGATTTTTGACGTCACCGACGACACCGCGTCGCCGGTGCTCGAGCAGCGTCATGCAAACGGAGCCCAATGCCGTTGTGGCGCTTACGCCACAACGGCGCGAGGCCGCTCAGAGCGCTTGCAAGTCACGGATGTGCGAGGCCGCTCAGAGCGCTTGCGAGTCACGGATGTGCGAGGCCGCACTAGGGTGGCGGGCATGCGTATTGCGGCACTCGTTGCCCTTGTCTTGGCGCTCAGCGCCTGCTCCCAGTCCACTACCGGCCGCCCGCAGGCGGCCGAGGACCATCCGCCGGCGAAGACGACGACCGCCGCGCCTTCCTCGACAGCGCCCAGTCGCGAAGGGCAGTTGAAGGAACGCATCGCCTGGGTGCGGGCCGGTAGCGCCGCCGACGTCGGCCAGTATCACTCCGTCACCACCGAGGGCCGGCCCGCCACCGCACTGAACGGCGATATCGCTTTCACCAGTCCGTCCGGCAAGATCAGTTGCATCACCGGAACCGCGTACGGGATCGACGGACTCAACTGCGTCGTCAAACTGAAGAGCCCGTTACCGAAGCCCGGCGAAGGCTTCGGCAACTGGGACGGCGGCTACGTCAACTACACCGGCACGAAACTGACGGTCGGCCAATTCCGTGGCGACCCTGGACTTTTCGTCAACGGCAACGGCCAGACGCTGCCCTACGACAGCACCCTGACCTTCGACAACTACACCTGCCGCATCGCGACGAGCGGCCTCACCTGCGTCGACCCGGCCGACCGCAGCGGCGTGCAGATGAGCGACGACGGCGTCGTCGCGCTGGGCTGCCTGCGGGAAGTCCCCGCAGCTCAACGCGAAAGCTCGGTCGGCCAAGCCTTCGGCTGCTGAACCACACCCCGGTCCGCTGACCGAACCACCCTGCTCATTCCCCCGCTGGCCCGGCCCAGCGGGGTTAGGGTGGCGGCATGCGTGGCACCGCATTGGCCCTCCTCGCTGTGGCTCTGCCCCTGACCGCGTGCGGAGCCGATACGCCGGACCGATCCGGCGCTGCCAACACGCCATCGGCCTCCGCCACGACACTGCCCCCACCGCCGGCCAGCAGCCCCGCCCCACCGCTCACCACCGCGCCCGAAGGCATATCGTCCTGCGCCGCAAAAGATCTCACCGTCACCGCGGGCACACCCGACGGCGCCGCAGGCCACGTCTACCTCTCCCTGCGCTTCACCAACACCGGCACCGCCCCCTGCTCCCTCACCGGCTACCCCACGGTCTCTCTGGCCACAGGCACACCCCCGACCCCCGTCGGCCCCCCTGCTGAACCAGACACCGAAAGCACTCTCCCCCAACCACTCACCCTCGCCCCCGGCGACACCGCCGTCTCCACCCTCCGCTACACCCAGGCGGGCAACTTCGAATGCGACCGAGCCCCCACCACCCACCTACTCGTAGCCCCACCCAACGCCCCCGTCCCACACCCTTTCCCCTTCACCGCCACCGCCTGCACCAACCCCGCCTACCTCCTCCTCCACCTGACCCACCTCACCCCCGCCCCCTAACCGACTGCCAGGTTCCGAAACCCGTAGAAGATATGTGGCTACAATGGGTGCTATAGATGTGGCCACCAGGAGGCAGTCATGAATGTCGGTATACGTGAACTACGCGACGGATTGAGCCGGCACCTGGCTGAGGTCCGCGCTGGGCGGACGGTTACCGTCACCGATCACGGACAACCGATTGCCCGCATCGTCCCGGTCGGGCGGCTCACCAGATTGGAGCAGCTCCGACAGGAAGGGCGCGTGCACCCAGCGCGGATGCGTAAGCAACCCTCCCCGGAGCCGGTCAAAACCCACGGATCCGTGAGCGACCTCATCGAAGAGCAGCGCCGTTGATCGGCTACTTGGATACTTCAGCATTTGTACCCCTGCTGGTTGATGAGCCCAGCACCCAGGCCTGTCGCAAATTCTGGGACTACGCAGATGCAGTGGTCTCCAGTCGCCTGCTCTATGTGGAAACCGCGGCGGCACTTGCCCAAGCTCACCGAATGGGCCGCATCGATGACAGACAACACGCCGCGTCGGTTCGACTGTTGGACCAACTTTGGCCGCAGGTCGAGATCGCCGATGTCGATGAGCCCGTCGTGTTCCGTGCCGCAGAGCTGGCCGATCAACTAGCTCTACGAGGATACGATGCAGTCCACTGCGCTTCTGCCGAGCAACTGGAGGACACAGACTTGGTAGCTGCGACAGGCGACAGTCGATTGCTCGCGGCTTGGAAGTCCCTCGGCATAGCCACTTTTGACACCAACGCACCAGCCGACTAGCCGAAGTCCCCTTCCGGCTCCTTGACGACCAGTTCGAGCAGCGCGGGATCAGCATAGGTCTCCGCGGTGTGCCGCCACTGCGTCAGCAAAGACGCGATGGGGGCGAGGTTTTCCAGAGCTGCGGCGCCCTGCGCTACCGCAACGAGTTCCCGTAAGAACTGGTCCATGTCCGCATCGGGCAGGAAGGTCACCCAGGGAACAGCGTCCGGCAGCACGTCACGCACCGCCTCCGCACCGACCCGGCGGATCAATCCGGCCAGCAGACGCGCGGTGAAATCGACGACGGCGCCCTCGGCATCGAGCTGCTCTACCCGCATCAGTGCGAGGTCGCCCGCATCCCGACGGCGCAGACGCACAGCCCGGACCTGATCCAGCAGCCCAGCCGTCACGGCAGGCTTGTGTAGCAGTTCACTGAACGGGACCACGTCATATGCCGCACTCATAACATCCACACTACCTCGGATGTTCACGAACACATGCCGACCCATCCGAAAACGCCGAACGGCGCACCTCCGGTGGAGCGACGCCGTTCGGGTCAGCGCACCTCGATGATCTTTTCGCCGGCTTCGAGCATCTCTACAACCGTGGGGAAGATGCCGAGGAACGCATCCAGCAGTACTTTTCTCGAACAGTTCCCGATCCTGAGCCACACCACTGCGGGTGCCGGAGTATCGGGCTTGGACTGACCGATCACGATGAAGTCTTCGTCTTTGGTGACGATGACGGCCGCACGGCGCAGCGCCTCATCCCATACCGCATGGTCCGAGGCGGACAACATGTCGATGTCGCAGACGTGTACGGCATCGTGCCCTTCGTTCGTGATAGCGCGGGCCAATGCAGGGGCAGTTGTGCGTCGATGAGGAATCTCAACAGGCTGACCGCAGGATCGGATGATCGATCTCCGCAGCCGCGAACGCCAGGCAGGCGCGAATGTCCTCTAGTTCCAGGTACGGATAATCAGCGAGGATAGTTTCCTCGCTCTCCCCTGCAGCAAGCAGTTCGAGTACATCCTTCACCCTGATTCGCATACCGCGAATACATGGCCGCCCACCACTCTGGTTCGGGTCGAACGTAATCCTGGACACGGATAGAACATACCTACGAGGTAGGACAGCGTTCCGCTGGTTTTTGCAAGGCACGGAAGCGACCCATCCCCGAAACGCCGAACGGCGCCGCTCCGGAGGAGCGACGCCGTTCGGGTCAGCGATTCAGGGAATCACTTGATGATCTTCGTGACGCGACCGGCGCCGACGGTGCGGCCACCCTCGCGGATCGCGAAGCGCAGACCCTCGTCCATGGCGACCGGCTGGATCAGCTTGACGGACATCTCGGTGTTGTCACCGGGCATGACCATCTCGGTGCCCTCGGGCAGGGTCACAACGCCCGTCACGTCAGTCGTACGGAAGTAGAACTGCGGACGGTAGTTGTTGAAGAACGGGGTGTGGCGGCCGCCCTCGTCCTTCGACAGGATGTACGCCTGGCCCTCGAACTCGGTGTGCGGGGTGGTGGTGCCCGGCTTCACGACGACCTGGCCACGCTCGACATCTTCGCGCTTGATACCACGAACGAGCAGACCGACGTTGTCGCCTGCCTGGCCCTGATCGAGCAGCTTGCGGAACATCTCGATACCGGTGACGGTGGTCTTGGTGCTCTTTTCGCGGATGCCGACGATCTCGACTTCCTCGTTCACGTTGATGATGCCGCGCTCGACACGACCGGTGACGACGGTGCCACGACCGGTGATGGTGAACACGTCCTCGACGGGCATGAGGAACGGCTTGTCGGTCTCGCGGACCGGGTCCGGGATCGACTCGTCGACGGCGTTCATCAGTTCCAGAACCGACTCGGTCCACTTCGGGTCGCCCTCGAGCGCCTTCAGACCGGAGACGCGCACGACCGGCGCGTCCTCGTCGAATTCCTGGGCGGCCAGCAGTTCGCGGACCTCCATCTCGACGAGCTCGAGGATTTCCTCGTCGTCGACCATGTCCGACTTGTTCAGCGCGACCAGGATGTAGGGCACGCCGACCTGACGGGCGAGCAGCACGTGCTCACGCGTCTGGGGCATCGGGCCGTCGGTCGCGGCGACCACGAGGATGGCACCGTCCATCTGCGCCGCACCGGTGATCATGTTCTTGATGTAGTCCGCGTGGCCCGGAGCGTCGACGTGCGCGTAGTGGCGCTTTTCCGTCTGGTACTCGACGTGGGAGATGTTGATCGTGATACCACGAGCCTTCTCCTCCGGCGCCTTATCGATCTGATCGAACGCGAACGCGTCGTTCAGATCCGGGAACTTGTCAGCCAGCACCTTGGTGATCGCTGCAGTCAGCGTGGTCTTGCCGTGGTCGACGTGACCGATGGTGCCGATGTTGACGTGCGGCTTCGTCCGCTCGAACTTCGCCTTCGCCACTGTGGTGTCCTCCTGGACTTGTTGGTGCGTGCAGTTGCAGCAGTGCGGTTATTACTTGGGGTCGTGCTGACTCCCGGCATCGGGGGCAAGTCTTGCACCTGCCCCCGACTGGGTACTACTCGCCGGTCGCCTTGGCGATGATCTCCTTCGACACGTTGGCCGGAACCTCCGCGTACGAGTTGAACACCATGGAGTAGTTCGCCCGGCCCTGGGTCTTCGACCGCAGGTCACCGATGTAACCGAACATCTCCGAGAGCGGAACCAGCGCCTTGACGACACGGGCACCACTGCGTTCCTCCATGGCCTGGATCTGGCCACGGCGGGAGTTCAGGTCGCCGATCACTTCGCCCATGTAGTCCTCGGGCGTGATGACCTCGACCGCCATCAGCGGTTCGAGAATCACCGGACCGGCCTTACGAGCCGCTTCCTTCAGGGCCTGCGAGCCGGCGATCTTGAACGCCATTTCCGAAGAGTCGACGTCGTGGTAAGCGCCGTCGAGCAGGATGACCTTCAGGTTCACCAGCGGGTAGCCCGCGAGCACACCGTACTGCATGGCGTCCTGCGCACCGGCGTCCACCGAAGGGATGTACTCGCGCGGAACGCGACCACCCGAGACCTTGTTCTCGAACTCGTAGGTCGCGCCGTCCTCGCCGACGAACGGCTCGAGGGCGATGATGACCTTCGCGAACTGGCCGGAGCCACCCGTCTGCTTCTTGTGGGTGAACTCGAGCTTCTCGACCTTCTTGGTGATCGTCTCGCGGTAGGCCACCTGCGGCTTGCCGACGTTCGCCTCGACCTTGAACTCGCGACGCATGCGGTCGACGAGGATGTCGAGGTGGAGCTCGCCCATACCGCCGATGACGGTCTGGCCGGTCTCCTGGTCGAGCTTGACCGAGAAGGTCGGGTCCTCTTCCGAGAGACGCTGGATCGCGGTGCCCAGCTTCTCCTGGTCGGACTTGGTCTTCGGCTCGATGGAGACCTCGATGACCGGGTCCGGGAAGGTCATGGACTCGAGCACGATCTGGTTCTGCGGATCGCAGAGGGTGTCACCGGTGGTGGTGTCCTTCAGGCCGATGACCGCGTAGATGTGGCCGGCCATGGCCTCGCCGACCGGGTTCTCCTTGTTGGAGTGCATCTGGAACAGCTTGCCCAGACGCTCCTTCTTGCCCTTGGTCGAGTTGATGACCTGGGCGCCGGAGTCGACCTTGCCGGAGTACACGCGGACGTAGGTCAGCTTGCCGAAGAAGGGGTGCACGGCGATCTTGAACGCCAGCGCCGCGAACGGCTCCGAGGTGTTCGCGTCGCGGTGGATGACCTCGTCTTCCTTGTTCGGCACGTGACCGTCGGTGCCGCCGTCGTCCAGCGGGGTCGGCAGGTAGTCGATCACCGCGTCGAGCATGGGCTGCACGCCCTTGTTCTTGAACGCGGAGCCACACAGGATCGGGTACAGCTCGGAGTTGACCGTCATCTTGCGGATGGCGCCCTTGATCTCCTCGATCGTGAGCTCCTCGCCGCCGAAGAACTTCTCGAGCAGCGCCTCGTCGGACTCGGCGACGGTCTCCAGCAGTTCCTGACGGTACTGCTCGGCCTTCTCCTTGAGATCGGCCGGGATCTCCTCGACCTCGTACTTCTCGCCGAGCTTGGTCTCGCCCTTCCAGACCTTGGCGTTCATCTCGACCAGGTCGACGATGCCCTCGAAGGTGTCCTCCGCGCCGATCGGCAGCTGGATGACCAGCGGCTTGGCACCGAGGCGGTCCTTGATGGTCTGCACGGTGAAGTAGAAGTCCGCGCCGAGCTTGTCCATCTTGTTGACGAAGCAGATTCGCGGCACGTCGTACTTGTCGGCCTGACGCCACACCTGCTCGGACTGCGGCTCGACGCCTTCCTTGCCGTCGAACACCGCAACGGCGCCGTCGAGCACGCGCAGCGACCGCTCCACCTCGACGGTGAAGTCGACGTGCCCGGGGGTGTCGATGATGTTGATCTGGTTGTCGTTCCAGAAGCACGTGGTAGCCGCGGAGGTGATGGTGATACCACGCTCCTGCTCCTGCTCCATCCAGTCCATCGTGGCCGCGCCGTCGTGGACCTCACCGATCTTGTAGGTGATACCGGTGTAGAAGAGGATGCGTTCAGTTGTGGTCGTCTTGCCCGCATCAATGTGGGCCATGATGCCGATGTTGCGGACCTTGTTCAGGTCGGTGAGCACGTCCTGTGCCACGGAAATCTTCCCCGCTCGTAGCTAGTTGGGATTTTCGGGGACGACCCTGTGGTCGTCACTATGTCAACGCCGGCAGCGGCAGGTGAGTGCCGCGGCCGGCTGTGCCTCCCGACCCAATAACAACGGGCCGGGCAGACGTCACCAGCGGTAGTGCGCGAAGGCCCGGTTCGACTCGGCCATCTTGTGGGTGTCTTCGCGACGCTTCACGGAGGCACCGAGACCATTGCTGGCATCGAGCAGCTCGTTGGCGAGACGCTCGACCATGGTCTTCTCGCGACGCGCCCGCGAGAAGTTCACGAGCCAGCGCAGCGCAAGGGTGTTGGCGCGGCCGGGACGAACCTCGACCGGCACCTGGTAGGTGGCGCCACCGACGCGGCGCGGCTTCACCTCGAGCGACGGCTTGACGTTGTCGAGCGCGCGCTTGAGGGTGACGACCGGATCGGTGCCGGTCTTGTCGCGTGCCTGCTCCAGCGCGCCGTAGACGATGCGCTCGGCGGTGGACTTCTTGCCGTCCAGCAGGATCTTGTTGACCAGCTGAGTGACCAGCGGCGAACCGTAAACCGGGTCGTTGATCAGCGGACGCTTGGGTGCGGGGCCCTTGCGTGGCATATCAGCTCTTCTCCTTCTTGGCGCCGTAACGGCTGCGGGCCTGCTTGCGGTTCTTCACACCCTGGGTGTCGAGGGAGCCGCGGATGATCTTGTAGCGCACACCGGGGAGGTCCTTCACACGACCGCCGCGCACGAGCACCATCGAGTGCTCCTGCAGGTTGTGACCCTCGCCGGGGATGTAGGCCGTGACCTCGACCGCGCTGGTCAGGCGAACACGCGCGACCTTACGCAGCGCGGAGTTCGGCTTCTTCGGGGTCGTGGTGTACACGCGGGTGCACACGCCACGACGCTGCGGGCTCCCCTTGAGGGCCGCGGTCTTCGTCTTCGCGACCTTGTCGCGGCGACCCTTGCGGACCAGCTGGTTGATCGTTGGCATAGACCGGCTTTCCTTATTAGTTAACGCGGTGTCTGGAACTTCATGTCTGTTAATCGAGCTTTCACCCGCACGTCCAACCACGTTTCTCGCGTCCCGAGGTCGGGCGTGTCGCGCGCGGCGCAGGGCCCGAATTACGGGCACGCTGGAGGTGTCAGCCGCTTTCGCTGGCCTACGGTCACGCACGAACTTGCCCGCATGCTTCCGGGCACAGCGATCCACGATACTCGTGGCCGCGACACAGGGTCAAAGCGGGGTGTCTGGAGACCCCGTCACCTGGCCAAGTTCAGGGTCAACTCTACGAGTTTCTTCGCGCCCGCGCACGGATCCGGGTGCGCGGATCCCGGCCGATAGTTGATCCAGAAGCCGATCACGCCCTGATCCGCCGCGCCCGCGCTGACGCCGCAGGAGTCCGGATCGTTGGGCCGCCGGATCTCCAGTGCGCGCCGGCCGTCGATGGTGGCGTTGGTGGTGGTGTAGCCGAGTTTGTCGTTGGTCGCCTTCTCGTTGTTCAGCGAACCGATCTCATACCAGTTCAGCGTGACCATGGCGTTGCCGCCCGGCGCGCCCTGCACATCCCACATGCAGACCGCCCCGTAGAAGGAGGGCTGCGGGAACGCTTCCTTGGCGCCCACGGCGTCGGCGATCTGATCCAGCCGCACCACCTCGCATTCGCGAAGCAGCTTGTCGAACTTGGTGTTCACGGGGTCGCCGGTACCGGAGCCGGCCGGGAAGGCCTCCCCGCTGATCGTCTGCCCGCAGCCGGTGGCGGTGGCCGCGATGGTCAACACGGTGGCCGCGGTGAGTATTCCCCGCGGCACGCCACGACGCTGCATTGCCGTCCTCCCCGTCACTTCAGCCGCTGCACGGTCAGCTCGGCGAGTTTGTGCATCCGATCGCACGGGTTGCCGGTGGGCGCGAAGACCCCGAAGGACATGGACCATTCGAAGAAGTCGTCGTCGAGTTGTACGGCGAGGTCGCAGACCGCGCCGCTCGGCTCGAGCGCCTGCCAACCGGGGCGGCCGCCGACATCGATCGTCTGGGGATTGCGGCCCTGGGTTGACACCCAGGCTTTCTCCCGGGCGATCGGGCTGCCGCGATAGGAGGCGAAGGTGACGCTCGTCGAACCGGTCCCCGAGGACTGCCAATTACAGCCGACCGAATTCTTCATCGCCTGCGAGATCTGGCCGAGCCCCGCGATATCGCGCACCTCGTCGTCGGTGACACTGCCGCACTCGCCGACGAACGGACCGAGCGTGGCCACCTTCGGCGGCGGACGCAACGGGGTGCTGCCGTCGTCCGAGTCGCCGCCGGAACCGCACGCCGTCAGCACCAGAGACAGCACTGCCGCGCAGCCCGCCAACGCCCCTATCCGCATGCTTGCACTCTACCTAGACCGACCGTCTGGACCGGGGACGCGCGAATTCGCTATCCGCCGTCGGGGACGCGCAACTCGTAGGCGTGCCGTGAGTCGATGTAGACGCACTGTGCGGGGCCCGACTTGTAGCGCGACATGGCGGACAGGCAATCGTCGAGGGTCGGGTAGTAGGTGGGTGCCGGTTCGGCGTGGGCCGTCGTGCCCGCCCCGAGGGCGAGCAGGACGGCCAGCGCGACCGCTGCGGCAGATCGTTCGAGCACTGCGGCCCTCCCCCAACATCCGGCGAATCCACGGAGCGTACTGCCGGATACTCAGGGCCACAACCGATCACAGATTGCCGCGCGCCTCCTGCTCCTTCTCGATCGCCTCGAACAGCGCCTTGAAGTTGCCCTTGCCGAAGCCGAGCGAGCCGTGCCGTTCGATCAGTTCGAAGAAGACGGTGGGCCGGTCGGTGATCGGCTTGGTGAAGATCTGCAGCAGGTAGCCGTCCTCGTCGCGGTCGACCAGGATGCCACGGCTCTTGAGCTCCTCGACCGGGACGCGGACGCGACCGATCCGGGCCCGCAGCTCCGGGTCGTCGTAGTAACTGTCGGGGGCATCGAGGAATTCGACGCCTTCCCGGCGCAGCGCGTCCACGCAGGCGAGGATGTCGCCGGTGGCGAGCGCGATGTGCTGCACGCCGGGGCCGCGATAGAACTCGAGGTACTCATCGATCTGCGAGCGCTTCTTGGCGACCGCGGGCTCGTTCAGCGGGAACTTCACCCGGTGGTTGCCGTTGGCGACGACCTTGCTCATCAGCGCCGAGTACTCGGTGGCGATGTCGTCGCCGACGAACTCGGCCATGTTCGTGAAACCCATGACGCGGCGGTAGAACTCGACCCACTCGTCCATCTGGCCGAGCTCGACGTTGCCGACGACGTGGTCGACGGCCTGGAACAGCCGCTTCGGCGCGCCCTCGCGCGGCTGGTAGCCGGCCTTGCGGGTGACGTAGCCGGGCAGATAGGGGCCGGTGTAGCCGGAACGGTCGACCAGGGTGTGCCGGGTCTCGCCGTAGGTGGCCAGTGCCGCACTGCGGACGGTGCCGAATTCGTCTGTGTCGTCATGGGGTTCGACGAGCACGGTGGCCCCGTGGTTGCGCGCCCACTCGACGCAGCGGTCCACATCGGGCACCTCGAGCGCGATGTCGACGACGCCGTCGCCGTGCCGGTCGTGGTGACCGACCAGCGGGCTGTCCGGGTCGACCGCGCCCTTGACCACGAAGCGCGCGCTGCCGCTGCGCAAGACATAGGCCTTGTGATCACGGTTGCCGGTCTCGGGACCGGAGTAGGCCTCCAGGCGCATGCCGAAGGCGGATTCCAGATAGTGCGCGGTCTGCGTCGCGTTGCCGACGACCCAGACGAGGGCGTCCCAGCCGATCACCGGGAACGGATCGGCGCTGCTGTCGTGATCGACGAGGCCGACGAGCTTGCGCAGCTCGGTGTCGGTGGGGGCCGTGCTGGTCAGGTCATCGGCGGGCGTGCTGGACCGGGCGTTCGGCAGGTGCTCGATGGTCATGCCACAAGTAATCGTCAGGCCTGCCCGATAGGCAACAGCGGCCAATTTCGATAGACACTGTGGCGAATTCGGCTAGGAAGTACCCCTGAATGCTGGACAATTTGAATAGCACCACGACGGTGGTGCTGATCCTGGCTGGAAGCCCAGCCCGTGCTCGGAACGGAGGCCGACATGTCGCGCACGCCGGCGAAACTGGACGAACTCGATCTCGCGATCCTCACCGCGATGCATGAATATCAGAAGGCGGGGATTCTCGAATTGTCCCGCCGGACGCGGGTGGCCCGGGCGACCGTGCAGTCCAGGATCGGGCGGATGGAGGAGGCGGGCATCATCGCCTCCTACGACCCGCAGATCGATGTCACCGCAGCGGGTTTCGACGTGCAGGCGTTCGTCACGCTGGAGATCGCGCAGGGCGCGCTGGACGCCGTCGCGGCCGAACTCGACGCGATACCGGGGGTGCTGGAGGCCTACGCGACCACCGGCTCGGGCGACGTCTGGTGCCGGATCGGCGCGGATTCGCACGCGGGCCTGCAAACGGTGCTGCTGAGTATCGACCGGACCTCGTCGGTGGTGCGTTCGCACAGCGTCATCGTGTTGTCCACGGTGGTGCCGATGCGCACGCTGCCGCTGCTGCGCACCCTCGACCCGGCGGGGACGACGAAGGCGCCCGCCTATCGCGTGACACCCGACAAATAGCGGCCGGTGCTCAGGGGCGCAGATCGGCGTCCACGTCCAGGATTTCCACCCGGGGCTCCTTGTCCGCCTCCATGAAGCCCAGCAGCGCATGGCTTTCCGCGTCGACGGCGGCCCGCTCGGCCTTGGTCCACTTGCGGGTGGGGCTGATCCGCAGCCTGGCGACGCCGGACTCCACGAAGATCTTGTACAGACCCGCGAGGTAGCCGTCGACCAGCACCGGTGCCACCGCGGCGGCGAAGCGGCGCAGATGCGGCGCGTCGCCGTCGGGCACGATCCTGGTCCGGTCCTGGTGCGAGAGCACGGCGTTGTCGTACCAGCCGAGCAGGCGCACGGGGGCGGGCAGGTCCGGATCGGCCAGTTCACCGTCGGCGACGTCGTAGAGCGTGCGGCCGCGCTCGTCGGTGTAGGTCCGCACCCGATCGCCGAGCTGCTCGATCGCCTGCTTCATGCCGAGCATCTTCGACCAGGTCTGCATGTCCATGGTGCTCGCCGGGCCGAACGCGCGCAGATAGCGGAACAGCAACTCCGCCAACGGATAAGCCGGATCGAGCGGCTTGCCCAGCCACGGCTCGACCCGCGACCAGATCGGCCTGCTGCTGTCCTTCCACTTGCCGCGCGGCGGAGTCTGCAGTACGGGCAGCTGATAGAGCCAGGTCTGCACGACCATGCCGGGATTGCGGTCGGGGTAGATCTTTTCGGCCGCCGCGCGCAGGGCGGCGGCCGACATCGGCTCGTCACCGAGCACCCGTTCACCGTGCGCGCGGACCTCGTCGGGATCCAGACCGACCATCGCGCCGTAGTTGAAACCCTTTCGGAACGGCACCTTTTCGAGCTCGGGCTGGATATGCGGCGCGATCCGCAGCGCGTCGGGCGGCGTCACCAGATGAATGGTGCCGCGCATCAAGGTGATTCGGACCAGCGAGCGATCCTCCAGCCCGGCGGACACCGTCGCCGGATCGAAATCCGCGATGCGACTCCACAGCGCGACGAACGGCGGCGGCGAATCCTGCGCCTGCAAGCCGACGAGGTGGTCGCACATCTCGGGCACGGACAGCGACGAGCGCGCCAGCAGATGCTGCCGGGTCAGCAGGGTTCGGTTCAAGGTCCGGTTGGACAGCATTCTCGGCATTCCAGGAGAGGCGAGGGATGGGACCGCGTGCTTCGTCGCGCGAATCAGCGCAGCGTGACCACGACCTTGCCGGTCGCGGTGCGGTTGTCCAGCGAGGCCACCGCCTCGGCCGCACGCTCCAGCGGGTACAGCACCGGCTGCGGCGGTGCGATCTTGCCGGTCGCCAGCAACGGCTCCACCTCGGCCCACTGCTCGGCCAGATAGCCGGGATGGGTCATCACCCATTCACCCCACGCGGCACCGATCACCTCGACGTTCTTGAGCAGCAAGCGGTTCACCTTCACGGTGGGGATCTCGCCCGCGGTGAAGCCGACCACCAGCAACCGGCCCGCGGAGGCGAGCGAGCGGATGCTGTCGGTGAACCGGTCACCACCCACCGGGTCGAGCACGATGTCCACCCCGCGCCCGCCCGTCAGTTCCTTGACCGCGGCGAGCCAGCCGTCGGTGAGCACGACGTGGGTCGCGCCGTTCGCGCGCGCGACCTCGGCCTTGGCCTCGGTGCTGACCACCGCGATCACCCGGCCCGCGCCGAGCGCGGCCGCCATCCGCAGGGTCGAGGTGCCGATGCCGCCCGCGGCGCCGTGCACCAGCACCGTCTCGCCCGCGGCCAGCCTGCCGCGGTTGCGCAGGCAGAAATGCACGGTGAGGTCGTTGAACAGGATGCCGGCGCCCGCCTCGAGCGAGACGTTGTCCGGCAGGCGGAACACCATCTGCGCGGGCGCCACCGCGACCTCGCCCATGGCATTGCCGAGCAACGTCAGCGCGACCACCCGGTCACCGGCCCGCACGTGCGCGTCCGCGGGCGCCTCGCGCACGATGCCCGCCACCTCGCCGCCGACCACGAAGGGCAGTTCGGGCTTCATCTGATAGAGCCCGCGGGTCATGAGCACGTCGGGAAACGCGACACCGGCCGCGTGCACGTCGATCACCACGCCGCCCGGATAGGCCGCGGGCTCCGGAATGTCCACGATCTCGATGGACTCCGGTCCCTCGAGCTTGCTGACCTGGGCTGCGCGCATCTGCCGACCTCTCCTGTCCTGGCATCGGCTCGTCCGGCGCCGACGCCGCCGTGATCAACATAACTGACGCTGCGGTAGGTAGTCCTTTTTCGCGACCATCCGACCGATGGCAGGACTGCCGACCTGCTGTTCGGCAGCCGTGCGGACCAGCCGATTTTGCTATGCTGACCGCGACCTACGGTCGGGCGGGAAGGGGGACTCATGGTCGAACGTAATCAGCCACCTGCGACGAACATGCAGGTCGATCCGGAGGCGCTGCGCTCGTTCGCGCAAACCCTGGGCACCGAGTCGACCGAGGTCGGCGGGCTCAACGCGGGCAGCGCGTTCACCGGCGCGGCCGCCGCGCTGCCCGGCACCGAATTCGGCGCGGCGGCCAACCAGGCCAACGATGTCGTCAACCGCTGTCTGCAGCGGATCGGCAGCAGGCTCACCACCCTCGCGGACAACATGCACAACGCCGCGGGCAAATACGAACTGGCCGAAGACGATTTCGCCGCGAAGCTCCGCGCGATCGGACTGTCATGACGCTCAGCATCACCGATATCGAGAGCTGGCAGCCGGACCAGCTCACCGTCGCGGGCGACCACGCGGGCACGATCTCGTCGGGTCTCGACACCGCGGTCGGCAAGGGCTCCTCGGCCACCGCCGCCCTCGCGGAGACGAAGAAGTGGTCGGGTAACGCGGGCACCGCGGCGAATACACGCATGGACACCGAGAAGACCCGGGCCTCCGCGGTGAGCGCCGCCCTGCTGGAGCTGAAAACGGCGTTCACCGGCCAGGTGACCAACCTGACCGAAGCGAAGGCCAAGGTCCTGCGGCTGCGCGACGACGCCGTCAACCAGCAGCCGCCCTTCGATGTCCAGGCCAACGGCACCGTCACCGCGGACACCCGCATCGCGGCCCTGCGCGAACACGCCGACAAGGCGAACGTCGAGAACCTCGTGCTCGACGAAACGTTCGCCGCCGCGACCCGTACCTGGGACCTGACCAACGCACTGAAGTCCGCCGAAACGGTAGCGGGGCAAGCGAAGACGCAGGTGGACACGGCCGTCGGCAAACTGGAGCAGGCCTTCACCGGCCTCGGCGATCCGGGCGCGAACGTCGCGGCGCCGCCGGTGAGCACCGCGCCCGCGAGCGTCGCGGCGCCGGTGACCAGCAAGCCGTCCTCGAACGGGTCGAGCTACCTGACCAGCGGCACGCACAACAACGGCAGCGGATCTTCCTCCGGCAGTCCCTACTCGGGCAGCTATTCCGGTGGTCCGAGTGCGAGCGCGCCGACCGGTCCGATGCCGAGCGGCGATGTGGCGAAATGGATCGCCGAAGCCAAGCAGAAACTCATCGAAATGGGGTACAAGCCCGAGGATATCGATGAGCGTGCGATCGCGCTGATCATCCAGCACGAGTCCAGCGGTAATCCGTACGCGGAGAATCGCACCGACATCAACTGGATCAACGGGCACCCGTCGAAGGGGCTCATGCAAACGATCGACAGCACCTTCAACGCGTACAAAGCGCCGGGGCACGACGATATCTGGAATCCGGTGGACAACATCATCGCCGGCGTCCGCTATTCCATCGACACCTACGGCTCGGTCACGAATGTCCCCGGCGTCGTGGCGGTCAACTCCGGAAGTGCTTACCGCGGTTACTGATACCGGCGCTCAGCGGGTATTCGCGAACAGCGCGTACTGGGCAGCCGCACGTTGCTGAGTGTCCAAGAGCTGCTGGCCGATGATCAGTGCGGCGTATTCGTGGTAGGCGACAAAGCATCTGAACTGCGCGCTTTTGGTCACGTTGTAGCTTTGCAGGCACAGCGCGTCGGGTACATCTTCCGGCGGATCGAAGGCGCGCCGGTCGGCCGGACTGTCCAATTCCACTGATTCCGTGACGAATTGCTTGGCCGCGGCCGCGTCCCGGGTACGGAAGACGAAAACGCTCGGCGTCATCGCGACGCGATCGACACCGGCCCGCCGCAGCACCGGATAACGGCCGGACTGATCGAGAATGTAATTGAGATATCCGCGCAGGGTCAGCACGACCTCGCCCTGGCCGTCGGGCTGCGGCACCGTCCCGCCGGGGTGCAGCGCGCGCGTCAGGACGCGATCCGGATCCTGTTGCAGGGTGCCGAACTCGGCGGTCGGCGTCGGCGTGAACCGGTCCAGCGCAGGCAGTTCCGCGTCCAGATACTTCTGGGTGATGCCGATCAGCCGGGTCAGATCCGTGGTACGCGCATCGGCCAGCGTGCTGATCACGAACACCCCGTGGGCGGTCGTGCTGCCGAGGGTGGGCACCGCGGGCCGCCAATGCGCACCGGAGTCCGGGTATTTCGGCAGCTGAACGGCGGCGTTCTCCGGACTGAGCGCGAAGTCGACCGCGTTCATCTCCGCCGCGGCGGCTTTCGCCGCGTCCTTGTCCCGGAACCGCAGCACGGTGACGGTGAGCCCTTCGCGTTCGCGACTGCCCTCCGTCGCCCGCGTCAACGGGAGCACCGCGTCGGCCGAACCCGTGGAGAACCCGACGACGAAGCCGTGATTCTGCAGCACCGGCAGGACCGGTTCGGCGAGATAGCTGGTCAGGGTCTCGAT
Source organism: Nocardia brasiliensis ATCC 700358 (assembly GCF_000250675.2). Classification (NCBI taxonomy): domain Bacteria; kingdom Bacillati; phylum Actinomycetota; class Actinomycetes; order Mycobacteriales; family Nocardiaceae; genus Nocardia; species Nocardia brasiliensis. The sequence continues at coordinate 8,608,795 of NC_018681.1, forward strand.
ACCGGTGTGCACCTGTGCCGAGGCGCCCGCGGAGTACTTGTCATCCACCTCGTGCGGGCTCATCACGGCGTCGGCCAGCCGCACGCCCTCCAGCCGGGCATAGCCGACGGGATCCAGGCCCGGCGCGATCTTCGGCACCGCCGTCGGGTAGCCGCCGACATCGAATTTCCGGGTGTCCGCTTCACCTGGCAGCGCGGTTCCGCGCACGTCGCCGCAGGCACAGAGCGCGAACAGGGCGACACACGCCAGCGCCAGCCCGCGCGAGATCGAGACGGCCCGCATCAGCGCACCACCGGCAGATTGCCCATGATGTTGCGCAGGATGTCCTGCGCGGCAAGACATTTGAACTCCGGATGCGCCGCCATGGCCGGATTCTCCACCTGGACCGTCACCACTTCCGCTGTCCCCTCACGACCGGGCCGGTACACCGCCTGCCGAACACAGGCGGGTGCGCTCAGCTCCTGCTCGTCGATGTTCACGATGTTGCCACCACCGAGGTCGATCACGATCGGTTTGGGCGTCTCCGCGGGCGGCGCGATGCGCTCCAATCGGACCGCCACCGTGTTTCCCCCCGCCCACTTGCAGGAGTGCAACGTATCGGCATCGCCACGCAACTGGCGGCCGATGCTGAGTTTCGCGACGTCGACGTCCACCAGTGCGCACGGATCGAGCCGGGCCAGCGACCGGCGCACGTCCGGCAGTTTCGGTCCGCCGCCAGCAAGGCGCGGCGCGAACCGCGTCAACGCTTCGTCGGCGACCGAGCACAGTTTGTCCGCGGAACCCGCACCCTGCACCCGGGCGACGACGGCGAACTGCGGCTCGGTCGTGGCGGGCAGCAGCGCGCGCCCGCAGGTGCCGTCCGGCGCCGCGGTGTCCCGCAGCACCGGTGCGCCGTCCACCGTTGCGCCGGTTTCCACGAAACCTTCGGTTCGCGCGATATCGAAGTTGAATTGATAGCCGCCGGCCGCTGCACCGCACGCGCCCCACCGGGTGGACAGCGGTTTCTGCGTCCAATCGCCCAGCGCGGGCACCAGCGGCTCTTTCATCGCCGCGCAGAGATCGACCGCGCGCAGCTTGGTCAGGTTGAGCGCACCCAGCGAATTCGCCTGCGGCGCGGTCGATTCCTCGTCACCGCCCCAGGCGATCGCCCCCGCCACGACGGCGACGACCAGCAACACGGCACCGGCCAGCGCGCCGATCCGCAACCGGGCCCGGCGTCGTCGCTCGTCGGTGATCCTGGCCGCGGCGACGAGCTGGCCCAGGCGCGTGTCGAAGTCACCGCCCGGCTGGGCGGGCGGGGCGGCCGCGCCGACGGTGGTGAACTGCGTCGCTTCCGGATCGGACCGCAAGGCTGACAACTCCGCGTCCTGCCGCCGGATCGCGTCGTGCACGGCGGCCGGCCACAGCGCGCCGCCGGTCCGCACGCCGCCGAGGAAGTCCAGGATCTGGCCGGGCGTCGGCCGCGCTTGGGGATCCTTGGCCAGACACGGTTCGACCAGCGCGCGGACCTCGGCGGGCAGGCCGGTCAGGTCGGGATCGACATGCACGATGTTGTACAGCGTGGTCGGCAACGACGATCCCGCGAACGGGCTCACCCCGCCCGCCGCCATGGCGAGCACTGCGCCGAGGGAGAAGATATCGCTGGCGGGCGTCAACGGCATCGATTCGGCCTGCTCCGGCGACATGAACGCGGGCGAACCGATGATCGATCCGGTCCCGGTCAGCTCCGAACGGCCCTCGGCCGCGCGCGCGATGCCGAAATCGATCACGCGCGGTCCGTCCTCGGCCAGAATGACGTTGGCGGGCTTGAGATCCCGATGGATCAGCCCGACACCGTGGATCGCGTGCAAGGCCGAGGCCAGCCCGACGGCCAGGGTCCGGATCTGGTCGGTGTCGAGCGGACCGTACTCCTTCACTGCCTTGTCGAGCGGCACCCCCGGCACGAATACCGAGGCCAGCCAGGGCATTTCGGAATCGACGTCGAAATCCACGACGGCGGCGGTGAACGCGCCCGACACCCGCGTCGACGTCTGCACCTCGCGCCGGAAGCGCGGCAGGAAATCCGCCTCGTCCACCAGGTGCGCATGCACCTGCTTGATCGCGACCAGGCGGCCGTCGGGTCCGACGCCGAGCAGCACCCGGCCCATCGCCCCGGCTCCGAGCTCGCCGAGCAGCCGGTACCGGCCGATCTGCGTCGGGTCTGCGGGCTCCAGGCGCGTCACCATCAGGACCTCCTCACTGCGTCGACAACTCCGGTCAGGACGGCTTCGGTAGTGGCACAGGCGGTATCGGCCGGCGCTCCCGCGGACGGACGCGCCGAGACGACGATCAGGTCACCCCGGCCTCCGACGGTGGACCGCACCAGGTGAACCGTCACGCAGGTGCCGTCCTGATCGATGCGGCGGGCCGAGTCGAAGTCGCCGAGTTTGCCACCATCGACGAACAGTGTGGTGTATTTCGGGTCGGTATCGACGCGCTTCGCCTCGGTGAGCCGCACCGTGAGTTCGGTGGTCGCTCCAGCCCAGGTGCAGGTGTGCACGTCTCCCGGTGTAGCACGGACGCCGGAACCCAGCTGTGCGTCGAGGATGCCGGGCGCCACGGCGGCGCACGGATCCATCCGGACCACGGAGGGATCGGGCAGTTTAGCCTGCGGCGGATCCAGGACGAGCCGGGTGGCAACGGCTTTCAGGACTTCGGTCGCCGACCCGCACGAATCACGTTCGGCCGCACTGATCGTCACCTCGACGCCGACCGTGGCACCGTCGCGCGCGGCGAGCGCGCGGCCACACGAGCCGGTCTCCGTCGTGGTGTCCAGCACGGTCCGGCCCGCGACCTGCTCGGACAGCGGTTTGCCGGACGTCACCGGGGTGCCGACCCGCACGCGCATCCGGGTCTGCCTGCCGTCCAATTCGATGAATCGGGTTTCGCAGACCGCTGATTCGGCCGGCTCGGCCTCGACCGGTTGCCCCAGGCCGCCGACCACGTCGGGACCGAGCAGCGCACAGGTGTCGATGAGCCGCAGCTGCGCGTCGGAAAGGTCCAGGGTGCGATTCGCCAACGGATCAGGCCTGCTCGGCGTGTCCTCGCGGCTGAGCAGTACGCCGGTGACCGTGCCCGCGGCCACCAAGACCAGGACGGCCACGGCCGCAAGCCAGGTGCGGCCACGCCGGGACGGCTCGGCGGCCGGATCCCCACCGGCAGCCACCCAACGGTCGGCTTCGGCGCGGTCCCGGGTGATCTGCTGGCGCACTGCGCCGGGCCAGCCGGATCGGGCGGGCATCGTCGCCACCGAGTCGATCAGCTGACGCGGTGTCGGCCGGTGCAGCGGATTCTTGTCCAGACACGCCTCGACGACCGGGCGCAGCACCGGCGGGATCCGGCTGGTGTCCGGCCGGTCGTGCACCACGTTGTACAGCGTCTGTGGCGCCGACGCGCCGAGGAACGGGCTGTCCCCGGTCGCGGCCATGTACAGCATCGCGCCCACCGAGAAAACGTCACTGGCGGTGCTGAGTTCGTGGCCGGAGGCCTGTTCCGGCGACATGTACGCCGGAGAGCCGACGAGCGTGCCGGTGGTGGTGAGCTGGACATCGGCCTCGAGCGCGCGGGCGATGCCGAAGTCGATCACCCGCGGACCGTCCTCGGCCAGCAGCACATTCGTGGGTTTGAGGTCGCGGTGGATCATGCCCGCGCGATGGATCTCGATGAGCGCGGACCCGAGTCCGGCGGTGAGCAGGCGCAATCCGCCCAGGGGCAACGGCCCGTGCTGGTCGACGGACTCGCGCAACGCCGGGCCGGGCACGAAAACCGAGGCCAGCCAAGGATCCTCGGCCTCGGGGTCGGCGTCCATGACGGCCGCGGTGTAGGCACCGGTGACCCGTTGGGACGCTTGGACTTCCAGGCGGAAACGGGCGCGGAACTCGGCGTTCCTGGCGAGGTGGCGGTGGATCATCTTGACCGCGACCAGGCGTCCGTCGGGGGCGCGCCCGAGCAGTACCCGGCCCATCGCACCCTGACCGATGACGGCGATCAACTGGTGCCGCCCCGCCGTGCGCGGGTCGTGCGGGCCGAGCGGTCTCACCGTGCGTCCTCCCCTGAAATGCTTGCCCCGGGATCGTACCGGCGCCGGTGCGAGGCGTCCCCACGAGCGGAATCCGGCCGCGATCCGTGTCGCCGATCGAGGCGAGCGACCTGGTAGGACCGGTTTTCCAGGGTAACCGCCGCAGTACTGACGCACTCGGCGCGCTGGTGTGACCTACACCCCCGTAAAGTCGTCTCAGAACAGCACCACACGAAGAACGCGGCACCCCGTGCAGCGCGAGGAGCACCAGTGTCACTCGATCAGCCACTCGCCCCGCTTCCCCAGGAGGGCATCGGCTTTGCCTCGGCGTGGCCCATCCGGGCGGGCGATGTGGACCCCTACGACCGGCTGCGGTTCGACGCCATCGCCCGCTATCTGCAGGACATCGCCTGGGAGAACCTGCACAAGACATTTCTGCACCACTCCGATCCGAACTGGATCGTGCGGCGCACGGTGATCGACGTCATCCGGCCGATCCTGTGGCCGGAGCAGGTGCAGCTGCTGCGCTGGTGCTCGGCGATGTCGACCCGCTGGGCGAATATGCGCGTCCGGGTGACCAGCGGCAACGGCGGGCTGATCGAGACCGAGGGCTTCTGGATCAACATCAGCGAACTGACCCAGCGACCCGCCCGGATCAGCGACGAGGGCCTGGCCTATCTGGCGCAGACCACCCAGGAACATCGGCTGCGCTGGCGGCCGTACCTCACCGACACCACCCCGATCGAATCCGACACCGATATGCCGTTTCCGGTGCGCGCGACCGATATCGACCAGTACAACCACGTCAACAACGCCTGTTACTGGCAGGCGGTGGAGCAGTTCCTGGTCGAGTACCCGAAGCTGCTGGCAGGCCCGCACCGCGCGGTGATCGAGTACGTCGCGCCGGTGCTCGCCCGCCAGCACGTCACCGTGCGCAGCCGCTACGAACCCGGCGACCGGACCGGACGGCCGGTGCTGCGGCTGTGGTTCGTGGTCGGCGGCACCACCACCACGGTCGTGCGCATCATGCCGCTGCCGCCGGAATAGCCCGCGCGACAGCGGAAGCCGACCGAGCGCCGCGCACCCGATCGGCCTCCCCGGCGCTCAGCCGCGCGCGGCCTTCAGCAGATCCGCCCGCGTGGTGAACTTGACCCGCGGCCGGCCCGCCGACTTGCCCGCGGCCCGTTCGGCCTGGTCGATCGCCCGCCAGCCTTCCCGGTCCACCAGATCGGCCTGCCGCTCGCGCAGCAGCGCTTTCAGCGCCGCCCGATCCGCTTCGGGCGCACCGAGTTTGCCCGCGGTGAAATCGGCGATGAGATGTTCGACGGTTTCCTCGGCATCGACCCGGTTCGAGCCGATCACCCCGCGTGGACCCCGCTTGATCCAGCCGCTGACGTACACGCCCGGCAGCGGGCTGCCGTCCGCCTCGAGCACCCGGCCATGCTCGTTCGGCACGATGCCGCGGCGCTCGTCGAAAGGCAGGTCCGTGACCGGGGCGCCGCGATAGCCGATCGAGCGCAGCACCAGACCGGTCTCGACGGTCTCGGTACGGTCGGTCGCCCGAGCCATCAATTCACCGCTGTCGGCGAACAATTCGTTGTGCGCGAACTCGATCGATTCGACCTTGCCGGCGCCGTGCAACGCCGTCGGCGAGGCCAGGTAGCGGAAGACGATCCGCTTGTTGCCGTCGTCGCGCGCGCCGCCCGCGTACTCCTCGGCGAGGGTGTACTTGAGCTTCAGCGACGGTTCGATCTCCGGGTCGTCCAGCACCGCCTGGCTCGCGTGATCGAGTTCCAGGTCGGCCGCGTCGACGACGACGTCGATGCCGTTGAGGTGGGCCAGTGCCAGGAACTCCGAGGACGTGTACGCCGCCTGCAGCGGGCCGCGCCGCCCGAGCACCACGACCTCGCGAATATTGCTGCGCCGCAGCGCGTCCAGGGCGTGATCGGCGATATCGGTCTTGGCCAGCTCGTCCGGGGACACCGTGAGCACCCGGGCCACGTCGAGTGCGACGTTGCCGTTGCCGACGATCACCGCCCGCTCGCCGGACAGGTCGAACTGCCGCTCGGCGTAGTCGGGATGGCCGTTGTACCAGGCGACGAACTCGGTGGCCGAGTGGCTGCCCGGCAGGTCCTCGCCGGGCACGTCGAGGCGGCGATCGGTCGAGGCGCCCACCGCGTAGATCACCGCGTGGTGGTGGCGCAGCAGCTCCTCGTGCGTGACGTGCGTGCCGACCTCGACATTGAGGTAGTACTGCAGCGTCTCGCGCCGGAACGCGGACTCGAACAGACCCGAAACCGTCTTGGTGCCCGGATGATCGGGCGCGACGCCGCTGCGGACCAGCCCCCACGGGGTCGGCACCCGGTCGAACATCTCGATCTCGACATCGGCCCGGCGCAGCAGTTCGTCGGCCGCGTAGCAGGCGGCGGGACCGGCGCCGACGATCGCGACCCGCAACGTGCCGAGATCCTTCGGCGGACGCGGCGGCGTGACGATCGGGTCGAAGTTGGATTCGAGCGGATGCCGTTCGAAGTACGCGGCATTGATATCGCGGTATCGGGCCAGCGACGCGGTCAGATCGTCCTCGGAGAAGATGGCCTCCACCGGGCACGCGTCTACACACGCCCCACAGTCGATACAGGTGTCGGGGTCGATGTAGAGCATCTCGGTGGTCGCGAACTCCGGTTGGTCCGGGGTCGGACGGATGCAATCGACTGGGCACTCGGAAACGCAGCTGGCGTCGTTGCAACAACGCTGCGTGATGACGTAGGCCATATTGTCAAGATCCTCGAAGATGTACGTGGGCTGTAGGCCACTCGGTGGGCAGAGGTGGACAAAAACGGCACGTCGCGGAACCGTCGCGATGTGACGCCGCTTTCAGTTTGCCTCGAGTGTGGTCGAGGCCATGCGACCGGAGGCCTTACGGTATCTCCATGGTGCGGACTCTGATCCTCATGCGGCACGGAAAGTCGGCGTATCCCGACGGTGTCGGCGACCACGAACGCCCGCTCGCGCCGCGCGGGCAACGCGAAGCGGGACTGGCCGGCGACTGGTTGCGCCGGACCCAGCCGCCGATCGACGCGGTGCGCTGTTCCACCGCGACCCGGACCAGGCAGACGCTGACGGCCACCGGCATCACCGCGCCGGTCGTCTACGAGGCGGGCATCTACGAGGCCTCGCCGCAGAGCCTCATCGAATTGGTCCAGCTCAGCGACGAGGAGGTCGCGACCCTGCTGGTGATCGGGCATGCGCCCGGAATGCCGTGGACGGCATGGGAGTTGGCGGGCAATCGCGGTTCGGCGCCGGCGATCGAACTCAGCCGGAAGTTCCCCACCTCGGCGCTGGCGGTGCTCGAGTTCGACCGGCCGTGGGCACAGGTCGACCCGGGAGCAGGAGAGCTGGTGCGCTTCCATATCCCGCGCTGAACGGCGCGGGTTCAGCGGAGCAGCTTGCCGCCGACCACCACGACCGCGCCGAGCACGACCAGCAGCACGAAGGCGGCGAATCCGCCGACCAGCCACCACACGAGCGCGACCGCGAGCACCACCGGCGCGACCGCGATCGCGGTGATCACGGGGCTTTCCTTGACCGTCGCCCAGGCCGAGCGGGCCCTGATCCGGTCGATGTCCTTACCTGGCATGTGACCAGGGTAGGCCCGATTCCGGGACTTTGTCGGCGACCAGTGCCATGCTCTGGCAATGGATTGGAAAATCGAGCTCATCGCGATCCCGGTCACCGACGTGGATCGCGCGAAAGACTTCTACACCAGCATCGGCTTCAACGCCGACCATGATCACCGGGTGGACGAGAACGTGCGTTTCGTGCAGCTCACCCCGCCCGGCTCGGGCTGTTCCATCTGCATCGGCGAGGGGGTCACCGACGCGGCCCCCGGCAGCGTCGTCGGCATGCAGATCGTCGTCGCCGATGCCGAGGACGCCTACAAACAACTGACCGCCGCGGGCGTCGCCGCCACCCCGGTCGAAGAACTCGCCTGGGGCAAGTTCACCTATTTCGCCGACCCCGACGGCAACAAATGGGCCATCCAGGAACTCCCGAACTACGGCTGAGCTCCCGAGACGACCTTCAGCCGAGCTGCTTCAGGTCGATGGTCAGCGGGCACGGCGACGACGTGGTGAAGGTGCCGGTCACCTCACCGTCGTCGACGTAGCCGAGTTCCTCGGTGAGCCGGAAGGCGACCAGGCTCAGCGGCTCGCTCAGGTCGATGATCCAGTAGTGCGGGATGCCGGCGTCGGCGTACTCGCTCTTCTTCATGACGAAGTCGGTGCGCCGGGAGCCCGGCGAGACGATCTCGACGACGACTACGACGCCGGATGCACGAAGGACGTCTCGTTCGTCTTTCACACGGACGAGTTCGGATCGGTCGACCACGACCAAGTCCGGCCGCCGGACCGTGGCAGGCCCGTCGGCGGGAACCAATTGGAGGTCGATATCGACATCGGGTACGACCGCCAATTCGGGAGGCAGCTGCGCTCGCACCTGGCTATAGAGCTCGGCACCAGCGATATTGTGCTGCGGTTTCGGCGACGGCGAAATGGCGAGAACCCCCTCTTGCAACTCGTGGCGAACCAGCTCGTCCTCATCGAGTGCCAAATAGTCGGCAATCGTCAGCAGCCGCCACGGTTCCGGAAGTGCCGTCACCCTCGCTCCTCAGCTCGCCCCACCCGGTCGGCTCCAGTGTCCCACGCAAAGTACCGGATCGGCCGGAGGCTGTCGGGAGCTTCGGCAGAATGGGGGTTGCTTGGAGTGCACTCCAGGTGACTAGCGTCGACGGTGTTCAGACGGGAAGGCGAGTGACGTGAGCGAAATCGCGCGGAGCGAACGGGACAGCGACTGGGAAACGCCGCGATATTCGATCGGGGAGGTGTCCGAGCGGTCGGGACTGACCCGGGACACGTTGCGCTGGTACGAGCGGATCGGGCTGATGGACTACATCGGCCGCGATCACACCGGCAAGCGGCGGTTCAGCAACCGCGACCTGGAGTGGCTGACTCTGATCGGGCGGCTGCGCACCACCGGCATGTCGGTGGCGGACATGGTCCGATACGCGGAGCTGGTGCGCGAAGGGGAGTCCACGTTCCCCGAGCGGCTGGCGATGTTCCGGAAAACACGTGCCGAAGTACTCGCCAAGATCGATGAACTCCACCAGACCGTGGCCGTGCTGGACTACAAGATCGACGTGTACGAGGGCAAAGCACAGCCCGTGCGCCCGGCCCCGGTCACCGCGCAGGAGAGCGAAGGGATTCGGGTATGACCGGCAACACGCTGCCCACCACCACGTTGGGCGCCAGTGGGATCGAGGTCGGCGGGCAAGGGCTCGGCTGCATGGGGATCAGCGCCTTCTACGGCAGCACCGACACTGTGGAGGCGCGGGCGATGCTGGACCACGCGCTCGAGCTCGGCGTCACGCTCTTCGACACGGCGGACGTGTACGGCGCGGGACGCAACGAGGAATTCCTCAGCGAGTTCGTCCGGCGCAACCGCGAACGAGTGGTACTGGCAACGAAATTCGCGATCTACACCAAACCCGACGACCCGGCCTTCCGCTGTATCGACAACTCCCCCGCCTATATCCGGCGCGCGGTGGAGGCCAGCCTGCGCCGGCTCGGCATCGACACCATCGACCTCTACTACATGCATCGCCGCGATCCCGCCGTACCGATCGAGGAGACCGTCGGCGTGCTGGCCGAACTGGTCGCACAAGGCAAGGTCCGGGCGCTGGGCCTGTCCGAGGTGACCGGGCCGGAACTGCGCGCGGCGCACGCCGTGCACCCGATCGCGGCGATCCAGTCCGAATGGTCGGTGTTCTCCCGCGATGTCGAGCGGACGGCGGTGCCCGCCGCGGCGGAGCTGGGCGTCACCTTCGTCCCGTATTCGCCGCTGGGCCGCGGCTTCCTGGCCGGATCGTTCTCCTCCGCACAGGAATTGGCCGACGAGAAAGACTTCCGGCACAGCATGCCCCGATTCAACGGGGACAACGCGGCGCACAACCTCGAGCTGCTGGCCCCGCTGCGCCGGATCGCCGAGGCGCGCGGGGTGACGCTGGCGCAGGTCGCGCTGGCGTGGGTGCACAGCAGGGCGGTGGTGCACGGCGTGCCGGTGGTCCCGATCCCGGGAACCCGCAAGCGGACTCGGCTGGCGGAGAACGTGGCCGCCGCTACCCTGGCTTTGCGTGCGGACGAATTGGCCACGCTGGACCCGATCGCCGACCGGGTAGCCGGAAATCGTTACGCGGACATGTCTTTCAGTTCCGCGGGCCGGGAATAGCACCAACCACAACAGATCAGGAGTACGACGTGTCCACCCTGACACTCAATGTCCGCTTCACCGCCAAGCCGGGCCGGGAGGCCGACCTGCGCGCGGTGCTGGAGAACCTGGTCGGGCCGACCGTCGCCGAGCCGGGCTGCGTGCGCTACGAGCTGTACCTGCATCCCACCGACCCGGCCAAGGCCGTGCTGCTGGAGGAGTGGGTCGACGCCGACGCGTTGGCGGCGCATTTCGAGACCCCGCACCTGAAGCAGGGCGCGGCCGCGCTGGACGACATCCTGGTCGAACCGTTCCAGTTGCGGCGGTTCACCGAAATCTAGGCCCACGCCGAACCGGCGGCCCGGCGGTACCGATCTCGGTGTCGCCGGGCCGTTCTCGTCTTCGGGCTCAGTGGAAGTGGCGCCCGCCGAGCGACGCGCTGATCACCGCGGGCGGCGTCCAGCCCGCGAGGAGGTTCGCCCGCTCCTGCGGGGTGAGATCCTGCCGTGCCCAGATGCGGTGCGCGCTACGGCGGCAGGCGGCGACCAGCGTGGGTGCGGTGCGGTTGCGGAACCTCATGACGTTTCTCCTTCGACGAACTTCCCATTCTTGTGCCGGGCACCGACCCGCGGGAGGTCCGCGCGACGATCTCTACGAGTTCTGTACAGCGCCGTAAATAGGTGCGGACCCTGGTCCGCTTGAGCGTCACCCCACGGCACGCCCAGCCCCGAAGGGGGCTAGCATCCATGAAGGTGAAGCCCGATGAACCGCATGACCGCGTCTGGATCGACAAGCAGACGCCCGGTGTGTATCGCACACTCGTGAAGGTCGCCAACGAAGTGCGCGCCGCGGCCACCGCCGTCGGTCTGGACCGCAAGCTCGTCGAGCTGATCAACATGCGCGTCTCCCAGCTCAACGGCTGTGCCGTATGCCTGGACGTGCATCAGCGTGCCGCGCTCGCCGCGGGGAATACCGCACAGGAACTCGCGGTTCTGCCCGCGTGGGACCGCACGGATCTGTATTCACCGCTCGAACGGGCCGTCCTCCGGCTGGCCGAGGTCACCACGACGCTGCCGGACGAGGACACCGTGGACCGGGCGTACGCCACGGCCCGCGAGGTCCTGACCGACGACCAGCTGTCCGTCGTCATCTGGACGGCCACCACGATCGGCGCGTTCAATCGCGTGTCGATCCTCAGCAAGCACCCGGTACGCGCATCGAAGGAGAAGTCGACCATGACCACCGCCACTCCCGAAGCCAAGGTTGTCCGCAACGACGAGAAGCACCGCTACGAGGTGACCTACGGCGGCGAGCTCGCCGGGTTCGCCGAGTACGAGGAGCGCGGCGACGAAACGGTGTTCACCCACACCGAGATCGACGGCGCGTTCTCCGGTAAGGGGCTCGGCAGCGTCCTGGCGAAGCACGCCATCGAGGACACCGTCGAGCGGAAGCGGACGATCCGGCCGCTGTGCCCGTTCATCAAGGCCTACCTGGACAAGCACCCGCAGTACGACGCGCATGTCGTCGGCAAAGGGATCACCCAGTGAGTAAGTGGCACGCACGAACGGCGGAGCCGAGCGCCGGCGAGGCGCGGCCGTGAGCGACCTGGAAGCCCATCCCGAGGAGGCGCTGTGCGAACCGGAGCCCGGCCCGGGCCCGGTCGCGGAACTCTATCCGGCTCGCGAGGTGCCGCTCGGCGGCGTGCGTGGCGTGTTCGTGGAACGCGTACTGCCGCAACGGGATCTGCCGACCGTGGGCGCGTGGTGTTTTCTCGATCATTTCGGCTCGCCCACGGTCACCACGACGGGCGCCTCCCCGGATATCGATCCGCACCCGCACATCGGCCTGCAAACGGTGACCTGGCCGTTCGACGGTCGGATCCGGCACCGCGACTCGGTGGGTTCCGATGTCGAGATCGAACCGGGGCAGCTGAATCTGATGACCTCGGGGCGCGGCATCGCGCACTCCGAGTACGGTGTCGCGGGCGCGCACACCGGGCACGGCCTCCAGTTGTGGATCGCCCTGCCCGGCAACCGAACCGGCATCGCCCCGCATTTCGAGCAGCATCGCGCGCTGCCGATCTATCGGGCGGACGGCATCGCGGCGGTGGTGCTGATCGGCGCGCTGGCCGGGCTCACTTCACCGGCGACCGCGTACACGCCGATCGTCGGCGCGGATGTCCGGCTGGCCGCGGGCGCCGAGGTCACCCTCCCCGTCGAGCCCACCTTCGAGCACGCGGTGCTGGTGATCGAAGGCGAGGTGACGATCGACGGCACCCCGTTGACGGCGGGACCACTGCTGTATCTCGGCACCGAACGGACCGAACTGACGCTGTCCAGCACGACGGGCGCCCATTTCGCGCTGATCGGCGGCGAACCGTTCGGCGAGGAACTGGTGATGTGGTGGAACTTCGTCGCGCGCAGTCATGACGAGATCGTCGCCGCCCGAAACGATTGGGAGAACCACGATCTCGCGCGGTTCGCCGATATCGCCGGCCACCCACCGGACCAGCGCATTCCGGCACCGCCGCTGCCCGCGCTGCATTTGAGGCCACGCAAGCGCCGGATCGGGCCGGCCCGCGACTGATTCCGGCGCGGGCACCGGGTCACGGTGCGGCGGTGAAGAATTCGTAGCTGTGGCCGTCCGGGGCGCGCACGTAGACGCCCCGGCCGCCTGCGAGCTGGTTGATCGCTCGATCCCAGCCGTGCTCGACGCCGGATCCGAAGTCGACCTCGGGCTGCCGCGCGAGCCGCCGCAGCAGCGCGTCGAAGGTGTCGGCGTCGACCAGGAAACCGTAGTGGCCGGGCACGACGGTGACGCGGTCGTCGAAATCGAGAGTGAGGTCGTCATTGACCCGCACCGGCGCGAAAGGGCCGATCTGCCCGCCCACCGCCAGACCGAGGAGATCGGCGAAAAACGTTGCGGCGGCATGCCGGTCGGCCGCGGGAACGATCGTGTGATTCAGGACTATGGTCACGGCTACCTCCGAGAAGTATGCGATACGCATACGAATGTACATGCGATACGCATACGATTGCTAGCTACGAGCTAGGCTGGGGACATGAGCAGGAGGGCGATCGAACGCACCGGAAGCACCACCGACGGCGGGCCCGCACTGTTCCGGCTGGTGCGATTCTGGTCCCGGCGCTGGATCAACCGGACCTCGGCGGACCTGCCCGACGAATTGCGCAGCGCCCAGCATGTACAAGTGGTCGAAGCGGTCGCGGCGACCGTCGAACAGGGCGGCGAGGCCACCATCGGCACCGTGGCACATCAACTCGGCCTTGACCATTCGGGCGCGAGCCGGATGGTGCGCGATGCCACCGCGGCGGGCTACCTCTCCCGCACCGCCGCCGCGCACGACCGCCGCAAAACCTCCCTCGCGCTGACCGGCGACGGCGAGCAGTTGCTGACCGAAGCCCATACCTGGCAACGCCAGGTCTTCGCCGACCTCACCGCGGACTGGGACGACGCCGACCGCAAGCGATTCGCCGGCTATCTGCGCAGGCTCAGCGAGCAGTTGCCGCGCTGAACCGAGTTGCGTTGCGCTCGTGGCTCTTCAGCTCCGGGACCGCAGCGGGTATCGTGCCCGATCGAACACCGCGCAGGGGGCAGCGCCAGGAAAGAGCACGATGAGCATCTCCAAAATCGCCGCGACGACACTGTCGGCCATGGTGGCCGCCGTCATCACCGCGGGCACCGTCCACGCCAGTCCCGCCGACACACTCGACGGACCGCTCGATGTGCGCGGCACCTTCCATGACATCGCCTACCAGGTCGCGGCTTCCGCGGACCGGCGGGCCGCGGTCACGACCATCGCGGACGGCCGTTTCGACGTGATCCGCGACGGACGGGTGGTCACACTCAGCGATCGCGACGGCACTATCGTTGCCGCACTGCCGATGGCGCTGCGCGTCGGCGACCGGCGGGTCGAACTGCGGCCGGTGGTCGAAGACGCCGGACACCGCCTCGTGATCGACCCGGTCGGCCTGTCGGACGTGCCGCTGCGCGATGTCAGCGCCCAGGAACGGTTCTTCGCCGAGGTCGAGAAGAACATGCCGATCGTGTTGGCGGGTGCGGGAATCGGCGCCGCGGTCGGCTTCGTACTCGGCTTCCCGCTCGGCCTCTTCGTGCTCGACTTCATCACGGTGCCGATCACGACGGTGCTCGGCGCCGCGATCGGCGCGGCGGCGGGCCTGGCCATGGCAGGCGGCCAGCCCGCGATCGACGCGGCCATGGATTACGTCTCCGGCGCACCCTGAACCACCGCGAGCGCCGTCAGAGCGCGGTATCCGGAAGCTCGGAAAGTTGCTGGGTGCCGATGACCCGCAGCAGGTCCAGTTTGTCGGCGGCGTCGGTACCGGGACGCGGCAGGTAGACCAGGAGCCGTTGCGCGGCATTGGGCGTGAGCAGTGTTTCGCAGACCGTTTCGATCAGACCCACCTGCGGATGCAGGATGCGCTTGGTATCCGAAAGACGGACCGCGACTTCGTGTTCGTCCCACAACCGATCGAATTGTGTACTCGCCGAGCGTAAGACGGCGATGAACTCGGCGACATCGGCGTCGCCCGCTCGGCGGGCGGCGGTCGCGCGCAGATCGGCGACATGCTTGCGACTCAATCGATCCCAGTCCTGCTCCGGGAACACAGCGCGCGAGTCCGGATCGGTGAACCAGCGGTAGGCGTAGTACCGATCCCACCCCTTGCGCGTGCCGTGATCGCCGACCAGCAGGGTGTGCATCCGGTTCTGCACCAGCACCTCACCGAGATCGGTCACCACTGTCGCGGCCGTGTCGTCCAGTTTCGCCAGCAGATGCATCAGCCCGGGACCGACATGCCTGTCGTTCTGCTCGCGCGACGGCGCGGCGTGACCGCACAGGTGGTAGAGGTGGTCGCGTTCGTCGCTGCTGAAGCGCAGAGCGCGCGCCAGCGCCGCCAGCACCTGCGTGGACGGCCGCGGCCCCCGCGCTTGCTCCAACCGGGTGTAGTAGTCCGTGGACATGCCGGCCAGCAGTGCTACCTCGTCCCGGCGCAGGCCGGGTGTGCGCCGCCGGACACCGGGTGGCAAACCCACCTCCGCGGGCGTCAGCTGCTCACGGCGGCGGCGCAGGAAGTCGGCGAGCTCGGTGCGGTCCATGCCACCACTGTCCCCCGAAACAGCCCGCCCAACCAGGGATCGGCAATCCCCCGATCGCCCGTCTCTGTTGCGCGACGAGCGACAGGTCCAGGCTGGTGCTATGACGACATCGACGATTCCCACAGTTCAGCTCGGTAAGGCCGGTCCCACCGTCAGCCGGATCGGGCTCGGCGCGATGGGCATGTCCGGTATGTACGGCGCCGCCGACGACGCCGAGTCCACCGCCACCATCCACGCCGCGCTCGATGCGGGGGCGAACCTGATCGACACCGGCGACTTCTACGGCGCGGGCCACAACGAGCTACTGATCGGCAAGGCCATCGCGGCGCGGCCGCGCGAGGACATCGTGCTCAGCGTGAAGTTCGGCGGGCTGCGCGGACCGGGCGGCACCTGGGGCGGGGTGGACACCCGGCCCGCAGCCCTGCGCAACTTCCTGACCTACAGTCTGCAGCGACTCGGCGTCGACTACGTCGACATCTATCGTCCCGCGCGCCTGGATCCGAACGTGCCGATCGAGGACACGGTCGGCGCGATCGGCGAACTCATCGAGGCCGGATATGTCCGGCAGGTGGGACTGTCCGAGGTCGGCGCGGACACCATCCGCCGGGCCGCCGCCGTACACCCGATCGCCGACCTGCAAATCGAGTACTCACTGATCTCGCGGGGCATCGAAGCCGAGATCCTGCCGGTCTGCCGGGAACTGGGCATCGGCGTGACCGCCTACGGTGTGCTGTCGCGCGGGCTGCTGAGCAACTCGGTACAGGCCGGAACCACCTTCGCAGCCAACGATTTCCGAGCGCACAGCCCGCGGTTCCAGGGCGAAAACCTGGACCGGAACCTGGAACTGGTGGCCGCGCTCGCCGAGATCGCCGCGGCCAAGGGGGTTTCGGTGGCTCAGCTGGCCATCGCCTGGGTGCTGACCCGCGGCGCGGACATCGTGCCGATCATCGGCGCCCGGCGTCGCGAACGCTGGACCGAGGCCGGCGGCGCGCTCGAGATCTCGCTCACCGCGGACGAACTGGCCACCATCGAGGCCGCCGTGCCCGTCGATCGAATCGCGGGCACACGTTACGCGTCGGAACAGATGGCCATGCTGGACAGTGAGCGGTAAGTGAGCCCCGCCGCGGACTACTGGCGGCGCGGCCGGATCACCGCGGTGAATGCCGCTGTGGCGACGGACTTTCCGGAGGTGTCGGTGATGTTCACCGGCACCTCCAGCTCGATCGCCACCTTGGCGGCGATATCCGCGCGCACCCGCTGCAAGGTGTCGCCGGAGACTTCGGAGGTGGCAAGAAACGGTCCCGCGTCGCCCTTGGCGCGGGCCCGGTATTCGATCCGCCCGTCCCTGGCCACGATGAAGGTCTCGCCCATCAGGTCGACGATCCCGGACACCGACGCACCCATCGCCGCGGTCTCGGCCAGCCCGAACAGCACCGCGGCGTGCAAGTCGCCGTTGTGGTTCAGATGTTCCGCGCGCGGCGCCATGCGCACCACGTTGCGACCGGCATCGAACTCGACGCCTTCGATCCCGGTGAACTGGATGAACCCCAGCTTCTGGAATCCCGCCATCACCAACTCCCCCATGGCCGCGCCGTCCATCGCATCTCCCGCCGAACTCCAGAACTGAAACGTGTTCTATTTACATACTCCGGCGAGGTGTGCGTTGTCTACGGTGTAGCGGGATTGTCTACGACGTAGTTTCGCCGCATGTCTGTCAGCGGCGGTGTGGCGTCGGCAGTTCGCAACCGCGTTCGGCGAGGACGGTGCGCAACAGGTCTGGGCGGTTGGTGATCAGGCCGTCGATGCCGAGATCGAGCAGGGCCGTCATGGTCGCCCGGTCGTCGACCGTCCACGGAATGACCCGCATGCCGTGCCGGTGCGCGGCGTCGACCAGGTCGGCGGTGGTGAACGGCCGGTAGGCCGGATCTTCGATGCTGCCACTCTGCGGGTCGCCGTGCACCGGGGACACGGCATCGGCGCCGAAAGATGCTGCGGCGGCTACGTATTGCTGCTGGAGCGAGCCGGGGAAGTCGTCGATATCCAGGCCGCCCAGCCACGGTGAGGCGCCCGGCTGACCCGCCTGCAGGAACTGCTGACCGTTCGTCAGGGCGACGAGCGGTAGCTCGGGGGCCACCTCGCGCATGCGCATCAGCGCACCCCAGTCGAAACTCTGGATGGTGACCTGACTTTCGATGTGCGCGCGATGCACCTCGGCCGCGACGACTTGCACGAACTGCTCACGCGGAGCGGTCTGCTCCGGCGCGCCCGCCTCCACCTTCGTCTCGATGTTCAATCGCACATTGTCGGCGTGATAGCTGCGCACCAGGTCGAAAACCTCGGAAAGCAAAGGCATGCGCGCGCCCGGCGCGGTGCGCTGCTCCGGGAAGACGGCCAAACGCTGTGTGCCGCAGTCGATCGTCCGCACCTGCGCCAAGGTCAGGTCACGGATGTATCTGGTGCCGGGCACATACGGGAACTGCGGGTCACCGAGAAAGGCGGGGAAAGTGTCGACGCATTTGTCCGGGTTGGGATCTCGATCGTGGGTCACCACCGGGTAGCCGTCCGCGGTGATCTGCACATCCAGTTCCAGGGTGCTCACGCCGAGTTCCAGCGCGTTCGCGAAAGCGGGCAGCGTGTTCTCCACGACCAAGGCCGCACCACCCCGGTGCGCTTGCAGATCGAACTGGCGACCGGGGCCGTCGGCGGTGGCCGGGCCTGCCGCCGCCACGCCGGCGAACAGGGCCAGCACCACCGGAACCGCACACACATGCCGCATTCGTCCATCATGGCCGTCCCCGACCACACCGCGGTGACAACCGGATGAATCTCCGCCTTTCAGGGTTCGAGCACCACTTTGCCCGTCGTCGCGCGCTGCTCGAGCGCGGCATGCGCGGCGGCGGCTCGGGCCAGCGGGAAAGCTTGCACCGCGGGCACCATGTGTCCTTGGGCCGCGGCGGCAAGGGCACGTTCCTCCTCAGCGCGGACCTGTCGAGGCTTGGCCAGCAACAACGCCAAGGCATCGATGTACGTAATGCCCTGTTCCCGAAGCTTTTCCACATCGGGCGCGAAGGTTCCGCGTGAGGCGTTGCCGTAGGTGAGGTATCGGCCGCCGGTACTGAGCAGATCTATTGCCGCCCGGCCTTTTTCACCTTGCACACCGTCGAGGACCACCGTCACGTCGGCTGCTCTTCGGACTTCGTCGACCCAGCCCGGCTCGTTGTAGTCGACGGCGGAATCGGCGCCGAGGGCGGCGACCGCGGCGACTTTCGCCGAGCCGCCCGCCGCGCCGATGACTCGGGCACCGAGATTGCGCGCATGCTGCACGAGCAGCCTGCCGATCCCGCCCGCCGCCGAATGCACCAGCACCACATCATCTGTGGTGAGTTCGGCGATGTCGAGCACTTCGATCGTGGTGGTCCCGGTGACGATCATGGCGACCGCCGACGCGAAATCGAGTTCGGACGGAATGCGGTGCAGCATCAGCACTTCCGCGACCACCAGCTCGGCGTAGCCGCCGGACGCGCTCCGCGATGTCACCACCGGGACGCCGACCCAGTCGCCGTCGACGCCCGGGCCAGCAGATTCGATGACTCCGGCCACCTCGCCACCGAAGATCGCAGGGAGTTCCGGTAGCGGCGGACCGATCGGAAGACCCTCGCGCATCGCCGTTTCGATCAAATGCACGCCGGCCGCGCGCACCTCGATACGCACCTGTCCCGGGCCAGGAATAGGGTCCGGGACCGTCTCGTAGCGCAGGTTTTCCGCGGGACCGAAAGCATGTAGGACTACGGCGTGCACGATGCCTCCTCGGCAGATCGACTACTCGTCGAAGACAGCGTGCAACCTGAACATTAGTTCATGTCAACGGCAGGATCAGTCTCGGTCCCGGTCCGCCACGCGCTCCGGATAGTCGTCGCCGCGGTCGCGTACGTCGTCCCAGACCGCGAGCACCACGATGCCCGCCAACAGCAGCGGGCCGAGCACCGCCGCGACAATGCATTCCATGACCCGCCCGCTCAGGACGGTCCGCCAGGCCTTCTCGATAGCTCCGATAGGGCGGCGGCGGTGGCGCTCGCCCCCTTTCGACCGTGACCCCGCGAGATCGCGGTGGGCTGGGTGGTGAAGTCACCGAGATCGAAGATCTGGTGGTCGGTCATGAAGCGGCTCGCTTTCAGCAACGGAGGGAACACATTTCGGCTGAGGCTCGCAGCCGCAGTACCCGCCCACCCACAGCCAAACCCCATCAGCTGAAAATATTCTCACAGAAACTATTCCCCCCGAAGTAAACTTCTGGTCACGCTTCAGCCACTACCGAGTCCGGCCGGTCGGGCTGCGCAAACCCTTCATCTCCCGGATCCTCGACGCCCTGGACCGCCGCCGTCACGGTGCACGGACAGCAGCACGCCGATCAATCCCTCATTGACATAAGCCCTATGTTATATTTTGTTGGTGACCTGGGAACTCATACTTCTCGAGCCGGTCGATATCTGGTTCATGAAGCTGTGCGAATCCGATCCGGCGACGGCCGCCTTGGTCGAGCAGGCGCTGGACCGACTAGCTGCCGTCGGTCCTGCGCTCGGCAGACCCCTAGTCGACACCCTCGAGCACAGCCGGCTGCGCAATCTGAAGGAACTCAGACCTGGCTCCCGCGGACACTCGGAAATACGCATCCTGTTCGTATTCGATCCGGACCGCGAAGCCATCATCCTGGTTGCGGGTGACAAGGCCGGACGGTGGTCACACTGGTACGACGACGCGATCCCGTTGGCAGAGCAGCGCTTTGCCGACTATCGCGCCCAGAAGCACGAGGAGAACAAATGAGCGCTGCCCGAAACTGGCGAGATGTGAAGGCTGAAGCCCATCGCCTACATCCCGAACTGGCCGAACCAGAGGCCCAGGCGGCCGCGGCCGCACAATTGGATGCTCACATTGCTGGTCACCACCTGAAGGAACTCCGTAAGGCCGTAGGAAGGACCCAGGCCGAGATTGCGGCGGTTCTCGGTGTCTCGCAGTCCCGTGTCTCCCAGATCGAGAACGGCGATCTGGCTGCCATGGAACTCGACACCCTGCGCGCCTATGCGCAGGCGTTGGGCGGGAGCGTCAACATCACTGTGAGCGTCGGCCCGCACACCGTGAAAGTCGCGTAGCCGCTCCACTGAGACCAACCTGAAGTCGTTGGCAATGCAACCGACGTGACTCCTGCCGCGGCCCGCATGCGCCCAGGCGAACCGGCTACCTCAGGCTGTTGCTCCTGCGCTCGAGCGCAGGAGATGTCGGTGGTATCGGCTACGTTCAGATCGCTCGTCGCATCCGTCCGCACGATGGAGTGAATGATGAATGGGTTGATGCTTTCTGCCGCTACTGTTCAGGAAATTCAGCTCGAACTGATTCGGCGTAGCAGGTTCAACAACTTCGACGGAGCCGCGGTTACGGCAAGCTTGGAGAAGCACCGGAGCCTATGGGTCGCGGCGTATCTGGATCGCATCGGCGTAAGCTCGGCCGGCCACCCGGACTGGGTGCCTGCACTGTCGCTGATCAAGCTGCGCGATCTGCCGAACGATACCTGGAACACCGACACGCTCGTGGTGCTGACCGAAAACCTAGGCAAGGCACGAGAGTTGGCGGCAGTTGCCGAGGACGATCGTTGGCTGGCGCACGAGGTGATCGTGCAGGACAACGCGGAGGAAATGGGCGCGGCACTCGGCAGTTGGCCGTACCGCACCGGTGTGTTGATGGCCTGGTGGGACTGATTCAGACCTCTTCGCTGGGTGGGAGGGTGGGGTCGGGGTGGGAGATGAAGGGGACCAGCCATTCGAGGCGGGGGCGGATGGGGGCGTCGTATTCGAGGTAGACGGCCTGGTGGTAGTCGAATTGTTCGAGGAAGCCCTGGAGTTTGCGGTAGGCGGATTCACGGTGCGCCGGTGTGCCGCCGCTCTTTTCGGCTTCCAGGACGAGCAGGCGGTGGTCGGGGCCGCCGCCGCGCGGGTCGTGCACGATCAGGTTCGGGTAGACGTGTTCGGCGCGGGCGTCCGGTACGCGCAGATATCGCTCGCGGACGACCTGCAACCCGCGCTCATGGAAGAGGTTGTAGTCGACGTCGGCCCGCCACAACCCGGACCACGTCTCCAGCCGTAGGTTGAGCGCTGCGGCGATGTGCGCCACCACCGTTCGCGCATGCGCCCCGTTCTCGATCAGATCAGGACAGTTCTTCCACACCGACCGAATCGCGTCCCGCACGACCTCGCGAACGACATCGTCGGCCACCGGAGCCGTCATCCCGCAGATCATGCCACCAGATCAGGTGCTGAAGTGCCCGATCTCGCCGACGATCTCCACCGAACCCAGCGCGTCCCTTCGATGGGTCGCTCGGCGGACGGCTCAGAGTGCGTCTACCACGACGACGAGGACGAGGACCTGAACCAGGCGCGGACCGGTCTCGACGAGACTGTGGAAGAGGGTGACACCACCGACGTCCCATTCGTAGGCGTTCGGAATTTCCTCTCCACCGGCACGAAAAGGCCTGGCACCGTTGGCCAGTGGTAACGGATCGTCCAGGAGATCGAGTAGCGCCGTGCGCACCTTGATGCGCAGGACCTCGGGCAGTTCGGATATCTGCTGCTCGGCTCGTGGAGCGACCTCTATGAGAACCCTACGGCCGGTCAAAAAGGTCTTCTCGCTGCAGATCCTCTCGGGTCAACGTGCGAAAAGAAGTGGGATCGGCCTCGTACTGGGCGATCCCCTCGCGGAATTGGACCGCGATCGCGGTTCGGCGTTCGTCCTCTCGCCGGAGCCGGTGCAGCTCCTCACGTTCAGCCTTCAGTTGCTGGTATTCGGCCAAACTGACGATCACCTCGACCGCGCCGTCCGGGCCGGTGATCACGCGATGCGGATCGCCGGCGGGGAGAGGACTCGCGGGAGGCATGGGCTCAATAGTAGTGGATTGTGGCTCGGCGCTGGGCCGCATATCGGCTGCACCAGCGCCTATCCGACGCAAACGGCCCCCGCTCCGAGGAGCGGGGGCCGGATGTTGCGGTACCGGACTAGCGGTAGTCGCTGAAACCGTAGTCGTCGAGCGGGACTGCGGCGCCGGTGGTTTGGCCGAAGCTGTCCGGGCTGTAGTAGGTGTCGTCGTAGGACGGCACCGCGTACGCGGCGGCACGGGCTTCTTCGGTCGGCTGCACCTGGATGTTGCGGTACCGGTTGATGCCGGTACCGGCCGGGATCAGCTTGCCGATGATCACGTTCTCCTTGAGGCCGATGAGCTTGTCGGAGCGGCAGTTGATGGCCGCGTCCGTCAGCACTCGAGTGGTCTCCTGGAAGGACGCCGCCGACAGCCACGAATCGGTCGCGAGCGACGCCTTCGTGATACCCATCAGCACCGGCCGGCCGGCCGCGGGCTCGTTGCCCTCGGCGACGACGCGACGGTTGGAGGCCTCGAACTCGGAACGCTCGGTGAGCGAACCGGGCAGGAACTCCGTGGCACCCGAATCGATGATCGTCACGCGACGCAGCATCTGGCGCACGATGACCTCGATGTGCTTGTCGTGGATCGACACACCCTGCGAGCGGTAGACCTCCTGGACCTCGTGGACCAGGTGGATCTGCACCTGACGGGGACCCATGATGCGCAGCACCTCGTGCGGATCCGCCGCGCCTTCCAGCAGCTGCTGGCCGACCTCGACGTGGTCGCCGTCGGAGAGCAGACGCTCGGTGCCGTCGTCGTGCTTGAAGACACGCAGGCGCTGCCGCTTCGAGAGCTTGTCGTAGACAACCTCTTCGCCACCGTCATCGGGGATGATGGTGATCTTGTAGAAGCGATCGTCGTCCTCGAGCCGCACCCGGCCGGAGACCTCGGCGATGGGCGCCTTGCCCTTCGGCACACGAGCCTCGAAGAGCTCCTGCACGCGGGGCAGACCGCCGGTGATGTCATCGCCCGCGACACCACCCTGGTGGAAGGTACGCATGGTCAGCTGGGTACCGGGCTCACCGATGGACTGCGCGGCGACGATGCCGACGGCCTCGCCGATGTCGACCAGCTTGCCGGTCGCCATGGAGCGGCCGTAGCAGGTCGCACACACGCCGGTGCCGGTGGTGCAGGTCAGCACGGAGCGGACCTTCACCTCGGTGATACCCGCGTCGAGCAGCGCCTCGATGGCCGGGTCGCCGAGGTCGGCGCCCTTTCCGACGACGACGTTGCCGTTGGCGTCGACCGCGTCGGACGCGAGCGTCCGGGCGTAGGCACTGGTCTCGACGTGCGCGTCGCGGATGATGGTGCCGTCCGGCTGCTTCTCCGCGATCGGCACCACGATGCCGCGCTCGGTGGCGCAGTCGTGCTCGCGCACGATCACGTCCTGCGAGACGTCCACCAGACGACGGGTCAGGTAACCCGAGTCGGCGGTACGCAGCGCGGTGTCGGCCAGACCCTTACGCGCGCCGTGGGTGTTGATGAAGTACTCCAGCACCGTCAGGCCCTCACGGAAGGAGGACTTGATCGGCCGCGGGATGAACTCACCCTTCGGGTTCGTCACCAGGCCCTTCATACCGGCGAGGGTACGAGTCTGGGTGAAGTTACCGGTGGCGCCCGAGTCGACGATCGTGATGATCGGGTTGTCGGCCGGGTAGTGCGCCCGCAGCGCGCGACCGACTTCTTCGGTCGCTTCCTGCCAGATCTTCACCAGGGCGTTGTTGCGCTCCTGGTGATCGAGCGCACCACGCTGGTACTTCTTCTCGATCTGGTCGGACTGCGCCTCGTAGCGCTCCATGATCTCGGTCTTCTCCGGCGGCACGAGCACGTCGGACATGGAGACCGTCACGCCGGAACGGGTGGCCCAGTAGAAGCCCGCGTCCTTCAGCTTGTCGACGGTCTGCGCGACCACGATCATCGGGTAGCGCTCGGCCAGATCGTTGATGATCGTCGCCTGACGCTTCTTCGGCATCTGCTCGTTGATGAACGCGTAGTCCGCCGGGAGCAGCTCGTTGAAGAGCACGCGACCGAGGGTGGTCTCCGCGATCCACGCGTCACCGCGCTGCCAGCCCTGCGGGAACAGCGCCGTCTCGATGTCCTTCGGCGGGCGCTGCTCGGTGAGCCGCACCTTGATCAGCGAACGCACGGTGAGCTCACCGCGGTCCACCGCCATCTGCGCCTCGGCGGGCGAGGAGTACACGCCGAACTCGGCGGAATCCTTTGCGGCCGGCTTGTATTCGCCCTTGCCACCCTCTTCGAGGCGGGTCAGGTAGAACAGGCCGGTCACCATGTCCAGACGCGGCATGGCCAGCGGGCGACCCGAGGCCGGCGACAGGATGTTGTTCGAGGACAGCATCAGGATGCGGGCCTCGGCCTGCGCCTCCGCGGACAGCGGCAGGTGCACGGCCATCTGGTCACCGTCGAAGTCGGCGTTGAACGCTTCACAGACGAGCGGGTGCAGCTGGATCGCCTTACCTTCGACGAGCTGCGGCTCGAACGCCTGGATGCCGAGGCGGTGCAGGGTGGGCGCGCGGTTCAGCAGCACCGGGTGCTCGGCGATGACCTCTTCGAGGACATCCCACACCTGGGGACGCTGCCGCTCGACCATCCGCTTGGCGGACTTGATGTTCTGCGCGTGGTTCAGGTCGACCAGGCGCTTCATCACGAACGGCTTGAACAGCTCCAGCGCCATCAGCTTGGGCAGACCGCACTGGTGCAGCTTCAGCTGCGGGCCGACGACGATGACCGAACGGCCCGAGTAGTCGACACGCTTGCCGAGCAGGTTCTGGCGGAACCGGCCCTGCTTGCCCTTGAGCAGATCGCTCAGCGACTTCAGCGGGCGGTTACCCGGTCCGGTGACCGGGCGGCCGCGGCGGCCGTTGTCGAACAGCGCGTCCACGGACTCCTGCAGCATCCGCTTCTCGTTGTTGACGATGATCTCGGGCGCACCCAGATCGATCAGTCGCTTGAGGCGGTTGTTGCGGTTGATCACGCGGCGGTACAGGTCGTTCAGGTCGGAGGTGGCGAAGCGGCCACCGTCGAGCTGAACCATCGGGCGCAGCTCCGGCGGGATCACCGGAACGGCGTCGAGCACCATGCCCATCGGCGAGTTGCCGTTGGTCTGGAACGCCGCGACGACCTTGAGCCGCTTGAGCGCACGCAGCTTCTTCTGGCCCTTGCCGCTGCGGATGGTCTCCCGCAGGTTCTCGGCCTCGGCGTCGATGTCGAAGTTCTCCATCAGCTTCTGGATGGACTCCGCACCCATGGCGCCGGTGAAGTACTCGCCGTAGCGGTCGATCAGCTCGCGGTAGAGCACCTCGTCGACGATGAGCTGCTTCGGGGCCAGCTTGGTGAAGGTGGTCCAGATCTCGTCGAGCCGGTCCAGCTCACGCTGGGCCCGGTCGCGCAGCTGACGCATCTCACGCTCGCCGCCGTCCTTGACCTTGCGGCGCACGTCGGACTTGGCACCCTCGGCCTCGAGCTCGGCCAGGTCGGCCTCGAGCTTCTGGGCGCGGGCCTCCAGGTCGGCGTCGCGCTGATCGGCGACGGCCTTCTTCTCGACCTCCATCTCGGCTTCGAGGGTGCTGAGCTCGTTGTGGCGCAGCTCCTCGTCGACCCCGACGATGACGTAGGCGGCGAAGTAGATGATCTTTTCCAGATCCTTCGGCGCCAGGTCGAGCAGGTACCCGAGGCGCGAGGGCACGCCCTTGAAGTACCAGATGTGGGTGACCGGGGCGGCCAGCTCGATGTGGCCCATCCGCTCACGGCGCACCTTGGCCCGGGTCACCTCGACGCCACAGCGCTCACAGATGATGCCCTTGAAGCGCACGCGCTTGTACTTGCCGCAGTAGCACTCCCAGTCCCGGGTGGGACCGAAGATCTTCTCGCAGAACAAGCCGTCCTTCTCCGGCTTGAGCGTGCGGTAGTTGATGGTCTCCGGCTTCTTCACCTCGCCGAAGGACCACTGGCGAATGTCGTCGGCGGTGGCCAGGCCGATCCGGAGTTCATCGAAGAAGTTGACGTCTAGCACGTAACTTCCTTTCCCCTGTAAGGGTCGAATTCGAGCAAAAAGTTCACTAGTTGATGGAACGCGGGGTGCGAATGTCGTTAGAAACAAACGACATTCGCACTTACCGCCTAGTTCGCCAGGTCGTCGACGGTGGCGGCTTCGTTCCTGGACAGGTTGATGCCCAGGTTCGCGGCCGCGCGCTCCAGGTCCTCGTCGTCGCCGTCACGCATCTCGATCGCGGCGCCGTCCGAAGACAGCACCTCGACGTTGAGGCACAGCGACTGGAGTTCCTTGAGGAGCACCTTGAACGACTCCGGAATGCCCGGCTCCGGAATGTTCTCGCCCTTGACGATCGCCTCGTAGACCTTCACGCGACCGACCACGTCGTCGGACTTGATGGTGAGCAGTTCCTGCAGCGTGTAAGCCGCGCCGTAGGCCTGCATCGCCCAGCACTCCATTTCACCGAAGCGCTGGCCACCGAACTGGGCCTTACCGCCGAGCGGCTGCTGGGTGATCATCGAGTACGGACCGGTCGAACGGGCGTGGATCTTGTCGTCGACCAGGTGGTGCAGCTTCAGGATGTACATGTAGCCGACCGCCACCGGGTACGGGAACGGTTCACCCGAACGCCCGTCGAGCAGCGTCGCCTTGCCGTTGTCGTCGACCATGCGCTCGCCGTCGCGGTTCGGCAGGGTCGAGGCCAGCAGACCGGTGAGCTCCTCCTCGCGGGCGCCGTCGAAGACGGGGGTCGCGATGTTGGAGTTCGACGGTGCGCCGAGCATCTCCTCCGGCAGCGCCTTCGCCCAGTCGGGACGGGTCCCGTCCGTGGCGACGTCGACGTTCCAGCCGGCCTTGCCGATCCACCCGAGGTGGGTTTCCAGGATCTGGCCGATGTTCATACGCCGCGGCACGCCGTGGGTGTTGAGGATGATGTCGACCGGAGTGCCGTCGGGCAGGAAGGGCATGTCCTCGGTGGGCAGGATCTTGCCGATGACACCCTTGTTGCCGTGGCGGCCGGCGAGCTTGTCACCGTCCTGGATCTTGCGCTTCTGCGCGACGTAGACGCGCACCAGCTCGTTCACACCGGGAGGCAGGTCGTCGTCGTCCTCGCGGGAGAACACCCGGATACCGATGACCTTGCCCGACTCACCGTGGGGCACCTTGAGCGAGGTGTCACGCACCTCACGGGCCTTCTCCCCGAAGATCGCGCGCAGCAACCGCTCTTCCGGGGTCAGCTCGGTCTCGCCCTTCGGGGTGACCTTACCGACCAGGATGTCACCGTCACGGACCTCCGCGCCGATACGCACGATGCCGCGCTCGTCGAGGTCGGCCAGGACCTCGTCGGAGACGTTGGGGATATCGCGGGTGATCTCCTCGGCACCGAGTTTGGTGTCGCGGGCATCGATCTCGTGCTCTTCGATATGGATCGAGGTCAGCACGTCCTCTTCCACGAGGCGCTGCGACAGGATGATCGCGTCCTCGTAGTTGTGGCCCTCCCACGGCATGATCGCCACGAGCAGGTTCTTGCCCAGCGCCATCTCACCGTTCTCGGTGCACGGACCATCGGCGAGCACCTGACCGGTCTCGACCCGCTGCCCCTCGTCCACGATCGGCCGCTGGTTCGCGCAGGTGCCCTGGTTGGAGCGGGCGAACTTGCGCATCCGGTAGCTCTTGCGCGTGCCGTCGTCGGCCATCACGGTGACGTAGTCGGCGGAAACCTCCTCGACCACACCGCCCTTCTCGTTCACCACGACATCGCCGGCGTCGACGGCGGCGCGCAGCTCCATGCCGGTACCCACCACGGGGGCCTCGGAACGGATCAGCGGCACGGCCTGACGCTGCATGTTCGCACCCATCAGGGCGCGGTTGGCGTCGTCGTGCTCGAGGAACGGGATCATCGCGGTCGCGACCGACACCATCTGGCGCGGCGAGACGTCCATGTAGTCGACCTCGGACGCGGGCACGAGCTCGTTCTCCTCGTTGCCGCGGCGGCAGAGCACCCGATCCTCGAGGAAGCGGCCCTCCGCGTCGACCGGCGAGTTGGCCTGCGCGCGCACGTGCCGGTCTTCCTCGTCGGCGGTGAGGTACTTGACCTCGTCGGTGACCTTGCCGTCGATCACCCGGCGGTACGGCGTCTCGATGAAGCCGAACGGGTTGACCCGCGCGTACACCGACAGCGAACCGATCAGGCCGATGTTCGGGCCTTCCGGGGTCTCGATCGGGCACATGCGGCCGTAGTGCGAGGTGTGCACGTCGCGCACCTCCAGGCCGGCCCGCTCACGGGACAGACCACCCGGGCCCAGCGCCGAGAGGCGGCGCTTGTGGGTCAGACCCGACAGCGGGTTGTTCTGGTCCATGAACTGCGACAGCTGGGAGGTTCCGAAGAACTCCTTGATCGCGGCGACGACCGGGCGGATGTTGATCAGGGTCTGCGGCGTGATCGCCTCGACGTCCTGGGTGGTCATCCGCTCGCGGACCACGCGCTCCATCCGGGACAGGCCGACCCGGATCTGGTTCTGGATCAGCTCGCCGACGGTACGCAGGCGACGGTTGCCGAAGTGGTCGATATCGTCGATCTCGACCGGGACCTCTTCGCCGCCGGGGGCGGTCATCGCGCGGTCACCCGCGTGCAGGCGGACCAGGTACTCGATCGTGGAGACGATGTCTTCCTTGGTCAGCACCGAGCCGGTGACCTGCTCGCCGAGGTGGATGCCGAGCTTCTTGTTGATCTTGTAGCGACCCACGCGGGCGAGGTCGTAGCGCTTCTCCTTGAAGAACAGGTTCTCCAGCAGGGTCTGCGCGGACTCCTTGGTCGGCGGCTCGCCCGGACGCAGCTTGCGGTAGATGTCCAGCAGCGCCTCGTCCTGACCGGCGGTGTTGTCCTTCTCCAGGGTCGACATCATGATCTCGGAGAAGCCGAAGCGCTCCACGATCTCTTCGGTCGTCCAGCCGAGCGCCTTCAGCAGCACCGTGACGGGCTGACGGCGCTTGCGGTCGATGCGGACGCCGACGGTGTCGCGCTTGTCGACGTCGAACTCCAGCCACGCGCCACGCGACGGGATGACGCGCACGCTGTGCAGGTCCTTCTCGGTGGCCTTGTCGACCGAGTGGTCGAAGTAGACGCCCGGCGAACGGACCAGCTGCGAGACGACGACGCGCTCGGTGCCGTTGATGATGAACGTGCCCTTGTCGGTCATCATCGGGAAATCACCCATGAAGACCGTCTGGCTCTTGATCTCACCGGTGTTGTTGTTGATGAACTCCGCGGTGACGAACAGCGGCGCCGCGTAGGTCATGTCCTTGTCTTTGCACTCGTCGATCGAGGCCTTGACCTCTTCGAACCGAGGATCAGAGAAAGACAGGGACATCGAGCCGGAGAAGTCCTCGATCGGCGACAGCTCCTCGAGCACCTCCTCGAGTCCCCCGACTAGCCCGACGTCGCCGCGCGCGGCAACTTTTTCACGCCATGACGGCGAACCGATCAACCATGCAAATGAGTCCGTCTGTAGATCGAGAAGTCCGGGCACCTCCAAGGGTTCACGGATCTTCGCGAAAGACACCCGCAACGGGGCTCCGGGGATTCCGGCAACTGCCTTGGTCTGGGTGGAGACTGCCAAGATGCGTCCTTCCAGCACCTCACGCGCGTCGCGTGGTGGTCCGCGACCGTCGCTTGTCTGCTACGAATTCCGCTGGTTACGACCCAAACAAAACCCGAACAGGCAACAACGGAAGTAACACCGGAAGGTGGAACTTACGTGTGCAAATCGAGGTATGGACAGGAGGCAGCCAGCGCAACGTCCAACCGTACACCAATCGTCACGGGGGTGTCAACCTACCACCCGTGCGCACATTCACGTGGCTGGCGCGCCGTGTCCGAATCGCTGGCTGCGTCGAGGACGACGGGGCGCTAGGAACCCACTGTGACAGCTGCCGCTGTTGTGAATAGCGTGACTGGTCGGGCGAAACTCGTCAAGTAGGCGCGAGAGCGACCGATCACTGGTCGACGATGTCGCTGGCCAGCCAGCGATCGCCCACCTTCTGCATGTGCAGCACGATCGGACCTGCGACGCTCTGCTGCGCCACGCCGTTCTTGGTCGCGCTGACCACCAGGTTGACCAGCAGTTCGGCCCGGTCGTCGGCGAGCAAGGTCACGCCGATCGGATCGGCCTTGGCGTCCGCGCTCGTCTGCGCCTGCTTCACCGCCGAGATGGTGGTGTCGGCGTACTTGTCGAGATCGGCGAGCATCTTGCCGGTGAGCACCTGCTTGGCCGCGTCCCGGTACCCGTCGATGTTCTTCACGTCGTAGGCGTAGACGGTCTTCAATGCGTGGTCCGCGGCCGCCCGCACCTCTTCGGTGGCCTTGTTGTCGACGAACGCCCGATTCGAGTCGTCCACGCCCGGGCGCAGCGCGGCAACCACCGCGAATCCGCCGAGCAACACCGCGGCGATCAGGCAGCCCGCCACCAGGGTCCAGAACGAACGGCCCGATCGCGGCGTCCGCGGCGGGCGGATCCGTGCCGTGCGGGTACGCGCGGGCGCGGGGCGTTGTTCCGCGCGCGCCTGCCGCTTGCCGACCGGACGGGCAGTACTCGTCACACGCGGCTTGCGGACCGGCGTGTTGCGCGGCGTGCCGGTGCGTGACGCACTGCTCCGCGACTGCTGTTCCGCGCCGGGTTGCCGCTTGGGCGTGAGCCGGTTGACCGGCTTACGAGAAGTCATGATGTCGCTCCTACGATCCCGGTTTCGGCGCGGCGGGCGGCTGCTCGGCCGGCGGTTGATCACCGGCGGGCGGCTGCGGCGGCTGACCCTGCCCACCGCTGAGCAGCACCGGCTGACTCAGCGAGGAGATCTGCTCGGCCTTCCACACCTCGCCTGTTCTGGCGACGTCGACATTCCAGGTATAGCGGTATTCGGCCGGCGGCTTGTCCTTGCCGAGCTCGGTCACCTGCAGCACCACCAGTGCGGAGGCCTTGTCCTTTTCACTGTTCAGTGTGGTCACGGCGGCACCGAGCACCTTGGAGGTCATGCCGACGTTCGTCTGCTTTGCGAGCTGCTCGGCCTGATCCTTGTTCTTCTCCGCCGACTCGAGCAGCGCGCCGGTCATCGAGGAGCGGGCCAGCGCGAGCGAGCCCGGCACGTCGTCGAGGTTCATCGAGGTCATGTTGAGCGCGGCCTGGCGGGCGGCATCGAGGGCGTTGTCGCGGGCGTCCGCGCGCGGGGCGTCGCTGACCGCGGCACGGATCCAGCCCGCGCCGAACCAGACGGCGGCGACCAGGGCGACGACCAGCAGCACGGCGGAGCCGGCCAGCACGAGAGTGCGCCAGATCCCGGACCCGGCCCGCGCACCCGAATCCGGAGCTGTGTCCTTCTTGTCCTTTTTCATGTCCACGGCAGCAGCCCCCTCGGCCTGCGCCGCGTCCGCCGTGTCCACATCACTCACTGCTACGCCTCGAAAATTCCTTCGCTTCGCTCACGCGTATTCACCTAACGTCGTCGGTCCGGTCACCGCTTCGCCGTGACGCCCATCAGGGTGGCCATCTGGATGGCGATCGGGCTCAGGTCGAGCCGTTCCGGATCGGTCTTGGGGGTGTTGTCCCAGGGCTGCACGATGTTCGGATCGGCGAGCGCGGCCCGCTCGCCGCCGCGCACCGCAGTCGGGTTACCCTGCGGCACAAGGCATTTCGCATCCTTGTTGAACGGGAACTCGTCGCGGGTGTCGTCGAAATCGGGATTCTGCGCCTTCATCTGCTCGAGAATCCGCTGCGTTCCCTCGTACCCGACAGTACAGGCGGGCGGATTGTTGGTTTCCAGCACGAGCCCGAAGTGGGTGGTGCCGTCGCCGGGCGCGGTGGACGAGCCGCCGATCGAGAGCTGCGGGATCATCTGCAGCAGCGGGCGGATCGCGAAGAACTTGGGCGAGATCGCCAGCAGCAGCTGACGCAGGTTACCCAGGTCCTGGGTGAGCGCGCCGCCGCTCTCGTGCAGCAGCGCGCCGATCTGCTGGCCCGCGTCGTTGCCGGTACCGATCAACCTGCGGATATCCGGGTCGCTGGAGCGCAACTGCGCGGTGAGCTTGTCCAAGCCGTCGCTGAACTGACGGATCGCGTCGGACTGCTCGGCCTGGGTACCGAGCGCGACCTTGCCGTCCCGGATCAGCTGAATGGTCTGCGGCAGCGTCTCGTTGAACGTGGTGGTGAACTTGTTCAGCGAATCGACGAAGACCTGCAGGTCATCGCCCTTGCCGTTGAACGCCTTGCCGAGTTCGCGCACGGTGGTGTTCAGCGCGGCGAGATCGACCGAGCGGGTGAACGTGTCCACGCTGGCGACCAGCTGCTGCACCGGCACCGGCGTGGTGGCCGAGGTGATCACCGAGCCGTCGCGCAGGTAGGGCCCGGAATCGGTGTCCGGCTGCAGGTCGACGTATTGCTCACCGATCGCGGACCGGTTGGCCACCACGGCTTTCGCGGACGCGGGGATCTCCGGCGAATCCGAGTCGATGATCAGATTCATCAGCACGCCGTCGCCGGTGAGTTCCAGGGTGCCGACCCGGCCGACCGGCACGCCGCGATAGGTCACCTCGGCGCCCTTGTAGATGCCGCCGGTCTGGTCTGCCTGCACTTTCACGCCGTACTGGCCGAAACCGAGCATATGGTCCAGCCGGATGTACTTGGCGCCGACGAACACCACGCCGACCACCGCGACGACCACGAACGCGAGCAGCTGCCAGCGCACCAACTTCGTCATCGCGGACCACCCACTCCCAGTTGCTCCAGAATCGCCCCGACCGGGTTCGGCGGCACGCCCGGCGCGGGCGGCTGGGCCATGTTCGGCGGCAACGGCAGGATCGAGATCGTCGGCCAGCCCGCGCGCGGACCGTTGCCGTTGTAATACGGATTGGTCGGATTCACCGGCACCTGCGGACCGAAGGTGGGCGGGATGTACTCCGGATTCGGTTTGCCCACACCGAGATTGCTCAGCGTGACGCCGATCTGCTGATCCACCGACAGCCAGGTGTTCACCGAGCCGCCGAAGGTGGATTCCAGCGTGGAGTCCGGGAACGGATAGGTCGGAATCAGCGGGAACGCGGTGACCAGGTCCGGCGCGGACTTACCGAGCTCCTGCAGTGTCGGGCGCAACGAGGTGAGGTCGCGGATCAGATCGTCCTTCGAGTGGTCGAGCACGTCGAAACCGGCCTGCCCCACCCGATCCAGCTGGGTCAGCAACCCGACGAGCTGAGGTCGCTGCTGCTCCAGGATCTGCACGCCCTCGGGCAGTTCATCGAGGATCTTGCCGATCTGCTCGGTCTGCTGACTGACCCGGCTGCTCAGCACGTCGAGGCCGTCGAGCGCCCGCGTGATGTCGTTGACCTGATCGTCGAGACCCTTGATCAACGTGTTGGCCTGCTCGAGCAGCGAGCGCACCCGCTCCTCCCGGCCGCCGAGGGTCTTGTTCAGCTCGGTGACGATCGGTTGCAGTTGCGCGACGCCACCGCCGTTGAGCAGCAACGACATCGCACCGAGCACCTGCTCGATCTCGGTGGCGTGCCGGGTGCGGTCGACCGTGATCACCGCGCCGTCGCGCAGCTTCGCGGCGGCTGGATCGGCGGGCTTGGACAGCTCGATGAACTTCTCGCCCAGCAGGTTCGACTGCCGCACTTCGGCATGCGCGTTGTCGGGCAGGTCCACCGAGGAGTTCACGACGGTGCGCACCGTCGCGGTCCACTGGTCCTTGCCGATGGTGATGTCCTCGACCCGGCCGACCGGCACGCCCTCCACCTTCACCGCGGACTGCGGCACCAGATCGAGCACGTCGTCGAATTGGATGTCGATGCGCATCGGATGGTCGCCGACGTCCGCGCCGCCGGGCAGCGGGACGCTGTAGATGCCGTCGGACGCGCACGAGGTGACCAGCGCGGCGGCCAGGCCGGTCGCCAGCGCGATACCGAAACCTCTTGTGACGGAACGGATTCGGCTACTCACCGCGCACCTCCCTGGGACGGCGGCAGCTGGTCCGACGGCGTGCCGGGCACGGTGCCGGGCACCGGAGCGCGCTGCTGGTTCTCGTTGCTGAGAATGCC
This sequence comes from Nocardia brasiliensis ATCC 700358, assembly GCF_000250675.2. NCBI lineage: Bacteria > Bacillati > Actinomycetota > Actinomycetes > Mycobacteriales > Nocardiaceae > Nocardia > Nocardia brasiliensis. The sequence continues at coordinate 8,643,302 of NC_018681.1, forward strand.
GAACGGCAGGATCAGCGTCGGCGTCTTCACGCCCGCGGTGATCTGATCGGAGATCTCCTGGCAGTGCTCCAGGATCGGGCGCATCTGCCGGCCCAGCGCCTCGAATTGCGGATCGCCCGGCCGCAGCTTGGACACGTCGACCAGCTTGCACATCACGCCGAACGGATCCTGCAGGTCGGTGAAGTTGGCCCGCATGTCGAGGGTGCCGGATTCGGCGTTGTGGATGTTGATCAGGTTGCTCAGCGCCACCGGCAGCACCGGCAGCGCCGCGGCCAGATCGTCGCGCTGTTTGGCCAGCGTCTCGGTGAGCTGGGTCAGGCCCTCGGCATTGCTGGCGATGAGTTCGCGGTTGTTGTCGATGAATCGGGCGACATCGCCGAGCGCGACGGACAGCAGATTCAGCGCGGCGCCCAGATCGTCACGCTCGTTCGCGAGGAAGCTGGACAGATCGGCGAGCTGAACGTTGAACTGGCGCACCTGCGCGTCGTTGCGGGCCAGCATCGTGACGAAGGTCTGCAGATTCTTGACCGTGTCGAAGATGTCACCGCGCGCGTCGGACAGGTACTTGGCCGCCTTGGACAGCTGGGTGAGGCTGTTGGCCAGCGCTTCGCCGTTGCCGTCCAGGTTCGCCGCGCCCGTCCGGACCAGGTCGTTGACCGCGCCCTCCTTGTTGGCGCCGTTGGGGCCCAACGCATCCGAGAGTTCGGTGATGCTCTTGTACAGCTGGTCGACCTCGACCGGGGTGACCGTGCGATCGCGCGCAATGGTCGCCGTGCGCGGCATTTTCGGCCCGCCGGTGTACACCGGGGTGAGCTGGATGTAGCGGTCGGACACGATCGAGGGCGTGATCTGCGCGGCCCGCGCGTCGGCGGGCACGTCGAAGCGGCGATCGACGCTCATCACGATCTTGACCTGATCGCCCTGCGGTTCGACCGAATCCACCGAACCGACCGGGACGCCCAGGATCCGCACGTCCGAACCCTCGTAGATGCCGACCGAACGATCGAAGTACGCGGTGATCTTGGTGGTGGTCATCCGGTCGAACAGCCACCACAGCACCCCGACCACGATCAGCACGGCCACCAGGACCAGCGCGATCGCGACCTTGGTCCCGCGGCTCGAATTCCGCAGCGCGGTCAGCCGATCCGCCATGTCAGTTACCTCCCATGGTGCGGATCGGCGGACGGTTGCCGGGGATGTCGGGCAGGGCGGGCGGAATCAGGTTCACGATCACCGCGTCGAACCAGCGACCGGTGCCGAGCACGTTGGCATAGATGCCGTAGAACGGTGCCGCGAGCTCCAAGGTCTTGGAGATGTTCTGCTGGTTGGCATTCAGCAGATCGATCGAGCCGCGCAGGTTCTTCAGCGCCGGGCCGATCTGCTCCTCGTTGTCGTGCACCAGGGCGGTGAGCTCGGCGGACACGGTCTTGGCGCCGTCGAGCAGCTGCGCGATGGACTGCTGCCGGATGTTCAGCTCGGCCAGCAGCTGCCCGCCCGAGCTGAGCAGGCGCTCGAACTCCGCGTTGCGATCGGCCAGCACCTGGGTGGTCTGCCTGGTCGCCGCGAACAACTTCTTGAGCTGCTCGTCGCGCTTGGCCAGCGTCTCCGAGAGCCGGGCGACGCCATCGATCGAACCGCGGATCTCCGGCGGCGTGGTCGCGAACGCGTCGGAGAGCACCCGCATGCTGGTGGCCAGCTGAGCGGTGTCGATCTGGTCGATGTTCTTCGCGGCGTCGGTGAACGCGTCCACCACGTCGTACGGAGCGACGGTGCGCGACAACGGGATTCGCTTGCTCGGATCGGCGGTGCCGGACCCCTTCGGGTCCAGCGCCAGATATTTCTGCCCGAGCACCGTCTTGATCTGGATCGAGGCGGTGGTCTCGCTGCCGATCCAGGCGTTCTGGGTCCGGAAGTCGACGAGCACCTTGGCGCCGTCGAGCCGGACGTCGTCCACCGCACCGACCTTGACGCCCGCGATCCGGACCTCGTTGCCCTTCTTCAGGCCGGCCGCCTCGGAGAACTCGGCGGTGTACTTGGTGCCCGCGCCGATGATCGGCAGCCGGTCCAAGAAGAAGGCCGACATCGTCACCAGCAGCACCAGCACCAATCCGAGCACACCGAGGAAAGCGGGGCTGCGGCGTCCGAGCAATACGCGGTCGTCCATCAGCGGGCCTTCCCGGAGCAGCGCGGCGCGGCGTTGGTGTACAGCGGCTGGTTGATCGTCGGCAGCCCGGCGGGCAGGTTGAGCTGCGGCGCGTCCACCGCGCCCGGCCCGACCACGATGTCGATACCGCACAGGTAGAACTGGAACCAGGAGCCGTAACTGCCCACGCGCCCGAGCTTTTCCATTTTCAGCGGCAGGTTCGTCAAAGCCTCGTTGACCTCGTCCTTGCGCTCGTTGAGCGTGCCGGTGAGCTGGCTCAGGCCAGCGATCGAGCCCTGCAGGGTCGGCCGCACCGGGACCAGCAGATCGCCGGTGGCCGAGGCCAGGTTGCCGAGCGAGGTGACCGAGCGGCCGATGGTGTCGCGTTCCGCGGACAGCCCGCTGACCAGGGCTTCGGTATTGACGATGAGCTGATCGAACTGATCGTCGCGCTTGTTCACGGTGTCGAGCACGGCGGTCAGGTTGCGCACCAGCTCGCCGATCACGGCGTCCTTGTCCGCGATCTTGTTGGTCAAGCTCGCGGTGGTGGTCACCAGATCGTGGATGGTGCCCTGCTCGCCCTGGAACACCTGGATGATCTCGAACGAGAGCTTGTTCACGTCATCGGCGGTCAGCGTCCGGAACAGCGGACGGAAACCGTTGAACAGCGTGGTGAGGTTCAGCGCGGGACGCGTGTTCTCCAGCGGGATGGTGCCGCCCTTGTTGAGCTTGCGGCCCTGCTCGCCGGTGCCCTGCTCGAGCGCGATGTAGCGCTGGCCGACCAGGTTCCGGTACCGGATGGTGGCGATGGTCGAGGCGGGCAGCCAATCGCGGTCGGTCAGTTCGAATTTCACCTCGGCCAGCCGCTTGTCCACGATCGAGACATCGGTGACCTTGCCGACCCGCACGCCCGCGACGCGCACCTCGTCGCCCGGGTTCAGCGAGGTGACATCGGTGAACCGGGCCTTGAACGCGGTACCGCCGCCGCTGTAGTTCGCGATGGACAGCGCGAGCACCGTCGTCGCGAACAGCGTCACGATGACGAAGACGATCAACTTGGTGAGCGGCCCGCCGAGGCCGCGCAATTGCTGTTTGAACCCGTTCATCGCACGCTCACCTCGCTGCCGCGGAACGCGGGCGCACCGGCCCTGGTCACCCAGCTCGGCACCTGATCAGGCGAAACGCCTTGGGCCGCACCGTAGATCGCGCCCAGCGACTGCTGCTCCATGGGCGAACCGGCGATGGTCGCGACACTGGCCGCCGGGTACACGCCGTACTGCGGCGGTGACATCTGACCCGCGTTGATATCGCCGGGGTTGCGGCTGGGGACGGCGTAGGAGCCGTCGTTGCTCGGACCGCCGGTGGTGTACTGCCCCGGATCGACGCCGAGCGGCTTCTCCGGAATGCACCACGGCCCACGGGTGTCCAGCCACCGCGGCTCGTCCTGGTTGGGCAGGTACTTGCCGCGGTTGTTGGTCAGCTCGATGGTCACCCGGGAACCGGGCTGGGCCTCGCCCTTGCCGAGGATTCGGTCGATGCGCGGCTTGAGCTGAGCGAAGTTCGCCATCGCGCACGGGAAGGTCGGCGAGTAGGTGGCCAGGTCCTCCAGCAGCGGACGCGAGTCCGCGGCCAGATCGATGATGTTGTCGCGGTTGGCCACCAAGAAGTCGGCGGTGTCCGACGAGGTCGGCGTCAGCACGGCGTACAGCGAGTCGATATCCCAGCGGCGCTGCACGATGGTCGCGTTGGTGGTGCGCAGGTTGTCCAGCGCCTGCACCAGTTGCGGCGCCGCGTCGGAGTAGGTGGCTGCCACCGTGGCGAAGCTGCGCAGGTCGTCCTGCAGGTCCGGCAGCACGCCGTTGACCTCGCGGAAGATGGTGTCGAGCTTGTCCACGCTCTCGCCGAGCGCGAGGCCCTGACCGGACAGCGCCTGGGAGAGCGCGCCGAGGGTGGCGGCGAGATCCTGCGGCGGGATCGCCTGCAGCAGCGGCATCAGATCGTCGAGCAGCTTGCTCAGCTCGATCGCGTTGCCGCTCTTGTCCTGTTGCAACGTCACACCGTTGGTCAGATGCGTCGCGCTGCGCTCGGCCGGGATCATCAGATCCACATAGCGCTCGCCGAACAGGGTCTTGGGCAGCAGGCGCGCGGTCGCGTTGGACGGGATCTGATCGGCCTTGTCCGGCTGGATGGCCAGGTTCAAGGTCACCTTGCCGTTGTCCGAACGGCTGGAACGCACCTCGCCGACCGTGACGCCGCGAACCTTCACGTCCGCGTTCTTGGTCAGCGCGTTGCCCACGCTGTCGGTCACCAGGTCGACGTCGACGGTCTTCACGAACTGCTTGTTGTAGATCGCGATGGTGGTCGCCAGGAACAGCGCGACCACCACGAAGAAGGCGATGCCGAGCAGTCGCACCCGGAGCTTCTCGGTCGAGCGCCACAGCTGCACGCGGTTCATCCCGCCACCCGCACAGTCGTGGTCGTCCCCCAGATCGCCAGGCTCAGGAAGAAGTCGAGCACGTTCACCAGCACGATCGCGGCGCGCACCGCGCGACCGACCGCGACCCCGACGCCCGCGGGTCCGCCGGTGGCGTGAAAACCGTAGTAGCAGTGCACCATGATGATCACGAAGGCGAAGACCAACACCTTCAGGAACGAATAGAGCACGTCCTCTGGTGGTAGGAACAGGCTGAAGTAGTGGTCATAGGACCCGCTGGACTGCCCGTTGAACCAGATACTGATCATCCGGGACGCCAGGAAGGTGCCGAGCAGGCCGACGATGTACAGCGGAATGACCGCGAGGAAGCCGGCGATCACGCGGGTGGTGACCAGGAACGGCACACCGGGCACCGCCATCACCTCGAGCGCATCGATCTCCTCGGAGATCCGCATGGCGCCGAGCTGCGCGGTGAAACCACAGCCCACCGTCGCCGAGAGCGCCAAAGCCGCGACCAGCGGCGCGATCTCACGGGTATTGATGTAGGCGGTGAGGAAGCCGGTGAGCACGGAGCTGCCGAGCGCGTCGAGGGCTTTGAAGCCCTGCAGACCGACCACGACGCCGACCGACCCGGACATGAACACGATGACGCCGATGGTGCCGCCGATCACCGCGAGCGCGCCGCTGCCGAAGGTCACCTCGGCGAGCAGCCGCATGACCTCCTTGCGGTAATGCACGGCGGTGCGCGGAATCCAGGCGATGGCGCGCGAGTAGAACGACATCTGCTCGCCCGCCCGGTCGATCACCTTCAGCGGTGATCGCGCGATATTTCCCGCCCGGCGGAGCGATTTGGCGAGAGCAGGGTTGCGGTACTGGGTGGCCACCGGTCAGGCGCCCTTGGCGGGGACGACCTGCAGGTACACCAGCGTCAGGATGAGGTTCACGAAGAACAGCACCAAGAACGTGATCACCACGGATTGGTTCACCGCTTCACCTACTCCTTTCGGGCCCCCTTTCGGATGCAACCCCTTGTACGCGGCGATCACACCGGCGATCACACCGAATATCAGCGCCTTGATCTCGCCGATCCACAGGTCGGGCAGCTGGGCCAGCGCGGAGAACGAAGCCAGGTAGGCGCCCGGCGTGCCGCCCTGCAACAGCACGTTGAAGAAGTAGCCGCCGGCGATACCCACCACCGAGACGAGGCCGTTCAACAGCAGCGCGACCAGGGCCATGCCGAGCACCCGGGGCACCACCAGCTTGCGGATCGGATCGATGCCGAGCACCTCGAGCGCGTCGATCTCCTCACGGATGGTGCGCGAGCCGAGATCGGCGGCCACCGCCGACCCGGCCGCGCCCGCGATGATCAGCGACGTGACGACCGGGGCCGCCTGCTGCACGGTGGCGAGCACGCTCGTTGCGCCGGTGAACGATTCAGCGCCGAGCTGCTTGATCAACGAACCCGTCTGCAACGCGACGACGGCACCGAACGGGATAGCCACCAGTGCGCTGGGGAGGATCGAGACACTCGCGATGAACCACGACTGCTCGATGAACTCTCGCCACTCGAACGGCCGGCGGAACGTCTTGCGCAGCACGTCGAGGAACAGCGCAAAAATGTTGCCGGCCTGGCCGAACCCCGACTCCAGTGGAGTCCGCAATCGCGCCAGGGAGGAATTCACGATCGCAGATGTTACCCGTTAGTTGGGTTTGGTCTAGTCGTGGTGTCGTACGCGCCGCTCTGGTAACTGCCGAGGTCGCTGTTGTTATAGGCCATCACCTGCGTGTCGTCGTTCTGCGCAAGTGATTCCCGAATCGCGACCTGAGCCGCGTGCGGCAGGGTGTGCATGATCTCGCGGACGCGCTCCTTGCGGCGCAGCACGGCCTGGCGCACCGGCATGCCGGGGGTCGCCTGCATCTGCGGGATGATGCCCTCGACCTCTTCGGCGCCGCCGTGGTGATGGCCGGCGTCGAACATCGCTTGCTCGCGCGCCATCTGGGCCTCGTCCTTCTCCTCGGACATGCCGATCGGGCCCTGCATGCGGCCGTTGAGGAACTGCTTGACCACCGGCTCCTCGGAGGTGAGCAGCACCTCGCGCGGGCCGAACATGACCAGCTGGCGGCGGAACAGCATGCCGATGTTGTCCGGCACGGTGCGGGCCAGGTTGATGTTGTGCGTGACGATCAGAATCGTGGCGTCGATCTGTGCGTTGATATCGATCAGCAGCTGGCTCAGGTACGAGGTGCGCACCGGGTCGAGGCCGGAGTCCGGCTCGTCGACGAGGATGATCTGCGGGTCGAGCACCAGGGCGCGGGCGAGGCCGGCCCGCTTGCGCATACCGCCGGAGATCTCGCCGGGCAGCTTGCCTTCGGCGCCGAGCAGACCGGTCAGCTCGAGCTTCTCCATGACGATCTTCTTGATGTCGGATTCCGACTTCTTCGTGTGCTCGCGCAACGGGAAGGCGACATTGTCGAAGAGGTTCATCGAACCGAACAGCGCGCCGTCCTGGAACAGCACGCCGAAAAGTTTGCGGATCTCGTAGAGCTCCTTGTTGGAGCACGTGGTGATGTCCGTATCGCCGATATAAATGGAGCCACGCTCGGGGCGCAGTAGTCCGATCAGCGACTTCAGGAACACCGACTTACCGGTACCCGACGGGCCGAGCAGCGCGCTGACCTCACCGGACGGCAGCGTCAGGGAGACGTCCTGCCAAATTCGCTGCGAACCGAAGGACTTCGTAACACCCTCGGTCCTGACCTCGACGCCCACGCCAACCTCCAGAATTATTCAGCGAGCAGCCCACCGGCGAACCGCGTGCTGGGTTCCGCGGTGTGTCACGTCACAGTGGGTTCGGCCACTGTATCTCATGACCGAGACGGGGCACACCCCAACCTGACTGAAGAGTAACCTCGTTTCACTCGCAATTTCCGGATTGTTGGCGAAGGACTTCGTAAATAGCAAACGGGCGGTCCCCCGAGAGGGGGACCGCCCGTCGGCGATATCGGTCGGAATTACTTGACCGAGACCTTGGCGCCGGCTTCTTCCAGCTTCGCCTTGGCAGCCTCGGCGGCCTCCTTGGCGACCTTCTCCAGGATCGGCTTCGGGGCGCCCTCGACCAGGTCCTTGGCTTCCTTCAGGCCCAGGCCGGAGACGATCTCGCGGACCACCTTGATGACCTGGATCTTCTTGTCGCCCGCACCCTCGAGGATGACGTCGAACTCGTCCTGCTCTTCGGCGGCGTCGGCCGGAGCGGCAGCGCCACCCACAGCGGCGACGGCGACCGGAGCAGCCGCGGTGACCTCGAACTTCTCCTCGAACTTCTTGACGAAGTCCGACAGCTCGAGCAGGGTCATGTTGCCGAAGGTCTCGAGCAGTTCGTCAACGTTGGCCATGATGTTGTTCCTTTCGGTAGTTGTTGTCGTCGAGGGCGAATCGCGCGCGAATCACCCCGTGTCCGATGTGCGACCTGCGCGGGCCCTGCGTGGTTACGCAGGCTGCCGCCTCCGGGCCTGACGCCCAGGCCGCGCCGGGGTTATTCAGCGGCAGCGGTTTCGCCACCGGATTCGGCCTGCTTCTTCTCCACGAGCGCGGCGGCCAGGCGGGCCACCTGCGAGGCGGGAGCGTTGAACAGACCGGCGGCCTTGGCCATGTTGCCCTTCATCGCACCGGCCAGCTTGGCCAGCAGGACCTCGCGGGACTCCAGGTCGGCGATCTTCTCGACCTCGGCCACGGACAGCGCAGCGCCGTCCATGTAGCCGCCCTTGATGATGAGCGCCTTGTTGTCCTTCGCGAAGGTCTTGAGGGCCTTCGCGGCGTCGACGGGCTCACCGCTGATGAAGGTGATCGCGGTCGGGCCGACGAACAGCTCGTCGAGACCTTCCACGCCCGCCTCGGCGGCGGCACGCTTGACCAGGGTGTTCTTGGCGACGGAGTACGTGGCTCCGGCGCCGAGCGCGCGCCGCAGCTCGGTGAGCTTGCCGACCGACAGGCCACGGTATTCCGTGACAACGGTGGCCGTCGAGCTCTTGAACTGCTCCGCGATCTCCTCGACCGCAGTGACCTTCTCGGGTTTCGCCATACTTCGCCTCCTCTCTGATGGTCGGTTCGTGACGAACTACCGATCAGGGACGGCGACAAAACAAACGCCCCGGACGCAAGGCGTTCCGGGGCGCAATAGGAATCATCGATCCCGGCGCGATGGCCCGGATCGGGTTCCCCAGCCTCGGTTCTCCCTGCGTGGGCCGCCGGCAATGTCGCCGGACCTTCGATCGAACCCATGCGGGCTCGACGACCAACGGTCTTCGGTAGAACGGATTGGGTAGTAATCGAACTCGTCGATGACTGCCGTCCAATGTACCCGGACCACCCACCATCTGCCAAAACGGGGTGGGCACCGTTGTCGGAACTGCATGAGCACAGTGAAATAGCGCACCATTGCCTGGGCGAATCAGCGTGCTCCAGCTCACATTTCGGCTGTGAATGTGGGCAAAATCGCGCGCCGCAAGTGTTACGCAGGGTGACATTAACCTGTTTGACTGCACAACTATGGCAACCTCCATAGTCGATCCACCGGTGCTGCTGGAACGACGTTCCCAGCGGTATCTCGCCCTCGCCGTGATCTGCATGGCCGAACTCTTGGTCATGCTCGACAACACGCTGGTCAACGTGGCCCTACCGTCCATCGGGGTGCAGCTCTCGGCCGGTGTCAGCAGCCTGCAATGGGTGGTCGACGCGTTCACCCTGACCTTCGCCGGCCTGCTGCTGGCCTTCGGCAATCTCGGCGACCGCTACGGTCGCCGCCGCGTGATGATGATCGGCCTGGTCGGCGTGGCCGTCATGTCAGTCGCGGGCGCGCTGTCGGAGTCGATGACCCAGGTCATCGCCGCGCGCGCCGCCATGGGCATCTTCGCCGCCGCGGTCTTCCCCGCCACCCTCGCGCTGATCATCAACATCTTCACCGAGAAGCGCGAGCGCGCGCTCGCCATCGCGGCCTGGACCGCGGTCGCCGGATTCGCCATCGCCATCGGACCGATCTCCGGCGGCTGGCTGCTCGCCCAGTTCTCCTGGCACTCGGTGTTCTGGATCAATGTGCCGGTGGCCGCGATCGCGCTGGCCGCCACCCTCAAATGGGTGCCGGAATCCCGTGCGGCACAGGTCGGCAAGCTCGACCTGCTCGGCATCGTCTTGTCCATCACCGGCATCACGCTGGTCGTGTGGGCGATCATCGAGGGACCGCGCAACGGCTGGCTCTCGACGATCACGCTCGGCACCGCCGCGCTGGGTGTCGTCCTGCTCGCCGCCTTCATCGCGTGGGAATTGCGCACCCGCGCACCAATTCTCGATATGCGCCTGTTCCGCAATCGCCGTTTCTCGATGCCCGCACTGGCCATTGCCATCGGCTACTTTTCGATGTTCGGTTTCTTGTTCCTGATCACCCAATATTTCCAGGGCGTCCGCGAATACACGCCGCTCGAATTCGGTATCGCCTCATTACCTTTCGCCTTCTCGGTCGCGCTCGGCGCGCCCATCGCCACGATGCTCGCGCAGAAGGTCGGCACCACACCGGTCATCGTGACCGGCCTGCTCATCACAGGACTCGGGCTGTACCTGGGCGGACAGGTGGACGTCGACAGCAGTTACGTCACCGACGTGCTGCCTTCGATGGTGTTCATGGCGCTCGGCCTGGCCATCACGCAGGGCCCTGCCACCGAATCCATCATGGGCGCTTTGCCTTTGGACGAGGCGGGCGCGGGTTCGGCGGTCAACGACACCACCCGCGAGATCGGCGGCACCCTCGGTGTCGCAGTGCTCGGTTCGATCGTGGCGTCGTACTACACGACCCGGATCAGCGCCCGGCTCGAGGCGATACCGAGCACTCTGATGAACGCCAAGGAGAAGGGCCTGGTCGAGGCCAGCCCGTTGAGCGTGCTGGAACTCCGCAAACGCCCGCTCGCGCCGTTCTTCGAGAGCCAACGCGAAAACCTCATCGTCGCAATGAAATCCGCGGCGCTCGAGGGTTCGCACACCGCCTCGCTGGTGGCAGCCGGGGCGGTGGTGGTCGCCGCCGTCATCGTGGCGATCTTCCTGCCCTGGGGTGTGCAGGACGGCGAGTCCGTGCTGCTGGGCTGGCGCAAGACGGCCGACGACGAATAGCCGTACCGTTTCCGATTCCCGCCGGATCCGGCCGCCCGGATCCGGCGGGAATCACTGCGCCTGCGCCACCAGACGCCGGAGCAACTCTCCTGCGCCGGTGCGGAATTCGGGGGCCGCGACCAGACCGTCCGCACCGATGCCTTCGCGCAGCACCGGCAGCCGGGCGGGTACACCGGGATCCACGGCGGCACCCACATAACCGAGCACACTGGCGAGGGTCGCCGTCGCGCCTTCGCCGCGGCCGGGTACCGCGACAGTCAGCCAGGCGGTGGGCTTTTCGTAGAGATCGGCGGTGCCGACGGTCCAGTCCAGCAGGTTCTTGAGGCTGCCGGGCAGGGTGCCCGCATATTCCGGCGTGCAGAACAGCACCGCGTCGGCGGCGGCAAGCGCTTCGCGCAGCGCGAGAACCGACGGATGCCCGGTGCCGTCGTCATCGGGATTGAAGGCCGGGAGTTCGGCGAGTCCGTCGTACCAGCGGGTTTCGATATCGGCCGGGGCGATCGCCTGCACTGTGCGCAGTGCGGCGGAATTGGTCGAGGCACTGCGCGTGCTTCCGGAGATCAGCAGGACAACGGTCACCTCGGGATCAACGACGACCGTCAGTGAAATAGTCCGTGGAATGCGAAAGGCGGGAACGCGATTCGCGTTCCCGCCCTTTGCGGTCTGACTCGGGTGCTACTTACGCGTCCTCGTCGAGGAGGTTGCGGGTGCGGTTCGGGTCCACCGGGATGCCCGGTCCGGTGTTCGTCGAAACCGTAACCTTCTTCAGGTAGCGGCCCTTGGCGGTCGACGGCTTGACACGCAGGATCTCGTCCAGCGCGGCGCCGTAGTTCTCCACCAGCTTGGCGTCGTCGAAGGACGCCTTACCGATCACGAAGTGCAGGTTGGCCTGCTTGTCGACGCGGAAGTTGATCTTGCCGCCCTTGATGTCGTTGACGGCCTTGGTCACATCGGTGGTGACCGTGCCCGTCTTCGGGTTCGGCATCAGGCCGCGCGGGCCCAGGACACGCGCGATCCGGCCGACCTTGGCCATCTGGTCCGGGGTGGCGATCGCGGCGTCGAAGTCCAGCCAGCCGCCCTGGATCCGCTCGATCAGGTCCTCGGCGCCCACGGCGTCGGCACCGGCGGCCTCGGCCTCGGCGGCCTTCTCGCCGGCGGCGAACACGATGACGCGGGCGGTCTTACCGGTGCCGTGCGGCAGGTTGACGGTGCCGCGGACCATCTGGTCGGCCTTGCGGGGATCCACACCGAGACGCACGGCGACCTCGACGGTCGCGTCGGTCTTGGTGGTGGCGGTCTCCTTGGCCAGCCGCGCGGCGGCCAGCGGGGAGTACAGCTTGTCGCGATCGACCTTCTCGGCCGCGGCGAGATACGCCTTGCTTCGTTTTGCCATGATTCTCTGTCCTTAATTGTCTGGTTCAGCCGTGGTTATCGGGCCTGGCCGGCCCTCCCACCGTGAGCGTTTCGCTCAGCCTGCGGCGTCTGATGGAAGTCTTCGCTGCGCCTGCGTGGTTACGCTGCGCTACCTCCTCCGGCGCTGACGCTCAGCCTTCGACGGTGATACCCATCGAGCGAGCGGTGCCCGCGATGATCTTCGCCGCCTGATCGATGTCGTTGGCGTTCAGATCTTCCTGCTTGGTCTTGGCGATCTCCCGGACCTGGTCCATGGTGACCTTCGCGACCTTGTTGCGGTGCGGCTCAGCCGAGCCCTTCTGCACACCGGCGGCCTTGAGCAGCAGCTTGGCGGCGGGCGGGGTCTTCAGCTTGAAGTCGAACGACCGGTCCTCGTACACCGAGATCTCGACCGGAATGACGTTGCCACGCTGCGACTCGGTCGCGGCGTTGTACGCCTTGCAGAACTCCATGATGTTGACGCCGTGCTGACCGAGCGCCGGACCCACCGGAGGGGCGGGGTTCGCCTGGCCGGCCTGGATCTGAAGCTTGATGATCCCGGCGAGCTTCTTCTTCTTGGGGGGCATCTTTCTTTCCTAGGTGTCTGTTTTCCTTGCTCTTTGCAAGTGCTGGCGTTGCGATCCGCGGCCGGGCAGAGTCCATCCGGCCGCGGACGTAACAGGTCTAAATCTTCGCAACCTGAGTGAAGCCGAGCTCGACCGGGGTCTCGCGACCGAAGATCGAGACGAGCACCTTGAGCTTCTGCTGCTCGGCGTTGACCTCGGAGATGCTGGCGGGCAGCGTCGCGAACGGGCCGTCCATCACGGTCACCGACTCGCCGACCTCGAAATCGACCTCGATGGCGGGCTTGGCCACCGACTCGATGGTGGACTCGGTGGTGCTCGCGGCCGCGCTGGCCGGCGCCTTCTTCTGCTGCGCGGCCGGGACCAGGAACTTCACCACGTCGTCGAGGGTCAGCGGGGACGGCCGCGAGGTGGCGCCGACGAAACCGGTGACACCGGGGGTATTGCGCACCGCGCCCCACGACTCGTCGTTGAGTTCCATCCGGACCAGGATGTAGCCGGGCAGCACCTTGCGGTTGACGTTCTTGCGCTGGCCGTTCTTGATCTCGGTGACCTCTTCGGTCGGCACCTCGACCTGGAAGATGTAGTCCTCGAGATCGAGGTTCTGCACGCGGGTCTCGAGGTTGGCCTTCACCTTGTTCTCGTAGCCGGCGTAGGAGTGGATGACGTACCAGTCGCCGGGGGCGCGGCGCAGCGCGGCCTTCATCTCGGCGACCGGGTCGGCCGGTTCGGCGTCGACAGGAGCTTCGGGTGCGGCCGCCTCGGCGACCTCGGAGTCCACGTCCTCGGAGTCTTCGACGGTCGCGTCGGCCTCGGTGGACTCCGCCACCGCGTCGTCGACCGGGAACTCGTCGTGTGTGTCGTTCTCCGGGGTGCTCACTGGGGCACTCGCTTCCTGTGTCGTCACGTACATCCTCTGCGTGCCGGGCCGGGCGCGCGGCGGAACTACTCCGCCCGTCTCCGCCCCGGGATCGGCTGGCGGCGTCGGCGTAGAGCTACTAGCCGAACAGCCAGTTGACACCCTTGATGAACGCCACATCCAACCCACTGATGAACGCGACCATGAAAATCACGAACACCAGAACAACGCTCGTATAGGTGACCATCTGTTTCCGGTTGGGCCAGATCACCTTGCGCAGTTCCGCGACAACCTCGCGCAGGAACTTGATCAAACGCTTGAACGGGTTACCCGTCTTGCCGCGTTCGGCCCGATCGGTCTTGGCTGCCTTACGCAACGAAGGACGATCGAGCGTGGCGATCGAGCCCGTGTCCGACGAGGTACCGCGGGTTCGCCGGGCGGATCGCTTGCCGCTGGGCCGAGCCACCGCGGCGGTGTCGTCGCCATCGTCGGCCTGCGAGCCGTGGCGAGTATCCCGCTCGTCGACCACGTCGATCCTTTCGTCGCTGGCATGCTGGTTCTTTCGAGCGACCATGCAAGCTGTCGCTACGGAAGGCAGGGGCGACAGGACTTGAACCTGCAACCTGCGGTTTTGGAGACCGCTGCTCTGCCAGTTGAGCTACGCCCCTTCGGTTGGACCGTGTTGGCTGTCCAACCACTGTTCGATATTCAGTTGTACTCCGTTGTCACCACATGACACGCGCGCTGCCTTGGCAGTTGCCGGCCCCGTCGGCGAATCCTCGCGGACTCACCTGGAACCAGCCCTACAGAGCAGCGCGCAGCGGCTGGTGACCCCAGAAACCTCAGTGTACGTTACCGGCCGCGTCGTTAGCTAATCAGGGTCAGTCGACCAGGTCAGAACCGGTTCCCCAGTTCGCCGTTCGGGCCGACCCCGCCGGCTCACGACAGCTGCACGGTGGCCGTCGCGCGCCCGAAGATCTTGCGCCCCGCCGACTTCGCCACGATGGCGACGACCGCGGTCCGCGTCTCCGGATCCACGGACTTCACCTTACCGGTGAATTCGATCTCGGCGGCCTCATCGGTCCCCACATACACCGGACTGGTGAAGCGGACGTTGTACTCCTTGACCGCGCCGGGATCGCCGAGCCATGAGGTGACGAAGCCGCCGCCCAGGCCCATGGTGAGCATGCCGTGCGCGACCACGTTGTCCAGGCCGACGAGCTTGATGACGTCGTCGCTCCAGTGGATCGGGTTGGCGTCGCCGGAAACGCCGGCGTAGTTCACCAGATCACCCCGGGTGAGCCGGACGGTGCGGGCGGGCAGCTCGTCGCCGACGGCGATGCTGTCGAAGCTCAACGCGCGCTTGCTCGGGGCGATCTCGGGCACCGAGGCGATCGGCGTGGGCGTCGCGGCGGACTGGATCGCGCGCGGCCGGTGCTGCGGCGCGTCCTCGCCGATGCCGTGCATCAGCACGTTGCGCACCGCGTCGTTGAGATTGGGGTCGATATCGCCGCCGCTGCGCCCGATCAGCGTGGTGTAGGTGGTGAGCACCAGCTCGTCGTTCTGCGCGGTGACGATGTTCTTGGTGACGATGATGTCGCCGCCGAAGGCCTGCCGGAACGAATGCAGGTGTACGTCGCAGACCAGCTGATCGCCGACCCGGATCGGGCGGTGGAATTCCAGGATCTGATCGGTCTGCATGATCTGGCTCAGGTCGTAACCCGTGACGATCTGCTCGAACAGCTTGCGCTGGGCCAGAATGCCGACCAGGGAGATGAAGGTGAGCGGCGCGAGCAGGCCGTCGTAGCCGTACTCCTGCGCGAGGTCCTCGTCCCAGTGCACCGGGTGGTAGTCCTGCACGGCGCGCGCGTACTCGCGCACCTTCTCGCGGCCGACCTCGTAGTAGTCGTCGACGCGATAGTGGTGACCGACCATGGCCGCCGCGTGCGCGGCGGGGTCCGACATCTCGTCCGCCTGAACCGCTTCGTCTGTACCGGTGTTGATTGTCACGGGTGGACTGTACCTATCTGACCCCGTCACCCGGAGTCGGCGGAGCGGTAACGACTACGCCGTAGAAGCGCTCGGCTCCGTCGTTACCGCGTTGGCGGCTGTAACTCTGGTCGCGCTCACTGACTTACCGCCCCGGACCGTGAAATGCGTCAGGGCCGGACATATCGTCCGGCCCTCGCATTGGCACGTTCCGAGATTACCGAGAGCGACTCACGCTTCCGGCGCCGATCCACGCGGCAGCTTCACGCGTGGCGGACTAGCGGGATTCTTTGTGTCCCCGGTGCGTGCCGCAGTTCGGGCAGAACTTCTTCAGTTCCAGCCGATCCGGGTCGTTGCGCCGGTTCTTCTTGGTGATGTAGTTGCGGTGCTTGCACTGCTCGCAGGCCAAGGTGATCTTTGGCCGGACATCGGTGGACTTCGCGGCCACGATATTCCTTCTTTCGGGTCAACCAGATGGTCTGATCGGTCTTTGGTAGCGATGGCCGGACTTGAACCGGCGACACAACGATTATGAGTCGTTTGCTCTACCGACTGAGCTACACCGCCACGGGGTCGCATTGCCTGGTGCCGCGCCCAACCTTGGAGATGCCGAGTCGGTCACCACCGGCAATCCGGCGAGCCCCCTAACGGAATCGAACCGTTGACCTTTTCCTTACCATGGAAACGCTCTGCCGACTGAGCTAAGGGGGCATGACTACTTCCGCACCGAGCTCCGAACACTCGACCCCGGCGCGGCGAAGTCTTGAACGAGATTACACACCTTCGGGTCCGGACTCCAAACCGTGTGGTCAGAGCCGGTTTGCGGCCGCCCTGCGAGCGGCCGCGGACGACCTACCGGTAGTTGACGAACTGCAAGGCGATGCCGAAATCCTCGCCCTTGAGCAACGAGATCACGGCCTGCAGATCGTCGCGCTTCTTGCTCGACACCCGCAGTTCCTCACCCTGGATCTGCGCCTTGACCCCCTTGGGGCCCTCGTCGCGGATCTTCTTGGTGATCTTCTTCGCATGCTCGGTGTCGATGCCCTGCACCAGCGAGCCGGTGATCTTGTACGTTTTGCCCGAGGCGACGGGCTCGCCGGCGTCGAAAGCCTTGAGCGAGATATCGCGGCGAATCAACTTCTCCTTGAACACGTCCAACGCCGCTTTGACCCGCTCCTCGGCCTCGGCGGTCAGCACGATCTTGTCCTCACCGGACCATTCGATACCGGCGCCGGTGCCACGGAAGTCGTAGCGGGTGGTCAGCTCCTTCTCCGCTTGATGCAGAGCATTGTCGACCTCCTGACGGTCGACCTTGCTGACAACATCGAAAGACGAATCGGCCACACTTCGCTCCTGTCCTGACGGTTCCCATGGAGGCACGTTCACCGGGTGAACCGGTCACGTCAGTTCTACCCGACGACGCGACGCCACCCGCCCCACATGGCCGATAGCCAGGCGGTTTGCATTAGGGGTGGAGGTTCGATGTATTCTGCTCAGCGCGCCGAAAGCGCGACGGCAGATTGCCCGAGCGGCCAATGGGAGCGGACTGTAAATCCGTCGGCGAAAGCCTACGTAGGTTCGAATCCTACATCTGCCACCGAATGCCCCCGTCGATCCTGGATCGGCGGGGGTATTTCGTTTCCGCGACCCCGACACGAGGGCTCCCGGCGCGGCGCGGTCAGTCCCGCAGCGTGGCCGGATCCGTCGCTTTCGACGCCTCCCCCTCGTAGCGCAGATGGGATTCCAAATCCTTTGCGATACGGTCGAATTCGATCGCGAGCCGATAACGGTCCGGCTCCGCGAGCAGTCGGCGCAAGACGGTGAGCGCCGCGGCCGCCACCGCGAGATCGCGACGCAACCCCGCGCGCACGGCACGCAGATGATCACCGAGGGCCACGACCCGCGGCGGGCTCTCGGCAGACATCGGATCGGTCCTGGGCAGGTCCTCCCCAATCACCAACCGGCACGGCGCGTGCGGGCGCTAGCCTGGTCGGAGAGCGTAATTTTGCTTTGGTAGCAAAGTAACTTTATAAGCAAAGGCTATCGAGAGGCGGCGGAGATGTCAACGGGTCGGCGGGCCGGCGCGGGCATGGCGGTGGAAGAGAGCGTCCGGAGTCTGCTGCTGCTCATGCCGCGGGTGGTCGGGCGGGCGAAGAAGATGCGCGTTCCCGAAGAGCTGCAATCGTTTTCGCTGGCGCCCCGGCATCTGTCGCTACTGGCGAACCTGGTTTTCGAAGGCCCGATGACGGTCAATGATCTGGCCGCGCGGCTCGAGGTCGCGCCCACCACGGTGAGCCTCATGGTGAGCGATCTGAGCAAACAGGGTGTGCTGGAACGGCGCTCGGACGAGGCCGATCGCCGGCGCACGATCGTCGCGATCGCCGCGGCGCACGAGAAGTCGGTCAACGACTGGCTCGGCGGCAGCGCGCGGGCGTGGCGGAAGGTGCTGGCGCCGTTGGACGCCGAACAGCGCCGGCTCTTCGTGGACACGCTGCGCGCCTACGAGGACGAGCTGTCGGCCGAGCACGAGTGAGCGGCGTGGCGCGCTCAGTAGTCGCGCCTGCCCCCTGCCATATCCTCCAGCCGGGCGATCCGGTCGGCCATCGGCGGATGGGTGGAGAACCACCGGGCGGCCCGTTCACCGACCCGGAAGGGGTTGGCGATCATCAGGTGCGACTGGGCGGTCAATTGCGGCTCCGGCGGCAACGGGGCGGCCTGTACGCCGCGCTCCAGTTTGCGCAGCGCCGAAGCGAGCGCCAGCGGGTCACCGGTGAGCTCGGCGCCGGACTGGTCCGCCTGATACTCCCGCGAGCGGGAGACGGCCAGTTTGATCAGGCTCGCCGCGATCGGCCCGAGCAGCGAGACGAGCAGCACCCCGAGCATGTTCGGGCCCTCACCGTTGCGGTTGCCGCCGAACGCCGAGGCGAAGAAGGCCAGGTTGGCCAGACCGGAGATGACCGCGGCGAGCGCGCCCGCGACCGACGAGATCAGGATGTCGCGGTTGTAGACGTGCGAGAGTTCGTGACCGAGCACGGCCCGCAGCTCGCGTTCGTCGAGGATCTGCAGGATGCCGCTGGTACAGCAGACCGCCGCGTGCCGCGGATTGCGACCGGTGGCGAAGGCGTTGGGCGCGTTGGTGGGGCTGATGTAGAGCCGGGGCATCGGCTGCCGGGCGGTGGTCGCCAGCTCCCGCACGATGCGATAGATCACCGGCGCCTCCAGCTCGCTCACCGGCTGCGCGTGCATCGCCTTCAACGCGAGCTTGTCGCTGTTGAAGTACGCGTACGCGTTCATGCCGACGGCCAGCAGGATGGCGATGATCAGGATCGTCGGGCTGCGGAACATCGCACCGGCGAACACGATCAGCGCCGAAAGGCCGATCATCAAACCGAACGTCTTGAGCCCGTTCGCGTACCCGTGCCCGTGCATAGGTCTCCTTGCCCACGCCCCCGTGAGTCGTGTGTCTTACACCAGACAAACGATAGGACTCCGCACCGAGTTCCAGCGGGAACCGGCGGATGGATTCGGGTGAAAGCCGGGGTCGTTCAGCCGACGCGTTCGATGGTGTAGCGGACCAGCCGCTCGAGCGCGTCGTTGGCCGGGCCCTGCGGAAGGGCGGAGAGCTCGGCGTGCGCGAGGTCGGCGTAGCCGTGCAGCTTCTCCTTGGCCAGCACCATGCCGTGCGAGCGGCCGAGCAGTTCGAGCGCCTCCTCGACCTCCGCGTCGGTGCCGAGCGGCTGGGCGAGCAGCTTGCGCAGCCGGTCGCCGTCGGCCCCCTCGTCGCGCAGCGCGTACAGCACGGGCAGGGTGTGCACGCCCTCGCGCAGGTCGGTGCCGGGGGTCTTGCCGGACTGCTCGGTGGCCGAGGAGATGTCGATGATGTCGTCGGAGATCTGGAAGGCGGTGCCGACCGCGTCGCCGAGCCGGGCGAGCCGCTCGACATGATCCAGCGAAGCCCCCGAGAAGGTGCCGCCGAAGCGGCCCGCGGCGGCGATGAGCGAACCGGTCTTCTCCCACACCACGCGCAGGTAGTGCTCGACGGGATCCTGGGTCTCGCGGGCCCCCATGGTCTCCCGCATCTGGCCGGTGACCAGCTCGGCGAAGGTTTCGGCGATGATCCGCACGGCGTCGGGACCCAGGGTGGAGGTCAGTCGCGAGGCGTGCGCGAACAGGTAGTCGCCGGCCAGGATGGCGATGTTGTTGCCCCAGCGCGAGTTCACGCTCGGGGCGCCGCGGCGCATGGTGGCCTCGTCCATCACGTCGTCGTGGTACAGCGTGGCCAGGTGCACCAGTTCCACGACGGTGCCCGCGGTGACGAGTGCGGGGTCGCTCGCACGCGGGCCCAGCTGACCGGTCAGCAGGGTGAACAGCGGACGGAAGCGCTTGCCGCCGGCCTTGGCCAGGTGCAGGGCCGCCTCTTGCAGGAACTCCTCGCCGTCGGACAGCTCGGCGACCAAGAGTTTCTCGACCTCTTCCAGGCCGGCGCGCACGGTCGCGGCGAGTTCGGTGTCACCGAGATCGACCCCGGCGACCACCGTGCTCTCGTCCGTAACAGCCGATGTGCTCATTTCTTCTCCCGCCGATGCGTCCGACCCCACGGTAGAGAACCTAGCGTGTCCTCAGCCGATGGCCCATGAACACCGTCACTATGCGGTGTATCAGACACTTTGGCACACCATTTTCGGTGCGCCGCGCGCGCCCGCGCCGCCGGGGACCCGTGCAAGTATTGAAGTCATGGGTTCACCGGAAGTCACCCCCGCGAGCGGGGACGCGCTGCCCGCACAGGCCGAGGTGCTGGTCGTGGGCGCGGGCCCGGCCGGTTCGGCATCGGCGGCCTGGGCCGCGCGCGCCGGGCGCGAGGTGGTGCTGCTCGATTCCGCCGTCTTTCCCAGGGACAAGACCTGCGGCGATGGGCTGACGCCACGCGCGACGGCCGAACTGGAGCATCTCGGGCTGGGCGAATGGGTGCGCGCGCATACCGTCAATCACGGCCTGCGGATGACCGGTTTCGGCCGCGAAGCGCTGCTGAGCTGGCCTGCCGGTTCGTTCCCCACCTACGGAAGTGCGGTTCCCCGAACCGAACTCGACGACAAACTGCGCGAGACCGCGATGAAGTCCGGCGCGCGGATGATCGACGGCACGAAGGTAATCGATGTCACGCGCGACGGTGCTCGGGTCACCGGCGTGACGGTGCGCACGGCCACCGGCACCCACACCATCGGGTGCAGGCTGCTGATCGTCGCCGACGGGGTGCGGTCGCCGGTCGGGCGGCTGCTCGGGCGCACCTGGCATCGGCAGTACGCCTACGGCACCGCGGCCCGCGCCTACATCAAGTCCGGCCGCAGCGACGATCAGTGGATCACCTCGCATCTGGAGCTGCGCGACGCCGCGGGCGCCCTGGTGCCCGGCTACGGCTGGGTGTTCCCGCTCGGCAACGGCGAGGTGAACATCGGCGTCGGCTCGCTGGCCACCGAACAGCGGCCCTCGCATATCGCGCTGAAACCGCTGCTGGAGCACTACACCAAGCAGCGCTTCGAGGAATGGCAGTTCGAGGGTTCGCTCCGCGCGGTGGCCTCCGCGCTGCTGCCGATGGGCGGCGCGGTCTCCCATGTCGCCGGACGCAACTGGGTGCTGGTCGGTGACGCCGCGGGCTGTGTGAACCCGCTGAACGGCGAGGGCATCGACTACGGCCTGGAGGGCGGGCACATGCTGGCCGGGCTGCTGGACGAGCCCGATTTCACCACCATGTGGCCCGAGTTGCTGCGGGCCCGCTACGGCCGCACCTTCTCGGTAGCGCGCCGGATCGCCGGGCTGGCCACCCATCCGAAGATGGTGCCGATCGGCGGCCCGCCGGTGATGCGCTCGAAGTACTTGCAGCGCACCGCCGTCCGGGTGATGGGCAACCTGGTCACCGACGAGGACGTCGACCTCACCGCCCGCGCGTGGCGAGCGGCGGGCCGGATGTCGATGCGCGTCGACGACCTTCCTCCGTTCGCGTAGCAACGACCTGGCAGGCGGTGGCGAGATGAGTGGACGACCGCACAGCGCGCCGCCTCTGTCACTGCTGCCGCATCTGCGGCGGGCCCGCGATCTCGCGGATCGACGCTATGCCGACCCGCTCGATCTCGACGAGTTGGCCGCCGCCGCAGGGGTTTCCAAGTATCACTTCCTGCGGGCATTCGCCGCGGTCTACGGCCTGACGCCCGCCGCGTACCTGACCGAGCGGCGGATCGAGCGCGCGCAGGATCTGCTGCGCTCGACCAATCTGACGGTCACCGAGGTCTGCATGCTGGTCGGCTACAGCAGCCTCGGCTCGTTCAGCAGCAAGTTCCGCAAGCTCGTCGGGGTGACGCCCTCGGAGTACCAGGCGAAGTTCGCCGACGGCGCGCCGCGTATCCCGGGGTGTTTCGTGTTCATGCACGGCCTCAGCGACCGCACCCGCGAAACCTAGACCGCCGTCGGGTTTTCGATGCGGAACACCGCGCTGCGCGGTGCGGCGGCGGCGAATTCGTCCGGGTCGGCCGAGGTCACCAAGCCGAGTTTGACGAAGAACGGCACACCGTGCGGCACCTCGCGCGGGAATTCGCGCAGCACGGCGGGGCGTTCGTCGGCCGGTAGTTCGACGAGGTCCACCCGGTTGCGCTTGCGCCCCTCGGCCAGGATGCCCCAGTTGCTCTTGCGGGCGTTGCGCACCCACTCGGCCTCGCCGTGTCCGACGACGTAACGCGCGCCGCGTACGGTCAGCGGCGAGACCGGCGTGGTGCGCAGCTCACCGGAGGCGCGACCGGGCACCGAGAGCACCCGCATCGTGCCGAGCGGAACACCCAGTCGGTTGAGCGTGATCACCACGCGGTTCATCGGTTTGAGCCAGCCGGGCAGGCCCAGTTTCGTCACCATGGCAACTCCTTTCAGGTCGCCCACGGCAATTCGCCGTCGGCGATGCGTTTCGCGGTGCGCTCCACCCAGCGCAATTCGGTGGCGCGCAGTTCGCGGTCGAGTTCGGTCTCCACCAGCACGATTGGTGGAATCTCCGTCGAATGTGCCGCGGCCAGGGCGGCATCCAGCTCGGCAAGGTCGGTGCGCAGGATTTGCGCACGGCGCGTGAGCAATTCGACCGCGCGGTCGGGGGTCAGGTTGAGGATGTGCGCCAAACCCGCTGCGAACCGCGGATATTCGTTGACCGGTTCGGCGAGGTACTCATCGAGCAGCGAGTCGAGTTCGGCGCGGCCCGCGGCGGTGATGGTGAAGACGGTGCGCTCCGGGCGGGCACCCGCCCGGCTGCTGCCCGCCGACTCGATCAGACCGTGTGCGGCCAGCCGGGCGACGGCGTCGTAGACCGACCCGCCGCGCATCCGCACCACCCGGCCGACGTGCCGGTCCCGGATCAACGCCTGCATCTCGTAGGGATGCATGGGCCGCTCGTTGAGCAGGCTCAACACCGCCAACGCCAGCGGAGATCTGCGGGCTCGCGAGGCCGCCATCGGGCTCCTTAGTCGAATTCGAATAACCGAACTCGACTATACGCCGAAGACAGCAATTCCGGAGAAGCTCGCGGCAGCCGTGCGGCCATAGCCTCGTCGCATGACGACAATTACGAATGTCTCGCTGGTCACGGTGTACGTCACCGATCAGACCGAATCGAAGCAGTGGTACATCGACAAGCTGGGCTTCGTCGAGGTCACCGATATCACCATGGGCGACAACGGGTTCCGCTGGGTCACCGTGGCCCATCCGGCGCATCCCGAGCTCGAGATCGCGCTCATGATCCCCGGTCCGCCACTGGACGAGGCGCTGGCCGAGGCCATCCGGCGCGCGCTCGGCAGCGGCACCCACGGGGCGCTCGGCCTGCGCACCGAGAACTGCCAGAAGACCTTCGAGGAACTCACCGCCAAGGGCGTGGAGTTCATTCAGCCGCCCGCCGAGCGGCCCTACGGCACCGAGGCCATCATCCGGGACAACTCCGGGAACTGGCTGGTGCTGGTGGAGCAGAAGGAATACTCGCCCGCGGACTTCGCCTAGCGGACGGGTCTCGTCGTCCCGGGTGTACCGGGACGACGAGACCGTAAGGGGTCAGGCAGTCGCCTGCGCGGCGACCCACTCCTCGATGAACTTGCGCTCGCTGTTCAGCACGCGGTGGTGCAGCTGCTCGGCCAGCGGCTCGATGGCGCCGCCGACCAGCGGCACGTGCACCTGCACGGTGCCGACCACCTCGATCTCGGAACCCTCTGCGGTCGAACGCATTTCGTAGGTGCCCGACATCTCTGTGCTGATGCCGCCGGTCGAACCCTCGAAGGTGCCCTTGGCGACATCGCCGTCGAGCGCCTGCCAGTGGTCGGTGCGCGAGAGCATGAGCTCGCTCTTGAGCACCTTGCTGACCACGCTGGGAACCTTGTCCTGCGCGGCTTTTTCGGTCATATGGATGCGGATGGAGTCCGCCCCCTCGGGATGGGAGAGGTCGAGCGTGGCGGTCTCGGCGTCGGCGAAACGCGCCTGCCAGACCTTGTCGTCGGTGAGTGCCCGGTGAAGATCTTCGACCGGGACGGTGTAAGGCACGGTGAAGCTGAATTTTCGGGACATGCGCGACACGGTAGCGGAGTCGGTCGGTAGCCTGTTGCGGTGTTGGAAACCACCCAGTCTGATCGGCGGTCTGTCCGCCTGCGGCGGGCCAGGATCGGTGTCATCACGGCCGCGACGGTGATCAGCGTGCTGATCGTGCTGCTGGTGCTGGCCGCCTGGCGCAACGACTTCCTGATCAACTCGGACAAGGGTGTCACCAGCGCCGAGGTGCTCTCCGCGGGCAGGCTGCGCTCGGCGGTCATGTACGTGACGCCGGACGGGGAAACACACAATCCGAAGGTCGGCGTGCTCTACCCGACCAATCTCACGGCGGGCGAACGCATCCGGGTCGAGTACTATCGCGCCGATCCCGATCTGGTCCGGGTGGAGGGCCGCGACGTGCGCGTCGCCATTCCGCCCGCGCTGTCGGTGATCGTGGTGGTGTGGCTGGTCGCGCTGCCCGCGCTGTGGCTGCTGCACCGGGCCGGTCGACGGCGGCCGCAGGCCACGGTGACCACCTAGGAGTTCGCCGGATCTTTCCGTTTCCTTCACGCCGGCGTGAGGCCGTGGCGCGGTGCGCGGGTCAACCTGGGAAGGTGCGTGTAGCGATCGTCGCGGAGTCGTTTCTGCCGAACATGAACGGCGTCGTGAACTCCGTGCTGCGGGTGCTCGACCACCTCGACAGCCACGGCCATGACGCCCTGATCATCGCGCCGGACACGGTGCGCGGCCTGCCACCGGCGGCTCGCTGGCACGACCGGTTCCGGGTGCATCGGGTGCCCGCGGTGATGGTGCCCAAGATCAGTTCGCTGCCGGTGGGCCTGCCGCAGCCGGGAATCGTCTCGGCCATCGCCGATTTCGACGCCGACGTGGTGCACCTGGCCTCACCGTTCCTGCTCGGCGCCGGCGGACTCGGCGCGGCCACCCGGCTGGATCTGCCGACCGTGGCGGTCTACCAGACCGACGTCGCCGGTTTCGCCAAGAGCTACGGCCTGTCGCTGGCCAGCCGGGCGGCCTGGGCCTGGACCCGGCGCATCCACGAGGGCGCGACCAGGACCCTGGCCCCGTCCAGCGCCGCCGCGCAAGACCTTGCGAGCCATGGCATTCCGCGGGTGCACCGGTGGGGCCGTGGCGTGGACATCGCCCGGTTCACCCCGTCGGCGCGGCGCACCGAGCTGCGCGCCGGCTGGCTCGACGGCGCAGACAAGCTGGTGGTCGGCTTCGTCGGCAGGCTCGCGCCGGAAAAGCACGTCGAGCGGCTCGCGGTGCTGGCGCACGATCCGGACATCCAGCTGGTCATCGTCGGTGGCGGCCCGGAACGCGACCGGCTCACCCGGCTGCTGCCGAACGCGGTGTTCACCGGCGAACTGGGCGGCGACGCCCTGGCCCAGGCGTACGCGAGCCTGGACGTGATGGTGCACGCGGGCGAGCACGAAACCTTCTGCCAGGGCGTGCAGGAGGCCCTCGCGTGCGGCGTGCCGGTGATCGGACCGGACGCGGGCGGTCCGCGCGACCTGATCGCGCACTGTCGCAACGGGTATCTGCTCCCGGTCGACCGGTTCACCGAACTGCTACCGAGTGCCGTTGCGGCGCTGCATGATCCGGCGTTGCGCGCCCGATTCGCCGGTGCCGCGCGCAAATCGGTGCTGCACCGCACCTGGCCCGCGATCTGTACCGAGCTGATGGGCCACTACGCGGACGTCACCGGCATGCGGATGCGGTTGCCGCATAGCGCTTGACCGTGGGGCGGCCGCGGCGCCGGTAACCGACCGGATCGGGCCCACCGGCCTCGTGAGACCATGGGTAACCCACCGGCCCCGTCCGGACCCGCGACGTTTCCGGCGCAGGCCCTGGACCCGGTTCGGCGGATATCCGACAGGTACGGCCTGAAGACGCGGAGAGGCGCATGAGCGTGGCGAAAACAGAATCGGTTCGGGCCTCACTGGACAAGCAGCCGCACGAGATCGCGTCGATGTTCGACGGCGTCGCCCGCCGCTACGACCTGACCAACACGGTGATCTCGGGCGGCCAGGATCGCTACTGGCGCTGGGCGGTCCGCAAGGCGCTGGCCCCGCGCCCGGGCGAGCGGGTGCTCGACCTCGCGGCGGGCACCGGCGTGTCGACCCTCGATCTCGCGAAGTCCGGCGCCTGGTGCCTGGCCGCCGACTTCTCCCAGGGCATGCTCGCCGCGGGCAAGTTCCGCAAGGTGCCGATGGTGGCGGCCGACGCGACGGCGCTGCCCTTCGCCGACAACTCCTTCGACGCGGTGACCATCTCCTACGGCCTGCGCAACATCTCCGACACCGATGCGGCGCTGCGCGAGATGCTGCGCGTCACCAAGCCGGGCGGGCGGCTGGTCATCGCCGAGTTCTCCACCCCGGTCATCCCCGGTTTCCGCACGGTGTACATGGAGTACCTGATGAAGGCGCTGCCGAAGGTGGCGCGCGCGGTCAGCAGCAATCCGGACGCCTACGTGTACCTCGCCGAGTCGATCCGGGCCTGGCCGAACCAGCGGCAGCTGGCGATGCGGATCGCGGGCAACGGCTGGGCATCGGTGAAATGGCGCAATCTGACCGGCGGGATCGTGGCGCTGCACCGGGCCTACAAACTCGGCTGACCTGCGATCTTCATCACACCTCACCGGCGCGGATGCGGCTTGTGAGGTGGATTGTGACCTCCCGATAACGCGCGGTAAACCCCGCGCAATCGGCGATGGCCATGATCGGGAGCATGTTGGACGCAGGCGGCACCACCAGGACGGCATGTTCGTACTGCGGCGTCGGGTGCGGAATCACGGTGCAGACGAAGGCGGATGCCGCCGGTAAGCCGGTGATCGCCAAGGTGAGCGGCGACAAACTGCATCCGTCGAACGCGGGCAGGCTGTGCACCAAGGGCGCCACCCACCTGGAGCTGATGCG
Source organism: Nocardia brasiliensis ATCC 700358 (assembly GCF_000250675.2). NCBI lineage: Bacteria > Bacillati > Actinomycetota > Actinomycetes > Mycobacteriales > Nocardiaceae > Nocardia > Nocardia brasiliensis. The sequence goes on from NC_018681.1 coordinate 8,670,331, forward strand.
CACACCCGGACGGATGGAGACTGCGTTCCGGCGGCCCGAGCGCGGGCAGGAGCCGGTGCCGGTCGCGGTGGACGAGGCGGTGCGCGAAGCGGCCACCCGGCTGCGGTCGATCCTGGACGAGCACGGGCCGGACGCGATCGCGCTGTACGTGTCCGGGCAGCTGTCGCTGGAGGCGCAGTACCTGGCGACCAAGCTGGCCAAGGGCTATCTGCGGACCTTGCACATCGAAGCCAATTCGCGGCTGTGCATGGCGAGCGCGGGCACCGGTTACAAGCAGTCGCTCGGCGCGGACGGGCCGCCCGGCTCCTACGACGATATCGACCACGCCGATCTGTTCTTCGTGATCGGCGCGAACATGGCCGACTGCCACCCGATCCTGCACCTGCGCATGGTGGATCGGCTCAAGGCGGGCGCGAAGCTGATCGTGGTCGATCCGCGGCGCACCGAAACCGCCGCGCGCGCCGACCTTTTCCTGCAGATCGCGCCGGGCACCGACCTCGCGCTGCTCAACGGCCTGCTGCACCTGCTCGTCGAAAACGGGGATATCGACGAGGATTTCATCGCCGAGCACACCGAGGGCTGGACGGCGATGCCGGAGTTCCTCGCCGACTACTCGCCCGCGCGGGTGGCCGAGCTCACCGGGCTCGCCGAGGCCGATATCCGTACTGCCGCAACCTGGATCGGCGCGGCCGGCGAATGGATGACGCTGTGGACGATGGGGCTCAACCAGTCCACCCACGGCACCTGGAACACCAACGCGATCTGCAACCTGCATCTGGCCACCGGCGCGATCAGCCGCCGGGGCAGCGGTCCGTTCTCGCTGACCGGACAGCCGAATGCCATGGGCGGGCGGGAAATGGGCTACATGGGCCCCGGCCTGCCCGGACAGCGCAGCGTGCTCGCCCCGGCCGATCGCGCCTTTGTCGAGGCGACCTGGGGCATCGAACCCGGCACCATCCGGGACGAGGTGGGGCCGGGCACCATCGAGATGTTCCGCGAGCTGGCCGCCGGGCAGATCAAGGCGGCCTGGATCATCTGCACGAATCCCGTTGCCACCGTGGCCAATCGCAAGACGGTGCTGGACGGCCTGGAGGCCGCCGAGCTGGTGATCGCCCAGGACGCCTACGCCGAGACCGCCACCAACGCCTACGCCGATCTGCTGCTGCCCGCCACCCTGTGGGCCGAAGCCGATGCGCTGATGGTGAATTCGGAACGCAACGTCACGCTGCTGCAGCGCTCGGTCGAGCCGGTCGGGGAAGCCAGGCCGGACTGGTTGCTGATCGCCCAGGTCGCGACCGCGATGGGCTTCCCGGGCTTCGACTTCGATTCCAGCGCGGCGGTTTTCGACGAGATCAAACAGTTCGCGAATCCGGCCACCGGATACGACCTGCGCGGCATGGATGTCGAACGGCTGCGGCAGGGTCCGATGCAGTGGCCGTGCCCCGACGGGACCCGTCCGCGCAACCCGATCCGCTATGTCAACGACGGTGTGAGCCAGCATCCGCACGTCGACGAGCACGGCCATCGGCCGCGGCTGGCCTTCGCGACCCCGAGCCGCCGGGCGGTGTTCTGGCCGCGCCCGCATCTGCCCGCCGCGGAATTGCCCGACGACGACTACCCGTTCCTGCTCAATACCGGTCGGCTGCAACACCAGTGGCACACCATGACCAAGACCGGCAAGATCGATAAGCTGACCAAGCTGAACGGGCAGCCGTTCGTCGAGGTGCATCCGGACGACGCGGAACGACTCGGGGTGCGGGCCGGCGATCAACTCGAAATCGCTTCCCGCCGTGGGCGGGCCGTGCTGCCGGTGCAGATCGGCGACCGGGTGCGGCCCGGCGACTGCTTCGCGCCGTTCCACTGGAACGACGAGCACGGTGAGTATCTGACGATCAACGCGGTCACCAACGATGCCGTCGACCCCGCTTCGCTGCAGCCGGAGTACAAGGCGTGCGCGGTGTCGTTGCGCCGGGTCGCGGTGCCGGAACAGCCCGAATCGCCGGCCATTCCGATCCCCGCCGCACCGCATCCGCTCGCGGTGGTGCTCGGACTGGACGCGACGGCCACGCCGACCCTCACCGAGGTCGAACGGATCTACCTGAGCGGGTATCTGGCCGCGCTGCAAGCCATTCCGGTGACCGGCCAGCCGGTGCTGCCCGCGTCCGCGCCGATCGACGCGCAGCGCCGCACCTGGATCGATGGCCTGCTGGCGGGAATGTATTCGCGCGTCGCAGATGTCGCGGCCGCGCCGACCCATCCGGTGACCGTGCTGTGGGCCTCACAGACCGGCAATGCCGAGGAACTCGCCGCCACTGTCGCCGCCCGGCTGACCGAATGCGGTTTCCTGCCACAGCTGCTCGATATGGACTCGTGCACGGTCGCGGCCCTGACCGGTGACGTGCTGGTGGTCACGAGCACCTTCGGCGACGGCGGGCCGCCGGACAACGGGACCGACTTCTGGCAGCAATTGGACGACAAGGCGATTCGGCTGGGCGACATGCGCTACGCGGTGTTCGCGCTCGGCGACTCCTCCTACGACGACTTCTGCGGGCACGGCCGGAAATTGGACGAGCGCTTCGCCGAATACGGCGCCACCCGGCTGCTGCCGCGGGTCGACAGCGAACCGGATTTCCAGGAGCCCGCCGAACGCTGGCTGGACGCGGTGCTCGCCGTGCTCGGCGAACAGTTGAGCCGCGAACTGCCACAGGATGATTCGAGTCCGCCCGCCGGGGAGCCGGGCAGCGCGGTGCCGCAGATGCACCAGCGCACCCGGACGATGACCTCGGTGCTGACCAGGGCCGCCGCGCCCGCGCCGGGCCGAACCAGGCGCGAAGTCCCGCAATTCACCCGGAACTCGCCGGTGCCCGCGCCCCTGGTCCGCAACGAGGCCCTCACCGTCGCCGGATCGGCGAAAGAGGTGCGCCAGTTCGGCTTCGACCTGCGCGGGCTGGAAGCCGGCTACGAGGTCGGCGATTCGCTCGGTATCTGGCCGGCCAACGACGCCGCGCTGGTCGGCGAATGGCTCGCCACCACCGGACTGGACGGCCGCCGGGTGATCGAGGTCGACGACCGCGAACTGACCCTGGCCGAGGCCCTGCGCACGCACTACGACATCAGCAAGGTGAGCAACGACCTGCTTGCCTTCGTCGCCGAACGCAACCCGAACGTCCGGCTGGCCAAGCTGCTGCGCCGGGACAACCGCAACGAGCTGGACAACTACCTCTGGGACCGGCAGGCGGTGGACGTGCTGCGCGATTTCCCCGTGCGGGCCGATCTGGTCGACTGGCTCGGCACGTTGAAAAAGCTGCAGCCGCGCCAGTATTCGATCTCGTCGAGCCCGCTGGTCAGTCCCGACGAGGTGCAGCTGACCGTGGGCGTCGTCCGCTACGGCGACCCCGCCGCCACCGGGTCGATGGCCCGGCGCGGCGGCGTGTGCTCGACCTTCCTCGCCGACCGCGCGGGCGGCGAGGCGGGCACGGTGCCGATCTTCCTGCAGCGGGCGCCGCACTTCCGCCCGCCCGCCGACCCGGCGGCGCCGATGATCATGGTGGGCCCCGGCACCGGTATCGCCCCCTTCCGCGGCTTCCTCCAGGAACGCCGGGAGCTCGGCTGCACCGGCCGCAACTGGCTGTTCTTCGGCGAACAGCACGCGGCCACCAACTTCTACTACCGCACCGAACTGGAGGACATGTTCCGCTCGGGCTTCCTCACCCGGCTGGATCTGGCCTTCTCCCGCGACCAGCGCGAACGGATCTATGTGCAGCACCGGATGATCGAGCACGGCGCCGAGCTCTGGTCCTGGCTGCGCGACGGTGCGCATCTGTACGTCTGCGGCGACGCCACCCGGATGGCCAAGGACGTCGACGACGCGCTGCTGCGGATCATCCGGGTGCACGGCAAGGTGGACGAGGCGGGAGCGCTGGCGTACCGCAAACAGCTCGTCGCGCAGAAACGCTACGTGCGCGACGTCTACTGAGCGCGGCCCGCGACGATCAGACCAGGGGCGGGTTCAGGCGGGTGAAATCGCCGAGCCGGTGGTACGGGTAGTACGGGTACGGCGGCGTCGTCGCGCTGGCCTTGTCCAGCCTGGCCACTTGGTCGGCGTCCAGCTCCCAGCCGATGGCGCCCAGGTTCTGCCGCAACTGTTCCTCGTTGCGGGCGCCGACGATGACCGTGGCCACGGTGGGGCGGCGCAGCAGCCAGTTGAGCGCGATCTGCGGGATGGTCTTGCCGGTTTCGGCGGCCAGTTCGTCGAGCACGTCGACGACGTCGTAGAGCTTCTCGTCGTCCACGTGCGGGCCCGCGGCGGCGGTCTGGTGCAGGCGGCTGCCGGCCGGAAGCGGTTGGCCGCGCCGGATCTTGCCGGTCAGCCGACCCCAGCCGAGCGGACTCCAGACCACCGCGCCGACGCCCTGATCCTGACCGAGTGGCATCAGCTCCCATTCGTAGTCACGACCGATCAGCGAGTAGTACACCTGGTGGGCGACATACCGGGTCCGGCCGTGCTCGTCCGCCGCGGCGAGCGATTTCATCAGCTGCCAACCCGCGAAGTTCGAGGCGCCGACGTAGCGGATCTTGCCGGCGCGCACCAGATCGTCCAGGGTCGCGACGACTTCCTCGACCGGGGTGCCCGCGTCGAAGGCGTGCAGTTGGAACAGGTCGAGGTAGTCGGTGCCGAGCCGGCGCAGCGCCGCTTCCACCGCGCCGATCAGCCGCGCCCGGCCCGAGCCGGCCTGCCCGGGGCCCGGACCGGTCGGCAGCGACGCCTTGGTGGAGATGAGCACCTGGTCGCGCCTGCCCTTGATGGCCGCGCCGAGCACCTCTTCCGACGCGCCGTCGGAGTAGACGTCGGCCGTGTCGAACATGGTGAGGCCCGCCTCCAGGCTGATGTCCACCAGCCGCCGCGCTGCCGCGGCGTCGGTGTCACCCCACGCGCCGAACAGCTCGCCCCGCCCGCCGAAGGTGCCCGCGCCGAAACTCAACGCCGGAACGTGCAGACCCGATGCGCCCAGCCGCCGGTACTCCATCTCCGCGCCCACTGTCCGATCATTCATCGGTCCACCCTCCTAAAGGGTCTATAGTTTCGTTAACGCATCGAACAGTACACCCGATCGGCCACAAATGAAACTGGAGTTCCGTTATGACTGACGCCGAGGCCACGCCCGGCTCTATTCGCCCAGGTGGACGCACCGCGCGCGTGCGCGAGTCGGTGCTGCGCGTCGCCGGCGACCTGCTCGCCGAACGCGGCTTCGGCCAGTTGGATCTGGCCGAGGTCGCCGCGCTGGCGGAGGTCGGCAAGACCACGGTGTACCGCCGCTGGCGCACCCCCACCGGCCTGGTCACCGACCTGCTGATCGACATGGCCGAGCAGTCCGTCGGCCACACCGACATCGGATCACTGCTCGATGACCTCACCGCCAACGCCCGCCTGGTCGCCCGGACCTTGACCGACCCGCGCCAAGGCAAGCTCTTCCAAGCCGTCATCGCGGCGGGCACCTGCGACGAGGCTGCCGCCACGGCGCTGCGCCGGTTCTACGATGTGCGGCTCACCGAGTGGTCCCCCTGCGTGGACCGGGCGATCGCACGCGGTGAAGTGCCACCCGGCACGGACGCTCGGGCCGTCCTCTCAGCCGTGTCCGCACCGCTCTACTACCGCCTGCTCGCCAGCGGAGACCCGATCAACGACGACGCTGCGGTCGCCGCCGCCAGTGCCGCGGTAACCGCTGCCGCCGCAGGTGTTTTCGTGTCGGCGCCGAGCTAACCGCTCGCATCGGCGCTGATACGGGGCGGGTCAGGCGTTGCCGCGGTGTGGTTTTCGGCTACGCGGACCAGTCCGCGCGGCGACCGGTGAGGGCGAGGACCCGGTCCAGCGCCGAGGCCTCGGTGGGGACCGGGAGCACCGGGCCGAACAGGCCGGGTGTGCCTTCGGCGGGAGTTTCGCTCAGCAGGTCGAGCAGGGTGGCCAGATCGGTCGCGGTGGCGTCGAAGGGCTGACCGGTAGCCTTGGCCAGATCCCAGCCGTGCACCACCAGTTCGTCCAGCGCGATCATCGCCATCACCGGGGCGGCCTCGCTCACCCCGCCCGCCTCGGTGATCCCGTCCCACGCGCCCGGCTCCCGCCACGCGCCGACCAGTGCCTTCAGCTGCGCCGAGATCAGCGCCCGCCAATCGGCGGGCAGCGCGTTCTCCGGCGCGATGACCGGCGCCACCGACCCACCGACCGCCTCCTTGGTCGCCGCCTGCCGGAACGCCTCGGTCAGATCCACCACGTGGGCGAGCAGATCCCGGACGGTGGTGTCGGCGCACGGGGTCGCAGCCGCGAGCTGATCGTCGGTGATCCCGTTGATCACGGTGTCCAGCGCGGTGGCCGCCGGTTCGAAATCGAATTCCTGGTTCATGGGTTCTCCTGGGCGAGCGGTGGGTCTCAGCAATGCAGACGAATCAACGGCCCAGAACTCATCGGCCGCAGCCACCGCCGCCCACGCCTGCACAACCACCGCCGCCCCACCGCCACACACGCCCGCGCAATCCCGCCTGCGCCCGCACTTCGCGGCCACCGCCGCGCGCGCCCGCGGTGCCCAGCGCTCTCGGCCCGGTCTCGGATTGATCTCGCCGGTGCCCCGTGCCCCTCCCCCGCGACCAACTCGTGACCGCGAAAACCGCTGGAAAAGCGGACAATTGGGAGATGAAGGGTGATCGGGTGGAGATCGTCGTCGATTTCGGGGACGGGTCTCGCAGTTATGAAGTGGCGGCGACCCGAGCGGGGCGGCGGGTCGAGGTGCGGATCGCACGCGGTGTCGTCGAAGTGAGCGAGGTGACGCGGACCGGGAATCCGGTGCGCACCGCCCGGTTCATGGCGGGCCGCACGCTGGCGCTGGTCGAATACCCCGCCGACGGGAACGGAGCCCGCGCCGACGAGTGACCCCGCGGCACAAAGGCGGGCACGGGTTGCCCCGACGCCGGACGAGGCGCATCCTCGACAGTGCTGGGACTGACGCCCGCCTCGATTGCGGCGTGCCCCCACGGGTATGCCGACACGCGAGGCCTACGCCGAGAGGAGCGCACGATGACCGATCGCAGCACTATCCGCGACATCGATCCGGTGCCGGAAGCCGACCTCGCGGAGCAGTCCATGCCCGCCTACCCGGACGAGCTCGGCTACCCCGACGACGGGCCGGACCAGGACGGCCGGCTCGCGCCCGACCTGGCCGAGAAGGCCGCCCCGGACCGGTGGAACGCCGATCCGGCGGATGTGGTCGAGCAGTCGATCGAAGTGCCGTTCGACGACGAACCCGATATCGCCTGACCCGTCGGCGCGCCCGAATGCCGGTGCGGCCCACGGGCTCTGCTCAGGGGCAGATCTTGGCGCGCACGGTGGCGTGCAACTCGCGCAGGCTGGACCGTTCGGTGGCCACCTCGAGCACGCGGGTGCCGTGCGCGTGCCCGGTGAGTTCGACGGCCAGCTGTTCCGGGTCGACCTGCCGGTGCGGGATGCGGTAGGCGGCACACAGCGCGGCGAGATCCATCCCGTGCGGGGTGCCGAACACCCGCTCGAACACGCCCGCGTACTGCGGATCGCCCTGTTCGAGCAGTTCGAAGATGCCGCCGCCGTCGTCGTTGGCGACCACGATGGTCAGGTCGGCGGGGCGCGGTTCGCCCGGCCCGATCAGCAGGCCGGAGGCGTCGTGCAGGAAGGTCAGGTCGCCGATCAGCGCGACGGTCCGGCCCTCGTGGTGCAGCGCCGCGCCGACGGCGGTGGACACCGTGCCGTCGATGCCCGCGACGCCGCGGTTGGACAGCACCCGGATGCCCGGGCGCGGATGTGACACCAGCGCGGCGTCGCGCACCGGATTGGACGCGCCGAGCACCAGCTGATCGCCTTCGCGCAGCGCGTTCATCACCACGGCGGCCACGTGCAGGCCGGTCGGCTTGGGGTGGCCGGCGAGTTCGGCGCGCACCACCTGGTTCGCCTTCTCGTCGAGTTCGCGGCAGTACGCCAGCCATTCCGGGCGTGGCGCTCCGGTCGTCACGGCGCGCGTCCCGGTGCCGAGCACGTTGCCGGAGACGTCGGGCCAGCGCGGCCCGGTGGTGAGCGCGTAGACCCGAACCGCCGGATCGGCAAGGACTTTGGACACCTGACGGTGCAGGGTCGGTCGTCCGGTGATGATCGCCTGGCGCGGCCGCAGCAGCGGCAGCGCGAGCGGATGCAGCGCGGGCCCGTGCATCGGCGCGGTGGGTTCGGCGACCGTGGGCAGCTGGGCCAGCTCCGGCCGCAGCCCCGCGCCGTGCCCGGAGATGACGACGGTGTCCGGGGTCAGGTCGAGGTCGAGGGGCACGTCGAGGGTGGCGTACTGGGTCTGGGTCCAGGCTTCGTCGGCGTCGCGCCCGGCGGGTGCGGTCTCGCCGGGGGCGAGGTCGGGGACCAGCGGCTCGCGCAGCGGGATGTCGAAATGCACCGGGCCCGCGTTGCCGGAGCGGGTGCCGCGGGCCGCGGCGAGCACTCGGCACACGGCCGAGCGCCACTGGCTGTTCTGGTGTCCGTACTCCGCGCAGTCCGCGCTCGCGTGCTCCTCCTCGGCGAGGCCGAGGCTGATCGCGGCCCGCACCTGGCTGCCGAACAGACCGAACTGCTCGACGGTCTGATTCGCACCGGAACCGAGCATCTCGTAGGGCCGGTTCGCGCTGAGCACCACCAGCGGGATGCGCGCGTAGTTGGCTTCGAGCACGGCCGGGCCGAGGTTCGCGACGGCGGTCCCCGAGGTCATCACGACCGGCACGGGCAGCCGGCTCGCGACCGAGAGGCCGATGGCGAGGAAGCCGGCGGTCCGCTCGTCGATGCGCATGTGCAACCGCAGTCGACCGGCGGCGTCCGCGGCCTGCAAGGCGAAGGCCAGCGGCGCGTTCCGCGATCCGGGGCACAGGACGACATCCCGTACACCCCCGCGCGCGAGTTCGTCCACGACGACCTGCGCTTGTGCTGTAGACGGGTTCACGCCTCCAGCCTCTCAGACAGTGCACCCGCCGTCTGCGTCGCCCTGGTCACACCGCGCTCCTTTGCCCGGATGGCGCCGTGCGGTGTCGCCGAGATCGCACGGCGCGGCGCGCCGGAGGTGTCCGGCGCAGTTGCGCCAGCTGTCCATCCGCGCACGCGCACCGGCGCGCACGGTGCCGATCAGGCCCTGCGCTCCGATCGGCCCGCACAGCAGAACGCGCCGCACATCGAAAAGCGCGGCCGCGGACGGCCGTTCGATGTGCGACGCGTCCGACGTGCACGGCGGGATGAATTCAGCAGGCTGATTCAGTGCGCCTGATTCAGTTGGCGTGCTTCTGCACCAGGTCGCCGACCCGGGGCAGCGCCTCGATGACGTTCTTCTTGGCCGAGGAACGCATCGACGAGTAGACCTTCTTCAGCGCCGGCCGGGTGGACGCGTCGGCACGCGCATCGGTGACCGACAGCAGGGCCTCGGCGACCTCGTCCGACTTGGCGACGAGCAGATCACCGAACTTGCCCGAGCCGGACGCGGTGTACTCCTGCCAGAACGGCTCGAGCTGCGCAACGAGTTTGGGCGCCAACGACTCCAGCGCATCAGGCACGATCGACGGGCTGATCTTCTTGACCGCCGCGTAGCCACCCTTCACAGCCAGGCCGGACGCACCACCCTTGTCCGAGACCTCGGCATCAAGAACCTCGACGGCATCGGCAAGGAAAGCCGGGCGCTTGGCGTCGTCGAGCAGGGATTCAGACAGTGCTGCAACCACTTTCAGGTTCCTCCGGAATAGGTTTCGATGAACGAGCGACCGCAACTATACGCACCGCCGCGCGGCTGGTCGCGGCACTCACCCGCTAACGAGTCGCGTCCCAAACGTGGTCTGCGCCACGGAAAATACAGACCGGGCGGTCGCTCATGGCTGCCACGGCAGCAATTGCACCATCAAACCTTCGCAGTCGGCGAGCACATTGCCCTGCTCATCGAGCAATTCGGCGGTGATGAACGTCTTGCGCCCCTCGGTCCGGTCGACCCGGCCGCGCACGGTCAGCGGTGTCTCCAGCGGAGTGATCTTGCGGTAATTCACATGGAGATACGCGGTGCGACTGATCGGGCGTCCGGCGTAGTGCACGATCATGCCGAGCAGATCGTCGAACAGCAGCGGCAGCACACCGCCGTGCGCCGCGCCGTTGCCGCCGAGATGGAAGCGGCGGAACTCGCCCGCCATCCGGATGCCGTCCGGCCCTGCCTCGAGCACCCGCCACGGCAGCAGCAAAAGGCTGCCGCGTCCCGGCAATTCGACGGCGCGGCCCGCGGGGCCTTGCAATTCCGGGGCACGGTAGGGCTCCAGCAGTGCGACGAGCTCTTCGGCCTTGGCGAGCGCGGCCCCGAACACCTCGTCCGGCGCGTCCACGGAAACGGCGAGGTCCTGCAGCGTCCGCATCGCCTCGACGAACGGGCCGAAATTGCGCCCGATCTTCGCGCGGGAGACCTTGGGAAATCCCCCGTGCTTCTCGTACCGGGACTCGTCCACCGCGCTGCGGTCGATAACCGGTTTCACTCCCTCAGTCATATACGCACCATAACCGTCTTTTTTACACCGTCAAGTCGAAGCTGGGGCGCAGGCCGGTCCGGCCCGAGGGCAATAATCACTGGCGTGACGTTCAATCCGAAGTTGTGGCGGCCCGTCCCCGGGTTCGAGAATCTGACCGACATCACCTATCACCGGCACGTCGAGCAGGGCACCGTCCGGGTCGCCTTCGACCGTCCGGAGGTGCGCAACGCGTTCCGCCCGCACACGGTCGACGAACTCTATCGGGCGCTCGATCACGCGCGGATGACCCCGGATGTCGGCGCCGTGCTGCTCACCGGCAACGGGCCGAGCCCCAAGGACGGCGGCTGGGCGTTCTGCTCCGGCGGCGATCAGCGCATCCGCGGCCGCAACGGTTACCAGTACGCCAGCGGTGACACCGCGGACACCGTCGACCAGGCGCGGGCGGGCCGGTTGCACATCCTCGAGGTGCAGCGGCTGATCCGGTTCATGCCGAAAGTTGTGATCGCCCTGGTGAACGGCTGGGCCGCGGGCGGCGGGCACAGCCTGCACGTGGTCTGTGACCTCACCCTGGCCAGCCGCGAGCACGCCCGGTTCAAGCAGACCGACGCCGATGTCGGCAGCTTCGACGGTGGCTACGGCAGCGCCTACCTCGCGAAGATGGTCGGCCAGAAGTTCGCCAGGGAGATCTTCTTCCTCGGCCGCCCGTACACCGCCGAGGAGATGCACCAGATGGGTGCGGTGAACAAGGTGGTCGACCACGCCGAACTGGAAGACGTCGCGCTGGAGTGGACCGCCGACATCAACGGCAAATCCCCGCAGGCGCAACGCATGCTGAAGTACGCGTTCAACCTGCTCGACGACGGGCTGGTGGGCCAGCAGCTGTTCGCGGGCGAAGCGACCCGGATGGCGTACATGACCGACGAGGCCGTCGAGGGCCGCGACTCGTTCCTGGAGAAGCGCAAGCCCGACTGGACCCCCTACCCCTGGTACTTCTGACATGGAGATCCTGAACAGCAGAATCCTGCTGCGCCCCGCCGACTACGACACCACGCTCACGTTCTACCGCGACGGACTCGGTCTCGCGATCTCACGGGAGTATCCGGGCGGCACGGTCTTCTTCGCGGGCCAGTCGCTGGTCGAGGTGGCCGCGCACGGCGGCTCGGGCGAGGCCTCGCGGTTCGAAGGGGCGCTCTGGTTGCAGGTGCGCGACGTGTCGGACGCGGCGGCGGAACTCGCGCTCAAGGGCATCCCGATCGACAAGGCCCCCGCCGAACAGCCCTGGGGGTTGATCGAAATGTGGCTGCGCGACCCGGACGGGGTGCCGATCGTGCTCGTCGAGGTGCCGGCCGAACATCCGATCCGCCGGGATGCCCGCTGGTCAGCGGACTGAACACCGGTCCGCTTTGTTCCAAATGGGCACATCGAGTTGCCAAGGAGTGCCTCGGCGAGGACGATAGCGCTCGGATGGCCCCCGACCGCCGTTGTTTGGCCCGGCCGCCGTGTGAACCCGTCCGACGAGTGAATCGCAGTCCGCATGCCTGGCGAACCTGAGCCCCATTTCTTGGGGGCGGCCGAACACGTCTCGCGCCGCCCCGGCAAACCGACCACCCGTTCCGCGTTCGGCGACGCGGTCATGACACGATCCCTACCGTGAGCGAGCGCAGTGAGCGGGCCGAGGGCACAGCGCCTCTGGGCACGAGGGGGTCGAGCATCGAGGTGCCGGGGGCCGTCGAGGCAGGTGAGGTGGGGTCGTGAGGACGCTCCGGACTTTGCCGATGCCCACCGGTTCCGGTGCGGGTGACGTCCTGCCGCACCTGCGAGAAGCGTTGGAGGGCAACGGGCCCGCGTGGCTGCCGATCCCGACCAGCGACCGCAGAGAAGCCCGGCGGCTGAGCGACGCGCTCTCGCCCGGCGAGACGATCGATGACGAGGTCGCCCTCGTGGTGACCACCTCCGGCACCACCGGCGTGCCGAAGGGCGCGATGCTCAGCGCCGCCGCGCTGCGGGCCAGCGGCACCGCCACCCACGATCGGCTCGGCGGACCGGGTAGCTGGCTGCTGGCGCTGCCGACCCATCACATCGCGGGCATCCAGGTGCTGTTGCGCAGCATCCTGGCGGGCACCCAGCCCACCATCCTCGACGTGTCCGGCGGCTTCCTGCCGGAGGCGCTGGCCGGTGCGGTGTCGAGCATGCGTGGCGAGCGCCGCTATACCGCGCTGGTGCCGACCCAGCTGATCAAGGCCCTGGACGCCCCCGGCGCCGCGGCGGCGCTGGCCGAGCTCGACGGAGTCCTGGTCGGCGGCGCCGCCACCCCGCTACCCGTCTACGAGCGCGCGAAAGCGGCGGGCATCAACGTCGTGCGCACCTACGGCATGAGCGAGACGTGCGGCGGCTGCGTGTACGACGGCGTGCCGCTGGACGGCACCGAGGTGCGCATCGAGGACGGCCGGGTCGTGCTCGGCGGCACGATGATCGCGTCGGGCTACCGCGGCCAGCCCGATCACCCGGCGTTCGACGAACCGGGCTGGTTCCGCACCGAGGACGCGGGCGTCTTCGACGACGGCAGGCTGCGGATCACCGGCCGGCTCGACGAGGCGATCATGACCGGCGGTCTGCTGGTGATCCCGCAGGTGGTCGAGGCCGTGCTGATGACCCATCCCGCGGTCCGGGAATGCGTCGTGCTCGGCCTGCCGGACGAGCGGCTCGGCCAGCGAGTCGCCGTGGTTGTGGTGCCCGCGGCCGGCGCGGTGCCGACGCTGGACGAGCTGCGCGAGCACGTGGTGGCCGAACTGGATGCCATCGCGGCCCCGCGCGAACTCGGCATCATCGACGAGATCCCGTTACGCGGCCCCGGCAAGCCGGACCGCAACACGCTGCGCAAGCAGTTGCTCGCCGACTCCGCGCACTAGCCGGGCCCCGCAAGCGGTCGCGCCATCGCGACGCAAGGGCGGTGCAAGAGGCGGGCCGCAGAGTCATCCCCATGACTTCTTTCACACCCACTTCAGCACTCGCCGTGGAGGCGGACGGGCTGGTCAAGGTGTTCGGGGAACAGCGTGCCGTCGACGGCGTGAGCCTGGCGGTGCCGCAGGGCTCGGTGTACGGCGTGCTCGGACCGAACGGCGCGGGCAAGACCACGACCATCAAGATGCTCGCCACTCTGCTTCGCCTGGACGGCGGCAGCGCCCGCATCTTCGGCCACGACGTGGTCGCCGAACCGACGGCCGTCCGGTCGCTGGTCGGCGTCACCGGGCAGTACGCCTCGGTCGACGAGGATCTGTCCGCCACCGAGAACCTGATCCTGTTCTCCCGCCTGCTCGGCCTGAGCCGCGCCGCGGCCCGGCGCAAGTCGGTCGAGCTGCTCGAGGAGTTCGATCTCGTGGCGGCGGCGACCAAACCGCTCAAGAACTTCTCCGGCGGCATGCGCCGGCGCCTGGATCTGGCGGCCAGCCTGATCGCGACCCCGCCGCTGCTGTTCCTCGACGAGCCGACCACCGGCCTGGACCCGCGCACCCGCGCCCAGATGTGGGACACCATCCGCAGGCTGGTCCGCGAGGGCGCCACGGTGCTGCTCACCACGCAGTACCTGGACGAGGCCGACCAGCTGGCCGACCGGATCGCGGTGATCGATCACGGCAAGGTGATCGCCGACGGCACCGCCGACGAACTGAAGGCCTCGGTCGGTGGTTCCTCATTGCACTTGACGCTGGCCGATCGAAGCCAGCTCGACGAGGCTCGCCGGGTGGTCGGTGACTTCCTCGGCGCCGAGGCCACGATCACGCCCGAGGCGGGCCGGCTCACCGCACCGCTGCGCGACGCCGGCGTAACCGCCGATCTGCTGATCCGCCTGCGCGAGTGGGAGATCGGGATCGACGAGATCACGGTCAGCAAGCCGAGCCTCGACGAGGTCTTCCTCACCATCACCGGCCGTCCGGCCGACGACGACGACGAAAGGAGCGCGGCATGACGACGCTCACCGCCCCCTCCCCCGCGCGCCATGCGGCGCCGCTGCGAATCCCCGAGGTCAGCAACCACATCGGGCTGCGCCAAGCGGTATCGACCTCGCTGACCATGGCCTACCGCGGTCTGCTGAAGATCAAGCACAACCCGGAACAACTGTTCGACGTGACGGTGCAGCCGATTCTGTTCACCGCGCTGTTCGCCTTCATCTTCGGCGGGGCGATCGGCGGGAACGTGCACGACTACCTGCCCGTGCTGATCCCCGGCATCTTGGTCCAGACGGTGATTTTGACCTCGGTCGTCACCGGCACCCAGCTGCGCGAGGATATGGACAAGGGCGTCTTCGACCGGTTCAAATCCCTGCCGATCGCGCGCATTTCGGCGCTGGCCGGCGCGCTGATCGCCGATATGGTGCGCTACACCATCGCCACGGTGCTCACCGTGATCGTCGGCCTCTGCCTCGGTTACCGTCCCGGCGGCGGTTTCGTCGGCGTCCTGGTCGCCGCGCTGGTGATCATCGTCTGCTCGTTCGCGGTCAGCTGGATCTGGGCGCTGGTCGGCGTCACCGGTAAGAGTGCCGCAGGCGTGCAAGGCATCTCGATGATGGTGATGTTCCCGCTGACCTTCATGTCCGGCGCGTTCGCGATGGTGAGCACCATGCCGGGCTGGCTGCAGGGACTCAACCACGCCAACCCGATCTACTACATGGTGAACACCTGCCGGGAGCTGATGAACGGCAACCAGTACACCGGCAACCTGGCCTGGTCGCTGCTCGGCTCGGCGCTGGTGATCGCCATCTTCGCGCCGCTCGCGGTCAAGGCGTACATGCGCCGGGCGTGAGCACGGAACCCGATGCGGGACAACGCAACGCCGGACGGCCGCGGGCCGGTCGGCGTTGCGTTGTCGGATCAGGGTGCTTTGGCCAGCTCACGCAAGATGGCCATGATGCGATCGGCCGAATCCCGGCGTCGCAGGCGGCTCAGCGCCGCCCTTGCCGCATCGAGCTGGTGCCCGCCGAGCCGCGCCCGCGCCAGCTCGGCGTGGGTGGCCCAGCACATCGACGGAAAGTCCTGGCGGCAGAACACGTTGGGCGCCAACGCGAGCAGGTCGGTGCCGCGCGCCGGATCCTGCTCGGTGGCGATCAGATAGGAGCCGACAGCGCAGGCGATGCCGCCGATCTGCGGCAGATCGGCGTACTGGGTCAGCATCGGCAACGTCTGCTCGATCAGCTGATCGACGAACTCGCCCGCGGTATCGAGCGCACCGTGCAGTACCCACGCGTCCAGGGCGGCCGCGCCGAGCATCAGCGAACCAGGGCCGGGACTGACGTCGGTGGACGGCCAGCCGTACAGTTCGAGCGCCCGGTCATACCGCTGCAGGCCCTCCGCGACATCACCGCGGCTGAGCGATACCTCGGCCGCGCCCTGCATCACCGTGGCGAGCAGCCGGTTCGGGCCCGCCAGTCCGCTGTCGACGTCGGCGGCACGCAGGGCGAGCTCCAACTCCTGTTCGGCGCCTGCCTGCTCGCCCGCGCCGAGCAACGCCGCCACCAGCATGCTGCGGGTCTCGATGGTGTCCTCGTAGGCGCCGAGGCGCACCAGCATCTCGAGCGAACGGCGGTAGTACGGCACGGCTTTCGCGTACTCGGCGATCTGCCCGTACACCTGGCCGAGGTGCCGGCACACCATCGCGGTGCTCCAGACGTTGTCGTGGCCGAAGATCTCGAGCGCGCGCACCGCGTCCAGCGTCGAACCGCGCACGTCGCCGAGGTTCTCCCGCATGTTCGCGCGCAGCAGCAGCGCGCTGGCCTTGGTCTCGGCATCCGGGGAGCGCACGGCGTGCGCGATCAGGCGGGCCAGGCCACGGCCATCGGCTCTGGTCAGCACGATGCCCGCGACGAAACTGTTGCTCGGGGTGAGTTCGGCTCCGCTGCGCAGCATTCGGCGCACCCGCAAGCGCAGGGCGGCCAGGTCCCGCGCGCTGCCGTTGCTGTAGGCGAGGTGCAGGAACATGGTCTGATAGCTGGTCAGCACCAGATCGGGCGGCGGCGCCTGCGGACCGCTCGCGTCGGGCTGCAGTCGAGCGATCCGCCATGCCCAGCCGACCACCTCCGCGTGCGAACCGCGCAGCATCCACAGCGCGGAGACGATCGGGAAGACGATGTAGGCGGTGTACGCGTCCTCCCGGTCGAGCGCGGCGCGCAGCGCGTCGAGCAGATTGTCCAGCTCGGCCGCCACCGACAACGCGAGCCACACCTGGTCGCCGGTGCGATACCGGTCCGCGACGTCGAGGGCATACGTCCTGGCCCACAACAGCATTCGATCGGTCACCAGTTCGGCCTCGCCGGGCCAGGCGGCCAGCTGCTCCGCGCCGTACTCGCGCACCGTCTCCAGCATGCGGTAGCGGGTGCCGAGCATCTCGTCGTCGAGCACCGTCAGCAGCGACTGGTTCACCAGGCCGTCGACCGCCGCGGCGGCATCGTCGACGTCAGGTCCGGCGGCGACCAACTCGGCCGCCGCGAGCGTGAAACCCGCCGGGAATCGGCACAATCGGCGCAGGGCCGCCTGCTGCGGCGCGTCGAGCAGATTCCAGCTCCAGTCGATCACCGCGTGCAGCGTGCGATGTCGTTCCGGCGAACTCCGATCCCCGTGCCGCAGCAGGGCGAACCGATCGGCCAGCCGCAGGGTGATCTCCTCGACGCTCAGCACCCGTACCCGCGCGGCCGCCAGCTCGATGGCCAGCGGCAGGCCGTCCAGCGTGTGGCACAGCTGTGCGACGACATCGGGATCGAGCCGGACCCCGGGCCGCACCGCCCTGGCCCGCGCCGCGAACAACTCGGTCGCGGGCGACCCGGTGGGGTCGATGGCCAAGGGCGGCAACGGATACACCGTCTCGGCCGTGATCATCAGCGGCGCCCGGCTCGTGGTCAGAACGGTCAGCCGATCCGCCACCCCGATCAGGTCGGCGACCACCACGGCGACGGCCTCGATCACATGCTCACAGTTGTCGAGGATCAGCAGCATGGGCCGGGCGGCCACGGCCTCGCGCAGCCGCTGGCGGGCATCGATGCGCGGCCGCAACGTCGTGGTGTTGTACCCGACATCGCTCAGCCCGAGCGTCGCGCTGATCGCGGCCTCGATCTCGACCCTGGCGTCGGCGCCCTCCGCGCGGACCGAGGCCAGCTCCACCAGCACCACCCGGTTGGCCGCCGCGGCGCGGGCTCCGACCTCGTTGGCGATCCGGGTCTTGCCCGCGCCACCTGGCCCGAGCACCGTGATCACCCGGGACATGTGCAGCAGCGCGGCCAGCGCGCTCAGCTCCTCCGCCCGGCCGAGCAGTGCGTTGGGCGCGGCACGCAGGCCGATCGCCGCGGGCAAGGCGAATTCCGGCACATCGATATCACGGGCTACCGCGTCGACCGGCGGTCGGGCCGCGGCGATACCGTTGTGCCCCAGCGCTTCCCCGCGCAAAATCGCGGTGTTCAGCTCGACCAAGGCCGGTCCGGGATCCGCGCCGAGTTGGTCGACCAGCCGAGTCCGGAACACGGCGAACGACTCCAGCGCCTCGTTCTGGTGACCGGTGAACGCGAGCAATCGCATCAGCGTGAGCTGCGCCGATTCGTCCAGCGGTGCGGCGCCCGCCCGATACCGCGCGAGCCGCAGCGCGCCCTCGAGATCGCCCGCGGATTCACGCGCCGCGAGTTCCAGCACGGTCAATTCGTCGAGCCGGGTCGTCGCCGCGGCGCAGAGTGCGTCGGCGACCTCGCCCGGCGGCAGATCACCGCCCGGTTCGCCCCGCCACAGCGCGCGGGCCTCGGCGATCAACGCCAAACAGGCCGCGTGATCGCCGGCGGTGCGGCGTTCGCGGGCCCGGCGCAACAGCTCGGCGCTGCGGGTCAGGTCCACCTCGTCGGCGCGCAGCGTGAGCCGGTAGCCGGCCGGGCCGATCTCCAGCGCGCCGTCCGGCAGCGCGGCCCGCAGTCGCGACACCTGGGTGTGCAGCGCGTTCATCGGGGCGCGCGGCGGTTGCTCGCCCCACACGTCATCGATGAGGGCTTGCGCGCTGCGGCTACGACCCGGCCGCAACGCCAGGGCCGCGAGCAGCAAACGCGATCGGGCGCCGGGCAGCGCGGTCAGCGCGCCGTCGCGGCGCAGCGCGATCTCGCCCAGCAGGCCCACCACGACCGGTTCGCCTGCGGGCGCCCGCAACACTTGACCGCGACCACCCGGGCCGCTCTGATCCGACAACATCCCGCGGTCATCGTATGCGAGCAGGACTGACCGAGCCGACATGGTTTTTCCCTCGTTTTCGATGGCCGGTCCCCTACGCTGTGCGCATGGCTGAGTTCGAAGTGGTCCGGCAGGCCGTCATCTCGGCCGAGCCGTCGCGTATTCACGGGCTGATCGACGACCTGCGGGAATGGACCAAGTGGTCTCCGTGGGAGGACATCGATCCGCAGTTGCAGCGCACCTACACGGGCGCGGAATCCGGCGTCGGCGCCAAATACGCCTGGACCGGCAACCGCAAGGCCGGTGCGGGTCGCATGGAGATCGTCGCGAGCGCCGAGCGCGAAATCGCGATCCGCCTGGACTTCGAGAAGCCGTGGCAGGCCACCAACCAGGTGCTGTTCGAGCTGAACCCGACCGAATCCGGCGCCACCGAGGTGGTCTGGCGGATGAGCGGGCAGCAGCAGGGCTTGATGAAGGTGCTCTCGAAGATCCTGCCGACCGACAAGTTCGTCGGCAAGGATTTCGAGAAGGGGCTCGCCCGGCTGAAGGCGGTCGCCGAGGGCAACGGGCAGTAGGCGGCGAGCGGCGCGCCTGCGCACGGCCACTGCGCGACCGCGACACTATGCTGCGGGAATGGCTACTGCAGCGCAATGGATCGAGGGCGCGCGTCCACGCACCCTGCCGAACGCAATCGCCCCGGTGCTGGCGGGCACCGGCGCCGCCGCCTCGCTCGACGGCGCGGTGTGGTGGAAAGCCGTTCTCGCGCTGCTGGTCTCGCTGGCCCTGATCATCGGCGTCAACTTCGCCAACGACTACTCCGACGGTATCCGCGGCACCGACGACGTGCGGGTCGGCCCGGTCCGGCTGGTCGGCCAGAAACTGGCCTCCGCCGCGGCGGTGCGCAATGCCGCGGTGCTGAGCCTGGGCATCGCCGCGGTGCTCGGGCTGATCCTGGCCGCGACCACGGCCTGGTGGTTGCTGCTGATCGGCGCGGCCTGCCTGGCCGGCGCCTGGTTCTACACCGGCGGCAGCAAGCCCTACGGGTACAGCGGATTCGGCGAGATCGCGGTGTTCGTGTTCTTCGGCCTGGTCGGCGTGCTCGGCACCGAGTTCGTGCAGGCGGAGCGGATCGACTGGGCGGGTGTGGTGCTCGCGGTCTCGGTCGGCGCGTTCTCCAGCGCGGTGCTCGTCGCGAACAATCTGCGCGATATCCCGACCGACTCGCAATCCGGGAAGGTCACGCTCGCAGTCAAACTCGGCGATCCCCGGACCAGGACGCTGCAGCTCGCCCTGCTGGCCGTGCCGTTCGCCGGCACCCTGGCGCTGGTGGCTCGCACGCCGTTCGCGCTGGTCGGCCTGCTCGCCATCCCACTCGCGGTACGCGCCAACGCCCCGGTTCGCTCCGGCAAAGGCGGACTGGAACTCATTCCGGCGCTGCGGGATTCCGGCCTGGCGATGCTCGCCTGGTCGATCGTGACGGCGCTGGCACTCGGTTTCGCCTGATACCGCAGACCGCTCGCGGACGCGGATCAGGTCCGCGGCCGCGAGGCGCCCCGCCGGGCTCAGTCGTTGTCGGGAACCAGGATGCCGAGCACCCAGTTCACCAGCGAGACGATGATGCCGCCGATCACCGCCGCCCAGAACCCGTCGACCCGCAGGCCGTAGTCGGTGGTCTCGGTGATCTTCGCGGTCAGCCACAGCATGAGCGCGTTGATCACCAGCAGGAACAGGCCCAGCGTGACGATCACCAGCGGCAGCGACAGCAGCTTCACGATCGGCTTGACCAGTGCGTTCACCACCGTGAAGACCAGGGCGACGGCGATCAGGACGATGATCTTGCCGCCGTTGCCGTTCTCGGCCGGACTGACGATATCGATCTTGTCGACCCAGGCGGCGGCCAGCCAGATCGCCACCGCGTTGATGATCAACCGAATCAGAAGCTGCATGCGCCCATGCTAAGACCGCAGGGTGGACATGTGTCGACTCGAAACGCGAATTCCGGCCTGGTGGCTGGTCGGCGCGGGCGGGCGGAGCAGCCACGCGGCGATCGGTGACCGCGTCCCCGTTCGGCCTACACCTGTCCACCCGCTAGGCGGCGCGATCGAGCAGCGTGTGCACCTTGGACCGCAGCTCGTCGATCGGGCCGGAGCCGCCGAGCAGCCGCTCGGTGGTCGGGTTGGGGGCGCGCAGGATGCCGAGCAGCACATGTCCTGATTCGATGGACTTGTCCTTGCGGGCCAGCGCTTCCCGTAGCGAGAGTTCGAGCACCTTCTTCGCGTCCTTGGTGAACGGGATGTGCCCGAAGTTCCGGCCGCGGCCGAACGGGCCGCGGCGTTCCTCCGGGACCGCGCGTTCCAGCGCGTCGGAGCCGAAGTTCGCCTCCAGCGATTCCCGGACGGCGTCGAGGTCGATGCCGATCGAGCGCAGCGCCTCGGCGTCGTCCGCGCCCAGCGGCGCGCTCTTGCCGTTGTCGGCCAGCGCCTGCCGGACGCCGGCGTGGGTGAGACCGGACGCGGCCAGCACGCCGCGCAGGTCCGCTTCGCACTGCGACAGCAGCCCTAGCAGTACGTGTTCCACCTGGATGGTGGGCGAACGCAATTCCCGCGCGTCTTCCTGGGCGATGACGATGGCCATCCGTGCCGATCTGCTGAACCGTTCGAACATCAGCGGTTCCTGCCTTTCCGATTGTGCTTCTGATGGACTGCCTGCTTGCTGACCTCGAGCGCCTCCGCGATCGCCTGCCAGGACCAGCCCTGTTCGCGGGCGTTGGTCACCTGGATCGCTTCCAGCCGTTCGAGCAGCCGTCGCAGCGCGAGCACCGCGCGCAACCCGACCTTGGGGTCGGGGCTGCCCGCGGCGGCCGCCAGAGTGGTTGCTTCTGTCATGTCGTCAATTTTGATTGACGACACCGGGTGGTGTCAACAAAAATTGACGATGGTTCGCCGACAGCGGAACGGCCACCCGGGCGACCGGAACGACAAAGGCCACCCGTGCGCGGCCGCGGTGTCCGCGCGCAGGTGGCCTCGTAGGGTCGGGCGCTCAGCCCGCCCAGTTGCCGGTGGCGGTGAACTTGTCCAGAATCGCGGTCGGCTCGGCCAGGCTCAAGCCCTGCGATTCGACCCACGCGTCATCGAAATACGTTCCGGCATAACGATCTCCGCCGTCACACAGCAGGGTGACCACACTGCCGCCACGGCCCGCGGCCAGCATCTCGGCGATGATCGCGAACACGCCCCACAGATTGGTGCCGGTCGAGCCGCCGACGCGCCGGCCGAGCACCCGGCTGGCGTAGCGGGCGGCCGCGATCGAACCCGCGTCCGGCACCTCGATCATCCGGTCCACCACCTCACCGACGAACGACGGCTCCACCCGCGGCCGGCCGATTCCTTCGATGCGCGAAGACATTCCGGTCTCATAGCCGGCGTCACCGGTCTCGTAGCCGCCATAGAACGCGGAGTTCTCCGGGTCGACGACCGCCAATCTCGTTGCGTGCCTGCGGTATCGGATGTAGCGCCCGATGGTCGCGCTGGTGCCGCCGGTGCCCGCGCCGACCACCACCCAGTCCGGCACCGGATGCGACTCCAAAGCCATTTGCTGGAAAATGGATTCGGCGATGTTGTTGTTGCCCCGCCAGTCGGTGGCGCGCTCGGCGTGGGTGAACTGATCCATGTAGTGGCCACCGCATTCGGCGGCCAGCCGGGCCGCCTCGGTGTACATGTCCGGCGGGCGTTGCACGAAATGGCAACGGCCGCCTTGTGCTTCGATCAAGGCGATCTTCTGCGGCGAGGTACTCGCCGGCATCACCGCGACGAAATCCAGGCCGAGCAGTTTCGCGAAATACGCCTCGCTCACCGCGGTCGAACCCGACGAGGCCTCCACCACCGTGGTGCCCTCGTGCACCCAGCCGTTGCAGATCGCGTACAGGAACAGCGAGCGCGCCAGCCGGTGCTTGAGACTGCCGGTGATGTGCGTGGATTCGTCCTTCAGGTACAGCTGCACGTTCCACTCCGCGGGCAGCGGATAGCGGAGCAGGTGCGTGTCGGCGCTGCGCTGCGCGTCGGCGTCGATCAACCGGACCGCGTTGTCGACCCAGTCGCGCGGCGTGCTGCGATCGCAGGCCTTCACGGGGCGCCGTCCTCAGGCGCCTCGCCGCGCAACCGAGCCCGCAGTTGGGCCTTGTCGTGGCGGCGACGCTCGTCCACCACGGCGATGTCCTCGTTCACCCGCACGCGCAACCGCTTGAACAGCATCAGCGAGAGCGGCATAGCGATGATCAGCGCGAACAGCGCGGCGACGACCAGCGGGATGTCCACCGACACCAGCTGGGCCACCAGCACGATCAGCACCGTGATCACCACGACCAGCGCCAGCCGGGCCAGCGTGTACAGGCCGAGGTTGCGGGCGAGCCGACGACCCGCGCCAGCGGTTTGCTGTCCTGGAGCACCATCCGGTGGAGTTGCGTCACTCACGTCGCTCAGCCTATGCGAAGCTGTTGCCCGCCCTCGGGCCGCGCCTCGCGCCGAGGTCGAACGCGTATCCGTTTTGTCTATTACTTCCCCTTTACCAACAGTAGGTGGTTCGAGTACCTAGGGGTTTCAGTGCAACGATGTCGCCATCTGATGAGGGAACTGTCGAGAACGGAGAGGTTTGCTATGAGTGCGATCACCGTCGGCGGCCAGGACACCCTGCTGACGCCAGGGCAGGTTGCTGCCATGTTCCACGTCGATCCGAAGACGGTCACGCGCTGGGCGCATGCCGGTCGACTCGGGTCGTTGCGCACACCGGGCGGGCATCGCCGGTTCCGTGAATCAGAAGTGATGCAGCTGCTCAAGTCGCTCACCACCGAGGCGACCTCGCGCTGACTCGGGCTGCGCGGGCCCATCGTGCCGGGGCCCGCGCCCACCCGTGGCAGGCGATTTCACGTCTGCGGTGTGCGGGAGCTACGCGCGGGACTACCCTCGTAAACAGGAGGTGAGCGACGTGACGTACCTGTTGGCACTCATCGCGGTCGTGGCAGTCGCGGTGTTGTGCTGGAAAGCGTTCGGCCCGGAGAAGTCCGCCGGGTCGACCCCGAGCGCTCCCGCGCGTTCACCGCGTAAACGCATCATGGGCCCGGACGACGATCCGGAATTCCTCTGGCGGCTCTCCCGCCAGCATCGCGACGGCGATTCCGGCGGCAACGAACGCTGAGCGTTCGCGCCGAATACCCGTCGCGCCTGAACAACTCACCCGTCGATGACGTCCAGCCCCGGCAGCCCCTCGCTGTCGCGGAGCTGGTTCGCGAGCATCGTCAGATACTGTTGAGCCTCCACCGACAGCCCTGCCGCGGTCCGTGCCAGCCTGCGCAGCGCCGTGTCGTTCAATTGACTGACCAGATTCCCGTCCGCATTCACAACCGCCGCCGGGAGATAGGTGAAGTATTCGGATTCCAAGAGTCCGTCCCATCGAGCCGTCGAGCGCCGGATCAGCGCCTCGCATGTAGACAAGACACGGCCTCTTCCCGAACGGCACGCCGCTTAGACCGTGATGTGCGCCACGTCCTTTCGTCAAGGGGTGTGGTCGCGCTTCGGCGGGTAAGCCCGGCGCATGGGCGATCATCCGCAGCGGACGCCGTTCTACGGCATGGTGATGATGCTCGCGGCCATGATCAGCGGGTTGTGGGTGGCCGACCTCCCGTGGGTCGCGCTACGGGTCGCCGCGTATCTCGCGTTGCTCGTGGTCGCGTTGGCGGGGTTCCTGATGACCTTTCGCGACTACTCGTGAATTTTCTATGCCCGGTAAAGAGTGACTGTACGAACAGGGCCGGTGTATGTGAGGGAGCCGTCAGTTCGGAGGCGGACGACCGACCTGCCTTCGACCGCCGCGCAGTCCGCGCCGCCGACCGGACGAGCCGCCGGCGTCAGCTCGGTTTCGTCGACGGTGATGACGCGATCGATGGTTTCGCACCGGTTGCCGGAAATGCGCTCGGTCTGCGTGACGAGAACCAGTTCCTCGGAATTCTTGCCCGGTTTGATGGTCACCTCGAGATCGAACACCCGCTGCCCGTCCTCGGCTGCACCCCGCCAGTTGCCCAGGAACGCTTGCGGAATGTTCCACACCGCGGAGACAGGTGTGGTGTCGCGCGAGCGGGTGGAAGCGTACTCGGCAGGTGCCGCCGCCTCACAGAGCGGCGTGGAGTTCGGCGGCGAATTCGTAGTCTCGCTGCCAATCCGGGCCGGTGGGGGCGAGGATGACGCGGTCGACGCCAGCCGCGGCGTGAGCGGCGAGGTGGCCGGTGGCAGCGGCGAGGTCGGCGGGTAGATCCGGGGCCACGACAGTGACTTTCGGTGCTGGTTTGCCGAATTCTTCGGCGAGTGCGGCCAACTCGGATATTTCCCGGGGTAGATCGGCGACATCGGGGCGCAGCGTGATCCAGCCGTCCGCGAATTCCGCCGCCCGGCGGCGTGCACGAGACCCGTTGCCTGCCACCAGAATCGGTGGGACGACCGAACCGGGCGACAGCGTTGCTTCGACGCCGTTGATCGCCGCGGGCTCGCCGGCGATCAACGCGGGCAGCACCCGCAGCGCCTCGTCCGTGCGCCGCCCACGATCGGCGAACTCGAAACCGGCAGCGCGCCAACCGATATCACCATGCGCCGGATTCCCGGTCCCCACGCCCAGCAACAGCCGGTCGCCCGAAACGAACTGCAAACTACTGACCTGCTTCGCCGCCCACGCCGTCGGCCGCAACGCCAGCAGCATCACGTTGTACCCCACCTTGATCCGCTCCGTCACCGCCGCCGCAGTCGCCAACACCACCGTGCTGTCCAACATCGGCGCACTCGCCACCAAATGATCCGTAGACCAGACAGATTCGAGCCCGAGCCCCTCCGCCAGCCGAGCACTCCCCCGCACATCCCCCAAAATCGGCTGCCCCGGATCCGGCGTAGAAGTCGGCAAAATAACACCAATCGCAAGCGCCACAGCTCTTCCCATCCACTAGCGAGCGCCACCCAACGCCCTTGTTTCCGTTACCAGAAACAACCTATGCCCCACCCCCGAGCGCCCCAATGCCCAAGACCCTCAACCCCATATCCCAAACGCTCACCCGCCCCATCTGCCCGCCCACACCGTAGGGCCACCCCACAGGCATCACAGACTGCCTACACCGAACCCCGGTGCGCCACACGGCAAGTCAGGGCCGTCGCTGTTGGTCCACTGCGTACTTACTGCGTACGAATGCCGACGAGCCAGGGACCTCCGATGCGGAAGACGGGTCGGACGTGCGGTTAGACGCCGATTAGTTCAGCCCGGCGTAGCTGTGCAGGCCGCTGATCACCATGTTGATGATGAAGAGGTTGAAGAGCATGGCTATGAAGGCGGCTACGTTGATCCAGGCGGCTTTGGTGTCGCGCCAGCCGGAGGTGGCGCGGGCGTGCAGGTAGGCGGCGTAGAGGACCCAGGCGATGAAGGAGCAAGTTTCCTTGGGGTCCCAGCCCCAGAAGCGGCCCCAGGCGGCTTCGGCCCAGATGGCGCCGAGGATGACGCCGGCACCGAAGAGGGGGAAGCCGATGATGGTGGTTTTGTAGGCGAGCCGGTCCAGGGTGCGGGCGTCGGGGAGGCGACGGGCGATGGCGCCGAGGAAGCCGGTGGACTCGGCGCCGTCGGGCTGCCGCAGGCGGAACAGGAACAGCAGGCTGGCGACGCCGGCGAACAGGAAGACACCGCTGCCGATGCTGACGATGGTGACGTGCACGGGCAGCCAGAACGATTTCAGCGCGGGCACCACCGGGGCGGCGTCGGCGTAGAGGACGGTGCCGGCGAGGAACAGCAGGATCAGCACCGGGACGAGCAGGAACACCCACATCGCCCGATACCGCGGCTCGCGCAGGAACAGCACACCCACGACGATGGCGGCGGCCGTCGCCATGGTGACGAACTCGTACATGTTGCCGAGCGGGAAACGGTGGGTGGCGAAGCCGCGCAACACGATCGAGGCGATATGCAAGACGATCGCGACGACGAGCACGGAGAACGCCGTGTTGCCGAGCCGCTCGGACAGCGTCTTCGCGGGCGGGGCGGTGATCCGGCCGGGTGCGGTGGGATCGACGGCGGGACCACCGACGGCCACGAGTTCGCGCTCGGCGACCTGACGGCTGCGCGCGGTGGCGTACTGCCAGATGAGCAGCACGAGCACCAGCGCGTAGACCACGATCGCGGTCTTGAACGAGAAATCGCTGTAGCGCGCGATGGTCTCGTTGATCGGCATCTCTAGTCTCCCGTGGTCTTCGCGTCGGACGGACCGTCCAGCAGGCGCGCACGCAGCTGATCGAACTCGCCGCCCCAGCCCGCTTGATCGGTCCGAGCCAGCCCGCCCATCTCTACTACAGTGCGTCGTTTGTCCAAGGTACCGGCTGCGCTCTCGGCCGGGTAGACCCGGACCCAGATCCGCCGCCGCTTCACCAGCAGCGAGACCAGCAGGCCGAGCATCATGATCACCGCGCTCACCAGCACCCACTGCTGCGCCGGATCGTGCGACACCTGCAGGTTCGCGAACTCCTGCGCCCCGTCGAAGGTCACCTTGGTGCCGTTGGGCAGGCTGGTCGACTCGCCGGGACGCAGGTTCACCCTGGCTTCTTTGGTCAACCGGCCCTGTTTGACCTGTTCGGTGTCGAGCGCGAACAGCGACTGCGGCTTGCCGGTGTCCAGGCCGGTGTCGCCGCGGTAGATGTCGACCGCGACGGCCGGATCGTTCATCGCGGGGAACGACGAGGTCATCAGGCTGCCGTGGAACAGCGCGGTCGGCGCGAACAGCCCTTCGATGGCGATCTGGTTCTTGCGGCGTTCCTCGTCGGTGGCGTACATGCCGCCCGGCGGGTCGATCCGCAGCACCCCGCTGGACAGGAAGGTCATCACGTCGTCCGGACGCCACTGGATCGATTCGGTGCGGGTCTGCCCGTTCGGGAAGGTGACGGTGAATTTCGGCGCGTAGCCGTGGCCCTGCAGGTAGATCCGGTCGCCCGCGACCCGCAGCGGATGGTTCACCTGGATGCGGGTGGACCGCCAGGTGTTGGTCTGCAGATCACCCTCGGCCTGGTATTCGATGTTCGAGGTGAACATCTCCGCCTGGCCGTTGGCCAGGTAGTCGGCCTTGAAGTCCTTGACCCGCACGCAGATCGGCGTCATGCCGGTGCCGTCGTTGACGTTGCCCGCTTTGAACGAGTCGAACACGGCGGGCGAGGTGGTGCAGAAACCGGGGCCGTCGTTCGCGACGACGATGACGTTGCCCTCGTAGCCGAACAACTTGCCGACCGCGATGGCGACGAGCAGTCCGACCAGCGCGAGGTGGAAGACCAGGTTACCGAGCTCGCGGGTGTAGCCCTTCTCCGCGGAGAGCGTGATCTCGCCGTCCTTGGCGCCGGGCCGGACCTCGGTGCGCCAACCGCGCAATCCGGCGCGCACCTGCGCGACCACCTCGTCGGGCGTCTGCTCGGCGGTGCCGGAGTAGTGGTGCGGCAGCCGGGTCAGATTGCGCGGCGCGCGCACCGGCGGGGTGCGCAGCGCGCGGTAGTGGTCGAAGCAGCGCGGCAGGATGCAGCCGACCAGCGAAATGAACAGCAGCACATAGATGGCCGTGAACCAGAAGCTGCCGAACACGTCGAACAACTCGAACCGGTCCATCCACGGTCCGAGCGTCGGCCGGTCGGCGATGTACTGGGCGACCTTCTGCTCGTTCAGGCTGCGCTGCGGCAGCAGGGCGCCGGGGATCGCGGCAAGCGCGAGCAGGAACAGCAGCACCAGCGCGGTGCGCATGCTGGTCAGGCCGCGCCAGGTGTTGCGCACGAACGCCAGCGCGCGCCCGGGCAGCGATTGCCGCGGCGGCCGCTGTCCGGTCGCCGGTTCGCCCGTCACTCGATCGCTTTCCGTCCTCGAATCAATGCTGTTCGTGCTCATATCGGCAGCGTCACCTCGGAGACGAAGGCGTCGCGCACCCAGCCGACGAACTGGTCCCAGATCCCGGTGACCAGGGCCGCGCCCACCGCGACCAGCAGCAGTCCGCCGACGACCTGGATGGTGCGCGAATTGCGCCGCAACCAGCCGACGCCGCGCAGCGCGCTGGCCGAACCGAAGGCGAGGATCACGAACGGCAGCCCGAGGCCGAGGCAGTAGGCGACGATCAGCGCCACCCCGCGCACCGCGGTGGTGCCGTCGGTACCCGCGGCGACCGCCATCACGCCGGACAGCGTGGGGCCCAGGCACGGCGTCCAGCCGAGCGCGAAGACGCCGCCGAGCAGCGGGGCGCCCGCGATGCTGGTGAGCCGGCGCGGTTGCATCCTGGTGTCGCGCTGCAGCGCGGGGACCAGGCCGATGAAGACCAGCCCCATCAGGATGGTGACCACACCGCCGATCCGTTGCAGCAGTTCACGATTGACGTTGAGTGTCTGGATGACGCCGAAAACCGTGGCGGTGGCGAGCACGAACACCACGGTGAAGCCCGCGACGAACAGCCCGGCCGCGCCCGCGACCCGCATCCGCCCGCTGCGCGCGGGCTTTTCGACCGCGACCGAACCGCCTTGCGCCCCTTGAGCTTGCGCGACCGTCGCGGGCGGCGCCTCGGCGCCGACCAGCCCGGCCAGGTAGGACAGGTACCCGGGCACCAGCGGCACGACGCACGGCGACGCGAACGACACCAGGCCGGCCAGCAGGCAGGCGCCGAGTGCCAGCAGCAACGGCCCGGTCGCCGCGGTCTGCTGGAACGAATCACCCACGGCGGCCAGCACCATCACCGCGCCACCGGGCTAGACGCGCGATTCACCCGTTTTCACCATCCGGTGTCTGCTCGACCGGCTCTTCGTCGCCGCGCACCACGATGCGCGGTTCACGCGGTCCCTCGGTCGCGCCGAACAGCACGCCGAAGTCGAGCAACGAGTCCGCGGCCACGCTGCGCGGCACGGTGGCGATGCCCTTCCACCGGTCGTCCACGGCCCAGGCGCCGCCGATGCGGCGAGCCCCCTGCCGGGGTCGACAGGCACGCAGGGTACGGGTGCGGCGATCGCGATTCACTGTGCTTCCTCCGAGGCGATTTTTTGAACGATCGGTTGCAGATCGTCGGCCAGCAACGAGCGCAGGAACACCGCGGCGACGCGGTGCTGACGATCCAAGACGAGGGTGGTGGGGATGACGCTGGTCGGGAAGTTCCCGCCGAGCGCGAGCAGCGTACGCATGGACGGGTCGTAGATGGACGGGTAGCCGACCTTGTTGTCGACCACGAAGTCCTGCGCCTTGTCCTGCTGCGGGTCCCGGACATTGATACCGAGGAAGGCAACGCCGCTGTCTTTCGTTGCCTCATAAACCTTTTCGAGCGCGGGGGCTTCGGCGCGGCAGGGTCCGCACCACTGTCCCCACAGGTTGAGCACCACGACCTTGCCCGCGAAATCGGCGACCGAGACGGTCTTGCCCGCAGTCATCAGGTCGGGCCCGGACAGCGGGCCGATGGTGCCGCGCGCGCTGGGCGGATCGTAGAAGATCTCGGTCTTGCCGCCCGGCGAGACGAATTCGAAGGTGCCGCCCGAGGCCACCGCGTCCGTACCGCCGGCGCAACCCGCGACCCCGGCGATCAAAGCCAGGCACGCGAGGAGGACGGGAACCACCCGCCGGACCGAGCGGGCAGGCGGGGTGGCGAACGCGGCGGACGAGATCATGCGCCGTGTACCGCGGGGTCCGAACCACCGGCGGGCTCGGAGTAGACGATATCGACGAGCGTGTCGCCCTGGTAGACCAGCGACGTCAGCGAGGCGAGCGAGCACTGCCGCACCCGCGGGTCGTGCCAGAGCCGCTGGCCCTGCAGGAAGCGGCGCAGCGTCCAGACCGGCAGCTGGTGCGAGACGAGCACGGCTTCGCGCCCGGCCGCCTCCACCCGCGCCTTGTTCACCGCGGCCAGCATCCGGTGCGCGATCTGCAGGTACGGCTCGCCCCAGGACGGGGTGAACGGGTCGCGCAGCTTCCACCAGTGCCGCGGTTTGCGCAGCGCGCCGTCACCGACCGAGACCCGCAGGCCCTCGAACGTGTTGCCCGCCTCGATCAGGTTCTCGTCCGTGCGCACGATCAGGTGGTGTTGCGCGGCAATGGGTTCCGCGGTCTCCTGCGCGCGCTGCAGCGGCGACGCGATGACCACCGCGATGTCGTGGTCGGCCAGCGTGCGCGCGACGGCGCCGGCCTGCGAGCGGCCCGCCACCGAGAGGCTGAAACCGGGCAGCCGGCCGTAGAGGATCCCGTTCGGGTTGTGCACCTCGCCGTGGCGCAGCACGTGCACGATCGTCTCGACCGGCTCGGTGCCGTGCTGGAAGGCGGCCGCCAAGGGCTTCTTGGCCTCGGAACTCGAAGCCGCACTGTCCTTTTCGTCGAGCCGAGGAGTCGGCTCCACGCCGCCGGACGCGGCGGCGGCGAACTGCGCGCCCGCGTCGATGACCGTCGAATCGGCTGCGTCGGAATCGGTGACCGGGGCGACCCCCAGCCCGGCGACGGAGCCGGCCTCGTCGGAGTCCGCGGCGTCCGACCCTGCCACGGCAGACGCGGCGGCGGCAGCGGTCACCGGCGCCGCGCCGAGCCCGGCGAGTTCCACCCCGGGGTCGCCACCCGCGACGTCGGCAACCGGCGTCTCGGCCGGGCCTGCGGCTTCGGTGGGCTGCTCTAGCTCGCGCTTGTCGGCGTCGGGCTGATCGTGATCGGGGCTCACGCGCGGGATCCTTCGGGAGTGGCGGCCGCGGCCGCGTGTGCGGCGGCGGGCAGGGCTGCGGCGATACGGTCGAACGCGTCCTCGTCGAGTGCCGCGGAGACGAACCAGGTCTCGAACGCGCTCGGCGGCGCGTACACGCCACCGTCCAGCAGGGCGTGGAAGAACGCGGGGTAGCGCCAGGTCTGGCTCGCCTTGGCGGCGGCGTAGTCGGTGACCGGGCGTTCGGTGAAGAACACGCTCACCATATTGCCCGCGAACTGCACCCGGTGCTCGACCCCGGCCGCACCCAGCGCCTCACCGAAGAGCGCGCCGAGCCGTTGGGCGTTACGGTCCAGCGCCGCGTACACCGCGTCGTCGGCCGCGCGCAGCGTGGCGAGCCCGGCGGCGACCGCGACCGGGTTCCCGGACAGCGTGCCCGCCTGATAGACCGGGCCGAGCGGGGCCAGGTGATTCATGATCTCGGCGCGGCCGCCGAACGCGGCGGCGGGCAGGCCGCCGCTCATCACTTTGCCGAAGGTGTAGAGGTCGGCGACGACGCCCTCGCGCCCGAACCACCCCGCCTTGCTCACCCGGAAGCCGGTCATCACCTCGTCCATGATGAGCAGCGCGCCGTGCTCGGCGGTGAGCCGGCGCAGGCCCGCGTTGAAACCGGGCTGCGGCGCGACGGTGCCCATGTTGCCCGCGGCGGCCTCGGTGATCACACAGGCGATCGAGCCGGGATGCGCGGCGAAGGCGGCGGCGACGGCCTCCAGATCGTTGTACGGCAGCACGAGGGTGTCGGCCGCCTGGGCGCCGGTGACCCCGGGGGAGGTCGGTAGCCCGAGGGTCGCCACGCCGGACCCCGCGTCGGCGAGCAACGCGTCGACATGCCCGTGATAGCAACCGGAGAACTTGATGATCTTGGCGCGTCCGGTGTAGCCGCGCGCCAGGCGCACCGCGCTCATCGTCGCCTCGGTGCCGGAGTTCACCAGGCGGACCCGATCCACCGGACCCACCCGCGCGGCGATGGCCTCGGCCAGTTCGATCTCCGCCTCGGTGGGCGCGCCGAACGACAGGCCGCCGACCGCGGCACGCCGCACCGCGTCGACCACCTCGGGATGCGCGTGGCCGAGAATCATCGGGCCCCAGGAACACACCAGGTCGACGTACTCGTTGCCGTCGGCGTCGAGCAGGGTGTAACCGTTGGCGGACGCGATGAATCGCGGTGTGCCGCCGACCGAGTTGAAGGCGCGCACCGGGGAATTGACCCCACCCGGAATCACCGAACAAGCCCGGTCGAAGAGCTGAGCGGAAACCGGCACCGATGCGCTGGTCACGCGCGGAGAAGAACTCACGACCTCCAGTGTCGCAGCCCGCTCGGACGGGGGCGACGACAGGGGGCGGTGGTGGTGATGCACACCGCAACACGCCGGAACAACATTTACGCCGTATTCGATGGCCGGCAGATTGCCGACCCGTAATCTCGGGCGTCAACAATCATCGGCCGAGAGGGTTTTCATGCGGTTTGCCATGTTCAGTGCTGCGGTGTCCACGGCGCTCGCAGGCGCGGGGATCGTGCTCGGCGCGGGTTCCGCGCAGGCGGCCGAGCCGGTCGCGCAGCCCGATCGGCTGGGGCTGCAACTGAGTCATGAGGAAACCCGGACCGTCGCGGGCGGCCCGATCCCGGCGCTGGTCAGCATGGTGGTGCCGCTCAACCGGAT
The DNA here is from genome assembly GCF_000250675.2 of Nocardia brasiliensis ATCC 700358. Classification (NCBI taxonomy): domain Bacteria; kingdom Bacillati; phylum Actinomycetota; class Actinomycetes; order Mycobacteriales; family Nocardiaceae; genus Nocardia; species Nocardia brasiliensis. Next base: position 8,703,474 of record NC_018681.1, read on the forward strand.
CGGCGTCGGCCTGAAGCCCGATACCGGGATCTACAAGGACGAGAACGGTGGCGTGCACGCGTCGCTGCGGCAGGCGATCATGGAGGCGGCCGATCGTCCCGACGGGACGATCACCCTGTTCCTGAACGCGCCCGGCACCCGCAACGGCCGCGTGCTCGACATCTACCAGAACTGGGGCTAGCGCCGGGCTAGCCGGACCGGCTCAGGCGTACATGCACGGCGCCTGCGGGACGATCGTGTGCAGGAAGCACATGAACGAGTTGTACGGGCCCGCGGAACCGGAGTCCGGCACGAGCACCGGCGCGTCGACCGCGCCCGCGGTCACCGCCGCGGGCTCCAGCGGCAGGCCGGTGTTCGCGCCCGCGGGCGCGGCGCCGATCCCGATCGCGGTGGCAAACGCCAGTGCGGCACAGACTTTCACAGCAAGCCGGTTCATCAAACCCTGTCCTCTTGATTGGCACGTCCGAATGACAGCCGAAATCCTAACGGCCGCAGCGGCATTGTGGCCCACCCTGGACAGCGACGCTAGCCGGCCCCCTAGGTGATCCCGAGGCAGAACAGCGCCGAACCGGTGGTCGCGAGGCAGGCCAGCGGCGCGGGCAGCGCGTGCAGCAGTGGCGCGGGCGGGGATTGGACGAGGGCGGGCGGCGGCGCGACGGGCCCGGCGGCGGAAACCTCGGCGGGCGCCGCCGCGGCCGTGACCACGGTTGCCGTGCCGATCAGACCGGCGGCCGCGACGCCGAAGAGCGTGCGCTTGACGGGGACTGTGGGTTTCATGGGTCGGATGTTCCCGCGAATCGGGAAACGAAACGGCCGGCGCGGCCGAGTTCAGCGCGCCCGGCGCCGCCGCACCGTCCGGGTGACCGCGTCGATGACGAGCAGCCCCGCGACGGCGCCGAGCACCGCGGCGAGCAACAGCCACGGCCCCACATAGCGCGTCGCGACGAATTCCGGCGCCGGATCGAGCGCGGCGAACGTGGTGGTCCGAATGCCGTTGCGCCAGCTGGCCACCCCGGCGACGAGCACGAGCACGGCCAAACCGATCTCCCCGGCGACCACCGCGATCCAACCCTTCATCGGTCCGCTCCGTTCTCGCTGGGTTCGTTCTCGGTGCCTGGTGTGTCGGGCCCGGGATCCGGCGCGGCGGCATCGTCGGCGGGTGCGCCGAGGGCCGTCTCGGCGGGCCGGCCGATGGCGTCCTCGGCCGACTGGCCGAGGGCCGTGCCGAGCGCGGCCCGCAGCGCCCGGTGATCCTTGGCCCATGCTTGCACGAATCCACCGTCGGCCAGGCGCAGGCCGATGGCGGTGCGCCGGCGCGGTACGCCGCTCAGCTCGCCGAGCGCCCGCGCGGATTCCCAGTCCTCGTCGTCCCACGCGTCCTCGTCGCGTTCGGGCAGCACCGCGGCGACGGCGCTGAGCGGCAAGGTTTCCGTGCCCTGCCGCAGCGCGGTGCCGGTGAGCTCGACACTGACGTGGCGGCGCCCTGCGATCACTTGCAGCACAACGAAACCCGCGATCAGCGAGCCACAGAAGAGCAGCGCGAACCAGTGCACGGCGCTACCGGTCGCCAGCTCCAGGATCAGGATGATCAGGCACAGAATCGGCCCGTAGGCGGTGGTCCGCCAGCGCGCACCCGGCTCGGCGAACAGGACATTCGCGTCGTCGTGCGTGGGGGTCATGCGACGCCCACCAGGGCGCGTCGAACCGAACAGGCACCGCGAACGGTCAAGGGAGAGGACAGGATCAGCGAGTGAGGCCGGGCAGCAGCAGCACGGCGACGGTGACCACCCCGAACAGGACCAGCAGGCTCAACACGGCCAGCTCGCGCCGAATGCTCTGCGGCTGTTGGATCACCACTCGCATTGATGCCTCCGATTCCCCGGAGCCATCTGCAACGCACGACAACGCTTGACAGCCAACTACCGGTTCCCATGTCCACTGTGACAACCCTCACGATACATGCCGGCCTGGCCCCGACAAATTCGGGTAGCGGTCGTTCACCGTCGGCTCACCAGGAAATACGCGGTGGCTTCCGGCCGGTGGGCCAGGTAGACGGCGCCGCCCGCGAGCACCGCCTGGACGATCGCGGCACCGCCGGCGACCAGCGAGGCGGCCCCCGTCACCGAGTTGAACGCGAACAGCGCGCCGACGCCGACCACGATGAGCCAGACCCCCGCGATGGTCAGCAGCGTGCGCGCCCAGAGCTTGCCGCGGGCGAACTGGTGCACGATCAGCAGCGCCACCCCGGCGACCGCGAGCCCGAGCACCACCAGGACCACGAAGACCAGCGCCACCATCAGCTCGACGCTGGCCATGGTGACCTGCGGGTCCTTTTCCTTGGCCTGATCGAAGATCTGCTTGGCGAAGCTGTGCCGCTGCGCGAACCCGTCGAGCACCATCGCGACCAGCTGGACGACACCGAATCCGACCACGCCCCACCACAATTGCCGGGCGGTACCCACATCCGTCGGCATCGGCGGCGGCGCGGGCGGGTACGGCGCGCCGATCGGTCTCGGCAGGTTGTTCACGACAACCAGTGTGCGGCCTCGGTCGCCCAGTAGGTGAGCACGATGTCCGCACCGGCCCGGCGGATGCCCATGAGCGATTCGAGCACGGCGCCGCGGCGGTCGATCCAGCCCCGCTCGGCGGCGGCGGTGATCATCGCGTACTCGCCGGAGATCTGGTAGGCGGCGACCGGCACCGGCGAATGGTCGGCGACGTCGCGCAGGATGTCCAGGTACGACATGGCCGGCTTCACCATCACCAGGTCCGCGCCCTCGGCGAGGTCGAGGTCCAGTTCCCGGATCGCTTCGCGGCGGTTCGCCGGGTCCTGCTGGTAGGTGCGCCGGTCGCCCTCCAGCGAGGAGGCGACGGCCTCACGGAACGGGCCGTAGAACGCCGAGGCGTACTTGGCGGCGTAGGCCAGGATGCCGGTATCGGTGCGGCCCACCGCGTCCAGGCCGCGGCGGATCGCGCCGACCTGGCCGTCCATCATGCCGCTGGTGCCGAGCAGATCGGCGCCGGCGGCGGCCTGGGCCAGCGCCATCTCGACGTAGCGGTGCAGGGTGGCGTCGTTGTCCACGGATCCGTCGGCGGCGACCACACCGCAGTGCCCGTGGTCGGTGAACTCGTCGAGACAGGTGTCGGCCATGAGCACGGTGGCCGAGCCGACCTCGTCGGACAGCGCCCGCAGACCGCGGTTCAGAATGCCGTCCGGATCACTGGCCTGGCTGCCGGTGGCGTCCTTGTCCTCCGGGCGCGGGATGCCGAACAGCATGAGCCCGCCGACGCCCGCGGTCACCGCCTCGACGGCGGCCTTGCGCAGCGAGTCCATCGAATGCTGCACGACCCCCGGCATGGAACTGATTTCCCGCGGCTCTTCCAGGCCGTCGGCCACGAACATCGGCAACACCAATTGCCGTGGCTCCAGTGTGGTTTCGGCCACGAGTCGACGCAGGGCGGGGGTACGGCGCAACCGCCGTGGGCGGTCCATTCCGGTCATATCCGCACCATACGCCCGGCGCCGGACGGTGTCGCGAGCGCCCGGCGCGCACCCACGGGCCCGGCCGCCGCGGAGCTGCCGGTTTCCCGCGAGCACGGGGTGAATTGGAACCCGGCTGGTCTTCGGCTGCCACGGTGCTCGAAATCACACCGCTGCCCCGGATCGATGGCGCATACTCCGACAGGAGGGCGAGACCCCCTGGGGGACTTCATGACCGAATCGCACACCGAAATCTCGCTGGCCCGAGCCGCCGACTTCGAATCGTGGGTGGCGGTACTGCTCGCGGACTGGTGGCCGGTGCTCACCGGCGGACTGGCGCCACCCCGGACGACGCTGCGCGCGTGGCGGGCCGTGGACGGCAGCAGGCAGATCTTCCGGGTCGAGCTGATCGCCCGGCAGTCAGCCGAAGCCGACCTCATGACGGTGGCCCGCGCGGCCTTCGTCGACCTGGGCATGCGGCCGGACGAGCGCGAATGGGTACAGAGTCAGGGCAGGCATCTGGTCGGGCACACCGAGGACGCCACCGCGCAGCTGCGTTTCTCCGATACCGCGCACACCATCTTCCTGCGCCTGCAGAGCAGGCCGTGTCACGTCTCGGTGGCGGGCGGGCGACAGCTCAGCGCCCTGCCGGACGCGAACCTGCCGTTCCCGAACACCGCGACCGGTCCGCTCGACATCCGCGTCGCGCGCAACAGCGCCCGGCACCTGCTCGCCCAGCACAGCGCACGCTTCGCCACACCCGCCGACCCGTTCCAGCTCGCGCCGCAGGGACACGTCTCCGATGTGGGCTGGGCGTTCGTGTTTCCCTGGTCCACCACGTCCTGGTACACCGACGGCTCGACGCCGGTGCTCACGCCCGGCGTCAAAGGGCCGATAGTGGTAGTGAAGGACACTGGAGACACCTGGCTGCTGGACAGCCTCAGCAGCTACGACTCCCAACTCGCCGGCTACGCCGAAGCCAACGGCTACCGGCACGGCACCTCCGATTCGGCCTGAAAGGTCCGCGATGACTCCCGACGCAGGCCCGCAGGAGCAGCCCCCGCCGGGAGCGCGGCGACTGCCCGACGGGCGGCTGCTGATTCCGTGGCACGGCAAGCAGCCGGACGGGACCATCGCGCACGGGATGGTCGAGATCGGCCCCGACGACGACCGGTTCGCCGCATGGAGCGAATCCATCGCCCGGCGCGAACGCGGTGAACTCCCCGACGACGCGTATCCGGTGGATACCGGGGCGCTCCCGCTGTTCCTCGACCCGCGGCCGGACCCCGTGCCGACCGCTCGCGAACGCAGGCTGGACGCGTTGCGGGCGATCGCCGAACGCGGCGATATCGGCGCGATGGAACAGCTCGCGCAGTTGCTGCGCGACGCGAGCGATCTCGCGGGTGCCGAGCGGTGGTTCCGGCGCGCCGCCGAGCGCGGCAGCGGGACCGCGATGGCCGACCTCGGGTTGCTGTGCGGTACGCACGGCCGGATCGCGGAGGCGGTGCACTGGCTGGAGGCCGCGGTCGCGGCGGGTTGCGTGGGCGCGGACGTGCAACTCGGGCTGGTGCATCTGGAACGCGGCCAGATCGACGAGGCCGAGCGGTGGCTGCGGCCCGCGGCCGAGGACGGTTCACCGGAGGCGCTGTGCAATATGGGCGTCGTCGCGAATCGGCGCGGCGACGCCGAGTCCGCCGAGCAGTGGTACGAACGCGCCGCGGCAGCCGGGCATCCCACCGCCATGCGCACCCTCGGCTTGTATCTGGCGCGGCGGGGCGCAGTCGAGCGCGCCGTCGCCCTGCTCACCGAGGCCATCCGCCGCGGCCGCACCGACGCGATGGCCATCCTGGGCTGGCTGTATCTCGAACAGGGCGACACCGCGGGCGGCGAGTACTGGCTGCGCCGCGGCGCCGACGCGGACGATCCGGATTCGATGTTCCGCCTTGCCCTCTACCTGCGCGAGCAGGAATCGGTCCCGTTCTCGGGCGACCTGTCCGAGCCGGGCGTGCTGCGCGCCGCCGCGCTGATCGCGACCGGCCGCACCCCGGCCCAGCAGGAAGCCCGCCGCTGGCTGGAACGCGCCGCCGCGCTCGGCCACCCCCAATCCCTGCAACTCCTGCACGACCTCTGACCCCTCTGCCGCAAGACCGCTGATCCCTCTAACGCACGACCGCGGGACCCCTCTACCGCTCGACCGCAGACCCGCCGCCGCACGACCGCAGACCCCGCCGCCGCACGACCGCGGTGCCTTGCTGCCACACGACGGCTGGGCCCCGCGCGACGCGCGTCCAACCGGGCGCGGCAAGTGTGCTGGGCACGGGCCAAAAACGTTGCGGCCAGGGGTTTTTGTCGGTGGTCGGCGGTATAATCGAAACAGTGTTCGAGGGGGCTCGCCGAGCCTCCGATCGCATCGGGAGGGAAGCCTGTGCCCGCGACGAAGACCGTTCTGATCGATAGTCCCTACACACCGCTGGAGAAGAAGAGACTGCCCGCGGGGCGCCCGCGGTCCTGGTATGTCCGGCACAACCGGAAGCTCAAGGCGATGCGACTGACCATCGCGCTGCTCGATTCCGGGGTGTACAACGCGAGCGAAGCCAACAACAAGCGCATCCGCTACACCGCGGACGTGATCGGCATCCGCCCGCCGTCGGACACCACCTGCACCATGGTGCGCACGCTGATCCGCAAGCGGCACTGAGGTTTTCGCCCACCCCGCAGACCTGCGGCACGCGACCGTGTCGCGGGTATGCAACCCTGCCAGGAGAGCAACGGCGCCAGGAAGCGGTGCCGTCAGTCAACCCGCGCTGGCGGTCAAGCCACGCCGTCAGTCGACCCTGGCCGGCGACCAAGCCGCGCCGACGGTCCAACCATGCCAGCGGTCAAACCATGCCAGCGGTCAAACCATGCCAGCGGTCAAACGGTGCCGTCGATAGCACGGTGTCGTCCGAAAACAGCACCGCCCGAACCGGATTCGGTTCGGGCGGTGTGACGATCCAGCAGCCGGGGTCAGCGGCTGCGGCGGCTCTTCTTCCGCGGCGGCGGCAGCAGGCCCTCGGCGCGGAGCCGGGCGGCGTGCTCGGCGAGCGCCTCGACCAGCGGACCGACCTGCGCGACCTCGGGCTGCACGTCGACGCGCAAACCGAACTCGATGGCGGTCTCGGCGGTCTTCGGGCCGATACACGCGACGATGGTGCGCGCGTGCGGCTTGCCCGCGATGCCGACCAGGTTGCGGACCGTGGAGGACGAGGTGAACAGGACCGCGTCGAAACCACCGGTCTTGATCATCTCGCGGGTCTCCGCGGGCGGCGGCGAGGCGCGCACCGTGCGGTAGGCGGTCACGTCGTCGATTTCCCAGCCCCGGTCGCGCAGCCCCTCGGCCAGCGTCTCGGTCGCGATATCGGCGCGCGGCAACAGGACCCGGTTCACCGGATCGAAAACGTCGTCATAGGGCGGGAAGTCGGCGAGCAGGCCCTCGGAGGACTGTTCCCCGCTGGGGACCAGTTCCGGATTGATGCCGAACGAACGCACCTTGTCCGCGGTGGCCTCACCGACGCAGGCGATCTTCACGCCGGAGAAAGCCCGTGCGTCCAAACCGAATTCGGCGAACTTCTCCCACACCGCGCGCACCGCGTTGGTGGAGGTGAACACCACCCACTGGTACCGGCCGTCGACCAGACCCTTGACCGCCCGCTCCATCTGGGCGGGGCTGCGCGGCGGCTCGACCGCGATGGTCGGCACCTCCATCGGGATGGCACCGTGGGTGACGAGCCGCTCGCTCATCTCCCCCGCCTGATCCTTGGTGCGCGGCACCAGCACGGTCCAGCCGTACAGGGCGCGCGACTCCCACCAGGACATCTTCGACCGGGACGCGACCACCTTGCCGATGGTCACCACCAGCGGGCCGACCAGCTCGGAGGCGGCGCTGTTCAGCGTGGCCAGGGTCGCCTCGATGGTGCGCTGCTGGCGGGTGGTGCCGCGTACGGTCACCGCGACCGGGGTCTGCGGCGCCATCCCGTGTTCCACCAGGGCACTGGCGGTTTCGGCCAGGTGGCCCGAGGTCGCGTGCAGCACCAGCGGTCCCGGCGCGGCGGCGAGCGCGGCCCAGTCCACTTCGCCGCGCACGTCCGCCTCGGTGTGCCCGGAGCCGAGCGCGATGCCGGCGTAGCTGGGCACGGCCGAGCCGTTGGGCAGCCCGGGCAGCACCTCGAACACCATGTGCGAGCGGGTCACCGCGTTCACCTCGGCGATCACCGAATCGGTGGTGAGCGGATCGCCGGCGACCACCCGGACCACGTCGAAGCCGTTGCGGGCCTCCGCGATCAGCGTCTTGGCCACCTCGGCGGGTTCACCGAGCGCGGGCCGCACGTCGACCGGGCGTTCACCGTCCGGGCCGGGCTCGACCGCGGTCCCGATCAGGGCGAGCACGCCCTTGTCCACATCGGGGTCGGTGAACGCCAGGGTGGCGCGCCCGATCACCTCGCGGGCACGCACCGTCAGCAACGCCGGGTCACCGGGACCCGACCCGACGAAAAGGATCCGACCGGGGTGCTTCTTAGTTGCTCGCGCGCTCATTGGCTGTTCTCCATTGGGCTGGGTTGGGTGAAGTCTGTGGCGGGCGCACTCACCGCCGAGGTGGATGAACCGGCATCCGGTTCGGGCACACTGAGCAGCTCACGCGCGCCCAGTTCCAGTAGTTCGCGGGCCAGCGCGCGGCCGAGCTGCTCCGCGTTCTCCGGCGCGCCGACCACCGACGCTCTGAGCACGTCGGAACCGTCGACGGCGGCGGCACAGCCGCGCAGCGAGAGCTCGTCGAAGATGCGCCCGTCGTCGTCGATCGACTCGACCACCTCGGCCAGCGCGCCGACCGGTGCGGAGCATCCCGCCTCCAGTTCGGCGAGCAACGCCCGCTCCGCGGTGATCGCCGCGCGGGTGGCGGCGTCGTCGAAGGCCGCGAGCGCCTCGATGAGTTCGGCGGCGTCGCTGCGGCATTCGATCGCCAGCGCACCCTGACCGGGCGCGGGCAGCATCTGTACCGGCTCCAGCGCCTCGGTGACCGCGTCGAGTCTGCCGATCCGGGCGAGCCCGGCCTTGGCGACCACGACCGCGTCCAGCTGCCCCTCGCTGACCTTGCGCAGCCGGGTGTCCAGATTGCCGCGCAGCGCCACGATGTCCAGGCCGAGACCGAGCGCCCGCAACTGCGACGCGCGCCGCGGCGCGGACGTGCCGACCTTGGCCCCCGGCGGCAGCTCACCGAGCACGAGACCGTCGCGCGCCACCAGTGCGTCGCGCGGGTCCTCGCGCGCCGGGATGGCGGCGATGGTGAAACGCTCGTCCTGTGCGGTCGGCAGATCCTTGTACGAGTGCACCGCGATGTCGATGGTGCCCGCGACGAGTTCGTCGCGCAGCGCGGAGGTGAAGACGCCGACCCCGATCTGCTGCACCGGCTCGGCGGACAGATCGCCCGCGGTCTTGATCACCACCAGCTCGGCCGGATGCCCCGCGGCGACCAGTTCGTCGCGGATCGTGCCCGCCTGGGTGAGCGCGAGCAGGCTGCCGCGCGTGCCGATCCGCCACGGCGAGCGCATGTTTGCTGCCGTCACGGTGTCCTCTTCCTGCACGAGTGTCATGGGCGCACCTCGTCGGTGCCCGGGGGCCGCGGGCTCATGCCGTCTGCCCCTGTTCGTCGGCGCGGTGACTCGCGGTGAAGTCGTCCGCCAGCGCGATATCGGCGTCGGCGCGCAGCAGGCCGGCGTGCTCGCCGATCGCGGTGATCTCCATCGGCGCGGCAACCGCTTGCGCCGCACCCGGTTTCAGCTCGAACAGCTCGCGCAGCGCCTCGGCGTAGCTGTCGCCGCCCGGGGTCGAGGCGAGCTGCTTGACCCGCACCGTCGGGGCGTGCAGCAGCTTGTCCACCACGCGGCGCACGGTGCGCGCCACCTCGTCACGTTCCGGGTCGGCCAGGCTGGGCAGCCGCGAATCCAGCCGCAGCAGTTCGGCTTCCACCACCTCGGCGGCGCGCTGGCGCAGCGCGGCGACGGTCGGGGTGACCTCGGCCATCCGCTGACCGGTCAGGTACTTGGCGAGTTCGTCGGCGACGATCGAGCGCGCCGCGGCGGTGTCGTCGGCGGCCGCGCCCGCGGCCGGATCCCGTTGCAGCGTCTCGATATCGATCACCGTGACGCCGGGCAGTCCGGCCACCGCGTGCTCGACATCACGCGGCAGGCCGAGGTCACAGAACACCAAAGGCCGTTCCGCCGTGGCGAATTCGCCCGCGCGCTCCCGGTCGGCCAGGGCCCGATGGGTGTCGGCCAGCGTCACCACGTGGCCGACCGCACCGGTGCAGGTGACGACCACGTCGGCCACCGCCATCGCCTCGGTGAGCCGGGACAGTTCGCGGGCCTCCGCCTCGACTCCGTGCGTGCCCGCGGTCTCGGCGAGCCGCTTCGCCCGCGCCATGGTGCGGTTCACCACGATGATCCGGCCGATGCCGGCCCGCGAGAGATGCGCCACCGCAAGGCCGCCCATCGCGCCGGCCCCGACGACCACGGCGGTGCGGCCGGCCAGCGGGCCGAGCACCTGCTGCGCGCGATCGAGCGCCACCGACACCACCGACGCACCGGCCCGGTCGATCCCGGTCTCCGAGTGCACCCGCTTGCCGACCCGCAGCGCGTGCTGGGCCAGCTCGTGCAGGGTCCGCCCGACCGCCTGCTGGGCGTCGGCGGAGGCGTAGGCGCCGCGGATCTGGCTGAGCACCTGCTGCTCGCCGATCACCATCGAATCCAGCCCACTGGCCACCGCGAACAGATGCTCGGCGGCGGCCTCGCTGTAGCGGACGTACGCGTGCTTGGTCAGATCGGGCAGCGGCAGCCCGGAATGCTTGGTGAGCAGATCGCCGACCTCGGCGAGACCACCGTGGAAGGCGTCGACGACCGCGTAGACCTCCACGCGGTTGCAGGTGGAGACGATCATCGCCTCGGACACGTGACTGGAAGCCAGCAGGCGCTCGATCAGCTTGGGTCGGTCGGTGTCGGTGATCGCCACCTTCTCCAGCACCGAAACGGGCGCGCTCCGGTGCGAAATACCGACCAACAAGACGCTCATGCCCGCGCCTCGCTGACGCTCGGCTTCGGCATGCGCGTGGCACGCAGTATCACGATTCGCTCGCTTCGCTCGCTCATGGAGTAACCACCGATCCCTTGCTCTTTGGCTCCGTTGCCGTATGCGAGGTCGCCGTGTGCGCGGCTGCCGAATGCTTGAGTGCCGGGTGAGCGGCCGAGGTGTGGGTGGGCGAGCGGTGCGCGATCCGGCCGGAGACGGCCCGCGCCACCTCGGGCTCGGCGACGGCCGCGACGGCCGCGCTGTCGGCGTTGCGCACCCGTTCGAACGAGAGCATCTGCAATTCGACCGCCAGATCGACCCGGCGCACCTCGACCGAGGCGGGCGCGAGCAACTCGCAGGGCGCGAAGCTCAGGATGGACTCCAGCCCGGCCGCGACCAGCCGGTCGCAGGCGTCCTGGGCGGCGTCGTCGGGCACGGTGATGACCGCGATGGTCGGTTCCAGCGCGGCGACCGCGCCGGCCAGCTCGGCGACATCGCGCACCACCAGGCCCGCCACCGGGAGACCGATCACCTCGATGTCGTTGTCGAAGATGCCGACCACGGTGAAGCCGCGCCGCTGGAACCCGCCGTAGCCGACCAGGGCCCGGCCGAGATTCCCGGCGCCGACGAGCACCACGCGGTGTCCCTGCGACAGGCCGAGCACATCCTCGATCCTGGCCCGTAGCTTGGCTACGTCATAGCCGACACCCCGTACCCCGTTGGGCCCGAGGAAGGAAAGGTCCTTGCGCAGCTTCGCGGAATTGACACCCGCCGCGACAGCCAGTTCCTCACTCGATACGATGGCAACACCCTCGTCGGCCAATGTGGCAAGGACTCGGAGATAGGTCGCCAGCCGCGCCACGGTCGCTTGCGGGATGCCTCGCTGCAGAGCCCTGCCGGAGACGCCGCCGGGCGCCTCATGCTGCTCTGTCACGTCGTCGGCTCCTCGTTCCGGCCCGATCGGGTTCCGGTTCGTCGCTGGACCTCTGGCCCGGGACGGTCCGGTGCCATGGTCGAAGTGTCGCAATGCTGGGTGTCTGTACGCGGTGGGCCCGCAGCCTCGGCGAGCGGGTCCGCGTGCCACCACCGTAACCGCTTGTGCAGCCCTTCACAAAGTCGGTGAAATTGGCCTCATTTTCGGCCGCGACCAGCGCTGCGGCCGAAAAGGACCGTCATCGCTATTCCTCAGCGGCTCAGGTCGGCGCGCAATCGGCCCTCGTCGACGTCGAAATAGCTGTGCTCACGACCGTCGAGCAGCACCACCGGCAACCGGTCGCCGAACTCCGCGCGCAGGCCGGGATCGGTGGCCGCCGCCTCGTCCACGTCGACGGTCGCGGGCTCGAGCCCGAAATCGGCGCAGATCACGCGCAGCTGGTCCAGCGCGGTGACGCACAGGCCACAGCCGGATCTGGTCAACAGGGTCACCGAATGTGTGGGATTGGTCATGGCGGATATTAAATCCCCTCGCCACACCCGAATCGGTCTGCCAGGTCCTGCGCTGACTGTCGCCTCCCCCGGTTACTGTGGACGTGGTTCGCGCGACGGGCGGAGGTACTGGTGCCGGAACGATCGAGGGTGGCAAGGGCCGGATTCATCGCGGGACGATTCGGCGAGTTTCCGGCGCGCTGGAACCTGGGCGAGATCGGCCAGGGTCTGCAGGATCAACTGGCCCGTATTCCGCGCAGTCCGTTCGGTCCGAGCGAGGAAGAGCTGCGCGCCAACCTGGCCGGTGAGGCGAGCGCCGATGCCGCGCTCTCGCTGCACGACGCGGAATTGGCGGCGGCGGAGCCGGATCCGACCAGCCCCGAGGTGCCGCGCGACCTGACCGCGGCGGCGTTCTTCGACGTGGACAACACGATGGTGCAGGGCGCGTCCATCGTGCACTTCGCCCGCGGCCTGGCCGCGCGCAAGTACTTCAAGACCTCCGACCTGGTCGACGTGGCGTGGAAGCAGGTCAAGTTCCGGGTCACCGGGCGGGAGAACAGCTCCGACATGGCCAGCGGCAAGGAGAAGGCGCTGGCGTTCATCGCCGGGCGCCCCACCGCCGAGCTGGCCGAACTGGGCGAGGAGATCTACGACGAGATCATCGCCGACAAGATCTGGCCGGGCACAAGGGCTCTCGCGCAGATGCACCTGGACGCCGGCCAGCAGGTGTGGCTGGTCACCGCCACGCCGGTCGAGCTGGCGCAGGTGATCGCCAAGCGGCTCGGGCTGACCGGTGCGCTGGGCACGGTGGCCGAGAGCGTGGACGGTAAGTTCACCGGCCGCCTGGTCGGTGACATCCTGCACGGACTCGGCAAGGCGCACGCGGTGCGCACGCTGGCGATCCGGGAAGGGTTGAACCTCAAGCGCTGTAGCGCCTACTCCGACAGCCACAACGACGTGCCGATGCTCTCGCTGGTCGGCACCGCGGTCGCGATCAACCCCGACTCGGACCTACGCGAGGTCGCGAAGAACCGGGGCTGGGAGATCCGCGATTTCCGCACCGGCCGCAAAGCCGCGAAGATCGGCGTGCCAACGGCTTTGGCGCTCGGCGCGGCCGGTGGCGCGGTGGCCGCGGCGGTCACGCGCAAGCGCGATCACTGAGCGTCGGCCGCGCGCCCGGCGGTCCGGCGAACGCCGGAAACCAGTGCGGCCGAGGGGTTTACCGACTGGTGCCCGGCGTTCGCCGGGACGACGGGTAGCGCGCGACGCACCCGGCGCCCGTCGCTACCCGGTGAACGGGTTGCGGCGCTTGGTGAGCAGTTTGTACAGCGTCGACTGGATGGTCTCGCGCACCTGGTCGGTGACCTCGAACATGGTCATCGGGTCGTCGGCAGCCTCCGGCTCGTAGCCGGTGGTCGGGATGGGTGTGCCGAATTCGATGTACCACTTCGACGGCAGCGGTAGCGCGCCCAGCGGGCCGAGGTGCGGAAACAGCGGTGTCACCGGGAAATACGGCAAACCGAGCAACCGGGCCAGCGGCTTGATGTCGGCCAGCTTCGGGTAGATCTCCTCGGAGCCGACGATGGAGCACGGGATGATCGGCACGCCGGTGCGCACCGCCGCGGCCACGAAACCGCCGCGGCCGAACCGCTGCAGCTTGTAGCGGTCGGCATACTGCTTGCCGACACCTTTGAAGCCCTCGGGGAAGACACCGGTCAATTCGCCTGCGCGGAGGAGCCTTTCGGCGTCCTCCCGGCAGGCCAGCGTGTGCCCGGCCTTCCTGGCCAGCGAGCCGAGCACCGGCGTCTCGAAGATCAGGTCGGCGGCCAGCAGCCGCAGCGCCCGCTGCTTCGGATGCCGATCGTGGATCGCCAGTTGCAGCATCAGGCCGTCCAGCGGCACGGTGCCGGCGTGGTTGGCCACGATCAGCGCGCCACCCACCTCCGGAATGTTCGCCATGCCGCTGACTTCGGCCCGGAACCACAGCTCCGACATCGGCCGCAGCGCGGGCAGCAACACCGACTCGAGCAGGTGCTCGTCGAAACCGAACTCGTCCACCTGGTAGTCGCCGGTGAGCCGGCGCCGGGCGAACTCCGCGGTCTTACCGATCTGCTTGCCGATCGCGCCCCGCACCAGATCCGAGAGCGATTGCGGGGCAGGCGGTTCGGCGGCGGCGAGCCGCTCGGTCAGCGACGTCACCTGGCCGGGTGGCTCGCCCTGCGGGAGGTCGGGCCAGCGCCGGGCGGGCGGTCGCGGCCGGGCCTCGACCTGTATGTCGTGGAGTTGGATGACTTTCGCTACGTCGTTCATTGCTGTGCTCCCGTACCGGCCCCGAGCAGGCCGAGCAGTCTGGATTCTGCGGCATCGATCCATTTGGGGTCGATGACGGGCCGCGACGCTGCGCCCCCGATGAAGTCGTCGAAGGCCTGCACGGTCGTCCAGCGCGGCACGAAACCGAGTTCGGCTCGCATCCGGGTGGTGTCCAGGCCACAACCGAAATGGAAATAGTCGAGCTGCTCGCCGGAGAATTCGCGCATCACCGGCCCCATCAGAATCCGCCCCGCGCTGCGGAACAGCGCGAACGGCACCGGGAACTCGACCCGCCCGGCCCGGCGCACCGCCTGCGACAGCGCCAGCGCGCCGTCACCGGCCACGTTGACGGTGCCGCCGCGCCCGGCGAGCGCGGCGTGCGCCAGCGCGGCGACCGCGTCCTCCTCGTGCACCAGTTGCATCCTGGCGTCGCGGCCGAACACGGTCGGCGTCAGCGGGGAACGCAGATACTGCGCACTACGCCCGGCCAGGCGCGGCCCGACGATCGGTGCGAATCGCAGAATTGTCGTCGCGATATCGGGCCGGCGCCGAGCCAATCCGCGCACATATCCTTCGATTTCGATCATGTCGCGGGCGAAGCCACCGCTCGGCGGCGTGCGCGCGCTCATTTCCTCGGCGAATTTCGCAGGGTCCTTCGCGCTGCAGCCGTACACCGCGGACGAGGAACGCACCACGACCCGGCGCACCGTCGGCGCCTTCTGGCACACCGCGAGCAGCTGCATGGCGCCGAGCACGTTGAGGTCCTTCATCACCGCACGTGACGCGCCGGCGGGCGGCTTGGCCAGCACCGCGGTGTGCACCACCGTGTCCACGGCGCTGCCGTCGACCACCTTGCGGATCAAGGGATTTCGGATATCCGCGCGGACGAACTCGGCGCGGCCCATGCGGCGCTGCAGTTCCCGGCTGGGGGTCATGGTGTCGACGGCGAGAATGCGTTCGATACCGGGATCCTGCGCGAGACGAGCGACCACGTTGCCGCCGAAAAAGCGGCTCGCACCGGTTACCAACACCACCTTCGGTGTGTGTCCGTCCCGAACGTCAGAACCAGCCGGCACCGCATCCCACCTTGACAAGCCCCCACTTCGTTTGCCCCGCTCCTAGGGTAGCCGCTGCGTCTGTGCGTTCCGATGGGATTTACCAGGTTCTGACGATGACTTCAATCACCGAAACACCGAAAGGCCCGCCACCTCTTCGGTGACGGGCCTCGCAGTTGACGCGCAGATCGTTTCGAGCGACCTGCAAGCAGTCGCTACACCGGGCTTTACTTGCCGAGTTTGCGCCGCTGCACGCGTGTGCGGCGAAGCAGCTTGCGGTGCTTCTTCTTCGACATGCGCTTGCGGCGCTTCTTGATCACAGAACCCATAGGGTTGTTCCTCGCGTTCTCTCTACTCGGCGCGCACGCTACTCACGTGCGCCAACTGACCGGTCGCTCGGCAAGCCTCACGCCCAGTGCCCGCGCCGCCGGATACCTCGGGGCACCCAGAAGCGGTGCCACCGGCGGGCGAACACGAACCGAGGATCTATCGTACCGGCACGTCCAACGACCTTCGAAACCGCCTGAGCGCTCGCCGCCGGAACGCGTCCGGCGACCGCCTGCGTCGGTGTGACCGCAGCCGTCTCAGCCCGCGTCGAAGTAAGACGTTTCCAGATAGTCGTGCACCGCCTTGGCATGCACCCGGAACGACCGACCCACCCGCACCGCGGGCAGCTCACCGGAATGCACCAGCCGGTACACCGTCATCTTGGACACTCGCATCAGGCTCGCCACCTCGGCGACCGTGAGAAATTGAGTGCCGCCGAGCATGGGTTGACCCTGCGCACCCGGACCACTCGGTGCCCGGGATCCGCCCCGGCTGCCCGAGGGACCGGAGCCACTCGAACTCCCTGAGCTACTTGCAGACATCTTGTTCGAAGACATCATTGCACCATTGACCTCCGGCACGTCCGCGCCGCCGGCTTCCCCACCGGCGGAACAGACACGCACGTGCTCCTTGAAGCTTAGCGGGACCAGTGGTGTTACTGCGACGGGAGTGAGAAATAAGCTTTTCCGATCGGAATCCGACCGGTCATCCGGCGGATGTGCGGCGTTCGCCTCGCCGCCGTCTGGGCCCGATTTGCCCCGTCGGTCCGGATCTCGGTGGGAGCAAACTCACGGCGAGTCCGGCTCTTCGTCGTGTCGCGCGTTGCGGGGCGCGCCGGCTCACGCTCCGGCGCCGACTCCGGTCCCGACGCCGGCCGGACCGTCGCTCACGCCGCCCTGCTCGGCGGAGCGCTGCTTGGCGGCGTGCAACGCCTCCAGGAACGCCGAACGGACGCCGCCGCGCTCGAGCTCGCGGACCGCGGCCGCGGTGGTGCCCGCCGGCGAGGTGACCGCGGCCCGCAACTCGGCCGCACTCTGCTCGGACTCCTGCAGCAGCGCCGCCGAACCGATCATGGTCTGCACCACCAGTTCCGTGGCGACCTCGCGGGTCAGGCCCAGGCCGACGCCCGCGTCCACCATCGCCTCGACGATCAGGAAGAAGTACGCGGGGCCCGACCCGGAGACCGCGGTGACCGCGTCCATCTGGGCTTCCGCGACGGTCACCACCTTGCCGACCGCGCCGAGCACGTCGGTCACCAGTTCCAGCTGCTGGGCCCGGGCATACCGGCCCGGCGCGATGACGCTCATGCCCTGACCGACCAGCATCGGCGTATTCGGCATCACCCGGACCACCGGGAACCCGGCGGGCAGCTTCGCCTCCAGGCGCGCGGTCGGCACACCGGCCGCCAGCGACACCAGAATCTGGTCCCGATCGTTGCCGACGCTGGCGTTGTCACTGAGCGCGGCCTTGCCCAGCGCGGTCATCACGGCGTCCACGTCGGCGGGTTTCACCGCGACGACCAGCAGGTCCGCGCCGACCGCGGCGTCGGCGACGGAATCGGTCACCCGCACCGAGAACTGCTCGGCGATCTGCGCGGCCCGCTCGGTCACCGGCTCGACGACGACCAGGTCCTTCGCCAGCCGTCCGGACTCGAGTAAGCCCGCGATCAGCGCCTCCCCGATGCGTCCGCCACCGATAACCGCAATTCTCGTCATGGGAGTCAAGGCTATGCGAGGGCGAACTCAGCGCTGTTGCGGGATGAGCGCCAGCTGCCTGCTCTGCGCTACGACGGCGCCGGTCGAGTCGAGCACCACCTGGTCCTCGTCGAACATGCGCGCACCCACCTCGTGCGTGGTCGCGATGATCCGCAGCCAGCCCACGGCGGGCTTGCGCCGCAGGTAGGTGGCCATCTGAACGGTCGGGGCCCAGCCGAAATGGCCGAGGTTCACCGGCACCGGCGGGCTCATGTCCGCACCCATCATCGCCATGAACATGGCGGTCTCGGTGTTCTGCTCGTCACCCGGACGCGGACGCAACCACAGCCGCAGCCGCGGCTCGCCCTGCTGACCTTCGAGGAAGCGGGCCCAGTCCCGGTCGATGTACAGCTCGGCGCCCTGGCCGACGTGCACGACGCTGCTCATCGGCGAGTCCGGCCCGTAGCCGATGGCGTCGGCGGGCGGTTCGACCGGCATGTCGTCGTGTTCGCGGGCGTAGCGCGGCTCGGCGTCGTCCAAGCGGCTGAACGTCAGCGCGGTGCGCACCAGGGTCCGCCCGTTCTGCACCAGGTCGGTGTCGGCGAGGCAGATCTGCCGGCCGATCTTGCGGATACGCACCTCGTATTCGACCTCGCCCGGTTCGGGCGCGCCGAGGAAGTCCGAGCTGGCGGCGATCGGGGCCATATCGGCCAGCGCCGGGTCGGCCGCGCGCAGCCACTTCAGGCCGGCCGCGGCGCTGGCCGCGACCATGGTGCCGCCGTG
Organism: Nocardia brasiliensis ATCC 700358; assembly: GCF_000250675.2. Taxonomy (NCBI): domain Bacteria; kingdom Bacillati; phylum Actinomycetota; class Actinomycetes; order Mycobacteriales; family Nocardiaceae; genus Nocardia; species Nocardia brasiliensis. Next base: position 8,721,647 of record NC_018681.1, read on the forward strand.
CACCTTCTTGCCGATCGTCCAGACCTTGTCGATCATGCCGAGATAGCGACCGGTGTCGGGGTTCGTCGAGAGCAGTTCGGTCAGCGCGAGCACCCGGCTGAACGGGGCGTCGGTTGTCGTGGCCTGCGTGAGATCCAGGTCGGCCGTCATCGTCACTCCTGTCGTCGACTCACCGCGTCGGCGGGCAGGGTTACCGTTCCGCGACATTCATACAGCGTAGAACGAACCGGATCGGGCTTCCCGTTCGCCCTCAGTCGCATACATCACACTGCCGCGCCCATTGGGATTCGGTACACCCCGTTCGCCGGCGATTTCGGGTGCACGAAAATGCGGTGCGCAAAAATGCCGCACCTATTTCGTTGGGGTGCAGATTATTTCGTAGCGGCGCAGACTATTTTGTTGCGACGCAAGGGTTCAGGGGTGAATCGCGGGCGTCGGCGCGGTCACGCCGTTGAGATGCAGGCGCGCGAACGCCAGCGTGCGATGCAACATCGCCGCGCGCGCCTGCGTGGTGCGCGCGTTCTGGGTATTGATCTCCGCGACCGCCTGCCCCGTGAAACCGGTGCGGACCAACGTCTCGCACAGCTCGACGCACGGCTGGGTGCCCTCGCCGGGAATCAGGTGCTCGTCGTGTGCGGCCCCGCGACCGTCGGCGAGATGCAGATGCGCCAGACCCGGCCCCATCCGGGCGGCCAGCGCCAACGGATCCGCGCCCGCGGTCGCGGTGTGCGAGAGATCCAAGGTGTAGTGCGCGAAACCGGTATCGGTCGGATCGTAGGACGGGCTGAACGCGGTGAGCCCGATGCCGGGGCCGCCGCGGCGTTCCAAGCGCTTCACCGAGCGCGCCCCACGCCCGAACAGGGTGTCGGCGCGCATCGGAAACATGTTCTCCACCGCGACGACGACCTCGCTGCCGGCCTCGAGCTCGGCCACCTGATCCGCGAAATTCTCCGCGTACCTGCGCTGCCAGCGGAACGGCGGGTGCACCACCACGGTGCGCGCGCCCAGCGCCTCCGCGGTGCGCACGCTGCGTTCGAGCTTGGCGGCCGGGTCCGCACCCCACACCCGCTGCGAGATCAACAGGCACGGCGCGTGAATCGCGATGACCGGCACGTCGTACTTGCGCGCATAGGACTGCACGGTGGCGATGCTCTGACTGGCGGGCTCGGCCCAGACCATCAATTCGACACCGTCGTAACCGATTTCGGCCGCGTACCGGAAGGCGGCCTCGGTGTTCTGCGGATAGACCGAGGCGGTCGACAGCCCGACCAGGATCTGCCGGCGATCCGCACCGCCGGCAGATTCGCCGGGGGCACCGGCGGCCGGACGCGCCTCGGCGTCGGCCGTTCGCCGCGCAGCCATATCGGCCCCGTGCCGCGCAGCCGTGTCGGCGACCTGTCGCGCTGCGGCTTCGGACGCCTGCCGCGCCGTGGTCTCGTTCGCCTGCCCGATCTTGCCCACAGCCGCTCCCCTGCCTCAGTTCGTACTGAGCAGAAAGGCTAGCGGTCCCAGTGTGACGAACACGCCGACGACCACCGCGATCACCGTGCTCAGCACGTCATCGGTCCGGCGCAGAATCCGGACCAGGGCGACCAGACCGAGGATCACGATCATCGCCAGGGCCAGCGCCACCCAGGGCAACATCTCCCACATGCGCTCGAAACCCTTGAACAGCAGCATGCCCGCCACGGCCGCGCCGGTGCTCTGCCCGCCCAGGATCAACCACTGCCGGCGGTTGGCGTCGAACTCGGCCTTGCGCGCGACGCGGGACGAGCGGCGGCGCGTGGCGGCCCGGCCCGGCGCGCGCTCCTCGTGTTCGTCGCGGTCATCGAGGTCGTCGTCGTCCGCGTCGGCCAACTCGACCGGCTCGTAGAAATCGGTCTTGCCGTCGTAGATGTCGAGCTCGTCCTCGTGCGACGCGGCATCCCGCTTCGAGCCGCGTTTGCCTCGACCGGCACCCGCGCGTTCGGCTCGCTCGACCCCGTCCCGGAGCAGGTCGCCCGCGACGGTCTGGCCGGAGAGCAACTGCTGGTCCTGGCTGGCCAGCGACCACGCGGCGGTCGGCAGGCCGCCGGACTCCGGCCCGATGTCCTCGGGTTCCGGCGCGGCGGGTTTGTGTCTTCGGGCCGACCAGGCGGGTAACGCACGCTCGCCGTTGCGCTGGTTGGATCTTCGTTCCAGCTCCGGCTTGGGTTCGGGGGTCGGCGCCCACGGTGCCGTGGTCCTGGGCTCGGGCGGCGCTTCGGCCGCGAAACCGTTCCACGCGGCGGTCGACGGCCCGGCCTCGAGCTCGTCGGCTTCCGCGGCACGCCTGCGCGCGGCTCGGCCGCTGCCCACGCCGTTGCGCTCGTTAGGCGGCTGCCGTCCGTTCGAGCCCGCCCGGTCCGGCAGCGCGGCGCCCGGTTCCGGCCTGCCGAGATCCCGCAGCGGCGGGCGCACCTCGGTGGTCTCTTCTTCCGGCTCGGCATGCCTGCGCCGGCGACCGGACCGCGTCGAGGACTCTTCGGCCGGCGGGGCCGCGTACGGATTGGGCGACGGCGCATAGGGATTGGGCGACGGCGCGTACAGATCCCCGACCGGCGTGCTCGGCGAGAGCGGATCGGCCGCGGGCGTGTGCCGCGACGACGGCATCTCCCGGCCGGGCATCACCCGGTTCGAGCGACCGGGCGGCGGATCGTCCTGCGGTTCCGGCTGGGCGTACGCGGCGAGCGGGTCGTACATCGAGATCGGGCCCGACATCGGCGAATACGGTTCCGGCGATGGCGCATACGAGACAGGTTCCGGCGCGGGCGGTTCGTACGACGGCGTCTCGTAGACCGGCTCGTCGGCCGCGTCGTCCGGTGCGGCATGCGACGACTGGCCGCTGCCGATGGCGGGCATGTCACCGGTCAGCTCGGCCACCGAGATGCCCCGGCCGCCGCGGCGGCGTCGGCCGCCGCCCGCGGACGACGCGCCCTGCTGCCCGTTACGGGCCAGCAGCTCGGCGACCGATAGCTGCTTGGAATCCTCAGTCATGACGAAACCGTTCCTATCGGCCCAGATAGCGCCACCCCATCGCCGGGCGCCGGGCGGCCGCTGTCGGTCGCCGGGCCCGGTATGGCTGTCGCTCGGGGTCCGCCGTTCATGTCGGTATCCAGTTTGCGCAGGATCAGCCCTTCCCGCAGCGCCCACGGACAAATCTCGAGGGACTCCAGCGATAGTGCCCGCATACTCGCCTCCGCGATCAATGCGCCAGCCACCAATTGCTGTGACCGATCGGAACTTACGCCTTCCAATTCTGCACGGTCGGCGGCCGTCATTCGCGAGATGAACGCAATCAGTTGGCGCAGACCTGAGCTGGTGAGTGTACGACGCACCCGCGGCCCCGCGGCAGAGGGTGCGGCGCCGGTCAGCCTGGCCAGCGAGCGGAAGGTCTTCGACGTGCCCACCGCCAGGTCCGGTTTTCCGGCCTCGATCAGCTTTCGCGCGGGCAGCGCGAGCTCCGCGTCGAGCCAGTCGCGCAGCACGTTGACCCGGCGCTTGCCCGGCGGGTCCTCGCGCAGCCACTCTCTGGTCAACCGGCCGGCCCCGAGTTGCAGCGACAGCGCGACATCGGGTTCCTCGTCGCCGCCGTTCGTCATTTCCAGCGAGCCGCCGCCGATGTCGAGGTTGAGGATGCGGCCGGCACTCCAGCCGAACCAGCGCCGCACCGCGAGGAAGGTCAGCCTCGCCTCGTCGACACCGGTGAGCACCTGCAGATCGACGCCGGTCTCGGCGCGGACACGCCCGAGCACCGCTTCGGAATTGGTGGCTTCGCGCAGCGCCGAGGTGGCGAACGGCATCAGCTCGACGCACTTGGAAGTCTCGGCGATGCTGGCGAATTCGGCGACGGTGGCGATCAGCCGCTGCGCGCCGGATTCGGTGATCCGGCCCTCGTCGTCCATGTTTTCCGAAAGCCGTAGCGTCGCTTTCGTGGAGCTCATGGGCATGGGGTGACCGCCCCGGTGCGCGTCCACCACGAGCAGGTGGACGGTATTGCTTCCGACGTCGAGTACCCCTAGCCGCACAAGAACACGGTACTGGAGTCGGCCACCCCTTCAGGCCAAGCCGGTGAACTGTTAGCGTCTGGCAGTGTGACGGTAGGCGCATCAGCCAATGACTCGGCCCGGCCCCGACCTGCGGGAAAGATCGATCCGAGCCCCGAGGTGGATCTGGATTTCCCGCGCGAGTGGATCGAGTTCGTCGATCCAGCAAACGATGAGCATCTCATCGTCGCCGATCTGACCTGGCTACTGTCGCGTTGGACGTGCGTCTTCGGCACCCCGGCATGTCAGGGCATCCTGGGCGATCGGCCCGACGACGGCTGCTGCTCGCACGGCGCGTTCCTCTCGGACAAGGACGACCGCAAGCGGCTGCAGGACGCTGTGAAAATGCTCACACGTGCGGATTGGCAGCTGATGGGCGAGGCGACCGACGCCGCGGGCAAGGTCACCAAGAAGGGCTATCTGGAGGTCGACGAGCTCGAGGACGAGCCCGCGTTGCGCACCCGGCGCTTCGACGGCGCCTGCATCTTCCTCAACCGGCCCGGCTTCGAGGGCGGGGTGGGCTGTTCGCTGCACACCATGGCGCTGCGCCGCGGCATCGAGCCGCTGGAGGTCAAGCCGGACGTGTGCTGGCAGCTGCCCATCCGGCGCACCCAGGATTGGGTGGACCGCCCCGACGGCGTGCAGATCCTGCGCACCACGATCACCGAGTACGACCGCCGCGGCTGGGGCCCGGGCGGCGCCGACCTCGACTGGTACTGCTCGGGCTCGCCGGACGCGCACGTCGGCAGCCGACCGGTCTGGCAGTCCTACGGCCCGGAGCTGAAAGAACTGCTCGGCGCGCCCGCCTACGAGGAACTGTCCCGGCATTGCCGGCGCCGAGAAGGGCTGGGGCTCATCGCGATTCACCCCGCGACCGTGCACGCCGACCGGATGCAGGCCGATCAGCCCGCCTAGATCCGGTTTTCGCTACCGCGACAACTGATCTCGGATGCACATGGGTAACTCGCCGGGTACCGGCGGACTTGCCGGCCGACCTGGCCGCCGGCCGCCGACGTTTCCGGTGGCGCATCTGAGTCTGGCCTGAAGACGCGGAGAGGCGGGCTGGGTGGGCATTACGTTCAACTGGAGGGAGTGCGCTCGTCACTTCTTTAGGGTTTGATGTGCGGTCATGTCCAAGAAAGTTCTGACCATGGCGGCCGTTGCCGCAGGCGCAACGCTTTGCCTCACCGGTGTCGCCAACGCGGAGCCGAACGGCGACCCCGCCAAGTACTTCGATGTCACCGCGAATTTCGTGCCGGCCAACACCCCCGAGGCGCTCGGCGCGGCGGCCGCGGGCAAGAGCGTGATCATGAGCCCGTACGGCACCGCGCGCACCATCGCGTGCCGCGGCACGAGCACCGCGGACATCTACGACTGCCTGCAGGAAGACGATTTCGGGTGGATCACGTTGAGCAAGGTCGACGTGCCCGGCGTCGGCCCCACCTGGACCTACCTCGGCCAGCCTGCCGAGGGCGCCTGAACCGCACGTACGACACGAACCCCTGTGCACCCGTGCACAGGGGTTCGTTCTTTTCGTCTGGTGCTAGGCCTCGAGCTTGTAGCCCAGGCCACGCACGGTGACCAGGTGCTCCGGCTTCGCCGGGTCGGCCTCGATCTTCGACCGCAGCCGCTTGACGTGCACGTCGAGGGTTTTGGTGTCGCCGACGTAGTCGGCGCCCCAGACGCGGTCGATCAGCTGGCCGCGGGTCAGCACGCGGCCGGAATTGCGCAGCAGATATTCGAGCAGATCGAATTCCTTCAGCGGCAAGGTGACCGGCTTGCCGTTCACCAGCACGGTATGCCGGTCCACGTCCATCCGGACGGGGCCCGCCTCCAGCACGCCGCTCTCGTTGCCGCCGTCCAGTTCGTCGCCCGCGCCGCGGCGCAGCACGGCCCGGATGCGCGCGATGAGCTCACGCGCCGAGTACGGCTTGGTCACATAGTCGTCGGCGCCGAGTTCCAGCCCGACCACCTTGTCGATCTCGCTGTCGCGCGCCGTCACCATGATCACCGGCACGCCGCTGCGGGTGCGCAACTGCTTGCAGACATCCGTGCCGCTCATGCCGGGCAGCATGAGATCGAGCAGCACGATATCGGCGCCGGACCGATCGAACTCGGCGAGCGCGGACGGGCCGTCACCGACCACGGTGACCTCGAAGCCCTCCTTGCGCAGCAGGAACGCGAGCGGATCGGCCAGCGACTCCTCATCCTCGACGATCAACACACTCGTCATCTGCGTGCCTCCACACCATTGGGTCGGCCCGGCCCCGAGGGGCGCGGGCTTGTTTCTCTCGTGCTCACCGTCGGTCCGGCGGAATCCTCTTCTCCGTCGGTCTCGTGGTGGGCAGGTATTCGCAGCGTGAACGTCGAGCCCGTGCCCAGCTTGCTCCACAGGGTGATCTCACCGTTGTGGTTGGCTGCCACGTGCTTGACGATAGCCAGGCCGAGCCCGGTACCGCCGGTGGCGCGCGAGCGCGCCTTGTCCGACCGGAAGAAACGCTCGAACACGCGCTCCTGGTCTTCTTTGGCGATCCCGATGCCGCGATCGGTCACGGCCATCGCGACATGATCGCCTCGCAACGAGCGGCTGACCGACACGTGCGAACCGGCCGGTGAGTACGCTATCGCGTTCTCGACCAGATTGGACAGGGCTGTGACCAGCAACGTTTCGTCGCCGAGCACCTCGAGCCCGCTCGGCCGGTCGGTGCTGACGGTGATTCCCGCGGCCTCCGCGGCGGTCCGGGAGCGGTCCACCGCCTGCATAACGACGGTGTCCACGTCGACCACCTCGAGCTCGGGCAGCTTCTCCGCGCCCTGTAGCCGCGACAGCGCAATGAGTTCGGTCACCATTTTCCCGAGACGCCGTGACTCACCCAACACCCGCTGGCCGAAGTGCCGGACCGCCTCGGGGTCCTCCGCCGACTCGAGCATGGCCTCGGCCAGCAGGCTCATCGCGCCGACCGGGGTCTTCAACTCGTGGCTCACGTTGGCCACGAAGTCGCGCCGGGTCGCCTCCATCCGCGCCTGTTCGGAGTCGTCGTCGGCGAACAGCACGGTGAAATTGGTGTCCTCGCGCGAGAGCTGGCGCGCGACGCCGCGAACGGCGATCCGGCCGCGGCCCGGTACCGGATTCTTCGCGGTGAGATCGAATTCGGCGGACTCGCCGGTGGCGAGCACCTTCTCCACCGCGGTCCAGGCGCGCTCGTCGAGCAGCCGGTTGCGGACCAGGCCGAGTTCCTCGGCGCGCGGATTCACCAGCACCACGTCGCGGTACTCGTCGACGACGGCGATGCCGCTCTCGGAGGCGAGCACGATCAGGTCGAGCACCTGCGACATGGTCAACCCCGAGTCGGCCTGCCTGCGGGCGGCCTGCCGGGCGTTCATATAGGGAATCAGTAGCCCGCCGACTGCCAGCCCTACGACAGCCGCCAGGACTGCCAATAGCACCGCCTGCGGAACACTCACCTTTGAATCGTACGGTCGCGGAAGGTTCAACTATCGCTGGGTGCGCGATGTTTCGCGCAGGTCATAGCGCCTTCCGGCCCTGTTCTCCCCCTGTTTACGCGCCGTTCTCATCCGGCGCGCGCCCGGTGTGTCAGTCCACGTCCCCGCCTGCCATGGCCGCGTTCACCGCACGGCCGTGTTTGTCCACCCAGTCGCCGAGCGCGTAGATCGGCGTGAGGAGGTCGCGGCCCGCCGCGGTGAGCTCGTATTCCACCCGCGGCGGCGCTTCGGCGTAGCGGTGACGTGCGACGAGGGTCATCCGTTCCATCCGGCGCAGGGTCTGGGTGAGCATCTTCTGGCTGATCCCGCCGATGGCGGCGCGCAGGTCGCCGGGACGCATCGGGCCGTCACGCAACATGTAGACGACCACAGGTAGCCAGGAGTTACCGAAGACGTCGACACCCATCCGGGCCGGGCAGTCGGACTCGAAATCGCCGTAGGGCGTGAACTCCACCCGGTCGGCGGTGATCGGCTCGGCGGGCACGGCGGTCATGTCTTCAGCTTGCCACCGTCATTGCGCACCCGCGGGTGCCTTTCGGAGTTCCTACCGTCGGTGCCGAAGACATCGCTGACTAGGAGTTGAGATGCGAATCGGAATCATCGGAGCCGGGGCCATGGCGCGCGCGCTCGGCGGCGGCTGGGTCGGGGCGGGCCACGAGGTGCTGGTCGGCGCGCGCTCGGCCGCGGCCGCGCAGGAAGCGGCGGCGGCGATCGGGGCGCGGGCCGGAAGTGTCCGTGCCGCGGCCGAATTCGGCGAGGTAGTGCTGCTCGCGCTGCCGGTGGACGCGCTGGACGAGGTGCTACGCCCGCTCGCCGGACTGCTCGCCGGACGCACGCTCGTCGACTGCACGAACGCCTTCGCGCCGGACAACGCCGCGCCCGCCGGCGCGACGGGCTTCGTGCTCTCGGAAGCGGCTGTCGCCGAGCGCATTGCGGCGACCGCCCCGGACGCGCACGTGGTGAAGGCGTTCAACATGTGCGCAGCCGAGGTCTGGGCCGCCGACGCCCGCGTGTTCGACGAGCGCAGGCTGGCGGTGCCGCTGTGCGGCGACGATCCCAGGGCGCTGGCACAGGTGGCCGGCCTGGCCGAAGACTTGGCGCTGCAACCGATTCCGGCGGGCGGCCTGCACCGGGCGCGCTATCTGGAAGCCGTCGCGGTTTTCACCGTCGGCCTATGGTTCGCGGGACATGATGCGCGCGCGGCCTTCCCGCCGCTGACAGCCGCGTTCGCGGTCGTGGACTGACCGGGAAAAACCTGGCCTGAGCATGCACCATCCACTCATACCCCGCGAGTTCGAGCTTCGATGCGCGATAGGTGCACGCTCAGACCGGGTTACGGTTTACCAGCCCGGATTTCCGCGCACCGGGATATTCACGAAACTCGGCTGATTCGGATCGAGCAACAGGTGCTGCGGCCGCAGTTCGCTGTCCACGACGAGCGGCATCGGCGCCACACCGCGCGGGAAGTTGCCCGCGTAGACGTCGACGCGCAGCCGGTGCCCCGGTTGCAGCACCGCCTCGATGCCGGGCACCGAAATGTCCAGTGCCGTCGGCTCGCCCGGCACCAGCGGCTGTCTGGTGTCCAGCGACAGGTCGGGCACCGGGTCGGTGTAATCGCCGTTGGCCGAACGGGTGCTGCGCGCGTCGTCGATGGCGCGCAGCGAGGACACCAGCTGGCCCGAGGACAGCACCGTCGAATAACCGTCGGGGCCCACATCGTTCACCGTGACGTTCCAGTAGCCGTCGGTGGCGTCGTGCACCGTGTTGAGCCGGACCGCGATCGGGCCGGAGATGCTGGTCGGCTCCGCGACCGGGGCGCTGGTGAAGGTCAGCGCGTTGAGTTCCTGGATCCGCGCGTCCTTGCTGCAGCCGTCGATGATCGAGGTGACGCCCGCGCTCTCCTGCGCCATGTCACGCGAGCACAGACCGGTCAAACCCGGTGCGACGGTGAGCCGATCGACACCCGGGCTCGGCTGGGTGTAGAGCGAACCGTCGTGCACGCCGGCACCGGCCCCGCTCGCCGCGGCGGAAAGATACATCCGCCGATGCTCGGCGCCGGGCTGCGGGAAGGCGGGCGCGGTGATCCACCCGCCACCCTGCTGCTTCAGTGTCACCGGGCCGAATTCGTCGATCCCGTTGTCGATTCCCTTGAGCCACTTGTCGAACCACGCGCGCTGCAGCACGTCCATCCGCGGCGGCAGGCCGGGTTTGCCGGACTCGTTGCCGTTGCTGATGTGGTAGCCGTCGCCGACGAGCAGTTGCTTCTGGCCCGGCGGCAGCTCGAGCCGCCGGTACACGTCGGCCTGTGAGTTGACGAACACGTCGTGCCAGCCGCCGGTCACGAAGGTGGGCACGGTGATTCGGCTCGGGTCGTTCTCCCAGGCCTGCCGGAACGAGCTGTCCGAGTGCAGCAGGGTCTGCACCTTGGGATCGAGCTGGTCGATCTCCGGCGTGATCAAGATGTTCACCAGCGCATCGATGAAGGTGAACGGATCCGCGAGCCGGTCCATCAACCACTTGTTGTCGAACTGTCCGCGCAGCGCCGCCGCCAGGTCGGGCACCAGCTTGCCGCCGTTCACCGCGAGCAGCCAGGCGGGCATGAAGGTGATGCCGATACCGCCGCCGGGTGCGACCAAGTCGCGGAACGGGTTCCGGCTCGGCACCACCGGGAAGAGCGCCTTCAGCGCGGGCGGGTTCTTGGCGCCCGCTTGTAGTTGGTTGAGTCCGGAGTAGGAGACGCCGTTCATGCCGATGTCACCGGTCGACCACGGCTGGCGCGACGCCCAGTCGATCACCTCGACGCTGTCCTGCTGCTCGCGTTCGCGCAGCAGATCCCAGATGCCCTGGGAGAAGCCGGTTCCCCGGACATCGACCACGACCTGGGTGTAGCCGCTCTTGATCAGCTGCCGGTCCACCGAGAAGTTGCGCAGCAGACCGCCGCCGAGCGCCTTGGTCAGGTCGGTGACGCCGGAAAACGGTGTGCCGGAGAGGTCGACGTCGCGCGCCACCTGCATCACCGCGTCCGACAGCCACGGGATCGAGATCATGCTGTCGGCGATCATCGAGCCGAGCTTGGTGTAGGGCGTCAGGTTGACGATGGTCGGCGTCGGTGCCGAGATCGGTTGTCCGGCAGCGTCGGCTGGGTGGTAGACGTTCCCCTTGAGCACCGTGCCGTCGCTCATGGTGATCGGGACGTCCCATTCGATGAACACATTCGGGTACTGCTGCGGGCCGTCCTCGGTCGCGGCCCAGGCCGCACCGGTCGCTCCACCGTCCGGGCCGGCCGGGCTCGCGGTGGCCGAGGGCGAAAGGAAGGGGGCCAAGGCCACCGCCGCGACGGTCACCGCCGCGGTTCGGAGCGCATACCTCATTGAATCCACTCTCTTAGGGGAACGAATGCTCTCTAACTAGGGGAGGGAAGCAGGTACCGACCGGTCTGCGGAGCGAAATCACGAAACTTCGTGCATGGTCACAAAGGCGCGCCCGGCGGACTGACACGTTGTCGACCGACGAAAGAGCGCCCCCGCTCGAAATTTTCGAAGCGAAGGCGCTCTTTTCGGATCTTCGGTCGCGATTACCAGCGCGGGTTGCCGCGCACCGGAACGTTCACGAAGCTCGGCCGATTCGGATCGAGCTGCACGTGCTGCGGCTTGAAGCCGGTGTCGAGCAGCATCGGCAGGATCGGCAGACCCTTCGGGAAGTTGCCCGCGAAGACGTCGATCCGCAGCCGGTGGCCGGGTTGCAGAATCGCTTCGGTGGCCGGCAACGCGATATCCAGGGTGGTCGCCTCGCCGGGCACCGTCGGCTGCCGCCGGTCCAGCGAGGTGAACGCCCGCGGATCGGTGTAGTCGCCGTTGGCGGAGCGGCTGCTGTTGGCCTCGTCGACCTCGCGCAGCGAGGCCATGAGCTGACCCGAGGACAACACGGTGGACTGCCCGTCCGGGGCGACATCGTTGATCGTGGTCACCCAGTAGCCGTCGGCGGCGTCCTGAACGGTGTTGAGCCGCACCGCGATCCGGCCGGAGATGGCAGTCGGCTCGGCGACCGGGGCACTGGTGAAGGTGAGCCCGTTCGTCTCCGCGACCCGCGAGTCCTTCGCACAGCCATCGATGATCGACAGGATGCCCGCACTACCCTGCGCCGCGTCGTTCGAGCACAGGGTGCTCAGGCCCGGCCCGACGGTGAGCCGGGCGGTGTCACCGTTCGCCTCCGCCGTCAGTGAGCCGTCGTAGGCACTGCTCGCGGTGCCACTGGGGTTGGCGGACAGGTACATCCGCCGATACGCAGGCTCCTGCGCGCTCGGGTTCGCCGCCTCGGTCGGCGCGGCAAAGGTGTCGGTGGTGATCCAGCCGCCGCCCTGCTGGCGCAGCGTGATCGGGCCGTACTGATCGATGCCGTTGTCGATGTCCTTGAGCCACTTGTCGAACCACGCGCGCTGCAGCACGTCCAGTCGCGGCGGCAGACCCGGCTTGGCGTACTCGTTGCCGGAATTGACGTGATACGTGTTGCCCATCAGCAGCTGCTTCTGACCCGCGGGCAGCGGAATCTCGTTGTAGATCTTCGATTCCGAATAGGTGAACAGGTCGTGCCAGCCACCGGTGACGAAGGTCGGGATGTCGACCCGGCTCGGATCGCCCAGCCAGCCCTCGCGCGGCCGGGAACCGGAGGTCAGCAGCTCCTTGGCGCGCGGATCGAGGTCATCGATCTTCGCCGTGGTGTAGACGTTGAGCAGCACGTCCATGAACGTCAACGGATCTTGCACCCGATCGGCCAGCCACCGGGTGTCGAACTGCCCGTTGAGCACCGACGCCAGGTCGGGCACCAGCTTGAGCCCGTTGATGGCGATGAGCCACAGCGGGATGAAGTTGAAGCCGAAGCCGCCGCCCGGCGCGAGCACGTCGTTCACCAGGTCGCTGCCCGGCACCACCGGGAAGATCGCCTGCAGCGCCGCCGGATGCTTCTCGGCGGCCTGCACCTGATTGATGCCGGAGTAGGAGATGCCGTTCATGCCGATGCGGCCGTTGGACCAGGGCTGGCGCGCGGCCCAGTCGATCACCTCGACGGTGTCCTGCTGTTCGCGCTGCCGGAGCATGTCCCAGGTGCCCTGCGAGAAGCCGGTGCCGCGCACGTCGACGACCACCTGCGAGTAGCCGCTGCGGATCAGCTGCCGGTCGACGGTGAAGTTGCGCAGCTCGCCGCCGGCGAAACCCTTTGTCAGATCGGTGATCCCGGACAGCGGGGTGCCGGTGAGATCGATCGAGCGGAGCAGACCGAACAGCGCGTCGGACAGGCCGGGGATGGCCTGTGCGTGGTCGGCCAGGTTCGACACCAGCTTGGTGTACGGCGTGAGGTTCACGACCGTGGGCGTCGGGGTGTCGATGGGCCGGCCCGCGGCGTCGGCGGGGCGATAGACGTTGCCCTTCAACACCGTTCCGTCACTCATCGTGATGGGGACATCCCACTGGATGTTGATGTTCGGGTACTGCTGCGGACCATCCTGGGCCGCGGCCCAGGCCGCGCCCGCGGCTCCGCCGTCGGGACCCGTCGGTGTCGGCGCGGCGGCGGCGCCGCTGCTGAGGAAGGGGACGAGCATCGCCGCGGCAACTGCCGCGACTGTGACCCGCAACGCGTGCTTCATCGGACGTGATCCACCTCTCGGACTGGTCGAACGCCCAAAGTGTACATACCTACTTGTCGGTAATGACAAGGGGTAACAGGTAACCAATTCCGAATTATGGTTCACATATAGCTACCCGTGGGCGCGAGTCGCGCCCAAGTCCCTGCTCAGTGCCACCTAGCACGAACCACACGAGCCAGAACGGTCACTCACCACCCAGTGGTTTTACCTCGCCAGTCCCCACTGGCAGCCAACGGATAGATGTGTCGCAAGACACTTTCAGCCGACACGGACTGTCGCACATCCCGCGGCATTCCGGCAAGCCCGTAGCGACCTGTCACCGCCGTGAAACAGCAACGCGCTGCGCCCGATTCGGACGCAGCGCGTGGCAAGTGCGAGAGCTGCCGGCTATTTCCCGCCCTGGTTCGCGACGGCGGCGGCACCGGCGGCGGCCGCCTCGGGGTCGAGGTAGACGCCGGGACCGGTGGGGCGCAGGCTCTCGTCGAGTTCATAGCGCAGCGGAATGCCGGTGGGAATGTTCACACCCGCGATATCCGCGTCCGAGATCTGATCGAGGTGCTTGACCAGCGCGCGCAGCGAGTTGCCGTGCGCGGCGACCAGGACGGTCTTGCCCGCGCGCACATCCTGCGAAATGGTCGACTCCCAGTACGGGATCATCCGCTTCACCACGTCGAGCAGGCACTCGGTCTTGGGCACCTCGATACCCGCGTAGCGCGCGTCGCCGTCCTGGCTGTACTCGTCGTCCGCGTCGATCGGCGGCGGCGGGGTGTCGTAGCTGCGCCGCCACAGCATGAACTGCTCGTCGCCGTACTTGTCCCGGACCTGCGCCTTGTTCTTGCCCTGCAGCGCGCCGTAGTGGCGCTCGTTGAGCCGCCAGTCGCGCACCACCGGAATCCAGTGCCGATCGGCGGCGTCCAGCGCGATGTTCGCGGTGTTGATCGCGCGGCGCAGCAGCGAGGTGTAGACGATATCGGGCAGGATGCCGTGCTCGGCGAGCAGTTCTCCCGCGCGTTTGCCCTCGGCGATGCCCTTGTCCGTCAGATGCACGTCCACCCAGCCGGTGAACAGGTTCAGGGCATTCCATTCGCTCTCGCCGTGGCGCAGCAGCACGAGGGTGTACGTCATGGGGCCCATCCTCCCATGGGTCGGCGAGCCGGTCGCAGCGTTCCCCCGCTGGTCCGAGCCCGGCCCGGGTCAGCCCGCGGCGTCGGCGGTGGCGTGGCCCGCCGCGAGCACGCCCGCGCCGACCAGCGTGGCGCCGTTGGTCACTTCGGAGAGCACGACACTGATCTCCCGGGTGAAATCGAGGCGCGCGTGCTTGCGCAGCGCCGCGCGCAACGGATCCCACAGCGGCGCACCGGATTGCGCGAAACCGCCGCCGATCACCACCCGGTCGACGTCGAGCAGCGCGCACGCCGAGGCGATCGCCTGACCGAGCGCGGTGCCCGCGCGGTGCAGCGCCGCGAGCGCGATCCGCTCGCCCCGGCGCGCGTCCTCGGCCAGTTGCACGCCGGTACTACCGGGCCAGCCCTGTTCGACCGCCCAGCGCACCGACGACATTCCGCTGGCGACCGCTTCCACGCAGCCGATACCGCCGCACCGGCAGGGCACGTCCCAGCCGGGGACCACGATATGACCGATGTGACCGGCGTTGCCGGTGCGGCCGAGCAGTACCCGTCCGTCCGCGATGATCCCGCCGCCGATCCCCGAGGACACGGTGAGCGCCAACCCGTTCGGCACCCCGCGCAGCGCGCCGACGTGATGCTCGGCCAGCGCGAGGCAGGCGCCGTCGATGGCGAAGTGGATCGTGGCGCCGGGGAACACCTCCTGCACCGAAGCGACGATCGGGAAGCCCGCTTTCCATTCCGGGATGTTCAGCGGGCTGGTGACGCCGGTGCGCGTGTCCACCGGCCCGGCCGAGCCGATCCCGACGGCGGTGATCGTCGTCTCCCCCGCCACCTCGAGCAGCAGCGCGCGGCACGCCTCCCACACCGCCTCGGCCGGCACCTGGACCTGCCGCACCCCGCCCACCGTCCGGTCGGCCTGCGCGATACCCGCCGCGAACTTCGTCGCGCCGATATCGAGAGCGAGAACTGTCATCGGGCTGCCACCTTCATGATCGGAACCACAAGCGATTGTCACCCGCGCTCGGCACGGTCGCACCGCATCCGCGCCAATTCGGCCTGTGGACCGGAATCGGCCGATCGTGCCGGCTTCGGCCCGAACAGCTCTGCGGGCACGTCGCGCACCGGAAAAGCATTGTGCGGCTGCGGATATCGCGCAGCGACGGCACTCAGGGCTTGTCGGCGGCGTCCACCAGATGCTCGAAAGCGCGCAGGTTCTTCAGGGATTCCCCGCGCGAGACGCGCCACTTCCATTCCTTGCGGATGGATTCGGCGAAACCGAGTTCGAGCAGCACGTTGAAATCGGCGTCGACCGCCTCGAGGGTCTGGCCGAAGATCCGGTCCAGTTCGTCGGCGGTGACCGCGTGCGTGGCGATCCGGCCGACCAGGTAGATGTCGCCGACCCGGTCCAGGGTGTAGGCCACGCCGTAGAGCCTGCGGTTGCGCCGCAGCAGGAACTTGTAGACGCCCTCGAAGTTCTCGTCCGGCTTGCGGCAGACGAACGACTCGATGCGCACGCCGTGCTTGCCGACGGTGAGCATGACCGTGGTCTTCAGTTTGCGCTCGCCGGGCAGGACCACGACGAAGGTCTCCGCGCCGGAGCGGCTGTATTCGATGTCCCGATCGCGCAGGGTCTCCTCGATCACCTGCGCGGTGGCCTGCACCTCGGTCGCTCGCTCACCTGCACTCACTGACGTGCTCCCATCCGGCGCCGCCACAGCGCCCGCGATCTGGCCTGACCGGAGTCGAGGCTAATGCGTTCACCGGATACCCGTTCCCGGGTGTCGTCACGCACGAGACGTCCCGCGCCCAGCGCGGCCCGTTCCGCGCGGAAATCGTGCAGCGCGGCGGAGTAGCTGGTCAGCAGGCCCGCGGCGGTGTGCTCCCAGGAGAAGTTGGCGGCGTGTTCGACCGCGTGAGCGCTCATCCGGCGCAGCCGCGCGGGATCGTCGAGCAGGTAGCCGAGCGCGCCCGCCCAGTCCGGGGTGCGGTGGCCGGGCACGAGCAGCCCGGACTCGCCGTGGCGGACGGCGGTGCCGAGCCCGCCGACATCGGCGGCCAGCACCGGCGTACCGCTGGCCTGCGCCTCGATCGCGACCAGGCCGAAGGATTCGTTGTAGCTGGGCACCGCGACCAGATCCGCGGCCCGATAGACCAGCACCAGCCGGTCCGGCGGCTGCGGCGGCAGGAAGGTGACGCGATCGGCGATGCCGAGGGCCGCGGCGAGTTCGATCAGCGAGTCGGGTCGCTCCAGGCCGCTGCCCGAGGGCCCGCCGACGATGAGCACCCGCAGGTTGCGTGCGCGCCCGGCGCGCAACACCTCGGCGGCGGCGCGGACCAGCACGTCGGGCGCCTTCAACGGTTGGATGCGCCCGACGAACGCGACGATCTGCTCGTCGGCGGCCAGGCCGAGCGCGGCCCGGGCGGCCGCCTTGTCGCCGGGCCGATAGCGGGACAGGTCCGCGCCCGGCGGCACGACGTCGATGCGTTCGGGTTCGGCGCTGTACAGCTCGACCAGCTGACGCGCCTCGTCGTCGGTGTTGGCGACCAGCCGATCCGCCTCGGCGATCACCTGCTTCTCGCCGATCTCCCGGGTCAGCGGCTCCGGACAGTCACCCTCCGCGAGAGCTGCGTTCTTCACCGCCGCGAGGGTGTGCGCGGTGTGCACCAGCGGCACCCGCCAGCGGTCCCTGGCCAGCCAGCCGACCTGGCCGGACAGCCAGTAGTGCGAGTGCACGAGGTCGTAGTAGCCGGGCTGGTGCCTGGCCTCCTGCCGCAGCACCTCCGCGGTGAACGGGCACAGCTGGGTGGGCAGATCGCGTTTGTCGAGGCCCTCGAACGGGCCCGCCACCACGTTGCGCACCAGCACACCGGGGCCGGCCTCTTGCACGGGTGGGAGATTGGAGCTGGTGGCCCGGGTGAAGATCTCCACCTCGGTGCCGCGCCGGGCCAGCTGCAACGCGGTCTGCAGTACGTAGACGTTCATGCCGCCCGCGTCGCCGGTACCGGGTTGCGCCAGCGGCGAGGTATGCACCGACAAGACGGCGACACGGTTCGGCCGTAGGTCCAGGCGGCGTTGGCTCACACTACCCATAGTGCACGTTGCATTCCCCCGCTCAGAGCCCTCAGCCCGCCAAGTGAGAGCTATCACAAGCTTCCGGTGAACCGGCTCACAGTGCCGCGCCGCGCCTACCTGCGACGACTCCGGACGGTCCGGACAAACCGGATTCCCACTGGGGAAACAGCGCCGAACTCAGAGCCCGTCGGCAAACGCACTCACCTCGGCCACGAAGCGCGCCCGGTCCTCGATGAACAAGCCGTGCTGGGCACCCTCCCAGTACGAGGTGCGCGCGTCGGGCACCGTGTCGGCGATGTAGCGGCCGTTCTCGATCGGCACCACCGGGTCCGCGGTGCCGTGCAGGACCAGCACCGGAATATCAAGTGCCCGTAGGGTTTCGGTGTTGTCGACGGTGCGATAGAACAGCGCTTTGCGCACCGCGGGCACGGTGGCCAGGCTCGCGCCGAACAACCGCTGGGCATCGGCGCCCTTGTCCGCGCCCGGGCCGGTGTTGGCATTGCCGAACGCGCCGAACGCCTTCACCGCGCGCCCCGCGCTCTCCTCGAAGACGCCGGGCATCGCGGCCTGCATCGCGGTGCCGACCGCGGCGCCCGGCACGCCGCGACCGAGATTGGCCGTCGAACCCGTGTAGATCACGCCCGCGAGCGCGCCGGTGCCGTACGCGGTGAGGTAGTCGCTGAGCACGATGCCGCCGTAGGACCAGCCGAGCAGGACCGCGCCGGTATCGATGCGCTCGGCCGCCAGCACGGCCGCGATATCGGCGGCCCAGTTCTTCGGATCGTCATAGCCGGCCGCCGGTGCGTCGGAGTAGCCGTGCCCGCGCAGGTCGACGGCGATCACCCGGTAGTGCGTCGCGAGTTCGTCCGCGGCCCGGCCCCAGCAGAGCAGGTTGGCCGACCAGCCGTGCAGGAGCAGCAACGACCGCGCGCCCGCCGGGCCGCTGACCCGATAGACGATGTTCGTGCCGTCCGCGCTCACCACGTCCCGTAATGCCATGCGGCTCAGGCTAACGGTGATCCCCACTACTACCCCAGCGCCGGTCTTCGGCCCGGCCCCTAGGATCTGATCCCATGAGCAACCGCACCGCCGTCGTCACCGGAGCCAGCTCGGGGATCGGTGAGGCCACCGCCCGGGAACTGGCGAAACAGGGCTACCACGTGGTGGTCGGCGCCCGCAGGCTGGACCGCCTGCAGCGCGTCGCCGACGAGATCGGCGGCACCGCACTGGAACTCGACGTCACCTCGGACGAGTCGGTGCGGGCCTTCACCGACGCGATCGAGCGGGCCGACGTGCTGGTCAACAACGCCGGCGGCGCCAAGGGCATGGCCACGGTCGCCGACGCCGATCTCGACGACTGGCGCTGGATGTGGGAGACCAACGTGCTCGGCACCCTGCGCCTGACCAAGGCGCTGCTGCCCAAGCTGATCGCCTCGGGCGACGGTCTCATCGTCACCATCACCTCGGTCGCCGCGTTCGTCGCCTACGACAACGGCTCGGGCTACACCTCGGCCAAGCACGCACAGGCGGTACTGCATCGCACGCTGCGCGGCGAGCTGCTCGGCCAGCCGGTGCGGCTCACCGAAATCGCGCCCGGCGCAGTGGAAACCGAGTTCTCCCTGGTGCGCTTCGACGGCGACGCGGACCGCGCGGCCAAGGTCTACCAGGGCATCGACCCGCTGGTCGCACAGGACATCGCCGAGATCGTCGGCTTCGTCGCCTCGCGTCCGTCGCATGTGAACCTCGACCAGATCATCGTCAAACCGCGTGATCAGGCCGACGCCGGACGCTTCGCCCGGCGCGACTGAATGCGATAGCCGATTCGAATAACTCACGGCGCGTTCGGCGTTCGCTGGGGAATTGCCCGGCCGACGCCGGTCGGGCGCTGCCGTTAGCATCGGGACTTCGACTGCCAGCTCACTCAGATCGGAGTTGTTCGCCTCATGCTCAAGGGGTTCAAAGAGTTCCTGATGCGCGGGAACGTCATCGACCTTGCCGTCGCCGTGGTGATGGGCACCGCGTTCACCACGGTGGTCACCTCGGTGACCAAGGGCGTCATCAACCCCCTGCTCGCCGTTTTCGGCAGCACGAATGAGCTGGGACTAGGCGTCCAGTTGATCTCCAGCAAACCTGCGACGTTCATTCAGATCGGCCCGATCATCACGGCCTTCATCAACTTCGTCGTCGTCGCCGCGGTGCTCTACTTCGTGCTGATGGTGCCGATGAAGACGATCAAGAACCGGTTCGGCACCAGCAAAGCCGCCGAGCCCACCGAGACCGAGCTGCTCATCGAGATCCGCGACCTGCTCGCCGAACGCCACGACGAGGTCCGCAAACAGCGCGCGGCCGATCGCGCCGTCGAAGCCGAGGTCGACGGCGAGACCGCGGGGCGGCGCTGACCGCGTTCGGTCAGCGCGGCGGGCCGGGCGCGACCGGGGTAGCCGAAACGACCGAGGTCGAGCCGTCCAGGGCGGACATGGTTTTCCAGGTTGCCCAGTCGATGGTCCAGTCGTAGAGGTCGCCGTCGGCGGCGGAGAGCGGGATCGAGGTGCCGGTGACCTCGACCGGGTCGCCGTAGAGCGCCGTCGGGAAGTAGGCCTGCGCGTCGGCGGGCGAGAGGTTGATGCAGCCGTTGGTGACGTTCGAAGACCCTTGCGCGGACAGCGATTCCGGGTTGGCGTGGATGAATTCGCCGTTGTTGGAGATGCGCACCGCCCAGCGTTCGCGCACGTTGGTGTAGAACGGCGGATTCGACATCATGAAGTCTTCGTACTTCTCGGTGACCACGTGCAGGCCCGAGCGGGTCACGTTGCGCGGCTCGTTGCCCTCGCCGTAGCTGACCGCGAAATCGAACACGGTCTTGCCGTCGCGGACCACCTGCATGCGGTGGCTCGGCGCGTTGGCCTTCACGATCTGGCTGCGGCCGATCCGGAAATCCGTGGTCAGGTCGGTGTAGCCGTAATTGCCGCCGCCGAGGTCGAGCCCGTACAGCTTCGCCGAAACCTGCACCGTGGTGCCCGGCGTCCAGTAGTCCTTCGGCCGCCAGTGCACGCGCGAGCCGTTGTCGTCGGGGAACCAGGCCCACGCGCCCTCGGTGGGCGGATCGGTGGTGATGCTCAGCGCCTTCTCCACCGCGGCCTTGTTCTGCACCGGCGCCTTGAACTGCAGGATGATCGGCGCGGCGATGCCGACCTCCTGGTTGTCGGCGATATTGATGGTCGCCGGGACGGTGTTCTTCGGCGCGAGCGTGCTGAACTTGCCGTCGATCGGGATCGGCTTGCGGTCGGTGCCGATCGCGGTGCCCGACCAGGTGTAGGTCGCGTCGTAGCCGAGCGCCTCGGTGATCTTGTAGCTGCGCTTGTCCGGCGAGAATTCGCCCGCGACCTGTTTGCCGCTCGCATTCGTGAGCGCGACCTGATCGATCGTCCCGTCGGTGATGGTGACCGAGACCGGCGCGGTCGGGTTGACGCTCTTGGCGTCGTTCTCCGGCGCCAGGGCGACCTTGGCGACCGGGCCGGGGTCGCGCGCCGCGTTCTTGCTGCCGCCGTTGTCGCCGGTGCATCCGGCCACCAGGGCGACCACGACGAACAGCACGGCCGACACGGCGGCGACCGGTCTGCGGATCACTGGACGGTTGTTCACTTCTTCGAATTTACGCGGGCCGATTCGGTCGACTGTCCAGCGAAGCGTGTGGTGTCCGTTTCATCGCATCACAGCGCGACGCCTACCGTGACCGGCTCCGGCTCCAGGCGGATGCCGAACCGTTCGGCCACGCCGTCGCGCACGGTCCGGGCCAGCGCCACCAGATCCGTAGCGGTCGCCGCGCCCCGATTCGTCAGCGCGAGTGTGTGTTTCGTGGACAGCCGGGCCGGTGCGCCGGAGCCCGGGAAACCCTTCGCGAACCCGGCCCGTTCGATGAGCCAGCCCGCGGAGAACTTGACGCCGTCGGGCGCCGGATAAGTCGGCACCGTGACCTCACCCACATGCGCCGCGATCGCGGCGCGCACCGCGGGCACCCGGTCGGCGGCGACCACCGGATTGGTGAAGAAGGAACCGGCACTCCAGGTGTCGTGATCCGCCGGATCGAGCACCATGCCCTTGCCCGCCCGCAGGCCCAGCACCGCGTCGCGAACCTCGGCCGCCGGGCGGGACTCGCCGTCGGCTGCGCCCAGCCGGGTCGCCAGCTCGCCGAAACGCAGCGGCGCGCTCATACCCTTCGGGTCGAGCGCGAAATCGACCGCGAGCACCACGGCGTCGTCACGGTGCTTGAGCACGCTGGTGCGGTAGCCGAAGCCGAGTTCGCCGGGCTCGGCCCAGCGGATCGCGCCGCTCGCCCGATCCAGCAGCTGGACCCGGCGCAGCAGCTGCGCCACCTCGGCCCCGTAGGCGCCGACATTCTGCACCGGGGTCGCGCCCGCCGAACCCGGGATGCCGGACAGACATTCGAGCCCGCCGAGGCCCGCCGCGACCGTCGCCGCCACCACCGCGTCCCAGTTCGCGCCCGCCTCGGCGACCACGCCGTCCGCGCCCAGCTCGACGCCGTCGGTGGCGACCCGCACCACCACGCCGTCGAAGCCCGCGTCGCTGATCAGCAGGTTGGAGCCGCCCGCGAGCAGCAGCACCGGAACGCCCGCCGAGTCGAGCGCTTGCACCGTCGCGACCAGCGAGTCGGTGCTGTGGCATTCGGCGACCGTGGCGGGCCCGCCCACTCGGAGCGTGGTCAGCTCTGCCAACGGCACCGCGGCGCGGATCCGAGCGCCCGTGGCAGCCAGCACATCCGACGGCACCACACGTGAAGTTCGCACAGGCAGACGGTAGCGTGTCCGACCATGGCTACACCGCTGGCGTACACGGCCCGCTACTCGCACCCCGCTGCCGCCGTGCGCGCGGCCTTCGCGAACGACCAGTACTGGAAAGACCGCGTCGCCGAGGTCGGCGGGCCGAACGCCCGGCTCGACTCGGTGACCGTCGACGGCGACCAGATCCGCATCCACCTGGTGCAGGCCATCGCCGCCGAACTGCTGCCCGCCGCGATCACCGCGGTGCGCCCCGGCGACCTGATCATCCCCCGCGTCGAGACCTGGACCGGCGACAACGCCACCTTCCAGGCCACCGTCGAGGGCGCGCCCGCCGAGGTGCGCGGCACCATCACCCTCGTCGATGACGGCGCGGGCTCCACCGCCGCCGCCAACGGCACCATCGAGGTCAAGATCCCGCTGTTCGGCGGCAAGATCGAGAACGCGATCGCCGAACACCTCACCGAGGTCCTGAAGAACGAAGAAGAGTTCACCAACACCTGGCTCGCCTCGCACTGATCGACACGGTTCGCAACGGCCGCAAGATCATTGGCGCTGGACCGCGCCCAACAAGAGCGTGGAGTCGACGGCGCGACCTCGACTCCCCAACGCTCCCACCACGGAGCGAGTCTTACGAGCGACCGCCCCTCACCGCCGAACAGCACTCCACGAAGCGAGTCCTACGAGCGACCGCCCCTTCACCGCCAGACAGCACCCCACGGAGCGAGTCTTACGAGCGACCGCCCCCTCACCGCCGGACAGAACCACCACGGAGCGAGTCTTACGAGCGACCGTTCGCGGCCGCGAACGCCGCGGCGCCGCAGGCGCCGCAAATCCAACACAGTAATCTGTCGCCTCATGGCCCGTCGACTGGATTACTCCGCTCGCTACCCGCTGCACACGACCAAAGAGCTGTATGCGGCGCTGTCGAACCGCGACTATTGGGACGCGCGGATGGCGGAGATGCTGAAGTACTCGCCGGGTAACGAGGTCGCCTCGCTCGAGGCCGGTGACAGCGGGATCGATATCGTGCTGCACCACATTCTGCCGCGCGAGATGCTGCCGGAGATCGCGCAGGCCGTGATGCGCAAGGACATGGTGATCACCCGCAAGGAGAGCTGGGGTCCGTTCGGCGACGAGGAGATCGTCGGCAAGTTCTCGGCCAGCATTCCGGCGGGGCCGGGCAGCCTGGGCGGCACCATCCGGTTGTTCCCTACCGACACCGGCTGCACCATGCGCTTCTCCTCGGAGGCGAAGGTGTTCATTCCGATGGTCGGTCCGCGCCTGGAGCAGTTGATGCTGGTGAACCTGGTGGACCTGTTCCGCGCCGAGGCCGAATTCACGGTGCAGTGGCTCGACGAAAATCACCCGACCAGCTGAGCAAACCGCTCGGCACCATCACCCGCGGCACCACCGGGGTGAATCGGCTGCGCCGCAGCGACCGCTGGCTGGTGCACGACGACCTGGTCACCGCCCGGCTGCTGGCCGCCCCCGATCCGCTGGTGGTCGATCTCGGCTACGGGGCGAGCCCGTGGACCACGCTGGAGCTGGCGACACGGTTGCGTACGGTGCGCCCCGATGTCCGGGTGGTCGGGCTGGAGATCGATCCGGAGCGGGTGGTGCCCGGCCGGGACGGCGTCACCTTCGCCCGCGGCGGGTTCGAATTGGCCGGGCTGCGACCGGTTCTGGTGCGGGCGTTCAATGTGCTGCGGCAGTACCCGGAGGCGGCGGTGCCCGAGGCGTGGGCGACCATCCGGTCCGGTCTGGCGCCGGACGGCCTGCTCGTCGACGGCACCTGTGACGAGCTGGGCCGCCGGTGCGCCTGGGTGCTGCTGGACCGCTCCGGGCCGCGTTCGCTCACCTTGGCGTGGGATCCGTTCACCGTCGAGCAGCCGTCCGATATCGCCGAACGTCTGCCGAAAGCGTTGATCCACCGCAATATTCCGGGCGAGCCGATCCACGCCCTGCTCACCGCGGCCGACCGCGCGTGGGCGCACGCCGCGCCCCTGGCACCGTACGGTCCGCGGGTGCGCTGGCGCGCCGCCGCCGAATCGCTACGCCGAGAAGGGTTTCCGGTGCGGGTGTATCGACGCCGCCTGCGCGATTGCGTACTCTCCGTCCCGTGGGAAACGGTCACACCGAACCCCGGAATCGCCTGACCGACAGCGGGTCACCGCGATCCGCTACGCGCCGGACAGCGCGCGGCGTACCCTTTCCACCGCTCGGGGCGTCAACTGCGCACTGGCCGAACGTATTTCGTCACCGGTGCAGCGGCTGATGGCGACGGCGTCGCCGATCACCTCGTCCAGGGCGGTCTGGCCGATATCGCTTTCGGCGAGGTCGAGCACCGTGCGCAGCGGCGTGGTGACCAGGAAGGGCCCCGCGGACTCGATCTCCGCGCCGATCAGCGAGCGGCGCAGCACCACCAGCCGCGGCGTCACCGGCGGGCGGCCCGCCCCCACCGACAGATGCAGGAACCGGGGCCGCAGCCGGCCGATGCCGTGCAGGTCGGCCGCGCTGTGGTGGGAGACCGCGGCGGCCCCGTCGAACCAGGCCGCCCACATGGCGTATTCGTCGAGCGGGCCGGTCGGCCATTCGGCCAGCCGCAGCATGCCGACCCCGGCCCTGGTCACGGTGCCCGCCCCGAGACCGGCGCGGACCTGCGCCTCGCATCCGGTGCGCAACACCTGCCTGGTGGTGAAGAAACCGGCATGCCGGCCGGCCAATCTGCGCAGCACACGCCAGCCGTGTTCCGCGGATCCGAGAGCGCGGCCCACCGCATCGCCAGCCATGTGCATCAGGCTACGCCCGATTCTTGTGTCAGATGTCACAATCGAAGCCCTCAAAGACCCCTCAGAGACGGCACAGAAATGTGCGGAAGAATCGGCCGCATGAATACCAAGTCTCCGTCCAGCTCGACGATCAACCGGCGGACCCTGCTGATCGCCCTGACCGTGGTGGCGATCCTGCTGGCCACGGTGCTGGTCGGCGGCGAAGCGTACGCCCGGCACACCGTGTCCCGCTGCATCAGTACACAATTCGAGAAGGAGATGGGGTCGAAGATCGATGTCGGCTTCGGCATCAAACCGATGCTGATCACCTGGATCGACGGCAAGGTGCCCACTGTGACAGTGGACAGTGACGACACCAAGTTCGGTCCCGCGGTCGGCATGGTGGTGCACGCCGAATTCCACGATGTCGAGGTCGTGGACAACGGGCGCGGCGGCGGCGCCATCGGCAGTTCGTCGGCCGAGGTCACCTGGAGCAACGACGGCATCCGGCAGACGCTGGGCAACCTGGTCAGCGGCGTCCGGTCGACGCCGAGTTCGGACATGCTGTCGCTGGACGTGCTCGGCGGGCTGGCCCAGCTGCAGGTGAAGCCGGTGATCAAGAACGGCGTCATCGAGGTGGAGACGATGTCGGCCCAGCTGCTCGGCATGGGCCTGCCGACGGACCTGGTGCAGGGCATCGTCGAGGTGTTCACCCAGAGCCTGCAGAGCTACCCGTACAACATGCAGCCGACCGAGGTGAAGGTCACCGACAACGGCATCGCGGTCAAGCTCACCGGCACCCGCGCCGAACTGCCGGCCGCGACCGGTGACAGCAACGCCACCTGCACATAACCGGACGAAAGCGGCCGAGCGCCAACGACTCCTACCCGCTGCGGGCTGAAATCGCCTGGCACTCGGCCGCCCGCGGCCTGCTCAGGCCGAAAAGCCTTCCAGCACTTCGCGCGATTTCGACAATCCGAGTCGCGTCGCGCCCGCCGCGATCAGCGCCGCCGCGGCCTCGGCGGTGCGGATACCGCCGCTCGCCTTGACGCCGAGCCGCCCGCCCACGGTCGCCGCCATCAGTTCGACGGCGTGCACACTGGCGCCGCCCGCGGGATGAAAGCCGGTGGAGGTCTTCACGAAATCCGCACCGGCGCGTTCGGCGGCGCGGCACACCTCGACGATCGCGGCGTCCGGCAGCACGGCCGCCTCGATGATCACCTTCAGCACCGCCCGGTCGCCGATCGCCTCGCGCACCGTGACGATATCGGCGAGCACCGCGTTGTATTCGCCCGCCAGCGCGGCGCCGACGTCGATCACCATGTCCACCTCGGCTGCGCCCTGATCCACGGCCAGTCGCGCCTCCGCGCCCTTGACCAGCGAATGGTGTTTGCCCGAAGGGAATCCCGCGACGGTGGCCAGCACCAGCCCCGGTGCCCGTACCGGCAGCATCGAGGGTGACACGCAGATCGCCAGCACCCCCAGTGCGCGGGCTTCGTCGATCAGCGCGGTGACGTCGGCGGGGGTCGCCCCCGGCGCCAGCAGCGTGTGATCGATCATGGCGGCCACTTCGGCCCTGGTCGGTGACGCGGAACTAGCCATGGCCCGAGAGTCTGGCACACCGGTGGCGAATTCCGTTGCGCGCCTGGCGACACTTCCCGCACACTCGTACTGGTGCCGGATCGACGGTAGTGACGCGGCGGCCGACTGGTTAACGTGTGCGGATGGGGCTCTACTTGGTTCGGGAGGAGACAACACCGTGCTGATCCGTCGCGAACGCGCCGACGACATCGCGGCGATTGCGGCCGTCCATCGCAGTGCGTTCGGACCGCAGGCCGCGGACCCGGCTGCACCGCCGGACGCCGAACCGCCCGAGGTCGACCTGGTCGCCCGGCTGCGCAGCGATGCGGGCTGGATACCCACCCTCTCGATGGTCGCGGTGGAGTACGACACCGTGGTCGGGCACGTCTGCCTGACCAGGGCCGCGGTCGGCCCGTTCCCGGCGCTGGCCCTGGGCCCGATCGGCGTACTCGCCGAGCATCAGGGCAGCGGCGTGGGCGGGGCGCTGATGCACGCCGTCCTCGGCGCCGCCGACGCGCTCGACGAACCACTGGTCTGTCTGCTCGGCCACCTGGACTACTACCCGCGCTTCGGCTTCGTGCCCGCCGCCCGGCTCGGCATCACCCCCGACGACCCGTCCTGGGTCTCGCACTTCCAGGTCCGCCCGCTCAGTGCCTACGACTCGCAGATCACCGGCGAATTCCGCTACCCGGAACCCTTCTACGAGCTCTGACCCGCCCGGTGCCGACCAGGTCACCGCACAGTGCGGCCGCCCCGGCGCGCTGTGCCGCGACCACGCGGCAATAGCATCAAGGGATGAGTTCCACCCTCGCCACCTCCGATGACCGCCGGTTCGTGCTGACCCTCGGCTGCCCGGACCGCCCGGGCATCATCGCCGGGATCACCTCGTTCATCGCCGGGTTCGGCGGGTCGATCGTGGAGGCGGGGTACCACTCGGATACCGACACCGGCTGGTTCTTCACCCGGCAGGCGATCAAGGCCGCGACGGTGCCGTTCGGGCTCGCGGAGTTACGGGACCGGTTCGCCGGAGTGGCCGCGCAACTCGGGACCGAGACCGAGTGGCAATTGCTCGATTCGGGTGCCCGCCGCCGGGCCGTGCTGCTGGTCAGCAAGGACGGCCACTGCCTGCACGATCTGCTGGGGCGCGCGGTGAGCGGCGAACTACCCGCGACGATCGAGGCGGTGATCGGCAATCATCCCGATCTGGCCGAGCTGACCGAAGCGCACGGCGTGAAGTTCCATCACGTGCCGTTCCCGAAGGACCCGGCCGAACGCGGACCGGCGTTCGCGGAAGTACGCGCGCTGGTCGACGCGCACGATCCGGACGCGGTGGTGCTGGCCCGGTTCATGCAGGTGCTGCCGCCGGAGCTGTGCGCGCACTGGGCGGGCAAGGCGATCAATATCCACCACAGCTTCCTGCCGTCCTTCGTCGGCGCCCGCCCGTATCACCAGGCCTTCGCGCGCGGGGTGAAGCTGATCGGCGCCACCTGCCACTACGTCACGGCGGAACTGGACGCGGGCCCGATCATCGAGCAGGACGTCAGCCGCATCGATCACGCCGACGACGTGCGCGACATGGTCCGGCAGGGTCGCGATATCGAACGGGTCGTGCTGGCCCGCGGACTGCGCTGGCACCTGGAGGGACGAGTCCTGGTGCACGGCAAGCGCACCGTCGTCTTCAGCTGACGAAGACCGCTCAGCCCGCGAGTTCGACGCGCTGGCGCGCGGATTCGAGGATGTGGCGCAGTTCGTCGTTGAACTTCTCGTAGGCCTCGACGTTGCCCAGATGGCCGGTGGGCAGCACCACGTACCGCGCCAGTGTGCCGGTCTCCCGGACCATTTCGGCGATGCGCTCCGAATGCACCACCGGGGTCAGGTCGTCGAACTCGCCCGCGATCACGGTGGTCGGCACCACCAGGTTGCGCGCGGATTCCCCGACGTCCATGTGCGCGAGCAGCTTGCCGAACTCGGCCCGGACCGAGGCGCGGCAGCCGCGCACGATGTTCATGCCGTAGTCGAGCACGTCGCCCTTGGCCGCGGTGCTCATCACCTGGCGCGCGAACAGCCAGCGCACCGGCGCGACGGGCGGGAAGACGATCGGCGTGCCGAGGCCGAGGCTGCCGAGCAGGAACGGCAGCGGCACCTTCAATTGCAACAGCCGCATGGGACGGTTCAGCAGCGGCACCACGGTGGTCTCGAGGACCAGCCGGTCGGGCGCGCTGTTGTTCAGCAGCACCGCGAGTGCCTGCTTGGCGACGCGCTCGGGGTAGCGCCCGGCCCAGGCTTGCAGGGTCATGCCGCCGAGGCTGTGGCCGACCAGCACGGCCCGCTGGCCGGGCCGCAGGGCCGCGTCGAGCACGTCGGCCAGGTCGTCGGCGAGCAGGTCCATGGTCAGCGGGCTGGAGCCGGGTTCGCTCTCGCCGTGGCTGCGCAGGTCGAAGGCGATCACCCGGTACTCGCCGGCGAAAGCGTTGATCTGGGCGTTCCAGTATTCGATGCTGCAGGTCCACCCGTGCACCAGCACGACGACCGGGCGATCGGCGGCGCCGTAGGCGAGCACCCGCAGGCGGGCGCCGTCGCGGGTGACGACGGGGATCTCCTCGTGCGGGACGGTCGGCGGGTTGAACGCCGCGGTCGCGTAGGTACGCGAACGCAGGCTCGCACGGTGTGCGTCGAGCGCCCCCCGAATCTGTCCCGGGAAGTTCGCCAACGCAGACGGCAGCATTGCACGCATCGGACACTCCTTTGTGTTACTGCTCGATACAGTAACTCCGATTCGTGCCGCTTGCTAGTGCAAGCACGCAAAAAGTTATCGATTATTCGCGGCCGGAACTGCTCGACCGGCGATAATCGCGGCGCTGCCGCGCAGGCTCACCAGCGCGGACCGCGCTGGATCTCGTCCACCTTCGGCCGCACATCGGCCAGGTAGACGCCGGTCGCGATGATCGCGGCGAACGAGAGCAGGCCCAGACCCGCGGGCGAGAGCAACAGCAGCAGTACCGCGACGCCGAGAATGGCCAGCCAGATCGGCTTGGTCAGCTTGTCTACCGCGGTGAACGCGTCGGGCCGCTGCCGCACGGCATGAATCAGCGCAAAGATCGTCGCGCCTAGCGCCGCAAGCCACAGCACGAGCAGGATCATCCCGGTCAATCCGTGCACCATATTCACCTCACCCATCATACGAGCAACGCCCCCGCACCTCAGGGTGTGCGGGGGCGTTGCCTCATCGATCTTCGATCACCTTGCGGCCCTACGGAATCAACCCTCGGTGCGGCAGGCGACGGGGCGTTGTCACGCCTTCTTCGGCGCCGCCTTCTTGGCGGGCGCCACCTTCTTGGCCGGAGCCTTCTTGGCTGCGGGCGCCTTGACGACCGGCGCGGCGGGCTCCTCGGCGGCGGCCGGGGTGGTCTCGGTGGTCACCGTGACGACCTCGGCGTCGACGACCGGCGCGACGACCTCGTCCTCGACCTTGGCCGGACGGCCGAGCAGGCCGTTGACCCGGCCCAGCACGTCTTCCGCGCGGGTCACGGCGTCGGTGTAGAGCGGCTTGACGCGCTCGATCTGCTCCTCGACCAGGTGGTTCGTGCGCAGCCGCTCGACCGTCTCCTCACCGCGCACGGCGAGATCGGCGTACAGGTCGAGCACCTGGTGGTAGTACTTGTCGGCCAGCGCGCGCAGCTCCTCGGGGGTGAACTTCTCGCGCAGTTCGGCGAGGTCCTCCGGCAGCTCCGAGGGCAGTCCGGCCAGGCGCTCGCGCAGGGTCTCGAACTGGGCCTGCACGTCGGCGGGCACGTTGGCGAAGCGCTCGCGCGCCTCCTCGACCCGGGCGGAGACGTCGGTGGCCGCGGCGCGCTCACGCACCTGGGTGACGACATCGGTGACGGCGGTGTAGAGGGCGTCGCCCGCACCGACGGTGGCGAGCAGCGGCTTGGTCACGGTGGGATTGGTCTTGTCTGTCATGGTGTTTCGTGCTCCTGGCGTGGCGGAGTTTCGGTATTCGTGCGTGGAACGGCGCTGTCCCCTTCCCCCCCTGGCTCGTTCCCTCCGTTTTCCCGGCGAAACGATTCATAGATCTCGAGCAGCACCTGCTTCTGCCGTTCGCTGATCGACGTATCGGCAAGCAGGGCATCGCGAACCGGGCTGTGTGCCCGTTGTTCGAGATAGCCGGCCCGGACGTACAACACCTCCGAAGACACCCGCAGGGCCTTGGCGATCTGCGCGAGTACCTCGGCGGACGGATTGCGCAATCCGCGCTCGATCTGGCTGAGGTACGGATTGCTCACTCCCGCAAGGGTGGCGAGCTGGCGCAGCGAGACTTGCGCGGCCTCTCGCTGTGCCCTGATGAAGCCTCCGATGTCGTGCGCCGCGTGCACGACGCGGGCCGCTTTTTCTCCGACGCCGGCCGATTGCTCGGCCGCACCTTCGGGGTACTCGGCGGAAACCTCGGGCTGGTCTGCCATCACTCACCTTCTGGCGGTTGTACGAGTTCAATTCTAGGGCAGGGTGCTAACTATTGCAAGCAGTCTGCTAGCACCCTCTCGGCAAACATTCGGCGCGCTGTCGCTCAGCCGCCGAACATCAACTGCGAGATCGTGTAGATCGCCAGGCCCGCAAGCGAACCCACGACAGTTCCGTTGATCCGAATGAATTGCAGGTCACGCCCGACCTGCAATTCGATCTTCTTACTCGCCTCATCGGCATCCCACCTGGCAACCGTATCGGTGACCAGCGTCGAGATCTCCCCGGCGTAGTTCTCCACGAGATACCTTGCCCCGCGGTCGATCCACCCGTCCACTTTGGCACGCATGTCGGCGTCGTCGCGCAACCGCTCGCCGAGTTGCCGCACATTCTCGCCGACCTTGCGCCGCAGTGTGCTGTTCGGATCGTCGGCCGATTCCAAGATCAACCGTTTGGCCGCGCGCCAGGTCGCCTCGGCCATTCCGGTGATTTCCTCGCGACCCATGATCTGCGCCTTGATCCGCTCCGCCTTTTTGATCATGGCGTCGTCGTGCTGCAGATCGTCGGCGAATTCCTCGAGAAAACGATTCGCCGCCAGCCGCACCTCGTGCTCCGGATTGGAGCGCACCTTCCAGGTGAACTCGACCAGTTCCCGATAGATCCGCTCGGACAGCAAAATATTGACGAACTTCGGCGCCCACTGCGGCGCGTCGCGCAGCACGATCCGATCGATCGTCTCCTGTGAGCCGAGCGCCCACTGGTGCGCGCGCTCGGCGAGCAGATCGAGCAGCGCGAGCTGCCGGTTGTCGGCCAGCAGTTCGGCGAGCACCCGGCCGATCGGCGGACCCCAGAGCGGTTCGGCGATCCGCTTCACGATGGTCTGGTCGATGATCTGTTCCACGTCCTCGTCGCGCAGCACACCGACCACCGCGCGCAGCAGGGTGGAACTCTCCTGCGCGACCCGGGCGGCGTGCCCGGGATCAGCCATCCAGCGCCCGACCCGCCAGGAGATCTGCGCCGAATTGACCTTCGCCGACACCACTTCCGGGGAGAGGAAGTTGGTGCCGACGAACGCGCCGAGGCTCTCGCCGAGCTGATCCTTCTTCTTCCGGATGATCGCGGTGTGCGGGATGGGCAGGCCGAGCGGATGCCGGAACAGCGCGGTGACGGCGAACCAGTCGGCCAGCGCGCCGACCATGCCCGCCTCCGACGCGGCCCGCACGTAACCGACCCAGTCCCCGCCCGAACCCCGCGATTCGAGCCAGCGACAGAACAGATAGATCACCGTCGCCGTGGCGAGCAGTCCGGTGGCGAGCGCTTTCATCCGCCACAGATCCCGCCGTTTCCCCGCCTCGTCGAGGACGGCGGCGAAGCCGAGCGGCGCGGCCGCGGGCGGCGCCGGGGCCGTCTGCACCACCGCGATGTTGCCGGGAGCTTTCTCCATGTCCTCCATTCTGCTGTGCATACCCGGCACAGCGCCGCACGCACCGAAGTTGTGCAACCCGTCGCACTGGGACCCAAACGCGCATATCACTGCCTGGCGGGACCTAAGCTTGAGGCGCACGGAGAATCCGACTAACAAGGGAGCCCACGCTGTCCACCGATGACCTTGTCGACGTCGGCGAGATCGCCGACCGACCGGCGGCGGTGCGCACCGGCCGAACGGACGGCCGCAAACGCCGATGGCGCCAGCACAAGATCGACCGCCGCGAGGAACTCGTCGACGGCACCCTGGCCGCTGTGCGAGCCCGTGGCAGCAATGCGGGAATGGACGAGATCGCCGCCGAGATCGGCGTCTCCAAAACCGTGCTCTACCGCTACTTCTCCGATAAGAACGACCTGGTCCACGCGACCATGCAGCGGTTCATCGAGACCACGCTGATGCCGCGCGTGTACGGCGCGATCAGCCTCGACGCGGACGAGTACCAGCTGGTGCGCTCGGCGCTGGCCGAGTACGTCGGCACGGTCGACGAGGACCCCGAGGTCTACCGCTTCATCATGGGCAACGGCTCGGATCCGTCCTCGCTCGCCGAGTTCGAGAAGCTGTTCGCCGAGGTGGTCGCCGCGGTCATCTTCGACCGCGCGTCGGCCAAGGGCATCCAGACCGACGGCGCGATGCTCTGGTCGTACGTGCTGGTCGGCGGCATCCAGCTGGCCACGCACTGGTGGACCACGAACAAGTCGATGTCGCGCGAGGAAGTGATCGACTACCTCACCATGATGACCTGGAGCGCGATCGACGGGATGGCGCGCGCCAATGGTTCGCGGGAGATCTTCAACGCGCAGCCGCATGTGCTGCCCACGCCGGGCGCCGACTCGGAAAACTGATCGCACGTCCGAGTTCCGGGTGCTAGCGGCATGCCCGAACGCGCGCGGAAGTTCCTGGGCACGGCGCTAGCTGAGGTGCTAGCAAAAGTGTGACACAGGGCTCGACAATGCCGTGCGGTTGGCTACTCTGAACCCGAGCGGTGCGCCGAGTGCGCTGCGTCACCGCCCCGCGCGCCGGCACCAATGGAGGTACCTCGATGGCGAAGCAAGTACCGACCTCGCGGCTTGCTCGTGGCACCAAACTCGGTGCCGTCGCAGCCAGCTCGGTGATCCGCACGCAACGCGCGCGGCTGTCGATGCGCGGCAGATCCGAGGCCGTGCGCGCGAAGATGGCCGAGGAGTCGATGATTCGCACCACCGAGCAGGTGGTCATGGTGCTCGGCACCATGAAGGGCGTCGCGATGAAGCTCGGGCAGATGATGTCGGTGCTCGACCTCGATCTGGTGCCGGAGGACCATCGCGAACGCTTCCAGAAGCGGCTGGCGGTGCTGCGCAACGCGGCGCCGTCGGTGTCCTTCGAATCGATGCGCCAGGTGATCGAGGACGATTTCGGTCAGCCGCTGGACGCGATCTTCGCCGAGTTCGAGGCCGAGCCGATCGCCGCCGCCTCGATCGGCCAGGTCTATCGCGCCCGGTTGCGCGACGGC
The DNA here is from genome assembly GCF_000250675.2 of Nocardia brasiliensis ATCC 700358. Taxonomy (NCBI): domain Bacteria; kingdom Bacillati; phylum Actinomycetota; class Actinomycetes; order Mycobacteriales; family Nocardiaceae; genus Nocardia; species Nocardia brasiliensis. The sequence goes on from NC_018681.1 coordinate 8,755,634, forward strand.
CGCCAGGTCGCGGTGAAGGTGCAGTACCCCGGGATCGACGCCGCGGTGCGCGCGGACCTGAAGAATCTGGCCATGTTCCGCCGGGTGCTGCAATCGGCGATGCCGTGGGTGACGCCGGCCGTGCTCGACGAGCTGCGGCTCAACATGGAGAGCGAGCTCGACTACCAGGCCGAGGCGAACACCCAACTGCAGATCGCCGAGCTCTACGCCGGGCATCCGTTCATCGTGGTGCCCCGCTCGATGCCGGAGCTCAGCACCACCCGCGTGCTCGTCAGCGAATACGTGGCGGGCAAGGGTTTCGAGGAGATCCGCCGGCTGCCCGACGCCGAACGCGATCGGATCGGCGAGATCATCTACCGCTTCTACGTCGGTTCGCTGTTCACCTTCAACGAATTCTGCGGCGACCCGCACCCGGGCAATGTGCTGCTCGCCGCGGACGGCCGGGTCGGCTTCCTCGACTTCGGGTTGTTCAACCGAATGGACCCCGACCACGTGCAGTTCGAGCTGACCTGTCTGCGCGCGGCCGCCGAGGATCGCGCGGAAGACCTGCGCCAGTTGATGATCGAGCGCGGCGTGATCGATTCGCCGGACGAAATCGGCGCCGAGGAGTGCCTGGAATACGTGCTGGCCGCGTCCGAATGGTGTTTGATCGACGAGGATCTGACGATCACCCCCGAATTGGCCAGCGGCGCTTTCCTGCTCGCGGTCGACCCGCGGGCCAGCGAGTTCGCCGGGATGAAGCAGCAGAACCTGCCGCCGGAGCACCTGTTCTCCCGCCGGGCCGATTTCCTCACCTTCGGCATGCTCGGCCAGCTCGGCTGCACCGCGAATTGGCATCGCATTTCCCGGGAATGGCTTTACGACGAGCCGCCCGTCACCGAACTCGGTCAGGCACACCATGTCTGGCTGGCCGATCATCCGCCGGTCGCGCCGAAGAAGCCGCGCACCAAGGCCAAGAAGCCCACCAAGGCCGCCCGTCCCCAGGCCTGAACCCGCAGAACGGAAGACAATGGCAGACACTCGAGAATTCGACCTGGTCCTGTTCGGCGCGACCGGCTTCGTCGGCAAGCTCACCGCGCAGTACCTGCTCACCGCCGCACCGGAATCCGCGCGGATCGCGCTCGCCGGTCGCTCGCTGGACAAGCTGACCAAGGTGCGCGACGAACTCGGCCCGACCGCCGCGGGCTGGGGTCTGGTGGTGGCCGATTCCGGCGATCAGGCCGCGCTCGACGCACTCGCCGCGCAGACCAAGGTCGTCGTCACCACGGTCGGCCCGTACCTGCGCTACGGCCTCCCGCTGGTCGCCGCCTGCGCGAAGGCGGGCACGCACTACGCCGACCTCACCGGCGAGCCGCTGTTCATTCGGGACGCGATCGACCAGTACCACGAGCAGGCCGCGCAGACCGGCGCGAAGATCGTGAATTCCTGTGGCTACGACTCGATTCCATCGGACCTGAGCGTCTACCAGCTGTACCGGCGCTCGGTCGCGGACAACACCGGTGAGCTGGAAGAGACGACGCTGGTCGCCTGGCTCAAGGGCGGGGTCAGCGGCGGCACCATCGATTCCGGCCGGGCGATGATGGAGGCGGTCGCCGCCGACCCGAAGAAGGGGGCCGTGCTGAGCCACCCGTATTCGCTCAGCCCCGACAAGTCGATGGATCCCGATGTCGGCCGCCAGACCGACCAGGCGCTGTCCCGCGCGAGCGCCATCGACCCGAGCCTGGACGGCTGGGTGAGCACCTTCGTCATGGCGTCGCACAACACCAAGATCGTCCGGCGCACCAACGGCCTGCTCGGCTGGCCGTACGGCAAGAACTTCCGCTACCGCGAGGTGATGAGCGCGGGCAAGTCGCCCGCGGCGCCGCTGGTCGCGGCCGGTATGGCGGGCGGCATTGTCGCGGGCATGGCCGCGGGCGCGGTGCTGTCCCGGGTGTCGGTGGGCCGCAAACTGCTCGACCGGGTGCTGCCCAAGCCCGGCACCGGCCCCAGCGAAAAAGCCAGGGACAGCGGCTGGTTCACCATGAAGACGTTCACCCGTACCTCCTCCGGCGCAAAATACGTGGCGACGTTCGCCGGCCAGGGCGATCCCGGCTACAAGGCGACCGCGGTGCTGCTCGGCGAGAGCGGGCTGTGCCTGGCCTTCGACACCGCGAACCAGCCGGAGCTCGCGGGCATCCTCACCCCGGGCGCGGCCATGGGCGACGCGCTCACCGAGCGCCTGCGCGGCGCGGGCATGACCATCGAGGTCGAAACCGCCTGAGCCGCGGGCCGCACGAAATCTCCCGGGGCGTAAACGGTTGCCCCGTCGGCCGAGATACCGGTAAGGGATCACGGGCGACGAAGTGGAGATCTGGTGCGGTATTCCTGGTTGACGGCCGCCGTGGTTGCGGCGGTGACGATTTCGGCATTCGCCGGGGCGGGGGTCGCGGTCGCGGCACCCGGCCCGGCCCCGGTGGGATTGCAGGCCGACCTCGATCTGCTGATCCGGTCCATCGGTGCGCCCGGCGCCCAGCTGGTGCTGCGCAGCGACGGCTCGAACACGCAGATCGACAGCGGCGTAGGCGATCTGGTCACCGGCGCGCCGTTCCCGGACAACGCGCAGGTGCGGATCGCCAGCAATACCAAGACCTTCGTGGCGACCGTGGTGTTGCAGCTCGCCGCCGAGCACCGGGTCGAGCTGGACGCGCCGATCGAGCAGTACCTGCCGGGCGTGGTGCACGGTCCCGGGGGCGACGGGCACCAGATCACCGTGCGAGATCTGTTGCAGCACACCAGCGGGATACCCGACTACCTGGCCTACCTGGATCTGGCCTCGGTCGACCGATTGCAGCGTCCGCGACCGGCCGCGGAGCTGATCCGGCTCGGTCTCGATCAGCCCGCGGTCTTCGCGCCGCGCACCAGTTCCGGCTATTCCAATACGGATTTCCTGCTGGCGGGCGAGTTGATCGAACGCGTCATGGGGGTGCCGGTCGGGGTCGAGGTCACCCGGCGGATCATCATCCCGCTCGGCCTGCGCGACACCTACTGGCCACTGTTCCCGCTGGAGCACGTGATTCGCGCGCCGCATCCGCGCGGATACCACGCCTTCGACGGCGTGCTGGTGGACATCACCGATATCGATCCGGGCTGGGGTCTGGCCGACGGCGCGATGGTCTCCACCGGTGCCGACCTCGACCGGTTCTTCATGGCGCTGCTGTCCGGTGAACTGTTGCCGCCCGCGCAGCTGGGCGAGATGCAGCGCACCGTGCCCTCCGGCGACCCGCTCCGCGACGCCGATTTCGGCCTCGGACTGTTCCGCCGGATCAACGCCTGCGGGATCGAGATCTGGAGCCACGGCGGCGCGATGAACGGCTTCCTGGTCGTCAATGCCGCCACGCCGACCCGCGCCGCCACCCTGAGCATGAACCTGCTGCCCGATCCGCTCACCACCGTGATGTATCAGGCGGCGATGAACAGCGTGCTCGACGCGGCCTTGTGCGCGCGCTGAACCCGGCCGATCTCCCGCACCGGGCCGGGTGCGAAAGAGCAGCCAGATCAACGGAACTCAGGAAGCGCTGCCGGTGGGCGGACGCTGCCGTCGCGCTTCGCAGGCGGCGTGATCGGCGTCCGGCTTGTCTTCCCCGGACCGGGCGCAGCCCTGCGCGGTGTAGCCCCAGCGGTCATAACCCCACCGGTCGAATCCGTTGTGGTTGTAGCCGGACCGGTCGTAACCCCAACGGTCATAACCGGAACGGTCGAAGCCGGAGCGGTCGAAGCCCTCGTCGTTGAAACCGTCGCGGCCGTAGCCGGACCGGTCGTTACCCCAGCGGTCCAGCCCGGAGCGGTCGAATCCGTCGCGGTCATAACCGAATCGGTCATAACCGAACCGGTCGTAACCGAAGGAGTCGTAGCCGTCCGGGCCGTACGGATCGGCCGGCGTCTTGGGCGCCGTGGTGGGCGGCGGGGTGGTCACCGGCGGGGTCGTCGGCGCGGGCGGGTTGGTCGGTGGCGGTGTCACCGGCGGGGCCGGCGTGACCGGCGCGGCGGTGGTGGGCGCCGTGGGCGCGGTCGGGTCCGGGGTCGCGAAGGCCGCCACCGGCGCGAGTGCCGCGGCCCCGATGACGGCTGTCAGCAGGACCAGTCGCCGGAACTTGCGGCTACTTCTACCCGGATTCACCATGTTCGACCTCCATTTCGAGCACAGGCGCGCATACCGCACCCCCGCTCCCCTATCGGCCGAACGCCCAAATTAGATACACACCAGTTACTTTCACGCCGTTGCCTCGCCCTATACCCCTTCGTTCTCATTCGCTGAGCGCTGCGGGGCCGGCCTCAGCGCACCGGCGGGAAGGTGTCGGAGATCTGGGCGACCAGCCGCCACGGGCGATCGGTGTCGGTGGTCGCCTTACCGCTGGTGAGCACGGCTCCGGCGAGCCCACGCGCCGGGTCGGCCCAGCCGTACTGGGTGGTGAGGCCGCTGCGGCCGAAGTGTGCGCGGGTGTCACGGCCGAATTTCGATCGGCGGCCGCCGAGTTCGTATCCGGCCCGGCTCACCCGCCCGGCGAGGCCGGGCAGCCATTTCGCCGGTTGCACGGCCGCGCGCACGGTCTCGGGGCGCATGATCCGGATTCCGTCCAATTCGCCGCCGCGCGCGAGGATTTCGTAGAAGCGGGACAGCTCGGCCGCCGTGCTGACCAGATTGCCGGAGGGCAGTTCCGCGGTGAGCAACGCCCGCGTGCCCGCATCGGAGACCGCCTTGCCCATGCCGCCGCCGAGAGCCTTGCGCGCCAGGAACTTCGACACCCGCGAGGGCCCGGGGCCGGTCTGCACGCTCGGCACGACCTGGTCGACCTCGGCGGCGTCGACGCCGAAATTGGTCCACCGGAACCCGAGCGGGTCCAGCACCTGCTCGGCCAGATGCTCGCGCATCCGTTTGCCGGTCGCCCGCTGCACCAGTAGCCGCTGGATGAGCCCGCCGGTCATGGCGTGATAGATCCGGAAGCGGCCGGTCGGCCAGCTGGGCACCAGATCTGCCAGGGCGCGCACGGCCAGGTCCTCGTCGACGATGAGCTGAAAACCCTGATAGGGCGGGGTGATGAACGGCACGCCCGCCGAATGCGACAGCACGTCGGCGATGGTGATCCGGTTCTTGCCGTGGGCCGCGAACTCCGGAATGTAGGCGCACACCGGCTCGTCCAGGCCGAAGGCGCCCTGTTCGGCCAGCATGCACATCACCGCCGCCGCGACACCCTTCGCGGTCGAGAACCCGCAGAACGGGCTGTCCGGTGTGACGAGCACCCGCGCCGCGTCGGGCGCATCGCCGGGCGCGTTCCCCCAGCCGTGGCCGATGGCGCGGTTCAGCACGATCTTGCCGTCGCGCCGCAGGCAGAGCTGGATGGCCGGGGTGGTGCCCATCCGATACCAGTCACGGACCGATTCCCACACCGCGTCGACGGCCGCGCGGGTCGAGCCCGCCGTGGCGGGGTCGTCCTCATGACCCACCGTCGTCACCGAGTCCAGATCCTCGGCGACCGTCACCAAAGTGCCCGTCAGCGCGCCCATCCAGTCAGCATACGGACCTGTTGCGGGCCGGCCGCGCCGCTGCGCGCACCGCCACCGGCCGGCAATCGTGCCCCTGGTCACAGCCGCCGAAGCCGCGCCCGCCGCGCCTTACCGACCGGTAGAGTGCCCATCCAATACCGCGTCAGGCAGTGGACCGAACAGAGGGGGTTCCCACATGGCGGTACCGGATACCGGGCAGGGGACGGCACGGCAGCTGTACGCGGCGGCCACCGGCAGCACGGGCAAGCCCTTCGAATTGGACACCGAGGTCGCCGAAAACCTCGCTGCCGCATGCGACAAGCTCGTCGAAGACCTACGCCGCGCCATGACCACCGGCCATCTGGTGACCGAAGTGACGGGCTTCCCGAACCTGCCCACCGGCCACGGCCTCACCCGCGGCTTCCGCGACAAGGGCAGGCAGTACCTGGACACGCTCGCCGCCTTTCAGGAGACGGCACTGCTGTTCAAGGCCGCGTATCTGGCCGCGGGCAAACGCTTCGCCGACGCCGAGGCGGCGAACCGGGCCGCGCTCGCGGTGGTCACCGCGCATCTGGAGTCGCGGTGAGAGCAGTAGGGAACTGAGGCGATGGCAGACTCCGCAGCCCGGGCCGCCGCCGCGCACATCCGTCAGGAGCTCGCCGGGTTACGCACCGGCGCAACCGATCCCGCGTACGCGGCGGATCGGGAGCTGTTCGGTTCCTATACCCACCAGGAGATCTGGGAGCTGGTCCGCGAGCCGCTGAACCCGGCCGCGCTCGGCCAGGTCGCCGCGGCCTGGCTGGCGAACGCGGGCGCGCTGGCCGAGGCGTTCCAGGCCTTCTCCGATGCCGCCAACCGCGAATTCGCCCGCTGGTCGGGCCACACCGCCGACGCCGCGCTGCGCGCCACCCGGGAATTCGTCCGCACCGGGATCGAGGCGCAGGAGGTCTGCCGTGCGGTGGCGCGGCTGATGGAACTGAACGGTGATGCCGCGCAGACCATTCGGAGCGCGATCCCGCCGCCCGAACCGTACCGGCCGCTGGACGATCCGGCCGCCGAGGCGGTCTACGGCGGCAAGCGGCGGATGGCGCACGACAGCGCCGCCGCCGAGGTCGAGGCCGACGTCCGGGACACGATGACCTACGTCTACGCCCCGACCATGCCCGCCTCCGGCGACCGCGTGCCTCGCTTCCTCGCCCCGCCCGACGGACCGCGACCGGCCGGCGACGGGGGCGGCGCGCGGTGAAATGGGTGCTGACCCCGGACGAGTTCTCGCATGTCTGGGAAAACGAGACGGGTCTGGATCGCAGGCCGTATCCGGTCAACATGGTGCCTGCGGCCACCGTGCGCACCGAATCCGAATACGCCGCACTGCGTTTGCCGCAGCGCTTCGCCCGGCAGGCCGACCCGGACCTGGCCGCCGCGCTCATGCTGTGCGGCCGCACCGACGCCACCACCATCACCCTGTCCGGGGAACGGAACACCCCGCCGCGCAACGGTTCCGGCGCCGACACCGAACGCATCCTGGTCTACGCCGCGGTGGTGCACAATCACGCGGGCATCCTGGTCGCCACCCCGGAGAAGGTCACCGTGCTGATGTGCCATGCCCGTGCGGTGGGCGAGCGCCTGGTGCAGATCATCGGCCCGGCCCGCCCCGGGAAACTCGGCACCATGCGCGAACCCCAGGACGCGGTGCTCGGCCCGGAGCGCACCGAACCGTTCGGCACCAACGGACAGCGCGGCGCCGCCCGCTTCCGGCACACGCTGCGCAAGCCCGTCGACGGGCGCGGCTTCCTGACCGTCACCGTCGAACCCGACAATCCGATGTCGCCGCCCACCCGCCACCGCACCTGGCTCGATTTCACCGGCGACGGCCGCTACCTGCTGACCACCTCGCAGGACCTCATCCTCACCCCCGTCTCGGACGAGGATTTCGCCGCGCAACTCGTCGCGCTCGCCCATATCCGGGTGTGACACGCTGCGCCGTCGCGCCGACCCACGCGGCACGCACCTGGTTAGCTGTAGCGCATGGCTAAGAAGGGCTGGTCCGTCCCGGCTACCGAAGCGCTGAAGGCCGACGGCTTGCAGATCACCGAGCTGGACACCTCCGCGACACCGGGCTTCACGGGCGACAAGGCAGCGGGCCTGGACCTGCTGGCCGAACGCACCACGGTGCTGTCCGCGCTGCAGGAACGGCTCTACGCCAACGGGCGATCCGGCGACCTGCGCAGTGTGCTGCTGGTGCTGCAGGGCATGGACACCGCGGGTAAGGGCGGCATCGTCCGGCACGTGATCGGTTCGGTCGATCCGCAGGGCGTGGACCACCACGCGTTCGGCGTGCCGACCGAGGAGGAGAAGCGCCACCACTACCTGTGGCGGATCCGCAACGCGCTGCCGCGCGGCGGTCAGCTCGGGGTGTTCGACCGCTCGCACTACGAGGACGTGCTGGTGGTCCGCGTGCACAACCTGGTGCCGAAAAAGGAATGGGAACCGCGCTACGACGAGATCAACGCCTTCGAGCGGGAACTCGTCGACGAGGGCACCACCGTGGTCAAGGTGGCGATGTTCGTTTCCCTGGACGAGCAGAAGAAGCGGCTGCGCGAACGGCTGGACCGGCCGGACAAGTACTGGAAGTTCAATCCCTCCGATATCGATGAGCGCGGCTACTGGCCCGCCTATCAGGAGGCGTACCAGGCCATGCTGGATCGCACGTCCACCGAGTACGCGCCGTGGCACGTGGTGCCCGCCGATCGCAAATGGTTCTCCCGCCTCGCCGTCACCGAACTGCTCATCGAGGCCCTGGAGCGACTCGACCTCGAGTGGCCCGCCGCACAATTCGACGTCGAGGAGCAGAAGCGGCGACTCGACAAAGCCTGATCGCGAACTAGATCAGCGGCCGAACCTGTTCGGCGACAAAGCGAACGAAGCCTTCGGGGTCGGGCTCGTCTCCGGTCGGCTGGATCACCACGGTGTCGGCGCCCGCCTCGGCCAGCCCGCGGACCGCGTCCGCGACCGCCTGCGCGTCACCGGCGACACCGGCCAGCGGCGGTGTCGTGGTGGCTTGCACGTGCGCGAGCCGGGCCGCCGCGTCCGGGCCGGTCACCGCGAGCAGATTCGCCACCACCACATGCCGGTCGGTGCGGCCCGCCGCGGCCCGGCCCTCGTCGATCAACGCCCGCGCGTCCCGCACGCTCTCCGGGCCCGCGATCGAATCCAGCAGCGTCCCATCGGCATGCGACCCGCACAGCCGGATCGAGCGCGGGCCCCTGGCCCCCGCGTAGATGCGCGGCGGTTCCAGTGGCGGCCAATCCAGGGCCACGTCGTCGAGCTGCACATAACGTCCCGAGGTGGTGACTCGCTTGCCCGCGAGCAGGGCCCGCAGCGTGTCCAAATACTCGGCCAGCAACGTCACCGGCGACTCGACCCGCGCGCCCACCTGCCCCATCCAGTCCAGCACGCCGTGCCCGACGCCGAGCAGTACCCGATCGGGGAACAGCCGGTACAGCGTCGCGGCTTCCATCGCGGTCAACGCCACATTGCGCAGCGGCACCGGCAGCAGCCCGACGCCGATGTGCAGCCGCTCGGTCCACGCGAGCGCGGCCGCCGCACTGGCGATACCGCTCTCGAAGAAACAGTCCTCCCACAGCCACAGCTGTTCCAGCCCCGATTCCTCGGCGACCCGGGTGACGGCGCGCAGCCGTTCCGGCGGATTTTGCGGACGAAACACAGCACCGAGAGCAGTCATCCCACCATTCTTGACCGGAACTCCCGAATACCCACACGGATTTTTTGGCGTCGCCAGTGCCCGATATTTCGGAATCTCTCAGGTTCGTTCACGATGATGTGGGCCGTGGCCCGACCACACGGGGACGAGTTCGCGCTCTACCATCGTGGCGGCAGGTACCGGCAGTCGAGCGAAAGGCGTGGTGAACGCACGGTGAGCAAGAACCCGGGTGGGAAGAAGAATCCGTTGCTGGCGGCGAATCGCGCCGACCGCAACCGCAAGATCTTCATCCAGGTGGCCGTGGCCGCCGTGCTGATCGGCCTGATCGCCGCGATCGGCATCGGTGTCGCGGTGAAGAAGGCCCGCAAGGACGATCCCGGCCCCACCCCCTCGATTCCGGCGGCCGCCAACACCTCCCCGGACGGGGTCACCGGCACCATCACCGACAACGGGGCGGTGCGCATCGGCAAGCCGAACGCGAAGGTCACCGTGCGGGTCGTCGCCGACCTGCAGTGCCCCGCGTGCAAGGGCTTCGAGGGCGCGAACGCCCAGGTGCTCGCCGACGCGGTGAACAACGGCACGGCCGCCGTCGAATACGACGTGATCGCGTTCCTGGACAAGGCGTCCACCACCCGGTACTCGACCCGCGCGGCGAACGCCTCGTACTGCGTCGCCGAGGCGGACCCGACCAAGTACCAGGCGTGGGTGTCCTCGATGTTCGCCCAGCAGCCGCCGGAGGGCGGCGCGGGCCTGCCCAACGACAAGCTGGTCCAGATCGCCAAGGAGGCGGGCTATCCCGACGCGGTGGCGAACTGCATCACCGATGTGAAGTACGACAAGTACATCCAGGCCCGCACCGATGACGTGCTGAAGAGCGGCATCAAGTCGACGCCGTCGGTGTTCGTCAACGGCAAGCAGGTCGAGTCGAGCCAGGAGATCTTCGGGCCCGGCGGTCTCGGACCTGTGATCGCCGCCGCCGCGGCGCAGTGATCACCGCCCCGCCCCGGGCCGCCTGGGTACTGCTGCTCGGCGGGCTGGCCGGCTGGCTGGCCTCGATGGCGCTGACCATCGAACGGTTCAAGCTGTTCACCGAACCGGGTTACACCCCGTCGTGCAGCATCAACCCGATCCTGTCCTGCGGCTCGGTGATGGTGACCGACCAGGCCGCGGTGTTCGGGTTCCCCAACCCGATCATCGGCATCGCGGCCTTCTCGGTGGTGGTCACCGTCGGGGTGCTCTCGGTGGCCGGGGTGGGGTTGCCGCGCTGGATCTGGGGCGGGCTGTGGCTGGGCACGCTGCTCGGCGTCGGCTTCGTCTGCTGGCTGATCTTCCAGAGCCTGTACCGGATCAACGCGCTCTGCCCGTACTGCATGGTGGTGTGGGCCATCATCACGCCGCTGCTCGCGGTGGTCACCGATCAGCTCTGGGGCGGGTCCCGCGGTCCGCTGCGGGTGCTCGCGGAGTGGCGGTGGACCCTCGTCGCGCTGTTCTACGCGGTGGTGCTGCTGCTGATCTTCCTGCGCTTCCAGGACTACTGGCTGTCGCTGTTCTAGTTGGGCGTGCCGCGCGCGAGCACGACGGTCACCGTGCGGCGGTTGCCGCCGGTGTCGGTCACGTCGAGCTGGATCGCGTCGTCGGGCTTGCGCACGTTGATCGCCGAGTGCAGGGCGCGGGCCGAGGTGATCGCGCGACCGTCCACCGACGTGATCACCTCGCCGTGGGTCAACCCGGCCGTGTAGGCGGGCAGCCCGTAGATGGCCAGATCGATCCGTGCCCCAACGGGTTTCGCGTCGGAGGTCAGCACGCCGAGGGTCGCGGTCGGCCCGATGTGCACGGTGTCGGTGGGCACGCCGGAACGAATCTGCCGCACCACCTGCATCGCGGTGTCGATCGGCACCGCGTACCCGTTCGGCGGCCTGCCCCCGGCCCGGGCCGGATCACCCGAGGCGGCCGCGATCACCCCGACCACCGCACCCTGATGGTCGGCCAGCGCGCCGCCGGACTGCCCGGAACTCACCGCGGCGGCCACCTCGAGCATGCCGGTGAGCGGCTTGCGGGACAGGTCGGCGGAGTTGAGCGCGACGATGGTGCTGTCCAGATCGGTGAGCGTGCCGTGGATCGCGGTCGGCGTGCCGCCGATGCCGCCGGCGTTGCCGATCGCCAATACCTCGTCGCGCACCCGCAATTCGGCCGAGTTGCCGATGCGGGCCGTCGCCAGGTCTGCGGCGCCGGACAGCGCGAGCAGCGCGATATCGGCGGCGGCGTCGTAACCGAGCACCACCGCGTCGTAGGTGCGGCCGTTGCCGACATCGGTCGCCGTCACCGTGTCGGCGCCCTTGACCACGTGATGACTGGTCAGCACCTGGCCGTCGGCGGTGAGCACGATGCCCGACCCGGCCGCGCCGAGCCCGAACGGCCGCATCGACGCGCTGATGTCGACCAGCGCCGGGTCGACGGCGGCGGCGACCGCGACCGGATCGAGCGGTGCGGGCGGCGGTAGCTCGACCGGCGCGGCGATCTCGGCCTTACCCGGCGGCCAGCCGGGCAGTTCGCCTCGATAGCCGAGGAATCCGGCCACGGCGAGCAGCGCGGCGACGATCGTCACCAGCGCGCGGCCCCCATACCGTTGTTCGCTCATCGCTCTCCACTCGGTCCACCTGCGCATTCCATTGTGGCTGGCGATGATCATGTCCGGGGGCTATCGACGACTCTGCGAGCCGCCGCCGTACAGAACTGTTTACCTGTCATGGTTGGCAACCGGGCGCATGCGACGGTAGGCATGTATGCATGACGACAGCAGCCGCATACGCGATATCCGCACCCGATGGCTCGTTCGAGAAGAAGACCATCGAACGCCGGGAGCTGGGCCCGCACGATGTGCTGATCGACATCAAATACGCGGGCATCTGCCACTCCGACATCCACACCGCACGCGACGAGTGGGGCGGGGCGAAGTACCCCTGCGTGCCCGGCCACGAGATCGCCGGCCTGGTCGCCGCGGTCGGCTCCGCGGTGCACAAATACCAGGTGGGCGACCGCGTCGGGGTCGGCTGCATGGTCGACTCGTGCGGCGTCTGCGGACCCTGCCTGGCCGACGAGGAGCAGTACTGCGTCCGCGGCGCCACCATGACCTACAACACGCCCGTCGAGGAGTCGGTGCAGCCGGGCGGCTACACCCTCGGGGGCTACTCCACTCAGATCGTGGTGACCGAGAACTTCGTCGTCCGCATTCCCGAGGGCATCGGGCTCGACGCGGCCGCCCCGCTGCTCTGCGCGGGCGTCACCCTGTTCTCGCCGCTGCGGCACTGGAACGCCGGGCCGGGCAAGAAGGTGGCCATCATCGGCATGGGTGGGATCGGTCACGTCGGGGTGAAGCTCGCCGCGGCGCTGGGCGCCGAGGTCACCGTGCTCAGCCACTCGCTGAGCAAGCAGGAGGACGGCAAGCTGTTCGGCGCGAGCCACTACTACGCCACCAGCGACAAGCAGACCTTCCGCGACCTGCGCAACCAGTTCGACCTGATCCTCAACACCGTCTCGGCGGAGCTGCCGATCGACTCCTACCTGAAGATGCTGAAGCTCGACGGCACGCTGGTGATCCTCGGCCTGCCGGAAAACCCGATGAGCATCAAACCGTTCACCATCACCGGGCTGCGCCGCTCGCTGGCCGGCTCGATGATCGGCGGTATCGCGCAGACCCAGGAGATGCTGGACTTCTGCGCCTCCCACGGCATCGGCGCGGAGATCGAGGTGATCTCCGCCGACGAGATCGACGGGGCCTACGACCGGGTGGTGGCCAGCGATGTCCGGTACCGCTTCGTCATCGACGTCTCGACCATGTGAGCCGCGGCGTATCCGCACCCGCGATAACACGGTGAGACGGCCCGATATGGGTACGTTTGCGATGTGGCCTCGGAAGAAGACGACAACGCGCCAGCGCCCACGGACGCGCCGGTACCGGTAGCGCCCGGCGAGGCCGTGGTCACCGCGGAGATGACCTCCGCGCCGCCGCCGTGGCTGCTGCGCGCGTTCCTGCTCGCCGCGGCCACGGTGGCCGGACTCTTCGCGGGGTTCTGGGCGCTGACCCGGCTGCAAGGCCTGCTCACCATCGTGCTGGTCTCGCTGTTCCTGGCCTTCGCCATCGAGCCCGCGGTGAACTGGCTCGCGCGCCGCGGCATGAAACGCGGGCTCGCCACGGCGGTGGTCTTCCTCGTCCTGATCTCGGTGGTCGTCGCGTTCTTCTGGACGCTCGGCTCGCTGCTGATCGACCAGATCACCACGCTGGTCAACAACGCGCCGGAGTACGCCGATCAAGGCATCGACTGGGTCAACCGCACCTTCAACGCGCACATATCCGGCACCGACCTCGAGAAGTACACCAGCAACTGGAGCAAGTATCTCGAGGGTGCGGCCGGAAACGCCTGGGACATCAGCACGAAAGCGGTCAGCGTGGTGTTCCAGTCGCTCGGGGTGCTGCTGTTCACGTACTACTTCGCCGCCGACGGCCCGCGGTTCCGCAATGCCGTGTGCTCGCTGCTGCCGCCGCGCAAGCAGTTGCATGTGCTGCGCGCCTGGGATATCGCCGTGCAGAAGACCGGCGGCTACATCTACTCGCGCGGATTGCTGGCGCTCGCTTCGACTTTGGCGCATTACGTGGCGTTGCGGGTGCTCGACGTGCCCTCGGCGTTCGCGCTCGCGCTGTGGGTGGGCGTGGTGTCGCAGTTCATCCCGACCGTCGGCACCTACCTCGCGGGCGCGCTACCGGTCATCGTGGCGCTGGTGCACGGACCGTCGGACGCGCTGTGGATCCTCGGCTTCATCGTCCTGTACCAGCAGTTCGAAAACTATGTGCTGCAACCGAGAATCACCGCGACCACGCTGGACATGCATCCGGCCGTCGCGTTCGGCGCGGTGCTGGCGGGCGCCGCCCTGCTCGGCGCGACCGGTGCCCTGCTCGCCATTCCGGTCACCGCGACGGTTCAGGCCTTCGCGGGGGCCTACATCCGGCGCTACGAAGTGCAGACCGACGTCGACCTGGACGCGCCGCTGCCACCGCCGCCGCCCAAGCCGCACCGAAAGTGGGCTCGGCAGCTGACCATCCGTTTCACCGGGGCCGAACGCTCGAAAGGCGCGTAGTCACGCACCGGGCCGCGCGTGCAGGTCGGCGGTGCCCCGCGGTCGAACGTGCTGGTCGGTCCGGGTGACGAACTCGCCGATCGGAGATGCCGGGCGCGCCGCGACCGATCGCCCATGCTGGTGCGATGGCGATTCTGCTGGCGCTGGTGTCCATGTGCTCCACGCTGGTCGGCGGATTCGTCGCGGTCCGCATCGGCGACCGCAGGCACCTGGTGCTCGGGCTCGCCGCGGGCGTGATGCTCGGCGTGGTGTTCTTCGACCTGATCCCCGAGGCCCTGGAACAATCCGCGCAGGATGTGCTCGGCGTGCCCGCCGTGCTGATCGCCGCCGTCGGCGGCTTCCTCACCATCCACGTGATCGAGCGCGCCGTGGCCATCCATACCGGCCACGAACAGGAATTCGGCACGCACACACACGGTTTCGAGTCCGTCGGCGTGCTCGCCGCGGCCGGCCTGATCTTCCACAGCTTCTTGGACGGGCTCGGCATCGGGCTCGGCTTCCAGGCGGGCGCCACCGTCGGTGCGGCGGTGGCCATCGCCGTCATCTCGCACGACTTCGCCGACGGTTTCAACACTTTCACCATCTCGACGCTCTACGGCAACGCCCGCAAACGCGCCCTCACCCTGCTCGGACTGGACGCCGTCGCACCGGTGATCGGCGCCGTGGTCGGCACGCTCATCCATGTACCCGACGGCATGGTCGGCCTCTATCTCGGCTATTTCGGCGGCTTCCTGCTCTACCTCGCCACCGCCGACATCCTCCCCGAAGCCCACGCCGTCCACCCCTCCCGCCTCACTCTGGCCTGCACCGTCCTGGGCGCCGCCCTCATGTTCGTCGTCGCCGCCCTGAACCACTGACGGCGTTTAGCAACCTTTGTTGACTAATTTTGATTTAGTCAACTAAGGTTGCTCGCATGTCCGCCCCGGAAATCCCCGATGCCGGCGATCCCGCCGGGCAACTCGCCGCGGTTGTCGCGTTGCGGCGCTTGGCCGATCAACTGGAAGACAGTGCCGTCGAGGCCGCGATGCGGTCGGGTTGGAATTGGCCGCAGGTCGCCGAGGCGCTCGGCATCACCCGGCAAGCGGTGCACAAGAAGCACGCCAAGCGGCTCATCGCCGCGGGCGTCAGCCTGAGGAGACGCTGACCCATGACCCCATTCGACGAATACCTGCACGCCGTGCTCACCGAGGGCGCCGGCGCCGCTCAGCGCGACGGCTCGGTCACCGTCGAGGCACAGCACCTGCTGCTGGCGATCGCCGGACTGACCGGCACCGCCCCGCAGCGCGCGCTCGCCGCGGCCGGACTCGACCAGCAGGCGATCCACGAGGCGCTCCGAAAAGAGTTCGAGCACAGTCTCGCCGCGGTCGGTGTGCCCGCCGGTAACGCGGCGCCACCGACTCCGCGCTCCTATCGCACCGAGCAGCCCAAGGTCGGCGCGTCGACCAGACTCGCGCTGGAGCGCGGCTTCAATTCCGTTCCGCGCAAACGCGATCTGCGGCCCGCGCACGTCCTGCTCGGCATCCTCGCCGCCGAGGTCGGCATCGTCCCACGCGCACTGGCCCTGGCCGGTGTCGATCGCGCCGCCTTGCGCACCCAGGTCGAGCAGCTGCTCGAGGACGCGTGATGGCCGGACATCCCGAGGTTCAGACCTTGCTCGACGAAGCGGTGCGCGACGGCGGACTACCCGGCATCGTCTGCGAGATCCGCGACCCCGGTGGCCGCTGGTTCGGCGCGGCGGGTGTGTCCGACACCACCACCGGACGCCACCGCGATCCCGCGGAACGGTTCCGAATAGGAAGCGCCACAAAGTCTTTCACCGCGACCGTGCTGCTGCAACTGGTCGGCGAAGGCAAGCTGACCCTGGACGACACCGTGCAGCGCTGGCTGCCCGGACTGGTCGCGGGCAATGGCAACGACGGCCGCCGGATCACCGTCGGCCAGCTGCTCGACCACACCAGCGGCCTGTTCGATCACACCGACGACGACGAGGTGCGCGGCGGCGAGGGGTGGAAACCCGAACAACTGGTGCGCCTGGCGCTGAACCATCCGCCGTACCACCCGCCCGGCCTGCGCTTCCGATACTCGAACACCAACTACGTTCTCGCCGGGATGCTCATCGAGCGGGTGACGGGACTGTCTGTGGCGCAAGAGGTCTCGGCCCGGATCAGCGGACCGCTCGGATTGGCGGGCACCTACTCGGCGGGTATCGAACAGCGCATCCGCGGCCCGCATCCGCGGCATTACTCCACCCTGTTCGACCCCGCACCCGATGCCGAGGTGCACGACCTCACGGAGCTGGATCAGACGTGGGCGGGCGCGGCGGGCGACATGGTGTCCACCACCGGCGACCTGCAAGTCTTTCTCCGCGCGTTGCTGACCGGCGAGTTGCTCCCGCCGGCGCAGCACACCCGGATGTGGACCACCGTCTCGACCGCAGGTGCCGAATGGGTCCCGCACACCGCGTACGGGCTCGGCGTCTTCACCCAGCAACTCTCCTGCGGCACCATCGTGCACGGCATCGGCGGGGCAACGATGGGCTCGTGGAGCTGGGCCATGGGCGACCGTACGGGTGAGCGCGTCGTGGTCGTCCAGACCAACGGCGACTGGAACAACCCCCTCGACCTCTTCACCACCATTCTGCAAACCCAGTTCACGCCGACCCCGATGCCCTGACCGGCAAAGGATTCGACCCCGAGGTCGGCGAACGAAGGCCGCCCCCTGTCGGAACAGGGGGCGGCACAACGTTTTCGGTTATTCGGCTGCGAGTGCGCGGCGGCGGACTCGGCGGGCCGCCGCGACCAGGTTGCGCAGCGACGGCTCCAATTGCCAGTAGTGCCGGGTCTTCAAACCACCGTCCGGATTCGCCCATAGTCGTTCGGGCGTGATGGCTTTGGCTGCGGCGGTGAGCAATTCGTCGAGCTCGTCGATGTCCGGGATGCGGGCCGAACGGCTCTCGTAGACACCGGGACCGACACCGTGGCTCAGACCGTGGTCGGTGCCGCTGTCCGCCTCGAGTGCGGTGACCACCCATTCGATCGACCGGGTCGCGACGATCGCGGTGACGTCCGCGTCCAGCTCCTCGATCGCGTCGACCACCTCGGCCCGGCCGGAATAGCCGATATGCGTGTGGATCTGGGTGTCCGGCTTGACCCCGGAGGTGGCCAGCCGGAACGCGCCGACCGCCCAGCGCAGGTACTCCGCGCGCCCCTCGGGACGCAGCGGCAGCATCTCCCGGATCGCGGGCTCATCGACCTGGATGATCGCGATGCCCGCTTTCTCCAGGTCCGCGAGCTCGTCCCGGATGGCGAGCGCCACCTGGTCCGCGGTCTCGTGCAGCGGCTGATCCTGGCGGACGAACGAGCGCGCGATCATGGTGACCGGCCCGGTCACCATGCCCTTGACGGGCTTGTCGGTCAGCGACTGCGCGTAGCTGATCCACTCCACCGACATCGGCGCGGGCCGCGACACGTCACCGTAGATGATCGGCGGTCGCACACAACGGGATCCGTACACCTGCACCCAGCCGTAGTGGGTGGTCGCGAAGCCGTCGAGCAGTTCGGCGAAGTACTGGATCATGTCGTTGCGCTCGTGCTCGCCGTGCACCAGCACGTCGAGCCCGATGTCTTCCTGCAACCGGATGGTCGACTCGATCTCGGCTTCGATCCGCTTGCGGTAGTCGTCGTAGGACAGCCGCCCCTGACCGAGTTCGTGACGCGCCTGCCGGACCGCGGTGGTCTGCGGGAACGAACCCAGCGTCGTCGCGGGCACCGGCGGCAGGTTCAGCCTGGCCTGCTGCGCCTCCTTGCGCACCTCGTACGGTTCGCGCGAACGCATGTCCGGCGTCACCGCGTAAACCCGTTGCCGCACTGCGTGCTTCTGCTTGAAATGCACCTCGGTGGGCCGCTTGCGCCACTTGTCCGACGGGCCCTCGGTGAGCGCCTTGGCGAGCGAAACCACCTCGCCCACCTTCTGTTTCGCGAAGGCGAGCCGGTCGGCCACGTTGCCCGGGATGTCGTACTCGATGAGCAGGTCGTAGGGCACGTGCAGCAGCGTCGTGCCGGTCGAGACCACCAGGTCGGGGCACACCTGCGCGAGCTGGTTCAGGTATTCCAGCGTCACGTAGCGGTCGGCCCGCCAGACGTTGCGGCCGCTGATCACCCCGGCGTACAACCGCTTCCGGCGAATACCCGGGATCGCCGCCAGATCGTCGGGCCGGATGCGGTAGCTGGCCAGGTCGAGCCCGATCGCCTCCACATTGCTGGCGGCCAGGATGCGCAGCGCGTCACCGAAATCGCCGTACTGCCCGGTCACCAGCATCCGCGGGCGCAGCGGCGCCTTCGACAGCCGTTGGTAGGCCCGCTCGAACGCGGCCAGCTCGGCGGGGGTGCGCTCGCTGGTGAACGCGGGCTCGTCCAGTTGCACGCAGGTCGCGCCGCGCTTGGCGAGGATCTCGAAGAGCTGCTCGTACACCGGCAGCAGCTTGTCCAGCAGGCTGACCGTGTCGAATTCGTCCTGGCCCGGGGTCTGTCCCGCCTTGGACAGCAGCAGCAGCGACAGCGGGCCGAGCACCACCGGGCGCAGCTCGATGTGCTGGGCCTTGGCCCGGTCGAATTCGTCGAGCAGCGCCTCGGGATGCAGCGAGAATTCGGTCCCCGCCGCCAATTCCGGCTGCCGGTAGTGATAATTCGTGCCGAAGAACCGGACCAGTTCCAGCGGCGGCAGATCGGGACGACCGCGCGCCATCAGGAAATAGAAGTCCAGCGGGTCCATCTCGTCCTGGAACGATTCGAACCGTTCGGGCACCGCGCCGAACAACAGGGCGTTGTCCAGCACGTGGTCGTAGAAGGAGAAAGTATTGCCCGGCACCTGGGTCAGTCCGGTCGCGGCCAGCTCGTTGAACTGCCGTTCCTGGATGTCGCGGCCCACCGCGAGCAGTCCGTCGCGGTCGAGCGCACCGCGCCAATAGGCCTCGAGTGCCCGCTTGAGTTCTCGATGCGGCCCGATCCGCGGATAGCCGAGGATGCTCGACCCGTAGCCGTCGGTCACGTTCACCATGAGCGCGCTGCTCCCTTCGATGGCTGCGCGGCGCCCATTGCCTGGCATGGACGCCGCACGCTAATGCGCCTGGGGGGTTGGATCGAAAGAGCTCAGGCTCGGTTGTACTGGTAGAAGCCCGCGCCGGTCTTCTTGCCGAGCAACCCAGCTTCGACCATACGCATGAGCAGCGGCGGAGCGGAGTACAGCGGCTCCTTGAATTCTTCGTACATCGAGTCGGCGATCGACTTCACGGTGTCCAGGCCGACCAGGTCGGTCAGCGCGAGCGGGCCCATGGGGTGCGCACACCCGAGCACCATGGCCTTGTCCACGTCGTCCTTGGTGGCGAAACCGGACTCGACCATCCGGATGGCCGAGAGCAGGTACGGCACCAGCAGCGCGTTCACCACGAAACCGGAGCGGTCGGCGGAGCGCACGACCTGCTTGTCCAGCACCTCACCGGCGAACGCCTCGGCCCGCTTGGACACGGCCTCGCTGGTCTTCAGCGTGGTGACCAGCTCGACCAGCGGCAGCACCGGGACCGGGTTGAAGAAGTGCATGCCGACGACCCGCTCGGGCTGGGTGGTGGCGACCGCGATCTTCATGATCGGGATGGAGGAGGTGTTGGAGGCCAGCACGGCCGACGGGTCGGTGACGACCTTGTCGAGCTCGGCGAAGATGGCGGTCTTCACCTTCTCGTCCTCGAGCACCGCCTCGACCACCAGCTGGCGGTCGGCGAAGTCGTTGAGGTCGGAGGTGAACCGCAGACGCCAGGCGGCCTGTTCGCGCTCGCGCTCGGTGATCTTGCCGCTGCTGACGCCGCGGTCGAGGGAGCGCAGAATGCGGGCGCGGCCGGCGGCGGCCAGTTCCCGGGTCTGCTCGTAGACGAGCACGTCGACGTGCGCCCGGGCGCACACCTCCGCGATTCCGGCACCCATCTGTCCGGCGCCGATGATGCCGACGCGCTGAATCTTCTCGCTGCTCACGTCCCGCTCCTGCTGTTGGTCTGGCTAGTCGGTGGCTGGAGGGGGTTTGCTCTGGTGCGAGCGGCCCCTCGATCGTCCAAGTTATAGGGATGCCCTCCCTGCCGGGGCTGTTCGGCAGGGAGGGCGGTACACCCCTACTGGAGTAGAGGTCTGGCGGTATTCACGTCGGGAACCTCCCTTGGCGAAACCCTGGGTGGGTGACGTCGGTGCTCACGCAACCCCGTGCGGGGCGAGCCCGACGAGCCCGTTCGCGGCCGGTTCGCTGCCGAGCGCTCGAAGCGCATGCGCCACAGGCGCGAGTCTCGAGTGCTCGGCGGCGAACCTAAGGGGCCGCGAACACGCGGCGCCGCAGGCGACGCCGACAACTCAGTGGAACTGGCCCTCTTCGGTCGAGCCCTTCAGCGCAGCGGTGCTGGTGTTCGGGTCGACGGTGGTGGCGATGGTGTCGAAGTAGCCGGCACCGACCTCACGCTGGTGCTTGATCGCGGTGAAGCCACGCTCGGAAGCGGCCTTGAACTCGCGCTCCTGCAGGTCGACGAAGGCGGTCATGCCCTCGCGGGCGTAGCCGTAGGCCAGGTCGAACATGCCGTAGTTGAGCGAGTGGAAGCCGGCCAGGGTGATGAACTGGAACTTGAAGCCCATCGCGCCGAGCTCACGCTGGAACTTCGCGATGGTCGCGTCGTCCAGGTGCGCCTTCCAGTTGAAGGACGGCGAGCAGTTGTAGGCCAGCAGCTGGTCCGGGAACTCGCTGCGGACCGACTCGGCGAACTTGCGCGCGACCTCGAGGTCCGGCACGCCGGTCTCCATCCAGATGAGGTCGGCGTACGGGGCGTAGGCCTTGGCCCGCGCGATGCAGGGCTCGATGCCGTTCTTCACGCCGAAGAAGCCCTCGGCGGTGCGGGTGCCGTCCAGGAACTCACGGTCGCGCTCGTCCACGTCCGAGGTGATCAGGGTGGCGGCCTCGGCGTCGGTGCGGGCGATGATGACCGAGGGGACGTCGGCGACGTCGGCGGCCAGGCGCGCGGAGGTCAGGGTGCGGATGTGCTGCTGGGTGGGGATCAGCACCTTGCCACCGAGGTGGCCGCACTTCTTCTCCGAGGCCAGCTGGTCTTCCCAGTGCACACCGGCGGCACCGGCGGCGATCATGGCCTTCTGCAGCTCGTAGGCGTTCAGCGCGCCACCGAAGCCGGCTTCGGCGTCGGCGACGATCGGGGCCAGCCAGTTCTTGACCGAGTCGTCGCCCTCGACCTTGGCGATCTCGTCGGCGCGCAGCAGCGCGTTGTTGATGCGACGCACCACCGACGGCACCGAGTTGGCCGGGTACAGCGACTGGTCCGGGTAGGTGTGGCCGGACAGGTTCGCGTCACCGGCGACCTGCCAACCGGACAGGTAGATGGCCTTCAGGCCGGCGCGGACCTGCTGGACCGCCTGGTTGCCGGTGAGGGCGCCCAGCGAGTTGATGTAGTCCTCGTTGTTCACCAGATCCCAGAGGATCTCCGAACCGCGGCGGGCGAGAGTGGCCTCTTCGACGACGGTGCCCTGGAGCTTCGACACCTGCTCCGCGGTGTAGTTACGGGTGACGCCCTTCCAGCGCGGGTTGGTGTCCCAATCCTGCTGGATTTCCGCAGCGGTCTTCGGGGTGCCGGCGTTCGACATCTCTGACTCCACTTCCTCGTTTAGGTCGATGTGCCCCACGGCCGAGCGGATAAACGACTCGAACTGCTGGAGCGGCAATTTGCAGGCTTGCTAGGCCCATGGGGTGTACTTCCACACGATTGCACAATGCGAAATGGCCGTCTACCTGTTGCTAATGTGAATCTCAGCTAGGTTTCCACACTGGTTTGCTAACTTTGCAAAATTTGCCTGTGAATTGCAAAGGTGGAACCTACCCGCCGGTAGCCCTGACGTGCGGTTTCAGCGTAACGCTCGTACTGTTTGGGCTCGACCGGTCGACGGTCATCGACCCCCGCGCGCATTCCGGTTTGTGAGGACGTTCACAAGGCGGGGCGGGTGCCGCCGGTGTGGCCCACGCCACCCGCGCCTGGGCCGCGCGCGTGCGGTCGGGCAGACTCGGCCTGGACGTACGTCCGGCTGCCCGCGCAAGGCAGCCCGCACCTCGGACCCAGGAGCCCTCATGCGGAAACCGGTCATCGCCGCGGCGGTCACCCTCGCCTGCACCTTCAGCCTGCTGAATCTGCCCACCGCGGCGGCGACGCCGGTCGGCACCGTCGAATCGGCCGGCGCGCTCGCCCCGGCCGCGACGCCGCCCGGCGCGGCCCGGTCGAGTCGCATCCTGTACAGCTCGACCACCGCGAACGACGTGCCGACCACCGCGAGCGCGGCCGTCTACTTCCCGCCGGGCGCACCCCCCGCGGGCGGCTGGCCGGTCATCGCCTGGGCGCACGGCACCGTCGGGATCGGCGACGACTGCGCGTACAGCGTCGCGGGGCCGAGCGCGGTCGAACGCGACTGGGCGTACCTGGGCACCTGGCTGAGCCAGGGTTACGCGATAGTTGCCGCCGACTATGCCGGGCTCGGCACGCCGGGCGAACACCCGTATCTCAACGGGGTGGTCGAGGCGCACAACGTCGTGGACGCGGTCAAAGCCGCGACGGGACACTATTCGTCGCTGTCGAAGAAATGGGCGGTGGTCGGACAATCACAGGGCGCGGGCGCCGCGATCTTCACCGCGCGCTATGCCACCGAATTCGGCGGGCCGGAACTGGATTATCGCGGCGCGGTGGGCACCGGCACGCCCGCCTATATCGAAGACATTCTGCTGCCGCTCGGCCCGCACGTGCCGCCGGTGAAACTCAGCCCGCACACCACCGCGTACGTGCTCTACATCCTCAACGGATTGCGCACCACGTTCCCCGAGCTGGACATCGACTCCTACCTGACCGACGCGGGCCGCGCGTGGCTGTCCACGGCCCGGACCGAGTGCCTGCTGCCGCTCGGCGACGAATTGGGCGCGAATCGCGTGATCGTGGGCGATCTGTTCAGCAAGCCGCTCGCGCAGATCCCCGACCTGCACGGGCTGCTGAGCCGCTACCTCGGCCTACCCGAATCCGGTTACGACAAGCCGATCTTCCTCGGCCAGGGCCTGCGCGACACCGATGTGATCACGCCGGAGACGCTGCGCTTCGCCGCCGTACTGCAGGCGAACGGGCAACCGGTCCAGCTGCACACCTACCCCGAGGATCACAGCGGCACCGTGAACGCCTCACTGCCGGATTCGCTGCCGTTCGTGGCCGGACTGTTCGGCTGAGTCGGCCGCGGCCGCTCGTCGAGCGGCCGCGGCACCCCGATCACGGAAAGCCGGGGCCCTGATTGCCGGACAGGCTGCTGAGCGCGCAGACCAGCGCCGCGAACGGCTCGGTGATGCCACCGCAGCTGCCCGCGACCGACTCGGTCGCCACCGGCGTATGCGGTTCGAGCGGCAAGGGGGCCGCACCGGCCGCACCGATTCCGGCCAGGGTGGCGGCGGCGATCAGCGCGGCGCCTGCGAACCCACGTACTGCGATCATTCGAGCTCCTTGTGCGTTTGGTCGACAACCGAAATTAATCGGCGAGCCCACACCGCACATGACCCGAATTGTGCCGTCCTCGCGTCGAGTCGGCGCTCAGTGCACCTGCGCGGGGTGCACCCGGCGCCAGTGCTCGGCGATCTCGATGCGGCGCGCGATCCAGACCTTGTCGTGGGACTGCACGTGCTCGAGGAAGCGTTCCAGGGCGGCCATGCGCGCGGGACGGCCGACGATGCGGCAGTGCAGGCCCACCGACAGCATCTTCGGGTTACCTTCCGCGCCTTCGCGATACAGCACGTCGAAGGCGTCGCGCAGGTGCGCGAAGAACTGCTCGCCGGTGGGGAAACCGGCGGGCGAGGCGAACCGCATGTCGTTGGTGTCCAGCGTGTACGGCACCACCAACTGGTCTTTTCCCTGCACGGTGACCCAGTAGGGCAGGTCGTCGGCGTAGGAATCGGAGTCGTAGACGAAACCGCCGTGCTCGACCACCAGCTCACGGGTGTTCGGCGAATCACGCCCGGTGTACCAGCCGAGCGGGGCGGCCCCGGTGAGTTCGGTGAGGATGCGCACCGCCTCGGCCAGATGCGCCCGCTCCGTATCCCGGTCCACCAGCTGGTAGGACTGCCAGCGCAGGCCGTGCCCGGCGATCTCGTGCCCGAGTTCACGAAAAGCCGCCACCGCCTCCGGATTCCGCTGCATCGCCCGCGCGACCGCGAAGATCGTCAGCGGCAGACCACGCCGCTCGAACGCGCGCAGCACTCGCCACAGCCCGGCCCGCGACCCGTACTCGTAGAGCGACTCCATGCTCATGTGCCGATTCGAAAACGCCTGCGCCGGAGTCATTTCCGAGAGAAAGGTCTCCGAGTGCGGGTCGCCGTCGAGGACGTTGTTCTCCCCGCCCTCCTCGTAGTTCAGCACGAACTGGACGGCCAGCCGCGCGCCGCCGGGCCACTGCGGGTCCGGCGGTGTCGGGCCGTAACCGACGAAATCCCGGCTCACCCGCCCAGCTCCCCGTAGAGGCGGAGCCGGGCCAGGCCGCCGTCGGGATAGATGTCGAGGCGGACCTCCTCTACCGACGCCGCCATCGGCGCGATCGCGAACTGATGCCTGGTGTCGGGCAAAAGGTCGGTGCGCGGCAGCAATTCGAGCTCGGTGCCGTCGTTGGTGCGCCCGGTGAGCCGGGCCGCGCCCGGACTGTTGCCGAGGAAATACGAGGTGTCGATCTCGGCCAGCCGGATCAGCCCGGGACCGGCCAGCCGGATCCGCACCCAGTCGTTGCCGTCGTCGCGACGCCGCGCGGTCTCCCAGCCGTCCCCCATCCGGCGGGCCAGACCCGGATACAGCAGCTGATTCGGCGAGCTGTAGAAGCGGTTGGAGCAATCCAGCACCAGCGCACCGTTTTCCAGTGCCGCCAGATCGAGCGGGCCGAGGCCGAGCAGTCGGGGATCGGGACTGCCTTCGCCGTGCACCCGGAGCCGGGCCACCCCGCCGTCGGGGTGCATGGTGAGCTTCACGTGCGTCCACCGTCGTTCGTTCGCGACGGCGAACGGGTTGCGACTGTCGCCGGAAACCGGTGCGCGATCGACCAGAGTCACCCAATCTTCGCGGGCGGCAATGCTTTCCGCGGTCGGATAGTCCTGCACCTCCAGCGCGGCCACCGACACCGCCGGCGGGTAGTTGCCCTTGAACCAGGCGGTGTCCACCACGATGCCGCGGATCACACCGGGCACGCCGAGCCGCACGATGGCCGAATCGTCTCCGGGCCGGCCGCGGTGCCTACGGGTTTCCCAGCCGTCGTAGACCTGGCCCTTGTGCCCGAACGTCGAGGTCTGGTATTCGGCCGGGCCCGGATTGATCAAATTCTCCTTCTCCGCGAAGAATTCGTCGTTCGCCCAGATCACCGAGCCGCCCAGGGGGCGCACCGCCAGGTCGGGCAGCAGGGTGAAGTCCGCGTCGGTCATCGGGCCTCCTTCGGCAGCGGCGCGCGAGTGACCAGGGCACGCAGCGCCGCCGTGGTCAGCTCGGGCGCGTGGGCGGTCAGTTCCGCCGGGGTGCGTGCGCCGCAGTCGAGTCCGCGTAACACGGTGGCGGCCAAGGCTTCCGCGGTGGCCGGTTCGTCCATGACGCCGCCCGAGCGCCGGTCGAGGTAGGCCTGCAAGCGCGGCACGGCCACCTCGATCGCCTGCCGGAAGAAGTCGTAGGTCGCCAGCCAGCGGGTGACCAGGTGGCCCGGATGCATGTCCCAGCCCTGGTAGTAGCCGCGCCGCAGCGCCCGGCCGACCAGGCGGTGATGGTTGCGCAGCGCGGCTTCCGGCGCGGCATCGGGCACGATCTGGGTGGAGCCGTCGCACACCCAGACCCCGGTCTGCGCGGCGGCCACCTGCATGACAGCCTTCGCGTAGTCGGCGGCGGGGTGATCGAGCGCCTGATCCGGGGCTGCGACGCCGCACGCGGCGGTGTAGTCGTAGGTACCGAAATGCAGTGCGCTGCATCGCCCTTCCGCCAGGCCGAGCATCCGGGCGATGGGCGCGGTGCCGTCGGCGGCGATGATCGCCTGCGGGCTCTCGATCTGCAATTCGAACCGCAGTGCCCCCGCGGCGAGGCCGTAACCGCTCTCCAAGCCCGCGCACAGCGCGACCAGCGCCCGAACCTGTTCCGCCGCACGGATCTTGGGCACGGTGAACACGAAACCCGCAGGCACCTCGCCCATCGCGGCCAGCACCAGCTCGAGCGTGCGCAGCGTGCGGCCGCGCTCCGTCGCGGCGAGGCCCTTCGTCCGGATGCCGAAGCTACGCGGGCGATCCGGCCGCTGCGCCCAGGCGGCCAGCACCGCGCCCGCCTCCTGTGCCGCCTTGTCCTCTTCGTCGTCGGCGCGGAACCCGTAGCCGTCCTCGAAATCGATGCGCAGATCCTGGATCGGGTCCTGCTCGAGCCGCTTGCGCACGTCGGGCAGCGAGCCGGTCGCGTCCAGCTCGGTCAGCAGGGCGGCGTGCTCGTCCAGCAGTGCGACGGCCGCCGCGCCCCACACACCGGGTGTGTCCTCGGCGATCCGGTCCGCGGGGACATACGCGACATGGATCGGCTGCGACCGTCCATCCGGTCCCGGATAGCGCGTACGCAACTCGGTATCGACGGTGTCGAGCATCGAATCGACCCGCGCTCGGACATTTTCCGGCAGCTGCGCTCGATATGCGGCCCTCGCTGTCCCTCCGTGGTTACGCTCGCTGCCGCCTCCGGGCCTGATACTCGCGCCGCGTGTCACCGTGGTTCTCCTTCCTGCATGGCCCGCCAGATACGGTCGGCGGTCATCGGCAGCCGGTCCGGCCGCACCCCGACAGCATCGCGTATCGCGTTCGCCAGCGCCGGGGCGACCGGGTTGTACGGGGACTCGCTCATCGACTTCGCGCCCAGCGGGCCCAGCGCATCGGCGGTATCGGCGAAATACACCTCGGTCCGCGGCACGTCCGCGAACTGCGGGATGCGATAGTGCCGCAGCGACTGCGTGGTGACCAGTCCCTGCACGCTGCGCATGTCCTCGTACAGCGCGGTGCCGAGCGCCTGCACCACACCACCCTCGACCTGACCGCGGCACTGCACCGGATTGAGCACGGTCCCCGCGTCGGCGGCCTGGACGGACTGCAGGATGCGGATCGCGCCCGTGTCCGGCCGCACCGCGACCCGGAAGGCGTGCACATTGAAGCTCACCGAACGGGGGCTGCCCGCATGCTCCCCGTGCGCGGTCAACGGGCCGTCGGCCAGCAGTGCCGCCGGGTCGAAGAACTGGTCGCCGCACCGGACACCCGCGGACTCCAGCACGCAGTCGTGTTCGGGCAGCCCGGCCAGCTTCGCCGCCCGCCCGAGCAGCAGCCTGCGCAGCTCCGCTGCCGCGGCATAGGTCGCCTTGCCCGCGACCACGATGCCGGTGGAGCCGAACGCGCCGGTGTCGTGGCCGATCAGGTCGGTGTCGGATTGCCGGAGCACGATGCGCGACACCGAGGTCGCCAGCGCGGTCGCCGCGAGTTGCGCGTGCACCGTGCTGGTGCCGTTGCCGAATTCCGCGGTGCCGACCCGGATCTCGTAGCTGCCGTCCGGCAGCAGGGTGGCCGTCGCATCGGAGCGGTGGCCGCGCGGCGGAATGGTCGCGATCATCGACACCGCCATGCCGGTGCCGACCCGCCAGCTCGGGTCCGGCGCGGCAACGCCGTTGCCACGCAACAATGCTCGCTCGGCCAGATCGATGCACTGATCGAGACCGTAGCTGCCGAACGTCAGGTCACTCTCGTCCACCTCGGCGCCGACGAACGCGTCGCCCGGCCGCACCACATTGCGCCGGCGGAACTCGAACGGGTCGATGCCGAGGGCACGCGCCAAGTCGTCGAGCGCGGACTCGATCCCGAAGATCACCTGGCCCAGCCCATAGCCGCGGAAGGCGCCGGACGGAATGTTGTTGGTGTACACGGCTTGTGCGTCCACCCGCTTGTTGGCGCAACGGTAGACCTCGATCGATTCGCCGACGCCGTGGAACATCACGCCCGCACTGTGATTGCCGTACGCGCCGCCATCGGCGAGGACGTCCACCACCAGGGCAGTGAGCACGCCGTCGGCGTCGGCGCCCGCGGTGACCGCGACCCGCATCGGGTGGCGGCAGGTGGCGGCGGTGAATTCGTCGCCGCGAGTGAATTCGTACTGCACCGGGCGGCCGGTGCGCAGCACCGCCAACGCGATCAGATCCTCGGCGAGCATTTCCTGCTTCGCGCCGAAGCCGCCGCCGACCCGGGTGGCGAACACCCGCACCCGGTCCTTGCGCAGGCCGAAGAGCTGGCACAGCTCGTCGCGCACCAGGAACGGCACCTGGGTGCTGCACCGGACGACCAGCCTGCCGTCGGCGTCGAGCCAGCCGACACCGCCGTGGGTTTCCAGGTGCACGTGCTGCCCGCGCGGCGAATGCCATACGCCGCTGACCACTTTCGCCGCCGCCGCGAGCCCCGCCGCGGTATCGCCGACCTCGCCGTGCACCTCGGCGATCAGATTGCGTCGCGGGTCCGCGATACGTGCCGAATCCGGCTTCTCCGCATGCAGTTTCGGTGCGTCGGGCTGCATCGCGACGGCCGGATCGAACACCGCGGGGAGCACCTCGTACGTCACCTCCAGTGCCCGGCAGCCCGCGCGTGCGGCCGCGAGACTGTCCGCGACCACCGCCGCCACCCGCTGCCCCACGAACCGCACCGTCCGGTCGAGCACATACGTGTCATCTGGATCGTCGGCCCGCAACTCGTGCCGGGCCGTGGAGAACGCCACCTCCGGTGCGTCCGCATAGGTGAGCACCGCCCGCACCCCGGGCACCGCCTCGGCAGCGGCCGTCTCGATGGAGAGAATGCGCGCGTGCGCGTGCGGACTCGGCAGCACCGCGAGGTGCAACGGCGCACTCGGCGGCGAAATCGCGCCCGCACCAGTCGAATTCCGACTCGACGCGTCGGCCCCACTCACCTCGGCACCGCCGGGTGCGATATCGAACGTGAACGGCTCGCCCCCGCGCACGATCCGCGGACCGGCGGGCGCACCGACCCCACGCCCCACCCACCCGCCCCCGGGCAGGTCACCGGGCGTCCGCTCGGGAGTCACCTCCCGTGGCACCGAATCATGTTGTGCGCCAACGGCAGCGACATGCGGCCGGGCTTCGGAGATGTCGGCCTGGACTGCCGGGGAACCGATGAGGGCGTCGGCGATGGCGCGGTACCCCGTGCAGCGGCACAGGTTTCCCTTCATCAGCTCGGCGATCTCGGCACTGGTGCGTGCGGGACGGTCCGGGTCAGCGGCAGGTTCGGTCGTGGTGGAGGAGCCCGCTTCCGGCCACTCGTTGCCATCCGGCTCGGTATCGGCCGCGGCAGACCGCGCACTCGGGAGGGCAGTGGGGCTGCCGCACGGTGCGGCTCCGGCGAGCCCGAGGCCCGCGGCCGTCACGACCATGCCCGCGGTGCAGAATCCGCATTGGAAGGCGGCGTGCTCGACGAAGCGGCGCTGGACCGGGTGGGGGTCGGCCGTGGTACCGAGACCGGCGGCGGTGGTGACCGTGCGGTCGGCGGCGCGGTGGGCCGGGATGAGGCAGGAGTGCACGGGCAGACCGTCGAGCTGGACCGTGCAGGCGCCGCAATCGCCTGTGTCACAGCCCTTCTTGACGGCGAGGGTGCCTTGTTCGCGAAGCAGAGTGCGCAGGCATTGACCCGGGCGCGGGTCGACTTCGACCGCCCTGCCGTCGATTTCGAGTCTCATAGCGGGCCTTGCGCGCGCTGCAACTCGGCGGCGACCTCGCGGGCGAGCAGGCCGGTGACGTGCGCCCGCCAATCAGGCGCACCGTGCGGGTCGTCGAACCAGAGCACCGGATCGAGTCCCGCGACCAGTGCGTCGACCTCGGCCGCGCTGGGCACGTCACCGAAGTCCAGCACGATCGGCCGGACGGTGGCGGCGCTCAGGGTGATCGCGCACCGGCCGTCCGGATCACGCCGCCCCATCACTACCGCACCGGAACGCCCCAGCGGCGCGAGCGCGATCTTCCGGAAACTGGTGTGTGCCCGCAAACTTGCCACCGGAACCGTTACCGACCGCAATACCTCACCGGGCAACAGCACGTTGCGCTCGGGGCCGAGCACGAACTCCCGCAAGGGAATCCGCCGGTCCACCCCGCCCGGCCCCCACAGCAATGCCACGCCGTCGAGCGCGGTGAGGGCCGCGAGCACGCCACCGGCAGGCAGCGACAAACAAATATTTCCCCCGACGGTCGCGGTCCGCCAAATCTTGTGCGATGCCAGCAAAGCCCGGCACCCTTGCGCGAAAAGCCTTGTCCCCGGCCAGTCCTCGCGGAACACCGGCACGCCTAGTTCACGCCCCGGTCCGGCACCGGCCAATTCCGCCAGCGTGCAGGTCGCCGCGATCTCCAACCCCTCCGGCACGACGGTCATCGCGGGCCAGCCGAGCGCCGTGATGTCGACCAGCCGGTCGAGCCGGTCTTGTGGTTCGGCGAACAGGAAGGTCCCGCCCGCCAGCACCGCACACGAGGTACTCAGCGTCCCCAGGTCCGCCCGTTCCCGCGCCACCACTACTTCCCGGATCGTGTCCAGGTCCACGTCTCACCTCGCTCCACTGCCGCTACCGCCAACCCTAGAAGCGCGGAGTTGCCACGATGTTGCGCAATCTCCGCGCCGGATTGCCCGGCCGTTACCCCGTTGATCCGCGGCGACCCGCCACGGCTCACGCGACCGGCCCCCACACCGTCCGGCCTGCACCCGGTCCGCCTCCGTCCAGTCAGAGGCGGCACTGTTCCAGTATCCCGCATATACCTTGAACTGGACTTACTCAGCACGCCACGGTGCCGGCGGCCTCGACACGCAAGTTCGTGCCCGGTGCACACTCGACACCGGGCAGCCGCGTGATTAATGTCCATCGCGGCTCGCTCGATGTGATATTTCCCACGCCGGCGGCGAGCCATCCCTCACCGATATGCGCGGCCCGCAGCCCTGCTGTGGCCCGCCATGTCCTGACGCGGAAGGGCCACCGATAAACACCGATCAGCGGACGGCGTCTGCCGACCAAGAGCTGCCGCCCGACGCGGACCCTCCGTCCTCCTGGCTGATGACCGCGGCCGATTTCCCGCTCACCGGCCCCGATCTGCACGTCCTGCGGCGCACGTTCCGGGACTACACCGAACTCGACCACTGGCTGCCCGCCGGCGAGCAGTATCGGCGGCGCGCCTACCAGTGCTTCCAGCTCGACCTGGCCCGCCTGGCCGCGGACGGCCCCGCCGCCCTCACCGCGATCGATCGGCCGCCACCGTATGTGCAATCCGAACAGGTCAATCCGGTGGCGGGCGGCATCGCCCGCCGCTTCAAGCTGATTCCGCCGGAGCATCCAGCGACCGAGCCGACCACGCAGATCGCGGCCGCGGTCGCCCGGCTGCTCACCGCGCACGGGGTGCTCGACGCCGCGGTCACCCCGGACTGCCTGGTCGACGCCCACTACATGCGCCTGATCGCGCCGGGAGATCCGGCGCCGGAGGGGAAGCACCGCGACGGCCTGATCGCGGGTTCCGCGCATCTGATCCAGCGCACCAATATCAGCGGCGGCGTCTCCGCCATCTACGACCGTTACGATCCGGACCGCGGGTTGCGCAGCTTCGTGCTCGAAGATCCGCTCGACTCTTATGTTTTCGACGATGAGCGGGTGCTGCACTACACCTCGCCGATCACCGTGACCGATCCCGCCGCGGGCGCCGGATTACGCGACGTCCTGCTGATCGGATTCCGGCAGCGTGCCTAGTTCGACGACGATCTTCCTCGACCAGCTGCCCCGCCTGCTCCCCGAGGCCGAGTTACTGCGGCTGGCCGCCGAGCTCACCGCCATTCCCTCGTTCACCGGGCAAGAGACGCCGCTGGCGGTGCATGTCCGGAACACTTTGTTCCGCAACGATATTCACGCCTACCACCAAGAGGTGCAACCCGGGCGGTT
The DNA here is from genome assembly GCF_000250675.2 of Nocardia brasiliensis ATCC 700358. NCBI lineage: Bacteria > Bacillati > Actinomycetota > Actinomycetes > Mycobacteriales > Nocardiaceae > Nocardia > Nocardia brasiliensis. Next base: position 8,788,057 of record NC_018681.1, read on the forward strand.
ACAGACGATCGCCCGGCTCGGCCCGGAAACCGGGACACCCGCGCTGCTGCTCAACGGGCACCTCGACATGGATCCGCTGGGTCACGACCAACCGCGGACCCCATTCACCGCGCGCCGCGACGGCGACCGGCTGTACGGCGCGGGGCTGCACAACATGAAGAGCGGCCTCGCCGCCATCCTCGGCGCCGCGATCATGGTGCGCCGCAGCGGTATTGCCCTGCGCCGCCCGCTACTGCTCGAGTTCGTCGCCGGCGAGTTGCAAGGCGGCACCGGCACCAGGCACGCACTGCGCAGCGGGCTCACCGCCGACGCCGCCGTGGTGCCCGAACCCTATTCGGTGCGCCGGGTGATCACCCGGACCGCGGGGGTCCGCAAGTTCGCCGTCGTGGTGCGCGGCCGCACCGCGCACACCAGCAGACCACACGAGGGCGTCGACGCCATTGCGATCCTGCGGCGCACCCTCGACCTGCTCGACACCGCCGACCTCGCGCTGGGCAATCCCGAATTCCCGCCGCTGCCCAGGCTTCAGGTGGCCAGCCTGCTCGCCGGACGCGGCGAGGAGCACGATCCGTCCGGGGTGAGCTACTGCGCGGACAAGGCCACCGCGCTCATCGATCTGCGGTATCCGCCGCCGTTCGAGCCGGAGCAGGTCGGCAAGGCCGTCGACATGGCGCTGGACCGGGCGCGGGACGCCTTCCCCGAAGCGCGAATCACCCTGGAGCATCCGGTGGATCCGCGCTATCGGGTCGGCGGCACCGACATGCCGCCGATGGACCGGCCCGCCGACTGCGCCGTGGTCCGCGATATCGCCGAACTGCTCCCCCGGGTGTCGGACTTCCGGGTCGAGGAGCGTGGCCTCGCGCTGCCCTACTCCTACTGCGGCAACGACACCACGCACCTGAGCCGCGCGGGCATCGAGTGCTGCCTGTTCGGACCGCGCGGCGCGGCCCCGGATACCGAGCATCACGTCCTGATCAGCGAAATGCGCGCCTGCGCCGATACTTTGGCGTTGCTGGCGGCCCGCCGCTGTGGCTGACGGTCACCGGCCACCGGTGCGCAACTCGGCCCGCACGTTCGCCGCGAGCTGTACGCCGATGCCGTCGTAGAGCGCGAGCGCCTCGGCGAGCAGGGCCTCGGCCCGTTCCTGCGCGCCGGTGTCGGACGCGACGCCGGCCAGGCTGCGCAACGCGTCGGCCCGGCCGAGCGGGTCGCCGATGCGCTGCGCGACACCCATCGACTCGGTGTAATACGCTCGCGCGCCGTCGAATCGGCCGAAATACCGCTCGATGTGCCCCAGGCCGCGCAGCGCATCCACCTGTCCGAGCGGATCGTTGATCTCCACCGCGATGTCGTACGCCTGCTGGAACACACCGCGCGCCGCCTCGAACTCCCCGGCGCGCCGCGCGACATTGCCGAGCCCCCACAGCGTCCAGCCCTCGCCGTAGCGATCGTTGATCCGCCGGGCGATCTCGAGCGCATCGTCGAAGCTGCGCCGGGCGGTGTCGTGGTCGCCGAAGAGCGCTTCGATATGACCGAGCCCGCGCAGCGCATCGCCCTCCAGTTTCTGGTGATTGAGGTCCCGTGCGATCTCGAGGGCCGCGGTGTACCGCAGCGCGGCGCCCTCCGCATCGCCGAGCCGCCGGATCACCTCCGCGAATCCCCACTGCGCGGTGCCGATCCGCACCGGGTCGCCGATCGCCTCGGCGATGGCCAGCGCCTGCGCCGAACAACCCCAGGCACCACGGTAATTCGACGACGCGCGCTCGACGTACGCGAGGCCGTCCAGGGCGTCGCACTCGGTCGCCCTGGCCTCGATGTCGCGCGCGATCCCCAGCGCCTCGGTGAAGTAGCGCCGCGCCGCGCCGTGATCACCGGTGACCCGCGCCGTCTGCCCCAGCTCGCAGAGCACGGCGGCGTGGCATTGCCGGTCGACCAGCGCGACGGCGATCTCGCGCGCCGATCGGAAGCCGGCGCAAGCTTGTTCGTGGTGCCCGATCAGCCGGTCCATCCGGCCCTTGCCCACCAGCGCCCAGGCTTGGGCGCGCCGGTCGTCGAGTTCGGTGGCGATCGACAGTGCCCGCTCGTACAACCGCAGCGCCAGCGACCAGTGCCCGGTCCCGGACAGGTGCGAGGCCAGCCGGGTGGCCAATTCCGCTGCCGCCGAGGTCGGTTCGGTCTCGCGCAGACAGCCGAGCAATAGCTCCAGCTCCCGATTCAGCCAGGCCCTGGCCCGCGCGGCGTCCGCGGACGGGTTCGACAGGTGTTCGCTGCCCGCGGGATCGAAGAGCTGATGGGCGCTGGCCCGGCGGGCCACCGCCAGCCCGGCGGCGACCAACCGGTCGAGCACCGCCGCGTACTCCACAGCCGTGTCCTCGCGCTCGGCGTGCAGGCGGGCACACAGCCGGCTCAGGTCGTGCATCCGGTACCGCTGCCCACCGGGACCGCCCGTCGACGGGTCGAGAAAGCCCGCCTCGAACAGGCTGCGCACCAACATCTTTCCGTCGCGCAACGGCAAGCCCGCCATGGTCGCCATCGCCTCCGCGGTGATCTCCGGCCCCGGAAACCAGCCCAGCAGCCGGACCGCGCGCTGCTGTCCCGGGTCCGGCAGCCGCCGATACGACATCTCGAAGGCGGCTCGCAGCGATTCGTCTTCCGCGGTGAAGCGATCCAGCAGGTGTTCGGCCGCCGAACCGTTCGTCCGGTCGGCCGGCGCGCGCTTGATCCGCGCGGTCAGCTGTGCGATCTCGGCGGCGCTGTCGGCGAGCATCTCCTCCCCGTGATGCGCGATCTGGCCGCCGATCAGCCGGATGGCCAGCGGCAGCCGTCCCGCCGTCCGCAGGATCTGCCGTACCGCGTCCTGGTCGTAGCCGGGCCGCAGATTGCCCAGCTTCACCAGAAGTTCTTCCGCCTCCGCCCATTCCAGCACGTCCAGCCGCAGTGGCGCCGCCTCGACCAGGCCGGTGAACTTGCTCCGGCTGGTGATCAGCACGAAGCAGCCGGGCGCCTGCGGCAGCAGTTGCTTCACCTGGTTGCTGTCCAGGGCGTTGTCGAACACGATGAGCATGCGCCGCTGCCGCATCGTGGTGCGCCAGCGGTCGGCCCGCCCGGCCAGATCGGTCTCGATCGTCTCGCGGGCGACTCCGATCTGTAACAGCAGTTGCTCCAGCACATCCGCCGGTTCGCGCGGCTCCCGTCCGAGCGTGTAGCCGTGCAGGTCGACCCAGAGGGTGCCGTCGGGATAGTGCTTGCCGAACACCGCGACCGCGTACCTGGCCAGCGCCGTCTTACCGATGCCCGTGAGACCGACGATCACGTGCACCGCCGCGGCGCCGGAGCGCAGATGTTCGGTAAAACGTTCGTACAGTTGCGTTTTCGGCTCAGCGCGGCCGGTGAAGTGCGGGACCTCGGCGGGCAGGTCCCGGCCCGCGCGCACCGGCTGCCTGCCGATCGAGCGCCGCGCGACCGCCTCGTGGTACTCCATCCGCTCGCCGTGCGGCATATAGGCCAGGTCGGCGAGGTCGACCAGCTGATCCCATACGGTTCCGTACACGGCGGCAAGGTTTTTCAGCACCCGGACGGTGGGGCGCGCACCGCTCGGCCGGTGGTGCTCGTCCGCGGCCTCGGCGTCGTTTCCGCCGAACGGCCACGCCTCGAATTCGGAGATCCGGCTGGCCTTCATCGCCGCCCGCGCGCTGTCGGTGACCTCGTTGTAGCGTTCGGCCACCGCGGCCTGGGTGAGCCCGTTCGCGTAGCGCCAGGCCGCGCGCGGCCGGTAGCCGCGCTGCCGCAGTTCCGCGGCCAGCGGCTCGAGCAGTTGCAGATCGGTCAGGCCGAGCTCGGCGAACCGATCGCGCAGGCGTCGGCGCTGTTCCGCGGTGAGGTTGCCGCCGGGGCGCCAGCGGTCGGATCGGCCGGATCTGTACATCCCGCCACCTCTCCGCGCGCGATGTGTCCGGCGCGGGACGGGCCCTCGACCGGAGAATCGGGACGCTGATTGTGATTAATTCCTTGGTAGCAGTGCAGTTTTCCCAGGTCAAGTGCGCTGCGCCGGACCGGCAAAATGCCGGCGGCGCTGGGATCGCGCCGCGCCGAACCGAACTGACACCCTGGAACCAGTCCGCGGCCGATCTGCCGACTGCGCCGCAGCTGAAAGGGGTTCGCACAATGTCGATTACCGCCACCGCATGGTTGATCACGAGCGACGTGGTGCACGAGGCCGCCTTCCGGGTCGATCTGCCCGAGGCGGACCGCGGCACCTGGGTGCTGTCTTTTCTCCCGACCAAGCGACGACTCAGCCGCGACCAGGCCGTGACCGGCATGGCGCTGGCCGAGATGATCGTGCTCGGCCGCTCGCACGCGGGCGGGCCACTGGACGCCGAGATCGCCCACCTGCACGCCACGGAACTCGGCATGACCCTGCACGACGTGATGAGCCTGCTCGCGTTGCGCGCGCCGGACGGGTCGCCACCGCAGCCGCCGGCCGATCGGCACAACTCCGCTGCGGCGCTGGCGCACGGCGCCACCTCGTTCGCCGCCTAGGCGGTGCGCTACCCAGCCTTCGCGACCAGCGCGGCCTGCGCGGCGGCGACCGCCGCGCCGACGGCGTCCTCGTCGACCGTGACCAGCCGGCCGTCGCGCACGACCTCGCGGCCGTTCACCAGCAGCGCCGCGAGGGGTGGCGCCGCGCCGAGCACGAGGGCGGTCACCGGGTCGTCGATGCCCGCGTGTGCGGGGGTGTCGAGCCGCCACAGGGCGAGGTCGGCGAGTTTGCCGGGCTCGATCGAGCCGATCTCGGCGGCCCGGCCGAGCACGCGGGCGCCGCCGATCGTGGCCAGCGCCAACGCTGTTCGGGTCGTCATGGCGCGCGGGCCGCCGCGGTTTCGCGCGTAGAAGAGTGCGTTGCGCGGTTCCTCGACCATCGAGCTCGCCTCGTTGCTCGCCGCGCCGTCCACGCCGAGGCCGACCGGCACACCCGCCCGCACCAGATCGGCGGTGCGCGCCACGCCCGCGCCGATGCGCGCGTTCGAGGTCGGGCAATGGGCCACGCCGGTACCGGTTTTCGCCATGGTGGCGATGGCGGTGTCGTCCAGATGGATGGCGTGCGCCCACCACACGTCCGAGCCGACCCAGCCGAGCTGCGCCATGTACTCGGCGGGCGTACAGCCGAATGTCTGCGCGCAATAGTCCTGCTCATCGATCGTCTCGGCGACGTGCGTGTGCAACCGCACACCCAGCTCGCGCGCCAGCACGGCGGATTCCCGCAGCAGGTCGGAACTCACCGAGAACGGCGAGCAAGGAGCGAGCGCGATGCGCAGCATCGAGTCGAAAGACGGATCATGGTGGCGGGCAACGGCGTCCGCGCTGTCGGCCAGGATGGTGTCGAGCGTCTGCACCACGTGATCCGGCGGCAGACCGCCCGCGCTCTGCCCCAGATCCATCGAGCCGCGGCACGGGTGGAACCGCAGGCCGACGTCGGCGGCCGCCGCGATCTCCGCGCCCAGCACGTCGCCGCCCTCGCGCGGGAAGACGTAGTGATGGTCGGTGCTGGTGGTGCATCCGGTGCGCGCCAACGCCGCCAGCCCGCCGGTCGCCGCCACCCGCACCGCGTCCTCGTCGATCCCGGCCCAGATGGGGTAGAGCGTGGTGAGCCACTCGAACAGCGTGTTGTCCGCGGCCAGACCGCGGGTGATCCATTGATAGAGATGGTGGTGGGTATTCACCAGACCGGGGGTGAGCAGGCAGCCTCGGCCGTCGATGCGGTGTGCCGCATCGTCCACCGGCGGCGCCGCGCCCGGGCCGACCGCTTCGATCCGGTTGCCGCGCAACACCACATGACCGCGGCGGTATTCGGTGCCCGCCGGGTCGACGGTGGCGACGGCACAGTTCTCGATGACGGTCACGGCAGCCATGCGGGACCTGCCTCCGGTGCGTCGGCGCGCTGCAGGGTCGCGTGGATCAGGCCGTACGGCCGGTCCGCCGCGTAGTAGACCTCGCCGTTGTTCTCGATGCCGAAACGCGCCAGGTCATAGTCGAAGTGGTGCTTGTTCGGCGCGGCGAGCCGGATCTCGGCGAGCACCGGATACGCCTGTAGCGCGGCCTTGCCCATCTCGAACAGGGTCTGCTGCAACGCCTTCGAATGGTGGGTCGCGAAGGTTTCGACCAGCCGCGCGCGAATGCCCGCGTACACGTCGTCCCAGGCGATGCCGGTGGTCGCCGCGAAGCGCCAGGCGACGACGAGGGTGGTGGCCAGCATCCGATCGTGGGTCGGGGCCAGCACAGTGAACTCGTCGCTGAGGAAATCGGCGAACTCGGACCCGGTCGACTTGAGGATGGTCAGGTCCTTCACCCCGCCGATCACCCACGCCTGCCGGTCGGCACCGGTGCCCGCCACCGTGATCGCCGCAGTGCGCACCTCCGGGCCCTGCCGTACCCAGGTGTGCTCGTGTTCACGACCGTCGACCGTCACCCGCTGCCAGGCGTACTCGTCGATCTCGATCCGGGCGCTGGACACCGGCTCGATATCGTCGACGAAATGACCGGCCAGTGCCAGCCCGTAGTCCTCGATCGTCTGTAAGCCAGGCTGTTTCGCGTAGGCGAACGCGGTCTGCTTCTGCGTGTCGGTGGGCAGCACCTTGCGCTGGTCACCCGCGTAGGCGTCGGCGAAGTCGCCGCGCAGCACGGTGGACACGTTCACATCGCGGATCTCGTGCCGCGCCGTCTCCCGCCGGATCCGCACCACGCGGTTCTCGGCTTTGCCGTATCGGTGGTCGGTGAGCGCGATCGGCCCGGTCAACTCCATGCTGGATTCAGCTCCCTCGATAGGTGGAAAAGGCGAACGGCGACAACAACAACGAAACGTGATAGTGCCGTGGCACGGTGACGGCGAAGCTCACGCAGACCTCGGGATAGAACGTCTCGACCTGCTGGGTGGCGAAATAGGCGCCGGTATCGAAGACCAGCCGATAGGTCCCCGCCGCCAGATCGCCACCCAATCCGGCGATCCGGCCGTCGGCATCGGTGCTGCCCGAATCCAGTTGCCCGGCAGCGCCGTACAGGGTCACCGTGACACCGGCCGCGGGCGTGCCGCGCACCGCGTCCAGGACGTGGGTACTCAGCGTGCTCATGCCGCCGCCGTGAGCAGCCCGCGCAACCGGAGCCGATTGATCTTCGCCAATTCTGTTCGCATGACCCGCCTTTCGGTTTCGGCATCGTTGTGCAGCCGGTCTTGCAGCAGCGCGAGCAGCTCGCCGCCGGTGCTCCCGCTCGCGCACACCAGGTACCGGTAACCGAACCGCTGCTCGTAGGCCCGGTTACCCGCCGCGAGCGCCGTGTGCACCTCGTCCGGTGCGTCGGCCACCCCGGCCTGCTCCCGCGCCGAAGCCGCCGAATGCGCCCGCTCACCGATCCGCGGATGCCCGGCGAGCGCCCGATCGATCTCGGTTTCGGGCAGTCCGGCGAGCACGCTGTCGGCGGCATCGAGCACGGCGCCGACACTCGAGTATGGCCGTCCGGCGGCCAACGCGCGCGCCCACTGCGGCGACGAGCAACAGGCAAGCAACGCCTCGATGGCCGCGTCCTGCGGCATGGCGTCGAATCGGGCGAGGCCGTCCGCGTCGTCTGTCATCGGACCAGCATCGAATACGACCCGCCCGGCCGCCACCGGAAAGCGGCACCGGACGACCGGCGTGTCGCCGCGCGGAAACCGGACGTTCCCGCCTCCGAGCAGCGCTGTTGCGGCACGCGCGGGCGACGGTTCCGAGATACCGTCGTGGCATGGCTCTACCCGATCGTCCGGTTCCCGCGCCCGCCTGCGCGGGCATCGTGCTCGCCGCGGGAGCCGGAACGCGCTACGGCAAGCCGAAAGCGCTGGCCGAGGGTGGCGCCTGGCTGCGCGGCGCGGTGGCCGCGCTCCGCGACGGCGGCTGCGATCCGGTGATCGTCGTCCTCGGCGCCACCGGTCCCGATCCGGCGGCCGTGCACCTGCCCGCCGATGTCGTCACCGTCTGGGCGGCGGACTGGGCCACCGGGCTCGGCGCCTCGGTCCGGGCCGGCCTGATCGCCGCCGCGCGCACCCCGGCGCGCTACGCCGCGATCATGCCGGTGGATACCCCCGATGTCGGTGCGGCGGTGATCGCCCGGGTCACCGCCGCGGCCTTCGCTGCGCCGAGCGGCCTCGCCCGCGCTGTGTTCCACAACACACCGGGGCATCCCGTTGTGCTCGCACACAACCACTGGACCTCGATATGTCAGGAGGCCGTAGGAGATTCGGGCGCGCGCACCTATTTGGCGGGCCGGGCAGATATGGTGTGCGTCACGTGCGACGATTTGGCGACGGGCGTCGATCATGACTACCCGGCCTCGTCCGCACGGTGATCGGAGCGAGCTCATGCGGGACATCGTCGATGACCTACTGCGGGTGTGGCATTCCGGGCGGACCGGAGGACTGGCCACCATCGTGCGCACGATGGGTTCTGCCCCGTTGCCGATCGGTTCGGCGATGCTGGTCGATCCGGAGGGCGGCGTCTACGGCGCGGTGACCGACGGCGGCCTGGAGGAGATCGCCTACGAGGCGGTGTTACAGGCAGCCCGCACCGGCCGCCGTGCGATGCACCGCTACGGCGTGGCTACCGGCATCGCGGGCGGTGCGGACCGCGACGGCATGATGGACGTGTTCACTGAACCGTTCTCGCGCAGGGACTTTCCGGAGTTCCCGCTCGTCGCCGCCGAGATCCGGGCGCACCGGCGGATCACCGTCTTCACCGTGGTGTGGAACTCCGACGCCGATCTCATCGGGCAGCATCTGGTCACCGACAAACGACACAACACCGAACTGCTGGCGCTGCCGGATTCGGACGTGTTCGTCTCCTCGTTCGCGCCGCCGCCGCGCCTGATCATCTTCGGCGCCAACTCTTTTGCCGCGGCGCTGACCGTGCAGGCCAAGTTCCTCGGCTACCGCGTCACCATCTGCGATTCGCGGGAGACCTTCGCGCAGCCGGAGAAGTTCCCGGGCGCCGAGGTCGTCGTGGACTGGCCGCACCGGTACCTGAACACGCTGGCGGCGGCAGGCGAAATCGACGGCGACACCGGCATTGTCGTCACCTCGCACGATCCGAAGTTCGAGATCCCGTTGCTGACCGTCGCGCTGCGACTACCCCAGCTCGGCTACCTCGGTGCGATGGGTTCGCGCACCGTGCACACGCGACGCATGGAAGACCTGCGGGCGGGCGGCTTCGACGAAGCAACGCTCGCCCGTCTGCATTCTCCGGCCGGACTCGACGTCGGGGCGCGCACCGCGCCCGAGATCGCCGTCGCCATCGCCGCCGAACTACTCGCCGCCAGAACCGAACAGACGGGGCGGCATTCGCTGCACTCCCCTAGCCAGTCCCCACCGCTGAAAACCGCGGTGGGGCTGGGTAGTTAGCCCGGGCCGCTCAGCCCTTCAAGCCGGGATTCTCCGCGAAGACCTCGCGCAGCACGGACAGATCGAACAGCTGGTCGGCCTTGATATCGAGGTCGGCGAGCCGCAACGCGGCGATGTTCTGCTCGATCAACTTGTCGGTCATGCTCAGCAGGCCGTTGGCCGCCGTATCGGCCGAAACGACCAGATCGTTCTGTGCCACTGCCTCTTTCGTCTGCTCGTCGAGGTCGAGCTTCTGATCCTTGCCGTACACCTCGACCGCGAGCCGGGCCGATTCGGCCGGGTTGGCCACCGCGTCCCTCCAGCCTTTGATCTCGGCGACCAAGAACGCCTTGAGCTTGTCGCGCTCCTTGTCGATGGTCGCCTGCTTGACCGTGAGCGTCTCGGCCACCAGCGGCAGGTTGTAGTCGGCGAACAAGAAGTGCGTGTTCGCGAATCCCTTGGCGGTCAACGTGATCGGCTCGTTGGTCACGTAGCTGACCCAGCCGTCGACCTCGCCGTTGGCCAGCGGCGTCGGATCGAACTGCGCGGGCACGATGGTGACATCGCCGGGCTTCAGGCCGTTGGCGGTCAGCAGCGCGTTGAAGATCAGCTGGTTGGTGTCCTGCACGCCGATCTTGCGCCCCTTCATATCCGCGGGCGTCTTGATCGGCTTGGCCGCCGAACTCACGATCGCGAACGGGTTCTTCTGGTAGGTGGTCGCGATGATCTTCGCGGGCAACCCCTCCAGGACCGCCTTGGCGGTGGTCTGCGGCGCGGACAGGCCGAGCCAGATCTTGCCGGTGTCGAGTCCGGCCTCGACCGAGGTGCTCGCCGCGCCGCCGGCGATCAGGTTGACCGAACCGAAGCCCGCCTCCTTGAAGTAGCCCTTCGAGTCGGCGAAGTATTCGCCGGCGAACTCGATGTTCTTCAGCCAGGACAGCTGCACCGCCACCGTGCCGTATTTGGAGCCGTCCGGGGTGGAACCGCCCGACGGGTCCGCGGCATTGTCGCCACAGGCGGTGAGCAGGCCCGCGCCGCCGAGTGCGGCGCCGGCCAGCGCGGAGTAGCGGAGCAGAGACCGTCGATTCAGTGCCGGCCCGAACGAGGAACGCTGTGCGGGTGTCATGCGGTGAATCTAGGTCGATCGCGTTTCATTTTCTTTGCTTTGACGTTCCGAGCACGGAATTTCGGGAATTTTGTCTCGTTCAGCGAACCGGTCGTTCAGGATCGTCCCGCGTCGGCACCGAAGCGGGCGAGCACGAGATTCTCGATCACGCCGACGATGGCGTACAGCACCACCGAGACGATCGTGACGATCACGATCGAGGCCCACAGCTGGTTGTACTGGAAGGTCGGAATGGCCCGGATCAGGCTGGCGCCCAACCCCGTTCCGCTGCCGAGCCATTCGCCGAGCAGCGCGCCGATCAGTGCGCCCGGCACCGAGATGCGGGCCGCCGCGAACACCGAGGGCAGCGCGGCGGGCACCGCGACCAGCCGCAGACCGGTCCACTTGGACCCGCCGTAGGCGGCGACCAGATCCAGCGCTTGGCGCGGGGCGTTGCGCAGGCCCGCCATGATCATCACCAGCGCCGGGAAGAACACCACGATGGCGGTGAGCACGGTGACCCCGCCGAGCCCGCGCCCGAACACCAGCACGATGATCGGCGCGAGCACCACCAGCGGTACCGAGCGCAGGATCATCGCCACCGGCAGGAAGGTCTGCTCCACCGCCGCGAACGACACGAACAGCGCGGCCACCACCACCGCGGCCAGCATGCCGAAGCCGAAGCCGATCGCCGCGTCGCGCAGCGTGATCTGCAGGTCGTCCAGGATCGTCGCGCGGGCGCTGCTCGCGCCCGGCGAGGTCACCAGATAGCGCCAGATGTCTTCGGGCGACTTCCCCACGCGCGGGCCGACCTGCGGGAACGCCTTCAGGAAGACGTACCAGATCAGCAGCATCAGGACCAACGAGGTGACCAGCGGGAACAGGAACCGCCCGAGCCGCAGCAGTACTTTCATCGCGCCTCCTGCGCAGTCCACGGGGCGACCAGCCGCGCGCCGAGCGCGACCACCGCGTAGCCGAGCCCGGCCAGCGCGGCCGCGGCCAGCGCCATGCCCCAGGTGCGCGGCACGTTGTAGGCGGTCTGCGCGGCGGTCAGCGCGACGCCGATGCCGCTGTCGACACCGCCGAGATACTCACCGATGATCGCGCCGAGCACCGCCGAGGGCGCGGCGATCTTCAACGCCGCGAAGGTGCTCGGCAGCGCCGAGATCAACTGCACGCGATACAGCTGCTGCCAGCGGCCGCCGCCGTACGCGCGCACCAGATCCAGGCTGGTCCGATCGGCGGAACGCAGGCCGGTCACGGTGCCGACCATGGTGGTGAAGAAGCAGTACATCGCCGCGAGGAACACCGTCGGTGTGCGCCCGCCGAACACCACCAGGATGATCGGGCCCAGCGCGAGCAGCGGGGTGCAGTAGCTCAGGATCGCCAGCTGGGTGGCCAGCGATTCGATCTGCGGGATCAGCATGATCAGCACGGCCAGCGCGATGGCGAGCCCGTTGCCCCACACGAAACCCTGCAACGCGCCGAGCGCGGTGATCCGGAAGTTGGGTCCGTACAGTCCCCAGCCGTCGGTGTACATGGCGTGCACCACCGTCCACGGACTCGGCACCGTGCCGCCCGCGACGCCGAGCGCCGCGAGCAGCCACCACACGCCGATCAGCCCGACGACGCCGAGCAGGCCACCGATCCGTTTCATGCCCGCTCTCCCCGCGCTCGCCGGGCGTTCACGCGCCACCGCCGGTGCTCGCGGCTCCGGCCGCGCTGCCGAGCGCCCCGCCCGTCCCGGACTTCCCGAACAGCAGCTCGGACAGGTAGTCGTGCAGCCGGTGGAATTCGGGGGTGCGCATCATCTCCGGGGTGCGCGGGCGCGGCAGATCGATCTCCACCAGTTCCAGCACCCGGCCCGGCCGCGGGCTCATCACCGCGACCACATCGGAGAGGAACACCGCCTCGGCGATGCCGTGCGTGACCATCAGCGTGGTCGCCGGCTTCTCCGTCCAGATCCGCAGCAGTTCCAGGTTGAGTCGCTGCCTGGTCATATCGTCCAGCGCGCCGAACGGCTCGTCCAGCAGCAGCACGGTCGGCTTCACCACCAGCGCTCGGGCGATCGAAACACGTTGGCGCATACCGCCGGACAGCTGGGCGGGCTTGGCCTTCTCGAACCCGTCCAGCCCCACCAGCTGGATCAGGTCGGCGATCAGGCCCGGGTCCGGCTGCAGGCCCGCGACCTGCAGGGGCAGCTTGATATTCGACTCCACCGAACGCCACGGCAGCAGGGCCGAATCCTGGAAGGCGATGCCGAGCTCGTGCCTGCCCACCAGTTCGGCGGGCGTCTGGCCGTCGATCAGCGTCTTGCCCGCGGTCGGCGTCTCCAGGCCGGCCAGGATGCGCAGCACCGTCGACTTGCCACAGCCCGAGGGGCCGAGCAACGACAGAAAGGTCCCCTGTTCGGTGTGCAGATCCACCGCGTCCAGCGCCTGCACGGTCTTGCGCCCCACCCGGAAGGTCTTGGTCAACCCGCTGATGTGGATACCGGTGCCCCCGGTGGTTTCGTTCGCGGTGGTCATGACCCGGCCCCGCCCATGTTTCGTGTACTGCGCTCCCTCATGAAGGTCACCCTAGAAGGAGCCCGTTGCACGGACATTGCGAATCGCGACCCCAGATTTCGCAATCGTTACGCGCAGCCGGGGCCGGACCCGAATTTTTCCGATGCTCGGCCGTGGCCGCTCAGCCCTCGAAGGCCGTTTCGTCGGCGCTGGTGACCGCGGCCGTACGCCCCGGCGCCCGCTGGTACTGCCAGTACAGATTGGTGTGCGCGATGACCGCCTCGGGGGCGGGCGCGCCCCACTCGCTCTTGTCGAAGGTGGTGTGGCCGTCGCCGACCAGGGTCACGTCGTAGCCGCGGGTGAACGCGCCGTGGATGGTGGAGCGCACGCAGGCGTCGGTCTCCGCACCGGTCACCACCAGCTTGCCGACCCCGGCCCGCGCCAGCACATCCGCCAGCTCGGTCTCCTCGAACGAGTCACCGAAACGCTTGTGCACCAAGGCTTCCGACTCTTCCCGGACCAGTTCCGGTACGTATTCCCAGGCCTCGGTGCCCGGCACCAGGTCATCGGAGCTGTGCTGGATCCACACGACCGGCACGCCGGCGGCGCGGGCCTTGCCGATCACCGTGCCGATGTTGGCGAGGACGGCCTCGCGCCGGTACGCCTCGGCCACCACGCCGTTCTGCACGTCGATCACCAGCAGGGCGGTGTTCGGCCGATCCGGCAGCACGGTCATCTGGTCCTCCATGGGTCGAGCAAGTGCGCTGGCAACGACGCTCAGGTTAGCCCGGACCACCGACAATCCGGGTTCAGTGCCGGGACAACCGCCCGAACACCACACCGGCCCAGCCGAATCCGAACGCGGCCAGCCCCAGGCACCAGGCGACGGCGAGCACCGCGTGGTGCCCGGCGCCGGTGGCGTTCAGCAGTCCGCGCACGGTTTCCAGCACCGGCGTCGCCGGCTGGTACTCGGCGAAACCGCGCAGCCAGTGCGGCATCGTCGCGGTCTGTACGAACGCGCTGCTGATGTAGGGGATGAACATGATCGCGTAGGTGAGCCCGCCCGCCGCCTCGGGATTCTTGGCGACCAGCCCGAGCGCCACCGCGATCCAGGAGATCGCCAGCACGAACAAAGTGATCACGCCTAGCGCCGCGAGCCAGCCGCCGGGCCCCGCCTGCGGTCGATAGCCGAGGACGAGCGCCACGCCCACCGCGATCGCGATGGCCGCCAGATTCCGGACCACGCTCTCCGCGACGTGTCCGGCGAGCACCGCCTGCCGGAACATCGGCAGCGTGCGAAAGCGGTCGATGCTGCCCCGCGTCATATCGGTGGACACGCTCGTCGCCGTGATCGAAGAGCCGAATCCGGTGCACAGCAGCATGATTCCCGGCACCACGTAGTCGAGGTAGGGGCCGCCGACATCGATCGCCCCGCCGAAGACATAGGTGAACAGCAGCATGACGAGCACCGGCATGAGCATCGAGATCACCAGCGTGTCCCGGCTGCGCAGGGTGTGCCTGGCACAGCGCCGGAACATGACGACGGTGTCCGCCAGCACGTGGTTCGTCACCGGGCGGCAGCCTCGACCAGGTCCGCGGCGTAGGCGCTCGCCCCCTCGGTGCGCAGGGTCCGCGCGAATTCCTTTGCCCGGGAACGGCGGTCGGGAGTGAGCAGCGCGGCCACGCCTTGTTCGAGGCGGTCCGTGGTGAGCTGGGTGAACTTCAGATGCGCACCGACACCGAGCCGTTCGACCTGGCCGCCCCACATCGGCTGCTCGAACGACACCGAGCACACCAGGGTCGGCAGGCCCGCGCGCAAGCTCTCGAACAGCGTGCCGATGCCGCCGTGATGCACGGCCGCGGCACAGTGCGGGAAGACCACGTCGTGCGCGAACGGGCCGACCACCTTCACCTCCGGTCCGGCTTGCGCGGCCGCGACATCGAGGTCGCTCCAGCCCGCGCTCACCAGCGCGCGCACGCCGAGCCGGGCGGCGACCTCGGTGGCCATGGCGAGCACGGCGGCGGTGTCCCGGATCGGCATGCTGCCGAACCCGAAGAACACCGGCGCCTCGCCCGCCTCGATCCAGGACAGGATGCTCGCGTGATCGCCCGCCAGGTCGCCGACCGCGGCCCTGGTCGCCTCGTCGAGGGTCAGGAAGCCGGTGAACGGCCTGCGCGCGCCCCATTCCTGTGGCAGACCCGGCACCAGCGCGGGGTCGTAGATCTGGATCTCGGGAACCTGCGCGCGGTCCAGCACCGCGGCCGTACTGGCCCGCGACTTGGGCAGCCCCAAGGTCGTGCGCAGGTCGTTGAGGTAGCGCATGAACACCACCCGCCGCAGATTCTCGGCCAGCGCCCAGGTGGCCCGGTTGACCAGCGCGGGCGGATTCCAGTGCGGCGGAAGCGCACCCGGGAACGGATACACGCTGGTACTGCGGCACGGGAAGTAGTGCAGGCTCACCAGCGGCACCCCCATCGCCTCGGCGACCGAACTCGCCCGGTCCTCGGTGACGGTGCTCGCGACGATCAGGTTCGCGCCCGCGCAGACGTCGATGACCTCCTGGTTCATCTGCTGGGCGTAGCCGGACATCTGCTTGGCCACCAACTGCATGAGCCGCAGCGTGTTACCCGCGGCCAGCGCCCGCTGGCCCGCGTCCGAGCTGTAGAGCTGCTGCACATCCGGACCGCACGGCACCGCGGCGAGCCCGGCGTCGGTGACGAACTCGACCAGGTTGGGCGGCGCACCGAGCAGTACGTCGTGGCCGCGCCGGCGCAATTCGAGCCCGAGGGCCACCACCGGCTGGACGTCACCACGGGTTCCGGTCAGTGGGATCGCGATTCTCAAGGGCGCTTCTTTCCTCGTGCGATGGGCAGTCGAGAGGACAATGGGCTCTACCGCAGAGAACTGTGGGCTCTACAGCGGAGCGTTCGCGTAGGTACCGTGCAATTGTGCACACTGCCGAGCCGACGGACTACCCACCTGAAATGGTGCTACCGCGTTCGCTGGCGGAAGTACCCACCGCACCCGGCCGCCTCCCGCTGGTCGGGCACGGCCTGCGGGCGTTGCGGGACGCGCCGGGTTTCGTCACGTCACTGCCCGCGCTCGGGCCGATCGTGCGCATCTACTTCGGCAATCAGACCGGTTATCTGCTGACCACGCCGGACCTGGTCCGCGAAGCCGGGCTCGGCGACGGCGAACTGAATCGGGAAGACCTGCGCGAGGCGATCAAGGACATCGCGGGCGGCTCGGTGAACGTGCTGCGCGGCGCGGAGCACAAGCTGCGCCGCCGCATGATCGCGCCCGCACTGCGGCAGAGCAGGCTCGCCGAGTACACGCGGGCGGCCGCCGATATCGCCGAGCGGTGGTCGGCCGGGCTGCCCGCGGGCGGGCGGGTGAACCTGATGAAAGAGGCGCACGGCCTCGTGCTGGACACCGTGTCCTCGACCCTGTTCACCGCCGAATTCAGCGACGCCGCGCGCCGCGAGATCCGGGACAACGTGCCGTGGCTGCTCAGCCAGGTCATCCTGCGCACCGCGCTGCCGCCGCAGCTGCGCCGGCTCCGCCTGCTCGCGAACTGGCGGTGGCGGCGCAAATCCCGGCACCTGCGTGGCGCGATCGGCGAGGTGGTGGCCGAATACCGCCGCCGCGACGAGGATTTCCACGATGTGGTGTCGGCGCTGATCCGGCACACCGACAGCGAGACCGGCGCGCGACTGTCCGACGAGCACATCATCGACGAGGCGATCCTGATGCTGGCCGGTGGCGTCGGCTCGATGGCATCGTTGACCGGGTGGCTGTGGCACGAGGTGATGCACCGGCCCGAGATCGCCGAGCGCCTGTACGCCGAACTCGACGCCGTGGTGGGCGCCGGTCCGGTGCGCGCCGAACACATCAACGCGCTGCCGTACCTGAAACAGGTTGTGGCAGAGGTACTCCGGTTCTGGGGTCCGTGGATCAGCGCGGGCACCGCCGACGGCGACATCACCATCGGCGGGCTCACCATCCCCGACGGCGCGGCAATCATGTTCAGCCCCTACATGGTTCAGCACGACAGCCGCTATTTCGCCGACCCGGACGCCTTCGATCCCGACCGCTGGTCGCCCGAGCGCGCCGGCGATATCGACAAGAAGGCCAATCTGTCCTTCGGCGTCGGCAGGCGGCGCTGCCTCGGCGACCACTTCGCGTTGCTGGAGATCACCTTGGCCTCGGCGGCGCTGCTCGCCCGCTGGCGGCCCGAGCCGGACCCGAAGTACCGGGTGCGCGCGTCGAACAACGATTTCGTGCTCTCCCCGTCGGCGCTCCCGGTCACCCTGCACGCGCGCGGACCCCGGCGGTGATTCGAATCCGCGCGAGCCGATATCCGGGCCGTGGATGGGATCGGTCGTCGCGCTGGTTGTACGACAGGTGAACCCGCTCCTCACGTTGCTCGACGCCAAGCTGCACATCGCCGGCTCGGAGATCCTCTGGCGCGAAGTGATCGGCAACGGCTTCGGCCTCGCCTCCGCGATCGGCGGGATGCGGCGGCGGGTATGGGCGTGGCCGATCGGCATCGCGGGGAACACGCTGCTGTTCACCGTGTTCGTCGGCGGGGTCTTCAACACCCCGCAGCACCTGAACATGGCGGGGCAGGCGGGGCGGCAGCTGATGTTCATCGCGGTCAGCGTGTACGGCTGGTGGAGCTGGTATCGGCACGCCAAGATCGAGACCGGCCTGGAGCACCGCGGCGTCGACCCGCGCTGGGCGGGCAACCGGGAACGCCTGGTCCTGGTGGCGGCGATGCTCGTGGGCACCGCCGCGTTCGCGCAACTGTTCGCCGCGATCGGCTCCTACGGTCCGTGGGCGGAGGCGTGGATCTTCACCGGGTCGGTGCTGGCCACCTACGGCATGGCCCGCGGTCTCGCCGAGTTCTGGCTGATCTGGATCGCCGTCGACATCGTCGGCATCCCGCTGCTGGTGAAAGCGGGCTACTACCCCTCGGCCACCCTGTACTTCGTCTACGCGGGCTTCGTCGCCTGGGGTTTCGTCGTCTGGATGCGCAGCATGCGCCCCACCACCGCACCCGCGGCCGTACCCGCGACATCGGCGCGCTGAAAACCTCTCCTCCTGGCGATGAATCGGCGCGGCGGCGCCGGTAGGTACTGGCGAACCCCTTTCGGAGGAGGACTTTCGCCATGAAGATGACGGTGCGACAGCGCTGGGTGCTGGCGGTGACGTCGGGCTCTCGGCCGCGTTTCTCCGGCTCGGAACTGTTCGCGGCCTTCGGTTCACCGCCGACCCACGCCTGACGAATTCCGCCGCGGGTCCAGCTAAGGGCGCGCCGGTACCCGGGCGTGAACGTCGTCGGCAAGGCGCAAGACGCCGGAAAGTCGATGCAGCGCTGCGGGAATCACCCAGTAATACACCCAGGTACCGCGGCGCTCGCAGTCGATCAGGCCCGCTGCGCGCAGCACCTTCAAGTGGTGGGAGATGGTGGGCTGGGACAGGTCGAACTGCGGCGTGAGTTCACAGACGCAGACTTCCTCGCCCCCTCGGGTCGCGATCAGGGAGAGCAGGCGCAACCGGACCGGGTCGGCCAGCGCTTTGAACACCCCGGCCAGCTCGACCGCGGTCTCCTGACTCAGCGGCGAGGTCAGCGAGGCGCAGCAATCGGTGGGGGCGTACACCGGCAGGTCCTGTTTCGACACACATCTATATTGACAGAGTTCTATTCAACGGCGCAATGTTGTATCGACAGTTATCGATACAACCCGGTCGAAGGCCTGCCCTCGGCTCAGGTTCGACCAGTCAGGAAGTGATGTCATGACCGATCAGCGCAATGAACTCCGGGAGACCGTGCGCGCCCGCTACGCCCAGGCCGCACAGACGGTGACCACCGGCGGGACGGCCGAGGACTGTTGCGGCGCCGACCCGATCGCCGTCGACCAGCACTTCGGTGCGAGCCTGTACGGCGCGACCGACCGGGACCAGCTCCCCGTTCAGGCCGCGGCCGCCTCGCTGGGCTGCGGCAACCCCACCGCGGTCGCCGAACTCCGTGCGGGCGAACGGGTGCTGGACCTGGGCTCCGGCGGCGGCATCGATGTACTGCTCTCCGCCCGCCGGGTCGGCCCCACCGGCAAGGCCTACGGCCTGGACATGACCGAGGAGATGCTGGCGCTCGCGCTGGCCAACGCCGCGCAGGCCGAGGTCTCGAACGTGGAATTCCTGAAGGGACACATCGAGGCAATCCCCTTGCCCGCCAACAGCATCGACGTGGTGATCTCCAATTGCGTGATCAACCTGTCGGTGGACAAGCCCGCGGTATTCGCCGAGATGGCGCGCGTGCTCACCGCGGGCGGGCGGATCGGCATCGCCGACGTCGTGGCGGCGGACGAGCTGACCGCCGCGCAGCGGGCCGAACGTGGCGACTATGTCGGCTGCATCGCGGGCGCGCTGTCGTTCACCGAATACCGAAACCACTTGGGCGCGGCAGGTTTCACCGAGATCGAGCTGACCGCCACCCACGAGGTGGCCGACGGCATGCACTCGGCGATCATCAAGGCCGTCAAACCGGCGACCGAGCCCGCCGCCGCGTCGTGCTGCGCGTCGAGCTGCTGCCAGTGAGCCACAGCCGCACCCTTTCCCGCTTCCCGCACCGATTCCGCCGGGTGTTGCGGGTGCGGGAAAGCAGAAGGGGTGCGGCTGGTTTCAGTCCGCGCCGGCGGCGAGAATGACCGCGAAGGTTTCGGAGATGGTGGCGGTGCGCTCGAAGTGGTATCCGCGGTCGGCGGCGTGGCCCGCGTAGAGATGCCAGGCCGACGCGGTGAGCAGCCGGGCGATGGTCTCCTGGTCGGGGCGTTCGGCGGCCGGCGTGCCGATGTACTGGGTGACCATGCCCTCGACCAGCCCGACCACCCCGTACACCACCGGCCGATACTCGGCGACCTCGATGCCGAGCAGCGCGCTGCCCGCGGCGAACTTCTCCCACAGCGTTTCCGCGACCCGGTGCCTGCCGATGGTGAGGCTGGTCTCGCCCGCCGCGTGCCCGTGCACGGACCCGCTCTGGCCGTACTGATAGAGCTTCGGATGCGCCGCCGCCCAGTGCACCACGGTGCGCATCGCCTCGAAGATGATCTGCTCGAGCGTTTTGGCCGGGTCGAGCACGAGCACCGCCTCGACCTCGGCCACGTATTTCTCGAGGATGTACTCGCGCACCCGGGAGTCCAGATCGTCCCGGTTGTCGAACTGCCGGTAGACCACCGAGCGGGCCAGACCGGCGCGCTCGGCGATCTGCTGGATGGAAACTTCGACGTGTGGATCGTTGTCCTCGATCAGCGCCACGGCCGCCTCGAGGATCTGTGCCTGGCGATTCGAGTTGTGCTCCCGCCAGCGCTGTCCGCCCCCGCGCCTGCGATGGGTACGCATGCTGGCGGGCGGTTTCACCAGTCCGACTATACGGCGGTGTCCGCCCGCTCCAGTTCCGGCAGGAACCGCGGACGCATGGGCAGCGGACCGTCAGGCCCACCGGTGAACGAGATCTGGCGCCGGATCCGTTTGTCCGATACCGCGTCGAACTCCAGGTGCTGAGCGAAGGTGGCGACCACGAGCGCGGCCTCCATATTCGCGAAACCCGAAGCGACACACATCCGTTTGCCCGCACCGAACGGCATGGTCGCCCGTTTGTGTTCGCGGTCCACGTTTTCCGGCAGGTACCGGCTCGGGTCGAATTCGTCCGGCCGGTCCCACACCCGGGTGCTGTGGTGCGCGCCGTGGATCAGGGTGATCACCGTGGTACCGGGCTTGATCAGATAGCCGCCCAGCACATCCTGCTCTTTCGCGGTGCGTGCCAGGCCGACCACGGGCGGCAGCAGTCGCATGGTCTCGGCGACGACGGCCTGGGTCCACGGCAGCCGGTCCAGGTCGGCCGCGGTCGCCGGGCGTCCACCCAGCACCGCGGTGACCTCGTCGCGCAGCCGGGCTCTGGCCTCGGGATGTTCGGACAGCAGCTGCCACACCCAGCTCAGCGCGGTCGCGGTGGTCTCCATACCCGCGCCGATGAACGTCATCAGCTCGTCGTGGATCTCCTGATCGGAATACTTGTAGCCGGTTTCCGGATCGGCGGCGTCGATCAGCGCGGCGAGCAGGTTGTCCTTGCGGTCGATCCGGCCGTTGCGGTGGTCGGCGATCAAACCGTCGACGACCTGCTCGGCGTGGCGCAGATCGCGCATACTGCGCGGCTCGATCACCCAGCCCACCGCCCGCATGATCCGCATCGGCAGCCGGGAGTTCCCGGCCTCGTTGCGGTGCCTGCCGTGCCGGTGCAGCCAGGTCCCGACGGAATGGATCGGATAGCTGGCGTTGGTCATGAAGCCGCGGCCGAAGAACCGCAGCAACCGGTACAGCGTGACCTCGGACATCGGCCCGGTGATGTCGGTGCCGAACATCGTGCGCGACGTGATATCCAAAGTGAGCCGGTTCATTTCGGCGTTGACGTCGACGCTGCCGTCGCCCTGCGCCAGACCCCGGATCCTGGCCACCGCGTCGGCTGCGGCCTCGACCATCACCGGCGCGAAGCCGTCGACGTTGCGCTTGGCGAAGATCGGCTGCACCAGCCGTCGATTCCGTTGCCACAGTGCGTCGTTCAGATCGGTGACCAGTCCGCGGCCGAACGCCACCGCGAGCATGTCGTAGTCGGGGCTCTTGGTGTAGTTGCTCTGGTTCGACACCAGGACGTGGCGCGCCAGTTCCGGGCTGCGCACCACGACGAACTTCTTGAAGGGCACCCGTGCGACGATCACGTCGTCTTCACCCGGAAACGCGGTGACGTAGTCGAGCACCGTATGGTCGCGCACCCGCGGCAGGATCCCCAGCGACAGCTTGATCGACTCGCGCCAGCTGATTCGTGTCTGGTGCCACCGGATGAAGGTCGGTGCCCAGCGGGGCGGGTGCAGCGTCTTGTCTGCGACGGAATCGACGGTCTCGACCTCGGCCATAGCGGGCTCCCCTACCACTCACGTGGGACGTGCTGTCCCACTCACAGTAGTGAGACACAGCGACCCAGTCAACGGGCATCGGCAACAATCGCGCACCAGGCACCCGGGGCAAGTGAACAGCCCGGTACGCAGAGCGCACCGGGCTGTCCGTCAGGGAGCGAAGGGGTCACACCACGTCGACGCGCACTCCCGCCGAGCGGATCGCCGCGACCGCCATCGGATCGGCGTCAGTATCGGTGACCAGCACCTGCACCTGCTCGATGCTGCAGATCCGGGCCAGCGCGGTGCGTTCCAATTTGTCCGCGGTGGCCACCACCATGACGTGGCGGGAACGGCGCACCATCTCGGTGGTCACGCCTGCCTCATCGATATGCCGACATTGGGCGCCGCCCTCCGCGGAGATCGCGTTGACCCCGAGGATCAGCTCGTCCAGCCGCAGTTCGGCGAGCGCGCGTTCGGCGAGGGGCCCAT
The DNA here is from genome assembly GCF_000250675.2 of Nocardia brasiliensis ATCC 700358. Taxonomy (NCBI): domain Bacteria; kingdom Bacillati; phylum Actinomycetota; class Actinomycetes; order Mycobacteriales; family Nocardiaceae; genus Nocardia; species Nocardia brasiliensis. The sequence continues at coordinate 8,810,510 of NC_018681.1, forward strand.
GCAGTTCGTAGGACTCGCGGCGGGCGACGCCGCCGAGCACGACCGTGCGCATATGCGGGCGCAGCACCATCTCGCCCGCGATATTGAGCGCGTTGGTGACGATGGTCAGCTGCTCGTCACCGGTGATGCCCAGATCGGTGCGCCCGGCCAGGGCCCGCGCCACCGCGGTAGTCGTGGTGCCGCCGTTCATCGCGATCACCGCACGCGGATCCACCAGGGACGCAGCGTGTTCGGCGATACGCTGTTTGGCCTCGCCGCCGGTCTGGCGGTAGCGGGCGGGCAGGTCGTAGGCCACCGAGGTCGCGACCACACCGCCGTGCGTCCTGGTGGCCAGCTGTTGCTCGGCCAGCGCGGTGAAGTCGCGGCGCACGGTCGCCGAGGACACGCCGAGTCGCTCGGCGGCCTCCTCCACCGAGAGCCGCCCGGATTCGGCGAGCAGTTCGAGCAGGCGGTTCCACCGCTGCGGGCGGTCGGTCGGTCCCGTCATCTCACACCGCCTCGCACGCGACCTGCAGTTTCACTTGGCACGCGGACAATCTGATCACAGGCACCCCGCCGACCGTAGAGATTCCGGCGCGGTGATGCCAAGCCGATCACTCAGCGCCCGCCGCACCGATTGCTCAGCGCACGCCGCATCGATTGCTCAGCGCCCGCCGCATCGATTGCTCAGCGCCGCAGCTGTGACACCCCGGCCAGTGGCAACGTGAGGAAGGACGCGGCGTGCTCGGTGCGCTGGAGGTCGTACACACCGCCGAGCAGCGCCGGGTAGTCCTTCGGATTGAAGATGTGCGTCGGTGCGTCACCGGTGGCGATCGTCACCTGCAACCGATGGCCGGGCTGGAACACGTGGAAGGCCGGGCGCACCTTCACGTTGTACTCGGTCACCTCGCCCGGCACCACCGGCAGCAGCGACTCCCGGGTACCGGGATGGAACGCGCCCAGCACGCTGCCGTCCGCGGTCCGCCAGGTACGGTCCTCGTCCAGCGCCCGGAAGTTCCCGGCCAGTTGGCCGTCGGTGAGCGCGAAGACGGTGCCGTCCGGCGCGATGTCCTGCACGGTCACGCTGAACGCCGAGGCGGGCGTGTTCGAGGTGGCGAAGAGCGTGGCGCCGATCGGCCCGGCGAGCACGGTGGGTTCGGCGAACGGCTCGGTCTCGTACTGCGGATTGTCCAGCAGCCCTGGGATATCCGGGTGGGCGGGGAATTGCGCGCACGGATCGTCGATCCCGGCCAACGTGGTCAGCAGCTCGTAGACGCCGGAGAAGTTGCGGGAGAACGAGGCATTGCAGATGGTGCCGCCATTGACCGGGCTGAAGTTCACCCGATCCGAACCCGCTTGGGCCGCAGGACGTTCCGGTGTCAGACGACCGCCCGCTGCCAGATAGAGGTGCTGCGTGGGCGTTTCGCGCACCGGATAGGTGGCGCTCTCGATCACGTTGCCGTTGATGTCGATCGCGTGCAGCGGCGTCGCGGTCTCATCGATGCCGTTGTGCTCGTCCTTCAGCCACCGGTCGAACCAGGCCAGCTGGATGGCGTGCATATCGATGTCCGCATTGCGCTGCACGCCCGGCTGGACGTGAAACCAAGGGCCGGTGAGCATTTGGAAACGGCCGCTGGACGGCGCGTCGGCGGGCATCGGGCCGTGGTGCGCGCGGCCCGCGTAGGCGTTCTGCAATCCGGCGAAGGTCCGGGGCGTGCCGTCCTGCAGCAGGTCGTACTGCCCGCCGACCAAGTAGGTCGGAATCCCGTTGGACCCGATCCGATCCAGCACGTTGTCTATCGCCCGGTCCTCCCAATACGGGCCGTTGTAGGCCCGGTCCCCGTCGACCAGCGCGTTGAGCACCGACGGCCAGGTGCCCTCGGCACGGAAGTGCGCGAGCAAGTGGTCGACGAAAACGCTGGCCATCTTGCCGGGCTCGCGATACAACCCGAGGATCGGATCGAGCTGCGGCAGCAGGGTGATCGGGAATTGCAGCATCGAGGCGAGGAACGCGATGTTGTAGAAACCGTCGTGCCCGAGCAGATCCTGGAACGCGTGATTGCCCGCCATCAGCGGGAACATCGCCTTGACCGGCGAATCCGGTTCCAGCACACCGGCCGCGAACAGTTCGCTCATCCCGAGATAGGACAGTCCCCACAGCCCGACCTCGCCGGTCGAGCCGGGCAGCCCTGCCGCCCACTGGATCACGCGCTTGGCGTCTTCGCGCTCTTGCGGTTGCAGGATGCTCCACTGACCGTTGGACGAACCGGTGCCGCGGATATCGACGACCACACTGATGTAGCCCCGTTTGACGAAGTAGTCGCCATAGCCCGCGGCATCGCTGATCTGCTTCGCGACGTCGATGACGCTCGGCAGCGCGTGCTCCAGGAGCGGACCGAGTCCCTCGTAGGACAGCAACCGCATGAGCCCGGCGCTGTCCTTCCCGTAGGCCGACTGGGTCAACACGATCGGGAAGGGCCCGGCCGCGGGCGCGCCCGACGCATCCGTCGGGTAGCGGACGTCGGCACGCAGTATGACGCCGTCGGCCATCGGCAGTTCGACGTTCTTGTGCTCACCGACGCCGTAGCGCTCCGGCCCCGGCTGCCACCCGTCGGGTAACCCGGTGCGAGCGTTCGCTTTCGGGAAGTCGGCGACCGATGGTGGGGCGGCGGACGCGAACGGCGCGGCCATCGGCAGCGTCGCGGACGCGATCAGCACCCCCGCCGCGGTCGCGAGTCGAAGCAGATTCGTCGTGGTCCGTCGGACGGTCATCTTCATTGATCACCTACTCGATACGAAGCGGATCAACGCCCGCTCACGATGATTTCGGCTGGACCACCGGTCCGGCCAGGTCTCTGCGCAGCAGCTTCCCGGTGCTGGTGCGCGGCAGTTCGCCGACGAACGTGACGTCACGCGGCACCTTGAACCGGGCCAGGTTCGCCTTCACGTACGAGCGGACCGCGTCCGCGTCCAGTTCCGGCCCGGGGTGGCGCACCACGAAAGCCGCCAGCCGCTGGCCGAATTCGTCGTCGGGCACGGCGACGATGGCGGCCTCGGCGATCGCGGGATGTGCGTAGAGCAGCTCCTCGACCTCGCCGGGAAAGACGTTCTCGCCGCCGGAGACGATCATGTCGTCGTCGCGGCCGTCGATGAACAGCCGTCCACCCGAATCCCAGTGCCCCACATCGCCGGAGGACAGCAGGCCGTCGACGATGTCCTTGTTGCCGCCGCCGGAGTAGCCGCTGAAGGACAGCATGCTCCGCACGTAGATGGTGCCGCGCCGGCCCGGCTCGGTGACCACCCGGCCGTCTTCGTCGTAGAGCCGCACCGTGCAGGCGGTCGGCGGTTTACCCACCGTCCCGGACGCCGCCCGCCAGTCCTCGGGCGTGGCGATGGCGGCGACGCCCACCTCGGTCGAGCCGTAGAAGTTGTAGAGCACGTCGCCGAACGCGGCGGCGGCCGCGTCGCCGAGCGCGGCGGGCAGGGCCGAGCCGGCGCTGAAAACGATACGCAGACTGCTGGTGTCGTACCGCGCCAGCGCTTCGGGGCCGAGGTCGAGGAGCCGGCGCAGCATGGTCGGCACCAGTACCAGCACCTGCGCCCGATGGTCGGCGACGGCGGCCAGCGTGGCCGTCGCGTCGAATCGCCTGCGCAGCACCACCGTCGAGGCCAGCGACAACGCGAGAATGAACTGGTTCAGCGCGGTGCCGTGGAACAGCGGCGCGGCCAGTACCAGGGTCTGGTTGCGGCGCAACGGGATTCGCTCCAGCAGCGCGGCCGCCGCGAGCGGCGACCGGATCCGGCGCGGCACCCCCTTCGGCGTGCCGGTGGTGCCGCCGGTGAGCAGCACGAAGCCGCCTTGGCGCGGCGGTGGCGGCAGTTCGGCGGTGTCGTTGGCCCCGATCAATGCGTCGACTGTCGCGACCCCCGCCGCAGTACCTTCGTGCACCGCGAGGACCCGGTGCACCTCGGCGGGCAGCACCGCGAGCAGGTCGGCGAATTCGGCATCGTAGACAATGGCATTCACGCCCTCGCGGGCCGCGACGTCGGCCAGTTGCGGACCGGCGAATCCGGTGTTCAGCAGCACCAGCCCGGCACCGATTTTGGCCGCGGCGAGCATGGTGTCCACCAGCTCCCGCCGGTCCCGGCTCAGCGCCGCCACCGTGTCGCCCGGTCCGAGCCCGAGCGCGGCGAACCCGCGCGCCAGCGCGTTGCTGCGCGCTTCCAACTCCCGGTAGGTGAGCGGGCCCAGCTCGTCGATCAACGCGACCCGGTCGGGTTCCCGACGCGCCGATATCCGCACCGGCCCGGCGATGCCGCCGTACTGCCGCACCGCTCGCGACGCGCGCAGCACACCGATCGGCGCCAGCAGATCGATCATCCCCGCGCGTTGCAACACACCCACCGAATGCAGATTGACCAGCAGTGCGCGTGCGGCATTTCCGATGGCGGACATGAACACTCCGTCCAGAGAATTGTCTTCCTCTCGACCGAGAGGCTCGCATTGACTGTAGGAGATTCAGTCATTTTCGGCAAGACATCTTTTCAGATGAAACCCGCAATCGTTCCAGGCGTCGATTGCACTGAATTCAACTCAGGTGTAGACGAGCCCCGCGTGCACGAGATACGCGATCTCATCGCAGATTTCATCGAGTGTGACCACCGAATCCGGCTTGGTACTGTGCACCAATTCCTGGGCCAGCGAGTTCACGGCGCCGATCACCGCGAGCCCGAAAAGGTCGAAGCGCCGCGGCTTGGCCTCGCCGCGTTCGACACCGCGTTCGGCTTCGCTGACCAGCAATGCCGACAGCAGGCGCCGCTGTTCGGTCCGCCATTCCTCCACCGCCGGGCTCACCCCGACCACTTCGACATAGCAGACCCGGGCCGAACGCTGATCCGCACAGGTCACGGCGAGATAAGCGCGGAAACCCTCGACCACCCTGGTCGAGAGCGGTTCGTTCTCGGTTTTCGCCAGCGATTCCAAGGCCCGCTCCACCGCACGCGAAGTGATTCGATTGACCAGGGCGATCAGCAAGGCCTCGCGGCTGCCCATGTCCTCGTAGAAACTGCGCGTGGAAACGTTGGCGACCGCGCAGAGGCGCTCGATGGAAGTGGCCGCGTAACCCTGTGTTCCGAATAATTCCAGGGCGGCATCGATCAATCGGGTCTGCCGTTGGGCCACCCGTTGTTCCCGTGACAGCCCGCCGTAGCTGCGACCGTCCTTCGCTTCCTCTTCCCGCCGTGCCACCGTTCGATGCTACCCGTTCACCGCCGGTGATCCCGGCGCGGACAACGGTCCGCGCCGGTCCCGGCCTACTTGTGCGCGCCGATCGCGTGGCCGACGAGCGCCTGCGCCATGGGCGGCAGAATCTCCGACAGGGCCTGGCCGAACTGCGGTTCGGGGATGGTGCTGACCGGGCTGGTGATCGAGCAGCCCGGCGGCGCGGCCACGCCGTCGAGCCGATCCTTCAGCCAATAGAACGCGCCGGGCAGATGCGAAAGCACGCCGGAGATGTGCTCGGCCGCGAATTCCCGGACATAGGTCACGCTTGGCGCGCCGTCCGCACAGTATTTCTGCACGGTGGCATCGGTACCCGCGATCGGAATGAGCTCGTCGTTCTGCGCGTGATAGAAGTAGATCGGCACGGTCGGCGTCTGTTGCCCGAGGGAATTGTCCGCAATGGCTTCCCGAATCTCGGGCAGCGTCAACGGATCTCCGCCCTGAAATGTGCCGAAATAGTTGAACCCGGGGAACAGCGCGGCACCCTGCGGATGGCACAGCACCTTCTTGGACGCCATCACGAATTGCCCGAGCAGATCGACGCGTTCCCGCATCACCCGTTGCATTTCCGGGTATTCGGTGGATATGCCGACGATCGCAGCCGAGATCAACCCAGCGTAGACGCCGCCGTTGTTGTGGCGTACCACCCCGGCATAGTCGCCTGCCGCGACACCGCCGGCGGCAATGCCGACGATATTGAGTTCCGGTGCATAGCTTTCCTTGATCTCCGGCACGAAGGCCGAGGGAATCGTGCCGCCGGAGTAGCCCCACAGCGCGACCGGCGTTTCCGGCCCGCTCAACTGCGCGGGTGCGAAATTCTCCGCCGCGCGGATACCGTCGAGCGTCGCCTGGGCATTCATCCGGGACGCGCCGTAGGCCGAATTCGGACCCTGATAGTCGGGCATCGCGATCGTCCACCCCTGCCCGAGCCCGGCGGCGATCGGGATGAGCGTCTCCGCCGCGTTCACGTAATCGACCGGGATGGCGCCGGATTGGGCCACATACGAGGGCGCGCAGTACTGCGCGACGCTGTCCTCGGCGATCTGATAGGACAGCAGCTTCGAGCCACCGGCCGGGGCGGGGCCCCGCGGTTTCAGGATCGTGGTGACCGTCGCGATCGGTGCGCCGTGGCTGTTCGTGGTGCGGTAAAGCAGCTGCCACGCATCGACATTCAGCTGCAGGATGCCCATGAACGCGGGATAGATCGCCCGCGCGCGCAGGATCTCCCCGGGCTGCGCGGCCGCCACGTCGCCGGCCGGCGGTCGATAGAAGTCGTCCAGTTCCGGCGGGAGGGTGAGCGCCGGCGCGGGCTCGACCCGCACGTCCGCCCCCGGCACCGCCTGCCCCGAACCCAGCCCCAGCCATACCGCCATCAGCGCGATGACGCCGAGGACGACAACGCGCCCACCATTGCGCACGCTCATCGAAGTGCCTTCCCGTTATCAACCGTGACCCATATTGGTCAGAGATATTTTCAGATAACGGGCAAGAAGTCCAGACTCAGACAGTGGTCCGGTTCACGGCACGACAACGGCGGGTGGCCCAGCGCACCACCCGCCGCGTCGGACTACTTGACGCTGCCCGCCGTAAGACCGGCCACCAGGCGCTTTTCGATCAGCGCGAACAGGATGACGACCGGGATAATACCCACGGTGGAAATAGCGAAGACGTATTGCCAGGACGTGTCGTACTGACCGACGAACTTGGTCAGCGCGACCGAGAGCGGCTGGTTCTCCGGCGTGGTCAGCACCACCAGGCTGGCGGCGAATTCGTTCCAGCAGGAGACCACGACGAAGATCGTCGCGGTGACGATGCCGGGCCACACCAGCGGCAGGCTCACCCGGACCAGGGTCTGCCAGCGGCTCAGCCCGTCCAGTTGCGCGGCCTCCTCGATCTCCACCGGGATGGCGGCGAAGAAGCTGTGCAGGATCCAGACCGCGAACGAGAGGTTGAACGCGGCGTTCACCAGGATCATCGCCAGGAAGGTGTCGTTGATGCCGACGGCGAAGAATTCCCGGATCAGACCGGTCACCAGCACCGTCGGCTGCAACATCTGGGTCACCAGCACCAGGCCGAGGAACACCGCGCGACCCGGAAACTTGTGCCGCGCCGTGTAATACGCGGCCGGGACGGCCACCAGCAGCACCAGCACCGTGGCGAACACCGAGATGATGACGGTGCTCATCATGTTGTACGGCAGCGGCGTCTCCGGCGTGTCCCACATGGTGGCGTAGTTGTCCGGATGCCACGACTCGGGCAGGTAGGTCGGTGGGATGCGCAGGATTTCGGCGCGATTCTTCAACGAGCCGAGCACCATCACGATGAACGGCAGCAGGAACAGCGCCGCGATCACCACGCCGACCGCGGTCAGTTCCCACCGGCGTCGCTTCGCCCGGACCTTGGGCCGCGCGGCCGGTTCGGCCACCGCGACTGCGCCCGTGACCTTTTCGATCTGCGTCACCTCGGCGTCGGCGGTCATCCGTCCACCTCCTGGGTAGGCCGGATCACCTTCACGTAGATCGCGATGATCACGATGATCAGGACGAAATTCAGCACGCTCATCGCCGCTGCCGTGTCGACCTGCTGATTCTGCCGAATCAGCTTGAACATCAACGTGGTTGTGGTGTCCGCCTGGAAGCCCGCGATACTGCCGGTGATCACCTGCAGGATCGGCAACGAGTTGAACGAGTTGATGATGTTGATGATGGTCGCGACGGCGATCGCCGGACGCAGCTGCGGCAGAATGAGATACCGGTAGCGCTGCCACGCGCCCGCGCCGTCGACCCGGCCCGCCTCACTGATCTCGGCCGGAATCGACTGCAGCCCGGCCAGAATCGTGTAGGTGGTGAACGGGATCGAGACGAACACCGCCACGCCGATCGCGACCAGGAACGCGGGCGTCGGCTGCTTGGTGAAGCCGTAGCCGCGATCCAGCAGGCCGATATCGACCAGGAACCGGTTCGCGATGCCGACGTCGGGATCGAGCATGTAGTAGAAGATCGTCGTCGTCATCACCACGGACGCGGCCCACGGCACCAGCACCGCCATCCGCACCGCGGTGCGGCCGGGGAAGTCCTTGCTCAGGAACTGGGCCAGCCCCGCCGAGATCACCAGCGTGATCAGGACGACGGCGACGACCCAGAGCACCGTGTGCAGCAGTACCGAGCCGAGCTCGGAGATCCCGAACAGGGTGCGGAAGTTCTCCAGGCCGGCCGCGCCGCGATCCTGGCCGTAGGCGCTCAGATCCCTGGTACTGGTCCACACCATGTAGCAGGCGGGGAAGGCGACGATAGCCGCGATCAGGACCAGCGAGGGTCCGATCCACGGTATCGCCGCCAGAGTTCCTTTCCGCCGCACGCTACTTCGCGGCTTCCTGGATGCGCTGCAACACCTGGGCCGGGTCGGTGCCCTGCGCGATGGTGCCCATCTGCTGCCGGATAGCGCCCTGCGCCGCAGCCCATTTCGGGTTGTTGCTCGGGTAGAACTGGGCCACCGCGAGGGTCGAGCCGAACGCCTTGGTCACCGGGTCCGAGGCGAGCTTGGCGGCCGCGGTGTTGGTGATCGGGATGAAGCCCTCGGTCGAGACGAACTTCGCGTAGACATCGGCGCCGTAGAAGAAGTCGAGGAACTTCTTGATGTTCGCCGCCTTCTTGCCGTCCTTCTTGAACGCCATCAGGTGGTCGGCCACGCCGAGGGTCACGGGCGTGCCGGACTTGGTCGGCGACGGCGCGGTCGCGTACTTCAGGCTCGGGTTCTTCGAGGCGATCTGGCCGATGGTCGGCGGCAGGCCCTCGATCATGCCGATCTTGCCCTGGATGAACGCGTTGATCACGTCCTTGCGGTCGGTCGCACCCGGATTCGGCTGGGTGACACCGGCATCGGCGATCTCGCGCATGGCGCGCACACCCTCGAGGTTGGCCGGGGTGTCGACGGTGACCTTGTCACCGTCGGACCAGGTGCCGCCCGCGCCGAAGGTCCAGATGGAGGTCTCGCCCTGCGCTTCCTCGCTGCCCAGCGGCAGGCCGTAACCGGACACTCCGCCGCCGAGGGCCTGGATCTTCTTGGCCGCGTCGGTCAGTTCGGCCCAGGTCTTGGGCGGCGTGGCGATGCCCGCCTTGGTGAACAGGTCGGTGTTGTAGAACAGCGTGCGGGTGGAGGCGAACAGCGGCAGCGCGTACTGCGTCCCGTTGAGCGAGGCGTTCTTCGCGAAACCGGGCTGAATATCCGAAAGTACCTGCGGGGAGACGACTTCGGAAGCGGGGTAGAGCATGCCGTCGCTGGCGAAGCTGGAGTACGCGTCGATGTTCAGGATGTCCGGCGTGGTCGACTCCGACTGCAACTTGGTGCGCACCACGTCGTTGATCGAGTTCCAGGACTCCATCTGCAGATTCACCTTGATATCGGGATTCTGCTTCTGGAAGTCCCCGATGATGCCGTCCCACAGCGCCTTCGTACCGTTGGCCCCATCGCTGTAGGCCGGAGCTAAGAAGTTGATCGTGGTGTCGGAGTCGGCGGAATCTTTCGAGCCGAACCCACAGGACGAGATCGCCAGCGCCAGGCCGGTGACCATCGCGACCCCCGCGAGCACGCCGTGGAGTGGTCTTTTCACGAGTAGAACCTTTCAAATTTGCACATCCGGCGCCACTGGACAGCCGATGATGGGATCGACCTGATCGACCCGACACTCAATCTAGACCCCATCTTGATCATATGTGACCGATTCGCTCGTTAAGTTGACATGAACGATCACCGGGCGGATTCTGTTGTTGTGTCGATCTCAGCCGAACCCACGCCCGCCACCCACCTGGCCAAAGAGGTCGCCACCCAGCCTGACGACTGGGCGCGCGCCGAAACGATCGCCGCCGAACACCGCGAGATCCTCCCCCAAAAGGGCGAGCGAGTCGCCGTGATCGGTTGCGGCACATCCCTGTTCATGTCCAAAGCGATCGCGGCCCTGCGCGAGCGCGCCGGCCACGGTCTGACCGACGCCTGGCCCGCCAGCGAGGTCCGCTCCGGCCGCGAGTACGACCGCTATCTGGTGATCTGCCGCTCCGGCACCACCACCGAAGTGGTCAACGCGATGCGCGAGCTGCCCGCGGACGTTCCCCGCACCGTCATCTGCTCCAGCCCGGACACCCCGGTGCTCGAGCTGGGCGACCCGATCCTGATCGACGAGGTCGACGAGGAATCGGTGGTGCAGACCCGCTTCGCCACCACCACGCTGGCCATCCTGCGCTGGCACTTCGGCGAAGACCTCGCCCCCGTAATCGCCCAGGCCAGGGCCGTGCTCGCCGAGGACCCGACGGTGTCGCTGGCGCAGGTTCGCCACGCCGAGCAGATCAGCTTCGTCGGCATGGGCTTCGCCGCCGCCATCGCCGAGGAATCCGGCCTCAAGCTGCGCGAATCCTGCCAGTCCTGGACCGAGTCCTACCTGTCCACCGAGTACCGGCACGGCCCGATCGCCATCTCCGCGCCCGGTCGCGCGGTCTGGGCGTTCGGCCCGCTGGTGCCGAACTTCGCCGCCGATATCGCGAGCACCGGTGCGCATTTCGAGCACCGCGACATCGATCCGATGGCCGATCTGGTTCGCGTGCACCAGCTGTGCATCCTGCGCGCGGCCGACCTCGGGCTCGACCCCGACCACCCGCGTGGCCTCAACCGCTCGGTCGTCCTGGACCAGTGAGGGATCCGGTTCGGTGAGCCCCGAGCAGACCGCGGCGTCGGTATCGACGCCACCACCGGCACCGGGAACTACTGTGCGAAGCATGTCAGCCGAGCACGACCCGAAGAGCACAGACCGGCCCGGCCGCGCCGCGGCCGGATCGCCCGACCAGGCCGCTACCGCGGCCGAGGTGGGCGCGGGCGCCGCTGCGCACAGCACGACGCCCTCGGCCGGTGCCGCCAGGCCCGCGATCGGCGCTGCCGGGCCGACCGCGACGGCTCGTCCTGGTGGCCCGTCGACGGGGCAGACCGCCGCACCCGCGCGGCCTGCCCCGTTGCCCGACGACGCACTGGTCCTCGGGCTGGACGTCGGCGGCACCACGATCAAAGGCGAAATCACCGACCGCGCAGGCGAAGTGCTCGCCGTCGCGACCGTGGCCACGCCGCAGGGCGAGGCGGCGTTCGAGGCGATGGGCGCGCTCGGCGATCAACTGCTGGCCGAACTGACCGCGGCCCACCGGGATCGGGTCGGCCGCGCGGCCGTGGTCCTGCCCGGGATCGTCGATTCCGTCCGCTCGATCGCGGTGTTCAGCAGCAATGTCGGCTGGCGGGACGTGCACATCGGCGACCGGTTCCGCGACCGCTGGGGCATCCCCGTGCTCATCGAACACGATGTCGCCGTGGCGGGTTGGGCCGAATGGCGCTTCGGCGCGGGTCGCGGGCACGACAACGTCTGCGTCGTCATCCTGGGCACCGGCATCTCCGGCACGCTGTCCGTCGGCGGGCACCTGGTGCGCAGCAGCTACGGCCAGGTCGGCGAATACGGGCATATCCCGGTGCGCCCGGACGGGCTGCCCTGCCCGTGCGGCAACACCGGCTGCGTGGAGACCGTGGCCTCCGGCGCGTCGATCGCCCGCGCCTACACCCGCCGCACCGGTCGCGAGATCAAGGGCGCGGCAGAGGTTTTCGCGCTGGTCGACACCGACCCCGATGCCAAGGCCGTGCTCGTGGACGCGGTGGACGCGCTGGCCGACGGACTGATCGGCATCGTGCACGCGGCCTGCCCGGAGCTGATCATCCTCGGCGGCGGCCTCGCCGGTGCGGGCGCGGCCCTCACCGACCCGCTGCACCAAGCCATCGCCGACCGCCTCCGCCTGGTACCCGCACCGCACGTCGTGCTCGGCGAATACGGCGCCCGCGCCGGGCTGATGGGTGCCGCGTTGTTCGCCCGGCAAGGTTCGCTGGCATGAGGCCAGTGGTCGCCACCCCGACACGCCCAGCCCCGAGCCCACGCCGCATCGCCCGCCCGGCGCAGCGCTATCGGGTCCCGGGTACGTCCGCTGCCACCACCCACCCAACTGGGTACCCGCCCCAGATTGACGGGCCCCAAGCGCCGGACCGACCATGGAATGGACCACTGGCGCCCCACGACCGCCCGACAGCACGAGCGATACCTGCCGAAGGTCGCCGCACGCCCGCGGCTCGCACCCATCGGGATCGACCGCTGACCGTCGTTGCACCCCGCGATCGGGTTGTTACCGGGGTGGTGACTGCAGGCTGTCGCGGACGAGCGGGGCGTGGCGGGCGCGCCAATAGGGTGTTCCTATGAGTCCGGGTACCGAATTGGCCATTCGCGGGCGCGTGGTGTGCGCGTCCGCCCAGTGGGACGACGGTGTCGTCTCGATCGTCGGCGATCGGATCAGTGCGGTCGTGCCCTATGCGGAATGGGTTGCGGCACATCCGGGGTCGGCGGAGCCGGAGTTCGCGGGCACGCTGCTGCCCGGACTGATCGACATCCACAATCACGGCGGGCTCGGGCATCGGTTCGACTCCGTCGACCCCGCCGAGGCGCGGGCCGCCGCGGCCTTCCACCACGCGAGCGGGTCCACGACCGTGGTCGCGAGCATCGTCACCGCGGCCGCCGCCGACATGGTGGCGCAGACCGCGATGCTGCGCGGACTGGCCGAGGACGGCGTGCTCGGCGGCATCCACGCCGAGGGCCCGTTCCTGTCCGAGGCCCGCTGCGGGGCGCAGGATCCGCGGTTCCTGCGCGACCCCGACCTCGAGCTGACCGACCAGCTGCTGCGGGCCGGCGGCGGCGCGCTGCGGATGATGACGCTCGCACCGGAACGTTCCGGGTACGACGCGGTCGCGCAGCGGCTCACCGAGCACGGCGTGGTGGTCGCGCTCGGCCACAGCAACGCCGACTTCTCGTCGTTCCTGAAGGCCTTGCGGCCCACCGGCTTCGGCAGCGTGGTGACCCACCTGGCGAACGGCATGCCGCCGCTGCACCATCGCACACCGGGACCGGTCGGGGCGGGTCTCGTGGCGGCTGCGGCCGGGCACGCCATCGTCGAGCTGATCGGTGACGGTGTGCACGTCGATCCCGGGTTCGCCGCGCTGGTCTTCGCGACCGCGCCCACCCGGGTCGCGCTGATCACCGACGCGATGCAGGCGGCGGGACTCTCGGACGGCGAGTACCAGCTCGGCCCGCAGTCGGTCACCGTGCGCCAGGGCGTGGCCCGCATCGCGAACGGTTCGCTGGCGGGCGGCATCAGCACGCTGCTCGACTGTGTCGCGCGGGCGGTTCGCGAATCCGGGGTGCCGCTCGACGCCGCGGTCCGCGCCGCCACCGCGACGCCCGCCGCGGCGCTCGGCCTCGCCGACGTCGGTGACCTGCGCGCGGGATATTTCGCCGACCTGTTGATAGTCGGTGACAATCTCCATTTGCATCGGGTGCTCAGGCGAGGACAGTGGTTGTCGTGATCCTTACCGTGACCATGAACCCCGCTTACGACATGACCTACCGGGTCGAGCACTTCGAACGCGGCCAAGCGCACCGGGTCCGCTCCGTCGAGCAACGCATCGGCGGCAAGGGCATCAACGTCACCCGGGTGCTCAACCAGCTCGGGAAGTACGCGCGGGCAACCGGTTTCGCCGATCACGCGTTCGCGGCCGCCGCCGAGCTGGAGATGCCGGTCGATTTCGTGCACGCGCTGCCCTGGGTCCGGCGCACCGTGGTGATCAGCGAATCCGAGGACGGCACCGCCACCGCCCTGTGGGAGCCCGGCGCCCGGGTCTCCAACCCGCACGCGGCCGAACAACTCGCGGTCCGGGTCACCGGCATGCTGCCCGATATCGACGGCCTGGTCATCTCCGGCTCGCTGCCCGGCGGTATCGCGCCGACGCTGCCCGCCGAGATCGCCCGCGGCGCCATCGCCGCCGACGTGCCGACCATCTGCGATGTGGACGGCGAGGCGTTGCGCCTGGCCGCCCAGGTCCCCGGCGTCGTGCTGATGCCCAACGGCGACGAACTGCACCGGCTCACCGGCGTCAAGCCGGCCACCGCCGAAGAGGTCGTCACCGCCGCGTACCCGCTGATCGAGAGCGGGGTGCGCGCGGTGATCGCCACCCGCGGCGCCGACGGCATGGTCGCGGTCACCGCCGAGGGCGCCTGGTTCGCCGCGCTGCCGGAGCCGCTGGCCGGAAATCCCACGGGCGCGGGCGATTCCGCCACCGCCGCGGTGATCGCCGCGCTCACCGCCGACGAGGTCCCCGACTGGCCGACCATTCTCACCGACGCGGTAGCCACCTCGGCCGCCGCCGTGGTCATCCCGGTGGCCGGCGAGATCGATCGCTGCCTGCGCACCCGCATCGCCCCGACCGTCCGAGTCACCCGGCTCGACCTACCCACCGCCCAGGAGCCGACGGCGTAACCGCCGCGGCGGGCTGAGCCCGCAGAAAGAGATACCGATGCCGCTGACGCCTGTTTCCGAGTTGGTCACCACCGCCGCGCCCGGCGGGCTCGGGGCGTTCAACGTGATCGTGCTGGAGCACGCCGAGGCCATCGCGGCGGCCGCGGAAGCGGCGAAACGACCTGTGGTGCTCCAGCTTTCGGAGAACACGGCGAGCTATCACGGCGGCCTCGCACCGCTGGCCCTCGCCTGTCTGCGGGTCGCGGCCGACAGCAGCGCCGCCATCGCGGTGCACCTCGACCACGCGACCGATCCGGCATTGGTACGGGCCGCGGTCGAACTCGGCGTCGGCTCGGTGATGTACGACGGTTCCACCCTGGACTACGCCGCCAACGTGGCGACTACCGCCGAGATCACCCGCTGGTGCCACGAGCGCGGCGTGCACGTCGAGGCCGAACTCGGCGAGGTCGGCGGGAAGGACGGTGCGCACGCCCCCGGTGTCCGCACCGATCCGGACGAGGCCGTCGAGTTCGTCGCCGCCACCGGCGTCGACGCGCTGGCCGTCGCGGTGGGCTCGTCACACGCCATGCACACCCGCACCGCGACCCTCGACAACGAATTGATCGCCCGCCTCGCCGCCAAGGTTCCGGTCCCCCTGGTCCTGCACGGCTCCTCCGGCGTCTCCGACGACGGGCTGCGCGCGGCGGTCGAGCACGGCATCACCAAGGTCAACATCGCGACCCGGCTGAATGTCCTGATGACCGAGGCGGTCCGCACCGCTTTGGCGGCCGACCCCGCCCTGTCCGATCCGCGCAAATACCTGGGCCCGGGACGCGCGGCGGTGCAGCACGAAGTCACGCGCTTTCTTCAGCTCTTGGCCTGACCCGGAAAAGGCGCAGTCGGCGGCGCCGACTTCCACGCCGCCGACCGCTGGGAAGGGTGAACCGTTCCCATGCGGTCCACCGAAGCTCGGTCCTCGAGGAGAGGGCGGCCGACGGCGGCAGGAATACCGCCGCCGGCCGCTGGGGAGGGGTGCATCGGGGCAGCCGATCCACCAACACCATCCACACTGCCCTGCCCACCTGAACGCTTCCCCTGACGCACCTGAGATTCCGTTAGGAACCCATACGACCCGCCCTAGTCGGGTATCGGGGCGGTCAGCGCGATATTGACCCAGCTCGGGGCCTCCGGGTCGAGGCGCAGATGCTGCGGACGGAGGCCCGAATCGAACAGGAAGGGGGCAGGCGGCAGACCCTTCGGGAAGTTGCTGGCGTACACGTCCACCCGCAACCGGTGTCCGGGCTGCAATACCGCATCGATCGGCGTCACGGCGACATCCAGCGCGACCGGCTCCCCTGGCACGGTCGGCTGCCGCCGGTCCAGATCCAGGAAGTACTGCGGCGCGGTGTAGTCACCGTTCGCGGACTTCTTGCTGGCGGCCTCGTCGATCTGGCGCAGCGAGGAGACCAGCTGCCCGGTGGCGATCTCCCGGGACGTGCCGTCGGGCGCCACATCGTTGATCGTCGTCACCCAGTAGCCGTCGGCCGCCTCGTGGGTCACGTTGAGGTGCACGCTGATCGGGCCCGAGATGGTGGTCGTCTCGGCGACCGGGCTGCTGGTGAAACTCAGACCGTCGTGCTCCCACACGCGCGAGTCGTTGCCGCA
This sequence comes from Nocardia brasiliensis ATCC 700358, assembly GCF_000250675.2. NCBI lineage: Bacteria > Bacillati > Actinomycetota > Actinomycetes > Mycobacteriales > Nocardiaceae > Nocardia > Nocardia brasiliensis. Next base: position 8,826,791 of record NC_018681.1, read on the forward strand.
GACATCCAGGATCGCGGTGGCTCCCGCGGTGATCCGGGCGGTGTCCCGGCCGCACAGGCTCAACAGGCCCGGCGCCACCGTCAGGTCGCGGATCGCCCCCTGCCGCGGGCTTTCCGCGAGACCGCCGTCGTAGACCGAGGCCGCGGCGGTACCCGAGGGCAGGTCGTTGAGGTACACCCGCCGAAAGGTCGCCTCGGTGCGTGGGAATTCCGACAGGTCCGTCCAGCCCCCGCCCTGCTGCTTGACCACAATCGGCGCGTATTCCTCTATGCCGTTGTCGATGCCGCGCAGCCAGTGATCGAACCAGGCGCGCTGCAACACATCCAGCCGCGGCGGCATGCCGGGATGCCCGAATCCGCCCACCCCGGAACCGATGTGGTAGCCGTCGCCCATGATCAGCTTCTTCTGCTCCGTGGACAGCGGGATCTTATTGAACGTATCGGTCGGTGTGGTGCCGAAGATGTCGAACCACGCACCCACCATGAACAGCGGCACCTGGATATTGTCGACCTTGGCCTTCAGCCCCTGCCGGAACGGCGAATTCGGGTCCACCAGCTCACGGGTCCGCGGGGTGAGCTGGTCCGGCGTCAACGCCGTGTAACCGTTGGCCACCATGTCGACCAGGGTCAGCGGGTCGGCGATGCGGTCCTTCAACCACTGCAATTGCTGTGCGGGATCGAACTTTCCGACGGCGAGCGCGGTGACGTCGGGAATCATCTTGAGCGCGTTGACGCCCACCAGCCACGGCACCAGGAAGCCGACGCCCACTGCGCCGCCCGGACCGGCGATATCGGTGAAGATGTCGGCGCTGGGTTCGTAGGCGAACACCGCCTTCAGCCCGGGCGGACGCCGATCGGTGGCCTCGATCGCGGATATCCCGGTGAACGAGACCCCCATGGTGCCCACATTGCCGTCGCTCCAGGACTGCCGGGTGATCCAGTCGATCACCTCCGCGGAATCCTGCTTTTCCCGTTCGCCGAAGACCTGCCAGGAGCCCTCGGAGGTGCCGGTACCGCGCATGTCGACCTGCACCAGGGTGTATCCGGCTTCGGTCAGCGCCCAATCCTGCGCGGCGGTCTCCAGTGCGCCGCCGTCGAGCTGGCGGGTCATATCGAACAGTCCGTCGATACCGACGCCGGGCAGATTGATCGAGGCGATCCAATCCTCCAGCGGCTTCTTGATGCCCAGCCCGTCCGCCGAGGCCAGCACCGCCTGCCCGATCAGGAGCGGTAGTTTGCCGTAGCCCTGCATCTGCAAAATCACCGGTCGGCGGCCGTCGGCGAGGCGGCCGTCGCGCGCCGGATGAATGATGTCGGCCTTGAGCACCTTGCCGTCGCTCATGGTGATCGGCACCGCGAGGTCGGGGACGATCCCGTTGTACGGCTGTGGCCCGTCCACCGCCGCGGTCCATTGCGCGGCGTGCGCACCACCGTCGATTCCGGTGAAGCCCCCGACCGGCTCACCGAAGGCGGTCGGCGTCAGGAACGGTGCGCCCGCTAAGGCCACCGCCACCGCCGCCATACCCCGCATCACAAACCGCTTCCGGTGTGTCCCGTCTCTCATTCGTTCCATGGGCCAGATTGTTGCTACCGGCCGGTAACCACGACTCGTCCCTAGGCGACATCGTTTTACCCGAGGGCGACAGCCACCTTGGGCGTCCATCGAGGACGCAGGCATTTCCCCTGGTGGAGAGCAAGTCAGGCAACCCAGACAACGCGCGGGCGTCTTGTCGCCGGGCGGGGCCGCTCGCTACTCTGCGAACCGGCTGGACAGATTTGCGGCCGGACGGTGGAGGAAGCAGATGGCGATCATGGCGCGGGCGGCCGGCTTACGCGGCTATCGCCGGCTGGTCGACGAACTCGGCGGCGACGGCACCGCGCTGCTGCGTCGTCTGGGTATCGCGCCGGAGGCCCCCGATTCCGACGACGCGATCCTGACCGCCGAATCCATGGCCTGGGCACTGGAGCTCGCGGCCACCGAATTGGCTTGTCCCGATTTCGGTCTGCGCCTGGCCGCCGATCAGGACCTCGATGTGCTCGGCCCCCTTGCGGTCGCACTGCTCAATGCCGACACCGTGGGCGCGGCCCTGGCCTGCCTGCAGCGGTACCTGTTCATCCAGCACGCCGGGCTCTCGATCCAGCTGTGCCCGGACCCGGAGCAGCAGCGCGGCATGCTCGCCCTGCACTACCGAGACATGGCCGAGGTGACGTCGTTCGTGCAGGGCATCGACCACGGGGCCGGACTGGTGCACCGGTATGTACAGCACGGTGTCGGCGGCGAATACGGGCTGCGGGCGGTCCATCTGCCGCACCCCCAGCGCGCGCCGCTCTCGCGCTACCTCGAATTCTTCGGCGCCGAGGTGCGATTCGACATGCCGACGACGCTGTTCCGGTTCCCAGCGGAGTTGCTCGTGCGCCCCCTGGTCGGACGCGACCCTATGCTGCACAAGCTCGCGATGGACTACCTCGCCCGCAATTACTCCGAACTCGATCAGACCATGACCGCTCGGGTCCGCCTGGCCGTCGACCGCGCCCTCGTCGCAGCCACCGCCGATATCGCCACGGTCGCGGACATGCTGACCATCGGCGAGCGCAGCCTGCAACGCGCGTTGGCCGCGGAGGGAACCACGTTCACCGCGGTGCTCGACACCGCCCGGCGCGACGCGACCTACCGGCTGCTGTGCGAAACCGACCTGCCCATGGGCCGCATCACCGCGCTGGTCGGGCTGCGCGAGCAATCCGCGCTGACCCGCGTCGTGCGTCGCTGGTACGGCACCACGCCCCAGCGCATCCGGACCGCGGCCCGCGAGCGTGTACGACCCGATCGGTGAAGTGCGCGGCCGGCGGCGCGGGCGAGGGGACGAGCGCCGCCGGCCGGCGGGCTGGTGTGCCAGGGCAGTAGGCCCACCAGGTGTTGCCGGAAGGCTTGGAGTTCCGGCCGACTCAGCTTGACCGGCACACCTCGAGGGTCGCCCCGGCGCAGCTGGGAATCGGCTGTGGAGCACACATATGGCGGGCCGAGACTGCCCGGAACAGCGCACGCACGCAGCCCCCGCAGGCGGCGAAAGCCGCTGTACCGCAGGGCAGCTCAGCGGCCGTCGACCGACGCGGAGCCGTCCTGCGGCCAGGCGTGCGCCGCCAGCCGCGTCTGCACCCGCGCGACGTCGGCCGCCGAGGGCATCTCGTTGGTGACCTTGGTGATCATCACCTGGATATCGGTCTTGTCCGCGGGCAGGTCCCCGGACCCGGCCAGTTCGGCGGCGATCTGGCGCACCTCGTCCTCGGAGAGGCGGCGGCGCAGCAGGGCGAGCAGCGGGATGTAGTCGGATTCCGGGACACCGTCCGGATATCCGGCCCGCAGCCAGTCGATGATGGCGTTCAGGAAGGGTGGCATGAACGCTGCTCGCTCAGTCCGAGTCGGACGGCGGGTCGGCGAGCGGCCAGCCACCGGCCGCGAGGTGCGACGCGACGCGCGCCACGTCGACGTCGGCCGGCTGTTCCTTGGCGACGCGGGCGATGGCGTCCTCGATCTCCGCGCGCGTGATCTCGCTGTCCGGGTTCGAGGCGGCCAGTTCCTCGGCGATCGCGACCACCTCGAAATCGGTGAGGTGCCGGTGCAATACGGCGAACAGCGCGACGTAGTCGGAGTGCGGAATCCCCTGCGGGTAGCCGGCGCGCAGCCAGCCGATCACCCGGCCGAGCAGATTCGGCCGGAGTTCCGCGGGTTTGGCTTGATCGGTCACGTTCCGCCCTTCAGGACTGTCCGAACAGGTGAATACCGAACCTGGCGGCGATGAAAGCCTTTGCCGTATAGAGGATCCCGGTGACGATCGCCGCGATGATCAGCCCGAAACACACTAACGCAACCGCGAGCGCGGGGTAATTGCGTTGGGTCACACGACCATCGGCGGTCACGGTCTCGGCCGCCGACCAGAACCGTACCCCGATCGCGAACACCAGGGGCAGCCCCGCGCCGAGCACCAGCCCGGCCAGCATGACCTTCCACAGCGAGTTCAGATTCGTGATGAGCGTATGCACGTCGCGTCCTCCTAGACCTGAGCCGACCGGTTCGGCGTACCGGGCTCGGCCTGCTGCCCGTCCCGGGCGGGCGGCTGCGGCGCGCTCGCCGCACGCTCTGCCTCCGGCGCCTGCGGTGTTTCCGGCGCCTGCGGCGCGGCGGCGCCCAGTTTCGCAACCTCCCCGAGATCGCCCGCCCCGCCCGGCGTGTCGCCCGGCCACTCGTTGACGTTGGTGGTGTCCACCGGGTCCCGGCGCGACCGCAGGTAGATCAGGGTCGACAGCCCGAGCAGGATCGCGAACACCACCAGCACGCCCGGCAGCCCACCGATGACATGCGCGATGGCCCAGCACAGCGCGCCGGCGACCCCGGCGAGCGGCAGCGTGAGCAGCCAGGCGACCACCATGCGACCCATCACGCCCCAGCGCACCTCGGCGCCCTTGCCGAGGCCGGTGCCCAGGATCGAGCCGGTCGCGGTCTGCGTGGTCGACAGCGGCAGCCCGAAGTGGGCCGAACTGAGAATGATGGCCGCCGAGGCCGTTTCGGCCGCCAGCCCCTGCGGGGATTCGATCTCCACCAGGCCCTTGCCGAGCGTCCGGATGATCCGCCAGCCACCGAGGTAGGTGCCCAGCGCGATGGCGATCGCGCACGCGGCCATCACCCACAGCGGCATCTCGTCGTTCTTGGTGAGCGTGCCGTGCGCCACCAGCGCGAGGAAGATCACGCCCATCGTCTTCTGCGCGTCGTTGGTGCCGTGCGCCAGCGAGACCAGCGAGGCGGAGCCGATCTGGCCCCAGCGGAAGCCCGATTCCACCTTGCCGGGATCGGACCCCCTGGTGATCCGGTACACCAGCCAGGTGCCCAGGGCCGAGACCAGCGCCGCCACGATCGGGGCGAGCACGGCGGGCAGGATGATCTTGGTCAGCACGCCGTCCGAGCCGGCCGCCCAGATCACCCCGCTCCAGCCGAGTGCGGCCAGGGTGGCGCCGATCAGGCCGCCGAACAAGGCGTGCGAGGAACTCGACGGCAGTCCGAACAGCCAGGTGATCAAGTTCCAGAGGATGCCGCCGACCAGGCCGGCGAACACGATGATGAGCAGGTCGTGGCCTTGCACCGCATCGAGCCGGACGATCCCCTTGGCCACGGTGGCGGCGACCGCCACGGACAGGAAGGCCCCGACCAGGTTGAGCACCGCCGACAGGGCGACCGCGACGCGTGGCCGCAATGCGCCGGTGGCGATCGAGGTCGCCATGGCATTCGCGGTGTCGTGGAACCCGTTGGTGAAATCGAATGCGAGTGCTGTGACGATGACGATCAGAAGAACCAGTAATTCGACGGTCACGCCTCTAGTGTGCGGTACGGGTCAATAGGATTGCCAGGTGGTTGCGGTTAACCGCGCGTCGGCTGTGCGTTAAGTTGGATCCTGTCCTCTATCGGCTCGGATTCTCCCGTCCATCAGCCGAATCGGGTGCACCCCGGCGCCATCGGCTTGCCCGCGACGCGGTCCTCGATCCAGGCATATGCACCAGGAATACCGCTGGTGCTGACGATGAAATGTTCACCGAGATATACCTGGAAATCCACCTGCGTGCCGCCGCGGCACCAGTCCCGATACAGGTTCTCGGCACCGGCCAGCGGCACCCACCATTCGTTTCCGCCGTGATACATGAACACCGGAATGGTCGGTGGCAGCGCGCCGAGCCGGTTCTGCGCCAAGATCTCGCGGATGAAGGGGACCTCGGTCGGCGCGGGCACATCGGTGAGCGCCTGCACCGGAATCGGCGCGACCAGGCCGACGAACTCTTCGGCGGCCATGCAGAAGTCCCGGCCCACCCGCGCCAGGCGCCAGCCGTTGTCGTTCATCAGGTCGAGCATCTCCGGATACTCGCGCGCCAGGCCCAGCGTCGCGGCGAGGAAGACCCCGGAGGCGGCGTCGCGCCCGTTCATGGTGTGGATCAGCATCTCGAAATCGGCGGGCACCCCGCCGAACGCGACACCGACGAGATTCAGCTCCGGCGCGTAGCGCGGCGCCAGCTGAGCGGCCCAGGCGGAGGCGATGGCGCCGCCGGAGTAGCCGGTGATCGCGGTCGGCGCGGCGGGTTCCAGGCCGAGTTCGGGGGTGCGCACCGCGGCGCGGATCGCGTCGAGCACCGCGTGCCCGGCCATCAGACCCGCCGCGTACGCCTGCCGCGGCCCCTGATGATCGGGCACCAGCACCGCGAAACCTTTGGACAGCGGGATCTGCGCCATCCACAACTTGCTCGACACCATCCGCAGCTCGTACGACGGCGCGCACTGGTGCCCGAGCGAATCGATCGCCGGATTCAGCGTGACCAGTGGCCGCGGGCCCGGACCGGTCCACGGCGTCGTCGGCATCAGCAGGGTGGCGACCACGGGCACCGGCTGATCCTTCGCGTCGTTCGACCGGAGCAGCAGCTCGGTGGAGGTCAACGGGACACCCGTGACGCCGGTGCCGCCGGGACGGGACGCGAGAACCGTGCCCGGAGCCCGGGATTCGAAGCCGGCCGGCGGGACGTAGAACGGATCGCCCAGCGGTGTCGGCATGACCTCGGCGATGTCTTTGGAGGGAAAGAGCAGATCATCGATCGGATTCGCGTGCGCGAGGGTGCCGAGCACCGCGCTCACCGCCACGACCGCGGCCAGCGCCAGCGCGCGCAGCCGCCACACCATCGAACCCAACCGTCATCCCCGATCCCGAAGCAGCATCCCGCCGAACCCACTGCATTCTGGCTCGCACCCCACGCCCCTGAGGAGCCCTTATTTGCAGTGGCAGCGCCATCTTCGCATCGCGTCGGCGCGGCTGTGCGCCGAATCGCCGAAGGCGCACTGCCGTTCAGGGCAGCAGCGCGCGCACGGTGTCGATGGTGTCGGCGTCGCGGGCCTCTTTGTCGGGCCGATAACGGACGACCCGCGCGAAACGCAGCGCCACGCCGCCGGGGTAGCGCGGACTGACCTGGACCCCGTCCAGGGCGATCTCCACGACCAGTTCCGGATACAGGTAGACGGTGTGTTCGTCGCGGGTGCGCTCGTGCCGCGGGAATTCCGCTGTCTGCCACTGCAAGAGCGCGTCGGTGAGTCCCTTGAAGGTCTTGCCGACCATCACCGGTTCGCCGGTGAGCGGATCGCGGGCGCCCAGGTGCAGGTTCGACAGATACCCGGTGCGGCGGCCGTAGCCCCATTCGGCGCCGAGCACGAGCAGGTCCAGGGTGTGCGTCGGCTTGATCTTCTGCCAGGCGCGGCCCCGCCGCCCCGCCGCGTACGGCGCGGCCAGGGATTTGATCATCACGCCCTCGTGGCCCGCGGCGAGCGCGCCGTCGAAGTACTCGGCGGCCGCCTCCGCGTCCGGCTCGAGCAGCGCGGGAATGCTGTGTTCCCCGGCCACTTTCGTGAGCGCGGCGCGGCGCTCGGACAGCGGCGCGTCGAGCAGATCCTGACCGTCCAGGTGCAGGCAGTCGAAGAAATACGGATGCAGCAGCAGTTCCCGGGTCGAACTCACTTCGGCGAAGCGGCTCATCGTCTCCTGGAACGGGCGGGGCCGGCCCGAATCGTCGAGCGCCAGCGTCTCGCCGTCCAGCACGACGCTGTCGCAGTCGAGTCCGCGGACCAGGTCCACCAATTCCGGCACCCCGGCCGTGATATCCCGCAGCGTCCTGGTGAACACCCACACCCGCGGCCCAGTGCGATGCACCTGGATGCGCGCGCCGTCCATCTTGATCTCGGCGCTCACCTTGCCGTCGAATTCGGTCAGGGCCTCGTCGAGCGAGGCCCCCGGTGCGGCCAGCATCGGCTGGATCGGGCGGCCCACCTCCAGGCGGAATTCGCGGAGCGCCGCCACCCCGCCGGTCAATGCGGCGAGCGCGGTGACCGGCAGCCGGCCCGACAGCATGTAGGCCCGCCGCACCAGCTCCACCGGCACCGCCGCGGCCACCGCGACGGCCTCGCTGACGATCGCGGCGAGCGCGCCCTGGCGCAGCTCACCGGTCAGCAGCCGCAGCAGAAAGGCCTGCTCCTCCGCCGTCGCTGCGGTCCACAGCGCCACCAGCAGTTCCTTACGGCGCGCGGTGGAACCGGTGCCCGAGGTCTCGGCCACCTCGCTCAGCGCCGTGTCGACGGCCGAAACCGTCAGCGTCGCAACGGGAGCCGGGGGCGTGTCCAGCCCGGCCAGGGTGCGCCAGCCGGTGCCGATACGGCCCTGGCGTAGCTCACCGGAGACCCACGCGACGACGGGCGCGAGTTCGTCCGGCGCGGCGGCGGTCAGCAACTCGGCGAAGGCGGCGATCTTCGTTTTCCGTGACCTGGTCGCGCGAACCGTCTCCGAAGCCTGGACGACATGCGAGAACAACACCCGACGACGGTAGCGCCTCGCTGTGACAAATCGCTCAGCTCTGCTGTTAATTCCCCATTGGCAGGGTTGCGAAATCGGCCATAAACTGGACGAATGGCCAAGACTTACGTCGGGGCGCGGCTACGCCAGCTGCGCACCGAACGGGGACTGAGCCAGGTCTCGCTTGCCCAGAAGCTGGAGATCTCGGCCAGCTACCTCAATCAGATCGAACACGACGTGCGTCCGCTCACCGTGCCGGTGCTGCTGCGGATCAGCGAGGTGTTCGGCGTCGACGCGACCTTCTTCTCCTCCCAGGACGACACCCGGCTCATCGCCGAACTCCAGGAGGTCGTGATGGACCAGGAGCTGGGCATCGAGGCCGACACCCAGGAGATCGCCGATATGGTGTCCGCGCATCCCAGCATGGCGCGCGCCCTGGTCAACATGCACAACCGCTACCGCAACACCTCCGCCCAGCTGGCCGCCGCCACCGAGGACCGGTTCGCCGACGGCTCGGGCAGCGCGACGATCAGCAAGCCGCACGAGGAGGTGCGCGACTACTTCTATCAGCGGCAGAACTACATCCACGAATTGGATACCGCCGCAGAGGAACTCACCGCGCGCATCCGCTTCCACGGCGGCGACGTGCACAGCGAGGTGGCCCGGATCCTGCGCGCGCACGACGTGCGGATCGTCGAGCGGATCGACCTCGGCGAGGGCGTGCTGCACCGCTACGACGAGCAGACGCAGCGACTGGAGATCGCGCCGCACCTGTCCGGCGGGCAGCGCACCTTCAAACTGGCCGCCGAGCTCGCCTATTTCGAATGCGGTGGACTGCTCGAAAAGCTGGTCGAGGAAGGCAATTTCGCCTCCGAGGACACCAAGAAGCTGGCGATGCTCGGGCTGGCGAACTATTTCGCCGCGGCAACCGTGTTGCCGTACACGCATTTTCACGAGGTCGCGGAGGATTTCCGGTACGACATCGAGCGGCTGTCCGCGTTCTTCACCCAGAGCTACGAAACCATCTGCCACCGGCTCTCGACCCTGCAACGACCGAAACTGCGCGGGGTGCCGTTCTCCTTCGTCCGGGTCGATCGGGCGGGCAACATGTCGAAACGCCAGTCCGCCACCGGTTTCCACTTTTCCGCCAGCGGTGGCACCTGTCCGCTCTGGAACGTCTACGAGACCTTCGCCTACCCCGGCAAGATCATGACCCAGATCGCGCAGATGCCCGACGGCCGCAAGTACCTGTGGGTGGCCCGCACGGTGGAGCGCCGCGCCACCCGCTACGGCCAGCCGAGCAAGACCTTCGCCATCGGTCTCGGCTGCGAACTGCGCCACGCGGGCCGGGTGATCTACGCCGACGGCATCGATCTCGACGAGGTCCAGCCCACCCCCATCGGCGCGGGCTGTCGCGTCTGCGATCGCACCAACTGCCCGCAGCGCGCGTTCCCGCCGCTGGGCAAGGTCCTCGACATCAGCGAGCACCGCAGCTCGGTCTCGCCCTACGTGCTCAAGTAGGCGCACGACAAGGCCGGCACCGCTGGATCGCGATGCCGGCCTTGTGTTTTCGACGATCAGGCGAGGAACGCCGCCTTCGCCTGCACGCGGCGCTGCAGCAGCAGGCCGATCACCGTCATGCCCAGCGCCGCGACCAGCAGGGCGGCCAGCGTCCAGGCCAGCGCGGCGAACCCGTGCGGCGCGGCGGCCGCGGCCACCAGCGGCCCCACCGTGGCGCCGACATAGAAGCTGAACATGGCGACCGACATCGCGGCGGCCCGGGATTCGCCGCCGAGTTCGCCCGCGCTCTGCAGGACGGCCGGCGCGATCACGCCGAGGCCGCCGACCATCACGGCGAGCAACACGGTCAGCACGGCGAGGTGGCTGCCCTCGAAGGTGGCCGCGACCATCGCGGCGGCGGCGACCAGCACGCCGAGCACGATCTGGCTGTGCTTGGACAGGCGCGCCAGCGGCACCGCGAGCAACGGCAGCAACAGCATCACCGGCAGTGCGCCCGCCCGCAACGTGAGCAGTTCACCGGAACTCTCGACCACGCCGGTGAGTTCGAGTCCGGTGTAGATGCCGACCATCACCGCCATGCTCATCGCCCCCGCGACCAGCATCGGGACCAGGGGCAGCAGCCGGAACACCGCGGGGATCGCGGCGTAGCTGTGCCGCAGCGGCAGGTCGCGCCCGGTGGGGGCGTCCTCGAGCATCACCTTGCGCAACGCGACCGCGAGCACCGCGAAAACGACTGCGGAGGCGATGAATACGGAGCGCCACGGGAAGGAGGCGACCACCGCCTGCGAGACGATCTGCGCGATCACGGTCGCCGCCAGGAACGAGGTGGCGATGGACATGGTCACCACCGCGCGGTGCGCGGGCGTGATGCGGGTGGCGACATAGGCCATGATCGCGGGCGGAATCGAGCCGACCACCAGGCCCTGGACGACGCGCAGCGCGACCGCCACCGGCGCACTGAACGCCAAACCGGTCAACAGTGTGACCACCGCGGCGACGAGCATGCCGGTCATCAGCACCTTGCGGTGGCCGTAGCGATCCGAGAGCGGGCCGAACAGCACGAACCCGCCCGCGTAACCGAAGGCGAACGCGCTGATGATCCAGGTCATCACGCCCGAGCCGACGTTCCAGTCCGCTTTCATAGCGGTGAACAGGGGAATCGGGACATACATCTGTCCGGTCGCGAGCAAGGCGGACAGCACGAAAACAGGCAGGGTGCGCGCCGTGTGAGCGCGCGATGGGGCGCTGCGGGTGGGCGCGGTGGCCGGGGCACCGGCCGCGAGAAGTGTCTGCGTTGCCATGCGGACGACATTAGGACCGCGGCCGCCACGATGTCAACCAAATAGTTGGTTTAATGGGCTGGTAAAGTCGGTACCATGACGGCAACGATGAAGCGCAGCGACGCGACCAAGCAGGCATTGCTGCGCGCCGCCCGCGACGAATTCGCCGAATACGGCCTGGCCGGGGCGCGGGTCGACCGCATCGCGGAGGCGGCCGGGGTGAACAAGGAACGCATCTACGGCCTGTTCGGCAGCAAGGACAAGCTGTTCGACGTCATCCTGATCGACACGATGCGGGAATTCCTGGACGTGGTCCAGCCGTTGACCGAGACCGACCCCGGCCGCTACGTCGCGAAGCTGTTCGACTACCACAACCACAACCCGCAACTGCTGCGCCTGCTGCTCTGGGAGGGCCTGCACCGCGGGGTGGACGCGCACGACATCGACGGGTGGCGGGCCCAGCACTACGAGCAGAAATTCGACAGGGCCATCGACCAATTCGGCGTCGACGCCCGCTTCGCCGGGCACCTGCTGCTCGCGCTCTGCGGCATGTCCAACTGGAGTCTCGCGGTGCCGCAGACCACCCGGCTGCTGCTCGGCGACGCGGCCGAGGACCGGGACGCGACCCGCGAGTTCATGCAGGAGTTCGCCCGCGCGGCGATGCAGAACTTCCCGCGCGCCTATCAGCGGCGCGAGCCCGCCGCCGAACCAGTCAATGCGTTGACCACCGAGGAAAGGGGCGATGCCCCCGAACCCGATCCCGACACCACCCTCGATCCCGACGCCGCGGTCGACCGCGCCGCACAACGCCTGCGCGCCGCCCAAGCCGCCGCGGAAGCCGCGCGCGACGAGCTGGCCGCCGCGCTCCGCGACGCCCACGCGACGGGTGCGAGCGCCAACCAACTCGCCCGCCGGGTATCGGGCACGCTGTCGCGGCCCGTCGTGCTGAAGTTGCTCGCCGACTGAGCACGAACGCCGGCGAAAGCGATCGGCCGCATACCCTTTCGGGCATGCGGCCGATCCGGTCGACGATGGCCTAGAAGGCCGCTTCGTCCAGCTTCATGATGTCGTTGTCGATCGCGGCGATGATCGCCTTGTTCGCCGTGAGCTGCGGAAGCACGTTCTTGGCGAAGAAGCTTGCCGCACCGACCTTTCCGGTATAGAACGGCCGATCCTTCGCCGACGCCTCGGCGGCCAGCGCGGCCGCCGCGATCTCGGCCTGCACCAGCAGCCGCCAGCCGATGAGCAGGTCGCCGACCGAGAGCAGGAAGCGCACCGAGCCGAGGCCGACCTTGTAGAGCTCGGCCGGATCCTGCTGTCCCGCCATCAGATAGCCGGTGAGCGTGGCCGCCATCGCCTGCACGTCCGCCAAAGCCGTACGCAGCAGCTCACGTTCGGTGTCGAAGCGCCCGCTCTTGGTGTCGAGGAAGGCCGCGATCTGACCGGTGACGTGACCGATCGCCACACCCTTGTCCCGAATGATCTTGCGGAAGAAGAAGTCCTGCGCCTGGATGGCGGTGGTGCCCTCGTACAGCGAGTCGATCTTCGCGTCCCGGATGTACTGCTCGATCGGATAGTCCTGGAGAAAACCCGAGCCACCGAAGGTCTGCAGCGATTCGGTCAGATACTGGTAGGCGCGCTCGGAACCGACACCCTTGACGATCGGCAGCAGCAGATCATCGACCCGGTGCGCCAATTCGGCGTCCGCACCCGAAACCAGCTGGGCCACATCGGCGTTCTGATGCGCGGCGGTGTACAGGTAGACCGCGCGCAAGCCTTCGGCGTAGGCCTTCTGCAGGGCCAGCGAGCGCCGCACGTCCGGGTGGTGGGTGATGGTCACGCGCGGCGCGGCCTTGTCGGTCATCTGAGTGAGATCCGCACCCTGGACGCGCTGCTTGGCGTAGTCGAGCGCGTTCAGGTAACCGGTGGACAGCGTGCCGGAGGACTTGATGCCGACCATCATGCGCGCGTTCTCGATCACCTGGAACATCTGCGCGATGCCGTTGTGCACGTCGCCGACCAGCCAGCCGACCGCGGGCACGTCGCCGCCGAAGGTGAGCTCGCAGGTGGGCGAGGACTTCAGGCCCATCTTGTGTTCGACATTGGTCGCGTACACGCCGTTACGGGAGCCGAGCTCGAGCGTCTCGGGATCGAACAGGAACTTCGGCACGTAGAACAGCGACAGGCCCTTGGTGCCCGGACCCGCCCCTTCCGGACGGGCGAGAACCAGGTGGAAGACGTTCTCGGCGGTGTCGCCGACGTCGCCGCCGGAGATGAACCGCTTGACACCCTCGATATGCCAGGTGCCGTCGGGTTGCTCGATCGCCTTGGTGCGACCCGCGCCGACGTCGGAGCCGGCGTCCGGCTCGGTGAGCACCATGGTGCCCTGCCACCCGCGCTCGTATCCGGTGGTGGCCCAGTGCTGCTGCTGTTCGGTGCCGACGTTGTAGAGCACCGAGGCCATCACCGGGCCCATGTTGAAGAAGCTCGCCGACGGGTTGGCGCAGTTGATCATCTCCTGCACCGCCCAGACCACCGCGGCGGGCGCGGGCGTGCCGCCCATGCCCTCGGGCAGCCCGAGCCTGCTCCAGTCGGCCTCGTGCACGGCCGTGACGGTCTTGCGCAGCGCGTCCGGCACCGAGATGGAATGGGTGGCCGGATCGAAGACCACCGGATCGCGATCGGCGGCCGCGAAGGATTCCGCGATCGGCCCCTCGGCCAGCCGCTTCACCTCGGCCAGGATCTCGCGCACGGTGTCGGAGTCCAGATCACCGTAAGCACCGGTGTCGAGGAGTTTGTCCAGCCCGAACACCTCGAACAGGTTGAACTCGATGTCTCGCACGTTCGCCTTGTAGTGACCCACGACGGTCCTCCCACGGTTCGGCCGTTCTGACGTTGTACAAACGCAGCGTGCCGTACCGCGGCGACGCTACGCAACCGTAAGCACGGTGCAGGTGCCCAAGGGTTCACCAGACGGTAACCACAACGGAAGTCACCAGCGGCTTCCGGTGCGATCGCGCGGAGTCGGCCGGATCAGCAGTCCGGCTGGAACGGGTAGCACGACGTCGGGCGATGCGGCGGCGGGGACGGCGTCGGGCTCGTGGTGCTGGTCTCGGTCTGCGGGTGCGACGAGTCGTGCACCAGCGAGTTCGCGATCACGCCGAGCACGACGACCATCCCGGCGAGCGCCAGCGCGACGACGCCCCACCCCGCGTACGACTGTCGCTTGGTCGCGACACCCGGAGTCGGCTCGACCCGCGGCTTGGGTGGGCGCGCGATGACGCTCGGCGATTCCTGGGCCACCTGTTCGAAGCCCGCGTCGATCAGTTCCGCGCGCGACGGAGTGAGCTCGCCGAGGCCGAGCGCGTTGCAGTCGCCGATCACCCGGTCGGCGGTCCAGCGCCGCGGCCCGGCGGAGAAACCTTCGAGATAGATGCGCAGTTCGGTGGCGTCGGAGACATTGCCGACCACCACGTCGAGGCCGGGGCGCAGATTGGTGCGCGACGGCCGGACCACCGCGCCGCGGAACGGCACCAAAACCACGGCGCCGCAAACGTGTCCCGCGTCGAGCAGCGCCCGCTCCAGCGTGTGCTTCACCGCGACCATGCCGTTCTCCAGCCGGTCGGACGGGCGGCCTGGCTGTTCGTCCAGGTCGGCGTCGGCGTCGCTGATCTTCCACGGACCGTCGGCGGAGATACTGAGAATGCCGCTCTGCCTGCGCTGGAAGCCTCTGACCTCGAGCACGGTGAGCCCGCGCGGCGTCCAGACCACCGCGTCGATCTGCCGCTCGGCGACCTGTAGATCGACCATCGCGAGGGCGGGCGACGGATAGGACCGCAGGCATTCGACGAACTCTTGTTCGGCACCGGAGAGCTGCGCCCCGGGCCTGACCCTCACCAGCATGTCGAGCTCGTCCGCCTCTCCGCGTCTTCCGGGCTACTGCCGCGCGCCGCCGCATACACTGCGCCGACGGCCCGCGGTCGAAGGCACGGCGCGCTGCGGCTGCCCCCCACACGCTGCCCAGCTGCCCACGAATCCGATCGTAACCGGGTAATCCCCAGGGTGCGCGGGCAATTCGGCACCGAACCCGTCCGGCCGGGGCGCGCAGACCTCGATCCGCGGCGAACTCGCCGGTAGGCTGACGCATCGGCCGGGCACCGCGCGGCCGCTCACCGATCACGCGGAGGTGCCGACCGACCATGGTTTCAGCGCTGCGACCACGTATTTCGCCCGGACGGCTACGGGAACTCGGGCCGGTCAACTGGGTGGTCTGGCGGGCCCTGTCCCGGGCCGCGGGCACCGAAGACGCGCACCTGTTCAGCACCCTCGGCCGCACCAAGGGGCTGTTTCGCGGCTGGCTGCACTATTCGGGCAAGCTCATGCCGGGCGGCAGGCTGCCCCGGCACGAATCGGAGCTGGTGATCATCCGGGTCGCACACCTGCGTGCGTGCGAGTACGAAATGGACCACCACATCCGCCTCGGCAAAAAAGCGGGCGTGACTTCGGAGATCCTGGACCGGCTGCGCACCGGCCCGGACGCCCCTGGCTGGTCCGACAAGCACCGCGCCTTAATCGCCGCCGTCGACCAGCTGGTGCAAACCCGCGACCTCGACGACACCCACTGGTCCGCCCTCGCCACCCACTACGACGAACGCAGCCTCATCGAAATCGTCCTCCTCACAAACCAATACGAAGGCCTCGCCGCCACCATTACCGCCCTCCGCATCCAACGCGACGGAGTCTGAACCCTTCGGCCGCCGAGGCAGGAAACGTTTGCCGTCAGCGGTTTTCGATGAGTGGGGCGAGGCTGTCGAGGATGCGGGCAAGACCGAAATCGTAGGCGTGGTCGGCGCTGTAGGCGGAGTCGTGGGCTTGGCCTGCGGTGGTGCCGACGCGGGAACCCACCGGGTAGCGGGACGGGTCGACGAGTTGGGCGAGGACGGGGGCGACGCGATCCCACCACTGGGGGTCGGACATGTCGCTGTCGGCGGCGGCGCGGGCGGTGTCGATCGCGATGCGCGCCACGGAGTTCACGAAGCCGAGGACGAAGGTGAGCGAGGCGTCCATCGTGACGTCGTCGAGGCCGAGTCCCTCGAAGGCGCGCAGTTCGTGGTCGTATTTGGCGGCTTGGCCGGGGCCCAGCGGCGGCCGGGTGGTGGGCAGATAGGCCAGCCACGGATGCCGGGTGAGCAGTGCGCGATTCTCGTCCGCTATCGCGGTGACCCTTGCGCGCCAAGGCAATTCGGTCAGGTCCGGCCGTGCCATCGCGCCATAGACCTGGTCGACCATGAGGTCGAGTAGTTCGGCCTTGCCGGGCACATAGGTGTAGGTCGCCATCGGCGTCATGCCGAGTTCGGTCGCGACCGCGCGCATGGTGAGCGCCTCGATACCCGCGGTGTCGGCGATCGTGATGGCCGCGTCGACCACGGCATCGACGCTGCTGCGCTGTTTCGGACCGCGCACCGGCGTCCCGGGCACCCGCCACAGCAGCTCCAGCGTGCGCACGGGATCGCCTGCGCTGCTGCGGTCCTGCTTGCCGCGGCCTCGTGTCGCGCCGTCTGCCACCCTGCCTCCTCGCCCTGGTCGGTTCGATCGTATCGGCGTGACGCGGGTCATAGTGCGACCCGCCGGGAATTCTTCTACAAAGTACAACGTACTTAGTATAGAGTTAATCGTGAGCCCGAGGAGGACCCCTTGCACATCACCGCTTCCGCCATCTCCCTCAACGTCGCCGACCCGCGCACTTCGGCGGAATTCCTCATCGAGCACCTCGGGTTCACCGAGAAGATGTCCGCCGACGGCTTCGTCTCCCTGGAGCGACCCGACGCCGGCCTGAACGTCATCTACCTGCGCACCGGCCTGAAATCGTTCAAACCGGCGAGCATCGCGGGCAGCGCGGGCGAAGGGCTGCTCGTCGTGTTCGAGGTGGACGACATCGACGCCGAGTACGCCCGGCTGCAAGGCGAGGGCGTGCCGATCGCGACGCCGATCGAGACCGAGGAATGGGGCGAGCGCTACTTCCAGATGCGCGACCCGAACGGCATCATCCTGCAACTCGTGCAATGGGTATGAGCGCATAGCGCGGGCGGTGAGCCCTCCCTCCGGAGAGCTCACCGCCCGAGGCCGAATGCCGCTGCGACAGTGGCGAAAAGAACGCCTTGATCAGGCGAGCGCGGCGCGGAAGACCTCGACCGCGGGGGTCAAGGACCGCCCGAGCAGCTTCTGCAAATGACCGCTGGTGACATCGAGCACACCCGCGGTGATACCGGAATCCGCGTCGGCGAGCACCTTCGCGTGCTGCTCGGGTATGCCCGCCTGCACCAGGGCGGCGAGGTACTGCGCTTCGGTGAGATTCTCGTAGCGGACCGGCTTACCCGCAGCCTGCGAAATCACCTGGGCCAGTTCGGCATAGGTGAGGTGCTCGTCCCCGCCGAGTTCGTAGACCTGCCCCTCGTGCCCCTCGGTGGTGAGCACCTTCGCGGCCGCCTCGGCATAGTCGGCACGGGCCGCGCCCGAGACCCGGCCCGTGCCCGCCGCGCCGTGCAGCACACCCGATTCGACGGTGTGCGCGAGGCCGCCCAGATAGTTTTCCCAGTACCAGCTGTTGCGCAGAATCGCGTGCGGGACAGTCGATTCGGCGAGCACCGCCTCCGTGCCGATATGCTCCTGCGCCAGGATGAGCGGGTTGTCGGCGCCCAGCGGAATGGCTGGTGTAGGCGAGCAGTTGCACGCCCGCCCGCTCTGCGGCACGAATGACATTGGTGTGCTGGGCTACTCGGGCGCCGAATTCGTTGCCGGAGACGAGCAGCACCCGCTCGACGCCGGCCAGCGCGCGGTCGAGCGCCTCGGCATCGTCGTAGCTCGCCGCGCGCACCTGCACGCCCTGTTCGGCCAGATCGGCCACCCGCTGCGGGTCACGCACGATCGCGATGATCGGCGCGACGCCCGCGCGGAGCAGGGACTCGACGACGAGACGGCCCAGGTGCCCGCTGGCACCGGTGACGGCAACGGTCATGACTTACCTCCAGAGATACGTACGAGTTGTTAGTGCTAACTAATAGTAAGTACTACACATTCATACACCACTATCCGCGCGTTGGGTACTATTGGGTTCATGAGCACAGGATTTTCCGGCGAGATGGCGCGCACCGAGTCGCCGGAACTGGACGATCCGACCCTCGAAGCCGACGTTTTCGCGAAGAACTGCACGTCACGGCCGGTTTTGCAGAATGTGGCGAGTCGCTGGGGCATCCTCGCGCTGGTCGCGCTGCGCGACGGACCGTACCGGTTCAGCGCGCTGCGCCGCCGCGTCGAGGGCGTCAGCGAGCGCATGCTGTCGCAGACCCTGCAGGCGCTCGAGCGCGACGGCATGGTGCATCGGGAGGTGCACGAAACCATCCCGCCGCGAGTGGAATACACGCTCACCGAGCTCGGCGCCGACGTCGCGGACCGGCTGGAGGCCCTGATCCTGGTGGTCGAGCAGAACATGCCACGGGTGCACGAGGCGCAGGCGGCCTACCACCGTCAGTGAGCCGGGGAAGAGACCTGGATCACCGCCGGTTGCTACCGGTATGGAACTCGCCCAAGCAGTCGACTTCGCCCGCAACCACCGCAGGTCGGTGCTGACCACGATTCGCCGCAACGGCCGGCCGCAGCTGTCCAACGTGCTGCACGTGATCGGCTCGGACGGCCGCATCCGGATCTCGCTCACCGCCGACCGCGCCAAGTACCACAATCTGGTCCGCGAGCCGTGGGCCGCCATCCACGTGACCCGCGAGGACTTCTTCGCCTACGCCGTCGTCGAGGCCATCGCCTCGGTGACGCCCGTGGCCGCCGACCCGCACGACGAGACGGTGGAGGCCCTGGTCGACTACTACCGCGCCGCCAATGGCGAACATCCCGACTGGGACGACTACCGCCGGGCCATGGTCGCGGATCGCCGCGCGCTCGCCCTGCTCACCCCGACGCACGCGTACGGCATGCTCTGATCAGTGCCGCAGCAGCTCCGAGACCGTGACGAATCGATAACCCGCGGCACGGAGTTCGCTGACGATGCGCGGTATGGCAGCCAGCGCCGGACCCGCCCACCGATGCATGACGTGCAGGATGATGATCGAGCCGGGCCGCACCTCGCGCACCGTCTGCGCGGCGATCCCGTCGCTGGTGTCGGCTTCTCCCGTGGCCGGTTCCACATCCCAGGTCACCGTCGTGCGGTCGTGATCGGACAGGTACTTCGGCAGCGACCAGAGCTTCTTGCCGTACGGCGGCCGGAACGTGACCTCGCCCTGGTAGCCGGTTTTCGCGATTTCGGCGTCGGTGCGCTCGATCTCGTCGCGGACGGTATCGGCGGAGGTGAAGACCATGCGGCGGTGGTGGTAGCTGTGGTTGCCGATCTCGTGGCCGGCCGCGGCGATCGCCCTGCCGTAGTCGGGACGGGCCGCGAGGTCGCCGCCCACCAGATAGAAGGTGGCCGGAATCTGGGCGTCCGCAAGGGTTTTCAGTACCTCGGGGGTGCGTTCGGTCGGGCCGTCGTCCAGGGTCAGCGCCACTACTTTGTCGGCAGTGTCGACCCGGTTCACCAACCGCCCGGCCAATTGGAAACTGCGCGAGTTCATCAAGTAGTACCCGCCGACCGCCAGTACCAGCAGCACGACAAGGACCAGCGCACCACCGATGAGCCACTTCCGCATCATTGCTGTCTAGCAAACCCGCGGGAGGTCCACCAGAGCGCGGCGCACGATTTCGCTTGGCGCGCACGGACTTGCCGACGATGTCACGCAAGGGGCCGTGGCACGCAAAAGCGGTGGCGTCCCGCAGGACGCCACCGCTTCCGGGCGCGGCTCAGAAGTTGATCATGTGCCCGGCGAGGCCGTGGAAGGCCTCCTGCAGGGCTTCGCTGAGCGTCGGGTGCGTGTGCACGTTGCGGGTCAGCTCGTTGACCGTGAGATCCCACTTCTGCGCCAGGGTCAGCTCGGGCAGCAACTCCGAGACGTCCGGGCCGATCAGGTGGCCGCCGAGCAGTTCGCCGTACTTGCTGTCGGCGACGAGCTTGACGAAACCGGTCGGATCGGCGAGGCCGTGCGCCTTGCCGTTGGCGGTGAACGGGAAGGTCGCGACCTTCACGTCGTAGCCCTCGTCGCGGGCCTGCTGTTCGGTCAGGCCGAAGCTGGCGACCTGCGGCTGACAGAAGGTGGCGCGCGGCATCATCCGGTAATCGCCCAGGGTGACGGTGTCCGCGCCCGCGATGGTCTCGGCCGCGACCACGCCCTGCGCCTCCGCGACGTGCGCGAGCTGCAGCTTGGCGGTGACATCGCCGATGGCGTAGATGTGATCCACATTGGTGCGCATGTAGTCGTCGATCGCGATGGCGCCGCGGTCGGTGAGCTGCACACCCGCCGCCTCGAGGCCGTAGCCCTCGACCCGGGGCGCGAAGCCGACGGCCTGCAGCACCTTGTCGACGGTGACCGTCTCCACGTTGCCGGACTTGTTGTCCTTGATCGAGACGGTGACCTTCGAGCCGTCGTCATCGATGGACTGCACGGCCGCACCGGTGGTGATGGTGATGCCGAGCTTCTTGTACTGCTTGGTGATCTCCTTGGAGACGTCGGCGTCCTCGTTCGGCAGCGCGCGGTCGAGGAACTCGACGATGCGCACGTCCACGCCGTAGTTCTTCAGGACGTAGGCGAACTCCATGCCGATGGCGCCCGCGCCGACGATCAGGATCGAGCCGGGCAGGTCGCGGGTGAGGATCTGCTCCTCGTAGGTGACCACGTTGGCGCTGAGCTGGGTGCCCGGCAGCAGCTTGGTGACGGTGCCGGTCGCGATGATCACGTTGTCGAACGTGACGGTCTCGGTGCCGCCCTTCGACAGCTCGACCGACAGGGTGTTCGCGTCGGTGAAGGTGCCCTTGCCGTCGAACTCGTCGATCTTGTTCTTCTTCATCAGGAAGTGGACGCCCTTGACCCGGCCGTCCGCCACCTTGCGGCTGCGATCGAACGCCACACCGAAGTCGAAGTCCACCTCGCCCGAGATCCCGAAGGTCTTGGCTTCCTTGGTGAAGATGTGTGCGAGTTCGGCGTTACGCAGCAGCGCCTTGGAAGGGATGCAGCCGACGTTCAGGCACACACCGCCCCAGTACTTTTGCTCGACGATCGCGGTACGGAGGCCTAACTGTGCCGCGCGGATGGCGGCGACGTAACCGCCAGGACCGGCACCGAGAACGACAACGTCGTAATGGGAAGTCACGCCACCGAGCCTAACTCTGTCGCCGCGAGTTGGCCCACCGGTCCCCCACAACAATGCGCCGTGGGCCACATCCCGGCGGTCGCGGAGCGGATCGGATCGAGACCGAGCGGTCCGGCTCGCTAGTGTTGCCCGGTGGCAGCGGGACGATCGGCGGACGAGATCACGCCGGAGTCGGCCACCGACCGCCGGTTCACCGTCGGCGAACCGGCAGCGGGTTCGCCGGGCAACCACCCGGCGCTGCCCCCGGCCTCGCCGATCGACGGCACGGCCTCGACACATCTGATCCGGCTGGTCCGCGACACCGCGCTGCGGTTCGGCGTCGGCGCGGACCGGCTCGCGGCGATCCACGGGGTCGACGACGCGGCGCTGTCGGGCGAGCTCAATCGCATACCGCTGCACTCGCTGATCCGGCTGTGGGAGCTGCTCGCGCAGGCCCATCCGGAGCCGGGGGCCGGGCTCGCGGTGGTCGCCGCCGCGCCGCTCGGCACGCTCACCACCTGGGACTATCTCGTCACGAACGGGCCGACGCTCACCGACGCGCTGCTCGCCGCACAGCCGTATCACCGGTTGGTGACCGCGGCCGCCGAAGGCTTCGACCTCACCCACGACGGCGCGCTCACCGTCGGCTTCCGCACCACCGCGGGCGATCCGGCGGTGGTGGCGGCCGTCAACGAGTACGTGCTCGCCTACTACCTGCGGCGCGCTCGCGAAGCCACCGGCAGGCCGGTGGTGCCCGAGCGGGTCGCCTTCAGCCGCGCCGCGCCGGCCGACCACGCCGTGCTGGTGGAAGCCTTCGGCACGCACCGCATCGAGTTCGACGCGCCCGCCGACACCATCACTTTCACCGCCGCCGACGCCACCGCCGCACTACCGCGCGCCGACCCGATGTTGGCCGAGCTGCTGCGCAGCCACGCCGACCTGGTTCTGGCCACCGCGCGCACCATCCCCGGTCCGCTGGAAGCCTTCCGCGTCGCGCTGGGCGCCGCCCTCACGGCCGGTGACGCGGCGCTCACGACCGTCGCCCGGCGCCTCGCGGTCAGTCCGCGCACTCTGCAGCGGCAGCTCGCCGAACACGGCACCAGCTGGCGAGCCGAATACGACCGGGTCCGCTACGAACAGGCGAAAGCGCTACTGGCCGAAGGACATCTGACCACCGCGGCGGTCGCCGACCGGCTCGGCTTCACCGACGATCGGGCGCTGCGCAAAGCAGTGCACCGCTGGAGCGGCACCTCCCCGTCGCGCCTCACAACCGGCTGATCCCCGACCTGTCGCATTTGGACCGGTGCGTGGCGTGTGCGGACCTGGGGCCGAAGACGCGCAGCTCATAGCGTTGGCCGTACCGGATCGAAGGGGTCCGCGAGAGTCACCGAAGCAGAGGCAGAGCAATGAGCACGCAGACCACCGAGGCCACCGGCACCACCCAGATCAACCTGCCGCGGACCTCGCGCGAGATCCAGTTGGCGGCGCGACCGACCGGCGCACCGACCGCCGCGAATTTCGCGCTGGTGGACCAGCCGATTCCGGCGCTGGCCGAGGGACAGATCCTGGTGCGCAACACCTGGATGTCGGTGGACCCGTACATGCGGGGCCGGATGGACGACCGGCCGTCCTACATCGCGCCGTTCCAGCTGGGCGAGGCTTTGGAAGGATCCGCGGTCGGCGAGGTCGTCGCCTCCACGGCCCCGGGAATTCCGGTGGGCAGCACCGTGTCCCACTTCGCGGGCTGGCGAGAGTACGCCGTACTGGACGCGGCCGTGGCCACCCCGATCGACCCCACGCTCGCGGCCGACCACCACTACCTCGGCGCCCTCGGCACCACCGGTCTCACCGCGTACGCCGCGCTCACCGATGTGGCGCAGGTGAATCCCGGTGACACCGTGTTCATCTCGGCCGCCGCAGGCGCGGTCGGCAGTGTCGCGGGCCAGATCGCCCGGGCGCTCGGCGCGGCGAAGGTGATCGGCTCCGCGGGCGGCCCGGCCAAGACCCGGTTGCTGCTCGACGAATTCGGCTTCGACGCCGCGCTCGACTACCGGGCCGGTGACCTGGCCGGGCAGCTGGCCGCGGCGGCGCCCGAGGGCATCGACGTCTACCTCGACAGCGTGGGCGGCGAACACCTGCGCGTCGCGGTCGAGGCGATGCGGCCGAAGGGCCGGATCGCACTGGTCGGTGCGATCAGCGGATACAACGGCAGCACCGACGCGCCGGGTCCGGACCTGTACAAGGCTGCCACCAAGGAGGTTTCGCTGCGCGGCATGCTGGTCAACAGCTACTTCCCGATCTTCGGCGAGTACATC
The DNA here is from genome assembly GCF_000250675.2 of Nocardia brasiliensis ATCC 700358. Taxonomy (NCBI): domain Bacteria; kingdom Bacillati; phylum Actinomycetota; class Actinomycetes; order Mycobacteriales; family Nocardiaceae; genus Nocardia; species Nocardia brasiliensis. Next base: position 8,850,493 of record NC_018681.1, read on the forward strand.
GGCAAGGCCGCGGGCTGGCTGGCCGACGGCACCCTGCGCACCACCGAAACCGTCTACGAGGGACTGGAGCAGGCCCCGGCCGCCTTCCTCGGCGTGCTGTCCGGCGCCAACACCGGCAAGATGCTGGTGCGGCTTGGCTGAGCGCGAACGGGTTACGTGGCGCGACCGGTATGGTCGCGCCACACCTGTTTCGGGACTGCGCTTCCGGCTGGTCCCGCGCTCGCGACTAGTCCCGCCAGACCTGTGCCGCGACGCGGGAGAAGTTGCCACCGAACACCGCCGCACGATCGGCGGCGCTGAAGCCGCGCCGGGCGAGTACCTCGTCCAGGCCGGGCACCGTACCCAGGCCGAGCAGGTCCTCCGGCGGAACCCACTGCAGCGGACCCCATTTCGTGTAGGACTCGGAGAACGCCTCGGGATGCTGCGCGAGCATGTCGTTGAAATCCGCGGCGTCGAAGGAATAGTCCGATCCGATCCCGATGTGCTCGATGCCGACCAGTGCGGCACCGTGCTCGACCTGGTCGGCCAGCGCTTCGATCCGCGCGCCCGCCGCATCGATCCCGTTGTGTCCCAGAAAGATTCCGACGCCGTTCAGTCCGATCACCCCGCCGGTGGCGGCACAGGCCTTCGCCTGCTCGTCGGTGATATTGCGCGGATGCTCCCACAGCGCGGCGAAATTGGAGTGGCTGTAGATCACCGGCGCCTGCGAATGCGTGGCCAGATCCAGCGCGGTGCGCCGGGAACAGTGCGAACCGTCGACGAACATGCCGGTGTCGTTGAGCGCGCGCACCAGATCTCGGCCGTAGGCGGTGAGCCCGGTGTCCTCGGTGTCGAGACACCCGCACCCGGCCGCGTTGGCATGGTTGTAGGTGGGCAGCAGCGAACGCACACCCAACTCGTAGAACCGCGCCACGTTGTCCAGGTCACCGCCGAGCGGGCCCGAGTCCTCCAGATCGAAGGCCAGCGCGCGGGTTTCCGGGTCGCCGATGTCAGAGTGCTTGTGCACCAACCGGAATCGGCCGTCGGCGGCCGCTTCCGCGCGGAACTGCCGGATCAGTGCCAGCGAATCAGCGGTCGACTGCGCCGAATAGCCGACGTTCACCGACAGATACGAACCGGACGGATAGCGCGCCAGATCCGCGATCCGCGCCGACGGCAGCAGCGGCAGACAGCAGTGCTGCTCCCAGAGAAAGTGCGGCAACCGCGAACCTCCTGATCGGACCGGCCTCGGAGCTGCGATCCTACTGCCGGCGCCGCGGCGGTCATGGCCACGGGCAAACCCACGGTGGCGCTTGGGGCCGAGTCGGTGCAATCCGCCTTGACCCAGGTCAGCGCCGCGCGCGGTAACAGCGTGTCCAATTCGCCCGATTCACCGAGTGCTCCATTCTTACTGCCTGAAGGCGGTGCGACATGCGTCGCTTGTTTCTCCTGATCGCCTCCGTCGCGCTGTGCGCCGGTCTCTGGATCGTGCCCGGCGCGGCTACCGCGACTCCCTCCTACTGCGGACTGGTGTGGGGTTCGCTCGACAAAACGAATCCCGCGATGTCCACCGCGCCGGTCACCGGCCTGCGCACCGGCCGCCACGAATGCTTCGACCGGCTGGTCATCGACCTGGCCGGCCCGGTGCCGGGGTATCGGGTCGGCTACGTCGACCGGGTCCGCGCGGACGGATCGGGTACGCCGGTAGCGCTGCGCGGCGGCGCGTTCCTGAACGTCGTCGTGCTCGCGCCCGCCTACAACGACGCGGGGCACGCCACCTACCAGCCGGCGCACCGAGCCGAGCTGGCCGACGTGACCGGCTATCGCACGTTCCGTCAGGTCGCGTGGGCCGGCTCGTTCGAGGGCCAGACCACCGTCGGTCTCGGTGTGCGCGCCCGCTTGCCGGTGCGGGTGTTCACTCTCGAAGGTCCCGGTGACGGCTCGCGCGTCGTGGTGGATGTAGCACACTTGTGGTAACCCCCACGTGCCGATCCGCGACGCTCGGCAACAATGTGGGGATGAGCGGCGTTGAGCAGAACGTGACCGATCCTTACCTCTGGCTCGAAGAAGTGACCGACGAGCGAGCCCTCGATTGGGCGCGGGCGCACAACGACGTCGTCGTCGAGCGATTCGCCTCCTCCGCCCGGTTCAGCGAACTCGAGCACCGCATCCTGGACATGCTCGATACGGACACCAAGATCGCCTATCCGGGACGGCGCGGCCGCTGGCTCTACAACTTCTGGCGCGATGCCGAGCACCCGCGCGGCCTGTGGCGGCGCACGACGTTCGGCGAATACGCCAAGGAGTCGCCGGACTGGGACGTGCTGATCGACCTGGACGCGCTGGCCGCCGCGGAGGAGGAGAACTGGGTCTGGGGCGGCGCCGCGGTGCTGCGGCCCGAGCAGTCCCGGGCACTGATCAGCCTGTCCCGCGGCGGCGCGGACGCCAAGGTGGTGCGCGAATTCGACCTCGCGGCAAGGGTGTTCATCGCCCCCGAAGACGGGGGGTTCTTCCTGCCCGAGGCGAAATCCGAGATGCGCTGGATCGACCTGGATTCGGTGTACATCGGCACCGATTTCGGTCCCGGCTCGCTCACCGACTCCGGCTATCCGCGCATCGCCAAGCGCTGGCGGCGCGGTACCGAGCTGGCGGCGGCGGAGACCGTGTTCGAGGGCGCGGCCGAAGACGTCGCGGTCTCGGCGGGTTACGACCGAACCCCTGGCTACGAACGGCATTTCGTCGGCCGGGCCACCGATTTCTTCAACGAAGAGGTGTACCTGGTCGGCGCCGACGGCGCGCTGACTCTCCTGGATACTCCGACCGACGCCAGCGAATCCTGGTACAAGGACTGGCTGCTCGTCCGGTTGAAGTCGCCGTGGGAGGTCGGCGGCCGGAGCTATCCCGCGGGCGCGCTGCTGGCCACCGACTTCGAGCAATTCCTCGCCGGGGCAAGGGATTTCGAGGTGATCTTCACACCGGACGCGCACACCTCGCTGCACGGCTACGGCTGGACCGAGCACCACCTGCTGCTGATCACCCTGGAAGACGTGCAGACCAAGCTGTACGTGGTGACGCCGGGCGCCGACGGCTGGCGCCGGGAGTCGCTGGCCGACACCCCGCCGATGGCGACGACCAGCGTGCTGAATCTCGACCCGCTCGAGGGCGGCGACGAATTCATGCTGACCACCAGTGGTTTCACCACGCCCGCCACGCTGCTGGCCAGTTCGGTCGGCGGGCAGACCACCCAGCTCAAACAGGAGCCCGGCTTCTTCGACGCCGAGGGCATCGAGACCGAGCAGTTCTTCGCGACCTCTGCGGACGGCACCGCGGTGCCGTACTTCGTGATCCGGCATCGGGACCGCAAGGGCGTGCCCGGCCCGACGGTGATGTCCGGCTACGGCGGCTTCGAGGTCTCCCGTACGCCCGCCTACAGCGGCGCGTCCGGCATGGGCTGGCTGGAACGCGGCGGCACCTGGGTGATGACGAACATCCGCGGCGGCGGCGAATACGGTCCGCAGTGGCACACCTCGGTGCAGAAGGCGAACCGGCACAAGGTGTACGAGGATTTCGCGGCGATCGCGAAAGACCTTGTCGCCCGCGGCATCACGACCGCCGACCAGCTCGGCGCGGTGGGCGGCAGCAACGGCGGCCTGCTGATGGGCGTGATGCTGACCCGCTATCCGGAGCTGTTCGGCGCGATCGTCTGCCAGGTACCGCTGCTGGACATGAAGCGCTACCACCTGCTGCTCGCGGGCGCCTCCTGGATCGCCGAGTACGGCGACCCGGACAAGCCCGAGGAATGGGAGTACATCAGCAAGTACTCGCCGTACCAGAACGCCCGCGCGGACGTGGCCTACCCGCCGATCCTGCTCACCACCTCCACCCGCGACGATCGCGTGCACCCCGGTCACGCCCGCAAGATGGCCGCGCTGCTCGAGGAGCAGGGGCACGAATTCTGGTACCACGAGAACATCGAGGGCGGCCACGGCGGCGCGGCGGACAACAAGCAGTCCGCCTTCCAGGCCGGCCTGATCTACGAGTTCTTCACGCAGATGCTGATCGAACGCGGCAAATAGCGGCCGATTCGACCACCCGGGCCTACGGTGTAGTGGGACCGTCTACGCCGTAGACCCGGCCCGGGAGGAGCAGTCGTGCAGGGCGAGAACGCCGCCGGAAAGCCGATACGCCGCAGCGCGAGCCGCGCCGAGCCGTCGCGGCGGGTCGCGCTGAACCGCGACCACATCGCCGTGGTCGCGCTGCGGCTCATCGACGAGACCGGCGTCGACGGCTTCTCCATGCGCAAACTCGGCGCCGCACTCGGCGCCGACCCGATGGCGGCCTACCGGCACTTCGCCGATCAGCAGGACCTGTTCGACGCCGTCGCCGCGACCATGTTCAACGAGCTGGACATGGCCTCGCTGCCCTGGCAGGAACCTTGGCGCGAGCTCATGCGCGCCTACACCCACCGGTTGCGCTCCACGCTGCGCCGGCACCCGAATGCGGTGCCGGTCTTCGCGACCCGGCCGGTGCGCAACGAGTCCGCGCTGGAGACCGGCAGCTGGCTGGTGGAACACCTGCAGGGGGCCGGGTTTCCGGCGCGCGTCGCGACACAGCTGACCAAGTGCCTGCGCGAATACGTGCTCGGCCACCTGCTCAGCTATACCATCGCCGCGGTGCGCGCGGAACCCGATGCGGCCGAGGACATTTCACCGGCCGATCACTTCGATATCGGGGTCGACGCGATGCTCGACGGGTTCGCCCGGTATGTCGAGACACCGCGCAGGCATCACTGACGATCGCGCAACCACTTCTCGATCTGATCGACCGTGCCGGTGTAATCGCGGATCCAGCCGTTGTGCCCCAACGGTTCCGGCGCGCGCCAGGTGGTCACGTCGGCCTTGGGCAGCTTCGCCAGCAGATGCTCGGCCGAGCCCGGCGGGGTCAGCTCGTCGCCGGTCATGGTGATCGAGAGCACCGGCAGCTTCAGCCGGGCGATCCGCTCCTCGTAGTCGATATCGGCCCCGACCGGCACGAACCGGCCGGTGCGGGCGAGCCTGGCCCAGTCCGAGATCAACACCTTGGACTGCCTGCCGAAGCCCATCGAGATCCGGTCGCCCGGCCAGAAGCCCGCCAGGTTCGCGGTCAACGAGACCGCCGCGGTGCCGACGAGCATGCCCGGACCCGAAAGTCCCCGGTAGCCACGGTGATACGGCGTGCCGGAGGCGATCAGGATCAGCCCGCCGAGCCGCCCGCGGATCCGCGAGGCGTACAGCACGGCGAGCTGACCACCCATGCTGTGCCCGAGCAGGTACGGCGTGCTCGCCGGGAACCGGTCGCGCACCACCTGGAAGATCGCCGGGAAGTCGACCGAGACCAGCTCGTGGTAGCCGTAGGTGCTCGCGGCGCTCGGCTTCGGCGTGCTCGCGCCGTTGCCGCGCAACTCGCCGATGGCCACGTCGAAACCGCGCCGGGACAGACCGAGGGCGAACCCGTCGTAGTACTCGCCGGGCACCCCGAGGCCGGGCACGACCACCAGCACCGGACGCGGGGCGTCCGGTGTGACCGGGTGCCGGTGCGCGCCCGAGGCCGGAATCAGCCGGACCGGCACCGTGCTGCCGTCCGGCATCTGGATCGGGACCGTTTCCATGCCGGGCACGCTACCGCGCCGCGACCCGCTCAAGCCCGGACGGCTCCCATGATCACCCTGCTCAGCACCCTGATCACGTCGTCGAGCGGCGGGCGCGGGTCCGAACCGCTCCACGAATCCACCACGTAGTTGACCGCGCCGATCACCGCCAGCACGCGCATCTCGTAGTCGCCGGTCGGGATCTCCCCCTGCAGGGCCGCGTCCTCCGCGGCGCCGGCCAGCAGCGAGCCCCACACCCGGCGCAGCTCCAACCGGAACTTCTCCACCTTGGGGCCGGCGCCGACCACCTCGACCAAGGCGACGCGGGCCTTGCGCGGATCGGCGCCGATGGATTCGACGTAGGCGCGCACGGACGCGTCGATGATCTCGAGCACGCTCGCGTCGGTCTTCGCCTCCAGCGCCTTGGCGACCGCGTCGCGCGATTCGCGGTCGATCTGCTCGTAGAGCTCTAGTAGTAGGGACTCGCGGCCGGTGAACTCCTCGTAGAACTGTCGTGAGGAGAGTCCGGCGTCCTTACAGATGGCGCCGACCGAACTATTGGCGTAGCCGTCGCGCGCGAAGACCGTCAGGCCTGATTCCAGAAAACGCGCACGCCGCTGACGTTGCCGGTCCTCGACGGGTTGCCCGGCATACATTCGACCCGTATTCGCATCCTGTGACATTGGGGCAGACAATACAGAAGCGCCAGAAGCGCTCGACATGGATCGGGCTGTTCGTTTCAACCATGGCCTGACCGGGCGTTTGCCCAGAGTTGGCAGGTTCGTTGCGCACACAATGTCGTCCTACGAAAACTGGGCCGGGCGACTCTTAACGGAATCCTCCCGAGCACGGACAACAGTTTTTCAGACCATCCGATACTTCTGCGGATTGCGGACAGCTGTCTTGTCACTGAATGTTTGCCAAAACAGTTCTAACAGTTCGGTCACAGCACGCGTGGGCGATTTTGACGGGAATTCATAGAATTATTCATAAAGCGAACTGGTCCGCTGGTTATGTCGGATTCATCCCATCTGCGAATACGCTCCGAATTGACCGAACGCCAAGAGCCACAAGCGATCCCCACCACCGAACGTTCGGCTCTCCGGCGGCCCGGACAAGCGCCGACCGGTCAACCCTTTGTGGCGGACGGAGTTTCGGACTGGACCGAGTCGAACAGGTCGGCACAGCGGGTCAGCAGGTCTTGCAGAGTGGCGCGTTCGGCGTCGGTGAAACCGGCGGCGACGGCACGCTCGACTCGGACGGCGCGGGCGTCGGCGTCCCGCATCACCGCGGTGCCCGCCTCGGTCAACCTGGTTTCCAGGATGTTCTTGTGCCACGCGTGCGGGGTCCGCTCGATGAGACCGCGATCCTGCAGATTGGACAGCACGGTGTTCATCGTGGGCGGGGTGACGCCGCAGAGCCGGGCCAGCGCCGCGGCCGAGATGCCGGGGTTCTCATCGAGGTGCAGCAGGGCCGCGTACTGGGGCACCGTGACGCCCGCCGGCTTCAAGGCGGCATGCTTCGCCGTTTGCAGCGCCTGTTCGGCGCGCTTCACGTACGAGCCGATGCGCTCGGTGGAGGGCAGGGACGTCATCACCCGATCGTATCCGCCCATCTGATCATTAGACCCTTGACGAACTCTAATCTAGCTTCGTATTCATTCTTCAATGAGAGGCTTAACCATGCAGCACCCGACCCGACGCCGCCGGTCGACCCTGGCCATCGCCCTGGCCTGCGGTCTGCTCGCGGCCTGCGGCACCGAGGACGCCGCGCCACCCACTCCGGCCGCGCAGGCCACCCGGATCAGCACCGCCTACGCGCTACCGAGCGAGCACGCCTACCCCGAGGGCATCGCCGCCGACCCGCGCACCGGCGACACCTACGTCGGCTCGTACACCACCGGCGCGATCTACCGGGCCACCCCCGGTGCCGCAACGGCCGAGGTCTTCCTCCCCGAGGGAGCCGACGGCCGCAAGACCGCCAACGGCTTGAAAGTCGACCAGGCGGGACGACTGTGGGTGACCGACTCGACCGCCGGAGTCACCGTGTACGACACCGCGACTCGCGCGCCGATCGCCCGCTTCGATGTCGCCGGAACCGCGCCGAGATTCGTCAACGACCTCGCCGTCACGCCGGACGGCACGGCCTATTTGACCGATTCCAGCCGCGGCGTCGTCTATCGCGTCACCGCCGATCAGGTCAGCGCGACCGCCGCGGACGGCGGACGTGCCGAGCTGACCGCACACTTCGACTTGAACCCGGCGATGGCGCCGCACGCGCCGAGCGACTTCACCCTGAACGGCATCGTGGCCGACCCCGCCGGTCGCTATCTGCTGGCCGTCGATATGCACGCGGGCGAGTTGTTCCGAATCGACCTCACCCCCAACGCAATCGGCCAGATCCGCAAGGTCGCGCTGCGCGGCGGCGAGCTGACCTTCGGCGACGGGCTGGACCTGCACGACCACACGCTGTGGGCGGTGCAGAACACGGCCGCGACGATCTCGCGCTGGACGCTCGCCGACGACGGGACCACCGCCACCCTGGACGCGCGCTTCACCGACGAATCCCTGGCCCTGCCAACCACATTGGTGCGGGTGGACGACCGGATTCTGGTCGTCTCCTCGCAATTCGACAAGGGCGGCCCGATGGGCCCGGGTACGCCGGAGCCGTTCGCCGTGCTCGCGGTATCCGGGATCTGACCCTGTAGTTACACCCGGCTGGAATTAAGGTTAGGCTTACCTGTATAGTAGGTCACGGAGTAAGCGGAAGGGACGCCGCGACAAGCCGAAAGCCGGCCCACCCGAGGGTGGACCGGCTTTCGGTTTTTCTGAAGGTGTTGCCGGAAGGCAGGACTCAGAAGTCCATGCCGCCCATGCCACCGGTCGGGTCGCCCGCGGGAGCGGCGGCCTTCTCCGGCTTGTCGGCGACGACGGCCTCGGTGGTGAGGAACAGCGCCGCGATGGACGCCGCGTTCTGCAGCGCCGAGCGGGTGACCTTGACCGGGTCGGCAACGCCGGCGGCCAGCAGGTCCTCGTAGGCGCCCGAGTCGGCGTTCAGGCCGTGGCCCGCCGGGAGGTTCGAAACCTTCTCGGCGACAACGCCCGGCTCGAGGCCGGCGTTGAAGGCGATCTGCTTCAGCGGCGCCGACAGCGCGACACGCACGATGTTCGCACCGGTCGCCTCGTCACCGGTCAGGGTCAGATCGTCGAGCGCGGGCGCCGACTGCAGCAGCGCAACGCCACCACCGGCGACGATGCCCTCTTCGACGGCGGCCTTCGCGTTACGCACGGCATCTTCGATGCGGTGCTTGCGCTCCTTGAGCTCGACCTCGGTCGCGGCACCGGCCTTGATCACCGCAACACCGCCGGCCAGCTTGGCCAGACGCTCCTGCAGCTTCTCCCTGTCGTAATCCGAATCCGAGTTCTCGATCTCGGCACGGATCTGCGCCACGCGGCCCTTGATGGCCTCCGCGTCGCCCGCACCCTCGACGATGGTGGTCTCGTCCTTGGTGATGACGACCTTGCGGGCCTGGCCCAGCAGCTCGATGCCGGCGGTCTCCAGCGAGAGGCCGACCTCTTCGGTGATGACCTCGCCACCGGTCAGGATGCCGATGTCGGCGAGCTGCGCCTTGCGGCGGTCACCGAAGCCCGGCGCCTTGACGGCCACGGACTTGAAGGTGCCACGGATCTTGTTGACCACCAGGGTGGACAGGGCCTCGCCCTCGACGTCCTCGGCGATGATCAGCAGCGGCTTGCCGGCCTGGATGACCTTCTCCAGCAGCGGCAGCAGGTCCTTGACGGTCGAGACCTTCGAGCCGACCAGCAGGATGTACGGATCCTCGAGGACCGCTTCCTGACGCTCCGGGTCGGTGACGAAGTAACCCGAGATGTAGCCCTTGTCGAAGCGCATGCCCTCGGTGAGCTCCAGCTGGAGCCCGAAGGTGTTGCTCTCCTCGACGGTGATGACGCCTTCCTTGCCGACCTTGTCCATGGCTTCGGCGATGAGCTCACCGATGGACGAGTCGCCCGCGGAGATACCGGCGGTAGCAGCGATCTGCTCCTTGGTATCGATCTCCTTGGCGGTGTCGAGCAGCTTGGCGGTGACGGCCTCGACGGCCTTCTCGATGCCGCGCTTCAGGCCGAGGGGGTTGGCGCCGGCCGCGACGTTGCGCAGGCCCTCACGCACGAGCGCCTGGGCGAGCACGGTGGCGGTGGTGGTGCCGTCGCCCGCGACGTCGTCGGTCTTCTTGGCGACTTCCTTGACCAGCTCGGCGCCGATCTTCTCGTACGGGTCCTCCAGCTCGATCTCCTTGGCGATGGACACACCATCGTTGGTGATCGTGGGGGCGCCCCACTTCTTCTCCAGGACAACGTTGCGACCCTTCGGCCCCAGCGTCACCTTGACCGCGTCAGCGAGGGCATTGAGGCCCCGCTCGAGACCGCGACGGGCCTCTTCGTCGTACGCAATTGTCTTGGCCATGGCGTTGTTGAGATCCTCCATGTATATGGCTGACACACAGGACGACCGCAGGTTGGATCGCCCCATTACGCTGGCCAGGTTCGGTGCCCGCGACGGACGACCGAGGGTGTCGATGGAACCCGGTCTCACCGTCCCGACCTGGCACTCACCGGTAGAGAGTGCCAAAGCCATTTCTAGCACTCGGGGGTGCCGAGTGCAAGGTCGGTTCGCTCGGCTCAGGCGCGGTCGTCGACGCGCAGCACCAGCGCCACGAAGGCGTCGGTCCGGCGTTCCTCCGGCGTGCGCGGCTCACCGCCCTCCACCGTGACCAGCTCCGCGTCGTGCAACAACAACTCCGCTTCGACCCGCATGATCGCCCTGATAAAAGGGGGCGCCACGTCGGGGGGGAGGTCGCCGTTGACGACATAACTGCCGTCCGGCTGCGACTCCGTGGACACATAAGAAAGCGCACGCAGCAGATCCGCGCGTCGTTCCCCCGCGATTAGGTCGGAATCCGTTTCATCCGCCATTGCTATAGCTTAGCGGGCCGCGGGGCGGCGTAGATTGCAGAAGGGAATCATGATCATTTTCGATATTCTCCGCTAAGGGGGACGGCAGTGCACGACCTGCCCTTCGATTCGCTCTACCGGCACGACTTCGCGCGGGTGGCGGTGGCGGTGCCGCGGGTGCGGGTCGCCGATCCGGCGGACAACGTGGCGCAGACCCTGCACCTGGCCGAGCAGGCCGCGGCCGACGGCGCGGTGCTGACCGTATTCCCCGAGCTGGGGCTGTCCTGCTACACCGCGGACGACCTGTTCCACCAGGACGCGCTGGACGACGCGGTGCAGGCGGCACTGGCCCGGGTGGTCGCCGCGAGCGCGCAGCTGGCCACCGTGCTCGTGGTCGGCGCGCCGGTGCGCAGCCAGGGGCGGCTGTTCAATTGCGCGATCGCGATATGCGCGGGCGCGGTGCTCGGCGCGGTACCGAAGAGCTATCTCCCGAATTACCGGGAGTTCTACGAGAAACGGCAATTCGCCGCGGCCCGGGAAAATCTCGACACGCACATCACCATCGCCGGTCAGCGGGTGCCGTTCGGCGCGGATCTGTTGTTCACGGCGAACAATCTCGCGGGTTTCGTTTTTCATCTCGAGATCTGCGAAGACGGCTGGGTTCCGTTGCCGCCCAGCGGTTATGCCGCATTGGCGGGCGCGACCGTACTGGTCAATCTGTCCGCGAGCAATATCGTCATCGGTAAGGCCGATTACCGACGTGCGCTCTGCACCTCGCATTCTGCGCGCTACCTGGCCGCCTACCTGTATTCCGCTGCGGGACAGGGCGAATCGACGACGGATCTGGCCTGGGACGGCCAAGCCCTGGTATGCGAGAACGGCGACCTGCTCGCCGAGGGCGACCGCTTCGCCGACCGGCCGCAGCTGGTCACCGCCGATCTCGACCTGCGACGGCTGGCCGCTGATCGGCTGCGCACCACCAGCTTTGCCGACAATGTGCACGATCACCGCGAGCGGCTGGCGCGGGTGCGGCGCATCGAGGTGAGCTTGCCGATCCCGCGCGCCGCCGTGCCGCTGCGCCGCGAAATCGAACGCTTCCCTTACGTTCCCGCCGATCCGGCGGTCCGCAACGAACGGTGCGCGGAGGTCCAGCAGATCCAGGTGGCGGGCCTGAGCACCCGGCTGCGGGCCACCGGCACGGAGCGCGTGGTGATCGGTGTATCCGGCGGGCTGGACTCCACGCTGGCGCTCATCGTCGCGGCGAAGACCATGGATCGGCTCGGCCTGCCCCGGGCGAATGTCCTGGCCTACACCATGCCTGGCTTCGCGACGAGCACCCGGACCCGCACCGACGCACACCGGCTGATGGACGTGCTCGGGGTCACCGCGCGCGAAATCGACATCCGGCCCTCGGCTACGCAGATGCTGCGCGACCTCGGGCACCCGGCTGCCGACGGGGTGCCGCAGTACGACGTCACCTACGAGAACGTGCAGGCGGGCGAGCGCACCTCGCACCTGTTCCGGCTGGCGAACCAGCACGGCGCACTGGTGCTCGGCACCGGTGATCTCAGCGAACTCGCCCTCGGCTGGTGCACTTTCGGCGTCGGCGACCACATGGCGCACTACAGCGTGAACGCCTCGGTGCCGAAAACGCTGATCAAATATCTGATCGCGTGGTCGGTGGAGACCGGGGAGTTCGGGCCCGCGGCGGGCGAGGTGCTCGGATCCATTCTGCGGACCGAGATCTCACCGGAGTTGGTGCCCGGCACCCCACACGCCGGCGACAGTGCGGCGCCGAGCCAGAGCTCCGAAGCCACCGTCGGGCCGTACGAGTTGCAGGACTTCCACCTCTACTACCTGCTGCGCTTCGGTTATCGGCCGAGCCGTATCGCCTACCTCGCCAGGCACGCGTGGTCGGACCCGAGCCGAGGCAGCTGGCCCGATCTGGTTCCCGTCGAGCAGCGCAACGCCTACGACCTGCCCGCCGTCAAGCATTGGCTCGCCGAGTTCCTGCGCCGATTCGTGCAGACCAGCCAGTTCAAACGCTCGACCCTGCCCAACGCGCCGAAAGTCGGTTCCGGTGGCTCGCTGTCCCCGCGCGGCGATTGGCGCGCGCCGAGCGACGCGTCGGCAGCGGCCTGGCTCGACGAACTCGCCCGCAACGTGCCCTAGGACCCGTCTCGAAAGTCCGGCGCCGGAGGGGACTTCGGGACATGGCCTGGCTCCGGCCGCGCGGCACCGGCTGCCCGGCAGCACAATCCGCTCAGCGCCGGTCGGCTCGGCGGACTTAGGGTGGCGGTGTGAGTGAAGCACCCGGCTGGAAGGCCATCGACGACGCATTGCAGCCGCTGTACGGCGCTACCGAACCTTTCCATTGGGCCACCGATCACCGCTGGTCACTCGGCGGGCCGGATCCGCTCGACGGGATCAGTGCCTATTCGCGCACCGAGCCGGTGCCGCACTGGCACTACATCAGTTACGGCATGACCGAGCTGTACGAGAAGGAATGGGACAACCCGGCGGAGTCCGGCTGGGGTTTCGAGCTCACCTTCCGGCTGATGCGCGCGGCCGCCGACACCGAGCCGCCCGCCTGGCCCGCGAACTTCCTGCAGAACCTGGCGCGCTATGTCTTCCAGTCCGGCAAGTGGTTCGAGCCCGGGCACACCATCAAAGCGAACGGCCCGATCGCCGCCGACCAGCCCGACTCCGGCATCCACGCCGTCGGCTTCACTGCCGATCCCGAACTGGGCACCATCGAAACCCCGCACGGCAGTATGCGATTCCTGCAGATAGTGGGGTTGACGATGCCGGAGTACCGCGCCGCGCAGGGCGGCAACACGCGCGCGGTGCTCGACCAACTCGCCCCGCACCTACCGCTGTTCGTCACCGACACCGGCCGCGGCTCGCTGATCTCCGAACCGAAACCCCAAGCGCGCTGGCCGCGTTGGGGCGGCGGGTTACGCGGGCGGGCGTAGCTCAGGCCGCCCGCGACAGACCGGACGAAGCGGCACGGTACGGCGCGCCCCGCGCCCGGGCGGTGCGGATGGCCCGGCGCCGCCGCGACCGACCGGACCGCACCGCACGAAAACCCCACTGCGCGCACCGAATCCGGCGCCGCACCGCGGCACGGCCGGTCGGCCAGGCGCCGACGGCGAACAAGACGGCCGCCGCCACCGCAGCGCTACCCGGCCGTCCGCGGCTCATTGTTTTCCGGCCGCTATCACCGACAGCACCTCCACCAGGTGCGCCTCGACCTCGGCCTTGTCGAGCCCGGCCCCGGCCAGGAGTCCGGTGCCGTTCTCCTGTTCGAGCAGCGCGAGCAGGACATGCTCGGTGCCGATGTAGTTGTGCCCGAGGCGAAGTGCCTCGCGGAAGGTCAGCTCGAGCGCCTTCTTGGCTTCGGCGTCGAACGGAATGAGCGCGGGCAACTTGTCCGCGCGCGCGGGCAGCGCGGCGGTCGCCGCGACCTTCAGCTCCGCGGGATCGACGCCCTGGGTGAGAATCTCTTTCACCGCAAGGCCTTCCGGCTCGGACAGCAGACCGAGCAGCAGGTGTGCGACGGTGATCTGGTCGTTGCCCGCGTCGCGGGCGGACTCCTGCGCCGCCACCACGATCGCCCGGGCGCGGGGCGTGAAGCGCGCGAACCCGGCGTTGGGATCCATCTGTGCGGCGTCGGCGGGCCCCTTGGGCACGAACCGTTTCTGCGCGGCCTGCTTGGTGACGCCCATGCTGCCGCCGATATCGGTCCACGAGGCGCCGGCGCGGCGGGCCTGGTCCACGAAGTGGCCGATCAGGTGATCGGCCACCTCGCCGAGGTGGTCGCCGACGACCACGGCGTCGGACAGCTGGTCGAGCACATTGTCGGGGCGGGCCTTCTTGATGCCGTCGATCAGATCGTCGAGGCGAGGCGTTGGTGAGGTCATGCGTCAACGATAAGTTGACGATGCCATATCGTCAACCCTGAGTTGACGAAGTCTCGGTCGCCGGTCAGCGGTGCGGTAGCACCGAACCGCCGCCGGAAACCCCGCTGCCGCGGCTCGTTTCGGTCAAGGACGGGTCTGGCGTGCCGCCCCGCGCACCACGCGCTCCTTCACCCACGCTGCGGTCCGGCCGGTCAGGATGAAGCCGGCCGGTGAATCGTCGGCGTGCAGCGATTGGATGATGCCGTTGCGCCGGCCCAGGCTCATGGCCTGACCGACGTAGCGAAACCGCAGCGGACGCGGTTGCGCACCACGCAGGCGCGCGGCGATGGCGTCGGCGACCTGCCGGCCGGCGGGCAGCGCGGTCGCGCAGGCCATCCGCAGCGCGCGGTCTCCGGGCCCGGCCATCACGGCGCAGTCCCCGGCCGCGTAGATCTCCGGATGCGAGATCGACCGCAGCGTGGCATCGGTGTGTACCCGGCCCATGCCGTCGACGGCGATGCCGGACCGTTGCGCGAGGTCGGGCACGCGGAAACCGGCCGTCCACACGGTCGCGGCGGCCTCGAGCAGGGTGCCGTCGGCGAGCCGCACGCCCTGCTCGGTCACCTCGATCACCTTTGCGTCCGAACGGATCTCGACACCGAGACGCTCGAGCACCCGCCGGATGTGCGCCTGCGCCCGCGGCGAGAGCCACGCACCGGGCGCCTCCGAACCGAGCAGCAGCACGCGCACCTCCGGCCGGGACTCGCCCAGTTCCGCGGCCAATTCGATGCCGGTGGAACCGCCACCGACCACGACGACGGTCCCGTCCGGCGCCACGAACCGGTCCGCGTCCTCCGGTGTCGCCACCGAATAGGCGTGCTCGGCCACCCCGGGCACACCGTCCAGATCGGCGACGCTGCCCAGCGCGTACACCAGCGTGTCGTAGCCGAGTTCGGTTCCGGTATCGAGGAATACCCGCTTGCCCGCGGGGTCGATGGCGGTGGCGCGGGCACGGACGAAACCGATCTCCTTGCGCGCCAGCAGCTCTCTGATGTCCCAGGCCGAAATGCGTTGCCCTGCGGCCTGCTGGTGCAAGCGAACCCGCTCTACGAAGTGCTGGCGCGGGTCGACGACGGTGATCTCGGCTCCGCGTGCCTTGCGTGCGAGCCGCCGGGCTGCCGCCAGCCCCGCGTATCCGGCACCGAGGACGACGATCCGATGCTGTCCGGTCATGGTGTGACTTCCTTTCGATCGGCCGACACCAACCAGACCGAACAGCGCCACGATCCATGACAAAGACGCACGTGAAGCGCGTCACGCCCCGCTCAGGACGCGGGCGCCGCGAGATACCGCAGCTTGTGCGGGTTGACGATCAGCCGCAGCGTGGCGATCGCACCGCCGATCAATTCCACGCCCGCGACCATCAGCGGCGCACCCTCGACCCGGGCGACCACGGCGGGCGCACCGTTGATCTCCTCGATGTGCACCTCCATGCCGGGCACCGCCCAGCGCAGCAAACCGCAGAGATAGCGCGCCACGTTGTTCGCGCCGACGATCTGCCTGCGCGCCGCGGTGACCTCGCCGCCGCCGTCGGCGGTCGCGATCACGTCGGCGGTGAGCAGCTGTTCCAGCGACGCCACGTCCCCGTTGCGGGCCGCCTGCACGAACCGGCTGATCAGCTCGCCCGCGTACGCGGAGGGGACGTCGAACCGCGCCCGGTCCTCCCGCACCCGCAGCCCGGCGCGGCGAAAGATCTGCTGCGAGTTGGCCTCTGTGATGGTGAGCATGTCCGCGATCTCGCGGTGCGCGTACCCGAAGGCCTCGCGCAGCACGAACACCGCCCGCTCGACCGGCGTCAAACGCTCCATCGCGGTGAGCAGCGCCAGCGAAACCAGTTCCCGCTCTTCCACGGTTTCCAGCGGGCCGAGTTCGCCGCGCGCGGTCGGCACGGGTTCGGGAATCCAAGGGCCGACGTAGGTCTCCCGGCGCGCCCGCGCCGAAACCAGCCAGGTGCGACATTGATTCACCAGCACCGTGGTCAACCACGCTTCCGCGGAACGGATCTCGGACCGCTCGGCGGCGTCCCAGCGCAGATACGTCTCCTGCACGGCGTCCTCGGCCTCCGCGGCCGAGCCGAGCATCCGGTAGGCCAGCGCGAACAAGCGCGGGCGGTGCTCCACGAATTCGCGCAACCCGTCCGGCTCCATCGCCACCTTCCTCCGCGTCCGGCCGTTCGGTACGACCGTACCGCTCCCCCGCGCGGACAGGCGTCCCCGCATCGCGCCGGACGAGGGCTCGATGCCGAGCAAACGCTTCAGGCCGAAGCGGGCCGCGCCGAACCCGCCGATGCCGAACCCTCCGAAGCCCATGCCGCCGGCCGTCGCAAGAGTGTCCATACCGGGAGCCTTCTCGGTCGGACTTGCCAAGTCCTTAAGAAATCCCAGTGTTGAGAAACCCGGCCCTTAAGAGGCCGGACTTCCAGGGGTTCGGTCAGCGGGTGAGATCGTCGATATCGCGCTCTTTGGCGCCGGGCCTGCGCAGCCGCAGGCGCGCGGTGGAACCCCGGATCGCCGGGCGGCGGATCACCGGACGCCGCTGCGCCCGGCGTTGCGCGCGCCGCTCGGCGGGCTTGTGCTGCCAGGTCTCCGGGCGCGCGGCGACCCAGCGCTGCGAATGCCACGCGAACGGGATATGGCCCAGGTACAGCGCGACCAGGATCAGCAGCAGCACGGTCGGATAGGTCACCAGCAGCGCCGCGGCCAGCGCCACCAGCACCAGCAGTCCCGCGGCGGCCTGCGGGGCCACCGACACCGACTTCATCGCCAGCGTCGGCACGGTGCTCACGGCCAGCGCCGCGGCGAGCACGGTCCACACGGCGACCGCGGAGAAGCCGAGCCACCACCCGTCACCGAACTGCACCGACAGCGCGACCGGCACCATGGCGATGAGCGCCGCCGCCGGGGCGGGCACCCCGACGAAGTACTCCCGCTCCCACTCCGGCCGGGTGTCGTCGTCGAGCAGCGTGTTGAACCGGGCCAGGCGCAGCACGATGCTCACCGCGAACAGCAGCGCGATGATCCAGCCCGCGGTCTCGGTGTGCAGCAGCGTGACATAGAGCACGAGCGCGGGCGCGACGCCGAACGAGATGGCGTCGGACAGCGAGTCCAGCTCGGCGCCGATCTTGGTGGTGGCGTCGAGCATGCGGGCCAGCCGCCCGTCGAGGGTGTCCAGCACGGCGGCGGCGCCGATCATCGCGAGCGCGATGTCGAGCTGGTTGTCCAGGCCGAACTTCACCGCGGACAAGCCCGAGCACAACGCGAGAATGGTCACCACGCTCGGCAGCAACCGGATGGAGCGGCGCCGCCGTCGCTGGGTCGGAGCAGCCGCCTCCATCATGAACCGCTGGTGGACGCGGACCCGAGCACCGCGAGGACGGTCTCGCCGCCGATGGTGCGCTGTCCCGGCTCGACGAGCAGTTCGGTGCCCGCCGGGAAGTAGGTGTCCACCCGGGAACCGAAGCGGATCAGGCCGTAGGTGTCACCGATCGTCAGCACGTCGCCCACCTGGGCGTCGCAGACGATCCGGCGCGCGAGCAGGCCCGCGATCTGCACCACGACCACCTGCTCGCCGTTCGCGGTGTCGAGCACCATGCTGTTGCGCTCGTTCACCGCGCTGGCCTCGGGCAGATCGGCGGAACGGAACTGGCCTTGCTGGTGCAGGACAGTGCGCACCACACCGGACACCGGAGTGCGCTGCACATGCACGTCGAGCACGGACAGGAAGATGCTCACCCGGGGCAGCGGCTGGTCCCCCAAACCCAGTTCCGCGGGGGGAGCGGCGGAATCGACGAGCGCGATCTCGCCGTCGGCCGGTGCGACCACCACGCCGGGACGGTTCGGCGGCACCCGGTTCGGATGCCGGAAGAACGTCGCACACGCGGCCGCGGCCAGCAGTCCCGTCCGGCGCACCCACTTGCGCTTACCGCCGACGACGGCGACGGCGAGCGGGGCGGCGACAAACGGAAGCCCGGCGGGATGCAACGGGGGAATCGCATTGCGGACCAGGTCGGCGACGTGGCCGACTCCGGTGCGTTCAGGCGTGCCGGGCGGCGTGGGACGGCGGGCCACAGGCTCCTCTTTCGTGCTAGATGCAGTCGGATTGCGCCTTCAACGATAGGACCGGCGCAAGCGTTCACACCTTACGGGAAAGGAGCCTGTGGCACGGCTGTCAGCTACGGACTTTGCGTCCGGTGACCAAACCCACGAGGAACAGCAGAATCACCGCGCCACCGAGGCAGGTGAAGAAGCTGAACCAGAGGCCACCGCCTTCGACGTCAACGCCGAGCACCTTCAGCAGGAACCCACCGAGTAGGCCACCCACGATGCCCACCACGATGTTCAGCAGGATGCCCTGTTGGGCATCGGTCTTCATGATCTTGCTGGCAATCCACCCGGCAAGACCGCCGATGATGATCCACCCGATAATCCCGAGACCGAGCATGGTGTCCTCGCAATCCGCGCCGACCGTCCATCGTGCAGGGCGGCCCGCACATAGTTGGGTTTCACGCCGCTGGAGCTTTTGGCGTGCTTCGAGGGTATACCCGGGGCTTGTGAGAATACGCACGACAAAACGGCGATTCTCGGGCTAATATGAGGTCGCCTCATGTCTACGGTTCCGTAGGGCGTGGCTGATGAGGGTTCCAATTCGAGGCTTCGAGGACAACCCGGCGGCGGTGCCGCAGGTACATAGGAGACGCACATGGCTGCTCGAATCGCCCAAACCACCGGGGCAGAGCACACGGCGATCCTCGGGCTCGGCGTATACCGCCCAGTTCGAGTCGTGACCAACGACGAGGTGGCGGGCCCGATCAACTCGAGCGACGAGTGGATCCAGACCCGGTCCGGGATCAAGACCCGGCGCTTCGCGAACGAATCGGAAACCGTACAGAGCATGAGCGTCGCGGCCGCCCGCGGCGCACTCGAATCCTCGGGCCTCGACGTCGACCAGGTCGACTGCGTGATCGTCGCGACCTCGACGCATCTGCTGCTCACCCCCGCCGCCGCGCCCCGGATCGCCACCGAACTGGGCATGAACGGCTCGGCCGCCTTCGACGTCTCCGCGGGTTGCGCCGGCTTCTGCCACGCCCTCGCGCTGGCCTCCGACCTCGTCCGCGGCGGCACCGCCGCCCACGTGCTGGTGATCGGCGTGGAGAAGCTGACCGACACCATCAACCCCACCGACCGCTCCACCGCCTTCCTGTTCGCCGACGGCGCGGGCGCCGTCATCGTCGGCCCCTCCGACGTGCCCGGCATCGGCCCCACGGTGTGGGGCTCGGACGGTACCCAGAGTCACGCGATCCGGCAGGACAAGGACTGGGTCGAGTTCTTCCGCGAGATCGAGGAGAAGGGCACCGACGCGGTGCGTCCCTACCTCGCGATGGAGGGCACCGCGGTGTTCCGCTGGGCCGCGCACTCGCTGGAGAAGGTGTGCCGCGACGCCGTCGACCGCGCCGGGCTGTCCACCGACGACCTGAACGCGATGATTCCGCACCAGGCCAACGGCCGGATCATCGAGATCATGGCCCGGGTGCTGAAGCTGCCGGAGAACTGCGCGCTGGCCAACGATATCGAGGAGACCGGCAACACCTCGGCCGCGTCCATCCCGCTCGCGATGGAATCGCTGCTGCGCAAGGGCCAGTCACAGCCGGGCGACACCGCGCTGCTCATCGCCTTCGGCGCCGGGCTGTCCTACGCGGCACAGGTCGTGACGCTGCCCCCGTTCGCCGCGCCCGCCGCACCGATCCCCGCCGCGGCCGAACCCGTCACCGCGGACGCCACCGCCTGACACAGCCGCCTAGTTCGTTCAGCGCAGCCACCAGGCCTTCGTCGGCGCTGCCGCCAGGCGTTGATCAGCGCTGCCGCCAGGCTTTGATCAACGCAGCCGCCAGGCTTTGATCAACGCAGCCGCCAGGCTTTGATCAACGCAGTCCCCAGGTGACCTTCACCGTGAACGTCACCGTCTGCGTGCCCGGTTCCAGTGGGACCGATTGCGGTGCCGCGTCCCGGGTGGAGTACTTGGGGCTCTCGTCGCGGTTGCTCGCCTCGCTGATGGTGATCACCCCGGTCAGCTGCACCCCGGCGAGCACCGCGTACTGCTCGGCCCTGGCCTTCGCGTCGGCGAACGCGCGGGCACGGGCGTCGGCGAGCAGCTGCGAGTTGTCGTCGATCGCGAAAGACACCCCGCGTAACCGGGTTTCGTTGCCGCCCGCGGCGATCGCCGCGTCGAGCACACCCGAGGCCTTGGTCAGCTCGCGCACGACCACCCGGACCGAATTTCCGGCGCGGTAGCCGATCACCGTGCTGTCGGATCCGGCCGCGTACTGCGGCTGGATGGAGACGTCGGTGGTGCGCACGTCCTCGCGGGTCACCCCGGCTTCGACCATGGCGTCGGTCATCGCCTTGGCCTTCTCGTTCGCCTTGGCGATGGCGGCCGAGACCTTGTCCGCGCTGAGTTCCACGCCGAGGTCGGCGTTCAGGATGTCCGGGGCGCCCCGCACCTGGCCGGTGCCGACGACGGTGACGTCGCGTGCGGGGCCGGACTCGTCCTTACCGCAGCCCGTCATCAACACGGCGCTCGCGGCGACGGCGGCCGCGCACTGCGTCATTCGTCGCATACTCCGGCAACATACGCACTCGGGTGGTCTCGCCGTGGGTGAACGGCCGGACATCGGCAGCTCTGCGCGCGCGAAGTCGTCAGCGCTGCGCCTCGACCGCGGCCTTGATCTGCTCCAGGGTTTCGGTCATGCCACGGACCAGTGCCTGCTCGAACGGCACTTCGCCGCCGAGCTTGGTGGCGATCAACTTGCGCGACAACCAGGTGGTGCCGTGCGACATATCGCGGCGCTCCACCAGCCGGGTGCCCGTCGCGGTCGGCTCGAGCGTGTAACTCCAGATCGAGCGATTCTCGTTGATCCGAAAGGCGAACACCTGGTTCGGTTCGAAACGCACTATGCGTCCGGTGGTCGGCCAATACTGCTTGCCGTCGGTATTCAGGTGCAGCGTCCAGGTGCCCTTCTTGGTCGCGCCGAGCGGCACTATCCGCACCAGCTGCGGGCTGAACTCGGGCATCCGCTTCAGGTCCGCGACGACCGACCACACCTGCTCCGGCGGGGCGGAAATGTCAATGGCGGCTTCGAGATTCTGTGGCAACGGTGCCTCCGGTTCCGAACGGACGGGCCGGTGGATACCTGGCCGAACCTGTTTCCTGGTTTATACGTATTTTAATCAGAAGACAGTTGGATCACATTCAGCATGTTGCGCGCCGACTTCGGTAATGCCGAGCGCACAATGCGGGATAGACGAAGCAACGACACAGCCTCGAGCTTTCCCGTCCAACGTGAGGTGATCGGCCGTGAAACTGCGCTCTCTCTTACATCGTCGACATGCGGATCATGTTCCGCTGCTGCCCGGCGGCGAGACCGAAGGCGGCACCGCCCGCGGCCCTTCGCCGGAGAATCTCGAACGCCTGCTGACCAACGATGAACTCGACCTCATCCGGCACCACCTGCTCTGACCGCCCGCACGTCCGCCTCGAGCGAACGTTGACACCCCGTTTTGCACGACCGTCCATACTCGATAGGTGACTTCACCCGCTGCCACGAAACCGGCCATCCTGAGCGTCGACGATGATCCCGGCGTTTCCCGCGCGGTTGTCCGCGACCTGCGCCGCCGCTATGGGGCCGAATACCGGATTCTGCGCGCGGAATCGGGCGCGCAGGCGCTCGAGGCGTTGCGTGAGATGAAATTGCGCGGCCAGCCGGTCGCGGTCTTGATCGCCGATTACCGGATGCCGGGCATGGACGGCATCGAATTCCTCGAGCAGGCCATGGACCTGCACCCGTATGCCCGCCGCGTATTGCTGACCGCGTACGCCGACACCAGCGCCGCGATCAACGCCATCAATGTGGTCGACCTGGATCACTATCTGCTCAAGCCGTGGGATCCGCCGGAGGAGAAGCTGTATCCGGTGCTGGACGGGCTGCTCGACGCCTGGCGCAGCAGCGAGCACCGGCCGGTGACCGAGACCAAAGTGGTCGGCAACCGCTGGTCGCCGCGCTCCTCCGAGGTGCGCGAGTTCCTGGCCCGCAACCAGTTGCCCTATCGGTGGTATCTGGCCGACGAGCCGGAGGGCGCGCGACTGCTCGAGGCCGCGGGCGCCGATCCCGAACGCTGTCCCGTGGTGATCACGGCGGGCGGCGACGCGCTGGTCCAGCCGTCGGACAGCGTGCTCGCGGAGAACGTCGGGCTCACCGTCAACGCGACCGGCGATTTCTACGATCTGATCGTGGTCGGCGGCGGCCCGGCCGGGCTGGGCGCCGCCGTGTACGGCGCCTCCGAAGGCCTGCGCACGGTCCTGGTGGAGCGCACGGCGACCGGCGGACAGGCCGGGCAGAGTTCGCGCATCGAGAACTACCTCGGCTTCCCGGACGGCGTCTCGGGCGCTCAGCTGGCCGATCGGGCCCGCCGCCAGGCGGCGAAGTTCGGCGCCGAGGTGATCACCACCCGCGAGGTGGTCGGGCTGGAGGTGAACGGTTCGGCGCGCACGGTGCGCTTCGCCGACGGCGGCAGGCTGTGCGCGCATACGGTGATCATCGCGACCGGCGTGGACTACCGCAGGCACCCGGCGCCCGGCGTCGACGAGTTCACCGGGCGCGGCGTGTACTACGGCTCGGCGATGACCGAGGCCGCCGAATGCGCCGATCGCGACGTCTACATCGTGGGCGGCGCGAACTCCGCGGGTCAGGCCGCGGTGTTCCTGTCCCGCAACGCGAAGACGGTGCATCTGGTGGTGCGCGCGGACTCGCTGGGCAAGTCCATGTCGCACTACCTGGTCCAGCAGATCGCGCAGATCCCGAATATCAAGGTGCACACCAACACCGAGGTGAGCGCCGCCGACGGCGACGACCATCTGCAACAGATCGTGCTGCGCGACAACGTCTCCGGCAACGAGGAGAAGGCCGAGGCCGAGCGGCTGTTCCTGTTCATCGGCGCCGCACCGCAAACCGAGTGGCTCGACGGCACGGTCAAGCGGGACACGGCCGGATTCGTGCTGGCCGGGCCCGACCTGATGATCGACGGCGCGCGCCCGGCGGGCTGGGAACTGCCCAGGCCACCACATCATTTGGAGACGAGCGTGCCCGGCGTGTTCGTGGCAGGCGACGTGCACGCCGATTCGGCCAAGCGCGTCGCATCGGCGGTCGGCGAGGGCGCGATGGCCGTGATGCTCGTGCACCGGTATCTCGCGTAAACAGGAGGCTGGCAGATGAATTCGAACAACACCGCGGATCGCAGCAGCCGCCTGGTCTGCGATCCCGCGGAACTCCGCACACTGTTCCTGTTCGAGAAATTGAACGACGAGCAGCTGGACTGGCTGTGCCGGGACGGGCGGGTCGAGACGATCGAGCCCGGGCTGGTCTTCCGCGAGGGCGACCCGGCCACCTGTTTCTACGTGCTGATGGACGGCGAGGTCGTGCTGACCAAGCTGTCCGGCGGCACGGAGATCGAGCTGGTGCGCACCCAGCACCACGGCTCCTACGCGGGCGCCTGGAGCGCCTACCTCGGCGACAAGGTCGAGCAGACCTACAACAGCTCGATGTCGGTGACCCGGCCGTCCCGGTTCTACGTGCTGGACGCCGCGATCTTCGCGCAGATGATGCAGGCCTGGTTCCCGATGGCGGTGCACCTGCTCGAGGGCGTGTTCTTCGGCAACCGCAACGCCAACGCCCGGGTCGGCCAGCGCGAGCGGCTGCTCGCCCTCGGCTCGCTGTCGGCGGGCCTGACCCACGAGCTGAACAATCCGGCGGCGGCCGCGGTGCGGGCCACCTCCGGCCTGCGCGAACGGGTCGCGGGCATGCGGCACAAGCTGGCCATGATGGCCGACGGCAAGTTCGACACCGCGTCCCTCGGCGCGCTGGTGCGGTTGCAGGAGGAGGCGGCGGCGCAGGTGGCCAAGGCGCCCGAGCTGACCCCGATGGAGGCCGCCGACCGCGAGGACGTGCTCGGCGAATGGCTCGACGAGCACGGCATCATCGACGGCTGGAACCTGGCGCCGAACTTCGTGCAGGCCGGCTTCGACGTGGACTGGCTCGAGCGGGTGGCCGGCACCCTGGAGGGCTGCACCGACCAGGTGTTCCAGGGCGCGATCCGCTGGTTGAACTACACCATCGAGACCGAGCTGATGATGAACGAGATCGCAGACTCGACCACCCGGATCTCGTCGCTGGTGAACGCGGCCAAGCAGTACTCGCAGATGGACCGGGCGCCGTTCCAGGTGGTGGACATCCACGATCTGCTCGACAGCACGCTGGTGATGCTGAGCCGCAAGATCGGCGACGGTGTCGAGGTGGTCAAGGAGTACGACCGCGCGCTGCCCGAAGTGCCTTGCTACGCCGCGGAATTGAATCAGGTGTGGACCAACCTGATCGACAACGCGGTGTACGCCATGCAGGGCCGGGGCACGCTCACCATCCGTACCCGGCACGAAAACGACTGCGCCGTCATCGAAATCGGCGATACCGGGCCCGGTATCCCGGAAGAGGTGCGCAGCCGGATCTTCGAACCGTTCTTCACCACCAAGCCGATGGGCGAGGGCACCGGCCTCGGGCTCGACATCTCGTTCCGGATCGTGGTGAACAAACACGACGGCGATATCCAGGTCGACTCCGAACCCGGCGACACGCGGTTCACGGTGTGGTTGCCGCTGAACCGCAGCGCGGACAATCCCACCGACGAAGCGAACGCACCGACCGCAGGAGAGCAACGATGACACAGGAACTGGACGGCATCGACCCGGCAGTGGCACCGAGCGGCACCGGGTGCGTGGAATGCGAACAGGCGCAAGGCTGGTGGGTGCATCTGCGCCGGTGCGCGCAGTGCGGGCACATCGGTTGTTGTGACACCTCCCCGGAGCAGCACGCGAGCAAGCACGCGAAAGACACCGGCCACCCGTTCATTCAGAGCTTCGAACCGGGCGAGGACTGGTACTGGAACTTCCGGACCGAGGAAATGTATGGCGACGGACCCGAACTCGCGCCGCCGACCAGTCACCCCGCCGAGCAGAACGCCCCGGGTCCGCGCGGCAGGGTGCCCGCGGACTGGCGGGCGCACATCCACTGATCCCGCGCAAACCGGTACGCTGCACCGAGCACGCCGCGGGCTCGGTTCAGCGATGACCGCAGGCGGCGTGCCGATCCCACAGCAACCCATCGGGGAAAGCACGGTATGAAGCGAACATCCGCCATCGTCCTCGCCGCCGGGACGCTGGCTTCGGTGCTGGCCGGCTGCGGCCAGTCCTCGACCGATTCCAGCGACACCGCGCGGCCGAGCAGCAGCGCACCGGCCGCGGCGAGCAGCACCGCGACGCCGAGCAGTGCCCCGGCCGCCGCGCCCGGCGCGACGGCCGACCCGTCGAAGACCACCTGCGCCGAGTTCAAGAAGCTGGACAACGAAGCGGAGAAGGCGCTGATCGATCAGCTGCTCGCGCAGCACCCGGACAGCACGTTCGCGGGCAGCCCGAATGTCGCGCTCGGCACCGCGAAGCTGGTCTGCCTGTCCGGCAGCGTGGCCGAGACCCCGGTCGCGGTCGCCGCCGGGATCGTCGCGAAGAACAACTAGTCCGGCCACGGCCTCGCTCCGGCGCGGCAGAATGGCACGGTGGCAGAACTAGCGCTCACCGCTCGATGGAATCCGTCCGCGGCCGATGCCCGGCGCGGCGTGGTGCGACTGCATCCCGAGGCGCTGGCCGCGCTCGGTCTGCGGGAGTGGGACGGTATCGCGCTGGTCGGCTCGCGGCGCACGGCCGCGGTGGTCGGCGTCGCGCCCGCGGGCACGCCGGCCGGCGTCGCGTTGCTCGACGACGTGACGCTGTCCAATGCCGGGCTGCGGGAGAACGCGACCGTGGTCG
This sequence comes from Nocardia brasiliensis ATCC 700358, assembly GCF_000250675.2. NCBI lineage: Bacteria > Bacillati > Actinomycetota > Actinomycetes > Mycobacteriales > Nocardiaceae > Nocardia > Nocardia brasiliensis. The sequence continues at coordinate 8,876,928 of NC_018681.1, forward strand.
TCGCGCCGGTCACCGTGTACGGGGCGAAGCAGATCTCGGTGAGCGGCTCGGTGCAGGCGACCCGGACCATCCCCGCGGCCACCTTGCGCCAAGCACTGCTCGGCAAGGTGGTCACCGTCGGCGACGCGGTCTCGCTGCTGCCGCGCGATCTGGGCCCCGACATCAGTTCCGCCGCTGCCTCACAAGCACTTTCGCGTACCTTCGGTATCGCCTGGACCACCGAGTTGCTCACCGTCACCGCCACCGATCCGCGCGGACCGGTCAGCGTGCAGCCGAACACCGCGGTGGTGTGGGGCGCGGGAGTGGTCGCGGCACGTAACGCCGCCGATCGGGCCGCGGCCGGGGAGCCCGTCCCCGCGGGCACCGCCGCCCAGGCCGCGACCGAGGCCGCCGCCTTCGACGGCGCCGCCGCCGTGAACGGTGCGCCGGCGGGCAGGCACGGCGCGGTGCGCGACACCGCACCGCGGATCACGGTCAAGGATCTCGCGGGGGCGCACAGTCAGGCGACCAAGCTCACCGAGTGGCTGAGCCTGGCCCTCGACGAACCGGAGCTGCTCAAAACCCTCGGCGCCACACCACATCTCGGCGTCTTGATCACCGGTCCCGCGGGCGTCGGCAAGGCGACGCTGGCGCGCGCGGTCACCGCGCCGCGGCGCATCGTCGAACTCGACGGACCGACCATCGGCGCGGCCGAGAGCGGCACCCGGTTACGCGAGGTCGCCGAGGCCGTCGCCGACGCATGTTCGGGGCAGGGCGGGATCCTGTTGATCACCGATATCGACGCGCTGCTGCCCGCGCAGGCCGAGCCGGTCGCCACGCTCATCCTGGATCAGCTGCGGGCCGCGGTCGCCGAACCGTGCGTCGCCTTCCTGGCCACCACCGCCCATCCCGCCGATGTCGATGCCCGGCTGCGCGCGCCCGATCTCTGCGACCGCGAACTCGCGTTGGCGCTGCCCACCGCCGCGGTGCGCAAGTCGCTGCTGGAGCAGTTGCTGCGCCAGGTACCTGTCGCCGAGTTGCGCCTCGACGATATCGCCGCGCGCACACCGGGTTTCGTGGTCTCCGATCTGGCCGCCCTGTGCCGGGAGGCGGCGTTGCGCGCGGCGTCGCGGGCGAGCAAGGAACACACCGATCCGCAGCTGACCCAACCGGATCTGCTCGACGCGCTGACCGTGATCCGCCCGCTGTCGCGTTCCGGCCTGGACGAACCCGCCATCGGCAGCCTCACCCTGGACGAGGTCGGCGATATGGCCGAGACCAAGCAGGCGCTGACCGAAACCGTGTTGTGGCCACTGCGGCATCCGGATTCGTTCGCGCGCCTGGGCATCGACCCGCCGCGCGGCGTGCTGCTCTACGGTCCGCCCGGCTGCGGCAAGACCTTCCTGGTGCGCGCGCTGGCGAGCACCGGTCAGCTCAGCGTGCACACCGTCAAGGGCGCCGAACTGATGGACAAGTGGGTCGGTTCGTCCGAGCGCGCGGTGCGCGAATTGTTCCAGCGCGCCCGCGATTCCGCGCCGTCGCTGATCTTCCTCGACGAGGTCGACGCGCTCGCCCCGCGCCGCGGGCAGAGCAGCGATTCCGGTGTCGGCGATCGGGTGGTGGCCGCGCTGCTCACCGAGCTGGACGGGGTGGAACCGCTGCGCGATGTCGTGGTGCTCGGCGCGACGAACCGGCCCGAGCTGATCGATCCGGCGCTGCTGCGACCGGGACGGCTGGAGCGGCTGGTCTTCGTGCCGCCGCCGGACAGCGCGGCCCGGCTGGCGATCCTGCGGACGGCGGGTCGCTCGGTGCCGCTCGCCGGTGATGTCGATCTGCCCACGCTGGCCCGCACCCTCGACGGGTTCTCCGCGGCCGACTGCGCCGCGCTGCTGCGCGAGGCGGCGCTGGCGGCGATGCGCCGCGATGTCGAGGCCGCCGACGTCACCGCCGCCGACGTGGCCGCGGCGCGGACCGTGGTCCGGCCGTCGCTGGACCCGCTCCAGGTCGAATCGTTGCGCCGGTACGCGGAGAACCGTGGGCAGCCGACCAGCAGCGAGGGGCGCTACCTGTAGCCGTGGGCGATCGGCGGGCAAACGCGCCGTAAACAGGGCCTTTCTGCCGTTATTTTCTGCTCGACATACCCCGGCAAAGTGACGGCAATCACAGGTCGGCCCGGTGGGCGCAGGTATGTTCGGCAGGTGCGGCGGATGGGTGATGCGTTCGACGCGGTCACGGTCTTCTTCGGAGCCGCGGTCGCGGGTGTGACGCTGTTCCTGCCGGTCACCTTCAGCACGGTCCGCGACAGCACGCCCTACCGGATCACCAACCTGATCAACAGCGTGCCGCGCGGCGCCGCCATCGGTGTGATCGTCGCGGTCGCCGTCGCGGTGATCGTGTGCACCGCCGCCCGCCCGGCCACCGCGTGGCTGACCGCCCTGCTCGGCGCGGTCACGCAGCTGGTCAACCACATTGCGGGGGAACAGGTTTCCTCCGCCGACATGCTGACCACGCAGAACTACATCGACTCGGTGTGCGCCGGGGTCGTGCTCGGCGCACTCGGTGCCGCGGTGCTGCGCCGAGCGCTGCCCGCGGCGGGTCTGGCGCTCGGCGGCGCCGGCTTCTTCGTGTTCAGCGATCTCTCGGACCTGCTGAACATCGACCTCGATCCCTACGCGGTGCTGGAAACCCCGCCGCGCTGGCTGATCGCCGTGCTGCTGGTGCTGCTCGTCTTCAGCACCATGCGCAACTGGTCGGCCACCGTCGACCAGCCACCGCGGCCGGCGATCGAACTGCCGATCACGCCGATCCTCGCGGCGCTGGTGCTCGCGCTGGTGATCCTCGCTGTCACCGAATGGCTGACCAAGCAGTTCAGCAACGCGCCCGCCATCGATCACGCGGTCGACATCGGGCTGGCCGCCGCCGCGACGATCGCCGCGGCCACCGTGGCGGCCATGCTGCTGCCCGGCCGCGACGGCGCGGCCGTCTATCTCGCGGTCGCTTTGACCGCGGCCGCGGACGCGTTCGGCTACGTGCCCCGGCCGGGCTGGAGTGTGTGGGGCATGGTCGCGCTCACCGCCATCGGCCTCCTCGCGGGCGTCCGGATGCCGTCGATGACGCTGGCCGTCACGTTGATCGCCGGGATCGCCGGGTTCGCCGTACTGACCCCGCCGGACGCGAACTGGCTGCTGTTCACCGCGAGCAGCGCGGTCCTCGCGCTCACCGCCGGCTACTGCTGCGCCACCGCGCGACCGCGCTACGCGCCGAGCGGCGTGCTGGCGCTCTCGGCTCTCTATCTGCCGTCGGTGGTGACCGCCCTGCCGGATACCGACAAGGCCTGGCACACGCCCGAGGCGTCCGACTACAACAGCACGCCGGGCCGCGCCGCCCTGGCGATCGCACTCGGCAGCGCGGTCGGACTCGCCGTGCTGTACCGATTGCGGCCCCGCGGGCGGCCGCGGGCGAGCGGATCGACGCCCGATGCGGCGTTAGCGGATATATAGCCTGACCAGCGCCGGATGGCCGACGCCATACCCGGCGGGGAGCAGAAAGTCCCAGGCTCCAAGTAGGATTGTCCCGCACGACCCCGCCGCCCCTACCGGACGGAGTGCAGTTTGCTCGCAATCCTGCTCGCCCTCACCGCCGCCGCGCTCGTCGCACCGTTGTGGGTGAAGGCACTGGGGCGCAACGCTTTCTACGTGCTGGCACTCGTGCCGCTCGGCTGTCTGGGCTGGGTGATCGCGAATTGGGGTAGCACACAGCAGGTTCGGCTCGCCTGGGCGCCGAGCATCGCGATGAACATCGACCTGCGCTTCGATTCGCTCGCCGCGATCATGGCCGTGCTGGTACTGGGCATCGGCGCCCTGATCCTGGTCTACTGCGCCCGATATTTCGAGGACGACGAGCCGCGGCTCGGGGTGTTCGCCGCCGAACTGGTCGGCTTCGCCGGGGCCATGTTCGGGCTCGTGACGAGCGACAACATGCTGCTGCTGTTCGTCTTCTGGGAAGTGACGACCGTGCTGTCGTTCCTGCTCGTCGGCCACAACGCCGAACAGGCGAACAGCAGGCGGGCCGCGATCCAAGCCCTCCTGGTGACCGCCGCGGGCGGGCTGGCGATGCTCGTCGGCCTGATCGTGCTCGGCGAGGCGAGCGGCAGCTACCTGCTCTCCGAGCTGCTGGCCCGGACCGACCCGCCGAGCGGTCTCGCGGTGCACGTGGCGCTGGTGCTGATCCTGGTCGGCGCGCTCAGCAAGTCCGCCGTGGTGCCGCTGCACTTCTGGTTGCCCGGCGCGATGGCGGCGCCGACGCCGGTCAGCGCGTACCTGCACGCCGCGGCCATGGTGAAAGCCGGTGTGTACCTGGTGGCGCGGCTGGCCCCGGTGTTCGCGGACAATCCGGTCTGGCATCCGCTCGTGCTCACCCTCGGCGTGGCCTCGATGCTGCTCGCCGGGTTGCGCGCGATGGAGGTGACCGACCTGAAACTGGTGCTCGCGTTCGGCACGGTGAGCCAGCTCGGCTTCCTGATCGTGCTGGTCGGCATCGGCACCCCGGCGGCGGCGCTGGCCGGTGTCGCGCTGATCGTGGCGCACGCGCTGTTCAAAGCCTGCCTGTTCATGGTGGTCGGCATCATCGATCACAGCGCGGGCACCAGGGACCTGCGCCGGCTCTCCGGGCTCGGCCGCAAGGCCCCGGTGCTCTGTGGCATCGCAGTGCTCGCCGCGTTGAGCATGGCGGGCCTGCCGCCGCTGGTCGGGTTCGTCGGGAAGGAGAGCGCGCTCGGCGCGATCCTGGACGCGGACAACCTCGCCGAACCGGCCAGGGTGGCGCTCGCCGTCGGCGTGGTGCTCGGCTCGATGCTGACCGTCGGCTACAGCATCCGCTTCGTCTGGGGCGCCTTCGCGGACAAGCCGGGACAGCCGACCCCGCACGGCGCGCACCGGGCTCGCCGCGTCACCGAATACCTCGACGCGTCCGGCACCGCGACCGACGACAAGCCGGATCACCAAGAAAACTGGCACGCGCCCGGCGCGCTGTTCCTGGCCGCGCCCGCGATCCTCGCGGTGGCGAGCCTGGTCGCGGGCCTGGCCGCGCCCGGGTTGGACCGGCTGTTGAGCCCCTACGCGAAAACGCTACCGGAGGAACTGCTTTCGCACCTGGCGCTCTGGCACGGCGTGAATCTCGCACTGCTGCTGACCGTGCTGGTGATCGCGGGCGGTGTCGCGCTGTTCCAGCTGCGCGACCGGCTGCGCGACCCGGCGCACCCGCGCCTGGGCAACGCCGACCGCGCCTACGACGCCACGCTGCGCGCGATGGATCGGCTGTCGCTGCGGATGACCGGCGCGGTGCAGCGCGGCTCGCTGCCGCTGAGCCAGGCGACGATCCTCAGCACCTTGATCATCCTGCCCGCGGTCCTGCTCGCCGTCGGTACCCGCACCGGAGTCGAACTGCGCCTGTGGGATTCGCCGTTACAGGCGGTGATCGGCGGCATCATGATCGCGATGGCGCTCGGCGCCACCGTGCTGCGCAACCGGCTGGCCGGCGTGCTGGTGGTCGGCGTCACCGGTTACGGGTGCGGCGTGATCTTCGCGCTGCACGGCGCGCCCGACCTGGCGCTCACCCAATTCCTGGTCGAGACGCTGACCCTGGTGATCTTCGTACTCGTGTTGCGCGCCTTCCCCGCCGAGATCGAGGAGGGCAAGGCGACCGCGTTCAAGGCCCGCCGCGCGATCCTGGCGGCGCTGGTCGGCACGGCCGTCACGATCTTCGGCGCGTTCGCCACCGCGGCCCGCACCGCCGAACCGATCTGGCACCGGATCCCCGACGCCGCATACCAATTCGGCGGCGGCAAGAACGCCGTCAACGTGCTGCTCGTCGATATCCGCGCGTGGGACACCCTCGGCGAGATCTCGGTGCTGGTGGTCGCGGCCACCGGCGTGGCCTCCCTGGTGTTCCGCAGCCGTCGCTTCGGCAGCGCGCCGCGCGCCGCCGATTCGCCGCACTACGACCCGGATCTGGTGAGCTGGCTGCCCGCCGGACGGCTGGTCGATCGCGCGGACCGGTCGATGGTCATGCAGATCACCACCCGCCTGGTGTTCCCGACCATCATGGTGCTGTCGGTGTATTTCTTCTTCTCCGGGCACAACGCGCCCGGCGGCGGGTTCGCGGGCGGTCTCACCGCCGGGCTCGCGCTGACGCTGCGCTATCTGGCAGGCGGGCGCTACGAGCTCGGCGAGGCGCTGCCCGTCGACGCGGGCCATCTGCTCGGCGCCGGCCTCACCCTGGCGGCCGGAACCGCAGGCGCCTCACTGTTTTTCGGCGCGCCGCCGCTGTCCTCCGCGATCTTCGAGGTGACGCTGCCGGTGCTCGGCCACATCAAACTGGTGACCGCGCTGTTCTTCGATCTCGGCGTCTACCTGATCGTCGTCGGCCTGGTGCTCGACGTGCTGCGCAGCCTCGGCGCCCGCCTCGACAGCGAGCTGGCCACCAGCGAAACCGCCACGGCGAAGGGAGGCCCCGCGTCATGACGGCGAATCTCACCCTGCTGATCGTGATCGGCGTGCTGGTCGCGTGCGGGGTCTATCTCATCCTCGAACGCGCGGTGTCGAAGATGCTGCTCGGCATGATCCTGTTCGGCAACGCGGTGAACCTGCTGATCATCACGCTGGCCGGGCGGGACGGGCGCGCACCGATCCAGGGCCAGACCGATACCACCCACCGCGACACCGCCGATCCGCTGGCTCAGGCGATGGTGCTCACCGCCATCGTCATCACCATGGGGATCGCGGCGTTCGTGCTCGCCCTCGCCTACCGCTCCTTCACGTTGACCACCACCGACGACGTCGAGAACGATCCGGACGACGTGGACGTGGCCCGCAGGCGCGAGCGAGAGGACCCGGAAGATTGAGCCTCTCCCCCGACCTGCTGCGCACCCTGATGCCGCTGCCCGTGTTGGTGCCGCTGCTCGCGGCCGCGGGCACGCTGGTCTTCGGCCGCAGCCCGCGCACGCAACGCGTGATCATGTTGAGCGCGCTCACCGCCGTGGTGGTCATCTGCGCTTTCCTGCTGTATCTGACCGACCGCCACGGCACCACCGCGGTGCAGGTCGGCAACTGGGAGACGCCGATCGGCATCACCTTGGTGGCGGATCGGCTGTCCGCGTCGATGCTGCTCGTCTCGTCCATCGTGCTGCTCGCCGTCGCGGTCTACGGTGCGGGACAGAACATCCGCGACGGCGACCAGCGCCAGCCGACCTCGATCTACCGCCCCACCTACCTGGTGCTCACCGGCGGCGTCTCGGCCGCCTTCCTGGCCGGTGATCTGTTCAACCTGTTCGTCGGCTTCGAGATCCTGCTCGCCGCCTCGTTCGTGCTGCTGACCGTGGGCGGCACCGCGGCCCGCATCCGCGCCGGCGTGTCGTACGTGATGGTCTCGATGCTCGCCTCGCTGATCTTCCTGACCGGCATCGGCATGACCTACGCGGCCACCGGTACGTTGAACCTGGCCCAGCTGGCGGAGCGGATCGGCGCGGTGCCGGAGGGCATCCGCACGGCCGTCTACGCGGTGCTGCTGGTGTCGTTCGGGATCAAGGCGGCGGTGTTCCCGCTGTCGAGCTGGCTACCCGACTCCTACCCCACTGCGCCCGCACCGGTGACCGCGGTGTTCGCCGGTTTGCTCACCAAAGTCGGTGTGTACGCGATCATCCGGACGCATTCGCTCCTGTTCCCCGGCGGCGAATTCGAGGCCATCCTGCTGGTGTGCGGACTGCTCACCATGCTGATCGGCATCTTCGGCGCGATCGCGCAGAGCGATCTCCGCAGGCTGCTGTCGTTCACACTGGTCAGCCACATCGGCTACATGGTGTTCGGCGTGGGACTGGCCAGTGTGGCCGGCCTGGCCGGCGCGGTTTTCTATGTGGCGCACCACATTCTGGTGCAGACGGCGTTGTTCCTGGTGGTCGGCCTGATCGAGCGGCAGGCGGGCTCGACGTCGTTGCGCAGACTCGGCGGGCTGGCCGCGGCCAGCCCGGTGCTCGCCGTGCTGTTCCTGATCCCGGCCCTGAATCTCGGTGGTATTCCCCCGTTCTCGGGATTCATCGGCAAGGTGGCGCTGCTGCAGGCGGGCGCGCAGGACGGCAGTGTGCTGGCCTGGGTGCTCGTCGGCGGGTCGGTGCTGACCAGCCTGCTCACGCTGTACACCGTCGCGCGGGTGTGGAGCAAAGCGTTCTGGCGGCCGCGCGCGGAGGCGCCGGAAGGCCACCTGTCCGCGGCGAATACGCCGACGCTGATCGAGGAATCGACCGATGTGCTGTACGACGAACGCACCGACCCCGGCCGGATGCCGCTGTCGATGGTCGCCTCCACCGCGGCCCTGGTCGCGGTGAGCCTCAGCCTGACGGTGCTCGCGGGCCCGATGCTGCGCATCGCCGACCGCGCCGCCGCGGATCTCGGCGATCCAGGCGTGTATATCACCGCGGTGCTGGGTGATTCGCTGCCCGCCGCGCCGGGAGGAAGCCGATGACCACGCAGCGATGGCAGCGCGGGGTGAGCCGCGAGGGCGCGGTGCGCGTCGGCGTGCTGAGCTGGCTCACGGTGGTGTGGATCGCGCTGTGGGGCGATCTCAGCGTGGCCAATCTGCTGGCGGGGATCGCGGTCGGCGCGCTGATCATGGTGGCGCTGCCGCTGCCCCGGGTGCCGGTGGGCGGGCGGTTGCATCCGCTGTCGCTGCTCCAATTGGTGTTCGTCGCTTCGTATTACGCGATCGAGTCGAGTGTGCAGGTGGCCTGGTTCGCGATTCGCCCGGCCGCGCCGCCGGTCTCCGGGGTGCTGCGGGTCTATCTGAGCACCAAATCCGATCTGGTGCTGGTGCTGTGCGTGGACCTGCTGAATTTGATCCCGGGCACCATGGTGCTCGAGATCGACCGGCGGCGCTGCGTGGTCTACGTCCACGTGCTCGACGTCAGCAGCGACGAAGCGGTGGACAAGTTCTACCGGACCACCCGGCGCCTGGAGAAACTGCTCATCTCGTCGTTCGAGCGCCATGCCGAATGGCGTTCCAGCGCAACGCCCCCGGAGGTGCTCCCGTGACCGTCGTCGCCATCGTGGCAGGGGTGATGCTGACCGCCGCCGCCGTGCTCACCAGCTATCGCATTCTCGCCGGACCGAGCACGCTGGACCGGGTGGTCGGCATCGACTCGCTGATGGCGATCGCCGCGTCCGGCCTCGCCGTCTGGGCGGCCTACAGTCAGGACACCACCCTGCTGCCCGCAATCATCGCGCTGGCCCTGGTCGGTTTCCTCGGCTCCGCCGCCGTATCCCGCTTCCGCGTCCGGGACGACCAGTGACCCGCACGCACCCGACCCCCGGAGCCGGCCGATGACCCTGTGGCAGTGGCTGTCCGCCGCGCTGATCCTGTTCGGCGCCACCCTCGCGCTCACCGCGGCCATCGCGATCGTGCGCTTCCCCGACACCCTCACCCGCATGCACGCTGCCACCAAACCCCAGGTGGTCGGCCTCATCCTGGTCCTCGCGGGCGCGGCCATCGAACTCTACGGCCACGGCAACGTCTGGGCCCTGGTCCTCGTCGGCCTCTTCACCCTGCTCACCGCCCCCGTAGTAGCCCACCTCATCGGCCGCACCGCCTACCGCGAACAACGCCACCGCGACGGCCTGCTCACCGTCAACGAACTGGGCAACGAAATCGACTGACCATCGCGGCCGGAAACGGCTCAGCGGGTGAGGGTTTCGAGTTCTTTGGGGGTGGTTTGGCGGCGGTTGGCGAACCAGGTGGCGTGGAAGGCGGCGGCGAGGCCGGCGAGCAGGGCGAGGACGACGGTGCCTGCGAGGACGGGGTATTCGGCCATCGAGACCGGTAGGAAACGGTAGGACAGCAGCAGGGTGGCCAGGACGGCGAGGCCGCCGCCGACGAGGCGGATGCGGAACCAGCCCCAGCCGCGTTCGGGATCGCGCAGCGCCGATTCCACGGTCAGGCAGAGCACCGCGCCGGCCACCAGGTCGACGCCGTAGTGGTAGCCGAAACCGAGGGTCGCGGTGAGCGTGGCCAGCAGCCAGAAGGTGCCGCCCCAGCGCAGCCAGGCCGGCGCGGGGCCGCCGTCGGTATCGCGGCGGGTGTGCAGGAAGACCGACAGCGCCCAGGCCGTGTGCATGGACGGCATGCAGTTGCGCGGGGTCGCCGCGTCGAAGGGCATCGGCATCGGACTGCGGTCCAGCGGCGGCACCACGCCCGGCCAGAAGTTGCCCAGTTGCAGCCCGTGCCCGTCCGGCCCGAACGCGAACATCGGTCCCACCACGGGGAAGATCACGTAGATGACCGGGCCGACCAGCCCGAGCACCAGAAACGTGCGCACCAGATAGTGACTCGGCCAGCGCCCGCTCGTGGCCACCCGGCGCAGCTGCCACACCGCGACCACGATCGCCGCGACCGGCAACTCGATGTACACCCAGTGCAGCACCGCGTACACCGCGGGCCCCAGCACGTCCAGCACCCGGCCCATCACCCAGGACGGATCGCCGAGCGCGTGATCGGCCAGCAACACGTATTCGTCGAGCACCGTCGGCCTGCTCAGCACGGTGACGTGCAGCCACACGTCGCCGACCTTGGTGGCCAAAATCAGCAGCGCACCGAGCGCCGCCGCGTGCAGCGCGTTGCGCCGGTCGGCGCCGTCCCAGCGCAGCCACGCGAACACCGCCAGCGCGGTGAGCACGAGCACCGGCCCGTTGCCGATCGCGAACGGTTCGCCCGCCAGCAGCCGGATGCTCGCCCACACCACGTCGATGCCGACGGCGGCGCCGAGCACGATCAGCCGCCGCCGACCGGAGAGACCGACCAGCGCGAGGATCAATCCGGCCCACGGCACGGACATGGATTTCGGCGTGCCGGCGTAGTCGTGCCACAGGCTGCCCAGCGGACCTTCGAAGCCCTGCCACATCGCCACGCCCTGCAGCGCGATGAGCAGCACCGGCACCGCGGCGACGGCCGCCGCGACCCAGACCCGAGGCGACGGCACACGCAATCGCGTAGCCGTACTTCCTGTTCTGGGTCCCGGATCTTCGACAAGCACGTCGACCATAGTAAACGCGGGATGAACGCCATCCCACTTGCCGTTTGAACACTGGGCAACCGGTACCGACCGGAAATTACTGGTCCAGCTCCTTGACCAGCGCGTCCACTACCGCGATGAGGTCGCCCTGCGCGGCCGCGGCGACCTTGCGTTGGCGCTGATAGGACGCACCGCGCTCGGGGATCTCGGCGACCAGCGCGAGTTCGTCGGCGCAGCCGAGCCGTTTGGCCGTCGGCTCCAACCGGTTCAGTAGCGCGGTCACGTCGTCGGTGACCAATCGCTCATTGCTCTTGTCGTCCACGATGACGATCGCGTCCAGCCCGTAGCGGGCGGCGCGCCATTTGTTCTCCTGCACGTGCCACGGCGGCAGCGTGGGCAGGGTCTCGCCCTCTTCGAGCCGTCGATCCAGATCGACGATCAGGCAGTGGATCATGGACGCCATCGCAGCCAGTTCGGCGCGGGTCGAGACGCCGTCGCATACCCGGACCTCGATGGTGCCCCATTTCGGCGCGGGCCTGATGTCCCAGTGCATGCCGCCGAGCTGTTCGAACACACCGGTTTTGAACTGGTCGTGCACGAAATGCTCGAACTGGCGCCAATTCTCGAACTGGAACGGCAGACCCGCGGTGGGTAGCTGCTGGAACATCAGCGTCCGGTTGCTGGCGTAGCCGGTGTCCGAGCCCGCCCACATCGGCGAGGAGGCGGACAGCGCCAGCAGGTGCGGGTAGTGCAGCAGCAGCGAGTTCAGGATCGGAAAGACCTTCTCCCGGTGCGAGACTCCGACGTGCACGTGCACGCCCCAGATCATCATCTGGCGGCCCCACCACTGGGTGCGCTCGATCAGCTCGTCGTAGTGCTCCGAGCGGGTCAGCTGCTGCGCCGACCACTGCGCGAACGGATGCGTTCCGGCACAGAACAAGTCGACGCCCTGCGCGTCGGCCGCGCGCCGCACCGTGTCCATCGTGCCGCGCAGATCGTCGACCGCCGCACCGACGGTGTCGTGCACCCCGGTGACGAGTTCGACGGTATTGCGCAACAACTCCTTGGTGATCTGTGGCGTGCCGTCGTGCGCACGTAGGTCACCCACCGAATCGAACACCGCCGCAGCGGTATTCGACAGATCCCGGCTCACCTTGTCGACGAGCGCGATCTCCCACTCGATGCCTATCGTGGGCCGGGGCGAACCATGGAAGGGAACGTGTTCTCTGCCTGCCCCGGCCATATCGGCTCCTGCGCTACTGGATTACACCGCAGGCGACGCGGCCGCCCGCGTCACCTGTCGCTAGCGTCGTGTCATCCGGCCCGGCAACGCCGTCGGGCCGGACATAACGGTTCGGGATGTTGCCGAAATTGTCGGCATCGGCGTGGATCATCAACGCCTTGTTCTTCAGATCGTCGAGAGTCACCGCATCGGTGGTGGTGACCAGCTTGGCCGTGCCGTCGGAACGGACCTCGAGCGAGGTCAGGTCGCCGCTGGCCGGGTGCGTGTTCGCGCTGCCGACCTGCAGATGCCCACCGGCGGAGAGGAAGTCGCCGGCCGGGCCACCGGTCGGGGCCACCGAGTTGGGCTCGCACTTGCCGATCTGGTGCACGTGCAGGCCGTGGAAGCCGGGGCGCAGACCGTGCGCCTCGACGGTGACCTGCAGGTGGTTGCCGTCCTTGACGAAGTTCGCCGTGCCGACCGAGGCGCCCGCGGCGTCCTTCAGGTCGACCTTCACGCCCGTGTTCGCCTCGGCGGTACCGGTTTCCTTGCCGAACTCGCTCGCGGGCGGGGCCGCCGCGCCACTCCAGACCGGCGGGGTCGTTCCCTTGACGTCACTCGACTCCTGGCTGTTCGTGCAGCCTGCGAGGCCCAGGACCGCGACCGCGAGCACCGGGGTCACAGTCCGCCAAGACGGGCGACGAGTTGTGGACGGGGCCATCGGGGAACTCCTTTACGAGTACCGAAAGTTTACGAGTAAAGCTGGGTGGACACGTTCGTTACCGGACAAGATGATGCCACGCCGGTCGTGTCGTCCAGCGACAGGCCCGGATAGCGGCAGGTCGCAGGTATCAGTTACCCGTAACGATGACGGTGACACCTGGGGACGACTCGCCCAAACCGCTCGACTTCGGTTCCGCCGTGACGCCGAGTTCGTCGGCGATGGCCAGCGCGGCATCCTTGTCGGCCGGTGAATTGCCGTAGTACACGGTCGTTTTCGGGACATTTGCGCCGGGATAGTTGCCCGTCTCGACCACCGACCAGCCGTCGGCGGTGAGCTGACCCGCGGTCTTGGCGGCCAGACCGGCGATCATGCTGTTGTTCAGCACCCGCACCGGTACCGCCTTGGCCGCCGCGGAACCGGTCGTGGTCGGCGCGGTGGTCGTCGGCGGGGTGGTGGTGGTGCTCGTCGCCGGCGTGCTGCTCGCGGCCGCGGACGAAGGGGCGGGCGTGGTCTTGTCGACCGTGGTGCTCGCCGGCATCTGCGGGGCCGCGGTCGCGGTAGTGGATTCCGACGGACCGCTGCTCGAGCTGTCGGCATCCGATTTCGACAGCGACATCGCGCCGAGTCCACCGAACACGATGGCCAGTGCGATCAACACCATCGCCAACGCTCGCAATGGCGGCCCACCGGAGGTGGGATTCGGGTAGCTCACCTACTCGAGCCTAGTCCGGTCATACCTGGAAACCGAGCCGTCGCGCGGCCCTGGCTTTCTGCCTGCTCGCCCGCAGCCTGCGCAGCCGCTTGACCAGCATCGGATCCACGGCGAGCGCCTCGGGCCGGTCGACCACCGCGTTGAGCACCTGGTAGTACCTGGTCGGCGACATGCCGAACAGCTCCTTGATCGCTTCTTCCTTCGCCCCCGCGTACTTCCACCACTGGCGCTCGAAAGCCAGGATGTCGTGTTCGCGACGGCTCAAACCGTCGCTGTCGCCGGTCGATTCCGCTGCCGTGACATCGTCGCTCGCGGAAGGGTCGCCCTGGATCGCGGAAAGATTCCGTGCCGCTGCGCCGTCCATCTTGCTCCCTCGCCGAGTTACCACCAGACGAAAAATGGTGCTTGTACGTCGCGGATCATTCAACCACGAGACACCAGGATCACCGGGTCTACGGCGCGGCGTGTTCGCTACCTGCGAGTAGGCGCGTCGCGGCGCCGATCACCGCCCCCGACCATCGCCGACCAGCGGGCGCGGCAATAATTGGTCCCATGGCTATCCTCCCGATCGTGATCGTCGGCGACCCGGTTCTGCACAACCCGACCGAGAAGGTCACCCAGTCACCGGAGGAACTGGCCGAGCTGATCGCGGACATGTACGAGACCCTCGACGCCGCGCACGGCGTCGGGCTCGCGGCCAACCAGGTGGGCGTGCCGCTGCGGCTGTTCGTCTACGACTGCCCCGATGTTCAGGCCGACGGCACCGCCACCCGGCGCCGCGGCGCGGTGATCAACCCCGTGCTGGAGACCTCGGCCATCCCCGAGACCATGCCCGACCCGGACGACGACGAGGAAGGCTGCCTGTCCGTCCCTGGCGAGCAGTATCCGACCGGCCGCGCCACCTGGGCCAAGGTCACCGGCACCGACGAGCACGGCAATCCGGTCGAGATCGAGGGCGAGAACTTCTTCGCGCGCATGCTGCAGCACGAGGTGGGGCACCTCGACGGCTTCCTGTACGTCGACGTGCTGATCGGGCGCAACGCACGCGCGGCGAAGAAGGCGATCAAGCGCAACGGTTGGGGCACACCGGGACTCAGCTGGATCCCCGGTACGGTGCCGGATCCGTTCGGCCATGACGACTGACGGCGGCGGACTCCCCGACATCCCGCTCGGCCGTCGCGTCGTCCTGCGCTACCGGCTGCCCGCCGGGTATCCCCAGCCGCTCACCGATGTGATCGGCGAGCTGGTCTCGCTGGATCCGCCGACCGTGCGCGGCGTCGACGGACAGCTCGTCGCGGTGACGCCGGACCGGGTGGTCGCACTGAAGGCGTTGGGCCCGAGGCCGATTCGCACCAAGGAGATCCGGGCGCTGGAGGCCGCGGCCGCCGACGCCTGGCCCGGGATCGAACACGCGTGGATCGACGGGTGGCTGGCACGGGCGGGCAACGGCTTCACCAGTCGTGCCAATTCCGCTGTGCCGCTCGGTAGTTCCGCCGAACCCGCAGGGCTGACCGCGGACACGCTGCACCGGATCGCCGCCTGGTACGCCGAGCGCGGCCTGCCGCTGCTGCTCGCGCTGCCGGACCGGCTCGCGCCCATTCCGCCGGGCTGGAACAGCTGGCGCGAGACGGTCATGATGGCCATCGATATCGAGAATTTCGTGCTGCCCCAAGGGCCTTCGATGGTGCGGGTGGCGGCCACCCCGGACGTGGCCTGGCAGGAGCTGAACCGCCGCGACGGCGAAGCGCCCACGCCGCAACGGCTTTCGGCGCCACTGCCGGACCTCGGCGTGCTGACCGCGGTACGCGACGGCGAACTCGGGTTCGCCTCGCTCGGCGTGCCGACCCCCATCGCGATCGGGCGCGGCGCCCTGACCACCGCGCCGGACGGGCGCGGCTGGATCGGGCTCACCTGTGTGGCGGTGGCCGCCGAGCATCGGCGCAAGGGCCTCGGTTCCCTGGTGTGCGCCGAGCTGATCCGCTGGGGGCACAGCCGCGGCGCGACGCACGCGTACCTTCAGGTCGAGGCGGGCAACAGCGCCGCGATCGCGCTGTACCGCGAGCTCGGCTTCCTCGAACACCACACGTATCGCTACGCCGCACCGACCGCTCTCGCCGGTTCGCCGGCGCTGCGGTAGAACGGAATCAGACCCCCAGTACATCGAGCCCCGCACCCGGGCTCGCCAGCGGAAAGGCATTCGTGCGCCTCGCCACGTGGAACGTCAACTCGATCCGCTCCCGGCTCGACCGGGTAGCGGAGTTTCTGGACCGCCAGGACATCGACGTCCTGGCCATTCAGGAGACGAAGTGCCGCGACGATCAGTTCCCGTTCGAGCGGTTCGACGAACTCGGCTACGAGGTCGCCCATTTGGGCATCAACCAGTGGAACGGTGTGGCCATCGTGTCGCGGGTCGGGCTCACCGAGGTCGAGCCCGCGTTCCCGGATCAGCCGGGGTTCGACAAGGAGGCCGGTGAGTCGCTGATCAGCGCCCCGGTCATCGAGTCGCGGGCGCTCGGCGCGACCTGCGGCGGGGTGCGGGTGTGGAGCCTGTACGTGCCCAACGGACGCGCCCTGCAGGACCCGCACTACACCTACAAGCTGGAATGGCTTGCGGCGCTGCGGGCCAACGGCGAACGCTGGCTCGCAGAAAACCCGCAGGCCAAGATCGCGCTGGTCGGTGACTGGAACATCGCCCCCACCGACGACGACGTCTGGTCACCCGAGTTCTTCGCGCACAAGACGCACACCTCGCAGCCCGAGCGCGACGCCTTCCAATCCTTCCTCGACACCGGCTTCGCCGACGTCATGCGCCCCTTCGCCCCCGGCCCCGGCGTCTACACCTACTGGGACTACACCCAACTCCGCTTCCCCCGCAAAGAGGGCATGCGCATCGATTTCATCCTCGCCTCCCCCGCCCTCGCCTCCACCGCAACCGACGCGATGGTCGACCGCGAAGAACGAAAAGGCAAGGGCGCCAGCGACCACGCCCCCGTCATAGCCGACTTCACCGACTGAGCATCGCCGATCAGCGCACCCAGTCCTTAAGGGGCTCGGTGTCGAGTTCGACGCTCACCGGATCGGGAATCTTCACCGTGGCACCGAACGGCACCGTCAAGACCTGCTCATAACGGCCTTGGCGAGGAATGCTGTGGACAGTCACCTCGCAGGACTCTCGATCGATCAGGAGATAGACCGGTATGCCCGTCTCGGCATAGGCACGCGGCTTCTCCCGGCGGTCACGGCGCTCGGTGTCCTGATCGTCCGAGGTCACTTCGACAGCCATGAGGACAGGGTCGGGATCTGCCCACTCGCCTTGCCCGACGAAAGCCTCAGCGTCTGCCAGAGCACCGTCCGGGCGAGCGCGGCCCTTCCGGTACCGATCAATCTTGAGTCCCTGCTCGGGTGTCATGAACAGCTCAGGACGGAACATCATGAAAGTGCGGATCAGCCACTGAATGATCCGAGCGTGGTCCCCGTCCGGCATTGCCTTGACCCCCAGTTGTCCGTCGATGAACTCGAGTCGCACGCCCTCTGCTATGCGGTCAGCCGCTCGAGCAAGTTCTTCGAACTCCTCGGTGGTCATTAGAGACTCAGTGGCCATGCGAGACTCCTCGACTGCGGTCATAGCTGAACGATATCGGTAGGCACCGACAACTACGACGACTTTACCGGCTCCAGCGAATCCATCGAGGTCACGACATATTTCGACGAGCCCTCACCCGGCGGAGGCGCGGTTGGTGTGGCCGTAGCGGGCGCGGGCTTGGGCGGGGGTGACGGTGGCGGGGGTGGCGGGGGTGCCTGCGGCGAGGTGTTCGGCGTAGAGGCGGGCCGTCATGGGGCCCAGGAAGTTTCCGAGGACGGCCTGTTTGGCCTTCTCGTTGCTCAGGGCTTTGATGGCGGCGCGCATGGGGAGGCGGTAGCCGCGGTCGACGACGGCGGGGTGGTCGAAACCGCCGGTGGTGCGCATCCATTTCGGGAGGGTGGCGATGGCGGCCGGGGCGACGAGGCGGCTGCCCGCCCAGAGCTTGACGCCGCGATCACGCGGGGTGTGCAGCAGGTAGTGCATGCCCTGGTGGGCACGTTCGGAGGTGCAGAGTTCGGGCCGCATCGCCGCGAAGTATTCGCGCACCTGCGCCCGCGAGCGCGGCACGTCGGACAGCTTGCAGGTCTGCAATTCGGCCGCGATCACGCATTCGGCCCAATAGCGCTGCTCCTCAGCGGGACTCAGCGGACCGGGTCCGTACACCTCGTAGCATTTGAGCACCGAATGCCAGCCGGTGACGTGAATCCACAGCTGGGAATCGGGATTGTTTGCGCTGTAACGCTTTCCGGTGATCGGCTCGATGCCGGTGGCCTGCGCGTGCACCTTCATCAGGTGTTCGGAGGCCTCGATCGCCATGCGGCTGTCGGCGACGGCCGCGATGAGGAAGTACGCGAAGGTGTGGTCGAGCCGGCCGCGCGGGTCGGTGTAGATGCCCTTGACGTCGGCGACCGCGGCGGTGAGCGCGGGATCGAAATGTTCGAGCACGACCGAGCGCTGGAAGCCGATCACGGCGGTGGCGTTGGTCCACACCTTCCAGGTCGGCGAGTCCGGCCCGAAGAAGCCGTAGTCGACCTCACGGATGGTCCGCGCCGGTGCGTCGAATTGCGGGCGGGTGGCGTGCGTGGTCATCGTCTTGCTCCTTTGCACGACGGCTCGGTCGTAACCGAAACATTTCATTCACCAGTGTAGCATTTACTGTTACCGCAGGTACGGCATAGTTATGGGTTCATTTCATAGGTCCCGGACAGCGCCCTGGCCTGCGCGAACACCCGCTCGAAGCGGGCCCGATCGGCGATCGGCCGCCGGACCAGATCCAGCGCGCGCGTCTGTTGCGCCTTGGTAGCCGCGGGCTTGGTGTGCAAGGTCAGCGCGTGCTTGGCGAACTCGCGCACGAAGTTGTCGAAGATCTGGTCGAGCACGTCCGCATCGGTGCCCTCGATCTCGGCCTGCTCGAGAATCAGTTGCGCGTAGGGCAGCGCGGTGAACAGCTCGCCGATCGCGAACAGGAAGTCCACGTCGCGCTGCTGCGCCGCCGTCGGCTCCGCGGCCGCGAGCAGGGTCTGGAAGGCGCGCGCCTGCTCCAGGAACACCGCGACATTCGGGATGTGGGTGAACTTTTCGAAGACTTGCCGCCAATCCTCGAACCGGATCCGCCCCAGGCCGCTGCTGGGCCCCTGCCGGAACAGGAACTCGTCGTCGGCCGCGTCCCGCCGGGTCGGCACGGGAGCGTAAGCGGCACCGTCGAATTCGGCGCGCAATCGCGGCACCGCGCCGCCCGCGCGCGGGGCCAGCTTGCGGCTCGACCAGCTCAGCGCGCCGGAGACCGCGCGCACCGCCCCCTGTGGCACGGCACCGGCGCCGGGCAGCAGGCGCAGCGCGGCCAGGCCGGCGTCCGCCGGATGGAACATGTAGTTGGCCATGAACTTCAGCGACAGCGCCATGTTCACGTGCACGGTGCCCTCCAGACGCGGCAGGCCGAACAGGCCGAGCATCGCCATCGGGAAGTACATGTCCTTCTCGAAGCCGCGCGCCGCGATCACATCCGCGAGGTCTTCGATGATCCGCTGTCCCTGCCGGGTCACGGTCATCTTCTCGATCGCGTTGAACAGCAGGTAGCGCCGATCCTGCGGGGAAGCCGAGCGCATGTAGTCGATGGCCCGCTCGCTGTAGAGCTTCATCGCGATCAGGCGCGCGTACGAGTCGGTCATCAGCGCCTGCACCTGTGGGAACTCGGTCACCCTGTGCCCGAACAGGATTCGGTTCTCGGCGTGCGTGATGGCCTCGTAGTAGGCGTGTTCGCACGCACCGACGGCGCCGAAACCGAGGTTGAACTTGCCGACGTTCACGGTGTTCATCGCCGCGTGGAAGGCCGCTTCGCCGCGATGCAGGATGTCTTCCTCGGCCACCGGGTAGTTCTCGAGATCGAAAGCGGCCACGTACATCTGGCCGTCCACCACGTTGCCGCGCAGGTGATAGTTCTCGTGCGCGCTGTCGGCGAGGAAGAACAGATACCCCTCGTAATCGGCGTCGGTAGGCTTGCTGTCCAGCGCTTTCGAACTGTCGATGATCGGCTTGTCCGAGCGCCGCCCGAACACCGAGACGAGCGCGGCCTGATTACCGTTGCCGATGTAGTGCTTGCCGCCGGTGGCCAGGAAGCCGCCGCCCGCCTGGGGCGTCACGACCATGCCGGTGGAGTAGACGTCGGCGCCGTGCTCCTTCTCGGAGAGGCCGAACGCGAAGATCTCGCCGGAATCCAGCAGGGCCGCGGCCCGCCGCTTGGCCGCCGCGTTGCCGCTCTGCCAGATCGGGCCGAGGCCGAGGATGCTGACCTGCCAGACGTACCAGTACTGCATCGAATAGAAGCCGAGGATCTTGCTCATCATCGCGATGCGCCCGGTGTCCCAGCGCTTGTCCGGGTCGCCGTCGGCCTCGGCCGCCGGTGTGAGGAAGGTCGCGAAGACGCCTTCGCGCTTCACGAAATCGAGGAACTCGGCGTACCAGACCCGGTCCCGGTCCTCCTGCTTGAGCACCGCCTTGCCCCGGCCTTCGAACCAGTCGACGGTCGCGCGCAGCAGTCGCCTGGTGGTCGCGTCGAACTCGGCGAACTCGCAGGTCTTCGGGTTGAACAGGGTCGCGGTCATCGGAGACTCCTCGGGCGTGGCGGTAGCGGCGGGGTGCGATCCCACCGACTTCATTCGCGACTGTAGCATTTTTGTTCGTCCATGTAGGAAATTGATCTTCAGGCGCGGTACCAGCGGGAATTCGGGTTCGGCCGCTGCTATCTTGGTCCGCATGGGTAGCGATTCGGCGGTGCGGCAGCCACGCCAGCGGGCGCCGCACCTCGGTCCGGAACGCCGCAGACCGCAGGTCCTGGACACCGCGTTGGCGATCGCGGTGCAGGACGGTATCGCGGCCGTCACCATGGCCGCCGTCGCCGACCGGATGGGCGTGACCCGTCCGGTGGTCTATGCCTGCTTCGCCGATCGCGTCGAGCTGATCGAGGCGCTCATCCAGCGCGAAGAGAGCTACCTGATCGACGGCGTTCTCGAAGTCCTGCCGCCCCGCGCGGTGGACGCGGGCGAGACGGTGTTCATCGAGGGCTTCCGCGCGCTGCTGGAGAAAGCCGCCGTCCGCCCCGACGCCTGGCGGCTGCTCTACGGCAATCCTGATCCCGCCGTTGCGGATTCGTTCGGCCGCGGCCGTGTGCTCGCGGTCGAACGCTGCACCACGTTGCTGCGCCCGACGCTGCGAGCCTGGGGCACCGAGGACGCCGAGCGCAAGCTGCCGGTCCTGGTCGAGCAGTGGGTGTCGGCGGGCGAGGGCGCGGTCCGCACGCTACTCGCCGACCAGGACGGATGGACGCCACAGGATCTCGGCGCCTTCGTCGGCGCCGCGGTGTACCGCGCCCTGCGGCATGCCTAGCGCCGCTGCCTGACAAATAGCCAGCTACGCACGGAACAGCTAGACGAAATGCCCGCTGATCCTCGAATGTTCCGACAGAATTCGCGCTGTCGGGGCTGAATTCCGCCACGGCGGCCGAGCCGCCGTCACTACGATGGTGACCAAACTAAAACCAGGCCACAAGCCAGGCAGGAGGTGCGGTCATGGCGTTCTATCGACAGGTAGGAGCAGTGCCGCCGAAGCGGCATACCCAACATCGAGACGAGCAGGGACAGCTCTACTACGAGGAGCTGATGGGCGAGGAGGGCTTCTCCGGCGACTCGTCCCTGCTGTACCACCGCGGGCTGCCGCCCGCGATCGTCGACTCGACGGTGTGGGAACTGCCCGATCAGTCGACGACGCCGAATCATCCACTGCGCCATCGGCATCTGAAGCTGCACGACTTGTTCCCGGACGACAGCCACGCCCGCACCGATGTGGTCACCGGCCGCAGGCTGATCCTCGGCAACGCCGACGTGCGCATTTCCTATGTCGTCGCCAAGGGTGGTTCGCCGCTGTACCGCAACGCGATCGGTGACGAACTGGTCTACGTGGAATCCGGCTCCGCGGTGGTGGAGACGGTGTTCGGGGCCGTCTTCGCCCGGCAGGGCGATCAGGTGCTCATTCCGCGTGCGACCACCCATCGCTGGCTGCCCTCCGGCCCGGAGCCGTTGCGCGCCTATGTGATCGAGGCGGCCAGCCACATCACCCCGCCGAAGCGCTACCTCTCGAAGTTCGGCCAGCTGCTCGAGCACGCGCCCTACTGCGAGCGCGACCTGCACGGCCCGGCCGAAACCCTCACCGCCACCGGCAAAGACGTGGAGGTGCTGGTCAAGCACCGGGCCGGCGGGCAGGTCGTGGGCACCCGCATGGTGTACGCCGATCACCCGTTCGACGTGGTCGGCTGGGACGGCTGCCTGTACCCGATCACCTTCAACATCAGCGATTTCGAGCCGATCACCGGCCGCGTGCACCAGCCGCCGCCCGCGCATCAGGCCTTCGAGGGGATCAACTTCGTGGTGTGCAACTTCGTGCCCCGCAAGGTCGACTATCACCCGCTCTCGATTCCGGTGCCGTACTACCACTCCAACGTGGACTCCGACGAGATCATGTTCTACTGCGGCGGAAACTACGAGGCGCGCAAGGGATCCGGGATCGGGCAGGGCTCGGTGTCGGTGCACCCCGGCGGGTACGCGCACGGCCCGCAACCCGGCGCCTACGAACGCAGCATCGGACTCGAATACTTCGACGAGCTCGCCGTCATGGTCGACACCTTCCGCCCGCTCGAACTCGGTGAGGGCGCTCTCGCCTGCGAAGACCCGGCGTACGCGTGGACCTGGTCGGGACGGGGGCCGCAGTGAGGACTCGACTCGAAGTACCCGCCGATTCCCTGTTCGGCGTGGACAACCTGCCCTACGGCGTGTTCGCCCCGGCGGGCCAGAACTATCGGGTGGGCACCCGCATCGGCGATTCCGTTGTCGATCTCGCTGCGGCACTGGGTGATCCGGAGTTCGCCGGGCCGAGCCTGGCCGCGCTCATGGCGCAGGGACCGCAGCGCTGGCGCGAGGTGCGCGAGCGGGTACGCGAACTCGTCGACACCGAGATCGACAGTGCCGCGGTGCACGCACTGGCCGACGTGCGCCTCGGCCTGCCCGTCCCGATCGGCGACTATGTCGACTTCTACGCCAGCATCGACCACGCGACCAACCTCGGCAGGCTGTTCCGCCCCGACAGCGAACCGCTGCTGCCGAACTGGCGGCACCTGCCGGTCGGCTACCACGGTCGCGCGGGCACCGTCGTGGTGTCCGGCACCGAGGTGATCCGGCCCAGCGGGCAGCGCCGGACCGATTCCGGCACACCAGATTTCGGCCCGTCCCAGCGGCTGGACATCGAGGCCGAGCTCGGCTTCCTGGTCGGCGTCGGCTCCGAGCTCGGCGCGCCGGTGGAGACCGGCGAGTTCGCCGAGCGGGTGTTCGGCGTCGCGCTGGTCAACGACTGGTCCGCGCGCGATATCCAAGCCTGGGAGTATCAGCCGCTCGGCCCCTTCCTCGGCAAGTCGTTCGCGACCTCGATCTCGCCGTGGGTCACGCCGCTCGCGGCGCTGGAGGCCGCCCGGGTGCCGACGCCGGAGCAGTCCCCGCAACCGCTGCCCTATCTCCAGGACAAGGAACCGTGGGGTCTCGACATCGACCTGACGGTGTCGTGGAACGGGCAGGCTGTCACGCATCCGCCGTTCTCACGCATGTATTGGTCACCCGCGCAGATGTTGGCGCACCTCACCGCGAACGGCGCGGCCACCCGAACCGGCGACCTGTACGCCTCCGGCACCATCTCGGGACCGGAACCGGATCAGCGCGGATCGTTCATCGAACTGTCCTGGGGCGGTAAGGAACCCGTGCTGGTGAACGGTCAGCGACGCACCTTCCTGGAGGACGGCGACGAGGTGCGCATCACCGCGACCGCACCGGGACCGGCCGACCGGCGCATCGGCCTCGGCGAGGTCACCGGACGCATCCTGCCCGCCCGCCCACGGTGAGCACGAGCCGGGCCGATACCCATCGGCCCGGCTCGCGGTCTGTCCGAACCTATTCGGCCGCAACGGCTCCGCGGCCGGCGTGCAGCACGGTCAGGAACGCGGTGAGATCCGTGCTGAGGGTCTCGGCGCCGTCCGGGGCCTCGCCGTCGTCGTGATGGTGCAGCCAGTCCGCGACCAGTTCGAACATGCCGCCGATCGCGGCCAGCGCCAGCGCGAGCCGGGCACGCTGGACCGCCGGGTCGTCGGCGGGCTCGCCCGCCCACTCCCGATCCAGGAAGGCCGCCGCCCACCGCCGGTTGCTGCGCCGCATCTTCTCCACCGTCGGTGAGATCCCGCCCGCCTCACCGAAAGTCACCTTCGCCAGCCGCGGGTCGTCCGCGATCGCGTGCACGAACGCGTCGACCACCGCCGCCGCGCGCTCCGGCCAGCCCAGATCCGCCGCCGCTGCCGCGCCCGCGGCCGCACGTTGCTGGATCTGCGCGGTGAGCTGTTCGAGCAACGCGAGGTAGCACGCTTCCTTGCTGTCGAAGTGGTCGTAGAACCCCTTGGTTCCGACGTAGGCGCGCTGGCAGATCTGCTCGATCGATGTTCCCGAATAGCTGTGCTCGGCAAACAGTTCGGTGGCCGCATCGAGCAGCTGACTGCGCCGCTGGGCGCTGCGCTGTTCGGCGTCGAGTCCACGGATCCGGCGGCGCGCCGGACTCGGGGCAGGCCGCGCGGCGGATTTGCTGCGGGTCATCCCTCGACCATAGCTCGGCACTGTTTAGAAAGGGTTCTTGTTGATAACACGGTCTCATGCTGTAATCGCTGTCACGCTGATGAGGAAGGACACGCACGTGTCAGTGATCAAAGGGGATCCGACCGGCCGAGTACACACCGGAAGACGGGCGATGGCGGTGCTGGTGACCATGGCGATCGCCGTGACCACGGTGCTGCTGGCCGGGGGCGTCAGACCCGCGCCGGCCGCGGCGATGCCACTCCCGCACGAAGATTCGTTCTACCAACCACCAGAAGGTTTCCGAGCCGAGGAGCCGGGCACCATCCTGCGGTCCCGTGAGGTGCGCCTGGCCGCGCTGACCGTGCTGCCGCTGAACGTGCGTTCCTGGCAGTTGCTCTATCGGACCACCGATCTCGACGAACAACCCACCGTCGCCGTCACCACGGTGATCCTGCCCGCGGGCGCGGACCCGAACCGGCACCGGCCGCTGGTCTCGCTCCAGTTCTACTACGACAGCGCGAGCCTCGACTGCTCGCCTTCCTTTGTGCTGCAACAGGGTTCGGGCCTGGCCGGGATCGAGGGCGTGCACTCACAGAGCGAGCTGATCGCCATCGCCGCCCTGATCAGCCAGGGCTGGGCGATCTCGATCCCCGACTACGAGGGCCTCGACGGGCATCTCGCCGTCGCCAAGGAACCCGGCTACATGACCCTGGACGGTGTCCGCGCCGCTCAGCGATTCGAGCCGCTCGGCCTGGACGGCGCGAATACGCCTGTCGCACTGTGGGGTTACTCCGGCGGCGGGATGGGCTCGGGGTGGGCGGCGGAAATGCAGCCGACCTATGCGCCCGAGCTGAACGTGAAGGGCATCGCGCTGGGCGCGCCGACCTCGGACGTGGTGTCGCTGCTGCACGTCAACGGGTCGATGTTCTCCAGTCTGATCGGCATCGGCATCTCGTCGCTGCGCAAGGCGTACCCCAAGTTCAAGGAGGCCGCGGACCGGTACTTGACGCCGGAGGGCCGGGTGCTGATGGATCGCACTGAGCGGCAATGCCTTCCGCGCAACGCGCTCACCCAGATGTTCGTCGACTACGGCCGCATGCTGACCATCTCGATCCCGGAGTTCCTCGCGGTCCCCGAGATCAAGGAGGTGTTCGAGGCGACCGTGCTCGGCCGCAACATCCCGACCGCGCCGATCTTCCTGTACCAGGGCGTGTTCGACGAGGCCGTGCCGGTGTGGACCAACGACCGGTTGAGCGAGCAGTGGTGCGCCGGAGGTGCTTCGGTGATCTACAAGCGAGACCATCTCAGCGAGCATCTGACCCTGCCCTCGCTCGGCATGGCCGACACGCTCAACTGGCTGAAGGGACGGCTCGCGCCGAACGCACCCGATCAGTTCGGCTGCCGCACCGAGAACGTCGTGTCCATGCTCGCCGACTTCAACGCCCTGCTGACCCAGATCGAGATCAACCTGAACGCCACCTTCGGCGCGCTGGGATTCCCGATCGGCCCGCGCGAACGCTGACCCGGCGTACGCGC
Organism: Nocardia brasiliensis ATCC 700358; assembly: GCF_000250675.2. Lineage (NCBI taxonomy): Bacteria > Bacillati > Actinomycetota > Actinomycetes > Mycobacteriales > Nocardiaceae > Nocardia > Nocardia brasiliensis. Next base: position 8,902,891 of record NC_018681.1, read on the forward strand.
ACCACCTGCCCTCGACCGGAGCCACGGTCGAGGGCAGGTCTGTGTTCCGGGTCGGCCGCTCGGCGGAACACACCGGCGCGCGATGGTCGCCACCGCTGCGGACTCGGACAATCCTGGCGATCATCGGGCGCAGGTCCCGGGATGCCGGGTACTGTCGTGCTGGAAAATTTCACACGCCAACGGGGGCTCGCACCAGCGGGCTGAGAGGACGGCTAGGGCCGTCGACCGTATGAACCTGACCGGGTAATGCCGGCGTAGGGAGGAAAATCATGGCAACTGCTGCATCCAAGAATGGGTCCGAGACCGTGGAATCGGTCACCACCGGACCGATCGAAGGCAGTGTCAAGCACTACACCGAGGTCGACGGGCTGCGGATTCCGGTGCGCCGGGTGAACCTGACCAACAGCGAGCATTTCGACCTCTACGACACCTCGGGGCCGTACACCGACGACGCCGCGGAGATCGATCTGGAAGCGGGTCTGCCCAAGCTGCGCGACACCTGGGACAAGCCCGAGGTAGACGGGCCGCCGACCCAGCTGGCCTGGGCCAGGCAGGGCATCGTCACGCCGGAGATGCGCTTCATCGCGGCCCGCGAGGGCGTGTCCCCCGAGCTGGTGCGCGACGAGGTCGCCGCGGGGCGCGCCGTCATTCCGGCCAACCACCGGCATCCGGAACTCGAACCGACGATCATCGGCAAGAAGTTCCTGGTGAAGATCAACGCGAACATCGGCAACTCGGCCGTCTCGTCGTCCATCGCCGAGGAGGTCGAGAAGATGGTGTGGGCCACCCGCTGGGGCGCCGACACCATCATGGACCTGTCCACCGGCAAGAACATCCACGAGACCCGCGAGTGGATCCTGCGTAATTCGCCGGTGCCGGTCGGCACCGTGCCGATCTATCAGGCGCTGGAGAAGGTGAACGGCGATCCGACCAAGCTCACCTGGGAGATCTACCGCGACACCGTGATCGAGCAGTGCGAGCAGGGCGTGGACTACATGACCGTGCACGCGGGCGTGCTGCTGCGTTATGTGCCGCTGACCGCCAAGCGGGTCACCGGCATCGTCTCCCGCGGCGGATCCATCATGGCCGCCTGGTGTCTGGCGCATCATCAGGAATCGTTCCTGTACACCAACTTCGCGGAACTGTGCGAGATCCTCGCGAAATACGATGTGACCTTCTCCCTCGGCGACGGCCTGCGGCCCGGGTCCATCGCCGACGCCAACGACGAGGCGCAGTTCGCCGAGCTGCGCACCCTCGGCGAGCTGACGAAGATCGCGAAATCCCATGGCGTACAGGTGATGATCGAGGGCCCGGGCCACGTGCCGATGCACAAGATCGTGGAGAACGTGCGGCTCGAAGAGGAACTCTGCGAGGAGGCGCCGTTCTACACCCTCGGTCCGCTAGCCACCGATATCGCGCCCGCCTACGACCACATCACCTCGGCCATCGGCGCCGCGATCATCGCGCAGGCGGGCACCGCGATGCTCTGCTACGTCACGCCGAAGGAGCATCTCGGGCTGCCGAACCGGGACGACGTCAAGGTCGGCGTGATCACCTACAAGATCGCCGCGCACAGCGCCGATCTGGCCAAGGGGCATCCGCACGCACAGCAGCGCGACGACGAATTGTCCAAGGCGCGTTTCGAATTCCGCTGGCGCGACCAGTTCGCGCTGTCACTGGATCCGGACACCGCCCGGGAGTACCACGACGAGACCCTGCCCGCCGAGCCGGCCAAGACCGCGCACTTCTGCTCGATGTGCGGGCCGAAGTTCTGCTCGATGCGCATCTCCGCGGATGTGCGCGAGTACGCCGCGCGCAACCAGCTGACCGACGTGGAGGCGATCGAAGCGGGCATGGCGGAGAAGTCCGCCGAGTTCATCGATCACGGCAACGCGGTGTACCTGCCGGTCGTCTCGTAATCTGCTGCGCCCGTACGCCTCTCGATTCGTCGCGGGGTGTACGGGCGGTCAGTCCCGGCGCATGACCTCGAGCAGGGATGCCAGGTGGTCGGCGGGGACCACCTCCATCCAGTCACCGCTGCCGCGGATGGTGGCGGCGATATCGACGGTGATCCGATTGCGCCACCAGTAGATCGCGCGGCTGATCGGCCGCGCGTCGGCCTCGCCCGCGACGAGCAACTGGGCGAGCAGGCTGGTGCCCGCGAACACCGTCGGGCCGGTGATCGGATGGACCAGCACATGGGTGTGGCCGGGCAGCACCAGCAGCGCGCCCCACGGCCCGACCACCGGATAGTCGTCCAGCCAGCGCACGTGCGCGGTGACGAAGTCCGAAGCGCCGTAAATCATCTGGAGATCCACGTCGTCCATGCCGTCGACCTCGGCGGCCATCAGATCCAGTCCGCCCTCCGCGCGGGTGTTGCGCTCGGCGATCGCGAACAGGTCGGATTCTCTTGCGCCCCAACGCTGCGCGGCCGCATAGGTCACCGGCACCATGAGCTCGCCGTAGTCGATGAGCACCCGCTGCAACAGGCCGGGCGCGACCAGCCTGCGCACATCGTTGATCAATCCGCTCGTGCGCGCCGAACACAACCGGGTGCGCAACCGCGGCCGCACCGCCGCCAGCCGCGACACCTCGAGATGCCCCGCCGCCAGATCCGCGAGTTGCACGTCCAGCCGATCCCCGATCAGCGTCGCCCACAGTTGCCGCGGCACCCGGGCGACCAGCCGGTCCAGCCGGGTGTGCGGCAGCACCACCCGGTACCCGGCACCCCCGGACAGCACGAATTCCCCCGCGGACTCCTCGAGCACCAGCCCATGCCGCACCCCCACTTCGTTGACCAGCAGCTTCATCAGCCCGGACGACACATCGCGCATAGCCCCTCGCTCTCGGCCGCATCCACCACCCCAGTGTATCGAACATACGTTCGAGATGACTCGCGAGTAGGCATCTTCCGCTCATCGACTCCCGTCGCGGTCGCGCCGGGATCGGGCGTAACGGCGTAAGCCGCTGCGCCGCCCCGTTTTCGGGGGCAGGGCTTTCGAGGTCTGTCGGGCGGAACGGTTGTCTCGGTAGCTTCGCTGCGATGGCCGAACCCCTCCCCGGCCGCCCGAAAGGAAACTGTGATGCGCACCAAGCTTCGTGTCGGCCTGCTCGCCGGTGTACTCCTGATGGCACCCTTGGCGACCGCGATCCCGGCCTCCGCCGCCGGACTCCCGCTGCAGTCCGCCGAGCAGGCGGAGGAGGTGGCCTCCCCGGGCTGCCCCGGCGGCGCGGCGCACTGGAGCTGCCTGCTGGAATCGCTGTCCGCCAGCGGCTCCAAGGGCAAGTAGCACCCGCCACGGGCGTCGAAGCGTCGTCAGTATGCGGTGAGTCCGCCGTCGACGACGAGTTCGGTTCCGGTGATGAACGAGGATTCGTCGCTGGCCAGGAAGAGCATCGTGGGAGCGACCTCGGCGGGGTCACCCGCGCGGCGCATGGGGGTGCGCACGATGTCGGGCTGCTGGTCGCCCTGCTCGTCGAGCAGACCCTGGATCATCGGGGTGGCGATGACCCCGGGGTGCACCGAGTTGACCCGGACGCCACGGGTCGCGTACTCGACAGCGGCGGTCTTGGTCAGCAGCCGCACCGCTCCCTTGGACGCCTGGTACGCGGCGGCGGCTCCGCTGCCCACCAGACCGAGCACCGAGGAGGTGTTGATGATCGAGGCGTTGCCGGAGGCGCACAGCAAGGGCATGGCGGTCTTCATCCCGAGCCAGGTGCCGGTCTGGTTGACCGCGATCACGCGTTCCCATGAGTCCTGCGTGGTGTCCTCGATACCGGGCCAGTCCACGATGCCGGCGATGTTGACCAGGACGTCGAGCCGCCCGAAGCGCTGCCGAGTCAGCTCGATGACCTCGCTCCAGTTTTCGGGTGCGGAGACGTCCAACCCGGCGGCCAGCACGTCGGCGCCGGTGGCTGCCAGGCGCGCGGTGAGCGCCTGCGTGGCGTCCTGGGCTATATCGGTGACGACCAAGCGGGCGCCTTCGCGGGCGAACAGTTCCGCGGTGGCATGTCCGATGCCACCGGTCGCGCCGGTGATCAACGCGACCTTGTCGGCGAGCCGTCCAGGCATGATGTGCTCTCTTTCGTTGTGTGTCGAGACTCAGGCTGTGGTGTAGCCGCCGTCAGCGGCCACGACCGCGCCGGTGATGAAACCGGCCCGGGGAGAGGCCAGGAAACCGATCACCTCGGCGATCTCCTCGGGCTGGGCGACGCGGCCCAGGGGGTGGGCGGCGCCGAAGGACCGCAGATACTCCCGGCTGTCGGCCCGGAAGTTGTCGAGCATGTCGGTCTCGATGACACCGGGCGCGACGACGTTGGCGCGGATGCCGTGCGGAGCACCCTCCAGCGCGAGCACCTTGGTCAACTGCGCCAGCGCTCCTTTGGACGCGCAGTAGGCCGCGGCTTCGGCCAGTCCGACGGTGCACGCGAACGAGCCGACGGTGACGATCGCGCCACCGCCGTGTGCGCACATCACCCGAAATGCTTCCCGGGCGTGCAGGAACGCCCCGCGGGCGTTGATCGACATCAGCTCGTCCCAGTCGGCCGCTGTGGTCTCGACGATCGGTTTGTTCACTGATCGACCGGCGTTGCAGACCAGGATGTCCACGCTGCCGAACCGATCGATCACCGCTGCCACCGAGCGCACCGCGGTGTCCTCCCGGGACACGTCGCCTACCAGAGTGGACACCCGGTCGAACCGGTCGGTGAGCTCGTGCACCTCGGGTCGGAGGTCGGTGGCGAGCACTTGCGCGCCGCGGGCGTGCAGCCAGGCGACCGTGGCCGCGCCGACCCCGCGGGCGGCGCCGGTGACCAGCGCGACCTTGCCCTCCAGTGCACGGTCGGCGACAGGCACGCTCATCGCCGAACCTGCCGGTGGTGAGCGTCGGCGGACTCACGATGAAGGACGAGATGCTCGTGGTACAGCACGCCGTCACGAATGTCGCCCGTCGCCGTGAAGCCGGTGTCGTCCACGTAGTCGAGGTGAGTCCCGGTCACCGTGTAGCGACCGGTGTAGGCGCTGCGCCGTTCGCCGCGCGCTTCGTCGTAGCGCCCATCGGCGCGCAGTTCCTGCCGGATATGCCCGTCCGCGGTGACCCACATGCCGACCACGTCGATATCGCTTGTCATACCGACCAGCGTCGGCAACGACGGAAAAAGTTGGCAGGACGCGTGGTGGCTGGGTGTGCCGCACCCACCCGACCGCGCCGACCGCGACCTACCCTGAAGCCATGGTCAGTGGTGAGCTGGGTGCGTTCCTGCGAGCGCGTCGCGCGCAACGGACACCCGAAGACGCGGGTGTGCTCTACTCCGGACGACGCAAGGTGACCGGACTCCGCCGCGAAGAAGTCGCCGTACTCGCCGGCGTGAACGCCGACTATTACACCCGCCTGGAGCAAGGCCGCGAAACCCACCCGTCACCGCAAGTGCTCGACGCCCTGTGCCGCGCACTGGATCTCGACTCCGACGCCCGCGAGCACCTGTTCCGGCTGGCCGGCGCCGCACCGGACCGCACACCCACACCGGTACCGCAGACCGTGAGCCCCGACCTGCGCCAACTCATGGACGGCTACCCGCACACCCCCGCCTTCGTGCTCAACCCCATCCTGGACGTCCTGGCCACCAACGCCCTAGCCGACGCCCTGTTCTCCCCGTTCCGCGCGGTGGACAACCTCGCCCGCATGACCTTCCTCGACCCGGCAGGACAACAGTTCTACGCCCACTGGGACTGGACAGCACAGGCCACCGTGGCCAACCTGCGAGTAGCCGCGGGCCGCAACCCCCACGACCCTGCCCTGCGCCGCCTGGTGACCGAACTCAGCGAAGGCAGCGCGCACTTCCGCACCTTGTGGGACACCCACCAGGTGCGCGGCAAGACCCGCGAACCCAAACACCTCGTACACCCCGACGTCGGCCCACTCACCCTCACCTACCAGGCCTTCGACGTGCGCAGCGCCCCCGGCCAGCAACTGATCATCTACCACGCCGAACCCGCCACACCCAGCGCCCACGCCCTCGCACTACTGAGCAGCCTGCACGCCACCACACACCCCGCGCGCACGGTCGACACCTAGCTCGATCCAGCGTCCCTATGACTCGCAGGATCCGCAGGTTCAGGGGACTCTGCCGCCGGTCGCACAACACGCCCTCGCCCGCGCGCGTGGCGCTACAGTTTCGAGGATGTCCATCGCTGGTGAACTGGTCACCGAGACCTTCGACTATGACGGCGGGCGTCGGGTGACGGTCTATGTTCCGGCGGATCGGCCGGAGGCGGTCGTGTTCGCCGGTGACGGTGCGTCGATTGCGCAGTGGGGCGTTGATCTGGCGGCCGCGGACGTGCCGGCCACGGTGATCGTCGGGGTACACCGCGCGGCCGACGAGACGCGGCGGCTCCACGAATATTCGCCGGGCTTCGATCCCGAGCGATTCTCGGCACATGAGCGGTTCTTCGGCGAAGACGTCAGCCGATGGTTGCGATCGCGGTTCGGGGTGGCCCTGCCCGCCGAGCGCACCGCGGTGTGCGGTGTGTCGGCCGGCGGTGAGCTGGCATTGGCCTTGGGGCTGCGACATCCAGATGTCTACGGCACCATCTGGTGCGCCTCCCCCGGCGGAGGATATCGACCGCCTGCCGTCATGCCGAGTCCGCTTCCGCGCACGTACCTCGTCGCCGGCACCCTGGAGCCGTTCTTCCGCCAGAACGCGACTCGGTGGGCGGACGCGCTGCGTGACGCGGGAGCAGATGTCGTGTTGAGCGAGCGGGTCGGAGCGCACGGCGACGCGTTCTGGCGCGAAGAGTTTCCGCTCATGGCGGCGTGGGCGTTCGGTCGGCGCTAGGCCGTTGGGACACAAGCCATTTCGATTGACTATCGGTTCGGCTGGTCGGGTGCGCAGCTGATCAGTAGTCGCGTGGTGTGCGTGATGTGGTCGCGCAGTAGCTGCTGTGCGTGGTCGGCGTCGCGGGCGAGGGCGGCGTCGAGCAGTGCCCGATGTTCGGCGGCGACGTCGCGGTCGGGTTCGTCGCCCAGGGACACCGACCACTGCCGGTACAGCTCGGCTTCCTGGCGTAGTGACTGCGCCGTGTCGAGCAGCCGCCGGTTGGGGCAGCCCGTCAGCAGGGCGTGATGGAAGGCGGCGTGGGCTTGCGACCATTCGTCGGTCAGGCGGTCCGGATCGGCCGGGTCCCGGTAGGGTGCGCGTTCCATAAGGTGGTGTGCCGCAACAGCATCCGCCTCCCAGCGCATATCACCCTCGGACACCGATAGCCGCAGAACCAGGGATTCGATCTCCGCCCGCGCCTGCGTCAGCTCGGCCAGATCCTGATGGGACAGCGGCCGGACCTGGTAGCCCTGATGCGGTTTCGCCACCACCAGTCCCTCGGCGACCAACCGGGTCAGCACTTCGCGGGTGGCACCGACGCTCACCTGGTAGCGGTCGGCCAGGTCCGGGAACTTGAGCCGTGCGCCGGGCACTAGCCGACCGCCGAGGATGTCGGCACGCAACGCCTGGTGGATGCCGTCGGTGCGGGTCGTCCCGCCACTCTTCGCCATGACCCCACTCTAGCAGTTTACGAATAACTCTTGAACTTTCGAAAGTTTGCGGCTAGTTTCGAAACCATCGGCAGTTCGGCCGTACGAGCCGGAAACCGTTGCCGAGCAGCGCTATTCGAGGAGTTGCCATGCACTCGCACACCGTTGACCGTCCGTCCGTGTTGCGCGGCGGGACCGTCCTCACCATGGATTCCGCCCGCACCGTCCTCGAAGGCCATGACGTGCTCGTGGTCGACGGCCGGATCGCCGCCATCGGCGTCGATCTCGTCGTTCCCGACGGCACCGACGAGATCGACGCCCGCGGCGGCATCGTCATGCCCGGGATGGTCGACACGCACCGGCACATGTGGCAGACCACGACCCGTGGCTACGGTGCGGACTGGACACTCACGCAGTACTTCGTCTGGTACTACCTGAACTGGGGCACGAAGTTCCGGCCCGAGGACATCTACGCCGGGAACCTCCTCGGCGCGCTGGAGGCGCTCGACGCCGGGGTCACCACCTGTGTGGACTGGTCGCACGGCCTGCAGACGATCGACCATGCCGACGCGGCGGTCGACGCGCTCGCCGCGGTACCGGGCAGGTTCGTGCTGGCCTACGGCAACATCCAGGACGCGCCCGCGAACTGGACGGGCACACCGGAGTTCCGCAAGTTCTTCGACCGTCGCGCCGGCGATCTCGAGGGCTTCCAGATCGCCTTCGACGTCACCGGCGATCCGAGCTTTCCCGAGCAGCAGGCATTCGAGGTCGCCCGCGAGTTGGATTTGGCCGTGACCACGCACGCCGGAGTCTGGGGCGCGACCGGCGACGACGCCGTGCGACTGATCCACGAGCACGGCTACGCCGAGGCCAGGACGGTGTACGTGCACGCCTCGACGCTGTCGGCGGACTCCTACGACCGCATCGCGGCGAGCGGCGGCTCGGTGTCGGTGTCCACGGAGAGCGAGCAGAGTGCCGGGCAGGGTTATCCCGCCACGGCCGCCCTGCGCGCGCACGGAATTCCCGTGTCGCTGTCGCTGGACAGCTGTGTGCTCTGCAGCGGCGACCTGTTCTCCGCCATGCGCACGACGCTGGGCGCCGACCGCGCGGCCGAGCATCAGGCGGCGCACGCGCGGGGTGAGACCGTCACCCATGCCTCGCTGCATGCCGAGCAGGTCGTCGAGTGGGCAACCCGGGGCGGCGCACGAGCGATCGGGCGCGACGACCAGATCGGCAGCGTGCAGGTCGGCAAGAAGGCCGACCTCGTGCTCGTCCGCAACGACGCTTCACCGGCGATGGCGCCGCTGCTCAACCCGCACGGACACGTCGTCCTGCACGCGCAGCGGGCTGACGTCGACACGGTCCTGGTCGACGGCCGGATCGTGAAACGCGACCACCGGCTGGTCGGTGTCGACCTGGCCGGTGCGCGTCGTGCGGCGCAGGCGACGGTCGACTACCTGCGCGCCGAACTCGGAGAACAGGCTTGGCGCGCGGGCATGAACCCGGAGATCCCCGAGACCAAAGTCCTCGACAACCCCTACACCTACACCGACTACCGGTCCGCGACCACGCACGGCGATCCCGCGCCGACGCCTCGTTGATCCTGCCGAACCGTTCACCTCTTTTGTTCAGGAGTCCGCACCATGCGTTTCGCCACCATTTCGGATCGGCTGTCGCTGATCACCGCGTCCGACACCGTCATCGACATCGCCCGCGCCAGCGGTGGGTGGTTCGGTCCCAATACCCAGGACGCCTACGAGCACTGGGACGAACTGCTCGAGTTCTGCTCCACCGTCACTGCCGAGGGCACCCAGCTATCGGACTTTCCGGCGACGGAATTCGGCAATCCGGCCCGAAATCCCCGGCAGCTGTTCGCCATCGGCCTCAATTACGCCGAGCACGCCGCGGAGTCGTCGCTCGGGGTGCCCGAGGAGCCACCGGTATTCACCAAGTTCGTGACCTCGCTGGCTGATCCCTACGGAACGGTCACGCTGGTGCCGGGCAAGGTGGACTGGGAGGTCGAACTGGTTGTGGTGCTCGGCCGCCGGGCACATCACGTCGCCGCCGCGGACGCGTGGCAATACGTCGCGGGAGTCACTGTGGGACAGGACATTTCCGAACGCGTCCGGCAGCGGGTCGGCCCGGCGGCGCAGTTCAGCATGGGTAAGTCCTTTCCGGGCTTCGGGCCGATCGGTCCGGTGCTGGTCACCCCGGACGAGTTCGACGACCCCGACGATCTGGAACTGGGCTGCCTGATCAACGGTGAGCAGATGCAGAAGGGCCGGACGTCCGACATGATCTTCCCGGTGCCCGAGCTGATCGCGCGGCTCTCGGCGATCACGCCGCTGCTGCCCGGCGACGTCCTCTTCACCGGCACCCCCGCCGGCGTAGGGTTCGGCCGCACCCCGCAGCGGTACCTCGCGCCCGGCGACGAACTGGTCAGTTACGTGCGCGGTGTCGGCGAGATGCGCCACCTGATCGTCGCCGGGCAGTAAGAGCACACCGAATCCCCTGGAGACACAATGGCCTTACACCGACTGTCGTCGGTCACCATCGGCGTACCCGATCCGGCCGCGACCCGCGACTACTACACCGAATTCGGGCTCGTACCCCGACCGGACGGCTGGCTGTCCACCCGCGACGGCGGCGACCAGCTCCGGCTCATCCGCGCATCGTCTCGACGGCTGGCCGAAATCGTCATCGGTGCAGACGATTCCGGCGATCTCGACGTGGTCGCCGCCCGTCTGCACAAGCTCGGCCTGCCGGTGGAACGCACCGCCGACTCCGTGACCACCACCGAGCCGGTCGCCAATTTCCGGGCCGCAGTTCGGATTTCGAACCGCATAACCCAGGCCGTCACACCGGCGACCCCGTACAACGGGCCCGGCCGTATCGAACGCCAGGGCACCCGCGCCCCCGGTGTACTGCGCGCGGATCCGATCCGTCCGCGCAAGCTCGGCCACGCGGTCCTGGGCTCGGTGGACTACGCGGCCACTCGCCGCTTCTTCGTCGACGGTCTGGGTTTCAAGCTCTCCGACGAGATCAAGGGCGAAGGCGCGTTCCTGCGCTGTTCGACCGATCACCACAACGTGCTGGTGCTCAACGCGCCGGTCAACTTCCTGCACCACACTTCGTGGCAGCTCGACGACATCGACGATGTCGGCCGCGGCGCCACCGCCATGCTCGAGGGTCATCCGGAACGACACATCTGGGGACTCGGACGCCACCACGCGGGCTCGAACTTCTTCTGGTACCTCAAAGATCCCGCGGGCAACTTCTCCGAGTACTACTCCGACATGGACTCGATCATCGACGACCAACTCTGGACCCCGGAAGTCTTCGAAGGCGCCCAGGGCCTGTTCAGCTGGGGCCCGCCACCACCGCCGTCGTTCCTGCACCCCGAAGACCTCGCCGCCCTGATGACCGGCGCCCACCACGCCGGATAGCGGCCTACCTACTCAGGAGAGACATGTCTGACCTGTACGTACCGCAGATCCCGGACAACCTGAACATCCGGTTCGTCGAGAACCGCATCGTCGTCGAACGTCCCGCGCAAGTCGTCTACGACTGGGCGACGACCTGGTCGAATCTGCCGAAGTGGCTGCCGTTCGCATCGGGAACCGAGGTGCGACGCGGCACCGAAGGAGTCCCCGCCGAACTCGGGGATGTGCTGCTCGAGTACATCTTTCCGGAATTGAACGAGAAGCCGAAGGAATACACCGTGGTGGCGCGGGTTCCCGGCAAACTCTGGACCGTGGTCGGCCGCGACATCCTCGACGACGGCACCCCGGCACCGGCGATGCACGCCATCGCCACCTTCACCACCTTCGACCTCGGCGACGGAACGACCTTGTTCTGCAGGGTTTTTCAGCGGCTGATCCCCGACACCGAGCCGCCCGGCCCACACCCGGTCGAGGACCCGGCGCAGGTCCAGCCCGGACTGGAACTGCTGAAGGCGCACATCGAGGGCACTGCCGGATAGTTCGGCGACCGGACGACGAAAACCCCTGGTATGGACGCGTTCTCGGAACGCGTCGCTGCCGCTCGAGCACATCACGAGGTAATCCGATGAACAGCGACACCACACTGGCCAAGCCCTATCTGACCGGCCACTACCAGCCCGTGCCGGACGAGGTGACCGCGCACAACCTGACGGTGCGCGGGACCATCCCCACCGAACTGAACGGCCGCTACTTCCGCAACGGTCACAACCCGAAACCCGGTGACACCCCGAAACATTGGTTCAAGGGCGCGGGCATGCTGCATGGCCTGCGGCTGCGTGACGGTCAGGCCGAGTGGTATCGCAACCGGTGGGTGAAGACGCCCGCCCTCGTCGGTGCGCCCTATATTCGCGAGGACGGCAGCATCGATTTGACCGCCAGCGTGGCGGGCACCCACATCATCGAGCACGCCGGCCGCATCCTGGCGCTGCAGGAGTCGAACCTGCCGTTCGAGGTGACCCCGGAGCTGGATACGGTGGGCGCCTACGACTTCGGCGGCAAGCTGAAAACCGCGATGACCGCGCACCCGAAGGTGGACCCGGTCACCGGTGAACTGCATTTCTTCGCCTATTCCCCCGTCGCGCCGCATCTGATCTACTACATCGCCTCGGCCGACGGCGACATCCGCCACCAGCAGGTGGTCGAGGGGGCGGGCCCGTCGCTGATGCACGACTTCGCGATCACCGAGCACTACGCGGTGTGGCTGGACCTGTCGGTGACGTTCAACCCCGCCGAAACCTCCGGCATCCCTTACCGGTGGGACGACGCCTACCAGGCGCGCATGGGTATCCTGCCCCGCACCGGCACCGGCCCGGTGCGCTGGTTCGACGTGGAACCCGGTGCGATGCTGCATGTTTCGAATGCCTACGAGGACGAGGCCGGGCGGGTCGTCGTGGAAGGCCCCCGGCTGGATCGGTCGGCCTGGGAGACATCGTGGAAGTGGTGGACCGGCGCACCCGGATACCAGACCGACCCGGTCGCCGGGGCTCTGCAGTACCGCTGGGTCCTCGATCCGGGGCAGGGCACCGCACGCGAGGAAATGATGGACTCGCTGGTCACCGAGTTCCCGACCATCAACCTCGACTACCTCGGGCGCCGCAACCGCTACAGCTACGCGGTCGCCTACCCCGGCTCCGGATATGACGGCGTCGGAATCATCAAGTACGACAACGATACCGGCGCACGCGTGCTGGCCCCGACCGGTGCGGGCCGCATCCCCGGGGAAGCCGTTTTCGTCCCCGCCGCCGATGCCACCGGCGAAGACGACGGCTACCTGCTCACGCTGGTCGGCGACCGCGCAGGCAAGGCGTCGGAGCTGCTGATCCTCGACGCTCGCGACTTCACCGCGCCGCCGGTCGCGGCCGTCGAGCTGCCCCGGCACGTGCCCGGCGGTATCCACGGCTCCTGGATCGCGGACTGATCATGTACTCCGTCACCCGAACCCCCACGGCGTCGACTCGGGCATGGATCGGGCTCACCGTCCTGGCCACCGCGCAGTTCCTGGTCGTGCTGACCACCTCGATCGTCAATATCGCCCTGCCGGACATCGGACACGGGCTCGAACTGTCACCGGTCGGGCTCTCCTGGGTCGTCAACGGCTACGTACTCGTCTTCGGGGCCCTGCTGATTCTGGGCGGTCGAATCGGCGACGTATTCGGACGGCGGCGGGTATTTCTCACCGGCACAGCGATTTTCGCGGCCACCTCGATCGCGGCGGGGCTCGCCCCCACCGCCGCGGTCCTGCTCGCGGCGAGAGTCGGACAGGGGGTGGGCGCGGCACTGCTCGCCCCGACCGCACTCGCCTTGGTGCTGACCTTGTTTCCCGCAGGCGCGGGCCGCGCGCGGGCCATCGGGGTGTGGGGCGCGGTATCGGGCATCGGCGGCGTCGCCGGGGTGCTGTCGGGCGGCCTCTTGTCCGGCGTCTTCGGCTGGCGCGCGGTGTTTCTCATCGGCGCACCGGTAGCGATCGCGGTGCTGGCCGCCACGATATGGCTGGTGCCCGCCGACCTTCCGGCGGGCGGCCGGATCGACCTGTGGGGCGCGGCATTCGTGACCGGCGGCCTCGCCGCACTCACCTACGCGCTCTCGGTCGGCGGACAGTACGGCTGGACCGCGCCCCGCGTCACCGTCCCACTGATCGCGGCGGTATTACTGCTCATCCTCTTCGCCGGATCACAGCGGAAGCTAGCGCAGCCGCTCATCGCGCCCGCGCTCCTGCGCATCAGCGGGATACTGACCGCGAACATCGTCATGACACTGCTCGGCGCGGTGTGGCTGGGACTGTTCTTCTTCCTCCCGCTCTATCAGCAGAAGGTGCTCGGCTACACACCGATCCGAGCCGGCCTCACCCAACTGCCGCTGGCGATCATGATCACAGCCGCCTCCACGATCACCCCGAGACTGACTCGATATCTCAATACCCGCGCCCTGCTGACCACCGCACTGGCACTGCTCGCGGCCGGGCTGGCCTGGCTTGCGCGCACCCCCGTCGACGGACGATTCCTGACCGACATCGCTGCCCCGTCGCTACTCATCGGCACCGGACAAGGCATCGCGTTCGTCCTGCTGACCGCCCGCGCCACCACCGGCGTCCTCGCCGAACACACCGGGTTGGCCGGCGGGCTGATCAACACCACCCGCCAAATCGGCGGTGCGCTGGGGCTGGCCGGACTACTCGCCATCACCACCGCGACCGGCGACTCCGGCCAACCCACCGCATCGCAGCTCGCGCACGCGTACGGCACCGCGTTCGCCGTTACCGCGGCCATCGCCGCGGCCGCGGCCCTGCTGACCGCCGTCCTCCGCGACAGACCCGCAGGGTGAAATCGACTGTGCGCCGGTGCGCCGTTCTGTGATACGACTGGTACACACGCCATTGCGGTTGGCGTAGTGGACAACTGGAGATCTCGACGTGCGTAATCGGATCGCTGTCGCCGCATTCGGCGCCGCACTCCTCTTCGTGGTCGTTGCGGTAGGGCTGTACTACAACGACGGCGGGTCGCGGGATCATACGTATCTCCAGGTCGGCGACTGCTGGGACTACAGCGCTCGTTTCGACGAAGCGGTACACCTGAAGTCGTGTTCCGAGCCGCACTACGGCGAAGTGATCCTCAGGGCAGAGTTCGGCGCTCTCCCTCGGCACCCGTCCGGGGGCCTGGACGCCTGGGGCTTCTGCAAACAGCGCCTGAGCGAAATCCTTTCCAAGAACAGCCATCTCGACTACTGGATGGTCCCGAACGACGGCATCCTCTGCACGGTCACCGCCGCCGACCATGCCGGTACCCGGATCGGCGGCCTCACCGGTACAGTCGACCGCTGAGCCGGCCCGCCTCCCAGGCCGGCCCAGCTCGTGCGCCGTCCTGACAGACGCGAGAAACCCATGGACAGTGTGGATCTCGTCGCGCGGAGGTGGACGATCGCCCGGGGTGCACGGCTGTTCGCCGAGGTCGTCCCCGGCGGAATGGAGCCGACGTCAAACGTCCCAGGCGACGGGGAGGCTCTTGACTCCGTAGATATCGGCGGTCTCCGGACGCAAAGCGACTTCTTCGGCGGGTACGGCCAGACGCAGGGTCGGGAATCTGTTCATCAGGGCGGGGAACGCGACGCGCATTTCGACCCGGGCGAGTTGCGCCCCCAGGCACAGGTGGGAGCCGTGGCCGAAAGCCAGGTGCGCCGTGGCCGGTCGGTGCAGATCGAGCGAGTGCGGGTCGGCGAAGTGCTCGGGGTCGCGATTGGCAGTGTGGTACGAGGCGATGATCACCTGCCCCGCTTCGATTGTCTGACCGCCCACCTCGACATCCTCCAGCGCAGTGCGCATAAAGGTCTTGGCGACGCTGAGATACCGCAACAGCTCTTCCACGGCCTGGTCGGTGAGCGAGGGATCGGCGCGCAGTGCGGCGAGCTGCCCGGGATGGCGCAGCAGCGCGAAAGTGCCCAGCGCCAGCATGTTCGCGGTGGTGTCGAATCCGGCCGCCAGCAGGATGAGGGCCATCCCCCGCAGTTCCTCGTCGGTCAGATCGCTGTCGGTGAGGTCGCTGAGAATGTCGTCGGTGGGTTTCGCGCGCTTGGCGGCCACCAGGCCGGTGAGGTAGTCGTAGGTCGCGGTGACCGCCGTTATCTGGTCCTCATCGCTTGTCTCGCCGTTCATGAACGACTCGACGTTGTCCTGGAACGAGTCCCGGTCCGCATAGGGCACGCCGAGCAGTTCACAAATCATCATGGCGGGAATGGGTTTGGCGAACGCGGCGACCAGATCCGTTGGCGGCCCGGCCTTTTCCATGGCATCGAGGTGGTCGGCGGTGATCTGCTCGATGCGTTCGGTGAGCAGCCGCATGCGCCGAGCGGTGAACTTGGCCACCAGCGGTTTCCGATAGCGCCCGTGCTGCGGCTCGTCCATGAGCAGGAACTCACCGGGGGCCGCGGTCGGGAACTCGAAACCCGAATAGTCGATGGTCGGGTGCCGCATGAGCTCCTTGCGCGAACTGAACCGGGGATCCGCCAAAATCGTCCTGACCAGGTCGTATCCGGTGACCAGCCAGCCCGGTTCGCCGCCGGGGAAGGTATAGCGGCTGATCGGGCCGTGTCGATGAGCCTCGAGCAGCTCGGTCGGCGGGTCGAACGGGCAGCCGGGACGCCGCTGCGAGGGCATCGTGGTTACGGAATAGAGCGATTCAGTCATGGCCATTCCTCTTGCGCTAGTACATCTTCGAGAACTCCGAGACGAGCAACACCACCAATATATGTAGACGTATACGTATGCGCAAGCCGGTGGCAGCGATGGCCCCGAACCAAGACCCCCAACAACCCGGCAGAAAATCTTGGGACGCGACCGATTAATTCTTTTCGGGGTCCCCGTCTTCTCAGGTGAACGCGCTACCCGACAGCGCGACCAACCCAGAAGGAAAGACCATGACCGCCATCTCCGCCACCGCCGCCACCACCACCGTCCGCCCCGGCAAGGTCCGCAACCGCGTCCTGTGGGGACTGCAGATCGTGCTGGGCCTGTTCTTCATCGTGGCCTCGGGCCTGCCGAAGCTGCTGAACATGGTTCCCGAGGAGAACACGGTGGCCATGCGGGAAGCCGGTCTCGGCTCGCCGTGGCTCATGTACTTCATCGGCGTCTGCGAAGTCGCCGGCGGTATCGGCCTGCTCGTGCGCTACCTGAGCGGGCTTGCCGCGGCCGGTCTGTCCATCCTCACCCTGCTGGCCGCCGCCACCAACGTCTTCCTGACGGATATGCCGACGTACGCGCCCTTCCCGCTGGTGCTGTCGGCGATCTTCGCCTGGATCGCCTACGAGCGCCGCGACACCATCACCGGGCTGCGCTCGCTGCTCACCCGATGATCTCGCACTGAGACCGAGAACGATCGGCAGGCTCGAGCCTGCCGATCGTTTCCGGCGTTGCCGGCAAGGGTGTTCCAGGGTTGGTCCCCTTGCCGGTGCGGCCCCTACTTCAGATGCCGCGCGAAAAACCTGCTGCCCGAGTCACCTTCGAAGTGCGGGACTCCGGTGTGTCCGCCCATATTGGCGTGCAGCGTCTTCTCCTTGGTGCCGAAGGCGTCGAACAGATCCAGCGCCAGCTGCCGATCGTTGCCTTCGTCGTCCCATTGCAGCAGTACCAGCAGCGGGATGGTGACCTGCCCGGCTTCCTCGAACATGCTGCGCGGCACGAAACTTCCGGCGAACAGCAGGGCCGCCGCGATCCGCGGGTCGACCCGCGCCAACCGGATGCCGATGCCGATCGGCCCGCCCGAGTACCCGACCGGTCCGTCGATCTCGGGCAGCGCGAGAGCGGCATCCATGGTGGCTTGCCATTCCGGGACGGCTTGTTCCACCAGCGGGAGGATCAGCCGGGCGACGATCTCGTCGTCGACCGGACCGCCCGCTTCGATGGCTCGCCGCAGGTCGGCGCGGGCCTGCTCGGCGGCGGCCGAGCGAGGCCGGTCGCCGCCGCCGGGGAGTTCGATGGTGACCGAGGCGTAGCCGTCGGCCGCGGCGTGCCGGGCCCGGCCCACCAGCCGGGGGTACATGCCGGGCAGCCCGCCCGGGTGCCCGACCAGGATCAGTGGCACAGGCGCGGAGGCGGATGCGGTTGCGGGCGTCCACAGGATGCCGGGGATCTCGCCGAGGGTGAAGGCGCGTTCGAGGACGCCGTCGTCGAAGCGCTGTTCGGAAGTGAAGTGCATGGTCGTGCCTTTCGGGAGTGCGTTCAGCGGCGCTCCCGGACGACCTATCGCCCGACCGTGACCCCAGCGGGGAGCACCCATGTAGATACTGCGTTCACGGGTACCACCTCCTCGGACTTGCACGGTCACCGGAAACGTAGCAGCGGTCGCGGTGGACGGCCAACCGATTTTTCCGGCGGCGGGAGAACTTACCCCGTAGGCGCGCCGCAAGTTCTGCGTCAGCGCGGTGCAAGAGCGCTCGAAAACCATCGAGGCATGGACGAATTCGATGTCGTGATCGTGGGAGCGGGCCCGGTCGGCCTCCTGCTCGCCTGCGAGCTGGGTCTGGCGCACTGTTCGGTACTGGTGCTCGAGCGGGAACCGGACCCGGGCTCGCCGTGGCGGGCCGAACCACTCGACCGCCGGGGCCTTTCCGCCGCTTCGGCCGAGGCCTTCTATCGCCGCGGGCTGCTGCCCGCGCTGCGGAAAGCCACCGGCGCGCCCGACGACCTCCGCACGGGCTTCGACGAAGATCTGACACCGCGCCATATCGGCCATTTCGCGGGCCTGGTCCTCGAGGCGGCCCGGGTCGAGTTCGCGGACCTGCCTTACTACCTGCCCAGCCCGGCGCTGCACTCGATGATGGTGACCCTCGCCGCGCTCGAGTCGGTGCTGACCGAGCGGGCCGTCGCGCTCGGTGTGCAGATCCAGCGTGGCACAGCGGTTTCCGCCATCGCACAGAACGACGAGCAAGTGCTCGTGCACGCCGGGGCGCGCACCTACGCCGCGCGCTGGGCGGTCGGCTGCGACGGCGGGCGCAGTGTGGTGCGCAAGCTGGCGGGTTTCGAATTCGCGGTCACCGAGCCACAATTCACCGGCTACGTCGCGCTCGCCGATATCGCCGACGCGGAGCGGTTGGACGAGGGGATCATCAACCGCACGGAGACGGGCGTGTATCTCCGGCTGGCCGCGAACGGGCACATCGGCATGATGGATTTCGACGGCGGCGCGTTCGACCGCACGCAGCGGCTGACCCGCGAACATCTGCAAGAAGTGCTGCGCCGCGTCTCCGGCACCGACGTCACGCTGGACGCGGTCCACTTCGCCTCCAGCTTCACCGATCGGGCGATGCAGGCGACGACCTACCGGCAGGGGCGGGTGCTGCTCGCAGGCGACGCCGCGCACATCCACTCCCCGCTCGGCGGGCAGGGCCTCAACCTCGGCATCGGCGACGCGATGAATCTGGGCTGGAAGCTCGCGGCGACCGTGCACGGCGCCGCACCGACAGGACTGCTCGACACCTACACCACGGAACGGCATCCGATCGGAGCCGCAGTGCTCGACTGGTCCCGCGCTCAGGCGGCGATCCTGCGACCCGGCCCGATCGCCGGCGCGCTCCGCGGCGTGATCCAGGATCTGCTCGCGACCGCCGACGGCACGACCTACGGTTTCGCACGCAGTTCGGGCGCCTCGATTCGCTACGACCTCGGCGGCACCCACCCGATGATCGGCCGCAGCGCACCGGATTTCAGGTTCGACGACGACACTCGTTTGGGCGACCTGACCCATGACGGACGCGGCGTCCTGCTCGACTTCGGTGCCGATCCGAGCCTGCGCACGGCAATTGCCGCCTGATCGAACCGGATTCGATACGTGGCCGCGACGCCCCGCGACGATCTCGGCGTCGGTGCAGTACTGATCCGCCCCGACGGATTCGTGGCGTGGGCGGGCGAACGCGACGCCGTGGCATTCGAGTCCGCCGCCGCGCACTGGTTCAGCGCCGCGTGAACTCACGCGAATCATGATCTACCCCAAAAGTTTTCAGGAGTTCACATGACGATCACCCTGCGCTCGGGCGACACGGTGCTGTTCACCGGCGATTCGATCACCGACGCCCGGCGCGACGACAGCGCGGACGGTCTGGGCTACGGCTACCCGCTACGCATCGCGGGCGAATGGGGTCTGCGACACCCCGATCGGCCGGTGCGCTGGCTGAACACGGCGGCGGCCGGAGCCAAGGTCACCGATCTCGAAACCGACTGGCAGGCCGAAGTACTCGACCGGCACCCCGATGTGGTGTCCGTCCTCGCGGGCATCAACGAGGTCGGCTGGCACTCGCTCGACCCCGACGGCTACCTGATCTCAGCGGAGGACTTCGCCGCCGGGTACGACCGGCTACTCGCCCCGCTCGCCGAAGCGGGGGCGCGGCTGATTCTCATCGAGCCGTTCCTGCTGGCGATCAGCGGCGTCGTCGACAAAGGCCACGTGCGGCTCGACGCCGCCGTACGCCGGAAGTGGCGGGTCGACCTGGACCCGAAGATCCAGGTCGTCCGCGAACTCGCCCGCGCCTACGACGCACGATTGCTCGCCGCCGACGGCATGTTCGCCGAACTCGGCGCACGGACCGGCCCGGAGTACTGGGCCGCCGACGGCGTGCACCCGACCCCCGCCGGGCACGCCGCCCTGGCGGCCGCTTGGCTCCGTCTGGTCGCGTAACTCGAACCGCTCCGGAGCACCGGGTCCCAGCTCAATCATTGCCCGTCGGCGGGTCCGCCAGCGTACGCAGATATGTTGCGGCAGACTCTTTTTGGCCGTACTCGGCGAACTCCAGCGGGGTGGCCTCGTGGTCGAGGTCCTCGAGCGTGGGGTCCGCCCCGAGGGCGACAAGGGTTTCGGCCATCGGCACGTCGTCGTTCCACGCCGCCTCGTGCAGCGGGGTGCTGCGCCGCCGATGGTTGACGTCGAAGCCGAGGTCGACGAGCAGCCGGACCGCCGCGCGATGGCCGTGCTCGGCAGCCCGATTGATCAGATCGGGAGTGTCGGCGAGGGCTCGGGCCAGCAGTTCCGGCGCCGCCGTCGCGGCGGCACGGTCGCCCCGCAGGCAGGCGGCGACGAATTGGTCCTGCGCGTCGAGCACGCCAGAAGCGCCTGCGGCCCTGAGCATTTCAGCCACTTCGCGGTGTCCGTTCAGCATGGCCAGTTCGTAGGGCGTCCGGCCGCCGAACGCCGGATGCGCACCGCGGCCGTCGATTTCGGCGCCGTGGTCGAGCAGCAATCGGGTGCGCCGCGGCCCGCCGCGCAAGGCGGCGGTCGCCAATTCGTCACGCAACAGCTGCGCGGGCGTGGCGAGGGTCGGTCCGAGCCGTGCTTTCCAGGGTCCGCCGTCGCCCGTGCCGAGGCCGAATTCCAGCAGTAGCTCCAGGTGCGCGGTGTCGTCGGACCAGGACCCGGCGAGTCCCAGGTTGTACAGCGCCTGGCTGTCGTTGGCGTTCGCACCCGCCTCGAGCAGGAG
The DNA here is from genome assembly GCF_000250675.2 of Nocardia brasiliensis ATCC 700358. NCBI lineage: Bacteria > Bacillati > Actinomycetota > Actinomycetes > Mycobacteriales > Nocardiaceae > Nocardia > Nocardia brasiliensis. Next base: position 8,923,874 of record NC_018681.1, read on the forward strand.
CCGGGCCAGCGCCAGACCCTGCGGATGCCTCGGCTGGTCCTCCTCCCCGCCGCCCAGCGCCCCGGTCAAAGCGGTGAAGGGGGAGGGCAACCCGTCCCAGAGGAAGCCCGCGTTCGGATCGGCCCCGTGTTCGAGCAGCAGTCGCGCCGTATCGACGGCCCGCCCCGGCACGGCGAGGCGGGCATAGCAGAGGTAGACCAGCGGCGGCCAGTCGAACGGCCCGCCGTCCGCGCGGGCCGACGCGGGTTGTGCGGCGAGCAGCGCGCGCAGCGCGTCGTAAGAACCGCCGGCGGCCATGGTGTAGACGTTCGCCTCGGCCGCTCGTCCGCGCAGAGCCTCCGCCGCCGCGACTCGGGCGGGGGCGTCGCCACCGTAGGTGAGGCAGGCCAGCCGGAGAAACTCCCCGGGCAGGTCGGCGCGGGTCTCGACCTGGTGCGGCGAACGGCTGTAGTGCGCGACGACGTCGATGTGCTGCTTCAGCTTCGGCCAGCTCGCGAAACCGTAGCGCCGGGCCGTGACCAGCTGGGCCCCGGCCAGTTTCACCGGCGCGGCCGGATCCGGGTGGAACTCGGCGAACAGCGCGAGCGCCGCGGGATCGCCCGCCTCGGCGGCTTTGCGCAGCGCTTTCGCCTGCTTGCGCAGATGTTCGAGGTCGGGGTTGTCGCACAAACGTTGGACGGGCACGATGGCCTCCTTTCCGTCAGCGCCTGGTGTCCGCGGCTCAGGCCGGAAAAGAGGGGGTGCGTCGAGCGTCGCAACATCAGGTGGGCTGTGCCCTTCCCGCGGACCGGTCGCACCCTGACGGTGCCCGACCAGCTTAACCGGAGCACGCAAGGCCGGTCGGTACGACTGCGACTCGGCACCGCGATCACCGCCCTGCGAGCACCGACCTCCGGCAACAGCGAGTGACCGCGCCGTGGTGCGCGCGGGCACCGGTTCAGGACAGCGGGAGCGACTGTTCGATCAGCAGGCGCGCGGCGCGGTCCGTGCGGTCGATGTCGCCGGTGACGAGGCGGTCTTGCAGAATGCCGCGCAGCCCCGAAACAAGCAGTGTGGCAACCAATTCCGGATCGTCGACCGTCCCGAGACCGCGCAGCCCGTCGGCCAGGGCGGCGACGAAGGTCGCGATCGCCGCGTTCGCGTACTCGGCATAGGGACTCTGCGCCGCGCAGGCCGCGCCGAGCACCTGCAACATCACCCGGACACTGATCCGACCCGCCCCGGCGGCGTTCGTCTGCCAGAAATCCCAGAGCCGGGCGCGGAGCGCGGCCGTGTCGGCAACCTCGGCGAACAGCGCCACGAGGTCGGGCCGCTGCGTCGCCAGGGCCTGTACCAGCAGTTCTTCCTTGGTGGCGAAGTAGTAGATCAGCATCCGCGAGCTGGTGCCGAGTTCGGCGGCGAGCGGCCGCAGGGACAGGTCGACGAGACCGTGATCGGCGATGTAGCGCACCACCGCGGCGAGCAGTTCGGCACGTTTGACGTGATCCAGAGGCCGGGCCATGGGTTGACTGTAGCGATTGCTACAGGTATTCATGACATCGTGACTGTAACGATCGCTTCAGAAACTCGGGACTCCGTCGTCGTCACCGGCTACGCGGCCACCACCTCGCTGGCCGGCGACATGGACACGACCTGGTCCGAGTTGCTGCTCGGGCACAGCGGGATCGGCGAGCTGACCGACGATTTCGTGCGCGATTACGACCTGCCGGTGCGCATCGGCGGCAAGTTGACGACACCGCCCGGCGCCCACCTGACCAGGGTCGAGCAGCGGCGACTGTCCTACGTCGAACAACTGGCCCTGGTGCTGGGCCGCGCGGTGTGGCGCAGCGCGGGCGCGCCCGAGGTGGACGGCGAGCGGCTGGCCGTCGCGATCGGCACCGGGCTCGGCGGCGCGGACGCGCTCATCGGCGCGGTCGACGCGATGCGCGGCGGCGGCTACCGGAAGGTGCCGCCGCTGTCGGTGCCGATGGTGATGCCGAACGGCCCCGCCGCCACGGTCGGCCTCGAAATCGGCGCCAAGGCAGGCGTTTTCGCTCCCGTATCGGCCTGCTCATCCGGTTCGGAAGCGATCGCGAACGCGTGGCGCCTGATCCGGACCGGCGAGGCCGACGTAGTGGTGGCGGGCGGAGTGGAGGGGCATATCCACGAGGTGCCGATCGCCAGCTTCGCCATCATGCGCGCGATGAGCACTCGCAACGACGAACCGCAACGGGCGTCCCGGCCGTTCGACCGGGACCGGGACGGGTTCGTCTTCGGTGAGGCGGGCGCGCTGCTGGTGCTCGAATCGGAGCGGCACGCACGGGCGCGCGGCGCCGAGATCCACGGGCGCGTGCTCGGTGCGGGCATCACCTCCGACTCCTTCCATATCGTGGCTTCCGAACCCGAGGGCGTGGGCGCGGCCCGCGCGATGCGCAAGGCGATCCAGACGGCGGGACTGCAGGCTTCGGACATCCAGCACATCAATGCCCACGCGACCTCGACCTCGATCGGCGACGCCTCCGAGGCCAACGCGATCGCCGCGGTCGCCCCCGCGGCCTCGGTCTATGCGCCCAAATCCGCACTCGGCCACTCGATCGGCGCGGTCGGCGCGCTGGAATCGCTGGTCACCCTGTTGACGCTGCGGGATCAGATCGTCCCGCCCACCCTGAATCTCGACCACCAGGACCCGGCGATCGACCTGGATATCGTGGCCGGCGCGCCGCGCGCCCAGCGGATCGAGTACGCGCTGAACAATTCGTTCGGGTTCGGCGGGCACAACGTCGCGCTGGCCTTCGGCCGGGTCTAGGCGGTCGGGCGGGCGGGCGGGCGGAGCCCGGAATCCCGGGTGCGCGGCGGCCGTTGTACAACGGTTGACGACGCACAACCAGCAATGCCGCCGAACCGAAGGACGGACAACGACGTGAGCGACGCCTTCTACGTGCCCGATCCGGATGATCCGCAGCGGTTCGTCTCGACCGAACTGACCCGCGGCCCCTGGTCACCGGACGCGCAGCACGCCGGTCCGCCGTCCGCCCTGCTCGGCCACGCGATCGAGCGGTGCGAGCCGCGCGAAGGCTTCCAGGTCGGCCGGGTCTCGGTGGAGATTCTCGGCCCGGTACCGCTCGAGCCGCTGACCGTCCGGACCCGCGTCGCGCGACCCGGCCGCAGCGTCGAGTTGATCGAAGCGACGCTGTCAACCGAACGCGGTCCGATGCTGCAGGCCAACGCGTGGCGATTCAAACGCGCCGAGCCGGAACTCGAACTGCCCGAACGGATCCTGCCGCAGGGCCTGCGTCCCGGTCCGGCGCACGCCACTCCGGAGCCCTTCCCCTCCGATCAGCCGGTCGGGTTCCACACCGGTATCGAATACCGTTTCATCACAGGGTCTTTCGTCGACCCCGGCCCGGCGATCTGCTGGATCCGGCTGAAGTACCCGATCGTCGCGGGCACCGACCCGAGTCCGCTGGAACGCGCGCTGGCCGCCGCCGATTCGGGCAATGGCGTCAGCTCCGTACTGGACTGGTCGGCGTACCTGTTCATCAACACCGACCTGACCGTCACACTGCATCGCCAGCCCGCGGGGGAATGGGTGTGCCTCGATGCGGCCACCTACCCGCAGCCGCACGGCATCGGCCTCGCCGAATCCGCGCTGTACGACGAGAAAGGCCCACTCGGACGCAGCACCCAGACGCTGTTGCTGGCGCCGCGCGGCTAGAGTTCAGGCGCGGCTGGAGATCTGCTGCACGGCCCAGCCGTTGCCGTCCGGGTCGGTGAAGAACACGAAGCCGACATTGTCGAGCGGGTCGGGCATCGGCCGCGGGTTCTCGCCGAGCACCTGCACCTCGCCGACCTCGACGCCGCGAGCGGTCAACTCGGCGTGGGCTTTCCGGATATCGGGGACCACCAGCTGCAAGCCTTGCAGCGAGCCGGGTGCCATCGTCGTGAAGGAACCCGAGCCGATCACGATGGAGCAGCCGGAGCCCGGCGGCGTGAGCTGGACCATGCGCATCTCGTCGCCGAACGCCGTGTCGTGGTCCACGACGAATCCGAGTTTCTGCTCGTAGAATTCCTTGGCTCGGTCGACGTCCGATACGGGAACGATCACGACCTCGAGCGTCCAGTTCATGGCGGGTCCTTTCGCAGCCTGGTGCGGTATTCCTACCAGTGCAGACCGAGCCGGGGGGCGGAACTCACCGGTCTCGTGCGGCGGTTCACCGCCGTTCCCAGCGCCAGGCGAACTCGCCCGGCGCCGGTGGCGGGCCCGGCAGGTCACCCTCGACGGTCAGACCCGCGATCAGCATGGCGAGCACCCGGCGGCGCAACTGCGCGGTACGCGCCGGATCGGGCATCGAAATGGCGGCGCACGATTCGAGGACCAGGCCCAGATCCTCGGCGGTGACATCGGGACGCAGCTTTCCGGTGCCACGGGCGCGACGCACCAGTTCGGTGTTCACCTCACCCGCGTGCAGCACGTCGGGCAGCATCGATTCGTCCGGGGTGAAGGTACCCGCGAGATGCACGGTCAGCGAGTGCACATCGGCGTCGACGACCCGCTCCAGGAAGCCGACCAGCGCCTGCCAGCCGTCCGGATCTTCCAGCGCCGCATCGGCTTCCAGGTTGTACCGGCGCAGGCCCTCGTGGCACAGCGTGCGCAGCAGCACCTCTTTGCTCGGGTAGCGGCGATACAGCGCGCTGATCCCCACGCCCGCGCGTTCGGCGACGGCCGCGATCGGCGCGTTGGCATCGGCCAGGAACACCGCACGCGCGGCCGCCAGGATGATCCCGTCGTTGCGGGCGGCCTGCGCCTTGCGCCCGGGCAAGCCCTTCTGAGCTGGGGTATCGGATGTTTTCGGCATGATTTCAGGATAACACTTGAAACGGAATGATCCGTTCTGTTACGGTTCAAACAGAACAGAGCATTCCGTTTCACTAGGAGATCAGATGACCGCCATCACCCCCTTCCGCATCAACATCGACCAGGCCGAGCTGGACGACCTGCAGGCCCGACTGGCCCGCACCCGGTGGGCCGACCAGATCCCCGGCTCGGGCGAGACCTACGGGGTGAGCGTCGAGCGGGTCCGCCACCTGGTGAACTACTGGCGCGACGGGTTCGACTGGCGCGCGGTCGAGGCGAAGCTGAACGCCTACCCGCAGTTCACCACCGAGATCGATGGCCAGAACATCCACTTCCTGCACGTGAAGTCGAAGCAGGACAACGCTTTTCCACTGATCCTCAGCCACGGCTGGCCGGGCACCTTCGTCGAATTCCTCGGCGTCATCGAGCCGCTCACCGCCGCCGGCTTCGATCTGGTGATCCCCTCGGTACCGGGCTACGGGTTCTCCGGACCGACCACGGCGGCCGGCTGGCACGACACCCGGATCGCCAAGGCGTGGGCCGAGCTGATGCGGCGCCTCGGATACGACAAGTACGGCGCGGTCGGCAACGACGGCGGCGCCCAGATCTCCCCCGAACTCGGTCGTGTCGACCCCGAACACGTTGTCGCCGTGCAGGTTTCCCAGGTCTACTCGTTCCCGTCCGGCGACCCGGCCGAGTTGGCCGATCTCACCGAGGACGAGGCGCAGTCGCTGGCCACGCTGGACTGGTTCGCCAAGAACAAGATGGGGTTCAACATCCTGCAGTCCCAGCAGCCGCAGACGCTGGCGCACGCGCTGATGGATTCACCGGCCGGGCTGGTCGGCTGGAACAGCCAGCTGCTCGGCCCGGATCTGGACGACGAGTTCGTGCTCACCAACATCGCGATCCATTGGCTCACCGGCACAGCGGGTTCCGCGATCCGGCACTACTTCGAGAAGGCGCGGGCCGAGCACAACGCCGAGCCGATCACGGTGCCGCTGTCGCTGTCCGGTTCGAAGGGGGATTTCCACGGCATCCGGCGCTTCGCCGAGCGCGATCACAGCAATATCGTGTCCTGGAAGACCCACGACGTGTACACGCACTACCTGCACCATGTCGCCCCCGAGCTGATGTCGGGCGAGATCGCCGGGTTCTTCGCGCAGTATCGCTGAGCGCATCGGTCCTGAGACTGTCTCTTATGTCATCGAGATTCCCAGCCATGGTTCGTCTCGCTGTGCGCTGTTGTACTTGATCCAGCAACAGCACAACAGCTTTCGACAGGAAGAGAAAACCATGAAAATCGCAGTCTTCGGAGCCACCAGCACCGTCGGTCGGCTGGTCGTCGAGCAGGCACTCGCCGAGGGACATCAGGTCACCGCGTTCACCCGGAGCGCGGCCGGCCTCACGCAGCGGCACGAGCGGCTCGATATCGTGGAAGGTGATGTGCTGGACTCACATTCGGTGCAGCGAGCGGTGGCCGGCCAGGACGCGGTGCTGGTCTCGCTCGGCGCGGGCCGCAAGGGTGTGATCCGCGCCGAGGGCACCCGCGCGGTGCTCGAGGCGATGAACCGGACCGGGGTGAAGCGGCTGATCGTGCAGACCACGCTCGGCGTCGGCGACAGCAAAGCCAACCTGAACTTCCTCTGGAAGTACGTCATGTTCGGGCTGCTGCTGCGCCAGGCCTTCGCCGATCACGTGCAGCAGGAGGCCTACGTGCGGGCCAGCGACCTGGACTGGACCATCGTGCGGCCGAGCGCCTTCACCGACGGCCCGCGCACCGGCGCCTTCCGGCGCGGGTTCCCGGCCGACGAGCGCGGACTGTCGCTGAAGATCGCCCGCGCCGATATCGCCGCCTTCATGCTCGAGCAGCTCACCGACACCACCTATCTGCGCCAGGCCCCCGGCATCTCCAACTGAGGTCCGGCCACCATGCCGCGGCCCCGCTGCCGCAGCCGGCCCCGCGACCCACGCCCCGCACCGGGCGTGGGTCGCCGTCGTTCACAGATGTTCGTGCAGTGCGCCCCAGGCCGGGAACGGATCGGGATAGCTCGCCCAAACCGCCGGTCCCGCAGCGAATTCCGCATCATCGAGCAGGGCATCGTCCAGTAGCGCGCGCACCCGCTCACGATCCAGATCGACGCCGATGAAGACGATCTCCTGTCCCGCGGGCACCTCCAGCGACGACCACCACGCCGCGGGCTCGAAGACCAGGTTGGGCCCGGCCTGGGACCAGATGGCGGCCAGTGTCGGGCGACTGGCGATCCAGCAGAAACCCTTGCTGCGCAACAATCCTCGCAGTGCGCCCAGCGCCGCGGACAGCCGCTGCGGATGAAACGGGCGGTCGGCGGTATAGGTCAGGCTGCGGATGCCGTACTCCTCGGTCTCGGGTGTGTGCCCACCCGCGAGTTCCTCCGCCCAGCCGTCGGACTCGGCCGCGACCACCGGGTTGTAGCGGCCGGTCCCGAGCACCTCGTCCAGCGCGACGACACCGTTGCTCGTCCGCAGCACGTGCGCGCGCGGATTGAGTTTGCGCACCGTCGCTTCCACCCGTCCGACCGTGGCGTCGCCGACCAGGTCGGTCTTGTTCACCAGCAGCACGTCGGCGAATTCCACCTGATCGACCAGCAGGTCGGCGATGGTGCGCGCGTCGCCCTCGCCCGCTTGCAGATTCCGGTCGGCCAGCGCCTGTCCGCGGGCCACCTCGGGCAGGAAGGTGGACGCGTCGACCACGGTCACCATGGTGTCCAGCCGCGCGATATCGCCGAGCTTGAAACCGTCCTCGAATTCCCAGTCGAAGGTCGCGGCCACCGGCATCGGTTCGGAGATGCCCGTGGATTCGATGACGAGCTGATCGAACCGGCCTTCGCGGGCGAGCCGGCCCACCGCCTCGATGAGGTCCTCGCGCAGGGTGCAGCAGATGCACCCGTTGGTCAGCTCGACCAGTTTCTCCTCGGTGCGGGCCCACCCGTCGCCCGACCCCCACCCCGCGTCGACCGGCTCCGCCGCGCGGCGCATATGCCCTTGCCCCGCGACGAGCGCCGCGTCGATGTTGACCTCACTCATGTCGTTGACGATGACCGCCACCCGGCGGCCTTCCCGGTTGGCGAGGATGTGGTTGAGCAGCGTGGTCTTGCCCGCACCGAGGAAGCCGGACAACACGGTGACGGGAAGCAGGTCGGGCTGGGGTGAGGTGGTCATCGCTTAATGATAATGGTTTTCATTTGAGATATCCGTGCCGGGTGGCCGGTTGGTCACCACGACCCGCCCCGGCGGCCGTAGGGTTTGTCTCGTGAAGCTGTTGCCACTGACCCCCGGGGGCGAGACTCCCGTCCGGGTGCTCACCATCGCGGGCACCGACTCCGGCGGCGGCGCCGGGATCCAAGCCGATACCCGCACCATGGCACTGTGCGGCGTGCACGCCTGCGTGGCGGTCGCGGCGGTGACCGTGCAGAACTCGGTGGGAGTCAGCGACTTCCACGAGATCCCGCCGCATATCGTGGCCGGCCAGGTGCGCGCCGTGGCGACCGATATCGGGATCGGCGCGGTCAAGACCGGCATGCTGGCCTCGACCGCGATCATCGACGCCGTCGCGGCGGTCTGCGCCGAGGTGGGCATCGGCCGCAACGGCACCATCCCGCTGATCGTCGATCCGGTCGCGGCCTCCATGCACGGCGATCCGCTGCTGCACGAGGAAGCGCTGGACGCGGTGCGCAACACGCTGATTCCGCTGGCCACGGTGGTCACCCCGAACCTCGACGAGGTGCGGCTGATCACCGGCATCGAGGTGACCGACGACGCCACGGCCCGGCAGGCCGCGGTGGCGCTGCACAAGCTGGGCCCGCAGTGGGCGATCGTGAAGGGCGGGCACCTGCGCTCGTCCGAATACAGCACCGACCTGCTGTTCGACGGCGCCGACTTCCTGGAGTTCACCGCGCCGCGGATCAGCACCGGCAACGATCACGGCGGTGGCGACACCCTGGCGGCCGCGATCGCCTGCGCGCTGGCCAACGGCTACTCGGTGCCCGAGGCCGTGGAGTTCGCCAAGGAGTGGACCTACCGCTGCCTCGCCGCGTCCTACGACCTCGGCGCGGGCCACGGACCGGTGTCGCCGCTCTGGCGTCTGCACTCCGACTGACCCCATTCCTGTCGGTGGGTGCTGCGACAATAAGGGTGTCGCAAACGCAGCTGACCTCGACGAAGCGGTTCAGCGAGAACACCGTGGTTCGCGTGGTTGCGACGGACCTTATTCGCTCGCGAATGCGAGATGCAGGGGCAGATCGGCGTCGATGGCGATGCCGTTGAGCCGGGCATTCGCTTCGGTCAGCGCGGAAATGGTTTCCGCGAGATAGGCGACGAACTTTTCGATCGGCATGGCCTGGGTCGACAGCCGATTCGCGCCGAGCCACCAATCGGTGGCCGAGGCGACCGCGCCGAAGATCGAATAGATGACCAATTCCACCCCGTCGACCTCGACCGACTTCTCCGCGAGCAGCCCGGCGAACAGATCGGCGGCGCGCTTGGCCGACTGCCGGGCCGATTGCAACGCCCGTTCGGAATCGTCGGACTGCTGCGCGAAATGGCTGTGCAGCATGAACCGGAAGACGTTCGGGTGCTCCGACACCACGAGCACATACTCCGCGGCGCCCCGGCGCACGAGTTCGCGCGCCGAATCGTTGGTCAGGTCGAAACTGGCGAGGATCTGCTCCCACAGCATGTCGCGGACCCGGTCGACGATCGCGTTGTAGAGATCGGTCTTGTCCTCGAAATGCCGGTACAGCTTGGGTTTCGCGGCGCCCGCCTCCTTGGCGATGTCGCCCATGCTGACGTCCGGACCGAACTTGTCCAGCGCGCGGAAGGCGGCGTCCACGAACTCCGCGCGCACCTTCAGCCGGTGTTCGCGCCACCGCTCCGTGCGAGCGTCGACGCGCTTGCGCGGCACCTCGTCCAGTTTTCGCCCGCTGCGCATCACGATTCCGGATGCTACCTGCTACCAGCGGTACCGATGCCATCGTCGGTGCGTCGACCTCGCTCGAGCCGCGGGACCAACCCGGGCGCGACTGCGAACATCATCGTCCGTGGCATCCAGCGTCCGCGTGCCGATCGGCGTGGCTGCCAGCGCCTTCGACCCGGTGCCGAGTGTGCTCGGCCCGCGAGGACCTGCGAGTCCGCCATACCTACTGGGCCGCCGAGCGGTGCGGAATCACGTTGTAGCCCTTCGGTTCCGCGGCACGCGGGGCGGCACCGGGGCCGGTGGCGTGAGCAGGCCCGCCGTGATCCGGGCACCCGCCTGTTTGCAGCGCTCCAGCACCGGGGTGAGCTCGAAACTGTGCACACCGTCCAGGGCCGCCATCTTCGTCGTGACATAGCGGTACAGGTCATCGGCGGTCGCCGCGGTGAGCACCGCGTAGAGGTTGAACGGCCCGGTAACCGCTGCCGCATAATCGGTTTCGGGATGCTCGATGAGGGCGCGGCCGACGGCGTCGAGCCGCGCGGGCGCGACGCGCAACCACAGGAAGGCCGACAGGCTCGGGCCCAGTGCGGCAGGGGCGATATCGAGATCGAAGTAGAGAATGTTCGCCGCCTGCAGGGCGGCGATCCGGCGCATCACCCGCCCGGTCGTCAGGCCGGTGGCCCGGGCCAGCGCCGAGTAGCCGGTGCGCCCGTCCCTGGACAACAGCTCGACCAGGGCGAGATCCTCCGCACGTAACCGCAGGTCGGCGTCGAGGTCTTCCGCATCGGCGGCGTCGGCCGCGCTCCGGGCGAATTGCCTGCCGCGCCAATCGATCACATCCGGACCGACGAATCGGTGCAATACCATCGCGGCCGTGATGTCGTGCACCGGCGCGGACCGCTGCAACCGCTGGACCAGCAGTTCGTCCCGTTCCTGCGCGCTGCGCGGGTGCAGCGAGAACGACACCTCGGCCCCCGCCGCGGCGATGCTCACCCAGGCCGCGTCGTCGCGGCGCGCCAGCGCCTCCGCCACCTGCCGGGCGCCGTCCGGACGGCAGCGCACCCGGATGATCCAGTCGTTCTCGCCGAGCGCGCGGGGGTCGACGGCACCGATCACCCGCACCACCCCGTCCCGCCGCAACCGGCGGTAGCGGCGGGCGACGGTCTGTTCGGCGACGCCGAGCTCGGCGGCCAGCCGATTGAACGGAACCCGGGGATCGAACTGGAGCGCGTGCACGATCTGCGCGTCCATCTCGTCCATGAGGGCACTTTTTTCTACCAACGGCGCGGCCACAAGGAGGAAATCTACGCCCCCTCCGCGACGAGGCGACCGGACATCGGCTCGCTGCGAATACTCGACGCCGTCTCACCTCCCCCCGAAACCCCAGAGAGGACAACGGCTTTGCGGAAATGGCTGCCGCTGCTGACGGTGTGTCTGGGCACCTTCATGCTGCTGATCGACGTCACCATCGTGAACGTCGCGCTACCGGACATACGAAACGACCTGGACGCATCGTTCAGCGCACTGCAATGGGTCGTCGACGGCTACGCCCTCGCGATGGCGGCGCTGATGCTCGGGGCGGGCTCGATCGCGGACCTGGCCAGGCACCGGCGCACCTACCTGATCGGCTCGATCGTCTTCGCCGCCGCCTCCCTGCTCTGCGGGATCGCGCCGAATCCGGCCGTGCTGGTGGCGGCGCGCGTGGCACAGGGCGTCGGCGCGACCGCCATGGCGTGCACCACCTTCGCGCTGTTGAACGACGCGTACGACGGGCGGGACCGAGGCGTCGCCTACGGCGTCTGGGGTTCGGTCGCGGGCGCGTCCAGCGCCATCGGGCCGATCATCGGCGGGCTGCTCACCGACCTCGCGTCCTGGCGGTGGATCTTCTTCGTCAACCTGCCGGTGAGCGCGGTGGCCATCGCGCTCACCGGCTGGGTGCTCACCGAACCGGAACGGGCCCAGCGCGGCCGCGTCGACCTGCCAGGCATGGCGACGTTCACCGTCAGCGCGGCGGCGGCCACCTACGCGCTGATCCGAGCCGGTGCGCACGGCTGGTCCGACCCGCTCGCCTGGGGCTTGCTGCTGCTCGGCGCGGCGGCGCTGGCCGTGTTCCTGATGGTCGAACGGGTCTCGGCGCAACCGATGCTCGACCTGGCATTGCTGCGGGACCGCTCGTTCCTCGGCGTGCTGATCGCCGCGGGCGCGTTGTTCTTCGGCGCTTTCGGCGCGCTGATGTACTCCCAGATCTGGTTGCAGTCGGTGCTCGGGCTCAGCGCGGTCCAGGCCGGGGCGGTCGGACTTCCGTTGTCGGTCATGGCTTTTCTGGTTTCCGGCAGCATCGGCCGGTTCCTGCACGGCGAGCGTCGCGGTCCGATCATCGCGGGCGGGCTTGGCGCGACCGGACTCGGCGGTGTCCTCGGCGCGCTGCTGGTGGACGGCGAATCCGGTTGGGTCGCATTGCTTCCCGGATTCCTGGTGGTCGGTCTCGGCGTCGGCCTGGCCACCGCCACACTGAGTTCGGCGGCCATGGCGGCGGTGCCGTGGCAGCGGGCGGGCATGGCGACGGGCTCACTCAATACCGCGCAGCAGCTCAGTTTCACCTTCGGGATAGCGACGCTCGGCAGCGTGTTCACGGCGCGCGCAGGCGACGTGCTCGCCGCGCACGACGTACCGGAGCCGCAGGTCGCGGCGCGGGCGGTGGCGGGCGGGCAGTCCGCGACGCTGGTGCACCTGGCACCCGTGCAGACGCAGGCGGCCCTCGACGAGGCGATCCGGATCGCGGCCGCGGCGGGCGTGCAAGCGACCCTGGCGGTGAGCGGTGCGGTCGCGTTGCTCGGTGCGGTGGCGGCACTGGGGTTGCTACGTGGTCGAGGTGCGTCGCAGGTGCCCGCAAACGAAGCGCGGGCACTCATCTGACCTGGGCCGACATCGTTCGGGCGCACCCTGCGGCGGAGTCGGACGGATCGCTGAGCGAGGATATCGGACGGCCTCGCTCAGCGGGCGATCAACGCTTCTTCGGGTCGAGGATGGTCGGATCAGCGGCGGCCTTCGACTTCTTGTCGGCTCGCTTCTCCTTGAGCGACTTTCCGGATTTCTTCGACATCGAGCTGCGCGGAGACTTGTCGGACAAGCGTGGTCCTTTGCTCGCAGGACCTGAACGGCCCCGATACTTCGACCGTACGCTACGCCGAGTGGGTCGCGTACCGCTTCCAGCCCCCAGCAACCTCACAGCTGAGGCCCAGCTCCGTGGCAGCGTGACCGTCGAGGGTGGTCACCATGACCGAGACTGTGACCGTCGCGGCTGCGGAAAGAGCCGAGAAAAGCGGGACACCCGTGCTCGATGTGGTGATCCCGGTCTACAACGAAGAAACCGACCTCGGCGTCTGTGTGCGCAGGCTGCACGCGTATCTGCGCGAGGGGTTCCCCTTCACGGCGCGGATCACGGTCGCCGACAACGCGAGCACCGACGCCACCCTCGAGGTGGCGCGCCTGCTCGCGGACGAGCTGGACGGCGTGCGGGTGGTGCACCTGGACGCCAAGGGCCGAGGGCGGGCGCTGCGCGCGGTGTGGGAACACTCCGACGCCCAGGTGGTCGCGTACATGGACGTCGACCTGTCCACCGATCTCAACGCGTTGCTGCCGCTGGTCGCGCCGCTGATCACCGGGCATTCCGATCTGGCGATCGGCACCCGGCTGAGCGCGTCGTCGCGGGTGGTGCGCGGACCGAAGCGGGAATTCATCTCGCGCTGCTACAACCTATTACTGAAAGCGTCACTGCAAGCACACTTTTCGGACGCACAGTGCGGTTTCAAGGCGATGCGCACCGAGGTGGCGCGCCGGCTGCTGCCGCTGGTGCGCGACGGTGAATGGTTCTTCGACACCGAATTGCTGGTGCTCGCCGAGCGGGCCGGATTGCGCATCCACGAGGTGCCGGTGGACTGGATCGACGACCCGGACAGCCGGGTCGACATCCTGGACACCGCGCGCAAGGATCTGCTCGGCATCGGCCGGCTCGGCCGGGCCCTGGCCACCGGCGCGCTGCCGATGGACGAGCTGCGCCGCGCGGTGGGACGCGAGCCACTGGTGCCCGGCGTGCCGCTCGGCATGGTCGGCCAGCTGGTGCGCTTCGCCATCGTCGGCGTACTCAGCACGCTCGCCTATCTCCTGCTTTACGTTGCGCTGCAATCGTTTACCGGCGCGCAGGTGGCCAACTTCCTCGCACTGCTGATCACCGCCGTCGCGAACACCGCGGCCAACCGGGCCTTCACGTTCGGCGTGCGCGGGTCGACCGGTGTGGTCTCGCATCAGTTCCAGGGACTGGTGATCTTCGGCATCGGGCTGGCCCTGACCAGCGGGTCGCTGTTCACGCTGCACCATTGGGCGCCGGACGCGCCGGTGCATCTGGAGTTGTTCGTGCTCGTCGTGGCGAACCTGGTGGCGACCATTCTGCGCTTCGTCGGGTTGCGCTGGGTCTTCCGGAACACACCCGACCGCGCGTCCCGGACAGCGGTGACGGTGCGGCCCGAGACGAGCGACGCACCCGGCGCGACGGTCGAGGGGGGAACACGATGACGGCGACGCTGGCGCCGCCGACCGCGGCACCCGAGCAACCTCCGAAGAAGCGCGGGAACCGCTGGGAATTACCGGCGTTGGCCGCACTACTGCTCGGCACGGGCATCGCCTACCTGTGCAACCTGAGCGCCAATGGCTGGGCCAACTCGTTCTATTCCGCTGCGGTACAAGCCGGTTCGGTGTCCTGGAAGGCGTTCTTCTTCGGCTCCTCGGATGCGGCGAACTCGATCACCGTGGACAAACCGCCCGCGTCGCTGTGGTTGATGGAGCTGTCGGTGCGCGCCTTCGGCCTGAACAGCTGGAGCATCCTGGTACCGGAGGTGCTGCTCGGCGTGGCGAGTGTCGCCCTGGTCTGGGCGACCGTGCGCAGGCCGTTCGGCCCCGCCGCCGGTCTGCTCGCCGGGCTGGCGCTCGCGGTGACTCCCGTTGCCGCGCTGATGTTCCGGTTCAACAATCCGGACGCGCTGCTGGTGTTCCTGATGGTGGCCGCCGCGTGGGCGATCACCCGTGCGGTGGAGGACGGCCGATGGCGCTGGCTGGTGCTCACCGGCGTGTTCGTCGGGTTCGGTTTTCTCACCAAGCAGTTACAGGTGCTGCTGGTGGTGCCGCCGCTCGCGCTGACCTACCTGATCGCCGGACCGCCGAAACTCGGCAAGCGGGTGCTGCAACTGCTGGCCGCCGGGGCCGCCATGGTGGCGGCCGCGGGCTGGTGGCTGCTGGCCGTCGAGCTGTGGCCCGCCTCGTCGCGGCCGTGGATCGGTGGGTCACAGAACAATTCGATTCTCGAACTCACCCTCGGCTACAACGGGCTCGGCAGGCTGAACGGCAACGAGCGCGGCAGCGTCGGCATGGGTGGCGCCGACCTGCCGACCGGTGGCGGCGGCATGTGGGGCAGCCCCGGCATCACCCGGATGTTCGAGCCCGCGCAGGGCGGTCAGATCGCGTGGCTGATCCCCGCCGCGCTGGTCGCCCTCGTGGCCGGAATCCTGTTGCGCGGCAAGGCTGCCCGGACCGATCGGCAGCGGGCCGGGCTGATCCTGTGGGGCGGTTGGTTATTGGCGACCGGACTGACCTTCAGCTTCATGGCCGGGATCTTCCACCAGTACTACACGGTGGCACTGGCGCCCGCGGTGGCGGCGCTGGCCGGTGCGGGCGCGGTACTGCTGTGGCGGGAACGGCAGCGACTGCAGGTGCGGCTGATGCTCGCACTCGCGGTCGGGCTGACCACCGCGACGGCATGGATGCTGTTGTCTCGCAGCGTCCACTGGCAGCCCTGGCTGCGTTGGACCGTGCTCGTCGCCGGCATCCTCGCGACGCTCGTCGCGCTCGTGCCCGCGCGGCGCAAGCTGGCCGTCGTCTCCGCGCTCACCATCGCGTTCACCGGTCTGGCCGGGCCGGCCGCGTACGCGGTCGACACCATCGCGACCGCGCACGAGGGCTCGATCCCGTCGGCGGGCCCGAACGTCGGCCGTTTCGGGATGTTCGGTCCCGGTCCGTGGGGTGAGGGCATGCCCGGTGGCCGGATGCCGAACGGTGCCGGCGGGCAAGGTCCCGGACGTCAGGGCATGCCGGACGGCCCCGCACCGGCAACTGGTCAGGGCCGCGAAATGCCGGGCGGCCCGGCGGGCGGACTGCTCGGCGCGAGCAAACCCAGCGACAAGGTCGTCGCCCTGCTGGAGCAGAACGGCAGCACCTACACCTGGGTGGCGGCCGCCATCGGCTCCAACAGCGCGGCGGGCTTCCAGCTCGCCACCGAACTACCGGTGATGCCCATCGGCGGCTTCAACGGCAGTGACCCCTCACCCACCCTCGATCAGTTCAAACAGTATGTGGCAGAAGGGAAGATCCACTATTTCCTCGGCAGCAATCGCGGCGAACGCGAAGGCGGCCCCGGCGACGGCGGACAATC
This sequence comes from Nocardia brasiliensis ATCC 700358, assembly GCF_000250675.2. Classification (NCBI taxonomy): domain Bacteria; kingdom Bacillati; phylum Actinomycetota; class Actinomycetes; order Mycobacteriales; family Nocardiaceae; genus Nocardia; species Nocardia brasiliensis. Next base: position 8,940,140 of record NC_018681.1, read on the forward strand.
CACCAGCAATCAGATCACGCAGTGGGTCAAGGACAACTACACCGCCACCGAGGTGGACGGCGTAACCCTGTACGACCTCACCGTCACCCGCTAGTCCGCCCGATCCGCACCGGTCCCCCGCCCGGTGCGGATCCGCGCATGCCGACCCGATGTCACACTCGGATGGGCTGGTTCGTCCTCTCTGTGAACGCGGCAGAACGCGCAGCAACACAGAGGAGTGCAACGATGACGAAGAAGATCGCGGTGGCCGGGGCGACGGGTCGGCTGGGACGGCACGTGGTGGACGTGCTGAACGAGCAGGGCCATGAGGTGGTGGCCTTTTCCCGGAAAGACGGCGTGGACATCGAGACCGGGGCGGGGCTCGCCGCGGCGCTGGCCGGCGTGCAGGTGGTCATCGACGCGTCCAGCACGCCGTCTGCGGACAAGGACATCGCGACCGAGTTCTTCACCGCCGCAGCGCGAAACCTGCACGAGGCGGGCCGGCAGGCCGGAGTCGAGCGGCTGGTGGTCGTCTCCATCATCGGCATCGACAACGCCACCGGCGGATACAACGCGGCCAAGCTGGCGCACGAGCGCGCGCTCGCCGCGGGGCCACTGCCGGTGCAGATTCTGCGCGCCGCCCAATTCCACGAGCTGGTCGAGGTGATGACCCAGTGGGGCACCCAGGGTGATGTCGCTTACCTCGCGAACATGCGCACCCAGTTGGTCGCCGCGCGCACCGTCGCCGAAGCGCTGGTGGATCTGGCGGTCGCTCCCGCGCCCGAGACGGCCGGGGCACCGATCCCCGAGATCGCGGGCCCGCGGCCCGAGACCATGGCGGGCGCGGCCCGGCTGCTCGCCGCCCGGCGCGGTGCGCCCGCTCGGATCATCGAGTCCAGCGACCCGGCCAACCCGGATCGCGAGACTTTCGAGAACGGCGGACTGCTGGCCGGCGCACACGCCACCCTCGCAGGCCCGACCTTCGCCGAATGGCTGGCTGCCACCGACCCGGCGCAGTAAACGCGCTACAGCTCGGCGACCAGCTTGCCGTACACCGCATCTCGGATCTTCGGGCTGAGATCGCTCTGGGTGGTGAGCAATTCGAGCATCCGCAGGATCTGCAGGGCGCGCACGCGCTCGGCCAGCTCGGGTTCGGCGGGGTCGAATTTCGCGGCCTCGAGGAATCCGGGCCAGGCGGGTGCCAGCACCTCGGCGCCCGCGAAACCGACCGACCAGGCCCACCACGCGGGATCGAAGAGCGGGTCGGCGAGCCGGACGGACTCGAAATCGAGCAGGCCCGTGATGGTTTCGCCGTCGGTGAGGATATTGACCGGGGTGAAATCGCCGTGCGCGAGCACCGTGCGGCGCTCGGCGAACAGCGCGGGATAGGCCTTCAGAACCTGGTCCAGGTTCGCGCGCTGCGGGCCGGACAGCTCGGGTTCGAGCCGGGCGGCCCAGCCGCTCGCCTGCTGGACGAGCCGGGTCGGGGTGGCCCAGAGGTCGTCGAGTTGCAGGCCCGCGGTGGGCAGGCGGCGAAACGCCGCGAGCAGCAGGCCCATCTCCCGCGCGATGGCCGGGAAACGGGCACTGTCCGGACCGATCGCGGCGCTGGCCGGGACGGGCACGCCGGGCAGCGCGTCGAAGACGATCCAGGCGGGATCGGCGTCGAGATCGAAGCGGCGGATGCGCGGGATGGTGATGCCCCGTTTGGCGGCGGGCTCCAGCAGCGTGTGCATGATCCGCAACCTGCGCTCGGCATCGTCGGGATCGCGGTAGCGCTGCAGGACCATCCGGTCGCCGTCGGCCAGGGTGAGCAGGTCGGTACGGTTCTGGAAGCCCCATTCGGCGGGCGCGCTACCGGCAATCGGCTGACCGAGGGTTTGCTCCAGCCCGCCGTACTCCGCACTGTCCATACGCCAGACCCTAAGGCAAGCAAGGACGGTTGCGCGCGGATCAGTTCAGGTGCGCCGACGACCGCGCTCGGCACGCACCGGTACCCGGCCGCACAGACCCGCGAAAGCCGGTGAAACACACGGCGTTGCCCCTGACTATGGGGGTCGACAAGGCACCGTGGCAGTCAATAGCGTGCAGCCGTGAACGAACGCAGTGAACCAACCGGGCGGCAGCGCGCCGCACGCCCGACGGAACCGAGCGCCGGCGAGGTGGTGTCATGAGTTCGGGCGACGACCGTTTCTTCACTGCCGTCGGCGCTTTCATGCAGGCGCTGTCGGCGCGCGAACCCGAGCAGACCCGGCTCGCGCAAGAGGAACTCATGGCCTCGCTGGACGGGGCGGGCGCCGAGATCATCGTGCGCGGCTGCAAAGCGCTCGCCCCTCTGCTCGACCATGTGCCGCCCGGGGCGCGGCCACAGATCGCGAACATGGTGGGCGCGTACGTGACCACCGCGGACGACGCGGTGGAGTGCGCGCCCGTGATCCTCGCCAATCTGGCCAAATCCCTCGGCTACGCCCGGCAATTCGCCGAGCAGTGGCGCGACGGCATGGGCACCGAGCCGCCCGACCCGGACACGACCGACGCCGACTACACGTGGCTCGACCGGTTCGGGCTGGAGCCGCTGATGGGGTGGTGGACGCTGTCCCAGTGGGTCTCGCCCGCGCTGGCGATGCTGCAGCATCAGCGGGTGCGAAAGTTGTTCGGGCCCGAGGGTTGTCAGATCCTGGCGCAGCGCCACGGCGACCTCGCCGAGCTCTCGGGGCGCTGGTTCAAGGAGCTGGCCTACATGCTGGCGCTGCTCGACGACGAACCCCTGGTGGCCCTGCACCGCGAGACCCGCACCGGCTACCTGCTGCGGATGACCGGGATCGCCGACAACTTCCAGTTGCACACCCTGCTCGCCGACGTGCTGCTCGGTGATCAGCACCTGCCCGGCGCGCGCCCGTCGGCCGAGGCGGCGGCGATGTGCCGCGACGCCGAGGGGCAGGCGCCCACCGTCGGCGCGTTCAATCTCGTTGCACCCGAAGGTGATTGGATATGGAACGAGGGCACGCCCGCGGATATCCCGGTGCTCGGCGGGGCCCGGGTGCTGGTGCTCGATCCGCCGCCGTACGAGCGCCACTGGCCCGCGGGCCGCTACTTCCCGTTCGTACCCGCGGATCTCGTGCTGGAGCGGGCGCTCACCGCCGAAGAGGCGGCTCGATGGTTCGAGCACGTTCGCCCAGCTGGCGACCCGACCGAAGCATCGCCCGCCGAGCCCCGGGAACCGCAGGCGGACAACTGATCTCAGCCTCGGGCGTGCAGCGCCTCGTGCAGCGTCGCCGCCCACTGCTGCACGATGTCCTTGCGCCGCGCGGAGTCGTCGGTGAGCACGTCGGCCAGGCCGAGCCCGCGCGCCATGTCCAGCGTGGCCTGCACCAGGTGATGGGTGACCGGATCGGAGTCGTCCACCCCGAGCGCCTCCACCGCGCGCCGGTGCGAGATCCGGCCGAACTTGGCTTCCAGCGGGACGATTCGCTCCCGCAGCGCCGGATCGGCGGCCGCGTGCGTCCACACCTGCAACGCCGCCTTGAACAGCGGGCTGGTGTACGACTCGACCAGCCCGGCGACCACCGCCTCGGTGCGACCGACCCCGCTGGCCACCTCGGCCATGGCCACCGCCTCGTCCTTGGCCTGCTGGGTCCGGGTGTCGAACATGTACTCGAGCGCGGCGGTGATCAGGTCCTCCCTGGTGGGGAAGTGATGCTGGGCCGCGCCCCGGGACACCCCCGCCCGCTCGGCGACCACCGCGACCGTCGCCGCCGCCCAGCCCGTTTCGGCCAGGCAGTCGATGGTCGCCTCCAGCAGGCGCTGCCGGGTGGCTCGGCTGCGGTCCTGCTTGGGTTCGTGGGGTGTCGCCATGAGGGCTATTCTGCCCAGCTCGCGGGACGGCGCTGCAGGAAGGCCAGCATGCCCTCGTGCACCTCGGGGGTGCCGAAGAAGCTCGCCGAACGTTGCGCGAGTTCCTCGGCCGAGGTGTCGAACTCGGCCAGCATGGCCGCGTTGACCAGCCGCTTGCTCTCGGCCAGCCCCTGCGGCGAGCCTTTGCGCAGCTCTGCGCGCAGACGCGCCACCTCGGCCACCGGATCGGCCGCGGCGGTGCTGATCAACCCGATCTGCTCGGCCACCGCGGCATCGAACTTCTCCCCGGTCAGGAAGTAGCGCGACGCCGCACGCGAGCTCAGGCGCGGCAGCAGGGTGAGCGAAATCATGAACGGGGCCAGCCCGATGCGCACCTCGGTGAGTGCGAAACTGCTCGTCGGCCCGGCCACCGCGATATCGCAGGCCGCGACGATGCCCATCCCGCCGGCTCGCACGTTGCCGTCGATCTGCGCGATCACCGGCTTGGGCGTGGCGATGAGACGGCGCAGCACGCCGATCATCACGCGGGTGCGCTCGTCGGCGGCCACCGCCGGATCGGCGTTACTGGCCTCGGACAGGTCGGCGCCCGCACAGAACGTGTTGCCGGTGTGGGCCAGGACGATGCCGCGCACCTTGTCGTCGGCCGCGGCCGCATCGAGGCCCTGCAAGAGTTCGGCCACCAACTTCGACGACAGCGCGTTGCGGTTGTGCGGCGAATCCAGCGTGAGCGTCGCGAAACCGTCCGCGACGTCGTAGCGGACGTAGGGCGCGGTGGATGTCTCGGTCATCGAGTCTCCTGTCGCCCCGCCGGGGTACCGCGCTCGGCACCCCGGCGGGCGGACGTGGTCAGTAGGACTTGGGCAGGCCGAGCGAGTACTGCGCGACGAAGTTCAGCACCATTTCCCGGCTGACCGGGGCGATCCGGCCGATGCGCGCGGCGGCCAGCATCGCGGCCAGGCCGTACTCCTTGGTCAGGCCCGCGCCGCCGTGGGTCTGGATGGCCTGATCCAGCGCCTTGATACTCGCCTCGGCCGCAGCGTATTTCGCCATGTTCGCCGCCTCGGCGGCACCCATCTCGTCGCCGAGGTCGTAGAGCGTGGCGGCCTTGCGCATCATCAGCTTGGCCAGCTCCAGCTCGATCTTCACCTGCGCCAGCGGATGCGAGATGCCTTGGTGCGCACCGATCGGCGTCTTCCACACCGTGCGCTCCTTGGCGTACTCCACCGCACGATCGATGGCGTAGCGACCCAGGCCGATCGCCATCGCGGCACCCATCACCCGCTCCGGATTGAGACCGGCGAACAACTGCATCAGCGCGGCGTCCTCCTTGCCCACCAGCGCGTTCGCCGGCAGCCGCACGTCATCGAGGAACAGCGTGAACTGATGATCCGGCTCGATGATGTCCATTTCCTGCGGCGTCTTGTGGAAGCCTTCGGCATCGGTCGGCACGATGAACAGCGCGGGCTTGAGCTTGCCGGTCTTGTGATCCTCGGTGCGCGACACGATCAGCACGGCCTCGGCCTGATCCACCCCGGAGATGAAGATCTTGCGGCCGTTGAGGATCCACTCCTCGCCGTCGCGGCGCGCGGTGGTGGTGATCTGGTGCGAATTGGAACCCGCGTCCGGCTCGGTGATGCCGAACACCATTTTGCCGCTGCCGTCACCGAGTTTGGGCAGCCAGGTCTGCTTCTGCTCGTCGGTGCCGTACTTGGTGATGATGGTGCCGCAGATGGCCGGGGAGACCACCATCAGGAGCAGTCCCGCGCCCTGCGCGGACAGCTCCTCCATCACCAGCGCCAGCTCGTAGAGTCCCGCGCCACCGCCGCCGTACTCCTCCGGCAGATTCACCCCGAGGAAGCCGAGTTTGCCTGCCTCGTCCCACAATTCGGTGAGCGGCTCGTTGGCGCGAGCTTTCGGCAGCACGTAGTCGCGATAGTTGTACTTCGCGGCCAGCGCGGCAACAGCCGTCCGTAGCGCCTGCTGTTCTTCAGTCTCGACGAAACTCATTCACGACTCCTGGTTTTCGTTGCTCTCGGCGGGATCGACGACGGCAAGGACGGCGCCCACGTCGACCTGCTGGCCGACGGTGACGTTGACGGCGCTGAGCACGCCGGCGGCGGGGGCGGCGATGGTGTGCTCCATCTTCATCGCCTCCAGCCACAGGATGGGCTGACCCTGTTCGACCCGGCTGCCGACCTCGGCGCCGAGCCGGATCACGCTGCCGGGCATGGGGGCGAGCAGGGAGCCGGTGGCCACCTGGTCGGCCGGATCGCTGAAACGCGGCAGTCTGCGCGCGCTGACCGGCCCGAGCGGCGAGTCCACGCACACCAGATCGCCGTACCGGGCGACGGCGAAATGCCGACGGACCGGGCCTCTTTCGCCCGGCACCGCGAGCACCACGCGGTCGGCGCCCGACTCGACGAGTTCGAGCCCCTCGTAGCCGTCCACCGCGACCACCCCGCGGGTGTAGCGGTAGCCGATATCGTGTGTGCCGCTGGTACGGCTCTCGAACAGCTTGTGCGTCGACTGCGACGGCAGGTTGCGCCAGCCGCTGGGCAGTCCGCCGCCGGCCCGCGCGGCGGCGCGGTTCGCCGCGGCGTCGGCGAGCGCGGCCGCGACCAGCGACAGCGCCTCGTCGGCTGCGGACACCAAAGGCGCTGCCAGCGTGTCCAATCCGTGCGTGCCGAAGAACGCGGTATCGGTGTCACCGGCGAGGAAGGCCGGGTGGCGCAGCACCCGGACCAGCAGGTCGCGGTTGGTCACCAGGCCGTGGATCTGCGCCCGGTGCAGTGCGGTCGCCAGCAGCCGCGCCGCCTCGTCGCGGGTTTCGGCGTAGGAGATGACCTTGGCCAGCATCGGGTCGTAGTGCACGCCGACGACCGAACCGTCCACCACACCGGTGTCCAGCCGGATACCCGGCCGGTCGAGCAGATCGAATTCGGTACGCACCAGCGGGATGTCGAGCCGGTGCACGGTACCGCTCTGCGGCTGCCAGTCCTGCGCCGGATCCTCGGCATAGAGCCGGACCTCGATCGAATGCCCGTGCATCGCAGGCGGTTCCGACGGCAGCGCGGCACCGTCGGCCACGTCGAGTTGCAGGCGAACCAGATCCAGGCCGGTGGTGCACTCGGTGACCGGATGCTCCACCTGCAGCCGGGTATTCATCTCGAGGAAGAAGAATTCGCCGCGCTCGTCGGCGAGGAATTCCACCGTGCCCGCGCCGGTGTAGCCGATCGCGCCCGCGGCCAGCCGCGCCGCCTCGAACAGCCGTTCGCGCATCCCTTCGGTGCGCTCGACCAGCGGCGAGGGCGCCTCCTCGACGACCTTCTGATGCCTGCGCTGGATGGAGCATTCGCGCTCGCCGACCGCCCAGATGGTGCCGTGCGTATCGGCCATCACCTGCACCTCGATATGCCTGCCGGTTTCGAGGTACCGCTCGCAGAACACCGTCGGATCGCCGAAGGCCGACTCGGCCTCGCGCCGCGCCCCTTCGAGCTGCGGGGTCAACTCGGCCAGACTGCGGACCACGCGCATGCCGCGCCCGCCGCCGCCCGCGGACGCCTTGATCAGGACCGGCAGGTGGTCCGCGGTGACCTCGGCCGGGTCCAGCTCGGCGAGCACGGGGACGCCCGCGGCGTCCATCATCTTCTTCGAGGCGACCTTGGAGCCCATCTGCTCGATCGCCTCGACCGGCGGGCCGATCCAAGTCAGCCCGGCCGCGAGCACCGCCTTCGCGAAATCGGCGTTCTCGGACAGGAATCCGTATCCGGGGTGCACGGCGTCGGCGCCCGCGGACAGCGCCGCCGCGATGATCAGATCACCGCGCAGGTAGGTTTCGGCCGGTGTGTTGCCGGGCAGCCGGACCGCCGAATCCGCCTCCGCCACATGCGGGGCGGCCGCGTCGGCGTCCGAATAGACCGCGACGGTGCTCAGACCGGTACGCCGGCAGGTGGCGAACACGCGGCGGGCGATCTCACCCCGATTGGCAACCAGGACACTCGAGATTGGCATCTGATCCCTCACATTCGGAAGACGCCGAAGCCGTCGGCGCCCTTGATCGGGGCATTGTGAATGGCCGACAAGGACATTCCCAACACGGTGCGGGTATCGCGCGGATCGATGACGCCGTCGTCGTAGAGCCGACCGGACATGAACATGGCCAGCGACTCGGCCTCGATCTGCGCCTCGACCATGGCGCGCATCCCGGCGTCGGCCTCCTCGTTGAACGGCTGGCCCTTGGCCTCGGCCGCGGCCCGGCCCACGATCGAGATGACGCCGGCCAGCTGCGCGCCGCCCATCACGGCGGATTTCGCACTGGGCCAGGCGAAAACGAACCGCGGGTCGTAGGCGCGCCCGCACATGCCGTAGTGCCCGGCGCCGTAGGAGGCGCCCATCAGCACCGAGATATGCGGCACCGTCGAATTGGAGACCGCGTTGATCATCATCGCGCCGTGCTTGATGATGCCCTTCTGCTCGTACTCCTTGCCGACCATGTAGCCGGTGGTGTTGTGCAGGAACAGCAGTGGCGTGTCGGACTTGTTCGCCAGCTGGATGAACTGGGTGGCCTTCTGCGATTCCTCGGAGAACAGCACGCCCCGCGCGTTGGCCAGGATGCCGATCGGATAGCCGTGCAGCTCCGCCCAGCCGGTGACCAGGCTGCTGCCGTACAGCGGTTTGAACTCGTCGAAATCGGAGCCGTCCACGATGCGCGCGATCACCTCGCGCGGGTCGAACGGGATCTTCAGATCCGAGGGCACGATGCCGAGCAGATCCTCGGGGTCGTACCGCGGCTCGAGCACCGCCGGGCGCGGGGCCGGGCCCTGCTTGCGCCAGTTCAGCCTGCGGACGATGGCGCGGCCGAGCCGGATCGCGTCCTGCTCGTCGATCGCGTAGTAGTCGGCCAGACCCGAGACGCGGGCGTGCATATCGGCACCGCCGAGCGATTCGTCGTCGGACTCCTCCCCGGTCGCCATCTTGACCAGCGGTGGGCCGCCGAGGAACACCTTGGAGCGCTCCTTGATCATCACCACGTGATCGGACATGCCGGGGATGTAGGCCCCGCCCGCGGTCGAGTTACCGAAAACCAGTGCGATGGTAGGGATTCCGGCCGCCGAGGCGCGGGTGAGGTCGCGGAACATGCGACCGCCGGGCACGAAGACTTCCTTCTGCGTCGGCAGGTCCGCGCCGCCGGACTCCACCAGCGAGATCACCGGCAACCGGTTCTCCCGCACGATGTCGTTGATCCGCAACGTCTTTCGCAGTGTCCACGGGTTGGACGTGCCGCCGCGCACGGTCGGGTCGGGCGCGACGATCATGCATTCGACGCCCTCCACGATCCCGATGCCCGCGATGGTGCTCGCGCCGACGTGGAACTCGCTGCCCCACCCCGCCAGCGGGCACAGCTCCAGGAACGGCGAGTCCTCGTCGACGAGCAGCTCGATCCGCTCGCGCGCGGTCAGCTTGCCGCGCTTGCGATGCCGAGCCAGCTTCTCCGGCCCGCCACCCGCGATCGCCTTGGCGAACTCCCCCTCCACCTCGGTGAGTTTGGCGGTCATGGCTTCCGCCGCGGCCGCGTAATCCGGCGACGCGGTATCCAACGTGCTGCGCAGGGTGGTCAAGACTGGTACCCCAATCGTTTGGCGGCAAGGCCGGTCAGGATTTCGGTGGTGCCACCGCCGATGCCGAGGATGCGCATATCGCGGTATTGGCGTTCGATCTCGGATTCGCGCATGTAGCCGAGGCCGCCGAACAGCTGGACCGCCTGGTTGGCCACCCATTCGCCCGCCTCGACGGCGGTGTTCTTGGCGAAGCAGACCTCGGCGATCAGGTCGGTCTCGCCGTTCGCGCTGCGCTGGGCCACATCCCGGGTGTAGACGCGGGCGACATCGATGCGCCGCGCCATCTCGGTAACCGTGTTCTGCACGGCCTGCCTGCTGATCAGCGGGCGCCCGAAGGTTTCCCGGCTGCGCACCCACTCCAAAGTGAGATCGAGACAGCGCTGCGCGCTCGAATACGCCTGCACCGCAAGGCCGACCCGCTCGCTGACGAACGCGCCCGCGATCTGGAAGAAGCCGGAGTTCTCCGCGCCGACCAGGTTCTCGGCGGGCACCCGGACGTCCACGTAGGACAGTTCGGCGGTGTCGGAGGCGCGCCAGCCCATCTTGTCCAGCTTGCGGCTCACGGTGAAGCCCGGTGTGCCCTTCTCCACCACCAGCAGCGAAATCCCTTGCGAGCCGGGCCCACCCGTGCGGACGGCGGTGACCACGTAGTCGGCGCGGCAGGCCGAGGTGATGTAGGTCTTGGCTCCGTTGACGATGTAGTGATCGCCGTCGCGGCGCGCGGTGGTGGTGAGGTGACCGACATCGGAACCGCCGCCGGGCTCGGTGATGGCCAGCGAACCGATCTTCTCCCCCGCCAGCGTCGGGCGCACCCACCGCTCGATCTGGTCGGGATTGCCCGCGGCGATCATGTGCGGCACCGCGATACCGCAGGTGAACAACGAGGCGAACAAGCCACCCGAGGCCCCGGCCTGGTGCAGTTCCTCGCAGACGATCATCGCGTCGATGCCGTCACCGCCGGCACCGCCGGCGGATTCCGGGAATTGGATGCCGAGCAGACCCAGCGCACCCGCCTTCTTGTGCAGCTCACGCGGGATCTCCCCGTCGCGCTCCCACTCGTCCAGATAGGGCAGGACGTCACGCTCCGCGAAACTGCGCACCGTGGCGCGCAATTCGCGCCGCTCCGGCGTATTCCAGCTCATAACAACTCCAAGGGGATGTCGAGATGACGGGACCGCAGCCATTCGCCGAGTCCTTTGGCCTGTGGGTCGAATCGGGCCTGATAGGCGACGCCCTGTCCGAGCAGTCCCTCGATGATGAAGTTGACCGCGCGCAGATTGGGCAGCACGTGCCGGGTCACGGTCAGCGCGGCGGCTTCGGGCAGCAGCTCTTTCACCCGATCGACCGTGAGTGTGTGCACCAGCCAACGCCATTGGTCCTCGGTGCGTACCCAGACGCCGACATTGGCGTTGCCACCTTTGTCGCCGCTGCGCGCCAGCGCGATGCTGCCGAGGGGAACGCGTCGAGTCTCTCTGCCCACCAACGGTTCCGGCAGCGCGGGCTCGCTCACCTCGGCCAGCACCAGGGTGTCCGCGGCGGGCGCGATCTCGGTGCGCGAACCATCCGGCAGCACCGCGACGTGCGGCACCTCGGTGGCCGCGACGTAGCCCGGCGTATACACACCGTAAGGCGAACCGTTGCCGGGCAACGTGGTGAAGCTGCACCCCGGATAGCTGGCCAGCGCCAACTCGACGGCGACGCTGGAGAAGGCCCGGCCCACCTTGTTCGGGTCGGCGTCGCGCACCACGCAGCGCAGCAGCGCGCTGGCCTGCTCCTCGGTGTCGGCGTCGGGCCGATCCAGGCGGGCCAGTGTCCAGTCCAGCTCCGCGGGCTTGGTCGGCAGCCAGGACTCCAGTTGCCGCTGTGCCAGTTCGGCTTTCGCCTCGATATCGAGCCCGGTGAGGATGAAGGCCATCTCGTTGCGGAAGCCGCCCAGGGTGTTCAGCGAGACCTTCAGCGTGTCGGGCGGGGCCTCGCCGGCGACACCGCTGATCAGTACCCGATCGGGGCCGTCGGCGGCGAGTCGCACCGTGTCCAGCCGGGAGGTGACATCCGGCCCGGCATAGCGCGCGCCCTGGATCTCGTACATCAGCTGCGCCGCGACCGTGTCGACCGTGACCGCACCGCCGGTGCCCGCGTGCTTGGTGATGACACTGCTGCCGTCCCTGCGGATTTCGGCGATCGGGAAGCCGGGCCGGCCGAGATCGGCGAGTTCGGTGAAGAAGGCGAAGTTGCCGCCGGTGGCCTGGGTGCTGCACTCGATCACGTGCCCGGCCACCACCGCACCCGCCAGCTGGTCGTAATCGGTTCGGCCCCAGCCGAAGTGGGCGGCGGCCGGGCCGACGACCACCGACGCGTCGGTGACCCGGCCGGTCACCACGATATCGGCGCCGGCGTGCAGACATTCGACGATGCCCCAGGCGCCGAGGTAGGCGTTGGCGGTGAGCGGGGAGCCGAGGCCGAGTTCGCTTGCGCGACCGACCAAATCGTCGCCTTCGACGTAAGCGATCTTGGCGTCGAGACCGAGGTCCGCGGCCACCTTGCGCAGGCGCTCCGCGAGGCCGGCGGGATTCAGACCGCCCGCGTTGGCGACGATCTGCACATTACGTTCCAACGCCAGCCCGAGGCAGTCCTCGAGCTGTTTGACGAAGGTCTTGGCATAACCGAGGCTCGGGTCCTTCATCCGGTCCCGGCCGAGGATCAGCATGGTCAACTCGGCGAGGTAGTCCCCGGTGAGCACGTCGAGCTGCCCACCTTCGAGCATCTCGCGCATCGCGCTGAACCGATCGCCGTAGAAGCCGGAACAGTTGCCGATCCGGAGGACCTCCGGATTCACGGCCAGCGTACTCATCAGCGGGTATGCCTCCTCTGCGGTGCCGGACCGGCAGGGCGCAGCCGCGTGCCGCACCCGTGAAGTCCGCGTTCCGGGGTTCAGCATCACACCGCACACAGAAAAAAGCAAGCGCGCGTGCTTGTTAATCGGCTGTGGGTCAGATCACCGCGGGAAGCGCGTGGAAAGCGAGTCATCAGGACAGAGCACAATGGGCCCCGTGTCTACTGATGTCACCGTGATTCTCTTGATCGCCCTGGCCGGATTCCTGCTCGGCGGGGCGTATACGACGTGGAAGACCGCGCGACCGCTGTCGATCGCACTCGGGGTCTGCGCGGTACTCGCCGCGGCGGGCGGCATCACCTGGTGGATCGGGTCCTGACTCAGTTCTCGGACAGCCGGAAGATGCGCAGGTCCTCGGGGACACCGCTGAGCGGCGCGGCGAAGAAGCTACGGCGATACGGCTTCACGGCGTAACCCAGTTCCGCGAGCGTCTCCGGCTTCAGCGACTGCAACGTCGCCTCGGACAGCATCGTGTTGCCGTTGCCGCCCGCCTCCATCACCCGGGCCGCGATGGTGACGTCCACACCCAGCCAGTCGCCGCCGATTTCCCGCGGCGAGCCGGTATGCAGGCCGATCCGCATCTGCGGGCGGTAGTCCCGCACCTTCACGTCGGCCAGGTTGCGTTTGGCGTTGATCGCGGCGCGCACCGCGCGCTCGGCGGACGGGAACACCGCCATGACGCCGTCACCCATCCGCTTGACCACCTGACCGCCACGCTCGGCGATCGGCGGCTCGATGGCCTTGGCCACGCGGCGGAGCAACTCCAGGGTCGCCTCGTCGCCCGCGGAGAGCGACCAATTGGAGAACGCCACCAGATCGGTGAACATGACGGTTATCTCTTGGTTACCTTTGCCGCGGCCGACGCGCTCCAGCATCGCCTGCCAGACCTGCAACGCGCCGAAGCCGATCTCCCTGGCCGCGCTGGGGGTGTCGCCGACCAGCTTGTCCGCGGCGCGCGCGACGGCCCGCGCGCCACCGGGGCCCGAAACCGACAGCGGGTCACCGAAAGAAGGGTCACCGGGCAGCTGCTCACGCGCTTTGCGGAGCACGCCGATGAGATCTTTCCGGTTGTTCGCCGCGTTCATCAGCGTGGAAAGCTGACCTTTGCGCAGCCCCGCGCGGGACCGGCGGATCGGCCCGTCCGCGTCCGCGGGTACCAGCGGGATGACGACCTCGGGCGGAAGGGCATTCTCGCCCTCCGAATCCGACCCGGGCGCAGCACCGCCGGAAGGTGTTTCGCTCACGTGCAGAGGGTATCTCAGCCGTCCCGCGGCTGGTGGATCGCTGATCATGGCCACCTTGCTACCTCCCGACGGACGCAGCGGGCACGACATTGGGGCCGCCGATGGATAACGAGCTGGTTGCTGGTTCGAACTGTACTCGCGGATCCGCCCCCGCTGAAGCGACGCGATTCACAGTTTCCGCGATGTTCACAGGGCCCGCCGACCGGCCATAATGCCCTCGGCCGAAACATCATCGGCCCGGCACGAAGGGGATTCGCACCGGGCCGATGATCACACCGTCCACCGGGCAGTGGCGGGCGGTGCCTGGGCGCGCGGACCTCCCGACAAGGTCGGCGCCCCAACCCGAGTGGCGAGGGAGGGCGACTCGGGTAGTTCGTGGTCAGGCGTCGCGCTGGTTCACCAGGACCAGTGCGGCGCCGTAAACGATCGCCGTGAAGGCGGCGAAGTAGAGCAGGCTGCCCCACGGACCCCAGTGCCAGTTGGCGCCGGAATCCGAGACGCTCAGGAAGTGGCTGGCGTTCTGGAACGGCAGGAACGGACCCACGTTGCGCCCGAAGCTGCCGAACGCCCCGAGCAGCGGCTCGATCAGCAGCGACCAGAGCACGATCAGCGAGATCGCGGCCGCGGACTGCCGGACCAGCACACCCACGCCGATCGCGACCGCGATCATGAGGAAGGCGTAGATGGGGATCCCGTAGACCGCCCGCCACTGTCCGTCCAGGGCCAGATCGGCGTTCGAGGCCGAGCCCGCGATCGCCTTGGCCACGCCGACGGCGAGGAAGGCCAGGATCGTGGTGAGCACGGCGCTGAAGACGCCGACCAGCGCGGTCTTGGTCAGCAGCACCTTGGTGCGATTGGGCACCGCCTGGAAGGTGGTCCGGATGACGCCGAAACGGTACTCGCTGGTCACGGTCAACGCGGCCATGATCATCAGCACCATCACGCCGAACCCGACGACACCCGAGGTCGCGGTGCTCACGTCCAGGTTCGGCGTGCCCTGCGCGGGCTCGTCCCCGGAGGACTTGACCACCAGGGAGAACAGCGCGGCGAGGCCGAGACCGAGTGCGACGACGACCGCCGAGCACCACCAGGGCGACCTGGTCGAGGTGAGCTTGATTCGTTCTGCTGCCAGCACGCCCATCAGAGCGCACCTCCCATCGCCTGGTCGAGGCCTTCGCCGTGGTACTGCACCGCGCCGCCGGTCATCCGCATAAACGCTTCCTCCAGGGAGGCGCGCTGCGGCGCGAGCTCGAACAGTGTGATGTCGTTCGCGCCGGCCAGCTTGCCGACCGCGTCGCTGGCCACTCCCGCCACGACGAGCGCGGGCCCGTCCTGGCCGCTGCCGTCCTCGCGCACGGTCATGCCGTTGGAGGTGAGCAGGCTGCGCAACTGGTCAAGCTGCGGGCTGCGCACGCGCACCGACTGTTCGGAGGCGCGCTCGATGAATTCCTGTGTGGTGGTGTCGGAGATCAGCTGTCCGCGCCCGATCACCACGAGATGTTCGGCGGTCTGCGCCATCTCCGAGAGCAGGTGGCTGGAGACCAGCACGGTGCGGCCCTCGGCGGCCAGGCGCTGCATGAACCGGCGGATCCACAGGATGCCCTCCGGGTCGAGGCCGTTGACCGGCTCGTCGAACAGGAGCACCTGCGGGTCGCCGAGCAGCGCGCCGGCCAGGCCGAGCCGCTGCGACATGCCGAGCGAGAAACCGCCCGCGGTCTTGCCCGCCACCTCGGACAGGCCGACCAGTCGCAGCACCTCCTCCACCCGCGACTTCGGGATGTCGTTGGAGGCGGCCATCCACTCGAGGTGGGCGCGCGCCGAACGGTTCGGATGCACCCACTTGGCATCGAGCAGCGCGCCGACGGTGCGCAGCGGATGGTCCAGTTCACGGTACGGCTTGCCCAAGATGTGCGCGGTCCCCGCGGTGGGCTTGTCCAGCCCGAGGATCATTCGCATCGTCGTCGACTTACCGGCGCCGTTCGGGCCCAGGAACCCCGTCACCTGTCCGGGTCGAACGGTGAAGGAGAGATCCTGAACCGCGACGGTCTGCCCGTAGTGCTTGGTCAGCCCTCTCAGCTCGATCATGACGACCAGCATTCCCGAAAATCGGGCGACGCGCGTCACTAGAAGGTGTCGATTTCGATCATCCTCGAGGATGATCCACACCCTGACGAGCTGATACCCACACCCTGACGGACCCCTGACGATCGCGCAACGGGGGTCATCCTTCAGGGATAGGTCCTGGTCAGAGCGCGGGTGACGAAGCCTGCGCCCAGAACCGCTTGGGGATCCGGCCCGCCTGCCTGGCCAGGTATCCGGCCCGCACCGCGGCGGCCATCGCCTCGGCCATCAACTCCGGTTGACGCGCCCGGGTCACCGCGGTCGCCAGCAGCACCGCCGAGCAGCCGAGTTCCATGGCGAGCGCGGCGTCGCTCGCGGTGCCGATGCCCGCGTCCAGGATGACCGGGACCTTCGCCTCGGCGACGATCATCTCGATGTTGTGCGGGTTGCCGATGCCCAGGCCGGTGCCGATCGGCGCACCGAGCGGCATCACCGCGACGCAGCCCGCCTCCTCCAGCCGGCGCGCCAGGATCGGGTCGTCGCTCGTGTAGGGCAGCACGGTGAAGCCGTCGTCGACCAATTGTTCGGCGGCGGTGAGCAATTCGACCGGATCGGGCAGCAGGGTGCGCTCGTCGGCGACCACCTCGAGCTTCACCCAGTCGGTGCCGAGCGCCTCCCGGGCCAGTTGCGCGGTGAGCACGGCCTCGGCCGCCGTGCGGCAACCGGCCGTATTGGGCAGCGGCTGAATGTCCAAGCGCTTCAACAGGTCCAGCACGCCGGTGCCGCCCGCGGCATCCACCCGGCGCATGGCGACGGTGGTCAGTTCGGTGCCCGAGGCGATCAGCGCCTCCTCCAGCACCGCGAGGTTGTCCGCCCCGCCGGTACCCATGATGAGCCGGGAACCGAACTCGCGGTCCGCGATTCGCAGCGGAGCGTGCGCCTCAGCCACCCTGGACCGCCGTGAGCACCTCGATCTGCCAGCCCCGCCCGACCGGTTCGTCCCAGCGGGACTTGGGGAACACCGCGCCGTCCACCGCGAGCGCGATGCCCTGACAGGGCAGCTCGAGGCGGCTCAGCAACTCACGCACGGTGAGGGTGTCGGCGAACTCGTGATCGGTACCGTTCACGGTGACGCCGATGGGGACGGATGTCGAAGTCATCGAACTCCTCCTGCGGATGACAAGGACGGCGGGTGGGCCGTCGAAAAGCGTTGCGGGTCGGCGTGTTCCGCCTCGGGCAACGGGGTTCCGGCGAGCTGGGCGAGCACCGCGTCCACGGTCAGCGGCATGGTCAGCATGCCGTTGCGGCCGTGGCCGGTGGCCGCGATGATCCGGTCGGTCAGCCTGCCGAGCAGCGGCAGGTTGTCCGGTGTGCCGGGGCGCGCGCCTGCGCTCGCCTCGGCCAGCTCGTATTCGCCGATGCTCGGGAATATCGCCTCGGCGTCGGCGATCAGGTCGCGGACCCCGGCGACGGTCACCGTCGTGTCGAAACCCGCCTCGTATTGGGTTGCGCCGACCACGATTCCGTCGGCGCGCGGGACCAGGTACACCGCCCGGCCGTGCACCCTGGCCCGGATCACCCGCTGCGGCGCGGGCGCCACACCGGGCCGCTGCCGCAGCCGCAGGATCTCGCCCTTGACCGGGCGGACCGGCAGCGCGGGCCACAGCCGGGCCGAGGCGGCACCGGCGGCGAGCACGATCTGATCGTGGTCGAGGGCGTCGAGCGAGTCGACCCGCTCGGCGCGGATCCGGACCCCGGCCGCCTCGGCCGCCTGGCGCAATCCGGCCACGAGCCGTCGATTGTCGATCGCGGGCTCGGCGGGCGCGTGCAGTCCGGCACGGACCGTGCGCGCCAGGGACGGCTCCAGCGCGCGGACGCCCGCGCGATCCAGCAGCCGCAGGTCGTGGCCGCGGCCGCCGACCCAGTCGGCCACCGTGCGCAGGTCCGCGAGATCGGCCGCGTCGAGCGCGACGGTCAGGGTCGCATCGGCCACCAGGACCGCCACCCCGGTCGCGGCCTCGATCCGGGCGGCGAACTCGGGCCAGCGGGCCAGTGCGGCGGCGCCGAAATCGAGCACCCGGTCCTCGCCCGGCCAGCCTTCCGACAGCGGGGCGAGCATCCCGCCCGCCACCCAGGAGGCCCCGGATCCGACGGCAGGATCGCACAGGGTGACCGACCAGCCGGCCTCGGCGGCCCGCCAGGCCACGCCGAGTCCGATGACGCCGCCACCGACGACGGCCAGCGTCCGCATCCGTTCCACCTGCCTTTGTATCTGGTCGGCGACGTTCCGGGCGCCTTCCTGGTCACCCGCGCCCGAGCCCCGGCGGGCCGCCGTGCGCGGCCACCGCGCGAGCGGCCGGCGGGCCCGGCGCTCGTGCCGCCGTTCGCTTCCCCACGGTAGCGCGGCTACGGTCGAAGGCGTGCAACCGTCCCACCCCAATCGACCCGCATCGCCCAGGGAGCGCTTGGCCACCGCTCGGCTCTATCTCTGTACCGACGCCCGGCGGGAGAAAGGCGACCTCGCCAAGTTCGCCGAAGCCGCGCTCGCGGGTGGGGTCGACATCATCCAGCTCCGCGACAAAGGTTCGCCCGGCGAGGCGAAGTTCGGCCCGCTGGAGGCGCGGGCCGAACTCGGCGCGCTGGCCGAACTGAAGGCCGCGGCCCGCAGGCACGGCGCGCTGGTCGCGGTGAACGATCGCGCCGATATCGCGCTGGCCGCGGGCGCCGACATCCTGCACCTCGGGCAGGGCGACCTGCCGCCCTGGTACGCCCGTCGCATCCTGGGCCAGGACGTGGTGATCGGACGCTCCACGCACAACCGCGCGCAGGCCGGTCTCGCCGCGATCGACGAGCACATCGATTACTTCTGCACCGGCCCGGTGTACGCGACACCGACCAAGCCTGGCCGCCAGGCCGCAGGCATCGACCTGGTCCGTTCCACCTCCGACGCCCACCCGACCCGGCCGTGGTTCGCGATCGGCGGCATCGACGCGCACAACTTGCCGGAGGTGCTCGGCGCGGGCGCGACCCGCATCGTGGTGGTTCGTGCGATCACCGCGGCAGACGATCCGCAATCGGCGGCCCGAGCGCTGAAGACCGCGCTCCTCGCGAACGCCTGACCGTTCGAACAGCGTGCGACGGTGGCAGTTTCGATGCTCGGCACCCTCAGGAGAGCACTTGGCCCCTGGTGAGCGAGAGCACGGTACCCGCCGCCGTGGCGTCGGACGGGGCGTCGGTGATGCGCGCGCAGTCACCGGGGCCGTCGGGATCGGTGTGCAGCCAGAAGAAGCCGCGGGCGGCGAGGTCGACGGTGCGCGGCAGCGCCGCGGCGACGGCCCGGTCCTCGTCGAGTTCGTCGAGGCAGACCCGGGCCGGCGCGGCGCGCAGGCCGGGCCAGGCGGCGGCGAAGCCCGGATGCAGCAGCCGCGCTTCGACCTCGGCCTCCGGAATCCAGGCGAGTTCGGCACTCTCGCGGTTGCGGCTGGTCGGCAGCGTGCGGCCAGCGTCGGCGATCACCGTCGTGTAGGTCCAGCCGCTCTGCGCGGCCGCGGTCACCCGCTCGCCGCGCACCCGGACATCGGCGGGATTGATGCCCGCTTCCTCCCAGGCCTCGCGCACCGCGGCATGCACCGGGGTCTCGTGACTGTCTCGGGCGCCGCCGGGCAGTGCCCACGTGCCGCCCTGATGACTCCACGCCGCCCGATGCTGCATCAGCACCGCCGAGCCGCCGTCGGTGAGCGGCGCGCGCAGCAGCAGCCCCGCGGCGCCGAAGCGGCCCCAATGTTTCAATCCGTCGGGCCCCCGCGACCACCCGTCACCGTCACCACGCATCTCGTACCCATCTTCATCCAGCCGTCCCCGGACCTACCGCTGACTGCCAACCAGGGGTATTTCACACGCCACGGCGTCACTACGACCACAATAAACTCCGCACCAGCACACGCGGAGCGATCGACCGGCCGGTGGCGCCGTCGAGAAATCCGCGAATACGGCCCAGACTGAGGAGGTGGACATGGCTCGAACCGGGCAGACAACGACGGCACTACGACCGTCGCCGATCGCCGAGCCGGCCGCTGCGGACAGTCCGGCGGCACTGCGGGTCGCGCTCGTGCGCGAACAGTTCGACCCCGCCCGGCTGCGACTGTTCGCCCGCTCCTCGCCCGGCCGGTTGATCGCGATCGGGCTGCTGCTCATCGGATTGTGCGTGGCCGCGGGCTGGGTGACCGGCGCGACCGTGGGCGAGCGCCAGCAGGCGCTCAATGTCCTGCTCGACGACACCGAACCGGATTCCTACTCCGCACACCGCCTCTACACCTCGCTGTCCATCGCCGACGCGGCCGCGAGCACCGCGTTCATCGCGGGCGGGCTGGAGCCGCAGACGGTGCGCGATCGCTATACCCAGGCCATCGGTGAGGCGGCTGCGGAACTGGTCGCGCAGACCGGCCACACCCGGGGCGCCGGGACGGGCGTGGCCGACACGACCGACACGAACCTCCGGATCGGAATTGCCACCCGGTTGCCGGTGTACACGGGCGTCATCGAGACCGCGCGGACCAACAATCGCAGCGGTTACCCGGTCGGCGGCGCGTATCTGAGCGAAGCGTCCAACCAGATGCAGACCGATGTGCTGCCGATGGCCGAGGAACTACAGAACCGGCGTTCGGCGGCGGTGACCGAGGCCCAGCGCAATCATGTCCGCCCACCGTGGACCGCGATCGTGCTGCTGATCCTCGCGCTGGCGGCGTTGGTATGGGCGCAGTTCGATCTCGCGAAGCGCTGGCGCCGGGTGCTCAACCCCGGGCTGCTGCTCGCCTCGGCGGCGGTGGTCGTGCTGCTGGTGTGGACCGTGGTCGCGGGCGCGATCTCGGCCACCTCGATGATCCGTGCCCGCGACGACGGCGCGGTACCCGCCTCCCGGCTCACCGAGAGCCGGATCCTGGCCCAGCAGGCCCGCTCCGCGGAGACACTGAAACTGGCCCGCCGCGATGCCACCGGCGACTACGACCGCACCTTCGACGCGAACATCGCCCGCCTCGCCGATCTGCTCGGCGGATATCCGAGTTCCGCGCCCGCCGCCGAGGACGTGCGCAATGCCGTTCCGGCGCTGTCCCGTTGGCGGGTGGCGCACCAGCGGATGAACGACACCCTGGCCCGCGGCGACTTCAACGGTGCGGCGAGTGTGGCGACCGGCCCGGGCGCGGCCGACGCCGCGGCGCAGGTCGAGGCGCTGGACAGCGCACTGGAAAAGGGCATCGACAAGACGCGTAATACGTTACGGGACAAGATATTCCGCGCCGCGTGGGTGCTCGACTTCATGGGTCCCGGGGCGTTGCTGCTCGGCATCGTGGCCGCGGGCTGCGTCGGAATCGGCCTCTGGCCTCGATTACGGGAGTACCGATGAGACCCGGCCGCGGCCTGCTCGCCGCCACACTCGCCGCTGTCGCACTGCTCGGCGGTTGTACGAGCCAATCCGCCGCACCGCTGCCGACCAACACGACCAAATACACCGAGCCGCCGTATCCGGCCAAAGCCATTCCGGTGCTGACGGATTCGCCGTTCTCCTCGGATAAGGCGCCGCAATGCGGCGACCCGACATTGAGCCTGCGCCCCACCGGCGCGGCTGCCGGGGCGCGCGGTCCGAGCATCGACGCGATCCGGGCCCGGGGTCGCCTGCTCGTCGGATTGGACGCGGGCAGTAACCTTTTCAGCTTCCGCGACCCGATCACCGGGTCCATTGTCGGCTTCGACTCCGATATCGCCCGCGAGGTCGCGCGCGATCTGCTCGGCAGCCCGGACCTGGTCGAGTACCGGATGCTCGGCTCCGCCGACCGGGAAATCGCCTTGCAGAGCCACGATGTGGACATCGTGGCCAAGACCATGACGATCACCTGCGAGCGGCGGCAGCGGGTGACCTTCTCCACCGTCTATCTGCACTCCTACCAGCGGGTGCTCGCGTTCAAGAACTCCGGGATCAACGGCGTCGGCGACCTCGCGGGCAAGCGGGTGTGCGTGGTGCGCGGCACCACGTCGCTGGATCGCATCCGGGTGCAGCAGCCCGCCGCCACCATTCTCACCGTGCCCAACTGGGCCGACTGCCTGGTCGTGCTGCAGCAGGGCCAGGTCGACGCGGTGACCACCGACGACTCCATCCTCGCCGGATTGGCCGCACAGGACCCATACACGCAGGTGGTCGGCGACAAGATCAGCGTGGAGCCCTACGGCATCGGCATCCCCAAGGGCGACGACGATCTGGTGCGGTTCGTGAACGGCACCCTGGAGCGCATCCGCAACGACGGGACCTGGGATCGCTTCTACCGCCAGTGGTTGTCCGTCCTCGGCCCGTCGCCCGGTCCGCCCGCACCGAACTACCTGGACTGACCGCCGATGAACGACTCCGACGATCCTTCCCTCGACGCGGACGAAAGCGCCGCCGCTCCGGGCGGTTCGACCGCTTCGTCCGATATGACGGTGTACTCGAACCGCACGCCGAAACCGGTTGCCCCCGCGGCGAACCCGGCCGCCGAGCCGCCGCACACCGAATTGGCCAGGGCCGAGAGCCGTCCGGCCAAGTCCGCCGCGGCCGCGGAAACCGTGGTCGGCGTGGAACGGCCCAATTCAGAGCCGGGTTCGGCCGCGACCATGCGCACCTCCGGCCGCAGCTTCCGGACCGCGCGCTCGCGGCCGACGGTGCGCAGGCTCGGCGGCGGGCTGGTGCCCATCCAATCGGTCACCCCCGCTGACCCGCGGGCCGCGGTGCTCACCGACCCGGTGGTGTCGGAGGGCAGGCGGTTCTGCTGGCGCTGTGGCAGCCCCGTCGGCCGGGCCAGTGCGACCCGCCCCGCGGTCACCGCCGGAACCTGCGAAACCTGTTCCGCTCCTTATGATTTCCGGCCGTCGCTGCACGAGGGCGACATGGTGTCCGGCCAGTACGAGGTGCAGGGCTGTATCGCGCACGGCGGGCTCGGCTGGATCTACCTGGCGATCGACCGCAACGTCAGCGATCGCTGGGTGGTGCTCAAGGGCCTGCTGCACGCCGGCGACGCGGAAGCGCAGGCCGTGGCCGTCGCCGAACGCCAATTCCTCGCCGAGGTGGCCCATCCCAGCATCGTGAAGATCCACAACTTCGTCGAGCACACCGACGACGACGGCGCGCCGATCGGCTACATCGTGATGGAGTACGTCGGCGGGCGCTCCCTGCGCGACATTCTCAACTCCTATGCGCGGCCGCATCGGATGCCGGTCGCCGAGGCGATCGCGTACCTGCTCGAAATCCTGCCCGCGCTGGACTATCTGCACAACATCGGGCTGACCTACAACGACCTCAAACCGGACAACATCATGGTGACCGAGGACCAGGTCAAGCTGATCGACCTCGGTGCCGTCGCCACGATCGAGTCGTACGGAAACCTGTACGGCACCAGGGGATTCCAGGCACCCGAGATCGCCAAGACCGGGCCCACCGTCGCCTCGGACATCTATACCGTCGGGCGCACCCTGGCCGTGCTGACCCTGGAGATGCCGATGGAGCAGGGGCGCTACCTCGACGGCATCCCCGACCCCGCCGACCATCCCCTGCTCGAGCGCTACGAGTTCTTCCACCGCCTGCTGCTCTGCGCCACCGATCCCGATCCCGAGCGCCGCTTCCCGTCCGCCCGCGCGATGTCGGCACAGCTGTCCGGGGTGCTGCGGGAAATTCTGGCGCTGGACACCGATACCGAGCATCCGCAGCTGTCGACGGTGTTCGGCCCGCAGCGCGGCAGTTTCGGCACCGAGGAAGTGATCAGCCAGACCGACGCCTACGCCGACGGCCAGGGTCGCAGCAAACAGCTCGAGGCGCGCGAAGTCGTTGCGGCACTGCCCACTCCGCTGCTCGATTCGGCCGACCCGTCGGCACCGCTGCTCGCCTCGACGGTGCATCCCGAGCCGGAACAGTCGCTCGAAGCGTTGCGCACCGCCCGCGCCCGCGCCGAGTCCGATCCCGGCAATGTCCCGGAGACTTTGGATCTGGAGCTGACGCTGGCCGAGGCCCGGGTGCGGCTGGACCTCGGCGAGTCGGCGGCCGTGCTGCCCCTGCTCGCCCGATTACCCGAGAACGATTGGCGGGTCGACTGGTATCGCGGTCTGGCGCAACTACTCGACCTGGCCTATGAGCCGGCGTTTGCCAGCTTCGACGAGGTGCTGCGGGTGCTGCCCGGCGAGATCGGGCCCAAACTGGCCCTGGCTGCTACCGCGGAATTGATACTGCAGCAGTGGGATTCGCCGGATCCCGAGCAATGGCGACGCTACGCCGAGAAGTTCTACGACACCGTGTGGCGCACCGACCGCGCGGTGGTGAGCGCCGCCTTCGGGCTGGCCAGGCAGCTGGCCGCGGCCGACCGGGTGACCGAGGCCGTGCACGCGCTCGACGAAGTGCCCGCCGCCTCACGGCATTTCACCACCGCACGGATGACCGCGGTGCTGTTGCTGCTCACCGCCGCCCCGGTGGCCGAGCTGGACGAGGCCACCCTGCACATCTCGGCGTCGCGAGTGTCGAGCCTGCCCGCCGGCGAGGGTCGCGCAGTTCAGATGCGCGTGCTCGTGCTCGGTGCGGCACTGGCCTGGCTGCAGGCGGGCAACACGCCGAAACGAGCGGACGCCACGCTCTTCGGCGCTCCGTTCACCGAGCGCGACCTGCGGATGGGCACCGAGGCAGGCCTGCGCGCCCTCGCCCGCAGCGCACCGGGCCGCAACCACCGCTACGCACTCGTCGACCTGGCGAACTCGATCCGCGCCAAAACCTGGGTGTGAGCCGCACTCTCACGAAAAACTCACACTGTGTCCGGCAGAGTCAGCCGCGGATCAGGTTCATCCGGCCTGCCGGGCGCCGATCCGCCGCAACCCTCCCGGGACCCGATGCCCTCGCGGACCCGACACACGGCACCGGACTGCCCTCCGGCCCGTGTCGCGGCGGACGATGCGTCCGGTGGGCCGGCTGCGCCGAGCGGCGGATCCGGCCCGGTCGGTCTTCCCTCCCGACCGGGCGCTCGCCGCGGCATATCGGCTGCCACGCGAGCCGAAAACAGGACACCGGCAAGTCAATTCGGCTAGCGCGGCGCTTCTGCCTCGGCGACGCCGTGCGCCGCGCGGGCGATCGCCAACTCTTCGTTCGTCGGCACGACCAGTACCGCCACCTCGGCATCCGGCGGTGAGATACGCCGCGCCGTACGGTCTTTCGCGGTATTCGCGGCCGTATCGACCTCGATGCCGAAGCGGGACAGGCCCGCCAGCGCGTCCGCGCGCACCTGCGGGCTGTTCTCGCCGACGCCCGCGGTGAAGGTGATCGCGTCGACGCCGCCCAGATCGACCAGGTAGGCGCCGAGGTAACGGCGCAGCCGGTGAATGTAGACGTCGTAGGCGAGGCGCGCGGCGCTGTCCCCGCTGTCGATGAGGCGTTGCAATTCGCGGAAGTCGTTGACCCCCGACAGACCCTTGATGCCGGAATCCCGGTTGAGCAGGGTGTCGATCTGATCGATATCCATTTCCGCCGAACGCACCAGGTGCGCGACGATGCCGGGATCGAGGTCACCGGACCTGGTCCCCATCACCAGGCCCTCCAGCGGGGTCAGACCCATCGTGGTGTCGACCGGACGGCCGCCACGGATCGCCGAGGCCGATGCGCCGTTGCCCAGATGGAACACGATCTGGTTCAGCTCCGCCGAATCGCGGCCGAGCAGCTCGGCGACCTGCCCGGACACGTACTCGTGCGAGGTGCCATGGAACCCGTACTTGCGGATACCATGCGCGGCAGCGACTTTCGCGTCGATCGCGTAGGTCTTGGCGGCGTCGGGCAGGCCGTGGAAGAACGCGGTGTCGAACACCGCGACCTGCGGCACACCGGGCAGCAGCGTGCGCGCGCTCTCGATACCGGCCACGTTCGCCGGATTGTGCAGCGGGGCAAGCGAAGACAGCTTCGAGATCGCCGCTACCACCTTGTCATCGATCAATGTCGGCCGATAGAACACCTCACCGCCGTGCACCACCCGGTGCCCGACCGCCCGCACGCCCGCCTCGGCCAGGTCGTGTCCGGTATCGGCGAACATCTCGAAGACCAGGCGCAATCCGGCGGTGTGATCAGCGATCGGACCGCGGTGCTCGGTGGTCTCGCCGTCGGCGTGATGCTCGATCCCGCCGTTCTCCTCGCCGATCCGCTCGACCATGCCGGACGCGGTCACCGCGCTCGACTCCGGGTCCAGGAGTTGATATTTGATGGACGACGAGCCGGAATTGATCACCAGCACCAGGTCGTCGGCAGGTGTACTCATCGGTCCTCCTATGTTCCGCGGGTGCTCCGCACTCCCTCGGCAACCACCGCCGCCGCACGCCTGTTCCATAGCGGGCACCGGCTGTGGCCGACGAGACACATCTCAGTCCCCTTGCGCCTGGATCGCGGTGATCGCCACCGTGTTGACGATGTCGGCGACCAGTGCGCCGCGGGACAGGTCGTTGACCGGCTTGCGCAGGCCCTGCAGTACCGGGCCGATCGCGATGGCGCCCGCGCTGCGCTGCACCGCCTTATAGGTGTTGTTACCGGTATTGAGGTCGGGAAACACGAACACCGTTGCGCGCCCGGCCACCTCGGAGTCCGGCAGTTTGGTGGTGGCGACCGTCGGCTCGATCGCGGCGTCGTACTGGATCGGCCCCTCCACCGGCAACTGCGGCGCGCGCTCGCGGACCAGTTTGGTGGCCACCCGCACCTTGTCCACGTCGGCGCCGCTGCCGGACTCACCGGTCGAATAGGACAGCATCGCGATCCGCGGGTCGATGCCGAACCGGGCCGCCGTGCCCGCCGAGGAGATCGCGATATCGGCCAGCTGCTCCGAGGACGGGTCCGGTACCACCGCGCAGTCGCCGTAGGCGAGGACCCGATCGGCCAGGCACATCAGGAACACGCTCGACACCGTGGACACCCCGGGCACGGTCTTGATGATCTCGAACGAGGGCCGGATGGTGTGCGCCGTGGTGTGCGCGGCGCCGGAGACCATGCCGTCGGCGATCCCCTTGTAAACCATCATGGTGCCGAAATACGAGATGTCGGACATGGTTTCGCGCGCCCGCTCGACCGTCATGCCCTTGTGCTTGCGCAATTCGGTGTATTCCTTGGCGAACTCGTCCAGGTGCCCGGAGGTACGCGGATCGAGCACCTGCGCGGCCGAGATGTCCACGCCCAGTTCCGCGGCGCGCGCCCGGACCGACTGCTCGTCACCGAGAATGACCAGATCGGCGATCTTGCGCTGCAGCACCCGGCCCGCCGCACGCAGAATGCGGTCGTCGTCGCCCTCGGGCAGCACGATCCGCTTGCGGTCGCCGCGGGCTCGCTCGATGAGCTGGTATTCGAACATCTGCGGGGTCACCACGTTGGTGATCGGAACCTCGATGCGCCGCAACAACTCCGCGGCGTCGACATGCTCCTCCATCAGCGCGAGCGCGGTGTCCACCTTGCGCGGACTGCCCGCCGACATCCGGCCGCGGGTGCGGTAGGCCGCGCTGGCGGTGTCGTAGGTGCCGAGTTCGGTGGTGAGGATCGGCAGCTTCGGCTTCAGGCCGGTCATCAGCCGGGCCACCGCGGGATGAGGCAGCATGCCGCCGTTCATGATGATGCCCGACAGGGACGGAAAGCCTTCCGCCTCATGCGCGTTCACGACACTGAGCAGCACGTCGGAGCGATCGCCGGGCGCGATCACCACCACACCGTCGGTGAGCCGCTCCAGGATGTGTTCGGCGGTCATGCCGCCGACCATGATCTTCAACGCCTCTCGCTGCAGCAATTCCTGGTCGCCGCTGTACATTTCGCCGTCGATGGCGCTACACAGCTCGGCCATCGTCGGCGAGATCAGCAGCGGCACCTCGGGCAGCGTCCACGAGGGCACCGCGAAACCGCCCAGCGCGGAACGCACTTCATCGAGTTGCTCCGGATCGCAGCGATTGGCCACGATCGCGACCAGTTGCGCGTGCTCCAGGGCCAGCTCGTTGGCGCACAGCTCGGCCAGATGCTTCACCTCGGCGGGTGTGCGGCCCGAGCCGCGCACCACCAGCAGCATGCCCGCGCCGAGGTTCACCGCGATCCGCGCGTTGAAGCGCAGCTCGCTGGGACTGGCCACGTCGGTGTAGTCGCTGCCGACCACCACCACCGCGTCGCAGACCTTCGCCACCTCGTGGAAGCGCATCACGATCTCGCTGATCGCGGCGTCCGGGTCGGCGTGCACCTGCTCGTAGGTGACACCGATCGCCTGCGCGTAGTCGATATCGGCGGTGCTGTGCTCGAGCAGCAGCTCCAGGATGTAGTCCGGTTCGGTGGTCGACCGCGTGATCGGCCGGAACACCCCGACCCGCGCGGTGGTCGCGCACAGCATCTGCAACACCCCGAGGGCCACCGTCGACTTCCCGGTGTCCCCCTCCGGCGAGGCGATGTACACGGTGGATGGAGCGTGATCGGCCATGCCCAGAGCTTAGTGAACCCGCCGCTATCTCTGCTGCGTCGCGAGACCGTCATCACGAACTGGACCGAATCGGACAACCCGGCGACCAGCCCGGCCCTCGCGCGGCGGCCGAACGGGAAGCGGCGCCTGCCCCGCACCGCACGGGCCGCTCGCGCAAGCAACGTCTCGCGCATGGCACGGCGAGTGGCCGCGATGGTCCGCGCCTGGCGCGGTAAGCGGCCCGCTGCTCGGCAACACCTCGTGCACGGCCCTGACGCATGACGGCACCTAACTCACACCGGCCACCACTCACGCCTGGCGTGGCAAGGAGCCGCTACCTGGCGCCACCTCGCGCATGACACAGCAAAGGACGCCGCCCCCAGCACAACCCTGGCGCGGTAAGTGGCCACTATTCGCCGACGCCTCCGGCATGGCCCACGGATGTCCACGGCCTCCGGTGACCGCCAACGCACGGCACAGCAAGTGGGCCGCGGCCGACTCACCTCGCAGCGGTCCGCGCGTGGCGCAGTAAGCCCGCTGCTCGGCAACATCGCGTGCAAGGCCCAGCGGATGACCGTCTCACATTGCGCAGCGAGCGGCAGCAGACAACGCACGTCCGGTGACGGCTCACGCAGGGCGCGACGGATGGGGGCGGACCGATATAGTCCGGGCATGGTTGAGCAGTTCCCGCATCGGGAGTGGGGTTCGCGGGACAGCGGACTGTCCCGGGTAGCAAGCAAATTCGCCGCGACCAAACCGGGTTCCTGGTGCGTCCGCAAGCTCACTCCGCTGGACCGCGCGATACTCGAACGCACCGACGCCAAGTACACCGTGCTCGGCCCGATCGGTGCACCGGTGATCCTGCTGACCACCATCGGCCGCAAGTCCGGCGCGCCACGCACTCAGCCGCTGCTCTACGTGCACGACGGCGACGTGCTCTATGTGATCGGCAGCAACTTCGGCCAGCAGCACCACCCCGCCTGGACCGCGAACCTGCTGGCCACCCCCACCGCGACGGTCGCCATCGCCGGCGAACGCATCCCTGTCACCGCAACCCCCGTCGTCGACCCCGCCGAGAAGGACGCCATCTTCCGCCGCTTCGTCGACGTAGCCGCCGCCTACGCCGCCTACCGCGACCGCACCACCCGCGACCTCCGCATTTTCGCCCTCCGCCGGGCGTAGACCACAGAGTTTCCGGTCACCGCACAGCAGATACAACGGCTGTGCGGCATGGAGAAACTCTGTGGCTACACCACGTCCGCCGGAACCCAGCTCCCGCTTCGCGGTATCCGGCGGGCGATCTCGGCGGCGCGGGCCAGCCGGGCCAGCCATGGTCGTGGGTTGTCGAGCTCACCCCAGGTCCAGCGAACGACTAGCCAGCCGAGCGCGCGCAACGCGTCTTCGCGAGCCTTTTCCGCGATCACCACCTCCGCTGGCGGGCGATGACCGGCCAGGTCGGCACGGTACTTCACCAGGCCGTCGAATTCGCCGATGACACCGAACTCGGGGAACAAGAAATCCACCCGCGCGACGGCTACGTCGTCGCGAGTGATGTGCGCTTGCAGCTCGGGTTCCGGATAACGGGCCGCACGCAGCGCGACTCGACTGCGCGATTCGCCGACGCTTTCGGAACGGCCGTCGAGGAATGCCACCACCCGCCGCGCTGCCGGATTCCCCTGCCGTCCCGCGACGCGCGCGATCTGCGCGCGGAGTTCGTCGCAGGTTGTCTTCCCGGAGTGGAGTGCCCCGTCGCCGACGACAACGGCCTGCTCGAACGGAATGGTGCGGGCAAGATCGATGACCGTGCGGGCAACGCTGGTAACCCGCAAGGCACCGACCTGGACGATCTCGTCCGGTTCGATCTGCATCGAATGCAGTGCGACCTGCCTGGTCACCCGACCGCCGTTCGAACGGGCCCGGATGAGGTGCGCACGCGTCAATGGTATTGCCCAGCAGGGCAATCCGTGCGCAAGCGCCGCCGAGACGTGGCTGACAATCGCTTCGTCGCTCGATACCGCGGCAACTGCCTGCGTCAGCAATAGGTGCCGGTGCTCGGCAGAAGGAGCGAGCGTTGACGCGGACGCGGTATACGAACCGCGCCGAACTCGCTGCCAGCCGATGCCGTGCAACTCCCGATCGGTGAACCCGGCGGCGAGTGCGTCCCGGCGGGCCAGAGGCAAGGGCAGATCCATACCGCGATGATCGGCCCCCATGTGCTCCGCGCACCACCGCCGAACCCCGAAATGTGCACAACTCGCGCCTGTGGATAACCACGTCACGAGCGGATCTCGCAGAGTCCACAGATGATCCACGCGCCGCACAGCAGCTGTATCTGCTGTGCGGCGCGTGGAAAGTCTGTGCGGGCAGGACCAGCTAGGCGAGAGCGCGCAGGCGCGGCGCCAGGTCGCGCTGGAACAGGTCGAGGAAGCGGCGCTGGTCGTGGCCGGGGGCGTGGAAGACCAGGTGGTTGAGGCCCGCGTCGAGGTAGGGCTTGATCAGGTCGACGGCCTGGTCGGGGTCGCTGGCGACGATCCAGCGCTTGGCGATCTGCTCGATCGGGAGGGCGTCGGCGGCGGCCTCCATCTCGATCGGGTCGGTGATGCTGTGCTTCTGTTCGGGGGTGAGGCTGAGCGGCGCCCAGAAGCGGGTGTTCTCCAGCGCCAGTTCGGGATCGGTGTCGTAGGAGATCTTGATCTCGATCATCCGATCGATGTCGTCGACGGTGCGGCCTGCCTTGGCGGCGCCCTCCGCGACGGCGGGCATGAGCTTGTCGGTGTAGAGGTCCATACCCTTGCCGGAGGTACAGATGAAACCGTCACCGGCGCGACCCGCGTACCGGGCCACCAGCGGGCCGCCCGCCGCGACGTAGACGGGGATGCCGCCCTTCGGCACGTCGTAGATGGACGCGCCGACGGTGTTGTAGTACTCGCCCTGGAAGTCGACGCGGTCGCCGGTCCACAGCGCGCGCATGAGTTCGACGGCTTCGCGCAGGCGCGCGAAACGTTCCTTGAAGTCCGGCCAGTCACCCTTGTAGCCGGTGGCGATCTCGTTGAGCGCCTCGCCGGTGCCGACGCCGAGCATGACCCGCTCGGGGTAGAGGCAGCCCATGGTCGCGAAGGCCTGCGCGATCACCGCCGGGTTGTAGCGGAAGGTGGGGGTGAGCACCGAGGTGCCGAGCTGGATCCGCTTCGTACGCTCGCCGACCGCGGCCATCCAGGCCAGCGAGAACGGCGCGTGGCCGCCCTTGTGCCGCCACGGCTGGAAATGGTCGCTCACCGAGGCACTGTCGAGGCCGTGCTCCTCGGCGAGTACCGCGATCTCCACCAGTTCCCGTGGTCCGAACTGTTCTGCCGAGGCTTTGTATCCGAGCTTGAGTTCACCCATGTGCGCCACTCCTGTCGCTTCGCTGCACACCTGTGCGCGGGCATTCCCGCGCACCGTCGTCGGCCGCAGGCGCGCTGCGGTCATGTCTCGCTACAACCGCCACCCGCCCGCGGACGTTCCCGCGCGGCGGTGATCGTCCGAGTGCGTCCGGCGCGCCTCGACGGCCGACTTCGACCATAGTCAGCGCGGGGCCCGGTTGTGCGAAGGGTCGCATCGACCCGGAGTTGCCCCCGATTGCGCGTCCGTTAGCGGACAATTGTCTGGTGACTGATGAACCGATCCTGTCCTATCTCACCGACATGGACGGTGTCCTGGTGCACGAGGACCAGCTGGTGCCCGGCGCCGACGAGTTCCTCGCCGAGCTGCGCGCCAACGAGACCCCGTTCCTGGTGCTGACCAACAACTCCATTCGCACGCCGCGTGACCTGCAGGCCAGGCTGCGCCAGACCGGGCTCGACATCCCGGAGGAATCGATCTGGACCTCGGCGCTGGCCACCGCGACGTTCCTGAACGAGCAGCGCCCGAACGGCACCGCGTACGTGGTCGGCGAATCCGGTCTCACCACCGCGCTGCACGAGATCGGGTACGTGCTCACCGAGATCGAGCCCGACTATGTGGTGCTCGGCGAGACCCGCAACTACTCGTTCGAGGCGATCACCACCGCCATCCGGTTGGTCGAGCGCGGCGCGAGCTTCATCGCGACCAACCCGGACCCGACCGGTCCGTCGCGGGACGGCTCGCTGCCCGCGACCGGTTCGGTGGCCGCGTTGATCACCCGCGCCACCGGTCGCGACCCGTACTACATCGGCAAACCCAATCCGCTGATGATGCGCTCGGCGCTGCGCAGGCTGGGCGCGCACTCGCAGTCCTACTATGACGAGCAGCGGCGCTACGCCGATCTCGCCGCGATCTACGGGCGCAACGACACACCGGAAACCCCCACCGAACCGGTCCGCCCGGTCGCGCCGGAAACCGTCGCCGAACTGGGACGCACCGAGCGGAAGCTGACCTCGGTCCGGTCCGAGACCCCCACCCGGCACCGGAGCGGTGGGCACCCGACCACCTTCGACAGGAAGGCCAGTTGAATAAAACTGGCCTTGTCCTACTGGACCTGTCGGTGGCACGGTGCACACTGACTACATGAGCGACCCGCGTTGCCTGTCCGCCGAGGCAACCCTCTTCGACACCGCGATCGGCATCTGCGCCATCGCCTGGAGCGGTACGGCCGTGATCCGGTTCCAGCTCCCCGAAGCAAGCCCGGCCGCGACCCGTGCGCGCATCACGCGCCGCCGCGCCGGCCTGCCGGACGACGAGGTCCGCGAAGAGACCCCCACCGGCGTGATCGCCGAAGCCGTCGCGGGCGTGCGCGCCCACCTCGCCGGCGAACTCGACGACCTGCGCTGGATTCCGGTGGACCTCAGCGGGATTCCCGAGTTCAACCGGGCCGTGCTCGAGGTCACCCGCGCCATCGACCCCGGGCGCACCCTCACCTACGGGCAGGTCGCGCACCGCATCGGGCAGCCCGGTGGCGCGCAGGCCGTCGGACAAGCCTTGGGCCGCAACCCGATTCCCCTCATCATCCCGTGCCACCGGGTGCTCGCCGCGGACAACGCGCTCACCGGGTTCTCCGCCCCCGGCGGCGTCAGCACCAAACAGCATCTGCTGGAAATCGAACGCACCCCGGGCTTCGGCGAGCCGACGCTGTTCTGAGCGCCGCCGTGGCCGGTCGAAGGCCGCGATGAATTCCCTGCGCCCACCCCGTCTACACGAGTACAGGCCGCATCGACCCGCGGCCGGTCACCTCTTCGAAAGTGAGACTGCTGTGCAGACAGTGACCTCCGCCGACGGCACCGTGCTCGCCTACGACCGGCTCGACGGCGTCGCCGGAACCGTGATCCTGGTCGGCGGCGCGTTCGGCTACCGGAAGTTCCCCAAGATGGTGGCGCTGGCCGAGACGCTGCACAAGCAGTACGGGTTGACCGTCCTGAACTACGACCGGCGCGGTCGCGGCGACAGCACCGACCAGGCCGCCGGGTACGACGTCCGGCACGAGATCGACGACCTCGCCGCGCTGGTGGCCGTCGCGGGCGGGTCGGCCATGCTGTTCGGCTGGTCCTCCGGGGCGGGGCTGGCGTTGCGGGCCGCGGGGTCCGGACAGATCCCGGGGATCACCAAGGTCGTCGCCTTCGAGCCGCCGTTCGTGGTCGATCACGAGAACTTCGTGCCCGCCGCCGACCTCGAGACCACCCTGCACGAATTGATCGCCGCCGATAAGCGGTCCGAGACGGTGCGCTTCTACATGACCAAGGCGATGGGCATTCCGCGCGGCTTCGTCGCCCTCATGCGCTGGACCCCGTTCTGGCGCGACCTGCGCGCCACCGCCCACTCGACCGCCTACGACTGGGCCGTCATGCGTGAGTTCATGCGCGGCGAGCCACTGCGCACCGAGGACTGGTCCGGCGTCAAAGCCCAGACCCTGGTCATCGCGGGCGCGAAAAGCGATGCGCTGCTCCGCACCGGCGCCCGCGCCATCGCCGCCGTCCTCCCCGACGCCGAGTTCACCGAGATCCCCGGTCTCAGCCACAACCCCAACATCCGCCTGCTCGCCCCACCCGCAGGCGAATTCCTCACCACGGCATAGGCTTCCGCACCGGCCACCCGCGCCCGCTCCGGCCCGGCACCACGCGTAACTTCCCACAGCTCAAGCCCACCCACGCCCGCGCCGCCCGGCACAGCATACGTATGGGTCCTGCCCACCCACGCCCGCGCCGACCCGGCACCACGGCCACAGCATCCGTACGGCTCCGGCCCTCTCGCGCCCGCGCAGCGCTGGCACACGGCACAGCATCCGCACGGCTCCGGCCCTCTCGCGCCCGCGCAGCGCTGGCACACGGCACAGCATCCGCACGGCTCCGGCCATACGCACTGCCCAGCAGCGGGCTCGGCTCAGGGGGTGGATTCGCCGCGCATCAGAGCGCCGAGGGATTCGCGGTCGGTGACGTCCATCTTGATGCAGGCGCGGTAGAGGTGGCCTTCGACGGTGCGGACGGAAACGGTGAGGCGGTCGGCGATCTGGCGGTTGGACAGGCCGGCCGCGACGAGGTTCGCGATCTCGCGTTCGCGGGCGGTGAGCGGCAGCGGTTGGGCCGCCTGCCGCAGTGCGGGGGTGCTCGCCCCACCGCAGGCCGCCGCGAGCCGGTTCGCGGTGGCGGCGGACTCGAGCAGGCGACGACGATCCCCGGCGCGTTCGTGCGCCGACGCGGCCTGCGCCGAGGCGTCGGCGGCGGAGAGCAAAGCCCCGAGCCGTTCGAATTCCACTGCGGCAGCGTCCAATCCGGGTCCATCGTGCGCCGCGAGGGCGACCGCGTGCCTGGCTTGCACCTGCACCAGCTTGCCGTCCACCATGGCCGCCAGATCCGCCAATCGGCCTGCGGCGGCATGCTCTCCGAAGCGGGCCGCGGCATGCAGCGCCATGGCCTCGATGCCGTGCTGATTGGAGCGGGCGGCGGCGTCGGCCGCCCCCATGGCGAGCCGGATGGCCGGGGTGACGGTGCCTTCCGCGGCCGCGTGCCAGGCGCGGGCGACTTCGAGCTGCGGCTCGTACACGGCACTGTGCCTGCCGCCGCGGGCGGTGGCCTCGGCGATCGCCTCGGCGGCCTCGCTCGCCCGGCCGAGCGCCGAATACGCCTCGGCGAGACGGATTCTCGCCGGGAACATCCAGGCCGCCGCGCCTTCCGCGGCGAGCGCGGCCAACGCCTGTTCCAGGTTCTCGATGCCGTCCGGGAAGTGCCCCTGCGCCACGTCGACGGTGCCCTGCAAGATCTTCGACATCCCCCACGCCAGGTACTGTCCCGGTGCGGAATAGCCGAAATAGTCTGCGGCGCAACGGCGAGCGGCGTCGAGCTGTCCGGTCAACACCAGACCGAGCACCTCGGCATGGGTGGACATGAAGCGGTTGAGACCGTCGATCTCGGTCTCCACCTCGTGCCCGCGGACCGCGTACTGTTGCGCCGCATCGCCTTTGCCCATCAGCGCCAAGGCCAGGCTGCCGCCGAAGGAGGCCCACCAGACCGCCCAGGCCGGTGCGCCTTTGACGTTGATCGCCCGCTCCGCCTCCGCGATCGCGGTATCGATCCGGTTCTCGTTCACCGCGCAGGCGGAGGCGAGTCCGTCGAGCAGCGCCACGTTCTTCGGATGCTTGGCCTTGCCGCGGACCAGCGTGAGCACCTCGTCGGCGAGATCGGCATCGCCCATGGCCCACAACAGGTTCGCCACCCGGGTGCTGCCCCACCGGACCAGCTGCACCTCACTGAGCTCGTCGGGGTCGAAGCTGGCCAGCATGCGTTCGGCTTCGATCCGATGTCCCTGCCACAGCAGCGCCCGCGCGAGCAGATCGGCGGACTCGACCCCGCCGCGCCGTTCCACCGCGGCCCGGGCGAAGCGCTCGCCGAGCGGCAGGTTCGCCAAGCCGATGGCGTCGGCGGCGGCCGCCTCGAACAATTCGAGGTCGGCGGATTTGTCGCTGTCCAAAGCCAATTCGGCGAGCCGGATGCGATCGGCGGCGGAATTGATCGGCCGCTCCTTCAGCGAGGAGTACAGCCGTCCGCGCAACCGCCGCGCCGAGGCGATGCCGAGCCTGCGCCGGATCACCTCACCGAAGAGTGGATGGTTGTACCGCACGATCAGCTGGTGCGAATTCTGCACGACCCGGATCACGCCCCGGGTTTCGGCGGCCTCCACCGCTTCCTCGCCGGCCAGTTCGGACAGCACGTCGAGGTCGATCGGCTCGCAGAAGGTGAGCAGTTCCAGGACGTGCAGCACGTCGTCGGGCAGTTGCTCGACCCGATCTTCCAGCAGCGCAGCCAGTTCCGAGGTGACCGCGGCCCGGCCGCGCAGCTGCCAGACGCCGTTCACCTGACGCAGCGAACCCGCCTCGAGCGCGCCCTCGACCAAATGCCGCAGGAACAGCGCGTTTCCGCCGGAGGACTCCCACATCAGGTTGGCGGTGAAGCCTTCCAGCTGCCCGCCCAGCATCGATTCGACCAGGTCCACACTCTGACGCTGGCTGAACGGATTCAGGTCGATGCGCAGCAGGTGACCGTCTTTCCACAGCGAGGTGACCGCGTCGGGCACCTGCACCCCGCTGCGCACCGTGGCCACGATGTGCGCCGCCTTGTCGATGGCCAGCTGCAGCAGCAGGGTGGCCGACAGTTGGTCGAGCAGGTGGGCGTCGTCGACGCCGATGATGGTGTGCCCGTCCGCGAGCAAGGCTTCGCGCGCGGCGGACATGAACGTGACCGGATCGTGCGCCGTATAAACGCCGACCATGTGCGCGAACACCCCCAACGGAATGCTGCGCGCCGATTCGGTGCCCGCCACCCAGCGGATGTTGCCGCCGACCGCCGCGGTCGCCTGCCTGGCCAGCGTGGTTTTCCCGACACCGGCATCACCGGTGAGGACCGCGCCGACATGCGCCCTGCCGGTGAGGGCCGCGCGGATCGCCTCGAACTCGGTCTCGCGCTCGATCATCGGCCAGTTCCGAGCCATAGCTCTTACTGTAGTTGCCAGAGGTTCATGATCGAAGCCCTGCAGCTATTACGCTGCGTCTCACCGCGGCGGTCGCGCGGCAGTGAAGTGGACGCACCGGTCCGCCAAACCCTTTGAACGGCGGCCGTTTAGGTCACGGCGAGAGCCGCCCCGATCAGCCCAGGACGTCGTGCCGGACGATCGTCTGATCGCGACCCGGCCCGACGCCGATGCAGGAGATCCGCGCCCCGGACAGCTCCTCCAGCCGCAGCACGTACGCCTGCGCGTTGGCGGGCAGTTCCTCGAAGGTCCGCGCCCCCGAGATGTCCTCCCACCAGCCGGGCACCTCCTCGTAGATCGGCTTCGCGTGGTGGAACTCGGTCTGCGTGGTCGGCATCTGCTCGACCCGCTCGCCGTCCACGTCGTAGGCGACGCAGATCGGCACCGTCTCCAGGCTGGACAGCACATCGAGCTTGGTGAGGAAGTAGTCGGTGATGCCGTTGACCCGGGTCGCGTAGCGCGCGATCACCGCGTCGAACCAGCCGCAGCGCCGGGCGCGTCCGGTGGTCACGCCGACCTCGCCGCCGGTCTTGGCCAGGTAGGTGCCGGACTCGTCGAACAGCTCGGTCGGGAACGGGCCGGAGCCGACCCGGGTGGTGTAGCACTTGAGGATGCCGAGCACCGTGCTGATCTTGTTCGGCCCGACGCCCGCGCCGACCGCCGCGCCGCCCGAGGTCGGGTTGGACGACGTGACGTACGGGTAGGTGCCGTGATCCACGTCGAGCAGGGTGCCCTGCGAACCTTCGAGCAGCACGGTCTCGCCGCGCTCCAAGGCCACATTGAGCTTCAGCCGGGTGTCGGCGATCCGGTGCTTGAAGCTTTCGGCCTGCGCGAGCACCTCGTCGACCACCTGCTGCGGGTCGAGTGCGCGGCGGTTGTAGATCTTGACCAGCACCTGGTTCTTGAACTCCAGCGCGGCCTCGACCTTCTGGGTGAGGATCTTCTCGTCCAGCACGTCGGCGACGCGCACCCCGACGCGGGCCACCTTGTCCTGGTAGCAGGGGCCGATGCCGCGGCCGGTGGTGCCGATCTTCTTGTTGCCGAGGAAGCGTTCGGTGACCTTATCGATGGCCACGTGATACGGCATGATCAGGTGCGCGTCGGCGGAGAGCAGCAGCCCGGAGGTGTCGACCCCGCGCTCTTCCAGTCCGGCGAGTTCGTCGAGGAGCACGCCCGGGTCGATGACGACGCCGTTGCCGATGACATTCGTCACGCCGGGAGTCAGGATGCCGGAGGGGATCAGGTGCAGCGCGAAATTGTCGCCATTGGGCAGCACCACGGTGTGGCCCGCATTGTTGCCACCCTGGTATCGGACCACCCATTGCACCCGGCCACCGAGTAGATCGGTCGCTTTGCCCTTACCTTCGTCGCCCCACTGGGCGCCGATCAGGACGATTGCCGGCATGGTCGTGTCTCCTACGGTTCGACTTGCAACACCCGGGCAGATGGCAGTCGGCAGAGCCGACCGGGCGGTATTCGCCGGTGTTGCAGCTACCTGCCGTATCGAGGCGGTGGCCGGGAGCACAGTCTAGTCGACGCGTCGTCAACAGCGTGGGACCGGATCTCGTCGTAGGCTCGACAACCGTGTGGCCGATGCCGGGCAGGGCTAAGGTTGCACCCGTTGGTCCGACGACGTCGGCTCGAACCGAGGAGGGTGTACGGCAGTTTGAGTACCCACGTTCTCCGTTGCGACGGCGCACCGGTACCTATCGCCCTCGCGGCGCTGCCGACCAGTTCGACGGCCGCCATTCCCGATACCGCAGAGATCGACGAGTTGCTTCCGGTGCTCGCCGCCGATAGCCTCCCGCGGCTGATCGTGCTCGGTGACGACGCCGCGCTCGCCGCGGTGCTGACCCACCTGATGCGCACCGAACGACTGCACGTCGAGATCGGCTACGTGCCGGTGGACAAGACCTACGGTTCCCGCGCCTACCAGACCGGCACCGGCAACGCCGCCGCCAAACGGGCCATCGACGGTCGCGCGACCGAGGTGCCGCTCATCCGCGACGACACCGGCAAGGTGCTGATCGGCCGCGCCAAGATCACCGGCCCGGGCGAGGAGAAGCTCGAGGGCGAGGCCTACGTGGACGACTTCCAGCTGTTCTCCGGCAAGGTCACCGCCATGCTGATCTCGCCGACGCTGCACCAGCCCGGGGTCCGGGCCACCGTGCAGAAGGGCATGCGCAAGCGCCGCTGGGCCGAAGGTCGCGCCGCCCAGCTCGGCACCCCGGGCGCGGTGGTGACCCGGGACGGTATCCGCAGCGACCGCACGGTGCCGCGGTCCAGTTTCTACCGGCACCACGAGCCCTGGCTGCTGGTCCGATGACGTCCGCGTTCTTCGCCGAACGGCGCTCGCGCGCGGTGCGCCCGAGCCCGATCTTCCTGCTGGTCGTCGTCATCACGATCGTCGGCGGCGTGCTCGCCTGGGACGCCCCGCTGGACTCCACCCGAGCCAAGGCCGGGGTGTTCGTGCTGGTCGTGTTCGGCTGGGTGATCACGCTGTGCCTGCACGAATTCGCGCACGCATTCACGGCGTGGCGGGCCGGGGACCGCGAGGTCGAACTGCGCGGCTATCTCACGTTGAACCCGCTGAAGTACAGCCATCCGCTGCTGTCGATCGTGCTGCCGATGGTGTTCATCGCGCTGGGCGGCATCGGCCTGCCCGGCGGCGCGGTCTACGTGCACACCCACAATTTCGCCCCGCGCACCCAGCGGCTCATCAGTGGCGCGGGCCCCGCGGTGAACGCGCTGTGCGCGGTGCTGCTGCTGGTGGTCGTGCAGCTGTTCGGCAGTGCGAGTTCGCATCCCGCGCTGTGGTTCGGGTTGAGCTTCCTCGCGTTCCTGCAGATCACCGCGACCCTGCTGAACCTGATTCCGCTGCCCGGTCTGGACGGCTACGGGATTCTCGAACCGTCGCTGAGCTATCAGACCCGCCGCTCGCTCGATCAGTTCAAGCCGTTCGGCATGCTGATCCTGTTCGCGCTGCTGTTCACGCCCGCGATCAACGGTGTCTTCTTCGACGCGGTGTACGCGCTGTTCGAGGTGTCCGGCGTGCCCGCCGACTGGTCGCGCTACGGCAGCTACCTGACCCGCTTCTGGACTTAGAGCGGATTTCGATGATCGCCCCGGGCCGAATCGGGTAACCCCCGGCCAGTCGACCCGGGCGCGTACGTGCGCCCTGTACGAGCGTGATCCCGGCCCACCGGTCGGCGCGCACGCTGCCCTCAGCACACGTTGGAGCACACCAGCATGACCGACAACCCCTCGGCGACGGTGCTTTCCGTCATCATCCCGGCCCTGAACGAGGCAACCCGGATCGAGCGCACCCTCGATCGCCTGGTCCGCCAGGACGCCGTCGACGAGATCATCGTCGTCGACAACGGGAGCACCGACGACACCCGCCGCATCGTGCACGACTACGCGCGAACCCATCCCGAGGTCGCGCTCATCGAGGAGACCACGCCCGGCATCCCGGCCGCGCGCAACGCCGGATTCGACCGGGCCCGTGGCGATTTCCTGGCCAGGACCGATGCCGACACCCTGGTCGACGCGGACTGGGGCGAGGTGGTCCGCGCGCATCTGAGCGCACACCCCGACACCGCCGCGGTCACCGGGATCACCACCTATCACGACTCACCGGTCGGCTTCTTCTTGAAACTCGGCTACTACCTACAGGATCGGCGCGGCAAGCTCGGCGGCCGGGTCGGCAATCTGCACGGTCCGAACATGGCCATCCGCCGGGCGGCCTGGCTGCAGGTCGGCGCGGACACCACCACCCGCGCCGACGTGGCCGAGGACCTGGATCTCGCGCTGTGCCTGACCAAACGCGGATTTCGGATCGACCAGCTGAAGAGCATGCGGGCCGCGACCTCGGCCCGGCGCCGCCGGACCAACCCGCGGGAATGGTGGCATTTCCAGCTGACCGGCTTGCGCACCATCGCCGAGCAGGGATACCAGGTGCTGCCGCTGCATCGCGCGATCATCGTCGGCGCCTGGCTCACGCACACCGTGCAGTGGCCGATCTATCGATTCTGGGACTTCGACCGGCGCCGGTTCACGCTGCGCCCGGCACCGCCGCGGGTCTCCGCGGTCGGGGAATCCTGAACGCACACAGGGCCGCCCGGCCTGACCTCCCCTGACCGGACGGCTCTGCTCTTCGCAGCGGGCGAATCCACCCCTACCCGCCCGGCCACCACACCCATGGCCGGCGGGGTGGTTCGCTGATGTGCGAAGTGTGCGACCGCAACACCCCTCGCTTCGTTGCGGTCTCATGATCAAGGTAGGGCGCGGCCTCCGCC
This sequence comes from Nocardia brasiliensis ATCC 700358, assembly GCF_000250675.2. Classification (NCBI taxonomy): domain Bacteria; kingdom Bacillati; phylum Actinomycetota; class Actinomycetes; order Mycobacteriales; family Nocardiaceae; genus Nocardia; species Nocardia brasiliensis. The sequence goes on from NC_018681.1 coordinate 8,981,513, forward strand.
GGAACACGAGTAGCGCACTACCCAAAGATCATCATCGAGCCCCCGCACACCGGCGGCCGGAGCACTCGCACGCGGCGCCGGCTACGTAGCCGGCTCAGTCCTCGGGGACCACCCACGGCTTGGGGACGGTCGGGGGGAGCAGCGCCATCGCCGAGATGCGCTTCATCCCGCACACCTGCATGAGGTCGACCACGATCGAACGCACCTGCGCGAACACCACGTGCGCCGAAAGACCGGCACCCTCAACGAGTTCCGGGCGCGCCTCCTTGGCGACCGAGCGCAGCACCCGGGCGCCCTCCGCCTGATCGGGCTGTTCCCCCGGGTCGGCGAGCATCATCCGGCGCACCACATCGACTGCCTGGCCGAGCCTTTCGACCTCGTCGATCAACCGGGGATCGAGGATCTCGTCGTCCTGGACCAGCGTCAGCGAACGGCGCAACAGCACCCTGGTGTTGCGCACCGCGTTGTCGAGTGGATCGGCGGTGGCCTTGATGCGTTCGAGGCGGGCGCGAGAGTTCCAGTACAGCGGCGAGATTCGGCTGATCTCCCGGCCGCCCTCCAACGTGGCGCGCAACGCGTCGATCTGCGGTTGCGTCGCACGGACCGCGGCCAGCGCCGACCGCAGCTTGTCCGGGTCCTGCGCCAGCAGGCCGTCGCCGCACTCGGTGAGCGACTTGCCCATCACGCCAAGGATTTCCGCGGCCTGCTCGCGGGCGCGCCGCACCGGATGCAGCGGAATCGACGCCACCACAACCACGCCCACCAGACCGCCGACCAGCGCGTCGATCATCCGGGAGAAGCCGCCGCCCGCCGACGGCGGCAGCAGGGTGGCGACCAGCACCGCAGAACCCGCGGCCTGCATGGTGATGATCGAGCCGCCGTCCAGAAACACCGCCGCCGCCATGGCGACCGCGACCACCAGCGCGATCTGCCACACGCCGGTCCCGGCGTTGGTGATGAACAGGTCGCCGATGCCGATGCCGACCGCGACGCCGACCACCAGCTCCACCGAACGCCGCAACCGGGCGCCGAACGAGATGCCGATCGAGACCACGGCCGCCGTCGGCGCGAAGAACGGCTGCGGGTGGCCGACGATCTCCCGCGCGATGAACCAGGCCAGGGCCGCGCCGACGGCGCACTGCACGATCGGCAGCGCGGACAGGCGCAGCCGGGCCCAGGAAGCGCGCAGCCGGTCCATCGTGCTCGTACGCGCGACATCCACGCGCGGTTTGAAGTCGAGCAGGGACAATTCAGTCCAGGCCCAGCTCAGCCGCCGCGCGGGGATCGCAATCTTCGAGCAGGTCCAGGCAGCGCGCGTACTCCTCGGTCTCACCGACCACCTTGGCCGCGCGGGCCAGCGCGCCGACGCTGCGCAGGAAGCCGCGGTTGGGCTCGTGGCTCCACGGCACCGGGCCGAAACCCTTCCAGCCATTACGCCGCAACAGGTCGAGGCCGCGGTGGTAGCCGGTGCGGGCGAACGCGTAGGCGGCGACGATGTCGTGATTGATCGGCTCGTCCTGGGCTTCACCCCTGGTGAGCGCGGCCTCGGCCAGATAGGCCCAGGCGATCGAGGCCGCCGGATGGTCGGCGGCGACACGCACCGGATCGGTGCCTTCGAGCAACGCGTCTTCCGCGTCGGAGATTTCGGGGAGGAGTACCGGTTGCGGGCCTAGCAGATCACCGAACGAGGTCATGCGGTTCATTGTGCACCGACGCGATATTCGCCGGTGACGCGTACCGCCGCATTCCCTGCCGCCGTGCGGGGTCTGAAGTCGGACTTCGCCGGACCCTGGCCGTTAAGCTGGCCGTCGAGTTCAAGATGTTCCGCCTGACCGAGGGGTAGTGCGTGTCCGACCCGAACGACAACAAGAACCCGGCGCGGGAGAGCGCCGACCCGGCAACCCCGGCCGGACCCGACGCACGCCCCGGCGCCGACACGGCGAGCAACCCGAGCGCGAACAGCGGAGACCGCCCGGCCGACGCCGGCGCGACCCGCCCGATCCCCGCCGCGGGTGACGGCGGCACCGAACAGGGCGCGCCCACGCCGAATGCCCAAGGCACCGGTTCGGCGTCGCGTGGCACGCAAAACCCCGGCACTGCGCCGGGCGCGACCCCGACCTCCGGTACTCCGGGCGCTGCGACACCGCGCCCCGGCACGCAGGACCCCGCCGCGTCGAGCAGTGCGGCCACCAGCGCAGCCCGGCCGGGCGCGGGCACCCCCGCCACAGGTCGGCCCGGTTCGGGCGCGCCGACGATCAGCACGCCCGGGCAGTCCGCGCCGAGCGGGTCGACGACTCCCGCCACGGCACAGTCCGCCACTACGGACAAATCCGGTCACGGCAGCGGGTCGGCAAGTCAAGGTGGGCAAAGCGGCTCGGGCACCGCCGACCCCACCGTGCCGGGTACGCCGAAAGCCGCAGGAAACCAACAGAGCAGCGCACCGAACAGCGGCACCGCCGAAACCGAGGTGATCGCACGGCAGGACAGGCCCGCAGCAGCACCGGGCGCGGCCGCCGCGACGGGACAGCCGGGCAGCCCAGCGGGAACACCAGACGCACCCAAGGCTGCCGAGGCCGAAACGGTCGCGATGAAACGCGCAGATCAGCCGAGCACGGCCGCCGACCAGCCCGGATCAGTCGCGAACACCGCACCAGCACAGACGGGACCGGCAGGTTCGCAGCGGCCTGGCCAGGGTGCGGGTACCGACAGCGCATCGACACTGCCTGGCGGCACGAAAGATGCTGCAGCACAGTCTGATCCGGCCCACCCAGGCGCGGGCTCCGGTGCAGCAGCTGCGAGCGCACAGGCCGGTGCCGCCAGTGCCCCGGTAGGCACATCTGGTAGCCCGGCAGGTGCACCCGGAACCGGACGGCCCGCCGGAGCCGACGCCGCGCCCGCGTCGTCCGGTGACACGAAAGGCGCTGCGGCCCAGGCCGCGTCGGCGCGGAGCGGGCAGCCCGGCGACGCGAAAGGTCCGGCAGCGCAGGCGAGTACCTCGGGAGCAGCTGCGCAACCTGGCGGCCCCGCAGGCACCGCAGGCGCGGCAGGCACCACAGGCGCGGCAGGCACCACAGGCACGGCAGGCACCACAGGCGCGGCAGCGGCGGAGCCCACAGTTCCTGGCGCACCGATCCAAACCGGGCGGCAGGGTGATGCCAAAGGTGCGGTAGCGCAGGCCGGTGCTGCGGCAGCGGCTACGCAGCCGGGCGTCCGGCAGGCGGCGCCGGGGCAGTCGAGTGCGGAGGCGGCGGGAAGCGCCGCGGCGGAAACCGAGGAGATTCGCAGGGGGGATCAAGAGGGGGCGCAGCAGAAGCGCAGTCCCTGGTTCGGTGGCGGGACAGCGGCGCAGGGTGAGGCAAAAGCCACTCCGGCGCAGGGCACTTCAGCGACGCAGGGCGGGGAAGAAGCCGCCCAGGCGCAAAGCACTCCGACGGGGCAAGGTGGCGCAAAACCTGCGCCGGCGCAAGGCACTCTGTCGACGCAGGGCGGTGCCGCTGCGACTCCGGCGGCGCCGGGTGGCGGACAAGCTACTCCTACGCAAGGTGCTCCGACGGGGCAGGGCGGAGCCGCTGCGACGCAAGGCACGTCGGCAACGCAGGGCGGGGCAGCGGCCGCCCCGGCGCAAGGTGCTCCGACGGGGCAGGGCGGAGCCACTCCGGCGCAAGGCACTCCGGCGACGCAGGGCGGGGCAAAAGCCGCTCCGGCGCAAGGCACTCCCGCAACGCCGGGCGGGGCAAAAGCCGCTCCGGCGCAAGGCGGTCCGGCGGGGCAGGGTGGGGCGCCGGCTGCTTCGGCGCAGGGTGTTCCGGGAGCGGGCGCTCCGGAGCCGTCTGCGGGTTCGGATGATGCGCCGACGACGGTGATGCGGGTGCAGCAGCCTGTGCCTCCTGCGGACGCGGGGGCGGGGGCGGAGGACGAGACCGTCAGGATGCAGACGGCGTCGACGGCGAAGGATGGGGGCCAGAATCCGCCTGCGTCCGAGGACGTGACGGTCGCCATGCCGGTGATCAAACCGGATGACGCGAAAACCGTTGCGCTGCCGGTCCAGCGGCCTGACGCACCGAAGCAGGCGGGCACCGATCGGGTGGCGCCGGGCCCCGGGCGCGTTCCGATCAGCAAACCGCCGAGCACCCCGCGTCCGGCGGCCGGGCCGAAACAGCCGGGCCCGCAAGGACCTTCGGCACCGCCGCAGAGCGGTCCGGCACCGATCGAGGATGCCCGGCCTGCTCCCCCGCAGCAGCGTCCGGGTTCGGCCCCGTCGCCCGCGGATATCCAGCCGACGTTGCCCGCGCAATCGCTGGCCGGTCCGCGTCCACCGCAACCGCGGCCGATCGCGCAACCGCAGCGGATCACGCCCGCCGGGCAGGCACCCGCCGCCCCGGAGTCCACCCCGCAGGCGGGCCGCTCCAAGCGCTGGCTGCTGGCGGTGGCGGGTGCCGCCGTGCTGGTGGTGGTGCTGATCGGCGTGGCCGTGGTGTTGATCACGGGTTCGGGCGGTAATTCGGCGGAGGAGAAGGTGCGCGCCGCGATCACCGATTACACGCAGGCGCTGAAAAAGGGTGATCTGAACGCACTGCGCAGCACCACGTGTGGCCCACTGCACGACTTTTACCAGGGCATTCCCGCCGATCAGTTCGCCGGCGTGCATCAGTTGTCGATGGATCGGCGCAATATCCCGGTGATCGACGGCATCGACGCCATCCGGATCACCGACAAGACGGCGATCGCCCAGGCGACCGTCTATACGGAGGCGGATCCGGCCAAACGCTCGGCCCGCACGTTCGATCTGCAGGACACCGACGGCGGCTGGAAGGTCTGCGATCCGCCGACGAGCCCGCAGTAGCGGCGACTCGGAATCGTCGTCGACTCCGTTCGGCGTCTCGGTTGTTCCTCACAGGAGCAATCGAGACGCCGAAATCTTTTATAGCTATATCGAATTACTGTCCGGATGTGACGCACACCTCGGACCCGCGGCGCAAATGAAGAACCGGCAAACTCGATAGCAATTCCATATCGATCGACGGTAGCGCTGCTCACACACAGCTGGTCACGGGTCCGGTTCATTAGTAGCGTGTCCGCATCATGGTCAGGGAACAAACGCTTTCGCTAGAAACCGATGGCACGCAGCAGACGGCAACACTGTCCGGACAGCGGTTCCGGGTACGCGATCACTACGAGGTCGGCCGGGAAAAGATCCGCGAATTCGCGCGGGCGGTGCAGAACCACCACGGCGCACATCAGCAGGAATCCGATGCGCTGCGACTGGGTCACGAGAACGTCATCGCGCCACCGACTTTCGCCTCGGTGATCGGTTCGGCCGGCACTCGTTCCCTGCTCGAATCGGTGCTCACCGAATACGACCTGTCCCAGATCCTGCAGACCGATCAGGTTTTCCAGGCCTATCGGCCGATCCAGGCGGGCGACCGGCTGAGCAGCGAGATCCTGATCGAATCCATCCGCCAGTTCGGCGACAACGATTTCGTCGTGGTGCGTTCGGCCCTGGTCAACCAGCACGGCGAGCTGGCCTTGATCGGGTCCACCACGATCGTGGCCCGCCGCGGCGTCGACGTGGATCCGAGCGTGGCCGACGTGGTGGACAACATCATGATGCACGGTCAGGTCGTCGAATTCCCCAGCGCGGGAGGCGCATCGGCCGAAGGCTCGGCGCTGATCCCGCTCGGCACGGGCGCGCTGCCCGGCCCCGCGCCCGATCGGGTGCCCGCGCCGGTGCACACGCTGCCCGAGTTCGACCGGCTCTCGGTCGGCGATCAGCTCGAGCCCGGGATCTTCCGGCTGACCCGCGGCGACCTGGCCAACTACGCGGGAGTGTCCGGCGACGCCAACCCCATCCATTTCAGCGATCACGCCGCCGAGCTGGTGGGCCTGCCCACCGTCGTCGCGCACGGCATGCTGACGATGGGTTTGGCGAGCGGCTACCTGACCGCCTGGCTCGGCGACCCCACGGCCATCGAGAAATTCAGCGTGCGGTTCGCCGGCTTCGTCCCGGTCGCCCCGAACGCGGCGAGCACGGTCGAGTTCACCGGCCGGATCAAAGCACTCGACCCGCGCACCCGCACCGCCACGATCGTGCTCGGCGGCACCTCGGAGGAGCGAAAGCTCTTCGGGCGCGCGATCGCCGAGGTCCGTTTCAGTTAGAGCCCACGCGGTCTGAAAAATTCGCACCCCACAACTACGCGATTTCGGCGCAGGATGGAGGCGTGAGAAATTCAGTAGTACGCCGCGTGGCTCCCGCGCTCGGCGCCGCGTGTCTGATGGTCGGCGCACTCACGCTGGTGCCGCCGACCGCCGCCGCCGCGACCGCGCCCACCATCGCCAGTGCCGCCCGGCCGGATTCGCTGCCCAAGGACGATCCGGAAGACGCCGGCAAGGACAAGAAGAAGCGCCGGATCTACACCAACTGCGACCAGGTCCGGGCCGAAGGCGCGGGCCCGCTGTACCGCGGGGAACGCGGCTACAACGCCTACCTCGATCAGGACAACGACGGCATCGCCTGCAACGAGTAGCCGGTGCTATTGCGCGGCTTGAAAAGTCAGCATGGTCGCGCCGATCCGGATCTGATCGCCGTCGGCCAGCAGCGCGCCGTTCTCGATCGGATCGTCGTTGACGTAGACGCCGTTGGCCGAATGCAGGTCCTTGATCAGCAGCCCGGCCCGGCTCGGCATGATGTGCGCGTGATACCTGCTGGCCTTGGGGTCGTCGAGGACCAGGTCGTTGTCGGTCATCCGGCCGATCCGCAAGCCGCCCTGGGCAATCGAGACCACCCGGCCGTCGGGCAGCCGTAACTGCCCGCTGCGCACCGCGCGCGGCGCCTCGGTGACCGTCTCGGTCATCGCCGCGGCCATCCGCTCGGCCTGCCGCAACTCGACGGTGCTCAGCGGCTCCTGCCGTAGCACCCGCTGTTCCAGCTCGGTCAGCGCGGGGCCGGGGTCGATGCCGAGCTCGTCGGCAAGGACGGTCCGCACCCGGCGGCACGCGTCCAGTGCGTCGGCTTGCCGACCGGACAGGTACAGCGCGGTGATCAGCTGACCCCACAGCGGCTCGCGCAGCGGATGCTCGGTGGTCATCGCGACCAGCTCACCGATCACCGATGACGCACGCCCGAGGGCGATTTCGGCGTCGATCCGCGCGGAAGCGACCGCCAGCCGCTCCTCCTCCATCGCGGTGGCGAAGCCGTCGGCGAATTGCAGCCCGGTGAGATCGGCCAGCGCGCGGCCGCTCCACTCACGCTGCGCGGCGCCGAACAGCTGCGCGGCGCCGGCGTGATCGCCGAGCGCGGCCGCGCGGCTGCCCGCCTCCCGTGCCGTCTCGAAACGGCCGAGATCGCATGCGGTCTCGGCCACTTCGAGCCGATAGCCCGAGGATTCCGTGCGCAACACCTGCGCCGGGTCCACACCCGAATTACGCAGGGCTTTACGAATATTCGAGACGAATACCTGCAGGCTCGCCGCGTACGAATCGGGTGGATCCTCGTTCCACACCATGTCGGCCAGCGCGGCCGAAGAGACCGCGCGCCGTCGATTCACAGTGAGCGCGGCGAGCAACGCCCGCGGCTTGGGCCCGCCGACCGCCACCGGCTCACCGCCGACGAGCAACCGGACGGGCCCGAGCACGCGCACATCCAGACACATGAGCTGTCGAGCCCCCGGTGGGTTGATGATCGGGTCAGGCGCTGATCGACCTTCCCGCGGACTTCAGATCATTGCATGCCTCGGTGACACGCGCTGCCATCGAGGTTTCCGCGTTCTTCAGGTAGCTGCGCGGGTCGTACACCTTCTTGTTGCCGACCTCGCCGTCGATCTTCAGCACACCGTCGTAGTTGCTGAACATGTGGCCGGTGACCGGACGGGTGAACGCGTACTGGGTGTCGGTGTCGACGTTCATCTTCACCACGCCGTAGCGCAGCGAATCCTCGATCTCGGACTTCAGCGAGCCGGAGCCGCCGTGGAAGACGAAATCGAACGGCTGCGCGTCCTTGCCGAGCGCGAGCTTGGCCGCGGCGACCCGCTGACCCTCGGCCAGCACCTCGGGCTTGAGCACCACGTTGCCCGGCTTGTACACGCCGTGCACGTTGCCGAAGGTCGCGGCGAGCAGGTACTTGCCGTTCTCGCCCGCGCCGAGCGCGTCGATGGTCTTCTCGAAGTCCTCGGGCGAGGTGTAGAGCTTGTCGTTGATCTCGGCCTCGACGCCGTCCTCTTCACCGCCGACGACGCCGATCTCGACCTCGAGGATGATATTGGCCTGGGCACAGGCCTTGAGCAGCTCCTTGGCGATTTCCAGGTTCTCGTCGATCGGGATCGCGGAGCCGTCCCACATGTGCGACTGGAACAGCGGGTGCTGCCCGTTCTTCACCCGTTCCTGGGAGATCGCGATGAGCGGCCGGACGAACCCGTCCAGCTTGTCCTTCGGGCAGTGGTCGGTGTGCAGCGCGATGGTGACGTCGTACTTCGCGGCAACCACGTGCGCGAACTCGGCCAGCGCGACCGCACCGGTCACCATGTCCTTCACACCCTGGCCGGAGCCGAATTCCGCACCGCCGGTGGAGAACTGGATGATGCCGTCGCTGCCCGCGTCGGCGAAGCCCTTGATGGCCGCGTTGATCGTCTCCGACGACGTGCAGTTGATGGCCGGGAAGGCGAAGGAGTGCGCTTTGGCCCGACCGAGCATCTCGGCGTAGACCTCCGGAGTCGCGATGGGCACAGTAAGACCTCCGTGTTGTTGCGGCAAAGACCTATTTTGTCAGCCACCACCCTAGGACAGCGGGGTTTCGCCTGGTATCCAGGGAGGCAGACGAAGATCCCGCGGGCCGTCGCCACCGCGTACCGCCGCCGGACCCACAGGTGGCCGTGCCGTGGTCACCGCGGAACCATCAGGTGACCAGCCGGTAGTTTCGCGCACAGCACGGGCATTCTCAGCCGAACCCGGTACTGTGGTGCCGGTAATTGCGCTGGCGGCTCCCGATGCGAGGGTGAGCGATCAGGCCGGCCGTACCCAGAACAGGAGACCGCGTGATTCTGCTGGCAGCGACAGAATCGGTGACGAGCAACATCGCATTGACCCAGTTGCTCGACCCGATGCACCTGCTCACGGAGACGTGGCTGAAGAACGCGGTGCTTCCCGCCATTCTGGCGATCGTCTTCATCGAGACCGGCCTGCTCTTCCCGATCCTGCCCGGCGATTCGCTGCTGTTCACCGGCGGCCTGCTGGCCGCGCAGTCGAATCCGCCGGTCTCGATCTGGTGGCTGCTGCCGCTGGTGACCCTCGTCGCCTTCGCCGGCGACCAGTCCGGGTACTGGATCGGCCGCGGCATCGGACCCGCGCTGTTCCACAAGGAGGACACCCGGTTCTTCAAGAAGCACTACGTCACCGAGACGCACGAGTTCTTCGAGAAGCACGGGCCCAAGACCATCATCCTGGCCAGGTTCGTGCCGATCGTGCGCACGTTCATGCCGGTGCTGGCCGGTGTGTCCAAGATGGATTACCGCAAGTTCGTCGCCTTCGACATCGTCGGCGCGATCCTGTGGGGCGGCGGCGTGACGGTGTGCGGCTACTTCCTCGGCAACATCGCCTTCATCCGCGACCACGTCGAGGCCATCTTCCTGCTCATCGTGTTCGTCTCGATCCTGCCCGGCGTCTTCGCGGTGGCGAAGCGGCTGCTCAATCGTGGCGGCGGGGCGCCGGTGGCCGCTCCCGAAGCCGAGCTGACCGTTTCGACGAGCGAGCCGACCCGCTGAGCGCGTGTTCGTGGCGTCCTCGCCCCTAGCAGTGGGCAATTTCGATCCGCTGATGTCAGCGGGCCCAGCGCTCGTCTGGACGGTGGTACTGACCTTCGTCTTCCTCGAATGCGCGGTGATTCTCGGGCTGTTCCTGCCCGGCGACTCCATGCTGATCACGGCCGGCGTGGTGATGGCCTCGCACGCCTCCGGCGAGACCCAGGTGTGGGCGCTGTCGGTCGGCACGATGCTCGCGGCCATCGCGGGCAATCAGGTCGGTTACGTCATCGGCCAGCGCACCGGGCACCACCTGGTGGCCCGCAAGAACGGGCGCTACATCAACACCAGGAATCTGCAGCGGGTCACCGAACTGCTGCAGCGGCACGGCTTCGTCGCGGTGCTCGTCGCTCGCTGGATTCCGTGGGTGCGCACGCTGTGCCCGACGGTCGCGGGCGCGGCCGGGATGGATCATCGCAAGTTCACCATCGCGAGCACGATCGGCGCGATCATCTGGGCGCCGGTGCTGCTGCTGATCGGCTACTACGCGGGCAGCTTCCTCGATCGGGTGCCGTGGTTGATGCCGATCGTGATCGGCACGCTGGTGCTCGGCCTGATCGTGGGCACCGCGCTCGGCATTCGGCACTATCGGCAGGAAATGGCCAAGCCCGCCGAGGATTTCGACTTCGAGACCGTGCCGATCCGGGTCGTCGAAGCCGAGAGCTGACGTACCCGGCCGCCACGAACAGCGGCGGCCGGTCTACAGACCGGCCGCGCTGACCTGGTAGGCGGCCTCCATCAACATCCAGCCCGAAAGCTGCACGGACAGATCGCGTTCGGGCACCCGGGACGCGGTGACCGAACCGCCCGGGGTGAAGTGACCGGCCCCGGCGGTACCGCCGGGCAGCGTCGCCGGCCGGCTCCAATCGTGGCCGAACAGCGGCTCGCCCTCGACCTGGAGCCGGTTCGCCCACGCCGCCGTCGCGGAGGCCCGCACGATCGCCGCCGCGGCCCGCCGGTCGGCCGCCCGCGCCTCGTCCTCGCCGGGCAGCATCAGCGCGACCAGCGCGAGATAGCGGGCCAGGATCCCGTTGAACAGACCGCCGTCACCGCCACCGCCGCCGTTGATCACGCCGCGGGTCGTCATGTGCTCCTCGACCGCGCCGAGCAGCCGATGCACGCGCTCGATATGCCGCGCCTCGCCGGTGTGCACGGCGAGCTCGGTTTCCACGCCGAGCACCACGCCCTGGCAGTAGGTGAACACCGGACGTTCGATCTCGCCGGCGGGCAGATGGATGCCGTCGAGGATCAGCCCGGATTCCGGATCGCGCAGCGTCTCGTCCAGCCAGTCGGCCATCTCCTGGGCGCGCAGCTGCCGCCCGAGCCGCAGCAGCGCGATCGCGGCCGGGCCGTTGGCGGGCGCGTTGTAGTAGTCCGAGCCGATCCGCCACGGCAGACCGCCGCCGACCTCCGGATTCCAGCCCTCGTACAGCGGCTTCTCCAGCGCGAGCAGCCCGCTGCGCGCCTCGGTGACGCCCGCGATCCGTTCCGCGCGTTCCAGGGCGATGGCCAGCCAGGCCATGTCGTCGTAGTACCGGTTGGTCCAGCCGGTGAGATTGCGGATCCGGTGCGAGCGCGCGATCGCGGCAATCCGCTTGCGGCGCACCGGGGTCGGCGTGCGGTTCGCGGCGTCCACCGCGCAGTCGATCAGATGCGCCTGCCACCAGTAGTGCCAGGACCCGAACGCGCGTTCACGCTTGGTCGCGGGCCAGCCGACCACGCCCAATTGCGTGCCGGGTAGCGCCCACAGCGCGCGCAGATGCCGGGAGATGATCGCGGATTCGGCCATATCGGCGCGCTCGGACCAGACCGCGGCGGTCGCGACCGCATCCCGGTTCGCCCGCGAGCGCTCACCCAGCGACCGTGCTGTCGCATGCTGCGGGTCCTCGGCCTTCCGCGTGGTCATGCGTCAATGGTGCCAGTTTGGAACGCTTTTACGCGCCCGATTTGTTACAAAGACGATGCTCGAATGACACAGCGCGCGAAATATCCGCCGAATTCTCAGGTCTGGGCTATATGCCACGACTCACCACGCGTCGGCGAGATCGGCATGCCGCCGGATCCACGCGTGCATGGCGATCCCCGCGGCCACGCCCGCGTTGATGCTGCGCGTCGACCCGAACTGGGCGATCGAAACGGTCATGGCCGCGGCCGCTTTCGCGTCGGCCGTGACGCCGGGGCCCTCCTGACCGAACAGCAGCAGGCAGTCCCGGGGCAGTTCGGCCGTCTCCAACGGGATCGACCCGGGGACGTTATCCACGGCCACCACGGTCAGCCCGGTGCGGGCCGCGTACGCCAGCAGCTCGGCCACCGACTCGTGGTGCTCGATGTGCTGGTAGCGGTCGGTGACCATGGCGCCGCGCCGATTCCAGCGTTTGCGCCCGACGATGTGCACCGCCGCGGCCGCGAAGGCATTGGCCGTGCGCACCACCGTGCCGATATTCGCGTCGTGCCCGAAGTTCTCGATCGCCACGTGGAACGGATGCCTGCGCCGGTCGATATCGGCGACGATCGCCTCGCGCGACCAGTAGCGGTAGGCGTCGACCACGTTGCGGCGATCACCCGCCGCCAGCAACTCGGCGTCGAACCGGGGGTCCTCCGGCGGCGGCTCGGCGTGCTCGTCGGACCACGGCCCGACACCGTGCGGGTGCTCGCCCCATTCGGTGGGCCCCGGTGGGTCCTGCTCCGCCGCGTCCGGCACTGCGTGATTCACTCCGCCGATGCTAATTCCGGGCCCGACCCGCGAAACGCCCGGCTCAGTAGCTGGTGCTCGACCCCGCCCAGACGCCGAGCAGGCCCAGCACCACGAACAGCACGACGAACAGGATGCCGAGAATGATCAGCACCGAGGAGATGATGCCGCAGACATAGCCGACCATGACGTTGGACCGGCCGCCCATCGCGCCGCCGGAGGCATCGATCTCGTTGAGCGCCCGCTTGCCCATCACCCAGGCCACCGGGCCGAGGATCTGGCAGAAGACCAGACCGAGAATGCCGAGGATCAGGATCGTGGTGGCCTGCGGGTGATCCGGCGGCGGACCGTAGGCCCCGTAGGCTGGATAGCCGTATGGCGGCTGCTGCGGCGGGTAGCTCATCAGCAGGATGGTAGTGGGTGTAGCTGGCTACACCACACATCCGGCGGACAGCTCCATCGAATCGCGACGCCGCGCCGACAACCATGGAGCCATGACCGAGACACACGCCGAACCCACGCTGGTGCTCGACCCGATGCCCGGTAAAACCCGGTCGACGGCCGAGCAGGCGTTTCGTGCCGTCCTTCGCGCGCCGTTCCAGGCGCGATTCTGGAAAGAACTCGTCTACGTCTTCACCGCGTTCGTGCTCGGCTGCATCGCCGTGGTCTACCTGTACGCGGCGTGGGGCGGCGGATTGCTGATCTCCTTCACCGTCATCGGCCTGCCCATCCTCGCGCTGGTCCTGCTCGGCGGCCGCTTCTGGGGCCGGATCTACCGGGCGCTGGTCAAGGACCTGCTCGGCACGCCGCTGACGCCGCCGCCGACGTTCGCGCCGACGCCGGGACTCGTCGGCTTCCTCAAGAGCGCCTTCACCGATCTGGCCAGCTGGCGCGCCACGCTGTTCCTCATCGCGCAGGCGGTGCTCGGCGTCGTGGTCGGATACCTAGCGCTCATCGTGGTCGCGATGACGGTGTTCGTCGCGGTCTCGCCGATCCTGTGGGTGCTCTTCGATCCGATCAACGTCGATGCCGATGGCGTGGAACATCATTCGTTCGCCCAGTTCGGCGATTTCTACATCGACACCTGGCCCCGGGTGCTCGGCTTCGCCGCGCTCGGCGTCCTCGGCTGCTTCGCGCTGCCCTGGCTGCTGCGCGCGCTCTGCTGGCTGCACCGGCTGCTGGCCATGGCCCTGTTGACCGCGACCGCGCGCGATCAGCGGATCACCGAGCTGCAGCAGGGCAGGCAGGCCGCGGTCGACGATTCCACCGCCACCCTGCGCCGGCTGGAGCGCGACCTGCACGACGGCACCCAGGCCCGGCTGGTCACCATCGCCATGGCGCTCGGCCGGGCCGAGGACCGGCTCGAGGCCGGCGGTGATCCACGCGATCTGATCGCCGACGCGCACGCATCGTCCAAGGAGGCGCTGACCGAGCTGCGCGAGCTGGTGCGCGGAATCCATCCGCCCGCACTGGAACTCGGCCTCGGGCCGGCGCTGGAAACGCTCACCGCGCGCTGCTCGGTGCCGACCGAACTGCGGGTGCACCTGCCCGAGCGGCCCAACCCGGCGGTCGAGGCGATCGCCTACTTCTCCGTCGCGGAGCTGCTCACCAACGTGGTCCGGCACGCCACCGCGACCCGTGCCTGGGTGTCGGTGCTGCCGAACGACGCGCACACCATCGCGATCACCGTGCGGGACAACGGCATCGGCGGCGTGCTGCAACCGGCCGAAGGTCAACTCGCCGCGGGCAGTGGGCTTTCCGGCTTGGCCGCGCGGGCACGCACGGTCGACGGGTCGCTGACCGTGCAGAGCCCCACCGGCGGCCCGACCGTGATCACGATCCTGCTACCGAAGGAAGGCTCACGATGACGGAGTCACTGCGCATCGTGATCGCCGAGGACAGCGCGATCCTGCGCGACGGACTCGCCGGCTTGCTGACCGAACGCGGCCACCAGGTGGTCGCGATGGTCGGCGACGCGACGACGCTGAGCGACGTGGTCGGCACGCACAACCCCGACGTCGCCGTGGTGGATGTGCGGATGCCGCCCAGCTTCACCGACGAGGGCCTGCTCGCCGCCATCGAGTTGCGCCGCAAATATCCGATGACCGGAGTGCTCGTCTTCTCCCAGTGGGTGGAAACCCGCTACGCCACCGAGCTGCTGGCCGGCGGCGCGAGCGGCGTCGGTTATCTGCTCAAGGACCGGGTCGCCGATGTCCGCGATTTCGTCGACGCCCTGCACCGCGTCGCCACCGGCGGCACCGCACTCGATCCAGAGGTGGTGAGCCAACTGATGGGCGCCTCGAAACAGCAGGATTCGCTGACCCGCCTGACACCGCGCGAGCGCGAGGTGCTCGAACTGATGGCGCAGGGCCTGTCCAACAACGCCATCGCGACCAGCCTCACCGTCACAGAACGCGCGGTGGAGAAGCACATCGGCAACATCTTCACCAAACTCGATCTGCCGCCGTCGGACACCCACCACCGCCGCGTGCTCGCGGTACTGCGCCTCAAGGGCTGAACCCCTTACCGCGGCCGCCCCTATCGAGCCCGATCCGCGCATGTCAGCACCAGTGCGGGCCTATCCTGGAAGCCGGACAGTCGGGGTGGAGGCTGGTATGGACCACGGGCGAATCTTGCGCACGGTGCTCGGAGTCACCGCCGGTTACCTCGTGTTGCTCGGCCTGTGGCTCGGGTGGCTGGTCCACCACACGCCGCCCGGCACGCTGCCGTACCAGATCGTGGCGCTGGTCGGGCTTTTCGGCACCTGCCTCGGCATCGGGATGATGCTGGCGGCCCGCCCGTCCAAGGCGGATCGGCGACTCTGGCGGCACGGGCTGGAGGGCTGGGCGACCGTGCACGGCGTGCATCCGTTGCGGCCCACCGACCATCACAGCGAGCTCACCGAACTGGACCTGGAACTCACCGTGCCCGGATCCGAAACCTACCGGGGCACCATAGTTTTCGATGTCACCCCGGCGGACAAGCCGAAACTCGCGGTCGGCGAGACCATTTCGATCCGGGTCGACCCGGCCAACCGGGACCGGATCATCGTCGTGCTGTGAGCGGGCGGTTCAGGCGTGCGCGTCCGGATCGGCGAGCAGGAACTGGGCGGCGGCATAGGTCGTGAGAATGACGCCCTCGGTGATCCGGCGGCTGCGCTCGCCGCGCGCGAACAGCTTGCGCGCCACGATGAGCCCGTCGGAGACGGTGAACAGCAGCGCGCCGAGCGCCAGCCTGCTGCGCGGATCGGCATTGGGGATGTTCACGCCCGCAACGTTTTTCGCGTCCCGGGCCAGGGCCGGATCGGAGGCGAGCACACCCGCGGTGCCCAATGTCGCGCCGTAGGCGGTGAGCGGCAACGCCACGGTGGGCGCCTTGGCCCGTAACAACGCGGCCGCACCGAGCCAGGCCGCCAATCGCGGTCCGGCGATGACGGCCCGCGGCCGGGCGCCCTTGCGCAACCACAGCGCGGTGTACCCGGCCTGCATCACCGCGAACGACGACGCCCCGGCGATCAGGCGCCGGTCGTCGTCCGGATCGATGAGCAGGATGTCGCCCAGTGTCGCGGCGCCGAGCGCACCGAGCAGGACGGTGCGATCGGTCTTGTCGAGCGCCACGTCGCTCGTGGCGACGTCTGCCGCCAGCAGCGGCATCAGCAGTGGCTTCGCGAGCCACTGCGCCCGTTCACGGCCGGTCACCGCACCGTAGACGGTGACCGCGGCCGCGGCCAGGAACCCGGCCCGGAACTTTCGCATGGCTCAGAAGCTCGGCTCGACCGGCTTCGGCGGCAGGGTGACGACCTGCCCCGCGTAGCTCAGGCCGGCGCCGAACCCGAGCAGCAGCGCCAGCTGACCGCCCTTCGCCTTGCCGGTGACCAGCATCTCCTCCATGGCCAGCGGGATGGACGCGGCCGAGGTGTTGCCGGTGTTCTCGATGTCGTTGGCCATCGGGATATCGTCGGCCAGGCCCAGATTCTTCTTCATCAACTCGTTGATCCGCGCGTTGGCCTGGTGCGGGATGAACACCTCGATGTCCTCCTTGGCCACCCCGGACACCTCCAGCGCGGTGGACAGTGCGCGCGGCAAAGTGACGGCGGCCCAACGGAATACGCGCGGGCCCTCCATCCGCAGCGACATCCGGCCGATCGGCTCTACCGCCGGATCGGTGCCCTGCATCGCCTGGGCCTTCTCCATGTAGTCGAGGAAGTTCACGTCCTGGGCGATCGCGGCGGCGTTCTCGCCGTCGCTGCCCCACACGGTCGGCGAGATGCCGTTCTCCTCACTCGGCCCGATCACCACCGCGCCCGCGCCGTCGCCGAAGATCATCGCGGTGCCGCGGTCGGTCGGGTCCAGTCCGACCGTCATCGTCTCGGCGCCGATCAGCAGCACGTAGTCGGCCGAACCCGCCCGGATCAGATCGGCCGCGACCCCGAGTCCGTAGCCGAAACCGCCGCAGCCGGAGGTCAGGTCGAACGCCGGGATGCCGTTGATCCCCAGGTCATGCGCAATGGACGGGGCGCCGTGCGGGGTGAGCATGAGCCAGCTCGACGTCGCGAGAATCAGCGCGCCGATCTTCGAGCGATCGATCCCGCTGTTCACCAGCGCGCGTTCGCCCGCCGCGGCCGCGATCGACCGCAGCGTCTCGTCACCGCTGATCCAGCGGCGGTTGCGAATGCCGGTGCGGTCGTAGATCCACTCAGGATTGGAGTCCAGCACCTCGCACACGTCCGCATTGCTGACAATGCGCTCCGGCCGATAGGCGCCGATACCGAGCATCGCAACGTTGTCGCGATTCTTGTTGATTGCAATGCTCACCACTGAAGATGACCCTTCACCTTTGCAGAACTAGACCGCTGTCCAGGCTAGCTCAGCGCCAGATCCTTCAATCCGAGGATGGAGCGGTACTCCAGGCCCTCGGCGGCGATCACCTGATCAGCCCCGGTTTCCCGGTCCACCACGGTGGCGACGCCGACCACCGTCGCGCCCGCGTCGCGCAGCGCGCGCACGGCCGTGAGCGGGGAGTTTCCGGTGGTGGTCGTGTCCTCGACGACCAGCACCCGCTTGCCGACGATGTCGGGGCCCTCGATCTGGCGCTGCATGCCGTGCGCCTTGGCGGCCTTGCGCACCACGAACGCGTCGATCGGCCGGCCCGGCGCATGCATGACCGCGAACGCGACCGGGTCGGCGCCCATGGTCAGTCCGCCGACGGCGTCGAAGTCCCAGTCGGCCACCAATTCGCGTAGCAGCTTGCCGATCAGCGGTCCCGCGTCGTGGTGCAACGTCGCCCGGCGCAGGTCGACGTAGTAGTCGGCCTCCTTGCCCGACGACAGGGTGACCCTGCCGTGCACCACGGCCAGCTCGCGCACCAGCGCGGCCAATCTATCTCGGTCGGAACCGGCGGTGGTGCCCAGCGCCGACTCGTTGGTGGTTGCCTCGTCGATCATTCCTAAGTCCTTCCGCGTGCGTTGAACAAGCCGCGATTCAGTCGGGCCGCCAGGTTTCGCGGGATCATTCCGGCGACGGTGGTGAGCGCTTTGTACTGCATGCCGGGCACACTCAGTACCCGGCCTTTCTCCAGATCACGCAGGGAACCGGCAACCACCTGGTCGACGCTGAGCCACCAGGCTTTCGGCAGCGACGACTTATCGATGCCGGCTCGCTCGTGGAATTCGGTGCGCACGAATCCCGGGCACAGGGCCTGGACCCGGACACCCGTTCCGGCCAGTCCACCTGCCAACCCTTCCGTGAAGGATACGACGTAGGCCTTGGCCGCCGAATACGTCGATCCACGTCCGGGGATCACCCCGGCCACACTGGCCAGATTGATCACCGAGCCGTTCGCCGCCGCGATCATCGCGGGCAACGCGGCCCGGGTGAATTGCACCACCGCGGTGACGTTGACGTCCACTTCGGCCTGCAGTTCCTCGGGCGGGAGCGCCCAGAAAGGCTCGGCATGCGCGAATCCGGCGTTGTTGACCAGGAATTCGACGCCGGCCCGCAACCGGGCCGCCACCCGCTCCCGGGCCGCCGGACTGGTCAGGTCGGTGACGAGCACCTCGCACCGGGTGCCGAACCGGTGCTGCAGCGCGTTGGCGAGGGTCACCAGGCGCTGTTCGTCCCGGGCGACGAGCACCAGGTCATAGCCGAGCGAGGCCAGGCGCATCGCGTAGCCGTGCCCGATACCCGAGGTGGGTCCGGTGATCAACGCCACGGGCCTGCTCGCGCCGGGCAGGCGCGGCGGCACGGGGTGTTCGGTCATCGGTGCTCGGTCGGTCGGACGGCGGTCACCCTGCCGACACGGCCGGTCACTGCGGCACAGGTCCCTGGTACGGACGGAACCCGGGGTGGAACGGCCCACCCGGCGGTTCGGCCGCACGATCGTCCTCGCGCGGAACCTGGCGGCGGTCGGGCTGCTCGTCGGCCCAGTCGTTGTCCGCGTGCTCGTCGCGCGGCGCGGGCGACCAGGTGTCGCGTGGTGCGGGCGACCAGTCGTCGGCGGCCTCGGGCTCCTCGCGCAAGCGCGGCTCTTCGCGGACCCGTGGTTCTTCCCGGACCCGGGCGCGCGCGTCCGGCACGACGGCGAGCGAAGGGCGGCGCGGCGGTTCCGGTTCGTTCGGCGCGGACAGCGGGGCGCGCTCGTCGAAGTCCCCGTCGTAGTCCTGTTCGACGAAAGGCGGCTCGTCGTAGTCCTCGTCCTTGCGCAGCCGCGGCGGCTGCACGCGGGCGGCGCCCACGGGCTCGTCCAGTTCGTCGTCGAGTTCCTCGTCGCGGGCTCGGCCCCGCGGCCGCGGCCGGCCCGGATCGTGATCACCGCTGTCGAAGCGCGGCTCGCTCACCGGCGGCAGTACGTGCAGCAGGCCGGACAGGCGCAGCACCGCGTCGATCGAGGTCTCCCATTCGCGCGAGGAGGTGCCCACCGACAGCATGCCCAGCGTCCAGTTGCCTTCGCTCCACAGCATCTGCACGGTGTCGGGCAGCGTCTCGATGAACGCGACCATCCGCTGATCGACTGCGTGCCTGGCGATTTCGGGGTTGGTCGCGAAGACCACCCGGTCGCCGATCGCGCCGAGCAGTTCGAGGTCGGCGTCCTTGGGCGGCGAGGCCGTCTTGAGCCGCATGTCCACGTCGATATCCGAACCGATCTGGCGCCGCACCGCGATCAGCGTCGCGGCGTCCTCCAGATCGAAGAGCACGAACTTCTCGCCCTTGCGAATGCCGGACACCACGTCCACCGCGGACAGGTAGCCCAGTTTGGCCAGCGCACCGCGCCGCCACGTCGAGGGGAGCGCCGGCTCCACCGACACATACGTGTAGCCCTGGGATTTCGCCCAGACCTGCCGCGCGTGACCGGTCCGCTGCCGCTGGATCCGATCGAAATACAGCAGCACGATCGCACCCACGAGTGCGATCGCCGCCAAGCCGAACCACATTGCCGTCATCGCCGTCCAGCCTAATGGAAGCGGCCGGAGGCGGTCTGTTCTCGGCCGCGCGCCGAGCGTGTGAAAGCGAGCCGGTTCATCTCGGGCCTCCGGGAAGCGACGTGCTGATGATGACCTTGGCGTGGATCGTCCCGTCGGCGCCCTTATCGCCCTGGATCAGGACGATATCGCCTTTGGGCAGGTCGGAGACCTTGGTGCCGGACACCGAGATCACCTGGGTGTTCGCATCGGTACGCACGGTGACCGTGGCGTTGGTCAGCGTGCTGACCGTGAGGGTGCCGCCGTCGTTGGCGGTGATGGTGCCCATGGTGGTGCCGAGCGCATCGATGCCGGGCAGCCCGGGCAGGCTCGGCAGCACGGTCGGATTGGGTTGCCCGGTGCGGGGCGTCACCGGCGTCCGGTTGGCGGTCGGCAGGGCCGAGGTGTTCGCGGCCGTGGACGAATCGGAGTCCTTGCCGCTCAGCACGACACCCGCGACCACGCCGGCGACACCGACCAGCAGCACCACCGCGAGACCCAACGCGATCCACAGACCGGTGTTGCGCTTCGGCGGCTCCGGCGGCATGCCGAGACCGGGCGGGACCGGACCGCCCGGCGGCGCGTCCACCGGCGCTGCGGCCCACTGGTTTCCGTAGGTGCTCTCGTAGCCGCCCCACTGGTTGTCGGCGGGCGGGAATTCGCGGGTTGCGTTCGGTGGGGGCGGTGACCACGGCTCGAACTGCTCGGTCGCCGGATACGCCGAGGGCGCGCCGGACCCGTACGCCTCGGAATACTCCGTGGTGTGCAGCGGCTGCTCGAACCCGGACTTGCCCGCCAGGTGCTCGGTCGGCGCATCCTCCGGCCGCTGTCCCCACGGATCGTTCGGGTTGGTCATGGACTCCAGGTTAGGCGTTACCGGGCCCGCGCCGGGGTCATGCGCGACAGGAATTCGGACTGCGCCCGGATAACAGCGTCACGGCGCCATCGGTCCGACCGGACCGATGGCGCCGTGATGCCTTACTTGCCGACGATGAGCCCGTCACCGTCCGGCGTGACGGTCACCTTCACGGTGTCGCCGTCGGCGACCTCACCCGAGAGCAGCTCCTTGGCGAGCGTGTCGCCGATGGCCTGCTGCACCAGCCTGCGCAGCGGCCGCGCACCGTAGACCGGGTCGTAACCACGCACTGCCAGCCAGAACCGGGCCGAATCGCTCACGTCCAGCTTCAGCCTGCGCTGCGCGAGCCGCTTCTGCAGCTGCTCGAGCTGGATGTCGACGATGTGCTCGAGCTGTTCCTCGTCGAGCGCGTGGAACATCACCACGTCGTCGAGGCGGTTGAGGAACTCCGGCTTGAACGCCGAACGCACCGCGTTCATCACGAACTCGCGTTCGCCGCCCGCACCGAGGTTCGAGGTCAGGATCAGGATGGTGTTGCGGAAGTCCACCGTGCGGCCCTGGCCGTCGGTGAGCCGTCCCTCGTCGAGCACGGCGAGCAGGATGTCGAACACGTCCGGGTGCGCCTTCTCGATCTCGTCGAACAGCACCACCGTGTACGGCCTGCGCCGCACCGCCTCGGTCAGCTGACCGCCCTGGTCGTAACCGACGTATCCGGGCGGCGCGCCGACCAGGCGAGCCACCGCGTGCTTCTCGCTGTATTCGCTCATGTCGATCCGGACCATGGCGCGTTCGTCGTCGAACAGGAAGTCCGCCAACGCTTTCGCCAGCTCCGTCTTACCGACGCCGGTGGGCCCGACGAACATGAACGAGCCGGTCGGCCGGTTCGGGTCCGCGACTCCGGCGCGCGCCCGGCGCACCGCGTCCGATACCGCCTGCACCGCCTCGGTCTGGCCGACCACGCGCTTGCCCAGCTCCTGCTCCATCCGCAGCAGCTTCTGCGTCTCGCCTTCGAGCAGCCGGCCCACCGGGATACCGGTCCAGGCGGCGACCACCTCGGCGATATCGTCCGGGCCCACTTCCTCTTTCAGCATCACGTCGCCGTCGCCCGCGGTCTTCGACGTGCGTTCGGCCTCGGCCAGTTGCGATTCCAGCTCCGGAATGTCCTTGTAGCGCAGCTTGGACACCTTCTCCAGGTCGCCCTCGCGGTCGGCGCGCTCCTCCTCGCCGCGCAGCACCTCCAGTTCCTTCTTCAGCACCTGGACCTGATCGATCGCCTTCTTCTCGTTCTGCCAGCGGGTGGTCAGCTGGTTGAGTTCCTCACGGGCATCGGCCAATTCGGAACGCAGCTTCTCCAGGCGCTGCTTGGAGGCCTCGTCGGTCTCCTTGGTCAGCGCGAGTTCCTCGATCTCGAGCCGGCGCACCGCGCGCTCGATCTGATCGATTTCCACTGGGCGGGAATCGATTTCCATCTTCAGCCGGGACGCGGACTCGTCGACCAGGTCGATCGCCTTGTCCGGCAGGAAGCGCGAGGTGATGTAGCGGTCGCTGAGGCTGGCCGCGGCGACCAGCGCGGAGTCGGTGATCCGCACGCCGTGGTGGTTCTCGTAACGCTCCTTGAGCCCGCGCAGGATGCCGATGGTGTCCTCCACCGACGGCTCCCCGACCAGCACCTGCTGGAAGCGGCGCTCCAAGGCGGCGTCCTTCTCGATGTGCTTGCGGTACTCGTCCAGCGTGGTCGCGCCGACCAGGCGCAGTTCACCGCGGGCCAGCATCGGCTTGATCATGTTGCCCGCGTCCATCGCGGACTCGCCCGTCGCGCCGGCGCCGACGATGGTGTGCAGTTCATCGATGAACGTGATGATCTGTCCCGCACTGTTTTTGATGTCCTCGAGCACCGCCTTGAGCCGTTCCTCGAACTCGCCGCGATACTTGGCGCCGGCGACCATCGCGCCGAGATCCAGCGAGACGACGGACTTGCCGCGCAACGACTCCGGCACGTCACCGGCGACGATGCGCTGCGCGAGACCCTCGACGATGGCGGTCTTGCCGACACCCGGCTCGCCGATGAGCACCGGGTTGTTCTTGGTGCGACGGCTCAAAACCTGTACCACGCGGCGGATTTCGGCGTCTCGCCCGATCACCGGGTCGAGCTTGCCCTCCTCGGCGGCCGCGGTGAGGTCGGTGGAGTACTTCTCCAGCGCCTGGTAACTGCCTTCGGGTTCCGGGCTGGTCACCCGCGCACTGCCGCGCACGGTGGTGAACGCCTCGCGCAGCGCGTCGGCGCTCGCGCCGTACTTCACGAGCAGCATCGTCACGTCGGAATCGCCCTTGGCCAGGCCGACCATGACGTGCTCGGTGGAGACGTACTCGTCGCCCAGCTCGGTGGCCAGGTGCTGGGCGGCGGTGATCGCGGCCAGCGCCTCGCGGCCGAGTTGCGGTGTGGTGGTGGCGCCGCTCGCCTTGGGCAGCCGCTCCACGATGTCCTGGGCCTCGCGCCGGACCGACGCCGGGTCGACGCCGACGGCCTTCAGCAGCGGGGCGGCGATGCCGTCGGTCTGATCCAGCAACGCCACCAGCAAATGGGCCGGACGAATCTCCGGGTTGCCCGCAGCGGAGGCCGCCTGCAGTGCGGCGGTCAGGGCCGCCTGAGTTTTGGTGGTGGGATTGAACGAGTCCACAAGTCACCTTCCTGCTAGTCGATGTGGCGGCTCCGGAGCCTGATCCGCACGAAACCCTTCGCACGGCTCCGTGCCGTTCCTAACGTCCAACGTCGGAAAGGTTGAGTCTGTTCCGCTCAAGTTCAGTTGTTTTCCCGTGCGGTGAAACGGTACGCCGGGACGCGGGCGAACAGGACGAATCGCGCCGCCCGCGCCGGATCGATGCCGGGCGGTCAGCTCAGGTTCAACCGGTCGACCGGGAGACCCGCCCACTCCGAGACCACGGCAGCGATATGCCAGTCCTCGATCTGTCCGACGGATACCGCCAGGGGTGCTCCGGCAGATTCCGCTCGTTCGACTACTCGCCGCTCCAGGTGCGGGATCGTGCGGTAGCGCAGCTCGGACGCCCGGCCGAAATCACCGGCGCGTTCGGCGCGCTCGTAGTCGGTCCGGGCGTCGGCCAATTGCTGCGCGAGGTCACGATCGACGATGCGGTCCTCCTCCAGCCATCTCCCGGTGATCCGGTTCAGGTCGTCCTGCAGGTCCATCACTCGATCGACGGTCCGCTGCCGATCCCGCCATTCGGTCAGCAGCTGGGAAAGCCGGGCACGAGCGGTCGCGAGTTCGGACCGCAGCCGGCTCGAACGCTCGGCAACCTGCTCGGCCGGCTCTTGCTTCAGCGCCGTCTGTTCGGTTTCGAGGCGGCGGATCGTGTCCTGGAGCTCGTCGACGTCGACCGGCCGATCGAGCGTCGCCATGCGCAGCCGCGCGGCAGCCACGTCGATCAGCTGAATTGCCTTGTCCGGCAACGGCCCGGGCAGATGGCGGTCGGCGAGCACCACGGCGGCCTGTACCGCGTAGTCGGTGATCCGCACTTGATGGTGCGCCTCGTAGCGCGGCCGGACGCCGCACAGCATGGCGACGGCGTCCGCCTGGCTCGGCTCCCGCACCTCGACCTGCTGGAAGACCCGGGTCAGCGCGCTGTCGTGCGCGACGAGCCGGGCGTACCGCTCGGGCGTCGCCGTACCGACGAGGCGCAGCGCCGGACGCGCGAGTACGGGCGCGAGCACCGTGGTGACGGTCGTCGCGTATGCGTCGGCCACCGTGGCGAGCGTAGGCAGTTCATCGATCACGACGACAGCGCGTCCGGCCCGGTCCTCGATGCCGTCCAGCACCGCGGTGAGCCGCTGTTCGAACTCGCCGAAACCGCGTGCCCCGGCCACCATCGCGAGCAGATCGAGGGCGATGACGAGGTTGTCGCGCAACAGGTCCGGCGCCTCGCCCGCCACGATCCGCTGCGCGAGGCCCGCGATGATCGACGTCTTGCCGACGCCGTCCGCGCCGACGAGCACCGCGGCCTTTCTGCCGCGCAGGCTCGATATCAGGGCCAGCTGCCGGATTTCGGCGTATCGCCCGACGACCGGGTCGAGTTCGCCGCCTCGGGCCAGCTCGGTGAGATCGGTGGTGTACTCGCGCAGCGCCCAGCGGCTGTTCGCCGGATCCGCATCGGCGATCGCGCCGCTCGGTTCGGCAGGCAGCACGGCATGCAGCGTCTCCGCGGTGACGCCGTGTGCCGCGAGCAGTCCCGCCTCCGCCGTATCGCTTGCCACCAGACCGAGCACGACGTGCTCGGTCGACACGTGCGCCACCCCCGACTCGGTCGCGGCCCGGCGCGCCGCAGTGCACACCGCGAGCGCGTCGCGACCGAGCTGCGGGACGACACTCGCGTCGGAGGTGGTCGGCAGCTGGTCCGCGAGATCCTGTGCGCCACGGCGCACGACAATCGGGTCGGCGCCGACGGCCTGCAGCAGCGCGGCGACCGCGCCGTCGGTGTGATCGAGCATCGAGATCAACAGGTGCGCGGGTGCGATCTCCGGATTACCCGCGGCGAATGCCGTCTGCAACGCGGTGGTCAGGGCGGCTTCGGTCTTGCTGGTCGGATTGAACGTGTCCACCGCTCCACTACTAGCCGACCGCGGGACGGCTCGAACCGGAACGCCGCGACACCCGCCAATGCGATGAATCACAGTGTCCGCGGGGTATGGATGCATACGATGAGCCTGGCCGTTAGTTGATGCATCACTCTTCACCCGACCGAGGGAGCGAATGCATGCGCGCGATCGTGGTACAGAAGTTCGGAGCGACACCCGAGCTGGTCGACATGCCGGTCCCCGAGCCGGGACCGGGGACCGTCCGGGTGCAGCTCGAGGCGGCGGGCGTCAACCCGTTCGACGCGAAAATGGCCGACGGGATCCTGGACGGCAAGATGCCCCACGATTTTCCGATGATCCTCGGCGTCGACGGCGCGGGCACCGTCGCCACCGTCGGGCCCGGGGTAAGCCGCTTCGCCGTCGGTGACCGGGTGGTGGGCAAGTTCCTGACGCCGCCCGCGGGGCACGGCAGCTTCGCCGAGTTCGCGGTGATTCCGGAGAGCGGCATCCTGGTGCCCATCCCCGACGGCGTGCCGACCGCGACGGCCGCCGCGGTGCCTACCGCGGGCGTCACCGCACAGGACCTGGTCGACGCGACCGGGATCGAACCGGGCCAGACAGTGCTCATCGTCGGCGCCACCGGCGGGGTGGGCTCCTTCCTGGTCCAGCTGGCGAACATGGCGGGGGCGCAGGTGATCGCCACCGCCCGCGCCGTGGTCGCGGACCAGATGACCCGGCTGGGCGCGGCCGAGACCGTCGACTACGCCGCGGGCTCGATCGGCGCGCAGGTCGGCGCCGCGCACCCCGACGGCATCGACGTGCTCTACGACCTGGTGAGCCCGCCCGCGGCGCTGGCCTACCTGCTCGGCCTCGTGCGTCCCGGCGGCGCGGTGTACTCCACCATCTGGTCCACCGACGAGAACGCGCTGCGGGCCAAGGGACTGCGCGGCGGCAACCTCCAATCCAGCGGCGGCGCAGCGGAATTGGCCCGTTTGCTGGACCGGGTCGCCGAAGGTGACGTAGTGGTGCCGATCGACGCGACCATCCCCCTCGCCGACGGGGTGAGTGTGCTCGGCGCCACCGGTGCCCGCGGCAAAACCGTCCTCGCGATCTGAGTACCCTCGACGGCGGCAGCGCGCTCCCGACAAGCCGCGACTGTCATGATGTGATTTCCGCATCAAGGCCGTAACAGCGGGCGTTAGCCCGACGGTTACCGTTTGGTCTGGGCTTCAGGGACATACCCGCCCCGACCACGGGGAATTCAGGGATACTGGTCCGCGGAGGACAGCCGGTTACGGGTAGGTCCCCGGGCAGAAACTGAGGGAAAGGAAACACCGCGTCGTGGATGCGCGTTCGGCTGCGCTGGTCCGCGCCAACTTCCGTTCGGTGATAGAGGCGCCGAACGGATCCGAGCGGTTGGTCAGTGCGTTCTACGGTCATTTGTTCGCCGAGAACCCGCAACTGCGTGAACTCTTCCCGCCTGCGATGGACATGCAGGCGAAGCGGATCGTCACGGCCATCCAGTATGTGCTCGACCATCTGGAGGATTGGGGACGGGCGCAGAAATTCCTCGAGCAGCTGGCGCGGGATCACCGCAAGTACGGCGTCGACGCGGCGCACTACGACGCGGCGGGCCGCGCGCTGCTGTCCGCCTTCCGCGCCTACAACGGCGCCGCCTGGCACCGTGGCCTGGAGGAGGGCTGGCGCGACATCACGATCCTGATCTCGGCGTCCATGGCGATCGGCGCGAATTCCGACAAATCGCAGCCGTTCTGGGAGGCGACCGTGGTCGGGCACCGGCGGGTGCTCGAGGATCTGGCCATCGTGCGATTGCAGTCCGAGAGCCCGATTCCGTATCAGGCCGGTCAGTACGTGCCGCTCACGGTGCCGCAGCGGCCCAAGATGTGGCGCTATTTCTCGCCCGCGATTCCCGCGAACCCGTACGGCGAGATCGAATTCCACATCCGCAAGATCCGCGGCGGCTGGGTGAGCCCCGCCATCGTCAACGAGACCAGGGTCGGTGACCGCTGGCAGATCGCCGGTCCGCTCGGCGGCCTGCACGTGGATCGGGAAAGCGGCCGCGATGTGCTGATGATCGGCGCGGGCACCGGCATCGCGCCGCTGCGCGCCCAGCTGATCGAGATGGGCCAGCGGGGCATCAATCCGCGGGTGCATTTCTTCATCGGCGGCCGCTACCCCTGCGATCTCTACGACGTGGAGAACATGTGGCAGCTCTCGCAGAGCAATCCGTGGCTCACCATCGTGCCGGTCTGCGAACAGAAGACCAATCCGTGGTGGTATCCACATCCGCCGCAGGAAGAGCCGTACGGCATGCATCGGCGGTTGATCGGTAACCTGGGCGCGGTGGTCGCGAGCTTCGGCGCGTGGGCGGACCGGCAGATCCAGATCGCCGGATCGGCGAAGATGATCGCGGATACCCGCCGGGCGTTGATCGCGGTCGGTACTCCGGAGCACATCATCAGCTCCGATCCTGTGTGATGAAGGAGGCCCCAATGGTGGGGGACCCTGGTGCGCGTGGCAACGGCGCACCGCAGCCGCCCGAGTGGACCGCGACGGTGGTCGGGCATCATCGAATCCGCCACGACCTGGCGGTGATTCGCTTGATCGGCGAGTTCGTCCCGTTCGTCGCGGGGCAGTCGGTCGAGGTGACGGTGCCGCAGCAACCGAGCATGCGGCGCAGGTTGTCTCCGGCGCTGCCGCCCTCGCTGGACGGCAAGCTGGAGTTCCACGTGCGCACCGTGCCGGGCGGCTGGTGCAGCGGTTCCATCGTGGCCGACACCAAAGCGGGCGACGAATGGAAGATCCGGGCGCCCCTCGGCGGTTTCACGGTCGACCCCGAGGGCGACGAGGTGGTGATGATCGCGGGCGGCACCGGACTCGCGCCGATGCGGGCGCAGATCCTGGACCTGGCCCGCGCGCCGGAACCGCCGCGCACCTATCTGTTCTTCGGCGGGCACTCCCCGCGTGAGCTCTACGCCTCCGACATGCTGTACCTGCTCGCCGATGAATTGCCTTGGCTCACGGTCATTCCCGTGGTGGAGAGCCCGGACGACCCGAGCTGGGTGGACGAGTGGTACGAGCACAGCCGCGTCGACATCGGCTTCCCGCCGGACGACATGCTGTTCGGCACGCTCGCCGAAGTGGTCGGCTCGCACGGCGCCTTCGAGAATCACCAGGTGCTGGTCTGCGGGTCGCCGCGGATGGTCAGCGCGACCGTCGACCGCCTGCTGGAAACCGGAACTCCGCCGGAGCTCATCCAATTCGAGGGTTTGTAACCCGGCTCGGGTTTGTCACCCGCCGAGCGCCCGGGAGACCGGAATCCGGCCGCGGTACTGGGCACGGCCGGATTCCGGATCGGTCCGGGATTACGGGAGGGGTCGAAATCCCGGACGGCCGGTCAGAACAGCGGGTCGTGGCGGATGTTCTTGGTGAGCGTCCCCGCGGCCATCAGGCGGAACTTGGTGGTCTGCACCATCGAGGGTGAACCGACGATCTGCACGTCCCGGTCGGCCCAGGCGCCGTAGCCGGAGACCACCTTGCCGATCTGTCCGGTCAACCGGGGCTCCAAACCGGTCCAGTTCGGCGCCAGCGCGCCGGAATCCTGGTACCACCAAGGGTTTTCCTCGTGTTCGGTCACCGGCGTCACGGTCAGCCAGCGGTTCGCGACGGCGAGGCTGTTGAGCGTGTCGAGATCGTAGAGGTCGCACGGATGGTGGCCGCCGACGAACAGGTGCACCTTCGGGTTGGTCCGGCGCTGCGCCATCGCCATCAACTGGGCGCGCAGCGGCGCGATACCGGTGCCGCAGCCGACCATCAGCATCTTGCG
Source organism: Nocardia brasiliensis ATCC 700358 (assembly GCF_000250675.2). Classification (NCBI taxonomy): domain Bacteria; kingdom Bacillati; phylum Actinomycetota; class Actinomycetes; order Mycobacteriales; family Nocardiaceae; genus Nocardia; species Nocardia brasiliensis. The sequence goes on from NC_018681.1 coordinate 9,010,740, forward strand.
TTTCGCGTTGCGCGGGATGCCGAGCCCGCCGAGCGGCGCGCCGAGCAGCCACTTGTCGCCGATCGCGGTGTGGCCGACGATGGCCGAGCTGACCCAGCCGCCGAGCACGCTGCGAATGTGGAATTCGATCTCGCCGTTGGCATTTGCCGGCACGGCGGGCGACATATAGCGCCACATCCGGGGCCGCGACGGCACCTGCACGCTCATGTACTGGCCCGCGGCGTATTGCATCGGCTGGTCGAGCTGGAGCCGCACGATGGACAGATTACGCAGTACCGCACGGCTTTCCACGACGGTACCGGTCCAGACCGGCGGCGTGGTCTCCTTCTCCGCGGCGCCGATCATGGTGTCGCCGATGATCGTCAGGCCTTCGTCCCAGGCCCGGTCCACCTCGTCGGTCCACATCTCGGTGCCCGCGTAGAGCCGCATCGCGGTCTTCAGCGAGTTGGCGACCGCGGCGTAATGCTCGCGCTGCACACCGTATTTGCGATGGTCGCGCCCGAGCTGGGCGAGGAAGGGCAACAGCTTGTTCGGCTCCTCGAGCCGGTCCAGCGCGTAGCCGATGGCCTTGACAAGGCGATCACGCTGTGCGTCCATGGCTGCCGGGAAGAAATCGCGGGCTTGGGGGTAGTCGGTGAAGAGGATCGAATAGAACGATCTCGCTAATTTCTCCTGCCCCCCTTCCTCCGCAGCAACCGCCTTGAACGTCGTTCTGATCAAAGCGACAGTCCGCGAATCCATTTGTGTCACAACCCCATTTCGCACTCGAACACAAAGCTGTGCCGGCGAGTGAGGTGCTGCGGGACACTCGTCAGCAGCCGTTGCCAAGGAGTGTATGCGAGGTTTGCCAGCTACGGAATCCTCCGTTTAAACATCAAGCGTGTAATTCCCCTGAAACGAGGATCCGCAGCGTGAAACGCCGAGCAAACAGACTGAAAGACCGTAAAAACAGGTGAAATCGGTCACAGACACACTGAATTTGCAAGGCCCACTTTGAAAAACTCGGGCCTGGAGCGATCACGCGGCAACTTCTGGACAGTCCGTTGGTCACCCGAGCAGACACCGGGCACGGCGGGACCGCGGGGGTCGGCGGCGAAATTCGGCGCGGAGCAGGACCGCGCGGATCGAATACGCGAAGCGCTGCCGCACACCGGCTCTCGGCTTACCTTTGGCAAACCTTGCGAACGATGCTCCCGCAACGCCGTCGGGCCCCCTGACCTCGGAACACGAATTGTGTGCCGGGACAAGGGGCCCGATGGTTAGCCAGCCGTATTCAGCGTTGTTGCGCGAGATCTAGCTTCCGCGACGATTACGGGGCTGCCACACCACCAGCGCGGTACTGCGTTGCGGCGGCGAGAGATCGGGCCGGTAGCCCGCCCGCAGCCGATCCAGCTCGGCCGCCAGCTCGGCGACGCGCTGTTGCAGTTCCTCGACCTGATTGGTGAGCTCGATGATGCGCTTGATGCCCGCCAGGTTGACGCCCTCGTCCTGGGACAACCGCTGCACCTCGCGCAGCAGTTCGACGTCCCTGGTCGAGTAGCGTCGCCCGCCACCCGAAGTACGTTGTGGCGTAACCAGTCCCAGTCGGTCATAGGTGCGCAGCGTCTGCGCGTGCATGCCCGCCAGTTGAGCCGCCACCGAGATCATGAAGAACTCGGCTCGTGACGCCCCACCGGACGCCCGCTTCGGATCATTGGACATCAAGCACCTGCCCATCCTGCCCGTGGATCGAATCCGCTGGCCTTTTCCGCGTCCGCGTAGCGCCGCAGCGCCTCGGCCGCGTTGTCATCCAACTTCTGCGGCACCGCGACCTTGACGGTGACCAGCAGGTCACCGGCGCCGCCGCCGCGCTTGGGCACGCCCCGGCCGCGCACCCGTAGGATGCGGCCGTCCGCGGTGCCGGGCGGCACCTTGACACCGACGCGCCCCTCCAGTGTCGGCACGGAAACCGTTGTGCCGAGCACCAATTCGTTGTAACTGACCGGCAACACCAGGGTCAGGTCGTCGCCGTTGCGGCCGAAGACCTTGTCCTGGCTGACGTGCACGCTGACGAACAGATCGCCCGACGGCGCGCCGCGCAACCCGGCCTCGCCCTGACCGGCGAGCCGAATCCGCTGGCCGTCACTGACACCCGGCGGGATCCGCACCGTGATGGTCCGAGTCCGGTTCTGGATGCCGCTGCCATGGCAGTCGACGCACGGGTCGTCGATGATCGAGCCGGTGCCCCGGCAGTCATCGCACGGCTCGCTGAAACCGAAGGCGCCCTGGTTGCGGCTGATGATGCCGGTTCCGTTGCAGTGCGGGCAGACCCGAGGGCTGGTGCCCGGCTTGGCACCGCTGCCGTGACAGGTGGTGCACGGCGACGGACTGGTCATCCGCAGCGGAACGGTGACGCCCTGCGCGGCCTCCCGGAAACCGAGGGTCGTCTCGGTCTCCACGTCGGCCCCGCGGCGCGGGCGGCTCGCGGTCCGCGTGCCGCCCCGGTTGAACAGGCCGCCCAGCAGGTCACCGAGGCCACCGTCGCCCGCGTTCGCGTTGCCGAAGATGTCACCGATGTTGAAGTCCTGCGAGAAGCCGCCACCCGCACCGGGGGTGAACCCGCCGCCGCGCGGATATCCGCCACCCGCGAACAACTTCCGGGTGTCGTCGTACTCTTTGCGCTTCGCCGGATCCGACAGCACCGCATGCGCTTCGCTGACGGTCTTGAACCGTTCCTCGGCCTTGCTGTCGCCGGGGTTGGCATCCGGATGCAAGTCGCGAGCGAGCTTGCGGTACGCCTTCTTGATCTCGTCCTGTGAGGCGCTGGAGGAGACACCCAGCTCCTTGTAGAAGTCCTTTTCGATCCACTCCCGTTGACTCACCGGATATCTCCTCCTCTCACAGTCCTGGGGTTGCGGCGCGCCGCGCCGTTATTGTTTGTTCGCACCGGCATCAGCATCCGATGCCTCTGTCTGCGCAGACCCGGTCTGCTCGGCCACCGCATCGGTTACCCCGACGAGCGCGTGCCGAAGCACCCGGTCGCCGAACCGATAGCCCTTGCGCATGACCAGCCCGATCACCGGTTCGTGCCCGGAACCCTCGTGCTGCACGGCCTCGTGCAGGGTCGGGTCGAACGGCTCACCCGCCGAACCGAATTCCTCGAGGCCCTGCTTCTGCAGGGCGGCGGCCAGCTTGTCGGCCACCGACTTGAGCGGTCCGGCATCGAGGTCGCCGTGTGCCCGGGCTCGATCGAGATCGTCGAGCACGCCGAGCAATTCGGTGACCACGGCGGCCTTGGCGGCATCGATCGCGGTCTTGCGATCGCGTTCGACGCGGCGCCGGTAGTTGGCGTACTCCGCGGTCAGCCGCTGCAGATCGGCCGTGCGTTCGGCGAGTTCACCGCCGGCGGCCTCGGCCGGAGCCTCCGCCGCCGTCCCGTTCCCGTCCTCGGGCCCGGGGCCCGCGGCGGGCTCCGCCGCGGGCTCACGAATCTCACCGGTCTCCGGATCGATCTTGCGGTTGTCCACGAAGGTGACCGGCTCTTGCTCGGTGTCGCGCTGCTCCGAATGCTTGCCGTTGGTCACTTCTTCTCCGTGTCGACCGGCTCGTCCACGACCTCGGCGTCCACGACCTGATCATCGTCCTGGGTCGCGGAGGCGCCGTTGCTCGACGCGGCGGACTCGTTGGCCGACGCCTCGTAGATCGCCTGGCCCAGCGCCTGCGACTCGGTCGCCAGCTTCTCCACGGCCGCCTTGACCGCGGCGATGTCGGTGCCCTTGAGCGCCTCGTTCGCCTCGGCGATGGCCGCCTCGACCTTGGTCTTGATCTCGGCCGGGACCTTGTCCTCGTTGTCCTTGATGAACTTCTCGGTCTGGTGCACCAGCGACTCGGCCTGGTTGCGGGTCTCGGCCTCCTCGCGGCGGGCCTTGTCCTCGGCGGCGTGCGCCTCGGCGTCCTTGACCATCCGGTCGATCTCCTCCTTGGACAGGCCGGAGCCGTCCTGGATCTTGATCGTGTTCTCCTTGCCGGTGCCCTTGTCCTTCGCGGTCACGTGCACGATGCCGTTGGCGTCGATGTCGAAGGTGACCTCGATCTGCGGCACGCCGCGCGGGGCCGGCGGGATGCCGGTCAGCTCGAACGAACCGAGCAGCTTGTTGTGCGAGGCGATCTCGCGCTCGCCCTGGAACACCTGGATCTGCACCGACGGCTGGTTGTCGTCGGCCGTGGTGAAGGTCTCCGAGCGCTTGGTCGGGATGGTGGTGTTGCGCTCGATGAGCTTGGTCATCACGCCGCCCTTGGTCTCGATACCCAGCGACAGCGGGGTGACATCGAGCAGCAGGACGTCCTTGACCTCACCCTTGAGCACGCCGGCCTGCAGGGCGGCGCCGACGGCGACGACCTCGTCCGGGTTCACGCCCTTGTTCGGCTCGCGGCCTCCGGTCAGTTCCTTGACCAGGTCGGAGACGGCGGGCATGCGGGTGGAACCACCGACGAGCACGACGTGGTCGATATCGGCCACGTTGATGCCCGCGTCCTTGATCACGGACTGGAACGGCGCGCGGGTGCGGTCGAGCAGGTCCGAGGTGATCTTCTGGAACTCGGCGCGGGTCAGCTGCTCGTCGAGGAACAGCGGGTTCTTGTCGGCGTCGACGGTGATGTAGGGCAGGTTGATCGAGGTGCTCTGCGAGGAGCTCAGCTCGATCTTGGCCTTCTCCGCGGCCTCACGCAGGCGCTGCATGGCCATCTTGTCCTTGGTCAGGTCGATGCCCGCGCTGGCCTTGAACTTGTCGACCAGCCAGGAGACGACGCGCTCGTCCCAGTCGTCACCACCGAGGTGGTTGTCGCCGGAGGTGGCGCGGACCTCGACGACGCCCTCGCCGATTTCCAGCAGCGAGACGTCGAAGGTGCCGCCACCGAGGTCGAAGACCAGGATGGTCTGTTCCTTGTCGCCCTTGTCCAGGCCGTACGCGAGCGCGGCCGCGGTGGGCTCGTTGACGATGCGCAGCACGTTCAGGCCGGCGATCTGACCGGCTTCCTTGGTGGCCTGACGCTGGGCATCCTCGAAGTACGCCGGCACGGTGATGACAGCGTCGGTGATCTCCTCACCGAGGTAGGCCTCCGCGTCGCGCTTCAGCTTCATCAGGGTGCGCGCGCTGATTTCCTGCGGGGTGTACTTCTTGCCGTCGATCTCGACGTTCCAGTCGGTGCCGATGTGGCGCTTGACCGAGCGAATGGTGCGGTCGACGTTGGTGACGGCCTGGTTCTTCGCCGGCTGGCCGACCAGCACCTCGCCGTTCTTCGCGAACGCGACGATCGACGGGGTGGTGCGCGATCCTTCCGAGTTGGCGACGACGACCGGCTCTCCGCCTTCGAGAACGGCGACGACCGAGTTCGTGGTCCCGAGGTCGATTCCGACCGCACGAGCCATTGTGGTTCCTCCTATTGACGTACCTACAGGTGTCGGTGCCTGGGCGGGCTGTCGCCCTGCGGCCGGCTGTCCGCATCAGGACCGTTCGTGCCGCGAGACCTCGCCCCAAGCACCTGACGGAGCACGATCCCAGCAACGCTGAGCGTGGTCGGCTCAATCCTGCACCCGATCTTCGCTCGGGTCAACTCAAACTTGAGCCCGTTGCACTCAACGTTGTCGAATAGCTCAACGGACGACCGGCGCGGATCATTCCCGAACCCCGGCAAGAATTTCGTCCGTCCGCCATTCTCGTCCCCGGCACCCCCGCCTACCAGCACTTACCGATAACGACACCACCCTGAGCAGGGGTTACCGGTAGCTACGGCGACTGCCCCGGGCGCGCATCCGTGGTGCAATAGCCGCGCGACGGGCCCGAGCCCGGCGGGAAGGAGTCGGGGTGTCGGCGAAGACGCGATCGTGGTGGGGCTGGGGCAACGTCGAGGACGCGGTCGAGGGGGCCGAGCGAGCGGCGCTGACCCGGCGGGTCGCGGCCATCCTGCCCGACGCCGACCTCACCGCGCACGAACCGCCCTCGATCGAATCGCTCGCGCTGCCCGCGCCGCGGGTCACCGTGCCCGATGCGCTCGCGGACCTCGCGTCGGCGGATCCGGCCGATCGCGCGGCACACGCACACGGCCAAGCCTTCCGCGATGTGGTGCGAAACCTGATGGGCGACATCGGCACACCGCCCGACCTCGTCGTCCGTCCGCGCACCGAGGCCGATATCGTCGACGTGCTCGACTGGGCGAGCCGGTCCGGCGTCGCCGTGATCCCGTTCGGCGGCGGCACCTCGGTGGTCGGTGGCGTGGAGCCGCGACTGGACGGCGATTTCGCCGGTGCGGTCAGCCTCGATCTCGGCGCGCTCGATCGGGTGCTGGAGATCGATCACACCAGCCGAGCCGCCCGCATTCAGGCCGGAGTGCTCGGCCCCGCCCTGGAAGACCAACTGCGCGAAGCGAATCTGACGCTGCGGCACTTCCCGCAGTCGTTCGAGTTCTCCACGCTCGGCGGCTGGCTCGCCACCCGGGCCGGCGGGCACTTCGCCACGCTCTACACCCACATCGATGATCTCGTCGAAGCCATGCGGGTGGTGACGCCCGCGGGCGTCAGCGAATCGCGCAGGTTGCCCGGGTCCGGGGCCGGGCCCTCCCCCGACCGGCTGTTCCTCGGCTCCGAGGGCATCCTCGGCGTGATCACCGAGGCCTGGCTGCGATTGCAGGACCGGCCGCGTTGGCGCGCAACGGCTTCCGTGCACTTCGACGACTACACCAAGGCGGTCGCGGCGACCCGCGCGATCGCGCAGTCCGCGCTGTACCCGACGAACTGCCGTCTGCTCGACCCCGCCGAGGCGTTCTTGAACGCGGGCGCGGCGACGGCGGGCGGGGTGCTGGTACTCGGCTTCGAATCCGCGGACCACCCGACCCGACCCTGGATGGAGCGGGCCGTCGATATCGTCCGCGCGCACGGCGGCACGCTGCCGGAGCCGGTGCGCTACACCGATTCCGACGCGCACACCGACGGAGCCGGGGCCGCGGACACCTGGCGTTCGTCGTTCCTGCGCATGCCGTACCAGCGGGACGCGCTCGCCGCCCAGTCGATGATTACCGAGACCTTCGAAACCGCCTGCACCTGGGACGCATTCGAGGAACTGAAGGCCGCGGTGACGACGGCGGCGAACGAAGCGATCCGCGCCGTCGGCGCCACGGGCGTGCTCACCTGCCGGTTCACCCATGTCTATCCGGATGGCCCCGCCCCCTACTTCGGCGTCTACGCCGCAGGCCGCTGGGGTAGCACGCTCGCCCAGTGGGACGACATCAAAGCCGCTGTCTCCGAGGCGCTCTCGGCGGCGGGCGGCACCATCACGCACCACCACGCGGTGGGCCGCGATCATCGCCCCTGGTACGACCGGCAGCGACCGGAACCGTTCGCCCTCGCCCTGCGCGCGACCAAATCGGCCCTCGACCCGGCGGGCATCCTCAATCCCGGCGTACTGATCTGAGCCGCCGTCGCGCGCACGCGCGCAGGCCGGAGCGGGTTACCCACTCCGGCCTGTTCTTTCGGACGCGTCAGATGTGTACGAGCTGTTCCGGTTTCGGCACGACCGCGGGTTTTGCGTTGCGACGCAAGCCGGTTGCGGCGACCACGCCCGCCAGGACCGCGGCGATCACCGGCACGATCAAAGCGGTGCGCAGCGCGTCCATGCCGACCTTGCCCGCGTCCACCGCGGCGACATTCACCGCGGTCACCACGGAAACGCCCAGGGCGACACCGAATTGGATCGCGGTGTAGAGCAATCCGCCCGCCAGACCGTGCTCCGCCTCGTCGATGTCATCGGTGCCCGCGATGGTGAGCGGACCGTAGACGAGGGCGAAGGCCAGCGCGATCAACAGCAGCGTGGGCAGCAGGGCGAGGTAGGCCCGGTCCAGTCCGCTCGGCAAGAACAGCAGGTAGGCTAGCGCTGCCAGCACCACGCCGCCGAAGATCACCCGCCCGGTACCGAACGTCCGTACCAGCCACGGCGTCAGCAGCGGCGCGACGATCGCGTCCAGGCCGAGCACCGCCATCGCCAGACCGGTCTGCACCGTGGACCAGCCGCGCAGCTCCTGGAAGTACAGCGTCGCCGCGAACTGGAAGCCCATGAAGGCGCCCATGAACAGCACGGCCACCAGATTCGTGCGCACCAGCGACACCGAGCGCAGGACGCCGAGGCGGACCAGCGGTGCGGCCGCGCGGCGTTCGTTGCGGACGAACAGGGCCAGCGCCACGAACCCGGCCGCGAAGACCGCCGCGGTGAGCAGCGGTCCGTCCGCGAGATGTTCCAGGCGGACGACGCCGTAGACGAGCAGCAGCATGGCGCCGGTCACGCTCAACGCGCCGAGCAGGTCGAAGCCCGCGAGTCCGGGAACCCGCTGCGGCACACCGGAATCCCGGACCAGGACATACGCGGCGGCGAGCAGCAACGCCGAGACCAGGACCGGCACGAAGAACACCCAGCGCCAGCCGAGCGCGGTCAGCAGGCCGCCGGCCACCATGCCCAGCGTGAAACCGCCCGCGCCGATACCGGCGTACACCACCAACGCCCGGTCACGCACCCGCCCCTCGGCGAAATTCGTGGTGATCAACGAGAGTCCGGCGGGAGCGAGGAACGCCGCGGCCACCCCGGTGACGAAGCGCGCGGTCAACAGCATCCAGCCGGTGGTGGCGAAACCGCCGAGCCCGGAGAAGACCAGGAACACGGTCAACCAGAACAGGAACATCCGCCTGCGGCCGAGCAGGTCGGCGGCCCGGCCGCCCAGCAGGACGAAACCGCCGTAGCCGAGCACATAGGCCGAGACCACCCCGCTGAGCATGCCGGTGGACAGCCCGAGCTCGGCCCGGATCGACGGCAACGCCACGTTCAGCATCGCGACGTCGATGCCCTCCAGAAATATCGCGCCGCACAGCACCGCGAGCACGCCCCAGGCGCGGCCGTTCATCTCCGTAAAGACCTCGGCGGCTCTGGCTTTCACCATCACGACTCCCCAATTTCGGTTCCCCACAGTGGGGTCGGTTACCTCTTGATACCGAGAGCCAGTTTCCGGCAGAATCGACGACCATGGAAGACGGCACTTTGAAGTCACCCGGGGACTGCGGGGATACCGACGCCGACTACGACGTTTACCAGTGGGACACCCGCGTCGACTGCGAGGTGCGCCAGATCCTCGACCGCGTCGCCGACAAATGGTCGCTGCTGGTGATCGCGCTGCTGGATCAGCAGAGCCTGCGGTTCACCGAGCTGAAGCGCAAGATCGACGGCGTGAGCCAGCGAATGCTCACCCGCACGCTGCGTCACCTCGAGCGCGACGGGCTCGTCGAACGCACCGTCTATCCCACCGTGCCGCCGCGGGTGGACTACGCGCTGACCCCGCTCGGCGCGAGCCTGCACACCACCATCAAGGCGCTGGTCACCTGGACCGAGACCCATCAGCCCGAGATCATCGCGGCCCGCAACGCCTACGACCGCCGCACCGCCGCGGCAGAGGAACTGACCGCCGCCCGCTGAACCTTCCTGAGGGCAGGGCGACGCAGTAGCGTGGACCCGCCGCCGACCCGAGGAGTCCGCCCATGCGCGCCGCCGTCGTCACCGAGACGAAGTTCGAGGTCACCGACCTGCCGACGCCGGTACCGGGCCGCGGACAGCTGCTGATCGAGGTATCCCGCTGCGGCATCTGCGGTTCGGACCTGCACGCCCGCGCGCACGCCGACGCCATGGCCGACCTGGCCGACGCCACCGGCTACGACGGATTCATGCGATCGACGCAGCGGGTCGTGCTCGGGCACGAATTCAGCGGCGAGGTGGTCGAATACGGGCCGGACTGCCGGAAGCGCTGGCGGACAGGCACGCCCGTGGTGGCGTTGCCGATCGTGCGGCACGGCAAGAAATCCGAGCTGACCGGGTTGTCGGCCGCGGCGCCCGGCGGCTACGCCGAACAGGTAGTGGTCCAGGAATCGATGACGATGCCGGTGCCGAACGGGCTGTCCGCCGAGCACGCCGCGCTCACCGAGCCGATGGCGGTCGCCTGGCACGCGGTCCGCAAGGGCCGAGTCGGCAAGGGGCAGAACGCATTCGTGATCGGTTGCGGGCCGATCGGCCTCGCGGTGATCTGCATGCTGAAGGCCGCGGGCGTGCGCACGGTGATCGCCAGCGACTTCTCGCCCCGGCGCCGGGATCTCGCGCGCGCCTGCGGCGCCGACGTCGTCGTCGACCCGGCCGTCGACTCGCCGTGGACCGCGGCGCCGAGACACGGCCGCATCGGCGGCGTCACCGACATCCTCGATCTCGGCTTCGACACCATGGAGCGGCTGCGCCGGGTGCCGAAACTGCCCTGGTGGTACGTCTTCCGACTCGCGGACAAGTTCGACGCGGGACCTTCCGGTCCGGTCATCTTCGAATGTGTCGGCGTGCCGGGAATTCTGGACGGCCTGCTCGCCGCCGCGCCGCCGCGCTCCCGCATCGTCGTGGTCGGTGTCTGCATGGAAGCCGACCGCATCCAGCCCGCTATGGCCATCAACAAAGAACTCACCCTGCACTTCGTCTTCGGCTACGACCCCGGCGAATTCCGCGACACCCTGCACCTGCTCGCCGACGGCAAAGTAGACCCCACCCCCTTGATCACCGGCACCGTCGGCCTAGACGGCATCGAAGCCGCCTTCACCACCCTCGCCTCCCCCGACCACCACGCCAAAATCCTCATCGACCCCAAAAGCCCCGCCACCCACCCCTGACCAGACGGGCTCGGTCAGCTCGGCGGCGTGACGAGTTCGTGGGGGCGGTAGTTCTTGGCGGGGATGGTGCGGGCGACTTTTTGGGGCGCGCCGCCGATGAGGGCACGCCAGGGGAGGTACGGGAGGAGGCGGACGTTGAGGTTGCGGAGGCGGATCATCGAATTGGTGGGTGGCGCATACCATTTGCCGACGCCTTCGGCGAAGCGCTGGCAGGCATCGACCATCGGTCGCAGTTCCTGGTGGTAGCGGGTGAAGGCGACGGTGTGGTCACCGCGGGCGGCGGCGAGTTCGCCGGCCAAGATATAGGCGCCGACCAGTGACAGGTTCGCGCCCTGACCGGACAGCGGCGCGGCGCAGTACCCCGCGTCCCCGACCAGCGCGACCCGCCCCTTCGACCAGGTGTCCATCTTGATCTGCGCCATCGCGTCGAAATAGAAGTCGGTGGCGGCGTCGAGGTGGGCGAGCAGGCGCGGCACCGCCCAGCCCACCCCGGCGAAGGTGTCGGCGAGGATCCGCTTCTGCTGCGCGACATCTCGGTGGTCGTAGTCGAGCGGACCGGACTCGAACGCGAAAACCGCTTTCGCTTCGGCGTTTTCGCGAGCACTGTAACTACCCGCGATCTTGCCGGGCACGTTGTAGTCCTGTTCCCAGTGATCCAGCTCGAGCAGGTTCGGGGTGGTGAAGATGGCGAGGTAATAGCCCATGTGCCGGAGGAATTCGTGCTCCGGACCGAAGACCAGCGCGCGGGTGTTCGAGTGCACGCCGTCGGCGCCGATCACCAGATCGAAGGTGCGTGACTCGGCCCGGGCGAACGTGACGTGCACGCCCTCGGCATCCTCGGTGAGCCCGGTGATGCTGTCCCCGAACAGGTATCCGACATCGTCGCGGGTCGCGTCGTAGAGCACCCGCGCCAGATCGCCACGCTGGATCTCGGTGTCGCCGTCCGCGCCGACCCCGTTGAACATCTCGCTGCTGATATCGGCGCGGGACCGGCCCGACGCGTCGACGTAGGAGGTGCCGCGTTTACCGGTGCTCGACTCGAGCGCCTGGTCCAGCAGACCCATCTTCCGCACCACGTCGGTGCCGGTCCCGAGCACGTCGATGGCCTGCCCGCCGGTGCGCAGGGCGGGCGCGCGCTCGACGATCGTCGGCGCGAAACCGTAGCGACTCAGCCAGAAGGCCAGCGCGGGTCCGGCGATGCTCGCGCCGGAGATGAGGACGTTCCGATTGCGCGGCGGCTGGGGATTGCTCATGCACAGAACTGTACATTTGTCTTAGGCAAACGCACAAGACATATGCCTAAGGCGTCTGCGCTACCCTGACGAGCATGGGAAATCGCGAGGATCTACTGGCCGGCGCCCGCCGCTGCCTGCTCGAGAAGGGCTACGCCCGCACCACCGTGCGCGATATCACGACCGCCGCGGGCGGGGTGAGCATGGCTGCGATCGGCTACCACTTCGGCTCCAAAGAGGCCCTGTTGAACGAGGCCCTCGCCGAAGCCAACCGCGAGTGGGGCGTGGAACTCGAGCGCGCGCTCACCGAGGCACGCCGGCCCGACAGCGCGCCGCTGGATCGATTCGCGGCGAGCTGGAGCGCGGTGATCGCCTCGATCGGTACCCATCGCGGCCTCTGGGCGGCCACGTTCGACACCATCGCCCAGGCCGGACACGATCCGACGACCAAGGACCAGCTCGCGGCCCGTATGGCCGAGGCCCGCAGCGGTCTCGCCTCTCTCTTGGCCGACGCCGACGCCGACGCAGCCGATCCGCGAAAAGCGCAGGCGCTCGGCGGTTTTTATCAAATCCTGCTGACCGGCCTGGCGGCCCAGTGCCTGATCGACCCCGAGCACGCGCCCACCGGTGCCGACCTGGCCGCGGCAATTCGGGAGGTCACGGATTGAGCCGCGAAATCCACGGCCGCGCTGCCTGATCCGGCCTATCCGGACAGGACGCCGAGCGCTCCTTCGGCACTGCGCGCCGCCGTCAGGCACGCCGTCGTCGTGAACTGGTCAGCCAGCGGATGGCGGGCACGCGCCCGCCATTTGCGGACCGCGGCCATGGCTTGCTCGCGTTGCAGGGCGGGAGCGGCGTCGACCGGCAGCCCGAGCCGCAGGTGCGGCGCGACGCCCGAGCCGCCGATCAGGCGGTGCAGCTCCGCGAGATCGGTGGGCGGCAAGGACAATTCGTCGGTCCGCAGCCGTCCGAGCAGCCGCAACTCGGCGAACCCGTGCACGTCGGCGAGCAGTGTGCGCACCCGCGGCAGCAAGGCGTCGGCCTCGCTGCCCGGGTAGGCGGTGAGCACCCGGGCGAGGGCGGTGAGCGCCGAGTGCGCCTTGAGTTGGTCTGCCCGCTGGCCGAATTGCACGTCGAGCACCGAGCGCAACTCGTCCACGCCGCTGCGCGCGGTCAATTCCGCTGCCAGCGTGGCCGAATCCCGCACGCCGAGCCGCACCAGGGTGACCGCCATCCGAATGCCGAACAGCCCGAACCGCTCCGCGAGCTGCGCTCGGGCCTCGGGTAGCACCGGCAGCGCGATATCGGACCGGGCGAAGCGGTCGGCGGACAGCAGCGCCGCGCTCAGCTCCTCTACCGGCACACCGGCGAGCGCTTCGAATGCGGCGTACTCCTGTTGCCGCAGTGTCGCGGCCGCGAAGGCGAGCAGGCCCGCGACCGGAATCACCGCCTGGCACAGGCCGGTACGCTCCAGCTCCCCCGCGAATCGAGTGGCGACATCGCGCGCCGAATGCAGGGCGTCGATCCGGCCCGCCCCGATCTCGTCGGCCCGGGAGACCACGCCGACCACGCCGAGCGGTCCCGAAACACCCGAGGCCGCACCGGTTCCGGCGCCGACCCGCTCCAAGAAGTGGACGTCGGCCGCGTCGAGCCTGCGGAGCAGGTAGACCACCGCGTCGGCGCCGGGGATCGCCGGTCCCGCCGCGGCGGGCGCCGTTTCCGCACCGGGCGTGAGCAAGCGAGCCGTGCGCTGCGACACCTCCCGCGACAGCGACGAGGTGCCCGGAGTATCGATGATCGTGGTGTGCGCCAGCGCCGCTGCGGGCCATTCGACCTCGAGATGGTCGACTTCGCGCGGAGCCGGCGCGTTCCACCGCAACCGGTCCAGATCGAAGGTCAGTCCATGGGTACCGCTGCCACGGCGCACCACCACATTGGCGCGCGCGCCGTCACCCGCGTGCGCCGTCACGCTCGGCGTCGAACCGTAGCGGTACCAGGTGACCACCCTGGTGCACTCGGTCGCGTCGGTCGGCGCGATGTCCTGCCCGACAAGCGAATTGAGCAGCGTGGACTTTCCTGCCTTCAGCGATCCGGCCAGCGCGATGCGCAACGGCTGATCGAGCCGCCGCGCACAGTCGGCGAGCAGGGCCCGCGGCCGCGGCTCGCTCGCGAGGGCCGCCCGTGCGGCGCCGACCAGACGATGCGCCTCGGCCACAATTCCCGGTGCCGCGCCGACCTCTCGTGTCACGAGGCAACCGTACCGACGGGCGCGCCCGGCAGCGCGGCCTGCATCGCCTCCGCGTATCTGTTCAATTCGGCGACCACCCGGAGCTGACGTTCCAGCACCGTGCAGCGTTCGGCTCGGCGGGCATTCGCCATGGTCGCCGCCTCCTGCGCGGCGCGCAGCGAATCGTCGATCGACCGCAGGCTCCGGTCGGCGATGCCCGCGTAGTGATCACGCAGCGCTCGATGAATGCGGTGCAGGCGGTCCTTCGACTCCTTGCCCGTCTGGAACGCGACATCGTCGACGAAGCGGCGCACCGCGACCTTCGCCTCGTTGCGGCGGCGACCGAGGCGCGCCTGCTTGTCGTCCCGGAACGCCTTGCCGCCCACCACGAGTCCGGCGCCGATGGAGATCGGGTTCAGTAATGCGAGTCCGGCGAAAGTGCTGGCGAGGCCGACCATCAGCACGCCACCATAGGACCCGCGCATGCCGACCAGCAGCTTGCTGCCGAAGCCGATATCGGGTTCCAGATCCGCGAGGGTGCCCGCGCTCGCGGGCGTGCCCTCGGCGGCGTCCGAGCGCACCTCCGGGAGTTCGACCGTGCCGAGCTCGGTGAAGTGTTCGGCCACCCGTTTCGCGAGTTGCAGCGCCCGCGCGTGCGTCCACAGCAGGTTGTCGCCGATCGCGGTGTCGATGGTGCCGGTGAGATGTTCGGCGATCCGGTCCCAGTGCCGGCCCGGATCGTGCTCGTCGATCCACTCTTCGGTGGTTCTGGCGATGCCGCGCAACCGATCTCGCAGATCGTGGTCCACGTCGCCGGCCAGGTCGGTGATCCCGTCGGCCAGCGTCTGCTGCCACGCCGCGGTGCGGCGCTGCAGCTCCTGCGCCGAGTTACGTGCCGCCTGCAGTTCGCGCACCGCGGCGGCGCCGCGCGCCGGATCGCGCACCGCGACCAGCTCGCTGCCCAGCGCCAGGGCCAAATGCTCTGCCGCCGAACGGATATCGCGGGCGACCGCGGCCCGGGTGGCGAGCTGGTCGCGCGCCACCACCTGCTCACGCAGGAACTGATAGAGCGGTCCGAAGCCGGATTCGAGGCCGAGCTGCTGGTCCTGCAACCGCAGCGCGTGGCTACGCAGCAACGACGACACCGCGATCATCGGCACGTCCACACCCGCCCTGGCCAGATGGCCGCGATCGGCCTGGTAAACCTGTCGCCAGTGCGGATAGAGGTCGGTCTTGGTGACCAGCAACGCCACCGTGGGGCACAGTTCGCGGACCTGCCGCAGGAAGGCGAGTTCCGGCTCGGTGAGTTCGGTTGACGCGTCGGAGAGCACCAGCACCGCGTCGGCGGCGGGCACCATGCCCAAGACGCTTGCCGCGTAAGAACTTCCGTGTCCGCCCACGCCCGGGGTGTCGACCAGCACGATACCGTCGGCCAGCAGCGGATTGGGCACCTCGAGCTCCAACCGCAGGATGCGGCGTCCGTGCGCGAGCGGCGACCGCGCGGCGAGTCCGCCGATTTCGTCGATCGGCACCGCGACCCGGGTTTCCGGGCCGCCCGCGTCACCGCCGGGGGCGGCGAGCACCAGCTCCGCCCTCGGTGCGGGACCGTGCGCGAGCACCGTGGTGAACGTGGTGGTCACGTCGTCACCGACCGGGCAGATATCCAGGTTGAGCAGCGCGTTCACGAACCGACTCTTGCCCTGGTCCAGCTGTCCGGCCACGATGATGCGCCGCCGCGGATCCCGGACCCGATCGGCCGCCACCTCGAGCGTGCCCACCAGATCGGTGCGGCCCGCGGCCCGCGCCGCCGCGATGGTTTCGCCGAGTACCGCGAGCAGCGGTACCGCCGGTGGTGTGGCGTTCGGTGTTGGCGTCCCCATCGCGGACGGACCTCTTTCGATTGGTGCGGAACGGTTTTCGGCGGGTGCGCGATCAGTGCAGCAGTGCGTCGCCGCCGAGATCCGCGCCCGCGGCGCCGGTCAGATCCGTGTTCGCGTGCGTATCGGCGAACAGACCGTTGTCGGTGGAGCTGTCCAGCCCCGATCCGAACGCGCTCGACACATCCAGCGACGACCAGGTGTTCGCCGTGGAGCCGACACTTCCGTCGATCCCCGCGGCCGTGTCCACCGTGCCGTGCGCCGTCGAACCGACCGAACCGCCGAGTCCCGCAGACGAATCCACCGCACCCTGTGCGGTGCCGCCGAGCGAACCACCCAGGTTCGCACCCGAGTCCACAGCCCCGCCGAGCGAACCACCGAGATTCGCACCCGCGTCCACGGCACCGCCGAGCGAACCACCGAGATTCGTACCGGCATCCAGCGAACCGCCCAGTCCCGCAGCGGTATCCACCGCCCCACCGAGACTGCCGGACAATTCGCCGCCGAGATCGGCGGCGGAGCCGAGGCCCGTGGACAGCCCGGTCTCCAGACCGGTGGTCGCCTGCGCAGTCGCGTCCAGCCCGGCGCCGAGACCGGTTTCGAGACCGGAGCCCGCCTGCCCACCCGCCTGCACGGCACTGTCGAGTCCGGCCGAAAGCCCGCCGCCGAGACCGGCGCCCGCCTCTGCGGCCGCTCCGATCGTCGTGCCGAAACCGGTTTCCAGACCGGCGCCGAGATCCGCGCCCGCGCCGAGGCCGGTCTCCAGACCGGAGCCCACCTGCGCCCCGGCGTGCACCGCGCCATCCACAGTTGTCCCCAGGCCCGTGCTCACTTGCGCGGCCGAATCCGCCACGCCGCCAAGGGCGGCCGAGACGGTGCCGCCCACTCCGGTGTCCAGGCCCGCACCGAGTTCGGCACCGGCGTCGAACGCACCGTCGAGGCCGGTGGACAGTCCGGTCTCCAGGCCGGAACCCGCATGCACCAAACCATCCACAGTCGTCCCCAGGCCGGCGCTCACCTGCGCAGCCGAATTCCCCACGCCGCCAAGGGCTGTGGATACATTGCCGGTCAGTCCGGTGGACAGGTTCGCCGCGGCGTCAACGGTGCTGTCCAGCCCGGCCGACAGATCACCGGCCGCGCCGACCGCGCCGTTCAAGCCGGTCGACAGCCCGGCGCCGAGATCCGCGCCGAGACCGGTCGCGGCGTTCACCGTGCCGCCGAGACCGGCGGACAGATCGGACGCGGTGTGCACCGCGCCCTGCAATCCGGCGTTCAAATCCGTCCCCAGCTGGCTGCCCACACCTGCTTGCAGGCCGGCCACCGCGTCCAGCGCACCGCCGACACCGGTGGACAGGCTCGTCTCCAACCCGGTCCCGAGGTGCAGCGCGTTGTTCACCGCGCCTTGCAGTCCGGTGCCGAGGTCGGCGCCGACCTGCACGCCCGCGCCGAGGGCGCCGCCGATGGCGCCGGTCAGATCCGCGCCCACGTTCGCGGCCGTCTCCAGTCCGGTCTGCAACCCGGCGCCGATATTCGCGCCGATCTGCACGCCGGTGTCGATCGCGGAGTGCAACCCGGCGTCGATATCGATGCCGGTTCCGACCTGCCCGCCGAGATCGAGGCCGAGGTCGGCGCCGACGTTCAGCCCCGCGTTGGCGGCCGCGGCCGCACCGACCGCCCCCGCCGCGCCGAGCCCGGCGGCGACACCGGTCTGAGCGCCCGCGGCCACGATCGCGGACAGCTGGGAACCGCCGGCGACCAGCGCCGACTCGGCGACCATCGGGGCGACGGCGGCGATGTCTTCCGGTGTCACCGCAGGCAAACCCGCGGCCACCAGCGCCTCTGTCGGGTTGGCGCAGTAGCCGACCGCCGCCTCGTGATCGCGAAGCAAATTCAGGATGAACTCGAGAATCGCGTTGGGTGTCATCGGAAACATCTCCTGAGAGCTGGCGGACCTTCACGATCCGCGTCGTTGGAATGAATTTCACGCTAGGGGCGCAACTCGTTACGCGGAACGGGGCCGACCCCTACTGCTCCCCCGGCGCGGCCGTTAGGGGCGGCCTCGGCATTAGGGGAATTTCCCCGCGAGTTCCCCCACGCAGGTAACGGCGGACCGCCAGCTACCGAAACAACTGATGCATCGGCGTGCCCGCACTGCCTTTCGCACCCGGACTACACAGCAGCGAGACCCGACCACAGAGTTTTCGAACGGGGTTCACGAATGACACAGCGTGTGGCGCTCGGCATCACTGTCGGAGCGTCGAATTCGGTCGCCGTGGCGGCAGCGGGGGAGGACAGCGACAGCGTGCGCACGTGCCCCAGCGTGCTGCGACTGAGCGCCGGCGCACCGCCCGCCCTCGGCGCCACCGCGGCCGGCGACGGACGACACTCCCGCGAGGTCCTGCTCGAAGGATTCCTGGCCCGGGTCGGCGATCCGGTCGACATGCTCGCCGAGGACGGCACCGCGCATTCGGCCGCCGACCTCGTCGCGGCCGCCGTGACGTGCCTGATGGACGAGATGGACACCGGGTCGCGCGCGCCGGGCCCGACCGTGGCCTGCCACCCGGCGTGGTGGTCCGGGCACACCGTCGACATCCAGCGCGCCGCCTTCGATCGGGCCGGCCTGCACGCGGTGACCCTGGTCCCGGAACCGCTTGCCGCGCTGCGCTGGCTCACCGCGAGCCACGGTCCGCGCACCGACGGCGCGGTAGTCGTCTACGACCTCGGCGCCACCGGCCTCACCGTCTCGGTGTTGCGCACCGGCGATCACGCCGGTTTGCTCGGCGCACCGCTGCGGAGCACGGACATCGCCGGTGCGGAATTCGATCTGCTCACCATGCGCTACGTTCTGGCAAACGTTACGGACGCAAATGATTTGGATCCGTTCGACCCGGCGGTGGAACGCGAATTGGCAACATTGCGCGAACGCTGCCGAACGGCGAAAGAAGAGCTGTCGATAAATACCGCCACGGTCGTCCGGGTGCGGGTGAATCCGGCGGACCCGCACAGCAGCAATGTGCGGCTGGTCCGTGGCGAGCTGGAGGATCTGCTCCGCGCGCCGCTGCAGCGTTCGACCGATCTGGTCCGCGACGCGGTGCACCGGGCCGGTTTGGCGATCGGCGATATCGGCGGGGTGCTGCTCACCGGTGGCGGCGGCGCGATACCGCTGGTCGCCGAACTGATCTCGTCCGAGTTCGGGCTTCCGGTGGTGGCCGCGCCCGCACCGGCGCAGACCAGCGCACGTGGTGCCGCACTGCTGGCCGCGGACCTGGCGGACGCCGCGGCCCGGGTGCCCGCCGCACCACCGGCCTCGATCGGGTCGGACACCGAAGAGCTGCCCACCGTGGCACTTTCGGCCACGCCCGCGGTCGCCTCCGCCTCGGCGGCGCCGCCCTTGCCGACGACGGCCGCCGGGCCGCGCAGCGGCAAGCGACGGCTCGCCGTCGTCGCGGGCGCGGTCGTCGTACTCGGCCTGCTCGCCACCGGCACCGTCGCGATCGGCACCGGCATTCAATCGAATCCGGCTTCCACGAATACCTCCACACCCGCACGCGCCGGCGAGATCGCCGCGACCGCCGGCGCCCAGCCGGGCGACCCCACAGATCCGAATGCGCCGGTCGCCGTGGCGGATCCGGCGTCCCCCACCTCGAATCGCCCGAAAACCGAAGCGGGGCAGTCCGGCACACCGGCGGCGACCACGGTGGCCGTGGTGGACAGCCGGCCCGCTACGGGCCAGCCCGCCGCGCCGCCCGCGGAACCCGGTGCGGCACAACCGGCCCCGCAACCCCAGCCCGCCCCGGCGCCGGCACCGGGTCCCGGCCCGAAACCACAGCCGCCGACCGCGCCCACCGTGCCGAGCCTGCCGACGGGCGTCCTGAACGACACCGTCGATCAGGTCGGCGGCACGGTCGGCACCGTCCTGCGCGCGCCCGGCCAGATCCTCGGAGGAAACGGTGGCTGATATTGCCTTCGACACCCTCCCGTCGGCACGGGAGATCTTGCGGGAACTGGAGACCGCCGATCGGGAGCCGATCGTCTATCTCATCCGCGGCCGTTCGCAGACCGGTAAGTCGACCCTGCTCAACGAGATTCGCACCAGGCTGCGGGCTCGCGGCATCCCGCTACAGGACGCGCTGGTCAACGAGACCGAGACCGCCGCGCCGGCCGAGGACCCGATCTCCGTCGCGCGCAACGGTTTCGGGGGCGCCCGCACGGTCACGGCGCCGCGCCCCGCGCTGGTCATCGACAACGCACACACGCTGAGCCGGTCCGATCTCGACTTCCTCTGCACCGCCATCGAATCCGGGGCCCGCACGGTGGTGCTGGCCACCCAGCAGCGTCCGCACGATCCGCGCCTGCGCGTCCTGGCCGACACCGTCGCCCGGCGCGGCCGAGTGGTCGAACTGCGCGCGCTCGGCGTCACCGATATCGCGCCGTTCGCCCGGGAGCTCGGCATGATGGTGCCGCGCCAGGTGGCTCAGCACATCCACCGCCAGACCGACGGCATCCGCGGTGGCGTCGTCGCCGCGCTGACCGCCGCCTGCTCGGCCCGCCTGGACGCGGGCATCGGCGCGGTCGACGCCGCCGTCGCCGCCTGGGCCCGAGCTCTGCTGGACAACCTGGAGCCAGATCTGCTGGAGACCCTCGTCGTCGCCACCACGGGCACCGGCTTGGACGCCAGCGAGCTCACCGAGGTGCTGGGCGTGGAACCCGCTGTCGCGCAGCACCTCATCGATCGGGCCCGGGCCAGCGCCCTGGTCACCGACGCGGACCTGCTGCTCACGCCCGCGGTCGGACCGCTGCGCACCCTGCTCGGCGATCGCCGGTTCGTCGGCGTGCAGCGCAAGCTGCTCGGCGCGCGGTTGGACGCGGGCCTGCTGCGCGACCACACCGCGCTGCTGCTGGCCGAATCGGGCGTGCGCGACCCGCGCCTGGCCGAATTCCTCACCACGGCGGCGGAAAAGGCGGGCCGGGAGGCGGTGCGCTATTACGCGGCGGCCGCGGCGACCGGCGCCGACCCGGACCGCATCGCGCTGCGCTGGGCCGAGGCCGCGGGCCGCAACGGAGATGGCGAGACCGCCATGCGCCTGGCCGAGCCGGTGCTCGCCCGCCCCGGCGTCTCCGGCGCGGATCTCGCCGACGCGGTGCGGATCTGCGCCGCCGTGCTGACCCGGCGCGGTCTGGTTGCCCGTGCGGCACAACTGTATTCGTGGCTCGGCGCGCAGCGGGTCGGCGCGGACTGGGCGGTCGGCGCCACCGTGCTCGCGCTCGCGGGTGACGTGGCGGGCGCGGCGGAGATGTCCGCCTCGGCGACCCAGTGGCCGCCGACCGAGGCCACCGCGCACGCCCGCTTGATCGCGGGCGCGCTCGCGGACACCCTGACCGGGCACGAAACCCCGGACGCAGCACCGCGATCCGCGAATCGCTCCGCCGCGGCGGTCTCCGCGCTCGTGCAGGCCGCGCACGCGGACTCCGGCGTCGACCGCTTCCTCCCGTGCACCGCGGTATCCATCGCGACGCTGCTGTGCCTCGGCACGGGCGAGCCGCGCCGGGCGGGGGACGCACTGCGCCGCGCCACGGCCAGCGGCCTGCGCTGCCATCAACTGCAGGTGCTCGCCGCCTGGACGGCGATGCTGGGCGGCGACGAACGCGCCGCGGCGGCCACCGTCGCCACGCTCGAACACGATTCGCTCGACCCGCGCGACCGGCTGCTCGCGCACGGTGTCGCCGTCGGCCTGGCCCGGCGCACCGGCGACCACGTCGCGCTGGCCCGGGCCTGGCAGGCCGCGCATCCGATGTTCGACGACGTCGAGGCCGATCTGCTCACACTGCTGCCGATCGGTGAGCTGTGGCTGGCGGGCATCCGGTTACGCGACGAACGCCGGATCGCGCCGCTGGTCGACGCCGCGCTCGCGCTGCTGCGCCGGGTGGCCGAACCACCGCCCTGGGCGAACGCCTTCCACTGGTACGGCGTGCAGGCCGCGATCCTGCACGAGAACCCGCAGGAACTGCTGCCGCACGCCAAGGCGTTGAAGGCCGCCGCCGAGGCGGGCGACCGGCACGCCGCGATCCTCGCCGACGCGGGCCGCACCTGGGTGCTCGTGCTGCGCGGACAGGTCTCGGCGACCCCGGTGGCGACGGCCGTGGCCGGGCTGAGCGAGATCGGTATGACCTGGGACGCCGCCCGCCTCGCCAGCGAGGCCGCGCTCGGCGCCGCCGATTCGGCCACGGCCACCGCGCTGCTCAAGCTGGCCCGCACGGTCCGCGCCGACGCGAAGCCGCAGGAACCGAGCGTCGCGCCGCCGCAGCCCGTGGTGCGGGAGGGCACGCCGCCCGTCCCGGATCCGGCGATCGGGGAGCCGGCCGCGATCCTCAGCGAGCGCGAACGCGAAGTCGCCGAACTGGTGTTACTCGGCCTCACCTACCGTGAGATCGGCGCACGTCTGTACATTTCCGCCAAGACCGTGGAGCATCATGTCGCCCGTATTCGACGCCGGATCGGTGCGCGGTCCCGATCGGAGCTATTGTCGATGCTCCGTGCCATGGGACACGGCTCACTGCTGGTGTGATCCAGCACTGGTGCACAGAGTGCGGATTCGTCAGCCGGACGCCGAAGCGAGGTATTGAGGATGGCCACAGGGGTGGGCCTGCGCATCGCCGAGGACGAGTGCACGGCGGCGATCGTCACCGACAGCGGCGATGAGCCGCTGCTCATCGTCCGCGAGTCGGTGCTGTACATGTCCGACGACGGCGATGCCGCACTCGGCGAAGCGCCGCCGGACGGGAACGCCCACGCCATCACCGGTTTCGTGCGCGCCGTCGGCGATCCGGCCGGTCTCGCGGTCGACGACGGTGAGGCCTACCGGGCCGAAGACCTCGTCGCGACCGCGTTGTTCTGCCTGATCAACCTCACGGCCGAGTATCTCAACGGCGCCGCCGAGTTCTACGCCACGCATCCGGGCGACTGGCCCCGCGAATACATCCAGGCGCTGCGGGACGCGCTGGACTACCTGGGACTGCGTTCGGTGCTGCTGGTCAGCGAGGCCGAGCTGCCGAGCGCGGGGACCGCGGAGCCGGGCGGCACGTACGCCTACGACGCGGCCCGCGCCGCGCTGGCCGCGGTGTTGTCCACGCCCGCGGGCAGTACGCCGCCCGACCCGACGCACGCCGAGAACTCGACGGTGGACACCGTGATCATTCCGGCGGTGCCCGCGTCCGAGGCGCAGCCGCAGGCGTATTCGGCGGCCATCCCGCTGGCCGAGCCGCTGCCGACGGCGGACGCCGCGGAGCCGGAACAGCAACCCGAGCCCAAAAAGCCGGAACCGAAGAAGGACCGCAAGCAGCTGCCGCTGCTGATCGGGGCGGCGGCGCTGATCGGGCTCGTGCTCGGCGGCTTCGCGGTGGCCGTGCTGTTCCGCGAGCAGAGCGACACTCCGGTGCCGCCGCTGCGCGACGCCAAATCCGATCAGGTGACGGTGAGCCCGACCCCGGCCGCGCCGCCGGTCAACTTCCCGACCGTGCCGTCCACTCCGCCGACCACCGAACCGCCGGTGACCATCACGGCGACCACACCGCCGGAAACGAGCGAGCCGCCGCCTCCGCCACCCCCGCCGCCGACCACCGAACCGCCGACGACCACGCCGACGCCGACGACGCGCCCGAAGCCGTCGAAGTCCTCGCCGTTCCAGCCGTTGCCGGAGATCCCGTCCATCCCTGGCCTGCAGATACCGGGCAGTCGGTGATTAGTAGAGCCCTTCCCCGGTTTGTGCCTTAAAGTGATGCGCTGACCGGTGTTGTCGGATGAATTCCCGGCGCTCGGTCTGTTGCTGGAGGACGACTGTGAGCCAACGGATTCCAGGCCCGTTGCCGCGGATTTAGCTGGCACTCGTGTGCCACGAAGGGATTTCATGCGCAAGTTGGTGGCGCGCCGCGCCGCGGTCAAAGCTGTCGCTATCGCTTCGACCGTTTTCCTCGCTCCCTTGCTCGGCACGACCACCGCCGCGGCGGCGCCGACGACCCCCGCGCAGCTCACCGCCGATACGCTGCCGCCCGAACTGGCGCAGGCCATCGCGCGCGACCTGAAGATGACGCCGACCGAATACCTGGACCGCGCCGCCCGCGCACAGCAACTGCGCGACTACGCCCGCGACTTCCGCTCCGAGCGTCCCGAGTCGTTCGCCGGCGCGTGGATCGGCACCGACGGCAAGCCCATCGTCGCGGTCACCTCGCTCGACGCCGCCAAGATCGCCTCCGCCGACGGCTACCAGACCAGGCTCGCCCCCGTCTCCGCGGACGGACTGGAGGGCTCGCTGATGCAGCTGAACCAGTGGATCACCAGCCTGCCGCGCGAGATCTCGACGGCGATCAACTCGGTCGCCATCGACTTCCTCAACAGCCAGCTGGTGCTCAGCGTCGCCAACACCCCCGCGGGCCACCTGCTGAACCTGCCGACCCTGATCGCCAACGTCAAGGTCATCCTCTCGCCCGGCAGCGGCGGCGCGGTGGAGCGGCGGCCGATGGGTGGCGACACCTACATCAGCGCTCCGATCCCGCTGAGCGACGCCTCGCTCAAGGGTGTCGACGTCTGCTCGTTCGGCTTCAACAGCGTCGACGCGGCCGGCAACGCGCTGAACATCAGTGCGGGACACTGCGATCCGAACGTCGGCAAGGACAGCCAAACGGCCACCGTCTACTTCCCCAACGTCAAGGACATCCCGGCCAGCCCCGAGCTCGGTACGTTCGTCCAGGCGAAGCTGGGCGGGCAGAGCGCACTGGACTACTCGGTGATCAAGCTGAACGAGCGCGCCGTCCGCGCCGGCATGGACCAGCCGACCGTGCGCGGCGCGAATGGCACCACGCTGTCGATCACCGGCACCGCCGACCCGATCACCGGCGCGCCGGTGTGCAAGACCGGGCAGTCCTCCACCTTCACCTGTGGCTTCGTGGTGGCCGACCGGGTCGAGACCCAGCTCTACACCGCGGAGGGCGAGAGCAAGGTCGTGCGCGGCTTCGCCAGCTCGGCCTGCACCCTCGGCGGGGACAGCGGCGGCGCGATCGTGTCCGGCACGCTCGCCCTCGGCATCACCAGCGGCTCCAACGCGGCCGAGGCCCCCGATTGCAACGAGGCCAATATCGCGCTGGCACAGTACGGCGGCACCGCCAGCCTCGGCATTCCGATCCGGCCGATCCTGGCCGATATCGACGCCTCGTCCGGCGGCGGCGTCGGTAGCGGCATCTCGGTGCGAACCCGAGGCTCGGTATAAGTAGGCATAGCGGGCTCGAGCCCATATAGTCTGGGCATGCTCCTGCCACGTATAGGTCATCTCCGATCAGCTGCGCGACAGACCCGGGTCCGAAAATCAGTGATCGCCGCTTCGGCGGCGATACTGCTGTTCGGACCGACGGCAGTAGCGTCTGCACAACCCGATCCCGCGCCGAATCTGCCCGCAGAGCTCGTCAGCGCGATCGCCCGTGATCTGAAGATCTCGCCGGAGGAGTACCTGCACCGCGCCGACGTGGCCCAGCAGGTCGCCGCGTTCGCCACCACCGCCCAGCGGCAGTACCCCGCCGTGTTCGGCGGCTCGTGGCTCGACGAGGGCGGCAAGGCGGTCGTGGCGCTGGCGCAGGGGCCGGGTGCCGACGAAGCCCGAAAGGCCGCGCAGTCAGCCGGTTTCGAGGTGCGCAACGTGGCCAAGAGCGAGACCGCGCTGCGTGGCGAGAAGAGCGCGTTCGAGCGGTGGCTGGAGGGCCAGCCCGAGGCGGTCTCCTCGCTGGTGCGCGGCGTCGTGGTCGACACCGTCAACAACAGCATCGCGGTGCGCGTCGACAAGATCGGCCTGCCGATGCCGAACTTCATCGATCCGTCCCGGGTCATCGTGATGGCCCCGCCGGTGGCCGGTGAGCAGGCGACGCTGCCGCAGGCGAGCGAAATCGCCGGTGCCGGAACCGGTGTGCTGGCCGGCGGCGACGGCTACGCCTCGGTCGCGGGCCGCACCTCGCTGCGCTGCTCGCTCGGCTTCAACGGCACCGACCGCAACGGCAACATCGTGAATGTCACGGCGGGCCACTGCAACCCGGATCTGCCGTCGGCGGGCAACGACAACGCCGCGCGGATCCACGAGCTCAACGGCGACCGGCTCGGCACCGAGCTCGGCCGGTTCCAGAAGTCGGTGCTCGGCGAGCAGGACTACTCGATCGTGCGGATCGCCGACCAGTCCCGGGATCGCTTCAGCAACAACGAGGTCCGGGTGCCCGGTGCCGCGTCCATCCGGATCGAAGGCGTCGCGACCCCGGTCGTCGGCGCGCCGGTCTGCAAGTCCGGTTCGCGGACCGGCTTCAGCTGCGGCGTGGTGAACGCGGTCGACCAGACCGTGCAGGTGGGCGAGCGCGAACTGACCCAGGCGTTCTCGGCCAACATCTGCGCGCTGCCCGGCGACAGCGGCGGCCCGATCGTGACCGGCCGTCTGGCGCTCGGCATCTCCAGCGCGTCGTCGGTGGCCGACTACCCGATCTGCGAGATCCCCAACCTGATCGGCGCCCTCACCGGCAACGCACCGCAGCTGTTCGCGCAGCCGGTGCACGTGGTGCTCTCGGACAACCCCGGTCTGAAGCTGCGCACCAACTAGTTTTCCCGGCGAAAAGGCCGGCCGCGTTCGCGCGGCCGGCCTTTTCGCTGTCCCGGGCACCTTTCCACTGGCCTTGCGGACCCGTTCCGGCGGCGAAGGCGGTGCTGTCCCCGGCACCGTTGCGGCATCCTGGACTGCATGTGTTTGGTGTTGATCGGCTGGCGTGCCCATCCGGAGTATCGGTTGATCGTCGCGGCCAACCGGGACGAGTTCTATACCCGGCCGACCGAGTCCATGCGCTGGTGGCCGGAGCTGCCCGGCCTGCTCGCGGGCCGCGACCTCGGCGCGAAGAACAAGTCCGCAGGCGATCCGCCCGGCACCTGGCTCGGCTTCGGTGTCGCCGCGCCGGATCAGCAGGAACCGCTGCGCCCCAACCGATTCGCGACGGTGACCAACGTGCGCAACCCGAAGAATGAGCGCGCCGACGCTCGTTCCCGCGGCGCGCTGCTGATGGATTTCCTGCGAGGCTCGGCGCAGCCGCGCGCCGGCGCCGACTTTCCCGGCCCGGAGAAGTACGTCCTCGACGTCGCGGCCGCGCCCGACGACTACAACGGCTACAACCTGGTGGTGTCGGACCTGGACGCGCTGTGGTGGCATTCGAACCGCAGCGCCGCGCCGCCGCAGGAACTCACGCCCGGCTTCCACGGCCTCTCCAACGCCCCGTTCGTCAGCTCGGTAGGGCCGAACCCACAGGATATGGATTTGACCGCCCCACAGCCCATCTGGCCCAAAGTACGCAGCGGCGTAGCCGACCTGCGGGCCGTGGTCTCGTCCGAACCCGGCGCGATGGACCGCTACTTCGCGGTGCTCGCGGACCGCACGCGCGCCACGGACGCGGAACTGCCGGACACCGGCGTGCCCAAGCGGATGGAGCGCAGGCTGTCGTCCCGGTTCATCGCCGACGGCGTGCACGGCACCCGCGCGAGCACGGTGCTGCTGGTGCGGGAGGACGGTTCGTTCGAGATGGCGGAGCGGACCTTCGGGCGGTTCGGGCGGCCCAAGGGCACGGTGTCGTTGCGCGGCACGCTGGAATTGCCCGCCTGAAACGACGACTCGGCCCGCCCTCCGAAGAGAGCGGGCCGAGTCGATGGAACCGAAAGAACTTACTTCACCGGCTGCGGCTTGTCCGCCCACTGGGTGGTGCCGTCCGGCGCCTGAATGGTGTTGATCAGCTCGAGGCCCGCGGCGACCAGCGCCGGGCCACCGACGATGATGGTGCCCAGGATGCCGCCGATACCGGCGCCCACCGGGATGCCGAGCAGGCCGCCGACACCGAAGATCGGCAGGCCGAGGAAGAAGCCGACGACGGCGCCGATCGCGGTGCCGATGAAGCCACCGATCGCGGTCGCGATGCCGAACTTGCTGGCGAACTCGTTCTGCGCCCGCTGGTTCTCGATCGGCGAGGCGATGTCCTGCGCCACGGACGGGCGGGCGGCCACCGGCTTGCCGGAGACGACGAGGCCCTCGGGCTTCTGCGGGGTGATCTCGAGGACGGTGCCGTCCTTCTTCACCTCGGTCTTGACCGGGACGAGGGTGCCGTCGACGTCGACCTCGAGCGGGAACGAAACGAGGGTGTTGCCCTGACCGTCACGCACGTTGGCAACACTGAGCTTGGGATCTTCGGCGGTCGCTCCGTTCTCCTCGGTAACCGAGAAGGTGCCCCCCTTGAGCGACGCGACAACCGTCTTGTCGACCAGCTTGACGGAGTAGTTGATGCCGGAGTCGGCCGGTGCGGCGACAGGCTCGGCATGCGCGGTCCCGAGACCGATGGTCATCGCGCCGATGACCAACGCGGCACCCGCGGTGGTTCTGCGGAGGTTCATTCAGTTTCCAATCCATCATCAGGTCGTCTACCGGCCGGTCTGCGTCACGCGAGAGCTCTTCATCAAATCCGGGCGGTCGCCCCGGATCCTCCCCGAGCAGTGCGGAGACGGGCACAGCAGACAGAACGTCGTGAGCGTAATCGAACGGCCGCTCAGATGCGAGATGCATTACGCGCCTTGCGGACTAAGCCTGACCTTAGCGACAGAACCGATTCGCTCGACGTTTACGGTGGTGATCACCCGAACGTGCAGTTGGATTGGCAACCCTTTTGTGACGTTCATCACAGGTAAATTCTGCGTCAAGCCCCAGGAAGATGGGGCATAGCTCAGGTGCTGATCGTACGGTAGACAGTGGTTGTTACCGGTGGGTAACTTACCGCCGGTTAGGATACGAGCCAACCGGGGCGGCCGAACTGCCCCCGCTCGTGTTGCCTCTCTAGAGAAAGGTCGCGACATGAATGCCCTGACAGTGACGCTGGGCACGATTGGGACGGCGCTCAGCCTATTGTGTTGGGCCTCGTTCGTCGGCGGCGTTCGAAACATCGCGCGCACCATCATGATCGGCCAGAGCGCGCCGGACCGCTGGCGACCGTTCTTCCCCCGCTTCAAGACGATGATCGTGGAATTCCTGGCGCACACGCGCATGGTGAAGTTCCGCACCGTCGGCTGGGCCCACTGGCTGGTGATGATCGGCTTCCTGGCCGGGTTCATCCTCTTCTTCGAGGCCTACGGGCAGACCTTCGATCCCGAATTCCACTGGCCGATCATCGGCAACTGGGCGATCTACCACCTGGCCGACGAGATCCTCGGCATCGGCACCGTGATCGGCATCCTGGTGCTGATCGTGATCCGCCAGCTGAACCACCCGCGCCTGCCCGAGCGGCTGTCCCGGTTCAGCGGTTCGCGGTTCGGTCCCGCCTACATCATCGAGACCATCGTGCTCATCGAGGGCCTCGGCATGGTGCTGGTCAAGGCGGGCAAGATCGCCGTCTACGGCCACTCGAACCCGTGGACCGACTTCTTCACCATGCAGGTCGCCAAGCTGCTGCCGGCCAACGCGACGATGGTCGCGCTGTTCGCGTTCGTGAAACTGATGTCGGGCAGCACCTTCCTGTTCCTGGTCGGCCGCAACCTCAACTGGGGCGTGGCGTGGCACCGCTTCTCGGCGTTCCCGAACATCTACTTCAAGCGTGAGGACGACGGCGGTGTCGCGCTCGGCGCGGTCAAGCCGATGATGTCCAAGGGCAAGCCGATCGACATGGAGACCGCCGACCCGGACAACGACACGTTCGGCGCGGGCCGGATCGAGGACTTCTCCTGGAAGGGCTGGCTCGACTTCACCACCTGCACCGAGTGCGGCCGCTGCCAGTCGCAGTGCCCGGCCTGGAACACGGGTAAGCCGTTGTCGCCCAAGCTGCTGATCATGTCGCTGCGCGATCACGGTTACGCCAAGGCGCCGTACCTGCTGGCCGGTGGCCGCAAGGACATGGGCGGCGACGAGGTCGGCCTGGTCGACGCCGAAGGCGCGCCGAACGAGGCCGCGCTGGCGAAGATCTCCGACGCGGCGAAGGCGGAGGCGGAACGCCCGCTGGTCGGCGAGCTCGAGGCCAACGGCATCATCGACCCCGAAGTGCTGTGGTCGTGCACCACCTGCGGTGCGTGCGTCGAGCAGTGCCCGGTGGATATCGAACACGTCGACCACATCATCGACATGCGCCGCTACCAGGTGCTCATCGAATCGGAGTTCCCGTCCGAGCTCGCAGGCCTGTTCAAGAACCTGGAGAACAAGGGCAACCCCTGGGGCCAGAACTCCAAGGACCGGCTCAACTGGATCAACGAGCTGGACTTCCAGATCCCGGTCTTCGGCCAGGACGCGGACAGCTTCGACGGGTACGACTACCTGTTCTGGGTCGGTTGCGCGGGCGCCTACGAAGACCGCGCGAAGAAGACCACCAAGGCGGTCGCCGAACTGCTCGCCACCGCGGGCGTCAAGTTCATGGTGCTCGGCGCCGACGAGACCTGCACCGGTGACTCGGCCCGCCGCGCGGGCAACGAGTTCCTGTTCCAGCAGTTGGCCGCGCAGAACATCGAACTGCTCAACTCGGTGTTCGAGGGCGTCGAACAGCAGAAAAAGAAGATCGTCGTCACCTGTGCGCACTGCTTCAACGCGCTCAACAACGAGTACCCGCAGGTGGGTGGCACCTACGAGGTGGTGCACCACACCCAGCTGCTGAACCGCCTGGTGCGGCAGAAGCAGCTGATCCCGGTCGCCTCGGTGTCGCAGAACGTCACCTACCACGACCCCTGCTACCTGGGCAGGCACAACAAGGTCTACAACGCGCCGCGCGAACTGATGGAAGCCTCCGGTTCCACGCTGGTCGAAATGCCGCGCCACGGCGAACGTTCCATGTGCTGTGGCGCCGGTGGCGCGCGCATGTGGATGGAAGAGCAGCTCGGCAAGCGGATCAACGTCGACCGCGTGGACGAAGGCCTCAACACCCTCACCGGCGCCGGTGGCGCGACGCCGGGCAAGATCGCGACCGGCTGCCCGTTCTGCCGCGTCATGCTCACCGACGGCGTCACCGCCCGGCAAGAAAAGGGTGAAGGCGAAGGGGTCGAGGTCGTCGACGTCGCCCAGCTCATGCTCGACGCCATCGACCGGGTCGACCCGGCCCGGCTCACCGAGAACCTCACCGTCGTGCAGGAGCCGAAAGCGCCTGCGGTGGAAGAGGTCGCCGAGCCCGAACCCGAACCGGAGCAGCAGGCCCCGGCCGCCAAGGCCGCGCCGACCGGCGGCGGACTCGCGATGAAGGGCCCGGCGAAGGCACCCGGCGGCGGCCTCGGCATGAAGGGCGCGGCCAAGGCGCCCGGAGCCAAGGCCGAGGAGACCGCCGCGGAAGCGGCACCGCCGGTCAAGGGCCTGGCCATGAAGGGCCCCGCCAAGAAACCGGGTGGACTCGGCATGAAGGGCGCGGCCAAGGCGCCGGGCGCGAAAGCCGAACCCGCGGCGGAAGAGTCGGCCGCGGAGACCGCCGCACCGCCGGTCAAGGGTCTCGCCATGAAGGGCCCCGCCAAG
The DNA here is from genome assembly GCF_000250675.2 of Nocardia brasiliensis ATCC 700358. Taxonomy (NCBI): domain Bacteria; kingdom Bacillati; phylum Actinomycetota; class Actinomycetes; order Mycobacteriales; family Nocardiaceae; genus Nocardia; species Nocardia brasiliensis. Next base: position 9,042,308 of record NC_018681.1, read on the forward strand.
AAGCCCGGCGGACTCGGCATGAAGGGCGCGGCCAAGGCGCCGGGCGCGAAGGCACCGGCCGCGGAATCCGCTCCCACCGAATCCGCCCCTGCCGAATCCGCATCCGCCACCGAGTCCGCCGCACCGGCTCCCGCGCCGAAGCCGGTCAAGGGACTCGGCATGAAGGGTGCCGCCAAAGCACCGGGCGCCAAAGCACCGGGCGCCAAAGCACCGGGCGCGAAGGCACCGGCCGCACCCGCGCCCGCTCCGGCGGCCGAGTCCCCGGCCACCCCGGAAACGCCCGCAGCCGAACCGGTTTCGGAACCCACCGAAACCAAGCCGACCATCCCCGCCAAGGGTTTGGCCATGAAGTCCGGCTTCAAGCGCCCCGGCCCCAAGACCCCCGGCACCCCCGCGACCCCGGCCAACCCGGCACCCCCGGCCGACCCCGAACCCGTCGCGGAATCCCCCGCCGAGGACCCCACCCCCGAGCCGCCCCAGCCCACCAACGGCACCGGCAACGGCGAAGCCACACCCCCCACCGCCAAACCAGGCGGCCTCGGCTTCAAGTCCGGCGCCAAGGCCCCGGGACGCAAGAACTGAACAACTGAACAACAAGATCGGCCCGGACGTGCATCACGTCCGGGCCGATTCTTTTTGGGATCCCGGCACGCGAGCGGTCCCGAATTCATCTTTCGAACGTTTCGAAATAGGTTACGATTTGTTCGAAGGAGGTGGCAGCATGCCGTCCGAGGCCTCGAGCCAGCACACATACCTGCCCGAACCAGCCGAGGAGCTGGCCCCCGTGGTCAGTTTCCTGGCCGCGCACGAGGCGCGTCATGGCGACACGGTACGGCCGCGTTACCTGCTGGTCGGTGCCGACGAGCACGATCAAGTAGAGCTGCCGGAGTCCCTGCACCGCGTCCTGGTTCAAGTGGTGTCCGCGCTGCGCGACGGGAAGGCAGTGACGGTCGCGCCGCAAAGCATGACCCTGACCACCCAGCAAGCCGCGGACTTGCTCGGCGTCAGCCGGCCGACCGTGGTCCGCTTGATCGATGCGAACAAGATCCCCGCGGAACGCGCCGGATCCCGGCGCAGGCTACTGCTCACCGATGTCCTGGCTTATCGAGAACAGCGGCGTCACCGACAGTACGAAGCACTCGCCGCGACCGCGCTCGGCCTGGACGACGAAGAAGATCCGGCAGCGGTCCTGGCAGAGCTACGTGAGATCCGAAAGGAAGCTGCGCGAAAACGTCGCAGCTGATGTTCGGCGCCCTGCTCGACACCTGCGTACTGTGGCCGAGCCTGCAACGTGACTTCCTGCTCTCGCTGGCTGTGGAGAACCTCTATCGGCCACTCTGGAGCAGTCCGATCCTCGAGGAACTCGAACGACACGAAGCTCGTAAACTCGTTCGCCGTGGCCAAGATCCGAACACTGCACAGGCCACGGCGTCCAGGCTCGTCGCGAGGATGACGACGGCGTTCGACGACGCACTCATCTGCGGGTGGGAGCCGCTCGAGGGCTCGTTCGGGCTCCCCGACGTCGATGACGAGCACGTTGTGGCCGCGGCCGTGGTCGGCGCGGCGGGAGCGATCGTCACCGAGAATCGGCGCCACTTTCCGGGCGGCCTGCTACCCGCGGGACTGCAGGTGATCGGCGCCGCGGAATTCGCCGCGAATACCTGTGCCGTCGATCCGGCCCGTGCGCTGACTTCTCTACAGGGACTCTCGCGTCGGCACTGTAATCCCCCGCAGTCGGTCGAGGAGCTGCTCGAGGTCCTCTCGACGCGGTACGGGATGTATGAGGCGGTCGAACTGATATCGAATGCGTAGGTTCGACCGCCTGATTCGGCTCAGGGGCGGGTGAGGGTGGCGTAGCGGGTGAGGTGGTGGTCGGGGGTGCCGTATTCGTGGTGGATGGCGGTGAGGCGTTTGAAGTAGTGGCCGATGGCCAGTTCTTCGGTCATGCCCATGGCGCCGTGTAGTTGGACGGCGTTCTGGCCGATGAAGCGGGCGGCGCGGGCCACGGTGACCTTGGCTGCGGCGACGGCGCGGGCGCGAGCCGGGGGTTCGGCGGAGAGCGAGTAGATCGCGAGATAGGTGGCCGCAATGGCTTGTTCGAGTTCCATGTACATGTCGACCATGCGGTGTTGCAGCACTTGGAAACTGCCGATCGGCTGACCGAACTGCTTGCGCTGCTTGGCGTATTCGAGGGTGTCGGCGAGCACGGTGCGCAGGCAGCCGACGGTTTCGGCGGCGATGGCCGCGATGGCGGTGTCGACGGTGGGTTCGATCGCGACCCAGGCGGTGCCTTCGATGCCGAGCAACGCGTCGGCGGGCACGCGGAAATCGGTGAACGTGAGGTCGGCGGCGACTCGGTCATCGATGGTCCGGTACGGATGCACCGCGATACCGGCGGGCGGGTTGTCCGCATCGAAATCGATGCAGAACAACGAGATACCGCGCTGATCGCGCCGATTGCCCGCGGTGCGCGCGGTGATCAGCAGGTGCGTGGCCAGCGGTGCGCTGGTCACCACGGTCTTCGCGCCGTCGAGCACCCACGAGTCACCATCACGCCGTGCGGTGGTGCTGACATCGTGCAGGGTCTGGCCCGAAGTCGGTTCCAGCGCAGCGAAAGCCGTGCGCGCCTCGCCCGCCGCGATCTGGCGCAGCACCGCGTCGGCGCGTTCCCCACCGGAGCGGTTCAGCAGTCCGGCGCCGACGACAATCGTGTCCACGAACGGCTCCACGACCAGCGCACGGCCGAGTTCCTCGGCGATGACCATCATTTCGACCGGCCCACCACCCATGCCGTCGACCCGCTCGGGCAGGATCGCGCCGAGGATGCCGAGTTCGTCGGCGAACGCGCGCCAGATCGCGGGCTGCCAGCCCGGCCCGGATTTGACCGCGGTGCGGCTCTTTTCCAGGTCATAGCGCGCGCCGAGGAAGCCGGCGAGGGCGGTGCGGAGCAGTTCCTGCTCCTCGGTGAGTGTGAAGTCCATCAGAGCCCCAATGCTGCTTTGGCGAGGATGTTTCGCTGAATCTCGTTGCTGCCCGCATAGATCGAGCCGGCCCGGTCGTTGAAGTAGCGCAGCGGCGCGACCGCCTGCCATTCGCTGCCGCTGTGATAACCGTCCGCGGGCGGCGTGAATTCGGCGATCGGCCCACCGGGTTTGGTGGCATGCGGTTGATACACCCGCGCGCGCGGACCGGCGGCGGTCAAGGCCAGTTCGGTCAGCTGCTGGCTCAGCTCGGTGGCGAGGATCTTCAGCATGGAGGAGGCCGGTCCCGGGTTCTTGCCCCGCGCCATCGCCGAAATCGTGCGGTACTCCAGTATTTCGAGCACCTCGGTGCGAATCCGCGCCTCCGCCAGGCGCGCCGAGAATGCCGGATCATCGATCAGCGGATTGCCGTCCGGTCCTGGCTGTTGCGCCGCTTCGATGCCGATTTCCTGTGCCATCGCCTGCAGGTACGGCGCCATCGCACCACCTCGTTCGTGCACGAGCAGATATTTGGCGACGGTCCAGCCGTCGTCGATCTGCCCGAGCACATTGCTTTTCGGTACCCGGACGTTGTCGAAGAAAACCTGGTTCTGCACCTGTTCGCCGGAGGTCATCACCAGCGGGCGGATCTCGATGCCGGGCGAGGTCATATCGATCAGCAGAAAGGTGATGCCCTGCTGCTTCTTTCCCGTCCGTGCGGTGCGCACCAGGCAGAAGATCCAATTCGCCTCGGTGGCGTGGGTGGTCCAGATCTTGCTGCCGGTGCAGACGAGGTCGTCGCCGTCCTCGACCGCCGCCATCGTCAGCGCGGCGAGGTCGGATCCCGCTTCCGGCTCCGAATAGCCTTGGCAGAAGAAGACTTCGCCGGTCAGAATGCGCGGCAGGTAGAACGCTTTCTGTTCCGCGGTCCCGTAGGCGATGATCGCGTGCGCCACCATCTTGATCCCCATCGGGGACAGCGCGGGCGCTCCCGCCAGTGTCGATTCCCGCGCGAAGATGTAGTGCTGCGTGAGGCTCCATTCGCACCCGCCGTATTCGACGGGCCAGGCGGGCGCCGCCCAGCCGCGCTCGTGCAGGATCCGCTGCCATTGCATGCTGGCCTCGTGATCGGGGTAGACGCTTGTCGCCAATCGTCCGGCGCGCCGCAACTCCGGTGTCAGTTCGGCGTCGAGAAACGCCCGCACCTCGTCCCGAAATGCCAGATCGGCCGCTGACCAGTCGAATTCCATCAGCCCTCCCGGAGGGTGTGCACCAGTGCGTCGCCATCGGCCGGAGCCGAAACGAGACAGGACCTACGTGTGTCCCGCCACTGTAGCAAACTGATGTCACCTGCCAGCAATTAGCTGAAGCATGCGCTGATCCCCGATGAAACCCCAGCTAGGCGTCACAATCCTCGAAGAAGGCCCGGACGTAGCCCGCCGACTGATAGGCGTAGTCCCACGCCCAGCGCGGAACGGAGAGGGCGGGCTCGGGGTCGACGAAGAGCAGCTCGCCGGACCAGCATTTGCCGAGGATGTAGCGGGCCCGGGAGATGTGCGGGGTGAAGGTGACCACGATGACGCGCTGCCAACCGCCGGCCCGCGCCATCCGCGCGAGAAAGCGGCCCTCGCCGCGGGTGGTGCGGGGCGCAGGATCGAAACAGATCACCTGGAAGCTGTAGCTGCCGTGGCAGATTCGATTGATCAGGGTGCTGTGCTCGTACGGATCCGAGATCAGGACCCGGGGCGCGAAGCCTTCGGCAGCCAGTCGCAGCGCCAGCTGTTCGCGGCCGTCGTGCGCCCCGCCGAGGACCAGGATCGCGTCGGCGGGAACGGGGGTGTCGGTGCGCGGCCGGACATAGACCGGCCACAGCGCCGCCACGACCGACACGGCGACGACCAGGCCGAGCACGGCCCACCGCAAGCGTCGCATCCCGTCGATGCTAGCCGTGTCGTCGCAGGTCAGGGTGGCCAACCCGGGCTGCGTCGCCACATGTACACCTACCGTTGCCGTGACCCTTGCCTCGGTGACGTGGTGTGGCCACCGGGGAGGCTTATCAATCGATCATGCGATGCACAGTCTTCGGAACCGGGTACCTCGGGGCCACGCACGCGGCGTGCATGGCCGAACTCGGGCACGACGTGATCGGGGTGGACGTCGACCCGGGCAAGGTCGCGAAGCTGTCCGATGGTGTGGTGCCGTTCTACGAACCCGGCCTCGAGGAAGTGCTGCGGCGCAACCTCGACGCGGGCAGGTTGCGATTCACCACGTCTTACGCCGAAGCCGCGGCACATTCGGAGGTGCACTTCCTCGGTGTGGGCACGCCGCAGAAGAAGGGTGAGTACGCCGCGGACCTGAAATATGTGCACGCCGTGGTGGATACGCTCGTCCCGATGCTGGAGCGTCCGTCGGTGATCATCGGCAAGTCCACCGTGCCGGTCGGCACCGCGACCGCGCTCGGGGCCAGGGCTCGCGCGCTCACCTCCGCCGAGGTCGAGGTGGCGTGGAACCCCGAGTTCCTCCGGGAAGGCTTCGCGGTGAAGGACACGCTGCGCCCGGATCGCCTTGTGCTGGGCGTGGATCGGGAGCGCGACGCCGCGGCCTGGGTCGAGCAGCTGGTGCGCGAGGTCTACGCGGATCTGATCACCGCCGAGGTGCCGTTCCTGCTGACCGACCTGGCCACCGCGGAATTGGTGAAGGTTTCGGCCAACGCCTTTCTCGCGACCAAGATTTCGTTCATCAACGCGGTCTCCGAGGTGTGCGAGGCGACCGGCGCCGACGTGACGATGCTGGCCGACGCGCTCGGCTACGACGCCCGCATCGGCCGCCGATTCCTCAATGCCGGACTGGGTTTCGGCGGCGGCTGCCTACCGAAGGACATCCGCGCGTTCATGGCCCGCTCCGGTGAGCTCGGCGCCGATCACGCGGTGGCGTTCCTGCGCGAGGTCGACAACATCAACATGCGCCGCCGCACCAAGGTGGTGGACATGGCGGCCCGCGCCTGCGGCGGTTCGCTGCTCGGCGCGAACGTGGCCGTGCTGGGCGCCGCGTTCAAACCCGAATCCGATGACGTGCGGGATTCCCCGGCGCTGAATGTGGCGGGCATGATCCAGCTGCACGGCGCGGTGGTGACCGTGTATGACCCGAAAGCACTGGAGAATTCGCGCCGGGTGTTCCCGACGCTCAACTACGCCACCTCGATTGCGGAAGCGTGCGAACGCGCCGATGTAGTCTTGGTGCTCACCGAATGGGACGAGTTCACCTCATTGCGTCCGGCCGATCTGGAGCGAGTGGTGCGGTCCCGGTCGATCATCGACGGGAGGAATTGTCTCAATCGTGCCATTTGGCGAGAAGCCGGATGGGTGTACGCCGGACTGGGTACCCCGTAGAGTTGCGTCGCGGCGGCGCGGTCTGCGGCGGTAGGCATGGTCCTGCCGTATCCACAGACGCTCGCCGACGGTATGGTCCGGGGAGCGGGCCTTCGCGCTGGCTCGCATGTCGTGAAGTGTGAACGAGATGGGCAGCTGATGAGTTCGGTACTGGGAGTTTCGGTGGGGGCCGGCGCTGTCCGTATGGCGCGACCACACACCGCGAACCCCCACGGGCACGTCGAGCCGCATTCGTTCGATCTGCAGACCGTTCCGGTCGCCGGCCAGACGGTCGAGGAGCTGGCCGCCGAGGCCATCGGCGTCACGCTGGAGACCACGCCCGGCATCGCCGCCACCGCGATCGCCTACCGCAGCGAGCAGCACGCCCGCGCGGTGCGCGCGGCCATGGCCCGCCAGCAGCTGACCAATTACGAACTCGTCCCCGAGGTGGTCGCCGCGCTGGAATTCGCGCAGTCCACCGGTGATATCCGCGGCATCTCCTCGCTGGTCGTCTACGACCTCGGCAGCTCGGGTCTGTCGGTGAGCGTGGTGGACACCCAGTCGCGGGAGATCCGCTACAGCGAGCGCACCAGCGATATCAGCGGCGACTACCTCGACTCGTTGATCCGCGAACAGCAGATCGCCTCCGGCCGGATCGCGCATCCGCCGGACGCGGCGGGCCTGGCCGCACTGGACGGGCTGTGCCGCGAAGCCAAGGAACAGCTATCCACCAACACCGCGGTCGCGCTCCCCAGCGAGCAGGGCCTGGTGTTACTGGCACAGGAGAACTTCGAGTCGCTGATCATGCTGGCGATCGAATCGTCGGCGCGGATGGCGCGCGACGTGATCACCCGCTCCGACCGCCCCGTGCACGGCGTGCTCGCGATCGGCGGCTGCGCCCGGATTCCGCTGGTGGCCAAGGTACTCGAACGCTGGATGGGTGTGCCGGTGATCGTGCCGCAGAGCCCGGAGACCGTGGTGGCCCGCGGTGCCGCGCTGCTCGCCCGGCCGGTGCAGCCCGAGGCGGCGGCGGCCGGCGCGGTGCTCGATGACGAATTATCCCCGGCCTGGTTATCGACGCCCCCGAAGAAACGCGGTAAACGCGAGATCAGCGGCGCGGTGCTGACCGTCAGCGCGCTCGCGGTGGTCGCCGCGATCGGCCTGGGCCTGGGCTACGGTCCCCAAGTACTGCAACGCGATTCGCACAGCGAAGGATCACCCACCGTGCCGACGACCACGTCGCCGCGCACCACCACGCTCGACCCGCAGATCGCCGTCGCCCCCGCGACACCCTCGGAGACGCCCGCGGAATCGGTGGCCGCGCCGCCGCCGCGCCGGGCCACCACCGAGCCCCCGCCGCCACCGGCCCCGGGCCCCAACACCATTGTCGTGCCGGGGCTTCCGCCGATCGTGGTGCCCACGATCCCGCCCGAGGTCTTCCCCTTCCCACCGCCCCCGCCGCGCTAGGCCTGTCTCGAAGTCCGGCCGGATGCGCCGCGGTTCAGCCCGTCACCTGGCCGCGTCGTCCTCAGTTCCGCGCGTGCCGGGCCCGGCGCGGCGGCTCGACCGGCGCGTGGCTGCCGAACGGACGAGCGAGCATCACCGCGATGGCGGTGGTCAGCGGGACGGACAGGGCCAGGGCGATACCGCCGACGGACGAGCGGGCGATCTCGATGGCCACGGCGTCGCCGGTCAGCACGTCCCGGATGGATCGCCCCGCGACGCTGAACAACAGCAGCAGCGGCAACGCGCCGCCGGCGTAGGCGAGCACCAGCGTGTACACGGTGCTGGCGATATGGTCGCGGCCGACCCGCATCGCCGCGGTGAAGACCTCCCGCCGCGACGCGCCCTTGTCGATGGCGGCCAGCTCGAAGGCCGCCGAGGCCTGTGTGATGGTGACGTCGTTCAGCACGCCGAGCGAACCGATGATGAAGCCGGCCAGCAGCAGCCCGGTGATGCTGACGTGTTCGATATAGGTGGCGACGTTGGTGTTCTGTTCCTCGGACAGGCCGGTGAGGTTGGTCATCTTGATCGCCACCCAGGACAGCACCGCGGCGACGATCATCGAGGTGAGCGTCCCGAGCAGGGCCGAGCTGGTGCGCAGGTTCACCCCGTGCGCCAGGTACAGCACCGCGTAGAGGATGAGGGCGCCGGCGACCAGCGCGACCGGGATGGCGGGCTTGCCGTCCAGCAGCGCGGGCAGCATGAACAGCACCAGCACCGCGAACGCGAACACCAGACCGAGCAGCGCGCGCAGGCCGCGCCAGCGCGCCACCGCCACGATCACCACGACGAAGGCGACGACGATCAGCGTCAGCGGTAGCCCGCGCGCGTAGTCCTCGAACGAGTACATCGGCGTGCCGCTCGGGTCGGTCTGGCGCACCAGGCGCAGCTTGTCGCCGGCGTGCAGATCGGGTTGGCCAGGGCCAGGGGCGATTTCGAGCAGGGTGCGGTTGCCCTTGTGCGGCCCGGATTCGATCTCGATCAGGCTGCGCTGACAGGTGTAGGCGTTGTTGCGCGGGGCGTCGGGCTGCTCCACGAAGACCTTGCCGATCGAGGCGCTGCCGCACGGCCCGATGTCTTGCAGGACCACCGTGCCCGCCTCGGTCTGCACCGCGCCGCCGCCGGCGTTCTGCATGGGCAGCGGGATGTCGATGTGCTGTTTGCTCGGCCAGAGCAGGAAGGCGCCTGCCAGCACCACGATGCCGATGACGGTGAGCAGTCCGATGACCACGCGGGCGGCGGTGTCGCCGATCGCGATGGGACCGGAGTGATCGTGGTGATGGTGGTGGTGATCGGTCACGCGCAGAGCTTAAAGGATTTCATTTTCAAGTTGCGACCGGAAACAGCCGAGGGGGTATGCCGCTGACTTGCGGAGAGGTTCGGGAGGGGGCGGCGGAGAGCAGGGGGATGTCTCCGCCGCCCACAGGGCTGGCGGCCCAGGGGGGTAGGCGGCCGAACCCGAGACCGAGTTAACCCAGGGGGGTAGGCAACTCGGTCGGACACTCGAAAGTGCCGATTCCTACTGTACACAAAAGTACTTCGTTTGCGCTAGAGAAGTCTCCAAACCTCGCATGTATTCATACATTCGGTATGTTTAGGGGCCGAAACCAGGGCGATCCCGTTGCCGGAGGGTGGCGAGCAAGCTACTGGCGATAGCTGGACAGGAAGTTGCCGAAGCGCTCGATGGCGACCGCGAGGTCCCTGGCCCACGGCAGCGTGACGATCCGCAGATGATCGTGGTTCGGCCAGTTGAAACCGGTCCCCTGCACCATCAGGATCTTCTCCTGCAGCAGCAGATCCAGGATCAGCTTCGAATCATCATGGATCTCATACACATTCGGGTCCAGCCTGGGGAACGCGTACAGCGCACCCTTCGGTTTCACGCAGGACACACCGGGAATCATGTTGAGCCGCTCCCACGCGACATCGCGCTGCTCGAGCAGGCGCCCGCCGGGCAGGATCAGATCCTCGATACTCTGATGACCGCCGAGCGCCACCTGAATCGCATGCTGCGCAGGCACATTCGGGCACAGGCGGGACGAGGCGAGCAGGTCGATCCCCTCCAGGAAACCGGCCGCGTGCTCCTTCGGGCCGGTGATCGCCAGCCATCCGGAGCGATAGCCCGCCACCCGGTACGCCTTGGACAGGCCGTTGAAGGTCAGGCACAGCAGATCCGGCGCTACCGAGGCCATCGAAACGTGCTTGGCGTCGTCGTAGAGGATCTTGTCGTAGATCTCGTCGGCGAGCAGCAGCAATTGATGCTTGCGCGCTATATCGGCGAGCTGCTGCAGAATTTCCGCCGAATACACCGCACCCGTCGGATTATTCGGATTGATCACCAGCAGCGCCTTGGTCTTGTCAGTGATCTTCGATTCGATATCGGCGATATCGGGCTGCCAGCCGCTGGACTCGTCGCACAGGTAATGCACCGGGGTGCCGCCGGCCAGGCTGGTCATCGCGGTCCACAGCGGATAGTCCGGCGCCGGGATCAGCACCTCGTCGCCGTTGTCCAGCAGCGCCTGCATGGTGATGGTGATCAGCTCGGAGACGCCGTTGCCGAGGTAGACGTCGTCCACGTCCAGTTCGGGGAAGCCGGGCACCAGTTCGTAGCGGGTGACGACCGCGCGCCGGGCCGAGGTGATGCCCTTGGATTCGGAGTAGCCCTGGGCATACGGGAGCGACGCGATGATGTCGCGCATGATCACATCCGGCGCCTCGAAACCGAACGGCGCCGGGTTGCCGATATTGAGCTTGAGGATGCGATGCCCCTCCGCCTCCAGCCGTGCCGCCTGCGCGTGTACCGGTCCACGGATTTCGTAGACGACGTTCTGCAGCTTCGTGGACTGCTCGAGTACGCGCGGCGGGCGATGCGGTAGATGACTGGGGCTCACCCGTCCCATGGTGCCAGGTGACCGCAAGCCGATAAACGTCCAGCTCGCGCCGATTGCCGGTATTTCACCGGGACGACGCGAACCGACCCCTCGCCGGGCGGGCGATTGTGACGAGCACCTCAGGAAGCGGGGTTGCCAGGAGGTATCCCCTTCGCCGCCGTCGTGCCGCAGAACTCCTCGATCCGCTCGTCCAGGAAGCGCGCGCCGACCGCGTCCCGGAAGTCCGGGCCCGCGATCCGCCGGCGCACCCCGGTCAACCGCTCTTCCAGCTGCGCGATCCGCTTGTCCTCGGCCAGCCCGAGCACCGGCCGCAACGCCTCGGCGGCGCCGTCGAGACTGCCGTTGATCAGGTGCGCCGCGGCACAGTCGACCCGGGCCAGCGATTCGGCACCATAGGAACGTTGCTCCGACGGGCCGTTCGAGTACAGCTCGATGGCGCGCTGGGTGGCCGCCAGCGCGGGCGTCGCCTGACCGAGATGGATGTAGGTGGCGCCGGCGTAGTACTGCGCCTTCGCGTCGTTGAAGCCGAACACGCCGCCGACCTCGTCGTGCAGCGTGTCGGTCTCGGTGACCTCACGCGCGTCGTCGGCCGCCCGGATGCAGCGATCGGCATCGTTCGAATTGCCCAGGCGCGACCAGATTCTGGCCTCGATATTGAGCAAACGCACCTTCGCCGTAGCGGATTCGGCGAATTCCTGGCCGCTCTGCGCCAGCAGCACACCGCGGCGCGGCCGTTCCGACCAATACTCGATGAGCGCGTGCATGCCCCGGGTCCAGGCCCGTAAACCGTTGTGGCCGCACAATTCCGAATAGGCCCACGCGGCTCTGATCTGCTCACCCGCCGCGTCGTAATAACCCAGATCGGTACTCGCATTGGCGAGCAGACCCGAGAGGGTGCCCGCCAACAGGTACAGATGACTGGTGTCGGCGGGGCGCTGATGGCCTTCCAGCAGCCGGTACACCCGGCGGCGCACCCGTAGCATCTCCACCATCATCGGCACCGGTGGCACGTGCACATAGTCGTTCGCGATGCGTCTGACATCGGCGTCGAGCTGGTCCAACGTGGTCGCACCCACATTCGTGCTCTCGGCCTGGCCGGCGTGCTCGCTGGCCTCATGGGCAGCCGCCATGATGAGATCCCTCTCCGAAATCGCTGCTAACGCATCCCCTCTCATCGCACCGGCGTCTATGAGAGCCAAAAGGTCCGCGTCGCTCGAATATTGGGCGCGCGCCGAGGTATCGGCGGGCGCATCGAATCCGGGCGCGGTCGGTCGATCGGCCATCGGCTGATCGATCATTGCCGCAAACCGTGCCCGCACAACATCGTCGGACCTGGCCAGGGAGGTATCGAGCGCGGCTTGGTTGATCGGACGTGGGTGCACCCGGACGCCACCGGCCTCCCACTTCGAGACCAGGCGTTCATGCACCCCGAGATGAGCCGCGAACTGCCTGATGCTCATCCTTTTGGCATCGCGAAGGGCACGGGCCTCTTTACCTGACCATTGCCGGACCACGATGTCATCCCTTCCGAACGAACTCCTCCCAGGGTACGAGTGGTTCGTTGGCACGGCTACATACGAAACAGAGCTGGTACCAGAGGCAGCGGAAAGGCAGCGGAAAGTGGGCGTGCGGGCGATACCGAAACGGGGGTCCTACCTGGAACCTTGAGGCGGGAGGCAAGGAGTTCGCCGTGAATGTGGAGAAACTCAGGACTGTCGACGATTGGGTGGCGTTCTATCGGCACGAGTTCGGGCTACCGGTAACCGAACGTGGCGGCTTCGTCATGCTGCCGATCACCAACCGCGTCTGCGTCGTCCACTTGCCGACCGCTCGTGCCGAAAAGGTCCGGGCCGCACTGGAACAGCAGGGTACCAGGGGGCCCATGCTGGCCAGGCAGATCCGGTGGAGCTTCCTCGCCGAACCGGACAGCAGGCCGGGGGTGCAGGTATTGGACGTGCTCAATCGTCTCGATATCGGCATCCCCGCCATAGGTAGTGCCGTGATGTTGCCGACCGGTCTCGGGCGGTGGACCCGGGAAGGGTGCTTCTGGGTATCCCCACCGAGACGCGGCGACACGCTCCCACCGTTATCCGTCATCATCACGACGGCACTGGCGGTGGGTGCGGGCGGCGGGGACTGATCACGCGCCGCGATCGGTTCCCGTTGCCGCCCGGCGCAAACCGGGTCGAGTCCGCCCCTTAATTCTGGCAGTCGGCGGGGCGGACTCGACCCGGTGCTTCGGTGCGCGCGGGGTCGTAGGCTCGGAACATGGGCGGTGATCGGCTGAGCGATCTGCGCGGGACCTACCAGGTGCGTGCGCACCAGGTGGTGGCCGCGCCGCCCGCCGCGTTCGCCGGCCTCGACGTGCTGCGCTGCTTCGGTTTCGACGTGCTGGAACCGAACCCGGTGCGCCGCAGGAAGATTCCCGGCGGCACCGTGAAACTCGTCTTCGCGCTGGAGGGGATCTTCGAGGGACGCGGTCTCGACCCGACCGCGCTGGTCATCGGCTTGCACGACCGCGCGGGCAGCGCCGGGCACGCCGGACGGATGCGCAGCGTCCAGCTGCAACTCGATCCGCTGAGCGCGCGCCGGCTGCTCGGTGTGCCGCTCGACGAATTACGCAACGAGGCGGTCCCGCTCGCCGAACTGCTCGGGCCGCCGGTGCGGCAGCTGACCGAGCGACTCGCCGAATCCCGCACCTGGCCGGCACGATTCGCGCTACTGGGCGACTACCTGCGCCGACGCGTCCGCGACTGCGACGACCACGCCGACCGGGCGATCGTGCACGCAGTACGGGAACTGCGCCGGTCCAACGGAACCCGGCCGGTCACCACGCTGGCGGCGGAAAGCGGCTGGAGCCAACGGCATTTCCGGCGCCGCTTCGCCGAGCAGATCGGGTTGCCGCCCAAGGACTACGGCTCCCTGCTCCGATTCTCCGCCGCCCTGACCGCCCTGACCAGCCGACCCGAACGCGACATGAGCAGCCTCGCCGCCGAATTCGGCTACTACGACCAATCACATCTCATCCGCGACTTCCGCCGCTTCGCGGGTACCGCGCCGGGACGTCTGCTCGGCTGAACGCTACTGCGCCGGTTCTACCAGCAGCCGAGCGTAATTCGCCATGGACCGTTGGTAGCGGGGCAGGTGGGCGGCCAATGCGCCGAGTACCAGGGACAGTCCCTCTCGGTCGCGGCCGAGGGTGGACAGGCACAGGGCGAGGCACGCGCGGACGGCGTCGTCCAGCTCGTCCGACGGCGCGTCGAGTTCACGGGTCAGCAGCTCGACACCCTCCGCGGCATGACCGATGTTGCGCAGCGAACTGGACAGCTGGATCGTGGCGCGCCTGCGCCGGTAGTCGTCGAGTCCGCCCGCCAACGCCGCCCGGTACAGCGGCACCGCCTGGTCGGAGTGGCCGGTCGAATCCCAGGCACACGCCCGCTCGAACGCCCCGCGCGGATGCGCGTCCGGCAATTCGGCGACCAGGGCGTCGATCGCGGCCCGGAAGTCGGCGGCGTCGTGCTCATCGATCGTGGTCCACGCGGCCGCTACCCGATCTTCCCAATCCTGGTTCACGCCGATCACTGTCGCACACAGCCATGTCCTATTCGTCCAATACCGCGGCGCGCGTGGACCGTAGCGTTCCCCGCACCTCCACCGCGAAGGGACTCCCGCGATGTCCGCACCGCTCACCGTGCGTCTGGCCGCCCTCGGCATCGGCATACACGCCGTCAATCACGTTCTCGTCCTGGTGTTTTCACCGTTCAGCTGGCACGTCGGCACCGTGTTCCATCTGATCAGCGCCCCGCTCTACGCCGCCCTGCTGCTCCCCGTCCTGCGCGGCCGCAACTGGGCCCGCATCACCATCACCGTCTTGCTCGGCGGCCAGTTCCTCGGGCGATTCGTGGTCTGGGTGCTGTTCCCCACCACCGGCGCCCACCTGGCCCTCCTGGCCGGCTGGACCCTCTCCCTGATCGTCTTCGCCCTACTCTGGACACCCCCGTCCACCCGCCTCCACTTCCGCCACCGCGCCCCGGAGCTGTCCGAAGAACAACTGGCGTGAGGGGAACTATCGTGATTCCGCCGCGGTGGGGAGGGGGAAGTTTAGGTAGGAGCGGGAGGGGGTGGGGCCGCGCTGGCCTTGGTATTTCGAGCCGGCGGTGGCGCTGCCGTAGGGGTGTTCGGCGGGGCTGGTGAGGCGGAGCAGGCAGAGTTGGCCGATTTTCATGCCGGGCCACAGGGTGATCGGCAGGTTGGCCACGTTGGAGAGTTCCAGTGTGATGTGTCCGCTGAAACCGGGGTCGATGAAACCCGCGGTCGAGTGCGTCAACAGGCCGAGGCGGCCCAGACTCGACTTGCCCTCCAGTCGTCCGGCCAGGTCGTCGGGCAGCGTGCACACCTCGAGTGTCGAGCCGAGCACGAACTCGCCGGGATGCAGCACGAAGGGTTCACCTGCGGCCGGTTCGACCAGGCTGGTCAGCTCGTCCTGCTGCTGCGCCGGGTCGATATGGGTGTAGCGGGTGTTGTTGAACACCCGGAACATCCCGTCCAGGCGCACGTCGATACTCGACGGCTGGATCAGCGTCTCCAGCAATGGCTCGACGCCGAGACGCCCAGCGGCGATCTCCGCACGGATGTCACGATCGGAAAGCAGCACGGCAAGCAGCGTAGCGCCTGCTCGCCGCCGGTCTTCAGCCGCACATCGATGCGGCCGCGGCGATATCCTCCACTCGTTCGAGGCGGCACCGGGCAGTCGCGCCCGGCGCCGCCGGTGACCGAAGGGATGAACCGGATGACCGAGCCCGCACTGTTCGACCTGAGCGGCCACGTGGCCGTGGTGACCGGAGGCAACTCCGGGATCGGTCTCGGCTTCGCCCGCGGGCTCGCGCGAGCCGGCGCCGACGTGTGCGTCGTCGGCCGCAACACCGAGCGCAACGCCGACGCCGCGGAGATCCTGCGCGGTTACGGCGGACGGGTGCTCACCCTGTCCTGCGATGTCGGCGACGAGCAGCAGGTGCGCGACACGATGGCCAGGGTAATGGACGAACTCGGCCGGATCGACTCCTGTTTCGCCAATGCCGGTGTACCGCAAGGTGGTCTGCCGTTCCTGGAGACCGATCTCGCCGAATTCCGGCGGGTCACCTCGATCAACCTCGACGCCGCGTTCGTCACGCTGCGCGAGGCGGCGAAGGTGATGGTCGCGCAGGGCGAGGGCGGCAGCCTGGTGGGCACCGCCAGTCTGGCCGCCAAACAGGGTGTGCCGCGCGGCCAGTCCTATGCGGCGAGCAAGGCGGGTCTGATCGCCATCATGAATTCGATCGCGGTCGAGCTCGGCAAATACGGCATCCGCGCGAACTCGGTGCTGCCGGGCTGGGTGGAGACGCCGATGACGGACGGCGTGTTCGCCTGGGATCGCTTCCGGGAGCGCGTGCAGCCCCGGATCCCGGCCAAGCGCTGGGGTACGGCCACCGATTTCGAGGCCGTCGCGGTGTATCTGGCCAGCCCGGCCAGCGCTTATCACACGGGGGACACGCTGCTGATCGACGGCGGCTACAGCATGTTCTGAGCTGGTCCGTTTTGTCCGATTTTCTCGTACTCAGCGAATACACAGCATGGCAATGACATCCTGGGAAAGGTGACCCCGAATCCCACGCTCGTCCCGACTCGACGCCGGGTACCGCCGCTCGCGGTGGTGGCCGGGTTGCTCATCGTGTTCATCGTCGGACTCACCGCCAACGTGGTGGCCCGCGACGGGCTCACCTCGATCGACCCGGATATCGCGGACTGGGCGGTCGCGCATCGCAACGGCGTACTGACCCCGATCGCGATCACGGTCAGCAATATCGGCGGCACGGTCGCGATGACCACACTGGCCACCCTCGCCGTGATCGCCTTCGGCTGGTTCGGGTACTGGCGCGCGGCCGGACTGGTCATCGTGACCGGTCTGCTGTCCTGGCTGTTCGTAGACGGCGGCAAGAACCTGATCGCCCGGCCGCGCCCGCCGGTCGACCTGCATGTCGTCGTCAAGACCAACTTCGCCTACCCGTCCGGGCACAGCCTCGGTTCGATGGCGATCGTCGGCATCGTGTCCGTGCTGCTGATTCCCCGCCTGCGACGCCGCGCCGCACGCTGGATCGCGGCGATCGCGGCCGCCACTTTCGTTGCCGCGGTGGGTCTTTCCCGCATCTACCTCGGCGTGCACTGGACCACCGACGTGCTCGGCGGGTGGGCCATCGGCGCGCTGCTGGTGATCGCGACCTTCAGCGGCTACCGCTATCTCGAAGCGCGCGAACACGATGCCGTGCGCGCCGGCGCGAAACACCGGTCAGCCGTACGGGATCCAGGTGGTGCGGCCGTCCCCGTCCCGGCGCACCCGGCCGAACGGCACGTCGGCGAAGTGGATTCCGAAGGCCAGATCGCCGGTGGAGGCTAGCCGGTCGACCAGCATCCGGCGTCGGCGAATCCCTTCGGCGGGATCGAAATCCGAGCCACACGCCCACTCCGGATGCCGCACCTGCACCGGACTGTGCAGCGCGTCACCGATCATCACCAGGCGCCGGCCCATGGACTTGAGCGCGAACGCGGTATGCCCCGCGGTGTGCCCGGGGATCTCCTGTGCCCGCACGCCGGGGAACACCTCCGCGCCGTTCACGAACGGCTGCACCCTGGCCGTGATGGTCGCCAGCATCTGCGGCGTCGTGATGCTGTTGCGCGCCCAATCCGGCAGCGCCGCGACCAATTCCGGCGGCAAGGCGTGCCACCAGTCCCACTCCGACTCGTTCACCAGATACCGGGCCGTGCCGAACGGCGGCACACCGCCCGGACCCGGATACAACGTCCAGCCGAAGTGATCGGTGTGCAAGTGGGTGAACGCGACCGCGTCGATCCGGCCGGCCACGCCGAGCCGCGCCAGGTTGCGCAGCAACGCGCCGCCGTGCGTCGCACCCGTCATCGGGTTGTCCGGCTCGTCCGGCATGACGACCGGGCCGATCCCCGCGTCGATGAGCAGCGCGCGCCTGCGATAGCGCACCAGCAGCGCGCCGATGCCCGCGACCAGGTGCCCGTTCTCGTCGAGATGGTCGGCGTAGGCGGCCCAGTCCTGGGCGGTGGCGTCCGGCAACCACCCGGACGGCTTCAGAAAGACCGCGCCGTCGGGCACATAGGTCAGTTCCATCCGACCCAGCCGAATCGTGCGTAACCGCGGCGGCCGCCGCAACCGCTCGTGCTGCGCCGTAGCAGCCGGGCGGGTATCGGGCCTGCCCGCCGCCCAGCCGTGCCTCGAATCGATCCGCGATGATGTCACGTCAATACTCCTCGGTCGAGATCTGACAGTAGCGCGCGAATACCGTTCGCGTGACCCGGCTTTCGTTGCCCAGGGCGCGGCTCGGTGTCGGTCGAGAAAGAGAACGCGAGAACCCGAGAGTCCGTATCAAGATCGTGTCCAGCAACCTCGCGCGCGAACAGTCCGTCCAGACGTCCAGCTGGTGAACCCCGGCTGAACGACGCCGCGCCTGCCATGCCGTCCAATACTGTCTGGCACCGAAGGGTTTTCACCGGGTCAGGCGGTGCCGCCGGATCGCGAGGAGGAGTTGTGGTGTTGGTCGAGGGGTTCGTCGAGCGTGGATACGAGGACGTTCGGGTCGCATTCGGGCAGGCGCACGAGAAAGACGCGGGTGCCGCGCAGTTGTGTGTCCATCGTCACGGCCGGGTCGTCGTCGACCTGTGGGCCGGCCACGATCCGATCACCGGAAAAGCTTGGGACGCAGAGTCGCTGGTGGTGTTGATGTCGGCCTCGAAAGGGGTGACGGCAACCTGCGTGCACCTGCTCGTCGAACGTGGACAGCTCGACCTCGAGGCGCCGGTCCGGGAGTACTGGCCGGAGTTCGCCGCCAACGGCAAAGCGGATGTGACGGTCGCCGACCTGCTCACCCACCGGGCCGGGCTGTGCGGCTTCGAACCCGAATCCGGTATCCGCGCAGCGGACTTCACGGATTGGGCGCGGTGCGTGTCCGCGCTCGAAACGATGGCGCCGCTGTGGCGACCGGGAACCGCGTTCTACTACCACGCCATCACCTGGGGTTTCCTGGCCGGCGAACTGGTGCGGCGGGTCAGCGGAAAGAACGTCGGCGACTTCCTCGCCGCCGAAATCGCCGAACCGCTCGGGTTGAGCCTGTGGATCGGTCTGCCGGAAACCGAAGAGCCCCGGGTTGTTCCACAGTTCACCCGCACGCCCTCACCGTCGGCCGCCGACGTATCGGCCGTGCTCGCCAGGATGGGTATCGATCTCGAATCCCGCCTGGTGCGCAACCTTCTCGACACCGTGGCGACCCGCGAAGACGGCATCGAACTGCTCAACACCCGCGCCGGGCACGCGGCCGAGGTCCCGGCGGGCAACGCCATCGGCAACGCCCGCGCCCTGGCCCGCATGTACGCCGCCACCATCGGCGCCGTCGACGGCATCCGGCTGCTCACCCCCGCCACCGTCGAGCGTGCCTGCCGCCCCGGCACCGACCACCTCATCCACCCGGCCCCCATCGACCTCCTCCCCGTCACCCACCGCTTCGCCAACGGCTACGAACTCCCGCAAACCGGCAACCCCATGCTCGGCGCCACCTCCTTCGGCCACGTCGGCACCGGCGGCCGCATCGGCTTCGCCCACCCCGCCTCCGGCACCGCGGTCGGCTACACCTGCACCGACATGACCGCCGACGTCGCCGTAGGGCCGGATCCGCGTTGGACCCCCTGGCTGACCGCCCTCCGCCAAGCCCTCGTCTGACGGGAACCGTCCCCGCGACAGCCGTAGCCTTGATCCCGTGACACCGGAAGCCCGAGTTCTCGCGGAGGCGTTCGCGGACGAACCCTTGATGACCTTCTTCTGGCCGGATCCAGATCGCCGACGGCGCGCGTTGCCGTACTTCTGGCACTCTCGGGTGGAGGCGCGACGACGTAAAGGGATTGTCGACACCGCGTCCGACGACACCGGGATCGTGAGCGTCGTCCTGTGGGATCTACCGGGTGTTGCTACGCCAATGACCAAGCCGCTCAGCTTGATCCGCGCTTTGGGCTGGACGGCACCACGGGCCTTGGCCACCTCCCGCCAGATCGAGGGCCTCCGCCCGAAGCATCCACACCTATACCTGGCGTGCGGTGGAACGCTGCCCCACGCCCGCGCGAAAGGCGTGACCGCCCAACTGGTGCGCGCGCGTATCGAGGCCAGCCGAGTCGACGTCTTCGTCATCGCCACAAACGACCACAGCGCCGCACTCGCCGAGCACGACGGCTTCCGCCCCACCGGCGAACTGGTTGTCGCGCAGCACGTGGTCCTGCGCGGAATGCTGCGGGCGGTGTGAGCACCACGAGTTCTGGCGCCACAGGGATCGGCGCAGGTCGTACCGTGGCCAGCCGAGGGCGGCCCAGCTCCACCTGCGCGGACGGCCAGGCGGTGTTCGGTCAGAGCGAACGTCGTACTCGACCGGTGTGGTCGAAGGAGTGTGGTCGTGGGCGTGTCGGTGCGATGGTCGGGTCGGTTGGTCTAGGGTCGGCCAGGTTTCTTGTTTCGCTGTTCCTACTGGGGGTTTCGAGGAGGCGGATTCGTGTTCAGGCGCGTTTGGGCGTTGTTGGGTTGCTTATCGTTCGTGATGGGTTTGCCAGCGGTGCTGTTGGGCGTCGGAGTGGCGGCCGCGGAACCGGTGGCGGACAAGTTCGGGTCGTTCACCACTGATGACGGATGGGTCGTCAACGTATTCAAAACCGATGAAAAGTTGGACCGCTGGCCCAATTTGGCGGCCACCGCCTACACACGCGAGGGCTTCTACAGCGTGAAAGGCGCTGTGTCGATCGAGGGGGAGGGGCGTGCGCCGGTCAACGCGGCGGCCGTGCAGATCGGGTTGCAACTCGGGTGCCAGATCGATGTGAGTACCGGTCTCACCGCGGGGTTGGGACTCAACGTCGGTGTCAACGGAGTGGTGACGGTGTCGCAGTATCCGTCGGGCTTGGTGGGCGGCAACGCCGGTGTGAATCCGAGCGTGTCGGGGACACTCAAGCCCGGCGGCATCACACAGTTGGTTCTCGGCGCGAAATCACTGAATGGCGCCTATGGTTCGATCGCCACGCGGGAGGCCGAGATGAAGGTCGACGCCTGTGGCGGACCGGTTTCGGTGCGTTCGGTGGTCACGGTGTCACTCGCCACACCGACGAGTACCGACTCGTTCTCGGTCTACGGCGACCCGGTCTATCTCTGAGCATCGCGCACGCTGAACTGCTCGTGCGGCAGACGACGGTACTTGCCGAAGGCCAGCTCCTTCCATGTGATAGCTTCCGCATATAGCCAGCGTGACGCTGTGCGAGTTTGATGCTCTCTGCCTTTGTTCAGGTCCGGTATCGGTTCGGCGAAGGGGGTTCGACATGACCACGGCTCCTACCACGCGAGATCGTCAGGGCTTCGCCGGCGGCAGTGCGACCGATTCGCTGCGTGTGCTGGGAGCGATCGTGGTCGGCGTGGTGATGCTGATTACCGCGTTCGCGTATCTGAACCGGATACCGGGCTGGGCTGACCAGCACGGCGCTGTCTGGGTGTATCTGGGGTTCTTCGTCTATATGTCCATCGCCGGACGGCTGTTCTGGTGGGGGCTCGATCAACTCCTGGACCGATTGCGCACCCAGCGCGGCACCGGTCGGTGACCGTGCGCCGCGACCGGCTGCTTCGTCGGGCCGCGACTGCCACCGCACTGCTCGCCCTGGCTGGTGGGTGCGGCGCGTTGTGGACGTATCCGGTTGCCGCACAACCCGATATCCCCTGCGAGCAGTGGCAGCAGCTGCATCCGGGCTGGCCGTGCATCCCGGTCCCCAAACCGCCGCCACCGCCGCCACCTGGGATGTCCGATCCCGGTCAAGCACCGACCACCGCGCCACCGGTGCTGCCGGGACAGCCGAACCAGCCCCAAGGCGGCGGTTACGGGCCTACCCTCGGTGGCGTCATCCCGCCTGACCCTGGGCCCGGCAACGGCACACCGATCGTGCCGGTTCCCGGATTCACCCCACCCGTCCTGCCCGGAAACCGGCTCCCACCTGGATCCGCGAATCCCCTGGCTCCGAACAACCCGACTCTGCCCGTGGTGCCCGCGCCCGCCGACGGCGGTCAACCAGCGCCGCTGCCGGTTCCGGCAGCCGGAGGTGAGGACCTGGTTTCTCAGCTCGAACGCGCGGCCCGACTCCACGAGCAGGGTCTGCTGTCCGATCAGGAGTTCGCCGACCTCAAACAACGACTCCTGAATCCTCCGGCCATACCACCGCAACGCCCGCAACCTGGCACCCCGGTCAGCACGGACACCGGCCGAGGTGACAACCGCGTTCCGGCGCTACTGCTGACCGGACTGACCGCGTTCCTGAGCGCAGGACTGCGTCGGCGTGCGCGCGACGAGACAGGGACCAGTTACAGCCTCAACGACGGCACCGTGGTCGAATTCGACGCCGACGGCCGCTTCATCACACCGAGCTGGAGCGACCCCAGCATGGGGACCGCGAACTCGGTGCACATCTTCCCCGAACCTCAGGTCACCGCTGACAACCCGAGCCTGAAAGACAAAGGGCTACCACCCACGATCGAGGGCGGCATCACCTTCCCGAGTAACCCCAACGATCAGATGTACCTATCCCGCGTGCCGGGCCCTGAGGGCGACAACCACAACTGGTACGTCGCCTACACCTACATCAACCCACGCCTGGACGACCCCGGCGCGAAAGACAAAGACGGCTGGCTGCCCTACGCGCTGATCGTCCAAGACCAGAACGGCTACCACCAAGTCACCGACCCACCCGCCAAAGGCAGCGGTGCCGCCGCGGCCATGGCCGCCGGCCTGGCCATGTGGGGCTTCCAACGACCGGCACCCGGAACGGGAGGCGGTGGCCGCAGTGACGGCCCCCGGGTTCGACCAGGCCCCAGCGGGCCGCCGAAGCCTGCGACGATAACCGGTCCCAAAGGTGAAACCATTCCAGCCGTTCCGCCTGGGGCCACAGGAACAACAACGCCGACAGGTAAGGGTATCGAGTACCCGATTCCGCAGGGTACGGCCGGACTCGACGCCAAGGTAACGTCCATTCGTGTGATGGATCCTGTCAGTACCGGAAAGTATCAATACCCTAATGGTTACGTGGTGTACATGAACAACAGTGGCCAGACTGTAAATCCCTTGACCGGTCGAACGGTTTCAAATGCCGATCCTTACGCCCACATTGAACTCCCACCTAGGTAGGCCCAGTTGACCAGCGATCATGAAGCTCGGGTGGTACGACTCGAATCGCTCCTTTCCGGCGACCATGGCCGTGTCCCAGAAGAAATTCAATGGAATCCGCTCACTACCGAGGATCTACTGCTGGAAGCATGCGTTATAGATGTTCGCTATATGTCCCATATTTCATCGGTCGGGTTGCTTCTGGACCTACGCACCGCGCTTCAGATTGACGAAGGAAACACAGGGCTGCTTGTTGTCGAACAAGATCTCGACCTGAAAATATCAACCGAAAAAATGCACGGGCCAATGGTCCGAACCATTGTGGGATCGGTTCCGCGCGTAAATTCTTCCGCAGGTTATGGCATCGAGATTGCCTGTATGCCAAGCTCCTTGATATCCATTTCGGGCGGTCAAGCCTATTTTCATGTCGGCAATGTCGACGGCATCGGCGAGGTGCCACCAACGTTGGAAGGCAAAGTGCTACCGAGAACCGGGTTTCAAAGTTGGGAGTCCAGCATCAGGCTGGTTTACACGGCTGCTTCCCCATCAATCGCGTGAGAAATTGCGGTGAGGCCGGAAGCTGTCCGACGGCTATCTGTATTGGCCGAAAAACACCCCCGCCGGTGACGCAGTAGCAGCAGAGCTTCCAAAGAAGCGGGGGTAGCGGATTTCGGTGTCTTCTACGGCTGATCGTCAACTCGACAACACAACGGCTGCGGCCGAGTGTTCCAATTCCCCTGGTACTTCGGGCAGAACTGGGCCGCTTTCGACGAATGCATGAGAGATCTCGACGAATGGCTTCCTCCAGGAACGCAGGGATACGCCCTTGCCGTGTGGAACGCTGACGCCGTCTTGGTCGAGGACAAGTCAGCATTGGAGGCGTTCGTCGACAGTCTGAACTTCATTCATCAGGAACTCGCGGAACCCTCAGGGCTGGTCTCCACCGGCACCGGCGTCGCCTCGCCGACACCGAGGGGGTTCCAGGTGGTGCTGCATTGCGAACCCGGCGCTCATGATCGGTTGCTCAGCAGGTGGACTCGCGCCGGAGCCCGGCTCAACCCGCCCGCCGCCGCACATCTCTGATCGACTGTGTGCCGATACCTCAGCTCCCGCACCTGGTTCCGCCGGCAGTCGGTGCCCGACGTGACAGCCCGTACTCGGCGCTCGGCCATCGGGTCGTGCTGCGTCATGATGACCTCTCGGGCGCAGCGTGCGCCGTGGTCGGCGTATGCGAGGGATAGGTTGGGAATGGGACGGCAAGGATCACCACAACGGTGGTTGTTGTTGCCGGATTCGCGCCGATCTCATCCCTCGACGCCCTGCAGCAAGACTGCCAGCAGGTCAACCGCAGCATAGCCAGTGAACCCGTTGCGCCGCAAGGCAAATGCCGTCCAGCCGAGAATCTGCGACACGCCCACCCGTAGGACACGCCCATGACTTGATGGGGGCCGGTTATCGCACAGCGACGCCGCTGCAAAGCGAGGTCGTCACACGGAAGTCGAGCACTTGGTTCCGGCGTCGGCGGCGCGACGGGCTCGGTTCCCTCGTTGGGAAAAATCTGGGAAAAATCGACCCGATCGAGGCCGCCTGAACGCCACCGAGGACCGCCGAAAGTGATCGAACCCGGATCAGTCTCGGCCTCCCGCCCGGCGGTTGTACCTACCCATCACCGCAGGTCAAACACTCCTGCCTGGACTTTTCCCGCTCCCGCGCTGACTCTGCTAGAGTCTCGACAAGCGGTTCACCGCTTCGCCGATGTAGTTCAATGGTAGAACTTCTGCTTCCCAAGCAGACAGCGCGGGTTCGATTCCCGTCATCGGCTCAGCATGGCTCCGATCTGGTAGTTCAGGTCGGAGCCGATTGCGTTTCGGGGGTGTCCACTGCGGTGAATGTTGTTCAGGGGGTGGGGGTTTCGGTGGCGGGGACCAGGCAGAGGTAGGGCTTGCCCGCGTAGGTTCGCGCACCGTCGACCAGGCCCGCTTCGGCGGGGGTGCGGCAGCGCACGTAGGGCTTGCGGCGGGTGTAAGAGACGTCCTGGTGGCGTAGGGCCGCCGCTTCGTCGGCGAACGTTTGATGGCATTGCGCGCAGTGGCACACGTTGTGCGCGCTCAACGGCCACTGGTGGTGGCAGCCTCGGCACTTCACCATCTCGGCCGACATCGTGGCCACACTCCTTACCAACCCTCATCAGATACTCCGCCACGGGAGTTCCACCACGGTAGGTGCCGGCCCGGTGCGGTTCTTGCCGAGGATAATTTCCACACCCCCGGTGAGCAAACCCGTACAGCGCGGATGATGCGGCAATGCAACAACATCCGCAACCTGCTCGCGACATCCGCCGCGGTTCGGCGCCCCGCACGCGCACAGCGCCCCGCGCACCTTTCGGTGTCCCGCGCACCTTTTTGCGTCCCGCGCGCATGTCGGTCGACTGACACGCGCGCGGCGTGACGAAAGGTGCGCGGCAGCGCTGAACCCAGGCGCCAGAGCAAGCTGACCTCCACGGCGCGCGCGGCGTGCACGCGCCCCGCCGTCCCGCGCCGCAGCGTCCCTTGCATCCCGCGCACCTTTCGGTGTCCCGCGCACCTTTCGGTGTCCCGCGCACCTTTCGGTGTCCCGCGCACCTTTCGGTGTCCCGCGCACCTTTCGGTGTCCCGCGCGCGTGTCAGTCGACTGACACGCGCGCGGGGTGACGAAAAGTGCGCGGCAGTGCTGACTCCAGGCGCCAGAGCTAGCTGACCTTGGCGGCGCGGGCCGCGTGCACGCGCCCTGCCCTCCCGCGCCGCAGCGTCCGGCGCATCCCGCTCACTTCTCGACGTCCCGCCGCGCGTTTCAGCGCCCCGCACACCTTTCAGTACCCCGCTGCGCGTTTCGGCATCCCGCGCACCTCTCAGCACCCCGCGCACCTTTCGGTGTCCCGCGCGCGTGTCGGTCGACTGACACGCGCGCGGGGTGACGGGAAGTGCGCGGCGGTGGTCAGCCCAGGCGCCAGAGGGAGGTGATTTCGGTGGTGCGGGCGGTGTGTAGCGGGTCGGTGGTGTCGCGGGTGCGGGGGTGGTGGGGGATGGTGTCGAGGCGGTCGAGGACGTGTAGACCGGCGGCGGCGATGTGGGCGTGGAGTTCGGGCCGGGTGCGCAGGCCGAGCCGTTCGGCGAGGTCGGAGAGGACGAGCCAGGCCTCCCCACCAGGGGTGAGGTGGGCGGGCAGGCCTGCGAGGAACTGGCGCAGCATCGCGCTGTCCGCGTCGTAGACGCCGCGCTCGAGGGCGGAGGTGGGCCGGGCGGGCAGCCACGGCGGATTGCAGACGATCAGGTCGGCGCGGCCTTCGGGATAAAGGGTGGGCCCGGTGACGTGGACCGTGTCGGCGAGCCGCAGCCGGTCCGTGTTCTCGCGGGCACAGATCAGGGCGCGGGGGTTGTCGTCGGTGGCGACGACCCGCCGGATGCCGCGCCGCGCGAGTACCGCGGCCAGCACGCCGGTGCCCGTGCCGAGATCGAAAGCAGTCGCCGCACCGGCCGGTAGGGGCGCACCGGCGACGAGGTCGACATATTCACCGCGGACCGGCGCGAACACGCCGTAGTGCGGATGGATGCGGTCACCGAGAGCCGTTATGGGGACACCCTTTTCGCGCCATTGCGCAGCACTGAGCACGCCGAGGAGTTCGGTGAGCGCGACGAGCACGGGCCCGCGGCCCGGTCCGTACGCCTGGTCACAGGCCGCACGGACGTCGGGGGCGCGGCGCAACGCGAGCGCATGGTCGTGCTCGAGGTGCACGAGCAGCTTCCCGAGCACCCGGGCGCGCTGGTTGCGGGCCCGGCGCTGCGCGCGAAACATCTCCGCCGGATCATCTTGGCGCGCAGGCACTTTCCGATCGATACGCCGCGCCATCGCCCGCAGCAGCTGGCGGCCATTGTGATAGTCGCCCCGCCACAGCAGTGCGGTGCCTTCGCAGGCCAGCCGGTACGCGGTGGCGGCGGGCAGCCGGTCGTCGGCGATCAGGACGCGGCTGGGTGCCGGTGTCGCACTTTCGGAATGCCAGCGGGCGGATCGGACGGTCTCGGCTTCGGTCCAGGTCACGGTGGACACGGACAACTCCTCGTGGTCGGGCAGTCAGGGGCACGGAGTGCACCTCGACGAGGAGTTACTGCGAGTGGGTGTGGCTAGCGCTCCCGCGTCGACGTGCGCGCGGAGCCGTCCCCTAAAACCATACCCATGGTCATGACAGACCCTTCCGAACGAATGTGTCACCAGT
Organism: Nocardia brasiliensis ATCC 700358; assembly: GCF_000250675.2. Taxonomy (NCBI): domain Bacteria; kingdom Bacillati; phylum Actinomycetota; class Actinomycetes; order Mycobacteriales; family Nocardiaceae; genus Nocardia; species Nocardia brasiliensis. The sequence continues at coordinate 9,069,506 of NC_018681.1, forward strand.
CTCGCACATCCGGCGGGCTACCTCACGACGCGATGTCGACCTCGGCATGCAATCGACGGAACCTGCTGCCGTGGAAAACGAGCGGGTCGACGTCGGTGCGGGTGGCGATGCGGTGGATGCGCAGGATGACGACCGCGTGATCGCCCGCGGGCACCTCCGCCTCCGGCACCCCTTCGATCCACGCCGACGCCCCGTCGATGAAGACCGCCTCACCGGTGCCGCGATGTAGTGCGGTGCCGCGGAAACGGTCGCCGTTGCGGGCACCGAGCGAGCGGGCGGCGTCCTGCTGGTCGGTGCCGAGCAGGCTCAAGCCGAGATGTCCCGCGGCGGCGAGTTTCGGCCAGGTCGAGGACGAGTTCTGCACGCAGAACGACACCAGTGGCGGATCGAGGGAGACCGGCACGAAGGTGCTCACCGCGAGACCGTGTGGGGCGCCGTCGATATCGGCGCAGACGGCGACCACACCACTCGGGAAGTTGGCGAAGGCGCGGCGTAGGCCGCTGCCGTCGGCGGGAGATTCGAAGAGCTCATGCATGATCGGTCGCCTTCACGGTGGCCAGCGCCTGGGCGACGGGGCGCCACCGGTCGCTGTAGCGGTCGATCGCGCCGTCCTCCTGGAAGGTGCGATCGGAGAGGTAGAGGCCGGGCAGCGCGGCGGTGGCGCCCAGTTCGACCAGGACCGGTTTGAGCAGCAGGTCGGGTGCGAGCGCGTGCCCGGGCCCGGCGCCGAGCATTACGGGGACGCCGAGCACACCGGCCAATCCGGTGCCGCCGTCGAACTGTTCGAGGAACAGCTTCAGCAACCCGGTGTAGGTGGCTTTGAACGTCGGACTGGCGAAAACGACCATCTCCGAATCGGCTACGGTGCGCACCGCCGCGCCCACCGCGGGATCACCCCAGCCGAGCAGCGCGGGACCGAACTCGACCAGATCGAGCACGGCGGGCTCCACGTCGGGGCGCAGCCCCCGCGCGACCAGTGTGGCCGCGGTCAGGGTGCGGGAAGCGGGCTTCGGATTGCCGACTACGACCGTCACTGTCACTGTTCGTATCCCTCTCGCTGACAAACTGTTCGACCGCGCGAGCGGTCAGAGCACCCCGTGCAACGGCGGCGCCGTGCCGTGCAACAGGGCACGGCCGAGGTGCTGGTACTTCCATCGGACCGGATCGTGCAAGGTGTGCGTGCGCGCGTTCCGCCAGAAGTGATGCAGGTTCAGATCTGCTGCGGCACTGCGTGTCCCGCCGACCTCGAACAGGGCGCTCGATACCTCGGTCGCGGCCCGATAGGCGAGTACCTTCGCGGCCGCCACCGCGAGCGAGGCCCGCGCGGCGGAATTCGCTTCCGCTGCAGTACCGGTCGCCCCGTCGACGGCGAGACCCGCCGCGGTTAGCGTGGCCTCGGCGGCGGTGACCGTCACGGACAACTCGCCGAAGCGCTGGATCAGCAAGGGATCGTCGATCGCGCGGGCGACGTCGGCTTCGAACCATGGCCTGCTGGCGGTCTGCACGAATTCCGTTGCCGCCGTGAGTGCGCCGCGGGCAATGCCGGTGTCGATGGCGGCGTGCAGCAGCTGCGCGAATGCGCCGTACGCGTGCGGGGCCCGCACCGCCGCCGAACGGGCGATCACCTGGTCGGGATCCACGAGCACCTCGTCGAACCGCACGGTGCCGCTGCCGGTTGTGCGCTGGCCGAAACCGTTCCAGTCGTCGATGATCTGCACGCCGGGGGTGTCGGCGGGCAGGTACACGATGTACTCCCCCGGCTCCAGCCCGCTGCGACCGTCCGGATCGTCCAGCTTGGTCAGCACCGCCAGCAGATTCGCGAACAGCGAACCGGTGCAATAGAACTTGCGACCGTCGACGCGAAACCGCTTGCCGTCCGGGCGCAAGGTGGTGCTGATATCGGCGATGGTCGCACCGCCGCGTTCGGACTGCGCGTTGGCGATGCGCGCACCGTCGAGCACCTGCCCGAAATACCTGCGCCGCTGCGCGTCGGAACCGGCCAGCCGCACCAGGTTCAGATAGACGAAGTGGCTGTGCGGGATCTGCGCGATATTCGGGTCGGCGGTCGCGAGAATCCGCACCACCTCCGCGACCGCGCTCGGCGGCAGCTCCGCGCCGCCGTACGCGGCGGGCACGGTCACCGCGAGCAGGCCGGCGGCCGCGAGCCGATCCACCTCGTCGTGCGGCAGGACGCGGTCGCGGTCGCGCACGGCGGCGCCGGCGGCGAACTGCGCCGCCAGCCCCTGCGCGACCGAAAACGCCTGTGCCGCCGAGGTGATGCGATCGGCCGCGACCGCGGTCATCAGCCCACCGCCGCGACCGGCCGCCGCGCGGCCTCCAGTTCCCGGACCAGCGGTAGCACTTTCGCCCCGAAGTACTCGATCTCCTCCTGGAAGTGCAGGAAGCCGCCGAGGATCAGGTCGACGCCGAGCTCGCGGTAGGCGACGATGCGCTCGGCGATCTGCTCGGGGGTGCCGATCAGTTTGGTGCGAAAGCCGTCGTTGTACTGCACGAGATCCTCGAAGGTCGAGTCGGCCCACATGCCCGTGTGGTCCTTGGTGGACGCGCCCGCCTGCTGCACCGCGTCCCGGAAACCTTCCACAGCAGGCTTGTTCGCCTTCTCGATGATCTCACGCAGCGTGTCCTGCGCCTCCTTTTCGGTGTCCCGGGCGATGATGAAACCGTTCAGGCCGAACTTCACCTCGCGATTGTTCTCCCGGGCCACCGCCCGCAGATCGTCGAGTTGTTCGGTGACGCCGTCGAAGTCCTTGCCGTTGGAGAAGTACCAGTCGGCGTAGCGGCCGCCGTTGCGGCGGGCGGCGGTCGAGTTGCCGCCTTGGAACAGTTCGGGATTCGGCCGCTGCGCGGTGTTGAGCGGTTTCGGCTTCAGCGTGAAATCCCGGATCCGGTAGAAGTCGCCGCCGTAGTTCACGTTGTCCTCGGTCCAGATCTTGCGGATCACCTCGAGGAATTCGGCGCTGCGCCGGTACCTTTCGTCGTGCTCGAGCCACGGCTCGCCCAGCGCGGTGAATTCACCCGCGAACCACCCGGAGACGACATTGATGGCGAAGCGGCCGTTGGAGAGGTGGTCGGCGGTGGCGCCGAACTTCGCGAGCACCGCGGGATGCCAGAGGCCGGGGTGGATCGCCGCGATCACCTTCAGCCGCTCGGTCGCGCCGAGCAGCGCGAGGCTGAACGAGGTCGACTCGTGCTGGAATTCGGCGCCGTAGGACGCGGTGTAGCGCACCTGGGACAGCGCGTATTCGAAGCCGTTGCGCTCGGCGGTCTGCGCCAGCTTCTTGTTGTAGTCGAAGTCCCAGCTGGTGCGCTGCTCGATATCGCTGGTGACCAGTCCCCCGCTGACATTGGGCACCCAGTAGGCGAATTTGATCTGGTCGGCGATCTGCTCCGTGGTCATAGCTGCTCCATGGTTTCGGGGGTAGCCGTCGATCTACACCACTCCAGCACCGCGACCCGATCGGCACGAGGGTTTGAATCTGTGCGATCGGATCGCTGTGCCGAGGCGTGCCGATATCAGGCGCTGGCGAGGGCATCCGAGAAGGTGGACCGGGCGAACTTGCCCGCGGGCGTGAACCGGCCGAGCACGGCGAGCGCGTCCTCGCCGGTGACCCGGGTGATGAAGGCGTTGGCGGCGTCGAGCGAGTCGACCTCGAGGAAGGGCTGCGGGTGGTGCAGCAGGCCGACCAGCGCGGCGGCGAACTTCGGTGCGACGCTCGCCGCCGCGAACAGCTGATTGCCGATCTCGGCCAGTTCGGGATCGCCGAGGAACAGCCGGGTGACCTTGTTGGCGGCATCGCCGCGCACCGCGAGGAACTCGGCGTACTGCTCGGTGAACCAGGCCTCGTCGAACGGACCGTCGTGCACCGCCGCGGCGGCCACCAGTCGCTGGGCCTGGATGAGCCCGCTCTGCGCCCCTTGGCCCGCGATCGGGTCGTAGGCCGCGGAGGTGTCGCCCAGCGAGGCCACCACGTGGCCGCCCGCGGTGTGCCCGACGGCCGCCCGGACCACCGGCCGCACCGCGCCTTTCAGCCAGGAGTGCGGGTCGTCGGCGAGCACCTGGGTGGCCAGCACCTCCGGCAGGTCCCAATCGATGAAGTCCCGGTACAGGTCCTGCACGACGCGCAACGCCGATTCCGCGGAATCCGCTGTGGCGAAACGGGTTTCCCAGTCGCTACCGGGGCGCGCCCAGCCGAGGAACGCCCAGCTGGGTCCGGCGTCCTTGTGCAGGTATGGGCCCCACCAGGCCTCACCCTGCTCGGCCAGGATGGAGAAGCCGCTGTGTGCGCCGCCCGCGGGGCTGCGGTGCGCGAAAACGTCCTTGTCGTGGCCGATTCCGGTCACGGTGACGGTGAGCAGCGAACGCTGCGGCGCGTCATAGGGGGTGCGCGTCTCGTCGATCGGGAACAGGTCGGACAGCCCGCCACGACCGGTGGCGACCAGCGTCAGATCGTTCGCGGCGGCGATCGAGTCGAGGGTCTCCGGAGTCACCGACTCGACGACGAAGCGACCGCCGCGCTCCAGGAACGCGCTCAAACGCTCGTCGGCCTTCAACCGGGTGTCGACGGCGACGCCGACATAGCCGTCGAAAGTGCCGTCGAACTGGATCAATTCGGCGCCCTCCGGTCCGGCGATCCGGACGCTGAGGCCGGTGTGCCGGGGTGCGCGACCGGTGTAGGTGTCCAGGCCGAGTGCCGACTCGGCCTGCTGGGTCACGCCGAATTCGAGTGCGGTGCCGGTGGCGGGGACGTCGTCGCGCAGACTGCGCTGATCACGGTCGCTGTAGAGGGTCACGTCGAATCCGGCGTCGAGCAAACCCAGTGCCGCAGTGGCGCCGGTTTGGCCCGCACCGATCACCGCGGCCGAACGGGGGGAACGGGGAACGGAATTCTGCGTTGTCATGTAGGGATCATCGAGGTGTGGCGCAGCCCTCGTGAGTGTTGCGATCACCGAGAATCAATGAGCGAACCAGCCTTTGCGCAGGCGTACCATTCGGCCCATGTCGTTTACCGTTGCCGAGCTGACCGGAGACCGCACCGAGCAGTACCGCCAGCTCACCGCGCAGGCGAGCGCGCTGGTCGCGGGCGAGCCGGACCGGACCGCCAACGCCGCGAATATCGCGGCGCTGGTATTTCACGCACTGCCCGACGTCAATTGGGTCGGCTTCTATTTTCACGACGGGCACGAACTCGTGGTCGGGCCGTTTCAGGGCAAACCTGCCTGTGTGCGTATCCCCCTCGGAAAAGGCGTGTGTGGCACGGCGGCACAAACCGGGGAAACGCAATTGGTGCCGGACGTGCACGTTTTCCCCGGCCATATCGCCTGCGACGCCGACACCCGCTCGGAAGTGGTTGTCCCCCTTGTGCACAACGGCGCGCTGATCGGCGTCTTCGATCTGGACAGCCCGAAACCGGGCCGGTTCGACGAGATCGACCGGCAGGGCCTCGAATCCGTCGCGCGGGCGTTCCTCGCCGCACTCCCTGCGTAATCGACTGTCGTTGCGGCGGATGCACCGCAACGACAGTCTCACCGCTAAAGGTTCGGCGTGACAACCGCGGCGCCGGGCCGCGCGACCTCGTCGGACAGCACCGTCGACCCGGCCGCGCCGACGCGGTAGCGGGCGCCGCGGTGTTCGTCCGGCAGCCGATCTCCCGCCCCGAACAGCGCGTTGCGCAAGGTGCCCGGCACATAGTCGGCGGCGTAGGCGCCACGCTCGGTCAGCACGGGAACCACGTGGCGGACAACGTCTTCGAACGACCCCGGGGTGATCGCATAGGCCAGGTTGAAACCGTCGAGATCGGTGTCGGCGACCCACTCCTGGAGACGGTCGGCGACGGTCGCACCGGAGCCGACGAAGACCGGTCCCATGCCACCGATGCCGGCCCACCGCCCGATATCGCGCACGGTCCATTCGCGTCCGTCGTCATCGAACTCCTGGAAGGCGGCCACCGCGGACTGGATGGCGTTGCTCTGCACCTGCCCGATCGGGTCGTCCAGGTCGTAACTCGACAGATCGATGCCCATCCAGCCGGACATGAACACCAGGCCGCCCTCGATGCTGGCGTAGGACAGGTACTCCTCGTGCTTGCGCTGTGCCGCCTCGTCGGTCGCGTCGGTGATGATGGTGGCCAGCGCGTAGATCCGCGCCGCGTACGGGTCACGCCCGGCCTGCGCCAGCTCGGACCTGATTCGGGAAACCGTCTGCGCCAGTAGCCTTTTCGAGGGCGCGGCGATGAATATGGCTTCGGCGTTCTCGGCGGCGAAGCGCACGCCGCGGGTGGAGGCGCCCGCCTGGTAGATGACCGGCGTGCGCTGCGGCGACGGCTCGGACAGATGGATCCCCGGGACCGTGAAGTGCTTGCCCTGATGGCCGATGTGATGCACCTTCGCCGGGTCGACGTAAACGCCCTGGGCGGCGTCGCGCACCACGGCGTCGTCCTCCCACGAGCCCTCCCACAGCTTGTACAGCACCTCGAGGTACTCGTCGGCCTGGTTGTAGCGCTCGTCGTGGTCGAGCTGATCGGCGGCGCCGAAATTCCGTGCCGCCGAGGGCAAGTAGCCGGTCACCACGTTCCAGCCGATCCGGCCGTTGGTCAGATGGTCGAGGGTGGAGAGCCGGCGGGCGAACGGGAACGGATGCTCGAAACCGGTGCCGGTGGTGATGCCGAACCCGAGATGCTCGGTGACCGCGGCCATCGCCGAGACCAGCAGCAGCGGATCGGCGACCGGGATCTGCGCACCCTGACGCAACGCGGCGATATCGGTGCCGCCGTAGACGTCATAGGTACCGAGCACGTCGGCGATGAAGATGCCGTCGAACCGGCCCTGCTCCAGCAGTCGCGCCAGATCGGTCCAGTAGCTCAGTTCCTTGTAGCGGTGCGACTGGTCGTCCGGATGCCGCCACAGGCCGGGTGATTGGTGGGCGACGCAGTTCATGTCGAAGGCGTTGAAGCGAATTCGACGGGTCATTCGGCCGCTCCTTCGGTGGCTTTGCGTTCCCCCGCACTCCAGGCGAAGGGCAGGTCGGTGCCGTTCAACAGGTGATCGCCGATCGCGCGCGCCTTCTGGATCGCCGGATTGTGCACCGAGATGGTGCGGGCGTTGCGCCAGTGCCGATCCAGCCGCTGCCGCTCCGAAACCACCGACGCGCCACCGACTTCGAACAACAGCGAGGTGGCGGGCAGCACCAGGTCGATCACCGCGAGCTGGGCCTGTGCCGCCGCGAGTTCGGCGGCGACCAGGGATTTTTCGTCAGTGGCGCCCGCGGCGAGCACGTCGTCGAGCACGTCCGCGACGGCGAGCACACTCGACCGCGCGGCGAACGACGCCGCCGACAACTTGCCGATCACCTGCTGTACCAACGGATCCTGGCGCGGCAGCCCCGCCGCGGAATGCGTGTAGCTGCGGGTCCGGCCCGCCACCCAGGCCCGGGCGTCGGACTCCGCGCGCTGCGCGATGCCCGCGAGCACCGCGAGTTGCACCAATTGCAGGTACGACGTCCCGTAGGTGGGGCCGGGCGCACCGTAGCCGGGCCCGAGGATACGTTCCTCGGACACCACCACGTCGGTGAATTCCGTGGTGCCGCTTGCGGTCAGCCGCTGGCCGAAACCATCCCAATCGTCGTGCTGCCGTACGCCGTCGGCGCTCGCGTCGACCAGCACGCCGACCCGCTCGCCGTCGCGGTCGGCCGCGGCCAGGATGTGGTCCGCGTAGAGCGAACCGGTGCTGTAGTACTTCACGCCGTTCAGCAGCCAGCGATCGCCGTCCCTGGTCAGCCGGGTCCGGTAGCGGTCGACCGCGCCGACGCCCGGCTCGGTGATCGCGTTGCCGACCAGCGTGCCGGCGGCCACGGCCCGCAGCCACTGCTCGCGGGCCGGACCGGGCTCGGCGAGCAGCTGGTCTTCCACGAACGAGAAGTGCACGCGCAGCGCCTGCGGCAGATTCGACTCGGCCGCGGCCAGCTCGATGAGCAACCGGAACAGCTGACGTACCGTGCCACCGTAGCCGCCGAATTCGACCGGCACCCGCAGCGCGCCGAACCTCGCCTCGCGCAACCACCCGACCTCGTCGAACGGCAGCCGGCGATCGATCTCCCGCTCCACCGCGCCCTGCGCGATCCGGTCGAAGATCGGCCCGAAGACCGCGTCCAGTTCGGCGTCGGTGGCGGATTCGGCTGCGATGGATGTCATCACCCCACGATCGCGCACGCCGCGGGGGAGCTCACGGGTTGCGCGCAGCGCGATCCGAATCCGGCGCGCCGCTGTCGGTACGCGCGGCGAAAGTGCTGGTCCTGACCGATTGTCGGAGGGTGGCGCTACAGTCGCGGCGTGGCTGGATCGCAGTACTCGTTCGACGCGCAAGTGTGGGAGCACCACGCGGGCTCCTGGTATTTCGTCTCGCTGCCCGAGGACGTCGCCGACGAGATCGAGGAACGCTACGCGCACCGGGTCGGCGGGTTCGGCTCGGTCCGGGTGCACGTCACCATCGGCGCGAGCCGCTGGTCCACCTCCCTGTTCCCGGATAAATCCCGCGCCACCTACGTGCTACCGGTGAAGAAGGCGATCCGCACCGCCGAGGAACTCGACGCGGGCTCACGCACCCGCGTCGAACTCGTCGTCGCGCTATGAAGCCGTCAGTACTGGTACGGGCCGGGTAGCGGGGGGCCGGAGGGATAGCCGCCGGTGAAACCGGACGCCGCGGCCCGGCGCTTGCTGCCACTGCGCTTGACCGCGACCACGATGACGACCGCCAGGCCGAGCAGCAGTCCCCCGACGCCGAGCGCGATACCGCCGAGCAGGGTGCCGACGAACGAGGTGCCGAGCCCGCGCCCGATCGCCGCCGTGGCGCTGGTGCCCGGGTCACCTTGGATCGTCACCTGGTAGGTCCCCGGCACCGCGGCGTCGAACGACAGTGCCGCGCGGCCTTCACGCTTGCCGAAGGAGTAGGTGACGTCGGAGTCGTAGCGCCGCAACTGCACCGGCGCTCCGCCGGGATCGGCGATGCGCACGTTCACCTCGCCGCCGAAAATCGCCTCCGACGCGCCCGAGTATTCGAAATACACCGTGTATCCGCCGGTTTCGGACAGTTGCACGGCACCGGACCCCGGCACCTCGATCCGTTGGAAGTCGTCCACCCGGCCGGACACCTGGGTGAAACTGCCCACCGCCAAGGCCGCGCCGCCGAGCACGCCGAGGGCGATCAGCAACGCGCCGAGCGCGAACCACCAGCCCGACGGCGTGACCCGCGGCGCGGCCTGCGGCTGCGGCGGATAGGGCGATCCCGGATAGTTCGGTTGCATGTCCACCCCCGTGTCTCGTCGACGCACGTCGACGCGATATCAGGATAAGTCGGACACAACCTCCGGCGCAGGCCGGTGATTACCAGGGCTGGGCAGATCTCAGCGCGGGGTGGCCATGCATTCCGTGGCGATGCGGGTGCTCGCGGTGCGGGCCTTCTCCGCGTCTTCCTTGCTCATGCCGAGGGTCTGCTGGTCGGCGGCCTTGGTGTCGTACTCGTCGCTCACCATCACCCGCAGTCCGTCCTGCGAGATGCCCTGCTCGACAAAGAGTTTCGCCGCGCACTCGGCGAGTTCCTGGTTCTTGAGCCCCTTGTCCTGAAGGGACTTGGCGAGGTCGGCCTGGGTCACCGCCGGCGCCGCCGCCGCTTTGTCGCTTCCGCATGCCGCGAGCACCGGCAGCGCGATGAGCGCCGCGGCGATCAGGGAGATCCGCACCTGAATCCTCTTCTTTCGAATGGGCACTAGCCATTGCCTGGACCGAACGGACGTCACGACAGCGCCGACGTCGGCCCCGATGGTACCGACCGAGCCGGAAACCGTCGTGCCGATGCCGTTTTCACAAATCCATCGCGGCGCGCAGCGCGGTGTCCAGGCGCTCCAGCGTCTCGGACTCCATCTCGTCCACCCGCTCGGCGAGCCAGCCGCGGAAGATGCGGCCGATGTTGCCCGCGTGCACCCAGCCGTACCGCTGCACCGGCACCGCGAGGATGTCCTGCGGGTCCTCGGCCACCACCTCGGCGGCGATCAGCCACGGCCGCGGCGACTCGTTGATGCCATCACTGCTGATGAGCACGACCGTGCGCCGTCGGGGCGAACCATGCGGGTTGTAGATCCACAGTTCACCCCGCCGCACGCATCGCCTCCTCGGCGGCGGCCAGCTCGGCCGCGTCCGCGGCCGCCTCGCCCGTCACATCGGGCGCCGGGCCGCAGCCGGTGCGCACGGCCTCGCGACGCGCGGCCTTCGATATCCACGCCGACGGCGACATACCCGCGCGGGCCGCGGCCTGCTCGGCATAGGACCAAGCGGCCTCGTCCAGCGAAAGGGTGACCTTACGCGTTGCCATACCAATTATCTTACCCGCCTCTCCGCGTCTTCAAGCCAGACTCAGGCGCGCATGCGGGAACGTCGGCGGCCACCGGTAGAGCGGCCCACCGAGTTCGCCCGTACCCGGCGAGTTACCCATGTGCTTAGGAAATCTGCGGCCGCGTTGGCGCGGCGGATCGGCCGTCGACCTGCCGAGAAGAAACTGAGGGCCGGTGCCTGCTGTTAGGGTTGACGCAGCGGAGAGGCGGAGTGCGATGACGACGTTGAATTACCACCGGGCGGGTGCGGGCGAGCCGCTGGTACTGGTGCACGGCGTCGGCAGCCGGTGGCAGGTGTGGGAACCGGTCATCGACACCCTCGCCGAGTCGCATGACGTGATCGCGGTGGACCTGCCGGGGTTCGGCGACTCGGCCCCGCTGACCACCACCACGGTCGACACGCTCGCCGACGCACTCGCCGAATTCCTTGCCGCGCAAGGGATCGAGCGGCCACACCTGGCGGGGAACTCGATGGGCGGGTTGATCACGCTGAACCTCGGTGCCCGCGGGCTGGCCCGCTCGGTGACCGCGTTCTCCCCGATCGCGTTCTGGGACAAGGCCGGTCGGATCTGGTGCCAGCAGTCCCTCGGCCGCTCACAGCAGCTCGCGGGACTGTTGCGGCCCGCCCTGCCCGCGGTGATGGGCACGGCCCTCGGCCGCACCCTGTTCCTGCAGCTGGTTTTCGGCAAGCCGTGGGCGGTCGGCAAACAGGTCGGGCTGGACACCGCGACGGGCGCGGCCGACGCGCCGGGTTTCACCGCGGCGCTCGCCTCGTTCGATAAGGCGCGACTGCACGAAATCGGTGCGCTGGCAGACATTCCGGTCACCATCGCCTGGGGCAACCGCGACATCCTGCTCACCTACGCCACCCAGAGCCGCCGGGCCCGCGCGACCCTGCCGGACGCCCGGCACGTCACGTTGCCCGGCAGCGGGCACACCCCGTACTACGACGATCCCGCCGCCTGCGCCGCGGTGATCCGCAGCACGGTCTACGCCTGACGGTCGGGGCGTGCCAGCAGCGTGTCCGCCGCGGCCGCGCCGAGCAGGATGCGGACCGCGTTGCGCCAGCGGTGCTGGATGATTCGATTCCCCTCGAGGTCTCCGGTGAGCAGCACGCGCATGGCCAGGCCGGTCATGATCTCGATGGTGAATTCGGTGATCGTCGGCACCCGTGGGTCATCGGGGAATTCCGCGCGGAAGACGTCCCGAATGCTGGTGTGCATCAACTCGAACAGCCGATGCTCCAGCGGCAGGAACGCGGCGAGCAGCTCCGGATCGGTGCGCGCGCCCACCCACATCTCCAGCGCGGCCCAGAACGACGGGCCACTCAGCATGCGCATGGTCAATTCGACCGCGGTCTCCAGCCGATCGACCGAGGGCGGGATATCCGCGAATTCGCTTGTCAGCTGGTCGAATCGGCGAGCGGCCAGATGCTCGACCGCCCCGGCCAGCAGGTCGGCCTTGGTCGGGAAATGGTGTTGCAGCGTGCCGCGCGGCACGCCCGCCCGTTTCTGCACCTCGAGCGTGGTGGTGCCGGCGTAGCCGACTTCCACCAGGCTCTCGACCGCCGCGTCCAGCAGCCGCGTGCGCATGCGCGCCCTGCGCTGCGCCTGCGTCTCCCGGACGCGTTCCCCGGCGCCGGTCAGCGGCCCTGCCACTGCGGTGCACGCTTCTGCGCGAAGGCCAGCGCGCCTTCGGCGGCGTCCTTGGAAAACAGTGCGGGCAAAGCGATCTCGCCCTGTTTGGCGAAGGCCTCGGCGACCGACCAATCGGGCGACTCGTCGATGATGCGCTTGCTCGCCGCGACGGCCAGCGGTGCCGCGTCGGCGATTTCGGCCGCAAGCTCCAGCGCCACCGCCAACGCGCCACCGGGCTCGGTGATCCGGTTGACCAGTCCGAGCTGGTACAGCCGCTCGGCACCGACCCGGCCACCGGTCAACGCGAGTTCGGCGGCCATGCTGCGCGGCAGCCGCTGGGTCAGCCGCAGCACGCCGCCGCCCGCGGCGACCAGCCCGCGCTTGACCTCCGGGATGCCGAACTGCGCGTCGCTCGCGGCGACGATCAGGTCGCCGGAGAGGGCGAGTTCGAAACCACCGGCCAGCGCGAACCCCTCGACCGCCGAGATCATCGGCTTGGCCGGCGGTTTCGCGGCGATGCCGAGCGGGCCGCGCCGCTGCGTCATCGGCATCTCACCCTTCGATGCGGCGACGAGATCCATTCCGGCGCTGAAGGTTCCACCCGCGCCGGTGAGCACGAGCACGCGCGCCGCCGGGTCGTCTTCGAACGCGTCGACGGCGGACTCGATCGCCAGCGCGGTCGCGAGGTCGATGGCGTTGCGGGCCTCGGGGCGGTTGACGGTGAGCACGGTGACGGCGTCACGCCGCTCCACCAAGATCTTTTCGGTCATCGGGCAGTCCCTTCGGTGAGCGTGAGCGCATCAGCGGCAGTGATTTGCACGGCGGCGCCCAGTGGGTCGCCCTCGGTGAACGCCGCGACAGTGTCGGCGGCGGAGGTCCGGACCAGTATGCGGGCACCGGCCGGGTTCAAGGCGCTCACCACGACGGCCTCGGGTTCGTCGAGATGGGCGGGAGCAGGCCCCTTGCGGTAGGCCACGGTGTAGGCCTCGACGGTCGCCGGACCGGTATACCCCGGAGCCGCGGCGCGCCGGGCAGCGGGCACCTCGGCTTCCAGCGAACGGAACAGTCCCGCAGGCGGTTTCGCCGAGTACACGCCGACGCCGTGTTTGGTGATGTACCAGCCGAGCGCGGTCGCCAGGCCATAGGCCTGCGGGTCCTCGCGCAGCAGGCCGACCATGGTCGCGATCGAATGCGTGCTGTAGTTGTTGCCCGGCCCGCCCGCGAAGGTGAGCCCGCCGGTGACCGAGAGCGGCCGCGCCGGATCATCGATCGGCAGGCCGAGCGCCTCGGCCGCGACCTGCACCGCGACCGGGAAGCAGGAGTAGAGATCGATGTGCGCGACGTCCTCGATGCCGATGCCGGCCGCGCCGAGCGCCGCCCGCCCCGCCGCGGCGATCGCGGGCGACACCGACATGTCCGCGCGCTCGGTGACGAACCATTCGTCGGTGGCGGTGGCCCCGCCGTGCGGGAACACCCAGCGCTCCCGCGGCACCCCGGCCGCGTCGGCGGCGGCCGCACTGCACACGATCAAGCCCGCGCCGAGATTCACCGACAGGTTCGCGACCAGCAGCTTCGGATACGGCGTCGAGACCAGCCGATTGGTCGCGCCCGGTGTCACCAGATCGGTCGCGTCGTGCGATTCCGGTTGCCACGCATAAGGATTGCGCGCCGCGACGGCGGACAGCCGCGACCACAGCCCGCCGATCCGGGCCCGGTGCGCCTCCACGCTGAGCCCGAGCCGATGGCGCAGCGCGGTCTCCATCAGGGCGTAGAAGTACACCGGCCCCCACATCCCGGCGGCGGTTTCCATGTCGGAATTGGGTGCCCGATCGGAGCCGACGAGGTCGGTCGGCTGCACGTCGTCCGGCTGCTCCGGCCAATCCAGGGTGGCGCCCGCACGGGTCGCACTGTTCCACGCCGCCACCGCCTCGGCGCCGGTGATCAGCGCGACCTCGGACTGCCCGTCCGCGATGGCCTGGGCGACGGTGTTGAGCAGGCGCTGGGGCGCATCGCCGCCGAAGCGCACGGACTGCATCGTCCGCTTCGGGTCGGCGCCGAGTTCGGCGGCGACCAGTGCGCCGAGATCCGGGTACGGCCTGCTGACCGGGGCCGCGGCCGCAATCAGGTCCGCGCCGCGCAGGAGCCGATCGCCGGTGCCGCTGTCGGCGCCCGCACGGCGCAGCGATTCGGCCGCGAGCTCGACCGGACCCGGCAGGCCGGGTTCGCCGTTCCGGTGTACGACCTGCCCGGCGCCGACGAGCACCGGCGTTCGGGGATCAATTCCCGCTGGCAGCATGGTTCCTCCGCAGATCAGGCGTGCCGTCGCCCGCACGGCAGGCGACGCAGTTACCGTCAGCATTGACGGTAACCTGGGTTCGATTAGAGCAGAGTCGCCGTGACCGGGCAATGCCCCCTGACTTCGAACTGACTCACGGGTAAGATCCGGGCATGGGCACCCACATCGCGCTGCGCTTCGACGGCGATCGCGCCTACGTCTCCCTCGACCGGCCGGACAAGCACAACGGCCTGACCATCGATATGCTGCGCGAGCTGATCGATACCGCGCACACCATCGCGGGCCGCGACGACGTGCGCGCGGTGATCCTGTCCGGCAACGGCCCCAGTTTCAGCAGCGGCCTCGACATCGCGAAGGCGGCCGGCGATCCGCTGTCCATCGTGCGGGCCTTCGTGCCACTGCCCTGGCGCGGCACCAACGTCTTCCAGGAAGCCTGCTGGGCCTGGCGCAGGCTGCGGGTGCCGGTGATCGCCGCCGTGCACGGCCGCTGCTACGGCGGTGGACTGCAACTCGCGCTGGCCGCCGACTTCCGCTTCGCCACCCCGGATTCGGAGTTCTCGGTGATGGAGGCCAAACACGGCCTGGTGCCCGACATGACCGGCGCGGCCACCCTCTCCCGCCTGATCGGTGTCGACCAGGCACTCCTGCTGACGATGACCGCGGACACCGTCGACGCCGCCTATGCCGAACGGATCGGCCTGGTCACCGAGGTCACCGCGGACCCGGTCGCCGCCGCGGAGAAGCTGGCCGACCGGATCGCGACGCGCTCGCCGCACGCCGTCGCCGGGGCCAAGCGGCTCTTCGACAAGGCGTGGCACGCCTCGACCCGCCGCACCTTCGCCCTCGAGCGGGCCACGCAACTGCCGCTGGTCATCCGGCTGGCCGTCAACCGGGGAAAATCCGGCATCGACTGAATCCGGCCCGGCAGTTCCGGACCGAGGCCGCCCTTTTCGACGAGATCACTGCTAGCATTTTCCGCAGATTTGCCAGCCAGTCGAATTGTGGTGCGCTACACACCGCGAGGGGTCTGTGTATCGCGGAAGTCTGTGTTTCGCATTGCTTTCGGCGTGATTCCGGAGGGCGCACAGACTTGAACAGAACCGTAGCCATTGTGCTTACCGCGTTGGCGGGTGTTTCAACCTTACTGACTACAGCGATTACCCCCGCCGCCGCCAATCCAAACACCATCAATCCGATTCCGGTACTCAACGGCAGCAACGGTCTGCCCAACCTCGTCGGCCGGTCCCGGGCCGTGTTCCAGATGACCGGCATGGCCAGCCCGAACAACACCCAGGCCTACAACGTGCTCGGCACCGACCTCGGCATCATGTGGGACAACGGCAAGGGCGAGCTGCTCACCGCGTTCGGCGACACCGCGGGCGTCGGATTTCCCAACCTGCTGGCCGGCAGCATGTGGTCGTGGCGCTCCAACATCCTGATGCGCAGCCACACGACCAACCCGGTCAACGGCATATATTTCGACAGTGTCGTGCGCGATGTTTTCGGTCAGGCGCGCGATCTGATCCCCAGCCCGAAAATTCCGTTTCTGGAGATTAGCCGTATTCCTACCGCGGGCATTTCGGTGGGCGATGTCCAATTCATGAGCCTGATGTCGGTCCGGAGTTGGGACGAGGTCGGGCAGTGGAGCACCAACTTCTCCAGCCTCGCCGCCTCCGGCGACAACGGGGAAACCTGGGGCGAGCTGCCCGCCACCCGGCGACCCGACGAGGGCGGCAACGGCAACTTCCAGATGAACGCCTTCCTGAAGGACGGCGGGTTCATCTACGAGTACGGCACACCGTCCGGCCGCAACCAGGCGGCGTTCGTCGCGCGCGTCCCGGAAGCCCAGATCACCGACCTCAGCGCGTACGAATACTGGGACGGCAAGGAGTGGCGGCGCGACGACGTGAACGCGGCCGCACCGATCATGTGGGGCGTCGGCGAGCTGTCGGTGATGTACAACGCGTACCTCGGCCAGTACATCTCGCTCACCACCGACCCGTTCAACTCGGTGGTGCTGCGCCGCGCGGCCGCGCCGACCGGGCCGTGGAGCGAGCCCGAGGTGCTGATCGACACCAGGGAACTGCCGAGCGCGTACGCGCCGTCGATCTTCCCGTATCAGACCGGCCGTGACCTGTACTACCTCACGACCGTGCACAGCCAGTACAACGTGCTGCTCATGCGCACGCAGCTGTAGCGGTTCGCGCCACCGGACACTCACGATCCGGCGCGGTCCTTGACCTCAACCCGACTTCACCTATGAGGCTGGACCGCGTCGGATCGTCGTCTGTTCAGGAGGAACCATGGGAACCAGCGCACCCGCCGTGCCCGAGTGGCCGATCGTGCGGGACTGGCTCGCCGCCAACGCCCGTCCGATCAGCGACACCGCGCCCGGCTACACCGGTCCCGATCTCACCGCGCTGCTCGACCGGCTCGGCGCGGCCACGGTGGTCGGGCTCGGCGAATCGACCCGATTCTCCCGGCAGATCTACGGGCTCCAGGAACGGATCTTCCGCGCGCTGGTGCAGCGATACGGGTTCCGCGCCTTGGCGATTCAGGACAGCGCCCGCTCCGGCGAACGGTGGGACGCGTACGTGCGGGCGGGCGCGGGGGCTCCCGAAACGGTGCTCGCCGGGTCATGGCGGCCGTGGCGCACCGCGGAAACCGTTGCGGCACTGGAATGGATCCGCGCTTACAACAAAGCGAACCCCGACGATCAGGTGCGGATCTTCGGCATCGAACCGCCGCGGGCCGAGCCGGCGGACTACGACGTCGTGCTGGATTACGTGCGCCGCGTGGCCCCTGACCAGGTGGCCGCCATCGACGCCCAGCTGGCCCCGATCCGCACCGCGCATCAGGTGGACGAGCATGTCCAGCGTCATCTCGGCACCCACCCCGGCCGCCCGTTCGCCGAGCACGCGCGCGCCGCCTTCGAGTTGTTCGAAACCTCACCTGTCGCAGCCGAATACGTCGAAGCCCGGCGGCGCGCCCGGTTGATCGTGGAATTCCACGAGCAGAGCGTCGCCGGACAGGGCGGGTTCGCGCGCGACGAACGCCCCGCGGGTATGCGGGTGATCGAACAGCAGCGCGCCACCGGCGCCAAGATCGTCTACTGGGACGGCATCGCCCACACCGCGGCGCGCCCGCTCGGCGTGGGCAGCGCCGAATTCCGTAGCGTCGGCAGCTATCTGCGCGCGGAGTTCGGTGACGGCTACGCCTCGGTCGCGCTCGGTTTCGGGCACGGTGACCTCGGCGCACATCGCGCGCCCGAGCCGCGGCCCGATCTGGTGGACGCGGCACTCGGCGCGGTCGAGCTGCCCGGCCACTACCTCGACCTGCGCGCGGACGCACCTAGCGCGGTCGACGCGTGGCGTGAGGCTCCGGCGAAGCTGCGCGTGATCAGCGGTGTCTACGACCCGGCCGAGGATGACGAGGCGAACATCACCGTGCCTTCGCTCGCCGGGGCCTTCGACGTGCTGGTGCACGTGCGCGAGACCACGCCCGTGCACTGGTTGCCGGATACCGAGATCGCGAGGTAGCCGCGCTCGTCAATAGACTCGCGATCATGGATGCGACCGAGTGGGACGAGCGCTATGCCCAATCCGATTTGGTCTGGGGCGCGCCACCGAACAGCACCGTGGTGGAACACGTCTTCGGGCTGGAGCGGCGCACCCCGCTCGTGCCCGACGGCGACGGCCAGGTCCCGGAGCTGCCCCGCGCCCTGGACCTTGCCTGCGGGGAAGGGCGTAATTCGCTCTGGCTCGCCACGCACGGCTGGCAGGTCTACGCCGTAGACTATTCCCAGGTCGGGGTGGACAAGGGCCGCACCATCGCGACCCGGCTGTCCCGCTCGGTGCGCAGCCGGATCACCTGGGAATGCGCCGACGTGACCGAACTCGAGGTCCCGGGCCCGTTCGAACTCGTCCTGATGGTCTTCCTGCACCTGCCCGCCGACCAGCGGCGCACCGTGCTGCGGCACGCGGCCGACCTGCTCGCGCCCGAGGGCACCCTGCTCGTTCTCGGCCACGACACCACCAACCTCACCGACGGATACGGCGGCCCGAAAGACCCGGACGTCCTGTTCACGCCGGACGATGTGGTCGCCGACCTCGCACCCGCCATCGACGACCACCGCCTCCGAATCCGTCTGGCCGACCGCGTCTTACGCCCGACCGAAGGACGCGACGCCATCGACGCGCTCGTCATCGCGACCCGGCCTGCCGAGCCCGCACTCGAGCCCGCCGACTGAACCGTCACAGCGAGTACAAGCCCCAGCTCAGCGCCCAAGGGATGAACACGATTCCGGCGAGCACCAGCAGCGCGAGCCGGACCCGATCGACGCCGACCACCCGGCGTCGCGTCCGCCACCAGACGAGCACGGTCGCGATCAGACTGAAAAGTGCTACTGCCGAAAAGGTTTGGAGCACCAGCCAAGGCAGGCTGCGACCCGCGAGAAATGCCGACGCGCCCTGAACACCGGTGGCGAAGCACGACACGACGTAGGTCAGCGTGCCGATCACCGCGAACAAGCCGGTCGCGGACAACCAACGGGCCGGCGCACGCACGGCGCGACCGTCCGGCGCGCGGCGTCGCCCGGCCCAGGCCAGTACCGGGTAGCCGAGGAAGCCGACCAACAGCGGGGCCAACGCGCCGTACCGCACCACCGCGGTGTCGTACCAGGCCCCGGACGACGGCTCGCGACTCGTATCCACCTGCGGCGGAACAGGTTCGGCGCTGGACAGCGGCGCGGCCCCGCGGGCGACCGACCAGACCCACGAAGTCATCACGTCGGTATAGCCCGGATCGAGCGCGCCGAGTGGTTTGCCGTCGAAGATCTGCCCACCGACCTTGTCGAAGCCGTCGGTGCTCCGATGCCCGGTGTGCCCCGCTTTCGGTACGAAGCGAATGGTCGCGTGCTGGTTGCCCGCCCGCGCGAGCGCCTGCTGGAAGACCGCCGCACTCTCCGCCGGCGGGGTCACCGTGTCGTGCACGCCCCACAGCGCCAGGACCGGCAGCCGTGACCGCTCCAGCACCGGGACCGGCTCGTATCCCGCCTCCGGGAACAGCCCGGCATCCGCCATGAGCTGCGCGCCCGGTCCGGCGATGGCCTCGGCGAGGCCACCTGAAATCCCTTGGTGGCGTAGTTGATTGCCGAGGTTCCAGGTCTGGGTGCGCAGCGGATCGAAGGCGGAGCCGCCGATGGTCACCAGGAACGCGACATCCGGCGACCGCGACGCGGCCAGCGGCGCCACCCATGCACCCTCGCTGAGCGCCCACAGCCCGGTTCGCGCCGGGTCCACGTCGGCGCGCGCACGCAGTACCGCGAGACCGGCGAGCACGTCATCGGCGAGCAGGCCGAAATCCCGCTCGATCAGGGAGTAACCCGCGGTCCGCTTGTCGAAGGCCAGCGTGACGATGCCCGCCCGCGCGAAGGCTTCCGCCTCGGGCAGGTATTTGTCCCGTGGGCCGGGACCCGCGCCGTGCACGAGCACGATGCCGGGACGCTTGGCGCCGGCCGCGGCAGGCGGTACGAACACCGTGCCCCGCAAGGTCACCCCGTGACTCTGAAACGCGACGTCCTCGCGAATCGGCGCGACGTCGGCGCTCGCGGGGCCCGAACCCACGGCGACGCAGGCGAGGACGAGGAACGCGACCAGCGTCACGCGTCGGATGAACGGCTTGCGGACCGTCGGCGCGATGCGCTCCAGGCGGCCGATCAGGGCACTCTGCATGCTGTGAACGGTAAAGTCAGGCGGGCCGTACCACATCGGGCTCCGGGGCTAGTTCCCCAGGCCTACAAGCGCTTTCGCGCTGCCGCCACCGGGGGATAGCGCAGACACGAGCGGTGTGCCGTCCGAATCACGGCCACCGGAATCGGGGGCGTGCCACGACGCGGGGCACTGGCTAGCGTGGCGGAGATCCGATCCGTCTCACAGGAGTTGTCCGATGCGCCGTGTCCCACTGAAAATCATTGCCGCCGTTGCGCTCACGCTGGGCGCGGGGGCCGGTGTGGCGAACGCGGCACCCGGGCTGCCGCTGGAACCGGCCGAGCCCAGCCAGGTGACGCCGGTCGGCAACGCGGAGATCGGGGTCTCGCCCGGTTCGAGCGACGCCGCGTCGCTGGCCTGCCTGGTGCAGTCGCTGTCCTACGGCGCCAAATACTGCCTCTGATCCCGCAGCCGCGCCGGACTACTCGCTCCACCGCCGCAGCCACGGCGTGACCGTGTCGGCGATGACATCGAATCCGGTGCGGAACGAATGCGGTTGACCCGCGAGCACCCGGACCTCCGCGGCATCGGCCGGGTCCGGGATGCCGAACGGATCGCTGCTCCCGTTGATGACCACCACCTCGACGGGAGCGGCGGCCAACAGCTCCGTGCGCCGGGTCTTCTCCGGCTTGCCCGGCGGATGCAGCGGAAACGACAGCGCGAGCACACCGCGCGCCGAGACCGCGACCGCCGTCCGGCACGCCACCCGCGCACCATTGCTGCGCCCGCCCTGGATGAGCGGCACTCCCTTGACCTTGCGGCGCAACGCCGCGACGATCTCGAGCCACGCCTCGTCCTGCTTCTCGGCGGATCCCGGCGCCCTGCGCCCGGCGACCCGGTAGGGCTGCACCACTCTGGCGACGGCACCGCCGAGTGCGACCGCACGGTCGCGCACCGCCAGCAGGTCCTTCGCGTCGACGCCACCGCCGGAACCGTGCGTGAGCAGCAGCAGGAAGGTCGGTTTGCGCGGCCGGTCGAGCTCGATCTCGGCCGGTCCGGCACTCGTCTCGATGCGCACAGCTCACCGTAACCGGAGCACCGGTCCGATCGCCGCCGCCGCGCGTCGCTGTTTTCCGCGTCACATTGCCCGCTCGAGCCTTTGCCTGCCCATTACTGGTCGGTAATATGGTCCGTAAGTTACCCGCGAGTAGCATGCGGAAAGCCGGTCACCGGTAGAGCGACAAACGGGCGGGAACGGCTAACCAACCGACCGCACCAACTCAACGGAGAGTGAGTAACCGACATGGGTCACTACAAGAGCAACGTCCGCGACCTGGAGTTCAACCTCTTCGAGGTCCTCGGTCTCGGCTCCATCCTCGACAGCGGCGCCTACGGCGACCTGGACGGCGACACGGTCAAGGAGATGCTGAACGAGGTCCGCCGCCTGGCCGAAGGCCCGCTCGCGGACTCGTTCGCCGACGCCGACCGCAACCCGCCGGTGTTCGATCCGGAAACGCACACCATCGCGATCCCCGAGTCGTTCAAGAAGTCCTTCCGCGCGATGCAGGAAGGCGGCTGGGAGAAGCTCGGCCTGCCCGAGGAGCTCGGCGGACTCGGCGTCCCGCGCACCGTGCACTGGGCGATCAGCGAGCTGATCCTCGGCGCGAACCCGGCCGTGTACATGTACGCCGCGGGCCCCGGCTTCAACACCATCTTCCACAACAACGGCACCGACGAGCAGAAGAAGTGGGCCAAGATCGCGATCGATCGCGACTGGGGCGCCACCATGGTGCTCACCGAGCCCGACGCGGGCTCCGACGTCGGCGCCGGTCGCACCAAGGCGATCAAGCAGGAAGACGGCAGCTGGCACATCGAGGGTGTGAAGCGCTTCATCACCTCGGCCGACGCCGACGACATGTTCGAGAACACCATCCACCTGGTGCTGGCTCGTCCCGAGGGCGCGGGCCCGGGCACCAAGGGACTGTCGCTGTTCTTCGTACCGAAGTTCCACTTCGACCACGAGACCGGTGAACTCGGCGACCGCAACGGCGCCTTCGTCACCGGTGTCGAGCACAAGATGGGCCTGAAGGTCTCGGCCACCTGCGAGCTGACCTTCGGCGGCCACGGCATTCCGGCCAAGGGCTGGCTCGTCGGCGAGGTGCACAACGGCATCGCGCAGATGTTCGACGTGATCGAGAACGCGCGCATGATGGTGGGCACCAAGGCCATCGCGACCCTGTCGACCGGCTACCTGAACGCTCGCGACTACGCCAAGGAGCGCGTCCAGGGTGCCGACCTCACCCAGATGACCGACAAGGCCGCGCCCCGCGTGACCATCACCCACCACCCCGACGTGCGCCGCTCGCTGGCCAGCCAGAAGGCCTACGCCGAGGGCCTGCGCGCGATCTACCTCTACACCGCGGCGCACCAGGATGCCGATATCGCCCAGCAGGTTTCGGGTGCGGACGCCGATGTCGCGTTCCGCGTCAACGATCTGCTGCTGCCGATCGTCAAGGGTGTCGGTTCCGAGCGCGCCTACCAGTACCTGACCGAATCGCTGCAGACCTTCGGCGGCTCCGGCTTCCTGCAGGACTACCCGATCGAGCAGTACATCCGGGACGCCAAGATCGACTCGCTGTACGAGGGCACCACTGCCATCCAGGCGCAGGACTTCTTCTTCCGCAAGATCGCCCGGGACCGCGGCGTCGCGCTGGCGCACGTGGCCGGCCAGGTGCAGAAGTTCATCGACTCGGAGGCCGGCAACGGCCGGCTCAAGGGTGAGCGCAAGCTGCTCGCCACCGCGCTGGAGGACGTGCAGGCCATGGCCGCCACGCTCACCGGCCACCTGATGGGCGCCCAGGAGAACCCGTCCGAGCTGTACAAGGTCGGCCTCGGTTCGGTGCGCTTCCTGCTCGCCGTCGGCGACCTGCTGATCGGCTGGCAGCTGCTGCGTCAGGCCGAGATCGCCATCCAGGCGCTCGACAACGGCGCCACCGGTGCCGACGAGTCGTTCTACCAGGGCAAGGTGGGCGTCGCGCAGTTCTTCGCCCGCAACATGCTGCCGGAGCTGACGGCCACCCGCGCCGTGCTGGCCAACCTGGACAACGACATCATGGAGCTGGACGAAGCGGCGTTCTGATCCACCGAACAACGAAAGCGGCCCGGAGCGATCCGGGCCGCTTTTTCGTCGTCTGGTCTCAGGGGGCGGCGGACGCGACGAGTTCGTCGGTGACGACCAGGTTCCCGCCGAGTTGTTTCGCGCGGTACATCAGGTCATCGGCCCGCCGCAGCATCGAATAGGGCAGCGCGGGATCGCAGGCGCCCTCGTAGACCACGACTCCGAGGCTGGCGGTCACCGAGATCGTTTCCGGCGGCTCCCCCGCATCCGTGCCCACAACCTGCGGTTCGGAGACGGCCAGTCGTATCCGTTCGGCCTCGGCCTGCGCGGTCCGCTCCGCGATCTGACCGAAGATCACGAACTCTTCTCCGCCGGTGCGCGCCACCACGAACGGTGCGCACAGCGCGGCACGCAGGCGCTGCGCCGTCCGCACCAGCACCTCGTCGCCGACCGCGTGACCGAAGCGATCGTTGATGTCCTTGAACCGATCGAGGTCGAGCGCGATCGCATAGACCGGCCTGCGACAACCCGAGCCCGCCAGCGCCGCCAGGTACAACTCCAGTCCGCGCCGATTCAACAGCGTGGTCAAGGGGTCGCGGACCGCGTCCTGACGCAACACCCAGAAGCAGAACTGCATCGCGGGCATCAGCACGACGCCGCAGGCCGCGGTCATCAGCACGATCGCCGCGCCGATCATCGGATCGCCGCCGCCCGCCACCATCCGGCCGGTCAGCAGCACCACCGAGAACACCGTCCACGCCGCATGCAGCGCAAGCACTTTCGCGTTGTGCATCACCGCCAGGTAGCCGCCGGTGAGCACCAGCAGGGTCAGGCCGAGCGCCCCGTAGAGCCGATTGGATTCCTGCAGGTTGGCGACGGTGATCGCGACGTCCGCCGCCCCGAACAGCACCAGCGATTCGACCCGGGACGGCCACGGCAGCAGCCACCAGCGCAGCGCCCAGAACACCGCGAACCCGGCGATGGTCCAGTCGATCGCGAGGCCGAAGTCGTTCGGCGGGCCACCGTCGGAAGACATCGCCAGCAGGGCGATGCCCGTCAGCAAGACGCCGCCCGTGCCGACGACCACCTTCAGCCAGGCCACCGCCGTGTAGGAGTCCAGCGCCCGCGCGAGCCAGGCATAGTCGGCCGGATCCCGCCACCAAGCTCTGAACATCGCGCCGCTGTGGGCCACCGTCACCGCCTAGTGCAGAGGAATCCGTACCGTGTGCTTGCGACGAGCGCGGGATCGGTCGAGAAATCCCACCAGCTACCAGGCAAGTGTATTGCGTCCGGCGCGGCGGCGCATACGGCCGATACCTCGGCGAATGGCGCATTTGGCAAACATCATTGCTGGTCAGCGGATTATTTGTCACTTCAGCCAAGGGCGCGGACACGATCGGCAGCGTGGAATCGTGTAGGGAAGACGGGTTTGTCCGGTCTGCCGCGCCGCATCGTGAACCATCAGCAAACGATGCGTGAGATCCGCCCGCCGACCGATGTGAGCAGTTCGTGGGCCGCACCGCGCACACAGCCGCAGCGGCCCGGATCGCTCCGGACCGCTGCGCAGAATTCAGGACGCCCCGCCGCCCCATCCCACCCTCAGGCGGGCCGATCGCTGACCTACGTAGCGGGCGTGCCCTTGCCCGAGCCGCTCGACAGCTGCTTGACGATGTCGGCGATGGCCTTGCTCGAGCCGGTACCGGTCGGATCGGGCTCACCCGGAGCGACCACCGGCTGCGCCGCGCCGGTCTCCAACGGGAGACCCGGCGCCGCACCGGCCATGCCCGACCCGGCGATGATCAGACCGGCCGCCGCGGCCAGGACGACACCGAACACTCGTGTTTTGCTCATGTAACTTCTTCCTTTACCGATTTCTTTCTCGACCGATAACCCGAACGGTTCGGCCGAAAGCAGTTCTATCACGCATAAACTCGGCCAGCGACCATTCAGTCATCGCGGAATTCGGTCACGATTAGCCCTTTGATTGCACTACTCAAACACCACGACAGAACGACGTCGTGCCACCAACTCGCCTGGTACGACCCCATTTTCACCGGCAAGGAAGCCAGGGGCACCAATTTTTCGCACCCGAAACCGCAGGACAAAGAATGCAATAGCCGGCCCACATGACGAAGCCCAGGGCAAATGGACAACAACCAGGCACCGAAACGGCTCATTTAAATGTTCAGCAACCCGTGCCGCGACCGACATACAGCAATCCGACCGCAATTCTGTGATTCATTGCATATCCGGCGGGCGTAACATTATCGGTCGCCACGCCGAATGCGGTGCCGAGCCGAATGTCGCTGCGCAGCATGCTGATTCGAAGGGCGACACCGCGATCGCCGGTAACTGATCGATCGCTGCGCACCGCGACGAAACAGCCCGATTTCAGTGATTCACATCACAAAATGTTTGCGTGCAGGACTCGCTGAGCTGGCGTTACTCGCACTTCACCACGGGGATGGGGTCGTATTTGACGGTGCGGGTCGCGCGGGAGACCTCTTTGCCGGTGCGGCGATCGGTGATGATCCGGGTGTCGGAAATGGTGAAGCCCGGGGCGCCCTCGGAGGCGATGCAGTCCTTGCCCTTCGGAAGCTTGATGGTGGACGGCTCGGTCGGCTTGCTCTTCTCGCCGGTGACCGATTCGACGTTCAGCGTCTTGGTGCCCCAGAGCCGAACCGTCACTTCGGAATCCGTGGCGAGCGCCTCGATGAAGACGCCGGTCGGAGTGTTGTTGCGGAAGCGCAGATCGATCGCGCCGTCGAACACGGTCGCCTCCCGCGCCGCCGGATACCGGGAGATGTAGTAGCTGTGCTCGGTGTGGCCCGCGTCCTCCATGCCCGCGAAATAGGCGGCGTTGTAGAGGGTGGTGGCGAACTGGCTGATGCCGCCGCCGACGGCGGTGGCGGGCCTGCCGTGGTCGATGATGCCGGACTCCACATAGCCTTCCGCGGCACCGCGCGGTCCGGTGAAATCGTTGAGCGAGAAGGTATCTCCCGGTTTCACGACGGCGCCGTTGACCTTCTTGGCGACCACCCGGATGTTCACCCCGGAGGGGCCGCTGAAACCGTTGGTGGTGAACGAACCCATGGTCTCGACGATGCCCAGACCCTGTGCCGCCTCGGTGGTCAGCTTCGGCTCGACCTTTTCGTAGACGGCTTGCGCGGTGCGCTCGCCCGGCGCGGTCAGCAGCGCCGTGTACTGCTCCAGCGTCTTCGGCCAGTTGATCTTGTCGCCGATCACGGCGGGCACCACGGTGGGCTTGCCGCCGGTCAGCGCGAAGGTGGCGTCTTTCGCCTCCACCTCGGTGGCCGCCAGCTGCGGCGCCAGCAAACCGACCGCGATGTTTTGATCCACGGTGAGCGCCAGTCCGCCGTTGCCGTCGGGTGCGAACGCCAGCGTCGTCGCGATCTGCTCCGGGTCGAGCTTGGCGGCCGCGCCCTTGCCCGCGAAGGTGATCGGCGCGCGCACCGCGGGCTCGGCGACGGTACGCAAGGCGAGGTCGACCGCTTCCGGTCGCACGTTCAACGGCGCGGGGTGCACCGGCAGATCCACCGTGAGACCGCTGATCCACTCGTCGATGAGATCCTGGCGCGCGGCGGCGATATCGAGCACGCGCCCCGGCACCGGGGCGACGGCGACGGGTCTGGCCTTGTCGAAGGCGATGGTGCCCTCGACCGACGGACGATCGTGCACGCGCAACGCGTCCAGCTGACGATCCAGTGCCGCGTCGTCGACCACGCTGACGACCGCGACATCGCGAGCGCTGAACAGCGAGGTGAACCGGGTGACCGGATTGAGCGGCTGACCGCCGACCCGCGCCCAGGTGCGGTCCCAGTCGACCGACAGGCCCGCGGCGCTCGGGATCATCCGGGTCTGTACGTCGCCGATGCGCAACGGCAGCTCGCGCTCGATGCGCGGACCGAGTTCGGCGCGCAGCCGCTCGTCCGCCGCCGCGGTGGCCATGCCGCCGACATCGATGCCCGCGACGACCGTGCCGCGCGGCACCTCACCGGAGGACAGCGCCAGGTCGACCCCGTAGGCGATGCCGACCACGGCGAACACGGCGCCGACCGCGATGCCGGCGCGCCGGATCGTGGTGCGGTCGAATCGCTTCGGCGGCGGTCCGGAGATCGGACGTCGCCCCGGCGGGCGCGGCTCGGCGGGCCTGGCGCGGTGCGTGTTCGCCGCGGGGGTGGTGACCCGCAGGGGTTCGGTGGGGGCCGAGTCGCTGACCCACTCCGGGGCCCGATTCGGCTCATACGGTGCGGAATTCGCCCTTCCCGGAGCCGGGTTCGCGGCATAAGCCGGATTCGATTCGTACGGAGCATGATTCGATCCGTACCGGGGCGGGTTCGCCTCGTGCTGGGGCAGATTCGACCCGTGCTGGGGCGGATTCGAGTCGTACTGGGAAGGATTCGATCCGTACTGTGTCGGGTTCGACTCGTACGGAGCCTGATTCGAGTCGTACCGGACCGGATCCGAGCCGTACTGGGCCGGGTCCGACCCGTAGGCGGCGGGGTTCGACCCGTACGGCGCGGGGTTCGATTCGTACGCGACCGGGTTCGACCGGTCAGGCGCGGGGTTCGACGGGCCGGGGGCCGGGGTCGACCCGCCCGGCGCTTCCCCCGGAGCCCTGTTCGCGCCATTCGCCTGGGCCGACTCGAGCAGCTGGCGTAGGCCGACCTCGCCGCCTGCTTGTCGGCCGCGGCGTCCGGTGCTCGGCTGGCTCGTCACGAACCGTCCTCCCCGTTCGGGTGTCTTCGGGACCCGCCCGGTGCGAGTCACCCGCCAACGATAGTGCGCCGTCCCGACGACGTCAGGCGAGCACCGAAGTGCAGCTAACCGCCCGCAAAGCGCCGGGTGACACACGCAAAGGGCCCCGCGCAGTTGCCGGGTCGGGGGTCTGGCAACTACGCGGAGCCGATCTGATTATCGGTACGGCGCACCATGCGTTACACAGCCGGGCAAATTCGATTCGCACCGGCGCGAGACAATCGGGGACGACCTCTCGCCACCAGGGCTCGCAGAGCGTCCGGACGGACGTCCGGCGTCGCATACACGAGGGAGATGGAATGCAGCTGGGAATGATCGGCCTCGGTCGGATGGGCGCCAACATCGTGCGCCGCATCGTCAAGGACGGGCACACCGCGGTCGGCTACGAACGTCGCCCCAAGGCCATCGATGAACTGCGGCAGGAACTCGGCGACGACTTCCGGGGCAGCACCGACCTCACGGAATTCGTGCAGGCGCTGCAGACACCGCGGGTGGTGTGGGTGATGATCCCGGCGGGCGCCACCGGCGCGGTCATCGATCAGGTCGCCGAACTGCTCGAGCCCGGCGACATCATCATCGACGGTGGTAACAGCCGCTATCACGAGGACATCGCCCGGGCCGAGCGGCTGACCCCGAAGGGCATCCACTACGTGGACATCGGCACCTCGGGCGGTGTCTTCGGACTCACCCGCGGCTTCTGCCTGATGATCGGCGGTGAGCCGGAGCCGGTGCGATACCTGGATCCGCTGTTGCGCTCCATCGCACCGGGCGTCGAGGCGGCCGAGCGGACGCCGGGACGGACCGGGGAGCCGTCCCCGGCCGAGCAGGGCTACCTGCACTGCGGTCCGGCGGGCGCGGGTCATTTTGTGAAGATGGTGCACAACGGCATCGAGTACGGCGCGATGGCGGCCTACGCCGAGGGTCTGAACATCTTGCACAAGGCCGACTTCGGCGCGACGCACGCCGGCGAGTTCTCGGCCGAGGAGACTCCGCTCGAGCATCCCGAGCACTACCGGTACGACCTCGACATTCCCGAGGTCACCGAGGTGTGGCGGCGCGGTTCGGTGGTCGCCTCGTGGTTGCTGGATCTCACCGCGAGCGCGCTGTACGCCGACCCGAACCTGGATTCCTACAGCGGGCGGGTCTCCGATTCCGGCGAGGGCCGGTGGACCCTGGACGCCGCGATCGACACCGGGGTGCCCGCGCCGGTGCTCGCCGCCGCGGTGTTCCAGCGGTTCTCCTCGCGCGGGGAATCGCTGTACGCGGACAAGATGCTCTCGGCCATGCGCAAAGCCTTCGGCGGGCACAACGAGCTGCCCGGAAAGTGACCGACGGCCGCGGCCCCGCGGGTGCGGGCGCCGCGGCCGTCGGCACGGGGATCAGAAGCCGGCGGCCTGGGCCATCAGCTTGGCGACCGCCAGCGGGCCGTACCAGAACAGATAGTTGAGTCCGTAGAGAAATGCCATGGCGGTCAGTCCTTTTCAGTCGAAATTACGGTCGATCCAGTCGATTGTCTGCATGCCGAACAGGTCGGTGCCCCAGCCGTAGATGTCGGTGAGCATCCGGGTCATGCTGCAATCGGTCGGCTGGTAGACGACGTCGGCGCCACCCGCCCGATAGATGTCGGCCAGTTCCCGCGAGTCCTTGGCCGGCACGAGCGACATGGGTGAGTCGTCGGCGGCACAGGAGGTGATGGCCACCTTGGCCTTCGGCGTTCCGGCACGGCCGAGGATGTTCTCCTCGAACGCGTGCTGGAACGCGGGCTCGTCGGCGGGGCTGAGCCCCGAGTTGAACAGCGTGTTGAGCGGCAGGAAGGGCAGCCCGAAGTACGCGGGCGTCTGGCACTGCGTGCGGAACGCGTCGGCCAGCGCGACACCCGCCGGGTTCAGCTTCTCGTTCACCCGCATCTCCGGGTACGCGGGCTCCAGTCCGAGCAGGGTCGCCAGCGCGAAACCCGACCCCACCGAACCGTCGGCGACCCGCATGAAGTTGCGCGGGTTGACGACCATGCCTTCCAGCACAGCGGTTTTCACGTCGAGTTCGGGCGCGTAGGTCGGCTGCAACTCGGCGGAGAACGCCGCCCCGACCCCGCCGCCCGCGATGCCGAACAGCGAAATCGGCGCCTTCGGATTCAATCCGGCTTCCTGGTAGCCCAAAGCCGCACGGACGCCGTCGAGTTGGGCGTGCGCGGCGAACTTGCCCGCGAAGACCCCGTGCGGCTTGCGATCTCCGTCGTTGCCCACGTCGGAGATCATCACCGCGTAACCCTTGTCGAACATCAACGCCAGCGGACCGAGCGCCGACCACGACGAGCCGTCCAGCGGATCACCGCCGGTCCACTGCGTACTGGGGTGGCAGGACCAGCCGACGCTGTCGTTGGCCTCCTGGTAGGAGACGACCTTCTTCTCCCCCACCGGCACACCGTGATTCGGGATCATCAGGATGCCGGTGCTGATCATCGGGGTGACGCCGTCGATGCCGGTGGTCACGTACATCAGCTTGTACGCCTCGATATCGGGCGGGGTGATGCCGAGGAACATCACGTCGACCTTCTTCGCCTTGAGCAGCGTGCCCGGCTGCTCGGCGCCGGTCAGCGGCGGTTCCTCGTAGAACGGGTCGTTGGCGAGCAGCGCCTGGAACGCCTGGTCCGGTGGAACCGGTTGGGCGTTTTGGATCTGCCCGACGACGAAGCCGTTGAAGACCTTGTCCAGTCCGGGCGTGCCCTGCGGGCCCTGTTCGGCCGCCGCGGTTGCGGCGGACAGCAACAGGGCGGCGGCCGTCGCGACGGCCACGGTCAATCGTTTCATCTCAGCGCACCGCCATCGTCTCGGTCGGGGTCACCTGGAGCTGCCGCGCCGCCGAGTCCAGCAGCTGCGGGATGTTGAACAGCGGACGATGCGATTCCATCTGCACCTCGTAGGGGGTGCGCATCACGGCTTCCAGCGCGGGCCAGTTGTTCTCGACCTGGAACTTGTACTTGGGCAGCAACTCGGTGGTGATGTAATCCCATCGCGCGTCGAATTCCGACCAATTCCAGTCCGGCAGCGGCAAAGTCAACAACCCTGGACGTCCGTCGGCCATCGTGACCGGGATGCGCACGGGGTGGAATTCCCGAGGTGGCGCGACACCCGCGACCGACGGCGATCCCGCCGCGCCGCTGACGTAGGTGATCGCTTCGCCGACCACACCCTTGTAGTTGCGCGTCTCGTCCCACTGATCGCGGATGGCCCAATACTGTTCGCGACGCAGCAGTGCCGCGTTGCCCGCGGCGATCCGATCCTGGTCGCCGGAGGCCACGTCCCGCCAGGCGCCCAGCACGTCGCCGTCGAACAGCCCGGCCGCGTGGAACTCTTCCAGCGCCGGTAGCCCCTCGGTGACGTACGCGTCGTGCATCGGCATCAGATCCGAGAATATGTTCTTCTGCATCACCAGGATCATCCCGATGAGGTAATGCAGGTCCGCCGGGGTGATCTGCGGACCGGCCGCGGCGAGTGCGCGCAGGCCGCTCGGAAGTTGCGCCACCGCTTGCGGTCCCGCGGCCTGCTCGACCGCGGCCAGGATGCCGCGCGCGGATTCGGACAGGCCGGGCAGGCTGTAGATGTTGCCCATCAGCTCGAAATCGACCAGCCCGCCGCCGAAGTCGGCGCCGACCTGGCCACCCATGCCCGCCCATTGCAGCTCACGATGGTTCAGCTGCAGGTCTTCGTAGTAGCGATAGGACTTGATCAGGTTGGCGCGGTTGGCTTCCACGCCCGCGCGCGGATCCCAGGACCTCAGGTCGATGCCCGCTTTGCCGGTCACGTCGACGAGCCAATACTGATAGAGCAGCGCGGCGTACCGGGTCGGCGCGACACCCTGGGCCCGCGCCTCGTCGAGCAGGCCGCGCAATTCGGCTGCGTCGTAGGGCAGTTCCGGGTTGACTCCGCCGGGTCCGCTCGCCGCGTCCCGATTCACCAGCGGTAGATCCAGGTAGCGGTCCAGGTCACCGGCCGCCCCCGCCGGGGCCGCGGCGGCGAGTCCGAGACCCACCGCGGCCGTCAGGGCCAGCGCGGTGGCGCGCAGCGCCATACCGATTCGCATCAGCTGTTCAGCCTTCCTCTCTGCTTGCTCGAGTCGAACAATTCGTTGAGCGAAGAGATGTCTTTTCAGTAGCTGCGTGTTCGTCGCGCGGTGACAAAACGCACGTTTCATCACCGGATACCGCTAGCACAGTAGGTGACGTGCAGGTAAACACACAGATCAGCCCCACCGCAAGAACGAATGTGACCGATCGTCAGCAACCGAATTAAAGCTGTAACACGAAAGTTGCCTGCTAGTAGCTATTAAATCGTTGAATTATTACAGCGAAATGCGACTCGAATCGCGACGGACATTCATGACAAACCTCACAGCAGCACACAGCCCTGCATCGCGGCAACCGGGGACTACCCGAATCGCACCGTCTCAGACAGAATGAGGCGGACAACTACGTCCACGGACCGCGGGGCTCGCGGCCCGGATAGTGGGGTGAATCCATGGCCGAAAAGCATGTGGTGCGCAACGGCGAGGTCGATATCGCCGTGTACGAGCAGGGCAATCCGGACGGCCCGACGGTGCTGCTGTTGCACGGCTGGCCGGACTCGCATCGGCTGTGGGACAGCGTGGTGCCGGAACTGACCGAACGATTCCGCGTGTTGCGTGTGGACAACCGCGGGCACGGCGCGTCGACCAACCCGCCTGGCAGTAAAGCCATCTCGACGACGAACCTGGCGGCGGACTACGTCGCGGTGATCGAGGCCCTCGGCAACGGCGCGCCCGTGCACGTGCTCGCCCACGACTGGGGCAGCGTCGCGACCTGGGAAATCGTCTGCGGCCCCGACGCGCAACGTTTGATCGCCTCGTTCACGTCGGTGTCCGGACCGCATATCGCGCACGTCGCCCAGTGGGCGCGGCGGCGCCTGGCCCGGCCGACACCGCGCAATATCGCGCTGCCGCTGGCGCAACTCGGTTCCTTCGCCTACTCGACCTTCCTGGCGCTGCCGGTGCTCCCGCAGGCCGCGATCAAGCTCGGGATGAGCGAAGAGCGCTGGCGCGCCGCGCTTTCCGCCGCCGAGGGCGCCGCGCCGGAACAGATCCATCTGGCGCCGAGCTTCACCACGGACATGGCGAACGGGCTGCGTATCTACCGCTCCACCTGGGCCGCGAACCCGTTTCGGAACCGCGAGCAGTTCACCTCGGTGCCCACCCAGATCATCGTCGGCACCCGCGATCCGGCGGTGCGGCAATCGAGTTACGCCGACGAGGACCGCTGGGCCGAGCAGGTCTGGCTGCGCGTGGTGAAAGGCGGGCACTGGCTGCCGTTCTCGCATCCGCGGCTGCTCGCCGCGGCCACCGTCGAATTGATCGACACGGTCACCGGTGCGCCGCCGGCGCGCACCCTGCGCCGGTCCCGAATCGGCGTGCCGCGCAAGCCCTTCGAGGATCAGCTCGTGGTGATCACCGGCGGCGGCAGCGGTATCGGCCGGGCGACCGCGCTGGCGTTCGCCCGGGCGGGCGCGGAAATCGTGGTCTCCGATGTCAACGACATCGCGGCGGAGGCGACCGTGGCGCTGATCGCCCAGGCGGGTGGGCAGGGACACGCCTATGAACTGGATGTCTCCGACGAATCGGCGGTGCGCAAGCACGCCGACTCGGTGCTGCGCGAACACGGCGTGCCCGACGTCCTGATCAACAACGCGGGCATCGGGCAGGCCGGGCGCTTCCTGGACACTCCGTCGGCCGAGTTCGACCGCGTGCTCGCGGTGAATCTGCACGGCGTCGTCAACGGCTGCCGGGCTTTTGCCGGCGCGATGGCCGAGCGCGGGGCGGGCGGGCACATCGTCAACCTGTCCAGCATGGCGGCCTACACCCCGCAGCAGGCCTTCAGCGCCTATTCCACCAGCAAGGCAGCGGTTTTCATGTTCTCCGACTGTCTGCGTGCCGAATTGGCGGGCAGCGGAATCGGTGTCAGCACCATCTGCCCCGGCATCGTGCACACCGATATCGTCCGCAACACCAGGATGTCCGGTGTGTCGGCCGCGGAAGAGCAGCGCAGGCAGCAACGCTACGACCGGCTGTACCGGTTGCGCGGATACAAGCCCGCCAAGGTGGCCGATCAGATCGTGCGGGCGGTGCGCCAGCAGCGCGACGTGGTCCCGGTAACTCCGGAAGCCCGCCTGCAGTACGTCTTCGGTCGCGTCGCGCCCGCGCTGGTCCGATTCGCCGCCGCCCGAACGAGTTTGGTGCGCTGAACACAGATGGTGTCCGGCCGCACGGCCGGACACCATCTGGCACTTCCTGTTTCGCGAGCCTTACCGCTCGACGATGGCGACCACGCCCTGGCCGCCCGCGGCACAGATGGAGATCAGCGCGCGGCCGGAGCCCTTCTCCGCCAGCATCTTCGCGGTCGAGGCCACGATGCGGCCGCCGGTCGCGGCGAACGGGTGCCCGGCCGCCAGCGACGAACCGTTGACGTTGAGCTTGCTGCGGTCGATCGAGCCGAGCGCGCCGTCGAGGCCGAGCCGCTCCTTGCAGTAGGCGTCGGATTCCCACGCCGCCAGCGTCGCCAGCACCACGGAGGCGAACGCCTCGTGGATCTCGTAGTAGTCGAAGTCCTGCAGGGTCAGGCCGTTGCGGGCGAGCAGGCGCGGCACCGCGTAGGTGGGCGCCATCAGCAGGCCGTCGGGACCGTGGATGTAGTCGACCGCCGCGACCTCGCTGTCCACCAGGTGCGCGAGCACCGGCAGCTTGCGCTCGGCGGCCCACTCCTCGCTGGAGAGCAGCACAGCGGAGGCGCCGTCGGTGAGCGGGGTCGAGTTACCCGCGGTCATGGTGGCGTCGCCCGCCTTCACGCCGAAGACCGGCTTGAGGGTGGCGAGCTTCTCGATGGTCGAGCCGGGGCGCAGGTTGTCGTCGCGGGTCAGGCCGAGGAACGGGGTGACCAGGTCGTCGAAGAAACCGCGGTCGTAGGCGGCCGCCATGTTCTTGTGCGAGAGGTAGGCGAGTTCGTCCTGCGCCTCGCGGGCGATGCCGAATTCCTTGGCGGTGATGGCGGCGTGCTCGCCCATGGACAGCCCGGTGCGCGGCTCGGCGTTGCGCGGGATCTCGATGCCCAGCATGCTCGGGCGCAGCTGGCCGACCAGCTTGAGCCGGTCCTTGTTGGACTTGGCGCGGTTGGCGTCGAGCATCCACTCACGCATGCCCTCGCTGACCCCGATCGGCGCGTCCGAGGTGGTATCGGTGCCGCCACCGACGCCCGCCTCGATCCGGCCCGCCGCGATCGCGTCGCCGACGGTGACCACGGCCTGCAGGCCGGTGCCGCAGGCGAGCTGCAGGTCGTGCGCGGGGGTGTACGGGCTGAGCGTGCTGCCGAGCACGCTCTCGCGAATCATGCCGTGTTCGCCGACCCGCTTGAGCACGGCGCCGCCGGCGACCATGCCGAGCCGCTCGCCCTGCAGGCCGAAGCGGCTGACCAGGCCGTCCAGCGCGGCGGTGAACATGTCCTGGTTGGACGCGTGCGCGTAGGCCTTGTCGGAGCGAGCGAACGGAATCCGGTTGCCGCCCACGATCGCGACCGGGCGGGCGGTCTTACCGGTCTTGGCGGTGCTCTTCGCCGAACGGGATTTGGTTGTCACTCGAGTCTCCAGGTCTCGTTGGGGATGTCCGGCGCTCCGGAGTCCGCGTGGAAGTTCTCCACAGATCGGCGCCCCGTCGCGATTGGTTTACATTAAACTTACTCTGGAGTAAGTTTGTTGTCGACACCGTACCCCCGCAAATGTGCGTGAGCAGACCGAATGCCGGGGAAACGGCAGACCCGAGTACAGAATCGCGGCGTGAGCGACAGTCCCCGGCGGCGGTAGCTTGGCAGGGACCGTGCACGCCGCCGACCACACAGAAAAGGCAGGGACCGTGGCAGCCAGCAAGAGCAAGGGTGCGCCCAACCTCTACGGATCGTTCGTACACTCCTCCCCGGGTCAGTTCCTGGCGAGCAAGCTCGGGCTGCCGCAGCCGGAGCATCTGCGTCGCTACAAGCAGGGCGAGCCCGCGCTCCCGGGCCCGGTGCTGCTCGGTGGCAAGGGCCGGGTCGCCGAACCGCTGCGCACCCTGTTGACGGACTACACCTTCGCCGATGCGGCGAGCGCGGGCACCAAGTACGGCGCGCTGGTGTTCGACGCGACCGGCATCGGCTCGATCGAAGACCTCTCGCAGCTGTTCGAGTTCTTCCAGCCCGCCATGCGCAGCATCGCGGCGTCCGGCCGCATCGTGGTCATCGGCACCACCCCGGAGCTGGCCGCGTCGGTGGACGAGCAGATCGCCCAGCGCGCGCTCGAGGGCTTCACCCGCTCGGTGGCCAAGGAACTGCTGCGCGGCGCCACCGCACAGCTGGTCTACCTGCACCCCGAGGCGTCGACCGGCGCGACCGGCCTGGAGTCGACCCTGCGCTTCCTGCTCTCGGCCAAGTCGGCCTTCGTCGACGGCCAGGTGATCCGGGTCGGTAAGGACGACGCCACCGCGCCCGCCAGCTGGGACCGCCCGCTCGACGGCAAGGTCGCCGTGGTCACCGGTGCCGCGCGCGGCATCGGCGCGACCATCGCCGAGGTGTTCGCCCGCGACGGCGCGACCGTGATCGTCGCCGATATCCCGGCCGCCGGTGAGGCGCTCTCGCAGACCGCGAACAAGGTCGGCGGCACCGCGCTCGCGCTCGACGTCACCTCGCCCGACGCCGCGGAGAAGCTGGCCGAGTTCGCCACCGAGCGCTTCGGCGGCATCGACATCGTGGTGCACAACGCCGGCATCACCCGGGACAAGCTGCTCGCCAACATGGACGAGGGCCGCTGGAACTCGGTGCTCAACGTGAATCTGGCTGCGCCGCACCGGATCACCGAGGGCCTGGTGGCGCGCGGCGCGCTGAAGGACGGCGGCCGCGTGATCGACGTGTCCTCCATCGCGGGCATCGCGGGCAACCGCGGCCAGACCAACTACGGCGCGTCCAAGGCCGGCGTCATCGGCATGGTCAACGCCGAGGCCCCGAAGCTGGCCGAGAAGGGCATCACCATCAACGCGGTGGCGCCCGGCTTCATCGAGACCGCGATGACCGCCGCCATCCCGCTGACCACCCGCGAGGCGGGCCGCCTGATGAGTTCGCTGCTGCAGGGCGGCCAGACGGTCGACGTCGCCGAGACCATCGCCTACTTCGCCAGCCCGGCGTCGAACGCGGTAACCGGCAACATCGTTCGGGTCTGCGGGCAGAGCCTGATCGGAGCATGATGACCCAGATGATCACGCTGACGGAACCGCCCAAGAACGGCCCGCTCTACCTCAAGGCCGCGCTGGGCGCGGTGCCGCTGCCGCTGGTCTCGGCGCGCAAGTCGGCGCTGCCGGATCGGGCGATCCAGCTGGACGGACTGCAGGTGGATCCGGAGCACCTGGCCGCCTACTGCCGGGCGACGGGGCTGCGGTTCGGCGACGCGCTGCCGCTGACCTACCCCTTCATCCTCACCTTCCCGATCGTGATGCAGCTGGTGGTGCAGCGCGACTTCCCGTTCGTCGCGGTGGGCGCGGTGCACGCGGAGAACGTGATCGAGCGGACGCGCGACATCTCGGTGAGCGAGCCGCTGGACATCCGGTCGCACATCGAGAATCTGCGCGAGCACCCGAAGGGGCTGCTGGTCGACGCGATCAGCGAGATCAGCGTCGGCCGGGAACTGGTGTGGCGTCAGGTCACCACGTTCCTGCACCAGCAGCGCACCTCCCTCTCGGGTGGGCCGAAGCCCGAACCCAAACCGGAGGAGGCGGCCCCGCCGACGCCACGCGTGTGGAAGATCGATCAGAAGACGATCACCCAGTACGCGGCCGCGTCGGGCGACCACAACCCGATCCACGTGTCGAAGCTCGGCGCCAAGGCGCTCGGCTTCGCCCGGCCGATCGCGCACGGCATGTGGTCGGCCGCGCACCTGCTCGGCGAGATCGAGGGCCGGGTGCCCGCGAAGGCCACCTACACGGTGAAGTTCGGCAAGCCGATCCTGTTGCCCGCCAAGGTCAATGTGTACACCGACCAGGTCGAAGGCGGTTGGGATCTGGCGCTGCGCAACCCGAAGAAGGGCTACCCGCACCTCACCGCGACGCTGCGCTGACGGACGAAAGCCACTGCGCCGCACCTCTTTCGAGGGGTGCGGCGCAGTTCGTTTGCCGGGCCGTTCGGTTCGCGCACGCAACACGTAAAGCGTTGCACCGCAGAACCGTTCAGCAGCTGCAATCGCAACCGCAACAGTCGCAACCGCAGCAGTCGGATTCACAGCAGCCACCGCAACCACCGTCGCTGCAGCCGCTGCAATCGCAGTTCTTGATCCAGGCGTCCTTGCGTTCGCCGGTGCACGGCTGGGTGTGGTCGGCACAGCAGGCGTAACCGGTGCAGTAGGCCCCGAGAATCAGCGTGAGCGACTCGCCGATACCCGGCCGCCGGGTCGGCGGACGATGACCGGTGCGCTGCGCCCGGGGCACCGCGGCCGCGTCTTCGGGCGTGACGGCGCAGTTGTGCGCGACCGCCGCGCCGATACCGCGAGTGAGCTTGCGCAGCACCGAAGTCAGCGGATCGAGCAGCATCCAGCGCACGGTGGGCACCTGGTCGAGTTCGGCATCGGCCACCGATTCCCGCAGTCGCGCATCCGATTCCCGCAGCAGGTCGTAGGCCTGCGGCATGGTGGTGCCGGTTGCCGCGAGCGGATTGAATCGCCCGCGTGCCAGGTCCTGCTCGTAGTCCTGAACCGCGTCGGCCAGGTGCGCGATCCGGCCGAACTGCCAGCCGGCCGCGCGCAGCGCGTCGACATTCTCCGGCCGCTCGGCCAAAACCGCGGTGTGGGCGAAGAATTCGGACGCGCACAGCTGGGTGGGGATGGTCAGCGAGGTGAGCGCGTCGGTGCGATCGACCACCGCGAGTTCCTGGGCCGCCCGCTCCAGCCGCGACTGCGCGCCGAGCGCGGCGACGAGCGGTGCCACATCCAGGCCGATCTGCTGCGCACTCAGCCGCGCCTGCCCGGCCCAGCGGGTCGCGGCTTGCGCGAGCGGCGCGCGGGCCAGCACGCCGGCGTCGCCGTCGGCCACATGATCGTGAATCTTGGCCGAGGCCAGCAACAGTGACGCGGTGGTGGCCAGCCGCACCCCGGGCGAACTCGCCGACGCGACCGACGCCCGCTGCATGCCGCGCAGCGCACACCGCCCGGCCGCGGTGCGCTGCACCGCACCGCCGGCCTGCGCCTCGGTGAGCACGCTCAGCACGATGGCGTCGACATTGGTTGTGGCACGGGCCAATTGGCCGTGCTCGTCCCGTAACCCCAGACACAGTCCGCACAGATGGCTGCGCCACTGTGCCGCATCGATGCCGTACTTCGCCGCCCCGTGCGCACACGGCCTGAGCAACCCGAACAAATTCCGCCCCGTTTCCTCCCGGCTCGTTCGTCGGAGCCGGTCTGTGCCTGTTGAACCCCCGCACTCTGACAGGCCGCCCGCGACGCGGCAACCGCTACACGCCGGTTACCCGTCCGTACACCCGCCGCGGTGCCGCTATTCCGTCTTCTTGCGCCCGGCCAGACCACGCCAGGCGAGATCGTCGAGCAGATCGACGGCCTCGCTGACCTCGATCCGGCCGC
The DNA here is from genome assembly GCF_000250675.2 of Nocardia brasiliensis ATCC 700358. Lineage (NCBI taxonomy): Bacteria > Bacillati > Actinomycetota > Actinomycetes > Mycobacteriales > Nocardiaceae > Nocardia > Nocardia brasiliensis. The sequence goes on from NC_018681.1 coordinate 9,109,106, forward strand.
TGGCCACCCGGTCGGCGATGGCCTCGCCCGCGCCGATCACCGCGACCGCGACGACGTCGAAGTTGGTGCCCGGCTCCGGATGTTTGGCGCTGGATTCGAGCAGTTTGGCGGTCAGCTCGATGAACCGCTCGCGGGCGTTCTCGATCTCCGAGGCGAACGCCTGCTGGCCGATGGCCTGCCGGTAGAGCACCTGCCACGAGCGGCGGTTGCGGTCGACGTAGCCGAGGAAGCCCTCCAGCGCGACCCGCACCTGCTCGTGCGGGGACAGCTGCGGGTTACCCGCGGGCACCACCGATTCGATGAAGCGCAGGCCCTCGCGCTGGATGCAGGCGCGGAAGAGTTCGTCCTTGGAGCCGTAGTAGAGATACAGCATCGGTTTCGATATCTTCGCCTCGGCGGCTATGGCGTCCATCGACGTATCGTGGAAGCCTTTCCGCGAGAACACCTCGACGGCGGCGTCGAGCATCTGCTGCTCACGAACCGCCCGAGGAAGTCGCTTCGTTCCGCCCGCCATCCGCTCTCCTACCAATGGTGAATCTCATATATTACTCCAAGGTAAGTTCCGCGGGTCGGATTTGCTCCCCAGTCGCGGAACCAATGCCGCCGCGCGCACTCAGCAGCGCGGCAGCACACCTTTGAACGCCGCCATCCGCAACACCGAAGCGTTCACCTGCGCCGCGGGCAACCGTCCCGCCGCCACGGCTTCCTCGAGGTGGTCTAGCACCGTCGAGACCGCGTCCGTACTGATCCACAGGGCGTTGTCCGCCCCGGCGACCAGCGCGGCTTCCACCGCGTCCTCGATGGACAGCCGGTCGGTGATCGCCGCCATGCCGCTGAGATCGTCGGTGAAGATCGGGCCCTGGAACGGCGCGGCGCCGTAGCCGGTTCCCTCCCGCAGCAGCGCCATCGCCTCGGGGCTGATGCTGGCGGGCACGTCCGGCGTGGTGAGACCCGGCACGTCCAGGTGGCCGACCATCACCCCGGCACCGGAACCGATGAGGTCCCGGTACGGGACGAGATCGACGGTGCGCAGGCTGTCCAGCGGCGGCGTGCGGACCGCGCCGCGATGCGAATCGCCGGAGCCGGAGCCGTGGCCGGGGAAGTGCTTCATGACCGTGCCGACCCCGACCTCACGCATGGCGCGGATGTAGGCATCGGCGTAGCGGGTGACCACCGCGGGGTCGTCGGAGAAGGAGCGGTCGCCGATGACGGAATCGTCGGGCTGCGCGCTCACATCCACATCCGGTGCGAAATTCACCGTGATGCCGATGTCTTTCAACGCGCGACCCCGGGTCAGCGTCGCTTCGTAGAACTGCTCGGGTGTGACGCTCTGCGCCGTCGTCCTGGCCGACGGCGCGGGACCGATCAGGTAGCGGACACGGGAGACCCGCCCGCCTTCTTCGTCGATGGTGACCATCAGCGGCACCTTCGCCGCCTGTTTGACCTGCTCGATCTGCCCCGCACCGAGCAGCGACGGATCGGTCCAGCCGCCGATGAAGATGCCGCCGACCTGCTCGGATTGCACCACGTTCGCGGCATCGGCGCGGTCGGCGACACCGACCGTCAACAGCTGCGCCAGCTTCTGCCGCAGCGTGAACTGCGCGAGGTAGCCCGCGGTGCAGTCCGGCTTCGGGGTGGAGCTCGGCTGCGTGGCCGTCTCGGGGATGACCGCGCGCGACGGCGTGGGACTGCCGTCGCCGCCGCTCGAGCAGGCCGTCGCCACGGCGGCCAGCACGACGAACACGAGCAGGGGCGTCTTCCGCATGACGGTCAACGGTACTGTTCGAGCGCCGTTACGGCACGGTGGGGTGGGCCGCCGGACCCTTTCCGAGTGGCAGGTCCGATCCCGCGCGCCAGCAGGTGAACGCGCGTTTCCCACGGTAACCTTGACCTGTAGCCGGGAGACTCCCACCAGGAGGTCCATCGTGCCGTGCGATCTGATGCTCATTGCCTACGACGGTTCCGAAAACGCCAAGCGCGCCATCGAATACGCGGGGCGATTCCTCAGCGCGGACAGAGCCATCGTGCTGACCGCGTGGGAGCCGATGGTGCGCCAAGCCGCCCGCCTCTCCGGGCTGTCGGGGGTGATGCAGCCCGAATGGGTGCCCGACGAGGAAGTCGAGGACGTCGCCTACGTCGACGCGCGCACCATCAATACCGAGGGCGTGCGCCTGGCCAAGCTCGCCGGGCTCAATGCCGAGGCGCGCACCGCCGAATGCACGACGACCATCTGGAACGCGATCGTGGAATGCGCCGACGATCTCGACGTGGACATCATCGTCGCGGGCACCAGGGGCGCCACCGGCATCCGCGCGCTGATGCACAGCAGCGTGGCCGACGCCGTGCTCAAGCATTGCCACCGTCCGGTCCTCATGGTTCCGCCCGGCAAGGAGCCCGCGGCCAAATCCCGCTGACCCGCTCGCGGGCACGGAAGTCGCTGCGCGCATACGGGTCTGGAGCGCGGGCGCGGTGCGGCCGTGAATGCCGTCACGCGGGCCGCTGCGGCTGCCCGAGCGGGGTTAGGGTCGAAAGACTATGGACGGATTCCTGCTTGCTCAGCCCGGCGGGGTGGTCCGGGCTACCGGTAGCCGGATCGCTTTCCGCGAACCCGAACGCGCGGTCGCCGCGTTGCGTGCGGGCAGTGCCGATCTGATCGTCGGCGCGCTGCCGTTCGATCCGCGCGAACCGGCCGCGCTGACCGTGCCGGAACAGGCCGAGCACACGGCGGGACCGTGGCGGCCCGCGGCGTTGCCGGAGCTGCCCGCGGTCCAGTTCCTCACCGAAATCCCCAGTGCCGCTGAACATATCGCGCGAGTGACGAAGCTGGTCGAGCAGCTCGGCGATCCGGCGCAGCCGTTGCGCAAGGTGGTCGCGGCCCGCTCCATCCTCGCCGAGGCGGCGTCGGCGCTGGACCCCGAGGTGGTCGCCGCGCATCTGCTCGCGCGCCATCCGCACGCGAACGTGTTCGCGGTCGACCTGAGCGCGGCCGGGCGCACGGGCGCGACGCTGGTCGGCGCGACCCCCGAAGTGCTGATCGAGCGCCGCGGCCGGACCGTCACCCTGCATCCGCTGGCGGGCACCGTGCCCCGCCTGGCCGATCCGGACGCCGACGCCGCCCAGGCGCGCGACCTGCTGGCCAGCGGCAAGAACCGGGACGAGCACGCGTTCGTCATCGACTGGATCCGGGACCGGTTGGGACCGGTCTGCGCCGAGTTGTCCATTCCCGACGGCCCGGAACTGGTCAGAACCCACGAGGTCTGGCACCTCGCCACGCCGATCAGCGGCACGCTGCGCGACCCCGCGACCACTGCGCTCGAGCTGGCCCTGCTGCTGCATCCGACGCCCGCCCTCTGCGGCACACCGACCGACCTGGCGCTCGAGACCATCGCCGGCCTCGAAGAGGACCGCGGTTTCTACGGCGGCGCGGTCGGCTGGTGCGACGCGCACGGCGACGGCTCCTGGGTGGTGGCGATCCGCTGCGCGGAACTGTCCGCGGACGGCCGCACGGTGCACGCCTACGCCGGCGGCGGCATCGTCGCCGCCTCGGACCCCAAGGCCGAACTCGACGAGACCACCGCCAAACTCCGCACGTTGCTCGGCAGCCTGCACTGCGCGATCCCCGCCCACTGACCGCGCAACGGCGCCGCACACGGCGATACCCATCGACTATCACCGGGGAATCGACGGGCTGAACGCACCGAATCGGCGAGCGGGCTGCTAGGTTGACCGGGAATGTGCCTGCATCGATGTATTGGAGTGCCGCAATGAAGTTTGCTGTTCCTGGTGTTGCGAGTGCTGTCGGCGGCGCCGTGCTCGGTGTGATCGCGGTGCTCCTCGTGACCGTTGCGGTGCAGCAGAACACGCGTCCGGACATCGACCGCAGCGGCGACAAGGATTCGTCGCTGCTGAACAACGTCGAGTACGGCAGTCGCTGACCTCGGCCCTAACCGCCGACTCGCTCGCACCGGCCGCGGCGTCGCGGCGGCACAGTACTGCGCCGCTGGGTAGACGCTGGTTCGCCGGAACCGTTCTCGCCGCGTTTCTGCTGACCTTTCTGCAGGCTCCCGGGCGCACGGTCGCGGACACCAAATACGACCTGGCGCAGAACCCGCTGGGTTTCCTCGAACGCGCCAGCCATCTGTGGAGCAGCCAGGCTCCGATGGGCCAGGTGCAGAACCAGGCGTACGGGTACTTCTTCCCGCACGGCGCCTTCTTCTCGGCCGGACATGCGCTCGGCGTGCCGGCCTGGGCGACCCAGCGGATCTGGTGGGCGCTGCTGCTGCTCGCCGGATTCTGGGGCATCGTCCGGCTGTGCGAGACCCTCGGCATCGGCACTCGCGGCTCCCGGATCGTCGCGGCGCTCGCCTTCGCGCTCTCGCCGCGCGTGCTCACGACGCTGGGCTCGATCTCCTCCGAAACCCTGCCGATGATGCTGGCCCCGTGGGTGCTGCTCGCGCCGGCCGCCCTCGGGCTCCGCGGTCGCGCCCGGCGGCGCGGCGGGGCCGTCTCCCCCGCGGGCAGCGCGCTCGCGCTGGCCCTGATGGGGTCGGTCAACGCGGTCGCGACGGTCGCCGCGTTCCTGCCCGCGCTGCTCTGGTGGGGTTCCTACCGGCCCAATCGCGAATGGTGGCGGTTCACCCGAGCCTGGGTGCCGCTGCTGGTGCTCGCCACGTTCTGGTGGGCGGTGCCGTTGCTCCTGCTGGGCAAGGTGAGCCCGCCGTTCCTGGACTACATCGAATCCTCCGGCGTGACAACGCAATGGGCCTCGCTCGCCGAGGTGTTGCGCGGCACGGACAGCTGGACGCCGTTCGTCTCGCCGGAACGCATCGCGGGCGCGGTCCTGGTGACCCAGCCTGCCGCGGTACTCGCCACCGGGCTGCTCGCCGCGGCGGGCATGGCCGGGCTTGCCCTGCGGTCCATGCCGTACCGGGGACGGCTCGCGCTCATCCTCTGCGTCGGCCTGGTCGGCATCTGCGCGGGCTACGTCGGTGAGCTGGGCGGTCCGTTCGCCGAATCGGTGCGGCTGTTCCTGGACTCCGGCGGCGCGCCGCTGCGCAACGTACACAAACTCGAGCCGCTGATCCGAATTCCCTTGGTACTCGGCCTCGCCCAGCTGCTGGCCCGGGTGCCGCTGCCGGCCTCGGTGCCGATGCCGGTGTGGCGCAGCGCGTTCGCCCATCCCGAGCGGGACCGGGTGGTCGCCGTCGCCGCCCTGGTGCTGACCGCGCTGACCCTGGCCACGTCGCTGGCCTGGACCGGCCGGCTGGCACCGCGCGGCGCCTACGACCGGGTGCCCGCGTACTGGGAGCAGACCGCGCAGTGGTTGCACGACAACGCCGCCGACACCCGAGCGCTGGTCGTGCCCGGTGCGCCGTTCGGCAGCCAGGTCTGGGGGCTGACCCGGGACGAACCGTTGCAGGCCTTGGCGAGCACGCCGTGGGCGGTCCGGGACTCGGTGCCGCTGAACCCGCCGGGCACCATCCGCGCCATGGATTCGGTGCAGCGACTGATCGCCGACGGCAGGCCGTCCACCGGCCTGGCCCGCACACTGGCCGGACAGGGCATCGGAATCCTGGTGCTGCGCAACGACCTCGACGCCGAGACCTCGCGCTCGACCCGGCCGATGCTGGCGCACCGGGCGATCGAGGGTTCGCCGGGCTTGACCAAGGTCGCCGAATTCGGCGCACCGATCGAATCTGCGGTCATCGCCGAAGATCTCGTCGCCGACGGCGATCTGCGCCCCGCTTACCCGGCGGTCGAGATCTATCGCGTGGGCGCTCCGGCGCCGGGCACGCCTGCCGAAGTGCGCAGCGGAGCCGGTGCGCCGCAATCGTTCCCGGGTGCGTACACGGTGCCGCTCGATACGATGCCGGTCGTCCAAGGCGGGCCCGAGGTGCTCGAACGTCTGCGCCGCGATCCCGGCACGGCCGATACCCCGGCTTTGCTCGCCGCCGACGCGGTGCGGGCGGGGCTGCCGATCGGACCGCTGACCGTCACCGACACCCCGATGGATCGCGAGGCCGACTTCGGCCGGGTGGACAACCACAATTCGGCGCTGCGCGCGCCCGGCGACGCCCGCCGCACGCACAACCTGGTGCCCGACTACCCGGTCGACGGCGCGGAACCGGTGCGCGGGGAGTGGTCGGGGGCGACCGTCACGGCGTCCAGCTCCGCCGCCGATGCCACGCAACTCGGCGGTGCCGCGCCGGGTAGCTCGACCGCCGCCGCCGTCGACGGCGATCCGGCGACCGCCTGGGTCAGCAACGGCACCGAACACGCACTGGGCCAGTGGCTCCGGCTCGAGCTGGACCAGCCGGTCAAGGCCGGGCAGCTCACCTTCAGCACCAGCGCGGCCGCCATCGGCGACCCGGTGAAATGGGTGGAGGTACGCACGGCGAACGGCACCGTGACGACCAGGATTCCCGAACCCGGTACGCCGGTGTCGGTTTCGCTGCCCGCGGGCAAGACCACCTGGGTCACCATCACCGCCGTCCGCACCGAAACCGGCAAGCGCGGCGGGCAGTTCGGCATCAGCGAGCTGACACTGGACGACTACTCCGTGCGCGACCAGCCGGTCCGCGTCGACATCCGGCACCGGACCGTGCTGCCGCCGACGCAGCCCGGAGCACAAGTGCGCGGCTGGGACCTCGGGCAGGAATTCCCCGGTCGCAGTGGCTGTTTCGATTCGCCGAACCGGGTGCGCTGCAGCAAGGGACTGGCCTTGGCACCGGAGGAGCCCGGCACGTTCCAGCGCACCCTCTCGGTGCCGGAGCCGATGTCGGTGACACCCGAACTGACCGTCCGCACTCGACAGGGCCCGGCGCTGGAGGCGCTGCTCACCGACCCCGACCGGCCGGTCGCCCGCGGCCAGGCCGACGTGGGGGACCTGCGCGGAGCGGCGTTCGCGGCGACGGACGGCGATCCGCGTACCAGCTGGACCGCGCCGGAGGACTCGGTGCGCGCGCTGACCGGCCCGAAACCCACACTGACACTCGAACTTCCCGAACCCGCGCTGGTGACGGGCCTCGACCTGACGCCGCCGCTGGGTGGACTCCCGGCCACGCCCACCGCCGTGGTGGTGAACCTGGGCGACGGACCGCAGGTGCGGGAACTGGAACCGGGCGACCCCGGCACCCCGCGCCGGATCTCGCTGCACCCCACCGTGACCGATCGCATCGAACTCAGTCTGCAATCCTGGCGGCCGGTGCTCGACCAGACCGCGCTCGGCTTCGTACTCTCGCAACCGCCCGGTCTGGCCGAGGTCGAGGTGCTCGGCCCCGGCTACCCGGCCCCCGCACCACTGGACCGAGAGATCACCGTCCCCTGCGCGCTCGGACCGACGATCACCGTCGACGGGCAGATCCGCCAGACCTCGGTCACCGCCACCGCGGACGAGCTGCGCTCCGGCGCACCGGTTCCCGCGCGGGTGTGCCCGGACGACGCCGCGCCGCAGTCCGATTCCGGCGCGCTCGGGCTGGCACCGGGCCGGGCGGATGTCACCGTCGGCCCGACCGACCTGTTCTTCGTCGACCGGCTTCGCCTGGACCGCACCGATTTAACTGCCGCGGACCCGGCGGACCGCAGCACCCGCGTGCTGGTGCTGCCGCTGAGCACGAACGTCGGCTGGCAAGCGAAAACGGCCGACGGGCGTGCGCTGGAGCCCGTGGTCGTCGACGGCTGGCAGCAGGCCTGGCTGGTCCCGGCCGACGCGCGCGGGTCCGTCACGGTGTCGTTCCCGATCGACCGCTGGTATCGCCTCGGGATCTTCGGCGGGCTGCTGCTCTTGCTCCCGCTGTTCTTCCTCGCGATTCCTCGCCGTACGCGTACTTCGGAAAAGGCTGCCGCCCAGGGGGATACCGCGCCCGAAAACACCGCCGCACCGGACTCCGAAGTGCCGGACACCACGCCCAACACAGGCGCGCCATCGAAAACCGGTGCCGACGTACCGGACCCGACGACCCACACAGCGGCGACGCCGGAAGCCGATGCCGACCCGTCGGACACCGCGCGCGATACCACCGCGACACTGAGAGCGGGTGCCGACGAACCCCACATCCCGCGCGACACAGCCGCATCACCGAAAGCCCCTGCCGACGAGCCGGATTCCGCGCCGCGCACGTGGGGCACCCGCTGGCTCGGGGCGCTCGGGCTCGCCGCGGCCGCGACGGTGATCGCCGGTCCGGTCGGAACCTTGCTCACCGCAGGCACACTCGCGGCCGTCCGGTTCCGTCCCCGATATGCGGCGCGTGCGCTGGTCGTCGTCGCGGGCGTCGGCACCGTGCTGTCGGCGGCGGTGCTGTCCACCGGGCCGTGGCGCTCCGGCGACGGCTATCTCGGCGGCTCGCTCTGGGCACAGTTGCCCGCGCTGCTCGCCGTGGTCGCCGTCGGAGTCGCGGCGCTGCCGCCCGCACGCCGGAAGAACTGACCGGCCGGGTATCGATTCAGGCTGCGGCGCAACGGACCTCGTTGCTAATGTGGCCCGGCGTGGACACCTGTGCAGAATGTGGTTTCGTGTACGACCTGACCCGCGCGACCGACGTGGCGTCACTGGCCACCGAGCACGCCGTCGAATACGCCGACCTGCTCCTCACCGATTCGCCGAAACTACGGCAACGCCCGGCGCCCGAGGTGTGGTCGCCGCTCGAATACGCCTGTCACATGCGCGATGTGCTGTTCGTGCAACGCGAACGCGCGCTCGCCGCCCGCCGCTGGGACACCCCGGAAGCGACGCCGATGGGCCGCGACGAACGCGTCGAGCACGACGGCTACGCGGATCAGCGTCCGTCGGATGTCGGCAGGCAGCTCCGCGACGCCGCGCAGCTGTTCGCCAACGTGCTGGACCGGTTGAAGGACGAGGACTGGGAGCGCACCCTGATCTACAGCTTCCCGCAGCGCCAGGAACGTTCGGTGCGCTGGCTCGCGCTGCACACCCTGCACGAATTGCGCCATCATCTGCGCGATATGCACCTCCAGCTGGACAGCTGACGCGCGGCTGGACAGCTGGCGCGCAAGGCAATCCGGCTCACGGGGCGGCGAGCCGGTCCTCTTCCTCGAGTTCGCGCGGCGGCTTCGGGCGGTCCCAGCGCCGCATCCACTGCCGGGCAGGCTCCTCGATCAACGCATAGCTGGCCGCGGCCACGGGCAAGGTCAGCGCGATGGTGAGCACGAGGACGTAGCCGAAATCGCCGGCGAACGGCAGGATCCCGAAGACCGGGAAGACCACCGAGAGCACCGCGAGATGCCAGATGAAGATGCCGTAGGACCAGCGCCCGACGGTCGCGGCCACCCGGGACTCCAGCCACCGGTGCGACCGGCCCGGCGCACCGAGTACCAGCGGGGCTAGCAGGGTGAAGCCGATGATCGCGCCGAGACCCATCTTCGCCGCGTACTGCCACGGCTGCGCGTGGGTCAGTCCGGCGGGGCCCGCGACATCGGTCGCCGAGACGCCGAACGCGACCGCCGCGACCGCCCACATCAGCGGCTGATTCCCCGCCACCCGCCAACCTTTCGATAGCTTTTCGCTATGAAGTGACAGTTCGGCCAGCACCATTCCCATCGCGAACCACGGCAGATATGCGGGCAGCCAATTATCGGAATGGATGGCATCGGGGGTCGGCACCGGAATGAAGTTCCAGCCCAGGCACACCGCCGCGAATACGAGCAACACCGGAACCCGGTACCGAGCGGCGTTCCCGCGCAACCACACCAGGGCGAACGCGAGCAACGGCAGCACCAGATAGAAGGCCACCTCCACCGAGAGGCTCCACATCTGGGTCAGCCCATCGGTCAGCGTCAACGGCACGAATACCTGCAGCAGCGCCAGATTCGACACCCACACGCGCAGGCCCGCGGTCCCGGCCGCACCGGGCAGCAGCACCAGCACCGCGATCACCACCACCCAGTACGCGGGCAGAATGCGCGCGGCGCGATGCCGGAGGTAGTAGCCCACCGACGGGGCCGGTCCCAGCCCGCGCGCCCCCGTCGCGTGCGGACGCCACAGCAGGAAACCGGAGAGCGCGAAGAACACCGCGACCGCCATGTCGAACCGTCCCCAGACCCGTCCGAGCACGGGGGTATTGGCCGCACCGGTCTGAAAAGCTACGTGCGTCAACAACACTCCGAGCGCGGCCAATCCGCGCATACCTTCCAGCGCGGGGAGAAATGCGCGCGCGGGCACGGATTCCGCGGCCGGTGGAACGGTCGTGTCGGCGGTGGGCAGCGTTGCGGTCATCGGGCTCCAGTCTGCCTTGCCGATTTTCAGGTGATAACTCTACGTTTCACATTTCGCGCTAAACTCGGGCGATTTCTCGGCCGTTTCCGGCCTCGACGCCGCATGGTACGACATCGGACTGTTAGTGTCGGGGCTCACGAGTGCCACGGGGGTTGAACCCGGGGCACTCGCCGGAACGACCCTGTTCTACGACGAGGAGAGTTTGCATGGCACTGAGTGCCGGAACCAGAAGGACGGTGGCCTGCCTGCTCGTGGGTCTCGGCGCGTTGCTGATCGTCGCCGCGCTGATGATCCCGACATACACCGTCGGCAAACTGGCGAAGACTCCTCTCGATCTCGAGATCACCACGATCGCGACCAACCAACCCGGTGAAGAGAGTCTCGTGCTGGACTCCAAGTCGCTCACCGGCGACGGCGTCGCGAAGATCGACAAGGACGTCAACCTGGTCTCGCAGCGCTTCCTCACCGTCGAAGAGCCCTCCGATGCCTCCGAGATGACGGTGCAGGCGGGTTCGACGTTGCGGCGCACCGACAAGCAGGGCGACACCGGCCTGCTGACCGCGACCATCGACCGCGTCACCATCGACCGCAAGACCGGTGAGCCGGTCGACAAGGAGCCGAACGGCTCGATCGCGGTCACGGTGAACAAGGAGATGCAGTCGGTCGCCGACCCGGTGCAGCACACCGGCCTGCAGTACCGCTTCCCGATCGGTACCGAGAAGAAGACCTACCCGTACTTCGATCTCAACGTGCGCAAGACCTACGACATCAACTTCGTCGAGGAAACCGAGATCAACAGCCTGAAGGTCTACCACTTCCAGCAGACCATCCCGGCGACCAACCTCTACGACGTGGTGCCCGCGCCGACCAACAAGCTGACCTTCCCGGCCGCCAAGTGGGGCGTCGAGGGCGAGGGCGACGTCACCATGGCCCGCTGGTACAGCAACACCCGCGACGTGTGGGTCGAGCCGGAGACCGGCACCGTGATCAAGGGTGGCGAGCAGCTGCACCTGTTCTACGCGCGCTCCGGCGACAAGCCCGAGGTCAGCGCGCTGAAGTCGCATATCGTCTTCAACGAGAACACCATCGAGTCGCAGATCGCGGTGGCCAAGGAGAACATCGACAAGCTGTCGCTGTACGGCCGGATCATGCCGATCATCCTCGGTGTGCTCGGCGTGATCGCGTTGATCGTGGGCGTGATCCTCGGCGTGCGCGGCGGCTCCGCGGCCGCCCCGGCGGGCAGCGGCGGGCCGTTGAACCGGCGCTCCGGTGGTTCGGCCGCGGCCGGTGGGACGCGGCCGGTGGACAACGATCCGCCGACCGAACAGATCAAGATCACGAAACAACCGTGATGTAGCACCGTGATTCGGCCCCCGGTCCTCGACCGGGGGCCGTTTCATTTGTAGGCCACCGGGTGTCGCGGTTCGTAGAGCAACATCGTGCCCGCGCCCGGCACCCGCAGGTCGATACACCGGCCGAAGCCGCGATCGACGATCTCACCCGCGAATTCCGCACCACGACCGGCCAATTCGGCGACGGTCTGCGCCAGGTCGTCACACATCAGCGAAATCTCGTGCACCGGCGCGCCGTCGGTCGGATGCACACCGAGTTCGCTCGGACCGGTCCCGAAAATCAACCAGCCCCCGTGCGCATCCACATGCGGCCAGCGCAGCACGTCACGGAAAAAAAGCCCGCGCCGCCTCCGGATCCGTCGCGTACACCAGCGTGTGCACAGCAGTGATCATGCGCGCCATCGTAGGCCAAAGCCGCTTTCACCAGGGGCGATACGCTGTGCGGGGTGGTTACCGAGCGAGTACCCGGGGGCACCGTCGGCCACCCCGCGACATCGCCGGCCATGCACCGGGGCCGCGCCGAAGTCTGGACCATCGCCGAACGCAGACCGCCGGCACCATAGGCGCCTCGTCGAGTTCGACGGACGGCTCGGCATGCTCTGTGCCGCAAGTCCGCAGTCGAACCCGCAACACAGCCGATCCGGTGCCTCGGTCAGCCAGCGCCGAGTACGACTCTCGTCTCGGCATGCGCTGTACCGCAAGTCCGCAATGGAACCCGCGACACAGCTGGCCCCGCCCATCCGTCAACCGACGCCGAACCCGACGGACAGCACGACACGCGCTGTGCCGCAGGTCCACAGTGGGAACCCCCAACACAGCCGATCCGTCCATCCGTCACGCGACGCCGAACCCGATGGACGGCACGGCACGCGCTGTGCCGCGGGTCCGGAGAGGAGCCCGCGGCACAGTCGGTCCGGTGCATGGTCAGGCGGCGTCGAGGGCCGCGACGATCTTGCGGGCCATTGCCGCGACGGCGGGGGCGGGCGTGCCCTTGCCGAACTGGGCCGCGTCGACGGCGACCAGGACGGTGTCGCGGAAGTTGCCCGCCTCGGCCGGGTACTGCTCGCCGAGCAGGTGCATGGCCGCGGTCAGGGCGGGCAGCACCTGGTCGGCGAGTTCGGCGACGGACTTGCCGGGCAGGTGGATGTCCCGGGACTTGGCTGCGAGCACATGGCCGACCAGGCCGGTCGCGGACGTCAAGGCGGTGGAGCCCTGCGCGATGCCCTTGTGCGGCGCGCCGGCGGCCGCGATCAGCGATACCGCGCCGTAGGCGGCGGTGCGCAGGGTGGCCTTGTCCTGGTCGGTCAGGGTGCTGGTGATGGTGCTCATGTCTGGTACTCCTCGAAATCGTTTGTGGCAGTGGTCGGAACCCCGTTGGCGCCGGCCGCTTTGTTCGATGGATGTACTTTCGCCGGGTCGCCTGACACCGCCCTGACAGCCACCTGACACTGCCGCTGACACCGAGCGGGCGGACGCCGACCTTGCGCGGGAGGTGTCGGCGCTCACCTCATGCCACCCCGCACACCTCACACCATCACGCGCACCTCACGTCACCGTGCGCTCATGCCACCGCGCACACCTCTCACCTCACCCCGCGCACCTATTGTCACCCCGCGCGCGTGTCAGCTGAACGACATGCGCGCGGGATGACAGGAAGTGCGCGGGGCGGGGAGGCGTTGCCGCCGTAGTTATCTCGGAGGCGTCAGTGGGTCTGGTGGCGGTCGCGTGCTGCGGTGTGCAGGACGATGGCCGCGACCACGAGGGTCGTGGTGGCGGCGCATGCGGCGGCGGTGGTGATGAGGGCGGGTATCGAGCGGGCGAACGCGACCATCAGCGTCACCTCGATTGCCAGGCCCAACCAGGTCAGGGCGGCGAGGGCGGTGCGGTCGACGGCGATGGCGGACAGCATCGCGCCCTGGAGCACGGCGAGGATCGCACCGTGCAAGGCGAACAGCCACAGCAGTCCTTGAATGGGGGCGTAGTCCTGGCCCGCCAGCACGGGCGCGATCGGTGCGGCCAGGGCGGCGCACAGCACGGCGGCGATGCCGATGCCGGACAGCACGGCCAGCGCCGAGCGGATCGCGCGCGCCGAATGGGTCGGCTGCGCCATCCGCGGGTACAGCACCACACCGACCGCCTGCGGCAACCAGAACGCGATCTTGGCCGCGATGGTGCCCAGCGCGTAACGGCTGGCGTCCGCGTCGTCCAGGACCATGCGGACGACGATCAGATCGGCGGAGGACAGTGCCATCAGCGCCGCCTGCACCTGCGCGGCCCGCAGCACCGGTAGCACCCCGATGGCCTGCACCACTTCGTCTTCGTCCACGTCGGCGGTGCGGTCGCGCGGGGCGGGCGAGCCCGCGACGAACCTGGCGAACGCCGCCGCCACCGCGATACCCGCCGCCGCCGCGGTCAGTGCGGGCGCCGCGCCACCCCCAGCGGCGAGCACGACGAGCGCGGGCGCGACCCTGGCGATACCAGCCGCGCCGAGCACGACGCCCAACGCCCGAAACCGCCTGCCGCCCTGCAACACTCCCTGTTCACCGGACAGCAGCACCAGGGCTGGGGCCGCGCACAACGCCGCGGCGCAGGCGGCGACGCCGACATTCAACGCCGCGGTCACCACCGGAATCAGCAAGGCGACGACCACCGCCACGATCACCGCGCACCGCCACTGCAACCCGCGCAACGCGGCGGCACTCGCGCCCCGGACCAGTTCCCTCGCCACCACGTTCTGCAAGGCCAGCGCGGGCACCGCACACAGCAGCTGCACCGCGAGCAGGCTCGCGAACTCGCTGTATCCGGCGACGCCCAGCCATCGCCCCGCCAGCAGCTGCAACAGGTAGCCGGCCACGTTGGCGGTCATCGCACCCGCCGTCACCAACGTCAGATCCGCCACCACAGGAAACCGACGGACCGCAGACACGCTCGTCATCGTCCCACCCGGCGGCTCCTCGGCGGCTGCGCACCCCCTGGTCGCGCGTGTTCATGATCAGGAGGAACCGGTGGCGGCATCGTTCGAGTAACCGCCGCGGTCAGTTCCCCCTGATCATGAACGCGTCCGCCGAGGATGCCGCGACGTAATGGACGTAGGGTGCACAAGCGTGAACGCGAGCGAGCCGAGGGAGCCCGGGCGGTGGGGGAAGTTCGTCCCCGCCGGGTACAGCGCGGTGCTCACGCTGCTCATCATGGGACCGCTCCTGGGTCCGGGATATCTGTTGCTGCGCGACGCGGTGAGTACCCCACGTTCCTATCTCACCGGCTCCGCCCTCGGACTCGGTGACGCGGCCCCGCGCGCGGTCCCGCAGGACGCGATGCTCGCGGTGCTGTCGCCGCTGCTCGACGGCGGCCTCATCGTCAAAGCGATCCTGCTCCTCGCGCTGTGGGCGGCCGGTTACGGTGCCGCCGTACTGGTTCGCGAACTTCTCCACGCACCCGTGCCCGCTCAACTCGTCGCGAGCACCGTCGCACTCTGGAATCCCTACCTCGCCGAACGACTCCTCCAAGGCCACTGGAGCCTGCTCACCGGCTACGCCGCCCTCCCCTGGATCATCCTGGCCGCCAACCGCATTCGCGTTCCGATGCGCTGTGGTCCAGCACCTGGGACATCCGTCGGCTGGTTTGCTGCACTGCGGAATTGGGCCGGGTTGGCGGGGGCGCTCGCGGCGGCGGGACTTACGCCGACCGGTGCGGTGCTCGGGGCGGTGACCGCGCTGGTGGTGGTCGGGCGGCGGCGGTTCGCCGGGGTCGCGGTGCTGGTCGCGCTCGCGTCCGTGCCGTGGTTGCTGGCGACCGCGGTGTCCGGGTCCGGGAGCGAGCCGTCGGATCCGGCGGGGATCGCGGCGTTCGCCGCTCGGGCCGAGCCCGGTCTCGGCACGCTGGGGAGCCTGGCGGGTCTCGGCGGGATCTGGAACGGGGACGCGGTACCGGCCACGCGGACAACGTTGCTCGCGTTGATCGGGACCCTCCTGTTGCTCGCCATCGTCGCCACCGGTCTGCGCTCGGTCTGGACTGCGCAGGGCAACCGCTACGTGCTCCGGGCGCTCGTCGTCGTCGCGGCACTTGCGATCCTGCTGCCCGCCCTCGGCGCCACCCCTTGGGGCATGCACCTGCTGGAATGGCTCGTCGCCCACGTCCCCGGCACCGGATTGCTCCGCGACACACAGAAATACGTCGCACTCGCCGTGCCCGCCTACGCCCTGTGCGCCGCCGCAAGCTGCACGCTGCTCGCCGCCCGCTGCCACTCCGCCCGGAACGAGCAATCGCCCGGTACAACTGCGGCCCAACGAATCCCATCCGGCGCCAGTCCGTCAACCCTCGACCCCGAACGTGCCGAGGGCGCACCGGCAACAACTGACGCCATATCCCCAGTCAGCGCCCCCACACCTCCAGCCAGCGCAGCCACGACCAGCACAAGCACCGCCACGGCCCAAGGCAGTACCTGCACGGCCACCACCTCCGACACCGGCACCACCGCACCCGAGGCCGACACCGCGACAGCCGAGGACGCCGCATCCCACGCCGGCACAGCGGGGAGCGACGGGATCGCCCGTACCGCCACAACTCCGGACACCATCGGCCAGTCGCTGCGCGGCCGCGACGATCCGTTGCTGTCCGACACGCCACCCCCGGTCGACGCAGCCGACCACGCCACTGCGTCCGCTGCCTCGTCTCGCGTTGCCACGCCACACACCACTCCAGGCAGAGCGCTGACCCGCACGGTCGCAGGTGTTTTCATCGTTTTGCTGGTGCTGCCGCTGCTGGATCTCGCTTGGGGCGTGGGAGGGGCGTTGCGGCCGGTGCACTACCCCGCGGGGTGGGGGGAGGTTGCCGAGCGGGTGGATGGGCCGGGGGACGTTGCGGTGTTGCCGGGGGGAATGTTTCGGAAGTTCCGGTACAGCGGGACTGTCGCGGTGCTCGACCCGGCACCCCGCCTCCTGCCGCGCGACGTGTTGCAGACCGGCGAGCTGCCGGTGCGCGGGCGCACGGTGGCCGGAGAGGGCACGCGGGCTCGCACGGTGGAAGGTTTGCTCCTGCACGGTGGTTCGGCTGCGGAGCTGGCCGGGCAGGGCGTCGGCTGGGTGCTGCTGGAACGCGGTACTCCCGGCCCGCTCGGCGAATCGAAAACCACACTCGCGCAACTGGATCAGGTGTACACCGACACCGACCTCACGTTGTACCGCGTGCCCGGCCCGATCGACGAGCGCACGGGCTCCCCCTCGAATCGCCTACTGGTCATCGCCGCCCATCTCCTTTGGGCCGCACTACTTCTCGGCGGCGTGCTCCTTGCAGTCCTGGCGCGCACCCTCGCACCGAGACCCCTGCACCTCAGGACACGCGCATCACGTTCTTAGCTGAGCAATTCCAGCCCCGCGCAGAACCACCAGCAGTACTTACGAAGAGGTCACGCACGCAGTCGCACAGCCTGCGCCCCACTCGATCGCCCGCGGCACCAAACGGGCCAGGCCGTTGACCACCGAAAAGCCCACGGCACCACCACGAACCACGCAACCGCCACGGGAAACGCGCGCCAAGTCTCGACGGGCAGACTCAGTCCCACACAATTCGCCCGCGCGAACTCAACCGACCGGGCGCGGGGCGATCAACCCCGACGTGCGCTCGCCGCGTGCGACTGCGGCCAGCACCTCGTACACCCCGTTACCCGTTTGCTCCCAGGAGAATTCCCGGGCGCGGGCCCGCGCCTTCTCGCCCATCACCGTGCGGGCGGCGTGGTCGCCGAGCAGTTCGCCTACTGCGTCGGACAATTGGGGGACGTCGTCTACCAGCAGTCCGGTGACGCCGTCGATGATCGAGTCGGTGAGACCGCGGGAACTGCGGTAGCCGATCGTGGGGACGCCGTGCTGCGCGGCTTCGATGACGGCGAGCCCCCAGCCTTCTTTACGCGAGGGCAGCACGTGCACCCAAGCGCGGGAGAGCAATTCGTGTTTGCGGCGTTCGTCGACGTGTCCGTGGAAGGTGAGGGCGTCGGCGATGCCGAGTCGCGCGGCGTCGGCTTTCAGGTTGTCGGCCCACCAGCCGTCGCCGATCACGTCGAGATGCAGGCCGGGGATTTCGGGGCGTAGTCGCGCGACGACCGCGAGCGCGTCCTCGATCTGCTTGTGCGGCACCAGCCGCGACAGCACCACGATGCGCGGGTTGTCCGTGCGGGTTTCGGCGGCGCCGGTCGGCGCGTCGGCGGGGACGGGTTCAGCGCCGTTGCGCACCACCGCGATCCGGGTCTGCTCGACGCCGAGGGTGGCGAGTTCCTCGGCCGAGGGCAGCGAAACGGTCAGGTATTGATTGCGCCGGTGTACGCGCGGCGAGAGTCGCGATTCGATCCACCAGCCGATCCGGCCGACCAGCCGCCCGGCGACCGGCCACTGTTCCCGATGGCCGTGATGCACCAGCACCACCGCCGGCGCCTTGGCGGCCGCGGTGGCGAAGAACGGGATGCCGTTCTGCGTGTCGATGATGGCGTCGGGTCGCACGTCGCGCAGCGGCCCGAGGCCGAGCCTGCCGAGCGCCATCGCGGCCAGTGCCCGCGGATAGACGGAGTAGCGCCCACCGGCCCGGCTGATGTCGATGCCGTCGAGGTGTTCACGCTTGGGCGCGCCCGGATAGCGAGCGGTGCGCAGGGTGACCTTGACACCGCGTGCCGCGAGCTGCGCGCCGACCTGCTCGAGGTAGCGTTCGCTGCCGCCGCCCTGCGGGTGCCCGGTGTCGCGCCAGCACAGCAGGAGGACTTCGCGCACGGTCGAGCTTCTCTCGGTCAGGTGGTCCCGGGTTCGGGAACGTCGGATATCGGGCTACACCCTAACCCGGCGACCCGCCGCGAAGCCGATCACCGGCGCATACGCAGGCACATGATCGGCAACCGCGCCGCGCCGGCCTGGTTATCGGCAGGCTTGCCCGCCCCGCGCGAGCGCAGGAGCGGACGACAGCTCCACAACACCGTTATGCGAGACTCGGCGCCGTGTTGAGAGCCGAAAAATCGCCCGCCGATGGCGCGGCCCCCCGGTTCGCGCGACGCGCGACGTTGCGCCGGTCGCTGCGCCTGCTCGGCAGTTTCCGGTTCGAGCAGTCCGATCCGGCGGTGTTCTACGGCGGCCTCGCCGAGGACAGCGCGGCGATGCTCGGCGATTTCTACACAGACCTCACCGGCCAGGATCTGACCGGGGCGACGATTCTCGATGTCGGCGGCGGGCCGGGCTACTTCGCCGACGAGTTCCGGCGCGCGGGCGCACGCTATATCCCGGTGGAACCGGACCCGTCCGAAATGCACGCGGCCGGTTTGTCTGCGGCGGGTGCGGTGCGCGGCTCGGGGATGGCGCTGCCGTTCCGCGATGACGCGGTGGACATCTGCTTTTCGTCCAATGTCGCCGAGCATGTACCGGACCCGTGGCTGATGGCGGACGAGATGGTGCGCGTGACGCGGCCGGGCGGGTTGATCGTGCTGTCGTACACGGTGTGGCTCGGCCCGTTCGGCGGGCACGAAACGGGACCGTGGCACTACCTCGGCGGCGAGTACGCGGCGCGGCGGTACCGGCGTAAGCAGGGGCGGGAACCGAAGAACCGATTCGGCAGGTCCTTGTTCGCGGTTCGTGCGGCGGACGGATTACGGTGGGCGGCAACGACTTCAGCCGACGTGCGCACCGTTTTCCCGCGCTACCATCCGCGCTGGGCGTGGTGGCTCGTGCGCATCCCGGCACTGCGGGAGTTACTGGTGAGCAATCTCGTCGTGGTCGCCACCAAGGCGTAGCGACGGTTCAGTGCGCGAAGGCGACTCAGTGCTCGAGCCACCCGCGCCGCCAGGTGCGCCTGCCGCACGGTTCGTGCAGCGGCCGGCTCCACGGCGATTCCTGGATCGCGAGACCGACGGTTTCCAGTGTGGTGAGACCGACCTGATCGGCTAAAGCCCCCACGACGGCTACTGCTTCAGCGGCTTGCATGGCTGCGGTTGCTTGCTCGATGGTCAGCGTGCGCCCCGGTAGGAAGGACACCACCCAGCCGCCCGCGCCGACGCTCTTCGCTTGATGTTCGGTCTGGTCGCTGGTCATCAGCGATCTGCCGACTACTTGCACCGCCATGACTCGGTCTCCCCAATTGCGGTATCGGTTCAGAAATCGAGCGAGCTGATCAGTAGCTAACAGCATCCTCTTTTCAGCAACAGAACGCAATAGTGCGTTCTACGAAAAGCGAACCGACAGGTTGGGATCCGTCCAGCTCAGCGCCGCCCTCCGCGCGCAGAACTGGAACAGGTTACAGACAACCGGACCACAAAACTGTAACGTGTTCTCATGCATTACGACAGCTTGTTCATCGGCGGCCGCTGGACTGCGCCGGCCTCCACCGAGCGCGTTCAGGTCATCTCGCCGGTCACGGTCGAGCCGGTGGGCAGCGTCCCCGCGGTCACCAGGGCCGACGTCGACGCGGCGGTCGCCGCCGCCCGGCACGCCTTCGACCACGGCCCGTGGCCCGCTACGCCGCCACAGGAGCGGGCCGAAGTACTCACCCGGGCCGCGCGGCTGATCGAGCAGCGTTCGGCCGAGCTGCTCGCCGCGCTCACCGCGGAAATGGGCGCACCGCAGATGATCGCCATGACGCTCAACCAGATTCCCGCGGTCGCCGCGCTGGACGCGTGCGCGGCACTCGCGAAGACGTTCCCCTGGAACGAGACTCGCACCGGACTCTTCGGCACCGCGCGGGTGAGCCGTGAGCCGCGCGGAGTCGTCGCGGCGGTCACCGCGTGGAATGTCCCGCTGTTCCTCGCCGCCAACAAGCTCGGACCGGCCTTGCTCGCCGGTTGCACCGTGGTGCTGAAACCCGCACCGCTGACACCGATCACGGCCAATCTGCTCGCCGACATCTTCACCGAGGCGGGCCTGCCCGAGGGCGTGCTCTCGGTGCTGCCCGCCGAACCCGAGGCCGCGGAGTACCTGGTTTCACATCCGGGCGTCGACAAGGTCACCTTCACCGGCAGCACCGCGGTCGGCCGGAAGATCGGCGCGATCGCCACCGGCCGGCTCAAGAGCGTGTCCCTGGAACTCGGCGGCAAGTCCGCGGCAATCCTGTTGCCGGACATGGACATCGCGGCCACCATTCCCGTGCTCGCCTTCTCCGGGCTGATGAACAGCGGGCAGGGTTGCGTCGCGCAGACCCGAATCCTCGCGCCGCGCAGTCGTTATGACGAGACCGTCGACGCGCTCGTCGCGCACGTGCGGACCATGCAGGTCGGCGATCCCGCGGACCCCGCGGTGCAGCTCGGCCCGCTGATCTCCGAGCGGCAGCGGGAACGGGTCGAGGGGTACATCGCGAAGGGCAAGGCGGAGGGCGCGCGCCTGGTGCTGGGCGGCGGCCGCCCTGAGGGTCTGGATCGGGGCTGGTTCGTCGAGCCGACCATCTTCGCCGATGTGGACAACAAGTCGACCATCGCGCAGGAGGAGATCTTCGGGCCGGTGCTGTCGGTGATCCCCTACGAGACCGAGGACGAGGCGGTGGCCATCGCCAACGACTCGGTCTACGGCCTGGCGGGCTCGGTCTGGACGACCGACGTCGAGCACGGTGCCGAGATTGCCGCGCGGGTGCGCACCGGCACCTACGCGATCAATTGGTATGCGTTCGACCCCAGCTCACCGTTCGGCGGCTACAAGAATTCCGGACTCGGCCGCGAGAACGGCCCCGAAGGGCTCGACTCGTTCTGCGAGCAGAAGTCGGTGCTCATGCCGATGGGGTGGACCGGCTAGCGGAACCCAGCCGGGACGTGGCGGCGCCTCAGTCCGTCGGCATGACCACCCGCAGGACCGGCTCGCTCTCGCGGCCGGTCAGGCCCGGCGCGTCGACGATCTCGACGCGCCATCCCGGCGGCAGGACGGCCTGCAGGCGCCCGGCGGCGCGGCGCAAGGGCGTGCTGAGCGTGGCCAGCTCGAAGCCGGTCACCAGGGGCGCGATGGACGCGCCCGTCTCCAGATCGGTCATGCTCCAACCACCTCTCGCGCGTCGATCTCATCGTCTTGCCGCAGCGCGGGAATTCGATGTCGATAGGGAAGTAGTTCAGTCGATCAGTTAACGGTTAGCAATCGGACTGGCAGGTCATGAGACCAAGAACACTGCAAGCATAAGCCACCTGTGCGCAAACCTCACACATCAGGCAACTACCCCATGCCGCGCCTTGGCAAACGCTCCCTGCTCGCGATTCCGTGACCACCGACCATGACCAATAGCACCACACATTCCGGCTCACGCGGCGGGAAACACGCGCAACGGGTGTGGATGACGTGTCATAGACCGGCCGCGGACGGGATGGTTGCCGCGAGGATTCCCACACCCGTCCCGAGCCGTTCTCGCCGGGTATTTGTTGGCATGGAACGGGATTCGACTCCTGCACCGTGAAAACCGGTGCGCGGCCGGAAGGCTCACGCGTACCTATTGTCGCGTCATCCCCACTTCCCACCGGAGCGCAACTGGGGAGCACACGTCAACGGCGTAGCGACCGGCGATAGTCCGCCGGGGTCGCACCGGTCGCCGCACGCAGATGCGCCCGCAGTGCGGTGACACTGCCGAAACCGGACCGCTCGGCCACCACTTCGACTGGCAGGTCGGTGGTTTCGAGCAATTCGCGGGCTCGCACCGTATGCTGCGCGTCCAACCACCGCCGCGGTGTCGTACCGACCTCCCGTTTGAACCGGCGAATGAACGTCCGTTCGCTCATCAGCGCGTGCGCCGCCATCGCCGAAACATCCGGGGCGACAGCCGGGTCCCGCGTCACCCACGCCAGCGTCGCGGCCAGGCCGCCGTGGAAGCTGCCGCCCGCCAACGGATCCGGGATGTATTGCGCTTGGCCGCCGGTCCGGTGCGGCGGCGTCACGTTCCATCGGGCGAGTTCGGCCGCGGGGCCGGCACCGAGTTCCCGGCGCGCGATATGCAGACACAGGTCGAATCCGGCCGACAACCCCGCCGAGGTCAGGACATCGCCGTCGTCCACGTAGAGCGCTGCCGGGTCCAATTTCACCGCGGGGAAAAGATCGGCGAACTCGTCGCAGTACGCCCAGTGCGTGGTCGCGGGCCGGTCGTCCAGCAGCCCGGCCCGGGCCAGCACGAACGCGCCGACACAGATGCTCACCATGATCGCGCCCCGGGCCGCGGCGGCACGCAGTGCCGAGAGGGCGTCGTCCGGTGGTGGCAGCGTGGGCAGGGCGATGCCGGGGACGACGACGATGTCGGCCTGCTCGAGGGATTCCAGCCCGCTGTCCACCCGCAGATCGAATCCGTTGGGCGTCCACACCGGCCCACTGCGCAGGCCACACGTGGTCATCTCGAAGCCCGCCGCTTCGCCGAACTTGCTCGGTCCGTGCCGGAAGACCTGGACGGCGCAGGCCAGGTCATAGGTCATGACGCCGTCCAGGGCGAGCGCGACGACCTGTTTCACCCCTGCAGTTTGGCACGAATCCGAGCATTCGTGGCATCTCTGCCACTCGTTGCTCGCTCCCGCGTGCGATTCACTGAACCCGAGTCAGTGGAGAGGGGTTCGCAATGGGCACGCCGCGCGGCATCGACGGGGAATGGGCGATCAGGACAGGCGGTGCGCTGTCGGGCAAGCAGCGCCGGCAGCTGTTGGTCACCGTCACACGGGCGTTGCCCGCCCTCATCGCCGACCGCGCACGACTCGCCGCCGGTCGGCGCGGTGCGGGACGGCTCGACTTCGCGGGCCTGCGAGTACCCGATTCCGCACTCGCGCGTGCTGCCGAAGAGCAAGCACGCGAAGCACTTTCCATCCATGTGCTCGGACATTCCTACCGCACCTACTTTTTCGGCCGCGTCCTCGCCGATCTCGACGGTGCTCGCTACGACGACGAACTCGTCTACGTCGCCAGCCTGCTGCACGACCTGCAACTCGAACACCCCACGCCCGGTCGCTGTTTCGCGGTCACCGGCGCCGAACGGGCCGTCGAGTTCGTCACCGGCGCGGGCGCCACTGCCGAACAGGCCGCCGCGATCGGCACCGCCATCGCCACCCACATCACCCCCGGCACCGGCAAAGACCTCAGCGAGCCAGGCCGTTTCATCTACGCGGGCGCGTCCGTCGACGTCGTCGGCGCCCGCATGGCCGACCTCGACCCCGCCTGGGTCACCGAACTCCTGCACCGGCACCCCCGCCACAATTTCGCCGCCCACATGTCCGCCGCCCTCACCAACGAGGCCGCCGCCGTCCCCCGCGGCCGCACCCGATGGCTCCTCACCCGAGCCGCCATGCGCCCCTTGATAACCCACGCCCCCTTCGACGAATGAGTTTGTCACTCAGCATCGGCGACTGAGCCGAAAGGGCTGTCTCTTCGACGGTGACAGCCCTTCTGTGCGTGATTCACTCAGCTCAGGAGTTTGGTCCCGGCGTAGCTGCCCCACTGCACTTCGACGATCTCGTCGGCGGAGTCGTTGTAGGCCGAGTCGATCCACTCAGTGACCTTGGTTTCCGCCTCCCTCAGTGCAGGCTCTGGAACATCGGTCGGCGAATCCACCCGGATCAAGTAGTACGTCCTGTCGGCAGGATCCTGTCCAGGATGATCGGCAGCCCAATGCAGGTGCATCTCGTAATCGGCCTCGGTCTCTCGAGCCAACTCGATCCGCGCGTCGGCGAACTCCGGGAACCTCGCAATCTCGCGTTCCAACGCTGAACGGGTTGCCTTCGCCTGCGTCGGCGTGCAGTACAGCTGGACGACCAGATAGCTACTCACGGCTTATCCGTCACATCCTCTCAGTCGATGGCACGACAGTGCCGTGGTAGCGACCCGCGGCGCGTAGGGCTGTTCTACCGGTTGCGGCCCCGCGACGCCGGATCTGTCGATGCGTGGGCGCACTGCACACCGGCTGGCGCACAACGAATTCGGCTGATTCTGTGCGGAAATTGTTTGGGGGGCAAAAGGGAACCGCCCGCACCGAAAACGGTGCGGGCGGTTCGAACTCGGGGGATCAGCCGAGGCGTTCTTTCAGGGCCTCGAATTCGTCACGAACTCCGGAAGGCAGTTTGTCGCCGACGAATTCGAACCATTCCTCGATGAGCGGGATTTCTTTGCGCCACTCGTCGGCGTCGACCTTCAGGGCCTCGTCGACGTCGTCGGGGTCGACCTTCAGGCCGTCGAGGTCGAGCTGGGCGGCGACGGGGACGTTGCCGATCGCGGTGGCCTCGGCCTCGGCCGTGCCCTCGACACGGCCGACGATCCACTCCAGCACGCGGGAGTTCTCGCCGAAGCCGGGCCACAGGAAGCGGCCGTCTTCGCCGCGCCGGAACCAGTTGACGTAGAAGATCTTCGGCAGCTTGGTGGCGTCGGCGTTCTTGCCGAGGTTGATCCAGTGGTTCAGGTAGTCACCGACGTGGTAGCCCATGAACGGGATCATCGCCATCGGGTCGCGGCGCACGGTGCCGACCTTGCCCTCGGCGGCCGCGGTCTGCTCCGACGACAGGGTGGCGCCCATGAAAACGCCGTGCTGCCAGTCGAAGGACTCGGTGACCAGCGGGACGGTGGTCTTGCGCCGGCCACCGAACAGGATCGCCGAGATCGGCACGCCCTGCGGATCGTCCCACTCGGGGGCCAGGATCGGGCACTGCGCCATCGGCGTGCAGTAGCGCGAGTTCGGGTGCGCGGCCAGCGTCTCGGTTTCCCGCAGGTACCAGTCGTTGCCCTTCCAGTCGATCAGGTGATCGGGCTCGCCCTCCAGGCCTTCCCACCACACGTCGTTGTTGTCGGTCAGCGCGACGTTGGTGTAGACGGTGTTGCCCGCCTCCATGGTGGCCATGGCGTTCGGGTTGGAGCTGCGGTTGGTACCGGGCGCGACGCCGAAGAAACCGTATTCCGGGTTCACCGCGTACAGCTGCCCGTCCTTGCCGAACCGCATCCAGGCGATGTCGTCGCCGAGGGTTTCGGCGCGCCAGCCCGGGACGGTCGGCTGGATCATCGCGAGGTTGGTCTTGCCGCAGGCGCTCGGGAAGGCGGCGGCGATGTAGTAGGCCTTGTTCTCGGGGGAGATCAGCTTGAGGATCAGCATGTGCTCGGCCAGCCAGCCCTCGTCGTGGGCCATGGCCGAGGCGATCCGCAGCGAGTAGCACTTCTTGCCGAGCAGCGCGTTACCGCCGTAGCCGGAGCCGTAGCTCCAGATCTCGCGGTCCTCCGGGAAGTGGGTGATGTATTTGGTGTCGTTGCACGGCCACGGCACGTCGGCCTGGCCCTCGGCCAGCGGGGCGCCGACGGAGTGCAGCGCCTTCACGAACGGGCGATCGGTGCCGAGCTTCTCCAGCGCGGCGGTACCCATGCGGGTCATCACGCGCATCGAGACGACGACGTACTCGGAGTCGGTGATCTCCACGCCGAGCTTGGGGTCCTCGGCGCCGAGCGGGCCCATGCAGAACGGCACCACGTATAGGGTGCGGCCCTTCATCGAGCCGCGGTACAGCTCGGTCATGGTGGCGCGCATCTCGGCGGGGTCGACCCAGTTGTTGGTCGGGCCGGCGTCGGACTCGCTCTTGGAACAGATGTAGGTGCGCGACTCCACGCGGGCCACGTCCGAGGGATCGGAGAGCGCGAGGAAGGAATTCGGCTTCTTCTTCGGGTCGAGCTGCTTGAAGGTGCCCGCCTCGACGAGCTGAGTGGTGAGGCGATCCCATTCTTCGTCGGAACCGTCCGCCCAGACCACGCGCTCTGGCTGAGTTAGTTCTGCGACTTCCTGTACCCAGGCGAGTAGTTCGCTGTGCTCGGTCGGCGGTTTGCCGTCGGATCCACGAAGACCAGGAATGGTCGCTGAGGTCATGAAAACTCTCCTGAGATGGGCGGTCCCTACGATCTGTCTCCGCTTGGCCCAAGGCCCTTGACCAGCGGTAACACACCGAGCGCCACCATTGGCGGGAAGGCACCCGCTACGACCAGTCGAAAGCCGCGCCCCGGCTGGACGGCGGACGAGGACTTAGCGGACGCCCAAGTTCCTGATTAGAGGTTAACGCGATGTGACGACCGGTACGGAATCGGGTTCGTCACTATGTACCCATTCCCAATAGTTATTCAACCGGCGTGATCCAGCGGTCGAGGATCTCGATGTCGCGTTCACATGCGGCGAGTTGTCCGGGTTGTTCGGCGACGGTCCGGCGTAATCGCGCTTCGACCTCGGCGACCCGGCGATCGGTATCGACCATGCGGGTGGCGCTGGCGCGCACGACGCGATCCGCCAGCACCGTCTCGGTTTCCACGAGCGCCGTCGCCACGCGCTGCTCGAGCTGGGCTTTTACGTTGATCAGCGCGTCGGATACCCACTGCCGCACGTGCGCGCGATCGGCGAGTTGCCCGCGCGCCCGCACCACCCAGCCCGCGGCGCCCGCGCCGAGCAGCAGGGTCACCGGCACACTTGCCACGTCGAGCGCCGGAACGAGCGCGAAGGGCGAAACCAGCAGCCGGCCGAGGCCGACACCGGCCGACGCGCCCAGCACGATCATGAGGTGATCTTCGACACCCCGGTGCCGCGGATCGGGGTCCGGACCGACTCTGGGCGCGGGGTCGCGGCGGCGCGGCGGCAGTCCGGTCTCCGGCGCGGCGACGCCGCCGATATGCGCGGCCAGCTCGGCGAGCCGCTGGTCGATGGCCTGATCGACGCCGCCGGTGAGTTCGGTCACGGCGTGCTGCAGCCGATCCGGGTAGCCGGTCAGGTCGCGGCGGCGCAACCGGTCGAGATCGCCGCGGGTCGCGGTGTGCAACGCCCGGATCCGCGCGCCCACCTCGGTCATCAGGTCGACGCGGGCCAGGTGCAATTGACCGCGCAGGGTGGACATGGCGGTGGCCCGGCCGCCGTCGCGCCCGGCCAGCAGCACCGCGCGTTCCTCGCGCAGCCGGGCCGATTCGGCGCCGGAGCGCAGGGTGGTCACCTGCTCGGTGACCCGCTGGCGGGTTTCGGTCAGCACGCGCGCGGTCACGGCGGCGAGCCGGTCGCCGCCGTCGGCTTCCGCGCTCTGCGCCGCCGCGGCCAGCTGCGCGTGCAGCGCGCCCAGCCCGGAGCGGTCCATCAGTCCGGCATCCCCGGACGTGCGGGCCGCCGCGGCCAGCCGCGCCGAGACCGGCAGGATGTCGAGCTCGCCCGCGCCTTGCCCGGCCAACAGGGCCAGGTCTCGCTCGCGCACGGCGCGCCAGTCCTGATAGGCGTGGATGCCGTTCATGGCGAGCAGGATCCGCGTGCCGTCGGACCGTAGGCGCCGCACGAGGCGCAGCGTGTCGGCGCCGAGCGTGGTGCCCGCGTCCAGCAGGATCAGCGCGAGCGACGCGGGCGCCGATCCCGTCTCCGCGGGCAGGCCCACCTCGGCCACCGGGTCGGCGAGCGGAATCCGCGGTTCGAAGCGCGCGAGTTCGGTCCGCAGCAGCGTGGTGTTGGCGTCGAGGGGGCCGATCAGCAGGACCGAGCCCGCCGCGCCGCCCTCGCGCACGGCGCGCAGCAGCGCGGTCCCCTGCGGATTCCACCGCGCGACAACCGCTTCGACGTCGGGCGCGAGCGGACCGGACGGGCGCGCGGCCGATCCCGGCTGTTCGTCCTCGGCGGGCAGGTCCAGCGAATCGGCCGCCGGACCGGCGCCCGGCGGTCCGTCCGGTATGTCAGAGACCGGCACTGCTCATCCGTTCCCATAGTCGGACGTAGCCGTTGTGCACCCGTAACGCCGCACGGCGGGCGGTGGCGGGCATATCGCTGGCGACGACCGCGCGCCAGCGGGCGGCGCGGGCCATCGCGTCGTCGGCGTCGGCCGGCGCGGGCGAGGGATAGCCCGCGGCCAGGTGCGCGACGGACGGATGCGCCAGCCCGGCGCACAGGCCGAGCCAGCGGGCGTCGTCCCCGAAGAGATACTTCTCCAGGATCTCGCGGGCCCGGCTCTGCTCCGCGGGCACCGCGCGGGCGGCCAGGCGCGTGAGTTCGTCGAGCAGTTCGCCGCCGCGCAGCGCGGAGACCTGCTCATAGCGCCGATGCAGCAGCCGGTGCAGCGTGTCGATACCGCTCGCCGCGTGCAGGATCTGCAGCAGGGTCTGCGGCGCGAGTTCCGGATCGTGCCGGAGTGCGGCGAGCGCGCAGGTCACCCCGTACAGGTCCCAGCGCTGCAGCAGTTCGACGCGGGCGGCCTGGTCCGGGCCGGGCGCGACGAAGAGGTCCGGCGAAAGGGTCAGCGCCGCATCGTCGTTCGCGAGCAGTCGGCGCAGCGCGGCGATATCGACGTCGGTCATGGCGCCGGCTCGGGTGCGGACGGCGAGCGAGGCGACCACCGGCAGCACAGCGACGCCGAGCTCTCTGCCGTACTGCTCCGCGGCGGTGACCGCGTCGGCCCAGCGCGCGCCGATCGCATCGGCCTTGTTCAAGACCACGACGGTGCGCTCGGGCGGCAACGTGGCGATCAACCGTCGATCCGCGGGCGACGGAGCCGCCGACAGTACGTAGACGACGATGTCGGCGTCGAGCGCCGGCTCCGGCGTCTCCGGCTCGTCGACCGGCCCGGTTTCGACGGCGGACATGAGCGCCAGCGCGTGCAGCACCGTGGTGCGGCCCGCGTTGGCCCGGCCGGTGACTTGGATTCGCGGCGGTTTACGCCACGTACTGACCGCGGCCCCCGCCGCATACCCGATCTGCGCGTCCCGCCCGGTCCCGAAGGCCAGGTCCGCGAGCAGCTGATCGAGGTAGTCCTTTTCCCCCGTCGGCACGCCGCGTTCGCGCAACGGTCCCTCGTGCTCGGTGGCTGTCGGCATGCTGCACCCCCTTTACGGTGCGCAATTCTTGCAGAAGTCGCGGCGGCGCAGGCAGCGACCGGTCAGGTGCCGCTGAAGTATTTGTTCACCGTGCGCACCGCCCAGTTCGGGGCGTATTTGGCGGCGGTGGCCAATACCTTCGCCTGCGCCCCGATCTCGTAGTGCACCCGGGGCAGCCTGCCTCGCTTACGGGTGGCCTCCCAAATGCCCTCGGCGACGTCCTGCGCGGTCAGTCGCACGCCGAGTGATTTGGTCGTGCCGGTCTGCACGCCGTCGGTCATCGCGGTGTCCACGAACAGCGGCCAGATCGCGATCACCCGGATGTCGAACCGCTCCCATTCGAGATCCAGTGCCTCCGTGAGGCTTTTGACCGCGGCCTTGCTCGCCCCGTAACTGGCGAGTTCGGGCTGGCCGTAGATGGCCGAGGCCGAGCACAGGTTCACCACTTGAGCGCCCGGTGTGTCCCGCAGATAACGGAACGCCGCATGCGTGCCGATGAGCACCCCACCGAGGTTGACGTCGATGATCGCCTGATGGGCGGCCAGTTCGAGCGTCTCGAACTGGCCCGCGCGCAGGATGCCCGCGTTGTTGATCAGGACGTCCAGGCCGCCGGCCTCGGCGTGGAACTCGGCGAGCCGCTCGGCCCACTGGGTGGCGTTCGTCACATCCAGTACGCCGGTGCGCACGCTGCCGCCCTGGCCGGTGATGTCGGCGGCGAGCCTGCTCAGGCCCACCTCATCGATGTCGTAGGCACCGACCTGGTATCCCTGCGCAGCGAAAAGCAGCGCCGTCGACCGGCCGATACCCGCTGCCGCGCCGGTGATGAACACTGCTGGTCTGCCCATGTCGGCGAGTGTAATGCGGAACTGGCAGGATCCTGCCGTCTTCCCAGACCCGGCGCCGGTCATTTACCCTGCTGAATACGGTCGGCGCCATAGTTGGTGCGTAACTTCGCTTTTCGAGTGCGGTACACCGGCCTCACGGATGAGGAGGTCGAGATGACCGCGGATATCGTCGACGCCGGCGCATCGGAGCCCGCCCTAGCGGGCCGTAAACCACTGCTGCCCAGCGCGGATCCGTTCCACCGGCCGCCCAAGGGGTATGCCGCCAAGGCGCCCGGCACCATCCTGCGCAGCCGCAAGATCGAACTCGCCCTGTTCGGCGTTGTGCCCCAGCAGGTCTGCGCCTGGCAATTGCTCTACCGCAGCAGCGATATGCACGGCACGCCGGAGGCGGCGATCACCACCGTCCTGCTGCCTCAGGACGCCGACCCGTCGCAAGACCGTCCGCTGCTGGCCTTTCAGACCGCGATGGACGCGGTCACCGAGAGATGTTCTCCTTCTTACGCATTGCGCTACGGCGCCCGCGCGCTCGGCTCGGTCACCCAGTTCGAATGGCTGCTCGTGGCGAACGCGCTGCGCCGCGGCTGGGCCGTGAGCATCGCCGATCACGAGGGTCCGCGCGGAAACTTCGGCGCCCCACGCGAACCCGGCTACCGCGCGCTCGACGGCATGCGCGCGGCACTGCGCTTCGCGCCGCTCGGCCTGCGTCCGGATACCCGGATCGCGGTGTGGGGTTACTCCGGTGGCGGCATGGCGAGTTCGTGGACGGTCGAGATGGCCCCGACCTACGCCCCGGAACTCGATATCGTCGGCGCGGTACTCGGCGCGCCCGTGGGTGATCCGGGTGCGGTGTTCGCCCGGTTGAACGGCACCAGCTACGCGGGCCTGCCCGCGATCGTGATCTCCGCCCTGCGCAGGCTGTACCCGGCGCTCGGCGCGCTGCTGCAGAACGAACTCACCCTGGACGGGCACCGTTTCGTCGCCCGCGCCGAGACCTCGACGCCGTTCGGCGCCATCTTCGGCCTGGCCAACAAGCGCATGGACGACTACCTGACCCGCCCGCTCGACGAGGTGATCGCCACCCCGGAGTTCCAGGCGATGTTCGACGATCTGCGCCTCGGTAATTCGACGCCGACCTGTCCGCTGCTCGTGGTGCAGCCGGTGCACGATCAGGTCATCCACATGGACGGCATAGACGGACAGGTGGACCGCTATCGACGCGGCGGCGCGCTGGTCAGCTACGTGCGGGACCGGTTGAGCGAGCATTTCTCGCTGTTGCCGCTGTCCACGCCGCTCAGCCTGGACTGGCTCGCCGACCGGCTGGCCGGGCAACCGGTGAGCGACGAGGGCGACAGCACGGTGTGGTCGGTCGCCGCGTCGCCGGCGGCGGCGCGCGGATTGCTGGCGATGATGGTGACCGCGGCCAAGGTCGCGCTCGGCCGTCCGCTGCGTCAGGAGAGTGCGGCGGCGGCCCCGATCGCCCCCGCGCGCGCCGCCTGACCTCCTGCTCGCCGGCTTGCGCGCAGTCGATTGCCGCACCACTGGCCGGATGCTGGACAATGGACGCCGTGAACGACGCCGCGAACCATACTGCCGAGTCAGTTCCGGGCCCGCCGTCCACAGGATCGGCCCCGACTGAACCCACCCACCCCGTCGGCTCCGCCGCCGGCCGTCCCGCGGAACGTGGCCCCCGGAGCACCACCGGCTCCCGCCTGTACCCACGCGTGACCAGTTTCCGGTCGCGCCGTGGCGCCCTGACCGCGACCCAGCAGCAATCGTGGGACCGCATGTGGCCCACCATCGGGCGCGAAGTGGCCGACGAACCACTGGACGCCGCCGCCTGGTTCGGCCGCGAAGCTCCCCTGGTCATCGAAATCGGTTGTGGCACCGGCACCGCCACCGCCGCCATGGCACAGGCCGAGCCGCACCTGAACCTGATCGGGATCGAGGTCTATCAGCCCGGCCTGGCGCAACTGGTGCAGCGGATCGAACGCGAGCAGATCCCGAACATCAGGCTGCTGCGCGGCGACGCCGTGGACGTGCTGGAAAACATGGTTGCTGACGAGTCGCTGACGGGCGTCCGAGTTTTCTTTCCGGACCCGTGGCCGAAGGCCCGCCATCACAAACGCCGACTCTTGCAACCCGCCACATTCACGTTGATCGCGAATAAATTGAAATCCGGCGGTGTGTTGCATGTCGCGACCGATCACGCAGGCTATGCCGAACACATTGCCGAGGTCGGCGCGCAAGAGAGCCAGCTCAGAGGCCTGAACGAGAGCACGGGCGGGGTCAGCGCGGACCATCGGGACAGCGCCCCGATCGGCTTCGAAAGGCCCGTCACGAAATTCGAAGGCAAGGCACATCGTGCGGGTAGCGCCATCACGGAGCTCATATGGGGGAAGATCGAATAATGAGTGTCAGTGAGATGGCCCACGAGGTGGTCGAAGTTGCCGGGGAGGTGCAGGGCACCGGATCCGAGGGTCTCGGTGGCGCGACGCCGGACGTGCGCCGGGTCCTGCTGGTGTGGGACGCCCCGAACCTCGACATGGGTCTCGGAGCCATCCTCGGTGGGCGGCCGACCGCCGCCTACCGGCCCCGGTTCGACGCGCTCGGCCGGTGGCTGCTGGCGCGCACGGCCGAGCTGTCCGTCGGCACGGTGCACCGGGTCGAACCGGAAGCGACCGTCTTCACCAATATCGCCCCCGGCACCGCCGACGTGGTGCGGCCGTGGGTAGAGGCGCTGCGCAACGTCGGCTACGCGGTGTTCGCGAAGCCGAAGATCGACGAGGACTCCGACGTCGACGCGGACATGCTGGCGCACATCGAACTGCGCAGCCGCGGTGCCGGATTGGCCGGCATCATGGTCGCCTCGGCCGACGGTCAGGCGTTCCGGGAGCCGCTCGAGGAACTCGCCGCCGCCGGAATCCCTGTTCAGGTACTCGGGTTCCGCGAGCACGCGAGTTGGGCCGTCACATCCGATACCCTCGAGTTCATCGATCTCGAGGACATCCCGGGCGTGTTCCGTGAACCGCTGCCCCGGGTCAGCCTCGACTCGCTGCCCGACGAGGGCGCCTGGCTGCAGCCGTTCCGGCCGCTGTCGGCGCTGCTCACCTCTCGCCCCGCCCAAGGAGTCGCTTAAGTGTTCACACGCTGGGGCGATCTGGTCTACAAACTGCGCTTCGGCGTGGTCGGTGTCGTCGCGGCCGCGCTGTTGGCGCTGGGCGGGTACGGCCTCGGTCTGGGCAGCCACCTCAGCTCCAGCGGGTGGGACGACCCGACGTCGGAATCCGCACAGGGCGCCAAGATCGCCGACGCCGCGTTCGGCCGCGATCACACCAGCGACGTGATCGTGCTGTACACCGCGCCCGAGGGCAAGACGATCGATGATCCCGACTTCAAGGCGAAGGTGCTCGACAGCCTGAACAGCCTGCCGAAGAAGTACCCGGAGATCACCAAGGTCAACGGCGCCTACTGGCAGACCGAGACCGGCCCCGCCTCCCCGCTCACCTTCGGTTCGAAGGACAAGAAGTACACGTTCGCGTCGCTGGCCATCAAGGGCGACAACGACACCGAGATGTTGAACAACTTCCGCAAGGTCAAGAACGTCTTCGACGTTCCGGGCGTCACGGTGCAGGTCGCGGGGCTGCAGGCGGTCGCGGGCACGTTGAACGACACCATGGCCGAAGACCAGCACCGGATGGAGATCCTGGCCATCCCCGCGGTCGCGGTGCTGCTGTTCTTCATCTTCGGCGGCTTGATCGCGGCCGGGCTGCCGCTGATCGTCGGTGGTCTGACCGTGATCGGCGCGCAGGGCATCGTCCTTTTCATCACCAGGTTCACCGAGGTGAATTCGTTCGTCGCGCCGGTCGTTTCGATGATCGGCCTGGGTCTGGCGATCGACTACGGCCTGTTCATCGTGAGCCGGTTCCGCGAGGAACTCGCCGAGGGCTACAGCACCTCCGCCGCGGTCCGCCGGTCGGTGATGACCGCGGGCCGTACCGTCGTGTTCTCCGCGACCATGATCATCGCCAGCCTCGGCGGCATGCTGCTGTTCCCGCAGGGCTTCCTCAAGTCGATCGCCTACGGCTCCATCGCGACCGTCTCGCTCGCCGCGCTGACCTCCATCACCATCCTGCCCGCCATGCTCGGCGTGCTCGGGCCGCGGGTGGACGCGTTGGGGCTCAAGCGGTTCCGCAAGACCAAGACCGCCGAGGAAGTCGAGAACGGCTTCTGGGGCAAGTGCACCCGCTGGGTGATGCGGCATCCGCTCAAGATCGCCATCCCGATCTGCATCCTGCTGCTCCTGCTGATCATCCCGGTGAAGAACCTCGCCTTCGGCGGCATCAACGAGCGGTACCTGCCGCCGGACAATTCGACCCGGCTCGCGCAGGCGAAATTCGACTCGATCTTCCCGCTGCGCAAGTCCGATCCGATCCAGCTGGTGTTCGTCTCGGACAACAGCAACGAGGTCGGTAAGGCGTGGGCCGAAGCCAAGCAGGCTCCCGGCCTCGCGGGCACCTTCGAGGTGCCGTCGCGCTCCAACACCGATCCGAACGTCTACCGCACAAGCGCGACGCTCGCCGACTCGGAGAACGCCGACCCGACGATCGAGTACCTGCGCTCGATCGACGTGCCCGACGGCGTGGCCATGTACGTCGGCGGACAGCCGGTCATCCAGAAGGACAGCATCGACGCACTGCTCGATCGCATGCCGCTGATGATCGCGCTGGTGCTGTTCGTGACCACGCTGCTGATGTTCCTGACCTTCGGCTCCCTGGTGCTGCCGATCAAGGCCGCGTTGATGAGCGCGCTCGGTCTGGGTTCCACGCTCGGCATCCTGACCTGGATCTTCGTCGACGGGCACGGCGCGCGGCTGCTGAACTTCACCCCGCAGCCGATCATGTCGCCGGTGCTCGTGCTGATCATCGCGGTGATCTACGGCCTCTCCACCGACTACGAGGTCTTCCTGCTCTCCCGCATGGTCGAGGCGCGCACCCAGGGCGCGTCCACCACCGAGGCGGTCCGCATCGGCACCGCGCAGACCGGGCGGATCATCACCGCGGCCGCGCTGATCCTGCTCGTGGTGACCGGCGCGTTCGCGTTCTCCGACCTGGTGATGATGCAGTACCTCGCGTACGGCATGATCGCCGCGCTCTTCATCGACGCCACCATTCTGCGCATGCTGCTGGTGCCCGCCACCATGAAGCTGCTCGGCGACGACTGCTGGTGGGCGCCCGCCTGGATGAAGAAGATCCAGCAGAAGATCGGGCTCGGCGAACCCATCCTCGACGACGAGCGGCCCGGTGGCGGCGAGGTCGTCGACCTGGTGAAGACCACGCCGATCACCGACCCGGTCACCATGCAGATCCCCGCCGTGGCCGACCCCAACAAGCCGCGCAAGCCACGCAGACCGCGCACGGTGGAGGAGATCGAGGCCGAGGCGCCGACCAAGCACCTCGACAAGATCAAGCCCGGCGCGCCGAAGCCGCCGCAGGCCGCGCCCGCCCCGGCGCCACTCGACCCGACGCGGCAGCGGCCGATCCCGCCCGCAGGCTTCCTGTCGGACCCGAACATGCCGCGCCCGACCGGATATTCGGCGGTCCCGCCGGAACCGATCACACCGCGGGTCAGCCCGCCGACCACGAGCAGACCGGATCCGGCTGCGGCACGCCCGTTTTCGTCCATCCCGCACGACCCCACCGGTCCGCGGCCCACTCCGCCGCCGGCGCCCCGGACGGAAACGTCCGCCGGCGCCCCGTTCTCGGCGTTCGAGTCGCCCGCGGCGAACACCTTCGAGCCGCCCGCCCCGGCCCCCTTCGAGCCACCGGCCGCGACCCCGGACGGCGCCCGGCGTCCCGAGGCGAAGTTCGAGCCGACGCAGCCCACGCCGTCCGTCGCACCCTTCGCCGGCGCGGACCCGCGGCCGTCCATGCCGCTGCCCAGGTTCATCGATCGCAATGCGACACAGGACAATTCGACTCAGCACGGCGCGCCGGAGGTCGCGGCGGAACCCGCCGAACCCGCCGACGATCCGAACCGCAACAGCATCGAGAACTGGATGGCCGAACTGCGCTCCTCACGGCGCGGCGGTAAAGCGCCCGGCAAGGCCGAGGAGGGCCGTCATTCCGGTGGCGACGGACGGACCGTCAGCGTGAACGAACTGCTGCGCCGCCGCGACACCGAATAGTCAGCACACGAAAGAACCGCCCCCGCACCGTAACTCGGCGCGGGGGCGGTTCTCTTCCGCCGGTCAGTCCGCCGACGGCGGCGTGGCCGCGGCCTCCGCGAAGGCCCGTGCGTACCTGGTGCCGACGACCAGGAGCAGGACGCCCACCACGAGGAAGGCCGCCACCCGCACCAGGCCGTCGAGAGTGGCCAGGTCGAACAGGAACAGTTTGGCCAGTGCGGCGACCGTGACCAGGAGGCCGGAGCCGAGAGCGAGTTTCGCTACAGCCGAAGCCTTTCCGAGGTTGCGCAGCCCGTAGAACAGGGACGCGGTCGCGCCGGCCATCCACAGGATCGTCGCCGCGCTGTGCCCGATCACGAAGCCGTCGTCCGTGCCGGTCGCGACGGCGATCGACACCGCCGCGGCGGTCACCGAGTACAACCCCGCGATTCCGGCCACGATCCACTGCAATTCGGCGGTGTTCCGCAGAGCCGGTACGGTGCGCGCGCACCACACTCCTACCGCCACGACGGCCATCAAGAGCACGGCGGCGAGCGCCGTCGCGAAGTTCAGGCTCTGCTCCGAACGCTGCTGCGCGGCCAGGATTTCCGGGCTCGCGATGTTCAGGAACGCGAGCGCGCCCAGCGCCGCGAAGGCCGCACCGAGACCGGCGGCGACACCGGAGCGGCGCTGCCCGGCCACGCCGAGGAAGCCGAGTGCCACCAGGAACCACGCGATCGGCAAGGTGCGGGCATCGGTGACGGCGACGCAGACCTCCAGTAGCGCGATGGCTCCGGCGACCGCCGCAACCGTTGCGGTGTGACCCGGAATCTTCACGAGCGCCGCGACTTTCGGCACCAGGGCGGTGGCGGCCACGAGCAGCAGCACCGACGCGCAGACCGCGGCGATCAGCGTCGCGACCGGGCGATCGAACTCGTACATCCCCGGCGCGGCCAGCAGCGGGACGGTCGCGATGGCGAGCGTCAGCGAGGCGGTGATATCGGCAGGCCGCCGCCGGACCACCAGGATGGTCCCGGCCAGTCCGACCACCGCCACCGCCGCTGCCGCGGCCAGCAGACGCAACCGATCGTCGGACGTGTCGAGCAGCGCACCGGCGACGGCGACGAACGTGGCCAACGCCGCGGGCAGCGTCCGCACCACGTGCAGATACGGCCAGTCCCGCAGCATCTGCACCGGGAGGCAGGCCAGCTGCAGCACGATCAGGAAGGCGAGCAGCACCAGCTCGGTGGTGAGCACCGGCGACAAGACCGCAGCTCCGAGCACCACCAGGACCGCCAACGGCTGCGACTGCCAGCGCATCGCCAGCGCCACCCCGATGGCGGCGACGCCGAGCGCCACCGCGAACCCGAGCACCGGATGCAGCCAGTGATAGATCGCGGTCACCGCGACGACATCGAGGTACGCGCCCGCGATACCGGTGGCCGCCAACGCGATACCGCCGACCCGCCCGCCCGGCCGATCGAACACCCGCAGACCCGCAGCCACCAGCGCGGCCGAGAACGCGGCGCCCGCAACCACTCTGGGCACCGGGCCGAAGAACCCGGCCTGCGCGGCCAGCACCAGCAGCATCACCACACCGATCAACGTGACACCCACCCCCGCCACCGCCAGCAGCTTGCTGATCAACCCGTCCCGCTGCCACCACGGCGTATGCGGCACCGGCGGCCCGGCCCGCGGCGGCACCGGCGGCCGCAGCCCCGGCCCGGGCATCCCGCGCATCGGCATCGGCGGCCGCCCACCCCACGCCCCACCCTGCGGACCGTACATGGGCACGTACGGCGGACCCTGCGGCGGCATCGCCCCGGAACCTGCTGCCGCCCAAGCCCCTTCAGGCCCCGACGGAACACCCAGCACCTGCGATGCCGCAGGCGGAACCGCGCCGAAGCCCTGCGCAGGCGGTACAGCACCCGGCATCTGAGCCCCCGCAGGCGCACTCGGCGCCGACGCAACGCCGGGGATTCGACCCGCCACAGGCGAACCTGTGCCCGCCGCAAACCCACCCTGTGCCAGCGCAGCACCCGGGACCTGAGCGGCTGCAGGCGGAACCGCGTCCGCCCCCGTTGCGGCACCTGACCCCGGCGAACCGGCACCCGAGATAGGAGCCGTGCTCGAGCCATACGTCTGAGGGACCGAACCCACACCCGGAACCCGATCCGGACCCGCCCCCGCCGCCTCGCCCGGTACCGTGCCCGCTGCCGCAGCAGACGCCGCGGAGGTATCCGCGCCAGGCGTCCGCGCCGCCGAATCCTGTGCGCCTGGAACTCCACCCGCACCCGGAGTCGCGGCCAATGCGGGCGGCACCCGGCCCGCTTCCGGCGCGGTCGTAGTTCCGGCAGTCTCCGCGGCCGACTCCTGGTCGGGAGCCGAAACCCCCTGCGCCCCAGCAGAACCTGTCACTACCTGAGTACGCAACAGCTCCAGGTCCCGCCCGAGCACACCCATCTGCGTCCCCAACGCAGCGAATTCCCCCGAAAGGCGCGAGATCAGCGCCGGATCGATAGATGTGGTCATGCACCCATGCTCACCCCCACCCACCCCCGAAACATGAGTAGTAACCCCTGCTGACCACCCGAGATCTACCCGACTGCCAAGACTGCCAACCTCTGCTCGGCCTTGTCTACGTCCGATCCGCCGGATCCCGCACCGGCGAATACCTGCTGAAGACCACATCGCTCGACCGACCGCGCCCGATCCAGACGCCGATCCTGGTCCTCGCGGGTGGCAACGGCGACCACAACCTAGCTCTACCAGCGAAAAAGAAGGAGATGATATACTTTGAAGCGGCAAATGATATCAATTCGGGAGGTCCCGATGGCTCGCACCGTATTGGATCTCGACGACGATCTACTGGCCCAGGCCGCGGAGATTCTCGGCACCTCGAAGAAGGTCGCGACGGTCAACGCCGCCCTTGCCGACGTGGTGCGCCGCCGCAAACGCGAGCAGTTCGCCGCCTGGGTGAAGTCCGGCGGACTGAACGACGAACCGTC
This sequence comes from Nocardia brasiliensis ATCC 700358, assembly GCF_000250675.2. Lineage (NCBI taxonomy): Bacteria > Bacillati > Actinomycetota > Actinomycetes > Mycobacteriales > Nocardiaceae > Nocardia > Nocardia brasiliensis. Next base: position 9,148,455 of record NC_018681.1, read on the forward strand.
GGCTCCAAGTGAGCAGTGAGCGCTACCTCGTCGACAAATCCGCCCTCGCCCGCTGGGGTAAGCCTGCCGTCGCGCCGATCCTCGACGACCTGTCGTCGCGCGGAACGCTGGCCATCTGCGGTGCGATCGAATACGAGGTGCTGTACAGCGTCCGCAAATCCACCGAACTCGAGTCGGTCCGCGACATGCTGCGCGGTTTCGACTGGCTGCCCACACCCGACGACGTCTGGGACCGCGTCAACGACATCCAACTCGACCTGATCCGCGCAGGCACTCATCGCGCGATCTCGTTGCCCGACTTGATCATTGCCGCCACAGCTGAACGCCACGGCTACACCGTTATGCACTATGACGGCGACTACGACCTGATCGCCGCCGTCACCGGGCATCCGAGCCGCTGGGTTGTCCCCGCCGGGCACGCAGACTGACGAAGATCGTTGCGGCGCAAGCGCATGGTTGATGCCTGCTCGGTGTTGGGGGCTGATCGCGGCGGCGCTCTCAGGCGTTGCCGCTACCAGCGGCCGGCGATCGGGGTGCAGGATTTTGGCGCCGAGAGGGCTCGTGGGTGGAGGTTCTTCGTGTGACGGTGTCGGGCGAAGGCGGAAAAGCCTGGAGACTCGGTTGGGTGGCGACTTCGTAGAGGCCTGGATCGAATACTCGGTGTCTGCTCGTAAATCGAGGAAGGACAACGACATTGAGTGAGATGACGGCGGATAACGGCGTGACGGTGCTGGACGGGTTCGTGCCGGTGATCGATCTGTCGGACCGGCACAGTGCCGACAAACGCGGGGCCATTGCGAAGGCGATCGGACAGGCCTGTGCGAGTTCGGGATTCTTCACCATCGTGGGCCATGGGGTTCCGGCGGAGCTGGTGACGCGGATGTGCGCGACGACCCGGGAGTTCTTCGAGCTGCCCGATGCGTTGAAGGATGCGGTCGCGCATCGGCCGGGCGTGTCCGGTTTCCGGCGGATGGCGGGTGCGACCGCGCACAGCCTGGACCAGCAGTCACCACCGGATCTGTGTGAAGTCTTCTCGGCGCACGTGACCGGTGATTTGAGCGAGGAGGAACGCGCGGGTCTCGGCGACTATTGGGCGTCCTGGAAATTGGCCAATATCTGGCCTGCCGTGCCCGCGAATTTCGCGGACACCTGGCGCGAATACCTGGCGGCCCTCACTGATTTGGCGGCCGATCTCATGCGATTGTTCGCTCTGGCACTGGAATTGCCGGAAAATTTCTTCGACGACATCTTCGCCCGCCACGTCTCGTCGGTGGCGGTCAACTACTATTTCCCGCAACGTGAATCGCCGCTGCCCGGACAGTTGCGCCGTGGCGCGCACACCGATTGGGGCAGCCTCACCATCCTGTATCAGGACACCGCGGTCGGCGGCCTGCAGGTCCGCCACGGCACCGGCGAGTGGCGCGACGTCCCGGCCATTCCCGGCGGCTTCATCGTCAATATCGGCGATCTGATGGCCCTGTGGACGGCGGGCCGCTGGGTCTCCACCCTGCACCGGGTGATCAATCCCGAACGAGGCAATACGTCGTCACGCCTGTCCATCCCGTTCTTCTACCTGCCGAGTCACGACGCGGCGATCGACCCGATCGGCTCGTTCGCGGGCCGGCCGGCGCAGCAGAAGTTCGGTGCCGAAACTGCGGGGCAATGGATTTCGCGCAAGATGCAGAAGACGTTCGCCGCCGATCCACAGCACTACCGAACGGCCGGCTGAGCGCCGGCCGGCGGATCCTCACGCCGTGCCGGAATGCCGGGTCGTCATCTGCTGGACGGCGTCGAGCACCGCGGTGCGCGGCGGCATCCGGAGCACGCCGGGTGCCGGTTCGCCCGCCCAGTGCCAGCCGCGCGCGCAGTCGCTGGTGGGCAGCATGATGTGATGCCCACCGGGCAGCACGGTGACCTGATGGCCGGCCAGGTATCGGCGCACCAGCACCTCGACGGGGCGGGCCGGGCTCGGTGGCGCGACCAGAAAGATCCAGGTGTGTTCGCCGGGATCGGCGATCACGGGCGCCGCGTAGGTGCGCTCGAGCGCGGCGAGCACGGTGCGGCCCAGGTCCGGCGGCATCGCGACGGCGCCGAGGACCGAGCCGGTGGTCACCACCGGTCGTCCGCCGAGTAGTTGCACCGGCAGCCCATACAAATGGCGCAGCCGATGCGCGATCTCATGGGATGAATGACAACGCTCGGTGTTCGGCACGATGTTCATTGCCGCCGCCCTTTGCTATGAAAGTTGCAGAAAGGCAACGATATTCCACGCGCCGGTAAACGGGTCGTACGTAATGTCCCACTTCGGCCGAACACCGTGGCTTAGCGTCGTACTCTGAAACCCAGATTTAACAAAGGAATTGGGTCCATGGACGATTCGTCGATCGGCGTCCGCATCCGCATGTTCCGCGGCCGGGCGCTCACCCAGCGCCAGTTGGCGGATCAGGCCGGGGTCAGCGTCGACCTGGTGCGCAAACTCGAGCAGGGCGGTCGGCAGACCGCGTCCATCGCCAGCCTGCAAAAGCTTGCGCGCGCACTGGATGTGGACATCGCCGACCTCATCGGCAAGCGCGCCGGCGTGCCGTCCGGCGATCCGGATTCCGGCATCGTCGCGATCCGCCGCGCCTTGACCCCGGTCGACGACCTGCTCGGCGTGACCGAGGAGGAGTCCGCCGTCAGCCTCGAGGACGGGCGGCGCGCGGTCGATTACGCGTGGGGCGCGTACTGGGCCGGCCGCTACGAGCTGCTCACCTCGGTGCTGCCGACCGGGATCACCCAGTTGCGCGCGACCGTGCACGCCGCGCGCAACGGCTCGGTCCCGGTGGCGAACGAGCTACTGGCGCGGATGTATTGGGTGACCGGCTGCACGCTGGTGCACCTCGGGCAGACCGATCCGGCGTTCCTGGCGATCCGGCAGGCGCTGGTGGCGGCGGCCGCGGGCGACGACCCACTGCTGCTCGGCACCATTCGCGGCTCGGTCGCCTGGCAATTGCTCGTGCAGGGCCGCTACGCGGAGTCCCGGGGCGTCGCGCTGCGCGCGGCGGCCGAGCTGGAGCCGACGGGTGAGGTCCCGCTCGCCCATTTGTCCGCCTACGGCTCGCTGATGCTGCAGGGCGCGACCGCCGCGGGCCGGGCCCAGGCCGTGCCCGAAGCGCTGTCGCTGGTCGAGGCCGCACGCGAGGTCGCCGACCGGATCGGCAGTGACCGCACCGATTACGAAACCTATTTCGGCCCAGCGCAAATCGTCATGCAGACGGTCGATGTGCAGGTCTCGTCCGAGCGCTATCCGGAGGCGCTGGCCGCCGCGCGCGAGATGCCCGCCAACGGCGGCCTGCCGCAGTCCTCGCGCGCCCGTCACCTCGCCGATACCGCGGTGGCCCTGACCCGCACCGGCCAGCATCAGCGCGCGCTCGGCGCCCTGCTCACCGCCGAACGGGTAGGCGGCACCGACTGGCTCAAATACCAGTCGCTGCCCCGCCACATCGTGGCCGAGCTGCTCGACCACGACCGCCGAGTCCCGTTGCGCGCCTTCGCCCGCCGCATCGGCGTCAACACCTGAGCGAACCGGACCCGACGCCGATCGAAATGCTCAGTGGCCCATCATGCGGCGCCAGTGCGCCATGAAGGTGTGCTTGGCGGTGAGGGAGCCGAAGCGGATCCGGCCGCGGACGACGACGTGCAGCGGTCCGATGGGCGGGCCGGTGCGCACCTTGTTGTTGACGCTGGAGCCGATCAGATCCACCTCGTTGAGGTCGACGGTGGCTTCGCGCGGCACGATGAGGGTGAGCGAGCTGCAGAAATCGTCCACGTTCACCTCGACCACCTGGGTCGACATGATCGCCTCGGTGAAGTCGAGGGTGACCCCGGAGAGCCAGTTGTTGAGGTGCAGGGTCGGCGCGACCTGCCACGGCCCGCGCCGGTTCACCCCGGACAGCCTGCTGCGGATCACGCTGCCGTTGCCGGTGACCGGGCTGATCGGCGGCGGCGCCGGGCGGTGCTTCACGAACGAGGGCGTGGTGTTCACGAAGGTGGAGGGCGGCGCGGTGGGCTGACCGACCAGCCGGACCCCGGGCAGGTCGATGAGCACGGCGTTCAGCTCACCACGGGTTTTCGCGGCGAGCGCGGTGTCCATCCGCTCGGTGAACTCGCCCAGCGAGAGCATGCCGAGACCGACGGCACGTTGCAGCAGCTGCCCGACGTGCTCGCGTTCGGCGTCGGATACGCGTAGATCCCGGTCACCGATCGCGTCACCGGGGCCGACGCCGTGGGATGTCGATTCGGGTCCGCCCATGGTTCGAGATTACCGATTCACCGGCTCCGGCGTATCAGGGCGATCCCGGATTCGGAGCGGCGTTTCGTACCTCCGCCGGACTACTCCAGTCCCTGCTCGATCGCATAGCGGGTCAACTCCACCCGGTTGGCCAGCTGCAGCTTGCGCAGCGTGGCCTGCACGTGGTTCTCCACGGTGCGATGACTCAGGTTGAGCCGGGACGCGATCTGCTTGGCGGACAACCCCTTCGCGACCATGCGCAGCACCTCGGTCTCGCGTTCGGTCAGCGCGGGCCGGTGCGGCTCGTCGGGCGCGGCGGGCGCCGTGGCCATCCGCCGGTATTCGCCGAGCACCAGCCCGGCCAGACCGGGGGTGAACACCGGCTGCCCGGCCGCGGTCGCGCGCACCGCCTCGATCAGCTCTGCCACCGACGCGCTCTTCACCAGATACCCCGAGGCCCCGGCCTTGATCGCGTCGAGCACGTCGTCGCGTTCGGCCGAGGCGGAGAGCACGAGCACCCGGCTCTGCGGCGAGACGCGCAGCACCTCGGCCGTCGCCTGCGCGCCGTTCCCGTCGGTCAGCTGCATGTCCATCAGCACCACCGCGGGTTGCACCGCCGCGGCCCGCCTGGTCGCGCTGCCCACCCCGTCCGCGGTGGCGACCACCGCGAACCCGGCCTCGGCGAGGTCGCGCGACACCCCGTCCCGCCACATCGGGTGGTCGTCCACCACCATCACCGAAATCGCTTCGGTCGCAGCACTGTCGGTCATAGTCCGCTCCTCGGTACCCGGAATTCCCATTCGGTGCCGAAGCCGACGCCGCCGTCGATTTCGGTGAGCAGATCGGCGGTACCGCCCAGGGCGGCGATCCGTCCGACGATCGACCGGGAAACCCCCAGTCGCCCTTCGGCTTCCGCTTCGGCCAGGCGGCCGGGCGCGATGCCGACACCGTCGTCGCGCACCGAGATCACCAGTTCGTCGCCGGTGTCCTCCAGCAGCACATACGTTTTCGCGTCCGGCCCGGCATGCAGTTCGGCATTGGACAGCGCGTTGGCGACGGCGGCCGCGATCTCGCCCGCCGCCCACCGCCCGATCAGCACCGGATCACCGGGGGTGGAGACGAACACGGCCGGCTTCGCGTGCACGGTGAGCAGCGGTCGCAGGTCGACCTCGGCGCCGCCGGAATCGCCTCGATCGGCCTGTTCGCTGATCAGCACCCGCAGCGCCACTTCCTGTTCCCCGGCCCGCTGCGCCAGTTCCGCGGTGGCACCGCCGATCTCGGTGCCGCGCCGCTTGATGTAGCTGAGCACCTGCAGCACGCCGTCGTGCACCTCGCGCGAAAGCCGTTCGCGCTCTTCGGCGGCGGCGGTCAGCCGGACGGCACGTTCGAGCTGGTCCTGCGAGCGGCGCGCGGTGTTCGCCGCCAGGCCGAGGGCCAGGCCGACGGAGACCAGCACCGGCACCGTCGCATCGGTCCACACGTCCTGCCCCCACTGGTCGCGCACGGTCAGCGCCGCCGAGGCGATCAGCGCGCCGGAGAGCACGCCCGCGATCGGCCCGCGCAGGATCGCCGCCCCGATCACCGCGTTGGCGGCCCAGAGCGTGGTCGGCAGCGTCTGATGTCCGTGATACCAGTCGTAGTCGGCGACCAGCCGGGTCGCGGCCATCAGCGCGATCACGACGACGTGGTCGCCGAGCACCACCCAGCCGCGCAGCCGCCGCACCTCGGGAAACTGCCACTGCGACAACATGATCGCCGACGCACCCGACCAGACCGCCATCAGCGCGACGAGCACCCAGCTCAACCGCTGATTCTGGTAGTAGGGCACCGAGGCGACCTGCTGACCGACCGCGTACAGCAGGGTCACCAGGCGCAGCGCCTGCACCGCCCGCCACAGCGGCGTGGTGGCCACGTCGGACGAGCGCGGCTCAGCCCCGCGGCGCGCCATCACCGGATCCGGGCTCGGCGGACCCGGCCTCGGGTGTCTCGTCCGCGGCCTTGGCCAAGGTCGCCGCCACGTCGAAGCGGCCCGGGTCCGGTTCGTCGGGTTCGACCTCCCCGGTTTGCAGGTCCTCGAACAATTCCTCCGGCGTGTCCGCGAGCAGCGAGCGAATGGCCGTGTTCATCACCGCGACGAACGGCACCGCGAGCAGACCGCCCGCGATCCCGCCGAGCACCACGCCCGCCGTGATCGCCAGCACCACCGCCAGCGGATGGATGCTCACCGCCCGGCCGAGCAGCAGCGGTTGCAGCACATGGCCTTCCAGCTGCATCACCGCGATGATGATGCCGAGCACGATCAACGAGGTGATCACGCCCTTGGTCACCAGCGCGATGAACACCGCGACGAACCCGGCCACGAACGCGCCGATGATCGGGATGAACGCGCCGATGAACACCAGCGAGGCCAGCGGAAGCGCCAGCGGCACACCGAGGATGCCGAGCCCGGCACCGATGCCGATGGCGTCCACTGCCGCCACGGCCACGGTGGCGCGCACGAACCCGACCAGCGTGCCGAAGCCCAGCTGTCCGGCGGTGCGCACCCGCTCCCGCTGCGGCGTGGGCACGATCCGGGTGACGAACTGCCAGATCTGATCGCCGCCGTAGAGGAAGAAGATGAGGATGAACAGGGTCAGGAAGATGCCGGTCAGCAGTTCGAAGATAACCGTCGCGGTGGTCAGCGCCCCGCTGGTGAGCCGGTCCTGATTGGACTGGATGGTCTTGACGATCTGGTCGCCGGCATTGCCGATCTGATCGTTGCTCATATGCAGCGGACCGGTGATCAGCCAATCCTGAATCTTGTGAATGCTGTTGGTGAACTCGCGGGAAAGCTGCGGCACGCCGGCGATGAACTGCTCCACGACGAAGGTCATGATGCCCGCGACCAGCCCGAGCGAGCCGACCAGCGCGACGAAGACACCGACCGAGCGCGGCACCCCCATTCGCTGTAGCCAATCCACCAGTGGCGCGAGCAATGCGGCCGCGAGCAGGGCGATGGCCAGCGGAATCACCACCGTCGCCAGCTTCTGGATGATCGCGACCAGCGCCAGCGCCACCGCGAAGAGGATCAGCATCCGCCAACCCCATTCCGCTGACACCCGCACGATCGGATGCACGGAGTCAGCGGCAGGCCGCGCCAGGGAGGCTTTCCGCTTCGTGTTCGGCTTGGGGTCGGTCACCTCGCCGAGCTTAACGGGCACACCAGGGCAAAGTCCCGCGTCGACCCGCGCCGAACCGGGGCCGGGCCGGACCCCGACCGATGCTGAGCCGCACCGGCGCAACAGCGCCGCAGCGGTGGACGCATGATCGAAACGCTAGATTGTTGGTTGTGTCAGCGCCCTTGGAAGCGGTCAAACAGACCATGCGAACGCGCTGGCCGCTGTACTTGGCATCGATGCTGCTGGCCAACGCCTTCGGCGCGGTGCTGGTGTGGGCGTTCATCCAGTACGGCCTCCCGGTCCCCGAAGACGCGCAGCGCGGTGCCAGGCACACCGGCCTGGTGGTTCCCGGCCTGGTGTTCATCACCGGCGGCGTGCTCAGCGCGGCCGCGTCCGCGCTGATGCTGCGCCCGGTGATGCGCTGGCAGATGCGCGGCGGACCACCGAGCAGGCAGGAACAGATGGCCGCGCTGCATGCGCCGCTGCGCCAGGCGATCCTGCATCTGGCGCTGTGGTTGATCGGCGGCGCGATCCTGGCGGCCTTGATCATTTCCGAAGAACCCAAGCTGGCGGGCGCGGTGATCGTCACCGAATGCATGGCCGCCACCATCGTGTTCGGTTTCACCTACATGCTCGGCGAGCGGATCCTGCGCCCCGTCGCCGCCGAGGCGCTGACCGCGGGCACCTTCGATCACACGCTGACCCCGGGCGTCGGCACCCGGATGGCCATGACCTGGGGCATGGGCACCTTCGCCCCCACCATCGCCATCGTGCTGCTGTGTATCACGCAGATCTCCTCGGACGTGAAGTTCTCCGCCCAATCGCTGGCGATCTCCATCCTGCTGCTCTGCGGTGTGGTCATCCTGCAGGCCCTCGCGCTCTCGATGCTCACCGGTTCCAGCATCTCCGATCCGGTACGCCAGCTCAGCCAGGCCATCGACCGGGTGCAGGAGGGCGCGCGCGACGTACAGGTCGAGGTCTTCGACGGCAGCGAGATCGGCCTGCTGCAGGTGGGCTTCAACCGGATGATGGAAGAGGCCGCCAAACGCCGCCAGCTGCAAGAACTGTTCGGCCAGCACGTCGGCGAGGAGGTGGCGCAGCGCGCGCTCGACTACGGCACCGAACTCGGCGGCGAGACCCGGTTCGTGGCGGTGCTGTTCGTCGATATGGTCGGCTCCACCGCGACCGCCGCCGAGCGACCGCCCACCGAGGTGGTGAGCCTGCTCAACGAGTTCTTCCGGATCGTGGTCGACGTGATCGACCGGCACAACGGGTTCGTCAACAAGTTCGTCGGCGATGCCGCGCTGGCCATCTTCGGCGCGCCGCTGGACCGCCCGGACGCGCCGACCGCGGCGCTGGCCGCCGCCCGGGAACTGCGCGAAGTGCTGCGCGAGGTGCCCGGCCTCGATATCGGGATCGGGGTATCGGCCGGACTGGCCGTCGCCGGAAATATCGGTGCGGCAAATCGTTTCGAATACACGGTGATCGGCGATCCGGTCAACGAGGCATCCCGGCTGACCGAGCTCGCCAAAGATCAGCCGGGGCGCACCTTGGCCTCGGGCAGCGCGCTGTATTTCGCCGATGAAAGCGAGCAGGACAAATGGGAAACCGGCGAAGAAGTACAACTGCGCGGCCGGCGCCGAAAAACCATGCTCGCGTGGCCGAGAGAAAGCCTCGATGTCGCTCGGGCCGGATCGGAAGTCCCGGATGATGCGGCCGGCACGCAGGTCGCCACCTAGCCGACCACGCGGTAGACCGATGAAACACCAGCGTTCCCGAGTTAGGCTGACCAGGTGACGGCCAATGGGGAACTGGCAGGAGAACCTGCGCCGGCGCACACGGACGAGACCCGCCGTGGCAAATTCTGGTGGCTGAAATGGGTCGGCGGCATCGCCCTGCTGGGTTTGTTGATCGCCGAGGGCATCTATCTGTGGCCCCGGCTGCACGAATCATGGCAAAAACTCAGCGACATACATTGGGGCTGGGTCGCCGCGTGTATTTGGTTGCAGGCATTGTCGATGAGCGGATTCGGCCGCGTGCAGAAACAACTGCTGAACGCGGGCGGCGTCGAAGTGAGCCAGCGCAAATCCGTCGCGGTGGTCTACGGCGCCACCGCCATGTCCGTCACTTTGCCCGCGGGGCAGGTGTTCTCCACCGCCTTCACCTACCGGCAGACCCGCCGCTTCGGCGCCAGCCCGATCGTGGCGTCCTGGCAGCTGGTGTTCTCCGGCGTGGTGGCCGCGGTCGGACTCGCGCTGCTCGGGGTGGGCGGCACGTTCCTGTCCGGCGGCAGCATCGGGCCGTTCAAGCTGGTCCTGTCGATCGCCGCGGTGATCGCCCTGGTGTGGGGCGGCAACTATGTCTCGAACAATCCCGGCTCGCTGGAGGCCCTGCTGCGCCGGGCGCTCGGGCTGCTGAACCGGCTCCGCAAACGCCCCGCCGACCAGGGCGCGAGCAAGGTCGGCGACGTACTGGCGCAATTGGAGTCGGTGAAACTCGGCAAACGCGATGGGGCACTCGTCGCGCTGTGGGCGCTGCTGCACCGCTTCGCGGACGTGGCCTGCCTCGGCGCCGCCTGCTACGCCGTCGGCGCCGACCCGCGGCTGGCCGGGCTGCTGCTCGCCTTCGCCATCGGTAAGGCCGTCGGCTCGATCCCGTTCGCCCCCGGCGGCATCGTCTATGTCGACGCGACCCTCATCTACGGCCTCACCGCGGCGGCGGGGCTGCCCGCGGCGCAGGCCGTGGCCGCCGCGTTCGTCTACCGGCTGGTGAGCTTCATCCTGGTGGCGATCGTCGGCTGGATCGTGTTCCTCTTCCTGTTCCGTACCCCGCAGGACGACGACGCCGAATACGAGAAGGAATTCTCCCAGCGCCGGTTCTGAGCGCGAACACGCAGTGCCGCAGGTGCTTCACATTCGGCGCGGCCGCGCCCACTACGCTGGCCCGCGTGAAGAAACTGGTGCCGTTGGTCGTCGATGCGCTGCTGGTGATCTTGTTCTGCGCGATCGGCAGGCGCAGTCACGACGAAGCGGTACTCACCGGCCTGCTGCGCACGCTGTGGCCGTTCGCGATCGGCCTGGCCCTGGGCTGGCTGGTCGCCATCGCCGCGGCGAGCAGGCTGTTCGGCGACGCCGGGCGGATCGCCCGCTTCGACGGAACCGCGCTGTGGCCCACCGGGATTCTGGTGTGGCTCGGCACGCTGGGCGGCGGCATGCTGCTGCGCGTGGTCAGCGGTCAGGGCACCGCGTTCAGCTTCGTGCTGGTCGCGGGTGTGGTGCTGGCGCTGTTCCTGCTCGGCTGGCGCGCGGCCATCAAAGCGTTGAACTAGCCGCTGCGTCGAACTAGGACGCTGCGTTGAACTAGGCGCTGCGTTGAACTAGGCGCTGCGTTGAACTGAACCGCTGCGGTGCTGTCTCAGGGCTCCGGGGTTGCCAGCGACTGCAGCATCCGCACCGCCATCCGCGCGGTCGCGTCGCCGCTGTCCACATCGTTGATGTGCACCGCGAAGGCCAGGTCACCCATGTTCGCGATCAGCCATCCGTCACGTCCCGCGGTCGCCGCGAAACCGGTGACGTCACGGTACATCCGCAGGCTCGCGAACTCCGGGGCATTGGTCGCGTCCCGCAGCATCGCGCGCAGCCGATCGGTGATCTCGGGTGCCAGCGGCGCGAGCTGGGCGTCGGTGGTGCTCGGCCGCGCGACCTCGATGAGCGGCGGCGGCACCGAGCCGCGCGCGATCGCCGCCGCGGCGATCGCCATGCCGAACGGGCTGGCCAGTACCGCGTCCGAGCCGCCGCCCTGGCGCACCTGCTCACTGCGTCCCGCGACCGCGAGCCGCCCGGTCACCTCGTCGAGGCCGGGCACCTTGAAATCGACGCCGACCCCGAGCGCGGGCGCGAACTCGGCCGCCTCCGGCACCGGAACATCTTGCGGCGCCTTGCCTTTGGCGAGCGCGGCGACGGCGCGGAACAGCTCGATATTGCCACCGACCGGGTAGAGCCCGGTGAACGCCACCGGCCCGTGCTCGCTGGCCTGGGTGTTCTGCGCGACCGCGACCACCGCGCCGCTGGAGGGCTGGATCGCGACGATCGAGGCGGGCGTCGGCGCGCTGACCACCGCGTCCTCGGCGGCGCGCTGCAAACGCTGGTCCATGGTGCCCGCGATATCCGGGCCGGGCGGCCCCTGCTCGCCGGCCAGCTGCGTGACGAACCGGCCGTCCTGCTCGAATACCTGCACGCCCCAGCCGGAATGCTGATCCTGGCTTTCCTGCTGCACCTTGCGCAGCGCGTCCAGCATGGGCGACCAGACGCGGCGGTCGGCGGAGATGAGCCGCTGCTGCTTCTCCATCACGACGCCCGGAATCGGCGCCATATCCGGCTGCAGCAGTTCGAAATCGGATTCCCGCAGGTTCACCGCGACCACCGGCTTGCCCTGCGAGGTGGCCACCTGCTGCATCAGCGACGGCCCGGTGATCAGCGGAGCGACCGGTTCGATCGCCTTGGCCAGCGCGTTGGTCGAGCCGACGGGGTCGGGCATCTTCGCCGGGTCGAGCTTGATCACGTTGATCGGCTGCTCGGTCATGAGCGGCTGGCCCACGATGTCGTTGACCTTCGGCGCGGGGGCGGGCTGGGTGCGCACCAGACGGACGGTGCGGTTGTGATCGAGCTGCGGCATCACGATCGCCGGATCCCACGAGATGCGCCAGCCGATCGCGAGCTTGCGCACGTTGCCCTGCAGGCTGTAGTTCCAGTTTTTGCGGTCGCCGAAGTTCCAGTCGGCATCCATGCTGAAGATGGCCGATTCCGCGTCGAGCCCGATGAATTGGGTCTTCCGATAATCCACCTTGCCCGGCTGCAGGCCGGCAAACATTTGCTTCAGGGTTGCCGAAGCTGCGGTGGGATACGACGTGAGTTCCGAGGCGCGGGTGTAGTCCTGTTTGTCGAGCAGTTCGGTGAAACGCTCGACGACCGCCTCGGCCTCGTTCTTACCCTCGTGTATCCCGCACGATCCCATTGCGATCGCAAGCGCCGCCACCCCCGCGAGTGCCATAGCGCCCCGGACGCGGAAGCGGCGGGATCCCCACACATCCATGTCGCCCACTCTTCACTCTTGTCACTCCAGTAACAAGACCACCGTACCTGAAAAAGACCTGTCTGCGGTGCCTCCGCCGCAAGGACGTTACCCATGCTCAGCATCTCAATTGTGCCCGAAATCTCCCATCTCGGGGGCCCGATCATGATCGGTGTCCAGTGCTACGGCGACAACCGGCGCCGCTACCGTACCGGGCACTCCCGCAAAGTCGTGCGCTTACTGACTTACTCGGCGTTTCGGATCAATGGGTACCCAGACGGGGTCCGGACGAACCGTAGAACAGTCGCCCCGACCACCGCCTGAACCAGTGGCTAACTCTGTTCGCACAGAGCGGAACCATTCGCGCGAATTGCGACGTAATCTTGTAATCAACGTATATAGCACTACACGGTAAGTAGGTGATTCCCCATGAGACAGCACCATCGGGGACGCGGCTTCGGCCGACCCGGCGGCTGGCAGCAAGCCGACCTCCCGGATCCCGCGGACGCGCCGGATTGGTTCGCGGGCAGGTTGCCCGACGACTGGTTCACCGGCCCGCCCGTCATCGAGATCGACCGGGACGAGATCGTCGTCATCGGCGAACTGCCGATCCCGCAGCCGGAGAAGACCCCTGTCGAAGCACCCGCGGAAGGCGATCCCGAAGCGCCGACCGAGGAAGTTCCGCGGGCGACCAAGGAGGGGGCCATCTCCCGATTCCGCGAATCCACCCGCGCCGCCCGGACGCAGATCGCCGACGAAGCGCAGCGACGCTACGGCCGCAGCGTGGCCTGGGGCGTGTCGGTCGACGGGGAACGTCTCCTGTTCACCCACCTGGCCGTGCCCGTGATGACGCGGTTGCGTCAGCCCGAGCGCAAAGTGCTCGACACCCTGGTAGACGCGGGCGTGGCGCGCTCGCGCGCCGACGCGCTGGCCTGGACGGTGAAACTGGCCGGGCAGCACGCGGAATCGTGGCTGGCGGAACTGCGCGACGCCATGCGCAAAGTGGATGATCTGCGCGCGGAGGGGCCACAGGGTCTCTGAGGACTAGTGTTGCGGGCATGTCCGCACCTGGTCCGATCCTGGTCCTCAACGGCCCGAACCTGAACATGCTCGGCACCCGGCAGCCGGAGGTTTACGGGTCGGCGACGCTCGACGACGTCGTCGAGCTCTGCAGGCAGACCGCCGAACGCTACGGCCGCGAGATCGCGGCGTTCCAGTCGAATTCCGAAGGCGCGCTGATCGACCGCATCCATCGGGCGCGGGGCGTCGAATCGGCCATCGTGATCAATCCCGGCGGACTCACCCACACCTCGGTGGCCCTGCGGGACGCGCTGGTTATTCCGGAGGTGCCGATCGTCGAGGTGCACATCAGCAATGTGCACGCGCGGGAGGAATTCCGGCACCACTCCTATATCTCGCCGATCGCCACCGCGGTGGTCGCCGGGATGGGCATCCAGGGCTACGCGGCAGCCATCGAATTCCTGGTCCGCTCCGCCTGATCCGCCGATTCCGGCTCGATGTCTCGTCGAGCCGGGGTCAGGCGATCCGGAAAACGGGGAAGCCCGGGGCGATGGCGGCGAGTTCGTCGTCGGTGGCGTCCTTGGTGACGCCCTCGAAGAACTTGCCCACCTCCCAGCCCCACTTCTGCAGGTAGAGCCGCAGCAGCGGCACCTTGTCCGCGTCGGCCAGCTCGATCGCGGTGAATTCCTCGACCCTGCGGCCGAGCCGCAGTTCACCGCCGCCCGCGACGCGCAGGTTGCGCACCCACTGGGTGTGCCCGCGCGGGGCGACCAGGAATCGCGCGCCGTCCTCGCGCACCAGCAGATTCACCATCGTGGTCCGCCACTCCCCACTCTTGCGGCCACGCACCGCGAGCAACCGCGAACCCAGCACGCTGATGCCCAGCCGGGGCAGCCAGTTGGCGATCCGGTTCATGATCGGATCCAGGCCGGACGGGCCGATGTACCGGGTGCTGAGGTCCATTTCTTCACTCCTTGCGTGAGCACTGCTCTCTGTTGCGATAAGTGTTCCACAGGGCGATCCGAAAAACAAGAGCACTGCTCTCTATTTACATAGTCGCAGGTAGACCCGATATACAACCGTGCACGGCGGTCGACAGCCCTGTGCATAACCCGCGTGGTCGTCGGCACCGGACAATGTGGGGATGACACGGGAAGCCCCGCGCCGGGTGGTGCTAGCGCCGGACAAGTTCAAAGGGTCGTTGCCCGCGCCTGGCGTGGCGGCGGCGCTGGCCGACGGCATCGCACGCGTCGCCCCGGAGGTGACGGTCGAGCAGGTACCGGTCGCCGACGGGGGCGACGGCACGGTGGACGCCTTCGTGGCGGCGGGATGGCAGCGGGTGGAGCTGCGCGCGCCCGGCCCGACCGGTGTCGTGACGGAAACGTCGTACGCGGTGCAGGGCACGACCGCCGTCATCGAATTGGCCGCCGTGGTGGGATTGGTGAAACTTCCAAGGGGACAGCCTGATCCACTCGGCTCGAGTACCTATGGGCTGGGCATGGTGCTCGCGCACGCACTGGACCACGGGGTCACCGATATCGTGCTCGGGCTCGGCGGCAGCGCCTCGACCGACGGCGGCGCGGGCATGGTGCAGGCGTTGGGCGGACGCATCCTGACCGCCGAGGGTCACGAATTACCGCGCGGCGGTGCGGCTTTGGCGCAGGCTGCGCGATTCGACCGGTCGCGACTGCATCCCGGGCTCGGTTCCGTCACCGTTACGGTCGCCTCCGATGTGGACAACCCCCTCCTCGGTCCGGCAGGCGCAATCGCGGTCTACGCGCCGCAGAAGGGTGCGGGCGCAACGGATCTCGACACACTGGAGACGGCGCTCGCCAATTGGGCGCGGCTCGCGGGGCCGCAGTTCGTGGACCGCCCCGGGGCGGGTGCCGCGGGCGGGACCGGGTTCGGGGCGCTGGCCGTGCTGGGCGCAAGGATGCGCAGCGGCATCGAGGTGATCCTCGAATTACTAGATTTCCGAACACTTCTCGAGGGCGCGGCACTGGTCGTCACGGGCGAGGGCGCCCTCGACCGGCAAAGCCTGCACGGCAAAGCGCCGATCGGCGTCTGCGCGGTCGCGAATTCGCTGCACGTCCCCGTCGTCGCGGCCGTCGGCCGAACCTCGCTCACCGCGCAGGAGATTCGAGCGGCGGGC
The DNA here is from genome assembly GCF_000250675.2 of Nocardia brasiliensis ATCC 700358. Lineage (NCBI taxonomy): Bacteria > Bacillati > Actinomycetota > Actinomycetes > Mycobacteriales > Nocardiaceae > Nocardia > Nocardia brasiliensis. The sequence goes on from NC_018681.1 coordinate 9,164,125, forward strand.
TTCGCCGACTGCTACGCGCTCAGCGATCTCGAACCGGACCCGGACCGCTCGATCGCCGCGGCCGCCACGCTACTGGAGCAGGTGGGCACGCAGATCGCCCGCTGTCGCCTCTGAATTGCCCCGCCGTCACCTCTGAATTGCACAGCGCCGCTTCGCAACCATCGATCACAGCCGCGACTGCGCAGGGCCGAGCGCTCGGACTCGCCTAACTCGCCGAAGCCAGCAGGTTGCCGAGCAGCTCGGTGCGGTGCTTGTCGCCCCACTCTTCGAGCGGACGCAAGGCGACGGCGAGTTCCTGGCCGAGCGGCGTGAGCGAGTATTCGACGCGGGGCGGGACCTCGGGATAGACCTCGCGGTGCACGACGCCGGAGGCTTCGAGCTGGCGCAGGTTCTCCGCGAGCACCTTTTCGCTGACGCCGGTGAGCAGGCGGCGGATCTCGCCGAAGCGCTGCGGGCTGGCGCCGAGCGCCCACATCAGGTGCAGTTTCCACTTGCCGCCCACGACGTCGATCGCCACGGACATGCCGCACACGTCGTGATCCGCGTCACTACTCATGTTCCCCGCACTCCTTCTGACCTCGTTTCGAACCTCGAGGTAAGCAACCACACCTGAACGTGCGGTCTTCCCGACTCTACCTGCGACAACGACCATTGATCTCGGCGCCGAACCATCCGAATCGAGAACCGAAGGGACACACAATGTCCGAGCAGCACACCCCCCGTTCCGTTTCCGTCGTGGGCCTCGGGCCGATGGGCCAGTCCATGGTCCGGGCCCTGCTCGACGCCGGCGTCGAGGTGACGGTCTGGAATCGCAGCACCGACAAGGTCGACGCGATGGTCGAACTCGGCGCCGTGCGGGCCGAGACGGTCGCGGCGGCGCTGGCGGCCAACGACGTGACGGTGCTGAGCCTCACCCACTACGCGGCCATGTACAGCGTGCTCGAGCAGGCAGCGGATCAGCTGGCCGGCAAGGTGATCGTCAACCTGTCCTCGGACTCCCCGGAGAAGGCGCGCAAGGGCGCCGAGTGGGTCCGTTCGCACGGCGCCGAATTCCTTTCCGGCGGTGTGATGTCGGCGGGTGACAACATCGCCCACCCGGCGTCGTACATCTTCTACAGCGGTCCGCGCGAGGTCTTCGACGCGCATGCCGAGCTGCTGCGCCCGCTGAGCCCGCAGGAGTACCTCGGCACGGACGACGGTCTGTCGCAGGTCTACTACCAGGCCTTGCTGACCATCTTCCATCCGTGGCTGCTCGCCTTCGACCAGGCGACCGCGATGATCGAGCGGTCCGGCAACAGCATCGCGCAGTTCATCCCGTTCGCCGTGCGCTCCGCGGCCGCGTACCCCTACTTCATGGAGGAGTTCTCGGTCGCCAACCAGAACGGCGGCTGGGCCACGCTGGCGAGCCTGAAAATGATGGACGCGGGCGCGCAGCACATCATCGATGCCAGCGAAGAGGTCGGCGTCGACGCGACGTTCTCGCACACCGCACAGGCCTACTGGCGCAAGGCCGTCGCGGCCAGCGAGGAGAAGGGCGAGGCCGTCTCCACCTACGCCCTGATGCGTGGCGCCGACGCGTGAGCCGGCCGGGACCGATGACCGCCGCCCCACCGGGCGGCGGTCATCCCCGGCTGCGGCGCGAGAGCGCCGCCCGCTCAAGCCGTTTCGGTGCCCAGGCGAGGAAAGGGGTTGGTGGAGAAGACGATTTCCACCGACACCTCGAAGTAGGCCGCGATCCGCAGGGCGAGATGCAGGCTGGGGCTGTACTCGCCGCGTTCCAGGTAGCCGATCGTCTGGTAGTGCACGCCGAGCGCCTCCGCCAACTCACGCCGCGAGATGCCACGCTCGGCGCGCAGCATCGCGATGCGGTTGTAGATGACCTCAGTAGGCACGCTGTATCGCTTTCTCGCGGCGCTCGGCCACGCTCGAACCGGATTCCCGCCGGGCCATCCTCCGTAGCACGAACGGTGCGACCACCAGGCCGGCCACGGCCCAGACACCAAGCACCGCAACGGTTTCCAGGTGCCGCCAGGACTGCCCGAGTTCGATGGCGACCGCCTCGCCGGGCAACATCGCCGAGCGCATCCCCAGCCCGAGCCAGTACACCGGGAACACCTGCGCGAGCCCCTGCACCCAGCCCGGCAGCGACGTGATCGGATAGAAGATGCCGGACACCGCGATCACCCCCATGACCGGAAAGGTCATCAACGAGAAGTTGCGCGGGTTGTCGAACATGGACCCGAAGATCGCGCCGATCGGCAGGGTGGCGAGCAGCCCGAGCACCATCACCCCGATCAGCGTCAGCCACGCCCCGACCGTGTGCAGCGCCAGGCCGTCGACCATGAACATCCCGGGGATCAGGACGATGGCACCAGGAATGACAACCCAACCGGACACCTGGACGATTTTGCCGAGCAGGTAGCCGACCATGCCATTGGGGGTCGCCTTGGCGCGCAGCAGCGTGCCGTCCTCGCGATCCATGGCCAGTTGCTGACCCATCCCGATCATCCCGTTGATCGCGACCAGCATGCCGATCACGCTGGGCAGCGCGAGCGAGCCGAGCAGCAGTCCGCTCGACTCGAACGAGGCATTGCGCATGAAGAACAGCACGACCAGCATCGCCAACGGCCAGAACAGCAGCCCGAACAGGTCCTGCCCGTTGGTGAGCCCTTGGCGCAGTTCGATCCGGCCGCGGATCAGGCCCTGCCGGACCGCGGGCAGCAGCGGGTTCATCGTCCTACCTCCTCGAGGGTGTGCACGTCGGACTCGAGTTCGCCGGCCTCGTACCGGCGCACCAGCGTCATGTACGTCTCCTCCAGCGAGGCGCGCCGGACCTCCAGGTCGCCGATCGCGCTGCCGTACTGCCGGAAGAGTTCGTGCACGAACTCGGTCGATTCGGCGGTCGAGTGCACGAACCGTTGCCCGTCGTTGGTCCAGCTGATCTCGGCCTTGCCGGAGACCCGCCGCGACAGTTCGTCGGCCGAGCCGTCGGCGATGATCCGCCCGCCGGCCAGGATCATGATCCGATCGGCGAGTTTCTCGGCCTCGTCGAGGTCGTGCGTGGTGAGCAGGATGGTGGTCTGCTGGTCGTCGGCGAGCCGGTGCACCAGGTCGTGGAATTCGCGCCTGGCCTCCGGGTCGAAGCCGGCGGTCGGCTCGTCCAGGAACAGCACCTCGGGACGCCCGACGATGCCGATCGCCACGTCCATCCGGCGCCGCTGGCCACCGGACAGATCACGCAGCCGATGATTCGCCCGATGCGTGAGGCCGACGGCTTCGATGAGTTCGTCGGTGTCCCAAGGCCTTCGGATCCGATCCGTGCCATAGGGCGCGTAAAAGGCGCCTTGATAGTCGAGCAGTTCACGCACACGCCACTTGCCGTGATCGCGCCACGACTGCAGGACGACGCCGACGCGCGCCCGCCACGTCTCGTCGCCGTGCGCCGGATCGACGCCGAGGATCTCGACCCGGCCCGCCGACCGCATCCGGAAGCCCTCGAGGATCTCGATGGTGGTGGTCTTGCCCGCCCCGTTCGGGCCGAGCAGCACGAGCACTTCGCCGTGGCGGGCCTGAAAGGTCACGTCGTGCAGCACGTCGGTCGAGCCGTAACGCATCCGCAGCTTTTCGACGTCGAGGACGACGTCCTGACCCACGGTCATAATTCCCTCCCGATGGTGGGCATCCCTCGATTCGTAGCATAACTACTACATTCCGCCGCGACAATGCGCAGTAATGATCGATCCCAGGTTGACACGCAGCCAAAAGGCTGCCTATCCTCCAACAGGCAGCCGAAAGGGTGCATATTTCCGGTAAGGTGGGGCATGGACGAGGTATTCCGAGCACTGGCCGATCCGCACCGCAGACGACTGCTGGACAGTCTCAACGCGCGCAACGGGCAGACCCTGCGCGAACTGTGCGGGGGGCTGGCGATGGCACGACAATCGGTCAGCAAACATCTTGCCGTGCTCGAGGTGGCGAACTTGATCACCACCCGGCGCAGCGGCCGCGAAAAGCTGCACTACCTCAACGCCGAGCCCATCAACGCCATCACCGAGCGCTGGATCAACCGGTACGACCGCTCGCGAGTGCGCGCACTCGCCGACCTGAAGCAAGCACTGGAGGCAAACCCCATGAGCGACAACACTTTCGTCTACACCACCTACATCAAAACCACCGCGCAACAGCTGTGGCGGGCGCTGACGGATTCGGCGTTCACCAGTCGCTACTGGGGCGCGACGTTCGACACCGACTGGCAGCCGGGCTCGGAAATGGTGTGGCACCAACGTGATTGGCGCAGCAAGGACCCTGAGCAGGTGGTACTCGAAGCCGACCCGTACACCAGGCTTTCCTACACCTGGCACAGCTTCGACGCCGAGTTCGCCGCGACCTTCGAGATGAACCCCGACGAGGTCGCCGCCTGGGGCCGCGAACCGCGCTCCAAGGTCACCTTCGAGCTCGAGCCGGCAGGCGAGGTGGTCAAGCTGACCGTCGTGCACGACGGCTTCGCGCCGGGCAGCGCGGTGCTGGAGGGCATCAGCGGCGGCTGGCCCGCGATCCTGTCCGGACTCAAGACCCTGCTGGAGACCGGCGAGCCGCTGCCCGACCCGGAACCTGCGCAGTCCTGACGGCACCACAGGCGGGGCGGCCGCCGTTGTATATTCGGACTCCGGCATCGAGGCCGCACCCGCCGGGGACGGCTCGGACCGAGGAATACGCGGCCGAGGGTGTCGGACGCCGGCCGGCACCGAGCGAGTTCGAAGGCCAGGGGTTTTGCGATGGCTGTACACAGTGACGAGTTCTTCCGGATCATCGACGCGCTCGTCGACGTGCGCAGCAGCGCGGGTGAGAAATACACCTCCTACAAGGTGCGCGGGAAACTCTTCGGCTACTACTGGCCGCGCACCCAGACCGTCGGCCTGAAGCAGACGCTGTCCGAGCAGCAGGCCCTGGTCGCCGAGCGGCCGAAGGTGTTCGAAGAGCAGTTCACCGCAGGCGGTTTCGGCTGGGTCGTCGTTTACCTGGACGGCATCGAGGCCGACGAACTGGCCGAACTCGTCTTCGAGGCCTGGCGCCTGTCCGCCCCCGATGCGCTGCTCGCCGAGGTCCCCGAGTGGAGCCCGGCACCGCACCGGCAATCGCGGTAGCCACGCCGGGCGCGGAAATCGGTCACGCGGCAGGATGGATCGCATGAGCAGTGCGATCGAACGAGCGCCCCGGCGCCGGACCATGCAGCAGCGCCGCGAGGCCACGATCGCGAAGTTGATCGACGCGACCATCGAGGCGATCTGCGAGGTCGGAATCGATCGGGCCTCGGTGCGGGAGATCTGCAGTCGCGCCGGACTGTCCAGCGGCGCGATGTTCAAGCAGTTCGACGGCCGTCCGGAACTGATCGCGGCCGCCTCGGAGGAGATCCTGGCCCGCCTGCTGCGTCAGTTCCATGCGGTGGTCGACCATTTGGCGCAGGGTGAGAGTTCGCTCGAGGCGACGGTGGGCTTCCTGCGTTCGGCGATGAGCACGCCGCTCACCCACGCCCTGCGTCAGATCTATATCGCCACCCTGCACGATCCGGAACTGCAGGCGCGGATCGCGCCCGCGGTGAGCAGCTACTACAGCGAACTCACCACGCACGCCGAGCAGACGGACGCGTTGGCGCAGTTCCCCGAGCACGTGCGCGAGCCGCTCACGTTCATCGTGGTGCACCTGTTCTCGGGCGAAGCCCTCACCCGCGTCGCGTACCCGCGCCCCGATATCCAGGACCGCATCCTCGAGGTCACCCTCGACATGCTCGCCACCTACGCCGCCGATCTGAAGAAGCGCTGAAGCCACGTCTACCAGCAGGTTCGAAGGAGTCGTTGACGTTTTCCGAAGAGTGAGTGTACAGTCACTCACATGAGCAAGCGAGGTGCCACTCTCTCCACATCGGAGGTCCGCCGCGACGCCGTCGTGGACGCGGCCATCACCGAGTTCGCCAAGACCGGCTACCACGGCACGCCGATCAACAACGTGGCGGCACGGGCGGAGATCTCGCCCGCATACGTCTTCAAGCTGTTCCCCGGCAAGGTCGCGCTGTTCGTGGCCGCGCTCGACCGTTGCTACGAACTGGTCGAGCAGGCCATGTCGGCGGGCGCGGCCCACGCCGCCGGGGCGAGCCCGGAACAGATCCTGCACGAAATGGGCGGGGCCTACGCCGAACTCATCGCGGACAAACGGCTGCTGATGCTGCAGGTGCACGCCCGCTCGGCGAACGACATCCCGGAGGTCGCCGACGCGATGCGCCGCGGCACCCAGCGGATCACCACGTTCGCCAAGCAGCGCTCGGGCGCCGGGGACGACCAGGTCCAGCACTTCATCGCGTACGGCGAGCTCTGCCACATGATCACCACCCTCGGCCTCGACGCCGGCGACGGCCCCTGGGCCGCCCTCCTGACCGCGGGCATTCGGCACCCGAACACCCACTAGTCCGACCGCGCCCCCGCCGGGGCACTTCTTTTACCTTCATAGTGATTGACCAGTCACACACCAGGAGAATGCCATGACCACCACCGCCCTCGAAATCGTGCTGCCGGACCGTGTCGAACCGAACGGCCTGCAGGTCACGACGCGCGAACTGCCCGCCCCCGGACCGGGCCAGGTGCTCGTCCAGGTGGAAGCCTCCGGGGTTTCCTTCGCCGAGCAGCAGATGCGCCGCGGCAAGTACTACGACCAGCCCGCCTTCCCCTTCGTGCCCGGCTACGACCTGGTCGGCACGGTGGCCGAGCTCGGCGCCGGCGTCGATCCCACGCTGCTCGGCCGTCGCGTCGCCGCGCTGACCAAGGTCGGCGGCTGGAGCAGCATGGTCCTGCTCGAAGCCGCGGAACTCGTGCGGGTGCCCGGCGCGCTCGATCCGGCCGAAGCGGAAACCTTTGTGGTGAACGGGATCACGGCTTGGCAGATGCTGCACCGCACCGCCGCGGTGCGCCGGGGCCAGACCATCCTGGTGCACGGGGCCAACGGCGGCGTCGGCTCGACCCTGGTCCAGTTGGCTCGCGCCGCCGGAATCACCGTCATCGGCACCGCGTCGGCCCGTAACGCGGCGGCGGTGCAGGCGCTCGGCGCGACCTGGATCGACTACCGCGGCGATGTGGCACAACAGGTTCGGGCCCTGGCCCCGAACGGCGTGGACGCGGTCTTCGACCACGTCGGCGGGCCGGGCATCGTCGACTCGTTCCGGCTGCTCGCCCCCGGCGGCACCCTGGTCTCCTACGGGACCGCGGCGACCAAGAACGACGAGGGCAATTCCCGGCTGCCGGTGCTGCGCCTGTTCGCCCGGCTGCTCTGGTGGAACGCGTTGCCCAACAAGCGCAACGCGCACTTCTACAACATCTGGGCGGGCAAGCGTAACGCCGCGCGGTTCCGCAACCGGATCACCGAGGACCTCGGCGCGGTCTTCGAACTCGCCGCCCAGGGCACGCTGCGCGCGCAGGTCGCCGCGCGCTTCCCGCTGACCGAGGCGGCCCGCGCCCTGGAACTCGCCGAATCCGGCACCGTCACCGGTAAAGTCGTGCTCGTCCCCGACGTGCAGCGCTGAAAGCTCTCCCGGACAACAACTCTCGCCCCGAATGCGGCGGCGCTACGCCCGGATCGGGTCGGCCAGCCAAGGTTGGTGCGGGAGCGGCACGATCCGGCGGGTGTGCGCGTAGACCGCCGCGTGCACCCGATCCCGGACACCGAGTTTCGCGAGCACGTTGGACACGTGGGTTTTGACCGTCTGCTCGCCGACCCCGAGCACCGCGGCGATCTCCGGATTCGTGTAGGCCTTGGCGATCAGTAACAGCACCTGATGCTCACGGGCGGTGAGGGTTTCGACCTCCGGGGCACTGGGGAACGGCTCGATGCCGCTGGTCAGCCGGGTGACGAGGCGGCGGGTCAGGTGCGGGTCGATGAGGGCGTCCCCGCGCGCGGCCATCCGGATGGCCGAGATCAGCCCGTCGGCGGGCAGCGTCTTGACGAGAAAGCCCGTCGCGCCGAGACAGAGTGCGCGGTAGAGATTTTCGTCGGAGTCACTACCGGTGAGGGTGAGGATCCGGGTGCTGCCGCCCAGCGCCGCGATCGCGTCGACGGCCGCCGGGCTCTCGAAACCGGGCAGATCCAGGTCGAGCAGCGCCACGTCGGGCCGCAGGCGCTCGATCTCACGGACCGCGGCGGCGCTGTGGTCGGCCTCGGCGACGCATTCGATATCGGGCTGGGTACCGATCGCCGCGCGCAGGCCGGACCGGAAGATCGCGTGGTTGTCCGCGAGCACCACCGAAATCGCCGAGCCCGAGGTGGTTTCGATCCGATCCGGCCCGCGATCATCGAGCCGATCGATCGCGGGGGGCCGCTGCTCCTCGGTGGCGTAGCGGGCCGCGGCCGGCTCGCTGTGCGTGGCGCTCACCGACAGCGTGGCCGCGGTGACAGCGAGCACGAGCGATGACGCCACTCGACGCAGTGGGTGTGTCATGGTTCCGACCTTATGTTCCGTGCCGCGGATCAGCGCAGGAATCCTGCGTAGCTCCTGCTCATCAGCTGGCTCTCGAGCTGTTTGACGGTGTCGAGCCCCACACTCACCATGATCAGCACCGAGGTGCCGCCGAAGGCCAGGCTCGACACCCCGCCGCCCGCACCGACGCCGAGCAGTACGTTCGGCAGCACCACGACCGCCCCGAGATAGCAGGCGCCGGGCAGCGTGGTCCGGCTGAGCACGAAGGCCAGATAGTCCGCAGTCGGCTTGCCGGGGCGATACCCCGGGATGAACCCGCCGAACTTGCGCATCTCGTCGGCACGTTCCTGGGGGTTGAAGGTGATCGCGACATAGAAGTAGGTGAAGAACACGATCAGCGCGAAGTAGCTCGCGACGTACACCGGGTTGTCGGGGTTGACCAGGTACCGCTGGATCAGCTCTTGCCATGTCGCGGTCGGTCCCGCGCTGCCCTGGGTGAGCTGGGTGAGCAAGTTCGGCAGGTACAGCAGCGACGACGCGAAGATCACCGGGATGACGCCGGCCTGATTGACCTTCAACGGCAGATACGTCGACGAGCCGCCGTACATCTTCCGGCCGACCACGCGCTTGGCGTACTGCACCGGAATCCGGCGCTGGCCCTGTTCGACGAAGACCACGGCCACGATCACCAGCAGCACCGCGACGCAGACGCCGGCGAAAACGAACGCGCCCTTGCTGTCCAGGATCGCCGTGCCCTGACTCGGGAGCTGGGCCGCGATACCGGCGAAGATCAGCAGCGACATCCCGTTGCCCAGTCCGCGTTCGGTGATCAGCTCACCGAACCACATGACCAGCGCCGCCCCGGCGGTCAGCACCAGCACGAGCACGACCATGCCGAACAGTCCGTTGTCGGCCAGGATGTCGTGCGGGCACCCCCGCAGCAGCTGCCGCCGCGCGGCCAGCGCGACCAGCGTCGACCCTTGCAGCACCGCCAGCGCCATCGCCAGGTAGCGGGTGTACTGGGTGATCTTCGCCTGACCGGTGGCGCCCTCTTTGCGCAGCTCCTCGAAGCGCGGGATCACGACGGTCAGCAGCTGGGTGATGATGCCCGCGGTGATGTAGGGCGTGATGCCGATCGCGAACACCGACAGGTGCAGCATCGCCCCGCCGGAGAAGAGGTTGATCAGCTGGTAGATGCCCGCGGCGTCGCCGCCGGAGGCGATCGCTACGCAGGTGCGCACCGCCTGGAAGTCGACCCCCGGCGAGGGCAGTGCCGCACCGAGGCGGTACAGCACGAGCAGCCCCAGCGTGCAGAGTATTTTCCGCCGCAGATCCGGAGTCCGAAAGGCCGGTACGAGGGCGGAAAGCACGGGTCCTCCTGACGAAAGGCAGTGCCGGACAGGGCGGATACCTGCCGGGGCCTTCGAACGGTACGGAGCACCGGGCTCTGCTCACGTCGCCCGCGAGTCGGAATTCGGCCTCCCTCCATCGGGGGAACGCGGGCTGTGTCGTCGAGTCAGATGCGGACCAGCACCTGGTCCAGCGACTTGCGGGTCAGATTGGGGACGACCGAATCGTCGGCAGGGTAGCCGATGGGGATGACGGCGAAAGCCTTCTCGTTGCGGGGCCGGGCCAGGACCTCGCCGAGGAATTTCATCGGGCTCGGCGTGTGCGTGAGGGCGGCCAGACCGGCCAGATGCAGGGCGGTGAGCAGCATGCCCACGGCGATGCCGACCGATTCGTCGCCGTAGTAGTGCTTGTAGGTGGTGCCGTCCGCGCGCAGGCCGTAGCGCTGCTGGAAAACCACCAAAAGGTAAGGGGCATCGGTCAAATGCGGCTTGTGCTCGTCGGTGCCGAGCGGACGCAGGGCGGAGAGCCATTCCTCGCCGAGGCGGCCGCCGTAGGAGATGCGCTCCTCGGCTTCGGCGGCCTCCCGGATGCGGGCGCGCACCTCGGGATCTTCCACCAGGACAAAGGTCCACGGTTGTTGATGCGCGCCCGAGGGCGCGGTGTTCGCCACCGCGATGGCGTCGAGCACGAGTTGCTCGGGAACCGGATCGGGGGAGAACATCCGCACCGTGCGGCGCTCGTCCATCCTGGCGCGCAGCACGGCGGATGCGGCGAGCGCCTGCTCGACCGGAATCCGGTTCGGGTGGTAGGGAATTGGTTCGTACGGGTGCCCATGCAGCGGAGTCCACGTCATCATAGGTGGAGTGTGAGCCGCGACGCCGGGCCGGACAACGCGACGCAACGATTACTGTCCACTCCACCAGACGCACGAAAAGCCCGTCCCGGAATGGTCCGGTGGCGGCCGGATCCAGGCCCGAGACGGGCTACGCGACGGGATTCACCCGTTATAGATCTCCACATACGCATTGGTGGCGAAGGCGAAAACGCCGGGGCCCATTCCCGTGCACGCGGCGGTCGTACGCTGACCCGACGGCGTGAACGGATAGCTCAGCACCTTGTACGGCCCGATGTTGTAGATCGGGAAAGCGGGCCCGGCGTAGAGGCCGACGCAGTCCAGGTGCAGGACATAGTTCGAACCACCGTCGGCCTGGCATACCGCCGACGCGTCGAACAGGCCCTTCTCGACGACGCAGTCCTGCGGGGCCGCCTGGGCGGTGCCCGCTCCGGCCACACCGACCACGCCGACGAACGCCAGCCCCGAAATGCCCGCGGCCGCGACCCGAGCGGCGGTGGCAATTGCACTTCTCATGAAAACTCCTCCGGTTTGCATTGTGCTGTTCGTCGGGGCCGCGCGCGGAAACGTTACATTTGCCGCCATCGAATCGGCTGCCCCCGAGTTTCGGGGGCCAAGAATAACCGAGGGGTGCCGGACACTTTCAGGAGGAAGAAACAGTGTCCGTCAACGGCCCGGTATCGGGGCCTCGGCCGCTTCGGTGATGGTGACCTGACCGGTGCGCAGGTAGGTCATGACGGCGTCGTCGACGGCGGGGTTCCCGCGGGCGAAGTTGCCGTGATCGCCGCCCGCCACCGTGACGAGCGAACCGTTCAGCGCGTGCGCCATCGCCGGTCCCCCTTCGTATTTGGTGAGCGCGTCGTGCCGGCTCTGCAACACCAGCGGCGGTGTGGCCAGGCCGGCGCCACTGATCCGCACCGGGGTGGCGACGGGTTTCCAAGTGCCGCAACTCATTCCGGAACGCACCAGATCGGCCCGCGCGTCCATCGCATTGCCGCCGGAGACTATCGTGGCGATGGCCGAACCGATGACGTCCACCCGCCCGGGAATCGCGTTCTCGTTGCAGGTGATCGCGGCGAAGACGAACCGGCCGGTGGGGTCGGTGGAGGTCGCGCCCGCGATGGTGCGCAGGCGCTGCACGTTCGCCGGATCGGCGGCGGCCTCGGACATGGCGCGCGCGAACGCGGGCCAGAACGTGCGGGTGTAGCTGGCGACGGAAGTGGCGCCGAGCAGCGGCCCCTGGGCCGAGACGCCGCCGGAGATCAAGGTGCGCACCAGATTCTGCAGTTTGCCCGCCTGCTCGACGCTGCCGCTGTAGCCGTCGCGCGCGATCTCGGCGAGCGGCTCGGGCAGCGCGCCGGGCAGGTCGGCGAGGCTGGCGGGCGGCGGGGTCAGGTTGGCGTACCAACCGCCGCCCTGGTCGACCGCGAGCCGCACCCAGTGCTGATAGACCTGTAAAGCGGTGTCGCCCAGGTGGTATTCGGTGTTGTGCTCGGCGATCCAGGCGAACAGGTCGTCGAGTCGCTGCTTGCCGGCCACCTGCTGCTGGGCGAACTCCTCGGTCCACACCCAGTCGGGATTGACGTTGGAGTCCAACACCATTCGCTCGACCCGGTCCGGGAACAGCGAGGCGTACACCGCTCCGAGGTAGGTGCCGTAGGAGGTGCCGAGATAACTGATCCGCGCCAGCCCGAGCGCGGCCCGCACGGCATCGAGATCACGCGCGGTGTTCTCGGTGGTGATGGTGTCCAGGTAACCGGGCCGGGACGCTTCGCAGGCCTGCTTGATCTCGTCGCGATTGCCGCCGCCGAGCGATACCTGGGCGCCCTCTTCGGCTTTCACCGCACCCGCGCACATCAGCGGTGTGGCCCAGCGCAAACCGCGCGGCTGCACCGCGACCCGGTCGTAATGGGCGGCCAGCTCGGCGGGCACCACCTCGGTGCGCAGCCCCCAGAAGTCCAGTCCGTCCGCGCCCGGCCCGCCGGGGTTGGCGAACAGTACGCCGCGGCGTTCCCCGCTCGCCGCGATCCGGCTGACGGTCAGTTCGATCCGCGGCCCGTCCGGATCGGCGTAGTTCATCGGCACCTCGACAACGGCGCACCGCACGCCGTGCCCTGCGACCACCGCACCGTCCGGGCAGGCGCCGAAGCCGACCCCGGGCGCGGCGACGGCCGAGCCGGGCACGATCGATAGACCGAGCAGGCACACGGCGCCCATGGCAGCCGCCGCCCGCGAGAACAGCCGTACCTTCATCATGTTTCGTACCTCCCCGGGCCGCCGCCGCGCGCACGCGCGCGACCCCGATCAAGAGCATTCTGCGCAGGTGGGGAGCAACAGACAAGTCGAACACCGGTTTTCGCCGGTCAGCGCGCGGGCCGCGGCGGCGCCCGGCATAGCGCGAGATACGCTCTGGAATACGCGGATGACGTCGCACGGGAGTAGCGTCGAGCCATGTCGACCGAGGTCCGTCTCAACACCGCATTGGAACGTTTCGAGATCCATGTCGACGGTGCGATCGCCGGATATGCCGAATACCAGGACACCCAGTCCGAACGCGCGTTCGTGCACACCGAGATCTACCCCAGCTACGAAGGCCAGGGCTACGGCCGTGACCTGCTCGAAGCGGCACTGAACAGCACCGCGGCGGACAAGCTCGGCGCACTGCCGATGTGTCCGATGGTGCACCACTTCATCCAGACCAGGCCGGAATATCTGGTGATGGTGCCGCACTGGGCGCGCGACAGCCTGAACCTGCCTCAGTAGGCGGCGACCGCCCCGTCGAGCGCCCGCTGCAGGTCGGTGCGGACCAGTCGCGCGATCTCGCCCGGCTTGGCCGGCAGTTCGGTGATCGGCACGCCGAAATAGAAGCTCGCCGATTTGGCCTGCTCCTTCGTCGGCTGCACCGCCGGATCGTCGCGCTTGCCGTAGCTCAGCCCCATCGACACCAGCACCGGCTCGGCCCCGAGTTTCATCGCACGGAACGCGATATGCCCGATGCCGCTGCCGACCGACTGCACCTGGCTGGGATCGACCTCGTTGCAGGTGCCCTCGGGGAACACCGCGACGCCGTCACCGCGGGCCATCCGCTGGGCGCAGATGTCCATCATGCGCTGACCGGCCGCGTTCACCGCGCGGATGCCGTGGTCCTTGCCGCGGAACACCGGGATCCCGCCCATCATGTCGATCTTGCGCCGCTGCTCGGGCTCTTCGAAGAGTTCGTCCTTGGCCAGCACCCGCACCCGGCCGATCACCGGTCGCAGGGCACTGCGCCACGCCGCGGCCGCGACGGTGTACGGATCGTTCTCGGAAAGATGGTTGATCGAGATCAACAGCGGTCGCCGTTGTTTTATCGCCGTGCGCAAGCCCTCGCGGGCACCCTCGGCATAGGCCACGCGCGGGTAATAGCGGCGGGCGAGAATGGCGTACGCACCCCAGGCTTTCAGCCGATTCTGGCGGTGGTCGAGATAGAAGTCGTACACGGTGTCGCTGTTCTCGAGGCGCACCTCGGGCGGTTCCATGACACGGACTCTACGACGCCGCGCGGTGCCGAGTTCGAGCCCCCGAGCCGAAATCCGTTACCGCGAACTCCACCGCAGAAGGAGCAAATCGCCGAAACAACTGCGATGATGTCCGAGTGGCACGCGCAGACGACCCGGATGATCGGAAAACTCGCGGCGGGCACGGCGACCGCAAGCGGCGCGATTTCCGGCACGGCGAGCAGGTGGTGCGCGCCGGCACCCTGCTGGTGTCGGCGACAGAACTGGCTGAACCGACCTTCCGGCGCACCGTGGTCTACATCATCGAGCACAACGAGGCAGGCAGCCTCGGCGTGGTGCTGAACCGGCCGAGCGATACCGCCGTGCACGACGTGTTGCCCCGCTGGACCGAGCTGACCGCGGCGCCGCGCACCCTGTTCATCGGCGGTCCGGTCAAACGCGACGCGGCGCTGTGCCTGGGCACCGTCCGGGTCGGCGCGAGCATCGACGGCGTGCCCGGCCTGCGCCGGATCGACGGACGGGTGGTGCTCGTGGATCTGGACGCCGACCCGGAAGAAATCGGCCGGCTGGTCGAAGGCATCCGCATTTTCGCAGGTTATGCGGGCTGGACTTTCGGGCAGCTGGAAGGCGAATTGGAAAACGACGACTGGATCGTGTTGTCCGCGTTGCCCTCCGATCCGATCAGCACCGGCCGCGCGGACCTGTGGGCGCACGTGCTGCGCCGCCAGCCTCTCCCCCTTTCCCTGCTCGCCACCCACCCGATCGAACTCGAACGCAATTGAGATGTCGGTCGGTATTGAACCGTTCGCCCCTGCTGATTCGTGGGATGTGCGGGAGGTGAGCAATGCCGGACGACCAGGGCGAGTTGCTGCGGGTCCTTTACGACGAACACGCGTCTGCTCTGTGGCGGTACACACTCGGTTTGGTCCGCGACCCGGGCCGGGCCGAGGACATCGTGCAGGAGACCTTGCTGCGGGCGTGGCAACGCCCGAACGTGTTGGATCAGGCCACGACATCGGCGCGCGCGTGGCTGTTCACGGTGGCACGCAATCTCGCCGTGGATGAACACCGCAGCGCCCGCAACCGGCGCGAGTACCGCACCGACAGCCCGCCCGAGCAGGCCGCGCCGGACCAGGCCGACCGCGCCCTGGACAAATGGCTGGTCGCGGACGCGCTGGGCAAGCTGAGTTCCGACCATCGCGAGGTGATCGTGCGGGCCTACTATCGGGGTCTGTCCACCCACCAGATCGCCGAGGAACTCGACATTCCACCGGGCACGGTGAAATCCCGGATGCACTACGGCATGCGGGCGCTACGACTGGCATTACAGGAGATGGGGGTGACGAACCAATGACGGACCTTGCCGACGACTACACCACGTGGGACGCCCCGTACGTGCTCGGCTCCCTGACTCGCACCGAACGTCAGGAATACGAGGCGCATCTCGCGGGCTGCGCGGCCTGCCAGGCCGCCGTGGCGGAACTGGCCGGCCTGCCGGGCATGCTCGCCATGGTCGACCAGGACACCGCGCTCGCGCTGATCGAACCGCCCGAAACCCTTGCGGCAGAGCCGGATACGTTCGAGACGAGTCCGCCGGTACCGCAGTTGCTGCCGCGGCTCGCCGAGGCGGCCGAGCGGCGCAGGCGGCGCAGCCGGTGGGTCTCGATCGGAGCCGCGGTGGCGGCCGCGGCCGCGGCGGTGGCCATCGCCGTACCCGTGGTCAGCACCGTCACCGCACACGATTCGCCCGCTGCCGCAGCGGTTTTCGCACAGCGGCAGATGGATCCGCTGGTGCCGACGCCGGTGCAGGCGAGCTTCAAGCTGCTCGCGAGCGAAGGGAAGACGACCGTCGAGATGTCGTGCAGCTATGCCGCGGGCGGTCCGGACTACAGCTGGAACTTCGAGATGTGGATGACGCTGAAGGACGGCAGCACCGCCGAACTGGCCGGCTGGACGGCCGGACCGGGCGACGCCCTGACCTTGACCAGGACCACGGAGGTGGCCCCGGAGCGCATCCAGAGCGTGGAGATCCGGTCGCTGAAGACGGATCAGACCATCCTGCGCGGCGTGGTCTGAGTCCTGACTCGACAGCGAAATCCCCCGCCGGGCCCCATTCCTGGCGGGGGATTTCGGTTCCGGCGCCGGCCAGGGCCGGCGACGGTGGATCAGGCGGTCTTGCGCCGGAAAATCGCGTTGGCCCAGAAGAATCCGCCGACGGTGAGCACCAGGCACCACCCGATCGAGATGATCCCGTTGTTGCCGATCTCGCTGCCCATCAGCAGACCGCGGACGGTCTCGGTGATCGGCGTGAACGGCTGGTACTCGGCGAACTGGCGCAGACCGGCGGGCATGGTGTCGGGCGAGACCAGGCCGCTGCCGAGGAACGGCAGCATGATGATCGGGAACACGATGTTGCTCGCGCCCTCGGCATTCGGCGAGAGCAGCCCGAGTGCCACGGCGAGCCAGTTCAGCCCGAAGATCATGAACGTGAGCAGGCCGAGCGCCGCGACCCATTCCACCGGGTTGGCATCGGGTCGCCAGCCGATCAGCAGCGCGACCACGCACATGACCGCGATACCGAGCAGGGCCTGCAGCAGCGCGCCCAGCACGTGACCGGTCAGCATCGACGACTGGGTGATGCCCATGGTCCGGAAGCGGTTGACGATCCCCTTGGCCGCGTCGTTCGCGATGGACACCGCCACCGACGCCGTGATGTAGGCGGGCACCATCAGCAGCATGCCGGGTGCGAGATAGTCGACATAGTTACCGCCGGAGGACTTTTCGAGCGCCCCGCCGAAGACGAACTTGAAGATCAGCAGGAACAGCGTCGGCATCATGATGACGCCGATGCTCATGCTCGGATAGCGCTTCGCATGAGTCAGGTTGCGCCGCAACATCGTTGCCGAGTCGGCCAGGGCGAAGGACATGGTAGTCATGCGACGGTTTCCTTTTCGGAGGTGGGCTGACCGGTGAGGGTGAGGAAGACATCGTCGAGGTTGGGCGTGTGCACGGCCAGGCCCTCGACCTGGATCTGCTCGTAGTCGAGCCGATCGAGCACGGCGCGCAGCGATTTCACGCTGCCGTCGCTCGGCACGGCGAGTGTCAGATCCTCGTCCTCGTCGTCGGCGGCGATCCTGGCGGCCACGCCCAGCGCGGCCGAGGCGGCGAACAGGTCCTCGCGCACCGCGAACTGCAACCGGATGTGTCCGCCGGGCACCATCCGCTTCAGTTCCGCCGCGGTGCCTTCGGCGACGATCCGGCCGTGGTCGAGCACGGCGATGCGATCGGCCAGCTGGTCGGCTTCCTCGAGGTACTGCGTGGTGAGGAAGACCGTCACGTTGTAGTCGTCGACCAGGCCGCGGATCAGCTCCCAGATCACCCGCCGGCTGCGCGGATCGAGGCCGGTGGTCGGTTCGTCCAGGAAGATGATGCGCGGATCGCCGACCAGCGTCATCGCCAGGTCCAGGCGCCGGGTCATGCCGCCGGAGTAGGTGGACGCGGGCTTGTCCGCGGCCGCCACCAGGTCGAACCGTTCCAGCAGGTCGGCCGCCAGCCGCTTGGTGTCCCGCCGCGGCAGATGGTGCAGATCGCCCATCAGCAGCAGGTTCTCCCGGCCGGTGAGCAATTCGTCGACCGCCGCGAATTGACCGGTGACGCCGATGGTTTCGCGCACCGACGCCCGCTCGGCTGCCACGTCGTAGCCGCCGACCCGCAGGTCGCCGCCGTCGGCGTGGATGAGCGTGCTGAGGATCTGCACGGTGGTCGTCTTACCCGCACCGTTCGGACCGAGCAGCGAGTAGATCGTGCCCTCGGGGACGACGATGTCGATCCCGTCGAGCACCACCTGCTCGCCGAATGCTTTGCGCAGGCCCAGCGCCGAAATGGCGGGTGCGCGATGGCCGTTGACCATGACGGTCCTTTCGATGATTTTCATTGTTGAATGCGCATGCATGCATGACTGATCGACACCGCTCCCGGTGTCCCGGGGCGGCTTGGGGGCCGGTCAGCTGCTGTTCAGTTGTGCGGAACGGGAATCGGACTAGATGTCGAGGTCTTCGATCTGGGGGCGTTTCGCGAGATCGACCGCCCGTTCGTAAAGCTTCGGGGGCAGTTTGTCTTTCAACTCCTCGATCGTGTCGACGACCTCCAGGACGTACTCACCCCAGTCCTGGTCGCCGACACCGAGCATGCGCCGCCAGTTCGTCAAATCCTTGACCCAATTGGTGGATTGGGGAAATTCGGACCAGTCGTTGTAGTGCGCGTGCAGCACGTACTTGCCTTTGCGACTGCGATAGACGCGGATGTGTTCCTGCCGCTCGTCGGTGTACTCGTTCGATTCGATGAGCAGCGCACCGGAGAAGCGGACCTGCCGGACCCCGTTGTGGCCGACCCGGGCGATAATCTCCTCGAACCCCTCCTGGCGACCCTCTTCCAGCTCGATGAAACGGCGCAGCGCCGTGGTCACCGCTCCGGAGAGATTGCCGCCAACCAGCTCCTGCGCTCGCTGGAACAGCGCCAGATCGTCATCGGCAACGTAGATCGTCTTGTTGGGCATGACACGACTATACGTAGATGTATACGTACACGCAAGTGGCGAAGAAGACTCTCCGCTGATACTTCCATTGCGAAACAACTTCTTGTAAGTTGCTGAACATTCACTGAGATGTACTCAGCCGACGCTGCCTGAGCTCAGGGACTCGACCGGCAGGATGCTGGGTGAGCACCCGATGCCGCCCGGAGAAGCGAAAAAGGTGCTGTGGTGATCTCTCTGAAGAACCTGCGGAAGCTACCGGCGCCGGTGGCGCTCGCGGTCGGCCTCCTCGTCTCGACGTTGCTGCTGAACACCGCGGCGCCCGCGTCGGCCCAGTTCGTCGACCCGGCGACGCTGAACATCCGCATCGGCCACCAAGAGGTGAAACCCACGCTCGACGGCTTCGCCATGATGACCACCGAGGCGAACACCAACGCGCGGGTCATCCCGCCGCTGGACGGCAGCCCGTTCAGCCGCGAGGCGTTCCTGTCGGGCATCGGCATCGGGCAGATCGACGGACCGCCCGACGCGCACGTCGCCAGCGCCGTGATGGAGGTGGGTTACGAGGTCGGCTATCCGATGTCGTTCGCACCGAACGGCATCACCGTCACCTTGAACTCACCCTCGGTCTCGGTCTCCGGTGCGGTCCGCCCCGAACTCTCGGCCGGGGTGACCCCGCAGATCAACATCGCGCCGACCCCCGGCGCGCAGATCGAGTTCCCGCTCGGCGCCAAACTCGGCGCCGAACTGGGCGCCCAGGCCACCATTCTCCCGTCGCAGCAGCTGTCCTTCCAGGTCGGGCACGGCGGCATCACCGAGGTGTCGCTGGCCAAATTCACGCTGACCCAGCCGTTCGCCTACGCGGATCTGTCCAACACCCACCTCACCGTCACCGGCGCCCTCGGCCCGGTCACCATCCGCACCTTCGTGAAGTTCACGCTGATCACCGGTGCGGGTCAGGCCAGCGACGCGGTGTACAGCGACCCCATCTCGCTCTGATCCCCTGCACGCACTGGTTCACCGTTGAACCGGCTGCCGGGCTCACCCGTATCACCTCTGTACGCAGGAAGTGATCTCGCGGAGCCCGGCACACGGCCACGCGGGGAGGAGTGCCGATGCAGACGCGGGTCGTGGACTATCTGGTCCAAGTGGTCGCCGGCCTGGGCGTACGGCACATCTTCGGCGTGGACGGCGCGAACATCGAGGACCTGTACGACGCCGTCTTCGACACCGCGCACGACCTCACCGCGGTGGTCGCCAAACATGAATTCGGCGCGGCGACCATGGCCGACGGCTATGCCCGCTCCACCGGCGGATTCGGCGTCGTAGCCGCCACCTCCGGCGGCGGGGCCATGAATCTTGTTGCGGGCCTGGCCGAATCGTTCGCTTCCCGGGTTCCGGTGCTCGCGCTGGTGGGTCAGCCGCCGACCGCGTCGGCAGGCCACGGCGCCTTCCAGGACACCAGCGGACGGGCGGGCACCATCGATGCCGCCCGCGTGTTCGGCGCGATCACCCGGTACTGCGCCCGCGTCGAGGCGGCCGCCGACCTCCCCGAGCAGGTGGCGAGGGCGGTCGGCGCGGCCCGCCGCGGCGGCCCGGCGGTGCTGTTGCTGCCCAAAGACGTGCAGCAGGCCGACCTCGGTCAGGCGCCTCCGTTCCGGTTGCCCGCCAAGACATATCGGCGGGACCGAGCGGGGCTCACGCGCGTGGTCACCGCCCTGAGAGCGGCCCGCCGGACCGGCAAGATCGTGCTCATCGCCGGTGATCAGGTGGCCCGCGACGATGCCCGCGACGCACTGGCCCGCCTGGCCGCGGTGCTGGACGCCGCCGTCGGGGTCGCACCCGATGCCAAGGACGCCTTCGACAACACCGACCCAGGTTTCTGCGGGGTCGCGGGCAGCATGGGTCATCCCGAACTCGCCGCCGCACTGCGGACCTCGGCGTTGTGCCTGATCATCGGCACCCCCATGCCGATCACGGCACGCACCGGACTGGACGACGCGCTGGCCGGCTGCACCGTGGCGAGCCTCGGCGTCGTCCCCCCGCATCTGTCCGCGATCCACGCGACGAGCACCGATCTGGCCCGCACCCTGGCCGAGCTGGCCGGCGAATTCGCCACCACCGCAATTCTTTCCGAGTCACACACGGCCACCGCGCTCACACCGCTGCATGTGCCCGCCGCGACCGGGCCCGGGCTGCGCTATCGCGAACTCGTCGAAACCATCGAGGCGGCACTGCCCGCGGGCACCGACGTCTTCGCGGACGCGGGCAATACCGGCGCGGCGGTGGTGCATCAGCTGCGGGTGCCGCGCGGTGGCCGGTTCGCCGTGGCGCTCGGCATGGGCGGCATGGGCTACGCGTTCGGCGCCGCGATCGGTTCCGCGTTCGCCCGGCGCGACGGTGGCCGGCGCACCGTGGTGATCGCGGGTGACGGCGCGTTCTTCATGCACGGCATGGAGATACACACCGCGGTCGAGCACGCGCTGCCGATCACCTTCATCGTGCTCAACAACAACGCGCACGCCATGTGCGTGACCCGGGAGCAGCTGTACTACCGGGATCGATACAGCTACAACAGGTTCCGGCCCGCGCAACTCGGCGACGGCGTCGGCGCGATGTTCCCGGCGCTGCCCGCCGTGTCGGTGCGCGCGCCCGGCGAACTTCCCGCAGCACTGCGCGCCTGCCTGGAAACACCTGGGCCGTCGTTCCTTTCGATCGACGTCGATCCCGACGAGGTCCCGCCGTTCCTCCCGTTCCTGACGACCATCGAACACTCCAGGAGTAGAAATGACCGCATCGCGTAGCGATTCCCGCAGCAGCGGCGTCCGGCCGCCCGGCGCGCTGCCCGCGCTCAGCGATATCCCGGCGGAGGTCGTCCCGGGTGTGCTGCGCATCGAGAACTCCGACAAGGACGCGACCACCCCGATCATCATGGACATGCTGCGGTCGGTCTATCCGCACGACCAGATCTTCGGCGAATACTGCCCGGTGCAGGCGTATATCGCCGCACCGCCGCGCGAGGTCTACGAATACCTCGCGGACACCAGGTCTTTGGAGGAGTGGACCTACAGCCTGCGCGGCTTCGCCGAGACCGACGAGCCCGGCCTCTGGCTGGCCTACGACCGGCTCGGCGACGAGACCCAGATCTTCACGCGCACCGTGGCGCATCCCGCGGCGATGACCGTGGACTACCACTGCGCCTGGGATCAGTCCCGGCATCTGTGGATGATCTACCTGCTGCGCGTGATAGATGCCCAGACGGTGTTCGACAAGCCGGGATCGGTGGTGCTGTGGGTCAATTGCAAACACCCCTTCTACGACGAGAACCCCTACCCCGAGACCGCGCCGCCGAGGCGGCCGGTGTGGGTCGGTGACTTCTGGGAGATGTTCTCCGCGGGCCATCAGCTGGAAATGGACAACCTCAAAGCGATTTGCGAGTACCGGGCGGCCAACGGCCTGCCCGTCAAGCCCGACTGGATGAACTGAGCCCGGTATGAATTCCTTTCCCACGGTCAGCCTCGTCGACGTCGCCGGGTATCTGCCCGGCGAACCGGTCGGCACCGAATACTTCACCCAGTTCTCCCGCTCGGACCGGATGGCGAAGAACGTGATGTTCCGGTCCCCCACGGCCCGCCACCACGTGGATCGCGACGAGACCGCGGTGGACATGGTCGAGCGCGCGGTCGCCCCGCTGATCGAACGGCATGGGGCACAATTCCTCTCGCAGATCGACGTGTTGATCACGCACACCCAGCTGCCGACCAATCCGGTCATGGGCTGCGGGCCCGAGGTCGCCCGGCGGCTCGGCGCGCGACCCGGCTTCGTCTACGACGTGCACAACGGCGGCTGCGCGGCCTTCGTGCACATGATGTCGATGGCGCAGATGGTGTTGCAGACCACCGACGCGCGCACCGCGCTGATCGCGGCCACCCAGAACTGCGCCGGCCCGGTCTTCACCCAGCCCGAGATCCGCAAGCTGGCCCAGGCGCCGGTGCCCGGGGACGGGTGCGGCGTCGGCCTGCTGGTCAAAGACGACAGCGCGCCGATCCTGGACATCGAATGCCGCACGTACCCCGAGTTCGCCGGTGACATGGAGTTCTCCACCAACGGGGACCGCAAGTACTGGGAGCCGGGCGAGGGGCAGGGCTGCGTGAGCTTCACCGAATCGAAGATCACCAAGGTGTTCGCGCGCGGTAACCGGCTGGTGCCGGAAGTGGCGCTGGCCGTGTGCGATCGGATCGGGGTGAAGGGTCGCGACATCGACACCTTCGTCACCAATCAACCCAACCGCCTGTTCCTGCGGAACTGGCACGACGCACTGGAACTGCCCGCCGAACGACACCCGGACACCTTCGACCGGTGCGGAAACCTGTTCGCCGCGGGCATTCCGGTGACCCTGGATGTGGAGAACCGAGCGGGCCGGCTGCGCAACGGCTCGGTGGTCCTGCTGTCGGCCTTCGCGCACGCGGGTGATTTCGCGGCCGCCGCGGCCATCCGGTGGGGCGCGGCCGGATGAACGTCCGGTTCGTCGAGGAGACCACGCCGTCACGACAGCGGCGCGGCGCCGCTACGCCGCCGCGGTTCGATCTGGCCCTGAGCGAAAACCCGTTCCCGCCATTGCCTTCGGTGCTGCGCGCGGTATCCGTCCCGCTGGCGCAGGCGAATCGGTATCCCGAGTTCCTGCCCGAACGGTTGCCCCGGCTGATCGCCCGGCACCTCGGCGTCCGAGCGGATCAGCTCGTGGTCGGCGCGGGCGCGACCGGGGTCGCCTGGCAGATCATCCAGTCGCTGACCACGCCGGGTGCCGGAATGGTCTACGGGTCACCGACTTTCGACGGCTACCCGATCATGGCGGAGATGGCCGGGCTCGACCCGGTGCCGGTGCCGTTGGACGCCGGCGGCGATCAGGACCTGAGGGCGCTGGCCAAGGCCGTCGACAGGCGCACCGGGCTGGTGGTGGTGTGCCGCCCGCACAACCCGACCGGCACCGTGGTCCCGGCCGCAGAGCTGGCCGCGTTCCTGCGCGCGGTGCCCGCGCGAGTACCGGTGATCCTGGACGAGGCCTATGTCGAATTCCTCGACGCCGCCGACCATGTCGACCCGCGCGTCTTGCTGAGCAGACATGCGAACCTGCTTGTGCTGCGCACCTTCTCGAAGGCGTACGGTCTGGCCGGGCTGCGCATCGGCTACGCGTTCGGCAGGCGCGATCTGGCGGCCCGGGTGCGCAGGCTGCAACTGCCGTTCGGGATGAGTTCGACGGCGGAGGCGGCGGTCGCCGCCTCCTACGCCGCGGCACCGGAACTCGCCGCACGCACCCTGCGCATCACCGCCGCCCGCGAGGAACTGCGCACCGCGTTGCGGGACCGCGGTATCGCGGTGCCGCGCAGCCAGGCCAACTTTCTGTTCCTGCCCGGTCCCGGTGTGGCCACCGCGCTGCGCCGGGCCGGTATCGGTGCGAAGGCGTATCCCGATGGGAGCGCGCGCATCTCGGTCGGCGACCCCGACGCCGACCGGGCCGTGTTGCACGCGCTGGCCGGACTACGTTAAGCGGCCGGTTTCAATTCGCTGGTTTCCCCCGGATCGTCGGCCTGCTTGGCCCAGCGCTGCGACAGTGCGGCACAGGTGATCAGCTGGATCTGATGGAACATCATCAGCGGCAGCACGATCAGGCCCACCGGCTGGCTGGCGAAAAGCACCGTCGCCATGGGCAATCCGGTCGCGAGGCTCTTCTTGGAGCCGCAGAACACGATCACGATGCGGTCGGCCCGGGAGAAGCCGGCGAAACGGCCGATCAGCATGGTCAAGGCGATGATGAGCGCGAGCAGCACACAGCACACGCCGGCCAGCGCGAGAATCCGCCACGGCGAGAGCATGTGCCAGATGCCCTCCACCATGCCCGCGCTGAACGCGGCGTAGACGACGAGCAGGATGGAGCCGCGGTCCACCAGCTTCGTCGGCTCGGCGTAGCGGCTCAACCAGCCGATCACCTTCGGCCGGATCAGCTGCCCGATCGCGAACGGGACCAGCAGTTGCAGCACGATGTCGCCGATCGACGAGAAGTCCACGCTGGCATGGCCGGTGGTGTTCATCAGCAGGATCACCAGCAGCGGGGTGATGAACACACCGAGCAGGTTCGAGGTCGTCGCGCTCACGATCGCGCCCGGCACATTGCCTTTCGCGATCGAGGTGAACGCGATGGACGACTGCACAGTGGACGGGACCAGGCAGAGGAACAGCAGACCGGTGTACAGGTCGTCGGTCAGCACGCTCGGCACCAGCACCCGTGCCGCCAGGCCCAGCAACGGGAAGGCGACGAAGGTGCAGGCGAGCACCACCAGATGCAACCGCCAGTGCGTGAGGCCGGCCAGCGCCTCCTTCGGCGAGAGACGCGTGCCGTACAGCAGGAAGAGCAATGCGATGGCAATCTTCGTCAGCACGTCGACCACGTCCGCCGCGGTACCTCTGGCCGGGAAAACGCTGGCCAGGGCGACAGAAGCGAGGATCGACAGGATGAATCCGTCGATATAGAACTTGCTGAGGAATCGCACAGCCCAGGCTAACGCCGCATCGAGCCCCTAGCGCGCCCACACCGTGCGTACTTTCTCACATCCCATGAATTGCGATATCACTCCGGACGAAGCCGAACGTTCGTGCTTATCGGGGTCGCGGGGATCAGCGGCGCGGCCATCTCTTCGTAGTGGTGCCGACAGGTGCCGGGAGACCCTGAGACGCCGCGAAGGCGGTGGCGTCGGCCGCGGTGCTGGTCTTCGATCTGCCGTCGGCCCAGGCGAGGAAACGCTCGCGGAAGTCGGGGCCGCAGGCCTGGGCCAGCATCGGGAAGCGGCGGGCTACCTCGTCCGCGCGTTTGCGGAGCAGGGCGTGCGCGGCGGCCGCGACGTCCGCGCAGTCGAATCCCGCGGGCACCGGGGCCCCGGCCACCAGGGCACGGACCAGAGCCGCTTGCTGCGCAGCCAATTCGGCACTCATGCGCGCACCGCCCGGGCACGGCCGGTGATCGACGGACGGTGCGCCGCGGCGGCGATCGCGTCGAGTTCGTCCAAGAGTTCGGCGGCGGGCGGGTAGTTGCCGTCGCGCTCGAGCATCAGGGGCACCGGCTGCCGGGCGGTGAATTCCGTGACGAGGGTGAGCACTTCAGCCGGAACGGGATCGGTGTGCGTGTCGTGATAGCGGCCGCCGGCCTCGTGACCACCGGCGACGTGACAGTAGGCGACCCGGTCGGCGGGCAGGCGCAGTAGTTCGCCGAGCGGATCGCGGTCCCGATTGCGGGCGTTGGCATAGACATTCGCGATATCGAGCAGTAGATACACCCCGGTCCGCTCGACCAACTCGGTGAGGAACTCCGACTCGGTGTACTCGTCGTCGGGCCAATCGAACAGCGCGGCAATGTTTTCCACGGCCAGCGGTACCCCGAGCCCCGCCTGGGTCCGGATGATGTTGCGTTCGAGCACAGCCAGCGCCGCGGCCGACCGCGGCACCGGCAGCAGATGCCCCGCCTCGACGCCGCCCGCGCGCACGAAGGCGATGTGCTCGCTCACCAGCGGAGCGGCCAGCGCCGCCGCAGCGGTGGCCAGGTGCGCGATCCGCTGCTCGCCGACCGGCTCGGCCCCGCCCAGCGACAGCGAAATACCATGCGGCACAACAGCGACACCGCGATCGATCAGTGCGGTCAGCTCGGCGGGCGGCGCCGCCGTCAGCCCGCCGCGCAGCCGGGACCGCCGCCGCAACGGCAGCGACTCCGCGATCACCTCGGCGAAACCGAGCCCGTCCAGTTCGGCGATGACGCCGCAGATCTCGGGCCGCCAGCCGATGCCGAGTGCCGCCGCCGGCAACAGTCCATTCATCGGGCGGCCGGACCGTCACCCACCACAGCCGCCGCCCCCGCCACAGCCACCGCCGCCACTGCAGCCGCCGCCACCGCTGTCCCCGCTCCCGCCGCTGTCACCACCGGACGAGCTCGGCGGTTCGACCGCGCCGGCCAGCCCGGGATCGAGCGTCAACAGTGCGGCCCCACCGAAGACCGCCGCCGCGAGCGCGGCGCTTTCCGCCCCGTAGGTGGCGTAGGCGGGCGAGTTGGCCGGCCGCAGATGCTGACTGCTGGTCCTCGCGTCGGTACGGGCCCGCTTGCCGAGCGGAGTCAGCCGCGGCTTGCCCACCAGGAACCAGTAGCAGAGGAACTGCGCCAGGAGAGCGAGGACGAGGAACGCGACCGGGTTGTTGTTGAGCATGCCCGCGACGAGCCGCACCACACCGACCGTCATGACGACCAGCGTCGGCAGGCCCGCGTCCCAGATCCGCCGCTTGAAGTCCGCGTCCGGAAAGTAGCCGCGCCGCACCATGGAATCGCGCAGCTTGGCGAGCGTGCCGGACAACGCGACGGTGAGCGCGGCCACCGTCGGCTTGGTCCCGGCGACGATCTGCCGGTGCACCGCCAAGGTGAACGGGTCCAACCGGAATTCGTCCGCCTGCTCCAGCGGCCGGGTCGGGGCGGCGCTGGAATCGATGAGGTCGGCGCTGCGCAGCCGGGCCAGCGCGGTGAGCACCGCGCGCCGGTCGTCGAACAGCAGGCCGACCTCGGGCACGGACAGTTCGGCGCCGGGGTGCGCGGTGCCCGGGTCCGGCGCGGCGCGCGTCACCCGTAGCCGCATCCACACCCCGAGCGCCACCGCGAGCAGCGCGAACGGCAGATAGATCGCCAAGAAATCGGATCCGGAGATGCCCCACGTCTCGCCTGCCGCGACGACGAGATCGGAGCCCGCGCTCCGGTCGAACGTACCCATATCCACCCCGGAGTCGTGCCAGTAGTTTCCCCAGTATGGGACCGCCCCACACCAGTGCCAACCGGATTCGGCGAGGTGATCGGATCGAAACCTGGGCGAATAGGGTTACGAGCGGGCCGGTGGAATGGTTCGACCGGATGAAACAGGCCCTAAGTCGCGGGCTGGCAGGCGTCGCGCAGCGAGCAGGCGCCGCACGCGCTGCCGCAGCCGCCGACCTCGGCGGGCGGGGCGATCGCCGCGGCCTTGGCCGCGGCCGCGTTGGCGCCCGCCCCCAGGGTGAACAGCGCGACGACGGCGACACCTACGGCGACGAACAGCGCCGCGAAACCACCCGCGGCGAGCACGACGAGACCACCCGCCAGCAGCAGCGCACCCGCGGCCAGGGAGGTGGGGGCGGCGATGCGATTCGCGACGCGGAAGGTCTCGTCGTCGGCGAGGGCGGCCTCGGTGTGCACCCCGACGAAGCGGTTGCGCGGCAGCCGGCCGGTCAGCCCGAGCGCTCCGGTCGCGAGGGCGACGAGGCCGAGCACGAACAAGACGAGAGCGACGACGAACACCCATGCAGGCTATCGCATCGGTGTCGACGGACCGCCGACAGCTCCCGCGCAACCCTGCAGCACCCGGCGCGTCACCACTGCGGACAAGCGCTTTCCACACTGCGCCGGGACAGCTCGCGGACCTAGCAACCAAACGCACTGTTGGGTCCGCCGAGCGGAGAATGCCAACTCTGCGGTATCGCGAAACCGGTGTGCCGCAGCCGCATACCGACGGGTGGGTAACCCGGGAACAGAGATCGGCACGGGCGCGCGAACGGAGTCAGCGCAGCCCGATTTTCAGTACTGCGGTGTGCACGTTCTACCCTGATAGACGAAGTTTGTCGGGGATCGGCGATAACAAGAAGGCAGGACCGTGCAGGACACTCGTGCGACCGATAGCGATGTACCCGAGCATCGGTACAACGCCGCGCTTGCCGCCCGTATCGAAGCGCGTTGGCAGCGGACGTGGGCCGACCGCGGGACCTTCCATGCGCCGAACCCGGTCGGTCCGCTAGCGGGCGACACCCCGGCGGACAAGCTTTTCATCCAGGACATGTTCCCGTACCCGTCGGGGGCGGGCCTGCACGTCGGGCATCCGCTCGGCTACATCGCCACCGACACGTTCGCGCGGTATCACCGGATGCACGGCCGCAACGTGCTGCACGCGCTCGGCTTCGATGCCTTCGGCCTGCCCGCCGAGCAGTACGCGGTACAGACCGGCGCGCACCCGCGGGTGACCACCGAGTCGAACATCGCCAACATGCAGCGCCAGCTGAGCAGACTCGGACTCGGCCACGACAGCAGGCGCTCGTTCGCGACCACCGATCCGGCGTACTACCGCTGGACCCAGTGGATCTTCCTGCGCATCTACAACTCCTGGTACGACCAGGAACTCGACCGCGCGCGCCCGATCACCGAGCTCGAAGCTCAATTCGCCAGTGGCGCACGGCCGGTCCCGGACGGCAAGACGTGGGACGGGCTCTCGGCCACCGAGCGCGGCGCGCTGCTGGACTCGTATCGCCTGGTCTACCTGACCGATTCGATGGTCAACTGGTGCCCCGGCCTCGGCACGGTGCTGTCCAACGAGGAGGTCACCGCCGACGGCCGCAGCGAGCGCGGCAACTTCCCCGTGTTCCGTAAGCGCCTGTGGCAGTGGATGATGCGGATCACCGCCTACGCCGACCGGCTGATCGACGACCTGGACCACCTGGACTGGTCGGATCAGGTGAAGGCGATGCAGCGCAACTGGATCGGCCGCTCGCGCGGCGCCCAGGTGAAGTTCGACGTCGCGGGCGAGCAGATCGAAGTGTTCACCACCCGGCCCGACACCCTGTTCGGCGCGACCTACGTGGTGCTCGCACCGGAACACGAACTGGTGGACAAGCTGACCGCGGCGGCGTGGCCGGACGGCACCGATCCGCGCTGGACCAACGGTGGCGCCGCGAATCCCGCGGATGCCGTTGCGGCGTACCGCAAGTCGATCGTGGCGAAGTCGGATCTGGAGCGCCAGGAGAACAAGGAGAAGACCGGCGTCTTCCTCGGCGTCCATGCCGTGAACCCGGCCAACGGCCGAGCCGTGCCGGTCTTCGTCGCCGACTACGTGCTGAGCGGCTACGGCACCGGCGCGATCATGGCGGTGCCCGGCCACGACCAGCGCGACTGGGAATTCGCCACCGTGCTCGGCCTGCCGATCGTGGAGGTCATCACCGGCGGCGACCTCGCCGAGGCCGCGTACTCCGGTGACGGCGCGCTGGTGAACTCCGGCTATCTCGACGGACTGTCCGTCGAGGAGGCCAAGGCGACCATCATCGCCCGGCTGGAAGCCGACGGTCACGGCACCGGCACCATCCAGTACAAGCTGCGCGACTGGCTGTTCGCCCGCCAGCGTTACTGGGGCGAGCCCTTCCCGATCGTCTTCGACGAGGACGGCAGGCCGCACGCGCTGCCGGAATCGATGCTGCCCGTGGAGCTTCCGGAGCTGGACGATTTCGCCCCGGTCACCTTCGACCCGGACGACGCCGACTCCGAGCCGTCACCGCCGCTGGCCAAGGCCACCGAGTGGGTCAACGTCGAACTGGACCTGGGCGACGGCCCGAAGATGTACCGGCGCGACACCAACGTCATGCCGAACTGGGCGGGCAGCTCGTGGTATCAGCTGCGCTACGCCGACCCGACCAACCCGGAAGCGTTCTGCGCCAAGGAGAACGAGCAGTACTGGCTCGGCCCGCGTCCGGCCGAACACGGCCCGGACGATCCGGGCGGTGTCGATCTGTACATCGGCGGCATGGAGCACGCGGTGCTGCACCTGCTGTACGCCCGGTTCTGGCAGAAGGTGCTGTTCGATCTGGGTGATGTCAGCGGCCGGGAACCGTACCGAAAGCTGTTCAACCAGGGCTACATCCAGGCCTACGCCTAC
Source organism: Nocardia brasiliensis ATCC 700358 (assembly GCF_000250675.2). Taxonomy (NCBI): domain Bacteria; kingdom Bacillati; phylum Actinomycetota; class Actinomycetes; order Mycobacteriales; family Nocardiaceae; genus Nocardia; species Nocardia brasiliensis. The sequence continues at coordinate 9,194,564 of NC_018681.1, forward strand.
ACCGACGCCCGCGGCGCGTACGTGCCCGCGGCCGAGATCGTCGAGCGGGACGGCAAGTTCTTCTGGACCGAACCGGGCGGCACCGAGATCGAGGTGTTCCAGGAGTACGGCAAGATCGGCAAGTCGCTGAAGAACGCGGTCTCGCCGGACGAGATGTACGACCTCTACGGCGCGGACACCTTCCGCTTCTACGAGATGTCGATGGGCCCGCTGGACAGCTCGCGGCCGTGGGCGACCAAGGACGTCGTGGGCGCGCACCGGTTCCTGCAGCGGGTGTGGCGGCTGGTGGTGGACGAGGAGACCGGCGCGGTGCGCGTCGCCGAACTCGATCCCACGCCGGAAACGCTGCGCCTGCTGCACAAGACCATCGCCGGTGTCGACGAGGACTACGCCGCGCTGCGCGACAACACCGCGGGCGCCAAGCTGATCGAGCTGACGAACCATCTCACCAAGACCTATCCCGACGGCGCGCCGCGCGCCGTGGTGGAGGCGCTGGTGCTGATGCTGGCGCCGCTGTCCCCGCATATCGCCGAGGAGATGTGGGAACGCCTGGGACACAACGAGTCCCTGGCGCACGGCCCGTTCCCGGTGGCCGATCCCGCGCTGCTGGTGCAGGAGTCCGTCGAGTACCCGATTCAGGTGAACGGCAAGGTCCGCAGCCGAATCCAGGTCCCCGCCGACGCCGACAACGCCGCGATCGAGGCCGCCGCCCTCACCGACGAAAAGATCGCGGCCCTCCTCAACGGCGCCGCCCCCCGCAAACTGATCGTCGTCCCCGGCCGCCTGATCAACATCGTCGCCTGACCCACCCGAGTAGCCCTGTGTCGAAGACCGAATACCGTGCGCTGCATTTCTCGCAGGCGAATCCGCGGGGGGCTGGGCAGGGGGACGTGCCTGCGCTGTTGCGGGCGATCGCCGCGACGCTGACGGAACTCGGCGCGGTCAGCGTGCAGGATCTGGTGCTGCACAACGAAGTTACCGCCGAAGGTGACTGGCCGTCGGTCACGGTCTACTACACCAGGACCGACGGCGACGACTGATCGACGGCGACGGTGACCGGCCCGTGCGCGAACCGGTTTCGGCCCCTTCCTTTCCGGCAGACGGAACGGGAAGGGGCCGTAGTCTTTCCGGTGCTAGCTGGGCATCGGGCGGAGCACGATCTCAGTGGGGTGGGCGTCGCGCGGGGTTTCGACGGCGGTACGGACCGCGCCGGCCACGGTCTCCGCGCGCAGGAACTGCTCCGGCTGGTATTCGCGGCCCTCGTGAGCGATGATCTCGCGCTGCATATCGGTGTCGATGCGGCCGGGGTGGATGGCGGTGACGCGCAGGGCGGGCTCCTCCAGCCGCAGGGCATCGCCGAAGGCACGCAACGCGAACTTGCTCGCGGCGTAGGAGGCCCAGCCCGCGTTGGCGCGCAGCCCCGCGCCCGAATTGATCAGCACCACATGGCCGTTCGCGACCCGCAACGCGGGCAGCAGCAGGCGGGTCAGCTCGGCGACGGCGATCACGTTGGCTTCCAACGTATGTCGCCACTGCTCTACGGTGGACTCGGCGATGCTGTTCAGATCCGCGACACCGGCGTTGTGCACCAACACATCCAGGCGCGGGATCTGCGCGGTCGCCGCGGCCACCGCCGGGTAGTCGGTCAGCTCGACCGGCCACGCGGTCGCGCCGGGCAGCTCGTCGAGAACAGGACGCAGCGCGTCGGCCGATCGGGCACCGAGCAGCAGGTCGTGGGTCGGCGCGAGCTCTCGGGCGATGGCGGCGCCGAGCCCACGGCTCGCACCGGTGATCAGCGCGGTCGGCTTCGGGGAGCTGGTCACGGCATTGGTCATGCGCCCCACCGTAATAGCCCAGGAAAACAGAGCGATGCATGCATATATCGATCGACCATCTCGAGCAGTGAAATACGGACGGGGCATTCGAGAGTGACAACCGCCGCGCACGAGCCCCCCGCCACCAGGTGGGACGAGGCCGAGTCGGACATCACAGAACGGGCGTACTTGCGGGTGGCACCGCAGAATAGGGGGATGGCACACCCGGGGTTCACGCCCACGCAGCTCGCGGCCCGCGCCGCGTATCTGCTGCGCGGCAACGACCTGGGCACGATGACCAGCGCGGCGCCGCGCCTGTATCCGCACATGTGGAGCTGGGACGCCGCGTTCGTCGCGGTCGGCTTGGCGCCGCTGAGCGTGGAACGGGCCGTGATCGAGCTCGACACGCTGCTCTCGGCGCAGTGGAAGAACGGCATGATCCCGCACATCGTGTTCGCCAACGGCGTCGACGGCTACTTTCCGGGTCCCGCGCGGTGGGAGTGCCGCAGGCTGGCCGCGAACGCGCCCGACGGGCCGGACACCTCCGGGATCACCCAGCCGCCGGTGCACGCCATCGCGGTGCAGCGCATCCTCGATCACTCGCGCAGGCACGGCCGCAGCACCCGCGCGGTCGCGGAGGACTTCCTGCACCGGCGCTGGCCCGACCTGGTGCGCTGGCATCGCTGGCTGGCGCACGCCCGCGACCCCAAGGAAACCGGCCGGATCACGCTGTATCACGGCTGGGAATCCGGTATGGACAATTCGCCGCGCTGGGATCGGGCCTACGCCAACGTGGTGCCCGAGGATCTGCCGCCCTACCGGCGCGAGGACACCGCGGTGGTCGCCGACCCCACCCAGCGCCCGAGCGATCGCGAGTACGACCGTTATCTCTGGCTGGTGGAGCAGATGCGGCGGGCGGGCTACGACGACTATCAGCTTTCCTCGACGATGAGTTTCGCCGTCGAGGACGTGTTCGTCACCGGGATCTTCGCGCTGGCGTGCGAGGTGCTCGCGCACATCGGCGAGGAGTACAAGCAGCCGCACGCCGACGTGCGCGAGCTGTACATGTGGGCCGATCGGTTCCGGGCTGGCGTCGTCGCGACGACGGACCCGCGCACCGGCGCGGCCCGGGATTACGATGTGCGCGCGCAGCGCTGGATCAGCACCGAGACGCTGGCGATGTTCGCGCCGCTGTTGTGCGGCGGGCTGGCGCGCGATACCGAGCGGGCGCTGCTGCGCACGTTCGAGGGTCCGCGCTTCTGCGGGCATCCCGACTTGCGCTACGCGCTGCCGCCCTCGACCTCGCCGGTGTCGCGGGAGTTCCGGTCCCGCGAATATTGGCGCGGGCCGGTATGGCCGGTGATGAGCTGGCTGTTCTCCTGGGTGTTCGCCCGGCGTGGCTGGGCCGAACGCTCGTTCATGCTGCGGGCCGAGGGGCTGCGCCAGGCCAGCGACGGCAGCTTCGCCGAGTACTACGAGCCGTTCACCGGCGAACCGCTCGGCAGCATGCAGCAGTCGTGGACCGCCGCCTCGGTGCTGGATTGGCTGGGCTGAACCACCCGGTTCGCATGCCGTTGGGTAAATGTTCCGCAACTGCCTCTTACGCAACACTGGTCACAGGAAGATCAAATAGCTATCGTCGAAAGCCATGGACATCCCTCGTTGGAGCTCGACCATCCGTCGCCGCGGTTCGGCACTGACCCTGCTCGCGCTCACCGGCATCCTCACCGCAACCCTGCCGGGCACCGCGGTGGCGACGCCGACCGGCCCGGACGTCTCGTCCTGGCAGCACATCGACGGGCGGCTGATCGACTGGTTCGCGGTCAAGCGTTCCGGCCACGACTTCGCCATGGTGAAGGCCACCGAGGGCCTCAGCTACATCAACCCGTACTTCGTCCCGGACAGCTTGCTGATGCGGGCGGCCGGGGTGGCCCGCGGGACCTACCACTACGCCCGGCCGAACCTGCCGCCCGAACCGCAGGCCGCGCTGTACGCGACCGTGGTGCTCGGGCAGAACGGCGCACTGGACCTGCCGCCGGTGCTCGACCTGGAGACCACCGGCGGACTGCCGCCCGCCGCGCTGATCGACTGGACGCGGCGGTATCTCAACACGGTGCAGGCCCTCACCGGGCGAGTCCCGATCGTCTACACCTATCCGCACTTCTGGCGGACGGCGATGGCCGATACCAACGAGTTCACCCGGTATCCGCTGTGGATCGCCGACTACCGGGACAACGACGATCCCGAGGTACCGGGCGGCTGGCCGCACTGGACCTTCTGGCAGACCACCGACAGCGGCCGGATCGACGGCATCGCGGGTAACACCGACCTGAACCGCTACAGCGGCGCGCAGGGCGATTTCGCCCGCTTCGCCAACATGTAGCGCCACCCGGAAACCACGAAACCGCCACTCCTGCAGGGGATACAGTGGCGGTTTCGCAGGGCGGCGCACCGGACGCTAAGCGCCGATCCGGCCGCCGTTCTTCTTCCACACCGCGGCAACCGAAGGACGCGGTTGCGCGGTGCCGCCGTCGGGCCAGTGCGACAGCGGGTTCTCGGGGGTGGCGTCGTCGGACTCGCCGGGATGCTGCACGCACACCAGCACGCGCGACTCGGTGACCACCGGGCCGCAGGTCTCCGCACCGCGCGGCACCGTCAGGAATTGTTTGGTGGCACCGCGATTCGCGCCGTCGAGCACGACGGAGAACAGGCCGTCATTCGACTTGAGCGCGTTGCCGTCGGTGGAGATCCACAGGTTGCCGTACGGGTCGAAGGCCAGGTTGTCCGGGCAGGAGATCGGGCTGACCTTCGACTTGTCGTATCCGGCGAAGTAGGTGTCCGCGGCGTTCGGGTCACCGCAGACCAGCAGCAGCGACCAGGTGAACTTCGTGCCCGCGTGCTCGTCCTCGATCTCCAGGATCTGGCCGTTCTTGTTCAGGTTGCGCGGATTCGCCTCGTCCGGGCCCTGTTTGCCGCTGGCCCCGCGATTGTCGTTGTTGGTCAACGCGACATAGACCTTGCCGGTGTACGGGTTGGCCTCGAAGTCCTCGGGACGGTCCATCTTGGTGGCGCCGACCTTGTCCGCGGCCAGCCGGGTGAACACCGCGACCTCTTCCGCGCTCATGCCGTCGACCAGCGATTTGCCCTTGCCGTCCGCGCCGGTCTCCAGCAGCGGAATCCATTGGCCGGTACCGGTGAAACCCTTGTCGGAGGGCTTCGCCCCGGTGCCGTCGACCTTGTCCGGATGGTCGCCGGTGAGCTTGGCGACGTAGAGCGTGCCCGCGTCCAGGATGGTCAGGTTGTGCCGCATGCTCGATGCGCCCGCACCCGATTCCATTTTGCGCGACGACACGAATTTGTACATGTAGTCGAACTTTTCGTCGTCGCCGGTGTAGGAGACGACCTCACCCTTCGCGGTGACGTAGATGGTGGCGCCCTCGTGCTTGAGCCGGCCCATCGCGGTGTGCTTGATCGGGGTCGAGGTGGGATCCCACGGATCCACCTCCACCACGTAGCCGAATCGGTTGGCCTCGTTGGGTTCCTGGGCCAGGTCGAACCGCTTGTCGGCACGCTCCCACTGGTTGGGCGTCTTACCCGCGGCGAAGCCGTACCGTTTGGCGCGGGCGGCCGCGGTGGCCTCGGTGAGCTTGTCGCCGTTGGCGAAGTAGCCGTTGAAGTTCTCTTCGCCGGAAAGGACTGTGCCCCAGGGGGTCACGCCGCCCGCACAGTTGGCGAAGGTGCCGAGCACCTTGGTGCCGGTCGGATCGGCGGAGGTCTTGACCAGATCACTGCCCGCGGCCGGACCGGTGAGCTTGAACTCGGTGGTCGCGGTGATCCTGCGGTTGTACTTGCCGAAGGCGGGGGTCAGCTTGCCCGTACCCGCTTCGCCGCGCACCTCGACCACGGTCAGGCCGTGCGCGGCCTGAGTGATCGCGATCTGCTCATCGGTCGGTGCGTCCTTGTTGTATCCGCGGAACATGTGCGGGCCCGTGGTGTATTCGTGATTCACCACGAGCAGGAAGCCATTCGCCTGCCCCTCGATCGGCAACAGCGCGGCGAAGTCGTTGTTGTAGCCGAATTGCTTGGCCTGCGCGGCCGCCGTCTGCTTGTCGAAATCGAATGCGGGCGCGTCCGCGAAAAGCGGATCACCCCAGCGGATCACGACACCCTGCTCGTAGCCCTCCGGGATCACGAGCGCGTCTTCCTTGTTCGGCGCGACCGCCGCGAAGTCGGTGCCGGTCCCGGGCGGGCCGCTGGGCGACGGGCCGGCCGACCCCGTCTGCTCGACGTCGTCGCCGCAGGCCGCGAGCACACTGCCGGCGCCGACGGCGAGCACGGCCGCCGCGCCGCCCTTGATCAGGCCGCGCCGGTTCAGCGAGCTGACGATGTCACCGAAGTAGGCGCCGGCCGAGGTGTTGGGGACCTCGTGGAAACACGCGTTCGCACATTTGTATTCACACGTGACCGCGGCGCGCGAGGACTGGCCGTCGTGTTTCACGAACAAGGCGAGGGGCTGGAAACTCACGAACGGCACGCTAAACGATCCGGACAATCCAGAAACGGACAAAAGGTGAACAGCGGAACAATTAGGTAACCCTCAGTTTGCCCAGCTACCGCTCGGCACAAACAAATGCCGCGCTCTCCGCATGATTCGGAGCAGCGCGGCATTCGCCGGGCTTCAGGCATTGACGGCGAGCGCGATGACGACCTCGTGCTCGGCCTCCGGCAGATAGTGCACCCGCAGGATGCGACCGACCTGCACCTGGCCGACACTGCTCGGGGCCAGGAACTTCTCCACCAGCGTGCTGAACGTCGACCCGTCGGGCCTGGTCACGACCAGCCCGAGGGCGATCTTCGAGTGGCCGTCGCGGATCTCGCCGGTCACCGACAGCGACCGGACCACCGCCTGGGTCGCGATGCCCCGCTCGGCGATGTCGAGCTTGTGCCGCGTGGTGATGCCCTTGCGGATCATCGACTCGTTCATGGCCTGCTGGGCCTGGGCGGTATCACCGGAAAGATCCACCTCGACCTTGTCGGTGCGGTCCGGCAGGTAGCGAACCGGCAGCACCACTCCGGGCTGCAGCAGAGCCAATTCGGTCAGCGGCACAATCATTTTCGCGGTCGCGACGAAGTTCTTCCCGTCCGCGCCCTCGACCGCGAACTCGATCCGCACCTGCGGTTGATCGTTGACGGTCATACCCGTCTGACCGACCGACCTGATGGTGCCGAGACCCAGCAAACCGTTGCGGAACGCCGCACTGTTCCGGCCGGTGAACGCCGCGGCGATGCCCTCGCCGGTGCATGCGAATACGATCGGGACGAGGGTGAGCGCAAGGATGGGCAGCACCATCTGCCAACCGAGCCAAGCCATTCCGGCCGGTTCGTAGACATCGGTGCGGTTATAGGTGAGGCCGTGCAAGACGTAGTAGCCGATGGCGAGCGCGCCGACCGCGACGGCGCCCCAGCGCAGGTATTTCATGATGCTCCTTATGGATTCGAGCCCACCCCGTCGTCGAGGTCGTGGCCGCGACGACGGGGTGGGGCGGAAAGGTTGGCGCCGCGGGCGATCAGCCGCCGACGAGGTCCGAGCAGGCGAAGGTGACGTCGAACTTCGAGGTCTTCGGGCCGGCCAGCGGGTTGGTCAGGTCGGGGGCGCCGACGCCCTCGCCGGAGATCTTGTAGGTGTTGCCGTCCTTGGTGAGGGTGGCCGAGCCGCCCGGCATGCCGTTGCCGAAGCCGATCGCATAGGGCTGGCCCGACTCGCCGCCCTTGGTGCCCGCGAACCCCACCGCCTGGACCGTGTCGGCGCCGGTGATGGTGGCGCTCACCGACAGGTTGCCGTAGGTGGCGTTGGCGGTGTCGGTCAGCGCGAGCGCCAGCGTGCCCGCCTGCTTCGCACAGGTGGTGGTGAACGTCGCGGTGAGGGCCTTGCCGTCGACCGAGGCGGTCGACTTGCCCGCCGGCGCCGGGTTGCCCTGCGCGGACGGCGTCGCGGCGGCCGAGGACTTGGCCGGGCTGCTGCTCGCGTCGTCGCTGCATCCGGTGACGAACAGCGCGGTAGCGGCGGCGGCGGTGACGAGGACGGCGGTGACGGACTTGGTGTTCATGATGCTTCCTGACTGTCTGTGGAGGGCTCGGTGCCTTCCTGGAGTTCGGCCGGCCCGGTGTGGCTGGGCCGATACGAGAAAGGTAGGAACGGTTCGCGCCCTACCGATCCCAGGTTTGCGCCGGTCCGAATCCGACAAATGTCCGTTAACCTGGTCGAATGCGACGACCGCGCGCCATGGTGCTCGACGAGGTGTGGCGCAAGCTCGACGGAGTGGCACCGCTCAGCGGTCCGCACGGCGGGCCGTTGCGCCGCACGGTGAAACTCGTGCTCGATCCGCTGGTGATCCGGCCCGTGCAGCATCCGCTCTGCGCCGGCCCGATCCTCAGCGCCGACGGCGCGGTGCTGCTCGCCACCCGCGTGCACGCCGCCGCGGACGTGCTGCGCGCGACCGCGGCCTGGTTCACGCTGCTCAAGCAGGTGCGCCGAGCCCTGCGGATCACCGAGGGGAACCCGCAGGACCTGTACTTCCAGCGCTGCTTCGAACTCGCGACGACGGCGGGCCCGCCAGACGCGGTGCGCGACCGCGCGGTCGCCGAGGCGACACTGCGCGATGTGCACGATCTCGCGGCGGGCCGGACCACCCAGGCCCTGAAGGAGTATGTCGCACAACGCACGACCGAACTCGCCGGCTTGATCGAAATCGCTTGGCGGCGCAGGCCGTTGACCGGCCCGACGGGCGGTGACCACACCGCCGCGATCGTCGAGCTGCTCGACGCGTGCGCCGCCGCGCGGCAGGGGCAGCATCGGGACAACGGTCAGGCGAGGCTGGACCGGCTCGTCGCCGCGCACGCGGGCACGCACGCCGGGATCCGGCTGTGGCAGGACGAATCCGAATGCTCCGCAGGCGAACTCGGGCTCACGGTGCACCCCGTGCCGCGCCCGCCCGCCGTCGGTGTCTCGGCCTCGACGGCCACCCTCGGCCTGCCGTTCGATCGCACCGTCTACGAGCGCGTGTTCACCGCACTACAAGCCTCGACCGAACGCGCCGATCTACCACCGATTCCCGAGCTGGTGCGCGCCGAGATCGCTCGAAGTTGTTCACCTTGGGCGCTTCTGGATGAAACGCTGCGGGTGGCGGCGTCGACCGGCGTCACGCTGGCACAGGGTCTCGCGCCGATCGGCGGGCAGCATGCCCGCGGTCCGGAAACCGCTGCGCACCGCGTGATCAACAGCCGGTGGCGGCGGGAAGCATATGTGCTGCAAGCCCGGCGGCTGGTGGTCCGCAGCGCCACCACGCCGCCGCCCGGCGGACCGCTCGCCGCCATCGCCGCGGAGTTGTCCACACCGTGGCGGCCTTACCTGCGGCGGCTGTGGGTTCGGCTGCACGGCCGGGATGTCCGGGAGTACGCGGTCTACGACCCGGACGAACTGTGGGATCTGCTCGACGGTGTCGCCCGCTCGGTCATCCTCGATCACCGCACCAGGGTCAAACAGGCGTTGAGTGTCATGGCGGCCGAGCCGGATTCGACCGAATCGAGGGCGAGCTGATGAACGATGCGGTGCGCATCCACCGGACCGAAGACGGGCTCGTGGTGATCGCCCCAGCCGGCGCGCCGACCGTCCTCGACGCGGCGGCGCGGCTGGACGTGACCGTGCTCGAGGTGCTGGGCGGGCATCTGACCTGGAGCCTGCTCGACGGCGGGCCGCTACCCGCCGCGGTGCTCGATCGTGCCGACCTAGCACAGGAGTGGTTGTGGGCGGTGTTCGGCGAACCGATCGCCCTCGCCGTCGAAGCGGGCGACGACGTCGAGTTGCCGGCCGCCCCCGAATTGCCGGAGCTGGTGCTGAGTGCGTGGCGGCTCGCCTACGCGCACTGGGCCGCCCGCTGGTGGCCCGCGTCCGTCCTCGACGGAATCGCGCCGCTGGACGAGCGGCTCCTGCTCGACGAGATCGCCGTGCTCGGCGCGGAATGCGAGATGCTCGTCGACGGAGCCGACCAGGCGATCGAGGAAGTGGACTTGCCGGTGTACGCCGGGCGCGCCGAGGACTACGCGTTGGCCGCCGGACCCACCGCCACGCCGAGCGGCGCGTTGGTCCTCGCCCGCGGCAGCACCGGCTGGGATTGGCGCTGCTGCCCACCCGGCCTGCTCGACGCCTCCGAACGCGCGATCTCCTGGGAAGTCCGGCGCGAGGGCGGCCGCACCACCGTCTCCGTACGCGCCGTCGCTGCCCCCGGGCTGCCCGCCGAGGTCCCCGAACATCTACACCCGCACGCCGCGATCCACACCTCCACCGGAACCATCGAAACAACCTTGGCGCCACACGGTGACCAATGGACTGCCGAGGTAACGGCACCCGACGCAGCGGATACCACTGTGCGCGTCGCGGTTTCAGTGCCGGGCGTAGGCGATGTCGACTCCGGCTCGGGCGGCACCGAGCCGGACAACGGATCGAGCGGCAGCCTGCCGAATAGCGGCGGGACAAGCGAGAACGCGGCGAGCAACGCCAGGGCGGAGCACGGATTGCACGGCGGCGCGCTGCACGGTGCGGAGATGCGGCACCGCATAAGGGATTTCGCTGCGGCGCGCCTGCGCGGCACGACCGACCCGGACGCGGCCCCCCTGGCCGCCGAAACCGCAGCCGCCGCTTCGGATTCGGACTTCTGACATGGCCGAGCCGACACCGGATGACGGGCGCGCGCTGCTTGCGGCGGGGGCGGAGGCGTACACCCGCGGTGATACGGCCGGGGCGCTGCGTATTTTCGAGGATGCCGCGCGTAACACGACCGGGGATGTGCGGATCGGGGCGATCGTCAACGCGGCGAGTATGGCGGACGAACTCGGGGAGCATGCGACGGCGTTGCGGCTCTATCAGGAGGCGTTGGCGGCCATGCCGGAGGACGCCCCGCGGTTGCGCCCCAACGCGCTGGTCAACATGTCGCAGGCACTACAGCATCTCGGCGAACTCGACGCCGCGCAGGACGCTTTGGAGCAGGCGCGCACACTGCTCGCGGCGAGCACCGATCCTGATCAAGGTGTGCTGCGAGTCGCCTGCCTGCTGTCGCTGACCGCCGTCGCGCTGCATCGACAGCACTGGGCCTACGCCGCCGAGCTGGCGCGTGAATCACTGGACGCGGCACAACGATTCGCACCGCAGCTGGCCGGGCATCCGCTGATGAACCTGGCCGCCACGTATTTCGAGACCGGCAGGCGCGAGCTGGCCATCGACTTCGCCCGGCAAGCGCTCGCCGCGTTCGATGCGGCCGGCGACCGCAACGCCGTCGCCGAGACCCAGCAGAATCTCGCCACCATGCTGGTCCGGCTGGAGCGCCTGGACGAGGCCGAGCCACCGTTGCGGGCCAGTCAGCAGTATTTCGAGCAGGCGGGGCTGGGCTACCGGGCAGGCATCGGGCTCAAGACCCTGGCCTTCCTCGCCGAGGGCCGCGCTGATCTCGCCCAGGCGCAGGACCTCTACGAGCGCAGCCTGGCCTACTTCGTCGAGTCCGGCGCGGTCCTGGACGCCGCTGATCTGCGGATGCGGTTGGCGACAGTGGCTTTCAAGAACGGGCGAGTCGCAGAGTGCGAGGCGCTGCTCGCGCAAGCTTTCAGCGCGTACGCCGAACGCGGCCTCGGATTGCACTGCGCCCAACTCGACTACTGGTACGCGACGCTGTTGGAAGGAGCGGTCACGGCTGCGGAGTCACCCTCGGCGGAGCTGCTCGCCAAAGCCGTCGACGTGGCCGTCCCGGCGGCGCTGGCCATCGACGCGGTGCGGTACACCCTGCCCAACGGCAATCAGCGAAACCAGTGGAATCGGCAGATCGCCGACCCTGCCATGCGCTTGGCGTTCCGCTTCGCCTACCTTTCCGGCAACGGCTTGCTGCTCGCGGACTTGATCGAAACCCAGTGCGCGGGAACGACCTTGAACGTCGGCCGAGCCGAAGACACCGCCGCCGCGCGCCTACCGCTGGAGTTGTTCGAATTGCCCGCCGCGGCGGCGGCGCAGCCCGGCGTCGACGCACTACAGCTCGGTGCCGCGCTGGCCGAGGTGGCGGCCGAGGCAGGACTGCCGGTGTCCCCGCCGCCACGTTTGGCGCTGGCGGCGGAGGGCCGGATCGCGTTGGACCCCTACATCGCCGCCGCCGAACAGCGGTACGGCCGATTGATCCGAGACAGCAAGGTACTCACCGTATGACGGCACAGCCGACGGTCCTGGTGCGCATGGCGGACGCGGGCGATGTATACATGTCCTGGCGCTGGCCCGACGGCACCGCGGCGCGTGGCGCGGCCATGCTGCCCGGCGAAGCGGTGCTCGACGCGGTCCGACGACTGACCGATGCGCTCCCACACCCGGAACAGCCGGGCGGGCTGGAACATGCCATGACATCCGGCCCGTTCGCCGCGCTCGATACCGAATACCTGGTCGCCCAGGCGCTTTCCCGTGCACTGCTCCCGCAGGGACTCGCCGCCCAGCTGTACGAGCTGTATCGGCAAGGCGTTCGGCCGCATATCCGCCTGCAACCGTCGCCGCGGGTGGCGCAGGTGCCGTGGGAACTCCTCGCACCGGCACCCGACCTGCGCCTGATCGATATCGCCGACATCAGCCTGCTGGCTCCGGCCGGTATCGTGCAGGCGCCGGGCCGCACCGCCCGCAGCTGGGCTCGGACGCGGCGCGAACCCGTTGTCGCCGTGCTCGATCCGCGCGTTCCCGGCTTCCGCGCGGACTCGATCCTCGGCTCGGTGCTCGGCCGGATGCCCGAGGACGCCCCACTCACCCGGCGTATCGCCGACTACGCGGCGCAGGGTCGCCTGCAGCCCACAGTTGGTGCGCCGACCGAGATCTTCCGCCGCACCGACCTCGATCGCACCTGGCTCAGTGCGACCCTGCGCGCGGGCGCGAGCAGGCTCGTCTACGTCGGCCATGTCACCGCCGCGCCGCCCGAGTCGGGCCAGAGCGAAGCCGCGCGACTCCATCTGGCCTGCACCGCGGACACACTCGGTTTCGCCGCACCCGATCGCACCCATCGGCCGTTGTCCGCCAAGGACTTCCTGCTCGGCACCCACACGCTGACCGCGGAACCCGGGAACGGCCGGGATCTTTGGCCCATCCCCAGCCGGGTCGCGCTGATCGCCTGCGAGAGCGGCGGCGACCTGCGTTTCACCGAGGCGCTCGGCCTGACCGCGGCCATGATCAACGGCGGCGCCGAGTTGGTGACGGCGAGCCGCTGGCCACTGCCCACCGATCTCGCCTTCCACCGGATCGCCGGCGCCCCGCCGGACGCCCATCCGCTCCAGCAGGCGATCTGCGCGATCGACGCGGCGCACGAAGCCGAGGACCCGGTCACCGCGCTCGCCGAATGGCAACGCGCGCAATTGAACCGCTGGCGCAGCGACGGCGCGATCGAGCACTCGCCGCTGCTCTGGTCGGCCTTCGCCACGCTGCGCGCTTAAGCCCGGCCGCGGACCGTCCGGACCACCGTCGGATCGACGCCGAGCACGTCGAGCATCTGCGAGATGGACATCGCCTGCACCTCGCCCGCATAGTCCGGTCGCGACGCATCGGCCAGATCCGCGTACTGGTGCAGCCGTTCGTAATCGGCCATCGTCATGATCACCGCGATCTCGGTGTCGCCGTCGGTGACGACGGCGTCCGCGCCGGTTGCCACCACTTCGCGGACGACCGCCGCGACGGCCGGCGGCAGTTCGTGCAGAGTGCGCGTATTCGAGTTGGGCATGCTCCGCATTCGGAGCGGCGTGCCCCTTTGGATCGGCGTGTCACCGATTCGTTAACACAATCGTCCGGCTCGTCCCGGCGACCGGGGAGCGCGCTCGCGAAAAGGTTGCCGGGCGAAGGGCTCCCGGCTCAAGACCGATGGGCGAGCAGGTGCTGCATGATCAACCGGGTCAGGTCCTCCGGTGCCTGCTCGGGGATCCAGTGCGAGACGTCTTCGAGCATTTCGAAGCGATAGGGACCGGTCACGTATTTCTCCGTGGCGAGCGCGGCGGTCGATCCGATGACGCTGTCCTCGGTGCTCCACACGTACAGCGTCGGCACCGTGACCTCGCCGACCCGGCCCGACAAATGCGCGGCCCGATACCAATTCAAGGCCGCCGTCAGCGCTTCCGGCTGACTGAGCCGCTCCACGTAGTGGTCGACGCGCTCCTCCGGGACCTTCCATTCGAAGAGCCGCCGCAGGCCGATGGCATCGTCGGCGAGCAAGGCGCGTTCCGCGGTCCGCGGCTCGCGCAGCCGCGCGACGTATTGGGACCGCAGCGCCTGATCCTCGTCCTCTTTCATCGCTTTCAGCAGCGCGCCGGGATGTGGTTGCGAGACCGCGGTGAACGTGCGCAGCCGCTCCGGGTGCGCCGCCGCCACCGCCCAGCCGACGTACCCGCCCCAGTCGTGACCCACCAGATCGAAACGCTGCCAACCCAATTCGTCCGCGATCGCGAGCACGTCGCCGACCAGCTCTTCGACCCGGTACTCGGCCGGTCGTTCCGGCCGCACCCCCGCGGAATACCCCCGCTGATCAGGTGCCACCACATAGCACCCGCCACCCCCGAGCGTATGCAGCTGGAACTCCCACTCGATGGCCCCCTCCGGAAACCCGTGCAACAGCATGACTTCCCGCCCCCGCACGTCCCCGCAGGTCAACACGTCGAACGTCCCCGCCCCCGTAGTAATCTCCGTCGCCTCGATCACCCGACCGACTCTAGATCCTCCACCCCACCCCGCCGCAGCCCAACGCCCCACGGCGGCCCCGTAGTAGAACAGTTCCGTGGCACGTACGGTGATGTCGTGGGTACCGGACGCGGAGGACGCTGGTGACGGATGACCGTTTCGCATCGCGAGGTGGTTTCATCCGGCGCGTTCTGCTGCACCCGGACACGGTCACCGATCACTATCCGTTCACGTTGCCGGCCGTGCGGTATCTGGCCGAATCCCAAGGCCTGCCGTTGCCGCCTGGAGTCACGTTCCTGACGGGCGAGAACGGTTCCGGCAAGTCCACGCTGCTCGAGGCGATCGCGGTCGCCGCCGGATTCAACCCGGAAGGCGGAAGCCGGAACTTCCGGTTCGCCACCCGCGCCACCGAATCGTCGCTGGGTGACCATCTGGTCCTGCAGCGAAGCATCCACAAGCCGCAGAACAGCTTCTTTTTGCGGGCGGAGTCGTACTACAACGTGGCTTCGGAGATCGAGCGACTCGATCGCGGCGGCGGGCCGCCGCTGTTGCCCGCCTACGGTGGCGTCTCACCGCACGAGCGCTCCCACGGCGAATCGTTCGTCGATCTGGTGCTGCATCGCTTCGGTCCGCGTGGGCTGTATCTGCTGGACGAGCCGGAGGCGGCGCTCTCGGTTCGTGGCTGCCTGGCGGTGCTCGCGCGCTTCGCAGAACTCGCAGAGCAGGGCAGCCAGATCGTCGTGGCCACCCACTCCCCCGTGCTGCTCGCGCTCCCGGGCGCGACCATCCTCGAGATCGCCGACGACGGCACGATCAGCACCGTGGACTACGACGACGCACTCCCGGTGCATCTAACCCGCGACTTCCTCGCCGCCCCAGAAAAGTTCCTGCGCCATCTGCTGCCCGGCGGGCGGTAGCCGGAAGGGCGCGGTGCCGTCACCGGCTCGGCGCGGAAAACGGCTGTGCGGAACGAGGATCCGCTTGATACGGTGTCCGCAGAGGGTTGGGTGTCTATGGTTCGAAAGTTCGTTGCCGCGAAAGCGCTCGGCTTTCTTGCCCTCGTTTCCGTTTCTACCGCGCTGGCCATGCCGGACGAGACTGAACCTGCGCGGACAACGGTGCGCACGGAGAACACCGCCGATATCGACTGGGATCTGGTGGTTCGCGCCTTCGATACCGAACGGGATTGCCGATCCGCCACGGCGGCCTATCGCCGGCCCGGCAACGTCCCCGTGTGCGTTCCACACGAGACGAAGACCAGCGGAACCCTGTGGCTACTGCTGGTGTACCACCTGTGACCCGGACGCCGTAGCCGAAGCCCGGCCCGCGGGGACCGGGCTCGGCCGGTTCACGGACGGGCGAACTCAGTGTTCGTCGTAGTGGCCGTTGTGGGCGGCGTGGCGGTGGCCGTCGTGCAGGTAGTCGACGTGGTCGCCGTGCTGGACGGACTCGTGGCCGCAGCCTTCGCCGTGTTCGTGGGTGTGGTCGGCGTGCTCGGTGTGGCCCGACGGCTCGCACTCGTCGTAGTGGCCGTCGTGTTCGCGATGCAGGTGACCGTCGTGCGCGTAGTCGACATGGTCGCCGTGCTCGACCGCGGTGTGCCCGCAACCGGGGCCGTGCGCGTGCTCGTGCTCGGTGTGCTGCATATGCGCTGTCGTCATCAGTTTTCCCTCTTTCCCAGCATGGACAGATGGAACTTGTGATCGTCAACACATTAACATGTGCGCATCAATGAAGGTTGCTGAGGGTGCGCCGGCCCCGCCCCGAACCGTGGCGTCCGACGCGCTGCAGGAACGCGGACGCCACGGCATCGGAGACGTTAGAGCACCTGCGACAGAAAACGCTGTAAGCGTGGCGTCTGCGCGTTGTCGAACAGCGCGTCGGGCGTCCCGGTCTCCACCACCCGACCTTCGTCCATGAACACCACGCTGTCGGAAACCGTTCGGGCGAAGCCCATTTCGTGGGTCACCACGATCATCGACATGCCCCCCGAGGCCAGGTCGGCCATCAGCGCGAGCACACCCTTGACCAGCTCGGGGTCCAGCGCCGAGGTGGCCTCGTCGAAGAACATCACCTCCGGCTTCATCGCCAGCGCGCGGGCGATCGCGACGCGCTGCTGCTGCCCGCCGGACAGGTTCGCCGGCCGCGTGTCGACCTTGTCGGACAACCCGACGATCTCGAGCTGTTCCACCGCGAGCGCGCGAGCCGCTTCCTTGGACAGCCCGCGCAGCTTGCGCGGGCCGAGCGCCACATTGTCGGCCACGCTCTTGTGCGGAAACAGGTTGAAGTGCTGGAACACCATGCCGATGCGCTGGCGCAGCTTGTCCGGGTCCTCGGTGAGCACCGACGCGCCGTCCAGCAGCACGTCGCCCCGGTCGGGCTCGTGCAGCCGGTTCAGCACGCGCAGCAGCGTCGATTTGCCCGAGCCGGACGGGCCGATGACCGTGGTGGTCTTGCCCGCGTCGACGTGGATATCGATCCCGCGCAGCACGTGGTTGTGCCCGAGCGTGAGATGCAGTCCGGTACCGGTGAGGGAAGCACTCATGGGTCTACCCGCGCCCTTCCGTGATCGTGGCGGTCTCGACCGGGTCGATCGGCCGGTCCGGCCCGCCGGTGCGCATCCGGCGGTCGATGTAGTTCACCAGGTGGGTGAGCGGGATGGTGAGCAGCAGGTAGACCAGGCCCGCGGCGACCAGCGGGGAGAGGTTTCCGGTCTGCGCGTTCAGGTCCCGGCCGACCGCGAACAGCTCACGCTGGGTGGCGAGCAGGCCGAGGAAGTAGATCAGCGACGAGTCCTTGATCAGCGCGATGAACTGGTTCATCAGCGCGGGCAGCACCCGCCGCACGCCCTGCGGGATCACCACCAGCGTCATCGCCTGCCGGTAGCCGAACCCGATGGCGCGGGCCGCCTCCAACTGGCCGGCCTCGACGGACTGGATACCGGAGCGGAAGATCTCACCGATATAGGCCGAGGCCAGCAGGGCCAGTGCGACGGCGCCGAGCCAATACGGATTGTTCCCGGTCACGTTGCGCGCCACCGGCCCGATGCCCAGGCCGATCAACAGGATGATCACTACGGCGGGCAGGCCGCGGAAAATATCGGTGTACACCCGGGCGGGCCAGCGCAGCCATCGCGTCCGGGAGATGCCCGCCACCGCGAGCAACATGCCGAGCACGGTGCCGAGCACGCCCGAAACCACCGCCAGGATCAGCGTATTCGGCAGACCGGTCTTGAACAGGTCTGGAAAAGCCTTGCGGTACAACGACCAATCGAAGAACGTGTCCTTCAGTTGTTGCAGTGTGGATTTCGGCGCGCTCTGCGCGGTGTCGTCCGGCTTCTGCTGGGCGGCGAGGGCGGCGAAGTCGGGCAGCTGCGGCAGCGGCGCGGCCTTGGAGCCCGGCTGCCAGCCCGGCGGCAGTTCGCGCGGCACCCAGTCCTGGTAGAGCTTGGCGTAGGTGCCGTCGGCGATCACCGCGTCGAGGCCGCTGTTGAGCGCGTCGATCAGCGGCCGGTTGTTCTTGGCCACCGCGTAGCCGACGAAGTTGTCCAAGCTGAAGGTGTTCTGCGACACCGTCGTTCCGTCGCCGGGCTTGATCGCGCCCGCCGCCTGCGCCGACGGCGCGACCCAGGCGTCGACCTGGCCGGACTTCAGGTTCGCGTAGGCGGTGTTGTAGTCGGGGAACTTCACCGGATCCAAATGCAGTGTGTTGACCACGAACTCGTCCTGCACCGTGCCCTGCACGACCGCGATCCGGGTGCCGCGGTTCAGGTCCGAGAACCCTTTGATCGCACTGTCGGCCGGCGCGACCAGCGAGAAGTAGCCGAAGTCGTAGCCATTGGTGAAGCCGACCAGCTGCCTGCGCGCATCGGTGGTGGTGATGTTCGACGAGCCGACGTCGAAGCGCCCGCCCGCCACCTGCGCCAGCAGCCCGGCGAAATCGGTGCCCGAGAACTCCACCTGCAGACCGAGTTTCGCGCCGATCGCGCGCAACAGCTCGTTGTCGAATCCGGTGAAGGCGCCCGCGCCGTCGACGCAGATGCTCGGCGGCGCGTCGGAGAGCGTGCCGACGCTGAGCTTGCCCGGCGTGATCAAGCCGAGCTTCGAGACGTCGATCGCGGAGACCGGCGCGGTGGTCGCGGTGGTGTATTTGTCCGCGCCCGCGGTCTGCGCCGACGCCAGGTTGGTCGGCGCGGCCGAGGCCGCGCTCACCCCGGGCGGGGAACACAGGTTGCGCTCCGAGGAAGCACCATCGGAGCCGGAACCACACGCCGTGGCCGCGAGACCGACGGCAAGCAATATCACGGCGATCAACGCACGAGACCGCACAGCGGGCAGACCAGCCATGATGGACAACCCTAGCGGCGCGCGGGTTGCTAACCCGCAGCTACCCCAGGGGCACCCGGAACGGGACAAGTCGGACCAGGACCGCACGGATACGGCTCAGCGTGATCCGAATTCCGCCGCGCTACGACCGTCCCGAACCGGCAATCGGGCTCCGACCGGGCAGAACCGGCTCAGGCGAGCCCGCTGACCTGTTCCGGGTTCACCTCGTCGCGCCAGCGGATCGCGCGTTCGGCCTCACTGAGGTCGTAGTCCGGCCCGTCGACGCCGATAGTGAAAGTAGACACACCCGCCGCGACGAAGGCGGGCGCCTGCGCGCGCCCCGGCCACTGCACGGAACGCTCGATCCGCGCGTCGTCGGTGCCGACGGCGCCGCAATGCTCGGCGAGCACCTTGTTCTTGTGCGCGAGTTCGTCCAGACCGGAGAAGCTGTGCCACATGTGCGCGTACTCGGCGACCAGGCGCAGCGTCTTACGTTCGCCACCGCCGCCGATGAGGATCGGGATCTCGCGGGTCGGCGCCGGGTTCAGCGCACGCAGCCGGGCGGTGAGCCGGGCCATGTTCTCCTTCAGCAGCGCGAGCCTGCTGCCCGCCGTGCCGAAGTCGTAGCCGTACTGGTCATAGTCCTTCTGGAACCAGCCCGCGCCGATGCCGAGGATGAGCCGGCCGTCGCTGATGTGGTCCACCGTGCGCGCCATGTCGGCGAGCAGATCCGGGTTGCGGTAGCCGCCGCCGGTGACCAGTGCGCCGAGCTCCACCCGTTCGGTCTGCTCGGCGATCGCGCCGAGCATGGTCCAGCACTCGAAGTGCGCGCCCGCGGGATCGCCGGTGAGCGGATAGAAGTGATCCCAGTTGAAGACGATGTCCACACCCGCATCCTCGGCGCGGCGCACCGCGTCGCGGATGAGCCCGTACTTCGGGGAGTGCTGCGGCTTCAGCTGCACTGCGATCCGAACCGGCCGGTTCATCCTTGCGCCCCGATGATTCGTTCCCTCATGGCAACGCTCCTCCTCGACGTCGGCGGCAATTCCCCAGACCGAGGCTACCCGCGGCCGACGGACCGGCGCAGCGTTCAGGCGCGATGCGGCTGGAAGGTGCTGCGGTCGGTGAGCAGGACCGCGAAGGTCAGCACCCAGGCGCCCACCGCCACGACCAGCAAGAACTCCCCCAGGAGGTGCAGTGCGGGCACACCCACGGCCGCACCGGTGGACAGGGTCGCGACGGCGGTCATGCCCAGCGGGAAGACGGTGGCCCAGCGCCGGATGTCGTAGCCGGGTCGCGGGCGCACGACCTCGGCGACCATCAGGACGGCGTAGCCGATCAGGTTGAGGCCCAGCACGATCAGCGCGACGACGCGCAACAGCCCGTGCATGCCGCCGGACAGCTGGTGGGCCGCAACGAGTTTCGATGCGGCCAGGGCCGAGATGGCCAACGCTCCGGTGGCGATCCATTGATCACCCGCCCCGGTCCACACCTGTTCGACATCGAAATGCACCAGGGCTGCGACGTAGAGCAGCAGCCCGAGCGAGAAGAACACCGACGCGGCGAGGATCAGCCAACCGCCTGCCCCGGCGAGCGCCAAGGTACTCGCCAAGACAGCCAGACCCTGCGTCGAGACGCACACCAGGAAAACGACACCCGGCATGCGTCGCCGGGTATGGCGCAGCACGCCGTGTAACAGCAACGGCCACAACAACATCGCTCCGAGGAGCAGCACCGCCGCCAGCGCGGGCAGACCCAGTTGCGCGATCCGGCTGCCGAGCACCGTGGTCGCCGCGACACCGGTGAGCGCGGGCGGGGTATCGGCCTCGGCTGTCCAGCGAGCGCGATTGCGCAGCAACCGCTCCGCGAAATCGAACACCAGCAGCAGCCAGACGAGCACGGCCAGCGCTAGCAGGACCCAGGACACGACCTCGAAGCCGATCAGGTGCAGCCCGATCGACACGATGCCCGTGGCCATCACGAACGACCCCGCCGCGGGCGGTAGTTCACGCCACCATCGCTGTGCCACGCCAGTATCACAACTCGAGCGCTCGCCCCTGGTCAAACGACTGGAGAGCAACTGCTTCCGAGGGTTGGGCCGCATCGACAGGCAGCGCCGAGCGCTCGATTCCACCAGCGCCGAGCGCTCGATTCCACCAGCGCCCAGCGCCCGATCCAACCAGCACCCAGCGATCGATTCCGCGCGAACTCGAGCATTTCGAGCAGGAATCGCGCAGAACCAGTAATATCGCGGGTCAACCCTTACTCGGATCGTCCGGCACGTTCCTGCCGGTGATGGGAAGTGATTTCGCATGGCCACAGTGACCTTCGACCGCGCGACGCGGCTGTACCCCGGCTCCACCAAACCCGCCGTCGACCAGTTGAATCTGGAGATCGAAGACGGTGAATTCCTGGTCCTCGTCGGCCCTTCCGGTTGCGGCAAGTCGACCTCGCTGCGCATGCTCGCCGGCTTGGAGGACGTGAGCGACGGGCGCATCCTGATCGGCGCCAACGACGTGACGCACGCCGAACCCAAGGAACGCGATATCGCGATGGTGTTCCAGAACTACGCGCTCTACCCGCACATGACCGTCGCCGAGAACATGGGCTTCGCACTGAAACTGGCCAAGGTCGCCAAGGCGGAGAAGGACAAGCGCGTGCTCGAGGCGGCGCAGCTGCTCGACCTGGAGCCGTATCTGGACCGCAAGCCCAAGGCGTTGTCCGGTGGTCAGCGCCAGCGCGTCGCGATGGGCCGCGCGATCGTGCGCCAGCCCCAGGTGTTCCTGATGGACGAGCCGCTGTCGAACCTGGACGCGAAACTGCGCGTGCAGACCCGTACCCAGATCGCGCAACTGCAGCGCCGGCTCGGCACCACCACCGTGTACGTCACGCACGACCAGGTCGAGGCGATGACCATGGGCGATCGCGTCGCGGTGCTGAAAGACGGTCTGCTGCAACAGTGCGCGACCCCGCGCGACCTGTACCAGGATCCGGTCAACGTGTTCGTCGCCGGGTTCATGGGCTCGCCCGCGATGAACCTGTTCACGCTGCCGGTGTCCGGCGGGACCGTATCGCTCGGCGGCCACGAACTGCCGCTGCCCCGTTCGGTGGTGGACGCGGCCGAGGGTTCGGTGTCGGTCGGCATCCGCCCCGAGCACTTCGAACTCAACGGCGCGGGCGGCGGTATCGAGATGGAAGTCGACGTGGTCGAGGAACTCGGCTCCGACGCCTACATCTACGGCCGCACCACCTCGCAGGGCAACGCCGCCGGGGAAACCATTGTGGCGCGGGCGGATTGGCGTAACCCGCCGTCGAAGGGCACGCGGGTCCGGCTCTCCACCGACCCGGTGCACACGTACTTCTTCTCGTCCGCCGACGGGCGCCGGCTGAATTGAGTCCGGTGGTGCCGCCGCAACCGTAGGTCGGCGCGGCGGCAGCAGACGGATCAGCGAGTCGTCAGCCCGGCTCCGACCGCACGGCGCCGGCGAGCGCGGCACACATGATCGCTCCCGCACCACTTCTGCGGTCCCGCACCCGCTCTGGCGTGGCGCAGCGAGTGCGGGAAGACGGAAAGGGTGCGGGGGCTTCAGGGGTTTGGGGACCGCTTGGCGGCGAGGTAGTCGTCGTTCACGCGGACGCCGAGTTCTTCGAGCGCGATCTCGCGGCCGGATTCGCTGCGGACCTGTACGCGCACGGGTGCGCCCGTGGCTTCTTCGACCAGTAGCAGCGGGGCCGGGCCCGGCTGCAGATAGGCGTCGCCCCACTGCATCAGTGCCAGGACGGCCGGGAGCAGGCCGCGGCCCATCTCGGTCAACACGTATTCGTGCCGGGTGCGTTTGCCCTGCTCCTGGTAGGGCTGCTTGGTGAGCAGGCCGGCGGCGGTGAGTTTGCGGAGCTGGCTCGCCGCGGCCGCGTCGGTGATGCCGACGCGCTGCGCGAAGCCGTCGAACCGGGTGGTGCCGTAGTACGCCTCGCGCAGAATCAGGACGGCCGAGCGGGTGCCGACCAGATCCATCGCCTTGGCGATCGAGCAATCCGTCGTCTGCCACGCGCTCAGATCGGCCAACCGGCCTTCCATCACTGCTGCCATGACCGACATCATAGCCGAGCTGACTTGCCTTTACTATTGCCAGGTGTACTCTGGCTATGTGTTGATAGAGCCAGGCAGAGCCGCCGGGCTCTCGGTCCGAAAGGAAGCACCATGAGAGACGCGGTGATCGTCGAAGCGGTACGCACCCCGATCGGCAAGGGCAAGCCGAACGGCGCGTTGCACGAGGTCAACGCGGTGGACCTGCTCGCGCACAGCCTGCGCGAGGTGGTCAGCCGCAGCGGCGTCGACCCGGTACTCATCGATGACGTGATCGGCGGCATCGTCACCCAGGTCGGCGAGCAGGGCATGAACATGACCCGGCGGGCCGCGCTCGCCGCCGGCTACCCCGAATCCGTCGCCGCCACCACGGTGGACCGGCAGTGCGGCAGCAGTCAGCAGGCGATCCACTTCGCCGCGCAGGGCGTGCTCGCCGGGGCGTACGACATCGTCGTCGCCGCCGGTGTCGAATCGATGGGCCGAGTTCCCATGGGCGCCAACCTCGTCGGCTCCGACGATGTCTCGGGCCGCGGCTTCGCCGAGCGCTACCCGGAAGGGCTGGTACCACAGGGAATCAGCGCCGAACTGATCGCCGCCAAATGGGGCCTGAACCGCACACAGCTCGACGAATTCGCCATCGGCAGTCACGAAAAGGCCGCTCTGGCAACGAAGAACGGCCTGTTCACGCGTGAACTCGCCCCGCTGAACGGCCTGCACACCGACGAGGGCATCCGGGTCGGCAGCACCCTGGATACCCTCGCCAAGCTGCGTCCCGCGTTCTACGACGAGGCCATGTCGGCCCGCTTCCCGCAGATCGGCTGGGAGGTCACCGCGGCGTCCGCGAGCCAGGTCAGCGACGGCAGTGCCGCGGTGCTCATCATGACCAGCGAGCGCGCGAAGCAGTTGGGCCTGCGTCCGCTGGCGCGGCTGCACAGCTTCGCGGTGGCCGGCGACGATCCGCTGCTGATGCTCACCGCCGTCATCCCGTCGACCCGAAAAGTGTTGCAGCGGGCCGGACTCCAGCTCTCCGACATCGACCTGTTCGAGGTCAACGAGGCCTTCTCGCCCGTCGTGCTGGCCTGGGCGCAGGAGACCGGCGCCGACCTCGCCAAGGTCAACGTGCACGGCGGCGCGATCGCCATCGGCCATCCGCTCGGCGCCTCCGGCACCCGCTTGGCCACCACCCTGGTGCATGCCATGCAGGAGCGCGGCGCCCGCTACGGCCTGCAAACCATGTGCGAGGCAGGCGGTTTGTCCAACGCGATGATCCTCGAACGCCTCTGATCGGATCGGTGCCCACCCTGCGGGGTGGGCGCTGTCAGACCGCGACCAGCACGATCGCGACCAGCAGTCCGGCTACCCACGCGCCGATGATCACCGGCACCGCCACCACGGGGGTCCACCCGACAGGCCTGCGGGCCCGGACCTTTCCCACCATCAGCAGCACCGCCCAGAGCACCGCGCCGACGATCCCGGCGAACGCGACGAACTGCGCGACCGCCAGGTAGCGCCGCGCCCCGCCGTCGGCGTCTTCCCATGCCACCACGTCGTAGACCGACACGAATGCCGCCACCACCCAGGCAAAACCGATCACGAACACCGACCCGAGCACCGCCCGCACGATATCCGTTCCCCACCCCCGCAATTCCGAACTCACCCCTGATTTCTGCCCGCAACGTCGCCCTGCCAAACGCGCGGCCCTCAGGTCGCCGCGCCGGGACCGGGCAGCAGGTCGATGTCGGTGGCGCGCATGGGTTCCCCGCAGTGGTCGCAGCGGAGCTCCACATTGCTGATCTCGCCGCAGGCGTGATGACGGTAGAGGACCGGCGGACCGGCTGCACCCGCCCGCCACTTGTCGCCCCAGCCCTTCATGACCATGAGCACCTCGAACAGTTCGATGCCCTGCTGGGTCAGTACGTATTCGTAACGCGGGCGCTGGTCGTAGGGCTTGCGCTCGAGTATGCCGTGCTCGACCAGATGGTTCAGGCGTTCGGTGAGCACCTTGCGGGAGACACCGAGATCGGCCTGGAGCTGATCGAAGCGCGTCATGCCGACGAACACGTCGCGCAGGATCAGCGGCGACCACGCCTCGCCGATGACATCGAGGGTGCGCGCGATGGAACAGGCCATCTCACCGAAATTCGTCCGCTGCATGAAGTCAGTTTAGCAATTGGGGTTCCCTTAAGAAACTCTGACTGCTACCGTTCTGGAGTCTCCTGAAGGAACTCAGAAAGGAAGCGGCGATGAGCAAGGTCATCAGCGCCCATTCGGTATCCGTCGACGGCTACATCACCGGGCGCGACCCCCGAGCCGGGCACGGACTCGGCGACGGCGGGATGCTGTTCGACTGGTATTTCGACGGCGACACACCCAGTGCGGTGTTCGACGGTTTCAAGTTGAGCGCGCCGAGCGCCCGGGTCTTCGACGCCGCGGGCGGACGGGTGGGCGCGATCGTCGCCGGCCGCAACACCTACGAGGACTCGGAACGATTCAACGGCGGCAGTCCGCATCCGAACGCCCGGCTGGTCGTGCTCAGCCATCGGCCGATGCCGGTCAGCGAGCGGCAGATCCTGGTCACGACCGGGATCGAAGACGCGATCGCGGCGGCCCGCGACGCGGCCGGGGACGGTGACGTCGGACTGATGGGCGGCGGTGTGCTGGCCGCGGCGTTGCGGGCCGGGCTCGTCGACGAGGTGCTCCTGCACCAGGTTCCGATCCTGCTCGGCGGCGGTCGGCCGTTCTTCCAGTCGCTCCCGGATCACGTGCGACTGCGGCTGATCGAAGCCGTCCCCGCCCCCGGCGTCACCCACCTGCACTACGAGGTCCAGCGATGATCGACCCCGCCGTCCGCCAGGTACTCGACAGTGCCCCGCACGCACACCTGGCCACCCTGCTGCCCGACGGTTCGCCCCACGCCGTGCCCGTCTACGTCGGCACCGAGGGCGACCACGTCGTCATCCTCACCGGCCCGGACTCGCGCAAGGCCCGCAACCTACGCCGCGACCCCCGCGTCGCGTTGTCGATGACCCCCGCCGACAACCTCTTCCACCCGGTGATCCTGCGCGGCCGGGTCGTCGAATGGCTCGACGGCGACGCCGCCTGGGCGATCATCGACCGGCTCGCGATCAAATACACCGGCCGGCCCTACTCCCGCGAACTCCACCGCGTCGTCGCCCTGATCGAGCCCGACCACCAGCGCGCCGGGTGAGCGCGGTTGGCCGCGTTGAGGGTTCGGTCGTGGTGCAGCAGGATGGGGTGATGACTGTCGCACCCGATGGAGAAGACCTCGCCACGGCGCCGGGTGGTGCGGTGTTGGCGGGAACTGTTCTCGGCGTGGCGATTCTGCTGTGTGTTCGGCTAGAGCGGGTTCCGTTCGCCGGTGCGCTGACCGATCCCGATCAGCTGGTCGGGATCGTGCTCGGCGGGGTGCTGCTGGGCGTCTGCCTGCTGATCTGGGCGATCAAGACGCTGTACGTGGTGGGCAGGCAGCGGCAGTGGTCGTGGCGGATCGTCGCGGTGCCGGTGGTGGTATTCGCCGGGCTGGCAGCCGGATTGGTGGCGTAACCGGTGCGTCACGGCGTGTCGTAGACCTCGTTGGCCAGGGCCACACCGCTGAGGAACGAGGCCACGATCAGGGCCATAGCGACGACCGGCCAGTACCACATCAGCCAGCGCTGCACGGCGGCGATGATGATCATGACGAAGGAGCCGGCAAGAGCCAGGGCGGTACCGCCCCAGGAGACGGCGAAAGCCGCGCTCAGATATTCGTCCTTACAGTTGCGACCGGGTCCGCACGCGTCGGCGGCGAAGGCGAAGAAAACGGTGCAGTAGGCGGCGAGCAGGCCGAGCACCGCGGCGGCGCAATAGAGGACGACGGTGAGGATCACGTCCCAGGTCCGCTGCTGCGGCTGGGCCGACTGATAAGCGGCCGGGTAGTAGGTCATGCCTTCAGCATCGTGGGCACGACCGACGGCGAGTACCGCAAAACTACTCAGGCCGGATGAGGGTATTCCGTGCCGGTTACGCTGGCGGCGATGAGCGATCAAGTGCTGGAGAGCTTCGTCTACGCCATACCGATGCGCACCCGATTCCGCGGCATCACGGTGCGCGAAGGGATGCTGATTCGCGGACCGCTCGGCTGGGGAGAGTTCTGTCCGTTCGTCGAATACGACGACCGGGAAGCGGCCGGGTGGCTGGCGACGGCGCTAGAGCAGGTGAGCGCCGGATGGCCGGAGCCGGTCCGCGACCGGATCCCGATCAACTGCACGGTGCCCGCGGTGGACGCGGAGCGCGCGCACGCGATCGTCGCGGGATCGGGCTGCGGCACGGCCAAGGTGAAAATCGCGGACCATCCCGATTCGCTGAGCGAAGACCTCGCCCGGGTCGAGGCGGTGCGGGACGCACTGGGTCCGGCCGGGGCGATCCGGGTCGACGCCAACGCGGTATGGGATGTGGCGACCGCGGTCGCGCACATCACCCGAATCGACCGGGCCGCAGGCGGTTTGGAGTACGTCGAGCAGCCGTGCCGGACGATCGAGGAGCTGGCGGCGGTGCGCAAACACGTCGACGTCCGGATCGCCGCGGACGAATCGATCCGGCGCGCGGAAGACCCGTTACGGGTCGCGGTCGCCGGAGCCGCCGATATCGCGGTACTCAAATGCACACCCCTGGGCGGGGTCCGGCGCGCGCTGCGGGTCGCCGAGGCCGCCGGACTACCCTGCGTGATCTCCTCGGCACTGGAAACCAGCGTCGGCCTGGCCGCCCAACTAGCCCTCGCCGGCGCCCTCCCCGAACTCGGCTTCGCCTGCGGTCTGGGCACGTTGTCCCTGCTCGCCGGCGACACGGTGCGTGATTCGCTGCGCCCCACCGACGGTTACCTCCCCGTCCCCCGCACCGCCCCCCAACCCGACCCCGCCCTACTCGAGCAGTACCGCCAATGCGACCCCGAACGCGTCACCTGGTGGGCGAACCGCCTCGAGCGCACCCTCCAACTGATCCCTGCCGCAACCTGATTCGCCACCACCTCCGAATGGTCGCGGCCCGCGCATCACGCACAGCTCGGCCCCGGAGTGCGTGACACCGACCCCAGCAGCGCAGAACCGACCCAGCGATGCGCGCCGCCGACCGTGACCCGGCACAGTGTCGACCTGACTTATCGCCGCCTCCGGCCTGGGCGGTGCACGGAGTCCACCCCGAACAATCGCGGCGACCGTCGATGGATCGCAGCCTTGACCCAGCGGCGTGTGACGCCGGCCGTATTGCGCGAGGGAAGGCGCACCCGCTGGGGCGCAAGGGTCAACCCAGGCGTACGCCGCAGCCCAGCATTGTGGCGCGCAGGATCAGGGCTGCTTCGGGACCGATGATGCCGTCTACCAATTCCAGGTAGCGGGTGCAGAATTCGGGGCCGTGGGGGGCGACTTTTTCGGGCGCGGATTCCAGGTGGTGGGCGAGTTCGTGCAGGACGACCAGTTCGCGCAGCGCCCAGGCGGTTGCGCCGGTGTGCAGCGGGACGGCGAGCACGGCGTCGGCGGACTCGTAGTGGGCGGCGGTCGCGCCTGCCCGGGCGCGCACCCGCACCGGTACGTCGGCGCGATCCCAGTGTGCCCGAACCCAATTCAGGGCGAGCACCTTGTCCGCATAGCTCTGCACCGAATCCACCGAGGCGAAGCGCCGTTCGATCGGCAAAGTGATGTGCGAGCCATAGAGTTCCACGGTGCGGTTGCCGTGCTCGTCGGCGCGATCGAACACCCCCCGCACCAACTGCTCCGCGTCGTACACCTTGGCGCGCTGGGTATCTCGCGCACTCACGACGAACCTCCCGGCGGGCACATCGCGGGCGCGCACCGGAACAGCTGCGGACCGAACACTCGCGACCGAGCCGAACGCCCGTGCCGGAACGAGCATTCGGCTCGGTCCGCACGATTCGCCGCCGTGTCCCGGACAACTCGGCCGCCCAAGCCCCGAGCCCGCGGCTCCCCTGCCCTTCGCCCGAACCCACTGTGGCTCAAGTCACTCAGCTGACACACGCTCACGAGCATCGTCCTACGGACCCGAACGCGCGACCCGAGCAGGAAATCCGCGGCGCAGCCAACGGCGCGCTCACTCCGATCCGTCGCCCGCGCCGCGTGCCTTCCGAGTGGTCAATTGTCCGCGCGCCGCACCGAGTTCGGGGGAGGTGCCGAGGCGGGCGGCTTTGCCTGCGCGGTCCCCTGCGCGCCGCGCCGCGGCGGAATGCCCGGCGGAGGACTGCGGCCCACGCCAGGTGCCGCGGGCCTCGGAGGTGCGGGTGTAGAAATCGGTGAGCTCGATCTCCTTGTTGCGCAAGGCGAGCGCGGTGCCGGTGGCGGGCGCGTCGGCGGGTACCACCTCGGCTTCGACCTCGGCCTTCACCGCGGCGAGCCGCTGCCCGATCCGGGCCGCGAACGCCATCTGGAAATTCAGGCGCGCCGTCACACCCGCGACCGGCGCCTGCACCCGGCGCTGCACCTTTCGGCCCCAGCGCTTTTCGGTGACCACCTTGTCCACGGTCGCCGAACGGTATTGACCCGACTTGATGTATTGATCCGACGCGCGGACCATCTGGACGAGCAGACTCGCGTACAACGCCTCGCAGGTATCGATGTCGGAGTCGAAACCGTAGGCGTACACCTGGGTCGAGGTGCGAGCGACATCGCAGCGCACATCGTTGGCGGACGCGATCGCGACGAAGAGTTGCACGTACGTGCGCAATCCGCGCTTACCCGGCTCACCGATCGGGATCATCCGCTGGATCGGCGACGGCCTGCGTTCGCGCCCCGCGACGTGCGCACGCGCGACCGTCAGGTCGATGGACGAGCGGGTCGCGAGGCGTTGCGCCGCGGCGAGGAACGCCTCGGCCTCGTGTGCGTTGTCGGTGGACTCGGCCTGACGCAGCAGTCCGCCGATGCGTGTCAGCATCCGTTCGGGAACCGGGTTCGGCGATGTCATCACCTGCGAGCTTAGGCGGCGGGACGCGGCGATGTAGCGAGGACTTCCCGCCACATTCCCCCGAGTAACTCCCACACCATGTATCTTGCGTTGTGCAACCGGCAGGGTGTGCTAATGCTCACGATCGATCTGGAGTGTCCGCGATGGCTGTGAAAAAGGTGTCGTCCCTACGTACGTCGCTCGTACCGAAGGCCGCGGTCGCGGCTGTCTCGGTCGCGCTGCTGACGGCGACGTTCACCAGCGCCTGCTCCAGCGACAGCGGCGGCAGCCCGACCAGCCAGAACCTGACCGGGCGCGGCCCGATCACCTATGTCGAGGGCAAGGACACCACCGAGACCGGCGCGGTCAAGCAGCTCATCGAGCGCTGGAACGCCGCGCACCCGGACGAGCAGGTGACGTTCAAGGAACAGTCGAACGACGCCTCGCAGCAGTACGACGACCTGGTCGAGCACATGCGCTCCAAGCAGTCCAACTACGACGTGGTCGCCCTCGACGTGCCGTGGACCGCCGAGTTCGCCGCGAAGGGCTGGATCCAGCCGCTGAAGGACGCCTTCGCCATCGACACCTCCGCGCTGCTCTCCCCGCCGGTCGCCAGCGCCACCTACAACAACACCCTGTACGCGGCCCCGCGAAACACCAACGGCGGCTTGCTGTTCTACCGCAAGGACCTGGTGCCGAACGCGCCGAAGACCTGGACCGAACTGCTCGCCCAGTGCCCGCTGGCCAAGGAGCAGAACATCGGCTGCTACGCCGGTCAGTTCGCGCCGTACGAGGGCCTGACGGTGAACACCGCCGAGGTGATCAACGCCTACGGCGGCAGCTTCGTCGGCGCCGACGGCAAGACCCCGACGGTGAACAGCCCGCAGTCCCGGGCCGGCCTGAAGGTGCTGGTCGACGCCTACAAGAACGGCGACATCCCGCCGGAGGCGATCTCGTTCAAGGAGCCGGAGAGCAGCAACGCGTTCGCGCAGGGCAAGCTCATGTTCCTGCGTTCGTGGCCGTCCACCTACGGTGACGTCGGCGGCGAAGCCTCCGCGGTGAAGGACAAGTTCGCGGTCGCCCCGCTGCCCGGCGAGAACGGTGTCGGCGCGTCCACGCTCGGCGGCTACAACGCGGCGATCAGCGCGTACTCCAAGAACAAGGCCACCGCGCTCGACTTCCTGCGCTTCCTGATCAGCGAGGACGCCCAGCACATCGTCGCCTCCGGCGCGCTGCCCTCGGTGCGCGCGTCGATGTACGACGACCCGGCCCTGATCGCGAAGATGCCGTACCTGCCCGCGCTCAAGGATTCCATCGCCAGCGCGGTGCCGCGCCCGGTCACGCCGTTCTATCCCGCGGTGTCGAAGGCCATCCAGGAGAACGCCTATGCTGCGCTGAAGCAGACCAAGTCGGTCGACGACGCGATCACCGGCATGCAGAAGGGCATCGAGACCGCGGGATCGTAGGCGGAAGCGCAACGGACCCGACGAGACCCGTAGGAGAGAGAAACGGTGTCGGATCCTTCGGGAGCGGCCAGCACTGTGTCGAGTGAGGATTTCCTGCCACGCAAGCGTGGCCTCGGCGAAACCCTGGCATTGGAAATGCGGCGCTCCGGTAAAGCCTGGCTGTTCGTCTCGCCGGTACTACTGGCGCTGGCGGTGGTCATCGGCTATCCGGTGGTGCGCGCGCTGTGGATGTCGTTCCAGAAGGATTCGGGCCTGGACCCGGCGACCGGCATGTTCACCGAGGGTGGCAGCGCCGGCTTCTCGAACTACACGCACTGGCTGCTGCAACAGTGCCAGGCGGGCGGCGAGACGGTCAGCTGTCCCACCGGCAACCTCGGGTCGCAGTTCTGGCTGGCCATCGGCGTCACGCTGTTCTTCACGGTGATCACGGTGACGCTGGAGGCCACGCTCGGCCTCGGCTTCGCCATGGTGATGGGCAAGACGTTCCGCGGCCGCGCCCTGCTGCGCGCCGCGGTGCTGATCCCGTGGGCGATCCCCACCGCGGTCACGGCGCGGCTGTGGGAGTTCATGTTCCAGTACGACGGCGTGGTGAACCGGGTGTTCGGCACCCATATCCTGTGGACCTCCGACGCCTGGGCCGCCCGGTTCGCGGTGATCGCCGCCGACGTGTGGAAGACGACGCCGTTCATGGCGCTGCTGCTGCTGGCGGGCCTGCAGGTGATCCCGGCCGACGTGTACGAGGCGGCCCGGGTCGACGGCGCGACCGCCTGGCAGCGCTTCACCCAGATCACCTTGCCGCTGCTGCGCCCGGCCTTGCTCGTCGCGGTGCTGTTCCGCACCATGGACGCGCTGCGCATGTACGACCTGCCGGCGATCATGACGCTGAACAACCCGTCCACCCGGGTGTTGTCGATCCTGGTGGTCGACCAGGTCCGGCAGGGCCCCAACAGCGCGGCCGCGCTGTCGACGATCACCTTCCTGCTGATCTTCGCGGTGGCCTTCGTGCTGGTGAAGGTCTTGGGCGCCAACGCCGTCCGGACCCAAGAGGAACAGCGGGAGGCGGGGTGAGCAGGACGACACCTCGCTGGCGCTCGGCTTTCGTCCTGCCCACCAGACGCTGGTCCGCCACCGGAGGCGCTCCGCTTCTCCGGTCGACCTATACCTACCCGGGCACGGTGCACCCATGACTACGACGAATCCTGTGAATACTCGCCCGCCACAGTCGGTCCCGTGGACCCACCGCCTCAAGTCGGTGCGGCTGTACGCCGGTGTGTTCATCGTGCTGGTGTGGGGGCTCGGGCCGTTCTACTGGATGGCCGTGACCGCGTTCCGCGATCCGGACTACACCTTCGACAGCACCCCGTGGCCCACGCACGTCACGCTGGAGAACTTCCGCAACGCCTTCGACACCAGCCGCGGCAACAACTTCGGCCGGGCGTTGATCAACAGCGTGGTCATCGGCTCGATCACCACGGTGATCGCCCTGCTGATCGGCGTGCTGGCAGCGTACGCGCTGGCGCGGCTCACCTTCCGCGGCAAGTACCTGGTGTCGGGCCTGATCCTGAGCGCCTCGATGTTCCCGGTGGTGGTGCTGGTGACCCCGCTGTTCCAGCTGTTCACCAACATCGGCTGGATCGGCGAATACCAGGCGATGATCATCCCGAACATCTCCTTCGTGCTGCCGATGACGGTCTACATCCTGGCTTCCTTCTTCACCGAATTGCCATGGGAGCTCGAAGAAGCCGCGCGGATCGACGGCGCGACGAAGATGCAGGCCTTCCGCCTGGTGATGCTGCCGCTGGCCGCGCCCGCGGTGTTCACCACCGCGATCCTCGCGTTCATCGCGGCGGTCAACGAATACCTGCTGGCCCGGCTGCTCTCCTCGGACAAGACCGAGCCGGTGACCGTCGCGGTCGCCCGGTTCTCCGGTAACAACCCGCTGGTGGAGCCCTACGCGGCGATCATGGCGGCGGGCACGATGGTGTCCATTCCGCTGGTGCTGATGGTGCTGCTGTTCCAGCGCCGGATCATCTCCGGCCTCACCGCCGGCGGCGTCAAGAGCTAGCTCACGCGCAGAATTCCGGTGCGCCGCAACGGCCCGGTGATAGCATCGCGGGTCACCCACGGCACGAGTACAGTCGTGCCGTGGGGGCACATTTCCGATCGTTGTTCGTGCAGGTGAGTTTCGACCGACGCTCCGGGAGGAGATGATCGTGGGCTCGATTCGCAGGCGGAAATCGCGGCGCGGCACTGATTCCGCGCCCTACTCCTCCATCGCGGGCTTCAACGAGCTGACCTCACCCGCCGCCCGCGCGAAGCGGCGCGCGCACGCGGCGAAGGACCGGCCACCGACCACGCCGAAACCCACCCCGGATCCGAATCGCCCACCACGCACCAGAGCGGAGCGGTTCCGCCGGCTCGTGCTCGCGCTGTTCATCATCTTCGGCGTGGTGCCGCTGCTGCTCTCGGTGCTCGTCTACTGGAGCGCCGAGATCCCGGATCCGAGTTCGGTGCAGACCAACCAGATCGCCACCATCCTGGCCGCCGACAGCAGCACGGTCATCGCCAAAGTCGTGCCGCCGAACGGTAATCGGACGCCGATCCCGCTGGCCGAGGTGCCGCAGTCGACCCGCGACGCGATGCTGTCCGCGGAGGACCGCAACTTCTACAGCAACCCCGGCTACTCGACCTCCGGCTTCCTGCGCGCCGCCCGGGACAACCTGCTCGGCCGCGACGACGCGGGCGGTGGCTCCACCATCACCCAGCAGTATGTGAAGAACGCCTTCCTCGGTTCCGAGCGCACGCTGACCAGGAAGATGCGCGAGCTGATCATCGCGGCGAAGATGGCGCGCCAGTGGAGCAAGGACGACATCCTCGCCGCCTACCTCAACACCATCTACTACGGGCGCGGCTCGTACGGGATCGCCGCCGCGACCAAGGCGTATTTCAACAAGCCGGTGAATCAGCTGACCCTGGCCGAGGGCGCGGTGCTCGCCGCACTCGTGCGCACCCCGTCCATCCTCGACCCGGAAACCCACCTGCCCGACCTGACGGCCCGCTGGCAGTACGTGCTCGACGGCATGGTCGAGATGGGCGTGCTCGCACCGGGCACCCGCGACGCGACGACGTTCCCGGCGATCATCCCGCTCAACGAGATTCCCGACGAGAACGTGGCCCGCGGGCCCGAGGGGCTGATCCGCGCCCAGGTGGTCCGGGAGCTGCGCACCGCCGGGATCAGCGAACACGAACTGAACACCGGGGCTTTGCAGATCACCACGACGATCGACGCCAAGGCGCAGCAGGCGGTGCTCGGCGCGGTACAGGATCGGCTGGCCGGGCAGCCGCCGGAACTGCGCGCGGCGGTGGTGTCGATCGATCCGCGGTCCGGCGCGGTGCGCGCCTACTTCGGCGGATTCGACGGCATCGGCTACGACTTCGCCCAGGCGCCGTTACAGACAGGGTCGGCGTTCAAACCGTTCGCGGCGATCGCCGCGCAGCAGCAGAGCGTCCCGCTGACCCGATTGCTGGACAGTTCCCCGGTCACCGACCGCGGCACGAAGATCACCAACGTGGACGGCGAGTCGTGCGGCAAATGCACCATGGCCGAGGCGCTCAAACGGTCACTGAACACCAGCTTCTACCGGCTCACCATGTCGATGTTCGACGGCCCGAAGGCGATCGCCGACGCGGCGCACGCGGCCGGCATCCCGGAGGAGATCCCCGGGGTCGCCGGAAAGACGCTCACCGAGGACGGCGGCCGGCCGTTGAACGGAATCGTGTTGGGGCAGTATCTCGTTCGTCCCATCGATATGGCCTCGGCCTATGGCACCATCGGTGCGTCCGGTGTTTATCACCAGCCGTACTTCGTGCAGCGGGTGGTCACCGGTGACGGACGGGTGCTGCTGGACCGCGGCGCTCCGGAACAGCAGATCGGCAAACAGATGCCCGCAGGGCAACAGCGCATACCGAAGGCGATCGCCGACAAGACCACGCAGGCGATGACACCGATCGCCGCGTACTCCAACGGCCACGCCCTCGCCGGGGGCCGGCCATCCGCGGCCAAGACCGGCACCACCCAGCTCGGCGAGTCCGCGGACAACAAGGACGCGTGGATGATCGGGTTCACCCCGGCGCTGTCCACGGCCGTCTGGATCGGGACCGAGCAGTCCCAGCCCATCCACACCGCCCGCGGGTCGGACATCTACGGCTCCGGCCTGCCCGCAGACATCTGGAAGCAGGTGATGGACAACGCGCTCGACGGCACGCCGGTCGAGCAGTTCCCCGCCGTGGACGGGCCCGGCCCGGCCGCGCCACCCAACGCGAACAAGCCCTCCGGCGGCACCTACGACATCCTGAACCCGCCGTCGGGTGCCCCGCGTGAGCCGGTCGTCATCATCCCGCCCGCCCCGCAGCCGCCCAAGGAAGTGGAGATCTTCCCCGGGCTGAGCATTCCGGTCCCGGGATAGCGATGATGCTGTGACCTTCGCGCACCCGGGGGAACGGTTGGCATGGCAGCATCGTTTGCCAGAGTGAGAGCGAACAGGGACTGTGTCGGAACAGGCCGACGCCGGAGTCCCGGGATCGATGCGGAAGGATATGCGCTCGAACGACGACACAGCGGTGTGAGCGACAGGCCCGGAGGCGGCGACTTGCCTGACCACGACGGGCTTCGAAACGGAACACAGCGACCCGCGAACCGGCCCGGAGGCGCACCACGAAGGGCCAGGGAGCGCCGCAATTGGAGACAGACGAGACATAGGGGCTACGCCGGTGGATTTCAATGTCGTTGACCAACCCGAGACGCTGGTGGCGGGCACGGTACTGCGCAGCCCGGCGCTCGCGGTCGAGGGGCCGCGCCGCGCGAAAGTCGAA
Source organism: Nocardia brasiliensis ATCC 700358 (assembly GCF_000250675.2). Lineage (NCBI taxonomy): Bacteria > Bacillati > Actinomycetota > Actinomycetes > Mycobacteriales > Nocardiaceae > Nocardia > Nocardia brasiliensis. Next base: position 9,230,803 of record NC_018681.1, read on the forward strand.
GAGGCGTGGAAGCGCAATCTGGCGCGCCGGCTGCCCGGACCGCCGACGACCGCGTACGTCGACCACGCGCCGGAGATCAATTCGTATCTGACCCACATCGTGGGTTATCGCTGCCGCAGCCTCGACGACTTATTGCCCGGCGACGTACTGGCGCGGGTGCCCGCGGGACGGTTCGCGCGGTTCATCGCCAGCGGTGACAACCTCGGCGACACCATCGTCTACATCTGGCGCTCGGTGTGGGACGCCGAGGCCGCGGGCCGTTTCGTGCGGTCCTATACCGGCGACTGGGAGCATTATCCCGACGCGCGCACGGTCGAAGTGTTCGTAGCGCTGGCAGACGATCAGGTCGACGGGTAGGAACAGACTGTGGACTTCGAGATTGTCACGTTGGACGAGAGCCTGGTCGCCGGATTGACGGTCCCGCTGGCCGGGCGTGAGGTGACCGCCCGCGACCTCGACCTGGTGAACTTCACCTGGGACCGCTACCTCGCGCGGGAGAAGAACGTACCGCGGGTGGCCGCCTACATCGGCCAGAACGATCATGCGGTCGCGGTGCTCGGTTACGAGATCACCGGCATGGCCGAAATGGACGCAGGCGACGTGCTCACCCGCGTCCCGCAGGGCCGCTACGCCAAGTTCGTCGTCTCCGACAAGCCCTACGACCTGCTCCGCACCGCCTGGGCCCAGGTCCGCAAGGCCGAAAGCGCCGGCACCATCACCCGCTCCCACACCGCCGAGCTCGAGCGCTACACCGGCCCGACCTCCGTAGAGGTCTACGTTTCCCTCGACTGAGTCGCCACCACTGGCCGAGCCCCGAAAACGTAAGCCGCCCGGAGGAATACCCCTCCGGGCGGCTCGCTCATCGATATCTTGCCCCGCACAGCGCGAGCCCGACGAGCGCGTTCATGGCCCGTCTCGCGTCCGAGCGGACGAAGCGCACGCGCCGCAGGCGCAAGTCTCGTCCGCTCGGACGCGAGACACCAAGGGGCCATGAACACGCCGCGGCCACGCGGCCGATAACTCAGCCCTCGATGATGAAGGCTTCCAGTTGGGCGCGGGCGATGTCGTCGGCCAGCTGCTTCGGCGGGGACTTCATCAGGTAGGCCGAGGCCGGGATGACGGGGCCGCCGATGCCGCGGTCCTTGGCGATCTTCGCGGCACGCACCGCGTCGATGATGATGCCCGCCGAGTTCGGCGAATCCCACACCTCGAGCTTGTACTCCAGGTTCAACGGCACGTCGCCGAAGGCGCGACCCTCGAGCCGGACGTAGGCCCACTTGCGGTCGTCGAGCCAGCCGACGTGATCGGACGGGCCGATGTGCACGTCGTTGGCGCCGAGCTCCTTCTTCAGGTTGCTGGTGACGGCCTGGGTCTTGGAGATCTTCTTGGACTCCAGGCGCTCGCGCTCGAGCATGTTCTTGAAGTCCATGTTGCCGCCGACGTTCAGCTGCATGGTGCGGTCGAGCTGCACACCGCGATCCTCGAACAGCTTGGCCATGACGCGGTGCGTGATGGTCGCGCCGACCTGGCTCTTGATGTCGTCGCCGACGATGGGCACGCCCGCCTTGGTGAACTTCTCGGCCCACTCCGGGTCGGAGGCGATGAACACCGGCAGCGCGTTGACGAACGCGACGTCGGCGTCGATGGCGCACTGCGCGTAGAACTTGTCGGCCTCTTCCGAGCCGACCGGCAGGTACGACACCAGAACGTCGACCTTGTTGTCCTTCAGCACCTTGACCACGTCGACCGGCTCGGCTTCGGACAGCTCGATGGTCTGGGCGTAGTACTTGCCGATGCCGTCCAGGGTCGGACCCCGCTGCACCACCACGTCGCTCGGCGGCACATCGGAGATCTTGATCGTGTTGTTCTCGCTGGCGAAGATCGCCTCGGCGAGGTCGAAGCCGACCTTCTTGGCGTCCACGTCGAACGCGGCGACGAACTTCACGTCGCGGACGTGGTACTTGCCGAACTTGACGTGCATGAGGCCGGGCACGGTCGCGGTCTCGTCCGCGTCCTTGTAGTACTGCACACCCTGGACCAGCGAGGAGGCGCAGTTGCCCACACCCACGATGGCGACGCGAACTTCGGTGGCGTTGTCAGCCTTCTGTGCTTCACTCATGGCCGATATTTCCCTCTTTCTGTGGTGCCGCCTTCGTCGATTGCTCCGCCGCAATCAACTCGTTGAGCCAGCGCACTTCGCGCTCGCTTGATTCGAGTCCGAGCTGATGGAGTTGCCTGGTGTAGCGATCGAGCGACCCGCTGGCCCGCTTGATCGCCTCCCGCAGCCCTTCTCGGCGCTCTTCGACCTGGCGCCGCCTGCCCTCCAGAATCCGCATCCGCGCTTCCGCGGGGGTGCGGCTGAAGAAGGCGAGGTGCACGCCGAAGCCGTCGTCTGTGTAGTTCTGCGGTCCGGTGTCGGCCAGCAGTTCGCTGAACCGCTCCCGGCCCGCAGGCGTCAGTTGGTAGACCCGGCGCGCACGGCGCGCGACCACGCCCGCCGGGATCTCCTCCGCGATCAACCCGTCGGACTGCATGCGGCGCAGCGTGGGGTAGAGCGACCCGTAGGAGAAGGCACGAAACGCGCCGAGCAGGCCGGTCAGCCGCTTGCGCAGCTCGTAGCCGTGCATGGGCGATTCGAGGAGCAGCCCGAGGATTGCCAGCTCGAGCACCGGGCTTCACCTCCCTGACTATGTACAGACCTAATTGATGGATGCGACTCCAAACTATATCGGAGCGATATAACCGTGCACAGCCCCGCTCGATATAACCCGCGATCTACCGGCTTTCTCATACCCCTGAGCCGGGGCACCCCCCCGGCAACACCGCTACTCTGGTTCTCGTGCGAATCCAGCGGCAAGTGGTCGACTACGCCCTCCGGCGGCGATCTCTGCTGGCCGACGTGTATGCGGGCCGTGTCGATGTCGCCGAGGTATGTGATGCGAATCCCTATCTCCTGCGTGCGGCGAAGTTCCATGGTCGGGGGAGCGAGGTCACATGCCCGATCTGCCGGAAAGAACAGCTCACGCTTGTATCTTGGGTCTACGGCGATGGTCTGGGACCGATGGCGGGTTCGGCTCGCACCCCGGAGGAGCTGGCGCGTCTCGATGAGACTCGCGAAGAGTTCTCGGTCCATGTCGTCGAGGTGTGCCGGTCCTGCAGCTGGAATCATCTGGTGCAGTCCTATGTGCTCGGTACCGCGCCGGCGCCCACCCGCCGCCGCACCGGAACCCGAGCCAACCGGCGCACCGCAGCCGAATGAAGTGCCTGGTCATCTGCCCGTCGGGTGACTCGCGGAGCCGTAACGGGTCCGCCGCGGTCCGCGTGACCGCACCGAGCCACCAGCAACGTCACGAGTTATGGAGATCTTGTCAGTGAATTCGCCCTACGAGACTTCCCCCTACGGCGATGACCCGAACGGCGGCCGTGCTCCGCGGAGTTCACATCCAGGTCCCAACCCGTACCAGAACCCCCGTCCCGGGCCACCGCCCGGCGCGCGTCCGGGTCCGCCGCCCCAGCGTCCGGCCCCGTACCCGGGCGAGCTGCGTGGCCCGCAGCCACAGCGCCGCCCCGGCCCGCCCCCGCCACCGCAGCAGCGGCCGCCGCAGGGGCGTCCCGCGCCCGGCGCGCCGAACGGACCGCAGGCGACCCAGCGGATCGAACGCGCCAACCTGCCCAACAACGCGGTGGCCGAACGCAATCGGCGCGGCGCACCGCCCACCGGCCCACGTCCGGCCGAACGCGCCCGCCGCGTCGGCGACCCGGCCACCGGCACCGGCGAACGTCGTAAGACCGCGGGCGGACCGCCGTCCGGCCCGCCGCCACGGCGTAACGGCGGCTCCGGTGACGGTTCCGGCGGTGGCTCCGGCAAGCGTCCGGGGCAGAAGAAGAAATCACCGTGGCGGATCGTGCGGCGCGTCATCTACGTGCTGATCGCGATGATGATCCTGATCCCCAGCGGCGTCTTCCTGATCGCGTACACGACAGTGTCGGTACCCCAGCCGCAGGATCTCAAAACCAATCAGGTGGCGACCATCCTCGCCGCCGACGGCGAGTCGGTGATCAGCAAAGTCGTTCCGCCGGAAGGCAACCGGACCGACGTCACGATCGACAAGATCCCGCCGCACGTGCGGTACGCGGTGATGGCCGCCGAGGACCGGGACTTCTACTCCAACCCGGGCTTCTCGATCTCCGGTTTCGCGCGCGCGGCCCGGGACAACGTGCTCGGCCGGGAGAGCGCGGGTGGTGGTTCGACGATCACCCAGCAGTACGTGAAGAACGCCCTGGTCGGTGACGAACGCTCGCTCACCCGCAAGATGCGCGAGCTGGTCATCTCGGCCAAGATGGCGCGCCAGTGGAGCAAGGACGAGATCCTCGCCGCGTACCTGAACACCATCTACTTCGGTCGCGGCGCGTACGGCATCGACGCCGCGGCCAAGGCCTACTTCGGCAAGCCGGTGCAGGAGCTCACGCCCGCCGAGGGCGCGGTGCTCGCCGCCACCATCCAGCAGCCGTCCGGCCTGGACCCGGAGAAGAACCCGGAGGGCGCGAAGACCCGCTGGAACTACGTGCTCGACGGCATGGTCTCCGGCGGCAACCTCTCCGCCGCCGACCGGCAGGCGATGCAGTACCCGCAGGTGGTCCCGGTCGCCACGACCAAGGACAAGACCCTCGACACGGGCCCCGAGGGCCTGGTCAAGTCACAGGTGCTCAAAGAACTGACCGCGGAAGGCATCAGCGAGCAGCAGCTCAACACCGCGGGCCTGTCGATCACCACGACGATCGACCCGAAGGCGCAGAAGGCCGCGGTCGACGCGGCGCAGAAGAAGATGCAGGGCGAGCCGGAGCAGCTGCGCACCGCGGTCGTTTCGGTGGATCCGAAGACCGGCGCGGTGCGCGCGTACTACGGCGGTGAGGACGGCCAGGGCTGGGACTTCGCCAACGCGGGCCTGCAGCCGGGTTCGTCGTTCAAGGTGTTCGGTCTGGCGGCGAACCTGGAGCAGGGCGTGCCGCTGTCGCAGCTGTACGACAGCTCGCCGCTCACGGTGAACGGCATCAAGATCACCAACGTGGAGGGCGAGCAGTGCGGTATGTGCACCATCGCCGAGGCGCTGAAGCGCTCGCTGAACACCAGCTTCTACCGGATGCAGATCGACATGGGCAACGGCCCGAAGAAGATCGCGGACATGGCGCACAAGCTCGGCATCCCGGAAGCCATTCCCGGCGTGCCGAAGACGCTGACCGAACCCGACGGCTCCGGCCCGAACAACGGCATCGTGCTCGGCCAGTACCAGGTGCGTGCGCTCGACATGGCTTCGGCCTACGCCACGTTGGCCGCGTCGGGCACCTATCACAAGCCGCACTTCGTGCAGAAGGTCGTCACCGCCGACGGTCAGGTGCTGCTCGATCGCGGTGAGGTCGCGGGCGAACCGCGCGTCTCGGCCGCGGTGGCCGACAACGTCACCGCCGCGATGAAGCCGATCGCGGCCTGGTCGCGCAACCACAACCTGGCCGGCGGCCGGGAGTCGGCCACCAAGACCGGTACCGCCCAGCTCGGCGACACCGGAGAGAACAAGGACGCCTGGATGGTCGGCTACACCCCGTCGCTGTCCACCGCGGTCTGGGTGGGCAGCGTGGACGATTCGCCGCTGCGCAACTACGGCGGCGGCATGATCTACGGTTCCGGCCTGCCCTCCGATATCTGGAAGGCCACGATGGACGGCGCCCTGCAGGGCACGCAGAACGAGACCTTCCCGAAGCCGGCCCCGATCAAGGGCCAGGCGGGCGTGCCGGAGTGGTCGGCGCCGTACACCCCGCCGTCGACCACCGAGGCGCCGTCGATCCTGCCGCCGATCTACATTCCGCCGACGATCGACACCCCGTTCGGCCCGATCCCGCTGCCCGGCGGCCAGCCGCGGCCGCAGCAGCAACAACAGCAGCAGCCGCGCAGCGAGCAACCCGAGAAGCCGGACGCCGGTCCGCTCCCGGGCCAGCCGGTGGCCCCTTCGGACGGATCGTCGCCGACCGCCACCGGTGCGCCGCGCCCGGGCGCCAACGGGCAGGGCGATACGAACGGAACTCCCCCGACCACGCGCAGCAGGTAGGTCTGGTCGGGTGACCAGGGGGGAACAGGTGCGCGACGCACCCGACGGTGATCGCCCGGTAGCCTCGGGTGCCGTGACTGATCAGCAGCTGGTGGATCAGCGGGCGAACGGGAGCGGACCGCACGCGAGTGAGGTGCCTTCCAGCACGGCGTATTACGCCGCTCCCGGCCCGCTCGCGCCGGACCTGCGCTCGGCCGACGCCCGCGATCGGCCCAGTCGCAACGACTCGCTGACCGCACAGCTGTCCACCGTGATCGGCGGCCCGGTCGGTGAGCACGCGCTGATCGGCCGGGCCCGGTTCTGGACGCCGATGCGCGTGCTGCTGGCCTTCACGGTCGTGTTCCTGGCGTTCGGCTGGTTCGGCAAGGCGGGCTGCATCCAGCAGACCACCACCGCCGACGGCACGCTCACGCTCGATTGGAACAACGGCCGCCAGTACGTCGCGATGTGCTACTCGGACACCGTGCCCCTGTATGGCGCCGAGCGGCTGAACGAGGGTGCGTTCCCCTACAAGAAGTTCTGGGTCGAGCAGACACCCGACGGTGGCCGCGAGACCAGGTACATGGAGTATCCGGTGCTGTCCGGTCTCTACCAGTACCTGTCGATGCGAATCGCCAAGGCCTGGGACATGACGCCGCTGCCGGGCGCGTTGCAGGTGGTGATCTACTTCAACGTCGTCGCGATCGGCCTCGCGCTCGCCTGGCTGGTCACGGTGTGGGCGAGCGCGCAACTGGCCGGGCGCCGGGTGTGGGACACGGCGCTGGTCGCCTGTTCACCGCTGGTGATCGTGCACATCTTCACCAATTTCGACGCGCTGGCAACGGCTTTGGCCGCGACCGGCCTGCTGGCCTGGGCCCGCAGGCGACCCGCGCTGGCCGGGTTACTGCTCGGGCTCGGCGGCGCCGCCAAGCTGTATCCGCTGCTGTTGCTCGGCCCGATCGTGCTGCTGTGCCTGCGCACCGACCCGATGCAGCGCATGCCGAGCACCCAGGCCGGCCTGCGGCTGCGTGATATCGACAGCGTCGCGGCCGCACTGGACTGGGTGCGGGAAACGCCGTACCGGGTGCACCTGCTCGGCGCGCGCCCGCTCGGCGCCGCGGCGGTCACCGTCGCGGCCGCGCTCGGCACCTGGATCGTGGTGAACCTGCCGATCGCCGCGCTGTACCCCACCGGATGGCGAGAGTTCTTCCGGCTCAACACCTCCCGGCACGCCGACCCGGACTCGATCTACAACGTGATCACCTCGTTCACCGGCTGGGCCGGTTTCGACGGGGAACTCGCGCACGGCGAACCGCCGGTGATCCTGAACGCGGTGTCGCTGCTCGCGTTCATCGCGGCCTGCGTGGCGATCGGCTACATCGCGCTCACCGCGCCGCAGCGCCCCCGGCTCGCGCAGCTCTGCTTCCTGGTGGTGGCGGCGTTCCTGCTGACGAACAAGGTGTGGAGCCCGCAGTATTCGCTGTGGCTGGTGCCGCTGGCCGTGCTCGCGCTGCCGCACCGCCGCATCCTGCTCGCCTGGATGACCATCGACGCCCTCGTCTGGGCGCCACGCATGTTCTACTACCTCGGCCTGGACAAGAAGGGCCTGCCCGAGCAGTGGTTCACCGGCACCGTCGTGCTGCGCGACCTCGCGGTGATCGCCTTGTGCGCCTTGATCGTTCGCCAGATCTATCGCCCCGGCGAAGACCTGGTGCGCCGCGATTACGTGGACGACCCGATCGGCGGCATCGTCGACCGCGCGCCCGATCCGCTGCTGCCGTGGCTGCCCGAGGTGCTGCGCCCCCGGGTGGCGCCCACCCGCGAATGGCAGCCGCAGGTGGACGCGTCCGCTCAGTGGGTGCGCAGGTAGCGCGCCAGCCGCTCCGGTTCCTGGTTGAGCAGATCCAGGTCGAGCTGCCACGGGCTGCCGGTCCACGGATCGAACAGCGGTGTCCCGGCCACGGTCGGCAGGTGCCGGCACGATTGCGAGAGCATCGCGACCGTGGTGTCGGTGGAGTCGGATTCGTCACTGCCGACGATCACCGTGGACAATCCGATCAGGTCGCCGCGCATGATCAGCGAGCCGATCCGTTGCGCGTCCGAACTCTGGTAACCGTGCGGGAAGTCGGCCGCGATCAGGATCCGGTGCTCGCTCGGCGGGCTGCCCATACCGCTGGTGAACGCGAGTTCGGCCAGTTCGGCGGACTGGGCCAGTTCCTGTAGCCGCGCGGAGATCTCCGTGTGGTCGGTGATCGGCGGGCCGTTCAGCACCGGTGCGAGCGGTTCGGTGAAGCTGGTGAAAGCTCCGGTCAGATCGATGATGTCGACCACGGTGCGCCGGCCCGGCGCCGCGGTGAGCAGCCGGGCGAGCAGCGCACCGACCACCGGCGCGACCGCCCGCGACGACTCGGTATCGATCCACAGCGGCCTATTCAGCGGCACCGGAACGCAATACGGCACCCGCAGCGCACCGCGTTCTTGCGCGTACAGCTCGCCGAGCCGGATGCCGTCGCTGGGCGCCACCGGCTTGTCCCACGCCGGTGCGTCCCAGGACGCCAGCGCGGGCGGCAACATCAGGTCGGCATCGGCGAGCTCGCGGAGGAGCTGTTCGCTGTCGCGCTGATGATTACGCTCTGCGGTGGCGATCAATTCGTCGTTGCGCTGCTGGGCGGCGCGGCGTGCCGCGTCGGCGGCCGGAGTGTTCCTGGTCGCGGGATCGGAGACGGCGGCGGACAATTCGTGATCGAGCCGTTTGGCCGCGTAGTCCCGCGCGGAGACCAGCGCCGCCGCCGAACGAGCGGCGTCCTCGAAGATCATCCACAGCCGTTCCAGGCCGTGTCCGACCTCCGTCGGCATGGCGGTGACCGAACGGGCCTCGCTCGCCATCGGCCCGGCCATGGTGTGCGTGACCGGGCCGGAGCGGGACACGTCCGCCGGCTGGGGCACGCCGCCGGTCTGCGCGGCCGAACCGGTCGGGGCGGCCGGGTCGGTGGGCTCGTCCTCGACGTCGACGCCGTGCGCGGTCAGCAGCACCGCGAGCCCGCCCGCATAACCCTGACCGACCGCGCGCAGCCGCCACTCGGGCCCGCGCCGGTACACCTCCAGGCAGATCAGCGCCGCCTCACCGGCGGCCGGGGCCACCACGAATTCCGCTGCCGCCGAACCGTTCTCGGACAGCGTCGCGGTCACCGTGCCGAGCCCGCCCGGCCCCGCGGGAACCGCGGGGTCGGCGCTGACCACCAGCAGCACCGCCTTGGCGTCGGCGCGGACCTCGGCGAGCGTGACGGTCACCTCGGCGTCGGTCAGCGCCACGCCCGCGGTGGCGGGCTGGTTGTAGAAGACGAAATCGTCCGAGGAGAACACCTTCAGGTTCTCGGCCACCACCAGCGCCGAAACATCCAGTGCCGCTTCGGCGTGCGCGCCGAACCGGACGATATCGCCGGTCAGCGGCATATTCTGACCGGCTTTGAGTTGAATCACGTTGTCTGCCTTGCTGTCCGCGCTGCCGAACTCAACCGTGCTGCAGGAACCGGCCGAGGTGCGGCATCGCCTCGCCCGGATGCTTCGCGGCGAAGCCCTCACCGAGCGCCTGCATCTTCCAGTCGTTGCCGACCCGGAAGACCTTGGCCATCGCCATCGCGGTGAACGGCATCCCGCCGGCCATGGTGTACCTGGCCAATTCGGCGTTGTTGGAGCCGTCGACCAAGCGGCAGAACGCATTCTGGATCTGCTCGAAGGTGTGGCCCTTGTACGAGGTCACGATGAACACCAGCGTGCTCACGTGCGCCGGGATGCGGGTGAGGTCGACCAGGATCACCTCGTCGTCGCCCTCGCCCTCACCGGTGAGGTTGTCGCCCTGGTGCCGGATCGAGCCGTCCTTGGAGGTCAGCTGCCCGTAGTAGGCGACGTCCACCGGGTTCATGTCGGCGAACAACACCACCGACGCGTCGAGGTCGACGTCCACGGTGCGGTTGCCGAACATGCCGCGGCTCTTCACCGGATCCCAGCCGAGGCCCATCTTGACGAAGGTCAGGGCGGTGCCGCCCTCCTTGCGCAGGGTGACCCGCTGCCCCTTGGTCAGGCTGACCGGGCGGTCCTTGCTGAGGCTGACCTCGGCCGGGGGCTGCTGCGGGGGCGGTGCGACCGGTTGCCCCGGCTGCTGGAAGCCCTGGGGCTGGCCCGGCGGCGGATACTGACCGCCCGGGCCGGGCGGCGGGTAGCCGGGTCCCGGCGGCGGGTAACCCGGGCCGGGCGGCGGGTAGCCGCCCTGCGCGAACTGCGGGTCCTGCTGCGTCGGGTACGCGGGCGTGGTGGGCGGCGGGTAATTCGGCTGCTGCTGCGGGGGCGGCGGCTGCGTCGGGTACGCGGGCGGCGGCGGAGGGGGCGGCGGGGCGGCCTGGGCGGCGGGCTGCGCCGGCGAATCGTCGACCGTCACGCCGTGGTCGGTGACCAGCGCGGCGAAACCGCCGGCGTAGCCCTGGCCGACGGCACGCACCTTCCAGCTGCCCTGCCTGCGGTAGAGCTCGAGCGCGATCACGATCGACTCGCTGCTCAATCCGTCGATCTGGTACTCGTACAACCGATTACCGGCCGTGTCCGACACGATCGCGGTCGGCGCGGGGAACCGGCCGAAGTTGCTGTTCGCGTCGTCCAGCGTGATCACCGCGCGGATCTGATCGATCTCCGGCGGCACCGAGTTCAACGACACCGCGAGCGAGGCGGGCTGTCCGGCCGGCGCGGGCTGCAGGTTCACCCCGGGGCCGCTCGGCTGGTTGAAGAAGACGAAGTCCGCGTCGGAGCGGACCTTGCCCGTTTCGGTGACCAGCAGCGCGGACAGATCCGCCGGCGCCGTGAGCTGGATGGACACCACCACGTCGTTCGTGGCCAACGGACCGTTTTGGCCCTTGGCGAGTGTTGCGGACAAGTTCGACCCTTCGCTTGTCGGTGCGTTCGATGCCACTCTACGAGAAACGTGCGGGACACGGTTCAGGTAAACGCCGCCCCGGCCCCGTCAGTTCTGCGGGCATACGGCCTGCATTCACCCCGGACGGACCGGATCTGTGGATAGAATCCGTCGCGCTGCGCCTATCAAGGTGACGAAACGCGGGCGGAATGTGGCGCGATTACCCCATATTCACTGACAAGAACAGCAGGGCAGACACCCACATGGCGCAACTTTTCGAACAATCCAAGAAGGTGATCGAGGCGCACCTCGCCGGAACCAGCCTCCGCGCGATATCCGGCTCGATGGTCGCCTACGAGGGCAACGTGCAGTTCAAAGCGGCCGGTTTCGGCGGCGGCGACGGCGTGATCGCCGGACTCAAGCGCCGGGCCACCGGCGAAAAACTCTCGCTGATGGAGTGCTCCGGCAACGGCCGGGTGTTCTTCGCGGTCAACGGCCAGCACGTGACCGTGGTGAACCTGAACAACGAGACCCTCCAGGTGGAATCGCAGCAGCTGCTCGCATTCGCCGGCAACCTGCGCACCGATGTGCGCTTCGCCGGCCTGCGGGGCGCGTCGACCGGCGCCGGCCTGTTCACCACCACGGTGTCCGGTCAGGGTCAGGTCGCCCTGTTGTCGGCGGGCGGCCCGCTGATCCACCTCGAGGTGTCGCCGCAGTATCCCCTGGTGGTCGACCCCGACGCGTTCGTCGCGGCGCGCGGCAACCTCAATCAGTCGTTCATCACCGATATTTCGTGGCGGACCGCGGTCGGCCAGGGTGCCGGCGAGACGTTCTCGCTGCGCTGGGACGGCCAGGGCGTGGTGTTGATCCAGCCGGCGGAACGGTAAGGGCGAGTACATGTTCGAGAAAGTCAACGGCAAGGTCGTCAAGGTCAACGTCGGGATGTCGGGCGGCGTGGTCGCTCGCACCGGCGCGATGCTGTTCTACACCGGCGACGTTTCCTTTGCGCCGCACCAGATTCCGGGCGGTCAGGGCATGGGCGGCGGCGGTGGGCTGATGCGCATGGCGGGCCGCATGATGGCCGGCGAGCACGAACGCACCATGCTCGCCCAGGGCACCGGCGAGGTGCACTACGGCTACGCCGGGCTGGAAGTCCACGTGGTGCACATGCAGCCGGGTGCGACGCTGCGGGTCGAGGCCTCGCGGCTGCTGGCGAACACCGCCGGGTTGCAGAGTTCGATTGTCTCCGTGATGAGTTCGGGCGGGGGCGGTGGTGGTGGCGGCGGACTCATGGGCGCGTTGCGCGGCGCCGCCTCCGGTGCGCTCACCGGGCAGGGCATGTTCACCACCCAGCTCTCCGGTCAGGGCTCGGCGGTGCTGCTGGCCCACGGCGGCTTCCTGGAATTACAAGTGGGCGGCCCGAATCCGATCGTGGTCGATCCGCAGGCCTTCGTCGCCGCGTACGGCAACGTGCAAACCGAGCTGAAGACGGCACTCAGCTGGCGCGACGCGGTCGGCCGCGGTGCGGGCGAGGCGATGCAGTTGCATTGCGTCGGACAGGGTGTGGTGTACGTGCAGGCCTCCGAAGAGAAGTTGTGACCATGGCTGACATCTTGAACCCGATGAATCTCGGGGACAGCGACAACATTCCGGGCAACAGCTACGCGTACTGCATCGACCTGAACAAGCCCTGGTTCATGCGCAAGGGCGCGATGATCGCCTACTACGGCGACATGCGATTCCAGACGCTCACCCACGGCCTGCAGGGCGGGCTGCTGCACATGGTGTCGCAGCAGTTCTCCGCGCCGCTGTTCACCGGCGACTACGTCGTCGCCGAGGGCCACGGCAAGCTGATCATCGGCGACCGCGGCTACGACATCAATTCCTATGACCTCGAGGACAACGGCAACCTCACCATCCGCGCCGCCAACCTGCTGGCGTTCGAGCCCGGCCTGTCGCTGAACCAGTCCATCGTGCCCGGCTTCCTCACGTTGATCGGCACCGGCAAGTTCCTCGCCTCCTCCAACGGGCCGGTCATGTTCGCCGAACCGCCGCTGCGGGTCGACCCGGAATCCCTGGTCGGCTGGGCCGACTGCCCGTCGCCCAGCCATCACTACGATCAGCGCTGGATCGGCAGCTTCCTCGCCGCGGGTGCGGCCCGGTTCGGCGTCAATTCCGGTGAAGAGCGCCAGTTCGATTTCACCGGCGCGGGCACAGTGCTGATCCAGTCCAGCGAGAAGGTGCTCAGCGACGAAATGCTGGTCCGCACCATCGAGGGACAGATCCAGAGCGGTATCACGCCGCCCGGTCTGCAGCGGCTGCAAGCCACCATCATGCAGCAGCTCGGCAACCAGCAGCACTACTGATCGACCGGCCGGCGGCCCGGAGGAGGGCGGATCCTCCGCCGGGTCGTTCGTTCGGAGGATCCGGGGGGCCGCCGCGCCCGATTAGTTTTCCGGCAGGACTATTGCCGGGAGGCCACCATGAGCGTCGGGTTGCTGATCGCCGTCTTCGTCGGCGTGCTCGTGCTGATCGTGAAGCGGTTCGCCGGGGAGCCGGTGGACGCGCGGGACACCTTCCTCACGCCGTTGATCCTGGTCGGCATCGGCGGCTACAGCGTCGTCCACGTCGACGGGCTCGACGGCACCGATATCGGGTGGCTGGTGCTCGGGGCGGTGATCGGCATCGCGTTCGGCGCGGTGCGCGGTACCACCACCGTCCTGTTCGAACGCGACGGCTACCTGTGGCAGCGGTATACGGTCAAAACCCTTGCCGTATGGGGTGTCTCGACCGTCGCGGGCTTCGGGGTCAGCGCGCTCGGCAGCGTCATGGGCATGCATCCGGAGGCCCGGCCGATCACGCTGTCGATCGGCGTCGGCATGCTCGGCGAGATGCTCACCCTCGGCCTGCGCGCGCTGGCCACCGGCGTCCCCTTCGCCCCCGCCAAGCCCACCGACGGGTGGTCCGACAGCGCTGGCGCACAAGGCAACTCACCGGCCCTCGACCGTTTCCTCCGCAACCTCGGACACCCGGGCTCGGCCCAACCGCGCGAAAGTCGCTCCCACCAGCAGCAGTGGTCTGAGCGCATCCCGCAATACCGCCACCCGTCCGAGCCGGGGAACCACCAGTCCGGACCGGACGACATTCGACAGGACCGCCCGCGGAGGTCAGACGACACCCGACCCGACCGTTTCCCGCCGTACCCCGAGCAGGAGAACCACCAGTCCAGACCGGACGCCGTTCGGCAGGACCGCCCGACCGGGCCAGCACCCCGCCTCGACCACTCCCCCACTTTCCGCGACGGCGTCGACTGGCTACGCACCCGCCGCCGTTGAGCAGCAGTGCCGAACTCCCGCACCCCGCCTGACTTTTCGCACCCGCAGCGGCTGGCCAGAACGGGTGCGCGGAGTCAGACGAGGTGCGTGCCGTCCGGGGGTCCGTGCGAGCAGAGGAGGTCCGTGCCACCAGAGGGAGGTGCGGGTGGCCGGGGGTGTGGCTCAGGGTGGGGTGGGGCGCGCGGACCAGGCGTCGCGGAGGATGGTCGGGATTGCGGAGTGGGTTGGGGTCCAGCCGAGTTCGCGGTGGGCCCGGGTGCTGTCGCTGACCAAGCGGGGTGGCTCCGGTTGGGCCGATCGGTGTTCGACGGGGATGGGCCGACCGGTCTCCTCGTGCGCCGCGGCGATCAATTCGCCGACGCTGGTGCCGGTTTCGCTGCCGATGTTGTATGTCTGGCAGGGTGCCGGTGCGTCCCGCTCGACCGCTGCCGCGAAAGCCCTTGCGGCGTCGTGAATATGGACGTAGTCGCGGACGGCGGAACCGTCACCGTTGACGGTCAGCACCGGAGTCTCCCCCGCCGCGGTGGCGAGGATGCGCGGGATGATCCTGGTGGGGTCGCGATCGTCGCCGCCCGCGATGTTGAACAGGCGCAGGATGATCGCGTCGAGGGCACCGGTGGCAGCCTGGGCGGCGATCACCGATTCGGCGGCGTGTTTGCTCGCCGCGTAGGGATGGGACGGGCGGTCCGGCAGATCTTCGGACATCGGCTGTACCTCAGGAGCCCCGTAAATTGCAGCGGTGGAGGCGAATACCAGCTTTCGCGCCCCGCACTCGGCCATCGCCCGCAGCAGCGCGACGGTGCCGCCCACGTTGACCTCGAAGTAGCCGAGCGGGTCGGCGAACGATTCGCGAACCCGGGTGCGCCCGGCCAGATGGCAGACGACGTCCATGTCCCGGACGGCCGCGACGAGCGCAGCGGTGTCGCGCAGGTCGGCGGGGCGCACCGGCACCGCCGGCGGCACACCCGCCACCCCCAGCGGCACACCCGCGCGCTCGCGCCGGACCATCCCGACCACCTCGTGCCCACCGGTCCGCAACGCGGCGACCACCGCCCCGCCCAGGTAGCCGTTCGCCCCCGTCACCAGAACCCGCACACTTCTCCTCTCGACCACTGGATGGTGCCAGGTCGAGACGGCGGCGGTCAGTGGTAACCGCTGAACTCCCACGGGTCGTGGGCGCTGAACACCGAGACCTCGTCCCCGTGGTCGCGGACGAGTTCGCGCAACCGCGCCCGGGTGCCGACGCGCAGGTCGTGATGCACCTCCGAGCTGGTCTGCACCACGTCCATTACCGGGTGCGGGTGATAGGGCTGGGTCAACTCGCGGTGATAGTAGTAGGCGTCGCCGCAATGCAGCAGCCACCGATCGCCCTCGCGCACAGCCACTCCGGTGTGCCCGGCCGTGTGCCCGCCGAGCGGGACGAGCTTGAAATCCGACGGCAAACCCGTCAACGGCGTTGCGCGAAAACCGAACCAGTCATCGTCGCCATCCGGGTGATAGGTGACCCAATCGGGTCCGTGCGCCCAATGTGCTTCGCGGTACCGGAAATTCGGTCCTTCCGCCTGTGCCGCCGCCAGCTCGGCGGCGAGCACGTGCACCTTCGCCTGCGGAAAGTCGGGCAGACCACCGCAGTGGTCCACGTCGAGGTGGGTGAGGATGATGTGCTGGACGTCGGCGGGCGCGTAGCCGAGGCGGGCGACCTGCCGGATCGCGGTCTCTGCCGGGTCGAGCAGCGGCTGGGCCATGGCCACCCAGTCCGCGCCGAGCGTGCCTTCCGGGTCGCGGACGTTGTCGAGGCCGAGCCCGGTCTCGACGAGAACCAGTCCGTCCGAATCGGTTTCGACCAGCAGGCAGTGGTTGACCGCGGGTGCGGCCTGCGGTCCCGCGTACGTCGCGTCGATCTGCCGCAGGGATCCGCAATTCAGGTGGTGAATCTTCATGACGAGTAGTGTTCAACTTGAAGCGCGCTTCAAGTCAAGGAGAACCATGGCCGATAATCTGCTGGACATCGCCGAGGTGGCAGACCGCTGCGGCCTCGCGCCCTCCGCGCTGCGGTTCTACGAGCAACGCGGCCTGATCGAGTCCACGGGGCGCAACGGCCTGCGCCGGACCTACCATCCGGACGTGCTCGGCCGCCTCGCGATGATCATCTGCGCACGCGAGGCGGGCTTCACCCTCGCCGAGATCACCCGATTCACCCGCGCCACCCCCGGCGATACCGATATCCGGGCGAACATGGCGCAGAAGGCCCGCGATCTGGAGGACGACATCGCCCGGCTCCTCCGCATGCGCGACGGTCTGCGCCACGCCGCCACCTGCACGCACGAGGTGCTGGTGGACTGCCCGGAATTCAAACGCACCCTGGCGAATCCGGCCCCACGCCCCGCCCGGACGCGGAAGTCATCGAGCACAGCACGACGCCGTTCCGGGGCGGCCTGACTCAGTCCTGCTGCTGCGGTGAGCCTTTGATGAACCAGTTGATGATCTCCTCACCCGCGAGGATGCCGGTGGCCCGGGTGATCGTGAGATTCGGATGGGTCCAGTTGAGATGTTCGAGTTCGCCGTGCCTCGGGCGGATGGCGTAGTCGGCCGCGCGCAGCATCTCGGCATCCAGCGCACCGTCACCGGCGGCGAAAGTCCTCGACTCGGTGGCCAATTCGCCCGACTCGAGCAGCCTGCGGCGCACCTCGGCGACCGCGTGACTCTTGCAGACCACGTGCGGCATCGTGTAGATCTTGCGACCCTGCTGCGAGGCGGACCAGCCCCGGGGGCGGCACCATTCGTCCCACTCCGCGAGGAAGCCCTCAGGCACTTCCTTCGGGCGGACCACCAGGTAGCAGAACAGATCGTCGGCGACGCGGAACTTCGACACCCACGAATCGCCGATGCGGGCGCGGAGTTCGGTGGTGATCTCGGACAGGGTCGCACCGCCCGCGCGCACTTTGGCGTCGATATCGATGCGCCAGCGCAGATCGGGCACGCCGTCGACCAGAATGTTGCCGCCGTTGCTGGTGATGGCGTAACGCCAAGGCGCGCCGGGCAATTGGATGCGATTGAACTGTTTGATGGTGCGGGTGGTGGTCGGCACGACCGCGGCCGGCTGGGTGAGGGTCTGCATGCGCAGGGCGGCGGCGGTCGTCATGAACGACAGCGGGGCGCCCTCTAGGTGTTCCACGCACACCGTCGGCACCTCGGGGTGCGCGTTGAACGCGTTGCGCGAGTAGATCATCGTCCGGTCCAGGTCGGTGGCGACCAGCGTGTGTCTTCGTAGTCGACCCAACTCCATCATGCACCCAGCTCCATTATCCAGTCGGTTCCATCATCATCTGAGCTGCTCGGTCACGACTGCACGTCCTTGATCAGCCCCATGCACGAGTACGCCAGGCCGGGCACCACCTCGACCGGCACCCCGCGCGCGGCGGCCAGCAACCGGATGTGCGCGTGTTCGGGTGCGTCGGCCTCGCGCACCAGCACCCGCCACGGCAGCCGGCGCAGCAGCACCCGGGTGGTCTCGCCCACCCCCGGCTTCACGAAATTGACGCTGGCGATGCCGTATTCGGCCCGCACCTGCTCGACCGACGCCCACCCGGTCCAGGTGGGCGTGCGCGCGCCGGCGCGGACCGCGGCGACCGCGCCGGGCACCCGGTCGCGGACCGCGTCGAACGCGGCCGCCACGGTGTCCAGCAACCGGTTCGACACGTCGTCGCCGGCCAGTTCGCGATAGAACTTGGCGCCGTGGAACTCGCTGGGCCCGATCAGCTCGTCGTTCAGTACGGTGCGCGAGATCAGGCCGGAGACCGTCGAATTGAGGCAGGCGGAGGCGATGAGGAAATCGTCCCGGGTGCCGTAGGTGCGCACACAGTGGCCGGGGTCGGCGAGCACGGCGAGTTCGTCGTTGAAGCGCGCGCCACCCGCCGCGTGGTAGGCGTCGAGCGCCTCGGTCAGCTCGTGCGTGATCGCACCCTTGCCGGTCCAACCGTCCACGAACACGATGGAGGACGGATCATGGTGCGCCGCAAGATAATCCAGCGCCACCGCGTCGATACCGCGACCGCGCACGATCGAGACGGCATAGTGCGGCACGTCCAGGGACGGCAGGCCGGCGGCCCGCCCGGAACGCAGCCAGCGCCGCATCAGGATGCCGATGGGCGTCCCCGCCCGGGCGAGCGAGACCAGCACGATATCGTCGCCGCGTTCGGCCACCACCAGTTCCGCGACCGTCGCGACCGCGAGCGCCAGTCGCTCGGCGCTGTCGGCGAGCACCTCGTCGAACAGCGCGCGATAGGTGGCGTCGGGCTGGTATTCGATCGGCAGCGATTCCGCGTAGTGCGCCACCCCGGCCTGAATCCGCCGTTCCCGTTCCACGACATCGGCTTCCAGGTCGACGGCGGAGAGATCCTTCAGCAGCCAGCACACCTCGTCGGCCGGGTACGAACCGAATTCCGGGCCGTACAGCGGCGTCGGGAGTCCGGCCGCGGCGGCCGCCGTGCCGGTACGCAACTCGGCCCGCGCCGCATCCAGCGCCCGCGGGTCCGCGCCGGGCAGCACCGCGACCACGACGTCGGCGCCGGAGGCGGTCAGCACATCCACCAGACCACCGTCGGCGACCAGCTCGTCGGTATCGGCGGGCGGATCGATGACGACCAGCAGCACCGGATCGGCGTCGCTGCCGTCGTCCCACTGCGCGTTGTACAGATACCGCGGCGCTTCCCGGTCGGATTCCGGTGCGGTGAACCGGAATCCGCGCCGGAGCGGATACCCCGGTTCGTCCAGCACATACGCGGGCGAACGGGTGGTCGTTTGGTATCGCACCGGCGTGCCCGCGTCGGCGAGTTCCGCAGCCAGTCGCAGCGGCAGATACATCAGCTCCTCGTGCCCGAGCACGATGACCGGCCGCTCCGGGAACTGCGCACCGAGCCGAGCACGCAACCGGTCCGTGGCTGTCGCGAGGGCCGCGTCGAAGGCAGCGAGGTCGGCGCGCAGCACGCCGTGCCGACCGCCCTCGGGCACCGCGGCGGGCCAGGGCAATTCGAGCCGGGTGAACGAGCCGCGCTGTGCGGCAATCGGATTGAGCGTGGCTTCGGGAAGTTCGGCGACCGCGTCCACCAGTCCCGCGGGCAGCACGGTCTGTCCCGAGGCCAGGCATACGGTGTCGATCCGCACGCCGATATCGGCGGCCGCTTTCTCGAACGCGGCACGGTCGGCCTCGACTCGCATATCCACCAGCGAGGCGAGCACATAGTGCGAACGCGGCGAAAAGGCGTGCAGTGCCCGAATCGCGTCGAGTGCCGTAGCGCCCGTGGATATTTCGTCGTCGACCAGAACCAAGGGCAGGTCGTTGACAAAAATATCGGCGGGCACCGGCTGCAGTTGATGCGAAGTGGCGTGCGAATGTCCTTCTTCGAAACCGGTGAGTGTGTCGGCTTCGGCGACATCACGCCGGGTCGAATGCAGATAACCGACGGCCCCGATCCGCGCCGCGACACAGTGGCCCAGTCCCGTTGCGGTTTCGGCGAAGCCGAGCACCAGCGCGTCCCGCCCATCGAGCAGTTCCCGCACGAGATCGCCCAGCCGGTTACCGCCCTCGAGCACCACGCGGGGATCGGTGGGCAGATGTTTCCCGAGCACGGTGGAGACGAGCAGGTGTGCGCGGCGCTTGTTGCCCCGCCGCAGCCCGGGCTGGATCAGCGCAGCGATGTCCAACGCCGCGGGCAGCACCCCGACCGGGGCGGTGCCGAACGATTCCGCGTGTTCCAGCTGGATGCCGAGATTCTTTGTAGCCCAGGGAGTTTCGATAATTTCGAGGGAGGCGCCACTCATACCTTCACCAACGCGGTCAGCAGATCCACGAACGACACTCCCTTGTTGGCCACGCCGAACACCCTGGCGCGCAGCAAGGTCTGCCGGGCCCAGCTGCGATGCGGCCGCATCTCGTTCATCTTGTTCCGGTAGCCCGAGGCCGCGACCCCGCCGACATCGACCTGCAAGATGTCCAGCGCGTCGGAGTACTCCTCGTGCGTCACCACCGACAGGGCGTGCACCGCCGCCACATGCGACGGATGGATCACCGTCTTGCCCTGGATGCCGTTGGCCCGGTCCAGCGTGATCTCCCGCAGCAGGCCGTCCAGGTCCCGGCTGACCAGGTACTGCCGGAACGGCACCGCGTCGGATTCCTCGAACGGCGCGGTGCGCAGCAGCGGCCGGAACATGCGCTCGTGGTCGGCGAAGTACTCCCAGACCGGGCCGGTGATGACGAAGCCGGTGCCGTCCGCGCGGCCCAGATAGTTCACGATGTCGCCGATGACGTCGGCGACCACCCGCACGTCGTAGATGGTCAGGTCGCGGTCACGCCGGATGCCGAAGGTCGAGCACATATCGGTGGCGCCGACCCGCACGGCCAGCACCCGATCGCGATGCGCGCCGAGCAGTTCCGCGATCCGGGTCAGCTCCTGATCCCGGGTCTGCCGGTGCACCAGGCCCGCCGATTCGAGCACCGGCATCCCGTAGATCGGCCGATCCAGTCGCCGCACCGCGGCGCTCAACGCCTCCAGATAACGCGGACCCGTCGTGCTGTCGAACTTCGGGAAGACGAATCCGGTCAGCACCGAGGCGCCGGCGTCCAGCTGCTCGACGATCTCGGTGATGGTGTCCGCGTCGCGCACCCGGACGAACAGCAGCGGATTCGAATCCCCGTTGTGCGCCAGCGCATCCAGGGTGCGAACCGTCTGCGACTTGGCCAGTTCGACCTCGTGATCGGCGACCGCGTCCTCGAGATCGATCACCATCGAGCACACACCGCGTTCGGCGCGTTTGCTGATGGTCAGCGCGAGGTCCGGCCGGGTCGCCGGCGCGTAGAGGGTCGCGCCGAGCGCGACCGCCAGTAATTCCCGATCGGTGTGGTCGTCGCCGAACGGCTCGGGCTCCCGGTGGAAAAGACTCCGTGCGTCCGGACCGTGCAGCTGCCGAAAGTGGCGCAGCGGCATTCGCTTCCGCAGGGAAACTTCCCGCTGGACGGCGATGCCTGCGGTCATCGTTGGTCCATCCTCATTCTCGTCGTGGTCCTGCTTGTTTTCTCATTCGATCTACCACCCCGGCTATGAAATCCATGACGGTATCCAGCTCCGTCACATACGCCCAGTAATCGGGGTGCCGCCCCGACAGGCTCTCGCTGATTCGATCGATCCGTACGGCCTGCGCGTCGAGCACAGAACCCCATTCCGGGACGAGCTCGCGACTCACCGCGAGCATTTGCGCGTCCCGCAGCCGAAATCGTACGGCCTTGGCCTTCTCTTGCGGGTCGGACCGGACTTCCCGCAGCAAAGTCAGCCGTTTCGTGACGGCGTCGACCTGCTGCTCGGCCTCCGTGAGATACCCGCGGGCGGACGTGGTCAGATCAAGTGCAATCTCCGGGTTGTTCTCCGCCGCTGCCGCACGCGCCCGGGCCAGGGCATCGTCCGCGGCCTCGATGGCTCGCTGGCTTTCCCGCTCATTGTCAGCCAAGTCTGCCGAACTCGCAGCATTGAATTCGCGCAGCAGGGCCGAATAGGCCGGGCCGAGCCCCTCGGCCCTGGTCCGGGCGGCGGCCAGCCGGGTGGTCACCGAGGCGACCGCGGTTTTCGCCGCGGCGGCCCGAGAGGGGGCCTGCGCCAACGCTTCTGCCAATGCCTTGGTGGTCGCCTCCAGCCGGTTCGCGGCATCCCGCACCGTGCCCGCCGGAGCCCCCGGACCTGCGGCTTCGAGTGTGACAAGGGCCTCATCCACGGCTTGGGCGCGTTGCCGTACCGAGGGATAGTTCGCGAACTCGGATTCGGCCGCCTGCCCGCGCACGCCCGCCGCGCTGATCTTCACCTGCTGGGCCAGCTGCGGCACCGTGCCGAGCACCGCGACCGCCTGCTCGAGCTGGGCCTGGTTGGCGCGATAGAACTCGTCGACCGCACGGGCCGCCTCGACCAGCTGCCTGGTCACGGTGTCGGCCTGCGCCTGCCCCTGTGGCATCGGGGTCGCATCGCGTTCGACCTGCTCGAGCTGCTCGGTCAGGGCCAGATACGCGCCCGACGCGTCGTAGCAGCGGCTGCGCACCGGCTCCCAGCGCGCGGCCAGGCGCCGCTCCGGGAACACCTGCTCGGACGCGTGCACCGCCGCCTCGGCCGCGCTCTGCCGTCTGTCCATGTCGAGGAACGCCGACGCCAGCGACTGCCGCGCCTGCTCGATCCATTCGCTGTTCCCGGCTGAGCGGAACCATCCGCGCCTACGGCCTACCACGCCCCGATCTTAGAGATCTCCTCTGTTCACCGGGGGTTCTGCGGGTTCCTACGCAAGTTCGCGGAAACCTACTACTGTCGTAAGGCGTACCCGGCGATTCGGACATGCTGGGAACCAATGACGGACTATTGAAAGGGAATCCCGCATGGGTGTCAGTTTGTCCAAGGGCGGCAATGTCTCGCTGACCAAGGCGGCGCCTAACCTCACCGCCGTCGCAGTCGGCCTAGGGTGGGATGTGCGGACCACCACCGGTACCGACTTCGACCTGGACGCGAGCGCGATCGCGACCGGCGCGGACAAGAAGGTGCTCTCCGACCAGCACTTCGTGTTCTTCAACAACCTGAAGTCCCCCGAGGGCGCGATCGAGCACGCCGGTGACAACACCACCGGTGAGGGCGAGGGCGACGACGAGGTCATCAACGTCGACCTGGCGAACACCCCGCCGACCATCGAAAGCATCTTCTTCCCGGTCTCGATCTACGACGCCGAGACCCGGCAGCAGTCGTTCGGTCAGGTCCGCAACGCGTACATCCGCGTCGTCGACCGCAGCAACAACAACGAACTCGCCCGCTACGACCTCACCGAGGACGCCTCGACCGAGACCGCCATGGTGTTCGGCGAGCTGTACCGTAACGGGGCGGAGTGGAAGTTCCGCGCCATCGGCCAGGGCTACGCCTCCGGCCTCGCGGGCATCGCCCGTGATTACGGCGTGAACGTCTAGGAATAATCCGCGGTTGCAGGGGGCCCGGCGACGGGCCCCCTCGTCGTGCGCTCAGGCTTGTCCGATTTGTCGGGAACGCTGACGGGCGCAGCACCGTTGGACAAGCGAGGGTTCTCCGGCCACGCTGGTACCGGCGGCGCCATCTCGGCTACATCAGATAAAGCGATCGGACGGCAGACGTCCGGCCGACGCAAACGAAAGGTCCCCGCGTGGTCCTGCGAATTTTCGGCATGTCCATCATCGTGACGGTGCTGTCGCTCGTCGTGGCGTTCCTGTACGGCGGACCCACGGCCCTGGCACTCGCCGCCATCCTCGGCATCCTCGAAGTGTCGCTCTCCTTCGACAACGCTGTCATCAACGCGACAGTGCTCGAGCGGATGAGCGCGTTCTGGCAACGGATCTTCCTCACCATCGGCGTGCTGATCGCCGTGTTCGGCATGCGCCTGGTCTTCCCGCTGGCGATCGTGTGGATCACCGCGGGCCTGGATCCGGTGAAGGCCCTGGATCTGGCGCTGAACCCGCCCGCGGGCGACGCGGCCTACTTCCCGAACGGCGATCCCAGCTACGAAACCCTGCTCACCGACGCGCATCCGCAGATCGCCTCGTTCGGTGGCATGTTCCTGCTGCTGCTGTTCCTGAACTTCATCTTCGAGAAGCGCGACGTCACCTGGCTGTCCTGGCTGGAGCGCCCGCTCGCCCAGCTCGGCAAGCTCGACATGCTCTCGGTGGTCGTCGCGAGCATCGGCCTGATCCTCACCGCGGAACTGGTCGCGGCCGAGGACGACCGGTCCACGGTGCTGCTCGCCGGCCTGCTCGGCATGGTCACCTACATCGTGGTGGACGGGCTCGGCTCGATGTTCCACACCGAGGAGCACACCGGCGACGGACCGTCGGAGCTGGTCAAGGCCACCGGTAAGGCCGGGTTCTTCCTGTTCCTCTACCTCGAGGTGCTCGACGCGTCGTTCTCCTTCGACGGCGTGATCGGCGCGTTCGCCATCACCTCCGATCCGATCATCATCGCGCTCGGCCTCGGCCTGATCGGCGCCATGTTCGTCCGCTCGATCACCGTCTACCTGGTGCGCAAGGGCACGCTGGCCGAGTACGTGTACCTGGAGCACGGTGCGCACTGGGCGATCGGCGCGCTGGCGGTCATCCTGTTCGTCTCCATCGGTGTGCACATCAACGAACTCATCACCGGCATGGTCGGTATCGCGTTCATCGGTGCGGCATTCGTCAGCAGCGTGCTGCGCAACCGGCGGGAGAACGACAAAGAAGTCGACAGCGAACGAGAGCCGACCCCGGTAGGCTGATTTTCGGCAGGCAGCCGAAAGACTCGTGCGGCAGCGGCCCCTCCTGTGGGAGGACCGCTGCCGTTCCCATTTCTTCCGAGGGGGATCGCGCCATGGCGACCGACAGCAACGCCGGTGGGGTCAACCTGTCCAAGGTGACCCTGTCCAAGGCCACACCCAGCATCAACCTCACCAAACCCGGTGAGCAGCAAGGCGCCATGCGGGTGAACCTGAACTGGTCGGCCGGCTCGAAGGGTTTCTTCCGCCGGTCCAAGCCCGTCGACCTCGACCTCGGCTGCCTCTACGAATTGGCCAATGGCAACAAGGGCGTGGTGCAGGCGGTCGGCGGCAACTTCGGCTCGCTCGACGCCGAGCCCTACATCCAGCTCGACGGTGACGACCGCAGCGGCACCGCCGCCGGCGGCGAGAACATGCACATCAATCTCGCTCGTCCCGAACTGTTTCGGCGCATCCTGATCTTCGCGTTCATCTACGAGGGCGTACCGAATTGGGCGGCCGCCGACGGCGTGGTGACCCTGTACCCGACCTCCGGTCCGCAGATCGAGGTCCGGCTCGACTCCCCCGTCGACGGCGCCCGCTCGTGCGCGATCGCCCTGCTGCAGAACCAGGGCAACGGCATCACCGTGCATCGCGAGGTGCACTACATCAACGGCGCCCAGCAGCAGATCGACGAGGCCTACCGCTGGGGCATGAACTGGCATCGAGCCAGCAAGTAGCTCAGCGCGCCACGAGCACGGGGCGCGGCACCGGTGACCGCGCCGCGGCGGGTTTGCGCGACGCGAACACCAAGCCGAGCAGCCCGACGCCCAGGCCGGCAAAGGTCAACGGCCGCACCGGCTGATCGATCAGTACCCAGGCGAGCACCGCGGTGACCGCGGGCGTGGCGAAGAACAACCGGCCGACCCTGGTGGCGTCCCAGTACCGCAGCATCGCGTTCAGCAGCAGGAACGCGGCCATCGAGTTGACCAGCACCATCCAGGTGAGCGCTCCGGCGAAGGCGGGCACATCCCACACCTCGAGCTGACCGGTCAGCATGGCCAGCACACCGGCGATCGGCGCGCTCACGAGCACGTGCACCGCCGTCGACGCCCGCGGATCGACCTCGGGGACGAATCGCTTCTGATACACCGTGCCGATGCTCAGGCCGAGCAGGCCGAGCACGCACAGCAGCAGGCCGATCAGCGAGAAGCTCGATTGGTCGAAGACGGCCAGCCCGACGCCGGCCCCGCCGATCCCGAAGCCGAACCATTGCCGCGCCGAGACACTTTCGCCGAGCACCCCGGCGAACAGCGCGATGACCACCGGATTCAACCCCTGGACCAGCGCGATGACCGCGGCGGGCACGTGCTCGTTCATCGCGGTGTAGAAGGCGCCGAACTGCACCGCCTGCATGAGCAGCCCGGCGACGGCGACGTGGCGCAATTGCCTGCCGCGCGGCCAGGTGGCATGTACCGCAACGGCATACGCCGCGAGCAGCAGGCCCGCGACAGCGAAGCGAGCGAACAGCACCGTCATCGGCGGCGCCGCGCCGACCCCGATGATTCCGGCGATGAAGGCGCTGCTCCACAGCACGACGAACAACGGTTGCACCGCCACCGACAGGAATCGAGTTCGCACGTACCCTCCCGAGCTAACCACCTTGGATGGTTACTACCGTGACAGCTCGCTGAATAACCTGTCAAGGTGGTTACCATGAGAGGGTGTTCACCTTCGTCAGCGGCAACCTCGCCCTGGACTTCGCGGGCACGGTCAAGGCCCGCAGCACCACATTCGACGACAGCCTCCGTACCCCGGCCGACCTTGCCGACTGGTTCCGCGCCGCCGAACTGCTCGACCGGGTATCCGACTGCGACGCCGCCACCTTCGAGCAGGCCGTGCGGTTGCGCGAGGCCGCGTACCGGATGGCCGTGGCCAAAGCGCACGGCGAAACCTTCGCCGACCCGGACCGCCGGCTCGTCAACGAGCTCGCCAAAGGCGAAATCCCCATGCTCAGCCTGCGACCCGACGGCACACTGCGCCGGTCCGGCCCGCCCGCGACCGCACTCGCCGCGATCGCCCGTGCCGCGATCGAGCTGCTCGGTAGCCCGGCCACGGTGAAGGAATGCGGCCGCGACGCGTGCACCCGCCTCTACGTGGACGCCTCCCGCGGCGGCACCCGCCGCTGGTGCGATATGACCATTTGCGGCAACCGCGCCAAGAGCGCCGCCTTCCGTGCGCGGCAGGCCCCGGAATGAAGCCCTGAGCAGCGCATTCGGTAAGTGTTCAGCTCACGTTGATTCGGCTCTGGATGCTGGAGCCGTCGCGCCTGCCGGGCGCGGCGATCCGATGTGAACTGGAGGAAACCGAATGACCACCACCCCGAACGTGCTGCTCGTGCACGGCGCCTGGGCCGACGGCTCCGCCTGGAGCAAGGTGATCGAGCGCCTGCACGACCGGGGTCTGCGCACCGTGCTCGCCAGCCAGCTGCCGCTGCGCGGCTTCGCCGCGGACGTCGCCACGGTCACCCGTGACCTGGACACCCTGACCGGGCCGACGCTGCTGGTCGGCCATTCCTACGGCGGCGCCGTGATCAGCCAAGCGGGTGCGGGTCGCTCGGATGTCAGCGGGCTGGTGTTCATCGCCGCCTTCACCCCGGACGCCGGGCAGTCCGCGTTCCAGCTCAACCAGGAATTCGGCCAGGACCTGGCCAGCGGCGCCGACCTGGTGAACATCGGATCGGCCGAGACGCCGGACCTGATCATCGCCCGCGACCGCTACCACGCCGACTTCGCGGCCGACGCCGACCCGCGCGAGGCCGCCGTGCTCGCCGCCACCCAGAAGCCGACTTCGGTTCTGTCCCTTGCCGGTTCGGGCACCGCGACACCCGCGTGGCAGACGCTGCGGCACAACACCTGGTACCAGATCTCCGAGCTGGACCAGATGATCCACCCCGACCTCGAGACCAAGATGGCCTATCAGGTGGCCACCGAGGATCACATCGTGTCGCTGGCGACCAGCCACGCCTCGATGATCACCCAACCGGACGCGATCGCCGATCTCATCGTGCGGGCCGCCGCCGGGTGAGCCGGACCCGCCGGTCAGTCGGCGGCGGACGCGGGCTCAGGTGTCGATCAAGGCGAGATACCTTGTCGTGCCCATGCTTTCAGCCAGAGCCCGCGCCTCCCGATACAGTTCGGTAGCAGCTTCGGGCCGGGTCGCGGCGAGTTCGAGCAGCGCCGGGACCAACTCGACCGGTGAGTCGTAGCGGCGCAGCTGCTCGACCGCCCGGCTCAGCAGGTCCGCGTCGACGCCACCGGGGGCCGCCGCGGCCATCGCGCGCAGCGCCCGGCCGAGCGTCCCGGGAGTGTTCCACCGTTGCGCGAGTTCGTACTCCGCGGCCGCGAGCTCCGCGGCCCGGGCCTGCTCGCCGAGCCCGACCAGTTCCAGTGCAGCGGAACTGCGCCACGGAATATGCGCCGGATTACTGATGCCCACCGCGCCGACCCGGCGGCCGCAATCCAGGTAGTGCGCCACCGCTTGGCGCGAATCCCCTTGTGCCGCACAGAGCATGCCCTTGACGTGGAGGACGACCGTCCACTCCCAGGTCTCCGGATTCGCCTGCTCGGCGACGCTGTCTAGCCAGCGCTGCGCCTCGTCGAGCCGGCCGAGACCCAGCAGCGCGTGCGCGTATTGGGCGACCAACGCCAGTGGCGGACGGATGGATTCGTCGTCGAGCACCCCGACGGTCGGCGCGAGTACCCGCAGCGCCGGGCGGTACTCGCCGCAGCGCAGCAGTACCTCCGAGTGCAGGATCAGGCGATAGACATCGATGGTGCCGAAGTGGTGCTCCCGGGGTTGCGCGCTGAGCTGTTTCGCCAGCGCCAGATCGCCCGACCACATCGACAGGTGCGCGAGCAGCCCGACCAGTTGCTGCGGCAACGCCGCCCAGCCCCGGGCCGGATCCGCCTCGGCGGGGAACCGGGCCAGCGTTTCGCGCGCGGAGTACCGGACACCGAAAGCGTCATCCCAGGTGAGCACCGCCGTACTGATCTGATCGGCCGCTCCCGCCGCGCGCAGCCCCGCGACGAATCCCCGCCAGCTCGCGGCGGTCAACCCGGCGACCGCCCAGGCGGCGGCGCGAATATCCTGTGCCGCCACAGGGTCTCGCTGTTCGGTCTCCGCCAGCACCTCGTCGAGCAACGTCATCGCGGCCGCCGCATGCCAGCGGGTCGACATGGTCCAGGTCAGCGGGATGAGC
This sequence comes from Nocardia brasiliensis ATCC 700358, assembly GCF_000250675.2. Classification (NCBI taxonomy): domain Bacteria; kingdom Bacillati; phylum Actinomycetota; class Actinomycetes; order Mycobacteriales; family Nocardiaceae; genus Nocardia; species Nocardia brasiliensis. Next base: position 9,259,651 of record NC_018681.1, read on the forward strand.
GCGCTCGGCGCGACGCCGCGTTCGCGCTGGCTGTGCAACGCCTCCTCCAGGTGTGCGCGCGCCGCCGCCGGATTGGTCCACAGCTCCAACTGGCCGAGGCGCACCAGGATGTCGTCGCGCCCGGCGGGCGCGGTGATCCGCAACGCGGCCGCCAATTGCCGTACCGCGTCCGGAATCAGCCCCTGGCGCAGGCATTCCTCCGCGGCGTCGAGCAGCACCACGGTCCAGCGCGCGTACTTCGCGCCGACCAGATCGTGCAGGATGGCGGCGACCTGCCTGGCCGAATACCCGGCGCTGCGCGCCTGTTCGGCCGCGGCGATCCGGAACCGGTCGGCGTCCTCGCGCCGGCACAGCCAGCGAATCGTGTTGCCGATCAACGGATGCTGGAATACCGGCGGCGATACCGCCGCGAGAACGCCGGTGGCGGCGAGTAATTCGCAGCGATGCCGCACCTCGCTCACCGGTTCGGCGCACGCGGCGGCGAGGATCTCGAGGCTCGGCCCGACCTCCTGCAACACGGCGAGCGCACGCAGCATGACCACACCGCGCGGCGCGTAACGACCGAGCAGTCGGCTGATCGAGCGCGAATAACAGCCTTCGGGCAGGAATTCCGGGATCCGGCCGGGGTCGCGCATGGCCAGCAGATCCGCGATCAGCGCGCCCGCCAGCAGCGGAATGCCCGCCGTCGCCCGCTGGATATCGGCGGCCAGCCCCGGTGGGCAGAGCATGCCGGTGCGCTGTTCGTACAGGCCCTCGATCGCGGGGACGCTCAACCCACTCAGTCGCAGAATCGCGACAGCCGGCGGTTCCAGCCGCCCGTGCAGCGCGAGCACCGCGGGTTCCCAGGCACGTTCGTCCAGTGCGAGAACCAACAGCACCGGCATGCGGCGCAACCGGGGTGCCGCCGCGGCCAGCACGCGCGCGGACCGCTCGTCCATCAGGTCGGCGCCGTCCACCGCGACGACCAGCGGTGTCACCGCACCGGAAGCTTCGACCAGACTGGCGCACAGCACTTCTGCCGCATGAGCGTCGGTCACGGCGGGCTCGAGCGCGGTCTCCGCCAGCTCGGCGATCAACCCCAACGGCGGCGCGACATCCCACGGCGGCGTCAGATCGATCCGCCGCACCCCGGCGAATCGCCGCGCCACCTCGTCGAGCAACTGCGACTTCCCGAACCCGGGCAGCCCCGAAATCACCAGCAGCCCACCGCTGCCCGCCGCCGCCCGCTCGACCCACGCCCCGATCTGCGCCAACTCCCTCGCCCGCTCGAACACCACGGGTGCCGCGGGTGCCGGCCACAGGGTGGCGACGATGCCGAAGTGCTCTGCCGTGCCGGTGCGCGGCGAGTTGGACTCGACCGCCCCCGGTGGCCGAGAGAATTCGGATGTTCTTGTGCCGGAAAGGATTTGCTCGTGCAGCTGGCGTAGTTCCGGGCCCGGTTCGACGCCGAGTTGATCCACCAGCAGGTTGCGGGTTTCCCGGTAGACATCCAGTGCTTCGGACTGGCTGCCGCGCGCATACAGTGCCCGCATCAGCACGGCGCGCGGGCGCTCGCGCAACGGATGTTCGGCGGTGAGCACGCGCAGCCGATCGATCACCTCGTCCGAACGCCCCAGTGCCACAGCGATATCCAGGCTGTCCTCCACCACGGCGAGCCGCCGCTCGGCGAGCGCCACCCGCTGCCGCTGCGCGAAGGGGCCGGGCAGCCCGGTCAGCGGTTCACCGGCGTAGAGCGCGAGTGCGCGCGTGTAGCGATCTTCGGCGCCTACCAGGTCGCCCGCTTCGCGCGCCCGGCTCGCCTCCCCGACCAGTCGGTCGAAAACGCCGAGGTCGAGCTGTTCGTCATCGATCCGCAGCTGGTAGCCACCGTGGCCGGACAGCAGCACAGTCGGCGGGGTGCGCGGCGGACGATCGGGCTCGAGCACGCGACGCAGCGCGGACACATAGGTCTGGATCACGCCGACGCCGCTGGCCGGCGGTACACCGTCGTACAGCGCCGCGAGCAGGCTGTCCGCCGAAACCCATTGCCGGCGCCGGAAAGCCAGCACACTCAACACCGCCCGGCGCTGCGGCGGGCCCAGCGGCAGGACTTGGTCCCCGCGGTGCGCTTCGACTCCGTTGAGCAGCGTCAATCGAACGACGGATGGCGGGTGCGCGCCCGTGTCCACCTGGTCCATCCGTACTTCACCGTCCCGCTCCACCACCAACCCGACCAGAGTAAGCGGGCCAGCACCGTTTCACTTGGTGGTGGTCCGCGGGTGCGCAGCGCCCGCGCTACCGGGCCGCGACCGTCATGGAGCAGGCGTGCATCGTCCGAGCTGGGTATTTGGCAAGCTGCAGGCAATCGACAGGTGGTCAACGCCGCGTTGTGCAGCAAGCCGACCGGTGACGCACTTCGCAGTGCAACCCGCCGACCGCGCCCGAACGCTCAGGCCGGGATCAATTCACCGGGCGCGAACCGCGGCACCGGCGGCTGAACCGGACGGAAGCCCCGAGGCACCGCGCGCAGGAAAAGGAAGAACAACGCGACCAGCAGTACGGCCCGGCCCCACACCCCGAACTGGACGACCTTCTCCATCGTCTCGTAGGGACGACCGGAACCCAGCGCATAGAAGTATCGGAACACGCCGACGCCGACGGCCGCGTCGGCCACCAGGTACGCCCCGATCAGCGACCACGGCACCTCGAGCAGCACCAGGAACGGCACCAGCCACAGTGTGTACTGCGGCGAATGCACCTTGTGGAACAGCAGGAACGCGCACAGCATCGCGCCGCTCACCGCGACCCACGGGAACATGCCCGTCCCGAGATACCGCTTCCAGCCCAGCCACATCGCCAGCGCGAACGCCGCGAGCACCAGCGTCGGCGACGCGAACGACACGACCTCCTGGAACACCGCCTCGCCGGCGGTGTCGTGCTCGAACAACGGCCGAAGTCCCCAGTACCAAATGGAATTCGTGGTGATGTCGGCCTGCCGCAACTGCTGGAAGGTGATCGACGCCCGCCAGCCCTCGTATCCGGCGACGGCGAACGGCAGGTTCACCACGACCACGGTGGCGACAGCCGCGGCGGCGGTCAGCAGCGCACCGCGCACGTCCAGACCGCGCGTTCGCATGCCCGGATCGTCGCGGGCTCGTTCGACCCCGCCGGTCAGCACGTACGCCATCAGCGGCAGCACGAAAATCCCCGGATAGAGCTTGAAACAGAAGCCGAGTCCGAGCAGGATCGCGGCCAGAATTCCCCTGGTGCGCAACGAGTACCGGGTCAGCGTCGCCATCACGTAGACCGCGGCGACCGCGGTGCAGACCACCGGCAGTTCCCAGTTGTGGAAGGCATAGAGCACCAGCGGCGGTCCGGCCGCCCAGAGCAGTGCCGCCCGCCCGGCGAGCCGGGCCAGCATCCACGCGGTCAGCAACGCGAACGGCGCGAGCAGCAGCGCCGAATGCCGCAGGAAGTCGGCATCGTTGTGCGCGCCGATCGCACCGAGCCAGATCACGGTGCCGCTGAGCACCGGATATTCCACCGCGCCGCCGACCAGGGCGCCGTCGCCGGTGATACCGCCGTTGATATAGGGAAAGACGTGCTCGTTGATATCGCGGCCGAGCCAGAGGAACTGGATGTCCGAATAACAGACCTCGGCATCCTTGCGGGTCTCGAAGACCGCACTGCGCCCGTCCGCCTGGAACGGCGCGCCCGCGCACCGCGCCTTGTTCGCGTACGCGAGCGCCAGCGTGAGCCCGCACAGCACGAGCACGAACGCCGCCAACACCGCGCGCCGGCGCACCCGGCGCGCGATCAGGTCGCTGACGGCGAGTCCGGTCGGCATGAGCACCACCCTAAGTGGATCGATACCGCTGTGCCCGCGTTCCCTCGCCGACGAGATCGATTTCAGTGCGAAAGGGCTGTTCATGTAGCCTTGTCGGGTTGCTGACGCAACGACCCTCCTGCCACGGAGAGCCCGTGGCCGTTTCCTAGTCCACAGGAGGTGATTGGTCCGTGCGTCATTACGAAGTGATGGTTATCCTCGATCCCAGTCTGGACGAGCGCACCGTTGGTCCGTCTCTCGAGACGATGCTCAACGTGGTTCGTACCGAGGGCGGCAAGGTCGACAAGGTCGATATCTGGGGCCGGCGCCGGCTCGCCTACGAGATCGCCAAGCAGGCCGAGGGCATCTACGCGGTGGTCGATCTGACCGCGGAGCCCGCGACCGTGAGCGAACTCGACCGCCAGCTCGGCCTGAACGAGTCGGTGCTGCGCACCAAGGTTCTGCGCCACGACAAGTAGGCCCGCAACCCTCGATTGCGTCGGGGCCTGTCTCTAGGCTCTAGCGCAACAGCGAGACGCGGACTGCGTACCCGAGCAGGAGGAACCACATGGCAGGCGACACGGTCATCACCGTCATCGGAAACTTGACGGCCGACCCCGAGCTTCGATTCACGCCCGCGGGAGCGGCGGTGGCGAACTTCACCGTCGCGTCGACACCCCGCGTGTTCGACCGTAATTCGAACGAATGGAAAGACGGCGAGGCGCTCTTCCTGCGCTGCAACATCTGGCGCGAAGCTGCCGAAAATGTCGCCGAAAGCCTGACCCGCGGTTCCCGAGTCATCGTGAGCGGCCGGCTCAAGCAGCGCTCCTACGAAACCCGCGAGGGTGAGAAGCGCACGGTCGTCGAGCTCGAGGTCGACGAGGTCGGTCCCTCGCTGCGCTACGCCACCGCGAAGGTCAACAAGACCAGCCGCGGCGGCGGTGGCGGCGGCTTCGGCGGCGGCAGTGGTTCCGGCGGCGGAGGCAACTTCGCGCCGGCCAACTCAGGTGGTGGCGGTGGGCGTTCCGGCGGTGCCGAGGACGACCCTTGGGGCAGTGCGCCCGCGGCAGGCTCCTTCGGGGGCGGCCGCATGGATGACGAACCGCCGTTCTGACAACGGCTTTCATAGGTCCACCCCGCGTGGACCATCACTGATAACGGAGTAAAAGACCATGCCTAAAGCGCCCGCGCGCGAAAAGGTGCTCAAGAAGAAGGCTTGCGCGTTCTGCAAAGAAGCCAAGTCCGGAATCGTCAACATCGACTACAAGGACACGGCGCTGCTGCGTAAGTACGTCAGCGATCGCGGCAAGATCCGCGCCCGCCGCGTCACCGGCAACTGCGTGCAGCACCAGCGTGATATCGCGGTTGCCGTCAAGAACTCGCGTGAGGTCGCTCTGCTGCCTTACGTGTCGACGGCTCGCTGAGTAAGGGAGGCACGCAAATGAAGTTGATTCTGACTGCAGACGTGGACAACCTCGGTGCGCCCGGCGACACCGTTGAGGTCAAGGACGGCTACGGCCGCAATTTCCTGCTGCCCCGCGGCCTGGCCATCGTGGCCAGCCGTGGCGCCGAGAAGCAGGTCGCGGGCATTCGCCGGGCGCAGGATGCCCGCCGGGTGCGCGACCTCGATCACGCCAACGAGCTGAAGCAGGCCATCGAGGGCCTGGAGTCGGTCTCGCTGTCGGTGAAGACGGCCGGCACCGGCAAGCTGTTCGGCTCGGTGACCCAGTCCGACGTCGCCTCGGCCATCAAGTCGGCCGGCGGTCCCGTGGTCGACAAGCGCAGCATCGAGCTGCCGAAGTCGCACATCAAGACGGTCGGCAAGCACGTCGTCGTGGTGCACCTGCACCCCGACGTGGTGGCCAAGTTCGACCTGCAGGTCGCTGCCAGCTGATTCGAGCAAGTCCCGAAGACCACTCCCGCGTTCGGCGCGGGGGTGGTCTTCGCTGTGCGACGTCGGCCACTTCTAGCGGTAGCTAATTATTAGCTCTCCTCGCAGTCCTGCCAGACGGAACATTCTCGGCCGATCATCGCTGGTCATCGCGGTGCCGAGCAGATCCCCTGTGGATGACCGGAGAAACCGACCGGTGGCAATGTGATTCAGCTCATATCGGCCACCCTGGCCGTTACCTCAACACGCCCGGCCGTTCAACTTCCCCGACACGCCGCGACTTTGTTCATCCACACGTGGATAAGCCGGGAAATCCGGGTCTATCTGCGGCTTCCCCCGCGATGACCTGGGTTTTCCCCAAGTTGTCCACAGGGGGTACACATCGTTGGGTGAACAGTCCCCAACTTATCCACAGGTGTGTGCACATTCTGGTTTGATGGCCGCTTGTTGGACGCCTAGGTTCGTCGCTACAGCCCGTACAAACAGTCCCCCATGTCCGGAATCAGTGGATATCAAGACGGTAGCTGGCACCCGCGGCGGCATTCGCCGACGCAGCGGCGCCGGCCCGCTGCGCTGCCACCTCCGCGTGGGAGCCGGACAGTGGACCGAATCATCAATATGGTGAGCCCAGGTGGAGAAAGGACGGTCGAGCCGGATGGCAGTCGTCGACGACCGCGGACACGCGGACTTCCCGCCCGAACCCCCCGGCGAGGACTTCGGCAGGCAACCACCGCACGACATGGCGGCCGAACAGTCCGTGCTCGGCGGGATGCTGCTGAGCAAGGACGCCATCGCCGACGTCATCGAGGTCATGCGGCCCGGCGACTTCTACCGTCCCGCGCATCAAGCCGTCTACGACACCATCCTCGACCTGTACGGTCGCGGTGAACCCGCCGACCCGGTGACCGTCGCGGCCGGCCTGGACCGCCGCGGCGAACTCAAGCGCATCGGCGGCCCGCCCTACCTGGTCACGCTCACCCAGACCGTGCCCACCGCCGCCAACGCCAGCTTCTACGCCGAGATCGTCGCCGAGAAGGCCATCCTGCGCCGCCTCGTCGAGGCAGGCACCCGCATCGTCCAGTACGGCTACGCCGGCGCCGACGGCCAGGACATCGCCGAGGTCGTCGACCGCGCCCAGGCCGAGGTCTACGAGGTCACCGAACGCCGCACCACCGAAGACTTCCTCCCGCTCGAAGAACTCCTGCAGCCCACGATGGACGAGATCGACTCCATCGCCAGCCGCGGCGGCATCTCCCTCGGCGTCCCCACCGGCTTCACCGAACTGGACGAACTCACCAACGGCCTGCACCCCGGCCAGATGATCATCGTCGCCGCCCGCCCGGGCGTGGGCAAAGCCCTCGCCCTCGACACCCCGCTCCCGACCCCCACCGGCTGGACCACCATGGGCGAGGTCCGCGTCGGCGACGAACTCCTCGACGCCGCAGGCCACCCCACCCGCGTAGTAGCCGCCACCGACATCCTCACCGACCGCCCGTGCTACGAGGTCGAATTCTCCGACGGGACAGTCCTCGTCGCAGATGAGGAGCATCAGTGGCTCACGGTGGCCCGCACGCACGGACCGCAGCCCGCTGTTCGAACGACCGCAGATATCGTCCACAGCATCCGCACGGCGAACAATGATGTGAACCACATGGTGCCGGGCACTGCGCGTGCCGAGGCTCGGCACATCGTCGATGTCCGCAAGATCGACACCGTCCCGGTTCGGTGCGTCGAGGTCGACAACGTGGACCATCTCTACCTCGCCGGGCAGACCATGGTGCCGACGCACAATTCCACCCTCGGCATGGATTTCATGCGGAGTTGCTCGATCAAGCATGGGTTGCCGAGCGTTATTTTCTCGCTGGAGATGAGCCGGACCGAGATCGTGATGCGTCTGCTGTCGGCGGAGGCGAAGATCAAGCTCGGTGATATGCGCGCGGGGCGGATGAGTGACGACGACTGGACCAAACTCGCGCGGCGGATGAGCGAGATCAGCGAAGCGCCGCTGTTCGTCGACGATTCACCGAACCTGACCATGATGGAGATCCGGGCCAAGGCGCGGCGGCTCAAACAACGCCACGACCTGAAACTCGTGGTGGTGGACTACCTCCAGCTGATGACCTCCGGTAAAAAGGTCGAATCCCGCCAGCAGGAAGTCTCGGACTTCTCGCGAAACCTGAAGCTGCTCGCCAAAGAACTCGAAGTCCCCGTGGTCGCGATCAGTCAGCTGAACCGCGGTCCCGAACAGCGCACCGACAAACGCCCCATGGTGTCCGATCTCCGCGAGTCCGGCTGCCTGCCCGCATCCACCCGCATTCTGCGCGCGGACAACGGAACCGAAAGCACACTCGGGGAACTGCTGGCCAGCGGTGAGCAGCCGCTGGTGTGGTCCCTGGACGAGCGGATGCGCATGGTGGCGCGTCCGATGGTGAAAGTCTTCCCCAGCGGACGCAAGGAAGTGTTCCGGCTGCGCCTCGCCTCGGGGCGGGTGGTCGACGCGACCGGTAACCATCCCTTCCTGACCGTCGACGGCTGGATCGCTCTGGAGAAGCTCGCCGTCGGCGACCGCCTTGCCACCCCACGTCACGTACCGGAGCCGGTGCACACCACACGGATGCCGGACGCCGAGATCATTCTGCTGGCGCACATGATCGGTGATGGTTCGTGCGTCAAGCGCCAGCCGCTTCGCTACGCCAGCATCGACGAAGCGAACCTCGACGCGGTCACCGCGGCCGCCACGCACTTCGGCGTCACCGCAGTGCGTGACGAGTATCCGGCCGCGCGCGTGTCCACGCTGCGCCTGCGCGCTCCCGAACGCCTCACCCACGGCAAACGGAACCCGATTGCCGCATGGCTCGACGAGCTCGGCCTTTTCGGCCTGCGCAGCTACGAAAAGTTCATCCCCAAGCCGGTTTTCGAGCTCCCCAACGATCAGGTGGCCTTGTTCCTGCGCCATCTGTGGGCGACCGACGGTTCGGTGCGCTGGGACGACACCGGCCGACAGGCCCGTGTCTACTATTCGTCGACCAGCCGCCGTTTGATCGACGACGTCGCGCAACTGTTGCTTCGAGTCGGTGTCCACGGCCGGATCAAGCAGATCCGCAAAGCCGGCTATCGGGACTGCTGGCATCTGACCATCGACGGATCCGACAACCAGACCGTCTTCCTGCGCGATGTCGGTGTCCACGGCGTCCGCGGGCAGTCGGCCGAGGCGGCGTTGGTCCATTTGGCGCCCTTGGCACGCAATACGAATGTCGACACCGTGCCCAAGGAAGTCTGGAACCAGGTTCGTAGCCTGCTCGCCACCAAACAGATGACCCATCGAGAATTCTCGGCGGCCATGGGATCCCGGTTCTGCGGATCCACGATGTGGAAGCGGTCCCCGAGTCGTTCTCGGCTGGCCCGGGTCGCCGTCGTCCTCGACGACGCCGATATCGAAATGCTCGCCACCAACGATGTCTTCTGGGACAAAATCGTCGAGATCACCAGTCTCGGCGAACAAGACGTCTACGACGGCACCGTACCCGGCACCCATAACTTTGTGGCCCAAGGCATTTCGGTCCACAACAGCCTCGAGCAGGACGCCGACATGGTTATTCTCCTGCACCGCCCCGACGCGTTCGAGCGCGACGACCCGCGCGGCGGCGAAGCCGACCTCATCCTCGGCAAACACCGAAACGGCCCGACCGCCACCATCACCGTCGCCCACCAACTGCACCTCAGCCGCTTCGTGGACATGGCCCGCGGCTAGATCGCCGTTGTGGCTGTCTCGGCTCTGCGGTACACCGAGGAAAGCTGTTAGCCTGCAGAAAGTCGCTCGAGAGGGGGTTCAGAATGCAGGTCGACTATGGCAGGGCGGAGATCCAAGCGTTCAACCAGGCGGCGGGGGCCGGAGAACTGGAGTTCGACAAAGAAGCCGTTCGCGAAGTGGTTCGGGCCTACGACCTTCTCATCGACGGGCTGGTGGCTGAGCAGCAAAACATCAAGAGCATCCTCAACCTCGCTGGTTTCGGAGGCTTCGGTTCAGCCCAGCAGCTTGCAACCGGGTTCTCGAACAAGGCCAATCAGCTGTTCGATGTGCTGACGCAGTTCATCGAAGGAGCGATTCGACTGCAGGAGGCGTACCTGCGTGCAGGACAGATGTACGAGGAAGCGGACCAGAAGAACGCTGCCGCGTTGCGGTTCGTCGGCGAGTCCGATGGACTGACGGCATGAAGCGTGCTGTTGCCGCCGTATGCTGCGGCATCGCTGCCCTGCTGGTCGCGGCGTGTGATGGCGGAACGTCGGAGGGCGGTCCAGCGGAAAGCTCCGCCGCGCCGTCACCAACTCAGCTGAAGCTTGCCGTTTCGGTGCCGCCTGCTCCTGCCCAGCGAAACCAGGGCCGTCAGGATGTGACCTTCGATCCCTGCTTCAAGCTCGATGATGTGACGATCGAGCGAGCTGGATACGATCCGCGGACTCGTAAGCGCAAGGATTTCATCGCAGATGGCTACTCCGCACTTGGATGCGAGTTCACTCGCAAAGAGCAGGGACTGCTGATGGGATCTTTGGTCACGTCGTCGTCGAACCTGACGCTAGACGAGTACAAAAATCGATACGCGAGCTCCGCAACAACTACGTCGGTAGCCAGCCGCGAGGCTGTGACATATCAGCTCCCGGGCGACTCAACCAATACAACGTGCTTCTTGGCCATGAAGGCCACTGACGGAGTGCTCCAATTGCAACTCGACGTCAACAAGGCGCGGGCTGCGGACCGGCCCTGCGATTTGATCCGGAGTACGGCTGAGTCCATCGAGCCGAGCTTGCCGCGCGTATAAGCATCACTTTGGCAATCCCCAACTCGCTGCCGGGTCGTCTCAGCGCAGTACAGCCTCGGCGGCTTGACGCATGTATGCCTCGAGGTCCTGGACGGCGTTCTTCATCGCACCGCCGCGGTAGGTGTTCACGATGTTGAGTAGATCGCTATACAGAGTGCTCGTACTCCTCGAATCAACCAGCGCGCGGTAGTCCTCGAGGTGTCCGTCCGGCTTGAAAAGGCTGTCGTATCGAGGGTCATGCGCTAGCGGGCCGTCGGCGTCTTGCACCGTACGTGCGATCTCGTAGATGGTGTGGGCAGGGTCGAGATCGTTGCTGACCGCTACTCGGAGGGCGACTTCCTTCGGATCCTTCGACTGGTCGTTGGCTCGGTCCGCAGCTTCGGTATCGAGTCCTCGAGTCACGAGCCCTTTGAGGGTTCCTGCGTAAAACGCAAGTTGGAGTTCTGGGTTCTGTGGATCCGCCAGCCACGATCGGGTCCAGTCGGATTGCAGCTCAGCTATGGTCTCGACTGCTTGCCTGTTCAGGTCGAGTGCTGATGTCGCACCAGAGTCGATTACAGCAAAGATGTTCTGCGCCTTGGGTCGCTGGACGTTCCCGAGAGGATCGGGCGCGGTGAACCCTCTCGAAGTGACGAATTCCGGGCTGGCACCAGCAAGGTCACGCAGGTAAGGAGCAAAAGCCACCGCGAGACCCTGTACGAGCTCAGGATTGGCGTCGCCTACCGCATTGGTTCGGGAACCGTCGACATTAAGCAATTTTGAAGTGTGATCGGCAACGTATCGGGCAAGCATCGTTGCGGATTCGCCCGCGCGGGTCGAAGTCGCGACGTCGGACGAGGCGGCGTCCGAGCCGATCCAGGCAAACAGTCCGCCGACTGTCGAATCTTTGTCGTTCCAGCGATGACTCATCAGCTGGTCCAGCAAGTCGTCGGACGTCACCCCTTGCGGCAGACCGACCCCTTTCAATGCGTCTTGGACCGTGCCCTTGTCGACCGCTCCATTGGTCGATGATTGGTCGACCAGCCGTTCGGCCGCGGTCAACGCAGCTGAACCACGTTCCGAGTTGCCACACCCGGACACGACAGCTGCCAGGAGTACAGGGAGAAGAAGGAATCGAATGCGCGTCACCGGACGAGGTTCCTGCCTTCCGTAACTCTTTGCTGCATCACCTGCAGGGGATCTTGTAGCACGCCGCCTTGGTAGTTGTTCAGGATGTTGGTCAACGCTGTGTAGACCCCCACCTGATCACCGTGTCGTTCACGAACGACGACGTCGTAGTCCTTGAGCTTGCCGTCGTTGTCGAACAGGTAGTTGTAGCGGGGGTCGTGGGCCAGCACGCTGTCCTGAGCCTGGAGCACCTGTGCTACCTGGTAGTACTGGCGGGCCCCGGCCAGGCTGTTGTGCGTATCGAGGTTCGGGGTAGCTGGGTCGGGTGGTGTGGCGATTCCGATCAGGTTGTTCTTGAACTCGGTGTTGGTCGCGTCTATCAGCGGTCCGGCGTAGGTACCGACGACCGGCACGTACTTGATGCCAGTCGATATCCCTGTTTTGAACGAGTCGTAAGCCTCACCCTTGTCGGCGAAAGTGTGCGCCTTCTGGATGACGCCGTCCTTGGTCCGGTCGGCAGTTTCGAGATCCAAGCCGCGGTCGACCAGGCCGTTGATGATGCCCGATCGCACCGCCAAATCGTGGACCGGATTGGCGGGATCCTCGAGGACAGATCGTGTCCATGCCGATTGGAGGTCACCCGAGGTACTGAGGGCGGCACCGTTGAACTGGATTGCGGCCTGCTTGTCAGTGTCGACTACCGCGAAAATCTTCTGGGCAGCATCCCGAGACAGGCTGCCCTCTGAATCAGGCGGAGTGAATCCGTGCGTCGGAAGATACTGCTCCTGCACGCCGGCCAAGTTGGCTATGTATGGACTCAGCGCCGTCGAAATACCTTGTACGGCACGCGGGTTGACTTCGCCAACGGATGCCGTGCCCGCGCCGTCGAGGTTCATCAGATCTTTGGATTGGCTCGACACGAACTGCGCAAGGCCGGAAGCAGCTTGCCCCGCTCTGGTTGAAACATCCTGGTTCGACGACGTGGCGTCGTCGCCGATCCAGGAGACCAGTTGGCTAGCGACCTTTCCGTCGTCGGGCCAGTCGTGTTTCATGAGCGACTTCATCACATCGTCGCGTGGGTAGCCGTCGAAGCTCTGTCCCGGCACCCCCTTACCGAAAAGCTCGTCACCACCTTGGCCGGTGAGAATGGCGTGATTGGCTTCCTTGCTGCGGCTTCCGGCGTCAAGCAGGTCCTGGGCGCTGTTCTCGGTCAGTCTGTAGAACTTGGCGGTGTCCTCGGAACGACCTTCGTAGTGGGTGTAGGCGCCGTTCTCCAAAAGCCATGCCTGATGGGCAGATTGGCGAGTGAGTTCGACTCCGAGTCGTTGACCGGGCTGGTATCCCTCGTCGGCGCTGTTGACGAAGTCGGCGAAGTTCGCCATGTCAGGGAGGTACTCCTCCAGGGTGCCGTTGCGGCCGTGCGAGGAAGTCCAGTCCGCGCGATAGTCGTCCGGCACGTCGCGGGTGTTCGCGTCCGGTGCGTCGGTGCTGAATCTCGGTCGGGTGCCGATGATTTCGCGGACTTCCGGGTTGAGTTTGTTCCAACTGCCACGGTCGGTCGCGACACCTTGAGCGTTCTTCGCCACGACGTGTTCGTTGGAGACGGTCATCATGCCATTGGCGAGGTACTGGCGTAGTTGCTGTGATTCCGGGGATCCGTTGGCGCGCAGCTGCTCCGATACCGCAAGGAGGCCGTCACGCCCGGATTTGTCATATAAGCCGGATAGGTAGTCCATCGTGGAGGCTGGGACGGTGATGTCCTGGCCGTTGGCCAACGCCTGGAGTTGCTCGGGAGTGAGATTGGCCTGTGCCAGGCGAGCAGCAATACGAGCGGCTTCGGCGTCGGACAGTTTGCCATCGGAGATGTTCTCGCCGTCTTCGCGGCCGAGTTCTCCGGATAGCTCGCGCTGAGTTGTCCAGTCCGCCGGGCCTTTGGCGAAGACCCCGCTGCCGAGTTGGTCCCCGCGGGTGCGGACTTCTTCCCCGTTGGTGTTGATCGCTGTCATGACGTCGGAGATCGCACTGCTCAAGCTGTAGTAAGCCGTGTTGATGGCGTCTTGCAGCGCACGGGCACGACTCTGGATCGTTGTCAGCTTGTCCTCGGGCATGGGATCGGGGTACTGGACTTGAATCGCCCACTGATCCAAGACCGTGAAAGAGGCACCTTCGGTGTGGTCTTGTTCTGCCTCGGCGACCTTTCCGAGCAGGACGCGGCGTTCGTCGGACAGCCTGCCGTCAGCACTGCGAAGGGCGGTGATGAACTCGCGTACTTCGAAGGACAGTTTGCGTCCCTCGTCCTGGTCTTCCCCGATGCGGTCGTAGGCAGCGTCGTAGGCCTTCCCCGCCCACGCTCCGTTGAGGTTCTTGAAATGGTTGATGGCCCGCTCGAGCTGTGCCGTATACGCCTGGTCGCCGGATTCGATGCGGCCCGCCCAGTCCGATAGCGCCCAGGTACGCCATGCCTCTACCTCTTTGCGGGTCGGCATCAGCGGTCCTTGTCGTGGAACGACATCGCCTCGAGCCGCCGCTTGAACGACTCATCCGTGGCATTGATGTCGGCGGCGGTGTTCTGGACCGCGGTCGCGACCGAACGGATGCGGTCAGCGACCTTGAGCCAGGCGTACTCGGTTGATTCACCAGCCTTTGCGCAGGCATCAGGGATCGGGCAGCCCGGAAGCGCGGCCTTGATGTCGCCGACAGCAGCGCGGATCTCGATGTCGTCGATCTTCTGACCTACGTCGCCAAGGACTGTCGCCAATGAGTTCATCTGGTCGATGTCAGCCTTCAACAATCCCACGTGGATCCCCCTGGATTCGAGCGTTTCCTCGGCCGGTCCTGCCTCAGAACCTTAAACCGGCGCCTCGGATCTGCGCCAACAGCACAACGTCTCCGCGACTACAGCTAGCCACCATAAAACGCCCTTACCTGCGTAGATGCCAGCTTCCCGGACAATGACCACCCCTGCGACAGGCCATGTCGGCTGCCTCGAAATGTTAAGCTCCGAGCAGCGAACGAAGGGGGACGACGTTGCGGACCAATCTCAGCATGCTCGGCCTCGGGGTTCCACGTTGAGCGGCGAGAATCAGCCGCCCCCGAAGGTCGGTAACGCGTTCATTGAAGATCTGCTCGGAGTGCCGGGCGAACTGGCGCAGCAGAAGGCCGCCAACTCCCAGCATCAGGTCCGTAAAAACGATGAGCAGCTCGGCCGCACTGAGGTCGACCCTTCGTACGTGACCACTCCGGACCCGCCACCGGAAACGATGACACACCAACAGATTTGGGATGCCGCCCAGGCGCTCGATCAGCAGGCGTTGTGGAACTTGGTCACTGGGTGGGCACAGTCCTCGACGCGGGTAACGAACCTGTTCCAGTTCAATAAGCTCGGCGTCGACCACGCGATGCAAGGCAAATGGGAGAGCGCAGGCGCAGATGCCGCCCGCGCAGCGTCCCACAAGTTCGCCAAGGCCGGCGAGGACATGGGTCACGTCGCACAGTCGGTCGGAATGCGATTGGACGCCTTGTTCTACTCGGCGCAAGCGCTGGCCGCCGCGGTGCCACCCCCTACAGTTGCTACAAGCCCAGATCCAGACAATCCTGCGGAGTCGGTCCTGCCCGGACTGATCAGCGGTGAGAAGGATCGAGCAGACAGCGAAGCTGCGGCCCAAGCTCGCAATCAGGCGGTCGCGGCGGTCAAGAACATTTACCTGCCGGTCTTCCCTCCATCAGGCGAGAACGTACCCGCATTCAACCCACCGCCCGCCGCCAACGACGACACGAATCCTGTTGTCCCGAAAAGCAACCCAGCGAGCCCTTCGCGCGCCAACCAAGAAGCTGGGACACCGGACGGCCCAGCCGTCTCAGCGGACACACCCCAAGAACAGACCCAACCAGCTAGCACGCAGCTGACGAACTCGAATCAAACGGCACCGGCGTCAACAAATCCAGCAGGGCTCGGCAAGCCAGACGGTTCCGCGCCCGCTCCAACCGGGCCCGGCATGACCAACACAACGCCCGCCAGCACAACGGCGGCTTCTCCGAGTACGACTGGACCCGTGCCATCGAATCGCCCCAGATCCACACCCGACCGTTCGGGTCTGGGGCCGGGCCCAGGCCCGAACACCGAATCGAGAACCGGAGGACCCAGCGCACCCGGCATGCCAGGTGCCGCCTCGCCCCTAGCTGCGGGAGGGCGCTCCGCCGGATCAACTGCCCGCCCCACTGGCGTGATGGGGCCTGGACCAGGCGTTGGTGCACGTCGCCAAGAGGATGGTGACCACACCCGTCGGATACCTGACTATCTAATACGTCAGCAGTCCGAACTGGCGGATCTTCCACCAGCCCCACCAGGAACGATCGGTTCCGAATACTCATTTGCCGACCGCGATGCGATCGACTATCCGTATCAGATCAACCAGGTGACGACCGCGGCCGAGAATGCAGGCGCGCCCGGCGCAGTCAGCACCAACGCCCACGCGGAAAGCTCGCTTTCCCTACCTGAGCACAATCACCCACTCCAGTCGGCGAGCGCATCGTCGCCGCCTGCGCCCGCTGATCGTGCGACGACATCGGATGAGGCTGGTGCACCGGGCGGCGGGAGTGCAGCGACCGGTGGTGAGGTGGCCACAAGCATAGACGCTCAATCCGATACGCCCTCAAGCGATCCCGTATCCGAGAGCGGTCAGCCCCAACTACAGCCCGATCCAGATGACCGAGAGTGCCGTGGCGAGTCCAGAACGCGCAGCTTCACCCTGACCGGACCGATCATGGACACTTGGGACAACCCGCCCGCCCCAGACTCAGGCAACCCACGGTGAAAACCCAAGCTCGCTGGGACTTCACTCCGGACGAATTCGCATGGGTATGGGCTGAAGCCGAACGGGATGAATACCCCTACCCGATTAGCATCATCGAAACCCCCTCCACAGCAGACGAATACGCGCGACTACGCAACGGAATCAGCTCCCGATACCCCCGCAACGCGGACCCTGATCTGACTGCGGCGCTTCACCTCCTGGCCGACCCAGATCTACGCATCATCTGCACGGGCAAGATCCACGATTCAACGAAAAAGCTCCGCTCTCTAGCTGTGGCAACCGGGACCACTGGCGCCGTGCTGTTCCAAAAGCACGGTGCCACCGCAGAATTCGGCGGCGCACTCCGCCTTGTGGCCACACGACCCCAGAACCTGGGCAAACACATCGCCGCAACCATGCACACCGCGACCACAGGGCGGGCAGGACCGATGGCCGGCTACACCCCACGTGTCCGTGGCGAACAACCACCCACCACGTGGTTCGTGTCCCACGACGGCGACCTACCGCCAGAAGAACGCATCCGCGCCCTGCTCCGCGCACCTCGCACAGCTGAAGGCCACCTCTGCATCGAACAGCGCCGACACAGCCGACGCCCGCACCCCCCGGTCTACCTCAACTGGATCGACATCGCAGATAACCACCCGGCCGCCGGCCGCTACCTGATCGACGTAGGGTCGGATACCACCGTCATTCCGGCGTCCGCAGAGGTCGTAGCCAGCGAGCTCTACAGTCGGGCCGGACTCGGCACCAGTTGTGCATCGGCGTAACAGGGACGGAGCAGACAACAACTGTGGTTGCCCAGGCCGCTGGCGCAATCTGTAACGGCGGCAACGAGTACACGAAACGCGCACATGAATCGAAAAGGGCCGATCAGGCACGAAGTCAAACGAGCACGACGGTTCCCTACTCTTAAATCAATGACTTTGCGGCCAACGCCGCTGCGGCAGCCTCCACGAGCTTTACTTCGACTCCAAGGCTTTTCGCGGCATGGAGAGCATCTTCTTTCTTGCCACCACACGCCTTACCGAGTTCTGGGCCGTTCATCACTTCGACCACAGTGATCACCTCGCGGCATGCAGCAAGGCATGCACCTTCAAGCCTCAATCGACTCTTGGTCCCATCGGTAACCTTCAACTGTGGATGGTAATCGGCCTCGAAGAGCACTGCCGCGGACACCGCGTGGGCACGCAGCGCGCTTGCGATGGAATCTCGCGCTTCGCGGGCTTCCATCGCCTCCTTGTGACTAGGTGCCGATACGTGCTCAATCTTTGCTACTACCGAGTCATCGGCCGAGTTGAGGATCACCCCCAAAACGTTTCTTCTCTTATTCCGAGTTGTTACCTGCATTCCGAGTACTAACATCCTCCAAAATCTACACTTCTTCATGTGATACTAGGCACACCCGGCGACTCGATAGCAAACCGATACCTGCTACTGAAGCCGCTTGGCTCTGGCGGCTTCGGCCAGGTCTGGAAGGCCAGGGACAGCCATCTGAATCAGGTGGTCGCGTTGAAGCTCATTCGCAACGGCGACCCCGGAGCCACCTGGCATGAAGCCAGCCTCCTCACTGCACTGCGAAGCGAGCACATTCTCGAGGTCAACAATGCAGACGTGTTTCAAGGAATCACTTATCTAGACACAGCCTTGGCGGCCTGCTCGACAGATCAACGGGCCCAACCTCTAGGAGTAGAGCCAGGACTGGCCGTGGACTGGATGAGGCGGGCACTTCGCGGCTTGGACTTGTGTCACAAACGAGGGCTCCTGCATCGCGATGTCAAGCCGCAGAATATATTTCTGGCTTTGAATGGAGATGCGAAGCTCGGCGATTTTGGTGTTGCAGCGCACATGGATGAAGCAGGAACGGCAGAAGCGCATGGAGACCTGCGGGTCTGGGCGCCCGAACTATTCACTGGCGGCCGAGCATCGATAAGATCCGACGTGTACTCGGCCGCCTGCACACTCTATGCCCTCGTGGCCGGAGGACTACCTTTCGACGGTATCCGTCAGCAGATAGACCTCGAAGCCGCAATCGCCCAGGGAAGTTACATTCCTGTTCGTGACAGGGCTCCACATGTAAGCAGTGCCCTCGCAGACAAGATCAAGCGTGGTATGGCGTTAGATCCGGCTGAGCGTTTCCCCACTGCAGCGTCCTTCGACAGCGCCCTCGCGTTGCCATCGCAGTCCCGGCGCTTCATCCCTAAACCACCGCATGACGGACACCTTCGCTGCTGGGCAGTGGCAGGCCCGACGAGTGCCCTCCGCGTCTGCATCATCGCAGGTACAGGGTCGGCGTGCGTATCGGTGGAGACGCGATACGAAGGCTCAGGTAACAGAGTGACACAGCACTGCTTCGGCAGCACCGAGGCCGATCTGCCCAAACGCCTTCGAGCGGTCTTCAACAACCTTCGCTTAAATGGACGTCGATCCTGAAACCACTGAGGCACTCGTTATCCGGAACCGGCCCTAGGAAGTGCAACGCTCCGTGAGACGGCAAGCAGTGCAATCGGTGTGAGACAACATCAAGATGCGCTGGTGACAGCGCTACTAGGTGGAGCCGAGTTTGAGACCCTACAGCCGTTGTGGCTGTCTCGGCTCTGCGAGCAGGCCAGATGTACGAGGAGGCGGACCAGAAGAACGCTTCGCCGTGGGTTTGTCGATTCTGTCTGCTGTGGTGAACCGCCCGAGGTAGGTTCTTGGGACAGTTCGCTATTGGGGGGGTCTCATGCGAAGTGTTCCACGTTCCCTCGTCATCATCGCCGTGCTGGTCGCCCTGTGGGTGACAGCAACTGGGTCGGCGTTGGCTCGACAGGATCCGATCCAGCAGTATCCGGTCGAGTACAACTCCTTCCCCGGTGTCCCATATGAGTTGGCGAACCCCGGTGGTTCGCTGCCCGGATCCAACAATTGGTCGTGTCGTCCCAGCGCGGAACATCCGAATCCGGTAGTGCTCGTGCACGGTTACGCTCTTAACGCACAGTCCAATTGGGGTGTCTACGTCCCATTGCTGGCCAACGAAGGGTACTGCGTGTATGCGCTGACCTATGGCGCGTACAAAGATATGCCGTGGCCGTTTTCGTCGACCGGAGGTCTACGGTCGGTCGAGGAAAGCGGTGCGGACATCGCTGCGTTTGTCGACCGGGTGCTCGAGGCGACCGGTGCCGCGCGGGTAGACATTGTCAGTCACTCGGCGGGGGCCATCGTCAGCAACTACTACGCAAAACGCCTCGGCGGGGCAGTGAAGGTGGACAAAATCGTCTCGCTCGCACCGTTCTGGCTCGGCACGAACTGGCTCGGTTGGGCCGACATCGCCGCGTTCGTCCAAGCTATGGGCGCTGGTGCTGCACGCGATGCACTCATGGACGCGACGTGCAAGCAGTGCAATCAGTTGTACCGGAACGCCGACTTCCTGCGGGAGCTGAACTCCGACGGTGTGTACAGCCCGGCTATCACCTACACCAACATCGCGACCGAGCACGATCAACTCGCGGTTCCTTATACATCAGGTCTGGTCCCGGCCACCAACGCGACCAATATTGTTGTGCAGCAGGGATGTTCGCAGGACTATTCCGGGCACGGCATGCTGGCGAGCACCCGCCGCGTCGCCGCCTATGTCTTGAACGCACTCGATCCGGCGAATACCCGGGCGGTGCCGTGTGAATTCATACCGGTCCCCCTCTGATGGCACCGCCCTGCGTTCGTCCGCCGTGCCGGTTTCGCCGATCACGTCGGCACAACTCTGCCTGTCGGCCACTTGATGGCTGATCTTGAAGCCGCAGGTCACAGCGTCGTGCGGTGTCACGAATTCTGAGACCCGCCAGCCTCGTCGATGGCGGACATGTTTAGTTCGGCCCATTCGCGGAGGGCTGCGAGGGGGACTTCCAGGGACATGCCCAGTTCGGTGAGGCGGTAGTGGACCTGGGGTGGGACGGTGGGGTCTACGCGGCGGGCGACGAGGTTGTCGCGGACCAGTTGGGCGAGGGTTACCGAGAGCATTTTCTGGGAGATGCCGGGGATGCGGCGGCGCAGCTCGGCGAAGCGCACCTCGGGCGGGTCTGCGGCCGCGAGGATTTTGATGACCATGGAGACCCATTTGGAGCCGATCCGGTCCAGCAGCTGCCGGGTCGGACAGGCGGGATCGAACAGATCTCCGCGCCGGGTAGTCACCTGAAGCTCACCACCTGAGTCGAAAGTGCCGTCTTGGCCGATCCGACCAGGTTACCTACCGTGATGTGGTCACTGATGGTTACCAGCTTTGAGGTGGAGATGAGCGCAGATATCGCGTTGCACAGGGTCGCGGCGAACGGGATCACGATGAATGTCGCGGTCGCCGGAGCGGGTCCCGCGGTCCTGCTGCTGCACGGGTTTCCGCACACCTGGCAGGTGTGGCGGGGCGTGCTGGACGGACTCGCGGGGACGCATCGGGTGATCGCGCCCGACCTGCGCGGCTTGGGTGCGACGACCCGGCCGGACACCGGTTACGACGCCGGGAATCTGGTCATGGATGCGCTTGCCGTGCTGGACGCCCTGGGCGAAACCCGCGCGGATGTAGTCGGTTTCGATCTCGGTGCCGCCCCGGCGTTCCTGACCGCGATGCATCACCCGGATCGGGTCCGGCGCCTGGTGCTCATGGAGGCGATACTCGGCCGGTTACCCGGGGCCGAGGATTTCCTGCGCGACGGACCGCCCTGGTGGTTCGGCTTCCACGCCGTCCCGGACCTGGCCGAGTCGGTGCTCATCGGGCACGAGGGCTCCTATATCGACTGGTTTCTGAGCGCGGGCACGCGCGGCCGTGGTGTGCCCGCGCCCCTGCGCACCGCATTCGTCACCGCCTACACCGGGTCGGACGCGTTGCGCGCCGCCTTCGCGCACTACCGGGCCTTGGCCGAGAGCGGCCGTCAGATCGAAACATCCACCGCCACAACCCGATTGCGGATGCCGACGCTGGCCGTCGGGGCGCATCCGGTCGGTGACGCGCTCGCCCGGCAGTTGCGGTCCCGCACCGACGATCTGACCGAGGCAGTGATCCCCGACTGCGGCCACATCATTCCAGTGGACGGGCTTCCCGCACTGCTCCCGCTGCTCACCGACTTTCTGGCACGCTAGGATCGAAAACCATCGCGCCGACCCGCGACGGCGGCACTCAACGCCCTACCGCCACACGGCTTCTGGGCAATTCGTCATACGGTCGTCTTCGTAGGCCGACACCGTGATCACCGTGATGTAACTGATCCGTTTGGACCAGTCGCCCGATGCGGGGCCCGCGTTGATTCGAGTGAGATCGTCCCAGGCGCGGCCTGCGCCGTACTCGACCGGTTCGCCGCCCCAGAAGGCAATGCAATCGCCGGTGCGGCCTTCACCGTCCCACACTGTCAGCCAAGTATTCGGCCCGACGTTCAGGGATGACGGCACGTTGTTCCAGTCGTTCCAGCAGAAGAACACGCAGTCCCTGGTGACGCGCAACAGTTCGTGCGCGCCGAGACCCAATGTGACACCGTCGTTGTCGAAGCTTGGGGTCTCCCAGAATTGGGCGTAACCCGGGTAGATCATCGGGAGGTTGCCGGCCTGGGCGGGGGCCGCTGCCGTGAGACCGAGCGCGGCGGTCGCGGCCATGAGCAGGGTGGCCCAGCGTGCGGTGCGGTGGGAGATTCGGCTCGACATTACTTTCTTCCTTTCGACATGCCTGGGCGCGTCGCCACCGCCGCGCCTTCTCATGATCGAAAGTGATTACCCGGCAGCATATTTCGCGCACGACAACCGTAGGATCCCGGGCGCCGCGCCGACCATACGAACAACTTCGTATGGTGTTCTCCGCTTCGGCCTGTTCGCGGAACGTGTCCGGGAGATACTGAAGCGGTGACGAGGGGGACCGACTCGACCGCACGGAAAATCCACGATCTCGCCTTGGCGATCATCACCGAACGCGATCCGGTGCAGGTGTGGCCGCTGCTCATGGAGCGGCTCACCGCCGACCTCCCGTGCGATCTCGCGGTACTGATCGATCTCGACTGGAACGCAGGCACCGGACACGCCCTCACCGGTGCGCCGGACTGGCTGCACGAAGCACCACTCGACGCACTCATCCACGCGCACATGCGATCTCATCCGCTGCTGCAGCACTACGCCCGGACCGGCGACACGACGCCGTTGACCATGGACGAAGTCGCCGACGACCGCTGGTGGAAGGGCGAAGCGTACCGGGCGGGCAAGGACGCGATCGGTATCGACCGGCAGCTGGCGCTGCCGCTGGCCGCGGGGCGCAGCCGAATCCGCGGCGTCATCATGAGTCGCAGCAGCCACGGATTCAGCGACCGCGACCTCGAATACGCCGCGCTCGCACGGTCATTGCTCGATGCGGTGCAAGCCCACGAGACGGCGGCCTTCGGGCATCGCGGACCAGCAGACCCCGCGGATTACCGGCTGACCCCGCGGGAACTGGCGGTGCTGGGTCTGCTCTGCGAGGGCCTGACCACCCGCGCGATCGCGAGCAGACTCGGCATCGCCCCCGCGACCGCTACCAAACATACCGAGAACCTCTACCGGAAAATCGGCGTACACGATCGCATCGCCGCCCTACGCGCGGCCCAGCGCCTCGGCCTGGTCCCCGTTTTGCCGAGCAGACCGGCGTCGGCGTCTGAGCCAGAATGGCTTGCATGAGCCAGCTGCCCACACTGTCCGTTTCGGAGATCACCGCGGAGCGTGTCGTGTTGCGCAAAGCGCGCGAGGGTGACCGGGCGGGGCTCATCGAGTTGCAAACCGATCCGCCGGTGCGGGCCTACCTCGGCGGGCCCCGGCCGCGCGCCGATGTGGAGCAGTACCTGGACGCGGTGGGGATCGCGAATGTTGCTGCGGCTGCGGGCGTTTACATCATCGCGGACCGGGAAACGGATCTGCTGCTCGGCACACTGCAGTTGACTCGCCGGTCTGCCGAGGAACCCGGACATCTCACCGAGGACGGCGAGGAACTCGAACTGGGTTACCTGCTGCGGCGCGAAGCGTGGGGGTCGGGCTACGCATTCGAGGCAGCGACCTGCGCATTGCGTGCTGCCGCGGCCGAGCTGCCCGACCAACCGGTCCTGATCGTCACCCAGACCGCCAACGAGCGTTCGCTGAAACTCGCTGCTCGCTTGGGCTTTCGGCCCGTCAGTACTTTCGAGGCGTTCGGCGCACAGCAGACGCTCGCCGGCGCGGCGCTGCACGCTTTTGCGGGCTCGCGGCGGGAGTAGCGTTGGTGAGGTGCCGGACACCGAACTGGTCGGAGTGCAGAAGACCCTCAGCCCTGTGCTGCGGGCCAAGGCCCTGGACAATCTGTTGCCGGATCCGATACTCGGCGACACGTATGCCGAGCAGGTGATGCGGCGGCTCGAACCCGATTACGACAAGGGTCGATTCGGCAAGAGTCAGATCGGGCTCAGTGCGGTGGTGCGCGCGAAGACCCACGACGATTGGGCTCGGGCTTTCCTCGCCGAGCACCCCGACGCGGTGGTGCTGCACTTGGGGTGCGGCCTCGACGCCCGGGTGTACCGGGTCGACCCGCCGGCCACGGTCGACTGGTACGACCTGGACTATCCGGCGATCATCGCACTGCGGCAACGACTGCTGCCGCCGCGCGAGCACTACACCTTGATCGGCTCCAGCGTGACGGACCTGGCCTGGCTGGACCGGATCCCGCGCGGCCGCCCGGTGCTGCTGATCGCCGAGGGACTGGTCCCCTACCTCACCGAAGCCGAACTGCGCGAGCTGCTCGGCGCCGTGGTCGCCGCCTTCCCGGCCGGCGGGATCCAGTTCGACACGGTGGCGGTGTGGGCGTGGCGCACCTCGAGGTGGCATCCGGTGCTGCGCAAGTACGGTACCCAATTCCGTTGCGGTTTCGATGATCCGGCCGCGATCGCCGACTGGCAAACACGACTCGAATTCGTCGACGAGGCACCGATGAACGACGCCACGGTGCTGATGACCAAGGCGCCCAAGGACATTCGCCGGTTGTACCGACTCCTGAACCGGCTGCCGGGCATGCGCCGGTCCACTCGGATCGTGCGCTTCCGCTTCTGACTGCGTCTCGCGGCCAGGACCAGCCACCCAGCAGTACGTCACCAACGCTGACGGGAATTCCGATCAGCTCTGATCGGCACAACAGCAGCGGCACCCGGAAGCCCGGTGGTCGCTGCCCGGTGCACTTGCCCGTCGAGCAATGATCTAAACCTGGATTTCCGCATTTGGCAGTCGGGACGCCAGGGCGGAACAGGCCTGGCAGTGCCGTTTGACCAGGGTGCGGCGGCATCGTATCGTCGTTGATCGCCAAGGGGTTGCTGACCCGGGGAGGGCTTTCGATGATGAGCAAGAGCTGCGCCGCCGGTTGTCTGGTGGTGAGCGCTACGGTGCTGTCCGCCTGCGCCGGTGGTGCCACCGAGCACGAGGGACATACCGCGACGTCGAGTGCGGCACCCCCTGCCGTGCAGGTGAGTCTCCCGCCGGCACCGACGCAGACCGGCGCGAAACAGGTGCGGTTCGACCCGTGTACCCGCGTGGGCGACGATCTGGTGAGCCGGGCCGGGTTCGACCCGGCGACTCGCGAGCGCGCGGTGAGCGAAGGCGTGTCCTCGCTGCTCACCACGATCGGCTGCCAATTCTGGCGAGAGGCACTCGTCGATGGCGAGAAGTATCCCACCGGCGGGTTGTCCGTGACGTCCAGCGACCTCACCCTCGACAACATCCGGACGAGCTCGGAGCACGAGATATTCAACGCGGATCCGATCCGCGGACGGGCGGCAGTGCTGTACCGGACGCCGCAGGTCGGCAACGGTTGCTGGGCGTCGATCGAATCGGCTGACGGGACCTTCACGGCCGGGCTGATCGTCACCCCGGGCCCGGTCGCCGTGCCGCCGCCCTGTGACCAGATCCGCCAGATCGCCGAAACCTTCAGCGAAGCACTCGACACCGAGTAGTGCCGCTTTTCGGCGGGCCGTGCCGAAGCGCACCTCACCCGCCGATGTGAGTGAAGTACACAGTCAGGGAGTAATACGGATGGCCGAGACATTCGCGGCGAACCCCAGCGAGATTGCCGGTCTGGGCAATCTCGTCACGTCGATAGCGGGGGACGCCCTGCTGGCGTCCAGTTTCGTGGCGAAGGAAGGGAAGGCGGCCGATTGGCTGCACGGGCCGATCATCGACACGCTGATCGCCCCGATCAACGATGCCGCGGACTGGATGTCGCAGCGCCACGCGGTGCTCGCGAACACCACCCTCGGCACCGGCACCGAGCTCAACAAGGCCGCCTGGATGTATCACAGCCAGGATCAGCAGAACTACGCCGCGCTGAACGCGAATACCGAATCGAATCTTCCGGTGGGCGACAACACCGAAGAGACCGGCGTGACCGCGCAATACGCCGGTGCGGCCAGCTATTCGAAGCCCGAGTCCGTCAAATACGAAGCGCCCGCCGCGAACAAAGAAGAACTCGCCGGGCTCATCGCCGAAGTCTTCCCGGTGCTCGGCAATGTGAACGAGTCCATCAAGAGCATCACCCGGGCGGCGGGCACCGAATACGACCCGCTGGTCACCTGTTTGGCGCCGATTCCCGGAAACTGGTCCGAAATCCGCAGGCTCGGTGAGGTGTACAAGGCGGCGGGTAACGGCTTGGAGGCCTGCGGCAAGAATCTCGAATCCGGTGTGAAGCGGATCGATGGCAGCACCGACAACAAACCGAATTGGGACGGCGCCGCCTCGGTGGCCTTCAGCGCCTGGGCGACCAAACAGATCGCGGCGATGAAGTGGGAAGGGCCGGTCGGCCGGATCGTCAGCGATTGCGCGGGCGCGGTGTCCGACATGATCCGGGACGGCATCAAATCCATCCTCGAGAAAATGTGGGGGATGCTCAACAAGTACTGCGATTTCGACGACATCAAGGGCGCGCTCAAATCGGTCGCCAATATCTTGTCCACGGCGGTCCCGGGTCTCGGCGCCGCACGGATCGCCAAGCTGGTCGCCGACATCGGGTTTCTCGTCAAAGCCGCGATAGACGTGGTCACCAAGATCAAGGAGCTGGCCGACGCCTTCAAGACGCTCCTCGACTTCATCAAGGATCCGGTGGGCCGATTGCAGGACAAGGCGAAGCAGAAGCTGGACGAGGCGATCGCACCGGTCACCAACAAGATCGACGACGCGACCCGTAAAGCGGCCCTCGCCAAAGATATCGGGCAGATAGCCAACTACGGCGACACCACGAACCGACCGACGCAGGCCTACGACACCGGCGCTACACCGTGGGCGAACGCCCAGTGACCCGGCCGCAGTGGGGCAGCATGCGCGAGCCCGATCTCGACCCCATGGCAGAGGCGCTGGCCCGCCAGGTCATGGACGCGGTCGACAACCTGCGCACCGCCACCATCCGCCTCGACAGCATCGACCCCGCCGAGCTTTTCGAGCGCGCCACCGAGGTGACCGAGGAGTTCATCTCGATGGTCGCCGGGATGGACACCGCGTCCGCGGCGCTGCAGGCGTACGCCGCACGAGTCGCGAGTGGTGAATGTCGTTGGAGCGATATCGAAACCCTCGCCCGGCCGGTGCCGCCGGAGGTCGCCGAGATGAAGGGCTCGCCGGAGTTCATCTGGCGGTGGTCCCCGGAGCCCCCGCCCGAACCGGCCCCGCCCGCGGCTACCACCTGGACGCCGACCCGCCGGCCGCGCCCGGACGACAACGTGGTCGGTCCCAGCGACTGGCCGGACGACTTCGACGACTATCCCGATGAGCGGCGGCCGTGGAGCTGAGCCGGCGCATATCGTGACCGCGCACCACGGGGGTGCCATTACAGTCGGCGACGCACCGCCGAGTCGTACGAGGAGAGTGATGTGAGCCGGTCCGACAGGTTGATCGGCCCGATGTCGCTGGTGTGGACGCTGGGCGTCGTCGTCGCGGCCGTGGCATTCATGGGGGGCGCGTTGCAACTGGGTGCCGCGATAGTCCGGTGGACCGATTCGCAACTCGCCATGGCACTGTATCTGCCGGTGAGCGTGTTCGCGGGCATCGGCGCATGGATGCTCGTACTGTCCGCCGCATGGCGGTTGCGCCGCAACTATTTGCGGCGCGCAGGGGTTGAGATCGCGGCGGTGGTGGTCGAGTCGGAGGTACGCCGTAAGTACCGTTCGGGCACGCTCAACTGGGATCTGTGGCGGGTGCAGGTCGAAGCCCGGCTCACCCACCCGGATTCCGGACGGGATCTCCGCGTCCGAAAACAGTTCCTCTACCCGCAATTCCGCGAGGCAAAGGCACGCGCCCTGGCCGAGCGGTTGAGCGTCGGCTCTACCGCGCCTCTGCTGGTCCGCAAGAACTACGCCCTGTTCGACGTCCCCAAACGTCCGGCGTGGACCGACATCTGGTGAGCGGCGGATCCGCCACGCCCGAACAACCCTCGTCCACCTGTGGATTCGCCTGATCCAGCGGACCTCGGTGCACATCCAGTTACCCTGAGGTGATGCGATTCCGGGTTCGAAGGTATGTCCTGGCCGTACTCGCTGCCGCCGCATCGACGATGCTGCTGTGTACGAATGCCGCGGCGGCACCGCCGATCCAGCCGGTCGCGGCGCCGCTCGGCAGTGATTTCCTCTGGGGTGTGGCAAGTTCCGGGTTCCAGTCCGAAGGGCATGCGCCCGACAGCAATTGGACGCGCTACATTCCGTCCCATCCGGATTACGACGCGCTGAACGATTCGGTCGACTTCTACGACCGCTACGCGTCCGACATCGATCTGGCGGCGAATCTCGGTGTGCGGGTGTTCCGCATCGGAATCGAATGGGCCCGGCTGCAACCGGCACCAGGGGTGTGGGACGAGGGCGCGTTCCGTTTCTACGACGCCGTGCTCGCGAAGATCGCGCAGGCAGGCATGCGGCCGATGATCACGCTCGACCACTGGGTGTATCCGGGGTGGGCGGTCGATCGCGGCGGTTGGCGCAATCCCGGGATGGTGGGGGACTGGCTGGCGAACATGCGCGCGGTGGTCGATCGTTATGCCGATCGTGATCCGCTGTGGGTCACGGTGAACGAGCCGGCGGCCTATGTCTCGCACGAGGTGCGCCGGGGCAAGGCCGATCCCGGCGAGATGCTGGATCGGCTCGCGCAGGCGCACAACGCCATCTACGACCACATCCATCAGGTGCAGCCCGGCGCCCAGGTCACCAGCAACGTCGGCTATGTCGCGGGCTCGGAGGCCGAGGTGAACGGGTCGTTCATCGACCGCGTCGCGGCGCGGCTCGATTATGTCGGCGTCGACTACTACTTCGGGTTCGATCCGGTGCAGTCGGTGCTGGGTTCGGTCACCAGGGCGCTCGGCTCGGCCGTGCCGAACCCGCCGGGCATGAACATCTGGGATCTGCCGCTGCGCACCGAGGGGATCTACTATGCGCTGCGCCACTATTCGCAGCGCTTCCCGGGTAAACCGCTGTACATCGTGGAGAACGGCATGCCGACCGAGAACGGCGGCCCCCGGCCCGACGGCTACTCCCGCAGCGATCACCTGCGCGACACCGTGTACTGGATCCAGCGCGCGAAGGCCGACGGCATGAACGTCATGGGCTACAACTACTGGAGCCTCACCGACAACTACGAGTGGGGCAGCTACACACCACGATTCGGCCTCTACACGGTCGACGTGCGCACCGATCCCGGCCTGACCCGCCGCCCCACCGACGCGGTCGGCACCTACACCCAGATCGTCGCCGCGGGCGGCGTCCCCGGTGACTACCGCCCGACGCGCGCACCGGCGCTCTGTGTTCTGGTCGATCCGCCGGCCAGCTGCCTGACACCCGTCGCGGCACCGTAACCGCCCGGTGCGTGCAGACGCTGCGTGCGAGTTTGTCCGGCGAGTGATCCGGTTCACCGCGGTGGCGGCAGGTGGGCGATCTGGATCGGTTCGGGTTCCCGGGATCTCGTGACGAGCATGCCGCGGCCCGGGGGCAGGCAGGCGGCGCGGACGTTGCCGCCGAACAGGTTTCCCTCGTCGGCCGGTGCGCTCATCAGCAAAGTGGCGGCGGACACCTCACGGAGCCGGCCGAGCAGGCTGCCGTGCAGGGCACGGGCCAGGCCGGTCGCCCGGCGGGTGAGCACCACGTGCAGGCCGACGTCGTAGGCGGTCGACAGGAACTCCAGCAGCGGCTCCAGCGGGTCGCCGCCGTCGGTGACGACCAGGTCGTGGTCGTCCACGACGACATAGCATTCGGGGCCGGTCCACCAGGTGCGATCGTGCAATTGGTGCGGACCGATATCGGGTCCCGGGATGCGGGTCGCCAGGAGGTGGCACAGCTTGTCGACGGCGTCCGGAACCGTTGCGGCAGTGCCGCAATAGGCGCTCAGCCGATTCTCGTCCACCGCGCGCAGCAGCGTCCGCCGGTAGTCGATCAGCAGGATCTGTGCCTGCTCCGGCGTGGAATTCTCCACGATGCCGCGCAGAATGTTGTGCAGCAGGGTGGTTTTCCCGTAGCCCTGGTCGGCGAAGGCCATGAAGTGCGGCTGCGCCTCGAAATCCAGTGCGAGCGGCGACAATTCCTGTTCGCCGAGGCCGATCACCACGTGTGTCGCATCCTGTGCGATACCGGTGTGCAGCGCCGAGCGCAGCACGTAGGTGCGCGGGATATCGAGCGGCAGCAGGCGCACCTCCGGCGCGCGGCGCGCACCGTAGATCGTGCGCAATTGCCGGGCGGCCGCGGCGATACCGCCCGGCAGGTGCTGCGGATCGGTATCCGCGTCCAGCCGCGGCAGCGCGATGAGCATGTGCAACTTGTCCGGCGAGAGCCCGCGCCCGGGGCGATCGGGCGGCACCGTGCCCGCGGCCTGCCGGTCCAGCTGGGAGTCGGCGGGATCACCGAGCCGCAACTCGATCAGGGTGCCGATGGTTTCCGGCATGGCGAGCCGGGAGCGGGTCCACGGCGGCAACGTGACCACGAGGTGGATGCCGCAGGGCGGTCCCTGCGTCGCCACGGTGACCAGCGTCTGCTCCAGGGCCGGGTAGTCCTGCTGCAGGATATCGAGTCCGTCGACGATCAGGAAGACATCGCCGTACTCGTCCGCGGACAGTGGATCCGCGGCGCGCTTGCCCGCCGGCAATTCGGCCAAGCGCGCTTTGTGCGAACGGAATTCGTGCATCGAGGTGAGCCCGAGCTCGCGGAACCGCTGTTCTCGGCGCCCGACCAGTGCCGCGATCTCGGCGACGGTGCGCCGGACGCGGTCCGAATCACGGCGTCCGGCAACCGATCCCACGTGCGGGATGTCGGCGAGCCCGGCCAGCACGCCGCCCAGATCCAAGCAGTAGAACTGCACCTGCTCCGGGGTGTGCGTGGCCGCGGCGGCCACGATCAGGGTTCGCAGCGCCGTCGACTTGCCGGAGCGCGGCCCGCCGACGATCGCCATCTGGCCCGAACTACTGGACAGATCGGCGACCAGCACGTCCCGGCGGTGTTTGCGCGGTACATCGACGACCCCGATCGGCAGCCGCAGCGCGCCGGGCAGATCAGCGGACAGAGTGGTATTCCACTGCCGCAGCAGCATGCCCACCGTCGTCGAATCGCTCAGCGGCTCGGGCCAGATCTGATGCGCCACCGGGCCGTCGCGGCCGAGAGCGACGGCCAGCGATTCCGCTACCGGCCGGTCGACGCCGCCGCCCACGGTGGCCGGGCCCGGGCCGGACGCGTACGCGGCCCGGAAACGGGTGACGGTACCCGCACCGATCCGCAGGTAGCCGAATCCGGGGATCCGCGGCAGGTGATAGGCATCGGTGGTGCCGAGCACCAGTCGCGACTCGGCGGGTGAAAAGGTGCGCAGCGCAATGCGATACGACAGATAGCTGTCCAGCGCACGCAGCCGCCACTCGTCCGGGCGTTGCGTGCC
This sequence comes from Nocardia brasiliensis ATCC 700358, assembly GCF_000250675.2. Taxonomy (NCBI): domain Bacteria; kingdom Bacillati; phylum Actinomycetota; class Actinomycetes; order Mycobacteriales; family Nocardiaceae; genus Nocardia; species Nocardia brasiliensis. Next base: position 9,290,956 of record NC_018681.1, read on the forward strand.
GAGCAGCAGATGCATGCCGAGCGAACGGCCCAGCCTGCCGATCCGCACCAGGACGTCGACGAAAGTCGAAGTCCCGGAGAGCAATTCCACGAACTCCTCGATCACGATGACGAGTTCGGGCAGCGGCGGCAGCGCCTTGCCGGTGGCGCGGGCTTGCTCGTATTCGCCGATCGTGGCGTACGGCCCGGCGTCCTGCAGCAACTGCTGGCGTCGCTCGATCTCGCCCGCGAGCACCTGCTGCAGCCGTTCCCGCAGGTAGAGATCCTGTTCCACATCGCGGACATGACCGGCCAAGTGCGGCAGGCAGGTCAGCGGTTGGAAGGTCGCGCCGCCCTTGAAATCGACGAGCAGGAAGTTCACCCGGTCCGGAGGATGATGCAGGGCCAATCCGAGCACTATGGTGCGCAGCAGTTCGGACTTGCCCGCGCCGGTCGCGCCGACCACCAGCCCGTGCGGTCCCATGCCGCCGTCGCCGACCTGCTTCAGATCGATGAACACCGGCGCACCGGGACGCGTCGCGCCGATCGGGATCCGCAACATCTCCCGCGGCTGCCGATCCTGCCACCAGCGGGTGAGATCGGGCACCGTGACGTCCCCGATGCCGTGCAGCGCGGCGAAATCGACGTCGATATCGGCGCCGGCCTGCCCGGTCCCGGCACCGGCCGCGGTGTGCCGGGCGCGCAGCCTGGCCACCAGATCCGCTGCGCCATCGGTCATGTCGTCGACCAGCGTGGGATCGGCGGGTGGCTCGCGAATATCGGGCACCGCGATCCGGAAAGGCTGCTGCTGGTGCAGGGCCCACCCCGGACCCTCGGGCAGGCGCAGCGCGCGCTCCGGATCGATCCGGGAGTCGCCGGGCCGGTGCAGGCGCAGCTCGATCTGCACGGTCAGTAGCCGGGCCATCCAGTCCGGCACGTCGTTCCAGTCCCGGACGGTGGCGATCACGTGCACGCCGAACTCCGGGCCGGCATCGGCGATCCGCCGCACCATCTCCGGCACGCGAGGCAGCTCCGCGAAATCGTCCCAGCGGTCCAGGATCAGGAACAGGTCCGGTACCGGCCCCTCGGTCAGGCCGGCGCGAACCGCCCGCAGGTTAGCGGGCGAGTCGATGGTGTGCTTGCGGTACAGCCGCTTTCGGCTGCCGATCTGCTCGAGCATGCGCCGCAACAACGCGTCCACCTGTTCGGGCTCGTCGTCACCGACCACGTCCGCGACATGCGGCAGGTCGCGCATGGAGCCCAGGCGATTACTCGATTCCAGGACATGGATCCGCGCTTCGTCCGCGGAGTGGGTCAGCACCAGTGCGGCGACCAGGGTGCGCAGCAGCGTGCTCTTGCCCGAACCCGCCCGGCCGACGATGAGCAGGCCGTCGTCCGCACCGGCGAACTCCAGTTGCACGATATCGCCCGCCGTGCCGTCGGGCCGGCGCTGCCTGCCGATCGGCACGGCCAATCGCGAAGTGCCCCACCAGTTCTCCGCGCGCAGCCCGGCGTCCTCGTCCACCTGCTCCAGGCGGCCGAGCAGACTGCCGAGCAGCACCCGGTCGCCGCTGTCGCTGGCCCCGGGGGTCCGGCGCCGGGTGCGGGCGATGAACACCTCGTCGTTGAGGAAGCCGTAGTGACTAGGTGTTTGGCGATCGGTGCGGCGGCGCACCTCCTCGCTGACATAGGTCCACAGGTCATGCGTGCTGATCTGACCGGTGCCGTTGCCCGCCAATCCCGCGGTGGTGATGCCGCTGACGATGGCCGAGGTGAACATCGACAGCGGCACGGAATCCTCGGTGGCGGAATGGATTCCGTCCTCGGCGATCTGCACGCCGGTGCAGGCGGTCATCACGCAGATGCCGTCGCCCGCGACGAGATGCTGGCCGACCCCGTCATCGATGCCGCCGGCCGCCTTGATCACATCGCTGCCGAGGAAGGCTCCGCTGTAACAGCAGTCCAGGAGGATGACCTTGGCCGTGGCGCTCGACTCGCGGATCAGCTCCTTGATGAACGACGACGACACCGCGGAACTGCTCGGCAGCGTCGGATCCGTGTTGCAGGCGGCCAGATACAGATTGCGACTCGTGCGAAAGCCGTGGCCGGAGTAGTAGAACAGCACGAGATCTTCCGAGCGCGCCGTGCGGAACAACCGTTCGATGCTGCGCTCGATCTCGGTTTTCGACTCGTTGACCAGGATTTCCGCGGGCTGGAATGCGCCGATACTGGGATCGTGCAGGAGGTTTCGCAGCTCGCGCGCGTCCGAGACCGGTGCGTAGAGCTGCGAGATCGCCGTCGAATGAAAGGTGTCGTTGGCGACGAACAGCGCGATCCGGCGGCCCCGGGGGCTAGTCATCGCCTAACAGACTCCGTAACTGATCGACGACGCCGTCGACCTGCCCATCGGTCGGCCGGACGATCGTGACGCCACGGTTGCCCTTACGGACCGTGACGGATTCGGCCCGGTTCCGCGCGAGAAACCGGATGACGATATCGCGAACGGCCCAGGACGCGGCGCTGAGCGCACCTCCGGACACGAGCAACTGACCGAGCTCGACCGCGGTACCGGACTTCGTGCCGGAACTGCCGGCCTTGGTCACCGGCTCGACCGCCACGCCCGAGATCTCGCGCAGCTCCTCGGCCAGCTCGTCGGCCAGCCGATCGAGCCGCTGTTCCTCCCGCGGATCGACGGTGACGATGAACAACACGTCGGCCATCGATATGCCTCCCCTTTTCGACTGCCGCATCCCACGGCACACCGTCATTCTAGTGCGTGGGACGGCAAACGAGCTGCGGTCTTGCACCTATGGGATAACAACCGGGCCGCCGGTGCGGCGGTGGTTCGGCCGTGCGTGCTCACCAGTCGTGGCTGATGATCTTCGAATTACGCAGTGCGCGCAGCGTCGCGGTGGTCATGCGGTCGCGCAGCTGCCCGACCCGCGCGGTCCACTGCCGGGTGAAGCCGGGATCGGCTTCCAGGCCCTCCCACAGTCGCCGCAGCTGCGGTGCCGTGTGCGCGCCCGGCATCCAGAGCGGCACAAGCTGTTCCAGCAGGGGCACGAGTTGTTCCAGCACCATCTCGGTTTCGTGGTCGGCCCTGGCGCCGCGGTCGGCTACCTGGCCGATGGTGGTGAGCAGCCAGTCGTGAATAGCGAGATCCTCGCAGAAGCGCTGTGCCACAGCGGCATCCTGCGGTCCCAGGGTGAGTCGCACGGTGCGTAGCGAATCGCTCGCCAAATGAAACGCGAAGCGGGGCAGGCAGTCCGGCTCCGGCGACACCTCGACGGACCAGCGCAGTCGCGTGCTGCCCGCGCGGAACGGCACCTTCTGGTCGAGTCGCGGGTCGACCCGGGTGAAGGTGGACATGCGCTGGCTGACCGAGGTCAGATCCAGTTGCTCGGCGTCCTGCGCGTGCAGGTGGCCGTCCGCGATCCGGCCGGCCGGTCGTGCGCCGAGCGCGCTCACCGCGTCGACGGTGCCCGGCCTGCTCAGGTAGTACGACCACGGTTGCCGGTCCTGCGCCCGCATCACCCTGGTGTGCGACGAGCCCTGCAACACCCGGCCGCCGATCACCACCGTGCGCGAGGCGACGGTGCCGATCACGTGAATGTGCTTGCCCGACATGGGGATCAGATCGCAGTCCACACCTTCGAAACGGTTCGGCGACACCACCAGGGGCATCGGCCGCGCCCGCGCGGTCACCGCGATGCCGGGTTGCACCGCGCTCAGCAGCTCGACCCCGGCGGTCGTGTCCAGCACGTTCCGGGACGGCAGCAGGCAGGTGTGGATCTCGCCGAGCACGACCAGCGGCGGATCCTCGGATGCCACGACGGCCTCGTTCACCTCACGCTCCGACCGCGCGCGGGAGCTTGGCGACCTCGTCGACGAACATGTGGGACAACCGGCCGGTGACCTCGCGCGGAATCGTGATCCGTTCGCCCGCAGCGCGTTCGACGGCCTTCGCCAGGACTTCCTGGTCGATGACGATGTGGTCCAGAATCGTCTGCACCGCGTGCTCGATCCGCACATACTCCCGCGGCAGAATGGACAGCGCGCGGTAGGCCTCGAACGCCGCCGCCTGCGGGTTCAACTTGACCACCGAGGGCATTTCCCACCAGCGGTCCGGCCACGGCCCGTCGTGCGGCTGCGGTTCGACCACCGCTTTGCCCTCGTAACGCACCATGCCCAGACGCAGGAGTTGCCAGACCGCGGCCAGGAACGGGCACGACCACCGGGTGTGCTCTTCCCCGTCCTTGTTGATCTGGGTGTTCCACAGCTCGATGTCCAGGAAGATGGTGTGCTCGCGGGACGCGAACTCCTCCGGCGTGCGGTATTCCGCCACCTGCATCGCCTGCCCCGAATCGTGGTCGGAGGAACGCCGTCCGTTGCACAACCAGCCGGATTCCACATCCGGCGGGCGCCGTCCCGTCGTCTGCTTCAACGGCTCGGCGACGACCCAGGACGCGATCATCTCGGCCAGCTCGATCTGCTGCCCGGTCATGCGGCCGTTGACATACAACGGCGTTTCCCAGCAACCCGCCTCGCGCGCGAGATAGTCGATGCGCAGGTCGCATTCGGCGGCGATACCGAGCACCTTGGGCAGGATCTCACTCGGTTTGGTATTCGCGCCGAAGTAGTCGTCGATCAGGAAACACGTACTCACCCGGGCGGATTCGCCGTATTCGGCCTTGGCGTCCCTGGTGTACAGATCGACCAGCCGGGCCACCTGCCGGAAATGGGCGCGGATCTTGTCCTCGCCGTTCACCAGGCTCTTCATATAGAAATGCCCGGTTTCGATGGAGAGGTGCGCGAAGTTCACGCCGGCCACCGGAACCTGCTCGGTCGCCTCGCTGTAGACGGTGACACCGTTCATCGTCAGTAGAGCCTCTCCCACGTCGCGACGTTCATGAGGCCGTCGGCCAGCTCCTCGAAAGCCTCGACCGTGCCTTTGTTCGCGATATTACGGTCGACGTCGGAATCGAGGATCAGCTGCTCGCGCCACTGGAGCATAGGTTCCACCGGGGTGGTACCCAGCGTGACGCTCTCGCCGAGCTGATTTCTTTGCGCCAGATATTCCAGCGCCCTGTTCTGTTCGCGTAACCAGGCCCACTGGGGCCCGCGGTCCTTGTCGCCTTCACCCTCGTTCGTGTCCGGCACCGCGGTGCGGACGTAACGGACCGAGTCCAGCAGCCGGCCCGCGTCGTGCCCGCAACTCGTACCCGTCTCCAACAGGCCGTTCGGGCCGTGCACCAGCCCGTTCGCGGCCAGAATATGCTGGCGCGTCCACCGGTGGAAAACCAGCCAGCGCGACTCGACCGCCTGCAGCGGCTCGGCCGCCGTGGCGCGCAACACGATTTCCAGGGCCGCCGACCGGCCCGAGCTGAGGTCGACGAATATCACATCGAATTCTTGCTGGCAGATCACCATCAATTCGATGCATTTCTTCACTACCTGCTCGGTGGCCGCGAATTCACCGCCGCCGCGATCGCCGGGGAACAGCGTCAGCTCGTACGGATGCCTTATGGCACGCAGGTTCTCGCGATTGGTCTGCGACCGAATATCGTAGCGGACCGGCGGGTTCACCGCGCCGGTAAAATACTGATGCAGGCCGTTTCCCTCGACCACGCCGCGATCCATCTTCTCGATTTCGAACAACGCGCCCGAGGTGGGCGAGCCGAAATCGAAATCGAGATAGGCGACTCGGTAGTCCTTCGCGCTCAGTCGATAGGCGAGATTACAGCTGGTCACCGAGCGGCCGGTGCCACCCTTGTCGGAGGTCGAGAAAACCAGGACGGAATCGCTCAAGCTACTCACCTCTCCTGGCATCGAGGCTGGCCACTTCCAGCGCGTCCAGCTCACGCAGCGCCTGATCGCAGAGGCTGAACGCCGTCGCGGGCCGCTCGTCGATCAAAACGCTGGCGCGCAAAAGGTTTTTCTCGATGTTCTCCAGTGCCCGGCGATTCGGCGTGTTGTCCTTCTCGCTGAGGTCGAGGAAGCGCTGATTGAGCAGGTGATCGGCTTCGTCGAGCAATTCCAGCGCCCGCGTCACCGAGGTGGGGGACCGGAACGGCGGATTCTGGTACGACGCCTCGGCGACGACCAGGCACTCGATGATGCGTTCGGTGAAATACCAGGAGGGTTCCTGCACCCGATCCGCAACGGGCTCGACCGGCTCGCCGGTCGGCGACGGCTCGGCGAACACGCGCGCCGCATCGTCCCACAGGCCCTTGGCCTGCCCGGCCGGAAACGCGCGCCGCTCCAGGTGATCCATGGTCGCCTGCGCCAGTTCCAGCAGCTGCCTGCGCGTCGACAGGGTGCGCGACAGCTGCGCCGCCTGCAGGATGCGCTTCAGCAACATCGGGCCGTAGTCCGAGACCGACCAGGCCAGTACCGGTCCGTCGTCGATGGCCTCGATGCCCTGCAGGGTCAGCAGCACGCCCGGAATATGCAGGGCTCGTGCGGGATCTTGCTCGGTGAGTCTGCGGGTGATCCGGCCGCGGCGGGCCAGCTCGTCGAAAATCTTGGTGGCCCTGGTGAGGTCGTCGTCGTCGGCTTCGCGGGCGATCAGGTCCTGGATCAGCAGGCCGGAGACGCAAAGACTGAAATAGTCGGACTCCTCGCCGTCGGAGGTCCGCCAGGGAATGTCCTCGAGCGGCCAGTCGCCGTCGCCGTACCGGGCCATGGCCGACCAATACCGCTGCGCGAGATCCCAGCGCAGTTGCAGCGCGTCGGCCAGGCGTCGCTGGTCGGCGTCGAGCAGGTCCAGCTCGCGGGTGCGCGGCTGGGTCAAGTCGTTGATGCCGTCCAAGGCGGTGATGGTGAAATACAGGTAGGGCTGCCCGATCGCGTAGCCGTCCGATTTGGCGGTCGGCACATCGACGAAGTCGATGACCTCGGCGCCCTTGACCACGCCCCAGCTCCAGCCGCACTCGAACATCAGCGCGGGGCTTTCCAGGTCGGCCTGCGGGGTCTTGTTCAGCGTGACATCTCGCAGCAGTCGGCCGCGGACGCGTTCGAGCCGCTTCGCGACGCCGCTCACCACCGAATCCGATTCCGCGCCAGTTTGGTTGAACATGCTGAGCATCGCGAGACCACGGTCGGTCTCGGGGTCCACCGATTGCACGACGAAACTGCGGACCAGGCCGATCATGGCGGCGGTGAGCCGCTTCCTGAGCCGCTCCTCGACCGGCTTGATCAGGATCTCCAGCCGCGGCTGATCGCCGCCACCGGTCGGATCGCGCAGGGCGCGAAGGTATTGCAGTCCGGCCAGGCAGAGCGACAGCGACATCGAATAGGAGTCGACCACGTCGACTTCTCGCTGCTTCTCCGACGCTTGCTCGCCCGCGCCCGCACGCAGGTAGCTGCCCGCGGAGAAGACCGGCTCCTCGTCGCGCTCGTAGCGGCGCAGGTAGTCGTCCAGGATCTCGACGATCTTCAAGCCGATGCGGCGTTCCCGGCCGAACGGTTTCAGCGTGGCTCGGACGTCGTCGGCGATCTGGTCGGGGTTGTGCAGCGCGAAGCTGGTGATCTGGGTAGCGGGGTAGAGCAGGCACAGCAGTTGTTCTGCGTCACTGATGGAGTTCGAGCCGTCCCGCCCGCCCCACATCCAGGTATCGTCTCGGTAGCAGGCCGCCAGCAGGGAACTCCACACATTCAGAATCTGCCGCCGTGGCTGGATTCTCATGGATCGCAGCCTTTCTCTCTCGCTCAGAGGACCACATCACAAGGGAGCGCTCGGCAGCAAAAGCCGACCGCCCAGTCTTCTTATCTCGACTAAACATGCACTCGGACAACGTTGTTCGCGGTCAGGTGATGACCTGACCATACTTATTGTCTGTGACTGGAGCGTATCGCGTTTGTAACTCCGTAAACCCGGCAAATTTCGCCTGAAGCGCGAGCTGCCGGCGACGCCACCGCGGGAGCGCATCCGCTGCAGATCGGATGCCGTCGGCCGTGCGAATCTACACCACCGCCGACGGCGGCCGCAGCCGAGTTCGGCACCGGGCGGGCCTGCGGCGAAGGCCGGCCCGACCGGCCCGTCACTACCCGCTCGAGCTGGTGAAACCTCGGTGCAACCGGCGTGAGACGGCCCTGCGGCACAGTGGTCTGTGGCGGCGACGCCGGACGAGTCGGGAGGAGTTCGGAGATGCTCGAGATCGAGGTGTTGATCGTCGGCGGCGGGCCGGTCGGGCTGACGGCCCGTGCCCTGCTGCAACGCTGGGGGGTGCGCACGCTGGTGGTCGAGAAGCGCCGCGAACTCTCCCCGTTTCCCAGGTCGCGGCTGATCAACGCCCGAACGATGGAGATCTTTCGCGGGCTCGGCATCGCCGAGACGATCACCGCCCGCGCCTTCCCGCCGGAGTACGGGCGCATCCGCTTCCGGGATCGGTTGCTGGACAAGGACTTCGCCTCGGCGGCGATGGTCGGGGTGGACGCGCCGATCGCGGCGAGTCCGGTGCTCGGCGTGCTCAGTTCGCAGGATCGTTTGGAGCCGACCCTGCTCGGGGCGGCGAGCACCCCGGTGCGCTTCGAGGTCGAGGCCGTCGATCTGGCCGAGACCGCCGAGGGCGTCGTGGCGTCGCTGATCGATCGGAGCAGCGGGGCGACGACCGAGGTCCGCGCCCGTTATGCGATCGGTGCGGACGGCGCGAATTCCGCTGTCCGGCAAGGTCTTGCCATCGGCACCACAGGGCCGGGGGTACTGAGCCGCGCCACCTCGGTGGTCTTCGACGCGGACCTGCCGCGCTGGCGGGCCGAGCAGCCCGCCGGGGTCTACTTCACTATGCAGGGATCCTTCGCTCCGCTCTACCCCGAGGGCGGTTGGCTGTGGTTCGTGCCGACACCCGACGACGTCGTCGACGCCGATTGGCCCGCCCTGCTCGCGAACGCGCTCGGCCCGCAGGTGCCGGCCGAGGTGCTGCGGGTGCAGCACTGGGAGATGAACGCCCATGTGGCCGAACGCTTCCGCGCCGGCCGGGTACTGCTCGCCGGTGACGCCGCGCACGCACTGCCCATCGTCGGCGGCCTCGGCATGAACACCGGCGTCGCCGACGTGCACAACCTCTGCTGGAAGCTGGCGGGGGTGCTGCGCGGGTGGGCGGGCCCGAAGCTGTTGGACACCTACGAGATCGAGCGCCTGCCGGTGGCCCACCGGACCCTGCGGCAGGCCGTGGAGAACACCCGGCTCATGCTCCAGGTGCAGCACGGTCGCCGCGACCCGCGACCCGGCAACTCCCCGGCGAAGATCGAACTGCCTTGGTCCGAACAGTATTTCGCGCAGATGGGGCTGGTGCTGGGCGTCAGCTATCGCTCTGCCGCCGTGCACACCACCGACACCGCGGCAGCGGAATCGAGCGACATGGGAACGGAGTACGTACCCACCGCACTGCCGGGCCATCGCATGCCGCATCTGTGGCTCGCGGACGGCCGGTCCACGCTGGACCTGCTCGGCGCCTGGTTCACGCTGCTCACCCCGGCGCCGGACGAGTGGCAGCAACCCGCGCTGCCGTGGCCGTTGCGCATCGAGACCCTCGCCGGCGCGCATGCCGACCGCTGGGGGCTGGGGACCGACGGCGCGCTGCTCGTGCGACCCGACGGGCATATCGGCGCGCGGTGGGCGACCCGGCCGGACGCCGAATCGGCACTGCGCGAGGTACTGGCCGCGATTACCTGCACGCAGAGTTGAGGCGGTCCGCGAAATCCGGTCGGCCGAATTCCGGATGCATCAAGTGAAGCCACACCTGAACTACCGCCGCATTTCGAGAAATGGTTCCGTTCCGACCGACTGGATACCTCATTTATAGGGGCATGGATCGATCACGAACCGTCGCATCGGACATGCTCATTGGCTATAAGACCAGCTAGATCCGGTCGAACCCGATTGGTTGTCAAGGGGAATAGCGCCCTACGTGTCCGATTCCACACTGCCCGCGACCATTCCACCCAGTAACACTCGGCACTCCGGCCACGACGTCTTCGGTGACGCATGGCCCTCGGGGGGGCCTTGTCCGTCACCTTGTCGGTAATGGATTGGGGATAGGGACATGGCTTTTCGCGAGTTCTTCGCGCGACACCGGATCGCCTCGGCGGTCGCGGCGCCCGCGGTGCTGGGCGTGGCGGCGGCGGTGGCCGCCACGTTCGCATTGACGTCGTCGCCACAGACCAGGGATACGCAGCTCACGACGTCGGTGACCGAGTGTCATGACATGGTGACGGTTTCGGTGGCCGGACGCAACGACACTCCGGTGGCGGGAACCACGAAGCTGCTCGTCGGCGCGGACGGCAAGGAACTGCCCGCCGCGATGGCCGGGGACCACAACAGCGAGTGGGTCGATCCGGTGGTCAACGCGCCGAACGGGCAGGTGGAGCCCGGCTCCTACGCCGCGGTGTACATCGCCTATCCGGCGAACATGGCCACCTACGAGGACGCGGTCAACGCCGGCGCCGCGAACACCGAACAGGTGATGCGCGAGATCTCGAAGGCCTGCCCGGACACCAAGTTCTCGATCGTGGGCTACAGCGAGGGCGCCGATGTCGTGCGTCGCGTCGCCCAGAAGATCGGCCACCAGGAGGCGGGCCAGGACGGCGCGTACGGGATCGTCGATCCCGACGATGTCCTCGGCGTCGTGATCCTCGCCGACGCGGGCCGCAGCGCGGGCGACGGACCGTTCCCCGGCGCGAAGGATCCGTTCGGCAACCCCGACGGCTTCGACCAGAAGTATCAGAACGGCAAGAATCCCGTACCGGGCAAGGGCGCGTTGCCCGGCACCAGCGGTGATTTCGGCAAACTGAACGGCAAGATCGCTTCGTTCTGCTCCGACGGCGACCTGACTTGTTCGGCGCCGGAAAACATTTCGCTGTTGCAGCTGGTGGTCAACGTGGGCAGGCAGATCAATGTCGACGCGCTCGAACGAGACGGGCTGACCCCGGCCACCGGCCAGGATGTCGCCGTCGTGCTCGGCCGGATCGCGATGACCGCGTTCGCCGATATCGCCGCGAACCCGAACTGGATGAAGAGCGACGAGACCTTCCTCCAGGTGCTGTTGAAGGTGTCCGATCCCGCCTACAAGCCGGGCCAGCCGCCGGCCACGACCCCGGCGAAGGCCGATGCGATCGCGGCCGACGACATGTCGCCGCTGGCGTACCTGCCGCAGAAGATCCTGAACGAGATCATCGGTCTCATCGTGACGAACCAGAACACCATTCCGGTGGTGATGAGTGATCCGTACAAGCTCACCCTCGGCCCGAACCACACCGGCCACCACTTCGACTACTGGAAGGACGCCGACCCCGCCAACGGCAAGCCGCTGACCTCCGCCGAATACGCGGCGGCGTGGATCACCCACCTGGCCAAGCAGGCGCAGGAGGGCAAGAAGATCGACAAGAACGCCAAGCCGGAGCAGGCGGACGTGGAAGCGGTGTACAGGGCGGCCGCGGCCACCAGCACCAGCAAGGCCGCGCCGACCAGCACGACCGCGGCGCCGACCAGCACCAGCGCCGCGCCCACGGTCAGCACGACGCCGTCCACCACGGCCCCGACCACCACGCCGGCGCCGTCCACGACCACCACCCCGCCGGCCACGACGACCACCTCGGCCCCGTCCGAGATCGCCGCGCCGATCGACACCACCAAGCCGGCCCCGTCGGCGACCAGCACCACGGAATCCGCCGCGCCCACCGCCACGAGCACCGTGGCTCCGGCCACTACGAGCACCGTGGCACCGGCCAACTGAGTTCGGCTCGCACCAGGCGAACGGCGTCACCGGAGTTCCGGTGGCGCCGTTCGCCTTTGCCGGTACCGCTGTGCTGCAATGGAATCCACTATGACCCCGCCTGCGCGGCCGGGCATGGACCACCGCACGCGGGTGGCCGAAAGACGCCGATGCCCCGATATTTCGGGGCAAGTGGCCTGGTCTGCGCATCGCGAAGTGGATCTGTCGGATGATCCGATCTCCTGTATAAGCTCGCGTTCGATCGAAAGCGAGTGCCGCATGCCAGTAATTCGAACCCGCCAGAACGTGCCGTGTCCGCCGGAGGTCGGGCGATGACGCAGCGCGGGTGGGCACTGTTCCTCGCGATGGGCGTGATCTGGGGCGTGCCGTACGCGATGATCCGGATCGCGGTGGACGATTTCGATCCGGTGGTGGTGGCATTCGGCCGCACCCTGATCGGCGCGCTCGTCCTGTTGCCGATCGCGTGGTACACCAAGGCCCTCGGGCCGGTGTTCAAGCGGTGGCGGCCGTTGCTGCTGTACACCGTGGTGGAGATCGTCGGACCGTGGCTGTTCATCGGCTTCGCCGAGACCACGCTCAACAGTTCGACCGTTGGCCTGTTGATCGCCGCGGTCCCGTTGATCGCGGTGGTGATCGTGACCAAGCTCGGCCACGACCGGTTCGACCGGCGCCGGGTCACCGGGCTGATGGTCGGATTCGCGGGCGTGGCCGCGCTGGTCGGTCTCGACATCGACCTGTCCGATCCGGCCGCCATCGGCGCGATCGCGCTGACCACCGTCGGTTATGCGCTCGGCCCGATCGTGATCAATCGATCGCTGGCCGATCTGCCCCCGCTCGGCGTGGTGACCGCCTCGCTGCTGATCGCCGCCGTGGTCTACGCGCCGTTCGCGGTATTGCGCAGGCCGGCAAGCTATCCCGCCGATGCCACCCTCTCGGTGCTCGGCCTCGCGCTGGTGTGCACCGCCGCGGCGTTCCTGTTGTTCTTCGCGCTGATCTCGGAGGTCGGCCCGGCCCGCGCGACCGTGATCACCTACATCAACCCCGCGGTGGCCATCGTGCTCGGGGTGAGCGCGCTCGGCGAACCGCTGACCGCGGGCATGGCGATCGGCTTCCCGCTGGTGATCCTGGGTTCCATCCTCGGTACCGCGCGCAGCCGGGAAGTACACGAGGACGCGCTGACCTGTTCGCCCGCCGCCCCCGAAGCGGCCGCGCAGTTGCCGGAGCGCCCGCCGGACCAGCAACCGGACCTGTCGGTGCGCGGGTGAATGATGATGCGGTGGTTGATCATCCGAACGCATCCGATGTAGCCGTCACCCGCGCGTCCTACGACGAGATGGCCGAGCTGTACACCGAATTCGCCAAGAACCATCTCGCGGGCAAGCCGTTCGATCGCGCGATACTGGGCGTCTTCGCGGAACTCGTGCGCGGTCCTGTCGCCGATATCGGTTGTGGGCCAGGGCGATTGACGACGCACCTGGCCGGACTCGGCGTCGACGTCCGCGGCATCGACCTGTCGCCGGAGATGATCCGCATCGCCCGCAGGCAATACCCGCAGCTGTCCTTCGAGGTGGGTTCGATGGAGCGGTTGGCGCTGGCCGACAACTCGCTCGGCGGCATCCTCGCCTGGTATTCGCTCATCCACTTGCCGCCCGAACGCGTGCCGGGGGTGTTGAACGAGTTCTATCGGGTACTCGAACCAGAAGGACACGCGCTGTTGGCTTTCCAGGCGTTCGACGGAACCGAGGCCGTGACAGCGTTCGACCACAAAGTGGCTCGCGCCTACCGCTGGTCGCCCGAGCGGATGGCCGAGTTGCTGCGCGAGGCCGGGTTCGAGGTCCGCGCCCGGCTGATCCGGCAGCCGGATCCGGACGAACGCTTCCCGGAGGGTTGCCTGCTGGCGGTAAAGCTTCGTCAATAGCCGCGCAGGCATCGGCCGGACCAGGTATTTTGGTGATGTCGCGCAGGATTCATGGCTGCGCGTGGCCCACCCGACAATGTGGTCGATTCGATTGCAACCCACACCACTGTCGTCAGGGGGCGACCAACCATGGAACTCATCGCACCGGTCGATGCCGTCTTCTTGCTCGCCGAATCGCGGGAACACCCGATGCACGTCGGCTCGCTGCAACTCTTCGAAGCGCCCGAGGACGCCGGACCCGATTTCGCCCGGCTCACGTACGAAAAGTTGTCGGCGGCCAAGGAAATCGACTCGACCTTCCGCAAACACCCGGCCACCCTGTTCGGCGCCCCGCAAATGGCCTGGAGCCGGGCCGAGGACGTGGAACTGGGATATCACCTGCGCCGGCTCGCGCTACCGAGCCCGGGCCGGATCGACCAGCTGGTCGAACTCGCGTCCGGGCTGCACAGCACGCTGCTCGACCGGCATCGTCCGCTGTGGGAGATCTACCTGATCGAGGGTCTCGCGGACGGCCGCTTCGCGGTGTACTCGAAGATGCACCACGCCTTGATCGATGGCGTCTCCGCGCAGCGCGTCCTGCAGCGCACGCTGACCGGCGACCCGGCCGACGCGCAGCCGCGGGTGCCGTGGAATCTGCCGAAACGTCCACGCCGGGAGAACACCGGTGCAGCCGGTGGACTGCGTGGCGCGGCACGAAATCTGTTGTCCGCCGCGGGATCCGGTGCCGCGATGGTCCGGGTGGCGCGCCAGGCCCTACTGCAGCAGCAGCTGACGTTGCCGTTCGAGGCGCCCCGCACGATGTTCAACGTGCCGATCGGCGGCGCCCGCCGCACCGCGGTCCGGTCGGTGCCGCTGGAACGGATCAAACAGGTCAAGAAGGCGACCGGGTCGACCGTCAACGACGTGGTGCTGACCATGTCGTCCGGCGCGCTGCGGTCCTACCTCGCCGAGCGGGATGCGTTGCCGGACAAGCCGTTGATCGCGATGGTGCCGATGTCGCTGCGCTCGGCCGACGACACCGAGACCAACGGCGTGAAGGTCGGCGCGGTGCTGTGCAATCTCGCCACCGATATCGCCGACCCGCTGGAGCGGCTGCGCGTGGTGAGCGAATCCATGCGCAAGAGCAAGGATGTCTACAGTTCGCTGTCCCGCACGCAGACCATGGCGCTGTCGGCGCTGATGCTCAGCCCGCTCGCCCTGAGCCTGCTGCCCGGGCTCATGCCGCTGACCACACCGGCGTTCAACATCGTGATCTCGAATGTGCCCGGTCAGCGGGAACCGATGTACTGGAACGGCGCCCGCTTGGACGCGACCTATCCGATGTCGATCCCGTTCGACGGCCAGGCGGTGAACCTCACCCTGACCACCACCGCGGACCACCTCGACTTCGGCGTGGTGGGCTGCCGCCGCACCGTGCCGGAACTCCCGCGCCTGCTCGACCACCTGGAGCACGCGCTGACCGAGTTGGAGGAAGCCGCCGTCTGAAAGACCCATTCCGAGCAAAACTAGAACGTGTTACTGTCGAGTGATGGTGCACCGACCCGTCGAGGAAGCCGCGGCCGTGTCATGGCGATATCTGCGGTTCGCGGCCAATCGGCGAGTCGGAGTCCGGCGACGGACCGGCACCCACTGCGGACAATCATGTAACTCGTTCTAGGACAGCTGTGCGTCGTTCGCCGCGACGCTTCGGCGAGGGAGACCAGCACGCCATGCGTACCGAAATCTGCGAGCGGCTCGGGATCGAATTCCCGATCTTCGCGTTCACCCACTGCCGCGACGTGGCGGCCGCAGTCAGCAATGCCGGCGGGCTCGGCGTGCTCGGTGCGGTCGGCTTCACCGCCGAGGAACTCGAGGTCGAACTGGCCTGGCTGGACGAGCACGTGCACGGCGTGTACGGCGTCGACCTGGTCATCCCTAGCAAATACGAGGGCCAGGGCATCGACGGCCTCACCCCCGAGGAACTCGAGGCCAAGCTCGCGGAGCTGGTGCCGCACGGTCACCGCGATTTCGCCGAGAAGATCCTGGCCGACCACGGCGTCCCGCAACTGCCCGACGGCGAACGGCACAACCAGTTGCTCGGCTGGACGGCGACCACCGCCGCCCCGCAGGTGGAAGTGATCCTGCGGCATCCGAAGGCCAAGCTGGTCGCCAACGCCCTCGGCACGCCGCCGGACGACGTGATCAAGCAGGTGCAGGATTCGGGCCGGCTGATCGGAGCGCTCTGCGGTTCGGTCAAGCACGCGCTCAACCACAAGAACGCGGGCCTGGACTTCGTGGTCTGCCAGGGCACCGAGGGCGGCGGGCACTGCGGCGAGATCTCGTCACTGGTGTTGTGGCCGCAGGTGATCGATGCCGTCGGCGATCTGCCGGTGCTGGCCGCGGGCGGGATCGGCAACGGCCGCCAGGTCGCGGCGGCGCTGGCGATGGGCGCCCAGGGCGCGTGGACCGGATCGCTCTGGCTCACCGTCGAGGAGGCCAACGTGCCGCCCGCGCAGATGCAGACCTACATCGACGCCACCAGCCACGACACCGTGCGTTCCCGGTCGTGGACCGGCAAGCCGTGCCGCATGCTGCGCAACGACTGGACCGACGCCTGGGAGCAGGCCGACACCCCCGACCCGCTGCCCATGCCGTTGCAGATGATGGTGGCGCTGGACGGCGTCAAGCGCGGGCACCGCTACCCGGAGGCGGCGAAGGACGTGAACTTCAATCCGGTCGGCCAGGTGGTCGGCATGATGCAGCGGGTCGAACGCTCCGCCGACGTGGTCGGCCGGCTGATCGAGGAGTACGTCGAGGCGTGCGATCGCCTCAGCAAACTCAACGGCTGATCACTCCGGCCATTCCGGCCAGCCCTTTTCGCGCAGCACCGGGTCGGTAATGCCGCCCCAGCAGGTGAGCTGGTCGGTGTCCCACCCGGCCAGCTCCGCCCCGTTCGCGTAGACGGACTGGAAGAACTCGAGCGCGGCGCCGACCGGATCGGCCGCCGCGCGGGCTTCGTCGTAGGCGTAGTAGGCCGAGTGCCCGGCGCCGGAGGCGACCCAGCGGGCGCCGTTCGGGGTCAGCGCCCGCTCGGCCAGCCCGGCGGGTTCGGGCGCGGTGTAGCTGTAGAAGGTCGGCTCGGGCACCTTGTCGTCGCCGAACCAGAACCCGGAGCTGATCACCTCGCGCGAATAGGCCTCGCGGGTCACCGAATCCACCGAGTCGGGCAGCTCGACATGGCGCGGCGAGAACCGCTGCACGGCGATGTCGAAGGTGTGCCAGAACAGCTGGACCGGGCTGATCTTGCCCGAATAGGTGGCGCTGAACTCCTCGAGCACCCGGCCCACCTGACCCTGCACCCGGAACGCGTGGCGCACCTTGTCCGGGTCGTAGTGGCGGTGCTCGTCGTCGTCCTCGAACGGCCGTCGCGCGTCCGGCAGGTCGAACGGGTAGGGGTGCGCCAGTGTGACATTCACGTCGAGGTCGCGCAGGCCGTTGCGCACCGCGCCGTAGAACGTGGCGACGGACTGGTCGACCAGATCGATCTCGGCTTCGGCGCCCTGATCGGTCGCGATCCGCAGCACGTGATCGAAGAAGTCGAACGCGCAGGTGAACACCGGCCCGGAACGCGCGGAGCCCAGCGGCACCGTGGTCCAGCCGCGGGCGGTGAGCCGATATGTCATATGCCACCAGTGGTTGCGCCGAATGCCAGCGGCCAGCGCCACCTTGCCGACGACCTGAGCGAACCGGTGCAGGGTCTCTTTGGTCGGCCGCCAGGATTCCAGCGGGATCGCGGGCAGCGGCTCGAATGCGACGGTCATGAGAAAAACGGTACGCCTGTACGAGTACCTCGCCGGGTGTCTTGTCCGCAACGCGACGTCGAACAGCCCACACCACATCCACACTACTGTCTGAGACAGTGTACGCTCTGGGCCACGCGCTCGCTGCCGAAGCGCGCAGGGGATTGCGCCTGGCGGGCCGCCATATTCGCCAGCACAGCACTGGGAGTGTCCGGATGACAAAGCTTCTCACCATCGTCGCCATCGTGCTCGTCGTCGGCGCGCTCGCCGGGCTGGTGGCGCTCATCGTGTCCCGCCGGTGGGCCAAGGCGCTGCTCGCCGGTGGCGGCAACCCGATCAAGCCGGTGCCCGCAAAGGCGTTGCGCGGCTTCGTCGATGACAAAGCGGCCTTTGTCGTCACCGCGGAGCACACCTTCGACGCACCGCGCGAGCGAGTGTGGGCGGCGCTGGACACCAACGGCTTGTTCTCCTGGTTGCCGCTGGTCAACGGCATGCGCTACCGCGACGACAACCGGGGCGTCGGCACCACGCGCGTGTTCGACGGCCTGCTGGTCGCGGGGGAGGAGCAGGTGATCGCCAGGGAGGAAGGCCATAGGCTCGCGTTGACCGCGACGAAGTCCTCGGTACCGTTTGTCATGAAGTCGATCACCGAGGAATACGAGCTTCACGGAAACGGTTCCGGTGACACGACTCTCACGTGGACGCTCGCGGTGCAGCCGCGCTTCGGCGCGCTGTTGCCGCTGCAACTCTTCGTGCCACTGGCCCGTCCGGTGGCGCGCTGGAGCCTGCGTGGGCTAAGCACTCGGATCTGATTTCTTCCGGAGGTTCGGCATGTACCCGTGCGCCAATCGTCGCTGTGCCGATGCGGCACACCCCTCGATCGAATGCCCGAACCTGGTCCGCACGGACACGCCCTCCGGCCGAAACCTGTTGATCCTGGCTGTTCTCGCGACCCTGATCGTGGCGGCGCTCGTGCTCGCCGCGGTCACCGTCGGCAATCGCTGAGCGTTGCGCCCGCCGCCTTCGCGGCGCTTGCGGCGGTCCGCGAGGCGCACCTCAGCAGACTGTCTGGGTTGGACAAAGTCGCCGATTTCGCTCCCTATGATCGCTACACCGCCCATGAGAACGCGATCGGCGGCCGCCGGTGACGTCGTGCTCGATGGCCTCCCTGTAGCGTCGGATTCGCCTGGCGCCAACATCTCCCGCCCGCTGTCCGCGCACGCCGACGGTCATGGATACCCGAGCAGCACCGCCACGATCCACCAGAAGGGGGCGGTTACCAGCGCGAAAGCTGTTCGATACCAACTATTCGAGCAACGCGCCTCGATCGCGGGAGGCTGTAGCCGACCGAAATATGGTGTGGTCAAAGGAGACTACTGCCCACTTGCCCGTCGGCTCGTCTGCGCGGAAACAGCGCGTCCCCGCTTCCCAGGGACCAGTTTCATGCTCTTGCCCAAATTGTCTCAGACAATAATGCCTGAGTCCTCTGGGGAGCACGAACGGACCGCGAAAAACTGGGTACCCACCACCGCCCGAACCGGTCAGGCCGCCGCACCGTCCGCTGCGAATCCGGGTAGCCAGCGCGCAACCGACTCGAGGAACGGCCCCTCGGCATCGAGTTGCGCGCAGACCCCCACCACACCGGCGAACACCCGGCCCAGCATGGCCAGTTCGGGAATCTCGGTGGGCGCCTTCACCGCCCGGGTGTTGACCAGCGACACGTTCTTCATATCGAGAGCGCGCGCGGTGTGGCCCTGCAACAGTTCGCGGCTGATGTGCACACTGTCGCCGTTGATCTGCGCGACGATCGGCGCGACCAGCCGTTCGATCGGGCCGAGCTCGAGCGCGTGCCCGGGGCGCACGAAACCGTTGTCCCGCATGACGAGTACCAGCTGGTCGTAGTCCTGCTGCACGGCACAGCGGGCCAGCTCGCCGATCACCGCGGGGATGCCCTCGGGCAGCGCGATAGACGCGCCGAAGTCGATGACGCCCAGGCGGCCGTCGTCGAGCAGCTGAAAGTTGCCGGGATGTGGATCGCAGTGCAGGTAGCCGACCCGCACCGGCGCGGACAGGGAAAACTCCACCAGCAGTGCGCCCGCCCGATCGCGCTGCGCCTTGGTGCCGTTCGCGATGATCGCGGACAGCGGGGTGGCTTGCAGCCATTCCGAGACCAGCACTTTCGGCGCGCTCGCGATCACCCGCGGCACCTGGAAGTCCGGGTCGCCGGCGAACTCCTTGGCGAAGCGGCGCTGATGATCCGCCTCGATCCGGTAGTCGAGTTCGTCAGCCGTGCGGTCGATGAACTCGGCGATCAGCGCTTTGGTGTCCGCGCCCGGCATCATGAGACCGAAAGCGCCGGAGAACATCTGGAGCATCTTGAGGTCCGACAGCAGGGCGGTGTCGGCGCCGGGGTACTGGACCTTGACCGCGACGTCGCGTCCGTCCCGCCAGACCGCGCGGTGGACCTGCCCGATGCTGGCGGCCGCGACCGGTTGATCGTCGAAGCTGGTGAATCGCTCCCGCCAGCGGGTGCCGAGTTGCTCGGCGAGCATCCGATGCACCGCGCCGGTCGGCATCGGCGGGGCTTGTGATTGCAGCCGGGTGAGCGCCTCGCGATAGCGATCGGCGAACCGGGGCGGGATGCTCGCCTCGGCCACGCTCAGCGCCTGACCGAGTTTCATCGCGCCGCCCTTGAGCTCACCGAGCACGGCGAACACCTGGTCGGCGGCCTTATCGATGAGCTCGTCGTCCAGCTCGCCACGAGACGCGCCGGTCATCATCGCGCGACCGGTCGCGGTGACCCGGCGGGCCATGATGCTCATAGGCAGCTTGGCCAGTTTCGCCGACCGTGCCAACCCCGTACGCCTACTGCCTGCCATGGTTACCTCGCTTCGCTGCGTGATCTTCACCCTATTCTGTCTGAGACAGAGGGTCAATCACCCGGAAACGAGGTTTGTTCAGGCGGTGGCCGCGTGATCCTCGCCGGCCTGTCCGTCGGTTACGCCGACGAGTTCGTCGAAGCGCAGCACCACCCGCTCGTGGTACATCCCGAACAAATCCTCGAACAACGCGACCTGCGCGTCGGACGGTCCGGACCCGGAATCCCACACCGCCGCGAGCGCCCGCCAGACCAGCACGTGCAGGTCCGGCGCGCCGGCGAAGAACGCCTCGACCGCTTCGGGCACCTCGAGCACCATCTCGCCGATCGAGTTCAGGATCGCGCGCTGCATGGACAGTCCGAGCGCGGTGAGCAGCCTGCGCACCAGGGCGACCTCGATCGCGAGGATCTCGCGCAGGTCCGGCGCGTCCTGGCGGGCGAGCGTTTCGAGCTTGTCGATCTCGGCCTTCAGCAGCGCCGGATCGATCTCCTGGGCGCTGCCAGTGTAGGCCAGCAACGTCTCCATCACGATGCCGCGCTCGACCTCGACGATGTCGCGGAACATCTCGCTCGCGACCTCGGGCGTGGCCACGGAAAAACGGAACAGCTGCCGGTACACATCCACCCCGCCCGCCTCGCGGACATCGCGGATGGTGAAACCCTTGCCGCGGCGCGCCTCGACGAAGCCGTTCGACTCCAGCCGCCCCAGCGTCAGTTGCGCGGTGGCCCGGTTCATGTCGAATTCCTCGGCCACCTGCCGCACCGACGGCATCAGGTCCCCCGGCTGATACTCCCCCGCGGCAACCCGGCGTGCCAACTCATCGGCAACGTCCGCGACTACCGTCTGGGCTCCCATCGAAGTCACCTTTCGACTACGTTCGAATACGTCCCAGACAGTCTAAGGCCTACTCTGCCAGACTGCACGTATGCGACACTGGTCCGCGCACAGTGTGAGGTGAGTCATGGCAATCCGGCGCAGCGGCGACAGTTCTGACATGAGTTCCACGGAACGGCGTACACGCCTGTTCACAGCAAGGCCCGATGGCAAACCGCCAGTTCGCGCCGCTATTCGCAATGCCAAGCTCGCCGCATTGCCGGTGGCCTTCGCCGGACGGCAGGCCGCGGGCGTCGGCAAGCGCGCCCTCGGCAGATCGGCCGAAGAAGTCAATCGAGACATCCAATTGCGCACCGCGCAACACATGTTCGAGGTACTCGGGGAGCTGAAGGGCTGCGCCGCGAAACTCGGCCAGCTGCTGGCCATCTACGAGCTGGCGCTGCCGCCGGAGATCGCCGAGCCGTATCGGATCGCGCTGAGCCAGCTGCAGGATTCGGCGCCCGCGATGCTGCCGAAGACCGTGCACGCGGCCATCGCGGCGAGCATGGGCGAGAACTGGCGGTGGCACTTCCAGGAGTTCGACGATCGCCGGGCCGCGGCCGCCTCGCTCGGCCAGGTGCACCGGGCGGTCTGGCACGACGGCAGACAGGTCGCGGTCAAGGTGATGTACCCCGGCGGCCGGCAGGCCGTGGAGGGCGACCTCGAACAGTTGCGCCGGATCTCGCTGCTGGCCACCGTCTTCCTGCCCGGCGCCGACGTCAAGGCGGTCACCGAGGCGATCTGCGATTGCGTGCGCGAGGAACTCGACTACGCGGCGGAGGCCGAATACCAGCGCGCCTTCGCCGCCGCCTACGCCGACGATCCGGATTTCTCCGTGCCGCAGGTGGTCGCCCAGCGCGGCGACGTGCTGATCACCGAATGGGTCGAGGGCACCCCGGTGACCAAGATCGTGGCCACCGGCACCCAGGCCGAACGCGACCGGGTCGGCATGCTGATGCTGCGCTTCGTCACCTCCGGCTGGGGCCGGCACGGGTTGCTCTACGCCGACCCGCACCCCGGCAATTTCCGCGTGCTGCCGGACGGCAGGCTCGGCGTGGTCGATTTCGGCGCCTGCTGCGCCTGGCCACCGGAGGGTTTCGAAGAACTCACGATCGACTACTTCAAGGCCTTCGCCACCGGCGGCCCGGTGGAACTGGAAGCGGCGACCCGCCGCCATGGCTTCGTGGCCGCCGGACGCAACTTCGACAGTGAGGCGCTGTTCAAAGCCGTCTCGCCGTGCAGCGAACCGCTCAAGCACTCGACCTACCGGATGACCACGCCGTGGTTGCGCAAACAGGTGCTACGCACCACGAATCCGCGGCTGACGAACGTCGTGCGGGAGATGACGATGCCCGCCTACTTCACCCCGTTCGCCCGCTCGATGCTGACCCTCGTCGGGGTGCTGAGCCAACTGGAGACCGAGGGACCGTTCCGCGACGAGATCTTGCGCTGGTTGCCGATGCTCGCCGAAGCACTGGAGGCCATCGAGGCGCCCGATCCGAACCGGCCGGTGGATCTGGCCGCCGTCCGCAAACGCCGGGCCGAGGCGGAAGACCGGCAGATGTCGGTCGGCTGACCATCGTCTTCGAAGTGCCCGCACCACCTCGGTGCGGGCACTTCAGTGCGTACGCCAAACCTGGCCAAGCTGTCTGGGACAGTGCTACCGTTGTGTTCAGCACTACCAACGGAGGTAACTGTGTCGACAGCAGCTGCGCACTCGGGCCCGGCCCGCCCCGACTTCGAGGTCGTCGTCATCGGCGCCGGCTTCGGCGGTATCGGCATGGGAGTGGAGCTCCGCAAGGCGGGAATCCACAACTTCCTGATCGTCGACAAGAACAGCGATATCGGCGGTACCTGGCACGCGAACACCTATCCCGGTGTGGCGGTGGATATTCCGTCGGTGTATTACAGCTTCTCCTATGAGCCGCCGAAGGTGTGGTCGCGCATGTTCGCGCCGGGCGCCGAGGTCAAGGCCTACGCCGACCAGGTGGTCGACAAGTACGGCCTGCGGCCACGAATCCTGCTGAACACCAAGGTGGTCGGCGGCGAGTGGGATGCGGCGAACCACCTGTGGCGGGGCAAACTCGACACCGGCCAGGAGGTGACGTCGCGCTTCGTGGTCGGCGCCGTCGGCGGCCTCGAGGTACCGAAAATGCCCGAGATCGACGGCATCGAGACCTTCGGCGGCAAGATCGTGCACACGGCGCAGTGGGATCACGACTACGACTACGCGGGTAAGCGGATCGCCGTGATCGGCACCGGAGCCACGGCGCTGCAACTGATTCCGGAGCTGGCCGATATCGCCGCGCAGCTCACGGTGTTCCAGCGGCGCCCGATCTGGGTGGCGCCCAAACCCGATTTCCCGATCCCGGCCTTCGCGAAGAACCTGATGGTCAACGTGGCTCCGCTGCGCCGGACGTTGCGGGCGGCGGTGACCATCGGTATCGACTTCGGCATCTCCGGCATCGGTGTTTTCCACAGCCGGATCCCCGGGCTGGTCAAGCTCGCGCAGCGCGGCGGAGGCGTGCTGTACCGAGCGCAACTGCCGGGCAATGCCCAACTGGCCGAACGGCTTACGCCGGACTACGCGCCCGGTTGCAAGCGCCCCTCGGTGTCGAATCGCTATCTGCGGACCTTCACCAGAGACCACGTGGAGCTGGTCACCGACGGCATCGAGAAGGTCACCGAGACCGGCGTCGTGACGGCAGACGGGGTGCTACGCAAAGCCGATGTGCTGGTGTGCGCCACCGGATTCCGGGTGATGGACAAGGGTTTCACCCCGCCGTATCCGCTGACCGGCCGCGACGGCCTGGACCTCGGCGAATTCTGGGATCGCGAGCACTACCAGGCCTACCAGGGCGTAACGGTGCCGAAGTTCCCGAATCTGTTCCTGATCACCGGCCCCTACGGCTTCGCGGCGGGCTCCTACCTCGCGATGATCGAGTGCACGAGCAGGCATGCCGCCCGGGCGATCAAGGAGGCCCGCAGGCGCGGCGCCACCGCCGTGGAGATCAAACAGGAACCGCACGACGCGTACTACCGGCAATGCGTGCGGCGCGGCGCCCAGACGATGTGGCTGTCGGACGCGTGCGCCGACTCCAATACCTACTACGTCAACTACCAGGGCGACCCGGCCCCCATCCGCCCCAGCACGCACTTGGAGATGTGGTGGGGCAACAAGCACTTCCCGTTCGGCCACTACGCCTTCACCACGTTGGCCGGGGCCACGCCCGCCGCCTACACCGGCGACCTCGACGACGTACGGCCCGCTTCGTTCACCAACGACGACCTCGCCGAGTTCTTCCGGACCCGCAGGCTCAGCGTTCGCACCTAGAGGAGAGACATGCGCCGCAAAATCCTCGGCCGTCGCAAAGCGCGCAAAGCGCTCGCGACGAGCAGAGCGACACCGCGTCCGGTGGTACAGATCCAGCGGCCACCGGACAGCGTGCGGGCCCGCGCCTTCGGGCTCGGCCTCGCGGGCTCAGGGGCGGCCCACTTCACCGCCCCGCGCGCGTTCGACCCGCTGACGGCGCGGGCGTTTCCGCGCGCGACCCGGCGCTGGACCTATCGCAACGGGTTCACCGAGCTGGCGCTCGGACTCGCCATCACCTTCCGGCAGAGCAGGCCGATCGGCTCGGTCGGCTTCATCGCCTATCTCGCCTTCCTCGCGTCCCGGCTCGCGGGCGCGCGGCCCGTGGCACCGCCGACTGCCCTCGCCCCGCAGGTGCAGAGCAGGGCGCCCGTCGCGGCGAGCGCGTAGTCGCACGGTCGCGGCGGCCGGAACACGAGGGGTTCCCGGCACCGGGGCCGTACCGGCGCGGACCTTCGCACAAAACGAACACCCGGCGGCCACCGTCCGGAACCGGGCATATGATCGCCAGAGGTTCGTTCGGGAGGGAGTGCTGGTGACAACGGAGTCGATCGTGGAGGCGGCGCCCGCGGTGCCGCAGTGGTTCGCGGACCTGTTCGCGCATCGGCGCTGGATCCGCCGCACCCAGCCGTTCCCGCACGTGTACGCCCGGGACGTGTTCGTGCCGGAGTTCTACCAGCGCCTGACCGAAGAGTTCAGCCGCGTGCGGCGCGAAGAGGTGGACCGGTTCGGCAGGGTCGCCGCGAACTACAGCGCGGACGGGCTCGGGCTCGCCGAGCTGCGCGACGGCCCGTTCGGGGTGTTCACCTCGCGGGAATGGCACGACCTCGTCGCGGGGGTCGCGGGCGTCACCGCGACGGGCGACGTCGAGGGGTCGGTGCATCACCACGCCCCGGGCGCACCGTACGGCTGGCCGCACAACGACCTCAATCCCGCCTGGTTCCCGGGCGACCCGCCCGGCCCGGACGAGGTGCGGCTGCCGGGAGACGGGGTGGACACCAAGACCGGCGAACACCCGCCGGGCGTGACCGCGCGCGCGAACGTGCGCGCGGTGGCCGTGCTGTTCTACTTCGGCAATCCGGACTGGCAGCCCGGCGACGGCGGCGAGACCGCGCTGTACGACAACCTCGCCGAGGGCGAGACCATGCCGAACCTGACTCTGGTTCCGCCGCTGGATAATTCGCTGATCCTGTTCGAGGTCACGCCGCGGACCTGGCACACCTTCGCGGGCAACAACCGGCGCGACCGCAGCAGCGTGGTCATGTGGGTGCACCGCACCAAGGAGGACGCGGTACAGCGCTGGGGAGGAGACAACATTGTCTACTGGTGACCGCCGGGTCTGCTTGCTCACCGGGGCCAGTGGCACCCTGGGTGATCTGTTTTGCCGCTCCTATTACACCGACTACGACATCGTCGCGGTCTGCCACACCCGCACCCCGGCCGCCCCGTCCCAGCTGGAGTGGTTCGTCGATCCGCTGGAGCCGGAAAAGCCGGTGCCGGAGAATGATTCGCGTCTGTTCGTGATCCGCGCCGACCTCACCCAGCCGGGTGAGGTCGAGCGGGTGGTCGACCTCGCGCTGGCGCGGTACGGCGGGGTCGACCTGCTGGTCAACAACGCCGCCCACGTGCAGCTGCAGCCGCGCGGCATCGTCGACGGCGAGGCCGCGCTGGAACAGTTCGATCCGCACTTCACCTTGAATGTCGCGGTGCCGCTGCGGTTGTGCGCCCGGCTCGGGCAGCGCGCGTGGATGCACGCCGGGCCCGAGAACCGCGCGCGCAACCGCAACATCGTCAACGTCTCCAGCATCTCCGGCTCGGAGGTGTATCCCGGGCAGACGCTGTATTCCGCGTCGAAGGCGGCGTTGAACCAGCTCACCCGCAACATCGCGGCCGAGTTCGCCGAATTCGGCGTGCGCGCGAATGCCATCGCGCCCACGACCTTTCCGGCGCTGGTGCCGACCGAGCAGGTGGCGCGGGCGATCATCGAACTCGACCAGAGCAACACGCTCACCGGCGGGGTGTTCGGGGTCGGGATCAACGCCGAACTCGCCGACGCCTAGTCCCTGCCACGACTCAAGCCTTGGCCGCCCCGGTGACCCGCTCGGACAGCTCCCAGAGTTGCTGGGCGAGTACGGCATCCACCGCCTGCTTGTTGCTCGGCCGCTCCGGCTTGAAGCGGTGGAAGTAGTCGCCGCTGCCGAACTCGGCGGTGGTGGCCAAGTGCTCCAACGGTTCCGCGCCTTTTTCCGGGCGGATGAAGAACGGTCGCGACAGCGGTGAGCGGATGAGCGCGCCGAGACCGAGCGGGGCGTTGTCGTACACGTGGGTGGCGACCGCGCCGGGATGGAAAGCGGCGGTGCGCAATCCGGTGCCCTCGGTGCGCCGCGCCAACTCCCGGGTGAACAGCAGATTCGCCAGCTTGGACGCGGCGTAGGCGCCCATCTGGTTGAACGAGCCCGAGGTGGCGTTGACCTTGTCCAGATCCAGGCGGGCCATCCGGTAGGTCACGCTGGAGGTGTTGATCACCCTGGCCGAGGACTGCACCAGCCGGTCGAGCAGCAGGCTGGTCAACAGGAACGGCGAGAGGTGGTTCACCTGGAAGGTGAGCTCGTTGCCGTCGGCGGTGGCGGTCCGCTTCGGCCAGGAACCGCCCGCGTTGTTGGCCAGCACATCGATCCGCGGGTACCGGTCGAGCAGGTGGTCGGCGAGTTTGCGCACCTCGTCGAAGCGGGCGAAATCGGCGAGGAAATGGTCGGCGCCCGCCGCGGCCGCCACCTCGGCCGTCCGTTCCGGGGAACGGCCCACCACCGCGACGGTGGCGCCGCGGGCCGCCAGCCGCGCGGCCGCCACGGCGCCGATACCGGAACTCGCGCCGGTCAGTACCACCGTCTTGCCGGTCAGATCCTGGTCTGTTTCAGCCATAGCCGCCTCCTGGGCATCGGTTGTCCGACCTGATCGTCTTCGGCCTAGGTGGATTCGGCAAGGGGCGACGCGCTCGAATAGTGCGCCGCGATCTCGTCACTGGTGGTCGTCCACACGCCGGGATGGTTCACCACGTACTCGAGCGCCTGGTCCAGGTACTTGGCCCGGAACGCCTGGCCGATCACGAAGGGATGCAGCGCCAGCGCCAGTACCCGGCCGCTCTCGGCGGATTCGGCGTAGAGCTGGTCGAGCTGATCGGTGACGATCCGCACGAAGTCGGGGCCGCTGGTGCCCTTGGCGAGGAACAACGAGTTGTCGTTCAGTTCGACCGTATAAGGGACGCTGAGCATTCCGGGGACGTTCAGCCGATAGGGCTGATCGTCGTTGGTCCAGTCCAGCACGTAGCCGAGGCCGAGTTCGGCCAATAGTGCCGGGGTATGGAAGGTTTCGGTGAGGGCGGGCCCCATCCAGCCGCGCGGCCTGCGACCGGTGCCCCGTTCGATGGTCTCGACCACCTCGGTCAGATAGGCGCGTTCCTCGTCGATGGTCATGTCCGCCTGGAAGATCGAGTTGTTCTTCCCGTGTGCCAGCCACGCCCAGTCCCGATCCACACCCGCCCGGATAAGCTGCGGATTGCGTTCGACCACATCCGAATTCAACAGCACGCTGGCACGGACGCCGTGCCGGTCGAGCGCGGCCGCGACCCGCCAGAAGCCCACGCGCGGCCCGTAGTCGCGCCAGCCGTAGTTCAGCGGATCGGGCGTCAGGCCCGCGGTGCCGGGAAAGATGCTCGTCGACGGCCGATCCACCTGGTAGTGCTCGACATTGAGCCCGACGTAGAACGCGACGCGCGCGCCGCCGGGCCAGTGGATCGGGGCGCGATCGACGATCGGGCTGTAGTCGTAGAGGTCGTTGTCCATGCCGTCGATTGTCGGACCTGACATCAATGTCAGCTTCAACTCCGACAAGGGTGACATCGGGCACAATCCGGGCCCTACGCTGCCCCAGAACGGTTTTGCTTGCCCGGACGACCGTGCCCCGGTGTGTACATTTGCCCGGCGGACACGACAGCCGATGTCGCGGGCGTCCCGGTAACGCGCCGGGGACGCACACAACTCGGCGATGCCGTGCTCCGCAGGCCCGCGACGGTACGTTGAGGCACGGAGAGGCGGACGAGCCGCGGAGAGGCGGACCAGCACATGCGAGTGGACGGGCGGGAAATCCCGGTCACCGGCAACCTGCTACAGCCGATGATCCGGCGCACCAGCGACATCATCCGCGTCGTGCTCGCGGCGCTGTGGGTGGCGGTCGTGATCGCGGCGTCGGTGATCACCCGCCCGGAATGGCTCGCCCTGGAACGCTCGGTCTCCAATATCGTCGGCTTCCTCAATCCCGACCAGTCCAACCTGGTGTATCTCGTCTACGGCATGGCCATTCTGGCGCTGCCGTTCGCGATCCTGATCGAGCTGATCATCGGCAGGCAGTGGAAGCTGCTGGCCGGCTACGCGGCCGCGGGGCTGACCGCCGGGCTGCTGCTCTCGATCACCGGGACCGGCCTCTCGGCGCCGAAATGGCATCTGCAAGTACCCGATCGCCTCGACACCTTCCTCTCCCAGTTCCTGGACGACCCGCGCTGGATCGCCATGCTCGCGGCCGTGCTGACGGTGTCGAGTCCGTGGCTGCCCACCCGGCCGCGCCGCTACCTGTGGTTCCTGCTGCTCGCGTTCGCGCCGATCCACCTGGTCGTCAGTACCGTCGTGCCGGCCCGGGCGATGTTCGGGCTCGCGGTCGGCTGGCTGGTCGGCGCGGTCATCGTGCTCGTGGTCGGCACGCCCGCGCTCGAGGTGCCGCTCGACGCCGCGGTGCGGGTGCTGGCCAAACGCGGGCACACGGTCACCGGATTCACCGTCGTGCATCCGGCCGGGCGCGGACCGCTGGTGCTGGCCGCCGCGATCGACGGACCCGAGCGCGAACTCGTGGTCGAGATGTACGGCAAGAACCAGCGCAGTTTCGGTGCGCTGCGCCAACTCTGGCGCTGGCTCACCTTCCGGGCCAGCGAAACCGCGGCGATGCACGGCTCGATGCATCGCGCCGTCGAGCATCGCGCGCTGATGGCGATCGCGGTGGACGAACTCGGCTTGGCCAGCAGCACACCGGTCGCCGTCGCGGCGCTCGATCGCGGATGGATGCTGCACGCGCACACCATGCCCAAGGGCGCACCGATCACCGAGCTGTCCGCCGAGCAGTTACCGAGCGTGTGGCAGGGACTGGACGCGCTGCACTGCGGCCAGATCGCGCACGGCGACCTGCGCCCGACCGAGATCCGAATCCAGGACGGCGCCACGCTGTTCGGCGGTTTCTCCAGTTCCGAATTCGGCGCCTCGGCCAAACAGCAGCAGTCCGATATCGCGCAACTGCTGGTGTCGACCACCGCGCTCTTCGGCAAAGAACCGGCGGTGCGCACGGCGCTGGACTCGCTCGGCAGGCAGTCGGTGCTCGCGGCGGCGAGCCGGCTCACCAAATCCGCCATGCCCGCGGGGTTGCGAAAGTCGGTGCCCGACTGGAAGAGCGCGCTGTCCGCGGCGCGCGAGGAGGTGCGCAGGCAGACCGGGCAGGACCGGATCGAGGCAGAGCAGATCACCCGGTTCACCCGCAACCAGATCATCCAGTTGGTGCTGCTGATCGGGCTCGTCTACGTCGCGTATCCGTTCATCAGCGCGGTGCCGACCTTCTTCACGCAGTTGAAGACCGCCAACTGGTGGTGGGCGCTGCTCGGGCTCGCCGTCTCGTGCCTGACGTATATCGGTGCGGCGGCGGCACTGTGGGCCTGCGCCTCGGGCGCGGTGAGTTTCCGGAACCTGGTGATCATGCAGATCGCGAACACCTTCGCGGCGACCACCACCCCGGCCCGGGTCGGCGGGCTCGCGCTGAGCGTGCGCTTCCTGACGAAGGGCGGGGTCGGCGCGGTGCGCGCCACCGCGGCGGTGGCGCTGCAGCAGGCGGTGCAGGTGATCACGCACGTCAGCCTGCTGGTGGTGTTCAGTATCGCGGCGGGCACCTCGGCGGACCTGTCCCACTTCGTGCCGGACGCGACGGTGCTGTACCTCATCGCCGGGGTCGGCGTCGGCATCATCGGCACGTTCATGTTCGTGCCGCAATTGCGGCGCTGGCTGAACAATTCGGTGCGCCCGCAGCTGCAGGAGGTGCTCGGCGAACTCGGCGAACTGGCGCGCGATCCCAAGCGCTTCTCGGTGATCATCCTGGGCTGCGCCGCGATCACCCTCGGCATGGCGGGCGCGCTGTGGGCCAGCGTGGAGGCCTTCGGCGGCGGCACCACCTTCGTCACCGTCACCATCGTCACGATGATCGGCGGCACCCTGGCCTCCGCCGCGCCGACCCCGGGCGGGGTCGGCGCGGTCGAGGCCGCGCTGATCGGCGGCCTCGGCACCTTCGACGTACCGCTGGAGGTCGCGGTGCCCTCGGTCCTGCTCTACCGCGTGCTGACCTGCTGGCTGCCGGTGCTGTGCGGCTGGTTCACCATGCGCTGGATGACCGCGAAGGACATGCTCTGACGCCCTGACAGCGAAAGCTCAAGCGCGCACGACGGTTTCAGCGAGCCGCGCGGTGATGAGCCCTTCGGCCTCGGCGACGATCCGGGTGATCAGCTCGGCGCAGGTGGGGATGTCGTGGATCAGGCCCTGCACCTGTCCCGCGCTCCAGATGCCCGCGTCCAGATCGCCCTCTTCGAAGACGCGACGACCCCGCGCGCCCGCGACGAGATCACGGACATCGTCGAACGTGCCGCCCGCCTTTTCGATCTCGACCACCTTGCGGCTGATCTCGTTGTCCGCGACGCGGGCGGTGTTGTGCATGGTGCGGAAGATCAGCTGGGTGTCCCGCTCGGTGTGCGCGACGATCTGGTCCTTCACCTTCTGGTGCACGGCGGATTCCTGGGTGCACAGGAAGCGGGTGCCCATATTGATGCCGTCCGCACCGAGTGCCAACGCCGCGACGAGACCGCTGGCATCGGCGAAACCACCCGAGGCGACCATCGGGATGTCCAGCACCCGGGCCGCGGCCGGGATCAGGATCAGGCCGGGGACGTCGTCCTCGCCGGGGTGACCCGCGCATTCGAACCCGTCGATGCTGACGCCGTCCACGCCGATCCGCTGCGCCTTGAGCGCGTGCCGCACGCTGGTGCACTTGTGCAGCACCTTGATGCCCGCGTCCTTGTAATTGGGCAGGAACGGCTCGGGGTTGCTGCCCGCCGTCTCGACGATCTTGACGCCGCTTTCCACGATCGCCTGCACGTACTCCGCGTACGGCGGCGGGTTGATCGACGGCAGGATGGTGACGTTCACGCCGAACGGCTTGTCGGTCAGCTCCCGGGTGCGCGCGATCTCGCGGCGCAGGTCATCGGGGGTGGGCTGGGTGAGCGCGGTGATGAACCCGAGCCCGCCCGCGTTGGCGACGGCCGCGACGAGTTCGGCCCGGCCGACCCACATCATGCCGCCCTGCACGATCGGGTGTTCCACGCCGAAGGTCTCGGTGAACCTGGTCCGCAGCATTGCGCTCTCCTCTGCTCGCGCGGGCGGTCCGGTTCGCCCGTACGCGACGATCGTGACACGAGAATCCACTCGTATTCAACTCCTAAGTGAGCCGTCATTCGCATGGCTCACCATCTCTGGCGAGCCTCGCACGCCGTGCGCAGCACGTCTTCAAGCAGGAAATATCCAGCTCAGTTGTACTTTCTGCGAGACAGCCCCGCTTTTGCCGGATTAACGGCGGTTCAGCCACGTGAGCCTTGTCTGTGCGATAAGTTACTTGCTATTCTGCGGTCGTTCAGCCGTCGGCGCGGTCGGCCATCGTGGCGGACGCGGCCGGCGGTCCGAGAGGAGTTCGTGGCATGACCATCGGTGCGCAGGGTGGATCGCAGTCGGGGCGGGTGAGCACCGCGCTCGACGAGCCGCTCCGGTCGCGGCGCAATCACTGGAACAACCAGATCGCCGGGCACGCGCAGATGCGGCCCGACGCGATCGCGCTGCGGTTCCGTGGCGCCGACACCACCTGGCGGCAGCTGCACGAACGCTCGTCGAAGTTCGCCGACGCGCTGGCCCGCCGCGGCATCGGCTTCGGCGACCGGGTGCTCATCCTCGCGTTGAACTACCCCGAGTACATCGAGACCGTGTTCGGCATCAACGCGCTCGGCGCGATCGCCGTCCCGGTCAATTTCCGGCTCACCCCGCCCGAGGTCGCCTACATCGTGAGCGACAGCGGCGCGAAGGCGATCGTCACCGACACCCTGCTGCAGCCGCTCGCCACCGCGGTGCTCGCCCAATCGGACACGCTGGAAACATGTTTCGTGATCGGCGGCGCCAGTGCGGACGGCGTCCTCGGCTTCGAGGACGTGCTCGCCGAGGACGGCGCCGCGCACCCGCCGCTCGACATCCCGGAGGACACTCCGGCGTTGATCATGTACACCTCGGGCACCACCGGCAGCCCGAAGGGCGCGATCCTGTCCTACGCGAACATGAACGCGCAGGCGTTCACCGTGATCCGGGCGCTGGCGGCCACCTCCGAGTCGATCGCCTTCTGCACCTCGCCGCTGTTCCACATCGCCGGACTCGGCAGTCTCGCGGCCAATTTCGTGCTCGGCGCGAAGACCGTGCTGCATCCGCTCGGCGCCTTCGACGCCACCGAATTCCTCGATGCCGTCGAGCGTGAACAAGCCACCGGCGCGTTCTGCGTGCCCGCGCAATGGCAGGCGATCTGCGCCGAACCGACGGTGCGCGAACGCACATTGGCGCTGGAGTCGCTCAGCTGGGGCGCCGCACCGGCTTCCGACTCGGTCCTGCGGGCGATGGCGGACTGCTTTCCGAACGCGTTCAACGTCGCGGTGTTCGGGCAGACCGAGATGTCGCCGATCACCTGTGTGCTCGAGGGCAAGGACGCGCTGCGCAAGCTCGGCTCGGTCGGCAAGCCGATCCCGACCATCCAGGCCCGTATCGTCGACGACGAGATGAACGACGTCGCCCCCGGCGAGATCGGCGAAATCGTCTATCGCGGACCGACACTCATGCAGGGCTACTGGAACAAGCCCGAAGCCACCGCGGAGGCGTTCGCGGGCGGCTGGTTCCATTCCGGTGACCTGGTGCGCCAGGACGAGGAGGGCTTCATCTGGGTGGTCGACCGCAAGAAGGACATGATCATCTCCGGCGGCGAGAACATCTACTGCGCCGAGGTGGAGAACGTGCTCTTCGGCCACCCCAAGATTCGCGAGGCCGCGGTGATCGGCCGGGCGCACGAGAAGTGGGGCGAGGTCCCGGTCGCCGTCGTCGCGCTGCACCGTCCCGACGACGAACTCACCCTCGACGAGCTGACGAGCTTCCTCAACGAGAATCTCGCGCGGTACAAGCACCCCAAGGATCTGGTGGTCGTCCAGGAGCTGCCCCGCAACGCCAGCGGCAAGGTCGTGAAAGTACAACTGCGCAAGGATTATTCGTCCTAGCCGTGCCGGGCTGAGGTACGGTCGGTCGGATGGCGATCCCTCGTATCCGCGCGGCCGTCCTCGCGCTGCACTGGCAGGTGAACGTGATCAAGCCCGACGGCTTCTTCGGGCCGATGCTCGCCGCGCCGGTGGCCGCCTCCGGCGTGCTCGACCGGGCGGTGCGCTTCCACGAAGCGGTTGCGGCCCAGGATGTTCCGGTGCTGTTCACCCGCTTCACCATCCCGGTGGGCGAGGGCCAGTTGGTGCGCAACACCGGTTTCATGCGTTCGGTCGGCGCGGCGCAAACCGAGTTCCGGCCGGATTCGCCTGGTAGCCAGATCATCCCGGAGATGGCCGGGCAACCGTCCGCGGTGTTCGACAATCAGAAGCTGTCCGGACTGGCCGGCAGCGAGCTGCCCGCCTGGTGCGCCGACCGCGGCATCGACACGGTGTTTCTCACCGGCGTCGCGACCAACCTGACCGTGGAGCAAACCGCCCGGCACGGCACCGATCTGGGTTTCACCGTGCATCCCGTGGCCGACTGCGTGGCCGCTGCGGATCCAGCGGCACACGAGTCGTCGCTGGCCGACCTCGAACTCACCACGGCGGGCTCGCTCACCGCCGCGCGGGTGCTGGAGTTGCTCGCGCGCCGATGAGGCCCTGTGCGACTCGGCACCATCAGGTTTACCGTTCGCCCGACTCGGCAACACCACGGCTACGGAACTCGGTAGTCGCCTCGAGATCAGGAGCCAGCACTGTGCAACTCACCCACCTCGCGGTCTGCGCCGCCACCGCGTTCGCGGTCGTCGGCGCGGCGACCGGCTGCGGTACGAACGACACCGACCACTCCGCCCATGCCGGCTCCTCCGCTGCCGCCGCGCCGGCCCGCACGGTCACCCACTCGACGTCGGCTGCCACGACGAGGGATGCCGCGGATCCCAGCGTGACCCCGGCCCAGGGCAACATCGTCGAGGACGTGAACTGCGGCCCGGTCACCGACGCGGGCGGCGGCACCCGCACCGTCATCGCCCCGGGCACGCCGGCCGGCCGGGTCGGCTGCACCGAAGCCATCAATGTGGCAACCGAATACGCGCAGACCGTCAGCAACACCGACGCGCAAACCGTCCAGGGCTGGCAGTGCCACGCGCAACCCGACCCCCGCACGCCCTCGGCCTGCACCAAGGACGGCCTGCGGATCGAACTGCGCGCCGGCTGAGCACGGCACGCTCGACCGGGCCCGTGCGGACCAGGCACGGGTCCAGAGCGAAGGCCGAGCAAAAGACTCTTCTCCACCGTCCGATATCTCGGCATAATCGCTGGGGGTGCCCGGGCGACCGGCATGAAGTCGTCGGAGCGGGGGGTCGAGCGTGTTGGGATGGATCGGAGCTCAATGGTGCACAGTCGGCGTGTGACGCTCACCACCGCGGCGGTCACGGCGGTGGCCGAACTGCTCGGCGTGGACGCGACCACCATCGCCACCGACGCGCCCTTCGCCGACCTCGGCTTGAACTCCACCCAGCTGGCCCGGCTCACGGCGCTATTAGAGGACGCCATGGGGGTCGAGGTCTCGCTCGCGACGATCTACGACCACCCCGACATCGATCGACTGGTCGAGTATCTCGCGATGCGATGACGGCAGCGGGGGTATCGATCGTCGGCATCGGCTGCCGGATTTCCGGGGCCGCGAGCGCCGACGAATACTGGCGAATGCTGCACGCCCGGCCACCGGGCGCCGCGGCGGGCGTCGAACCGTTCGACCACGACTGGTTCGGCCTGTCCGCGCGCGGACACGCGGCCATGGACGGACCGCAGCGGTTGGCCATGACGGTCGCGGTCGAGGCGCTCGACGATGCCGGGATCGGTTACCGGGCACCGGGTTCCGGCGCCGCCGTGCTCTTCGGCACGGGCGCGGGCACGGCCGACCTGTTGTCCACGGCGTTGGATCTGCACGGGCCGAGCCTCACGCTGGACAGTGCGCAGGCCTCGTTCCTGACCGCTCTCGGCATGGCGGTACGACTGCTCGACGACGCGGCGGTACCGTTCGCCATCGTCGGCGGCGTCACCGCGCCGCCGCCGAACCCCTTG
Source organism: Nocardia brasiliensis ATCC 700358 (assembly GCF_000250675.2). NCBI lineage: Bacteria > Bacillati > Actinomycetota > Actinomycetes > Mycobacteriales > Nocardiaceae > Nocardia > Nocardia brasiliensis. Next base: position 9,326,982 of record NC_018681.1, read on the forward strand.
TCGACCAGCGAGATTCGAACCAGCGGCACCGAGCCCGAGCACTGCGCGGTGGTGATCCTGCAGCGCACCGCGGACGCGACCCGGGACGGCAATCGGCAGTACGCGCAGATCGCCGAGGTAGCCTTCGGTTCGAACGGCCACCCCGTTAACCCGCCAGAGCGAGCGAGCAGCACCGCGGCACCGCCCGTCACGACCGTCGGCGAGCTGGTCGAGGCCGCCCTCCGGGTCTATCACGGCGATCGCCCGCTCGAACCCGACGCGGCCGAGACCTCCATGGCCGCCGCAGTACTCGTCCGGGTGAGCGGCAGCACCTACGCCGAGGTGGTGTTGCGCCGCGGCCAGGCCACCGGTGCCGATCGCGGCTACGAGCCGCCGGTGCTGATCCCGGTGACCGGCCGGGACAACGCCGAACTCCGGGCGCAGGCCCAGCGTTTCGCGATGCGCCTCGAACGCGCCGGCGGTGGCGCGGCGGCCGCCTCGGTGCGCGAGTTCGCCGCGGCCGCGGCCCGATTGATACCGGAGCGGACGCGCGCGGTGGTCCTGGCCCAGGACCGCGAGGACGCCATGACGCAGTTGCACGCGCTGGCGCACGGCGAGGCGAGCACGGCGGTGCTGGGCCCCTCCGCGGTACGGCGGCCGGGCCGTCTGCTGTTCCTGTTCTCCGGGCAGAGCGCACTGCACGTCGCGATGGGCCGCGCGCTCGCCGCCCGGCACCGTGTCTTCGCCGCCGCGCTCGCCGAGACCGCCGAAACGATCGTCGCGGCGGGTGGCCCGCGCAGCTGGACACCGAAGCACGGCTTCGCGCTCGCCGCGGCGGGCGGCAGGGCCGCGAGCGGCGCGCACCCGAGCGCGCTCGTCGTGCCCGCGCTGTTCACCTTCCAGGTGGCGGTGACGGAATTGCTGTCGGCGTGGGGGATTCGGCCCGATACCGTGGCCGGACACGGGCTCGGTGAGCTGGCCGCGGCCGCGGTGAGCGGTGCGCTGCCGCTCGCCGACGCCGCGCGGGTCGTGGTGCAGCACAGTAGATTGCCCGCGCCGGGCAGTACCGCGGCGGCCTTGCTGACCGCCACACCGGAGGATGCGGCGAAGCTCATCGAGCCGCTGCGCGGGCAGGTCCACCTCGCGGCGGTGAACGGTCCGCGTGCGGTGCTCGTCACGGGCAGTGCCCGCAATATCGAGACCGTGATCCGACGTGCCAAGCGCCGCGACATGTTCGCGCGGCGCCTCACCGACGACGCCGGGCCGCACGGCCGAAACGCCGGTGTGCCCTCGGATTTCCTCGACGCGCTCACAGAGCTGCGGCCGGCCACACCGCATACACCCATGTATTCGACGGTCCGGCACGGCGCGGTGCTCACCGGCCCGGCGGCAGACGGCCGATACTGGGCCGAGAACGCTTCGGGCACCGTACAACTCGCCGCCGCACTGGCGCACGCGGCGGTGGACGGCGTGACCACGGTCGTGGAGATCGCGCCGCAGCCCGTGCTGAGCCCGGCGGTCCGCGCCTATCCCGATTTCCGCGACGCGGTGTACCCGGTGGCGACCCGCGCCGACGAGGCCGGTGATTTTCTCGCCTGTCTGGCGCGGCTGCACCTCGACGGCCGGCCGATCGACTGGTCCGCACAGGGACCGTTCGTCGTGCCGCCGCGCCGGATCTGGCGCAGGCCGCGCACGCTGCCCGACCCGCAGACGGCCGAACCGACCTTGCCCGCAGACGATCTCGTCGATCACGTGGTGTGCGGCACGCCCACCGTGCCCGCGGCCTTCTGGCTGCGGATCCTGCTGCGGCACGCGGGCGCCGAGGCGACCGTGCTGAGCGATTTCGTGGTGCACGAGCAGGCCGAGTTCGCGGCGCTGGCCCGGGTCCGCTACCGCACCCTCGACAGCGAGGGAAGTCTGCGGGCGGAGGTCACCGACGGCGGAGCGCTGGCTTCGGCCCGGCCGGGCGGTGACCCCACACCCGCGGATATCGTCGCATGGATGCGGGTGGTCGATACGAACCGGGCCGGACGGCACCGGATGCGGGTCGTCGCGCCCGCGGCGTTCTACGACGAGTTGCAGTGCCGGCGTTTGGCTTACGGTCCGCGACTGCGCGTGCTGCGCGGCATCGCGCTCGGCCCCGAGCAAGCTGTCGGGCTGTTCGACGCCGCCGAATTGCACAGCACCGCAACGGTCGACGGCTGTCTGCAGCTACTCGCCGCGACCGGGTACGAGGACGCACCGGCCGACGCGATCCCGCTGCCGGTCGGCATCGAATCGGCCTGGCTGTCCGCCGAACCCCGCCGGACCGTGCTGGAGGCGCACGCGTTCCTGCGCGCGCGGAGTACGACCGGCCTGCTCGGCGACGTGATCGGCACCGACCAGCACGGAGTTCCGTGTCTGGCCCTCTCCGGTGTACGGATCCGGTTCGCGGCACCGGACATTCCGGCCGTCGACGCACCGCGGCCCGTCGAGCGGCCGTTCTCGTTCCGTCAGGAGACGTGGCAGCCGGGGGATCTGCCGGTCCTGGACCAGGACCCACTTGTCGAGCGCGCCTTGATCATCGGCGACTCGGATCTGGCCGTCCGGCTGAGCACCGCACTCGCCGCGGTGGTGCCCACCGATCGAGTGCCGCACGGCCCCGAGGCCGCGCGGCCACTCGTCGCGAAGGCGCTCGAGCACGGACCTGTCGCACTGGTCCTGGTGTGGTCGGAAACCGGCCCGGCCGCTGTCGAATTCGATGGCACCGCCACGACGGACAGCGCGGCATCCGTCAGCCACGTACTGGTGCTGCTCCAGCAGGTATTCGCGGCGGCGCACCCGCACACCGTGACGATCGTGCTACCGGCACCGCGGGATCCGGCCGCGGGGACGCCACGCTTCGACGAACTCGCGACATCGTTCGGGATCGCCGGACTGGTGCGGTCGCTGCAACGCGAGTCCGACCGGACGGTGCGGCTGGTATGGGCCGACACCGACACCGCGGACGTGCCCGCGCTGTGCCGCCTGCTCGTCACCGACGCGCCCGGCGTACCGGCCGAATTGCGGTTGTCCACGGATACTTTCGCCGTGCGCCGGTTCGCGCACGCGCGCCGCCGCTCGCTGCCCGCCACCGTGGACATCGGCGGAACCTACGTGGTCACCGGCGGTTTGGGCGCGCTCGGCTCGATCGCGGTGCGCTGGCTGCTCGATTCCGGCGCCCGCGATGTCGTGGTGCTCACCCGGGCGCCGCGCCCGATTCCCGCGCTGCTCGACGGATGGGAGGACCGGATCGTGGTCGTGCGCTGCGACGCCGCCGACCGTGGCGATCTCGCCAACGCGCTCAACGACATCCGGGAATGCGGTTCCACCATCCGCGGCGTCGTGCACGCGGCCGCCGACGGCACCGACGCGGCGTTCGGGGCCCTCACCCCCGCCCAGCTGGCCACGATGTTCGCGCCCAAACTGCACGCGGCCCGCAACCTGATCGAGCTCACCGCCGCCGACCCGACGGATTTCGTCCTGCTGTGCTCGGCCACCACCGGTGCGCTCGGCGCGCCGGGCAGAGCGGCGGACGCCGCGGCCAACGCCGCGATGGACGCGCTGGCCTCGGCCTACGCCGGCCGCCGGGTGCTCAGCATCGGCTGGGATCGGTCGATGGCGGACCCGGACGGCGCGGCGCTGCCCCGCACCGGTGCCGCCCGGCGCGGCGCGGGGCTGCTCACCCAGGTGCTGCGCTACAGCGACACCTATCTCCTGACGACCGACGAGGTCGCTCCCGTACCGGCGTGCGAGGTCCCGTGACGACCGACCCGATCCGCAACTGTCTCGCCGTGCGAGTCGCCGAACAGGCCGCGTCGCACCCGGACGTCATCGCGTACACCGAACTGCGGTACCGGCTGCACGAACGCCTGCCGCACTCGATCACCTACGCCCGTTTGCACACCGCGACAGGCGAACTCGCCGCACGCCTGCGCGGCGCGAGCGCGCCGGGGGACCGGGTCGCCATCCTCTGCGCCCACGGACTCGACTACGCCGTCGCGTTTCTCGCCTGCCTGTACAGCAATCGCATTGCGGTACCGCTGTTTCCGGCCGCGGGCACGCGGAACCGGGAACGATTGCACGCCGTCCTCGCGGACGCGCGGCCCACCGCTGCCCTGCTCTCGCACAGCGACGTGACCAGTCCGGCGGTGCTCGGACCCGGACTCGGCCAAGTGGTGCGGCTGCCACCCGACGTGTCCGCGCCGACGACATCCGACGCACCACCGGGTCCCGTGCTCGACCCACTGCGCGGCACTCTGGCCTACTTGCAGTACACCTCCGGATCGACGCAGGCGCCGACCGGCGTCCAGGTCACCCATGCCAACATGGCCACGGCCTTGGAACAGCTGTGCCACGCGTTGGCCCCGACACCGGACAAGCCCATCCTGACCTGGTTGCCGTTCTTCCACGACATGGGTCTGATCCTCGGCTTGTCGCTACCGCTCTACTGCGGGGTGCCCGGCTTCACGATGGCGCCCGCCGAGTTCGTGAAGCGGCCGATCCGCTGGCTGCGCGCCGTCAGCGACTATCGGGTCGGCATCACCGGCGGGCCCAACTTCGGTCTTTCCCTGACGGTTTCGGCGACCACGCCGCAGGAGCGGGCGGGGTTGGACCTGTCCGGGCTCGATCTGCTGCTGAACGGCTCCGAGCCGGTGCGCGCCGAGGCACTCGACGAATTCAGCACCGCCTTCCTCGATTACGGCTTCCGGCAGCAAGCGCACACGCCAGGCTTCGGGCTCGCCGAAGCCACACTGACGGTGACCGTCTGCGCCCGGGACGAAGAGCCGGTGGCGCAGCGCTTCGACCGTGCCGCGCTGGCCGAGGGCCGGGTGGTCGCGCTGGTGCCCGGGGACGAACCGTTCGGCGGCGCGGCGCTCGTCGGCTGCGGCGTGCCCGCCGGACAGGACGTGCGGATCGTGCACCCGCTCACCCAGGTCGAGCTGCCGACCGGCCGGGTCGGGGAGATCTGGGTGGCGGGCGCCAACGTCTGCGACGGCTACTTCGGCAGGCCCGACGCCACCGCCGAGACCTTCCATGCCGCCCTGGCCGGCAGCGACGTGCACTGGTTGCGCACCGGTGACCTGGGTTTCTGGTTCGACGACCAGCTCTATATCGCGGGTCGCCGCAAGGACGTCGTGGTGGTCGACGGCCGCAATCACTATCCGCCCGATATCGAGGCGACGGTGGAGGCGTGCGCGCCGGAGGTCAGGCCGGGGCACGTGACGGTGTTCGGGCACGACGACGGACGCCGGGAGGACCTCGTGGTGGTCGCGGAGCTGAGCACCGTCGAAGCCGTCGAACCCACCGAGTTCTCGGTGCTCGCCCGCCGCATCCGCGCGGCGGTCGCGGCCGCGCACGAGGTGCTGCCGGGCGCGGTGCTCCTGGTCGAACCGGGCCGCATACCCAAGACCACCAGCGGCAAGCTGCGGCGGGGTGAGTGCCGGGCCCGCTACCTGGCCGGGCGCCTCGAGCCCGTCGCGATGATCTGACCTGCGCCGAAACACCGCCGAGGTCCCGCTGATCAGGGGCGGTGGCCGCCAAGATGAAGGCATGGCGACCGAGACGATTTCCGTGCAGTGGAAGGACGAGCCCGAGGAGCACGACTATCCGGCGGCGGCCGACTACCTGGAGTTGCTGGCCGGGCCGAAGATCGTGCGCGCCGTGGTGGACGACCTGCGGGCCGCGCCCCTCTCGTACAAGAAGGCCAAGGATATTCTGCGGGCCGCCCGGCTGGAACTGTTGCCGCCGGAGAACGCGCACGTGCGGCGGGATCTGATCAAGATCAACAATGGCAAGTCGTTGTCACCGATCCTGTTGGTGCGCGGCGACTTTCGCACCGGCACCCCGTTGGTGATCGCCGACGGCTATCACCGGGTGTGCGCCATCCACTGGGCCGATGAGAACATCGCCATTCCCGCGAAGATCGCCGCCCTGCCGTGACCTTCTCCACCCTCGCGCTGGTGCTCGCGCTGGGCCTGTGCGGTCCGCTGCTCGCGCTGCGCAGTGCATGGCACCTACCGGTGGTGCTCGGCGAGGTGGTGGCGGGAATCGTGTTCGGCGCCACCGGATTCGGCGTGCTGCACAGCGCGGATCCGATCTTCACGTTCCTGGCGGACATGGGTTTCGCCGTGGTCATGTTCGTCGCCGGCACCCACGTGCCGGTGCGCGATCCGACGGTGCGCGCCGCCCTCGGTGTGGGCGCATTGCGGGCGGTGCTCGTCGGATTGCTCGCCGTGCCAGCGGGTTTCGGTATCGCCCACTGGTTCGGCACCGGGCACGGTGCGATGTACGCCGTGCTGCTCGCGTCGTCCTCGGCGGCGCTGGTGCTGCCGATCATCGACTCGCTCGGACTGCGCGGTAAGCCGGTGCTCGCATTGACCGCGCAGGTCGCGATCGCCGACACCGTCTGCGTGGTCGCGCTGCCCTTGGCGATCGATCCGGGGCATGCGGGGCGGGCCGCGCTCGGCGCACTCGCGGTATCCGCCTGTGCCGTTGTACTTTTCGCGCTCTTGCGCTGGGTGGAGCAGTCGGGTGCACGGCGGCGGGTGCACCGGATCTCCGAGGATCGCGGTCTCGCCCTGGAGCTGCGCGTCAGCCTCGCGGTGCTGTTCGCGCTGTGCGCGGTCGCCACGCAGACCCGGGTGTCGATCATGCTGGCGGGTTTCGCCGCCGGACTGGCCGTGGCCGCGGTCGGCGAACCGCGGCGGGTGGCGCGCCAGCTCTTCGCCATCAGCGACGGCTTCCTCGCGCCGCTGTTCTTCGTCTGGCTCGGCGCCCGGCTCAATCTGCGGGACTTCGGCGAGAATCCGCGACTCATCGCCTTGGGCCTGGCCCTCGGCGCCGGCGCGCTCCTGGTCCACCTGGCCCCGCGCCTGATCGGTCAACCGATCGGTTACGGCGCGCTCGCGGCCGCGCAAATCGGTGTCCCGGTCGCGGCGGTGACCGTCGGCACCGAGCTGCACGTGCTGGTGGCCGGAGAGGCCGCGGCACTGATGCTCGGTGCCCTCTGCACGATCGTCGCCGGCGCCGTCGCGGCGAGCCGGCTCGCGGCCCGGGCGGCGAAGGCGGACAGCACAAACGAGCGCTGAGATCTCGGCGCGTTCAGCAGGCGGGCTCAGTCGTCGGTTCGACCGAGGTCGTCGAGCGGGCCGAGGTCTTCGGTGCGGCCGAGTAGGCGATCGGTTTCGCGGCGTTCGCGTTTGGTGGGGCGGCCGGAGCCGCGGTCACGGCGCGGCATGGCGGCGAGGAGTTCGCGGGAGGGCGGCGGCGGGGAGCGATCGATCAGGCATTGCGCGGCGATCGGAGCGCCGACCCGTTTGGTGACGATGCGCTCGACGATCACGATGCGTTCGATACCGCCGCTGCGGATGCGCACCTCGTCGCCGGGTTTGACCGGCTGGGCCGGCTTGGCGGCGGTGCCGTTGACCCGAACGTGTCCGCCGCGGCACGCTTCGGCGGCGGCGGATCTCGTCTTGAACAGACGCACGGCCCAAGTCCAGGAATCGACTCGGGCCTGCGTCGCGGTATTCGTAGTTCCGTGGGTACGGATGCCGTTATCGGCGGGGGACACGCCTTACACGATACGGCGTGCGGTGACCACCTGGTCGGCGCGCAGCGAGGTGTAGGTGACCGGCTCGCCGGACTGCACCGCGTTCAGCAGCTTGCCGTCACCCGCGTAGATGCCGACGTGGGCGCCGCCGTTGGTCACGACGATGTCGCCGGGCTGCAGGTTGTGGAAGGCCACCGGAGCGCCGACATGCGACTGCTCGAAGCTGGTGCGGGGAAGTTCGATGCCGGCCTGACGGTAGGCCCACTGGACCAGACCCGAGCAGTCGAAGTTCGACGGGCCCGCGGCACCCCAGGAGTACATCGCGCCGACCTTGGTCTTGGCGGCGTCGAGGGCGATATCGCTGGCGCTGGGCGCGGGATTGAACATCCCGGGCATGTTCGGCGCGAAGTTCGGCACTCCGGGCGCGACCTGCTGCTGGCCGCCGGGGGCCTGCGCATTCGGCATCGCCGAGACAGCCTGCTGGATCTGCTGATTGAGTTGCTGGACCGGCGCCTCGTATTCCTGCGGAACAGGAACATCGAAGTTGCCGACACCGGGAATGTTGATGGTCGCGGCCATCGCCGGGATCGCGGGCATGGCCCCGGTCGTTGCGGCCAGCGCGCCCATCACGACGGCACCCTTGACGGAATTCGGCAAGCGAGAATCCCGCTGCAAGCTGTGTTTACCCACCGAGCTACGTCTCCGATCTTCGTGCTCTCCCGCCGACCGGGCAGCTGACCAGAAAATGGCCGCAAGGCATCACCGTCACCAACACACTCGGGTGATCCCGGCACGACAGCCGGGTAGATGGCCCCGACAGCCGATAAGGCGGTAACTCCGTGGCGCCGCTTCTCTTTCGAAACGACAGGACTCCACTAAGTCACGAAGAGATTACGATGTCGACGCGGTGTTGTCCAGCGCACAGACCAGCATGTTTTAAGCCGAACTGAAAGTGCCTGGACGATCGCCCGAAATCGCGACACGCCCAGCGGGTCACGACACGATATCGCGGGGTGCGCGGGTGTCACGGAACGGCGCGCGACAGGACGAATCGGACAGGGAGACCTCAGAATTCGCGACCGGCGCGACGCGTGCCGTCGCCGCCGAGCGCCTGTTCCAGCTCGACGATCCGGCGCTGCGCATCGGCCAGGCCGACCTCGAGCTGGCCGAGCGCCATCACCAACGGTCCCACCGCGAGATCGGCCACCAGCTGCGGATCGTCATAGCCGCGTTCTATCGCGACCAGGATGTTGGACCGGATGCGCCGCGCCACGGTGGCACCGGCCGGTACGTTCCAGGACTCGACCACCTCGGCGGTGGTCGGGGTGGGTTCGTCGGACATGCCCCTCCGATACTCGCTGGAATCGCCCTCAGCGTAGTGACTTCCGCAGTACAAGAGCAATCGTGCAATACCCACCGCTAGCCGTATCTAGGACACGCCGTAGATGTCGGCAGATTTCCCGGACCGGACGCGCTACGGTGTGCGGGTATGGACCCCGTGCGGAATCCGTATGCTCCCGGAGCCGGACAGCGCCCACCCGAATTGGCCGGGCGCGACAAGCAACTCACCGCTTTCGACATCGTGCTGGAGCGCGTCGCGCGGGGCCGTCCGGAACGCAGCGTGATGCTCACCGGGCTGCGCGGCGTCGGAAAGACGGTGCTGCTCAACCAGCTTCGCTCCGCCGCCATCTCCCGCGGCTGGGGCACCGGCAAGATCGAAGCCCGGCCGGACCAGGAACTGCGCCGCCCGCTGTCCTCCGCGCTGCACATGGCGGTGCGCGCGATCGCGATGGCGCATCGCAATCCGGAACGGGTCGACGACTTCCTCGGCATCCTCAAGGCGTTCGCGCTGCGCGCCACCGCGGACAAGGGCATGCGGGAACGGTGGCAGCCCGGCATCGACGTGCCCGCGGTCACCGGCCGCGCCGATTCCGGTGACATCGAGATCGACCTGGTCGAGTTGCTGGTCGAGGCCGCGGCGCTGGCGGGCGAAATCGGTGTCGGCATCGCGATTTTCATCGATGAGATGCAGGATCTCGGCCCGGCCGACATCTCCGCGATCTGCGGCGCCTGCCACGAATTGAGCCAGGATGCGGCACCGCTCATCGTGGTCGGCGCCGGACTGCCACACCTGCCCGCGGTGCTGTCCGCCTCGAAGAGCTACTCGGAGCGCCTGTTCAGCTATCACCGCATCGACCGGCTCGAGCGCGCGGCCGCCGATCTGGCGTTGATCGCGCCCGCGCAGCGCGAAGAGGTGAAGTTCACCGACGACGCCCTGGACGCGCTGTACCAGCGGGCCGACGGATATCCGTACTTCGTGCAGGCCTACGGGAAGGCGGCCTGGGACCAGGCGCCGGAGAGCCCGATCACCGCCGAGGACGTGGACGTGGCCGCGCCGAGCGCGGAAGAGGAACTGGCGGTCGGCTTCTTCGGTTCCCGTTACGAACGGGCAACGCCCGCAGAGCGAGAGTACATGCGCGCCATGGCCGATCTGGCCGGCGACGACGGTCCGGTCGCCACCGCGGCGGTGGCCAGCGAACTCGGCCGCAAACCGGCCTCGCTCTCGCCGGCCCGGGACGGACTGATCAAGAAGGGGCTCATCTATTCGGCCGAGCGCGGCACCATCGGCTTCACGGTCCCGCACTTCGGCCGCTACCTCCGCAGCGTCTGAGCTCGGCACGCGCATCGAATCAGACTGTCTATCAAGATCATTAGAGATCCATAGAAACCAATCGACCCGAAGCCCTACCGGCCGGTAACTAAAGTTCTTACACTCGAATGTGATCCTGATCACGTCCGAGGAGGACATCATGGCGACTGCCGCGAAAGTCGACGCCACCGAAGAACAGGCCCGCGCACTGGTCGAGGAATCCCGCGAAACCACCTGGGCCAAACCATCGTTCGCCAAGGAGATGTTTCTCGGACGGTTCCGGCTGGATCTGATCCACCCCTACCCACGGCCCAGCGCGGAAGACGCCGCGCGCACCGAGGCCTACCTGGCCCGGCTGCGGCCGTTCTGCGAATCCATCGACGGGCGGGTGATCGAAACCGAGGGCCGGATCCCGGACGAATACGTCAAAGGTCTGGCCGAACTCGGCTGCTTCGGGCTCAAGATTCCGGAATCCCATGGTGGTCAAGGACTTTCCCAGTTCGGCTACAACCGCGCGCTGATGCTCGTCGGCTCCGCGCACCCCAGCCTCGGCGTGCTGCTCTCGGCGCACCAGTCGATCGGCGTGCCCGAACCGCTCAAGCTCGCGGGCACCGCCGAACAGAAGGCCGAGTTCCTGCCCCGCTGCGCCGCGGGCGCGGTGAGCGCGTTCCTGCTCACCGAGCCCGACGTCGGCTCCGACCCGGCCCGGATGGCGAGTTCGGCCGTGCCGACCGACGACGGCGAGGCGTACCTGCTCAACGGGGTCAAGCTGTGGACCACCAACGGCGTGGTCGCCGAACTGCTCGTGGTGATGGCGCGGGTGCCCAAGAGCGAGGGACACCGCGGCGGCATCTCCGCGTTCGTCGTCGAAGCCGACTCGCCGGGCATCACGGTCGAGCGGCGCAACGCGTTCATGGGTCTGCGCGGCATCGAGAACGGCGTCACCAGAATGCACGACGTGCGGGTGCCCAAGGCCAACCTGATCGGGCGCGAGGGCGACGGCCTGAAGATCGCGCTCACCACCCTCAACGCGGGCCGGCTCGCCATCCCCGCGCTGTGCACCGCGTCCGCCAAATGGTCGCTGAAGATCGCCAGGGAATGGAGCGCCGCCCGCGTGCAGTGGGGGCGTCCGGTCGGCGAGCACGAGGCCGTCGGGCAGAAGATATCCTTCATCGCCGCAACGACTTACGCGCTGGAAGCGGCCCTGGATCTCTCCGCCGCCATGTGCGACGAGGCGCGCAACGACATCCGGATCGAGGCGGCCCTGGCCAAACTGTGGGCCAGCGAGATGAGCTGCACCATCGCCGACGAGCTGGTGCAGATCCGCGGTGGCCGCGGCTACGAGACGGCCGCCTCGCTCGCGGCCCGCGGCGAACGAGCGGTCGGCGCCGAACAGCTCGTCCGGGATCTGCGCATCAACCGCATCTTCGAAGGTTCCAGCGAGATCATGCGGCTGCTGATCGCCCGGGAAATGGCCGACGCGCACATGGCCGCGGCCGGTGCACTGGTCGACCGCAAAGCCGAGTTCAAGGACAAGGCGAAAGCGGCCGTGGGCGCGGCAGGTTTCTACGCGAAGTGGTTCCCGCAGTTGGCGGTCGGCGCGGGCACCACACCGGCCACCTTCTCCGAATTCGGGGTGCTGGCAAAGCATTTGCGGTTCGTCGAACGCAGCTCGCGCAAGCAGGCGCGGTCGCTGATGTATGCCATGGGCCGCTGGCAGGCGGGTCTGGAGTACAAGCAGAACTTCCTCGGCCGCATCGTCGATATCGCGGCCGAACTGTTCGCCATCTCGGCGGCCTGCGTACGCGCGCACGCGCTGCGCACCGCGAACGCCCCCGAGGCCGCGGCCGCCGAAGAACTCGCCGACATCTTCGCCAAACAGTCCCGCGTCCGCGTGCGCGCATTGTTCGACGCGCTCTGGGACAACACCGACACCGAAGACCGCACCCTCACCCGCGGCGTCCTCGACAGCCGCTACACCTGGCTCGAAGCAGGCGTCTTCGACCCCAGCGAAGGCACCGGCCCCTGGATCGCCGAATGGCAGGTAGGCCCCTCCACCGAACCAAACCTCCTCCGCCCCTTCCTCCCCTCCACCCGCAAACCCACCCCCTGACTCACCCGGCATCGTCGCGCTCCCATCCCAGGAGCGCGACCCCGCCACGCTCCCCGAACCGACAAATATTCCCTTCTATCAGCCAAACACTAGATAGCGATAGATTTTCCTGTAGTCGTCGGCCGACGCTGGATTGCGAAATCTAGGCCCCTCTAGGAAATCGACTCGATACCCACAGATTCGATGAGCGGCGTCCACATGACTCTCTATCGCGATCTAGTTCTATATCTATAGATCTGTAGATTTTGCAGGTCGGGGGAGAGGTAGGGGGTGGGGGTACGTGTCGGCTTCAGTTGGACAACTTGTGCGTAACGCCTGGTATGTGGGGGTAACGGGGCGGAAATATCTATCGACAACCGGGCAAGAACGATCCGCTTGGATGCACCCTCCACAGGAGGTCGTCATGTCCATGACTATTTCGCGCTGCGCTGCCGACTACGACGGTCACCGTGTCACGGTGACGGCTACGGACGGTGTCCCGCTGTCGGTCCGCGTGTTCGGCGGCGATACCGCGACGGTGACCGTCGTGTTCGCGCACGGGCACTGCTTACGCACCGAATCCTGGTCTTTCCTGCGCGATCACCTGTTGCGCCGCTGGGCGGACGCCGACACCAGGATGGTGTTCTACGACCATCGCGGGCACGGCGAATCCGGCGAGGCGCACCCCTCGACCTACACGATCGACCAACTCGGGCACGACCTCGACACCGTGCTGCGCACCGTCGCACCGACCGGGCCGGTCGTGCTGGTCGGGCATTCGATGGGCGCGATGGTGGTGCTGGCCTATGCGCGGCTCTTCCCGGAAACGATCGGCACCCGCATCGTCGGCGTCGGCTTGATCGCCGGCGCCGCCAACGGCCTCACCGAGGTCGGTCTGGGCCGCTTCCTGAAACGACGCGCGGTGCACTCGCTGCAGGTGGCGGTGGTGCGCGCGCCCCGCGTGATGCAGGGCTCCAAGCGGATGTCGCGCCGGATCTTCGAGCCGATCATGCGCGCGGCGAATTCCGGTACCAGACGGGTCAATCCGCGCATGGTCGCGGTCGCGACCGCCATGCTGAACGAGACCCCGCTGCTGACCATGTCGAGCTTCCTCGCCTCGCTGATGACCTTCGACGAGACGGCGACCCTGCACCGGCTCGGCAGCATCCCCGCCCTGGTGCTCGCGGGCACCGCGGACATCGTGGTGCCGTTCGCGCACTCGGTGGTGCTCGCGTCACAGCTGGCGGGATCGCAGCTGGTGCCGCTGGAGGGCGCGGGACACAGCGTGATCTTCGAACGCGCCGAGGAGGTGGCGCTGTCTCTCGCCGGACTGGTCGACCAGGTCGTCGGCACCCTGCGCGGACAGGGCCCGGAGTACGCGGTCGCGGGCTGACACATCGGCCGTCGGTGTTTCACACCAGCGCCGACGGCCGGTCACGGGCAACTTTTGGGCGAACTACCGAAGATCGCTACTCGACGAGCCAGAAATCGATTCCTTCTGTACTGTGTTAGAGATCACGTTGTGTGGTGAGTCACACGACTTGGTGACGCGCGTTTCCTGGCAGACCATGGAACGAACCGCTACCCACCGAGTTCGCATGTGCCGCCAGGAACACAGGAGGTATCGATGACACGCAGCGAAATCGCGGAACTCCGCTATGCGGTCGGCCAGCTCCGGCAATCCATCGGCGCACTGCGGACGCACTATGGCGACGCGAACATGGTGCGCCGGTTGGAGAACGACCTCGAACGGCTCGTCATCGACGCCGACGAGATCGAGCAGGCCCCGCCGCCGGAGGTGCGTCGCCGTCCGCAGGACACCATCTACGTCCCGGACAGCAAATCCGACGAGGCCGCCTGGATGGGCGCACAGGACGAGGGTCTGGGCTTCCACTCCCGGCCGCGCACCAAGTAGGTCCGGACAGATACTTCGCGGGCCCGTTCCGTGCCGGTGGGCCCGCGATGTGCTGTGTGCTCAGGCCCGGTGCCGGCCGAAGCGACGATTCGGCCGCGCGCCATGGAACCGGGCACCACGGGGGACATCCGGCACCGGGGTGGACCCGGCCGATTCGAACAGCGCCGCGATGCCGTGGTCGTGGCCGAGCGCGATGGCCTCCAGTCCGTAACTCCCGTTGGTCCGGGCGAGTTCGTGCAGCATCGTGGTCATGATGCGCAGGCCGGTCGCGCCGACCGGATGCCCGAGCGCGATGGTCGAACCGTTCACATTGAGCCGTTCCCGCGGATCGAAATCCCAGGCCCTCGTCAACGCCAGCACCTGCACCGCGAACCCCTCGTCCACCTCGACCAGATCGAGGTCGTCGAGCCGCAGCCCGGTGCGCCCGAGCAGCTTGGCCACGGCCGGTGCGACGCCGAGAGTCGCTGGGCCCGAATCACTTCCGGCCGCGGCCCAGCCGACCAGGTACGCCGTCGGCGTCAGGCCGAGATCCGCGAGCCGATCCTCGGCGACCACCAGGCAGGCGGCCGCGCCGCGCCGGTGTGCGCTCATGTTGCCCATGGTCACCACACCGTCCGACCGCAACGGGCGCAACGCCGCCAAGCTGTAGGCGGAGACCTCGTCATCGACCCCCTCATCGCGCAGGATCCGGTGGCCCCCAGTGCCTTCGCTGCCTCGATCGTGCCCGCGCAGGCCATGGGCGGGCTCATCGATCACCCCCACCGGAATCACCTCGGCGGCGAACTTGCCCTGCCGCCAGGCGCGCGCCGCCTTGCGGTGACTGGCCACCGCGAACTCGTCGGCGTCGGCCCGGCCGATGCCGTAGTAGCGCGCCAGGTCCTCGGCATTCGCCAAAACAGCGGGGTCGACCGGCACGCCGGGGCGAGCGCCGACCGCCGGGGCGCACTCCACCCGCCCGCCACCACCACGTCGGCGGCACCGGTCTGCACCATCATCGCGGCCGTGAGCACCGCTTGCAGGCCGCTGCCGCAACGCCGATCGGTGAGAAAGCCGGGTACGGCCAACGGTAGACCCGCACCCCGCGCGGCCGCTCTGCTCAGTTCGGGCCCCGCGGGCAGCCCGCCGTCGACGCAGGCCAGCGCGACATCTTCGACCCGGGCCGGGTCGATGCCGGAACCTTCGACCACCGCGGCGAGCACGGTCGAGGCCAGCCATTCCGGCGGCATCCCGGCCAGTGCGCCCCCTTCGATCCCGCTCGGCGTGCGGACCGGCGCGACGATCGCGGCTCTTTTCACCTGGCTCTCCTTCCCCCGGCCGCGTCCGCACCGCACCGGCACTGCCGGTCGAGGTGGACGCGGCCGCTGCCGTGCCCATCGGTGCACGTCAGCGGGTACATCTCGGGGAAAGGTGACCACAGATTTGTTGCCGCCGTGTGACGATCGGCGCGTCGTGATTTCAACCCGAGGTTTTGTTCCGGGCGACCTTGCTCGAATCCTGTTCCGTTTTAGTCGAGTTCGAAGTGTTTGCGGTCCGTTCACCGCTCTGCGCTGTCTGTTGAAGCGACATGGAATGTGGCGCAAATCACGGGCATCCCGGCGGGTCCGGAATGCCGGGACCCCGCTCGAGCGATAGCGGGGGTGTCGTATGGTGCTGGGCATCACATTCGATTGCGGAGGGAATCGATCCCCCCGCACAGCAGAGCGAGGCATCCACCTGTGAGTGCCGCACCGACCGCCACCCCGGAGACGGGGACCGGCGTCTTCAGCAAGACCAGGGCCCGAATCTCCGAGCGCACGCTGCGTACCGATCGATGGTGGGTACCGCCGTTGATCACGGTGCTCGGGCTCGGCGCGTTCGTCATCTACGCGACGATCAGATCCTATGTGCGAACGGCATATTGGGTGCCGGACTACCACTACCTGACGCCGTTCTATTCCCCGTGCCTGAGCACCTCGTGCGTCGAGGGGTCCAGTCACTTCGGCACGCCGTTCGGCGACCTGCCCGCGATCCTGCCGCTCGGCTTCGTCGTGCTGCCGTTCCTGCTCGGCTTCCGTTTGACCTGCTATTACTACCGCAAGGCCTACTACCGGGCCGTGTGGTTCTCCCCGCCCGCCTGCGCGGTCGCCGAGCCGCACGCCAAGTACACCGGTGAGACCCGGTTGCCGCTGATCATCCAGAACGCGCACCGCTACTTCTTCTATGTGGCGCTGCTCGTTTCGGTGATCAACACCTATGACGCGGCGGTCGCGTTCCACGGCAAGGACGGCGGTTTCGGTTTCGGCCTCGGCAATATCGTGCTGTGGGTCAACGTGATCCTGCTGTGGGCTTACACCCTGTCCTGCCATTCCTGCCGGCATATCGCGGGTGGTCGGCTCAAGAACTTCTCCGCGCATCCGGTGCGCTATTGGTTCTGGACCCAGGTCTCCAAATTGAACACCCGGCATATGGCGCTGGCCTGGACCACGCTCGGCACCCTCGTGCTGACCGACTTCTACGTCATGTTGGTGGCCAGCAAGACGATTTCGGACTTGCGGTTCATCAACTGATCCGCCTCAACCCCAGGAGTATTCGCGGCCATGCCAGAAGTGGAACGGCACAAGTACGACGTCGTCGTGATCGGAGCCGGTGGCGCCGGATTGCGCGCGGTGATCGAGGCCAGGGAACACGGCCATTCCGTCGCGGTGGTGTGCAAATCCTTGTTCGGCAAGGCGCACACCGTGATGGCCGAAGGCGGCTGCGCCGCGTCGATGGGTAATGCCAACGAGAAGGACAACTGGCAGACCCATTTCAAGGACACGATGCGCGGCGGCAAGTTCCTGAACAACTGGCGCATGGCCGAACTGCATGCCCAGGAGGCGCCCGACCGGGTGTGGGAGCTGGAAACCTATGGGGCACTGTTCGATCGGACCGCCGACGGCCGGATCAGCCAGCGCAACTTCGGTGGCCACACCTACCCGCGGCTCGCACACGTGGGCGACCGGACCGGCCTGGAGATCATCCGCACCATGCAGCAGAAGATCGTCTCGCTGCAGCAGGAGGACTTCGCGGCGACCGGCGACTACGAGTCGCGGATCAAGGTCTTCTCCGAGTGCACGATCACCGAACTGCTCAAGGACGGCGACCGCATCTCGGGCGCGTTCGGCTACTGGCGCGAATCCGGCCGTTTCATCCTGTTCGAAACGCCCGCAGTGGTTTTGGCGACCGGCGGCATCGGCAAGTCGTACAAGGTGACCTCGAACTCGTGGGAGTACACCGGTGACGGTCACGCGCTCGCGCTGCGCGCCGGCGCGACGCTGATCAACATGGAGTTCCTGCAGTTCCACCCGACCGGGATGGTCTGGCCGCCGAGCGTCAAGGGCATCCTGGTCACCGAGGGTGTGCGCGGCGACGGCGGGGTGCTCAAGAACACCGAAGGCAAGCGGTTCATGTTCGACTACATCCCGCCGGTCTTCAAGGGGCAGTACGCCGAGACCGAGGAAGAAGCCGATCAGTGGTTGCGCGACAACGATTCCGCGCGCCGCACGCCCGACCTGCTGCCCCGCGACGAGGTCGCGCGGGCGATCAACGAGGAGGTCAAGGCAGGCCGCGGTACCCCGCACGGCGGAGTGTTCCTCGATATCGCCTCGCGGATGCCCGCCGAGGAGATCGTGCGGCGACTGCCCTCCATGCACCACCAGTTCAAAGAGCTCGCCGACGTGGACATCACGAAGGAGCCGATGGAGGTCGGCCCGACCTGTCACTACGTGATGGGCGGCGTCGAGGTCGATCCCGATACCGGCGCGGCGACCGTGCCCGGATTGTTCGCGGCCGGTGAGTGTTCCGGCGGCATGCACGGCTCCAACCGGCTGGGCGGCAACTCGCTCTCGGATCTGCTGGTGTTCGGCCGCCGGGCCGGCCTGGGCGCGGCCGCGTACGTCGAACGGCTCACCGAACGTCCCGCGGTCTCGGATGCCGATATCAGCGCGGCCGCGAAAGTGGCGCTGGCACCGTTCGATCCGCCGGCCGAGGGCGCGGGCGAGAACCCGTACACCCTGCACACCGATCTGCAGCAGACGATGAACGACCTGGTCGGGATCATCCGCAAGGAACACGAGGTGCGCGAGGCGCTCGCCAAGCTCGACGAGCTGCGTGCCCGGTTCCAGCAGGTCACCGTCGAGGGTCACCGCCAGTTCAACCCGGGCTGGCACCTCGCGCTCGACCTGGAGAACATGCTGCTGGTCAGCGAGTGCGTGGCGAAGGCGGCGCTGCTGCGCACCGAGAGCCGCGGCGGGCACACCCGCGACGATCACCCGTCGATGGATGCCGACTGGCGCAACAAGCTGTTGGTATGCGCGGTGGATCAGAGCACGACGGGCCAGGCCATCCCCGACGTCACAGTGACGCCCAAGGACCAGGTTCCGATGCGGCCGGAGCTGCTCGCCCTTTTCGACCTCGGCGAGCTCGAAAAGTACTACACCCCGGCCGAACTCGCCGGGCACCCGGCGACAGCCGGGAATTCGACAGAGCGAGAGGCGTAGCGATGGGTTACGACGCCAAATTCCGCGTATGGCGCGGCGATCTCGAGGGCGGCGAACTGCACGACTTCACCGTGGCGGTGAACGAGGGCGAGGTGGTGCTCGACATCATCCACCGGCTGCAGGCGACGCAGGCCCCCGATCTGGCCGTGCGCTGGAACTGCAAGGCGGGCAAGTGCGGATCGTGCTCGGCCGAGGTGAACGGGCGGCCGCGGCTGCTGTGCATGACCCGGATGTCCACCTTCACCGAGGCCGAGGTCATCACGGTGACCCCGATGCGCACCTTCCCGGTGATCAAGGATCTGGTCACCGACGTCTCGTTCAATTACCAGAAGGCGCGCGAGATTCCGTCGTTCACCCCGCCCGCGGATCTGAAGCCGGGCGACTACCGGATGAAGCAGGTGGACGTCGAGCGCTCGCAGGAGTTCCGCAAGTGCATCGAATGCTTCCTGTGCCAGAACACCTGCCACGTGGTGCGTGACCACGAGGAGAACAAGACGTCGTTCGCCGGGCCGCGGTTCCTGATGCGGATCGCCGAGCTGGAGATGCACCCGCTCGACGTCGGCGACCGGCGCGATTTGGCGCAGGACGAACAGGGTCTCGGCCTCTGCAATATCACCAAATGCTGTACCGAGGTCTGCCCGGAACATATCAAGATCACCGACAACGCGTTGATCCCGATGAAAGAGCGCGTGGCCGATCGGAAATACGATCCGCTGGTGTGGTTGGGCAACAAGCTGTTCCGCCGCTGAAATACCCGGATGCGCACCGGCCGAGACATTCTCGGCCGGTGCGCACTGCTATTTCCGGACCACCTTTTACAAGATCGCGACCACGCCGAGGGCTACCACCCACACCAGCGCCCCGACCAGCAGCGCCTGCACCAGTGAACCGGTGAGGAGGAAGACGCCGATCGAGGTCACCGCGAACAGCAGCGTGACGATCAGCCATTCCACCCAATCGCCCGGACGTAATTTCTTGTACGGGGAGTGGGAGTTCTTCAACCCACGGTCCATAAAGTATGGGCTACCCAAATGTTATCCAAGCGAAACGCTCGACCACGGCGCGTCGACGAGCCCGGCCAGCATCCGCCGCGGCCAGGCCGTCCTGCCGTTACTACTGCGGACGGTCGAACTCACCGTCCTGTACGCCCGCCGTGAACGCCGCCCACTCGGCGGGTGTGAAGACCAGCACGGGCCCGTCCGGGTTCTTGCCGTCGCGCAGGGCGACGTGTCCCTCGGCCAGCAGCGCCACCTCGACGCTGTCGTTACCCGCCGTTTCGCCCGCCGTGCGCCAGGTCGCGCCGGACAGGTCGACATTCGCACCACTGTTGACACTCACGAGTCGAACTCCTTGATCAGCGCCACGCGCTCAGGCGCGGGTGAATTCGCCGCCGGCCACACCGGAGGTGAATATGTCCCATTCCGCGGGGGTGAAAACCAGGGCCGGGCCGCCGGGATTCTTGCTGTCGCGCACGCCGACCTGCCCGCCGTCGAGAAAGGCCACCTCGACACAATCCTTGCTACCACTGCGGGTGCTCGTAAACCACTGCGCCCCAGCCAGATCGATACTCATGCCGCAAACTCCTTCGCTACCTGCCGGAGCAGATGTCTACTGGTTTGAATATCCAGCGCGGCGCGCTGGAGGCACGCGTGTGCCCGATGGTACCGCTGCACGTCGACCGGTCTTTCGAGGTAGAGATCCCCGGTGAAACCTTCTACATACACAACTGGGGGCTCTACCGGATGTCCCTTGCTATCTGTGCCGAACTCGAGCACGGTGAAAGGCCCCGTGGAATCTCCGAGCGGAATGCCGGCCGCGAACGGCAGGATACGCACAGCAACATTGTCGTTGGTACTCAAATCCGCAAGATGTCGTAGCTGCGCCGCCATCACTTTGGCGCCACCGACCACGCGGCGCAAGACCGACTCGTGCAACACCACGGCAACGGTCGCGGGGGAGGCCCGCCGGGAGATCAGGGCCTGGCGCTGTAACCGCAACTGCACCCGGCGTTCCAGTTCCGCCTCGGAATCACCCGGGTAGCCGAGACGATGCAGCGCCTTTGCGTAGTCCGCGGTTTGCAGCAGACCCAGTACCAGTTCCGATTGGTAGGAACTGAGTTGCTGGGCCGATGCTTCCAAACCCACGTAGACATCGAAGTTTTCGGGTATCAGGTCACCGTAGGCATGCCACCAGCTCTTGACCGCGGCCTGCTGGGCCAGGCCCTTGAGACCGTCGGCCAGCTCGTCCGGAATGCCGTAGATGCGGCACAGCTCTTGGATATCGATGGTGCGGATGCGGTCGGCCTGGCCCTTCTCCAACCGCTGCAAAGTGCTTGCGCCCCACTCCATCAGCCGCGAGGCCTCGGCGATGGTGAGACCCGCCTGGGTGCGCCAATCTCGCAGGTACCGGCCCAGCTGCCGGCGCGGTAGGGTAGAGGAAGCGCTCTCGGTACCGGACGGTCTGTCGTGATTTCCGGACACTCGCTCCGAACTCGTTGACGCTCTTGCCGAACTCGCTGACACAGCACGCTCCGTTCTGTGTTCGGCTGCTCACCCGCGGACAGGCGGGGGCAACCAGCAAGCTCGGTTCCCCGTCACTTCGCTTGGGCAGCGGGCTCTTTCGTCCACTATGGAGAATCCTGCCCTCCCGGCTGGTTTTCGTGCTGGGAATTCGCGCGAAATTTTTGGATATCCATCGCGGGCGTTGTTTCACCTCCCCGGCAATGGTGTGCTGGAAGTATGCCCGGCGTTGTCCGGGCACTCACCAGGAGTCGCCCGCAGGAACGAGGAGTCATGGCTGTACATGTCATCGCGTCGTCCTTGATGACCAGCGATCTCACTACCCACCGAGCACGCAGCGTCGGAGACGGCAGCTGGGTGGTGTCCTACCTGCCCGGTCGCACGCTGACGTGCGCGCAGGCCGTGGCGGCGCTGCGGGTTGCCGAAGTGGTGCCGGCGCTGCTGGACGTGGTCGGCGACCTCGCCGACGAGGTCGGGCTCACCGCGCTGGAGGCGGTGGGGATGGCGGTGCGGCAATCATCCTGGGAAACCGAGCATCCGGTTCCGTCTCGAAATCGGTGGCGAGCCACGGCCCTGCCGGCGGGAGTCGCCTGATGCAGCTCACCAATCTCAACATGCATGTGGCGGCGATGCTGGCCTGTGGCGCCGACCCCGGCATCATGACCGTCGAACAAGCCCACGCGGCAATGCAATTGCATCTCGACTGCACCGTGGACCGCTGTCGCGTGCGGCGGCGAGCCCGGACCACGCTGGTCGAGGAGGGCCGCTGCGTCCTGGACGAACGCGCACTGCCCTGCTGAGCCCGCTGCGCGCCTGAGCCGAACCCGCGCCGATCCGTTACCGTTGCCTGCGCGATGAGGTGTGTGCGGGAGAGGCGAACTCTGGTGGTGGTGCGGCTGTTCCGGCGTTCGTTGGCGGTCTTGACGGTGTCGCTGCTGGCCACGGTGCCGGTGGCCGGGTACGGCAGCGCCACGCCCGGCGCTGACCCGGCGCCCGGCGGCATGGAACGGTTCTATCGGCAGCAGCTCGCCTGGAAGCCTTGCGGCATCGACAATCTGGACAAAGCAGGCGGCGAGTGCGCGGACGTGCTGGTGCCGCTGGACTACGGCAAGCTCGACGGCCGCACCATGACGGTGGCGATCTCCCGGGTCAAGGCGGCCGAACCCGCCCGGCGACAAGGGATCTTGCTGGCGAACCCGGGCGGGCCCGGCGCCGAAGGCCTGGACAGCATCGATCTGCTCGGCGACGTGCTGTCCCCGGACGTGCTGGCCACCCATGATCTGATCGGGATGGATCCGCGAGGCGTCGGCGAATCCGGGCGCAGCAAGCGCTGCGGCTGGCCGGTCGGTGAGATGGTCCGGTCGGCGGGCCTGGATCTCTCCGGCTTCGTGCACGACACCGTGCAGTCCGCGGGCATGGCCGCCGGCTGCCTGGTGCACGACCCGGAGATGATGCGGCAGTTCACCACCCGCAACACCGCCCGGGACATGGACGTCGTGCGCGGCGTCCTCGACGAGCCGACGCTCGACTACTACGGCACGTCCTACGGCACCTATCTGGGCGCGGTGTTCACGCAACTCTTTCCGGCCCGCAGCGGGCGGATCGTGCTGGACAGCGCCATCGACCCGGACCGGTATTGGGCGGGGCTGGTGCAGGATTGGGGGCCGGCGGACGAGAACGCGCTGGACGACTGGGCCGCCTGGGCCGCGACGAAGGACGAGACATACCGGTTCGGCGGTACGCCGCAGCAGGTGCGGGCGACGGTCGAGCAGCTGATCCGCACGGCCGCACGGCAGTCGATCGTCATCGATGATTTCGCCGTCGACGACCACTGGCTGCCGTTCGTGCTGCACGGGATGCTGATGAACTTCCGGTTGAACGACGCACTGGCCCAGACCCTCCGGGAGATCGCCGACGCGGCGGGCGGCCCGCCGGCCAAGGCTCGCACGCCCCGGCTCGCCGCGATCCTGACCGCGCTGCGCGACGGCGAGAATTCGACGCTGGCCCAGATCGCCTGCGGTGACGCGGGTGTGCCGCGGGATCCGGGCTGGTATTGGCGCACGATCGAGGAAACCCGCACCACCCAGCCGGTTTTCGGTGCGATGGCGGGCAATATCCAACCGTGCGCGTTCTGGCCGGGACCGGTGGAGGCGCCGACGGTGGTGCGCAATGCGGTGCCCGCGCTGATCGTGCAGTCGACCGGCGACCCGCGCACGCCGTACCAGCACGCGCTACGGCTGCACCAGCAGCTGAGCGCGTCGAAGTTGGTCACGCTGCGAGATGTGCGTATCCACCTGACTTTTCGGCCGGACCTGAGCAGTTGCGTGAACGAGGCGATCAACACCTACTTCGCCGCAGGCGCACTGCCCGACACCGACGTGGACTGCTCCGCCGACAGCGCAGCGGCGAAATAGCACCGACGGCATCCGGCCCCGATGACCCCTCAGGCATCGGGGCCGGACCCGTCAGGCCGCGACGGTCGCCGGTTCGTCGGCGAACTGGGTCCGGTACAGCTCGGCGTACCGTCCCCCGGCGGCCAGCAGTTCGGTGTGGTTGCCGCGCTCGATGATTCGGCCGTCTTCCAGCACCAGGATCTGATCGGCGGCGCGGATGGTGGACAACCGGTGCGCGATGACCAGCGCGGTCCGGCCCGCCAGCGCTTCGGAGAGCGCCTCCTGCACCGCGGCTTCGGAAGTGGAGTCGAGCGAGGCGGTCGCCTCGTCCAGGATGACGACGCGCGGCTGCTTCAACAGCAGGCGGGCGATGGTCAGGCGCTGCCGTTCGCCGCCGGAGAGGCGGTAACCCCGCTCGCCGACCACGGTGTCGAGCCCGTCGGGCAACGATTCGACCAGGTCGCGTAACCGGGCGCGCTGCAAGGCATCCCAGAGTTCGTCGGTGGTCGCCTCCGGGCGGGCCAGCGCCAGATTCGCGCGGATCGTGGTGTGGAACAGGTGCCCGTCCTGGGTCACCAGGCCGACCGTATCGCGCAGGGAGGTGGTGCTCAGGTCCCGGACGTCGGTGCCGTTCAGCCGCACCGCGCCGCTGTCCACGTCGTACAGCCGCGAAACCAGCTGCGCGACCGTGGATTTGCCCGCGCCGGACGAGCCGACCAGCGCGACGAGCTGGCCGGGTTCGGCGCGCAGCGAGACGTTGTGCAGCACGTCGACCCCGCCGCGGGTGTCCAACGTCGCCACGTCTTCCAGCGAGGCGAGCGAGACCTTGTCGGCGGCCGGGTAGCCGAAGGTGACATCGTCCAGCTCCACCGCGACCGGCCCGCCGGGCACCGCGACCGCATCGGGCGCGTCCTCGATGAGCGGTTTCAGATCCAGCACCTCGAACACCCGCTCGAAGCTCACCAGCGCGGCCATGATCTCCATCCGGGCGCTGGCCAGCGCGGTCAGCGGGGTGTAGAGCCTGGTGAGCAGCAGCGACAGCGAGACGACCGCGCCCGCGTCGAGCTGGCCGCGCAGCGCGTACCACCCGCCGAGGCCGTAAACCAGGGCGAGCGCGAGCGCCGACACCAGGGTCAGCGAGGTGACGAACACGGTCTGCAACATCGCGGTCCGGACGCCGATATCGCGGACCCGGCGGGCGCGCAGCTCGAACTCGTCGGACTCCTGCCGCGGCCTGCCGAACAGCTTCACCAGCGTCGCACCCGGCGCGGAGAACCGTTCGGTCATCTGGGTGCTCATGGCCGCGTTGAGACCCGCCGCCTCGCGTTGCAGGCCGGCCAGCCGATTACCCATCCGGCGGGCGGGCACCACGAAGACCGGGAGCAGGACCAGGGCCAGCAGGGTGATCTGCCACGAGATCCGCACCATCACCGCGAGCGTGAGCGCCAAGGTCACCAGGTTCGTGATGACCCCGGACAGCGTGTCGCTGAACGCGCGCTGCGCGCCGATGACGTCGTTGTTCAACCGGCTGACCAGCGCGCCGGTCCTGGTCCGGGTGAAGAACGCGACCGGCATCCGCTGCACGTGATCGAACACCGCGGTTCGCAGATCCAGGATCAGGCCCTCGCCGATGCGCGAGGACAACCATCGGATCAGCACGCCGAGCACGGCATCGACCACGGCGATCAGTCCGATCACGACGGCCAGGGTGATCACGACGCGCGGCGCGGCCCCGCCGACGATGTCGTTGACCACCCGCCCGGCCAGCACCGGTGTCGCCACGCCGAGCAGCGCGGCGAGCACGCTGAACAGCAGGAACGCACCGATCCGCCGCCGATGCGGGGCGGCGAACCGGAGAATGCGGCGCGCGGTGGCCAGGCGGAACGGCCGCTGCTCTTCCGGCGCGTTCGCCCGCCGGTACATCTGGCTCCACGCCACCGATTCGATACTCACCTTTTGAGTCCTTTCACTCCCCACCCATTCAAGCCCTCGGCACCGACACTAAGACCTCAACAAAGGTTGAGCACAAGCCCATCCCGCGGGCATTTCTTCGGCGCACGGCAAAACCGGTCGGCCACGCGACACGGCAAACGCCGACTGCGGGGGCCACGCGCAGGCCCTGTCTCGAAGCCCGGCCGGTATCGCCGCGGTTCAGCTCGTCGCACGGCAAGGCTGAGCCGATACCGGGGTTGTCTCGGCGACGTGGCCAGGCGGCGAGCTGGTCCGTGGCGGCGCCGGACGGGACTTGGAGACAGGACCTAGGCTGGCGTGGTGACCGAGGACCGGGTGCTGGCGGCGTTGCGGGGGCGACTCACGGGTGAGGTCGATACATCGCAGCGGCGACGGGCGGAGTATGCGTCGGACGCGTCGAACTATCGGGTGCCGCCGCGGGCCGTGATCTTTCCGCGCGGCGACGAGGACGTGCGGACCACGCTGGAATTCGCCCGCGACGAAGGCCTGCCGGTGACCGCGCGCGGCGGCGGCACCTCGGTGGCGGGCAATGCGATCGGCCCCGGACTGGTGCTGGATTTCAGCAGGCATATGCGGCAGATCGTCGAACTCGATCCGCAGACCCGCCTCGCCCGGGTGCAGCCCGGCGTGGTGCTGGCGCAATTACAGAGCGCCGCAAAGCAATACGGGCTGCGGTTCGGCCCCGACCCCTCCACGCAGAACCGGTGCACCCTCGGCGGGATGATCGGCAACAACGCCTGCGGCCCGCGCGCGGTGGCCTGGGGACGCACCTCGGATACGGTGCGGGAACTGCGCATTCTCGACGGCACCGGCGTCGAGCGGCGACTCACGGACGAGCTGTCCGTGCTACCGGGGCTGGCCGAATTCACCGGGGCGAACCTCGCGGTACTGCGCACCGACCTGGGCCGCTTCGATCGGCAGGCGTCGGGGTACGGACTCGAACATCTTCTGCCCGAACGGGGTTCGTCGGTCGCGAAGGCGTTCGTCGGGTCGGAGGGCACCTGCGGCCTGCTGCTCGACGCCACCGTCGAGCTGGTCGCATTGCCGCGGGCGACCGTGCTCACGGTGCTCGGCTACCCCGATATCGCCACTGCCGCAGATGATGTCGCCGCCGTGCTGGCCTGCAAACCGACCGCCGTCGAAGGCATCGATGCGCGGCTGGTCGACGCGGTGCGCACCCATCGCGGCACCGTGCCCGAGCTGCCGCGCGGCGGCGGGTGGCTGTTCGTGGAGACCGCGGGCGAGAGCCGGGACGAGGCCATGGCCGGGGCCGACCAGCTACGCCGCTCGGCCGCGGCGGTGGACGCGCGCATCGTCACGGATCCGGTTGCAGCGGCGGCGCTTTGGCACATCCGCGCAGACGGCGCGGGGTTGGCCGGTCGCACACCGGACGGGCATCCGGCCTGGCCCGGCTGGGAAGACGCGGCGGTGCCACCGGAACGACTCGGCGCCTACCTGCGGGATTTCGCCGAGTTGACGCGGGCCCACGGGGTGGACGGGCTGCTATACGGCCACATCGGCGACGGCTGCATTCACGTGCGGCTCGACCTTCCGATCGCCGAGGCCCCGCAACGTTTCCGGCGGTTCCTGTTCGACGCCGCCGAATTGGTGGTGCGCCACGGCGGCTCACTGTCCGGTGAACACGGCGACGGCCGCGCGCGCTCGGAGTTGCTCGCGCTCATGTACTCCCGGCCGGTGCTCGACGTATTCGCCGGGTACAAGGCACTTTTCGATCCGGACAACGTGCTCAACCCCGGCGTGCTGGTGGCGCCGCGACCGCTCGACGCCGATCTGCGGGTGGCCGGGCTGCCCCTGTTGCCCGCCGCGGGCGGGTTCGCGTTCCCGCACGACAACGGTGATCTGAGCACGGCGGTGCACCGCTGCGTCGGCGTCGGGAAGTGCCGCGCGGACACCCGCGCGAGCGGCGGCTTCATGTGCCCGTCCTATCTGGCCACCAGGGATGAGAAGGACAGCACCCGCGGTCGGTCGCGGGTGCTGCAGGAGGTGGCCCGTGGCGCGCTGACGTGGTCGTCCGACGCGGTAGCCGAGTCCCTCGATCTGTGCCTGTCCTGCAAGGCCTGCGCCTCGGACTGCCCGGCCGGGGTCGACGTCGCCACCTACAAATCCGAGGCGCTGTATCGCCGTTACCGGCGCAGGCCGCGGCCGCTCGACCACTATTCGCTCGGGTGGTTGCCGCGGTGGCTGTCCCTGGCGACAAGAGTGCCGCGGGCCGCCAACGCGCTCGCCGAGATAGGTCCCCTGCGGCGAATCGGGTTGCGCGCGGCGGGGATCGACCCGCGCAGGCCGGTGCCAAGGCTCGCGGACCGCAGCTTCCGGCGGAGGTGGCGCGACCTCGGTGACGAGCCTTTCGCGCCCGGGCAAGCACATCCAGACGCGGCAGCGCAACGGCCCGAGGTGATGCTCTGGGTGGATACCTTCACCGACGCGTTCGACCCCGAGATAGCCATGGCCGCAGCGCGATTGGTGCACTCGCTCGGCTATCGGGTGCGCATTCCCGCCCGGCGGGTGTGCTGCGGGCTCACCTGGATCAGCACCGGACAGTTGGACGGTGCGCGGGCGCGGTTGCGCGCCACGCTGGACGCACTGGACGAACACGTCCGCGGCGGCGGCATCGTGCTCGGCCTGGAGCCCTCGTGCACCGCGGTCCTGCGATCCGACCTGCCCGAACTGCTGCCGGAGGATCCGCGCGCGGCGCCGACGGCACGGGCGGTACGCACGCTCGCCGAATTCCTGACCGACCAACCGGACTGGCGCCCGCCGCGCCGCTCGGACCATTCGGTGGTGGTGCAGCCGCATTGTCACCAGCACGCGGTGCTCGGCTTCGACGCCGATCGCCAACTGTTAACCAGAATGGGAATTACGGTGACCGAAATCACCGGCTGTTGCGGTCTGGCCGGAAACTTCGGAATGCAACGCGGCCATTACGACATTTCGGTCGCGGTGGCTGAGAACGGCCTGCTGCCCGCCCTGCGGACCGCGGCGGCGGAGACGGTATTCCTCGCCGACGGCTTCTCCTGCCGTACCCAGGCGGCCCAGCTGGCCGACCGCCCCGCCCGCCATCTGGCGCAGTTCCTGGTGCAGTAGTGAGGTTTCCAAGCCTGCATCGGACGCAAACGCGACGCGGGCACGGCCCCGATCAGCTACCGAAAGGCAGGGTGCCCGGCGGGATCTGGTAACCCGAACTGCCCGCGGAAACGCCACCCCAGGCGTTGAGCAACCAGTTGAGCAGGTTGGTGATCATGCGATACCTCCATACAGCGACCGGGGACGATACTCGGCGCGAACCGACCAGAGCGAACAACTCTGCCGGGTGTTTGCCGATCGCTCGAATATCGCCACCCCTATTCTTCGCGTTACAAAATACCGGCACGCTGCGGTGATGCATTGCCGGCATCGCCCAAGGGCCGAATGACGTTGGCGTGCACGATTTTGTGGATCTGCGGTGGAGCTGAACACGACCGGTTCGGACGGTCGGGCAGAATGGTCCGATGCACAGCGCGACGGTCGAGCCGGGAACCGGTCCCACCGGTCAGGCCAGGACCGTCACCTCCGACCGTCCGATCGACCTGGCCAGCACCATCGCTCCGCTGCGCCGCGGCGCCGGAGATCCGTGCCATCGCACGACCCCGGACGGCGCGCACTGGCACGCCTCCCGGATGGCTTCGGGGCCGGTCACCTACCGGCTGACCCAGTCGGGTCCGTGCGCGGTGCGAGCGCAAGCCTGGGGTCCGGGGACCGAAGAGTTCCTGGACGGGCTCGCACACATGCTCTGCCTGGACGAGGACCTGGACGGCTTCGCGCCGGATCATCCCAAGCTCGTCGAGGCCCATCGCCGATTCCCCGGCTTGCGCATGCTGCGCACCGGGTTGGTGTTCGAGGCGCTGGTACCGGCGGTGCTGGAGCAGAAGGTGCACACCGTCGCGGCGCGCGCCTCGTGGCGAAAGCTGGTGCGGCAGTTCGGCGATCCCGCGCCGGGACCGGCGCCGGAGGGCATGCGGGTGGCGCCGGACGCACAGACCTGGCGGCGCGTGCCGTCCTGGGCGTTTCACCGGGCCAACGTCGGCCCGCAGCGCGCGCAGACCATCGTGCGCGCCGCCCGGGTGGCGAGTTCGCTGGAACGCGCGGCCGATGTCGACCCGGTCGAGGCGGCGCGCCGAGTGCGGACCATCACCGGTATCGGGGTGTGGACCGCCGCCGAGATCGCCCAGCGGGCGTTCGGCGACGCGGACGCGCTGTCGGTCGGCGACTTCCACCTCGCCGCCGTGGTGGGCTGGACGCTGCTCGGCCATCCGATCGACGACGACACCATGGTCGAATACCTGGAACCGCTACGGCCGCACCGCTATCGGGCAGTGCGGCTGCTGGAGATCAGCGGGCAGGCGCACCGGCCCAAGTTCGGGCCGCGCACCCCGATCACCGATCACACCTGGCACTGAACCCCCACTAGCTGTTGCGCCGGGCGTCCAGCCCGTCGAGCACCCGGTCGAGCCCGTAGGCGAACCGTTTGTCCCGGGTCTGCGCGGGATCGGTGTTCCATTCCGCGTCGGGGGTCGTCGCCCGCAGCTGCGGGAACTCGCCCGCCGCGCGTTCGACGGCGGGTCGCAGGCTCGCCAGCAGTTCCGGCTCGGTCTGGTTGCTGCGGGCCAGCAGCGAGAGCCACGCAGCCTCGGTGATGCCGACGCCGATGATGTAGCCGAGCAGGGTGCCGATCGCGTCGGAGACCTCCTCGGTCGCGAAGCCGCCCGCGGCGAACACCTCGGCCATCCGCGCGTTCATCCGCATCACGTTCGGGCCCAGGTAATAGAGGCCGACCTGCCCCAGGGTCGAGGCGATCCACGGATGCCGCAGGATCATCGCGCGTAATTCGTCGGCACACTGGGCCGCCGCCGCGCGCCAAGCCGCGGAAGCGCCGGCGGTGGGCAGCCGGATCTCACCGTAGACCTCGTCGACCACCAGCTCGATCAGCTCGTCCCGATTCGCGACATGCCGGTAGAGCGAGGTCGCCCCCGCGTTCAGACGCGCGCCGAGCTGGCGCATGGTGAGCGCCTCCATGCCCTCGGCATCGAGCAGCGCGACCGCCGCGGTCACGATGTGCTCCCTGGTCAGAGCGGGTTGCTCACGGCCTTTGCGCGGCCGCGTCCACACCGATCCGACCTGATGCTGCTCGGCGGACATGCCGTCTCCTTCCGTCACGCCCGAGCGTAGCGCACAACGTTCTCCTTTGCGAACATAACTAAAAGTTGCGCACATGGTTCGCGGAGATCGGGAGCGGCAGCGAGCCCGCATTTCCGATTAGCCCGCGGTCAAGCAGTGCTAGCATTGAATGCAGTGCAGTCGGGTGGGCCGACCATGGCGCTGAGGTGGGGGTGCTAGTTATGGAGGTAGTTGCTGTGGCCACGTTGACGGTGCGCGGACTGGACGACGAACTACACGCGCGGTTACGCGTCCGCGCGGCACACAACGGCAGATCGATGGAGGCCGAGGTGCGCGAGATCCTGCGCGAGAAGCTCACCACCCCGGTCGCGCCCGCCGGTCTCGGCAGCCGGATTCATGCCCGAGCCGCCGCGGTCGAGGGATTCGAACTCGAGCTGCCCGAACGGAACCAGTACCCGCGCGTGGTGGAGTTCGACGAATGATCATCCTCGACACCAATGTGCTGTCCGAACTTCTGCGCCCGGCACCCGATCCCAATGTCCTCGCGTGGATGGACTCTTGGCCCGCCGACGAACTCGCGACCACCGCGGTGAGCGCTGCCGAACTCTGGCACGGCGTGGCTCGGCTACCCGACGGACGGCGAAAGACCGCGCTGGCCTATGTCATCGACGCGATGGTCGAGGAGGATCTCCGCGACCGGGTCGAGGCGTTCGATGTGCACGCGGCGGCACGGTTCGCGGAGATCGCTGCCGATCGGGCGCGACAGGGGCGGCCCATCGCCGTCTCGGATGGACAGATCGCGGCGATCTGCCACACCCGCGGGGCCGCCCTCGCCACGCGCAACACGAAAGATTTCGTCGACACCGGTATCGAGGTCATCGACCCCTGGGCGAATCGCTGAGGATCAGAATTCGCCGAGGACGCCGAATACTGTGCGGCCCGTGTGCGATCCGCTCTGGATGCTGTGCAGGACCTTGGCTGCTTCGGTGATGGGGGCGACCTGGGTCAAGGCCGAAAGGTGTTGCGGGCGGAACTCGTTGCCGAGCCGGGTCCACAGGGCACGGCGCTTCTCGATCGGCAGGTTGACAGAGTCGACGCCGAGCAGGGCGACGCCGCGCAGGATGAACGGCAACACCGTGGTCGGCAGTTCGGCGCCGCCGGTCAAGCCGCTGGCCGCGACGGCGCCGCCGTAGCTGACGGTGCTCAGGACGTGTGCGAGCGACTTGCCGCCGACGCTGTCCACCGCGGCCGCCCAGCGCGCCTTCCCCAGCGGACGCGGCTTGGCGTCGGGGTCCTCGGGCAGCCGGCCGATCACCTCGTTGGCACCGAGCTCACTGAGCAGATCACCGGCGTCGGTCTTGCCGGTGGACGCGACGATCTCGTAGCCGAGGCCGGACAAGATATCGATGGCGACGCTGCCGACCCCGCCGGTCGCGCCGGTCACCAGCACCGGGCCGTCTTCCACGGTGAGCCCGCGGTCGAGCAGCGCCTGCACGCTGAGCGCCGCGGTGAAACCGGCGGTGCCGAGCGCGGCCGCGTCGCGCGGGCTCAGGCCGTCGAGCTTCACCACCCACTCCGCGGGCACCCGCGCGTATTCGGCGAACCCGCCGTGCTGCGAGACGCCGATCTCGTAGCCGTGCGCCACCACCAGGTCGCCGGGGGTGAAGGAGTCGTCCGCGGAGGAGACCACCTCGCCGGTGAGATCGATGCCCGGAATGATCGGGTACTTGCGGACCACCCCGCCGCCGGGCGTGATGGCCAGCCCGTCTTTGAAGTTCGCACTGGAGTAGTGCACCTTGATCGTCACATCGCCAGGCCCGAGGAATTCCTCCCCCACCTCCTGCTTGGTGAGAACGATCCCGCTATCCGATTCATGCGCCACCATCGCCCAGAACTCCATGCGGACGAGCTTAGTGGGACAGCACATCCACAGCCCGGCTTCGGACCGCGCCGATCTCAACCGGTGAAACGGGCCTCGCGGCTACTCCGGGACGAGTTCCAGCCGCACGCCGAGCAGCCGCACCGGGCGGGTGAGGTCGAAACGATCGATGATGCGCAGCGCCGTCTCACTGATCTCGGCGGGATCAATGGTTGGCACCTGCAGTTTTTCCTGCTTGCTGCGGGTGTAGAAGGTGTTGGTCCGGACGGTGACCGAGACCCGGATGCCGATCCGCCCGGCCTCGGCCATCTCCTCGGCGACCTCGGTGGCCAGCCGGGCGACCTGGGCGCGGATCTCGCCCGGCTCGGTGAGGTCGCGCGGGAACGTCTCGGATTTGCTGCGACCCACCGGAACTCGTGGTTCGGTGGTGACGTCGGTGTCGCCCTTGCCGTGGCCGAGCACCCACAGGTACGGGCCGGTGGTGGGGCCGAACTCGGCGGCCAGGCGCTGCCGGTCGGCGGCCATGAGGTCGGCGACGGTTTCGATGCCGAGATCGGCGAGGCGGGTGGCGATCCGCGCGCCGATACCCCACAGCGCGTTGGTGGGACGGTGCGCCATCACCTCGGTCCAGTTCGCGGCGGTGAGCCGGAAGACCCCGGCGGCCGCGCCCGCGCCCGCGTCCGGCGCGGCGGCGGTCTTGCCCGTGGATTTGGCGAAACCGGTGGCGAGCTTGGCGGTGAGTTTGTTGTCACCGATGCCGACCGCACAGGTCAGCTCCAATTCCTCGATGGCGCTGCGGATTTCGGCGGCGAGCTGCTCCGGCTCGGCGGTGTCGGCGGCGAGGAAAGCCTCGTCCCAGCCCCACACCTCGACCCGGCCGGGAAAGGTGCGCAGCAGCGACATGACCTCGTCCGAGGCCTCCTCGTAAGTCGCCATGTCCAGCGGTAGGAACACCCCTTCCGGACATTTGCGCTGCGCGCTGCGCAACGCCATGCCCGCCCGGACGCCGAACGCCCGGGCCGGATAGGACGCACAGGTGACCACCTTGCGCGGCTCGGTCGGATCCCCGTTGCCGCCGACGATGACCGGCAGGCCGCGCAGTTCCGGATGGCGGCGGAACTCCACCGCCGCCTGGAACTGATCGAGATCGACGTGCAACAGCCATCTGGCCATAGCTCCGTCTTACCGCACCGGGCCGACATGCAGCGGATTTCCGCACGATCGGCCGCTGACGGCGGCCGTGAGCGTGCCCGGACGTACCATTTTGCTGAGCCAGAGCAAGGGGGCATCGATGACGAAGCGGCGCGGCAGCGATTCGACGGGCGGCGGCCGGGTGCCCGAGGTGCCCGCAGCCCCGCCCGCTCGACTGCCCGCGATCCGAGTGGGCGACGCCGACCGGGAGACCGCCGCGCGGTTGCTGCACCTCGCGGTCGAGGAGGGCCGGCTGGACCTGCCCGAACTGGACCGTAGGCTGGTCCTGGTCTACTCCGCGCAGACCAGTACCGACCTGGCGGCCGTGACCTCGGATCTGCCGAGCGCCGCGGTCGCGGGTGAGCCGATCGAATTGCGCACGGGCAGCGGCACCCGCAAGAAGGCGGGGCGGTGGATCGTCCCGGCCGAGATCACCGCCGAATGTTCTTCCGGCAGTATCGTCATCGACTTCACGCAGGCGATCTGCCCGCATCGCGAGATCACGGTGCACGCGGCGGTCGGGTCCGGCAAGATCACGCTGCTGGTGCCGCGCGGCTGGTGGATCGATCTCGACCGAGTGCAGAGCAAGAGCGGCAGTGTGCGGAACAAGGCGATCGGGCCGGTGCGGCCGGGTGCGCCACTGCTGCGGGTCGACGGGCAGGTCCGTTCGGGCACCCTGCTCGCGAAATATCCGCGCCGGCCGCGGCGCTCCTTCGCGGACTGGCTACGCGGCCGCCCGCGTCCTCCCGCCTGACGTTTTCCCGAATCCCGGTGCGCGCAGCCTTGCCTCGTCCGCGAAACAGAACTAAATTCTGGTTGTGAAGATTCGAGATCGGTTGCTGCTGGCAGCCGAGCGGCAGTTCGCGGAACGGGGCGCGCTGGAGGCGACCCTGGCGCAGATCCGCGAGGCCGCGGGCGCGAGCGTCGGCGCGCTCTATCACCATTTCCCGGACAAGGCCGACCTCTACCGGCAGGTGTGGGCGCACGCGCTGGCCGACTACCAGCGGCATTTCTGGGCGGTGGTGGGCGAGAGCGCCGACGCGCACGAGGGCGTCACGGCCGGTGTCCGCGAGCACCTGCGCTGGGTGGCCGAAAATCAGTACCGGGCACAGGTTCTCCTGTCCGCCCGGCCGCCGGGCGTGCGCGAGAGCGAGAGCAATCGCGAGTTCCTGCGCAATGTCGCGCGCTGGTGGCGCACGCACGCGGGCTACGGCGCGGTCCGCGAGCTGCCGCTGGATCTGGTCTACGCGCTGTGGCTCGGTGCGA
This sequence comes from Nocardia brasiliensis ATCC 700358, assembly GCF_000250675.2. Lineage (NCBI taxonomy): Bacteria > Bacillati > Actinomycetota > Actinomycetes > Mycobacteriales > Nocardiaceae > Nocardia > Nocardia brasiliensis. The sequence goes on from NC_018681.1 coordinate 9,362,099, forward strand.
CGCAAGAGTATTCGCGGCAGTGGCTCAGCGGCGCCGTGCCGGCCGGCCCCCTCGACGTCGCCGATGAACTCGCCGATGCGGCCTGGCTGAGCCTGGCCGCGACACCCTCCGATTCCGCGCGGCCGGGCCCCGGCGCGCACACGAAAGGCAGCTCATGACCGCGCCCATCGACCTGGACCTCGCCAAAAAGGTCCTCGCCGCACAGCCTTTCGCCGAATTGGTCGGCACCGAGATCACCGGTTTCGGTCCCGGCACCGTGACGCTCACCATCCCCATCCGCCCCGAACTCGGCCAGCAGTTCGGCTTCGTGCACGGGGGCGTGCTGTCCTACGCGGCCGACAACGCGCTCACCTTCGCGGGGGGCACGGCACTCGGCGCCAACGTGCTCACCGGTGGATTCACCATCACGTATCTGCGACCGGCCGCCGGAGTGCGACTGCGAGCCGAGGCGACGGTGATCGACGCGACCCGCCGCCAGGCGGTGGTCCGCTGCGAGATCTACGCCGAAAGTGCCGACGGCACAAGGGTGTTGTGCGCGGTGGCGCAGGGCACCACGCGCTCGGTCGACCGCGCGCTCGAGCCACCCGACGCGTAGCCCGGCCGGGCAGACGAGGGGTTGCCCGGCCCGGTGACACGGCGGAGGGCCGGGCACGGTGTGTGCCCGGCCCTCCGGTTCCGGATCAGGCGCTGGCGGCGAAGGCCGGTCCGTCCAGGGCCGGTTCGGCGACCGGCTCGATGGCGTAGGCCAGGATCTCCGCCACGTCGCCGACGGGGCGGACGTCCAGTGCGGCAAGCACTTCGGCCGGGACGTCGTCCAGGTCCGGCTCGTTGCGGGCCGGGATGAACACCGTCTTCAGACCGGCTCGCTGCGCGGCGAGCAGCTTCTGCTTGACCCCGCCGATCGGCAGCACCCGCCCGTTCAGCGTGACCTCACCGGTCATCCCGACATCGGCGCGCACCTGCCGGTCCAGTGCCAGCGACACCAGGGCGGTGACCATGGTGACGCCCGCGGACGGACCGTCCTTGGGCACCGCGCCCGCCGGGAAGTGCACGTGGATATTGCGATCCAGCACCGACGGCTCGATCCCGATCTCCTCGAGATGCGAGCGGACGTAGGTCAGCGCGATCTGCGCGGACTCCTTCATCACGTCACCCAGCTGCCCGGTCAGGGTCAGCGACCGCTCACCCTCCGCGGCGTTGGCCTCGATGTAGAGGACGTCGCCGCCCAGCCCGGTGACCGCGAGTCCGGTGGCCACACCCGGGACCGCGGTGCGTTCCACCGAGTCCGGGGTGAACCGGGGACGGCCCAGGTAGTCCTTCAGATTGCCGAGGTCGATCGTCAGCGATTGCTCGGACTGCACCAGCGCGTCGTAGCCGAGATCCGCGCCGTAGCCGAGTTCGACGACCTCGGATTCTGTTGTCGCCGTGCCGGTTCCGCCCTCGGACAGCCGAGTCGCAGCCTTGCGCAACGCCTTCGCGATGAGCCGCTCCAGCTGCCGCACGCCGGCTTCCCTGGTGTAGTTCGCCGCGATCTCGCGCAGCGCCGCGTCGGTCACGAGCACCTCGTCGGCGGTCAGCGCGTTGCGTTCCAGCTGCCGGGGCACCAGGAAGTCCCGCGCGATGGCGACCTTGTCGTCCTCGGTGTAACCGTCGACGGTGATCAGTTCCATCCGGTCCAGCAACGGGCCGGGGATGGTCTCCATCACGTTGGCCGTGGCGATGAACAGCACGTCGGACAGGTCCAGGTCCAGGTCGAGGTAGTGGTCGCGGAACGTGTGGTTCTGCGCCGGATCCAGCACCTCGAGCAGCGCGGCAGCCGGGTCGCCCCGGAAGTCCGAGCCGACCTTGTCGATCTCGTCCAGCAGGACAACGGGATTCATCGATCCCGCCTCCTTGATGGCACGCACGATCCGGCCGGGCAGCGCGCCGACGTAGGTGCGCCGGTGCCCGCGGATCTCGGCCTCGTCGCGCACGCCGCCGAGGGCGACCCGCACGAACTCGCGGCCCATGGCCCGCGCCACGGATTCGCCGAGCGAGGTCTTACCGACACCGGGCGGACCGACCAGCGCGAGCACCGCGCCGGAGCCACGCCCGCCGACGACCTCCAGCCCGCGGGCGGCCCGCCTCGACCGCACGGCCAGGTACTCGACCATCCGGTCCTTCACCTCGTCCAGGCCGTGGTGATCGGCGTCCAGGACCGCGCGGGCGGCCGAGACATCGGTGCTGTCCGTGGTTTTCACCGTCCACGGCAGTTCGAGCACGGTGTCCAGCCAGGTCCGGATCCAGCCGGATTCCGGGCTCTGATCGCTGGCCCGCTCCAGCCTGCCGACCTCGCGCAAGGCTTCCTCCCGCACGTTGCCGGGCAGGTCGGCCTGCTCGATCCGGGTGCGGTAGTCGTCGGCGCCGTCGGGTTCGTCCTCGCCGAGTTCCTTGCGGATCGCGTTGAGCTGCTGGCGCAGCAGGAACTCGCGCTGGCTCTTCTCCAGGCCCTCGCGGACGTCGTCACTGATCTTCTCGGTGACCTCGGCCTCGGCGATGTGGTCCTTGGTCCACTCGATCAGCGTGTGCAAACGCTGGGTGACGTCGGGGGTTTCGAGCAGTTCGCGCTTCTGATCGTTGGTCAGGTACGGCGCGTAGCCCGCGGTGTCGGCGATCGCGGACGGGTCGGTCAGCTGGTTGACCGCGTCGATGATCTGCCAGGCCTCGCGGCGCTGCAGCACCGAGACCACGAGCTTCTTGTATTCGGCGGCCAGCTCTTTGGTCCGGCCGTCCGCGGGCGATGTCTCGACTGGTTCGGCCTCGACCCACAGCGCGGCGCCCGGCCCGGTGACCCCGTGGCCGATCTTCGCGCGCCGTTCGGCCTTCAACACGGCCGCGGGCGCGCCGCCGCGCATCCGGCCGACCTGTTCGATGGTGGCGACCACGCCGTAGGAGGCATAGCCCTCGGTCAGGCGCGGCGCGAGCAGCACGGCGTCCGTCTTGGCGGCCCGCGCGGCATCGATCGCGGCCTGCGCCGATTCGTCCAGTTCGATGGGCACGACCATGCCCGGCAGCACGATCGGATCGGTCAGGAACAGCACCGGCAAGTTCTGAGGTGTAGTCACGTCTTCGACCCTTCCAAAAGTTGAGCGATACCAACTCAACCCCACCCCCACCCCCTTTGTTCCGCCCGAAGCCCCTGTTCGCTGACGGCGAAGACGACGGGGGCGTGGCGTCCCGGACCGGGTGCGGGTCTCACCCGGGTCCGAGGGGCGCGGGGGTCACGAACGCTGCGGCTCGAAGTGCAGGGCGATGATGCCGCAGTCGAAGGGGGTGGCGCCGACGGCGCGCAGGCGCTGGTAGGCGCCGGGGGCGAAGACCGGCAGGCCGGTGCCGATGGCGGTGGCGTTGACGAAGAGGTGGATTTCGTCGATGAGTTCCGCGGCGAGCAGGGCCGAGACCAGGGTGCCGCCGCCGTAGACGATCAGGTCGCCGCCGGGCTGGGACTTCAGGTCGTTGATGATCTTCGCCAGGTCACCGCCCGCCACCGTGGCGTTCTCCCAGGGGGATTCGGTGAGCGAGTTGGAGATGACGACCTTGGGGGTGTTGTTCATCCAGTCGATGGTTTCCTGGTCTTCGCCGTCCTCCGGGGTCCGGGAAGCCCAGGTGGGGATGAAGCCCTCGGCCAGGTTGCGGCCGAGCACGATGGTGTCGACCGGCTCCATGATCTTGGTGATGTAGGCGCCGACGTCGTTGGTCCAGGGGAACGTCATCCAGTCCATCTCGCCGTTCGGGCCCGCCATGTAGCCGTCGACGGTGGTCTGGACCTGGAGCTTGAGCTTGCGCATCGGATTTCCTTTCGAGGCCGGGCCCGGTGCGGGCCCGCTGTTCTGGTGTGCGTTCACAGTGCCGGAGGGGGCTTACGGATTGTTTACGGTTGTTTCCGATCTGCACGGTCCATGCGCGATACGCGGCTCGCGTCCCACCGAACCGGCCCGTCCTGCTCTATCGTTGATCCGGCTGCGCCGCAGGTCGGACGCGGTTTCTCGGTAACCCTGCGCCGAGGGGAGCACAGTATGACGGGATCGAGCCGCGACGGCAGACCGGCCGCGGTCGTGCTCGCGGTGGTCGCCGCGCTGATCGTGGTCCCGTCGGTGCTCGCCGCGCTCGTGCCGGTGCGGGAGACGACGCTGGCCGCCGACGCCGAGATCGCGCTCACCGCACCGGGGGAGGCGCCGGACACGATCGAATTCGGCGGCGTCGGCGGGTGGCAACGCCGCCCGACCGGCGACCAGACCACCGCGGTGCTGGTGGCGCCGAGCGGCGCGCGCCTGGCGGTCAGCGTGGTGGACGGCGTCACGGACTTTCCCGCCGCGGCCGCGTGGCGGTTACGGGTGCTCGGCGTGCAAGGCTTCGACGGTTCCTTCGACGGCGGAGAGATCAAGACGCCCAACGGGTTCGGCGGGCCGACCTGCCGCGGCACGGACCGCGCCGGGGTCTGCGCCGTCCTCGGCAACGACAACCTGGCCGTCACGCTCGTGCTGATCGGCGCGGACGCCACCCTGGCCGAGCTGACTCCGGTGGTCGAGACTCTGCGGGTGCGGCGATGAGCACGGCGGCCGCGACGCCGGGCACGCCGCTGCGGTGGTGGCGGCCGAGGTCGGCGCTGTTCTGGTCGTATTGGCTGATCGCGGTGCTCGGCCTGGCCGGGCTGCTCGCGCAACTGGCGCCGGTGCTGGCGCTGAACTGGCGCGACGTCCTGGTCGGACTGCCGTTCACGCTGGCCACCCTGGCCGTATTCGGTTGGCTGGTACTGCATTTGGATAGGCTCCGGGCCCGGCGACGGATCCGGACGCCGCTGCTGCTCGGCTTCCTCTGGGGCGCGCTGGCCGGCCCCGGCATCGCGATGTTCGCCAACGACCACAACATGCGGGTGATCCAGAACCTGGCGGGCGACGCGTTCGCCATCGACTGGCAGGCGCCGATCTCCGCGGCGATCGTGGAAGAGGCGGTGAAGGGCGTCGGCGTTTTCGCGGTGGCCTGCCTGGCCCGGCCGCTGCTGTACCGGCCCATGCACGGGCTGCTGCTCGGCGGCTGTACCGGTCTCGGATTCCAGGTGGTCGAGAACCTCACCTACGAGGCCAACGCCGGATTGCTGTCCGCACAGCATGATCCGGGTTACGCGGTGCTGGTCGGCATCGTACGGCTGCTCACCGGGGTCACCTCGCACTGGATGCTCACCGCGCTGGCCGGGATCGGCATCGTGCTGGCGGTGGCGCGCACGGACTGGCCGGCCGGGCGGCGCGCCCAGGCCTTCCTGCTGTTCTATCTGCTCGGCGCCGCACTGCATTTCGGCTGGGACGCACCGAGCCCCGCACACGTCCCGGTCGGCTCGATCCTGCTGCGCACGGTGCTGTACGTGCTGATCTTCGCCGCGGTCTACGCCTGGGTGCTGCACACCGAGCGGACCTGGTTCCGCGCGGTGGTGGACTGGGCGGTGGCCCGCGGGATCGCGCCGGCCGGTGAGCTGAGCACACTGGTCACCCGGCGCAGCAGGCGCAAGGCCCGCGCGGTGGAAAGGATGAGTGGTCAGCACAGCCGCGGGCTCCAGCTGCGGCGGCAACGTGTGCTGCTGGAGTGGGTGCAGGAAGCCGGTGCGAGCTCCGGCATCCGCGTGCCGTGACGTTGCCCTGCCGATAACCCCGGGCCGCGTTGACACTCGCTTCGGCGCAATGACAATGTTGGGGCCTTGATACCTCATACCGGCGGTTCCGCCGGTTCGGCCTAGGGAGATCCATCGATGAGTTCGCTCGCCGCTGGCGTGTTCATCGATTGGGAGGAGCTGACCGGCCAGTCCAAGTTCGTGGTCGACCTGATCACGTTCCCGATCTTCAGTGCGCTGGCGGGTTGGCTGACCAACTGGACCGGCGTGCTGATGTTGTTCTGGCCGGTGCGGTTTCGCGGTTTCCGGATCCCGGGCCTGCACGTGCTGTACCCGTATTTCCCGCGCCGGGTGCAGGTGCTGCCGACGTTCTCCGGCGACGGACGCCGGCTGGGCTTCCAGGGCTTCATTCCGGCGCGCGCCGAGAAGATGGCCAGCATCTGCGTCGACAAGGCGCTCATGCGGATCGGCAGCCCGCGCGATTTCATCCACGAACTGGACTTGGACGGCATCGCGGACTACGTCGCGGTGCTGGCCCGTAAACAGGTGCAGCCGCTGGTCGACGAGCTGATGTACCGGGAGAACCCGGACCTGTGGCGCACGGTCCCGCGCGCCGCAAAGCAGATCATCTACCAGCGGGTGGACCGTGAGCTGCCCGCGCTCTCCCGGCGCGCGTTCGAATCGCTCGGCGACAACGTCGACCAGCTGATCGATATCAAGAGCTTCGTCATCCGGTACCTGCAGGACAACCCGGACATCCTCAAAGACCTGACCACCACGATCGCGGCGCCCGAGCTGCGGTTCATGGTCCGGATCGGCCTGCTGGGCGCGCCGTTCGGGCTCGCGCTGGCGCTGTACATGCATGTGCACCATCGGATTCCGGTGCTGGGCTGGGTGCCGGGGTGGGTGATCGTGCTGCTCGCGTCGGCGGCGATCGGGGTGATCGTGAACGTCATCGCGGTGAAGATGGTGTTCGAGCCCGGCGATCCGCAACCCTGGTACAAGTACCTGTGGCAGCAGGCCCTGCTGGCCAAGCGGCAGCCGCAGGCGGCGACCGATCTCGCGCACATTCTGGCCTACCAGGTGCTCACCCTGCCGAACCTGTCCAGGGAACTGCTGGACGGCCCCAACGGCGACAAGACCCGTCAGCTGCTGGAACGGCTCGTCTCCGACGAGATCCACCGGCAGCTCGGCCCGACCACCTCGTTCGTCCGCGCGGCGCTCGGGCGACGCCAGTTCGACAATCTCAAGGCCGGCGCGGCGGGCGCGGCCGTCGGTTTGGCGCCGACGCTGGTCGAGGACGAGGAGTTCACGCTCGAGCAGGCGAAGACCATCGACGTGTTCGCGGCCCGCAAGCTGCGGCAGCTGACGCCGGGGGAGTTCATGGAGATGTTCTATGCCTCGGTCGAGCAGGACGCATGGCTGCTCTACCTGCACGGCGCGGTGCTCGGACTGGCGGTCGGCGCCTCGCACCTGATCGTCTTCGGCTGGTGAAGCCGCTGATCCAAATACAAGCACGCGTGCTTGCATTTTTCTGAGGGCGCTGCGATGCTGAACCGGCGCGGGCACCCGAGGCGGTGTGCCCGGTAAGGAACAGGGGAGCAGATGGCTGACCTCGAAGCGCTGCTCGGCGATTTCGCCGAGGAATGCGCCGATCTGGAACGAATCGTCGCCCCGCTGGCGGCCACCGAGTGGACCCGCGCCACCCCGGCGCCGGGCTGGACCATCGCCCACCAGATCGGCCATCTGGCCTGGACCGACGAGATCGCCACGGTCGCCGCCACCGATGCCGTGGAGTTCCAGCGGTTGGTGACCGAGGCCGGCCCGAAGGTGCTGACCTTCGTCGACGACGCGGCCGAGGAGGCCGCGGCCGCACGCGCCGCGGAACTCCTGGACCGGTGGCACCGCGGCCGCAAAGCACTCACCGACGCACTGCGCGCGGTGCCCGCGGGCACCAAACTGCCCTGGTTCGGCCCGCCGATGAGCGCGGCCTCGATGATCACCGCCCGCATCATGGAGACCTGGGCGCACGGCCAGGACGTGGCCGACACCCTGGGCGTCACCCGGGAGCCGACCGCCCGGCTGCGCACGGTGGCCCATATCGGCGTCCGCACCAGGAACTTCGCCTACACCGTGCACGGAAAGACCCCGCCCGCCGCGGAATTCCGGGTGGAACTGACCGCGCCCGATGGCGCGACCTGGTCCTGGGGTCCCGAGGAGGCCGCACAGCGGGTGAGCGGACCGGCGCTCGATTTCTGCCTGCTGGTGACCCAGCGCCGCCACCCGGACGATCTCGCGATCGTCGCCACGGGCCCGGACGCCGCCGAATGGCTCACCCTCGCACAGGCTTTCGCCGGACCGACGGGTGCGGGCCGGACGGCCGGACAGTTCGCCTGACCTGCCACCGACGACAACGACGGCCGGATGCGTGCATCCGGCCGTCGTCGGCACCCGACCAATTCCGAGGATTCGGGAGCCGGCGAGCGCCACACTTGGGTGCGCCGTTCGTATCGGCCGGACGCCATTGGCCGGGTGTCTCGATGTGGCAGTCGAGAATGACGCTCGCCAGCTGAACTATTGGTTACCCGCGCTCGACCTGCTGGAAACCTAAACGACTCCGGCGCTTCGGACTCGACGCCCCGCGACCGTTCCACGCCGCGATGTGATCCTGCTCTCCCGGACCCGGCACCCCCCGCGCCCGCGCCGTAACCTGGACAACTGTACGGCTTTCAACGATGCGGGCCGCTGCCAGGGAACTGAGCGGAGGAAAGGGACGCATCGTGAGAACACACAAGCCTGCCCATATCGCGCGGCATGCCGCGGTCGTGCTCGCCGGTGCCGCGAGCCTCAGTCTCACCGTGGTCGCGGGCGCCTACATCGTGCATCAGATCGCCGAGACCGAGCGGCCCGCCGGCCCGGCCGCCGCGCCACCGGCGATGCCCGCCGGGGAATTCGACGGCGAACCCATATACGCGGAGACGGTGCTGACCGCGGGCAGCCACGAACTCCCCGTGCCCGCGCGGCCGCGCGAGGTCGTCGACGCGGCGCCGAAAGCGACCGACCCGCAACTGCATTCGACGTTCACCACGCATAACACCGGTGTCGGCGGCCGGCTGCGGTTCGGCGACGCCTACGTCGGCGCGCAACTCGCCGCGGTCCCCGACGACACGATCTCGCTGACCGTCGATACCAACGCGGTCACCGTGCTGACCGGCTTCCTGCCCGCCGACCCGCGGCGGGACACCACCGCGGTCACCCGGCTGCGCACCGAATTCGACACGCGCAGTGGCGCGGTCGTGCTGTTGCTGACCGACCCGGAGCTCGGCGAGCACGATCTGCGGATCGACCGCGCCGCGAAGGCAGGCACCGCCGGACCGGACGAATCCGGTGCGCCCGAACCCGCTGCCGCGCCGTCGGCGGGCTGGGGTACCCCGCACGGTGGGCAACCCGGCGTCACGGTGTAGCCCGTCGGCCTAGGGTGCTCGTATGCCGCACAGCATGTACGACTTCTGCGTGATCGGCGGTGGCATCGTCGGGGTGGCTACCGCGCACCGCATCCTGCGCAGGCACCCCGGCGCGACCCTGGTGCTGCTGGAGAAGGCGGCCGCACTGGCCACACACCAGACCGGGCACAACAGCGGGGTCATCCACTCGGGCATCTACTATCCGCCGGACAGCCTGAAGTCGCGGCTGTGCCGCCAGGGCGCCCGCTGGACCAAGGAATTCGCGGCGGCCCAAGGGATTCCGTTCGAGGTCTGCGGCAAGCTGCTGGTCGCGACGGACGCGGCCGAGCAGCAGCGGATGCTGGCGTTGCACGAGCGCTCGGTGACCAACGGGGTGGCGGTCGAGCTGATCGATGCCGCCGAACTCCACCGGCGGGAACCGAAGGTGCGCGGTGTCGGCGCGTTGTTCGTGCCGGACACCGGCATCGTCGACTACACCCGGATCACCGCCGCGCTGGCCGCCGAGGTCGCGGCGGCGGGCGGGGAAGTGGTGTTCGGCGCCGAGGTCGCCGCGCTCACCGAAACCGACAGCGCGGTCACCGCGACCGGACCGGCCGGGTCGTGGTCGGCGCGGACCCTGGTGGTGTGCGCCGGCCTGCAGGCTGATCGGCTGGCCCGGATGGCCGGGCTGCGCAACGACTTTCGGATCGTGCCGTTCCGCGGCGAGTACTACCAGCTGCCGCCGGAACGGGCCGGGCTGGTGCGCACGCTCATCTATCCGATCCCCGATCCGGAGCTGCCGTTCCTCGGCGTCCACCTCAGCCCGACCATCGACGGCACGCTGACCGTCGGCCCGAACGCGGTACTCGGGCTGGCCAGGGAGGGGTATCGCAAGGGCAGCTTCGATGCCAGGGACGCCGGTGCGGTGCTCGGGTTTCCCGGGGTGCACCGGGTGGCCAGGGCCAATATCCGGACCGGGCTGCGCGAGTTGCGCAACTCGGTGTTCAAGCGGGGCTATCTGGCCGAGTGCCGCAAATACTGCCCCGAGTTGACCCTGGCGGATCTGCGACCGCGCGAGGCGGGCATCCGCGCGCAGGCGGTGCTGCGGGACGGCACCCTGGTGCACGACTTCATGATCGAGCGAACGCCGCGCTCGGTCCACGTGCTCAACGCGCCGTCGCCCGCGGCCACCTCGGCGATGCCGATCGCCGAGCACATCGTCGCTCAGCTCTGACGCAAAGAACAGACCAGACGGTTCGATAAGCCGGTTGACCGGCCACGAGCAACCAAGCAACCGCCCGGTCGCCATGCGAAAAAGGCCTGTGCCAAATCCTGCGCAACCGCTCCAATAAAGAGGAGAGCTGTAGTACTTTTAACGCCAGTCGTGGAAATGGGAGGGCCCATGGGCCATATCAAGTACGCGAGTGACGTCGGAGCGCCTGTCGAGGTCGCCTTCACCTATACGGACAACCACCTGTTCGTCCCGGATTGGATGTTCGGCGTCGCCGGCTTCGAACCCGACGGGGAGCTCGACCACGGCCTCGGCGCCACGTTCACCGCCGCCACCCGGCTGCTGATGTTCTGGCGGCCGGCCATGACATGCGAGGTCACCGAATATCGCCGCAACGTCGTGATCGGGTATACGCTGCGTGGGCGTTTATCCGGGACCCTGACGCTGCGCTTCGACCCACTCGGTTACGGGAGGTCGGTGCTGACGTCGGAGGCGGAGTACAGTCCACCGCGCGGCTTCGCGGGGCGCCTCTGCGTCGGTCTGGTGGACTCCGCCGTGAAATCGGCGCTCCGCCGCACCGAGTCCCAATTGCGAAGGGAGATAGAAGAATTCCACGGTACCGATCTTGTCGGTCGGATTGCGTAGGGTGCCAGCCATGATCATCGTGAGCACCGACGGATCCTGCCTGCGCAACCCCGGCGGCGCCATCGGCTGGGCGTGGGTCAATCATCAGGGCTCCTCGGCCAGCGGCGGCGGCGCGTCCGGTACGAACCAGGTCGCGGAATTGCGCGCGGTACTGGAAGCGATTCTCGCCCATCCCGGTTCGGAACCCCTGCTGATCGAAAGCGATTCGCTGTACGCGATCAAGTGCGCGTCGGAGTGGATCTCCAGCTGGCGACTCAACGGCTGGCGCACCTCGACCGGCGGCGCCGTGAAGAACGTAGAGCTCATCCGCCAGATCGACAAAGCGATCGCCGGTCGGCCCGGCCCGGTTCGATTCCGTTGGGTCCGTGGCCATGTCGGCAACTACTTCAACGAGCAGGCCGACGCGCTTGCCGGAGAAGCGGCTCGGAAGGCGGCCGCCTCGGCAGCCGTCGCCGAGGCGAACACCGCGGAAATCCCCGCGGTGACTGTGGAAGAAGCGCCGGCGGTGCCGGACGTGTTGCAGCACAAGCCCGAACGGTCACGCCCACCGGCTGCCGTCTCGGGCCAGGCCGCGGGGAAGGCGGCCGCGCCGTCGGCGCCACAGGCATTGACGCTGTTCTGATTTCGCGGAATGGCCGCCCGAATGACCTCCGGCGGTGGTGGCTCGGCCCACCGCCGGAGGCGCTCGGTGCCTTACCGTCCCGGGATCAGTTGCCCGGGGCGGGGGTGGGCTGCTCGGTCGGAGCGGGCTGACCCTCCGGCCCGGCGGGCGCGTTCGGCGCCGGAGCGGGCGCACCGGGCAGGCCGGTGCCCGCGCCCTTCAGCATCGGCGAATCGAGCTTCTCGACCAGCCACTTGTCACCGGACTTGGTGAGCTGCGCGATCACCACGACGAACTGCCGCTCCGGGTTCGACTGGGTGAAGTTGGTCCGGTACTGCGTCAGCGTGACGAGCACGTTCGCCGAGGTCTTGTCGCCGGACTGGTAGCCGCACTGCACGTCGTCGACCCAGGACTTCACCTTGGCCTGCACCATGGCGTCCTTGAGCGCCTTGGTCGCGTCGTCGAACTCCTTCAGGAATTCGCCACTCGCACCGGACTTCACCTTGGTGAAGTAGCCGTCGAGATCCTTCGAGTAGTCGTAGATCGAGACGTCCTTGCCGAACGAGCATGCGGCGTTGGTCGCGTCCCGGATCGCGTCGAGCTTGTCGCCGCGATCCTTGCCCTGCAGGAAGAACACCACCACCGCGGTGATCGCCGCGACCGCGAGCACGCCCGCCACGAAGGCCGCGATCAGCGGCACCGAGCCGGACCGGCCCGACGCGGCCGGTTGGCCTGCGCCCTTACCGAGATCGGTCTCGGGCGTGCTGATCCGGTCGGACTTGTCGGCCTCAGCGGCCGGTGCCGCCTCGGTCTTGGACAGCTCGGGCGTGGCTGCCGCGGTCTCGGACTGCTCGCCCGCATCCTTCGCGGCATCCGCCGCGGTCTCGGCGTCCTTGTTGGTGTCGGCGTCGTCGGTGGACATCGATACAAACCTGCACTTTCCCGGCGCGCGGGCGCACCGATCGACTGACGGGCCCGCATCTCGGGCGAACCGTACGCGTTCTACCGGCGAGTATGCCCGGACCCGCGCGATCGACGCGGGGCCGGGGGCCACTCACCGCACCGGGGGCATGGTCCGTTCGTTCGGATCGACACCCGGCGGCATGTGCGCGCCGTTGTTCGGCACATCTGGCCGCGGCGCGTTCGCGGCGCCGCGAATGTACATACCAGGAGGCGGATTCTCGCAGTAGTTCCACTTCGGAATCGAGCCGTCCTGCACGGTCTCGTTACGGATCTGCGGGGTGTTGTAGGTGCAGAACGGGCGCGGCCACAGATCGAGGATCGCGTGGAACTCGCCGTCGTGCGCCGGCACACCCAGCGCCTCGGCACCGGCCGCGAGCGAGGGGAACAGCGCGCGCAGCGCGGGCAACCGCAGCTGCGCGGCCTTGGTCATCGCCGAGAAGTTGGCGGCCAGGCTGGTGATCGGGTCGCTGGTCTTGTCGAGCACCGCGCCGAGCCCGGCCAGTTGCCCCGGCGCGCGCTCCAGCACGCCCTGCAGTTCGGTGTTCGCGTTGTTGAACTGCTCGAACAGCGTCCCGGAGTTGCGGGTCAGCGTGGCGAGGTCGGGCTGGGCGTTGGAGGTGGTCTCCGCGATGGTGCGCAGGTTGCTGATCAGGTTGGTGGTCTGCGGCAGCAGGCTGTCGAAGCCGGCCATGGCCAGGCTGATGCCGTTGACCATGCCGCGCAACTGATCCGGGCCGCCGCTGAGCGCGGTGTCGAGCTCGCTGAGGATCACGCCGAACTTGTCCGGGTCGACCTGCGCGATGAGGGCGCTGGAATTGTCCAGCACGGACCAGATCGGGGTCGGGGTCTTGATCTTGGCGGCATCGAACTTGATCACCGCGCCGTCCCCGAGGTAGGGGCCCTGCTCGGTGCCGGGGCGGAAGTCGATGTACTGCTCGCCCGCGCCGGAGAGCGCCTGCACCGAGATATCGGTGTCGATCGGGATCTTGAACTTGCTCTCGATCTGGGCCGACGCCGCGATGGCCTGGCCGCGATCGGTGAGTTCGATCGAGGTCACCTTGCCGATGCGATAGCCGCGCAACGTCACGTCGTTGCCCGGCTGCAGCCCGCCGGAGCGGTCCAGGTTCACCGTGACGGTGTAGTTGGACCGCAACGGGTTGACCCGCATGACGCTCACCATCAGATAGGCGGCGCCGATGACGAACACCAGCACCAGGCCGATGGTCGACAGGACCAGCTTGTGCTCTTTCAGCTTCGCGATCACCGGTGACCCCCCTGCACTCGGGACTGCACGATCTGCAGCACCTGGATCAGGCTGCCCGCGAAGTCCTGCAGATCCTGCAGGTCCTGGAGCCTGCCGTGCTCCGGGTCGGTCAGCGCGCTGAGGTCGAGGTTGGTCGCGGTGGCGTAGACCGCGAAGCTCTTGCCCTTGAAGGTCGCGTCGAGCTTGGGCCGCAGCACATGTGCGCGATCGAGCAGGATCTCGAGGTTGTCCCCGGTGGCCGAGAGCGCGTCCATCAGCTGCCGGGTGTTGTCCAGCAGACTGGCGAGCTGCTCGCCGGAGCTGCTCGCGTAGTCGCCGAGCGCGGCGCTGGTGGTCGACACCTTGGTCAGCAGATCACCGATGGCGCGGTTGTTCTCGGCGATCGCGCCGATCATCTGCGGCAGGGTGTCGGCCACCTGGCCGAGCTCGTTGCGCCGGGTCTCGATGGTGTTGGCCAGCGCGCTGAACTCGGTCAGCACCCCGTCCACCTTCGCGCTGTTGTCGTTCAAACTGCCGATCACCCCGGTCATTTCGGTGATCAGGTGGGACAGCTGGCCGCCGCGCCCGCCGACGATGGAGTCCAGCTCCGAGGTCAGCTTGCTCAAGCTGGCGACGCCACCGCCGTTGAACAGCATGGAGATCGAGATCAGCAGCTGCTCGACGGTCGCGCCCGCGGAGGTCTTGTCCAGCCCGAGGGTGGCGCCGTCGCGCAGCATGGTCGCGCCCGCCTCGGTCTTCGGCTTGGACACCGCGATGAACACGTCACCGAGCGGGGTGGCCTGGCGCAGTTCGGCCGTGCTGCCCTCGGGCAACTCGATGTCCTTGCTGATCTGCAGGTCGACGACCGCCTGGAAGTTCTTGGTGGTGATCTTGGAGACCACGCCGACATCCGAGCCGCCGATCTTCACCTTCGCCTGATCGGGCAGGTTCAGCGCGTTCTCGAAAACCGCGTGGACCGTGTAGGTTTCGCCGCCGACACCCGGTTTGGGCAGCGGCAGCTTCTCCACCGTGAGCCCGCACCCGGAGGTGACCGACACGGCCGCCACCGCCGCCAGCGCCATCAGCGCCCGTCGTGCCTTGATCGTCATTCGATACGTCATTTCGTCAGTCCGAGCAGCGCTGCCGTGAGGCCGTAATCCGGCCCGAAGTCCTGGCCGTATCCGGTACGGCAGCCCTCCGCCTTCATCTGGATGCGTTCGCAGAACAGGCTCAGGATGTCGCCGGTCAGGGCCGTGCCGATGACCGCGTGCAGGCGCACGTAGCCGTGCTCGCGGTTCATGATCTTGTCGACGTTCTGGAAGGCCAGCGGCGCCACGTCGACGACCTCGGTGATGCCGTAGGCGTTGTCGCGCAACTGCTGGGTGACATTGGTGAGTCCGGCCATCGAACCCGCCAGCTGGTCCTGGTACTGCACCAGGGTCGTGCTGGTGTTGGCGAGGAAGTCGTTGATCTGGTTCAACGTCGCCTGCAGACCGGGCGACTGCTCCGCGAGCAGCCCGGTGAGCTGAGTCATCCGGTTGCTGAAATCGCGCACCGACTGGTCGTTGTCGGCCAGCATCGTGGTCAGCTCGTTCAGCTTCACGATGATGTTGGACACCGCGTCCTTGTTGTCGACACCGATCTTCAGCGCGCCGGACAGGGCGTTGAGCGTGTCACGCATCTTCTCGCCGTTGCCGTTCACCATCGGGTACAGCACCCGGCCCGAGAGCGGGCCGAGGCCTTCGCTGCCCGGCTCGGGCTTGAGCGCGGCGGCGAACTGATCGATGGTCTTGATCATCGTGTCCAGCTCGACCGGAGTCTTGGTCTTGGCCAGCGGCAGGTGCGCACCGTCGGCCAGCGTGTCGCCCTTGGTGTAGACCGGGGTGAGCTCGACATGCCGGTCGGTCACGATGGACGGCGAAATGATCGCCGCCATCGCGTCTTTCGGAATCTTCACGTCGTTGTTGATCGACATGTGCACCTCGACGAGGGTGCCCTTCGGCACGATCTTCTCGACCTTGCCGACATCGAGCCCGAGCACCGTGATCGGGTTGCCCTCGTAGATGCCCGCGATGTTCTCGAAGTCCGCGGTGATCCGAATCGTCTGGCCCAGCGCGTTGTTCACCGAGGTCGGCACCAGCGAGCAGCTTCCGACGGTCAGTGCGGCCGCACTGACCAGCAGCAGTTTGGCGAGGGAACGGAGTTTGACGGTCTTGGCGAAGCTCATCCCTGGCACCCCTCGATCGCGTTGGCGAAGCACAACCAGTTGTCCGGGAACAGCCACGGGAGGCCGACGTCGCCGTACGGTCCGCTGCCGCCCCAGGAGTTCGCCAGGTAGCGCACCGTCGGCGGCATCAGCGAAAGCAACCGGTCCAGATTGTCCTTGTTCTTCTGCAGGCCCTCGGCCATGGTGTTGAGCTGCTGGATGGTCGGGCCGAGCTGGTTGTCGTTCTCCGCGCCGATCGCCTGCAGCTGCTTGGTGAGCTGGGCGACGTTGTCGAGCAGCTGGCGCAGCAGCCCCTGCCGCTCCATCACCCGGTTCGCGATGGCCTCACCCTGGGTGATCACCAGCAGCACACTGTTGCGGTTGTCGCCCAGGATCTGGGTGACCCGGTTCAGGTCCTTGAGCAGGCTGTCCACCTCGTCGCGGCGGGTGTCCATCACCTTGGCCAGCGCGCCGACACTGTCGAGCGCCTGCGCCATCAGCTGCGGCGAATCGCCCATCTGCTGATTGATCAGGTTCAGCGACTCGGACAGCTTCTTGGTGTCGAGCGCCTCGAACTTCGGCGTGCCGACCTGCACCACATCGGCGAGGTTGTACGGAACGGCGGTGTTGGACACCGGGATTCGGCCGCCCTTCAGGCCGGTGCCGTCGCCGGGCTCCAGATCCACATACCGGGCGCCGAGCAGCGTCGCCATCTTGATCGAGGCGCGCGCGTCCGGCCCGAGCTTGACCCCGTTGTCGACGCTCAGCGTCAGCAGCACGTGGTCGCCCTCGAGTTTCGCGCCGTCCACCCGGCCGCTCGTCACGCCCGCGATGGCCACCCGGTCGCCGACCTTGATGCCCGCGGCCTGCACGAACTCGGCCTTGATCGACTGCTCACCGACGCCGAGCAGCTTGATCGCGCTGGAGGCGAGCAGCAGCGCGACGATGAGCGCACCGCCGATGATGCCGAGCCAGAAGTAGCGGTTGTTGTCGAACTTGGTCTTGAGCTTGCTCATCATGGGCGGCACACCGCCGAGTGCGAAGTGCCACCGATCTGCGAGAACAGACCGCGCGGGAACAGCACGCCGTACAGCGAGACGTCCAAGCCGCACAGGTAGGCGTTGGCGTAGCCGCCCTCGGAGGTGTGCTTGCCGCCGATCGAGACGATGTTGGGCAGGTCGACCGCCATCTGGTCGAGCTTGGCGCCGTTGTTCAGCAGTAGCGTGAGTGCCGCGCTGGTGGAGTTCTGCGCGGTCTGCAGCTTCGGCTGGATGTTGCCGACCATGTCCACCAGCGAACTGGTGGCGTTGGCGATCTGCACGGTCGAGGACTGCAACGACTGCCCCTGCTCGTACAACCCGCCGATCAAGGCCCGGGTCTGGGTCACCAGGGTCTCCAATTCATCACCTCGTTTGGCCAACCCCGACATCACGCCGGACAGGTTGACGATCACGTCGGACAGGATCGCGTCCCGCCGCTGGAAATCGGTGGCCAGCTGCGCGGCCTGCACGATGAACGCGCTCAACGAGACCCCGTCGCCCTGCAGGGCCTGGATGAAAGTCTCGGACAACCGGTTCACCTGCTCGGGCTGCAGCGCCTGGAACAGCGGCTGAAAACCGTTGAGCAGCCCGGACACATCGAACGACGGCTCGGTGCGCTCCAGCGGAATCGATCCGTTGTTCTTCAGCTGCGCCGGGCTCGGCGCCTTGCCCGGCGCCAGCGCGACATACCGCTGCCCGATCAGGTTCTGGTAGCGCACCAGGGCTTTGGTGTCGTCGAACAGGGTTTGATCCCGCTGCACGACGAAGGTCACCTTCGCCACCTGCTTCTTGGACTTCGGGTCGCGGTTCAGCTCGATCTTCTCGACCTTGCCGACCCGCACGCCGGCCATTCGGACATCGTCGCCGGTGTGCAGGCCGAGCACATCGGAGAACGTCGCGGAGTAGGTGTTGGTGTCGCCCTGGACGATGCGCGCCAAGGTATTCCAGACGACGACCGTCACCAGGATGGAGACGAGCGCGAAGATGCCGAACCCGATCAGCGGCTTTTTTATACTCATCGGCTCGCCTCGCTCTGGGCCACGTGCATGGTCCCGCCCTTCAAGATCGAGCTCAACAGCAGGTATTCGGCGGTGGTCGGCTGCCGCCCGAGCAGCTGGGTGATCGCGGCATCGCCCTGGTAGGAGATCTCCCCGACCTTCGGCGCGCCCGCCGGTGCGGCGGCCGGCGGCACCGGGCCCGGCGCGGGCGCCGGAGCGGGCTGCCCGCCGAGCAGACCGGGCAGCATCGGGAACAGGCCCTCCAGCGGCGTGCCCGCGAACGGACGCGGCTCGCCGGCCACCGGGCCCGCGGCGGTCGCCGGGTTGGGCATGGTGACACCCGGGATCAGCGGCAGGCCCGGCATCGGCACCACCGGGGGCAGACCGGCGGCCGATTCCAGCGCGCGCGGCTTCAGCTTGTCCGGCAGCGGCGGCAGTTCGTTCACCGCGGGCGCGGTGGCGCAGCTCGGTCCGGCCAGCTCGCCGTAGCGCGGGCAGTCGGCCACGGTGTACGGCTTGTACGGCGTGAGCGTGATACCCGCGTTCCAGCGCTGCTGCTGTTGCGGACCCCAGGTGAAGGTGGTGTCCATCCGGCGCACCATCTCACTGAGATTCAGGATCGTGTTGGTGATCGCGGACGGATCCGCGGCCACCGCGCCGAACATATCGCTCGTGCCCGCGGTGACCTGCTTGCCCACATCACCGTTGCGCGCGAACAGATCGTTCACGGTGTCGACCGTGCTGCTGGTGCCGGTGATCAACGCGACGAGATCGGTGCGCCGGTCGGCGATGGTGCGCGCGGTATCGACGGAAGTGCCGAGCACGTCGAGCAATTCGGGCGCGGACTGGTTCAGCGCGTGCATCGACGCGGACAGGTCACCGAGCATCACCCCGAGGTTCGGGATGGAGTCGTCCACCGACTGCAACCAGCGATCGAACCGTTCGACGGTGGAGCCGGGCATCCGGCCGCTGCCGTCGAGCGCCTGCGAGAGCGTGCCGAGCACGCGCCCGAACTGCATCGGATCGATCCGGTCCAGGATGTTGCGCACCGTGGTCAGGGTGTCCTGCAGCGCGAGCGTGCCCGCGCTGCGGTCCTCCTCGATGACCGAGCCCTCGCGCAGGAACTGATCGGCCGGGCCGTTGAAGACCAGCTCGACCGAGGTGACCGCGAACAGGTTGCTCGGCACCACCCGCGCGGTGACGTTCGACGGAACGCCCTTCGCGAACTCGGGTTTCATCTCGATCTGCACCTTCTGCAGCTCGCCTTTGGCCGCGACCTCGACGTCGGCGACCTCGCCGACGAGCACGCCACGGAACTTGACGTCCGCCTTCTCCGGCAGGCCGTCACCGGTGGTGGTGAGGTTCGCGACGACGTTGACCTTGTCGACGAAGTAACCGGTGTAGCGGCCCATCAAGAACGCCAGCACGATCGCGAAGACGACCAGCCCGCCGACACCCGCGAGGAGCAGCTGGCGCATGGTGGGACCACGCCCACTCGGATCAATGATCATCTCGTCCTACCCTGAGATCCGGATTCCGGCGGTGACGCCCCAGATCGCCAATGTCATGAACAGATTCGCGAACACGACCGCGATGATGCACACCTTGATCGCCCGGCCGGCCGCGACACCGACACCCTCCGGCCCGCCGGAGGCGAAGAAACCGTAGTAGCACTGGATGAACGTGGTGACCGCGACGAACAGGATCGCCTTCACCAGCGAATAGACCACGTCGCCCGGTACCAGGAATTGGTAGAAGTAGTGCTGATAGGTACCGCTGGCGGTGCCGCCGATCAGTTGCACGGTCAGCGAGCAGGAGATGTAGGCCATCGCCAGGCCCAGGCAGTACAGCGGGATGATGGCGATCATCGCGGCGAACATCCGGGTGCTGATCAGGTAGGGCAGCGGCCGGATCGCGATGGACTCCAGCGCGTCGATCTCCTCGGAGATCCGCATGGCGCCCAGCTGCGCGGTGAACCGGCAGCCCGCCTGCGCGGCGAACGCGATCGTGGCGAGCAGCGGGCCGATCTCCCGGGTGGTGGCGAACGCGGAGATCGCGCCGGTGATCGGGCTCAGGCCGAGCAGGTTCAGCGAGTTGTAACCCTGGATGCCGACGGTCATCCCGCCGAAAGCGCTGAGGATGACCACGACGCCGATCGTGCCGCCACCGACGACCAGGTTCCCGTTGCCCCAGGTGACATCCGAGAGCAGCCGCCACACTTCCTTCGGATAGTGCTTGAGCGCCAACGGAATCGAGCCGATCGAGCGCAACAGGAAGAACACCTGGTGGCCCAGTTTGGCGAGCAGGTTCGCCGGCGCCGACGCGCCCTTGCGAAGCTGTTGGAACGGCCGCAGCAGCGGGGGAACGTATGTCGACGACACTCAGACCACCTGTGACGGGAACAGTGCGTTGTACACCTGAGTGATTATCAGGTTCACGCCGAACAACATGATCGCCGAACTCACCACTGCCGAATTGACCGCGTTGGCCACGCCGCCCGGGCCGCCGCGGGCATTCAGTCCGTTGTCGCACGCGATGATCGCCGCGAGCAAACCGAATATCAGCGATTTCACCAGTGCGACAAGAAGATCACGCGTGACGGCGAACGAGGAGAACGTACCGATATATGAACCCGGCGTTCCGTTCTGCGCGAAAATATTGAAGATGTAACCGGTCAAGAAACCGACGAAGACGACGAAGCCGCAGAGCAGCACACTGACCAGCATGGCCGCGCCGAGGCGCGGAGCAACCAACCGGCGCATCGGGTCGACGCCCATCACCTTCATCGCGTCGATCTCTTCGCGGATGGTGCGCGAGCCGAGGTCGGCGCAGACCGCGGAGCCGACCGCGCCGGCGATCATCAGCGAGGTGACGAGGGGAGCGCCCTGCTGGATGATGCCGAGGCCGTTGGCCGCGCCGATGAAGGAGGTCGCGCCGACCTGCCCGGCGATCGAGCCGACCTGGATCGATACGATGACACCGATCGGAATGGCGACGAGCAGCGTGGGCGCCGCCGAGACGCTCGACATGAACGCGCACTGGCGGATGAACTCACGAAAAGGGAAGCGGCGACGGAAGATCGAGACGAAAAGTTCGGCAACCGCCGCGATCCCCATGGTGATCTGGCGACCGAAGGTTTCCAGCGAAGCCTTCGGATGGTCTGCCCAGTAACCCTTGGTCCAATCGACCGCATCACTCATCCGTGACCCTGTTGGTGGACTCTCGGTCGACTGCACTGGCTAACCCCTCTCGACGCCGGTTGGCTGCCCCGACGACTTGTTTGCTTGACGCACCTTACTACGTAGTAAGCCAGAACACACCACCCTCTTGTGATTGCAGTCATAGACCTCGGCCACAGTGCGCGTAACGCTATGACGTGGGACATCGACATTGGGGCATAGCCCAAACAGGCGGGCATCGACGTTGGCACAAGTGACAGGTCAAGCTGAGAAACGACGGCTCGGAACGGACCATCCGGGCAATTTATTCGGACAATATTCAGGCAAAATCCCTATCGATTCCGGAACCGTACGAAACGGACCGCACTACTACCGGAGTACAAACAGGAACCGAACAAAAGGATTTTCCATAGCGTGTCGCTATCGACGGCGATAAGAGACAAAAGGGAGGATTTGCCTGAAATAGGGTGGACCTCGGAGCATCCTGGACACCCTGCTGTAGATGACGCGCCCGGACAGAAATACTGACACGATGGGTGCGACAGATTGATATCGTGCGGGCTTCCGACGTCTGGAGGGACATGTTCAGCAAACTCGCCAAGGTGGCCAACGCCGCCTTCGCCGTAGCCCTGGGTGCGGCGCTGCTGGGGACGGGCGCGGGGGCCGCGCAGGCCGATCCCGGCCCACCGGTCGTGGGCGGCGGCTCCGGCATCATCATCTCCGACACGCCGGGAGCCCTCAGCGACCAGTTGTTCGAGTGCACCGTCACCACGGTCGGCCGCGACGGCGCGGGGCGCCTCGTCGGCTTCACCGCCGGGCACTGCGGCGAACCCGGATACGAGGTGTACGCCGAGGCCGACCGCGGCGCCGGCGTGATCGGCCGGTTCGTCTACTCCAACCACGACCTGGACTACGCCGTCCTGGAATTCAACGAGGACAAGATGATCCCGGTGAATCGGATCGGCAACGTCACCATCACCGGGCTCGGCGGACCCGCCCAGTTCCCGACGATCGTCTGCAAGGAAGGCCGGACCACCGGCAACACCTGCGGCATCAGCTGGGGCGACGTGTTCGGGTCGAACACCGAGACCTGGAGTCAGATGTGTGTCGTGGAGGGCGATTCCGGCGCGCCGGTCGTCGTCGGCTCCACGCTGGTCGGCATGGTCAACGCCTACCTCGCCGTCGCGTGCTTCGGCCCCGAGGTCGGCACCAACATGTCCACGATCACCGACGACGTCAACGCTCGCGGCGGCATCGGAGCGGGATTCCGGCCGATCTGAGATTTCGGCGAACGGCGCGGCGGCGCACCACTGCGACAGTGGTGCGCCGCCGTTTTTGTTGTACTGCCATCGTCGGCTGTACTGCCATGTCGCACTGCCACTTCGGGTCGGCGACCTTTACCGCGCGCCGAGCCATCCGTTAACTTCAGCAGGTGCCGGCACCGCACATCCATCGGGGGACACAGAAACCAATCCGATTGCGAATGCCATTTCGCAATAGCTCTACTTTGCTGTGCTGACCCCTGAGCCAGATACGTCGAACGAAGATCAGGGAAAAAATGAATATACGACGCAGCGTTACCGCCGGCATTCTGGTGCTGGCCACCACGATCACGATCACCGGCGGCTCCGTCGCGGTCGCGACCGCGACCCCGACCGGCCAGGTCGTCCAGAGCCGACTGCAGGCGGACCGATTCGAGATACCCACGCGACGTCTCGGCCCCTCCGCGGCGGCACAGCAATACGCCGAAGAGCGACTCGGCCCGGACGGCATCGCCGACATCCGGCAGGCCCACACCAGTGCCAATGCCGAACTCCGGCGAAATGCGGGACTGCCTGCGGCAGGGCTGCTGGTGGCAGCAGCCGCCTGGTGCGCCAGAGGCGCGCTGGGAAGCGTGGCGACCTCCGTGCTCGACGACATCGCCAACGGCGGACAGGGGACCAACTACGCCAGGAACGCCATCATCGGTTGCCTGGTAGGCGAATTCGGCGGCGTGGTCTGGAAGTTCATCAAGAACAAGGACCGGCTGATCGCGGTGGTGGCGGCGGTGCTCATCCGCTTCCCGAAGGGCTGACCAGCGACCGTCCGGGTCGGCGAGCGGTAACGAGCCGCCGGCCCGGCACGGTGTGGATACGATCGATCGAGATCAGCATCGAGGGCACGGGACGCCGTAGCGTGATCGGCAGGAAACAGGGGCGGCATGCTTCCATACGTGATTATTATCGGTTACAGCGCAGTGCTTTTCATGGTCGCACGTTCCGCGATCCAGGGCCATCGTGGACAAGGCCTGCGCGACACCCCTTTTCGCGAAGAGGTCTCCGATCGAGTATTGACCGATCCGGAACTCAGAGGCCGGGCGAACCGCACGATCCGAAACTACGGTCTCGCCGCTTCGGCAATGTGTATCCCGCCGATCATCGCGATGATCAATATCGTGCGACACGATATCGACCGGCATGTCTCCACACCCTTTCTGATTTTTCTCGCGATATACACCGCGGCGATCACCTGCGTGGCGCTCTACCCAGCCGTGCACATCCGAAAGATGTGACGCTCTCATTGCGGCGCTCGGTCGCCCGACTGCGGCGCTCGCTCGCTCGGCGCGAGAGCGGGTCCGGTGGCCGCGGCGCACTGCGGCAGGCAGTCCACGTTGTCCAGGGTCGGCGGGCGCCGCGGCGCGCGCAGCAGCACACCGGCGAGCACCGCGCCCGCGATCAGCAGGCCGACACAGATCCACATGGCCTTGGCGAAACCGTGGTCGAACGCGACGGGATCGCCCAGCGCACCGGAGATTCCGGCCAGGCCGGGCAGCGCGGCGACGGCGAGCAGTTGCGCGGTGCGCGCGACGGCGTTGTTCACCCCGGAGGCGATCCCCGCCTCGCTCGACGGCACCGCGCCGAGCACGGCGCCGGTCAGCGGGGCGACCAGCGCGGTGAGCCCGAGCCCGAAGACGAGCACGCCGGGCAGCACATCAATGAAATACGTGGTGTCCGGGCCGATTCGGAGGAGCAGTACCAGCCCACCCGCGGCGAGCAACGGACCGACCGTCATCGGCAGGCGCGGGCCGTGCACCTGGGCCCACCGGCCCGCACGCGCGGACAACAGCAGCATGACCAGCGTGACGGGCACGGTCGCGACACCCGACATCAGCGGTGAATACCCGGCCACCAGTTGCAGTTCCAGCACCAGCAGGAAGAACACGCCGCCGAGCGCGGCGTACACCGCGAGCGTGACCAGGTTGGCCGCGGTGAAGACGCGCGAGGCGAACAGCACCGGCGGCACCAGCGGATGGTCGCTGCGCAACTCGATCACCACGAACGCCGCGAGCAGCAGCAGCCCGCCGACGACGAGCAGGGGCATAGTGTCGATCAGTCCGAAGGTCAGCGCACCGAGGGCGAGCGCGACCACGAAGGCGCCCGGCACGTCCAACCGGGTGCCGGCGTTCGGATCACGGCTCTCCGGCACATGTTTCAGCGCGACGAGCACGACCACCACCGCGAGCGGCACATTGATGAAGAAGATCGAGCGCCAGCCCGCCACCTCGATCAGCCAACCGCCGAGGAACGGGCCGAGCGCGCCGGAGACGCCGCCGAACCCCGACCACAAACCGATCGCCGCGCCCTGATCACGCCGGTCGATCGACGAGGAGATCAGGGCGAGACTGCCCGGCGTCAGCATCGCACCGGCCACACCCTGCAGAATCCGCGCGAACACCAGCATCTCGATGTTCATCGCGGCACCGCACAGCACCGAGGCGAGCGCGAACCCGATGGTGCCCCAGACGAATACCTTGCGCCGGCCGAGCCGGTCGCCCAGCGAGCCGCCGAGCAGGATGAACGACGCCAAGGTCAGCGTGTAACCGTTCAGTGTCCACTGCAGGCCCGCGACGTCGGTGTCGAGTGATTCACCGATCCGGGGCAGCGCGATGTTCACGACGGTGGCGTCGAGCGAGGCCACCGACGAACCGAGGATCGTGCCGAGCAGAATCCAGCGCCCGGTGGACGATTTCAGCCGCGGAAGATCAGTCGTGCTCACCGACCCAACATAATGCGCAGGATCGAACAGCGGCGGTATTCCGGTGGTGTCAGAGTTCCTGGACGCAGACCACGAAATGCCGTTCCTCGTAGACATAGCCGGAACCGCTGTCGCAGGCGCTGACATCGCTGGCGCCCTCGACCCGGTTGACCACCTTGACGCCCTTCTGCGGCGTGGCGCCGGTGCAGTCGATCCGCTTGGGGTCGTCGCCGCCGACATCCATGCAGCCGCCGACCACCCAGTCGATATCCAGACAGTACGCGCCCTGTTCGATGCCGTTGAGGGTTTCGGCGTAGTAGTTGTCCGCGTCGCCGACGCAGGCGGTGCTCTTGGGCGCCTTGCCGATCACCTTGTAGTTGGCCGCCCGGCTGCCGCACGAGGCCTTCGCGATGGTGGCGTTGCTGGTGGTGCCGCCGAGCGTGACGCAGTCGCCGATGTTCGCCTCGAAGTCGGTGTTGCCACCCTTGTTCGTGCTGGTGGGCGCGGGCTTGCCGGACGAAGGCCGCGGCGTGACCGAGACGGCATCGATGGTGCCGTTGTTCACCGCGGGCTGCGCGTGACCGCTGATGGTGGAGCTACAGCCCACCAGCGCGAGGGCGGCAACACCGACCAACGTCGCAAACGCGACACGACCCCAGGTCAGTTGACCAGACACGTACAGTCCTCCCGAGCTGTAGTGCTTCGAACTCGGACCCCCGGAAAGAATTCGAAGTGCGCAAAGCAGTGCTTGAAATACACGCCATGCATACACCATGGACCGCGCACACGTCGACCCGACTGCGGAATCAGGCTCCTAGCAACCGATCTGAGTACAGTGGTGTTTTCGGTGCGAGAGGAGTTTGTCCGTGAAGCTGATCAGCGCGATCGTATGCGCGACTGCCGCGGCGGGGGTCTCGCTGTCTTTTTCCGGCACCGCCTCAGCTACCGACGTGCAATGCACTTCGGCGCACGGGACCGATATCACCGTGATCGACGGCAGGACCGCCTGCCGGGCGGCCACCGATCTGCTGGGTGAGGCCAAATCGCTCGGCATCGACGGTATCGGTTACGCGAATGCCACGGGGGGCGCCCGCGCACTCGGGATCGGTATCGCGGGCGGGGTCGGCGCGGGCGAGGGCTCGGGCGGCATACCGCTGGCGATCGGCGTCGGACAGGATGCCATCGCGCTCAGTTCCATTGATCGCGAGGATGTTTCGATCGCCGCCTGGCCTCCGGTGCTCGCGGTGTCGGTCGCCTTCGAAGGGTCGCGCGCGAGCGCGCGGACCGCCGAGACCCGCGTGATCTGCCTGGGCGGCGGCGCCTTCGCCTGGAATTCGAGCACCGGCGACACCTGCCTCAGCACCCCGCTGGGCCGGTGGCAGACCGCCGACGAGCGGTTACCCTGAGGGACGGTCCGACGATCGGTGGTCAGGAGGTGACCTCATGGTTTCGGCAATGGCGGCAGGCGGCTTCGACGGTCGCGCCGAGCGCGGCGAACTCCTCGCGCCCCGGGAGATGCTGGTCGACCCGCGCTTCATCCGGCTCGCGGACCAATTCTTCGGCATGTTCGAACAACCCAGCCGCGGCGGCGGCGCGCTGGCCGTCTACCTCGACGGCAGGCCGGTGGTCGACATCTGGGGCGGCTGGGCCGCCAAGGACCGGCGCTGGAACGGCGAGACCGTCGCGCTGACCTTCTCCACCGGCAAGGGCGTCGCCTCCACCGTCGTGCACCGGCTCGCCGAGCGCGGCCTGCTCGACTACGACGCGCCCGTGGCCACCTACTGGCCCGAGTTCGGCGCGCACGGCAAGGCCGACATCACGGTGCGCGATGTGCTGTCGCACCGGGCCGGGCTGCATCGGGTGCGCGGCCTGGTGCCCGGCCGCGAGGGCATTCTCGACTACGCGGCCGTCGTCACGGCGCTGGCCGAGAGCCCGGCCGACCCACGCCGCATTCGCACCTCCGGCTATCACGCGATCACCTTCGGCTGGCTGGTCGCCGAGATCGTGCAGCGGGTGACCGGTGATCCGTTCACCGAGGTGGTGCGCCGCGAGATCGCCGAACCGCTCGAGCTGGACGAGTTCTGGTTCCGGGTGCCCGAAGCCGAGCGGTACCGGATCGCCAAGATCTTTCCGCACCTGAGCCCGCCCGGGATCCGCTGGAACACCGCGTCGTCGGTGCTGTCCTGGGTGCGGCCGATCCGCGGACTCGCCGAGGCGGGCATGCCGGAGAGCTTCGACGAACTGGTCCGCGACCCGCGGGTGCACGACGCGGTGATGCCCGGCTGGAACGGCGTCTTCTCGGCGCGCGCGCTGGCCAGGATGTACGGCGCGCTCGCCAACCACGGCACGGTGGAACTCCCGCAGCCCGGCGGCGGCAGCCGGACGGTGCGTTTCCTGCGACCGGAGACGATCGAGACGATCAACCAGGTGCAGCCCGCGGAGAGCCGGGATTACGTGCTCGGCCTGCCGCTGCGCTTCACCCTCGGCTATCACCGGCCGGTGCTGATGTCCAAGCAGCAGCCGCGAAAAGCGTTCGGCCACTACGGAGTCGGCGGGTCCGGCGCGTACGCCGATCCGGAGCTGGGCATGTCCATCGCGTTCGTCACCAACCGGCTCGGCAACGCGGTGACGGCGCTCGGCGATGCCAGGCTGGCCCGGTTGGCGGCGACGGCGCGGGCCACGGTGCGCAAGGCCAAGCCCGCGGTGGCGGTCGACGAGAGCGACTGAGCCACGCTGCGCGACCTCGAGGTCAGGTCGAACCTCAGCCGCGGCCGGTTCGTTGCTATGAGTATGGAAGAGGACGCCGCTGGTCCCGGCCCGGACGCGCCGCCGATACCGGTTGCGCGGCTACCGCGACCGCGGCCGTTGCTGTGGCACGCACTGCGGGCGGGCCTGGATTTCGACCGGTACTTCCGCTGGCGGCGGGCGCGCGACGGCGACCCTATCTATTGCGAGTTTCCCGGTATGGGGTCGGCGTTGTTCACGGGCACCGCTGCGGGCGCGCGCGAATTGTTCCGGGCGCCCGTCGACTCCGTCGAACCGCCGCGGCCCAATCCGATCGAGCCGCTGGTCGGCTCGGCGTCGCTGATCCTGGCCGCGGGTGCGCGACATCGTCGGGATCGGGCGCTGCTCACGCCCGCGTTCCACAGCACCCGAATCCGCGAATACGGTGCGCTCATCAGGGACGCCACCCGCGCGGAGCTGTCCGGCGACACAGGCCCGGCCTGGGTTCCCGGTGCACGCATCGATGCGCGAGCGGCCGCGCGTTCGATCACGGTACAGGTGATTCTCACCGCCGTGTTCGGCGTGCACACCGCACGGCACCGCGCCGAATACGTCGGCGCGATCGGTGCGTTCCTCGACGCGTTCTCCGGGCCGTTGATGCTGCTGCCGGTGTTGCGGCGCAAGGCTTTCGGCCTCGGGCCGTGGGACCGGTTCGTGCGGGCGCGGGCCCGGCTGGACGGGTTGATCCGCGACGACATCGCCCGCAGGCGAGCCGATCCGCACCGCCGCACGACCGATCTGCTCGGCCTGCTGCTGAGCACCCGGTACGACGACGGCACCGCGATCTCCGACGCGGAGCTGTGCGACGAACTGCGCACCCTGCTCGTCGCGGGGCACGAGACCACCGCGACGACTCTCGTCTGGGCGCTGTATCACCTGCATCGCGCGCCGCCGACGCTGGAACGATTACGCGCGGAACTACGGGTCATCGGGCGGGCGGCCGATCCGGCCGAGCTGGCGCGGCTGCCCTATCTGGACGCGGTGTGCCAGGAGACATTGCGGCTGCACCCCGCGGTGCCGATCGTGGTGCGCAGGCTGACCGCGCCGGGCACGCTGTGCGGGATCGCCCTGGCGACGGGCGACACGATGGGGATCGCGGTGCCGTTGCTGCATTCGGATCCTGCGGTGTGGTCCGCACCCGAACTGTTCCGCCCGGAGCGGTTCCTCGAACGCCGGTATCGGCCCTACGAATTCGCGCCGTTCGGTGGCGGGCATCGGCGGTGCGTCGGTGCGGCGCTGGCCGACTATGAGCTGCGAATTGCGTTGGCCACCATTATCGGCGACGTGCGGTTGCGCCTGCCGCAACGGTATGCGAACGGGCGTACGCCGATTTCGGTGCCGCACAACATAGCAACCGGTCCGCATCGACCGATTCTGTTCGACATCGTGAGTGATTTATGTCACGAAGATGTTTGATCGTGTCGGCGCGGCGGCCTACCAGCGGCGGTCCGCGGCGCAGCGGACTCGCCGACGTGACCGGTAACTTTCACTCAACCACCTGAAGGCGGACCGGCTACGTGACGGCTACCACACCGGGCGGTCTGCTCGAATCATTATGAAAGACAACTGGCTTCAGGTCACCCCGGGACGGTAGGAAGGACGGCAGGGTCGGGCCGTCAATACCCGTGGAGTGCTCTGCTGGCTCCCGGGCGAATGAGATCTTTGTTCACGCGCGCGTCTATACGTGCGCGCGAGAGATGGAATGGACGAGAAACCTATGCATGTCGCTTCGCACACCGGGTCGCCAGTCGCGCACCGCCGGGGAGCTCAGCTGTCCCGCCGGTTGCGCGCGGGCGCTCTGCTGTCCGCGACGATCGCGGCGGCCGGTGTCCTCCTGGTCGCCCCCGCGGGCGCCGAGCCCTTCCCCGGGTTCGGTTCCGGGTCCGCCGGGTCGGCGAACGAGCCGGCGCCGCAGCAGCCGAACTTCGCGCCGCCGTCGATCAACATCGCCGACGGCGAGGTCGTCGGGGTGGCGCAGCCGATCATCATCAACTTCAAGGAGCCGGTGCCCGACCACGCGCTCGCCGAGAAGTTCATCAAGATCACCTCGTCGAAGTCGGCGCCGGGCCACTTCTACTGGCGCGGCGACAAGCAGGTGCGCTGGCGGCCGAACGACTACTGGCCGGACAACATCGACGTGCAGGTGGAGGCGGGCGGCACGCGCAGCGCCTTCAAGATCGGCGACGCGTTCGTCAGCACGGCCGACGACAACACCCACACCATCACCATCACCCGCAACGGTGAGGTGGTGAAGACGATGCCGACCTCGATGGGCAAGCCCAAGCACGAGACCCCCAACGGCATCTATATCGTCGGCGAGCAGCTGCCCAAGATGATCATGGACTCGTCCACGTACGGTGTGCCGACCACCGACCCCGAGGGCTACAAGCTCGAGGTCGAGTACGCGACCCGCATCTCCAACAGCGGCATCTTCGTGCACGCGGCCCCGTGGTCGGTCGGCCAGCAGGGCAAGTCCAACACCAGCCACGGCTGCCTCAACGTGAGCACCGAGAACGCCAAGTGGTTCATGGAGAACTCGCGGCGCGGCGACCCGGTGGTCGTGGAGAACACCCAGGGCGGGGTGCTGAGCTCCAGCGACGGCCTGGGCGACTGGAACCCGTAGCTACTGCCACTTCTCGCACGAGGCGAGTCACGAGGTTGCGCTGAAGCAACCGGTGACTCGCCTCGTTTGCGTTTGCGGCCCGGCGAGCGTGCACTTTATGTGCATTTGGGGAAATCGGTGATCATTCTGTTGGTCGTTTGATTCACTGAGCGCGTGCTCGAGATGTTCAACAGGTCGGGGGGCAGCGTTAACCGGCTGTTTGCTCCTTTCCGTAGAGTGCGCGACGTGCGAATGCGGCCGGAGCGAGTTCTACCCCAACCGCGTGGACGTGGCTGGCGCGGCCGCCCCTGGCAGGACTACGCGCTGTTCCTCGTGCTCGTCGTCCCGAATCTGGCGCTGCTGACGCTGTTCGTCTATCGGCCGTTGATCGACAACATCCGGCTCTCGTTCTACGACTGGAACATCTCCGATCCGGTGGCCACATTCATCGGTGTGGCGAACTACCGCGAGTGGTGGGGCCGCACGGACTCCTGGGACATCGTCACCAACACCGTGGTGTTCACCCTGGCCGCGGTGGTCGGCAGCATGGTGCTCGGCCTGGCGCTGGCCCTGCTGCTGGACCGGAAGCTGTTCGGGCGCAACGTGGTCCGCTCGGCCATCTTCGCGCCGTTCGTGATCTCCGGCGCCGCGATCGGCGTGGCCTTCCAGTTCATCTTCGATCCGAGCTTCGGCCTGGTCCAGGACGTGCTGCACCGGATCGGCGTGGACAAGGTGCCGGACTTCTACCAGAACCCGCACTGGGCGATGTTCATGATCACCGTGACCTACATCTGGAAGAACCTCGGCTACAGCTTCGTCATCTATCTGGCCGCGCTGCAAGGGGTGCGGGCCGAGCTGATGGAGGCCGCGGAGATGGACGGCGCGAGCCGCTGGACCACCTTCACCAAGGTGTTGCTGCCGCAGCTGCGTCCGACCACCTTCTTCCTGTCGATCACCGTGCTGCTGAATTCGCTGCAGGTCTTCGACATCATCAACGTGATGACCCGCGGCGGACCGCTCGGCACCGGGACGACGACCATGGTCTTCCAGGTCTACGAGGAGTCCTTCCGCAACTTCCGAGCGGGCTACGGCGCGACTGTCGCCAC
This sequence comes from Nocardia brasiliensis ATCC 700358, assembly GCF_000250675.2. Lineage (NCBI taxonomy): Bacteria > Bacillati > Actinomycetota > Actinomycetes > Mycobacteriales > Nocardiaceae > Nocardia > Nocardia brasiliensis. The sequence continues at coordinate 9,393,795 of NC_018681.1, forward strand.
CATCATGTTCCTGGTGCTGCTGATCGTCACGCTGATCCAGGTTCGCGTCATGGATCGGAACGAACAGTGAAAACCGCTGGGGTAGAGACCCGCTCGTATCGCAGGCGGCAGCGCGGCATCATGGTGCTCGGCTATGCGGCCATGGTGTGCGTGCTGATCATCGTCGGGGTACCGCTGTTCTGGATCTTCATCACCTCGTTCAAGGAACGCCCCGACATCTACGTGCAGCCCGCGGTGTACTGGCCGCACAGCTGGCGGCCGGAGAACTACTCCGACGCCACGACGACGCTGCCCTTCTGGACCTTCCTGCGCAACTCGCTGATCGTCACCGGCGTCGTCTCCGCGGTGAAGTTCGTGCTCGGCGTGTTCAGTGCGTACGGGCTGGTGTTCCTGCGCTTTCCGGGCAAGAACGTGGTGTTCCTGGTGATCATCGCGGCGCTGATGGTGCCGAACCAGATCACCGTGATCTCCAACTACGCGCTGGTTTCCCAGCTGGGCTGGCGAAACACCCTGGTGGGCATCATCGTTCCGCTCTGCGGCGTCGCGTTCGGCACCTTCCTGATGCGCAACCACTTCCTCTCGCTGCCCTCGGAGGTGATCGAGGCGGCCCGGATGGACGGCGCCAACTGGTGGCGGCTGCTCACCCGGGTGGTGCTGCCGATGTCCGGGCCGACCATGGTCGCGTTCGCGGTGGTCACCCTCGTCAACGAGTGGAACGAGTACCTCTGGCCGTTCCTGATGGCGGACGGGCCCGAGGTCGCGACGCTGCCGGTGGGCCTCACGCTGCTGCAGAACACCGAGAACCCGAGCGTCACCAACTGGGGGCCGGTGATGGCGGGCACGCTGCTCACGATGCTGCCCATCCTGCTGGTGTTCCTGGCGCTGCAACGTCACATGATCAAAGGCCTCACCTCGGGTGCGGTCAAGGGTTAGAAACAGGAGAAACCACGTGTCCACTTCTCAGTTCCCCGCGCTGTCCCGGCGCGGATTCCTCGGGCTGGCCGGCACGGTCGCCGCGGGTGCTGTGCTCACCGCGTGCGCGGGCACCGGCGGTGGGTCCGAGCAGTCCGGCGACTCCAACACGATCAACTTCTGGTCCAACCACCCCGGCAGCTCGAAAGACCAGGAAACCGAGCTGATCAAACGGTTCACCGAGAAGTTCCCGGACCTGAAGGTGAACCTGATCGACGCGGGCAAGAACTACGAGGAGGTGTCGCAGAAGTTCAACGCGGCGCTCTCCGGTGGTGAACTGCCCGATGTCGTGGTGCTCTCCGATGTGTGGTGGTTCAACTACGCGCTCAACGGTTCCATCGAACCGCTCGACGCGCACTTCGGTGCCGCGGGCGTGCAGCTCGACGACTACGTCGACTCGCTGGCCTCGGACTATCTGTTCAACGGCAAGCACTATGCGCTGCCGTACTCCCGCTCGACGCCGCTGTTCTACTACAACAAGGACGTCTGGGCGAAAGCCGGTCTGCCGGACCGCGGTCCGAACAGCTGGCAGGAATTCGACGAGTGGGGCCCGAAGATCCAGTCGGTGGTCGGCGACGGCAAGCTCGCGCACGGCTGGGGCGATGCGAAGAACTACCTGGCCTGGACCTTCCAGGGCCCGAACTGGACCTTCGGCGGCGCGTACTCCGATCAGTGGACGCTGAAGTTCACCGACCCCGGCACCATCGCGGCGGGCCAGTTCTTCCGCGACATGATCCACACCAAGAAGTACGCGGGCATCAAACCGCAGATCGCCGTCGATTTCGGCACCGGTGTCATCGCCTCGACCATCGCGTCCACCGGTGACCTCAAGGGCATCAAGCAGAACGCCGAAGGCAAACTGCAGTTCGGTACCGCCTTCCTGCCGCACCCGAACGGGCCCGGCGTCACCACCGGCGGTGCCGGCCTGGCGATTCCGGCGCGGATCTCGGACCAGCGCAAGATCAACGCGCTGAAGTTCATCGAGTTCATCACCAACCCGACGAACACCGCGTACTTCTCGCAGCAGACCGGGTACATGCCGGTGCGCAAGTCGGCCGTCACCGACCCGACCGAACAGGACTTCCTGGCGAAGAACCCGAACGCGAAGGTCGCCATCGACCAGCTGCCGCTGACCAAGTCGCAGGACTACGCGCGGGTGTTCGTGCCCGGCGGCGACCAGATCATCGGCACCGGCCTGGAACAGATCGGCCTGCAGAACGCCGACCCCGCAACGGTTTTCGGCAACGTCACCAGCCAGCTGCAGGCCATCATCGACCGGCAGATCACGCCGAAGCTGCCCAAGTAGAACCCCTGGTTCGTCGTGGCGGCGGGCACCCGGCGGCCCGCCGCACTGACCTGGGGCGCAATTCGATTCATCCGAGGAAAGGCCGACAACGATGGCAACCGTGCAGTTCGAGAGCGTCACGCACCTGTATCCCGGTGCGCCGACGCCCGCTGTCGACAGCCTGGACATCGACATCGCCGACGGCGAATTCATTGTCCTCGTCGGCCCTTCGGGCTGCGGGAAGTCGACCAGCCTGCGCATGCTGGCCGGGCTGGAATCGGTCGAGGACGGGCGCATCCTGATCGGCGGCAAGGACGTCACGGGGCTGCCGCCACGCGCCCGCGACGTCGCCATGGTGTTCCAGAGTTACGCGCTGTACCCGAATATGACGGTCGCGCAGAACATGGGCTTCGCGTTGCGCAACGCCGGCATGAACAAGGCCGACACCCTGGTCCGGGTGCAGGAGGCGGCCAAGATGCTGGAGCTGGAACACCTGCTGGACCGCAAACCCGCGAAACTGTCCGGCGGACAACGGCAACGGGTCGCGATGGGTCGCGCGATCGTGCGCAGGCCGCAGGTGTTCTGCATGGACGAGCCGCTGTCCAACCTGGACGCGAAGCTGCGCGTGAGCACCCGCTCCCAGATCGCCGCGTTGCAGAAGCGGCTCGGCACCACCACCGTCTACGTCACCCACGATCAGGTGGAGGCGATGACCATGGGCGACCGGGTCGCCGTGCTGCTCGACGGCAAGCTGCAGCAGATCGCTGCGCCCCGCGAGCTGTACGACAACCCGGTGAACACCTTCGTCGCGGGTTTCATCGGCTCGCCGGGGATGAACCTGCTGGAGGCGCCGGTCCGAGACGGGGCGGCGGTACTCGACGACCTGCGTATCCCGTTGCCGCGCACCGCGAAAACCGGTGATCGGGTGATCGTCGGCATCCGCCCCGAATCATGGGAGGTCACCACCGACGCCGACGGCCTCACCGTGGCCGCCGAACTGCTCGAGGAACTCGGCGCCGAATCCTTCGTCTACAGCCACGGCGTGGCCGAGGACTGGAACAGCCGCTCCGGCAAGGTGGTCGCCCGAGTGGACCGCCGTTTCCAGGTAGCACTCGGCGACCAACTCCGGCTCCGCCCCAAACTGGACGACGTCTTCTTCTTCGACGCCGACACCGAAGACCGCCTGCGCTGACCCCGCCGCGGGTCGCCGGGACCCGCGGCGGTGCACCGCATCACCAGATGCGGACGCGGGCCTCGGGGGCGAGATAGAGGGCGTCTTCGGGGGTTACGTCGAAGGCTTCGTGGAAGCTGTCGATGTTGCGGACCACCGCGTTGCAGCGGAATTCGGGCGGGGAGTGCGGATCGATGGTGAGGCGGCGGATGGCTTCTTCGGTGCGGGCCTTGGTGCGCCACACCTGGGCCCACCCGTAGAAGACGCGCTGCAGGCCGGTGAGGCCGTCGATCACCGGAGCCTCGGCGCCGTCGAGGGAGATCTTGTAGGCCTGCAGGGCGATGGACAGGCCGCCGAGATCGCCGATGTTCTCCCCGATGGTGAATTCGCCGTTCACGGTGTGCTCGTCGGACAGGGCCTTGGGCGAGAGCACGTTGTACTGATCGATCAAAGCCTTTGTCCGCTTACCGAATTCGGCACGGTCGTCGTCGGTCCACCAGTCGACCATGTTGCCGTCGCCGTCGTACTTGGCGCCCTGATCGTCGAAACCGTGCCCGATCTCGTGACCGATCACCGCGCCGATACCGCCGTAGTTGGCGGCGTCGTCGGCGTTCATGTCGAAGAACGGCGGCTGCAGGATCGCGGCAGGGAAGACGATCTCGTTCATGCCCGGGTTGTAGTAGGCGTTCACGGTCTGCGGCGTCATGAACCATTCGTCGCGATCGACCGGGCCGCCGAGCTTGTTCAGGTCGCGGTCGTGGTCGGCGGCGTAGCCGTTGCGGTAGTTGCCGACCAGGTCGGCCGGGTCGATCCGCACATCGGAGTAGTCCCGCCACTTGTCCGGATAGCCGATCTTCGGGGTGAACTTCTCCAGTTTGGCCAGCGCGGCCGCCCTGGTGTCGGCGCCCATCCAGTCCAGCTGCGCGATATTGCGCCGATAGGCCTCCTGCAGGTTGGCGACCAATTCCACCATCCTGGCCTTGGCCTCGGGCGGAAAGTGCTCGGCCACATACAGTTTGCCGACGGCCTCGCCGAGCAGGTCCTGTACCAGCGAGACACCGCGCTTCCATCGCTCGCGGATCTCCTCGGCGCCGGTGAGCGTGCGTCCGTAGAACGCGAAGTTCTCCGCGACCAGGTCGTCGGTGAGATACGGTGCGCGCGAACGCAGCAGCCGCCACGCCGCCCAGGCCTGCCAATCGGCGAGCGACTCCGCCGCCCACACCTGCGCGAAGGTGTCCAGGTAATCCGGTTGCCGGACTACGACTTCGGCGAACGCCTCGGGCCCCGACGCGGCCACGTGCTGCGCCAGCGCGGAAGTCCATGCCGCCCAATCGAACTCGGGGTGATCGGCGACGAGTGCGGCGAAGGTGGTCAAGTTGTAGCTGCGCTCCGCGTCGCGACGGCGCACCACGTCCCAGTGCCCGGCGGCGAGCTTGCGTTCGAGTTCGAACACCCGCTGCCCCACGGTGTCCAGATCCTGCGGCAGCAGTTCGGCGATCCGGGGATCGGCCGCGGCGAGGGCGAACATGCGGCCGATGTGCGCGATGTAGGCGCTGCGGATCTCGGCGTGTTCGTCCTGGCGGTAGTACGACTCATCGGGCAGCCCGAGGCCGGACTGGGTGAGCTGCACCAGGTAGCGGGTGGAGTTCTTGTCGTCGGTGTCCACGTAGAACCCGACGGCGCCGCCGACGCCGGTGCGCTGCAACCGGCCGAGCAGGGCCGCGAACGCGCTACGGTCGGCGACCTCGTGGATGGCGGCGAGTTCGGCGGAGATCGGGGCGAGCCCCGCGGCGGCGACCGTCTCGGTGTCCATGAAACTGGTGAACAGATCGCCGATCTTGCGTGCGTCGGTGCCCGGCGCCGCGGCTTCGGCGGAGGCCCGCTCGATGATCGCCTGCACGTCGCGCTCGGCCTGGTCGTACAGGGTGCGGAAGGCGCCGTCCACCGCGCGGTCGGCAGGAATCTCGTAGTCGTCCAGCCATTTGCCGTTGACATGCGCGAACAGGTCGTCCTGCGCCCGTACGCCCTGGTCGAGATAGGACAGATCAATGCCGGAAGGACTGGTCAGCTCGGAAGTCACGCTATCCAGTATGCCCACGGACGGGCGGTGCGCAGGTGAGAGTCGGCCCCCCGGCCACGGTGGGCCGGGGGTGCGGGTGGCTGCGGTCAGACGGTCTGCGCGACGCGGTCGAACTCGCCGTCGTGCGCCCCGAGCAGGAAGGCCTCCCACTCGGCGGGGGTGTAGCTGAGGACGGTGTCGCCGTGGCGCAACGTGGTGTGCCCCTCGGCGGTGGTGGCGGCGATCAGGGTGCCCTCGGTTCGCCGCCGCGCCCGCAGGTCGTCCAGGAATGCGGTCCATTCGGTGGCGGTGACGGTGATGACGGGCTCGTCGGCGGGGTGGTTGGCCGGATCGCGACGGTATTTGCTGTCCCGGACGAGCACCGCAGCACCATCGAAACGGACCTCGACACATTGGTTGCCGTTGTTGGACCGTGTCGAAGTGAACCAGCCGGTGGGAACTGACCGGTGGGTAGGGGTGGTGGCCATGGGCAGGATTTTACACGCCGGCATAGGCTCTGATCAGGGTCGATGACTCGTCACGGTCCAGCGATTGTTCTTGTGCGCGAACGTAAGCGAAGCTGAGATCGCGCACCAGATCCGGGTCGTCGACCGCCCCGCCGAACACCGCGCTCTCGGCCCAGCCGAAGGTCGGCAACTGCTCGCCCGCGAAGTCGACCAGATGGAAACTGGACCCGCCGAGCACCGCGCCCGCGGTGGCGGCGAACGGGATCACCCGCACCTCGACGGTGTCGAGCTCATCGATCAGCTCGGCCAGATGGGTCAGCTGCCCGCGCAACACCTCGGGCCCGCCGGTCTGCTGCAGCAGGGTGCCCTCGCCGATCACGGCGGTGAGCTCCACCGGCTCGACACCGCGCAGTCGTTCCTGTCGGCGCATCCGGATCGAGACCAGCTGCTCCACCTGCACCGGACGGATCATCACGTCGGCGCTGATCAGGGCGCGCGCGTAGTCCTCGGTCTGCAACAGGCCCGGCACCACCAGGCTGTCGTAGCTGCGGATGCTCTGCGCGCCGAACTCCATGCCGTACAGCCGCTGCAGCTCGGGGCCGATCAGCGCGGACGACCTGGCCCACCACCCGCGCTGCTTGCTCGCGTCGAGCAGGGCGAGCAGTTCGGCCCGCTCCTCGGCCTCGACCTCGAGCAGTTCGAGCACCGGGCCGATGGTGTTGGTGGTCAGTACCCGCCGGCCCTTTTCCACATGCGACCAATTGGCCGGGGTGAAGCCGACCCGTTTGGCGAAACCCGCCGAGTCGAACCCGCGTAGTTCGCGCAGCTCCCGCAGTCGCAACACCAGTTCCCAGCGGGCAACGGTAGGCGAGACGGGTGCCATGACAGGCGATCGTACGCGCGGGCGCAGCACCGGCGTGTGACTATTGTCAATAGTGACGCACCGCACTATGGTCGGGTCTCAGCGGTCGATTCACTCCCACTTCACACGATCCACCCGCATCGAGGCAGGTTCGTCATGAGTTTGTCCCGCACCGAATCCGACGGTCATCCGGGCGTCCCGGACTACACCGCGATCCAGGATGCGCTCGCCCGCTGCCGCAGCTACCGCAAGGACCACGGCCTCTACGGAATCGTCGACCCGGCGCTGGGCCGCATCATGCTCGAGGTCGGCGCGGTCGGCGCGGTGGTCATGCCCGCCGCGCTCGGTCAACGGGTACGGACGCGGCTCACCGAGACGTCGGCCGAGGCGCGGCCGGGGCCGATCATCGCGCATCCGCGCTCGTCGCGCTGGACCTTCCTGACCGGCCCGACCGACAACTCCTACCTCGACACCACGCTGTTCGCCGACCTGTTCCGGGTCTGCGCGTCCGTCGCGCTGCCGGGCAGCCACGTCGTGCTGCCCTCGCCCACCGACGAACACACCGGCTACCGCAACTGGATCGCGCCGCCCGAGCACGACTTTCGCCGCGAGATGGGCGAGGTGCTGGCCGCTACCCGGGCGTGCGCGAGCGGCGCCTAGCGCGGTGTGGGCGCGGGCGGCGGGGTCAGCGTGATGCTGAACCGGTCCTCGAGATTCTGGTTCCAGTCCCGCTCACACTGGTCGAGCTTGGCCTGGTCGTTGCCCGCCTTGCTGACGCAGTCGATGAAGTCCTTGCCGCCGGAGTCGACGAAGAAGCTGTAGCCGACGACGGCGAGCACGCCCGCGATGATCATGCCGAAGATGCCGAGCACCAGGCCGCTGATGGCCATGCCCGAACCACCCGCGCGGCCCGAGCGGGCCTTGACCGCCGCGATGATGCCGAAGATGAGGGCGAAGACGCCGAACAGGAAGCCGCCGATCACGGTCCAGCAGGTGAGCAGCGCGAGGATGCCGAGGACCAGCGCGGTGATCGCGAGGCCCTTGCCCTTCGGCGATTCCTGCCAGTACTGCCCGGGTTGCTGCCCCGGCGGCGGGTATCCGGGAGGTGGGGGATATTGGCCTGGAGGCGGGTATTGCGACATGGATTTCCTCTCCGGGGTGCGCAGGGATCGCCTACTGATCGCCCACGCTACGGGCGGATGTTAATAAAGTCGGGCATATCGACCACAGCCGGACGGATGTCGACCCGCGCGCCGCGCACGCCCACGCGCCTACTGCGCCCCCAACCGGGCGTGCATCTCCCACACCAGAATTTCCGAGGGCCGCCGGGCGCGCACGCGCTGACCACCGGTCCGGGTCAGCCGGACCGCGTCGCCCTCGTCCAGGGTGCCGACGCCCTCCATGTCCACCTCGCCGCGCGCGACGAACACGTGCAGATACGGCGCGTCGGGCAGGTCGATCGTCTGCTCGGGGTCGCCGGACATCCGCGCCACGTGCAGCGCCGCATGACTGCTGTTGATGGCGATCGCGGTGCGGTCCCGGTAGCGTGGCAGGCCCGCCGCCACCGTCACCAGGCCGCCGCCGGCCAGCGCGTCATCGATCTCGAGCTGCTGATACCCCGGGGTCAGGCCGGGTTCGTCCGGCACGACCCACATCTGGACGAAATGCACCGGCTCGTCGTGTTCGGCGCCGTCGAGCCGCCACGAGTCGTTCTTCTCCGAGTGCAGGATGCCGGTGCCCGCGCTCATCCGCTGCGCGAGACCCGGATAGATCACACCGCTGTGCCCGAGCGAATCCTGGTGCACCAGACTGCCGCCGAGCACCCACGTGACGATCTCCATGTCCCGATGCGGATGGGTGTCGAAACCCTGACCGGGCGAGACCACGTCTTCGTTGTTGACGAGCAGCAGGCCGTGATGGGTGTTGTCGGGATCGTAGTGTTCCCCGAACGAGAAGGAGTGCTTCGAATCCAACCAGGAAACCCGCGTCTTCATGCGGTCGCCTGCTCGATGGACGTCGATGTGTGGTGTCGTGAGTGTGGACATCATGGTCCTCCTCTCGGGCCCGTGCACCGATCACCTTTCAGGGTAGGAGCACTTCCGTGGCGGTACTCCACATTCCTAGTAAATTGTCCTGCACTCGGCATTTTACGCGAGCGACCAGCGGGTGAACGCCAGGCGAGCAGAACCGACCGGTCCGCGCGACCGGCGCCCGGTGCACCCCCGCGGCCTGCCGTTTCCGGGCCGGATTCGTAACATGATGTGCCGCAACGAAACCGGAGGTGACGACGGGATGCGACCCGAGACGCTCACGAACCTCGAGCGCGGGCTCCGCGAGCAGGCCCGGCGCGACGGCATCGCACATTTCGTCGTCGGGGTCGCGGTGTTCCGCGACGGCAAACTCCTGGTGGTGCGCCGGGTACCCGACGACTACCACGGCGGCATGTACGAACTACCCGGCGGCGGTGTGGAATCCGGCGAGACCTTCGCCGAGTGCGTGCACCGGGAACTGTTCGAGGAGACCGGCCTGCGGGCCCGGGTGATCACCGACTTCCTCGGCGGCTTCGACTACGCGACCAGAACGAAGTCCAAGGTGCGCAAGTACAGCTTCGTGGTCACCACCGAGCCGGGGGAGGTGGCGCTGGCCCCCGGCGAGCACGACGCGTTCGCCTGGATCGACGCCGAGGTGCTCGCGCACCTGCCGATGGCGCACGACATGCGAGCCGCGGTGAGCGCTCTGGTCAGCGACCAGGCCCTTCGCGCTGATTCGGCGCGGCACGGCCCGACCCACTAACCTCGCGGCGTGCCCACTGGTCGCTCCGAGAGCTCCACACCCGCGCCCGAGCGGCCGCTCCCGCTGCGGGACGCGCTGCGCGAGAGCCCGGGCGTGCTGCGGCTGGCGGTGGTGCGCTTCGCCGGGCAGTTCGGCGAGGGCATGTTCCAGGCGGCGCTGTCCGGCGCGATCCTGTTCAATCCCGAACGCCAGACCGACCCGTTGGCCATCGCGGCCGGTTTCACGGTGCTGCTGCTGCCTTATTCGTTGATCGGACCGTACGCGGGCGCGCTGCTCGATCGCTGGGATCGGCGAGCCGTGCTGCTGGTCGCGAACGTGCTGCGCGCGGTGTTGATCGGGGTGGTGTGCGCGGGGCTGCTCGCCGGCATCGGGGAGACGCCGCTGCTGTTGCTGGCCTTGGCCGTGGTGGGGATCAGCCGGTTCGTGCAGTCGGGCGTGTCGGCGGCGTTGCCGCGGGTGCTCGCGCAGGAATGGCTGGTGCCGATGAATTCGGTGCTCGCCACGGTGGCGTCGGGGTGCGCGGCGCTCGGCGCGGCCACCTCGGTCGCGGTGATCGGGCTGATCGGGGCGGGCGATTTCGGGTCGGCGGTCGCGGTGGCGATCAGCGGGATCGGATCGGTGCTCAGCGCGCTGCTGGCGGCCGGGTTCGCGCCGCGGGTGCTCGGACCGGAACCCAGCGTGGCGGCGAAGCACGACAGTGCGGTGCACGCCATCCTCACCGGCTTACGCACGGGCGCGTCGGCGGTGTGGGAGTCGAAGCAGGTCACGACGGCGATGCTGGGCATCGGCACGCATCGGATCGTGTTCGGCACCAACACCTTGATCATGGTGCTGGTGCTGCGGCAGACGCCCGCCGCGGGCTCGGGTCTGAGCAACGGCCTGCTCGGTTTCGGCGTGGCCATCGCCGCGACGGCGGCGGGAATGCTGGCCGCCGCGGTGGTCGCGCCGCTGCTGATTCCGCGACTCGGGCGGCCGCGCACGGTCGTGCTGGGGCTGATCTGCGCGACCGTGGTGCAGCTGACGCTGGTCACGCCGATCGCCATCGCCGAGGCCGGGACGGCGGCCCAGCATGCGCATCGGCTGCTGCTGGTCGGTGCGTTCCTGTTCGGCCTGGCCGGGCAGACGATCAAACTGGCCGGCGACGCGACGATGCAGATAGATATCGACGATGCGCGGCGCGGTCAGGTGTTCGCGTTGCAGGACACCGTATTCAATATCGCGTTCATTGTCGCAATCGCCGCGGCGGCCGCGGTTATTCCGGATGACGGACGCTCACTGCCGGTGATTGTGGCCGGCGCCGGAATCTATTGCGCGGGTATTGTCGCGATCTTGGTGAATACCCGGCGACGGACCGAGCCGAAGTTCGGCTGACCCGCTCAACAGGAAATTACCGAAACAGCGCGGAATTCCTGACGTTTCAAGCAATGGTGGGTGCTCGGCCGGGATCACCTCCGGTGCGATTCGTCCACTGGGTCAGATAGTCGGGCAGGTCCGTGTGATCGGTATGCGGCAGGTTGTCCGGGGCGGTACCCGGCGGTTTCACCTCGGTGTGGATGGCGGGCGGATGAAAGGTGGCCGGGCGCATCGTCTCGAAGGGCGGCTCCACGGCACAGGGGACGACGGCCGAATCCTGCTGGGCGACATTCGGGTCCGGTGCCTGCGGCCCTTCGGCCCCGAACCCGTCGGTGCGGTGGATCCAGTTGAGCGGCTCGTCGACCGCGTCGGCCGTGGTGCCGGTGACGTGGTGGTTCCAGGTGCCCAGGCCGGTGGGATCGGTATAGAAGTGGTCGAGCACCCCGTCGTCGTTCAGGTCCAGGGCCGCCACATCGGCGATACCGAGACCGGCGCTGTCCCACAGGGCATCGTCGGTCAGACCGTCGCCGTCGAAGTCGAGTTGTACTGCGTCACCGGGACTCGCCAATGACAGATCTGCCGCGCTGGTCCAGACGTGCGGGGGGCCGACGCCGGTACCGAAGACGTACTCGATCTCGTCCATATTTGGTTGGACGCAGCCGACCGGCCATCGGTTCCGTTAATTCGCCACAAATAATTTCGATGACGAGGTCCGGCATTGCGGCGCGCCGGTCCGGTACGTTGATCTCGCTTCGCCCCGATTCGGCAGTGTGTCAACGAGTTCGAGAGGGAGTCAACGCGACATGGCTTTTCCGGCGATGATCTTCGCTGCGGTGCAGCACCTACTATTCGGTGGGTGGGGCACCATGTTGTACCCGCTCACCGAGATCTCCGACTAGCTCGCGCCCGACGCGATGCGCCGGCTCGGCCGCAAAACCCCTTGTGTACCGGCACTGTTCGGTGTGTTGCTCAGCGGCGTGCTGACCGTGCCCGCGCAGGCGGGGCCGCTGCCGTGGGCGCCGTCGCCGGTGAACAGTTGCGGCGAAGCAGGATTCGATCCGCGCCTGCGCGACCCCGATCCGGCACTGCCTCCGCCACCGCCCGTCACCCTGCCCGAGCAGATCGATATCCCGATCCCGATACCGCGGTTCGTGCCGGTACCGGTGCCCGGTCCGCCACAGCGCGACGTCCGGATCGATCCGCCGCCGCTCGCGCCGGACCCGTGCCACACGCCCTGCCCGGACGTCCGTGACATCGCAGCGGAGCCTGAGCCCGTCGCACCCCCGGCGCCACCGGGATCGGGTGCGCCGATCCCGTTGCCGCGCATCGTGATCAGGCCGGAGATCGAGCCGATTCCGGTCCCGGTACCCGAGGGCCCGGCGCCGGAACCGATACCCGCGCCACCACCACCGGTGACGTATCCGGCGGAATCGGGCCCGCTCGCGCCCCCGGTGGACGCGCCCAAGGTGCGCGCGGTTGAGCTGGCCGGGCAGGTCACCGGGCACGGCTCGCCGAATCGCACCGACGTGCGCTGGCAGGTGGACGGCACCGACCTCGGCGTGCTGTGGGAGACCAGACCCGGCGAGGTCGCCGTGGCGTTCGGCGACACCTTCGGCAAGGGCTGGGTGACCGGCGGCGCGGGCCGTGAGGATCAGGACTGGCGCAGCAACGTGCTCGGCTACAGCACCGATCGCGACCTGTCCGACGGGCTCTCGCTGGACCGCATGGTGCAGGACAGCAGGTGTCACGCCGCCGAGATCCTGAGCAGCCGCAAGATCAAGAACTGGGAAACCACGACCATCCCGACCTCCGGCTTCGCGCTGGGCGAGCGGCAGTACCTCAGCTACATGTCGGTGAATCGGTGGAGCCGGATTCCCGGCCTGTGGCGCAACAACTACGGCGGGCTGGCCTACTCCGACGACCACGGCCGCACCTGGACCAAGGATCCGCACGCGAAGTGGGACAACGTCTTCGGCGCCGGACGCTTCCAGGTCGCGGCGATGGTGCCGCACGGCGACCACGTCTACATGTTCGGCACGCCCAACGGACGACTCGGCGTGATCGGATTGGCCCGGGTGCCGAAGCGGGACGTGCTCAACACCTCGGCCTATCAGTACTGGGTGAACGGCAGTTGGGAATCGGCGGCCGAGAACCAGGCCACCCCGCTGGTCGCCGGTCTGGCCGGCGAGGTGTCGGTCCGGTTCGACCCGGGCACCGAGCAGTGGCAGATGGTGTACCTCGACCTCGCCCGCGGGGCGATCGTGCTGCGCAATGCCGCCCAGCCGCAAGGACAGTGGACCGAGGCGGTGCCGTTGCTGTCCACCGCCGACTACCCGACGTCCTACGGCGGCTTCCTGCATCCGTGGTCGACCGGCCGGGACCTGTACTTCACCATTTCGGCCTGGCAGACCTACAACGTGTATCTGATGCACGCGCAATTGGATTCGCCGCGCTGACGGTGCGCTCAGCCGTCGACGTCGACGAAACGAACGCGATCGCCCACCCGGATCAGCGCGGGCGGCTCCCGGTCCAGATCCCACATCCGCAGCTCCGTCGTGCCGATCAGCTGCCAGCCGCCGGGCGTGCTGCGCGGATACACCGCCGAGTAGCCGCCGGCCAGTGCGACCGCACCGGCGGGGATGGTGGTGCGAGCCCGCGCCCGGCGGGGCACGCTCAACCGTGCGTCGTCGGACGCCAAATAGCCGAAGCCCGGCGCGAATCCGATGAACGCGCACTGCCAGATCGTGCCGGTGTGCGCCGCGACGACCTCCGCCTCGGTCAGCCGCAGCAACCGTGCGACCTCGGCGAGGTCGGCGCCGTCATAGCGCACCGGCACGACGAGCGGTTCGTCGGGAGAACTGTTGTGCGCCAGTGTTCCACGGGAAACATCCCTCGAATCCTGGCCTGGCCCAGGCTGTTGCAGTGCGGACAGCAGCGAATCGAGCGCGTGCCGCACGGCTGCCGCGTGCGCCGGTGAAAGCAGCGTCACCAGCACGGTTTCCGCCGCGGGCAGCACGTCCTGCACGCCCGCGAGCGGGTGGTGGCGCAGTGCCTCGACGAGTTCGACCACCTCGGTGCGATGCGACAGCAGCACCAGCAGCGCTCGATCACCCGCCGCGCGGATCCGCGGATCCGCAGCCACCGGGTCGGTTGCCGACGTGCGATTCATCCGCTCAGCCGAACGGCGCGACCGGCACGCCGGCCTCGTCGAAGGCGGCCCGGATACGCCGGGCCATCTCGACCGCCGCCGGGGTATCGCCGTGCACGCAGAGGCTGGCGGCCTGCACCGGCACCGTGCCGGAGCCGTCGACGATCTTCGCCGCGCCCGAGACTGCGATCGACATCGCCTGGGCGACAGCCGCATCCGCGTCGAGCACCGCACCGGGCAAGCCGCGGGGCGCCAACGTGCCAGCGGGTGTGTAGGCGCGGTCGGCGAAACCTTCACCGACGAAACGCACTTCGGCCGCTACCGCCGCCTTCTCCAACTGGGAGCCGGCCGGGCCGAGCAAGGCCAGCTCGCCGTCGTATTCGGCGAGTGCGGCCAGCACCGCCTCGGCCAGGGCGTGGTCGCGGCCGGCCGAATGATAGAGCGCACCATGCGGTTTCAGGTAGCACACCCGAGCACCAGCGGCCTTGGCGAACGCGTCGAGGCTGCCGATCTGATACAGCACCTCGTCGCGCAGCTCGGCCGGATTCATCGTGATCTCCCGGCGGCCGAAACCGGCCAGGTCGCGGTAGCCGACGTGGGCGCCGATCCGGACCCCCTTCGCGACGGCCAACTCGCAGGTCCGGCGCATGATCGAGGGATCGCCGGCGTGAAAGCCGCAGGCGATGTTGGCGCTGGTGACGATGTCGAGCATCGCCGCGTCGTCACCCATCGGCCACGGGCCGAAACCCTCGCCGAGGTCACTGTTCAGATCCAGCGGCACCTTCGGGCCTGCCTTTCTTTACTGCTGCCATTGCCTCACCCTTATTGTCCTCGTCCGCGCATCGCCAAGGGATCGGCGGCCCGGCTCGCGAGAAAGGCGCAGGTCGGCGCCACAGCGCGCGGTAGATAGGCGGTGTCGAGCGGGGCGAGCTGGGTCACAGCGCGATGGTCGGGGCCGGGGCGGGCAAGTACGCTCGGAGCAATCATGGCCACGTATTTCGATCCGAAGTCCTGGTCGCCGTTGCGAGCCGTCGATCTCGGCAAGCGCCTGTTCGATCAATCCTGGCTGGAGCAGTGGGTCTCGGTCACCACCGCCTGGGTGGATCCGGTCGTCGACCTCGGTGCGGGCACCGTCACGGCGTTGCTGCCCGATGTCCTGATGACCATGCTCAGCGAGGGCATCCTCAGCCGGTTCGGCGGGCAGGAGGTGAACGCCACCCTGCTCGGGCACGACCTGCACGCCACGCTCCAGGTGCTGAAGGTCCGGCGGCGCGGCGCGCACTTCCAGACCAAGACGGTGCTGTCCCGGCTCCGCTGGGACGACCACCCGATCGAGGCGGTGACCGTGATCGCGCACGAGGTGCGGCTGATCCCCGGCGTGCCGACGAAGGTCCGCGCCGGGCGGATGGACCTCGAGGGCACCGTCACGACCGCGGCACTGGTCGGCTGGCTGAACACCCAGCCGCTGGACTGGGTGCTGGAGATCGAGGACAACGGGCTGGTCCGCGCGAAGCACCGCACCCGCAAACTGACGGCCGTGGTCGACGCCGCCGTGCTCGACAACCGGGTGACCATCGACCTGCACCGGGTCAGCTGGTTCGGCCTGCGGATGCCGCGCCGGATGGTCGCCGCGCCCGCGCTGCTGCTCGAACAGCTGCCGAATCAGGCCCGTATCGCCCACGCCACCAGGGACGGCGACCTCGTCCGGTTCCGGGTGGAACTGCCCGAGATCACCGGCTCGTTCGACCTGGCGCAGATACGGTCCGCGATCGTCGCCGGGACCACGCTGATCGTGTTCTGATCAGCCCTGCGCCCGCCACCACTCCCGCAGCGCGGCCTCGGCCTCGTCCCTGGTCATCGGCCCGCGATCGAGCCGCAGCTCCTTGAGGAACCGCCACGCCTTGCCCACCTCGGGCCCCGGCGGCAGGCCGAGCAACTCCATGATCGCGTTGCCGTCCAGGTCGGGCCGGACCTTGGCCAGGTCCTCCTGCTCCTGCAGCCGCGCGATCCGCGCCTCCAGCTCGTCATAGGTGGCGCGCAGCGCGGCGGCCCGGCGCTTGTTGCGCGTCGTGCAGTCGGCCCGGACCAGTTTGTGCAGGCGGGGCAGCAGCTCATCGGCGTCGGTGACGTAGCGGCGCACCGCCGAATCGGTCCACTGGCCCTTGCCGTACCCGTGAAACCGCAAGTGCAGGAAGACGAGCCGGGCCACGTCCTCGGTGAACTGCTTCGGATACTTCAACGCCCGCATCCGTTTGCGCACCATCTTCGCGCCGACCACCTCGTGGTGGTGGAAGCTGACGCCGCCGCCCGGCTCGTTGCGTTTGGTGTCCGGCTTGCCGATGTCGTGCAGCAGCGCGGCCCAGCGCAGCACCAGATCCGGATCGCCCTCCTCCAGGTCGATCGCCTGCTGCAGGACGGTGAGCGAATGCCAGTAGACGTCCTTGTGCTGGTGATGCTCGTCGATCTCCAGCTTCATCGCGGGCACCTCGGGCAGCACCCGCTGCGCCAGGCCGGTCTCGCACATGATGTTGATGCCGTCGATCGGATGCGCGCCGCCGATCAGCTTGTCCAGTTCGACCCGGACCCGCTCGGCGGTGATCCGATCGATCTGCTCGGCCATCTCGGTGATCGCCGCCCGGACCCGCGGATGCAGTTCGAAACCGAGCTGCGCGACGAACCGCGCCGCCCGCAACATCCGCAGCGGATCGTCGTTGAACGAATCCTGTGGTGCGGCAGGGGTATCCAGTAGGCCGGCGAGCAGCGCGTCCATCCCGTTCAGCGGGTCGACGAAGTCGAGCGTGCCGTCGGCGCCGATGCGCACCGCCATCGCGTTCACCGTGAAATCCCGGCGCACCAGGTCGTCTTCGAGCGAATCGCCGAACGTCACTTCGGGATTGCGGGACACCCGGTCGTAGTTGTCGGAGCGGAACGTCGTGATCTCCAACTGCTGGCCGGATTTCGACCCGCTCACCGTCCCGAACGCCAAGCCCCCGGTATCCCACAGATGATCGGCCCAGCCGCGCAGCAGCTCCTGCACCTGTTCGGGGCGCGCGTCGGTGGTGAAATCCAGGTCGGTGCCCAGCCGGCCGAGCACCGCGTCGCGCACACTGCCGCCCACCAGATACAGCTCGTACCCGCGGGCCGCGAACATCTCGCCGAGCGGCGTCAGCACATCGGACAGCCTGCCCAGCGTCACCGCCGCGGCAGCCAGCAATCGGGTACGTCTATCCAGCTCTGCGTCCTCGGACTTGGGCGAAACCACGAATCGGCAGCTTACTGTGCTGACCTCGCCGCGCCTGCGGCCCTGCGTGTCGGCGGCACTCAGTGGTGGCGATCTCGGGTGAACCGCGCCCGCGGCGCTGCGGCCGACAACACCGCAAACCCAACACAGTAGGATTGCTTGGTGTCTCCGGCCGATCGCGCGAACAGTCGACGCCGCCAGCCTCGGCGCCGCGGTTCGGCCGCCAATGCGGCGAAACCGCGCATGCGCACGGTGCGGGAAACCTCCGCGGGCGGGCTGGTCGTCGACGGTTTGGACGGTCCGCGCGAGCAACGCAGCGCGGCGCTGATCGGCCGTACGGACCGGCGCGGGCGGTTGCTGTGGTCGCTGCCGAAGGGGCATATCGAGGAGGGGGAGACCTCCGAGCAAACCGCGATCCGTGAGGTGGCCGAGGAGACCGGGATCAACGGTGTGGTGGTGGCCGAACTCGGCAGCATCGACTACTGGTTCGTCACCGAGGGCCGCCGGGTACACAAGACGGTGCATCATTATCTCTTGCGTTCCACCGGCGGCGAACTGTCCGACGCCGACGTGGAGGTCACTCAGGTGGCGTGGGTCCCGTTGAGCGAGTTGAATTCTCGACTGGCCTACGCGGACGAAAGACGTCTGGCCGAGGTGGCGAACAAGCTGATCGACCGGATGGAGACCGGCAAGCGATGACCCAGACTTTTCGGCGTCGCGCAGCGATTCCGTTGGGGATCTTCGTCGCGCTCCTGACCATCCTCGGGTCGGGGACGACGCTGCCGCTGCTGGCGCCGCCCGCGGCGCAGGCCCAGCCCACCGGTTCCGGCACGGTGTCCGGCCCGAAATTCCTGAAACTGTCGGTGGATTCGGTGAGCCCCACCGCGGTGACCACGACGAGCGACCCGGTGGTGACGGTGTCGGGCCGGGTCACCAATATCGGCGATCGCGCGGTCAAGGACATCAGCGTCCGCATCCAACGGGCGGCCGCGATCACCGAGCCGGGCAACCTGCGCGCCGCGCTGCGCCTCGATCAGGTCAACTACGAGGTGAACGGCCCGTTCGAGGACGTCGCCCCGCAACTCGCGCCCGGCCAGTACAAGCAGTTCTCGGTGAGCATCGCCATGCGACCGGGTAGCGGCACGAGCAGCTCGCTCGATATCAGCAAACCCGGTGTGTATCCGTTGCTGTTGAATGTCAACGGCGAACCGGCCTTCGGTAAGCCCGCCCGCCTCGACGATGCCCGCTTCCTGCTGCCGGTGCTCGGCCTGCCGCCCGGGTCGAAGAGCGCCGACGCGGCGGAGGCGGTGTCCGCGCCGACCGACGCGCCGGTGGCGACGACGCTGCTGTGGCCGCTGGCCGACCGGCCGCGGATGGTCGCGGGCATCGCCGGCTCGGTGGACGGGAAGGTCGAGCTCACCGACGACGAACTGGCCGCCTCGCTCGGCAAGGACGGCAGGCTCGATCAATTGCTCGGCGCGCTGGAGAGCGTGTTCGACCTGACGCCGGGCCGCGATCGCACGCTGCTGTCCTCGGTCTGCCTCGCGGTGGATCCCGATCTGCTGCTCACCGTGGACGCGATGACCAAGGGCTATCGGGTGCTGGCCAGTCCGTCCGATCCCGACGGTGCGACGCGCGCGGGCGCGGGCGCCACGCAGGCGCAGACGTGGCTGGACCGGTTGCGCGCGCTCGCCGGCTCGATGTGCACGGTGGCGCTGCCGTTCGCGCAGGTCGACCTCTCCGCGCTGGCCGCGGTGAACGACCCGGACCTCTCGGCACGGGCGATGAACGCCCCGGCCGAACTCGTCGATTCGATCCTGGGCGTCAAATCGGTGCGCGGGGTGAGCCTGCCGGATTCGGGCAGCATCGATGCGAGCGCGGGAATGCTGCTGCGCAGCCATGGTTTCGGTACGGCAGTACTCGCCGACACCGCCGTCGCGCCGGAGGGCACCGCGGGCACCTCGGAGGTATCGCAGCAGACGGCGACGCGCGGCGACACCAAGACACAGACCACGACGACCCAGGTGCCCGACACCGGCGCCCCGGAAGTGGTGCGTCTGCCCGCGATCACCGCTCCGGTGCCACCGGCGCCCGCCGGTCCCGAACCCACCGCCTCGGCCACCTCGCACGGCCAGCCGCCGAGCAGCGCGGGAGCGTCCAGTACCGCGGCCACGCCGAGCGGCACGTCGGTGCCGAACAGCGGGGCCGCGCCGAACGGCGCGCAACCCACCCTGCCCGCGGGCGATGCCGCGCTGCACGCCGCGACCTTCGATATCTGGTCCGCGACGGCGCTGGCCGCGGTCGGCTCGTCCAACCCGCCGACCCCGTCGTTCACGCCCGCCTCGGTGCGCTACGAGGTCAGCAACGATTCCCGCGCCGCCCGGCTGCAGGACGCGCTGGGCGCCATCTCCTGGTCGGCGCTGAATCCGCAACCGGACCAACCGCGTTCGATGCTGCTCGTCCCGCCGCAGCAGTGGGGCGCGAACCGCGAGGAGGGCAAAGCGCTGCTGCGCCAGCTCGAACTGCTACTGCGCGCCAACCTGGCAACCCCGCGGCCGTTCCAGGAGCTGGTCGCGCAGCCGACCGACCCGAAGCCCTATGAGCTGGACTATCTGGCCCAGGCCGAACAGGACGCGGTGCCCGGCCGGTTCCTCGATCCGGTGCGCGATCAGGGCCGGCGGATCAGCGAGTTGATGCGGGCGATCGTCGATGTGCCCGAGATCAAACCGAGCCCGGCGGAGTTCCTCACGCCGCTGCGCGACGATCTGATCCGGGTGCTGAGCTCCTCGGACCGGCGCACCGGCGACGCCACCCAGGCGGACACCTTCGCCCAGCGCCGGATCGACCAGACCACCCGCACGATGGACAAGCTCTATCGTTCGGTGACCGTGCTCCCGCCGGGCGGGGTGTACACGCTCGCGTCCGAGCAGAGTCCGTTGCTGCTGGTCGCGCGCAACGATCTGCCGGTGTCGATCCGGATCAAGTTCCGCATCGAGGCGCCCCGCGAGACGAAGATCACCGACCTCGGCGAGCAACAGCTGCCCCCGCGCGGGACACGCTCGTTCCAAATCCCGACCGAGGTGAGCGACAGCCGTAACCTGGTGATTCCGATCTCCCTTACCACACCCGACGGCATCCCGCTGGGCGATGCCACGCAGGTCTCGGTGCGTTCGAACGCCTATGGTCAGGCCCTGGCAATAATTACGGCATGCGCCGCCCTGCTGCTGTTCCTGCTGATCGTGCGCCGCTTGTGGCGGCGGTTCCGCGGTCAGCCCGACGTCGCCGACGAGGGGCTCGATCCGCCGCTGCGCCGACGGGTCATCCGCTACGGGCGCGCCAAGCAGCGGGCCATACAACAGCAGGAGCACCAGGAGGCACAGTGAAGGACGGTGATCTAGCGTCCTCCGCTGTCGCCCGACCCGCCCGTCGCGTGCTGTGCGCGGGCACCAGCCCCGGCTACCGGATTTGGACGTCCGGCAAACCACAGTGGCAGAGTGGAGGACAATCGCTGGAGGCTCGCAGCAGCGCAGGGGTGGTGCGAGTGATGGGCAGTACCAGGAGGAACGGTGAGCGAGACAGTACTTCTGCCGCTCACCGACCGGATCGGCCCGAGCAGTCCCGCCGGGGCACGGACGCGGCGCGTAACGATCCCGCAGCACTGCTCGTCGGCGCCGACCGGGTGCGGCTGTCCCGCGGAAAACAGGAGGCATGATGAGCGACGATGATCCATCGGCGCATCGGCCTCGATCCGATCGGCGCGACGGGCCACCGGCCCGTCGGGCGCCGGTTGCGCCGTGGGAACGGCTCCCGCCTCAGGCGGAGGCGGAGGAGCCGGATATGACCCCCGGCCCCTACGACGCCCCGCCGCCGCGGGTGCCGCAGGTCAGTCGTCCGTCGGCACCGCCGCAGCGGATACCGCCGGGACAGCGCGTGCCGCCCGGACCCGCGCAACGTCCGCCGGGTCCGCCCCAGCGGCCCGCGCCCGCACCGCATCCCGGTCAGCGGCAGTACCCGGCGCAGCAGCCACCGCCCGCGCCACCGCAGCAACCGCGCCCGGCACCGAGCCAACGTCCCGGTCCGCCGCCCGGTCAGTCCGGTGGGATGCCGGTGGCACCGCGGCCCGCGCCCGGCGCACCACGCCCCAACCAGCCCGGCGCGATGCCGGCCGCGCCGCGCCCGGGTCAATCCGGCGCGATCCCCGCCAGTGCGCCGCGATCCGGTCCGATTCCGGCCGCCCCCGCGCGCCCGGCTCCCGGCGCGCCGCACCCTGGACAGCCCGATCCGGTTCCCGGTGGTGCGCCCCAGTCCGGCCGCGTGCCGCCGCCACGGTACGCCCCACCGCAGGCACGGCCCGAGCCGTACCCGCCGCCGCGCCGCCGCCCACCCGCGGCCCGGGACGCACAGCCGGTCGACGTGGCCAAACGCCCGCGCACGCAGGAGTGGCCCGCCGCCACCGCGACCAAAGAACCCGAGCAGAGCGCCAATTCGCGGCTGCTGAAGGACTCCGGCTCGATCGCGATCGCCACGCTGATCAGCCGGCTCACCGGTTTCGGCAAGCAGCTGCTGCTCGCGACCGTGCTCGGCCCCGCCATCGCCAGCGCGTTCACCTCGGCCAACCTGATCCCGAACATGATCACCGAGCTGGTGCTCGGTGCCGTGCTCACCGCCATGGTGGTGCCGACGCTGGTCCGCGCCGAGAAAGAGGACGCCGACGGCGGCGCCGCGTTCGTGCGCAGGCTCGTCACCGCGGCGTTCGTGGTGCTCGCCTTCGCCACCCTGCTGGCCACCGCGACCGCGCCCATCCTGGCGACCCATGTCTTTGTCGCGGCCGACGGCAAGGTCAACACCGCGCTGACCACCGCGCTGACCTTCCTGCTGCTGCCCGCGATCCTGTTCTACGGCATGTCCGCGCTGTTCACCGCGATCCTGAACACCCGGCAGGTGTTCCGGCCCGGTGCCTGGGCGCCGGTGCTGAACAACGTGGTGGTGCTGCTGGTCCTCGGCCTGTACGCGCTGACGCCGGGAGAGATCACGCTCGATCCGGTGCGGATGAGCGATCCGAAACTGCTCGTGCTCGGCATCGGCATCACGCTCGGCGTGGTGACCCAGGCGCTGACCCTGGTCCCGGCGATCCGCCGGGAGGGCATCGACCTGCGCCCGCTGTGGGGTGTCGATACCCGGCTCAAGCAGTTCGGCATGATGGGCCTGGCCATCATCCTGTACGTGCTGATCAGCCAGTTGGGCTTGATCTTCGCCAACCACGTCGCCTCGGGCGCGGACGAGGCCGGCCCGGCCATCTACTCCTACGCGTGGCTGCTGCTCCAGCTGCCCTACGGCGTCCTCGGCGTCACCGTGCTCACCGCGATCATGCCGCGCCTGAGCCGCAACGCGGCCGACGGCGACACCCCCGCAGTGGTCGACGACCTTTCCGTCGCCACCCGCTTGACCATGATCGCGCTGTTCCCGGTGGTCACCTTCATGACGATCGCCGGGCCCGAGCTCGGCCAGGCGCTGTTCGGCTACGCCCGATTCGCCGGTGACGCGCAACGACTCGGCCATGCCGTCAGCTGGTCGGCCTTCGCGCTGATCCCGTACGCGCTGGTGCTGATTCATCTGCGGGTGTTCTACGCCAGGGAACAGGCGTGGACGCCGACCTGGATCATCCTCGGCATCACCACGGTGAAGACCATCCTCTCGGCGCTGGCCCCGGTGATCGCCAGCGACAGCGACTCGGTCGTGATCGTGCTCGGTGTCGCGAACGGGCTCGGTTTCACCGCGGGCGCGGTGATCGGCGGATACCTGCTGCACCGCAGCCTCGGCGATCTACGGATGGCCAATGTCGGGCGCACCGTCACCCGGGTGGTGCTCTCCTCGCTGGCCGGCGGCGCCGTCATGTGGATCGTGGACCGGGTGCTCGGGCTCGAACGACTGACCGATTCGTTCGGCGGTCCCGGCTCGCTGATCCGAGTGGCGATCACCGCCGTCGTCATGTTCACCGTGGCGTTCGGGCTGATGCGCCTCGCGGGTGTGCCGGAGGTCGTCGGCATCACGGTCGCGATCTCGCGCCGCCTCGGCTGGACGCCGCCCGCCCCCGATCTCGATCTCGACGGACCGGTCGACGATCCGTACCCGACCCAGATTCTGCGCAGGCCGGACCCGTATCCGGCCTACCCCGCCTTCGATCCGTACATGGACGCTCAGACCATGGTCCTACCGGTGATCAGAGCCGATGCCGTTGACATCACCGGCATGGGCGAGTTCCCGTACCCTGTTCGGCAGAGAAGCACAAGTGGCGAAATCGCCGGAACCTCGACATACCAGGGCGAAGGAGGACCGAGGGTGAGCGACGACGCGGTGGGCGGCGTCCCAGCCGCTGATTCTTCTGCGACCACGGCAGGCGGGCTTTCGACCGACGCTCCGCCACCCGGTGGCGAGCCGTCGGATCCCGCGTACGCGAACCGCGAGCTCGGTGCCGGTCCACCGGCGGACGAGGCGGGTCCGCGGGAACAGCAGGCAGGTCCACCGGAACAGCACGAGCGCCAGAATCAGCTGCCGCCACGCGACCCGATGTACGACACCGGGATGATCCCGATCGGCGCGCCGGAGATGCCGCCGCTCGGTGGCGACACCCCAGGCGGACGCCGGACGCCGCGCGGCCCCAAGCTGATTCCCGGCGCGTCGGTGGCCGGCGGCCGCTACCGGCTGCTCGCCGGGCACGGCGGCGCCCGCGGCCTCAAGTTCTGGCAGGCGCTCGACATCAAACTCGACCGTGAGGTCGCGCTGACCTTCGTCGACGCCGACCAGAAGTCGGCGGACAACTCCGGCCACGACGGCCCGCAGGCGATCCTGTCCCGCACGCTGCGCCTCGGCCGGATCAACTCGCCGGGCCTGGCCCGCGTGCTCGACGTGGTGCGCGGCAGCTCGGGCGGCATCGTGGTGGCCGAGTGGACGCCGGGTCGCTCGCTGCGCGAGATGGCCGAGACGGTGCCCTCGCCGATCGGCGCCGCGCGGGCGATCCGCGCGCTCGCCTCGGCCGCCGAACTCGCGCACCGCGGCGGCGGCTCGCTGTCCATCGATCATCCGGACCGGGTGCGGATCAGCGCGTCCGGCGACGCGGTGCTGGCCTTCCCCGGCACGCTGTCCGATTCTGACGCGCAATCGGACGTGCGCGGCCTCGGCGCCATGCTCTACGCCCTGATCACCGCCCGCTGGCCGATCCGCTCCGGCGGCGTCACCGGCACCGCCGCGACCGTCGGAGGGTTGCGGCTCGCCGACTTCGGCCCGGACGGCACACCCGTGGAACCGCGCCAGATAAGACCCGAGGTGCCGTTCGAGATCTCGGCGGTCGCGGTGCGTTCGCTCGAATCGAACAAGGGCGTCCGTACCGCCGCGACCGTGCAGCACGTGCTCGAGCAGGCCTCGGTGGTCGATCAGAAGACCGATTTCATCCCGGTGCTGCGCCTGGGGCAGCGGGCCACGCCGCCGGCCCCCGACGACGAGTCGCTGGCCGATCCGGAACTGCTCGCGGCGGAACGGGAACGCTCCCAGCGGATGATGTGGATCATGGTCGGCCTGGGCATCCTGGCCGCGCTGGTGGTCGGCATCGTGATCTGGTGGATGGTCAGCGTGTTCGCGCCCGGCGCCTCGGACGCACCGCTGAACGAGCAGCGCAATATCGGCCTCACCACCAACAACGCTCCCGCACCGACGCCCGCCGCGGCAGGGCCCGCGGCCGGCACCGGGGGCGTGCAGGTTCCGGTGACCGGGGTGACGGTGTTCTCCCCGGAGGGCACCCCCGACGGCGTCGGCAACGTCAACGCGGTACTGGATCAGAACCCGGCCACCATGTGGCGCACCGACCAGTACTTCCAGCAGTTCCCCGCGCTCAAGAAGGGCGTGGGGCTGCTCGCGACGCTGCCGAGCGCGGCCAAGCTGACCAACGTCACGATCAATTCGCCGAGCCCCGGCACCGCCGTCGAGATCCGCACCTCGCCGACCGACTCGCCGACGCTGGACCAGACCCAGCTGATCGGCTCGGGCAAGCTCGTCGAGGGGCTCACCGATATCCCGGTCCGCACCGACCAGGCGGCCCGCTACGTGCTCATCTGGATCACCGGACTCGGCAACTCCGGTAGTCAGTTCCAGACCTCCATCGCCGATATTCGTTTGGATGCCACGCCTTAAGAGTTACTGATCGTCTCCCGCCGCACGTGAGTTGGCCGTGCCGGCGCCGCGCCCACATCTTCGGTCGCGCGGCTCATCTCCGAATCCTGTGCAGATAGTTGCTGCCGAATCGCGACTGACGATATGATCTCCTCGCGCTCTCGGCAGGGGAGCTTCCCAGGTTCTGGTGCCTCGATCCTGGATGCTGCGAAATTTCGGTAATGGTCCTCGATGTCCGTTGCCACCGTGAGCGCTGTCAAGGGGTTGGCATTGTCGTCCGATGTGAACGAGGATTTCCGCGGGGGGACGTCGCGGCCAGTCGCGTTCCGCGAACGCTCGTTCGTGGGCGAGGACTACAGCGACGTCGAGTTGCTGCAGGCGCATGTGCGCGGGGAGCGGCACGCCTTCGCCGAACTGCTGCGCAGGCATAACGACCATCTCTGGCAGACCGCGCTGCGCACCTCCTACACCCGCGAGGACGCGGCCGATTCGCTACAGGACGCACTGCTCTCGGCGCACCGCACCGCCGCCAAGTTCCGGGCCGAGGCCGAGGTGCGCAGCTGGCTGCACGCGATCGTGGTGAACGCCTGCCTGGACCGCATCCGGCGCAACAAGATCCGCAAGGCCGTCTCGCTGACGCCGGAGACCGTGCCCGAACCGCGGGACGAGCGCGACGCCGTCGCCGAGCTGGAGATGTCGCTCGTGGTCGACCACGCGCTGTTCTCGCTGCCCGCCGACCAACGCACCGCCCTGGTTGCGGTGGATCTGGAAGGGTATAGCGTGGCGGAGGCCGCCGCGATGCTCGGCGTCCCGGAGGGGACGATCAAGAGCCGCTGTGCACGCGGCAGGCAACGTCTACAAGAACGGCTGGAATTTCTGCGCGATCCGGGGAACCGGAAGTAGTTGAGATGCGTCATTAATAGTGACGAACCCGTTGACGATGTCCTAGTAAGTCCCCGGCCCCGAGGGGATCCCGCGATGTCAGATGAGAACACTGGAGGTGCGATGGCGACCCGGTCCGTGCCGCAGCCTCCGTTCTCGCCCGAACTCCTCGCCGACCTCCATGCCGGCAGTCTCGCGCCCGAACTGCACGAACAGCTGTGGCCCGCGGTCCGGCGCGACGGGGAAGCACTGCGTTTCGTGCACGCCCTGGACGAGGTCAGTGCCGACCTGCGCGCACTCGGCCGGTCCGAACACGTCATCCATCGAATGCCCGACGATGTCACGGCGCGGCTCATGGCCTTCGTCGACGAGCTGGACTCGGCTGAAGCGCCTGACGACGCAGCACCCGACGACGCGGGCGCCACGATCTATCGGCTGCCGGTCTCGGGCGAAAAAGACTATGCCACAGCGGTTTCCGACGGCTCCGTCGTCGCCGGGAACCCGTCGGCCGCCGAACCGGAGCCCGCGCTACCGGCCGCGCCGCCCGCCGCGCCCGTCTCGCTCGACGAGCGCCGCCGGCGCAGGCTGCGCTGGCTCACCGCCGCGGCCGCCGCGATCGCCGTCGTCGCGTGCGCCTCGATCGCGCTGACCGTCGTCCGGGGTAACGACGACACCCCGCCCATCGCCCAGCCCACCTCGGGCGGCACCGAGCTCGACGAGCCGACCGCGGCCGCGATGCTCACCGCGCTCGGCCGCAACGACGCCACCGGCGCGCTCAGCAACGCGGCAGCGCGCGAACGATGCGTGCACGCCAACGGCCTGGACCGCACTGTGCTCGGTTCGATGAACATCCGCTATCACGGTCAAGACGCCGTCCTGCTGCTGCTCACCGGCCCGCGCACGCCCAAGATCACCGCGCTGATCGTCGGAACCGGTTGCAGCACAGCAGATCCGCAGCACCTGACCGTGCAGGACATCGGCTGAGTGAGCCGGCCGACATCGCGTCGCCCGAGTGTGCCGGGCCACTGAGCCCAAACTCACCGCACACTCCACCAGCGCAGGAACAATAGCCATTACGCTGTTGTTGACCGAGACGTCCGTCGATATCTGCCTGGGAAGGGCCTCATGAGTGCGCCAGTACGTGACCTGATCATCGTCGGCTCCGGTCCCGCCGGTTACACCGCAGCGGTGTACGCGGGTCGTGCCGAGCTGCAGCCGTTGGTGTTCGAGGGCACCCAGTTCGGCGGCGCGCTGATGACCACCACCGAGGTCGAGAACTATCCCGGCTTCCGCGAGGGCATCATGGGCCCCGACCTGATGGAGCAGATGCGCGAGCAGGCCAAGCGGTTCGGCGCCGAGATCCGCACCGAGGACGTCGACGCCATCGACCTCAGCGGCCCGATCAAGACGGTCACCGTCGGCGACGAGACCTACCAGGCGTACGCGGTGATCCTGGCCATGGGCTCGGCCGCCCGCTACCTGAACATCCCGGGCGAGCAGAAGCTGCTCGGCCGCGGCGTCAGCGCCTGCGCCACCTGCGACGGCTTCTTCTTCAAGGGGCAGGACATCGTCGTGGTCGGCGGCGGTGACTCCGCCATGGAGGAGGCCACCTTCCTCACCAAGTTCGCCGCCAGCGTCACCATCGTGCACCGCCGCGAGGAGTTCCGGGCCTCGCGCATCATGCTGGAGCGCGCCAAGGCGAACGAGAAGATCAAGTTCGTGCTCAACGCCGAGATCGCCGAGGTCAACGGCGACACCAGCGTGACCAGCCTGACCCTGCGCGACACCCGTACCGGGGAAACCTCGGAGCTGGCCGCGACCGGGCTGTTCGTCGCGATCGGCCACGATCCGCGCAGCGAACTGGTCCGCGACCAGGTGGAGCTGGACGACGAAGGCTACGTGCAGGTCGTGCACCCCTCCACGGCCACCAAGGTGCCCGGCGTGTTCGCCGCTGGCGACCTGGTCGACCACACGTATCGCCAGGCGATCACCGCCGCGGGTACCGGCTGCCGCGCGGCCATCGACGCCGAGCGCTGGCTGGCCGAGCAGGGTGACATCACCTCGAACACCCTGGATCACGCCGGCAGCACGGTGGCCGTGCCCGCCAACTGACCTCTCGTCCCGAGAGTGGTCGCCCGCGTGGCCGAGAAGGCCACGGGGGCACCGCAATTCAGCAAGGAGAACATCCATGTCCGATAGTGCCAAGACGGTCGCCGGCAAGACGGTCACCGTGACCGACGCGTCCTTCGCCGACGACGTGCTGCTCAGCGAGAAGCCGGTGCTCGTCGACTTCTGGGCGGCCTGGTGCGGCCCGTGCAAGATGGTCGCCCCGGTGCTCGAGGAGATCGCGGGCACGCACGCGGACAAGCTCACCATCGCGAAGATCGATGTCGACGCCAACCCCGAGACGGCCCGCGATTACAAGATCCTCTCGCTCCCCACTATGATGCTGTTCCGCGGCGGTAAGCCGGTGAAGCAGATCGTCGGAGCGAAGGGCAAAGCCGCCCTGCTGCGCGAACTCGACGACGTCATCTGACCCCTGGCATTCGAATGCCATAGGCACCAAAGGTCGTCGGGATCGACCGACGCGCCGTAGGATGCCTGGACCCGGGAATGCCGAATTCCCGTCCGGGTCTGAGACAATCGACCGATGCCGGTCGTGCGAAGGTGTATCCCATCGCATGAGTGGGTACCCGGATTGACGCGGAAGGAAAGGGCTCTCACGCATGCACCGACTTCGTCACGGCGATAGCGGTCCAGCCGTAGCAGAGGTTCGGAGCACCCTGGCAAGTCTCGGGTTCTTGCACGCACACGTCGACGCCGATGGCGCCGACGCACGCGAGTACTGGAAGGACACCGAGGCGTCCTTCGACCATCGACTCGACTCGGCAGTCCGCGCGTTCCAGCAGCACCGCGGACTGCTCGTCGACGGCGTCGTCGGCCCGGCCACCTATCGCGCCTTGAAAGAGGCGTCCTACCGGCTGGGTGCCCGCACACTGATCTATCAGCTCTCCGCCCCGCTCTACGGCGACGATGTCGCGACGCTGCAGCGCAAACTGCAGGATCTCGGCTTCTACGTGCACCGGGTGGACGGCTACTTCGGGCCGCACACGCATGAGGGCCTCACCTCGTTCCAGCGCGAGATCGGCCTGGCCGCCGACGGCATCTGCGGACCGGACACGCTGCGTTCGCTCGACCTGCTCGGCGCCCGCGTCACCGGCGGCAACCCGCACCGGATCGCCGAGGAAGAGGTGGTGCACCGGGCCGGGCCGCAGCTCACCGGCAAGCGCATCGTGATCGATCCCGGCCTGGGCGGACCGGACAAGGGACATCCGGTGCCGTCCGAGTACGGCGACGTGTACGAGTCGGAAATCCTGTGGGACTTGGCAAGCCGGCTCGAGGGCCGGATGGCCGCGACCGGCATGGAGACGTTCCTGTCCCGCCCCTGGGGCGCCAATCCGACCGACGCCGAACGGGCCGACACGTCCAACGCCTTCGACGCCGACCTGATGATCTCGCTGCGCTGCGCCACCAATCCGAGCCCGCTGGCCAACGGCGTCGCCGGCTTCTACTTCGGTAATTCGCACGGCTCGGCGTCGATGATCGGTCAGGTCTTGGCCGGTTTCATCCAGCGCGAGGTCGTTGCGCGCACCTCGCTGCAGGATTGCCGGACGCACGCGCGGACCTGGGATCTGTTGCGGCTCACCAAAATGCCGACGGTGCAGATCGATATCGGCTATCTGACAAACGATTACGACGCCAACGTGCTCACCAACCCGCGCATGCGGGACGTGATCGCGGAGGCGATCCTGATCTCGGTCAAGCGGCTCTACCTGCTCGGCCAGGACGATCAGCCGACCGGCACCTACACCTTCGCCGAGCTGCTCGCCGAGGAACTGGCCGCCGCCGACCGCATGTAGTCGCACCCCGAAACAACAAGGGCCCCGCACCGATTCCCTCGCCGGTGCGGGGCCTTTTCGGCAGTGGGTCAGCGCACGCCGACCCGAGCGGGTGGCGTCATCGACGCGGCCGCCAGCAGCTGATCGAGGGCGCGCTCGACGTCTTCCTTCCAGCCGTGGTCGGAGTTGAGCTCCAGACGCAACCGCGGGAACTTGTGGTGCGGCGCGACCACCTCGAAGCCGACATCCTCCAGGAAATCGGCCTCGATCATGCAGGTTTCCGGTGAACATTCGGCCATCGCGCCCGCCGCGGAACCCTTGATCGGCGCGATGATTCGCTCCATCAGCGTCATCGACCCGAACCGCTCGGACAGCGCGTGTGCCGGGGGATCGGACCGGATACCGAACGCCTCGAGCGCGCGGACACCGCGGCGCACCAGGTCGGCCACCACGGCCTGCATCAACTGATGGGCAACCTCGGCATCCTGATACGGGAATTCGGCCCGCAGCGTGGTCAGCAGGACAGCGTCCGGGCTCACCGGCGAGGTGGGGAACAGGGTGGCGCGTGGCACCGCGCTCGGCGGGGAGTACAGCGCACAGCCCGCGACATTGCCGTCGACATTGGCCACCTGCCCACACGAGCCCCACTCCAGCAGGACCGTGGACAGCCAGGCCTCCTTCTCGAAGACCGGATCGCTGAAGCCGCGGGAGTCCTCGGCCACCGCGGGATCCATCTCCCAGAACACGCAACGCCGGGAGTGCGCGGGGAGCTTGTCCAGCTCGCCGAGGGTTAGGGCCGTGACGCTGGTCGACACCGCTCTGCTCAGCCTCCAGCTATCCGATTCATCCACGCTCATGCTCCGCCTCGCCTACGCTCGGCACCGGCATGTGCGAGGCGCGCTGACAATGGGGATGTCTGCTCACACCGCATCACAATTCACTCGCCAGCAAGAATAAGCGATCAACTGATCCCGCCTCATTCCACGTCGCTGTGCTGTTGGTAAGGAACTTGTGCTGGTTCGATCCCGGAATCATCCGTCGTCACAGTGACGTTTCAACTCCGGGCCCGTACCTGTCGCAATCACAAGTTTATTTTCGCCACTTCTGTCACAAGTCGCGCTGGGTCTGTTCCATCAAACGAACGATGCGCTCGAGGTCGTCGACCGAACCGAACTCGACGACGATCTTGCCTTTGCGCTTGCCCATGCTCACGATCA
This sequence comes from Nocardia brasiliensis ATCC 700358, assembly GCF_000250675.2. Lineage (NCBI taxonomy): Bacteria > Bacillati > Actinomycetota > Actinomycetes > Mycobacteriales > Nocardiaceae > Nocardia > Nocardia brasiliensis. Next base: position 9,425,307 of record NC_018681.1, read on the forward strand.
CCCGGGTGTCGAACGAGCCGGACAGCCGATCCGCCACATCCTGCAAACCCGGCATCTGGATCGGCTTGCGCTGTGGGGTAGGGGCTTCCTCCGGAACCGGCGCGAGCGCCTTCTCCTGGTTCGCGAGATGGACGGCCTCCTCGGTGCTGCGCACGGAGAGGCCCTCGGCGACAATGCGCTTCGCCAATTCATCCTGGGCGTCCACGCCGCCTTCCAAACCGAGCAGTGCCCGCGCGTGTCCGGCCGACAGCACACCCGCCGCGACCCGGCGCTGCACCGAGATCGGTAGCTTCAGCAGGCGGATCATGTTGGTGACGGCCGAGCGGGACCGGCCGATGCGGTCGGCGAGCACCTCATGGGTGACGCCGAATTCCTCCAGCAGCTGCTGATAAGCAGCCGCCTCTTCCAACGGGTTGAGCTGCACGCGGTGGATGTTCTCCAGCAGCGCGTCACGCAACATCGACTCGTCCGCGGTCTCCCGGACGATCGCGGGGATGACGGTGAGGCCGGCCTCCTGCGAAGCGCGCCACCGGCGTTCGCCCATGACGAGCTGAAACTTGTCGACCCCCGGCTCGACCCGACGCACCACGATCGGCTGCATCAGACCGAATTCCTTGATCGAATGCACCAGCTCGCCCAGCGCCTCCGCCTCGAACACCTGGCGCGGCTGCTTCGGGTTGGGTTCGATCTGCTCCGGCGGGATCTCGCGATACACCGCGCCGCCGGACGCGAGGTCTTCCTCTGCCGGGTCGGGGACCCGATGCAGATAGGCCGACGCGGGCTGCGGCCCGATCGGATCCAGACCGATGACGCTGGCCGCTTGACTGCTGAGCCCCGGCGCAGTCGCCGGTCCCGTCGGGATCAACGCGGCAAGACCGCGTCCTAGCCCACCCTTCTTCGCCTGACTCATCGGTCCACTGACCCCTTCCTCGTTCCGCCACCACACCCGGTCTCATCGACCTGGCACGTATTGCGCCAGATCACTCCGCGCCTTCGGCGACCCGCACCACCGAGCGCGCCGCCATTTCCCGTCCGGCATCGAGGTAGCTCATTGCGCCTCGGGAGCCTGGATCATAATCGAGCACCGTCATGCCGTAGCCCGGCGCCTCGGAGACCTTCACGCTGCGCGGGATCACCGAGCGCAGCACCACGTCACCGAAATGACCGCGCACCTCCTCGGCGACCTGGTCGGCCAGCTTGGTCCGGCCGTCGTACATCGTGAGAATCACGGTGGAGACATGCAGTTCGGGATTGAGGTGCGCCTGCACCAGACCGATATTGCGGAGCAGCTGACCGACACCCTCCAGCGCGTAGTACTCGCACTGGATCGGGATCAGCACCTCCTTCGCGGCGACCATCGCGTTGACGGTCAGCAGACCGAGCGAAGGCGGGCAGTCGATCATCACGTAGTCGATGTCGTATCCGGCGATATTGGCCTCCTGGATGGCGGCCTTCAGCCGGCCTTCCCGAGCCACCATCGACACCAGCTCGATCTCGGCGCCGGCCAGATCGATGGTCGCCGGAATGCAGAGCAGGCGTTCGTTGTGCGGACTCTGCTGGATCGCGTCCTTGACCGACACCTCGCCGATGAGGAGTTCGTAGCTGGACGGCACACCCGAGTGATGCTCGATGCCGAGGGCGGTGCTGGCGTTGCCCTGCGGGTCCAGATCGATCACGAGGACCGTCATCCCCTGATGCGCCAGAGCGGCCGCGAGATTCACCGCGGTGGTCGTCTTGCCGACGCCGCCCTTCTGATTGGCGATGGTGATGATGCGTTGCTCGTGCGGTTTCGGCACTGTCACCTTTCCTGGATGCAGTATCTGGCTAGCGCGTTGAGCTTCGGCCGCGATCGGGGTCTCGCTGGGGGAGATGTTCCCGAACGGCGTGCTTCCGAATGTCTCCGCGTCGAAATTGCTGGAGTCCAGCATTCCCGGCACGCGCGACGTAGTTTCCCGTGAAACATTCGCCGGACCGCTCGACATAGACAGCTCCTAACCCGAGAAACTCAGATCACGTGCGGCCGACGGACCGTCGGCGCCGTGTCATCAAACAAGCTGTGTCGGATCGAACATGATGCCCAACCGGGTTCGCGGCGCCCGATCGACCGAGCGGAGCCCTCGCCGCTGTCAACACCAGATCCTCCGTGGCACCTACGCTCACGCCCGACGTCCACTAGCTTGCCAGCCCCGAGCGGGATAAGAAAGCTGAATCGCGGCAACGGACGAAGGACACGCGAATCTGTCCATATTCAGCCACCGATACCCGATGTTTCACATGAAACCCCGCACCCGCCAAGGGGGTTACGGAGACCCGGAGCTTGCCGGAGTCCGATGTTTCATGTGAAACCGTTGTCGGCGTGGGGAGCTGGGGGCTTGGCCAATACGTCAGTGTGACGTATCTCCGGCAGAGTGCTGCGCGTCGTCCACCAGACCACGATGTGCATCGAGATCGAATTCCCCACTGCCGCTACAGCAGTGCCGGCGCGGGCTCCCAACCTCGAGCGTTCGAAGGATTCCCGGGTTTGCATCCCGACAGACATGATCCCTCCCGAGGTGGTCGCGACCTAGTCGCGTCGCCCAGTCGCGTCGCCCAGTCGCGGCGCCCAGTCGCGGCGCCCAGTCGCGGCGCCCAGTCGCGGCGCCCAGTCGCGGCGCCCAGTCGCGGCGCCCAGTCGCGGCGCCCAGTCGCGGCGCCCAGTCGCGGCGCCCAGTCGCGGCGCCCAGTCGCGGCGCCCAGTCGCGGCGCCCAGTCGCGCGGGTGGTCGTTTCGTGTTGGCGCTCAGCTAGAACAATCGCGCTCCTTCTCAGCGGGTTCGGGCGGGCGTGAGAACCGGGACGGGGTCCCGGAGGGGTGGGTCACCCGTGTCGAGATTGGATTCACGTGAAACAGACGCGTGTCGGCGGAGCGATCTGGTTACTGGTCCTGGACGGCCCACTTCGGCGTGAAGTCTCCGCCAGCGGGGTGAGGGGGAGTGGCCTGGTCTCCGACGGCTGTCTTCGCCTGCAGGGGTGGAGCAGAGCAGGTTGGCGCCCCCTATCGGAATCTCAGCGGCGTCCCCCATTCGCGCGATGTTTCATGTGAAACCCAACCTTGTGGATGCCCGCCTGGCTCGGTCATGAGCAAGCGGCGAATGGCCGCTGCGGGGTCCGGGGAACCAGTGCGTCAGCGACGGGAAACTGTGTGCCGGATGGGACCGATCGCAGCGAGCGGCACCGCAATGCCGGAACCCCTCCAACCGACGATGGGGGCGTCTTGCCGCCGTGGCGTCCGATGAGGAACTTCGTATGTTCAGCCTTCTCACGCTGATCCCGCGAGATCGACCAGCCAGCAGCTCGGAGTAACAGGCTCCACCCGTCCCAACCCAAGGACACCCATTCATCGGTATCTGTCCGACGGCACTCGATCCCGCCGACGAGCTCCCGCGCACAACTACCCATGGAGGCGAAGGTGGTGCGGGAGCACCTAACCGATCGAACCGGCCGGGCGCGGTTTAACCCGGATCTTCAGCGATCCAGCGCGTCCCGGTCCGAACACCAGGCGAGCAGACTCTCGGGTGAATGCGCACCCGCCTGCGTGACTCCGGTTTTCCGGCGCCCGCTGTCCGGTCGAGTCCCAACCTGCCCTCAGCTTCCCGAGCGGGCATCCATCGATGAACTCTCCGCGCGGGCCGTCGAATCCTCGTTCGGGGCAATCGGATCGACCCACGCCACCCGCCGACGAAAATTGGCTCCTCTAATCTGCCGAGTCGCTTCACGTGAAACATCGACCCGGTTCTGCTCCTGCACCCCGGACCCCGCGTGCCCCGATGCCTATGCGGGGGTTCGGCAGCCGAGAGCCGGGCGGGGGATGGATGGATTCCTAACGGCAGGATTCAGATTTGTTCTGTCCCGTAGTTGAGGTGGGTTGCCCACCTCCCCACGCCCCTTGGCGACCCCCCAGAGGATGAGAACGCCGCTCAATGATTCACGTGGAACCCTCGGCCCCTGGCGGACGGCGGAGCTTCCACGACCGCGAGCCAAGCAGCCCCCGTGCCGCGGTCCGTTCCCTGTGACAGCTCACGCAACTCCTACACCCGCGCCGCCCCGCTCGGGTAGGTCCCGCTCCTCGTTCGCAACTCGACCTCATGACAGAGCCCAGATGAAACCTCGACCCCCAACAGTTCTTCGTCCACGACGGATCCACTACCAAGCAACCTGCTCGGGGTTCCCAGCCGCGGTCCGTCCCATCGAAGAGCCGACCGGGGAAGACTGGTACGCGGGCTGCCCACCCGGACGACCGATCGAGGCGTTGGCATCCCGTTCCGTCCTTCGCGGAGCAGCCAACGGTGATTCACGTGAAACCTCTGCCTTCGCGGGGGACCGAACTTCGAACCACAATCTCGTTCATGCGAGCGAAGACCCATCACCCGTCGCGAGGCGGCTCAACTCACACCCTGCGGACGCGGGGAGTGTCATCGGGGTCGAGTCGTCTGCACCGCAGTGTTCAGGCGTCGCAGACCCGGTCGCCCGAGCGTTGACCAGTCACCCCCTCGGCCTCTCGTCCCTCACCCCACCGCTCCGCCGTATCCTCGCCCCGCACGCCCCTCTCGCACCGCGCCTCCGTCGCTTCTCGCTCCGTCGCGCCTCACACGTCGCCCGTCGCCCTCTCGCCCGTCGCCTCTCGCACCCCGCACGTCGCCCCTCGCCTCGCTCCCTCGCCCCTCACACCATCGACCGTCGCGCCTCACCCCGTCACACGCCGCACGCCGCACGCCGCATTCCTCGCCTCTCGCACCCTCTCGCCTGTCGGCACTCTTCGCCTGTCGCTCAGCGGTGCCCTCGTCGTCGCGCCTCCGGCAACCCGCCGCTCCCTCGCTCTGCCGCGGCCCACCGCGCCGCCGTCACTCCATGCGCTTCGTCGACCGTCGCCTGCCGCCCCCGTCACCCGCCAGCGGCGGCCCGGCGACCCGTCGGCCGACACGCCTCCGTCACACTCGATGCGCTTCCATCGCACCTCGACGTGCGCCCAACCCGGCGGCTTCGAAACCGGTGACGCCGAACATCCAATCCGGGACGAACGGGTGGGGTTGTCCGTACGCGACCTCGACGGGCGCTCCGACGTCGGCAGGCGAGGTGCGTCGCAGCGCGAGCATGCAACCGCTGCCGCGCGACACCGATGAACCCGAGGGCAAGGTACCTCACAGTACGAGCCGGCAGCCGCGGTCCGCGCGACAGAAATAGACCTCGGGGGTGAGGTGCGTCGCAGCGCGACGGCCGCGAGTCGGATGCCGAGCTATAGTGGCAAGGTCGCGAAAAACGATGTGCCGCGGGTTCTTCGCCGCGCATCGCGCATACATCGATTCAGTGAGTTCTGATCGTTGAGCGTCTCCCTGCTGAGGCCGGACGTCCTGTCCGTTCCAGCACTGACCATCGCCGACGCGGGTCGGCGCAACGGAGGAGCGCAGTATGCGGAAGTCCATCGCCATTATCGGAGCAGGGTTGGGCGGGCTGACGCTCGCGCGGGTGCTGCAGGCGCACGGCGTCGACGCGACGATCTATGAGGGGGAAGCTTCGGCGCAGAGTCGTGCGCAAGGCGGCCTGCTCGACATTCACGAGGACACCGGACAGGTGGCGCTTCGGGCCGCCGGTCTGTACGACGAGTTCCGCACTCTGGTCCGGCCGGGGGAGGACGCCAAGCGCGTGGTCGACCTGCACGGCACGATGCTGTTCGACAAGCCGGCGGATCCCGGTACCGCTCAGCCGGAGGTGGACCGTGGCGAACTCCGGCAACTGTTCATCGACTCGCTGACGCCCGGGACGATCAAGTGGGGCCACAAGCTCGACTCGGTCCGGCAGTCTCCAGCAGGCGGATACGACCTCACCTTCGCGACCGGTTCCACCGCGCGTGCCGATATCGTCGTCGGCGCGGACGGTGCCTGGTCGAAGGTGCGCCCGCTGCTCACTTCCGAGGAGCCGCGCTACAGCGGAATCTGTTTCATCGAGATCGCCCTCGCCGCAGACAACGAGCGCTGCCGGGAGAGCGTGGCCGCGATCGGCAGCGGCACTCTGATGGCGGTCGCGCCGGGCCAAGGCATCATCGCCCACCGCTATGCCGACGGACAGGTGCGCGGCTACGTGGCGCTGAACAAGCCCGAGGAGTGGGTGAAGTCGATCGACTTCGGTGACGCGTCCGTCGGTCTCCGTCGAGTGGCCGACGAGTTCGATGGTTGGTCGCCACTGCTCACCGCGTTCGTGACGGAGAGCGACGCGCAACCCTGGCTTCGACCCATCTACGCACTCCCGGTCGGGCTCGACTGGAAGAGGGTGCCCGGGGTGACGCTCATCGGCGACGCCGCACATCTGATGTCGCCGTTCGCCGGCGTGGGCGCGAACCTCGCCATGTTCGACGGCGCGGACCTGGCGGCCGAGCTGGTTGCGCAACTCGACACCGAGGTCGCGCTCGAGGCTTACGAAGACCGGCTGTTCCCGCGTAGTGCCGACGCCGCCGACCGCTCGGCGCAGAACCTGGAGACCTTCTTCGGCCAGGAAGCACCGCAGAGCGTGGTCAAGCTGTTCGACCACCGGTGACGGTCACGTGACGTTTCGCAGACGATGCTCCGCTGCATCGGCGATACGGTAACCCGGGCAACAGAGGGGTCAGGCCATGCACGACCCCCTGTGCGTGTCCACGCCCTGACCACTTGCCGCGTCGCCGACGAACCCAACCCGCCGAGCGGCAACTAGCCGATTCGGCGACCGCCCTACTTCCCCTTACGCGTGCGCCCGCGCACCCCGTCCGCCCGCTTCGCCGCCCGCGCTTCTTTCCGGGCGGCGGCATGTTCGCTGCGGCGTTCGGCGCGAGGGAGGCGTTCGGCACTGATGACGAGGGTGGGGGTGGCGACGAGCCCGGCTCCGCAGGCGAGGACCTGGGTGTTGCCGGCGCCGATGCGGTCCAGGGCCGCGGCGTCGCGCTCGAGTTCTTCGGCGGCGCTGACGCCTTTGAGGGCGAGCATGTGGCCGTGGTCGCGAAGCAGCGGGAACGACCACTGGGTGAGTTTGGCGAGCGGGGCGACAGCACGGGACGTGACGACGTCGGCGCCGCCGGCTTCTTTCATGACGCCGGACTGTTCGGCTCGGCCGCGGACGACGGTGACGTCCAGTCCGGCCGCGTCGATGAATTCGCTGAGGAAGATGGTGCGCCGCAGCAGCGGTTCGACCAGGGTGATGCGCAGGTCGGGGCGCGCGATCGCGAGCGGGATGCCGGGCAGTCCGGCACCGCTGCCGATATCCACCACGGACGCGCCTTCGGCGATCAGTTCACCGATCACCGCGCAGTTGAGGATGTGCCGATCCCAGAGGCGGGGCACCTCGCGCGGACCGATCAGGCCGCGCTCCACGCCCGCGGTAGCGAGTGCCGCGCAATACTGCCGGGCGAGATCGAGTCGCTCGCCGAACACGACCGCGGCGGCCGCGGGTGGTTCCAGTTCGGCAGGCAACGCGGTGGTTCCACCGAGATCTCGTTCCACGTGAAACATCCTTCCGAACTCGAGGTCGATCAGGGAGACAAACAGGGACCGGACACGAACAAGGCCCCCGATCCGAAGACCAGAGGCCCCATCCAACCACCACCGTCAGAGTGACGAAATGCGCCGTCCCCTAACGGTATCCGCCTAGCGGGGCGGACTTCACTCAGGACGGAACGACGACCACGTGCCGGTTCGGCTCGACGCCTTCGCTCTCGCTCTCGACGCCGTCGATCGCCGCCACCGCGTCGTGCACGATCTTGCGCTCGAACGGGGTCATCGGTGCGAGCGACTCCGGCGCACCCGATTCCAGCACGCGCTGCGCGGCGGCGGTGCCGAGCGCGCTGAGGTCTTCCCGACGCTTGGCACGCCAGCCGGCCACGTCCAGCATGAGCCGGCTGCGCACGCCGGTCGCCTGCTGCACGGCGAGCCGGGTCAGCTCCTGGAGCGCGTCCAGCACTTCACCGTTGCGACCGACCAGCTTCGACAGATCGCGGCCGCCATCGATGCTGACGATGGCGCGGTCACCCTCGACGTCGAGGTCGATGTCCCCGTCGAAGTCGAGCACGTCGAGCAACTGCTCGAGGTAGTCGCCCGCGATCTCGCCCTCTTCGATGAGGGCTTCCTCCGCGTCGTTCACGACATCGTCGGCGTCCGTTCCGGCGTTCACCATCGTCGTCGCCACTGTGGCGTCCCCTCCGTCGGTCTCAACTGTCATTTGGGTTTCCTTCATCTGCTCATCACGCTCGCCGGGCGCTCGCCGCCGGACGGTGCGCGATCAAAGGGTTGCTCAGCGTGGTGGCCGCCGGGCCACCGAAGTGTGATCAGCGTCTGCGCTTCTGGTTCGCCCGGCCGCGGTTGCCCGGGCGCTTCTGACCGCCCGGCCGGCGCTGGCCCGCAGCCTTGCTGGGGGTCTTCGCGGTGCCATTGGTCGACGGCGCACCCTCGACAGCGTCCTCGACGGAGTCCGACCCGGGACCCGGCTTCTTCTTCACGTTGACCGGCTTGGCCCCCGGCTTGGGCGCGTTCTGCGCCCGCTGTTCCAGCTTGGCCAGCTTCTTCTCTTCCTCTTCCTTCTCCATGCGGCCGAAGACGAGGTGCTGCTGCCCGTAGGTCCAGATGTTGTTGGAGACCCAGTAAAGGAGGATGGCGATCGGCAGGAACGGGCCACCGACGAGCACGCCGAGCGGGAAGACCCAGAGCGCGAGCTTGTTCATCATCGCGGCCTGCGGGTTCGCGGCCGCCTCCGGCGTCTGCCGGGCGACCGACGCACGCGCGTTGAAATGCGTTGCGAGACCGGCGATTATCATCAAGGGGATGGCGACGAGCGCGATGTTCAGCTTGCTCGGCAGGCCGAGTCCGTGGATGGCGAAGGCCTGCAGCTCGGTGTTCGGGATGGTGATGAAGGCCGAGATCGGCGCGCCGAAGATACGGGCGCTCAGGAACGACTGCACATCGGCGGCGTTGAAGACGTAGTTCGGCGTGTTCGCGTTCTCCGCGATCGACATGCCCAGCTGGCCGAAGCCGTGACCGGTGCGGTTGAACGAGCGCAGCACGTGGAACAGGCCGAGGAACACCGGCACCTGGGCCAGGATCGGCAGGCAGCCCATCAGCGGGTTGAAGCCGTGGTCCTTCTGCAGCTTCTGCATCTCGACGGCCATCTTCTGGCGGTCGTTCTTGTACTTCTTCTGCAGCTCTTTGATCTGCGGCTGCAGTTCCTGCATCTGTTTGGTGGTGCGGACCTGCTTCACGAACGGCTTGTAGAGCAGCACACGCAGCGTGAACACGAGGAACACGACGGCCAGTGCCCAGGCGATGCCGCTGTCTTTACCGAGACCGGGCACCAACGCGAAAACCCGATGCCAGAACCACAAGATCCAGGACACCGGATAATAAATGAAGTCGAGCACGGCTCTATGCACTCCCGTCGTTCGTATCGCCGATCACCGCGCGCGGTGATCCTTTCCAAGCGTTCGGCTCCGACACCGGGCCGGTCTGCAGGTCGGTTTCCTGCGACGCCGGATCGGTGGCTGCCTCGGTTCCTGGTGCGGTGCGAACGGTGCTTCGCTTCCGCTCCGGAACCGGGTCCCACCCACCAGGGTGCCAGGGCGCACATTTGGCCAGTCGCACGGCCGCCAATCCGAGGCCGATGAACAGCCCGCGCGTCCGTAACGCGGTGACCGCGTACTCGCTGCAGGTCGGGGTGAAACGGCACACCGGCATGCGGGTGGGGGAGACGTAGGTCCGATACAACTCGATCAGGAAGATCAGCGCGTTCGCCGGTAGCCGGCCGATCGTGGCGGTGCGGCTCATACCGTGCCGACCCCGAGTTTGCGCAGCGCGGCGCGCATCTGGCGCAGCAGTTCCGCCGAGGAAGCATTCGCCGCGCCGGGCAGGGCGCGAATGACGACGTCGGTGTCGCTGGGCAACTCCGAGATCATCTGGTGGCACATATGACGCAGGCGGCGGGCGACGCGGTGTCGAATCACCGCGTTGCCCACCGCCTTGCTGACGATCAACCCGAAGCGTGGTCCACCGACGCGGATCGACGCTCCGTCCGGATCACCATGCCGCTCGTTCATGTCCACCACTCCGTCATACCCGTGGGTATGGACATGCACGACCAGATCGCGCCTCCCGATTCGCTGGCCGCGGCGCACCGTCCGGGAGAAGTCGGCACGATGATGCAACCGATACGGCTCAGGCAACACCCGAGCGTCCGCGAGCGAGGATCAGGCAGTGAGTTCGGCGCGGCCCTTGCGGCGGCGCGCCGAAACGATGGCGCGACCGGCACGGGTGCGCATCCGGAGACGGAAGCCGTGGACGCGCGCCCGACGACGGTTGTTCGGCTGGAACGTCCGCTTGCCCTTGGCCACGGTCAACACTCCTCGAGTCAGTGGGCACCAGTCGGTACCCGAAGCTTTTTCGGTGATACAGGTATTCGCGATGAATCACAGGTCTGGTCATCATCGGCGCGTCGGTCTTGGCGCACAGTCGGTCGATATCGACCTACCCGCGGTCAGCACAAGACCGCCACCGCACCAAAGGGTGACTGTACGAGGGTACTGATCGGCTCCGGACGGGTCAAACTCGGCCCACCCCGCACGGCCGTCCACTCGACCAGCACAAACCCCGCACGACCGGGATCGGGCGCTGTGCACATCACTGCCCAGGCCTGTGAGTATCACCGTGAGTTCGTCCACACCCCTAGCCACGCCCGAGCCCGGCCACCAGCTATGTTGCTCATCGTTAGCTACAGAACCGCTGGTCAACGCCTTATCGAGCGGCCGCGCAAGCGCATTTCACAACTCCCCAGGGTTCTCCACATCTGTGGATAATTGTGTGGAAAGACCCCTGGAGTGGCATATTCGTAGGGCCGACGGTGCCACGCCGCCGCCCGGAATGGGGATCTGGGCAGCGTCCGAACCGGTTACGGACGTACGCAGGATCACGGTACCGACCCGAGCATGGTCGTCGCCATCACCTCCCCGCGTGCCCCGGCCGTCTGCTCCTATCGACCTACTTCCGGGGAGGAAACTGC